>NZ_CP178184.1:3127500-6717500 GCF_051990045.1 Pseudomonas sp. YH-1 | reverse complement strand
CAAGTCATCATGGCCCTTACGGCCAGGGCTACACACGTGCTACAATGGTCGGTACAGAGGGTTGCCAAGCCGCGAGGTGGAGCTAATCCCATAAAACCGATCGTAGTCCGGATCGCAGTCTGCAACTCGACTGCGTGAAGTCGGAATCGCTAGTAATCGTGAATCAGAATGTCACGGTGAATACGTTCCCGGGCCTTGTACACACCGCCCGTCACACCATGGGAGTGGGTTGCTCCAGAAGTAGCTAGTCTAACCGCAAGGGGGACGGTTACCACGGAGTGATTCATGACTGGGGTGAAGTCGTAACAAGGTAGCCGTAGGGGAACCTGCGGCTGGATCACCTCCTTAATCGAAGATCTCAGCTTCTTCATAAGCTCCCACACGAATTGCTTGATTCACTGGTTAGACGATTGGGTCTGTAGCTCAGTTGGTTAGAGCGCACCCCTGATAAGGGTGAGGTCGGCAGTTCGAATCTGCCCAGACCCACCAATTGTTGTGGTGTGCTGCTGATCCGAATGGGGCCATAGCTCAGCTGGGAGAGCGCCTGCTTTGCACGCAGGAGGTCAGGAGTTCGATCCTCCTTGGCTCCACCATTAATCGTCGAAAGCTCAGACATGAATGTTCAGGTTGAACGAACATTGATGTCTGGTCTTTGTGCCAGAACTGTTCTTTAAAAATTTGGGTATGTGATAGAAGTAGACTGAATAATCTCTTTCACTGGTGATTATTCAAGTCAAGGTAAAATTTGCGAGTTCAAGCGCGAATTTTCGGCGAATGTCGTCTTCACGTTCGAGACAATAACCAGATTGCTTGGGGTTATATGGTCAAGTGAAGAAGCGCATACGGTGGATGCCTTGGCAGTCAGAGGCGATGAAAGACGTGGTAGCCTGCGATAAGCTTCGGGGAGTCGGCAAACAGACTTTGATCCGGAGATCTCTGAATGGGGAAACCCACCCGGGATAACCTGGGTATCTTGCACTGAATACATAGGTGTAAGAGGCGAACCAGGGGAACTGAAACATCTAAGTACCCTGAGGAAAAGAAATCAACCGAGATTCCCTTAGTAGTGGCGAGCGAACGGGGATTAGCCCTTAAGCTTCTTTGAATCTAACAGAACGCTCTGGAAAGTGCGGCCATAGTGGGTGATAGCCCCGTATGTGAAAGGTTCTTTGAAGTGAAATCGAGTAGGACGGAGCACGAGAAACTTTGTCTGAATATGGGGGGACCATCCTCCAAGGCTAAATACTACTGACTGACCGATAGTGAACCAGTACCGTGAGGGAAAGGCGAAAAGAACCCCGGAGAGGGGAGTGAAATAGAACCTGAAACCGTATGCGTACAAGCAGTGGGAGCCTACTTTGTTAGGTGACTGCGTACCTTTTGTATAATGGGTCAGCGACTTATATTCAGTGGCGAGCTTAACCGTATAGGGAAGGCGTAGCGAAAGCGAGTCTTAATAGGGCGTTTTAGTCGCTGGGTATAGACCCGAAACCGGGCGATCTATCCATGAGCAGGTTGAAGGTTAGGTAACACTGACTGGAGGACCGAACCCACTCCCGTTGAAAAGGTAGGGGATGACTTGTGGATCGGAGTGAAAGGCTAATCAAGCTCGGAGATAGCTGGTTCTCCTCGAAAGCTATTTAGGTAGCGCCTCACGTATCACTCCAGGGGGTAGAGCACTGTTTCGGCTAGGGGGTCATCCCGACTTACCAAACCGATGCAAACTCCGAATACCTGGAAGTGTCAGCGTGGGAGACACACGGCGGGTGCTAACGTCCGTCGTGAAAAGGGAAACAACCCAGACCGTCAGCTAAGGTCCCAAAGTTATGGTTAAGTGGTAAACGATGTGGGAAGGCTTAGACAGCTAGGAGGTTGGCTTAGAAGCAGCCACCCTTTAAAGAAAGCGTAATAGCTCACTAGTCGAGTCGGCCTGCGCGGAAGATGTAACGGGGCTCAAACCATACACCGAAGCTACGGGTGCATCGCAAGATGCGCGGTAGAGGAGCGTTCTGTAAGCCTGTGAAGGTGAGTTGAGAAGCTTGCTGGAGGTATCAGAAGTGCGAATGCTGACATGAGTAACGACAATGGGAGTGAAAAACTCCCACGCCGAAAGACCAAGGGTTCCTGCGCAACGTTAATCGACGCAGGGTTAGTCGGTCCCTAAGGCGAGGCTGAAGAGCGTAGTCGATGGGAAACAGGTTAATATTCCTGTACTTCTAGTTACTGCGATGGAGGGACGGAGAAGGCTAGGCCAGCTTGGCGTTGGTTGTCCAAGTTTAAGGTGGTAGGCAGAGATCTTAGGTAAATCCGGGGTCTTAATGCCGAGAGCTGATGACGAGTCATCTTTTAGATGATGAAGTGGTTGATGCCATGCTTCCAGGAAAAGCTTCTAAGCTTCAGGTAACTAGGAACCGTACCCCAAACCGACACAGGTGGTTGGGTAGAGAATACCAAGGCGCTTGAGAGAACTCGGGTGAAGGAACTAGGCAAAATGGCACCGTAACTTCGGGAGAAGGTGCGCCGGCGAGGGTGAAGTATTTACTACGTAAGCCCATGCCGGTCGAAGATACCAGGCCGCTGCGACTGTTTATTAAAAACACAGCACTCTGCAAACACGAAAGTGGACGTATAGGGTGTGACGCCTGCCCGGTGCCGGAAGGTTAATTGATGGGGTTAGCGAAAGCGAAGCTCTTGATCGAAGCCCCGGTAAACGGCGGCCGTAACTATAACGGTCCTAAGGTAGCGAAATTCCTTGTCGGGTAAGTTCCGACCTGCACGAATGGCGTAACGATGGCGGCGCTGTCTCCACCCGAGACTCAGTGAAATTGAAATCGCTGTGAAGATGCAGTGTATCCGCGGCTAGACGGAAAGACCCCGTGAACCTTTACTGTAGCTTTGCACTGGACTTTGAGCCTGCTTGTGTAGGATAGGTGGGAGGCTTTGAAGCGTGGACGCCAGTCTGCGTGGAGCCATCCTTGAAATACCACCCTGGCATGCTTGAGGTTCTAACTCTGGTCCGTTATCCGGATCGAGGACAGTGTATGGTGGGCAGTTTGACTGGGGCGGTCTCCTCCTAAAGAGTAACGGAGGAGTACGAAGGTGCGCTCAGACCGGTCGGAAATCGGTCGTAGAGTATAAAGGCAAAAGCGCGCTTGACTGCGAGACAGACACGTCGAGCAGGTACGAAAGTAGGTCTTAGTGATCCGGTGGTTCTGTATGGAAGGGCCATCGCTCAACGGATAAAAGGTACTCCGGGGATAACAGGCTGATACCGCCCAAGAGTTCATATCGACGGCGGTGTTTGGCACCTCGATGTCGGCTCATCACATCCTGGGGCTGAAGCCGGTCCCAAGGGTATGGCTGTTCGCCATTTAAAGTGGTACGCGAGCTGGGTTTAGAACGTCGTGAGACAGTTCGGTCCCTATCTGCCGTGGACGTTTGAGATTTGAGAGGGGCTGCTCCTAGTACGAGAGGACCGGAGTGGACGAACCTCTGGTGTTCCGGTTGTCACGCCAGTGGCATTGCCGGGTAGCTATGTTCGGAATAGATAACCGCTGAAAGCATCTAAGCGGGAAACTAGCCTCAAGATGAGATCTCACTGGGAACTTGATTCCCCTAAAGGGCCGTCGAAGACTACGACGTTGATAGGTCGGGTGTGTAAGCGCTGTGAGGCGTTGAGCTAACCGATACTAATTGCCCGTGAGGCTTGACCATATAACACCCAAACAATTTGTGTGTTGTACGGTGAAGACGTAACGAACCGAAAGTTCGTGTGAACCGCAAATACCTGTCACATACCCGAATCTGGATGAGCGTGTGCATCTGCCACGAGCATCCATAAAGAATTGCTTGACGACCATAGAGCGTTGGAACCACCTGATCCCATCCCGAACTCAGTAGTGAAACGACGCATCGCCGATGGTAGTGTGGAGTTTCTCCATGTGAGAGTAGGTCATCGTCAAGCTCCTATCCCAAAGCCCCGGTCAGCTTCGCTGTCCGGGGCTTTGCCTATTAGTGTAAGCACATGATTTGTGCTTGCCGCTGACGAGGGTTGCGACTCTCCGAAACCAAGCGATTGAGTAGAAAAGAAATTTTCGAAAAATAAAGCTTGACGAAAGATGAGGTTAGCGTAGAATTCGCGCCTCGGTTGAGACGAAAGCCTTAACCAACTGCTCTTTAACAAGTTGAATCAAGCAATTCGTGTGGGTGCTTGTGATGTAAGACTGATGATCGACTGATTATCAGCAACGCAAGTAACACTCGTGAATTCGAGAGTTTTAGCTCTTTAAATAGAGCATGCGATTGCTGAGCCAAGTTTAGGGTTTTCTCAAAACCCAAGCAGTATTGAACTGAAGAGTTTGATCATGGCTCAGATTGAACGCTGGCGGCAGGCCTAACACATGCAAGTCGAGCGGATGATGGGAGCTTGCTCCCGGATTCAGCGGCGGACGGGTGAGTAATGCCTAGGAATCTGCCTGGTAGTGGGGGACAACGTTTCGAAAGGAACGCTAATACCGCATACGTCCTACGGGAGAAAGCAGGGGACCTTCGGGCCTTGCGCTATCAGATGAGCCTAGGTCGGATTAGCTAGTTGGTGGGGTAAAGGCCTACCAAGGCGACGATCCGTAACTGGTCTGAGAGGATGATCAGTCACACTGGAACTGAGACACGGTCCAGACTCCTACGGGAGGCAGCAGTGGGGAATATTGGACAATGGGCGAAAGCCTGATCCAGCCATGCCGCGTGTGTGAAGAAGGTCTTCGGATTGTAAAGCACTTTAAGTTGGGAGGAAGGGCAGTAAGTTAATACCTTGCTGTTTTGACGTTACCAACAGAATAAGCACCGGCTAACTTCGTGCCAGCAGCCGCGGTAATACGAAGGGTGCAAGCGTTAATCGGAATTACTGGGCGTAAAGCGCGCGTAGGTGGTTTGGTAAGATGGATGTGAAATCCCCGGGCTCAACCTGGGAACTGCATCCATAACTGCCTGACTAGAGTACGGTAGAGGGTGGTGGAATTTCCTGTGTAGCGGTGAAATGCGTAGATATAGGAAGGAACACCAGTGGCGAAGGCGACCACCTGGACTGATACTGACACTGAGGTGCGAAAGCGTGGGGAGCAAACAGGATTAGATACCCTGGTAGTCCACGCCGTAAACGATGTCGACTAGCCGTTGGGATCCTTGAGATCTTAGTGGCGCAGCTAACGCGATAAGTCGACCGCCTGGGGAGTACGGCCGCAAGGTTAAAACTCAAATGAATTGACGGGGGCCCGCACAAGCGGTGGAGCATGTGGTTTAATTCGAAGCAACGCGAAGAACCTTACCTGGCCTTGACATGTCCGGAACCTTGCAGAGATGCGAGGGTGCCTTCGGGAATCGGAACACAGGTGCTGCATGGCTGTCGTCAGCTCGTGTCGTGAGATGTTGGGTTAAGTCCCGTAACGAGCGCAACCCTTGTCCTTAGTTACCAGCACGTTATGGTGGGCACTCTAAGGAGACTGCCGGTGACAAACCGGAGGAAGGTGGGGATGACGTCAAGTCATCATGGCCCTTACGGCCAGGGCTACACACGTGCTACAATGGTCGGTACAGAGGGTTGCCAAGCCGCGAGGTGGAGCTAATCCCATAAAACCGATCGTAGTCCGGATCGCAGTCTGCAACTCGACTGCGTGAAGTCGGAATCGCTAGTAATCGTGAATCAGAATGTCACGGTGAATACGTTCCCGGGCCTTGTACACACCGCCCGTCACACCATGGGAGTGGGTTGCTCCAGAAGTAGCTAGTCTAACCGCAAGGGGGACGGTTACCACGGAGTGATTCATGACTGGGGTGAAGTCGTAACAAGGTAGCCGTAGGGGAACCTGCGGCTGGATCACCTCCTTAATCGAAGATCTCAGCTTCTTCATAAGCTCCCACACGAATTGCTTGATTCACTGGTTAGACGATTGGGTCTGTAGCTCAGTTGGTTAGAGCGCACCCCTGATAAGGGTGAGGTCGGCAGTTCGAATCTGCCCAGACCCACCAATTGTTGTGGTGTGCTGCTGATCCGAATGGGGCCATAGCTCAGCTGGGAGAGCGCCTGCTTTGCACGCAGGAGGTCAGGAGTTCGATCCTCCTTGGCTCCACCATTAATCGTCGAAAGCTCAGACATGAATGTTCAGGTTGAACGAACATTGATGTCTGGTCTTTGTGCCAGAACTGTTCTTTAAAAATTTGGGTATGTGATAGAAGTAGACTGAATAATCTCTTTCACTGGTGATTATTCAAGTCAAGGTAAAATTTGCGAGTTCAAGCGCGAATTTTCGGCGAATGTCGTCTTCACGTTCGAGACAATAACCAGATTGCTTGGGGTTATATGGTCAAGTGAAGAAGCGCATACGGTGGATGCCTTGGCAGTCAGAGGCGATGAAAGACGTGGTAGCCTGCGATAAGCTTCGGGGAGTCGGCAAACAGACTTTGATCCGGAGATCTCTGAATGGGGAAACCCACCCGGGATAACCTGGGTATCTTGCACTGAATACATAGGTGTAAGAGGCGAACCAGGGGAACTGAAACATCTAAGTACCCTGAGGAAAAGAAATCAACCGAGATTCCCTTAGTAGTGGCGAGCGAACGGGGATTAGCCCTTAAGCTTCTTTGAATCTAACAGAACGCTCTGGAAAGTGCGGCCATAGTGGGTGATAGCCCCGTATGTGAAAGGTTCTTTGAAGTGAAATCGAGTAGGACGGAGCACGAGAAACTTTGTCTGAATATGGGGGGACCATCCTCCAAGGCTAAATACTACTGACTGACCGATAGTGAACCAGTACCGTGAGGGAAAGGCGAAAAGAACCCCGGAGAGGGGAGTGAAATAGAACCTGAAACCGTATGCGTACAAGCAGTGGGAGCCTACTTTGTTAGGTGACTGCGTACCTTTTGTATAATGGGTCAGCGACTTATATTCAGTGGCGAGCTTAACCGTATAGGGAAGGCGTAGCGAAAGCGAGTCTTAATAGGGCGTTTTAGTCGCTGGGTATAGACCCGAAACCGGGCGATCTATCCATGAGCAGGTTGAAGGTTAGGTAACACTGACTGGAGGACCGAACCCACTCCCGTTGAAAAGGTAGGGGATGACTTGTGGATCGGAGTGAAAGGCTAATCAAGCTCGGAGATAGCTGGTTCTCCTCGAAAGCTATTTAGGTAGCGCCTCACGTATCACTCCAGGGGGTAGAGCACTGTTTCGGCTAGGGGGTCATCCCGACTTACCAAACCGATGCAAACTCCGAATACCTGGAAGTGTCAGCGTGGGAGACACACGGCGGGTGCTAACGTCCGTCGTGAAAAGGGAAACAACCCAGACCGTCAGCTAAGGTCCCAAAGTTATGGTTAAGTGGTAAACGATGTGGGAAGGCTTAGACAGCTAGGAGGTTGGCTTAGAAGCAGCCACCCTTTAAAGAAAGCGTAATAGCTCACTAGTCGAGTCGGCCTGCGCGGAAGATGTAACGGGGCTCAAACCATACACCGAAGCTACGGGTGCATCGCAAGATGCGCGGTAGAGGAGCGTTCTGTAAGCCTGTGAAGGTGAGTTGAGAAGCTTGCTGGAGGTATCAGAAGTGCGAATGCTGACATGAGTAACGACAATGGGAGTGAAAAACTCCCACGCCGAAAGACCAAGGGTTCCTGCGCAACGTTAATCGACGCAGGGTTAGTCGGTCCCTAAGGCGAGGCTGAAGAGCGTAGTCGATGGGAAACAGGTTAATATTCCTGTACTTCTAGTTACTGCGATGGAGGGACGGAGAAGGCTAGGCCAGCTTGGCGTTGGTTGTCCAAGTTTAAGGTGGTAGGCAGAGATCTTAGGTAAATCCGGGGTCTTAATGCCGAGAGCTGATGACGAGTCATCTTTTAGATGATGAAGTGGTTGATGCCATGCTTCCAGGAAAAGCTTCTAAGCTTCAGGTAACTAGGAACCGTACCCCAAACCGACACAGGTGGTTGGGTAGAGAATACCAAGGCGCTTGAGAGAACTCGGGTGAAGGAACTAGGCAAAATGGCACCGTAACTTCGGGAGAAGGTGCGCCGGCGAGGGTGAAGTATTTACTACGTAAGCCCATGCCGGTCGAAGATACCAGGCCGCTGCGACTGTTTATTAAAAACACAGCACTCTGCAAACACGAAAGTGGACGTATAGGGTGTGACGCCTGCCCGGTGCCGGAAGGTTAATTGATGGGGTTAGCGAAAGCGAAGCTCTTGATCGAAGCCCCGGTAAACGGCGGCCGTAACTATAACGGTCCTAAGGTAGCGAAATTCCTTGTCGGGTAAGTTCCGACCTGCACGAATGGCGTAACGATGGCGGCGCTGTCTCCACCCGAGACTCAGTGAAATTGAAATCGCTGTGAAGATGCAGTGTATCCGCGGCTAGACGGAAAGACCCCGTGAACCTTTACTGTAGCTTTGCACTGGACTTTGAGCCTGCTTGTGTAGGATAGGTGGGAGGCTTTGAAGCGTGGACGCCAGTCTGCGTGGAGCCATCCTTGAAATACCACCCTGGCATGCTTGAGGTTCTAACTCTGGTCCGTTATCCGGATCGAGGACAGTGTATGGTGGGCAGTTTGACTGGGGCGGTCTCCTCCTAAAGAGTAACGGAGGAGTACGAAGGTGCGCTCAGACCGGTCGGAAATCGGTCGTAGAGTATAAAGGCAAAAGCGCGCTTGACTGCGAGACAGACACGTCGAGCAGGTACGAAAGTAGGTCTTAGTGATCCGGTGGTTCTGTATGGAAGGGCCATCGCTCAACGGATAAAAGGTACTCCGGGGATAACAGGCTGATACCGCCCAAGAGTTCATATCGACGGCGGTGTTTGGCACCTCGATGTCGGCTCATCACATCCTGGGGCTGAAGCCGGTCCCAAGGGTATGGCTGTTCGCCATTTAAAGTGGTACGCGAGCTGGGTTTAGAACGTCGTGAGACAGTTCGGTCCCTATCTGCCGTGGACGTTTGAGATTTGAGAGGGGCTGCTCCTAGTACGAGAGGACCGGAGTGGACGAACCTCTGGTGTTCCGGTTGTCACGCCAGTGGCATTGCCGGGTAGCTATGTTCGGAATAGATAACCGCTGAAAGCATCTAAGCGGGAAACTAGCCTCAAGATGAGATCTCACTGGGAACTTGATTCCCCTAAAGGGCCGTCGAAGACTACGACGTTGATAGGTCGGGTGTGTAAGCGCTGTGAGGCGTTGAGCTAACCGATACTAATTGCCCGTGAGGCTTGACCATATAACACCCAAACAATTTGTGTGTTGTACGGTGAAGACGTAACGAACCGAAAGTTCGTGTGAACCGCAAATACCTGTCACATACCCGAATCTGGATGAGCGTGTGCATCTGCCACGAGCATCCATAAAGAATTGCTTGACGACCATAGAGCGTTGGAACCACCTGATCCCATCCCGAACTCAGTAGTGAAACGACGCATCGCCGATGGTAGTGTGGAGTTTCTCCATGTGAGAGTAGGTCATCGTCAAGCTCCTATCCCAAAACCCCTGGTCAGCTTCGCTGGCCGGGGGTTTTGCTTTTATGGCGCAAAAAAGGACGCCGCTGCAGGTCTGGCCAAGCGGTATTGCGGGCAGGTTTCTCGACGATATTTGAGGCAAGTTTCCGGCACCGGAGAGGCGGTCGCGTCGTCTACAATAGCGTCAAATTTTCCCTGAGTGCCTATATGGCCGATATTGAAGGACAAACCTTGCAGGATCTGCCTCTGGATGAGCTGATGGCTTGCCATGAGTGCGACCTGCTGATGCGCCGCGAGCCCGTTCCCCTGGGGCATCGATCCGTCTGTCCGCGTTGCGGATATGAGCTGGAAATCCATCGTCCCCATATGGTTCGCCGCGCCCTGGCGCTGGTGCTGACGGCGCTGTTTCTGTACATACCGGCGAATTTCCTGCCGATCATGCACATCACCATCCTGGGCCAGACGAGTATGGATACCGTCTGGAGCGGTGTTATTGGCTTGTACCACTCGAACATGGCCGGCGTCGCCATCCTGGTGTTCCTGTGCAGCATGGTGATCCCGCTGGCCAAGCTGCTCTGCCAGCTGTTCGTGCTGGTGACCATTCGCTTTAAGGTGCTGCGCGAGCACGGCATGCTGTTACTGCGCGGTTACCAGCACTTGCGCGAGTGGGGGATGCTGGAGGTGTACCTGATGGGCATCATCGTCGCTATCGTCAAACTGATCGATATGGCGGAGCTGCATGTCAGCATCGGTCTGGCCTGCTTTGTGGCCCTGCTGTTTACGCAGGTGTGGCTGGAGGTGACGATGTCCCACCATCAGGTCTGGGGCGAATTGGCCGGGGAGTTCGACGATGCGGGCCATTGATGCCGATATCCTGGTCTGTGGCGAATGCCATCAGCTCAATCGCCGGGACGAAGAGGACGAGACCCATTGCAGTCGTTGTGGCGCGGTGGTGCACGACCGCCGTCCGAACAGCATCACCCGTACCTGGGCATTGCTGATTACCGCCGCCGTGCTCTACATCCCGGCGAACCTGCTGCCGATCATGACGGTGAACTTCCTGGGCAACGGCATGCCTGCCACCATCATGGAAGGCGTGGTCGAGTTGATCAATGCGGACATGCTGCCGGTCGCGGCAGTGGTGTTCATCGCCAGCATTCTGGTGCCCACCTTCAAGCTCGTGGGCATTGCCCTGCTGCTCTATTCGGTGCAACGGCACCAGCCGATGTCGGCCAAGCAGCGCATCATCATGTACCGCTTCATCGAGTGGATCGGTCGTTGGTCGATGCTCGACATCTTCGTCATCGCGATCCTGGTGACGCTGGTGAACTTTGGCAACCTGGCCAGTATCGAGGCGAACCTTGGTGCGGCTGCTTTTGCCTGCGTGGTAGTCCTCACCATGCTGGCAGCTGTTACTTTCGATCCCCGGCTGATCTGGGATAACACGGACGCGGAAAACGACGATGAGTGATCTCCCCAAACCCAAGATGCGCAAGACCACCAACTGGTCGGCTATCTGGATCCTGCCGCTGATCGCGTTGGCCATTGGTGCCTGGCTGGCCTGGCGCGCCTATGACCAGGCGGGGATCGTGATCAACATCCAGTTCGAGAGCGGCGAGGGTATCCAGGCCAACAAGACCGAAGTGATCTTCAAGGGGATCGGCGTTGGCAAGGTGGTCGACCTGCACGTGAACAAGCCCACCCTGGGCGTAACGGCGAGCGTGGAGATGCGCAAGGAGGCCGCCGAGTACCTGAGCAAGGGCACGCGCTTCTGGCTGGTCAAACCGCGTGTTTCGATCGCTGGTGTTACCGGCCTGGAGACCCTGGTTTCAGGCAACTACATCGCCATCGATCCGGTGAAGGGCGAGCAGGAAAAGAACTTTGTCGCACTGAAGGAGCCGCCGCCACTGTCGGACTCGCTGCCGGGGCTGCACCTGACATTGAAAGCCGAGCGCCTGGGTTCGCTCGAGCAGGGCAGCCCGATCTATTACCGGCAGATCCAGGTTGGCCAGGTGAAGAGCTATCGTCTGGCGGAAGACCAGAAGACCATCGAAGTGAAGGTCCACATCGAGCCGGCCTACGCCAATCTGGTGCGCAAGCACACACGCTTCTGGAACGCCAGTGGCATCACCCTGTCCGGCAGTCTCAGTGGCCTGAAGCTGCGTACCGAATCATTGGCCAGTATTGCTGCTGGTGGTATCGCCTTCGCCACGCCGGAGAACTACCCGGATAGCCCGCCAACCGACCCGACCAAGCCCTTCCGTCTCTATGAAGACTTCGACGCCGCCCAGGCTGGCCTCAGCGTCAAGGTGAAGGTCAGTGACGTCAGCGGCCTGACCCCCGGCAGCACTCCGGTGATGTACAACGGTGTGCAGGTCGGCACGGTGAAGAGCATCGACATGGACAAGGACTTCAATGGCGCCACCGCCACGCTATCCATGGACCCGCGCACCGAGGATTTCCTCAACAGCAAGACCGAGTTCTGGATGGTCAAGCCGAGCATCTCGCTGGCGGGCATCACCGGGCTCGAAGCGCTGGTAAAGGGCAACTATCTGAGCGTGCGCTTTGCCAGTGGGGGCGAGCCAACCCGGGACTTCGTCATTCGTCCGAAAGCGCCACCCTTGAACCTCGACGCGCCAGGCCTGCACCTGGTGCTGACCACGGATCAGCTGGGTTCGCTGGAAGTCGGCACGCCGATCCTCTATCGCCAGATGAAGGTCGGCAGCGTGCAGAGCTACCAGCTTTCTCGTCGTGATCCGTCGCGTCTGGTCATCGGTGTTCACATCGAGCCGGAGTACGCCAAGCTGGTGAACACCTCGTCGCGCTTCTGGAATATCAGCGGCGTCACTATCAGCGGCGGCCTGGACGGCATCAAGCTGAAGAGCGAATCGCTGCAGACGCTGATCGCCGGCGGTATCGCCTTCGATACGCCTGACCCCAAGGCTGCCCCGATCACCAAGGTGCGCCGCTTCGCGCTGTTCGACAGTGAGGACGATGCGCACCTCAAGGGCCAGATGATCGAGTTGCGCGCCGACACCGCGGATGGGCTGAAGGAGGGCACGGCCCTGCGCTACAAGGGCCTAGAAGTGGGCCGCGTCGAGCAGGTCGAGCTGAGCAAGGACCTGCAGACCGTACAACTGAAGGCTCGTCTTACCCGTGGCGCAGATCGCATCGCACGCCAGGGCACGCGCTTCTGGGTGGTAGGCCCGCAGGTAGGGCTCTCCGGAGTGTCCAACCTGAGCACCATCGTTAGCGGCCAGTACATCGAAGTATTGCCGGCGCCCAAGACTGGCCAGGCACAGACCAGCTTCAGCCTGCTGGGCAGCGAGCCCAACCGACTGCTGGACGCCGACGGCCTGCGCCTGACCCTGAGTGCCTCCCGCCGCGGTTCGCTCAAGGCGGGTGTACCGGTGACCTACCGTGAAGTGCAGGTCGGCAAGGTGACGTCCTTCGAACTGGGTGAGACGGCCGACCGTGTGTTGATCCATATCCTCATCGAGCCGCGTTATGCAGGGTTGGTGCGCACGGGCAGCCGCTTCTGGAACACCAGTGGTGTGGGTGTGGACGCCGGCCTGTTCAAAGGGGTGAAGGTGCGGACGGAATCGATGGAGACCATCCTTTCCGGCGGCGTTGCCTTTGCGACCCCGAACAACGACGAGATGGGGTCGGCGGCCAGGTCGGGGCAGACCTTCGCGCTGTTCGACGAGTACGACGAGAAGTGGCTGGACTGGGCGCCGAAGATCCCACTGGGCAAAGCGAACTGAGTTTCAGCTGTACAGGAAAAGGGCCGCATTAGCGGCCTTTTTCATTCCACGGGCTCGGTGGATGCGCGAGCAACGTCTGCAGGGTGGCCTGGAGCGCAGCAATACCCATCAGCGTCGCCGCTCGAGGCTGCATGGGCATCGCAAGCTCCACCCATCCTACGAAATGGGCTTCGGTGTCATGCGGTTTGTGAGCATGCTCGCTCCTACAAGAGCAGGGCCACGCAGAGTCGGAAAGGAAAAAGCCCCGCATGGCGGGGCTTTTTAGTTAACGCTGCGAGAGCATCACGCCGGCTCGGCGCTCGCTTCCACATCGTTGTGCGCTGCTTTCTCGGTATCCCGGCGACGGATGTACTTCCAGTCCGCCTCGTCGATGTAGATACCGTTGGGGCCGCTGCCGCCTTCCAGGTCGATGGCCACCTGGGCCGAGACCTGCGGCTTCACGCTCGCCAGGATCGGCACGAAGCCCAGCTGCAGGCTGGTCTCCAGCAACGCCGATTGGTTGCGTTCGTCGATGTCCGCCGCTTCGTCGAGGTAGTAGGGCAGACGTACGCGGCCGGCCTGCTCGCGGTCCATCAGGTGCAGCAACAGGTACATGTTGGTCAGCGCCTTGATGGTCATGGTGGTGCCGTTGGAGGCCGCACCGTCGATGTCGGTGTGCATGATCGGCTGGCCGCCCATCTTGGTGATCTCGAACGCCAGCTCGAACAGGTCCTTCAGGCCCAGCTGATTGTTGTTCGCCGCCACCAGGCGTGACAGGTAGTCCTTGGCTTCCTCGTTCTTCGCATCCTGCTCGGCGCTCTGGGTCAGGTCGAAGACCGAGAGGTTCTCGCCTTCTTCGTACTGGCCAGCGCTATGGATGATCTGGTCGATGTGCTTGAGCGCGTCCTTGTTCGGCGCCAGCACGATACGGAAGCTCTGCAGGTTCGACACCTGGCGCTTGTTGATCTCGCGGTTGAACAACGCCAGCTGGTGTTCCAGGTTGTCGTAGTCGCTGCGGATGTTGCGCAGGGTACGGGCGATGTCGGTGACTGCCGCGCGGCGCGCCTTGGCCAGGGTCATGGCTTCGTCGGTGCGGTGCGCGTAGGCGTTGATCAGCAGTTGCAGGCGGCGCTCCGGATCATCTTCGCTGTCGAACTTGGCCACGCCCTTGAGGCGTACCTGGGCGTACAGCGCTTCGATCTGGCCGTCCACGCGCTGCAACGATTGCCAGGTGTCCTGGTAGTCGTTGAGCAGCGGCAGCAGGTTGTCCATGGAGTCGTCGACCGGGTCCATGAACGGGATGCCGAAGGGCAGGTTGGCCGGCAGCAGCTGGCGGCGGCGCAGGGCGTCGTCGAGGGTGCGCTGCTTGGCTTCCATGTCGGCCAGTTGGCGGCCGATCAGCTGCAGTTTGGCGGAGAGCTGCTGGACGCGCTCGGTGAAGGCGTCGGCGGAGCGCTTGAGTTCGTCCTGGGTCGCTTCCAGCTGGGCGAGGTGCTCCAGCTTGCCCGGCTCCTCGGCGCTGAGGGTCTGGCTGCGGCGGAAGTCTTCCAGTGCCTTCTGCGCGTCGAGCACGTCCTGGTACAGCTTGTCCGCCTGCGCTTTGCTGGCGTTGCGGTCGGCCGCCACGGCCTGCTGGGTCTTGAGCTGCTTGAGCTCCTTCTCCAGGCGCTCCTTCTGATCGCGCAGGGCGGCGCGGTCAGCCAGGGCCTGCAGGGCTGGCGGCTCGATGCTGGAGATATCGATGGAGAGGCCGGGGACTTCGAAGCGCTCGCCCTTGAAAGCATCGAGGATCTTCTCGACGCTGCCAACCCACTGGCCGGCTTCGTCAAGGTCCACACCCTTTTCACCCAGCGGCAGGCTGAACAGCGCGCCGTTGAACAGACGCATCAGGCGCTCGACGTCCTGCTGGGAGAACTCCTCGCGCAGGCGGGCGTAGCTGTTGTTGTCGGCGTGTTCGAGCTGCTGGCGAACGCCCTTCAGGCGCTTCTCCAGGTCGCGCATGCGCTCTTCCAGGTCTTCGCTGGAGAACTGCCGGGAGTGCGCCAGGGCGCCGGCCAGTTCGTCGTGGGCGTCCTTGGCGGCGAGCAGCTGCTGTTCCAGCACCTTGACGTCGTCGACCAGTGCGAAGCGGTTCTTCAGCACGGCCAGTTCGCCCATCCAGCGCTGGATTTCGCTGATTTCGCGCTCCAGGCGCATCAGTTCGGCGGTGCTGCCGCGCTGCTCGTTCTGCAGGCCGTCCTGCTCGCGCTTGTAGTGCTCGGCCTGGATGACCAGCTCTTCCTTGCGCGCGCCGGAATAGTCTTCCCAGGTGCCGAGCAGGTTATCCAGCAGCGGCGAGAGGCGGTGCATCTTGCCGCGCAGCAGTTCGCGCTGTTGCACGCCGTTGGCCAGCGCCTCGACCAGCGGGCCGGCGGCGACCAGGGCCTGGTAGTCGCCTTCCATGCGGCGCACGTCGCGGAAGGCTTCCTCGCAGGCGGCGATGTAATCGACGCTGCCCGAACGCAGGCTGTGCTCGAAGGCATCAAGGAACAGCTGCTTGAGCTTGGCCGCGGTGATCTCGCGCATGTGCAGCAGGTTGATGAACAGCGAGCGGAAGGTCTTCAGGCTCTGTTCGCTGGTGGAGCGCAACGGGATCAGGGTCAGGTCCAGCGGGATCGAGGTGTGGCCGCCCACCAGCAGGCGACGCAGCTCGTCAGGCTTGAGCTCGTAGGACTTGATGCCCTCGCGTTCGAGGTTGGCGTACAGCTCGCGCAGGCGCAGGCAGGTGCCGTTCTTCTGGTAGTGCTCCAGGTCCAGCTCGCCCTGGTAGGCGAAGAACTGGTGGCCGAAGCCGCCGCCCGGGCCGCGGCCGCCGACGCCGATCACATGGCGGCCGTTGGGCAGGTCCAGCTCGACGAGGATGTAGCTGGTGTCGGTGGCGAAGTAGAACTTGCGCGAGGCTTCCAGGCTGTACTTGCCGAAGCTCATGTCGGACATGCGCGCGAGGATCGGGAACTGCAGCGCGTTGATCGACGCCGACTTGCCGAGGTTGTTCGCGCCGTACACCGACAGCGGCTGTTCCAGCGGGAAGATGCCGAGGCTGTAGCCGGCGGTGTTGAGCAGGGCGAAGCGGCGGATGCCGTAGCGTTCCTGGGTCATGCCTGGGCCTCCTGTTCTTCGGCGATGGCGCGGGCGAGGGCGTCTTCTTCGCTCTCTTCTTCGGCGCTTTCGGTCTTGGCGGAATCAGCAACGGTGGCGGGTTCGTCGATCACCACGATGGCGTCTTCGCTGTCGGCAGCGGGTTCCTCTGCGTAGGACTCGAGGATCACTACCGGCTCGTCGTCCTCTTCCATCAGCATCGGCGCGGTGAACTGCATTTCGCTGGCGTGCAGGTTGGCAGCCAGGTCGCGGTCCTGCTGGACCGACAGGCAGACATCGAGGAAGCGGTGGATCGGCGGCAGGAAGCGGTAGACGCCGTTGTCTTCGGCGGCGAAGCCGAGCTGGGTGAGGCGGCGCATGACCTTCTCTTCCAGTTCTTCCTGGGTGGTGACCTCGGCCTGCAGGAACAGGTCGCGGTACTTCTCCAGCAGCGGCGGCAGCTCGTCGCGGCCGATGCTGCCGCCATCGAGGACGGCCAGCGGGTCGCGGCCCTGGTCGGCGAGGTGCTCGACGAGGATGAAGGTGAACAGCGCCAGGCGCTGGGCGGTCTTGTTCACCTGGGCGCCGATCTGCTCGGGGACGAAGTAGTAGAAGCCACGGGTATCGCAGACCAGCTCGTAGCCCAGGCTGCGGAACAGCGCGCGGTAGGCGTCCTGCTGGTTGGACAGCTGGCTGTACAGCTCCGGGTCGCGGCGGCTGATGTGGAAGCCCTTGAACAGCTCGCGGAAGATCGGCGCGAGCTGGGTCATTTCGGTGAGATTAATCTGCATGCGATTCGCTCTTGCTGTCCTTGCCAGCGGTCGGGCCGGCGATCAGGGCGAAGGAGCACAGGCTGACGCTGTGCTGGAGAGTGTCGTATTGCGCTCGCTCGAGGCGGTCGCGCTGGAAGCGGGCGTCGCGCGACAGGCGCGAGAACCAGTAGAGCAGCTCGTCGGTGGCGCCTTCGGGCTCCTGCTCCAGCAGCCACTGCATGAGGTCCGGCAGCGGCAGCGCGGCCTGGCAGCGGTCGAGCATTTCCCTGGCAGTGCGCGGCGAGCGCTGCGTGCCATCGCTCTTGCGATTGCCGCTGGCCTTGGGGAAGTGCGCCGGCTTTGGCTGGAAGCTGGCGAGGGCGAAGACGTAGCTTTCGACCTGGGACGCGGTGCCCAGGAAGTTGCTTTGCGGCCGGGTGAACATCGGCAGGGCGGCCTGCGGCACGGCGTCAATGCCCTTGCGACGGATGACCGACAGCGCCAAGGCGGCGCCGCGGGTGATCGCGTTGTGCCGACGGGCTTCCTCGCGCAGCGGCAGCAGTAGCTCGCGGGCGCGGCGCAGGGTGAGCTGGGCGGTGGTCTGCATTTCCAGGATGCGCGCATGGGTGCGCAGCAACTGGTCGTCATCCACCAGCTGGCCGAGGCGAGCCTGTTCGCTGAGCAGGCGCAGCAGCACCTGCTCCACGCGGTGCACGCCCTGTTCGAAGGCGCCATCGGCGGAGACCAGCTGGATCATCGGTTCGACGTATTCGTCCCAGGTCGCCAGGACTTCCGCATAGCGCTGGCGCAGCGGAATCTGCCGGTCCTGGGTCTTGGCCCGTTCGGCCACGGCAACCAGCGCCTGTTCGTCGTTGGCGAGCTTCTTCAGCACGTCGCGCACGCGCATGTCGAGCAGGCGCAGCTGGCGGGCCAGGTCGTTGCCGTCGCGTGCCTCGAAGGCTTCGCGAATATAGCCGGCCAGACGCTCGAGGTGGCGTAGGTAGGCTTCGATCTCCAGGCACAGGCCCAGGCGGTGCTCCTGGCGCAGGTAGGCGAGGAAGTCGTGGATCTGCGCGTTCAGCTCGAAGCGGTTGGGGCTCTTGGCCACCGGGACGAGGATGTCCAGGCGGACCCACTGGTCGAGCAGGGCGGTGATGTCCACCGGGGTGCTGTCGGGCAGCTGGCTGGTGAGCTGGATGCGCAGCTCCACCAGGCTCAGGGTGCCGGCGTCGAAGCGCTCGCACAGCGGTTCGAGCAGCACCCAGTGTTCGGCGAGGGCGCGTAGTACGCGTCGTGGGTCGATCATCGGCTTGGTTGGGCCCGGAATGAACAAAGGGAGCGATTGTACTGCAAAGGCCTACCCCTGGCCGACAGGGTGACGAAACGCGTCAGTTTGCGACTGCACGAGCAGTGTCCGTGTGACGCATCTCACGGAAAATCGGGCCTAAATGGCTGAATTTTCTGGCAAGTTTTTTGCCAAAGTCTGTATCAGAGACCTAGATATCAGAGTCTGATTTACGCCGATGACCTACGACGCCGCACTCGCCAAAGCCCGTTGGGCCGAACTGGAACGCCAGAACGACCTCGACTGGGACCTGGATGCGATCACTGATCGCAACGAAGCCATCGCCTTCCTGCAGCGCTTCGAGAATCGCTTGTGCATCTACTCGTCGTACGTCGAGAAGCTCTACAGCAACTACAGCTTCGTGATTCCGGAGAACCAGGAAGGCGGCATCACCATCCTCCCGGACGAGCAGGCCTGGTTCGACACCTTCCATGACATCCCCGGCGACGCGGTAGAGCCCACCGGCATCCACATCCTGCCCGGCGAGACCATGGGCTACAGCGGCCTGTACTTGAAGATTCCCGGCGAGCACCGGCTGGTGGCCTCGCGGGAGTTGCCCTTCCAGGATGGCCTGAAGCTGCTCATCAACCGTTACCGCATGCGTGGAGACATCTTCCTGCCGGTATTGGTGAAGGGTGACCTGCGCGAGTACGAGGCACGCATGCCCTCGCTGCACCTGCACCGCCTGAACACCGCCAAGCTGCAGGCGCATTCGCGGTTGAACCTCGACGCCATCAAGGGCGCGATTGCCGAGCATCTGATTGGCCTGTTCCGCCACCAGTAAGCCTGTGGCTGTCACCCGGGTGTGACGATGGGTAACAACCCGGTCCGGACTTTCCTTTGCTCGTCTATCGTTCGAAGCGATTTACTCGACTATGGGTCGGCCCGCCGTGGCGGGTGAATTCCTATAGTGGCATCACGGCGCCGAGTCTCGACCTGTTTCCTGACCCGATACGCCCGACGAATAACAACAGGTGCCCCGCACGACGGGGCCCCGGGAAAGGAGAGTGCCATGCGTCAGTCCTCCGGTCCGCTCATGCGTGCCCTTGCCTTGCTCTGTGGCGGCCTGCTGGCCTTTTCCGCCCAGGCGCGCATGCAGTCGATGGACGATGAAGAGCTGTCCGCCATCTCCGGCCAGGGCGCGATGCTCACCGTCGACGCCTCCACCTACCAGAACTACCAGTACACCCGGCTCAACTTCGGTGCCGACATCAGTCTGTTGACCAACATCGATCAGTTGAGCCTGGGCAACTACAGCCGCACCGGCTCGACCACCGTTTCCGGCCAGCCGGCGGATATCCTGATCAACAACTTCGCCCTCGGCCGGGTGGATAACGCCAATACCGCCGACGCGAAGGTGGTGCCGTTCCAGATCCAGGACCCCTACGTCGAGTTTGCCTTCCAGACCAATAACGGCGTGCGCCAGCTGGTGGGGGCGCGGGTTGGTTTCGGCAAGGCGCAGGGCGATCTCTCCGGCGACATCCTGTCGATCACCGGCAACCTGCAGGGCCAGATCTACGGCCCGGCCTCCATCGCCTACGACTACTACACACGCAATGGCTGCCCGAACATCATCAACTGCCTGGCGCTGGCCGTGGCCGGCGATACCCCGGTGTACGCCGACGTGGTGCTGCTCAAGGCCGGTACCGGTGAGGCCACCATCAACGGCCAGCCGATCAACCGCGCCGAGCAGATCGGTATCGCCAAGGGAGACTCGCTGCACTCGGACGCCGGCGGCCTGATCGCTTCGTTGATCCCGACCCTGTCGACCACGAGCAACTGCCAGGCGCTGGGCCTGACGACCTGCTTCGACCTGACCAACTACAAGACGATCTATATCGGCAAGCCGGGCTCTACCGATATCAATACCGGCGCCCAGGGCATTTTCTTCTCCCTGCAGAACCAGAACGTGCCCTGGCAGGACCTCGCCAACGCCGGCAACTTCGTCAACACCCAGTCCGGCGCCTTCGCCAACTTCCCTAAGGTGGGCAGCGGCGCGGACGCGGTGTATCCCATCCTGATCAACCTCTACGACGCCCTGCGCGGCCTGCCCCGGCAGTCCACCTGCATGGGCTCGCAAGCGGCGGGCTGCTGACATGGGCTGGCGCGCAGCGGCATTGGCCTGCCTCGCCGGTTGCCTGGTCAGCCTGCCGGCGCTGGGCATGAAGGCCCTGGATGATGATCAACTGGAAGAAGTCAGCGGCGCCGGCCTGGGCTTCTTCATCGATGGCTTCAGCTACGACCAGGCCGCTGCCACGTCGAAGATCACCGGGGTGAAGAACAGTGCCAATCAGGATGTGCAGGTGGATATCACCGGCGCCTATATAAAAGGCGCCGGTAGTCAGCGCGGCACGCTCGATACCAAGGCCTACCTCGGCACGCCCATGCACCCGTTTACCCTCGGCCCGGTGAAGTACAAGGCAGGGCTGAACATCCCGGCCAACCAGGAGGCGCTGCAATTGATGACGCCGACCTGGACCGACCCGATCAACGACACCCACAAGTTCGGCCTGTGGTCCTACTACCAGGGCTGCCTGTATGGCGACGCCGGTTGCACCAACCCGGCCCAGGCGACCAACAAGATCAACGCCGAACTGAGCGCCCTGAAGACCCAGCGCGACACGCTGCTGACCACCTATTCGAACAACATGGTGACGCTCAAGAGCGGTATCGACGCCGACATGGTGGTGGTCAACCAGCGCGAGGCGCAGGTGAATACGGCGCAAGTGACGCAGAAGACCAACTACAACAGCATGAACACCCGCTACAACGCCGCTCCCACGCAGGTCTGCGGACTGTGGTGCGTGGACCGCCCGGCGCTGGGGACCAAGTACGATTGCGGCATCCTCGCCGCCTGTAACAACAACACCGCGGTGAAGAACTACAACGCCTCGGTGGATACCTACAACACCAGCACCAGCGACCTCACCACCGCGCAGCAGAACCTCAGCGCCGCCTGGAACGTCAGCCGCAACGGCGTCACCCTGAGCCAGCGCGCCAGCGACTACGACAAGTTCGTTCAGCTCTGCGGTGCCCAAGGTGGCAGCGCCACTACCTGCGTCAGCGGCACCATTACCCGCACCGAGAAGAACGTCTCCACGGTGCAATTGGTTGCGGGTGCCATGCAGAGCTCATCCGGCACCCGCATCCAGGGCCTGGATATCGGCATTGCCACCAAGTTCACCCTGCCCAGCACGGCTTACAACAGCAACGGCAGCGCTGGCGCTACCACCACCCGCACCGACTTCTTCTCCATCGCCCTGGAGAACTTCACCCTCAACGGCTCCTACCTCAACCTGTGGGGCGATGCGGCTGGCCTGAAGGCCTCCATGAGCCTGCAAATGTACGCCGACAAGCTGATCATCGCTGGCTGCGAGAACTGCGCGGACACCAACAAGGTGGTGGCCAAGAACGTCTACTTCGACCTCAACCTGGGCGACGCCAACTACCAGCCGGCGACGCTCTCGGTAGCCAGCAACGGCGACCTGATGCTCAGCGCGCCGGGCGTCACCTGGGCCAACCACGAGGCCTTCTACCAGAACGTGCAGAAGAGCAATATCAGCATCGGCAACCTGAACATCAGCGGCACCGATGTCGGTTCCCAGGCCATTCGCGGCCTGCGTATCGACTACCTGAACGTCCGTACCGTGAACCTGCCGCGCTAGCGCATGAGGAGACTCGCCGTGAAAACCGCACGCCTTTCGAGCCGACTCCTGGCCCCCTTGTTGGTGCTGGCTGCCGTGGCCGCCCACGGCGAGATGCGCGGCCTGGACGACAGCGAAATGGCCGATGTCAGCGGCCAGGATGGTGTCAGCCTGAGCGTCAACTTCAATCTCGCCGCCAACCCCGGCGATACCCGCTGCACCGGCGGCTGCGGCGCGCGCCTGGCGATTCAGCCGCTCAACAGCACCGGCTACATCGTGCTGGACAACATCAAGGGCACCTTCAGTTTCGACGGCATGTCCATCGACATGGTGACCATCAACAACGGCTTCAATGGCGACGGCGCGCTGTTCAACCGCCAGGCCATGAAGATCGGCCTGACCAACGCCAGCGCCACCAACCTGCAATTCACCCTGGGCGGCGCCAACCAGGGCAAGGTGTCCGGCAGCGGCCTGCAGCAGACCAACCTGCTCACCTACCAGGCTACCGGCGCAGTCAAGCTCACCGGCAACGTCTACGTCTTCGGTACTCCGTAAGCGATTCGCACAAGCGCTCCGCCCGCCGGCCTTTCCCCCCGGCGCGTTTCACGCGACAATCCCGCCTCGTCGTGTCGGCCTGCCCGTGCAGGTACCACCCACAGGTAAACGCCCCTTGATCGAAGAAGCCCGTCGCCGCGCCTACCTTGGCGCCATGCAGGTCGCCAGTTGGCTGCCGCGCGTGGTGCTGCCGTTCGCCGCCCCGTCGCGCCCGGAACTGCTGGAAACGCCTGCGCCCATCGTCGCCGAGCCCACGGTTGCTGCACCCGCCGTCGCGGCACGTGAGGCTGTCGCTTCGGTCGCTGCACCGTCGGTTGCGCCGGTCACCGCCGGAGAGCCCGGCTCGATTGCCGCGCGCCTGCTGCCCAAGGTCGCTGCTCCGACCAAGCCCTCGCCGATCAAGGCTGAAGAGCCGGCCGAGGCAGACGCCGAACCGGCCGTCCGCGCACCGGTTGCACCGCCGCCGCGCTTTGCCCTGCAGCTGCTGCGTGCTGGCGAATGCGTCCTGCTCGTCGAGCTGCCCACCGGTGAACCACTGGCCAGTCGTGATCCGGCGTATCTGCTGTTGAAGGACCTGCTGCGCGCCGCCGGCCTGCCGGACAGCCCGCAACTGATGGGTGAGCCCGTCCGCTGGCCGCTGTTCTCCCGTGGCAACATGGACCAGGGCCCGCAAGCCGCCCGCGAGTTCGTCCAGGGCTTTGTCGCTGCACGGCTGGAGGAGGGGGCCCCATGTTCCTGCCTGTGGCTGGTTGGCATGCCTGCCGTGCGCTTCGCCGGCGAGGGCGATGAAGAATCCCTGCTGCGCGAGCTGCAGGTCGAAGGCCTGGGCGTTGCCTGGGCGCTGCCGGGCCTTGAGCGCCTGGCCGAAGAACCTACCTTGAAAGCCGACCTCTGGCGCGCCATGCGCCGTGTGCGGCAACGCTGGATGAGTCAGAACCCTGCATGAGCGACGCCGTTTCCTTCCGCCCGATGACCGAGGCGGACCTCGATGCCGTACTCAAGATCGAATACGCCGCCTTCAGCCACCCCTGGACACGCGGCACCTTCGCCGACGGCCTGAAGAGCTACGAATGCTGGGTGATGTTCGAAGGCAGCCAGCAGGTCGGCCACGGCGTGATCCAGCTGATCCTCGATGAAGCGCACCTGCTCAACATCACGGTGAAGCCGGAAAGCCAGGGCCGCGGTCTTGGGCTGGCGCTGCTGGAACACCTGATGAAGCGCGCCCACGAAAAGGGTGGGGTGGAATGCTTCCTCGAAGTCCGCGCCTCCAACGGCCCGGCCTATCGCCTTTACGAGCGCTATGGCTTCAACGAAATCGGCCGCCGCCGCGACTACTACCCGGCTGTCGGCGGTCGTGAAGACGCGCTGGTGATGGCCTGCACGCTGGTCGACTGAGCACCCGCCAAGCGGGCATCTTCGCGCTGACCTGGACGTAGGATGGTGTGGAGCGCAGCGATACCCATCAATCGGTGCGCTTGCAGCATGGGTATCGCTGCGCTCCACCCATCCTAGGAAAGCTCCCGGGCCAGACCTGTACATGTGTAGGAGCGGGCGCATCGCCCGCTCCAGCAGGTCTACTCCGCATGTTCGACAAAGCGTAGGAATCCGCCGCCTCGATTCCCTCGCAATTCTTGAGAAATTTCCTGCGGATCGGGTTTTTCCGAGGGTGATTCCTGGCTTACCCTTAAGACCAATAACAACAAGAACATAAGGTCGCAAACATGAATCGCAGCGATGTGATCGTGGTGGGCGCCGGTATTTCGGGGCTGACCGCGGCCTGGCGTCTGGCGCAAGCCGGGCGGCGGGTGAAAGTGATCGAGGCCAACAAGCGCGTCGGTGGGCGTACCCTCAACCATCGCTTTGCCAGCGGCGAAGTGGTCGAGGTGGGCGGCCAGTGGGTCGGTCCGACCCAGGAGCGCATCCTTTCCCTGCTGGCTGAACTCGGCCTGTCGACTTATCCGCAATGGAACCAGGGCGATAACCTCACGCTTTTCGGCGGCCGGCTCCGGCCGTATCGCGGCACCATTCCGAAGTTTCCTCCTCACGTACTGCTTGATGTCCTTCAGGCCCATGTTCGCCTGGACCGCATGGCGCGGGAGATCCCGCTGGGCGACCCCAGCCTGCATCCCAAGGCGCCGCAGTGGGACAGCCTCACCTTCGCAGAGTGGCTGCGGCGCAATGTGCGCACCGCCACCGGGCGCAAGGTGTTCGAGCTGATGTGCGGTGCCGTGTTTGCCGCCAGTCCTCATGACCTCTCGTTCCTGCATGTTCTCTTCTATATCCATGGCGGCACCAACCTCGATACCGTGCTCGGCGTCGAAGGTGGCGCCCAGCAGGAGCGCATTCTCGGCGGCTCCCAGCGGATCAGCGAAGCCCTCGCCGAGCGCCTGGGCGACGTCCATACCGGGGAGCCGGTGCGTGCCGTACGCCAGGACGGCAGTTGCGTCGAACTGGTGACTGATCGCGGCACACACCAGGCCAGCCACGTCATCTTCGCCATCCCACCGACGCAACTGCTGCGCATCACCCAGGAGCCGCTGTTGCCCAGCTGGCGCGACCAGCTCTTGCAGCGCCTCCCCCAGGGGGCGGTGATCAAGTGCATGGCGCTTTACGACAAGCCGTTCTGGCGCGAGCGGAACCTCTCCGGGCAGGCCACCAGTGAAACCGGCCCGGTGCGCCTGACCTTCGACAACAGCGTCCCTGACTCCGGGCGCGGCGTGCTGCTGGGCTTCATCGAGGGCGACGAGGCGCGGCAATGGAACGCCCGGCCCGCCGGCGATCGCCGTGGTCAGGTGCTGGACTGCTTCGCCCGCTACTTCGGCGAGCAGGCGCTGCAGCCGCTGGATTACGTGGACAAATCGTGGGCCGAGGAACCCTTCGCCCGGGGCTGCTATGCCGCCCTGTTCCCGCCGGGACTGTGGAGCAGCGGTGCGGCGCGCCTACGCGAACCCTACGGGCGTTTGCACTTCGCCGGCACAGAAACGGCGACGCGCTGGATGGGCTATTTCGACGGGGCCGTGGAGGCCGGGGAGCGCGCGGCGCGGGAAGTGCTCGGCGCGCGGGAAGATCACGGGGAGGAAGATTATGTGCGACACCTTGGTATTGCGTAGCGGCGGGGCTACCTGGTTCGCCAAGAACAGCGACCGCGAACCCGCCGAAGCGCAACGCCTGATCCGCCTGCCCGTGGTCAGCGGCGACAGCGCGGCCAAGGTGCGCACCAGTTATCTGGAGATCCCTCAGACCGCCAATCGGCACGGCGTCATCCTCAGCCAGCCGGCCTGGTTGTGGGGCGCCGAGATGGGCGTCAACGACAGGGGGGTGGCCATCGGCAACGAAGCCGTGTTCACCAGGCTGACCCAGCGCGACGGCGAAGCCCTGCTCGGCATGGACCTGCTGCGCCTGGGCCTGGAGCGTGGAGGCAGCGCTCGCGAGGCGCTGGCAGTGATCACCGAACTGCTGGAGCGATACGGCCAGGGCGGTCCGGCGGGCTACCGCAACAAGCGCATGCGTTACGACAACAGTTACCTGATCGCCGACCGCGACGAAGCCTGGGTGCTGGAAACCGCCGGTCGCCTGTGGGCGGCGAAGAAGGTCGAGCGCTGGGCTATCTCCAACGCCCTGACCCTGGGCCATGAATACGACCTCGCCAGCCCCAACCTGGAAACCCAAGCGCGCCGCTTCGGCTGCTGGAATGGCCGTGGCGATTTCCACTTTGCCCGCGCCTTCGATGGCCGAGTCCTGCCCTGGGTCGCTGGCGCCCATCAGCGCCGCCAGCTCAACGAGGACTTCCTCGCCCACTGTCCGGCGCAGGTCGACTGGCTGGCGCTGGTGGTGGCCCTGCGCAGTCACGGCCATCGCGGGCACCGCTTCAACCTGCACGACAACCGGCAGATCTGCCTCCACGCCGGCAGCTTCTGGCGCCCCTCTCAGACCACCGCCAGCCTCATCGCCCGACTCGATGGCGAATCCCCGCGCCTCGCCGCGACCGCCACCTCTGCGCCCTGCCTGTCGATGTTCCAGCCGCTGGGCTTCGACGAGCGCGCCGGGGAAGGGCTGCTCAGCCGCGAGACCGATGCTGTGGAAGACTCACTCTGGTGGCGCTTCGAGACGGTGCACCAACGCGCCCTGGCCGACCCCGGCTTCGCCGACGCTTTGCGCGCCGGCCACGGCTGGCTGGAAACCGAGTTGCTCAGCGCCCTGGATCGGCGCACGCTGGATTGGCCGCGTCTTGCTGCCGAAGGCCAGGCCTGGCACGACGCCTGGCATCAGCTGGCGCTGCAGCACGCGCCGCGCCCGTCGCGCTGGTGGCGGTTGAATGCTGTGCGTTGATGCGGCTTGTCAGTCACGCCCGTGCTGCGTAAGGTGCCGCCAGCCAATGATGAGGAGCCGGACATGAGCGACCTGCAGGAACTGTTCGACAACAACGCCCGCTGGGCCGAAGCCATCAAGCAGGAAGACCCCGACTTCTTCGCCAAACTGGCTCGCCAGCAGACCCCCGAATACCTGTGGATCGGCTGCTCCGATGCGCGAGTGCCGTCCAACCAGATCGTCGGTCTGCTGCCGGGTGACCTGTTCGTCCACCGCAACGTCGCCAACGTCGTGCTGCATACCGACCTCAACTGCCTGTCGGTCATCCAGTTCGCCGTCGACGTGCTCAAGGTCAAGCACATCCTGGTCACCGGCCACTACGGCTGTGGCGGTGTGCGCGCCGCGTTGCACCACACCCAGCTCGGCCTGATCGACGGCTGGCTGCGCACCATCCGTGACCTCGCCTACGAATACCGCGACCACCTCGCCCAGTTCGAAAAGGAAGAAGAGCGCGTCGACCGCCTCTGCGAGCTCAACGTCATCCAGCAGGTCGCCAACGTCAGCCACACCAGCATCGTCCAGAACGCCTGGCACCGCGGCCAGAAGCTCTCCGTGCACGGCTGCATCTACGGCATCAAGGACGGCATCTGGAAGGACCTCAACGTCACCGTCAGTGGCCTCGACCAGTTGCCGCCGCAGTACCGCCTGCGCCCGCTCGGCCAGTCTTGAGCCGACGCCTTTGCGTCATCCCCGGTGACGGCATCGGTCGTGAGGTCGTACCCGTCGCTGTGGAGATCCTGCAGCACCTGCTGCCCGGCCTGCTGGTAGAAGAAGCCGAAGCTGGCTGGGACTGCTTCCAGCGCCACGGCACCTCCGTCCCTGATGCGACTTATGACAGCCTGCGCGCCTGTAGCGCCGGGCTGTTCGGCGCCGTCTCCTCGCCCAGCCACAAGGTCGATGGCTACCGCAGCGCCATCCTCAGCCTGCGCCAGAGGCTGGCGCTGAACCTCAACCTGCGCCCTGTGCGCTCGCGCCCAGTCGTATCGCCCCGCGCCGGTATCGACCTGCTGGTCCTGCGGGAGAACAGCGAAGGCCTCTACAGCGGCCGCGAGTACTGGGAAGCCGAAGGCGTCGCCATCGCCGAGCGAGTCATCAGCCGCGCCGCTTGCGAGTGCCTCGCCGCTGGCGCCGCCGAACTGGCCCGCCTGCGCCAGGCCCGGCGCATCACACTCGTGCACAAGGCCAACGTTCTGCCGCTCACCTGTGGCCTGTTCCGCGACACCTGTCGCGACCGGTTGGCCGAAGACGGCTGGAGCGACGTACTCGACGAACGCCTGGTCGATGTCGCCGCCCTGCAACTGGTCGAGCGTCCGGAGGCCTTCGACCTCATCGTCACCACCAATCTCTTCGGCGACATCCTCTCCGACCTCGCCAGCCACTGGGGCGGCGGCCTGGGTCTGGCGCCTTCGCTTAACCTCGGCACGGGCATCGCCCTGGCCGAACCCGTCCACGGCAGCGCCCCCGATATCGCTGGCTCTGGCCGTGCGAACCCACTCGCCGCCATCCTCAGCGCCGGCATGTTGCTGCGGCATTACTGGCAGTTGCCGGAATTGGCAGATCACATCGATGGGGCGGTGGATGCGTTCCTGCAGGAAGAGGGGAGTGTGGATTTCGGGAATGAGACGACGCGGGTGATTGGGCGGGGAGTATTGGAGCGGTTGAGCCAAACATCGAGTCATTGAGCGCGCTCGCTGTTGTGCTAGCGTGCTCTATCTCTAAAGAGACATCTGCGCACACATGACGCTGCTGATACTCGCTCTCGCGCTGTTCGTTCCGCCACTACTTCTGTTCTGGCGGGCCCCAAGTTTTACCTGGCCGATGCGCTACCTGCTTGCCGTCATACCTGCAGCCTGTACCGGAATCGGCTGGCAGCTGGGCTCTTGGGGGTATACCTACACCAACTGCCAGGGTGGAGCGAAGAACCTGCATGACTGCCTGGCCGGTGGTGTGGACATCACTGCCTGGGTTGGCTACGGGCTGCTCCTGATGATTCCCTTCCTGTTCCTTGGTGTGCCACTGTCGCTGTGGTTTCTGCTCGACACCGCCGCCAAGCACCTGGGCCAGTCCCGTTCGCCGTATTGACGTCGCTGGGTATACCGGCGAACTAAGCTCAAAGCACCACTCTTCTCACGGTGCCCGGCATGTGCGGACGCTACGTCAGCCCCGAAGAGGCTGCCATCGAACGTTACTGGCACATCGGCGCGCGCACACCGCGGCGCTGGATGACGGCCTGCTACAACGTCGCCCCGACCATGAGCGTGCCCATCCTGCGCAACGACGAAAGCGGCCAGCTCGAACTGCTCCCTGCCCGCTGGGGCCTTATCCCTACCTGGTGGAAGCAATCCACTCCTCCACGCTTCTCGTTCAACGCTCGCAGTGAAGAAGCCGCCGGAAAACCCCTCTGGCGCCAGGCCCTGCGCAGTACCCGCTGCCTCATGCCTGCCCTGGGCTGGTACGAGTGGAACGAGAAGGAGACTCTGCGCAACGCTGCCGGCCGTCAGGTCCATCAACCTTACTTCATTCACAGCCCCAGCAACCCCGTCATAGCCGTCGCCGGCCTCTGGTCCCTGTGGATAAATCCCAACGGTGCCCCCGTCCTCTCCTGCGCCCTGCTGACCCGGTCCGCCGTGCCCAGCATCGAGCACATTCATCATCGTATGCCCGTGGTGTTGACGTCGGAGAGCTTCGAGGAATGGTTATCCGCTGCTACCTGCAGCGAAGCGCTGGGCGATTTGATTCACCATGCGCGGGGAGACTTTACGGGGTACCGGGTGTCATTACGGGTGAATGACACGAGAAATGATGCGGAGGAGTTAATCGAGGATGCCGAATGAGTCGAGCGCGTAGACTTTCCGCAGGCAAAAGAAAAGGGGTTTAGCTGTCGCTAAACCCCTTTCGAGAGATGGTGGCTACACCGGGACTTGAACCTGGGACATCAGCATTATGAATCGCATGAGAGTCACCCTGTGCCACCTCGAAGCCTTGTAAGTCGGGCCTTTCAGCGTGGACAAAACCCCACTTCAACAGGCTGTTTCTGACAATACCCCCGATGTAGTCACCCCAGAGGCTTTACCGATACTGGCACCTCGCGCTAGGGTCTGGACCACATAGTGGAGCGGTAGGCGGAAATGGATTTGTCGATTCCTGGGGCCAAGGAGGAGCGTGCCAAGCTCAAGCGCCTCCATCAGATTCTGAATACTTCCGACCTTGTCCCCGATCAGGCGTATCGGATGTCCTCGGGTCTCTACCCCTTGGTTAGCTTCGTCAACCACTGCATCGGGCTCTACCTCAGCAAGAATTACGACGTCATTCCGTTGTTTCTCGCCCGAGCCCACGCCTTCATGCAGGATCGACCGTTGCAGCCCAATGCCGCCGCGTACTCCAAGTGGGTGGATATCTATCTGCGTCAGATGGCGTATGTCTTGAAACACTTCACGGGTACATCTGCTGAGCTGCTGGCGCTTCATTTGCCAGCGGAGCTGATGGACGCCGGGCCGCAGGACATTCCCGAATGACCCGCCCGCAGATCGTTACGATTGATCTTGGTGACGTGCAGGGTAAAGAGGAGCTGCATGAGTGTTTGGCGCAAGCCCTGAAATTTCCCGATTGGTATGGTCGGAATTGGGACGCTTTCTGGGATTCCATCACGGGATTGGTGGATATGCCGGAGGTGTTGGAATTCCAGGGGTGGTCCGCATTTTCCGTGACTATGCCGCAAGAGTCGAAGCAGCTGATGGACCTGCTTGGCGAGATGAATGAGAAATACCCGACTGAGGCACCGAAGGTCATTTACCGATGATCAGCCATTAGTCGCATGAGAGCCTCTAGGCCGCCCAAAAACTCAGTAAACCGGGCCTTTCCTGGGCGACGAAGCCTCATTTCAACCGGCTGTTTCTGACAATTGGCCTTATGTAGTCCCCTTAGAGTCTTTACGGGTACTGGCGTCTCGCGCTAGCTTCGACATGGCCACATGCCATGTACGGATGCACGCAGGGAAGGACCATGGGACTGGATGACCGCGAATGGATGCGTCGCGAAAGTAGTGAGCGGCAGCGAGAGGGGATAACTCGGAAGCGGCGCAAGGCCTTTCGTTGGAACGCTCTGCACCTGTTTGGCGGCATGGTGCTGCTTACAGTCCTCACGCTGACCTGGCCTCTTCTCCGTTCTTTCGTAGATCGTCTCTCGACCCCTGCGCCCGTCGAAGAGAGTATTCCGATTGCCGAAGATCCTCAGGACCTTCCGGCACCTCCTTCTGAAGTAGCCCATCGCTCAACCGCGCCAGAAGCCTCAAATCGTCGCTCACTGCGCGATTGCTTGAACGGTGGGAATGCCATCGATGAAAACGTGATCCGTTGCCAGAACGGCGGCGAGCTGCCGCGCGTCCGTACTCCGCAGGTAGCGTCTGAGCCCCAAGGCATGGTGTCTCAGGAATACCTAGCGCAGTTTCAGGCCGAGCGGGACCAGCGAATAACTCGGCAGGGCAGTGCTCAAAATTACACCCAGGAGCGTGATTCGCAGTGGATAAAGAGCTGGGGTGGTGGCAGTGGCTATCTAGCTGAGTGGGTTGTAGTTAACAACGTGATTGACGGTGGATCTGTCTGCCGGAACCAGGGCTGGGGTTCCGTTGAGTATCGAGAATGCCGAAAGGGAGCGAAGGTGCACTTTCGGGAGCAATGCCGAGCTTGGGCAGCTCGGGCTGGTAGAGATCGTGCGGATAGGAGCTATCTGATGAAGGAGCGGTATTGCACAGCGGAAAGCTCGTTTAGCCCGATGGGTTAATTTATAACGGTATTTTCTGAGTGGTTTATTTTTCTTTTTATTTGGAGGAAATGTATGCATGAGCTTTTTAAGAAGCTAAAAGATGAGCTTGAAGGCCTTTCTTCTGATATTTACTCCGCCATGCCTAATGATGAGGCTCTCAATATTGCGCATAATAATTGGAGTTTTCCGGGGCTCAATAGGGAGGACTTGCGTGACTATATTAAGGGGGTGGCCACTCTTATTGCGGATAATGCAGGGGAAAGCACCAATGGATATGATAACTATCTAACCAATAGTGTTGCAAAAATAAAGTTCATGAGAGCTAATACAGCTCCTCAGGTTTGGGGTAACGGATTAGCGGTTGTTAATTCATTGCATTCTACGTTGGAGCTGTTACGAGGAACTTTGATATCGGAAGTTTTTGAAGCAGACTTGAAAGCGGAAGCCGCTCGATCTCTTCGGAAATTACAAAAAGAAATTAGAGCTATGGAGCTTCGCGTAAAAGAGCTGACTCCGAGAGCTTCTCAAATGGAGGGCTTGATCACAAGGATTGAAGAGGTTCATGAGGCTGCAGAGCAGTTTCCGTCCGATATAGAGTTGTTGAGAGAAGACAGAGATAAGATCAAAAAGCTACTGGGGGATGCTGACTCTGATCGTGTCAGAATAAAGTCTATTCGTGATAGCGCTGAACATGTTGATAAGTCGTTGAGTGACAGTAAAAAGGATGCAGATGAAATAATATCTCGCTGCGAGACAGCGTACTCATCTGCTACTTCTGTTGGCTTGGCGGCGGCATTTCATGAGCGCTCTATAGAACTCAATTCTTCAGTTTGGAAATGGGTTTTTGGATTGGTTGGGGCGTTGGTAATTGGAGGAGTGGTCGGCTCAATTCAACTCCATAGATTGAGCGAGTTGGCGATGCAGCCTAATGTTTCGCAGTCGATGGTTCTATTGAATATTCTCCTTTCGGCAATCTCGGTCGGTGGACCAATTTGGTTTGCATGGCTGTCTACTAAGCAGATTGGTCAAAGGTTTCGATTGTCCGAGGACTATGCTTTTAAAGCGTCAATATCAAGAGCATATGAGGGTTTTAGGCGGGAGGCTGCCAAGATAGATAAAAATATGGAGGCAAGTTTATTGGCGTCTGCGCTAACTAGATTTGACGAGTTGCCTCTTCGCTTGGTTGAGCAGGCAACTCATGGTAGCCCATGGCATGAGTTGCTATCTTCAGACTTGATAAAGGATGCCTCTAAGTCTATCCCCGGATTTGTCGATGCTGTTAAGGAGCTGGCAAAAGTAAAACTTAGTAAAGGTGACTCGGTGTCGAGCGCGACAGTCACACCGATCGTTGCAGCAACCCAAGGCTCGACTACTGACTCAGAAAAAATAGGTTGATCTCTATTTTGAGTCTATTGTTTTTCAGCTTTCTTTATGAGCGTCGCCCGTGACTTGGGGGAATTATCTGAGGGGTCGTCAACGAGGGCTTTGGCGTTCCTCGTTGACTGACAGATCGTGAGCGGATAAGAAACGTGATTTTTAGGGGTTATCTTAGTTTTGACGCTGATGGCCGAATTGAACAATCTATTACCCGTGAGGTGATAGTGTGCTTTGGATTGCTAGGTTTGCTTGCTAAGTCTTTTAGGAAATTTCTTACGTCTTCAATTGATCGCCCTTTAGGTTCAGAATAAAATTTACCTTCTATATCCTTGAACCACATTAGAATAAATATTCCATGCATACATGGGATCGAGTCCATGTACATTGGTAGTTGACGGCTGATTCCAGCTTTTAATTCTTTGTGCTGTGCAAGCTTGAACTCCGCTGCGATAGATATCGGTTCGGAGTTCGCTGTGGCGGCGAATCTGAAATCTAAAGAGCCTGAGCCTTCATCGCTTTCCCGTATTACATGAACTCCAAATGGCTCCAATGCCATCTGTAGCAGTACATGGAGAGTGGGCTGAATTTCTGTTTCGGACTTGGGTGATCTTGGGACTTCAAGCTCCTTGCCGTCATGTTTGATTGTTCGAGACCCATCCCAAAATGGATGAACTAGTCGGCGAGTTTCAATGTGATGTGTAAGTACTTTATCAATTGCGGATAGAACTAGAGCGTTTAGTTCTTCTTCGCTGCTAGGTGGCTCAGGGTGTTCCCTTCTTAGAGCGATGAGAGCTAAGCTTAGCGTTTCTCTCGATTTTCCTAGGAAGTAATCTGCCACGGCGTCCTTGAACGCGTTTTCAGTTGTGACAAGGCTAATAGTCTTGGCTATGGTGCGTCTAGGATCTTTATTCTCGTGAGTCGTATGTAAAGCAGTTACTTCTGAAGCGGATACTACTTTGCTGTTCGGAGATAATTTTTTTATTATTCGATTTGTAGCGATTAATGCTGAGACCTTTTCTGGCATTGGGTTTAATCCCAATATTTCCATGCGCTCTCTTTCATCCTCGGTCATCGGTGTGCCAGGGCTCCTGGGGATGTCGCCGTCTAGTCTATAGGGGAACACTACCTCTACTGCGACACATGGGTATTGTCCTCGGTTATCCGTTAGGTACTGTGTGGGGACAAAAGGCTTTCCTTTTTCGTCAGGAACTAAGACGAAATGTCTTGATTCTCTAAGTATTAAGTCTTCATGCTCGTTTTTAATGTGTATAAACTTGACTTGGATTTTTCCATGCTCCGAGTCTAGTTCATAAGTTCCGGGCTTTATTTCATCTGTGCTGAGCGGTACTATAAACCATATTTTTGTTGAAAGATCTTTGATGCCAGCGCTTGTGATGTCTTCTTTTCTTCCTTGCGTGAAGTTCATAGACTGAATGTCGATTGGTATTTCAAATGCGCTGCGCATCTTAATTCCTTTTTTGTGATGAGATTCAGGCTTGTGCGTGTTGGTCTTCTTTTTCTAGGTTTTAAGTTCTAATACGCTTAACCTCAGCGGGAATAGGGGGTATTTCCATTGTCGGATTTCTGAGGATATAGTCGTCCGACTGAAACGCGTACTGACTGGATCCAGTGCCAATAAGAAAATGCTGAAAATGGAGCGCCCTGTTTACTTGTCAGCTATGTCTACCTGCTCTGGGAGGGGTATGGCCTGGGATTAGTATTTTACCTCACGTTTTCCTGGCGGATTTCTCTCGGGCAAACCAACGCCTAGCGACCTTCTGGGTAATCTCTATCCCGCGTCTTGTCCGGCCAAGTTTCGGTGGGCCTCATCGTATTCAGGGCTGGTTTGGCCGCTTTCAGGCGCAACCTCTCCAGTCACCAGCCAAAGGGCGTAATGGGGAAAAAGGGCTATCACGGCCTCGATTTCCGCATCGGTGATACGTGCCTTTCCGTTGCGCACGTTTCCCCACCGGTAACGATCAATACCGGTTTCTTTCTCGAACCAGACGCTTGTCCGCTCCTTGTTGAACAAGGTTATAAGGCGGTCTTTTATCATGCCAAAATATTCTACTTAGTAGATTGTACTCAGTAGCAATCTAGATATATGGTTTGCCTTACTTAGTAGATATTACTCAGTAAGTGTAATTTTTATTATAGGGCAAAACCATGGAAGAGTCTGGAATAGTGGGGTTCACCGTCACGGGGGCGATGGAAAAGGTCACGGACTTCCGCACCGCTCCGTTCTGCTCCCAGGCGGTATTCGCTCAGATGCTGGGCCTAGAGGACATCACGGAAGACGTGGTGCGTGGCTGGGTCGAAACCAAGACCGTGCCGACCGCCAAGATTGGCCGCCGCCGCGTCATTAATCTCCACAAAATCCGCCGCGACCTCGACCGGGGTAAGTCGATCTTCTGCCAAGGAGACTACGACGATGAGTAACCGCTATCTGGTTGAGATGTGCACCTTCCACGGTCCGACCCGCCAGCGCCGTTGGCACCGTGTTCATCAAGGCACTTCCCGCGTGGAATGCCAGCAATGGATTGATGAAGCCGTCTCCGGCTTTCCCTCCAATGCCGAAGCTCCGCGCTCCTGGAGCCTGACTCGTGAACGTGCCCTGCAGGGCTACCGAGTGCGTGGGGTGAGGGCATGAGCCATGAACCTACTCCGCGCCTACCAGGGCAAGCCGCATGCATCGGACTGCGACTGCTCTGTCTGTTGGTCCCGTCGCGAACTGGCGAAGCCCGTAGTCTCCCAGTCCACACCCTGCACCGAGTGCCGCCCTACGCGAGTCTTCACGGTCGTTACCACGATGGCCAAGGTCGCGGGAGTGTGGCGCTCGATCCACTCGACGTACCGGGTGGAACCGGGTTTTACCTGCGCGAAACACATGCCCGCGCTCCGTCCCCCGAAGTACTGGCACGTTATCTACGACAGTGGCAGGCCGACGCCCTTCGTCCCTGTGCGCGAGCCGTTCGAGCTGGAGGGCTGAGCCATGTTTGATGAAGTTTTCAATTGGCTGCTCTTCTTCTTCGGCCCCTTGGGCCTGCTGCTGATGCTGGTGGCGGCGGTTTTCGAACCATCGAAGAAAGACCTCAAAGCCGAGCTCGTCTTTGCCGATCCTGACGGTAGCCTGCGCACCACCACGGTGTTGCTGCTCGCCCTAGCCATTGCCTGCGCAAAGGCCAATCAGGTCCAGGGCCGCCGCACCGGCTTGTCCGAACGCGCTTTTTCGTTCGGACAAACGGAGCGCCGGGCGAAGCGCACCCTTGACCGTCCCCCGCCCTGAATAGCCTCCGCTCGGGAGTGAGGGGCAGCACCACCGCCCCGCGCTCCTGAGCCCTCGGCGGCGAGAGCGGGATGACAAGGGCAGAGCCCTTTGTGTTGCCCCCACTCACCGCCCGCACCACCGCAAAACCCAGGCACCACCACACCCGCTGAAAGACGGCCACCAACGCGCCCAATTTGCAGCAGCGGGCCAACTCATGCCCGAAAAAGGCAAAGGAGCTTCACATGAATATGTTTGCAACCACTGGCGGCGTAGTCGAACTCTGGGTCATCCAGACCGACACCTTCACTTCGAAAACCTCCGGCGAAGTCTTCGCCAGTGTGCAGGCCATCTCGCCGATTCCCGAAGGCGCTCGCGGCAACGCCAAGGGCTTCGAAATCACCCAGTACGACATCGAGCCGACCCTGCTCGACGCCATCGTCTTCGAAGGCTCCCCGGTGCTGTGCAAGTTCGCCACCGTGGTCCGTCCGACCAAGGACCGCTTCGGCAACACCAAAAACACCCAGGTGCTGACCGAACTGCTCGCCACCGGCAAAGACGTGCACACCCCGGCACCGAGCCGCCAGCAGCAACCCCAGGCACAAGCCCAGCGCCCAACCCAGCCGCCGGCCAGCGACAAGCCCGCCGCTGATAAACCCTCCGACAGCAGCAAGTCCTGACGGCGAGGGTAGGTAGATGAAAGCGCCGCTCCGTTTCGCCTTCGGCTGGGTTCTCTACGTCGCCATCGTCTGCGCGGTGTCGCCGGTCGTGCGGGCGGTGCGCGAGTTCCTACAACCCTACCCGCTGGATTCCGTGATCGCTGTGGTCGCGGCGGCGTTCGCCTTCTTCGCCCTGTGGTGGTTCGTCCTGCGCTCCTTCTGGAGCTGGTGCGACCGTCCGCGCAAGGAGGCCCGCTGACATGTCAGGCGTGGTTGCCGTTCAGGTCTGCACCAGTTGGGCGTCCACGGCGGACGGCCTGATGCACTGCCAGCAGATCGAATGGCAACAGGCCTATCTGATTCCGCCCGAGGCCGCTGGAGCAATTGAAATCCTGGTCAACGGCGGGTTCTCCCTGGAGGCCTTCAGCATCGGTGCTGCGGGCGTTCTCGGAGCCTTCGTGACGGGGCTTTTGACTGGCTGGGTCGCGTCACTTCTTCGTAAAGCCAAGTAGAGAGGAAACACCCATGAACGCACTGCAAAAACTCAACCCGGTAACCGCGCTCCGCAACCTGTGCATCGCCGGCACCGTCACCGCCGTGACTTCGGTTCCGGCCTTCGCTGCCAGTGTCATCGACACTAGCGCGGTCGAGCAGGCCATCACTGACGGCAAGGGGGACATGTCCAACATCGGCGGCTACATCGTCGGTGCCCTGGTCATCCTGGCCGTCGCAGGCCTGATCTACAGCATGTTGCGCAAGGCGTAAGTGCTCTGGTCGGTGTGGTTGGGGGCCTTCTTCGCCGGGGCCTTCATCACGGGCTACCGATGCGGCGAATTCTTCTGACCCCACCCATGTGGCCGAACCTGGACCCCGCTTCGGCGGGGTTCTTTTTATCTGGAGGAACCATGCGGCTGCATCTTCGACTCGCCATCGCCGCCCTGGTCTTTCTGCTCAGTAGCGGCGCTTACGCACTGACGCCGTACCACTGGATTTTCAGCGATCGGAGTGGCCCGAACTTCGACTCTCCGGCGTCCGCCTGCTCCGACACCTTGGCGTACCTGCAGCGAATCAATCAGGGCGCGACAGTCAGTTATTCCGGCTATGTCATGGTGGGTGCAGACAAAGCCTCCTGTAACTTCTCGGTGGCCTGGCCCAGCACAACGGTTGCTGCCTCGCAGGGTTTGACCCGCGTAGGTGATGGCTGCGCTCAGGGCAGTGAGTACAACCCGGCAACCGCTGCCTGCGAGATCCAGCGCCCGAGCGACGCCGAGTGCAAGACCCGCGACAAGTACACCAAAGCCGTGCAGTTCGTCTTCACCGATGGCGGCGCGGTGCTTGACCTCGATCCGGAAATCAAAGACGGCTGCATCTACGAACCCGGCTCGCCAGAGAACTGCAACGACAACGTCTGCACCGTCGATATGAACCCGGTCGGCAACGACGACATGTCGGATAACCCCGACAACCCTGACCAGCAGCTGCAGGACTACCTCGACCAACTCGCCAAGCAATTCAAGTGCGAGAAAACCGCCAACGGCACGGTCGGCTGCACTGGCGCGCAAACCACCCCTCCCGATATCGACCCCGACGACAAATGCCCGGATGGCTATTCGTGGTCCGGCACCGCCTGCTTCCCCACCACGGGCGGCGGCAACGAAAACCCCGACAACCCCGGCGGTAATACCGGTGGCGGTGATGGCGGAAACAATGGCGGCGACGGCGGCACCGATCCGGGCACGGGCAACGGCGACGGCGGTGGCTCAACGGGTGGTGGCACGGGCGGCGGGGATGGCGGCACCAACGGCGGCGAGGGCCCGAAAGAGACCTTGGCGCAACCCAAGCAAGGCAACTGGGATGACGCGCTAACCACCTGGGAAGCCAAGGTCGCCGAAGCGAAAAAGGAGTTCTCCGAGAAGATCAAAGAGAACGCCGACCAGCTCAAGGGTGTGTTCGATCTGAACCTCGGCGAGGGCGGCGGCAAGCTCCCCTGCGACACCTTCGTGGTCTGGAAGAAGACCGTCAGCCTCTGCTTCACCGAGTACGAGGAAAAGCTCTCCTACCTGCGCTACGCGCTGATGTTTATGGCATCGGTGCTGGCCGCCTTCGTCATTCTGAAGGAGTGACCCTCATGGAATGGCTATCCAGCTTCTTTGACCAGATCGTGCTGTTCCTTCAGTGGATTTGGGACTTCCTCACCCAGGGCATTTACGACTTCATCAAGGACGGTTTCGTGGTCGCCACCCAGTGGGCCATGTACAGCGCGCTCCAGTCGTTCCTGTTCCTGCTCGATGTCAGCTACACCGTGGCGCGCGAGCTGATCGACAGCCTCGGCGTCTCCAACATGGTCCGCTCCATGTACGCCACGCTCCCTGGACCGCTGGCGGCAGCGCTGCAATTCCTCGGCGTACCGCAGGCGCTCAACATCATGTTCTCCGCCCTGGCCACGCGCTTCTGCATGCGCTTCGTGCCGTTCATAGGGAGGTGAGTGAATCATGTCCATCAAGATTCACCACGGCCCCAACGGCTCGTACAAAACCTCCGGCGCGATCCAGGACGATGCCGTCCCCGCGCTCAAGGACGGCCGCGTCATCATCACCAACGTCCGGGGCTTCACCCTGGAACGGGCCTACACCGTGTTCCCAGATCTGCCCAACACCGCGCAGATCATCAACCTCGATCTGGAGTCGCTGGCCGACCTCGAAAAGATGCGGACGTGGTTCCAGTGGGCACCGCGGGGCGCGTTCCTGATCTTCGACGAAACCCAGCTGCTGTTCCCCAAGTCCTGGCGCGAACGCGATCTGGAGAAGTTCGACTTCCCCGGTGGTCCCGAAGCGGCACACGAAGCCGACCGCCCCATGGGCTGGCTCGATGCCTGGACCCGGCACCGCCACTTCAACTGGGACATCGTCCTGACGACGCCGAACATCAGCTACATCCGCGACGACATCCGCATGACCTGCGAGATGGCCTACAAGCACTCCAACCTCGCAGTGATCGGCATCCCTGGTCGCTACAAGGAGGCCCAGCATGACGCCCAGCTCAACCGACCACCTGCAGACGGCACCATCGTCGAATACAAGCGAATCAAAAAGCAGACCTTCCGCCTCTACCAGTCCACCGCCACCGGCAAGACCCAGGACACCAAAGCCGGCAAGAGTCTCTTCCGGTCGCCTAAGTTGGTTCTTCTACTGGCACTGCTGGCCGGCACTATTGGCTTTGTCAGCTATATGGGACCTCTCAAGGTCGTCGGTGGCGGGGCTCAGCAAAAGCCTGATCCAGCCGATCCTCAGCCGGCTGGCTCGGCTCATCCTCAAGGGCCTGCTGTACCTGCTCAAGCGCCTGTTGCTGCGAATCGCGCTCTTTATGCTGGTGCTGTTCTTGGCCAATCAGGTGTTCCGGCTCTTCCACTAGCTGAGCATCCCTTCGCGGGCCGGCAGATCGCAGTGGCGGCCCGCGTGAAAGGGCTGGTGAAGGGCATGCAGCGCGAGATGTACATGTTCGTCATCACCGATGCCGAAGGGCGCCGGCTGATGCTCAATTCCTGGCAGATGGGCGAGTCCGGCTACGGCGTAAAGGCCCGCTCCGAATGCGTGGCCGAGCTCTCCTACGGTGAGTACCACGAAACCATCGTGTGTGCCGGAGCCTTCCCCAAGCCGGCGCAGATGCCTGCCACCGCGCCCGCAATGGCCGCTACCGCACCGCCAGCACCCGCACAGCCCACGCTCACCATCGTCCCCGACTCCGAATACCCGGCACGCCCCTGGAGGACCCAATGACCCTACACGGCCTGATCAACGCCCTCGGGCTGCTTGCACTCGCCTATGCGCTCGGTTTCCTCACCGCCCTGCAGGTCATGCAGCCGGTGTCGGCGTTTCCGTTTTGAGTCGGCGAGACGCGCCGCCGGCCGGGAGCGCCAGGCACGAGCGGTAGGCCGAAGGCGCGGCCGACGACCCTGTAACACGTCGGATAGCTAACGAGTAAGCACCTCAATAAACCTCATTGAAGGTACGAAAGAATGAAAAAGGCAGTTCACCCCCTCCGCCTGATCCTCAAGGAGACCGGGGATTTTTATGAGTCGTCCGAAGGACGGATTTTCATGGACCCGAGCAACGGCAGATTCGCCGACCTGTCGGGTGTGCGCTTGCTGCGCTGTGGCGTCGATACGGTGCGGCAGCTGTACAACGGCATGATCCGCCCGGAAGTGATGGCGCTGTTCGATGAGCCGGAAGACATCGTCAACTTCGCCGGCTACAAGTGGGCCAAGGGCCGCATCGGTCGGGACTCGGGCTACCAGTACCGCCTGCAGAACGCCGACATGGGCCTGATCCTGCTGATCAAGAACCACAACGTGAAGCTGGAGAACATCGGCCCGCACCTCAAGATTGAGGTGTCGCCCCACGCCCTGGATGGTGCCGATCCGAAGATCCTGCAGGGCGTAATGGATGACCTGGGCGCAGGCGTTCTCTCCGCCTGCGAGGTGAACCAGTGCGCCGTCCACATCGCCCTCGACGTCCAGGGCTGGACTCCACCGGCAGATTTCGTGGATCGCATGCACTGCCGCTCCCGGCGTGTTCGCCAGATCAGCGGCATCGACCGCATCGAGTACGACGGCAACGCCTCGGTCTATGGGCGTGGTGAGACCTTCATGTTCGGCTCGGCCAATGGCCTGCAGATGTGCCTCTACAACAAGACGCTGCAGGCGAGAGCGACCGACAAGCTCGACTATTGGGAGTCGGTGTGGGCCTCCCTGAACGGCGATCCTTTCGGCGATGGCGAACCCGCCTTCAACCCGCTGGAAACGGTATGGCGCATCGAGTTCCGCTATCACCACTCGATCATCCAGCAGTTCTCCGAAGGCTCCACGATGACCTCTGGCGAGGTGATCGGCTGCCGCACCTATGAGGGCCTCTGCCCGCACCTGCAAGGTCTCTGGCAGTACGCCTGCGACAACTACAAGCTCATTTCCCGGGAAGGGATCTTCGACGCCTTCTGGTCGCTGATCAGCCTCGACACCAAGGTCCAGGTGGAAGCCGATCCGCTCATCGAGCGCACCGAGTACCGCCGCTACTACAAGACCGCGCAGGGCTTCTCCGGCAAGAACTGCGAGATGTTCCTGGGCCAGTTCGCCAGCCTGATTGCACGGGAGCGCATCCCACCAAAAAAAGCGCTTGAGGTCGGGAGAACGCTTCCCTTCTGGCATGTGATCGAAGACCACTACACCGCCAAGGGCTACAGCACTCGCGACCTCGAAAAGCACGTCATCGGATTGATCAACGATCGCTACATCAGGCGGGGCTACGCGATATGACCGCGCGCAAGGATGGGAAGACGTGGACGGCTGACTTCTACGAGAACGGCCGCTCCGGTCGCAGGATCCGCAAGAAGGGCTTCGCCACCAAGTCCGCAGCCATTCGCTACGAACAGGACTTCTTCACCGTCCTGGGCGAGACAGGCCGCCCGCTGGATGATCGCCTCTCGGATCTGGTGAAGGTCTGGTACGACCTCCACGGCTGCACCCTGAAGGATGGCAAACAGCGCCTGGCTCGCTGCCAAGCATTGGCTGAACGCCTTGGAGATCCGCAGGCCTTTGAGTTCGATTCGCTCGCGTGGGCACGTTACCGGCAACGTCGTCTGACTGAGGTGAAGCCGGAGACGGTCAACCATGAACAGCGTTACCTGTCGGCCATCTTCTCAGAACTGATCCGTCTCGGTTCGTGGCACAAGGCGAACCCGCTGGCCAATGTCCGGCAGATCAAGACCGATCAGGTCGAACTGACCTTCCTCACCCTGGATCAGGTCGCCCAGCTCCTCGAGGAGTGCAAGGCCAGCACGAACAACCATACGTACCCGGTAGCTCTCCTGTGCCTCGCAACAGGTGCCCGCTGGGAAGAAGCCGAGAGCATCGCCCGCGGGGCTGTGCATGGGGGAAAGGTCCACTACCACCGGACCAAGAACCGTCAGAGCAGGTCAGTGCCGATCCCGGCCGAACTGGAGCAACTGATGTTCAAGGTGGGCATGCCTGGAACCGGCCGCCTCTTCATGTCCTGCCGCGCCGCCTTCCGTTGCGCCTATGAGCGCTGCGGATTCCAGACGCCAGGGCAACTGACCCACATCCTTCGCCACACCTTTGCGAGCCATTACATGATGGGAGGAGGGGACATCCTCACGCTGCAGCGGATCCTGGGGCATTCGTCGATCACGATGACCATGCGGTATGCGCACTTGTCGCCGGAGCATTTGGAGTCAGCGATGCGCTTGTCACCAATCGCGCAGGTCAAAATCACATTGGGCAACTAAGTTTAGGGAAAGTCATTCCTTGTAGTTGCTACAGGTTGCCGACGTAATAATTCCGCGACTGGCCCATATTTGGAGGCCGAGGTCCGTGAAGTCATAGCAGCTCTTTACGTCGCCATCATCGAACGCGACGGTCGTCTCGGTATCATCTGCCACCTGTTTGAGAAGTGTGCCTAGTTCGATGATGTTGGCACCTATAAAATTCAGGCCCTTGTACCAAAAGTCTCGATACGAGGTGATTGATACGACCAGCCCGTCTTCGGTGTTAATGTATGTGTCGCCGGTCTTGTCGATGTATGAGCTCCAATCGTCCTTTGAACTCGAAACTTCATCGTACGAGAAACCATGTTGATCGATGTGAGTTTCTATAGCTGATCCGATAGCTACAGATCCTAGGCTTTTGTTGGGCACCCATGTCCACAGTTCTGTTTTCAGCATTGCAAGTGGTCGATGTCGATTTCTGATCTTACGAATCCGGCAAATTCCGACATTTCAGGGGGTATTGTAAGTGAAGGGGTTCTCTGTTTGCCCTCTATGATTATGGTTATCTTGGCCCGCCCGGTTTTTGCAATTTCTCGAATTCTATCTTTCGCCTTTACTAGCGCTGGTTCGAGAGACCTCCAGTGCTCCAGAACTTCATCTGAAGGGGATTTTGATCTGATAGACCAGATATTGCTCTTAGGAAGCCCAAGTGTCGGGCTTCTCTCTCCTTGCAATAGCGCTATGTCGGGAATTATTTCAAGAATTTTTGAAATCTCCTTTGGAGAGATGGTAGTACCTAGCAGTTGAAAGTCTATCTGTAGGCTTGGGCTTTCCATCATCATCTCCATGTTAGTATTGTGCTTGAGTTGGGTCAGTATCTTCTGATATATAAGTAGGTGGTCTCTTTGGTTTGGGTCGAATTTGAAGAGGGGCACTATTGGAACTCTATGGTGCCCCTCTTTGATTGAGTGGAAATTTACTTCATGAGTGCTTTTAGGGGTAGGTTGTGGGGAGTAATTCGAAAGCCGTTTCGAGATACTCCATCAATTGTAGTGCTTCAGTTTTTGTGGCTACAGTGACATCGTTTAGGGCTAGCATTATCAGTTGGTCAGCCCGATTCGCGGCGATTACTCGGTCGGTGACTTTTAGAATTCCGCTGAAGCCTATAGACGGATCAAGTACTTGATCAGTATGCGGAAATAGAAATGAAATGGAATCTCCTATTTGAGGTGCTAGGATCGTCTCGATTTCACCCGTCACACTTCCAAGTGCACCATCTGTAAGCGTGAGTATGGAAAAATCTACAGATACTTTCATAATGGTGTACTCGGCACGAATAGAGTTGCGAAGGCGGCCTTTTCTGCGGTCATGTCACATCCCATCTTATCTCCTAGAGATATCATCGCTGCAATGTTAGCGAGACGCCCGTTCAGGTCGCTTGCATGCGTATCCCAGCCGGTAGTGCCGTACATTTTACCTGGGTCATTCAGCATGTTGTTCATTTTCAACCGAGCCATTGTAATTGCCGTTTGAGCTGAAGCCTTGATTGCGGCACAAGGGTCGTCAACATTCCGACAAGATCTATCATAGTGTCTCTTTTCTAGAGGCGACATATCTGCTGGCCGAGATTTTGTTGCTGATGACCCAGAGACAAGTGCCCCACCAACGAGCGCGCCTGTACCCCAGAACGCGGCGCTGCCTGCTGTTGCGCCTCCCGCCCCCTCTAAAGCAGCGAGGCCGATGGCGCAAAGAGGGGTTAGCGGGCCGCACAGCCCTAAAGGATCGGAAGTTGAAAGCGGATTTCCTTGAACATAACCATAGGTATTCAAGCCCCCCGCGAGCCCAATCGGATCGCTCTGCACATACCGGCCGGTTTCCGGATCGTAGTCTCGGAAGTAGTTGTAATGCAGTCCGCTCTCGGTGTCGTAGTACTGTCCAGCAAAACGGAGATTCAGTACCGTCTGTTGCCCACTCCCCAGTGGATCCTGATTCGGTGCGCCGTTGCCGAAGGCATCCGACTTCCACTCCCACACTAGATCCCTCGTTTCAGAGGTTGCTAAGCGTGGCGTGTTTAGGTGGTCGCTGTGCAGGTAGATCACGCGTGGCGTGGCACTGCTCTGTTTCTCCACGCTGGCCAGCGGCATGCTGTCCAGCCACAGGTAGGCTTGGCTGTGCTGCTGGGCGCCGGAGCTGTTGTAGTCGGCCTCTGCCAGTAGTTGGCCGTCCGGACCATGCAGGTAGGTGGTGAATCCCTGTCCGGTGAGCTTGGCCACACGCTGGCCGAGGCTGTTGTAGCGATACTCTGCAACCTGCTGGCCGTTAATCTTCACTGTTGCCAAGCGGTTCTGCGCATCGTAGCCGAGCAGTCGGCTGGCACGGTCCTGGGTCAGGTTGCCGGCGGCGTCGGTGCTGACGGTCTGTCCGTCGATGGCGATCAAGCGGTTGCTATCACTGGCGTACTGATAGGCCGTGGTCGCTGTTGCGCCGTTCTCGGTGACCTGGTGCTGTGTGCGGTTCCCTACGCCATCGTAGCTGTAGCTGCCTTGCTTGCTGGCGGTGTTCTCACTAGTCAGGCGGTCTAGCGCATCGTAGCCGTAGCTCAGCGTGCCCCAGATGTTGGTGGCCAGTTCGGTGATGTTGCCGTTCGCGTCACGCTGGTAGTCGTTACGCCAAATGCCGACGTCCTGGCGGGTGAGTTGGTAGTCCTGGTCGTACTGTCGGTTGAGCTGGATGCCATTGGCCCAGGTCAGTTGTTGGAGCGGGCCGAAGGGCAGGTAGCTGATGCCGCTGGCCACATTGGTGGTGCTGCCGCCATCGAGGGCGAGGGTCACGCTGGCGACCTGTCCGCCCGCATTGCGTGGATATCCCACTTGCACAGCGCCCGGATACCCGATGCCCATTAGCTGGTTAGCGGCGTCGTACTGGAAGGTCACGGTGTCCGCCAGCGTCTGGCCGTTGATGCTCAGGCTGCGAGCCTGCTCGATCAGGTTGCCGCGGGCGTCGTAGCGGTAGGCGAGGGTGCCGCTACCGTCCTGGATCGCGGTCAAGCGGCCGATGCCAACGTTGCCACCCGCCGTTGCGTCGTAGCTGTAAGTGGCGTCCAGTGCCGGCGTGGCGGGCCAGTGACGGGCTGTCAGTCGGTTCAGCGCGTCGTAGCTGAAGGTCACGACTACACCACGAGCATCTGTCTGTTTGGTGATGTTGCCGGCGGCATCGTACTCGAAGGTGCTGGTGCCGCTGTCCGGGCTGATCAGCTTGGTCAGGTTGCCCAGGCCGTCATACTCGTAGCGCGTAGTGACGCCGCGCGGATCCTGTACCTTGGTCAGGTTGTCCTGGGCGTCATAGCCCAGCTTGGTGACGCCATTTAGGGCGTCGGTCTGGCTGACCATTCGATCCAGGGCATCGAAGCTGCTGGAGCTGCTGAACTGCCGGGGATTGGTGTGGCTGGTGGGGTTGTCGTTGAGGTCGTACTGGTAACGGTCGGTCTGCGCGCCGGCGCCGACCGAGCGCAGAAGGCGGCCCAGTTCGTCGTACACCCAGGTTTGCTGCTGCTTGAGCGTGCCGCTGGCGTCCTTCAGCCGCTGCGCAGTGCGCTTGCCGGCGACATCAACGTCGTATTCCACGCGCTCGCCGAGGTTGTTGGTGATCGCGGTCAGACGACGCGCCGGGTCGTAGGTGTATTGCAGCCAGCTGCCGTCGGCACGGGTGATCTTGGTCAGTTGTCCGACCGCGTCGTGCTGGAAGCTGGTGGTGCTGCCGGCGGTTGTGATGCTCGCCAGCTTGGGATCGACGCCGCTGTAGGTCAGGGTACTGACCACGCCGTTGGCGTCGGTGAGGGTGCTGGGGTTGCCGCGCTCGTCGTAGTTGCCGAGCAGGGTTTCCTGTCCCAGAGCGTTAGTGACCTTGGTGAGGTTGCCCTTGGCGTCGTAGGTGTAATGGGTGACGTCCTGCACATCGGTGCGTGGGCCGTCGGCTGTTTTGATCAGTCCCTGGGCAGTGTAGGTGTAGTTCCAGCTACGGTCGGCCGCTGTTGCGGACAAAGCGATGCCGCAGGCAAGGGCGAGCGCGCCCAGCCTGTACATAGGATGTACCTGCATGATGACTTCCTTGGTGTTTAGCGGGGGGTGACGATCTGGCCGATCTGGCGGCCCTGGGCGTCGTACTGGTAGGTGGTGATGCGGGACGGTTCGGTGACCTTGGTTTTCAAGTACAGGCTCGGGTGCCACTCGGTGGTGACGGTGCGTGCCTGCGTGGTGCCGGAGGCTTCGGTGCGGCTGATTTCAAGGCCGCGGTCGTTGTAGGCGTAGGTGGTCAGGTTTCCTTTGGCATCCACCCAGTTTGTCAGCAAGGCGCGAGCGTCATACGTGAAGCTGGAGTTACTGTAAGGACAGTTGGGAGATGCTTCACCCTCGATCGAGACAATCCGCTGTACGCCTGAAATGGTCTCGTAGTGGTAGACAGATTTCTTGCCATATGCATTGAGGACTTCGACAGAACCATCATCGTTGTAGGTGATATCGACCTTTTCTGTTTCCCCGGTGTGTTCGCTGGAAATAGCTCGTCCCTTTGCGTCATAGGTCCATTTCGCTAGATCCACTCCATTCTCGTCTGTGATTTTCGTCAGCACGTATTTTTCCCCGTGCTCTTCGTAGTGGTAGAGGCGCTCTGTGTTCTGGCCTTCATATGCTTTATTGGAAGTGATAAGCTGGCCAGTGCTGTTATAGGTATAATTTGTTTGGGATCCGGAAACTTCAAGGGTGAGCGGCTGGCCGATCACGTCCCGTGAGAATTTCAGTGTATTCCCCAGGTCGTCGGTGACGGATGTCTCATTGCCTGACCGGCTCAGTTGTTGGTTGCCTAGTTGGCTTGTAACACTGACCAAAGCTCCAGAAAGATCGAACTGATAAAGTTCATTGTTCTCCGCTCTGAAACTCCATCCGGTAGCTGTCTTCGACAGTTTTCCTTTTTGCGTTTCTTCTGGCGCGATAAGTTCGCCAATCGCTGTGAAATAAATCTCTCGGCCGTCGTCGTTGGTTAGCACTGCAGAAATACCATTGATGTCGACGTGCATGGAGTAGGTGGTTCGCCACTGTCCGTCCAGGCTATTGTAGAAACGCTCAAATCTCAGTGGGCTACCTGCAGGGGCCACGTAGTCGGTCTCCATCTGGAATTTATTGCCCGATAGCAAGTTCACCGGGTTCCCGGAAAATCCAGAGATCTCACAGGGGCCGGGCGTGGCGGGTGGGGTTCCTTTCTGTGCGCCACTGCTGCAGGTGCCTGCTGCAGGATTAATTGTGCCCTCTTCGCACTCGCAAGGCGTTTCAGGCTTGCCTTGAATTCTCTTTTGCCCCAATGGGCAGGAGTTTCCATATCGTTTGAAAATCTGCGAGACCTCAACCCATTTTCCAGGCTGGTAGAACTGTTTCCAGAAGCATCCACCCAGTTCTTCATTCGCGAATTTGAAATATCGCTGTTCGAACGTAGATGTGGGGGATATCTTCTCGAGCCAAGCTACCGTCGCGTCGCAGCCTGAGCTTAAAGTCGGAAAGTTTGGTCCATATCTGTTATCGTAAATCCAGTAGTAAGGCTCTGCCACTGATGTGCTGGAGATTATTACGGCTAGAGTGGAAGTGACTAATAGCGTAGCGGTACGCTCTTTGCGCATAGGATTCACCTCGCTGTCGAGTTCCAATTGACTTTCATGAGAACTTATTGGGAATAAAAAATCCCGGCGCTCTACCGGGATTCTTGAAGCTGCATATCGTTGGAGTAATATTCAGCTTGGGTGATTTATATCCGCCGATTCTTACTTGTGAAATCCTGTGCAGTCAATGCACGATAATATGAGGGTGATGCACTAACAAAAGAGGGCGTGGCACGAGGACATGCTTCTCCAAGGGGCCCTTTAGAATTCATCGGTCCTACGGGTGGTCGCGTGGCGTCTATCAAAGGGATTGCGGCGGGGGTGAGGTGCGCGGGAGAGACCTATGTGCACTTGTCGCAGGAGCATCTGGGCGCGCTATGCGTTTATCACCAATTGCGCAGGGAGAAATATATCTTGGGGTGAGACATCCATTTCCGTCGACTCCCGGGGTCTTTCGCCTAGTCGGCGTATCGCGAATAGAACCTGATTTGCCGTCGGAAGGGAAGGAACCACAGGCAGCCTGGCCGGCGGTCTACCTCCGCTCGCACAGGCCACACAACTTCTCTTATGATATCAATGATTGCATTGATTTCGCCCGGAGGGCTCTATGGCCAGCATTACGATTAGAAACCTAGACGAAGACCTCAAGGCCAAGCTCCGAGTGGTAGCCGCGAACCATGGCCGCTCGATGGAAGAGGAGGTCCGAGTGATCCTCGCCCAAGCGCTTTCTCCGAAAGAGAAGCAGGGTGGTTTGGGCAGCCGAATTCATGCCCGCTTTGCATCCGTCGGTGGCGCAGAGATTGAGCTGCCGGCACGCAAGGCTAAGGCACGGGCTGCGGACTTCGACGAATGATTCTGCTCGATACCAATGTCCTGTCGGAGCTGATGAGGGCCAAGCCGGATCCGGCTGTGGTCGCCTGGATCGACGCTCAACCTGCCCAGGATCTGCTGATCTGCTCGATCACGGTGGCCGAGATCCTCTACGGCATCGCCAGGATGCCGGAAGGAAAGCGCAGGCAAGCGCTACAGGATGTGGCGATTGCAATGTTCGAAGAGGACTTTGCCGGGAGAATCCTGCCGTTCGATGCGGATGCAGCGGTGCACTACGCAGAGCTAGCGGCGGAGAGTGAGGCCAAGGGAAAGATTGCCGATATGGCGGACGGGCAAATTGCTGCGATTGCCCGGCTTCACGGAGTGCAGATCGCCACGCGGAATACTCGCCATTTTGAGGCTTTTGGAGTGGCGTTGATTGATCCTTGGCGTGATTGACGCTTCAACTTACTCAAAGTCATCCATGTGCTTTTGAATTGCTTCGGTCAGGCTGGCATGCCAACTGCTCCGGATCTCCGGGGACTCATCAAGGAAAAGCTCCATCGCTTGGATTTCTGAGGCAAGTATTGACTTGGAGTCTGCTGTCTTCTCGAAGAAGTCTGCGCTCTGTACCGCGAAGAGATTATTCGAAAGGTTTCTGAAGCATCGATACTTCACCAATAAACCTGCGGCGGTTCTACCCCACACGATGATCTCTTCAAAAAGCTCCATTGGGCCTCCGGTTTTTGGCTGAAAGCTGGCTATCTCTCTGAGCGGGCTGGCTCGTCGTCGGAGGCAATCCGTTTCAACAGGATGCTTTCCTGGGCTGCCCAGATCTTCGGCGCTGCGTAACCTACTCCGAATGAAAGCGCCCAGATTCGCGCGAAGGTACCTGATTCGTCGTTTAGTGTGCCGATGAAGTACAGGCCAAAGACAAAACCGAGCACTCCACCGATAAACATGCGCAAGAATAACCAGATCCCCCGAATTTTCTGAAGTTCGGGAGGGGCGATTTGCATGACGCCAAGCTTGTTGGGTGGCCCATCTAGCGTAATGGTCGCTACAGCAGCTTGTGTGAGACTGCCGAAGACTCCACCTAGCGAGCAGGCAAGAGGTAGCAGCATCTCTTGAGGAATTCCGAACATCTGACCGTCCTTGTCATAGTGGCTCAATGACTTGGAGGCTACGGGAATTGAAACGCAGGGGAAAGAGAAGGGAGTAGACAGGGTGTAGTCACTTCGTAGTCACTACCCCAGAAAGCACAAAGGGCTAGCTTTCGCTAACCCTTTGTTTTGTATGGTGGCTACACCGGGACTTGAACCTGGGACATCAGCATTATGAATGCTGCGCTCTAACCGACTGAGCTATGTAGCCGAGTGGCGCGCATTTTCCGCAGATCGAGGGGGGGTGTCAACCCCTTTTCTTGAATATTGTTCTGATCTATCAATCGTTTAGCCGGCTGGGCAAGATTTTCGCGATGAGCGGCTGGGCAGGGCGCCCATATGAAAAAGCCCCGGCGAGTGGCCGGGGCTTTTTCGCGCCTGGCGGGCGCTTAGACGTTGAAGCGGAAGTGCATCACGTCGCCGTCCTTGACGATGTAGTCCTTGCCTTCCAGGCGCCATTTGCCGGCTTCTTTCGCGCCCTGTTCACCCTTGAACTGGATGAAGTCGTCATAGGCGACGACTTCGGCACGGATGAACCCTTTCTCGAAGTCGGTGTGGATAACGGCGGCGGCCTGGGGGGCGGTGGCGCCGACGCGGACGGTCCAGGCGCGGACTTCCTTCACACCGGCGGTGAAGTAGGTCTGCAGGTGCAGCAGTTCGTAGCCGGCGCGGATCACGCGGTTCAGGCCGGGTTCTTCGAGGCCGAGGGATTCGAGGAACATGTCCTTCTCTTCGCCATCGTCCAGTTCGGCGATCTCGGCTTCGATCTTGTTGCACACCGGCACGACCATGGCGCCTTCTTCTTCGGCGATGGCGCGCACGACGTCCAGGTGCGGGTTGTTCTCGAAGCCGTCTTCGGCAACGTTGGCGATGTACATGACCGGCTTGCTGGTCAGCAGGTGGAAGCCGCGTACGACGCGCTTCTCGTCATCGCCCATGTTCTTCATCAGCGAGCGGGCGGGTTTGCCTTCGGTGAAGTGGGGGATGAGCTTTTCCAGCAGGGCTTTCTGCACCAGGGCGTCCTTGTCGCCACCCTTGGCATTACGCGCGACCTTCTGCAGTTGCTTTTCGCAGCTGTCGAGGTCGGCGAAGATCAGTTCGAGGTCGATGATCTCGATGTCGCGCTTGGGGTCGACGCTGTTGGAGACGTGGATGACGTTCTCGTCTTCGAAGCAGCGCACGACGTGGGCGATGGCGTCGGTCTCGCGGATGTTGGCGAGGAACTTGTTGCCCAGGCCTTCACCCTTGGAGGCGCCTGCTACGAGGCCGGCGATATCGACGAACTCCATGGTGGTCGGGATCACGCGCTCGGGCTTGACGATCTCGGCCAGCGCATCGAGGCGGGCGTCGGGCATCGGTACGATGCCGCTGTTCGGCTCGATGGTGCAGAAGGGGAAGTTTTCCGCCGCGATGCCGGATTTGGTCAGGGCGTTGAACAGGGTGGACTTGCCGACGTTGGGCAGGCCGACGATGCCGCAATTGAATCCCATGCTAGGTCCCTCGCGCCAGGTGGCGGAAATAGAGGTGTGATCAGGCCTTCTGGCTGTGCAGCTTCTGCATCGCGCGGGTCCAGTCCCCGTCGAGCATTTCTGGCAGCACGCCGAGGGCGGAGTCGATGCTGGTGTCGAGCAGTTCCTGCTCGGAGCGCGGGGCGCGGCCGAGGACGAAGCCGGAGACCAGGCTGCTGTGCCCCGGATGGCCGATGCCAAGCCGCAGGCGATGGAAACCGTTCTGGTTGCCGAGTTGGGCGATGATGTCGCGCAGCCCGTTATGCCCGCCGTGCCCGCCGCCCTTCTTGAGCTTGGCGACGCCGGGAGGCATGTCGAGTTCGTCGTGGGCCACCAGGATGGCTTCGACCGGAATGCGGAAGAATCCGGCGAGCGCCGCCACGGCCTGGCCGCTGCGGTTCATGTAGGTGGTGGGGATGAGCAGACGAACGTCGCGGCCCTTGTGGCTGAACTTGCCGACCAGGCCGAAGTACTTCTTGTCGAGAGACAGGTTCGCGCGTTGCGCGTCCGCCAGTCGCTCAACGAAAAGGGCCCCCGCGTTATGCCGGGTCTGGTCGTATTCAGGGCCTGGATTTCCCAGGCCAACGATCAGTTGTACGGCAGTCACGACGGGGGCCCCTTCCTTAAAGGCAATGGTGCGCGCGATTACTCGGCAGCAGCTTCGCCTTCACCTTCTTCTTTCACTACGCGGGAAGCGTGGATGTTGGCGACGGCCAGGTCGTTACCGTGGGCCAGTTGCACCAGCTCTACGCCTTTCGGCAGTTTCAGGTCGGACAGGTGAACAATCTGGCCCAGTTCTACCTTGGCCAGGTCGACTTCGATGAATTCCGGCAGGTCTTTCGGCAGGCAGGAAACTTCGACTTCGGCGATCACGTGGGAGATCTCGCCGCCACCAACCTTGACGCCAACAGCGGTGGCTTCGTTGATGAAGTGCAGCGGTACGTGAGCGGTCAGTTTCTGGCCGGCAACGACGCGCTGGAAGTCAGCGTGCATGACGAAACCCTTGGACGGGTGACGCTGCAGGGCCTTGATCAGTACGGTTTCCTTGGCGGCACCGACGTTCAGGGTGATCACGTGGCTGAAGGCAGCCTCGTTTTCCAGCAGCTTGGAAATTTCACGCAGTTCCAGGGTCAGGGATTGCGGGGCTTTCTCGCCACCGTAGACCACAGCCGGGATCAGGCCGGCATTACGACGCAGGCGGCGGCTCGCACCTTTCCCCAGGTCGGAACGCTCTTGAGCATTGAGTACAAAATCAACCATTTGAGTATCTCCAAAATGACAAGATCGCCCGGACGCTTGCGACCAGCGTTCGGGCGATTTTGCTAATGCCCCATCGACGTGACGGGGCGCTTTACGTCAGCGCTGTTCCGCCTTAGCGGAACATGGCGCTGATCGATTCTTCATTGCTGATGCGGCGCATGGCTTCAGCGACAACCGGAGCGATGTCCAGCTGACGGATGCGACCACAGGCTTGTGCGGCAGCGGACAGCGGGATGGTGTTGGTCACCACTAGCTCGTCCAGTACGGAATTCTCGATGTTCTCGATGGCGCGGCCGGACAGCACCGGGTGGGTGCAGTAGGCGATGACCTTGGCGGCGCCGTGCTCTTTCAGAGCCTTGGCGGCGTGGCCGAGGGTGCCGGCGGTATCGACCATGTCATCGACCAGTACGCAGGTACGGCCTTCGACATCACCGATGATGTGCATGACTTCGGACTGGTTGGCCTTCGGACGACGTTTGTCGATGATGGCCAGGTCGACGCCCAGGGATTTGGCGACGGCGCGAGCACGCACCACACCGCCGATGTCCGGGGAGACGATCATCAGGTTCTCGAAGCGCTGGTCTTCGATGTCGTCGACCAGTACGGGCGAGCCGTAGATGTTGTCAACGGGGATATCGAAGAAGCCCTGGATCTGGTCGGCGTGCAGGTCAACGGTGAGAACACGGTTGACACCTACGACGGTCAGCATGTCGGCAACGACTTTGGCGCTGATCGCCACGCGAGCGGAACGCGGACGGCGATCCTGGCGGGCGTAACCGAAGTAGGGGATGACTGCCGTGATACGAGTCGCCGAGGAACGGCGGAAGGCATCGGCCATCACCACCAGTTCCATCAGGTTGTCGTTGGTCGGTGCGCAGGTCGGTTGAATCAGGAAGACGTCCTTACCACGAACGTTTTCGTTGATCTCAACGCTGATCTCGCCGTCGGAGAATTTACCGACAGAGACGTCACCGAGGGGGATGTGCAGCTGCCGTACGACACGGCGTGCCAGATCGGGGTTGGCGTTCCCCGTGAAAACCATCATTTTGGACACGCTGCGGTACCTGTGTCGGCTTGAGGGTAGGCCCGGTTGAGCCAGAAGAAAATGGCAGGGGCGGCTGGATTCGAACCAACGCATGGCAGGATCAAAACCTGCTGCCTTACCGCTTGGCGACGCCCCTGTAGCTTACAACTTGCGGAACAATGTAATCGTTGATGCTGTACGTGTAACCCTGTGGGTTAATGGCAGGGGCGGCTGGATTCGAACCAACGCATGGCAGGATCAAAACCTGCTGCCTTACCGCTTGGCGACGCCCCTGTATCGTACAACCGATGACACTGCTGTCTTCTCAGTCCAGGCTTTGCAGCTTTCGGTGCAACATCGAGATGTTACGGCCCTGGGCAACAAAACTCGGCAGAGTGGCCGGAAGTTGGCGGCGAACTTTATCAGCATCGCCCTTGTTTGGGAAGCTCCCAAACACACAAGCTCCGGTGCCGGTCAATCTCGCTTGGGTAAATTTACCCAGCTGGATCAGTGCGTTACGTACATCCGGGTAACGCTTCTCGACGACCGGCTGGCAGTCGTTATGACCGTCCACCCCGAGAAGGCTGCGAACTTTAATGGGCGGAGTATCCCGTGTCAACTCGGGATCGGAGAAAACTTCTGCTGTGGAGACAAAGACTTGCGGCACGACGACGAGGAACCAGGGCTCTTCGAGTTCAACCGGCGTGAGCTGCTCGCCGACGCCTTCGGCAAATGCCGCGCGGCCGCGCACGAATACCGGGACGTCGGCGCCAAGGCTCAGGCCCAGTGCCGCGAGGCGGTCCTCGCTCCAGTTCAGCTGCCACAGGTGATTCAGCGCAAGCAGGGTGGTGGCTGCGTCGGAGCTGCCGCCGCCGATGCCTCCGCCCATGGGCAGGCGTTTGTCCAGCCAGATGTCGACGCCCAGCTGGCAGCCCGATTGTTCCTGCAGCCGGCGGGCGGCCTTGACGATCAAATTGCTGTCGTGCGGAACACCTTCGATCTCGGTGTGCAGGCAGATTTCGCCGTCCTCGCGCACGGCGAATTGCAATTCGTCGCCGTGGTCGAGGAACTGGAAGAGTGTCTGCAGCTCGTGGTAGCCGTCGGCGCGACGGCCGGTGATGTGCAGGAACAGGTTGAGCTTGGCCGGTGCCGGCAGGGTCAGTCGGTCCTGCATGTCACTGCTGGCCTGCGTTGCTCGATTGGGTGCCGAGCTGGCGTGGCTGCCAGGTCTTTACCACCAGGGTGACATCGAGGTCCTGGCCGTGCAGCTTCAGGCGCTCAGGCAACCAGTAACCGTTCTGCTCGCTGTAGCGGGTGTACTCCACGTCCCAGCCGTCCTGCTGCAGCTTGGCCAGGCGGCTGTCGCCGTCCAGGGTCAGGCGGCTCTTGCTGTCCGGCGCGGGCAGGCCGCGAATCCACCAGAGCAGGTGGGATACCGGCAGGCGCCAGCCCATTTGCTGCTCCAGCAATTCTTCGGGGGAGGCGGCTTCAAAGCGGCCTTGCCCTGCGACTTCGAGGGTTACTGCGCCTTCACGCCCGGTCAGGCGTGCGGCGCCGCGGCCCAGCGGGCCGGAGAGGCGGATGTCGTAGTAGTCCTGGCGCTGCAGCCAGAACAGGGTGCCGCTGCCGGAATCCTTGGGGGCGCGGATGCCGACCTTGCCGTCGATTTGCCAGCCGTCGAGAGTGGCGATGCGCGCCTTGTGGGCATTCCAGGCGGTGGCGTTGCCCTGGCCTTCCAGGGCTTCGTGGGTGCCGAAGCTGGAGCAGCCGGCGAGCAGGGCAAGCGCGGCGGCGCCGATCAGGTGACGTAAACGCATAAATCAGAGGGTTCCGGAGCCGGTCAGGCGCAGCATGGTGTCACGCAGGACGGCGCTGTCAGGCTGGCTTTGCAGGGCGGTGGCCCAGACCTTGCGGGCTTCGCTCTGCTTGCCCTGGGCCCAGAGTACTTCGCCCAGGTGCGCGGCCACTTCGTGGTCGGGGAAGCGTTCCAGCGCCTTGCGCAGGTAGGTTTCCGCTTCGCTGAGGTTGCCCAGGCGGTAATTCACCCAGCCCAGGCTGTCGAGGATCGCCGGGTCGTCCGGGTTCAGCGAGTGGGCCTTCTGGATCAGGTCGCGGGCTTCGCTGTAGCGGGTGGTGCGGTCGGCCAGGGTGTAGCCCAGCGCGTTGAGCGCCATGGCGTTGTCCGGTTCGCGCTGGATGATCAGCCGCAGGTCCTGCTCCATTTGCGCCAGGTCGTTGCGCTTCTCGGCGAGCATGGAGCGGGTGTAGAGCAGGTTGAGGTCATCCGGGAACTGCTTGAGGCCCTGCTGGATGACGCTCCAGGCGCGGTCTACCTGGTCGCGGTTGGACAGGCCTTCCGCCTCGATCAGATACAACTGGATGGCGTAGTCCGGCTGGCGGGCGCGGGTTTCGGCGAGGCGGCGCGAAGCGTCGTCATAGCGCTTCTGGTCCAGCAGGATTTCGGTCGAACGCAACTGGGCCGGGAGGAAGTCGTTGCCAGGACCGACGAGGGCGTATTCCTTGAGCGCGGTTTCCGGGTCCTTCTGCTCCTCGGCCAGGCGGCCCAGGTTGAAGTGGGCGGAGTCGACATGGCTGTCGCGCTCGACCAGTTCCTGCAAGTAGACCTTGGCCTCGTCCCAGGCCTGGGCTTCGAGGCAGACCAGCGCCAGGGAGAAACGCAGGTCGTCATCATCGGGGAATTGCTCGACCAGCGCGGAGAACTCGGCCTTGGCCTCTTCCAGGCGGTTCTGTTCGACCAGCAGGCGGGCGTAGGCGAGGTGGACGCGTTTGTCGTCCGGGTGTTCCTTGATGGCGTTCTTGAGCAGCGGCAGCGCTTCGTCGCTGCGTTTCATGCTCTGCAGCAGGCGGGCGCGCAGCAGCAGAGGGGCGACGTCATGCTTGCTGGCGGAATTGTCCTCCAGCAGGTGCAGGGCCTCCTGCGGACGACCGTCCTGCTGCAGCAGCAGGGCCTTGCCGAACAGCAACTGGCCGTTGTCGGGGTACTTCTTCAGCAGGCGGTCGAAGCTCTGCAGCAGGCCGGCGCGGGTGTCCGGGTCGGTCTCGGCGGCCGATAGCGCGAGGAAGTCGAAGTGGGTGTCACCCTGTCCATTGAGGACTTTCTCCATGTACACCATGGATTCGTCGTACTGGCCGGTGCGCGCCAGCTGGATCGCAGCGGCGCGCTGGGCATCGAGGTTGTCCGGCGCGGCCTTGGCCCAGATCAGCGAGGTGTCCAGGGCTTCCTGGTCGGCGCCCAGGTACTCGGCGATGCGGAAGGCGCGCTCGGCGACTCCCGGGTCCTGCGTTTCCTTGGCCTGCTCGACGTAGTTGGCGAGGGCGATATCGAAACGGTTGCGCTGTCCGGCGATCTCGGCGGTGAGCAGCGAGAACATCGTGTCCTCGCTGAAGGAGCCGTACTTCTGATTCTTCTGCGCAGCCGCGGTCTTGTCCTTCTCCGTGGAAGCACTGTCGGTGTTTTTCTGTGTAAGAGACTGGCAGCCGCCGAGCAGCAGCAGAGCAGTCAGCAGCGCAAGAGACTTGTTCATAGAGGAAGGACGAGGGCCTGACCTGCGAAATGGGACCATCATGACATAAGGAAAGTGCCAATCCCATGGGCAAGCGCCCGTTACGGGCCTCTATGCGATTTGCAGTGTGCGATACGTCGCGGGTGGTTGTCCTTCACAAGGCTAAGTAGGACAATTGCGGGCTTTCCGATCAGCATCAGCGATTCTGCATGGCCTTCATTGCCCTCGGCATCAACCACAAGACCGCGTCCGTGGCCGTCCGCGAGCGCGTGGCTTTTACTCCCGAGCAGATGGTCGAGGCCCTGCAGCTGCTGTGCAGGCTGACTTCCAGCCGCGAAGCCGCGATCCTCTCCACCTGCAACCGCAGCGAGCTCTACCTGGAGATCGAGCATCCGGACTCCGGCGACGTGCTGGCGTGGCTGGCCGATTACCACAACCTGGGGATCGACGACCTGCGCGCCTGTGCCTACGTCCATCAGGATGAGGAAGCTGTGCGCCACATGATGCGTGTCGCGGCGGGCCTGGATTCCATGGTGCTGGGCGAGCCGCAGATCCTCGGGCAGATGAAGTCCGCCTACGCGGTAGCGCGTGAGGCCGGCACCGTCGGGCCGATGCTGGGGCGCCTGTTCCAGGCCACCTTCAGCACCGCCAAGACCGTGCGTACCGACACCGCCATTGGCGAGAACCCGGTGTCCGTGGCTTTCGCCGCGGTCAGCCTGGCCCGGCAGATCTTCAGCGACCTGAGCCGCAGTCAGGCGTTGCTGATCGGCGCCGGCGAGACCATCACCCTGGTCGCCCGTCACCTGCACGAGCAGGGCGTGAAGCGCATCGTGGTCGCCAACCGCACCCTGGAGCGCGCCAGCCTGCTGGCCGAGCAGTTCGGCGCCCGCGCCATCCTGCTGGCGGACATGCCGGATGAGCTGGTCAACAGCGATATCGTCATCAGTTCCACTGCCAGCCAGTTGCCGATCCTCGGCAAGGGCGCGGTGGAGCGCGCGCTGAAACAGCGCCGTCACAAGCCGATGTTCATGGTCGATATCGCCGTCCCGCGTGACATCGAGCCGGAGGTTGGCGAGCTGGAAGACGTCTACCTCTATAGCGTCGATGACCTTCACGAAGTAGTCGCCGAAAACCTCAAGAGCCGCCAGGGCGCCGCCCAGGCCGCCGAGGAACTGGTCGGCGATGGCGTGCACGAGTTCATGCTGCGCCTGCGCGAGCTGGCCGCGGTGGATGTACTGCGCGCTTACCGCCAGCAGGCCGAGCGCCTGCGTGACGAGGAAACCCAGAAGGCCCAGCGCCTGCTGGCCAACGGCGCTGACCCGATGGAAGTCATCGCCCAGCTCAGCCGTGGCCTGACCAATAAATTGCTGCATGCCCCCAGCGTGCAGATGAAAAAACTCTCCGCCGAGGGCCGCATCGATGCGCTGGCCGTCGCGCAGGAACTGTTCGCCCTCGAGGAGGGCACTGACAAGCGATGAAAGCGTCCCTCCTGAAAAAGCTGGATATCCTCAGCGACCGCTACGAAGAGCTTACCGCTCTGCTGGGCGACGCCGAGGTGATCAGCGACCAGACCAAGTTCCGCGCCTACTCCCGTGAATACGCGGAAGTGGAGCCGGTCATCCTCGCTTTCCGCGAGTTCCGCAAGGTGCAGTCCGACCTGGAGGGCGCCCAGGCGCTGCTCAAGGACAGCGACCCGGACCTGCGTGAAATGGCCGAGGAAGAAGTCGCCGAGGCCAAGACCGCGCTGGTCGGCCTGGAGGATCGCCTGCAGCGCATGCTGCTGCCCAAGGACCCCAATGACGGCCGCAACGTCTTCCTGGAAATCCGCGCGGGCACCGGCGGCGACGAAGCGGCGATCTTCTCCGGCGACTTGTTCCGCATGTACTCGCGCTATGCCGAGAAGCAGGGCTGGCGCGTGGAGATCATGTCCGAAAATGAAGGCGAGCACGGCGGCTATAAAGAGGTGATTGCTCGCGTCGAGGGCGAGAGCGTCTACGCCAAGCTCAAGTTCGAATCCGGCGCCCACCGCGTACAGCGCGTGCCGGCCACCGAGTCCCAGGGGCGCATCCATACCTCCGCGTGCACCGTGGCGGTGCTGCCCGAGCCAGATGAGCAGGCGGCCATCGAGATCAACCCGGCCGATCTGCGCGTGGACACCTACCGCTCCTCCGGCGCTGGCGGCCAGCACGTGAACAAGACCGACTCGGCGGTGCGCATCACGCACATCCCCTCGGGCATCGTGGTCGAGTGCCAGGAAGAGCGCTCGCAGCACAAGAACCGCGCCAAGGCCATGGCCTGGCTGGCGGCCAAGCTCAATGACCAGCAGCAATCCGCGGCCCAGCAGGCGATCGCCAGCACGCGCAAGCTGCTGGTCGGTTCGGGCGATCGCTCCGAGCGTATCCGCACCTACAATTTCCCCCAGGGCCGGGTGACCGACCACCGCATCAACCTCACCCTCTATTCCCTGGGTGAAGTGATGGAAGGCGCGGTCGAGCAAGTCATCGAGCCGCTGCTGCAAGAGTTCCAGGCCGACCAGTTGGCCGCGCTCGGTGATTGAGAGAGCGACAGACCATGGCAACCATCATGACCCTGCTCAACGAGGCGCAACTGCCGGACTCGCCCAGTGCGCGCCTGGATGCCGAGCTGCTGCTCGCCGCCGCGCTGGGCAAGCCGCGCAGCTTCCTGCGGACGTGGCCCGAACGCGTGGTCAGCCGCGAGGCCCATGACCTCTACGACCGCTACCTGGCCCGCCGAGTGGCCGGTGAGCCCGTGGCCTACATCCTGGGCCGTCAGGGTTTCTGGAGCCTGGACCTGGAGGTCGCGCCGCACACCCTGATTCCCCGCCCCGATACCGAGCTGCTGGTGGAAACTGCGCTGGCGCTGCTGCCGGCCTCGCCGTCGCGCGTACTGGACCTGGGCACCGGTACCGGCGCCATCGCCCTTGCGCTGGCGTGCGAACGCCTGAGCTGGCAGGTGCTGGGCGTCGACCGCATTCCCGAGGCCGTGGCCCTGGCCGAGCGCAACCGCGAACGCCTGCGCCTGGCCAACGTCGCCTTCCGCGCCAGTCACTGGTTCTCGGCGGTCGAGGGCGAGCGCTTCTCGCTGATCGTCAGCAACCCGCCCTACATTCCCAGTACCGACCCGCACCTCAAACAGGGCGACGTGCGCTTCGAGCCTTCGAGCGCACTGGTCTCCGGGCAGGATGGGCTGGACGACATCCGCCTGATCATCGACCAGGCGCCGGGCCATCTGGAAAACGGTGGTTGGCTGATGCTCGAACATGGCTTCGATCAGCCGGATGCCGTACGCGACCTGCTGCTCAGTCGTGGCTTTACTGCTGTGGAAAGCCGTCGCGACCTGGGCGGCCACGAACGCATCAGCCTGGGGCGCTGGACATGCTGACCGACAACGAACTCTTGCGTTACAGCCGGCAGATCCTCCTGCCGCAGATCGACGTCGAAGGCCAACTGCGTCTGAAGGACAGCCGTGTGCTGATCGTCGGCCTCGGTGGCCTCGGCGCCCCGGTGGCGCTGTACCTGGCCGCTGCCGGCGTCGGCGAGCTGCACCTGGCGGACTTCGACACGGTCGACCTGACCAACCTGCAGCGGCAGATCATCCACGGTACCGACAGCGTCGGCGTGGGCAAGGTGGACTCCGCCATCGCCCGCCTGACCGCGCTGAACCCGGACGTGAAGCTGGTCGCCCATCGCCAGGCGCTGGACGCCGACTCCCTCGACGCCGCCGTGGCGGCCGTCGACCTGGTACTCGACTGCTGCGACAACTTCGGCACCCGTGAAGCGGTGAACACCGCCTGCGTCGCTGCGAAGAAACCGCTGGTGAGCGGCGCGGCGATCCGCCTGGAAGGGCAGCTTTCGGTGTTCGACCCGCGCCGCGAGGAAAGCCCGTGCTACCACTGCCTCTATGGCCACGGCAGCGAAGCCGAACTGACCTGCAGCGAGGCCGGCGTGGTTGGCCCGCTGGTGGGGCTGGTGGGTAGCCTGCAGGCCTTGGAAGCGTTGAAGCTGCTGGCCGGCTTCGGCGATCCGCTGGTGGGCCGCCTGCTGCTGATCGATGCCCTCGGCACACGCTTCCGCGAGCTGCGGGTCAAGCGCGATCCGCTGTGCGCCGTGTGCGGAGCCACGAATGGCTGATGCCGCGCCGATCGGCGTGTTCGATTCCGGTGTGGGCGGCCTCAGCGTCCTCCACGAAATCCGGGCGCGGCTTCCCCGCGAATCCCTGATCTACCTCGCTGACTGCGGCCACGTGCCCTATGGCGAGAAGACCCCCGAGTACATCCGCGCGCGCTGCCGCGCCATCGCCGAGTTTCTCCTGGCCCGTGGCGCCAAGGCGCTGGTGGTGGCTTGCAATACGGCCACCGCTGCCGCCGCCGCGGACCTGCGTGAGCACTATCCACAGTTGCCCATCGTCGCCATGGAGCCGGCCGTGAAGCCGGCGGCCGAAGCGACCCGCAGTGGTGTGGTTGGTGTGCTGGCCACGACTGGCACGCTCAAGAGTGCACGCTTCGCAGCACTGCTGGACCGCTTCGCCAATGATGTGCGGGTCATAACCCAGCCTTGCCCAGGGCTGGTGGAGCGCATCGAACTGGGCGACCTGGACGGCCCGCAGACTCGCGAACTACTGCAAGGTTACGTTGCTCCGCTGCTGGCTGAAGGCTGCGACACGCTGATCCTCGGCTGCACGCATTACCCTTTCCTGCGCCCGTTGCTGCGCGAGCTTGTGCCTGCGGACGTCTCGCTGATCGATACCGGTGCCGCCGTGGCTCGCCAACTCGAGCGCCTGTTGCAGGTGCGGGGGATCTTGGCGGAAGGGCAGGCGAAAAAAACTGAGCTATGGACCAGCGGTGCAGTCGAAGGCTTTGAACGCGTACTGCCGGTGCTCTGGCGTGCCGGCGAAGCCGTCAGTTTCTTTCCTGACTGAAAAGAATAGCTAGCTACCTACTTTGGTCTGTCAGCGAATGCTGACAAATGGCCTTATAATTGCCAGCTATTCGCGGGGATTTTTCATTCAGCTTTCTAATAAAGGATGTTTCGATGAGGAAACTACTCTCGCTCGCTGCCTTGGCAGCTTTGACTCTGGGGCATCTGGTCCCCGCGCAGGCCGCTGGCCTGACCGGCGCCGTTGGCTTTACCGGGCAGAACACCATGACCTACCGCCTGGGCCTGGGCTTCGACTGGGACAAGAGCTGGTGGGAAAGCTCCACGGGTCGTCTGACCGGCTACTGGGACGCTGGCTACACCTACTGGGAAGGTGGTGACGAGGCCAGCGGCCGCCACTCGCTGTCCTTCAGCCCGGTGTTCGTCTACGAGTTCTCCGGCGAGAAGGTCAAACCCTTCGTCGAGGCCGGTATCGGCGTGGCCGTGTTCAGTGGCTCCCGCGTGGGCGACCAGGACCTGGGCGGCGCCTTCAACTTCGAGGATCGCCTCGGCGTCGGCCTGCGCTTCGGCGAGGGTCAGGCCCTGGGCGTGCGTGCCATGCATTACTCCAATGCCGGCATCAGCCAGCCGAACGATGGCATCGAATCCTACAGCCTCTATTACACGCATCCGCTGTAACAGAACGCTGACAAAGAAAGCCGGGCCCTGGGCCCGGCTTTTTTGTGCGTGGTCGAAAGGTACGTGTAGGAGCGAGCTTGCTCGCAATCACGCCCGACCGGTTCGCGGGCGAGCTCGCTCCTACAGAAAAGCCGTTGCCTCAGACAGAGGCGGCCAGGCTCTTGAAGGCATCCAGCGCCCGCTCGCGGGTGGCGGAGAGGTCGCACATCGGCTGCGGATAGCCTTCCGCGCCGAACAGCCCGAGCTTCGACGGATCGTGCAGGGCCCGACCCTGCAGCCTGGCCAGCTCCGGCACCCAGTGTCGGATGAAGCGGCCGTCCGGGTCGAAGCGCTCGGACTGCGAGATCGGATTGAAGATACGGAAGTAAGGCGCCGCGTCGGTGCCGGTGGAGGCGCTCCATTGCCAGCCGCCGTTGTTCGCCGCAAGGTCGCCGTCGATCAGGTGGCGCATGAACCAGCGTTCACCTTCGCGCCAGTCGATCAGCAGGTTTTTGGTAAGGAACATCGCCACCACCATGCGCAGGCGGTTGTGCATCCAGCCGGTGGCGAGCAACTGGCGCATCGCGGCGTCGATGAGGGGGAAGCCGGTGCGGCCCTGCTGCCAGTCTTCCAAGTCTTTCTGGTCGTAGCGCCACTTCAGCTTTTCGGTGTCCTTGCGGAAGGCGCGGTGCCGGCTCACGCGTGGGAAGCCGACCAGGATGTGCTTGTAGAACTCGCGCCAGAGCAGCTCGTTGATCCAGCTGACTGCCCCGCTGTTGCCGGTCTCGAACTCGCCATGGTTGTTCGCCAGCGCCGCATGCAGGCACTGCCGGGGCGACAGCACGCCGGCGGCCAGGTACGGCGAGAGGCGACTGGTGCCGTCGCGGGCCGGGAGGTCGCGGGTGTCCTGGTAGGTCTTGAGGATTTCGTCGGTGAACAGCTCCACTCGCTCATGGGCGGCTTCCTCGCCGGCGGGCCATTGCTCGCTCAGTTCGGCCGGCGGCGGCTCGAAGCCTTCCACCTGTCCGGGCACCTCGTCGCTGGCGATATCCAGTGCCTGCTGCGCGCGGGGCGCCGGCACGAGGCTGGGCACGCCGAGGTTCAGGCGTTCGTAGCAGACCTTGCGGAACTGGCTGTAGACCTGGAAGTAGGTGCCGCCCTTGGTGAGGATGGTGCCGGGGGTGAAGAACAGCTGGTCGAGGTGGCTGCGCAGGCGGATGCCGTCTAACGCCAGCGCCTTCGCCACGGCGGCGTCGCGGGCGGCTTCGTTGACGCCGTATTCCTCGTTGACGTGCAGCGTCTCGATGTCCAGTTCGCGGCAGAGTTGCGCGATGACTTTCGGCGCATCGTCCCAGTTTTCCGCGGTGCGGATCAGCAGCGGGATGTACAGCTGGTCGAGGCTGGTGCGCAGCTCGCGCAGGTTGCGCAGCCAGAAGTCGACCTTGCACGGCGCGTCGTCGTGACGCTGCCATTGGCCGGGGCTGAGCAGGTAGAGGGCGATCACCGGGCCGCGCTCGGCGGCCGCGTGCAGGGCGCTGTTGTCGCGAAGGCGCAGGTCGGTGCGCAGCCAGACGAGTTGGCGTTTCATGCGGCCTCCCCGCTGAGCAGCTGCAGTTCGCGCAGGAGATTGAATGCGGCGACCGGGTCGCTGGCCAGGTGCAGCGGCGGTTCGGCGATGGCCAGTTCCTGCAGCGCATCGGGGTGGATGGCGGTGGCAGGGCCTGCCAGCAGGCGCGGGCAGTCGACACCGGCCAGCAACCGGGGCAGCTGCAACAGGTTCAGCGTGCGGCTGGAGTAGAGCAGCACGGCGCGCGGCTGCAGGCGTTCCACCGCCAGAGCCAGTTCACCGGGCGGCAAGGGCCAGTCGAAGATTTCCAGCGGGCAGCCTGCACTGCTGGCCAGCCAGGCAGTGAGCCACAGGCCCGGCTCCAGTGGCAGGCCGGACTGGTTCACCAGCAGCAGCGGGGCGCCGCGTTGCTGGCGATTGTGGTGGTAGAGGCGAGTGCCGAACTTGGTGCGCAGCCAGGTGTGGAAGAACACCCGTTCCAGCTGCGCGCCGAACTGGCCCTGCCAGCGCCGCTCCAGCTCTTCCAGCAGCGGTAGCATCAGTTGTTCGCAGAGGGTTTGCGCGGGGTAGATCGCCAGCGCGCCGTTGAACAGCTCGTCCAGCTGGCGCTCGTTGATCCGGCCGATGGCGGCGATGCACTGCTGGCGCAGGTCGTCCCAGGGTGAGGCGGTGGTTTCCGGCGGTGGCGGTGCGTCTTCGTCGAGCAACGCGCGGATCTTGCTCACCGCCACGCCGCGCCCGAGCCAGGTGAGGATGGCCTGGATGCGTACGATCTGCGCTTCGGAGTAGAGGCGATGGCCCTTGGGCGTGCGCTGTGGCACGACCAGGCCGTAACGACGCTCCCAGGCGCGCAGGGTGACCGGATTGACGCCGGTGCGCCGGGAGACTTCGCGGATCGGCAGCCAGCCTTCGGCCAGGGCCTGACGGTAGTCGTCGTCCGATTCGCGGTGAGGGTGGTCGGGATTCATGGGCTTCCTTTCAGTACGTCTGATGGCTACGTCAGATGGCATTGCGCAGGCTCAGGTCTTCGGGGTGGGGTTGCAGGTAGGCCTGGGCATCGATGTAGGGGTGGGGGTGCAGGCGGAAGTGGTGCTTGAGCAGCGTCAGCGGCACCACCAACGGGATCACGCCTTCGCGGTACTGGTCGATCAGCCGCTGCATCTCGGCCTTCTCGGTGGACGGCAGGTCGTGCTTGAGATAACCGGCCAGGTGCTGCAACACGTTGCTGTGGGTGCCACGGGTGGCACAGGTGCCCAGCGCTTGCATGAATTCGCGGAAGTAGCCTGGAGCGAAGTCTTCCAGCGGTTGCTCGCCGATTTTCGCCAGGCGCTGGCCAAGGGCGCTGTACTGGCGCGGGTTGTGCGCCATCAACTGGTACTTATAGCGGGAGTGGAAGCCGATCACCGCGTGGCGTGTCAGGCCGTTCTCGCAGAGCTTTTGCCAGGCGGCGTAGGCGAACACGCGGGTGAGGAAATTCTCGCGGATCACTGGGTCGTTCAGCCGGCCTTCCTCTTCCACCGGCAACTCCGGGCGTGCCGCGCAGAAGGCCTCCGCGTAGAGCCCGCGTACACCTGGCGGGCGCAGCTGGCCGTCGAAGCGATAGAGCTTCACGCGCTGCAGACCGCAGGAGGGTGACTGTTGCATGAGGATGTAGCCGCAGATGTCCTGCAGCAGTCCGGCCTGCTTGCGGCCGAATTCGCGCAGGGCTTCGCTGACATCGCGACCGCCTTCGCGCTGGATCAGGGCTCTCGGGTCATCGCGGTCGCCGACCAGGCGCAGGGTCGGCCGCGGCACGCCGAGGCCGATGGCGACTTCCGGGCACACCGGAACGAAGTCGAAATAGCGGCTGAGGACGTCCAGGCACAGGCGAGATGCCTTGTGTCCGCCGTTGTAGCGCACCGGCTCGCCCAGCAGGCAGGCGCTGATGGCGAGCTTGGGACGTAACGGGGTGTTGGGCATGACAGTGACCGATTTCTTGTACAGGTGAATTTATTTGTACAACTACCGGCAAGGATAGGCGCAGGCTTGTACAAGTGCAAAGGCTTGTACAAGAAAGGCGCGGGCGCGGGGATTCGAGGGCCCTCTCCGCCGGGAGAGGGCCGTGGCCGATCAGAGGTGTTCGAGCAGCCGGCGGGCGGCTTCCAGGCCGCTCAGCCAGGCGCCTTCGACACGGCCGGAGAGGCACCAGTCGCCGCAGGCGTAGATGCCCAGGTCAGCATCGGCGAGGGCGCCGAACTGGTGGGCTTCCATCGGGTGGGCGTAGAGCCAGCGGTGAGCGAGGGCGAAGTCGGGGGCGTGGACGGCGCAGCCGATCAGCTCGGCGAAGGCGCCGCGCAGGTGCTCGATTACGCTTTCCTTGGGCAGGTCGATGTGCTGTTTGCTCCAGCCGCTGGCGGCGTGCAGTACCCAGGTATCCAGTTGTTCGTCGCGGCCCGGCTTGGAGTGGTTGCTGGCCAGCCAGGACAGCGGTCCCTCATGCACGAAACAGCCCTGCACGGGCGTATCCAGCGGTTCGCGGAAGGCCAGGGCGACGGCCCAGGTCGGTTCCATGGGAATGCTTGCAGCGGCGGCGGCCAACTTCGGCGCGCTGGCCAGCAACGCCGCAGCCTGGGGCGCGGGCGTTGCGACCAGTACACGGCTGAAGGGACCGTGGGTCTGGCCTTCGGAGTCCTGCAGGTGCCAGTGCTCCTCGCCGCGGTACACCTCGGTAATGCGGCAGGTGAAGGTGACGACCTGGTCCTGCAGCAGCGCACGGGTGATCGCACTCATGCGCGGGGTACCGACCCAGCGCGGTTGCTCGTCGGGGGAAGGGCTCAGTTCACCGTCGCGGTATTGGTAGAGCGCTGGGTCCCATTCGGCGACCCAGCCGTGCTCGCGCCACTTCTGTACCGCGTCGAGAAAGCGCCGGTCGCGGGCGGTGAAGTACTGCGCACCGAGATCCAGGGCACCGGCTTCGCTGCGCTTGCTGGCCATCCGGCCGCCGCTGCCGTGGCCCTTGTCGAACAGCTGGACGACTTGTCCGGCATCGCGCAAGGCGTGGGCGGCCGAGAGTCCGGCGATACCGGTGCCAATGATGGCAATGGGGGCGCTCATGACATGCCTCGTAATCTGTTTGCTTTCAGCGTAACGAGCGGAGGGTTCTTGTACAAACGAATCTATCTGTACAATTACGTTTCAGTTGCTCGCGCTCGTCAACGATAGGAGTCCGATCATCGGAACCTTCGGCGCCGCATCGGTTCATTCAGGAATGAGCCCGGCTTCGGTTCCGGCACTTACAGCGTAGACCTCGCCGTAGAGGGAGTGTCAATGCAATCGCCTCCCTCTCGTCCAGACTGATGGAAGGTGGAACAACGCAACAAGGAGTTCGCCATGCATATTCTCTTGACCGGCGGTACCGGTCTGATCGGCCGCCGCCTCTGCCGCCAGTGGAGCGCCCAAGGGCACCAGCTCACCGTGCTGAGCCGCCAGCCGCAGCGCGTCACCTCGCTTTGCGGTGAGACGGTGCGCGGCATCGCCGACTTCGAGGCCTACGGAGACGGGCCGTTGGATGCGGTGGTCAACCTGGCCGGCGAACCCATCGCCGACAAGCCCTGGAGCGCACGGCGCAAGGCCCTGCTGTGGGACAGTCGGGTGCGCCTGACTGAACGCCTGGTGAGCTGGCTGGAGGGGCGCAGCCAGCGCCCGGCGGTACTGATCAACGGTTCGGCGGTTGGCTGGTACGGCGATGCTGGTGAGCGTCCATTGGAAGAGAACAGCGCGGCGGCCGGCGAGGACTTCGCCAGCGAGTTGTGCCTGGCCTGGGAGCAGATCGCCCGCGAGGCCGAGGCACTGGGTATCCGCGTGGTCCTGGTGCGCACCGGTCTGGTGCTGGCGCCCGAGGGCGGCTTCCTCAAGCGCCTGCTGCCGCCGTTCCGCCTGGGCGCCGGTGGGCGGCTGGGGGATGGTCGACAGTGGATGTCGTGGATCCATATAGAAGACCAGATCGCCCTGATCGATTTTCTTTTGCGCAAGGCCGACGCCGAGGGTCCCTATAATGCGTGCGCGCCGCACCCGGTGCGCAACCGCGACTTCACCCAGGAGCTGGGCCAGGCGCTGCACCGGCCCACGCTGATGCCCGTGCCGGGCTTTGCCTTGCGCCTGCTGCTGGGCGAGATGTCGACCCTGCTGCTGGGCGGCCAGCGCATCGTGCCGCGCCGCCTGCTGGATGCCGGCTTCGAGTTCCGCTTCCCGGAATTCAAGCAGGCGCTGGCCAATGTGTTGCAGGAAAAGCGCTGAGATCCTGCGACATCGGCGACAGCCCTGAAACAGCCTCGGGCTGCTCTGGATAGCGCGGGCTGCGTGTAAACTGCACAGCCCGCACGACGACCTCCTACCGTACCGGTTTAAGGACACTGCATGACCCAAAACGCCCTCCTGCTGGTCAACCTGGGATCACCGGCCTCCACCCAGGTCGAGGACGTGCGACGCTACCTCGATCAGTTCCTCATGGACCCGTACGTGATCGACCTGCCGTGGCCGATTCGCCGGCTGCTGGTGTCGCTGGTGCTGCGCAAGCGCCCGGAGGAATCCGCCCACGCCTACGCGTCGATCTGGTGGGAGGAGGGCTCGCCGCTGATCGTGCTGAGCCGCCGTCTGCAGGAGGCCGTCAGGCCGTTCTGGCCACACGGCCCGGTGGAACTGGGCATGCGCTATGGCGAGCCGTCGATTGAAAAGGCGCTGCTGCGCCTGAGCCAGCAGGGCATCACCCAGGTGACCTTTGCACCGCTCTACCCGCAGTTCGCCGACAGCACCACTACCACCGCCATCGAGGAAGCCCGCCGGGTAATGCGTGAGCACAACCTCAAGCTGGAGCTGAAGGTGCTGCCGCCGTTCTACGCCGAGCCCGAGTACCGCCAGGCGCTGGTGGACAGCGTCAAGCCGTATCTGGAGCAACCCTACGATCACCTGCTGCTGAGCTTCCACGGCCTGCCCGAGTCGCACATCCGCAAGTTGGTGAAGGACAAGAGCCACGACCTTACCGCCAGCTCCAGCCGGGGTGTACACGAGGACGTCCTGGCCGTCTGTTACCGCAGCCAGTGCCTGCGCACGGCCGAAGACTTCGCCGCTGGCGCCGGCCTGCAGGACGGACGCTGGTCGGTATCCTTCCAGTCGCGCCTGGGCCGCAACAAATGGATCGAACCCTACACCGAGGCGCAACTGGACAAGCTCGGCAAGCAGGGTGTGAAGCGCCTGCTGGTGATGTGCCCGGCCTTCGTCGCCGACTGCATCGAGACGCTGGAAGAGATCGGCCAGCGCGGCAACGAGCAGTTCCGCGCGGCGGGTGGGGACGAGCTGGTGCTGGTGCCGTGCCTGAATGACCAGGAGCTGTGGGCGCGGGCGCTGGCGAAGCTGTGCGAGCGGACGCCTGCTGCGGTTTGAACCCGTCATGTCGGGCGAATAACGCCTCAAGCGTTATCCGCCACGGCGGATAAAGCGTTCCGCTTTATGCGCCCTACACAAAAGTGCGGCACTTTGGAGGAGCGAGCTTGCTCGCTCCTACAGGAAACCCTCCATCCAATCCCTGACCACCCGTTCATCAGTCAACGGCCGACGCGCGCATTCAGAGATTTGATAGTGCGCGCGCGACGCGTTCGCAATGCCTACTCTGCGGGTTCTCCCCTTCGCCTTCGCCGCGATTGGCGGCGTTTCAGGAGCCCGGCATGAACAACAACAATAACGGCTACCCCTCCAGTGCCGTGGCCTGGTCCACGGTTGCGATCCTCATGGTCGCGTACGTGCTTTCCTTCATCGACCGACAGATTCTCAACCTGCTGGTCGGTCCCATCCGTCGTGATCTGGAAATCAGCGACACGCAGATGAGCCTGCTGATGGGCCTATCGTTCGCGCTGTTCTATACCCTGTGCGGCATCCCGCTCGGGCGCATGGCTGACAGCCGCAGCCGCCGCGGGCTGATCACCGTCGGCGTGCTGATCTGGAGCGCCATGACCGCTGCCTGCGGCCTGGCCCGCCAGTACTGGCACTTCCTGCTGTTCCGCGTCGGTGTCGGCGTGGGCGAGGCGGCCTTGTCGCCGGCGGCCTATTCGCTGATCGCCGACAGCTTCCCGGCTAACCGCCGCGCCACTGCCATCAGCGTCTATTCCATGGGTATCTACCTTGGCTCGGGGCTGGCCTTCCTGCTCGGCGGGCTGGTGATCAAGTTCGCCTCTGCCCAGGGCGACGTGCACCTGCCGGTCCTCGGTGAAGTGCGCCCCTGGCAGCTGATCTTCCTGATTCTCGGCGCGGCCGGCGTGCTCTTCACCCTGCTGATGCTCGCGGTGAAAGAGCCGACACGCCGTGGCGTGGGCGCTGGCGTGGTGGTGCCGATGAGCGAAGTGGGTGCCTACCTGCGTGCCAACCGCAAGACCGTGCTCTGTCACAACTTCGGCTTCGCCTGCATCTCCTTCGCCAGCTACGGCAGCGGCGCCTGGGTGCCGACCTTCTTCGTCCGCACTTACGGCTGGGACGCGGGCCACGTGGGGGTGGTGTATGGCAGCATCGTCGCGGTGTTCGGCTGCCTGGGCATCGTCTGCGGTGGCCGCCTGGCCGACTACTGGGCCAAGCGCGGGCGTACCGATGCCAACATGCGCGTGGGCCTGCTCGCCGCCTGTCTGGCGATTCCGCTGAGCCTGGTCTATCCGCTGCTGGACAGCGGCAACGCGGCAGCGGCAATGATGGCGCCCATCGTGTTCTTCCTCAGCATGCCCTTCGGCGTCGCCCCGGCGGCGATCCAGGAAATCATGCCCAACTCCATGCGCGGCCAGGCCTCGGCCATCTACCTGTTCGTGGTCACGCTGCTGGGCCTGGGCATCGGCCCGACCGCTATCGCCCTGGTGACCGACTACGTGTTCGGCGACGACATGGCGCTGCGCTACTCGCTGCTGATCGTCAGCGTCGTGGCGCTGGTCGCCGGTGCATTGCTGCTGGCCAATGGTCTGAAGCCCTACCGCGCGAGCCTCGAACACCTCAAGAGCTGGAGCGTGAAAGGCGAGACCGACAGCGGCGCGATGCAACGCCAGCCAGCCTGATCGTTCTTTCGCAAGATCGAGCCCCCGCGCAGTGATGCGCGGGGGCTTTTCTTTGCGCGTGGCACAATGCGGCGGAACGCGGATTCATGGAGAGGGTTCCAGCATGGAAGGAAAGGGCATTGGGACGTGGCTGGCCGCCCTTGGGGCGCTGGCGCTGAGCGCTTCTGCAGGGGCGGACGAACCCTGGGTGGCCTTCACGCAGAATGACCTCATCGGCTTCAAGGATGCACAGGGCGGTGTGAAGGTCCCGCCGAAGCTCAGCCCGATGTTCACCGTGGCCCGGCGTTTCGAGCACATCATCGCCACCGGTGAGGACACCGCCAACGGTTACCTCAGCTACTACCTGCTGCGCGATGGCCGCCAGGTGGCCCCGGATTCGCTGTACTTCTTCGATAACGCACCGATCTGCGAGAGCGAAAACAGCATCCGCTTCCGCGACCGCGTGCGTGACAAGGTTGGCTTCCTCGATGGCGATGGCCAGGTGCTGATCCCCGCCGAGCTGAGCGACGCGACGGCCATGCGCAATGGCATGGTTGTGGCGTTGAAGGGCGCTACGCGGAGCTGCGTCGATCCGGGCGCGAGCCTGGAACACTGCGAGCACAAGGGGTGGAGCGGTGGCTCGGAAGTGCTGCTTGACCGACACGGCAGGACGCTGGTGGCGAACTTCGACAGTTCCCGTGCCAGCACGCTGGATTGGTTTTCCCGGCAGGTGAGCGAGCAACCTTCCAGCGATCCGCGCCGCGTTTCCTTCAGGGGAGTCGACGGTCGTTACCTCAGCTTCGTCGACGTCGAGAAGGACTTCGCCATCTGGTTCAAGGACGAATTCCTCGCGCACGTCGATGACGCTTCGCTGAAGGCACACAGCTACAAGCAGATTTGGAGCGGGCAGGGTAGCGAGCCACTGGATGACTGGAGGTCCGTTTCGACGGACGAAGCGCTGCGCCAATACGGCCCGGTACTGCGCAAGCGGCTGGAGGTCCTGCGAAGCTCAGCTGGCTACGGCGTGCGCCAGGACGACATGGGTTGGCCCTTCGACCCCGAGCGTGATCCGCAGTACTTCGACGGTTGCGGCGAGTTTGCCCAGTGGCGGACGCCCAAGGTATCGGCCATGGAACATTGGGAGCAGGGCTCGTTCGAGCCGGCCAGGCACGCCAGCTTCGACTTCATCCGCACCGCCGAGGGCTATCGGTTGGTGGCGTTTTCCATCCCCACGCCGTAATCGCTTTATGTAGGAGCGAGCTTGCTCGCGAACAGAGGTTCGCTTGGCACTACGGCGTCAGGCAGTTCGCGAGCAAGCTCGCTCCTACATCGACGCATCACACAGTTCTGGGGCCAACGAGTGCTCCGACTGAGCACTCAGCGCCAGCAATCGCTCACGCTGCCCGTGCCGCTGCTGCCCTTCTGGCCCTGGGCGGTCAGGGTCAGGTGCGTGCATTTGCTGTCGGTGAAGGTCGGGTTGGCGGTCAGCGTGTAGCCGCCGTCGCTGCTGCCGCCTCCCACCGTCAGCGTATACAGGCCGGTGGGAGAGGTGACGGTGCTGCCGCTGGTGCCGGAGAGCTTCAGGTTCGCCACCGAAGCCTGGTCGGTGACGTAGCCGGATACCGAGTTGAGCGCATACCAGCGCTCCTCCTGCGAGGCCGCCTGGTTGAGCAGAGCCTGGCCTTCCGCGCGTTTGCCACGCAGCACGTATTCCTGGTAGCTGGGGTAGGCGACGGCGGCGAGGATCGCCACGATCGCCACCACCACCATGAGCTCCATCAGGGTGAAGCCTGCTTGTCGGTACTGCCTGTTCATTCCTGTTCCTTGATGTTCAGCCAGTTCTGCCGTCCGGAACTGGAACCACTGGTGGCTACGCTCACGCAGCCATCGCTGCCGCAGGCGTTGACGTTGCTGCTGCTGGCGCTGGTGCTGCCGACGGTGAAGCCGCCCTTCAGGCCGGACATCTGCAAGGCGGAGACGACACCGCCGTTGTAGAGATCGTTGTCGTCCACCACGCCGTCGTTGTTCAGGTCGAGGGTGGCGAAATCGGTGGCGCCGCCGGTGTACGGGTCGAGCGACATCAGCCAGGTGGTGACGCCGTCGGCGCAGGGATCTTCGTTGGGCGTCAGGGTGCTGGCGAGCAGCACGCCGGAGGTGGCATAGGGGTTGTTGACCACCATTTCGCCGGTGGCCGGAAGGTCCAGGTACCAGCCGTACTGCGAGACGTTGCCGCTGCTGTCGTACCAGGTGACGGCGTTGTCGCTGACGGTGCGGATGGTCTGGGTGACTGCCGTGCCGCTGTTGTCGAACGAGGTGGTGACTTCGCTCTGGGTGATGGTCTGCTGCTGCAGCTTGCTGCGGCTGAGCGTGGGCGTACTGCCGGCGGCCTCGCCTGCGGTCTGCCGGTCCCAGATGCCGTAGAGGCCCATCACCTGGGTGGTATTGGGGTCGGCGTCGTCGGACTCGATGTACTTGCCGGTGCCGAAGATCACCAGGTAGCCGGTGCCGGAGCTGTGCTTGACCAGGTAGGGGGCGCTGGTGATGGGCTGCACTTGCCCGGCGGTGGTGGTCGCGCTGTACAGCGGCGACCCGCCGAAGCCGACGCGGAAGCTGCTGGCGGTGGTGCTGGCGGTGAGGCTGCCGGAGCTGGTCAGGTCGAAGCGCCAGAGGTTGCCGTGGAGATCGCCGGCGTAGACGTAGTCGGTGATCAGGTCTCCGTTGATGTCAGCGGCGCGAGGGGTGGCCAGGCCATTGGCGGTGGTCTTGCCGTCGCTGGCGGTGAGGGCCTTGATCAGGCTGCCGTCCTTGACGTCCATCAGGTAGAGCACGGCCTTGTCGTTGGTGCCGTTGTAGCCGTTGCCCAGGATCACCGCCCAGGTGCCGTTGTGCAGCAGGCTGATGGTCGGCCGCGAGTAGGTGAAGCCCAGCTCGCTGTAATCGCTGTCGCTGTAACTCTTTTCCCAGAGCAGCTTGATATTGGCCGGGTCGGTGATGTCCAGGGCGAACAGCGCGCGGCCGCCGCCGCGCAGGGTACCGACCAGTACGGTGTGCCAGGCGTTGTCGTAGTAGACGTCGGCGGTCACCGGCGAGCCGTCCACGTAGTACTGGTGGGTGGCGCTGGTGTAGTCGCTGTCGCTCAGCTTGTAGAGGTTGCTGATCACCGCACTGGGCACGTAGGCGAAGACTTCCTTGCCGTCGGCATTGAAGGCGTGAAGCATGCCGTCGTTGGCGCCGACATAGAGACGCGTGGGACGTGCGCTCCAGGTGCTCTTGAAGGTGGTGTAGGAGGTGTCGGTGCTGCTGACGGTGGCGTTCATCAGCGAGGCCAGGCGATTGGGCGGGCCGACCAGCACTGGCGAGGAGTCGATGATGTCGCCCAGCACGGTGCTGCGGGTGCGGAACAGTGTGCCTTCGTTGCTGCGGTCACCGCGCAGGTAGGCCACGCGCTTCTCGCCATTGCTGTCGGTGACGCTGGCGAGGGTCTTGTTGAGGGTGGTCTGCTGGGCGCTGCTGAGGTTGCTCCAGGTGAAATCCTTCAGCGTGCCGGCGGTGCTGCCGGCCATCTTCACCGTGCGCGTGGACCAGGCGCTGTTGCCGCTGCCGTAGGTGCTGTCCATCACGTCCTGGGCGCTCCACACCGAGGTCTGGCTGCCGTTGGCGGTGTTCTGCAGGTACTTGATGAGGTCACCGCTCCAGTCGGTGCTGGCGAACTTCGGGGTGTAGCTGTACAGCTCGCTGTCGGCGGTGCTGCTGTCGGCGTTGAGCAGCGGCGAACTCACCAGCGCCGGCGCGGCACCGGAGTCCTCGCGCTGGGAGATGCGGTTGACCACGTTCTGCAGGGCCGAAACCAGGTCGTCGGGCGAGTCGACGCTGAAGAATTCGCCACGGGAATCGATCGCCGCGTGCCACAGGTCGTAGACGTTGTTGGCGCTGCCCGACGAAGCCGCAGGCCAGCTCAGGGTGCCGGCGGCGAGCTTGCTGTAGTCGCCCGAATAGGTGTCGCCGCCCCAGGCCGGGTTGGTCAGGCTGGTGGTCAGGCCCAGGCCGACGAAGTAGCTGACCATGTGCTGCCAGGTGGCCGGGTCGTTCTTCGGGTTCCAGTACTGGGTGGTGGCGTTGCTGTTGCTCTCGGCGATGTAGGTGCTGACGTTGTTGGCGATGTTCGGCTGGGCGTCGGTCGCCCAGTACTTGAACGCCAGGTCGGCGAGGGTATTGGAGGCGCTGTCCTTGTAGGGCGCGCGTGCGCTGTAGGCCTGGCCGTCGGGCAGGGTGCGGCTGGTGCTGTCCCAGTCGCCATGACTGCCAGCGGTGTTCCAGATGCCGTCGGTCAGTGTGATGCTGTAGCTCGCCCGGCAGCTGTACAGCGGCGTTTCGCTGCTGCCGATGGAGTAGGCGTAGGGGCTGTACTTGCCGGTGACGCTGAGCAGCGAACCAACGCGGTCGACGGCGTCCAGCAGCGGGGTGCCCTGGTTGAAGTAGATGTCCCCCAGCCATTCGAAGAACTTGGCCCGGTGCGCGCCGGAGAAGGTGCCGAGGCGGTTGTCGTAGTAGCTGGTGCTGGTGTTGCTCAGCCCACGACAGTTGTAGCTCGACAGGTACGAGCTGCTGGTGATGCAGGTATCGCTGGTGCCCAGGGCCTGCCAGCTCAGCCGGGTGTTCTCCGGCAGCGTGACGAAGGCGAGGTTGGCGCCCGATTGAGTCGCCAGCTCGCGGTTGCGATAGAAGCTGTACCAGTTGGCGAAGTTCTGTCGCTCGTCGCCGCCGTTGGCGCCGGAGGTGGAGGACACCGTCACCAGCTTGTAGCAGTTGTCGTCGTTGATGCTGCTGGTGCAACCGCTGAGTGCGGTGTTGTAGACGTAGTAGTACGCCGGCACTGCCGTCTTGGTGCGATCCGGGTAAGTGGTGGTGGTCGTCAGGGTGGTCGTCGCGGTCGACGTCACCGTGTAGGTGGTGGTCTTGCCACTGGTGGTGTAGGAGCAGCTGGCGGTGGAGTAGCTGACGGCGGTGGTGGTACTGGAGGTGCTGCCGTCACTGTTGGTGGTGGTCGAACCGGTGCTGGATTTCGGGTTGGTGATGGTCGCGGTGCAGCTGTTGCTCTTGGCGGTGACGGTATAGGTGCCGCCGCCGGTGAGCGAGGCTGATTTGCCGGTGGAGGTCGTCGAGCCGCTGACGCTGCTCGTGCTGCTGGTGCTGGACGAGGTGCTGCTCGAACTGAAGTCCGAGGAGGGGTTCGCCGCCAGGTAATAGACCTTGTCGGGACTGCTGTAGGAGCTGTAGCCGGTGTAGGTCCAGTAGGTGCTGTCGGTGGTCGCCCGCGCGGTGTCGTATTCCCAGGAAACCTTGTAAGCCGAGCTCAGGTCCAGGCTGCCCTTGGCGCTCTTGAAGCCGTTCACGTAGGCCGCGGTGAAGCTGGTGGTCAGCGGCGTGTAGGTGGTGACGGCATTGCTGTAGAGGACGTTGTAGGGCGCCTGGTAGGTGACGTTGGGGTTGTAGTACAGCGGGTTGAAGGTCGACGACTTGGCGCGCCGGCTGGTGCGGATCTGGTCCGCCGTATAGCCGTTGTAGGTGGCGTTGGTCGTGGGGTTGAGGCCGTCCGGCGCGAAGCTCCAGCGCATGCTGTTGGAGTTGTCGATGGTCACCATGATGTTCGGCGCCACGCCCTCGGTGAGGAACAGTGGTTGCTGGCTCAGGGTCAGTGTCGCGGCGTCGGTGGGCAGCGCGGTGGCCAGCAGCAGGCCGCCGAACAGGAACAGCAGGAAGGGCTGGGCGGGACGTCGGCTCACGTCAGGCTCCTCAGTAGTAACGGCGGATGGTGACGGTCTGCAGCACGCTCATCAGGCGCTGCCCGTCGGCGCGGGCGGCGGCGCTCACCCGGTAGTAGTGCGGCCCGCGGCCCTGGGAGCGCTCGTCGGGGTCGGTGATCTGCACGTTGCCGTTGGAGTCAGCCGGGTCGAAGGCGATGTAGGCGGCGTTCCAGCGTGGCACCGGGTCGAAGGTGGAACTGCCGTCCATGCCCAGGTAGGCGATGGAGGTGGCGTCGCTGCTCCACCAGTCGGCACTGGCCTTGGCGTTGGAGGAATACTTGTCGCTGACCAGGATGCACAGGTTGGCGTGCTGCGCGACGCTGGAGGTGCAGTTCGCCGAACCCTGGTCCAGGTTGGTCTGCGCTGCCAGCCGGCGTTCGCCTTCGCGTAGCGCCGACTCGGCAGCGGCCCGCGAATGCTGCTGTTCACTGAGGTTGCCGATGATGCGAGTCTCGGTGGTGGTGCTGCGCATGCTGCTCAGGGCGATCAGGGTACCGAGCAGCAGCATTACCAGGGCGATGACCAGCGTGGCGCCGCGTTGGGTGCGCCGATTGTGATTGGGCTTCATGGCATCAGGTTCCGCAGCATCACGCTGCCTTGGGCGATCTGGTAGACGTAGGCGGTGTTCTCGCTGAGGGTCGCGCCGCTGAGGGTTTTCCAGCGGCTGGCGACGTCGCTGCTCATGCCGCCACGGGTCGACGCGCCCGTGGCAAGCAAGGCCGCGTAGCTGATCGCCTGGCTGTCATCGGTGCTGGTGGGCAAGGTGAACAGGGCAAAGCCCGCCACGCCCTTGATCAGGGCCTGCTCGCTGGCGCCCTGCGCGGTGCAGGTGAGGGTGCCGTCGCCCGGCGTGCTGCCCGCGACATAGCTGATGCGCGTGAGCACGCGTGTGCCGCGCGGGACGAAGGCGCCCAGGCAGTCGTACTGATTGCCATTGGAACCGGCGACTTCCGTGGTGCTGTCGCTGGCGCCCTGGTAGCGCAGGCAGACACCCTTGCCGTCGCTGCTGGCCTGGTAGGTCTGGCCAGCCTTGAATGACGGGCAACCGTTGCTGCTGGCGAGTGCCGGGAAGGCCACCTCCAGGCCGTCCTGGGGCAGGTAACGGTACCCGGTGCGAGCCAGTTGCTGGTCCAGCAGCAGGAGCGTGTAGCGAGCATTTTCCTGGTTGCCCAATTGCCCCTGCTGGAACTGGAAGTGCGCCTTGTTGTTGATGTACAGCTCGGTGGCGCCGAGGATCAGCAGGCTGCCGATGGCCAGGGCGACCATCAGCTCGACCAGGGACAGGCCCGCCTGGCGCGGGGGGAGTCCTTGTGCGGGGAACGTTCGTGCAGACATGCCGGACCTCAGAGTTCGCCGCGCAGGCGGTAGATGCACAGGTTGTTGTCGCATTGCCCGCTGGGGTCCTTCCAGGCCAGCTGGATCAGCACGGCGGAGCTGGCGTCGTTGCTGCACGCGCCGTCGGACTGGCTGGGGCAGATGGTGAAGTTGGCGCTGAGGATCGAGCTGGTCACCGGTAGTGTTGCCTGCACCGCTTGCAGCCAGCAGGCGAGGTCGGCCTTCGCCACGTCGGAGCCGCCATTGCCGCGCTCGCGGGTGGCGCAATCGCTGCGCGAGGAGGAGCCGAAGGCGCTACCGGCGACCTTGTAATAGGCCGAGCTGCTGCTGAATTTGTGGGTGCTGCTGAGGGCGTCCTTGGGGTTGCTGCGCATCTGCTCCAGCAGTTGCTGGGCGAGCATGATCGCTTCGTTGCGCTGCACCGCATCCTGGGTGTAGCGCAGGCTCTTGCCCTGCAAGGCCGCCATGCCCAGGGCGCCGACGCTGACCAGCAACAGGCTGATCAGCACTTCCAGGAGGCTGAACCCGCCTTGCTGGTGATTCATGAGGAGCACTCCGTGGTGGTGCTGGTGATCTGTCCGCTGCTGGAAATGCTCAACAGACGGCCGCTGCTGCTGCCGCTGCCAGGGCACAAGCGGATAGTCTGCGCGGCGCCACTGAGCGTGCCGGCGGCGCGGAAGGTCAGGCTGTTGGCGCTGCCAGTCGCGGTCACCGCGCTGCCGCCGTTGATGCCCTCGCTGCCATAGCTGCGCAGGGTTTCGCTGCTGGTCGCGACGCTCAGTGCGCCGACCCAGTTGCCGTCGCTGGCGCTGACCGTCACGGCGCTGGCACGGGTGATGGCTTCGCTGCGGGCGTACTGCAGCAAGTGGGTCAGCTCCCCGCTGGCGGCATCGACCTTGTTGCGCTGGATCAGGTCGCCGAACATTGGCGCGGCCAGGGTCGAGAGGATGGCCAGGACGGCCAGGGTGACCATCAGTTCGACCAGGGTGAAGCCTGGGCTGGGGGCGTTTGCCGGCATGGCAGGTTCCGACGTTGAGCCGGAAATCCCCGGCGAATGCCGCGCAGGGATACGCGATGCGTGTATGGGGAATTTAGAGGTTGTGTATCAACGCTGAGATAAAGGAGCAGGCGGTCGAAATGCGTGTATGAATGGTCTGTCAGGTGACGACAGGTGCCCCCCCGCACTGGCGTCCGGCAACGGCCGTTTTTGTAGGATCGAGCTTGCTCGCGAGCACGGGTTTGCCTGATGCATGGGCATCAGGCGGTTCGCGAGCAAGCTTGCTCCTACAGAGGGGGATGGGCTCTAGCACTCCCTGGCAGAAAAAAGCCCCGCTGATGCGGGGCTTTTTCGTTCAGTGCGCCGGGACAGGCGCGCCAGCTTCGGCGGGCTTCTTGTCCGGCTTGGCCAGCAAGGTATACACGCAGGGCAGCACGAACAGGGTGAAGAGCGTGCCGACGCTCATGCCGGTAGCGATCACCACGCCGATGTCGAAACGGCTCACCGCGCCGGCGCCGGTGGCGAACAGTAGCGGAGTGACGCCCAGCACCATCGCCGCGGTGGTCATCAGCACCGGGCGCAGGCGGATCGCCGCGGCTTCCTCCACCGCCTCGCGCACCGACAACCCGCGCTCCTGACGCAACTGATTGGCGAACTCGACGATGAGGATGCCGTGCTTGCTGATCAGCCCGATCAGCGTCACCAGTCCCACCTGGGTATAGATGTTCAGGCTCGACAGGCCGAGGAACAGCGGGATCAGCGCCCCGCAGATCGACAGCGGCACGGTGACCATGATCACCAGCGGATCGCGGAAGCTCTCGAACTGCGCCGCCAATACCAGGAAGATCACCGCCAGTGCCAGGGCGAAGGTGATCATCAGCGCGCTGCCTTCCTGCACGAACTGCCGCGAGGCGCCGGCGTAGTCGAAGGAGAAGCCGCGCGGCGATTCTTCCGCGGCGATGCCGCGCACCGTTTCGATGGCCTCGCCCATGCTGACCATCGGCACGCCGGAGATGATCGCCGAGTTGAGCTGCTGGAACTGGTTGAGCTGGCGCGGGCGCGCGCGCTCGTGGAAGGTCACCAGGGTCGACAGCGAGATCAGCTGGCCACTCTGGCTCTTCACGTAGTAGTTGTTCAGCCAGCTCGGGTTGTCACGGTAGGCGCGCTCGACCTGCGCAATCACCTTGTAGCTGCGCCCGTCGATGGTGAAGCGGTTGATCTCGCCTTCACCCAGCAACGCGCCCAGGGACACACCCAGGTCCTGCATGCTGACGCCCATCTGCGCGGCCTTGGCGCGGTCGATATCGACCACCAGTTCGGGCTTGTCGAAGGCCAGGTCGAGGTCGAGGAAGGCGAACTTGCCCGACTCTTCCGCGCGCTTCTTCACCCGCTCGGCCACCTGCAGCAGCGACTGGTAGTCGCTGGCGGTGTTGATCACGAACTGGAACGGCAGGCCCTCGCCGGTACCCGGCAGCGATGGCAGGTTGAAGCCGAAGATCTGCAGGCCGGGAATCTTGTCCAGCTCGCCCTGTACCGCGTGCAGCAGCTCCATCTGGCTGCGCTCGCGCTCATCCCAGGGCTTGAGCAGCATGCCGCCAATGCCGGTCTGCACGCCGTTGTAGCCGTTGATCTGGAACGCCGAATAATACTCGGGGAACTTGCGGAAGATGCCCTCGAACTCGGCGGTGTACTTCGACAGGTAGTCGAGGTTCGCCGTCTGCGGCGCGTTGGCCATGATGAAGACGATGCCCTGGTCTTCCTCCGGCGCCAGTTCCTTGTGGGTGAACATCATCAGCAACGGGATGATCGCCAGGACCAGCAGGGCAAAGACGATCACCACCGGCCGGCTGTTCAGCGTGCCGTGCAGGGCGCGCTGGTAGCGCCCTTTGAGGCCTTCGAAGATCAGGTCCAGGCGATGGGCCAGGCCGCTGGGATTCTCGTCGTGGCGCAGCAGGCGCGAGCACATCATCGGTGACAGGGTCAGCGCGACGATGCCGGAAATGATCACCGCGCCGGCCAGGGTGAAGGCGAACTCCTTGAACAGCGCGCCGGTGAGGCCGCTGAGGAAACCGATGGGCGCGTACACGGCGGCCAGGGTGATGGTCATGGTCACCACCGGCACGGCGATCTCCCGCGCGCCCTCGATGGCGCCCTGGAACGGCGACTTGCCCTCCTCGATGTGGCGGTGGATGTTCTCCACCACCACGATGGCGTCGTCCACCACCAGGCCGATGGCGAGCACCATGGCCAGCAGCGTCAGCAGGTTGATCGAGTAGCCCATCATCTGCATGAAGAACAGCACGCCGATCATCGACAGCGGAATGGTCACCACCGGGATGATCACTGAGCGGAACGCGCCGAGGAACAGGAACACCACCACGATGACGATCAGGATCGCCTCGCCCAGGGTCTTCACCACTTCGTCGATGGAGGCCTGGATGAAGCGCGTGGCGTCGTAGGCGATGGACACTTGCAGGCCGGGCGGCAGCTGCTCTTCCAGCTCCGGCATCTTGGCGCGGACTTCCTTGATCACGTCCAGCGGGTTGGAGCTGGGCGTGCCCTTGATGCCGATGTACACCGAGGGGATACCGTTGAACGAGCTGACCGCGTCGTAGCTCGCTGCGCCCAGTTCGATGCGCGCCACGTCACCCATCAGCACGCGTCGATCACCCGCCGTCTTCAGCGGGATGGCGGCGAAGGCTTCCGGGGATTTCAGGTCGGTGGTGGCGTTCACCGAGGTGACCACCAGCTCGCCCTTCACCTCGCCGGCGGCGGAGAGGAAGTTGTATTCGCGCACCGCGCTGGCCACGTCCCCGGCGGTGACGCCGTAGGCCGCCATCTTCACCGGGTCCAGCCACAGGCGCATGGCGAACACCTGGTTGCCGAGGATCTCGGCCTCGGAGATACCCGGCAGGGTGGCGAGCTTGGGCTGGATCACCCGCGACAGGTAGTCGGTGATCTGCGGGTTGTTCATCTGCTCGCTGAAGAAGCTGATGTACATCAGCGCCGAGGCGTCGGCGGCTTCCTTGTCGAGGACCGGGTCCTCGGCATCCGGCGGCAGTTGGGTCTTCACTTCGCCGATCTTCGACAGCAGCTCGGTCACCAGGCGATCGGTGTTGGCGCCGATGTGCGCGTAGATCGAGATCACCGAGTAATTCTGCCGGCTCACCGAGGTCATGTAGTCGATGCCTTCGGCGCTGGCGAGACTCTGTTGCAGCGGCTGGGTGATGTAGCCCTGGATGGTTTCGGCGTTGGCGCCGGCATAGAAGGTGGTGACGGTGATCAGCGCGTTTTCCATCTGCGGGTATTCGCGGATCACCAGCTTGCTGAAGGCCTGCATGCCGAGCAGGACGATCAGCAGGCTGACCACGGTCGCCAGCACGGGGCGACGGATAAAGGGATCGGTGAAGCCCATAAGCTCAATCCTTTGTGTTCGGATTTGCTGCGCGTCGGCCATGCGGCGTTGGAGTGGTACGTCGAAATGCTCATTGGCTGAAGCATTCGCCGTCTCTTCGCCTTGCCTGGCTCCAGCTCGCTAAATCCGGGGTAGAGCAGTTGTATCTGGTTACCCTCGGCCAAAGGCGAGGGTACTGTTATGCGATTACTGCGGGTCCTTGACGATGGCGACGGCGGTGCCGTTGTCCAGCTTGAGCTGGCCGGAGGTCACGACCTCTTCGCCGGCCTTCAGGCCCTCAAGGATCACCACGCTGCCTTCGCGGCGCTCGCCGGTCTTCACGAAGCGGCGTTCGACTTCCAGCTTCCTCTGCGACGATTCCGTGACCTGGGTCTGGCTGGTGCTCGCCACGTCGGCGTCCTTGTCATCCGCTTTCTTCTTCTGCGGCACCACCACGTACACCGAGTTGCCGTACAGGGTGAAGGCCACCGCGGTCTCCGGGACGATCACGCGCGGCGCGCTGTCGGGTAGCTGCACTTCCAGGTTGGCGAACATGCCCGGCAGCAGCTTGCCGTCGGGGTTGGCCATGCTGGCGCGGACCAGCAGGTTGCGCGTCTGGTTGTCCACGCGCGGGCTGATGGCGTCGATCTGCGCGTCGAAGCTCTGGCCCGGATAGGCCGCCACGCGCACCACCACTTTTTGCCCGCGCTTGAGCAATGGGAAGTCCTGTTCGGGCAGGAAGAAGTCCACCTGCAGGGTCGAGAGGTCCTGCAGGGTGACGATCTCGGTGCCGGGGGACACGTAGTCGCCGACGTCCACCTGGCGGATGCCGATGGTGCCGGAGAAGGGCGCGAGGATGCGCTTCTTGTCCAGGCTCGCCTTGAGCTGGGCGACGGTGGCGGTGGAGCGGTTCAGCTGGGCGGCGAGGCGATCGTACTCGCTCTTGGAGATCGCCTGGCGTCCCACCAGGCTCTTGCCGCGCTCGTATTCGACCTGGGCCAGCCCGAGGTCGGCCTCGGCGGTGCGCAGGGTGGCCTGCTCGACGTCGGATTCGAGCTGCACCACCGGCTGGCCGATCTTGACCTTTTCGCCGGAGACGAACTGCACCGCGCTCACCGTGCCGGAGACTTCGGCGGTCAGGGTCACACCCTGGATGGCGCGCAGGGTGCCGATGGCCGCCAGGCGGCTCTGCCAGTCGCGTTGTTCGGCCAAGGTTGCGTTCACGCTCACCGGCGGGCGCGGTGCCGAGAACATGGCGATCTGTTTCTTGATGGAGAGGTATTTCGAGCCGGCGAGCACCGCGACGATGACGGCAACTACGCCCAGCATGATCAGCATGCGGCGCAACATCTTCCTGTTCCTTGGTACGTGCCTGGCAGCAATCGGGCGCGATCGCTCGCCCACAATTTACCGGGCGGCCTTCCGTTCGCGCAGATATCGATCAGGCTTTGAAGCCGATACGTGGGACGCCCCATTGCGGGGCGGAATTGCGCACCTTATTCCTAGTTCATGGGAGAGTCAAAGGGCTGCGTTTACAAGACGTTTCCCGCAAAAGTTAAGGGTTTACGAGCAATACGCGCTGAATCGGTGCAGCAAGGATCATGGAGGGAGTCGCCACATCCCTGTGGCGGAAGAGGATCAGGCGCTGAGCTTGCGGGTGACGTCGGCGATCTCGCCGGAGAGACCGTGCAGGTGGCGACTGGCGCCCTGGGTACGCACCACGTTTTCCTCGTTGGTGGCGCCGATAGCGGTGATCTCGGTGAGGTTGCGCGAGATGTCCTCGGCGACCGAGGTCTGTTCCTCGGCGGCGGTGGCGATCTGGCGGTTCATGTCGCGGATCGCTTCCACTGCCAGGGTGATGCTGCGCAGCACTTCGCCGGCCTGGGTGACGCGCTCCACGCCCTGTTCGCTGCGGGTCTGGCCGTTCTCGATGGCGCGCAGGGCGTTCACCGAGCCGGTCTGTACGGTGTCGATGATCTGATGGATCTCGGCGGTGGACTCGGCGGTACGCTGGGCCAGGGTGCGGACCTCATCGGCGACCACGGCGAAACCACGGCCTGCCTCACCGGCGCGGGCGGCCTCGATGGCGGCGTTCAGGGCCAGCAGGTTGGTCTGGTCGGCGATGCCACGGATCACTTCCAGGACCTTGCCGATGCGGCCGCTGTCGCTTTCCAGGCGTCGGATGACTTCGGCAGTGTTGGCGATCTCGTTGCTCATCTCGGTGATGGTGACGATGGTGGTCTTCATCACCTCGCCGCCTTCCTGGGCGTGCTGGTCGGCATCGTCGGCGGCACGCGCGGCGTCGGAAGCGTGGCGCGCGACTTCCTGGGCGGTGGCGGACATCTCGTGCATCGCCGTGGCCACCTGGTCGGTGCGCGAGAACTGCTCGCGGGTACCCTCGGCCATCAGGGTGGCGATGGCGTTCAGCTCGCCGCTCGCGGTGTCCAGTTCGGTGGTGCTGTGCTTGAGGCGGGTGAAGGTTTCGGCGAGGAAATCGCGCAGGGTGTTGGCGGCGCGGGCCAGGCGGCCCAGTTCATCGCGGCGGCTGGCGTCGACGCGCTCGCCGAAGTTGCCTTCGCTGAGCTGGGCGATGTGCTCGATCAGGCGGGCGATCGGACCGATCAGGTTGCGGTTGACCAGCCACAGGCTGAGCAGGCCCAGCACCAGGCCGGAGATCAGCAGGATCAGGCTGCCGCCGATGACGGTGCCGTGGGCGCTGGCAGAAATGTTCTTGGCTTCGTCCTGGGCGTCGCGGTGCAGGCTGTCCACCAGGGCGGCCATCTGGTCGCTGGCGGCACGGTCGATGCCTTTCACGGCGGCGTCACCGGCGCGCGGGTCGCTGCCGGCGGCGAGGTAGGCGTCGCGGCCCTTGCGGTAGGCCTGCCCGAGCTGGCGGTGCTCATCGCGCAGGCGCGTTACCTGGGCCTTGAGCTGCGGGTCGTCGCTGGCGTTCTGTTCCAGGCGGCCGAGCACGTCCTGCACGGCGCGCTCCTGGTCCTCGAACTGGCCCCAGTATTTGTTGAGGTCAGCTGGTTGCTGGCCGCGCAGGAGCACGTTCTTCCATTCCTGAACCTGGACTTTGAAGGCCAGGTTGGCCTGGTCGACCAGTTGCGAGGATTGCAGCGGGCCGTCCAGCAGGCGTTGGTAGGCACCCACGCTGCCGGACAGGAAGTGGAAGCAGGCGAGGGCGATCAGCAGCACAAGCAGCAGGCTGCCGCCCAGCAGCGAAAGGATCTGGGTACGCAAGGAAGTGTTGGGGGACATCGTGGGTACGCCTCTAAGACGCAAGGTGGGAATCGGTCAGTCTTTGCATCGGCCGCACCCGCACCTTCCGTAGTGCCGGCAGACGAGTGGTAGGGTTGTGCGGCCGCTCTGGTACGGGCGTTCAGGCCAGGTGCAGGTGGTTGTCCCAGAAGGCCGGCGGCAGGTCCAGCGGTGTGCCGGCGATGCGTTCCTGGCGGCAGTCGTAGACACGGCAGCGGCCCTGGCCGGAGGTGACGACGAAGCCGTCCTTCACTGCGCCGACACCGGCGCAGTCGGGCAGGGGCGCGTCCAGGCGCACGGCACCGGAGTCCAGGTCCCAGATGAAGAAGCGGTTGCCGCGCGGAGCGGTCAAGGCGACCAGTCGCAGCTCGTTGTGCACGGCGACGCTGGCGGTGTACTGGGTCATTGCCAGGCGTTGCTCGTCGGCCAGCGGGAACGGCTGGAACGGCTGGCCGGGGCGCTTGATGGCGAGCAGGTCGGCGCGGTCGTGGGCATCGCCCATGTACTGCTGGCCGGCGACGATGGTGCCGTCCTCGGCGATGGCGAGGTGCCGCACGCTGTTCATCTGCTGCGGCAGGGTTTCCTTGGAGATCAGCGACCCGTCGCGGCGCATCAGCACCAGGCTCGGTTCCATGGCGTCGAGGTTCATCTCCACGCGGCTTTCGGCTTCGGTACGAATGCCGCCGTTGGCCACCACCAGGGTCTCGCCGTCGGGCATCCAGGACACCTGGTGCGGGCCGAGACCGTGGGTGGAAACCTCACCGGTGTGGCTCAGGCGCTCGCCGTCGAAGCGGTACACGCCGAGCAGGCCGCGCCCGGGATCGGTGGTGTCGTTCTCGGTGGCATAGAGCCACTCGCCGTCCTTGTGCCATACGCCATGGCCGTAGAAATGCCGGTCGGTTTGCGAGTCGAGGGTCTGCAGCAGACGGCCGTCGTTCAGGTCGATCAGGTAGCTCTGCCGGCCCGGCCGACGGGCGACGAACAGCGCCAGCGGCAGGCTGGGGTGCTGCACCACATCGTGGCAGCGCAGGCCGACTTCGGTGGCGAACGCGCAACTGCCGTCCAGGCGATAGCCCACGGCGTAGTGCTTGCCATCCGCGTCGTCACGGGCGGACAGCACCAGGGGCTCCTTGCCCTTGCGTGACAGCGTCCAGCCGCCGAAGGTCAGGGCGCCGAGCAGCAGGCTGCCCAGGCCGATCACGTGACGTCGCAACATGGCGTTCACCTCGTTGGTTCTCGATCAGTCGCCGTCGTTGGCGTTGAAGCCGAGTTGTACGCCCAACGCCTTCGCCAGGTCGCCTTCGTGCAGGCGATGGACGACGTTGAGGCTGTCGTACAGGTCGTTCAGCTGCTTGATGCCGGCCTCGTTCTTGAGCAGTTCGCTCAGCGGCTGGTTGATGGCTTTCAGCTTGCCGTGAACGTCGGCGTAGGCGGCGTCGATCTTGCCGGCCAGTTCTTTCTGCTCGGCCGGCAGCAGGGCGCGCAGGCCCTTCTTGTCGGTGCCGTCCCACAGCGCCTGGGCGCCGGTCAGGCTGGAGTCCAGGCTCGCCAGCGACATGTCGCTGCGCCAGCCCTCGGCCTGGAACGGCTGGGGGATGCCCTTGCTCTGGCGACCCAGCGGGGTGCCGAGCTTCTTCTTCAGCATGTCCAGCGCGGTGACCTGCACGCGCAGCAGTTCGGCGATGGCCTCGTGGGCATCGGCGTAGCGGTCGTTGGGAAACTTGGAGAGCTGGGCGAGCATGCCGCCGTCCTGCTTCCACTGCGCCAGGATGTTCTCCGCCAGGGCCTGCTGGTGGCTGCCGATGGCTTCCAGCAGCGGGCAGTAGCGCGCCTTGGTCTCGGCGTTGGCCAGGTCGATCTTGGCGTCGTAGAGAATGTATTCGTAAGCGGTCAGTCCCTGGACCACGACGCTGGACTTATCCAGGGTCGCCGGGGAAATCGCGTTGCCGCTGCTCAGCAGTTGCTCGACCTGGCGTGCCACGAGGTTCTTCTTGTCCGGCCAGAACTGCACTTGCCAGGAGCGGTTGCCCTCGGCCAGCGGGCCGACCAGCAGCGGCTGCAGCTCGGCCCAGGCCTTCTGCGCGGTCATGAAGTCGGCGCGCGCCTTGGTCAGGTCTTCCTTGCCCTGGCAGTAGGCCAGGGCGCTGGCGGCCAGCGCGCGGTCGGCGTCGACCCAGCGGCTGTAGGTCGGCAGGATCACCTGCTGGGCCAGCGTGGCGCTGGTGGTGGCCTGCGGATCGGTGGGCGAGCAGGCGCCCAGGGCGATGGCGAGGCTGGTGATCAGAAGTCGGGGGCGGAACATGGTGGGCTCGGCTCCTTAGAGTGAGTTCAAGAACGCCAGCAGGGCATCGCGCTGCCCGGCGTCGAAATTCAGTACGCGTTGTTTGGCCGCTTCGGCTTCGCCGCCATGCCAGAGCACGGCTTCGAGCAGGTTGCGGGCGCGGCCGTCGTGCAGGAACTGGGTATGGCCGTTGACCGTTTCGGTCAGGCCGATGCCCCACAGCGGCGCCGTGCGCCAGTCGCGGCCGCTGGCCAGAAATTCCGGGCGATTGTCCGCTAGTCCCTCGCCCATGTCATGCAGCAGCAGGTCGCTGTAGGGGCGGATGAGCTGGTTGGCCAGTTCCGGCTCGGCGGCGTTCGGCCCGGTGGTGAATTTGGGGGTATGGCAGCTGGCGCAACCGGTATCAAAGAACAGGCCCTTGCCGGTGAGCACCTGTGGGTCGTCCACCTTGCGCCGCGCCGGCACCGCGAGGTTGCGGGCGTAGAAGGCGACCTGGTTGAAGATGTGCTGGCTGACTTCCGGCTTGCCGCCGTCGATGGCCTTCAGGCAGTCAGTCTGCGCCTTTGTGCAGTCGTCGTTGGGCAGCAGGTCGCTGGTCAGGCCCATGTCACCGGAGAAAGCGTGGGCGTTCTGCTGGGCGACGTTGGGTTGCCCGGCCTTCCAGCCGAAGCGCCCGAGGACGGTCTGCTGCGTGGCATCGTCCCAGACGAGGTTCGGCCGGCCATGGACGCCGTCGCCAGCCTTGGCCTGGAGGTCGGCGTTGGCGAGGATGTCCGCCTCGCTGATGGATTCCAGCAGCCCCAGGCCGATCATCGGCGGGGCAATGCGGGCGGAGAACATCGTGTCCTTGTGCATCGGGCCGTAGCCCAGGTCGCTGATGCGCAGTTTCGGCTTGCGCAACTCGACCACAGTGCCGTCCTTGAAGGTCACCGGCACTGCGTCGTACTCGACGCGCACCTTGCCTTCGGGCGCCACGCCGGGGATCGCCGAGTCCTGGAACTGGCCGCCGTAGACCGGCTCGGGCACCACGCCCAGGCGCTTGATGGTCTCGACGTCGGCGGAACCGGCGGGAATCGACAGGCGCACCAGCATCGACACGGCGTTGACGTCGTTGATCTCTGGTGGATGGCCGCGGCCGTCCTTGATATGGCAGTTCTGGCAGGCGTTGGTGTTGAACAGCGGGCCGAGGCCGTCGCGCGCGGTGGTGGTGGTCGGCGCGATGACCCAGGGGTTGCGGAAGAAACTGTTGCCCACGGCGAAGTCCAGGCGGCGGCTCGGCGTGAGGTTGGCCGAGGGCATGGAATAGGCGTTGCGGTCGCTCTGTTTCACCGTGGTGGCGCCGCCGGACAGTGCTTCGCCGGGCTCGGCCACGGCGTGCTGGGAGGTCTCCGGCTTGCACGCGGCAAGGGCGAGGGCAGACAGCAGCGGCACGAGGTGCAGGGCGGTACGGCGGTGGAGCATTGGCGGGGTTCCGAAAGCGGCAATATGGCAGCGGGCCATGGTATCAGGGGTGTCAAATGCAAATATGAAAAATTTGTATTTGAGAACGACATCGTTTGCCGTCCGGAAACGACAAAGCCCCGCAGAGCGGGGCTTTGTCTGGGTTTCAAGGTCGCTGCGGCGTGGAGCCGCAGCGCCTTCAACCTATCAGGACAGGTCGATCAGAACTGGTGATCGGCGTTGTCCGGCTTCAGGTCCTGTACGCCGACCGCGGTGGCGGCCTTCTCGATGGCGCCGGTTTGCTTGACCAGCGAAGCGATGGCGTCACGGATCTTCTGCTGATCGTCCTTGTCGTCCGGAGCGATCATCTGGTCGAAGTGCACACCGTCCTTCTCGGCACGGTCGACGATGACCTGCATCTTGGCTTCGGTGTTGGCCAGGTCATTCTTCAGGTCGGTGTCGGCGGCGGCGTCAGCCTTGGCGACCAGGTCGGACAGGCTCGGGCCCTTCACGACGCTGCCGTCGGTGCGCTTGTACTCGCCCAGGTAGATGTTGCGGATCGACTTGGCGTTGAAGAACAGGGTGTTGTGGGTGTTGTCGCTGAAGCAGTCGTGCTCGTCTTCGGTGGAGTTGGCTTCCAGCGCGACCTTCATGCGCTCGCCGGCCAGCTCGCCCAGGGACAGGGAGCCCATGCCGAAGAACATCTTGCGCAGGTTGTTCTCGGCAGTGTCGGCCTCGACCTTGGCGCGGTAGTTGTCGGCGACGCCGGACTTGAAGTTGCCGACCATTTCTTCCAGGTCAGCCACCAGCAGGTCGGTGGCGGCCTTCAGGTAGGCGGCACGGCGGTCGCAATGACCGTTGGTGCAATCCTTGCCCTGGGCGTAGTCGGTGTATTTGCGGTCGCCAGCGCCCGGCTTGGTGCCGTTCAGGTCCTGGCCCCACAGCAGGAACTCGATGGCGTGGTAGCCGGTGGCGACGTTGGCTTCGGAACCGCCCAGTTCGTTCAGGCCCTTGAGCTTCTCGCCGGTGATTTCCTTGACGTCGATCTTGTCTTCGCCGACCTGGATCTCGGTGTTGGCGATGATGTTGGCGGTGGCGCCGGCGTTGCCTTCGGCGTGCTGGTAGTCCTTGGCGACGTAGTCGATCAGGCCTTCGTCCAGCGGCCAGGCGTTAACCGCGCCTTCCCAGTCGTCGATGATCGAGTTGCCGAAGCGGAAGGCTTCGCTCTGCGAGTAGGACGGGCGGGAAGCGATCCAGGCTTCGCGAGCGGCCTTGAGGGTGGCTTCGCTGGGCTTGGCGATCAGTGCATCGACGGCGGTCTGCAGCGCCTTGGCGGTGGTCAGGGCGTCGCCGTAGGTGGCTTCGGCGATGTCCAGGTAGTTCTTCACCACGGCCTTGACCGCGGCCTCGTCGACCTTGGCGGTCGCTGCCGGGGCGGTGCTCTGGGTGCTGGCGGCCGGAGCAGCAGCGGCGGGGGCTTCGGCTTTCTTGTCATCGCCGCAGCCGGCGAGGGAGATGGCAATGGCGAGCAGGCTGGCAGTGGCCCAGGGCATACGAGTCATGACGGGTTCCTTTGCATGGAAAAGAGGCGCACGAAAAAGGACTGCGCAAGAAAATCCGCAACATAATGCGAAAGATTTTCATTTTTGAAAAGAGAGATCGGTGGCGCTGTTCTGTCGCGGGGCCAGCAGGTTGCTATCAGGGAGGCTTTGGTAGGAGCGAGCTTGCTCGCGAACAGCCCCAGCATCGGCGCCAAGCGGTTCGCGAGCAAGCTCGCTCCTACAAGGTGGGCAACGCGTGGAATCAATGGCGCTCGACGGACCCGCCGGGATTGCCGCCGGCCGCTTCGGCCAGGCGCCGCGCCTGCTTGAGGTAGAGGGTCAGCTCGCGCGCCGGCAGCGGCTTGCTGTAGAGGTAGCCCTGACCTTCGTGGCAGCCCTGGGCGATGATGTAGGCCTCCTGCTCGACCGTCTCCACGCCCTCGGCGATCACCTGCATCCCCAAGCTCTTGCCCAACTGGATGATGGCGCGAACGATGGTGGCGTCGTCGTCGTCCAGCAGCAGGTCCTGGACGAAGCTCTTGTCGATCTTGATCTTGTCCAGCGGCAGGCTCTTCAGGTAGCTCAGCGAGGAGTAGCCGGTGCCGAAGTCGTCGATGGCGATCAGCGCACCGGCGCGACGCAGGCTCAGCAGGTGCTGGGCGGCAGTGGAGATATCCTCCATCAGGCCGGTCTCGGTGACTTCCAGTTCCAGCGAGCGCGGCGGCAGGCGGTGCATCTGCAACAGGTTGCTGACCACCCGCGGCAGGGCGTTGTGGCGCAGTTGTACGGTGGACAGGTTGACCGCCAGGCGCAGGTCGTCGAAACCCTGGTCGTGCCACTCGCGCAGTTGGCGGCAGGACTGGTCCAGTACCCATTCGCCGATGCTGAAGATGCTGCCGTTCTGTTCCGCCAGCGGGATGAACAGGTCCGGCGCGACCCAGCCCTGGATCGGGTGCTGCCAGCGCAGCAGCGCCTCGACGCCGACCACGCGGTGATCGCGGTAGTCCACTTGCGGTTGATAGACCAGGTGCAGTTCGTTGCGCGCCAGGGCTTCGCGCAGGTCCTTCTCCAGTTCGCGGCGGCGGCGCATCTCGCTGTCGACGCTGGCGATGTAGAACTGGTAGCGGTTGCGCGAGCGGCTCTTGGCCAGGGTCATGGTCTGCTCGGCTTTCTGCAGCAGCTTCTCGGTGGTCTCGCCGTCCTCGGGGAACAGGGTGATGCCGATGGTGGCGCGCAGGTGCACCAGGTGCTGGTCGAGCTCGAAGGGCGCTTCCAGGTCGTCGAGAATCTGCTGGGCCAGCTCCGCTGCTTCGTAGGGCTGCTCGATGTCGGCCTGGACCAGGGCGAACTGATCACCGCCCAGCCGCGCCAGGGCGCCCAGGTGCGCACTGCGGGTGCGCAGGCGGTCGGCGAGGGCGATCAGCAACTGGTCGCCGAACTGGTAGCTGTACTGCTCGTTGATGCCCTTGAAGTCATCCAGGCCCAGGCAAAGCACGGCGACGCGGCGTTGCAGGCGCGAGGCGCCCTCGAGAATCTGGTCCAGACGCTGTTGCAGCAGCTTGCGGTTGGGCAGGCCGGTGAGGAAGTCGTACTGGGAGATGCGCAGCAGGCTGTCTTCGGCTTCCCGGCGCAAATGGCCGTTGCGCTCGATGGAGGCCAGCAACTGGTTGGCGGTATTCACCCACAGGCCCAGTTCGTCCTTCTCGTGGCCGTCGGGCATCGGCAGCTTGTGCTGGCTGGGGCGGTCCGGGTTGATCGAGGCGAGGTGCTCGATGATCTTCGACAGCGGCTTGGTCAGCAGCCAGTGGTAGACCATGAACAGCACCAGGCTCAGGGCCATGGCGCGCAGGATGCCGGAAATGAAGATGATCACCGAGGTGGCGACGAAGTCGTCGCCGTAGGGCGCGGTGTCGAGGGTGATCTTCAGGTCGCCGTAGTACTCGTTGGAGCCGCCACGGCCGGCGAGGCGAATGGAGTAGTTCTGCTCGGCGCCGAGTATCGGGTCGGTCAGCCAGCGGGTGTTGGAATCCAGCAGCGGGCGGGATTTCTCCGCCAGCATGGGTTCGTCGGGATGGCCGATGGCGGCGTAGCGCACGGCTTCGTGCTGGAACAGGCCTTCGAGAACCTGCATCGCCATGTCGCGGTCGAGGCTGTAGACGGCCTGGGTAGAGGGATCACGGACCATCGCCAGGATGCGCTGGGCATCGTTGTGCACGTTCTGGCGCGCCTTGTGGGCGTCATAGACGATCTGGGCACAGCTGAGTACCACCCCGACCACGAGGGCCGCGAGCAATACCATTCGCAGCAGCTTGAGGGAGAGGCTGTGCCGGGGATCCAGTTTCAAGGGCGTTCCTTGTTTCTCGCCAGGGGCGAACGACTGGGGCTGAGTATTGGCAATTGGCGCAATGACGTCAAAGGGCCATCGTTGTGTTTCGTGACTGTACCGGCCTTTCAGGTTAGCTGACACGAAGGTGTTACGCGCCCATTACGAAAAAACCCGGCGCGGGGCCGGGTTTTTCGTATCAAGCTGGGTACATTCAGGCAGCGAACTGCTCAGCCACGAAGTCCCAGTTGACCAGGTTCCAGAACGCCTCGACGTACTTCGGACGCAGGTTGCGGTAGTCGATGTAGTAGGCGTGTTCCCAGACGTCGCAGGTCAGCAGCGGGGTGTCGCCGCTGGTCAGCGGGCAGCCGGCGCCGATGGTGCTGGCCAGGGCCAGGGAGCCGTCGGCCTTCTTCACCAGCCAGCCCCAGCCGGAGCCGAAGGTGCCGATGGAGGTCTTGCTGAACTCTTCCTTGAACTTGTCGAAGGAACCGAAGGCAGCGTTGATGGCGTCCGCCAGGGCGCCGGTGGGCTGGCCACCGCCGTTGGGGCTCAGGCAGTTCCAGTAGAAGGTGTGGTTCCACACCTGGGCGGCGTTGTTGAAGATGCCGCCGGAAGAGGTCTTGACGATGTCTTCCAGGCTCTTGCCTTCGAACTCGGTACCCGGAACCAGGTTGTTCAGGTTCACGACGTAGGTGTTGTGGTGCTTGTCGTGGTGGAATTCCAGGGTTTCCGCGGAAATGTGCGGCTCAAGGGCGTTCTTCGCGTAAGGCAGCGGCGGCAATTCGAAAGCCATGGTCTCTCTCCTATCTCACTCAGTCTGGGCTAGCGCGACGTGCGCGCGACCGGTACACGGGGCCGGTTCGATGTTTGTCGCGGCATCCGGGCGTAGCTGCAATGCGCCCCATCAAGGGACAGGCAGCGCGCCAGTTGCGTCCGGAAGGCTCAGAGCCCGCCGGCGCCGCGAAGGTCCGATCATAGCACCCGACCTGCGGCATATCCACGCAGCAACTGTAGGGGCAAAGGCCCTGCACAGCCGTCTGCGCCGGAGCACGACGCTTCACTATGCACAGACCGGGATGACGCAATGTCGTTCGGATTTGTTCCGCAGCGGGTCGGCGATCAGCCGGCGAACACCAGCTGTGCGGCCATGCCCAGCATCATGACCGCGACCATCAGGTCCACCAGGCGCCAGGTCGTCGGCCGTGCCAGCCAGGGCGCAAGCCACGCGGCGCCCAGGGCCAGGGTGAAGAACCACAGCAGCGAGGCACTGGCGGCCCCCATGGCGTAGGCGCCGGGCGCGGCCTGCTGGGCGCCGAGGGAGCCGATCAGCAGCACGGTGTCGAGGTACACGTGGGGGTTGAGCAGGGTCACCGCCAGCGCTGCCATCAGCACGGTGCGGCGCGAACGCGGCCCGGTTTCCCGGGCGTCGGCCATGGCTTGGGGTGCGACTGCACGACGCAGCGCCTTGAGGCCGTACCAGACCAGGAAGGTCACGCCGCCCCAGCGGGCGATGGCCAGCAGCGTCGGGTTCTCGGCGAGGATCTTCGCCAGGCCGAACACCCCCGCGCTGACCAGGATGGCGTCGCACAGCACGCACAGCGCAGCGACCGACAGGTGATGCTCGCGGCGCAGGCTCTGGGCGAGGACGAAGGCGTTCTGCGCGCCGATGGCGATGATCAGGCCGGCGGCGACCAGTACGCCGTTGAGGTAGCTCTGCCACATGGTTCAGGCCTCCGGATTCAGGGAAAGAGGGTCCGCGGCGAGGGCGCGCAGCGCGTCGAGTGCGCGCGGGCCGTCGGCGTGGGCGACGAACAGGTGGTCGTGGTACCAGGCGGCGATCACGTTGCAGCTGATCCCGGCCTTGGCCAGGGCCGTCGCCACGGCGGCGGTGAGGCCGACTGCCTGCAGTGCCGAGTGCACTTCCAGGGTCAGCCAGGCGGCGACGTAGTCGAATGCCAGCCCGGCCTGCTCCGCCTCGGATCGCGAAAGGACCAGCGTCAGCCCCTCGCTTTCACGGAAGCTGCCCAGCGGCTGCAGGCCGGCCGGGAGCTGGCCGTCGGGGAGGGTGCAGAACACGTACTCGCCGTCGTTGAGTACTGGGGTCATGTCGCGCAGCAGCGCGGCCAGGGACGTTTCGCCAGCCATGGTGGGCAATCCGTAAAGAGTGGGGATGCTGGCGATTGTCCGGCTTTGGCCTGTATAAGAAAAACCAATACTGCTGATATCTCATTAGGGAAATTGATCATGTTCGACTACAAGCTGCTTGCCGCCCTGGCCGCCGTGGTGGAGCAGGGCGGTTTCGAGCGCGGCGCCCAGGTGCTGGGCTTGTCGCAATCGGCGATTTCCCAGCGCATCAAGCTGCTCGAAGCGCGGGTTGGCCAGCCGGTACTGGTGCGCGCGGCACGGCCGCAGCCGACCGATCTCGGCCAGCGCCTGCTCAACCATGTGCAGCAGGTGCGCCTGCTGGAGGGCGATCTGCAGCAATGGGTGCCCGCGCTGGATGACGGCGCGGCGCCCGAGCGTTTGCGCCTGGCGCTGAACGCCGACAGCCTGGCGACCTGGTGGGCCCACGCGGTCGGTGATTTCTGCGGCGAGCGCCACGTGCTGCTGGACCTGGTCGTGGAGGACCAGGAAGTCGGCCTCAAACGGATGCGTGCCGGCGAGGTGGCCGGCTGTGTCTGTGCCAGTCCGCGCCCGGTGGCCGGCGGCCGCTGCGAGCCGCTGGGCGCCATGCGCTATCGCGGGCTGGCCAGCCCGGCGTTCATCGCCCGGCACTTTCCCAGGGGCGTGACGCCCGCGGGTCTCGTCCGGGCACCGGCCATCGTCTACGGCCCGGATGATCAACTGCAGCACCGCTATCTGAAGGACCTGGGTGTCGACGGTCACTTCAGCTACCACCTGTGCCCGTCCTCCGAAGGCTTCGTGCGCATGACCAGCGGCGGGCTCGGGTGGGGCCTGGTGCCTGAGCAGCAGGTGCGCGGCGAACTGGAGCGTGGTGAGTTGGTGGACATGCTGCCGGGGCGGGCGATCGACGTGCCGCTGTATTGGCACCATTGGCGCAACGGCGGCGAATTGCTCGCCGCGCTGACCCGGCACCTGCTGGCGAAGGCGCCGGACCAGTTGGTGCCGATCAGCCGCGAATGACGATGCTGCCGCTGCCCGGTAACTGCTCGATGCAGCGCGCGCCGAAGAGTTTCGACGGGGTGAAGTAGCCGACCGTGTTCGGATTGGCCAGCAGATGACGCACCGCGAAGAGCACGCCATGGATAGTCACGTCATAGCCGTTGGCAGTTTCCAGCCTTGCGGTGCGGCGTTCGCCACGGGCGTTGCGCACTTCGCCCCAGACCCAGGTGCGCAGCTTGCTGCGGGCCAGTTCGTCGGGGCCGTGGACGCGCTTGTCCACCTGCTCCTTGAGCCAGTCCTGTACGCGGTCGTGGCCCAGCAGCGGGCGAAAGCTGTCCATCACCCGCATGCCAATGGCGGCGGCCGGTGGCACCGGCAGGTAGACCTCGATATCGCCGATGCCGGTGGAGTAATAGGCCGTCGCCACGTCGCCCCAGGGGATGGTCACAGCGTGCTTGAGACCACGGCCGAAGTCGATGTCGCGGCGCTTGTAACCCAGCGGCACATCGCGCAGACGCCCGGCTTCACGGACCTTGCCGCCCAGTTTGAGGCCTTCCACGGTGGTCTTGGCGGTACCGGGTGAGAGGCCGCTGCCGCTATCGAAACCCAAGGCCAGCTGGGTTGCTTCCGGCATTGCCTCCTTCAGGCAGGCCGCGACGCAGTCGGTCGGGATCACGTCGAAGCCGACGCCGGGGCAGATCACCACGCCCGCCGTGCGCGCCACTTCGTCGAGACCGTGGGCGTATTCGAAGACGGAAATCTCTCCGGTGATGTCTACGTAGTGCGCACCGCTGGCGATGCATGCTTCGATCATCGGTGCGGCGGTGGCGGAGAAGGGCCCGGCGCAGTTGGCGACCACGCCGACATCCTCCAGCGCGGCCAGGGCGGCGGCGCTGTCGTTCAGGCCGAAGACCCGGCATTCCAGCCCCAGCGAACTGCCCAGCGCATGCAGGCTGGCCGGGTTGCGGCCGGCGAGAATCGGTTTCAGGCCCTCGCGCTGCGCCTGCTCGGCGATCAGCCGGCCGGTGTAGCCGTTGGCGCCGTAGATCATCCAGTGCGTCTTGCTCATCATGCGGCCTCGAGAGAAAGCGAAGAGTGCTTCAAGGGTAGTCGCAACCACCCCGGACATGTCGCCGATCGCAAGTCGTGCAACCCTGGTGTGGCGCTGCGGTCTGCAAGGATTCGTTTCTGGCGTGCAATGCCAGGGTAGTGCGGTGCGGCGGCTGGTAGAGTCGCCGCATTACAAGAACAGGAGTGGCGTGCATGAAGATTCTGGTCACCGGGGCCAGTGGGTTCATTGGCGGGCGTTTCGCCCGTTTTGCCCTGGAGCAGGGGCTGGCGGTGCGGGTGAACGGACGTCGCGAGGAGGCGCTGCAACCGTTGGTGGCGCGCGGGGCCGAGTTCATGGCCGGCGACCTGTCGGACCCGGCGCTGGTGCGCGCGCTGTGCAGCGATGTCGATGCGGTGGTGCACTGCGCCGGTGCGGTGGGTGTATGGGGCAGCCACGAGTACTTCCACCAGGCCAACGTGGTGATGACCGAATCCATCGTCGAGGCCTGCCTGAAACAGAAGGTACGGCGGTTGGTGCACCTGTCGTCGCCGTCGATCTATTTCGATGGCCAATCCCACGTCGGCATCACCGAGCAGCAGGTGCCCAAGCGTTTCGCCAATCACTACGGCTCGACCAAGTACCAGTCCGAACTGGTCGCCCTCGGTGCCCAGGAGTTCGGCCTGGAAGTGCTGGCGCTGCGCCCGCGTTTCGTCACCGGCGCCGGCGACACCAGTATCTTCCCGCGGATGATCGCCGCGCACCGCAAGGGCCGCCTGCGCATCATCGGCCAGGGTCTGAACAAGGTCGATTTCACCAGTATCCAGAACCTCAACGACGCCCTGTTCGCCAGCCTGATGGCAGGCGAGGAGGCGCTCGGCCAGGCCTACAACATCAGCAACGGCCAGCCGCTGCCGCTGTGGGACGTGGTGAACTATGTATTGCGCCGGCTGGACATGCAGCCGGTGGAGCAGCACATGCCGTACGGGCTGGCCTACAACCTGGCGTTGCTCAACGAGGGTGTGTGCAAGATCCTGCCCGGCCGCCCGGAACCCACCCTGCATCGCCTGGGGATGGCGGTGATGGCCAAGGACTTCTCCCTGGACATTTCCCGCGCCCGCCAGTACCTCGATTACGACCCGCAGGCGAGTCTGTGGGATGCGCTGGACGAGTTCTGCGACTGGTGGCGGGTGCGCGGCGCGTAAAGGCTCTTCGTAGGATCGAGGGGGACGCCTAGTCCTTGCTCGCGAACAGCCCGAGCTCCGCTGCCATGCGGTTCGCGAGCAAGCTCGCTCCTACAAGGGAAAATGTCTAGCGCGGTGCGCGAGCACCGCCACGCAGCGGGCCGGAGTACTGCTGGTCGCCGCCGCCCTGCATTGGCAGGAAGCTCGGCTCCTGCACCACGCGGGGCAGCTTCACACCGCTGAGCTCGCTCAAGCGTTCGCCCAGCTGACGGGTCTCGTCCCGCGCGGAATCGGCGCAGGCGCGCAACATCCGCTCGATGGCGTCGCTTTGCTGGTACTGGATATCCAGCGCCTGTTCTTCACGCAGCCGACGGCGCAGTTCGCGCATGCAATCCAGGATGGCCTTGTTGAGTTCGATCACCCGACTTCCTCCCCCGCGAAGGGCGCCAGAGCGGCGCCAAGTACTGGGAGCCGGAGCAAGGGGCGTGCCACGATGTCGCAAAGCCACTATTGGCGGGTCGCCTGGGGAACTGCGACCTCCGTCACGGGTCTTCTGTGCGCCGACGAGGTGCGTGACGCCCTGTGATGGCACGCTGCTCCCAGGCTGCTCTCAGAGTCATGCGAACGGATATACTGCGCCCTGCGCAGGCAACACGCCGCTTTATCCCCACAGGTTCATTCCATGCGTAACGACACGTTCGACGAATTCGATGATGTGCCCCACCTGTCCACCGACGCTGCCGACCGCGACGAGTTCGGTCATCACCCGCGCCGCGTGGTCGAGCCCAACGGCCGCCCGCAGCCCCAGCCGGTGAAGCGTGGTGGCGGTACCGGAGCGCTGTGGGCGCTGGTCGCGGCCATGGCCATCGCCCTGGCCGGCGTGGGCTGGTGGAGCCACCAGCAACTGCTGCTGATGGAGCAGCAACTGATCGCCACCCAGGAAAGCTTCGCCAAGATCAGCGAGGAAGCCGCCGGTCGCCTGGATGACATTCGCGGCAAGTTCGTCGCCAACGAATCCAACGGCATGACCGATCGCGAGGCGCTGAAGTTGCAGGTCAAGCAACTGCAAGGGCGTCTCGCCGAACAGGCCAAGGCGCAGCAGACCTCCCTGTCGGAGTTCGACGGCGCCCAGGGCAAGCGCCTGGCGCAGGTCAGCGCCGACCTCAAGGCCCAGCAGGAAAGCGCCGCGCTGCTGATGTCGCAGCTCGACGTCAAGCTCAAGTCCATCACCGACGAGCAGGCCAAGTACAAGAACCTGCAGGCCGACCTGGCCGCCGCCAACCAGCAGATCCAGGCCCTCAACACGGAAATCGCCAACCTGAAGAAGGACGGCAGCCAGGCCAAGGCGATCAAGAGCATCCAGGACGATCTGTTCGTGCTGCGCTCCGAGGTCGACGGCCGCCAGGGCCAGGCCAGCAGCGACACCAAGGAGTTCGATGTCTTCCGCATCCAGGTGATGCGCAACATCAACACCCTGCAGCAGCAGATGCAGAACCTCCAGCAGCAGATCAGCACCCGCTGATTGCCCTGCCGATGAAAAGCCCCCGCGCCGAAAGGTCCGGGGGCTTTTTTCTGGCCATCCCTCTTTGGGGGTAGTGAGGGCAATTCTTGTCTTGAATCAGTTTCAGGTACGGCTTCGAGGCGAATAATCGCTAACAAATGAGAGTCATTCTGATTCTCCTCTTGTTCGATCATTCGCCGGAGGCTTCCCATGCACGATCTTCAAGCGCAACGCCGGTACCGCATTGCCGGTTACCGGCCCGGGATCGGCGCCGCCTTCCGCCAGCGGCTGTTCTCCATGGGGCTACTGCCTGGCGCCGAGTTGAAGGTGCGCCGCGTGGCGCCGCTGGGCGATCCGGTGCAGGTCGATACGCGCCAGTGCAGCCTGGTGCTGCGCCGCCGCGACCTGGCTTTCCTCCAGCTCGAAGCGCAGGACTGATCCACCATGGACGAACTGCGCATCGGCCTGATCGGCAACCCCAACGCGGGCAAGACCACCCTGTTCAACCAGCTCACCGGCTCGCGCCAGCGCGTCGGCAACTGGGCTGGCGTCACCGTGGAGCGCAAGGAAGGCAGCTTCCGCACTGCGCGGCACAACGTGCGCCTGGTAGACCTGCCCGGCACCTATTCGCTGACCACGCTGTCGACCCAGGCCTCGCTGGACGAGCAGATCGCCCGGCGCTGCATCGTCGATGGTGAGGTGGACGTGCTGGTCAACGTGGTGGATGCCACCAACCTGGAGCGCAACCTCTACCTTACCGTGCAGTTGCGCGAGATGGGGCTGCCCTGCGTAGTGGCGCTGAACATGCTCGACATCGCCCGTACCCAGGGCCTTAACATCGACCGCGAGGCGCTGGCGCGGGAGCTGGGTTGCCCGGTGGTGCCGCTGGTCTCGACCCGTGGCGAAGGCATCGACACGCTGAAGGAAGCCATCGATGGCGTGACGGCACAGCCGCCGCTGCAAGTGCCGTATCCCGCCGCGCTGCGTAATGCCGTCACCCAACTGCTGCCTGTTGACGCGCCGCCGACCCAGGCCTGGATGGCCTTGCTGGCGCTGGAAGGCGACCTGCACAGTGCCCGCCAGCTCAAGCTCGACCCGGCGAGCCTGCTGGCCGCACGTGACGCGATCCGCTGCGCCTGCGGCGAAGACCCGGAACTGCTGCTGGTGGACGCGCGCTACCGGCTGATCGGCGAGCTCTGCGAGCGCGCCAGCAACCACCGCGAGGCCGCACCCCATCGCCTGACCCAGATGCTCGACAGCATTGCGCTGAACCGCTGGCTGGGTATTCCGGTGTTCCTCTTCGTGATGTACCTGATGTTCTTCTTCGCCATCACCCTGGGCGGGGCGCTGCAGCCGATCTTCGACCAGGGCTCCTCGGCACTCTTCATCGATGGCATCCAGTGGCTGGGTGCCCGTACCGGCTCGCCGGACTGGCTGACTGCGCTGCTGGCCCAGGGCCTGGGCGGTGGCATCAATGCGGTGCTGCCGCTGATTCCGCAGATCGGCCTGATGTACCTGTTCCTCGCCCTGCTGGAAGACTCCGGCTACATGGCCCGCGCGGCCTTCGTCATGGACCGCCTGATGCAGGCCCTCGGCCTGCCGGGCAAATCCTTCGTGCCGCTGATCGTCGGCTTCGGCTGCAACGTGCCGTCGATCATGGGTACCCGCACCCTGGACAATCCGCGCGAGCGGCTGATGACTTCGATGATGGCGCCGTTCATGTCCTGCGGTGCGCGGCTGGCGATCTTCGCGGTATTCGCCGCGGCCTTCTTCGGCCAGAACGGCGCGCTGGCGATCTTCTCGCTGTACCTGCTGGGCATCGTCGTTGCGGTGCTGACCGGGCTGCTGCTCAAGCACACGCTGATGCGCGGCGAGGCCTCGCCCTTCGTCATGGAACTGCCGCTGTACCACGTGCCGCACCTGCGCAGCCTGCTGCTGCAGACCTGGATGCGCCTGCGCGCCTTCATCGTCCGCGCCGGCACCGTGATCATCCTGGTCAGCCTGGTGATCGGTGGCCTCAACAGCGTCACCCTCGACGGCCGTCCGGTGCAGGGCGACATCGCCGACTCGGCGCTTTCCAGCCTCAGTCACAAGGTCACGCCGCTGCTCAAACCCATGGGCGTGCACGAGGACAACTGGCAGGCCACGGTCGGCCTGGTCACCGGTGCACTGGCCAAGGAAGTGGTGGTCGGCACCCTGAACACCCTGTACACCGCCGAGCATATCCAGGGAGAGGCCTTCGATGCCGACGCCTATGACCTCTGGGGGCAACTGAAACAGGCTGGTGCGGACACGCTGGACGGCCTGCGCGATGCCTTCAGCCTCAGCGTGCTGGCCAACCCGGTCGCCGCGAGCATGGCCGATGGCGAGATGGAGGAGGGCTCCATGGGCACCTTCGCTGCCAAGTTCGGCAGCCCGCTGGCCGCCTACAGCTACCTGGTGTTCGTGTTGCTCTACGTGCCCTGCGTGGCAACCCTCGGCGCGCTGACCCGCGAGAGCGGGCGTGGCTGGATGACCTTCGCGGTGCTCTGGGGTCTCAACGTGGCGTATTCGTTGGCGACCCTCTGCTACCAGGTCTTCAGCTTCGCCGAGCATCCGCAGTACAGCACGGTGGCCATCGGCCTGGTGCTGGTGTTCAACCTGGTGCTGTTCCTGATTCTGCGCTGGGTCGGCCGGCGTGGCCTGGAGCTGGATGGCGAGCGCGAGTTGCGCGCTGCACCGGCGGGGAGCTGCCACTGATGGCCACGGCAATCGCGGTGCGCAACCTGCTCGGCGAGATGGGCGAAGCAGATGTGCCGACCCTGGCCCAGCGTCTCGGTGCCTCGAAGGCACTGCTCGAAGCGCTGCTGGAGCGGCTGCTGGCGATGGGCGTGGTGGAAAAGGTCGCCGCGGAGCCCGCGGCCTGCGGGAGCTGCAAGGGCTGTGCGGAGGCGACGCGGTGCGCGACGACGGGGTATCGCCTTTCAGGTAGCAATGTCGCCACGCCCATGCGCTGGATCACGCCCTGACCCCGGACCGTAGGATGGCGTGGAGCGAAGCGATACCCATCACGCATCGCACGAACAGCATGGGTATCGCTGCGCTCCACCCATCCTGCAAAGAGCTCCTGCGCAGGGTTGTTGCCTTGCGCAGAAAATGAAAAGGGCGCCTTCGCAAGAAGGCGCCCTTTTCGTTGGCGCTGGACCCGACCCTTACAGGCGCGGGTAATCCAGGTAGCCGACCGGGCCCTTGGCGTAGAAAGTCTCCGGGTGCGGCTCGTTCCAGGCAGCGCCTTTCTGCAGGCGGGTCACCAGGTCCGGGTTGGCGATGAACGGGATGCCGAAGGCGACTGCGTCGGCCTTGCCGCTTTCCAGCCACTCGTTGGCAGTGTCCTTGGTGAAGCGCTCGTTGGCGATGTACACGCCACCGAAGATTTCCTTCAGTTTCGGACCGATGCTGTCATCGCCAGCTTTCTCGCGGGTGCAGATAAACGCCACGCCGCGCTTGCCCAGCTCGCGGGCCACGTAGCCGAAGGTGGCCAACGGATCGGCGTCGCCCATGTCGTGGGAGTCCATGCGCGGAGCCAGGTGCACGCCGACACGGCCGGCGCCCCAGACGCCGATCACGGCATCGGTGACTTCCAGCAGCAGGCGCGCGCGGTTCTCCACCGAACCGCCGTACTGGTCGGTGCGCTGGTTGGTGCTGCTCTGTAGGAACTGGTCGAGCAGGTAGCCGTTGGCACCGTGTACTTCCACGCCGTCGAAGCCGGCGGCCTTGGCGTTCTCGGCACCGATGCGGTAGGCCTCGACGATGTCGGCGATCTCTTCGGTCTCCAGGGCGCGCGGGGTGACGAATTCCTTGATCGGGCGCACCAGGCTGACGTGGCCGGCCGGCTTGAGGGCGCTCGGCGCCACCGGGGTTTCACCGTTCAGGTACAGCGGATCGGAGATGCGGCCCACGTGCCACAGCTGCAGCATGATGCGACCGCCATTGGCGTGCACGGCCTTGGTGATGTTGGTCCAGCCGCGCACCTGATCGTCCGACCAGATGCCGGGGGTGTCCGGGTAACCGACGCCCATCGGGGTGACCGAGGTGGCTTCGCTGAGGATCAGGCCGGCGTCGGCGCGCTGGGTGTAGTACTCGGCCATCAGCGCATTGGGCACGCGGCCTTCGTCGGCGCGGCAGCGGGTCAGCGGGGCCATGACGATGCGGTTGGGCAGTTCCAGGTCACCGATGACGATGGGATCGAAAAGCGTGGTCATTGCGTTACTCCAATACGGGGTGAGGGTGGAGGATCAGTCGAGGACGGGTTGCGTCTGGTTGGGCTTGCCGCTGAAGGCGATCATCACCGCGATCAGCGCGAGTACGGAGAGCACGGCGCCGGCCAGGGGCACGCGGGTCAGGCCAAGGCCGTGGTTGATGACACTGCCACCGACCCAGGCGCCGATGGCGTTGCCGACGTTGAAGGCGCCGATGTTCAGGGTGGCGACGAGGTTCGGTGCGGCACCGCCGACACGTACCACGTTGACCTGCAGGGCCGGCACCGCAGCGAAGGCGGCGGCGGCCCAGATAAAGAGGGTGATCTCGGCCGGGATCAGCGAGGCGCTGGTCCAGCTCAGCACGGTGGAGACCACCGCCATGGTGGCGAACACGCCGGCCAGGGTGGTGCCCAGGCGCCAGTCGGCGAGGCGGCCGCCGAGGATGTTGCCCAGGGTCAGGCCGAGGCCGATCAGCACCAGGCTCCAGGTGATGCCGCGTGGGGAGACCTGGGTGACTTCGCCCAGCAGCGGTGCGACATAGGTGAACAGCGCGAAGACAGCAGCGGAGAACAGCACGGTGGTAGCCAGCGCCAGCCACAGCGGGCCGTTGCGCAGCGCGGCGACTTCCTTGCGCATGTCCACGGCTTCTTCGTCGTGCTTCCTGGGCAGCACGCTCCACAGGCCGATGAGCGCGAACACACCAATCAAGGTCACTGCCCAGAAAGGCGAGCGCCAGCCGGCGATCTGGCCCAGCGCGGTGCCGGCCGGTACGCCGAGCACGTTGGCCAGGGTCAGGCCGGTGAACATCAGGGCCACGGCGGAGGCCTTGCGGTTGGCCGGCACCAGGCTGGCGGCGACTACCGAGCCGATGCCGAAGAAGGCGCCGTGGCACAGGGCGGTGATGATCCGCGCCAGCATCAGCAGGCCGTAATTGGCAGCCACCGCGCAGAGCAGGTTGCCGAGGATGAAGATGCCCATGAGCATCAGCAGCGCAGTCTTGCGCGGCAGGCGGGCGGTGAGCAGGGCCATGATCGGCGCGCCGATGGCGACGCTGAAGGCATAGCCGCTGACCAGCCAGCCGGCGGCGGGAATGGTCACCGAGAGGTCGCCCGCGACCTCGGGCAACAGGCCCATGATCACGAATTCCGTGGTGCCGATGGCAAACGCGGACAAAGCGAGGACGAGAAGCGAAGTGGGCATGTGCCTGCTCCTGGAGAGTGGGATTGTCTTGGCTGGCAGTAGCCGGTTACAGCGCTTCGCTCAGGTGGCGAACAAAGGCCTGGATGGTGTCTTCATTGCGTTTGAAGAAATTCCACTGGCCGACTTTTCGACTGGTCACCAGACCCGCGCGCTGGAGGGTGGCCAGATGCGCGGAAACGGTGGATTGCGACAGACCGGTGCGCTGGTCGAACTTGCCGGCGCAGACGCCGATCTCGAAGGATTGGTGCTCCTGCTCGACGAAGAACTGCTCCGGGTCCTTGAGCCAGTGCAGCATGTCGCGCCGCACCGGGTGGGCCAGGGCCTTGAAGATTTCGTCGAGGTCGATGCCAGGATCGAGAGGGGTTTGTTCAGTCATGGGGCACATCGGTATATCGCGTTGAGACGAACTATATATCGGTCAAAAACGATATGAATTCGTTTGGGGCGATAGTAATGATCGACACCCGTGATAGTAGCCGTTGACCACCCGCGCTACTCTCTGCCCATGAACTACCTCGCGCACCTTCACCTGGGCGGCGACCGGCCCGCCCAATTGCTCGGCAGCCTCTATGGCGACTTCGTCAAGGGGCCGCTGGCCGGCCAGTGGCCCGCCGAGATCGAGGCGGGCATCCGCCTGCACCGGCGCATCGACGCCTTCACCGACAGTCACGCCCTGATACACAGTGCCAAGACGCGTTTCCCCAGCGAGCGCCGGCGCATGGCTGGCGTGCTGCTGGACGTGTTCTTCGACCATTGCCTGGCCCGCGATTGGGGGCGTTTCTCCGGCGAACCGCTGGAGCACTTCACGCAACGGGTCTACGGTGTACTGGGCCGTACGCCAGGCTTGCCGGAGCGTCTGGCGCGTATTGCACCGCGCATGGCGGCGCAGGACTGGCTTGGCAGCTACAGAGAGTTCGAGGTACTGCAGGACGTGGTCGCCGGAATGTCCCGGCGCCTGTCCAGGCCGTCCCTGCTGGACGGCGCCTGGGAGGTGCTGGAGCGGTTGTACGAGCCCTTGAGCGACGACTTCCGTGAGTTCTATCCCGAGTTGCAGGACTTCGCCAGAAATCCGCCGAAATCGATGGACGGTCCGGCCTGACTTGATATGCGTCAACCGTCCGGCGGCCCATAGCGTGTGCAATAGACACATCTGAAGGACGACGAGAGGAGCAGCATGATGAAGTCGCTAATGATCGCAACGGATCTGTCCGGCCGTTCCGAAAAGGCTCTGCACCGTGCGGCAGCGCTCGCCAAGCGCTATGCCTGCCCCTGGACCGTGCTCTACGTGGTCGATGAGGACCAACCGGCGGCGCTGGTCGAACAGGAAGTTACCCAGGTGCGCATGATGCTCGAAGCGCGTCTGGTCGAACTCACCGAAATGGGTGGTACCTGCCCGAAACTGCTGGTGGAGCGCGGTGACCCGAATCAGCAGATTCTCGCTGCGGCGAAGAAGCTGGATTGCGAGATGCTGGTGATGGGCGCGCACCGCAAGAGCGTGCTGCGCGACATTTTTGTTGGCACCACCGTGGAACGAGTGCTACGTGCCGGACAGCTGCCGGTACTGGTGGTCAACCAGCCAGCGGGTGGCCAGTACCGCGATCTGCTGATCGCCCTGGATACGTCGCCAGCGTCGGCCCACGCAGTGGAAGTGGCCAACAACCTGGGCATGCTCGAGGGTGCCGTGCGCCGCGGCGTCTACGCCTTCAGCCCGCTGGCGAAGGGCATGATGCAGTACTCCGGGGTGAGCGAGGAGCGAATCGACGAATTCGTCAGCAGCGAATCGCGCCAGGCAGTGGATGAACTGAAGAAGTTCCTCCACGACGAGCACCTGGAAGATCGCATCGATGAACAACTGGTGGCCGTCGGGCTGCCGGGCAACGTGTTGCAGCGGATGGTCGACAAGCATCGGCCGGATCTGCTGGTCATGGGTACTCGGGGTATGGGTGGAGTCAAGCGTGCCCTGATCGGCAGTGTTGCCGACTACGCTCTGCGCGAACTGGATTGTGACATCCTGGTCGTGCCGCCGGAGGCTTGAGCCTGCGACGTCAGGAGACTGTTTTCAGGCTTCACCGGGCGGCTCGAGGGTGCCGCCCGGCGCAGTTTGAAAGCCGTTTCGTCAGAGTGGGAACCCGCCGGCCGTAGGTTACGGCGGGCTCCAATCCTTTCTTTTCGTCAGGCCGCAATGGCCGGCGCTTCCTGAACTTCACACACCACTGCGTGGATTGCCGCGTGCGCTTGCCTGGCCAACAGATTGCGGTCCTGGTGGGCACTGGACAGCACCGGCAGCAGGTGGATTTCCACGATTCCCCGATCATGGGCGAACAGACGCTTGAGGTGGCTGACCAGATCATCGTCACCGATGAAGGGTGCCAGTTCGCACGCCTGGCCGTTGCGGCGGTAGCGCAGGGCCACCGGCTGCACCGGCACACCGGCCTCGATGGCGCTGGCCATCAGGCGCCCATGGAAAGTGCGCAGCCCCTGGCCATCAGTGGTGGTGCCTTCGGGAAAGACCAGCAGCGAGCGGCCGCGCGACAGGTGCGTGGCGAGCTGTGCATTGATCATCCGTGAGTCGCCAGAACCCCGGCGGATGAACAGCGTGCCGGCCTTTTCCGCCAGCCAGCCGGCGACGGGCCATTGGCGTACCTCGGCCTTGGACAGGAAGGTCAGCGGCAGCAAGCCGCCCAGTAGCGGGATATCGACCCAGGACACGTGATTCGACACCCACAGCATCGGCTGGCCGGGTAGCTCGCCATGCACCCGCAATTCGAAGGGCAGGGCGCCGGACAGGCGCGCCAGGTACCAGCGCGTCAGGCGCTGGCGCAGTAGCATCCGGTCGCCAGGCAGACGTTCCAGCAGGCTGACGAAGCTGGCCAGCGCAAGGCCCACCAGCAGCAGTGCCAGCAGGCGGGCGACGCGCAGCCAGGCGCGCAGGCTGCGCATCAGACCGCGGCCTTGAAGTGGCGGGCGTAGCGCGGGCAGAGTTCGTCGCGCTTGAGCAGGATGAACACGTCGGCGACGCCGAAATCCGGGTCCCAGCAGGGCTCGCCGCAGATCTTCGCGCCCAGGCGCATGTAGGCCTTGAGCAGCGGCGGCAGCTCGGCGGTGAGATTGTCCGGCACTTCCATCGGCGGCAGCGGGGTCTTGGGCTCGGCGCGCAGGTTTTCCTGGCACAGATAGCGGTCACGCAGACGCTGCATCACGGCGCGGGCCTGGATGCCGCCATCGCGCATGGGGATGCTGGCGCAGCCCATGAGGTAGCGGTAGCCGCCTTCGTTGAGCACTTCGGCCAGCTCGCTCCAGAGCACGGCGATGGTGCCGCCGTTGCGGTAGTCCGGGTCGACGCAGGTGCGGCCGATTTCCAGCACCGGGCCCTGCAGGTTGTCCAGGCCGTCGAGGGCGAATTCCTCTTCGCTGTAGAAGCGGCCCAGGCGCTGGGCGGCGCGGTGGTCCAGCAGGCGAGTGGTGGCCACCAGCGCGCCGGTGTTGAGATCGCGCACGCCGATGTGGGCGCAGTGGCGGTCGTAGTCATCCATGTCCAGGCCTTGGTCCGCGCCGTTGAGCTGGGCGTCGAACTCGCTGCTGAATACTCGGTAACGCAGGGCCTGGGCTTCGCGCAGGGCGCGGGCGCCGCGCAGACGCACGGCCTTGAGGCGGCGTTCTGCCGGGGTGTCACAGGAGAGGGCGATCTGACTCATGCGAGTGCCTCCGTGAACCGGCCATGCGGGTTGCGGCCGGTCGGCTTTGTTGTGCAAGCTCAGGCTAGAAATGACCGGTGTCACGCCCATGACGGTGCGGTGATGCTTGTATGACAAGAACAACGACCTCGAAGGAAGGAGCGCCGCGATGCCCTGGAAATGCCTGCTCGGCCTGCAGGACCGGCTGACACCCGGACTGCCGCTGGACGACTGGTACGCCGAACTGCTCACTCGCGCAGGCTGCGCCGGGAGCTTCGAGCTGGCGGTGCTCGGCGGGCGCCTGGCGACCTCACCGGGACTGGCCTTTCTCGCCGGCTACCAGGCGGCGTTGCGCGCGCTCTGGCCGGCTGCCCCGCTCAGCCTCGGCGCGCTCTGTGTGACCGAGAAGAAAAGTGTGCGCCCTGCCGACCTGCAGACCCGTCTCGAAGGCCTGGTGCTGCATGGACGCAAGGACTTCGCCACGGCCGCCGACAGCGCCGCCTGGTGGCTGGTCGCCGCGCGTGACGAGGAGGAGGACGAGCCCCCGCGCATCGCCATGACCGTGGTGCAGGCCGGCGCACCCGGCGCGAAGCTGGAGGCGCTGCCGGCCCTGCCGCTGATGCCTGACATTCCTCACGCGCGCCTGCTGCTCGACGGCGCCCACTGCGAACGCCTGCCCGGCGATGGCTGGGAGGCCTACAGCAAACCCTTCCGCACCCTGGAAGACACCCATGTGCTGGCGGCGGTGTGCGCCTGGCTGTATGGCCTGGCTGTGGAGCATCAGTGGCCGGCGGAGCTGAGCCTGCGCCTCACCGGCGTGCTCGCCGGTTGTGCGGAGGTCAGCCGGCAACCCGCTTCGCTGGCGGAAACGCACCTGCTGCTGGCCGGCGTGTTCAGCCTGTTCGAAGGCCTTGCCGCTGCACTGGACGCCGCTTTTGCGTCTGGTGATCCGGAGCTGGCAGCGGTGTGGAAACGGGACAAGGGCGTGCTCGCCATCGCCGGTGCCGCACGGGCCAGGCGACTGGAGAAAGCGAGGGTGGCAATAGGCCTTGACCCACGTCAGTGAGGGCTCGGGGAGGGGACGTTAGCCTTACAGAAGTTTCTGAGATACCAAGAAATTTCCGCAGGGCTACCCACTGTTTTCCCTCCCACTGCTTTAGGAAATCCCCTCATGCGACGCGAACCCATCGTGCTGTTCGACGACGGTAAACACCAATGCCTGTGTTTCGACGATCTGGTCAGCGGCGATGGTGTGCAATCCAACCAGTTCCTCATCGTCGACCACGACAAGCGTCTGCTGCTCGATCCGGGCGGCGACCTGACCTACACCCCGCTGTCCCTGGAGCTCTCCAAGCTGTTCCCGCTGCAGGACCTGGACTACATCTTCGCCTCGCACCAGGACCCGGACATCATCGCCGCGCTGGACAAATGGCTGCTGCACACCCGCGCCAAGGTCATCTGCTCCAAGCTCTGGGCGCGCTTCCTGCCGCACCTCACGGCGAGCTACCTGGCAGTCAGCCACGGCATCTCCACCTATGACCGCGTGATCCCCCTGCCGGACCGTGGCGAGTCGGTGCAGTTGGGCCGCTGCCAGCTGAAGATGATCCCCGCGCACTTCCTCCACTCGGTGGGCAACTTCCAGGTCTACGACCCGATCAGCAAGATCCTCTTCTCCGGTGACATGGGCGCCTCGCTGGTGGACGACGCCAGCCCGGTGCAGGACTTCGCCGCCCACGTGCCGCACATGGAAGGCTTCCACCGCCGCTACATGGCCTCGAACAAGGTCGGCCGCCTGTGGGCCAACATGGTTCGTCGCCTGGACATCGAGATGATCGTCCCGCAGCACGGTCGGCCTTTCGTGGGCAAGCCCATGATCGGCGCCTTCCTCGACTGGATCACCGACCTGCAATGCGGCATGGACCTGATGGGGCCGGACGACTACCAGGTGCCACGCTGACAGGCTCCGTGCTGACCGATTGCGCCAATCGTCCTTGATTACGGCACGATCGGCGCTTAATCCGTCATCTTCACCGTGCTAGGGTGCGGGCCGACCTGATAACAAGAGGCCCGCCGATGCCCTTTGCCCCCTTCCGCCCAGCGCTGCGCGCGCTGGCGCTGGCCACCTGCCTGCTCAGCAGCCACGCCCACGGTACCGAAACCTGGCCCGAAGCCGATTGGCCTCACGGCGCCACGCCCAGCGGCGCCGCCGTGCAGGCGTTCGAGAACTACACCTTCCCTACCCGCGATGACGGCACCCGCAAGGGAGTGCGCACCGACGCCGTGGTGGTCATCCGTGACGGCCAGCTGATCTACGAGCGCTACGCCGGCCCGACCCGTGCCGAAACTCCGCACCTGGCCTGGTCGATGAGCAAGAGCGTGATGGCCAGCGTGCTTGGCGTGGCCTTCGGCGAGGGCAAGTTCCAGCTCGACGACCCAGTCGCCCAGCATTACCCGGCCTTCGCCGACCACCCTGACATCAAGATGCGCGACCTGCTGCACTGGGCGTCGGGCCTGGCCTGGCAGGAAGAGTACGAGTACGCACCGGTGCGTTCCTCGGTGGTGGCGATGCTCTACACCCGTGGCCGCGATGACATGGCCAAGTTCACCGCCGGCTTTCCCGCCGACGCTGAGCCGGGCAAGCGCTTCCGCTACTCCAGCGGCGACAGCAACGTGCTCTCCGCCACGCTCAAGCAAATGGTCGGCAAGGACTACGCGAACTACCCCTGGACCGCGCTGTTCGAGCCGCTGGGCATCCAGTCCGCGGTCTGGGAACGTGACGCCAGCGGCACCTTCGTCGGCTCCTCTTACGCCTACATGACCGCTCGCGACCTGGCTCGCATCGGCCTGCTGATGGAACGCGGCGGACGCTGGAAGGACCGCCAGCTATTGCCACAGGACTGGCTGAAGTTCGTCCTCGCGCCGTTCCCGGAGTACCAGCCTGATCCGAAGAAGCCCAACGAAGCGGTGCCCGGCGGGCAGTGGTGGCTCAACCGCCCGGTGGCCGGCGCGCCCGCGCCCTGGCCGGATGCGCCCGAGGACACCTTCGCCGCCCTCGGCCACTGGGGCCAGGCGCTGTATGTGATTCCCGAACAGAAGCTGGTGATCGTCCGCTACGCCGACGACCGCGACGGCAGCTACCAGCACGACGCCTTCCTCAAGCTTGCCCAGGCGGCCTTCGCCCACGGGGAGGTGCAGCCATGATCCGCCGTCATCCGATCCTCACCGCCCTGGTCCTGCTGTTGCTTGCCCTGGTGACCACGGCCTGGCAGAACCGCCTCCACCTCGCGGCCTTCCCCGGCATCATCGGCGCCTACACCGCCAAGGAGTACTGCTCCTGCCGCTACGTTATGGGGAACTCGGCGGACTATTGCCAGGCCTATACCAAGCAGTACGTGCCGACCAGCGCCTTCCTCGACGACGAAGCGCGCAAGCGGGTAACCGCCCGCGGCCTCGGCAGTACCCAGACAGCCGCCTGGCTCGGTGCGCGCGAGGGATGCCAACTGATGCCCCAGGCGGACGATTTGCCCGAATCGGGCAGCCACTGACGGGCGCGTTCCACGGAGCGGGGCGACCCGCTTCGGAGGATCAATGCATTCTTTTGTAACAGGAGCTGTGTGCGCGTTGCTGGTGCTGGCCAGCCCCCTGGCGCTGGCCGAATGGCAGCTGGACGGCGACACCTCGCGGATCAGCTTCGTCTCGGTCAAGCGCGGCAAGATGGCGGAGGTGCAGCGCTTCGACCGCCTCTCCGGGCAGATCGACGACCAGGGCGCGGTGCGCGTGGTGGTGCCGCTGGAGTCCATCGACAGCGGCCTGGCGCTGCGCGACGAGCGCATGCGCAATTCCTTCTTCGAGATCGAACGTTTTCCCGAGGCCATCATCAGCAGCCAGCTGGACCTGAGTCGTTACGAGGACCTGCAGGCCGGCCAGTCGCGCCAGGAAACCGTGGACTTCAACCTCGACCTGCACGGCCAGCAGCGCCGACTCAAATCCGAGGTACTGGTCAGCCGCCCCAGCGAGACCCGCATCGAAGTGACGACCCTGGAGCCGCTGGTGCTCAAGCTGATCGACTTCGATCTGGAAGAGAAGCTGGAGCCGCTCAAGGCAGTCGCCAACGTCCCCTCCATCACCCCCGAAGTGCCGGTGTTCGCGGTGCTGGGGTTCAGCCAGGTGATCAAGCAGGCGCCGTGATACCTGGCGGCGCAGCCCGCGATTCGCCGGGGCGCCAGCTCTGGGCAGGTTCGCGAGCAAGCTCGCTCCTACAGGGCGGATGCTCTTCGTAGGAGCGAGCTTGCTCGCGAATCGCACGGCACGAAATCAACCACGAGAGATGCCCGCTCTAGGCTCGCGCTGCGATGGCCGGGAGGTCGGAGTGGAAGCGAAAGCCGGAGCCCACGCTGCAACTGGAAGCGCCGATGACCACGAAGGTGAGCAGCAGGATGGTTTTCATGGCGATTCTCCTGTCATTCAGGATTGGACAGCCTCCAGTCTAGGCCGCACCGGCCGATGCGCACCGAAGGTGAGGAAGCTGCCCGCCGCGAACAGCCAGGCGCTGATCCCGCCGTAGCCGAGCACCCAGCCGAAGCCCTGAACCAGCGCCGCGCGGGCACCGTCCGGATCGTCCGTGCCCAATCGGCCGCTGGCAATGCTCGCCGCCAGTTGCAGCTTCTCACCACCGTCCGTGCCGTGGAGTGCGGCGGCGACGCCCCAGAGCAGGATCAGCCCCATCACCGCAATGTTGATCGCCAGGGAAATCATCCGTGCGCTCATGTCGATGCCCGAGGCCATGCCGGCGCGAGTGGCGGGAACCGCGGCGGTGGAGGTGTTGGTCACCGTGGTATTGGTCAGCCCCAGCCCGATGCCGGCCAGCATGCAGCCGGGCAGCAGGGTCAGCCAACTGGCGTGGTCCACGGCGCTGCCCCAGAGCATCAGGAAGAAGCCGGCGCCGATCACGAACATCCCGCACGGAATCACCCAGCCGGGCTGGAAGCGATGCGCCAGGCGCTCGGCGATCGGCGGCACCACCAGTGTCGGCAGGGTATAGGCGAGCAGCGACCAGCCGGCCTTCACATCGTCGTAGCCGAGCACCCCGTGGTAGTACACCGGCAGGTAGATCATCAGCGGCCAGAAGCTCACGTTCATGCCCGCCGAGGCAAACATCGCGCCGGAGAAGGCGCGGATGCGCAGTACCGAGAAGTCGAACATCGGGTGGGCGACACGGCGCTCGATGAGGACGAAGGCGATCAGGCTGGCGAAGCTGAGCAGCAGGATCGCCAGCGCGGCAGGGCTGACGAAGCCCAGGTCGGCGCCCTGGGTGATGTAGAACACCGTGCCGAGTACGGCCAGCGACAGCGTCAGCATGCCGCCGATGTCCAATCGCTCGGCTTGCGGATCACGCGATTCCACCGCGCCGTACTGCGCCAGCGCCAGGGTCAGCAGGGCAAGTGGGCCGTGGACCAGGAACACCCACTGCCAGCTGGCCAGGGCGACGATGGCGCTGCCGACGATTGGCCCGAAGCCCAGGCCGATGCCAAACACCACGCCCCAGGCGGCGAAGGCTCGCACGCGCTCGGCCGGGTCGCTGAACTGGCTGGTGAGCACGGCCACCTGGCAGATCAGCATGACCCCGCCGGCCGCGCCTTGCAGGAAGCGCCCGGTGATCATGGTCGGCATGTCGCTGGCCAATCCGCAGAGCAGTGAGGTGACGCCAAACAGCGCCAGGCTGATGACGAACAGACGCTTGCGGCCGAAGCGATCGGCCAGCGTACCGGCGGCCATCAGCACGCTGGTGACGGCGATGGTGTAGGCGTTCATCACCCATTGCAGGTCCTGGAAGTCGCCGTGCAGCACGCGCTCCAGCGCCGGCAGGCTGGCCGGCACGCTGGAGATTTCCAGGCCGAACATCATCGAGGACAGACACACCGCCGCCAGGGCGATGAGGTTTCGGGGATTGCTGTTTCGGGGATTGCGCAGGGCAGTCATGGGGTGGGCTCCATAGAACGAACCACCATTGTCGAAAAGAACAGGGTTCCCCATTGGCTCCATTTCGTCCCATCATTGAGTCTTCTCAGGATTCAAAGAGCAGGCCGATGGATGACCGACTCGATGGCATCGCCACCTTCGTCCAGGTGGTCGATGCCGGCAGCTTTGCCCTCGCGGCGGAGCGCCTGAACCTCACGCGCTCGGCAGTAGGCAAGGCCATCGCCCGGCTGGAGGCGCGCCTTGGCGTACGTCTGCTGCAACGCACCACGCGCAGCCAGAACCTCACCGATGACGGCCAGGTGTTCTACGACAGTTGCGTACGCGCGCTGGCCGAGTTGGACGCTGCGCACACCGCGCTGGAAGGCGGGCGGATGGAACCGCGTGGGCGCTTGCGGGTCAGCGTGCCGATCTCCTTTGGCCACCTTTGCGTGGTGCCGCTGATGCTGGCGCTGGCGCGGCAGCACCCGTCGCTGAAGATCGACCTGTCGTTCACCGACCGCCGTGTCGACCTGGTGGAAGAAGGCTTCGACCTCGCCGTGCGCATTGGCCCGCTGAGCGATAGCACCACCCTCGCTGCGCGCAAGCTGGGTGTCCAGTACACCAGCATCGGCGCGGCGCCTTCCTATATCGCCGAAAATGGCATGCCCGAGGCGCTGGACGATCTCGCCGGTCACTCGGCCATCAGCTATTCGGTCGCTGGCGTCACCTCGCCCTGGGACCTGCGCGACGACGACGGCCAGGCGAAGCGCATCGACATCGACCCGCAGCTGAGCATGGACGACCTGCAGGCCATCACCGCCGCCGCTGTGGCCGGTTTCGGCCTGGCGCGCCTGCCGTCCTGGCTGCTGGCGCGGCACATGAAGTTGGGTGAGCTGGTGGTGGTGAAGGGCCGCTGCAACCTGCCGCCGCTGGAGATCCACGCGGTGTGGCCCAAGACCCGCTACATGCCGTCGAAGATTCGTTGCGCCATCGATGCGCTGGTCGCCGGAATTCCCACGCTGCTGGCCGACTGAACCATTGGCGCCACTGCCTGCCCAATGGGCTCGCCGGTCGGTCGGTTTGCAAGCCGACGGCGGGCCGCTATCGTTGGCCGTTGATCCGTCCGTTTTTCATGTAAGGGATTTCATGCGCTCGCTGTTTGCCTTCCTCTTCGCGGCTTGCTTCGCCGCTTCCGCCCAGGCTGCCTGGTACCTCGACTACGAGTCCTCGCGGCTGACCTTCGTCACCACCAAGAACGCCGATATCGCCGAGGTGAACCGCTTCCTGGTGATGCACGGCAAGGTGGAGGAGCAGGGGCAGGTGGAGCTGCGCATCGAGATGGATTCGGTCAGCACCGGTATCCCTCTGCGCGATGAGCGTCTGCGCGACAAGCTGTTCGACACCGAGAAATTCCCCGAGGCGCGCATCACCTCGCGCATCGACCTGCGCCCCATCACCGATCTCGCCAGCGGCGTGCAGCTGGAGACGCGCCTGCCGCTGCGTCTGGAGCTCAATGGCCAGGCGAAGGACTACCGCACCGACGTGCTGATCACCCGCCTGGACGAGCACCGCTTCCAGGTGGTGACCCTCTCGCCGCTGGTGATCAACGCCGCCGACTTCGGCCTCGCGCCGGGTGTGGCACAGCTGCGCAAACTGGCCGGGCTGAAGAGCATCGGCCTGTCGGTGCCGGTGGGCGCCGTGCTGATCTTCGCCTCGCGGTGAGCGGCCCGATCTTCCCCTGGCGGACGGGCAACCGTTTCGCCCTGCTCTGCGATGGCGAGCGCTTCTTCCCGCGCATGTTCGCCGCCATCGACAGCGCCGAGCGGCAGATCGAACTGGAGCTTTACCTGGTGGAAAGCGGCAGCTGCGCCGAGGCGTTGCTCGACAGGCTGCTGGCTGCCCTGGGGCGCGGCGTGAAGGTGCGCTGCCTGTTCGACGCCTTCGGCAGCCTGAAACTCTCCAGCGCCTGGACGCGCCAGTTGCTGGAGGCAGGCGGCGAGCTGCGCCACTACAACCCGCTGAACTGGAAGGCCGGCATCCGCAACCTGTACCGCGACCACCGCAAGCTGCTGCTGGTGGACGAGCGCATCGCCTATGTCGGCGGCACTGGCGCCACCGACGAGTTCTGGTCCGCGCGGGAGAACCGCAGCGACTGGCACGAAGTGATGGTGGAGTTGACCGGCAATATCGTCGCCGACTGGCAGCGCCTGTTCGAGCGCCAGTGGAATGCCTGCCTCGGCGTGCGCGCCTGGAAGCCCCGCGAGGAAGTCCTGCTGAGCCGCCTGCCACCGATCCCCAACTACGGTGAGGGCCTGGCGCGGGTCGCCTACGCGGACGCCGGCCAGCACCGCGACATCCTCCAGGCGCTGGTGCGTTCGCTGCGTGGCGCGCACCAGCGCGTGTGGCTGGCAACGCCGTATTTCCTGCCGACCTGGAAGGTCCGCCGCGCGCTGCGCAAGGCGGCCCTGCGCGGCGTCGACGTACGCCTGCTGCTCACCGGGCGCCTCACCGACCACGCGCCGGTGCGCTACGCTGGTCAGCGCTATTATCCGAGCCTGCTGCGCGCCGGCGTGAAGATCTTCGAATACCAGCCGCGCTTTCTTCATCTGAAGATGGTACTGGTCGATGACTGGGTCAGCGTCGGCTCCTGCAACTTCGATCATTGGAACCTTCGGTTCAATCTGGAGGCCAATGTAGAAGCGTTCGATCCGCAGTTCACCGCGGCGGTGGCCGACTGCCTGGCCGCCGACTTTGCGCAGAGCCGCGAGATCGACCTGGGTTTCTGGCGCGCTCGCCCCTGGTGGAAACGCCTGCGCGAGCGCCTGTGGGGCTCGCTGGACCGACTGGTGGTGAACTTCCTCGACCGCCGCCGATGATGTCGCTGGGCTGTCTGTCGAGTAGGAGAGCGGTGTGGAGAAGATTCAGAAGGAACGTTTCATCGGGCTGGAATGGCTGCGCTTCCTGATGGGCCTTTATGTGGTGATCTACCACACGCTGCACAGTTACCCGGCGGAGCAGAAATTCGCCGGCCTCGATGACCTCACCGCCCTCGGTTTTTTCGCCACCAGTACCTTCTTCGTGCTCTCCGGTTTCCTGCTCTGCCACGTCTACGTCACCGACGGGCACCTGCGCGAGAGCCCGCGCAGCTTCTTCACCAAGCGCCTGTCCAACCTCTACCCGCTGCACATCTTCTCGATCCTGCTGACCATCGCCGTGCTGCTGGTGGTGAGCGGGCTGGGTATCGGCCCGGACGTGGACCAGGCGACGCCGCGCTTTGTCATCTACGACACCAACGAGGCTATCGGCCGTCTGCAACCGGAGCTGTTCCACCACTGGATGAGCGACCGCGAGCTGCTGTTCAACAGCATTCTCCAGCTGACCATGCTGCAGGCCTGGAACCCCTATTACCTGACCTTCAACGCGCCGCTCTGGTCGCTGTCGACGCTGTTCTTCTTCTACCTCTGCTTCCCCTTCGTCGCGCCACGCCTGGCGCGGGCGAAGAACAAGTGGCGCTGGTTGCTGGCGCTGTGGGTGCTCTACCTGATCCCGCCGATCCTGGTGGTCGCCAGCGAGCAGTACGGCATGCCCTGGACCGGCCTGCTGCACCGCAACCCGCTGCTGCGCTTGCCGGAGTTCCTCAGCGGCATCCTCGCCTACGGGCTGTTCCGCGAGTACAAGGACGCCGGCCGCCTGCCGGGACGAGGGACGCTGGTGGCGATGGGCGCCTTCGTGCTGGGCAACTTCCTGGTCGCCGATTACCTCTACACCCACGGCGCCAAGTTCTGGTACTTCCTGCTGCACAACGGTCTGCTGCTGCCGGCACAGCTGATGCTGGTATACATGAGTGCGTTGCCGCGCGATCCACGGAGCAGTCTGATCCGCCACTGGTCGCCGCGATTGGGGGCCGCCTCGTTGTCACTGTTCGCCCTGCACGTACCACTGTTTACCCTGTTCTCGCGCACCGAGAAGCTGATCCGCGCACCGGGCGATTGCCTGGCCGACTGGGCGTTCTGCGTCGAGTCGGCGACCCATCAGCAGTTGTCGATCTGGCTGTACCCGCTGTTCCTGCTGTTCATGGTCACCAGCTGCGTGCTGGTGCAGGAGCGCTGCGTGGTGCCGGTACGCAAATGGCTGGTACGCCACCTGCTGCCGGCGCCGCCCGCACCGCCAGCCGCGCGGCGACGAGTGGTTACCGAGTCGTAATCCATCGTTGGGCTGTTCGCGAGCAAGCTCGCTCCTACAGGTCGCGCTCTTCGTAGGAGCGAGCTTGCTCGCGAACCAGATACTGCGCCGCCCCTCGCCGCATCTGCCGACCTGCGCTGCTCGTGCTAGGTTTTCTGCAGCGCCGCCGCTGCGGCCCATTGCGGAAGAAAACCACCATGCCCGTCGAAATCCGCCTACTCAGCGGCGAAGCCCTTCGCCCGTTCATCGATGATCTGGCGCGACTGCGCATCAGCGTGTTCCGCGAGTATCCGTACCTCTACGACGGCAGCCCGGAATATGAAGCCGGGTACCTCGACAGCCACGTGCGCTCGGCCTGGAGCCTGTGCGTACTGGTGATCGACGAGGGCCGGGTCGTAGGAGCTTCGACCGGGCTGCCGCTGCTGGACGAGGCTGAGGTTTTCCAGCGGCCGTTCCTGACGCAGGGCTGGAACCCGGAGCGAATCTTCTACTTTGGCGAGTCGGTGGTTCTGCCCGAGTACCGCCACGCCGATCTCGACCTGCGCTTCTTCGAGGAACGCGAGCGCTTTGTGCGTGGGCTGGATCGCTTCGACTGGTGTGCCTTCTGCGCCCTTCGGCGGCCGCCGGAGCATTCCGCGCGACCTGTCGGCTACCGCTCGCCGGACGCCTTCTGGCTGCAGCGCGGTTTCACTCCGCAACCCTCCCTGCAGACCGAATACCACTGGCGCGATATCGGCGAGCAGCGGGAGACTGCCAAGTCGATGATGTTCTGGCTCAAGGAACTGACCTGACGGGCGTCGGTGGTCCAGACGCCGGATCAAGGGCGGTTCGCGCTGCCGACCTGGGCATGGCCGAGAAGTGATCGACCCGGACTTTCGACGGGTGGCAAGGCGCGAAGCGCTGGTTATGCTCCGGGGATAACATAAGAGGGACTTTCCATGCTCCGAGTGGCCCTGTGCGCCTTTCTCCTGATGCTCGCCGGTTGCAGCTCGCCCGGTGCGTTCTTCGGCGCGGTGGACGGGCCGCCGTTCGGCGCGCTGCCTGCGGATGCGCAGCAGGCCACGGTGTACCTCTACCGGCCGCAGAACCAGTGGTCCGACGAAGAGCTGGAAGCGCCCGGGCTGTTCATCAACAACGAATTGATCGGCAGCCTGCCGAGCAACGGCTACTTCGCCCTGAGCTTCGCCCCCGGCAGTTATCCGCTGCAGATGCGCCGACCGCTGCTGGGCAGCTTCTGGACCTTCTTCGCCGGCGGCAGCCTGGACTTCACCCTGATCGCCGGCTTCACCCTGGAAGCCCGCGCCGGTGAGGTCTACTACCTGCGCTACGACGAGACCCATACGCCGCCCAAGTACGAGCACACCGCTGGCCAGGGCGCCGGCCCGCTGCAACTGGTGGGCAAGGAGCTGGGCTCGCGGGAAATCCCCGCCACGCGGCAGGTGCAGGAGCCGGTGAGCATCGCCGCCAGCGGCAAGGAAGTCGAAGGGCCGGGCTTCTTCGAGCGCATCGGGCTCTGAGGTCAAGCGGTTGTCGGGACGCCCGCGGTAGCCGGATTCTACTCTTGCCTGGCTAAGGAATATTCGGCCTCCGCTTTGGGAATCCGTGCGATTTCGGGGTTCTGTCGACGGCAGAAGAATCGTGACTCCACTTTCAGGGAGTCACGCGATGGAACAAGCCGACAACAACAAGATCGGGGTGGTGGCAGCCACCCTGATGGTGGCGGGAAACATGATGGGCTCGGGCGTGTTCATGCTCCCGGCCAACCTTGCTACCACCGGAGGTATCGCCCTCTATGGCTGGTTCATCACCATTGTCGGCGCCGTGTCGCTGGCGCTCGTGTTCGCCAAGCTATCGGCCATCGACCCCGCCGCCGGAGGGCCGTACGCCTACACCAAGAAGTCCTTCGGCAACTACATGGGCTACCAGACCAACCTGATCTACTGGTTGGCCAACGTGGTGGGCAACGTCGGCCTGGCTGTCGCCGGGCTGGGCTACCTGTCTCATTTCTTCCCCAGCCTCAAGGACCCGCTGGTGTCGGCGATGGCCCAGATCGCGGTGATCTGGTTCTTCACCTACGCCAACATCCTCGGCCCTTCGGTGGTGGGCAAGCTCCAGTCTTTCACCACGGTCTTTGCCCTGTGCCCCATCATCGGCATGGCCTTGCTGGGATGGTTCTGGTTCAGCGGTGACATCTACGAAGCGGGCTGGAACGTCTCCGGCAAGAGCGGCTTCGAGGCGGTGGGTTCGACGCTCAACTACACGCTATGGGCGTTCATCGGCGTTGAAAGCGCCTCGGTGTCTGCGGGCGTAGTGCGGGATCCGGCGCGCAACGTGCCTATCGCTACGGTTGGCGGCGTGCTGATCGCGGCTGTCTGCTACGTGCTCAGCTCCACGGCGATCATGGGCATGATCCCGAACAAGGATCTTCTCGCTTCCAGCGCGCCATTCGCCGATGCCGCGCGCTTGGCGCTGGGGGATACCGCCGCCAACGTCGTGGCGCTCTGCGCGGCGATCGGCTGCCTCGGGTCGCTGGCCGGCTGGACGCTGCTGGTCGGACAGACGGCCAAGGCAGCGGCGGATGACGGCCTGTTCGGCAAGGTCTTCGCCAAGGTCAACGCCAAGGGGGTGCCGTCGGCGGGTTTGGCCATCGTTGCGGCGATCATGAGCATCCAGGTGCTGGCGACCATGTCGCCCACCGCCAGTGAACAGTTCGGCAAGATCGCTTCCATCGCGGTGATCATGACCTTGCTGCCGTACATCTATTCGGCCATCGCCATCAAGGTGATGGGCTACAAGAAGATGCCCGCCAGGCAGTACGGCTTCTACACCTTCGTCGGCATCATCGCGGCCATCTACAGCCTGTGGGCGATGGTCGGCTCCGATGGCGAGCAGACGCGCTGGTCGCTGATCTTCGTGGTCTCCACGATCATCTTCTACGAGCTGTCGATCAACAGCATGCGCGCCGTCGAGGAGACCGGCATCCATCCGGGCGGCGTCTCGCCGGGCTGGATCCGCTTCGGCACCCTGGCATTGACCATCATCGCGCTGGTGGCGATGTTCTGGGTCTCGGTCGGCCGCCACGACAACCTCAACCTGCGCCCGCGGGTGCCGCAACCGGTGGCTGGCGTTCCTGCCGTCGCTGCCGCACCGGCCGCCACTGTACTCCCCTCCCATTGATCCCTTCGCCTGCACGCGCCTTCTCCGATGGCGCTGAAGGCGGGGCAGGCGCCTGCCTGGCTGGCGGCGCGGGAGCCGCCAGCCGATTCTAGGAGTTCCCATGTCTGAGTCCGTTACCAAGAACACGCTGGATATCGTGGTCCTGATGGCCCATGAGTCGCTGGAACAGGCCACTTCAGCAGGGCGAGCCGTGCGCGCGCTGGTCCAGGACCTCGAGCGGCGCGGAGTGGTTGTGCTGATTGCCGCGAGTGCCGACGATGCTCGTGCCGTCATCGATTCGAATCCCGCGCTGCAATGTGTGCTGTTGAACTGGGAGCTGCCTGGTGGTGCGCTGCCGGTGCTGGATACGCTGCGCCAGCGGCATGCCCAGTTGCCGGTCTTCCTCATGGCGTCGCGCGGTGACGCCGCTTCCATCGACCTCAAGGCGCTGCGCCAGTCGGACGACTTCATCTGGCTGCTGGAAGACACCACTGACTTCATTGGCGGTCGCATTACCGCCGCCGTCGAACGCTATCGCGAGGCGGTGCTGCCACCGATGTTCAAGGCGCTGATGAAGTTCTCCCGTGTCTACGAATACTCCTGGCACACGCCGGGCCATACCGGCGGCACGGGGTTCCTCAAGGCACCGGCCGGGCGCGCCTTCTTCGACTTCTTCGGCGAGGAGTTGCTGCGCTCGGAACTGTCGATCTCTGTCGGCGACCTGGGCTCGCTGCTCGACCACAGCGGTCCCATCGGTGAGAGCGAGCGCTATGCCGCACGGGTGTTCGGCGCCCACCGCAGCTACCACGTTACCAATGGTTCCTCGACCTCCAATCGGGTCATCCTCATGGCCAGCGTCACCCGCGACCAGATCGCCCTGTGCGATCGCAATTGCCACAAGTCGGCGGAGCATGCGATGACAATGTCGGGGGCGATCCCGACTTACCTGGTGCCGTCGCGCAATCACCTCGGCCTGATCGGCCCGATCCTGCCGGAACGCCTGACCGCGGTGGCGGTGAAGCGCCAGGTTGCCGATAACGCATTGGCACATCCGGGCATCGATCCCACGCCGCGCCACGCGATCATCACCAACTCCACCTACGACGGTCTCTGCTACAACGTGGCGCGGGTAGAGGAACTGCTCGGGCAGAGTGTCGACCGCCTGCACTTCGACGAAGCCTGGTACGGCTATGCGCGCTTCAACCCGATCTACCACAAGCGGCATGCCATGCACGGTGATCCCGCCGAGCACACGGCAGACCGTCCCACGGTGTTCGCCACCCAGTCCACCCACAAGCTGCTGGCGGCCTTGTCCCAGGCCTCGTTCATTCATGTGCGCGACGGGCGCAATCCGGTGGAGCACGCGCGGTTCAACGAGTCGTTCATGATGCATGCTTCCACCTCGCCGCAGTACGCGATCATCGCCTCCAACGATGTGTCGGCGGCGATGATGGACGGGCAGGGTGGGGTGGCGCTGACCACTGATGCTATCCGCGAGGCGGTAGCGTTTCGCCGCTTGCTGGCGCGCCTGAGCAATGACTTTGCCGAGCAGGGCGACTGGTTCTTCGACGCCTGGCAGCCCGATGAGGTACGCGATCCGAAAACGGGCCGCAAGGTGCCGTTCTTCGAGGCGGACGAGGAGCTGCTGGTCAGCGATCCGCAGTGCTGGACCCTGGCGCCGGGAGCGCAATGGCATGGTTTCGGCGAGATCGAGGACGGCTACTGCATGCTTGATCCGATCAAGGTCTCGGTGGTGACACCCGGTGTTGCACCGGGTGGTGGGCTGATGCCGGTGGGCATACCTGCCGCAGTCCTCACGGCCTATCTGGCGCAGCAGGGCATCGTGGTCGAGAAAACCACCGACTTCACCCTGCTGTTCCTCTTCTCCATCGGCGTCACCAAGGGCAAGTGGGGCACGCTGGTGAATGCGCTGCTGGGATTCAAGCGTGACTACGACGCCAACCTCCCGCTGTCGCGCGCGCTGCCGCAGTTGGTCACGAGTTGGCCGGGACGCTACGGCGACATGGGGCTCAAGGACCTCTGTGACCGGATGTTCGAATCCATGGCGGAGTTGCAGACCACCACGCTGATGGGGCAGGCGTTCTCGTTGCTACCCGAGCCACGGCTGACGCCTACCGCCGCCTATGAACAACTGGTGAAGAACAACATCGAACGGCTGACCCTGGAGGAAATGAGTGGTCGCACTGTCGCAACGGGTGTGGTGCCCTATCCGCCGGGTATTCCGCTGTTGATGCCGGGAGAGAATGCCGGCCCAGGCAGCGGCCCGGTACTGGGTTACCTGAAGGCGCTGGAAGCCTTCGACCGGTATTTCCCTGGCTTTGCCCACGATACCCATGGCGTCGAGGTCGAGGACGGTCTGTACCGTATCGCTTGCCTCAAGGACTGACGGGCAAAGGTAGCCAGCCGACGGCGGAATGTGCTTCCCCGTCGGCTTTTTCCTGTCTGGGTGTCCATTAACTGGGGTATGAGATGAACTCATAGCTCCTTGAGTTTTAATGGTTACCGGGCCGATTTGGCCTGGTGCTAAAAATCGTCGCACCAGCTCATCGACAACAACAAAGAGCGACGCGACATGATCACTTTCCTGCTTTCCCCGTCCTCGATCCGTCCTCCGTATTCCGGCCTGTCCGGTGCCTTCGTGCATCCCTCCGACTCGCCCGTCGATTCCTGATTCCCCAGCGACTTTCTCCCGGCACTCTCCGCCGGTTTTGCCATGGGCCGCGCATGCAGGCCCAGGCTTTCTTACACCCCCACGGTTCCATGAGGTACCCCATGAAAAAGCTCGACCTGTACATCGGTGAAGGTTTCGAAGGCCCCGGCGTCAACGCCGCGCACATCAACATCCTGCTCGGCCCGCGCAACGGCCCGGCCGGCCAGGCCTTCGCCGGCAGCCTCGCTTCGCCCAGCCAGGGGCACTGCCCGTTCATGGTGATTGCCCAGCCGAACATCCCGGTCAAACCCATGACCCTTTACGTGAACAAGGCCGAGATCAACGGTGACCTGCACGCCAACGCCACCTGGGGCGCGTCCCAGGCCGGCATCGCCAAGGCCGTCACCGAGGCCCTGCTGGACGGCACCCTGCCGCCGGAAGCCGAGGACGAGTGGGCCATCGTCACCGCCAACTGGGTCAACCCGAGCTGCGACGACCTCGATGCCGTCTACCTGAACAACTACAACGCCTGTCGCACCGCGATCCGCGCGGCGCTGAGCTGCAGGCCCGAGCGCGCGCAGTTGGCCGACGTGGTCAATGCCATCGCCAATCCCTTCTACACCCCCAAGGCCTGAGGTCCGCACCATGGAATACATCCGTCTCGGCCACTCCGGCCTGCAGGTTTCCAAGCTGTGCCTGGGTACCATGAACATGGGCACCCCCGACTGGAAGCCGTGGATCTTCGACGAGCAGAAAAGCGAGCCGATCGTGAAGCACGCGCTGGATGCCGGGGTGAACTTCATCGACCTCGCCGACTTCTACTCGGCCGGCGTCGGCGAGGAAGTGGTCTGCCGCATCCTCAAGCGCCTGGTGCGCCGCGAAGACGTGGTGATCACCACCAAGGTCGGCTACGGAACTCGTCCCGGCATCAACGCCAGTGGCCATTCGCGCAAGCACATCATGGATGGCATCGATGCCTCCCTGAAGCGCATGGGCATGGATTACGTCGATATCTACATGCTGCACTTCTATGACGTGAACACCCCGGTGGAAGAGGTGATGGGCGCGCTGAACGACATCGTTCGCGCCGGCAAGGCCCGCTACATCGGCGTCTCCACCATGCTCACCGGCCAGCTGGCGAAGATCCTCATGGCCTGCGAGCGCAACGGCTGGGTCAAGCCGATCAACATGCAGCTGCAGCTCAACTGCGCCTACCGCGAGGAAGAGCGCGAGATGATCCCGTTCTGCCGCGATCAGGGCCTCGGCGTCTCGGTGTTCAGCCCGCTGGCGCGGGGCCTGCTGACCGGCGACGCGAACTCCACGCGCAACCAGACCGACTTCTTCACCCAGCAGATGTATGCCGACGAGGCCTCCTTCGAGATCGCCCGCTCCGTGCAGCGGGTGGCCCAGCGCCGCGGGGTGTCCAACGCGCAGATCGCCCAGGCCTGGGTCCTGCAGCATTCGGGCGTGGATTGCATGCTGGTCGGCGCCGACACCACCGCGCAATTCGACAGTGCCCTGGCTGCGCTGGAGACCCGCCTGGACGACGAGGAGATCTACGAACTGGAACGCAACTACACGCCCTGCGACGTGATCAACGACTACACCGCCGGTAAACGCATCCTGCGTGTTGCTCGCCCCATGCATGAAGCTTTCTCGCTGACGGAGGCGGTGGCATGAGCGAGCTGCTGAGAACTGGCCACTACATCGACGGCCAATGGGTGAATGGCGGTACGACCTACCCGGTACGCAACCCGGCCACAGGCGCGCTGATTGTCGACGTGGCCCGTGGTGGTGCCGAGGAAACCAATGCCGCCATCGCCGCCGCCGAACGCGCGTTGCCGGCCTGGCGCGTGTTGACTGCCAAGGAACGCAGCGCGCGCATCCGCCGCTGGGGCGAACTGATGCTGCAGCGCCAGGATGACCTGGCGCGCCTGCTCAGCACCGAGCAGGGCAAGCCACTGGCCGAGGCCAAGGGCGAAGTGGCCTACGCGGCAAGCTTCCTCGAGTGGTTCGCCGAGGAAGCCAAGCGTGTGTATGGCGACGTGATCCCCTCGCACAAGGGCGATGCACGCATCGTGGTAATCAAGCAGGCGATCGGTGTGGTTGCCGCGATCACGCCGTGGAACTTTCCGCTGGCGATGGTCACCCGCAAGGTCGGCCCGGCGCTGGCGGCTGGTTGCACGATGATTCTCAAACCTTCGGAAGAAACGCCACTGTCCGCCTTCGCCCTCGCGGTGCTGGCGGAGGAGGCGGGCATTCCGGCTGGCGTGTTCAACATCGTTTCCGGCGATGCGCCAGCTATCGGCGGCGCCATCCAGGCGTCTGGCGCAGTGCGCAAACTGTCCTTCACCGGTTCGACCCGCACCGGCAAGCTGCTGATGCGCCAGGCAGCGGAGACACTGAAAAAGGTCTCGCTGGAGCTGGGCGGCAACGCCCCCTTCATCGTTTTCGACGACGCCGATATCGATGCCGCCGTGCGCGGCGCCATGGCCTCGAAGTTTCGCAACACCGGGCAAACCTGTGTTTGCGTGAACCGCTTCTATATCCAGGACGGGGTGTACGACGCGTTCGTTTCTCGCCTCACCGATGCTGTACGCGCCATGCGCGTGGGCAATGCGCTGGAAGGCGAGACCGAGCAGGGCCCGCTGATCAACGAAGCGGCGCTGGCCAAGGTTGAGCAGCACGTCGGCGATGCCCTGGAGAAGGGCGCGAAGCTGCTGTGCGGCGGCCGTCGTCATTCGTTGGGCGGCACGTTCTACGAGCCAACGGTACTGGCCGAGGCGAGTCCGAGAATGCTGATTGCCAGCGAGGAAACCTTTGGCCCTGTCGCTGCCTGTTTCCGATTCCGCGACGAGCCTGAAGTCCTGGGTCTGGCGAACGATACGCCCTACGGTCTTTCCGCCTATTTCTACAGCCGTGACATTGGCCGCGTCTGGCGCATGGCCGAAGGCCTGGAAGCCGGCATGGTCGGCATCAACGAAGGAATCATCTCCACCGAGGTGGCGCCCTTTGGCGGCATCAAGGAATCGGGCCTGGGCCGTGAGGGTTCCAGGTACGGCATCGAGGACTACGTGGAGATCAAGTACCTGCTCATGGGCGGCCTGTCCGCCTGACGCCCCACCCAAGGAGTTCTGCCTCATCCGCCGCGCCGTTCAGGGCGCGGTGGCTCAACCTCGCTGTGTTTCCAATAACAAAAAATCGGAGACGATCATGTCGGGTCAACCAGTCAAAATCGATGACCTGCCCATCGGCAGGTTCCACATCAAGATCGCCGGTCTCACCTTCGGCGCCCACTTCACCGATGGCTACATCCTTGGCCTCATCGGTATTGCCTTCACCCTGATCAATCCGCAGATGGCGCTGACGCCTTTCTGGCAGGGCCTGATCGGCAGCTCCGCGCTGCTCGGGCTGTTCTTCGGCAGCCTGTTCTTCGGCTGGATCTCCGACCACCTCGGCCGGCAGAAAATCTTCCTCATCAGCTTCGTGCTGATCACCATCGCCTCGGTGATGCAGTTCTACGTCGAATCCGCGATGCAGCTGTTCCTCTGCCGGGTGCTGATCGGTATCGGCCTGGGCGGTGACTTCAGCGTCGGCCACGCCATGCTCGCCGAGTTCTCCCCGCGCAAGCACCGAGGCGTGTTGCTGGGCTCGTTCAGCGTGATCTGGACCTTCGGCTATGTTGCCGCCACCTTTGTCGGTACCGCGCTGCTGCCGCTGGGCGATGATGCGTGGCGCTGGATGCTGGCCTCCTCGGCGATCCCCGCAGCGATGATCCTGATCGCCCGCATCGGCACGCCCGAGTCGCCGCGCTGGTTGATCCACAAGGGCCGCGTCGAGGAAGCCCGTGCCATCGTGCACAAGCACCTGGGCGCCAACGTGGAGATCGACGAGGAGGTCGTCACCCGCAAGCACGCCGGCTACAGCGCGCTGTTCAGTCGCGAGTACCGCAAGCGCACCGCATTCAACTGTCTGTTCTTCATCTGCATCGTCATGCCGTACTTCGCCATCTACACCTTCCTGCCGTCGATCCTGCAGAAGATGGGGCTGGCCGAAGGCTTCGGCACCGAGATGATGCTCAACGCGCTGCTGGTGGTCGGGGCCCTGCTGGGCATCTGGTGCACCATCAAGTTCACGCGCCGCGGTTTCCTCATCAACTCTTTCCTGATCCTCGCCGCTTCGCTGTTCCTGCTGGTGTTGCTACCGGGCAGCATGGCTTGGCTGATGGTGGCGTGCTTCGGCCTGTTCACCCTGGTGCTGTCGGCGGTGAGCAACCTGGTCGGCGTCTACCCGGCGGAAAGCTTCCCCACCGAGGTCCGTGCCGGCGGCATCGGCCTGGCCACGGCGGCCAGCCGTCTGGGTTCTGCGCTGAGCACTTTCCTGCTGCCGGTCAGTGTGGCGGGTATCGGCCTCAACCCGACCATGGCGATTCTCGCCGGCATCCTGCTGCTGGGCGCGGTCATCTCCATCGCCTGGGCACCGGAGACCAAGTACCTCACCCTGACGGATGCCTGTCGCAGCGATGCCGGCGATGTGGCGACCAAAGTGTCGGCCAAGGCCGCAAGCCTGGCCTGACCTGACCTGAGAGCAAGGAAGCTCCGAAGGGCGTCCCGGGAAACCGGGGCGCCTTTTTTTGTGCCAGGAAGCCCATGGCGGCAGCCTGTTCCTCAGTCTTTGGAGTTGCTCCTGTAGGAAATTGGCGCAACTGACTGGAGGTCCGTCCGTATCTATTTTTCCCCCGATTTCAGCGCCCCGGATGCCGATTAAGGTAACCACCTCAGTCCCGGATAACGCTGTCCCGCATGGCTTTCACCCCTGCCATGGCCGTCCGTGGACACCCGCTGCCCACGAGGATTCGCCATGTATCTACGTAGTGCTATTGCCGCCCTGACCCTTGGCTCGATGCCTTTGCTCGCCTGCGCCGAAGACGCCAGCGAGCGAACTCGCGACGAGATGGAGAAGCATCAGGAAGAGATCAAGAACCAACTGGCCGACGTCGAGTACAACCGACGTCGTGTCGTCGAGCGCAACATCGAACTCGCACCGGCAGAGGCCGAGCGCTTCTGGGGCATCTACAACGACTACCGCAGCGAAGCGGCCAAGGCCGACACGCAAGCCTTGGCGCTGGACCTGGACTTCGTCCGCAGCCTGCAGCAGGGCGCAGTGAGCGAGGAGCAGGCTCGCGGCCTGCAGGCGCGGGTCTTTGAGCTGGAGGATCGCCGCCAGCAACTCAAGGAAACCTACGTGACGCGAATCGCCAAGGAGGTCTCCCCGGTGCGCGCACTGCGTTTCCTGCAGATCGAGATACAGCTCGATGCCATGGCGCAGATCCAGACCTCACGCTCGCTGCCGCTCGCGCAGTGATCGTCCCTTCGTGCCGAGTGCATCACGCCCCCATCGCATCGACAAGCGAGATCGCCATATGAAGAACCGTTATCCGGTAGCCGCGCTGCTGGTCTGTGCCGCTTCCCTCAGCGGATGCATGACTGACCAGCAATTCCTGGCGCAAAACCAGTCGGCAGCGATTGACGCGACCGTATCCCGCGCCAGGTTCGAACTGGACTGCCCCGACGTGACCGCTTCCCTGCTGTCGAGCAAGGTCACCCAATTCGCCTACGCCAACAACCGTACCGAATACACCATCGGTGTGCGCGGCTGTGGGCGCCAGGCGGTGTACATCACTTACTGCCTGACCTCCGACACCTGCAATGCGCTCAGCGATACCGCGCGCGTTACCGAGTAATGCACATCATTCGTCGCCTCCCTCTCTTCACCACGTCGAGCCCAAGGAGGGTTCAACCATGCATATCCTCAAGTCCCTGCCGTTGATCAGCGCACTGGCGCTGGCGTTCGCTACTCCCGTGATGGCCGTCGATATCCCTCTGGGCGGCGCCGTCGAGGCCGACGAAGTCGTAACCCGGGTGGTTTCCGTCGATGCCAAGGATCGTCGCATCGTGGTTGCGGATGCTGCGGGCAAGCCGGTGACTGTCCAGGTCACCGATGCTGCTCAGGATCTGAATCATCTGAAACCCGGTGATGCCATCGGCGCACTGGTCATCCACTCCACTGCCTTCGATCTCGACACCCAGGTACAGACCCAGGCTCCGGGCGGTTTCGAGGTCGATGGCGCAGCCATCGCCACGCCGAGCAATCCGCATCCGGGCGGCGACGCTTTCCGCATGGCCCGTGTGCAGCTGAAGATTCTCGGAGTCAATCTGAAGAAGCATCAGATCACCTTCGAAGGCCCCGATGGCAGTAACAAAACCGTTGCCATCGACGATCCGAAACTGCGCAGCAAGATGACCGAGTTGAAGGTCGGCCAGATGCTCAACGTGACCTACGAGGACACCCTGCAGATCGTCACCGCTCACCCGGTCGCCCAGTCGGCGGCGCCGGCCACGTCCACCAACTGATGCTATCGCGGAGTTCCTGCCGCGGCGGGAACTCCCCTCTCTCTGTTCCCTCGCCTTCGGGCATTCGCTGTGGATTGACTATGCGCCTGACTCATCTGGGCTGCCCCTGCGCAGTACTACTCGCGACCGTATTCCTGACCGCCTGTGATCGGGCGGAAAAAGCGCCCGCCGGGGCTGCTCCAGTCGCTGTCACGACTGTCGTGGTGAAACCGTTCAACCTGCCGGCGAGCATGACCTTCGTCGGCCAGACCCAGAGTCCTCAGGCCGTGGATATCCACGCCCGGGTCGATGGCTTCCTGCTCAAGCGCAACTACACCGAAGGCAGTGTGGTGAAGGCCGGCGACCTGCTGTTCGAGATCGACCACGCACCGTTCCAGGCGCAGCTCGATTCGGCCAAGGCAGAGTACGCGGCGCAGAAGGCGAGCTATGAGCGCGCCAAGGCCAACCTGGACCGCGTACTCCCGCTGGCGGCGGAAAACGCACTGAGCCCCAAGGATCGCGACGATGCCATCGGTACGGCCAAGGCCGCGGAAGCTTCCATGGAGGCGGCGCTGGCCCAGGTCAAGACGCAGCAGTTGAACCTCTCCTACACCTACGTGCGTTCGCCGGTCGATGGCGTCAGCGACTACGCCCACGTCAACGACGGGACCTATGTCAACGCCAGCAACAGCCTGCTGACCTCGGTCTCCACGCTGGATCCGATGCGCGTGGTGATGAGCGTGAGTGAAGAGCAGTTCCTCGCCATGCGCGACCTGCGCGACAGCGGTCGTCTGGTGCTGCCTGCTGACGGCCGTCTCGAGGCGGATCTGCAGATGGCGGATGGTTCGGGCTACCCGGCGACCGGTGTGGTGACCTTTGCGTCGTCCACCTTCAACCAGCTGACCGGCACCTTCATGGTCCGCGCCGACTTTGCCAACCCCAAGGGCAACCTGCGCCCTGGTCAGTTCGTGCGCATCACCCTGAAGGGTGCGAACTACGCCAATGCCATCCAGCTGCCGCAGCGTGCTGTGATGCACGGCCCCAAGGGCGACTTCGTCTACGTGGTCAACGGTGACAAGGCCGAGGAGCGCCCGGTGCAGATGGCAGAACCGTCCGGTGAGTTCTGGCGAGTCGAGAAGGGGCTCAAGGGCGGCGAGCAGGTCGTGGTCGATGGCGCCGGAAAGCTCTTGCCCGGCGCACCCCTGAAGATCACCGGCGATGCGCCGGCCGGCAGTTTCGGCCCAGCGGCCCCGAAGGCAGAGTGAGGCGACCGTCATGCTTTCCCGTTTCTGTATTGACCGTCCCATCTTTGCGATGGTGCTGTCGCTGATCATCATCATTGCCGGCGGCGTTTCCATCTTCGCCTTGCCGGTGGCGCAGTATCCGGACATCACCCCCATCCAGATCACCGTGACGGCGACCTATCCGGGCGCCGACTCGCAGACCATCGCCTCGACCGTGGCCGCACCCATCGAGACGCAGGTCAACGGTGTCGACAACATGCTGTACATGCAGTCGGTCAGCTCGCCCACCGGGCAGATGACGTTGAACGTGTACTTCGACATTGGTACCGACCCGGACATCGCCCAGGTCCAGGTACAGAACCGTGTCAGCCAGGCCCTGGCGCAGCTTCCGCAGTCCGTGCAGCAGAACGGCGTGAACGTGCAGAAGCGCTCCTCCAGCTTCCTCATGCTACTGGCGATCTACTCGCCGGACGGCAGCTTCGACCAGCAATACGTGGGCAACTACGCCAACCTCTACGTGCTGGACGCCATCAAGCGTATCCAAGGCGCAAACCAGGCGCAGATCATGGGCGATGCTGACCTCGCCTTGCGCATCTGGCTCAAGCCGGACCGCATGGCGGAGCTGGGCATCACCGCGACCGACGTACAGAACGCGGTCAGCCAGCAGAACCAGCAGTTCGGCGCCGGCAACATCGGTCAGGCGCCCTCCCAGGGGCTGATGGAGCTGACCTACCCGCTGGTCACCCCGGGACGCATGAAGACCGCCAAGGAGTTCGAACAGATCATCCTGCGTGCCGACGCCAACGGCACCGCCATCGTTCGCCTGGGCGACGTGGCGAGTGCGGAGATCGGCCTGAACCAGTACAGCATGCGTTCGTCGCTCAACGGCAAGACGTCGACCATGATCGCGGTCTACCAACAGGCCGGCTCCAACGCCCTGGAAGTGTCGAAGAACGTGCGCGCCGCGCTGGCCGACATGTCGTCCACCTTCCCTCAGGGCATCAGCTATGCGGTTTCCCTGGATACCACCGAGTTCGTGCGTTCCTCGATCCACGAAGTCGTGGTCACTCTGCTGATCGCCATTCTCCTCGTGGTGCTGGTGGTGTTCATCTTCCTGCAGAGCGTGCGCAGCACCCTGATTCCGGTCGCTGCCGTGGTCGTTGCGGTGGTCGGTACTTTCGGCGCGTTGCTGGCACTGGGGTTCTCGATCAACCTGCTGACGCTCTTCGCGCTGGTGCTGGCCATCGGCATTGTGGTGGACGACGCCATCGTGGTGGTGGAGAACGTCGAGCGGAACATGGAGTCGTTCAACCTGAGCGCCCATGACGCTACCGTGAAAGCGATGGAGGAGGTGACCGGTCCGGTGATTGCCATCGTGCTGGTGCTCTGCGCGGTGTTCATCCCCGTGGCTTTCGTCAGTGGCACCACAGGATTGCTGTATCGCCAGTTCGCCCTGACCATCGCTTGCTCGGTGACCATTTCCGGCTTCGTCGCCCTGTCGCTTTCCCCGGCTCTCGCTTCGCTGATCCTGAAGCCGGGACAGCATGCGCGCTGGAAGGGTTTCCAGTGGTTCAACCAGGCTTTCGACAAGATGACCCACGGCTTCGTCGGCCTGGTTTCGCTGGTGGTGCGGCGCATGGTGGTGGCGCTGGTGCTGTTCGCCGCCATGCTGCTGGGCATTGCCACGCTGTTCTCGAAGATTCCCACCAGCTTCGTGCCCGAAGAGGACCAGGGCTACCTGCTGGTTGCCGTGATGATGCCGGATTCGGCGAGCCTGGATCGTACCGAGGCGACTACCGAACAGGTCGCGGCGATGTTCCGTTCGCACCCTGCGGTGCAAGATGCGTCCGCCATCAGCGGGTACAGCTTCATCGACGGGCAGAACCAGACCAACATGGGCACTGTGTTCCTCAACCTGAAGCCTTCGGAACAGCGCAAGGGGGATGCGATGTCGGCCGATGGCATCATCCGTGCCCTGTCCCCCAAGCTGGCAACTATTCCCCAGGCGCGCATCATCCCCATCAACCCGCCATCGATTCCGGGCCTGGGTACCCAGGGCGGTTTCGAGTTCTGGGTGGAAAACCGTGGTGAAGGCGATGCGAAAGAGCTCCAGGCTGCCACCTGGAAACTCATCGGTGCCGCCGCCAAACGCCCGGAACTGTCGGGTCTGATCAGTACCTTCCAGGCCTCGACCCGGCAGATGCGCGTCTCGGTGGACAATGCCAAGGCGGAGACCCTGGGTGTGCCGATGGCTGACGTGTATGGCGCGCTGCAGACCCAGTTCGGTTCGGCCTATATCAGCCAGTACGTACTGGGCAGCCGTGTCTGGCAGGTGATCCTGCAGGGCGCCGCCCAGTACCGCAGTTCGCCGACTGATCTGGGATATCTCTACGTACGGCAGAAGGACGGCAAGATGATCCCGTTGTCCGCCCTGGTGAAGACCGAGTTCACTTCCGGCCCGAGTCTGGTGACACGTTTCAATAACTTCCCTGCTGCCAAGATCACCGGCAATGCCGGCCCCGGTTACAGCTCCGGCGATGCCATCAAGGCGATGCAGGAACTGGCCCTGCAGGAGCTGCCGCCGGGCTACAGCTTCGCCTGGAGCGGCGAAGCCTTCGAGGAAAACAAGGCGGGCAACACCACTGTGCTGGTATTCGCCTTCGGCATCATCATGGTCTTCCTGATCCTGGCGGCGCAGTACGAGTCCTGGTCGCTACCGCTGACCGTACTCAGCGCGGTGCCCTTCGGCATCTTCGGTGCCCTGGTGGCGATCTGGCTGCGGGGTATTTCCAACGACGTCTACTTCCAGATCGGTCTCGTCACCCTGGTGGGGCTGGCGGCGAAGAACGCGATCCTGATCGTCGAGTTCGTCATCCTGCAGCGCCAGGCCGGCCTTGCTCCGCTGGACGCGGTGCTCAAGGCGGTCGAACTGCGCCTGAGGCCGATCATCATGACGTCCCTGGCCTTCATCTTCGGTGCTGTCCCTTTGGCGATCGCCACCGGTGCCGGGGCCAACTCCCGTCACTCCATCGGCACCGGCATCATCGGCGGCATGCTCGCGGCCACCAGCCTGGCGCTGGTGTTCGTGCCGCTGTTCTCCTACATCGTCGAACGCTTCAGCGAGCGGCGGGAGAAGTCGAAAGGAGTCGTGACCGCTTCAGTGACGCCCAGTGGCGGCAATACCCAGGAGGTACACTGATGACTTCCAGAAAGCTTGTGCTGGGGTTAGTCGTATCGGCCCTTTCCGGCTGCATGATCGGCCCCGACTATCAACGACCCGAAGTCGCAATGCCGGAGGCCTACAGGGCACACCTGAACAGCACCTCGTCCCAGGTCGACGGTCCGTGGTGGAACCAATTCGGCTCTCCCACCCTGTCGTCATTGGTCAAGGAGGGGCTGGCGAACAACCTCGACCTGCAACGCGCCACCGCGCGCATCGAGCAGTTCCGTGGTCAGTTGCGTACGGTGCGCGCAGGTCTGTTCCCGCAGTTGGGGCTGGGGGGCGGGGCCAAGCGTGCGCTGAGTGACCAGTTCGTCGACACGCCGCTTGCCGGGTTCGATGGAGTAGGCAACCAGTACCAGGCTGGCCTGAATGCCAGCTGGGAGATCGACCTCTGGGGCAAGTTGCGGCGCCAGAGCGAAGCCGCAAGCGCGCAGTTGCTCGGTGCGCAGTACGCGCAGCGTGGCGTGGCGCTGAGCCTGGCCAGTTCGATCAGTGAAGGCTACCTCAATCTGCTGGCGCTGGATGAGCAACTCTCCATTGCGGAGCAGACGGCGCAGGCGCGCAAGGAAGCCCTGAATATCTTCCAGAAGCGTTATGACCGCGGGGTGATCCGCCAGATCGAACTCAGCCAGGCGCAGAACGATTACTGGTCGACTCAGGCGGCGATTCCTCCGTTGAGAGCGAAGATCAATTCGGCAGAGAACTCGCTATCGGTGCTGCTTGGCCGAAATCCAGGCCCCATCGTGCGCAACGAGCGCCTGTCGTCTCTTGGCGCGCCTAAGGTACCGGAGGTCCTACCGGCAACCTTGCTGTCGCGACGTCCGGACCTGCTGCAGGCCGAGCAGGCTGTGGTTGCCAGCAACGCCATGGTCGGCGCAGCGCAGGCACTGTATCTGCCGGACCTGAACCTGTCGGGGATGATCGGCTTCAGCCGCGGCGAGAGTGGGCAGTTGTTCGAGAGTGCGTCGAAAGTCTGGAACCTGGCCCTGGGGCTTAATCAGACGGTTTTCGATGCCGGCGCGATATCCGGGCAGGTGCTGCAGGCGAAGTCCGAGTACCAGCAGTCGGTGCTCGCCTACAAAGGCGCGGTGCAGTCGGCATTGGCCGATGTGAACGATGCGCTGGTGGGAACTCGGGAGACAGCGGCGCAGTTGGTTGCGGTCGAGCAGCAGGTCACCGCGCTGCAAACATACTCGCTGCAGGCGCGTCGCTTGTACGAGGGAGGATATTCGACCTACCTGGATGTCACTACGTCGGAAGAAAAGCTTTTCGATGGGCAGTTACAGGAAGTGAACAGCCGGTTGGCCGCGCTGAACGCCTTCAACACGTTGTACCTGGCTGTGGGTGGCGAAGTGGGCCCTGATGCGTCGCTGCTTTTCGGGCCGATTGTGAATCGTTGATACGATACGGGAGACAGGTCAGTGGCCTTGGCATTATCACGTCGCCCAGGGGAGGAGCTTCGGATCTTCTGTGGCGACGATGTGAGCGATGAGGAAATCCTTGCAGCAGTGCGGGGCGAGGGGTTGGCGGTACGGGTCGATGGCGTTTACACGTCGCTTTCCCGGACGCCGATGAAGGGTGTGATGGTGCGTCTTTCGATTCGCGCTCCCCGCTGCATCGAGGTGTTGCGCAACGAGTTGATCGACAAGCCGAAACTTCCCAGCGCCTGATGACTTGGCAGCAGAGGCGCCTCTCGGAAGAGAGGCGCCTCTGGTTATCAGCTCTGGGGCACTACACGCGCTCCGTTGCCACTCCCCTCGATGTACACCGCCATACCCTGACCGAGGCTGGGGTTGACCGGCTGGGTCACCGAAACCAGCACTCCGCTACGCATGCGTACGATGATCTGCTGGGCTTCCCTGGGTTGGTCGTAGTGTTTCTTTTCCTCGTAGTTGCCACTCAACGCCCCGCCCAGAGCGCCGGCAACCATCGCCACATCCCGGCCCGTGCCGCGGCCAACCAGGCTGCCCAGCGCGGCGCCGCCGACGCCGCCGAGCACGGCACCCACGCCGCTGTCGTGGTTGGTCTGCATCTGCGTCAGGGTAATTTGCTCGATGCGGCCGGTACGGATTTCCACCTCGCCGGGCCCGCCGTCGTTGGCATCCACCGTTGCACAAGCGCTGAGGGATAGGGCGAGCAGGGCACCGGCGAGCCAGGATGTTGCTGGTTTCATTGATCTGTACCTCGAAGATGGGGATCTATGGCAGGCGCGCCTTCATTGGCACGCCGGGTTTCCGAGGTTAAGGGGAAGTTTCCGAGGCTGCTGCGGGGGGCGATGAGTACAGGAAATGTCGCGGCAGACTCTAGGACGCTTCTGGTAGTCCGGGGCCTGTCGCCGCGTCAAGAATGGGGCGCACGCCGATCGGGGTATGCGACAGAGGCTGATCGAGGGGCTCCGTACTCCTGCCTCTGCCTTGGGCCAGGTCCTGGTTATTCCGTGAGTCAGGACCTGGCTTTTTTATTCTGGCGAAAGATGTCTCATGGGTTACGTTCCACATTCAGCCAGTGCTGGAATCGCTCCACCTTCGACAGTCCCATCTTGTCGGTGGCGATATCCAGCCAGTAGCCGTAGGGGCCGACCACCTCGACCGGAGTGATGGGCAGGAGGCTGCCATTGGCCAACTCCCTTTCGATCATCTGACGGTCGATCACTGCAAGACCGCCCCCGGCCAGAGCTGTGTGGATGACCTGGTCGAGGGTGCTGAACTCGATTCCGCTGGCGGCATCGACGTCGTTGCGGCCAACTGCTTCGAGCCAGTTTTCCCAGACCCGCAGGCGCTTGCCCTCGTGCAGGATGTGCAGCAGCGGATGGTCATGCAGTTCTGGCGGTCGTTCGCCGTCGAACAGCTCCGGGCTCGCCACGGCGATGTGGCGCTCCATCACCAGCAGCTCGCTATGGCAGTGGGTGGCCTGCTCCAGACCGAAGCGGATACGGCAATCCAGTTCGCCGGCGCTGTCGTCGCCCTGCTGGTTGGTGATGCTCAGGCTGATGTCCGGATAGCGCTTGAGGAAGCTGCGCAGCCGCGGCGATAGCCAGCGGGTACCCCAGGTCGGTGGTGCGAGGATGCGCAGACGTTGGCGCAGGTTCGGTACGCGCACGGCCTGCAGGGCGCGCTCCATCTGGTCGAAGGCCTCGCCCAGGTGTGGGGCGAGGGCGCTACCGGCTTCGGTCAAGGTCAGGCCACGGGGGGTGCGTAGGAAAAGGCTGATTCCGAGGTATTCCTCCAGTTGCTTGATCTGCCGGCTGACGGCTCCCTGGGTGACGTTCAAGGCCTCGGCCGCACGGTTGAAACTGCGGTGGTGGGCCACTTCTTCGAAAACGCGGAGCATGGTCAAGGGCGGCAGATTACGCATGGCTGGGCCATCCGGAGGGGCGCGTGAGGCGCGGATTTTTTACCGATTCTAGCTGTGCTGCCGGTGGCGGAACATGTGTTTGTCTGGCGCTTCCTGAGTTGTGTCGGGACACTTTGACTTGCAATGGTGCAGGGCCTTGGGTGGAGTCGCCGGCTTTCGAGCGCGTGGCCGTGTAGTAGCGGCGTATTACCCGCTGCCTGCGCGACTGACTAAGCTCTCCCGCATGCCCGGCCACCAAGGCCGGGCCCTGCCGGGAGGATGCCCAGATGGCCGCGAAGAAGATCCTGATGCTGGTCGGCGACTACGCCGAAGACTACGAAACCATGGTGCCGTTCCAGGCCCTGCTGATGGTCGGACACACCGTCCATGCGGTCTGCCCGGACAAGAAGGCCGGCCAGAGCATCCGCACCGCCATCCACGATTTCGAAGGCGACCAGACCTACAGCGAGAAGCCGGGTCACAACTTCGCCCTCAACGCCAACTTCGCCGATGTGCGCGCCGAAGACTACGACGCACTGCTGATTCCCGGCGGCCGAGCTCCGGAATACCTGCGCCTGAATACGAAAGTGATCGAGCTGGTGAAAGCTTTCAACGCGGCGAAGAAGCCCATCGCCGCCGTTTGCCACGGTGCCCAGCTGCTGGCCGCTGCCGGCGTGCTCAAGGGCCGCTCCTGCAGCGCCTATCCGGCCTGCGGTCCGGAAGTGACCCTGGCCGGTGGCGAGTACGTGGACATCCCCGTGGACGCGGCCCATGTCGATGGCAACCTGGTTACCGCCCCGGCTTGGCCGGCGCACCCGGCGTGGCTGGCGAAGTTCCTCGAGGTACTGGGTACGAAGATCAGCCTGTAGACTGACTCGACATCGAAGCTGGAGAAGCCGTTCATGTGCGAACTCTACGTCAAGGCCGACCCGATTCTCTACGAGTCGCGCTCCCGCTCGCTGCGTATCCGTGGCGTGGTCACCACGCTGCGCCTGGAGAACCAGTTCTGGGACATCCTGCGCGAGATTGCCGAGGTGGACGGCATGACCACCAACCAGCTGATCACCAAGCTCTACGACGAGGTGATGGATTACCGCGGGGAGGTGGTGAACTTCGCTTCCTTCCTGCGGGTGAGCTGCACGCGCTTCCTGGCGCAGCGCCGTGACAAGGTGACGGAGCTGAGTCTGGTGACGCGCAGCGCGTCCTGATTCAGCTTCCTCGCACGGTGATTGCCGAATAGTCCGATCCCGGAAGCTGGCGCGGTCTCCCTAGACTCCTGCGTTGCCAGTTTCCGGGAGTTTCCCATGTCATCCAGTATCCGCTCATTGCTCCTCTCAGCTCTGCTGGCGGGAGGTATTGTCGGGCTATCGATCGCTGAGCCCAACTCCGCGGAGCGTGAGGCCATCGTGGCCTATCAGCAGAATGCCTTCATCGAGCAGTTGCGCGACATCCATGAGTCCGCCGGTTTTGCCGTCCCCGTCGAAGTGGACTGGGAGAGTATCGCCCTGCCGGGGCAGGCCGCTCATTACGCAGCCGAGGATTATTGGACCAACGTGTACTTCGTACCGTTGGCCGAGGCACTGGAAATGCTGACTTCCTATGACCAGGGGCGGCAGGCAGTGCAGGGCAAGCTGAAGCGAGTCGTTGTCCGCTATGACGCCAGCCAGGCTTCGACGAGCGATTACCACAGCAAAGTGGCACTGGAGTCGGGGGTGCTGAACATCAACTTCAAGCCGGCATCAGCGGCCGAGCAGATTGAAGAACGTACCGAGGCCATCCAGTCGAGCCTGGAAACCCTGCTCTGAACCTCGCGAGCATGAAGAAGCCCGGCACAGAGCCGGGCTGGACGACGACACGGGGTTACGATTGCTCCTTGGCGTAGGCCTGTGCCTCTGCGAGGCTGCCGGGAAGTGGCAGCGAACGAAGGCGGATCTTGGTCGCCTGGTAGAGCGCCTGGGCCACCGCTGGCGCCACCGGCGGCATGGTGATTTCGCCCAGTCCTTGTGGTGGTCGTTGGCTGTCGATGATTTCCACCTCGACATGAGGCATTTCGCGCAGGAACAGCAAGCGGTAGTCCGGGAAGTTGCCCTGTACCACGGCCCCACCTTCAAAGGTGATCTTGCTCTTGAAGGTGTTTGTCAGCGCAAAGCCCATGCTGCCTTCGACCATGCTGCTGATCAGGTTCTGGTTGATCGGCCGGCCGCAGTCCACGCCGCAGACCAGGCGCTCCACCTTGAACCGCCCATTGGCCTTTATCCTGATTTCGGCCACCACGGCGGCATAGGAACGGTAGGCATTGGCGCGGCCGACATACATGGAAAAGGCGAAACCACGGAACAATCCGTCGGCGGGAGGGGTGGTCCAGTCTGCCCGCTTCAGGGTGTGGTCAATGACGGCGAGGCTGGTGGGGTCGTGCTGCAGCATTCGTCGACGGAACTCGGTCTGTTCCACACCCGCGGCATCGGCCAGCTCACTGATGAAACTCTCGTACATGAAGACCGAGCCGGTAGAGCCGACGCTGCGCATGAAGCTGACCGGGATGTTCTGGATGACGTTGGTGCTTTCGACCTGGAGGTTCGGTAGCTGGTAGGCCGCGTTGTAGATGCCGTCCACCATGGTCTCGTCCCAGCCGCCGTTGCCGTCGAAGTTCGCCCGCTTGATCTGGTAGTAGAGTGACTGGCCGGCCAGGCGTGCCTGCAGCGCCGCGATGTTGCCGTCCTTGTCCAGGGCGGCCTTCAGTCGACCCGACACGTTCGGACGGTAGAAGCCGTGGCGCAGGTCATCCTCGCGGGTGCGCAGCACTTTCACCGGCTTGCCCACGGCCGCGGACGCGACAGCGGCATGTATGACGAAGTCGGGAACGTATTTGCGACCAAAGCTTCCACCCAGGAAGGTGGTGTTCACGATGACCTTCTCCGCAGGTATCTTGAACATGTCGCCCAGGGTCCAGCGCACCAGGTCCTGGCCCTGGATCGGCCCCCAGACCTCCACTTCGCCCTCACGCACGTGGACCGTAGCGTTCACCGGTTCCATGGTCGCATGGACGATGTAGGGCACGTGGTACTCGGCCTGGATGACCCGCGACGATGCACCGATGATTCCCAGCGGATCGCCTTGCTTGAGCGCTATCGGGCTGTCCTTGGCATCCAGTGCCGCCTTGACCTCGGCAGCGATGGCACCGCTGTTGAGGGAGGCATCGCTCTCTTCCCATTCCACATCCAGTGCGTCGCAGGCCTGCTTGGCGATCCAGAACGTCTCGGCGACCACGATGACCACGTCCTTGGCCATGACCACGGCATGAACCCCCGGGCGCTGGCGGATCGCGTCCTGGTTGTTGACCTTGACCGGCTTGCCGCCCAGGGTCGGGGCTGTACGGATCGATCCGTTGAGCATGTCCGGTACTTGCACATCGATGCCGAACACCGCCGAGCCGTTGCACTTCTGCGGTGTGTCGAGTTTGGGCAGCCAGTGGTTGACGAGGTTCTGCTGGGTATCGGCCTTAAGTGTCGGGTTGGGCTCAAGAGGGATTTTCGCAGCATCGGCGATCAGCTCGGCGTAGCTCAACGAGCGCTGGCTGGTGGCGTGCAGTACCTGCCCCTTCTGTGTCGTGCACTGGCTGGGGGCGACGCCCCAACGCAGGGCCGCTGCCTGGACGAAGGCCCGGCGCGCCTGGGCACCGGCGATGCGCAATCGCTGGTAGAACATGGTCACCGAGGTCGAGCCACCGACGAACTGCTGCAGCTTCTCGTGGGCCGCAGCGGTGCGATAGGCATCGCGAGCCGTGACGAATTCGACTCGCACACGGTTCCAGTCGGCGTCCATCTCATCCGCCAGTACCTGTGGGAGGCCGGTCCAGACTCCCTGACCGACTTCCGCCTGGGACAATCCCAGGACGGTGGTGCCATCCGGACCAATGCGAATCCAGTCGGTGATCTCGACCATTCCCTGTTTTGCTTCGGCGCTGTCTGTCGCATCGGCGGTGCGCAGGGACACCGGCAGTACCAGGCAGCCCGCGACCAGGAGTCCGGTTTTCAGGAAGCTGCGACGATCCATGGACTTGAAGTCCAGTGCGTTACTGACATCAGTTCTTGGCTGCGGCATGGATGGCCTTCCTGATGCGATGGTAGGTGGCACAACGGCAGAGATTGGTCACGCACTCGTCGATTTGTTCGTCCGTGGGAGTGGGAGACAGTTCGAGCAGCGCGGCTGCGCTCATGATCATGCCCGACTGGCAGTAGCCGCACTGGGGCACGTCCTCGGCGATCCAGGCCTTCTGCACGGGATGGCTGAGGTCATTGGAAAGGCCTTCGATCGTGGTGATCTTCATGCCGGCAACGGTGGATACCGGAAGGATGCAGGTGCGCACGGCTTCGCCGTTGAGGTGCATGGTGCAGGCGCCACAGGCCCCGATGCCGCAACCGAATTTGCTGCCGGTGAGGCCGGCGTTTTCCCGTATGACCCAGAGCAGCGGTGTCATGCCGTCGCCGTCGAAGGAGAACGGTTTCCCGTTCAGTTCAAAAGTCACCATCGTTTGTCTCCAGAGGACTTGCCCGGACGGGCATCATTTCGCGCCAGCCTTCAGTTGCTGGCGCATCGTTCGTACCGCTTCCGTGGATACAGGCGTCGCGGCATTACCCCAGTGATTACGCAGGAAGGTCAGCACGTCGGCGATCTGCCGGTCATCCAGGTGCCGGGCGAAGGCCGGCATGCCGGGAGCGCCCAGGGCGGTGTCCACGCCCTGGCGGCTACCGCCGAGCACGATGCGCAGCAGGGAGGCGGGGCTTTCTCCTCGAACCAGCGCGGTATCGGCCAGCGGCGGGAACAGGCGGGCGACACCGCGCCCTGTCGCGCCATGGCAGCCGGTGCAGAAGAAGGCGTAGACATCGGCGCCGCGGGCGAGGCGAGGGTCTTCGTCGCCCAGCGGCCGCGGTGCCTTGGCGGTGCTCGAGGCACTTTCCTTGAGATAGACGGCGACGGCCTTGGCGTCCGCCTCGGTCCAGTGCTGAGAGGAGTCGTTGACGACTTCGGCCATGGGGCCTGAGGCGGTGTCGAAGCGATTGCGCCCGGTCCTGAGGTACTCGGTGATATCCGCCACGCTCCAGTCGCCGATGCCGGTGTAGCCGTTGGCGGTGATATCGGTGGCGTACCAGGAGTCCACGACGTAGCCGCTCAGGGCGCGAGAGGTTTCGTCGCCGCCAATCAGGTTCTTCGGGGTATGGCAGCCGCCGCAGTGGCCAAGGCCTTCAACGATATAGGCACCCCGATTCCATTCCGGGCTCCTGCCCGGATCGGCCTCGAATGGTTTGCTGGAAAAGTTGAGCAGGTTCCAGCCGAGCATCAGGTAGCGTTGGTTGTAGGGGAATGGCAGCAGGTTGCTCTGAACCGGATGGCGTACGGGCTCGATGCTCTTCAGGTAGGCCCAGAGCGCCGTGTTGTCCTCGTCGGTCACGCGGTGATAGTAGGGGTAGGGCATCGCCGGGTAGAGAAGGCCATTCCTGCCCTTGCCCTCACTCATTGCGCGCTTGAAGTCGTCGAAGGCCCATTGGCCCAGGCCGGTCTCCGGGTCCGGGGTGATGTTGGAACCCACCAGGGTTCCGAATGGGGATTGCAGCTTTACCCCGCCTGCGTAGGGTTTCTCGCCGGCAGTCGTGTGACAGGCCTGGCAATTGCCAAGGAGACTGATATAGCGGCCGCGAGCGACCAGCTCGGACTCCATGTCCGAAGCCTGGGCACTCATGCAGAGAAGGGCGGCCAGAAGCGCTGTCGTGGCCGATGTCAGGCTGTTCTTCATCACTACCTATCCGTGGGGACTATCGATCGCAGGTGAGCCTGGCGGGTGCTCGGGGCAGCGTTATCAGCGGCTCGTCGGGGGCAGTTCTCTACTGGACTGGTGCGGCTTCGACATGCCGACGGCCTTGCGGAGTGAGGGGGCGATCGGCACGAACGAACAGGCGGCGCAGACAACTGGTCGGAACGCTACCAGTTGTCTGGGGGCGCAAGCGGCGGGGGAGGGGCGAATCGGATTTCTCGGACAGGGGCTTGGGCAAATCCGAGTCGGCGGGGGAACAACAGGCATGAAAAAGCCCGGCACAGGGCCGGGCTTTTTCAGGGAGCGGTCACGCAGTGATTACTGCACTTCCACCGCCAGGTTCTCGGCGATCTTCTTCTGCCAGATGGCCGGGCCGGTGATGTGCACCGACTCGCCATTGGTGTCGACCGCAACGGTCACCGGCATGTCTTTGACTTCGAACTCGTAGATCGCTTCCATGCCCAGTTCGGCGAAGGCCAGGACCTTGGACTTCTTGATCGCCTGGGCGACCAGGTAGGCGGCGCCGCCCACGGCCATCAGGTAGACGGCCTTGTTGTCCTTGATCGCTTCGATGGCGATGGGGCCGCGCTCGGACTTGCCGATCATGCCCAGCAGACCGGTCTGCTCGAGGATCTGGCGGGTGAACTTGTCCATGCGGGTCGCGGTGGTCGGGCCAGCCGGGCCAACCACTTCGTCACCGACCGGATCGACCGGGCCGACGTAGTAGATGAAGCGACCCTTGAGGTCCACCGGCAGCTCTTCGCCCTTGTTCAGCATGTCGACCATGCGCTTGTGCGCGGCGTCGCGGCCGGTGAGCATCTTGCCGTTGAGCAGGATGGTCTCGCCCGGCTTCCAGCCCTGCACTTCTTCCGGGGTGATGCTGTCGAGGTTGACGCGGCGCGCGGACGGGCCGGCTTCCCAGACGATTTCCGGGTAGGCGTCCAGGGACGGCGCTTCTAGTTCGGCCGGGCCGGAACCATCAAGCACGAAGTGCGCGTGACGGGTGGCGGCGCAGTTGGGGATCATGCAGACCGGCAGCGAGGCGGCGTGGGTCGGGTAGTCCATGATCTTCACGTCGAGCACGGTGGTCAGGCCGCCCAGGCCCTGGGCGCCGATGCCCAGCTGGTTGACCTTCTCGAACAGCTCGAGGCGCATTTCCTCGATCTTGTTCTGCGGGCCGCGGGCCTTCAGTTCGTGGATGTCGATTTCGTCCATCAGGACTTCCTTCGCCATCACCGCGGCTTTCTCGGCGGTACCGCCGATGCCGATGCCGAGCATGCCCGGCGGGCACCAGCCGGCACCCATGGTCGGAACGGTCTTCAGCACCCAGTCGACGATGGAGTCGGACGGGTTGAGCATGGCCATCTTCGACTTGTTCTCGGAGCCGCCGCCCTTGGCCGCGACGTCCACTTCCACGGTGTTGCCGGGGACGATGGAGTAGTGGATCACCGCCGGGGTGTTGTCCTTGGTGTTCTTACGCGCGCCGGCCGGGTCGGCCAGGATGGAGGCGCGCAGGACGTTTTCCGGCAGGTTGTAGGCGCGACGCACGCCTTCGTTGATCATGTCGTCGACGCTCATGGTGGCGCCGGCCCAGCTCACGTCCATGCCGACGCGGACGAACACGGTGACGATACCGGTGTCCTGGCAGATCGGGCGGTGGCCGGTGGCGCACATGCGCGAGTTGATCAGGATCTGCGCCATCGAGTCCCGAGCAGCCGGCGATTCTTCGCGCAGGTAGGCCTCATGCATGGCCTGGATGAAATCAACCGGGTGGTAGTAGGAGATGAACTGCAGGGCATCGGCGACGCTCTGGATCAGGTCGTCTTGCTTGATCACGGCCATGGAGCACGGTCCTCTTCAGGCGGGGTAAGACAGGCTTCTAGCCTGTTACATCAGGGGTTCGCCGACACGGCTGCGGCGAAAAAAGGCGCCATAGTATAGCGCTGCGGTCGCTTGCCGCGCACTTGCCAGTGATCCGACCTTGGTCCCAGATGGGCTCTGCTCCTGGTAACGGCTGCCCACATTCCGATCGGCTAGGCACTGAGGCGCTTTGATAGTAGAGTGAAGGCCAGGTGCCATTACGGGACGGAGCCCCATGAGCACGCTGAAACCACCTCTGAAGCAGCACGCCTTACAAAAACTACTCATCAGGCGATTCGGCATGGCCCTCGGGACCTATGCGCTGGCGCTTCTGTTGTTGTGGTTGGCCGTGTTCGGCGAGTTCTACCGCGCCCCCGTCAGCTTTGCCCTGACGTGCACGCTGCTGGTCGCCGGCAGTCAGCTGGTGTTCGCCTGGCTGTTCTTCAGCGGGCGCAACCAGCGTTTCACCGACCCGAGCATGACCGAGCCGCAGGTGCTGGTGGCAGTGGTCTGGAATACCCTGTTCCTGGCCAACGTCGATACTGCACGCGGCACGCTGATGGTGCTCTACGTGCTGATCCTGCTGTTCGGCGTGTTCCAGTTGCAGCCACGGGTATTTGCCCGTTGCGCCGCACTGGCGTTCATTGCCTTTGCCGGCCTGAACCTCCACGAAGCCTTCCAGCAGCGCCTGCAACTGCCGGCCCAGGCCGTGCTGCAGTTGCTGGTGCTGTTCATCGTGCTCACCTGGCTGAGCCTGTTTGCCGGCTACGTGCAGTCGCTGCGCCAACGCATGCGCCAGCGCCGGTATGCGCTGCAGGCTCACCAGGACACCCTGCGCGGCATGATGCGTCAGCTGGAGGACCTGGTGGCGACCGACGAACTCACCGGGCTGTTCAATCGCCGGCACTTCATTCGTCTGGCCGGCCGTGCGCTGGAAGAAATGCGTGATGGCCAGCGCCACGGCCTGGCGCTGATCGACCTGGATCACTTCAAGCGGATCAACGACGTTCACGGCCACGCCGCCGGTGACCGTGTACTGCAGACCTTCGCGGCTGTGGCTCGGGCCTGCTTGCGCGAAGGCGACGTGCTGGCGCGTTATGGCGGCGAGGAGTTCGTCCTGCTGCTGCCCAACGCCGATGCCGATCGCCTGACCACCTGCTGTGAACGCCTGCGGCTGGCCTATTCGGCGGCGGAGCCGGTGGGGGTGAACATTGAAGTGCTCAGCCTCTCGGCGGGTATGACGCTGCTCGACGCCGACGATGATCTCGACGAGGCCTTGCAACGGGCCGACCAGGCGCTCTACCGTGCGAAACGCAGCGGACGCAACCGCTGCGATGCCGCATGGGAGTGGACGCGTGCCTGAAATACAGGCCGGATCGCAACGCTTTTCGGTAAGCCCCGGAGTCAACCTGCTCGATGCCTTGCGCGGGGCCGGCATTGCCGTGCCCTACAGCTGCCGGGCCGGCAGTTGTCATGCCTGCCTGGTGCGCTGCATCCGCGGTGAAGTGCTGGATGCCTTGCCTGAGGCACTGGATAGCGCCCGGCACGAAGCAGGCTGGCGACTATCCTGCCAGTGCCGGGTGATCGAGGACCTTTCGGTGGAGGCTTTCGATCCCCTGCGCGATGGTCTGCCCGCTACGGTCACTGAGCTGGATTGGCTGGCGCCGGACGTGCTGCGCCTGCGCCTCACCCCGCAGCGCCCGCTGCGCTACGGCGCCGGACAGCACCTGATCCTCTGGAGTGGCGAAGGCGTCGCGCGGCCCTATTCCCTGGCCAGCGTACCGGGGCTCGATCCCTGGCTGGAGTTTCACATCGACTGCCGTGAGCGCGGCGCCTTCGCTGATTTCGCCCGTGGCCTGAAGGTCGGCGATGGGCTGCGCCTGGGCGAACTGCGTGGCGGCGCGCTGCACTACGACCCGGAATGGCATGGGCGGCCGCTGCTGCTGATGGCTTCTGGCACTGGCCTGGCGCCGCTCTGGGGGGTGCTGCGCGAAGCGCTGCGGCAGCATCACAGCGGGCCGATCCGCGTCATTCACCAGGCCCATGACCACGCTGGCCACTATCTGGCCGAGCCCCTGCAATCCCTGGCCGCCAGCCATCCGGAGCTGGACGTGACGCTGATGACCACGGCCGAGTCGGCCGAGGTTTTGGCGCAACTCCGGCTTGTTTCGCGGCGAACCCTCGCCTTACTCTGCGGCCATCCCGCCAGCGTCGATGCTTTCGCCCGCCGCCTTTATCTCTGCGGCGTGCCCCGTGGCCAGACGCTGGCCGACCGGTTCCTGCCCCACGCCTGAACCGGTCCCCACCCCTCAATAAGAACAAGGACTTGCCATGAGCGAACAGATTCTCGTCGAGCGCGAAGAGGGACTGCTGACCCTGCGCCTGAACCGTCCGGACAAGATGAACGCGCTGACCCGCACCATGTACGCGGGCCTCGCCGATGCCCTGGAAGCGGCGCAGGAGGATCGTTCGGTGCGCGTGGTGCTGATCACCGGCAACGCCGAGTGCTTCACCAGCGGCAATGACATCGTCGACTTCCTCCAGGAGCCGCCGAGCGGCCCGGACAGCGCGGTGTTCCGTTTCATGCGCGCGCTGATGGAGTTCACCAAGCCGGTGGTCGCCGCCGTCGCCGGCCCGGCCGTGGGTATCGGCACCACGCTGCTGCTGCATTGCGACCAGGTATTCATCGCCAAGGGCGCCAAACTGAAGATGCCCTTCGTCAACCTGGGCCTGTGCCCGGAGTTCGGCTCCAGCTTCCTGGTGCCGCGTCTGGTCGGCCCGGTGAAGGCTTCCAGCCTGTTGCTGCGCGGCGAAGGTTTCACCGGCGTGCAGGCCGTGGCCTACGGCATCGCCAATGAGGCGCTGGAAGACGGTGCGGCTGCGCTGGAGCGTGCCCGTGAGGTTTGCCAGGCCTTCCAGCAGTTGCCGCCGGCGGCGGTGGCGTTGAGCAAGCGCCTGCTGAAAGCGCCCTTTATCGAGGAACTGCGCCGTGTGGTGGCGGAGGAAGGACAGCACTTCGTGCAGCGCCTGCATTCGCCGGAAGCCCATGAAGCGCTGAGCGCCTTCACCCAGCGCCGTCAGCCGGATTTTTCGAAGTTCCTCTGAGACAGGTTGCCCACACAATCTGTGGAACGCGCTGTGGATAAGCTCTGGGGCAACCCGGCTACCTCACGCCAGCCGTGGCCTGCAGGGGATTGAGCGGTATTTGAGCGATGCCCGGCAGGTTGCCCACACAAGGTGTGGAAGGTGCTGTGGATAAGCTCTGGTGCAATCGCTGTAAGCCAGACGCCACGCGGCTTGAAGCAGATTGAGCAAGAAGTGAGCTACCAGCTGGAATCTGGCGAAGGGGCTCTTGGTAGGAGCGAGCTTGCTCGCGAACCGCTTGACGCTGTTGCTGCCGGGGCATGGTTCGCGAGCAAGCTCGCTCCTACAGGTACGGCTCTGCATTTGCGCCAGAAATGAAAAGGCCGCCTGAGGGCGGCCTTTTCAATTTCACTTACAGCAGGATCAGGCCAGCAGGTCGCCCACGTGCAGCACCTTCATGGTGTTGGTGCCGCCCTGGGTGGTGTAGCTGTCGCCCTTGGTCAGGATCACCCAGTCGCCTTTGGTCACCACGCCACGTTGCAGCAGCGCGTCGACTGCTTCCTGGCTGACCCGCTCCGGCGGCAGGGCAGCCGGGTCGAAGGGGATGGTCTCCACGCCACGGAACAGCGCCACGCGGGCCTGGGTCTCGCGGTGCGGGGAGTAGGCGAAGATCGGCACCGAGGAACGGATGCGCGACATGATCAACGGGGTGTAACCGCTTTCGGTCAGGCAGATGATCGCCTTGACGCCCGGGAAGTGGTTGGCGGTGTACATGGTGGCCAGGGCGATGCTCTCGTCGCAGCGCTCGAAGGTCTGGCCGATACGGTGGCTGGACTTCTTGGTGGTCGGGTGCTTCTCGGCGCCGGCGCAGATGCGCGCCATGGCCTTCACCGCTTCCACCGGGTATTCGCCGGCGGCGGACTCTGCCGAGAGCATCACGGCGTCGGTGTAGTCGAGCACGGCGTTGGCCACGTCGGAGACTTCCGCACGGGTCGGCATCGGGTTGTGGATCATCGACTCCATCATCTGGGTCGCAGTGATCACGGCCTTGTTGTAGCGGCGCGCGTGCAGAATGATCTTCTTCTGGATGCCTACCAGCTCGGCATCGCCGATTTCCACGCCGAGGTCGCCACGGGCCACCATCACGGCGTCGCTGGCGCGGATCAGGCCGTCCAGGGCTTCGTCGTCGGCCACGGCTTCGGCGCGCTCGATCTTGGCTACCAGCCAGGCGGTGCCGCCGGCTTCGGTGAGCAGGCTGCGGGCGTATTCCATGTCCTTGGCGTCACGCGGGAAGGACACGGCGACGTAGTCCAGGTCCATGCTCGCGGCCAGCTTGATGTCGGCCTTGTCCTTTTCGGTCAGGGCCGGCGCGGTGAGGCCGCCGCCACGGCGGTTGATGCCTTTATGGTCGGACAGCGGGCCGCCGATGATCACTTCGCAGACCAGTTCGTCCGCCTTCACTTCCTTCACCGCCATGACCACGCGACCGTCGTCCAGCAGCAGTTCGTCGCCCACGCCGCAGTCCTTCACCAGATCCGGGTAGTCGATGCCGACCACTTGCTGGTTGCCTTCGGTACGCGGGTGGCTGGTGGAGAAGCGGAAGGTGTCGCCCACTGCCAGTTCGATGCGCTTGTTGGCGAACTTGGCGATACGGATCTTCGGACCCTGCAGGTCGCCCAGCAGCGCCACGAAGCGGCCGTGCTTGGCGGCGATGTCGCGCACCAGCTGGGCGCGCGCGCGGTGTTCGTCGGGAGTGCCGTGGGAGAAGTTCAGACGGGCGACGTCGAGCCCGGCGAGGATCAGCTGTTCCAGGACTTCGGGGGAATTGCTGGCTGGGCCGAGGGTGGCGACGATCTTGGTGCGGCGAAGGGACATGCGGGACTCCTAGGGGAAAGCAGCGGTCAGGCCGCCGCCGAAGCGGGTCCGGAGCGGCCAGGGCGCCATCTTACTCTCTTTCAGGTGACTCTTTCAGGTCGCTGTCTCAGGCGGCCTGATCACCAGCAGGTCACATTCGACTTCCTCGAAGACCCGCTCGGCGGTCTGGCCGATCAGCGCATTGTCGAGCTGGCCACGGGCGACGGCGCCCATCAGCAACAGGTCGATGGCGTGATCCTTCACATAAGCCGGGATCACTTCCTCGGCAAAGCCCTGGCCCAATAGCGTGCGTTGGCGGTCTATCTGCGGGTAATGCGCGAGAAGGGCGTCGAAGGCTTCGCGATGATGGGCTTCGGTGCGCAGTACGTAGTTATCGTAGTTGGCCAGCAGTTCCGCATTGAAGGCCAGGGTATGCGGCAGGGCCATGTACGCGTGCAGATAGTGGGCGTCCAGTTGCAGTCGCTGCTCCAGTTCTCGGGCCACCGTGATCAGCCGGTGGTCCAGTGCGGCAGGGGCATCGCCGGCATGCAGTGGATCGACGGCGGCACACAGGTTTTTCCCGGCCCATTCGCCGTGCTGCACCAGCCACAGCGGCTGCGGGCAATGGCGGATCAGCTGCCAGTCGTTATTGGTGAGGAACAGGCGCTTGAGCAGGTTGTGGTGGTGCGCGGACTTGAGTACCAGGTCCGGTGTGCTCTGCTCGCAGTGGAGTACGACCTGGTGGTGCAGGGATTTGCCCCAGCGCACCTGGCAATGCACATCGAGACCGGCCCCGCGCAGTGGTGCGGCCAGCTGTTGCAACCAGGCCAGGCGCTCGTCCAGCAGGTTGCGCTGGGCGGTATCGAGGTCGCCACGCTCCAGCAGCAAGGCGTTGTCCAGCGCCGGGTTGTACTCGCAGGCCAGCAGTTCCAGGCGCGCGCCGCAACGCTGGGCGATCCAGCGGGCGCGGGTGAGCGCGGGCTGGTCCTCGCGGCTCGGGTCGATGATGACGAGCAGGTGCTGCAGCTTCATGGCGGAGTCCTCGCTTGCTCTGCGCTCATTGCAGAGCAAGCGTAGACACTGCCGCCGGCCACGCGCCTTGACGTGGCTCAGCGGCGCGCGGGTCTTGCGATCAGTTGCGTGAGGAGGTCTGGTTCAGTGCGCGGTCCAGGTGGCGGGCGCCCTTGTCGGCCAGTTCGCCGTCGGGGAACTCGGCGAGCTGGCGGCGCAGGTAGGCGATGGCCTTCTCGCGGTCCGGGTGCGGGTTGTCCGGCGCCATGTACATCAGGCCCAGTTGGTAAAGCGCCTTCTCGCGGATATCCGCCGGGATGGCCGGATCGTCGGCGCCCAGCAGGTAGAGCTGCGCGGCTTCGTCCACCCGGCCCTTGAGCACGGCGCGGCGCGACAGAAGGGTCATGTCCGGATCGAGGGTCGGCTTGTTCAGGTCGAGGTTGTATTGCGGCTGCCAGTCGGCCAGCAGCTGCCTGGCGGTCTTCTGCACCGGGTCCTTGGCGCGCTGGCCGATGATCAGTTCTCGGGCGTCGGCGTGTTCGGCAGCCTGGGTACCGGGGAACTCACGGTCGATGCGTTGGAAATACTCCAGCGCCTTCTGGTCGTTGCGCTGGTCGTTGTAGCGGCTCATGTAGATCAGGCCGATCTGGTACAGCGCGATGGCGCGCACTTCCGGGCCATAGCGGGTGTTGTCGTAGCCGGTGAGGTAGAGCTTCTCGGCATCCGCGCTCTTGCCATCGCGGATGGCCTGGGCGCTGTAGGTGAGCAGGTCGCCTTCTTCCTCCACGGCGGCGGTCATGCGCTTGTTCTTGAGTTGCTTGTATTCGGCCACTTCGCCAGTGGTGATCTGGGCGACGAACAGCGGCGTGGTGGGAGCGCAGGCGGCGAGCCAGGGCAGCAGCACGGCAAGCGGCAGGGCAGTCGACAGGGCGTGGGCGAAACGCATGGCAGCTCCTTTGCGCCAGGGCGAGGTCCACGTGAGTCTAGTGGCGGGCTACAGTACGGCCAAGACGGGCCGATACACTTCCCAACGGAGGATATGCCCATGCGAACCCTTTTCCTCGCGCTGCTGGCGCTGAGTGTTACCGGCTGCACCAGCTGGTCGATGAACTATCACCTGAACAACGCCTACCGTGCCTACAAGAGTGGCGACTGCCAACGCGTACAGCTGGAACTCTCGGAAACCGAGCGCAAGGCCCGCGCGCGGCCGTGGATCCAGCCGGAAATCTCCATGTTGCGCGGGCAGTGCCTGGAGCGCGAGAAGTTCTACGTTGATGCGGCGCAGACCTACCAGTTCATCATCGCCCGCTATCCCACCAGCGAGTATGCTTACCGGGCCAAGGCGCGGCTGGAAACGCTACGGCTCAACGGCCGCCTGCCCGGCGACTCGCGCACCTACCCGGCGACGCCCTGACCGGCGGTCGTGGGCTGACTTGAGGCGGGCCGATAGCTGGCTAATCTCATGGATGCTTCACGCAAGGAGGTAGCAATGCGCGCCCTGTGGCTTTGTGCCTGGTGTTTCCCCCTGCTGGCTTCGGCGGATATCTACCGCTGGACCGACGCTCAGGGAAAGGTGCACTTCAGCGAAACACCACCGCCGGGGGCGCAACGCGTCGAGGTCAAGCCGCAGGTCGTCGAACGTGATGCGGCGACCCGCGAGCGCGAAGAGCGTACCCGCCGCTTCTACGACGCGCGTCGAGATGAAAGCGCCGCCGCCCAGAACCAGGCAGCGGAGCAGCAGGCCAAGCTGGACCAGCAGTGCGCGAAGTGGCGCCATGACCTGGATTCGCTCAGTCATGGCGGGCGGTACTTCTCGCAGGCCAGCAGTGGTGAAAGGACTTACTACAGCGATGCACAGATCGACGCCGCTCGTCAGGCGCTTAGCGCACGACTGGCGGAAGGTTGTCGTTAGGACTGGCCCTGCCGGGGCAGCATCGTCATACTGGACGATATCTCATAGCGAAACGCCATTATGCGTCATCAACGACATATCGAGCGCCATCAGCTGCCCTACTACCTGAAGGTGTTCAACAGCATCACCGACAAACCGATGGGTTACCTGGGCAACGTGTCGCTGGATGGGCTGCTCCTGATCAGCCAGCTGCCGATGCTGGTGGGTGGCCGCTTCGAAATGCGCCTGAAGATCCCCGGGCACGACGGCAAGCTGCAACTGATCGAGTTCGCCGCCACCTGCCAGTGGTGCCGCGAGGACGTCAACCCGGGCAACTACGATTCCGGTTTCAGCCTGGTATCACCGCCGATGGAGTACGTCGAGCTGGTCGATGCGCTGCGCCGTTATTTCAGTTTTCGCCGGCAGGTGGAGTCGGTCTGAAGCGCAGGACGCGCTGACCGATCTGCACGGTGTGGGACGCCAGGGAGCCGGCGTCCGGTTATGGCGTACGGTTACAGCGCGCCAGCCTTCTTCCAGCCCAGGTAGCGGCTGATCAGCTCCGGCCCCAGCTGGCTCGGCCGCGCGTCGAGTACCGGCACGCCATGGGCCGCCAGTTTCTCGTGCAGGCCCGCGCGGGCGTTCAGGTAATCCACCGCGCCGCAGTAGGCCAGGGCCTCCTCGAAACCTTCTACCGGCGCCTGGCGCAGACGGTCCAGCACTTCTTCGCGCAGGCTCGCGACCAGCACGCGGTGCTGGCGCCCGAGGCGCTTCACCGCTGCCACCAGTTCCTCGTCATCCTCGTCGCGCAGGTTGGTCACGATCACCACCAGCGCACGGCGGCGCTGGCGTGTGAGCACGGCCTGCACGGCAGCGGGGAAGTCCGCCGGGCGCTGGCTGCTGCGCAGGTCGTAGACGCTGTTGAGCAGGGCGGTGAGCTGGGCGCTGCCCTTGGCTGGCGGCAAGTGGCGTGGCTGGTCGCCGGCGAAGGTCATCAGCCCCACCGCGTCGCCCTGGCGCAATGCGACGTAGGCGAGCAGCAGGCTGGCGTTGAGCGAGTGGTCGAAGTGCGAGAGGTCGCCGTCGTGGCTGCGCATGCGCCGGCCGCAGTCGAGCAGGAAGAGAATCTGCTGGTCGCGCTCGTCCTGGTACTCGCGGGCGATGGGCGTGCGCTTGCGCGCGGTGGCCTTCCAGTCGATCTGTCGCAGCGTGTCGCCGTCGCGGAATTCGCGCAGCTGATGGAAGTCCAGGCCCAGGCCGCGACGCTGGCCGGAGCGCACGCCGATGCGATTCAGCCAGTGGTCCACGGCCATCAGTTCCGCGCCATAAAGGCGGGCGAAGTCGGGATAGACGCGGGTTTCGTCGCGCTGCTCCAGGTAGCGCCGGCCCTTCCACAGGCGCAGCGGGCTGGACAGTTCGATCTCGCAGCGCTGGAAGACGAAATGCCCACGGGACAGTGGGCGCACGCGATAACCCAGTTCGGTCTGCTCGCCGGGATGCAGCTCCACGGTCTGCGGCAGGTATTCGAAGTCCATGCCGGCGGGCAGGTGGTCGAACACCGTGATGCGTTGCGGCTGGGCGTAGCGGTGATGGAATTGCAGGCGCACCTCGCTCCAGCGGCCCAGCGGCAGGTTGCCGCTCAGCTGGCGGCGCAACTCGGGCGAGGGTGTGCGGCGCAGCCAGAGGGCATCAGCCAGCGCCAGCAGGACCAGCGCGCAAAGCGCACCCCACCAGAGGCGACCGAGCAGCGCCGAGCCCGAGTCCAGAGCCTCGGCCGCGCCCAGGGCGATGGCGATTGCCAGCAGGACGCCGAGCAGCGCGAGGAGCGCGCGCGATGGCTTCATACGCGCGGCGCCGGTACCTGGTCGAGCAGCTGTTGCAGCACCTGGTCCACCGACAGGCCTTCGATCTCCAGTTCCGGCGACAGGCGCACGCGGTGGCGCAACACGGCCAGGGCGCTGCCTTTCACATCGTCCGGAATCACGAAGTCGCCGCTGCGCAGCAGGGCACGGGCGCGGGCGCAGCGCACCAGGGCGATGGACGCACGTGGCCCGGCGCCCAGTGCCAGGCCCGGCCAGTTGCGGGTGGTGCGGGCGATACGCACGGCGTAGTCGAGCACCTGGTCGTCGATGGGCAGGTCGGCGGCGATCTTCTGCAGGGCGAGCACGTCCTTGTCCTTGAGCAGGGCGCGCATCGGCGCCACGTCCAGCATGTCGCTGCGCGCGGAGCGGGTGACCTGGCGCACCAGGGTCTGCTCCTCGGCCTCCAGCGGGTAGTCGATGCGCAGCTTGAGCATGAAGCGGTCGAGCTCGGCCTCGGGCAGCGGGTAGGTGCCTTCCTGCTCGATGGGGTTCTGCGTGGCCAGCACCATGAATGGCTGCGGTACTGCCAGGGCGCGGCCTTCAAGGGTGACCTGGCGCTCCTGCATCACTTCCAGCAGGGCGGCCTGGGTCTTGGCCGGGGCGCGGTTGATCTCGTCGGCAAGCAGCAGGTGGGTGAATACCGGGCCCTTGCGCAGCTTGAACTGCTCGGTGGCCAGGTCGTACACGGCATGGCCGGTGACGTCGCTGGGCATCAGGTCAGGGGTGAACTGGATACGCGCGAAGCCACCGTCGAAGCAGCGGGCGAGGGCGCGCACCAGCAGGGTCTTGCCCAGACCGGGAACGCCTTCGATGAGCACGTGGCCGCCGGCGAGCAGGGCGGTCAGCACGTCGTCGATCACGGACTGTTGGCCGATCAGGGCTTTCTGCAGCTCGTGGCGCAGCGCCTGGGCCAGCTGGCTGGCGCGCTGGCGCTGGGCAGCAGCATTGGGGGCGGTGGTGCTGGACGGTTCAGGCGTCTGTTCGCTCATAGGGCATTCCTGAGGCTTTGCAGGTGCGCGACCTGGCGGGTGAATTCGGCGACGGCCATGCGCTGTTGCGGATAGGGGCGCATGGCCTGGCTGATGGCGCTGACCGACATGCGCGTCATGCGGCCCAGAGCTTGCCATTGTTCGGCGACCGGCAGGCGGTCGAAGCCGGGCTGGCATTGCCGCGCCCGGCGCATCACGTCACGTTGCAGACCCTGCAGCAGGGCGAGCTGGCCGCGCTGGCGGAGGATGAAGTCGGCGCTGGCGCGCAGATGTTCCTCCAGTTGCCGGCGGCTGCGATCCGGGTTGGGCTGCAGCGGGCCCTGGCGCAGGCCATTGCGCCAGAGCACCAGAACGAGCAGCAGGACGGCGGCCAGCAGTGCCTGCGGGAAGTAGCGCATCAGCAGGGTGATCAGGCTGGTGCCGTCGGCGCGATAGACCAGCGTGACGGCGCTGTCCTGGGTCAGGTACCAGAGCAGCCAGGCGTTGTCGTAGGAGTCGAGTTCGCCGTTCTGCCAGATCCAGTTGTCGGTCAGCACGGTGATCAGCCCCTGGCCCTGTTGCAGTTGCAGCAGGTGGGTGGAGTCGCCGCTGTTGGCCCAGGCGTAGGCAAGGTTCTTCGAATCGAACAGGTGATAGTCGGTGTCGAAGTCGATGTAGGCCGGGGCTTTCTCATTCTCCAGGTAGAGCTTGGTCAGGTTCGGGTAAGGATCCGCGTCTGCCGAATCGCTGTCGTGGGCGGCGGAAGGCTGGTCCGGATGCTCTTCTTCCTGCTTGGCGGCGTTGTCCTGCGGTGGCTCTTCGGACGCATCTGCCGATTTCTCGTCGGAGGGAGCGGCCTTTTCCTCATCCTTGTCTTTCAGGTCGGCGGTGAGGAACTGCTGCACGCCCAACTGATCCAGCAACAGGTCGCCGCTCTTGCCTTCGTCTTCGTCCCACAGGCTTTCGGCGGTGACGATAAGGTGGCCTCCGCGATTGGCCCAGTCGAGCAGCCGTGCGTTCTGCGCCGGCGTGACGTTCTCGCGGGTGCCCAGCAGGATCAGGGTCTGGCCCTTGCTCGGCAGCTGGTCCAGCACTTCCATGCCGCGGGCGGTGGTGACGCGGATGCCGCGACCGCGCAGGTACATTTCTGCAGCGAGATAGGGGTTGGCGCGAGCCTCCGGGGAGGCGCCGTGTTCGACGGTCTCGGTGTAGGGCTCGAGGTTTCGGTACAGGTAGTAGCCGATGCCGCCGAGCACGAGCAGGACGAGCAGCACCAGCAGGGCGAGGTTGCCGCGCTTCATGCCTGAACCTCGTTGCCGAACAGGTGGCGCCATTCGCTGCACAGCTGCTGCTTGAGCTCGGCCTGCGGCGCGCGGTGACCGTAGGCGAGCGCCTGCCACTGCTGGGTCAGGCTGCGGGCGAAGTTGTCCAGCGGCGGGTCATTGAGGTCGGCCACGCGTACCAGCACCTCGCCCTCGGTGGTCGATTCGCGCAGCGGTATGCGGAAATCGTGCAGCAGGCGGCTGAGCAGGGCTCGGTAGAGCAGTCCCAGCGCAGCGCGGGGTTGTTCGTCCCAGAGGCGCTCGGCTTCACTGGCCACGTCGCTGGGGAGGGTTTCCGGCGCCAGATCCAGCCCGAACAGCACGCTGGGGGCTTCGCGGCGCGGTTTCTGCGGCAGGCCGATGCGCCCGACGAACAGCCGCAGCCATTCGCGATAGCGCCAGATCACCAGGGCGATGACAGTGAATAGAAGTCCCCAGAGCAGCACTTCGATGCCTTGCGCGGCGAACTTGAAGGCCTTCCAGTTTCCCAGTGCCTCAAAGAAGCTCTTCAGGCGTTTGGCCTCGTCCGGGTCGGCCGGCTTCTGGTCTTTCTTGTCTTCGTGCAGGCGCCAGCTGGTGACCTTCTCGCTGTTCTTGAAGGGGGGCGCGGTGAGGATCTTTTCCGCCGCGCTGCGCGAGTCCTCGCTGTTGAGCTTCTGCTGGGTCAGCCTCGCACCCTGCGGGCCGTCGGGGTTCTGGTCAGGCAACGGACAGCTTTGGCTGGCCTTGCTGGCGGTTTCCGAGCCTGCGGCCAGCGCGTCGTCGGCCGGCAGCAGGGAGCAGGCGCCGGCCACCACCAGCAGCAGGGCATAGGCGCTGCCGATCAGACGCTGGCGCAGCCGGCGGAACACCAGTTCGATGTCCCAGGCTTCCAGCTCGGTCCGGCGGTTGAGGTAGAGGGTGAAGCCGCAAGCGACGTACACCGGTTCCCAGACGATCAGCAGCAGCGCGTAGATCAGGTTGCTGATGTGCTCCAGCCAGGCCCAGTCGCCCTCGGCGGCGCTGATCAGCGATTTCCACTCCCAGTCTTCGACCCATTGGTTGGGCAGCATCAGGTACATCAGCGTGGTCAGGCCCAGCCACAGCGCCAGTTCGAAATGCATGCCGACGATGGTCAGCCAGGTGGCGCTGCCGGCGTTGCGCTGGCCGAGTACCACCAGGCGCTGGCTGCGCGCCTGGCCCTTGAGGCCTTCGAGCTGCAGCACCGGCAGGTCGAAGCTGCGCGTCGGGCTCAGCCGGCGCCAGAGCAGACTGGGCAGCAACTGCGACTTGAGCAGGCTGGGGAAGGCCCGCAGCGCTTCCTTGAGTGTCGGCGTATCGCCGAACAGCGAGCGCGACAGGATGTACAGCGGCAGGCGCTCGAAGGCGGGCTTGAGCCACCAGAAGATCAGCACCGCCCAGCTGGAGTAGTTCCACAGCAGCACGGAGAGCAGTACGAACACCGGCAGGGTGACGATCGCCCAGCTGGCCATCAACAGGCCGGCGTGCCGGCGTGCGAGCAGGATGCCGAGGTCGAGAGCCTCCCAGGCGCTGCGTGGACGGATGGCGACGCTGGCGTCAGTCAGGCGCATGACGACCCCGTCCGGCAAAGAGGAAATAACTGCCCACCAGCAACCACAGGCAGGCGCCGACGATGTACTTCACCGTCGCCGAGAACTGCGTGACGGAGGACCAGTAGCCCTCGACGAAGGCGGCGATCAGCAGCATCAGGATCACCCCGCCGATCAGTTGCACGGCGCGAGCGGCTGCCTGGCGCAGGGCTTCCAGGCGGCTCAGGCGGCCGGGAGACAGCAATGCCCAGCCGAGCTTGAGGCCGGCGGCACCGGCGAAGGTGATCGCCGTCAGTTCGAAGGCGCCGTGGCCAATGACGAAAGACCAGAAGGTTTCGATGTAGCCGACCTGGGTCAGGTGGCCGGCGACCGTGCCAATCACCACGCCGTTGAACAGCAGGAAGAACAGGGTGCCGACGCAGAACAGCAGGCCGCTGGCGAAGGTCTGAAAGGCGATGCCGATGTTGTTCATGATGTAGTGGCCGAACATCTTCCAGTCATCGCCCGCATCGCGCGTGCTCATCGGGCCCAGGCGCGTGGTGTCCGGCGAGTACATCGACTCCATCTCTGAAACCCGCTCCGGCGCCATGACGCTGTAGACCAGGTCGGGGAAGTGGTAGACCAGCACGCCCATCAGCAGCAGGCTGCCGTAGAACAGCAGGCTGGCGATGGCGATGCAGCGCCACTCCTCGCGTACCAGACGCGGGAAACCGGCAACCAGGAAGCCGAGGATGCGCGCACCCAGGTGGCTGCGGTGGCGGTAGAACTGCTGGTGCCCGCGCATGGCGAGCTGCTGCAGTTGATCGATCAGGTGGCTGCTGTAGCCGCGCTCCTGGGCCAGGGCGAGCTGCTGGCAGATGCGCCGGTAGTCGGCGGCAAACTCTTCGGGCTTCTCGCTCGCTTCCTGGCGCTTGCCGCTTTCCAGTTGCTCCAGGCGCTTGGCGAAGCGTTTCCAGCCGCCCTGGTGACGCTGTTCGAAGAAAGCCTGTTTCATGGGTGACCCGTCCCGTTGCCGAGCAGGCCGCTGGCGATACGGTTCAGTCGTGCCTCCGCCTGCTCGGGCGCGATGCCCAGGGGTTGCGCGAGGATGCCGGCCAGCTCCTCACGGCGAGCAGCCGAAAGCTGCGTGCCGCGCTCGGCGAAGCTCATCAGGGCGCGCTGCTCTTCCAGGTTCAGCGGCCAGGGTGCGAGTTCGGGGGTGGTTTCCGGCACCTGCGGACGGCTCGGTGGCGGATCGCGGTAGATCACCAGGGTGCCGGCGGCGAGGTCGCCCAGGCGCTTGAACGCGGAGTTCGACAGGCAGCTGAGCAGCCCGAGTGTGTAGGCGAATGGCAGGATGTCGGCGAAGCGCAGCAGGTTGCGCAGCAGCGAGGCGGACCAGCCGATCGGTGTGCCGTCGTCGTGCACCACGCGCAGGCCCATCATCTGCTTGCCGGGCGAGCGGCCCTGGTTGAGCACTTCGAAGAGCACCATGTACCACCAGGTCATGATGAAGGTGAGGATCAGCCCAAGGCCCGTGCCCAGTTCGCCGAGGAAGGCCAGCAGCATGAACAGCGCCACCATCAGCAGGACGCGAATTCCCAGGTCGATCAGGTAGGCGAGGGCGCGGGGGACGACGCCGGCAGGGCGCAGCAGCAGGTCGATGCCTTCCGGGGTCTCCACGTGGTAGCGGGTATCCAGGATGGGCGCGTGGGAAGACGCTTGGGATGAAAGGTCTGCTGGGCTCAAGGGAAACCGCTGTCGATGACGTAGGTGCCAGATGCTAGCCAGCGCGGTGCGGCGAGGCAACCGCGCTGGCAGGCTCAGGCCGATTTGATCACTTGGCCGGCGGCAGCACGCCGAAGATGGTGCGGTAGAGCACGCCGATGGCGACGATCAGCCACGGCATCACCCAGATCAGCGCGATGCCCAGGGTCAGGGTGCTGAGCATGAACAGCAGGCCGAACACCAGCAGCAGGCCGAAGACCTTGAACCAGTGCTGGGTAATGGCCTTGCGCGAGGCTTCCAGGGCAGCCCAGGGCGACAGGCCGCGCTCGACCACCAGCGGGATGGCCAGCATGTAAGCGATGCTCAGGTAGATGCCGGGCAGCACGAAGAGGAAGTAGCCGATGCAGATCAGCAGGGTGCTCAGCAGCACGCAGACCACTACCTGGAAGGTACGGCCGAAGTGGCTGAAGACTTCGTTGAAGCGCAGTGGCTGGTCGGCGGCGCGACGGATGCCGAGCATGTTCACGCCCGCCAGCAGGGGGTAGCACACGGCGGTGGCGACGAAGCTCAGGACGATGGAGCCGACGAAGAACGCGACCAGCGCGCCGACCGCCATGCCGCCGGCGGCTTCGCTGTCACCCAGCAGGCCCATGCCGGCGATCCCGGCGACGCCGACCACGGTGAGGAACAGGCTGAGCACGTTGACCAGGGCGAAGATCGCCGCATAGAAGACCACGAAACCGCCGATGATCAGGCCCTTGGTGCCCTTCGTGCGGCGCCAGGACTCGCCCAGCAATTCGTTGATGCTGAAGTTGTAGCCGCGGCTCAGCGCTTCGCTGACGGAGGGCACGGCGCTCTGGCCTGCGCCCGGTTCGAGGTTGCTCAGTGGAGCGCTATAGGGATTTTGTGCAGCGATGTCTTGCATGAGGAAAGTCCTTTCCAGTGGGTGTCCTTGCGACGCCCATCATAAAGGCGGGGGCTGGCTAGGTGCCAGCGAGGCGTTTTGGAAGTGTGGTCGGCCGCACTGTTAGACTGCGACGCACTCGCTTGCAGGCAAGGAAAAACGATGAACGCCAGCATCTTCTGGTACGACTACGAAACCACCGGTATCGACCCGCGCCGTGACCGTCCGCTGCAGGTGGCCGGCATCCGCACGGACGAGGATCTCAACGAGATCGGTGAATCGCTGAACCTCTATTGCCGGCCCAGCGACGACATCCTCCCGCACCCGGCCGCTTGCCTGGTCACCGGTATCACGCCGGATCGCCTGGAAGAGCGCGGTCTGCGCGAAGCCGAATTCATGACCCGGCTGCACGCTGAACTGGCGCAGCCGGGGACTTGTGTGGCGGGCTACAACAGCTTGCGTTTCGATGACGAGGTGACGCGCTACAGCCTGTACCGCAACTTCTTCGATCCCTACGCCCGCGAGTGGCAGGGCGGCAACAGTCGCTGGGACCTGATCGACATGGTGCGTACCGCTTACGCCCTGCGGCCGGAAGGTATCGTCTGGCCCGAGCAGGACGGTGTCGTCAGCCTCAAGCTCGAACGCCTCACCGCGGCCAACGGCATCGACCATGGGCAGGCGCACGATGCACTGTCCGACGTGCGCGCCACCATTGCTCTGGCGCGACTGGTGCGCGAACGCCAACCCAAGCTTTACGACTACCTCTATCGCCTGCGCGGCAAGCAGGGTGTGCTGGATCAGGTGCGTGTACTGCAGCCGATGGTCCATATCTCGGGCATGTTCTCCGGTGCACGGCACTATCTGTCCGTGGTGTTGCCGCTGGGCTGGCATCCTCGCAACCGCAACGCATTGATCGTCTGCGACCTGGGCGCCGACGTTTCGCCCTTGCTGGAGCTGGATGCGGAAACCCTGCGCAAGCGCCTCTACACGCGTCGTGACGAGCTGGCAGAGGGCGAGCTGCCGGTGCCGCTGAAGCTGCTGCACATCAACAAATGCCCGGTGGTGGCGCCGCTCTCCGTGTTGCGCCCGCAGGATCGTGAACGCATCGGCCTGGACCTCGACGCCTGCCTGGCGGCGGCGCGGACGCTGACCGAGGCGAAAGCGAACTGGCAGGACAAACTAGCGCCCTTGTATGCCGAGGAAAGTTTCGCCGGCAGTGAAGATCCCGAGCAGCAGTTGTATGACGGATTTATCGGCGACCGTGATCGCCGATTGTGCGAGCAGGTGCGCCAGGCCGATCCCGTGCGGTTGGCGAAAGAACAATGGCCGTTCGACGATGCGCGACTTCCCGAACTTCTCTTCCGTTATCGGGCACGCAATTTCCCGGAAACTTTGAGTGCCACGGAACAGCAACAATGGCAGGACTTCTGCCGTGCGCGCCTGAATCAGACCGAGTGGGGCGCGCCCAATACTCTGGATAACTTTGCCGCGGCAATGAGCGAGCAACTGGTCAATGCCACGCCGGCTGGCCGTCTGGTGCTGCAAGAGTGGGATAAGTATGCGCAGGTGCTGCGCGCGCGCTATAGCCTGTAGCGCCGCGCACTTTTCTGCGGCCAACAAAAAACGCCAGCGCGAAGCTGGCGTTTTTCATGTCCGCAAGGCTTAGCCCAGCAGCGTGGCCCAGCCTTCTACGGCCTCGGCGCCCCACTTGGCCTTCCACTCCTTGAGGGTCTTGTGGTTGCCGCCCTTGGTTTCGATGACTTCACCGTTGTGCGGATTCTTGTACTGCTTGACCTTGCGAGCGCGCTTGCTCACGGTGGCTTTTGCGGCACGCGGCGATTTGCTCAGCTTCGCGTCCGGATCAAGCAGGGCGATGACGTCACGCAGGGACTTGCCATAGCTGGCCATCAGCGCACGAAGTTTCTCTTCGAACTCAAGCTCTTTCTTCAGCTTGTCGTCCTGCTCCAGGGATTTCAGGCGCTCCTGAAGTTCCTTGATGGCTTCTTCGGTAGCGCGGTACTCGTTGATCAGCGACATGTTGGGTACCTTGTTCTGGGTCCAGCGGTGGCGGAAAGTTTGTAGCAGACATAATAGTCAGCGAAGTTGTTCAAGTAAATGCTTGGGAAAAGTTTTGTCGGTAATTGTCGACTTATTTAACTAGTTCATTCGCTGGTAATTAATCGATGCACTCGCAATGCACCGAACTGGCTCTCGTCGGCGCACCGCGGCAATGGCTGATCTTTTCCCCCGCAGCCGCTAGAATGGCGGCCTTCGCGATGTATCTGGAGTACACCCATGCGCACTTTCCGACTGGTGATCGCCTGCCCCGACGGGGTCGGCATCGTCGCCAAGGTGAGTAATTTCCTGGCCACTTACAACGGCTGGATCACCGAGGCCAGTCACCATTCCGACAACGACAACGGCTGGTTCTTCATGCGGCATGAGATTCGTGCCGATTCCCTGCCGTTCGATATCGACGGTTTCCGCCAGGCCTTCGCACCGATTGCCCGCGAGTTCTCCATGGAGTGGCGCATTACCGACTCCTCGGTGAAGAAGCGCGTCGTGCTGATGGCCAGCCGCGAATCGCACTGCCTGGCCGACCTGCTGCACCGCTGGCACAGCGGCGAACTGGACTGCGAGATTCCCTGCGTGATCGCCAACCACGATGACCTGCGCAGCATGGTGGAGTGGCACGGTATTCCGTACTTCCACGTCCCGGTGGATCCGAAGAACAAGCAGCCGGCCTTCGAACAGGTCTCGCGCCTGATCGATGAACACCAGGCCGACAACGTGGTGCTGGCGCGCTACATGCAGATCCTGCCGCCGGACCTGTGCCAGAAGTACCGCCACCAGGTGATCAACATCCACCACAGCTTCCTGCCGTCCTTCGTTGGCGCCAAGCCGTACCACCAGGCTTCGCTGCGGGGCGTGAAGCTGATCGGCGCGACCTGCCACTACGTGACCGAGGAACTGGACGCCGGCCCGATCATCGAGCAGGACGTGGTGCGCATCAGCCACCGCGACAACATCGAGGACCTGGTGCGCCTGGGCAAGGATGTGGAAAAGCTGGTGCTGGCCCGCGGCCTGCGCTACCACCTGGAAGACCGCGTGCTAGTACACGACAACAAGACCGTGGTGTTCGACTGATCCACCCGGTCTCGTTCTACACTGGGTACTCCGCATGCTCCCGCCGTCGCTCGGCGGCGGGCGCTGCGCTCATTGGAGATGGTCAGCATGAGTGACCCGAAGAACCCCGGCACCGCCACCCCGCCGCCCACCCTGGGCGAAGGCTGTACCAGCCGCTACGACCCCGAAGCCTTGAGCGACGAGGATGGCACCGAGTTTCCCGGCGCCGCCGAACTCTGGGATTCGCTCAAGCCCGAGGCGCCGTCCGAAGACGACAAGCCTTCCGGCGACTGATCCTCAGGCGCTTTCCCGCATCCCCATCAGCTTGCGCAGCAACGGCCGGCCGGCCATCAGGGCGAATACCGGCGCACCCATCACCAGGTAGAAGTAATAGGTCACCACGCGCCAGATCAGGATGGCCGCGGCCGCCGTGGACTTGCCCACCAGTGGGGCGAGCAACGCCGCGCTGGTCAGCTCCGTCCCCCCCGCGCCGCCGGGCAGCAGCGTGGCGAGGCCCGCCGCCAGTGACAGCAACTGGATCAGGAAGGCCCAGGCCCAGTGCAGGTCCACACCCAGCGCCTTGAGGGTGATGTAGAGCACCGAGAAGCGCAGGATCCAGTGGCAGCAGGTGAAGAAGAAGATCAGCAGCAGCCGGCGCTTGGGCTGGCGCAGGCAGCTCACCAGGGTGTCGCGGAAGTGCAGGCATTTGCGCGCCCAGTGCAGGCGTGTGCGCGGCTTCATCCCCAGGCGCTCGAACAACCGGCCGTTGGCCTTGATCACCCGGCGCTGGAAGCGCGCGAGCAATACCACGCCGAAGAAGATTCCACCCAGTAACACGCCGCTGGTGATCAGCGAGGTCTCCAGGTTCGGGCTGACGCTGTGCGACAGCGCCCACACCAGCACCGCGGCCAGTGCGCAAAGGAAGAACAGCAGGTCGCTCAGTTGGTCCACGGCGAAGATTGCGCTGCTGTGCGCCGGGCGCATGCCGTGGCGGGCAAGCAGGGCCATCAGGGTCAGCGGGCCGCCGGTGCCGCCGGGGGTGGCGTAGAAGGCGAATTCCGAGGCCATGATGATACCCACCGAGCGCACCTTGCCGATCTCGCCGGCGCGGCCATTGAGCAGCACGCGCAGCTTCTGCGCGTTGATCAGCCAGCACAGGCAGATCATGCCGAACATCATCAGCAGCTGGTCGAGGGGGAAGGCGAGGACGTGGTCGAGCATCTCCTGGCCGCCCAGGGCGAGCGGGATCAGCGAGGCGCCGATGAGGCCGAGCAGCAGCCACGCGGCGCGGCTCACGGGCGCACCTGCGACGGGCAAAACGGGGCGGGCGAGGCGAAGCGAATGGGGATTGCCTCCTGTCGGGTTCGAACTGTCATGCTGAGTGGACCTTGTTCGGCATGCTGCGTTCGCCTGACTTTGTGTGGGCAGGGCGCCGCCGTGAGGCGGCGCCCAGGGCTCACTCGGCGGGCTTGTCGGCCGATGAGTCGCCGGCGCCTTGTTCCAGCGCCTTGTTTTCCCAGCCTTCCTCGCCGGGCAGGATCAGGTTCAGCAGGATGGCGACGATGGCGCACAGGGCGATGCCCTTCAGGCCGAAGTCGTCCGGGCCGGTGCCGGTGCCGATCAGCACGCCGCCGATACCGAACACCAGGGTGACCGAGACGATGCACAGGTTGCGCGCCTGGGACAGGTCCACCTTGTGGCGGATCAGGGTGTTCATGCCCACCGAGGCGATGGTGCCGAACAGCAGGCAGAGAATGCCGCCCATCACCGGTACCGGAATGCTCTGCAGGATGGCGCCGAACTTGCCGACGAAGGCCAGGCTGATGGCGAACACCGCCGCCCAGGTCATGATCTTCGGGTTGTAGTTCTTGGTCAGCATCACCGCGCCGGTCACTTCCGCGTAGGTCGTGTTCGGCGGACCGCCGAACAGGCCGGCGGTGGAAGTGGCGATGCCGTCGCCCAGCAGGGTGCGGTGCAGGCCCGGGGTCTTCAGGTAGTTCTTGCCGGTCACGCCGCCCACGGCGATGACGCCGCCGATGTGCTCGATGGCCGGAGCCAGCGCCACCGGGACGATGAACAGGATGGCCTGCCAGTTGAATTCCGGCGCGGTGAACTTCGGCAGCTCCAGCCAGGGGGCGGCGACGATCTTGGCCACGTCGACCACGCCGAAGGCGAAGGACAGGCCGTAGCCCACCAGCACGCCGGCGATGATCGGAACCAGGCGCAGCATGCCCTTGCCGAACACCGCGACGATCAGGGTGGTCAGCAGCGCCGGCATGGAGATGAACATGGCGGTCTTGTAGGGGATCAGCTCGGTGCCGTCACCGGCCTTGCCCATCGCCATGTTGGCGGCGATCGGCGCCATGGCCAGGCCGATGGAGATGATCACCGGGCCGATGACTACCGGTGGCAGCAGGCGGTCGATGAATCCGGTGCCCTTGATCTTCACCGCCAGGCCCAGGAAGGTGTAGACGAAGCCCGCCGCCACCACGCCGCCCATGGTCGCCGCCAGGCCGAACTGGCCCTTGGCGAGGATGATCGGGGTGATGAAGGCGAAGCTCGAGGCCAGGAACACCGGCACCTGACGACCGGTGACGATCTGGAACATCAAGGTGCCGAAGCCGGCGGTGAACAGCGCGACGTTCGGGTCCAGGCCGGTGATCAGCGGCATCAGTACCAGCGCGCCGAAGGCCACGAAGAGCATCTGGGCGCCAGAAATGATCTGGCGCCACAGCGGTTCGTTGAATTCATCGGCCATCGATCAGGTGTCCTTCTGCTTGGTGCCGAAGATCTTGTCACCGGCGTCGCCCAGGCCCGGCATGATGTAACCGTGCTCGTTCAGGCACTGGTCGATGGAGGCGGTGAGGATGAGCACGTCCGGATGCGCATCGTTGACCGCCTTGATCCCTTCGGGAGCAGCCACGAGCACCATGGCGCGGATGTCCTTGCTGCCGGCTTTCTTGAGCAGGTCGATGGTGGCGACCATGGAACCGCCGGTGGCCAGCATCGGGTCGATGATCAGCGAACGGCGCTCAGCGATGTCCGGTGCGAGCTTTTCCAGGTAGGTGTGCGCTTCGAGGGTTTCTTCGTTGCGCGCCACGCCCACGGCGCTGACCTTGGCCCCCGGGATCAGGCTGAGCACCCCGTCGAGCATGCCGATGCCGGCGCGCAGGATCGGCACCACGGTGATCTTCTTGCCGGCGATCTTCTCGACCTGCACGGGGCCGGCCCAGCCTTCGATCTCGTAGTTCTCCAGCGGCAGGTCCTTGGTCGCCTCGTAGGTCAGCAGGGCGCCTACTTCCTGGGCCAGCTCGCGGAAATTCTTGGTACTGATATCGTGACGGCGCATCAGTCCGATCTTGTGGCGGATCAGGGGATGGCGGATCTCGAGGACGGGCATGGATGGGTTCTCCGGACGGGCTGGCAAAAAAATTGCGGTAGCGTAATGCATCCTAGCTACCTTGGGCCACGATTGTCGGCGACATTCGTCCGCTGACCCTTGCTCCGTGGCACGCCGATAGGTACCTTTGCGCACTTTTTCACGGGAGAACCCCCATGTCCGTCGATCTCGCGCACATCCGCCAAGTCATGGCCGAAGCCGACTGCCTGTACACCAACGCCGAGGTAGAGGCCGCCATCGCCCGTGTGGCCGAGGCCATCAATGGCTCGCTGGCCGACACCAATCCGGTGGTGTTCTGCGTGATGAACGGTGGCCTGATCTTCTCCGGCAAGCTGCTCCCGCTGCTGAATTTCCCGCTGGAAGCCTCTTACCTGCATGCGACCCGTTACCGCAACGAGACCACCGGTGGCGAGCTGTTCTGGAAGGCCAAGCCGGAGATCTCCTTCATTGATCGCGAAGTGCTGATCATCGACGACATCCTCGACGAAGGGCACACCCTCTCGGCGATCATGGATTTCTGCAAGCACGCCGGCGCCAAGCGCGTGCACACCGCCGTGCTGATCGACAAGGACCACGACCGCAAGGCCCGTCCGGACCTGAAGGCCGACTACGTTGGGCTGTCCTGCATCGACCGCTATATCTTCGGCTATGGCATGGACTACAAGGGCTACTGGCGTAACGCCGCCGGCATCTTTGCCGTAAAAGGTCTCTGAGGATGAGCGGACCGCGTTTTCTCGACAGTGCGCTGTTCGATGAGGTCGCGGCCCGTGCCGCCGCCAGCCCCCGGCGCCGGCAGAACCACAATTTCCATGAGCAGACCGAGCCCTGCCATCGCCTGCTCAATGCGCTGCAGCCCGACAGCTACATCCCGCCGCATTGCCACCGTCACCCGGACAAGGCCGAGAGCCTGCTGGTCGTGAAGGGCGCGCTGGGCCTGCTGGTCTTCTCCGACAGTGGCGAACTGCTGACTACCCGCGTACTGCGCGCGGGCGGCGAGTGCGTCGGTGCAGACCTGCCGCCGGGCACTTTCCACGCCATCGTGGCGCTGGAGCCGGACAGCGTGATGTTCGAAGCCAAGGCTGGCCCCTTCGTGCCATTGGGCGAAGACGAGCGTGGGCAGTGGGCGCCGCGCGAGGGCGAGCCGGGCGCTGCTGACTATCTGGCGTGGATGCGCTCCCAATTCGCCTGAGGCGCCTGCTCGCTCCTACCGATCCCTGATGCATCTGTTCACATCGATGTATGCATGGGTAAGAACGCATTTTTTCCGATGCATGCCCCGCCTATCCTGCGACCCTCACCAGACAACCGTCCGAGGTTCGCATGTCCCGTCTCCTTTATATCGATGGCCAATGGCAGGCCGCCGACAGCGGCGCCGTCCTGCGCCCGATCGCTCCCGCCTCCCGTGAGGCGCTGCCGGAAGTTGCCTGCGCCGGTGTATCCGACGTGGAGCGCGCCGTCGCTGCTGCCAAGCGCGCCTTCACCGACTGGAAACTGACCAGTGCCGCCCAACGCGCCGGTTACCTGCGGGCTTTCGCCGAGCAGCTCGAAGCCCGCAGTGAAACGCTGATTACCCTGCAGATGCAGGCCAGCGGCAAGCCGCGTCTGGAAGCCGAAATCGACATCGGTGACGCCATTGCCACCTTCGCCTACTACGCCGAACTGGCCGACCAGCTGGACGCCCGGCAGAACGCCGAAGTGGCCCTGCCGGACGCCGGTTACCGCTCGCAGACCCGCTTCGAGCCCATCGGCGTGGTCGGCCTGATCGTGCCGTGGAACTTCCCGCTGGTGACCAGCGCCTGGAAAGTCGCACCGGCCCTGGCGGCGGGCTGCACCGTGGTGCTCAAACCCTCGGAAATCACCCCGCTGATCGAACTGGTGCTGGGCGAGATCGCCGACGCCATCGGTCTGCCGGCCGGCGTGCTGAATCTGGTGCCGGGCCTGGCCGATGCCGGTGCTGCCCTGTGCAGCCATCCGGGCATCGCCAAGCTGTCCTTCACCGGCAGCAACGTTGTCGGCCGCAAGGTCATGGAAGCTGCCGCCGCTCGCACCCTGCCGGTCGGCCTGGAGCTGGGTGGCAAGTCGCCGATCCTGGTGTTCGAGGACTGCGACCTGGACGAAGCCGTGCAGTGGATCATCGCCGGCGTCTACTGGAACGCCGGACAGATGTGCTCCGCCACCTCGCGCCTGCTGGTGCAGAGATCCATCGCCCAGCCGCTGCTGGCGAAGCTGAAAGTCGCGGTGGAAGGCCTGCGTGTGGGGGATTCGCTACAGGGTGAGACCGACATGGGCCCGATGACCAGCGAAGCGCAGTACCGCAAGGTGCTCGACTATTTCGCGGTGGCTCGTGACGAAGGCCTGGTTTGCCTGACCGGCGGCGAAGCGGCCGAGGGCTGGTTCATCCAGCCGACCGTGTACACCGATGTACCGGTTGACAGCCGCCTGTGGCGCGAGGAAATCTTCGGCCCGGTGCTGTGTGTGCGCACCTTCAGTGATGAAGCCGACGCCCTGCGTCAGGCCAACGACAGTGATTTCGCCCTGGCCGCCACCGTGTGCAGCGCCGATCTTGAGCGCGCCCAGCGCGTTGCCGAGAGCCTGGAGGCTGGCAACGTCTGGCTGAACTCGCCGCAGGTGGTGTTCCCGCAGACCTCCTGGGGCGGCGGCAAGCGCAGCGGCATCGGCCGCGAGCTAGGCCCTTGGGGGTTGTCCGCGTTCTTCGACATCAAGCACATCACCGCGCCGCGCTGATCGGCGCCACCCCGTGCTCCAGGCGCAGGTCCTCGACCAGCGCCTGGAGCGCTTCGTTATGCCCCGGCTCGTCGCGTACCACCAGGCTGTGGGTGATGCCGTAGCCGAGGCTGTCCGGCAGCAGCGCGCGCATCTCGCCCTGTTCCACCCAGCGCTCGGCATAGTGCGTGGGCAGGTAGCCCAGGTGAGTGCCCGCGCGCACGGCGTGGAGCACTGCCTCCATGTGCTGGGCGAAGGCCGTGCTGCGTTGCGGGTCGGCCGGCAACTGCACGTCGGCCACTGCATAGCCGTGCTGAATCCAGTCGCAGCTCTCCAGCTCTCCCGCGTTCCTCACTGGCTTGTCGAACAACGGATGCTCGCGCCCGCAGAACACCGCGACTCGCTCGTGGTACAGCGGCTCGTAGCGCAGGTTCGGCAGGCGCCGGCTGAAGCAGGCAATGGCCAGGTGCAGGCGGCCGCTGAGTACCAGGCGCTCCAGTTCGCTGGAGGATTCGATGAGGAAATGCAGGCGCACGTCCTGGTCGCGGCGGTTGAAGCGCGCCAGGGTCTGGTGGATGCGTGCATCGGGCAGGGTGGCGATATTGTCGGCCAGGCCCAGGTGCAACTCGCCGACCAGGCGCCCGGCGAGGGACTGCACCTGGTCGCGGAAGTCGCCCAGCGCGGCGAACAGGTTCTGCGCATAGTCCAGCACCCGCTCGCCTTTCTCGGTCAGGCGAAAACCGCTCTTGCCGCGTTCGCACAGGCGGTAGCCCAGGCGAGTCTCCAGGCTGGCGATGTGCGTGCTGATGGTCGACTGGCCCATGCCCAACTCGCCCTGTGCGGCGGAGAAGCCGCCACAGCGCACCACGCAGGCGAAGATGCGCAGCAGGCGCAGGTCGAGGTCGGAGACGTTGTGCAGCATGGCGGTTTCGATTCGTGAGTGGCGATGTATTAGGGGTGTTGCTTTGAAGGCTATCAATGTATCGCCGGGCTTGCCATGAGCGCCTGTCGTGGCGCTTCGGGCGCGTGCTAGAGTGCTCGGCCCTGTCCCGCGGAGGTGATGATGTCCGTTCGCATGCCGGGCGCCGTGCTGGCGCTGCTGTTCTGCCTACCTCTCGGTTTTGCCGTCGGGGCCGTTGCCGCGCCGATGCACAGCCAGTTCCTGCCACCGGACGACGCCGGCCTGCGCCAGGGTGAGCCGGAGCAACAGCAACTGCTGCAGGTCACCGAGTACAGTGTGGTGCTGGGCAACCAGCGCCAGTCCAACCAGCAGCCGATTCCGATCACCACGCCGTCGCTGCTGCGCCTCAAGGGCAAGCCTCTGAGCAAGGGCGCGCAGATCAGCCAGGTGGTCATCAGCTTCGACGCCGAGGGCAAGAGCCTGAAGAAACCGGCCTACGACGAGAAGACCCGGGTGCTCAGCCTGTACTACCCGCAGGCCGCTTATCCACAACTGCTCGATCTGCTGCGCAATGGCACCGTCTACGTGCAGTTCCTCACCTACGGCAACGGCCATATCTGGGCCGACCTGCATACCGGCGCGGTGCGTGCGCGTTGAGCCGCGCCCTGCGCAGGGTTAAACTGCCCGACCCGTGGTGCCCGGCCTGAGCCGATGCGGGCCGCGATCCCCGAGACAGCCGTAGAGAGAAGCGAGCGATGCGTAAAGACAAGAAGCAGGTGATTGGCGAAGAAATCGACGACGCCGAGATCAAGCTGTTCCTCGACGTGGAGCCGGCCGACGACACCCCGGCGTCCCTGCACAAGCTGGTCAAGGCCTACCGTGGCCTGCGCATCGACGACTTCGAGCGCTTCGTCGGCTTCTTCGTCGAAGCCGGTTACGACCTGTCTGCCAAGGATGCACAAGGCAAGGACTTCGTTGCCCTGATCCAGGACCAGCGCCAGGCCGAGCCCTACATCGAGGTGATCAAGGCTGCTCGCGGCTGATCCTTTCGATTCGCCGAAAAGCCCGCCTTGTGCGGGCTTTTTTGTTCGGGAACTCAGCGGGAAAACTCCATGTAGGATGGCGTGGAGCGAAGCGATACCCATCACTTCCGAGCCGCGAACGGCATGGGTATCGCTGCGCTCCCCCCATCCTACGAACAGACTCGCCGGACCCTCGTCGAATCCCCGCCTAGACTTTCCCTCAGAACGATAACGACAAGGCGAGGATGAAGCCGTGCAAGTACAGCCCTATCTGTTTTTCCATGGTCGTGCCGATGAGGCTATTGCCTTCTACCAGCATGCGGTGGGTGCCCAGCTCGGCGCGATGATGCGCTTCGAGGAGGCGCCGGGCCCGTCGCCAGTACCCGATGGCTGGCTGGACAAGGTGATGCACGCCAGCCTGCAGATCGGCGAGACGGAGGTTTTCCTGTCCGACGGTCGTGGCGAGCATAACGCCGCTTTCAATGGCTTCTCCCTGCACCTGACGCTGCGCAGCGTCGTGGCGGCGGAAAAGGCGTTTGCCGCGTTGGCGGATGAGGGGCGAGTCGAGATGCCGTTGGAAAAGACCTTCTGGGCCCAACGTTTCGGCATGCTCACCGACCGCTTCGGCGTCGGCTGGATGGTGAGCTGTCATTGAATCGGCAGAAACGAAAAAGCCCGCTGGATGGCGGGCTTTTTCAGGAGTGCAGCACTCAGGACGCGGCGACGATCTGCAGACGGTCGGCGGTCATCTGGTTGACTTCGCGGTATACCGCGGCGTCGGTTTCCAGCTGCTTCTCGCGGGCCGGGAAGATCTCCTTGAGCTTCGCGGTCCACTCGGCCGACTTGTAGCGCTCGGGGAAGCAGCGCTCCAGCAGGCCCAGCATGATCGAGACGGTGACCGAGGCACCCGGGGAAGCGCCGAGCAGGGCGGCGATGCTGCCGTCCTGGGCCGCCACCAGTTCGGTACCGAACTGCAGGATGCCGCCTTTCTTCGGGTCCTTCTTGATGATCTGCACGCGCTGGCCAGCGGTTTCGAGGCGCCAGTCGGCCGGGGTCAGTTCCGGGTAGAACTTGCGCAGGGCTTCGATGCGCTGGTCCATGGACTGCATGACTTCCTTCACCAGGTAGCGGGTGAGGTCCATGTTGTCGCGAGCTACGGCGAGCATCGGCAGCAGGTTGCTGGTGCGCACCGAGAGCGGCAGGTCGAGGAACGAACCGTGACGCAGGAACTTGGTGGAGAAGCCGGCGTAGGGGCCGAACAGCAGGGAGGTCTTGCCCTCGACCACGCGGGTGTCCAGGTGCGGCACGGACATCGGCGGGGCGCCCACTTCGGCCTGGCTGTAGACCTTGGCCTGGTGGTGCTTGACCACTTCCGGGTTGTCGCAACGCAGCCACTGGCCGCTCACCGGGAAGCCGCCGAAGCCCTTGCTTTCCGGAATGCCGGACATCTGCAGCAGCGGCAGAGCGCCGCCACCGGCGCCGAGGAAGACGAACTTCGCCTTGACCTTGCGCGCTTCGCCGGTCTGGGTGTTCTTGATGTCCACCAGCCAGCCGTCGCCGGAGCGTTCGAGGCCCACGACCTTCTGGAAGTAGCGGACTTCGCTGCCTTCGCGGCTGGAAAGGTAGCCCAGCAGCTGGTTGGTCAGGGCGCCGAAGTTGACGTCGGTGCCGCTTTCCACGCGGGTCATCGCGACCTGCTCGTCGGCCGGGCGACCGGGGATGGTCAGCGGGGCCCAGTCGGCGATCTTCGCGCGGTCCTCGGTGTATTCCATCGAGGTGAAGGCATGGTGCTGGCTGAGCATCTCATGGCGCTTCTTCAGGAACGGAATGTCCTTGCCACGCACGAAGCTCATGTGCGGAACGGGGTTGATGAAGTTGCGCGGTGCGCCGAAGGCGTCCTTCCCGGTCAGGTAGGCCCAGAACTGCTTGGACACCTCGAACTGGGCGTTGATGTTCACCGCCTTCTTGATGTCGATCGAGCCGTCGGCCGCCTGCGGGGTGTAGTTCAGCTCGCAGAGGCCGGCGTGACCGGTACCGGCGTTGTTCCACGGGTTGGAACTCTCGATGGCTCCGGATTCCTGCAGTTCGACGATCTCGAGCTTCACGCCCGGATCGACTTCCTTGAGCAGGACAGCCAGGGTTGCGCTCATGATGCCGGCGCCGACCAGCAGCACGTCCATCGATTCGATTTCGTTCTGCGCCATTAACGCGTCTCCAAAACTATCAGCAGCCAGTTGTGACAGAGGTTTCGCGCCCACTGCGCAAAACAATTGTCCGAATTCTTCTCAGGTCAAAAGACCTTTCGCGAATGTCTCGGGCCGGGATCGGAGGAGGGGAATGCGCACCTTCTCGGCAATCCACGGACGGACAAGTCATCCGCAAGTGCATCGGGGAGTGGCGCTTATGCGCGGCTTCCGGTGCCGAAAAAGCGATTCAGTGCTGCGGGGTCAGACGTTAATGGTGCTACCAACGCAAAACTCTTCATTGCTCGCCACACTCTCGTGAAGTAGTGAAAAACCTTCGATCACGCTCTTTTGGAGGCGTGAAGCTCAAAGGGGATCGTCGTCGCGGGCCGGTCCGGTCTCCGTGCGGAGGGGGCGGCTGCATCCTTGCCAAGTTCTGCGCAACGAACGTACAAAGCGCGACGGCCAGTGACCGAGGCGAGTGGCGACTCTCTTTGAGGGGTGGCAGAGGCGAGACACGGTGTGTCGGCATCGTGCGGGGCCCGACCAGGAGGCGTCCTTATAATCGGGGGGCGATTATAACGGCGAAACACAAAAAAAAGCTCTGCACCTTAGACTTTTTTCCTAGTGTGTACCCCTTGATTCCCCATTTGTGCCCCCTCCCGGTGCGTCTTGCCTCCAGCTGGGTCAAGGCGGCCTATCGACGCGCGGCGAGGGAACCCTGAGAACGGGTTCCGCGTCCAATGGCCAAGCGCTATCTGACCGCGCTGCCCGCCGGTATACTGCCGGCCATCGCTTACCCCATGGAGAGATGAGCATGCTGCCTCGCCTGTTGCTCGGCTTTATCGCTGCCGCCAGCCTGACCTTGACCGGCTGCGCCCTCAGCCCGCAACAACTCAACCCGACCCCCGAGTTCAAGGGGCCTGTCGCCGCCGTTGGCCAGGGCCAGCCGGTAGTGGTGAAAGTCGTCGACGGTCGCCCGAGCACCGCGCTGGGTACCCGTGGTGGCCTGTATTCGGAAACCAGCCAGCTGACCGTGCGCAGCGAAGACGTGATCCCCAAGCTGCAGCTGCAGGCTGAGACCGCCGTGCGCCTGCTGGGCTTCACCCCGTCGGCCAACGCCTACAACGCGCCGCAATTGACCCTGACCCTGGCCGAGCTGAAGTACCAGTCGCCCAAGGAAGGCATGTACGTCACCGAGGCCGACATCGGCGCTACCTTCCGCGCTGACGTGCAGAGCGGTACCCGCCGTTACAGCGGCCGCTACGGAGCCTCGACCAACCAGCGTTTCGGCATGGCGCCCAACCAGGCGACCAACACCAAGCTGGTGAGCGAAGTGCTCAGCGACGCGCTGACTCGCGTGTTCAAGGACCCGACCATTGGCCAGACGCTGAACCAGCGCTGATCGATCTGTTCGGACAGAAAAAAGCCCGGTCAATGCCGGGCTTTTTCATGGGCGCCTGAAGCGCAGCGATCAGGCGGCCTGGCGGTATGGGTCGACCTCGACCAGGCGCATGCGCTCGTCGGCTTCCGGCAGGTCCAGGTGCTCGTGGCCGCAGGCCTGGGTGTAGACCAGCCAGTGGTCGTCCTGGACGTTGAACGAGAGTTCGACGACCACGGCCTCGATTTCTTCGAGGTGTTCGATCAGGTAGGCATTTTCGTGGGGGACGATGTTGAGCATGGCGAATCTCCTTGGCGAAAGACCGGGTTTGCAGAATTCGTTCAAGCCAGCAACGTGCCAGGGCGCGGGAGAGGTCTTAGACCATTTCTCGATAACTCTTACGCTCGTCGTAAATAAGCGTTGCGCGCTGGCTGCGAGGGTGGGCCAGCGGATAAAATGCGCGTCGATTGTTTCTCATCCATGACGGGCCATGCCCGTTCGTCCAGACTGACCCCCGCTTTGCTTCGAAGTCGATGGTGTGCAGTTCTGAAGCGGAGGTTGTGATGTCGCTGCAGGCGCTCTGGAGTCTTTTCCAGGCCCATCCTGGTCGTATCGTGAACGACCTGGCCCTGTTCTTCGCCCTGGCCGGAGGCTGGCTGCTGCTGGCGACCCGCCGCCGCGAACGCCTCGCCCTGGCACGCCTGGCGGCTGAGAGTGAAGTCGCGCCGGTGCCGCTGGACAGCGTCGAGCCGACCGCGCGGATGAACCGCTTCTTCTACCGTTTCGGTTTCGCCTGCATGGCCCTGGCCATGGCGGTGAGCTGGTACAGCACGCAGCTCGGCCAATAACCGACGAGAAGAAAAAAGGCGCCCGAGGGCGCCTTTTTTCATGCCGGCTGCTTGAGCCGGTACTGGTTCAACACCGGGTTGGCGTACTGCAGGATCAGGTGGCCGCGCTGCTCGGCGGGGCATTCGCCCAGGCGACGCTCCCATTCGGTGCGCGCACGCTGCAGTTCCTCGGCCTTGAACAGGGTCTCGGCGCGCGGCACGTTCAGTGCGGCGTCGCGCAGCTCGGAGGCCTCGTAGGCGAGGTAGTGCACCGGGAACAAGCGGTAATTGCCGAGGATCTGCCGGTCCAGTTCGGCGGCGAGCTGCTTGGCGTCGGCGAAGTCGCCGGTGATCTCTTCGCCGAAGTTGATGTGCACCCGGCCCTTGTAGCCGGTGATGCCCTGCACGATGCTGCGGTCGTCCTCGCCTGGCGCCTTCTTGTACTCGCCGGTGGTGGCGCGGGTGAACAGCTCGCGGGCCTTGGCGGCGTCGCAGGGGTCGTATTCGTAGCTGATGGACACCGGGATCAGGTGCAGCTCGCGGATCACCTCGGCGAACGGCTCGTCCTTGCGGCTCATGTGGAACATCTTGAGGATCGCCGAGTCGGTGCGGTCGTTACCGTCCTTGGCGCGGCCCTCGGCCTGGGCGATCCAGATCGACTGGACGTCCTGGCAGATCGAATGATTGATGTAGGCCGAGAGGTTCTGGTACGCCGCCAGCTTCTCGCGGCGACCGCTGATGGAGCGGTGCACGATGAAGCTCTTGTTCAGGCGCATCAGGTCGCTGACGAAGGGCTTCTGCAGCAGGTTGTCGCCGATGGCGATGCGCGGCGTCGGCAGCTTGGCGTGGAAGATCGCATAGTTGCAGAAGGCCGGGTCCATCACGATGTCGCGGTGGTTGGCGATGAACAGGTAGGCGCGGCCGGACTTCAGGCGTTCGACGCCCGAATAGGTAACACCGTCGGTGGCGTGCTCGATGGTCCGGTCGACGTACGGCTCGAACTTGTCCTGCAGCGCGACGACACTGCGGATGCCAGTGACTTCGCGGGCCAGCCGATGGGCTATAAGAGGTCTGAGCAGCCAGCCGAACGGGCCGGACAGACGCGGGAAACGGTAACGCGCCAGCGCGCCGAGGAAGGCGTCATCGCTCAGCAGGCGCTGCAGGACAGCCGGGACTTCGGCGTCGTTGTACGGTCGGATGGCTTCGAACTCGCCCATCATGCTCTCTATGAATTCTGGGGGTATCACGGGTCGGAACCGCGAAGTAGACGGTCCGGAAGGGTATGCCGCCGACTCACCGGCCTGGCGGGCACCCAAAAAGACCGCGCGATTATAAACGGAAGTCACGGGGGAACCAGCGATGCTCGAAAGTCAGGCCTATTCCTGTCCCTATTGCGGCGAGCCGGCCGAGGCCGTGCTCGACCTTTCCGGGGGCGACCAGAGCTACTATGAAGATTGCCCGGTTTGTTGCCGGCCGATCCTGTTCCAGCTCCACACCGATGGGGTGGAATGGACCCTGGACGTTCAGCGCGAGGACGATTGATGCAGCGAATCTACGCACCCGCCGACCTGATCGAAGCCGAACTGCTGGGCGGCATGCTGGCCAACGAGGGCATTTCGTCGCACCTGGGCGGACGCCACCTTGTCGGCGGTATCGGCGAGCTGCCGGGCATGGGCCTGCTGCACCTGTGGGTGGAGGATGACGTGGCCGAGCGGGCGCGGGAGCTGATCGCCGCGTACAATGCCGCGCAACCCCTGCCGGGGCCCGCTGACGATCACGAAGGCGGCCCTGGCGTCCTGCTTTGCTGAATTCCATCAACGAGTCCCGATGACCAGCCGCTATGCCCTGTTCCGCTGGAACCGCGAGCTGGCCGACAGCGCCGGCTTCCCCGCCGACCTGCAGCCGCAGTGGAGTATTGCGCCCGGCGCCCGCGTGTTGATGCTGCGCGAAGAGAGCAGCGCGCGCCATGCCGACCTCGCACGCTGGGGCCTGACGCCGGCCTGGCTGAAGGACCTGTCGCGAACCCCGGCCCATGCCCGCACGGAGACCATCGCCGAACAGCCGATGTTCCGTGACGCCTTCGCCCTGCGCCGCTGCCTGCTGCCGGCCAACGGCTTCTACGAGTGGCGCGGCGTGCGCAAGCGGCCGCACTGGATTTCCGGTGGCGGGCTGATCTGCTTTGCGGGGGTGTGGGAGGCGTATCCGGTGGAGGGCCACACCTATTACAGCGTGGCGATGCTCACCCAGGACGCGGGCGGCATGCGTCGTCCACTGATCCTCGATGCTGCCGAGCAGGCGCAATGGCTGTCGAACGAGACGCCCTCGGCGCGGTTGCTCGAACTGCTGCAATTGCCCCAGGCGCGGCTGCGCGAGCAGGCGCTGGCGAACTTCATCAATGATCCGACCTGCAACGGGCCGGAGTGTCTCACCCCCGCCTGACGTCGCCCCCCACAAGATCAAGAGCCCCTCACCCTAGCCCTCTCCCGCAAGCGGGAGAGGGGATCGTTCGGTGCAGGATGAAGCCATGGCATCAGCCGGCGCGATCTGCCCCCTCTCCCTCCGAGAGAGGGATGGGGTGAGGGGGCGCCCTGACACGGCCTTTCAGACGAAGACAGTTGCTCCGACGGGAACAGTACGCGGCGCTGGACCTACACCTTGAACTGATTCACCAGCCGGCGCTGCTGCTCCGCCAGCTTGGTCAGCTCGGCGCTGGCCTGGGAGGCTTCATCGGCGCCGCCGGCCACCTGGTTGGCGACCATGCCGATGTTGCTGACGTTGCGGTTGATGTCCTCGGCCACTGCGCTCTGCTCCTCGGCGGCGCTGGCGATCTGGGTGTTCATGTCGTTGATCACCGACACCGCCTGGGTGATCGACTCCAGCGCCTGGGCTGCTTCGCTGGCGTGGCGCACGCTGTCCTCGGTCTTGTCCTGGCTCTGCTGCATCACGTGCACCACTTCGCGGGTGCCGTTCTGTAGCTGCTGGATCATCGACTGGATTTCCTCGGTGGCCTGCTGGGTCTTCTGCGCCAGGTTGCGTACTTCGTCGGCGACCACTGCGAAGCCGCGGCCCTGCTCACCGGCACGGGCGGCCTCGATGGCGGCGTTGAGCGCCAGCAGGTTGGTCTGCTCGGCGATGCCGCGGATGGCCACCAGGATCGCGTTGATGTTCTCGCTGTCGCGGGCCAGCGACTGCACCACGCCCACGGCGCGGCCGATCTCGCTGGCCAGCGCCTGGATCGCCGTGGAGCTGCTCTCAACGATGCGCTTGCCGTGGTGCGCGGCCTGGTCGGCGTGGTTGGCGGCTTCGGCGGCATGGGTGGCGTTGCGCGCCACGTCCTGGGCGGTGGCGGTCATCTCGTGGACCGCGGTGGCCACCAGTTCGATTTCCGCCAGCTGCTTCTGCACGCCCTGGTTGGTGCGGATGGCGATATCGGCGGTGTGCTCGGAGGAATCGCTGACGTGCTGCACCGAGGTCACCACCTGGCCGATCATGCCCTGCAGCTTGCCCAGGAAGGTGTTGAAGCCCTTGGCGATGGAGCCCAGTTCGTCGGCGCGGTCGCTGGTCAGACGGCGGGTCAGGTCGCCTTCGCCCTGGGCAATGTCGTCAAGCATGCCGACCAGCTGGCGCAGCGGGCGGGCGATGCCGTGGCCGACCAGCCAGATGACGGCGAGGCCGATGCCGGCGATCAGCAGGCCCACCAGGGTCATGCCGAGGGTATCGCTGTCGCGCTGGGATTTCAGGTCGCTCTGCAGCTGGTTCAGGTCGCCCAGCACGGCTTCCTGCGGCAGTTGCAGCATCAGCGTCCAGCGCGCGCCGGAGTCGGCGATGGTGAAGGGCAGGAACAGCTCGATGTGGCCGTGCTCCTTGTCCACCGAGGTCAGCGGCTGGTCGAGGGTGAGCTTGGCCAGGTTGGCCACTTCATTGGCGTCCAGCACGCTGCTGGCGGATTCGCCGAGCTTGGCCGGGTCCTTGGTGTAGGCCACCAGGCGGCCGTTGGTGGAGATCAGCGCCATCTCGCCGGCGCCGTCGTAGAGCTGGCTGTCGGCGGTCTTGAGCAGGTCCTGGATGAAGTCCAGCGACAGGTCCACGCCGACGGTGCCCTTGAACTGGCCCTTGACCATGATCGGCGCGTTGAACGAGGACATCAGCACCATCTTGCCGCCCATTTCATAGGGCGCCGGGTCGATGATGCAGGGCTGGTGCTTTTCTTTCGGGCACAGGTAGTACTCACCTTCACGCACGCCGGTGGGCTGCATCTTCTGGCTTTCCAGGGTGTCGCCCATGGCTTCCACGGTCAGGCCGCCATCCTTGCGGTACCACCAGGGCATGAAGCGGCCGCTGGCGTCGTAGCCGGGCAGGCCCGAGTACTGGCTGTCGTTACCGGCGAAGGCGTTGGGCTCCCAGCCGGCGAAGGCGTCGAGCAGCTTGGGGTTCTGCGCCACGGTCTGGCGCAGCAGGTTGGACATGCCGGCGCGGCCGATGCCCAGCAGCGGTTGGCCATTGGCGTCGGTCTCGTCGAGCAGGGCGTTGGTATTGGCCAGGTCGCGGGCGACAGTCAGGGGGTATTCCAGTTCGCGCTGGATCTGCGCGACCTGACCGCGGGCCATGGCCACCAGGCGTTCGTTGATCACCTGCTCAAGCAAGGCCTGGGTGCGCTCCTGCACCAGCGCCTGGGTCCGCGAACCGGCGAACAGCGCGTAGAGCACCAGCGCTGCGACCACTGCCAGAACGCTGGCACCGGCCAGCGCCACCACGGAAAACTGGATCGACTTGAATTTCATACGGGTACCCGGAATGCGCCAGAGGCCTGCGTGTCTATCTGTATCGGCAGGACCGTGGAAATTCCTTAGGCGGTCGTTGTAAAGGCTTGTAACGCGGCTGTGTGCCGCTTGTCGCAGGATTGTCGGCGCTGACCGGGAGGTCTAGCATGTGATGTCAAAATGAAATTATTCGGCTGCAGCGAGCGCCTCGATATCCCTCTCCGGGAGTGAAATCAGCCGCCGGCTGCGGCTACCTCGCGGGTGTGGATCACAGGCGTGATGCCGCGCACCGTGTACGCCGCGACAGGCGCCCCATGGCACCTCCCGATGCGTCGGTGCGGTTTCGTAAGTTACTGCTGCGCCGGCTGTTTCCTGCCAGTTGCCGGGCATCGGGGGTGGGCCTACCATGCGCGCTGTCCGTGGGAGATTGCATTGTTTCGGGAGAGCAACATGCCCAGAGTTTTCCGTATTGCCGGCCTTGCCGCCGCGCTGATGCTGACCGCTTGCCAGCAGGTGAATACCACCAGCGGCGGCGTTGTCGGCGTTGAGCGCAAACAGACCATGTTCAGCATGCTGTCCAGCGCGCAGGTCGACCAGATGTATGCGCAGTCCTACCAGCAGACCCTCAGCGAGGCCTCCCAGGCCGGCAAGCTGGATGCCAGCAGCAGTGATGCCAAGCGTGTGAAGGCCATCGCCGACCGCCTGATTCCGCAGACCGGCGCCTTCCGCCAGGATGCGCCCTCGTGGAAGTGGGAAGTCAACGTGATCCAGAGCGATGAGCTCAATGCCAACTGCGGTCCGGGCGGCAAGATCATCGTCTACACCGGGCTGATCGATAAGCTGAAGCTGACCGACGACGAACTCGCCGCGGTGATGGGCCACGAGATCGCCCATGCCCTGCGCGAGCACGGCCGCGAGGCGATGTCCCGCGCCTATGCCGAACAGGTCGGCCTTGGCCTGGGCGGCCAGTTGCTGGGCCTGGGCCAGACCAGCGTGGACCTTGCCCACCAGGTCGTCGAATACAGCATGACCCTGCCCAACAGCCGGCAGAATGAGAACGAAGCCGATCTGATAGGTCTGGAATTGGCGGCGCGAGCCGGCTATAACCCCAACGCCGCCATTACCTTGTGGCAGAAGATGGGCCAGGCCGGAGGCGACGCTCCGCCGGAAATCCTCAGCACCCACCCGGCGGACAGCACGCGGATGGCCAACCTGCAGGCCGCCATCCCGAAGGTCATGCCGCTCTACGAGCAGGCCAAGACCCGCTGAGCAATGGTTTTTCAGCAGTGGTTCGTGATTCTCTCGAACGGCCAGGAGCGGCGTAAGGTTGCGCCGCTTTATCCAGTGAACAGGGAGCACCCGTGAAAATCGCTGTACTCGGAGCCACCGGGCTCCTGGGCCACCACGCCGCCCGCGCGATCAAGGCGGCCGGCCACCAGCTGGTGCTGATCCACCGACCCTCGTCGCAGATCCAGCGCCTGGCCTACCTCGAGCCTGAGTGCCGGGTAGCCGAACTCTTCGATCATCAGGGCATGGCCCGCGCGCTCAGCGGTCTGGACGCGGTGATCTTCAGCGCCGGCTACTACCCGGTGCGCCCGCGTCGCTGGCAGGAGGAGGTGGCCAGCGCACTGGACCTGACCAATCATTTCTACGCCGCCTGCCTACAGGCCAGGGTGCCGCGCATCCTCTACGTCGGCTCGGCCTTCGCCATGCCCTCGCACCCGCAGGGGCTGCCGGGGCATGAGGGGCTGTTCTACGAAGGGCTGCCCACCGGCAAGAGCGCCTACGTGATGTGCAAGTGGGCGCTGGACGAACAGGCGCGCGAGCAGGCCCGTGGCGGCCTGCCGGTGGTCATCGGGATTCCCGGCATGGTGCTGGGCGAGCTGGACATCGGCCCGACTACCGGGCGCCTGATCACCGCCATCGGCCGCGACGAGATGCTGCACTACGTGCCAGGCCGGCGGAACGTCATCGATGCCTCCGAGGCCGGGCGCGGGCTGCTGACGGCACTTGAGCGCGGTCGAGTCGGCGAGCGCTACCTGCTTACCGGGCACAACATCGAGATGGGCGAGCTGACCGCCACCATCGCCAAGCTGCTGGGCAAGCCGGCGCCGACACCCATGCCGCTGCACCGTGCCCGCGCGCTGGCGACACTGGGCCGCTGGCGCTACCGCCTGACCGGCAAGATGCCGCTGCTGGACGACACCGCCATCGAGGTCATGGCCGGTGGGCAGTTCCTCGACGGCCGCAAGGCGCGCGAGGAGCTGGGCTTCGAGTCCCATGTGCCGCTGGAGGACACGCTGGAGCGGGCCATTTCCTGGTTCCACGCCAACGATTACCTCTGATCACCAACTCGTAGGATGGCGTGGAGCGCAGCGATACCCATCAATGTTGTGCATGGACAGCATGGGTATCGCTTCGCTCCACCCATCCTACAAAGCTCAACGTGTAGGACGGGCCATGCCCGCGATCGCGCGCATGGCGCGCTCCTACAGAAAGCAGAAAGCCCGGCGGAGTCCGGGCTTTTTGCTGGGTCAGGTTTTCTGTCAGGGCAATGCTTTCTCGGCGAAGGGCCGGTTGGGCAATCCCATTTGCGCGCGGAAACTTTCCATGTCGAACAAGGTGCACAGTTCCTGCACCTGGTTCTGGCTGTTGAAGGTCCAGAAGCCCATGGCCGAGATGCTGACGATGCGATCACTGGCCGGGTAGCCCAACACCGGGCGGGCGATGCTGCCCATCAGGGTGCTCCAGGTAAAGACCTTGCTGCCCTCGCGGATGCATTCCTCCACGGCCACTTCCAGGTCCTCCATGCCACTGCGGATCTCCTCCACCAGCGCCCGGTAGCCGGCATTGTCCAGCGGCTGGGCGGTGAAGGCGCTCTTGTAGATGAAGTCCGGGCTGTGCAACTGCTCCACCAGCGCCAGGTGTCCCTTGTTCCAGGCGAGGTCGATGTGGTGGCGGGCGACTTTCTTCAGGTCTTTTTCCGGCATGGCGACATCCTTTGTCGTGGGAAGCGGAAACGCCACTGTGTATCGTCATCGATACACAGGCATTGGCCGGCGCGCCAGCCTCCCGACGAAAAGCGACCGGTCAGAACACCCCGGAGAGCTTCAGCGCATGGTAGATCGCGGCCAGGCCGAGGATGGCGAAGGCGGCGGCGGCCAGGCGGCGGATCAGGTTCAGCGGCAGGCGCTCGGCGGCGAAGTTGCCGGCCAGCACTACCGGCACGTTGGCGATCAGCATGCCCAGGGTGGTGCCGATGACTACCAGCCAGAAATGCGGGTACTGCGCGGCCAGCATCACGGTGGCGACCTGGGTCTTGTCGCCCATCTCGGCGAGGAAGAAGGCGATCAGGGTGGTGAGGAAGGGGCCGAACTTCTTCAGCGAGCCCTCTTCGTCGTCATCCAGCTTGTCCGGAATCAGGGTCCAGCCAGCGACCGCCAGGAAGCACACGGCCAGTACCCAGCTCAGCGTGCTTTCCGAGAAGAACGAGGCGACCCAGCTGCCAACGGCGCCGGCGGCGAAGTGGTTGGCCAGGGTGGCGGCGATGATCCCGGCGATGATCGGCCAGGGCTTGCGGAAGCGCGCGGCGAGGACGAGGGCGAGCAGTTGCGTCTTGTCGCCGATTTCCGCGAGGGCAACGATCAGGGTTGGGACGAAGAGGGATTCCATCAGACTTCCTAAGGGGGCGGGTCGACTAATCACCATGACACGCGCCACCTGCCCGCCCCGGGTCAGGTTGCTCGTGTCATAGGTCTTGTCAAACCCCGGCCTGAACGCTGCAGGCCTGGATCGTACGCGCCATGGTCTGCGGACCAAGTGTGTTGACGCGTACCGGGCGAGCAGGGCGCTCGCGGGAGACTACTCCCCTAGGACGGGGCGCATTCTGCCCAAGTCCTGGGACTTGGGCAAGCCTGCGCGTCGGATCAGTCGCGGGTGGGGCGAATGTCCATGTCTTCGTAGCGGATGAAGCGGGTCTTGTTCTTGAAGCGATACCCCAGCCAGATGGCGAGGAACAGCGGGATGGTGATGTAGGTGGCGATCAGGCCGGCCCAGTCCACGTGCTCACCGACGAAGGCCTGGTAGTTCTGCCCCAGGGTGATGATCAGGCAGAGGACGAAGGCGAACAGCGGGCCGAAGGGGAACCACTTGGCGCGGTAGGGCAGGTCGTTGAGGTTGCCGCCCTGCAACACGAAGCCCTTGCGGAAACGGTAGTGCGACACGGCGATGCCCAGCCAGACGATGAAGCCGCACATGCCCGAGGCGTTGAGCAGCCAGGTGTAGACGGTCTTGTCGCCGATGAAGCTGGTGAGGAAGCACAGCGCGCCGATCAGCGTGGTGGCGTAGAGGGCATAGCGCGGCACGCCGCTTTCGGACACCTGGGTGAACAGGCGCGGCGCCTTGCCCTGGGTGGCCATGGTGTAGAGCATCCGGGTGGAGGCATACATGCCCGAGTTGCCCGCCGAGAGGATCGCCGAGAGGATCACCGCGTTCATCACGCCCGCAGCGGCGGCCAGACCCGCGCGCTCGAACAGCAGGGTGAAGGGCGAGGTGCTGATGTCGCTGCTGTCGGTCTTGAGCAGGTTCGGATCGGTGTAGGGAATCAGCATGCCGATGACGAAGATCGACAGAATGTAGAACATGAGGATTCGCCAGAACACCTGGCGGATTGCGATGGGAATGGACTTCTGCGGGTTCTCCGATTCGCCCGCGGCGACGCCGATCAGCTCGGTACCCTGGAACGAGAAGCCGGCGATCATTGCCACCCCGATCATCGCCTGCAGGCCGCCGACAAAGGGTGCGTCACCGGTGGTGAAGTTGCTGAAACCGGGGCTGTCGATGCCGTGCATGATGCCGATGATGCTGGCCAGGCCAATGCCGATGAATACCACGACCGCGACGACCTTGATCAGCGCGAACCAGAACTCGCTCTCGCCGAAGCCCTTCACCGAGAAGAAGTTGAGCATGAACATGATGCCGAGGAAACCGGCGCTCCAGTACATGCCCGAGACTTCCGGGAACCAGAACTTCATCACCAGCTGCGCCGCCACCAGCTCCGCAGCGATGGTTACCGCCCAGTTGTACCAATAGTTCCAACCCATGGCGAAACCGAAGCCATCGTCGATGAAACGGCTGCCATAAGTGCAGAACGAGCCGGAATCTGGGATGTAAGCGGCCAGCTCGCCGAGGCTGGTCATGAGGAAGAACACCATCAACCCGATCAGTGCATAGGCCAATAGCGCGCCGCCCGGTCCCGCCGTGGCGATGGTACTGCCGGAGGCGACGAACAACCCGGTGCCGATGGAGCCGCCGATGGCGATCATGTTCAGATGGCGCGGTTTCAGAGAGCGCTTGAGGTGATGCGGCTTCTCTTTCGGCCCCATGGCGAAAGTCAGTTCGACGTCATCTTTGATTCTGCGATTCACGGGTGTCCTCGATAGTTCAGGGCGAGCGGCGGTGCGCCGATCCGGGCAGGCTCGGTGGAGTGTAGTGCGAGCCTGGGATCAGCGCCGGGCGCTGTAGATACGGAAGCCGTCAGCCTCGGCCAGGGTGCGGCAGGGGCCCAGGTGCTGTTCGATCAGCGGCGGGTATTTCAGGAAGCTGTTGGCCACCAGGCGCAGCTCGCCGCCGCTCGCCAGGTGGCGGGCCGACTGGCGCAGCAGGTGTTCGCTGGCGGCGTAGCTGGTGTGCACGCCCTGGTGGAAGGGCGGGTTGCTGACGATGGCGGCCAGGTTCTCCGGTGCGGCGTCGATGCCGTCGCCGGCGATCACTTCGCCCTCCAGGCCATTGGCGGCCAGGGTCAGGCGGCTGCTCTCGACGGCAAAGGCGTCGACATCCAGCAGGGTCAGCTGGCTCTGTGGATAACGTCGCTTGAGCGTGGCGCCGAGTACGCCGGCGCCGCAGCCGAAGTCCAGCAGGTGGCCGGTCGGCAACTTGTCCAGGTGCTCCAGCAGCAGCGCGCTGCCGCGATCCAGGCGGCCATGGCTGAACACGCCGGGCAGGGTGACGACTTGCAGCGGGCCGTCGGCCAACGGCAGTTCGTAGCGTTGCGCGAGGGCGTGCAGATCAGGCGCGGCGGGGGCGCCGTCGATGTGCGTGTGCCACAGCTGGCAGTGGCGGGCGCTGTCCAGCTTGCTGGCGCGGCCGAATTCGCCGAGCTGCTTGCTGGCGCGTTCGACGCCGGCGCGTTTCTCTCCGACCAGGTACAGCTCGCCGTCCGGTACGCAGTTGGCCAGTGCGGCGAGCAGGTAGTCGGTCAGTTCGCGGGATTTGGGCAGGAACAGCACGGCGGCGTCGAACGGGCCATCGGGCGGCGTCGCGCCGAAGTGGCAGCGGTCGGGATAGCGGCCATCGAGCTGCCGGGCGTCGCCGGCGTGCCAGCTCCAGCCCCGGGCCTGCGGCAAGTCGCCGAGCAGGGCGTCGGCGGGCAGGCCGGCGAGCAGGACGCGGCCCTGGAAGCGCTCGATCTGGCGCAGCAGCACTTCACTGGTAGGGGCGTTGGACATGCGGCCTCCTCGAAAAAAGGGCGCGAGTTTAGCAGGGCTGCCGTGGCCGAGCCTAGGCGAGCCGTACCTCGGCGTTCTTCCAGAAGTCGTCGCCACGCAGTTCCAGCGCTCCTGCCGCGACTTGTTCGCGCAGGCGCCAGGCGGCCAGCAGGTCGCTGACGAACAGGCCATCGACATAGGCCATGGTTGGGCCGATCAGCGACTGCACCGGGCGCCAGGACTCGCTGGCGCTATCCAGCAGGATGCGGTCGATGTGCGCGTAACCGGCGCCGTTCAGTTGGCCATCCAGCCACAGGCGCAGCTCGGCGTTTTCAGCCAGGGCACGCTGCCAGTCCGCCGCCAGGCTCTGGCGTTCGGCGACGTCCAGCTCGTGGCTGGCGGCCAGGGCGTTGGCCAGTTCGACGGGCTTGAGCATGGCGATGGCGTGGCGGTCTTCGCTGCGGCACTGGCCGCTACCGGCGCCAACACTGCGTAGGATGATGTTCGCCGGCAACAGCGCGCAGACGCGGCGCAACATTAGTTGCTCGCTGGCACTGTCGCCGTGCCAGAGCTTGACGGAACTGACGTCCGGGCTGCGCAGCCAGTTCACTTCGGTGGCCATCTCGAGGGCGATTTCCCGCTCGCGCAGGGCTTCGCCACCCAGCTCATGCCAGAACGCGGCGCGCTGCTGGCAGGGCGGGTTATCCACATCACTCAGCGGGCCGACCGCGAGGTCGTCCGGCAGCACGCGAATTTTCTTCTCGGTCAGCACGCCTGCCTCGACGGCTCGGCGCAGGGCATCGGCGGCGCCGTCGCCGCAGACCAGGTGCAGGCTCATGGCGCCACCACCCGACGCGGTTCGCCGGCGAAGAAGCCGGCGGCGTTCTCGCTCAACTGGCCGACGATGCGCTGCCTGGCCTCACGCGCGCCCCAGGCACTGTGCGGGGTGAGGATGAAGCGCGGGATATCGCCGGCCAGCAGCGGGTTGCCGTCCCTGGGTGGCTCGACGCTGAGCACGTCGAAGGCCGCGCCGCCGAGATGGCCGCGGCGCAGGGTGTCGGCCAGTGCCTGCTCGTCGACCAGGCCGCCGCGGGCGGTGTTGATCAGGTAGGCGCCGGGTTTCATCAGGTCCAGTTCGCGCTGGCCGATCAGGTTGCGCGTGGCGTCGGTCAGCGGGCAGTGCAAGGTCAGGGCGTCGACCTGCGGTAGCAGCTCGTCCAGCGCCAGGCGGTCTGCTCGGGCTGGGCGGCCGGGCAGGGCGCCGAACAGAACGCGCATGCCGAAGGCTTCGGCCAGCCTGGCCACCGCGCCGCCCAGTTCGCCGTGGCCGAGCAGACCGAGAGTCTTGCCTTCCAGTTCGACGATGGGGAAGTCCAGCAGGCAGAACTGCGGCGCCTTCTGCCAGCGGCCTTCGCGGATCGCTGCCTGGTAATCGGGCAGGCGGGTGGCCAGCGCGAGCAGCAGCATCAGGGTGTGCTGGGCCACCGACGGGGTGCCGTAGCCCTGGCAGTTGCTCACGGTCACGCCGTGCCGGCGCGCGGCGTCGAGGTCGACGTTGTTGGTGCCGGTGGCGGCTACCAGGATCAGCTTGAGGTCCGGGCACTGCTCGAATACCTCGGCGCCGATGCGAACCTTGTTGCTGATCGCCACCTGCGCGCCTCGCAGTCGTTCGGCCACCTCCAGGGTGTCGCTGCGCCCGTGCAGGACCAGTTCGCCGAACGGCGCGCGCAGCGGCGCGAGGTCGAGATCACCGAGGTCGAGGGAGGCATGGTCGAGGAAGACGGCGCGAGCAGGATTCATGAGCGATGACACCTTGATCGGAAGGGCGGGGTGAAGGGGATTCTCGGCAGAACCACTGCCGTGGACAACCCGGTCTGCCCGCAGATGTGGAGTGAGGGAGCCGCGTATTGATGGTAGATGTTCGAGTGAAAAGTCTGACAGACGTTTCGGTTTTCCCTCATCTGCCAGTCCGCGCCGGGTTTCTAGAGTGCTCCCATCGAAATCTCGAGGTGATTGGCGATGATGGGTTGGGTTTTCTCCGGTCTAGCGGCCTTTGGGGTCACGACAGCGGGCATGCTGGCAGCTCGGGCCTGGTTTCGGATCGTGCCTGCCGTTAGTGTTCCCATTCGGCGCCGGTGGGCGGCCTTGACTCCGGGACACGAAGCTTTGCTGTGTTTCGGCACGCTGATGGCGGCCTGCGAGGGGCGCGACCTGGGCTTGCGCTGCGATCGACCGGGCTCGGCTGAATGGGGGCGAGAGTTGGCCGAAGGCTGGGGCATCCGTGACTCCGCCTCCGCCCGCGAGACCTTGCAGGGGTTGCTGGCGAAGGCTCAGGGTGGACAGTCCGACGAAGATTTCCAGCGCCTGCAGCGCAACGAACCGAGTGTCTTTGACGGCGAGCAGCGGCTGCGTTGGCAAAGAGCGAAACGGGCCTGGAGTCGTGCCGGCCTGAGTTTGCCTCCGGGGCTGTCGATGGCGGCTCATGACCACGAATGCATCGCCTCTCTGGCCAAAAAGTGCCATGAGTGTGGCTATCTCACGCGTTCGGAATTCTGGCTGACCCTGGCCTGGGTAGCCGAAGATGCGGCATGGCACTTCGTCGATTGGCAGGCTTATGCCGCGTCTTTCGTCATGGCCCGGGCCATCCTGGTCCGCCAGGGACCGCCTGCGACGGAGGTCATCAAGGCCATGCGGCATCTGCTGGGCGGGCGACAGGAGAGCAACGAGCTGGCAGGGCTCTGGCGAGCGCATCCTCTGTCGGGTATCCGGGTCGATGAGGTGGCCATTCAATCTGAACGAAGGCTCGCCCGGCAGATATGGCCGGCACAGGACTCCCTGCTGGCGTTGGGCGCTTTGATCGCCAGCAGCGGTGGTGCGCGGGTCGACCGCCTGGCCATCGCTCCCGAGGAGCATGAGCTGCACGCGCGCTGGCTGGCGACCCATTGGCGAGCATTCGACAGTAGCCAGGTCATGGCACGAGTGGATTGGCTACTGGATACGGGCAGTCGGGCGAAACTGGACCCTGTGCTGGTGACATCGGCTGGCAAGCCTCAGGCCCAGGGCCTGCGGATCGAGCGTGCGTGCCGTGCCTTGCTCAGGGCCGGTCATGATCCGGCGCTGATACAGGGATGTCGCACGCTGCTGGCCTATGACCTGGAACGAGCGGCATTCGGCGCACGCCTGGCCTTCAGTGCTGGCTTGCTGGACGAGGAGCGTTTACGGAATGCGCTGCGTCACATGGCTCGGCAGGCTCGTGCCGCCTTCGACACCTGGGAGCAATACCTGGTGTCCGTGATCCTGGGGCATGCCATGGCCAATGAGGACTGGCGGGTAGGCAAGCAGTTGCTGCACAGCGGCATGGTCCTGCTGGACGGCATCACTCCCTTCGCCGAATTCCCCTCGCCGTGGCAAGCCTGCCCGTTGACGCAGCTACCGATCCTGCACGGCGTAGCACCTGCCTCGGTGCACTGAGGCATGCCGCGCGGTCGTCGCGACTTGTCGGCTGCCGGGCACTTCGTATAGAACCTGTGGCTTTCCACGGATGTTCGGAGGCGCGATGTACTGGGCGGAGTTTCTCACGGTGGCGTTCATTCACCTGCTGGCGGTGGCCAGCCCCGGCCCGGATTTCGCCGTGGTGGTGCGCGAGAGCGTGACCCACGGCCGTCGCGCCGGTACCTGGACGGCCCTGGGCGTGGGTAGCGCGATCTTCCTGCATGTCACTTACTCGCTACTGGGCATCGGCCTGATCGTGTCGCAGTCCATCGTGCTGTTCAACGCCCTGAAATGGCTGGCGGCGGCGTACCTGCTGTACATCGGCTTCAAGGCGCTGCGGGCGCGGCCAGTCGATCCGGCGGCAGCCGAAACACTTGCCGCGCCGGTTGCCCGCACCGCGCGCGGTGCCTATGTCGCCGGCTTCGTCACCAATGGCCTGAATCCCAAGGCCACGCTGTTCTTCCTCTCATTGTTCACGGTGGTGATCAATCCGCACACACCGCTGCTGATACAGGCCGGCTATGGCGTCTACCTGGCGTGCGCCACCGCGGCTTGGTTCTGCCTGGTGGCGCTGCTGTTCAGCCAGCAGCGCGTGCGGGCCGGTTTTGCCCGCATGGGGCATTGGTTCGACCGGGTGATGGGCGTCGTGCTGGTCGGGCTGGGTATCAAGCTGGCCTTCACCGAACTGCGCTGAGTCGATGTTGGAGGGCGCCAGTGGCGCCCTCCTGTGGACTTACTTCAAGGCCCGGATGCGGGCTACCTCTTCGGCGCTAACAGCCCCTGTCCGGTAGCCCCAGGCCGAGCGCAGGAAGCTGGCCAGTTCCGCCACCTGGACATCGCTCAATCGCCAGTCGAATGCCGGCATGCTCAGGCCTGTGGGCGCTGCCTGAGTGACCGGCATGCTGGAGCCATGCAGGATGATGCGAATCAGCGAGTCAGGGCTGGCGCCCAGCACCGCCGAGTTGCCTGCCAGACGCGGGAAGGTGCTTCGATAGCCTTGGCCGTCGCTGCGGTGGCAGGCGCTGCAGTTGTCCAGGTAGAGCTCCTCGCCAGCATTCTGCGGCTTTCCTTCGGCCAGACGTTCACTGGTGTTGTCACTGCCTACGGTTGCCACTGCGCGCCCGGCGGAGAGTGACTTCAGGTAGACCGCGACGGCCTTGAGGTCTGCATCACTGTAGTACTGGGTGCTGTGCGCCACCGCCTCGCCCATGGGGCCGAAGGCAGCCGTGTGGGTATTGCGCCCCGCCTTGAGGAACTCCACCAGATCGGCTTCTGACCAGTCCTGCAGGCCGCTGCCAGTGGCGCCGGTCAGGTCGGCGGCATACCAGCCGGCCAGCTTGGCGCCGCTGAGGTAGCTGGTTCCGTTCTGGTCCAGGGCTTTTTCCTGGAAAGCGATGCCGCGCGGTGTGTGACAGGTGCCGCAGTGGCCCAGGCCTTGAACCAGGTAGGCACCGCGGTTCCACTCCGGCGTTTGGGTGACGACCGGCTGATAGGGCCTGGCTTCGACGAACAGGGCGTTCCAGAGGCTCAGGGGCCAGCGCATGCTCAGCGGCCAGGGAATGCCGGTCGCAGGATTCTCGGTGGGGTCGGCCAATACCCCGTGCCTGAAGTAGGAATACAGATCGCTGACGTCTTCGTCGCTGAGCCGGGAGAACGATGGATAGGGCATTGCCGGATACAGGTGGCGGCCGTCCGCTGCGACGCCCTTGCGCAGGGCATCGCCGAATTGCTCCAGTGAGTACGAGCCGATGCCGTTGCGGGTGTCAGGTGTAATGTTGGTGGAGTACATCGCGCCCAATGGCGATTGCAGTGCCAGTCCGCCGGTGAAGGGGCGCTTCGGATCGACGGTATGGCAGGCGGCGCAGTCGCCCAGTTGGGCCAGGTAGCGGCCACGGGCAATGGCGGTGTCCAGGTCTTGGGCGGCGTCGGCCTGGACCGACTCCATGGCCAGCAGGAGGGCCAGTGGAAACAGAACGGATTTCATGGCGTCTCTCCTCAGGCGGATACCAGCGGACCGGGGTGCTTCAGGTACTGCTGGCGGATGGCGTTGGCCGCCCAGTAGGCCAGTGCGCCGACGATGCCGGTGGGGTTGTAGGCCATGTTCTGCGGGAAGGCGCTGGCACCCAGGACGAACAGGTTCGGCACGTCCCAGCTCTGCAGGTACTTGTTCACCACGCTTTGCCCTGCGTGCTCGCCCATGATGGCGCCGCCCGTGGTGTGGGTGCTCTGGTAGTTGCGCCAGTCGAAGCGTGAGCCTGGCTTGGGCCCGCCGGAGAAGCTGTATCGCGGGTTGAGTACACGGGCCATTGCTTCCATGCGCCGGACCATGAACTGTGCCTGGAGGATGTCGTTCTGTTTCCAGTCAAAGGTCATGCGCAGCATCGGCAGGCCGTGCTCGTCGGTGTAGCGGGGGTCGAGGTCCAGGTAGCAGTCGCGGTAGGCCATGCTCGAGCCTTCGGCGTGCAGGCCCATGTTGTGGTTGTAGTTGTCCCTGATTGCCTGCTTCCAGCCGCTGCCCCAGGCGGGGGCGGTGTCCGGCAGGACCATCTGCTGGATCGGCCGCCCACCACTGGTGGAGGAGGACAGGTAGGCGCCGCCGACGAAGCCATTGCCCTGGCTGAAGAACGCCTCGTTGTTGAAGTCGTCCAGGCAGGTGTAGCCGGCACCTGCACCGACGAAGGGATTGAAGTGCTTGTCCTTGTCGAAGAACAGGGTCACCGCCGAGTTGGTCTGGTAGGCGTAGTTCTTGCCGACCACACCGGTGCCGCTGATGGGGTCGTACGGCTTGCCGATCTTCGAGAGCAGCAGCAGGCGCACGTTGTGCAGCTGGAAGGCGCTGAGGATGACCAGGTCCGCCGGTTGCTCGACCTCGCGACCCTGGGCATCGATGTAGGTCACGCCAGTGGCCCTGCGTCCGGTGGAGTCGGTGTTGATGCGGATGACCTTGGACTGGGTGCGCAGCTCGAAGTTGGGCTGGGTGAGCAGGACCGGGAGGAGGGTCGACTGTGGCGAGGCCTTGGAATAGTTGAAGCAGCCAAAGCGCTCGCAGTAGCCGCAGTAGTTGCACGGTCCCATCTGCACGCCGTAGGGGTTGGTGTAGGGCTCGGTGCAGTTGGAGGCGGGGCAGGGGAAGGCGCTCAGGCCCAGCTCTTTGCCAGCCTGGGTCAACAGCTCGCCGGCGTAGAGGGTTTTCATCGGCGCGGTGGGGTAGGGGTTCTGTCGTGGTGCCTCGAACGGGTTGCCGCCGGCAATCTGCTGGCCGCGCAGGTTGCCGGCCTGGCCGGCGGTGCCGCAGACCTTCTCGAAATGATCGAAGTAGGGCTCCAGCTCGTCGTAGGTCACGCCCCAGTCCTGAATCGTCATGCCCTCGGGGATGGCGTTGGCGCCGTGGCGCTCCAGGGTGTTGCTGCGCAATTGCAGGTCATAGGGCTGCATGCGCCAGTGCTGACCGTTCCAGTGCACGCCGGCGCCGCCCACGCCGTTGCCGGGCAGGAAGGCGCCGAGGCGACGGTAGGGCACGGCCTGGTCTGCGGGCGTGTGGCGGATGGTGAGGCTTTCCTTGGCGAGGTTCTGGAACAGCTTGTAGCGGATGCCATAGGTCAGCTCGTCAGCCATGCGCGGGTAGGCGAAGTCGGGGGAGGTGTTGCGCATCTCCCCGCGCTCCAGCGCGACCACCTTGAGGCCGGCTTCGGTGAGTTCCCTCGACATGATCGAGCCGGTCCAGCCCAGGCCGATGACCACGGCGTCGACGGGTGCCATCTTCAGTGCGCTCATGGCTCAGCTCCTGCGCCCGGCAATGTCGACCGGGCCTTGGGGGTAGTGGGCGTTGGGCCGTGAGGCCCAGTCGGCAAAATCGGCGCGGGCGCCGGGGAAGCCGATCAGCTTCCACGAGGCCATGGTCCGGTTGCCGCCATGGATGGGGTCGCTGAGCCAGCCTTCGCGGGTGTTCTGCAGCAGTTGCTGGAAGAACATCGGGGCGGGGCAGTCGTCGCTCAGCGCTACCGCACCTTTCTCCAGTTGGCCGAGCAGCGCGTCCTGCCGGGCGGGGGCCAGTTCGTGGAAGTACTTCCCGGAAAACAGTTGCTGGCAGTGGGCGTTCAGCGCGGCGATGCCGACGCGGTAGATGTCGCGCGGGGCCAGCAGGCTCTGGAAGCCCAGCTCCGGTGCTGCCGGCAGGGAGGGGCCCTTGAGGTACCAGATGCCGCCATGGCCGTAGAGGGTTTCCATCTGCCGGTCGATGAACGCCGGCACGCCCTCGGCGACTGCGCCGGGGCCATTGTCATCGCTGGGGATCAGGCGGTCGCAGGCGGCCAGCAGGAACAGCCATTCCTCATCGTTGAAGTACAGCGGCACGTAGCTGCCGTCGGTGGGCTTGGCCTCTTCTGCCGCGGGCGGCGCGGTCTCGGTGGTGGCACTGTCGGCCAGCAGGCTGGCGCTGCCCAGCAGGGTCACAGCTGGAATCAGGGTCAGCGAGCTTTTCAGGAAGCGACGGCGAGCGGGCTCGTCATCGTTGAAGTCGTTGGACATGGAAGGGCACTCTCAGACGAAGAGACTGCCCATGCTAGGGAGCGTGGCGCCGGGTTCTTGCCCCCGTGTTCGGATGATGGGGGCGGAAATTTCCGTGCTTTTGGACGCAGGGTTGCGCCTCATGCTCGGTGTCCAGGTCGATGACCTGAAACGAAGAAGGGGCGCCGAGGCGCCCCTTCTTCATGCCGGATCGAGAATCAGACCAGCTCGATCGCCACGGCGGTGGCTTCGCCGCCACCGATGCACAGCGAGGCCACGCCGCGCTTGCCGCCCTTCTTCTGCAGGGCGTTGATCAGGGTGACGATGATGCGCGAGCCGGTGGAGCCGACCGGGTGGCCCTGGGCGCAGGCGCCGCCGTAGACGTTGACCTTGGCGTGGTCCAGGCCGTGTTCGCGCATGGCGAGCATGGTGACCATAGCGAAGGCTTCGTTGATCTCGAACAGGTCGACGTCGTCCTTGCTCCAGCCGGCCTTCTTGAACAGGTTGGTCATGGCGCCGATCGGGGCCAGGGTGAACTCGGCCGGGTCCTGGCTCTGGGTGGCGTGGGCGACGATCTTCGCCAGCGGCTTCAGGCCACGGCGTGCGGCTTCTTCGGCGGTCATCAGGACCAGCGCGGAAGCGCCGTCGGAGATGGAACTGGCGTTGGCGGCGGTGATGGTGCCGTCCTTGCGGAAGGCCGGGCGCAGGCCAGGAATCTTGTCCAGGTTGGCGGTCAGCGGCTGCTCGTCGTCCTTCACCATGGTCTCGCCCTTGCGGGTGGTGACGGTGACCGGGACGATTTCCGAAGCCAGCGAACCGTCCTTGATGGCGGCCTGGGCGCGCTGCAGGGACTCGATGGCGTAGGCGTCCATCTCTTCGCGGGTGACGTTGTACTTATCGGCGGTTTCCTGGGCGAACGAGCCCATCAGGCGGCCGGTGCGGGCGTCTTCCAGGCCGTCGAGGAACATGTGGTCCTTGATCTCGCCGTGGCCCATGCGCAGGCCGGTGCGGGCCTTCTCGATGACGTAGGGGGCGTTGGACATGCTTTCCATGCCACCGGCGACCATCACGCTGTTGGTCCCGGCCTTGAGCAGGTCATGGGCCAGCATCACGGCCTTCATGCCCGAGCCGCAGAGCTTGTTGATGGTGGTGCAGCCGGTGGCGGCGGGCAGGCCGGCGTTCAGCGACGCCTGGCGGGCCGGGCCCTGTTTCAGACCGGCGGGCAGCACGTTGCCCATGATCACTTCCTGCACGTCCTCGGGCTGGATGCCGGCACGGGAAATGGCTTCGCGGATGGCGATGGCGCCCAGGTCGACGGCGGAAACGCCGGACAGGCTGCCCTGGAAGCCGCCCATGGGAGTACGGGCGCCGCTGACGATGACGATCTCGGACATGACTAACCTCTTCGCTCTTGTTGTGATGCGCTATCTGGGTACCGGGCGTGAACGACCGGGCGCCAGGATTCTACCGCGTGACCGGATGTGGCCATAGAGTCATCGGCAAATCACTCTTTTGACTGATGAATGGACACACCCGGCGCTCTAGAGTCGGTCTCATCCTGATGAGATCCAGCCTTGAGAGTGCGTACGCCATGCTGAAAACCCGCGTCATCCCCGCTGCACAGAACGCCTACCAGTACCCGCTGCTGATCAAGAGCCTGCTGCTGTCGGGCAGCCGTTACGAGAAAGGCCGGGAAATCGTCTACCGCGACACCGTGCGCTACAGCTACGCCACGTTCAACGAACGCGTCGCGCGACTGGCCAACGTGCTGACCGAGGCCGGCGTGAAGGCCGGTGACACCGTGGCGGTGATGGACTGGGACAGTCACCGTTACCTGGAGTGCATGTTCGCCATCCCGATGATCGGCGCGGTGCTGCACACCATCAACATCCGCCTCTCGCCGGAGCAGATTCTCTACACCATGAACCACGCCGATGACCGCTTCGTGCTGGTCAACAGCGAGTTCGCCGCGCTCTACCAGGGCATCGCCGGGCAATTGACCACGGTGGAAAAGACCCTGCTGATCACCGATGGCGCCGACAAGACCTGCACACTGCCCGACTGCGTCGGCGAGTACGAAACCCTGCTGGCCGCCGCCAGCCCGCGCTATGCCTTCCCCGACTTCGACGAGAACTCGGTGGCGACCACCTTCTACACCACTGGCACCACCGGCAACCCCAAGGGCGTGTACTTCACCCACCGCCAGCTGGTGCTGCACACCCTGGCCATGGCCGCGACCATCGGCAGCCTGGACAGCATCCGCCTGATGGGCACCGACGACGTGTACATGCCGATTACCCCGATGTTCCACGTCCACGCCTGGGGCGTGCCCTACGTGGCGACCATGCTGGGGGTGAAGCAGGTGTATCCGGGCCGTTACGAGCCGGAGCTGCTGTGCAAGCTGATCCGTGAGGAAAAGGTGACCTTCTCCCACTGCGTGCCGACCATCCTGCAGATGATGCTCAACGCCGCCAGCGCCAAGGACCATGACTTCGGCGGGCTGAAGATCATCATTGGCGGCAGCGCCCTCAACCACGCGCTGTACGACGCCGCCAAGGCCCGTGGCATCCAGCTCACCGCGGCCTACGGGATGTCCGAAACCTGCCCGCTGATTTCCTGCGGTTACCTCAACGAGGAACTCTGCGCCGGCAGCGAGGATGAGCGCACCACCTACCGCATCAAGGCCGGCGTGCCGGTGCCGCTGGTGGAGGCGGCGATCATGGACGAGCACGGCCGGTTCCACCCGGCGGACGGCGAGTCCCAGGGCGAGCTGGTGCTGCGCGCGCCCTGGCTGACCCAGGGCTACTTCCGCGAGCCGGAAAAGGGCGAGGAGCTCTGGGCCGGCGGCTGGATGCACACCGGTGACGTGGCGACCCTGGACGGCATGGGCTTCATCGACATCCGCGACCGCATCAAGGACGTGATCAAGACCGGCGGCGAGTGGCTGTCCTCCCTGGAGCTGGAAGACCTCATCAGCCGTCACCCTTCGGTACGCGAGGTCGCGGTGGTCGGTGTGCCCGATCCGCAGTGGGGCGAGCGCCCGTTCGCCCTGCTGGTGCTGCGCGACGGCCAGGCGCTGGATGCCAAGGCGCTGCGCGAACACCTCAAGCCTTTCGTCGAGCAGGGCCACATCAACAAGTGGGCCATTCCCTCGCAGATCGCCGTTGTTACTGAAGTTCCCAAGACCAGTGTCGGCAAGCTCGACAAGAAGCGTATCCGGGTAGACATCGCCCAATGGCAGGAGGCCGGCAGCGCTTTCCTCTCCACGGTGTGACCGACGACCGGCAAGTCACGGTTTTCGGGCGGTCGTGCCAAGCAAGCGCTTGGCACGGCGCAGCCCAGTGGCCACGCCACCTCGGGGCCTGCGCAGGCGTCTAGTCAGGGCCTTTGTAAGACAAATCACACTTTCGAGCGATCAAGCACCTTAGGACGCTGGATATAGTCGCCGCTACTCATAACAAAAAACACATGGAGTAGCGTCGATGAAAACCATGCAACATATCTGGCGCCTGGCACGGTTGCCGCTGGCAGTCAGTCTGGCTTCTTCGCTGGCGGCTCCCGCCTCCGCTGTCAGCTTCAACATCGGGGAAATCGAAGGCTCGTTCGACTCGACGCTGTCCGTGGGGGCCAGCTGGTCGACGCAGAATCCGAACAGCAACCTCATCGGCGTGAACAACGGTGGCAAGGGCCTGTCCCAGACCTCCGACGATGGTCACCTGAACTACAAGGCCGGCAAGACCTTCTCGAAGATCTTCAAGGGCATCCACGACCTCGAACTCAAGTACGGCGATACCGGCGTCTTCGTGCGCGGCAAGTACTGGTACGACTTCGAGCAGAAGGACGAGAACACCGAGTTCAAGCCGCTCTCCGACCATAACCGCAAGGAAGCCGCCCAGGCCTCCGGCGGCGAAATCCTCGACGCCTTCATCTACCACAACTACAACATCGCCGATCTGCCGGGCACCGTGCGTCTGGGCAAGCAGGTGGTGAACTGGGGCGAGAGCACCTTCATCCAGAACGGCATCAGCGTGATCAACCCGTTCGACGTCACCGCCTTCCGCCGTCCAGGCTCCGAGATCAAGGAAGCCCTGGTGCCGGTGAACATGTTCTACCTGTCGCAGAACCTCACCGAGAACCTTTCCGCCGAAGGCTTCTACCAGCTGGAGTGGGATCAGACGGTGGTCGACAACTGCGGCACCTTCTTCTCCCAGCCGGACGTGGTGGCTGACGGCTGTACCCAGAACCTGGCGGTGCTGACCAACAACGCTGCCTCGATTCGTACCCTGAACGGCCTGCTCGGCCCGAACCTGGCGGTAACCCCCTCGCCGTGGAACGAAGGCCTGGTGGTCCAGCGCGGTCCGGATCGTGATGCCCGTGACAGCGGCCAGTACGGCTTCTCCCTGAAGTACTTCGCCGACAGCCTGAACACCGAGTTCGGCGGCTACTACATGAACTATCACAGCCGCCTGCCGATCTTCAGTGGCCGTGGCGCAGACGCCTCCAAGGTGGCGCAGATCAACCAGCTGATCACCAACATCGCGGCGATCAGCCCGTCCCTGGCGGCCCAGGCCGGCGCGGCGGCGATGGCGGGCAACTCCAGCTACTTCATCGAGTACCCCGAAGATATCCGCCTGTACGGCCTGAGCTTCTCCACCACGCTGCCCACCGGCACCGCCTGGCAGGGCGAGATCAGCTACCGTCCGAACGCCCCGGTGCAGCTGAATACCACCGACATCCTGTATTCCGGCCTGGACCCGGTCTCCATCGGCGGCAACCACGTCTACGACAACGCCTCCGTGCTGACCGGCACCGCCGGCCAGGACCTGCACGGCTACCGCCGCAAGGAAGTCACCCAGCTGCAGACCACCTTCACCCACTTCTTCGACCAGGTCATGGGCGCCGAGCGTCTGACCCTGGTGGGCGAAGTCGGCTGGACCCACGTCGGCGGCCTGGAAAGCCAGAACAAGGCGCGCTACGGCCGTGACCCGGTCTTCGGCCCCGGCCCGCTGAATGGCACCCTCAACGGCCTGGCCACCTGCGAGGCGCTGAACGCTTCCACCCTGGGCACCACCAATGCCAACAACGTCAGCCGCAACTGCGAAAGCGATGGCTTCACCACCGCCGACTCCTGGGGCTACCGCGCTCGCGCCATCTGGGACTACAACGACGTCTTCGCCGGCGTGAACCTCAAGCCCAACGTGGCCTGGTCCCACGACGTGGACGGCTACTCTCCCGGCCCCGGCGGCAACTTCGAGGAAGGCCGCAAGGCGGTCAGCCTGGGTATCGACGCCGACTACCTGAACACCTACACCGCCAGCCTGGCCTACACCAACTACTTCGACGGCAAGTACTCCACCGTCGACGACCGTGACTTCGTCAGCTTGAGCTTCGGGGTGACCTTCTAAGCCGGCCGTTCAACCGGCAAGCGGCCCGCCCTCGCGGCGGGCCATCTGCGCGGTCGGGTGACCTGGCCGCGCGGGGCAGCAGACAAGACCCGTGAACCGTTCTTTCAGGGCATCCCCGCAGGGGCGGCCATCACGGTGGGCAAAGACTCAACGAGGACGATAAACGAATGAGAACAACAAAGATCCTGCTGCACACGGGCGCCCTGGCGCTCAGCCTCATCGCCTCCCAGGTGATGGCGGCCGTCTCTGCCGATGAAGCGGCGAAGCTGGGTTCCACCCTCACCCCCATGGGCGCGGAAAAGGCCGGCAACGCCGACGGCAGCATCCCGGCCTGGACCGGTGGCCTGCCCAAGAACGCCGGTACTGCCGACAGCAAGGGCTTCCTCAGCGATCCGTTCGCCAGCGAGAAGCCGCTGTTCACCATCACCGCGCAGAACATGGACCAGTACAAGGACAAGCTGACCCCCGGCCAGCAGGCCATGTTCAAGCGCTATCCCGACACCTACAAGATGCCGGTGTACACCACGCATCGTACCGCTACCGTGCCGGCCAATGTGCTGGAGGCGACCAAGAAGAACGCCACCAGTACCAAGCTGCTGCAGGGCGGCAACGGCCTGGAGAACTTCCAGGTGGCCAACCCCTTCCCGATTCCGAAGGACGGCCTGGAAGTCATCTGGAACCACATTACCCGCTACCGCGGCGGCCACGTGCGCCGTCTGGTGACCCAGGCGACTCCGCAGGTCAACGGCTCCTACTCGCTGGTGTACTTCCAGGACGAGTTCGTCTTCCGTACCGACCTGAAGGACTACGACGCCAGCAAGCCGAGCAACGTGCTCTTCTACTTCAAGCAGCGTGTCACTGCTCCGGCGCGCCTGGCCGGTAACGTGCTGCTGGTGCACGAGACCCTCGACCAGGTGAAGGAACCGCGTCTGGCCTGGCTCTACAACGCCGGTCAGCGCCGCGTTCGCCGTGCCCCGCAGGTCTCCTACGACGGCCCGGGTACCGCCGCCGATGGCCTGCGCACCTCCGACAACCTGGACATGTACAACGGCGCACCGGACCGCTACGACTGGAAACTGGTGGGCAAGCAGGAGCTGTACATCCCGTACAACAACTACAAGATGGACGATCCGAAGCTGAAGTATTCGGACATCATCAAGCCCGGTCACCTGAACCAGGACCTGGCCCGTTACGAGCTGCACCGCGTGTGGCACGTGACCGCCACCCTGAAGCCGGGCGAGCGCCACATCTATGCCAAGCGTGACTTCTTCATCGACGAGGACACCTGGCAGGCCGTGGAGATCGACCACTACGACGGTCGCGGCACCCTGTGGCGCGTAGCCGAGGCGTTCAACCAGTACTACTACAACTACCAGGTACCGTGGTACACCGCGGAAACCCTGTATGACCTGCTGTCCGGTCGCTACCTGGTGCTGGGTCTGAAGAACGAGGAGAAATCTGCCTACGACTTCAACTACAGCGCTTCGGAAAGCGACTTCACCCCGGCAGCGCTTCGCCAGGAGGGCGTGCGCTGATCCCCCGATCCCCACGGGTGGTACCGCGGTGAAAAAAGACCGGCCTTCGGGCCGGTTTTTTTATGGGGGATCATCTGTCAGATGAATGGATGGCGGAATGTAGGACGTCTTCTGGTCATGTTGTGAGCAAAGGTAACAAAATCGACTTCTATTCCCGACCGCGAGCGGCTAGGCTCGGACGGCAGTGTGACCTTCGTTGACCGCTATAAGAGCTAGAGCAAGAGCCAGGCCGATGACCGACTTCTCGACTCTGCCAAGTCTGACCGATGTTCCCCCCAGCACGGCCGGCAGCCGCTTCTTCCGGCCGCCGCTGCCGCATGGCCACGTCGCCCGTTCTCGGTTGTGCCAGCGCATGGCCGCGGGGCTGCAGGGGCGGCTGATACTGGTATCCGCGCCGGCCGGGTTCGGCAAAAGCTCGCTGGCCATCGAATTCTGTCAGACGCTGGAGAATCACTGGCGCAGCCTGTGGCTGGGGCTCAGTGCCAGGGACAGCGATCCCGGACGTTTCCTCGAACGCCTGCTCGAAGGCCTCCGCCTGCATTTCCCCACTCTCGGCGAAGAAGCCCTGGCCCTGCTGAAGATGCGCCAGCGCCACCAGCCTTTTGCGTTCGAGGCCTGGCTCGACGACCTGCTCGATGAGCTGGTGGACAGCCTGTCTGTCGACCGCCCGTTGCTGCTGGTGCTGGACGACTATCACCTGGCCCAGGGGGCTGTGCTGGATCGCTGCCTGCAGTTCCTCCTCAATCACCAGCCCGCCGGCCTGGTCGTGCTGGTCACCAGCCGTCAGCGGCCGGACTGGCACCTGGCGCGCCTGCGCCTGTCGCGGCAGCTGCTGGAGTTCACCGAACAGGACCTGCGCCTGACCGTCGAGGAAACTGCGCAGCTGGTCTCGGCCAACGGCGCGCAGCTGGACGACAACGCCCTCGACAACCTGGTCGAGCGCAGCGAGGGCTGGATTGCCGGGCTGCGCCTGTGGCTGCTGGCCCATGGCGACGAGCTGGCGGCCAATGTGCCGGATCTTTCGGTGCACGGCGCCGAAGAGCTGATCCGCGACTATCTATTGGAAGAGGTGATCGACAAGCAGTCGCCGGAGGTCCAGATGTTCCTGGCCCAGACCGCGCGCTTCGAGCGCTTCTCCGCCGAGTTGTGCGACGCGTTGCGTGATGCCCATGACAGCGCCTCGATCCTGCGCCACCTGCAGCAACACCAGGTGTTCCTCGTGCCGCTGGACGAGCAGGGTCAATGGTTCCGCTATCACCACCTGTTCTCCGACCTGTTGCTGGCGCGTCCGTTGCCCGGTTCCGGCCCGTCGGCGGCGGCGCTGCACCTGCGCGCCTGCCGCTGGTTCAGCGCCCAGGGGCTGTTCGACGACGCGGTGGAGCAGGCCCTGCGCGCCGGCCACCCGGAAGTCGCGGCGAGCCTGGTGCAGAGCCTGTCCGAAGAACAACTGCTGGCCGAGCAGAACGTCGCCACGCTGCTGCGCTGGAAGATGGATCTGCCCGACAGCCTGCTGGCCAGCACGCCGCGCCTGATCGTGCTGTACAGCTGGGCGCTGGCGCTGGCTTGCCAGCTGGACGCGGCTGAAGAGCTGGCGTCGCAGCTGTCGCGCTTCCTGCCTGCCGCCGATGCCACGGCTCATCGCGATTTGCTTGCTCAATGGCAGGCGCTGGCGGGTGTGATCGCCCGCGGTCGTGGCGAGATCGAGGCGGCTGAGCGGCACTGCGAGGAGGCCATGCAAGGCCTCGGTCCGGAGCGCTTCGGCCCCCGCCTGCTGTGCCTGTCGACCCTGAGTAACCTGGCCATCGTGCGTGACGACCTGTGGCGCGCACGCGGGCTCAATCGGGAAGCCCTGGAACTGGCGCAGCGCTTCGGCAATCCGCTGTTCGAGGCCATGGTGCATTACGACCGTGCCCGCGTGCTGCAGGCGCGCGGCGAGGTGCTGCGTGCCGAGGACGAAGTGCGCCAGGGCCTGGCGCGGCTGTCCGGCCTGTCTTCCCAGCGTCGCTATGCCGTACGTGGCCGGTTGATGCTTTACCAGGGCTACCTGCGCAGCCTCGCGCTGCAGCCGGACGAGGCGCGCAAATGCCTCACGGCCGGTATCGAGGAAGCCCGCGCCTGCCGCGACATCAGCCTGGTGATCGGCTTCTGCGTGCTGGCCAGCCTGGAAGGTCGACTGGGTAATTACACCCGCGCCTTCGCCCACCTCGCCGAGGTCGAGCGGATGATGCACGTGTGGGATGTGCCGCCGGTGTACTACCTGTCGGCCATCACCCTGATCAAGTGCGAGCTCTGGCTTGGCCAGGGCCAGGTCGAACTGGCCACTGCCTGGCTGGAACGCCTGCGCGACACCTACACGGGCGACGAGCCGGCCACCCCTCCGGAATGTTCGCCGCAGTTGCCGCGCAACGTGGAGATGCTGCAATCCCAGCTGGAGCGCCGCGAGGGCCGCATGGCCGACGCCGAGGCGCGGTTGCGCGCTGTGGCCAGCGGTGCCCTGCAAGGCGGTGCGCAGTTGCAGGCGCGCTTCGCCCAGGGCCAACTGGTCGCTCTGCTGCTGCAGGACGGCCGCGAGCGCGAAGCTTCCTTCGAGCTGGGCGAGTGCCTGAATGGTCTGGCGGTCGGCCTGCTGATCCCGTTGCATGAAGTGCTGCTGCAGCATCCGGAGTGGTTGCGCGAGCAACTGGCCGTGCGCGCTTCATCACCGGCCATCGACGCCTTGCGTGAGCGCCTGCCAGCCCCGCCGGAGCGGGGTGCGGTGCTCAACGATTGCCTGAGCGGGCGCGAGCTGGCGGTGCTGGAACTGATCGCCCAGGGCTGCTCGAACCAGGAAATCAGCGAGCGCCTGTTCATCTCGCTGCACACCGTGAAGAGCCACGCCCGCCACATCAATGACAAGCTCGGCGTTGAACGCCGCACCCAGGCGGTGGCACGGGCGAAGGAGTTGGGGTTGTTGCGGTAGAAGGTGTTGGCGCAGGTCTTTGATTTCGGCTTATCGACCGACCGTGCACCCCCTCCCTAACCCTCCCCCGCAAGCGGGAGAGAGGACTGGTCCGTAGCGAGGGCTGGACCCGGCGTATCAAGGATGCTCCGCACCGCTTCCGGCTGACTCCTGCAATCCAGAATGCACCGAACGGCCCCCTCTCCCCTCAGGGGGAGGGCTGGGGAGAGGGTGTCGAACCGCGTACACCGATGCTGCACTGGCCTCAGCGTTCTAATTACCCGTTGACGAGTCTCACATTCCCTTCTTCTTCTCCGCTTCCGGCGGAGCGCTCAAGTCCAGCCCCTTGGGCACAGGCTGCCCCTTGGCCGGGGCGGCCAGCTGCTTCTGCACGTCCGCCTGGATCGTCTGCAGCACCGGCAGCAGGTCGCGCATGTTCTCGCGCACTTCCGGGTAGGCGTGCTTCTGCGCCAGTTCATCCACGCGCATCAGCAGCTGCACGCGGACTTCCGGCGGCAGGTGGATGAAGAGTTCGGGCAACTGCTTGGCCAGTTCGGCGCTGTAGAGCACCAGGTCCTGGCGGTCGAACTGCGCGGTCAGGCCGAGGTAGTCCAGCGCACTGCTGGTCAGCATCGAGGCGGCAGCCTTGGCTTCCTGCATGCCTTGCAGGCGCACCGGGTTGCGCTGCTCGCTCTGCGCCAGGGTCATCCAGAATTCCACCGTCAGGTTGAACAGGATCGCCTGCTCGCGCAGCGAGTAGCTCATCAGGCCCAGTGCCTCGGCGCCGTAGGGCTGCTTGGCGGCGCGGAAGTTGAAGTACAGGCGCATCAGTTCCTTGAGCTTGAACAGCACCTCGCGCGCCTCGTTCTGCCGCAGCTCCAGCGGCGCGTAGATGTTCAGCTGCGGACGGAAATTCTCCTCGCTGACCATGCGCTGGTAGATTGGCCCGGTGAACTCGCCGCTGCGCCGGGGCAGGCCGTTGACCTGGGTTTCGTCGATCTTCTTCAGGGCATCGATCAGCACCTGGTAGTCGGCGCTGGTCCAGTTGCGCTGGATGTCGGGAATCTTCTGGCCCAGGTAGTACAGGTCGGCAGACAGGGCCGGGCGGCACAGGAGCAGCAACAGCACGGCCAGCGGCCACAGCGAACGGCGAATGAGGATCGGCACGAACGGGCTTTCCTTGCGCGAGGGCGGGTCGGGCTAGGTTAACGAGGTGCAAGGCCTGCGTCATCCCGTGACGGGCCTCGACACTACCTAGGTTGGGCGCGGCGGCGAGGGCGCTGTGGTGTGATTCGGGCTTTAGAACAACAAGCACGGGAGTCACTCGTCCATGACCGCCACATTGTCTGTGCAACCGCCGCTGGCCGAGGGCCTGGCCCGCTACGGTTTCGGCCCGCTGCCACTGGCCGCGCTGAAGGCGCGCTACGCTTCGCCCGAATCCGGCTCGAAGTTCATCCACGTCGACGGTTTCGATATCCACTACCGCGACGAAGGCAGCCCGGACAAGCCGGTGCTGGTGATGGTCCACGGTGTGATGGCCTCCTTGCACACCTGGGATGGCTGGGTCGTCGAGCTGGCCGAGCACTTCCGCATCATCCGCCTCGATGTGCCCGGCTTCGGCCTCACCGGTGGCGGCCAGGACCGCGAGTACGACGGCGAGCGCCTGGTGAAGGTGTTCGGGATGTTCCTCGACCGCCTGGACCTCAAGCAGGTGTCCATCGCCGGTAACTCCCTGGGCGGCTACATCGCCTGGAACTATGCGCTGGCCAATGCCCACCGCGTCGAGCGGCTGATCCTGATCGACCCGGCCGGCTACTACATGCAGAAGGTCCCGCTGATGATCGCCAGTGCGGTGCTGCCCGGTGCCGGCCTCATGATGCCGATGTGGATGCCGCGCGCCCTGGTGGCTCAGGGCATCAAGGAAGTCTACGGCGATGCACGCAAGATCAAGCCGGGCGTAATCGACCGTTACTACGACATCAGCCGCCGGCCGGGCAACCGCCGCGCGATGATCGATATCTTCCGCGTGCTGGTGAAGGCCAACCGCGAGGAGCTGCCTACCACCCCCAACCGCGTCGCCGCGCTGAAGGTGCCGACGCTGCTGATGTGGGGCGAGCGCGATCGCTGGATTTCGCCGCGCCACGTGCCGATGTGGCAGCGCGATGTTCCGGGGATCGAAGTGAAGGTCTACCCGGGCGTGGGGCATATCCCGATGGAAGAAATCCCCGAGGAGTCGGCGGCGGATGCGCTTCGCTTCCTGCATGCCTGACTGTTGATCGCTCAATGAAAAGCCCGGCCATGTGCCGGGCTTTTCGTTCTGCCCAAGCGCTTTTCGTAGGATGGTGTGGAGCGAAGCGATACCCATCGGTTCCCGCGCGCCGACAGCATGGGTATCGCTGCGCTCCACCCATCCTACGGGGAAGTCCGCGGTCGGCACTGGAAACGACACCGCCCCGGCAAGGCGGGGCGGTGTGCGAAGCGAAGGGCGGATCAGCCAGCGTGAGCCAGTGGCTGCGGGTCGTACTCCTTGCGCACTTCGTAGAGCACATCGAGGTTGTTGTGCTGCCAGGGGTGGAAGTCGGACTTGAAGAAGTCCATGTATTCACGCAGCAGCGGGCGGAACACGCCGTGCTTGCCCCAGGTCCACTTGATGCCGTCACGCCAGACGCGCCAGTTCCACAGCAGGCCGTCCACCTTGAGCATGTGCACCAGCCCGCGGAAGGTATCCAGCACGAAGAAGAAGGTGGCCATGCGCATCGCCCGGCGCAGCAGCTTGCGGCTACCGCAGACCTGGTTGTAGACGTCGAAGGCCACTGCCTTGTGCTCGGTTTCCTCCAGCGCGTGCCAGCGCCACAGGCGCTGCATCACCGGGTCGGCGCCTTCCATGGTGCGCGGGTCGGTCAGCAGCCCGTTGGCCATGATCGCGGTGATGTGTTCCAGTGCGGCAGTCGCGGCCAATTGGCGCTTGGCCGGGAATTTCTTCTGGGTGAAGCGGATGCGCGCCTGGGCGCGCTTCTCGATGGCGGTGATGTCGTAGCCCTGGTCGCGCAGGCGCTGGCTATAGGTCAGGTGCTCACGGCTGTGGTGGCCCTCCTGGCCGATGAAGCCACGGATCTGCTCCTTGAGCACCGGGTCGGTGATCTGCTCGCGGAACTGCCGCACCGAGTCGATGAAGAAGCGTTCGCCGTCGGGGAAGAGTACCGACATGGCATCGAACAGGTGGGACTTGAAGGCGTCTCCGCCGTGCCAGTGGCGCGGCAGCGGATCGGGCAGATCGAAGTCCATGTGCCGGGGCTTGATCTCCAGTCCTGCGGGGGTGGTGCTGGCCATGGCGGCTCCATTGTTGTGGTTGTCCATGGTCATTACTCTGGGCTTGTAGGGAAAGCGTCACAAGGTTATTGTCTGCCAACTTTCCGGTCATATCCGGCCAGCGGTCACTATAAGAAGAACGATGAAACAACCGCTCAATTTCACCGCCGAACTGGTGCCTGTCGCCTATGCGCAGGCGCTTCTCGATCTCGCCGAAGAGCTGGGCGTGCCGCGTGTGCGCCTGTTCGAGCTGGCCCGTGTGCGCCCCGAGGTGCTGCAGAGCCCCAACGGCCGCCTGTCCTTCATCGACTTCCATCAGCTCTCCAGTACCGCCCTGGTGCACTGCAACGAGCCGGCCTTCGGCCTGCTGCTGGGGCAGCGGCTGAACGTCTCCACCCACGGCATCCTCGGCTATGCGGTGCTCTCCAGCGCCAACCTCGGACGCGCCATTGCTTTCGCCCTGAAGTACTACCGTGTGCTCGGCCTGGCCTACGACCTGGAAATGGTGGAGGACGGCGGCGTGTCCTACCTGCGCGCCAGCGAGTCGATTCCCCTCGGTCCCACCAGCCGCTTCGCCGCCGAAGGCCTGATGACCAGCCTGCATACCATCGCCCGCTTCCTCGTCGGCGAACCCTTGCAGGGGGTCAGTGTGGGCTTCGCCCATGCTGAGCCCGCCTACGTCGAGCGCTACGCCGAGGTGTTCGGCTGTGAAGTGCTGTTTGACCAGCCTTTCCACTTCATCGGCCTGCCCAGCGAGTACCTGGCGCGGCCCATGGCGCTGGCCAACCCGGCCACGGTGCAGATGTGCGAGCAGCAGTGCGAGGCGTTGCTGGCCACGCTGGACGTGCAGGAAGGCCTGCTGACCCGCATCCGCCGCCTGCTGCTGGCGCGCCCCGGCGAATTCCCCGACCTGGAAAGCGTGGCCGCCGACCTGCACACCAGCGGCCGCAGCCTGCGTCGACATCTTTCGAACCTGGGCACCACCTACCAGGAAGTGCTCGACGACGTACGCAAGCGCCTGGCGCTGCAATACCTCACCACGACCCACCTGCCGCTCTACGAGATCGCGCTGCTGCTGGGCTTCAACGACCCGTCGAACTTCCGCCGGGCCTTCCGCAAGTGGACCGGCAAGCTGCCCACGGACTACCGCCAGGACGACTGAACACTCGATCCATCGACTCGCCAGGGCAGGGCGGAATCGGCGAAAATGTGCGCCGTGTTCTTCCGCAACCGAGCGAGTCTTCGATGAGCGACCAGCCTGCCCTGATCCGCGAAACCTTCCCTGTCGGCCCCTTGCAGTGCAACTGCACCATCATCGGCGACCCGCTGACGAAGAAGGCCATCGTCGTCGATCCGGGCGGCGACCACGAACTGATCCTGCAGCGCCTCGATGCGCTGGGGCTGAAAGTGGTCAGCATCATCCACACCCACGCCCACCTGGATCACTTCCTCGCCTCCGGGCAGATGAAGGAGAAGACCGGCGCGACCCTGCACCTGCACAAGGACGACCAGTTCCTCTGGGACAACCTGGAAATGCAGTGCCGCATGTTCGGCGTGCCCTATACGCCGGTGCCCGCGCCGGACCAGTGGCTGGCCGACGACGAGGAGCTGGCCTGCGGCTGTGGTGTGGCGCTGCACACGCCGGGGCATACCCCCGGCTCCATGAGCTTCTGGTTTCCCCAAGACAAGTTGCTGATCGCCGGCGATACCCTGTTCCGCCGCAGTATTGGCCGTACCGACCTGTGGGGCGGCGACTACGCCACCATCGAACGCTCGATCCGCGACCGCCTGTATTCGCTGGACGAAGAGGCGACCGTGGTCACCGGGCATGGGCCGGATACCTGCCTGGGCGACGAGATGCGGGAAAACCCCTTCATCCGTGCTTAAGGTTGCTACGGAATTATTTGCACGACCTAAGCTCTAACCTGCCGCCCACTAATGGGTGTTTCGCTATTCGAGGAGTCATCCGACATGTTCACCGCACGTAGTCTGTCCATGGTCGCGGCTGCCACCGCCTTTGCCCTCATGGCCGGTTGCGCCTCCCAGAATCCCTATGACCCCAACACCCAGGCCCCGCCGGCCGAAGGCGGCATGAGCAAGACCGCCAAGTACGGTGCGCTCGGTGCGCTGGCCGGCGCCGTCGCCGGTGCCGCGATCAACCACGACAACCGTGGCAAGGGCGCGATGATTGGCGCCGCCGCCATCGGTGCTGCCGCCGCCGGCTACGGCTACTACGCCGACAAGCAGGAAGCCAAGCTGCGTCAGCAGATGCAGGGCACCGGCGTGCAGGTCGAGCGCCAGGGTGACGACATCAAGCTGATCATGCCGGGCAACATCACCTTCGCCACCGACTCGGCGAACATCGCGCCGTCCTTCTACACCCCGCTGAACAACCTGGCCAACTCCTTCAAGGAGTTCAACCAGAACAGCATCGAGATCGTCGGCTACACCGACAGCACCGGCAGCCGCCAGCACAACATGGACCTGTCCCAGCGTCGCGCGCAGTCCGTTGCAACCTACCTGACCTCCCAGGGTGTCGACGGTACTCGCGTCAGCACCCGTGGCATGGGCCCGGACCAGCCGGTTGCCTCCAACGCCGACGCCAACGGCCGCGCACAGAACCGCCGCGTGGAAGTGAACCTGAAGGCCCTGCCCAACGCGCAGACTCAGCAGTACCAGCAGTAATCAGCGCCCATGAAAAAGCCCGCCGATTGGCGGGCTTTTTCGTTTCCGCAGACATTGGGGGGGGCAGCGGATTTAACCTGTAAAGGTGACTGTCTCTTCCTGAAAGTCCTTGCCTGGAATTTCCCTCTCCCTAACCCTCTCCCTTCAGGGAGAGGGTGGGGGCGAGGGTTGAGGCCCGCGCAGGATTTTCCAGGTAGGCATCAGGCTCTGGCGGCAGGGAACTCGCGGTGCAGCTGGCTCAGCAACTGGTCCTTGCGCTCCCACAGCTGGTTCACCCACAACTGGAACTCGGCGCGGTAGCCCTCGTCCTGGTCATAACTCTTGCCAATGAACTGGCGGGGGATTTCCATCTCCTCGAAGCGCACCACCACCGAACGCAGGCGGCCGGACAGCAGGCACCAGAAGGTCGGGCGACCATCGGGATAGTGAATGGTGACGTTGACCAGGGTGCGCAGCTGCTCGCCCATGGCGTCGAGAACGAAGGCGATGCCGCCGGCCTTGGGCTTGAGCAGGTGCTGGAACGGCGAGTTCTGCTCGTCATGCTTGGCCTGGGTGAAGCGGGTGCCTTCGAGGAAGTTGAAGATCGCCACCGGGATGCGGCTGAACTTGGCGCACGCCTTGCGGGTGGTTTCCAGGTCCTTGCCTTTCTTTTCCGGGTGCTTGGCCAGGTAGGCCTTGGTGTAGCGCTTCATGAAGGGGAAATCGAGCGCCCACCAGCACAGGCCGATCACCGGGACCCAGATCAGCTCCTGCTTGAGGAAGAAGCGCAGCAGGGGAATGCGGCGGTTGAGCTGGTACTGCAGGACGAGGATGTCCACCCAGCTCTGGTGGTTGCTGGTGACCAGGTAGGAATGGTCGTAGTGCAGCCCTTGCAGGCCCTGTACGTTCCAGCCGGTGCTGCGGACGAGGTTCATCCAGCCCTTGTTGCAGGTGATCCAGCTTTCGGCGATCACGCTCATGATTTTGCTCAGCGCCAGTTGGGCGGCGTTGAAGGGCAGCAGCAGCTTGATGATCGACATGCCCAGCAGCGGAATGCACCAGCACAGCGTGCTCGTCACCAGGATCAGGGTGGCGAGGATGCCGCGCAGGGTGTGCGGGAGGAAACTCAACATCGAGGAATGGTCCTTGTACGTAGGCGCCCGGTCGGCCGGGCGCGTGATGCGTTCTTGGGCACATCCCTCGTGCCTTGGGTTATCAGCCGTCCTTGCCGTTGTGCGCCTGGATCGCCGTCAGCGCGATGGTGTAGACGATGTCGTCCACCAGCGCGCCACGCGACAGGTCGTTCACCGGTTTGCGCAGGCCCTGCAGCATCGGCCCGATGCTGACGCAGTCGGCGCTGCGCTGGACCGCCTTGTAGGTGGTGTTCCCGGTGTTCAGGTCGGGGAACACGTACACGTTGGCGCGTCCGGCCACCGGGCTATCGGGCGCCTTCTGGCGGCCCACGCTGGCGATGGCGGCGGCATCATACTGCAAGGGGCCGTCAATCAACAGATCGGGGCGTTTTTCCCGCGCGATGCGTGTAGCTTCGCGGACTTTCTCGACATCTGCGCCGGTTCCGGACTCGCCGGTGGAGTAGCTGATCATCGCCACTCGCGGAGTGATGCCGAAGGACTGCGCCGAGGCGGCACTCTGCAGCGCGATTTCCGCCAGGTCACTGGCCGAAGGATCGGGATTCACCGCGCAATCGCCGTAGACCACCACCTGGTCGGGCAGCAGCATGAAGAACACCGAGGACACCAGGTTGTAGCCGGGCGCCGTCTTGATCAGCTGCAGGGCCGGCCGGATGGTGTTGGCGGTGGTATGGATGGCGCCGGAGACCAGCCCGTCCACTTCGTCCAGGGCGAGCATCATGGTGCCCAGCACTACGTTGTCCTCCAGCTGCTGCTCGGCCATCGGCGCGTTCAGGCTCTTGCCCTTGCGCAGCTCCACCATGGGTTCGACGTAGCGGCTGCGAACCAGGTCCGGGTCGACCACTTCCAGGTCCTCGGGCAGTACGATGCCCAGCATCTGCGCCACCGCCTGCACGTCGTCGGGCTTGGCCAGCAGCACGCAGCGGGCGATGCCGCGGGCATGGCAGATGGCGGCGGCCTGCACGGTGCGCGGCTCGCTGCCCTCGGGCAGGACGATGCGCTTGCCGGCACGGTTGGCGCGCTGGGTCAGCTGGTAGCGGAACACTGGCGGCGACAGGCGCAGCTCGTGGGGGGAGCCGCAGCGGTCCTTGAGCCATCCGAAGTCGATGTGCTCGGCGACGAACTCGGTGACGCGCTCGGCGCGTTCGCGGTCATCCACCGGGATTTCCTTGTTCATCCGCGACAGGTCGCCGGCGGTGTCGAAGGAACCGGTCTTCACCGTCAGCACCGGCAGGCCGCTCTGTAGCGCGCTGCGGCACAGCTCCATGATCCGAGCGTCCGGCGCCAGGCCCGAACACAGCAGCAGGCCGGCCAGCGGCACGCCGTTCATGGCGGCCAGGCACGCGGCGAGGATGATGTCGTCACGGTCGCCCGGTACCACCACCAGCACGCCGGGCTTGAGCAGGTGCACGGTGTTCGGCGCCGAGGGCGCGCAGAGGATGATCTTCTGCACTCGACGTTGCTCGTAGTCGCCGGCATTGAGCACGCTGGCGTCCAGCAGGTCAGCCACGTCGCGGGTGCGCGGGGCGTTCATCTCGTCCTGCCAGGGAATGCAGCCGAGCAGGCGCACATCGCCATCGCGCAGCAGCGGGGAATGTTCCTTCAGGCGTTCGCCGAACAGCCGTGCGGCTTCTTCGGCGTCACGCGGCATGTCGTCGCTTTCGCCGCCGCGCACCTTGTTCACGATCAGGCCGGCCAGATGCGGGTCGCGTGGGCCGCCGAACAGCTGGGCGAGGATCTCGATGCGGTCGGACAGTTCACTCACCGTCTCGTTGTCGGGCGCGGAGACGAGGATCACCTCGGCGTCCACGCTGCGCGCCAGGTGCGCGTTGATGCGCGCGGCATAGCTGGCGTGCTTGGTCGGCACCATGCCTTCGACGATCATCACGTCCTTGTCCACGGCGGCGCTGTTGTACATGCCGACGATGTCCTCGAGCAGCTCGTCGAGCAGGCCGTCGCCGAGCATGCGCTCGACCTTGGCCAGCGACAGCGGGGTGGGTGCGTTGAGGCCATGGGTGCGTGCAACCAGTTCGCTGGAGCGTTCCGGACCGTCGTCCCCGGCGTGGGGTTGGGCGATGGGCTTGAAGAAGCCGACTTTCAGGCCGGCGCGTTGCAGGGCGCGGATCAGGCCCAGGCTGGTGGACGTCAGGCCGACACCGAAACCGGTCGGTGCGAGGAAGAAGGTGTGCATCCGGGCTCCTTAAGCCGTGCAGGGGTGGTTTGTGCCCTTGTGGGGCGCAACCGATGAATCTTCAGTCGAGGACAGCCAGGGTGTCGAGTGCGATCTGTTTCTCTTCGTTGGTCGGGATCACCAGCACGCGGGGATGTCCGGCGAGGTGGATCGGCCCGCCGACGCCGCGCACGCAGCGGGCGTTGGCTTCGCCGTCGAGTTCGAGATTGAGCACGTGCAGGTGCTTGACCGTCAGGTTGCGCACCAGCGCGGAGTTCTCGCCGATGCCGCCGGTGAAGATGATGCCGTCCAGCCGTGGCAGCGCACAGGTCAGCGAGGCCAGCGACTTGGCCAATCGGTAACAGAATACTTCGATGGCCAGCGCGGCATTGGCGTGGCCCTGCTCGCGGGCGTGCTCCAGGGTACGCATGTCGTTGGACAGTCCCGACAGGCCGAGCAGGCCGCTGTCGTGGTTGAGCATATGGTCGATCTTCTCCAGGCTCCAGCCCAGGGTGCGCGCCAGGTGGCTGTGCAGGTTCGGGTCGACGTCGCCCGAGCGGGTACCCATCATCAGGCCTTCCAGCGGGGTCAGGCCCATGCTGGTGTCGCGGCTCTGGCCGTTGGCAATAGCGCAGGTGGAGCTGCCGTTGCCCAGGTGCGCGGACAGCCAGTAGCTGTCGCCCACGGCCAGCCCACTCATTTCTGCCGCCTTGTGGCTGACGTAGCGATGGCTGGTGCCATGGAAGCCGTAGCGGCGCACGTGTTGCTCGCGGTACAGCGGTTCCGGGATGGCGTAGCGGTAGGCGCGCTCGGGCAGGCTCTGGTGGAAGGCGGTGTCGAACACGGCGATGTGCGGCAGGTCCGGGTAGAGCGCCATGGCGGCGTCGATGCCGACCAGGTTCGCCGGGTTGTGCAGCGGCGCCAGCGGGGAGGTCTCGCGGATGGCGCTGAGCACTTCATCGGTCAGGCGCGAGGCCTGGGTGAAGCGCTCGCCGCCGTGTACCACGCGGTGGCCGATGGCGTGCAGTTCTCCCTGTGCGGCCTGGGCCACCAGCGGCAACAGGCGGGCGAGGGCGGCCTTGTGGTCGGCGCCCGGCAGCTCCAGGGTCTGCGGTTGCTCGTCGGTCTCGCCCTGCCAGCGCAGGCTGGCGCCGTTGGCGCCAAGACGTTCGGCCAGGCCGTGGAGAATGAAGTCGTCGCGCCCCTCTCGAACCAGAGCGAACTTGATCGACGAACTGCCGCAGTTGATCACCAGGATATTGCGAGCCGGCATGCCTACTCCTTGTTGCTGACGGATTCCTTGGCGCACCAGCCGCAGGGGAACCAGCGGCCGATCTGCGCCATGCGCTGCTGCGGGTCCAGCACCCAGGGCCGCGACTGCCAGGGCGGCTGGTGGCGCAGGTGCTGGGTGTGGCCGCAGGACAAGACTGCCACCCAGTGGCCGTCTTCGTCCTGATGAAAGTCAAGCAGGCGCGGCGGGGCCGCGTTGTCCCGTCCGTCCGTCTTCGGGTCGCATTCGGGGGCGTCGCCGCGTAAACTTACGCGCTCAACTTCTATATCAGATAGGTTTCGAACCATGCAGATCGCGGCCAACAAGGCGGTTTCCATCGACTATACCCTGACCAACGACGCGGGTGAGGTCATCGACAGCTCCGCCGGCGGCGCTCCGCTGGTCTACCTGCACGGTGCCCACAACATCATCGGTGGCCTGGAAAAGGCCCTGGAAGGCAAGCAGGTCGGTGACGAGCTGGACGTGACCGTCGAGCCGGCCGATGCCTACGGCGAATACAGCGCCGAGCTGGTTGCCACCCTGACCCGTGAAATGTTCGAAGGCGTGGACGAGCTGGAAGTCGGCATGCAGTTCCACGCTTCCGCTCCGGACGGCGGCATGCAGATCGTCACCATCCGCGACATCGAAGGCGATGACGTGATCGTCGACGGCAACCACCCGCTGGCCGGTCAGCGCCTGAACTTCAAGGTGAAAGTGGTCGACATCCGCGACGCTTCCGCCGAAGAAGTCGCCCATGGCCACGTCCATGGCGAAGGTGGTCACCACCACTGATTGCTGTCATCCGGTCGGCTATCGACCGGGTGAAGCCATCATTGAGCTGCTACGCTCAATCGTGAAAGGCGCCTTCGGGCGCCTTTCTCATGCAGCCTGATCTACTGCAACAAGGCCAGGGCATTTTTCCCGCATCGACTGGGATTGCGCAGCACGACGGACAGATTGTCCGCTCCCTGCGCGGGCACTTCGTGCCTACTTCTTCAAGGAGCAAGCAATGAGCGCTTTTCACGATCTGACGCTGCACGGTCTCGACGGCCAGGATCTGCCGCTGGCGCCGCTCAAGGGCAAGGTCGTGCTGGTGGTCAACGTCGCCTCGAAATGCGGCCTGACCCCGCAGTACGCCGCTCTGGAAAACCTCTACCAGCAATACAAGGACCAAGGGTTCGTGGTCCTGGGCCTGCCGTGCAACCAGTTTGCCGGGCAGGAGCCGGGCAGCGAATCCGAGATCCAGTCGTTCTGCTCGCTGAACTACGGGGTGAGCTTCCCCATGTCGGGCAAGCTCGAGGTCAACGGCTCCGAGCGCCACCCGCTGTACCGCCTGCTGGCGGGCGAGGGCGCCGAGTTCCCCGGCGACATCACCTGGAACTTCGAGAAGTTCCTCCTCGGCCCGGATGGCCGCGTGCTGGCCCGCTTCAGCCCGCGCACCACGCCGGATGATCCGGCGCTGATCCAGGCCATCGAGAAGGCGCTGGGCGCCTGATCCTCCCCGGCGGGAGAGGGCGCATGCGCCAATCCCGCCGGCATTTCTCCCCTCCGTCTTGTTCCACGCCAGGTGTGGCGGCTTAATCGGGCGACCTGCTTCCGGAGCCCGCCATGAGCCGTTTCGCTGCCGAGTCCTCCTGCCTGCCCGCCACGCCCGACGCCTTGCGCGCGCTCATCGAACAGCGCCGCGCAGTACGCCGTTTCCTCGAAGAACCGGTGCCGGATGCCGTGCTGCGAGACTGCCTGGAACAGGCCGTGCTGGCGCCCAATGCCTGCAACCTGCAGCCGTGGAGCTTCCAGGTGATCCGCGATGCCGAGTTGCGACGTCGACTGGTACCGGTGTGCCTGGGCCAGAATGCGGCGCGCACGGCGCCGGTGCTGATCGCCGTGCTGGCGCGGCCGGATACCTGGCGCGAGTCCTGTGCGGCTGTCCTCGATCAGTGGCCCGAGCCGCAAGTGCCGGAGAAGGTCCGGCACTTCTATGAGCGCACCGCGCCATTCCAGTACAACCAGGGAACCTTTGGCCTGCGCGGCCTGTTCAAGCGGGCCCTTTACGGCGTGGTCGGTCTGCGCCGCGCGTTGATGCGCCAGCCCAACAGCCACGCCGAGATGCGCCTGTGGGCGGTGAAGTCCACCGCGTTGGCGGCGCAGAACCTGATGCTGGCCCTGCAGAGCCACGGCTACGCGACTTGCCCCCTGGAGGGCTTCGACGAGGTGCGGCTGCGCCAGGTGCTGCAGATTCCCCGGCGCGCGGTACCGATCATGCTGCTGGCGGCTGGGCGGGCTGCCGACAACGGCGTCTACAACCCGCGCCTGCGCTTCCCGCTGGAGGAGCGCGTCAGCTGGCACTGACCTCATCGGGCCGTGTCAGCACCCCCATGCGCCCACCACCAAAGGACCAGTCGTCCGCCTCGCTGGTGGTGATCTGCACCATCACGTCCTCGCTGGCGATTCCCAGTCGCTCGCCCAGCAAAACGTTCAGCCGGCGGTAGAACGCCTGCTTGGTCTGCGAGTCTCGCGGACGGCCGATGGTGATGGCGATCAGTACGAAGTCATCGCTGCGCGGCCCGCCCAGGTAGTGGCGGTTGAAGACGAACTCCCCTGCCTCGTGCTGGTGGATCATCACGAACTGATCGCCCTCCGGCACGTTGAAGGCCTCGTGCATGGCGTCGTAGACGGTGTCGGCCAGTTCGCGAAGGTAGTCGGGTTGCTTGCCCTTGTGCAGGGAGATGCGGACGGTAGGCATGGTGCCGTTCCTCGAAGAGTGATTGACGAGTTCAGGCTAGCTCGGCAGATTGATTCGGAAAATCGGTAAATATTTGATCGATAGTTCGATTAATCAGGATTGTTGTCATGGCCCGCATCAACTTCGACCTGGACGTGCTGCGCACCTTCGTCACCGGTATCGAACTGGGCAGCTTCGCCCGCGCCGCAGATCGCCTGGGGCGTTCCACCTCCGCCGTCAGCGCGCAGTTGAAGAAGCTCGAAGAGCAAGCCGGCACCCCCGTACTGCGCCGCGAAGGGCGCGGCATGGCGCTGACCGAGGCGGGTGAGACGCTGCTCGGCTACGCCCGTCGCCTGCTGGAGTTGAATGACGAAGCTGCCGGCGCCTTGCGCGGTGGTTCGCTGGAAGGCCGAGTGCGCCTCGGCCTGCAGGAAGACTTCGGCGAAACCCTGCTGCCCGCCGTGCTGGCGCGTTTCGCCCGGGCTCATCCCAAGGTGCGGATCGAGGTGCGTACGGCGCGCAATCAGCAGCTCATCGAAGGTGTCCGCAACGGTGAACTGGACCTGGCGCTGGCCTGGGAAACCGGCGAGCGCACGCCGCACATGGAGCGCATCGGCGCGGTGGCGCAATGCTGGATCGGTGCGCTGGACGCAGTCCCGTCCCTCGGCGCGGAACCGTTGCCGCTGGTGATGCTGGAGGCGCCGTGCCTGCTGCGCAGCGCGGCGACGGCAGCGCTGGATCGGGCCGGTATAGCCTGGCGCGTGGCATTCACCAGCGCCGGGTTGTCCGGCATCTGGGCGGCGGTCGGCGCAGGGCTGGGCGTCGGCTTGCGCACGCCGATCGGCCTGCCAGCCAGCGTTGAACGGCTGGACGCCGAGCGCGCCGGACTGCCGATGATGGCGCCACTGGGCCTTTGTCTGCACCGCAGCGAAGCCGAGCCGGAGGCGGTGGTGGAGCGCCTGCGCGAGCTGCTGCAGGAGGGCGTCGCGGAGCTGCTGGAAAGCCCGGCGATTCGCTGATCCGCTTCTGAGGGAAAATCACTGCGATCAATGGTGCTGGAAAAAGCGAGACGACCGGTCATATTCTTGCGCCCATGAACAGCATCCGACTCGACAAGCGTGACCTGATCCTCGCCAAGGGCTCCCTGGCGATGACCCGCAGCGGCTACCACGGCACCGGCGTGCAGGACATCGTCCAGGCTGCCGGCATCCCCAAGGGATCCTTCTATCACTACTTCGAAAGCAAGGAAGACTTCGCCCTGCAGGCCCTGGAGCATCTGTACGCGCCGCGCCTGGCCCGCTACGCCGAGGCGCTGGGCAACCCGGCACTGGGCCCGCGGGCGCGCATCCTCACCTATTATCGCGAACTGCTCGCGCACTTCGCCCGCCAGGAGAAGCTCGAATACCACTGCTTCATCGGCAGCCTGAGCTTCGAGATGGCCGAGCTGTCGCCGCCGATCGCCGAGCGCGTCGACGGCATTCTCCAGCAGTCCATCGATACCCTGCGCGACTGCCTGGCGGACGCCCAGCGTGCCGGGGAGTTGCCCGCCACGGAGAACGTCGAGCAACTGGCCGAGTTCATCGGCAATGCCTGGCAGGGCGTGCTGGCGCGCATGAAAGTCAGCGCTTCGCTCAAACCGGTGGAACGCTTTATCGAGCGCCTGGAGCACTTGCTCCAGGCCTGATCTGCCTGAGTCATCACTCATTTTCCAGCCCAACTCAAAAACGAGACGACCGGTCGCCTGGCCGTCATGGAGACTTCAATGACTGCATCCGTAGATACCCTGTTCTCGCCCTTCCGACTGGGCGGCCTGGAATTGCCCACGCGCATCGTGATGGCGCCGATGACCCGCAACTTCACCCCGGGCGGCGTACCTCACGCCCAGGTGGTCGAGTACTACCGCCGCCGTGCCGCTGCCGGTGTCGGCCTGATCGTCACCGAAGGCACCACGGTCAACCACAAGGCTGCCAACGGCTACCCGAACGTACCGCGCTTCTACGGCGAAGATGCCCTGGCCGGCTGGAAGCAGGTGGTCGACGCCGTGCACGCCGAAGGCGGCAAGATCGTCCCGCAGCTGTGGCACGTCGGCGCCGTGCGCCGTCTGGGCACCGAGCCGGACGCCAGCGTTCCGGGCTATGGCCCCAGCGGCAAGGAAAAGGACGGCACCGTGCTCGTCCATGAGATGACCAAGGAAGACATCCAGGAAGTCATCGCCGCCTTCGCCCAGGCCGCCGTCGACGCCAAGTCCATCGGCATGGACGGCGTGGAAATCCACGGCGCCCACGGCTACCTGATCGACCAGTTCTTCTGGGACGGCAGCAACAAGCGCACCGATGAATACGGCGGCAGCCTCGCCAACCGTTCGCGCTTCGCCATCGAACTGATCCAGGCTGTGCGCGCGGCCGTCGGCCCCGACTACCCGATCATCTTCCGCTTCTCCCAGTGGAAGCAGCAGGACTACAGCGCTCGCCTGGTGCAGACCGCCGAAGAGCTGGAGGCCTTCCTCAAGCCGCTGTCGGATGCCGGTGTGGATATCTTCCACTGCTCCACCCGCCGCTTCTGGATTCCGGAATTCGAAGGCTCCGACCTCAACCTGGCCGGCTGGACCCGCCAACTCACCGGCAAGCCGACCATCACCGTCGGTAACGTCGGCCTGGACGGCAGCGAGTTCCTGGCCTTCTTCGGCAACACCGAGGAAGTCGCCCAGCCGTCGGGCATCGACGGTCTGCTGGAGCGCCTGAACAAGGAAGAGTTCGACCTGGTGGCCGTCGGCCGCGCCCTGCTGGTCGACCCGGACTGGGCAGTGAAAGTGCGTGACGGTCGCCTGGAGGACATCAAGCCCTTCAGCCGCGATGCGCTGATGTCGCTGGCCTGATTCGCGACCCGGTGAAATGCAAAGCCCCTGGCGCCGATGGTGCCAGGGGCTTTTTTGTGGGCGAGGTGTTTCCTTGTAGGAGCAACTGCCTTCTTCTGAAATTCCGTGCCTACGTTTTTCCCTCTCCCCAACCCTGGCTGCGCGCCCCGCTCCGAAGGGAGAGGGAGCCGTCCGTGCCGGCTGATGGCGTGGTTTCATCCTGCTCCGAACAGTCCCCTCTCCCGCTTGCGGGAGAGGGCTAGGGAGAGGGGCTCTTGTAGGGGGCCATGCCCGCGATCGCGCGCACAACGCGCTCCTACAAAATGTCCTGATTATGTCTAGTCATAATCTTTATGAATGGTCTGAAAGTACCGTCCCAGGCGTTTACAAATCTTTTCCGAGACCCACCTTTCCGCATGCTGACTTCCCAGTCCGAAACGGGCAGAGTATGAACGCGTTCACACAACAATAGGCCGGGAGACGGCCATAGGAGTAAGACATGCGGATCGGCTTGGTGGTCGATGCAACCTGCGACCTTCCCCCGGAATTCCTTGCTGCCAACAACATTCGCGTGCTGCCCATCGGCATCCGTGTCGGCGAACGTCGCATCGTCGATGATCGCGATCCCGACACCACCCTCAAGTTCTATTCGCAGGACCTGCCCAAGGTCGGCCCCGAGGACGGCAGCGAACCGCTGACGCCGGCGCAGACCCACGACTGGTTCCTGGAAAAGCTGGTCACCGATTTCGACTACGTGATCTGCCTGACCGTGACCAGCCAGCGCAGCCCGATCTTCGAGCACGCCACCCAGGCCTCCTTCAGCCTGCTGCAGAGCTACAAGGAGCGCCGCGCCGCTGCCGGTATCGCCGGTCCGTTCGCATTGCGGGTGATCGACAGCCAGACCGTGTTCGCCGGCCTGGCCGTGTTGGCCGCCGAAGGTGTACGCCTGCTCGGCGAAGACCAGCATCCCAATGCCGTGCGTACCCGCCTGGAACAGCTCAGCCAGCAGATGAACACCTTCCTGGTCGCCAGCGACCTGGGGCACATCCGCCGTCGCGGGTTCCAGAAGGGTGACCGCAGCAGCATCGGCGACCGCCTGCGTGGCGCCTTCCTTGGTCTGGGCTCGATGCTCGACATGAAACCGGTGCTGAGCCTGGTGCAGGGAGAGGACAAGCCGGTGTCGGTGTCGCCGAACTACGAGAAATCCGCCGAACGCCTGCTCAACTTCGCCCGCGCGCGGGTCGAGGCGGGCGAGTTGCTGGCGCCGCAGATGTGCCTGAGCTATGCCGGCGATCCTTCCGCCCTGCGCGACCTGCCCGGTTTCGCTGCGCTGGAAGATGCCTGCGAAGCGAAAGGCATCCAGGTGCACCTGGCGATGCTCAGCCCCACCGGCGGCATCAACCTGGGCGCCGGCGCCATGAGCCTGTCCTTCGCCGCCGAGCCCAAGCCCTTCGCCTGATCCTACTTGTGGATTTCAGGATGCCCCAGGCCGCCGGGGTTCTTCCCCGGCAGGGCCGTGCGGCAGGCCTCCTGCAGATAGCCTTCGAAACGCTCGATCACGGTGTCCCATGCCTGATGGATGGCGTGGTGACGCGCGTTGAGGCGCACCCGACGCAGGCGCTCCGGGTCACCCAGTAGCCAGCTCGCTGCTTCGAAGAAGCTCTGGTTCTCGCCCGGCACGCCGAGCACGCCGTTGTGCCCGTGGCGGATGTGCTGGCCTGCCGCAGCCTGGTCGAAGGCGACTACCGCCAGCCCTGAAGCCAGTGCTTCCAGCACCACGTTTCCGAAGGTTTCCGACAGGCTGGGGAACAGGAAAAGGTCGCCGCTGGCGTAGTGCCGGGCCAGTTCCTCACCACGCTGCAGCCCACAGAACACAGCTTCGGGCAGCTCCTTCTGCAGGTGCGCGCGCTGCGGTCCGTCGCCGACTATCACCAGCCGGAGCTTGAGGTGCGGGTGCGCCGTGCACAGCGCGTGGAAGCTGCTGCCCAGCAGCGACAGGTTCTTCTCCGCCGCCAGCCGGCCGACGTGCAGCACGGCGATATCTCGCTCGCCCAGGCCCCACTCGCGGCGCAGTGCTTCATCACGTCGGGCGGGGTTGAACAACTGGCTGTCGACGCCGCGAGAGAGCTGCGCCAGGCGCTCGAAACCGCGCCGCTGCAACTCCACGGACTGGCTGGCACTGGGCACCAGGGTTTGCTGGGTGCGGTTGTGGAACCAGCGCAGGTACACCGTCACCAGCCGCATCAGCGGGCTGAAGCCATAGTGCGCGCTGTACTGCTGGAAGTTGGTGTGGAAGCCGCTGATCACGGGAATCCGCAGGCGCCGCGCGGCGCGCAGGGCAGCCAGGCCCAGCGGGCCTTCGGTGGCGATATAGAGCACATCCGGGCGGGTGTTGTTCCAGTGCCGCAGCAGCTTGTGCAGGCACGACTGGCCCCATTGCAGGCCGGGGTAGCCGGGTAGCGGCCAGCCACGGGTGAGCACGAGTTCGCCATCGCTGTGACGGCCTTCTTCGCCCTGCTGGCGTGGGCGCACGACCTGGATCTGGTGCCCGAGGCGCAACAGCCCCGAGGCCAGCCGGCCAAGGGTGTTGGCAACGCCGTTGATTTCCGGCGGAAAGGTTTCGCTGATCAGTGCGATGCGCAGGGGAGTCGTGGTCATGCTTGCAGTGTCCCGGCGCGCGGTGGCGCGCCGATGACAATGCGATGATCGATAGGTGACAACCGCTCGGCAGTGGGGGTGCCTTACTTCACCAGCGCTTTCTCGCCTTCCTCGCGCACCCAGAACAACACCGCACCGGCCACCGCGGCGGGCATGGCGACCAGGTTGACCACCGGGATCAGCAGCGCCAGGTAGGTGATGCCGCCAAAGCCCATGCAGGCCCAGCGCTTGCTGCGCAGCCAGGCGAGCATCTCGTTCCAGCCCAGCTTGTGGTTGTCCGCCGGGTAGTCGATGTACTGCACGGCCATCATCCACACGCCGAAAATCAGCCAGAGCGGTGCGGCGATCAGGTTCAGGCCGGGGATCAGGCTGAGAATGAACAGCGCGATGGCACGCGGCAGGAAGTAGCCCAGCTTGCGCAGCTCGCGGCCGATGGTGCGCGGCACCATAGCCATCAGTTCGCCCCAGCTGAACTCGGGGAAGTCGTCGGTGCCGCGCACCACCACCTCGACCTTCTCCGCGAGGAAGCCGTTGAAGGGCGCGGCGATGATGTTGGCGATCATGGTGAAGGTGAAGAACACGATCAGCAGCACCAGCGCCACGAACAGCGGCCAGAGGATGAACTGCAGGAAGCTCAGCCAGTCCGGTAGGGTCGGCATCAGCCAGTCGACCCAGTGGCTGAACTGGTTGATGGCGAAGCCGATCAGGCCGACGAACAGCAGGATGTTGATGCTCAGGGGCAGCAGGACGAACAGCCGCAGGCCGGGGCGCATCATCAGTTTCAGGCCTTCGCCGAGGTATTGCGGGCCGCTCAGGGTGGACATCGGACTCTCCAGGGGTGAACCGTAGGCGACCTTAGCAGACCCGGCGAACGGCCGGCGAGCCGTCTGTTTTGCCGGGTATGTGTTCGCGGGCCAGCCCTCAGGCGGCCGTGTAGCGATAGCAGCGGTTGCGTTCCTGCTTGGCCTGGTACATGGCAATGTCGGCGGCGCGGGTGAGGGCGTCGGCGTCGCCAGCATCCTGAGGGTAGAAGGCGATGCCGATGCTGGGGGTGACGAAATCGATCAGTTGGCCACTCAGGCGGTACTCGGCGCCCAGCACAGCCAGCAGGCGCATGCCCAGGGCGTCGGCTTGATCCGGCTCGGCGTTTTCCAGCAGGACGGCGAACTCGTCGCCGCCCAGGCGGAAGGCCTGGTCAGGCTGGCGCAGGCTGCTGCGCATGCGCTCGCCGACGGTGCTGAGCAGGGCATCGCCAAGGGCATGTCCGAAGCGGTCGTTGACCTGCTTGAAACGGTCCAGGTCGATGTACAGCAGGGCCACCCGGTTGCTGTGCACGACAGCCTGTTGCAACTGCTCGTTGAATGCCTTGCGGTTGCCCAGCTCGGTGAGGGTGTCGCGGTAGGCCAGGTCGATGAGCTGCTTCTGGTAGGCCACCTGGTCGCTGATGTCGCGCAGGATGCCGCGAAATCCCTGGAACTCGCCCTGGCCGTCGCGTATTGCCGAGAGCCGCGTCTCACAGCTGACCAGCCGGCCGTCGCGACGCTTGAAGGGGGCGGAGAAGGTGGTCTCCTGTTCGTCGTCGCGGGCCTGCCGATAGAGCCCCTGGGCGCGGTGCAGGTCCTGCTCCTGCAGCAGGACGCTGAAGTGCTGGCCGCTGAGTTGTTCGGCGCTATAGCCGAGCATCCGGCACAGCGCAGGGTTGAGGGTGCGGATGAGGCCGTGGGTATCCATTTCGAAGTAACCGTCGCGGATCGCGTCGAGGATCGCCCGGTCGCGCGCCTCGCTCTGTTCCAGGCGGTCGAGAGTGCGGTTCATCTCGCTGGCCAGCTGGCCCAGTTCATCCTGCCCCTGCGGGCTCAGGCGCGAGGGCGTGTCGTCCTGGCCGATGGCCGCGACCTCGCGGTTCATGCTGGTAACACGGCGGATGATGCGGAACTCCAGGGCCAGGTAGGCAAGCAGGATGGCGCCACCCAGCAGCGCCAGGGTCAGGTAGAGGAACAGCCGGATGGATTGCTGGCCCTGCTGGTACAGCGGGCGGGCGCTGGTGAGCTCCAGGCGCAACTGTGGCTTGCCGTGGGAGTCGAGATAGAGCAGCGACATCTGCTGGCTGTTCTCGTCCAGCAGACGGCGCGAGCTGAGCAGGGTGGCGCCGCGCCCGGTGGGGATGTTCAGGGTGCGCCAGTCCTTGCCCTGCACAGGGTCCTGAGCTAGGCGCAGGCTTGCGCCCATCTGGGTCTGGAGGTTGTACATGCGTGCGTTGTCGAGCAGCACGCCAGCGATGACCACGCCGGCCGGCTCGGCGGTTCCGGCGGTGTTGCTGATGGGGTAGCTGAGCAGCAGCTGAGGCACGCCTTCGATCTGCAGCAACTGGTCGAGACTGTGGTGCGGATCGCCGTCGATGTCCAGTGCACCCAGTTCGATCGCGGTACGCAGGATTCCGTCGCGCAGCCGAGGGACGTCGGGCACCTTCTGGCCGGGTAGGCGCTCGGACAGTTCATCGAGCTTCCATTGCTGGGCGAGGATGTGCCCGTCACGGTCGACGAACAGTACATAGTCGAAGCCGAGGATGCCCAGCAGGTCCTGGTCCAGGTTGTCCTCGATGAAGCGCGCCTGCGGCAGGCGCATGAACTGGTAGCTGGCGTCCCACCAGGCGTAGCTGTGGACGATGTCGAGGTTGCGCTGCTTCTCGTAGGCGACGCGGTTGTGGACGATGCGCACCTCGTCGGCGAGGTGCTGGCGGTCCCCGCGGTCGAAGCGGTCGAGCAGGATCATGTCCGACAGCAGCCAGACCCCTGCGAGGCTCGCGATGAACAGGGGCAGGCACAGCCATAGCAGGCGGGCGCGAAGGTTCATGGTGATACGAGTGACCTTTGGTTTCTTGAGTCTAGCCATCCAGGCAATGGACGCTCGCTGCATAGGGGAAGCCTATGGAGGGCATTGAGATTGGACATTTCAGCAGGGTGCGGCGGCGGCGGTAAGCTGCGCGCCATCTGGAATCGAACGAGTTCGAGGGTCGATCCGGCACTCCCTGACTTATCTCAAGGGGCGAAGGACGACTGCGGAAATCCCTGACCTATCTCAAGGGTTTTCCGGGGTTCTGCGGGACAATGCAAAGCGTGACTCAGGTCACACCGCATTGCCCACAGTCTCCGGGCCATGCGGTCCGCGCAAGAAACCTTTCCGTGGAGCTGCCGTCCTCCCAACCTTCCCCCTGGTGCTTTGGCAGCTCCCTTTTCTTTTGCACCCCGCTCTTCACCCGAGCACTGGAGGCTGTCATGTCCGATCGTCATGCGCGCGTCATCATTCTGGGTTCCGGGCCTGCCGGCTATAGCGCCGCGGTGTATGCCGCCCGCGCCAACCTCAAGCCGCTGCTGATCACCGGGATGCAGGCCGGCGGCCAGCTGACCACCACCACCGAAGTCGACAACTGGCCGGGCGACCCCCATGACCTGACCGGGCCGGCGCTGATGCAGCGCATGCAGGAACATGCCGAGCGCTTCGAGACCGAGATCGTCTTCGACCACATCCACGGCGTCGACCTGGCCGGCAAGCCGTTCGTGCTCAAGGGCGACAGTGGTACCTACACCGCTGACGCACTGATCATCGCCACCGGCGCCAGCGCGCGTTACCTGGGCCTGCCCTCGGAAGAGAGCTTCATGGGCAAGGGCGTGTCCGCCTGTGCCACCTGTGACGGGTTCTTCTACCGCAACCGCGAAGTGGCGGTGGTGGGTGGCGGTAACACGGCCGTGGAGGAGGCGCTGTACCTGGCCAACATCGCCAGCAAGGTGACCCTGGTACACCGCCGCGAAAACTTCCGTGCCGAGAAGATCCTGCAGGACAAGCTGCGCGCGCGTATTGCCGAGGGCAAGATCGAATTGCGCCTGAACGCCCAGGTGGAGGAAGTGCTGGGCGACGACATGGGCGTCACCGGCGTGCGCCTGCGCCATAACGATGGCGAGGCTTCGGAGCTGACGGTCGACGGCCTGTTCGTCGCTATCGGCCACACGCCCAACACTTCGCTGTTCGAAGGCCTGCTCGACCTGAAGGATGGCTACCTGGTGGTCAGCGGCAGTCGTGATGGCAACGCCACCGCCACCAACATCCCCGGCGTCTTCGCCGCTGGCGATGTGGCCGACCATGTCTACCGCCAGGCCATCACCTCCGCCGGCGCCGGTTGCATGGCCGCGCTGGACGTTGAACGTTACCTGGATTCTCTGTAACGGCCCGAAGAGCCGGCGTGCAGGAAGGGGCCCCGCTTTGCGGGGCCTTTTTCTGTAAGGCGTGAACGTGCTTTTCGTAGGAGCGAGCTTGCTCGCGAACCGCTTGGCACCCTGCCCGGCAATTTCGCTGCCAGCGTAGCCAGATGACGCCAGGTGTTCGCCCAAGAAAAAGCCCCGCATCAGCGGGGCTTTTTCATCGAGCCGGACAACCTCAGCCGCGACGCGACAGCGGCTGGCGCTCGAAGTTGACGCCGGCCAGGCCGGTGGTCTGCAGAGCACGGATGTTGGCGTGGTCGGTGCCTTCGGGATGCTCACGCACGGCGCGGTAGTGCTCGCCGAACGCCAGCAGTGACTCTTCCTGGCTCAGGCCTTCGAGGATGGCGAAACCCAGGGTCTTGCAGGACCCTTCGTTCTGCCCGGCGGGGTTTTCCACGCTGCCGTTGGTGAAGGCGCTGGGGGTGTAGCTGTAGTGCTCGGCGATGTACGCCAGGGTGTCGGTGAACAGGTGCTGCTCGCTGCGCAGGCGCGAGCGGAAATCAGTGAGGGTCATCAAGGCAAACTCTTAGTGTTTCTTCGCGTTATCGAAGGCCGTCTGCTGGGCAGGGGTCGCTTCCGTCTGGTACTTGGCCTTCCATTCGGCGTAAGGCATGCCGTAGATCTCTTCGCGGGCCTGATCCGGGCTGACAGGCAGGCCCATGTCGTCCGCCGCGGCCTTGTACCACTTGGACAGGCAGTTGCGGCAGAACCCGGCAAGATTCATCAGATCGATGTTCTGCACGTCCTTGCGGGTACGCAGGTGCTGCACCAGGGTGCGGAACGCGGCGGCTTCCAGTTCGGTGCGCTGCTCGTCGGTCAGGTTCATCGGCTCGGTCATGGCAGGTCTCTCAACAAGGGCGCATCGGAGGCGCATGGCGGGGCTGGCGAGATTCTAAGAGGCGGGCGATCTGCCAGCAACGCCCATTGGCCGACTGGAACGGGCGTGCAGGGTAGTTGCTGGGAAATTGTGCGGCTCAGCGCTGGGCGGCCAGGGCGATCGACACCGACTCGGCGAAGCGCAGTGCGTGGGGCTTGTCCACTTCCACTTCGGCGTAGTGCACGGCCGGGTTGGCCATGACCAGGTCGAGCAGTTCCTGGGTCAGCCGCTCGAGCAGGGCGAAGCGGTTCTCCTCGACGTGGGCGATGATCGCCTTGGTGATGGTGCGGTAGTTCAGCGCGTGGTCGATGTCGTTGACCTGCACCGCATCGCCGGCGGGGTAGAGGATGGTGAGGTTGATCAGCACATCCTGCTTGTTGAGGATTTCCTCCTCCTTGATACCGATGTAGGTGCGCACGCGCAGGTCCTTGACCCGGATTCGCGCCATGCCCGGCTGCAATTGCGTCATTTCACTTGCTCCGTCCGATCAGTTGCAGGAATTCCTGGCGGGTATTGGTGGACGCGCGGAAGGCGCCGAGCATCACCGAGGTGTTCATCACCGAGTTCTGCTTTTCCACCCCGCGCATCATCATGCACATGTGCTGCGCCTCGATCACCACCGCTACACCGGCGGCGTTGGTGACCTGCTGGACGGCCTCGGCGATCTGCCGTGTCAGGCTCTCCTGGATCTGCAGGCGACGTGCAAACATGTCGACGATGCGTGCGACCTTCGACAGGCCCAGCACCTTGCCGGTGGGAATGTACGCCACATGGGCCTTGCCGATGAAGGGCAGCAGGTGATGTTCGCACAGGGAGTAGAGCTCGATGTCCTTGACGATGACCATTTCGTCATTGTCCGAGGCGAACAGTGCGCCGTTGACGATCCCTTCCAGCGTCTGCTCGTAGCCGTGGCAGAGGTACTGCATGGCCTTGGCTGCGCGCTTGGGGGTGTCCAGCAGGCCTTCGCGGGTCGGGTCTTCGCCGAGCCCTTTGAGAATCTCACGGTAGTGGTGAGACAGGTCTTCGATCATGGTGGGAGTTCCTCGCGCCCGCGCAGGGCGGGTCATTTGAGGTGCCGGCCGCCGTTGACGGTCAGGGTAGTGCCGGTCACATAAGGGCTGTCGAGCAGGTAGCGCACGCTCTGGTAGATCACGTCCGGGCCGGGCTCGATGCCCATGGCGGATTTGGCCAGGGTGCGGGCGCGGTAGGCGTCGTCGTCGCCTTCGTTGAACAGGATCAGTGCCGGCGCGATGCCGTTGACCTTGATGCGCGGCGCAAGGCTCGCAGCGAAGGACAGAGTGAGGTTGTCCAGGCCGGCCTTGCTGGCGCAGTAGGCGATGCGGTTGGCGCTGCCCTTGCGGGCGACGTCGTCGGAGAGGTGGATGATGTCGGCCGGCGCGCCACGCTCGATGGCGTCGCGCTCGAGCAGTTCGCTGCAGCGCAGGTTGATCAGGTAGGGCGCGAGCATGTGCACGCGGAACAGCGTCTCGAAGGCCTGCGCATCGCCGCCGGGTTGCTCGGCAATCCACGCGGACGCGTTGTGGACGATTGCGCGCAGGCGGTCGGTATGGGACTTGAGTTGGTCGATGAAGGCGAGGATGCCGGCTTCGTCGCCCAGTTCGGTGTGCAGGCAGGTGGCGCCCAGCTCACGCAGTTCGGCAATGCCGGGCTTTTCCTGGCGATAGGTCGCGATGACCGGCTGGCCGTCCTGCAGCAAGCGCTTGGCACAGTGCAGGCCGATGCGCTGGCTGGCGCCGGTGATCAGGATGGGGGCTGGGGTATGGCCCATGCGCGCCTCGCGAAAATCCACTTTGGGAAGCGCCGCAGCGGACAATGTCCTAGCGGCCGGGTAGGGCAAAACTATACCAGCCCCGGCGCGGTGCGGCACGGATGGGGCATAATGGGCGGCCTTGTCTTGCCTTGTGGGAGTGAACATGAAAGTCGCCATCGTGTCCGGTTCGGTCTACGGCACCGCCGAAGAAGTCGCGCGTCACGCCAAGCGCCTGCTCGAAGCCGCTGGCTTCGAAGCCTGGTACGACCCGCGTGCCACCCTGGACGCCATGCTCGAGTTCGCTCCCGAAGCTTTCCTGGTGGTGACCGCCACCACCGGCATGGGCGACCTGCCCGACAGTTTCCAGCCGCTGTTCCATGCCATCCGCGATCGCCTGCCCGCTGACTGGCGCGGCCGCCCGGGTGCCGTGCTGGCGCTGGGCGATTCCAGCTACGGCGATACCTACTGCGGTGGCGGCGAGCAGGTGCGTGAACTGTACGCCGAACTGGGCGTGCAGGAAGTGGTGCCGATGCTGCGCCTGGACGGCAGCGAGACGGTGGACCAGGAGACCGACTCCGAGCCGTGGCTGGCCGACTTCATTGCTGCACTGAAGGCCTGATGCATCCCCGCGCCCGCTACCTGATCGATACTTTGCAGCTCTCCCCGCACCCCGAGGGCGGGTTCTACCGACGCGTGTTCGAGTCCGGTCTGCTGGGCGCCGATGGCCGGCCACAGTCGTCGGCCATCCTGTTCCTCCTGCCGGCCGGCACGGTCAGCCGCTGGCACCGTGTGGACGCCGACGAGCTCTGGCACTTCCATGAGGGCTCGCCGCTTGAGTTGCTGATCGCAGAGCAGCCGGATGCCGACGTACGACGCGAGACTCTGGGGCCGGTGGGCGACGACAGCTTGCCGCAGCGTGCGGTGCCGGCCCACGCCTGGCAGGCTGCGCGCTGCCTGGGCGACTACGTGCTGGTGGGCTGTACCGTATCGCCGGCCTTCGAGTTCGCCGGGTTCAGGCTGCTTGCCGACGATAGCCAGGCGCAGCGGGAGTGGCCGAAGCTGGTCGGTGAGTTTGTAGCGCTGATCTGAAAAGCTTCGCGAGCAAGCTCGCTCCTACGAAGAGCGGAGCCGTGCCGACCCTGTAGGAGCGAGCTTGCTCGCGAACCGCCTCACTGCGGATGCAACGGCATCTCCAGCATCAACCCCAGCCACGCCTTCGCCGCATTCGACAGGTAGGCGTCGCGCCGCCAGATGAAGCTGATGTCCCAGCGCAGGTCCGGTTGGCTCAGCAGTACGCGTACCAGCCCCGGCCGCTCCAGATCCTTCGCCACCACGCGCGGCAGCAGCACCGCGCCTTGCCCGGCGGCGACCAGCGCACCCAGGAAATCCGCCTGGCCGCTGCGGCCGCCTTCCTTCGGCTCGAAACCGGCCTCGCGGCAGGCGCGCAGCAGGCGGTCGTTGAGGGTGAAGCTCTGCTGATAGAGCAGGAAGGGCGTGTCGGAGAGCTCCGCCAGTTCCAGGCTTTCACGCCCGGCGAGCGGGTGGCTGTCGGGCAGCAGGATGTCCAGGGGCTCATTGCAGAAAGGTTGCCAGTCGAAGCCGGGGTCGTCCGGCGTCAGACCGCCGCCCAGCTCCAGTTCACCGCTGTAGACCATCTCCTCCATGGTCTTGCTGCCGCCCTCGATCAGGTGCACGTCGATGTTCGGGTAGCGCCGCCGGTATTCGGCGAAGCGCCCGGCGAACAGCGCGTCCGCGCCCAGCAGTGGCAGGCCGAGGCGCAGTTCGCCGCGATGCAGGTGGGTGAGGTCGTCCAGTTCGGTGTGCAGCTCGCGGCGCAGACGCAGCATGTCCTCGGCGCGGCGCAGCACCACTTCGCCTGCGGCGGTCAGGCGGATGTGCGGGCCGCTGCGTTCCAGCAATTGCACGCGCAGGCTCTGCTCCAGCTGGGCGACCTGCTTGCTCACCGCCGACTGGCTGGCGTTCAGGTGTACTGCCGCCTGGGTGAAACTGCCGTGGCGCACGACTTCGGCGAAGGTGCGCAGCTGCTTGAATTCCATTCTGGAATGGCTCCGATCCGATCTATTCGCTTTGGGGATGATAGGCGTGGGCGTAGGCTTTGCGCCATTCCCAACCGATTTCTTCATCCGCTCAACACTTCGAGATCGCCGCCATGTTCCGCCGCGCCGCCCGCCTCATTTTCGAAATCGCCGTGCTGGTCGCCTTCTGGTGGCTGGGCGGCTGGATCGCCACGCTGACCGGCCTGCCGCTGCCGGGTGGGGTGATCGGGCTGGCGCTGCTGCTGGTGCTGTTCGCCTGCGGTGCCATCCGACCGGCCCTGTTGCAGGGCGGCGCCGGCCTGCTGCTGGCGGAGATGCTGCTGTTCTTCATCCCCGCACTGATGAGCCTGCTGGACTACGGCCCGCTGCTGCGCAGCGAGGGCTGGAAGATTCTGCTGGTGATCACCGCCAGCACCGTGATGGTGATGCTCTCCACCGCGCTGGCGGTGGAATGGATGTGCAACAGGAGTTCGCGCCATGAGCCTCGATAAGCAAGCGCTGTTCTGGTTGGCCGTGACCTTGGGCGGTTACCTGCTCAGCCGTACCCTCTACCGCCGTTTTCAGCAGTACTGGCTGTCGCCCATCGTCTTCGTGCCGGTGCTGCTGTTCGCCCTGGCGATCCCGATGCAGGCCCGCTATGCCGACTACGCCCGTGACACCAGCTGGCTGGTGGCGCTGCTCGGCCCGGCCACCGTGGCCTTCGCCATCCCGATCTGGCAGCAACGAGCTTTACTCGCCCGCCACTGGCCGGCGCTGCTGACCGGTATGCTGGCCGGCTCGACCATGGCCATCGGCAGTTCCTGGGCGCTGGCCCACGCGCTGGCGCTGGACGGCCAGGTGACGCTGTCGCTGATTCCGCGCTCGATCACCACGCCCTTCGCCATGGAAATGTCCCACGACCTGGGCGGCGTGCCGGCGCTGACCGCGGCCTTCGTGATGATCACCGGGGTGTTCGGCGCGCTGATCGGCGGGGTGCTGATGAAGATGCTGCACCTGCGCTCCGCCCTGGCCCGTGGCGCACTGCTGGGCGTCGGCGCCCACGGTGCGGGCACCAGCCGGGCTTATGAGTTCGGCGGGGAGGAAGGGTCGGCGGCAGGGCTGCTGATGGTGCTGACCGGGCTGTTCAACCTGCTGATGGCGCCGGTCCTCGCGTGGTGTCTGTAAGGCCTAGCTCAGCTCGTAGGCATCGAGCATGCGCGAGACGTCGGCGGGGGAGTTGAACATCATCACGTCGATGATCGACAGGCCCGCCTCGAAGGTCGGGCGCTTCTGTTCGTAGGGCACCAGCTTGGGTTCCTGGAAGCGCAGGGTCAGTCCGGCGGCGTCGTACTTGCTGCGGTCGAAGAAGCTCTGCCCACCCGGCGGGTTCCAGTACTCCTCTACGCCCCCCAGCGCCTTGCAGATGTTCAGCGCCCATTCGTCCGGCGCGGTCGGTCGCTCCATCGACAGGTCCATACGCGAGAGCACCGGCATCTGCCGAGGGAAGCCCAGGTAGGCGCAGGTCGCCTCCAGGGTGGCCTTGTTCAGCGAGACGATGTCCTGGAATGGGTGGTCGAGGGATGCTGCGATCATCTCGCGCACGTCACGGTAGTAAGGCGCTACCTTGCGGTATACGTCCAGCTGGGAGAACAGGCTGCGCCGCCAGTCCTGACGGTTGTCGACCTGCACGTCGCAGATCAGTGTCTCGCGATGGTGCTTGACCCGTGGCACGCGGATATACAGCCAGCCGTCCTGCTGCTTGAGGATGCGGTTGCGCTCGATCCAGCCGTGATGGATGTACTGCACCGTATCGAACAGCACGAACAGATCGGTGTGCTTGATCAGGCTGAAGTAGCCCAGGTACGGAAAGAAATAGGGCTGCATGATGGCGGTTCGTTTCACGTCGGCTGCCTCGTTGGCCGAACTGGAGTCTCCTCCCGACTCCCGGGTACTGCCTGAGAAGGGCACTGCGAAAGATATTGCGAAATGTTTCCAGGTGGATCGAGGGCGCCTGTTGCGGCGTCTTGGCAGGTCTTGGCAGGTCTTGGCAATGGGCACGCTTCCGCCAGCCCTGACGTGCGAACTGGCTGCTGCACTGTCTGGATAGCGCTTTTGGAGGGAGTTGCCGGGCGTCGAATCGATCAGGCGCCGCGGGCAGCAACTACCGCCACTATAGGTGGGGAAACCGCTGACGCAAGGCTGGTTATCGGCCTGCGCTTATAGGGGAACATTCGCCAGACACTGCCAGAGTCAACTGTCAGTTCCGTGACAGTCCTTGGCCCGTTGCGCTGACTAGACTGCGCCTTCGAACAACAACAACGAAGAGGCTACCGACCATGCACGCCGCTCATCCGCTGCCCACCGTGAACGTCAAGGACCAGGTTTCCGCCGCCGAATGGCAGACCCGCGTCGACCTCGCCGCCTGTTACCGCCTGATCGCCCTGCAGGGCTGGGACGACCTGATCTTCACCCACATCTCCGCCAAGGTCCCCGGCACCGAGGACTTCCTGATCAACCCCTACGGCATGATGTTCCACGAGATCACCGCGTCGAGCCTGGTGAAAGTGGATGCTTCGGGCAAGAAGCTGATGGACAGCCCGTACGACATCAACCCGGCCGGCTACACCATCCACAGCGCGATCCATGATGTGCGCCACGACGTTGCCTGCGTCCTGCACACCCATACCGCCGCCGGCATTGCGGTGTCTGCGCAGAAGCAGGGCCTGCTGCCGATTTCCCAGCAGTCGCTGTTCGTACTATCCAGCCTCGCCTATCACGGCTACGAGGGCGTGGCGCTCAATCATGACGAGAAGGCGCGCCTGCAGGCTGACCTGGGCGAAGCCAACTTCATGATCCTGCCCAACCACGGCCTGCTGACCTGCTCGGGCACCATCGCCGATACCTTCCTGATGATGTTCACCCTGCAGCGCGCCTGTGAGATCCAGGTGCTGGCCCAGGGCGGTGGCGCCGAACTGATCCTGATCCCGCAGCAGATCCTCGATGGCGCCCGCGCCATGGCCGCCGCCGTGACCAAGAGCAAACAGGGCATGGGCGGTGCGCTGGCGTGGCCGGCACTGCTGCGCAAGCTGGACCTGCAGAACCCCGGCTACCGCGACTGATGGCCCTGGCCGGCATTGCCCTGCGCGACTGGCGCGCGCAGGGCTGTGACTTCACCTTCCGAGGGCATGCAGTACGTTACTGGAGCGCCGGCAGCGGCGCTCCGCTGCTGCTGATCCACGGTTTCCCCACTGCCTCCTGGGATTGGCACTACCTCTGGCAGCCGCTCGCCGAGCGCTACCGGGTGATCGCCTGCGACATGCTCGGTTTCGGCGATTCCGCCAAACCCAGGGGGCACGACTACCGCATCCTCGAACAGGCCGACCTGCAACAGGCGCTGCTGCAGCACCTGGGCGTGCGCGAGCCGGTTCACCTGCTGGTGCACGACTACGGCAACAGCGTCGGCCAGGAGTTGCTGGCGCGGCACGAGGAGGGCGCCTTCAATCTGGCTTCGCTGGCCTTCCTCAACGGCGGGTTGTTCCCGGAAACCCACCGCGCGGTGCTCTCGCAGAAGCTGCTGCTCGGCCCGTTCGGTTTCCTGTTCGGCCGGCTGTTCGACCGCCAGCGCCTGGCGCAGAACTTCGCCAAGGTGTTCGGCCCACAGACCCAGCCGTCGGAGGCGGAGCTCGATGCCTTCTGGGAGCTGATCCGCCACAACGACGGGCCGCGCGTCATGCACCGGCTGATCCATTACATCCTCGACCGTCGCCAGCACCGCGAGCGCTGGGTGGGCGCAATGCAGCGCACTTCGGTACCGCTGCGCCTGATCGATGGACCGGAAGACCCGATCTCCGGCGCGCACATGGTGGTTCGCTACCGGGAGTTGATCCCGCAGCCGGATACCGTCGAGTTGCCCGGCATCGGCCACTACCCGCAGGTCGAGGCGCCGGAGCAGGTACTGCAACACTATCTGGCGTTCCGTCAGGAAAGGGCGCCGTAGGTACGGACCGATCTGGCTGTAGATTCGGAACTGGCTGATAGATCGGTCCTGCGTGGCAGCGGTAGCTTGCCCGGCTTTGTCCAGCCGGAGGTCGCTGCCATGCCACTCAGATCCGTCATTCCCGTCCGCCAGCCGCAGGGTTCGCTGCTGTACCGGGCGCTGCTGCACCTGCGCCGGGACTTCGTCTTCGTCGCCATTCCCGTGCTGCTGGTGCTGGTCGCAATCTGCGCGGCTGGCGGCTACTACGCCTGGCTCACGCAGGACTGGGTGCCGGCCGCACTGGGCGCACTGGCGCTGCTGCCGGCCTTCGGCCTGCTGCTGTTCTGGAGCGAGTACGACTGGTGGCTGTTCAAGCTCGGGCCGCGCTCGGAGCTGAACCTGCCGATGCGCTGACGGATCATCCCCTGGCCTTATCGGGCACCATTCAGCCTTGGTCGTCTTGGTTGTGACCGGATCGTGACTGCCGGACACTCCGGGAAAAACCATCCTGTCTGGAGCCCCAATCATGAGTGATGCCCTGCACTTCGACGGAAAAGTCGTGATCGTTACCGGAGCCGGTGGCGGCATCGGCCGTGCCCACGCCCTGTTGTTCGCCAAGTACGGCGCGAAGGTAGTGGTGAACGACCTGGGCGGCAGCACCCATGGCGAAGGCGCCAACGCCTCGGCTGCCGACCGCGTGGTGGCAGAAATCCGCGAAGCCGGCGGCATCGCCATCGCCAACCATGACTCGGTGACCGATGGCGAGAAGATCGTCCGCCAGGCCGTCGAGGAATTCGGCCGCATCGATGTGGTGGTGAACAACGCTGGCATCCTGCGTGACAAGACCTTCCACAAGATGGAAGACGCCGACTGGGACCTGGTCTACAAGGTGCACGTCGAAGGCGCCTACAAGGTGACCCGCGCCGCCTGGCCGTTCATGCGCGAGCAGGGTTATGGCCGGGTGATCTTCACCTCGTCCACCTCCGGCATCTACGGCAACTTCGGCCAGAGCAACTACGGCATGGCCAAGCTCGGACTCTACGGCCTGACCCGCAACCTCGCCATCGAGGGCCGCAAGAACAATATCTTCGTCAACGCCATCGCTCCCACCGGCGGCACCCGCATGACCGAAGGCCTGATCCCGCCGCAGGTGTTCGAGGCGCTCAAGCCCGAACTGGTCAGCCCGCTGGTGGTGTACCTGGGCAGCGAAGCGTGCCAGGAAACCTCCGGCCTGTTCGAAGTCGGCGGCGGCTGGATCGGCAAGGTGCGCTGGGAGCGCAGCCTGGGCGTGGGCTTTGACCCGCGCAAGGGCTTCAGCGTCGAGGACGTGGCAGCCAACTTCGCGCAGATCTGCGACTTCGAGAACGCTGCGCATCCCAAGGACAACGTCGAAGCGCTGCGCGAGATGATGGCCAACCTGCAGAAATACGCCGGTTGATCCGGCCAGCCTGACCGGCGGAACGGCCAGCGGGGCTGTTCCTCGGCGGCGAACGCAGTAAGGTGAAAGGGCTGGCTCAAAGCCGGCCCTTTGCTTTTCCGCTTCCCGGCCCGAGGAGTTCGCCATGAGCGTGATAATCCAGAAGAACGGCCCGGTGACCACCCTGGTCATCGCCCGCCCTGCGGTGCGTAACGCCGTGGACCTGCCCACAGCCCAGGCGCTGGCCGATGCCTTGCGAGAATTCGAGCAGGACGGGGAAGCCCGTGTCGCCGTGCTCACCGGCGCCGGCGGTACCTTCTGCGCGGGGGCGGACCTGGCTGCGGTGGCCGAAGGTGGCGAGCGGCGCAACCGCCTGGAAATGGAGGGTGACGGGCCCATGGGGCCGAGCCGGATGCAACTGTCCAAGCCGCTGATTGCCGCGATCGAGGGCTATGCCGTCGCCGGGGGACTCGAGCTGGCGCTGCTGGCGGACCTTCGCGTGATGGCCGAAGACGCGGTTTGCGGGGTGTTCTGCCGGCGCTTCGGCGTGCCGTTGATCGACGGCGGCACCGTGCGCTTGCCACGCATCGTCGGCCAGGGGCGGGCGCTGGACCTGATCCTGACCGGTCGCCCGGTGGGCGCGCAGGAAGCTCTCGCCATGGGCCTGGCCAATCGCGTGGTGCCCAGCGGGCAGGCGCTGGAAACGGCCGAGGAACTGGCGCGGGAGATCGCCGAGTTTCCGCAGCGCTGCATGCTGGCTGATCGTGACAGTGTCTTCGCGCAGTGGAACCTGTCGTTCGACGTGGCGCTGGCCAACGAATTCCAGGGCGGAATGGCGGTGATCGAAAGCGGCGAGACGGTGGATGGGGCGAAGCGTTTCGCCGAGGGGGAAGGGCGGCATGGAAAATTCTGACGAGTTTGGGTGCGTCGGATGGCACCCTCTCCCCAGCCCTCTCCCTGAAGGGAGAGGGAGCTATCCGTGCCAACGGATCGCACTGCGTTTCTCGGCGAGAAAAGGGTGACGCTTCACTCCGGACAGTTCCCTCTCCCTTCAGGGAGAGGGTTAGGGAGAGGGGAAAGTGCGAACGCCGGACTTTCGCCACGTCCCCGCCGGCCGATCAATCGCGTTCGATGATCACGTAGGTCTTGCGCGTGGTTTCCTGGATGTCCCAGATGCCCAGGCTGTTCTGCGGCAGCAGGAAGGCGTCGCCGGCCTGGAAGGCGATCGGCTCGCCACCGTCCGGGGTGAAGGTGCCGCGGCCGGCGATGAAGTGGCAGAACTCCTGCTCGACGATCTGGCGGCGCCAGCGGCCGGGGGTGCATTCCCAGATGCCGGTTTCCACGCGGTCGGTACGCTCGATGGATTCCACGCGGGTCTCGGAGATCGGCTCGCCCAGGGGCACGGCTACCGGGTTGGCTTCACCGAGTTGGGCGTGCAGGGTGTCTTTCAGGTGGGTCAGTTTCATACGGGGGCTCCAGTGGGCTTTCTATGCTTTCTGTCCAGGTGCCGAGCCGGCGCTCAGCCAACCTTCCAGGTCATGAGGTTTTCCATGCTGGCGGCGACTTTCTCCGCCAGACGGCGGCGCCAGGGCGCGCTGTGGGGGTTGGCCAGCACATCGTCTTCGTGCACGAAGCTGCGGATGATGGCGTTGTAACCGAGCCAGCGGCAGGGTTCGGGTTCCCAGCCGCGCAGGCCGTCCTGCACGCTGCGGTCGTTGATGACCCACGGCTGGCGGGTGAGGGCGCTGTCCTGGCCAAGGATCAGGTCGGCCAGGGTGCGGCCGCCCAGGTTGGTGGCGCCGACGCCTTCGCCGCCGTAGCCGCCGGCCAGCGCGATGCCGTTGCGGCGGTCCACCAGCATGTGCGGGTGGAAGCGCCGCGACATGCCCAGGTTGCCGCCCCAGGTGTGGGTGATGCGCACGTCCTTGAGTTGCGGGAACAGCTCGCTGAACAGGTAGCGGCGCAGGCCGACCTCATCTTCGGTCAGGCTGAAGTCGTTGCGCAGTTTGCCGCCGAAGCGATAGCCGCCACGGGCGCCGAAGGCCAGGCGGTTGTCCGGGGTACGCTGGCCGTAGGTGACCTGGCGGCTGAACTCGCTGAAGGCCTGGCCCTTGTCGAGGCCGATCTCCGCCCACACCGATTCGGGTAGCGGCTCGGTGGCCACCAGCAGGCTCTGCACCGGCAATTGGTAGTTGCCCAGCGGCGGCAGGTCGGCGGCGTAGCCTTCGATGGCCGGCACCACCCATTGCGCCTTCAGTTCACCCTGTTCGGTACGCAGCAGACCCGGTGCCCAGTGGGTGACACGGCTTTTCTCGAAAATCGACGTGCCCTGGCGCTCCACGGCGCGGGCCAGGCCACGGACCAGCTTGGCTGGATCGATGGTGGCGCAGTGCGGGGTGTGGATGGCCCCCAGCGCGCTGGGAATGCGCAGTTGCTCGGCCAGCTCACTCTTGCTCAGCCAGCGGTAGTCGTCTTCGGTCAGGCCTTCGGCGTGCAAGTGGGCGAGGTACTCGCGCAGGCGGGTTTCCTGTTCCGGATAGCGCGCGGCGGTGTAGAGCACGCCGGCCTTGCGGTAGTCGCAGTCGATGCCTTCGCGATCGAGCACACGGGCGACTTCGTCGGGGATGTCGTGCAGCAGGTCGTAGGACGCGCGGCGCTGCTCGGGCGACAGGCCGGCGAGCAGACGGTCTTCGCCGAGCATGTTGCCCATCAGCCAGCCGCCGTTGCGGCCCGAGGCGCCGAAGCCGGCAGTCTCGGCCTCGACGATGGCGATCTTCAGCTGCGGTGCGCGCAGCTTCAGGTAGTAGGCGGTCCACAAGCCGGTATAGCCGGCGCCGGCGATGGCCACATCGACGTCCAGGGTGCCCTGCAGGGATGGCCGTGGGACGAGATCGTCGTCCAGTTGGTTCATCCACAGACTGATATGACGCCATGCCGACATAGACGACTCCAAAAGGAAGAAGGGGGAATGTCGGCAAGCCTAGATTTGGCGCGGGGTTCTGTCGTGCGCGCGGGTACGCGAGGATTGCTCGCGTACCCGCCGGCAGGGGCGGATCAGGCCCCCTGCTGTTCTTCGCGCAGGCGCTTCAGGTATTCGCGGGGAGACTGGCCGGTCTGCTGGCGGAAGCAGCGGTAGAAGGCCGAGAGCGAGTTGAAGCCAGCAGAGAAGGCCAGTTCGTCGATGCGTGAAGGCAGCGGCGGGTGCAGTTGGTTGAGCAGGTGGGTCAGGCGCGTCTGGTTGACGTACTGATAGAAGCTCAGCCCCATCACCTGGTTGAGCAGGTAGGAAATCTGGTTGCGCGTATAGCCGGTGGCAGTGGCCACTTGCGTGAGGTCGAGGTCCGGCGCCAGGTACGGCTGGCTCTTGCTGAAATAGTCTTCCAGGTCGCTGGCCAATTGGCTGAGCTGACGAGGCGAGAGCCCCAGGCGGCTGGTTGCCGGACGCGGATCGATGGTCTGGGGGCGGCTTTCCCCACCTTCGCGCACCACCGAGGCGTATTCGTTGATGCGCCAGATCAGGCCGTCACGGACGGTGATGGCTTCGCTGGAGTGGAAGGTCGCCAGGCGCCCGCTCAGCGTCACCGCGATGCGGTACTGGATGAAGGCGGTGTCGCCATCCACGCGGATGCGGTCGATGTGGTCGAGAAATTCTTCCGGGCGGCTCGGCATGGTCGCCTGCACATAGTCGCGCAGGTCGGTGTAACCCAGGGTGCGGTTCTGGAAGAAGTCGTTGTACTGCACCTGCGGGTGATACAGCGCGAGCACCGCTTCGAGGTCGCGGAGCTTCCAGCACTGGTGGTAGCGCAGCACCACCTCGCGGGTCTGCTCGGTGAGGTGGCTGTCGGTCGGGCGTTGGTCGATGGCATGCATAGGGGGCTAAGCATGCCCCAGACGGCGCTTCTCGGGTAGTGGCAAAGCACCTGCCGGGTGCAAGGCACTATCCATCGTCTCGATGATCCGTCATCGCCTGCACCAATATCGCCCGACAGAGCCCGTCCCAGAGGGGGGATTCACTCTTTCGGGCGACACGCCAAATACCACCTTGGAGCGCTTACTCCCCGCCAGGTCGCTCAGTAGGGTAAGGCCACCTAGACACCGTCAGGAGAGCCGCATGACAACAAAAACAAGGCGCGGATTCTTCCAACCGCAACTTCTCGCCACTGCTGTCGCCCTGGGATGCGCCACCCAGGCTCAGGCAATCAACTTCAACATCGGGGAGATCGAAGGACAGTTCGATTCCAGCCTGTCTGTGGGGGCCAGCTGGAGTACGCAGAGTCCGAAAGAGGACCTGATCGGCTCCGCCAACGGCGGTCACGGGATGACCCAGACCAACGATGATGGCCGGCAGAACTTCCGCAAGGGCCATACCTTCTCGAAGATCTTCAAGGGTATCCACGACCTGGAGCTGAAGTACGGGGACTTCGGCGTGTTCACCCGTGGCAAGTATTGGTACGACTTCCGCCTGAAGGACGAAAGCGTGGCCTTCAAGGACCTGTCCGACGATGGCCGCAAGGAAGGCGCCAAGGCTTCCGGTGCACAGCTGCTCGATGCCTTCGGCTACTACAACTATTCCATCGCCGAACTGCCGGGCACCGTGCGCCTGGGCAAGCAGGTGGTGAGCTGGGGTGAAAGTACCTTCATCGGTAACAGCATCAATGCCATCAACCCCATCGACGTGTCCGCCTTCCGCCGTCCCGGTTCGGAGATCAAGGAAGGCCTGATCCCGGTGAACATGCTCTATCTGTCGCAGAGCCTCACCGACAGCCTGTCCGTGGAAGGCTTCTACCAGCTGGAGTGGGACCAGACGGTGCTCGACAACTGCGGCACCTTCTTCTCCACCACCGACGTCGCCGCTGACGGTTGCAAGACCAACTACAACATCCTCGACAAGAACACCGTCACTGCATTGAATGCTCCGGCGACCAAGGCGCTACTCAACTCGCTGAACGTTACCGTCACCCCCGAGGGTCTGATGGTGCCGCGCGGCGCTGACCGTGACGCTCGTGACTCCGGTCAGTGGGGCCTGGCCCTGCGCTGGCTGGGCGATGATGTGGAGTACGGCGCGTATGCCATGAACTACCACAGCCGCACGCCCATCGTGAGCATGAAGAACGCAGGCGCCGCTGACATTGGCAATGCCCTGCGCGCTATCGGTGCGGGTGCTTCGGCGCTGGCTCAGCCGATCCTCCTGGGGCGCGGCAATTACTTCCTCGAATACCCTGAGGACATCCGTCTCTACGGCCTGAGCTTCTCCACCACCCTGCCCACCGGGACCGCGTGGAACGGCGAGATCAGCTACCGGCCGAACATGCCGCTGCAGCTCAATACCACCGACCTGACGCCGCTGCTCGCCACCACTGTGGCCGGTGGCTTCGCCACCGGTGGCGTCGCCGGCGCCCTGGCTGAGGCCAACCAGATCAGCCATGGCTACATCCGCAAGGAAGTGACCCAGGCCCAGACCACGTTCACTCACTTCTTCGACCAGACCATGGGCGCTGACCGCCTCACCCTGGTCGGCGAGGTTGGCGTGACCTACGTCGGCGGCATGACCAACAAGGTCGGCGAGCGCTACGGCCGCGACTCGGTCTACGGCGTGCCGGAGAATGCGGCGGCCGATGCGGAGTACGGCAGCGGCGGCTTCTATACCTCGTCTTCCTGGGGTTATCGCGCCCGCGCCATCTGGGACTACAACAACGTGTTCGCCGGGGTGAACCTCAAGCCGAACATCGCCTGGTCCCATGACGTGAACGGCTACGGCCCGGTCTTCAACGAAGGCAGCAAGGCTGCCAGCGTCGGCATCGATGCGGACTACCAGAACACCTACACCGCAAGCCTGAACTACACGAACTTCTTCGGCGGCGACTACAACACCATCGTCGACCGGGACTTCCTCTCGCTCAGCTTCGGCGTGAACTTCTGACCTGCCTGCTCAAGGAATCGACATGAGAACGACAAGAATCCTCCAATGCGGCGCGCTGGCCCTGAGCCTGCTGTCCTGTGGCGTGATGGCGGCGGCGTCCGCCGACGATGTGGCCAAGCTCGGCACGACGCTGACGCCCATGGGCTCGCAGAAGGAAGGCAACGCCGATGGCAGCATTCCGGCCTGGACCGGCGGCATTTCCCGCACCGCCGGCAAGCTCGACAGCAAGGGCTTCCTCTCCGACCCGTTCGCCGGTGAGAAACCGCTGTTCACCATCACCGCGCAGAACGCCGACCAGTACAAGGACAAGCTTTCCGCCGGCCAGCTGGCGATGTTCAAGCGCTACCCGGACAGCTACAAGATCCCGGTTTACAAGACCCACCGTACCTTTGCGCTGCCTGACGACATCTACGCCGCGATCAAGCGCAGTGCCGAGTTTGTCCAGCCGATCAACGACGGTAACGGCCTGGAGAACTTCGAGAAGAGCCGCTACTACGCCTTCCCGCTGCCCAAGAATGGCGTACAGGCACTCTGGAACCACCTGACCCGCTACCACGGCGGCAATATCTCCCGCACCGTTGTGCAGGTGGTGCCGCAGACCAATGGCAGCTACACGCCGATCCGCTTCGAAGAATCGATTGCGGTGCCGCAGAGCATGACGGACCAGGACGCCGGCAAGACCGGCAACATCCTCACCTACTTCAAGCAGCAGGTAACGGCCCCGGCGCGCCTGGCCGGTAACGTCCTGCTGGTGCACGAGACCCTGGACCAGGTGAAGGAGCCCCGCCTGGCGTGGATCTACAACGCCGGTCAGCGCCGCGTGCGCCGTGCCCCGCAGGTGGCGTACGACGGTCCGGGCACCGCCTCCGACGGCATGCGTACCTCGGACAACTACGACATGTTCTCCGGCGCCCCGGACCGTTACGACTGGAAACTGGTGGGCAAGCGCGAGATGTACATCCCGTACAACAGCTACCGCCTGAATTCGCCGGAGCTCAAGTACGACGACATCGTCAAGCCGGGTCACATCAACCAGGACCTGACCCGTTACGAACTGCACCGTGTCTGGGAAGTGGTGGGCACGCTGAAGTCCGGCGAGCGCAACATCTACGGCCAGCGCCACTTCTACCTCGACGAGGACAGCTGGCAGATCGCGGTATCCGAGCTGTATGACGGTCGCGGGCAACTCTGGCGCGTCGGCGAGGGCCACGAGATGACCTTCTACACCGAGCTTGCCACTGGCTACGCCGCCGAGTCGCTGTATGACATCCTCGCCGGCCGCTACGTGACCTTCGGCCTGAACAACGAAGAGAAGCGTGGCTACCAGTTCGGCCAGAAGGCCAGCATGGCCGACTTCACCCCGGCGGCACTGCGTAACGCCGGCGTTCGCTGACGTAACACTCCGCTCCTTGGCCCCGGCATTCCTCGTGGATGCCGGGTTTCTTTTTTTCCGCCGTCTGCACGTTGCGCAGCCTCTATTTCGGGCCTGGGGGCGACCTGCGCTATACCGCCCCATGAATCTGGCTGATGGTCCTTTGCCCGCTTCGCCCGGCGGCATAGTCTGGCCAGCAAATGGCCGGAAGAAGCCCATGTCGACAATCGCCCTGCACAGCGTGGCGCTGCCTCGCCTGCCCCGCCAGCACCTGCCCCGCGAACGGCTGCATGCCAGCCTGAGCGCCACCGAGTGCCGCCTGCGCCTGCTGGTGGCGCCACCCGGTTGCGGCAAGACGGTGCTGATGAGCGAATGCGCGCGCCTCGCGCCGGCCGGCACCCGCCTGGTCTGGCTCGGGCTGGGCGGTCGCGCCCTGGAGCCCGAACAGTTCTGCGAACGGCTGGGCGAGGCGCTCGGGGTGCCCTGGTCCGGCGAAGCGGCGCTGGCGGCCTGGCTGGAAAACGCCAGTGAGCCGGTCTGGCTGATGCTCGACGACTATCCCCGTGCACCCGATCCCGCCCTCGATGACTGTTTCGATCGCTTGCTCGCCGTGGCCTCGCCGCAGATCGGCTGGTGGTTGGCCAGCCGCCGTCGCCCGGCCTGCAACCTCACCCGCCTGTTGCTCGAAGGCGAGTTGCTGGAACTGGGCGCCAGCACTCTGGCGCTGACCCAGATCGAGCTGGATGCCTACCTGCAGACTGCCGGCCTGGAATGGCCGCAGGCCCAGCGCCAAGCCCTGCAGGATGCCACCCACGGCTGGTTCGCCGGCGTGCGCTTGCGCCTGCTCAGCCTGGGCAACGAACCCATCGCACCCTGTGCCACCCAGGTGGCCGAGACCGGCAACGGCCTGCTGCAGGACTACCTGCAGCGCGAAGTGCTGGCGAGCCTGCCGGCGGAGCTGGCGGAAACCCTTTGCGGTCTGGCGCAGATCGCCCGCTTCAATCGCGAACTCTGTGATTACCTGTTCGACGAACCCGGCCTTGGCCTGGACGGCCTGCAGGCATGGGGCGTGCTGATCGAAGCGGTTGACAACACCCAGCATTGGTTCCAGGTGGCGCCCATGGTCGCGACGGCGCTGGCGAACCTGTCGCGCTGGCCGGCGGCGACCCTGCACCGGCGCGCCTGCCAGTGGTTCACCCAGTGCGGGGAAATTCACTCGGCGTTCGAGCACTCGCTATACGCCGAGCAGCCGGATGTTTCCGCCAGCCTGCTGCAGCGCCTGACCGAGGAGCAACTGCTGCACGGGCGCAATGTCGAGCGTGTGCTGCAACTGCGGGAATCGCTTCCCGAGGAACTGCTTTGCAGTACGCCACGTCTTCTCATCCTCAACGCCTGGACGCTGCTGTTCGTCGGTCGCCTGGACGACGTGGAAGCACTGCTGACCGGCTTTGATCGTTTCCTGCCGATGCCCGGTGAGCACCGCCAGCGAGCACTGATTGCCCAGTGGCAGGGGTTGAACGGCATGCTCACCCATGCTCGTGGCCTGGCCGGCTCTCGCGAGCAGCTGCGTGAGGCGCTGGCGTACCTGCCCGAGGACGCCTGGGCACAGACCCTGATCTGCCTGTCCGCGTTGACCCAGCAGGCCCAGGCCGAGGGACGCCTGGCCGAGGCACGGCTGATCAACCGCGAGGCGCTGCGGCGCGCTCGCCTGCAAGGCAGCACCACTTTCGAGGCGCTGCTGGAACTGGACCGCGCCCAGTGGCTGGAGCAGCGCGGCGAGTTGCAGCGTGCCGATGCACTGCTGGCGCGCGTGCAGGAATACCTCGACGAGATGCGCATCACCTGCAATGCCATGGCCGGCCGTGTTGCCCTGCGCCGGGGCTGGCTGTGTCTGCGCCAGGGGCGTGACGAAGAGGCTCGCGAACTGTTCATCGCCGGGTTGAACGAAACCCGCCGCAGCCACGATCCGAGCTCGATCTACGGCTTCACCGGCATGGCCTGGCTGGACGCGCTGGATGGCGACACCGACGGTGCGTTCAGCCGCCTGCTGGAAGTCGAGCGGCTGATGCAGCTGCAACATGTGCCCGAGCCGATCTACCGCGGCCCGCTGTTGCTCGCCAGCGGTGCGCTGAACCTGCGCCAGAATCGCCCAGGGCCGGCGCGAGAAGTCCTCCAGCGCGTAGCCTCGCGTTATCGCACCGACCACCTCAGTCCGCCCGCGGCAGCTCCGGATCAGATACTGCGGGTCGAGCACCATCTGGCACTGGCCGAGCTTTATGACGGCGACGTGGATGCCGCCCAGCAGCGCTTGCTGGCAATGCTCCCGGACCTGCTGCGCCAGGGCCGAAATACCTTGGCCTGCGACGTCTGGCTGGCGCTGGCCGAGGCTCACTTCATCGCCGGTAGCCTGGACGAAGCGCGCAGCGCGCTGGACGAGGGCGTCGCCCTGGCCCAGCGCTTCGGGCTGCTCTCAACCTTGCGCGACACCCAGCGCCGCCAGCCCGGCCTGTTCGGCCTGCGCCCACATGCCGGCGAGATGGCGCCGCATAACCTGCTGAGCCTGCGCGAGCTCTCGGTGCTGGAGCTGATCGCCCGGGGTTGTTCCAACCTGGAAATCGGCGAGCGGCTTTACATCTCCCTGCACACGGTGAAAACCCACGCACGCCGGATCAACGGCAAGCTCGGCGTGGAGCGCCGCACCCAGGCGGTCGCGCGGGCCAAGGAGCTCGGTCTGTTGAAGGTCTGAGGCTTGCTGAAAGTCTGAAGCGTCAGTGCAACGCCTTGGGCGGCACGTGGATTTCCGCCAGTCGCTGGGCCAGGCGCACCTGCTCGGCGGCATCGTCGCTGAGCAGCATCGCCCGCTCCAGGTCGTAGCGTTCGGCCTGCGGGCAATCCAGCGTGTGATAAAGGTCGGCGCGGGCCAGGTGATCGCTGGCACTGGGCGGCCCCAGCTCCAGCACGCGCTGGGCATCCTTCAGCGCCGCCAGCGGTTCTCCGGCGGCCAGGTGCAACTGGCGCAGATTGCGCGATAGACGTTGCAGCATGTCGGCGGCGCTGGCGGTGCGCAGGTGCTCGGCGGACAGCTCAGCGTTGGCGCCCATCTGGCGCGCCAGCAGGTCACGGCAGTCGCGGGTATAGAGGCGGCGGCCGGTGGTGGGGTCGAGCAGGTGGTCGGCGCCGGGCACGCGCAGCAGGAAGCGTCCGGGGAAGTTCACCCCGGCCAGGGTGATGCCGTTGCGCCGTGCCATCTCCAGGGCGATCAGCGCCAGTGACAGAGGCTGGCCGTGGCGGCGCTGCAGTACCTGGGGGAGCAGGGCGGCGCGCGGGTGCAGCGGGTACTCGTCGTCCTCGGCGAAGCCCAGCTCGCTCAGCCGGCGCAGCAGGAACTGCGCGCGCTCCGCAGCGCTTGTGCCCTGGGGCAGGGCGACCGCGACCTGGTGCGCGAGCGAGTCGAACAACCGTAGCGCCTGTTCCGGCGGCAGGTGCGGTTCGTGCTCGGCGGCGATCCACAGGGCCGCCTCGAACAGGGCGGGCGGGTCCTGGGCAAGACAGGCAAGGCAGGCTTGACGCGGGTCCATGGCGTTCTCCGGCTGACCCTGCGGTTGTAACCGGAGCGCCGGGCACTCGTCCAGTGGCACGGTCGTCGCCCGTGACGGTCAGGTGACAGGCGCTGCCTATACTTAGAAGGATTCGCTTACGGACTGCCGTCCACCCCCAGCAAGGGAGCGCCGCCATGTTCGACATGATGGAAGCCACCCGGCTCGAGTCGCTGCATCTCTTCCAGGACCCGGCCACAGGACTCAAGGCCATCATCGCCATCCACAATTCCCGGCTCGGGCCGGCGCTGGGTGGCTGTCGCTACCTGCCGTACCCCAGCCATGATGCCGCGCTGCGCGACGCGGCGCGCCTGGCCCAGGGCATGAGCTACAAGGCGGCGCTGGCCGGGCTGCGCCAGGGTGGCGGCAAGGCGGTGATTCTGCGAGCCCCGCATGTCAATAACCGTGGCGAGCTCTTCGAAGCTTTCGGTCGCGCGATCGATTCCCTGGGCGGCGCCTACATCACGGCGGTGGACAGCGGCACCTCCAGCGCCGACATGGACTGCATCGCCCAGTTCACCCGTCATGTCACCAGCACCACCAGTGGCGGGGATCCTTCCCCCCACACCGCGCTGGGGGTGTTCGCCGGCATCCGCGCCAGCGCTCAGGCGCGTCTGGGGAGTGATGATCTCGATGGTTTGCGCGTGGCGATTCAGGGGCTGGGCAATGTGGGGTATGCGCTTGCCGAGCATCTGTCGGCGGCGGGCGCTGAACTGCTGGTCAGCGATATCGATGCCGGTAAGGTGCAGCTGGCGGTGGAACAGCTGAGCGCGCGCCCTGTGCCCAACGAGGCGCTGCTCACCACGCCTTGCGACATTCTTGCGCCCTGCGGGCTGGGTGGTGTGCTGTCATCACAAGTGGTCGGCCACCTGCGCTGTGCCGCCGTGGCGGGTGCGGCCAACAACCAGCTGGCTCATCCGGACGTCGCCGATGAACTGGAGGGGAGGGGAATTCTTTACGCGCCGGATTACGTGATCAACTCCGGCGGGTTGATCTACGTCGCCCTGCAACACCAGGGTGAAGCCCTGCCGACCATCACCGCGCATCTGTCGCGCATTGCCGAACGCCTGACGGAGGTCTATGCCCATGCCCAGGCTGATCACCTTTCGCCGGCTCGAGTGGCCGACAAGCTGGCGGAGCGGATCCTCTATGGGGAGTTCTCGGGGCACTGAGGCCCTCGCCGCTTGCAGGAGCGCACGGATGACGCGCCCCTGGAGGAGGCGCGAGCTTACTCCTCGGCGGCAGGTTCGCTGAATATCTCGCTCAGCGCATCGGGCTGGTTCTTGAAGGCGCGGGCGAAGGCGTCGCGGTTCCTGGCCATGAAGATACCGATCTCCTCGACCTGATCCTCCTTCAGTGAAGGCACCGCCTTCTGCAGCACGTCGGCCAGCGTTTCCGCCAGCTCCAGCATCTTGTCGTGCCGGTCGGCTTCTGCCTTATCCATGAACAGGCGCTCCGGATCGCGGCTGCTGCGGTACACCACTTCGACGGCCATTCATCACCTCTGTGCCTTCTCTTTGATTGGGGAGTTCGAAATAACTGTTTATTTATACAGTAAAGTGATTGCGCAATGCTACTGCCGTTGTGCGAATCATTGCCAGCAGCGTAGACGTCGGCGAGGGATGTGCCTGTATCTGGCCAGTATCGGCAGTGGCCCAAAGCAGTGCGCGCGCCCGGTAGGCGCGCGCACTGCCGCCACGTGACTGGCGCAATGAATCGTCAGTCAGATGGCTCTGTAGGAAGGAGTTCTTGCGGAGGGTGGTTTCAGGACGCGATCGGCAGGCCGTTTTCGCCGCGCGTCATGGCAGCCAGCATCTGCGGCGCCGTGCCGCCTTGCTCGATGGCGATGCCGAAGCGGATGCTCTGGATGAAGCGCTGCAGCTGTTCTGGGTCCTGCAGCTGGGTATTGCGGATCAGACGGCGCGCGGCGACACCTGCCTCGGTGGAGAGGGTCAGGACAATGCTGCCGTCTGGCCGTTCAAGGCTGAAGTTGACGCGGTATTCGTCCTGGAAGGCGTCGGTCAGCTTCTGAAAGGGACTTTCCATCACTCGTTCCTGCCTGTTTTGTGGCATGCCCCTGAATGGACTCGGGGCCGGCCGAAAAAGTTCGCAGTCATATTCGCGCAGCGCTCTTGTGCCATAAGAGGGGTGTGCCATGACTGCGCAAGATCAATGGCGTAGCACTTGCAGGCTTCACGCCAACAAAGCCTTGTATTGCGGAGAACCGACGAATGAAACAGAACTGGGCCGAGCGCCTGAGCGAGCGGATGCACGGCTGCGCCGAATCCCTGGGCAATCTGCTGGTGGAGGGCTTCCACTACCTGGCGCTGTTCGCCATCGGCGGCACGGTGTTCTGGTCGGCGGCGGTGGCGTTCGGCGAGATGGTCGGCAAGGGGCACGCGAGCATCGATGACATCCTGCTGCTGTTCATCTACCTCGAGCTGGGCGCCATGGTGGGTATCTATTTCAAGACCAACCACATGCCGGTGCGCTTCCTGATCTACGTGGCGATGACCGCGCTGACCCGCCTGATGATTGCCGACATCCAGCACAACCACGTGCCCGACGACGGCATCATCCTGGTCTCGGTGGCGCTGTTGCTGCTGGCCCTGGCGATTCTGGTGGTGCGTTACGCCTCCTCACGCTTCCCCTCGCCGAGTTCACCGCAGCGCGGCAGCGAACGCGATCTGATCAGCGACGACGAGCGCTGATCGCCCGGCGACGTTGATCCAGAGCCGCCGCTCGGGCAGCGGATGCACTACCATCGGTGCATCCGCTGCCTGAGAAGACCACTCCATGAAGGGATGGAAGCTGTTCGCACCCCTGCTGATCCTGGTGATCATTGCCGTCACCCTCTACCTGCGCCTGCACACCCAGCCGCTGCTGCTGCAGGGTGAAGCGGACGCCACCAACGTCATCGTCGCTTCCAAGGCCAAGGGCCGGGTCGAGGTGCTGCATGTGCGGCGCGGCGACGACGTGAAGCAGGGCCAGGTGCTGATCTCCCTCAGCAGCCCGGAGCTGCAGGCCCAACTGGATTCCCTGCGCGCCGCGCGCAACCAGGTACAGGCCAATCTCGACGAATCCCTCCACGGTACCCGCGAGGAAACCCTGCGCGCCCTGCAGGCCAGCCTGTCCCAGGCCCAGGCCGAGATGCGCAACGCCGATCTGGAGTACCAGCGCAACGAAGAACTGGCCGGGCGCGGCTTCGTTTCCCAGGCGCAGTTGGACCTGTCCCGCCGTGGCCGCGACGTGGCGCGCAACCGCGTCGCCGAGGCCCAGGCCAATCTCGATGAAGGCACCCAGGGTGACCGCGAAGAGCGCCGTCAGGCGCTGGAGGCCGCCGTACGCCGGGCCGATGCGCAGATTCTCGAACTGCAGGCACAGACCGATGACCTCAACGTGGTGGCGCCGGTGGACGGCGAGGTCGGGCCGATCCCGGCGGAGCAGGGTGAGCTGGTCAACGCCTACAGTCCGCTGCTGACGCTGGTGAGGCTGTCCGACAGCTATTTCGTGTTCAACCTGCGCGAAGACATCCTGGCCGACGTGAAGAAGGGCGACGAAGTGGCCATCCAGGTGCCGGCCCTCAAAGGCGCTGAAGTGCAGGCCAGGGTCGCCTACATCGCGCCGCTCGGTGACTTCGCCACCAAGCGCGCCACCCGCGCCACGGGTGATTTCGATCTGAAGACCTTCGAGGTGCGCCTGTATCCGGACCAGCCGGTGCAAGGCCTGCGCCCCGGCATGAGTGCGCTGTGGCAGTGGAAGCAGTAAGGCGCAACCTGCTGCGTTTCGCCCAGGCCTTCAGCAGCGAAACGCGAGTCGCCCTGCGCAGCTGGACCATCCACTGGCTTGGCTGGCTCTGGCCGTTGCTGCTGTTCGTGGTGATCAGCGGCGTGTACCAGGCGGGCACGCTACTGGACATGCCGGTGGCGGTGGTCGATGCCGACCACAGCAGCCTGTCGCGGCGGATCGTCCGCGAGTTGGACGCAGGCTCCCATGCCAAGGTCGAGGTGCTCGGCGGCGGGCTGCAGGAGGGACTTCGTCGGCTGCGGATGGCCGACGACTATGCGCTGCTCTATATACCCCGCGACTTTGAGGCGGACGCCTTGTCCGGCCGCCAGCCCGTTGCCGAGCTCTACTACAACTCGCTGTTCTACTCGGCCGGCTTCTACTCGACCCAGGATTTCAGCGGCCTGATGAGCTCGGTCAATGCCGAACTGCGACCGCGCCTGGCTGCAGGGATGGACCGCGCGATGCCCGCGCTGGCCAGCATCAGCGTGTCCTACGAAAGCCTGTTCAACGCCAGCGGCAACTACATCTACTTCCAGCAGTTCGCTGCCATCGTGCACTTGCTGCAACTGTTCGTGATCGTCGCCACGGTGCACGTACTGGCGCGCGAAGCGCCTGAGCTGCGGGCGTCCTCGCCGCACATCCTGCGGGCCAAGGCCCTCGGCGCGCGGCTGTTGGGCAAGATGGCGCCCTACACGTTGCTGTTCAGCACGCTGCTGATGGTCGAGCTGTTCCTGCTGGTGGAGCTCAATGGCGCGCGGATCAACGGCAATCCCTGGTGGATGCTGGCGATCACCGTCTGCTATGTCGCGGCGGCCCAGAGCGTCGGGCTGATGTTGTTCATCTTCACCGCCAACCGCTTCAGCGCCTACTCGCTGATCGGCCTGCTGATCGGGGTGGCGCAGACTTATTCCGGGGTGCTGCTACCGGAGCTGGCGATGCCGCAGATCGCCCGGATCATCTCCGAGGCCGAGCCGCTGACCCATACCCTGCACGGACTGTTCGACCAGTTCCTGCGCAAGGCGCCGGCCGAATCCGGCCTGTACACCTGCTGCAAGCTGCTGCTCTACCCGCTGATCGCCTACATGATCGCCAAGATGCGCCTGCGCCGGCGCCTCGACCTGAGCCCGGCGTAAGGAGCCGCCATGGAGAACTTCTGGAACGTCTTCCGCCAGTCGCTGAAGAACATGCTCGGCAAGCCACTCTGGCTGCTGATGGTGTTGTCCGTGGCACTGACCACCCTGCCGTACGCCCACCGCACCATGGACGACTTGCCGGTGGCGGTGATCGACATGGACCACAGCGCAGTCTCCCGCGAACTGATCCGTCTGCTGGACGCCGCGCCGAAGATCGCCACGCGCGCCTACGACCAGTTGCCGGAAGCCCAGCACGATCTCGCCTGGCGCGAGCTGTTCGGCATCGTGGTGATACCCGTGGACTTCGAGAAGCGGGTATTGCGAGGCGAATCGGTCACGGTGCCGATCTTCGGAGACGCCACCAACCGCATGGCCAACGGGCAGATCCAGCAGGACATCAGTGCCACCTACACTGAGCTGTCGCTGCGCTACAACCGTGAGCGGCTGATGCGCGGCGGCTTCTCCGAGGAGCAGTCGAATGTGCTGCTGCAACCGGCGATCGGCCAACTGACCGATCTGTTCAACCCCGGTACCAGCTTCGCCGCCATCGTCCTGCCGGGGCTGGTGACGCTGATCCTGCAGCACAGCCTGCTGCTCTCCTGCACGCGGGTGAACCTCAACCTGCGCGGCGGCACCCCGCGCTCGCTGCGCCAGCCAACCTCGACCCGATTCGGTCGCTACGCTGCGCAGTTGCTGATCTGGATGGTGCTGGCGATGCTCTTCTACGTGATCTGGCCATGGATGATGGGCTACCGGCAGACGGCCTCGTTCTTCATGCTGATGGGGCTGGTGCTGCCGTTCCTGCTGGCGGTGATCGCCATGAGCGAGTTCATCGCCGAGCTGCTGCCCTCGGAAGAGGCGGTGTACCTGACCATGACCTTCATCACCCTGCCGCTGTTCTACATGGCCGGCTTCACCTGGCCGCCCCAGGCCATGCCGCAGTGGGTGCAGCTGCTGGCCGACGCGATCCCCTCGACCTGGGCGATCCGCGCGGTGGTGGAGATGAACCAGATGAATCTGCCGCTTTCCGCCGTGGCCGACAGGATTCTCATCCTCTTCGCCATGGCGGCGGCCTATGGACTGTTGGGTACACTGATCTACCAGTACCGCAACTGGCGCTGGGACCAGCTCAAGGGCTGGTAGGCTGCCGCTTTCGCTATCGAGAGGGAGTTTCGATATGACGATGCTCCGTTCCTGCCTGCTGCTCGGTGTCGCGTTGCTCAGCGGTTGTGGGTCCTACCACACCCTGCGCAGCGACAGTGTGGTGGACGCCAGCGACCTGAAGCTCAAGGGCACCTACTGCGGTGCCATTCCGCGCGTCTATGGCGGCGTGGTCTGGGATGCCTGTCAGCTGTACGGTGAGCCTCCGGCCGACACCGGCTATACGCCGCCCTCCGCACCGGCCAACGATATCTTCGGTCCACCGATCCTGCCTGTGCTGGATATGGCGCTTTCCGGCGTCGTCGATACCCTGGCCTTGCCCTACACCCTCTATCGGCAAAGCCGCGACGGTAGCATCGAATTGCGACGCGACTGAGAAAAGGAGTCCAGACATGCCGTTGCGTGATGAATGGCGATGGTCAACGGCGTGGCGGTGCGCTTTACCGCGTTCCGCCGATGCCAATCTTCGACATGGGCCTTTCAGCGGTGGCCGACACGCTCGCGCTGCCCTATACCCTGTACCGCCAGGATCGCGACGGTGACATCCAGTTGCTGCGCGACTGAGCCGTCTAGAGTGAGAGTTCCAACTTCCCCGGGAGCTCTCTGATGAACGCATTGAACGGCAAGGTCGCAGTGGTCACCGGCGCGGCCAGCGGCATCGGCAAACAGATCGCCCTGACCCTGGCGCAGGCCGGCGCGGCGGTGGCCATCGCCGACTTGCAGCAGGACGCCGCCCAGCGCGTGGTGGCCGAGATCGAAGCCGCCGGTGGCAAGGCGCTGGCGGTGGCCATGGACGTGACCGACGAGCAGGCCGTGGACAGCGGTATCGACCGGGTGGTCGCCACTTTCGGCGGGCTCGACATCCTGGTTTCCAACGCCGGCATCCAGATCGTCAACCCACTGCAGGACTATGCCTTCGCCGACTGGAAGAAGATGCTCGCCATCCACCTCGACGGCGCCTTCCTCACCACCCGCGCAGCCTTGCGCCACCTGTACCCGACCGGGCGCGGAGGCGTGGTGATCTACATGGGCTCGGTGCACTCCCATGAAGCCTCGCCGCTCAAATCCGCCTACGTCACCGCCAAGCACGGCTTGCTTGGCCTGGCCCGCACCCTGGCGAAGGAGGGCGGGCCACACGGCGTGCGTTCCCACGTGGTGTGTCCCGGTTTCGTACGGACGCCACTGGTGGAGAAGCAGATTCCCGAACAGGCAAAGGAACTGGGCATCAGCGAGGAGGCGGTGGTGAAGCAGGTGATGCTCGGCGGGACGGTGGATGGCGAGTTCACCACCGTGGAGGACGTGGCGCAGACGGTGCTGTTCCTGGCCAGTTTCCCTTCGGCGGCGCTCACCGGCCAGTCGGTGCTGGTCAGCCATGGCTGGGGGATGCGCTAAGGCGCCAGCGGAAAAACAATGACCCCGTCTCGTAAGGGGACGAGCGGGGTCACTGGGTCGACTTGCTCGCGCCGGCAAGAGCCCTGGTTCACTCGGGGCGTCTGCCTCTGCCGGGGCCGGGCTCGTTGCTTCGGCGCAGGAGTAGATTCCTACAAATAAGGGAGGCTCGATGTAGTGGGTTTCCCTTTTGCGTTGTCAGAAGGTTCTTCTCTGTAGGGCAGCAGGGCAGCGTCGACGCCCTGGCTGGCTGCTGCAGGAAGGCGCAAGCCTGGGGCGTCGGAGAGCTGGGGCTGGTTCGCGAGCAAGCTCGCTCCTACAGTCTGCACCGGGTCGCTCCAGGTAGGAGCGAGCTTGCTCGCGAACCGCTCTCGGCGGCTCAGACCGCCTTGGGCAGCGGCGCGAACAGCGCGTCGATGTCCGCGTCATCCAGCTGCCAGTCGGTGCCGGTACCTTCGAGGATGCCGGCGGCCAGGGCGGCCTTGTCGCGCTGCAGCAGCTGGATCTTTTCTTCCACCGTGCCACGGGCGATCAGCTTGTAGACGAACACCGGTTTGTCCTGGCCGATGCGGTAGGCGCGATCACTGGCCTGGTTCTCGGCCGCCGGGTTCCACCAGGGGTCGTAATGGATCACGGTGTCGGCGGCGGTGAGGTTCAGGCCTACACCACCGGCCTTCAGGCTGATCAGGAACAGCGGTACGCGGCCTTCCTGGAAATCCTTCACCGGTGCACGGCGATCACGGGTGTCGCCGGTCAGCAGGGCGTATTCCAGGTTGCGCTCGGCCAGAGCCTCGCCGATCAGCGCGAGCATCGAGGTGAACTGCGAGAACACCAGCACGCGGCGGCCTTCGGCGAGCAGCTCTTCGAGCATGTCGAGCAGGTAGACCAGCTTGCCCGAAGTCACCGCACGCGCGGATTTGCCGGTGGGAGGCGGGGCTTCCTTGTTCACCAGGCGGATGTCGCAGCAGACCTGCCTCAGTTTCAGCAGTGCCTCGAGGATGATGATCCGGCTGCGCGCCAGACCTCTGCGGGCGATCTCGTCGCGTACCTTGCGGTCCAGTGCCAGGCGCACGGTCTCGTAGAGGTCGCGCTGCGCCTCGCTGAGTTCGATGTGCTGGATGAACTCGCTCTTGGGCGGCAGTTCCGAGGCGACCTGCTCCTTGGTACGACGCAGCAGGAAGGGCCGGATACGCGCGGCCAGGTGCGCCAGGCGGCCCTGGTCACCGTGGCGCTCGATGGGCGTACGGTAGTCCACGGCGAACTGCCGGGCATCGCCGAGCCAGCCCGGCAGCAGGAAGTGGAACAGCGACCACAGCTCGCCCAGGTGATTCTCCAGCGGCGTGCCAGTCAGGCACAGCCGGTGGCGCGCGCGCAGGTGCCGCGCGGCCTGGGCGGCCTTGGTGGTGGCGTTCTTGATGTTCTGCGCCTCGTCGAGGATCAGCAGGTGATACTCGTGCTGGGCGAGCTTCTCGGCATCGCGGGGCAGCAGGGCGTAGGTGGTGAGGATCAGGTCGTGCTCGGCGATCTTCGCGAACGCCTTGCGCCGCCCGGCGCCATGCAGTGCGAGCACGCGCAGATCGGGGGTGAAGCGCTCGGCCTCGTCCAGCCAGTTGGGGATCAGGCTGGTAGGCATGATCACCAGGGCCGGGCTGGTCAGGCGGCCGGCCTGCTTTTCCAGCAGCACGTGGGCGAGGGACTGCAACGTCTTGCCCAGGCCCATGTCGTCCGCGAGGATGCCGCTGGCGCCAACTTCGCGCAGGGTCTGCATCCAGCTCAGGCCTTCGTGCTGGTAAGCACGCAACTCGGCGTTGAGGCCGTCGGGAATCTGCGCCGGCTGGGCGCGGTAGTCGCGCAGGCGATGGGCGATCTCGCGCAGCTGTTCGCCGCCCTGCCAGGTCAGCGGCAGCTCTTCCAGTTCGGTGAGGTGCGCGGCGTCCGGCGCGCCCATGCGCAGGCGACGTACCGGCGGCTGCTCGCCGATATAGAACTCGGACAGTGTGCCCAGCAGCGGCTTGAGCTTGCCGAAGGGCAGCGAGACGCGCAGCGGGCGGTCGGAGGCGGTCTGCCAGGTGTGGATCGGGTTGCGCCCGGCATCCAGGCGCAACACCAGTTGTTCATCGTCGGCGTGGCGGGCGAGGGCGACCGGGTCGAGCAGCGCCGGCATGCGACGGATCAGTTCGATCAGCGCCGGCAGCAGGCTGATGCGCCGGCCTTCCACTTCGATGCCCAGCTCCAGGTCGAACCATTGGCGGTCGTCGGTTTCCTCGATCTCGGCGTACCAGTTCTCTACCGGCGTGAGGTCGAAGACGAATTCGGGGCGGATGTCGATTTCCCAGCCCTGTTCGCGCAGGTGCGGCAGGCCCTCGCGCATGAACGCCTGCCAGGCGCTGTCGTCGGGCAGTTCGAACATTTCCCCGGCGCTGTCCTCCAGCGCGTCGCTGCGGCGCATCGCCGGTTTAAAGCCCAGCTCGCGCAGGTCCAGGCGCCAGGCGTACTCCAGCTCCAGCTCGCGGCTGACGCGGACGATCTGGTCGTCGCGGAATACCCGGATCTCGCGGCCCGAGCGCGGCGTGACGCTGCCCGAGACCGGCATGTCGCCATACAGGAATGCCAGCGCGGCGCGGTGGCGGGAGATGTTCTGCATGCGCCCGCTGCGCAGGTCGAAGCCGCTGTGCACGTGGCTGCCCAGGGTCAGCCGTGGCCGGGGCGCGAGTTCGTCGCGCTCCACGGCAGGCAGTGGAGATTCGGCGGGTGGCTTCATCCGAGTGTCCTTCCGGCAGTCCAGCCGAGTACGCAAACGCCCGATGATACCGCGATTTTTCTCGGGCGGGACGCGGAAGGAAACCGGCGGTCAGCGGGCGAAGCGTTTCGCCCCCGCCACGCATAGCACCACGGCGACAGTGGCGCCGGCCATCAGCGGGCTGATCTGCTCGTGCAGCAGCAGGCCGGCCAGTGCCAGGCCGAAGAAAGGCTGCAGCAGCTGCAGTTGGCCAACCGCTGCGATGCCGCCCGTGGCCAGGCCGTGGTACCAGAAGAAGAAGCCGATCAGCATGCTGAACAGCGACACGTAGCCCAGGCTGATCCAGGCCGGCCAGCTGGCGCCGGTGAAGGTTGCCGGCTGGGTGTACCAGGCCAGTGGCAGCATCAACGGCAGGGACAGCACCAGCACCCAGCAGATCACCTGCCAACTGCCCAGGTGACGGGCGATGCGCCCGCCTTCGGCGTAGCCCAGGCCGCAGACCGCGACGGCGGCCAGCATCAGCAGGTCGCCGGTGAAGTTACCCGCGCCACTCTGCGACAGGGCGAAGCCGGCGACGACGGCGCTGCCCAACAGCGAGCAGATCCAGAACGCCGGACGCGGCTGTTCGCCGGCGCGGATCACGCCGAACAGCGCGGTGGCCAGTGGCAGCAGGCCGACGAAGACGATGGCGTGGGCCGAGTTGACATGCTTGAGTGCCAGCGCGGTGAGCAGCGGGAAGCCCACCACCACGCCGCCGGCGACCACCAGCAGGGGAATCAGGTCCTTGCGCGCCGGCAGCTTCTGCCGCAACAGGATGAGGATCGCCGCGGCCAGCAGGCCGGCGATGCTGGCGCGGGCGAGGGTGAGGAAGGTCGGGTCGAAGTCGGCCACCGCTACCCGCGTTGCCGGCAGCGAGCCGCTGAAGATGAGCACGCCGAGGAAGCCACTGAGCCAGCCGCCGAGGTTGCTGTTCGTGGCGAGAGTGTGGGTGTTGTTCATGGTGGGTCTTCCGGCAGGAGAGCGAGCCTGGAGGATGCGCGCGGAGCCGCCGGGCGGCCAGTGACAGAAAGGTACAATTTTCGCAAACTGTCCGTAAATTATCTCGGTACACATTACCCAGAGGCAGGCGAGGGCGGCATGGGCAGACCAAAGAGCACGCGGGTCGATTCGGTGATGCACCACGTGCGCGAGCGACTGGCCGCGCGGGCGCTGGTGCCGGGAGAACGACTGCCGTCGATTCGCCAGTTGGCCGAGCAGTTGGCAGTGTCCAAGACCACCGTCGTGGAAGCCTATGACCGGCTGGCCGCCGACGGCGTGATCGCCGCGCGCCGGGGCTCCGGCTTCTATGTCGCCGGCCATGCGCCGCCGCTGTCCCTGGCGGACGTTGGCCCGGCGCTGGACCGCAGCATCGATCCGCTGTGGATTTCCAGACAATCGCTGGAGGCGGCCGACACCTCGCTCAAACCCGGCTGTGGCTGGCTGCCGCCGTCCTGGCTGCCGGAGGAGGAGTTGCGCCGGGCGTTGCGGCAGATCGCCCGCGCGCCGCAATCGAGTCTGCTGGAATACGGCCGTCCCTACGGCCATTCCGGCCTGCGCGAACAGCTCGCGCGCCGACTGGCGGACTATGGCGTGCCAGTCGGACCGCAACAGCTGGTACTCACCGACAACGGCACCCAGGCCATCGACCTGGTCTGCCGCTTCCTGCTGGAGCCGGGAGACTGCGTGCTGGTGGACGATCCCGGCTACTTCAACTTCCAGGCCCTGCTGCGCGCGCACCGCGTGCAGGTGGTGGGGGTGCCCTACACACCGACCGGGCCGGACGTCGCCGCCATGGCGACCTTGCTGGACCAGCATCGCCCGCGCCTGTACATCACCAACTCGGCCTTCCATAACCCCACCGGCGCGGTGCTCTCGCCACTGGTTGCCCATCGTCTGCTGAAGCTGGCCGAGGCCCATGACCTGCTGATCGTCGAGGACGATATCTTCGGCGACTTCGAGCATGAGAGCGCGCCGCGCCTGTCGGCCTTCGACGGGCTGGAGCGGGTGATCCAGGTCGGCAGTTTTTCCAAGACGCTGTCAGCTTCGGTGCGCTGCGGCTACATCGCCACCAAACCCGAGTGGTGCGAGCGCCTGGTGGACCTGAAGCTGGCCACCAGCTTTGGCAACAGTCCGTTCAGCGCGGAGATGCTCTACGAACTGCTGCGCAAGGGTAGCTACCGTCGCCACCTGGACAGCTTGCGCGGGCGCCTGGCCGACGCCATGGGCGAGACGCTGCTGCGTCTGCGCACGCTGGATATCCAGCCGTGGCTGGAACCGCGCGGCGGCGTGTTCGTCTGGGCCTGCCTGCCGGGCGGGCTGGACGCCGCCGAGGTCTCGCGCGCTGCACTGGCGGACAATCTGGTGCTGGCGCCTGGCAACGTCTTCAGCCTGAGCCAGAGCGCCACGGGCTACCTGCGCTTCAACGTTGCCCAATGCCTGTCGCCGCGAGTTTTCGAAGGGCTTGAGCGTGCCATGAGGAAAGCGTGTGTGCGCTGACAGGAGTTTCGTTCAGAACCGGTCGAGTATTCTTTTTTCTTCGTGCGAACTCGGTGCGCTTCCCTCTCCTGGCGCTGGCAGGAAGTGACGCAGGTTGGGCAATGAGTCCTGAAGCGGCTGAAAAGCCTGCGGAAAGTTGAACAGATGTACAACTCAATCCGAAAAATACCACTCCACGGTCGAAAAGGTAGGGCGAACCGCGCATAGGGCAAACCTCTAGGATTATCGATTCAGCACCTCGGAGCGAGATGCGCGATCCGAAGTGAATCGTTGGATCAGAAAAAGAGGACACCCCTATGGCCGAGCCGTGTCAGCTGTACCTGAAGGTTTCCATCACCCGCCCCCGACTTGAGGCCTTCCTCTCCAGGGAAGCGGATTCTGCCGCCTGTTTCAGGGATCTCGAGCAATGGCTCGACGGCAATCACCACCGACGAGGCGGTCTGACCTGGGCCGAGCTGTGCGAACTGGGACAGGGCACTACCGCGGCGGCCTGGGTGGCGGGCTGGAGCCAGCACTTGCGTTCGCCAGCGTGGAACCATTACGACGAGACGACCCAGACCTGGAGCCTCGGCGTGCTGGAGTTCACCGAAAGCCGGGACTGGATACTCGGTTCGATCAATGTGTTGCGGCGTATCGCCGACTTCAAGGACCTGCCCGGCACGGACTACCTGCTGATCTACGAGTACCTGTTCGGCAAAGGCTCGGTGGTGGCTGCGGTCGAGCTGACCCCCGGCGCCTCCCGCATTCTCGAGGAACAACCGCCTCCGCGCCTGACCGCCGAAGCAGACCGGATGATGAACAGCCTGTTGCGCGCCATGGATGTGACCGCCACCTATGCCGTTCAGCGAATTTTCGACACAGATACTCACAAACGGCGCTGCTGAGTTCTTTTAATTGAGAACCAATATCATATAATTCCGCTTTTCAATCGCGTGCCTTGGGCTGTGCCCGGGCCGCCTCGCAGGATTCACCTCGATGTGCGTTTCCCCGCGCCCGACCCAACCGAGAGCCGACGCATGAGCGCAGCCCAGGCCGGTACTATCGCAGCCCGCATTCTCAGCGCCGTGGTCGGTGGCTATGCCCTGGCCTACACCGCCACGGCCTTCTTCAGCGTCTATCTGCCGATGTCGCGTTCGGACCGTGTTTCGCTGGCCAGCCTCGCCTGCTTCATTGTCTGGGTTGCCGCCATCCTTTATGCCTTTGGCGCAAAAAGCCCGTGGCGCGCGGTCTGGGCGCCGCTGGCGTTGAGCGTCGTGCTGGGCTTGGCGGCCTTCCTGCCCACTGCCTACGCGGTGCGCCCATGAGCCTGCGTCAATCGATGTCCGGCCTGCATACCTGGGCCGGGCTGCTGGTCAGCTGGATTCTCTTTGTCGTGCTGTTCTCCGGCACCGTTGCGGTGTTCGACAAGGAACTCACCCGCTGGATGACGCCGCAGCTGCACAAGCTGGAGCAGGTCAAGGTCGGCGCTGACCAGGTACGCGAGCTCATCGTCGAACGCGCGCCCAAGGCCCACGGCTACTGGATGCACCCGCCCACCGAGCGCATGCCCTACTGGACGGCGGGTTGGGAGCCGGCGGACTTCAGCGAGTTCCAGTCATTCCTGGTGGACGCCCAAAGCGGCGCGGTGCTGCCCAAGACCGTTGGCGGCAACTTCTTCCTCGAACTGCATTACGAATTGCACGGCGGCATGCTCGGTCTCTATGTAGTCGGCGTGGCCGGCGTGTTCATGCTGGTGGCGCTGGTCAGTGGTGTGATCGTCCACCGCCGTATCTTCAAGGACTTCTTCACCCTGCGCCCGAAGGCCGCCAGGCAGCGTGCCTGGCTCGATGCACACAATGTGCTGGGTGTGCTTGGCCTGCCGTTCCATCTGCTGATGGCTTACACCGGGCTGGCGATCTTCATCACCTTCTATATGACCGCCGGCATCAAGGTGGCCTACAAGAACGACATGGAGCATTTCTTCCATGATGTGCAGGGCGCCTTCGACCGCGAGGCGCTGGGCAAGCCGGCGAAGGCGACCAAGTCCATCGACAACATGATCCTCAAGGCCCGTGAAGCCTGGGGCGATGACAGCCAGGTCGGCTGGATCAATATCGAGAATCCGGGCGATGCGGCGGCGATGGTTCAGATCCGCAAGGCGGTGGACAAGAGCATGGTCAACGACCAGCGCACTGTGTCCTTCGATTCTGGCAGCGGTGCGCTGTTGCACGTTCAGAAGCCCTACAAACCGGGCTACAAGACCTATGCCTGGCTGACCGGCCTGCACATGGCGCAGTTCGGCAACGACCTACTGCGGGTCATGTATTTCGTCCTCGGCCTGGTGGGTTGCGTGATGGTCTTCGGTGGCTTGCAGGTTTGGGTCAGCAAGCGCGAGACGAAAGGGCACCGAGGCCTGGCGCTGGTTCGCACGCTCAATGGCGCGGTCTGCGGCGGGCTGCCGATTGCCTCGCTCGGCCTGCTGGCCGCGTCGCGGCTGCTACCGGCCGACCTGCTCCAGCGCACCCGCTGGGAAGCCACCGCGTTCGTGGTGATCTGGCTGCTGGCGCTGGCCCACGCGCTGCTGCGCCGTGGCAGCCGCGTCATGGCCCGCGAGCAGTTCGTCGCCCTGGCGGCGCTCGCTGTTCTGCTGCCAGTCCTGAGCCTGTTCGGCCCTGAGCCGGGCCGGGTGACGACGCATCTCGCCAATGGCGACTGGATGATGGTCGGCATCGATCTCGGCCTGCTGCTGATCGGCGGTCTTTGCGCCTTCCTCGGCTGGCGACTGGGGCGGGAGCGCGCCGAGCCCGTTCGTGCGCGTCGTGCCCGCAATGAGGAGTACGCCTGATGCTGCTGGTCTTCGGTCTCAACCTGCTGGCGCTGGCGGCGGCCTGCCTGTCGCTGTCCCGCCATCATCGTGATCTGTTCGGCAGCGCGCCGTCGCAGTCACGCGTGCGCCTGCTGCGGATCGCCGCGTTGGTGGACGGTGCGCTGGCGTTGGCCTACGCGATCCACGTCATCGGCGTTGAGCTGGGAATCGTCTACTGGGCGTGCCTGCTGATGATCGCGGGTGCAACGCTGGTCCTGCTGTTGGCCTGGCGGCCACGCTGGGCATTGCCGACGGCGGCGGCGATGCCGGTGATAGGCGGAGTGCTGGCTGTACTCGGCTGAGGCCTTCAGGTTTTTGTAGGAGCGAGCTTGCTCGCGAACCTGGCTTGGCAGTGGGGAATATTCGCGAGCAGGTCAGCCGTTTGCGCAGGGGCGAACTCTGTCCACTCGCGGGTGCCTGCCGACCTTCTATTCCTCGAACGCCTGCCGGTACTCCCCCGGTGTCCCACCCACCACCGATCTGAAACGGTTGGCGAAGTGGCTGGCGCTGGAGAACCCGCAGGCCAGGGCAACCTGGCTCAGCGGCTGGCGGGTATCGCGCAACAGGCGCTGCGCCAAGGCCACGCGGCGGGCCAGCACGTACTGGTGCGGCGGCATGCCGAAGCTTTCGCGGAACATCCGCGCGAAGTGGTATTCCGACAGTGCCGTCTGCATCGCCAGCTCGCCCAGCGACAGCGGCTGGTCCAGTCGTTGCTCGATGTAATCCGCTACCCGCTTGCGCATGGTCGGTGCCAATCCACCCTTGAGCCTCAGTCCTTCCCGCAGGCCGACCTGGTTCAGCAACAGGTGATCGATCAGGTCATGGGCCAGGGTGCTGGTGCGGATGCGTTCGCCCGGTTCTTGCCAGTCGAGCTTCACCAGTTGGCGGAAGCGCGCGGCCTGCTGCGGGTCGTCGAGGAAGGTGCGTTCGTGCAGTTGCAGTTCGCGCGGCTCGCGGTCGAGCAGGCGGATGCAGCCGAGGGAGAACTGTTCCTGGCCAATGTAGAGGTGCGCCAGGCGGATGTCGCCGTTGACGATCCAGGCCGACTCGGCGCCGGCCGGCATTACGCAGAGTTTGTCCGGCGCGCCAGTGGTGCCGGGGGCGCCACGGCGGAAAGTGCCGGTGCCGTCGTTCAGGTAGCACGACAGCGTGTGATGGCTGGGCGCGTGGTAGTCGCGGGCATCGTGGCTGTTGCTCCAGATCGCCGCGGACAGCCCGTCGCCCAGCTCCGCGCAACGCTCCAGGCGAGCGTTGGGCGAGGCGTTCATCGACTGGAAGACTTCGAGCTGCGAAATGGCTGACATGGGTATTCCTCTGTTGCCTTCACTCTACCCGCGCGGGCGCGCCTTGCCAGCCCGGTTGTCGCAATAAGCGCAAGAATCTGCAAGCCGGTGCCGGGCCTGGGCGGGAGACTGTCTCCCCAGTACTCCGGAGACTGCCATGAATCTCTCGCTCTACCTGCTGACCGTGCTCATCTGGGGCACGACCTGGATCGCCATCAAGCTGCAGGTCGGCGTGGTCGCCATTCCCTTGTCCATCGCCTACCGCTTCAGCCTGGCGGCGCTGGTGCTGTTCGCCCTGCTGTTGGTGTCCAGAAAGCTGCAGCCACTGGGGCGACGTGGGCAGGTGATCTGCTTTGCCCAGGGCCTGTGCCTGTTCTGCGTGAACTTCCTGTGTTTCTACACCGCGAGCCAGTGGATCCCCAGCGGGCTGGTCGCCGTGGTGTTTTCCACCGCCACGCTGTGGAATGCGCTGAATGCGCGGATTTTCTTCGGCCAGCGCATTGCGCCCAACGTACTGGGCGGCGGCGCGTTCGGCCTCGCAGGGCTGGCACTGCTGTTCTGGCCGGAGCTGTCGGGGCACCAGGCGACGCGGGAGACCTTCTACGGACTGGGCCTGGCGCTGCTCGGCACGCTGTGCTTCTCGGCCGGCAACCTGCTGTCGAGCCTGCAACAGAAGGCCGGGCTGCGGCCGCTGTCGACCAACGCCTGGGGCATGCTCTATGGGTCGCTGATCCTGCTGGCGATCTGTCTGGTACAGGGCGTACCGCTGACCTTCGACGCCAGCCCGCAGTACGTCTGGTCACTGCTGTACCTGGCAATTCCCGGTTCGGTGATCGGTTTCACCGCCTACCTGACGCTCGTCGGGCGCATGGGGCCGGAGCGCGCGGCCTACTGCACCGTGCTGTTCCCGGTGGTGGCGTTGAACGTCTCGGCCTTTGCCGAGGGCTACCAGTGGAGCCTGCCGGCGCTGGCCGGGTTGGGGCTGGTGATGGCGGGGAACGTGCTGGTGTTCCGCAAGCCCAGGCCGGTGTTACAGCCAGTGCGGGCGTAGATGGGTGGAGCTTGCGATGCCCATCAACGGTGTTCACACGTTGATCGATGGGTATCGCTTCGCTCCACGCCATTCTTCGCAAAAACGCTGAGCTCTCAGGCCTTCCAGGCCTGCGGATTGACCAGATTCTTCGGTCGCTCGCCACGGAGGGCGGCTTCGAAGTTGTCCAGTGCGCACTCGGCCATGGCCTGTCGGGTTTCGTGGGTGGCCGAGCCGATGTGCGGCAGGGTCACTGCGTTGGGCAGGGCGAACAGCGGCGATTCGGCCAGCGGTTCCTTTTCGTAGACGTCCAGGCCGGCGGCGAGGATGCGTTTTTCCTGCAACGCTTCCACCAGCGCGGCCTCGTCGATCACCTGGCCGCGGGCGATGTTCACCAGGATGCCGCTGGGTTTCATCAGCTCCAGTTCGCGCTTGCCGATCAGCTTGCGGGTCTTGTCCGACAGCGGTACCACCACGCAGACGAAATCCGCCTCGCCCAGCAGCTCTTCGAAGCCGCAGAAGCGCGCATTGAACTCCTGTTCCAGCTCCGGCTTGCGGCTGTTGCCGTGGTAGAGGATGTCCATGTTGAAGCCGAAGTGGCCGCGACGGGCGATGGCTGCGCCGATGCGGCCCAGGCCGAGGATGCCGAGCTTCTTGCCATGCACGTCAACGCCGAAGTGCTGGGCATCCACGGTGCGTTTCCACTGGCCGGCCTTGGTCCAGGCGTCCAGCTCGGCGGTGCGCCGGGCGGCGGCCATGATCAGGGCGAAGCCGAGGTCGGCGGTGGTTTCGGTGAGCACGTCCGGGGTGTTGGTCAGCGGGATGCCGCGCTGGTTCAGGTAGTTCAGGTCGTAGTTGTCATAGCCCACCGAGACGCTGGAAATGACCTCCAGCTGCGTGGCCTGGGCCAGTTGCTTCTCGCCCAGCGGGCGGCCGACGCCGATCATGCCGTGGGTGGTCGGCAGGGCAGCGGCCAGCTGCGCGTCGACATCGCCCTGTTTGGGGTCCAGCACGGTGACGTTGAACTGGCTGCGCAGGCGGTCGAGGTGTTCCGGGGCAAGGCGGCTGAAGACGAAGACGTTCTTTTTCATGGCTCTCGGACGGCTGGGAGACGGGAGGGGGTTAACCCTACCATTGCCGGACCAGAGCGGCGCAAGGCTTGCGTGCGCGCCGGGCGATTATCGAACGTGGGGTGGTTCGCAGCGGGGAAGAAGATGGGTTCGCGGGCAAGCTCACTGAACACCGGGGTAGGGAGTTACACAGTGAGCTTGCCCGCGAAACACGGCGAAAAGGGTGGTCAGGGTCCCACATCGGCGAGGCCGGCGCCATCGGCCTGGAGCACACCGGGAAGATTTTCCCGCAGGTACGCGACCCAGGTCTTGATTTTCGCGTCCAGGTACTGGCGAGAGGGATACAGCGCGTAGACGTTGAGGATCTGCAACTTGTAGTGCGGCAGCACACGCACCAGCGAGCCGTCGCGCAGGCCATCGATGGCCGAGTAGACGGGCAGGGCGCTGATGCCCATGCCCGAACCGATGGCCTCGGTCATGGCGTCACCGACGTTCACCTGGAAGGGCGAGGGGCCGAGGGTGATCATTTCCTGGCCGTTGGGGCCGTCGAATAGCCATTTGTCCAGCGGCAGCACGGGGCTGATCAGGCGCAGGCAGTCGTGCTCCATCAGTTCCGTCGGGGTCTTGGGCGTGCCGCGCCGGGCCAGGTAGTCGGGCGAGGCGCAGAGGATGCTGTAGGTCTCGCCGATGCGCTGGGACACCAGGCCCGAGTCGGGCAGTTCGGAGGCGACCACGATGGCCACGTCGAAGCCTTCGTCGAGCAGGTCCGGCACGCGGTTGGCCATGGTCAGTTCGAAGGTCACGTCCGGATGCAGCTGGCGATAGTTGGCGATGGCGCGGATCACGTAGTGCTGGCCGATGCCGGTCATCGAGTGCACGCGCAGGCGGCCGGCGGGGCGGGCGTGGGCGTCGCTGGCTTCGGCTTCAGCCTCTTCGACATAGGCGAGGATCTGCTCGCAGCGCAGTAGATAGCGCTGGCCGGCCTCGGTGAGGGCGATCCGCCGGGTGGTGCGGTTGAGCAGGCGGGTCCGCAGGTGGGACTCCAGATTGGCGACCGCGCGGGATACGTAGGCGGTGGTGGTGTTCAGCTGCTGCGCGGCGGCGGTGAAACTGCCGGTTTCCGCGACACAGGCGAACGCACGCATGGTCTGCAGTGTGTCCATTGGGGCCTCGTCAGTGGGGCGTCTGTCCCGGGTGGCGACGCCAATGAAGCGATACGTCGTCGCCGGCGGCATGTCCTTGATGGGTGGCAATGCGCGGAGCAGAGCGGGGGCGGCCTATTGTCACATGGATGGCGACACACATTGTTTCATTATCGGTAATAAACAATCACAAATCAGCTGGCTTATCCGTTCCCTTTCCCATCCCTAGAATTCAATCGCCGCAACTGGCTTTGCCGGCTCTCCACGCTTAAAAGCCCCACGCTGAAAAGCTAGACCACTTCCAGGACCTCCACCGTGTCGCGTCACCTCGTGAAAGGACTGACGTTCGTCGGCTCCTTTGTCATTTTTTCAACAATCGCCGGATGTATCAGCACCAACGGCATCGCCCCGCAGGAACAGCGCCTGGGCGACACCGAGCTGGCCACCGACGCCGCCATCGCGCACGCCAACCAGGAAGCAGGCTGGCCGGCCGAGCAGTGGTGGCGCGCCTATGGCGATCCGCAGTTGAATGCCTGGGTGCAGAACGCGCTGGAGGGCAGCCCGACCCTGGCCCAGGCCGAGGCACGGGTGCGCATGGCCATGGCCATGGCCGGCATCGCCGAATCCGCCGAGTCACCGCAGATCGGCGTGGATGCCTCGCTGACCCGCCACCGCTGGCCAACCGACTACTTCTACGGCCCGGGCGACCTGGCCGACAGCACCACCTTCAACAACAACGCCGCCCTGGGCTTCAGCTACTCGCTGGACCTCTGGGGCCGTGAGCGCAGCAACACCGAGCGCTACGTCAACATCGCCAAGATGACCGCCGCCGAGGCGCGCATGGCCCAGCTGGAGCTGGAGAGCAACATCGTCCGTGCCTACATCCAGTTGTCGCTGCAATACGCCAAGCTGGATATCGGCAAGGCCATGCTGGCGCAGCAGGAAGGCATCCTGGCCCTGGCCCAGCGCCGCCTCGACGGTGGCATCGGCACGCATTTCGAAGTCAGCCAGGCGGAAGTCCCGCTGCCGGAAACCGAGCGCAAGATCGAGGCGGTGGACGAGGAGATCCAGCTGACCCGCAACCAGATCGCCGCCCTCGCCGGCAAAGGTCCCGGCGCTGGCGCTTCGATCCAGCGCCCGAGCCTGAAGCTCGCCGAAGGCCCGGGCCTGCCCAGCAAGCTGCCGATGGAGCTGCTCGGCCATCGCCCGGACGTGGTCGCCAGCCGCTGGAAGGTCGCTGCCCAGGCCAAGGGCGTGGACGTTGCCCGCGCCGAGTTCTACCCCAACGTCGACCTGGTCGCGAGCATCGGCTACAGCGCCGTCGGTGGCGGCGTGCTGGAATTCCTCAACGCCGAGAAGTTCACCTACGGCGTCGGCCCGGCCATCTCCCTGCCGATCTTCGACGGCGGCCGCCGCCGCTCGCAGCTGAGCCAGGAGTCCGCCGGCTACGACGCCGCCGTGGCGCAGTACAACCAGACCCTGGTCAATGCTCTCAAGGGTATTTCCGACCAGCTGATCCGCATGCACTCCATGGAGCTGCAGGAAGGCTTCGCCGCCAAGTCCGTGGCCTCGGCCCAGCGCACCTACGACATCGCCACCAAGGCGTACCGTGGCGGCCTGACGGATTACCTCAACGTGCTCAACGCGCAGACCCGACTCTTCCAGCAGCAACTGGTGGAACAGCAGGTACGCGCCGCGCGCCTGGCCACCCACGCCGGTCTCGTCGTCGCCCTGGGGGGCGGCCTGATGGACAAGCAGGAAGGCCCGAAAGAGGCGAAGATGGTCCCCGAGACCGTCGACGTGCGCGCAGCTCAGGGAGCCGGGCGCTGATATGGCGGCGAACGACTTCAGCGCCCACCCGGCACCGCTGGACGCCCTGCGTCGCGCGCTGCTGGAGTGGGGCCGCAGTGACGGCATTACCTGGATCTACATCGCCAAGGTGCTGCTCGCCGCGTTGCTGACCCTCTGGTTGGCGATGCGCCTCGAACTACCGCAGCCGAGCACGGCGACCATCACCGTGTTCATCGTCATGCAGCCGCAGAGCGGTCAGGTGTTCGCCAAGAGCTTCTACCGGATTCTCGGCAGCCTGGTCGGCCTCTCCGTGATGGTTGCGCTGATCGCCATCTTCGCCCAGCAGCGCGAGCTGTTCCTGCTCGTGTCGGCGCTGTGGATCGGCCTGTGCACCGTTGGTGCCGCGCGCTACCGCGACTTCCGTTCCTACGCGTGCGTCCTCGCCGGTTACACCGCCACGCTGATCGGCCTCCCCGCCACCCTGCACCCGGAAGCCGCATTCATGTCGGCCATCTGGCGGGTGCTGGAAATCAGCCTGGGGATTCTCTGCTCCATGGTGGTCAGCGCCACGCTGTTCCCGCAGACCTCCAGCACCGCCATGCGCAGCGCGCTGTACCAGCGTTTCGGCGCTTTCGCCGGCTTCGTCCTGGATAACCTCGGCGGCGGTGAGCGGCCGAAGTTCGAGGCGGCGAACGTGGCCTTCGCCTCCCAGGCCGTGGGCCTGGAAGCGCTGCGCAGCGTTACCCGTTTCGAAGACCCGCACATGCGCCTGCGCTCCGGCCGCCTGTCGCGCCTGAACAACGAGTTCATGGTCCTCACCACCCGTTACCACGCGCTGCACCAGCTGCTCTCGCGCCTGCGTGCGCAGGAGGCCGAGGCCGTGCTGAGCGCCCTGCAACCGTGCCTGGACGAGCTGACCCAGGTGCTCGCTCCGTGGCGCGGCCAGTCGGTCACCGACCGTGACGCCGAGCGCCTCGCCGGACAGCTGGAAAGCCACCGCACGCGGATGATGCAGTGCATCCGTTCCGGCCGTGCGCAACTCCTCGCGGTGCAGGACGAGCCCTCCGCGCTGCTGGACTACAACACCGCCGGCGAGCTGCTCTACCGCCTGGCCGACGACCTCTACAACTACGCCCTGACCCACGCTTCCCTGGCTGCGCACAAGCACGAGCGGGAGAACTGGAAGCACGGCTTCTCGCCCAAGGCCAACCTGGTCGCCTCGCTCGTGGCCGGCGGCCGCACCGCGCTGATGGTGCTGGTGTTCGGCCTGTTCTGGATCGAGACCGCCTGGCCCAGCGGCAGCACCTTCGTGCTCAACGCCGCCGCCGTCGCTGCGCTGGTCTCGGCCGCGCCGGACCCGGCGAAGATGGCCATGCAGATGGCCGTGGGCACCTTCTTCGCGGCGATCCTCGGTTTCTCGGAAACCTTCTTCGTGTTCCCGCACCTGGACGGCTTCGCCCTGCTGGCGTTCGCCCTGGCACCGGTATTCGCGGTGGGCGCGTTCTTCTCGATCAAGCCCAAGTACGCCGGCTACGGCCTGGGCCTGCTGGTGTTCTTCAGCTTCGGCGCGATCCCGGCGAACCTCACCGTCTACGATCCGGGGCGCATGCTCAACGAGTACATCGCCCTGGTGCTGTCGCAGAGCCTGGCCGCGGTGGTCGCCGCGGTGATCATGCCGCCGACCAGTGCCTGGCTGTGGCGCCGCCTGGAGAAGGACCTGCGCCTGCGCGTGGTGGAGGCCATCAGCGGTAAGCTCGACGGCCTGGTTTCGTCCTTCGAGAGTGGCACCCGCGACCTGCTCAACCAGGCGTACGGCGTCGCCGCGCGCAGCCCGCAGATGCAACGCCGCTTGCTGCGCTGGACCTTTGTCGTGCTGGAGATCGGCCATTCGATCATCGAGCTGCGTGTCGAGCAGGAGAACCTGCCGGCCGAATCCTGCTACGCCGAGTCGACGCCCTGGCGGCAGTCGATCCGCAGCATGGGCCGCGCGCTGATCCGCCTGTTCGTCAAACCGTGCGAAGCCAACCGCGAGCGCGCCCTGGCCGCCGTGGAGCAGGCAATCGACTGCGTGAAGACCACTGACGAGCCGCGCGCTCCGGACTTCGAAAGCTCGCCGCTGCGCCGCGTACTCAGTTATCTGCACTTCATCCGTAGCAGCCTGCTCGACCCGCAGTCGCCGTTGCGCGATGGCGAAACCTCTTCTGGAAGAACCACCCATGTTGCCTGACCTGCCCCGCGAGATCGCGTTCCACGGGGTCTACATGCCGACCCTGACCCTGATGTTCCTCGTCGCCGCACTGCTGTGCTGGGGCATCGACCGCATCCTCGCCTCCATCGGCCTGTACCGCTTCACCTGGCACCCGGCGCTGTTCCGAGTGTGCCTGTTTGCCTGCCTGTTTGGCGGCCTGTCTCTCACTATCTATAAGTAACGAGCGTGCACCCATGACTCTCAAATCCATCATCAGCCTGCTGGCGACCCTGATCATCCTGGCGGTCGCCGCGTTGATCGGCCGCGCCCTCTGGGTGAACTACATGGATACGCCCTGGACCCGCGACGGCCGGGTGCGCGCCGACATCATCAACGTCGCCGCCGACGTCTCCGGCGTGGTGGTCGACGTGCCGGTGCGCGACAACCAGCAGGTAAAGAAGGGCGACCTGCTGATGCAGATCGACCCGGACCACTACCAGATCGCCGTGAAACAGGCCGAAGCCCTGGTCGCCTCGCGCAAGGCCACCTTGCAGATGCGCCAGCTCAACGCCAAGCGTCGCCGCGCGATGGACGAGGAAGTGGTCTCCCGCGAGAGCCTGGACGACGCCAGCAACACCGCAGCCGCCTCCGAGGCCGACTACCAGCAGGCGCTGGCCGCGCTGGACGCCGCCAAGCTGAACCTGGAGCGCACCCAGGTACGCGCCTCGGTGGACGGCTACGTGACCAACCTCAACGTGCACCGTGGCGACTACGCCCGCGTGGGCGAGGCGAAGATGGCCGTGGTCGACGAGAACTCCTACTGGATCTACGGCTACTTCGAAGAGACCAAGCTGCCGCACATCCGTGTCGGTGACCCGGCCGAGCTGCAACTGATGAGCGGCGAGCGCCTGAAGGGCCACGTCGAGAGTATCGCCCGCGCCATCTACGACCGCGACAATCCCGAGAGCCGCGAGCTGGTGGCTGACGTGAACCCGACCTTCAACTGGGTGCGCCTGGCCCAGCGCGTGCCGGTGCGCATCCACATCGACGAAGTGCCGGAGGGCGTGCTGCTGGCGGCGGGCATCACTGCCACTGTGATCGTCAACCCGGAGAGCCGCAACGCGGAACACTCCGATGGCGCGGCTGCGGCGGCGCAGTGATCGGATCGGATGCATGAAAACGGGAGCCTCGGCTCCCGTTTTCGTTAGTGGGCATCAGCCCAGTTGTGGCTGTACGCCGGCCAGCGCCAACGCTTCGTGCAGGGTCGGCAGAATGTGTTGCGGCGGAACCAGGGCGGTGATGCCGTGCCGCTCCAGGTCCTGGCGCAGGTAGTCGTTGACCCGCCCGAACACCAGCTGGATGCCTTTGTCCTGCAAGCGCTGGCACAGCTCGCCCAGCGCCCTGGCCGCCGAGTAATCCAGGCTGGTGATGGCCCCGGCATCGATGACGAACCAGCGCAACTCGCCGGGGGCGTGGTCGACCAGTTGGTTGACCTGCTGGATGAAGAGGTTTTCGTTGGCGTAGAACAGGTCGGCGCCGAAGCGATAGACGATCAGCCCCGGCGCGGTGACCTGTCCGTACTCCACCGGCCGGGCCAGCCAGCGCCCCTGCGGGCCGGGCTCGAGCATCTGGCTGTGGGGCCGGTAGCTGTGGCGGACGTGGTGCAGCAACGACAGCGCCATGGCCAGCAGGATGCCCTGCTCGACGCCCACCAGGACCACGGTGGCGGCGGTGACCAGGGCCATGCGGAACTCGGCGGGGCTCTCCGGACGCATTGCCCGCAGCGCCTTCAGGTCGATCAGCCCGAGACCGATGGTGAAGACTACGGCGGCCAGCACGCAGTGCGGCAGGTACTGCAGCCAGTCGCTGAAGAACAGCAGGACCAGCGCCACCACGGCGGCGAAGCCCAGCTGCGCCAACTGGCTGCGGGCGCCCGCCTGGTCGGCCATGGCGGTCTGGGTCGGGCTGCCGTTGACCACGAAGGCACCGCTCACCGCCGCGGCGGCGTTGGCGGCGGCCAACCCCAGGATGTTCGCGTTCTGGTCGTCGTGTTCCTGGTAACGGTCAGCGAACACCCGGCTGGCGGCCGAGGCCTGGGCGATGATCATCACGAAGCAGGCGAAGGCGATGGGCAGCAGGTCGAGCCATTGCTGCCACGCCAGTCGCGGCAGGACCAGCGAAGGTAGCCCGCCAGCGATGGGGCCGAGCACGGTAATGCCGTGGCCGGCGAGGTCGAAGCGGGCGCTGGCGGCGATGCAGCCCACCAGCACCAGCAGCGGAATGGGAAGGCGCGGGCCCCAGCGTTTGGCCGCCAGCAGGATGACGATCAGCGACAGGGATAGCGCGAGGGTCGGGCCGTGGGCCTGCAGCAGGTGGCTTGCCAGGTAGAGCGCCTGGTGAACGCTGTCGCGGGCCGTTACCTCGATGCCGAGCAGATCGCCCCCCATCGCCAGAGCGACCTGCACGCCGACGCCGGCAAGAAAGCCGGTTAGCACGGTGCGTGAGAGGAAATCAGCGAGGAAGCCCAGCTTCAACAGCCGTGCAATGAGCAGCATGCCGGCCGTCAGCAATGCCACCCCGGCGGCCAACGCCAGGTATTCGGCGCTGCCACCGGGAGCGATACCGGACAGTCGGCTGGAAAAGATGGTGGCGGTCGCCGAGTCCGCGGCCACCACCAGATGGCGCGAGGCGCCGAACAGCGCGAAAGCCACCAGCGGCAGCAGGGCGGTGTAGAGGCCGACCACCGCGGGCATCCCGGCAATCCGGGCGTAACCCAGCAACTGCGGGATATCCATGGCGGCCAGCGACACGCCGGAAAGGACATCGCGCCAGCCGCGCGTGCGGGAGAGTGGGCGAATACCCGGAAATAGCTTCATGGAACAACCCATCGATCGATGCGCCAGGGGCGATGGCGCATTCGAACAGCTGCCTGGCCGACAGGGCAACGCCTGCTTTCCCGGATGCTCATCGGAACGTCCGGATTGCGCAGTGGAAACGGCCGCTGGAGCTCAGCCGTCCTGCTGCAGCCGGTTCTTGTAGCTGCCGCGAATATTCATCGCCGCCAGGCACAACTGCAGCAGCACCAGCGCATAGGCCTGGGCCGGAATCCCCCAGGCAATCCACAGCGCGTTGCTGGCGAGGAATACCCAGAAGCCGACCTTGCGCCGTTTCCGGTCACGGGAACCGACCAGCCAGGCGGCGAGGACGGTGACCAGCATGGCTGGCCATTGCAGCAGGTCGATCAGCTCGTTCATGGGGGGCGAACTCAGGCGATTGTCCTGAAATCAGACCAGCCCCGGCGCGGCAAAGTGCGGACGAACTGGGTAGCCGTCGAGCAGCGCATTGGTCTTTTCCGGGTCCAGTTCGCCGTTGAAGGGCACGCCCAGCGCCTGGCGGTGAATGCCGGTGGACGCCAGCCACAGGGTGTCGATACGCGCGGCCAGCGCGCCGGGGACGTCGGTCACCAGCGAGTCGCCGACGAACAGGATGTGCTTCGCTCCGCGTGCTTCCAGCTGCCGCTGGGCGATACGGAACGCCGATGGATCGGGCTTGCCGTACCAGTGAACCTTGCCGCCCTCCTCGGCGAAGGCCTCGGCCAGGCGGCCGGCGCCGAATACCGTCTGGCCCCCGGAAACCACCACGCGGTCGGGGTTGGCGCAGAGGAAGGGCTTGTCGGTGGCGCCGCGCAGCGGGGCGAAGCGTTCCTCCAGCTCGTTCTGCGGGAAGCTGCCGACGCCGAGGATCATCGACGCGGCGTGGATGTCGTCGCTGAAGCGCTCGCGAATCTCCACCGGCCAGGTGGTCAGCGCATCGCCCACGCCAACGGTGTAGATGCCGCCGCGCTGGAATTCCCGTTCATGGGTGAAGGCATCGATGGCCAGCTGGCCGGAGGTGGTGATGCCGGCGAACAGCTCGCGGGAGACGCCCAGGCGCACCAGGGTGTCGGCCATTTCCGGGACGCTGCGCGAGGCGTTGCTCAGGAACCACACCGGCTTGCCCTCGGCGGCGCGGCGGGCCAGCCAGTCGAGGGCGCCGGGGAACACGTCGACACCGTCGATCAGCACGCCCCAGAGGTCGAGCAGGAAACCGTCGTAGTCGGCGCAGAAGGCATCCAGGCCGGCGTGGTCGATGTAGCGGGTGTGGGTGACGGCGCTGAAGCGGGAGCTGGTCATGGCGTGCCTGTGCAACGGTGGGAGTGCGCCCACGTTAGCGCACTCTTGCCATGACGGTGTGACAGATGCGCCGATCAGTGCGCCGGGTGCAGCGCGCTTTCCTCACCGAAAGTGTCCGCCAGCCAGCCCTTGAGCTGGCAGCCGGCGAAGGCCGAGGTGCTGCACTCGCCGCTGGCCAGGGCCTGTTGCAGCTGGCCGATGTCGGCCTTCTGCACGTAGGCGATGGCGTCGGTCATGTCATCTTCGGTGCCGTAGCCGCCCTGGGTCATCTCCTTGAGCGCGTCGTCCTTGCTCCAGCCCTGGACCACGGTGCGGTACATGGCGGCGAACAGGCCGGTGCGGTCGCGCCCGTGCTTGCAGTGCATCAGCACCGGACCGTTCTGCTCGGCGCTCTGCAGGATGCGCAGGACCTTCAGCACGTCGGCGTCATCGACGCGGTCGGCGTGGGTCGGGAAGCTCACCGCCTCCAAATCGTGCTGGCCGATCCATTCGCGGTCGTCGTCCTTGATGAAGCTCACCACGGTCTTCACTCGCAGGCGCTGCAGCTCGGGCACGTTGGCGCTGGCGGGCAGGGCACTGCGGTAGAGGGTCGGCGACATCTGGTAGAGGTTGAACGACTTGTCCACCGGTTTGGCCCAGTCGGCCGGCGTCTCGCCAGCGGCCTGGGCGAGGGGGATGATGCTCTGCAGCGCAGTGCCCAGCAGAGCAGCGGCGATGACGCCACGGAAAATCGAAGGCAGGGACATGGGAACTCCTCTAAGGTCCGCGTCACCTTAGGTGGAGGCCGGTTGTGCCCGAATGAAAAGCAGGTGAAGAAAGCGTGAAGCCTGCTCAGCGCCGGCCGGCAGGCAGGAAGCGCGCAAGCACGCCGGGGCGGAAGAACCACCAGACGCACAGCGGATAGCACAGGTAGTTCAGCGCGTAGATCAGCAGCGCCGCCGGGCTCGGTGTGTTCTTCCAAGCGGCCATGCCGACGAGGATGGCGTAGAGCACTGCCAGCCCGCCGCCGTACAGCGCAGTCAGCCGCCAGCGTTCGCCGATTTCCGCCAGCCGCTTGTGCCGGCGGGCGAACCAGAAGGCCATGGCGGCGGCAATCACGGCTGCTACCAGCAAGGTCGCTGGCACGCCGCCGACCCGTAGCAGCCCGCGCGCCACCACGTTGAGGAAGAAGGCGGCGAGGATGCCGGCGAGGGCGAGGTAGCGGACCGGGTAAGTCATCAGCCCCCCTTCAGCAAGTAGGCGCCGGTAAACAGCAGCGCGCTGCTGGTCATCAGTGTGACGGCGAAGGCGCGGCCGTCGGCGAGATCGGCCATCAGGCCGTGCCACAGACGAGTCGAGGTGGCGGCAGCGTTCATCACCTCGCGATTGCGCAGCAGGCCGGCACTGTCATGGCTGCCCTTGAGCATCAGCGCGGCCAGCGCGCAGCAGGCGAAGCCGACGTAGATCGTGGTCTCGCACAGGGCCGCTGCGCTCAGCTCGCCCCGGTACGCCGTCACGCCGATGGCTACGGCCAGTTGCAGCAGGAGGAACGGCAGGAGGATGCGGCCGATGCGAAAGAGGAAGTGCTTCATAGCGCACCGTTGAGGCCAAAGCGCTTCTTCAGCACCTTGTCCAGCAGGCCAGTGGGCAGCCAGCGCGAGAGCAGCGGCAGGGCTCGGCTGCCGTTGCCAATGCGCACCAGGCGCGGGCGCGGAGACTTCTGTGCGGCGGCCAGCAGCGCGCGGGCGAAGTCGCTGGCCGGCGTGGGTTTGTCCTGGGAGGCGGCGGCGCGTGCCTGGATGAACTGGCGCAACGGCCACCAGGCGGAGTCCTCGCTGACCACCGCGGCCATCTCGCGGCTGGCGTTGGCGCCGAAGTTGGAGGCGATGGCGCCGGGCTGGACTTCCATCACCTCGATGCCGAAGGGCGCCAACTCCAGGCGCAGGGCGTCGTTCAGCGCATGCACCGCCGCTTTCGATGCGCAGTAGGCGCCGGCGAAGGGCGTCACCAGCACACCGGACACGCTGCCGATGTTCACCACCAACCCGCGCCGTGTGCGCAGCGCCGGGAACAGTGCGCGGGTGACGCCGACCACGGCGAACACGTTGGTTTCGAACTGTCGGCGGATCGCCTGGCTGCCGCCATCCAGCAGCGGACCCATGGCACCGTAGCCGGCGTTGTTGATCAGCACATCGAGGCCCCCGGCTTCGCGTTGCAGCAGCTCGGCGAGGCGCTCGACGGCGGGCTCGTCGTTGACGTCCAGCAGCACGCCACGCAAACCCGACTGGCCAAGGGCGGCGACGTCTTCGTCGCGGCGGGCGGTGGCCCAGACCTGGTAACCGGCGGCCTGGAAGGCATCGGCGAGGGCGCGGCCGATACCGCTGGAGCAACCGGTGATGAGGGCGACGGGCTGGGGCATGGTGGGGCAGTCCTTGGGCTGTGGGCGGGACTACCGTACCGGATTGTGCGGGGCAGGTGAATCAGTTGCCGAATCGACCGTTCACCCGCTCGGCGCGGAATTCCAGGGTGCTGGCACGGTAGCCGGGGCGCAGCGGCGGCAGCGGCAGGCAGTCGCTCCAGCTGTCGCCGGCGAGCAGCGCACCGGGGCCGCGATAGCGCGGGGCTTCGTAGAGGTTCTCGGCGAGGTCGGTGGTATCGCCGGGACGGTAGGCGGCGACTTTCCAGCGCAGTTCCAGCAGCGGGCGATTGGCGCCGTTCTTCAGGCTGACGGCCAGCGGGCGGCCGGGAGGGCACTGGTCGGGCTGGTAGGCGATGCGCAGCTCCAGGTGTTCGAGCTGTCGGGCGTCGCTGTTGTCCTGCCAGATGGCGATGGCAATCACACAGGCCAGCCCGACCAGGCCGGCGCCGGAGATCGGCAGGGCGCGGGAGGGATAGCGGATCAGCAGGATGATCCAGGTGACGATCAGCAGGATGCCGTACAGCATGGAGCGCTCCGTGGGGGATGTGTGGATACCTTAGCAGGAGCTTCGTCGCGATGGGCTGACGCCGCTCTTTGTCGGAGCGAGTTTTGCCTCGCCGGAGCCAAGGCGGAGCAAGAACGTAGGATGGCGTGGAGCGCAGCGATACCCATCGATTCCCGCGCACCGGCAGCATGGGTATCGCAAGCTCGCGGAACGCTGCTCGTCCCATCCTACGCAAGCGCTCGCCGGGGAGGTCGGCAGGTTGCGGTTCGCGAGCAAGCTCGCTCCTACAGATAGTTGTCACATCTGTTGTGCTGCCAGCCCGACCACGGCGGATAACGCTGGCGAGTTATGCGCCTTACGGGTGCCATCGGAGCCGGCGGGCATAAAAAAGCCCCCGCACCATAAGGTGCGGGGGCGTCGGCGCCGATGGGGGAAGCGCCAGGTCCAGTGACCCTCAGTTCAGCGCACTACCGCCTGTACTTCGACGTTTTCGGTGGTACGGCCGTAGACATCTTCCAGACGCTCGATGTCGTCTTCGCCCAGGTAGCTGCCCGATTGCACTTCGATGATCTCCAGCGGGATCTTGCCCGGGTTGGCCAGGCGGTGCACCGAGGCGATCGGGATATAGGTGGACTGGTTCTCGGTGAGCAGGAAGGTATTGTCGTCACAGGTCACCTGGGCGGTGCCGGAGACGACGATCCAGTGCTCGGCGCGGTGGTGGTGCATCTGCAGCGACAGGCGTGCGCCCGGCTTGACGGTGATGTGCTTGACCTGGAAGCGGCCGCCCATGTCCACCGAGTCGTAGGAGCCCCACGGACGGTAGACCTGGCAGTGGTTCTGGGTCTCGCTGCGGCCGGCGGCATCGAGCTGGTTGACCACCTTCTTGACGTCCTGCACGCGGTCCTTGTGGGCGATCATCATGGCGTCCTTGGTCTCGACCACCACGATGTCTTCCAGGCCGACCACGGACACCAGCTTGCCGTTGCCGTGAACCAGGCAGTTGTGGCTGTCATGCACCACCACGTCGCCCATGGTGACGTTGCCATTGACGTCCTTGTCGTGGACTTCCCAGATCGACGACCAGCTACCAACATCGTTCCAGCCGGCGGCCAGGGGGACCACGCAGGCGCGGCGGGTCTTTTCCATCACGGCGTAGTCGATGGAGTTGTCCGGGCAGCACTCGAAGGTGGCGGCGTCGATGTTGATCAGGTCGCCGTCGTGCTGGCTGCGCTCCAGGGCGAGCAGGCAGGTGTCGTAGATGTCGGCGTCGTGCTTTTTCAGCTCTTCGAGGAAGCGGCTGGCGCGGAACAGGAACATGCCGCTGTTCCAGAAGTAGCCGCCTTCCTCGACGAATTGCTGGGCACGGGCTTCATCAGGTTTCTCGACGAAGCGCTCGACGCGGATGACGCCGTCCGGCAGGCCGCGCTCGTCGCCGGACTTGATGTAGCCGTAGCCGGTTTCCGGGCGATCGGCGGGCACGCCGAAGAGCACCATCTCACCCTTTTCGGCGGCGTTGGTGGCCAGTGCCAGGGCACGCTGGAAGGCGCGCTGGTCTTCGATCACGTGGTCGGCCGGGAGGATCAGCAGCAGTTCGTCACGGCCTTCGGCCATGAGCTTCATGGCGGCGATGGCGACCGCCGGGGCGGTATTGCGGCCGAAGGGTTCGAGCAGGATGGACTGGGTCTTCAGGCTCAGCGCTTCGAGCTGTTCCTGGACAATGAAACGGTGTTCCTGGTTGCTCACCACCACCGGCGGCTCCATGCCTTCGAACACCAGGCGCTCCAGGGTCTGCTGGAACAGCGTGTGCTCGCCGGTCAGGGCCAGGAACTGCTTGGGATACTGTTTGCGCGAAAGAGGCCAGAGTCGCGAGCCGCTACCACCGGAAAGGATTACTGGGATCATCGGGTTTCTCCTAAAGCGTTTGCGTTCTGTCGGCCGGGCCACGTCATGCGGGCCGGCGTGCGGTTTGGGTGACCTCTCCTGTGCTTGCCGCCGTAGCGGCGCACGGTTCCTGCTGCCGGTGTGGGGCCGGTCTTGTTGTTTTGCATATCGGGTCGGGAACGGGGCAGAGCACCCTCTCCCCAGCCCTCTCCCTGAAGGGAGAGGGAGTTGTTCGTGCCGGCTGATGCCATGGTTTTCACCTGCGCCAATCCAGTTCCCTCTCCCTTCGGAGCGGGGCGCGCAGCCAGGGTTAGGGAGAGGGCGGGCGGTACGCGCTGACACGTCATCGCCGACTTGCTCAGTCCGCCTTCACCGGACGCTTGACCCACACCGGGTTCAGCTTGCTGTCGCCGGTGACGTAGAGGCAGACCACTTCGCCGCGCTCGAGGGTGACCGGCTTGAGGTCGCTGACCTTCTTCGCGCCATCGAACAGCGCCAGGTTCACTTTCACCGGGTTGATCTCGCGGTCGCCGTGGCTCTGCGGGGCGACGTTGCTGACCACTTCGGTCTTGCCATCGGCGGTCTTCAGGGTGAGGGCCTTGCCGCTGAGGTTCTGTACGCGGACCAGGGCCTTCTGCTTGTTCTTGAACGGCGGCTCGGGCACCAGGCGCGGCTCGCCGCCGGGTTGGCTGACGAGGGTGTAGTAGGCGTCCGGATCGAGTTTCACCGGCAGGCTCTGGGAGCCGACCTTGGCGGTGTAGTTGCCCGGCGGGAGGAACTTGAAGTCACTGGAGCCCTGCGGGGTAATGTCGTTGAGTGTGGCATTGCCGACGCTGACGGACAGCTCGCCGCTGCCGGCGTTGTAGGCCCGCACGAAGGAAGAGCCCTTGGGTGCCTGCGGGCCGTACAGCGCGCCTTCACCACCGGCGAAGGCGCCGAAGGAGGCGGCGCCCAGGGCGATGGCCAGGGCGGACGACTTCAGGGTGCGAATGCTCACTCGGTTAAAGTTGAGTCGGTTCATGGGGTGTACCTCCGTCTTCTCTCTCGTGTGGGCACGGGAGGTGCCCTGTTCAGCGCTCATTGCGCCGTGGGTTCTTGGGATCACTGAGCGGCTGCCTGGTTGGAAGCCAGGCGTTCGTCGCGGTTACCGTCCGCACGCAGTTGCGCCACCCAGTCCTGGTTGAACTGGCTCAGGTCGCTGTGCATCGGCAGGTAGCGTTCGGGGAATTCCCACACCAGCAGCTTGGCCGGCGCCTTCTTGAAACCTTCGTCCTGCAGGAGTTCGAGCATCGGTTCCAGAGGGCCCTTGCCCTCCTTGGCGTAGTTGATGACGTCCGCCGAGAGCGCCTGTTTCAGCGCGCCGGCGAAGTTCCAGCGCGGGTTGGCGCTGTAGCTGGTGCCGACCAGAGCAACCTGCGGCTGGGCGCTGTCGCCGAACAGGTCGCCACCGCCGGCGCTGTCGTCGCTGGCGGCGGCTTCCTCGGCCGGGTGGGTCTGGCGCTGCTGCAGCTGGTCTTCTTCGGGCAGCAGGTTGGTGAACAGCGGGTCCAGGGGCAGGAAGGTCAGCAGATCGCCCTTGTGTGCGCCGCTCTTGCCGGCCTCGGTGACGAAACTCTGGGTCGGCAGGTTGGCGCCCTGGCCTGCACGGATGCTTTCGCCCAGGCGCTGGGCCACGGCTTCGGCGCCCAGCGGGGTCCAGTGGGTGTCGGTGCGCAGGAAGACCTGGCCGTTGTCCTTGGCCTTTTCCATCGTTTCCAGCAGCTCGGGCGCGGCCATGCCGGCCTGGCGAGCGCGCTGCAGGAAGTCGGTGTAGAGCGAGGCGTGCAGGGCTGCCGGCTGCTCCTTGCCGACGTACTCGGGATACAGGCGTGTCTTGGCCGGAATAATGGCCAGCACCAGCTTTACGCCGCGGCGTTCCAATTCCTGCTGCACGCCACGCACCAGTGCCCAGTTGTCGTCGAGCTGCTGCTGGGTGGGGGCCGGCTTGAACTCTTCATCGGTGAACAGCCAGCCGTCCTTGCCGATCACCACGCCGGGTCGGCCTTCGTCGAAAACGGTGTAGTCCAGCGCGGCCCAGAGATTGGTGCCCAGGCGCTTGATGGGGAATTCGTCGTCGTAATGGCCTTCAAAGGCGTGCGCCAGCTTGCCGTTGAGCACCGTGGTGCCCTCGGCGGCGGAGAAGCTGGGGAAGGCCTTCAGCGACCAGCCGGCAAGGCCCAGCAGCATCCCGCCGAAGGCGGCGATGTAGGCGTACTGAAGGGGCCTGGCGATTCTCTTGGTTTCTACTGACATGGTTGCCTCGCTCAGAACTGGAAGTAGAGGAACGGCGAGTAGCTCTGCGCCGAGAGCTTGAGCACCGAGGCGGCGAAGAGCAGGAGCAGGGCGACGCGGGTGGCCAGCAGCGGCAGCTGGGTCATCCAGTGCGGCTGGTAGACGGCGGCGCCGCTGGGCGAATAGGCAATGGCCGCCGGGTCCTGCTGGGCCATGGCCGGGGTGCGCGGCTGGGCGCTCGCCGGGCCGTCGGCATCGATCTGTTCGGTCTTCGCGGCGGCCTTGGGCGCCTTGCTCTGCATCGGCTGGTTATAGAACTGGCGCAGGCCGAAGAAGGCGAGCACGAGGTAGGCGATCACCAGGGTGCCGACCTGCAGGCCGGTGAGGCTGGCGCGGTTGAGCTCGGAGAGCTGCCAGTCGCCGAAACTGAACATGGCGGCGTACATGCGCCAGGCCACGTGCAGGTTCTCGGCGCGGAAGATCACCCAGCCGACGATCACCAGCAGGAAGGTGAATACCCACTTCAGCGGATTGAGCACGCGCGGCGCGGCATTCACGCCCAGTGCACGCTCGATGGCCAGCCACACGCCGTGCCAGGCGCCCCAGATGATGTAGGTGACGTTGGCGCCGTGCCACAGGCCGCCCAGCAGCATGGTGAGGAACAGGTTGCGGTAGGTCTGGAAGGTGGTGCCGCGGTTGCCGCCCAGGCTGATGTACAGGTAGTCGCGCAGCCAGGTGGAGAGGCTGATGTGCCAGCGCCGCCAGAACTCGGTGATGGACTGGCTGATGTAGGGCTGGTTGAAGTTCTCCATGAAGCGGAAGCCCATCATCAGGCCCAGGCCGATGGCCATGTCGCTGTAGCCGGAGAAGTCGAAGTACAGCTGCGCGGTATAGGCCAGCGCGCCGAGCCAGGCGTCACCGGTGGTGGGGTCCTGCAAGGCGAAGCAGTGGTCGGCCACCGCGGCCAGGGTGTCGGCGATGAACACCTTCTTGACGAAGCCCTGCATGAAGCGGGTGCAGCCTTCGGCGAACTTGTCGACGGTGTGGGTGCGGTGGTTGAACTGGTCCACCAGGTCCTTGAAGCGCAGCACGGGGCCGGCGATTAGGTGCGGGAAGATCGCCACGAAGGCCGCGAAGTCGATCAGGTTGTGCGTGGCCGGGGTGTCGCCGCGGTACACGTCGATGATGTAGCTGATCGATTCGAAGGTGTAGAAACTGATGCCGATGGGCAGCAGGATGTGGGTCAGCACGAAGGGCTGCATGCCGAACGAGATGATGATCTCGTTGAGGCTGTCGACGCCGAAGTTGGCGTACTTGAAGTAGCCCAGGACGCACAGGTCGACCACCACGCCCAGCAGCAGCCAGCGCTGGGCGGCCTTGGTGCGTACGCCGGCGGCGCCGATGCGCAGGCCGATCCAGTAGTTGAACACGGTGACGCCGGCGAACAGCAGGAGGAAGTCCACCCGCCACCAGGCGTAGAAAATGTAGCTGGCGACCAGCAACAGAAGGTTCCGGTAGCGGTTCCCGCTCAGGTAGTACAGGCCGAGGAAGACCGGCAGGAACAGGAACAGGAACACGTTGGAAGAAAAGACCATTCCGCGTCTCTCTCTGGAGCTTCAAACCTTGAGTGGCTCCGGACCTTCCGGCGTCTTCTCGACGCCCTGAGGAAAGGCCGGGGCAACCCGCCAATTCCTCCCCTGGTGGTGCTTAATCTGTTGCGCCCGCCCGCGTCTTTTTTGCGTGGGTCGGGTGGTGGTGCCGTGCCCCGCGTGTGCGGGATGGGTAGCTCTTTGTAGGAGCGAGCTTGCTCGCGAACCGCTCGGCGCTGGAGCTCTCGGAGACACTGTTCGCGAGCAAGCTCGCTCCTACAGGTCGCCGGCCGAATGACGCGAAGCGTTATCCGCCGTGGTTCGTGCCAGGCTCTCCGGCGGATAACCGCAAGCGGTCATGCGCCCTACGGGGACTGGTGCGTCTTCAGCTCCCCGCCCCCTGACGGTTGAAAACCTTGGTCACTTCACCCCCCAGGCGGAAGCTGTTGAACGGTTCCATCTTCTTCTTCCAGTCCTGGGTCTTGGGCGCGCAGCTGTAGAGCGCGCAGTAGGGTTCCAGCCAGGCGAACTTGCTGTTCTCCTTCAGGTCGGCCATGTCCTGGTCGTTACCGGTCTTCTGGTCGAACGCGTCCTGGTCGTCCACGCCTTGCATCACACGGTTGGCCAGGCGCTGCAGGGCACCGTTGTTTTCCTGGCGCAGGTCGACGCCGTTCACCTGGGCGAAGGCGGCGATCATGGTCAGCGGCGGCAGCGAGTAGTTGTGGTAGGAGAGGGCGCGCTGGCGGCGCTTGAGTTCGTTGGGCAGGTAGCCGTCGTTGTCCACCTGGTTGGCGGCGACCTTGAACTCCTGTACCGACCAGTCGAACAGGTCGCGGCGGTTGGTCACCACGGCAGTGGACATCACCGACCACGCGGCCCAGTAAGAGTGGTTGTTGATCTTCTTCAGCGGCAGGTCGCTCCAGTCGCGCACCACCTGGCTGCCCAGGGTGCTGAACCAGTTCTCGATCTCCTTCGACTGCTCGCCATAGGCGGCCAGCGGCCGGCTGCTGGAGAACTTCAGGCGCATGTAGGAGGACGACAGGCTGCCCAGCGCCCATTTGCGCATGGACTTGCCGGTGTGGTTGAAGTCAGTGCTCTCCAGCGCGCCGGCTTTTGCCCACGAATCCAGCCAGCTCATCGCGCAATCAAGGTCGCCCTTGTTGCCGCTGCGCATGTACTGGGTGATGAGCTTGGTGGCGCCGCGCTCCATGTCGGTGATGTCCTTGATCTGGGTGCGGAACTCCTTGTCCGCCTCCGCATTGAAGGTGGCGCGTGCCGAGTCCGAACCCTTGTACTTGCTGGTGAATTGCAGGCTGCCGGTGTACGGCGTGGGCGCGGTGGGGCAGCTGTCCGCATCCTTCTTGCTGCCTTTCTCACCGACGGCGGAGAAGTAGCCCGGCGGCGGCATCAGGTCGGCGGCGTAGGTGGTGCTTTCGCCGAACAGTGCGCCGAGCACCGCGATGGTCAGGCCGATGCGGGCGACGACGGGCGTCTTGATCTTGTGGAGGCTGGGCATGGTATTCGTCCCTCGCTTCAGTTGGCGGCCACGTCGGCCGACTTGGCTTTGGGCGTCTGACAGAGCTTGGCCTCGACTTCCAGGCCCGCCGGCATGTCGTCCGGCGCCTCGATCTCCAGGGAGAGGAACTGCTGGTTCGACCAGTCTTCGTCGTTGCGCAGCTCGAAGACGTAGCGTCCGCCGGTATCCACGGCCTTGGACTGCTCGATCTTCAGCTGCTCGCGACGACCGTTCATGTACCAGATGGTGTTCTTGAGCTCGTGCACGCCGGGGTCGGAGTAGGTGACGTCGGCGGTGTAGCTGCCCGAACGGATCGGCAGGGCGCCGCTGTTGAGCAGCACCTCGTTGCTGCCCGCGTGCAGCTTGATCTTGCGGCTGATGGCCGGCTTGCCGTCGGCACAGCCGTTGTCCACCAGCGGCATGGCCTGGCGGTAGAAACTCTTCTGCGCCATGTCGTAGTGGGTGGCGAATTCCCAGATGAGGATCTTCGGCGGCTTGTCGTGGAATTCCTTGCTGGTCATGTAGGCCAGCAGGGAGCTGTCGAAGCCGCCGCCGGACACGGCGTTGTTGAGGATGTCGACCTTGCCGTACTGCTCCAGGAAGCCGGCGAAGTTGTACGCCGGGCCGCTGTTGGACGTACCCACCAGCGCAACCTGGGCATCGCCGCCTTCACCGAACAGGTCGCCGCCGCCCGAATCGCCCACCGGCTCGGTCTCGAAGCGGTCGACGTACTGCGGTGCGTAGCTGCTGCCGCACAGTTGCGCGGCGGCCTTGTGGAAGGTGCCCAGCTTGGACAGCAGGCCCACGCGCTTGCTCTCGAATTCCTTCTTCGGAATGTCGTTGTAGGTGGGGATTTCCTTCAGGGTCTGGGCCACGATCTTCGCGCTGCGCATGGCGCCGTACGGGGTCCAGTGGTGGTCGCCCTTGAAGTAGTACGGGTGCTCCTGCTTCTCGTCGAACAGCGGGGAGAAGTCGGGGGTGTAGATGCCGGCCTTGCGGAACTGGGCGATGGTCGCCTGGTAGTTCTTTTTCGCCAGGTCGTAGTTGAAGCTGGCTTTCTCCTGCGGGTTGAGCTTCTCGCGGTTCACCAGGCCACGCGTGGGCTGGTAGACCACGACGAGGTCGATGCCCTTGCGCTTGAGTTCGTCGCGCAGTTGCTTGAGCTCGCGCCAGCCTTCGGCGCTGGTGCCGAAGTCGGTGCGCAGGTCGTAGGTGGTGCGGAACAGCCAATCTTCCTGGGCGGGCACCAGGTGGGTGAAGAAGCCCAGGTACTTGGTGTTGTAGGCCGCGTCGTTGGAGGCGGCGGGGCACAGGCCGGCGGCCGGTTGCGCGGTGTAGCTGGGCGCGTCGGCGGCGCCGGCCTGCTGCGCGATGAGCAGGGCGGCGGAGAGGCCCGACAGGCGCAGGAAATTGACGGTCATACGTTTCATGGTCGGTCGGTCCTCAGTTCTGCAGTTCGGCCTGGCTTTCGACGGGGTCGATCAGCACCGCGCGTTGCTGGCGCACCAGCAGGTCCAGGATCTGGTCCTGCTTCTCGCCAAGCACGCCGTTGAAGCTGATGCCGGAAGATTTGGTCGGGCCGAGCATGGCCACCTTGTAGAGCTCCAGCGACAGCGGCGAGTCCACCGACAGCGGGCCCGAGCCATTGCCGGCCAGCTTGCCGCCGACCACGATCAGCGAGACCTTGGTGTCGAAGGGGTCGAGGTCGATGTTGCGGTCGGTGTCGGTGAGGTCCTTGATGTGGCCGTAGACGCCGATCAGCTTGTTGCCCGCTGCGAGGTTCTCGTACAGGCGGATGTTCACGCTGTTACGGATGCGGATGCCGTGGCGCAGGTTGGCCAGCACCTGGTTGCCGTAGATGAGGTTGTCGCCGGACTCGTAGAGCGTGATGCCGTCGGAGTGGTTGCGGTACACCTCGTTGTAGGCCACCAGGTTGCGCTCGGAATTACGGTCCAGGACGATCCCGGAAAGGTGGTTGTCGTAGGTCTTGTTGTGGATGATCCAGCTGTCGTTGACCTCACGGGAAACGATGATGCCGTGCTTCTTCTTCGTCCCGTAGACGGTATTCTCGGCGATGACCAGACGGTGCGAGCGGTCATGCGGGTCGATGCCGTAGACGATGTTGTTCTTGTAGGTGTTGCCGCGCACCACCAGGTCGTCGGCCTCATAGCAATAGAAGCCGTACCAGGCGTCCTCGAAGGTCGAGCCGATCACCCAGCCTTTGGGGCGCGGGCGCTTCATGGTCTTGTCCATGCCCGGGCTGTACTGCGAGATGGAGATGCCGTAGGCCTTGGAAGCGTTGTAACCGAAACTGGTGAAATGGCTGTTCACCAGGTAGGCCTCGGCGCCACCCCAGGAGATCAGGAAGGGGCGGAACTCGTTGGGCGTCTTGTACCAGGCCGGTTCCTGCTTCGCCTCGTTCCAGGCGGTGACCTTGGTGTCGCGCACGAACAGCTTGCCGTCGTTGACCAGGAACGCGCCGCGATCCTGGGACAGGCGCAGTTCCTTGACCTTGCCGTCGATCTCCAGGGTTGCGCCCTGGCTGACGACGATGGGCAGGCGGGCGATGAACACGCCCGGCTCGGTCTGTTCCAGGGCCGTCTTGGGCAACTTGCCGGCCAGTTCCGCGAGGTTCACGTAGCCGCCGTCGATGAAGATTGCCTGGGGCATCTGGCGCTGGCGTTTCACCCACTCGGCGAGGCGGTTCTTGCCGCCGGTGAATTCTTTCAGAGGCTGCTGCTGGACCATGCGTTCAACGCGGGCTTGGCCGCGCTTGTTGCGCTCGATCTTCTTCTCTACCGCCTCGGCGGTGTAGCCGGAGAGGTCGGGCAGCTTGGGCGGCTCCAGGTGCAGCGGTTCGCTGGGGGCGGCGGTGACGGTGTAGTTGCCGGACTCCTTCAGCGTCTGGGTGTGGCCGGGTTCGGTGGCCGGGTGCTGTTCGGCGGAGTTGCCTTGAGCATCCTTGGCGGTGCTGGTCGCGGCCTTGGCCGCGGGCTGCGCCGCCCAGGCCGGCGCGCCGGCGCTGAGCAGGCCGCCGAGCAGCAGCGCGGTCAGCGGCAGGGCGTGTAACGGGTGGCGGTTCATGGCCGTTTCTCCTTGCGCGCGGGCCTCCACCGGGCACGCGACAACGCGCCGGGTACGGCGGAAAGCGAGCGTGGGTAAGTGGTGGAGGGTCATCGCTACAGTCCTCAGAAGCGCCAGATCACATCGACGAAGGCGTGGTGCATGGTCGAGTCGACGTGGCTACCGTAGGCGTCGCCGGGCTTGAACACGCCGCCGCGGAAGCGGATCAGTGCCGACGGCTCGTCGATCGCCTGGCTCATCGAGGCCGGCAGCAGGCCCTGCTTGAAGTACTTGGTGACGACCAGGTCGACTTCCTGGCCGACGTCTTTCGAGTCGTTGACCATCGGCGCGGTGATGCCGCTGTTGCCGATGTCGGAGTCGCCGTCCACGCGCCAGAACTTGTGGTACACCAGGCTCGCGTCGTAGTCCTCGCGCAGCTGCCAGGAGCCGAACAAGGTGGCGTCCTGGAGGTTCGAGAGTTCGCCGCGGAAGGCCTCGCCGAAGCGGTGCACGCGCGAGCGGGTGCCGGTGAAGTTGGAGCGGTTGCTTTCCAGGCCGGTCTGCTGGAACTGGTCCTCGCCGTCCTTGCCGCCGCCACTGCCACGGGCGTAGCCGATACCGGTCTTCCACTGTTCGTCGATGTTCCAGCGCAGGCCCAGGTCGACGCCGTAGGCGTTGACGTCGCCGCTCTGCTTGCCGGTGGCGATGCGGTCGTCGCCGACGGTGGTGCTGGTCAGGCGGTCGCGGTTGCCGGTCAGCCAGGTCGCGCTGGCCCAGTAGTTGAGCGGCATCTGCGAGCGGTAGTTGTAGGCGTCGCCGGTGGCTTCGATGCCCACCCAGGTGAGGTCACCGGTGTAGGTCTTGTCGAGCGAGTCGATCTCTTCGCCCGCATCCTTCAGGTGGCCACTGTCGTCGGCGTGGTGCAGGCGCAGACCGACCCAGTGGTTGGGTGCCCATTGCGTGGAGATGTCGCCGAAGAAGTGGGTACGGTCCTTGTCTTCCGGGGCCAGCTCGGTGAGGTCGGTACGGTATTCGGAGAAGCGCTGGGCGACGCCGGCGTGGGCGCGCAGCAGGGTGGTGTCGAAGGTCCAGTTCAGCGCTTCGATGTTGGTGTCCTGCCATTGGCCGCTGTCATCGCGCAGACGCTGGCGACCGAAGCGCAGGTGCTCGCCCGGATACTGGGTGAGGCCGGCATAGTCGACCCAGAATTCGCGCAGGGCCAGGTAGCTGTCGTCGCGCTCGCGGCCGTCGTCGCTGTTGTCGTCACCGTCGGCGCTGGCGTTGTCTTCCTGCAGGGTGTCGGTCTGGATGGTGTCGGTGGCGGTCACCGCCTGGCCCATGGTGTAGGCGCTCCAGTCGCCCCATTGGCCGAAGGCCCAGGGGCGCACGTCCAGGCCGAGGCCGTTGAGATCGCCGCCGTGGGCGGTGCCCAGGTCTCGGTCATCCTCGGATTCGGCGGTCACCTTGATGTCGATGCCGAAGTTCTTGGGTGGCTCTTCCGCCGCGTGGGCGAGGCTGCCGAACAGGGTGCCGGCGAGGCTCAGGCCAACGCCGAGCATGGCGGGGAACAGGCGGGCGCGGCGAACAGCAGAAGCCAGAGCACGCGGTTGAACGCCATCGACGAGAGCAAACAGCGGAGTGGTCATCGGGTCGGTGCGCTTCATAGATTTTCTTGTTCCTGGTTGTTCTGCAGAAGGCTGACGGTGGCTTGCCAGTTGGCGCCGCGAGCCTGTTCTTCACGCTTGAGCAGTTGTTGCGCGGCGCTGCGGTCGGCTGGCTGGATCTGCGGTTCGATCTGCGCCATCAGGTCGCTGGCGGTGGGCACCTGCTGGCGCTGGGCGAGTTCGCCGAAGACGTAGGCATTGACCAGGTTCGGGCGCACACCGCGGCCCTGCGAATAGAGTTGGGCGAGGGCCATGTCGGCGCTGGCCTGGCCGGCACGGGCGGCAATCAGCAGGTGGTCCACGGCTTTCTGCGGGTAGACCTGGCCGAGGAAACCACGGCGGTAGATCTGGCCCAGGTAGTAGTGCGCCTGGGGCTCGCTGGCGGCGGCCTTGAGCAGGTGCTGCTCGGCCTTCTGCGGCTCCTGCGGGGCCCACTTGCCGTCATAGTAGAGTCGTCCGAGCAGCAGCTCGGCGCGGGGCTGGGCGGCGTCCTGGGCCTTCTTCAGGTAGTCGAGCATCTGGTCGAGGTCGCCCAGGTCGGGGTTGTCGTATTGCAGCTTGGCCAGGCTGACCCAGGCGGCCGGATAGGTCGGCGCGATTTCGGTGAGCAGTGCCTGCGCGGCTTGCGGGTCGGCGGTGCCGATGTTCGGATCGGCCAGCACGCCGGCCACCGATTCGACGCGCTCGGAGGGTACGCGGCCGGCCTTCCAGCCTGCCTTCAGCGCTTCGATATGGGCTTTCTGCTTATCCGCATTGCCCTGCTTCTGGTACACGGTGGCCAGCTCCATCCAGCACACGTCCATGCGGTTCAGCCAGCGCTGGCAGACCTGCTCGACTTCGGTCAGGTGCTGGTCGTAGGTGCCCTGGGTGCGGTACAGGATGATCTGCGCCAGGTCCGCCTGTGGCAGGCCCTGGGCGCGCCACTGGTCGATACGCTGTTGCGGGTTCACGTTCGGCCAGGCCTGTGGGTACTGCAGGTAGAGGACGATCAAAGGCACCAGCGCGCTGTCCTCGCCTTCGTTGAAGGCTCGGCTCAGCAGTTGCTCGGCTTCGCGGTGCTCGGCGTCAGTGCCGCCGGGCTTGGCCGCCAGCCATTTGCCCAGGCGGGCGCGGGCGCGTGGGGAGCTTTCGGCGGCTTCGCGGTAGAGCTTCTCGGCGCGCGCCTGTTCGTCAGGGTCGCCAGTGGCGGCCTGCATGTCGGCCAGTCCGACCTGTGCGTCGGCGTAACCCAGGGTCGCCAGGGCCTGGAAGTTGGCCTGGGCGGTGGCGATGTCGCCGCGCTCCAGGGCTTCCTGGGCCAGTCGCTGGTCGGGCAGGCCGGCGCAACCGGCGGCTGCGGCGATGGCCAGTGCCAGAGCCAGATGCGGGGCGTGTCGGAAGACAGGTCGATTCATGCGGGCGGTCCTCTTAGCGGGCGGTGGCCAGGGCCATCGCCTTGTTCAGCAGGGTGCGGCCTGGCAGGCCGCCGATGCTGACTTCAGTCGGTCGGCCAGCCATCTGGCTGTCGAGCGGCTGGTCGGGGGTGATCTGCACGCGGATTTCCGAGGACAGGTCACCGTCCACCGGCGCGGTGCGCAGGATGCGGCCGCCGCGCACTTCGCTGTCGCCGGCGACCTGGAAGTTCACGTGGGTGCCCGGCGAAAGCTCGGCGGCGTTGCGGTAGGGGAAGCGCGCCTCGACGGTGGCGGTGCTGTCGCGCGGGGTCAGGGTGAAGATCACGTCGCCCTTGTTGGCGAACTGGCCGTTGGCGACGCGCTGCTCGACCACGCGGCAGTCGCACGGGCTGGTCAGGGTGCCCTTCATCTGGTGGCCGAAGAGCTTCTCGATGTTGCTCGGGTTGAGCTGTTCTTCGGTCAGGTTGCCCTTGAGCAGGTCCAGCAGGTTGGCGGAGAAGGAAGCGATCGGCGCGCCCTTGGCGACTTCCGCGCCCGGCTCCACCAGGCTTTCCACGGTGCCTTCGCGGGGCATGGTGATCTGCTGGTTGGCCACGCTGACCACGCCCGAGTCGGCGTGGGTGACGAAGTACAGGTTGTAGATCTGGTTGAGGATCACCGCGAAGGCGCCGACACCGACTACGAAGATCGCCGTGCTCACGGTGACCGCGCGGAAGCGCCCGAAGAAGCCCATGCCACCGGAGCCGGCACCGTGCTTTCGGGCCTTGGTGAAGTTCTCGCGCTGCAGGGTGTTGAGCATGTCGCCCACGCTGACCACTTCACCGGCCAGGTAGGAGGTGATCAGGTAGCGCAGGGCGGCGATCTCGCGCGGCTTCAGGTGCTGGAATTCGCAGCCGACGCGGCCGCTGTCGCGGTCGAAGGAGCGCACCTGGAATTCCACTTCCAGGGAGAAGCTGATGCTGTCGATCTGGAACAGCAGCTTGCCTTTGTGCAGGTCGCCGACCTGCACCGGCGTGCCGCTGGTGCTGAAGGCGAAGCCACCGGCGGACAGGTCCAGCAGGCGCGCATCGACGCCTTCGCGGTTGCCACCGATGTAGCGGATGCGCGCGGGCAGCTTGACCCGTGCGTGCTGGCGCTGGGCTTCGGATTCATGCACGACATTGACGTTGACGGCGGTATTCATGGGGTCGAGTCCTGTTCGTAGCTAAAAGGGGCGTGGCTAAAGGGAGCCTTCAGACGATGGTCAGCAGTACGGCGACGAAAACGCTGGCCGCGGAAAAGGTCATGGCGCGCGAGGACCAGGTGTTGAACCAGCGCTGGAAGCTGGCCAGGCCGCGATCGAGCTTGGTGTTCTGGCGGGTCCAGGACTGCTGGTCGAGGCGGAAGAACACGTAGATCTTCACCAGGGCGCCGACGATCTGGTTGTAATAAAGAATTGCGGGATAGGCCGGCCCGATGTGATGGCCCGACAGCGACAGCAGCAGGGTCAGCACGAAGCGGGTGATGCCGATCCACAGCAGGTAGATGAGCAGGTAGGCGATGCTGTACTTGATGCTGGCGATGATCGCGGCGACCAGGCCCAGCAGGCAGGTCCACATCGACAGGCGCTGGTCGAACAGCACCACGCTGGTGAACCAGCCCAGGCGTTGCGGGCCCAGGGCCAGGGCGCGGGAGTTCTGCCGCAGGTTGTTGCCGTACCAGCGGAACATCAGCTTGCGGCTGGCCTTGATGAAGCTCTTCTCCGGCGGGTGCTCGACCGTGTTGATCGCCGCGTCCGGCACGTAGAAGGTGTCGTAGCCCAGGCGCATCAGGCTGTACCAGCTGGACTTGTCGTCACCGGTAAGGAACTGGAAGCGGCCCAGGCGCCAGTGGTCCAGGTGATCGCTTTCCACGTCGGTGATGAAGTCCGGATCGGTGACCACCGCGGCGCGGAACACCGACATGCGACCGGTCATGGTCAGTACGCGCTTGGACAGGGCCATCGAGCACATGTTGATGTGGCGCTGGGCGAAACGCAGCTTGTGCCACTCGCTCATGATGTAGCTGCCGCGCACTTCGCAGAATTCGTTGGTGGTCAGACCGCCGACGTTGGGGAAGAGCTTGAACCAGGGCACGGTCTTCTTGACCACGCCAGGTTCCAGCACGGTGTCGCCATCGATCACCGCGACTACCGCGTGCTCGTCCGGCAGGTGGCGGGAGATGGCGCGGAAGCCGTGGGCCAGGCCGTCACGCTTGCCGGTGCCGGGGATGCGCACGAAGTCGAGTTCGACGTGGTCCGGTGGGTTGAGCTTCTGCCACTGCTGCTTGATCAGCACCTCGTCGGACATCTCGACGATTGAGCACACCACGGTAGTGGGGTAGCCGCAGGCAATGGCTTCTTCGATGACCGAGCGATAGACCATGGAGGTGGTCAGCGCGTCGATACGGAAACTGGTGACCATCAGGTACACGTGGGACGGGTCGGCCGCATCGCCGAGCTTGCGTACCTTGCGGCGGTAGTGCGGGTAGACCCCATAGAGGAACAGCATGCCGCGCAGGAAGTGCAGGCCGCCCATGGAATAGCGCCAGATACCGACTGCGCCGATCAGCAGCAGGAAGTCCTTGGATTCGGCGTCGAATACGGTGGGCGGCACGAGCAGTGCCAGCAGCATCAGCAGGCCGAGGAAGACCAGCCAGCCGGTGGCTTCACCGATCACGCGTTTGTAGGTTTCCATCATCGAAATCCGTCTGTCGCTTGGTGGGCGGGTGGCTCTTGTAGGAGCGAGCTTGCTCGCGAACCCGCCTGGCACACTGGTGCCGTCGGATAGTTCATTCGCGAGCAAGGACTAGGCGTCCCCCTCGCTCCTACGAAGAGCTGGTGGCGCTTACCAGCAGATGCCTTCGGCACGCTCGTCGCTGACGCTCGGCATGAAGCCGATCAGGTCGACGACCTTCTTGCCTTCAGGCGCCTTGTTCACCACGTCGACGAACAGCTCGTCACCGTTGCCCAGCACCAGGACGTCGGAGGACTTCACGACCGCGTCCAGGTCCGAGACCAGCAGCGAGGAGACGTGCGGGATCTTCGATTCGATGTACTCCTTGTTCGCGCCATGGACGCGGGCGTACTCGACGTTGCGGTCGAAGATCTGCAACTCGTAGCCCTTGCCGATGAGCATCTCGGCCAGTTCCACCAGTGGGCTTTCGCGCAGGTCGTCGGTACCGGACTTGAACGACAGGCCGAGCAGGCCGACCTTGCGGCTGCCGTGGGCGGCGATGATGTCGAAGGCCTTCTGTACCTGGTGCTGGTTGCTGCGCATGATCGAGCCGAGCATCGGGTGTTCGATGTCCAGCTGGCTGGCGCGGTAGGTCAGGGCGCGTACGTCCTTGGGCAGGCAGGAGCCACCGAAGGCGAAGCCGGGCTTCATGTAGTAGCGCGAGAGGTTCAGCTTGCGGTCCTGGCAGATCACGTCCATCACTTCGCGGCCATCGACGCCGACGGCCTTGGCGATGTTGCCGATCTCGTTGGCGAAGGTGACCTTGGCGGCATGCCAGACGTTGCAGGTGTACTTGATCATCTCCGCGACCTCGATGGTCTTGCGGATGATCGGCGCGTCCAGCTCGCGGTAGATTTCTTCCAGCAGGTCGCCGGTCTGGGCGTCCAGCTCACCGATGACGGTCATCGGCGGGAAGTCGTAGTCCTTGATCGCGGTGGATTCGCGCAGGAATTCCGGGTTGGTGCCCACGCCGAAGTCGGCGCCGGCCTTCTTGCCCGAGCAGTCCTCGATGATCGGGATCACCACGTTGTTGACGGTGCCCGGCAGCACGGTGCTGCGCACGACCACGGTGTGACGCTCTTTCTTCTCGCGGATGGCGTAGCCGATCTCGCGGCAGACGGACTCGATGTAGCCCAGGTCCAGGTCGCCGTTCTTCTTGCTCGGGGTACCGACGCAGATGAACGACACGTCGGTGTCCAGTACGGCCTTCTTGAAGTCGGTGGTGCCGGACAGGCGGCCGGTACGGATGCCCTGCTGCAGCAGCGGCTCCAGGCCCGGTTCGACGATGGGCGACTTCCCATTGTTGATCAGATCGATCTTGGTGGTGGACACATCCACCCCAACGACTTCATGGCCTCGTGCGGACAGGCAGCCGGCACATACTGCGCCAACATACCCAAGACCAAAGATGCTGATACGCATCGCATTCACCTCTTCAATGGTCGAACTGTTTAAAGTTGCCCGGTAGGGCGATTTTTAAAGGCTGCAAGAACCCGCGGAAGATGCTCTTTCGAGTTCTTCCGTACTTCCTTTCAGGCAGGCATGGGAATCGAATGCTAAACTTTCGAGCACAGTCTTGGCGCAAACTTTGAATGTTTGCCCTGTTATGTTTCAGGCAGATGGCAATGTTGGTGCGGTGTCTGCCTGGCGTGCTCCAGTTTGGTTAGATGATTGCCTCGTCATCTGAAAAGTTCATTTGTTTCATTGGGTTATGGTTGTTGGCTGAATCGAAAAGATCTGATCGAAATAACCTTGTAACCAAAATCCAAATTTCCATCGAGTCACTTTTGCGTAGCCATCGATGGTCGTTGCGCAAATAGGATTTATCTCAAATGCGGTTAGTTCCTTGCGCCGATTTTTCCGCTGAAAAGAATTGAAATATCTAATTGATATCACTTGATGCTGGATTAATGGCCATTCGCGACTTGGTCTTTCCAGTGCAAACTGCATGGTTGGGGAAAGTTCCATTGAATTTTTCGTTAAAAACGACCGTGTATCGTCGGTAAGACATTCGTTCAGCTGTCGTTCAGCTTTCTCTCTTGCAAAGTGCAATCGTGAAATGCATGTCATGGCCAAGGGCTGTTAATGGCCAATGGATTACAAGGCAGGGAGCGAATCAGGACGATTTCCATCCTTCCGACGGGTTCGGGGGTCCGAAAAAATTTCTCACGATTAATCCTGAAGCAGACGAACGGTCATTTTGTCCCTTTTTGTCGTGTGGACTTCAGGGGGTGTTTTGAGCAGGAAACGTACAGTCGGAGCCCTGGTGACCGGGTGGTTCCATGGTCAATGGCTTACAGGCCACTTGGTATCAGGGGCTTTTCTGAGGAGCGAGCGGCGGGCGGGGTAGCGACCTTGTAGGGCGCATAACGCGCCAGCGTTATCCGCCACGGATGAGCCGGCGAATAACCTGTTCCAGGTTGTGCGTCCTACCGAAGCTCGCGCGCCTACCCGGTAAACGAGGTCGAAACGAAAACGGGAGCCCCAGGGCTCCCGTTTGGTGCAGCGCAAATGCTGGATCAGTCTTCGGCGTGATCGCGCAGGAACACCAGCTGGTCGGCCTTGGAGTGCTCGGCGCTGTAGGCGTAGCCCGCGTAGTTGAAGTCCTTCAGGCCTTCGGGGTTGGTCAGGCGTTCCTTGATCACGTAGCGCGCCATCATTCCGCGGGCCTTCTTGGCGTAGAAGCTGATGATCTTGTACTGGCCGTTCTTCAGGTCCTTGAACTCAGTGTCGATCACCCGTGCGTTGAGGGCCTTGCGCTTCACCGCACCGAAATACTCGTTGGAAGCCAGGTTCAGCAATACGTCGTCGCCCTGTTCGGCCAGGGACTCGTTCAGCCAACCGCTGATGCGCTCGCCCCAGAAGGCGTAGAGGTCCTTGCCCCGGCCGTTGGCCAGCTTGGTGCCCATTTCCAGGCGATACGGCTGCATCAGGTCCAGCGGGCGAAGCACGCCATAGAGGCCGGAGAGCATCCGCAGGTGGCGCTGGGCGAAGTCGAAGTCGTCCTCGCTGAAGTCCTCGGCCTGCATGCCGGTATAGACATCACCCTTGAAGGCCAGCAGTGCCTGCTTGGCGTTGGCGGGGGTGAAGTCCGGGTGCCAGCTGCCGAAGCGCGCAGCATTCAGGCCGGCGAGCTTGTCCGACAGGTGCATCAGCTCGGCGATCTGCGCCGGGGCCAGTTCCCGCAGGATACCGATCAGCTCCTGGGCGTCGTCCAGGTGTTCGGGCAGGGTAAAGCGCTGCGTCACCGGCGCGGTGTCGTAGTCCAGGGTCTTGGCGGGGGAAATCACCATCAGCATCGTGCGGTCTCCTACAAGCGAGCGGCGATTGTAAGGAGTCGCGGGCGTTGGCTCCACCTATGGGGACGATTAGCGTCGGGCGAATCGTGGGATCGACATCTATAGAGACGGGCAGGGTGGAGCTTGGGGGACGAGTGCCGGAGTAGGCGCTGCGTATGGGGCTAAGAGACTGATCTGGCGAAAAAAGAGGAGGGCGTTACGAGGGGTAAGACTCCTAAAACTAGCGCTGTCCGAGGCCGTCGCCAAGGTATTTCGTCGTACGACGAAAAAAACCTTCCTAGGAAGGAAAAAGACTTTTTATCGTCATGTTTTTTCCTGTATTTCTGGAGTCGTAGACCGCCGAACCCTGCAGACAGGTGGCGGCCCCGGCCCGGCCAGTCCCTTGTATGCAGTGCTCTCGAATCCTGCCGATCCCAGGAGCCCGAGAGCCGGTGGCTCACCGCACGGCGGAGCGCTGTAAAGGCATTCCGTCGTAACGCTCCTACAAGAGGTGACCTGCGTATGGATGACCACGGACGCTCCCGCCCCACCCAGCCCACCCTGTACGTCCTTGATACCAACGTCCTGATCCACGATCCCAACGCCTTGCTGAACTTCCAGGAGCACCACGTCGCGATCCCGATGACGGTGCTGGAGGAACTGGACAAGCTCAAGACCGGCAAACACACCGTGGCCGCGGAATGCCGCCAGGCAATCCGTCTCATCGACTCGGTACTGGGCGAGGCCTCGCCCGATCAGGTAGAGGATGGCGTGCCCATCCAGCGCGGCAAGAGCGGGCCGTGCGGCAGCCTGTCGATCCTCATGAGCAAGCGCGCCGAGCCGATCACCTGGCTGCCCGAGCACCTCAACGACAACAAGATCATCAATCAGCTGGTGGAGCTGAAGAGTCGCCACAGCAGCAAGCGTGTGGTGCTGGTCACCAAGGACATCAACATGCGCCTGAAGGCGCGTGCCTGCGGGGTATTTGCCGAGGACTACCACACCGACCAACTGGTCGATGACATCAACCTGCTGTCGCGTGGCTACCACTCGCTGAATGGGTCGTTCTGGGACCGTGTCAGCAAGGTGGAGACCCGCCAGGATCGAGGTCGCACCTGGCATCGCGTGCAACTCACCGACAACCTGCCGGCGGTGCACATCAACGAGTTCATCGTCGATGAGCAGGGTTTCGTCGGCTGGATCAAGGGTATCGACCAGGACGAACTGACCATCCTCGACCTGCACCAGGAACCGCTGCTGCACCAGGAGGCATGGGGCCTGCGTCCGCGCGATGTGTACCAGTCGCTGGCGCTGTACGCGTTGCTGGACCCGGACATCCACCTGGTCAACCTGTCCGGCGCCGCCGGCTCGGGCAAGACCATCCTTGCCCTGGCTGCCGCCATCGAGCAGACCATGGTCACCAAACGCTACAAGCGCATCATCGCGACCCGCAGCGTGCAGGGCCTGGACGAGGACATTGGCTTCCTGCCCGGTACCGAGGCGGAGAAGATGGAGCCCTGGCTCGGCGCGATCACCGACAACCTCGAAGCGCTGCATTCGGATGATGAGTGCACCCATGGCAGCGTCGACTACATCCTCAGCAAGGTGCCGCTGCAGTTCAAATCGCTGAACTACATCCGCGGCCGCAGCTTCCAGCAGAGCCTGATCCTGATCGACGAGTGCCAGAACCTCACCCCGCACCAGATGAAGACCATCATCACCCGCGCGGGCAACGGTTCGAAGGTTATCTGCCTGGGCAACCTGGCGCAGATCGATACCCCCTACCTGTCGGCCACCAGCTCCGGCCTGACCTACCTGACCGAACGCTTCAAGGACTTCCCCCACGGCGTGCACGTGACCCTGCAAGGGGTGCCGCGCTCCGTACTGGCGGAATTCGCCGAAGCGCACATGTAAGCCTTCCGCTTACTCAGCAGGGCCCGCCATCTGGCGGGCCTTCTATTTCCCGGATACGTCCGGTGTAAACGAAGGCTGAAGCCTGCACGGTTTGCTCCCTCTCCCTTCAGGGAGAGGGAACCGTTGGGCAGAGGGCGCAAGCTGGCAGCCAGTCGGATACACCGTCGAACAGGGTGCGGACGGAGAGACTTGAACTCTCACCGCACATATACCTCTTCTTGTATACAATCCTCCCCCCAACGCGCCGCTCGCCGGTCTGCCAGCCCCGCGCGTCGGGGTTAAACTGTTCCCCTGATTCTCCGGAGAGTGCCCACCCGTGCTGACCCATCTCGATTCCCAGGGCCGCGCCAACATGGTCGATGTCACCGAAAAAGCCGTGACGTCCCGTGAGGCCGTGGCCGAAGCCCGGGTGCGCATGCTCCCGGCGACCCTGCAGCTGATCCAGGACGGCGGCCACCCCAAGGGCGACGTATTCGCCGTGGCGCGCATCGCCGGCATCCAGGCGGCGAAGAGGACCCATGAACTGATCCCGCTGTGCCATCCGTTGCTGCTCACCAGCGTGAAGGTCGAACTGGTCGCCGAGGGGGAAGACACCGTGCACATCGTCGCCCGCTGCAAGCTGGCCGGACAGACCGGTGTGGAGATGGAGGCGCTGACCGCCGCCAGCGTCGCCGCGCTGACCATCTACGACATGTGCAAGGCCGTGGACCGCGGCATGACCATCGAAAGCGTACGCCTGCTGGAGAAGCTCGGCGGCAAGAGCGGGCACTACCTGGTCAACGATGGCGTAGCAGGAGACACCCCATGATCCGCGTGCAGTACTTCGCCCGCTACCGTGAAGCCCTCGGCCTGGAGGGCGAGCAGCTGAACTGGAGCCAATCCCTGGCCAGCCTCGATGACCTGCGGCGCCTGCTGCTGGAGCGCGGTGGTGCCTGGGACGTGCTCGGCGAGCAGAACCTGATGTGCGCGCGTAACCAGGAACTGTGTTCCTTGGACGAGCCTCTCGTCGACGGCGACGAAGTGGCGTTCTTCCCCACCGTGACCGGAGGCTGAGCCCATGGCGATCCGCGTCCAGCCGGCGGCGTTCGATCCGGGCGCCGAACTCAACGCGATGCACGCCGCCAACGTCGGCGTCGGTGCGGTGGTCGGCTTCGTCGGCTACGTGCGTGATTTCAACGATGGCCGCGAAGTGGGTGGCATGTTCCTCGAACACTACGCCGGCATGACCGAGAAGGCGCTGGCGAAGATCGAGGTCGAGGCCAACGAGCGCTGGCCGCTTCTGCGCCTGGAAATCCTCCACCGCATCGGTCGCCTGGAGCCGGGCGAGCCCATCGTTTTCGTCGGTGCGGCCAGCGCCCACCGACAGGCGGCGTTCGATGCCTGCAACTTCGTCATGGACTACCTGAAGACCCGCGCGCCATTCTGGAAGAAGGAAGACACCACCGACGGCCCGCGCTGGGTCGAGGGCCGTTGCAGCGACCAGGCTGCCGCCGACCGCTGGAAGAGCTGAGTCCGTCGCCTGTGCATCTGTGAACCCATGGGCGGCGGATAACGCCTGAGCCGTTATCCGCCCTGTGGATAGGCGATTCCTGGTGTTGAGGCCAGGCCTGCTCCGGAGCCAGGCGTAGGGCGCTTGAAGCGGCACGCTTTATCCGCGACTGCGCATCCACATTCGGATGAAAGAGAGGGAGCGTCTGCGCGCCGACCGGTGGCGATGCCCCGCACGCGCCGGGGCAGTACCTCCTAGGAGGAATGGGCGGTAAGGAGGAAGGGGCGCAGGCTGGCGCCAGCCCTTTTTGCTCCGAATCGGAGAGCCCCTCATGAGCCATCTCAGCACCCCGGACTTCCAGCCGCTGGAGATCGCTGTCCTCACCGTCAGCGACACCCGCAGCCTGCACAACGACACCTCCGGCCAGGCCCTGGTGACCTCGTTGCAACGGGCCGGACACGCCCTCGCCGAGCGCCGGCTGGTCATCGACGACATCTACCAGATCCGCGCCGTGGTCTCGGCCTGGCTTGCCGATCCCAAGGTCCAGGTCGGCCTGATCACCGGCGGTACCGGCTTCACCGCCCGCGACAACACCCCTCAAGCCGTCGCGCCTTTGCTCGAGCGCACCGTGGACGGCTTCGGCGAGCTGTTCCGGCAGATTTCCCGCGAGGAAATCGGCACTTCCACGATCCAGTCCCGCGCTATCGCCGGCATCACCAACGGCACCCTGATCTGCTGCCTGCCCGGCTCCACCGGCGCCTGCCTGACCGCCTGGGAAAAGATCCTGGTGCAGCAGTTGGACAGCCGCACCAAACCCTGCAATTTCGTCCCCCATCTCAAGCGCCTGCCCGAGCGCCCGGTGCTGGCCTGCGGTACACGCTCATGAGCGCCTGCGGCTGTTCCGGTTCCGGCCTGCGCCCGGTGGACGAGGCCATCGCCGCGCTGATGGATTTCGTTCCCCCGGCGCCGCCGACTGTGTGTGTCGACCTGGAGGAGGCTCTGGGCCGCATCCTGGCCGAGGACATTCACTCACCTATCGACCTGCCGCTTTGGGACAACAGCGCGATGGACGGCTACGCCCTGCGCAGCGCCGACATGGGGTCGACGGGTGCGAGACTGAAGATCGCCGGCTGTATTGCTGCCGGCGATGCTGCCCAGGTCGAACTGCAACCCGGCCAGGCCATGCGCATCTTCACCGGCGCGCCGTTGCCGCCGGGGGCGGACAGCGTGATCGCCCAGGAAGACTGCGAGGTCGACGGCGACTGGCTGCAGGTGCCCGTGGTCGAGCACGGCAGCCATGTTCGCTGTCGCGGCGAAGAGCTGTGTGTAGGCGATGCCTTGCTGAGTGCCGGGAAGAAACTGCGCGCCCAGGACCTCGGCCTGATGGCCAGCGTCGGCCTGGACCGCGTCAGCGTTTATCGCCCGCTGCGCGTCTGCCTGCTGAGCAGCGGCGACGAGCTGCGCGAGCCTGGTGAGTCGCTTGCCCCAGGGCAGATCTACAACGCCAACCGCTTCAGCGTCGGTGCGTTGCTGCGCGGCTGGGGCGTCGAGGTACATGACTACGGTGTGCTCGCCGACACCCTGGCAGCCAGCCGCGATGCGCTGAGCCTCGCCGCGTCCGAATGGGATGTGCTGATCACCAGCGGCGGGGTATCGGTGGGCGACCGCGACTACCTCAAGCAGGCGATCCGCGAGCTGGGCGAACTGCACCTGTGGAAGCTGAAGATGCAGCCGGGCAAACCGCTGGCATTCGGCAGCATCGCCGGCAAACCGTGGATCGGCCTGCCGGGGAATCCGGCTGCCGCGCTGGTCACGGCACTGGTGGTGGCGCGACCGTTCCTCTGGCGTGCCCAGGGGCGTAGCGTGGTCGATACGCTGCCGGTCACGTTGCCGGCGGGCTTCGACTGGCCCACGGCCAACTCGCGGCGCCAGTACCTGCGCGCGCGCCTGGAACTCGGCGGCGACGGCGTGGCAGGCATCTGCCTGCACCCGCAGCAGGGCTCGGCCATGCTGCGTGCGGCGAGCTGGGCCGATGGCCTGGCGGTGGTGGAGGCCGGGCGCACCCTGCACGCCGGCGAGCCGCTGCCTTTCCTGTCTTTCAGCGAACTCGGCGCCTGACGCCGTTCCCGGCTGCCGGCGGGGGCCGGCGGCCTCCGTACTGCCCGGGGGAAGCATGCAACTGGTCTGCCCGGCGGGAAGTCTGCCCGCCTTGAAATCGGCCCTGCGCGAAGGCGCCGACGCCATCTACGTCGGCTTTCGTGATGACACCAACGCCCGGCACTTCGCCGGCCTCAACCTCGATGACCGCCAGCTGCGCCAGGGCGTGGAACTTATCCACAGCGCCGGCAAGCAGATGTACGTGGCGGTCAACACCTATCCCGGCGCGGCCGGCTGGTCCCGCTGGCAACGCGCGGTGGACCACGCCGCGGACCTGGGCGTGGATGCACTGATTGCCGCTGACTGTGCGGTGCTCGGCTACGCCGCCAGGCGCCACCCGAACCTCGCGCTGCATCTCTCGGTACAGGGCTCGGCCACCAATGTGGCGGCGCTGGCGTTCTACCACGAGCGCTATGGCATCCGCCGCGCCGTGCTGCCGCGCGTGCTGTCGCTGGCGCAGGTGCGCCAGGTGGCGGCGAACAGCCCGGTGCCCATCGAAGTCTTCGCCTTCGGCAGCCTGTGCATCATGGCCGAGGGCCGCTGCCACCTGTCCTCCTATGTCACCGGCGAGTCGCCGAATCTCTGCGGCGTCTGTTCGCCGGCGAAGGCGGTGCGCTGGAGCGAGGAGCCCGAAGGCCTGACCTCGCGTCTCAATGACGTACTGATCGACCGTTATGCGCCGAATGAGCCGGCAGGCTACCCGACCCTGTGCAAGGGCCGCTTCGTGGTCAACGGCGAACGCTTCCATGCCCTGGAAGAACCCACCAGCCTGAACACCATCGACCTGATTCCACAGTTGGCGGAAATCGGCGTCGCAGCGGTGAAGATCGAGGGTCGGCAACGCAGCCCGGCCTATGTCGAGCAGGTCACCCGCGTCTGGCGCCAGGCGCTGGATGCGTGGCAGCGCGCACCGGAGAACTACCGCGCGCTGACGCAATGGCAGGACGCCCTGGACAAGCTTTCCGAAGGCCACCAGACGACCCTGGGCGCCTACCATCGCTCCTGGCAATGAGGACCTCGTGATGAAACTCAGCCTGGGACCGGTGCTGTTCTACTGGGACCGCCGGACACTCCTGGATTTTTATGCGCAGATGGCCGAGCAGCCGCTGGACGCCATCACTATCGGCGAGACCGTCTGCTCCAAACGCCGCGCCATGTCGCTCGACAACTGGCTGGGCCTGGGGCGCGAGCTGCAGCAGCAGAGCGGGGCGCAAATCCTCATCTCGGGGCTGGCGCTGATCGAGGCGGCCTCCGAGCTGTCGTCGCTGCGTCGCCTCTGCGCCAACGGCGAACTGCAGGTCGAGGCAAGCGACATGGGGGCGGTGCAGATTCTCAGTACCCTGGGCGTCGAATTCGTCGGCGGGCCCGCGCTCAATGTCTACAACGGCCATACGCTGGCTGAGCTGCACGCCGCCGGCTTGCGCCGCTGGGTGCCGCCGGTAGAATGCTCCGGCGAGCAGATCCATGCCGTGATCGAGCAGGCGCGCGAGCTGGGCATCACCGAGGTGGAGACCGAAGTGTTCGCCTATGGCCATCTGCCGCTGGCGTACTCGGCGCGCTGCTTCACTGCGCGGGCGGAGAACCGGCCCAAGGACGACTGCCAGTTCTGCTGCATGAACTACCCCGAAGGCATGCCGATGCTGAGCCAGGAAGGCATGCCGCTGTTCACGCTCAACGGAATCCAGACGATGTCCGGCGAGGTCAGCAATCTGCTGGCGGACTATGCCTCGCTGCGTGATTGTGGCGCCGATCTGCTGCGCCTGAGCCCGCGTGCGGAAGGCATGGTGGAGGTCGTGCAGGCTTTCGACCAGGTGCGCAAGGGTGCCAAGCCGCCGCTGGCGGTGGTGGGATGCAACGGATACTGGCATGGTCGACCGGGCATGCTGCGCAGTGATGAGGTGAACCTGTGCTGACACTCGAAACCAGTGCCCTGCGCGCCGCCGACCGCCTGCTGCCGCTGGCCGCACGCGTCCCTTCGGGGCTGCAGCGCGCCATTCTGCAGCGCGCCGCCAACCGCTTGTTCGCCGAGCCCCTGGCAGACGGTGCCTTCGACATCCTCGACGGCCACTGGCTGCGTCTGGAAGTGAATGATCTCGGCCTGGGTTGGAGCCTCACGCGCGGCCGCGATGGCCTGCGCTTCGCCGATGCCTGCACACCCAGTGTGACCATCCGTGGCAGCTGGCGCGACTTCCTGCTGCTGGCGGGCCGGCAGGAGGACCCGGACACGCTGTTTTTCCGGCGTCGTCTGGTGATCGAGGGCGATACCGAACTGGGGCTGGCGGTGAAGAACCTGATCGATAGTCTCGATCCGGACAGCCTGCCGTCCTGGCTGTGGCGCGCCATGCGCCGCGCCAGCCAGGTAGTACAGGAAAACGCCTGAGCCGCTCCCGTAGGATGGGTGGAGCTTGCGATACCCATGCTGTCCTGGCGCGCCAATTGATGGGTATCGCTGCGCTCCACCCATCCTACGTCGGCGTCTGTTCTTTCGTCCTGCGCGGTGGCGGCTCAGGCCGGGGTGCGTACGAGGAACTGCAGTTCCTCGTAGAGCATCTCGAAGTCCTGCACCGGCGCATCCTGCCCGTAACGTTTCTTCAGGCCGTATTCGGTCAGGGTGATCTCGTGGTCGGCTTTCACCCCGTGGCGTGCCAGGCAGCTCTGCACGCAGTGCAGGTGGCAGCCGTCCACGGCGATGATCGGCCGGCCGGAGCAGGCTTTCTTCACCAGCGCCGGGACGTCGCCGCCGACTCCTGCAATGCAGGACATCTCCGCCAGGCCGTCACGGTCCAGGCGCAGGGCAAGGTCGTTGGCCAACTGCGCGAGATTGGAGCAGCCGGAGCAGGAATACACGAGGGGCAGGTGCGGCGAGGGCGGCATGGGGACCTCCAGGGTGAGTCCCGCAGTGTCCTGCCGCCATGGACTGGCGCGACATGATCTGAATCAAGTCGGCGAGCTGGCTACTACCAGGGAGGTAGGGCGCATAAAGCGGAACGCTTTATCCGCCGTCAGACCCGATGGCGAATAACGCCGTTGGCGTTATTCGCCCTACAAATTGCGGCTGTCATCGAGGTCAGACCAGATGGTTCTCCACCGCCCAGACCGCCGCTTCCACGCGTGAGCGCATGCCCAGCTTGTGCAGCACGCGCTTCACATGGACCTTCACGGTGCCTTCGGTGATATCGAGTTTGCGCGCGATCATCTTGTTGCTGTAGCCGTGGGCGAGCTGGCGCAGGATCTGCCGCTCACGGTCGGTGAGTTCCTCGATGCCCTTGGGGCGGTCATCGCCGCGCAGTGCCTGGGCCAACACCTGGGTCAGCTGCGGACTGATGGTCAGTTGGCCGGTGGCGGCCTGGCGGATGTGTTCCAGCAGGCGCTCGGGCTCCATGTCCTTGAGCAGGTAGCCGTCGGCGCCAGCCCGCAGCACGTTGATCACGTCGTTGCGGTCATCGGAGACGGTGAACACCACGATGCGCGCATCCTCGCCGTTCTCGCGCATGGCACGCAGGGTATCGAGGCCGGTCATGCCCTTCATGTTGAGGTCGAGCAGGATCATGTCCGGCTCCAGCTCCGCAGCCAGGCGCAGGGCTTCCTCACCGCTGCCGGCTTCGCCCACCACTTCCAGATCGTCCTCGAATTCCAGCAGCTGGACCACGCCCTTGCGCATCATCGGGTGGTCATCGACGAGCAGGATGCGCGCGCGGTCATCGGTGGGGGCGGCCGTCATGGGTGGGTCTCCGGGTACTGCGACAGGGGTTTGTGGGTGAAGCGCACACTGACCCGCGTGCCCTGCGGCTCGCGCGGGGCGATGGCGAAGGTGGCCTCCAGGGTCTGGCTGCGCTCCCGCATGATGCTAAGCCCATAGTGCCCATTGCGGCTCTGCGCTGGGTCAAAGCCCACTCCATCATCGTCCACGGTGATGCACACGTAGTCCTCGGCATCCTCGAAGAGGGTCACCTTGGCCTGGCTCGCCTGGGCATGGCGCACGACGTTGGACAGCGCTTCGCGGACAATCTGCAGGATGTGGATTTCCTCGTTGGGGTTGAGCGGGATGTGCGCCAGGCGGTTGTCCAGCTCGATGCTCAGGCCGCCACGTTCGGCGAATTCCTCCACGGTCTTCACCAGCGCAGCTTCCAGGCTGGACTGCTCCAGGCTCAGGCGGAAGGTGGTGAGCAGCTCGCGCAGCTGGCGGTAGGCGCTGTTGAGGCCTTCGCGCAGTTCGTCGAGGGTCTCGTCGATCTTCTCCGCCGGCACATCGCGCTTGAGCAGGGTGGCCAGTCGGCTGACCTGGATTTTCAGGTAGGACAGCGACTGGGCAAGCGAGTCATGCAGTTCGCGGGCGATGGTGCTGCGCTCGGCGAACAGCGCCAGGCGGTTCTCCTGTTCCTGTTGCAGGGACAGGGCGAAGGTGCGCGCAATGTTGTCGCAGAAGCCTTCGACGAACTGCCGTTGCCAGTCTTCCAACTGGCCGGTGGTGGTCTCGATGAACAATTCGCCAAAGCGGTGCTCGCCGATGGACAGCGGTTGCATCAGCAGCGGGTTCAGGCTGCGTACCGGCTCGCCGCAATGGTCGGCCTGGGCGCGGCAGTCGCCACAGTTGCCCTGCAGGCAGAAACCGCCGGTGATGCCGTCGGTGGTCAGCGAGGCGTAGGCGCGCTCGACACCGTCCTTGTTCAGGCACAGCGTCACCTTGCCGGCTTGCAGCACGCGTTCCAACTGATTCAGTAGCGGTTGCAGGGTGCGTTCGTCGTAAGGGTCCTGGCCGAGGCGACGGGCGCTGTCGTAGAGCAGCTCCAGGCGTTGGTGGCTGTTGGACAGGGCACGGGTCTTGTCTTCCACCCGCGCTTCCAGTTCGCGGTAGCTGGCTTGCAGCTCCTCGGCCATCTGGTTGAAGCGCTCGCCCAGCTGGCTCAGCTCGTCTTCGCCGCTGCTGCTGACCCTGGCGTCGAGGTCGCCCTCGCCCAGGCGGCGGGCGGTGGTGGTCAGTTCGCGCAGCGGCCCGACCACGTGGTAGCTCAGGTCATAGAGGCTGATGAACACCACCAGCAGGCTGAGGAACAGGCACAGGCCCTGCACCGTGCTGAGCATCTGTGATCGGTATTCAGCGTTGCGCTGCAGAGTGCCGACGAAGCCGTCGATATGCCCGACGAAAGTGTCCAGGGTGCTCAGGGCTGGCGCTTCGGAAAGGTCTAGGTTCTGTAGTTCCTTACGCAACTGGTCGTGCTGCTGGCGGATCGGCGCGTCGGCGTCCGCACGGCGCAGCAGGCGGGTGATCTCGTCGTTGTCCAGGCGCGCGGCGAGGGTCGATTGCAGGGCCTGGCGGTTGATCGGCGAAGGGTCCAGCGCCAGGCGATAGGTGAGCATGCGCAGCGAGCCGGCCTGATTGATTACCGCCGCATCCTGGTGTGAGTAGTCGGCGAACAGCAGGGCGCTGAACATCCCGGCCAGGGCCAGCGACACCAGCAGGGTGAGGTAGCAGCCAAAGCGCACGACGATGGATTTGCGCAGGGACGGGCGTCCAGCGGGGGGACTACCCACAAAGAATCGGTCGTTGCCGGAAGGCTCGGCAGTGTGTGCCGTATTCATAGTAAATGCCTTTTAAAACAATGAGTTAAGCATTCATATCGGGGATACCCACTAGGAGGTAGCGGCGCGAATCTGCTCATGAATCGCCCTTTCGCTCATTGATGACGATCAAGAGAAGGCGACTAGTCCTTACCTAACGTGCGGGCAAAGGCTGTCAGGAAGTGAGCTTAGCCATGTTGTCCCACCGTCAGAAACAGTACTCCGTGCTCGGCATGAGCACACTGGCGTTCGCCGTGAACTTCGCGGTCTGGACGATGTTTTCGATCATCGGTATCCGCATCAAGGAAGAGCTGGGGCTGTCCGAAGCCCAGTTCGGCTTGATGGTGGCGCTGCCGATCCTTACCGGTTCTCTGGTGCGGCTGCCGTTGGGACTGATCACCGACCGCTTCGGCGGGCGCATCGTGTTCTTCATCCACATGCTGCTGGTGGCCATCCCGATCTACGGCCTGGCCTTCGCCACCCTCTACTGGCATTACCTGGTGCTGGGCCTGTTCGTCGGCCTGGCCGGCGGCTCCTTCGCGGTGGGCATCGCCTACACCTCCTCGTGGTTCGAGAAGGAGCGCCAGGGCACCGCCATGGGCATCTTCGGCGCCGGCAACGCGGGTGCGGCAATCACCAACCTGGTGGCGCCGATGATCGTGGTTGCCTTCGGCTGGCGCATGGTCCCGCAGATCTATTCGGTGGCCATGCTGGTGACCGCGCTGCTGTTCTGGTTCTGCACCTGGACAGACCCGGCTCACACCAAGGGCGGTGACGCCGACCCGAGCCGTCCGCGCCCGACCCTGGCCAAGCAGCTGGCACCGCTGGGCGAGCTGCGCGTATGGCGCTTCGGCCTGTATTACTTCTTTGTCTTCGGCGGCTTCGTTGCCCTGGCCCTGTGGCTGCCCAAGTACTACATCGCCGAATACGGCCTGGACCTGCGCACCGCATCCTTCATCACCATGCTGTTCACCCTGCCTTCTGGCCTGATCCGCGCCCTGGGCGGCTGGTTCAGCGACCACTACGGCGCCCGTGCGGTGAACTGGGGCGTGTTCTGGATCTGCCTGGTCTGCCTGTTCTTCCTCTCCTACCCGCCGACCACCATGACCATCCACGGCATCAAGGGTGACGTCAGCCTCGGTATCGGCCTGAACGTCTGGCTGTTCACCTTCCTGGTGTTCATCGTCGGCATCGCCCAGGGCTTCGGCAAGGCCAGCGTGTACCGAATCATCCACGACTACTACCCGCAGAACATGGGCACTGTCGGCGGCATGGTCGGGGTCATCGGCGGCCTCGGCGGCTTCTGTCTGCCCATCCTGTTCGGCTACGCCGCCGACCACATCGGTGTGCGCTCCTCCTGCTTCATGTTGCTGTTCGGCCTGACCGTGATCTGCATGGTCTGGATGCACTACGCGATCAAGCAGCAACAGCGCCTCGACGGCCAGGCCCGGGTGGCCGACGTCGACGCCTCTCCCATTCCTTCCAGTCAATCCTGAGGTAATGCCGTCATGGGCATGATCGCCAACCCCCAACTCAAAGCCGCCAAAGGACCGTTGCTGGTCGACTGGCGCCCCGAGGACCCTGAGTTCTGGGCGCAGACCGGCAAGCGCATCGCCGCGCGCAACCTGTGGATCTCGATCCCCGCGCTGTTGCTTGCCTTCGCCGTATGGATGATCTGGAGCACCGTCACCGTGCGCCTGAACGCCGCCGGTTTCAGCTTCAGCAACGACCAGTTGTTCCTGCTTGCCGCGCTGCCGTCGATCTCCGGTGCGACCCTGCGCATCTTCTACTCCTTCATGGTGCCGATCTTCGGCGGCCGCCGTTGGACTGCGCTGTCCACCGCCTCGATGCTGATCCCCTGCCTCTGGCTGGGCTTTGCCGTGCAGGACCCGACCACTCCCTACTGGGTGTTTGCCTGCATCGCGCTGCTGTGCGGCTTCGGCGGCGGTAACTTCGCTTCCAGCATGTCCAACATCAGCTTCTTCTACCCGAAGAATCAGCAGGGCACCGCGCTGGGCCTGAACGCCGGCCTGGGCAACCTGGGGGTTTCGGTCATGCAGTTCGCCGTGCCCCTGGCGGTCGCAGGAGGGTTGTTCGGCGCCTTCGGTGGTGAGCCGCAGCAACTGACCGACGGCAGTCGTCTGTTCCTGCAGAACGCCGGCTGGATCTGGGTGCCGTTCATTGCCGTGGTGTCCGTCGCTGCCTGGTTCGGCATGAACGATATCGCCGATGCCAAGGCCTCCTTCCTTGAGCAGTCGGTAATCTTCAAACGCAAGCACAACTGGCTGATGTGCTGGCTGTACGTGGCCACCTTCGGCTCGTTCATCGGCTTCTCCGCTGGCTTCGCCATGCTCAGCAAGACCCAGTTCCCGGACATCAACCCGCTGCAGTACGCCTTCCTCGGCCCGCTGGTGGGCGCCCTGAGTCGGCCGCTGGGCGGCTGGCTGGCCGACAAGTTCGGCGGTGCGCGCATCACCCTGTGGAACTACGCGGCGATGATCGCCGGTGTGTTCGCGGTGATCAGCTTCCTGCCGGGTGCCAATGGCACTGGCAGCTTCTTCGGCTTCCTCGGTTCCTTCATCGCGCTGTTCTTCTTCGCCGGCATCGGCAATGGCAGCACCTTCCGCATGATCCCGGTGATCTTCCGCAACGAATGGGCGGCCCGCCTGAAGCAAGGCCACGTCACCGAAGCCCATGCGGCCAAGCGCGCCAGCATGGAGTCCGCGGCAGTGATCGGTTTCTCGGCGGCCATCGGTGCCTACGGCGGCTTCTTCATTCCCAAGGCTTTCGGTACCTCCCTGGCCATGACCGGCAGCGCCGAGGGCGCCCTCTACGTCTTCGTCGCGTACTACGTGAGCTGCATCGTTGCCACCTGGTGGTGGTACGCCCGCAAGGGCGCGGAAAGCCCTTGTTGACCTCTTCGGCAGATAACGCCGCGCGTTATTCGCCATACGTGATTCGCGAGTCCTGATTTGAGCTTGAACGCCCGGCACAGACCGGGTGAGGAGATACAGATGAGTTACCTACTCGACCGCCTGCAGTTCTTCAAGAAGAAGCAGGGTGAATTCGCCGATGGTCATGGCGAGGTCACCAACGAAAGCCGCGCCTGGGAAAACAGTTACCGGCAGCGCTGGCAGCACGACAAGATCGTTCGCTCTACCCACGGGGTGAACTGCACCGGCTCGTGCTCCTGGAAGATCTATGTGAAGAACGGCCTGATCACCTGGGAAACCCAGCAGACCGACTACCCGCGCACCCGCCCGGACCTGCCCAACCACGAGCCGCGCGGCTGCCCCCGTGGCGCCAGCTACTCCTGGTACATGTACAGCGCCAACCGCCTGAAATACCCCAAGGTGCGCAAGCCGCTGCTCAAGCTCTGGCGTGAAGCCCGCGCCACCCACAACGACCCGGTGGACGCCTGGGCCAGCATCGTCGAAGACTCCGCCAAGGCAAAAAGCTACAAGAGCGAGCGCGGCCTGGGCGGTTTCATCCGCTCCAGCTGGAGCGAAGTCACCGAGATCATCGCCGCCGCCAACGTCTATACCGCCAAGACCTACGGCCCGGACCGCGTCATCGGCTTCTCGCCGATCCCGGCCATGTCGATGGTCAGCTACGCTGCCGGCGCCCGTTACCTGTCGCTGATCGGCGGCGTGTGCCTGAGCTTCTACGACTGGTACTGCGACCTGCCGCCGGCCAGCCCGCAAATCTGGGGTGAGCAGACCGACGTGCCGGAGTCCGCCGACTGGTACAACTCCAGCTACATCATCGCCTGGGGTTCCAACGTCCCGCAGACCCGTACCCCCGACGCACACTTCTTCACCGAAGTCCGCTACAAGGGCACCAAGACCGTGGCCGTCACCCCGGACTACTCCGAAGTGGCCAAGCTCACCGACCTCTGGCTCAACCCCAAGCAGGGCACCGACGCCGCGCTGGGCATGGCCTTCGGTCACGTCATCCTCAAGGAGTTCCACCTCGAGAAGCCCAGCGCCTACTTCGTCGACTACTGCCGCCAGTACACCGACATGCCGATGCTGGTGCTGCTCGAGCCGCACACCGAGGGCGTACTCAAGCCGACCCGCTACCTGCGCGCGGCAGACCTGGCGAACAACCTCGGCCAGGACAACAACCCCGAGTGGAAGACCATCGGCCTGGACGAAATCTCCGGCGAGCTGGTCTCGCCCACCGGCGCCATCGGCTACCGCTGGGGCGAGTCGGGCAAGTGGAACATCGAGGAAACCGAGGGCGGCGAGAAGCGTGAAACCCGCCTGGCCCTGACCCTGATCGACGGCCCGGAAAACGCCTGCGACGTCGGCTTCCCTTACTTCGCCGGCCAGGAACATCCGCACTTCAAGGGTGTGGACAACGACGAGGTGCTGGTGCGCCGCGTGCCCTTCCGCGAGGTCATCGGCGCCGACGGCAAGACCCTGCGCGTCGCCACCGTGTATGACCTGCAGATGGCCAACTACAGCGTCGACCGTGGTCTGGGTGGCCGCAACGTTGCGGCTTCCTACACCGACGCCGACGTGCCCTACACCCCGGCCTGGCAGGCCCGCATCACCGGCGTACCGGCAGCCCGTGCCATCCAGGTGGCCCGCGAATTTGCCGATAGCGCCGACAAGACCCACGGCAAGGCCATGGTCATCATCGGCGCGGCGATGAACCACTGGTACCACATGGACATGAACTACCGCGCGGTCATCAACATGCTGATGATGTGCGGCTGCATCGGCCAGAGCGGTGGCGGTTGGGCGCACTACGTCGGCCAGGAAAAACTCCGCCCGCAGACCGGCTGGGTCCCGCTGGCGTTCGGCACCGACTGGAGCCGTCCGCCGCGTCAGATGAACGGCACCAGCTTCTTCTACCTGCACAGCTCGCAGTGGCGCCACGAGAAGATCTCGATGCACGAAGTCCTCTCGCCGCTGGCCGACACCAGGCAATTCCCCGAACACGCGCTGGACTACAACATCCGCGCCGAGCGCATGGGCTGGCTGCCGTCCGCCCCGCAGCTCAACCGCAACCCGCTGCACATCGCCGCTGACGCCGAGCGCGCCGGCATTCCGGTGCAGGACTACGTGGTCCGTGAACTCAAGGCCGGCAACCTGCGCGTGGCCAGCGAGCAACCGGACGATCCGCAGAACTTCCCGCGCAACATGTTCATCTGGCGCTCCAACCTGCTCGGCTCCTCTGGCAAGGGCCACGAGTACATGCTCAAGTACCTGCTGGGTGCGAAGAACGGCGTGATGAACGACGACCTCGGCAAGGCCGGCGGCCCGTGCCCGAGCGAAGTCGACTGGGTCGATGAAGGCGCCGAAGGCAAGCTGGACCTGGTCACTACCCTCGACTTCCGCATGTCCTCCACCTGCATGTATTCGGACATCGTCCTGCCGACCGCCACCTGGTACGAGAAGGACGACCTCAACACCTCCGACATGCACCCCTTCATCCACCCGCTGTCCGCCGCGACCGATCCGGCGTGGGAAGCCAAGAGCGACTGGGAGATCTACAAGGCGATCGCCAAGAAGTTCTCCGAGGTTTCCGTCGGCCACCTGGGTGTGGAGAAGGACCTGGTCACCGTGCCGCTGCTGCACGACACCGCCAACGAACTCGCGCAGCCGTTCGGCGGCAGCGACTGGAAGAAGGGCGAGTGCGAACCGGTTCCCGGCCGGACCATGCCGACCCTGCATGTGGTCGAGCGTGACTACCCCAACACCTACAAGAAGTTCACCTCCCTCGGCCCGCTGCTGGACAAGCTCGGCAACGGCGGCAAGGGCATCGGCTGGAACACCGACAAGGAAATCAAGCTGCTCGGCGAGCTGAACCACAAGGTCACCGAGACCGGTATCAGCGAAGGCCGTCCGCGCATCGAGAGCGCCATCGACGCCGCCGAGGTGATCCTCGCCCTGGCGCCGGAAACCAATGGCCAGGTCGCCGTGAAGGCCTGGGAGGCGCTGTCGAAGTTCACCGGCCGTGACCATACCCACCTGGCGCTGCCCAAGGAAGAAGAGAAGATCCGCTTCCGCGACGTCCAGGCGCAGCCGCGCAAGATCATCTCCAGCCCCACCTGGTCGGGCCTGGAAGATGAGCACGTGAGCTACAACGCCGGCTACACCAACGTCCACGAGATGATCCCGTGGCGCACCATCACCGGTCGCCAGCAGTTCTACCAGGATCACCCCTGGATGCAGGCCTTCGGCGAAGGCTTCGTCAGCTATCGGCCGCCGGTCAACACCCGCAGCACCGACAAGCTGTTCAACAAGAAGCCTAACAGTCACACCGAGATCACCCTGAACTGGATCACCCCACACCAGAAGTGGGGCATCCACTCCACCTACAGCGACAACCTGCTGATGCTCACCCTGTCGCGCGGTGGCCCGATCATCTGGATGAGCGAGAACGACGCGAAACGCGCCGGCATCGAGGACAACGACTGGGTCGAAGTCTTCAACGCCAACGGCGCCGCGACCTGCCGCGCGGTGGTCAGCCAGCGCGTGAAGGATGGCATGGTGATGATGTACCACGCCCAGGAACGCATCGTGAACCTGCCGGGCAGCGAGACCACCGGCACCCGTGGCGGCCACCACAACTCGGTGACCCGCGTGGTCCTCAAGCCCACCCACATGATCGGCGGCTACGCCCAGCAGGCGTGGGGCTTCAACTACTACGGCACCGTCGGCTGCAACCGCGATGAGTTCGTCGTGGTGCGCAAGATGAACAAGGTCGACTGGCTCGACGAGCCGGAGCAGGGCGGACTGGGCGGTGACGCCCTGCCGCAACCGCTGCCCCAGGACATTTGAGGATTACTGCCATGAAAATTCGTTCGCAAGTCGGCATGGTGCTGAACCTCGACAAATGCATCGGTTGCCACACCTGCTCCATCACCTGCAAGAACGTCTGGACCAGCCGCGAAGGCGTCGAGTACGCCTGGTTCAACAACGTCGAAACCAAGCCCGGCATCGGCTACCCGAAAGAGTGGGAGAACCAGGAGAAGTGGAAGGGCGGCTGGAAGCGTAACGCCGACGGCTCCATCGTCCCGCGCATCGGCGGCAAGTTCCGCGTGTTGGCAAACATCTTCGCCAACCCGGACCTGCCGGAAATCGATGACTACTACGAGCCTTTCGACTTCGACTACCAGCACCTGCACACCGCACCCAAGGCCCAGCACCAGCCGGTCGCCCGCCCGCGCTCGCTGGTCTCCGGCCAGCGCATGCAGAAGATCGAGTGGGGCCCCAACTGGGAGGAAATCCTCGGTACCGAATTCGCCAAGCGTCGCAAGGACAAGAACTTCGACCAGGTCCAGGCGGACATCTACGGTGAGTACGAAAACACCTTCATGATGTACCTGCCGCGCCTGTGCGAGCACTGCCTGAACCCGGCGTGCGTGGCGTCGTGCCCGAGCGGCGCGATCTACAAGCGCGAGGAGGACGGCATCGTCCTGATCGACCAGGACAAGTGCCGCGGCTGGCGCATGTGCATCAGCGGCTGCCCGTACAAGAAGATCTACTTCAACTGGAAGAGCGGCAAATCCGAGAAGTGCATCTTCTGCTATCCGCGCATCGAGGCCGGCCAGCCGACCGTCTGCTCGGAAACCTGCGTGGGCCGCATCCGCTACCTCGGTGTGCTGCTGTATGACGCCGACCGTATCCACGAAGTGGCCACCTGCGAGAACGAGCGTGAGCTCTACCAGAAACAGCTGGAAATCTTCCTCGATCCGTTCGATCCGAAAGTGATCGAGCAGGCGCGCAAGGATGGCGTACCGGACAGCGTCATCGAGTCCGCACAGAAGTCGCCGGTGTACAAGCTGGCCATGGACTGGAAGCTGGCCCTGCCGCTGCACCCGGAATACCGCACGCTGCCGATGGTCTGGTACGTGCCGCCGCTGTCGCCGATCCAGAACGCCGCCTCCGAAGGCCACATCGGCAGCGACGGGGTGATCCCGGATGTCGAGTCCCTGCGCATCCCCGTGCAGTACCTGGCCAACCTGCTGACCGCTGGTGACACCGCTCCGGTGCTGCTGGCCCTCAAACGCCTGCTGGCCATGCGCGCCTACAAGCGTGCCGAACACGTGGAAGGCAAGCAGGACCTGGACGTGCTGAAGAAGGTCGGCCTGACCGTGAACCAGGTGGAAGAGATGTACCGCTACCTGGCGATCGCCAACTACGAAGACCGCTTCGTCATCCCCACTGCGCACCGCGAAGAGGCGCTGTCGGATGCGTTCGCCGAGCGTTCGGGTTGCGGCTTCAGCTTTGGCAACGGTTGCTCCGGCAACTCGGGCGTGAACCTGTTCGGCGGCAAGGCCGTGGACAAGCGCAACGTCATCCAGACCGTGCAGATACAGGAGTGACAGCCATGGGAATTTCCCTTGAGAGCCATAGCCAGTTACTGAAGCTCAGCGCGCTGATGCTCGATTACCCTCGCATCGAACTGCGCGAGGAAAGCCTGGCGCTGCATGCCCTGATCCGCACCTGCGACCTGCCGGAAAAGCAGCGCGACGGCCTCGCCGCGCTGCTCAACGAGCTGTGCAAGGGCGACATCCTCGACGTGCAGGCCCGTTACGACGGCCTGTTCGAGCGCGGCCGCTCGGTCTCCCTGCTGCTCTTCGAACACGTGCACGGCGAAAGCCGTGACCGTGGCCAGGCGATGGTCGACCTGATGGACCGCTACACCCAGGCGGGCCTGGTCATCGACGTCAACGAGCTGCCGGACTACCTGCCGCTGTACCTGGAGTTCCTCGCTCTGCAGGACGCCGAGTCAGCGCGTGTCGGTCTGGCCGAAGTCGCACACATCCTTGCGCTGATCGCCCTGCGCCTGGAGGAACGCGGCAGCAGCTACGCGGCGGTCTTCCACAGCCTGCTGGAGCTGTCCGGCGAGCAGCCGGACCTCGGTGCGCTCAAGCGCGACCGCGAGCAGGAAGTGCGCGACGACAGCCTGGAAGCCATCGACAAGGCCTGGGAGGAAACCCCGGTGAGCTTTACCGAGCCCGCCGCCGGTTGCCCGTCCACCAGCGCCCGGCGGATTTCCTCCGCCGCCGAACAACCCATGCAGTGGGTCGCCCAGCCGGTGCCGCAGATGCAGTACCGGGCGGCCAGAGAAGGAGTCTGAACATGTCCCTCGATCTTCTAGCCTTCGGGGTCTATCCCTACGTTGCGCTCGCCATCTGCCTGATCGGTAGCTGGGCGCGCTTCGACCTCTCGCAATACACCTGGAAAGCCGGCTCCAGCCAGATGCTGAGCAAGAAGGGCATGCGGGTCTACAGCAACCTGTTCCACGTCGGTGTGCTGTTCATCCTCGCCGGCCACTTCGTCGGTCTGCTCACCCCGCACTCGGTCTACGAGCACCTGATCAGCACCGAGCAGAAGCAGCTGCTGGCGATGGTTTCCGGCGGCTTCTTCGGCATCCTCTGCTTCATCGGCCTGACCGGCCTGATCCTGCGCCGCCTGACCAATGAGCGCGTCCGCGCCACCGGCAACGCCTCGGACCTGATGATCCTGCTGGTGCTCTACGTCCAGCTGATCCTCGGCCTGTCCACCATCGTCGCCTCCACCCATCACCTGGATGGTTCGGTGATGGTCATGCTCGCCAACTGGGCGCAGTCCATCGTCACCTTCCAGCCGTTGGCCGCCGCCGAAGCGATCGCTCCGGTCTCGCTGGTCTACAAGCTGCACGTGACCCTGGGCCTGACCCTGTTCGTGCTGTTCCCCTTCACTCGCCTGGTGCACATCGTCAGCGCCCCGGTGTGGTACTTCGGCCGCCGCTACCAGGTGGTCCGCACCAAGCGTCGCGCGGTGTGATGAAGCGGCGGGTAACGCTGGCGCGTTATTCGCCCTACCCGAACCTCGAACCGTAGGGCGGATAACGCGACCGGCGTTATCCGCCATCCGGAGGTAATCGAAATGAGTTGCTCCCACTACGAAGCCAAGGTCGAACACGTCGACCTGCCTGCCATCTCCGTCAATGGCGTTGCCATCGCCGAGGACGAGCTGGCTCGCGAGCTGCAGTACCACCCTGCCGCCAGCCATGCCGAGGCGCTGTACTCCGCCTGCCGCGCGCTGGTCGTGCGCCAGTTGCTGGTGCAGCGCGCCGACGCGCTGGGCCTCGCGGCCGACGCGGAAGAGGGCGAGGCCCCGGAAGAAGCGCGCATTCGCGCCCTGATCGACCGTGAAGTCGGCGTGCCCGAGGCCGACGAGGCCAGCTGCCGCCAATGGTACGAAGCCAACCCCACCCGCCTGACTTCGCCGTGGCGCATGCGTCTGCGCCACGTGCTGCTGGGTTGCGCGCCGGACGACCTGGAAGGCCGCGCCAAGGCCCGCGAACAGGCCGAGGAACTGCTGGCCGAACTGCGTGGACATCCCGAGCGTTTCGCCGAGAAGGCCATGCGCTTCTCCGACTGCCCGTCGAAAGACGACGGCGGTGACCTGGGCTGGATCGAACCGGGGCAGACCGTCCCCGAGTTCGAGAAACGCCTGCTGCAACAGCAACCCGGCCTGCTCGGCCATCCGCTGGAAAGTCGCTACGGCCTGCACGTGGTCGAGCTGATCGAGCGTGATGGCGGCGAGCCGCTGGACTTTGCACAAGCGCGTCCACGCATCGCTGGCTACCTGCGCGCCCAGGTACTGCAGCGTGCCGTCAGCCAGTACATCAGCGTGCTGGCCGGTGAAGCACAGATCGATGGCTTCGTCTTCGACGCTGCGGAGTCGCCGCTGGTGCAGTGAACCGGTTCCGGACCCCTCTCTCCCTATTCCTCCCCCAAGGCAGGGAGGGGCTTCGGAAACGGCCATGAATATCGGCCTTCGCCGCGGATGGCGAGGGTCGGCCGGAGTGAACACCATGTCCGAATGGATCGACGGCCAAGGCCGCAAGATCGACTACCTGCGCCTGTCCGTTACCGACCGCTGCGACTTCCGTTGCGTCTACTGCATGTCGGAAAACATGCGCTTCCTGCCGCGACAGCAGGTGCTCACCCTGGAAGAGATCGAGCGGGTAGCACGCCTCTTCGTCGAACGCGGCGTGAAGAAGCTGCGCCTCACCGGCGGCGAACCGCTGGTGCGGCCCGGTATCGTTCACCTCTGCGAACGCCTCGCGGCGCTGCCTGGCCTGCGCGAACTGTGCATGACCAGCAACGGCTCGCAGCTCTTCCGATTGGCTGGCGATCTGAAGGCGGCTGGCCTTTCCCGCCTCAACATCAGCCTCGACACCCTCGATGCCCAACGCTTCGCCGCCATCACCCGCACCGGGCGCCTGGAGCAGGTGCTGCGGGGTATCGACGCCGCCCAGCAAGCCGGTTTCGAGCACATCAAGTTGAATTGCGTGGTGATGAAGGGTCGCAACGCCGACGAAGTACCGGCGCTGGTGGATTACGCCATCGCCCACGGGCTGGATATCAGCTTCATCGAGGAAATGCCCCTGGGCCAGGTCGGTCGCGAGCGTGAGGAGAGCTTCTGTTCCAGCGACGAAGTCCGCGCGCTGATCGCCGAGCGCCACGAGTTGCTGGACAGCGCCGAACACAGCGGCGGTCCGGCGCGCTATGTGCGCCTGGCGCAGCATCCGGGCACGCGCATCGGCTTCATCTCGCCGCATTCGCACAACTTCTGCTCCACCTGCAATCGCCTGCGCCTGACCGCTGAGGGTCGCTTGCTGCTGTGCCTGGGCCACGAGAACTCCCTGGACCTGCGCGGCCTGCTGCGCCGCCATCCGCTGCACGACGAGCCCATCCTCGAAGCCCTGCGCGGCGCCCTGCAGCGCAAGCCGGCGCGTCACGAATTCACCGTGGGTGACGTGCAGGTGCTGCGCTTCATGAACCTCAGCGGCGGCTGAAACCGACCTCCCTTGGCGGGCAGGATGTCCGCCGCGTGCCTTGCGTCTCTCAATACATCCCTAGGGCGAATAACGCGCAGCGTTATCCGCCACTTCGGTGCGCGCCAATCGTATGCCCTTCTGTAGGAGCGAGCCTTGCTCGCGAACCGCCTTGGCTTCACGGTCTGGGACTGTTCGCGAGCAAGGACTGAACGTCCCACTCGGTCCTGCGACGAGCACATCGCTCCCTGGAAAACAGGCACAAAAAAGCCCCAGCGACATGAGCGTATCGCGGGGGCTTCGGGCATCTGCCAAAAGGTATAACCGTGGAAGCTACGGTAAATCATGCGAAAGAATTGTCTCAAATCCTCCTCGGATCGCTTCGGAACGCTTCCAGACTAAGGCGGGAGCCCGCTGCGCGACATTCCTCCGAAGGAGTAGCGCAGGGCGCGCAAAGGGGAGTGCGCCGCGCGGTCGCAGGACGATTGACGTTGTGTACTTTTTAGTCCAGATTGGATTTTAAGTTTACGCGCGCCCGCGCGTGGACGGGCCAGAACAACAAGTCATTCGCCTGGGTCAGGGCAAGGCAATGCCGCTGCGACCTCCGTGTCGCGCCCCTGGACGAACCAAGACATGCCGTACTCACTGCCAGGACGTACCGGCCGGCGCTCGCCCCGGCGACCACACAACGGAGTTCATCGATGAATCGCAAAGCCCTGCTGGGCGGCCTGATGCTGGCTGCCTTCGCCACCTTCTCCCACGCCGACGACAAGCCATTGCGCATCGGCATCGAGGCGGCCTACCCGCCCTTCGCGTACAAGACCCCGGAAGGCGGCATCGCCGGCTTCGACTACGACATCGGCAACGCCTTGTGCGAAGAGATGAAGCGCAAGTGCCAGTGGGTCGAGCAGGAGTACGACGGCCTGATCCCTTCGCTGAAAGTGCGCAAGATCGACGCCGCGCTGTCCTCCATCACCATCACCGAAGAGCGCAAGCACTCGGTGGACTTCACCCACAAGTACTACTTCACCCCGGGCCGCCTGGTGATGAAGGAAGGCTCGCAGCTGGACGAGCAGTTCAGCCAGCTCAAGGGCAAGAACATCGGCGTGCAGCGCGGCTCCACCGCCGACCGTTTCGCCACCGAGGTCCTGGGCAAGGCCGGCGCCAACGTGGTGCGCTACACCAGCCAGGACGAAATCTACCTGGACCTGCTGGCAGGCCGCCTGGACGGGACCTTCGCCGACTCGATCCCGCTGGAGATCGGCTTCCTGGAAACCCCGCGCGGCAAGGGCTTCGCCTTTATCGGGCCGGAATTCAAGGACCCGAAGTACTTCGGCGAGGGCGCCGGTATCGCGGTACGCAAGGGCAACACCGAACTGGTCGGCCAGCTCAACGCCGCGATCGACGCGCTGCGCGCCAATGGCAAGTACAAGGAAATCGAAGGCAAGTACTTCAAGAGCGATATCTACGGGGACTGATCGCTGCGTCGAGTCGCAGCAAAAAGGCCGCCTTCGGGCGGCCTTTTTCATGGAGCCGAATTGCTCTTCGTAGGATGGGTGGAGCGAAGCGATACCCATGCTGTCCCGTGCACGGTCTTTTCGTTGGGATGGGTGTGATTGCGCCGCTTCGGCGTGCGCGGGAGCTTCTTGTTTCGCCCCCTCGGGCGACCTACTTTGGCAAACGACGGATGGCCGCCCCACCCAAAGTAGGCAAAGGTCTTGCCCCGGACATCCGGTTTTTCGCTTAGGCGAAAAATACCCTCGTTGAATCGAAGTTTCAGAGGCACGAACTAGGCGTCCCCCAGCGAAGGGCCATCCCTGGCCCATCGCAGCTCTCGCGACATCCATGTCGCTCAACCTCTGAAACTCCGCTTCAACGAGGCCTCCTGAACGGGGCCGTCCGGAGTGTTCGGGAATTGTTCTGGAAGTCTTCAAAGCCAAAGCCGTGCGTTTTCCTGCAGGAGCGAGCTTGCTCGCGAACCGGAGCGATATCCGCGGAAGAAGTCGGCTCAAACCTCCTCCTTCAACTCCTTCAGGTGCTTGTACACCGTCGCCCGGCCCATGTTCAGGACATTGGCCACGTAGTTCGCCGCGCTCTTGCCCTTGAACGCGCCCTCGGCGTGAAGGGCGAGAACCAGTTCGCGCTTGTGGTCGCGGCTGAGCGTGGAGAGGCTGAGCTGGCGTTGCTGCAGCCAGCCATGCAGGAAGGTGTTGATGCGCTCCTGCCAGTCGTCGCGGAACAGCGCGTCCGGCTGCGGGATGACCTTGCTGGGGGAGAGGAACAGGTCGAGCGCCGCCTTGGCGGTCTCGAACAGGGTGATGTTGAGGTTGATGCACAGCACCGCCAGCGGCTCGCCCTTGGCGTCGCGCAGCACGGTGCTGATGGAGCGGATCTTCTGCCCGTCCCAGTTGAGCTTTTCGTAGGGGCCGATGTTGCGTTCGTCATGGCCGCCTTCGAGCATGTCTTCCAGCGCCGAGTCGTCGCCGATCTCGCGCTTGGAGATGTTGTTCGCCAGGTACGCCACGCGCTGGTTGCGCAGGTCGTGGATGACCACTTCGGCGTGGGGGAAGAACAGCGCGGCGATGGCGTCGGCGATGGCCTTGTAGTTGTCCAGCGGATCAGCGGCGGTCATGGGCAAGGCTCTCGGAGGCGATGAGGCGGGCGAGGGAGCGGGCGCCGGCGAGTGTGCCGCAAGCGCCCGCAGGCTGTCACGGCGTGCAGCTTACCGGGCCAGCAGGCGCGACGGGGAAAGCATCTCGGCGGTCAGGCCGTGGCAGGTCAGGTGTTCGGGCAGCGCTTCATGGCGGATCAGTGCGGCGCTGGCTTCACCCATGGCGGCGGAAGTCTGGATGCCGTAGCCGCCCTGGCCGGCGACCCAGTACAGGCCGGGCGTGGCGGGGTCATAGCCGGACACCAGGTCGCCGTCGGCGAAGAACGAGCGCAGGCCGGCCCAGGTGTGGCTCGGGCGACGGATGCTCAGGGTGGTGTGTTCCTCGATCTGGTAGATGCCCATGGCGATATCCAGTTCTTCGGGCTGAACGTCGTGGGGTTCCACCGGGTCGGCGTTGGCCGGCGACCCGAGCAGCATGCCGGCGTCGGGCTTGAAGTAGAAGGATTCGTCCAGGCTGACCAGTACCGGCCAGGCGTGGCTGTCCACACCCTCGGGCGGGCTGAACAGGAAGGCCGCGCGACGCTTGGGCGTGAGACCCAGGGGGGCGGCGCCGGCCAGTTCGGCAACCTTGTCTGACCAGCTGCCGGCGGCGTTGACCAGCACCGGTGCGCGGTAGGTCTGTTGCGCGCAGCGGACTTCCCAGGCGCCGTCGACGCGGCTGATTTCCAGCGCTTCGCTGTCCAGTTGCACGCTGCCGCCGTTGCGGCGGATGCCGCGCAGGTAGCCTTGCAGCAGGCCGTCGGTATCGATGTCGGCGGCGCTGGGGTCGAGCATCGCGCCATGGACTTTCTCGCGGCGCAGCACCGGGACGATGGCGCAGGCTTCGTCCGCATCGAGCAGGCGCATTTCAGGCACGCTGGCGAGGGCGCTGTCGTACTGGCGCTGGAGCTCTTCCGGGTTTCCCTCGAAGTCCACGGTCATCTCGCCGCGCGGCGTGAGAATCGGGTGTTCGACGAAGCCCTCGGGCGGGTTGTCGAAGAAGGTGCGGCTGGCGGCGGTCAGGGCGCGTACCTGCGGCGTTCCGTAGGCGACGGTATAGAGCGCTGCCGAGCGGCCGGTGGAGTGGTAGCCGGCGTGGGATTCGCGCTCCAGCACGGCGACCTTGCCGTGGCGGGAGAGGAAGTAGCCGGTGGAGGCGCCGGCGATGCCGCCGCCGATGATGAGGAAGTCGACTTCGATCATGGGAGTCTCCGGCTCAGGCGTTCTTGCGTTGCAGATGGTAGAGCGCATTGGCCAGGGCGACGTCTTCCAGGCCCAGGCCGATGGAGCGGAAGAAGGCGTGGCGCTGGTAGTCCGGCTTGGCAGCCTGGCCGCTGACCAATTCCGGCAGATCACCACGGATGGCGTCGTCCCAGCCGTGCTCGTCGCGGGCCAGGCGCATCTCGCCAGCGGTGGCCGGAGTGGTGGCGCGGTAGTCGCAGTACACGTGCATTTGCGCGAGCGACTGCGGCGGCACTTCGTGGGCACGGGCGACGTTGGTGCTGATGGAAGTGATCAGCGCTGGCTTGCTGAGGATCGTCGGATCGAGCACCGGGGTGCCGGAAGAGGTGCACAGCAGTACGACATCGGCGTCGGCCACGGCGGCCTCGATGCTGGTGGCCGGTTCTGCCCGCGAGTCGATAGCGCCGAACTGGGCCAATACACCGGCATTCAGGTTCGGCGAGTACACGCGGATGCTCTGCCAGTCACGCAGGCCGGCGACGTAGCGCAGGTGCGCACGAGCGACCGGGCCGCTGCCGACGATGGCCAGGCGTTTGGCGTCCGGACGGGCCAGTTCCTGCACCGCCAGGGCGGTGGTAGCCGCGGTGCGCGCGGTGGTCAGGCTACCGGCGTCGCACAGCAGCAGCGGCTGGCCGCTTTCCATGGACATCAGCAGGCTCCACGCGGTGACCAGCGACTTGGGCTGGCGCACGATGTACGGGGAGGTCTTCACGCCGTAGACCTGCTGCGAAGCCAGCACGCCCAGGTAGTTGATGAAGTCGCCGCCGCCGTTGGGGAATTCCACCAGTTGCTGTGCGGGCTGCACGGCGCTGCCGGCGGCCAGTTCGACGAACATGTCGCGCATCGCCTGGAGCACGTCGACCTGATCGAGCAGGAGTTCGGCGTCGGCCTGGTTGAGGGTGAAAGGCGTGGCGGCGGACATAACGAGACTCCGATAGTGGATTTATTTTTCCATTCTGGACTCTGTTGTCTTGATCGGCAAGGGCGGGTGGTCGGATGAGCGACCTATAGGAGCTAGCTTGCTCGCGAACGCATTCGCCGGTGGTCCGGGTGTTGTGCGGTTCGCGAGCAAGCTCGCTGCTACAAGAAGGCGACTTACAGCTTGAACTGCGCCACCAGCTCCTGCTGGCCGCCGGCCACGCGGCGCAGGTGCTCGCCGCAATCACGGGTGTGCGCAGCGGTCTTGCGATTCTCCACGGTCATGTCGCTCAGGCGGTGCATGTGCTGGTTCACTTCCTGGGTCGTGGCGGCCTGCTGTTCGGCGGCGGCGGCGATCTGGAAGGCCATGGCGTGCACGCCCTGCAGGGACTCGTCCAGCGCGCCGAGGGCCTCGATCACGGCCTGGGTGTCCTGCTCCAGGGTGTGGGCCTGTTCGCTGGCGCCGCTCATGCTCGACTGGGCCTGAACGGAGGAATCTCCCAGGCTGCCGACGATGGCGACGATCTCGTCGGTGGCGCTGCGGGTGCGCTGGGCGAGGCTGCGCACCTCATCGGCGACCACGGCGAAACCACGACCCGCTTCACCGGCGCGAGCGGCTTCGATGGCGGCGTTGAGGGCGAGCAGGTTGGTCTGCTCGGCGATGGAGCGGATCACGTCGAGCACCGAACCGATCTGCTGGCTCTCGCCGGCCAGAGTCTGAACCACACCGTCGGCCTGGCGCAGGCCGACCAGCAACTGGTCCTGACGGCCGATCATGTGCTGCAGGGTGCCCTGCATGGCGACGAAGGCCTGGCGCGCGGCGGCGCTGCCGTCGGCGCTGCGGCTGGCGCTACCGGCGATTTCCTGCACGGTGGCGGCCATCTGGTCGACGGCGCTGACCACCATTTCCAGCGCTTCCTGCTGCTGGTCGAGGTGGTTACTGGTGCGTCCGGCGGCGTCGAGGATATCGCCGCTGGCATCGCCCACAGCCTCACTGGCCTGCCGCAGGCGCTCGACGACCTGGCGCCAGGCCACGGTCATTTCGCGCAGGGCCTGCATCAGGCCGCTGCTGGCTCTGGCGTCGTCGCCCAACTTGAGTTCGCCACTGGCCAGGCGTTGGGCCAGCGCAGCCATGCTGGCCGGCTCGCCGCCCAGAGGGCGCATCACACTGCGGCTGACCAGCCAGGTGCCGGCGGCCACGCCCATCAAGGTCAGCAGGCCAAGCACAAGGATCTGCCACATCAGCTTGCGCACCGGGGCGAAGGCCTGGGCCTGGTCCATTTCTGCCACCAGCGCCCAGTGCACGCCATCGAGGTTGAGCGGCACGAAGGATTTCAGTGCGGGCTCGTTGCTCAGTCCGATTTCGGCGAGGCGTCCCTGTTCACCGGCCAGGGCTTTCCCGATGGCCTGGCCGGGCAGCGCGGTGGGGCTTTCCTTGTCGCGGCGCACGTGGTGGTCAGCGAAGCGCACCGAGTCCGAGCGCAGGCTGCCGTCGCCGCCTACGAGGTAGGTCTCGCCGTCGTCGCCCAGGCCCTGGCGGTTCTGCATCACTTCGTTGATCGCCGCCAGCGGCAGCTCCAGGACCAGCAACAGTTGCAGCTTGCCGTTGTCCTTGATCGGCGCGGCCAGCCATTGCACGGGCTGCTGGTCGTTGGGCGCTTGCTCCAGGTCGCTGATGCTGGCCTTGCCGCTGTCCAGTGCCTTGCGGATGAACTGGCCGAACGGCGTGTCGCGCCACTGCGGATCACCGATGTTCTGTTGGTAGTCGACGCCACGACCAAGGCTGAACACCACCTTGCCGTCGCCGGCCACCAGGCGCAGTTCGCGGTAGCCGAAGGTCTTGATGAAGTTCTCGAATACCGGGCGGTCGTAGTTGGCGGTGGTCACCAGGGAGTCGCTGTCCAGCCCTGCGTAGTTGCTGCCCAGGTTGGTGGCCAGGCTGCTGAGCTGGTCGTTGCGGGCCTTCCAGGCGTCCATCAGCTGCCGCTGCTTGATGCTGGCGACCGCCTCCAGGGCGTTCAGGCTTTGTTCTTCGAGGGCACGGCTGGCCTGGAGATAGACCACGATGGCCATCACCAGCACGGGGATCAGGCCGACCGAGAGGAAACTCAGAGCAAGTTTGGCGCGCAAGGGCATGGGAGGATTCCGACGAGTTCTTGGAATTGTTCTCGCGTGCTTTGCAAGAAGCGTGCGAATTTTTTTACGTCTGTAAATAAAACTGAGCAAAAAAGGCTGGAACGTGGCCTGTTTCGCGGGTAATGGCGCGTGGCCATTGTTTGCGGGGGGATGGCGTACGGTCGTCCCAGCGGGTCCGGCGGGAGAAACGAGAGGCTCTAGGAAGGGGATGCGTCACCGGAGGTAACGCCCGATTGAAAAACGCTGGAAACAAAAAAGGCGAAGCCGGGTGGCTTCGCCTTTTTGTGGTGCAGCAAGCGATCAGTGCTTGCGCGGAACCGGCTTGAGCAGCTCGGTGGGTGGCATTTCGCAGTTGATCTTGCGGCCCAGCAGCTCCTCGATCGGCGGCAGGGCGAAGGCATCGTCCTCGCCGGCAAAGCTGATGGAGGTACCGGTGGTGCCGGCGCGGCCGGTACGGCCGATGCGGTGCACATAGTCGTCCGGGTCTTCGGGCAGGGTGAAGTTGATCACGTGGCTGATGCCGTCGACGTGGATGCCACGGCCGGCGACGTCGGTGGCGACCAGGACGCGGATCTTGCCTTCACGGAAGCCTTCCAGGACCTTGATGCGCTTGTGCTGCGGTACGTCGCCGGACATCTGGGCGGCGCTGATGCCGTCCTTGGTCAGGCGTTCCTCGATGCGGCGCACCTCGTCCTTGCGATTGGCAAAGACCATCACGCGGGTCCAGTCGTTCTGCGCGATCAGGTTGTACAGCAGCTTGTACTTGTCGCTGCCGGCGACGGCGTAGACGTGCTGCTCGACGGTATCGCTGGCGACGTTTTCCGGCTCGATCTCGACAATGGCCGGGTCGACGGTCCACTGCTTGGCCAGGTTCATCACGTCGTCGGTGAAGGTGGCGGAGAACAGCAGGGTCTGGCGTTCGCCCTTGTACGGGGTCTGGCGGATGATCTGGCGGACCTGGGGAATGAAGCCCATGTCGAGCATGCGGTCGGCTTCGTCCAGCACCATCACCTCGACCATGTCCAGGTGCACCTCGCCGCGCTGGTTGAAGTCCAGCAGGCGGCCGGGGGTGGCGACCAGGATGTCGCAGAAGCGCGATTCCAGGGTGCGCAGCTGCTTGTCGAAGTCCATGCCGCCGACGAAGCTCATGACATTCAGGCCGGTGTACTTGGCCAGGCCAATGGCGTCGTTGGCGATCTGCACCACCAGCTCGCGGGTCGGCGCGATGATCAGCGCGCGCGGCTCGCCCATGTAGCGCTCTTTCGGCGGCGGGGTCTGCAGCAGCTGGGTGATGATCGAGATGAGGAACGCGGCGGTCTTGCCGGTGCCGGTCTGGGCACGGCCGATGGCGTCCTGACCACGCAGGGTGAAGCCCAGTACCTGCGCCTGGATCGGCGTGCAGTAGGGGAAGCCCAGGTCATGGATGGCGTGCATCAGACGCGGGTCGAGGTTGAAATCATGGAAGCGCGTCTTGCCTTCGGCCGGCTCGACCACGAAGTCTTCCAGCTTCCAGTTGTCCACCACCGGCGGGCGCGGCTTGCGCTCGCGGCGCGGTTTCGGCTCGCGGGGCTTGTCGGCGCCCTCGGCCTTGGCATGCTCGTGTTTCGGAGCGTGCTCGCGTTTTTCGCCGCGTTCGCCTTTCTCGGAACGCTCGGCGCGGGGTTTGTCGCTCTTGGGACCACGGGCCGGCTTCGCGGCGGCATCGGCGGTCTCGGCCGCTTCGCGGGGCGGGCGCGGGTTACGGGGTTTGCGCGGACGCTTTTCGCCGCTCTGGGCGGGCTCGGAGGCAGCGGGAGCGGGGGCTGCCGGCGTGGTGACGGGCTGCTCGCCATCACCCTTGCTGAAGATTTTCTTGAGTGCTTTGAGCACGGTGGTCTCGTACTGGTTAAGGAATGAACGGCCGCCAGTGTAATGCAAGATGCCCGCAGGGCGAAGTGCCACGGGCATCCTGCCTATTGACTTGGCCTACGGAAGGCTCTCCAGCAGCAGCCTGCGCACGTTGCCGCCCATGATGGCGGCGATGTCCTGCTCGTTGAAACCGGCCTTGGCCAGGCCCTGGGTCAATTGCGCGAGACCGGTGGTGTCGAAGGGCGCATTCACCGCGCCGTCGAAGTCCGAACCCAGTGCCACGTGCTCGACGCCCACCTTGTCGGCGGCGTAGCGCATCGCCTTGACGATGGCATCCACCGACGTCTCGCAGACCGCGCCGTCCCAGTAGCCGATACCGATCACACCGCCGGTGTTGGCGATGCCGCGCAGGTGCGCATCAGTGAGGTTGCGCGGGCCGGGGCAGGTACCGGCGACGCCGGTGTGGGAAACGATCACCGGGCGTCTGGCGATCGCCAGCACATCGTCGATCAGCGGACGCGAGGCGTGGGCCAGGTCGATCAGCATCTTCTTGTCTTCCAGACGCGGGATGACCTGGCGGCCGAACTCGGTCAGCCCACCTTTCTTCAGGCCGTGGGCAGAGCCGCCGACTTCGTTGTCGAAGAAGTGGGTCAGGCCCATGATGCGAAAGCCCGCGTCGGACATGCGGTCGATGTTCTCCAGCTTGCCTTCGAGTGGGTGCAGGCCCTCGGTGGCCAGCACGGCGGCGAGCCGCTTCGGGTCTTTCTGCCAGGCGGCGAGGTAGCGGGTGAGATCGTCGCGGCTACGCACCAGGGTGAGCTTGCCCTGGCTGCCGGCGGCGGCCTTGTCCAGCAGTTCGCCCTGGTAGAGCGCGCGTTCGAGCAGGCTGTTCCAGGTGCGGGCCGGCCAGCGCTGGGCGATGACCAGCGGGGTGATGTTGTCGCTGTCGGCGCTGTTGCTTTCGTAGTTCAGGCCACGCGGCGTCTTGGTGACGGTGGAGAACACCTGCAGGCCGACATGGCCTTCGAGCAGGCGCGGCAGGTCGGTGTGGCCGTGGTTGTGGCGATCGAGCAGGTCGCGGTCCCAGAGCAGGGCGTCATCGTGCAGGTCGGCGACGAACAGGGTCTGGTGCAGCGCCTGGGCCTCGGGCGAGGCAGGGTAGGGTGGCGGGCTGGCCACGGTGTTCATCTTGCGATCCATGTAGCCCGGCAGGTTGAAGAAGATCCCCAGGCCAACGGCCAGCAGGACGAGCAGGATGATCAGCAGTTTGCGCATGTCAGCTTCCCAGCTTTGTTATTGGTTTTCTTGCTGGGGCGCAATCTAACAGAAGGGCGGATGAAGGACAGCGAGGCTCATCCGCAGAGGCAGTTGCGGCCCTTCTGCTTGGCCTGGTAGAGGGCACCGTCGGCGCGCAGGATCAGGCTTGGCAGGTTTTCCTGGATGTCCATCTCGGCCAGGCCCAGGGACACGGTGACGCCGGGCAGCACGCCCACCGGCGAGTAGAAGGAGGCAACCTGCTCCAGGCTCTGGCGCAGGCGGTCGCCGATGCGTCGGGCTTCCTCGATGGCGATTTCCGGCAGGAGGATGACGAACTCTTCGCCGCCGTAGCGCGCCATGCTGTCCTTGGGCCGCAACTGGCTGCGCAGGGTGTGGGCGACCAGGCAGAGCGCGTAGTCGCCGGCCAGGTGACCGTGCTCGTCGTTGTAGTTCTTGAAGTGGTCGACATCCAGCATGAGCATGCACATGGGCTGTTCGTTGAAGGCGCAGCGCGTGCTCTCGCGGTCGTAGATGTGCTCCAGCCAGCGCCGGTTGAACAGTCCGGTGAGGGTGTCGAGGTTGGCGTTCTGCTCGGTGTCGAGAATGATCCGGTTGCCCTCGCGGACCCGTTCGCAGAGGACCGAGAGGAGATTCTGCATGACCTGCGGGGAGTGCTCGAACAGGCCGATCAGCGCTTCGCGATGCAGGCGCAGTACGGTGGTCGGTTCGCTGGCGACGACGTAGGCCGAGGGATGGTCGCTGTCGATGAAGCTGATTTCGCCGGCGCAGTCACCCGGATGCAGGGTGCTGACCGGCTGGTTGTCCAAGGAGCCCAGGTACACCGTCAGGTGCCCGGAGAGGACCATATAAAGGAAGTGATTGCGGTTGAAGGGCGACAGCAGGATTTCCCCGCGCTCCAGTTCACAGGCGCGGAAGTCCTTCAGCAATTGCTCCAGGTGACCCGCGGCCACGTTCTGGAACAGGCGCAGATGCTGGAGTTGGCGTATGTCTTCGTTCCACTGCGCGGCTTTCATGGCGCAGCGGAAGTCGGGTGGCGACTGATGATGTGCACGACTGACTCTCCCTGTAGTCCTCTTCGCACATTGAGCCATCAGTATTAGTCAGATTTGACTACTGGCAATTCGCAGCCAGACCCGGCCGACCGGCGGTCGGCCGGGTGTTTCATCAGCTTTCCAGCAGCTCCACGTGCACTGCATAGCCCCCCAGGCGGTCGGTCAGTGCAGCGCGTGAGTCTAGGTCGAGGCCGCCGACGAAAAGACGCGCTTTCTGACCCACGCGGTCATCGGCGATCACCTCGATGCGCGGGGGAGGAGACAGGTGGCGGGTTTCGTCCTCGAACACGCGACGAATGGCATCCAGACGCAGTGCCGGCTTGAAGGTCTTGCCCACCGCGGTGACCGGGATGGCGTCCAGCAGCCAGACGTCCTTGGGCACTGCGGCACGCTCAGGCACATGGCGGGCGGCGTGCTCCAGCAGTTCTGCTTCGCTCGCCTGCATGCCCGGCTTGAGCTGGATGTACACCACCGGCAACTCGCCGGCCTTCAGGCACGGCTTGCCCACGGCGGCGGCCATGGCCACGGCGGGGTGGCGGTGCAGGGCTTCCTCGATCATCTGCGGGTCGATGTTGTGCCCACCGCGGATGATCAGGTCCTTGCTGCGGCCGGTGAGCCAGATGTAGCCGTCGACGTCGATGCGGCCCAGGTCGCCAGTGTTGAACCAGTCGCCGTCGACCCAGATGTCCTTGTTCTTGCTGGCCTGCAGGTAGCCCTTGAACACGGTGGGGCCGCGCAGGCAGATGTTGCCGATTTCGTCCACGGCAGCGTCGCGCAGGTACTGGCCGTCGCCATCGAGGATCACCGACTTCAGCTCGCAGTAGGGCAGGCGCAGGCCGATGGAGCCCGGTCGGCGCTCGCCGCCGCGTGGGTTGCAGCTGGTGCCGCAGGTGCCTTCGGTCATGCCGTAGCCTTCGATGATCTTCAGGCCGGTCTTGGCTTCGAACTGGCGGATCAGCTCCACCGGCATCGGCGCCGCACCGCACAGGGCGAAGCGCAGGCTGGCGAGGTCGCGGCCTTCGCTGGGAACCTGCAGGAGAGCGGCGTAGATGGTCGGCACGCCGCTGAAGCTGGTGACCTTGTAGCGCTCCACCAGCTTCCAGAAGTCCTGGATCAGTGTTGGGTTGCGGTAGCCCTGGGGGCCGGCCAGCAGCACTTCGCCGCCGCGCATGAAGGGGGCGAGGCCGGTGACCATCACGCCGTTGACGTGGAACAGCGGCAGGCCGCAGAGCAGTACGTCGTGGCCGTCGTAGTCGGCGTTCAGACCCATGATCTCGGCCATCGCCACTTCGTTGAAATGGCTGTGCGGTGCAAGCTTGGGCGTGCCGGTGGTGCCGCCGGTGTGGAAGTAGGAAGCGACTTCGTCCGGGCCGATGATCCGGCCGCTCTCCAGGTGGTCGTCCGGGCACTGGGCGAGCAGTTCGTCGAAGTCCAGCACGCCCTCGGGCAGAGCGCCGCGGGCGGCCTGGATTGCCGAACGCTGAGGTTCGGGCAGCAGGTTGGCGATGTCGACGGTGACGATGGCGTTCAGTTCCGGCAGGTACTCGCGCAGCCCGGCGATCTTGTCCCACAGATCTGTGCCGGGGAAGGGCGCCAACGTGACGAGAACGCGAGAGTCGGCGGCGCGTACTAGTTCGGCGATGTGCTCGGGGTCGAGCAGCGGGTTGATCGCATTGACGATCCCCGCGGCTTCGCCGCCCCAGATCACATAGTGGGTCTGCGGCAGGTTGGGAAGCAGGAACGACACCGAAGTGCCCGGCCTGACGCCCAGGCGGTGGAAGGCGTTGGCAGCCTGGGTGACGCGGGCGAACAGCTCCGCGTAGCTCACCTGGACCGGTTCCTCGGCCGCCGAGCCCTGCATCAGGAAACTCAGGGCGGTAGAGGGGCCGAACTGCTGCGCCGAGCGGCGCAGCAGTTCATAGGTGTTGGGCGGCAGGTCGCGGTCTTGCAGCGGGATCTGTTCCAGTGCTTCGACGTCACGCAGGCAACTGATCGGGGCGTTCATGCTTCTTCTTGTTCTCCGCAGGGTCAGGGGATCACAGGCGCTCCCGCAGCCAGGCGCCAATATCGCCAAGCTCTTCGTTGCTCACTTCATGGCTCATCGGGTAGGTGCGCCATTGGGCGGGCACCTCGTTGGCCTGCAGGAAGTCGTACGCGGCGCGGCCCATGGCGGGCAGCACCACGTCATCGAAAGTGCCATGCAGGCAGAGCGCGGACAGTTGTCTTTTTGTAGCCGGCAGGCTTATGCCTTCGCTGAATGTCGGGCCATAGGTGGAGAGCGCCATGACGCCGCCCAGTTCGCCGTCCCAACGCAGGTAACCGGTATGCAGCACCACCGCGCCGCCCTGGGAGAAGCCGGCGAGGATGATGCGTTTGGCCGCGATGCCCTGGTCGATCTGCCCCTGGATCAGCGCGATCACGCTGTCGGCCGAGGCTTCCAGCTGGGCTTCGTCGATGGCGCGGGCCGGTGCCATGGCGAGGATGTCGTACCAACTGGGCGCAGGCATGCCGTTGAACACCGTCACTGGGCGGGTCGGCGCCTGGGGCAGGATGAAGCGCGTCGACGTGAAGCTGCGCTGCAGCATCTGTGCTACCGGTTCGAAGTCGTAACGGTCGGCACCCAGGCCGTGCAACCAAATGACGCAGGAGTCGACGCTCTGGCTGGGTTCGAGGATCAGGGGCTGGGTCATGGAAGCTCCAGGATGGGGCAGGCGCTCTAGGAAGGGGCGCTGCGTGGGAGAAAGGGTGGAGGGGCGATGCAAGAAGATGTCGCATGGCCATAACTTGTGGGACTTGACTGCACAAAATCGTAGGAAGGTTCCTGGGCTGGTACGCCCCTTGCTATCGCTACTGTCAGGCTGTGCGACCCCACTTCCGGTAACACTCTACCGACCCCATCCGGAAAGCTGTACCGGAAGTGGCGCCGCGAAAGCCTTGGGCTGCTTCAGGGCCCGCCGCGCCGGCTGCGGTCAACAGCCAGTGTGGCGGGCCTTCGCCTTCACGCAATGATCCCTTGATGACCCGTTCCAGCGCGCAAGACCTGTGCGCTCGAAGGTGTGTTCGCGGCTTCTGAAAGGTTTTTCGCAGGCCGTCTAGACTCACTTTCAGGTCTCCATCCCGTTTGTTGTCTTGCTGGTGCCTCACGAGGGTACGGCGGTGGAACCGGGACTCCAAAACACTAAAAAAGCAACGGAGAAGATCGATGAAGATGGTGAAATCCACCCTGGCAGTGCTGACCACCGCCGCCGTGTTCGGCATCAGCGGCCTCGCGCATGCTGGCGCCACCCTGGATGCTGTGAAGAAGAAAGGCTACGTGCAGTGCGGTATCAGTGACGGTCTTCCCGGCTTCTCGTATGCCGACGCCAAGGGCCAGTACAAGGGCATCGACGTGGATGTCTGCCGCGCTGTGGCGGCGGCTGTGTTCGGCGACGCGAGCAAGGTCAAGTACAGCCCGCTGACCGCCAAGGAGCGCTTCACCGCGCTGCAATCCGGCGAGATCGACATTCTCTCGCGCAACACGACCTGGACCAGCTCCCGCGACAGCGCCATGGGCCTGAACTTCGTCGGCGTGACCTACTACGATGGCCAGGGCTTCCTGGTGAACAAGAAGCTCGGCGTCTCCAGCGCCAAGGAGCTCGATGGCGCCACTGTGTGCATCCAGGCCGGCACCACCACCGAGCTCAACCTGTCCGACTACTTCCGCTCCAACAACCTCAAGTACACCCCCATCACCTACGACACCTCCGACGAGAGTGCCAAGTCGCTGGAGTCCGGTCGTTGCGACGTGCTGACCTCCGACCAGTCGCAGCTCTACGCCCAGCGTATCAAGCTGGCCGCGCCGGACGAGTACGTGGTGCTGCCCGAAGTGATCTCCAAGGAGCCCCTCGGCCCGGCCGTGCGCCAAGGTGACGAGGAGTGGTTCGACATCGCCCGCTGGACGCTGTTCGCCATGCTCAACGCCGAAGAACTGGGCATCAACTCGAAGAACGTCGAGGAGCAGGCCAAGAGCACCAAGAACCCGGACGTCGCGCGTCTGCTCGGCGCCGAGGGTGACTACGGCAAGGACCTCAAGCTGCCCAAGGACTGGGCGGTGCAGATCGTCAAGCAAGTGGGTAACTACGGCGAGATCTTCGACCGCAACGTCGGCGACGCCAGCGACCTGAAGATCAAGCGCGGCCTCAACGCCCAGTGGAACAAGGGTGGTCTGCAGTACGCACCGCCGGTGCGCTGACCTGACCCGTTCCGGCGCCCGGAGTGTGGGCGCCGGACTGTTTCGAACGACGTGAAGCCTCCAGGTGGTCACGGGCTTGGCCCGTGATCGCCCGGGGCGCTTCCGAGAGGGCTTACATGCAGAATTCCGTCAAGGCCCAGCGTCCGCGGGGGGTATCGCTCAACGATCCCGTCGTGCGCGGCTGGGCATTCCAGATCCTCGCCGTCGTCTTCGTCGTGGCGGTCGGCTGGTTCCTCTTCGACAACACCCAGACCAACCTCGCCCATCGCGGCATCCAGTCCGGTTTCGGTTTCCTCGACCACAGCGCCGGCTTCGGTATCTCCCAGCACCTGATCGACTACAGCGAAAGCGACACCTACGGTCGGGTGTTCATGGTCGGCCTGCTGAACACGTTGCTGGTCACGGTGATCGGCATCGTCTTTGCCACCATCCTGGGCTTCATCCTTGGCGTGGCGCGGTTGTCACCCAACTGGCTGATCCGCAAGCTGGCGACCCTGTACATCGAGACCTTCCGCAACATCCCGCCGCTGCTGCAGATCTTCTTCTGGTACTTCGCCGTCCTCGGTCCGCTGCCGAACCCGCGGCAGAGCATCAGCTTCGGCGACCTGTTCTTCGTCAACAACCGCGGCCTGCAAATGCCCGCGCCGATCGCCGCCGACGGCCTCGGCCCGTTCATCGTCGCGGTGATCCTGGCGCTCGTCGGTTGGACGGTTATCTGGAAGTGGGCCAAGGCCCGTCGCCATGCCACCGGCAAGGCCTTTCCGGTATTCCTCAGCGGCCTGGCGTTGCTGGTCGTGCTGCCGGGCATGGTGTCGCTGGTGGCCGGGGCGCCGTTCCACTGGGACGTGCCGGTGCTGCAGGGCTTCAACTTCCGCGGTGGCTGGGTAGTGATCCCGGAGTTGGTGTCCATTGTCCTCGCGCTGTCGGTCTACACCGCTGCCTTCATCGGCGAGACGGTGCGCGCCGGCATCCAGGCGGTCAGCCATGGTCAGACCGAGGCTGCCGGCTCCCTGGGCCTGCGTCCGGGGCAGACCCTGCGCCTGGTGATCATCCCCCAAGCGCTGCGGGTGATCATCCCGCCGCTCACCAGCCAGTACCTGAACCTGGCGAAGAACTCCTCGCTGGCCGCCGCCATCGGCTATCCGGACATGGTCTCGCTGTTCGCCGGCACGGTGCTCAACCAGACCGGCCAGGCCATCGAGACCATGGCCATCACCATGAGCGTGTACCTGGCCATCAGCATCAGCATTTCGCTGCTGATGAACTGGTACAACAAGCACATCGCGCTGGTCGAGCGGTAGGGGGCACTTCATGACAACTCATACCTTCAAGCCCGACCTGCCGCCACCCGCAATGAGTGTGGGCGTGCTCGCCTGGTTGCGCGCGAACCTGTTCTCCAGCTGGTTCAACACCCTGCTGACGCTGGTCGGCCTCTACCTGGTCTGGCTGATCCTGCCGCCGCTGCTGGAGTGGGCGATCATCAAGGCCGACTGGACCGGCTCCACTCGTGCCGATTGCTCGCGGGAGGGGGCCTGCTGGGTGTTCATCGGTTCGCGCTTCGGCCAGTTCATGTACGGCTTCTACCCCGAGGAGCTGCGCTGGCGCGTGGACCTCACCGTGCTGTTCGTGGTGTTCGGTGCGGCGCCGCTGTTCCTCAAGCGCTTCGCGTACAAGGTGAAGTACGGCCTGGGCTTCCTGGTGGCGCTGCCAATCGTGGCCTACTGGCTGCTGCACGGCGGCTTCCTCGGCCTGGAGACCGTGCCGACCAGCGCCTGGGGCGGCCTGATGCTCACCGTGGTGATCGCTGCGGTCGGCATCTGCGGGGCGATGCCGCTGGGCATCCTGCTGGCGCTCGGGCGGCGTTCGAAGATGCCGGCAATCAAGGTCATCTGCGTCACCACCATCGAGTTCTGGCGTGGCGTACCGCTGATCACCGTGCTGTTCATGTCCTCGGTGATGCTGCCGCTGTTCCTGCCCGAGGGCATGAACCTGGACAAGCTGCTGCGCGCGATGGTGATGGTGGTGCTGTTCGAGGCCGCCTACATCGCCGAGGTGGTGCGCGGGGGCATGCAGGCTATCCCGAAGGGGCAGTACGAAGCCGCGGCGGCCATGGGCCTGGGCTACTGGCGGACCATGGGGCTGGTGATCCTGCCGCAGGCGCTCAAGCTGGTGATCCCCGGCATCGTCAACACCTTCATCGCGCTGTTCAAGGACACCAGCCTGGTGATCATCATCGGCCTGTTCGACTTCCTGAACAGCATCAAGCGCGCCACTGCGGACCCGGCCTGGCTGGGCATGGCCACCGAGGGCTACGTGTTCGCCGCGGTCGTCTACTGGATTTTCTGTTTCGGCATGTCCCGCTACTCCATGCACCTGGAGCACAAGCTGGACACCGGCCACAAGCGTTAGGAGTTCATCATGTCTGAAGCCACCAACAAGACCGCACAGCCGGCCATCGGCGATCACGTGATGATCACCATGAAGGGTGTGAACAAGTGGTACGGCCAGTTCCACGTGCTCAAGGACATCAACCTGGAGGTCAAGCAGGGCGAGCGCATCGTGCTCTGCGGGCCGTCCGGCTCGGGCAAGTCCACTACCATCCGCTGCATCAATCGCCTGGAGGAGCACCAGCAGGGCAGCATCGTGGTCGACGGCACCGAGCTGACCAACGACCTCAAGCAGATCGAGGCGATCCGCAGCGAAGTCGGCATGGTGTTCCAGCACTTCAACCTGTTCCCGCACCTGACCGTGCTGCAGAACTGCATCCTGGCGCCCATGTGGGTGCGCAAGATGCCCAAGCGCCAGGCCGAGGAAGTTGCCATGCATTACCTGGAGCGCGTACGTATCCCGGAGCAGGCCAACAAGTTCCCCGGTCAGCTCTCCGGCGGCCAGCAGCAGCGCGTGGCGATTGCCCGTGCGCTGTGCATGAAACCGAAGATCATGCTGTTCGACGAACCCACCTCGGCGCTCGACCCGGAAATGGTCAAGGAAGTGCTCGACACCATGATCGGCCTGGCGCAGAGCGGCATGACCATGCTCTGCGTGACCCACGAGATGGGCTTTGCCCGCACCGTGGCGAACCGGGTGATCTTCATGGACAAGGGTGAGATCGTCGAGCAGGCGCCGCCGGACCAGTTCTTCGACAATCCGCAGTCGGACCGCACCAAGCTGTTCCTCAGCCAGATCCTGCACTGACAGAGGGCTCTTCGTAGGAGCGAGCTTGCTCGCGAACGAGTTTCCCAGCCGCAACAGTGTTGGGCGGTTCGCGAGCAAGCTCGCTCCTACAAGGATTTGGCGTCTTTTCCTGTATTACAGGACTGACCCCGTCACGCTCGTCCCCCGCGATGGCAAGCCCAGGCCGCAACGGCGTATGCTGCCGATTCCACCGCAACAAGGTGTGCATCGGGAAACCGGCTGAACTCGGCCGCCCCATCGGTGTTCCCATGTGCAGTGGTTTGCCAGGGATGGGCTACCGTTTGAGGTAGCTCCCCTGCATCCGCCGTCCAAAGGAAGAGAGCCGACGTGAACCTGATCCTATCGCCATTGAACCTCAGCAAAGCCAAGGCCTGGGGCGCCCACGCGGTGACCTCCAGCGGTGTCATCCTCGCGCTGCTCGCGCTGCTCGCGCTGGTCGACAACAAGCCTCAGGCCTGTCTCCTGTGGCTGGGGGCAGCCCTGCTGGTGGATGGCCTGGATGGCACGCTGGCGCGCAAGTTCGACGTCAAGGCGGTACTGCCGCACTTCGATGGCTCGACCCTGGACCTGGTGATCGACTACCTCACGTACGTCTTCATCCCCGCGATCTTCATCTACCGCTATGTGCCGTTGCCGTTGCACACAGAGTTGCTGGCGGTGGGGGTGATCCTGGTGTCCTCGCTGTTCTGCTTCTGCAACGTCAACATGAAGAGCAAGGACAACTACTTCGTCGGCTTCCCGGCCGCCTGGAACGTGGTGGCGGTGTACTTCTTCGTGCTCGACCTGCATCCCTGGGTGAGCTTCGTCACCGTGCTGGTGCTGGCCGCGCTGACCCTGACCCGCATGAAGTTCCTGCACCCCTTCCGCGTGCGCCAGTTCATGCCGCTGAACATCGCCGTGACCTTCATCTGGATGCTCAGCAGCGCGCTGCTGATCCTCCAGCATCCGGTCGACCAGCCCTGGCTGCTCGGCCTGTGGTTCGCGGCTTCGGCCTACTTCGTCGGCGTTTGCGTGTGGCGCACGGCGATGGAGTGGTTCCACTGATCGGGGAGTCGCAACTTCCTTCCGCGTAGGATGGTGTGGAGCGAAGCGATACCCATCGATTGCGCGGCAATGGTCAGCATGGGTATCGCAAGCTCCACCCATCCTATGGGCTGGCAGAGGTTGCTTACGCCTGCCGCCCCATCAGTCTCTGCCGGAAAGCCCCCGGCGTCTCCCCGCACACCTGCTTGAACAAGCGCGCGAAGCTTGCCCGGTCGGCATAGCCGACATCGCTGGCGATGCGCTCCAGCGAACGTCCCGGATCACCCAGCGCCTCCTGCGCCGAAGCGATGCGCAGGCGCTGCACGTAGTCGTTAGGCGACATCCCTACCTGCTCACGGAAGCGCCGCAACAGCGTGCGCGTAGAGCAGTGCACGCGCTGCGCCAGGCTGGCGAGGTCGAAGGGCTGCGCGTAGTTGTCCTCCAGCCAGGCCAGCAGCGGCTCCAGTGGCGAGCCAGCGGGCAGCGGGTCGGGCAGCAGCGGGGTAAAGCGTCGCTGGCGGCCGCGCCCGTGCTCGAACACCAGGGTCGCCGCCGCGCGTCGCGCCAGTGCCGCACCGGCATGCCGCTCGATCAGGTACAGGCACAGGTCCAGCCCGGCTTGCGCACCGCCGGAACAGAGCCGGCCCTGGTCGTCGGTGCACAGGGCATCGATGTCCAGCCGCACCTGGGGATAGCGTTCGCGGAAGGTCGCTTCCAGCGCCCAGTGCGTAGTCGCCCGGCGGTCGTCCAGCACGCCGGCTTCGGCCAGCAGGAAGGCGCTGCTGCACAGGCTGCCCAACTGCACGCTGGCGGGGGCGTGGCGTAACCAGGCGAGCAGTGGCTGATTGGCGGAGAAGGTGGTGTCGATATCCGCGCCGGTCGCAGGGATCAACAGCAGGTCGCAGCGCGCGGCGAGGTCGAGCCCGCCTTCCACTTCCACGCGGCCGAAGGGCAACGCCACTGGCGCGCCGTCGGCGCTGACCCTCAGCACCTCGAAGCGTCGCTCGCCGGCCAGGCGGTTGGCGAGGTGGAAACTGTCCATGGCCAGGCCAAGGCTGGAACACAGGGTTTGCGGGCAGACGAACAGGGCTATCCTGAACATGGCGTCTCGCTTCTTGTCTGGCGATTAGGATGGCGCTATTGATCATAATGTTGTCGATATTGCCAATCGTGTCCAGTCGATCCAGCCTCGATACTGCCACCATCCTCCCCGACACGAGCCCCGCCATGGCCCACCCCAACGCCCAGCTGATCGAACGTTTCTACCAGGCCTTCCAGCGCCGCGATGGCGACGCCATGGCCGCGTGCTACAGCGCCGATGTGCAGTTCAGCGACCCGGTCTTCACCGACCTGCGCGGCGCCGAGGCGGGCGACATGTGGCGCATGCTCACCGCCCGTGCCCAGGATTTTTCGCTGACTTATGAGGGCGTCGAGGCCGACGAGACGCGTGGTTCGGCACGCTGGGTGGCGTCCTACACCTTCGCCCAGACGGGTCGGAAAGTGATCAATCACATCCAGGCACATTTCCACTTCCGCGACGGATTGATCTGTCAGCACGTGGACAGCTTCGACCTGTGGAAGTGGTCGCGCCAGGCCCTCGGCGCCAAGGGCGCCCTGCTGGGCTGGGCGCCGCCGGTGCAGGGTGCGATCCGCGCCCAAGCCGCCAAGGGGCTCGCGGCTTACCGCGCACAAAGGGTGGGGAAGGCCTGATCGCGGGCTTTCGGGCTCGCCCGTGACGGCGGGATAGGCTTAAATGACAGGCGACTGAGAGCCGGACGCCGCCATGATCACACTTTTCCAGTTCCCGCCCGCCTTCAACGTACCCAACGTCAGCCCCTTCTGCCTGAAGCTGGAGACCTTCCTGCGCCTCGCCGGGCTGGAGTACCAGATCAAGCACGTGATGGACCCGCGCAAGGGGCCCAAGGGCAAGCTGCCGTTCATTACGCTGGACGGCAAGGCCGTCGCCGACACGGCGATCATCATGCGCACGCTGCAGCAGTACTACGAATTCGACCTCGACGCCGGCCTCGATGCCCGTGGCCGTGGTTGGGCGGTGTCGATCACCCGTCTTTGCGACGAGCACCTGGTGCCGCTGCTGGTGTACTTCCGCTGGCTCGATGAGCAGGGTTTCCGCCAGGTGAAGGACGTGATGTTGCGTGGCGTGCCCGCACCGCTGCGGCCGACGGTAGGTGTGATGCTGCAGCGCAAGATTCGCGGCGACCTCAAGGGCCGCGGCCTGTTGCGCCACAGCCGCGAGGAACTGCTGGGCTTCGCCCGTGACGATCTCGAAGCCCTGGACGGTATGCTCGGCGACCTGCCGTACTTCGGCGGCGCCCAGCCGTGCAGCGCCGATGCGGCGACCTACGGTGTGCTGGCCAACCTGATCCTCAGCACCCTGGAAACCCCACTCAACGACATGGCGCGCAGCTACGAGCGCCTGGTCGCCTACTGCGACCGCATGCAGGCGCGAGTCTGGGCGTCGTGACCGCTGCCGAGCCCAAACCCTGGTTCGTCTACCTGGTGCGCGCCGAGAACGGCGCGCTGTACTGCGGCATCAGCGACGACGCGCAACGGCGCTTCGAAACCCATCGTACCGGCAAGGGCGCGCGCTTCTTCCATTCCAGCCCGGCCCAGGCGCTGGTCTACGTCGAGGCCTGCCCCGGCAAGGGCGATGCCCTGCGCCGCGAGCGCGCGATCAAGGCGCTGACCAAGAAGGCCAAGGAGCACCTGGTGCTGGCCTGCCCCTTCACCATCAGCGCCGTGGATGTCGTCCCATCCGAGGGATGAGGTAGGACTCGTCCTAGGTACGGGTTAAGCTGCCGGACCACCTTCCGGCCGCTGGAGCCACCCATGTCCGAGCTGATCCTGCACCACTACCCGACTTCGCCCTTCGCCGAAAAGGCGCGTCTGATGCTGGGCTTCAAGCAGCTGTCCTGGCGCTCGGTGACCATCCCGCCGCTGATGCCCAAGCCGGACCTGATGGCCCTCACCGGTGGCTACCGCAAGACCCCGGTGCTGCAGGTCGGCGCCGATATCTACTGCGACACCGCGCTGATCGCCCGCCGCCTGGAGCAGGAAAAGGCCGTGCCCGCGCTGTTCCCCGAAGGCCATGAGTTCACCTCGGCGAGCTTCGCCCTGTGGGCCGACTCGGTGATCTTCCAGCATGCCGTCAGTCTGGTGTTCCAGCCCGAATCCATCGCCATGCGCTTTGGTAAGTTGCCGCCGCAGTTCCTCCAGGCCTTCGTCGCCGACCGCAGCCAATTGTTCAGCGGTGGCACCGCCAGCAAGCTGCCGGCCGAGCAGGCCAAGCACCAATGGCCGGCCTTCATGGCTCGTGTCGAGGAGCAGCTGGCCCGAGAGGAAGGCGACTTCCTGTTCGGCGAAGCGTCCATCGCCGATTTTTCCCTGGCGCACTGCCTGTGGTTCCTCAAGGCCACGCCGGTCACTTCGCCGCTGGTGGATGCCTATCCGGCCGTCAGTGCCTGGCTTGGCCGTGTCCTGGGCTTTGGCCACGGCGCGCCCAGCGAAATGAGTGCCGAGGAGGCCATCGCCGTGGCACGTGACAGCCAGCCGGCCGCGCTGCCAGAGGAAACCTTCGTCGATCCCAATGGCTTCAAGGCCGGCCAGCGCGTGGTGATCGCCGCCACCGACTACGGTTGTGACCCGGTCGAAGGCGAGCTGCTGCACGCCGGGCTGGAGAGCCTTATCCTGCGCCGCGAAGACCCGCGCGCCGGCACCGTCCACGTGCACTTCCCGCGTATCGGCTTCAGCATCCGCCCGGCCTGAGTCCGGCCGGGCCGGGGCACTGCCGCGTCACCGGCGTACGCAGGCGCGGCAGGTTCTCGGCCATCTCTCGAAAATGCTGCAAGCGCTCGTAGCAGAGCGCCATCTCCCCGCTGTTGCTGTTGTACCAGGCGTCCGGTGCGCCGCAGCTGACCATCCGCAGGTTCAGCGGGCGCGGCGGGTGGAACAGGCGGAAGACCTCGTTGACCATCAGTTGCAGGTGATCGCCGTCGCGCAACAGGGCGACCAGCGGCCTGGCTTCCTCGGGGTTCATCGAAGGTGTCTCCCAGGTCAGGCGCCAGGCCGCGTGGTGCTGGATTGAGGACGTACGCCGGGTGTGCCTGATCCATTCGAGCGCCTTGCTCGCCTGATGGAATTCCTGGTCGCAGTAGACCGCCCGCTCATAGGGCAGGCCGGTGAGCGGCGGCAACCAGTCCAGACGCGCCATGTCGCTGCCGTAGAGCAGGCAGGCGATGTTGTAGTAGCGCTGCTCGTCCAGCGGGTGGCTGTCCCACGCCAGTACCTGGTCCGGTGGCGGCTTGGGCGTCTGCCACTCCAGCCGCCAGTAGTCGGCGATGTCCAGCAGGCGCGCGTCCACCTCGTCGCGCGGCAACCTGGCGTAGAGGTGGAACAGCAGGATGAAGCCGAGCTGGTCCGCCGCATCCTCCTCGCGCCCGAGTACCGGCAGGTCGTACTCGGCGATCAGCACATGCCCCATCTCGTGCATCACACTGAATTCGGCGTTGGCCAGCACGAAGCGAGCGACGTTTGGCGTCAGTGGCTGCGGCGCAGGGTCGGCGAGTAGGAGGCGAGTGCAGAACAGCAACAGCAGTGCGAAGCATGAGCAGTGCAGCCGGGGCTGCCCGGAGAGCGGAGACGCAGCGACAGGGAGAGCATGCAAGGCGGACATGGCGGCCACCGCGAGCGAGAGGCGCCTGGTTTGACTCTAGCAGTCGCAGCGAGCGGGCTGCGGGGTGCTTTGTCGGAAGACTGTGCGCTGGGCGCTTGAGGCGTCTGGCGCGGGCGTCTATCGTCCATCTCTCATTGCACGACACTCAATGCCGAGAAGGGACGCCGCGCATGCACGCCTACGATATCGAACTGCTGAAATACTCCACGCCCGCCGCCGGGGAGGCGCTCCAGGGCTGGTGCTTCGGCCTGCCACCGGGTATTACGCCCGAACAATGGCCACTGGACCCGGATACCGGCTACCCGCTGATGCACGGCTTCACCCTGCGCCTGCCCGAGGACTATCGGGTGCACGGGCCGGAGATCGTTGCGTTGAGTTTCTTCTCGCTGTCGCCGGACCAGAACGACGGCGGCCCGAACTCGGTGGACGGCATCGCCGAGCAGGTCGTCTCGCCCGGTGAGCAGCCGCCGGCCGATCCGAACCTGCTGCCGTTCTGGCAAGCCGGCCGCTCCAGCCATCCGCGCCTGCACCGTATGGAAGACATTCTCGGCGGCGCCTACGCGGTGATCCTGTTGACCGAAGCGGAATTCAACGGCTCTGCCTGCCAGCCGCCACGACTGACCGTGGGCAATCCGCTGCTGGCGCAGACGGCCGAGCCGCAGTGGCTGGCGTCGGGCTCGGCGAGCACCTTTGACACCACCCTGAAGGAGGGCGACTACCTGTTCGGCCTGTTTGGCGGCATTCCCCAGCCTGGACTGGATACGCGTTACCTGCTGCGCTGGACGCCGCGCGCCAGCGACCCCAATGCCGGGGTCCAGCCCGATGAGTACGGTGGCACCGATTACCAGTCGTTCTACTACTGGGAGAACGACGACATCCACCGCGACAACTACCGCGAGCACGCCTGGAGCCAGGGCCACCAGCCCAACCATATCGGCGGCACCATGCGCCCGGTGCAGGGCATGCCGGACGTCAGCGCGTACTACATCGGTTTCGAGGAATACCTGGGCGGCTACAACTTCGGCAGCGGCAACGCCCAGCTGGATTTCCGCGACATGAAGATCGACTGGGCCTGCTGAGTCCTCCGTCGGGCGGATTCGCGAGCAAGGACTGGGCGTCCCCCTCGGTCCTACGAGAAGCGCTCCGTATTTGTCGGCTGCCGGTAGGAGCGAGCTTGCTCGCGAACCGCCCAGCGCCCAATCGTCACGCACAAAAAAGCCCATCGCGAGATGGGCTTTTTTGTCAGCGCGGAGCTCAGTCCTTGCGACGCTTGAGCTGGTCCTGCAACTGGGTCGGCAGGCCGCGGATGATCAGCATGTCGCGGGCCTCGTCGTACTCCACCTTGCTGCCCAGCAGGTGCGCCTCGAAGCTGATCGACAGACCCTCGGCGCGGCCGGTGAAGCGGCGGAACTGGTTGAGGGTGCGCTTGTCCGCCGGGATCTCTGGCGACAGGCCGTAGTCCTTGTTGCGGATGTAGTCGTAGAAGGCGCGTGGCGCCTGGTCGTCCATCAGCTCGGAAAGTGCGTCCAGGGCCATCGGCTCGCCGATCTTGGCCTGGCTGGTGGCGTAGTCCACCAGCACGTCGGTCTTCTCGCGGGCCTGCTCTTCGGGCAGGTCTTCGCTTTCCACGAAGTCGCTGAAGGCCTTGAGCAGGGTGCGGGTCTCGCTCGGGCCGTCGACGCCCTCGGTGCAGCCGATGAAGTCGCGGAAGTAGTCGGAGACCTTCTTGCCGCCCTTGCCCTTGATGAACGAGATGTACTGCTTGGACGTCTTGTTGTTCTGCCACTCGGAAATGTTGATCCGCGCGGCCATGTGCAGCTGGCCGAGGTCCAGGTGGCGCGACGGGGTCACTTCCAGCGACTCGGTCACCGCCACACCTTCGCTGTGGTGCAGCAGGGCGATGGACAGGTAGTCGGTCATGCCCTGCTGGTAATGGCAGAACAGCACGTGGCCGCCGGTGGAGAGGTTGGACTCTTCCATCAGCGTCTTCAGGTGCTCCACCGCCTGCTTGGAGAAGGCGACGAAGTCCTTGCCGCTGTCCAGGTACTCGCTCAGCCAGCCGCTGAACGGGTAGGCGCCGGACTCGCCCTGGAACAGGCCCCAGGCCTTGTTCGGCTTGGCGTTGTAGCTTTCGTTGAGATCGGCCATCAGGTTCTCGATGGCTTGGGAGTCGCCCAGCTCGGCATCGCGCGCGTGCAGCGTGGCGGGGTTGCCGTCGGGCTTCTTGTCGATCAGGTGGACGATGGCGTGGCGAATCGGCATGGCGGACCCGGATGTTCAGTGCCGGCGGTGCCGCGCGCATCGAAGCGGCGGCGGGGCGGGCGGATTGGAAAACGCCAGAGTTTACCCGACAAGGCGCCGGGATGCGCGACGCCGATCAGTCCGCCGGCGCCAGCCCCTGGTCGCGCTCGCGCCGGTTGCGGCGCAGCTGGCGCAGGCGGCGGATCACATAGTTCAGGTGCAGGTGCAGCTCGTACAGCTCGTTGTAGTACGACAGCGGCACCTCGACCTTGGCCAGCTCGGCCTCCAGCTGCTCCAGGCGCTCGATCTCGGTGCTCAGCTCGGCGCTGCCGGTGCGTTCGTCCAGGCGCCGGTCGATCTCGCGCAGGTAGCGGTACCAGCGGTAGATGCGCGCGCGGATACGCCAGCGGTACAGCGGGCCGATGGATTTCATCAGCGGGATGAGGATGGCGATGAAGGGGATCAGCAGGATGATGTAGCGGTCCGCCAGGGAGGCGATACGGAACGGCAGGAAGCGCTGTAGCAGCGGCGGGCCGCTCTTGTAGTAGCGCTCCGCGTCCTCCTGTAGCGCCAGGGTGCGCGGCTCGGCGCTGGGGAAGGCGCCGGCCGCATCGAGCAGGGTGCCGCTCTTCATCACCGCGCGGGCAGCTTCGAGGATCAGCGGAGTGAGTGCCGGGTGAAAGTCGCCGTTGACCGCCAGGGTGGCGACCGGCGCCAGAGTGGCCAGGTCCTCATCCGGCACGTTCTGCGCCAGGTTCAGCAGGCCTTCGCTGACCTCCACACGCTTGAGGAAGGGAATCCGCGCCTCGTAGGCGTGGGCACGGCGAAAGCCCGTGAGCTTCAGCTCGGGGCTGGCGGCCAGGCGCTGGATCAGCGGGTTCTCCGCCGGGCCGACGAAGAAGGCGGCATCCAGCTCACCGGCCAGCAGCTCGTTGGCCACTGCGTTGCCGCCGCGTGCCTGCCAGCCGGCGGGCAGGGGATCGGTGGGAATCTCGTTGGCCTTGAGGATGGCCTCGGTCACCGCCTCGGTGCCGCTGCCGGAACCGCCGACGGCAACGCGCAGGGCGAGCAGGTCGGCCAGGCGGTCGATCTTCGCCTCGCGGCGCTGGAACAGCCACAGCGGCTCCTGAAACATCGCGCCGAGTGTTTGCAACTGAGCGCGCTGCTTGGGCTCCAGTTGCTGCTCCTGGCCACTCTGCACCAGTGCCACATCCACGCCGCTCTTGCCGTCCAGCAGCTTGCCCAGGTTCTCCCGTGAACCCGAGGTGCGCACCAGTTGCAGGTCGAAGCCCTGCTTGGCCAGCTCCTCCTTCAGCCGCTGACCGAACACCGCGTAGCCGCCGCCCGGTGCGCCGGTGGCCAAGGTGGCGCTCATCGGCGGTGGCGGGGCGACGAAGTAGAAGACCGCGGCGACCAGTGCGGCCAGCACCGGCACCAGCCAGAGGTTGGCACGCACCAGGATGGCGAGGTCCTTGAGCATATTGAGCAGGCGTTGCATGGCGTTCCCTCGAAATACCCTTTCCAGAAACCTTAGCGGTTCGTTATCGACCGGGAGGTTCTGCGGTGGTTCACCGGGGGAATCGATCCTGGGGTTTCAAATTTCGCGTGTATTAAATGTGAAATTTTCGTTAAATGAGTGCCATCAAAATGATATCTGTCCTGTGTTGTCGCCATGCTGTTCAAACCACAACGGAAGCGGTTTCCAAACACCCTCAGGAACGGTGAACTGACATTACACGCCGGGGATTCGGCCTCCCCCGGTCTGCTGGATGGCATTGCCGATCTCATTCGCCAGCGCGAACAGGGGCGCCGTATCGTCGGCTGCGTCCAGGGCAACGGCGCTTTGTCCTTCGTGAAGGTCAGCCGGGTGGACGGGTTCCGCACCAAGGTTCGCCTGCTGCTGGGCCGCAAGCGACGGCAAGGTGGCTTCGACTGGACGGTCGCCGAGTTGCTCAACACCACCGAGGCCAGTGCGCGCAATGCACCGGTGCCGGCCGTCCATGGTTTCGGCTACCGCAAGCGGCGCTACGGCATGGTCAACGAACTCTTCCTGCTCACCGAATACCTCGACGGCTATGTCGATGGCTTGCACGCCCTGGAGCAACAGCACCTGTCCGTCGAGCGGCTGCTGGCGCAGGCCCTGGACCTGATTGGGCAACTGCATGCCAGGCAGATTGCCCATCTCGACCTGTGGCTGGGCAACGTGATGGTCCACACCGGTGGAGAGGCGCCCAAGGTCATCGATCTGGAGAACTGCTACATCGGTCCGCTGCCGCATTTCGCCGCGGTACTCGGCTTCCAGTTCGGTTTCCTCTACTACTACCGCGCGCGGCAGTACATCGATGAGGCGAGCTACGATCGGCTGGTGGAAGTGGCGCTTACCCGCTATCCGCAACTGGACCGTCGGGTGTTCGACGCCATCTACCCACGGGCCAAGCATCAGCACGTGGGTCGCAAGGAGCGCCACCAACTGGTGAGCCACGGGCGCTTCATCGCCGACTGAAAGCGTGGGTGGATGACGCTATCATCCCTGCCTTCGAGCAGCGGTAGCGGACTCCACCTTTCATGCGCATTCTCCACACCTCCGACTGGCACCTGGGCCAGCATTTCATGGGCAAGAGCCGCGAGGCCGAGCACCAGGCGTTCTGCGCCTGGCTGGTCGAGCAGGTGCGCGAGCAGGCCGTGGACGCGGTAATCATCGCCGGCGACGTGTTCGATACCGGCGCGCCGCCCAGCTATGCCCGCGAGCAGTACAACCGCTTCATCGTCGAGCTGCGCGACACTGGTGCGCGCCTGGTGGTGCTGGGCGGCAACCACGACTCGGTGGCGATGCTGGAAGAGTCCCGCGACCTGCTGGCCTGCCTGGATACCCAGGTGATCGCCGCCGTCGGCACCGACCTCGAGCGCCAATTGCTGGTGCTGCCGCAACGTTACGGCCAGCCCGGCGCGATCCTCTGTGCGATCCCCTTCATCCGCCCGCGCGACGTGCTCACCAGCCAGGCCGGGCAGAGCGCGCAGGACAAGCAGCTGGCCCTGCAGCAGGCGATCCAGACGCACTACCGCGAGCTGTTCGAGCGCGCCGAGGCGGAGCGCGAAAAGCTCGGCCGGCATCTGCCGATCATCGCCACCGGCCACCTCACCACCGTCGGCGCGAGCGCCAGCGAGTCGGTGCGGGAAATCTACGTTGGCACCCTGGAAGCCTTCCCCACCAGTGCCTTCCCGGCGGCGGACTACATCGCCCTCGGCCATATCCACCGGCCGCAGAAGGTCGGGGGCCTGGAGCATATCCGTTACTGCGGCTCGCCCATTGCCCTGAGCTTCGACGAAGCGACCCAGGGCAAGGAAGTGCTGCTGGTGGACCTGGATGACAGCGGCCTGCGTGGCGTCACCGCGTTGCCGGTGCCGCGCTTCCAGCCGCTGAAGTCGGTGTCCGGCAGCCTCGCCGAACTGCCCGCCGAACTGGCCCGCGTCGCTCGCGAAGGCAGCGCGGAGCAGCCGGTGTGGCTGGAAGTCCTGGTGCACACCGATGACTACCTGACCGACATCCAGCTGCGCGTCGAAAAGCTCTGCGAAGACCTGCCGGTGATCGTCCTGCGCACCCGCCGCGAGCGCGGCACCGCGCAGGCGGCGCTGTTCAGCGAGAACAAGGAAACCCTCGACGAACTCAGTCCGGAGGACGTGTTCCGCCAACGCCTGGATGCCGAGGATCTGGAGGCGCCACTGCGCGAGCGCCTGACCGGGCTCTACCGCCAGGTCGTCGCCGAGCTGCAGGAGGAGCGCCCGTGAGAATCCTCAGCCTGCGCCTGAAGAACCTCAACTCGCTCAAGGGCGAATGGAAGATCGACTTCACCGCCGAACCCTTCGCCGGCAACGGCCTGTTTGCCATCACCGGGCCCACCGGGGCGGGCAAGACCACGCTGCTCGATGCCATCTGCCTCGCGCTGTACCACCGCACGCCACGCATGAGCGTGCTGTCGCAGAGCGGCAACGAGCTGATGACCCGGCACACCGCCGACTGCCTCGCCGAAGTGGAATTCGAGGTTAAGGGCCAGCCTTACCGCGCCTTCTGGAGCCAGCGCCGCGCCCGCGACAAGGCCGAAGGTGCGTTGCAGGCGCCGAAGGTGGAATTGGTGCGCATCGACCGCGCCACCGGCGAGGGGCAGATTCTCACTGACAAGATCAACGACAAGCTGAAGCAGACCGAGACGCTCACAGGGCTGGACTTCGAGCGCTTCACCAAATCCATGCTGCTGGCCCAGGGCGGCTTTGCCGCTTTCCTCGAAGCCAACGCCAACCAGCGCGCAGAGCTGCTGGAGGAGCTCACGGGCACGGAAATCTACGGGCTGATTTCCCAGCGCGTGTTCGAGCGCACGCGGGAGATGCGCAGTGTTCTGGACCAGCTCAAGGCGCGCTCCGAGGGGTTCGAACTGCTCAGCACCGAACAGCGTGACGAACTGGAACAACAGGGCCGCGATGCCGCCTTGCAGGAAACCGCTTTGCAGTCACAACTTGCGGCCGTTCAGGCACAACGCCGCTGGCGTGAAGACCTGACCCGCGCACAGCAGCAGGTCGAGCAGGCAGGCGCGAAGGAGGCCAGCGCGCGCCAGGCGCTGGAGCACGCACAGCCCGATCTGCAGCGCCTGGCGCACAGCGAGCCTGCCGTTCGCCTGCAACCGCTGCACCAGGTCTGGCGCAGCAGTCACGAGAGTGTCGAACAGGTTCGCGTGGCGCTGGAGGATAACCGCACGCAGCAGGTGTCCAGCCGTGATGAGGTCGCCCAGGCTCTGTGGGCGGCGAGCCAGTATGCTCAACAGGCGCAAGAGGTGCGCGAGAGTGAGCACAAGGCTGTCAGCGAGCAGCAGCAGGAGTTGCAGGCGCGCCTTGCGCAGCATCCGCAGCGCGCGAAGCTGGGTGAGATGTTGGGCGGCTGGCGCGCGCAGTTCGCCCAGCGCTCGCGCCTGGCCAAGGCTATCGCCGACTTGCAGCGGCAGGCACAGGCGGCTGACCAGTCATTGCAGAACGCGACCACGCAGCGGCAGACCCTGCAGGGCAATGTTGCTTTCATGCAGCAACAATTCGATTCGGCTGGGGCGCAGGAAATCCGGTATCAGCAGCAGCTCGATACCTTGCTGGGCGGCGCGACCGAAACTGGCCTGCGTGAGCGCCTGCAACAGATACAACTGCAAATCCGTGGGCTCGACCGCCTGGAACAACTGGCCCAGGTCCGAACCCAGGCCGCTGCGCAACTGACGCGCTGGCAGCCGGAGCTCGATGTGCTGCGTCAGCGCAAGGGCGAGCGTGACACGGCCATCGTAGCGCTGCGCGAGCGCTATCAGGCGACCAAGCAGCAGGTCGCCGACAAGGAAAAACTCCTGCAGCAGGAGCAGCGCATCCACCAGTTGGAGCATCTGCGCGCGCAGTTGCAGCCCGGTGAGGCTTGCCCGTTGTGCGGCTCGCCGGAGCATCCGGCGGTGGCGGCCTACCAGGCGCTGGATGTGTCCTCTACCCAGGCGGCGCTGGAGCAGGCGCGAAAGCAACTGGCCGAACTGGAAAGCCAGGGCATCGCCTTGCGTGGCGAGCTGGCCGAACTGGATGCGCAGCTGCAGCAGGGCCAGCGTCAGCTGAACGAAGCCCAGGTCGCGCTGGCGCAGCACCAGCAGGCGTGGCAGCAACAGTGTGAAGCGCAGGGTCTCGCGCTCAAGGACGACCAGCAGCTCGCCGCCGAGCGCGAGCGCCATGAGACGTCGCAGGCCGCCTTGCAGCAGCAGCTCAAGGCCCTGGACGAACACAGGGTCCAGCTCCAGCAGGCGCAACAGCAACGCCAGCGCGCCGAACGTGACCATGCCGAGGCTGCTCAGCAATTAGCGCTGTTCGATCAGCAGCAGACTCACGAACGCCAGCGCCAGGAGGAGCGTGCGCAGCAGCTCGCCACCCAGCGGGCAGACCTGCAACAGCAGGATCAGGTAGTGGCCGACGCACTGGGCGAGCTGGGTTACGACGTGCCGGAGGATGGTGAGCAGTGGCTGGCCGAGCGCGCGGCAGAGTGGCAGCAATGGCAGCAGGACCAGCAGCGCAGCCAGGAACTGGCCGCCGCCGAGCGTGATGCCGAACAGGCTGCCCGTGCGGCGCAACAGATCGCCGAGCAATGGCAGCAGCGTTGGCAGGCTGCCGGATTCGATACGCGTCAGGCGCTGGCGGTGCAGGCAGCGCCGCAACAGGCATTGGCGCAGGCCGAGGAGCAATTGGCAGCCGCCCAGCGTCAGGCCGATGCGCTGCAAGGCCGCGAGCAATCCTTGGCTGAGCGACTGGGACAGGAGCAGGCGCGCCTGGCGGAGCGCCTGGCGAGCTGGCAGCAGGCGCTGGCGGCGAGTCCCTTCGCCGACGAGTCGACCTACCTCGCTGCGCTGCTGGACGATGCCCAGCGTGCGGAGCTGACCCAGTTGCGCCAGCGCCTGGAAACGGCGATCACCGAAGCCGTCACCTTGCGTGCCGCCGCCGCGCAGGACGTCGAGCGCCTGCAGGCCGAGCCCCACGGCAAACTGCCGCTGGAGGAGCTCGACCAGCAGTTGCAGGCGCTCGCCACGCAGCTGCGCGAGCTCGGCCAGCGCCAGGGCGAGATTCGCGCCCAGTTGCAGGGCGACGACAATCGTCGCGCCAGCCAGCAGAGCCTGTTCGCGGAAATCGCCCGGCAGGAGGAGGAGCACGATCTCTGGCAGCGCCTCAACAGCCTGATCGGTGCCTCCGACGGCGCGCGTTACCGACGCTTCGCCCAGGGCCTGACCCTCGACCACCTGGTGCACCTCGCCAACCGTCAGTTGCAGCGCCTGCATGGCCGTTACCAGCTGGCGCGGCGCAGCGACGGCGAGCTGGAGCTGGAAGTGGTGGATACCTGGCAGGGCGACACTGCGCGCGACTGCAAGACGCTGTCCGGCGGCGAGAGTTTCCTGGTCAGCCTGGCGTTGGCGCTCGCGTTGTCCGACCTGGTCAGCCACAAGACCAGCATTGATTCGCTGTTCCTCGATGAAGGCTTCGGTACTCTCGACGGCGAAACCCTGGAAGTCGCGCTGGATGCCCTCGACAGCCTCAACGCCACGGGCAAGACCATCGGCGTGATCAGCCACGTTGAGGCGCTGAAGGAGCGCATCCCGGTGCAGCTCAAGGTGCACAAGGGTGTCGGCATGGGTTACAGCCAACTCGATGCGCGTTTTCGTTTCAATCCCTAGCGTTTCGAGCCATAGAAAGCCTGATGGACAGATCGATCCGGTAATGCTCTGAGAACGGTCTGGTCGACTGGATCGAGCTGTACGGCAGCCGCTCCACGATTGATCCACATCAGGTGGAACGCGTGTGCCGGAGTGCTGTCAACTTGCAATCGACGTCAGGCGAGATAGGCTCAAGACCGCGTAAGTCAGCCGTCCCGCCTGGGTCGGCATCCACAGGTATCGTGATCTTTCGTAGAGGTGATTTGTGATGAAGCAATCCGCATCGGCTCCGAAGAAACCCGCAGCGGCCAAACCCGCCGCGAAGCCGGCTGCGAAAGCGGCCAGCAAACCTGCCGCAAAACCTGCCGCTGCCAAGCCGGCCGCCAAGCCCGCTGCCAGCAAACCCGCAGCCGCCAAGACAGTCGCTGCAAAACCCGCCGCAAAGGCTTCTGCCGCCAAGCCTGCCGCAGCCAAGGCCGCTCCACGCCGCGCCCCCGCGCTGGCCACGCCGTCGGACCTGAGCAAGAACGCCACCCGCGATCTGTCGGCGGCGCTCAATCGCCTGCTGGCGGATGTCTTCGCGCTGTACCTGAAGACCAAGAACTTCCACTGGCACGTGAGCGGTCCGCACTTCCGCGACTACCACCTGCTGCTGGACGACCATGCCACCGAGATCTTCGCGATGACCGACGCGATTGCCGAACGCACCCGCAAGATCGGTGGCGGCACGCTGCGCTCCATCGGCCAGATTGCCCGCGAGAAGCGCATTCTCGACAACGACGCGGAGTACGTGCAGCCGCTGGACATGCTGGCCGAACTGCAGGAGGACAACAAATCGCTGACCTCCTACATGCGCGAGGTCCATGGCCTGTGCGACGAGTACCACGACATCGCCACCGCCAGCCTGATCGAGAACTGGATCGACGAAACCGAGCAGCGCACCTGGTTCCTCTTCGAGACCAGCCGCCGCGGTGACAACACCGGCCATTGATTGGTATGCCAGAAACACCAAGGCCGCCTTCGGGCGGCCTTGGTGTTCTTGTAGGAGCGAGCTTGCTCGCGAACCGCATTGCACCTGGCTCGCCGGCTGGATTGTTCGCGAGCAAGCTCGCTCCTACCGTTCACGGGGCGCTCTGCCAGAAGGTGGAAAACTCCTCGAATGGATAGCGCGTACCGTCGTAGCTGACGGTGGTGCGCACGGTCTTCGGCGTACCGACATCGTCACCTTCGTGCTCGCGCTGCACCTTCGAGCTGACGATCAGGTCCGCATAACCGTTGTGACTGTCCTTGCCCATGGCCAGGGTGAGTTGCGAGCGCTCGATGACCAGCTTGTCGGCGCCGCCGCAGACGACGCCTTCAAGTGTCGTCCATTGCCGCAGGTAGGTGCGGAACACTTCCTTGAGCTTGTCGCCTTGAGGTGCATAGAGGCTGAAGTCGTCGTAGGACCAGGCGTCCGGACAGCTCGCGCCGCGTGCCACGCTGCTGATGATCAGGCCGAAGCCGCGCACCTCCGGAGACAGGCGATAGCGCGCGGTGTCTAGCCACAGGCTGGAGCTGTCGATTTCCACCATGGCGTCCTCGCCGATGCTGTCGTCGCTGCGTGTCACCAGCTTGCCGCTGCTGGTGTCGAGCTGGCCCACCAGCAGGTTCAGGTTGCGCTCGCCCGGCTCGGCCTTGTCGTCCGCCGTGCTGTAGGCGATGGCTACTACCTGCAGCTCTGGATCGTCCGGCCAGGGCTTGCAGGCCGCAGCCACCACGGGCGTTGCCGCTCCGGACTGCGGCGCCTGCCAGCCCTGCTGGCCGAGCAGCCCGGCCAGTGTCTGCAGGGTGGCATTGTCGCAGGGTTGCGCGGTGCGCTCCGCCGCGCCGGCGCTGGTGGCAAGTACCAGCAGCGCGGCGCAGGTCCATTTCCCTATGGGGTACATCGGGTGCTCCTTGGGTTCATCGAGGCGAATCAGCGGCCTTCGCTGTCCTTCCACTTGTTCATCAGGGTGTTCGATTCCAGGCTCTCGTCGAGCAGCTTCTTCGCTGTCTCCACACCGGCCACCGGCAGCCCGGCGGGGTCGAGCAGGCCGATCTGCACCAGTACGCTGGCCTGGTCCCAGTAGATGTGTTCATGGCACAGCTTGTCACCACGGAAGCGGATCACGCCGAGCATGGGAATCTCCACGTACTTGCCGGTGGGCGGCACGCCGGGGAGCATCCAGTCGATTTCGCTGGTGTGGGTGAAACACATGACGAACTCGTCCACCACCTGCAGCGCACCGACGGTGCGGGAGATCGGCACCAGTTTCATGTCCGGCGGATTACCGTGGACGAAGTGGTTGCGGTAGAAGCGTGCCAGTTCGTCCTGGCCGACGCCGCCGGTCATGGTGGGAATATGGTTGACGTAGGGCTGGGCGACCATGGTCGCCATGGTGGCGGGCACGTCACGGGCGGCGAACTCGTGGTAAATGTGGTCTTCCCACAGCTGCGACAGGTCGAAGTCCGGGCCGATCTCGCGCTTGAGCGCGCCGATGCTGCGCTCGTGGGCCATCAGCGCGGCGGGCTTGTCGAAGTGCATGCCGTTGGGACGGGCGAAGGCATGGTCGACGCCGGGGTAGCTGTAGATTTCCGCCTTCGGCAGCTTGCCGAGGACTTCACCGATGGCCGCGCGGGCTTTGGCGTCGCAGTACACGTCCTGCTCGGCGAAGTGCAGCACCAGGCGACCCTTGATGTTCGCTGCCTCGTCGAGCATCTGCTCGATGCCCATGCCGTAGTAGCCCACCGAGCAGGCGGCGTCGGTGCGCGCGGCGGTGAGGTAGGCGAGCTTGCCGCCCAGGCAGAAGCCGACATAGCCGATACCGCGATCCTCCACCGCCGGCAGCGCGCGCAGGGCGTCCATGGCGGCAGCGATGTCGTCCACACCCTTGTCCACGTCGAAGCGCTGGAACAGGCCGATGGCCTGGCCGAAGTCGGCCTCGCTGTAGCCCAGCTCCAGGTTCGGCTGCAGACGCCAGAAGAGATCGGGCACCAGGGCGACGTAGCCTTCCTCGGCATAGCTGTCGGCGATGCTGCGCATGTTGGCGTTGACGCCGAAGATCTCCTGGCCGATCACCACTCCGGGGCCGTGCCCGCTGGCCGGTACCGCGAGATAACCGCTGAAGCTGCCGCTGCCGTCACGCGCGGCGATGCTGATGCTCTTGCCCATGTTCCCTTCTCTCCCAGGCTCGTTGTTGTGGTGTTCTGGCGCGCATAGGGTGCGGGCTGGAGCGGCGCCTGCCAAGTGGCCAATGGTGCGATGGCGGTTGACAGCCTGGCTTCGGAGGACCACAACTCGGGTTCGAACCTCTGGAGGACTCTCACGATGTTGCTGCGCGCCCAGGCCTCGACCCTGCTGATCATCGACATCCAGGAACGCCTGTTCCCGGCCATTCACGACAACGAGGCAGTGCTCGAACACAGCGCCTGGCTGCTGGCCATCGCACGGCGGCTGGGCGTGCCCGTGCTGGCCACCGAGCAGTACCCGAAGGGCCTCGGCACGACGCTGCCGGCGCTGCGTGACGAACTGGCGGAGGGCGTGGTGCTGGAGAAGATCGCCTTCTCCGCAGTCGCCGATCCCGGGATGTTGCAGATGCCCGGCGGCGATAGTCGGCAGTTTGTGGTGTGCGGCACCGAAGCGCACGTCTGTGTGTTGCAGACAGTGCTGGGGTTGCTGGCCGAGGATCGCCAGGTCTACGTGGTGGACGAGGCCGTCGGCTCGCGTCGGCCGCGGGACAAGGTGCTGGCGCTGGAGCGGATGCGGCAGGCCGGCGCGGTGATCGTCTCGCGGGAGATGGTCGCCTTCGAGTGGATGGAGCGCGCGGGGACGGAAATCTTTCGCGAGATCAGCAAGCAGTTCATCCGCTGAGTCACTTTAACGAGTGACGAACAGCCGGTCGCCCAGGAAGTCGAGGAACACCCGCAGCTTCAGCGACATGCGCCGACCCGCCGGCCACAGCGCGTGGAAGCTGCCCTGGTGCGTAGTGTGTTCGCTCAGCACCTGCACCAGCCGGCCGTCGTTCAGCGCGCTGCGCACCGCGAAGTCGGGCAGGCAGGCGATGCCCATGCCCTGGCTGGCAACGTTGATCAGCATGTCGGCGGTGTTGCAGATCAACCCGCCGTCCAGCTGCGGTTCGCTTTCCCCGGCTGCCAGCTTCAGCGGCCAGCGCTGCACCAGCCCGCTGCTGGGGTAGCGGTAGTGCAGGCACAGGTGCTGGTTCAGGTCGGTCGGGCGGCGGGGCGTGCCGTATTGGCGCAGGTAGGCCGGGGCGGCTACCAGCATCAGGCTGAAGTCGCCCAGCTTGCGTGCCTTCAGGCCTGAATCGCGCAGTTCACCGCCGCGCACCACCAGGTCGAAACCTTCCTCGATGACGTCCACCAGGCGGTCGGTGAAGTCGATGTCCAGCTGGATGCGCGGGTAGCAGCGGAGGAACTCCGGCAGCACCTGGGGCAGCAGCCCGGCCACCAGCGGCATGCTCACCTTCAGCCGGCCTCGGGCCTGCTGGGTGGACAGCGCCAGCTCCTGCTCGGCCGCTTCCAACTCGTCGAGGATGCGCCGGCAACGATCGAGGAACAGTTGCCCTTCGTTGGAGAGACTCAGGCTGCGCGTGCTGCGGTGGAACAGGCGCACGCCCAGGCGCTCCTCCAGGCGCGCGATGCTCTTGCCCACTGCCGAAGCGGAGAGGCCGAGCAGGCGAGCGGCCTGGGCGAAGCTCAGGGAGTCGGCGACCTGGAGAAAGACGCGCAGGCCGTTGAGGCTGTCCATGGGCGGGTATCCGTGCAGGTGGGCAGCTATTGTGCCGCGCGTTGGGGGATCGATTGCGGACAGTGATGTCCGTTTTGTTCGGAATCCTAGCCTGTTTTTCCGTAATGCCGGGTTGATTAGCTTTCGGCGGGTCTTCCTCGATTCCTTGCGGACCCACCATGAAACCTTCCCACGATATCTCAGAAAATCGATCCGACGCCTCGCGCTGGCTACTGCTACTGGCGGCCAGCCTGACGGCGGTGCTGATTCCCCTGTGCTTCACCGGCCCGGCCGTGGTGCTGCCGGCCATTGCCCGTGAGCTGGGTGGCTCGGCCGTGGCGCTGAACTGGATCGTCAACGGCTACGTGCTGGCTTACGGTGCGGCGATGATGGCGGCCGGCAGCCTGGCGGACGTGTACGGACGCAAACGCATCTGGCTGGTCGGCTTGGCGCTGTTCTGCGCCACCACCCTGGCGATTCCCCTGGCCGGCTCGGTGGCGGCGATCGACTTGCTGCGGGTATTGCAGGGAGCGGGAGGTTCGGCGGCCTTTGCCGCTGCCATGGCGGCGCTGGCGCAGGAGTTCGAGGGGGCCATTCGCACGCGGGTGTTCAGCTTGCTGGGGACAACCTTCGGCGTCGGCCTGGCCTTCGGCCCACTGCTCGCCGGCTGGCTGACCGATGGGCCGGGCTGGCGCTGGGTGTTCCTGGTGCCGGCGGTGTGCGCGCTGGCCTCGGTGCCGGTGGTCGTACGCTTCTGCCGTGAGAGCCGCGACCCCCAGGCACGCGGTCTGGACTGGCCCGGTGCGCTGAGCTTCACTGCCGCGCTCAGCTTGTTCACTTATGGCCTGCTGCTGGCGCCGGAACAGGGCTGGGCGAGCTTTTCCGTGATTGTCACACTGGTGCTGAGTGGCGTGTTGCTGGTCGTGTTCGTTGCCGTCGAACGCCGTGTGGAGCGGCCTTTGCTGGATCTGTCGCTGTTCAGCCAATGGCGTTTCGTTGGTGTACAACTGCTGGGTGCGTCGCCGGCGTTCGCCTACGTGGTGCTGATCGTCCTGCTGCCGGGACGCTTCATCGGCATCGAAGGGCAGGGCGCGCTGCAAGCTGGCTGGACCATGCTGGCGCTGTCGGCGCCGCTGTTGATAGTACCCTTCCTGGCGGCGCTGCTGGCGAAGCACTTCAGTGCTGGCAGCCTCTCGGCAATCGGCCTGCTGATCGTGGCGGGCGGGCTGATGTGGCTGGCGCGCAACCTGGCAGGCGGTGTCGCGCCAGATGTGCCGCTGTTGATGATCGGCATCGGTATCGGCCTGCCCTGGGGGTTGATGGATGGCCTGGCGGTGAGCGTGGTCGAGCGTGAACGCGCCGGCATGGCGACGGGCATCTTCAACACCGTGCGGGTGTCCGCCGATGCGGTGGCCATCGCCGTGGTCGGCGCTTTGCTGGCGACCTTGATCGCTTCGCAGTTGGAGCCCTTGGGCCTGGCCACGGCGGAGCGCCTGATGAGCGCCAACCAGTTGGCCATCGGCAATCTGGCGGCGGTCGTCGAGCAGTTGCCGCAGCTGGCGCCCGAGCAACTGCGCAGCGACTACGTGGCCGTGTTCAGCCGGGTGTTGGAGCTGCTGGCCGGGATCACCCTGGTCGTAGCGGGGCTGGTCTTTGTGCTGCTGGGGCGTGAACGCTCGCCGGCGCTGTTGGCTGAAGTCTGACGCGGGGGCGAGTCGTAGGGCGAATAACCGCTTGCGGTTATCGTCGGTGCTGAGTGACGGCGGATAACGCGTGCCGCGTTATGCGCCCTACGCTTTGCGGCGGTGCTCTGGCTCGAGGAAGGTCCAGGCGACGAAGCGGCTCTGCTTCTGCCCCTGGGCCATGTCCACGGTGCGAATGGAGATTGCGCCTGCCTTCTTCAGCACGCGACGGAAGTCGTCGAGGTTGCCGCCCTTGGACACCAGCGAGCTGAACCAGCGCACCTGTTGGCCGACTTCGGCGCTTTCCGCCGCCAGCTTGCGCAGGAAGGCGATCTCGCCGCCTTCGCACCACAGCTCGTTGCTCTGCCCGCCGAAGTTCAGCTTGGGCAGTTGGCGCGACGGGTCGAGCTTGCCGAGGTTCTTCCATTTGCGCCGGCTGCCGCTACTGGCTTCCTCGGGTGAGGCATGGAAGGGCGGGTTGCACAGGGTCGCGTCGAAGCGCTCATCGGCGCCGAGCAGGCCACGGAAGATGTGCTTCGGGTCGTGCTGCTGGCGCAATTCGATAGCATCGCTCAGGCCGGGATTGCCACTGACGATGGCCTGGGCAGAGGCGAGGGCGGCCGGCTCGATGTCCGAGCCGAGGAAGTGCCAGCCATAGTCGCGGTGCCCGATCAGCGGGTAGATACAGTTGGCGCCGACGCCGATGTCCAGCACGCGTACCTCCGGCCCGCGCGGCACGCTGCCACCGTTCTCCTCGGCGAGCAGGTCGGCGAGGTAGTGCACGTAATCCGCACGACCGGGGATCGGCGGGCAGAGGAAGCCGGCGGGAATGTCCCACTGGCCGATGCCGTATTGCGCCTTGAGCAGCGCGCGGTTGAACACGCGCACTGCCTCGGGGTTGGCGAAGTCGATGCTTGGCTTGCCGTAGGGATTGGTGATGACGAATCGGCCCAGCTCCGGGCAGCCCTCGATCAGCGCCGGAAAGTCGTAGTGGCCCTGGTGGCGGTTGCGCGGGTGCAGCAGGTTCGGCCGCTTGGCGGCCGGGTCGCGCAGAGCCTGGGCGGGGCTGGCGGGCTTGATGGGGCGTTTCGGTGGTTTCGACATGAGGGCGTGCGGGACAGGGAAGCGGTGGGCGATTTTCCCACAGATGCTCCTGGCGCGCCTCAGCCGATCAGCGCACTGCCCAGGCGGTCGAACAGCAGGCAGCAGAGCAGCAGCGGAATGGGCAGGCCGAGCAGGGTGCCGAGCATGTACGGCCAGAAACCGATGCCCGACAGGGCCAGGCTGTAGTTCAGCGTCGGCGAGGTGATGAAGGCGTGGCGCAGCAGGAACACGCTGCTCGCCGGGCGCTGGTCGAGGTGGCTGAACACCGCGCGGGTCAGCCGGTTGTTCAGCAGGCGCAGGCCGTTGCCGCCGACGGCGCGCACGATCAGGAAGGTGAAACCGCAGGAGAACACTGCCGCGCAGTAGGTGATCAGCCCGCCCCACAGCTTGCCCATGGCCAGCACGGCGGCGGCGAGGAACAGCAGGCCGGGGATGTGCAGCAGGTTGCCCAGGGCGAACAGGCCGACGAACAGCAGCAGGCCGCCCAGGCGGTTGTCGGTCAGTTCGGTGCGCAGGGCGTCGAGGCTGAACTCCTCATGCAGGCCGCTGGCGCGGTAGAGCAGGGCCAGCACTCCGGCGAAGGCGAGCAGCAGGATCAGTCGGCGAGAGCGCCAGAGAATGGGTGGAACGGCAAGCATGCGGGCGGGCTCAGGGGTACTGCAGGATGTCCTTGATCTTCGGCAGGTGCGCGGCGATCCAGCGCGGATCGATGGCGCCCCAGTCGCGGATGCGGTAGTGGCCGGCGTTGTTGCGTTCGCCGTCGTGCTGCTCGAAGGCGCAGTCGATGTCCAGATCGGCCAGCGCGGCCAGGGTGTCCTGTGCCGTGCGTCGGGGCATGCCGGTGGCCTCCATCAGCGCCGGGACACTGGTCGCGGTGCCGCTGTCGATCAGCCACGCGACGTACAGGCGGCGGTAGAAACTGCTTTTGGTCTTGCTCACTTCCATCGAGACGTTTCCTTGTTGATCCTGCGGTGGACGACTACAGCGGCAGCAGCCAGGGTACCAGCACAACGCTGACGATCATCACCAGAATCGTGAAGGGTACGCCAACCTTGACGAAATCGGCGAAGCGATAGCGTCCGGGGCCGAGCACCAGGGTATTCACCGGCGAGGAAATCGGCGTCATGAAGGCGGCGGACGCGGCCAGCGCGACAATCATCGCAAAGGCCTCGGGTGAGGCGCCCAGGGCTTTTGCCGTGGCGATGGCCACCGGCGCCATGAGCACGGCGGTGGCAGTGTTGGAGATGAACAGGCCGATCACCGCCGTCAGCACGAACAGGCTGGCGAGAATGGCATAGGGCCCGGCACCGCCGAGGACGCCGACCAGGCCGTTGACCGCCAGGGTGATGCCGCCGGTCTTCTGCAGCGCCAGGGCGAAGGGCAACATGCCGACGATCAGCAGCAGGCTCTGCCAGTGGATGGAGCGGTAGGCGCTGTCCATGTCGATGCAGCGGAACGCGCCCATCAGCAGGCAGGCGATCAGCGCCGCCATGACGTTGGGCACCAGCCCGCTGACCATCAGGATCACCATCACCGCCAGGCTGAACAGCGCGTGCGGCGCCTGGCTGGCGGCGGGGGCGGCTTCATCGACCTCGGCGGGCAGGCTGAGCACCAGGAAGTCGCGGCTGCGCGCCTGGAGCTGGCGGATTTCCTTCCAGTCGCCGATTACCAGCAGGGTATCGCCGACCTTCAGTTTGGCCTCCAGCAGGCCCTCGACCAGGGCTTCGCGGTTGCGCCGCAGGCCCACCACGTTGAGGCCGAACTGGCTGCGAAATTCCAGGTCCCGCACGCTCTTGCCCAGCAGTGCGGACTCCGGCGGCAACGTGACCTCGGCCATCCCCACCTCGTGGGCTCGCTCGGTGAAATAATCGCCTTGCAGGCTTAGCGGTTCCAGGCCGAACTCGTGGTACATGCCCAGCAGGTCGCTGCGCTCGCCGTAGATATCCACCAGCAGTACGTCGCCGGCGTGCAGCACGATATTGGCGCTGGGGGTGAGGATCTTCAGGCGAAAATGCACCATGCGTTCGATGGCGACTACGTTGGTTCCGGCGCGGGCGCGCAGTTCCACGTCAGCCAGGCTCATGCCCACCAGTTGCGAATCGGGGCGGATACGCAGGCGCCGCTCGCGGCCGGCCAGTTGGTAGTCGCGGATCAGGTCGCCCAGGGTGCGGCGCTTGACGCTCTGGCTGTCGTCGCCATCGTCATCGCCCAGCCAGCGGCGTGCCACCAGCATGTAGCCGACGCCGAGCACCAGCACGACCAGGCCGAACGGCGTGAAGCTGAAGAAACCGAAGCCCTTCGAGCCCTCGCGGACCAGCTCGCTGTGCACCACTACGTTGGGCGCGGTGGCGACCAGGGTGAGCATGCCGCTGATCAGCCCGGCGAAGCTCAGCGGCATCATCAGCCGGCGCGGCGAGACGTGCAGGCGCGCGGCGATGCTCAGCACCACGGGGATGAAGATGGCGACCACGCCGGTGGAGCTCATCACCGAACCGAGACCGGCCACGGCGAGCATCAGCAGTACCAGCAGGCGTGTCTCGCTGGAGCCGGCGCGGCGCGTCAGCCACTCGCCGATTCGATAGGCCACGCCGGTACGTACCAGACCTTCGCCGATGACGAACAGCGCGGCGATCAGGATGACGTTGGGATCGGCAAAGCCGGCCAGCGATTCCTGCACGTTGAGCACGCCCGACAGTGGCAGGGCGACCATCACCAGCAGGGCGACCACGTCCATCCGTGGCCGGTTGATGACGAACAGCCCGACAGCGGTGGCGAGCAGGGCGAGGACCCAGATCAGTTGCAGACTCATGCGCTTCCCTAGCTGATGTTCGGCGCGCCATTGTGCCCGTTGTGGCGGGCACGTTGCGTTGATCCGATGCAGCTTAGCGAAGCCTCGCGCGCCTGGTCACGGCAGTCGGGCGACCGGAGTGATCTGCTTCGGGTCGGTGCGCAGCTCGATCAGGGACGGTTTGCCGCTGGCCTGGGCGCGCTCGAACGCGGCGGCGAAGTCCTCGGTGCGCTCGACCCGCTCGCCATGGGCACCGAAGGCCTGGGCCAGGGCGACGAAGTCGGGGTTGCGCAGCTCGGTCCCACTGATACGGCCGGGGTATTCGCGCTCCTGGTGCATGCGGATGGTGCCGAGCATACCGTTGTTGACCACGATGATGGTCAGTGCCGCGCCGTACTGCACGGCAGTGGCCAGTTCCTGCGGATACATCATGAAGCAGCCGTCGCCGGCGAAGCACACCACACTACGTTGTGGGTCGTGCAGCTTGGCGGCAATGGCAGCGGGGAAGCCGTAGCCCATGGCGCCGTTGGTGGGGGCGAGCTGGCTGCGCGGCGAGCGATAGCGGTAGAAGCGGTGCACCCAGACGGCGTAGTTGCCGGCGCCGTTACTGACCACGGCGTCGTCCGGTAGCGTCTCGCTCAGGTAGTGGACGACCTGAGTGAGATCCACGCCCTGTGGCGGTTCCGTGTTTTGCGGCGGAGTGATGTAGCTGAGGTAATCGGCGCGGGCAGCGGCGGTCCATTCGGCCCAGGGCGTCCCGGAGAGGGGCGCGAGACTGGCGAGGGCGGCGGCGATCTCCGGCATGCCGGCCTGGATGCTCTGGTCCGCCTGGTAGACGCGGCCCAGTTCGCTGGCGTCGGGGTACACGTGGATCATGCCCTGCAGCGGGCGCGGGCTCTGGATAATGCTGTAGCCGGCGCTGGGCGTTTCGCTCAGGCGCGAGCCGAGCACCAGCAGCAGGTCGGCTTCCTGCACCCGCGCGGTGAGCTTGGGCGAGGCGCCGAAGCCGAGCTGACCGGCATACTGCTCGTCGCGGTTGTCGATCAGATCCTGGCGGCGGAACGAAGTCACCAGCGGCAGATGGTTGGCGCGGGCGAAGGCGCGAACCTGCGCGCAAGCCTCCAGTGTCCAGCCGGTGCCGCCAACGATCAGCAACGGGCGACGGGCCTGGCTCAGGCGCTCACGCAGTTCGGCCAGCGAGTCGGCGCTTGGCGCTGCTCGGGTGATTGGTGTCGGCTTCATGTCTGCGACCTGCGCGGAGCCGAACAGCACTTCCTCCGGCAGCCCGATCACCACTGGGCCGGGACGTCCGGACTGGGCGACGCGGAAGGCGTGGGCGACGATCTCGGGGATCCGGTTGATGTCGTCGATCTCGGTGGCCCACTTGGCCAGGCCGCCGAACATCTGCCGGTAGTCCACTTCCTGGAAGGCTTCGCGGCCCTTGAAGGCGCTTTCCACCTGGCCGATGAACAGGATCATCGGCGTGGAGTCCTGCATCGCCGTGTGCACGCCGTTGGCCGCATGAGTCGCGCCCGGCCCGCGGGTGACGAAGCAGATGCCCGGGCGACCGGTGAGTTTGCCGTAGGCATCGGCCATGTTCGAGGCAGCGCCTTCGTGGCGGGTGACGATGGTCTGGATGCTGCTGGCGTCGTGAAGGGCGTCGAGCACCGGCAGATAGCTTTCGCCGGGGATGCAGTAGACGGTGTCTACCGCGTGGAGCAGCAGGGCATCGACGAGAATCTGGCCGCCATTGCGGGCCGGGAGGTCGGACATGGGAATCGGCTTCCTGGATGGGCAGGGGTGCGCTGATCTTCGGCGAACTGCCCGGGTGATCCAAGCGAGCATTCTTCGCAAGGTCATTCCCTCAGGGAATGCACAGGCCCTCCCAGAGCGGCCGCGACGACGAACCGCGCTGGCGTTTTCCCAGGGTTGACTATGGTTGATGCACGGGCGCCCCGTGCCCGCAGGACGTTCTGTTGCTGAAGGAGACCCTCCCATGTACCCCCTCTCGTCCCGAGCGCTGCTCGCCGGCCTCTTTGCCACTACCAGCCTGCCCCTGTACGCCGCCCTGCCTTCGGCGCCGGGGTATGTCGATGACAGCGGCTACAGCACCGCCGCCAAGACCCGAATCCTCCCGGCGATGTTCGAGCAGAAGCTCGCCAGCACGAAGTACCTCGCCAAGGCCGACAACCCGCTGATCACCCTGGCCGAGTCCAGCGGCTTCAAGCAGACCTCCGATTACCACCAGACCCGCGCCTGGCTGCAGAAGCTGGCCGATGCCTCTGGTGGTGTCATTACCCTGAGCGACCTTCCGGAAAACAGCGCCACCGGCGAGCCGATGCTGCTGGTGACCGCCAGCCGCGAGGCGGACAAATCGGCGGCCGGGCTGAACAAGTCAGGTAAGCCGACGATCTTCGTCGAGGCGGAAATCCACCCCGGCGAAGCCAACGGCAAGGACGCGATGTTCATGCTGCTGCGTGACATGACTACGGGCGACAAGCCTCTGGCGGGGTTGCTGGACAAGATCAACATCGTCTTCATCCCGACCGTGAACATCGACGGCGACCTGCGTCGCAGTCCCTATGGGCGGATCAACCAGAACGGCCCGGAGGTCACCGGCTGGCGGGTCAACGGCCTGAACTACAACCTCAACCGCGACTTCACCAAGCTCGACAGCGCGGAAATCCGCAACGTCGCCTCGGTGTTCAACCAGTACGACCTGAGCTTCTTCGTCGATACCCACTCCACCGATGGCGCCATGTACCCCTACGACAGCTCCTACTGCCACAACGGCAATGGCTGGTCGCCGGCCTCCAGCGAGTGGATGGACAAGGTCATGCGGCCGCCGGTGTACAAGGAGCTGGAGGGCGACGGGCATGTGGTCCACGAGTGCATCAGCTTCAACGACAACCAGGACCCGACCAAGGGCTATTACCCCTACCGCACGGACCTGGCGCGCTTCTCGAATCAGTACGGGGACATTCGCAACGTGCCCTCGATCCTCATCGAGCAGCACGCGCTACATCCCTACGAAACCCAGGTGCTGGGCAACTACGTGATGCTCAAGGCAATGTTCCAGGTGATCGGCGACAACGCCGAGTCACTCAGGCAGGCCATCGCCAAGGACCGTGAACGCCTGGCCGCGCAGAAGGAGGTGATCCTCACCTGGAAGCCCGGCAAGGAGCAGCACACGCCGTTCACCGTGGGGGATTATCGCTACGAGGAGTCGCCGATCACCGGGAAGAAGACCATCGTCTGGAGCAACAAGCCCAAACAGCTGGATGTGCCAATCAGCGACAACTCGGTGCCGGACCTCGTGGTGAAGCGACCGAAACAGTACGTGGTGCCAGTGCAGTGGAGCGAGGTGATCGCGCGCCTGAAGTCCCATGGCATCCAGATGAAGACCCTGGACAAGGCCACGCCCATCGAGGTGACCCTGCAGCGCATGGACGACATCAAGCTGGCCGGCGGCTTCGAACCGGACCGCGCCGCCAGCAACGAGATTCCCGGCTACGAGGGGCATCTGCTGGTCAGCGGCGTGGGCAAGCCGTTCCAGCGCCTGCAGACCTACCCGGCGGGTTCGGTGGTGATCGACACCGACCAGCCGCTGGGCGTGCTGGCGGTCAACCTGCTGACGGCGGAAAGCCCGGACTCGTTCTGGTCCTGGGGCTTCTTCAACTCGACCCTGGTGGTGGCCGAGGAGCCGGAGGAGTACGTGATGGAGCCGATGGCGCGCAAGATGCTCGCCGAGGACCCGAAGCTCAAAGCCGAGTTCGAGAAGAAGCTGAAAGATGAGAAGGCGTTCGCCAAGGACGCCCAGGCACGCTTGCAGTGGTTCTACCAGCGCACGCCGTTCTATGACGTGAATGCCTATGTGTATCCGGTGGGGGCGGTGTACTGAGGCCAGGCCCGCAGAAATGACAACGGCGCCCGAGGGCGCCGTTGCTTTTGCTGTTCCAGGCCTTACAGGCTGGCGATCTTCTCGCGCTGCTGGATCAGGTTGGTCACGGCCTGCTCGGCTTCGGCCAGCTTGGCACGTTCCTTCTCGATCACTTCCGGCGGAGCCTTGGCGACGAAGCCTTCGTTGGACAGTTTGCCGCCCACGCGTTTGACTTCACCTTCCAGGCGCTGGATTTCCTTGTCCAGGCGCGCCATCTCGGCTGCCTTGTCGATCAGGCCGGCCATCGGCACCAGTACCTGCAGGTCGCCGACCAGGGCGGTGGCGGACATTGGCGGCTCTTCGCCTTCGTCCAGCACGCGGATGGTCTCGAGCTTGGCCAGCTTCATCAGCAGCGGCTCGTTGTCGGCCAGGCGGCGGTGGTCTTCGGGGGATGCGTTGTTCAGCACCAGGTCGATGCGCTTGGCCATGGAGATGTTCATCTCGCCACGGATCTGGCGGATGCCCAGCATCAGGGCCTTGACCCACTCGATGTCGCCTTCGGCGGCGGCGTCGATCTTCGCCTCGTCGGCGATCGGCCAGGGTTGCAGCATCAGGGTGTCGCCGGACTTCGCAGCCGCGCCCTTGATGCGCTGCCAGATTTCTTCGGTGATGAACGGCATGAACGGGTGCGCCAGGCGCAGGGCCGTTTCCAGCACGCGCGCCAGGGTGCGACGGGTGCCGCGCTGACGCTCGATCGGCGCGTTCTCGTCCCACAGCACCGGCTTGACCAGCTCCAGGTACCAGGCGCAGTACTCGTCCCAGATGAACTCGTAGAGGGCCTGGGTGGCCAGGTCGAAGCGGAAGGCGTCCAGTTGGCGGGCGACTTCGATCTCGGTGCGCTGCAGGGCGGAGATGATCCAGCGGTCCACCGAGGACAGCTCGACCGGCTCGCCATTCACGCCGGTGTCCTTGCCATCGGTGTTCTCGATGACGAAGTTGGCGGCGTTCCACAGCTTGTTGCAGAAGTTGCGGTAACCCTCGACGCGACCCATGTCGAACTTGATGTCACGACCGGTGGAGGCCAGCGAGCAGAAGGTGAAGCGCAGGGCGTCGGTGCCGTAGCTGGCGATGCCCTCGGGGAACTCGGCCTTGGTCTGCTTGGCAATCTTCTCGGCGAGCTTGGGCTGCATCATGCCGCTGGTGCGTTTCTCCAGCAGTTCGTCGAGGGTGATGCCGTCGACGATATCCAGCGGGTCAAGCACGTTGCCCTTGGACTTGGACATCTTCTGGCCCTGGCCATCGCGCACCAGACCGTGGACGTAGACGGTCTTGAACGGGATCTGCGCGCTGCCATCGCCATTCTTGATCAGGTGCATGGTCAGCATGATCATGCGCGCAACCCAGAAGAAGATGATGTCGAAGCCGGTCACCAGCACGTCGGTGGGGTGGAAGGTCTTCAGGTAGTCGGTCTGTTCCGGCCAGCCGAGGGTGGAGAAGGTCCACAGGCCCGAGCTGAACCAGGTGTCGAGGACGTCTTCGTCCTGGCGCAGGTTGGCGTCGCCCAGGTTGTGCTTGGCGCGTACTTCGGCTTCGTTGCGACCGACGTAGACGTTGCCGGCGTCGTCGTACCAGGCCGGGATGCGGTGGCCCCACCACAGCTGACGGCTGATGCACCAGTCCTGGATGTCGCGCATCCAGCTGAAGTACATGTTCTCGTACTGCTTGGGCACGAACTGGATGCGGCCATCTTCCACGGCGGCGATGGCAGGTTCCGCCAGCGGCTTGGTGGAGACGTACCACTGGTCGGTCAGCCACGGCTCGATGACAGTGCCGGAGCGGTCGCCCTTGGGCACTTTCAGCGCGTGGTCGTCGATCTTCTCGAGCAGGCCGGCAGCTTCGAAGTCGGCAACGATCTGCTTGCGTGCGACGAAGCGGTCGAGGCCGGCGTAGGCGGCCGGCAGGCTGGCGTCGAGGTCGGGGTTGACGCTGCCGTCGAGCTTGAACACCTGGGCGACGGCGAGGACGGCGGCGTCCTTGTCGAAGATGTTGATCAGCGGCAGGTCGTGGCGCTTGCCGACTTCATAGTCGTTGAAGTCGTGGGCCGGGGTGATCTTCACGCAGCCGGTGCCGAATTCGCGGTCGACGTAGTCGTCGGCGATGATCGGGATGCGCCGGCCCACCAGCGGCAGGTCGATGAAGGTGCCGATCAGTGCGGCGTAGCGCTCGTCTTCCGGGTGAACGGCAACGGCGCTGTCACCCAGCACGGTTTCCGGGCGGGTAGTGGCGACAACCAGGTGGTCCTTGCCGTCGGCGGTCTTGTTGCCGTCGGCCAGCGGGTAGCGCAGGTGCCACAGGTGGCCCTTCTCGTCGTGGTTCTCCACTTCGAGGTCGGAAATGGCGGTGTGGAACTTGGTGTCCCAGTTGACCAGGCGCTTGCCGCGGTAGATCAGGCCGTCCTCGTGCAGGCGCACGAAGGCTTCCTTCACGGCGTTGGACAGGCCGTCGTCCATGGTGAAGCGCTCGCGCGACCAGTCCACGGAGGAACCCAGGCGGCGAATCTGGCGGGTGATGGTGCCGCCGGACTGATCCTTCCATTCCCAGACCTTCTCCAGGAACTTCTCGCGGCCCAGGTCATGGCGGGCGATGCCCTGCGCGGCCAGCTGGCGCTCTACCACCATCTGGGTGGCGATGCCAGCGTGGTCGGTGCCCGGCTGCCACAGGGTGTTGCGGCCCTGCATGCGGCGGTAGCGGATCAGCGCATCCATGATGGCGTTGTTGAAGCCGTGCCCCATGTGCAGGCTGCCGGTGACGTTCGGCGGCGGGATCATGATGGTGTACGGCTCGCCGGAACCTTGCGGGGCGAAGTAGTTCTCTTTCTCCCAGAGGGGGTACCAGTGGGATTCGATGGCGTGGGGCTGGTAGGTCTTGTCCATGAGCGCGGCGGGACCCTGATAAGGCTAGACGGAAAACCGCTGAGTATAGCGGGAGGCGGGGAGATCAGGCCACCGGCGCGGATGGCCATGTGCCCGACGGGGAACTGTAGGAGCGAGCTTGCTCGCGAACGCTCTTCTGCAAGCGCGCAGTAGCGATGATTCGCGAGGTCGCTCCTGCAGAAAACGGAAGGGTGCGGGGGTCAGGGTTTGCGCTGGGCCAGCAGGCGTTGCATCCGCGCTTCCAGGCGGCGCTGCAGTTCAGCCTCGATCTGCGGGGCGAAGTCGTCGAGGACGTCCTGCAGGATCAGCTGGGCCGCGGCGCGCAGCTCCAGGTCCAGGCGGTTCAGCTCGTTGGCTGCGGGTGAGGTTTGCGGCGCGCTGGGCTGGACAGCGGCAAGCTCCGGCGCTTGTGGAGCGGGCGTGACGACGTCGGAGAGCAGCGGGATGTTGTCCGGCTCGAAGGATTCGGTCAGCAGGGGCGGCTCGGCCCCCGACTCGTCCAGCAGGTCCTGGATCTTCTTCAGGTCTTCCAGCAGGTGGTCGGGGTCGTGTGGAGGCTTGTGGTTGTCCATGGTGTCTTGGTTGAGACGCTCTCAAGGGCGCGGCAGGCGATGGTCCTGCAAAGGATAGCCCTGCTCGCGGTAGCGACGGAAATTCTCCCGTGCCGCCTGACGAATCGCCGGCTCCTCGATCACCAGTTCGGCGACCCGGTTGAAGCGGTCGACGAAGGCGGGGATGGCCAGGGTCAGGTTGATCAGCAGGTCCCGGTGGCTTTCCGGCGGCTCGCCGAGAGCGAGCACGATCGGTGAGTCGGCGTCTTCCTCCACCGCATTGTGTGGGATGAAGGTTTCCCCCCGGAAGTTCCACAGCCGGGCGTCCAGCGCATCGCGCTGGGCCTCGTCGCTGCATAGCACGAAGATGCGCATGCCTTGCCGCCAGGCCTTTTCGGCGAGGCGGCAGGCGATGGTCAGGCGTGCGTCGGGATCGGCGCTGGGGATGACATAGAAGTCGACCCGGGTCATGCGTTCGATCCCTTCGGCAGATTGCACGGTGCCATTACTTGGCGCGGTCCAGCAGGTATTGGGTCAGCAGTGGAACCGGGCGGCCGGTGGCGCCCTTGTCCTTGCCGCCGCTGATCCAGGCGGTGCCGGCGATATCCAGGTGCGCCCAGTGGAACTTCTTCGCGAAGCGCGACAGGAAGCAGCCGGCGGTGATGGTGCCGGCTTTCGGGCCACCGATGTTGGCGATGTCGGCGAAGGGGCTGTCGAGCTGCTCCTGGTACTCGTCGAACAGCGGCAGTTGCCAGGCGCGGTCGTCGGCGACTTCGCCGGCCTTGAGCAGTTGCTTGACCAGTGTGTCGTTGTTGCCCATCAGGCCCGATGTGTTGGAGCCCAGGGCGACGATGCAGGCACCGGTGAGGGTGGCAATGTCCACCACCGACTGCGGCTTGAAGCGCTCGACGTAGGTCAGCGCGTCGCACAGCACCAGGCGGCCTTCGGCGTCGGTGTTGAGGATCTCGACGGTCTGGCCGCTCATGGTGGTAACGATGTCGCCCGGACGGGTGGCGCCACCGCTGGGCATGTTCTCGGCACAGGCCATGACGCCCACGAGGTTGATCGGCAGTTGCAGCTCGAGCACGGCGCGGAAGGTGCCGAACACGGAGGCGGCGCCGCACATGTCGAACTTCATCTCGTCCATGCCCAGGCCAGGCTTGAGGCTGATGCCGCCGGTGTCGAAGGTGATGCCCTTGCCGACCAGGACGTGCGGGGCCTCGTCCTTCTTCTTCGCACCGTTGTATTGCAGCACGATCAGGCGCGGCGGCTGGTCGCTGCCCTGGGCGACGGCGAGGAAGGAACCCATGCCCAGCTCGCGCAGTTTCTTCTCGTCGAGGACCTCGACTTTCAGGCCCTTGTATTCCTTGCCCAGCGCCTTGGCCTGCTCGCCGAGGAAGGTCGGGTGGCAGAGGTTTGGCGGCAGGTTGCCCAGGTCGCGGGTCAGGGCCATGCCGTTGGCGATGGCCTGGGCTTCCTTGGCGCCTTGCTCGACGGCGGCGGCATCGGCCTTGTCGGCCAGCAGGGTGATTTTCTTCAGCTTTGGCGCTTCGGCCTTCTGGCTCTTGAAACGGTCGAAGACGTAGGTGCCGTCGGCCAGGGTTTCCACCTGCAGGCGGGCCTTGCCATGGGCATTGCGGCCCTTCACGGCCAGGTCGCCCAGTGCCAGGACGGCGTCGGCGCCGCCCAAGCTCTTCAAATTACCCAGGACGGCGGAAACCAGTTTGCGGTAGGCGCGGTCGGAGAGTTCGCGCTCTTTGCCGGCGCCGACCAGCAGGACGCGCTCGGCCTTAAGGTTGGGTAAATCCTGCAGCAGTAGAGTCTGGCCCACCTTGCCTGCCAGGTCGCCGCGCTTGAGCAGGTTGGCGATGGCTCCGCCGGTGGCTTCGTCGACGGCCTTGGCGGTGGCGCCAAGCTTGCGGCCTTCGCCCACGGCGATGACCAGGGTGGCGGTCTTGAGAGTTTCCGGACGTACGCTTTTTACAAGGAATTCCATGGCTGAGTGTCCCCGGGACAAAGAGCAGAAGGGTCTGCGAATGAAGATGGACTGCGCAGTGACAGGCCTGGCGAATCGCAGGATAATGCCGGCTATTTGCGCTGGGTCGCGTCCGCGCGCACCCGGCAATGCTTCACGGCGGCTAGTTTGAGCGTAGCCGCCTGAGCGTGACAACCCTGGAGTGTCCGGTTTGATTGTCTTCCGTTACCTGTCCCGTGAAGTGCTGATCACCATGAGCGCGGTGAGCGCCGTGCTGCTGGTCATCATCATGAGCGGCCGTTTCATCAAGTACCTGGCGCAAGCGGCCCAAGGCCTGCTCGATCCGGGTTCGCTGTTCATGATCATGGGTGTGCGCCTGCCGGGCTTCCTGCAGCTGATTCTGCCGCTGGGGCTGTTCCTCGGCATTCTGCTGGCCTATGGCCGCCTCTATCTGGACAGCGAGATGACCGTGCTCACCGCCACGGGCATGAGCCAGCAGCGCCTGCTGGCCATCACTCTGGCGCCGGCGCTGTTCATCGCCCTGCTGGTGGCCTGGCTGAGCCTGTGGCTGGCGCCTCAGGGCATCACCCAGATGCAGCTGCTGCTGAACAAGCAGGATGCGATGACCGAGTTCGACACCCTGGCGCCAGGGCGCTTCCAGTCGATGCGTGATGGTACGCGGGTAACCTATACCGAGACCCTGGCCAACGAGCGCACCGAACTGGGTGGCGTGTTCATTTCGGACAAGAACCGCCCGCGCAATGGCAAGGACGGCGGCACTTCGGTGCTGGTCGGCACAACCGGCGTGCAGGAAATCCATGCTGACGGCAGCCGCTACCTGATTCTCAAGGACGGCTATCGCTACGACGGCACGCCCGGCCAGGCCGATTACCGCGAGATCAAGTACGACACCTACGCCGCCTTGCTGCCCAAGCCGGAAGTGAGCAGCGAGATCGATGACCGCGACGCCATCCCCACCTCCCAGCTGCTGGGCAGCGATGACCCGCGCATGCAATCCGAGCTGCAGTGGCGTCTGTCCATCCCGCTGCTGGTCTTCGTGGTGACCGTGCTGGCGGTGCCGCTGTCGCGCGTCAACCCGCGCCAGGGTCGCTTCCTCAAGTTGCTGCCGGCCGTGCTGCTGTACATGGCCTATCTGGCCCTGCTGATCGCCGGGCGCGGCATGCTCGACAAGGGCAAGATCCCCATGGCCCTGGGGCTGTGGTGGATCCACGGGATATTCCTGGCCATTGGCCTGTTGTTGTTGTACTGGGAGCCGCTGCGTCTGAAGCTGGCCGCCAAGCGAGCGAAGTCGGGCGGAGTGCTGAAGCATGCGTAAGCTGGATCGTTACATCGGCACCACCGTCTTCGTTTCCATTCTCGCGGTACTCGGAGTGATCCTCGGGCTGGCCGAGCTGTTCGCCTTTGTCGACCAGTTGGGTCAGATCAACGAGACCTACACCCTTGGAGAGGCGCTCAAGTTCGTCCTGCTGACCGCGCCGAGCCGTGGCTACGACATGCTTCCCATGGCCGCACTGATCGGCTGCCTGGTGGGCCTGGGCACCCTGGCCAGCAACAGCGAGCTGACCATCATGCGCGCCGCTGGCGTGTCGCTGCAGCGCATCGTCTGGGCGGTGATGAAGCCGATGCTGGTGCTGATGTTCGCCGGCATCCTGGTGGGCGAGTACGTGATTCCCTACACCGAAACCGCTGCCCAGAGCGGTCGCGCCCTGGCCCAGAGCGGCAACGGCTCGCAAAGCTCGAAGTCGGGCCTGTGGCACCGCCAGGGGCACGAGTTCATCCACATCAACGTGGTGCGTCCGGATGGCGTGCTGCTGGGCGTGACCCGCTACAACTTCGACGACAACCGTCGCCTGCTGAGCGCAAGCTTCGCCCGCCAGGCGGTCTTCGAAAACAACCAGTGGCAGCTTCAGGACGTGACCACCTCGGTGCTGCACGCCGCGGAAAAGCGCAGTGAAGTCGTGAGCAACCCGAGCGAGACCTGGAACATCCAGCTCAGCCCGCAACTGCTCAACACCGTGGTGATGGAGCCGGAAGCGCTGTCGATTACTGGCCTGTGGAGCTACATCCATTACCTGCAGGATCAGGGCCTGAGTTCCAACCGCTACTGGCTGGCGTTCTGGACCAAGATCCTGCAGCCGCTGGTGACCGCTGCCCTGGTGCTGATGGCAATTTCGTTCATCTTCGGTCCTCTGCGCAGCGTGACCCTGGGCCAGCGCGTGTTTACCGGCGTGCTGGTGGGCTTTACCTTCCGCATCGCCCAGGACCTGCTCGGCCCGTCCAGCCAGGTGTTCAACTTCCCGCCGTTGCTGGCGGTGCTGGTGCCGGCGGCGATCTGCGCCTTCCTCGGCACGCTGCTGTTGAAAAGGGCAGGCTGAGGCTGATCGCGGGGCAGAACCCGCGCTCACAAAAAAGCCGGCAATCGCCGGCTTTTTTATTGTCCGGGTTCAGCCCCGGCCCTGCGTTGCCTTGCGCACCGCCTTGGGGATCTGGATCACCACGCTTTCCGAGTAGCGGTCCTGCCAGGTGCGCTTGTCCTTGTCCCAGAGCATCCAGAGGAAGCCCAGGCCGGCGCAGCCCCAGGAGGCGATGGCGATGACGAAGCGCAGCAGTGCCTGCATCAGGCTGATGCGCGTGCCGTTGGCGTTCTGCACGCGAACGCCCCAGACCTGCATGCCCAGGGTCTGGCCGCTGTGGGTCCAGAACTTCGCGAAGAAGGCGAACACGCTGATGAACAGCAGGCTGGACAACAGCGGGTCGCCGGTCAGCGCACCCTGGTCGGCCAGCATCCGGAGCTTCTCGCTGCCATAGATCAGGCGCAGGAAGCCTTGCTGGTAGACCAGCGTCACGACCATCAACAAGGCCACGCAGAGCAGGAAGTCGTAGAACATCGCGGCAAAGCGACGGAGAAGCGTGGCGGGCGGGAAGTCTCCCACGGGCTGGAGCTGCTGCGGCTTGGGCATGAGCGTCTTCTGTGGCGATCAGGATGGGTGGGGCGGGGATTATACGGATTCCACCGCGCAGCGCCCGGCGGCGGAGGCTGTTCTAAGCTCAATCCACGCCACTGCCGGTGGGGGAGTGGCAATGCGTCGCAGGTCGCGGCGCCGTCGAGCAAGGAACAAGGATGCCGCTTCGCAACTACACCCGGCGCCGGCTGCTGCCTCGCCTGGTCTTCTCCCTCTCCATGGCGCTGCTGCCGCTGTTGCTGGGCAGCGTCATCATCTACTGGCAGACCTTGCGCACCTTGTCTGCGGAAGCCCGCACCGCCTCGAACGAGGCGGTGCGCCTGTTCGACGTGATGCTCAGCAACGCCACGGGGGCGGCGCGGGTCGCGTTGCTGCATGACAATGAGGCTTGCGACGACGCCACCCAGGTGCTCAGGGAGCAGGTCGCTGTTGTACCGTTCGTCCGCTCGCTCAACCTGACCCGCGACGACGACATCTATTGCACCTCGCTTTTCGGTGAGTTCGATGAGCGCATCGATCCCAGCCTTTATGTGGACGGTGCGTTGCGAATGATGGCCGGCAACCGGGTGACGCCGCACTATGCCCTGCTGATCCTGCGCCGAGCCGAAGGGCCTTATGCGGCCCTTGCGACCGTGGACGGGCGTTACCTGAGCAATACCCTGCAGCTGGTTGACCAACGTAGCGACCTGCAATTGCAGGTTGGCGGGCAATGGATGGACGAGGCAGGCGGCGTTTACAACGGTTCGCCAGCCCCCCTGCCGTTGGGGCGGGTCATCCAGCACTCGGAGCGATTCCCCTATTCGGTAATCGGCGGTTTTCCTGCGGGTGCGCAGTGGCGGCACATCCACGAGGATTCGCTGCCCCTGGTGATACTGATGTTCATGCTGGGCGGGATTTCCGGATTCGTCTGTTTCTGGCTCTGGGGGCGCTCGGCCACGCCGAGCCTGGAGCTGGAGCGGGCCCTGCTGGCCGGCGAATTCGTACCCTACCTGCAACCGCTGGTGGATGCCCGCGACGGCCGCTGGGTCGGTGCGGAAGTGCTGATGCGCTGGGTGCACCCACGCGAAGGTATGGTCGGCCCCGACCTGTTCATCCCCATGGCGGAGCGGTCCGGGCTGATCGTGGCGATGACCCGCGAACTGATGCATCAGGTTGCTGACGGGTTGTCGCCGCATGGGCAACTGCTGGGCCAGGGCTTCCACCTGAGCTTCAACATCAGTGCGCGGCACTGTACGGAGTCGGGACTGTTCGACGATTGCCGGGACTTCCAGGCGCGCTTCCTGCCCCATTGTCCCGAGCTCACCCTGGAACTGACCGAGCGTGAGCTGATCGTCTCCAGTGAGGTGACCGACGAGCTTTTCGACAACCTCCATGGGCTGGGCGTCAAGCTGGCCATCGATGACTTCGGCACCGGCAACTCGAGCCTGGCCTACCTGCATCGCTTCAAGGTGGATGCACTGAAGATCGACAAGAGCTTCGTGGCGATGATCGGCGTGGACGCACTGTCCTCCCACGTCCTTGACAGCATCGTCGAGCTTTGCGGCAAGCTGGATCTGATGATCATCGCCGAGGGCGTGGAAACCGAAGAGCAGCGGGCCTATCTCGCCCTGCGTGGTGTCGAGGTGCTGCAGGGGTATCTGTTCGACCGGCCAATGCCGCTGGCGGCGTTCGTTGCGGCCTTGCAGGGGCGGCAAAGCGGGGGCTGAGGATCATTCGAGGTGGTGATCGGCGCGACGTCTTCCGGGCGTCTGGCTGTCGCAGAGCCTTTCAGTTTCCAGATAAGTTGACTCGATAGTCGGCTCATGAATAGCTACGTAAACAAACTTTTGAAAGTGTAAGTTGTTCTTGTTTTCAATTCTGTTTTTTGAATGGGTTGAGTGCTGGTCAGAGTCTTTCCATGGGCTTTGTGGAGATGCTCTATTTTCTGTTTGACATGTTCTTCACAAATTATTTACGCCAATTTAATGTTTTATTCTGTGGCTCGATAAGTTGTTATTGAAGTTGCTCCTGTTTGTTGCTTTTTATGCTTAAGAATCGTGTCCTGTGGCTCTTCAGTGCCGGCTCGTGGCGTCTGTAGTGGCGTGTTGTCTGGGTTGATAACAAATTGGCGCGAAAAATCTGGCAACTTTATCGCTAACTATTTTTGTATATGGCGAGTCGTTGTCGACGACCGGTATTGAATTATCGAGTGGGTGGGGTGGCGATTCGCCATTTAACTAATAGAGTCTTTTTAAAGACCCCGGAAAAGAGTGTCTCGACAATGCCTGTCAGTTCCCGCGGTTTTACCCTGATCGAGTTGATGGTGGTGGCGGCGATAATTGCGATCCTCGCGGCTATTGCTTATCCCAGCTATCAGCAGTACGTCATCCGCGGCAAGCGGTCCGCCGCCCAGGCGCAGATGATGGACATCGCCAATCGCCAGCAGCAGTACCTGCTCGCCAACCGTGCCTACGCCAGCAAAAGCCAGCTGGAGAGCGGTGGCTACGCCTTGCCCAGCGAGGTATCGAGCAACTACGGCTACGACGTCACGGTGGTCAGTGGCACTCCGCCGACCTTCACCATCACCTTCACCCCGAGCGGCGCACAGGCCAGCGACGGCAACCTGACCCTCAGCAGCGACGGCAGCAGGACGCCGTCGGCCAAGTGGTGATCGCCATGATGACCTCTCGCCAGAGCGGTGTGACCCTGATCGAGTTGTTGATCAGCATTCTGATCATTTCCCTCGGACTGCTGGGCCTGGCCAAGTTGCAGATGCGCATGCAGCTGTCAGACATGGAGTCCTACCAGCGCGCGCAGGCGCTGCTGCTGCTCAACGACATTTCCAGTCGGATGACGGCCAATCCCAACAACGCATCCGGTTATGTCACCGGCGCTTCTTCGCCGGTTGGCTCGGGTATGACCTGCTCGACCACCACCGGCACCCGTCAGCAGGCGGATATCGCTGACTGGTGCAACAGCCTGCAGGGCGCAGCGGAGGTCGGCGGTGGCAACGTCAAGGCTGGCGCCATGCTGGGCGGGCGCGGCTGCATCCAGTCGCTGGGCAGCAATCAGTACATGATCACCGTCGCCTGGCAAGGGATGAGCCCGGTTTCGGCGCCGCCCTCCAGCGTGGCGTGCGGCACGGGAAGCTACGACGGCAGCTCCGGCTGCAGCAACGATCTGTGCCGCCGCGTGGTGACCACGGTCGTGCGGGTGGCCACCCTATGAGTCGCGCCAGCAACCAGCAGGGGTTCACGCTGGTGGAGCTGATGGTCGCCGTCACCATCGGCTTGATCATCATGGCGGGGGTCCTGTCGCTCTACCTGAACCTGAGCCGTACCAATGACGACATGGCCAAGACCAATGCCCTGATCGAGAACGGCCGGTTCGCGGTCGGGTTGATGCAGGAGGACTTCGCCCATGCCGGTTTCTGGAATGGCTACGTCCCGCAGTTCGACGACCTCACGGTGACTGGCATTCCCGGGGACGTGCCGACTGCCCTGGCGCCGGTCTGTTCGGACTTCTCCACCTGGACTGAGGCGGACAAGCTCAATGCTGTGGGCATCGTCGTGCAGACCTATTCGGCGGTACCCGCGGGCTGCTCGGGGATCGTTTCGGACCTGGCGGCGAATTCCGATGTGGTGGTGATTCGCCACGCAGAGAACTGTGTGCCCGGCGTCGGTACCTGCGAAGCGCTGACCGCTGGCAAGGTGTATTTCCAGGCGTCCTTCTGCGACACCGATGCGGGCCCCACAACCCCTAATCCCTTTGTACTCGCGACATCCGGCTTCACCTTGCGCAAACGCGACTGCACGACCCTGGGCGAGCGCCGCAAATTCATCAGCAACGTCTATTACGTGCGCACCTATGCCGTGAGCGCTGGGGACGGGATTCCCACCTTGATGCGCGCTCAGTTCGACTCATCCGGTGGCGCGACGCCGAGCAATGGTCTGCAGGCAGCCGTGCCGCTGATCGAGGGTGTCGAATCTTTCCGGGTCGAACTGGGGCTCGACAACATCAGCGATTCCGGCGCAGCGGTGAACTATGCGCAGGGTGTGTCCTGGGCGGACAACAGCACCAAGACCTCGCCCACCAACCGAGGCGACGGCTCTCCGGACGGCAGCTTCGTTCACTGCGGCCCGGCTTCCTGCACCGCAGCCCAGCTGGTCAACGTCGTGGAGGCGCGTCTCTACGTCGTGGCGCGCAGCCGCACACCAACGCCGGGTTACAGCTCCGACAAGACCTATGCCCTCGGCTCGGCCACTCTCGGCCCCTACACCGATGGCTACAAACGGCACCTGTTCACCTCCAGCGCCACGCTGGTGAACGTATCCCGGCGGAGGCAGACGCCATGAAAACGCACCGCAGTATGAGAAGCCAGCAGGGCGCAACCCTGGTGGTCACCCTGGTGATGTTGCTGATGCTGATGCTGATGGTGGGCAGCTCCTACACCCTCAGCGGCACCAATTTGAAGGCTGTGGGCAACATGCAGTTCCGCAACGAGGCGATCGCCTCCGCCAATATCGGTATCGAGCGGGTGTTGGGGTCGGCGTTCACCACCTCACCGACGGCGGAGCAGCTCAACGTCGACATCAACAATGACGGCACCACCGACTATCAGGTGTCGATGGCGGCGCCGATTTGCCTGAGCGCCAAGCAGGGCGCCGGGTCTTCGCTCTGCGGCAAGCAGACCCAGAGCATGTGCAGCCAGGACTGGAACACCGTCTGGGAGCTCAACGCGACCGTGACCGATGCCGTGACCGGGACGGCTGTGAAGGTACGGTCGGGCGTGCGCGTGCAACTCACCGATACGCAGAAGCAGACCGTGTGCGGAGCATGACGATGAAGACTCAGGGCAGTTTCATGATCCTCCGGCGTGCGCTGGCTTCCTGCGTGCTGTGCCTCGGTTCGTTCGCGGCCTTGGCCGAAGACATCGACCTGTTCGTTGGCACGCCGCCGAATTCGACGGATGCGCCGAACGTACTGATCATTCTCGACAACACAGCCAACTGGAACACAGCGTTCGACAATGAAAAGTCGGCGCTGGTGTCGGTGATCAACGGCCTGACCGCGAACAAGTTCCGTGTCGGCCTGATGATGTTCACCGAGACGGGTGGCGGCGATAAGGGCAACGACGGGGCTTATGTCCGGGCTGCCATCCGCCTGTTCGATGCGACGAACAAGACCAAGTACCAGGCGCTGGTGAACAGTCTCGACGTGGGAGGCGACAAGTCCAATGGCGGCAAGATCAGCAAGGCGATGGAGGAGGCCTGGCTTTACTACTCGGCCAGTGCGCCCTATTCGGGCAACAAGAAAGTGAAGACCGACTACGCGGGCAACGCTTCGGGCACAGCATCCTCCAACGCCGTCTACGCCCTCGCGGGAAACGCGCTGCCGTCGAAGGATGGCACGCCCTACGTCACCCCCATCGTCGCCGGCTGCGCGAAGAATTTCATCATCTACATCAGTAACGGTGCAGCGCAGGACAACACCAGCGACGTCAACCAGGCCACCGGTGCGCTGACCGCCGCGGGAGGCAATACCACGGCGATCCCGATTTCCCCCAGTGGCTCGCAGGACAACGTGGCCGACGAGTGGGCGCGCTTCATGAAGAAGAGCAGTCTCGCCATCACCACCTATACCGTGGATATCAACAAGGTCACCACGGGCCAGGGACCGGGCTGGACCGCTTTGCTCAAGAGCATGGCCAACGTCAGCAGCGGCAAGTACTTCGACGTGACCGCCAGTGGCACCCAGATCGCCGACGCGCTGAACGCCATCTTCTCCGAGATCCAGGCCACCAACAGCGTGTTCGCCTCGGTGACCTTGCCGGTCAGCGTCAACACGCAGAGCACCTACCTGAATCAGGTGTTCGTCGGGATGTTCCGGCCGGATACCGACTCCTTCCCACGCTGGCCCGGCAACCTCAAGCAGTACAAGCTGGGCATGGTGGGCGGGGCGCTGAAAACGGTGGATGCCGACGACAGGAGCGCCATCAACAGCAGTACCGGCTTCATCACCGAATGCGCGCGCAGCTTCTGGACGCCCAGCACGACCGACAACTACTGGGCGTTCAAGCCGCAAGGCGGGTGCCTCACGGTCACCGGCGCCGATGCATCCAACTACCCGGATGGCAACATCGTCGAGAAGGGCGCCCAGGCCTATCGCCTGCGCCAGGGTGGCACGCGGACTGTGAAGACCTGCGCCGCCAGCGGTTGCACCACCCTGACCAACTTCAACACTGCCAACGGCACCGCTATCGGGCTGCTGGGGACGGCAAACACCACCGAGCGCGACACGCTGATCAACTGGGCGCGGGGTGACGACAACCAGGACGAAAACACCAACGCCAACCTGACGGAAGTGCGCGCTTCGGTGCATGGTGACGTGGTGCACTCGCGCCCGGCGGCGATCAACTACGGGACAGCGGCCTCACCGCAGGTAGTCGTCTACTACGGGGGCAACGATGGCCTGTTGCGGGCGGTGAACGGCAACCGTACCGCAGCCATTGGCTCGGTGCCGGCTGGCAACGAGATATGGTCGTTCATGCCGCCTGAGTTCTACCCCAACATCAAGCGGCTGCGCGACAACAGCGTGACCATCGCCTTCCCCGGCCATACCACGGGTACGCCGACTCCGCAGCCCAAAGCCTACGGAATGGATGGCTCGGTCACCACGGTCCTGCAGGGCACCAGCACCTGGATCTACGCGGCCATGCGCCGTGGCGGCCGCGCCTTGTACGCCTTCGATGTCACCACGCTGGCCAGTCCCAGCCTGAAATGGAAGATCGGCTGCCCTAACCTGGCCAACGATACCGGCTGCTCCACTGGCTACAGCGACATCGGGCAGACCTGGGCCACGCCGACGACCTTCAAGGCAGCCGGCTATGGCAGTGGCGTCTCGACCATACTCGCGATGGGGGGTGGGTATGACGCCTGCGAGGACGGTGACCCGAACACCTGTACCTCATCGTCCAAAGGTAATCGGATCTATATGATCGACGCCGACACGGGGGCCGCGCTGAGGACCTTCACCACAGACCGCGGCGTCGTTGGCGACGTGACCATGGTGGCCAACAGCAGCGGCCAGGCTGTCTACGGCTATGCCGCCGACCTGGGGGGCAACGTCTACCGGATTTCCGGGGCAGACGCCGTTTCGCCCATCGGAACGACTGTGCCGGCGAACTGGACCATCACCAAGATCGCCGCGCTGGGCTGCAACTCGGCCTCCAGTTGCACGGCGAACCGCAAGTTCCTCTATGGTCCCGAGGTTGCGGTCAGCAACGGGCAGTACGTCATCCTGCTCGGCTCCGGAGATCGCGAGAAACCGTTGCTCAGCTATACCTCGGCCGCGAGCGTGGCGAATCGCTTCTACACCCTGCGTGACAACCCGACCGACTCGACCTGGCTGACTTCCGAGAACGCCACCTGCGGCGCCAACGTGATCTGCAATGCGTCGCTGCTCGCCATCACCAGCACGGCCAACCCGAGCGATGCAGACCTTGCCGCCCACCCGAAGGGCTGGTACCTGGGCCTGGCATCGACCGAACAGGTGGTGACGTCAGCCCTGCTGCTGTTCGACACCATCATCTTCAGCACCCACACACCGCAGGTCGCCAGCACGACCAGCTGTGTCGGTCTCGGCACCGCGCGCAACTACAACATCAACTACCTGAATGCCTCTGCGCCCGGCGATCGCTTCCAGGTGATTGCCGGCGGCGGATTGCCGCCCTCGCCGGTGGCCGGGGTCGTGGTGCTCGATGACGGCACGCAGAAACCCTTCATCATCGGCGGCGGCACTTGCGCCACCGATTCGTCGCTGCAGGGCTGCGAAGCGGTGCCGCCGTCTTCCGGGACCCGGCCGAAATCCTGGGTGTTCTGGGACATCGAACGATAGGAGGACCGCGCCATGAACGCAGTTTCCCGGCGTGCAACCAGCGGTTTCACCCTGCTGGAGCTGATGGTCAGCCTGGCGGTGCTGGCAATCCTGGTGGGCATCGCCGTGCCGTCGCTGAGCGAAGCCACCCTGGCCAGCAAGCTCAAGGCCAGCGCCAACGATCTGGTGGCGGGTGTGGCGATGGGGCGCAGCGAAGCGATCAAACGCAATGCGGTGACCAGCCTGTGCGTCTCCAGCGATGGAGCCAGTTGCGGTTCGGGCGGCTGGGAGCAGGGCTGGATCGTCATTTCCGGCTCCACCGTGATCCAGAAACATCCCGCCGCCCCGACGGGGTTCAAGGTCACTTCCAGTGTCGCCAAGATCGACTTCCAGCCCAGCGGTGTGGGCAATACCCAGGCAAGCGTCACCGTCTGCCGCTCCGCGCCCACGGCTGGCGCCCAGGAACGGGTGGTGAATGTCAGTGCCACCGGGCGCGCCTACGTCAGCAAGACCGCCACAGGTAGCTGTTCCTGAGGGGATGAAGGTATCCCTGTCTACACCCTGAAGGGCAAATCGCAGGCAACAAAAACCGGCCAGAGGGCCGGTTCTTCGTGGGTTTCGGGACTTCCTGGGAAGTCCTGAAACGATGTGGTGGTGCCCCGGGAGGGACTCTCATATCCCACTACAGGCTTCGTAAACCTCTATAGGGTTTACTCAAGGCCACGATTTATAAGGGTTTACGCCAAAGGTAATTCGTCAGCTTCCATAGGCTTGGCGTAATTTCGTGCTACCGTTTACGCCAAATTTACGCCAAGGCAGGTTCACGGTGGCAACGTACAGGAAGCGAAGCGGAGGGTGGCGCGTAGAGGTGGCCAAGAAGGGAGTTCGGGACTCTGGCACCTTCTCTACGAAGGCCGAGGCGGTGGCCTGGGCGACTCAGCGAGAGGCTGAGATTCTGGCTGGAGTGGGGAGCCCCAAAGGGGCATCGAACTCGACTCTGAAGGAGGCGCTGGAGAAATACAAGCTCGAGGTATCGCCCAGCAAGGTTGGCCAGCGCTGGGAGGAGATCCGGCTGGACAAGCTGATCAACGAACTGGAGTTCGTTGGCGAGCGCATGGTGGATGTGGGGGCCGAGCAGATCGCCGCCTGGCGTGACTTGCGCCTGAAGTCGGTGGCCACCTCTACCGTCCGCCGTGAGATGACGCTGCTGTCCAGCGTGTTCGAACAGGCGCGGCGTGAGTGGCGTTGGATCAAGTCAAACCCCGTGCGCGAGGTGAAGCGGCCGAAGAACAGGCCGCCTAGGGATAGGCGGATCTCGACGGCCGAGGAAAAGAAGATCCTCGACGGCCTCGGGTATGTCGAAGGCGCGGCGCCGGCCAGCAAGCTGCAGGAGCTGGCCTATGCCTTCCTGATCGCGCTTGAGACTGCCATGCGGCAAGGCGAGATTCTCGGCCTAGCCCCAGGTCGGGTGAATTTACGCGCCCGATATGTGGAGCTGACCCACACCAAGAACGGCGACGCGCGCAAGGTGCCGCTCAGCTCGCGCGCTGTTGATCTTCTGAAGGTGATGATCGATGCCGCCGGTGATCGCCAGGAGCTGTTCACCCTGTCGTCCAAGTCGGCTGACGTCATGTTCCGTCGTATTCGCGATCGCGTGAAGATCGATGGACTGACGTTTCATGACACTCGCCACGAGGCAACCACCAGGCTTGCCAGGAAGCTCGACGTCCTGGACTTGGCGCGGATGACAGGCCACCGTGACCCGCGCTCGCTGATGATCTATTACAACGCGACTGCCACCGAAGTGGCGAGCCGCCTGGATTAACCCCGGCGGCCTTTGGGTAGCTTGCTGCTGTTCTGCCTTGCCCACTTCTTCACGTCGGCAGCGAACCAGCGTTTCATCGCCTTCACGGTGCCGCAGGGCTGCAACGGCTCCGGGAAATCTGGCCGGATCGCCACACGCTGCTCGACCGTCACATGCGATAGCTTCAGGTACTCTCCAATCTCCTTGCTGGTCCACAGCTCATCCTCGGGTGCGATCTTCGGCCCGCTGAGCTGCGCCACAAGGTCGCGAATGGCGGCGGCCAAGTCCTGGTCCGCCGGCTGAACGCTCTGCTCCATCTCTTACCTCCAGCTTTCCCGCGCCACGTTTCGCGGGTTGTTCATTTCGTGGCGCGCCACCAGCGCCGCCACCTCCTCAAGCAGGGACTCGACGCCAGCGGCGTAGCTTGCCGGCTTGGCCTCGGCCCCCTTCCTCAGTCGCGCTATCACCTCAGCCGCGGCGCCCTGGTACTCGATCATCCCGAGCATCGTGCTCAGAAGTTCGGCCGTATCGATGCGGCCCTGCCTGAACAGCACCTGGTCGACTCGCTGCCCCGCCAGCGGCACCCGGAACCAGCGGCAGATTTCCTCAACCTCCTCACGCTTCTGCGCCGGCGGCGCCTCTATCGATGCGGGTTTGGCGAGTGCCTTCCTGCGCGCAGGCTCTGGCGCGATTCGCCGAGCGCGGTCAAGGGCCTGCCGTGCGAGTGTTCCGAGAGGCTTACCCACGGCTCACCTCCGGCTTACGCTCGATCACCCTGGTGGACCCGTCCGCGCGATGAACCGTGAGCCCCGGCCGCTGAATGAAGGTAGTCCCGTCATCTGCTTGGTACCGACGCGGCGCCCCATAGAAGGGGCCGTCCGGTGCGAACGGGTCAGGTACGGCGTCCGGGTTGTTCAGCATGAAGTCGTTCATGGCGAAGTTCATCGCCACGGAGAAGGGGCCGGCATCCCAGCGTGTGCGCCGGCCGCTGCGGTGGTGCGCACTGTCCTCGAATACTCCACCGCTCCAGAGCAGGCCATCGATCGTGTGACGGAACTGCTCCGCAACCTCGCGGGCTTCGGCGCGATGAACTGGATTGACGGCAAGAATGTCGCACAGCTGATCAAAGGGGATCAGTTCATCGATCGACGCTGATGCTCTGGCCAGCCAGCCGCCTGTCTCCACCATTGCACTCCACGTAGCCTGGGCTTGCTGACGATCCTGGTCTCTGACGGCTCTCTGCGCCGAGTTAGTGAATGGCCCGGCGCGCTTCAGCTCGGCGAGCTTCTGCCGGTAGGTGACCAGCCCAAGGCAGCGAATGCCCCAGATGCAGCGGATTGCCATCCGGTAGGCGATCAGGCGAACGGCCAGCGGCCTGGCTTCATCGCTGGCAATGTCGATCGCCTTGTGCAGGCGATTGGGGGAGCGGATCACTTCTCGCCCTCCACTACCTTGATGCGCAGCTCTAGGCCGCATGCCTTGGCAAGCGGCACGAGCTGCTCGACGGTGCTTTCCCCGCTCTGCAGGGCGAGTCCGAACTGCACCAGGCGATCACCCAGGGCGGCGAAGGGATTGCTGCTGACCAGTTCGAAGGTCTGCGAGCCGGACGTCACCGGCACGTGTGCGGTCAGGGTCATAGGACGAACCTCTCGTGCCGCAGCGCTGGGCGGTCGGCGGTTGGTGTGATGGGCTTGGGGCAACTGACCACGATGGTGGTGCCGTTCATGTCGATGACAGGCTTGGCCAGGCGTCGGGCTTCGTCGCGCTGCTCGAATGCGCCCATCGCGATGGCGAAGAAGGCGGTTGCCGCGACGCTCAGCAAGGCGTGCCAGAACCAATGAAAGCGATTGCTCATGATTCCCCCAGGGCGCGCCGCATGAGCGCATAGGTTCGAGGTGCCTTACAGTGGTGCTGCCAATCCAGGCCAGCCTCTCTCAGGAACATCTCGCTGATGGATTTCCATTCGGCGGCCAGGCCAGCCCATTGAGGGCAGTGCTGCGCCATCTCACCCATGCGCGGCGCCCACTCCGGGATCAGGTCGAGCAGCAGCAGGCACCGATTCAGGTCGTCAGGATCGTGAGGGTGGTCGAAGTAGCCTCGCTTCGGAGCAAGGCCCAGCATGTGGTCATGGATTGAACGCGACGAGGCGCCGACCTGGCCGTCACGCAGCCACTTGGTGGCGCGTTGCTCGATGGTCGACCCGGCCCCAGGCATGGAAACGTCGTACCCTAGCGGGCAGCCGGCTTGCTCCAGCGCTTGGACACAGGCATCTTCTAGGCGGTGCTGGCTTACCCGGCCCTGGAGTAGGTCATTCATCACCGGAGTGATGGCGTCGAGTTGGCGCTGGTTGAGCACATGTCCCTTGATAGTGATGCTCATGCGCCACCGCCTTCTTCCATGCTGTCCCAGCGTGGGAACAGGTTCAGGTTGGCATTGGCTTCGTACAGATCGGCATGACGCCCGTCGCGGTCCTGCCAGAGGCGAACACCCTCGGCCATGGCCTGGTCGTAGTCGGATGCATCGAAGATGTCGTCTTCGAACGTCGGGCCATTCGCGCCGCATTCGTGGCAGTAGACAAAGGCTTCGATCGACAGGCCGTCTTCACCGTAGCTTTCCATGCGAGGAGCTGAGCCGAAGCCCTGGGAAGCCAGCTGCACGAACGGAACCGGCGGACCGCCACAGAATGCGCAGGGCTTGAGCTCCTCCCGGTCAGGGCCATGCTCGCGGAGGTCGGCGGCGACTCGCTCGATCTGGGCGTGATGTTCCTCGGTCGACGGGAGCACTTGGGGCACGCGGGCTGCCTGCCCAGCGGTGCCGGTGATGATGTCGAAGATGCTGGGCTTAAGTGCTTCGCTGGGTGCGGCGTTGAGCTCATGGGCGTGCTCGACCAGGTGCCTATCGATCTTTTGCACCAATGCCAGCCCGGCGCGAGCGCCCTGCCAGGGGCAGTTCTCGTCGACGTGATCCTGCTGGCTACAGATGCCGCAGCAAGTGGAACTCAGCTCGGGGTCCATAAGGCGGTTGTCGGCACTGGTGTTGTAGGTCGCTGAGTGCTCGGCAGCTTGCTGCCAGATGTCCAGCAGCAGCCGTTCCTTCTGGCAGGTCTTGCAGATGCTGGGGCCACCACAACGCATGACGGTCCCGTCCAGGCGCGGGACAACGTGGCCATGGCCTTCGTTGCCGAGCTGGGTGCGGACCTCCTTCAGGCGGAGGGAGTGCGCTGCGGGGAAGTCGTCGAGGACGTCGGCGATGACGGCGCCGCCACGACCGATGGCGATCGGAGCACCGACCTGCAGGGCAGGGCGCATTGCTTCGAAGTTCAGGCCCAGGCCTGCACGGAGAACAATCAGAATTCGGTCCATGATCAGGCCCTCGCTTCTTCAGCGCCGGGAAGGTCAGCGGCGGGGAGTTGGAATGCCTTCGGCAGCATCTCGGGCGTTTCGATGTCGCGCACGGGCATGATGATTGCCACGAACTTGTCGGCGACCTCATGACCACAGATGCGGAACACCAGTGAGCAGTCGGTCCCGGTCGAGAAGACACGCGTCGCTGGATAGCTGGGGTGCAGCAGTTTCGCCGCGGCCGTGACGGTTGCCACATACTCGGCATTCATCGCCGGCATCACGTCCACAGGCTTCGCCTGCCTGGGCATGACCTTTCGCCAGTCGGGGTACTTGGCGTCGATCAGAGAGATGCGGCAGGCATGCAGTGCATCGGCACAGAAGGGAGAGTCAGGCGGCTCGGATGCCTCGAGGCTGGACACTACAGCGCTGTCTTGCCCGATCCAAAGGTGCTTTGGAGGCTCCAGCCCTGTTTTCTTGCAGCAGGCGATCAGCGATTTCGGAATGCCGCCGACGATCACCGGGCGCTCGCACCAGCCTTCCGGGTCGTGCATGACCGCCATGTGGTGCCCGTTGGTGGCTACCAGAACCACGCCCTGCTCATGGTGCTGATCGATGAACACGCCCTGCAGGTAGTAGCGGACGTCGCGCACCGCAGCGAAGAGTTGCACGGCGGCGAAGAACTTCGGATTGACGTGGGCCAGGTACTGGCCGTGGGATTGAGTGGCCATTTCACTCTCCCACTGCCTTGGGCATGCGGTCTGCTTCGACGCCGTGGATGCGCTCATAGACTTCCTGGCGATGCACGTCGAGGCTGCGCGGCGCCTTCACGCCGATGCGGATCTGATTGCCCTGAATGCCGAGCACGGTGACTTCGATTTCGTCGCCGATGCGGATGGTTTCGCCTGGGCGGCGGCTGAGGATGAGCATGGTTCCTTCTCCTTGGCTGGGCCGGCTGATCCGGCCCGGTGTCGTTTGGCAGTCAGTCGTCGAGGCCGTAGCTGAAGTCGTCCTGGTCGCAGTCGACCAGCAGCATGGCGTTGCCGAAGTAGAGGGCGACGAGTTGGCGCTCCCAGGGGCTGCGCACGTTCAGTTCCAGCGAGATCTTCTTGTCATCAAGCGAGGCGCTGTAGACCTCGCCCGGCCGAACTGCCGATTCCCAGTTGTTTGCCGGCGCGCGCTCATCGCCCGTAAGGCGGACGTGGATGCGATGCTTCAGGCCGTAGTCGCCGCGTTTCTCGCGTGCGTAGCCACCACTGCGGTAGCTGTCTTCCGGTTCCGGGTCGAAGTACACGGCCAGGTACGTGTTGCCGTAGCGCTGCTCTTCCTCAAAGCGGATTTCCGGATGGCTCCAGCCATGCTCCCGAGCGTCGTCCTTGTTGTCGTCGACGAACGCCTGCAGAAGCGAGCGCAGGGAAACTTCTCCGGTGATCAGGCCGTCGCCGGTGAGCACTTCGCTGATGGCCTTGTCGGCGGTCTTGAGCACCAGGGATTCAACGGCGGCCTGTTCCCAGCGCTGCCGTAGGAGCGAGGCGACCATGGCGTTGTACTTCGTCAGCTCGAAGACATCGCCGACGTTGGCGGGCATGGCAGCGGCCATGGCTTCCTTCACTACCTTGGTAAAGTCGCCATACGAGCGGAACAGGTCGTCGACCACGGACTGGAACATCTTCTCGATGCCGGCATCGATCAGTTCGGCGGGCTTGGGGCTTTCAGCGAACGCCGTTACGCGCTCGGTGAGCAGCTGGCTCAGGGTCTGGTTGATCACGTCGTTTCCTCTTTCTTGAGGCAAGCCGGGGGCCTGCCGGGCTACTTGGCTTTCCGAAAATCTGTGGTAGGTGGTCACCGGACTGCGCTCGATCAGGAGCGCACGCCGCTGATCACGCGGCTATGAGTCCTGCTTCCTCACTGCGGCGGGAGGTCTGGCGCAGCTCGCTCTTACGCTCCGGCGGCCGGCGGTCGCGGCGCATCGGGTCGTCATCGAGGATCGGGTGGATTGCTGCCATGCCGGCAAGGACCATCACGCAGGCCGGGGCGATGATCTGGCGGCGGAAGGCTTCCAGCACCAGGCCGCGAACGGTCTTGGCGCCGAGCTTGAAGCGCGCGTCATCGAGGCGCTTCTGCACGGTGCCCGGGGAGATGCCCATCACCCGCGCGATCTCCTTCGCGCTCATCTCGTCGGCGGCGAGCAAGGTCGCCTCCAGCTCGCGGGGCGCGAGGCCCATGCCGAGAGTGCCTTTCCATTTGCTGGTGGTGATGGTTTCCATGTCGACCTCAATCCCGTTGGATGAGACGACTTTACTAGCGGTTATTTTGCAGTGTCAATACCGGCGGTTTTAGATTGGGCCAAAAAAAGGACCCATCAGGGCCCTTATGCGGTGCTGCGGTTATAGACCGACGATCTTGGCGTCAATGACGCGACCAATGATCGTCCAGTCATCGTCAAGCTCAAATGTCTTGAACGAACGATTCAGCGGAGCCAGATACTCAGTTCCAGCATCGTAGATGTACTGCTTGAACGTAGTCTCCCCGTCGCGGTGCTTCGCGATGTAGAACTTTCCGCTGACCAACTCGAATCCTTCTGGGCGAACCAGAATAGGCGTCCCCTCTGGAAAGCTGGGCGGGGTTTCGGATGTCATCGATTTTCCCCTTACGCGCAGCCAATAGCCATAAGGCCCAGCGTTTTCGGTTGATGGCAGCCATTCTTCCGCATCGCCTGGCGAATAATTGTCCGGCGACTCAGCTCGTTCCCCCGCGATTACCCAACTAATCACCGGATACTCCTTGGCGTCCTTGCTCGGCTGCAACATCGGCGCGATGTTGCCGTGTGCCTCTAGTTCCCACTCAATCGCTTCAGCCTGCTTTCGGAAAGCTGCAGCAGCTCCCACACCAGCAGCTAGAAGCTTGATCATGCTGGCGATTCTCGGGCTGAAGTTTGCTACCGGGACTTCCAAGATCTGAGCGAACTGGGAGGCAGCAGATGCGTTGAGGGCATTGCGTCCATTCATGTACATCGAAACCGCCGTCTGACTCACGCCCATTTTTTCGGCGACAGACGCTTGCGTAAGCCCAAGCTGCTCGCGCTTCTCCAGGAAGATCTTCTTCAAGGCTGCGCATTCAGACAGTTCAGTTTCATTGAGCGGTCGTTTTTTCATGTCCGAATCCTAACAACCTACGGTTATGCGTTCAAAGAACTAGCGGTCTTGTCATTTGCTAGTACCGCTGGTTATGCTGGCGGTAAACCAAAAGGCGCGAACCTATGACCGGACAAACACTCAGCGCTTTCGTTGATCGCTATGGGCAGGAGGGCGCCGCAAAAGCGCTGGGCCTGAGCCAAGCGGCTATCAGCAAAGCTCTCAAAGCGCAGCGGATCATTCTGATCATCCAATCGCAAGGCGGCGGGTTCGAGGCTGCAGAGCTCAAACGTTTTCCATCTGGTGGCGGCCGGTCGTGCCTCGCTCCCGATCCAATGGCATTCATGCCAAGCCATTTCGCCAGCAACAGTTCCGGCGAACATGGCGAAATCGTAGAGCTACCTGGCCTCCCAGCACAGTCCGACAACGATGCTGTGCAGACATCCAGTACAGGCGCGCCGGCATGATCGCCCAACTTTCGCATGCGAAACCAAAAGCCCTTTGCGAAAAGGGTCACTCCCAAAACACTTTTCTACTGGATGCCCCGGCGCGGCGCCCTGGACGGGGTGTTCATCGGTTGGCCCCTTTGAGGGCCTTCGTTCGTGTCGCAGCTTGGGATATTTCTAAAAGGGTGCAGGCTGCCTGCATCGACCTAACCCAGCAAAACCGGGGGCTTGCACTTTGAAAAAGTCTGCTACGCGCGCACGCGCTCCTCTCTCTCAGCCGCCCTGATTGCAGGGGGTTGCACTTCCCCAATTGTGTGGAGGATGGGTTTTGCCCGTTCGCCAGACAGCAAAAAGCCCGGCTGGAACCGGGCTCTTCATTCGCAACCGCTGGAACGGTTGCGTGGACTGCTTTCGCCTGTAAGGAGGGCGAGGAAATGTCACAACCCAAAAATAACCCAGCGCTGACTCCAGCGCAACAAGCTGTAACCACTGGCCTGTCCTTCCAGATGAGCCGAGATACCGGAAACGCGTTGCTCGCTGTGAAGGAAGGGCAGCCGGTCGCTGAGGCGCTGCGCCTTTCGAGCCAACTGCTCGATGGTGTCACCTGCCTCCTTCGGCAGATCAACGATGACACCGAAGGAGAACTGCAGGGGCTGGAGATCCTGGCCATCCAGATGGTCCTTGAAGTCGCCAACAGCATCAACGTGGCCTGCGTACGGGGCCTGGAGCGCGCAGGAGGTGAGGCATGAGCACCAAGCCAAGCCGCGCCCTCGATGTCGAGGTGGAAGGCACCAGCCTCGAAACCTTCAGTCCGCTGATTGCCAGCTGCTCTAAGTTCTCGACCGCGCCGGGCATGACTGTTGAGAACTGCCTGGACGGCAGCAGCAACTTGCTCGCCGGAAGCATCCATCTCGCTCGCCTGATCACCGACGGCCACCAGGATGACGCAGAGCAATCGGCCTATTGCCTGAGCTTCCTGCTCGAAGGCGCGAAGGCGCTGCTCGACGCGGCCAACTCCCAGCTGTGCAAGGGGGTGAAGCCATGAAAAGTCAGGAACTGACCTACGAGCAGAAGCAGCTCAAAGAGCTGGCAGACCGACTCGAGGCACGGATGCATACCACCACCGTCCTGGCTGAGATCGTCCTCGACAATGACGCGATGCGCGATGGTACGCCAGGCCCCTACCTCAACGATTACCGCGCCGGCGCCCTGATGGATGCGGTGATCCACCTGTCGCGCGCCAACTTCGACGACTTCTGCCGTCTGGCCGACCTCGCGGGGTTGCCCAAATGAATCAGAAGACCGAGATGCAACAGATCGCCCAGAAGGGAATCGACCAGATCCACTGTGCCATGGAACAGATCGATTGGCTGCGCTCGACGCTGCATATCGTTCGCGAGCGTCTGCAGGGCGAGAAGGACTTCCAGCACCTGGCGAAGCTGCTCGGCCTCGCCATCTACAACACCGACGACTGGCACAACCTGCTCGACTGCGAGCGGGAGTCGCTGGAGAACCGCCTGAAGGTTGCTGAGGAGTCGCTGCAATGACCGGCCTGACCATCACCGGCGGATCGGCCGCCACCATGACCAGTCTGGAACTGGTCGACTTCATCAACGCCCACCGTAAGCAGCAGGCCGAGTTCGCTGGCAAGTTGTTCCCTTCGGAGGAATTCCCCGAGCTGATGCATAAGAACTTCCTGGCGAAGGTGCCGGAAGTGCTTGGCGAAAGATCGGCTGAGTTCTTAGCCGATCTCCCAGACAGCTACAACAGGCCCCGCCGCGGCTACCGCTTCCCGAAGCGCGAGTCCTGCCTGATGGCCATGTCCTACAGCTACGACCTGCAGGCCGCTGTCTTCGACCACATGACCGCGCTCGAGGAGCGGGTGGCCAAGCCGCTGACCGCCGCCGAGCAGTTGCTGGCCAGCGTGCAGCTCACCGTCGACCTGGAGCGCCGTCAGCGCCAGACCGAACAGCAGCAGGCTCAGCACCAGGTTGCCATTGAGCGGATCGAGCAGCACGTGGAGGACCTGGCCGAGTCGCGCGTCTGGAGCCACTGCCCGCAGAACTGCATGCCCATCACTCGCATCCGCGAGGTGATCCACGAGCGCTACGGCCTATCGGCCTCGGTGGTGAATACGGTGGTGCGCCAGATGCCGATCAGCCCCAAGCCATGGGGAATGGTCCGCAATGCCCACGAAGAGGCCCAGGGAAGCCAGTACGCCGTGTGGGCATCCAGCGACATCACCGCCGTGTTCCGTCGCTTCGTTTCCGAGTGCCAGATGGTCAGCGAGACCCAGGCCACCCATCCGTATGTTGAGGGCCGGTTCCGCCTGGTCCAGAAGGTGAAGCAATGAGCAAGGTATTCGACGAGCAGCAGCACATGCACCTGATCGCCGAGGCGGCGGTGGCCTACCAGAAGGCCGAGACGCGCCGGAATTCCCTGCGGCGGGAACTCAACGCGATGTACCTGACCTATTTCAGGGCTCACGGCCATCCCTATCCGGACTCCACGAAGCGCATAGACCCTGAAGACGAGGCCTTCGAGGGTGTCCTGAACTTCACCAATGCGGCCTACCGGCGCTGGGTAGATCAGCGCGACTTGACCACCCGCCTCAAGCGCAAGCTGCGGACGCTCGTCGGGCGCCTGGAGCGTATGTGATGAGCGCCCACCAACCGAACCCCGGCCGGATCACCACCGGCCCGAACGGCCAGCCGGTGATCGCCGGCCCATGGCCTTCCTATCGCCAATTCCGCGACCTGCCCGAGCGCGAGCGCTGGGTGCTGTACGGCCACGCGAAGGCATGCCGCGCCGCGCTCGAAGATCAGGGCTTCGTCATGGCCGAGAGCTACGACGACTTCGTGAAGCGGGTAACTGAGGAGCTGAACATCTGATGGCTGGTGACTGGATCAAGATGCGGACGGACTTGCTGACGAGTCCGAAGGTTGTCCGCATGTCGTCCGCTTTGAAGGCGGACAGATTCCGGATCGTCGGCGGACTGTTGTCCGTTTGGAGTCTTTTCGATTCCCACTCAACGGACGGAACGCTGTCCGGCTACACCCTGGAATCGCTCGATGACCTTGCCGCTTGGAAGGGGTTTTCCGAGGCAATGGTCGCGGTCGGTTGGCTCGAATGCGATGGCGATGACATTTCCCTTCCTCGCTTCGAAGCCCACAACGGCGCGTCTTCCAAGCGTCGAGCGCTCGATTCCAGCCGGAAAAGGGGCGTCCGCAAAGTGTCCGCTTCCGATGCGGACGAAATGCGGACCAGAGAAGAGAAGAGAAGAGAAGAGGAGAAAGAGATAAACCCCCTACCCCCTGCAGGGGGTGATCAGGGAGGGAAGGGCAGCAAGTACTCAGACGACTTCGAGGCGTTCTGGCGTGAATACCCGAAGCGCGACCGTGCCTCATCCAAGCCGGACGCCTGGAAGGCCTGGGGGGCTCGGCTGAAGGATGGCGTAGACCCGCAAGACCTTATCCGCGCAGCGACCAACTACCGCGCCGACCAGATGGCCAAGGGCAAGGTCGGCACCGAGTACGTGAAGCTCCCGTCCACCTTCCTCGGCAAGGGTGAGCACTGGAAGCCCTACCAGGGGCAGCAGCCAGAAGCGCAGCCAGGTGCCCAGTCGAGCGCCGTTCTCTCCGTTCCGACCCATTCGCAGGAGATGTACCCCGATGACCGTTTCTAAATTCCGTCCCGCTCCGCGAATCGCTGAGCAGCGAGAGGTTTGCTGCCGCGCTGGCCGTGGTCACAAAAACTACGACGAGCAGCTGGTCGAGCTGTTCGGCGGCGGCTGGTACCGCACCGAGTGCCCGGCCTGTCAGTGGGAGCTGCTGTACAACAAGCCCAAGGAAGACGAGCACCGGCAAGCTGCCGAGAAGGCGGCCGCTGAGCACGAGCTGAGCGAGGACCTGATCGCCACCGGCATCACCCCGCGGTTCCGCAGCTGCACCTTCGATAACTTCCTCACCGACGGCGGCGATGCCGGCAAGACTCGCGCGTTGAGCATCTGCCGCGGTTACGCCGAGAAGTTCGCGGAGAACTATCGCCAGGGCCGCGCGCTGATGCTGCTGGGGGAGATCGGCAACGGCAAGACTCACCTGGCCTGCGCGATCCTGCAGCACATCGTTCGCGAGGAGCAGGCCTCGGGCTTGATCGTCACCGCCGAAGCCATCATCCAGGGCGTAACCGATAGCTTCCGCCAGAACGCCAGCCATACCAAATCCCAACTGCTCCAGGAGTTGGCCGCGGTCGACTTGCTGGTGATCGACGAAGTGGGGATGCACACGCCACGACAGGGGAGGGACTTCGCGCCTGGGCTGCTGCATGAGGTGATCGACCGCCGGTATCAACTGGTTCTGCCCACCGTGCTGGTGAGCAACCAGACACGCGAGCGCCTGCCGGAGTTTATCGGGCCGCGCGCTGCCGACCGCCTGCGCGAAAACGGTGGATTGTTGGCCCCGTTCACCTGGCGATCTGCCCGTGTCGGAGGTGCAGCATGATGGAGCACTACCCCGATGAGCACATGGTCGAAGGCTTCGCGGACGAATCCAGGTTGTACAGCCACGAGTCCGAGTACGCCGTCATTGGCTCGATGATCAAGCAGCCCGATTTGATCGACGACCTCAGTGGGCAGTTGGTGGTCTCGGATTTCCACCACCCGGCCTGCGCGGAACTGTTCGAGCTGCTGGTGGCCATGCGTAGCCAAAGCCGCCCGATCGATATCGTGACGCTGTACGAGACCCGCTCGCACCTGGCTGATGGGCAGAACGTCCTTCAGACGGCGGCGAAGCTGGTGGAGAACACCCCGAGCACGGCCAACGCCGGCGCTTACGCCAAAGCCATCAAGCAGCGCTCGGTAGCGCGCCGTGTGATCGCCGCGGCGCAGGTCATGAGCCAGCGCCTCATGGATGGTGAACCCCTGGACGAGGTTTTGAGCCAAGGCCAGCAGGCTTGGCTGGCACTGGAGGCTGAAGGGACCGACAGCCGACAGAAGTACCGCTTCATCCGCGACGTGCTGCCCGAGGCCGTGGATGGCATCGACAGGCGTTTCAACCGGCAGGTGAGCCTGGGCTATGACACTGGGCTGCCTTCGCTGGACGCGTTCATTCCCGGAATCTGCCCTGGCCACATGGTTGTGGTGGCCGGTGAGCCCGGCAGTGGCAAGACCACCTTGGGCCTCGGCCTGACCGAGCGGGTGGCACTGCACAGCGGTGACGTCGCGCTGGTCTTCAGCCTGGAGATGACCGATGTGGAGTTGACCAACCGCGCGCTGGCCTCGGTCGGTAGCGTGCCGCTCAAGCACATCAGCGAAGGCCACTCCATGCGGGATTCTGACTGGCCTGGGCTGACCGGCGCGGTCGCGAAACTCAACGATGCCCCGCTGATCCTGTGCGACGACGCATCCCTGACCATGCGGGAAATCCGCCAGATCTGCCGCACCGTGAAGCGCGAGCATGGGCTGGGCATGGTGGCGGTGGACTACATCGGGCTGATCAAGGGCGAGCAGAAGAACGCCAGCCGCTACGACGTGGTGACCGAGATCAGCAAGGGCATGAAGCGCCTGGCTAAGGAGCTTGGCGTGCCGGTGGTGGTGCTGGCCCAGCTCAACCGCGGCCCGAAGGCGCGGGCGAACAAGCGCCCCACGAAGAGCGACCTGCGCGACTCAGGCCAGATCGAGGCCGATGCCGATGTGGTGGTGCTGGTGCACCGCGACAACGACAGCCCGGCGGGGCAGGCCGGCGTCACCGAGCTGATCGTCGACAAAAACCGCCACGGCCCCACCGGTATTGCCCACGTCCAGCACCAGGGCCATTTCCATCGGTTCGTCGAGCTGGCCGGCGGTTACATGCCCAGCGACGAAGAGGTCGAGATGGCTCGGCCGTACAAGGGCCGTCAGTACGGCAAGGGGAAAGCAGCATGATCAACGAGAAGGGTAAGCCCCTGGTGATGCCGGAGACCCTGGCGGAATGCGAGTTGGTCATGGAGCGCCTGAGCGCTGACTGCACCGCGATTCGCTCTCAGGTAGACGCCGCGCGCGCCGGCGTGAAGACCGACGGCCGATACGCCGACGCGGGTTGGTTCCATCGCGCATCTACCGCGTTGCGTTGGATGAACCGGGACCGCCAGCGCCTGCAGGATCACATGGCCAAGCTGCGCCGCGCCGAGAAGCAGTCCCTGGTCCAGCAGCGTGACGCCTTGCTCATCGCCTTCCTGCGCGAGCACGTCACCCCTGAAGTGTTCCAGGCCTGCGTCGACAAGACCCGCGCGCTGGCCGGAGGTGGCCCATGACGACCCTCTACGTCCGTTTCAGTGACGCAGAGATCCGCCGGCAGGCCCAAGGTGTTGCGAAGACCCTGCGCGACGCTCGCTATCCGGCACTGCGCTTCCGCTTCCACCAAGACCGCTCGCGCGGCTCCTGGCACGTCGTGGTGCGCAAGGTGTGGGGCAAGGCCGCAAGTTATCCCGATCTCACCGCCAGCGCGATGCTGGAGGCCCTACCGGCGATTCTGCAGCGCCGCGCCGAGGACCCCAGCGCCCGATCCACTGCCAGCGGCTGGAAGACCGTCGGCGAACTGCTGATCTGGTACGCCGAGCGCATGGACCGCGATCGCAACCTGTCGACCAAGCGCAAGGCCTCGGCCCGCTCGATCCTGAAGCTGCACCTGCTGCCCGCGCTGCGTGACCTGCCGCTGGCCGAGGTGAACCGCTCCAGCCTGGACCGGCTGCTGATGTGGCCCCTGCAGGCCGAGTACGCACCGTCGTTCGTGCGCCAGGTGTTCGGCGTGCTGGCGGTGGCGTTCCGCCGCGCGCTGGAGCTGGAACAGATCGCGAGCAACCCGGTGGCCGGCCTGAAGTTCACCGACTTCGTGAAGGCCCGCATTCGGCCCAAGGAGGCTCGCCTGCGGCCGGCGCAGATCACTGACTTGCTGGTGGACCTGCACGAGCGGTATGCCGAGGCGCCTCCGGAGGGGATGCTGGCCCTGATGATGCTCTGCCATGGCTGCCGGGTGGGTGAGACCCGCGTCGCGCGCTGGGCGGACATCACGCTGGGCGGCGACGCACCGGAGTGGTACCTGCCGGCGGCGACCACCAAGACCCGCGAGGAGCATCGGCTACCGCTGACCCCGCAGGTGTGCGCGCTGCTGTGCCGGTACCGCGACTGGCAACAGCGGCGCGGCTACTCGGGCGCGTACCTGTTCCCGGGCAAGGGCAAGCGCCCCATCAGCGACAGCCAGGCCACCGACATCTTCGCCAGCCTGGGCCAAGGCCGCTGGACCAGCCACGACTTGCGCAAGCTGGCGAGCACCTGCTGGACCGATCTCGGGATCGACTACCTGATTGGCCAGTTGCTGCTCAACCACGCCCTGCGCGACCTCGACGTGACCTACATCCACACCACGGCGGCGGTGCAGAAACGCAAGGCCCTGGAGCAGTGGCACGACTGGCTCGATCAGCAGGGTTTCGACGAGTTGCACGGGTGGACTGGGGGAGGATCGCAAAACCCCTCGGGCTCGTGCCCGCCCACTGAATCAGCGGCTCCCGCCGCATCCGGCGCTCCAACGCAATGGAGGAACCAATGACCAATTCAAAGACCATGACGGCGCTGGAGCGGGAGTTCCTGAAGGTGGCCGCCAGTGAGTTCAGCAAGATGAAGGCCTGCGCCCCGAGCGCCCTGGCCAACCTGATTCGCCTCATCGTGGCTTGGCACGGATCGCCGGCCACGCTCAGCCTGCACGCCTTCGGGCGTCGCTGGCTGTTGGAGGGCAACGCCGAAGGCGCCGCCGCAGAGACCCTGCTGCGCGACCTGTTCGGCCTGAACAATTCGAAGGGGGAATGATGACCAGACCACGCACTTACACCGACAAGCCCCTGGGCGATACCGAGTACAAGCTGGAGCAGTGGGGCTTCTGGCGGATGGATGGGATGGGCGTCCCTGGGTACGTCTCGCCGGCTGCTGCTCTCATGAGCCAGGCCATGCCTATGTCCAACCCCAAGGCCTACCGGATAACCGATGACGATGCGCTGGCTGTAGATGGCGTTCTTGCTCGACTCATTCGCCGTGCGCCGCGCGCTGGAGACTTCGTGTGGTTCTACTATGGCGCCAAGTGGCCAGCCTTGCGGATCGCGCGACAGTACGGCCTCGGCGAGGCGAAGGTGCGAGAGGAACTGAAGCTGGCCGTCGGATGGATTGACTGTGCCCTGGAGCAGTTGCGTGCACCTGCTTAAAGAAAATCTTTTACACGCGGAATGAGGGGTGTTTTCATGCCAGCGTGAACTGCTGTGAACGCAGCGAGACGCCTTGAAAAACCCGGCCACTGAGCCGGGTTTTTTATTGCCCAGTGATTGGGACCCGTGGTCGGCACGGCCCGCAAGGGGGAGCCGAACACCGTCTGCCGGCGGTGCGGTGATACGGGAAAACACCGGCAGATCAGGCGGCCTACTATTCCTTCGGTACTCGGGGGCTGGCCTGATCGGACAGCGCGGAAAGACGCGCACCAATACATGGCCTCGCTCGGTGCGGGGCCTTTTCGTTTCGGGCCCGCCTCGCTGGCCATATAGGGAGAACGCCATGGCCGAGCCGAGTAGTGGGGCAGCCGTCGGTACCGCCGTCGTCGGGCTTGGAGCTGCCACGCTGTTCCCAGGCGTTGACCTGAATGCAGTGATCGGCGCCTTCGCCGGCGCCATCTTCTTCGTGGTGTACGCCCGCGACCTAACTGCCTGGGCCCGGATCGGCTATCTGCTGGTGTCCTGGATTGGTGGCTACTACGTCGCGGCTGAGGCCGTTGGGCGTGCCTGGACAGCCTACTCGGGCCTTCCTGCCCTGGTGGCGGGGGCAAGCATCGTCACGGCACTGATCGGCGTTCTTGAGTGGATGATCGGAGGCAAGGCGCCAACCTGGTTGCGCGCTGTCTTCGAGCGCCTTACTGGAGGTCGGAAAGATGGCAGTTGATCCGGTAACCCTGCTCGCCGCCGTCGTGTGCGGGGCTATCTGCGTCCGCATCGTCACCTATCGCCGCGGTGAGGCAACGTATCGCCTGGGTGTTTCCCTGTGCGCATACGTGCTCGCTGCTGGCTCGGGTGCCCAGGCAGTGCAGATCATGTTCGGTGCGCTGCTGGCCCGGCCAGTCCCTGCCGTCTCGCCCTGGCTGCTGATGGTGCTGCTGGTCATCCTGGTGCTGACCCTTCGCGCGAATGGGAACGTGGCCAGAATCTGGCGTTTGAGCTGAGAAAGCTTCCTCATGATCGAGATCAGCCCTGGCACGCTACATGACTTCGAGGAAGAGCTGGCCAGCCTCGAGAAGGACCAGATCCCCTTCGCAGCAGCTCTCGCGCTGACTCGCACAGCTCAGGCTGTCGATAAGGTGCTGGTCACCTCGATGCGCACCGTGTTCGACCGCCCGACGCCCTACACCCTGAACAGTCTTCGCGTGTTCCCTGCCACCAAGGAGAAGCTGGTGGCTCGGGTGTGGATGAAGGACGAATCGGTGAAGGCCGAGCCCGCCACGCGCTGGCTTACTCCTGAGATCTACGGCGGTGACCGCCGGACGAAGCGGGTAGAGCGGCAGCTGCGAGAGCGCGGCATCTTGCCTGAGGGTAAGTACGTTGTGCCTGGTGCAGGAGCGAAGCTGGATAAGTACGGCAACATGAACCGAGGCCAGGTCACCAAGGCGGTCTCAGGTATCGGCGGGTACACCCAGCAGGGGTATGACGCCAACGCTACCGACAGCGCGCGCAGCGTGAAGAAGGGCAACTACCGTCGCTACTTCGTGATGCATGGCCCTGATCGCCAGCCAATAGGCATTGCCGAGCGCACTGCCAAGGGCAAGGACGGACTGGCCATGATCCTGGCGTTCGTGTCGAAGCCTACCTATCGCAAGACGTTCGACTTCCATCAGATCGCGCAGCGAGAAGCTGAGGCGAGGCTGCGCGACGAGGCCGTGAAGGCAGTCGCAGAGGCTCGCCGCACCCGTCGCCGCCGGTGAGATGTGGCACGTCACTTCCCCACTAGCTTGGAGTTGTGGCACGCCAAACCCCCGACAGCTGAAACTTGTGCCCGAAAAAATCGCGATAGCTGCAGGCCCGTGGGGGGATTTTGGGTCCTCCCGGGAGGGGTGTGGCCCGAGGGTAATTCGAGCCCCGCGCGCCAACTATGTATGACCAAAATTCAGGGGTTGGTTGTTGTGTTGTTATGAGCAAATCAGACATCACCCGGCAGCCTCATTGGCTCAACAAGAGTCGAATGGCGGCGAGCCTCGCAATAAGCACGCAAGCCTTTGATAAATGGGGCGTTGAGCCGGTAGCAAGGATTGGTCGAGAGGCCTTCTACGATGTCCGTTCCGTGCTAGAAAACCGCCTCCAGTGTGCGGAGCGGAAACACCAACCAGACGATGATCTTCCTGAGGGCATCGACCCGCTGGCCGAGCACAAGCTGACGCAAGAGCGCCTTCGACTTACTACGGCGCAAGCAGACGCCCAGGAGCTGAAGAACCAGGTAGCAGCGAAGACCCTCGTGCCAACTCCGTTTGCCACCTTCGCCCTTGCCAAGATCGCGGCCAAGATCGGGTCGAAACTGGAGACGGTATGCAAAACAGTGCGCAGCCGCATTCCTGACACACCGCCTTTGGTGTTGGAGGCCTTCGAACGCGAGATAGCGCTGGCCAGAAACCTGGCCGTGGAGTTCGCCGAAGACCTACCGGAAATCCTTGATGAGTACTCAGCCACCCTGGATGAATGACCTGCGGAAAGCGGTCGATCTGGGTTTGCAGGGGCTTTACAAGTCGCCGCCGATGACGGCGGTTGAGTGGGCTGAAGATCCCGACGACGGTTTCTACATGTCGGCGGAGTCCTCCTACAACGAGGGCAAGTGGAAGACTGCTCCTTTTCAGATCGCCATCCTGAACGCCATGGGCAACGACCTGATTCGGGTCGTGAACTTCGTGAAATCGGCGCGAATCGGCTACACGAAAATGCTGATGGCAAACATCGGCTACAAGATTCAGCACAAGCGCCGCAATGTGCTGATGTGGAGCCCGACCGATCCAGACGCTGAGGCGATCAGCAAAAGCCATGTCAACGGACTGATTCGTGACGTGCCGTCGATGCTGGCTTTGGCGCCGTGGTACGGCCGCAAAGATGGCCGGAACACCTTGGAAGCCAAAGTGTTTTCCAACCGGAGGACGCTCTGGACGCTCGGCGGCACCGCATCTCGCAACTACCGCGAGAAGTCAGCTGACGAGGTCATCTACGACGAACTGTCGAAGTTCAACGCTGATATTGAGGGCGAGGGATCACCAACTTTCCTCGGTGACCAGCGCCTGCGCGGCGCGGTTTCTCCGAAGTCAATCCGAGGCTCTACTCCAGGAACTGAAGGAGAGTGCCAGGTCACGAAGGCAGCCGACGAGTCGCCTCGCAAGCTTCGCTATCACATTCCGTGTCCCCACTGTCATCACGAGCAGACTTTGAAGTGGGGCGGAAAAGACTGCTCCCACGGCCTGAAGTGGATATCGAATGAGCTCAACGAGGCCACCTCGGCGTGGTACGCCTGCGAGAACGACAAGTGCAACGCCACGTTTGAGCATCATGAGATGGTGCTTGCGTCGGAGCGCGGCCGATGGATTTGCGAAGTGTCTGGGGTTTGGACGCGGGATGCCATGGCGTGGTTCGGGCCCGACGACAAGCCGATAAAGACACCGCGCTCTCTGGCCTTCTTCTGCTGGGCTGTTTACAGCACCTGGACCGGCTGGCTTGAGTTGGTGGACGAGTGGCTGAAGGTCAACGGTGATCGCGAGAAGCTGAAGACCTTCACTAACACCATCCTTGGCGAGGTGTGGGTTGAGGATCAGTCCGAACGCCTGGAGTGGGAAACGCTCTACGGCCGTCGTGAAATCTACCCCTGCACCGACTATGTGCCGGAGCAGGCGCTTGGGCTCTTCGGTGGTATCGACACCCAGGATGACCGTTACGAACTACGGGTGTGGGCCGTTGGCGCTGGCGAGGAGATGTGGCTGATTCGCCGCGTCATCCTCACCGGCAACCCGGATAGCGCAGAGCTGCGGCGCCAGGTTGGCGTCGAGATCAATCGGCAGTTCAAGCGTCCGGACGGAACGCCCATGCGTGTTGAACGCTGGTGCTGGGATGCCGGCGGTCACCATTCCGACGCTGTAGCCGAGGAGAGCATCAAGCACGGCGCTCGGTGGGTGATCCCGATCTTCGGTGCCAGCACCTACGGCAAGCCCATCGCCAACTTCCCGCGGCGCCGGAAAAACAAGATCTACAAGACCGAGGTGGGTACCGATAACGCCAAGGAAGTGATCTACGGCCGCCTGGGCATCGTGGTGCCGCAGCCCTGGGTTTCAACGCCAGGCTGCATTCACCTGCCCCTGGTTGACTGGTGCGACGAGGACGAGCTTCGGCAGCTCACCTCTGAGCGCAAGAAACGGAAGATCCACAAGGGCAAGCCAGTACTGGTCTGGGACAACGAAAAACGGCGCAACGAGGCACTGGACTGCCTTGTGTACGCCCTTGCCGCCCTGCGCATCAGTCAGACCCGCTTCGGCTTTGACCTCGATGCGCTAGAAGCTGCTCGGCTGTCAGCCGCGAAGCCGGTTGAGGCTGTCGTGGTCAAGCGCGAGCGCCCTAAAAAGCAATCAGCCCAGGAAGTGAATGACGCATTCCTGAGCACTACAGGTAGCAGCCCATGGCTATAGAACTTTCCCAGGCCAAGACCATTTTGGAGCGGTACGTGGAGGCGGAGCTGGCGGTGCTCGATGGACGCTCTGTCACCTTCGGCGCACGCACTCTGACGATGGCTGACTTGGATGAGATCCGCGCCGGCCGACAGGAGTGGGAGCGCAAAGTGGCGAATCTCGAAAGCGCCGCTCGCGGCAGGTCCCGACCCTACAAACTGGCGGTGTTCTGATGAACTGGTTCGATCGTGTATTGGAGCCCTTCGCTCCCGGCTTCGTGGCCAGCCGCCTGCGGAGTCGTGCACTGATCCAGGCCTACGAGGCCGCCAAGCCGAGCAGGACGCACAAGGCCAAGGGGGAACCGCGCAGCGCAAACTCGGCGCTGCAGGCTGCCGGCCGATCTCTCCGCGAGCAGTGCCGCTGGCTCGATGAAAACCACGACATCGTGACCGGCATCTTCGACCGCCTGGAGGAGCGTGTGGTCGGCGGTGCTGGTATCGGAGTGGAACCGCTGGTGCTGGATCTGGCTGGTGACGTGCATCTGGAATTCTGTGCGCAGATCAAGGCCGCCTGGGCTGAATGGTCGCTGAAGCCCGAGACTGCCGGCGAGATCACCAGGCCACAGATGGAGCGCCTGGTCTGCCGCACCTGGTTGCGCGATGGCGAGACCCTGGCACAGAAGATCATGGGGCCGGTGGCGAACTACAAGCACCTGACCTCAGTGCCATTCGCCCTGGAGCTGCTGGAGCCGGACTATCTGCCGTTCGAGAAGAACGACCTGGCAAAGGGGATCATTCAGGGCATTGAGCGGGATGCCTGGCGCCGGGTGCGGGCATACCACCTGCTGACGGCTCACCCGGGGGACCTGGGCCTGGGCATCCTGCAGAAGACGAAGCGGGTCGAGGCCGACCGGGTTATCCACATTGCTCACCGCAAGCGGATTGGCCAGAACCGAGGCGTACCGCTGCTGCACGCCGCGCTGATCCGCCTGGCGGACCTCAAAGACTACGAGGAGAGCGAGCGTATCGCCGCGCGCATCTCGGCGGCGATCTCCTTCTACATCAAAAAGGGTGAGCCACAGGACTACGAGGCGAAGGGGGAGGAGGCCAAGCGCGGCACCTTCCCGATCGCGCCGGGGATGGTCTTCGACGACCTGCAGCCCGGTGAAGACATCGGGATGTTCGAGAGCAATCGCCCGAGCACTCTCCTCGAGGGCTTCCGCAACGGCATGCTCCGGGCAGTGGCAGCCGCCGGCCGCAGCGCCTACTCGACCATCGCGCGATCCTACGACGGGACCTACTCGGCGCAGCGTCAGGAGCTGGTCGAGGCGCAGGAAGGCTACGACCTGCTGCAGCACGAGTTTATCGACTACTGGTGCCGTCCGGTTTATCGCACCTGGTTGCCGCTGGCGATTGCTGCAGGCGTCCTCAAGGTCCCCAAGAACGTGGACATGTCCACGCTCTACGCGGCCGTTTACCAAGGTCCTGTCATGCCGTGGATCAACCCCGTGCACGAAGCCAATGCCTGGGAATTGCTGGTGAAAGCCGGATTCGCAGACGAGGCCGAGGTAGCCCGCGCTCGCGGCCGCAACCCGCAGGAGCTGAAGAAGTCCCGCGCCTCTGAGGTCAAGACCAATCGCGAGCTGGGGCTCGTCTTCAGCTCGGACGCCTACCACTCGTTGGTCAAGGACGGCATGAATCCGGTGGAGGCCGTGCAGAAGGCTTATCTGGGCGTCGGGAAGATGCTCACCGCCGACGAGGCCCGCGAACTGGTGAATCAGTACGGGGCGAACTTGGCCGTGCCTGGCCCCGACTTCACCGCAACAAGCAACCAAGGAGGCGCCAATGGGCAGCCATCAAACCCTGAAGAACCTGCTCCAGCCGATGGCGATGGCCGCCGCGCTGACTGAGGAAACCAAACCGAGTGAGTGCTGGTATCGCATCAAGGCCGTCGCGCGTGGCGTGGCCGAGATCATGCTGTACGACGAGATCGGCGCCTGGGGCATCACCGCGCAGCAGTTCGCAAAAGAACTGAAGGCTCTCGGCGATCTGCAGCGTATCGATCTGCGAGTTCACTCGCCCGGTGGCGATGTCTTCGAAGGGACCGCCATCTACAACCTGCTTAAGCATCACACGGCCCGCGTGGACGGCTACGTGGATGGATTGGCCGCCTCCATGGCCACCGTCGTTCTGATGGCCTGCGACACGATCTACATCCCTGAGAACGGGCTGATGATGATCCATAAACCCTGGGGGATCTCCGGCGGCGACGCAGATGACATGCGTCGCTACGTAGAGATTCTCGACAAGATCGAGGACTCCATGGTCACGGCGTACGCCAGCAAGACCGGGAAGTCCGCCGACGAGATCAAGGCTCTTCTCAAGGAAGAGACCTGGATGACCGGCCGCGAGGCCATCGAGGCCGGCTTTGCCGACCAGCTCACCGAGCCGCTCAGCGCGGCAGCTCAACTCACTTCCAAACGCATGCAGGAGTTCAACCACATGCCCCAAGCTCTCAAAGCTCTGATGCAGCCGCGCGCGCAAGTCACCCCGCCGGCTGCTCCGACTCCTCCGGCCGCGCCGGCGGCTCCCGCAACCCCTGCTGCTCTGGACGAGAACGCAGTCCGCGCCCAGCTCCAGGCCGCCGAGAACGTCCGCCGCGACGGCATCCGCGCGGTCTTCCAGCCCTTCGCCGCCACTCATGGTGAGATGCTCAACGATCTGCTGCTGGACAGTGCTGTCACCGTCGAGCAGGCCCAGGCGAAGCTCCTGGCCAAGCTGGCCGAAGGCGCCACCCCGTCCGCCGGCCCCCAAGCTGCCGCTGGCGGAAACGCGGTGATTTACGCCGGCAACGGCAACCTGGTGGGCGACTCGGTTCGCGCTTCCGTGCTGGCTCGCGCTGGCCTGGAAGAGCGGCAAGCTGACAACCGCTACAACTTCATGAGCTTGCGCGAGCTGGCCCGCGCTTCGCTCGCTGATCGCGGCATTGGAGTCTCGACCCTCGATCCGATGCGCATGGTAGGCCTCGCTTTCACCCACACCACCAGCGACTTCGGCATCATCCTGCTGGATGTCGCCAACCGCTCCATGCTGGCGGGCTGGGAAGAGGCTGGCGAAACCTTCGACAAATGGACCAAGAAGGGCTCTCTGTCGGATTTCAAAACCGCCAGCCGCATCGGTCTCGGCGAGTTCCCGGCTCTGCGCCAGGTGCGCGAGGGCGCCGAATACAAGTACATCACCATCGGTGAGCGCGCCGAGCAGATCGCCCTGGCCACCTACGGCGAGATCTTCAGCATCACCCGCCAGGTCGTCATCAACGATGACATGAACATGCTCACCGACATTCCTCGCAAGATGGGCATGGCGGCCAAGGGCACCATCGGTGATCTGGTTTACGCGGTTCTCACCAAAAACCCGGCGCTGAGCGATGGCAAGGGCCTGTTCCATGCCGACCACAAGAACTACCTGACTGGCGCTGATTCGGCGCTGTCCATCGATTCGCTGAGCAAGGCCAAGACTGCGATGGCCACGCAGCGGACCCAGGTGGAGGGAAACGCCAAGGGCCGCACCCTGAATATCCGCCCGGCCTTCGTGCTGACTCCGGTGGCCCTGGAAGACAAGGCCAACCAGATCATCAACTCCGAGTCGGTGCCGGGCGCCGACGTCAACAGCGGCATCATCAACCCGATTCGCGGCTTCGCCGAGGTGATCGGCGAGCCGCGCCTGGACGACGATTCGGCCACCGCCTTCTACCTGGCCGCCCGCCAAGGCTCCGACACCATCGAGGTGGCTTATCTCGATGGCAACGAGCTGCCGTACATGGAGCAGCAGCAAGGCTTCACCGTCGACGGCGTGGCCACCAAGGTCCGCATCGACGCCGGTGTGGCCCCGCTGGACTTCCGCGGTCTGGTGAAGTCCAAAGGCGCCGCCTAATCGGCACCGCCACCTCAAGCCCCGCACCTGCGGGGCTTTTTCATTTCAGCCATCTGGAGACCCAACATGGCCAAGAATTTCGTACAGGACGGCGACGTCCTGACCCTGATCGCTCCGGCCGGTGGTGTCACCTCCGGCGTTCCGGCGGAAGTCGGCGACCTGGTAGTGGTACCGCTGGTGACCGCCGCTGCGGGCGAGGAGTTTTCCGCCAAGGTCGGCGGCGTCTGGAGCCTGCCGGCCGCCGCCGGACTGGCCCAGGGCGTGAAGTGCAGCGTCCTGGATGGTGAGCTGGTGGCTGCTGCCACCGCCGAATCGGTGCCGTTCGGCTACATCACCGAGCCCACTGTCGGCGGCTTTGCTTCCGCGCTGCTCGTCCAGCAATGACCAGCGACAGATTCGCTCGCGCGCTTGGCCGCCTGCATGAGCGAGTGGTCGAGCGGCTGAACGACGGAACTGCCCAGTACCTGGCCAGGGATGGCCGCTTGGTGGCGAGCAATCTGACGGTCATCGTCGACCACAACCTGATGCAGAACGGCCCAGAGGGCCTGATGCGTGCGGATGCTGTCGCCATCAGTTGGCGGAAGGTGTTTCTCGACTCGGTCGAGCGCGGCGGCGTGTTTGTACTCTGCTGCGGCCGGCGACTGCTGGTCGAGGATATCGCAGCCGACGACGGCCACGTGGTGACTGCTGCCTGCATGGAGGCCCCATGAGCAACATCCTCACCAGCGTCCGCCAGGCACTGATTCGGCGCGTCGAGCAGATCACCGTCGACAACGGCTGCCTGACCAACATTGGCCAGCAGGTCCGGACCGGTTGGCTGAATGAGGTTATTACCGAGAAGGGCCTGCCTCAGCAGTTCGTCCTGATCCAGAAGGCGCCGAACCGGCCACCAGAGGGCAAGCCGGGCGCGCTGCGGATGCATGTCGGGTACTTCGTCATCGGGCTGGTTCGCACGGACGTTTCCACCTACGAGGAATCGCTCGAATCCATGGAGCTGGATATCAGCCAGGCCTTTGTTCCCGTGGAGGGTCAGTTTCCGAAGTGGCTTCCGAAGGGCTGCACCGGGACCACCGTTGGCTCATCCGATCCTTTCCCGCCCGGCAATGGCCAGCCCTACGCCGGCGTCATCGTTCCCGTTCACATCACAACCATCATCCAGGAGCCGATCCGCCGATGAGCACTGAGAAACCCGTGCAGCAGGTCGAGGTAGTCCTCACCGGCGCGCATACCCACCAGGGCGTCGACCGCAAGGTTGGCGACAAGATCAAAGTCACCGAGCGCCAGAAGGCCTTCCTGCAGCAAGCGGGCAAGGTTGAGCGCGCCGCAACTACTCCCAAGGAGGCGTAAGCCCATGACCATCAACAAAGAAACGGTCGTCATCGGCGGCCACTGGAAGGCGCGTGAGGCCGGCTCTGGTCTGCCGTTCCAGAAGTGCGGCCTGGTCTCGACCATCCAGCACACCACCGAGACCAATACGCTGACCCTGCCGGACACCACCACCCCGCAGGGCGGTGAGTACGACAGCCTGGACCGCGTCACCAGCGTGTCGCTGGCGATCAACTTCCGCGAGATCTTCACCTGGGTGCTGGCTTCCCTGGTGTGGGGCGATGCAACCAACGTCCCGGCCACCACCGTAACTGGCGAAGTGCACATCGCAGAGGTGGATGGCACCATCGCCCTGGACAAGATGCCGCTGAGCATCACCGGCGTCAGCAACGAAGCCGGCACTACCGACTTCGACGAGTTCGACGACTGGGTGATGACCGGCTCCGGCATCGAACCCGTGCCCGGCGGCGCGCTGGAGACAGCGATCAAGGCCTCTCCGTCCGGTACGCCGTACAAGGTCAGCGTGGACTACAGCTCCGCTGCTGTGGACGTGATCGAGGCGCTGACCAACAGCGGCAAGACCTTCGAGTTCCTCTTCGAAGGCGAGAACGCCGCCGGCACCCAGAAGCGCATCGAGGTTCGCTTCTTCCAGTGCCGCCTCAACCTGGCCACGCAGATGGACTGGATCAACACCGACGACTTCGGCGGCTTCCAGGCGACCGCGAAGGTGCTGAAGGACAACACCAAGGTCGGCAACGGAACCTCGAAGTACTTCCGCATCAAGAAGGAACTGGCTGCGGCGTGACGCCGGGTGTCAATCTGGGTACATTCCCTCCCATTGAAGAATGGGAGGGAGCCCTCTATGCAATGCCCGAAATGTGGCTATGAGCCCACGCTTAACGAAATGCAGGCTAGCCCTGACTCCTGCACAAGTTGCGGAGTGATTTACGCGAAGCTTCAGGGTGGTAAGCAGGAGCCTGAAGTAGTAGAGAAGCACCGTGGGCATTCCCGTGGACTCGCCTTCTGGATAGCCTTTTTATTACTGTTTTGCGCAGTTGGCTTTGGCGCTAAATTCGGCTACGACAAGTATAAAGAAAATGAGGTTGTGTCCTCGGCCAGGCCGTCCATAAAGGTAACTACTGCTTACCTGGCTCAGCAGATTGGATATCATAAATCAGATTCAAGTATCACGTTTGGCGAGTACTTTGAAAGGGCGTCGAATGCTATATCTGAAATCGACAAGCTGATAATTAATCTCAACGGAATAGACTCGGGGATCGCTAGGGATAAAATTGTCCTAGCGTCGCGTTACATGGAATGCGTTCGTGAGACCATTCGCGACATGAGCGCGATCATGCGGGCCTCAATGAGAGCTGAGTCTGCCTCAGCTGCGGCGGAAGATGCCCATAAGGAAAGCATAGAAACAAGCAATGAATACACTGCGCAATACGCATCTGCAAGGTATCTGAAATCCTTGGAAGAGAAGAAGAAAGAGTTGGATAAGATTCTAGAGGTTGAACTCTCGCTAACGTCGAGGGTTTCCGATCTTAAGAATCTGTCTTCTGAAGTTTCAGCAGTCTACGGTACAGACTCGGTTGTTGCCATCGAACAGCTAGGAAGAATAGGAAAGTAAGAGTCGATCACTTAAAACCCGCTTCGGCGGGTTTTTTATTTTCTGGAGAATTAGATGTCTGAAGCTTCAGGGTGTCGCACGGTCCCAATCGGTGGGCTGCATGTCACTGTGCGAGAAATGACCGTCGCCCAAGTCCGCCAGCTGATGGACACCATCACGGCCGACCTGATCGGCGACTCATTGCTTGGTGGTGCGCTGCGCCTGCATGACCTTGCGGTGATGTCCTCGCTGACCACCGAGCAGATCGACGGAATGACCCCGTCGCAACTCGAAGAGCTAGCCAAGGCCTGCCGTGAGGTAAACCGCCATTTTTTCGAGATGCTGGGGCGACTGGAGAAGGTTCTGGTGAAGCCATAGGGCGCCTAGATCAAACCATTGCCCTGCTGGTGCGCATCGGCCACCAGAACGTCCTTTCCTATCCATGGAGCCTGTTTCTCCGGGCGCTCAAGGTGTAAGACATGACCGATGTAGAGCTGCGGCTTACGGCTGATGATGCCGAGGCGCGCCGCGCAGTCTCGGGGTTCCGCGCTGAGTACCAGAAGCTGGTTAAGGACGTCGAGCGTCCGCTGCGCCAGGCCAATGCGTTTCGGGACCTGGAGAGCCAGTTGGATAGCGGCTCTCGGACTATCCGTCGTGCGCGTGATCGCGTGCGTGAGCTTGGTGACGAGATCGCTCGGACGGACACTCCGACAAAAGCCCTCCAGGCCAGCTACAAGGCATCGGTCGCGGACCTGCAGCGCTTGGAGCGTGTCGAGGCGCAGCAGATTGTTCGGCTGTCCAGCATGCGCGCGGAACTGCAGGCGGCAGGTGTCGACACCCGGAACTTGGCGGCTGAGCAGGCACGACTCAGTAGCGAGCTCGGGCAGCGTGTGTCGGCGGGCCGCGCCGATGCAGAGCTGGCTTCCGCCGGCGGGACGCTTGGCGTAGATCGGCTGCGGACGCTGCAGGCTCAACTGCGCACCCTACCTGCGGACTATGAGCGACTCAGCCGGGCGGGGTTCAAGTCTGTCGCTGAGCAGTCGGCAGCGCAGCTCCAGCTGCAACGCCGCTTGGAGGAAACTCGCCGGGAAATCCAAGAACTGACCGTGGCCAGCCATGGCGCTGGGCGCGTCCAGGGTCTCATTAACGGCGCTGCCGGATTGGGCATTGGTCTCGGGGTAACGGAGGCCGTCACCGCCTACATCAAGGCCGCCGACCAGGTGAAGAACCTGCAGTCGCGCCTGCGGCTGGCGACCAACGATCAGGAGGAGTTCAACACTGCTCAGCGCGAATTGGGCCGCCTGGCGAACGAGAACCAGGCGCCGATCTCTAGCCTGTACTCCCTTTATACCCGGCTGGCGCCGAGCCTGACTGAATTGAAGCGGGGGCAGAAGGACCTGCTGGGCGTGATCGAGGCAGTGTCTGCGTCTACCCGTATCAGCGGCGCGAGCGCTGAGGAGGCTGACGCCTCCATCGTTCAGTTCGCCCAGGCGCTGGGCGCCGGCGCGCTGCGGGGGGATGAGTTCAACTCAGTAGCCGAGCAGACGCCCCGCCTGATGCGCGCCCTGGCCGATGGTCTGGGCGTGGCCCGAGGCGCCCTGAAGCAGATGGCCAACGATGGCCAGCTAACCGCCAACGTTGTTATCAACGCCTTGCTGAAGCAGTTGCCGAAGCTGCGCGCTGAGGCCGCTGCGCTGGAGAAGACCACCGGCGGACAATTCCAGGTGTTGGCGAACGAAGCCACTCAGGCCGTGGGTGCTGTCGATGATCTGACCGGGCAAACCAAGGCGCTGGCCACCGGTCTCAGCCTTGTCAGTCGCGCTGTGAAGCTGGTGAGTGATGGCTTCAAGTCGTTCAACAAAGGTGGTTTCGCCTCTCTTTTCGAGTTCGACCGCCAGGCCACGCAGGACAATGCGATCGCGGAAGTGGAGAAGTCGATTGCCCGCGTCATGGCCGCGAAGAAGGAGCTGCAGGACAACGGAAACCTGAGCATCCTGAATTTCCTTCGCTTCGGCGCTGCCGACATGGCCGAGCTAGACCGTCAGCAGGCCAAGTATGAGGAGTATCTCAATAGCCTCAAAGCCGCGCGTGAGAAAGCTGAGAACGACGCCAAGCAGAAGCGGACGGCGAAGGCGGAGGTGGAAGAGGCCAAGGAACGAGAGCGTAACTATCAGGAGCAGCTCAGAGCTCTGGATGGATTCGCTGGCAGCGAGCGAGCACTACAGGCCGCGCGCGAGGCCGGCGAGCGTGGGTTCCAGGATCGGATCGACCGCGCCCGGCAGGGAGGTCTGGCCAAGCTGAAGGGCTACCTGAACCAGCAGTATCAGGAACTTAAGAAGGCCCAGGCCAACTACGAGCAGGTGGTCGGCGAAACCGAAACGATCCTGAAGCCTTTCAAGGACCTGACGCAGTCCTTCAAGGATGGCACCGCTGGGCCAGCGACATCGGCCAGCTACAGCCAGGTGCAGGATCTGAAGCTGAAGGCCAGGTCGCAGATCGACAGCGACCCCCAGAAAGCGATTGAGTATGCCAACAAGGCGCGTGAGTCGTTGGAGCAGTTGCTATCAGCCGGGGAGAATACCTATGGCCTGCGTGGTGTGGCTGTGGAGTTGGAGGACATCGCTACCGCTGCCCAGGAGGTCCGGAAGGTCCGTGCGGCTGATATCCAGACCAGCGTACAGGACAGCATTTCCGACCTAGTGCGCCAGGCGGACGCACTGAAAAATCTGAGCGTTACCGTCTCCTGGGACCAAGCCAACGAAGAGCAGATCAAGGCTCGGATGTTGGCGCTATCTCAGCAGATCGCCGAGCAGTTGAAGTTCAAGGTGCAGGTGACGGCGCCGGACGTTGACTCCAACGTGGCGAGGGTCACCGCAGACGCGCCCTCGGCACCGCCGGCTTTTGCCGAAGGCGGCTGGACTGGTCCAGGTGAGAAGTTCAAAGAGGTCGGCCTGGTGCACGCGGATGAGCACGTCCAGCCGAAGCGGGTGGTCAATGAGCCCGGAGCGCTCACCTTCCTTGAGCGCATTCGACGGAATGGCTTCACCCGAACGATGGCTGACCTTCGGTCGCGACTGGCTGGCGGGTTGTCAGGCTACGCTGATGGTGGGTTGGTTGGGGCGGTGACTGTCCCGAACATACCTGCTCTACCGGAATCGCTGGCCCTCGGCCAGGGTGGCGAAAGCCTGGGGACGGTAATCCTGAACTTGAATGGGCAGTCCTACACCATGCAGGCCGGTGGTGATCAGTTCGCAGCGCTGCACCGAGAGTCGATGAAGAAAGGCCACCGGCGTAAACCCTGAGCCCCGCACCTGCGGGGCTTTCCTTTTCTGGAGCACCTGAATGTCTCTACCCATGGTCATGCTGGGTGGCTTGCCCATCGTGCTGCACGCCGGTACGGTGGCGCAGTCCATTACGCCGCTGGGTGGCCCGGAAGTCCTCCGGCTCACCAGCGGCAAGGGCGTGCAGCAGACCCACTGGCAGCGCTCAGCGATCGCGCTCAGCGGCTCCGGCTGGATGCCGCCCGGATTGGATGGGCTCGACTATACCCAGCCGCTGGAGCTGCGATGCACCAAGCAATTGAGCATCGTCAGCACCGGCCGCAGCTTCCAGGTGATCGGCACGCCGAGGCCGGACTTCCCTGTTTACGCACTGGCGCTGGTCGGCAAGGAGTGGGTGAGCGCGGAACTGACCTTGACCGGTAGTGCGGCAGCGGTCGCCGAGGCTCCTGGCGCATCGCTCTACCAAGTCCTGTGGATGCCCATGTTCACCGTTTCGGCGAAGCGGCCCCAGGGCGACATGGACCCGGGCAACGGCGCCACGCCTCACGGCTGGCAGATTACCTGCGAGGAGCTGTAAATGCAGATCAACGGCGCCCCGCTGAACTCGTTCGCGCTGAACTCTGCTGGCGCGATCCAGGGCGGCGAGGTTGAGCCAGTGCCGGCCCCTCAGTCGACGCTGTGGTCCTGCCGGATCATGCTGGGCGACGAAGATGTCACCGCGCAGGTTACCGGCAGCATCCGCATTGAGCGGGAGGAGGGGGCGGCCGCCATCGCGGAGTTCTCCCTGTACCTGCCTGAGGCCGGCGTCGACGTGGTCGGCTGGACCGGCCGTGCTGTCGACATCTACTACCGCGAGACCCTGGGTGCCGGATGGCTCGAGGAGAAGCGATTCTCGGGGTGGCTGGAGCAGCCGAGCTACGACCCGCGAAACCGTATCGTTTCTTGCGAGGCGACCGACCGCCTGCAGGACCTGGTCGAAGCGATGGAGATCGCCGATATCGACGCACTCGTGGGCGGCATCTGGACTGTCGATGTGTTCGAGGCCACTGACGGGCGCAGTCGCTGGGACTATGCCGGCGAGCGCCTGGCGTCCGTGGCTGGCAGCCTGGATCGATCCGTTGCTGGTGCGCTTCGGTTGACGCCTTGGGCTGCGCAGGCACCCCTGAAGCGGTTCGCCTCCTGCACAACCATCGACGGCTCCCTGTCTGTGGATATCGCCAAGCTGTCTGACCGCGTCAACCAAGTCGAGCTTGACCTCAAATATCGGTTCAGCCGCCTCCGCGAGAGGCACCAGGCTTTCAATTGGGAGCATCCGGATATTCAGGGCTGGTCGGTGGACAATGGCTTCTGTATCTGGCGCGCCAACTCCACAGAGCTGCCAACCATCGACATGCTCGAGGAGGCGCTTAGCTCGGCTGGGTACAACCTGCTCGCCGGTGCGGAATTGCTAACGGTGCCGCTTTCCGGGGTGTACTGCGACCCGCCGCAGGCCTGGCGCAACGACTTCGACAACCTACTGCTGGCCGCCGACGTGGTGGGGGGGATGCGCTGGGTGCAACCGGTCACGGAGAGCTATGCGCTCACCGTTGTGGCCTCGGAAAGCATCGCCCAGGCCGGGCCGGTGCTACGGAGAGATGGCGCTTCACTGGAAAGTGAGCTGGCACGAGCAGATGACTGGGAGTCGGCCGAGTTCACCGGGCCGGAGTCAGATGCAGCCCAGGACCCCATTGGAGATTATCTGGTCGACCTACGTGAGACGGAGAGGCTGGAGCTTGTCGCGTCATGCATTCTGTCTGGAGCCCGCGTTACCGCTCTCGGTTCGCACCGCGGAAACAAGGTCGCGTGGCAGGTGCCGACCTCCATGGCGCTTGGCATTGACCTCGTGCACACGTTGCTCATGGAGGACCGCATTCGCGCCCAGGGCAAGGTCTTCTCCCTGATCGACGAGTACGACATCGAGGGGCAGACAGCCATCAGCACCATCACCCTGGCCATCAGTCGAGGCGGTGGCACGATTGACGATCCGCTTACCCTGCCGCCTCCGCCGAACAGCGAGGTAACAGGTGAGGTGCCCGAGCTGATCCAGCTGCCGACCCAACTGCGCGGTCGCGGCCTGATGACCTACGACGATGAGTTGGATGGGTTCGCCGGCAACTACGACGAGTTGGATATTGGCTCGCCGCCGGACGCCTTCCCGCGCCGGCACCAGATGACCGCGCCGGAAGTGCCGGCCGAGCACCGTGACGAGTTCACCGCTTCGACAGCGCGAACCTACAGGGTCGCCATCCCCAACGACCTGCTGGAGCTGTAGTCATGACCCTTGCCGATGAGCGCCGCGCGATCGCTGGCGGGATAACGGCTGCCCGCAAGTCTCAGCAGCTGGTGAGCGACCTGCAGTCGCTCGAGAGCCAGCGGCGGAAGATCGGGGAGTTGAACGAGCTGGAGCGCCGCGGTTCCCGGCCGGCAACACCGGGGCGCGCGGTGTACAAGGCGCCGTCCTCCACCAGCTCCGGCGGCATCGCGAGCCCCCTGGTCGAGAAGACCAAGGCCGAGGGCGCCTCGCAGGTGCCAGACCGTGACTACTACGCCGACGGCCTGACCAGTAGCGACGGCCTGCTGATCCTGCCGGCGATTAAGACGCTGCGGATGACGGACGCCAACGGCGCCGACGTTGAGTTCCAATTGGCCGATCCGAAGGGGACCTTATGACCGTACCGCCCTGGGGCTGGCCGTGGCACGGCCGGCTTGATAGCGACGGCCTGCACCTGCCCAACGGCATGCTGATCAGCACGATCTACATGCCCGGCGATATGCCCTGGCTGACGTATCGCCACCAGGTGCCCGGCATCGCGCCGGTGGAGCGCAGCGACGATGAGCTGGCCGCCGACCAGGCTGCCGGCCGGGAGTGGCGGAATCAGTCGATCCTCTGCGGCCGGTATTTCAACCTCTACAACCGTGACCTGGGCGGCTGGGTCTACAGCGCGCCGGATGGCAGCAACTGGACGATCAACCTGGAGGGCCAGACCGCCACCCTGTTCGGCGTGCTGGGCGGCAAGCAGGTGATTCGCTCGATGCCGGTCACCTGGCCGGAAGACCTCGGGCAATCCACGCCGGTCATCTCCGGCGTGGTGGTGAAGCGCGACAACGCCCCTGTGGATATCTCGCCGGACGGCTCCCGAGCGGTGCTGATGCTCTACATGGAAGACCCGGATAGCACCATTGCGCCGGGCGTGCGGCCAATTCCCCTGGGGTTCCTGCTGGTGACCGTCACTGGCGATCGCCAGACAGGCTTCGCCGCCGAGGCCTCGGTGTTGCGCACCAGGCTCCAGACGCTGGGCACGTACATCGGGCAGGACGCCTATTCCGGGGAGCTGCGCGAGTCCCGCTGGACGGTGGGCGCGCCGTACCCGCACGACCCGGAGAACCCGGTGGTGGTGGACCGGCCGGCGGCGTCTGACCCTCCCGGTACGGTGTACGCAGGCATCGACGTAAACGGCCAGCTTGCCCGGTATGCGGTTCGTGAGGGCACGCGGACAGACGCGGTGCAGAACAAGATCCTGGCGGTGTGGTTCAACGCCGCCGGGGAGCTGGTGGACTGCACGCTGGATTTCCAGATCCTCTACGCCTGGAACTACCCGGCCGCCGCGTTCAACGTCGGGCCGTCGCCCACCTCGGTCAACCGCACCACCTCGAACACAACCACCTACTCGCTGACCCTGAAGGTCGGCGGAGAACTGGCAACGACGATGGATGAAGTGGTGGTGCACACCGAGCACTGGGAGAACCAGGCCGGTACCGTCGAACAGACGGAGACGCTGAACGGCGAGAACGTAACGGGGCAGTTCAACCCCATCGCGGGGACCTGGGCGCCGGTGCCGTTCGACTTCTCGAACTGGACCCAACAGCAACAGTGCCTCATCCGGTCGCGCCTGCGGCCCTTCGACTGGGTGCGCTACTCCAACAACCTGTTCGGCCTCTATGTCCGCGTAAAGCCGGATGAGCTGTACATCCAGCACTACCGTGGGCCGGCGGCGCCGGTTGCTGGCGGGGAGGCCTACCAGGTCCGGCGTGCTGACCTGGATGAACCCGAATCGATCTTTGGGCCGTTGCGCTACGGCTCACTCAATCCCATCACCGGGGAGCACACAGCCCCCAGTGACGGAAACAGCATCTCGACTTGGATGTGACCCATGCAGCGCTTCGTAAACAACTTCTTTGCCCAGCTGACTGGCGCACTGGCAGCCGGCGGCGCCGTGCTGCCGATCTCGACCGCGGCGGCCGCGAAGCTCCCAATGGGCTCGGGCGACCACTACCTGCTGACACTGGTCGGCACGCTCGACCCCAGCCAGCAAACCGTCGTGGAGATCGTGAAGGCCACGCCGGGTGCCGGGGGCACCATCGCGATCGAGCGTGCCCAGGAATCCACAGGCGCCGCCAGCTGGCCCGCCGATACCTGGGTGTTCTGCAGCATGACGGCCGGCACCCTCGGCGGGCTGTTCAGCACGCTGGCCACCCAATCGGGCGCCATCGCTGACCAAGCCGAACTGATTGGCCAGCAGCAGGATGCAATAGGGAATCAGGCCGCGCTGATCGGCCAGCTGCAGGGCGACATCGCCGCCCAGGCAACGCTGATCGATCAGCAGCAGACGGCGCTTCAAGACCTGCAGGATCGCGTCACCGTGCTCGAGGGCGGCACCGTACCTGACGGCGTGCTGCTCGACGGCAGCGGCAACTACCTGGTCGATGGCCAGGGCAACAATCTGACTGGAGCATGACATGGCGAACGTCCAACACATCGTCACCGGGGCGGGCGCCCCGAGCAGCGCACCACCCTCGGTGGGCGCGCACTACGTCGACACCACGAACAAGAAGACCTACGTCGCCACCGGCACCGCCTCGGCGGCGGACTGGGGCGATCCGGTATTCACGGGTGACCCGCCGGCCGGCGGTGGCGGCAACGGCGTCGAGTACGCCCTGACCACCGACGAGCTCGCTCCCGGCAATACCACGGCGATCGTGTGGCCGGCAGGGCAGACGGCGCTTCAGATCAGCGCAGGCGGTGCCGGTACCACGTTCACGCTGACCATGCGCAGCATGGCGGCGGACGACAACGTGCACGAGCTTCTGCTGCTGGTGAAGGGCTCGCCGACCCAGAAGACGCTCAAGATCATCCCGGGCGTAGACTTCAGCACCGCGACCCACTCGGTGTACGTCATCCCGGAATCGCTCGGCACGCCGACCGATGCCGGCGACAACTCCTACACCTTCCCGATTGCGAACGGCATGAACGTGTTCCGCTTTATCCGCTCCTACGACAACACCGTGATCATCCCGCAGCTCCAGCCCACCGAGTAACCATCCCGCTTGCCCAAGGAGAAGCCAGCCATGCAGCCGGCCTGCCTACCTATGCGCCTCATTCGGGGTGCGACCTACCGCGACACCCGGCGGCTGATGCAGCCGCCGAAGGAGTACCGGCCGCTGACGGCGATATCGGCCACGGCGCCCGTTCGGCTGACGGTTCCCGCCCATGGCCTGGCCGGCGACTGGCTGGCTTGGGTGATCGGCACCAGCGGCCTGCAGGAGCTGAACCGCGAGCCGCCGCGGCAACTGCCGCACCGGGTGGAGGTGGTCGACGCCGACACGCTGGAGATCAACGGCGTGAGCGGTGCCGGCCTCAAGCCAGTGCCGGGCGCCGGGCAACTGATCTACCAACCTCCGGTCGACCTCACCGGCGCCACTGCGCGCCTGGTCATCCGCGAGCGGGAGGAGGGCGGCGCTCAGCTCCTGGAGCTGACCATGGGCAGCGGCATCACCTCCGCGGCACCGGGCACGCTCGCCGTGGAGATCGCCGTCGACACCACGCAGGCCATCACCTGGACCGCTGGCTGGTATCACCTCGAGGTGACCTTCGCCGACGGCACGGTGAGTCGCTTCTTCCGGGGACCGGTCACCGTAGAGCAGTGAGGCGAGCATGAGCGACACCGAGCAGATCGAGCCCTGGGCGGTGGCCATCGAGGCTGATGGAGCGCCGTTCCTGCTCGAGCAGATCAATGAATACGCGGTGACGGTCGAGGCCCCGGCCGAACTGGTGATCGTCACCGTCGGCGAGCAGGGCCCGCCGGGCGCACCAGGCTCCGGCCTGAGCGAGTGGCAATCCAACGAATGGTAAGGAGCGGCCCATGGCCAACAATGTTCAGTTCTTCAAGGTCACCACGCTGCCGGGCACCCTGCAGCCGAACGCCTTCTACTACGTCGACAACGGCGACTATGCCGAGAGCTACCTGACCAACCAGGCCGGCGAAGCCAAGGCGCTGGGCAACTCAGCGATGATCAATGCCCTGATCGCCGCCGCGCTGGCCAGCCTGCCCAGCAGTGGCGCGCTGGTGCTGTTCGTGGCTGACATCGCCGCACGCGACGCGCTGGACCCCGAAGAGGCGGTGTTCGTGCTGGTGCAGGACGCCACCGGTGACCCGACGGTGACGGCCGGCGCTGCGCTGTACGCCTGGAACCCGGCGACGAGCACCTGGCTGAAGGTGGCTGAGTACGAGTCGATGGACGTGCAGCTGACCTGGGCGGCGATCCAGGGCAAGCCCACCAGCACGCCCGCGCAGATCGACAACGCCGTCAGCCTTGCCCACAGCCATGCCAACAAGGTCACCCTGGACAAGCTCGGCGCCGACGCCGACGGCCTGCTCTACGACGGGCAGCCAATCCACAGCCGCTGGGACGGCTTGAACTGGTGAGCGCATGGCCAACATCAAGCACCACAAGTTCGTGGCCAGCCTGCCGGCGGTGCTGGAGGCCGACAGCATCTACTTCGTCCGCGTGGGCAGCGGTTACGACCAGTACGTCACCAACCATAGCGGGACGATAGTGGCCTACTCCATGAACCGGCCGACGAAGGTTTCGGTGCTGCTCAACGGCGGTATTGGCGCCTACATCAATGTGTCCGCAAACAGCACGCTTGCGCTGACGATGAACAACGGAACGACCTACAACCTGCCGGTGACCCTCAATGGCTAACAACTTCATCCCGCTTCGCTACGAATACAGCGGCGGCAGCTCGCCGACCGGCTGGGCCGAGTACCAGACTGGCGAGACCATGGCGTTGCCAGGCAGCCTGCAGTTCACCGGTAATGGTAGAAAACTGGTGGGCGATTTTTCATCTGGTGTGGGGTCTCTGGCTAACCGAACCTTCTTCCAGACGAGCACTGTAAATGGTCAGACAATGGTTCCGATCATTCCGAATGGGACTTCGGCGATATCTGGTTTCCAACTGTTCTCTTCGGCGGATGTGGAGAACTCTCCGTTGGGGGTTTTCCAGAATAACGGATCCAGTATTCTGCTGCTGGCAGCTGCAACGGGCGCTGGAGCACAGCTACCGCTTGTGCTTGGAACGTCCGGCGCCGATCGCGTGTCGATCGGGTCAACGGGCGGTGTACAGCTGAGCACACCCTTCAGGTTTCCTCCCTACACGCTGGCCACTCTGCCATCCGCTGCAGCCTATAGCGGGCACTGCATTGAGGTGTCGAACGCCGCTGGCGGCGCAAAGATCTGCCGATCGAATGGCTCTGTCTGGCAGGTCATCAATACCACCACAACCGTGAGCTAACACCATGGCATCCTTCGAAGAACGCACCCGACTCTACGAGGTGCTTACCCGCGTTAATCCGGATGGCTCGATCGCCTCCCAGGCGTCGTACATCAGCGAGGTGCTACGCGATGGCGTAGTGATAAGCGCCACGGTCAATCCCCCCGTTGTGGTTGATGACGGAGACACCGAGGCCTATGCGGCGTTCGTCTCTATCGTCGGCGCCGCTACAGCTGAAGCTTTGCTGTTCGCGCAGTCGAAAGATGCTGAGCTACAGGCGGTGATTGGCGGCCAGGCTGAGCGAATCGCCCAGTTGGAGGCGCAACTTCAGGGATTGTTGAAGCTACTCCCCGCTACCTAACCCGGTACCTACCAATCAAGCCCGCCACTCGGCGGGTTTTTTATGCCTGGAGAAAACCATGGACCTTCGAGAAGTGCGCCGCTCGATCATCGAACCGGCGCTGTTGCTGCTGCCTGCAAAAATGGAAAGCCCGCAGGCGGTCGTCATGCTGCTGGCCATCGGGCTGCAGGAGTCGCGATTCACCTATCGCCGCCAGATGGGCAGCGGGCCGGCGAAGTCGTTCTGGCAGGCAGAGCAGGGCGGCGGCATGGTCACCGGCCTGCTGCGCTACCGCGCCCAGGACGTCCGAGACCTGGCAACCGGCCTGTGTGCCGTGCGTGGCGTTGTCCCAGCTGCGCCTGACGTGTGGAACGCCATCGAGCACGACGACGTGCTGGCGGCCGGCCTGGCGCGCCTGCTGCTCTATACCGATCCGGCCCGCCTGCCGGAGCTGGGCAAGGAGTCGGTGGCCTGGGACCTGTACCTGAGAACCTGGCGCCCGGGGGCATACGATCGCGGTACGCCCGCCCAGCGCGCCGAGCTGCGGAAGAAGTGGGCGGCGAACTACGCCGCGGCGCTGGAGGCGGTCCAGTGACTGGCCAGGGGAAGTTCCTCGCCCTGGCCCTGGCTGTCTTGTTGCTGCTCTGTGCCGGCGCCGGAGTTGGTGCGTGGCTGGCCGCCGGACACTACCGGCCGCAGCTCGACGCAACTGCCGCGCTACTGGTCATGTGCAAGACCGCCCGGGGGAACCTCGAGGAACTGACCAAGGAGCAGGGCGCCAAGCTCGGCGAGTTGGCCAACCAGGCAGAGCAGCGGCAGGCGAAGGCGGCCCAGGCTGTCGCCGACGCCCACCAGCAGGCCGCCCAGCACTACGCCGCCGCCCAGCGTCTGCAGCTGGAGCGCGCCGAGGGCGACCAGTGCGCTGCGGCAGAGGCCGTGATCGACAAGGAGCTGGGGCTATGAAGTGGCTTCTGGTGTCGGTGGTTGCGCTGGCGGGGTGCGCTGGCCAGGTCGAGCATGAGCCGCGTACGGTGCGCGTGGAGGTGCCGGTGGCGGTGCCCTGCCGGGCGCCGGCAGTCGAGGCGCCGGCCTGGGCGACTGCGTCGCTTCAGAAGGGCGATAGCCTGCAGGCCAAGGTGCGCGCCTTGCTGGCCGAGCTGGAGCAGCGTAAGGGCTATGAGGTGCAGCTGCGCGCGGCGGTGCAGGCGTGCCAGTGATTAGTCACTGAAGAAAACTGAATAGAGCCAGGCCCAAAAGAAGAACAGCACAGGCAGACCAAAGAAGACGACATAGGGCGGCGGATGCCCCTTCAGCCATCCACCTGTGGACAGGATGGCAACACCAAAGAAGACGATATGCCCCAAGGTTCGCTTGCTTCCTTTCATCCCGGCTCCCGTGATTTTGCATTACGCCAAAATTACGCCAACAGAAAAGAAAAAACCCGTAAGAACAACGTCTTACGGGTTTTATTTGGTGCCCCGGGAGAGACTCGAACTCTCACTCTGTCGCCAGAAACGGATTTTGAATCCGCCGCGTCTACCATTCCGCCACCGAGGCAATGGGCGCGCAGTATAGGGAGGCGCTCTGCGCCGGTCAATCGGCTCGAATGGTCAGAATTTGGCATTTCCAGTAAGATACGCGCCCCTTCGAGAATGCTCTTCCCATGCGTGTCGCTGACTTTCATTTCGACCTGCCCGAGGCGTTGATCGCCCGCCATCCGCTTCCGGAGCGCAGCTCCAGCCGTCTGCTGGTGCTGGACGGACCTAGTGGCGAGCTCAGCCATCGGCAATTCGCTGACATCCTCGGCTTCCTCAAGCCGGGTGACCTGATGGTGTTCAACAACACCCGGGTCATTCCTGCCCGTCTGTTCGGCCAGAAGGCCTCCGGTGGCAAGCTGGAAATCCTCGTGGAGCGCGTGCTGGACAGCCATCGCGTGCTGGCCCACGTGCGCTCAAGCAAGTCGCCCAAGCCGGGATCGAAGATCCTCATCGACGGCGGCGGCGAGGCCGAGATGCTGCAGCGCCACGACGCCCTGTTCGAGCTGGGCTTCAGCGAGGACGTGCTGCCGTTGCTGGAGCGCGTCGGCCACATGCCGCTGCCGCCTTATATAGACCGTCCGGATGAAGACGCCGACCGTGAGCGCTATCAGACTGTCTATGCGGAGCGTGCCGGTGCCGTTGCCGCACCGACCGCCGGCCTGCACTTCGACGAGACGCTGCTGGAGTCGATTCGCGCCAAGGGCGTGGACACCGCGTTCGTGACCCTGCACGTCGGCGCCGGCACCTTCCAGCCGGTTCGTGTGGAGCGCATCGAAGATCACCACATGCACAACGAGTGGCTGGAAGTCAGCCAGAACGTGGTCGACGCCGTGGCCGCCTGCAAGGCGCGCGGTGGCCGCGTGGTCGCCGTCGGCACGACCAGCGTGCGTTCTCTGGAAAGCGCCGCCCGCGATGGCGTGCTCAAACCGTTCAGCGGCGACACCGATATCTTCATCTTCCCCGGGCGGCCGTTCCACGTGGTCGACGCCCTGGTCACCAACTTCCACCTGCCCGAATCCACCCTGCTGATGCTGGTCTCCGCCTTCGCCGGCTACCCCGAGACCATGGCCGCCTACGCGGCAGCGGTGGAGCAGGGCTATCGCTTCTTCAGCTACGGCGATGCCATGTTCATCACCCGCAACCCGGCACCGCGCGGCCCCGAGGACTGATCCATGAGCTTCATGAAATTCGAACTGCTGGCCACCGAGGGCAAGGCCCGTCGCGGCCGCCTGACCTTCCCTCGCGGCGTGGTGGAAACCCCGGCGTTCATGCCGGTGGGTACCTACGGCACCGTGAAGGGCATGCTCCCGCACGACATCGAAGGCATCGGCGCGCAGATCATCCTCGGCAACACCTTCCACCTGTGGCTGCGTCCGGGCACCGAGGTGATCCAGAAGCACGGCGACCTGCATGACTTCATGCAGTGGAAGGGGCCGATCCTCACCGACTCCGGCGGCTTCCAGGTCTTCAGCCTGGGCGCGCTGCGCAAGATCAAGGAAGAGGGTGTGTACTTCGCCTCTCCGGTAGACGGCGCCAAGGTCTTCATGGGCCCGGAAGAGTCCATGGCCGTGCAGCGCGCGCTGGGCTCGGACATCGTGATGATCTTCGACGAATGCACCCCGTATCCGGCGGAGTTCGACGTTGCCAAGCGCTCCATGGAGTTGTCGCTGCGCTGGGCCAAGCGCTCGAAAACCGCCCACGGCGACAGCCCCTCGGCGCTGTTCGGCATCGTTCAGGGTGGCATGCACGAAGAGCTGCGCATGCGTTCGCTCGAGGGCCTGCAGGAAATCGGCTTCGACGGTCTGGCCATCGGCGGCCTGTCGGTGGGCGAGCCCAAGGAAGAGATGATCCGCGTGCTGGACTTCCTGCCCCAGCACATGCCGGCTGACAAACCTCGTTACCTGATGGGTGTGGGCAAACCCGAAGACCTCGTGGAAGGTGTGCGCCGGGGCGTCGACATGTTCGACTGCGTCATGCCCACCCGCAATGCGCGCAATGGCCACCTTTTCGTTGACACCGGGGTGATCAAGATTCGCAACGCGGTGCACAAGCACGATGAGTCTCCGCTGGACCCGACCTGCGATTGCTACACCTGCAAGCACTTCTCCCGCGCCTACCTCTACCACCTGGACAAGTGCGGCGAAATGCTCGGCAGCATGCTCAATACCATCCACAACTTGCGGCATTATCAGCGGCTTATGGCTGGTTTGCGCGAGGCAATCCAACAGGGTACATTGGCGAACTTTGTCGACGCCTTCTACGCCAAGCGCGGCCTTCCCGTGCCGCCGCTGGCGGACTGACCTTATTCATCGAAAAAGCTTTGAGACAGGAGTTTCCAATGAGTTTTCTGATTCCCGCTGCCTACGCTGACGCAGCAGCTCCCGCCGCTGCTGCAGGCCCGGCCGGCACTGGCTTCGAGTGGATTTTCCTGGTCGGTTTCCTGGTCATCTTCTACCTGATGATCTGGCGTCCCCAGGCCAAGCGCTCCAAGGAGCACAAGAACCTGCTGTCCGGCCTGCAGAAGGGCGATGAAGTCGTCACTTCCGCCGGTATCGCCGGCAAGGTGACCAAGGTCGCCGAGGACTTCGTCGTCGTCGAGGTTTCCGACAACGTCGAGCTGAAGTTCCAGAAGGCCGCGATCGCCGCGACCCTGCCGAAAGGCACCCTGAAGGCGATCTGATCCTCCACTTAGAAACCCAACCGACGGGGCGCAAGATGCGCCCCGCGTCATAACGGGCGGTGTCATGCTCAACAAGTATCCCCTGTGGAAGTATCTGCTGATCCTGGCGGTCCTGGCCGTTGGTTTCATCTATTCCGCACCCAACCTCTATCCTGACGATCCGGCCGTCCAGATCAGTGGCGCGAGCACCGCGCTGCAGGTCACCCAGGCCGACGTCGACAAGGCCAGCAAGGCTCTCGCCGACGCAGGTATCGCTGTCAAGGCCGGCTCGCTGGGCAAGAACAGCGGCCTGATCCGCCTCGCCAAGCAGGAAGACCAGCTGCCGGCCAAGGACATCGTCCGCCGCGCGCTGGGTGACGACTACGTAGTTGCCCTGAACCTGGCCCAGACCACTCCGAACTGGCTGCGCAATATCGCCGCCCACCCGATGAAACTGGGTCTCGACCTGTCCGGTGGTGTGCACTTCCTGCTGGAAGTGGACATGGACAAGGCGGTCGACGCCCGCCTGAAGGTCTACGAGAACGAGGTCAAGAGCGCCCTGCGTAAAGAGCGCGTGCGCTACCGCAGCCTGCCCGTGCAGGATGGTGGCATCCAGCTCGGCTTCACCGAAGACGCGGACCTGGACAAGGCCAAGTCGATCATCGCCAAGGATTTCCGCGATTTCGAAGCTACCCAGAGCGAGCGTAATGGCCTGCAGGTCCTGCGCCTGGCCATGACCGCCACCAAGCTGGCTGAGATCCGCGAATACTCCATCAAGCAGAACCTGACCACCGTCCGCAACCGCGTGAACGAGCTGGGCGTGTCCGAGCCGCTGGTGCAGCGCCAGGGCGCCAACCGCATCGTCGTCGAGCTGCCGGGCGTGCAGGATACCGCCGAAGCCAAGCGTATCCTCGGCAAGACCGCCAACCTGGAGTTCCGTCTGGCCGCCGAGCCGGATGCGATCAAGTCCTCCACCGAGACCTTCGAGTTCCGCGAGCCGCGTCGCCCGCCGGCAAGCCTGGAGCGCGGCGTGATCATCACCGGTGACCAGGTCACCGACGCCAGCGCCAGCTTCGATGAGAACGGTCGTCCGCAGGTGAACATCCGTCTGGATGGCCACGGCGGCGAGCTGATGAACCGTGCCACCCGCAACAACGTCGGCCGCAGCATGGCCGTGGTGTTCATCGAGCAGAAGCCGATCACCCGCTATACCAAGCAGGTCGTCGACGGCGTCGAGCAGGATGTCGCCGTTCCGGCGTTCAAGGAAGAGAAGCAGATCATCAGCCTGGCGACCATCCAGTCGCCGCTGGGCAACCAGTTCCGCATCACCGGCCTGGACGCCCCGGGCGAGTCCTCGGAACTGGCCTTGCTGCTGCGCGCTGGCGGCCTGGCCGCGCCGATGTACTTCGCCGAAGAACGCACCATCGGCCCGAGCCTGGGGGCGGACAACATCGCCAAGGGTATCGACGCTTCCCTGTGGGGCATGGTCTTCGTTTCCCTGTTCATCATCGTCATCTACCGCTTCTTCGGCGTGATCGCCACCGTGGCCCTGGGCTTCAACATGGTCATGCTGGTGGCGCTGATGTCGATCCTCGGTGCGACCCTGACCCTGCCGGGTATCGCGGGTATCGTACTGACCATGGGTATGGCGGTGGACGCCAACGTGCTGATCTTCTCGCGGATACGCGAGGAACTGGCGGCGGGCATGTCGACGCAGCGGGCGATCCACGAGGGCTTCAACCGTGCCTTCACTGCGATCATCGACGCCAACCTGACCTCGCTGCTGGTCGGCGGCATCCTCTACGCCATGGGCACCGGCCCGGTGAAGGGCTTCGCCGTGACCATGTCCCTGGGTATTCTCACCTCGATGTTCACTGCCATTCTGGTCACCCGCGCAATGGTGAACCTGATCTACGGCGGCCGCGACGTTAAGAAGCTGTGGATCTAAGGGGCCAGAGATGAATATCAAGATCGGTACTATCAACTTCATGGGCGTGCGCAACATTGCGTTCGCCGCGACCCTGCTCCTGACCCTGATCGCCCTTGGCAGCTGGGTATTCAAAGGCATCAACTTCGGCCTGGACTTCACCGGCGGTACGTCGATCAAGCTGAGCTACGAGCAGCCTGCCGACCTCTCCAAGGTGCGTGAACAGCTGGTTGCCGCCGGTTACAGCGAAGCTGTGGTACAGAGCTTCGGTGATACCAAGGACGTGCTGGTGCGTATGCCCAGCGAAGACCCTGAACTGGGCAAGAAGGTCGCCACTGCGCTGCAGCAGGCCGATGCTTCCAATCCGGCGAAGGTGAATGGCGTCGAGTATGTCGGCCCGCAGGTGGGTGAAGAGCTGCGCGACCAGGGTGGCCTCGGCATGCTCCTGGCGCTGGGCGGCATCCTGTTGTACGTGGGCTTCCGCTTCCAGTGGAAGTTCGCCCTGGGTGCGATCCTCTCGCTGATCCACGACGCCATCATCGTGATGGGCGTGCTGTCGTTCTTCCAGATCACCTTCGACCTGACTGTGCTCGCCGCGGTGCTGGCGGTGGTGGGCTACTCGCTGAACGACACCATCGTGATCTTCGACCGGGTACGCGAGAACTTCCGCGTACTGCGCAAGGCCAGCCTGATCGAGAACATCAACATCTCGACCAGCCAGACCTTGCTGCGGACCATCGCCACCTCGGTGTCGACCCTGCTGGCCATCGCTGCTCTGCTGTTCTTTGGTGGCGACAACCTGTTCGGCTTCTCCATCGCCCTGTTCGTCGGTGTCATGGCGGGTACCTACTCGTCGATCTACATCGCCAACGTGGTATTGATCTGGCTGAACCTGTCCAGCGAGGACCTGATTCCTCCGCCGAGCAAGGAAGTCGACGAGCGCCCGTAATAGAGCGCTTCCGGCCTTCCACTGAAAACTCCCGCTTCGGCGGGAGTTTTTGTTTGTAGGCACTGTGTCACGTATAGGCCGGAACTTTCTTACAAATGGACGGCTCCAAGGCAGGGTAAAGGGCAAGGCCCGAATGAGAAGAAAGACCAGGAGAACCCTATGAACAAGTCGTTGCTAATCGGTACCGTGCTGGGCGCTGTAGGCGTGACTGCCGGTGGCGCCGTGGCTACCTACAGCTTGGTGGACCGCGCGCCCGAATACGCCGAGGTGCTCGCCGTTCAGCCGGTCAAGGAAACCATCAAGAATCCGCGTCAGGTCTGCAAGGACGTGGCGGTGACCCACCAGCGTCCGGTCAAGGACCAGCATCAGATCGCCGGTACGGCGATCGGCGCCATCGCTGGCGGCCTGCTGGGTAATCAGATCGGCGGCGGTAACGGCAAGAAGATCGCCACCGTGGCGGGCGCCATCGGCGGCGGTTATGCGGGCAACAAGGTGCAGGAAGGCATGCAGGAGCGTGACACCTACACCACCACCGAAACCCGTTGCAGTACCGTCAATGACACCAGCGAGAAGGTTGTCGGCTATGACGTGAAGTACCTGCTTGACGGCAAGGCCGGTCAGGTCCGCATGGACCGCGATCCGGGCTCGCAGATACCGGTCGACAAGAGCGGCCGTTTGATCCTGGGTCAGCAATAAGCAGTCGCCAGGAGTGAACGGAAAAAGGCGCCCATCGGGCGCCTTTTTCTTTTCTGTTTGTTGTAGGAGCGAGCTTGCTCGCGAGCCGCCTCAACCCTCTGGTCGCAGGATGAAAGCTTCGCGAGCCGGCTGTCCCTGCGGGCGGGCATGACATTCCCGCAGGCACAAAAAAAGCCCGGCATTGCCGGGCTTTTTCGTCGAGGCTCAGGCTCAGCGCTTGAGCGACGGCGGCAGGTGAGGCTGGATGCTGGTCAGCAGCGCCTTGAAGCACTTGGTGTTGCCGGCAACGATCTGGCCCTTCTCCAGGAACTCGTGACCGCCGGTGAAATCGCTCACCAGGCCCCCCGCTTCCTGGATCAGCAGGGCGCCAGCGGCCATGTCCCACTCGGACAGGCCGAATTCCCAGAATGCGTCGTAACGGCCGGCGGCGACGTAGGCCAGGTCCAGGCTGGCGGCGCCGGCGCGGCGGATGCCGGCGGTCTGGCCGACCAGGCTGCGGAACATGCCCAGGTAGGCGTCCAGGTTATCCATCTGGCTGTCGCGGAACGGGAAGCCGGTGCCGAGCAGGGCGCCTTCCAGGCTCTTGCGGTTGCTGACGCGCAGGCGACGGCCGTTCAGCGCGGCGCCACGGCCACGGCTGGCGGTGAATTCTTCCTGGCGGACCGGGTCGAGGACCACGGCGTGCTCGAGGCGACCGCGGTATTTGCAGGCGATGCTGACGGCATAGTGCGGAACGCCGTGGATGAAGTTGGTGGTGCCGTCCAGCGGATCGATGATCCACAGGTAATCGGCGCCTTCGCCGCTGCCTTCGAGCATGCCGCCTTCTTCGCCCATGATCCCGTGGTTCGGGTAGGCCTTGCGCAGGGCGGTGACGATGGAGAGCTCGGCCGCGCGATCGACTTCGGTGACGTAGTCGTTGGCTTCTTTCTCGTTGACCGACAGGGTGTCCAGGCGTTCGATGGAGCGGAAGATCAGTTCACCGGCGCTGCGAGCGGCGCGCAGGGCGATATTCAGCATAGGCTGCATGGAGAGGTCACCTGGGTCGTTAAAGAAAGCCGGACATTCTAGCAGAAAGCGCCAGCGTTCATAGAGCGACCTGTCGCCTGCGTGGCGCAAGACCCACTGCTGCGGTAGGATTCCCTCCCTTTTTCGCTTTTTGTGTGGAGTCGCGCGTTGCTCGACAAAATTCGCGTGGTGCTGGTCAACACCAGCCATCCCGGCAATATCGGCGGTACGGCCCGTGCGATGAAGAACATGGGGCTGTCGCGCCTGGTGCTGGTCGATCCGATGGATTTCCCCAGCGGTGAGGCGCGTGCGCGCGCTTCCGGTGCTGATGACATTCTCGACGCGGCCGTGGTCGTTCCCACCCTTGAAGATGCCCTGGCGGGCTGCAGCCTGGTGCTCGGCACCAGCGCCCGCGATCGCCGCATCCCCTGGCCGCTGTTAGATCCCCGCGAGTGCGCCACCACCAGCCTGGAGCACATCCAGCAGGGTGGCGAGGTCGCTTTGGTGTTTGGTCGCGAGTACGCCGGCCTGACCAATGAGGAGCTGCAGCGATGTCAGTTCCATGTGCACATCCCGGCTAATCCCGAGTTCAGCTCGCTGAACCTGGCGACGGCGGTGCAGGTGCTGGTCTATGAGGTGCGCATGGCCTGGCTGGCCGTCCAGGGGCAGCCGACCAAGCAGGAAAAGGTCGAGTCCACCGCGATGCTCAACAGCGTTCCGGTGACGTCGGACGAACTGGAGCGCTTCTACGCGCACCTGGAGTCGACCCTGGTGGATATCCAGTTCCTCGATCCGCAGAAACCGCGCCACCTGATGTCGCGCCTGCGCCGCCTGTACGGCCGCAGCGGCGTCAGCAAGCTGGAGATGAATATCCTGCGGGGTATTCTCACCGAGACACAGAAAGCTGCCCGTGGGGAGCTTTCCAAGCGGAGTGATGAAGATGTTTGAGCGTGTACGCGAAGATATTCAAAGCGTATTCCATCGTGATCCGGCGGCTCGCAACGCCTTCGAGGTGCTCACCTGCTACCCGGGGCTGCATGCTGTCTGGTTGCACCGCCTGGCCCACGGCCTGTGGACGTCCGGCTGGAAATGGCTGGCGCGCATGGTGTCGAACTTCGGTCGCTGGATGACCGGCATCGAGATCCATCCGGGCGCGAAGATCGGTCGCCGCTTCTTCATTGATCACGGCCTGGGCATCGTCATTGGCGAAACCGCCGAGATCGGCGACGACGTGACCATCTATCAGGGCGTGACCCTGGGGGGCACCAGCTGGAACAAGGGCAAGCGTCACCCGACCCTGGCCGATGGCGTGGTGGTGGGTGCGGGCGCCAAGGTGCTTGGGCCGTTCACCGTCGGTGCCGGGGCGAAGGTCGGCTCCAATGCCGTGGTGACCAAAGAGGTGCCGCCGGGAGCCACCGTTGTGGGTATTCCGGGCCGCATCATCGTCAAGGATGACGCGGATCAGGCCGCCAAGCGCCAGGCCATGGCAGAAAAGCTCGGGTTCGATGCCTACGGCGTCGGCCAGGACATGCCTGACCCGGTGGCCCGCGCCATTGGCCAGTTGCTCGACCACCTGCAGGCGGTCGACGGTCGCCTGGAAGGCATGTGCAAGGCGCTGACAGCGTTGGGCAGTGACTACTGTGCGAAAGATCTTCCGGTTCTGCGGGAAGAGGATTTCGCCGGAGTCAAGGACGAAGAGAGCAGCAAGTCGGCGCAGTGATGCGCCGGCCCTTGCATTGCTGCTACAATATGCCGCCGTTCGCTGGCTAATTCCGACTAAAGTAATAGGTCTTATAGTTGACTTAAATAGTCGGAAAAGAGCATACTCCCGCCATACCAGCGATTCTTCCGGATTTCCCCATGCGATTGACCACCAAAGGCCGCTATGCCGTCACCGCCATGCTCGATCTGGCGTTGCACGCCCAGCGTGGCCCGGTTTCTCTCGCCGATATCTCCGAGCGCCAGGGTATCTCCCTGTCCTACCTGGAACAGCTGTTCGCCAAGTTGCGCCGTGGCAACCTGGTGGTCAGCGTGCGTGGTCCGGGCGGCGGCTACCAGCTGTCCCGCGACATGACCGGCATCCACGTCGCCCAGGTGATCGATGCGGTCAATGAGTCGGTCGACGCTACCCGCTGTCAGGGGCAGGGCGACTGTCACTCCGGCGATACCTGCCTGACCCACCATCTGTGGTGTGACCTCAGCCAGCAGATTCACGAGTTCCTCAGCGGCATCAGCCTGGCCGACCTGGTCGAGCGCCGCGAAGTTCAAGAGGTCGCCCAGCGCCAGGACGAGCGTCGTTGCTCGGGCAGTAAGCCGCTGCGCCTCGACAAGATTGAAGCGTCCGCCATCGATTGAGCGAACGCCCGCCTGTAGGAGTTACCTGATGAGATTGCCGATTTACCTCGACTACTCCGCCACCACCCCGGTGGATCCGCGTGTCGCTCAGAAAATGGCCGACTGCCTGCTGGTTGACGGCAATTTCGGCAACCCGGCTTCGCGTTCCCACCTCTTCGGCTGGAAGGCCGAGGAAGCAGCTGAGAACGCCCGTCGCCAGGTCGCCGAACTGGTCAATGCCGACCCCCGTGAGATCGTCTGGACTTCCGGTGCTACCGAGTCCGATAACCTCGCCGTCAAGGGTGTCGCGCACTTCTACGCGACCAAGGGCAAGCACATCATCACCTCGAAGATCGAGCACAAGGCGGTCCTGGATACCTGCCGCCAGCTGGAGCGCGAAGGCTTCGAAGTGACCTACCTGGAACCGACTCCCGAGGGCATCATCACCCCGGCGATGGTCGAGTCCGCCCTGCGTGACGACACCATCCTGGTCTCGGTCATGCACGTGAACAACGAAGTCGGCAGCATCAACGACATCGCCGCCATCGGCGAGCTGACCCGCTCGCGCGGCATTCTGCTGCACGTCGACGCCGCCCAGTCGGCCGGCAAGGTGGATATCGACCTGGAAAAACTCAAGGTCGACCTGATGTCCTTCTCTGCCCACAAGGTCTACGGCCCCAAAGGCATGGGTGCGCTGTACGTGCGCCGCAAGCCGCGCGTGCGCCTGGAGGCCCAGATGCACGGCGGTGGACACGAGCGCGGCATGCGTTCGGGTACCCTGGCGACCCACCAGATCGTCGGCATGGGCGAGGCCTTCCGCATCGCCAAGGAAGAAATGCACCAGGAAATGGCCCGCATCGAAGGCCTGCGCAAGCGCTTCTTCGATCAGGTTCAGGACCTGGAAGAGCTGTACCTCAATGGCAGCCCCACTTCCTACGCACCGAACATCCTCAACGTCAGCTTCAACTACGTTGAAGGCGAGTCGCTGATGATGTCGCTCAAGGACCTGGCCGTTTCGTCCGGTTCCGCCTGTACCTCGGCCTCGCTGGAGCCGTCCTACGTGCTCCGCGCCCTGGGTCGCAATGACGAACTGGCGCACAGCTCTATCCGTTTCAGCTTCGGCCGCTTCACCACTGAAGAAGAGGTCGATTACGCCGCCAAGAAGGTGGTGGAAGCCGTTTCCAAGCTGCGTGAGCTCTCGCCGCTGTGGGATATGTTCAAAGAGGGTGTCGACCTGTCCAAGGTCGAATGGCAGGCCCACTGACCCGCCCCATAGAAGTGAGGATTAGCCATGGCTTACAGTGACAAGGTCATCGACCACTACGAAAACCCGCGCAACGTCGGCAAGCTCAATGCCGAAGATCCGGACGTCGGCACCGGCATGGTCGGTGCGCCGGCCTGCGGCGACGTGATGCGCCTGCAGATCAAGGTCAACGAGCAGGGCGTTATCGAAGATGCCAAGTTCAAGACCTACGGCTGCGGTTCGGCCATCGCCTCCAGCTCCCTCGCCACCGAGTGGATGAAGGGCAAGACCCTGGACGAAGCCGAATCCATCAAGAACACCACCATCGCCGAAGAACTGGCCCTGCCGCCGGTGAAGATCCACTGCTCGGTACTCGCCGAGGACGCCATCAAGGCGGCCGTGCGCGACTACAAGCAGAAGAAAGGTCTGCTCTGAAGCGATTCGTTGAGTAAGGAGTTCCCATGGCCATCAGCATGACCGAATCCGCCGCCAATCACGTTCGCCGCTCCCTCGAGGGGCGCGGCAAGGGCGAGGGCATTCGTCTTGGCGTGCGCACCACCGGGTGTTCCGGGCTGGCCTATGTGCTGGAGTTCGTCGACGAGCTGGCAGCCGAGGATCAGGTCTTCGAGAGCCACGGCGTGAAGGTCATCATTGACCCGAAAAGCCTGGTCTACCTCGACGGCACCGAGTTGGACTTCACCAAGGAAGGCCTCAACGAGGGCTTCAAGTTCAACAACCCGAACGTGCGCGGTGAGTGTGGCTGCGGCGAAAGCTTCAACGTCTGAGGCTGGGTGTGGGTAGTCCCTGTCACTTCGCGCTGTTCGACCTGCAGCCGGGCTTCCGGATCGATCTGGAAGCCCTTGGCAATCGCTACCGGGAGTTGGTGCGCACCGTCCATCCGGACCGTTTCGCCGACGCTTCCGAGCGCGAGCAGCGACTGGCGCAGGCCAAGGCCGCCGAACTCAACGATGCCTACCAGACGCTGAAGAGCGTTCCGCGTCGTGCCCTGTACCTGCTGGCCCTGCGCGGCGATGCGCTGCCGCTGGAAGCCACGGTGCAGGATCCGGAGTTCCTCCTGCAGCAGATGCAGCTGCGCGAGGACCTGGAAGACCTGCAGGAAAGCGCCGATCTCGACGGTGTGGCGCAGTTCAAGCGTCAGCTGAAGTCCGCCCAGCAACGGCTGGAAGAGGATTTCGCCGATTGCTGGGATGACGCCGCCCGCCGTGACCTGGCTGAGCGCCTGGTGCGTCGCATGCAGTTCCTCGACAAGCTGGCGCAGGAAGTGCGGCAGCTGGAAGAGCGACTCGACGATTAATTCGCGCGGCTCGCGCCGCGCCCGATAGCCTGATTAGAAACCGCATGGCCCTACTGCAGATCGCCGAGCCCGGACAAAGCCCCCAGCCACACCAGCGTCGCCTGGCAGTGGGGATTGACCTGGGCACCACGAATTCCCTGGTCGCTGCCGTGCGCAGCGGCGTCGCGGCGCCGTTGCCGGACGACCGCGGCGAAGTGATCCTGCCTTCGGCAGTGCGTTACCTCGCCGATCGCATCGAGGTGGGTGAGAGCGTGCGCGCCACTGCCTCGCAAGACCCGTTGAACTCCATCATCTCGGTCAAGCGCTTCATGGGGCGCGGCCTCGAGGACGTGAAGCAGCTGGGCGGCCAATTGCCGTACCGCTTCACCCAGGGCGAATCGCACATGCCCTTCATCGAGACTGTCCAGGGCGCCAAGAGCCCCGTGGAAGTTTCGGCGGAAATCCTCCGCGTCCTGCGTCAGCGCGCCGAATCCACCCTGGGTGGCGAGCTGGTGGGGGCGGTGATCACTGTTCCCGCCTATTTCGATGACGCCCAGCGTCAGGCCACCAAGGACGCTGCGCGCCTGGCTGGTCTGCACGTGTTGCGTCTGCTCAACGAGCCGACCGCTGCCGCTGTGGCCTATGGCCTGGACAAGAATGCCGAAGGCCTGGTTGCCATCTACGACCTGGGCGGCGGTACTTTCGATATCTCCATCCTGCGCCTGACCCGTGGTGTCTTCGAGGTCCTGGCCACCGGTGGCGACACTGCCCTGGGCGGCGACGACTTCGACCATGTCATCGCCGGCTGGATCATCGAGCAGGCTGGTATCTCGGCTGACCTCGATCCGGGTGCCCAGCGCCGTCTGCTGCAGACTGCCTGTGCTGCCAAGGAAGCCCTGACCGACAGTGCCAGCGTTGCCGTAGCCTACGACAGTTGGGCCGGTGAGCTGACTCGCGCCCAGATGGATTCGCTGATTGACCCGCTGGTCCAGCGCAGCCTCAAGTCCTGCCGTCGTGCCGTGCGTGATTCCGGCATCGAACTGGAAGAAGTCAGCGCCGTGGTCATGGTGGGTGGCTCCACTCGCGTGCCTCGCGTTCGCGAGCTGGTGGGCGAGCTGTTCGGTCGCGAGCCGCTGACTGATATCGATCCGGATCAGGTGGTCGCCATCGGTGCCGCTATCCAGGCCGATGCCCTGGCGGGCAACAAACGCGGTGAAGAGCTGCTGCTGCTGGATGTGATTCCCCTGTCGCTCGGCCTGGAAACCATGGGCGGGCTGATGGAGAAGGTGATTCCGCGCAATACCACTATCCCGGTGGCGCGTGCCCAGGAATTCACCACCTACAAGGATGGCCAGACGGCCATGATGATTCACGTGCTGCAGGGCGAGCGTGAGCTGGTCAAGGACTGCCGGTCCCTGGCGCGCTTCGAGCTGCGCGGCATTCCGCCGATGGTGGCGGGCGCGGCGAAGATCCGCGTCAGCTTCCAGGTCGATGCCGATGGCCTGCTGGGCGTTTCCGCCCGCGAGCTGTCCTCCGGTGTCGAGGCGAGCATCCAGGTCAAGCCTTCCTACGGCCTGACCGATGGCGAAATCGCCCGCATGCTGCAGGATTCCTTCCAGTACGCCGGCGACGACATGGCCGCCCGCACGTTGCGCGAGCAGCAGGTTGAAGCCCAGCGTCTGCTGGAGGCCGTGCAGTCCGCGCTGGATGCCGACGGCGAGCGCCTGCTGGAAGCCGATGAGCGCCTGGTCATCGATGCCGGCATGGACTCGCTGCGCGAGCTGGCTGCCGGCAGCGATGCCGGTGCCATCGAACTACAGATCAAGCGTCTGTCCCAGCTGACCGACGCCTTTGCCGCGCGCCGTATGGACGCCACCGTCAAAGCCGCACTGGCCGGTCGCCGGCTCAACGAAATCGAGGAATAAGCGAAGATGCCGCAGATTGTCTTTCTGCCCCACGCCGAACACTGCCCCGAAGGTGCCGTGATCGAAGCCCAGCCGGGCGAAACCATCATGAAGGCGGCGCTGCGCAACGGCATCGAGATCGAGCACGCCTGCGAGATGTCCTGTGCTTGCACCACCTGCCACGTGGTCGTGCGTGAAGGCTTCAATTCCATGGAGGCCTCCGACGAGCTGGAAGACGACATGCTGGACAAGGCCTGGGGTCTGGAGCCGGATTCGCGCCTGTCCTGCCAGGCGGTGGTCGGCGAGACCGATCTGGTGGTGGAAATTCCGAAATACACCATCAACCAGGTGTCCGAAGGTCACTGAGGCGGAGCGTTCGCATGAGTCTGAAATGGGTTGATGTGCTCGAAATCGCCATCCAGCTGGCCGAATCCAAGCCGGACGTCGATCCGCGCTACGTGAATTTCGTCGATCTGCACCGTTGGGTGCTGGCATTGCCGGAGTTCAGCGACGATCCTTCCCGCGGCGGGGAAAAGGTCCTGGAGGCCATCCAGGCCGCCTGGATCGAAGAAGCCGACTGAGGTCGCGGCTCACCAGAGCCGCGTACCCATTTGTCATGAACCCGCGTATAATTCGCGGGTTTTATCTTTAGGTGAGCTGTCGAAAAATTCCCCGCGGGAATTTTCCAGTCGCCGGCCCTGTCGCAGTCGGGCCGGTTTCGCGGCTTCCGCCCATCGGGCGCGGCGCGCGGCAAACCCTAGAATCGCAGGAGCTCCTGGCCACGCCAGGGGCTTCTTGGCATTACCAACCTTGCTTTTCGGAGTTATTTCCATGGCCCTGCAACGTACCTTCTCCATCATCAAGCCCGACGCCGTTTCCAAGAACGTCATCGGCGAAATCCTGACCCGCTTCGAGAAAGCCGGCCTGCGCGTTGTCGCTTCCAAGATGGTTCAGCTGTCCGAGCGCGAAGCTGGCGGTTTCTACGCCGAGCACAAAGAGCGTCCCTTCTTCAAGGACCTGGTTTCCTTCATGACCTCCGGCCCGGTCGTTGTTCAGGTCCTGGAAGGCGAAGACGCCATCCTGCGCAACCGTGAGCTGATGGGCGCCACCGATCCGAAGAAAGCCGACGCTGGCACCATCCGCGCCGACTTCGCCGTTTCCATCGACGAGAACGCCGTACACGGTTCCGACTCGGAAGCTTCGGCTGCCCGCGAAATCGCTTACTTCTTCTCCAGCACCGAGGTGTGCGAGCGCATTCGCTGATAACGGCGAATGAGCGAGGGTGAATCCATGACTGATACCGCTGTAAAGGCCAACCTGCTGGGTATGACCAAGCCCCAGCTCGAGGAATTCTTCGAGTCCATCGGTGAAAAGCGCTTCCGCGCCGGCCAGGTGATGCAATGGATTCACCACTTTGGCGCTGTCGAATTCAGCGCCATGACGAACGTCGGCAAGGCCTTGCGCGAAAAGCTCGAGGCCGTTGCCGAAATTCGTCCTCCGGAGATCGTCAGCCAGGATATTTCCGCTGACGGTACCCGCAAGTGGGTGGTGCGCGTGGCTTCGGGCAGTTGCGTCGAGACCGTGTACATCCCGCAAGGCGGCCGCGGCACCCTGTGTGTGTCGTCGCAGGCCGGTTGCGCGCTGGACTGCAGCTTCTGCTCCACCGGCAAGCAAGGCTTCAACAGCGACCTGACCTCCGCCGAGATCATCGGTCAGGTGTGGATCGCCAACCAGTCGTTCGGGACTATCCCGGGCAAGATTGACCGTGCCATCACCAACGTGGTGATGATGGGCATGGGCGAGCCGCTGCTGAACTTCGACAATGTCGTGACCGCCATGAGCATCATGATGGAAGACCTCGGCTACGGCATTTCCAAGCGCAAGGTGACCCTGTCCACCTCCGGCGTGGTGCCGATGATCGACAAGCTCGCCGAAGTGACCGATGTGTCCCTGGCCCTGTCACTGCACGCGCCCAACGACGAACTGCGCAACAAGCTGGTACCGATCAACAAGAAGTACCCGCTCGAGATGCTGCTCGATTCCTGCTACCGCTACATCACGCGCCTGGGCAAGGAACGCGTGCTGACGATCGAGTACACCCTGCTGGCCGGTGTCAACGACCAGCCCGAGCATGCTGAGCAGCTGATCGCACTGCTCAAGGATTTCCCTTGCAAGATCAACCTGATTCCGTTTAATCCGTTCCCGCATTCCGGTTACGAGCGTCCGAGCAACAATGCCATTCGCCGTTTCCAGGACATGCTGCACAAGAGCGGCTTCAACGTGACCGTTCGTACCACCCGTGGCGACGATATCGATGCCGCCTGTGGTCAGCTGGTAGGCCAGGTGATGGACCGCACCCGCCGCAGCGAACGTTATATTGCCGTACGTCAGCTGGCCGCCGATGCCGACCAGGCCGCGCCAGCTACCAACCGAAACTGAACTAGGGAGGATTCCGATGACCCTGCGCGCCGCGCTGTGCTTACTGTTGGCAACCGTGCTGACGGGTTGCGTGACGACTGGTAAACAGGATCCTCTGAAGACCGACAAGGGCCGGAACGAGGCGCGTGACGCCTACATCCAGCTGGGCATCGGTTACCTGCAGATGGGCAATACCGAGCAGGCCAAGGTGCCGCTGCGCCAGGCCCTGGACATCGATTCGTCCAGCGCCGACGCCCACGCTGCCCTGGCTGTGGTCTATCAGGTCGAGAAAGAGCCCAAGCTCGCCGAGAGCGAGTTCCGCAAGGCGTTGTCCTCGCGCTCGGGCGATGCGCGCATCCTGAACAACTACGGCGGTTTCCTGTTCGAGCAGAAGCGCTACCAGGAGGCCTACGACACCTACATGAAGGCTACCGAAGACGGGCTCTATTCCGAGCGTTCGCGCGTCTTCGAGAACCTCGGTCTGGTAAGCCTGAAGCTGAACAACCGGGCGCAGGCCAAGGAATTCTTCGAGAAGGCCATCCGCCTGAATCGCAATTCGACGGGCGCGCTGCTCGAGTCGGCTGAACTGAACTACCAGGATCGCGAGTACGTGCCGGCTCGCGCCTACTACGAGGAATACCTCAAGCGGGGCCCGCAGACCGCGCGCAGCCTGCTGCTGGGGATTCGACTGGCAAAGATCTACGACGACCGGGATACCGCTGCCAGCTACGGGCTGCAACTCAAGCGCCTGTATCCCGCTTCTCCTGAATACCAGGCATACCAGGCGGATAAATGATGAATACGTCGCAGTCCGATGTCATCGGCACGACCCGCGCCAACCCTGGCGAAACCCTGCGCCAGGCGCGCGAGAACAAGGGCTGGAGCACCGCTCAGGTCGCCGGCCAGCTGAACCTGACCGAGAATGCACTGCGCCAACTGGAGCAGGGCTCGTTCGACCAGTTGCCGGGCCACACCTTCGCCCGTGGCTATATCCGCGCCTACGCCAAGCTGCTGGGCATGGACCAGGCCCAGATGGTCACTGCCTTCGACCAGTACACCGGCACCGACGCCACCGGCAGCAACGTCCAGGCGCTCGGCCGCGTGGTCGAGCCGGTACGTCTGTCGCGTAACCTGCTGCGCCTGTTCAGCCTGGCACTCTTGGCCGTGCTCATCGGCTTCGGCTACTTCTGGTGGCAGGAGCGTGCTGCGCGCCCGGCCGAGACCGGTAGCCTGAACATGGAGCATGTCGAGGTCGAAAGCGCCGACGGCACTACCGAAATCCACACCCTCGACGAGCCGGAAGACCAGGCTGTCGCCGAGGACCAGGCCAACACTCCGGTGGTTCCGACCGAGCCGGCCGGCGATACCGGCAGTGCCGAAGCCCCGGCCGAAGGCACTCCGCCGGCCGTTACTGCCCCGGCAGTTCCGGGTGCCCCGTCCGTTGCCGAAACCGCTCCGGCCCAGGTCCCGCAGGCCCCTGCCCAGCAATCGGCTGCACAGCAGCCCGTCGCTCCGGCCAGCCCGGCCGCTCCGGTTGCCCCTGCGGCTCCGACCGAGGCGCCTGCCGCTCCGGTGGTCGCTTCCGCTGGCCAGGGCGTGGTCAAGGTTCAATTTAGCGCCGATTGCTGGACCCAGGTGACCGATGCCGATGGCAAGGTTGTCCTCGAGGGCCTCAAGCGCAAGGGTGATTCGCTGGAAGTCGCCGCCAAGGCACCGGTCCAGCTGCGCCTGGGCTTCGCCCAGGGCGCCCAGGTCAGCTACAACGGCCAGCCGGTCGAAGTCACACCGGCGCGCGGTGGCACCGCTCGCCTGAAGTTGGGTGGACAGTAAGATGCATTGCGAGTCTCCGATCAAACGTCGCCTGTCCCGCAAGATCTGGGTGGGTAACGTGCCGGTGGGTGGGGACGCCCCCATCGCCGTGCAGAGCATGACCAACACCGACACGCTGGATGTGGCAGCCACCGTGGCCCAGATCCGTCGTCTGGAAGACGCAGGCGCCGACATCGTCCGCGTCTCCGTGCCGGACATGGACGCCGCCGAGGCGTTCGGCAAGATCAAGCAGCAGGTGAAGGTCCCGCTGGTTGCCGATATCCACTTCGACTACAAGATCGCCCTGCGCGTGGCCGAACTGGGCGTCGACTGCCTGCGTATCAACCCCGGCAACATCGGTCGCGAAGATCGTGTGAAGGCCGTGGTGGATGCCGCCCGCGACAAGAACATCCCGATTCGCATCGGCGTCAACGCCGGTTCGCTGGAGAAGGACCTGCAGAAGAAATACGGCGAGCCGACCCCGGAAGCTCTGCTGGAGTCGGCCATGCGCCACGTCGACCACCTGCAGCGCCTGGACTTCCAGAACTTCAAGGTCAGCGTGAAGGCTTCCGACGTGTTCATGGCCGTCGCCGCCTACCGCCTGCTGGCCAAAGAGATCGAGCAACCCCTGCACCTGGGGATCACCGAAGCCGGTGGCCTGCGCTCGGGTACCGTGAAGTCCGCCGTGGGCCTGGGCATGCTGCTCGCCGAAGGCATCGGCGACACCATCCGCATCTCGCTCGCCGCCGACCCGGTGGAAGAGATCAAGGTCGGCTTCGACATCCTCAAGTCGCTGCGCCTGCGCTCCCGTGGCATCAACTTCATCGCCTGCCCGAGCTGCTCGAGGCAGAACTTCGATGTGGTCAAGACCATGAACGAGCTGGAAGGCCGCCTGGAGGACCTGCTGGTGCCGCTGGACGTCGCCGTGATCGGCTGCGTGGTCAACGGGCCGGGCGAAGCCAAGGAGGCCCACATCGGCCTCACCGGCGGCACCCCGAGCAACCTGATCTATATCGACGGCAAGCCGGCGCAGAAGCTGCAGAACGATAACCTGGTGGATGAGCTGGAACGGCTGATCCGCGAAAAAGCGGCCGAGAAGGCCGAGGCCGACGCCGCACTCATCGTGCGCGGCTGACCGCAACAAGGATCCTAAGTGAGCAAGTCCCTGCAAGCCATCCGTGGCATGAACGACATCCTGCCGGACCAGACCCCGGCCTGGCGCTATCTGGAACGCACCTTCGCCGGCCTGCTGGACAGCTACGGCTACAGCGAGATCCGCCTGCCGATCCTCGAGTTCACCGAGCTCTTCGCCCGCGGCATCGGCGAGGGCACCGACGTGGTCGACAAGGAGATGTACACCTTCCTCGACCGCAACGGCGAATCCCTGACCATGCGTCCGGAAGGCACTGCGGGCTGCGTACGCGCTGTGCTGGAGCATGGCCTGTCGGGCGGCGGCCAGGTACAGAAGCTGTGGTACACCGGCCCGATGTTCCGCTACGAGAAGCCGCAGAAAGGCCGCTATCGCCAGTTCCACCAGATCGGCGTGGAAGTCTTCAACCTGCCCGGCCCGGACATCGACGCCGAACTGATCATCCTCACCTGGCGACTGTGGCAGAAGCTGGGCATGGCCGACGCCGTGACCCTGCAGCTGAACACCCTGGGTTCCAGCGAAGCCCGCGCGCGCTATCGCGATGACCTGGTGGCCTACCTGCAGGAACGCTTCGAGCAGCTGGACGAAGACAGCCAGCGCCGCATGACCACCAACCCGCTGCGCATCCTCGACAGCAAGGTCGAGAGTACCCAGGCCCTGCTGGTCGGCGCGCCGAGCCTGCACGACTACCTGGACGATGAGTCGATCGCTCACTTCGAGGGTCTGAAGGCCCGCCTGGATGCGGTCGGCCTGCGCTACGAAATCAACCAGAAGCTGGTACGTGGCCTGGACTACTACTGCCGCACCGCTTTCGAATGGGTCACCGACAAGCTCGGGGCCCAGGGCACCGTCTGCGGCGGGGGCCGCTATGACGGCCTGGTCAGCCAGTTCGGCGGCAAGCCGACGCCGGGCGTTGGCTTTGCCATGGGCGTGGAACGCCTGGTGCTGCTGCTGGAAACCCTGGGCGTGGTCCCGGCCGAGCTGAACCGTCCGGCTGACCTCTATGTCTGCGCCTTTGGCGAGCCGGCCGAGCTGGCTGCGCTGACCCTGGCGGAGAAGCTGCGTGAGGCCATTCCGGGCCTGCGTCTGCTGGTCAACGCCGGTGCCGGCAGCTTCAAGAGCCAGTTCAAGAAGGCCGACAAGAGCGGCGCACAGTTCGCAATGATTCTGGGTGACGACGAACTGGCCAACCGCGTGGTAGGTTTCAAGCCCCTGCGTGGCGAGGGCGAACAACAGAATATCGCCTGGGATGCTCTGCCCGAGCACCTGGCTGCCTGCCTCCAGCAGGCCTGAATCGAGCGGATAGGAGTATTGGGGTGAGTAACCGTACCGAAGAAGAACAGATCGCTGACATCAAGGACTGGTGGCAGCGTAACGGCATGCCCCTGCTGACCGGCGCCGCTCTGGCGCTGATCGTGGTGTTCGGCTGGCAGGCCTGGAAAAAGTACCAGAACAACCAGTCCCAGGGTGCCTCCATCATTTACCAGGCCCTGCTGGAAACTGCGCTGAACCCGACTGGCAAGCCCGACACCGCCAAGGTCGCCGAGCTCGCTGGCAAGCTGAATACCGACTTCGCCGGCACTCCGTACGCCCAGTACGGCCGCCTGTTCGTCGCCAAGGTCGCGGTGGACAGCGGCAAGCTGGATGACGCCGCCCTTGAGCTCAAGGCCGTGGTCGACAAGCCGGTTGACGCTACCCTCGGCGAGCTGGCCCGCCAGCGCCTGGCCCGTGTCCTGGCTGCCCAGGGCAAGGCCGAAGAGGGTCTGAAGCTGCTCGACGGCAACGTCGACAAAGCCTACGTTGCCACCCGCGAAGAGCTGCGTGGCGACCTGCTGTTGCAGCTCAAGCGCAATGACGACGCCCGCGTCGCCTACGAAAAGGCCAAGGCTGCCCTGCCGGAAGATGCTGCCGTAGGCGCGCTGCAGATGAAACTCGACGACCTGGCCAAGGGAGACGCCTGAGATGTTGCGTTGGAAACACGTTGCACTGCTGGCACTGACCCTGATGGCTGTGGGTTGCAGCAGCAATAGCAAGAAAGAACTGCCGCCGGCCGAACTGACCGACTTCAAGGAAGAGGTTCGCCTGGAGAAACAGTGGAGCCGCTCGGTCGGTGATGGCCAGGGCGACCTGTACAACCTGCTTGAGCCCGCCGTGGATGGCCAGACCATCTACGCCGCGTCTGCCGAAGGCCGCGTCATGGCCATGCAGCGTGAAACCGGCGAAGTGCTGTGGAAGAAAGACCTTGATCTGCCGATCTCCGGCGCCGTCGGCGTGGGCAGCGGCATGGTCCTGCTGGGCACCCTGCGTGGCGACGTGATCGCCCTGGACTCCGGTTCCGGCGAGCAGAAGTGGCGCGCCAAGGTCACCAGCGAAGTGCTGGCTGCCCCGGCCACCAACGGCGACGTGGTGGTGGTGCAGACCCAGGACGACAAGCTGATCGGCTTCGATGCCTCCAGCGGCAACCAGCGCTGGATCTACGAAGGCACCGTACCGGTACTGACCCTGCGCGGTACTGGCGCTCCGCTGATCGCGGGTCGCCTGGCCCTGGCCGGCCTGGCCAGCGGCAAGGTCGTCGCGGTGGACGTGGAGCGTGGCCTGCCGGTTTGGGAAGCGCGCGTTGCGATTCCGCAAGGCCGTTCCGAGCTGGACCGCGTCGTCGATATCGACGGCGGCCTGCTGCTGGTCGACGACGTTCTTTATGTCGCCAGCTATCAGGGCCGCGCTGCGGCACTGGATGTAGGTACTGGTCGCGTGCTTTGGCAGCGTGAAGCTTCCAGCTACGTCGGCGTCGCCGAAGGTACTGGCAGCGTGTTCATCAGCCAGTCCAGCGGCACTGTGGAAAGCCTCGATTCCCGTGGTTCGTCCTCGCTGTGGAGCAACGACGCTCTGGCTCGCCGCCAGCTGTCCGCTCCTGCCGTGCTGTCGAGCAACGTAGTGGTCGGTGACCTGGAAGGTTACGTGCACCTGCTGAGTCAGGTGGACGGTCGTTTCGTTGGCCGCGAGAAGGTCGACGGTGACGGCGTGCGGGTTCGCCCGCTGGTAGTCGGCAGCTGGATGTACGTGTTCGGCAACAGCGGTAAGCTGGCCGCCTACACGATTCGCTAAGCTGAGTGTTACTGCCGGCCGCTGCCGTGAAAAACGGCAGCGGCCGTCGTGTTTTCTGAAAATCAAATTTCCTGGAGAGCCGCATGGTTCCCGTAATAGCCCTGGTGGGCCGCCCGAACGTCGGCAAGTCCACCCTGTTCAACCGCCTGACCCGCACCCGTGACGCCATCGTCGCCGAGTACGCAGGTCTGACCCGAGACCGCCAGTACGGCGAGGCCAAGTGGCAGGGCAAGAAATTCATCGTCATCGATACCGGTGGTATTTCCGGTGACGAAGAGGGTATCGACGCCAAGATGGCCGAGCAGTCGCTGCAGGCCATCGAAGAGGCCGATGCCGTCCTGTTCATGGTCGACTCCCGCGCCGGCCTCACCGCCGCCGACGAGATGATCGGCGAGCACCTGCGCAAGAAGAACAAGCGCACCTACCTGGTGGCCAACAAGGTCGACACCGTCGATCCGGACATCGCCCGCGCCGAGTTCAGCCCGCTGGCCCTGGGGCATGCGATCCCGATCGCCGCCGCCCACGGCCGTGGCATCACCCAGATGCTCCAGGAAGCCCTGGGCGAGATGTTCGCTCCCGAGCCGGAAGCGCCGGAAGACAACGACCTGCCCAGCGAGCTGGAAGAGGTCGCCGAGGGTGAGGAAGCCAAGCGCATTCCCGGCCCGAGCGAGAAGGATGGCATCAAGATCGCCATCATCGGTCGCCCCAACGTCGGCAAGTCCACCCTGGTCAACCGCATGCTCGGTGAAGAGCGGGTGATCGTGTACGACCAGGCCGGCACCACCCGCGACAGTATCTACATCCCCTTCGAGCGCAACGAAGAGAAGTACACCCTGATCGACACCGCCGGCGTACGCCGCCGCGGCAAGATCTTCGAGGCGGTGGAAAAGTTCTCCGTGGTGAAGACCCTGCAGGCGATCCAGGACGCCAACGTGGTCATCTTCGTCATGGACGCCCGCGAAGGCGTGGTCGAACACGACCTCAACCTGCTCGGTTTCGTGCTGGAGACCGGCCGTGCGCTGGTCATCGCGCTGAACAAGTGGGACGGCATGGAGTCGGCCGAGCGCGACTACGTGAAGACCGAACTCGAGCGCCGGCTGATGTTCGCCGACTTCGCCGATATCCACTTCATCTCCGCGCTGCACGGCACTGGCGTTGGCCACCTGTACAAGTCGGTGCAGGACTCCTTCCGTTCCGCCGTGACGCGCTGGCCCACCAGCAAGCTCACGCAGATCCTCGAGGACGCCATCCAGGTCCACCAGCCGCCGATGGTCAACGGCCGCCGCATCAAGCTGCGCTATGCGCACCTGGGCGGCGCCAACCCGCCGCTGATCGTGATCCACGGCAACCAGGTGGACGCGGTGCCCAAGGCGTATACCCGCTACCTGGAGAAGACCTTCCGCCGCGTGCTGAAGCTGGTCGGCACGCCGATCCGCATCGAGTACAAGGGCGGTGACAACCCGTTCGAGGGCAAGAAGACCCAGCTCACCGATCGCCAGGTCAACAAGAAGCGCCGCCTGATGTCGCACCACAAGAAGGCGGAGAAGAAGAAGAAGGACAAACGTAAATAACGTCTGTCAGGCTTTAGACCGCAAGCCGCAGGCGATAGAGTAGGGACTTCCCTCTCATCGCCTGCAGCCTGTAGTCACGCCATGCTCACCAGCAAACTGCCGAATGTCGGCACCACCATCTTCACCCGCATGTCCCAGCTCGCCGCCGAAAGCGGGGCGCTGAATCTCTCCCAGGGCTTCCCGGACTTCCCCGGCCCTGCGCCGCTGCTTGAAGCAGTCGCCCGTCACGTCCTGGCCGGGCACAACCAGTACAGCCCGATGACCGGCTTGCCAGCACTGCGCGAGCAGGTTGCGATCAAGGTCGCGAGCCTCTACGGCCGCAACGTCAGTGCCGACACCGAGGTGACCATCGTCCCCGGTGCGACAGAAGGGATCTTCTGTGCCGTACAGGCGCTGATCCGCACTGGCGACGAAGCCATCGTCCTCGATCCCTGCTACGACAGCTACGAGCCATCGGTCGAGCTGGCCGGTGGCCGTTGTGTGCATGTCGCTTTGAGCCAGCCGGACTTCCGCATCGACTGGCAGCGCCTGGCCGATGCCATCACTCCGCGCACACGCCTGATCTTCCTCAACAGCCCGCACAACCCCAGTGGTGCACTGATCGACCGTGCCGACCTGGATCGCCTGGCCGAACTGATCCGTGACCGCGAAATCTACCTGATCAGTGACGAGGTCTACGAGCATCTGATCTATGACGGCGTGCAGCACGCCAGCGTGCTGGCCCATGACGAGCTGTATGCGCGCGCTTTCGTCATCAGCTCCTTCGGCAAGACCTACCACGTCACCGGCTGGAAGACCGGCTACGTGGTGGCACCACCGGCGTTGTCGGCGGAGATGCGCAAGATTCACCAGTACGTGAACTTCTGCGGCGTGACCCCGCTACAGTGGGCGCTGGCCGACTTCATGGCCGCGCACCCCGAGCACCTGCGCGAGCTGCCAGGCTTCTACCAAGCCAAGCGCGACCTGTTCTGCGACCTGCTGGAAGGCTCGCGCTTCACCTTCCAGCGTGCTGCCGGCACCTACTTCCAGGTGGTCGATTACTCGGCGATTCGCCCGGACCTCGATGACGTCGCCATGTCCGAATGGCTGACCCGTGAGCACGGCGTGGCCGCCATTCCGGTCTCGGTGTTCTACCAGCAGGCCCCGGCGGACGCGCGCCTGGTGCGCTTCTGCTTCGCCAAGAAAGAGGAGACGCTGCGCCAGGCAGCGGAACGACTATGCGCGATCTGACTCAACTGGCCGATCTCAAGCTCGCTCTCGTGCAGACCACCCTGGTCTGGCACGACGCCAAGGCCAACCGGGAACGCTTCGAAGGACTTCTGGAAAGTACCCGTGGCGCGGACGTGGTGATCCTGCCGGAGATGTTCACCACCGGTTTCTCCATGGATTCCGAAGCCCTCGCTGAGGCGGAAGAGGGCGAAACCTACGCCTGGCTGCGCGAGCAGGCGGGCAAGCTCGATGCTGTGGTCTGCGGCAGCGTGATCATCCGCGTGGCGGACGGCAGCCATCGCAACCGCTTGCTCTGGGCACGCCCGGATGGGGAAGTACAGCATTACGACAAGCGTCATCTGTTTCGCATGGCCGGCGAGCACAAGCACTACACGCCGGGCGAGCAGCAGGTGCTGCTGGAGTGGAAGGGCTGGCGAATCCGCCCGCTGGTCTGCTACGACCTGCGCTTCCCGGTATGGAGCCGCGATGCCCAGGACACTGACCTGCTGCTCTACACCGCCAACTGGCCGGCCGCGCGTCGCCAGCACTGGAATCGCCTGCTGCCGGCGCGGGCCATCGAAAACCTCTGCTATGTCGCGGCGGTCAACCGCGTTGGTGAAGACGGAAAGGGTCACGCCTATTCCGGCGACAGCCAGGTGCTCGACTTCCAGGGGGATAACCTGTTGGCGGCGGGCAATGCCGATGGGGTTTTCCAGATCGCCTTGAGCGGAGCGGATCTGGCGGCTTACCGCGAGCGTTTCCCGGCCAATCTCGACGCCGACCAGTTCGACATTCGGACGTAACGGATTTCCCTGCAGGGCGGACCGTGGCGCGCTCCTACAGGGAACCTCGATGTAGGATGGGGGAGCAGAGCGATACCCATGCTGTCGGTATTGCCAATGATGGGTATCGCTTCGCTCCACGCCATCCTACGGTCAGTGTTTGCCTGCGACTTCCTTAGTAGGCACTGGCGGTATTCAACCGCTGGATCGCCTCGTCACTGAGCTTCAGCTCCACCGCCGCGATCAGGTCCGGCAGCTGCTCCAGCTTCGACGCACTGGCAATCGGCGCGGTAATGCTCGGGCGGGCCATCAGCCAGGCGAGGGCGACCTGCGTCGGCGTGACCTTGAGATCGCCCGCCACTTCCTCCAGTGCATCGAGGATGGCGAAGCCGCGCTCGTTCATGAAGTTCTTCACCTTGTAGCCGCGTACGCTGCTCTTGCCCAGGTCCGCCTCGCTGCGGTACTTGCCGGTGAGGAAGCCGGCGGCCAGTGAATAGAAGCTGATGACGCCCAGGCCCAGTTGTTGCACCGTCGGCTCCAGCTGCGTCTCGTAGTTGGCGCGGTCGTACAGGTTGTAGTTGGGCTGCAGGCTCTGGTACTGCGGCAGCTTCAGGCGTGTGCAGAGCTCATGGGCTTCGCGCAGGCGCTTGGCGTCGAAGTTCGAGGCGCCGATCACTCGCACCTTGCCGCGTTCGACCGCCTCGGCAAAGGCGCCCATGGTTTCCTCCAGCGAGGTGTGCGGGTCATCACAATGCGACTGGTAGAGGTCGATGTAGTCGGTCTGCAGTCGCTTGAGCGAGCGCTCCAGTGCCTGCTCGATGTACACCGCCGACAGCCCCTTGTGGCCGTTGCCCATGTCCATGCCGACCTTGGTGGCGATCTGCACCTGATTGCGCTTGCCGGTCTTCTTCAGCCACTTGCCGATCAGGACTTCCGACTCGCCGCCCTCGTGGCCAGGGACCCAGCGTGAGTAGACGTCGGCAGTGTCGATGCAGTTGAGCCCGGCGTCGACCAAGGCATCCAGCAGGCGAAACGAGGTCGCCTCGTCGGCGGCCCAGCCGAACACGTTGCCGCCGAACACCAGCGCGGGAATCTTCAGGCCCGATTGGCCGAGTTCGCGTGTACGCATCTGCTTTGGCTCCTGAGACACTGCGAAAGCCCTCAGTGTAGACGCCGTCCACTCTCTCGCCGGGGCGAATGACCGGCAGTCGCGGGCCAGCTGGTCTATCATGGCGGCCAGCCCATCTGCCGAGTGCCCGCCATGACCACGACTCCCTACCTGCTGGACCAGCTGGAAACCGCCGACATGCTGTTGATCGACGGTCTACACGCCTGGCAGTTCGAGCTGAACGAGGCATTGCTGGACCAGGCCGACGCGGCCGCCCACGCCGACCAGCCCTTCGCCAGCGAAGACGTGGTGCTGCAGATCGAGTCCATCGACGGCCGTGATCGCCGTGAATGGCGCTTCAGCTACAACCAGGTGATGGAGGCCAGCTACCAGGCCGAAGACGAGACCTGGCTGCTGCAGGCAGGCGACCAGCAGCACCGACTCTGTTGCCTGGGCGCTGTCGCTGCCAGCGGCGACGACGAGTAAGGAAGAAGGCCCCGCGAGGGGCCTTCTTCCTTTCCGGGCTCAGAACGCCAGCGGATAGCTGGTGATGAAGCGCACCTCGTCGTAGTCGCTGGAATAGCTGCTGCGGACCGTGGAGGTGCGCATGAGGAACGACAGCGTCTTCAGCGGCCCGTTCTGGATGGTGTAGCCGATGTCGGTATCGCGCTCGTATTCGTGGCCATCGCTCATGCCGGGGCGTGCGATATCGGTGCCCTTGGTGTAGCGCGTCATCAGGGTCAGGCCCGGCAGGCCGAGGCTGGCGAAGTCATAGTCGTAGCGCAGCTGGTAGGAACGCTCCTGCGCCCAGAAGAACCCGCCGTTGGTGACCCAGTTGACCAGGTAGGGTTGCGGGGTATTGCCCAGCAGCATGGGGAACATGTCCTCGCCGAGCATGCGTTGATACGTGGCCGAGAGCGTGTGGCTGCCGTGCTTCACGCCGAGTCGAGCGCCATAGGCGCGGTTGTCGATGCGGCCGGACAGCGCCTGCCCGGACTCCTCGTTGTGGAAGTAGCTCAGGGTGCCGAGCAGTGCGGTGTTCTCACCCAACGGCTGCTTGAAGTTGGCGCCGACGTAGTGCTGATCGTAAATGTCCTCGAGCTGGGCGAAGTAGTAGCTGGTGGACAGACCGGGCGTCCACTGCGCATCGACGCCGCCCAGGTTCAGTTTGTTGCTGTCCTGGCTGGCGGGGCGGGTGGCCAGATAGAACGACTCGCGGTCGCTGGAGGCGCGGGTGCTGGTGTTCCAGAGTTGCGCGGCGGTGAACTTGAAACGATCCGATTCCTTCGACTCCAGCATCACGCCCTGGAAAGTCTGCGGCAGCACGCGCACGTCATCCTGGAAAATCACCGGCAGGCGCGGCTCCAGCAGTCCGACCTTCAGGGTGGTCTTCGAATAGCGCAGCTTGAGCGTGGCGCCGCCACGGCTGAAGTCATTCACCGGCTCGCCAGTCGTGCGGTCATAGGGCAGGTTGCTGTCGTTGCTGGTGCCGGCGCCGCCGTCGAGCTTCAGGGCGTAGAAGCCGGTGAAGTCCACGCCGACACCGAGGGTGCCTTCGGTGAAACCGGAACTGAAACGCGCCAGCACAGCCTGGGACCAGCTGCCGGCCTGGGACTGCGGGGCATTGTCCTGGCGGTAGTCGCGCAGCATGTAGAAGTTGCGCAGGGTGGTGTCCAGGCGGCTGTCGTCGATCAGGTCGGCCTGGGCACAGAGGGGCATCAGCGCGCTGGAGAGCAGCGCACCGGCAAAGCGATTACGGAACATCGTCATCTCCTGGGCGTCGTCCGCCGGGGCGCATAGGGTGCCACGCCGGCGAACGGGCGTACGTCTTGTCGAGGCGGGCGCGATCAGTTCGCGACGGCGGCGCTATCCAGCGGTGCAGTTTCAGGCTCGGCTGTTTGCTCCTGGCCCAGGCTGCGGCGGAAGTGCTTGCGCCCTCTGCCCAGCAGCCACAGGCAGAGCAGCCCGGCGAGGGTGACGATGATGCCGATGGAGGAGCCGACGGCCTTCGGGTCCTTGAAGTACTGGTCGGTGAGCAGTGCCACGAGCGTGGTGCCGACGCCCAGGCCGATCAGGTTGGAGACCAGCAGGAACAGTGCCGACACCTGCGCGCGCAGGCGATTGGGCGTAAGCACCTGCATGGCGGCTGCCGAAGTGGAGATGCAGAAGGCGCAGAAGAACATCGCCGGCCCCATCAGCACCGCCGACAGTTGCAGGCTGTTGACGCTGACTGCACCGATGACGAAGGGGATGGTACAGGCCGCGCCGAGCATGCCGCTGATCAGCGCGGCGTCGCTGTGCCCACGTTTCTGCAGGCTGTCCACCAGCCAGCCGGCGCAGAACACGCCGGCCGTATTGAGTACCAGCAGGATGCCGCCCAGCAACGTCCCTACCTCCATCGGTGTCAGGCCGTACTGGCGGATGTAAAGGGCCGGGGCCCAACCCATCAAGGCGTACTGGCACATGGCGAAGAACGAGAAGCCGAGAAAGTGGCAGGTGAAGGTCGCGCGGTGGCGGCCGAGGAAGCGCAGGCCATCACTCACCGTTGCCTTGTGCGTCGGGTCGGCAAGCTTGCGCGCCGGGTCGCGGATGGTCAGGGCGATCAGCAGCGCCACCAGCACCCCTGGCAGACCGACGATGAAGAAGGCGATCTGCCAGGAACGCACCTGGCCCAGCCAGCCCAGGTCGATGGCCGGCACGTCGCGCAGCGCTTCGATCACATAGCCGCCGACCAGGAACGCCAGGCCGCCACCGAGGAAGGCCCCCATCGAGTACAGCCCCAGCGCGCGGCCGAGTTTTTCCTTGGGGAACAGGTCGGCAAGCATCGAGTAGGTCGCCGGGGTCAGTGCGGCTTCGCCGACGCCGACGCTCATGCGCGCCAGGAACATCTGCAGGAAGTTCTTCGACAGCCCGCACGCCGCGGTGGCGATGCTCCAGAAGGCCACGCCGATGGCGATGATCCTGACTCGCGAGGAGCGGTCGGCGAGGTACGCGATGGGCAGCCCCATGAAGGCGTAGAACAGCGAGAAGGCCAGCCCGCTGAGCAGGCTGAACTGGGTATCGCTGATCTGCAGGTCGGCCTTGATCGGCTCGATCATCAGCGAAAGGATCTGCCGATCCACGAAGGAGAAGATGTACGCGACCATGCACAGCACGACGACGTACCAGGAATAACGGGAAGTGCGGACGGATTGCGGGTGGGGAGATTGCGGGTTCACGGTTACTGGCTCCTGAAGCGGGTGAAGGCAGATGGCCAAGCACGTCGAGCTCGTTGTTGTTGTGGGTAACCAGGCGCCTCTGTACGCAAGGCAGGGGCTGCCGATCGTGTCTGATTGCGTGACACGGTTTTTTGATTGCCTGCCGCTTTCACGGCAGTGCACGCAAGACTAGGGAAGGGAGGAAGCAGCGGTAATCGGGGCGAGTACCAGCATTGCGGAGATTTCCCCCTAGGGGGCTAGGGGGAATCTTTAGGCAGTGTGAGGCGGGCGGTTCAGATCAGGCCGAGCAGGGCCAGGACGAAGGCGCCGCCGAAGACCACGGCCATGACGGCGGCGAGGATCAGCAAGCTGACACCAAAGGCGCGCCAGTTGGAGCGCCATTGCCCGCTACCGGCGGCATGCCGCTCCAGGGCGGCGCCGAAGGTCTGCTTGGCGAACTGGTACATACCGACGACCGTCGCGATGGACATGGGGGCACCGGAGATGTTGTCTGGCAGGAAATAGCCGATGACGAATATGCCAATGGTGAAGCCCAGCCCCATCATCCACGCTTTGCGCACCTCCTCGAGGCGCCCCAGCGCCTTGAGGTTCTGAACCATGACCCAGGCCCCGGCGATGGGCGTACCGAAGAAGGTGGCGATACCGACGCCGGCAAGACGGTAAAGCGGCTCGCCGGTGGCAACGGCGGGTCCATCCTGGAGGGCGGCGGTCGGTGTCTGGAAGGGATTGTCCTGCTGGGTGTCGGTCATGTTTTCACTCCATGAAAAAGCCCCGGACGCTCGAAGCGTCCGGGGCAAAGGGACTTCCTTTTTACCAGCCTGGACCAGGCTTACGCGGCTTTTGCGTGGCCCAGTGTCACGGCGCGGTTCAGCGCGCTGAACAGCGCACGGAAGCTCGCGGTGGTGATGTTTTCATCGATGCCGATACCGTGCAGCGAGCGACCACCCTCGACGCGCAGCTCGATATAGGCGGCTGCGCGGGCATTGGTGCCGGCGCCGATGGCGTGCTCGTTGTAGTCCATGATCTCGACGTCCACCGGCAGCGAGGCAACCAGGGCTTCCAGGGTGCCCTTGCCCTTGCCGTGCCAGCGGTGCTGCTCGCCCTTGTGGGTGACGTCGATGTCGATGGCGCAGATGCCGTTCTCTTCCTGCAGGCGGTAGTTCTTCAGGCCGAACGGGGAAACAGCCTGCAGGTACTCGGTCTGCAGCAGGGTGTAGATCTGCTCGGCGGTCATTTCCAGGCCCAGGCGATCGGTTTCGTTCTGCACTACCTGACTGAACTCGATCTGCATGCGGCGCGGCAGGCTGATGCCGTATTCCTGTTCGAGCAGGAAAGTGATGCCGCCCTTGCCGGACTGGCTGTTCACACGGATCACGGCTTCGTAGCTGCGGCCGATGTCCGCCGGGTCGATCGGCAGGTACGGCACTTCCCACACGGCGTCTTCCTGCTGCTGGGCGAAGCCCTTGCGGATGGCATCCTGGTGGGAGCCGGAGAAGGCGGTGTGGACCAGGTCGCCAACATACGGGTGACGCGGGTGCACCGGAATCTGGTTGCACTCTTCCACCACCTTGCGCACGGCATCGATGTCGGAGAAGTCCAGCTCGGGATCGATGCCCTGGGTGTACATGTTCAGCGCCATGGTCACCAGGCAGAGGTTGCCGGTGCGCTCGCCGTTACCGAACAGGCAGCCTTCGACGCGGTCGGCGCCGGCCATCAGGGCCAGTTCCGACGCGGCCACGCCAGTGCCTCGGTCATTGTGGGTGTGCAGGCTGAGCAGCACGCTGTCGCGCTTGTTGATCTGGCGGCCGAACCACTCGATCTGGTCGGCGTAGTTGTTCGGGGTGGCGCACTCGACGGTGGCGGGCAGGTTGAGGATCAGGCGGTTGGCCGGGGTCGGCTGGAACACCTCGATCACCGCGTTGCACACCTCGACGGCGAAATCGGTCTCGGTGGAGCTGAACACTTCCGGCGAGTACTCGAAGCCCCACTGGGTTTCCGGTGCGGCGTCGGCCAGGCGCTTGATGGTCTGGCCGGCGGCCACTGCGATGGCTTTCACACCGGCCTTGTCCTGGTTGAAGACGATCTTGCGGAAGCTCGGTGCGCAGGCGTTGTAGTAGTGGACGATGGCTTTCTTCGCGCCCTTGAGGGACTCGAAGGTGCGCTCGATGAGGTCGTCGCGGGCCTGGGTCAGCACCTGAATGGTGACGTCATCGGGAATGTGGTCGTTCTCGATCAGCTCACGCACGAAGTCGAAGTCGGTCTGCGAGGCGGACGGGAATCCCACTTCGATTTCTTTCAGGCCTACCTGAACCAGGCACTTGAAGAAGCGCATCTTCTTCTCGGCGTCCATCGGCTCGATCAGGGACTGGTTGCCGTCGCGCAGGTCGGTGGACAGCCAGATCGGCGCCTTGTCGATGATCTTGTCCGGCCAGGTACGGTCGGGCAGGGTGATCTGGGTGAAGGCGCGGTATTTCTTCGACGGGTCTTTCAACATGCTCATGAGCGGAATCCTTGTTCTCTGCGGCCTGCGAGGCCTGCGCGATAAAATCTGAATGAGGCGAAACGGAGGAGGGGGCTCAGCCACGCAGTCGTGGGCTGACCAGGCGCAGGCAGGCGTGTTGGCGAAGCAGGATGAGGGTGTGTGCGGTTTTCATGAGTGCCAAGCTAAAGGCCTGGAAGACCAATGGCAAGCATTTGGGGAAATTTGGTAGGAAAAGTCTTCGATAGCGATTGAGAGATGAATAATTGTCGAAAACTTACTATTTAAGCAATTAATCCTGAAGCTTAGCGCTGTGCTTAACTGATTCTGCGTCTTCGTGCCGCAGCGGAGCTTTGTAACTCCGTGCGATCATTGCGCACCCCGCCTCAGGCAGGGACCTTCCATCCGCAAGGACATTTCGTGACCCGTCGTACTCGACAAGGCGTAGGCACCTGGCTGGCGTTGTTCGCCATGCTGATGATCTATGTCGGCCCGCTGGTTTCCCAGTCGATGCCGATGGATCACGCCATGCCCATGGATCACGTCATGCCGATGGAGCATGGCAAGTCCATGGACCATGGCGCGGCGGTCGCTGCCATGGACGAGATGGCCTGTTCGGAGGGGCACCGTGCCGCTGCGCAACATCCGGCAGCGACCTCTCACGGCGAGCAGCCGCTCACCGCCGATGCCTTCATGGAGAAGTGCGGCTACTGCAGCCTGCTGATCCACAGCCCGCCGCTGACGCCGCCGCCGGTAGTGCTCGACCACGGTGTCCCCGCCGTCGGCGCACCGGTTGCACTGTTCACTGCCTCCCGCATTCCTGCCTCGCCGGTCTTCCCCGGCGCTCGCTCCCGCGCTCCTCCGTTCCTGATCGGCTGACCCGCAATCCCGACTCCCCGACCCCGGCGCGGATGCCTGCATTCGCTTGCGCGCCGTGCGAGTACGTGTGGAGCGGGCGTCATCACCGATCATGGAATTCATGGAATGACCCGCATGCCCCTGCGCCGTCGGCACACTGCCGTCGGCCTGCGCGCCCTGTGCGCGCTGACCGCCCTTGGCGGTTTCACTGCCGTTCCTGTGTTGGCCGAGGAAGAAGATCATTCGGCGCACACCGCCAATGCGGCGGTTACCGAACTGTCGCCCAGCGTCATCACCGCCGTGGCGCAGAGTTCGCCGCTGACCGTCGTCACCGACCCCAAGCAGCCGCGCCAGCCGATCCCCGCCAGCGATGGCGCCGACTACCTCAAGACCATTCCCGGCTTCTCCGCCATCCGTAACGGCGGCACCAACGGCGATCCTGTACTGCGCGGCATGTTCGGCTCGCGCCTGAATATCCTCACCAACGGCACCACGATGCTCGGCGCCTGCCCGGCACGGATGGATGCCCCGACCTCCTATATCTCGCCGGAAACCTTCGACAAGCTCACCGTGGTCAAGGGCCCGGAGACCGTGATCTGGGGGCCCGGTGCCTCGGCGGGGACCATCCGCTTCGACCGCGAGCCGGAGCGCTTCGGCGAGCTGGGCATGCGCGTCAACGGCAGCCTCGTCGCCGGCTCCAACGGTCGCTTCGACCGCGTGCTGGATGCTGCCGCTGGCGGGCCGCTGGGCTATGTGCGGGTCACCGGCAACAAGTCGCAGTCCGACGACTACGAAGACGGCAGCGGCAACACCGTGCCCTCGCGCTGGAACAAGTGGAACGGCGACGTGGCGGTGGGCTGGACGCCGGACGCCGACACCCTGGTCGAGCTCACCGCCGGCAAGGGTGATGGTGAGGCGCGCTATGCCGGGCGCGGCATGGATGGCTCGCAGTTCAAGCGCGAAAGCCTCGGCCTGCGCTTCGAGAAGTCCAACATCGGCGAGGTGCTCGACAAGCTGGAGGCGCAGGTCTACTACAACTACGCCGACCACGTGATGGACAACTACAGCCTGCGCACGCCCTCGGGCACCGGCATGATGGCCGGCCCCATGGCCTCCAACGTCGACCGTCGCACCCTTGGCGGGCGCCTGGCCGCCACCTGGCGCTGGGACGACTTCAAGCTGATCACCGGGGTCGATGCGCAGACCAACGAACACCGCGAACGCAGCGGCATGGGGATCAATACCTATGACGAGCAGCCGTGGGACAAGGATGCCGTGTTCCACAACTACGGCGCCTTCGGCGAGCTGACCTGGTACGCCGCCGACCGTGATCGCGTGATCACCGGTGCGCGCCTGGACCGCGCCTCGGTCAAGGATTACCGGCAGACAACCGGCTCGGGGATGATGGCGATGCCCAACCCCACTGCCGACGACACCCGTGCCGATACCCTGCCCAGCGGCTTTGCGCGCTACGAGCACGACCTGGCTGACACGCCGACCACCCTCTACGTTGGCCTCGGCCACGTGCAGCGCTTCCCCGACTACTGGGAGCTGTTCTCCCCGGATAAGGGCCCGACCGGCTCGGTCAACGCCTTCGACAGCATCAAGCCGGAGAAGACCACCCAGCTGGACTTTGGCGCGCAGTACGAGGACGAGAAGCTCAAGGCCTGGGCGTCGGGCTACGTCGGCGTGATCCGTGACTACATCCTCTTCGACTACCTGCCCGGCGGCATGATGGGCCGCACCTCCCAGGCGCGGAACGTCGATGCCCGCATCATGGGCGGCGAACTGGGTGCGGCCTACGCGCTGACCAGCAACTGGACCGCCGATGGCACCCTGGCCTACGCCTGGGGCAAGAACACCACCGACGACACTGCGCTGCCGCAGATGCCGCCGCTGGAGGCGCGTTTCGGCCTGACCTACGAGGAAGGCGACTGGAGCGCCGGCGGACTCTGGCGCGTGGTTGCGCACCAGGGCCGGATCGCCGAGAACCAGGGCAACGTGGTCGGCTACGACTTCGACGAAAGCCCCGGCTTCGCGGTGTTCTCGCTCAACGGTGCTTACAAGCTGAGCAAGAACCTCAAGGTCAGCACCGGCGTCGACAACCTGTTCGACAAGGACTACGCCGAGCACCTGAACCTGGCGGGTAACGCCGGCTTCGGCTACCCGGCGAACGACCCCGAATCGATCCACGAACCGGGACGTACGTTCTGGACCAAAGTGGACTTCAGCTTCTAAGCCCGACCGGCCCCCGCCCGTCGGGGGCCTCCTTGCGTGAGGAGATCAACGAATGCAGCAGAAGACATTCGATTTCTACAACCTGGCCTGGCGCTGGCATTTCTATGCCGGTCTGTTCGTCGCGCCGTTCATGATCTTGCTGTCGCTCACCGGGATCATCTACCTGTTCAAGCCGCAGCTCGACCCGCTGATGTACAGCGACCTGCTGACGGTGAAACCGGGCGAGGTGCGGCTATCCGCCGATGAGCAACTGATGCACCTGCATCACCAGAACCCGCAATTGCAGGTCAGCCAGTACCTGCCGGCACCGGCCGCCGACCGCAGCGCGCAGTTCGTCGCCCAGCTCGATGGGCGAGAGGTCAATGCCTTCGTCGACCCCTACAGCGGCAAGCTGCTCGGTGTCCAGGACGCCAAGTCCAACCTGCAGGCCATGGCTCGTGCGCTGCACGGCGAGCTGATGATCGGCACCGTCGGTGATCGGCTGATCGAGCTGGCGGCGGGCTGGGGCATCGTGCTGGTGGCCTCCGGCCTGTACCTCTGGTGGCCGCGCAAGCGCTCGCTGCGCGTGCTGCTCTGGCCTGACCTGTCGCGTCGTGGCCGTGCGCTGTGGCGTGAGGTGCACGTGGTGGTCGGCTTCTGGGGCTCGCTGCTGATGCTGTTCATGCTGCTCACCGGCATGACCTGGACCGGCTTCTGGGGCAAGTCCTTCGCCGACGTGTGGAACCGCTTCCCGGCGCCCATGTGGAATGAAGTGCCCAAGTCCGACCTGGAGGCGCGCACGCTCAACGAGGCGCACCGCCAGACCATTCCCTGGGCCATGGAAAACACGCCGATGCCGATGTCCGGCGGTGCCCACGCCGAGCACATGGCCCATGGCTCCGGCGGCATGGCGATGCCGCAGATCAGCCTGCAGCAGGTGGTCGACACGGCCGACCAGGCCGGCGTGGTGCCGGGCTACGCCATTGCGCTGCCCAAGGGCGAGCAGGGCGTGTTCACCGTCTCGGTGTTCGCCGACGACTCGCGTAACGACGCCACCCTGCACATCGACCAGTACACCGGCAAGGTGCTCGCCGACGTGCGCTGGAAGGACTATGGGCTGGTGGCCAAGGGCGTCGAGTCCGGGGTGATGCTGCACGAAGGCAAGATGTTCGGCCTGTTCAACCAGATGCTCATGCTCGGCGTCTGCCTGATGATCCTGCTCAGCGCGGTCAGCGGCCTGTGGATCTGGTGGAAGCGCCGCCCGCAGGGCCGCCTCGGCGTGCCGCCGATGCCCCACGCACTGCCGGTATGGAAGGGCGGGGTGGCGATCATGATCCTCCTCGGCGTCGCCTTCCCGCTGGTGGGTGTCTCTCTGTTGCTGGTGTGGGCGCTGGACTGGGCGGTGCTATCGCGGATCAAACCGCGCAGCCCGGCGCTGGGCTGATGCGTCCCTGTTTCAACCTGACGCCTGCCGCGAGGCAGGCTATGCTGCGGCGCGATCGTTGCGCCCGCGGCCCGATGGATTCCCGCCGCTGCGGCGGACCTGATCACAAGCCAACTGGAGTCTCGAACATGCGTAAAACCCTGCTCGCTTTCGCTGTGCTGCTGGGCTTCTCCGGCGCCGCCGTGGCCCACGAATACGAGGCCGGCAACCTGCATATCGACCATCCCTGGTCGCTGCTGCTGCCGGCCAACTCGGTGAACGGCGCCGCCTACTTCATCGTGCAGAACCACGGCAAGGAGGCGGATCGCCTGCTTGGCGCCGACACCGACCGCGCCGCCAGCGCCGAGGTCCACCAACACGTGGAGAAGGACGGCATGATGAAGATGCAGAAGGTCGAAGGCGTGGACATCCCTGCCGGCGGCAAGATCGTCTTCGCGCCCGGCCAGTACCACCTGATGCTGTTCGGCCTGAAGAAACCACTGGCCGATGGCGAGCGCTTCCCGCTGACCCTGCACTTCCAGAAGGCCGGCGATGTGAAGGTCGAGGTCGCGGTGCAGAAGGACGCGCCGAAAGGCACAGACATGGGCCACGACATGCACGGTATGAAGATGAACTGATGAGTGACCGGCTCCTGCGCCCACTGGTCTGGGCGCAAGACGGCGAGTGGCTGCTGGGTTTTGACGGCAGCTACTCGAGCGACTCGATCCTGCGTATCGAGAGCGCCGCTGATGGTTTCATCCTGCGCGAGGAGCGTCTGGCCGAGACGCAGACCAAGCGCTATCCCTTTGCCGACCTGAAGGATGATGTCACGGCGGCCGACTGGACCGCCGTGGTCGTCGATGAGGAAGGCGAGCGCCTGGGCTTCGCCATCGCCCGCTATGAAATCTGGAACCGCCGCGCGGTGCTGGACGACCTGTTCGTCCTCGCCGACGCGCGCGGCCAGGGCGTTGGCCGGCAATTGCTGGAAGGCTGTCTGGACTGGGCGCGCGGCACCGAGGCGCGCCACCTGTGGCTGGAAACCCAGAACCTCAATCTGCCGGCAGTGGGCTTCTACCGCTCCCGTGGCTTTGCTCTCAGCGGGCTGTCCACCGATCTCTATGACCCGGCGCAGGTGCTGCCCGGGGAAATGGCGCTGTTCTTCAGCTACCCGCTGGCCTGAGGGCCAGGTGCGCCTGTCGCGCCAAGAGGATCAGCGCGAAGCCGATGCAGTAGGCCAGCACGTCCAGCCAGTCCGGCGTGGCGCCCAGCACGATGCGCAGTGCGCGATTGCCGATCTGCCAGTGGAAGGTCGCCGCGAGGTACTGGCCGAACTCGATGATCAAGCCGCCGGCCAGTGCCGCACCTGCCAGCCATGACGCCGGCGCATCCAGCGCGGCGCGCAGCAGGCAATACAGCCAGATCACCGCCAGCACGTCGCCGCCGAAACCGCGCATCCAGCCGAGGTTCGCTCCGGCCGTGGCCAGCCAGACGAGCACGACGAACCAGATCAGCGCGAAGATCGCGCTGCGCCCCTCGAAACGAAGCCGCATCAGGGCTTGAACGCGCCGATGAAGATCGCCGGGTCGACGCGGGCGTCGTTCAGGCTGACGTTCCAATGCATGTGCGGCCCGGTGGCGCGACCGGTAGCGCCGACACGGCCGACCACACCGCCACGCGGGACCTGGTCACCGAGCTTCACGTCGATCTTCGACATGTGGCAGAACATGCTGATGAAGCCCTGGCCGTGGTCGACGAACACGGTGTTGCCGTTGAAGAAGTAGTTGCCGATCAGGATGACCTTGCCGGCGGCCGGTGACTTGATCGGGGTTCCGGCGGGTACGGCGAAGTCCAGTCCGGAGTGCGGGTTGCGTTCCTCGCCGTTGAAGAAGCGGCGCAGGCCGAAGGGGCTGGAAAGCGGGCCGTTGACCGGCTTGTCCAGCACCAGGTTGCTCGGTGTACCGGGGCTGAAGCTGCGGTAGGCGGCGGTCTGCTCGGCCAGTTCGCGGTTGATGCGCTTGAGGTCTTCGGGCAGCGGGTTCACCTGACGGGTGTTCTTCAGGGTGATGCGCTGCTCCTTGTAGTGCTTGCTGCCCACGGTGAAACCGAGGTTGCGGCTGGCGCCGGCCTGTTTCACCGCGATCTGCTGGCTGCCGGCCTTGGTGGTCAGCGGGATGCCGACGATGGCGATCCAGTCGCGGCCTTCCTCGCGCACCACCAGCACCGGTTTGCCCTGGTAGGTGGCGGTCGGTACGGCGGTGTCCTCGCCCAGTTGCACCACGGCGACGCCGCCGGGCACCGGTTTGTTCAGGGTGCGGCTGATGAAGCCTTCGGCGTGGGCAGACAGGGTGACTAGGGAGGCAATGAGCAGGCAGGAGAGTCGGAACATTTCGCTATCCGTGGACGTGTCGGCGGATGAAGCGGGCAGTCTACACGGGCCGCTCTGAGGGGCGCGGCGATTTCGTCGAAAGCGGAACCGCGTTGCGGCAGCGAATCATCCGGGGGCACAACCGTAGGATGGGTGGAGCGCAGCGATACCCATCAACGGTGCGACAGGTTTCGATGGGTATCGCTGCGCTCCACGCCATTCCTGCAAACGCGGGCTTTATGAATGCAGGCCTTCGAGCTGCTGGCGCCACAGCTGTTCCAGCGCCAGTACCTGCGCGGGACCATAGATGGCGTGGGGCTTGCCCAGGTGCGCGGCCCATAGCTGGTCGCCATAGTCGTAGTGCCACCACTCGCTGGAGAGGTTGCTGAAGCCTGCCGCACTCATGGCGTTGAACAGGATGCGGCGGTTATCGCGGATACGCCGCTGGGCTTCGTCCGGCTCGGCGATGGCTTCGTAATGGCGGGTATAGGAGCGCGGTGTGGCCTCGTCGAACAGGCTGCCCATGTCCAGCCAGCGCCCCTCGCTGTCGCACAGGGTCAGGTCGATGGCGCCGCCGGTGAGGTGCGGGCTGGGCGATTCGGCGCGGGTGCTGGGTGGCGCGACGAATTCGCGGGTGCGTCGGGTCAATTCGGCAGGATCGGCTTCCGGCTCGTGCTGGCGAAGGATGTCGTAGAGCGTGTCGTACAGGTGCTGTTGCACCGCGAAGGGCCGCCAGGCATCGAGGATCACCAGGCGCAGGCCATCGGGCAGCAGGCTGGCGGCATGCAGCAGGCGCTCGAAGACTTCCGTGCGGGCATAGCATTCCGGCTGGGCGTTGGGCACCCCAAGGCGGTGATAAGCCGGCCAGACCGCGAAGCCGGTGGCGATGCCCAGGGCCTGGAGTGGTTGGTCGCATTCGATGATCTGCACGCGAAAGGCTTCGGCCCAGTCCGGATCGGGTTGCGGCAGGATCGGCGCGAGCAGGTCGGTCATCGGTTCTCAGTCCAGCAGGGAAAGGGTGACGGGCGCCTGGTGGTTGTCTTCCACGCGCACTTCCAGCTCGCCGTCGCCCAGCTTGGCCTTGAGGCGCTGGCCGTTCTTCGTCTGCGTGGCGCTGCGGATGGCCTGGCCCTTGTCGTCCAGGAGAATGCTGTAGCCGCGCCCCAACGTCGCCAGCGGACTGACGATATGTAGCGTCTGCATCAAGCTGTCGAGGCGCTGACGCTGTTCGCGCAGGATCGCGTTGGTGGCGCGGGGCAGGCGGGCGCTGAGGTTGTCCAGGCGCTGGCGCAGCAGAGCCAGGTTGCGGCCAGGGTGTTGCGCGGCGAGGCGGGTATCCAGCCGTGCGACGCGCTCGTGGCGAATCTGCAGCTGGCGCTCGAAGGCGCGGCGCAGGCGCATGTCCAGGTCATCCAGGCGCTGGGATTGCTGGCGCAGGCGCTCGCCGGGGTGGCGCAGGCGCCGGGCGGTGCCTTCCAGGCGCAGACGTTCGCGGGTCAGGCGGTCCTGGATACGCAGGATCAGCCGGCGGTGCAGGCTGTCCAGGCGTTGTTGCAGGTCCCCGCTGTGCGGGGCCAGCAGTTCGGCGGCGGCCGAGGGCGTGGGCGCGCGCACGTCGGCGACGAAATCGCTGATGGACACGTCGGTCTCATGGCCCACCGCGCTGACGATGGGTGTCACGCAGGCGGCGATGGCTCGGGCCACCGGTTCCTCGTTGAAGCACCAGAGGTCTTCCAGCGAGCCGCCGCCACGGGCCAGGATCAGCGCGTCGAAGCCCTGGGCGTCGGCCAGTTTCAGCGCGCGGACGATCTGCCCGATGGCTTCGCGGCCCTGCACGGCGGTGGGGATCAGGGTCAGCTCGACCTGCGGCGCACGGCGGCGGAATACGCTGATGATGTCGCGAATCACCGCGCCGGTGGGCGAACTGACGATGCCGATGCGCCTTGGGTGGGCGGGCAGTTCCTGCTTGCCCTCGGCGGCGAACAGACCTTCGGCGGCGAGCTTTTCCTTCAGCGCCTCGAAAGCCAGGCGCAGTGCGCCGTCACCGGCCGGTTCGACGGTGTCGGCGATCAGCTGGTAGTCGCCGCGCCCCTCGAACAGCGAAACCTTGCCGCGCACGCGCACGGCGAGGCCGTCGCGCAGGGCCTGGCGCACGCGCAGGGCGTTCTGGCGGAACAGCGCGCAGCGCACCTGGGCGTTGCTGTCCTTGAGGGTGAAATACATATGCCCGGACGCGGGCCGCGCGAGGTTGGAGATCTCGCCCTCGACCCAGACCTGCGGGAACACGTCCTCCAGCAGGTGGCGGGCGCGCTGGTTGAGCTGGCTGACGGTCAGAACCTCGCGGTCGAGGCCCAGCCGTTGGAAGGGATCTTTCTGCATGGCGAAGGATGATAAGCGGGCCTGCGAACCGGGGCCAGCGCACGAGGCCCATAAAGGCTTCAATCAGATCGTCCGGTTGCGTTGAGCCCGACCCCCTGACTGAGATATAATGCCGCGCTTCCATTTTTCCCGATCGGGAGCCCCCGCCATGCTGCGCATCAGCCAAGAAGCCCTCACTTTCGACGACGTCCTCCTGATCCCAGGTTATTCGGAAGTCCTGCCCAAGGACGTGAGTCTCAAGACTCGCCTGACCCGTGGCATCGAACTGAACATCCCGCTGGTGTCCGCCGCGATGGATACCGTGACCGAAGCCCGCCTGGCCATCGCCATGGCACAGGAAGGCGGCATCGGCATCATCCACAAGAACATGAGCATCGAGCAGCAGGCCGCCGAGGTCCGCAAGGTCAAGAAGCACGAGACCGCCATCGTTCGCGATCCGGTCACCGTGACCCCGTCGACCAAGATCATCGAACTGCTGCAAATCGCCCGCGAATACGGCTTCTCCGGCTTCCCGGTGGTGGAAGAGGGTGAGCTGGTCGGCATCGTCACCGGCCGCGACCTGCGCGTGAAGCCGAACGTCGGCGACAGCGTTTCCGCGATCATGACTCCGAAGGACAAGCTGGTCACCGCCCGCGAAGGCACCGCCCTGGAAGAGATCAAGGCCGCCCTCTACGAGAACCGCATCGAGAAGATGCTGGTGGTGGACGAGAAGTTCCGCCTGACCGGTCTGGTCACCTTCCGTGACATCGAGAAGGCCAAGACCTACCCGCTGGCCTCCAAGGACGACGAAGGCCGCCTGCGCGTCGGCGCAGCCGTTGGCACTGGCGCCGATACCGGCGAGCGTGTTTCCGCCCTGGTCGCCGCTGGTGTTGACGTCGTTGTCGTCGATACCGCCCACGGCCACTCCAAAGGTGTGATCGACCGCGTGCGCTGGGTGAAGGAAACCTTCCCGCAGGTACAGGTCATCGGCGGCAACATCGCTACCGGAGAAGCGGCCAAGGCACTGGCTGACGCCGGCGCCGACGCCGTGAAGGTCGGCATCGGCCCGGGCTCCATCTGCACCACCCGTATCGTCGCTGGCGTCGGTGTGCCGCAGATCTCCGCCATCGCCAACGTTGCCGCAGCCCTGGAAGGCACCGGTGTTCCGCTGATCGCTGACGGTGGCATCCGCTTCTCCGGCGACCTGGCCAAGGCCATGGTGGCTGGCGCCTACTGCGTGATGATGGGTTCGATGTTCGCCGGTACCGAAGAAGCTCCGGGCGAGATCGAACTGTTCCAGGGCCGTTCCTACAAGTCCTACCGTGGCATGGGTTCCCTGGGCGCCATGGCCGGCTCCACCGGTTCCTCCGACCGCTACTTCCAGGACGCCTCTGCCGGCGCCGAGAAGCTGGTGCCCGAAGGCATCGAAGGCCGTGTGCCGTACAAGGGCCAACTGACCGCCATCGTCCACCAGCTGATGGGTGGCCTGCGCGCCGCCATGGGCTACACCGGCAGCGCCGACATCCAGGACATGCGCACCAAGCCGCAGTTCGTGCGCATCACCGGCGCCGGCATGGCCGAGTCCCACGTCCACGATGTGCAGATCACCAAGGAAGCCCCGAACTACCGCGTAGGTTAAGGGGTTTCGGTTAATGAGTCGGACACGGGGCTGGTTGATACAGCCCCGTGTCGTTTAAGAATTTCGCTACGAGAGATGGCCATGGCCCAAGACATTCACGCTCACCGGATCCTGATCCTCGACTTCGGCTCCCAGTACACCCAGCTGATCGCCCGCCGCGTCCGCGAGATCGGCGTGTACTGCGAAATCCATCCGTTCGACATGAGCGACGACGAGGTTCGTGCCTTCGCCCCGCGCGGCATCATCCTGGCCGGTGGCCCGGAGTCGGTGCACGAAGCCAACAGCCCGCGCGCGCCCAAGGCCGTGTTCGACCTGAAGGTGCCGCTGTTCGGCATCTGCTACGGCATGCAGACCATGGCCGAGCAGATGGGCGGCAAGGTACTGGGCTCTGACCTGCGCGAGTTCGGCTATGCCCGCGTCGACGTGGTCGGCAAGGCCCGCCTGCTGGACGGCATCGAAGATTGCGTCAGCGAAGACGGCGTATTCGGTCTCGACGTGTGGATGAGCCACGGCGACAAGGTCACCGAAATCCCGGCCGGCTTCCACATCCTTGCCAGCACCCCGAGCTGCCCGATCGCCGCCATGGCCGATGATGCCCGTGGCTACTACGGCGTGCAGTTCCACCCGGAAGTGACCCACACCAAGCAGGGCGGTCGCATCCTCTCCCGCTTCGTGCTGGACATCTGCGGCTGCGAAGCCCTCTGGACCCCGTCCAACATCGTCAACGACGCCATTGCCACCGTGCGTGCCCAGGTCGGCAACTCCAAGGTGCTGCTGGGACTGTCCGGCGGTGTGGATTCCTCGGTGGTCGCGGCCCTGCTGCACAAGGCCATCGGCGACCAGCTGACCTGCGTCTTCGTCGACAACGGCCTGCTGCGCCTGCACGAGGGTGACCAGGTGATGGCCATGTTCGCCGAGAATATGGGCGTCAAGGTCATCCGCGCCAACGCCGAAGAGAAATTCCTCAGCCGTCTGGCCGGCGTCAGCGACCCGGAGCAGAAGCGCAAGATCATCGGCGGCAGCTTCATCGAAGTCTTCGACGAGGAAGCCACCAAGCTGAAGGACGTGAAGTTCCTTGCCCAGGGCACCATCTACCCTGACGTGATCGAGTCGGCCGGCGCCAAGACCGGCAAGGCCCACGTGATCAAGTCGCACCACAACGTCGGTGGCCTGCCCGAGGACATGCAGTTCGAACTGGTCGAGCCGCTGCGCGAGCTGTTCAAGGACGAAGTCCGCAAGATCGGCCTGGAGCTGGGCCTGCCCTACGACATGGTCTACCGCCACCCGTTCCCGGGCCCGGGCCTGGGCGTGCGCATCCTCGGTGAAGTGAAGAAGGAATACGCCGACCTGCTGCGTCGCGCGGACCACATCTTCATCGAAGAGCTGCGCAACTTCGACTGGTACCACAAGACCAGCCAGGCCTTCGTGGTGTTCCAGCCGGTGAAATCCGTCGGCGTGGTCGGTGATGGCCGTCGCTACGCCTGGGTCGTGGCCCTGCGTGCCGTGGAAACCATCGACTTCATGACCGCTCGCTGGGCGCACCTGCCGTACGAGCTGCTGGAGAAGGTCTCGAACCGCATCATCAACGAGATCGAAGGCATCTCCCGCGTCACCTACGACGTGTCGAGCAAGCCGCCGGCCACCATCGAGTGGGAATGATCGGAGACGTTTAACGTTTCCTTAACGAGGGGCGCGGCAAGCTCGCCGCGTTCCTTGCAGGCGAGGGCGGAGATACCCGTCCTTGACCTGGCGCATGAGAGGCGTTCGCGCCTTCATGCAAAGTTCTCCTGATTGCAGTGCAGCCGGCCGCAAGAGCCTGGCGCCGGGCGCGAACGCGCCAACCTCCGTGAAAGCCGATGGGGTCGCAAGTCCCTTGTTTGAGGAGTCTGGACCCATGTCGTTTACCCGTAGACAAGTACTCGGTGGCCTTGCTGGCCTGGCCGTTGTCGGCCTGGGCGCCGGCGGCGCGCGCATCTGGTTGGCGCGCCCGGAAGTCGCCGCCGAGCATGATTACGAATTGATTGCCGCACCGCTGGACCTGGAGCTGGTGCCTGGCCACAAGACTCCCGGCCTGGGCTATGGCGGCCAGGCTCCCGGCGTGGAAATCCGCGCGCGCCAGGGCGACTGGCTGCGGGTGCGCTTCACCAACAAGCTGGACGAGCCGACCACCATCCACTGGCACGGCATCCGTCTGCCCATCGAGATGGACGGCGTGCCCTACATCTCGCAGCCGCCAGTGCAGCCGGGTGAGAGTTTCGTCTACCAGTTCAAGACGCCGGACGCCGGCAGCTACTGGTACCACCCGCACCTGATGAGCAGCGAGCAGTTGGGCCGCGGCCTGGTCGGGCCGCTGATCATCGACGAGCGTGAGCCGAGCGAGTTCAGCAGCGAGAAGGTCCTCAATCTGAAGACCTGGCACGTGGACGAAGAGGGGAATTTCACGCCCTTCAGCGTACCGCGCGAGGCGGCACGCGAAGGCACTCGCGGACGCCTGTCGACCATCAACGGCGAACGCACGCCGGTGATCGAATTGCCGGCCGGCGAGATTGTCCGGGTGCGTATCCTCAACGTCGACAACACCGTGACCTACCGCCTCAACCTGCCAGGTGCCGAGGCGAAGATCTACGCCATCGACGGCCATCCGGTGGAGCCGCGCGACTTCGGCAAGGGCCCCAACGACCAGTACTGGATCGGCCCCGGCATGCGCCTGGAGCTGGGCATCCGTGGCCCGGCGGAAGGCACAGAGCTATCGTTGCGCAATGGCCCGGTGCGCCTGGCGACTATTCGTGGCGTGGCCAACTCCAAGGCGCCCACCGCCCAGTGGCCGGCGCCGCTGCCGCGCAACCCGGTGGCCGAGCCGGACCTGAAGAACGCCGAGACCATCAACTTCAAGTTCGAATGGGTCGGCGCCATGACTGACTACTCCAAGGGGCAGTCGACGCCGTCACTGTGGCAGATCAACGGCGTGGCCTGGCAGGGCGGCGAGGAGCACAAGCACAACTCACCGCCGCTGGCCAAGCTCAAGGAAGGCAACAGCTACATCTTCGTGCTGCGCAACATGACCCAGTACCAACACCCGATCCACCTGCATGGCATGGCCTTCAAGGTGCTGGACTCCGATCGTCGGGAGATCATTCCGTATTTCACCGATACCTACCTGCTGGGCAAGAATGAGACGGCACGTGTGGCACTGGTGGCGGATAACCCCGGCCTGTGGATGTTCCACTGCCACGTGATCGATCACATGGAGACCGGGCTGATGGGGACCATCGCGGTGGGCGAGGCATGGTGCGGCTGACCAACAGCAAGGGGCATCCGACGGTAAAAGGGTTGGCGCCGGTCATCGACCGCAGCCGGGATATCCCTTTCATGCGTGAAGCCATGGTGCTGGCCGAGCAGGGTGCAGCCCTGGGCGAAGTGCCCGTGGGCGCCGTGCTGGTGCTGGATGGGCAGATCATCGGCCGCGGCTTCAACCGGCCGATCACTTCCCACGATCCCAGCGCCCATGCCGAAATGGTCGCCATTCGTGAAGCCGCTGCCGCCGCGCAGAACTACCGCCTGCCCGGCAGCACCCTCTATGTGACGCTCGAACCCTGCAGCATGTGTGCTGGCCTGCTGGTGCACTCGCGCATCCAGCGCGTGGTATTCGGCGCCACCGAGCCGAAGTCGGGCGTAGTGGTCAGTCGCGGCAACTTCTTCGAGCAGGACTTCCTCAACCACCGGGTGCTGGTGGAAGGCGGGGTGCTGGGGGAGGAGTGCAGTGCGATGCTCTCGGCCTTCTTCAAGGCGCGGCGCAAGGGCTCCCCGTAGAAGCGAGCTTGCTCGCGAACCTTCCCGCTCTGTGTGGTGGGTGGACTATCGCGGCACCGTTCACGTAGGGAGCGGCAGAAAAGCCTCAGAGCTTCTGATCACGCCCATCGTCGTCATCGCTGGGTTTGGTCTTGTTCACGCCCGGCAGGTGCAGGCCGCTTTCGGCAAGCTGGCCGCCTTCCATCTGCGGCTGGGTCACCCAGGTCAGGATGTCGTAGTAGCGGCGCACGTTCTGCACGAAGTGCACGGTTTCGCCGCCACGCGCGTAGCCGTAGCGGGTCTTGCGGTAGTACTGCTTCTGCGCCAGGCGCGGCAGCATCTTCTTGACGTCGAGCCACTTGTTCGGATTCAGGCCTTGCTGCTCGGCCATCTTGCGCGCGTCGTCCAGGTGGGCGCCGCCGATGTTGTAGGCCGCCAGGGCGAACCAGGTGCGGTCCGGGTCCTTGATGCTGTCGGGCAACTCGTCCTTGATCTGGGTGAAGTACTTGCTGCCGCCCTGGATGCTCTGCTTCGGGTCCAGGCGATTGGCCACGCCCATGGCCTGGGCGGTACGGTTGGTCAGCATCATCAGGCCGCGCACGCCGGTCTTGGACGTTGCGTCGGGCTGCCACATGGATTCCTGGTAGCCAATGGCGGCCAGCAGACGCCAGTCGGCTTCGAGCTTGGTGCCGCTCTGGCGGAAGTGCGGTTCGTACTTGGGCAGGCGCTGTTGCAGGTGCTGGGCGAAGGTGTACGCGCCGACGTAACCCAGTACGTCCACGTGGCCGTAGTAGCGGTCTTTCAGGCGCTGCAGCAGGCCGTCCTGCTTGGCCTTGTCGAGGAAGGCGTTGACCTTGTCGATCAGGCTGTTGTCGTCGCCGGCCGGCAGCGCCCAGGCCAGGCCCTTGGCATCGCCGAGGTCGAAGGCGACGCGCACGTTGGGGAAGTAGACCTGGTTCATCGCCAGCTCGTTGGAGTCCACCAGTGTCAGGTCGATCTCGCCGACGTCCACCATGCGCAGCAGGTCGACCATCTCGTCCGCGTCGGACTCGCGGTATTCCAGCTTGGGATACTGCTTCTTCAGTTCGGCCAGTTGAGAGGCGTGGCTGCTGCCTTTCAGTACGACGATGCGCTTGCCCACCAGGTCTTCGGGGCGGGTAGGGCGCTGTGCGCCGTTGCGGTACACGACCTGCGGGGTGACGTCGAGGTAGGAGTGCGAGTAGCGCACCTGGGAATCGCGTTCACCGCCCGGAGTCAGGCCGGCGGCCGCCAGGTTCGGTCCGCCGTCGCGGCCGATGCGGTCGTAGAGGTCGTCGATGTTGTCGGCGGTCTCGATCTGCAGCTGCACGCCCAGGCTGTCGGCGAAGCGCTTGGCCAGCTCGTACTCGAAGCCGGTATCGCCGTTGCGGTCCTGGAAGTAGGTGGCCGGACTGTTGCGGGTAATCACGCGCAGCACGCCGTCCTTCTGCACGCGCTCAAGGGCCGTCGGGGCTTTCGCCTCGCTACAGCCGGAAAGCAGCAGAAAGATACAGGTCGCCAAGATCCAGGCGGTGCAGCGCACGCGGGACACAGTCAGGGCAAGCATCGGGGCAGTATACGCAAAGGCCGTTGTGCGCCATATCTCGACAGCCAGAAGCTTCTCTGCTAGTTGGGGCGCCGTTCGTCGGCATTTTCCCTGCTGAAGGCCGTTGGGCGGGGCTTTTTCCTAGGACGCTCGAAGGCCTTCGAAGATGAAAGGCAGTTTCCGCCGGAGGGACGGTAAGGAAGGTGCTTGAAAGCTGCCGCCGCGCAGCGCTTTACGGTAGAATGCACGGCCTCTGTGGGCCGGCCCGTCCGGCCCCACACACTTCCCCGTCTCCAGAGGCTGTTCCGACAATGCTGATCCTGCGCGGTGCTCCCGCCCTTTCCGCTTTCCGCCACGGCAAACTGCTCGACCTGCTGACCCAGCATGTACCCGCCGTCACCGGGCTGTATGCCGAGTTTGCGCACTTCGCCGAGGTCACCGGAGCCCTCAACGCCGAGGAAGAACAAGTCCTGGCGCGCCTGCTGAAATACGGTCCGAGCGTTCCCGTGCAGGAGCCCGCCGGCCGCCTGTTCCTGGTTCTGCCGCGCTTCGGCACCATCTCGCCCTGGTCGAGCAAGGCTTCTGACATCGCCCGCAACTGCGGCCTGGCAAAGATCGAGCGTCTCGAGCGCGGCATCGCCTACTACGTCACCGGCGAGCTGAGCGAGGCTGACGTGCAAGCCGTCGCCGCCCGTCTGCACGACCGCATGACCCAGCTGGTCCTGAACCAGCTCGAGGAAGCTTCGGCCCTGTTCAGCCACGCCCAGCCCAAGCCGCTGACCGTGGTCGACATCCTTGCCGGCGGTCGCGCCGCGCTGGAGAAGGCCAACCTCGAACTGGGCCTGGCCCTGGCCGAAGACGAGATCGACTACCTGGTGAAAAGCTTCGTCGAGATGGGGCGCAACCCGCACGACGTCGAGCTGATGATGTTCGCCCAGGCCAACTCCGAACACTGCCGCCACAAGATTTTCAACGCCAGTTGGGACATCGACGGCCAGGCTCAGGACAAGAGCCTGTTCGGCATGATCAAGAACACGTATGAAATGCACCGCGAAGGCGTGCTGTCCGCTTACAAGGACAACGCCGCGGTCATGAAGGGCTACGTCGCCGGTCGCTTCTACCCGAACGCCGAGACTCGCCAGTACGGCGCCAGCGAAGAGCCGGTGCACATCCTGATGAAGGTGGAGACCCACAACCACCCGACCGCCATCGCCCCCTTCCCCGGCGCCTCCACTGGCTCCGGTGGCGAGATCCGCGACGAAGGCGCAACCGGTCGTGGCGCCAAGCCCAAAGCCGGCCTGGTTGGCTTCACCGTCTCCAACCTGAACATCCCCGGTTTCGAGCAGCCCTGGGAAGTGCCCTACGGCAAGCCCGAGCGCATCGTTACCCCGCTGGACATCATGATCGAAGGCCCGCTGGGCGGCGCCGCGTTCAACAACGAATTCGGCCGTCCGAACCTGGCCGGCTACTTCCGTACCTTCGAGCAGGCCATCGCCACCCCGCGCGGTGAAGAAGTTCGTGGCTACCACAAGCCGATCATGATTGCCGGTGGCATGGGCAATATCCGCGAAGACCACGTGCAGAAGGGCGAGATCTCGGTCGGCGCCAAGCTGATCGTGCTCGGCGGCCCGGCCATGCTGATCGGCCTGGGCGGCGGCGCCGCTTCCTCCATGGCCACCGGCGCTTCCGCCGCTGACCTGGACTTCGCCTCGGTGCAGCGCGAGAACCCGGAAATGGAACGCCGTTGCCAGGAGGTCATCGACCGCTGCTGGCAGATGGGCGAGAACAACCCGATCAAGTTCATCCACGACGTGGGTGCGGGCGGCATCTCCAACGCCCTGCCGGAACTGATCAACGACGGCGGCCGTGGCGGCCGCTTCGAACTGCGCAACGTGCCCAACGACGAGCCGGGCATGAGCCCGCTGGAAATCTGGTGCAACGAGTCGCAGGAACGCTACGTGATGTCGGTCGACGCCGCCGACTTCGAGACCTTCAAGGCTATCTGCGAACGCGAGCGCTGCCCGTTCGCCGTGGTCGGCGAAGCCACCGAAGAGATGCAGCTGACCGTCGCTGACAGCCACTTCGGCAACAAGCCGGTGGACATGCCGCTCGAAGTGCTGCTCGGCAAGCCGCCGCGCATGCACCGTTCGGTCACCCGCGAGGTCGAGCTGGGCGATGACTTTGCCACCGCCGGCCTGGACCTGACCGAATCCACCGAGCGCGTGCTGCGTCACCCGGCCGTGGCCAGCAAGAACTTCCTGATCACCATCGGTGACCGCACCATCACCGGCCTGGTTGCTCGCGACCAGCTGGTCGGCCCGTGGCAGGTTCCGGTGGCCGATTGCGCCGTCACCGCCACCAGCTTCGACGTCTACACCGGTGAAGCCATGGCCATGGGTGAGCGTACCCCGCTGGCCGTGATCGACGCCCCGGCTTCCGGCCGCATGGCGATCGGCGAGACCATCACCAACCTGGCCGCCGCGAGCATCGACAAGATCTCCGAGATCAAGCTCTCCGCCAACTGGATGGCTGCTGCCGGCCACCCGGGCGAGGACGCGCGCCTGTACGACACCGTCAAGGCTGTCGGCATGGAGCTGTGCCCGGCGCTGGGCATCACCATTCCGGTGGGCAAGGACTCCATGTCCATGAAGACCCGCTGGCAGGATGGCGACGCCGAGAAGAGCGTTACCTCGCCGATGTCGCTGATCATCTCCGGCTTCGCTCCGGTCAATGACGTGCGCAAGACCCTGACGCCGCAGCTGCGCCTGGACAAGGGCGAGACCGACCTGATCGTCATCGACCTGGGCCGTGGCAAGAACCGCATGGGCGGCTCCATCCTCGCCCAGGTCAACGGCCAGATCGGCCGCGCCGCTCCGGACGTTGACGATGCCGAAGACCTGAAAGCCTTCTTCGCCGTGATCCAGGGCCTGAACGCCGACGGCCACCTGCTGGCCTACCACGACCGTTCCGACGGCGGCCTGATGGCCACCGTGGTGGAAATGGCCTTCGCCGGTCATTGCGGTCTGGACCTGAATCTCGACGCGCTGGCCGACAGCCGTGACGAGCTGACTGCTGCCCTGTTCAACGAAGAGCTTGGCGCTGTGATTCAGGTTCGCTCCGCTGCTACCCCGGAAGTGCTGGCGCAGTTCAGCGCCGCCGGCCTGGAGGACTGCGTTGCGGTCATCGGCCAGCCGGTCAACGGCGCCGAGATCGACCTGGCCTTCAATGGCGAGCGTGTCTTCAGCGCTCAGCGCCGCAACCTGCAGCGCATCTGGAGCGAGACCAGCTACCGCATCCAGCGCATGCGCGATAACGCCGACTGTGCGGACCAGGAATTCGACGGCCTGCTGGAAGAAGACAACCCCGGCCTGTCGGTGAAACTGAGCTTCGACGTCAACGACAACATCGCCGCGCCCTACATCAAGAAGGGCGTGCGTCCGCAGATCGCCATCCTGCGCGAGCAGGGCGTGAACGGTCAGGTGGAAATGGCCGCGGCCTTCGACCGCGCCGGCTTCGCCGCCGTCGACGTCCACATGAGCGATATCCTCTCCGGCCGCATCAGCCTGGAGCAGTTCAAGGGCCTCGTGGCCTGCGGCGGCTTCTCCTACGGTGACGTGCTGGGCGCCGGCGAAGGCTGGGCCAAGTCGATCCTGTTCAACGCCCGTGCCCGCGACGGCTTCCAGGCCTTCTTTGAGCGCAAGGACAGCTTTGCCCTCGGCGTGTGCAACGGTTGCCAGATGATGTCCAACCTGCACGAGCTGATCCCCGGCACCGAATTCTGGCCGCACTTCGTACGCAACCGCTCCGAGCAGTTCGAAGCGCGCGTGGCGATGGTCCAGGTGCAGGAGTCGCAGTCGATCTTCCTGCAGGGCATGGCCGGCTCGCGCCTGCCAATCGCCATCGCCCACGGCGAAGGCCATGCGGAGTTCGAGAGCGAGGAGGCTCTGCTGGAAGCTGATCTGTCCGGCACCGTGGCCCTGCGTTTCGTCGACAACCTGGGTAAGGTCACCGAGAGCTACCCGGCCAACCCGAACGGTTCGCCGCGCGGCATCACTGGCCTGACCAGCCGTGACGGCCGCGTGACCATCATGATGCCGCACCCGGAGCGCGTGTTCCGTGCCGTGCAGAACTCCTGGCGTCCGGACGAGTGGGAAGAGGACGGCGGCTGGATGCGCATGTTCCGCAACGCCCGCGTCTGGGTCGGCTGAGTCCGGTCTGATGCGATACGGGAAAGGGGAAAGCTTCGGCTTTCCCCTTTTTCTTTGTGCAGCCGCTGGAGGAGTGAGTCTTGGCTGACGAGGAGCCGCTTCCGGAAGTCCGGGCGGTGGAGGCGGGGCAGGTCCTGCGCCTGTGCTGCTGCGGGCAGTGCGCCAGCCTGCCGGATGCTGGGGCGGCCTGTACCGCCCCGTTGGAACTGAGCGTTGGGCGCGAGCGACATCTGTTGCTCTGCCGCTGCGGGCTGTCGGCGAGGCTGCCGTTCTGCGACGGCTCCCACGCACCTGCGGTGCCAGGCCTGAAAGAGCGCTGGCGACGCTTCACCGGCCGCTGAGCTCGAAGTACGTCACAGATTTTGTACAAAGTGCCTCACAAGCGAACAAGCCCGGAACCGGACGGTCGAACTTCCACGACGACCTGCAAGTCACAAGAGGCAAAGTGCCACTATTTGTGGCAGCATTTGTCACCCGTGGCGCTCTTTGTCACGGCTGTGTCCCTGTTTCGATCGGAGTCTCCGATGTACAAACTGTGTTTCTACGTTCCGGAAAGCCATCTGGAACCGGTCAAGAAAGCGGTGTTCGCCGCCGGTGCAGGACGCATCGGTGCCTATGACAGCTGTTGCTGGCAGGCGCTCGGACAGGGACAGTTTCGCCCTCTGCAGGGCAGCAATCCGTTCATCGGCCAGGCCGGCAGTGTCGAGCAGGTCGCCGAGTGGAAGGTGGAGATGGTGGTGGCCGACGAGTTGATCCATGACTCGGTCAAGGCCCTCAAGCAGGCCCACCCCTACGAGACGCCGGCCTTCGAGGTCTGGCGGCTGTCGGACATGGTGTTCTGAGCAGATGTGAAAAAGGCGCCCCCGAGGCGCCTTTTTTCTTTCCGCTCGCTCAGGGGCGGATTTCGATCAGCGTGCCGTCCTTGACCAGGCTCCAGACCTCGCGCATGTCGGCGTTGGTCATGGCGATGCAGCCATTCGTCCAATCCAGGGTCGAGAAGTACCACTCGGGGTACTCGTCATCCATCGGTGTGCCGTGGATCATGATCATGCCGCCGGGCGACAGGCTCTTTTCCCGCGCCTTGGCGACATCGCGGGCGTTGGGGTAGGAGATGTGAATGGAAAGATTGTACTTGTCGCTGGTCTTGCGCCAGTCGACCCAGTAGAAGCCTTCCGGCGTGCGGTTGTCGCCCTCGGCCAGCTTCGGGCCCTGCGGGCGTTTACCCAGAGACACTCGGTAGCTCTTGAGAACCTTGCCGTTGCTCATGAGGCTCAGCTTGCGCTCGGACTTGAGCACGAGAATCTTGTCGATACGACCGTCGAGCGTGGGCATCGCGTTGGCATGCGAGAACGCTGCGAAGGTCAGACAAAGTACGGCAATCAACCAGCGCATCGAGTGGTGTTCCCCGGTAGTTCCTAAAGCCTTAGAGGCGGTATATGAGCTTATTAGTTCTTTTTCTGTGCAAGCATTGGGAGAATCCCTTCGTTTCGTATCGGGAAGTTCTGAACGATCCGATCCGACAGGAAATATTCTAAGGTACGGCCCACGGTGGGGAAAGCCAGCTCGCCCCACGGAATGTCGGATTCTTCGAAGAGTTGTACTTCCAGGCTTTCCTCTCCGGCTGAAAAGTCCAGATCGGCCAGTTGGGCGCGGAAGAAGATATAAACCTGGCTGATATGCGGTAGATCAAAGACCGTATAAAGCTGCAGGCCCTGGACACGGGCATTGGCCTCTTCGAGGGTCTCGCGGGCCGCTGCCTGCTCCAGGGTTTCGCCGTTTTCCATGAACCCCGCTGGCAGGGTCCAGAACCCCTGGCGCGGCTGAATGGCGCGGCGGCAAAGAAGAATGCGCCCCTCCCAGACCGGCAGGCAGCCGGCGACGATGCGCGGGTTCTGGTAATGCACGGTCTGGCACTGGTCGCAGACGAAGCGCGGGCGGTTGTCGCCGCTGGGGATGCGCAGGCTCACGCTGGCGCCGCACTGGCTGCAGAATTTCATGCCGCTTCCTTGTTATTGAATGGCGCAATCTTGCGCGTTGCACAGTGCGCCCAGCAAGGGGCGGGGGTTGGGCAGGGGCGTCTTTCATGCCATGATCCTTCAATTAGAAGAATCGGCCCCCGCAGGATGTTCGGCATGCTGGACCAGCTGCGCCAACGCATACAGACGCACACGCCAAGCGACCTTGAAACGGACCACAGCTTCCCGGAAGCGGCGGTCCTGCTCCCCATCACTCCCCAGGAAGAGCTCGTGCTCACCCTGCGCGCGACCGGGCTTTCGACCCATAGCGGCGAAGTCGCCTTCCCCGGTGGGCGCCGCGACCCGGAGGATGTGGACCTGATCCATACCGCCCTGCGCGAGGCCCAGGAGGAGATCGCCCTGCCACCGGGGCTGGTGGAGGTCGTCGGGCCGCTGAGCACCCTGGTCTCGCGGCACGGTATCCTGGTCAAGCCATTCGTCGGCTTTGTCCCCGATTTCGTGGAATACCGCCCCAACGACGGCGAGATCGACGCCGTGTTCAAGGTACCGCTGGAGTTCTTCCGCGGCGACCCGCGGGAAACCACCCACCGCATCGATTATTTCGGCCGCAGCTGGTACGTCCCGAGCTACCTGTTCGAGGGCTACAAGATCTGGGGCCTGTCCGCGATCATGCTGGTCGAGCTGCTGAACCTGCTATACGACGCCCGCATCGACCTGCACCAGCCGCCGTCGAAGTTCATCAAGCTGAGCTGAGACCCGATAATAAAGAGCGGCCCCCGCCTGAGGAGAAACCCATGAAGTACCGCCTGGGCTCGTCCCGAGTCGAAACCCATCCGGAAAGCTGGATCGCCCCCAACGCCACGGTGGTCGGCAAGGTGCGCCTCGACGCCGGCGCCAGCGTGTGGTTCAACGCCGTGCTGCGCGGCGACAACGAGCTGATCCACATCGGCGAGCACAGCAACGTGCAGGACGGCACCGTCATGCATACCGACATGGGCTTCCCGCTGACCCTGGGCAAGGGCGTCACCATCGGCCATAACGCCATGCTGCATGGCTGCCAGGTGGGCGACTACAGCCTCGTCGGCATCAATGCGGTCATCCTCAACGGCGCGAAGATCGGCAAGTACTGCATCATCGGCGCCAACGCGCTGATCCCCGAAGGTAAGGAAATCCCCGACGGTTCCCTGGTCATGGGCTCCCCCGGCAAGGTAGTGCGCGAGCTGACCGAGCCGCAGAAGAAGATGCTCGAAGCCAGCGCCGCCCACTATGTGCATAACGCCCAGCGTTATGCCCGCGACCTGGCCGAGCAGGAAGAAGAATGAGTCAGGAACGCCCCGTGGCCTCGCCCTGCGTGTACGTCTGCACGCTGGACGATGCCGACATCTGCCTGGGTTGCCAGCGCAGCGCTGCCGAAATCACCCGTTGGGGCCTCATGGACAACGCCGAGCGCCGTGACGTGCTCGCCCGTTGCGAAGAGCGTGCCCGCGAACAGGGTGTGCTGATCTAGCGCGCCATCGATTTTTCTTTTCCCGAGGTTTCCCGCAATGCCCCGTATTGGAACTCCCCTGTCGCCGAGCGCGACCCGTGTACTGCTCTGTGGCTCCGGCGAGCTGGGCAAGGAAGTGGCGATCGAACTGCAGCGCCTGGGTTGTGAAGTCATCGCCGTCGACCGCTATGCGAACGCACCGGCCATGCAGGTCGCGCACCGCAGCCACGTGATCAGCATGCTCGACGGTGTCGCCCTGCGCGCGGTGATCGAGCAGGAGAAGCCGCACTACATCGTGCCGGAGATCGAGGCCATCGCCACCGCGACCCTGGTCGAACTGGAGAACGAAGGCTACACCGTCATCCCCACAGCCCGTGCCGCTCAGCTGACCATGAACCGCGAGGGCATCCGCCGCCTGGCCGCCGAAGAGCTGGGCCTGCCGACCTCGCCCTATCACTTCGCCGACACCTACGAGGACTATGCCGCTGGCGTCGCCGCCGTGGGCTATCCGTGCGTGGTGAAGCCGATCATGAGTTCCTCGGGCAAGGGCCAGAGCGTGCTCAAGTCCGACGCCGATCTGAAGACCGCCTGGGACTATGCCCAGGAAGGTGGTCGTGCCGGCAAGGGCCGGGTCATCGTCGAAGGCTTCATCGATTTCGACTACGAGATCACTCTGCTGACCGTGCGCCACATTGGCGGCACCACCTTCTGTGCACCCATCGGCCACCGCCAGGTGAAAGGCGACTATCACGAGTCCTGGCAGCCCCAGGCGATGAGTCCGAAGGCGCTGGCGGAATCCGAACGCGTGGCCAAGGCGGTCACCGAAGCGCTGGGCGGCCGCGGCCTGTTCGGCGTGGAGCTGTTCGTGAAGGGCGACGAAGTGTGGTTCAGCGAAGTGTCGCCGCGCCCGCACGACACCGGCCTGGTCACCCTGATCTCCCAGGACCTCTCCGAGTTCGCCCTGCATGCCCGCGCCATCCTCGGCCTGCCGATCCCGGTGATTCGCCAACTGGGTGACTCCGCCTCGGCGGTGATCCTGGTGGAAGGCAAGTCGCAGCAGGTTTCCTTCGGCAACCTCGGTGCCGCCCTGAGCGAGCCGGACACCGCGCTGCGCCTGTTCGGCAAGCCGGAAGTGGACGGCCAGCGCCGCATGGGCGTCGCCCTGGCGCGCGACGAGTCGATCGACGCCGCCCGTGCCAAGGCCACCCGTTCGGCCCAGGCGGTCAAAGTCGAGCTGTGAGCCGCTGGGCGGGGCTGATGTGGTGGGCGGCGGCGTTGCCGCTGCTGCCGCTGGCCCTGCCCATGGCCGTGCGCACCCGGCGCACGGCCTTGCGCCTGGCGCCCGCTGCGGGCGTGTGCGAAGGCATCGCAGGGGGCGAGCTTGCCGGCGAACCCTTTCGGTTGTTACTGCTGGGTGAATCCACCGTTGCCGGTGTTGGCGCGTCCTGCCTGGACTTCGCGTTGGCCGGTCGGCTGGCTTCGGCGCTCTCTGGTCGTCTCCAGCGCCCCGTAGCCTGGCGGGCGGTGGGGGAGAATGGCATTACCGCAGGCGAAGCCTGCGAACGCCTGCTGCCGCGGGTAGCCGAACAGGATTACCACCTCGTGGCGCTGGTCTTCGGCGTCAACGACACCACGCATTTCAGCTCCAGCCAGCGCTGGCTGGGGGCGCTCGCTCAACTGATCGGGCATTTCCGTCGCCGTGGTACGCGGGTGGTTTGCACGGCGGTACCGCCATTGCAACACTTCACGGCCTTGCCCTGGTTATTGCGCCAGTTGCTGGGCTGGCGCGCGACGCTGCTGGATCGCCAGCTCAGTGTTCTGGCGCTGGCGCAGGGAGCGGGTTATTGCGGGGTGAGCCTGGAGATGCAGCCGCAGTTCCTCGCCATCGACGGCTATCACCCGTCGGCGCTGGGCTATCAGGTGTGGGGCGAGCACCTGGCGCAGTGGCTTGAGCCCGATGGTAGGAGCAAGCTTGCTCGCGAACCTGCCGCACACTGAGACAGACGGTGCAGTGCGTTCGCGAGCAAGGGCTAGGCGCTCCTCTCGGTCCTGCAGGGGGCGCATTTATCGGATGGCGTTCAGGTCGTCATCACGCGTCTCGCGCAGGCACAGCACCGCTAGCAGGCTGAGCGCCGCCGCGACGGACACGTAACCGCCCACCCAGCTCAACCCACCCATGCCCACCAGCTTCTGCGCGATGTACGGCGCCACCGAGGCGCCGAGGATGCCGCCCAGGTTGTAGGCCGCCGAAGCGCCGGTGTAGCGCACGTGGGTGGGGAAGAGTTCCGGCAGCAGTGCGCCCATGGGGGCGAAGGTCACGCCCATGAGGAACAGTTCCAGCGACAGGAACACTGCCACTTCCACCGACGAACCCTGGCTGAGCAGCGGCTCCATGGCGAAGCCGGAGGCGATGGCAGCGAGGGTTCCGACGATCAGCACCGGCCTGCGCCCGAAGCGGTCGCTCAGCCAGGCAGAGACCGGCGTGGCGGCGGCCATGAAGAGCACGGCAATGCACAGCAGGCCGAGGAAGTCCTCGCGGCTGTAGCCCAGGGTGCTGACGCCGTAACTCAGCGAGAACACCGTGGAGATATAGAAGAGGGCGTAGCACACCACCATCGCCAGGGCGCCCAGCAGGGTTGGCCGCCAGTGCTTGGCGAACAGCTCGGCAATCGGCAGGCTGGAGCGTTCATGGCGTTCCATGGCCTTGGCGAACACCGGGGTTTCCACCAGTTTCAGGCGCACGTACAGGCCGACGATGACCAGTACGGCACTGAGCACGAACGGGATACGCCAGCCCCAGGCGCGGAACTGCTCTTCGCTGAGGAACATGGCCAGGCAGAGGAACAGGCCGTTGGCAGCGAGGAAGCCGATCGATGGGCCCATCTGCGGGAACATGCCGAACCAGGCGCGGCGGCCCTTGGGCGCGTTCTCTGTGGCCAGCAGCGCGGCGCCGCCCCATTCGCCACCCAGTCCAAGGCCCTGGCCGAAGCGCAGCACGCAGAGCAGGATCGGTGCCCAGGCGCCAATGCTGTCATAGCCCGGCAGCAGGCCGATCAGGGTGGTGGAGATACCCATCAGCAGCAGCGAGGCCACCAGGGTCGATTTGCGCCCGATGCGGTCGCCGAAGTGGCCGAACAGCGCCGAGCCCAGCGGGCGGGCAAGGAAGGCGATGCCAAAGGTGATGAAGGCGCTGAGCGCCTGGGCGGTGCCGGAGGTCTGCGGGAAGAACACCGGACCGATCACCAGCGCGGCGGCAGTAGCGTAGACGTAGAAGTCGTAGAACTCGATGGCGGTGCCGATGAAGCTGGCCACCGCGACGCGGGTGGTGGAGTTGGTCTGTTCGGCCGGTTGTGTGGCTTCGAGGGTAGCGCTGGTCATACGGGGGATATCCCTGGCAGTCAGGCGCGGCGACGACTCTGGCGGTCGTGTCCGGCGTTGCTTGAGGCATCGCCATGGCGCGAGTGCGAGCGCGGCCCGGGATCGGGGCAGGGTGGGCGCGACTCGCGGTGGGTCAGGGCGAGGCCGGCTGCTTCGCAAGGCAACGACGCAGGGTCGAGGCTCGGCGGGGCGTGCGATTGACTGGCCGGCGCGGCGTCGAGGGTAACGACGGGCACAGGCGGGAGGCTGGGTAAGCCGTCCGGATTATAGGGGCGGGTGGGGCAGCTCAGGCAAGTTCGTCGGTGTAGGGTGCTTCCCTGGGCGGCGCGCCGGGCAGCCAGGCGCGCACGCTTTTCACCCGGTTTTCGCCGGACTGGAGGATTTCCAGGCGGTAGCGGCCGATCTTCAGGCACACCGCGCAATCGGGTATCTGCTCCAGCGCTTCGGTGACCAGGCCGTTGAGGGTCTTGGGACCATCGCTGGGCAGTTGCCAGCCCAGGGCGCGGTTGACGTCGCGCAGGTTGGCCGAGCCCTCGATGACGTAAGTGCCGTCGGCCTGGGGGTGGATGTCCGGGTTGCGCAGGGTGTTCTGGTTGCTGAACTCGCCGACGATCTCTTCGAGGATGTCTTCCAGGGTGATGATGCCGATCACTTCGCCGTATTCGTCGACGACGATGCCGATGCGGCGCTTCTGCTTCTGGAAGTTGATCAGCTGGGTCGACAGCGGCGTGCTCTCAGGCACGAAGTAGGGCTCCAGGCACGCGGCCTTGAGGCTTTCCTTGGTCAGCTGGTTGTGGGTCAGCAGACGGGCGATCTGGCGCATGTGCACCACGCCCTCGACCTGGTTGATGTCGTTGCGGAACACCGGCAGGCGGGTATGGGTGGTATTGCGCAGCTGGCCGATGATGGTTTCCAGTTCGTCGTCCAGGTCGATGCCCTGGACTTCGTTGCGCGGCACCATCAGGTCGTTCACCGTGATCTTTTCCAGGTCGAGGATGCTCAGCAGCATGTCCTGGCGGTTGTGGGTGAGCTTCTCGCTGGAGTCGGTGACCACGCTGCGCAGCTCGTCGTTACTCAACGGCTTGTTGCCGCGCTGGGTTGGGTCGAGGCCGCCCATGCGCAGCAGGAGGTTGCTGATGCCGGTCATCAGCCAGAGCAGCGGGCTGAACAGCTTCTGCATCCAGATCAGCGGCAGGCTGGCGGGGAAGGCCACGCGCTCGGGGCGCAGGGCAGCATAGGTCTTGGGGGTGATTTCGCCGAAGATCAGCAGGATCAGCGTCAGCGCGATGGTCGCGATGGCCACGCCGGCTTCGCCCCACAGGCGCAGGGCCAGCAGGGTCGCCAGGGACGAGGCGATGATGTTGACGAAGTTGTTGCCGATCAGGATGGTGCCGAGCAAGCGGTCGGTGCGCAGCAGCAGCCAACTGGTACGCCGTGCGCCGCGGTTGCCCTTCTTGGACAGGTGGCGCAGGCGGTAGCGGTCGAGGCTGAGCATGCCGGTCTCGACGCTGGAGAAGAACGCCGAGCAGAGAATCAGGAAGACGAGCAGGCCGATCAGATAGCCGGGGTGGATCTCTTCCATGCGCGCATATCCTTCAGCGGCGCTCGTGCGCCGCCGTTAGCGTCAGATGTGCAGGATGAATTCCTTGACCAGCTTGCTGCCGAAGTAGGCCAGCATCAGCAGGCAGAAACCCGCAAGGGTCCAGCGGATCGCCTTGTGGCCACGCCAGCCGAGCTGGTGGCGGCCCCACAGCAGCACGCCGAACACCACCCAGGCGAAGCAGGAGAGGATGGTCTTGTGCGCCAGGTGCTGCGCGAACAGGTTGTCGACGAACAGCCAGCCGGAGAGCAGCGACAGCGAAAGCAGCGACCAGCCGCCCCAGAGGAAGCCGAACAGCAGGCTTTCCATGGTCTGCAGGGGCGGGAAGTTGCGGATCAGGCCCGACGGATGCTTGTGCTTGAGCTGGTGATCCTGCACCAGCAGGAGCAGCGCCTGGACCACGGCGATGGTCAGCAGACCATAGGCCAGGATCGACAGCAGGATGTGGGCGAGGATGCCGGGCTGCTCGTTGATCGGCTCGATGGTGCCGTGGGGCATCAGCACGGCGAGCAGGGTGGTCAGCGCGCCGAGCGGATAAAGGAAAATCAGCAGGTTCTGCACCGGGATGCGCAGGCACGCCAGCAGGGTCAGGGCGGTGACGGCGGCGGAGATCAGGCTGGCGGCATTGAAGAAGTCCAGCGCCAGGCCCGCGGGAGTCAGCAGCTCCTGGCTCAGGCTGTACGCCTGGCAGAGCAGGGCGACGAGGCCCAGCAGGAGGAGCAGCGGTTTCTGCGGCGGGGTGCGGCGGGCCAGGCTTGCGCCCTGGTAGGCGGTGGTGCCGATATAAAGGACGGCGGCGATCAGGCTGGGCAGCAGAGGTTGCATAAGTCCTTGGAACAGTCCTTCGACGGGGGACCCGAAAGGTGGTGAGTTTGGCACAGATCGGCTGCGCCTAGAAAGCGGCTGAGAACAGTTCGCTTCTGGCCTGCGAAGCGCTCCGTCACATCGGGATCATCGGCGGTGTTGGCGTTGGCCGCACTTCGTTATAATCGGCGGCTTGCTGACAAGCCAAACCCAGGCCCGACCGGGCTGATTAGGAACGCGCATGTTCGAAAACCTTACAGATCGCCTCTCGCAAACGCTGCGCCACGTCACCGGCAAGGCCAAGCTGACCGAGGACAACATCAAGGACACGCTCCGCGAAGTGCGGATGGCCCTGCTGGAGGCCGACGTGGCCCTGCCGGTGGTCAAGGACTTCGTCGCCAAGATCAAGGATCGCGCGGTCGGCACTGAAGTTTCCAAGAGCCTGACCCCGGGCCAGGCCTTCGTGAAGATCGTCCAGGCCGAACTGGTCGAGCTGATGGGCGCGGCCAACGAGGACCTCGACCTCAACGCCGCTCCGCCGGCGGTCATCCTGATGGCCGGCCTGCAGGGCGCGGGCAAGACCACTACCGCCGGCAAGCTGGCGCGCTTCCTTAAAGAGCGCAAGAAGAAGTCCGTGCTGCTGGTGTCCGCCGACGTCTACCGCCCGGCAGCGATCAAGCAGCTGGAAACCCTGGCCAACGACCTGGACGTGACCTTCTTCCCGTCCGATACCAGCCAGAAGCCGGTCGCCATCGCAGAAGCCGCGATCCGCGAGGCCAAGCTGAAGTTCATCGATGTGGTGATCGTCGATACCGCCGGTCGTCTGCACATCGACGCCGACATGATGGACGAGATCAAGCAGGTCCACGCGGCGATCAAGCCGGTGGAAACCCTGTTCGTGGTCGACGCCATGACCGGCCAGGACGCCGCCAATACCGCCAAGGCCTTCAATGACGCACTGCCGCTCACCGGCGTGGTGCTGACCAAGGTCGATGGCGACGCCCGTGGCGGTGCCGCACTCTCGGTGCGCGCCATCACCGGCAAGCCGATCAAGTTCCTCGGCATGGGCGAGAAGAGCGAAGCGCTCGACCCGTTCCACCCCGACCGCGTGGCCTCGCGCATCCTCGGCATGGGCGACGTGCTCAGCCTGATCGAGCAGGCCGAGCAGAGCATGGACCGCGAGAAGGCCGAGAAACTCGCGAAGAAGATCAAGAAGGGCAAGGGCTTCGACCTGGAAGACTTCCGCGATCAGCTGCAACAGATGAAGAACATGGGCGGCCTGGGCAGCCTGATGGACAAGCTGCCGATGCTCGGCGGCGTCAACCTGTCGCAGATGGGTAGCGCGCAGAACGCGGCGGAGAAGCAGTTCAAGCAGATGGAGGCGATCATCAACTCCATGACCCCGGCCGAGCGCCGCGATCCGGAAGTGATCAGCGGTTCGCGCAAGCGCCGCATCGCCCTGGGTTCCGGTACGCAGGTGCAGGACGTCGGCCGTCTCATCAAGCAGCACAAGCAGATGCAGAAGGTGATGAAGAAGGTCACCGCCAAGGGTGGCATGGCGAAGATGATGCGCGGCATGGGCAGCATGTTCCCCGGCGGCATGCCCAAGATGTGACCCCAGACGGCTCGCCGCCCGGCGGGCCGGACGCGCTGCGGCTTGCGGCGCGGGGCTTTAGCTCATAGAATATGCGGCCTTTCGGGCTCTGTGCCCGAGGGCTGCATTTCTTTTTTGCAAGCAAACCATAGGAACAACGTACGCATGGTAACCATTCGTCTGGCTCGTGGCGGCTCCAAGAAGCGCCCGTTCTATCACCTGACCGTGACCAACAGCCGCAACGCTCGTGACGGCCGTTTCGTCGAGCGCGTCGGCTTCTTCAACCCTGTTGCAACTGGTGCCGAGGTCAAGGTCTCGATCAACCAGGAGCGTCTGAACTACTGGCTGAGCCAAGGCGCTCAACCGTCTGAGCGTGTTGCTCAGCTGATCAAGGAAGCCGCCAAGGCTGCCTGAGATCGATGAACACGAATCCTGCTCCCGCCGAGGAGATGGTTGTTCTCGGCAAGATCGTATCGGTGCACGGTATTCGTGGTGAGGTGAAGGTGTATTCCTTTACCGATCCGTTGGACAACCTGCTGGACTACCGTCGCTGGACGCTCAAGCGTGGCAACGAGGTTCGACAGGCTGAGCTGGTTCAAGGTCGCGTGCAGGGCAACGTCCTGGTCGCGAAGCTGAAGGGACTGGATGATCGCGAGATCGCCCGCACCTTCGCTGAATTCGAAATCCTGGTCCCGCGCAGCGAGCTGCCGGTGCTTGACGATGGCGAGTTCTACTGGAGCCAGTTGGAAGGTCTCAAGGTGATCGACCAGAACGGGCAACTGTTCGGGATTCTCGACCACATGCTGGAGACCGGCGCCAACGATGTGATGGTAGTCAAGCCCTGCGCAGGCAGCCTGGACGACCGTGAACGCCTGCTCCCGTATACGGATCAGTGCGTGCAATCGGTAGACCTGGAAGCCGGCGAGATGCGGGTGGACTGGGACGCGGACTTCTAACCCATGTGGATTGGAGTCATTAGCATCTTTCCGGAGATGTTTCGCGCCATCAGTGACTATGGCATCACGAGTCGCGCGGTCAAGCAGGAGCTGATCCAGCTTCAGTGCTTCAACCCGCGAAGCAACACCGAGGACCGTCACCAGACGGTGGACGACCGGCCTTTCGGCGGTGGTCCCGGCATGGTGATGAAAATCAAGCCGCTCGAAGGCGCACTGGGCGATGCCCGGCAAGCTGCAGGCGGACCGGTGAAGGTGATCTACCTCTCACCGCAAGGTCGCAAGCTGACGCAGGCGGCCGTGAAAGAACTGGCGAATGAGGAACGTTTGATCCTGATCGCCGGGCGTTACGAAGGCATCGACGAGCGCTTCATTGAAGAGCATGTCGATGAGGAATGGTCAGTTGGCGATTATGTCCTGTCCGGGGGTGAGCTTCCGGCCATGGTGCTGATTGACGCGGTCACGCGGTTGTTGCCCGGTGCACTGGGCCACGTGGACTCCGCCGAGGAGGACTCCTTCACGGATGGCCTGCTCGACTGTCCGCACTACACCCGACCTGAGGTGTACGCAGACAAACGTGTTCCTGAGGTGCTGCTCAGCGGCAACCACGAACACATCCGGCGCTGGCGTTTGCAGCAGTCCTTAGGCAGGACCTGGGAACGACGTGCCGATCTTCTGGATTGCCGCTCGCTTTCTGGAGAAGAGAAAAAGCTGCTGGAGGAATACATCCGCCAGCGGAACGATAGTTAACGTATCGATGGCGAGCGCCGAGCGCTTGTCTTAGGAGCACGAAATGACCAACAAGATCATTCAGCAGATCGAAGCTGAACAGATGAGCAAAGAGATTCCGGCGTTCGCCCCCGGCGACACCGTAATCGTCCAGGTTAAAGTGAAGGAAGGCGACCGTCAGCGTCTGCAGGCCTTCGAAGGCGTTGTCATCGGCAAGCGTAACCGCGGCCTGAACAGTGCTTTCACCGTTCGCAAGATCTCCAACGGCGTAGGCGTAGAGCGTACCTTCCAGACCTACAGCCCGCTGGTTGACAGCATCAGCGTCAAGCGTCGCGGCGACGTGCGCAAGGCCAAGCTGTACTACCTCCGCGAACTGTCCGGCAAGGCAGCTCGTATCAAGGAAAAACTGGCCTAATCCGCCGGTTGTTCCCGAAAAAAGCAGCCCACGGGCTGCTTTTTTCTTGCCTGGCGTTTTTGACCGTTGGTCCGGCGCCTTTATCTGCCCCGGCAGCGCATTAGAAGTACAACACCCGCAGCACCGGCAGCCACCCTCATTGCATCAGGTAGCAGGGGCATGAGCCCCAGAGAGCAGGAAATCCTCCGCCGCACGGAGCTTTCCGAAACCCGCGTGACCAAGGCGATCTTTCCGCCGACCACCAATCATCACAACACCCTGTTCGGCGGTACCGCGCTGGCCTGGATGGACGAAGTTTCGTTCATCGCCGCGACGCGATTCTGCCGTCTGCCGCTGGTGACCGTGTCCACCGACCGCATCGACTTCAAGCACCCGATTCCCGCGGGTTCCATCGTCGAGCTGATCGGCCGGGTGGTGAAGGTCGGCAACACCAGCCTCAAGGTCGAGGTGGAAGTGTTCGTCGAGAGCATGTCTGCCGACGGCCGAGAGAAGGCCATCCACGGGCTGTTCAGCTTCGTCGCCATCGATGACGAGAAGCGCCCTGTGCCGGTCCTGCCCGGCTTCGAGGCCTGAAACGCAAGAAGGCGCCCGTGGGCGCCTTCTTGCTTCACGCCTGTCTGCTTTCTGTAGGAGAACGCCTCAATGGCGCAGGCTGATCTTCAGCGACGCCTGGGACAGGTCGATGTTCTGCAGGCTGAGGCTGCCCATGCTCTGTGTCTTGGGCGCTCCGGCGACGCGAATGTTGTCGAAGCGTACCTCGCCGATGGAGCTGGGCAGGCGCACGTTGATCGAGCCATCCGGGTTCAGGGACGAGGAGGCGTGCGCGGTGTCGTACTGCACGTCATGCAACGAGGTCTCGGCATCGAGGCTGTCGACCACCGGCATCACCAGTCGCGACAGTTGCTTGATGGCGCCAACGCCATCGCCGCTCTCGGCGCTGACCAGCAGGCTCTGCAGGGTGTCATCGAAACCCTGGGCGCTGACGTCGCTCATCTCGCGGTCGCTCAGCGGCTTCAAACCCTTTGGCGCTTCGTGGCGGGTGATGCTCGTCGGCGCCTGGCGCTGCACGTCGGCGCTGGCCAGTTGGAACGGGCTGAGCAGGGCGGCGACCAGTGTTGCCGCGAGGCGCAGGTTGTTCTGCTTCTTCAGCGCGCGGCCGAGTTGGCGCTCGCTGATCCAGCCCTGCTGGATCAGGGTTTCGCCCAGACGCAGTCCGTTGGTGAGCTGGAGCTGGATGGCCTTGTCCAGCTGGTGGGAAGTGATCAGGCCCTTGCTGACAAGGATCTGGCCGAGGCGGGAGTTCTGTTGACTAGGCATGGCGTGGGCTTCGTGGGGCGCAATGATGGCGTGATGCAATCATTGTCTTTCAGACACATTCTGTCACCAGTCTTAAGATAGGCAGACATGGCCGGTCGTCAGGTTGTTGCGGCCCGCGCCGTTTCGTTCGTACTCGCCGCGTTTGCCGGGGCTTCCTCGATGAGCGAAATCACCGTCCAGCCCGTGTCAGGCGCCAGTGGGCGTTCGGGGGTCGCGACACGCAGGCGGCCGTTCGGGTCCTTGGCGAACAGCAGTAGCGCTCGGCCTTCGTGCAGGGCCTGGTAGTCCTCCCAACCGAAGTTCTCGCTGAGCAGTGTCGAGCGGATCTCAGCGCCGCGTGCGATCAGCCCGGCCATCTGCGGATAGGTGATCGGCGACTGGCCCAGCGGGCGGCCGCGATGACGGTCGCTGACCCGATGCTTCTCGCTGCGGCGGCTGTCCTGGCTGCTGGGCAGGATGAAGCGCTGGCGGGGATTGAACTCGTGGCGGAAGCTCATGCACATCAGTGCGTTCAGTTCGGCGTTGGGCGACAGGGCCAGCAGGCGTCCCAGGCCGATCAGATCCAGGTGCGCCTCGGCGTGCTGTGAGGCCGGGTTGCCGAAGTAGGTGGGCAGATTGTCCATGCGCGCGGCGCGGGTGTTCTCCCAGCTCGAATCGGTGAGCAATACCTCCACTCCGGCGTTCTGCAGGCCGGTGCCGATGGCGCGGGCTACCGGGTTGGCGCCGATGATCAGGAAGCCGGTAGGTACCGGCTCGGCCACCTTCAGCAGGCGCGCCAGCGGCCGCGCCGTGGCGCTCTGCAGGATCACGGTGCCGATGATTACCAGGAAGGTCAGTGGCACGAGTACGCCGGCCTGGGCATGGCCGGCTTCCTGCAGGCGGATGGCGAAGATCGCCGAGACCGCCGCGGCAACGATGCCCCGTGGCGCGATCCAGCTCAGCAGCGCCCGTTCGCGCCAGTTGAGCGAGGAGCCGGCGGTGGCAATCGCGACGTTCAGTGGCCGCGCGACGAACTGGATCAGTGCCAATACCAGCAGGGCGATCGGCCCCAGGCCGAGCAGGGCCGGTAAGTCCAGGCGCGCGGCAAGCAGCACGAACAGGCCGGAAATCAGCAGGACGCTGAGGTTCTCCTTGAAGTGCAGGATGTGCCGCACATCGACGCCCTGCATATTGGCCATGCGCAGGCCCATCACCGTGACGGCGAGCAGGCCTGACTCGGACATCACGGTGTTGGATAGCACGAATACGCCGAGGACAACCGACAGGGAGGCCAGGTTGTGCAGGTAGTCCGGCAGCCAGTGGCGGCGCAGCGCGACCCCCAGCGCCTGGCCGCCGACCAGGCCGAAGAGGGTGCCGCAGCCGATTACGCTGATGAAGGTCAGCAGGCTGTCCGTCCAGCCCGAGCCTGCGTCGCTGGCGGCGATGAAGGTGTAGACCACCACGGCGAGGATGGCGCCGATGGGGTCGATGACGATGCCTTCCCAGCGCAGGATGTTGGCGATGGTGGCGTTGGGGCGTACCACGCGCAGCATCGGCACGATCACCGTGGGGCCGGTGACCAGGGTCAGGGTGCCGAACAGCAGCGCCATTTCCCAGGTGAAGTCCAGCAGGTAGTGGGTCGCCAGGGCGATCACACCCCAGGTGACCAGGGCGCCAATGGTCACCATGCGGCGTACCACGGTGCCGATTTCCTTCCACTCGTCCAGGTGCAGCGTCAGGCTGCCCTCGAACAGCACCAGTGCCACCGCCAGGGAGACCACGGGGAACAGCAGTGGGCCGAACAGGGCTTCGGGTGACAGTACGTGCAGGACCGGGCCGACCAGGATGCCGCTCAACAGCAGGAAGAGAATCGCCGGCAGACGCAGGCGCCAGGCCAGCCATTGGCTGAGGAGTGCGGCGATGCCGATGCCGGCGAAGGCGTAGTAGGTACTGTGTTCGTCCATGGACCGTCCGGAGGTTGTGCAGGAGTGGTGAGGGGATGGTGTCTATGAAAGACTACTGGCGACACATTGTCCTTTGCCATGGCTACAGATGACTCCGGTTCCGCATTTCCTGATCGATCGCTTTCTCGATGCCCTCTGGCTGGAAAAGGGCCTGTCCGACAATACGCGCAGTGCCTACGGCAGCGATCTCGCCCTGTTCAACGGCTGGCTGGACCCACGCGGCGTGGCGCTGGAGGCGGCAGGTCGCGATGTGATTCTTGACCACCTCGCCTGGCGCCTGGGCGAAGGCTACAAGGCCCGCTCCACGGCGCGATTCCTTTCCGGACTGCGGGGCTTCTACCGCTACTGTCTGCGCGAAGGCCTGATTGCCGAAGACCCGACCTTGCTGGTGGAGTTGCCGCAATTGGGCAAGCCGCTGCCCAAGTCGCTTTCCGAGTCGGATGTGGAAGCGCTGTTGGCGGCGCCAGAAACGGATGATCCGCTTGGCCTGCGTGACCGCACCATGCTGGAGGTGCTCTATGCCTGCGGGTTGCGCGTGAGCGAGCTGGTCGGCCTGACCCTGGAGCAGGTGAACCTGCGTCAGGGCGTGGTGCGCGTGCTCGGCAAGGGCAGCAAGGAGCGCCTGGTGCCGCTGGGCGAGGAGGCGATCCGCTGGATCGAGCGCTACGTGCGCGAGGCGCGGGGCGACTTGCTGGCTGGCCGCCCCAGTGACGTACTGTTCCCGAGTCTGCGTGGCGAGCAGATGACCCGCCAGACCTTCTGGCACCGCATCAAGCTTCATGCGAAGGTCGCCGGCATCGGCAAGAGCCTGTCGCCGCACACTTTGCGCCACGCCTTCGCCACCCATCTGCTCAACCACGGCGCTGACCTGCGCGTGGTGCAGATGCTGCTTGGGCACAGCGATCTCTCTACCACGCAGATCTACACGCATATCGCCCGTGCCCGCCTGCAGGACCTGCATGCCCAGCACCACCCGCGTGGGTGAGCTTCGCTGCGCCGCTAGACATCCTTCGAATTGTGCGGCTTCACGCCAGTGTTCAGCGTGATCTTGTAGGAGCGAGCTTGCTCGCGAACCGGCTTGGGCGACGAGGCATCAAGCGCTTCGCGAGCAAGCTCGCTCCTACAGCAAAGCCACAGACGCAGGAAAATACCTGGAAGCTTCCGGCTACAGCCTTTGGCTCCGTCTTGCCGGCCCGGTGTGGTAGTCTTCGCCGACTGACATCAGGAGTTTTCCATGCGTTTGTCTCGACTTCTGGCTGGTATGGCCCTTGGCCTCGCCAGCACCTTCGCCCTGGCCGCCGAGCCGGACCAGGCGATCCGCACCACCCTGCAGTCCCTGCAGCCTGACCTGCCCATCGAGAACATCTCAAAGGGTCCCCTGGAAGGCATCTACCAGGTGCAGCTCAAGGGCGGTCGCATCCTCTACGCCAGCGCTGACGGCCAGTTCGTCGTGCAGGGCAACATCTATCAGGTAAAAGACGGCAAGCCGACCAACCTGACCGAGAAGGCCGAGAGCGCCGGTGTGGCCAAGACCATCAATGCCATTCCCGCCAAGGATATGGTGGTGTTCCCGGCCAAGGGCGAGACCAAGGCGCACATCACCGTCTTCACCGACACGACTTGCCCCTATTGCCAGAAAATGCACGCTGAAGTGCCGGAGCTGCAGAAGCGCGGCATCGAAGTGCGCTACCTGGCCTTCCCGCGCCAGGGCCCGAACTCGCCGGGCGACCAGCAGCTGCAGGCCGTGTGGTGCTCCAAGGACCGCCAGGCGGCGATGACCGACATGTTCCATGAGAAGGAAGTGAAGGCCGCCAAGTGCGAGAACCCGGTGGATGCGCAGTTCGCCCTGGGCCAGATGGTCGGTGTGCAAGGCACCCCGGCAGTGATCCTCGCCGACGGCACCATGCTGCCGGGCTACCAGCCAGCCGGCCAGATCGCCAAGCTGGCGCTGGAAGCCAAGTAAGCCGCGGCTTGCGCTCTGATTGACTAATGCGGAACCGCTTCGTAATGTTCGGTTCCTTTTGACTAGGGAACAGGCAGTCCGCCTGTTCTGACATGGTGCCTGCCCCCATGCCCGCTTCGTTGCGGGCATCGGCGTCTCAGGCGCCCCGATGCTGTAATCATGGGGAGTTTCAGCGTGAATCCGGTGAAAGTGGGAATCTGTGGGTTGGGGACCGTCGGTGGCGGTACCTTCAATGTACTCAAACGCAACGCCGAGGAGATTGCCCGCCGTGCCGGGCGTGGTATCGAGGTTGCGCAGATTGCCGCCCGTCGCCCCAATCCGAAGTGTGAAACCGGCAGTACCCCCATTACTGCCGACATCTTCGACGTGGCGAACAACCCGGAAATCGACGTGGTCATCGAACTGATCGGCGGCTACACCCTGGCCCACGAACTGGTGCTCAAGGCCATCGAAAACGGCAAGCACGTGGTCACCGCCAACAAGGCGCTGATCGCCGTACACGGCAACGAGATCTTCGCCAAGGCCCGCGAGAAGGGCGTCATCGTCGCCTTCGAAGCCGCCGTGGCCGGTGGCATCCCGGTGATCAAGGCGATCCGCGAGGGCCTGGCTGCCAACCGCATCAACTGGCTGGCCGGCATCATCAACGGCACCGGCAACTTCATCCTCACTGAAATGCGTGAGAAGGGCCGTGCCTTTGCCGACGTGCTCAAGGAGGCCCAGGCGCTGGGTTATGCCGAGGCCGATCCGACCTTCGATGTCGAGGGCATCGACGCCGCGCACAAACTGACCATCCTGGCGTCCATCGCCTTCGGCATCCCGCTGCAGTTCGACAAGGCCTACACCGAAGGCATCACCCAGCTGACCACTGCGGACGTGAACTACGCCGAGGCGCTGGGCTACCGCATCAAGCACCTGGGTGTCGCCCGCCGTACCGACAAGGGTATCGAGCTGCGCGTCCACCCAACCCTGATCCCGGCCGACCGCCTGATCGCCAATGTGAACGGCGTGATGAACGCGGTCATGGTCAACGGCGATGCCGCCGGTTCCACGCTGTTCTACGGCGCTGGCGCTGGCATGGAGCCCACCGCTTCCTCGGTGGTCGCCGACCTGGTGGACGTGGTTCGCGCCATGACTGCCGACCCGGAGAACCGCGTGCCGCACCTGGCCTTCCAGCCGGACTCGCTCTCCGACCACCCGATCCTGCCGATCGACGCCTGCGAAAGCGCCTACTACCTGCGCATCCAGGCCAAGGACCACCCGGGCGTACTGGCCCAGGTGGCGACCATCCTCTCCGAGCGCGGCATCAACATCGAATCGATCATGCAGATGGAAGTCGAAGAGCATGACGGTCTGGTGCCGATGATCCTGGTTACCCACCGCGTGCTCGAGTCCCGCATCATCGAAGCCATCGCCGCGCTGGAAGCGCTGGATGACGTCGTCGGCAATGTCGTACGCATCCGCGTCGAACAACTGAACTGAATCGAACGCGGCGGCGCCTGCGCGCCGCCGCCAACCCGAAGGTTTCACACCATGCGTTACATCAGTACCCGCGGCCAGGCGCCCGCGCTGAACTTCGAAGACGTGTTGCTGGCTGGCCTGGCCAGTGACGGCGGCCTCTACGTGCCGGAAAACCTGCCGCGCTTCACCCTCGAGGAGATCGCCTCCTGGGCCGGCCTGCCGTACCACGAGCTGGCCTTCCGCGTGATGCGCCCGTTCGTTGCCGGCAGCATCTCCGACGCCGACTTCAAGAAGATCCTCGAGGAGACCTACGGTGTCTTCGCCCACAACGCCGTGGCGCCGCTGCGTCAGCTCAACGGCAATGAGTGGGTGCTGGAGCTGTTCCACGGCCCGACCCTGGCCTTCAAGGACTTCGCCCTGCAACTGCTCGGCCGCCTGCTCGACCACGTGCTGACCAAGCGCGGCGAGCGCGTGGTGATCATGGGCGCCACCTCCGGCGACACCGGTTCGGCCGCCATCGAAGGCTGCAAGGCCTGCGAGAACGTCGACATCTTCATCATGCACCCGCACAACCGTGTGTCCGAGGTGCAGCGCCGTCAGATGACCACCATCCTCGGCGAGAACATCCACAACATCGCCATCGAAGGCAACTTCGACGACTGCCAGGAGATGGTCAAGGCCAGCTTCGCTGACCAGGGCTTCCTGAAGGGTACTCGCCTGGTGGCGGTGAACTCGATCAACTGGGCGCGGATCATGGCCCAGATCGTCTACTACTTCCACGCCGCCCTGCAGCTCGGCGCACCGGCCCGTTCCGTGGCCTTCTCGGTGCCCACCGGCAACTTCGGCGACATCTTCGCCGGCTACCTGGCGCGCAACATGGGTCTGCCGGTCAGCCAACTGATCGTCGCAACCAACCGCAACGACATCCTGCACCGCTTCATGTCCGGCAATCGCTACGACAAGGACACCCTGCACGCATCGCTGTCGCCGTCCATGGACATCATGGTTTCGTCCAACTTCGAGCGCCTGCTGTTCGACCTGCATGGCCGCAACGGCAAGGCCGTCGCCGAGCTGATGGACAACTTCAAGGCCACCGGCAAGCTGGCTGTCGAGGATGACCGCTGGACCGAAGCCCGCCGCCTGTTCGATTCCCTGGCGGTGAGCGACGAGGAAACCTGCGAGACCATCGCTCAGGTCTTCGCCGAGTCGGGCGAGCTGCTGGACCCACACACCGCCATCGGCGTGCGCGCCGCTCGCGAGTGCCGCCGCAGCCTGTCCGTGCCCATGGTCACCCTGGGTACTGCGCATCCGGTCAAGTTCCCGGAAGCCGTGGAGAAGGCGGGTATCGAGGCCGTTCCGGCACTGCCGGCGCACCTGACCGACCTGTTCCAGCGTGAAGAGCGTTGCACGGTGCTGCCCAACGAACTGGCCAAGGTCCAGGCCTTCGTCAGCGCCCACGGCAACCGCGGCAAACCGCTCTGAGGCGCGCTCAGCTGTCCGAACAAGCCCGCCTCTTGGCGGGCTTTTTCATGCCCGAGATTCAGGGGTGTGAAACATCGCGTCATGACCAACGGTACTGAAACCGGCGAACTTTATCGCCGATCGTGCGGTCTTTTCCCTGTGTTTTTCATTTCGCAACAAGGAGATACGCATGGACCGGCTGAGCGCCCTGCTGACCGAGACCTTCGCTCCCTACGCTCCCTCCCTGGGCCCGGCACGCCCCGACGGTGGCCGTATTCTGACTCTCACCAACGACGATGGAGACGTGGTGCTGCGGCGCGTTATCGAAGGCCAGCACCTGGCTGACCATGGGCAGAGTGAGGAGGCGGTGCAGACCATCCGCCGCGACCTGCTGATCTCCGAAGGCCGCATGGAGGACGATGTCGTTTCCCAGTTGCGCCAGCGTGCTCAGGTGCTGAGCTACGGCACCTGATCGACCTTGCAAGGAAAGCGCCGCCCACTGGGCGGCGTTTTCGTTTCCGGGCTCTACAACTTGCCCAGGTACTTCAGGCGCGAGCGGATGCCGCCGGTGGAGCGGCCGTGTTCGCGGGCAATGGCGGTGATGGACTCGCCGGCCACGAAGCGTTGCAACAGTGCCTGCTCCTCTTCCGGCTGCCAGGGTTTGCCCGCCTGTTGAGGCAGCGTACGAGGCCTGGGAACGGGCGTTTCGAGGGCGCGGATGGCATGGAAGAGGGCGCGGATGACTTCCGGTGTCTGGCAGGGGTCATCGACCGCCAGTGGCGCGTCGTGGCGTGGATCGATGCCTTGGGCGAGCTTGCGTAGCACGGTGAGGGATTCGGCGAAGTGATCGGCGTTCATGGTGGCTCTCCCTTTGGATGTCCGCCGATGCTTGGTGAGCGTTGTAGCGCTGTCTATCGGCTGAATCGGGAGAGGCGGAAGAAACGGCGGAGGAGGGCTGGCTGATTGTAGGAGCGAGCTTGCTCGCGAATGGATTTCCCTTCAGCGCCGCCGTTGGAGGTGGTTCGTGAGCAAGCTCGCTCCTACAAACGGCATGCTTGTCCGTGCCCAAGAAAAACGGCCCCGAAGGGCCGTTTCTCATCGCAGCGAAAGGATCAGCCGCCAAGGTATGCGTCGCGCACCTTGGGGTTCACCAGCAGGTTGGCGCCGGTGTCCTGCATGACGATGCGACCGTTCTCCAGTACATAGCCGCGGTCGGCGAGCTTGAGCGCCTGGTTGGCGTTCTGCTCGACGAGGAAGACGGTCACGCCTTCCTGCCGCAGTTGTTCGACGATGTCGAAGATCTGCTGGATGATGATCGGCGCCAGCCCCAGCGACGGCTCGTCGAGCAGCAGCAGCTTGGGCTTGCTCATCAGCGCCCGGCCGATGGCGAGCATCTGCTGTTCGCCGCCGGACATGGTGCCGCCGCGCTGGTTGAAGCGTTCCTTCAGGCGCGGGAAGAGCGCCAGGACCTTGTCCATCTGCTCCTGGTAGTCACCCTTGCTGGTGAAGAAGCCGCCCATGGCGAGGTTCTCCTCCACGGTCAGGCGGGCGAACACGCGGCGGCCTTCGGGCACGACGGCGATGCTCTTGCGCATGATCACGGAGGATTCCTTGCCGACCAGCTCTTCACCCATGTAGGTGATGCTGCCGGAGGAGGCGCGCGGCGAGCCGCACAGGGTCATCAGCAGGGTCGACTTGCCGGCGCCGTTGGCGCCGATCAGGGTGACGATCTCGCCCTGCTGCACTTCCATGCTGACGTCGTGCAACGCCTGGATCTTGCCGTAGAAGGTGGAAACCTTGTCGAACTTCAACATGACTCAGGACTCCCCCAGATAGGCTTTGATCACATCCGGGTTGCCGCGGATTTCCTCCGGGGTGCCATCCGCGAGGGGGGTACCCTGGTTGATCACGTAGATGTGGTCGGAAATGCTCATCACCAGCTTCATGTCGTGCTCGATGAGCAGGACGGTGACGCCGTGCTCGGAGCGCAGCATGGCGATCAGCGCCTTGAGGTCCTCGGTTTCCCGTGGGTTCAGGCCGGCCGCCGGCTCGTCCAGCATCAGCAGCTGCGGACGGGTCATCATGCAGCGGGCGATCTCCAGGCGGCGCTGCTGGCCGTAGGCGAGGGTGCCTGCCGGGCGGTTGGCGATGTCCTTGAGGTTGACGATTTCCAGCCAGTGCGAGGCGTAGTCCAGGGCCTCGGCTTCCGCGCGACGGAAGGACGGGGTCTTGAGCAGACCGGCGAGGAAGTTGGTGTTGATGTGCCGGTGTTGGGCCACCAGCAGGTTCTCCACCGCGGTCATCTCCTTGAACAGGCGCACGTTCTGGAAGGTCCGCACTACGCCCTTGTGGGCGATCTTGTGGCCCGGCAGGCCCTGGATGGGCTCGCCGCGCAGGAGGATCTCGCCGCCGGTGGGCGCGTAGAAGCCGGTCAGGCAGTTGAACACGGTGGTCTTGCCGGCGCCGTTCGGGCCGATCATCGAGATCACCTGTTTTTCCTGGACCTTCAGCGCCACGTTGTTGACGGCCAGCAACCCGCCGAAGCGCATGGTGAGGCCGGCTACTTCAAGAATCGGTCGGCTCATTTTCGCAACTCCAGGTGCGGGCGCTGCATGGGCAGGAGCCCCTGCGGACGCCAGATCATCATCAGCACCATGAGGGCGCCGAACATCAGCATGCGGTACTCGCTGAACTCACGCATCAGTTCGGGCAGCAGGATCATCACCACGGCCGCCAGGATGACGCCGAGCTGGGAACCCATGCCACCCAGCACCACGATGGCGAGGATGATGGCCGATTCGATGAAGGTGAACGACTCCGGCGTGACCAGGCCCTGGCGCGCGGCGAAGAAGCTGCCGGCGAACCCGGCGAAGCAGGCACCGAGGGTGAAGGCGGAGAGCTTGATCAGCGTCGGGTTAAGACCCAGCGCGCGGCAGGCGATCTCGTCTTCGCGCAGGGCTTCCCAGGCGCGGCCCAGGGGCATGCGCAGCAGACGGTTGATCACGAACAGCACCAGCAGGACCAGCAGTAGCGCAACCAGATAGAGGAAGACGACCTTGTAGTTCGAGTTGTAGGCGATGCCGAAGAACTCGTGGAAGGTCTGCATGCCCTCGGGGGCGCGGCGCTCGAAGGTCAGGCCGAACAAGGTCGGCTTGTCGATGTTGCTGATGCCGTTGGGGCCGCCGGTGAGCTCGGTCATGTTGCGCAGCAGGATGCGGATGATCTCGCCGAAGCCCAAGGTCACGATGGCGAGGTAGTCCCCGCGCAACCTCAACACCGGGAAGCCGAGGATGAAGCCGAAGAACGCGGCCATCAGGCCGGCGATCGGCAGGCACACCCAGAAGCCCAGGCCGTAGTAGTGCGACAGCAGCGCGTAGCTGTAGGCGCCCACGGCGTAGAAGCCCACGTAGCCGAGGTCGAGCAGGCCAGCCAGGCCCACCACGATGTTCAGGCCCAGGCCCAGCAGCACGTAGATCAGGATCAGGGTGGCGATGTCCACCGCGCCGCGCGAGCCGAAGAACGGCCAGGCGAGGGCGACGACGATCAGGCCCATGATGATCTTGCGCTGCACGGAGGCATGGGTCAGGCGTTCGGCCAACTTGGTGTGCGGATGCGACAAGGCTTGCTTGACGCTGCCGCCGAAGGCGAAGCGGTCACGCACCAGTTGCCAGACGAACATCAGCACGGCGCAGGCGGCGATGGTCCACAGGCGCGCGGGGCTGACGTTCTCCAGTTGCAGGCCGATGCCGATCACGCTGAGCTTCACGCCCAGCACCGGATAGGCGACGGCCATCACCAGCAGGGCGCTGAAGAATGCGGTCTTGAGTTTCTGGCTCATACCTTTTCCACCTCCGGGCGACCGAGCAGGCCAGTGGGGCGGAAGAGCAGGACGAGTACCAGCAGGGTGAAGGCCACCACGTCCTTGTACTGGTCACCGAACACGTCGGCGCCGAAGGCTTCGGCAACACCCAGCACCAGCCCGCCGAGCATGGCGCCCGGAATGCTGCCGATGCCGCCCAGCACCGCGGCGGTGAACGCCTTGATGCCGGCGAGGAAGCCGATGTGCGGGTTGATCACGCCGTATTGCAGGCCCAGCAGCACCGCGGCCACGGCGGCCAGGGTGGCGCCGATGACGAAGGTCAGGGCGATGATGTTGTTGGTGTTGATGCCCAGCAGGTTGGCCATCTTCAGATCCTCCGCACAGGCGCGGCAGGCGCGGCCCAGGCGGGAGCGGGAAATGAACATGGACAGGCCGTACATGGTCAGCAGGGTGACGATGAAGATCAGCACCTGCATGTACGAGATAGTCACGCCGGTCATCTCGTCCGCGCCGATGATGAAGTTGCCCGGCAGCAGGTTGGGGATTGCCTTGTCCTTGGAATCCTGGGCCAGCAGGACCTCGTTCTGCAGGAAGATCGACATGCCGATCGCGGAGATCAGCGGAATCAGCCGATTGCTTCCACGCAGGGGCCGATAGGCGATCCGTTCGATGCTGTAGCCGTAGGCGCTGGTGACGATGACCGCCGCGGCGAAGGTGCAGATGATAACGACAGGGAGACTAACGATCCCCATCATGGCCAGCCCCGTGATCACGATGAAGGCCACGTACGAGCCAATCATGTACACCTCGCCATGGGCGAAGTTGATCATGCCGATGATGCCGTAGACCATGGTGTAGCCGATGGCGATCAGGGCATAGGTGCTGCCGACGGTGAGGCCGTTGATCAGCTGTTGCAGGTAGTGATAGAGCTCAGGCATTACCTAACTCCTCGGGCGTCGCGTGAAGCGGCGCTTGTGGCGCGACGGACCCCCGGAATACTCGGATAAACAAAGCCCACTGCTGTGGGCAGTGGGCTTTGTGTGGCGGCGGGTGGCTTACTTGGCTTCGGTCTTGGTGCCGTCCTTGTGCCACTGGTAGACCACGAAGTTGAAGTTCTTCAGGTCGCCCTTCTCGTCGAAGGCCAGGTCACCGGTCGGGGTCGCGAAGGTGTTGGAGCGCAGCGCGGCGGCTACCTTGTCGGTGTCCTCGCTGCCGGCTTTCTTGATGCCTTCGGCGATGACCTGGACGGCGGCGTAGGCCGGGAACACGAACGGACCGCTCGGGTCTTCGTTCTTGGCCTTGAAGGCGTCAACCAGAGCCTGGTTCTTCGGATCCTGGTCGAAGGACTTCGGCAGGGTCACGTACAGGCCTTCGGAAGCCGGGCCGGCGATGGCGGAGATCTCTTTGTTACCCACGCCTTCCGGGCCCATGAAGCCGACTTTCAGGCCTTTCTCGGAAGCCTGGCGCAGGATCAGGCCCAGCTCCGGGTGGTAGCCGCCGTAGTAGACGAAGTCGACCTTGGCCTGCTTGAGCTTGGCGATCATCGCGGAGAAGTCCTTGTCGCCGGCGTTGATGCCTTCGAACAGGGCGACCTTGATGCCAGCGTCTTCCAGGGTTTTCTTCACGGCAGTGGCGATGCCTTCGCCGTACTGCTGCTTGTCGTGGATCACGGCCACGGTCTTGGGCTTGATGTGCTCGGCGATGAACTTGCCGGCGGTCGGGCCCTGCAGGCTGTCCAGACCGATGGTGCGGAAGATCAGCTTGTAGCCACGGGAGGTGATGTCCGGGCTGGTGGAAGCGGCGGTGATCATCATCACGCCCTCGTCTTCGTAGATATCCGAAGCCGGTTGAGTGGAGCTGGAGCACAGGTGGCCAACGACGAACTTGACGCCATCGTTGACGATCTTGTTGGCAACGGCCACGGCTTGTTTCGGATCGCAAGCGTCGTCGTAGACCACGCCTTCGAGTTGCTTGCCGTCGACGCCGCCGGCCTTGTTGATCTGCTCAATGGCCATCTTCGCGCCAATGAACTGCATCTCCCCATACTGGGCGACTGCGCCGGTCACCGGGCCGGCCAGAGCAATCTTGATGGTGTCGGCGGCCATGGAGAAGCTGGCAACGCCGGCCAGGGCCATGGCGGTGAACAGCTGGGAAAGACGCTGAGTACCCTTTTTCATAATGCTCCACTCTTCTTGTGTTTTCGTTTTTGTAGTCCTGGTTGCCAGCGGCTCACCGGACCGGGATTGCCCCGGACAGACCCACCGGCAACTGTACCGGTACAGTGTAGAGTGCCGCCGGACCGCTTGAAAAGCGGGTGGCGGGCAGCCGATCGTGGGCATGTCGCAAGATTGAAACAAACGTACAGAAAAACGGCGCTGTATGACTTCTCCTTGTGGGTTTCCGTCACCAGCGAAAACGCCGTCCGAACCTTGCCTGGCGCGGTCCCGGCGCTATCATGGCGCCGTTCGTTTACCAGGTGAGATTCATGACTGAACAAGCTAGCACCCTCTATGCCAAGTTGCTTGGCGAAACCGCGAAGATTTCCTGGCAGGAGCTTGCGCCCTTCTTCGCCCGCGGCAACCTGCTCAAGGTCGCGGCTTGCGCCGATCTGGTGGAGGTCGCGATGGGCGTGGCCGAGGACGATCGGACGAAGGTCGCCGCCTGGCTGGCCAGTGGTGATCTGAGCAAGGTCGACGAGAAGTTGGCGCAGGATTTCCACGACCGTGACCCGGAGCTCTGGGCGGTGGTGATCGCACCCTGGGTGCTGGTTCAAGAAAGAGTTCGAAAAGAGTCCGTGCACTGACCCAGGGCGATTTCCAATTCGAAAAGGCCGGCTAGACTGTCTGGATTCCACTGAAGGAGATTCGCCATGTTCGAACCGGGCCATCTGCATCTCCAGTCTCTACCGGGGCTGGGGCAGCAGGAGATCGACGCTCACATCAACTATGAAGTTCGCAAGGATGTGGAAAAGGGCACCATTGTCCACTTCGTCATGAAAGGCGAGATCGACGGCAATGCCTTCACCGAAGAGTGGGACATGCCCAAGGAGCAGGCCTTCAACTTTGCCAGCGATGCCACCCGCATTGCGCAGAAGCATGGCCTGCACCCGCGGTTCGGCTCGATGGTGCGCAACCATAAAGAGTACGACGCGATGTTCGAGGACATCCGTCAGAAGCTCGGCACCCAGCCTGGCGACCCCATCGACCTGGACAAGGTGATCCACGGCGATTCGTAAGCGACGTATTCAATGAAAAGCCCGGCCATGTGCCGGGCTTTTTGTTGTGGACTGTTTCAGCCGCAGCGCCAGGGGCGTTTCCTGTAGGAGCGAGCTTGCTCGCGAACGGATTCACCAGCTGCTCCTGCGCTGGAGCAGTTCGCGAGCAAGAACTGGGCGTCCCCCTCGCTCCTACAAGGTTACTGGCTCACCCAGCGCTGCCGTGCCCTGGCGCTCAGGCTATCGACGCAAAGCACCAGGAGCAGCATGGCGATGATCACCGTGGCCGCCTGGGCCTGCTGGAACAGGCTGAGGCTGAAATACAGCATCTGCCCCAGGCCGCCCGCGCCAACGAAGCCGAGCACACTGGCCATGCGGATGTTGTTCTCCCAGCGATAGAGCATGTACGCCACCAGCTGCGGCCAGACTGCCGGAAGGGTGCCGTAGGCGAAGGCGGCGACGCGCCCGCCACCGGCCAGGCGCACGGCCTCTGCTGGGGCAGTAGGGGTGTTCTCCAGCGCTTCGGCGAACAGTCGGCCGAGCACGCCGCCGGTGTGCAACGCCAGTGCGAGCGTGCCGGCGTTCGGGCCGAGCCCGGCGGCCAGTACCATCAGCGCGCCCCATACCAGCTCCGGGACCGCACGCAGGGCATTGAGCAGCAAGCGCGACAGGCTTTGTGCGATGCGTCCGAAGCGCCCGGCCGCCGGCAACGCCAGCAGCATCCCCAGCAGCGCCGCGAGCAGCGTGCCGATGGCGGACATGGCCAGGGTTTCGAGGGCGCCGCGCCCGACTGCCGTGAGGTGTGTTGCACTCAGGTCCGGCGAGAGAAAGTCGCGGCCGTAGTCGAGCATCTGGCCGAGGCCCCGGGCGTCGAACAGCCCGCCGGTGTCCATCTCCAGGTAGGCGAAGGATGCGCCGACGGCGAGCAGGATCAGCAGCAGCCAGCCCAGGCTGCGCAGCAGGCCGGTCATTCGAGTCTCCCGCGCAGGAAACGGCTGAGCAGGTCGGCGCCCAGCACCAGCGCCAGGAAGGTCAGCAGGATGCTCGCCACTTCACCGCCGGCGAACATGCGCAGTGACAGGTCGATCTGCTGGCCGAGGCCGCCGGCGCCGACGAAGCCCATCACCACCGAAGCGCGGATGGCACACTCCCAGCGGTAGACGGTGTAGGAGATCAGTTCCGCTGCCGCCGAGGGCAGCACGCCGTAGGCGAAGGCCTGCAGCCGCGAACCGCCGCCCAGCAGAAGGGCGCGGGTCGGGCGCGGGTCCACCGATTCGAAGATTTCCGCGTAGACCTTGCCGAGCATGCCGCCGTAGGTGATGGCGATAGCCAGCACGCCGGCAGTAGGGCCCAGGCCCACCGCACGGACGAACAGCAACGCCCAGACGATTTCCGGCACGCTGCGCAGGACGATCAGCAGGCCGCGCACCGGCCAGCGCAGCGCGCGGGCCCACCAGGCCGGCAGGCCACCCCGGGGCAGGGCAGAGAGCGACAGCGCGCGGGTTGCCAGCAGGGCGGAGGGGAACGCGATCAGCCAGGCCAGGGCCATGCCGGCGGTGGCGATGGCCAGGGTTTCCAGGGTCGCGCGGCCGAGCAGGGCGAGGAATTCCTCGTCATGGGCCGGCGGCCAGAAGCCGCCGAGGAAGTTGCCCATGGTCCGTGCATTGTCGCCGTTGAACAGGCCGGCGATATCCAGCTCGGACAGGCGCAGGCCCGGCCAAAGCAAGAGCAGGGCGAGCAAGGTGAGCAGCAGGCGTGGCAGTGCCGCTGGGTCGCGGGGCGGTCGTTTGGAGAGTGCTGGGTTCAGCATCGCGGAATCTGCACCACCACCGGTTTGCCCACCGGCGAGGAATTCTCCTGCTGGCCGAGCTGCTCGTTGGCGTAGAGGGCTCGCAAGTCCTCGGGAGTGACGTTCTCCGCCGCCTTGTCGAAGGCGATACGGCCGTCGCGCACGCCGACGATGCGCGGGAAGTGCTCCAGCGCAAGGTCCACCGCGTGCAGGCTGGCGAGCAGCGTCACGCCACGGTTCTGCGTTTCTCGGGTGAGCACGCCGAGGGTGTGGCCGGCGAGTACCGGATCCATGGCCGAGACGGGTTCGTCCGCCAGCAGCAGTTCGGCCTGCTGGTACAGCGCACGGGCGATGCCGACGCGTTGCAGCTGGCCGCCGGAAAGCTGGTCGCAGCGCTCGAACAGCTTGTCGCCCAGGTCCAGGCGCTGCAGTTCGCTGCGGGCGCCGGCACTGTCGACGGGGTAGAGCAGGCTGGCCAGGCTTTTCCACAGCGGCCACTGGCCGAGACGGCCGGCGAGTACGGCGGTGACCACCCGTTGCCGCGGTGGCAGCGGTGGGGCTTGGTGCACCAGGGCAATGCGCGAGCGCAGACGCTGGCGCGCGGAGCTGCTCAGCGCCCAGGGCTGGGTGCCGAGCAGGTCGAAACTGCCGGAAGCGGGTTTCAGTGCGGTGGCGAGGATGCGTAGCAGGGTGGTCTTGCCGGCGCCTGAAGGGCCGATGATCGCCACCCGTTCGCCGGCAGCGACGCTGAGGTCGATACCGGCGAGCGAGCGCTGGCCATTGGCGTGGATGTGCTCCACGCCGGTCAGTTTCAGGGTCACTTCAGCAGGCCGGCGGCGCGCGCCGATTCCTCGATGCCCTTGTAGTTGTCAGGCTGGGTCTCGATGAAGCGGCTCGCCGCCTGGAGATCAAGGATTTCCTTGTCGCGCGGCTTGCTCGGGTCGAGGGCGAGGAAGGCCTTCTTGATCTTCTCGGCCAGGGCCGGATCGAGGTTGCCGCGCACGGTCCAGTTGTAGTCGTAGTAGGTCGGCGTAGTCGCGAAGACCTTCACCTTGTTGGTGTCGACCTTGCCGCTGTCCACCAGCTTCTGCCAGACAGAGGCATTCAGCACGCCAGCGTCGACCTTGCCGGCCTGAACCCAGGCGACGGTGGCGTCGTGGGCGCCGGAGTAGGCCACGCGGGAGAAGAACTGCTCGGGCACCACCCCGTCCTTCTGCATGAAGTAGCGCGGCATCAGGCTGCCGGAGGTGGACGATACCGAGCCAAAGGCGAAGGTCTTGCCCTTGAGGTCCTGGATCGATTTCACGTTCGGGTCGGCGGTGATGAATTTGCTGGTGAACTGCTGGTCCTGCTCGCGCTGCACCAGCGGGATGGCGTTGCCGGTCTTCAGGCGCGCCTGGACGAAGGTGAAGCCGCCCAGCCAGGCCATGTCGAGGCGATCCGAAGCCAGTGCCTCGACCACGCCGGCATAGTCGGATACCGGGATGAACTTCACCGGCATGCCCAGTTGCTCTTCCAGATAGGCGCCCAGTGGCTTGAACTTGCGCAGCAGTTCGGTGGGGGCTTCGTCGGGAATGGCAGAGACTTTCAGTTCTTTCGGGGTGTCTGCGTGGGCGAAAACAGCGGACAGGGACAGGGCAAAACCGGCGGCGAGCGCCAGGGTGCGTTTGAGCATGGGGAGAGTTCTCCGGGTCAATGGCGGAAAAAACTCCGGGAGTATAGTGGCGGCGCGCCTGTTTGGCTGCCGTCCCGCTATCGAAAGCAACGCCGGCCGGGCCAACGTTGCGCCTGCTAGAATGCCGCTCCCCGTGCCCGTCCTGCTGTCGAACTGGAGATCACCCCATGTCGTCCCCTTTGCCATCCCTCGCTTTTGCCGGTCTCGGATTGATGGGGGTACCCATGACGCGCCGCCTGCTCGCCGCCGGTTATCCGCTGGCCGTGTGGAACCGCTCCGCCGGCAAGCGTGACCTGCTGGCCGCCGAGGGCGCCACGGCTGTGGAAACGCCGGCGCAGCTTTGCGCCGACGCCGAGGTAGTTATGCTGTGCCTGGCCGATACCGCCGCCGTGCGCGAAGTGGTGTTCGGCGCTGGCGGCATCGTCGAAAGCGCCCGCGCCGGCCAGGTGCTGGTGGATTTCTCCAGTCTGGAGCCGGCCGCGACCCGCGAGATGGCCGCCGAACTGGAAGTGCGTACCGGCATGCGCTGGATCGATGCGCCGGTCTCCGGCGGCACGCCGGGCGCCGAAGCCGGCACCCTGGCGATCATGGCCGGCGGTCGCGTCGAGGACATCGAGCGTGTGCGGCCGATCCTCGCCCACCTCGGCCAGCGCCTGACGCGCATGGGCGATGTTGGTGCGGGGCAGGTGACCAAGGTGTGCAACCAGATGATCGTTGCCTGCAACGCGCTGGTGATCGCCGAGGTGGTGGCGCTGGCGGAGCAATCCGGCGTTGACGCCAGTCTGATAGCCCCGGCCCTGGCTGGTGGTTTCGCTGACTCCAAACCCCTGCAGATCCTGGCCCCGCAGATGGCCGAGAGCCGCTTCGAGCCGGTGAAGTGGCACGTACGCACGCTGCTCAAGGATCTGGACACCGCCGTGAAGCTTTCCCGCGAGGAGGGCTCGGCCACGCCCATGAGCGGCCTCGCCGCGCAACTGATGCGCCTGCATGGCAGCCAGGGCAATCTCGAACGCGACCCGGCTACGCTGGTCGAGCAATACCGTCTTTCGAAGGAACTCCCTGCATGAAACTCTGCGCCAACCTGTCCCTGCTGTTCACCGAAGTCCCACTGTTGCAGCGCATCGACGCCGCCGCCAAGGCCGGCTTCGAGGGCGTGGAAATCCAGTTCCCCTACGACGTCCCCGCGCAGGACCTGAAGGCCGCGCTGGACGAAGCCGGCCTGCCGCTAGTGCTGATCAACCTGCCGGCCGGTGACCTGATGCAGGGCGGTCCGGGCATCGCCGCTGTTCCGGAGCGTGCTGCCGAATTCGAGGCGGCACTGGCCAAGGCGCTGGACTATGCGCGCATCGTCCAGCCGCAGCACATCAACGTGCTGGCTGGCCGACTGGTCGAGGGACTGGAGCGCGAGGTGGCGCTGCAGACCCTTGCCGAGCGCCTGCGCGCCACCTGCGATGCCTTTGCCGGTAGCGGCACCGATGTGCTGATGGAAGCCATCAACTGCCACGACATGAAGGACTTCCTGCTCAACACACCCGAGCACTTGCAGGACATGCTCGAGCGGGTGGCGCGGGAGAATCTGCGCGCGCAACTGGACCTCTACCACATGGCGCGCATGGGCCTGGAACTGGTCGATTGCATCTACGCGCTGATGGGCCAGATCGGCCACGTGCAGTTCGCCGACTATCCCGGACGCGGCGAGCCGGGTTCGGGCGAGATGGAGTTCGAGGTGCCGCTGCAGGTGCTCGACGACGTGGGCTACGAAGGCTGGCTGGGCGCCGAGTATCGCCCCACGGGTACCACCGCCGACTCCCTGCGTTGGCTGCCGCGCTGGCGCGCCGGCAAGTTCGACTTCTGATCCATCAGGCCTGGCTGCGAAGCAGCGCCGAGTCGCTGTCTTCGCGGTAAGCCTCGAGGAACTCCACCAGCGCGCTCAGGGGCAGGGGTCGGCTGAACAGGTAGCCCTGGGCCAGCTCGCAATGGTTGTCGCGCAGGAACGCCAGTTGCTGCGCGTGCTCCACGCCCTCGGCGATCACTTTAAGGTGCAGCTTCTGCGCCATGGCGATGATGGCCTGGGCGATCTCGCTGTCGCGGCGTGACTGCGGCACGTCGCGGATGAAGGAGCGGTCCACCTTGAGGGCATCCAGTGGTAGCTGGCGCAGGTAGGACAGCGACGAATAGCCGGTGCCGAAGTCGTCGATGGACAGGCTCACGCCCAGGTCGCGCAGGCGATTGAGCAGCGGGATGGCCTGGCTGATGTTGGACATCACGGCGTTCTCGGTGACCTCCATCTCCAGGTAGCGTGCGGCGAGACCGGTGTCTGCGAGGGTCTGCTGCACTTCATCGACCAGCCCCTCGCGGCCCAGGTTGCTGGCGCAGCAGTTCACCGCCACCCGCAAGTCCTTGTAGCCCAGGTCGTGCAGGCGGCGCAGGTCCTCGCAGGCGCGGCGCATCACCCAGGCGTCCAGTGCGCCGATCAGGCCGTTGGCCGTGGCCAGCCCGATGAATCGATCCGGTGCCAGCAGGCCGTGGGTCGGGTGCTTCCAGCGTACCAGGGCTTCGAGCTGCTCCACTTCGCCGTGATCGATGCGCAGGATTGGCTGGTAGTAGAGCACCAGCTCATCGTCCCACAGCGCCTTGCGCAGTTCCTCTTCCAGCTGCAGTTCCTGGGTTGCCTTGGTCTTCAGGTGCGGACTGAAGAAGTGCGTGGCGTTGCGGCCGTTACCCTTGGACTGGTAAAGGGCCAGGTCGGCGTGCTTGAGCAACTCCTCGGGCTGTTCGCTGTCGTTGGGATACAGGCTGATGCCGACGCTCATGGTCATCACCAGGCTGCGCCCGGCGATGCTGATCGGTTCTTTCATGCGCTGCATCAGGCGCTGGGCGAGGATGCGCGCCTCGTGGTCCTCGCCCAGGTCGGCGAGGATGCAGAACTCGTCGCCGCCAAAGCGCGCCAGCAGGTCGGTGTTGCGCAGCGCACTGCGGATTCGCTCGGAGACGATGCACAGCAATTCGTCGCCGGCGGCATGGCCGAGGGAGTCGTTGACCCGCTTGAAGTGGTCCAGGTCCAGCAGGATCACCGCCATGCCCTGGCCCTTCTGCCGGTTGCGTTGCAGGCGGGCCGCGAACTCGTCGTTGAGGGCGTTGCGGTTGTGCAGGCCGGTGAGGCCGTCGAAGCGCGCCAGTTTCTGCAGCGAGGCGTTGGCACTGTCCAGCTGGTTGAGCAGGGCGTTGACCCGGCTCAGCTCGCTTACCTTGCTTTCCAGGCTGTCCTCGATCCAGGCCGCCCAGAGCCCGGCCAGTACCACGGCGAGGGCCAGCAGGCCGACCATCAGTCCGAGCTGAATGGCGTTGTTGCGCCCCAGGTCCGCCACCGGTGCTACCCAGCTGGGCAGCGTCAGGGTCAGTGCGGCCATGCCGGTGAAGTGCATGCTGGAGATGGCGCCGCCCAGCAGCAGGCTGGCGAGAATCTGGTAGATCCATTGGCGGCCCGCCGGCTGGCGATTGAGTACGGGCGCCAGGACCAGTGCGACGAAGGCCACCAGGACGGCCATCAGCACCGAGAGAGTGACCAGCAGCGGGTCGTAGTGCTGCATCGGCGGTGATTCGATAGCGGCCATGCCCGTGTAGTGCATGCCGGCGATGCTGGCGCCGATGCAGCAGGCGGCCAGCAGGTATTGCAGCGGGCTCAGCCCGGCGTGGGCGAGCAGGCGCATGGCGACCACGCAGATCGCGATGGCGATGAGCAGCGAAAGCAACGTCAGGCCGCCGGCGAAATGCAGCGGCACGGAGGCGTGGAAGGCCAGCATCGAAACGAAGTGCATCGACCAGATGCCGCTGCCCAGGCAGATGCCACCGACCCACTGCCAGCGGTGCGCATGTTGCGGCGCGCGGACCATCCGCGCAGCAATGCTCAGCGCGACGAAGCTGGCGACGCAGGCGATGAGGATGGCCAGCAGGACCAATCCGGGGGTGTGGGAACACTCCAGCAGCACAGCATCGGGTAAGGCGTCCTGGTGCCAGTCCATGGGCGGGATGCTCCGGATGTCGGGGGAGGAGAAGGCAGATTGATATCACTTTGCTTCAAGTCTAGGAAGCCAGGATGACGCTGCAAGGAGCGCGTTGAATTTTCGGCGCAATGCCGGAAGGTGCGCGACGTACGGTAGTGCCAGGTGCCCAGTCGATCCCGGATCCGACCACTGGCCGAAAGCTTGTAGCCAACTTGACACTTTTTTGACTAACTGCCCGCTAGAGTTGCGCCGCCGGCCGGCAGGGTCGGCCATCCCATTTCCTATCCGACTATCGATGTAAGGAGTGCGCTCGATGTCCGAGGGCAAGCGCCGCCTCTTCCCCCAGGTCAGTTCCGCGCGGCTGGTCCTGCTGTTCTCGCTGGCACTGGTGCTGTTCTACAACTTCGCCACCTGGAGGGCGCTGAACAGCCTGGTACCCATGGAAGGCCTCTGGGGCGTGGCGTTCTTCGCTTCCTTCGGCCTCTTCCTCTGGGCTGCCTTCACCCTGTTGCTGACCCTGGTGTCCTTCCGCCCGCTGCTCAAGCCGGCGCTGACCCTGGTGGCGCTGGTATCCGCGGCAGCGGCGTACTTCATGAACTCCTACGGTGTCGTGATCGATACCGTGATGGTGCAGAACGTCGTCGAGACCAACCCCGGTGAAGCCACCGCGCTGTTCAGCGCACGTATGTTGGGCTACCTGCTGGTGCTCGGCGTGCTGCCGGCCGCGATCATCTGGCTGACGCCGGTACGCTATAGCCCGTTCTTCCGTGGCCTGCTGAGCAAGGTCCTGGTGATCTTTGGCTGCCTGGTGGTGGTTGCCGTCTGCGTGGGGGCGTTCTATTCCACCTACGCCCCGGTGTTCCGCCAGGAAGAGAAGCTGACCCACTTCATCAACCCGACCAACTACATCTACGCGGTGAGCAAGTTCGCCAAGCAGCGCCTGGGCATCAAGGAAAACCTGGTGGTGCAGCCCATCGGCGAGGACGCGGTGATGCCGCGCAAGGTGAGCGCCGATGGCCGCAAGTCGCTGATGATCTTCGTGGTCGGTGAAACCGCCCGCGCGGACCACTTCTCCCTCAACGGCTACGCCCGCGATACCAACCCGGAACTGAAGAAGCTCGACATCCTCAACTTCACCAACGTCAGCTCCTGCGGTACTTCGACGGCGGTGTCGGTGCCCTGCATGTTCTCCAAGTTTCCTCGCGAGGACTACAGCGACAAGAAGGGCAAGACCAACCAGGGTCTGCTGGACATCCTCCAGCGCGTCGGCGTTTCGGTGCTCTGGCTGGACAACAACAGCGACTGCAAGGGCACCTGCCTGCGCGTGCCCAACCGCGATATTCCGAAGGATCAGCCCGGCCCGTTCTGCGACGGCAAGAACTGCCTGGACGAAGCCCTGCTGCAGAATTTGCAGGCCTATATCGACGGCCTGAAAGACAACGCCATCATCGTCCTGCACGCCGATGGCAGCCACGGTCCGGAGTACTACGAGCGCTATCCCAAGTCGCTGGAGCGCTTCACCCCGGTGTGCCACACCAACCAGCTGGGCAGTTGCAGCAGCGAGGAGTTGGTGAACGTCTATGACAACACCATCCTGTACACCGACTTCTTCCTGTCCAAGGTGGTTGAGCTGCTCAAGCAGAACCAGGAGCGCTTCGACACCTCGATGGTCTATGTCTCGGACCACGGCGAGTCGCTGGGCGAGAATGGCGTCTACCTGCACGCCGCGCCCTATGCCATCGCCCCGAAGGCGCAGACCCACGTGCCCATGGTGATGTGGTTCGGCAGTGGCGCGCTGGGTGGCATGGGCGTGGACCGCGGTTGCCTGGAGAGGAAAGCCGATGGTGCCGAGCTGAGCCATGACAACCTGTTCCACTCGGTGCTCGGTCTGTATGGCGTGCACACCAGCCTGTACCAGTCGGACCTGGACATCTTCCACTCCTGCAAGCGCGACATGACCGCTGCGCAATGAGTGGAGAGCCGACCTGAACGGCGGCCATGAAAAAGGCCCTGCGGTTTGCACCGCAGGGCCTTTTGTCTATCCGGGGGCTGTTACTTCTCGCGAACCAGCAGCACCGGACGGTTGCTGACGCGCAGCAGGCCTTCGGCCACGCTGCCCAGCATCAGGCGGCGCACGCCACGGCGGCCGTGGGTGCCCATGACGATGATGTCGGCCTTGGAGGCCTCGGCCTCGATCTCGATGCGCTCGGCGATCTCTTCGCTGGCGCGTTCCTGGCAGACCCGCTCGAAGCTGGTTTTCACCGGGAACTCGGCGATCTTCTCCTTCGCCTTGCCGAGGATGTCATCGGCGGCCTTCAGCGCGGCTTCGCGCAGCGGCTCCGGGTTGTAGTACACCGCGTAGTCGGGCAGATGGCGCAGCGGGCTGTCGACGATGGTGATGACACGCAGCTCGCCGCCGCTCAGCTGGGCCAGCTTAGCCGCTTCGACCAGGGCACGGTCGGAAACCGGGCTGCCGTCCACCGCTACCAGAATGCGCTCGTACATGATGTGTTCCCTCAATGAGTGGCTTGGTAAGGAAACTCTATCCCCCCATGGGCGAGATTCCCTTGCGCAGCGTCAATGGTAGTCGGTGTGGCCGATCGTGCCGGGACTAGAGCGGCGTAACGGGGTGTTTCGAGGGTGGCGGGCGCACCGACCAGGCATGAAAAAAGCCGCCACCGGTTACCCGGTGGCGGCTTCTGCATGATGCGCTGGCGGGATCAGCCGGCGACCAGCACGCGGATCGCTTCCAGGCGCAGGGAGGCCTTGTCCAGCAGCGCCAGGCTGTCGTCACGCTGCTTGCGCAGGGCGTCCAGCTCGCTGTCGCGGACGCTGGGGTTGACGGCCTTGAGCGCGGTCAGGCGCGCCAGTTCCTCGTCGAGGGTTGCGGTCAGCTGCTGGCGGGCGGCTTCGACGCGTTCGGCATGGCGCGGGGTGATCTTGGTCTCGGCCTGGGCGAACTGCTTGGCCAGCACGTCACGTTGTGCCTGCACGAACTTGTTGGCGCTGGCGCGCGGTACGCTTTCCAACTGGTCGTTCAGGGTGTCGAAGGACACGCGCGAAGACAGGTCGTTGCCGTTGGCGTCCATCAGGCAGCGCAGCGCCACCGGCGGCAGGAAGCGGCCGAGCTGCAGCTTGCGCGGCGCCACGGCCTCGCTGACGAACAGCAGTTCCAGCAGCACCGTGCCGGGCTTGAGCGCCTTGTTCTTGATCAGCGCCACCGAGGTGTTGCCCAGCGAGCCGGACAGCACCAGGTCCATGCCGCCCTGCACCATGGGGTGTTCCCAGGTGAGGAACTGCATGTCTTCGCGGGCCAGGGCCTGGGCGCGGTCGTAGGTGACGGTCACGCCTTCGTCGTCGCCCAGCGGGAAGCTGGCGTCGAGCATCTTTTCGCTCGGGCGCAGGATCAGGGCGTTCTCGGAGTGGTCCTCGCTGTCGATGCCGTAGGTATCGAACAGACGCTCCATGTAGATCGGCAGGGCGAACTGGTCGTCCTGTTCCTCGATCTCGGCCACCAGCGCCTCGCCTTCGCCAGCGCCGCCGGAGTTCAGCTCCAGCAGTCGATCGCGGCCGTTGTGCATCTCGGCTTCCAGCGCTTCACGGGCGGCGGTGCCTTCGGCCAGCAGGGCCTCGAAGACGTCGTCGTCGCCGCCGTCCAGCAGCTCCACCAGACGCGGGCCGAAGCGGTGCTGCAGGGCGTTGCCGGTAGGGCAGGTGTTGAGGAAGGCGTTCAGGGCCTGGTGATACCACTGGAACAGGCGCTCCTGCGGGCTGTTTTCCAGGTGCGGCACGTGGATCTGGATAGTGTGCTTCTGGCCGATCCGGTCGAGACGGCCGATGCGCTGTTCCAGCTGGTCCGGGTGGGCCGGCAGGTCGAACAGCACCAGGTGGTGGGCGAACTGGAAGTTGCGGCCTTCGCTGCCGATTTCCGAGCAGATCAGCACCTGGGCGCCGAACTCTTCATCGGCGAAGTAGGCGGCGGCGCGGTCGCGCTCAAGAATGCTCATGCCTTCGTGGAACACGGTGGCCGGGATACCGGACTTCAGGCGCAGGGCATCGCCCAGGTCCATCGCGGTCTCGGCGTGGGCGCAGATGACCAGCACCTTGTACTGCTTGAGCATCTTCAGAGTGTCGATCAGCCACTCGACGCGTGGGTCGAAGCGCCACCAGCGGTTGTTCTCGTCGCCGTCGTCGGACTGCGCCTGGAAGCTGACTTCCGGGTAGAGGTCCGGGTGCTCGCCCAGCGGCAGCTCCATGTACTCGATCGGATTGGTCAGCACGTAGGGGTGCAGCTGGCGTTCCGGGAAGCCCTGCACGGCGGCACGGGTGTTGCGGAACAGCACGCGGCCGGTGCCGTGGCGGTCGAGCAGCTCCCGTACCAGGCGGGCACGGGCTTCTTCATTGCCGGCTTCGACGCTGGCCAGCAGTTCGTCGCCCTCGCTGCCGAGGAAGCCATGGATGGCCTGGCGCGCGGCGGGGGAGAGGCTGCCCTGGTCGACCAGTTCCTGCACCGCCTCGGCAACCGGGCGGTACTGGGTGCTTTCGGTGCGGAAGGCTTCCAGGTCGTGGAAACGGTCCGGGTCGAGCAGACGCAGACGGGCGAAGTGGCTGTCCAGGCCGAGCTGTTCCGGGGTTGCAGTGAGCAGCAGGACGCCGGGGATGACCTGGGACAGTTGCTCCACCAACTGGTATTCGGGGCTGGCCTGTTCCGGGTGCCACACGAGGTGGTGGGCTTCGTCGACCACCAGCATGTCCCACTCGGCGGCGAACAGCGCGTCCTGGGCTTTTTCGTCCTCGCGCAGCCACTCCAGCGCCACCAGGGCCAGCTGGGTGTCTTCGAAGGGGTTGCTGGCATCGCTCTCGACGAAGCGCTCGCGGTCGAACAGGGCGACTTCCAGGTTGAAGCGTCGGCGCATTTCCACCAGCCACTGGTGCTGCAGGTTCTCCGGCACCAGGATCAGCACGCGGCTGGCGCGGCCGGAGAGCAGCTGGCGGTGGATCACCAGGCCCGCTTCGATGGTCTTGCCCAGGCCCACTTCGTCGGCCAGCAGGACGCGCGGCGCCATGCGGTCGGCGACTTCGCGGGCGATGTGCAGCTGGTGCGCGATGGGTTGTGCGCGGGCGCCGCCCAGGCCCCAGAGCGAGGACTGCAGCAGGCGGGTGCGGTGTTCCAGGGTGTGGTAGCGCAGGCCGAACCAGGACATCGGGTCGATCTGCCCGGCAAACAGGCGGTCGCTGGCCAGGCGAAACTGGATGAAGTTCGACAGCTGGGTTTCCGGAACGGTGTGCTGTTCGTTCTGCGCGGTGAGGCCGTGGTAGATCAGCAGGCCGTCGATCTCGTCCACTTCGCGGACGGTCATCTTCCAGCCTTCGAAGTGGGTGATCTGATCGCCCGGGGCGAAGCGCACGCGGGTCAGCGGCGCATTGCGCTCGGCGTACTGGCGGGTATCACCGGTAGCCGGATAGAGCACCGTGAGCATGCGGCCGTCCAGAGCGAGGATGGTCCCCAGCCCAAGTTCCGCTTCACTGTCACTGATCCAGCGTTGACCGGGTTGATACTGCGCCATGGACACCTCCCAAAAAAAGCCGGCTATGGTACCGGAACGCGCAGCTTTCAGCGATGGCCGTCGGCGCCTCCGGTCGCCCGAATCATCGGCAAGACCTGTTTGAGGCGTGCACTCATCGCGAATCGTGGAAAGTGTAGCGAGGCGCACTCAAGTCTGTGGTGCTCCGGCCGATAGCCTGACCAGAGGACTTGTCAGCGCACTTCTCCACAGGGCCTGCGCCCAGGAATAATCGATGCTGCCGCCCATTCCCCATAGTCTGGCACCCGTCACTGCACAGCAGGACGTGCCCAAGCCGCGACCGGATGTCACCCCGGTGACTCCGCCTGCACCCAGCGCAGGCAATGCCGGCGTGGAGCTGGAGCGCCGTCCGGACGAAGAGGCGTTGCGCGAGGAGTACCAGCGCCGGCGCAAACGTCGCCAACTGGCCGACGGCACGCCCGAGGGTGAGGCGCTGGAGGAACTGGAGGAAGTCGAGGAACTGGGCGAGGACGTGCAGGCTGCCCCGCGCAAGGGGCTGTGGATCGATGTCGAGGTCTGACCTGGCAGGGGAGTAGACTGGCCCCATCGCTGAGTACCCGAGCTTTCCATGCTGTTCGACGACGCCCCGATCCTTCTCCCCGATGCCGAGCTGCGCCTGATCCCCGACTGGTGCCCGCCGCAGCGCGCGGCCCACTGGCTGGAACAACTGCTCGCCGAGACGCCTTGGGAACGACCGCAGGTGCATCTGCATGGCCGCGACTACCCCGTGCCGCGCCTGGTCAACTGGTATGGCGATCCCGAAGCTTTCTATACCTACTCCGGCCTGACCCATGCGCCGCTGCCCTGGACGCCGCTGCTGGCCGAAATCCGCTCGGCGGTGGAGCAAGCAGCCGGCCAGCGCTTCAACGGCGTGCTGCTCAACTACTACCGCGACGGCCAGGACTCCATGGGCTGGCACAGCGACGACGAGCCCGAGCTCGGGCGCAACCCGGTGGTGGCCTCGCTGAACCTGGGCGGTACGCGGCGCTTCGATCTGCGGCGCAAGGGGCGAAACACAATCGAACACTCCATCGATCTGTCCGGCGGATCGCTGCTGGTCATGTCCGGCGCGACACAGCATTATTGGCAGCATCAGGTTGCCAAGACGCGCCGTCCGGTTGCTCCGCGCCTGAATCTGACTTTCCGCCTGGTGCATGCCCTGCCATGAGCAACGAAGACAAGCTGATCGACTTCACCGCCGAGCGCGACAAGCGCATCCACGACGTGCACGAAAAGCGCCTGCAGGACGTGCGCAAGGCCTTCGAGCAGGCGCTGCCGCTGGGCAAGCCGCGCAAGAAGGGCAAGAGCAAGCCCAAGAAACGCTGATTTTCCCTCTCCAAGGGCCGCCAGGCCCCGCTCTGCGCGGCTTCCCGCCGCACCCGATCCCCTCCGGAACTTGACCTGCGTCAGTGCTCCGGCCCTCCCCGGAAAGCGCCTTGTCGACCATTGATCCAGGTCAATTGGTCCTGCCTGGCCGCCGGTAATCTGCACACATCCCCAGACGATGTAGGCAACAGGAGGCCAGCATCATGTTCATCGACGAAGTGGTTCTCGCAGGCATCCTTACCGTCGGATTGATGGTTGTTTTCTTCGGTGGGGTCGGAATTTTCATCTGGAAGGACAGCCACAAGAAGAGCTGATCCTTACAGATATACAGAGCACGCAAGGCACTTCGGGCGACTTAGGTCGCCCGTTTTTTTTGCCTCTACGAAAGTCGGGATGACACATTGTTAGCTTGCTAATAATATGATGGGTAACGATTCCGTCATCCGCTTTGCCGACTATCTTTAAGCGATAGACCCGGACCCTTTCGAGAGACCGCGTGCGACCTACGCTACAGGCATTCCTTGCGCCGGATACGCTGGCGCTGAAATTCGCGATCAAGACCCTCCTGGCCGGCGGCCTGGCGCTCTGGTGCGCCTTCCGTTTCGACCTGGAGCAGCCGCAGTGGGCGCTGATGACGGTGTTCATCGTGTCCCAGCCGCTGTCGGGCATGGTGGTGGCCAAGGGCCTTTTCCGCCTGATCGGTACCTTGTTCGGTACGGCCATGTCGGTGGTGTTCATAGCGCTGTTCGCTCAGACGCCCTGGCTGTTCCTGCTGGCCATCTCGCTCTGGCTGGGCCTTTGCACCGCGGCATCGACCAGCCTGCGCAACCACGTGTCCTATGCGTTCGTGCTGTCGGGATACACCGTGGCGATCATCGGGCTGCCGGCGATCACGCACCCACTGGACGTCTTCGACCAGGCTGTCGCGCGCAGTACGGAAATCTGCCTGGGCATCCTCTGTGCTTCCGCCGTCAGCGCGATTCTCTGGCCGCGCCGGGTCGAGGCCAACCTGGGCAAGCAGGCGCACGCCACCTGGCTCACCGGCATGCAGGCTGCGCGCAGTGAGATCGATGCCGATGCGCGGCAGATCAAGGGCCTGCTGCAGGCGCTGGGCAAGATCGTCGAAGTCGATGTGCAACGTGATCACGCCTGGTTCGAGGGCTATCGGGGGCGGATGCGCTCGCGCGCGCTGCGGATTCTCTCCCGCGACCTGCTCAGCCTGCTGCGCACTGCGCGCGGTGTGGCCCGCCAGCGCAGCGTGCTGGATGCCGAGGACCGCGCGCGCCTGCAACCCTGGTTCGAGGAGCTGCGCGCCACCCTGGAGGACCCGCAGGTGGACGCCATGTGCTCGCTGCAGGAGCGTTTGCAGGCGGCGGGCCTGGATGAAAGCTACTCCAACGACCTGCGCTATTGCCTGACCCGCTGCGCCCTGCTGCTGCTCAAGGCGCTGAATTCGGAAAAGACCATGCGTGCCGTGGCGGACGGGCGCGTGGATGATGTCGCCACCGGCACCCTGTCCTGGCACCGCGATTGGCTCATGGCGCTGTTCTACGGCCTGCGCAGCGCGTTGGCGCTGCTGGGCATGTCGGCGTTCTGGATGGCCACCGCCTGGCCGGCGGCTACCGGCGGCATGCTGCTGGCAGCGGTGATCTGCAGTCTGTTCGCCAACCGCGATAACGCCGTCACCATTGGCCTGGGTTTCCTGCGTGGCATCCTCTACGCGATCCCGGCGGCAGCTGTCGTGAGCCAATGGCTGCTGCCGCAGTGGAACGGCTTCCCGCTGCTCTGCCTGGCGCTGGGCGTGCCGCTGTTCTTCGCCCTGTTGGGCATGGCCACGCCTGCGCTGGCGGGGACGGCGACATCCTTCTCGATCCACTTCATTACCCTGGTGGCGCCGAGCAACGTGATGAAGTACGACCTCGCCAACCTGCTCAATTCGGCCCAGGGCATCGTCATCGGCGTGGGCTTCGCCGTGCTGGTGTTCCGCCTGCTCACCTTGCCGGCGGACTGGCTCAACCTCCGCCTGATCCAGGCCACCTGCGAGGACCTCGGGCGCCTGACCCGGCGGCCCCTGGCGGAAGCCGAGAGCTGGTTCGGCGGACGTATGGCCGACCGCCTGATTCGCCTGGCACGGCATTACACCCTGCTGCCCAGGGAAGAGCAGAAGCGCTGGCAGGACGGCCTGCTGGCGCTGGACCTGGGCAATGAACTGATCCATCTGCGCTCCTGCCTCAGCGGAGCGCAGGGACAACTGCGCAAGCGTCGCGACCAGTTCCTCGGCTCTCTGGCCGGAGTACTGGAGAAGGGGCCGGCGCAGGGCCGCGAGCAACGCCTGGAAAGCCTCTGCCCGCCGCTGGAGGAGGCTCTCGCCCACGACTTGCAGGGCGATAACGAACCCAACCGTCTGGCCCGTGCCGCGTTGGCGCAGTTGCGCCACACCTGGCGGCAGTGGTGCCGTCTGGAGGACTCCCATGGGGCTGCATGAGTTCGGCTGGGGCGGCGTCTACATCAGCCCGCTGTTCATCTATGCGCTGCTGGCCCTGGGGCTGACCGCGCTGTTGCGCCTGCTGTTGCAGGCCACGCCGCTCGGCCGCCAGATCTGGCACGAAGCCCTGTTCGACTGTGCTCTGTTCGTGCTGATCCTGTGCGGGATCACCTGGGCGCTGAGCGGAACACCTTGAGAGGAGAAGCTGTATGCGCGGAACCCTTCGCGTAGTCATCACCATCGCCCTGGTCATCGCCGCCATCCTGGCCGGCACCTGGCTGTGGCGCTACTACATGCTGTCGCCCTGGACCCGCGATGCGCGTGTGCGTGCCGATGTGGTGGTGATTGCCCCGGACGTGTCCGGCTGGGTCACCGACCTTGCCGTACAGGACAACCAGCAGGTCAAGGCCGGCGACCTGATCATGCGCATCGATCACGAGCGCTACGCGGCGAATCTGGAGCAGGCCAAGGCGTTGGCCGAGACCCGGCACCAGCAGTACCTGTTGCGCGTGAGCGAGGCTTCGCGGCGTAGCAAGCTGGGCATCGCGGCGATCAGCGCTGAGGACAAGGAGACCGCGCAGATCAACGCATCCATCGCCAAGAGCGAGTACGACGAAGCCCAGGCCCAGGTGCGCCTGGCGCAACTGAACCTGACCCGCAGCGAGATGCGCGCGCCGCGCGACGGGCAGATCACCAATCTGCGGCTGGCCCAGGGCAACTACGTGCAGGCGGGCCAGGCGATGATGGCGCTGGTGGACCAGAAGTCCTTCTACGTCACCGCCTATTTCGAGGAAACCAAGCTGCCTGGCATCCGTGTCGGTCAGCCGGCCCAGGTGGTGCTGATGAGTGGTGACATTGCCATCGACGGCACCGTGGAGAGCATCAGCAGTGGCATCACCGACCGCAACGCGATCCCTGACAGTCAGTTGCTGGCCAACGTCGAACCGACCTTCAACTGGGTGCGCCTGGCCCAGCGCATCCCGGTACGCATCCATCTCGACAAGGTGCCCGAGGGCGTGCACCTGAGCGCCGGCATGACCGCCAGCGTTACCGTGAAGGAGCGCTGATTCCCGCCGCCTGCGGTTCGCGTCCGAACCAGCAGGACAGTGCCGCGCACAGCACCGACGCCGCTACCAGGCTGATACCGACCCAGGGCGTCCAGGCGATGCCCGCCAGGCTGATCACCGCGCCGCCCAGCGCCGCGCCGAGGGCCACGCCCAGGTGCATCGCCGAAGTGTTCAGCGCCACCCCGGCGCTACCGCTGGCCGGGTCGCTGGCCAGCAGATAGCTCTGCACCGCTGGCGAGATCATCCAGCTGATGGTGCTCCAGATCATCAGGGCGCCGAGCAGCAGCCAGGGGTGGCCGAGGCTCAGCGGGATTGCCAGCATCGCCACTGCGAACAGCACCGGCACCACCAGCAGCGCGCGGCGGTGGCCGAGGTGATCGCTCAGCCAGCCGCCCAGGTATCCGCCACCGATGGCCGCCAAGCCGATCAGCAGCAGCGTCAGGGCGATGCCCCGGCTATCGGTGATCCCGGCGACCTGCTGGAACCACGGCGTGATGTAGGCGAACAGCGTGAAGTGCCCGCCCAGCAGGAGGATCGATACCAGTTGCGCGAGGTTCAGTACCGGGCTGCGCAGCTGGCGCCTGTAAGCCGCGCTGCTGGCGGGACTGTCCAGCGTGCGGCGAGGCAGGGCGATCCGCAGCAGGGCGGCCAGCGGCAGCGAGTAGAGGGCAATGGCGGCGAAGATCCAGCGCCAGCCGAACCAGTCGTTGACCAGCACGCCGGCGGGTACGCCGAACACCAGCGAGCCGCTGATGCCCATGAAGATCAGACCGATGGCGCGCCCGCGCTGGGCCGCCGGCGCCAGCTCCACTGCCAGCAGGCTGGCCTGCATGATCAGCAGCCCGCAGCAGGCGGCCATGCCAATGCGCATCAGCAGCAGGGAAACGTAGCCGGGGCTCAGCGCGGCACCCGCGTTGAACGCGGCGAATACCAGCAGCGTGATGACCAGCAGCCGGCGACAGTCGGCGCCACGGGTAAGCCAGCCGAGCAGAGGCGCGGCGATGGCGAAACTCAGGGAGAACAGGCTGGTGAGTTGCCCGGCGAGGCTCAGGGAAACGTGCAGGTCGTTGGCAAGGGACGGCAGGATGCCGGTGAGGATGGCCTCGGCGAGGCCCGCGGCGAAGGTGCAGAGGGATAGCAACAGCAGTCGAAGGTCCATGGCGGCTCCGATTCCCGGTGAGGGGTTTCGGGCACGAAGCCTTCGGTTATCCCGGATGGATATGAAGTAACGGGGGCAGGGTAGTCGAGCGGGAAACTGTATACAAGTTTCCGGGGCCGCTGGTACGGCCCCGGAACGTGTGTCAGCCGATGGTGATCGGCGGCAGGGCGGGCAGTTCGATGTCGAGTTTCTCAGTCGGTGCCATGACTTCGGCCTCGCCTTTGACCACGGCCTTGCCGTCCTGATTGAGCACCACGGTGCCGATACGTACGCGGTTCTTCGGCAGCTTCTCCAGCACTTCCAGTTCCACGGTCAGTTGGTCACCGAGCTTCACCGGGCGAGTGAAGCTCAGGTTCTGGCCGAGGTAGATGGTGCCAGGGCCGGGCAGGGTGGTGGCGATCGCCGCGCTGATCAGCGCGCCGGTGAGCATGCCGTGGGCGATGCGCTCCTTGAACTGGGTGGTGGCGGCGTAATCGGCGTCCAGGTGCACCGGGTTGCGGTCGCCGGAGACTTCGGCGAACAGCTGGATGTCGCGCTCGGTGACGCTGCGCTGGAAGTTGGCCTTCTGGCCGACTTCGAGTTCTTCGTAGGGGACGTTTTGCACGGAAGTCATAGGGGCTCCTCGGTTTTCTCGACCTGCGGGACGGGGCAGTGTGCCGCCAGCCAGTCGATCAGGTTGCGGGTGGCCTCGTCGCGGTTGCTCTCGTTGAACAACTCATGGCGAGCGTCGGGATAAATCTTCAGTTGGACGTCACGAACCCCGGCCCGGGTCATCGCCTGGGCGAGATCGCGTAGACGCTTGCCCTGGCTGACCGGGTCGCGCTCGCCGCCGATGACCATCACCGGCAGGTCGGCGCGGATGCTCGACAGGTGCCCTGCCGGGGTGATGTCGGCCAGGCCGCCGAGCAGGTCGATCCACAGCTGGTTGCTGCAGCGGAAGCCGCAAAGCGGATCGGCGACATACTTGTCGACCTCGACCGGGTCGCGGCTGAGCCAGTCGAAGGCAGTGCGGTTGGGTTTGAAGGCCTTGTTGAACGAGCCGAAGGACAGGAAGTCGATCAGCGCGCTGCGCCCCAGTGGGCCCTGGCGCCAACGCTCGAAGCGGGCGATGAGGCGGGCGCTGTTGTACAACGCCACGGGCTGGTAGTTGGAGCCTGACAGCACCGCCGCCTTTACGCTGGCGCTGTGCTGCATCAGGTAGGCGCTGCCGATGTAGCTGCCCATGCTGTGGCCGAGCAGGATGATCGGCAGGTCGGGGTGCTCCTCGCGCACATGCTGGTTCAGCGTATGCAGGTCGCCGATCACCTTGCCCCAGCCGCCGCGGTCGGCGTAGTGGCCCAGTTCGCCGTTCTCGGCGGTGCGCCCGTGGCCGCGCTGGTCGATGGCGTAGAGGTGGTAGCCCGCGGCGTTCAGCGCCAGGCCCAGGCGCTCATAGCGGCCAGCGTGTTCGGCCATGCCGTGGGACAGCATCAGGGCACCGCGGGACGGGCCTTCCGGCGCCCAGTGGCGGGTGTAGAGCGGTGTCTCGTCGCTGGCGGGGAGCCAGTAGGCGGCGTAGGGCATGGGGTCCATCCTGCTTCTTGTTCGTCGATTCTTATTGGAATGGGGCCATGGAGCGGGCCAGACGGGGCGATTCTGCCACGCCGGGACATCTTCTGTATGGATTGCTCGCTGCGTACGTCTGGCGCGCTGTATGACCCGTCCTAGGCGGCCGCCGGCTCTATCCCGCGCGATGCCGGGATGGTGGCGCAAGATTCACGCAGTCTATGACGCTACCTGGAGTCTTTGCGATGACCAAAGGAACTGCTAGCTTCCGTCGAATGACCGCAATGACGGTTCGGTTTCGCTCAGGTATGAGGACAAGAATAAATGCAACCTGATTTCTGGAACGACAAACGCCCGGCCGGCGTGCCCAGCGACATTGACCTGACCGCCTACAAGTCGGTAGTGGAAGTCTTCGAGCGCTCCTGCAAGAAGTTCGCCGACCGTCCTGCCTTCAGCAACATGGGCGTGACCCTGACCTACGCCGAGCTGGACCGTTTGTCCGCCGCCTTCGGCGCCTACCTGCAGAAAAACACCGACTTGAAGCCCGGCGACCGCATTGCCGTGCAGATGCCGAACATCCTGCAATACCCCATCGCCGTGTTCGGCGCCCTGCGCGCCGGCCTCATCGTGGTCAACACCAACCCGCTCTACACCGCCCGTGAGATGCGCCACCAGTTCAAGGATTCCGGTGCACGCGCGCTGGTCTACGTGAACCTGTTCGGCAAGCTGGTGCAGGAAGTGCTGCCCGATACCGGCATCGAATACCTGATCGAGGCGCAGATGGGTGACCTGCAGCCCGCGCTCAAGGGTCTGCTGGTCAACACCGTGGTCAAGCACGTGAAGAAGATGGTGCCGGAGTACAACCTGCCCCAGGCCGTCTCCTTCAAGGCCGCCCTGAGCCAGGGCCGTGGCCATGGTCTGCAGCCGGTCAAGGTCGGCCTGGAAGACATCGCGGTGCTGCAGTACACCGGCGGCACCACCGGCGTCGCCAAGGGCGCCATGCTGACCCATGGCAACCTGGTCGCCAACATGCAGCAGGTGCACGCCTGTCTGCAGCAGCATGGCCCGGACGGCAAGCCGCTGATGCAGGTGGGCAACGAGGTGATGATCGCGCCGCTGCCGCTGTACCACATCTATGCCTTTACCGCGAACTGCATGTGCATGATGGTCAACGGCAACCACAACGTGCTGATCAGCAACCCGCGCGACATTCCCGGCTTCATCAAGGAACTGAAGAAGTGGCGCTTCTCCGCGCTGCTGGGCCTCAACACCCTGTTCGTCGCACTGATGGACCGTCCGGAATTCAAGGAACTGGACTTCTCCAACCTGAAGGTCACCAACTCCGGCGGTACCGCGCTGGTCACCGCCACTGCCGAGCGCTGGAAGGCCATGACCGGCTGCACCGTGGTGGAAGGCTATGGCCTGACCGAAACGTCCCCGGTGGTCAGCACCAACCCCTACGGTGATGCGGCGCGTCTGGGCACTGTCGGCCTGCCGGTGCCGGGCACCGCGCTGAAAGTCATCGACGACGACGGCAACGACGTTGGTCTGGGTGAGCGTGGCGAGCTGTGCGTGAAGGGCCCGCAGGTCATGAAAGGCTACTGGCAGCGTCCGGACGCCACCGCCGAGGTGCTGGACGCCGAAGGTTGGCTGCGCACCGGCGATATCGCGGTGATCGACCCGGACGGCTTCACCCGCATCGTCGACCGCAAGAAGGACCTGATCATCGTCTCCGGCTTCAACGTCTACCCCAACGAGATCGAGGACGTGGTCATGGCCCACCCGAAAGTCGCCAACTGCGCGGCCGTCGGTGTGCCGGACGAGAAGTCCGGCGAGGCGGTGAAGCTGTTCGTGGTGGCCCGCGAGGGCGGCGTGACCGTCGAGGAGCTCAAGGCCTACTGCAAGGAAAACTTCACCGGCTACAAGGTGCCCAAGCACATCGTGCTCAAGGACGCCCTGCCGATGACCCCGGTGGGCAAGATCCTGCGCCGGGAGCTGCGCGAAACCGCCTGAGGCCAGCGTGAATGAAAAAGGGGGCTGATCCTGGATCAGCCCCCTTTTTTATGGGTGGCGGGTTGTCGGGCAGGGCCGGTCAACCACCACAGCCGCCACAGCAGCCTTCCTTCTTGCGCAGGATTTCGTAGAGATCGTCCTTGAGCTGCAGCTTCTGCTTCTTCAGCGCCTCGATGGTGTCGTGCGAGGCAGGGGTGATGCCGGCTTCCATGTTCTTGATCTCCTGGTCGAGATCGTTGTGGCTATGGAAGAGCTTGGCGAAATGCGGGTCTTCGGCCTTCAGACGGGTAATCTTTTCGCGGTATTCGGGAAACATGAGGGTTCTCCAGGAGAGTGCAGGAGCACTTTGCGAGATCCCGCCCCGGAGAGTGTTGAGGTAGATCATTGAAGGCGCCGCGAGGAGAGGGACGGAAATCGCCGGATCGAACTCTGACGATCTACCCCGTCACGGGGACTGGCCTGACGATCATTTCCCGTTCTTTTTGCCGGTTTCATTTCTCTGAAATCCACTTTGTCGGACAATCCAACAAGGCTGCGAGCCTTCTGGGACGGGCTTTTCCGACGAGTGGAGGGTTGGTGACCGGAAAGCCTGTCTCTGGTCATTTTTCTTACTGACAAGGCTGTGTTTGGTGCTGGTCGCTGTTTCTCAAAGCTGATAATCTCGGCCCGCTTTTCGCTCCCCGAGCCTGGGGAAAGCGACATAAACACAACAAAGAACCGCGAACGCGGTAAAAGATGAGCTGTTGCTTAGGAGTGGGCTTCCATGACCGACAATTTCTGGAAGGACAAATACCCAGTGGGGATCGCTGCCGAGATCAACGCTGACCAGTACCCGAACATCCTCGCGGTACTCAAAGAATCCTGCCAACGTTTTGCAGACAAGCCTGCCTTCAGCAACCTGGGCAAGACCCTGACCTACGGCGAGATGTACAAGCTCTCCGGGGACTTCGCCGCCTACCTGCAACAGAACACCGATCTCAAGCCCGGCGACCGCATCGCCGTGCAACTGCCCAACGTGCTCCAGTACCCGGTCGTGGTCTTCGGCGCCATGCGCGCTGGCCTGGTCGTGGTCAACACCAACCCGCTGTACACCGCGCGGGAAATGGAGCACCAGTTCAACGACTCCGGCGCCAAGGCGCTGGTGTGCCTGGCGAACATGGCGCACCTGGCCGAGGAAGTGCTGCCCAAGACCGGCATCCGCAACGTCATCGTCACCGAAGTGGGTGACATGCTGCCGCCGCTCAAGCGCTTCATCGTCAACTTCGTGGTCCGCAACATCAAGAAGATGGTGCCGGCCTACAACATCCCCACTGCGCAGAAGCTCACCGATGTCCTGGCCAAAGGCCGTGGCAAGGCGGTGAAGGAAGTCTCGCCGCACAACGACGACGTCGCCGTGCTGCAGTACACCGGTGGCACCACCGGCGTGGCGAAGGGCGCGATGCTGACCCACCGCAACCTGGTCGCCAACATGCTGCAGTGCAAGGCACTGATGGGCGCCAACCTCAACGAAGGTTGCGAAATCCTCATCACTCCGCTGCCGCTGTACCACATCTACGCCTTCACCTTCCATTGCATGGCGATGATGCTCACCGGCAACCACAACATCCTGGTGACCAACCCGCGCGACCTGGCCAGCATGGTCAAGGAACTGTCGCAGTGGAAGTTCACTGGCTTCGTCGGCCTGAACACCCTGTTCGTCGGCCTTTGCAACAACGAAGGCTTCCGCAAGCTGGACTTCTCCGCGCTGAAGCTGACCCTCTCCGGCGGCATGGCCCTGCAACAGGCCGCTGCCGAGCGCTGGAAGGACGTCACCGGCTGCGCCATCTGCGAAGGCTACGGCATGACCGAGACCAGCCCGGTGGTGTCGGTGAACCCGTTCCAGAACATCCAGATCGGCACCATCGGCATTCCGGTTCCGTCGACCCAGTGCAAGGTCATCAGCGATGACGGCCAGGACCTGCCGCTGGGCGAGCGTGGCGAGCTGTGCGTCAAAGGCCCGCAGGTGATGAAGGGCTACTGGCAGCGTCAGGAAGCCACCGACGAGATCCTCGACAAGGATGGCTGGCTGCGTACCGGCGACATCGCGATCATCCAGGAAGACGGCTACATGCGTATCGTCGACCGCAAGAAGGACATGATCCTGGTGTCGGGCTTCAACGTGTACCCCAACGAGCTGGAAGACGTGCTCGCCACCCTGCCGGGCGTGCTGCAGTGCGCTGCCATCGGCATCCCGGACGAGAAGTCCGGCGAGGCGATCAAGGTCTTCGTGGTGTCCAAGCCGGGCGTAACGCTGACCAAGGAGCAAGTCATGCAGCACATGCACGACAACCTCACTGGCTACAAGCGTCCCAAATCCGTGGAGTTCCGCGACAGCCTGCCGACCACCAACGTCGGCAAGATCCTGCGCCGCGAATTGCGCGACGAAGAGCTCAAGAAAATCAGAGCCTGAGCCGATAGATAAGAAACCCGCCGCAAGGCGGGTTTTTTAATGCGCGCAAGGATGCGGCGCCCCCTCCCTGCCTGAGGTATCCGCCTTGAACACTGTCCTTCGTCTGCGCGCCAAGGTCCTGCTCCTGGCCATCGTCCCGATCCTGATCCTGACCGTCCTGTTGTGCGCTATCGCCACCGTCGCGCTGAGCCAGCTGTCCACGCAGCAGGAGGCGCAGATCCGCGAGAACCTCACCCAGGACCGCGAAGCCCAGCTGAAGAACTTCGTCGACGTGGCACTGGCTGCCGTCGGCCCGGTCTACCAGGCCGCCACCCAGGGCGATGCCCAGGCGCGCGAGCAGGGTATCGCGATCCTCAAACGCCTCGAGTACGGCAAGGGCGGCTACTTCTGGGGCTACGACACCCGTTCCGTGCGTGTCTTCCAGGGCACCAGCGACGAGCGCCTGGGCGAGGACTTCAGCACCTATCGCGATCCCAATGGCATCTATGCCATCCGCGAGCTGGTGGCGGCGGGCCAGAGCGGCCAGCACTACGTGCGCTACAGCTTCACCCTGCCCGGTGGCAACGCCATCGTGCCGAAGATCGGCTATGCCCACTTCCTGCCCAAGTGGAACCTGGTGTTCGGCACCTCGCTGAACCTCGACGACGTCGAGCGAGAAGTGAAGGAAGCCGGAGCGGCCTTCGACGCCAAGATCGACAATCTGCTGCTGCTCATGGGCGGCGCGGCGCTGGCGCTGCTGGTCGTGATCGGCCTGCTTGCCGGGCTGTTCAGCCGCACCATCGTCCAGCCCATCGTGCAGGTGCGCGACAACCTCGACGACATGGCCGCCGGCGACGGCAACCTGACCCACCGCCTGAACCTCGGCCGCCACGACGAACTGGGCGACCTGGCCGGCTCCTTCAATCGCTTCGTCGAGAAGATCCACGTGTTGGTACAGCAGGTGGCCGGCACCACGAACCAGTTGTCCGGGCTGGTGGGCGACGTCGCCCAGCAGGCGCAGCGCTCCGAGCGTGCAATGGATGGGCAGCGCCACGAGACCGACCAGGTCGCCACCGCCATCAACGAGATGACCGCCGCTGCCCAGGAAGTCGCGCGCAGCGCGCAACAGGCCGCCGATGCCGCGCAACAGACCGACCGCGAAGGCCAGGCGGCCAAGCGCGAGGTGGACCTGTGCGTCTCGCAGATCAATGATCTGGTGGGTGAGGTACGCAGCAGCAGCGACTCCCTCGACACGTTGCGGCAGGACGTGCAAGGCATCGTCGGCGTGCTGGAAGTGATCCGTTCCATCGCCGAACAGACCAACCTGCTGGCGCTCAACGCCGCCATTGAAGCGGCCCGTGCCGGTGAGGCCGGACGTGGCTTTGCCGTGGTCGCCGACGAAGTCCGTGCCCTGGCCAGCCGCACGCAGCAGAGCACCGGGGAAATCCAGCAGATGATCGACCGCCTGCGCGGCACCACGGAAGGTTCGGTGAGCGCCATGCAGCGCGCCAGCGACATGGCCGAGCGTACCCGCGGCCAGGCCAACCAGGCCGGTCAGTCGCTGGACGCCATCGCCCAGCTGATCGGCACCATCAACTCGATGAACGCGCAGATCGCCAGCGCCGCCGAGGAGCAGACCGCCGTGGCCGAAGAGATCAACCGCAGCGTGCACCAGATCGCCGGTGGCGTGGACAGCGTGGCCGACGACGCGGCCAAGGGCGCGCGCACCGCGACCGAACTGAATGGCCTGGGCGAGCGCCTGCGCCAGCTGGTCGGCCAGTTCCGCATCTGATCCGGCGGGGCGCAATGCCCCGCCAATCCTGGTCGCCAGGCAATCGGCATGGCGGCCCATGCCGGTCTTTTGCGACAATTCCCGGATTGTCGCCATGACAGCCCATTCCAGGGACCGGCTCCGCACCTGCTCGCGCCGCTCCCGCCTGATGCCCGCGAAGCCGATGACCACAGACAGTACGCCGACCCCCGAACAGCTCCTGCAGCGCATGGACCACGCGATGATCCGCGACCGCCATCGCCTGCGCCGGCAGCTCCACGAACTGCGCAAACACCCCGACGAAGCCAAGCTCGCCCAGTGGGCAGAGCGCTTCCAGGCCTCCTGCGCCAAGGTCGAGGCGCGCCGCGCGAGCATCCCGAAGATCCGCTACGACGACAGCCTGCCGATCGCTGCCAAGCGCGACGAGATCAAGGCCGCGCTGGAAAAGAGCCAGGTGGTGGTGATCGCCGGCGAGACCGGTTCGGGCAAGACCACCCAGCTGCCGAAGATCTGCCTGGAGCTGGGGCGCGGCACCCACGGCCTGATCGGCCATACCCAGCCGCGCCGGCTGGCTGCGCGCAGTGTGGCCACCCGAGTCGCCGAAGAGATCGGTACGCCGCTGGGTTCACTGGTCGGCTACCAGGTGCGGTTCGAGGACCAGAGCGACGAAAGCACGCTGATCAAGCTGATGACCGACGGCATCCTGCTGGCCGAAACCCAGCACGACCGTTACCTGGAACGCTACGACACGATCATCGTCGACGAAGCCCACGAACGCAGCCTGAACATCGACTTCCTGCTCGGCTTCCTCAAGACGCTGCTGCCGCGCCGGCCCGACCTCAAACTGATCATCACCTCGGCGACCATCGACCTGGAGCGTTTCTCCAAGCACTTCGGCGATGCGCCCATCGTTGAAGTTTCCGGCCGCACCTACCCGGTGGACACCTGGTACCGCCCGCTGGCGGCGGAAGTGGACGAGGACGGCGAGGCGCTGTTCGACGACCTCTCCGTGGACCAGGGCATCCTCCGTGCGCTGGACGAGATCGCCGCGCACGAACGCGAGATCGGCAAGCGCCCCGGCGACGTGCTGGTATTCCTCCCCGGCGAGCGCGAAATCCGTGATGCCGCCGACATGCTGCGCAAGGCCAACCTGCGCCACACCGAAGTGTTGCCGCTGTATGCGCGCCTGACGCCGGCCGAGCAGCAGAAGATCTTCGCGCCCATGCCGGGGCGCAAGATCGTGCTCGCTACCAACGTCGCCGAGACCTCGCTGACGGTGCCGGGCATCCGCTACGTGATCGACAGCGGTACAGCACGCATCAGCCGCTACAGCTACCGCGCCAAGGTCCAGCGGCTGCCCATCGAAGCCGTCTCGCAAGCCAGCGCCAACCAGCGCAAGGGCCGTTGCGGCCGGGTCGAGCCGGGCATCTGCGTGCGCCTGTACAGCGAGGAAGATTTCAACGGCCGCCCGGCCTTCACCGATCCGGAAATCCTGCGCACCAACCTCGCGGCGGTGATCCTGCAGATGCTCCATCTGCGCCTGGGTGACATCGAGGCCTTCCCCTTCATCGAGCCGCCGGATGGCAAGGCGATCAACGACGGCTTCACCCTGCTGCAGGAACTCTCGGCAGTGAACCGCGAGGGCCAGCTGACACCGCTGGGTCGCCAGCTCGCGCGCCTGCCCATCGATCCGCGCCTGGGCCGCATGCTGCTGGAGGCGGCGCAACTGGGCAGCCTGCCGGAAGTGCTCACCGTGGCCAGCGCGCTGTCGGTGCAGGACCCGCGCGAGCGGCCGATGGATCGCCAGCAGGCTGCCGACCAGGCCCATGCGCAGTGGAAGGACCCGGACTCGGACTTCGCCGCGCTGATCAACCTCTGGCGCGGCTTCGAGGAACAGCGCCAGGCGCTGGGCTCCAACCCGCTGCGCAACTGGTGCCGGAAGAACTTCCTGAATTACCTGCGCCTGCGCGAGTGGCGTGATGCGCACCGCCAGCTGACGCTGATCTGCAAGGAATTGCAGTTGCCCTTCGGCTCGAAGTCGGACGGCGCCCAGCGCAAGAGCGACCCGGCCCGCGAACAGGCCAGGCCGCACGACAACCGTGGCCGCCAACCGGTCGCCAAGACCGATGAGCCGAAAGCCCGCGACATCGACTACGCCGCCGTGCACAAGGCGATCCTCTCCGGCCTGCTCAGCCAGATCGGCCAGAAGGCGGAGGAGGGCGATTACCTCGGCGCGCGCCAGCGGCGTTTCTGGATTCACCCCTCCAGCGTGATCGGCCGCAAGAAGCCACAGTGGATCATGGCCGCCGAACTGGTGGAGACCACCAAGCTGTTCGCCCGCATGGTCGCGAAGATCGAGCCGGACTGGCTGGAACCCTTGGCCGGGCACCTGGTGAAGAAGAACTACCTGGAACCGCACTGGGAAAAACGCCGCGGCCAGGTGGTGGCCTACGAGCAGGTCACGCTGTACGGCCTGATCATCATCGGCCGCCGCGCCGTGCATTACGGCCCGATCGATGCGCCGGTGTCCCGCGAGATGTTCATCCGCGAGGCGCTGGTGCGCGGCGAGATCAACAGCCGCGCCAAGTGCCTGTCGGCCAATCGCCAGTTGCTGGAAAAGCTCGATGAGCTGGAAGCCAAGGCACGCCGGCGCGACATCCTTGCCGACGAGGAAACCCTGTTCGCCTACTACGACGAACGCCTGCCGGCGGACATCTACCAGTCCGCCAGCTTCGAGAAGTGGTACGAGCGCGAGCATAAGGCGAAACCGGACCTGCTGATCATGCGCGAGGAAGATGTCCTCGCCCGCGATGCCAGCGAGGTCACCGCCGGCCTCTATCCGGATCGCCTGCAACTGGGTGAGCTGCAATTGCCGCTGACCTACCATTTCGAGCCAGGTCACGTGCGTGACGGCGTGACGCTGCGCGTACCGGCGCCGCTACTGCCGCAGCTGCCCGCCGAACGCCTGGAATGGCTGGTACCGGGCCTGCTGGAGGCCAAGTGCATCGAGCTGGTGCGCAGCCTGCCCAAGGCTATCCGCAAGAACTTCGTGCCGGTGCCGGACTTCGTCCGCGCCGCGCTGGGCAAGATGGTCTTCGCCGAGGGTTCGTTGTCCGAGTCCCTCGGCCGCGAGTTGCAGCGCATGACCGGCAGCCGTGTGCCGGAGGAGGCCTGGACGGAAGCCGAGACCCAGGTGGAAAACCACCTGCGGATGAACATCGAGGTGGTCGACGCCCGGGGCAAGTTCCTTGGCGAAGGCCGTGACCTGGCCGAACTCACCGCGCGCTTCGCCGAGGCCAGCCAGGCCGCGCTGGCGATCCCGCAGGCGGACAAGCCGCAAAAACCGGTGGAGGCCAAGGGCTTTGGCGAGGTGGCGGAGAAGGTCCAGCAGAAGGTCGCCGGGCTGTCGATGACGGTCTACCCGGCGCTGGTGGAAGAGGCCGGCGTGGTCAAGGAAAACCGCTTCCCGACCCAGGCCGAGGCCGATTACCAGCACCGCCGCGCCCTGCAACGCCTGTTGCTGCAACAGCTGGCCGAGCCGGCCAAGTTCCTGCGCAGCAAGCTGCCGGGGCAGACCGACATGGGCCTGCTCTACCGTGAGCTGGGCCGTGTCGAATCGCTGGTGGAGGACATCCTGCTGGCCAGCCTGGACAGCGCCATTCTCGACGGTGAAAGCAGCCTGCCGCGCGATGGCGCCGGGCTTGCGTCGCTGGCCGAGAGGAAGCGCGGCGCCTGGACCGAGCACGCCGAACGCATCGCTCGCCTGACTCTGGAAATCCTCAAGCTCTGGCACGGCCTGCAGAAGCGCTTCAAGGGCAAGGTCGACCTGGCCATGACGGTGCCGCTCAACGACGTGAAGGGGCAACTGGCCAAGCTGGTCTACCCCGGTTTCGTGCGCGACACGCCGCTGGAATGGCTGAAGGAATACCCGCGCTACCTGAAGGCGGTCGAGCAGCGCCTGGACAAGGTCGCCGGGCAGGTCCAGCGCGATCGCGTGTGGAGCGGCGAGATGGCCGGCTACTGGGAACAGTACTCGGCGCGCCTGGCCAAGCACGCCCAGGAAGGCAAGCGCGACCCGGAACTGGTGATGTACCGCTGGATGCTGGAGGAGTACCGCGTCTCGCTGTTCGCCCAGCAACTGGGGACGAAGCTGCCGGTGTCGGACAAGCGCCTGTCCAAGCAATGGAGCCAGGTCGAGGCCTGATGCCCGCCGCCCTGGCACAAGGATGAAGCCATGCCGTCGAATCTCGAGATAGCCGCCAACCTGATCAACCTGCTGGCGGTGCTGCTGGCGGCGCGCAACAGCGTCCACACCTGGACGCTGGGTGTGGTCGGTTGCCTGCTGTTCGGCTGGATGTTCTACACCGTGCAGTTGTACGCCGATGTAGTGCTGCAAGGCTTCTTCATCGTTACCAGCCTGATGGGCTGTTGGGCCTGGCTGCGTGGCGCTGCCGGCTCGGCACTGCCGATCAGCCGTACCGCCCCGCGCGACCTGCTGGCGATGGCGCTGCTGGCGTTCGTGGTGGCCTCCGCATACGCGTGGCTGCTGCACCATTTCACCGATGCCTACGCGCCGTGGGTCGACTCGCTGGTGCTGGCCTTCAGCGTGCTGGCGCAGCTCCTGCTCATGCGCCGGCGCCTGGAGAACTGGTTCATCTGGCTGCTGGTGAACAGCCTCGCGGTGCCTCTGTACGCCTCCCGAGGCCTGTACCTGACCGCGGCGCTCTACCTGCTGTTCTGGTTCAACGCCTGGTATGGCCTGTACCGCTGGCGCGCCGAACTGCGCGAGCAAGGTCGCAGCGTGGTTGCGGCGGGAGCGCCGGCCTGATGGTCGAGGCTGGGTTGATCGTCGGCAAGTTCTCGCCCTTGCACCGGGGGCATGAGCACCTGATCCGCCAGGCGCAGCAGCACTGCCAGCGACTCTACCTGCTGTGCTATTCCCTGCCGGAAATGCCCGGCTGCCCGGCGGTGCTACGGGAAAAGTGGCTGCAGGATCGATTCCCGCAGTTGCCCTGCTGGGTTGTCACGCCCCGGCAGGTGGCGGCCTGGCGAGCGGCGGGCAAGGCGTTGCCCGACTTGCCGGCGAACGACGCGGCGGAAGTCCTGCACCGGCAGTTCGTCGCCGACTTCTGCCGCGAGGTGATCGGTGAGACCGTGCAGGCGGTGTTCACCAGCGAGGACTACGGCGATGGCTTCGCGGCCCACCTGACCACCTGCTTCGGCCATCCGGTGCGGCATGTCAGCGTGGACCGCCTGCGCGTCACGGTGCCGGTCTCGGGCACGGCGCTACGAGGCGATGTGCATACGCTGCGCGGCTTCCTCGCGCCGACGGTCTACGCGGACTTCGTCGAGCGCGTGGTGTTCCTCGGTGGCGAGTCCACCGGCAAGTCGAGTCTCTGCCAACGGTTGGCGCAGGTGACGGGGACTGGATTCGTGGCTGAGTACGGCCGTGAACTGTGGGAAGAAAAGGGCGGGGCACTGGTCTACGACGACCTGCTGCACATCGCCCAAACGCAGGTGGCGCGGGAAGCGGAGGCGTGCGCGAAAGCAGCGCGCTACCTGTTCTGCGATACCTCGCCGCTGACCACGCTGCTCTACTGCCAGTCGATGTTCGGTTGCGTCGAAGAAGCCTTGCAGCGGCTGGCCGAGCGCCCCTACGCACGAGTTTTCCTCTGCGCCGACGACTTCCCCTTCGTACAGGATGGCACGCGCCGCGAGGAGGATTTCCGCCGCTGGCAGCAGGCTTGGTACGTTACGGAACTGCAACGGCGCGGGATCGAATACCAGCTGCTGTACGGGACGCTGGAGCAGCGCACGGAGCAGGTCCTCCGCGCGCTGGACTGGCAGCCTTAGTCGCGCTTGGGGATGGTCAACCCGCGCTGTACCGCCGGCCGCGCGAGGAAACGCTCGAGCACGCGCTTCACGTTCTGGAAGTTCTCGAAGCCCACCAGATCGCCCGCCTCATAGAAGCCGACCAGATTGCGAATCCACGGGAAGGTGGCGATGTCGGCGATGGTGTAGCGCTCGCCCATGATCCAGTCGCGGCCTTCCAGGTGGCGGTCGAGCACGGCCAGCAGGCGTCTGGACTCGTCCACGTAGCGCTGCAGCGGGCGCTTGTCCTCGTAGTCCTTGCCGGCGAATTTGTTGAAGAAACCGATTTGCCCGAACATCGGGCCGATCCCGCCCATCTGGAACATCAGCCACTGCAGGGTTTCATAGCGGCCGCTGGCGCCGGGTGCGATCAGCGAATCAGTCTTGTCGGCGAGGTAGACCAGGATCGCGCCGGACTCGAACAGCGCCAGCGGCTTGCCGTCAGGGCCGTTGGGGTCGAGGATCGCCGGGATCTTGTTGTTCGGGTTCAGCGAGAGGAATTCCGGGGACAGCTGGTCGTTGCGCTCGAAGCTGACCAGGTGCGGCTCGTAGGGCAGGCCGAGCTCTTCCAGCATGATCGACACCTTCACGCCGTTGGGCGTGGGCAGCGAGTACAGCTGCAGGCGGTCAGGGTGTTCGGCGGGCCATTTGCGGGTGATGGGGAACGCGGAAAGGTCTGGCATGCATACTCCGGTCAGGTGAGCGGGACTTTGAGTCGGCCCTCAGGATAGTCCTCCGTGCGCCGATGGTCATGACCCGTGCGCGACAAACCGGTATGGTGCGGGCCCATACCCGGTCACTGGAAAAGGAACCCACCATGAGCCTGCAAGGCACTTACGATCCGCAGAACATCTTCGCCCAGATCATTCGTGGCGAGGCTCCCTGCTACAAGCTGTACGAGGACGACGACGTGCTCGCCTTCCTCGATCTGTTCCCGCAGTCCTACGGCCATGCCCTGGTCATCCCGAAGAACTCCCCGGCGCGCAACATCCTCGAAGTCGACCCCGATGCGCTGGCCAAGGTGATGCGTGTGGTGCAGCGCCTGACCGGCGTGATTGTCGACGAGCTCAATCCCGATGGCGTGCAGGTCGCCCAGTTCAATGGCGCGCCGGCCGGGCAGACGGTGTTCCACATCCACGTGCATATCGTCCCGCGCTATGCCGGCGAGGGCCTGGGCATCCACGCGGCGAACAAGGCTGATGCGGGGGAGCTGGAGAAGCTGCAGGCGCGCCTCGTTGCCCGCCTGAACGGCTGAGGCGCACCTGGGCCGGCGGTTACTCGACCGCCGGCTTGATGTCGAAACCGGTGCGGTTGTCGCTGACGATGCGGAAGGCGTTGTTGCCGCCGGGCTCCAGTGGCACCAGCAGTTCACGGCGCAACATGGCCTTGCTGCAAAGGCCGTCGCCGTCCTTGTCGCCGATGATGCCGACCACGTGCTTGCCCACCGGTACATGGAAGCTGGCCGACTCGCCCTTGCCGATGCGCGCGGCTATTTCATGGTCGATGGTGAGGGCGACGAAGCAGCCGCCGCCGATGTAGCCGACGTCACGGGTGACGTCGACCTTGACGCTGTCCTTGCCCGGTTGCTGGTAGGCCAGCAGGCGGTCGGCGGGGACAGGTTGGACTTCATCGCTCTGGTACGAAGCACAGCCGGAAAGCGTGAGCAGGGACAGGACGGCAAGGATCGAACGCATAGACTTCCTCCATGGACAATGCAGCCTAGGCTAGCCCATCCGGCCGGTTTCCGTCGGGTTGCCTCCGCGTTGTGGGAAATTGGAGTAGTCTTCAGCACATGTGAGTCGGGCTGGAGTGCCCGGCCGCCGCCATTGAGGCCGACCCGCCGGGCGGTCGAGCCAAGGAGCAGGGCCGATGCACCGCAACAGCGACCCCGACCACCTGTTCGAGTCCAGCGCCGGACCGACCGGCCTGGAGGAAGCCGACCACCGCCTGCTGATGCGGCTGATCTTCGGTTGCACCGGGGCGACCCTGGGGGTGTTCTCGATCCTGCAGTACTTTGCCGGCAATCTCTGGCTGGCTGGCGCCGAACTGGCTACCTGCGGGCTGTTGCTGTGGGCGGCGCACCGGCTCCAGCGCGTCCGCCGACTGGTGCCCTGGATCATCGCGTACCTGCTGCCGACCTTCTGTTTCATCCTCTACATCATCGTCATGCCCAACGCTTCGGCGTCGGCTTTCGTCTGGGTCTATCTGATGCCGGTGATGGCCTATCTGCTGCTGGGCAAGTGGCGCGGCTTCCTGCTCGCCGTGCCGTTCATGCTGATCGCCACGCTCATGTACCTGCACGCCAACCGGGTGCGACTGGATGCGCCGGGGTTGATCGACATCGGTAACGGCATTTTCTGCGGCGTGCTGGTGATCGCTTTCATGCATGTCTATGAAGAACGCCGCGCCGCCGCCTACAAGCAGCTGCGGCACCTGGCGCTGACCGATGCGCTGACCGGTGTAGCCAGCCGCGAGAGCTTCCAGCGCACGTTACGTCGTTGCATCCAGGAGGCCGCACGCTACGAAACGCGGCTGGTGCTGGTGGTGCTGGACGTCGACCACTTCAAGAACATCAATGACCAGTGGGGGCACGATGCCGGTGACAAGGCGCTGCAGCATTTGTGCAATCGCCTGCGCCACCGCCTGCGTGCCACCGACCTGATCGGCCGGCTTGGTGGCGAGGAGTTCGGTCTGCTGCTGCCCTTCACCGACCGCTTCGACGCCAAGCCGCTGGTGGAATCCCTGCGCCGCGACATCGATGAGGCGCCGCTGACGTATCACGGGGAGCGCATCGAGATTTCCGCGACCTTCGGCCTCGCCGAGTGGCCGGGCGACGGCCTGGATGCCGACGAACTCTACCGCTGCACCGACCGCCGCCTGTATCGCGGGAAGGCCGAGGGCCGCAACCGCCTGGTCTACAGCGACACCGCCTGAGCACGTTTCGCCGCCGGCGGCCCGGCGATGCGCGCATAGGCCGCGCGGACCTGGCGAGCCATCTTCCGCTCCACCCATTCGTAGCTCAGCCAGGACAGCAGCAGGATCGCCGGTACGCTGAGGCCCAGGGTCTGGTAGGGCGTCAGGCCCAGTCGTTCGTGCAGCCAGTAAGCGGCCAGCCAGAGCACGATGACATGCAGCAGGTACACCGAATAGGACCAATCGCCCAGCGCATGCAGCACCTTGTTGCGCTCGAACAGCGGCTCCAGCGCTACGCACGCGGCGAGCAGCGCAGCGGCGGGCAGGCCCCAGGTCAGCAGGCGCCAGGGATGGTCGGCGGGGAACAGCGCGATGGTCGTTACTGCGACGGCGACCGTCAGCAGGGCCAGCGGCTTCGGCAGGTTCAGCCAGCCACGCCGGTACAGTGCGGCAAGCCCCAGTCCCAGCAGGAATTCGAAGATGATCGGGTTGCGGTAGAAATGGCTGATCCACGGCTCGCGCGCCAGCACCTGCGCCACCAGCAGCACCAGGGCAGTCACCAGCCAGGGGCGCCAGCGCTCGGCGACCAGGAAGGAGAGGGCGAACAGCCCGTAGAAGAGCATCTCGAAGTTCAGCGTCCAGCCCACCGGCAGTACCGGGTACAGACCGAAGCCGCCGGGGTTTTCGCTGGGGATGAACAGCAGGGACAGCAGCAGCGACTTGCCGCCGACGCCGTAGATCGGCATCACGTCGGAGAAGGCGTAGAGGATCAGCGCGGTAATCGCGGTGTACAGCCAGTACGCGGGAGCGACGCGGGCCAGGCGCTGGACCAGGAAGGTCAGCGGCGACATCGGTCGGCCAGCGCTGGAGAGGTGGATCACGAAGCCGCTGAGGACGAAGAAGATATCCACCCCGACCTGACCGCGGGTGGAGAGCAGTTTGCCGCCGAGGCTGTCGGCGCGGAAGTCGAAGAACACCTGCATGAAGTGATGGAACACCACCAGCCAGGCGGCCAGTGCCCGTAAAGCCTGAAGCGAAACCAGCATGGGTGGGCGCGTCCTCCGTCTGTGGATAAAAGAAAGGGGCGCGACCGTTGCGCGCCCCTTTCCTCGACAGTCAGGATTCGCCGATCGTTCAGCGGGCCTGCTGGACGGTTGCTGCCGGCAGTGCCGGTTCACGCTCCAGGCGCAGGCACAGCAGCGCCGTGGCGATGGCTGCGACCGGCAGCAACGCGCCGACCCACGGCAGTGCAGCGAGGCCAGGGCCGTGGTCGATGGTCATGCCGCCGAGCCAAGCGCCCAGCGCATTGCCCAGGTTGAATGCGGCGATGTTGAAGCTGGCCGCGACGCTCTGGCCGGCACCGTGGGCCTTCTCCAGCACCCACATCTGCAGCGGCGGCACGGTGGCGAAACCGGCGGCGCCGAGCAGGGCGATGAAGATGACCACGGCCACCTGGTTCTGCAGCGAGAAAGTCATCAGGCCCATGACCACCGCCAGTGCCACCAGGCTACCGAGCAGGGAGGGCACCAGCTTGCGGTCGGCCAGCTTGCCGCCCAGCAGGTTGCCCAGCACCAGGCCGCCACCGAACACCAGCAGCACCGGCGACACGGCGCTTTCGGAGAAGCCGGCGAGGCGGGTCAGCAGCGGCGAGACATAGCTGAACACGGTGAACACGCCGCCGAAGCCGAGCACGGTGGTCAGCAGGCCGAGCAGCACGGCCGGGCGCTTCAGCACGCGAAAGTCCTCGCGCAGGTTGCCGGCGGCCGGCGGTGCGCCGTTGCGCGGCAGGTAGATCGCCAGGATTGCCAGGGCGAGCACGCCGATGCCGGTGACTACCCAGAAGGCCGCACGCCAGCCATAGAGTTGGCCGAGCCAGGTGCCCAGCGGTACGCCAAGGATGGTGGCGACGGTGAGGCCGGTGAACATCAGGGCGATGGCCGAGGCGCGGCGTTCAGCCGGCACCAGGCTGGTGGCGACCACCGAGCCGACGCCGAAGAAGGTGCCATGGGCGAAGGAGGTCAGCACCCGTGCCGCCATCAGCGTGGCGTAGTCCGGCGCCAGGGCGCAGGCCAGGTTGCCGAGGGTGAAGATCACCATCAGGCCGAGCAGGGTGCGGCGTTGCGGCCAGCGCGCGGTGAGGGCAGTGAGCAGTGGTGCGCCGAGTACCACGCCCAGCGCGTAGCCGGAGATCAGCAGCCCGGCGGCAGAGATCGAGACGCCGAAGTCATGGCCGACTTCCAGCAACAATCCCATGATCACGAATTCGGTAACGCCGATGCCAAAGGCACCGGCGGTCAAGGCATACAAGGCAATGGGCACGGTGGCTCTCCCAGGTGGTTCGAAGAATGATGGCCACCTTATCGCCGTGCGGATTGCTGATATAGACTGCCTTTGAGCAAATCACCTGTGAATTGAATTCAACATGGCCCGTCCTGACGTCAACCGCTTCGGCGAAATGGAAGTCTTCATCCGTGTGGTGGAAACCGGCGGCTTCACTGCCGCCGCGCTGCAGTGCGGGATGACACCTTCGGCGGTGAGCAAGCTGGTGGCGCGGCTGGAGGATCGTCTCGGTGCGCGGCTGTTCAATCGCTCCACCCGGCGCCAGCAGCTCACCGCCGAGGGGGCGGCGTTCTATGAACGCAGCCTGCGCATCCTCGCCGATCTGGACGAAGCCGAACGCGAGGCCTCGGCCAGTGCCGAGCCGCAGGGCAGGGTGCGGATCAGCTGCAATCTGCCGGTGGGTCGGCAGTTCCTGATTCCGGCGCTGCCGCTGTTCTTCGAGCGCTATCCGGGCGTCAACCTCGACCTGCAGTTGACCGATGAAGTGGTGGACCTGTTTGAAGTGCGCGCCGACGTCGCCGTGCGCAGCGGGCCGCTGCGGGATTCGCGGCTGGTGGCGCGTTCGCTGGGAGAGTCCGGACACAAGATAGTCGCCGCGCCCGAGTACCTGGCGCGGCACGGTACGCCGCAGCATCCACGTGAGCTGGGCGAATACAATTGCGTGGGCTTCAGCTACCGGCGCGTCGAGCCGGACTGGCCCTTTCTCGGCAAGCCGGCGGATGCCCCCGAGCCCAGCGGCAACCTGCTGGCCAGCGACGGTGACAGCGTGCGGCATCTGGCGCTGGCCGGGTTGGGGCTGGCGCGACTGGCGGAGTTCCAGGTGCGCAAGGATATTGCAGCCGGACGGCTGGTGGAGGTGCTGGCGGACTTCAATCCCGGCGACCGCAAACCCATGCACGCGCTCTATCTGGGCAAGCCGGGCCACCTGCCGGCGCGAGTTCGCGCGGTGCTCGACTTCCTCGCCGAGCACGTTCGTATCGACTGATTCATGCGGCTTCGAGCATCGCCAGGGTGTCGGTCGCACCCATCATCTTCGCCGCGGCCAACGCTGTCAGACCGCTGGCGTCGCGGGCCTCGCGGTCGGCGCCGTGTTCCAGCAGGCAGCGGACGATCTCCGGGCGATTGAACATCGCCGCCATCATCAAGGCGGTCTTGCCGTCGGGAGAGGCGCCTTCCACCTGGGCGCCACGGCTGAGCAGCAGGCGCACCATTTCCAGGTCGCCCTTGAAGGCGGCGCCGGCCAACGGCGTCTGCCCGGCATTGTTGCGCAGGTCCGGATCGGCGCCGTGATCCAGCAGCACGCCGACGGTGTCGTGGTGGCCGTAATAGCTCGCCAGCATCAGCAGGCTGTCGCCCTTGTGGTTGCGCAGGTTGGCCGGCAGACCCTGCTGGAGCAGTTCCGTCAGGCGCGGGGTATCGCCCTGACGGGCAAGGTCGATCACCTGGTTGGCGAATTCCAGGGTCTGTTCGTCCATTTCCGGGCGGTTCGCGGCACTCATCCTGAAGTCTCCTTGGCAAAGTCGAGAATGCACTGAAGGATAAGGACTGGCGCGCCTGGGCGCGCCAACACTGTGCCTATGGTGGCGGTGAAAAATTTCAATCCGTTGCTTCAGGGCAGGTCTGGCGTGATTCGCGTCCGTAAACTTGCGCAAATGCCGCCTTCGCACGGCGGCTTTTCGGCGAAAATTGCAGCATAATCAGTGATCAGCGGTTGCACCCTGGGTGAAACCGCGAACCGCCGGGCGGGCAAAGATGCCCACCGTCGGTGGGAGTGGCACACTGCCCGGTTGCAGGGATCGCCATCCCGAAGCCTTCGCGCCAGGACGCGGAGCGACGAATATCCAGTGCCGGCCAATGGGCGGGTACCTTGATGCCTAACCTTGCCGCCCGGCCCGGCGGCGCAGATTGAGAAGAGGATTGACCGTGCATAAAGTCGTGATCAGCGGAACCGGCCTGTATACCCCGCCGTTCAGCATCTCCAACGATGAACTGGTGGAATCCTTCAACGCCTACGTCCGCAGCCACAACGACCAGCACGCCGACGCCATCGCCAAGGGCGAGGTGGAAGCGCTCTCCGAATCGAGCTCCGCGTTCATCGAAAAGGCTTCCGGCATCAAGAGCCGCTTCGTGGTGAACAAGGAAGGCATCCTCGATCCGCAGCGCATGGCGCCGCGTATTCCGGAGCGCTCCAACGAAGACTGGGGCATCCTCTGCGAGATGGCGACCGCCGCCGCGAAGCAGGCCCTGCAGCGCGCCGGCCGCACTGCCGAAGACATCGACGGGGTGATCGTCGCCTGCTCCAACCTGCAGCGCGCCTACCCGGCGGTGGCCATCGAGGTGCAGGCCGCCCTCGGCATCCAGGGCTTCGGCTACGACATGAACGTCGCCTGCTCCTCGGCCACCTTCGGCATCCAGGCCGCGGTGAACAGCGTGCAGCTGGGACAGGCCCGCGCGATCCTGATGGTCAACCCGGAAATCTGCACTGGCCACCTGAACTTCCGTGACCGCGACAGCCACTTCATCTTCGGCGACGCGGCCACTGCCGTGGTCATCGAACGTGCCGACCAGGCCACCAGCGAGCACCAGTTCGACGTGGTGAGCACCAAGCTGCTGACGCAGTTCTCCAACAACATCCGCAACAACTTCGGCTTCCTCAACCGCGCGGCGGAAGAGGGCATCGGTAGTCGCGACAAGCTGTTCGTGCAGGAAGGCCGCAAGGTGTTCAAGGACGTCTGCCCGATGGTGGCCGAGCTGATCGGCGAGCACCTGGCGCAGAACGATATCCCGGTCAGCGACGTGAAGCGCTACTGGCTGCACCAGGCCAACCTGAACATGAACCTGCTGATCACCCGCAAGCTGATCGGCCGCGATGCCGAACCGCACGAAGCGCCGGTGATCCTCGACACCTACGCCAACACCAGCTCGGCCGGCTCGGTCATTGCCTTCCACAAGTACCAGGACGACCTGCCCGCCGGCTCCATCGGCGTGCTGAGCTCCTTCGGCGCCGGCTACTCCATCGGCAGCGTGATCCTGCGCAAGCGCTGATCGTGCCCGCCGACGACAGCGAGCTGTTGTCGCGCCTGCTGGCCGGTGACCAGCAGGCCTTCCGCACCCTGGTAGCCACCTACCAGGGCGCGATGCGCGCCGTGGCCATTGCCATCGTCGGCGCAGCCCATGCCGATGAGGTGGTGCAGGATGCCTGGCTCGCCGCCGTGCGCAACCTGGACGGCTTCCAGGGGCGCTCCAGCCTCAAGACCTGGCTGCTGACCATCACTGCCAATACCGCCAAGTCTCGCCTGCGCAAGGTCCGCCGCGACGTATCGCTGGACGACCTGCCTGCACCCCACGGCAGCATCGATGATTCGCGCTTCGCTGCGGACGGCCACTGGAGCACCGCGCCGCTGGCCTGGCACGAGGATTCGCCCGAGGCCCTGCTGGCCGAGGATGAACTGCGCGAATGCCTGGAAAAGACCCTGCTCAGCCTTTCCGAATTGCAGCGCAGTGTGTTGCTGCTGCGCGAGCGCCAAGGCCTTGAGTTGGAGGAGATCTGTAATCTGCTGGAGGTTTCGCTCTCCAATGTCAGGGTGCTGCTGCACCGTGCACGGCTGAAGGTATTCGCCACCGTGGAGCACTTCGAGGAGACCGGGGAATGCTGACCTGCAAGGAACTGGTGGCGCGCTCCAGCGACCTGCTGGACGAACAGCTGGGCTGGCGCGAGAAGCTGGCGTTGCGTCGGCACCTGCTGCTCTGTCGGAACTGCCGGCGCTATCTGCGGCAGATGCGTCTGACCCAGGCAACCCTGCGCTTGCTGCCGGAGTCGCCGAGTCCCGATTCGGAACGCCTGGCCGACCATCTCGCCGAGTTGCGTCGGGACAGTGCGCGCCGCTGAAAACGACAGAATTAAGCGGTCAGCGCAGGATGAGCATGTCGTAGGATGGGTGGAGCGCAGCGATACCCATGCTGACTGTGCTTCGGATTGATGGGTATCGCTACGCTCCACGCCATCCTACTCAAGCACTTACCGGATACGCCCGAGTGATGTCGATCCTTCAGGGGCGGGCCATGCCGCGATCGCCTCTGCAGCACACTCTTGCAGCAAAATCCTCAGCTCAGACTTTGAGCCCGCCATGCATCCAGCCCGCCCGACAGCGCCCAGGTGCGCGGGTGTCCGAAGGCCTGCAACCGCTCCGCCAGCATCGCCGCGGAAAGCTCATGGGGGCAGGCGCAGTAGATCACCACGTCCTTGTCCTCCAGGCTGTCGCCGAGCTCATCCAGCTGTCCGTCCAGGCTGAAGGCGATGGAACCGGGAATCGCCTCGTCATCGAACTGCGCACGCACATCGAGAATCAGCGGCGGCTCTCCAGCATCCAGGCGTGCTCGCAACTCGTCGACGCTGATGCGCGGAATCCGAGAAGTGCGCTTGAGCAGGCTGAAGCGCTGCCAGAGCTTCCAGGCGATGAACAGCGCGAAGGCGCCGAGCAACGCCGCGACGCCGACGCTGGCGTACTCGGTGAGCAAGTCGAGGATGCGGTCCACCGCGCTGCTGAAGATGCTCCCGAGCATCAGTGCAGAACCGGCCCAGAGCGCTGCTCCGGCGCAGTCGTAGGCGAGGAAGCGCGGCAGCGGCGTACGCGTCATGCCGGCCATGGTGGTGGTCAGCGCGCTGGCGCCGGGGAGGAAGCGCGAGATCAGCAGGGCGCGCGGGCCGATACGTAGGTAAAGGCTCTGGCTCTGTCGAATGCAGCTGTCTGGCGACAGCGAGACCTTGCACACGCTGCGCAGCATGAAACCGCCGTAGCGCCGTCCGGCACAGAACCAGAGCAGGTCGGCGATCAGGCAGGCGCACACAGCCACCGCCAGTGCCTGGCCCAGCGGCACGCCGCTACCTTGCAGCGCCAGGGCACCGGCGACGATCAGCGCAGGGTAAGCCGGAATCGGCAGGCCCAACTGTTCCAGCAGGACGTTGAAGAACAGCAGGGTGAGGCCGTGCTGCTGGATCAGGGGTTGCAGTTCGTGCATGGGAAAGCCTGAACGGGAAAGGAATTCCAGGAGTAGGCGACAGCATACCGGCAAAGCGGACTACAGAAAGTGCCCGTGAGCCTAGTGGGACGTGGCTTAGGACCTTTATGCCATAAGGAAATCAAAAGTTCCTCTGTAATAAAAGTTTTATCTACGAGCAACTGATCTGAAATAACCCCTCGCCAAGATTCCCAGCAACACAAACGGGGGCCGCCAGAACGGCCTGTGCGGGTCCTTGGGGGGCGCGCAGCAGCCAGGCACTCGGCGTGTTCAACGCAAATACCATTAAGGGGAATCTTCGATGATCCGTAAGCACTTCGCCGGTTACGCCGCCACTGCCCTGGCACTGGCCGTTTCCGCCCAGGCTTTCGCAGGCACAGTCACCACCGATGGCGCCGATATTGTGATCAAGACCAAAGGCGGTCTTGAAGTCGGCACCACCGACAAGGAATTCAGCTTCAAGCTCGGTGGCCGTCTGCAAGCGGATTACAGCCGCTTCGATGGTTTCTACACCAAGAACGGCAATAACGGTGACGGCGCCTACTTCCGCCGCGCCTACCTGGAGCTGGGCGGCACTGTCTACAAAGACTGGAAATACCAGATCAACTACGACATGTCCCACAACTCCGGTAACGCTGACAACGGTTACTTCGACGAGGCTTCCTTCAGCTACACCGGATTCAGCCCGGTAACCCTGAAGTTCGGCCGCTTCGACCCGGACTTCGGCCTGGAAAAAGCCACCAGCTCCAAGTGGGTCACCGCCACCGAGCGTACCAGCGCCTACGAACTGGCTGACTGGATCAACACCCACCAGGACGGCATGGGTGCCCAGGTTGGCGGCGTCGTTGCCAACATGGCCTACCTGGATGCTGGCGTATACGCCAAGGACGCCGACGACACCGACGGCGACAGCGTCAAGCAGTTCAACTTCCGTGGTGTGTTCGCTCCGCTGAACACTGACGGCAACGTCCTGCACGTTGGTGTGGACTACGCCTACCGCGACCTGGACGACGTAGCCTTCGACTCCCGCATCCGTCCGCGTCTGGGCATGCGTGGTATCGCCACCAACGGCGGTAACGACGCTGGCGACAACGGCAACCGCGCCACCTTCGGCGGCGCTACCCTGAGCCCAGCCGGTTCCTACAAGGACGACTCCACCTGGGGTGCTGAATTCGCCTACGCTTTTGGCCCGTTCTCCGCTCAGGCCGAATACCTGAAGCGCAAACTGAAGGCCGATGCCGACGCTTACGAAGACATCAAGGCTGACGGCTACTACGGCCAACTGGCCTACACCATCACCGGTGAATCCCGCGTGTACAAGCTCGATGGCGCCAAGTTCGACACCATCAAGCCGGCCAACAAGGAAATCGGTGCCTGGGAAGTCTTCTACCGTTACGACCACATCAAGGTCGATGACCCGAACGTGGTCGTGGCTACCGCCACTCGCGACGTGGGCGACACCAAGGCCAGCACCAACACCATCGGTGTGAACTGGTACGCCAACGAAGCCGTGAAGGTCTCCCTGGACTACGTTCACGTCAGCACCGACGGCATCCGCAACGCTAACGGCGATGATGACGGCAACGGTGTCGTGACCCGTCTGCAGTACGTGTTCTAAGAACTACAGCTCTACCGTTTGACTCCTTTGTGTGAACCCCCGCCTCGGCGGGGGTTTTTTTATACGCGTTTGCAAAGGAGCGGACGTTCTTTGTAGGGTCCAGGTCAGCGAAAGTTGGGGCCCACGGGCCGTCGTTGGAATTCGAACTCGAGGAGTTCATCGAAGGGGTTGCCCATTTCCAGTCGAGTCCAGCCCAGCTTGATGAGGAAAGACAGCGCTGCGGGGTTGTCCGGCCTCACGCTGGCCCGCCACAAGGGGCTGCTTTGCAGTTCCGGTCGGTTCATCACCAGCTTCATTACCTTGCGTCCTACGCCAGAGCCGCGTAACTCCGGGCGCACGGCGAGGTCGGTGACGAAGTAATACGGATGTGCCGGGTTGGGCAGGCAAACCCCCACCACCGCGACCAGTAGGTCGCCACGCAGAATGCTGTACTGAGCCTTTTCCGCATCGTTCAGCACCTGTTCCAGCCAATAGCGATCCATCGGGCCCAGTTGTGCGTAGAGCACCGGATCGTCGAACCAGCTTTCGTACGGCGGGATGTCCTCCGCCTGGAAAGGGCGAATCTGCATGCGGGCGCTCTCCGGTGCAGCTTTGGGAAGTTTCACACTCTCATCTGCTGGGCGATTGCGTCAATCGACCCTGAGCGCTCGCGTCATTGAGGCCGCGTGCGGCCAGCACCTACCCTGCGGGCACTCAACCCACCGGGAGTCGACCATGCTGCGCAATCACTTCGAGACCGAGCACAACCTGTTCCGCGATGCGTTCCGATCCTTCCTCGACAAGGAAGTGGTGCCCCACCAGGAGGAATGGGAGGACGCCGGCGTAGTGGACCGCAGTGTCTGGCGCAAGGCGGGGGAGATGGGCTTCCTGCTGCCCTGGGCGGAAGAGGAGTACGGCGGAACCGGTCTGAAGGATTTCCGCTACGAACAGATCATGTGTGAGGAATTGGCCGCCATCAACGAGCCGGGCTTCATGATCCCGCTGCACTCGGCGCTGTGCGGCCCCTACATTGCCGAATACGGCAACGCCGAGCAGAAGGCTCGCTGGCTGCCGGGCATCATCCGAGGCGAACGCATCCTGGCGGTGGCGATGACCGAGCCGTCCGCGGGCTCCGACCTCGCCGGCATGCGTACCACAGCGGTGGACAAGGGCGACCACTTCGTCCTCAACGGCTCCAAGGTATTCATCTCCAACGGGCTGCTGGCGGACCTGGTGATAGTCGCAGCCAAGACCGATCCGAATAACAAGCACGCCATGGGCCTGTTCGTGGTCGAGCGCGGCATGGAAGGCTTCGAGCGCGGACGCAACCTGAAGAAGCTGGGCATGAAGAGCCAGGACACCGCCGAGTTGTTCTTCAACAACGTGAAAGTGCCGAAGGAAAACCTGCTGGGCGATGCCAAGGGGGGCTTCTTCTACCTGATGAACATGCTGGCCCAGGAACGCCTGACCAACGCCTGCGGCGCGGTGGCTGGTGCAGAGGCGGCGCTGAACGCCACCGTCGATTACGTGAAGGAGCGCAAGGCCTTCGACCGTCCGGTGGCGCACTTCCAGAACACCCGTTTCAAACTCGCCGAGATGCGTACGCAGATCGACGTAGCGCAGGTCTTCACCGACCGCTGCGTGATGGACCACAACCAGAAGAAACTTACCCCCGAAGTGGCTGCCGAGGCCAAGCTGTTCACCACCGAACTGCTTTGCAAGGTGGTTGATGAAGGCGTGCAACTGCATGGCGGCTGGGGTTACATGTGGGAGTATCCGATCTGCAAGATGTACGCGAACGCGCGCATCCAGCGCATCTTCGCCGGCACCTCGGAGATCATGAAAGAGATCATCAGCCGCGGCATGAAGCTCTGAGGCGCGGCGCCCACGCATCGATTGAGCGAAACAGGAGTGCCCATGAACGGCCCGCTCGCCTCCCTGAAAGTCCTCGATTTCTCCACCCTGCTGCCGGGGCCGTTCGCCTCGCTGTTGCTGGCCGACATGGGCGCTCAGGTACTGCGGGTGGAATCGCCCACGCGCATGGACCTGGTGCGCGTGTTACCGCCGCACGTGGATGGCACCTCAGCCAGCCACGCCTACCTCAATCGCAACAAGCGCTGCATCGCGCTGGACCTGAAGCAGGCCGAGGCAGTGGAGGTGGTGAAGCAACTGGTGCAGGAGTACGACATCGTGCTGGAGCAGTTCCGCCCCGGTGTGATGGACAAGCTGGGCGTGGGCTACGAGGCGCTCAGGGCGATCAACCCGAAGCTGATCTACGTGTCGATTACCGGCTACGGCCAGACCGGCCCGTTCCGTGACCGCGCCGGGCACGACATCAACTACCTGGCGCTGGCCGGTGTGGCCAGCTACACCGGCCGCCGCGAGAGCGGCCCGTTGCCTCTGGGCGTGCAACTGGCGGACATCGGTGGCGGTTCGCTGCACGGTGTGATGGGCCTGCTGGCGGCGGTCATCCACCGGCAGCAGACGGGGGAGGGGCAACAGGTCGATGTGAGCATGACCGACTGCGCCTTCAGCCTGCACGGCATGGCCGGCGCGGGCTATCTCGCGGCGGGCGTGGAGCCGGAGATGGAAAGCCTCGCGCTCAACGGCGGCAGCTTCTACGACTACTACCGTACTCGCGATGGTCGCTGGTTCTCGGTGGGCAGCCTGGAGCCGCAGTTCATGCAGCAATTCTGCGCCGCCATCGGTCGTCCGGAGCTGGCCGCGCGTGGACTGTCACCCAAGCCGGAAGAGCAGCAGGCGCTCAAGCGCGAGATTGCCATCGAGTTCGAAAAGCACGATTTCCACGAGTGGCAGGAACGTTTCGCCGCGTTGGACGCTTGCGTCGAGCCAATGCTCTCCATGGCTGAAGCGGTGGAGCATCCGCAATTGCGCGAGCGCGGCGTAGTCACTCAGGTGCCTACCAGGCAGGGCGGCACGCAGCGGCAGGCGGCCTGCCCGATTCGCTTCTCCGCGGGTGTGCCGGAGCCGCGCCACATCGGCGCCGCACTGGGCGCACACACGGCTGAGGTGATGGCGGAGCTGGGCTATTCGGCCGAACAGGTCGAGGCGTTGAAATCGGCGAAGGTCATCGCCTGATTCGCATCATTCGCGGCGGGTTTCGCCGGTGAAAATCAGCGTCGCACGGCAGCGCCGGCAGTAGTAGCGGCGGCCCTGTGCGACCAGGTTGTGGCGCTGGGCGGAAAAGGGGAATTCATTGCCCTCGCCGCAGTGGCAGCGATACAGGTAGCGGGTAGAGCGGCGGCGCTTGATCTCGTAGGTGTGGCAGCGATCGGGCGGCAGGCCGTAGATGCCGCGCATGATCAGCTGCCACTCTTCGCCGTGCGGGCGAATACGCGGGCCGAACATCTGGTGGGCGATCAGGTGCGCCACCTCATGGGCCACGGTCTGCTGCAGGAAGTGTTCGTGGTTTTCCCGGTACAGCTGCGGGTTGAAGCGCAGCAGGTTTTCATCCAGGTGGGCGACGCCGGCCTTCTGGCCGCGTAGCCGGAAGCTCACTTCCGGGCGGGGAAAGCGCCGCTGGAAGAAGGCTTCGGCCTGCTGGTAGCAGGCTTCGACGCGAGCGTTGAGCTGTTCAGGCATACAGTGGTTCTCCGACGGGGGCAGATTATGCCGCAGTCGGAGCGCGGGTGGAGGATTTCTCGCGGCCGCTCGTCCGGGGTGCAGGTTCAGGCAAGCCGGGCGAGTTTCAGGCAAGCACGTAAAAAAACCGGGCCGCTGGGGCCCGGTTTTACGTTCACGTTGTGCTATCAGGTGTATTCCGGGCCGACGCCGCTGCCCCAGAGGATGACCGACAGGGCCATCATCGCTACCAACACCACCAGTCCGACCGCCAGCACTGAGCTGGAGAACAGGAAGCCTTCATCCTTGGGAATGTTCATGAAGGTCGGGATGCCGACGTAGAGCAGGTAGACGGTGTAGCAGATCGCGGCGGTGCCGATGATCATGCCCAGCCACAGGTGTGGGTAGAGCGCCGCCAGACCGCCGATGAACAGCGGGGTCGCGGTATACGCAGCGAAGACGATGCATTGGGTCAGCGATGGCGACGCGTCGTAGGTGCGGGCCATCCAGTGGATAAAGGCGCCCATCACGGCGACGCCGGCGAGCATGGCGATGTAGGTCATGATGGTCAGCTGGATCGCGCTGGCGGCGGTCAGCTTGACCGGTCCCGCATTGCCCAATACCCAGCCGACCTGCGTGGTGCCGATGTAGGCGGAAATGACCGGGATGGCAGCGAGGATCAGGACGTGGGTGAGGTACATGTGGCTGATGGATTCTTCCTCGCCACGGATGTCCTGCCATTCCTGATCGGGATGGGTGAAGAGCCCCCACACATGATGGATCATGTCAGCATTCTCCTCTTCTTATAGAAGGCCGCCCCCCAGCCAGGCGCCTGATTCGCGTAGCCAGCGACATCCGGTGCCCGGCCGACCTATGCGACCTTAAGTCGCAGTATAGGAATGGCCGCAGGCCACGTCGTCCGTAGGGTTAGAGCAAATGGAAGTTTCACGGGCGGCTGTAATAGCGCTCCAGAATTTCCATCGCCTTGTTGATCGACTGCAGGCGCGTCGTGCTGCCGCCCCGATCGGGGTGGTGCTGGCTGACCAGTTGGCGGTAGCGCAGCTTGATCAGCGCGTAGTCCACCGGACCGTCCTCCAGCTCGAAAAGAGCCAGGGCTGCGGCCTTTTCCTCGTTGCCCTGCATGCGCGTCCAGAAGCTTTCCAGCAGCTTCTCCACGTCGTGTTCAGTCGTTTCCTTCAGATGCATCTCATCGAGGTAGTAGGCGCGCAGCTCGTCCTGTTCACCAATTGCCTGCACGCCACTTATATAAGGGGAGAGACGGATCTGCAGTGGGCCGATCTCCAGGTGCGCGGATTTCCCCTCCCAAAGCCGGTCGCGCAGGCGGTACAGCGCGTTGAATACGAGGAAATGGGTGCGGAACAGCACCAGCTTGTCCGTTAGCGGCAGGTTCGGCACGTGAGTGGAATGCCGGGCCTTGAGTTGCTGGATCAGCTGGAATTCGGAGATTCCTTCAGGCGTTTCCTGTAGCAACTGCAGGAGCTGGTCCGTCAGGTCGAGGGAAGGTTCGAGGTCGGGCATCATGCTGTCAGATTAGCAGTAGCCCGATAGAGGGGCTGGGGTATGCGTCGCTTTGCGCGTAGAAATGTCTGCCAGCGTTATTTTGATGGATAGCGTCGGATAGGCCTTGATAGATCAGGGGGCTGGGGCTTTTTACTGCATTGGGGCTGGATAGCTTCGGATAGGAATGGGCAGCGATATCGACACTTTTTCGACACGTTCAAGGTGTCTGCTATCGGCCATTAAAGGATGCACGATAGCAAGGAAGAGCAAGGCCTTTAACACGACCTTGCTCCTTATCACTCATCTTCAAATCAGGAGGTATGGCTATTTCCAATTAGCCGCTATCACCACCTCCAATTGTTGCCGCTGATCTTGCGTCAGAGTCGACTCACCACCTGCAGGTACACCGAAAGTGGCCATTGCGTTGACCAAACTTTGCACTTGACTCTCTAGTAGAGTCTTGCCATCAGAGGTTGTGATTCCACCGACATGGTAGTTTGTCCCTGTGTACCAATTGCTTACGGTGACCTTATCGCTAGTGCCGATCAAGCTGATATCGAGATTACTACCATTTTGGCGGAGCCAAAGTTGGTCGGCGGTTATTCCATCTGTGAAGATTATTTGATCAAAGCTGTTTGCGTCGTTGTGGTAGTTGTAGATAACGTCCTGTCCTGAACCACGTCCAAAATAGTACACGTCATTGCCGACATCTCCGGAGAGGTAGTCATTGCCGCTGCCACCCACCAGCGTGTCGTTACCGGCTTCACCGTAGAGCGTGTCATTACCCTCGCCGCCTTGCAGCAGATCGTTGCCTGCTCTCGAGTAGAGGGTGTCGTTGCCCAAGCCACCCTGAAGGGTATCGTCGCTGGCATAACCAGTAATGCCGTCGTTACCCTCACCGCCTTGTAGCAGGAGCAGTTTGATCGCCGCAGTGGTCAGGACACTGCCATCGGCAAAGCGCACCTCATCCACACGATAAGACCCTGTCCCATCCTGCTGGAAGAAGCTTTGTACCCAGATCTTATCCGTGCTGCCCTTGAGGCTGAGCACCAGATAGTCGTTGTAGCGACCGAACTGGATATCGCTTTGATTGATACCGGCGCCAAACTCAATGGCATCGATCCTTCCGACCGCTGCATCGTAGTTGTAAATCGTGTCCTCCCCCCAGCCTCGCTCGAAGTAGTACACGTCATTGCCAGCATCGCCGGAGAGGTAGTCATTGCCGCTGCCACCCACCAGCGTGTCGTTACCGGCTTCACCGTAGAGCGTGTCATTACCCTCGCCGCCTTGCAGCAGATCGTTGCCTGCTCTCGAGTAGAGGGTGTCGTTGCCCAAGCCACCCTGAAGGGTATCGTCGCTGGCATAACCAGTAATGCCGTCGTTACCCTCACCGCCTTGTAGCAGGAGCAGTTTGATCGCCGCAGTGGTCAGGACACTGCCATCGGCAAAGCGCACCTCATCCACACGATAAGACCCTGTCCCATCCTGCTGGAAGAAGCTTTGTACCCAGATCTTATCCGTGCTGCCCTTGAGGCTGAGCACCAGATAGTCGTTGTAGCGACCGAACTGGATATCGCTTTGATTGATACCGGCGCCAAACTCAATGGCATCGATCCTTCCGACCGCTGCATCGTAGTTGTAAATCGTGTCCTCCCCCCAGCCTCGCTCGAAGTAGTACACGTCATTGCCAGCATCGCCGGAGAGGTAGTCATTGCCGCTGCCACCCACCAGCGTGTCGTTACCGGCTTCACCGTAGAGCGTGTCATTACCCTCGCCGCCTTGCAGCAGATCGTTGCCTGCTCTCGAGTAGAGGGTGTCGTTGCCCAAGCCACCCTGAAGGGTATCGTCGCTGGCATAACCAGTAATGCCGTCGTTACCCTCACCGCCTTGTAGCAGGAGCAGTTTGATCGCCGCAGTGGTCAGGACACTGCCATCGGCAAAGCGCACCTCATCCACACGATAAGACCCTGTCCCATCCTGCTGGAAGAAGCTTTGTACCCAGATCTTATCCGTGCTGCCCTTGAGGCTGAGCACCAGATAGTCGTTGTAGCGACCGAACTGGATATCGCTTTGATTGATACCGGCGCCAAACTCAATGGCATCGATCCTTCCGACCGCTGCATCGTAGTTGTAAATCGTGTCCTCCCCCCAGCCTCGCTCGAAGTAGTACACGTCATTGCCAGCATCGCCGGAGAGGTAGTCATTGCCGCTGCCACCCACCAGCGTGTCGTTACCGGCTTCACCGTAGAGCGTGTCATTACCCTCGCCGCCTTGCAGCAGATCGTTGCCTGCTCTCGAGTAGAGGGTGTCGTTGCCCAAGCCACCCTGAAGGGTATCGTCGCTGGCATAACCAGTAATGCCGTCGTTACCCTCACCGCCTTGTAGCAGGAGCAGTTTGATCGCCGCAGTGGTCAGGACACTGCCATCGGCAAAGCGCACCTCATCCACACGATAAGACCCTGTCCCATCCTGCTGGAAGAAGCTTTGTACCCAGATCTTATCCGTGCTGCCCTTGAGGCTGAGCACCAGATAGTCGTTGTAGCGACCGAACTGGATATCGCTTTGATTGATACCGGCGCCAAACTCAATGGCATCGATCCTTCCGACCGCTGCATCGTAGTTGTAAATCGTGTCCTCCCCCCAGCCTCGCTCGAAGTAGTACACGTCATTGCCAGCATCGCCGGAGAGGTAGTCATTGCCGCTGCCACCCACCAGCGTGTCGTTACCGGCTTCACCGTAGAGCGTGTCATTACCCTCGCCGCCTTGCAGCAGATCGTTGCCTGCTCTCGAGTAGAGGGTGTCGTTGCCCAAGCCACCCTGAAGGGTATCGTCGCTGGCATAACCAGTAATGCCGTCGTTACCCTCACCGCCTTGTAGCAGGAGCAGTTTGATCGCCGCAGTGGTCAGGACACTGCCATCGGCAAAGCGCACCTCATCCACGCGATAAGACCCTGTCCCATCCTGCTGGAAGAAGCTTTGTACCCAGATCTTGTCTGTGCTGCCCTTGAGGCTGAGCACCAGGAAATCGTTGGAACGACCGAACTGGATATCGCCCTGACTGATACCGGCGCCAAACTCGATGGCATCGACTCTTCCGGCTGCCGTATCGTAGTTGTAAATCGTGTCCTCCCCCCAGCCACGCTCGAAGTAGTACACGTCATTGCCAGCATCGCCGGAGAGGTAGTCGTTGCCGCTGCCACCCACCAGGGTGTCATTACCGGCCTCACCAGAAAGGGTGTCGTTACCTTCACCCCCTAGCAGTAGGTCGTTGCCTGCTCCAGCATAGAGGGTGTCGTTACCCAGGCCACCCTGGAGGGTGTCGTCACTGGCATAACCAGTAATACGATCGCTGCCATCGCTACCTTTCAAGATGAGTAGCTGCTTTATTGCAGCAGTGGTCAGGACGCTGCCATCGGTAAAGCGCACCTCATCCACGCGATAAGACCCTGTCCCATCCTGCATGAAGAAGTTCTGCACCCAGATCTTGTCCGTGCTGCCCTTGAGGCTGAGCACCAGGAAATCATTGGAACGACCGAACTGGATATCGCCTTGATTGATACCGGCGCCAAACTCGATGGCATCGACTCTTCCGGCTGCCGTATCGTAGTTGTAAATCGTGTCCTCCCCCCAGCCACGCTCGAAGTAGTACACGTCATTGCCAGCATCGCCGGAGAGGTAGTCATTGCCGCTGCCACCTATGAGGGTGTCATTACCGGCCTCACCGGAAAGGGTGTCATTTCCCTCGCCGCCTTGCAGCAGATCGTTGCCTGCTCTCGAGTAGAGGGTGTCGTTGCCCAAGCCACCCTGAAGGGTGTCGTCGCTGGCATAACCAGTAATGGAGTCATTACCCTCACCACCTTGTAGCAGGAGCAGTTTGATCGCCGCAGTGGTCAGGACACTGCCATCGGCAAAGCGCACCTCATCCACGCGATAAGATCCTGTCCCATCCTGCTGGAAGAAGTTCTGCACCCAGATCTTGTCCGTGCTGCCCTTGAGGCTGAGCACCAGGAAATCGTTGGAACGACCGAACTGGATATCGCCCTGACTGATACCGGTGCCAAACTCGATGGCATCGACTCTTCCGGCTGCCGTATCGTAGTTGTAAATCGTGTCCTCCCCCCAGCCACGCTCGAAGTAGTACACGTCATTGCCAGCATCGCCGGAGAGGTAGTCATTGCCGCTGCCACCTATGAGGGTGTCATTACCGGCCTCACCGGAAAGGGTGTCATTTCCCTCGCCGCCTTGCAGCAGATCGTTGCCTGCTCTCGAGTAGAGGGTGTCGTTGCCCAAGCCACCCTGAAGGGTGTCGTCGCTGGCATAACCAGTAATGGAGTCATTACCCTCACCACCTTGTAGCAGGAGCAGTTTGATCGCCGCAGTGGTCAGGACACTGCCATCGGCAAAGCGCACCTCATCCACGCGATAAGATCCTGTCCCATCCTGCTGGAAGAAGTTCTGCACCCAGATCTTGTCCGTGCTGCCCTTGAGGCTGAGCACCAGGTAGTCATTGGAGCGACCGAACTGGATATCGCCTTGACTGATACCGGTGCCAAACTCGATGGCATCGATCCTTCCGACCGTTGCGTCGTAGTTGTAAATCGTGTCCTCCCCCCAGCCACGCTCGAAGTAGTACACGTCATTGCCGGCGTCTCCGTTGAGGTAGTCGTTGCCGCTTCCACCTATGAGGGTGTCATTACCGGCCTCACCGGAAAGGGTGTCATTTCCCTCGCCGCCTTGCAGCAGATCGTTGCCTGCTCTCGAGTAGAGGGTGTCGTTGCCCAAGCCACCCTGAAGGGTGTCGTCGCTGGCATAACCAGTAATGGAGTCATTACCCTCACCACCTTGTAGCAGGAGCAGTTTGATCGCCGCAGTGGTCAGGACACTGCCATCGGCAAAGCGCACCTCATCCACGCGATAAGATCCTGTCCCATCCTGCTGGAAGAAGTTCTGCACCCAGATCTTGTCCGTGCTGCCCTTGAGGCTGAGCACCAGGAAATCGTTGGAACGACCGAACTGGATATCGCCCTGACTGATACCGGTGCCAAACTCGATGGCATCGACTCTTCCGGCTGCCGTATCGTAGTTGTAAATCGTGTCCTCCCCCCAGCCACGCTCGAAGTAGTACACGTCATTGCCGGCGTCTCCGTTGAGGTAGTCGTTGCCGCTTCCACCTATGAGGGTGTCATTACCGGCCTCACCGGAAAGGGTGTCATTTCCCTCGCCGCCTTGCAGCAGATCGTTGCCTGCTCTCGAGTAGAGGGTGTCGTTGCCCAAGCCACCCTGAAGGGTGTCGTCGCTGGCATAACCAGTAATGGAGTCATTACCCTCACCACCTTGTAGCAGGAGCAGTTTGATCGCCGCAGTGGTCAGGACACTGCCATCGGCAAAGCGCACCTCATCCACGCGATAAGATCCTGTCCCATCCTGCTGGAAGAAGTTCTGCACCCAGATCTTGTCCGTGCTGCCCTTGAGGCTGAGCACCAGGTAGTCATTGGAGCGACCGAACTGGATATCGCCTTGACTGATACCGGTGCCAAACTCGATGGCATCGATCCTTCCGACCGTTGCGTCGTAGTTGTAAATCGTGTCCTCCCCCCAGCCACGCTCGAAGTAGTACACGTCATTGCCGGCGTCTCCGTTGAGGTAGTCGTTGCCGCTTCCACCTATGAGGGTGTCGTTACCAGCGCCGCCATAAAGACTGTCATTACCGGATCCACCATCAACATAATCATTACCGGCAGCACCAGTTAGCGCGTCATTTCCCGCAAGTCCGAACAAATAGTCCTGTTTGTCTTTGCCCGACAGACCCTGATTGTCTGTCGTACCTACCTGCAGTCCAATACCCAAAGAGTTGATCTTTGCAACCTCATCTGCGCTCAGACCTGCCACAAGGCGCTCAGTAAGAGAGGTCAATTCGGCAATGGCTTTGCCAGCCATTGGCTGAGTAACGAACTCCAGCAAGTCAGTCGCGCCATTGACGTGGTTGTTGTCGAAGGTGGTTTGGAACAAAGCGGCCACTTTGCTGAAATCAAGACTAATGCCCTCTTCACCAAGCGTGATGCCTATTGCCTCGACGTAAGGGCGCAGGCGCGTCTGGAGCAGCAGTCCGTTGTAGATGGACTCTCTCAAGGACTCATAGGCCTGATTGATGAGGCTCGCCTGGCCTGCGTTCAGCACCAGGTTTTTCTCGGTTAACGTCCAGTGAGAAGCGATGGACGCACCACCGCTCTGGGTCCCACCGTTGTTGCTGATTGCACTACCCGAGATATTTGTCAGTGATGCGCCGGACTTGATGCCTAAGCGGCTCAAACCACCACTGCTATTCTCTTCTTTGGTGAAATTGAAAAAGTTTTGCGCGTTAAATACTTCCAGAAGTCGCACGCGCTCAAGAAGGGTTTTCTGCTGAAGTTGAGCTGCGGTCGGACCACTACTGGTCGATCCCGGATCGATACTCCCGGAAGAGGATCCACTGCCTCCACCTGAGAACCCCAAGTCCTGCTCCCATGACCATTCGAAGTCTACAGTCATGATGCCGGTAGACAGATCGCTGACCCGTTGCTCAAAGGTCCGGTAATTCGAGCTATCGGCCCACTCACTCAACAGACTGTCGAGTAAAGCTATCTGCTGCTCGCGGGTTTGAGCACCGGCATATTCCGCCAGTACCCCTTTGAGCGCGGTATTTTGCATGCTGGCTTCACGCAGATCCCGCACTGCGCCGGAGCCTTTCATGTCCGGCAGAGCCTTGGCTGCTTCATCTAATGGCAGATGATCAGTGAATTCACGATAGAACGGGTTAGATGCGAGATCCAAGTTGCCAGCAATGCTCTGGTTACCGTTGACTTCGCCGGTCGATCCGTCATCCCGCATAAAACTACCAATGGCACTGATAATGTTGCCGTTGCTATTTTGATTGCTGTCAGTTGCCGTGAGATTGATGGAAGTTATGTGGTGATCGGCGAGCGACTTTAGTTCATCGGCCTGACTGACTCCGTCCTGGTTCAGATCTTGCCATACCTGTACGCTGGCGAACTGAGTGTCGTTGGCATCAAAAACACCGTCGCCGTTGGAGTCTAAGTCCTTGAGGGCGTCAAAGCCGTTTGTGGCTTTTTCACCATTCGTCTTGACGTAGTCAATACCGAAGAGTTCTGCACCAGAGTCGATTTTTCCGTTGCCATCTCGATCCCAGGCTAGGAAAGCATCGTCCTTAGCAAGCCAACCAGTTCCGGATTTTAAACCATCTCCATCGAAATCAAAGGTAATTCCACTGTTAGCAGAAATCGTTTCAAGCCCATCGTTATCCAAATCTAAGGCAAGAGGATCAACACGTTGCACAAATTTATTGGCGGAGCTGAAAAAACTGTTCACATCGTGCCAGACGCTAACAATCTCATCAGTCCAAGTCATTGGGGGATGCGTAAGTCCTTCTCTAGAATTGTGTTCAATAATAATTTGCCGACGAATGCTTAGCTCCTCTGACTTTTCATCTCCCGCTTTTCCCGACCAAATATAAATCCCATAATCCGGCGCTGGTGGGCTTGAATACCAACCGCCATCCTCTGGATTATATACGTACCCGTCAATTATGTGAGGATTCTGATAGTCCCCCACTCGCTCAGAATAAATTATTCCGAACCAGCCTTTAAATGAGAAAACAGGCGCGCCTGCCACCTGATTTCCTAACAAACTCGCCACGAGATCCTTCAGCTTCATAAGTCAATTCCATTTGGTAGAAAAATAAATAAAAATACAAGCAAAAAAACCAAAGCCTATCAAAGAAACTTTTAAGTCGCTCATGCCTCCTTTGTACTTTCCCAGGGTTGCAATCTTCAAAATAAGAAGACCGGAAAAATAACAAAGAACCTCCCATACAAAATAAACCAGTGCATCCAAGATTGCCTCCTTAGTCTAAAGTTAGAATCATGAATTCATCGCTCACCCAAGCCTTCTTCTACATGCTGCTTTAATGGGCTCAGGAAGTACTCGATAACTTTTCGCTTGTCCGTTTTAACTTCGGCACTCACTGCCATTCCCGGCGTTAACGGTACATCTGTACTTCCAACTCGAATTTGATTCTGGCCAAGTTGAATGCGCATGCTATAGAGCAGTCCGCGCTTTTCATCCTCAATCGCATCCTCTGAAACGCTAATAACTCGACCATGTACCACGCCATACTTGGTGAAGGTGAAGGTCTCCACCTTGATCTCCACTTCCTGCCCTGGACGCACAAATCCGATGTCCTTGTTCTCAAGCATGGCCTCCACCTCAACCGGCTGGTCCTTAGGAACGATGACCATCAACGGTTGAGCCTCAGTGACTACGCCTCCATTGGTGTGAATTGCCAGTTGCTGAACAGTGCCGTCGACCGGAGCAGTCAAGCGGGTCAAACGGTCCCGTTGTTCAGCCTTGAGCAGCTCTTGAGTAAGCCCTGCTGCTTTCTGTTCGGACTCGTGCTGCAGATCGAGCATGGCGCGCCGGGTCTGGGCGATGACACTTTCACGACGCTGCTCGGCTTCGCGTTGTGATGCATCGAGTTCGATTACACGCGCTTGTTGTACGGCGAGTTCACGCTGCTGATCCAGTCTGGCCTGTTCCTTTTCCAGCCAAGCGTGCTTTGCCACGAAATTGCGCTCCAGAAGATGCTTGTAGTCAGTGGCCAGTTGTTCAGCGATCGGCAAGGTCTGCCGCAAGGAGTCAACGGTCGCCTGAGCCGCACGAATCTCTGCAGCCCGCTGATCGATCGTCGCTTGGGTTTGACCCACATTGCTGCTCAGCTCGAGATACTGTCCCTGAAGCCACAGCTGAGCTGCCTGACGCTGATCCTCGCCCACATCAGGCAAGCGAGGAGTCAGTGGCTGTGGCGGCAGAGCAGTACGAATCGACTCCAGCAGTGCTGCAGCCCTAGCGGCGTCAATCCGAGCGGCTAGCAAGTCTGTCTTCAGACGCTCCACGTCAGCCCCCGTTTGGCTGCCGTCCAGTTCTACCAGCAGATCTCCGGCCTTTACTTGTTGGCCGTCGTAGACGTGAATGTCCTTTACCACCGCCACATCGCTTGGCTGGATGACCTTGGTCTTGCCGCTGGGGACGATCTTGCCCTGCGCAGTCGCCACAACATCGATTTCGCCTAGGCAAGCCCACAAAACGGCCAGTGCCGAGAACGCAATGATCGACCATTTGATGTTGCGGGCCGCGGGGTGAACCGGTTGTTCCTGCAGGGAGAGCGCTGCTGGCAGGAATTGCACCTCATGCGGCAGCCGCACGGGTGCGTCCATCTGTTTGCGGTTTCGCCATGCATGGGACCAGGTGCGCCGGTAACGATTTAGGAGTTCGCGTTTGGCGCTCATGCCTGGCCTCCTTGTTGGAGGCGGTGCAGCCGCGAGTAGTGGCCGGCCTGCAGGGTCAGCAATTCTCCGTGGGTCCCTTGTTCGACGATCTGGCCTCGGTCCATGACGATGATTCGGTTGGCGTCACGCACGGCGCTCAGGCGATGAGCGATGATTACTACCGAGCGACCTTGGCAGATAGCTTTCATGTTCTGCTGGATGACACGTTCCGACTCATAGTCCAAAGCACTGGTCGCTTCGTCGAAAATCAGAATGCGCGGATTACCGATGAGTGCTCGCGCGATGGCGATACGCTGCCGTTGGCCACCGGACAATGACGAACCGTGTTCGCCTACTACCGTGTCGTATCCCTCCGGAAGTTCCAGGATGAACTCATGCGCCCCCGCCAATCTGGCAGCCTGAATGACTGCCTCCATAGGGGAGCCTGGATCGGTCAGCGCGATGTTTTCGCGGATGCTGCGGTTGAACAACAGGTTGTCCTGCAGTACCACGCCGATCTGACGTCGCAATGAGCTGACGTCGGCCAGGGCGAGATCCATGCCGTCAACCAACACGCGGCCGCGCTCGGGAACATAGAGTCGCTGTAGCAAGCGAGTCAGCGTGCTCTTGCCAGACCCGGAGCGCCCGACAATGCCTATAACCTCACCGGGGTGAATGGCGAGATTCACACCGCGCAGTACTTCCGAACCATCAGGTCGGTAGCGGAAGTGCACTTGATCGAACTCGATCTGTCCACGCAGCGGAGGAAGCGTGCTGCGGGTAGCTTGGGCCAGTTCGGTCTGGCTGTTGAGAATGTCGCCCAGGCGCTGTACGGAAACGCCGGTCTGCTGGAAATTGGTCCATAGTTGGGCAAGACGCATGATGGGTTGCGCCACCCGCCCCGCCAGCATGTTGAAGGCCACCAGTTGCCCGACAGTGAGTTGGCCATCGATCACCAGCCGAGCTCCCAGCCAAAGTGTCGCTACGGTGACTAGCTTGCCGATCAGCGAAACACCTTCGTTGGCAAACGTTGACAAGGTTTGGGTCTTGAAACTGGCAGATACGTAGGCTGCCAGTTGGTTGTCCCACTTGCGGGTGACCTGCGGTTCCACCGCCATGGATTTGAGCGTGTCGATGCCATTGATCGACTCGACCAGGAACGCCTGGTTCTCAGCACCGCGGCTGAAGCTTTCTTGAACCCGTGCCCGCAACAGCGGCGTGATGAGTAGCGAAAGCACGAAGTACAACGGCAACGACAGGATCACTACCAGGGTGAGCCATCCGCTGTAGAAGAACATCACCGCGATGAACACCACCGAGAACAGTACATCGAGCAGCAGCGTGATCGCGTTGCCGGTCAGGAAGCTGCGGATGTTTTCCAGTTCCCTGACACGCGCAACGGAGTCGCCTACCCGGCGGGCCTGGAAATAGGCCAGAGGCAGGCTGACCAGATGCCGGAACAAGCGCGCACCCAGCTCGACGTCGATCCGACTCGCCGTATGGGCAAAAATGTAGCTGCGTAGGCCGCTCAACAGCGACTCGAATAGCATGATGCCCAACAGGCCCACTGCAAGGACATCGAGCGTGGAAAGCCCCCGGTGGACCAGCACCTTGTCCATCACGACCTGGAAGAACAGCGGCGTCAGCAGCGCAAATATCTGAAGGACGAAGGAAGCAACCAGTACCTCCCCCAGCAACTTGCGGTACTTGACGATGGCGGGGATGAACCAGGTGAAGTCGAACCTCGACAGCTCGGAAGCCTGCGAGGCCTCCGAACGAAACAACAGCAGCTCACCACTCCATCTTGATTCGAGTTCTTCCTGGCTGATGATCTCGGGGCGTTGCACCAGCGGGCTTTGAATCAAGGCCTTGCCCTGATCAATCCGAGCGATGATGAAGTAGTCACCGTCATTGCTTCGCGCGATGGCGGGCAAAGGCGTTTGCGCCAGTCGATCAAAGCGGGTTTTTACGGATTTAGCCTTGAGACCGAGCTTGCGTGCTGCCAGCAGCAACTCGGCACTTCCAAACTGAGCACCTGGCGGCATGAATTCATGGGCCAGTTGATCAGCGGACGCAGCCACGCTGTGAAAACGGGCCAGCATGACCAGACAGATCAAGCCGGTGTCCGGCGCCTGAGATTGTTCTTGTTCTGATGAAAGCGCTTCGGTACTGGACATGCGGTTTTCCTGGCGTGTCAGAGAGGACAGGCCAACTGGGTCAGGGAGGAGGTAGTGGGTGCGGGCTGTTTGCCCGAAGCGGAGAGAGCTTCGGCAATCAACTCCCGGTAGCCGGTCAAGCCGGCTTCAACGCTGTAACGGCACGCGGTTTCACGTGCCTCGGCTCGTAGAGCCTGCTGTGTCTGGGGACTATTCAGGGCTTGTAGCACTTGATCAGCGATGCCCTGGGTATCGAAGAAGTCGACCAGATAGCCGTTCTCGCCATGCCGCACGACTTCCCGCACCGGGGCGGTATCCGAGCCGATAACCAGGCACCCCGAGGCCATCGCTTCGAGCATCGACCAGGACAGGACAAAGGGGTAGGTCAGGTAAACGTGAGCAGCCGAGACCTGCAGTACCTTGCAGTAGGTTTCGTAAGGGACCTTGCCAAGAAAGTGCACACGCTTGTGATCAATGTGCACTTCCCTCAGCATTCGTTCGCGCCAGTTCGCAGCGTCTTTCGGCTTGCCGCCGTAGCTGACGTCGTCTCCACCGATTACCAGTATCTGAGCAGTGTGGTGCTCTTTCAGGACTCGCGGCACGGCTCGCATGAAGCTGTGGAACCCCCGATACGGTTCCAGGTTCCGAGCGACAAAAGTGACAACGGGCTGACCCGCTTTCAGCTCGAGCCCGGAAGGAAGCACCAGACTGGCTTTCGGATCAGGTCCGAGCTGCCGAATCGGAATACCTTCGTGAACGACTCTGATCTTCTGCAGGTATGGCTCAGGATGCACACTGCGCTGCCAGTGAGTTGGAGATATTCCCCAATCACACTGCTGCATGTTCAAAAGGTGCAGCGCGTTACGCGTGTTTAGCCTGCAATTGCCATCGAGCGAGGCGGGGAATTCCGGGTCGAATCCTACATCTGCCCCTTGGGTGCGGTAATAGAACTCGCAGAAATGCACCAACGGGATATCAGGAAAGACGTCCTTCACGTAGAGCGTTTCGCCCCACGCGGGATGGCCCAGAATGACATCGGGGCGAACACCTTCGGCTTTGAGTTTCTGGATTACACGCGCAACCTGCTGGCCGTGCAGAACAGCTGATTCGAAAGATTGCAGGTACGGATGTGTCTGCGGAGATGCGACACGATGCGGTCGATATCGGTGTAGCTCGACACCGCCCAGGCCTGGGGCAGTATCCCGGCCAATGGCAATGACACGATGACCGGGCTGCGCTGAAAAATACTGCGCTATGTGTCGAAACTGACCGGGGAAATTCTGGTGGATGAGCAGGAGGTTCACGAGAGGACCTCTTGCCATACCCGGCTAGGCGCGGGAGCGCGCACGCTAACTGACATCCGTATCAAATTGATAGCCCGCATGCATCCATCCGTGGTGTGCAGGTGTGCAGGTGTGGGGAGTAGCCGGGCTGAACTCAGTCTCGGCTAGCGATAACTAGCGCATTCATAGCACTTTGTCATCACTTTGTGGCAGATCTGATACACACATCAAAGAAGGCTATCCATCCGTATTCTGCATGATGCTCCCTCGAAGCGAGAGACGATGCGACAAATAGCTGTTTGAACAGTCTGCTTTGGGTCGGTAGCTGATTCTCACCGTTTCTAACAATTATCTCTGATGCCTGCTTTGGATTTGGAGTTTGGGTTCACTTGGTCGCGCTCGAGCCAGAATTGACACGCTTCGCTGTAGACGCGCATCTGACGCATTTTCTGGAAGCGGGCGCTTTCCTCTTCCACTTTCTCTTGCTGAAGCTCCTTCCGTGCATTCCTCCCAAACAGTTTTGATTGGGCCGTTAGCTCTGTGGCGGCCTGGTCAAGCGCTTGGCTGATTGGCTTGGCGATAGGGCCTAAGGCCTCTACTGCCTGAGAGGTTGCCGATCTCGGCTCAGCCCATGCTGTGCCGACCATAAAGAAGAAGGGGAGGGCGATTAATCGGTTCATCGTTCGTCCTTGGGTGCTGGTTTGACTTACTGCACGCAGCACAACGCTTCTTAGGGCGTTATCCCTTTTTTTCTATGAACCACTTGAGGGCTGCTTTCCTTGTCAGCTCTATCCCGCGTGGGGTCCTTGTAAGAGGGTATCTGCCTCTTCGTAGTCGGGACTGACTTGCCCAACAGAAGGGGCTATCTCGCCGGTCACGAGCCATAAGGCATATTCCGGGGCAATTCTAACGATGGCTTCAATGTCATCCTCGTTAGCTCGCCTTTTGTCGTTCCGGAGCGCGTACCACTTTTCGCGGTCGATACCTGTCAGCTCTTCCAGTTTCTTAGCTGTCAGAGACTTATATTCCCAAATTCTTACAATTCTTCCCTTTATCATTCCTAAAAGTTCTTAAATATTTGCAAATAATCCTAGGTATCAGGTCCAATTATGGGTATGTTTGGAGTATGTGATTTGTAAATACTGCAATTTAAGATTCCCATAAATTAGCTGATCGTAACTTAGGGGGAGGTTATGGAACAGAACGGAAGCAAGGTTTCTCTCGAAGCGGTCAAAAACGCTCCCGTACTGATGCCTTGGCGGAAATTCGCGTCGTGGATTGGGATGCCCGAGGGGGTAGTGGAGGGCTGGATTCGCGTCGGCTACATCCCACGCATCAAGATCGGTAACCGCGTCATGGTGAATGTGGCGCTGCTGAGTCGCCGTCTGGTGGAACAGGAGGGCCTATGATGAGCCTTCTTTCTCCGCTCAGTGCTCAGCGTGTTCGAGAAAAGCTCGCCGCTGCGCGTCTGTCGTTCCGACTGATGCACAAGGCAGTGGCCGATGGCTTCGCAGATGCAGCGCGCCGACTTCATGAGGAAGGGCGGATGGAGCTTGCCTCCGCACGTTTGACCGTCGAAGCCAACCGCGATGATGACGTTCTTCCTTCTATGCGGTGCCTGTTCTCTCTCGCTGTGATTCATCCGCGTCTGCCTACTGATCGCGAGGTGACTTCCGATGCTGTCGAAGTACGTTCGTCAACCTCACGCCCCGGGCTGCGATTGCTCTGTCTGCTGGTCCCGTCGCGAACTGGGGAAGCCCGCAGCCTCCCAGTCCACACGCTGCACCGAGTGCCACCCTACGCGGGTCTTCACGGTCGTTACTACGATGGCGCTGGTCGCGGGAGTGTGGCGCTCGATCCACTCGACGTACCGGGTGGAGCCGGGTTTTACCTGCGCGAAACACATGCCCGCGCTCCGTCCCCCGAAGTATTGGCACGTTGTCTACGACAGCGGGAAGCCAACGCCCTTCGTCCCGGTGCGCGAGCCGTTCGAGCTGGAGGGCTGAGCCATGTTTGATGAAGTCTTCAATTGGCTGCTCTTCTTCTTCGGCCCCTTGGGCCTGCTGCTAATGCTGGTGGCGGCGGTTTTCGAACCATCGAAGAAAGACCTCAAAGCCGAGCTCGTCTTTGCCGATCCTGACGGCAGCCTGCGCACCACCACGGTGTTGCTGCTCGCCCTAGCCATTGCCTGCGCAAAGGCCAATCAGGTCCAGGGCCGCCGCACCGGCTTGTCCGAACGCGCTTTTCCGTTCGGACAAACGGAGCGCCGGGCGAAGCGCACCCTTGACCGTCCCCCTCCCTGAATAGCCTCCGCTCGGGAGTGAGGGGCAGCATCACCGCCCCGCGCTCCTGAGCCCTCGGCGGCGAGAGCGGGATGACAAGGGCAGAGCCCTTTGTGTTGCCCCCTCTAACCGCCAGCACCATCGCAAAACCCAGGCACCACCACACCCGCTGAAAGACGGCCACCAACGCGCCCAATTTGCAGCAGCGGGCCAACTCATGCCCGAAAAAGGCAAAGGAGCTTCAGATGAACATGTTTGCAACCACTGGCGGCGTCGTTGAACTGTGGGTCATCCAGACCGACACCTTCACTTCCAAAACCTCCGGCGAAATCTACGCCAGCGTTCAGGCCATTTCGCCGATCCCGGACGGCGCTCGCGGCAATGCCCGTGGCTTCGAAATCACCCAGTACGACATCGAGCCGACCCTGCTCGACGGCATCGTCTTCGAAGGCTCCCCGGTGCTCTGCAAGTTCGCCAGCGTCGTCCGTCCGACCAAGGACCGCTTCGGCAACACCAAGAACACCCAGGTCCTGACCGAACTGCTCGCGACCGGCAAGGACGTGCACACCCCGGCACCGAGCCGCCAGCCGCAACCCCAGGCCCAGCGCCCCACTCAGCCGCCGGCCAGCGACAAGCCCGCCGCTGACAAACCCTCCGACAGCAGCAAGTCCTGACGGGGAGGTTAGGTAGATGAAAGCGCCGCTCCGTTTCGCCTTCGGCTGGGTTCTGTACGTGGCAATTCTCTGCGCCGTATCGCCTGCCGTGCGTGCGGTGCGCGAATTCCTCGAACCCTACCCGCTGGATTCCGTGATCGCTGTGGTCGCGGCTGCGTTCGCCTTCTTCGCCCTGTGGTGGTTCGTGCTGCGCTCGTTCTGGTGCTGGTGTGACCGCCCACGTAAGGAGGCCCGCTGACATGTCAGGCGTGGTTGCCGTTCAGGTCTGCACCAGCTGGGCGTCCACAGCGGACGGCCTCATGCGCTGCCAGCAGATCGAGTGGCAACAGGCCTATCTGATTCCGCCCGAGGCCGCTGGAGCAATTGAAATCCTGGTCAACGGCGGGTTCTCCCTGGAGGCCTTCAGCATCGGTGCTGCGGGCGTTCTGGGGGCATTCGTGACGGGGCTTTTAACTGGCTGGGTCGCGTCACTTCTTCGTAAAGCCAAGTAGAGAGGAAACACCATGAACGCCATGAAACAACAGATCGCCAAGTTCAACCCGGTCCGCTCGTTCCGCAACCTGTGCATCGCCGGCACCGTCACCGCTGCCTCCTCGATGCCGGTGTGGGCGGCCAGCGTCATCGACACCAGCGCGGTCGAGCAGGCCATCACCGACGGCAAGTCGGACATGTCCAACATCGGCGGCTACATCGTCGGTGCCCTGGTCATCCTGGCCGTGGCTGGCCTGATCTACAGCATGTTGCGCAAAGCGTAAATGCTCTGGTCGGTGTGGTTGGGGGCGTTCTTCGCCGGCGCCTTCATCACCGGGTACCGATGCGGCGAATTCTTCTGACCCCACTCATGTGGCCGAACCTGGACCCCGCTTCGGCGGGGTTCTTTCTATCTGGAGGAACCATGGGGCTGCATCTTCGACTCGCCATCGCCGCCGTGGTCGTGCTGTTCAGTGGGGGTGCTCACGCACTGACGCCGTATTACTGGATTTTCAGTGATCGGAGTGGCCCGAACTTCGACTCTCCGGCGTCCGCCTGCTCCGACACTTTGGCGTACCTACAGCGGATCAATCAGGGCGCGACAGTCAGTTATTCCGGCTATGTCATGGTGGGTGCAGACAAAGCCTCCTGTAATTTCTCGGTGGCTTGGCCCAGCACAACGGTTGCTGCCTCGCAGGGTTTGACCCGCGTCGGTGATGGCTGCGCTCAGGGCAGTGAGTACAACCCGGCAACCGCTGCCTGCGAGATCCAGCGCCCGAGCGACGCCGAGTGCAAGACCCGCGACAAGTACACCAAAGCCGTGCAGTTCGTCTTCACCGATGGCGGCGCGGTGCTCGACCTCGATCCGGAAATCAAAGACGGCTGCGTGTATGAGCCGGGCTCGCCCGAGAACTGCAACGACAACGTCTGCACCGTCGATATGAATCCGGTGGGCAACGACGACATGTCGGATAACCCGGACAACCCTGACCAGCAGCTGCAGGACTACCTCGACCAACTCGCCAAGCAATTCAAGTGCGAGAAAACCGCCAACGGCACGGTCGGCTGCACTGGCGCGCAAACCACTCCCTCCGATATCGACCCCGACGACAAATGCCCGGATGGCTATTCGTGGTCCGGCACCGCCTGCTTCCCCACCACGGGCGGCGGCAACGAAAACCCCGATAACCCCGGCGGTAATACCGGTGGCGGTGATGGCGGAAACAACGGAGGTGACGGCGGCACTGATCCCGGCACGGGCAACGGTGACGGCGGCGGCTCCACGGGTGGCGGTACAGGCGGCGGGGATGGCGGCACCAACGGCGGCGACGGCCCCAAAGAATCCCTGGTACAGCCCAAGCAAGGTAGCTGGGACGAAGCCCTGGAGACATGGTCCGGCAAGGTCGAGGACGCCAAAAAGGAGTTCTCCGAAAAGATCAAAGAGAACGCCGACCAGCTCAAGGGTGTGTTCGATCTGAACCTTGGCGAAGGCGGCGGCAAGCTCCCCTGCGACACCTTCGTGGTCTGGAAAAAGACCGTCAGCCTCTGCTTCACCCCCTACGAAGAAAAGCTCTCCTACCTGCGCTACGCGCTGATGTTCATGGCATCAGTGCTGGCCGCCTTCGTCATTTTGAAGGAGTGACCTCATGGAATGGCTATCCAGCTTTTTCGACCAGATCGTCCTGTTCCTCCAATGGATCTGGGAGTTCTTCACCCAAGGGATCTACGACTTCATCAAGGACGGCTTTGTGGTCGCCACCCAGTGGGCGATGTACAGCGCGCTCCAGGGTTTCCTGTTCCTGCTCGATGTCAGTTACACCGTCGCACGCGAGCTGATCGACAGCCTCGGCGTCTCCAACATGGTCCGCTCCATGTACGCCACGCTCCCTGGTCCGCTCGCTGCGGCGCTGCAATTCCTCGGCGTACCGCAGGCACTCAACATCATGTTCTCCGCCCTGGCCACGCGCTTCTGCATGCGCTTCGTGCCGTTCATAGGGAGGTGAGTCATGTCCATCAAGATTCACCACGGCCCCAACGGCTCGTACAAAACCTCCGGCGCGATTCAGGACGATGCCGTCCCCGCCCTCAAGGAGGGCCGCGTCATCATCACCAACGTGCGTGGGTTCACCCTGGAGCGGGCCTATACGGTCTTTCCCGATCTGCCGAACACCGCGCAGATCATCAACCTCGATCTGGAGTCGCTGGCCGATCTCGAAAAGATGCGCACGTGGTTTCAGTGGGCACCGCGGGGCGCGTTCCTGATCTTCGACGAAACCCAGCTGCTGTTCCCCAAATCCTGGCGCGAACGTGATCTGGAGAAATTCGATTTCCCAGGCGGACCCGAGGCGGCGCACGAAGCGGATCGGCCCATGGGCTGGCTCGATGCCTGGACCCGGCATCGCCACTTCAACTGGGACATCGTCCTGACGACGCCCAACATCAGTTACATCCGCGACGACATCCGCATGACCTGCGAGATGGCCTACAAGCATTCCAACCTCGCGGTCATCGGCATCCCCGGCCGGTACAAGGAGGCCCAGCATGACGCCCAGCTCAACCGACCACCCGCTGACGGCACCATCGTCGAATACAAGCGAATCCGAAAGCAGACCTTCCGCCTCTACCAGTCCACCGCTACCGGAAAGACCCAGGACACCAAAGCCGGCAAGAGTCTGTTCCGGTCGCCTAAGTTGGTTCTTCTACTGGCACTGCTGGCCGGCACTATTGGCTTTGTCAGCTATATGGGACCTCTCAAGGTCGTCGGTGGTGGCGCTCAGCAAAACCCTGATCCTGCCCATTCTCAGCCAGCTAGCGAGCCTCATCCTCAAGGGGCTGCTCTACCTGCTCAAGCGCCTGCTGCTGCGCGTAGCACTCTTCCTGCTGGTGCTGTTTTTGGCCAACCAAGTGTTTCGACTCTTCCACTAGCCGAGCATCCCTTCGCGGGCCGACAAATCGCCGTGGCGGCCCGCGTGAAAGGGCTGGTGAAGGGCATGCAGCGCGAGATGTACATGTTCGTCATCACCGATGCCGAAGGACGCCGGCTGATGCTCAATTCCTGGCAGATGGGCGAGTCCGGCTACGGCGTGAAGGCCCGTTCGGAATGCGTGGCCGAGCTGTCCTACGGCGCGTACCACGAAACCATCGTGTGCGCCGGAGCCTTCCCCAGACAAGCGCAGCCACCCGCAGCAACGCCCGTAGAACTGGTAGCCGCTCCAGCAGCACCCCCAGGGCCAACGCTGACCATCGTCCCCGATTCCGAATACCCCGCACGCCCCTGGAGGACCCAATGACCCTGCACGGCCTGATCAACGCCCTTGGGCTGCTCGCGCTCGCGTATGCGCTCGGTTTTCTCACCGCCTTGCAGGTGATGCAGCCGGTGGCGGCGTTTCCGTTTTGAGTCGGCGAGCCGCGCCGCCGGCCGGGAGCGCCAGGCACGAGCGGTAGGCCGAAGGCGCGGCCGACGACCCTGTAACACGTCGGATAACTCAGTTACTCATTGGATAGCATTGGATAGGTTTGAATCATGACTAAGGCAGCAGAACACCAGATTCGCGCAGTACTTCAGGAAGACGGGCAGTTTTTCGAGTCGCCCAAAGGGCGCATCTTTTTCAGCAGTAGGGCAGGGGAGTTCACCGACCTTTCCGGTGTGCGTCTGTTGCGCTGCGGCGTGGATACGGTCCGCCAGTTGTACAACGGCCTGATTCGACCCGAGGTCATGGCGATCTTCGATGAGCCAGAAGACATCGTAGAGTTCGCCGGTTACCAGTGGGCCAAGGGCCGTATTGGTCGCGACTCCGGCTATCAGTACCGGCTACAGAACGCCGATATGGGGCTGATCCTGCTGATCAAGAATCACAACGTGAAGCTCGAGAACATCGGCCCGCATCTCAAGATCGAAGTGTCCCCGCACGCCCTCGACGGTGCTGATCCATTGATCCTGCAAGGCATGCTCGATGACCTGGCCGCAGGCGTGCTCTCAGCCTGCGAAACCAACCAATGCGCCGTGCATCTCGCGCTCGACGTGCAGGGTTGGACGCCTCCGTCTGACTTGGTGGATCGCATGCATTGCCGGTCCCGTCGTGTTCGCCAGATCAGTGGCATCGAGCGTATCGAGTTCGATGGCAACGCCTCGGTCTACGGCCGTGGTGAAACGTACATGTTCGGCTCGGCCAGCGGGCTGCAACTGTGCATCTACAACAAAACGCTCCAAGCCCGGACAACCGACAAGCTCGACTATTGGGAATGTGTTTGGGCCAACCTGAATGGCGATCCCTTCGGTGATGGTGACCCTGCTTACAACCCTCTGGAAACGGTCTGGCGTATCGAGTTTCGTTTCCACCATTCGGTGGTACAGCAGTTCTCCGAAGGATCCAGGATGACCTCTGGTGAGGTCATCGGCTGCCGTACCTACGCGGGTCTGTGCCCGCATCTGCAAGGTCTGTGGGGCTACGCCTGTGAGAGCTTCCGGTTGTTGGACAGCCCGAAGGAGTTCAATCCTTTCTGGTCGCTCATCACCCTGGATACTCAGGTGCAGGTAGAGGCCGATCCGCTCATTGATCGCACCGAATATCGCCGCTACTACAAGACGGCTCAGGGTTTTTCCGGCAAGAACTGCGAGATGTTCCTGGGCCAGTTCGCTAGCCTCATTGCAAGGGAGCGCGTACCACCAAAAAAAGCCTTAGAGGTCGGGCGTACTTTGCCCTTTTGGCATGTGATCGAGGATCACTATACCGCCAAGGGCTACAGCACTCGCGACCTCGAAAGACACATCATTGGACTCATAAATGATCGGTACTTGAAGCGGGGGTACGCGATCTGATGGCGATCACTAAGCTGGAGGATGGTCGCTGGTTCGTCGACGTCGAACCCATCAAGGGGAAGCGCTTCCGCAAACGGTTCAAGACCAAGGGCGAAGCTCAACGCTTCGAAGCTTCTGTACGCGCGAAGCTGGCAGTAACACCGGAGTGGAATCCCAGGCCGAAGGACATGCGTCGCTTGTCTCAGCTCATCGAGCGTTGGTTCGAGCTGCACGGGCATGCGATCACCAGCGGGCGACGTCGCAAGAACATGCTGCTGTTCATTGCTGCGAAGCTGGGGAATCCTATCGCTCAGACATTCACGGTCTCTGACTTGGTGGCACTGCGTAAAGTGGAGTTGGAGGAAGGGGCACTCCCGCGCTCGATCAACGTGCGGTATTCCTACCTCAAGTCCATCTATACCGAGCTCCGACGACTCGGTGATATCGACTACGCCAATCCCCTGGATACATTGAAGCCGCTGAAGCCACAGCAGGAGGTGGTGTCGTTCCTGTCGAAAGAGCAGGTCGCGACCTTGGTATCTGCGCTGCGGAACTACTCGACGTTCCCACACTTGGCCCTGATATCAGAGATCTGCTTGGCTACGGGGGCGAGATGGTCGGAAGCTCAACGACTGACTTGGCCGATGGTTCGTGCGGGCTGTGTGGTCTTCGCCAACACCAAGTCGAAGCGCGTCCGCTCGGTGCCTATCTCCCAGGAGCTGCAAGACCGTCTGGAGGTCTACTTCGCTAAGAAGACCCGATTTCCCTTCTGCAGAGAGGCATTCGCTCGCATGGTGAAACGCTGCAATATCGAGCTGCCGCGTGGCCAGTGCACCCACGTTCTGCGCCACACCTTTGCGTCTCACTTCATGATGAATGGAGGCAACATCCTCGCGCTGAAGGAGATCCTGGGGCACACGTCGCTGAACATGACGATGCGCTATGCCCATCTCTCCCCCGAGTACCTTCAGGATGCGGTTTTGCTCAATCCTCTGTCTATCTTCGACAGGGGGGCAATGGTTGATCCGATAATTTGATTGGTTTCCGTCATCGGCTGGGAATGGTGGTGTCTGGTGTTTTCCGAGGCGAATAAACAAGTCTATGGTTACCAGCAGGTCTGTGCTGATGCCTATGGAAGGAGTGCGTAATGTCTCGCAATCGATCTACTGAAGAGGTGCGCGTAACCTTGGCCGAGCTTTCGTTCCAGAACGAGGCAGCGGCGGTGGTTCTGGAGCGAGCGGCTTTAGAGTTGCCGAGTGGGTTAGGTTGCGAGGTAACAGAGGTTATCGAGTTGCTTCGCAGGCATGCAGTGTCGCTGCGATCTTTGGCGGAGCGGGTGCAAGATGGTGGTATAGCGGCGTTGCAATGAACAGGGCGGAAAAGCAGCTGCTTACAGCTCTGCGCACCACCTCATTCAATAATGCAGCTGTTGCGGACCGTCTCACATCGCTTGCCGCCATGGTTCCTGCTCTGAGAGACGAGCTGAGGGCGATGGCTAGCCAGCTTGAGCGAGATGCCGACTCGCTGGAGATTTTCGTGAAGGAAATTCACGAAGGTCGAATCGTACGATCGCCTTGATGCTTCTTGTATGGATGGATATTCGCCGTCAGTGATTGGCTGCGGATCTAATTAATTACTTATTAATTGTCGTGCGAAATAGCTTGCTCTTTAAGGGAAAAGAGAGGATCACTGTACTATCCCTCCTATTCGAGGTGGGCTTTTAAGGCCTCCACCGTGAATATCGAAGATCGTAGTGCCGATGATCTTGTTGTTTTGATCGTCGAAGATGACAGCGTTCTCGCTTTTTTGCTTCAGATAGTCATGGATGAAAACGGAATTTCAGCTGAAGTGTACGGTACGGCTGAGGATGCTCTCGAAACGGTGAGGAAATATGATCACTTAGTTCGTTTGGTTCTGACTGATGTAGATCTTCCTGGTGAAATGAATGGAGTCGCACTATCTGAGGTTTTGGATGTCGAACGTCCGGAAATTCCAGTTATTCTAATGTCCGGCCGTCCCTTGATGGAGCAGAATTCCTATCGGATGTTTCTACAAAAACCTATTGGGATGGAAAAGCTGATCGATGCGATAAAATCAAGCATGTCCAGATGAGTTGTTCGCTAATGGGGGCGATATCGATGGTGCGCCATTCGTGAGTTCTGGTAAGTGCAGTAACGAGAAAGCCCCGCATTTGCGGGGCTCTTCATCTGAGCGACCGTTACATTGTCTGCACTTGGTCAGCCTGAGGGCCTTTCGCGCCGTTGGTCACGTAGAAGCTAACGCGCTGGCCTTCGTCCAGTGTTTTGTAACCAGTGCTCTCGATGGCACGGAAGTGAACAAAAACGTCCGCGCCACTTTCAGGAGTAATGAACCCAAAACCTTTTTCGGGGTTGAACCATTTTACGGTTCCGGTTTGACGAGTGGTCATGATGAATCTCCAAATAATGATCACGCTAAGCAAAATGCAAAACATGACTGGGTGCGAAGTGAAGAGGGCCGCAAAGATGGAGAATCAAGAAGACAAAACATCTATCGGTGCCGCTAAACCGAGCAGGCAGGGGGTCACCATACAGGCTTTTCAGATAATAGATAGGTAATTTTTAGGGGGTTTCAGAATTCGGTCAGGCGGTAGGGGGTGGGAATAATTTGTGTGTATAGTGGAACACTAGCTGCCAATCTGGTGGCTCATCACCTCAGGTGAACTGATGTCTAATTCAGAGATCAAATTTGCACGTTCGGAGCTGGATAAGCAAATCTCAGCATTTCTTTCTAAAGGCGGTGAAATCCAGGAAATTCCTGCCGGCAAGCATGCCCATAGGGAGCCGTTTAAGCGGTCCGAGTGGACCATAGGCAAGAAGAAGCCGGAAGCTTAATTCCTCAGAAGTGAAAGGGCCGCACCTCTTGATGCGGCTTTTTTGTTAAGAGGCTATGGCTGCTCGGGAGGACGGGGCTGGCGTAGTGCTTACCATTCGTTGATGCTGCCTCTTCTAGCTTTCGACACTATATCGACACTCAGGGTCGTGCCCCGGAAAGAAGGCCTTTTGGATCAGTGGCTTGAAGGTGCGGTGTCCGTCATTGGCGATTTGCGCGTAAAATGACCGGCTTTTCGTCTTGCCCTTCGGATTCCAGAGCACCATGGCCAGCACCCTTTCGGTCAACCAGAACAAACTGCAGAAACGCCTGCGCCGCCAGGTTGGCGAGGCGGTCACCGACTTCAACATGATCGAGGACGGCGACAAAGTGATGGTCTGCCTGTCCGGCGGCAAGGACAGCTACACCCTGCTGGACGTCCTGCTGTACCTGCAGAAGGTAGCGCCGATCCAGTTCGAGATCGTCGCGGTGAACATGGATCAGAAGCAGCCCGGCTTCCCCGAGCACGTGCTGCCGGCGTACCTGGAGTCCATCGGCGTGCAGTATCACATCATCGAGAAGGACACCTACTCGGTGGTGAAGGAGAAGATCCCGGAGGGCAAGACCACCTGCTCGCTGTGCTCGCGCCTGCGCCGTGGCACCCTCTATACCTACGCCGATGAGATCGGTGCGACCAAGATGGCGCTGGGGCACCACCGCGACGACATCCTGGAAACCTTCTTCCTTAATATGTTCTACGGCGGCACCCTCAAGGCCATGCCGCCCAAGCTGCTGTCCGACGACGGCCGCAACGTGGTAATCCGCCCGCTGGCGTACTGCAACGAGAAGGACATCGAGGCCTACTCGGTGCTCAAGGAATTCCCGATCATCCCGTGCAACCTGTGCGGCTCGCAGGAAAACCTGCAGCGCCAAGTGGTCAAGGAAATGCTGCTGGACTGGGAGCGCAAGTCGCCGGGCCGTACCGAGATCATGTTCCGCGCCCTGCAGAATGTGGTGCCGTCGCAACTGGCCGACCGCAACCTGTTCGACTTCAACAGCCTGCGCATCGACGAGACCGCCACCCCGCGCTTCCTCGACGTGATGAACCTGTAAGACCTCGCAAGGACGCCCGATGCGCGATTACCAGTGGCTGTACGAATACTGCCTGAACCGCTTTGGCTCGGTCCAAGCGCTGGAAGCCCGCCTGCCGCAGGCCAAGTCGCCGGCCCAATTGGTAGCGGTCGGCGATGATCGCTACCTCTCGCTGATCAGCCTGCGCATCTTCCGAGCTGGGCTAAAGCACAGCCTGGTAGACGCCAAGTGGCCGGCCTTCGAGGAAGTCTTCTTCGGCTTCGACCCGGAGAAAGTCGTGCTGATGGGCGGCGAGCGCCTGGAAAACCTGATGCAGGACACCCGGCTGATTCGGCACCTGGGCAAGCTCAAGAGTGTGCTGCGCAACGCCCAGTTCGTGCTGGACGTAGCCCGCGAGTACGGCAGCTTCGGCAAGCTCCTGGCTGACTGGCCGTCCAGCGACATCGTCGGTCTGTGGAAGCTGCTGGCCAAGCGGGGCAATCAGTTGGGCGGCATGTCAGCGCCGCGATTCCTGCGCATGGCCGGCAAGGATACCTTCGTTCTCAGCGATGACGTGGTGGCTGCGCTCAAGGCCCAGGAAATCGTCGACAAGACGCCAACCAGCCTGAAGGACCTCGCGCTGGTTCAGGCAGCGTTCAACACCTGGCAGGAGCAAAGCGGCCGTCCGTTGTGCCATATCTCGATGATGCTGTCGTACACGGTCAACCACTGACGCGCGGCCCGGCCGCGGAGGAGGGGCGCATGGATTCGGCCATCGAACGCACCGGTGCGGCACTGGCTCGCGCTGAACGCATCCTGGTGATCACCGGCGCTGGGCTCTCCGCCGATTCGGGCATGCCGACCTATCGTGGCCTGGGTGGTCTTTACAACGGACGCACAGCGGAAGGAATACCTATCGAGGTGGCGATCTCCGGTCCGATGCTGCAGAAGGACCCGGCGCTGTGCTGGAAATACCTGGCCGAGCTGGGCAAGGCCTGCCTGAGTGCGCAACCCAATGCCGGTCACGGCGCCATCGCGGAGCTGCAACGGCTCAAGCCGGAGTGCTGGGTGCTGACGCAGAACATTGATGGCTTCCACCGTCGCGCCGGTTCGCCGTCGGAGCGGTTGATCGAGATCCATGGCGAGCTGGCTCCGCTGTATTGCCAGTCGTGCGGGCTGGAAAGCCCGGAGCTGGCCGGGCACCTGGATGGCCCATTGCCGCCGAAATGCGCGCGCTGCGCAGGCGTGCTGCGCCCGCCAGTGGTGCTGTTCGAGGAGATGTTGCCGGAGGAGGCGATCGATACGCTGTATGCGCAATTGCGCAAAGGGTTCGACGTTGTTCTGCTGGTGGGGACCACTGCGAGCTTCCCCTACATCATCGAGCCGGTGCTGCGTACGCGGGACGCAGGAGGCTTCACCGCCGAGGTGAATCCTGGGCTGACCGACCTCAGTTCTGTGGTCGAAGAAAGAATGGTGGGTCGAGCCTTAGACATTATGCCGCGCCTGCTGGGTCACATTCCGCGATAAAAAACTTGCATTGCCCCCATTGAGCGGGCAAATTAGCCCGCTAATAAATGGAGCTAATGAGACACGGTCGTGCCCATGCTTAAACGCTTAGCACCCCTCGTGCCCATGAGTTTCGTTCTGCTGCTGGCAGCTTGCGCCAGCCATTCGCCGGAATCGCAGCCGAACCAGGTCGCTTCAGTGCCTGCCACTCGAGCAGCGTTCCAGGTAAATCAGCACAACATAGCGCTGATGAATGAGTCGCAGGACGAGGGGGCCAAAAACGATAACGGCAGTTCGACTGCCCATGTATCCGACATTCTGGATCGCGCGTTCTCGCTGATCGGTACTCCGTACCGCTTTGGTGGAAAATCGGAGCGGACCGGCTTCGATTGCAGCGGCTTCGTGGGCTATCTGTTCCGCGAAGAAGCAGGCATCAGCCTGCCGCGCTCCACGCGTGAGATGATCAATATGGACGTCCCGCTGGTCTCCAAAGCGGACCTGCAACCGGGCGACCTGATCTTCTTCAACAACCGTGGTCGCGGTCGGGTCAGTCATGCCGGCATCTACATCGGTGACGGACAGTTCATCCACTCCGCCAGCCGCCGTGGCGGTGGTGTGCGGGTGGATAGCCTGGATGAGAGCTACTGGCGCTTGAGCTACATGGAAGCCAAGCGTGTGCTCGAACCGGGCTACGAGCCGAAGACAGCGATCCGCTAAACTTAAAGTTTTACTTTAAGTATTGCGCTCAAGTCGCTGTTGGTACAAAGTGATGGCACTCCTTGACGGGATGCCATCACATGCTCGTTCCTCAGCGCATCATTCTGCTCGTTGCTCTCGCCTCGCTGGCCGCCTGCGCCAGTCGCACTCCGCCGTCGCCCCCTCCCGTGGTGAACGCGCCGGCCGCTCCCGTCTACAACACCCAAGCTGCTGACGATATCCTGATCCGTGCCATTGGCCTGGTGGGGACGCCCTATCGCTGGGGCGGCAACACGCCTGATGGCGGATTCGATTGCAGCGGCCTGATCGGCTACGTCTACCGCGATGCCACCGGCCTGATGCTGCCGCGCTCCACCCGCGAGATGATTTCCATGCGCGCGCCCACCGTTGGCCGCGAGTCGTTGCAGAGCGGCGACCTCATCTTCTTCGCCACCAATGGTGGACGTGGTGTCAGCCATGCGGGTATCTATGTCGGGGAAGGGCGTTTCGTTCATGCGCCCAGAACGGGCGGGACCGTACGCCTGGACAGCCTCGACAGTGCCTATTGGCAGAAAGCCTTCCTGGAAGCCAAGCGTGTCCTCGCCGTGCAGAGTCTCGCCCTCCATCCCTGATTCTCAGGAGGGCCCATGACCACCCGCACGCTGAACCTGGACGACTCGCTCTACCAGTACCTTCTCGACGTTTCCCTACGCGATTCTCCCGTCAAGGCGCGCTTGCGCAGCGAGACTGCCAACCTGCCCATGTCCCGCTGGCAGGTTGCCCCGGAGCAGGGCCAGTTCCTCGCCTTGCTGGTCAGGCTGACCGGCGCCAAACGCATCCTCGAAATCGGTACCTTCACGGGCTACAGCGCCTTGTGCATGGCCGAGGCACTGCCAGAGGGCGGCCATATCCTTTGTTGCGATCTTCCCGGCGAGTACAACGACATCGCTCGAGGCTACTGGCATGACGCCGGCGTCGATTCTCGCATCGAGCTGCGCCTCGGGCCGGCCCTGTCCACGCTGCAAGCCCTGGTAGCCGGTGATCAGCAAGGCAGTTTCGACCTGGTCTTCATCGATGCCGACAAGGCCAATTATTCCATTTACCTGGAGCATGCCCTGACCTTACTGCGCGAGGGCGGCCTGGTGGTCTTCGACAACGTGTTGTGGAGCGGGCGGGTGCTGGAGGCGAACCCGGAAAGTGCGGACACGCGGGCGATCCAGCAGCTCAATCTGGCCTTGAAGACGGACGAGCGAGTGGATTACTCGCTGGTGCCGATTGGTGATGGCATGAGTCTTTGCCGCAAGCGCTGACTCCAGGGCTGGAAGAAAAAAGGCACGCCAATTGGCGTGCCTTTTTCGTTGCTGCGGCCTGACTCAGGCGACATCGACCAGGATCACTTCGCTGTCTTCGAGCGCCGTGACCTTTACCACCGCCTCGTCGGCGATGGCAGCACCGTCGCGAGCCAGCAGTTCGACACCGTTGACCTCGACCTTGCCGGTTGCCGGCACGAGGTAGGCGCGGCGACCGTTGCCCAGTTCGTACTCCGCGGTCTGGCCGGCCTTCAGGGTGGCGGCGACCAGGCGACCGTCGGCGCGAATGCGCAAGGCGTCGGCGTCGTTCTCATGGCCGCTGGCCAGGGTCACGAAGCGCCCGGCGCGGTCGCCCTTCGGGAAGGGTTTGGCGCCCCAGGATGGCGTGCCGCCGCGTACCGACGGGATGATCCAGATCTGGAAGATCTTGGTGACATCCTTCTCCAGGTTGTACTCGGAGTGCACGATGCCCGAGCCCGCACTCATCACCTGCACGTCGCCCGCTTCAGTACGGCCCTTGTTGCCCAGGCTGTCCTGGTGGGTGATCGCACCCTGGCGGACGTAGGTGATGATTTCCATCTCGCGGTGCGGGTGCGGCGGGAAGCCGGTGCCGGCAGCGATTTCGTCATCGTTCCAGACGCGGAGGTTGCCCCAGTCCATGCGCTCGGCGTCGTAGTACTCGGCGAAGGAGAAGTGGTGCTTGGCGTTGAGCCAGCCGTGGTTGGCGCCGCCGAGTTGCTGGAAGGGTCTGCGTTCGATCATGACATAGTCCTCGTGGGGCGCGGCTGGCTGGTGGGTCAGTCCGCGCGGTTCATGGGACTATCTTCTCTCGCAATCGATCGATGAAAAAGCGCAAATATCGGCAGATATTAATCTATTAATTCGATCTTATTCGGTGAGGCGCTTTTCGCCCTGATCGAGGAACTTGCTGAGGAACTGGCGGGTGCGCTCTTCCTTCGGGTGAGCGAACAGCGCCTTGGCGTCGCCCTGCTCGACGATCACACCCTTGTCGATGAATATCGCCCGGTTCGCAACGTCGCGGGCGAAGCTCATTTCGTGGGTGACGATGACCATGGTGCGCTTTTCCTGGGCCAGGCCGCGGATGGTCGCCAGGACCTCACCGACCAGTTCCGGGTCCAGCGCCGAGGTGGGTTCATCGAAGAGGATCACGTCCGGCTGCATGGCCAGGGCGCGGGCGATGGCGACGCGCTGTTGCTGACCGCCGGAGAGGCGCTTGGGATAAGAGTCCTCCTTGCCGGCCAGCCCCACCTTCGCCAGCAACTGGCGGGCGCGCTCAATGGCCTGGGCGCGCGGCTCCTTCTTCACGATGATCGGGCCCTCCACCACGTTCTCCAGTGCAGTGCGGTGGGGGAACAGGTTGAAGTTCTGGAAGACGAAGCCCACGTGCTGGCGCAGCTTGCGGATCAGTCCCTGCTGTCCGCTGAGCGGCCGTGAGGCGTCGATGAGGATGTCGCCAACCTGGATGGTCCCGCCATTGGGTACTTCCAACAGGTTCAGGCAGCGCAGCAGGGTAGTCTTGCCCGAGCCGCTGGGGCCGATGATCGCGACCACTTCGCCGGGCTGCACGGTCAGGTCGATGCCCTTGAGCACCTCCTGGCCGCGAAACTGCTTGGTCAGCTGGCGTACTTCGATCATGCGTCGTGCTCCTGGTCATGACGGTTGACCCGGTCTTCCAGGCGATTCTGCAGGTGCGACAGGATGCTCGCGAGGATCCAGTAGATCAGCGCGGCAGCCAGGTACATGGTGAAGACCTCGAAGGTACGCGCGGTGATCAGCTGGGCCTGGCGGAACAGTTCCGGGACCTGGATGGTGGCGGCCAGGGCGGTGTCCTTGACCAGAGAAATGAAGCTGTTGCCCAGCGGTGGCAGGGCGGTACGCGCGGCCTGCGGCAGGATCACCCGGCGTAGGGTCTCGGCGCGGGTCATGCCGATGCTGGCGGCGGCTTCCCACTGGCCCTTGTCGATGGAGCCGATGGCGGCGCGGAGGATTTCGCAGACATAGGCGGCCATGTTCAGCGAGAAGCCGATCAGCGCCGCCGGCAACGGGTCGAGTTCAATGCCGGCCTGGGGCAGGCCGTAATAGATCATGAAGAGCTGGACCAGCAATGGCGTGCCGCGGAAGAACGACACGTAGATGCGCGCGATCCAGCGCACAGGAGTGAAGCCGTACAGGCGCATCAGCGCCAGAACGAAGCCGAGCAGCAGTCCGAAGAACATGCCGCCTACGCTGAGGACTACCGTGAAGACCGCGCCCTTCAACAGGAAGGGCGCGGAATCCAGTGCAAGCTGCAGGCTTTCTTCGATCATTGGGTGACGTCAGCCTGGAACCATTTCTCCGAGAGTTTCTTCAGCGTGCCGTCGGCGCGGAACTTCTCGATGGCCTTGTTCAGCGCCGCGAGCAGTTCGGGGTTGCCCTTGCGCAGGGCAATACCGGCTTCCTGGCGGGCGAAGGGCGCGCCGGTCAGCGCCATGGCGCCCTTGGTCTTGTTGACCATGTCGAAGGCGGCCAGGCGGTCCACCAGGATCACGTCGATGCGGCCGCTGCGCAGGTCCTGGAACTTGGTCGGGTCGTCTTCATAGGTACGCACGTCAGCCTGCGGTACGTGTTCGCGCAACCACTGTTCGTAGTTGGTGCCCAGCCCCACGCCGACTTTCACCCCGGCGAGTTTCTCCGGCGCGTCGTACTTGCCTTCGTCACCCTTGCGCACCAGCGCCTGGATGCCGGAGACGGTGTAGGCGTCAGAGAAGTCGTACTTCTTCTTGCGCTCCTCGGAAATGGTCACCTGGTTGATCACCAGGTCCAGGCGCTTGGATTCCAGCGCGGCGAGGATGCCGTCCCACTTGGTCGGTTGCAGCTTGGCGGTGACGCCCAGCTCCTTGGCGATCAGGTTGGAGAAGTCCACTTCGAAACCGGCCAGCTTGCCGTTCTCGTCCTGGAAACTGAAGGGCGGGTAGGTGCCCTCGAGACCGACGCGGACTTCGCCCTTGGACTTGATCTGGGCGAGCAGGTCGTCCGCGGCCTGGGCCTGGCTGAAGAGGCTGGCACCCAGGGTGAGGGTCAGGCTGGCAAGCAGGAAATGACGTCGCAGTGCGGAGAAGGTCATGGTGGTCCCCGTTTTTGGTGTTTTAAGCAGGTTAGTCAACGCGTGGCGACTATAGGGTCGGAATCGTTATGCAATAAAATAATAAAAAATTACATACCTAGTCCTGATGGATATGTGACTCAAGTGGCCGAATGATAGGCGAACAGCGCCGGCGAACCGCCGGTGTGCAGGAACAGGATAGGCCCGGGTTTTGAGAAGCGATCACGGCGAATACCGTCGAGCAATCCAGCCATCGCCTTGCCGGTGTACACCGGGTCCAGCAGCAGGCCTTCCTGGCTGGCCAGCAGGCGCACTGCCTCGAGCGTGCCGGCATTCGCTTCGCCGTAGCGCGGGCTGAAATACTCGTCCCACAGTTGTACTTTCGGAACGGCTGGCATGTCGTGGCCGAGCAGTTCCAGCGTGCGCGCGACCAGCCCTTCGACTTTCGGCCGTTGTGCCGCGTCGGTTCGCGAAACGGTTACGCCGATGACATCCAGCTCCGGCAAGGCATCGGCCAGCGCGATCGCCAGGCCCGCATGGGTGCCAGCGCTGCCGGAGGCGAGCACCACGGCGGAGAACGCCTGGCCGCTGCTGTGAATCTGCTCCGCCAGTTCCAGTCCGGCGCGCACGTAACCCAGGGCGCCCAGGGCATTGGAGCCGCCGATGGGCACGATGTAAGGCTTGTGCCCCTCGCGGCGCAGGCGCTCGCCGGTCTGCGCCAGCAGCTCGTCGGCGGTATCGAGATTGGGGACGAGTTCTACCTCGGTGCCGAACAGGTCCAGCAGCAGGCGGTTGCCATTGCTCAGGTAATTGCGGTCATCGGTGCCGATGGGGTTTTCCAGCAGCGCCACGCAGCGCAGGCCGAGCTTCGCCGCGACGGCGGCAGTCTGGCGCACATGGTTGGACTGGATCGCGCCGGCGGTGACCAGCGTGTCGGCGCCGGCCTTCAGGGCATCGGCGGCGAGGAACTCCAGCTTGCGCACCTTGTTGCCGCCCAGGGCGAACGGTGTAGTGTCGTCGCGCTTTACGTACAGCTCGCGGCCCAGGTGCGCGGAGAGTCGGTCCAGCTTGTCCAGCGGAGTCGGGCCGCCGGCCAGGTCGAGGCGGGGAAAGCGGGCGAGGGCTTCACGCAGGGAGCTCATGGCAGGTTCTCGGTGTGACGGCGGAATGCATCACGATAGAGCGCGTGAAATCCCGCCGCAATGTGGCGGGCGGCCGCTTGACGCTGACCTGCACGGGAATGTCGCGTGATCACCGCTGGAAACTCCAGAGGCTGTGAATCAATGTGCGGACAGCGGAGCGGCGAACCGCTACGCTCCACGCTCAGATCCGGAAACTTTAACCGGGCGATAACGAAATCAGGAAAACCAGGGCGGGAAATCCGATGACTTCAGCAGTACCTTCACGCGCTTCGCTGCAACGCTGGATGCTTCAGCTACTCGGCGCGGTGGCCTTGATGCTGGGGCTGAGCAGCCCGGCGCTGGCTGACCGGGTGATTCCCTCGGGGATGATGGTGGGCTTCGTCGATAGCGCAGTGTACCCGGTGATCACCCTCAAGCGACCGAAGCCGAGCCTGTTGCGCCAGGTCATCACCATCGGCCTGTATGAAAAGACCATCAGCTACCCGCTGTCGGTGTCCATCCGCATCCGCGACGAGACCAACCGCTTCATGGTCTACGGCATGCTGCCGAAGATCGCCGGCAAGTTCGTCGGCATCAAGATGGGCCTGGACAGTCGGATCAGCCAGATCTGGGTGATGACCGAAGCCGAAGCGACCGAGTACGTGACCCGCCCGGACACTCTGTTCCCGCCGAGCTGATGGCTTTGCCTCCGGGTTGACGGCCCTGCCCGTGCCGCTCGTGCGGGCGGGCAGCCGGAAGAGTGCGACTTCGGCTATCATGTGCACCGTTTCAAACCTTTCAGAACCGGTCTAACCATGACGTCCTCTCAGCAGCCGCCCCGCGACGACAGCGCCGACAACGCGCAGGAACAACCCAAACTCTCCCTGGCCGAGCTGGCCAAGGCAGCCCTTGCTGCGCAGCAGCAGGCGAAAACCGCCTACCAGCATCGCAAGCCCCACGACCAGGCCGAGTACCGCCCGCCGCACCCGCGTGGTTCGCGTCGCTCCATGGGCAAGCGCTGAGGCAGCCTCTCGTCCGAAACACTGTCAGCTGGCGCTCTTGCGGGGGCGCTGGCTGAACTGCGGTGACCGGCATGGGTCGTATCCGCAGCGGCCTTGCCATGCTGGCTGGCCATTCCCGCTCTCGCGAACCGTCACGGATCGACACCCGCGCCACCCTATGCCCAGGCAGAGGGGCGCCTCGCGTCCAAGGAGAATCCATGAAAGTCCTCGTACCCGTCCTTTCCCTGCTGGCACTTGCCGGCTGCATCACCATGACCGGCAACTACGAAGTCAGTGCCCATGACGAGTCCGGCAAGGCCCTGAGCAATGGCAAGTTCCTTGCCAGCGGCAGCGGCATCTATACCGTGCGCAACTCACTCTGCTCGGTCTACCCGAAGGCCATCGTTACCATCAGGGACGTGGAGACGGACCAAGAGCTGGAGGGCGAAAGCCCCTACCACTGTCGCTGAGCGTGGTTCGCGAGCAAGCCTGCTCCCACCGCTGAACCCGCCTGCCTGGAAGAGGCGGCTTGGGATACTCCCAAGCCGCTTCGTCGTTATTGCGGCAGTCGTTCGAACCGTCGTTCCAGTTGGGTGAGGAAACCAATCTCATAGGCCATGCGGTCCAGCATGGAACGCTGCAGCGTGCGGCCCTTGGCGAAGTTGCTCCAGAGCGTTTCCCCGCCCGGGGCGAACAGCCATTCGCGGGCGACCAGCGCGCCATAGCTCATGACGAGGTGAGATTCCTCCGGCCAGCCCGGCGGGGTTTCGAATCTGAGGGGGTGATCGCGGCCCGGCAGGGTATGGAACTGGGCTGATTCGGGATCGAGGGTGTTGTTGTCTGAAGACATTTGCGTTACTCCGTTTCGTTGAGGTCAGGAGCTGCCGCCATTGCTGTCAAACAATGGAGGCAGACCACGCGGGGTTGACAGACCGGGAAACGGAACCGGCAGACCTCACGGGGAGGTCTCCCCGCGCGATCTGCCATAAACCCTGCGATCAGAAATCACAGTCGTGACAAGGCCTACGAAAAGCGTTCGCCGCTTTTCGCATGCACCTGCTGGCGCAATCGCGCCGTTTCGACGGGCTGTCAAACCCGGCCACGGATTTGGCCGTGACGGGCGCAGCATAGGGGCTGCCTACCAAGCCGGCAAGAACAGGTGCTCGCGCCAGGGAGGTATCGGCTGCGTCCTACAGATATGAAGGGCGAAGTGCTTCAGCAGGGTGCTCTGCCGCAATGACAAAGGCCGGCAATCGCCGGCCTTGTGCTTACTGTGGTGTGAGCTTCTGCCGCTGCCCCTGCTGCAACGTCCACTCCACCACTTGCTCGGAAAGCTGGTCGGCTGCCTTGCCGAAGGCGCTGACCACTTCGGGCACCTGCTTGCCGTCCACCGGCTGGCGGACCTCGAAGCTGCGCGAGGCGACGATGCGTTGGCCGAGGGTGCGCACCAGGCGGGCGTCGTAGCGGATGTGGATCACCGGTTTGCCGTTCTGGTACTCGCTCTGGAAGGCGCGCAGTTCGCCGGTCAGGTCGAGATCGGCTTGCAGGCTGGCTTCGTCGCTGCTCAGGGCGCGGACGCCGCCGTTGGCGGTGAAGGCATCGAGCAGGCGGTCACGCAGCAAGCCAGGTGCACGGTTGCTCCAGCGTGCGCCCTGGTAGCTGCTCAGCTGGTTGCCCTGCGGGACCACGGCGATGCGGTTGCTGTCCAGCGCCAGGCCGGCGGTGGGGGCGCTGACGCGTAGCGACCAGTCCACCGCTGTGCTGCTGCGCGCCGGTTGTTGCGCTGCCGGCAGCAGGTAGAAGTCCGGGCTCTCCGCTTCCGGGAGGATCGAGCAGGCGCCCAGCAGGCTGACCAGGGCGGCGACGCCGAGCAGGCGGGGAAGGGCGGTCATGGCTGGAACTCCTTGTTGCGTTCGCGGCCGAGCAGGTAGCCGGTGGGGTTCTCCTGCAGGCGGCGGGTGACGCCGCGCAGGTCTTCCAGGGTGGAGCGCAGTTCGCGGATCGCCGGGCCGATCTCACCCAGGCCGTTGAGGCCGCCGTTCACCGAGTCGTAGTTGCTGTTCAGCAGTTGATCCACGCGCTCGCTGCTGCTGCGCAGGGAGGCGAGGGTCTTCTGCGCGTCGTCCATGATGACCTGGCCTTTTCCGCCCAGTGTCTGGTTGGCGCGGTCGAGCAACTCGCTGGCATTGGCCAGGGTGATACGCGCCTGCTCGCTGGCGGCGGCGAGTTCCTTGAAGGTCCGGCGGATGTCGTCGCGCTGTTCGGCGACCACGCCGGTGGCCTGGTCGATGTGGTCCAGGGTGCGGCTGATGCGGTCGACGTTCTCCTGGGAGAACATGCGGTTCACGTTGTTGATCAGGTTGTTGATGTTGGTGGCGATGTCCTCGCCGTTGGCCAGCAGCTTGGCGAAGGGTGAAGGGATGGTCTTGATCACCGGCACCTCGCCGTCCTTGCTGGCCAGCGGCGGGCTGTCCTGGGCGGCGCTGGAGAGCTGGATGATGGCCTGGCCGGTGACACCGGTGAGAGCCAGCTTGGCGCGCGTGTCTTCGCGGATCGGTGTGCTGTCGTAGACGCGGATGCGTGCGCGGACCTTGCGCGGGTCGTTCGGGTCCAGGCGCAGGGAGACCACATCGCCGACGCGGATGCCGCTGTACTGCACGGTGCCGCCTTCGGACAGGCCGGTCACCGCCTCGTTGAAGATCACGTCGTAGACCTTGTACTTCTGGTCGTTGCTCGATTGCGCCAGCCACAGCGCGAAGAGCAGTGCGCCGATCGACACCACCAGGGTGAACAGGCCGATCAGCACGTGATGGGCACGGGTTTCCATTGTCAGTTTTCCTCCCGCAGGTGCTCGGTGGCCTGCTGCGCGGCACGGCCACGGGGGCCATGGAAGTAGTCCTGGACCCAGGCGTCCGGGTTCTCGGCGACCTGGTCCAGCGGACCGACCACCAGCACCCGCTTCTGCGAGAGCACGGCGACGCGGTCGCAGATGGTGTAGAGGGTGTCCAGGTCGTGGGTCACCAGGAACACGGTGAGGCCGAAGGCGTCGCGCAGGGTCAGGATGAGTTGGTCGAAGGCCGCGGCACCGATGGGGTCTAGGCCGGCGGTGGGTTCGTCAAGGAACAGGATGTCCGGGTCCAGCGCCAGGGCGCGGGCCAACGCGGCGCGCTTGACCATGCCGCCGGACAGCTCCGAGGGGTACTTGGCGCCCGCATCCGGTGGCAGGCCGGCGAGGGAAATCTTCACCTTGGCCATGAACTCGGCGTCGCTGCGCGACAGTTTGGCGTGTTCGATCAGCGGCAGGCAGATGTTCTCGCTCACGGTCAGCGAGGAGAACAGCGCGCCGTTCTGGAACAGCACGCCGAAGCGCCTTTCCAGTTTCGAACGCTCCAGCGGCGGCAAGGCAGGCAGGTTCTGCCCGAAGACATGCACGCTGCCTTCGCTGGGCTGGCGCAGGCCGATGATGCTGCGCAGCAGCACCGACTTGCCGGTGCCCGAACCACCCACTACGCCGAGGATCTCGCCCTTCATCACGTCGAGGTCGAGGTGCTCGTGCACGGCGTGGGTGCCGAAGCGGTTGGCCAGGTCGCGGACGACGATGATCGGTTCGCTCACCAGCCCATCTCCATGAAGAACAGCGCGAACATGGCATCCAGCAGGATCACCACGAAGATCGACTGGACCACGCTGGAGGTCGTGTGCTCGCCCACCGACTGCGCGCTGCCGCTGACGCGGAAGCCTTCCAGGCAGCCGATCACGGCGATGATGAAGGCGAATACCGGGGCTTTGACGATGCCCACCAGGAAGTGCTGCACGGCGATGTCGTTCTGCAGCATGTAGAGGAACATGCGCGGCGAGATGTCCAGGCTCAGGGCGCAGACCACGCCACCGCCGAAGATGCCGGAAATCATCGCCAGGAACGTCAGCATCGGCAGGGTCAGCAGCAGCGCCAGCACCCGCGGCAGTACCAGCAGTTCTACCGGGTCCAGGCCCAGGGCCTGGATCGCGTCGATTTCCTGGTTGGCCTTCATCGAACCGATCTGCGCGGTGAAGGCGCTGGCGGTGCGGCCGGCAATCAGGATGGCGGTGAGCAGTACGCCGAACTCGCGCAGGAAGGAGAAGCCCACCAGGTCGACGGTGTAGATCGCCGCGCCGAATTTCTGCAACACCGTGGCGCCGAGGAAGGCCACCACTGCACCGACCATGAAGGTGAGCAGGGCGACGATGGGCACGGCGTCCAGGCCGGTTTCCTCCATGTGCGCGGCCAGCGAGGTCAGCCGCCAACGGCGCGGACGCAGCAGGTTGCGCAGCAGGGTCTGGAGAGTCAGGCCGATGAAGCCCAATACACCGATCAGGTGGTCCTTGAAGGTGACGGAGGCAATGCCGATCCGCTCCAGCACATCGACCAGCGCATTGCCGGGCGGCGGGGCCTTTTCGTCGAGCCGGCACTGGGTGATCGCGCTGCCGACAGTGCGCAGCAGCGCCTGGCGTTCGGCGGGCAGGTTGCGGGCGATCTGATCGAGTTGGCTCATGCGTGCGCTGCCGATGATCTCGGCGAGCAGGGCGGCACCGGCGGTATCCAATGCGCCGAGGCCGGCGAAGTCCAGCGCGCCCGGGGACTCGGCAGTGCGCTGTGCGGCCACCTGAGCTTCGAGCGTGGAGAAATGCGCAAGCGTCCAATCACCACTGATGCGCATCAGCGGTGGATTGGCGGTGGCGTCGAGCTGGAGCTGGCCGGGTAGGGCAGTCGTCGTCATGAGTCGCATTCTAGCGAAGTTATGCGGCCTGACCACTTGACTTGTGTGACCCATTTTAGAGCCTTTGTGGTTCTGAGGGCGGGCCCCGGCGACATCCTGTTCAATTGACGCCCCAGCCCGCCAGCCACTAAGCTGCGCGCCTGCTTCAGGTGCTCTCGGCGCAAGCCGCGAGTGAAACAGGGAAGCCGGTGAAGTCGATGCACAATCGATCATTCCGGCGCTGCCCCCGCAACGGTAAGCGAGCTTCGAACCGCAATCCGCCACTGTGCCATTGGCATGGGAAGGCGCGGTTCCTTCGGAAACGCCAGGCGCTTCCACTCGCGAGCCCGGAGACCGGCCTGCTGCATCGCATGGCATCGCGGGAGGCGCTGCCGACGTCGGCGCTGCGCGCCGCGCGTTGCCGTCCTCCGCCTGCCCCGACTGGTCAGTGCCGCGCGGGTGAGAGCGGCGGAGAATCCTTCAGGTGAAATCCCTATTCCCCGGGTCGACAGCCTTCGTGCTGGGCGATCTCTTCTGCATGGCGCCTGCGCGCGCCAGCGGTACATCCCTGCCTGTTCCATCCCCCGTTCGCTGCCACCCGGCCGGCAGCCTGACGCCTGTGCAATCGCTTTCAGGAGCCACTTCTCATGACTGAATCCCCGGAAAAGGACGACCGCCACCGCTCGCGCATGCAGCGCAAGAAGGCAGTGATTGACGAGAAGATCGCCCAGGCCCAGGGGGAGCGCGGTGTGTTCCTGGTCAACAGCGGCAACGGCAAGGGCAAGAGCAGCTCGGCGTTTGGCATGGTTGCCCGCGCGCTGGGCCATGGCATGAAGGTGGGCGTCGTGCAGTTCATCAAGGGCGCCGCGACCACGGGCGAGGAAGCGTTTTTCCGCCGCTTCCCCGAAGAAGTCAGCTTCCACGTCATGGGCGAAGGCTTTACCTGGGAAACCCAGGACCGCCAGCGCGACATCGCCAAGGCACAGGCGGCCTGGGACGTGGCGCGGCAACTGCTGAGCGACCCGCAGGTCGGCCTGGTGGTGCTGGACGAAGTGAACATCGCCCTCAAGCACGGCTACCTGGAACTGGACACCGTGTTGGCCGACATCGCCGCACGTCCGCCGATGCAGCATGTGGTCGCTACCGGCCGCGGCGTGCAGCCGGCGATGACCGAGGCGGCCGACACCGTCACCGAGATGGGCCTGGTGAAACACGCCTTCAAGGCCGGTATCAAGGCGCAGAAAGGGGTGGAATTCTGATGCATCCCGTTGTGGCGGAGCACGCTCGATGACCTCGCGCCAATGCCCCGCACTGCTGATCGCCGCACCCGCCTCCGGGCAGGGCAAGACCACCGTGACCGCCGCCCTGGCGCGCCTGCACACGCGCCTCGGGCGCAAGGTGCGGGTGTTCAAGTGCGGCCCGGATTTCCTCGATCCGATGATCCTCGCCCGTGCCAGTGACGCGCCGGTCTACCAGCTGGACCTGTGGATGGTCGGCGAGGAGGAGAGTCGCCGCCTGCTCTGGGAGGCGGCCGGCGAGGCCGACCTGATCCTCATCGAGGGCGTGATGGGCCTGTTCGACGGCTCGCCCTCGGCGGCCGATCTGGCGCGGCGCTTCAATGTGCCGGTGATGGCGGTGATCAACGGCCAGTCCATGGCGCAGACCTTCGGCGCGATGGCCGTCGGCATGGCCACCTATCAGAGCGACCTGCCGTTCTCCGGCGTGCTCGCCAACCGCATCGGCAGCCAACGCCACCGCGACCTGGTGCGCGACAGCCTGCCGGAGTGGATTCGCTGGTACGGCGCGCTGCCTCGCGATACCGAAGTAGAGCTGCCGAGCCGCCACCTCGGGTTGGTGCAGGCCGACGAGCTGGCGGACCTAGACGCCCGCCTGGATGCCGCCGCCGATGCCCTGGCGGCCAGCGCCAGCACCGAGCTTCCGCTGCCCGTGAGCTTCGCCGCGCCCGAGTTGCGAAACCGGGCTTCCCGTCTCGATGGCGTGCGCATCGGCGTGGCGCGGGACAATGCTTTTGCCTTCCTCTATCAGGCCAACCTCGACCTGCTGAGCGAGCTGGGCGCCGAGCTGCTGTTCTTCTCGCCGCTGCGTGACGTGGCGCTGCCGGAGGTGGACAGCCTCTACCTGCCCGGCGGCTACCCGGAACTGCACCTGCAGGCGCTGGCGGAGAACCGCGCCATGGCCCTGGCCATCCACGCGCATCACGAGATGGCCAAACCGATCCTCGCGGAGTGCGGCGGCATGCTCTATCTGCTCGACGCGCTGACCGATGTGGCCGGAGAGCGCGCGCCACTGCTTGGCCTGCTGCCGGGCGAGGCGCGCATGCAGAAGCGCCTCGCTGCATTGGCGCTGCAAGCCGTGACGTTGCCCGAGGGTACGCTGCGAGGGCACACCTTCCACCACTCGTTACTGGACAGTAGCGAGGAGCCGCTCGCCCGTGGCATCTGCCCCAACGACAAGCCGGTGGCCGAAGCGGTGTTCCGCCGCGGCCGGCTCACCGCCTCCTACATTCACTTCTACCTGCCGTCCGACCCGGACGCCGCAGCAGCCCTGCTCAGACCATGAAGAGCGTCAGACCATGACCGAGCACGCTTACAGTCCAGAAGAGCGCGCCGCGCTCTACCGCGCCATCGCCGAGCGCCGTGACATGCGCCACTTCAGCGGCGGCGAGGTGGCGCCCGACCTGCTCGCGCGCCTGCTCGAGGCGGCGCACCAGGCGCCCAGCGTCGGGCTGATGCAGCCGTGGCGGTTCATCCGCGTCACCTCGCGGGAGCTGCGTGAATCGATCCATGCGCTGGTGGAGGAAGAGCGCGTGCGCACCGCCGAGGCGCTGGGCGAGCGTTCCGACGAGTTCATGCGGCTGAAGGTCGAGGGTGTGCTCGACTGCGCCGAAGTGCTGGTGGCCGCGCTGATGGATGGCCGCGAGGCGCACGTCTTCGGTCGTCGTACGCTGCCGAACATGGACCTGGCCTCATTGTCCTGCGCTATCCAGAATCTCTGGCTGGCTTCTCGTGCCGAAGGACTAGGGATGGGCTGGGTGTCGTTGTTCGATCCGCTGGCGCTGGGCGAATTGCTTGGATTGCCGGACGGAGCCGAGGCGGTCGCGGTGATCTGCCTGGGTCCGGTCAGCGAGTTCTATCCCGCGCCGATGCTGGCTCTGGAGGGCTGGCGCCAGCCACGTGCGCTGGGCGAACTGCTGTATGAGAACCAGTGGGGAGAACAGCCATGAGCGTGGCTCTGTTGAGTATGCTCGGCGTGGCGCTGGACGCGCTGTTGGGCGAGCCGAAGCGCTGGCATCCGTTGGTGGCATTTGGTCGGTTGGCGGACCGACTGGAGCGAAGGTTCAATCGATCGCGAGTTGCCAATAGCGGTGAAAAGCTCCCTCTCCCTAACCCTGGCTGCGCGCCCCGCTCCGAAGGGAGAGGGGATATTCGTGCTGTGCCACATTCCGAGACTCCCGGCGAGCACAGTGCTGGCCTACAGCTCCAGACTAGCTCCCTCTCTCTTCAGGGAGAGGGCGGGGGAGAGGGTACTTCTCCCCACTCCGATGTTTCCGGGAGTGACACCCCCGGCCTCGGCTGGCGCAGCCACGGCGTCACCGCCTGGATCATCGCAGTAATCCCGCTGACGCTGATCGCGCTGCTGCTCAGTCTGCTGCCCTATGTCGGCTGGGTTGTACAGGCGCTCGCGCTGTACGCCGCGCTGGGCCTGCGCAGTCTGGGTGAGCACGCCGAGCCGGTGGCGCTGGCCCTGCGCGTCGGTGACCTCAACGAAGCCCGGTTGCGGGTGGGCTACATGGTCAGCCGCGAAACCGCCGAACTGGATGACACCGCCGTGGCCCGCGCTGCCACCGAATCGGTGCTGGAGAACGGCAGCGATGCGGTGTACGCCGCGCTGTTCTGGTTCGCCGTGGCCGGCGCACCGGGCGTGGTGCTCTATCGCCTGAGCAACACCCTCGACGCCATGTGGGGCTACCGCAACGCGCGCTTCGAACGCTTCGGCTGGGCGGCGGCGAAGATCGACGACGTACTCAACTATATTCCGGCGCGCCTGGTGGCCTTCACCTACGCGTTGCTCGGCCATACCCGGCTGGCCTTGCGTTGCTGGCGGACACAGGCGCCGCAGTGGGACAGCCCCAACGCCGGCCCCGTGATGGCAACGGGCGCGGGAGCGCTGGGCGTGTCGCTCGGTGGCTCCGCCCGCTACCACGGTGAAATCCACGAACGCCCGCAACTGGGCGAAGGCCCGGCACCGACCGCCACCGACATCTGGCGCGCGCTGGCCCTGGTGCGCCAGGGCGTGCTGCTCTGGCTGGTCGTCATCCTCATTCTGGGAGTGCTCTGATGCTCGAACATGGCGGCCGGTTGCGCAAAGCGGCGCAGCAGTACGGCATTCCGCTCGCCGAATGGCTGGACCTGTCCACCGGCATTTCGCCTTGGCCCTGGGCGCTGCCCAGCGTGCCGGCAGCGTCCTGGATGCGTCTGCCCGAAGACAGTGACGGCCTGGAGGCCGCCGCGCGCCGCTACTACGGCGCCGAGAAGCTGCTGGCGCTGCCCGGCAGCCAGGCGGCGATCCAGTTGCTGCCGCGTTTGCGCCGGCCGGGCAAGGTCGGCGTGATCTCGCCTTGCTATGCCGAGCACGCCGAATCCTGGCGTGCTGCGGGGCACATCCTGCGCGAGGTCAGCGACCAGGAAGTCCCCCATCACCTGGAGCGCTTCGACGTGCTGGTGGTGGTCAACCCGAACAACCCCACGGGTAAGCGCATCGAGGCCGGCGTGCTGCTGGAGTGGCATGCGCGCCTGCAGGAGCGCGGCGGCTGGCTGGTGGTGGACGAAGCCTTCATGGACTGCACGCCCGAGCACAGCCTTGCGCCCAGCTGTGCGAGCCGCCCGGGGCTGATCGTGCTGCGCTCCTTCGGCAAGTTCTTCGGCCTTGCCGGTGCGCGATTGGGCTTCGCCTTCGCCGAGCCTCGCCTGCTGGAAAGCCTGGCGAAACTGCTCGGCCCCTGGGCGGTGAATGGCCCGACGCGCTGGGTCGCGCAGACCGTGCTGGGGGAGTTCCAGGAGCAGATTCAGCGGCGTCGCGATCTTCACGAGGCGAGCCGGCATCTGGCCGGGATGCTGGGCGAGCACGGCTTCGCCCCGCAGGGCGGCACGGCGTTGTTCCAGTGGGTAGTTTCCATGCGCGCCCACGCACTGCGCGATCACCTGGCGCGCCAGGGCATTCTCGTGCGCTTGTTCGAGACGCCCGGCAGCTTGCGCTTCGGCCTGCCGCCGGATGAGAAGGGCTGGGAACGCCTGGAGCATGGCCTGCGCACCTTCAATCAGATGGAGAGCCTGCGTTGAGTACCCTGAAAAGCGCGACGCTGATGGTACAGGGCACCACGTCGGATGCTGGCAAGAGCACGCTGGTGACCGCACTGTGCCGTTGGCTGGTTCGCCAGGGTGTTGCGGTGGTGCCGTTCAAGCCGCAGAACATGGCGCTGAACAGTGCGGTGACCGCCGACGGCGGCGAGATCGGTCGCGCCCAGGCGGTACAGGCGCAGGCCTGCCAGCTGGCGCCGCACACCGACATGAACCCGGTGCTGCTCAAGCCCAACAGCGACACCGGCGCCCAGGTGATCATCCACGGCCGCGCGGTGACCAGCATGAACGCCGTGGCGTACCACGACTACAAGCGCGTGGCCATGCAGGCGGTGCTCGAATCTCATCAGCGCCTGAGTGCGCAGTACCCGGTGGTGATGGTGGAGGGCGCGGGGTCGCCGGCAGAGATCAACCTGCGCGCCAATGACATCGCCAACATGGGGTTCGCCGAGGCGGTGGATTGCCCGGTGATCCTGATTGCCGACATCGATCGCGGCGGCGTATTCGCCCACCTGGTCGGCACCCTGGAGTTGCTCTCCGAGAGCGAGCGGGCGCGGGTGAAGGGCTTCGTCATCAACCGTTTCCGCGGCGACATCGCATTGCTGCAGAACGGCCTCGACTGGCTGGAAGAGCGTACCGGCGTGCCGGTGCTCGGCGTGCTTCCGTACCTGATGGATTTCCACCTGGAAGCCGAGGACGCCATCGATACCCGTCAGGCCGCCAAGACCGGCGAGCGCCTGCGCGTGGTGGTGCCGGTGCTGCCGCGCATCAGCAACCACACCGACTTCGATCCGTTGCGCCTGCACCCGCAGGTGGAACTGACCTTCATCGGCCCCGGCCAACCGATCCCGCCGGCGGACCTGATCATCCTGCCCGGCTCCAAGAGCGTGAGGCCGGACCTGACCTTCCTCCGCGCCCAGGGTTGGGAGGAGGCGATCCGCCGTCACCTGCGCTATGGCGGCAAGCTGCTGGGCATCTGCGGCGGCTTGCAGATGCTCGGCCGCAGCCTGGCCGATCCGCATGGCCTGGAAGGCGCGGCAGGGGAGAGCGATGGTCTCGGCCTGCTGGATTTCCACACCGTGCTGGCGCCGGAGAAGCAACTGCGCAATGTCAGCGGCCGGTTGGCGCTGGAAGATGCCCCGGTGAGTGGTTACGAGATCCATGCCGGCGTCACCGAAGGCCCGGCGCTGGCGAACCCGGCCGTGCGCTTGAGCGATGGTCGCAGCGACGGCGCGCTGAGTGCCGACGGGCAGGTGATGGGGACTTATCTGCACGGGCTGTTCGAGTCCGCTGCGTCCAGTTCGGCGCTGCTGCGCTGGGCCGGGCTGCGCGAGGTGCAGAGCATCGATTACCACGCCCTGCGCGAACGCGATATCGAGCGCCTGGCCGACCAGGTCGAGGCGCATCTGGATACCGAAAAATTGAGAGCGCTGTGCGGACTGTAGGGCGCATAACCGTTCGCGGTTATCCGCCTTCTCGCCTCGCTGCGATTTCGGCGGATAACGCCGGAGGCGTTATGCGCCCTACGGGGCACTGGCGTCTTCGTAGGATGGGTGGAGCGCAGCGATACCCATCAGACCTGCGCTCAGCCGCGATGGGTATCGCAGGCTCCACCCATCCTACAAAAGCCCCGTACTCAGGAAGTCTCCATGCTTGAACTGATCCTCGGCGGCGCCCGCTCGGGCAAGAGCCGCCTGGCCGAGCGTCTGGCGCTGGAAAGCGGCCTGCCGGTCACCTACGTCGCCACGGCTCAGGCCGGCGACGGCGAGATGTCCACGCGCATTCTCCAGCACCGTGAGCGCCGCCCGGAGCATTGGGGCCTGGTGGAAGAGCCGCTGGCCCTGGCCGAGGTGCTGGAGCGCCTGGCCGCACCGCAGCATTGCGTGCTGGTGGACTGCCTGACCCTGTGGGTCACCAATCTACTGATCCATGAAGACGGCTGGCGCCTGCGCGGCGAGATCGATGCGCTGCTGGAAACGCTGCCGCAACTGCCGGGGCGAATCATCCTGGTCAGCAACGAAACCGGGCTGGGGGTGGTGCCGATGGGCGAACTCAGCCGCCGATATGTCGACGAGGCCGGCTGGCTGCACCAGTCCCTGGCCGAGGTCAGCGAGCGCGTGGTGTTCACCGTCGCCGGCCTGCCCATGGTGTTGAAGGGGGAAGCGTTATGAGTCTGCAATGGTGGCTGCAAGGCACCCAGCCGATCGACCGCGTGGCACAAGGCAAGGCCGCTGCGCGCCAGGACCAGCTGACCAAGCCGCGCGGTGCGCTGGGCCGGCTGGAGGATGAGACCATCCGTCTCGCCGGCCTGCAGGGCCGCGAAAGGCCAAGCCTGGAGCATATCTGGATCGCCCTGTTCGCCGGTGACCATGGCGTGGTCGCCGAAGGTGTGTCGGCTTATCCGCAAGCAGTGACCGTCGAGATGCTGCGCAACTTCGTGCGTGGCGGTGCAGCGATCAGCGTGCTGGCTCGCGACCTCGACGCGCGCCTGGAGGTGATCGACCTGGGTACAGCCACTCCGTTGGAGCCGCTGCCGGGTGTACTGCATGTGATGGTCGGTGCCGGCACCGCGAACTTCACGAAAGAGCCGGCGATGACCGCCGCGCAGTGCCTGATCGCTCTGGAAGCCGGCCGCGAATCCGTGCGCCGTGCGCAGCAGGCCGGTGCGGAGCTGTTCATCGGCGGTGAAATGGGGATCGGCAATACCAGTTCGGCGGCGGCGCTGGCCTGCGCCCTGCTGGACGAACCGGCGCAGGCACTGGTTGGCCCCGGTACCGGGTTGGACCCGCAGGGCGTCGCGCGCAAGGTCGAAGTGATCGACCGTGCGTTGGCGCTGCACCGCGTGCATTGCGACGAGCCCTTCGAGGCGCTGTGCCGCCTCGGCGGTTTCGAGATCGCTGCTCTGGTGGGCGCCTATCTCGCCTGCGCGCAGAAAGGCATTCCGGTGCTGGTGGACGGCTTCATCTGCACCACCGCCGCTCTGTGCGCCACGCACCTGAATCCGGGCTGTCGCGATTGGCTGCTGTTCGCCCACGCTGGCGCTGAGCCGGGGCACAACCGAGTGCTGGCCGCGCTCAACGCCGAGCCCTTGCTGGACCTTGGGCTGCGCCTGGGCGAGGGCAGCGGCGCAGCGCTGGCGGTGCCGTTGCTGCGCCAGGCGTGCCGGTTGCACAGCGGCATGGCGACCTTCGCCGAGGCAGCGGTGTCGGACCGCCCGGCATGACATTGCGCCTGGAGTTGTTGCGCCATGGCGAGACCGAACTTGGCGGTGGCTTTCGCGGGCGCCTGGATGATGCGCTGACCGAAACCGGCTGGGCGCAGATGCGTGGCGCACTGGGGGATGAGTGCCGCTGGTCGGCGCTGGTCAGCTCGCCATTGCGACGTTGCGCGGCTTTCGCCGAGGAGTTGGCGGCGCGGCACGGCCTGCCGTTGGGCTTCGAACCGGGCCTGCAGGAGCTGGATTTCGGCCAGTGGGAAGGCCTTTTGCCAGCTAAGCTGATGGAGACGGACGCGGAAGCGCTCGGGCGTTTCTGGAACGATCCCTACGCCTGCCCGCCGCCCGGTGGCGAGGCCATGGGTGACTTCGAATCGCGCGTCTTCGTAGCGCTGGAGCGCCTCTACCAGGACCATGTCGGATCGTCCGTGCTGGTCGTCACCCACGGTGGTGTGATGCGCCTGCTCGGCGCGCTGGCCAGCGGCCTGCCGGCGAAGCGTCTGCTGGAGGTGGTGGTGGCCCACGGCGAATGCATGGCACTGGACGTGACTCGCGAGGGCGAAGGCTGGCGTATCCACAAGGCAAGCAATTGATGATCACTCCGCACCCGGACCGCAAGCAAGAGCAAGAGCCACCCCAGCCCGCCGAGCAGAGCGGGGCGGACGCGCACGCGGCACCGCTCAGCGACTGGCTGTTGCCGTTGGTGGCATTGCAGTTCCTCACCCGCTTGCCGGTGAGTCTGGGGCACATGCCGACGCCGCAACAGTTCGGCCGCGCCACGCTGTACTACCCCCTCGTGGGGCTGCTGATCGGTGCCGTGCTGTTTGCCATGGGGGAGTTACTCAGTGGCGTGCACCTGTTATTGCAGGCGGCGCTGATCCTGCTGGTGTGGGTGGCCTTCACGGGCGCGCTGCACCTCGACGGCCTGGCCGACACGGCGGATGCCTGGATCGGCGGGCTAGGGGATCGCGAACGTACGCTGGCGATCATGAAGGACCCGCGCTGCGGTCCGGCGGCGGTGGTCGCGCTGGTGCTGTTGCTGTTGCTGAAGTTTGCGGCGATCACCGCCATCCTCGGCAATCAGCAACACTGGGGTTTGCTGCTGGCGCCCTGGTTGGGGCGTTGCGCACTACCTCTGCTGTTCTTCACCACCGACTATGCGCGCAAGGGCGGACTGGGTCAGGCGCTGGCCGATCACCTGCCGCGCGGCGCAATGCCGTGGATGCTCGCGGCCAATGCCGCGCTGATGGTGCTGGTGGGCCTGACCGGCCTGCTGGCGCTGGTGGTGGCGCTGGTGGTGTTCGTCTGGTTGCGCAGCCGCTTCATCTCCCGCCTGGGCGGTACGACCGGGGACACCGCTGGGGCGATGCTGGAGCTGATCGAGTGCGCGGTGCTGGTGGCGTTGGCGCTCTGACAGATGAGCGTGGCCTGCCTGAGTCTGTAGGAGCGAGCTTGCTCGCGAACGGGTTTCCCGGCTGCGAGGCTGTCGTGCGGTTCGCGAGCAAGCTCGCTCCTACCAAAAAGCGCTGACCACCCTTGCATCCGGATGGGAGCCCCGTAGGGCGAATAACCTGGAACAGGTTATCCGCCGGCCCTTTAGCGGCGGATAACGCTGACGCGTTATGCGCCCTACAACGGGAGCGGTATCGGTGGGGCCGTAGGATGGGTGGAGCGCAGCGATACCCATGCTGCCGGTGTGCGGGATTGATGGGTATCGCTGCGCTCCACGCCATCCTACCGATAGCGGCAGGATCGAGTTTTCGTCTGCCGATCAGTCGAAGGCGAAGTGTTCCGTCTTCAATCCCATGATCGAGTGCACCGGCTTGGCCATCGCTGACGCATGCCCCTTGGCGCGCGGCAGCAGACGGGCGAAGTAGAAGTCGCTGGTAGCGATCTTGGCCTTGTAGAAGTCGCTCGACTCGCTGCCGCCCTGGCGCAGTCGCTTGCGTGCGGCGGCTTCCTGCAATGCCCAGGAATACGCCAGCGCGGCGTACCCGGAGAACATCAGGTAATCGTGGCTGGCGGTGCTTACCAGGTCCCGCTGTTTGCGGGCGGTCAGGGCGATGCGCAGGGTCAGCAGGTTCCACTGTGCGCAGAGCCTGAGCAGTGTGAGCGCGCGCCCGCGCATGGCCGGTTCCTGCTTGAGCAGGTCGACGGCGAACTTCGCCACCAGCCGGGTGAAGTCGCGCACGGCCTTGCCCTGGGTCATCAGCAGCACCTTGCGGCCGAGCAGGTCCAGCGCCTGGATGCCGGTGGTGCCTTCGTAGAGCGTGGCGATCCGCGCGTCGCGGACGATCTGCTCCATACCGTGTTCCTTGATGTAGCCGTGGCCGCCGAACACCTGCATGCCCAGGTTGGCGCTTTCCAGGCCCAGTTCGGTCAGGCAGCCCTTGAGGATCGGGGTGAGGAAGCCGAGCTTGTCGTCCCAGCGGTCGTACTCGGCGTTGTCGTTGGTCAGCAGGCCCTGAATCATCTTGTCGGCGTACTGGGTCGCCAGGTAGATCAGCGCGCGGCCGCCTTCGGCCACGGCCTTCTGGGTCAGCAGCATGCGGCGCACGTCGCCATGGTGCATCAGGGTGTCAGCGATCTCGCCCGGCTCCTTGGTGCCGGAGAGGGCGCGCATGGAGCGGCGCTCACGGGCATAGGCGAGCGCGCCCTGGTAGGCGAGTTCGGCGGTGGCGACGCCCTGGATGGCGGTGCCGATGCGGGCGCTGTTCATGAAGGTGAACATGCACTCCAGGCCCTTGTTCGGCTCACCGATCAGGTAGCCGGTGGCGCCGTCGAAGTTCATCACGCAGGTGGCCGAGGCCTTGATGCCCATCTTCTTTTCCAGCGCGCCACAGGTCACACCGTTGCGCAGGCCGAGGGTATTGCCTGCCCCCGGCAGGAATTTCGGCACGATGAACAGCGAGATGCCACGTGTGCCCTTGGGCGCATCGGGCAGGCGGGCGAGGACGATGTGCACGATGTTCTCGGTGAGGTCGTGCTCGCCGGAGGAGATGAAGATCTTGGTGCCGGTGATCGCGTAGCTACCGTCGGCGTTGGTTTCGGCGCGGGTCTTAACCTGGCCCAGGTCGGTGCCGCACTGCGGCTCGGTCAGGCACATGGTGCCGCCCCAGCGGCCTTCGGTGAGCGGGGTGAGGTAGGTCTGTTTCTGTTCCTCGGTGCCATGCTGCATGACGGTGTTCATCGCGCCCAGCGACAGCCCCGGGTACATCGAGAACGGCCAGTTGGCGGTGCCCATCATCTCCTGCTTGAGCGCGCCCAGGCTCATCGGCAGGCCCTGGCCACCGTATTCGACCGGATGCGACAGGCCCTGCCAGCCGCCGGCGACGTAGGCGTCGTAGGCTTCCTTGAAACCCTTGGGCGTGCGCACTTCGCCGTTCTCCAGGTGGCAGCCTTCCTCGTCGCCGCTGTGGTAGAGCGGGGCGATCACTTCCTCGCAGAGCTTCGCGCATTCACCGAGGATGGCGTCGACCATGTCCGGCGTGGCTTCGCCGCCGTTCACCAGATTCTGGTAATGGGTGGGGAAATCGAAGACTTCGTTGAGCAGGAAGCGGGTGTCGCGCAGCGGGGCTTTGTAGACGGGCATCGGGGACCTCGGACCGTGATGCGCCCCGTCGAAAGCGCGGGGCTGGGTGGCCGCAGTTATACGGCCGGTGCGCGCTGGTGCCCTTGGCTGCGCCAACGGCAAGCACTGGCAGATGGGACAATCGGCCAGATGGGACAATCGGTCGCGCCGGCCATTGACCGAATTGCGAATGCGGGTATATACATGCATTCATGCTGACCACCCAATGCCTTTGCACCAAGCTGCGCCGCTCGGCCCGTGCCGTGACCCGCATCTATGACGATGCCCTGAAGGACGTCGGGTTGACCACTGCGCAGTTTTCCCTGCTGCGGCACCTGTCGCGACTGGAGCAGCCGAGCATCTCCGACCTGGCCGATGCCATGGGCCTGGATCGCAGCACGCTGGGGCGCAACCTCAAGCCGCTGGAAGCCGATGGCCTGGTGAAGCTGGAAGAGGGTGAGGATCAGCGCAACCGTATCGTGGTCCTGACTCCGGCCGGACTCGAGCGCATCGTGCGCGGTCGCGATGCCTGGGATGCGGCGCAGCAAGATGTGGCTGCGCACTTGGGCGATGAAAAGCGCCGTCAGCTGGAAGCCTTGTTGGATGAACTGGCCGCGCTGGAGAGCTAGCGGCGGCCTGCGTGCACTGTGGAACAATGATTAAAAGCGGGTATATACCCGTGTAGGAGCAACTGATGTCGAAGCTGTCGCGCACAGGGTTCTGGATACTGCTATCCGGCGCCCTGATCCTCGCCCTGTCCCTGGGCATCCGCCACGGCTTCGGCCTGTTCCTGGCGCCGATGAGCGCCGAATTCGGCTGGGGGCGCGAGACCTTCGCCTTCGCCATTGCCCTGCAGAACCTGATCTGGGGCATCGCCCAGCCCTTCACCGGCGCCATTGCCGACCGCTTCGGCGCGATGCGCACGGTGGTGGTTGGCGGCATCCTCTACGCCACTGGTCTCGTGCTGATGGGCTATTCCGACTCGGCCTTCAGCCTGTCGATGAGTGCGGGCCTGTTGATTGGTGTCGGCCTGTCCGGTACGTCGTTCTCGGTTATCCTCGGCGCGGTTGGCCGCGCGGTGCCGCTGGAGCGGCGCAGCATGGCGATGGGCATCTCGGCGGCAGCGGGTTCCTTCGGTCAGTTCGCCATGCTGCCGGGCACCCTCGGGCTGATCGGCTGGCTGGGCTGGTCCGCTGCGCTGCTGGCGCTGGGCCTGCTGGTGGCCTTCATCGTGCCGCTGGCGGCGCTGATGAAGGACAAGCCGCTACCGATGCAGGGCCACGAGCAAACCTTGGGCGAGGCGCTGCGCGAGGCGGCCGGGCATTCCGGCTTCTGGCTGCTGTCCCTGGGCTTTTTCGTCTGTGGCTTCCAGGTGGTATTCATCGGCGTGCACCTGCCGGCCTACCTGGTGGACCGCCATTTGCCCGCCACCATCGGCACCACGGTGCTGGCGCTGGTAGGTCTGTTCAACGTCTTTGGCACCTACATTGCCGGCTGGCTGGGCGGGCGGATGAGCAAGCCCAGGCTGCTCACCGGCCTGTACCTGTTGCGCGCGGTGGTGATCGTCGCCTTCATCTGGGCGCCGCTGAGCGTCTGGACGGCTTACGCCTTCGGTATCGCCATGGGCCTGCTGTGGTTGTCCACCGTGCCGCTCACCAACGGTACGGTCGCCACGCTGTTCGGCGTGCGCAACCTGTCGATGCTCGGCGGCATCACCTTCCTGTTCCACCAGATCGGCGCCTTCCTCGGCGGCTGGCTGGGCGGTTACGTGTATGACCACACCGGCAACTACGACCTGGTTTGGCAGGTTTCCATCCTCCTCAGCCTGCTGGCCGGTCTGCTCAACTGGCCGGTGCGTGAGCGCCCGGTCGAGCGTGCCGCGTTGAGGGCGGCGTGAAGCGCCCACTGGTGATCGCTCTGGTGCTGGGACTTGGCCTGGCGGTGGCTGGTATTGCGTGGTGGGGCTGGCAGCGCGGCGGTCTTGCGCTGATGCAGCTGGGCATGGGCAGTTGCTGATGCATGGCGCGCGGGGTAGCGTGGCGGGATAACTCGAGGATCACTGCCATGCGCCTTTCCCTGCTCGCCCTGTCTCTGTTGTTGCCCCTGGCCGTGCAGGCCGCCGACTGCCCGGCGCTGCTCAAGACCCAGGGTGAATTGCCCAAGTTGCGCTCCAAGGATGTGCTCGACCTTTGCGAGCTCTATGCCGGCAAGCCCTTGCTGGTGGTGAATACCGCCAGCCATTGCGGCTTCACTCCGCAGTTCAAGGGCCTCGAAGCTGTCTACCAGAAGTACAAGGGACAGGGCCTGGAAGTGCTCGGCGTACCCTCTGATGACTTCAAGCAGGAGGATGCCGATGCCGCCGAAACCGCGAAGATCTGCTACGGCAACTACGGCGTGACCTTCAACATGACCTCGGTGCAGCACGTCAGCGGCGACGAGGCGATTCCGCTGTTCAAGGACCTTGCCCAGCAGGCCGATCAGGTTCCGCGCTGGAACTTCTTCAAGTACGTGGTGGACCGCCAGGGCAAGGTGGTGGCGGAGTTCTCCAGCCTGACCAAGCCGGATGATCCGGAGCTGCAGGCGGCCATCGAAAAGGCTATCGCCAGCCAACCCTGAGACTCGGGGAATCACGATGAAGCCGGGCCGATGCCCGGCTTTTTTGTGCGCCAGCGCAGGCGGAGGGGAAATTTCCTGTTACAGGTTTAGCCATGGAATGCGACAATTCGCGCCCGGCGGCATGGCAATTGGCCGCTGATGTCATGGATACGATTCAGGAGATTCACCCTATGGATGGCAAAGCTCTCTTCCTGGCTGCCTTGCTCGCACAGGCCATCGCCGCCCCGGCGTTCGCCGCTCCCGCTACCGCCAATCAGAGCGAAGCCCCCGCGGCTGCCGCTGCTCCCGTTCCCGCCGCCGAGTCGGACGAGGAGATGTCGCCCGAGACCTTCGTCGCCAGCCTGCACTTCCAGAAGGGCAAGGTGGTGGTCGGCGATAACCTCGCGACTTTCGATCTGCCGGAGAACTTCGTCTTCCTCGACGGCAAGGATGCCGAGCGCGTGCTGGAAGCCTGGGGCAACCCGCCCTCCGATCCACCGCTGGGCATGCTGATGCCGGCCGGCGTTTCGCCGTTCGCTGCCGAGTCCTGGGCGGTGACCGTGCAGTATGAGGAGAGCGGCTACGTCTCCGACGAGGACGCGGCAAAGATCGACTACGCGGAAATGCTCAAGGACATGCAGGACGACCTCAAGGAAGCCAACCCGCAGCGTGAGCAGCAGGGCTTCGAGTCGATCCAGCTGATCGGCTGGGCCGCGCCTCCGCGCTATGACGCGGCGGAGAAGAAGCTGTACTGGGCCAAGGAGTTGCAGTTCGGCGACGTCAAGGAGCACACGCTGAACTACAACATCCGCGCGCTGGGCCGCAAAGGCGTGCTGGTGCTGAACTTCGTCGCCGGCATGGAGCAGTTGCCGGAGATCGAGAAGAACGTCAGCAAGGTGCTGGCGATGACCGAGTTCAATCCGGGCAGCCGCTATGTCGACTTCAATCCCAGCGTCGACAAGGTCGCCGCCTATGGCCTGGGTGCGCTGATCGCCGGCAAGGTCGCCGCCAAGGTCGGCCTGTTCGCGACCCTGCTGGTGCTGCTGAAGAAGCTGTGGATCGTCCCGGCCCTGGCTATTGGCTGGATCGCCCGCCGCTTCAAGCGCAAGCCGTCGAGCGAAGGCTGATTCGTTTTTGTAGGACCGAGGGACGCCTAGTCCTTGCTCGCGAACAGGTATCCAGACGGCTCCGGCCTCAAGCGGTTCGCGAGCAAGCTCGCTCCTACAAAGTCAGGGGCACGTATCGCGCGAAAATGAAAAAGCCGGGCAATTGCCCGGCTTTTTCGTTTGCGCTGAAGGATCAGCCTTTCTCGCCCTGAACGGCCTTGCCGTTCACGGTGCCTTCCTTGAGCATGATCTGGTATTCCTTGCCGTCGGACTCCTGCTGGTACAGGCGCACGAGGAGGAAATCCCAATCCTTGGCGAACCAGAGGATGGTCTTGCGGTTGCTCTTGGTGGGATCGCGCACGCGCTCCACCTTGATGGCGGTGATCAGGCCGGCCTGGGTGCGGACCTTCTCCTCGCCGAGCACGCGGAAGTCGTAGGTATCGGTGTCGGTACCCTCGATCACCTGGTAGCTCATGGCCTTCTTGCCGACGGCCACGTCATGCTGCAGCGCGAGCTGGTAGGTGGACTTGTCCAGCTGGCCCTTGTTCAGCGGCTGGCGCACCTGGTCGCCACGGTCGCTGCCCAGCACCTGCTTCTCGGCCCAGTCGAAATCGAGCTCGGTCTGCTTGTTCTTGCCAAGACCCTCGCGGGCCCAACGGTAGGTCAGCGGCAGGTAGGTGTCGTTCTCGACCTTGAACGTGCTGTTTTCGGTCAGGCTGGCGAGCAGCATGGAGGCCTTGAAGTTCAGCTCCCAGCGGCCACCGTCGCCTTGCTTGAGGCTGCGGGAGGCCGTGCCGCTGATGGGCATCTGTTTCCAGTCGGCGGTGTAGCTGGCGTCGAACGGTTCCAGCTCATAAGCCTGGGCCGGCAAGGTCAGCACGGCCATCAGGAATAACAGAGCTCTACGCATCGCGAATCTCCTAGGTTCGGTACGAATGGCCGGATGCGGGCAGAAGCTCCCCATCCAGCGTGGCGCCTTGTTCACCCAGCCGTACTCGGCCTTCGGCAAACCAGCGCATGGCCAGCGGATAGATCACATGTTCCTGCACGTGAACGCGCTGCGCCAGCGTTTCCGGCGTGTCGTCAGACTCTACCGGGATTGCCGCCTGTACGACCAGAGGACCGCCATCAAGTTCCTCGGTGACGAAGTGCACGCTGCAGCCGTGCTCGGCATCACCGGCCTCCAGCGCACGCTGGTGGGTGTGCAGGCCCTTGTACTTGGGCAGCAGGGACGGGTGGATGTTCAGCAGGCGACCCTGGTAGTGACGCACGAAGTCCGCGCTGAGGATGCGCATGAAGCCGGCGAGCAGCACCAGGTCGGCGTTGAAGCCGTCGATGGCCTGGATCAGCGCGGCATCGAAGCTCTCGCGGTCGGCGTAGGACTTGTGGTCGAGGAAGCGAGTCTCGATGCCGGCCTGGCGCGCACGCTCCAGGCCGTAGGCGTCCGCGCGGTTGGAGATCACCGCACGGATCACTGCCGGCGTGTCAGCGCCGGCGAGACTGTCGATCAGGGCTTGCAGGTTGCTGCCGGAGCCGGAAATCAGCACCACGACATTGCAAGGTGTGGACATCAGTGGCCTTTCAGGTTGTTCAGGACCACGCGCTCGGCGTCGGCGGCGCAGGCGTCGATGCGGCCGATGACCCACGGCTGCTCGCCGGCGTCGCGAAGGGCCTTCAGGGAAGCCTCGACCTGATCCTGTGCAACGCAGATGACCATGCCCACGCCGCAGTTCAGCACGCGGTGCATTTCGGTCTCGTCGACGTTGCCTTTTTCCTGCAGCCAGTCGAAGACCGCCGGGCGCTGCCAGCTGGCCACGTCAACCACGGCCTGGGCGTTGTCCGGCAGGACGCGCGGGATGTTGTCCAGCAGGCCGCCACCGGTGATGTGGGCCATGGCCTTGACCGCGCCGGTCTGCTTGATCAGCTGCAGCAGCGGCTTCACGTAGATGCGGGTCGGCGCCATCAGCAGGTCGGCCAGGGGCTGGCCGTTCAGTTGGGTGGCTTCGATGTCGGCACCGGAGACTTCGATGATCTTGCGGATCAGCGAGTAGCCGTTGGAGTGCGGGCCGGAAGAGGGCAGGGCGATCAGGGCGTCGCCGGCGACTACCTTCGAGCCGTCGATGATCTCGGACTTCTCCACCACGCCGACGCAGAAGCCGGCGAGGTCGTAGTCTTCGCCTTCGTACATGCCTGGCATCTCGGCGGTTTCACCACCAACCAGGGAGCAACCGGCCAGCTCGCAGCCGGCGCCGATGCCGGTGACCACGGTGGCAGCCACGTCGACATTGAGCTTGCCGGTGGCGTAGTAGTCGAGGAAGAACAGCGGCTCGGCGCCGCAGACGACCAGGTCGTTCACGCACATGGCGACCAGGTCCTGGCCGATGCTGTCGTGCTTGTTCAGGTTCAGCGCCAGGCGCAGCTTGGTGCCGACGCCGTCGGTGCCGGAGACCAGCACAGGCTGCTTGTAACCGGCCGGGATTTCGCACAGAGCGCCAAAGCCACCCAGGCCGCCCATGACTTCCGGACGTGCCGTGCGCTTGGCCACGCCTTTGATGCGTTCGACCAGGGCTTCGCCGGCGTCGATGTCCACACCGGCGTCCTTGTAGCTCAACGAGGGTTGCTTGTTGCTCATAAATCCAGGCCTATAGAAGGGATGATTCGTCTTGCCGCCGGGTGCGCCGTTCGCGCTTCCCGGCCTGCGCGGGAGGCGCGGGATTTTATCAGGCTTGCCCGGCAGCGGCCATCTCGCGCTGTTGCCGCTGGCCGGACGGCTGTTTAAGGTATAGGCCTTCCTTGCCAGCTCGCTGCGTGCTGGCATCTTCGTTTTTGCCGCGAGAGCCCGCCATGCGCCTGACCGCCCGCCTGTTGATCCTCTGCCTGTCACTGTTCAGCCTGCCGTCCTTCGCTGAAACGCTGGGCAACCTGTACCAGGTGCACGAGCCGGTGGCCTCCCAGCAGCCGGACGAGCGCAACGCCGGCCTGACCCGCGCCCTGCAGACCCTGGTGCTGCGCCTGACCGGCAATGCCGGTGCTGCACAGAGTCCGGCCCTGGCCGGCTACTTCAAGGACCCGCAGCAGCTGATCAGCCAGTATGGCTTCGAGAACGGTCCGCCCATGGCGCTGGTCGTGGACTTCGATCCGACCGCCACCGACAACGCCCTGCGCCAGGCCGGCCTGCCGGTGTGGGGCGCCAGCCGTCCGAGCGTGCTGGCCTGGTGGCTGAACGAAAGCGCCAACGGCAGCAGCCTCGTAGGCGACAGTCAGGAGGCCTCCGCCCCGCTGAACCGCGCCGCCCAGCGTCGCGGCCTGCCGCTGCGCCTGCCGATGGCCGATCTCGGCGAACAGCAGGTTGGCACGCCCGAGAACCTCAACGCCGCCCAGCCCGATGCACTCAAAGCAGCCTCCGAGCGTTACGGCGCCGACGCCCTGTTGGCGGTGGACGCCAAGGAAGCCGACGGCAAGTGGACCGCCACCTGGCGCGTGTGGATGGGCGACAGCCGTGAACAGGGCCAGGCCCAGGGTGATACGCCGGACGCGCTGGCTGATGCGGTGATGCTTGGTGTGTCGCAACGCCTGTCGCAGCGTTTCGTCGGCTCGGCAGGCTCGGCTTCGGCCCAGGTCCTGCAGATCGAGGGCGCCGACCTGGCCCGCTACGCCGAAGTTTCGCGCCTGCTGGAGCCGATGGGTGCCAAGCTGGTGGAGGTCCAGGGGAACAAGCTCGTCTACCGCGTGACTGCCAGCACCGAGCAACTGCGTGCGCAACTGGTACTGGCCCGACTGCAGGAGGCCCCGGCCGAACCGGCGCAACCGGCGGTCGACGCCAATGGCCAACCGGTACCGAGCGCGGCCGTGCCGACGCAGAACACGCTGCGCTTCCACTGGTGATGAGCACTCCGGGAGCGGGCAAAGTCCCGCTTCCCGGCGCCGGTGGCTCTGAGTCGCACGTGGTAGCTGCGTTATCCTTCTGATTTGGATAAACTTTCAGTCACCAAGGCCCACCCCAAGCGATTGAAGAAACGCCCGGCCCGGCATGACTCCTATGCAGCTCCCACTCAGCGTACGTCTGCGCGATGACGCAACGTTCGCCAACTACTACCCCGGTGCCAACGCCGCGGCGCTCGGCTATGTCGAGCGTCTGTGCGAGCCCGAGGCGGGGTGGACGGAAAGCCTGATCTACCTCTGGGGCGCCGAAGGCGTGGGCCGCAGCCACCTGCTGCAGGCTGCCTGCATTCGTTCCGAGCAACTGGGTGAGCCGTCCGTCTACCTGCCGATGGCGGACCTGGTGGCCTACGGCCCGGAAATCTTCGACAACCTCGAACAGCGTGAGCTGGTGTGCCTGGATGATCTCGACGCGCTGGCCGGCAAGCGCGAGTGGGAAGAGGCGCTGTTCCACCTGTTCAACCGTCTGCGCGATTCCGGTCGCAAGCTGCTGTTGTCGGCCTCGGTGTCGCCGCGCGAGCTGGGCGTGAAGCTGCCGGATCTGAAATCGCGCCTGACCCTCTCGCTGATCTTCCAGCTGCACCCGCTGACCGACGACGAGAAGCTGCGCGCCCTTCAGCTGCGCGCTTCGCGCCGTGGCCTGCACCTGACCGACGAAGTGGGGCGCTTCATCCTCACTCGCGGCGCGCGCAGCATGCAGTTCCTCTTCGATCTGCTGGACGAACTGGACAAGGCCTCGCTGCAAGCCCAGCGCAAGCTGACCATCCCCTTCCTCAAGGAAACCATGGGCTGGTAAGCCCCGGTTTCCCCGATTCCCGGTTTCCGATCAGGCGCTCGTCGCTTCCTGCTGTGGCTCCTGGCCTTCGCCAGCCAGCTTGCGGTCGTACTGGAAGCGCCAGCGCGTGTACATCAGCGCTGAACAGAACAGCGACACGCTGAGGATGATCTCCGCCCAGCCGAAAATGGCGTGGTTGGGATCGAAGGCGTTGAGCACGCCGAGGATGAAGTACAGGTTGATCACGTAGCACGCCCAGGCATGGCCACGGGCGCTGCCGATCAGGATGCCCGGCGCCACTACCAGCAGCGGCAGCAGCTTGAAGCCCAGGAACGCCCAGGGCACCCAGCGCGCGCCACCGTGGGCGTCGGCGAACAGCAGGTCCCAGATGACGATGAGCAGGATCAGCCCGATGAAGCTGCCGAGGGCGACCGCACGGCTGGCGGCCAGCCGGGGTTTGAGCCATTCCATGGGCGGCAGCGGTTTGTTCTTGCGGGCCATTCAACTCTCCAGTTTGCGGGCGACTTCGGCCAGGCGCTTTCCGAGCGCGCGGCACAGGGTGATCTCGTGTTCGTCCAGGCTGCGCTTGCCGTCGGCAGTGGCGAAGTGGCTGGCGCCATAGGGCGTGCCGCCGCCGCGGGTTTCCAGCAGGGCGGGCTCGCTGTAGGGGATGCCGGTGATGATCATGCCGTGGTGCAGCAGCGGCAGCATCATCGACAGCTGGGTGGTTTCCTGGCCGCCGTGCAGGCTGGCGGTGGAGGTGAAGACGGCGGCCGGCTTGCCGACCAGGCCACCGGTGAGCCACAGGCTGCTGGTGCCGTCGAGGAAGTACTTGAGCGGCGCGGCCATGTTGCCAAAGCGGGTCGGGCTGCCGAGGACCAGGCCGGAACAGTCCTTCAGGTCATCCAGGGTGGCGTAGAGCGCGCCTTCAGCCGGGATGTCTGGGGCGACGGCCTCGCATTCGGTAGACACTGCGGGCACCGTGCGCACGCGCGCTTCCAGGCCGCCCTGCTCGACGCCACGGGCGATCTGCCGCGCCATTTCGGCGGTGGCGCCATGGCGGCTGTAGTAGAGGACGAGGACATAAGGCGCGCTCAAGGCAGGATCTCCAGTACCTTCTCCGGCGGACGGCCAATCACTGCCTTGTCGCCGACGATGACGATCGGACGCTCGATCAGCTTGGGATGGCTGACCATCGCCTCGATCAGTTGGTCATCGCCCAGTGCCGGGTTGGCCAGGTTCAGTTCCTTGTATTCGTCCTCGCCGGTGCGCAGCAGCTGGCGCGCGCCGATCCCGAGCTTACCCAGCAGCACCTTGAGTTCAGTGGCGCTGGGAGGGGTTTCCAGGTAGCGGATGATCTGGGGCTGGATGCCGCGTTCCTCGAGCAGTTCGAGGGCGCCACGGGATTTGGAGCAGCGCGGATTGTGGAAAATTGAAATCTGGCTCATGTGCCGGGACTCGCAAGGCCGATGAAGTGGCGGCTATTCTAACCGCCTCCTCGGACTGGACTGAACCGCTGTCGTTCGCCGCGATCTACGAGGACGGTTTTTTCAGTGCAGCCAAAGGACACTTCATGCACGAACGCTTGCAGGGCCTGGTCGAATTCGGCCGCTATCTGGTCCAGCGCTTCCTGGCCGACAAGGCGCCCAACAGCGCTGCGGCCCTGACCTACACCACGCTGTTCGCGGTCGTCCCGATGATGACCGTGACCTTCGCCATGCTCTCGGCCGTTCCGGCCTTCGAGGGCATGGGCGAGCGCATCCAGCTGTTCATCTTCCGTAATTTCGTGCCCTCCACTGGCGAGGCGGTCGAGGCCTACCTGCGTAACTTCACCGTGCAGGCGCGGCATCTGACCTGGCTGGGCGTGGCGTTCCTGGCGGTCACTGCCTTCACCATGCTGGTGACCATCGAAAAGGCTTTCAACGCCATCTGGCGCGTGCGCCAGCCACGCCGGGGCGTAACGCGCTTCCTCCTGTACTGGGCGATTCTGAGCCTGGGCCCGCTGCTGCTGGGGACCGGCTTCGCGGTATCCACCTACGTGACTTCGCTGTCGCTGCTCTCCGGCCCCCACGCGTTGCCTGGCGCGGCGATGTTGCTGAAGTTCATGCCGTTGCTGGCCAGCGTGGCGGCCTTCACCCTGATCTACGCGGCGGTTCCCAACGCGCGGGTGCCGTTCCTGCATGCCCTGGCCGGCGGTGCCTTCACCGCGATCCTGTTCGAAGCGGCCAAGTCGCTGTTCGGCTTCTATGTCAGCTTCTTCCCCGGCTACAAGCTGATTTACGGCGCTTTCGCCACGGTACCGCTGTTCCTGCTGTGGGTCTGGTTGTCCTGGCTCATCGTGCTGTTCGGTGCGGAGCTGGTTTGCAACCTGTCCTCGACCCGGCTCTGGCGGCATCGGGCGATGCCGCGCTTGCTGGTGGTGCTGGGGGTGCTGAGGGTGTTCTTCGATCGCCAGCGCCATGGTCTGCCGACGCGCCTGGCGCACCTGCACCGCGCGGGATGGCTGTTGCCGGAAGACGAGTGGGAAGAGGTGCTGGATTTCCTGGAGGGTGAGCAACTGGTCTGCCGCGCGGGTTCTACTACCGCGGCCTGGGTGCTGTGCCGTGATCTGGGCAGCTACAGCCTGCATCACTTGCTCAACCGCAGCCCGTGGCCGCTGCCTTGCCTGGAGGCACTTCCGGCACAGCTGGACGAGCCCTGGTATCCGGAATTGCGTGAGACGCTGGCGCGTTATCAGGCGGATCGGCAGGAGCTGTTTGGCGACAGTCTGGCGAAATGGTTGAAGCCGTCACATTCCGAGTGACGCAAAACGTCAGTTTGCGGCGAATCTGATTCTGTTGCGGCTTTGTACCACTTCAGAAATGCGCCAATTCTCGCTATTTCAGAATTGGCACAGTTCTGGCTATGGAGGTTTCAGGACACAGGAGTCCTTCAGAAGTTCCTCCAAGGCCATCGAATCCATGAAAAAAGACCAGAACAACGTAGTGCACCTGCATCAGCGCGATCTGTCGAGCGCCCTGGAGCGGTTGAATAGAATCACTGGTCTGCAATTCAGCAGCTGGCCTGAGTCGCTCTTGCCTTCGGTCTCGCAGGAAGCTGCCGAATCCGCCGCGGTCGAGCCGTCGGACGACGATACCCTGGTGCGCCAGCTGGGCTGAATCGTCAGAGGCTGGTGGCTACCGGGCGCGTTGCGCCGGCCTGCTGTTCCACCGCCTGCATGAAGACCTCTTCGGCGATGACCCGCGACAGGGGTATGGCCGCGCGCAGCTTGATCTGCGCATCCTCGATCCGCTGGGAAAACGCCAGGCGCGCCACGCCTGACAGCAGGATGCGGCTCTGCTTGTTGACCGTGCCATGGTCAATCACCACTTCCCGGCTGCGCTCGCCATCGCGGTAGTTGAGCAGCAGCGTCACCGGCAGTTCTGCCACCCCGGGCAAATGCAGCCAGACCGCGACATTGAAGTCGGCCAGTCGCCCCCCGTTGGCCGCATTGGCCGGCCGTGCGCTGGCGACAATATGGCTGGGAACCTTGCTGACAAGCTGGTCTGTAGGCTGCATCGGGCTGTCCTGTCGATGGAGGCTGGCGTACATGGCGCCAGTCGCATTCTGAAGGCCGCTGAGTAATCGGCGAGCGAGAGTCGTCCCGAGAGTCAGAACGAACGTTCGAATTATAGGGACAGGGTTCCCAGGCATTCCGGGCCTACTGCCGATCTTGCCTGTGACATCTCTCCCAAAATCGACAATCAGGCCAGGCGCAGTGGGTGGCGAGCTACCAATGACGTGCTGAGGTTGGCCGCGGGCAGCGGCAGGATGGTCTGGTTGTCGAAGCTGGCCAGTTGCAACCAGAGGTTCTCGCCTTCGACGAAGTTGCCCTGGGGTACCCAGAGTCCGTGGTACCAGCCGTTGCCGGGTTCCGGAGTGCTTTGCAGGACGCCAGGGTGACGCTGGGCGTCAGGTGCGCGACGCAGCCAGACTGGCCGGGGAAGCCCTTTGAGATAGCGCAGACCAAGATGTAGCCCATCGCCGTTGAGGTGCCGCCAGCGCACCACGGCGAGGGTGGGGGTGCCAGCGTTGCCAGGGATCAGCAGCAACTGACCGACGGGGAATTGCCCGGCCTGCTGGCCCGGACACAGGATTCGTGCGCCGCCGGCGCTGGCGTCCATCAGCATCGCTTCCCGGCAGGGGCTGGCGGAGCTGTCGAGCAGGTGCTGCTGAATGGCTGCCAGGCCGACCACCAGGCGGCAAGTGCCGCTCTGTTCGGCTCGCTCGTGGCGGCGCGCCTGGTGCCCGAGCCAATGGTGACGGACACGCTCCAGCAGCGCGCCCTGGTCCAGGCGGCGCAGCGGCGCCGGGTCGTGCAGGGCAATCAGCAGGGCGCCCAGTTCCAGTCGGCGCAATTGTTCGGCCGGAGCATCCGTCGCTCGCTCGGCGGCAAGGCAGGGCTCGTCCGAACCCAGGTCCACGACAAAGCCTTCCTGTTCCTCGTCGTCCCAGGGCAGCAGGCGTCCCAGGGTGGCCAGCGGCGCCAGGGCGGTAAACAGCTGAGGCGCTTCGCCCTCGGTCAGGTGGAACGGGTTGCTCAGGGCCAGCAGCAGTATCTGCTGGTACAGCCCACGCAAGGTGCCGGCCGGGATAGGGTCGAAAGCCGCCGCCACCGGCTCGTCCAGGCACTCCTGGTGTTCGCCGATCCAGTACAGCAGGTGGCTATCGCGCCACAGGCTGCCTGGTGGCTGCTGGTACTGCTGATAGTGACGTAGCAGGGCCTGGGCGAGGAAGTGCTGGGCCATGTACAGGCACCAGGCCATGTGGGGGCGCGACGGCTTGCGACCGTGCAGGATTTGCAGCAGCAGACGCTTGAAGCCGGCGGCCAGTTCGCTGCAGAAGTGCACGAAGAGCGCCGGAGGGGTCTTTTCCTGGCGGATCAGCCGTTCGTAATGCCGGTATTCTTCGCTGAGGCTTTGCAGGGCGCGTTGTCTTTCCAGTAAGGTCAGCGCGCATCGGTTGAGGCGGAACAGCGTGCCCAGGGCCTTCTGCAAACCTTCCTGCAGGGGCTGCTGTCGCGATTCCTGGAGCCTGACCGCCAGATTGCTCATTGCCTCGGCATCTTCTTCGAGGATGTCCGGCACCTCCAGGCGCAGGGCATCGAGCATCATGACCACCCCGCATACACGAGGATTGAAGGCATGGGAGTGCGGCTCCGTATTGTGATGGGCTTGATGGCCGGCCTGATCCTGGCCGGCTGCTCGGCGGACTATGGCACCGATCAGCATGGACAGAAAGTACCCGCTGCGAGTTTAGATGGCCAGTGGCTAGTCATTAATTACTGGGCGGAGTGGTGTGCACCCTGCCGCAAGGAAATTCCCGAGCTGAATCACCTGGCGGAGGAGGGCAAGTCGAAGGGCTTCCGGGTGCTGGGGGTAAACTTCGATGGACTGCGCGACGCAGACCTGGCGAAGGCATCTCAGGCTCTCGGTGTGCAATACACCGTACTGGCCGACGACCCTGCTTCGCGCTACAGCCTGCCGCGCAGCGAAGCGTTGCCTGTCACTTATATCGTCGACCCTGAGGGCAAGCTGCGCGAGCAGTTGCTCGGTGAGCAGACCGCCACGGGCCTGCAAGCGCGCCTGAGCGCATTGCGCGAGGAGAAGCAGTGATGGCGAGGATCTGTCTGCATGGTTACATCAGCGGCAAGGTACAGGGCGTCTATTACCGCCAGAGCACCCAGGAGCAGGCCGAACGCCTGGACATCGATGGCTGGATTCGCAACCTCGAGGACGAGCGCGTCGAACTGTTGATCGAAGGTGAGGAAGACGCGGTGCGCGAGCTGGAGAAGTGGCTGGCGCGCGGCCCGGTGAAGGCCAAGGTAGCGGCGGTGGAGCTGAAGCCGATGACACCCCAGGGCATCACCGGCTTCATCGTTCGTCGCTAGGCGTCAGTTGCTGACGCCGGGGTCCGCTGCCAGGCGACCGGCGTCGGTCATCAGGCTGTGGAGGAACTCCTTCTGCAGCTCCGGATCGTTGCGGGTCAGCTCGATCAGGCTCTGTTCCAGTTCGCTCGCTTCCTCTTCCAGACCAAGGTCGGAAAGGCGTTTGACCCGGTGTACCCAGTGGTGCACGTCGTCACCTTCCAGGTCGTCGTAGATCAGCGCGTGGGCTTCCTGCAGCTTGCCGCGCAGGGAACGGCTGACCAGCAGGCTGGCGTCGGCACGGGTGTCGTCCGAAGGGTCCTGGACGCTGAACTGCAGGCGGCCGATGCGGCTGACTTCATCGTCACTGAAGGGGCCTTCGAGCAGGTTCAGGCGCAGTACACCGTGGCGGTCAGTGAGCAGCTCCTGGGAGTTCTTGCCGGCGGTGACGGTCACCGGGCGCTCCGACCAGGGCAGGCTGGAGTACTCGGTGCGCTTATCGCGCTGCTTCTCGTCGATCGAGGCCAGGTTCTGCTCGGCGCGGCCGTTGGACTCGACGTTCATGAACGGGTTCATGCCGTCGATGCCGTAGCGGATCCAGCCGCGGGTAACGCTTTCGGGCAGATTGCCCAGGGCGAACACGTTGACCACATTGGCGCCGATACCGCCGACGAAGGCCACGACGCCCAGCGGCATTTCGTACACCTTGCGCCAGCCCTGGTAGGGCGTGTAGCGGTCGTAGCGCCGGGTGACCTCGAACTCGGTGACTTCGAAGGTCTTCTGTTCCTGCACGCGGATGCGGCGCTGCGGCAGTTCCAGGGTGCCCGGCGTGCCCACATCGATCTGCAGGCTGTGGTCGAGCAGTTTGCGCTCGACACGCTCTTCATGCTCGCTGCGTTGCGGCAGTTGGTTGGCGCAGCCGCTCAGCAGGAGGCTGCCGCACAGGGCGGCAGCCGCGAGGCTTGTGGTACTTCCGGTGGACATCGCTCTGCTCAGTTGCGGATCTTGGCCGTGATGAAGGCTTGCAGGTCGGACAGGGCGACAGGCTGCGACTCGGCGTCACGGCGGCCCTTGTACTCCAGGGTGCCTTCGTCCAGGCCGCGCTCGCTGACGACGATGCGGTGCGGGATGCCGATCAGCTCCATGTCGGCGAACTTAACGCCGGGGCTGGTCTTCTTGTCGCGGTCGTCCAGCAGCACTTCGAAGCCGGCGGCGGTGAGGTCCGCGTAGAGCTTGTCGGTGGCGGCGCGCACGGCTTCGTTCTCGTACTTCATCGGCACGATGGCGATCTGGAAGGGCGCCAGGGCGGCCGGCCAGAGAATGCCGCGGTCGTCGTAGTTCTGCTCGATGGCGGCGGCGACCACGCGGGACACGCCGATGCCGTAGCAACCCATGATCAGGGTGACCGGCTTGCCGCTCTCGCCCAGTACGGAGAGCTTCATGGCTTCGCTGTACTTGGTGCCGAGCTGGAAGATGTGACCGACTTCGATGCCGCGACGGATGATCAGGGTACCCTTGCCGTCCGGGCTCGGGTCGCCTTCGACGACGTTACGCAGGTCGGCGACTTCCGGTACCGGCAGGTCGCGCTCCCAGTTCACGCCGAAGTAGTGCTTATCGTCGACGTTGGCGCCGGCGGCGAAGTCGCTCATCAGCGCCACGGAGCGGTCGATGATGCAGGGCAGCGGCAGGTTCAGCGGGCCGAGGGAGCCGGGAGCGGCGCCGATGGCGGCCTTGATGTCCGCTTCGCTGGCCATCTGCAGAGGGGCGGCTACCAGCGGGTGGTTGCCGGCCTTGATCTCGTTGAGTTCGTGGTCGCCACGAACGATCAGGGCGATCAGCTTGCCTTCCTCGGCGGCGTGTACCACCAGGGTCTTGATGGTCTTCTCGATCGGCAGGCCGAACTTCTCCACCAGGGCGGCGATGGTCTTGGTCTCGGGGGTGTCGACCAGGCGCAGTTCTTCGCTGGCGGCGCCACGAGTGCTTTCGCGGGGCAGGGCCTCGGCCTTCTCGATGTTGGCGGCGTAGTCGGTGGATTCGCCGAAGACGATGTCATCCTCACCGGAGCCGGCCAGCACGTGGAACTCGTGGGAGCCGCTGCCGCCGATGGAGCCGTTGTCGGCCTGTACGGCGCGGAAGTCCAGGCCCAGGCGAGTGAAAATCTTGCTGTAGGCCTGGTACATCACGTCGTAGGTTGCCTGCAGCGAGTCCTGGCTGGCATGGAAGGAGTAGGAGTCCTTCATGATGAACTCGCGACCGCGCATCAGGCCGAAGCGCGGACGGATCTCGTCACGGAACTTGGTCTGGATCTGGTACATGTTGATCGGCAGCTGCTTGTAGCTGTTCAGTTCGTTGCGCGCGAGGTCGGTGATCACTTCCTCGTGGGTCGGGCCGACGCAGAAGTCGCGGTCATGGCGATCCTTCAGGCGCAGCAGCTCGGGGCCGTACTGCTGCCAGCGGCCGGATTCCTGCCACAGTTCGGCGGGCTGGATGGCGGGCATCAGCACTTCCAGGGCGCCGGCGGCGTTCATCTCTTCGCGAACGATGGTCTCCACCTTGCGCAGTACCCGCAGACCCATTGGCAGCCAGGTGTAGAGACCGGACGCCAGCTTGCGGATCATGCCGGCGCGCAGCATCAGCTGATGGCTGATGACGACCGCATCGGAAGGGGTTTCTTTCAGGGTGGACAGCAGGTACTGACTGGTACGCATCTTTGGCCGTTTTGTCGGTTGCGAAGGGAGATATAGGCTGGGCATTGTACGGTGCAGGTCTGGCTGCGTACAGGGCGCGGCGGGCGGAGACGGAGGAGTGGCGTGAGTCGTTTGAATGCAGCCCAGGTACAGGCGTTCATCCGCGCGGGATTACCCATGGCGGACGACATGGATTTACGCATCGATGCACTGGAAGGGCGCAGTGCCTTCGTGCGAGTTCCTTTCCACGACCGGATGGTTCGCCCAGGCGGAACGGTATCCGGCCCCACCATCATGTCGCTGGCGGACGCGGCGATGTACGCGGTGATCCTGGCGCAGCTGGATAACGTCGAGATGGCCGTTACTTCCAATCTCAATATCAACTTTCTCAGCAAGCCGAAGCCGGAAGACCTGTTGGCGGAAGCGAAGATATTGAAGCTGGGGCGTCGGCAGGTGGTTTGCGAAGTAGCTGTCTACTCGGTCAGCAATCCGCAAGAGTTGGTTGCCCATGTAACGGGCACCTATGTATTGCCGATGTAACAGATACGTTCGAAGTTGTAGGTAAGTTGCAATAAAAAAGCCCGGCAGAAGCCGGGCTTTTTAGTTACCTGCAGTTCGTTCTGGATTACAGAACGGACAGCGGGTAGTCGATGATCAGGCGGAACTCATCGACGTTGCCTTCAGCCTGGTCGGCGTTGGCGCGGTGCCAAGCCTGACGAGCACGGAAGGACAGGTCTTTTGCCGGGCCGCTCTGGATGACGTATTTGGCTTCCAGGTTGGTCTCACGGTGTTTGCCGTCCGGACCATAGCCGTAGTTGGCGTAGGGGCTGTTCGGATCGATCTTGTCGCCGTCGATGTCCTTACCGTAGATGTAACGGCCCATGAAGGTCAGGCCCGGAACACCGTACTCGGCCATGTTCAGGTCGTAACGGCCTTGGATGGATTTTTCACCCGGGCCGTTGAAGTCGGAGTACTGAACGGAGTTGGCGAGGAAGATCGAGTCGCCGCCAGCGTTGTTGTCGCCGATACCGATGTAGTCGAACGGAGTGTTGCCGTTCACTTTCTGGAAGGCGAGGGTCAGGGTGTGCGCGCTGATGGTGTAAGCAGCGGCCAGCGAGAAGGTGTTGTTGCTGATGTCGCCGAGTTTGGCGGAACCTTCGTCGCGGGTGTTGTAGTAGTTGAAGTCCAGGCCGAGGGACTGATTGTCAGCGATCGGCAGGGTGTAGTTCAGGTTGACGTAGTACTGGTCCCACAGGTCTTCGACCTTGGCGCCGTACAGCGAAGCGGAGAGTTGGTCGCTGATGGCGTACTTGCCGCCCACGAAGTCAGCGCTGTTGGCGGTAACGCCACCGTACTGGGACCAGATCTCACCGTCACGGTTGGTGGTGTCCTGACCGGTACCGGAGTAGAAGTGACCGCCTTCCAGGTCCAGGCCGTCGATTTCGCTGCTCATCAGGCTGAAGCCGCTGGCGGTTTGCGGCAGCAGGCGGGTACCGCCTACAGCGAACACCGGAGCGGTGGGCTGCATGTCGCCGAATTTCAGCTCGGTCTTGGAGATGCGGATCTTGACAGCTGCGCCGGCTTTGCCGAAGTCGTCAGCCTTGTCGCCGTCATCGTGAACCGGCAGGTTGCCAGTGCTGCCGTAGCCGCTGCCACCGTCGAGTTTCAGACCCAGGTAGCCGAAGGCGTCAACGCCGAAACCCACGGTGCCTTGGGTGAAGCCGGAGTTGTAATTGGCCCAGAAACCCTGGGTCCAGTCACGGGCGTCGGTGGCGCCGTCTTTCTTGTTGCGATTGAAGTAGTAGTTGCGAACCAGGAAGTTCAGGCTGCTGTCTTCGACAAAGCCCTTGGCGTCAGCCTGATTGCCTACGAAGGGTTCGGCCATTGCCAGTTGTGTGCTGCCTGCAGATACCGCCAGGGCGATGGCGCTCCACTTCATCACTTTCATTGTGATTGCTCCTTTGGTTTTGAAATTATTTGCCATCACTAATGCCGCGGTGACGGCTCTTTCTTTTTTTGTCGGCGCTAACTTATAGCACGCGTGTTCAGTTGGCGATAGTTGCCCAAATGAACACACAAAATCTTTACGGGACTGTCGCAAAGCTGCATGACGCATGTCGCATTCAAGCAGTTCTCATGTTGCAAAAAGAGATTGCCCCCTGATTGCTTCAATGATGCTTCAGTCCTTGTGGCTCTCTATTCCATTGACCACTTCTTTAGTTCTCCCGCCTCCGCGTCCACTTCTCCAGAAGGGGTGGCCGTCGGTGCGCTGTCCTTGCCTCTAGCAACAACCGTGCACAAATGCCCGGAGCTGCCTTCACAGTGCTCGTCTTGCGACGTGTTGACGCATTTCACGGCTTCTGTTGAGGATTTGCAACAAGGGCGAGCGGCGATGTCGTTTTCGGGCATGCCGTAGTTGTGGCGGTTGAATCGATTTTTCGCCGCCATTTGCGTGGAATCACGTGCGAATTCCTGCACGCACCTGCTGTCGGGATATGCCCATTCGCGTCACGCCCCATGCTGGTGCGGGGGCTGGAATGTGCTGCTTCAGCGCGGGGCGTCGATCGGGCGTGTTCGCCCGCGGGGCTCTCTAGTATCCTTCGCGCCCTTCGGCTCCCTCCGGGAGCTAGGCTCAAAACAAGGTTCGTCGAACAGGAGAGGTCTTATGTTCACCCTGGATTCCCGTCTCCAGCAGGACACTATCGCGGTGGGTGATTTTCCCCTGAGCAGTCTGCTGCTGATGAACGACTCGCAGTATCCGTGGTTCATCCTGGTCCCGCGTCGCGAAGACGTCAGTGAAATCTTCCAGCTGGACGCTGCTGACCAGCAACAGTTGTGGCGCGAGGCCACACAGTTGGCCGAAGTGCTCAAGGACACCTTCGATGCGGACAAGATGAATGTGGCCAATCTCGGCAACGTCGTCAGCCAGTTGCATATGCACGTTATCGTGCGCAAGCAGGATGACGCGGCCTGGCCGGGGCCGGTTTGGGGCAAGCACCCGGCCGTTCCTTATATAAAGGAAGAGCTGGCGCGGGTGCGTGAGAAACTGCGCATGGCGCTGGGCGATGGCTTTCGCTTCAGTCAGGAGTAAATGATGGATCTGGAAAACCGGGTCACCGATCTGGAGAGCCGGCTGGCCTTCCAGGATGATGCGCTGCAAACCCTGAGCGATGTGGTCTACGAGCAGGAGCGCGTGATCGAGCGCCTGCGTTTGCAGATGCAGGCGCTGCTCAAGCGTCTGGAGGACCTGCAGGGTCAAGTCGGCGTCGCAGAAGACGAGGCGCCGCCGCCGCATTACTGAGTTTTGCTCCGCTGCCACGCCGCCGCCCTCCCGGCGCAACTCGGTTCCTGGTTGTCGGCTGGCGTTGGTGTCTGGAGTGTGACAATCAGGCGCACAGGCAAGCATCGTTTGTGCGCTGCGTCTCTCGGAAATCGGGAAATAGCCTACAGTTCGTCGGGATAATGGCCTAAGGGCATCATGTATCAAATATGATCCAATCCGTCTTTTGGGATGGACTGGCCGCTTGGCCAGATGACAGGGATCGTAAGGATGCATGTTCTCTACCGTGGCTGGATGCCCGTCCTGGCATTCTGCTTTGCCTCGGCAAGCTTTGCCGCACCATTGCCCACGCCGGGTGACAACGACCTCCAGCGCCAGCGCCAGGAGCAGCTCCTGCGTGAGCAGCAGAAGCGCCTGGAAGAGCTTCAGCAGCTCCCTGGCAAGGCGCCCGGCGAGGAGCGTCCGACCGCCGCGCCGGACACCCGTTGCTTCACCATCCGCAGCATCAGCCTCGAAGGTGCCGAGCACCTCGATGCGCGCTCGCGCGAGGCGCTGCTGGCGCCCTATCGCGATAAATGCCTGGGGGTAAACCAGCTCAACGAGTTGCTCAAGGGCATCACCGACCACTACCTCTCGCGCGGCTTTGTCACCACCCGCGCCTACCTGCCGCAGCAGGACCTCTCCAGCGGCGAGCTGAAGATCATCGTGGTCGAGGGGCGCTTCGAGGGCTTCGACCAATCGGAACTGGCCAGCGAGCGCGAGCTGGCGATGACCTTTCCCGGCGCCACCGGCGAAGTGCTGAACCTGCGCGACCTGGAGCAACTGGTCGATCAGATCAACCGGCTTCCCTCGCGTCAGGCGCAGATGGAGCTGGTGCCGGGCCAGGAAGTGGGCGGCAGCCGCGTGCAGCTCAAGGGCGAGCGCAGCAAGCCCTGGCGCGTCTCCGCCAGCCGCGACAACAACGGCGATGCGACCTCCGGCGAGCAGCAGGCCGGCGTCGGCCTGGACTGGGACAGCCCGCTGGGCCTGGCCGACCAGTTCGGCCTGCGCTATGGCGAGGACGTGGTCAGCGACCACTGGAAGCACTCCGACAACCAGAGCCTGTGGTACAGCGTTCCCTACGGCTGGTGGACCTTCAACTACAGCTACAGCCGCAACTACTACCGTACCCGCAACGAAGACGCCGGCTTCGCCTTCAAGTACGACGGCGACAACGAGACCCACCAATTGGGCGCGGAGCGCGTGCTGCACCGGGACGATGTGAGCAAGACCGGCGTGAACTTCGGCCTCAGCCACCAGCGCACGCGCAACTACATCGACGACACCCTGCTCGACGTTTCCAGCACTCATCTCAGCGAATTCCGCCTGGGTTTCAACCACGGCCGGCGCGTCGGTAGCGCTTTCGTCAACGCCGACATCGGCTGGCAGCGCGGCATCGGCGCCTTCGGCGCGCAGGACGACGAACACGGTGCGCCCCACGGCACCCCCACTGCCCGCTACAACAAATACAGCCTGACCCTGAGCTACCTGCAGCCGTTCAAGCTGTGGGACGAAGCGTTCAGCTTCGAAAGCCTCGCCACCGGTCAGCACAGCGAAGACCTGCTCTACAGCCCGCAGCGCATCAGCCTGGGGGGCTTGAGCTCGATCCGAGGGTTCAAGGACCAGACGCTATCCGGTGACTCCGGCTACTACTGGCGCAACCAGCTGCGCTGGCGCCGCGCCGTGACCTGGGAGCCGCTGCTGCCCTGGGTGCAGGAGTACGGCGTGGCCTACGCCTACGACTTCGGCGCCATCGAGCACGGTCGATACAACACCGGCCTTTCCGGACGCATGAGTGGCCATGGCGTGGAGTTCAGCGCGCGCGGACAGTACGCCGCCGCCTCCGTGACCCTGGCGCGCTCGCTGGAGCGCCCCGACATCATCGAACGACGTGAGCATCCGGTTTATTTCCGGGTCGACGTCTTCTTCTGAACCGCTTCGCTCTTTAGCTGATTGCTACCAGCTAGTACCTGGGAGATTCCCACATGGACGTACGCCACCCGTTGTACCAGGCCATTGCCAGTGTTCTGACCGGCATCCTGTTCCTCAACCCCATCGTCGCGGCAGCGGCCGAGTTGGCGGTGGATGCGGCAGCGGGTGGCAATACCCACCTGGGCGCGGCGGGCAATGGCGTGCCCGTGGTGAACATCGCCACGCCTAACGGCGCGGGGCTCTCCCACAACAAGTTCACCGACTACAACGTCGGGCAGAACGGCCTCATTCTCAACAACGCCACCGGCAAGACCCAGTCCACCCAACTGGGCGGGATCATCGTCGGCAACCCCAACCTCAAGGGCGGCGCAGCCAGCAAGATCCTCAACGAAGTCACGGGCGGCAACCCGTCGCAACTGCGCGGCTACACCGAAGTGGCCGGGCAGGCCGCCCACGTCATCGTCGCCAATCCACACGGCATCACTTGCGCCGGGTGCGGTTTTGTTAACACCCCGCGCGCCACGCTGACCACCGGCAAGCCATTGATGGATGGCGAGCGCCTGCGTGGTTATGACGTCGACGGCGGCGAGATCACCGTCGAAGGCGCCGGCCTCAACGCCAGCAACCTTGACCAGTTCGAACTGATCACCCGCAGCGCCAAGCTCAACGCCGACCTCTACGCCAAGCAGCTCGCCGTGGTGACCGGGCGCAACCAGGTCGACGCCGAGACCCTGGCCGCCACCGCCAAGGCCGACGACGGCAGCGCCAAGCCGCAACTGGCCATCGACAGCTCCGCGCTGGGCGGCATGTACGCCGGGGCGATTCGCCTGGTGGGCACCGAGCAGGGCGTGGGCGTGAAGCTGGCGGGCAACATGGCCGCCAGTGCCGGCGATATCCAGATCGACGCCAACGGCCAACTGAGCCTGGCGCAGACCAGCGCTGCCGGCAGCCTGCGCGCCAAGGCGCAGGACATCGCCCTGAGCGGGCCGACCTACGCCGGCAACACAGTCGATCTGAGCGCCAACGGCCAACTGAACAACAGCCAGAGCCTGGCCGCCGGCCAGCGCGTGGCATTGAGCGCTGCGCAGGTCAGCAACAGCGGCATCGTCGAAGCCGGGGTCAACGCGGACAACAGCCGCAACGCTCAGGGGGACGTGACCATCACCGCGCAGAACCTGCGCAACAGTGGCAGCGCGATTGCCAGCCGCAATCTCGAGGTCAATGCCAGCGGCACCCTGGACAACCAGGGCGGCGCGCTCAAGGGCGCTGATACCCGCGTGACTGCAGCTAACCTGGACAACCGCCAGGGCCGCCTGCTGGCCAACAATCAACTGACCCTCAGCGCCGCACGCCTGGACAACCGCAGCGGCAAGGCCGTCGCCAACCACTTGCAAGTCAGTGGCGGTGCGCTGGACAACCGCCTCGGTCTTTTCTCTGCCGAGCAATCGCTGAACTTCACCCTCGACAGCCTGGACAGCAGCGGCAAGGGCAACCTGGTCAGCAACGGCACCCTGCAGGCTCGCGTCCAACAGAAACTCGACAACCAGGCCGACGGCCTGCTCTCGGCCAAGGGCGCGCTCGGCGTGCAGGCCGGCAATCTGGATAACCGCGGCGGACTGGTGGTCGGCGATGCCGGCGTGACCGTCTCCGGCGCCAGCCTGAACAACAGCGCACTGGGCGTGATCAGCAGCCTGGGCGAGCTGAAACTCGACGTCGGCCAACTGGACAACAGCCAGGGCGGCAGCCTGGACAGCGGCGCGGCTTTGAACCTGACCGCCGGCCAGGTGAACAACAATAAAGGCAGTGTCAGCGCCAAGGGCGACCTGCTCGCCAAGGCAGACAACTTCAGCCAGCAGGGCGGCGAACTGCTGGCCCAGGGTGCCCTGAACCTCGAAGCCGGTCAGCTCGACAACCGTAATGGCGGCCTGGTCGCCGCCAATAACGGCGTGACCCTCAAGGGCGGCGACCTGCTCAACCAAGGCGGGGAAATCTCCAGCCGCGCCAAGGTCGATGTGCAAGCCGCCAGCCTCGACAACGCTGCCGGCAAGGTCATCGGCGATGCCGGCCTCAACCTGCAAGTCCAGCGCCTCGCCAACCGCGCCGGCACCCTGGCCGGCCGCGACGGTCTGACCGTTACCGGGCAGAGCCTGGACAACAGCCAGGGCGGCCTGCTCAGCAGCCAGAAGAATCTCTGGCTGCAACTGTCTGGCGCGCTCGACAACAGCGGCAACGGCGCGCTGCTCAGCCAGGGTCCCCTGACCCTCAACGCCGGCAGCCTCGACAACCGTACCGGTACCGTCTCCAGCGCCGGCCTGCTGTTCTCGCGCCTCGCCGGCGCCTTGAACAACCAGGGCGGCAAGCTGCTCAGCGACGCGGCCATCGACCTCGCCGGTGCCGACCTGAACAACGCCGGTGGCGTCATCAGTGCGGCGGGCGACGTCAGTCTGCAAGGCGCCACACTGGACAACAGCCAGAAAGGCCGCATCGTCACCGACGCCGACATTCACCTCGCCACTGCCCAGTTGGACAACAACCAGGGCGGCAGCCTGTCCGCCCGTGGCGTCATCGACGGTCGCGTGACTGGCCTCGACCAGCACGGCGGCGGCCAGCTGATCGGCCAGGCAGGAGTGGACCTCGACCTGCAAGGCGGTGCCCTCAACAACGCTGGCGGCCTGCTCGGCAGCCCGGGTCAGTTGGTGCTGCGCAATGTCGCCAGCCTCGACAATCGGGGCGGGGAAATCTCCAGCGACCGCGCTTTCACCCTCACCACCGGTACGTTGCTCAACCAGGGCGGCAAGATCCTCTCCAGCGACCGCCTGACCCTCGCCACCGCTGCGCTGAACAACAGCAGCGCCGGCGTGCTGTCGGGCAGCAATGGCCTGAGCGTCACCGCCGCCAGCCTCGACAACAGCCAGGGCGGCACCCTCGCCAGCCGGGGCGACCTGCTCGTACGTAGCCAGGGCGCGCTGGACAACCACGGCGACGGCGCACTGGTCGCCGGCGGCAAGCTCGATGTCGGCAGCGCCAGCCTGAACAACCAGGGCGGCCTGCTTTCCGCCAGCGGCAGCCTGCTGCTGGCCACCGGCACCACCGACAACCGTGACGGCCGTCTGCTTGCCCAGGGGCGTCTGGACGGCACCACGGCTGACCTGGACAACCGCGACGGCGTCATCAGCGGTGCCCAGGGTCTGGACCTGGGCAGCGGCAACGTATTCAACGGCACCAGCGCCACCGGCAAGCCCGGCGGCCTGATCACCAGCCAGGGCGCGCTGACCCTGCGCGGCGGAAAGCTCGAAGCTACCGGCGGCGGTGAAATCTCCGCCAAGGGCGACCTGCACCTGATCGTCGCCCAACTGATCCAGCAGCAAGCTGCGCTGATCGGCGAAGGCAAGGTCACCCTCGACCTGGGCACCAACGCCCAGCGCGGCGACTTTGACAACCGCGGCGGCCTGCTCAGCGCAGGTGGCCCCCTGACGATCAACGGCCTGGGCAACCTCGACAACCGGGGTGGAGAAATCTCCGCCAGCCAGGGCTTTACCCTGACCGCCAGCGGCACCCTCGACAACCGCGACCAGGGCCGCCTCATCAGCGCCGGCCAGCTCAACCTGAACGCCAACACCCTGCGCAACGCCAACCAGGGGCTGCTCTCCGGTTGGCAGGGGCTGGTGGTCAACGCCGCCAGCCTGGACAACAGCAGCGGCGGCACTGTCTCCAGCCGCGATGGCGCGCTGACCCTGACGCTCAGCGGCGCCCTCGACAACCACGATGAAGGCGCGCTGGTCAGCAAGGGCAAACTCAGCCTCAACGCCGGCAGCCTTGATAATGCCGGCGGCATCGTCTCCACCCAGGGCGACCTCGGCCTGACCCTCACCGGTGATCTGGACAACAGCGCCGCCGGCCTGCTCAGCACGCAAGGCAGCCTGACCGGCAGCGCCAAGGCCATCAACAACGGTGGCGGCCAGATCAGCGCCGCCAGCGTCGGCTACGACGCCAAAAGTCTCGACAACAGCGGTGGCACCCTGATCAGCCAGGGCGCCCTGCGCCTGGGCCTGCTCGGCGCACTGCTGAACAACGGCGCCGGCTCGAAAATCGCCAGCGGCGGCCCGTTCAACCTGACCCTCGGCAGCCTGCAGAACCACAGCGGCCAGCTCGCCAGCCAGGGCCTGCTCAAGGTCATTGCCGGCACCTTCGACAACAGCGCCAGCGGCACCGTGGCCGCGCAAACCGACCTGACCCTGACCCTTACCGGTGAACTGCTCAACGGCCAGGACGGCCTGATCTTCGCCAAGACCGGCCAGCTCAGCGCTAGCGCCAGCCGCATCGACAACAGCGCCGGCACCCTGCAAGGCCAGGGCGACACCACCCTCAAGGCCACTGGCGCCCTCGGCAACCAGGGCGGCCAGGTGATCAGCCAGAACGGCCAGCTCGACCTGCACAGCGCCAGCCTCGACAACGCCAATGGCGGCGTCCTCAACGCCGCCAACGGCGACCTCAAGCTGGTCACCGGCACCTTCAGCAACAACGCCGGCACCACCCAGGCCAAGGGCCTCGACATCACCGCCACCGGCGGTATCGACAACCGCACCGGCCACCTCTCTGCGGTCAGCAGCGACAATCGCATCAGCACCACCGACCTGAATAACCAGGGTGGCGGCCTGTATGCCGGCGGTCTGCTCTACCTGCGCGGCAACCAGTTGTTCAACGACGGCGCGGCTCTCGGTCAGGGTGGCAAGATTGGCGCCGGCAACCTCGACGCCAGCCTCACTGGCGCGCTGAACAACCAGTTCGGCCTGATCGAAAGCAGCGGCAACCTGACCCTCGGCGCGGCCAGCATCAATAACGTGCTGGGCTCTATCCGCGCACTCGGCCAGGCACCTGCCAGCCTGCTGCTCGCGGCCAGCCCGACGCAGATGAAGATCACCAGCGGCGGCCTGCTCAACAACAACCTGGGTCGTATCGAGAGCGCCACCCAGGACTTGCTTCTGCAGACCGGTTCCCTGCAGAACGGTGGCGGCAACGTGCTGCACGTCGGCACTGGCACCTTTGGCGTCGACCTCGCCCAGGCCGGCCAGGCCGGTGGCAACTTCACCTCCAACGGCAGCCTGACCTACCAGGCCGACAACTGGACCAACAACGCGATCATCCAGGCGCGCAACCTGAACCTGGACATCGGCCAGCTCGACCAGGGGCTCTACGGCCAACTGCTGGCCGCGCAGAGCCTGATCGGTCGTGGCGGCGACTGGACCAACAGCGGCCTGATCGCCAGCGACGGCACGCTCGATCTCGATCTGAGCGGCAACTACACCGCCGATGGCCGCCTGAGCAGCCTGGGCAGCCTGTCCCTCGGCGCTGGCTACATCGGTATAGGTCTGAGCGGCAGCATTGGAGGCGGTGGCGCGACGACAGTCATCAACAGCAGCGGCACCCTCGACAACGGCGGTCGTCTGACCGCCACCCAGGACCTGCGCGTCAGCGCAGCCAGCCTCAACAACCGCGGTAGTCTCGGCAACGCCGGCAATCTGTATCTGGGTGCCGGTAGCCTGCTCAACGAGAACGGTCTGATCTTCAGCGGCGGCAACATGCAGCTGCGCACGCAGAACTTCACCAACCGCAACGCCGACCTCTACAGCCTGGGCACATTGCACATCGCCGCCAACGACCAGGAAGGCTGGGCGAGCAGCGTGCAAAACATTTCCGGCAGCTTCGAGAGCGGCGGGGCCATGACCCTGCTGGTGCAGGATTTCGACAACCGCCGTGCCGACGACTTCCAGATTGGCGAGCGCATTGTTGCCGGCAATTTCCGCATGTATGCCGACGATGTCTGCGATGGCAAGGGCTGCGAATTCAAGTTCCAGTCCTGGGAGCGCTATGAGGACATCATCCTCAAGGACGCGCCTCAAGCTTCGATTACCGCCGGCGGTGACTTCCGCTTCCGTGGCGGCTCCTTCGATAACCTCTACAGCAGCATCGCCTCGGGCGGCAATATCGACATCCAGACGGTCACCTTCCGCAACCAAGGCGCTGCTGGTGGGGAAGAGCGTCACCTTGATGGCAGCTTCTATTCGCGTGATGACAACCTGTATTGGGCCGTTCGGAACAACAAAGACCTCTACAACCGCTACAACGATCCCAGTTCGCCAGACTACAGTCCCGGCGCATTGACTCGACTGCAGATTCTTGAGTCTGGTGGCTATCCGGAGGGAAAAGCCTTTCGGAGCATGACCGAGTCCGTCATCCCTGTCTCCGGCACGCCCGCCGCCTCTGCGGTGATCCAGGCCACCGGCGACGTGGTGATCAACGCCAGCCAGAGCTTCGACAACAGCGTGGTGAAGCGCGATGCCGGAGTGCAGACCGTCAGCCCGCGCGACGTCGGCGTGGCCAATGGTGCCACCACCGTGCAACTGGCGATCACCTCGCAGCTGCCGCCGGACCTCGCCCAGAAGCAGGTCAACCCCGTCACCCTGCCGGGCTTCAGCCTGCCTCAAGGGGAGAACGGCCTATTCCGCCTCAGCGGCCAGGGTGGCAGCGGTGGCAACACCGGCACCGTACAGGGCGCCGGCGATCTCAGTTTCAACGGCCAGACCATCAGCGCAGCGCAGCGCGAGCAGAGCCTGGGCGGCGGCACCGCCGGCGCTGGTAACGTCGCCCTGGGCAATAACGCAGCCAGCACGGACGCAGAGTCTGGCGCCGCCATCAACGTCCCGCGTGTGCAGGGCCTGCCTAGCAGCGCCACGCCGGACAACAGCCACAAATACCTGGTCGAGACCAACCCTGAGCTGACCAGCCTGAAGAGCTTCCTCGGCTCCGACTACCTGCTCGGCCAGCTTGGCTACGACCCGGACAAGGCGCAGAAACGCCTCGGCGACGGTCTCTACGAACAGCGCCTGATCCAGCAGGCGGTGGTCGCCCGCACCGGCCAGCGCTACATCGACGGCATGGCCAGCGACGAAGCCCTGTTCAAGTACCTGATGGACAACGCCATCGCCTACAAGGACAGCCTCCAGCTGCAACTGGGCGTTGGCCTGAGCGCCGAACAGGTCGCCGCGCTGACCCACGACATCGTCTGGCTCGAAGAAGCCACCATCAATGGCGAAAAGGTCCTGGTGCCGGTGCTCTACCTCGCCCAGGCCGATGGTCGCCTGGCGGCCAACGGCGCCCTCATCATGGGCAACGACCTGTCGCTGATCAGCGGCGGTAACCTGACCAACCAGGGCACCTTGCGCGCCAGCGGCGACCTCGCCGCCAGCGCCGCCAAAATCAACAACAGCGGCCTGATCGAAGCCGGCAACCGCCTCGACCTGCTGGCCATCGACAGCATCCGCAACGCGGCTGGCGGCATCATCAGCGGTCGCGACGTCAGCCTCACCGCCCTGACCGGCGACGTCATCAACGAGCGCAGCATCACCTCGATCGACGCCAGCAACGACGCCCACCGCATCCACAAGGAAATCGCCAACAACGCCGCCCGTATCGAAGCGCGCGGCGACCTGGAGATCACCGCCGGGCGCGACCTGATCAGCGCCGGCAGCGTCCTGCAGGCCAGCGGCAATGCCAACCTTATCGCCGGGCGTGACCTGCGCCTGGAAGCCGCTCAGGAGGTCGACAGCTTCGACTTCCATAGCCGCCGCATTACCGGCAACGTCACCAGCGTCACCCAGCACGGCAGCGACGTGCAGGTCGGCGGCAACCTGGAGCTGAACGCCGGCCGCGACCTCAGCGCCGTCGCCAGCCGCATCGACGCTGCGCGCGACATCGCCATGAGCGCCGGGCGCGACGTCGTCCTTGCCTCCGCCGCCAACGAAGAACACAGCGACGCCAAGTACAAGGGCGGCGGCAGGAAGGTCACCACCCAGGAAGACCACGTTGGCCAGCAGGCCACCGAAGTCACCGCCGGCGGCGACGTCCTGATCAGCGCGGGTGAAAACCTCACCCTCGTTAGCAGCAAGATCGGCGCCGGCAACGAGGCCTACCTGGTCGCCGGCGACAAGATCGAACTGCTCGCCGCCAACGACAGCGACTACTCGCTGTACGACATGGAGGAAAAGGGCAGCTGGGGCAAGAAGAAGACCCAGCGCGACGAAGTCACCGATGTCCGCGCCGTGGGCAGCGAAATCAGCGCCGGCTCCGACATCACCCTGCTCAGCGGCGGCGACCAGAAGTACCAGGGCGCCAAGCTGGAAGCGGGCAACGACATCGCCATCCTCAGCGGCGGCGAAGTCACCTTCGAAGCGGTCAAGGACCTGCACCAGGAAAGCCACGCCAAGAGCGACAGCGACCTCGCCTGGACCAGCTCCAAGGGCGAAGGCAAGACCGACGAGACGCTGCGCCAGACCCAGATGATCGCCCAGGGCAACATCGCCATCAAAGCGGTTGATGGGCTGAAGATCGACTACAAGCACATCGACCAGAAGAGTGTCAGCCAGGCCATTGATGCGATGGTGCAGGCGGATCCGGGCCTGGGTTGGTTGAAGGAAGCTGAAGCTCGTGGGGATGTGGACTGGCAGCGAGTTAAGGAAATACATGACTCCTACAGCTACAGCCACTCGGGCATGGGGCCGGCGACACAGCTCATCGTCGCCATTGTGGCGGCTGCGGCTGGCGGCATTGCTGCTGCCGGAGCCCTGAGCGCTGCGGGTGCCGGAACCGTTGTCACCGGTATTGGCGTGGGCGCTGCGGGAAGTCTGGCGGGAACTGCTGGCGTCAGCTTTATCAACAACAAGGGCAACCTTGGCCAAACCCTGAGCGACACCTTTGGCAGTGACAGCCTGAAACAAGCCGCGATTGCCGGTGCCGTCGGCGGTGCCACAGCAGGTTGGTTCAACGATTGGAGCGGCGCTGACACGAACATCAAGATCGTCAACGGAAAAACCGTTGCTGATCTGAGTAGCTGGAACGGCATAGGTAGTTTTGCGGCAAACCAGGCCATGCAGAACACCACCTCTGCGCTATTGAACCAAGCGCTAGGACAAGGTGGTGGGCTGGGCGACGCGCTGCAGAACAGCCTCTACAACACTTTTGCTGCCGCCGGTTTCAACGCTGTAGGCGACTTTGGTGGCGCCTATGATCTGCAGTCTGGCAGCCCGTCCATGATTGCCCTTCACGCCTTGATGGGGGGCATGGTTGCGGAGGCCAGTGGGGGAAGTTTTGCTACAGGTGCTGCAGCTGCGGGCGCCAACGAAGCTCTCGTGGCAAGCCTGGATGGGGTCTTTAAGAACCTAAACCCAGATAATCGTGAAGCACTGGTCACCATGAGTGCTCAGGTCGTAGGTGTCCTCGCCGGAGCCTTGCAGAACCCTGATGCAGACAGCAAAACCCTTGAGAGTGCGGCTTGGGTGGCCAAAAACTCGGCGCAATACAACTACCTTGCGCACGAGCTGGACGATTTTGAGCGTGAAGCCGCAACCTGCCGAGCAAAGAACAATTGCGATGAGGTGAAGGACAAGTTTAGGCAGTTGAGTGTTGCCAATAATGACCAGTTGGCAGCAGTTTGCTCTGTGAACCCTGGCGGATGCGTCAACGCGTTTGGCTACCTCGTCACTGAGCGGCTAGAGCTCCAACAGAAATTTGAGGCTCTGTACGCCAACGATCAGATCCCACTCGATATGAAGGCGGATCTGCATCGGTACAACATGCAGAACATCGCCGCTATTGGGCAGTTGATCAAGGTAAGCAAGACTCTTGACCTAGAGTCCATGGGGATCTCGGCGGAAAAAGCTGATTGGGGTGGGGATTTAGCAGCTGCTATTGTAGGCGTGGCGCTAGGTAACAAGGGCGGTGTTCCAAAGGGAAACGTACCTCCAAATATGAGTCCCGTAGGTGCAGGGCGGAATGGTGCATTTAATGAAGCAAAGCGCCAATCAGGCATTCCAGTCAGTCAGGAGCCAAGTGCCGTTTTACCTAATGTCGATAAACGCGGGAATCCGCAGCCTGGACGGATTTATGAGTTCAAGGTTTCTACTCCGGGTGGTGGAACGAAAATAGTGAGAATTCGTGATGATGCTGGTGGTCACGATTTTGGTGTTGGGGATCCGCAGAATAGAGGTCGTCATTTTAACGATGAGGCCGGTAATCATTATGACTACTGATATTTTTATTAAGAGTTGTCCCGATGTATTTTCTGATAATGATATTGTGAAAATTGGGAGTTCTGGACGTCCTAAGGGGAAGTTGGCTGTTGCGAGTTTCTTACGTGGAGGTGCGCGGGAGGGATCCGTATTTTTTGTTCTGGAGTTTTTGTTTGATCTGATCAAGAGGAAATATCCTCGCCACGAATTTTGGTTGTTTGTCACTAACTCGACATGGCAAAAGGATACTAGGGTTGTTAGGTATAGAGGCTTGTGGGGCTCATTAAAGTTTAGAGGGTTTGAGCTAAAGGGTAATGACCTTGAGCAAGAGTTTCTAGTTGATAAAGATGGAGAGGTTAAATTTTTCTGCGCAACTCGATTGTCTAGAATTTCTCTATCTGATGTGGTTAAGTTGGTCCTGGAAGAGCGTTGTTCATATGTTTTGGCTGTTCCTGATGGCTTTGATGTGAATTGCGCTTTGCGTATTGGATGGTCTGGTGTCGTGCAGGATGATTTGACATATATGGAGTATGTTGCTTTCTCGGGGGGGGTTGTTCTGAAACCTTTGGGGGAGTTTGATGATCCTGAGTCAGGATTTTTATGTTTTGGTAATAAAATGAATATAGAAAATATAGCAGGGCGAAGGAGCGCTCGGATTTGAACAGCCTGAAACTGGTCGAAGCAAAGACCTGAGAAAAGGGGACTGAGAAAAGGGGACAGATTTATTTTTCTACTCTAAAACTAGGCTCGGAGTCAGGATTAGAGTATGGAAAATAAATCTGTCCCCTTTTTCTCTGCCCTTTTTCTCTAGTAGAGGAAAAAATTAATGTTGCTAAGCTTAGATAATTACGGAGTTCCGATGAAGCGGGTGTACCAGCTTTCAGAAGAGCTAAAAAATGACCCAGAACAAATAGCCTTAGCACAGGCGCTAATTTTGAATTTCTCTAGGCCGATGGGGCTTAAAGGGACGCACGGGCTTTTTGGGTCGTCAGAGTGGTGGTCAAGTATCGAGCAGCGCAAAATTCCATTGTTTCTCGTTTCTGGAGTAATCTGTCGCACGTATGTTGCAGGCCAAGATGGCAGTGAAGTGAATAACGGTATTGAAATATTGTTGGACGATGGCTCAGTTCGGGATGTTGGGATTTATATAAATGATAAAGCGGACATGCCTCTATTTCAAATCGGTTGCCGAGTGGAGATTGTTTATGCCTTGGATTAATTGAAAAAACAGCCTGCATTGGATGGTGGTGTCAATTACTCAAAAATTGCTTTAGAAATGACGGTTTCGTTGAATAAAGTTTCTGCTTCTGCATAAGTATATGGAAAGCAGAAAAGGTGCAGAAAAAGGGGCGGATTTATTTTTCTACTCTAACTCGGAAGTGCCTGGCTCTTTAAGAATTCGAATATAGCGAGGCCCAGTCCTTGGGGGCGCCTCGGCGACGGCCTCTACGAACAGCGCCTGATCCAGCAGGCTGTGGCCGCGCGCACCGGCCAGCGCTTCATCGACGGCATGGCCAGCGACGAAGCCCTGTTCCGCTACCTGATGGACAACGCCATCGCCTACAAGGAACAGGTCCACCTGAGCCTCGGCGTGGCTCTTTCCGCCGAACAGGTCGCGGCCCTGACCCACGACATCGTCTGGCTCGAAGAGGCCGAAGTGAATGGCGAGAAGGTCCTCGTCCCGGTGCTCTACCTCGCCCAGGCGGAAAACCGTCTGGCACCTAACGGCGCGCTGATCCAGGGCCAGGACGTCAGCCTCATCAGCGGAGGCAACCTCAACAACGCCGGCACCCTGCGCGCCAGCAACAACCTCAGCGCCAGTGCCGGTAACCTGAACAACAGCGGGCTGATCCAGGCCGGCAACCGCCTCGACCTGCTCGCCGACGACAGCATCCGTAACGCCGCCGGCGGCATCATCGCCGGGCGCGACGTCAGCCTCACCGCGCTGACCGGCGATGTGATCAACGAACGCAGCGTCACCCGCATCGACAGCGCCCAGAGCGCCAACCGCACCTGGACCACCAGCTTCGCCGACAGCGCCGCGCGCATCGAGGCCGCCAACAGCCTCGATATCAGCGCCGGCCGCGACGTCAGCAACCTCGGTGGCGTGCTGCAGAGCCGTGGCGACCTTTTCATCGGCGCCGACCGCGACGTCAACATCGCCTCGGTGGAAGTCACCAACGGCCAGCTCAACGGCCGCCGCTACTACAGCGAAACCACCACCCAGCTGGGCGCCGAAGCCAGCGCCGGGCGTGACCTCGACATCAGCGCCGGGCGCGACCTCAACGCCGTCGCCAGCCGCCTCGACGCCGCGCGCGACGCGGCGTTCAGCGCCGGCCGCGATGTCACCCTCGCCTCGGCGGCGGATGAGAGCCATAGCTATAGCAACACCCGCAAGATCAGCAGCCAGAAGGATCACGTCGAGCAGCAGGGCACCGAGCTAACGGCAGGCGGCGACGTCAGCATCGCCGCCGGACAGGACCTGGCCCTCAAAGCCAGCAGCGTCAGCGCCTCCGGCGAGGCCTATCTCTACGCCGGGCGCGACGTCAGCCTGGTCTCCGAGCAGGACAGCGACTACAGCTACTACCGCAAGACCAAGACCAGTAGCTCCGGCCTCTCCAGCACCACCAAGACCCGCGTCGACAGCAGCAGTAGCACCACCCAGGTCGGCTCTCTGGTCAGCGCCGACAAGATCGCCATCCGCGCCGGCCAGGACATTGCCGTGCAAGGCAGCGACGTCGCTTCCACCAACGGCACCAGCCTGTTGGCCGGGCGCAACGTGCTGATCGATGGCGCGACCGAAAGCTTCGAGACCAGCCACGCCGAGTCCAAGAAGAAATCCGGTCTCATGAGCAGCGGCGGGATCGGCGTGACCATCGGCTCCAGCAGCCTGAAGACCACCCAGGATGACCACACCGAACAGACCCGCGGCAGCACCATCGGCAGCGTGCTCGGCAACGTCGATATCCAGGCCGGCAAGGACCTCACCATCCGTGGCTCCGACCTCGTTGCCGGTAAGGACATCAACCTCATCGGGCAGAACGTCAGCATCCTCGAGGCGCAGAACCGCAACCGCAGCGAGGAAACCCGCGAGCAGAAGAAAAGCGGCCTGACCCTGGCCCTGTCCGGCAGCGTCGGCAGCGCGGTGAACAGCGCCTACGAATCCTCCAAGCAAGCGCGCCATGAAGACGACAGCCGCCTGGCCGCCCTCAAGGGCATCCAGGCCGGCCTGACCGGCTACCAGGCCTGGCAGGCGGCGGAGCAGGGCGGCATGACGTCCGCTAACGCTGACCAGTTTGTCGGCATTGCCATCTCCCTCGGCTCGCAGCAATCCAAGTCGAAAACCGTCCAGGAGCAGAGCATCGGCCAGGGCAGCACCCTGACCGCCGGCAACAACCTCAACATCCTCGCCACCGGCGCGGGCAAGGTCGGTGAAGACGGCGATATCCGCATCCAGGGCAGCCAGCTCAAGGCCGGCCAGGACGTCATGCTCGCCGCCAACCGCGACCTTATCCTCGAAGCGGCCTCCAACACCCAGAAGCTCGACGGCAAGAACAGCAGCAGCGGCGGCAACGTCGGTGTCAGCCTGGGCTTCGGCGGCAGTGGTGGTGGTCTGAGCGTCTTTGCCAACGGCAACAAGGGCACCGGCTTCGAACACGGCAACGGCACCACCTGGACTGAAACCACCGTCGATGCCGGCCGCCAGGTCACCCTCGTCAGCGGCCGCGACACCAGCCTCATCGGTGCCCAGGTCAGTGGCGAGCAGATCACCGCCAAGGTCGGCCGCGACCTCACCCTGCGCAGCCTGCAGGACACCGACGAGTACCAGTCCGAGCAGAAGAACGTCAGCGCCGGCGTCAGCGTCGCCATCATCGGCTCTGGCGGCAGCGCCAGCCTCTCGGTGGACAAGAGCAAGATCCACTCCAACTACGACAGCGTGCAGGAGCAGACCGGGCTCTACGCCGGCAAGGGCGGCTACGACATCGAGGTGGGCAAGCACACCCAGCTCGACGGCGCCGTCATCTCCAGTACCGCCGACGCCGACCAGAACCGCCTGAGCACCGACACCCTCGGCTGGCGCGATATCCGCAACGAGGCCGACTACAAGACGCAGCAACAGGGCGTCAGCGTCAGCTCCGGCGGTGGTGATGGGCCGATGTTCATCGGTAACGCGCCCAACGGCATGGTCACCGCCTACACCCATGGCGACAGCGACAGCGGCACCACCCACTCCGCCATCAGCGCCGGCACCATCGACATCCGCAATGGTGAAGCCCAGCAGCAGGACATCGCCAGCCTGAGCCGCGACGTCGAACACGCCAACGGCAGCATCAGCCCCATCTTCGACAAGGAGAAGGAACAGCGCCGCCTGCAGGAAGTGCAACTGATTGCCCAGATCGGCAGCCAGTCGATGGACATCATTCGCACCAACGGCGAGATGAAGGCGAACGAAGAAGGGCGCAAGGCGCTGGAGAAAGACGGCAAGTATCCGCCGGGTGAAGGCGCCTCGGCCGATGAGATCAAGAAGTACAACGACGCTCTGGTCAACTCCAAGGCCTACCAGGATGTAATGCGCGAGTACGGCACGGGCAGCAATTACCAGAAGGCTGCCCAGGCCGTCACCGCAGCATTGCAATACCTGGCTGGTGGTGATATCGGCGGGGCCGTCGCGGGAGCCTCGGCGCCCTATGTGGCGACGCTGATCAAGAAGCAAACCGGCGACAACGACACCGCCCGCATCATGGCCCAAGCGGTACTCGGGGCCATTGTGGCGAATGCCCAGGGCAACTCCGGCGTGGCCGGCGCTGCGGGGGCTGCGACGGGTGAGCTGATTGCGGCAACGGTGTACCCCAACAAGAAACCCGAAGACCTGACGGAGAGTGAACGGCAGATCGTTTCGGCGCTCTCCACCCTCGCAGCGGGGATGGCGGGTGGCTTGGCGACGGGGGATAGCGCTGGGGTTGTGGCGGCGGCCGGGGCGGGTAAGACGGCGGTTGAGAACAACTACCTTTATCTCGGTGAAATGAAGGAGCGTGAGCGTCGTCTAGCGGAGGCTAAGACAGACGAAGAGCGTAAGCAGATTCGGGACGAGTATCGCGATCTTTCTCGGGAGCGAGATCAGGAAATTTCTTCCATATGCACTAGTGATCCGACTCGTTGTGCAGCGATCAAGCAGCAACTGGCTGACGAAGCACAAGCTGCTTGGGACTACAACCGGGAAGTCAGGAAGGAAAAGGCGATCAATGCTTTCCTAATGTGGGGAGATATCCAAGGTAACGAAGAGGCTCGCTTCGCGCTCGGCCGAGAACTCATAATTCAAGGCGGAGACAGTACTGACGCATTTCTGAATGATTTCTCCGAGGCCATAGCGCAATCTGCTGCTGGTGCCGGTGGCCGTGGGGGAATGAGCGCGGTCATAGGTGGTTTGGCTGTTAAACAAGGGATGGCCGCTTCAATCGGAAAATATCAGCCGCCCAAAGGGGAAGCTCAATTGGAGTTGGTTGAGGTTGATGTGGCCAGGGTTAGTAAAGGTACGCCCGAATACAAGGTATTGAACGAGCCACCACCAAATAGCCAAGTCAAGCTGAGCAATGGTACAGAGTTTAAAACTAACTCAAGCGGATATGTCGATGAACTTACGTTCACACCATCGCTGGAGAAGGGAGTTCGAGACTCGCGTCAAACAGCTGTTGGCAAGGAGGGACTGTCAACAGACGTGGGAGGGCACATCCAAGGTTGCCAATATGGTGGAACCTGTGACCGATTCAATCTTTTCCCGCAGGATAGTAATTTTAATAACTCTGCCTATAAGCGCTGGGAGATGAGCATCAAGAGGGCGTTGGATAGTGGTGACCAAGTTGGTGCGGTGACGGTGCGTTTTACCAGGGGGGATCCAGCATCGGCGCGACCAGATTCATTAGTGATTGACTATTCTGTTAACGGAGAGAAAATGCGTAGGTCATTCAAGAATGAGGCAGGGCAATGAGTATTGAACAGCAGGTAAGGATTTTAAATTCCCTCACGCAGATCATGCATGACTCAGCCGGTGGGAACTATGACGAAATGTGCTGCGAGTTCGAGTATGAAGCTTACAATGGTGGATGGTCAGTAGGCTCTAAATATAAGTTCATCCTTGGAGGGGTAACGGTGAGTGAGCTTCTGGATGATCCCGAGGATAATGCTTCCGGCTTAGTGCACGAATTGCACGAGCTAATGAAGTCGCATACGGGAGGAGATTGGAGAAAATTCGTGCTATCTATTGATCCTAACGGTAAAGCGAACACCAAATTCATTTACTGACGCTGTAGGCGAAAAGGGACTGGCGGAAAGGGGACAGATTTATTTTTCTACTCTAAAACTAGGCGCTGAGTCAGAGTTAGAGTACGGGAAATAAATCTGTCCCCTTTTTCTCGTCCCCTTTTTCTCTAGCGGCGGTGAAAGTACAGCGTTCCAGCCAAAACTGGAAAAAGTATACTTCCACTCTTCCTGCTCAAGCTGTTCCATATTGAGGTCTTTATGGATTTGCAAAAAGGCTCTGGTGAAGATTTTATGCTTATCTTGAACTCACGGGAGCTAGAGCTTGTTCTTTCATGTCTTCGGGAGTCTTTTGCTCTAATTGGCCGGAAAGAGTATTTGTTAAGGGCAGGGGTCCCTATAGAGGAGGCGTTGATGATAACGATGGAGTTGAGGGCGGTTATGGAGCGTGAGGGCTTGGGGCTCTAAGTTGTAAAAGGGGCTGCGACGGTTGAAGGAAATAAGTTGTTGGGCCAGGATGGGGTTCTGTATAGAAAACCATCCAATTTGACACATATTCCTGTGGATTTTTGAGAGATGAAATCTTCTAGTTACTATCAAGCTCTTCCGGAGTCTATGCCCGTGGAGGGCATAAAGGTTGAGTTTTTAGATGTGCTGAAATGCTTAAAGTCTGGAGATTTATCCAAAGAGAGCGCGCTTGAGGCTCTTTCAGAGTTGAGTGATAGGCAATGGAATGCTTATTGCGTTCTGAGTGATGATGTGAGGTCTTCAGTAGCAGATGTCTTAATTTCAATGTGGGATGGCCGATGTATCGAGTCAGCAGAAACGATAGTGTCTATAGTTTCGAGGCTGGGGCTTGGGCGGGTTCTTAGATTTCTAAGTGAAATTGACCCCAATCAGACATCTCCTGACGTGTATATAGAGATTCATGAAGCAGTAGAAGAGTTGAGAGATAGTGTGGAGGATCCTTATAGTGGGATGCAAAGCTAGGCGAAGGACCGAAAAGGGGACAGCACGAAAAGGGGACCACGAAAAGGGGATAGATTTATTTTTCTACTCTAAAGCTAGGCGTAGAGTCAGGGTTAGAGTACGGAAAATAAATCTTTCCCTTTTTTTTTAAAGTTAAGCCGGGGTGGAGTAATGCGAGTAGATGAGCAGTTTGTTATTGATACAGTTGAGTCAAATGCTTTGGACAAGTTTTTCTCTATTGTTGTTGTGGGCTTGGCTTTTGCGCTTAAGGAAAAGTCAATTAGTGTAGTTGAAGCAGAACGCATACTGTTTTCTCCATATATGGCGGTCCAGCTTGCACGGTCTGGGTGCTCTAGTGGTTTGGTTAATTTGATTGAAAGAGGGTGTGAGTTGGAAAACGTAGAAAGCTTAATTCCACAAAAGTTGATAGGTGTTATAGATGAAATATTAAGTGGGTCTCTAGGTGAGGTTAAGAAAATCGAAGAAATACTTCCAGATGGTCGGAGATTTTTCGCCAAAAAATCTTGCAGTTAGATTTGAGGGCGAAAGGTAGACCGGAAAGGGGCAGGTTCATTTCTCTACTCTAAAACTGGGCGCGGAGTCAGGGTTATAGTGCAGAAAGTAAAGCTGTCCCATTTTTGTTAAAAATTTGGAAGTGGAGAAAATGGCGCGAAACCAAGGCTGGGAAAGTCTTCCATTTTGAGATTGGCGAAAATGGACGTAGAGCTTAAAAGTAGTGCGGGAGTCTTATCCTTTTGTGAGGAGGGGGTTTTCCCCTCGGAGGGAATAGTTGATTTTTCAATTAAGTGTGAATTTCACGGTAAGTACTCTGGGCTGTTGGATAGAGTGTTCGATTGTCGGTTGTATAGGGCTGATGCTTCAAGATTGCTGGATTGCTATGATTCGCGCGTGGGCGCAGTAGTTGAGGGAGAGTCTCTTGAGCCGTACTTCTATATGCCTTTGGATAATGACTTTCAAATTGGCTTTTTAGCGGGGGAGGCAGAGAGTGACGACGATGGATATTTCTTTGTAAGCTTTATGTTTAATCTTGGAGGAAAAGATGATGAGTCATCAAATGTGTATTTTGGCTTTGAGGCGGAAATTGATTTCCTCGATATGAAGAAATTCTGCAATGATTTGGTTTCTCTTTTTTCTTTGCCAAAGGATTAGGTTCCAAAAGGGGGCGGATTTATTTTTCCGGTTGAAAAGGGGGCAGATTTATTTTTCTACTCTAAAACTAGGCGCGGAGTTAGGTTTAGAGTAAAGAAAATAAATCTGTCCCCTTTTTCGCTGAAAAAACAAAGCTAAGGAATTTTCGGCAGAGGAGGGGGAGAAATAATGTGGAGGGTTTTGAGAATAAATAGGCTTTCTGATTCTATAAAGATTTCGGCGTTCTTGGTTCTTCTGGTTTCTATGTTTGTATTGAGCGGGGTTGTGGCGGAGTCTGCCTTGGATAGTGCCACTAGAGTAGTTCTGCAGTGTATATTTTTATTTAATGTATTTGCGTATTTGTATGATATGACAATGTATGGGCCGCATCTTTATCTGAAATACTCTGGTGATACAGTAGAGGAGCAGGTTGGTAGATTTTTATTTATGCTTGTATGCTTTTCTCTGTCTGTTCTTTGTATTCTGTATTGATGTTCCGTCCAAACCATTATCTCCGTCGACTGAGGGGGCTTGCGAAAAGCCTGCAGAACCACCACGTCTCACCTTCTGGTCGTCGTATTTTTATCGGTCGGATTGATCAAAAAACACCCGCTTTTTTTATTTATAATTTTCCAATAAAAACCCCAGCCAACAAGCTGGGGTTTTTATTGTCTGCGACTAACTACCGCCCTCGTTTCTGCTCGTGATCAGCTTGATACAACGACCAGGCATCGGAGACCAGCAACAACAGCGAGCTGCTGACGGCGCAATACGGATTCAGTTCCGGGTCGCCCAGGCGCAGCGCCGACAGCAGGTCTATCACCGACCGCAATCGGTAATCCGCCGCTTCATACAGCGTTTCGGCTGGTGCGTCCGCCTTCAGATACAGCGTGGCATTGCGGGGGTAGGTGCTGTGTTGTGACCCCGTATCCAACGGGAAGAATCGGGCAGAAACGGGATGTTCAGGGATAGCGTCGTGTGACGTATGATGCGCGTCAGCCATGGTCAGCTCCTTATTAGCTGGTTGTGGTTAGCGGCCTCAGGGTGTTACTAGCACCTTGGGGCCGCGTCTTTTGTGTCTGTTGAAACTCCTTTACGTGATCCACGCCGTTCGGCACTTCGGATCATGTTCTGTGGCTACGCCGTAGCTCTCGTGATGCGATCATTCAGGAATAGGTCTGCAATGAGCGGCGTATTGTCGAAAATATGCCGATATTTTATCTGATACCGCTGTAGCGCATCCAGGCTCAGGAGCGGCTTCCACCGTATCCCGCAAGGCCTTGGGAAATGGCTGATATGGTTCGCCGTTGGGCTGTAGGAGTGCCGGGGGGCGAATTGAAAGGCGGGGTCAGGGAAGGCCACGAATGGCACAGGAAAAGTGAGCCCCCTCTATTGTTCGCCTTGTTCCAGTGCGCGGCCTGCGGTCGGATAGTCATTTCGCGGACGAAGTCTTAGGTGGATAGCTAGAATCCGCGTGCTCTGGAATGAAAAAGCCCGCCATTCGGCGGGCTTTTTCATGGGCGTAACACTCAGCGCCGATTAGGCAGCGCAGCAATCACATCCTCTGCCTGCAATCCCTTGTCACGCTGGACAACGGAGAACTCCACCCGCTGCCCTTCGATCAGGATGCGGTGGCCCTCGCCGCGGATGGCGCGGAAGTGGACGAAGATGTCTTCGCCCGAGTCGCGGGAGATGAAGCCGAAGCCCTTGGAGGTGTTGAACCACTTCACAGTGCCGGTTTCGCGGTCGACGCCAGCGAAGGTTTCGATGGTGGCGCTGGCGCTCGGTTTGTTGAGGCTGGCGATCCATTGCAGGACGACGGCGCCGGCCAGGCTCAGCAGCGGCAGCACGATGGCTGGCTGGTCGCCGATGAAGGGCAGCGGGGCGAGCAGGATCAGTATCTGCAGGACCACGGCCAGCACGACCAGGGCGGTGGCGAGGCTTTGCAGGGCGGAGGGGTGTTTCAGTTGGCTGCTCGGGGCGAGCAGGAGACTGGTCAGACCGAGCAGGGCCAGGTAGATGGCATCGCTCTGTTGCAGGTAGGGCAGGGCATCACTACGCAGACTCGGGATAAGGGAGAGCAAGAGTGCGGCGACGCCCGTCACGAGATGGACGATCTTCAACATGGCTACGGATTCACCTTGAGCGGGTAACGAGATAAAGAAGCAGCCAGCCCCGGGTGCGACGCCAGAAAGGAAAAATGAAAGCGTGCCGGGCGGCCTATGCGAGAAACGCACGGCGGGTATTTAACCGCAATCCAGTTGCCTTCTCAAATCAACCGCTTAGGCCATTCGTAGGGGGAGGCAGCCGGCTTTCTGGCCGGCTGCTTATAAAGGGAAGGGGTTATTCGGCGAGCAGGCTGCGCAGCATCCAGGCGGTCTTTTCGTGGACCTGCATGCGCTGGGTCAGCAGGTCGGCGGTGGGTTCATCCGCCACCTTGTCGGCCAGCGGGAAGATGCTGCGGGCGGTGCGCACCACGGCTTCCTGGCCCTGTACCAGCAGGCGGATCATTTCCTGGGCGTCCGGTACGCCCTCTTCTTCCTTGATGGAGGACAGGCGGGCGTAGGCGGCGTAGGTGCCGGGCGCCGGGAAGCCGAGGGCGCGGATGCGTTCGGCGATGCTGTCCACGGCCAGCGCCAGTTCGTTGTACTGCCCCTCGAACATCAGGTGCAGGGTGTTGAACATCGGCCCGGTGACGTTCCAGTGGAAGTTGTGGGTCTTCAGGTACAGCGTGTAGGTGTCGGCCAGCAGGCGGGACAGGCCGTCGGCGATGGCGGCGCGATCCTGTTTGGCGATTCCGATATCGATGTCCATGGCGATCTCCTCATCGTGGCACGGGTGATTCAAAGCGTTGGATTCGAGGCTATCACCAGGTCGGGTGCGAAGCTCTTGGTCTATATCAAGGCAATCGATTGAGGTTTTCTATTAAAAGGTGTGCGCCCGGCTGGCTTTTCCGCCACCGGAGCCCGGCTGCAACCTGCGGATTTTTCAGGCTATAATCGGCCTCTTTGCCGCGGGACGCGGACCCGTGGCGTTACACAGCCAAGGTGTTCCATGCCGATTTACGAGTACCAGTGCCAGTCCTGCGCGCATCAGCTGGAATCGCTGCAGAAGATCAGCGATGCGCCGTTGGTCGATTGTCCGGCCTGCAAGGCTCCCGAATTGAAGAAGATGTTGTCGGCTCCGGGCTTCCGCCTGGGCGGCAGCGGTTGGTACGAGACCGACTTCAAGACCGGAGCGAAGAAGAACCTGGCCTCCGGCGATGCCCCAGCGGCCTGTCCGGCCACCGGTTGCGGTGCCGGCGCCTGCTCCGCCAGCGAATGAGCGGTTCCCTAGAATTCAAGACTTTCGAGAAGCGAAACACACCATGATGCGCAGCCACTATTGCGGCCAGTTGAACGAGAGCCTGGACGGCCAGGTAGTCACTCTTTGCGGTTGGGTACACCGTCGCCGCGACCACGGCGGGGTGATCTTCCTCGACGTGCGTGATCGTGAAGGTCTGGCCCAGGTGGTGTTCGACCCGGATCGCGTCGAGACCTTCGCCAAGGCCGACCGCGTGCGCAGCGAGTACGTGGTGAAGATCACCGGCAAGGTGCGTCTGCGCCCCGAGGGTGCGCGCAACTCGAACATGGCTTCGGGCGCCATCGAAGTGCTGGGCCACGAGCTGGAAGTGCTGAACCAGGCGGAAACCCCGCCGTTCCCGCTGGACGAGTACTCTGACGTGGGCGAGGAAACCCGCCTGCGCTACCGCTTCATCGACCTGCGTCGCCCGGAGATGGCCGCCAAGCTGAAGCTGCGCGCGCGCATCACCAGCAGCATCCGCCGCTACCTGGACGAGAACGGTTTCCTCGACGTGGAAACCCCGATCCTCGGTCGCCCGACGCCGGAAGGCGCGCGCGACTACCTGGTGCCGAGCCGTACCTACCCGGGCCACTTCTTCGCCCTGCCGCAGTCGCCCCAGCTGTTCAAGCAGCTGCTGATGGTGGCCGGCTTCGACCGTTACTACCAGATCGCCAAGTGCTTCCGCGACGAAGACCTGCGTGCCGACCGCCAGCCGGAATTCACCCAGATCGACATCGAGACCAGCTTCCTCGAAGAAAGCGACATCATCGAGATCACCGAGAAGATGGTCCGCCAGCTGTTCAAGGAAGTGCTGAACGTCGAGTTCGACGAGTTCCCGCACATGCCGTTCGAAGAGGCCATGCGCCGCTACGGTTCGGACAAGCCTGACCTGCGTATCCCGCTGGAACTGGTCGACGTGGCCGATCAGCTGAAGGACGTCGAATTCAAGGTGTTCTCCGGCCCAGCCAACGATCCGAAGGGCCGCGTTGCCGCCCTGCGCGTTCCGGGCGGTGCGAGCATGCCGCGCAAGCAGATCGACGACTACACCAAGTTCGTCGGCATCTACGGCGCCAAGGGCCTGGCCTACATCAAGGTCAACGAACGCGCCAAGGGCGTGGAAGGCCTGCAGTCGCCGATCGTGAAGAACATCGCCGAGCCGAACCTGAACGAGATCCTCGATCGCGTCGGTGCGGTCGATGGCGACATCGTGTTCTTCGGCGCCGACAAGGCCAAGATCGTCTGCGACGCCCTGGGCGCGCTGCGCATCAAGGTCGGCCATGACCTCAACCTGCTCACCAAGGAGTGGGCGCCGATGTGGGTCGTGGACTTCCCGATGTTCGAAGAGAACGACGACGGCAGCCTGACCTCGCTGCACCACCCGTTCACCGCGCCCAAGTGCACCCCGGAAGAGCTGGAGGCCAACCCGGCCGGCAAGCTGTCCCGTGCCTACGACATGGTGCTCAACGGCACCGAACTGGGCGGCGGTTCCATCCGTATCCACGACAAGGCCATGCAGCAGGCGGTGTTCCGCGTGCTGGGCATCGACGATGCGGAGCAGGAAGAGAAGTTCGGCTTCCTGCTGGACGCCCTGAAGTACGGCGCACCGCCGCACGGTGGCCTGGCCTTCGGCCTGGACCGTCTGGTGATGCTGATGACCGGCGCGGCGTCGATCCGCGAAGTCATCGCCTTCCCGAAAACCCAGAGCGCTGGCGACGTCATGACCCAGGCTCCGGGCACCGTGGATGCCAAGGCTCTGCGCGAGCTGAACATCCGCCTGCGCGAGCAGCAGAAGGCCGCCGAGTAAGTCGATTCGAATAGCTGGCGGTACCCGCACTGCGGGCGCCGCCAGCGAAGCAAACAAGCGATACGGAGTGAGTTATGGCTGGTCATTCCAAATGGGCCAACATCAAGCACCGCAAGGAACGTCAGGACGCCAAGAAGGGCAAGATCTTCACCAAGCTCATTCGTGAGCTGACCGTCGCTGCCAAGCAGGGCGGGGGCATTCCGGCGGACAACCCGCGTCTGCGCCTGGCCGTGGACAAGGCGCTGACCGCCAACATGACCCGCGACACCATCGACCGTGCCATCCAGCGCGGTGTGGGCTCCAGCGAAGCCGACAACATGGCCGAGCTGACCTACGAAGGTTACGCACCCAGCGGCGTGGCGATCATCGTCGAAGCGATGACCGACAACCGCAACCGTACCGCAGCCGAAGTGCGTCATGCCTTCAGCAAGTGCGGCGGCAACCTGGGCACTGACGGTTCCGTTGCGTACATGTTCGAGCGCAAGGGCCAGATCAGCTACGCGCCGGGCGTGAACGAGGAAGCGTTGATGGATGCCGCGCTGGAAGCCGGCGCCGACGACGTGGTGGTCAACGAGGATGGCTCCATCGACGTGTTCACCACCTTCGCTGACTTCATCTCGGTCAACGAAGCGCTGACCGAAGCCGGTTTCAAGGGCGACGAAGCGGAGATCACCATGATCCCGTCGACCGTGGCGACCCTGGACCTGGACACCGCGCAGAAGGTCCTCAAGCTGATCGACATGCTCGAAGACCTGGACGACGTGCAGAACGTCTACTCCAATGCGGACATCCCGGACGAGGTGATGGCCCAGCTGGGCTGATCCCACCACCGGCGATGTGCTGAAGCCGGAAGCGGGAGTGGTCGTCAGCGGCGCCTCCCGCTTCCGGTTTTTGTTATCTGAAGTACAGGTTACGGACAAGGTTTGATCGGACGGACATGACCCTGATTCTCGGCATCGACCCAGGTTCACGGATTACCGGTTTCGGCGTGGTGCGCGACACCGGCCGTGGCTGCGAGTACGTGGCTTCGGGCTGTATCCGTACCGGCAACGGCGAGCTGTTCGAACGCCTGCAGATCGTCTTCCGTGGCGTGCGCGAGGTCATCCAGACCTACCAGCCGACCATGATGGGCATCGAGCAGGTGTTCATGGCGCGCAACGCCGACTCGGCGCTGAAGCTGGGGCAGGCGCGCGGCGCGGCTATCGTCGCGGCGGCGGAAGAGGGGTTGCAGATCGCCGAGTACACCGCCAGCCAGGTCAAGCAGGCCATTGCCGGCACCGGCGGCGCGGACAAACAGCAGGTGCAGATGATGGTCATGCACCTGCTCAAACTGGTACAGAAGCCGCAGATCGACGCCTCCGACGCCCTGGCCATCGCCTTGTGCCATGCGCACACCCGGCAGAGCCTGGTGCCGCATGGTCTGGTGGGTGCCCGCCGTCGTGGCGGACGCCTGCGCCTGTGATATCCGGAAAAACATTGAGCAAGGACAAACACCCGTGATTGGACGCCTGCGTGGCACCCTGGCGGAAAAGCAGCCGCCGCACCTGATCGTCGACGTGAATGGCGTGGGCTACGAGCTGGAAGTGCCGATGACCACCCTGTACCGCCTGCCGAGCCTGGGCGAGCCGGTGACCCTGCACACCCACCTGGTGGTGCGCGAGGATGCCCACCTGCTCTATGGCTTTGCCGAGAAGCGCGAGCGCGAGCTGTTCCGCGAGCTGATCCGCCTCAATGGCGTCGGCCCGAAATTGGCACTGGCGCTGATGTCCGGGCTGGAAGTCGATGAGCTGGTGCGCTGCGTGCAGGCGCAGGATACTTCCACCCTGGTGAAGATTCCCGGCGTCGGCAAGAAGACTGCCGAGCGCCTGCTGGTGGAGCTGAAGGATCGATTCAAGGCGTGGGAGAATATTCCCTCCATCGCGCCGTTGGTGGTGGAACCCCTGCGGGCTGCCGCAGTCTCAAGCGCCGAGTCCGATGCGGTCAGTGCGCTGATCGCCCTGGGCTTCAAACCCCAGGAGGCGAGCCGCGCCGTGGCCGCCGTACAGGAGGAAGGCTTGTCCAGCGAAGAACTCATCCGCCGTTCCCTCAAGGGCATGGTCTAGGTAGACACTGATGATCGAAGCCGATCGCCTGATTTCCTCCGCTTCCACTCGCGACCGCGAAGAGCAGTTCGACCGCGCCATCCGCCCGCTCAAGCTGGCGGACTACGTCGGCCAGCCGGTGGTGCGCGAACAGATGGAGCTGTTCATCCAGGCGGCCCGTGGGCGTCAGGAAGCGCTGGATCACACGCTGATCTTCGGCCCGCCCGGCCTGGGCAAGACCACCCTGGCGAACATCATCGCCCAGGAGATGGGGGTTTCGATCAAGAGTACTTCCGGCCCGGTGCTGGAACGCCCCGGCGACCTGGCGGCGATCCTCACCAGCCTCGAACCCAACGACGTGCTGTTCGTGGACGAGATCCATCGCCTGTCGCCCATCGTCGAGGAAGTGCTGTACCCGGCCATGGAAGACTTCCAGCTGGACATCATGATCGGCGAGGGCCCGGCTGCGCGCTCGATCAAGCTCGATCTGCCACCCTTTACCCTGGTCGGCGCGACGACTCGTGCCGGCATGCTGACCAATCCGCTGCGTGACCGCTTCGGTATCGTCCAGCGTCTCGAGTTCTACGGTGTGGACGACCTGTCCAGCATCGTCGCCCGCTCGGCGGGCATCCTGGGTCTGGAGATCGAGCCGGCGGGTGCTTTCGAGATCGCGCGGCGCGCACGGGGCACGCCACGGATCGCCAACCGCCTGCTGCGGCGGGTACGGGATTTCGCCGAGGTGCGCGGCACCGGGCATATCAGCCGCGACATCGCCGACAAGGCGCTGAACCTGCTGGACGTGGACGAGCGAGGCTTCGATCACCAGGACCGCCGCCTGCTGTTGACCATGATCGACAAGTTCGACGGTGGGCCGGTGGGTATCGATAACCTGGCGGCGGCCATCAGTGAAGAAAGACATACGATTGAAGATGTGCTGGAGCCCTATCTGATCCAGCAAGGCTATATCATGCGCACACCGCGCGGCCGCGTCGTGACCCGGCATGCGTACCTGCATTTCGGCCTGAATGTGCCGAAGCGGATGGGGGAGGGGGCGACGCCGGATCTGTTCGTCCCTGAAGATGGTAATTAATTGCATTTGTAGACGATTGCCGATTGGCAAAGTCTCTACTTGGTTCTAGAGTATGCGCGCGCAACACGGGGGTCAGCCGTTCCAGCAGCGGTATCGGGTCTATTACGAAGACACCGACGCCGGCGGCATCGTCTACTACGTCAACTACCTCAAGTTCATGGAGCGGGCTCGTACCGAGCGGCTGCGTGATCTGGGCTTCGCCCAGTCACAGCTGGCGGGGGAGAACCTGCTTTTCGTCGTTCATTCGGCCGAAGCGCGCTATCACGCGCCGGCCCGCCTGGATGACGAGCTGCTTGTCAGCGTCGAGGTGGAGGAGTTGAACCGTGCGAGCCTGAAGTTTCGTCAACAGGTTCGACGGGCGTCGGATTCGACCTTGCTCTGCGAGGGGCGATTCCTGGTGGCGTGCGTGCGGGCGGACAACCTGAAACCCCGCGCTATCCCAGATGTGTTGCGTGCGGCATTTGCCGGCAGTCCGGACACCCTTTCAGCAGGAGATTAACGTGGAACCGAACGTCGTCGACCATACTTCCATGTGGAGCTTGATCAGTAACGCCAGCGTCGTGGTACAGCTGGTGATGCTGACCCTGGTGGCCGCATCGGTCACTTCCTGGATCATGATTTTCCAGCGCAGCAACATGATGCGCTCGGCGAAGAAGGCCCTGGAAACTTTCGAAGAGCGCTTCTGGTCGGGCATCGACCTGTCCAAGCTCTACCGCCAGGCGGGCAGCAACCCCGATCCGGACTCGGGGGTCGAGCAGATCTTCCGTGCCGGCTTCAAGGAATTCTCCCGTCTGCGCCAGCAGGCCGGCGTTGACCCGGATGCGGTGATGGAAGGCGTTTCCCGCGCCATGCGCGTTGCCATTTCCCGTGAGGAAGAGAAGCTGGAAACCAGCCTGCCGTTCCTCGCCACCGTCGGCTCCACCAGCCCGTACATCGGCCTGTTCGGTACCGTATGGGGCATCATGAACTCCTTCCGTGGCCTGGCCACCGTGCAGCAGGCCACCCTTGCCACCGTGGCGCCGGGTATCGCCGAAGCACTGATCGCTACCGCCATCGGCCTGTTCGCGGCCATTCCCGCGGTCATCGCCTACAACCGTTTCGCCGCTCGCTCGGAAATGCTCATCGGCCGCTACTACACCTTCGCCGACGAGTTCCAGGCCATCCTGCACCGCAAAGTGCACACCAGCGACGATTGAAGACGACCAAGAGGTAAGCCGTCATGGCAAGAGTTCGTCACAAGCGCAAGCCGGTCGCGGAAATGAACGTGGTGCCCTACATCGACGTGATGTTGGTGCTGCTGGTCATTTTCATGGTGACCGCGCCCATGCTCAACCAGGGCGTCAAGGTCGACCTGCCCAAGGTTTCCAGCGAAGCGCTGCCGCAGGATAACGATTCCCGCGTGCTCACCATCTCCATCAAGGCCGACAAGACCTACTACTGGAACATGGGTTCGGAAGTCGACCCCGATCAGGGCAAGGGCAGCCAGACTGCCGTGGACCTCGATCAACTGGTCAACGCTGCCTCCGGCATCATGGCCGAGAACAGCCGCCAGGGTAAGAAAGTCCAGGTCTTCGTCCGTGGGGACAAGGCAGTCGACTATGGCTCGGTCATGGCCGTCATGGGCGGTCTGCAGAAAGCCGGAGTCGGCAACGTCGGTCTGATTACCGAGGCACCAGGTAGTTGATGCACCAGCTCGAGCGCTCTCAATCGGAAGGCTACTTCTGGCCCACGGTCCTCGCCGTGGCCCTGCACGTCCTGATCTTCGCCATGCTGTTCGTCAGCTGGGCCAGTACGCCTGAACTGCCGCCTTCGCGGCCGATCGTCCAGGCTACCCTGTACCAGCTGAAGTCCAAGAGCCAGGCAACCCAGCAGACCAACCAGAAGATAGCCGGCGAGTCGAAGAAGACTTCGGCCAAGCAATACGAGCAGGAGCAGCTCGAGCAGAAGAAGGCTGAGCAGCAGGCATTGGCTGCTGCGAAAGCCGAGGAACAAAAGAAGGCTGATGCGGCTCAAAAGGCTGCAGATGCCGCTGAGAAAGCGGCAGAAGCCAAGAAGGCAGACGACGCCAAGAAGGCGGCCGATGCCGCCGCAGCCGCCAAGAAAGCGGCTGAGGCCAAGGCTGCCGAGCAGAAACAGCAGGCGGATATCGCCAAGAAGAAAGCCGAGGAAGAGGCCAAGAAAGAGGCCGCTGAAGAGGCGAAGAAGAAAGCTGCCGAGGACGCCAAGAAGAAGGCCGCCGAGGACGCGAAGAAGAAAGCCGCCGCGGATGAAGCCAAGAAGAAGGCTGCCGCGGTCGAGGCTGCGAAGAAGAAGGCTGCCGCTGCAGCCGCCGCCGCAGCCCGCAAGGCAACGGAAGACAAGAAGGCCCAGGCGCTGGCCGAACTGCTGTCGGATGACACGCAACGGCAACAGGCCCTGGCCGACGAGCAAGGTAACGAGGTGGCGGGCAACTTCGACGATCTGATCGTCAGCCTGGTGAGCCAGCAGTGGAGCCGTCCTCCTTCAGCTCGTAACGGAATGAGCGTAGAAGTGCTGATTCAGATGCTGCCAAGCGGCGCCATCACCAATGTGAGCGTGACACGCTCCAGTGGTGACAAGCCGTTCGACGATTCGGCGGTGGCTGCGGTCCGAAATGTGGGCCGTATTCCCGAACTGCAAAAACTGGATCGCGCCACTTTCGATAGCCTGTATCGTCAGCGCCGAATGGTCTTCAAACCGGAGGATTTAGATCTGTGAGTACCCTGATTCGCTTCGCGCTCTTCGCCCTGGCCCTGGTGGCCGGCGCAGCGCAGGCCGCCGACCCGCTGGTGATCTCCAGTGGTCGTGACTCGGCCGTCCCGATCGCCGTGGTTCCGTTCGGCTGGCAGGGCGGTAACGTCCTGCCCGAGGACATGTCGAACATCATCGGCAATGACCTGCGCAACTCCGGTTACTTCGAGCCGATTCCGCGCCAGAACATGATCAGCCAGCCGGCCCAGGCCAGCGAAGTGATCTACCGTGACTGGCAGGCCCTCGGCGCTCAGTACGTCCTGGTCGGCAGCATCGTGCCCAGCGGTGGCCGCCTGCAGATCCAGTACGCCCTGCTCAACGTGGCGACCCAGGAGCAGGTCCTGACCGGTAGCGTCGGTGGTACCACCGACCAACTGCGCGACATGTCGCACTACATTGCCGACCAGTCGTTCGAGAAGCTGACCGGCATCAGGGGTGCATTCTCCACCAAGCTGCTCTACGTGACCGCTGAGCGCTTCTCGGTGGATAACACCCGCTACACCCTGCAGCGCTCCGACTATGACGGCGCCCGCCCGGTGACCCTGCTGCAGTCGCGCGAGCCGATCCTTTCGCCGCGCTTCTCGCCCGATGGCCGTCGCATTGCCTACGTGTCCTTCGAGCAGAAGCGTCCGCGCATCTTCATGCAGTACGTCGACACTGGCCGTCGCGAGCAGATCTCCAACTTCGAAGGCCTCAACGGCGCCCCGGCCTTCTCGCCGGACGGCAACCGCCTGGCCTTCGTGCTGTCGCGTGACGGCAACCCGGAGATCTACGTGATGGACCTGGGCAGCCGCCAGCTGCGTCGCCTGACCAACAACTCGGCGATCGACACCGAGCCCTTCTGGGGTGCGGACGGCTCGACCCTGTACTTCACCTCGGATCGTGGCGGCAAGCCGCAGATCTACAAGATGAACGTGAACTCGGGTGCTACCGACCGCGTGACCTTCATCGGCAACTACAACGCCAACCCGAAACTCTCGGCGGATGAGAAGACCCTGGTCATGGTTCACCGCCAGGACGGTTTCACCAACTTCCAGATCGCGGCGCAGGACCTTCAGCGCGGTAATCTCCGGGTACTTTCCAACACCAATCTGGACGATTCGCCCACTGTTGCGCCAAATGGCACGATGCTAATATACGCCACCCGCCAGCAGGACCGGGGCGTGTTGATGCTCGTGAGCATCAACGGACGTGTTCGGTTACCGCTACCCACCGCTCAAGGCGACGTGCGCGAGCCTTCCTGGTCCCCTTACCTGAACTGACGGTTGCCAACTGTTTCAAATTTATACACTGGGGTTCATTAGGAGTTACATGATGGAAATGCTGAAATTCGGCAAATTTGCCGTTATCGCCCTCGCCATGGCTGTTGCCGTCGGCTGTTCGTCCAAGAAAGGCGATGCTACTGGCGAAGGCGCCAATGGCGGCGTTGATCCGAACGCTGGCTACGGCGCAAACAGCGGTGCCGTTGACGGCTCCCTGAGCGACGAAGCTGCTCTGCGCGCTATCACCACCTTCTACTTCGAGTACGACAGCTCCGACCTGAAGCCGGAAGCCATGCGTGCCCTGGACGTACACGCCAAGGACCTGAAAGGTTCCGGCCAGCGCGTAGTCCTGGAAGGTCACACTGACGAGCGCGGCACCCGTGAGTACAACATGGCTCTGGGCGAGCGTCGTGCCAAGGCCGTTCAGCGCTACCTGGTACTGCAGGGCGTTTCCCCGGCTCAGCTGGAACTGGTTTCCTACGGCAAAGAGCGTCCGGTTGCCACTGGCCATGACGAGCAGTCCTGGGCCCAGAACCGTCGCGTTGAGCTGAAGAAGTAAGACCTGATGCCGATGCGCCTGCGTTTTCTGACCTTGATCGCATGCGGACTGCCCCTCATGGCGGCAGCCGCGGTTCCGGTACAGGACGGTAATGGTGGCTATGCCAGCACACCGCCCTCGGGTTATGGCACCGCAGGCGCTGATGGCGCCTACGCCGGAGGCGGGATGACAACTCCCGTCTCCGGTCAGGCTCAGCTGTTCATGCAGCTGCAGCAGATGCAGGACGAGATGTCCCGTCTGCGCGGCATGCTCGAAGAACAGCAGAACCAGATCCAGCAGATGAAGCAGGAAAACCAGGAACGCTTCCAGGACATCGACAGCCGCCTTTCCAGCGGTGCAGGTGCAGGAGCGGCCGGTGCTGCTGTTCAACCCAATTCCCCCGCTGCCGGCGCCAGTGCCGGGGCTGCCGCAGGAGCAGGCGCTGCCGCTGCCCAGCAACAGCAGCCCGCCGCCAGCAGCGAGCCGGGTGACCCGGCAAAAGAAAAGCTGTACTACGACGCTGCCTTCGACCTGATCAAGGCCAAGGACTTCGACAAGGCCAGCCAGGCCTTCGGCGCCTTCCTGCGCAAGTACCCGAGCAGCCAGTACGCTGGCAACGCCCAGTACTGGCTCGGTGAAGTGAACCTTGCCAAGGGTGACCTGCAGGGTGCCGGCCAGGCCTTTGCCCGTGTCAGCCAGGCTTACCCGAGCAGCGCCAAGGTGCCGGATTCGCTGTACAAGCTTGCCGATGTCGAGCGCCGCCTGGGCAATACCGACAAGGCCCGTGGCATCCTGCAGCAGGTCGTGGCCCAGTATCCGGGCACTTCCGCTGCCCAGCTGTCCCAGCGTGACCTGAAGAACCTCAAGTAAGGTTCCGCACCGTCCGAAAACCCGCGCCCGTCGCGGGTTTTTTCGTTAGAATTCCCGCCCCTGGAAAGCGCCAGTGGTTTCAGCTCGGCTGATGTCTGCTGTGTTCCGGGCCTTCCGGGCGCCTGTGAGCGCGCCCACGACTCCAACGCAACGGAGGCGGATGGCCTGTGTAGCCGTCACGCCCGTGGCTGATATGCAACAGACCCTGCGCATTACCGAGATTTTCTACTCGTTGCAGGGGGAAACGCGCACCGCCGGCTTGCCGACCGTGTTCGTACGCCTGACCGGCTGTCCCCTGCGCTGCAATTACTGCGATACCGCCTATGCCTTCAGTGGCGGCGAGATCCAGACTCTCGATGCCATCCTTGAGCAAGTCGCCCAGTACCGACCACGCTACGTCTGCGTGACCGGCGGCGAGCCCTTGGCCCAGCCCAATTGCATCCCGCTGCTGCAACGCCTGTGCGATGCCGGCTATGACGTCTCGCTGGAAACCAGTGGCGCGCTGGACATTTCCGCCACCGACCGCCGTGTCAGCCGTGTGCTCGACCTCAAGACACCGGGCTCCGGCGAGGTCTCGCGCAATCGCTACGACAATATTGGCGAGCTGACGGCCAACGACCAGGTGAAGTTCGTCATCTGTTCCCGCGAGGACTACGACTGGGCGGTATCCAAGCTGATCGAGTACCGCCTGGAGCAACGTGCTGGCGAAGTCCTGTTCTCGCCTAGCCACCGTGAAGTGGATGCGCGTGCGCTGGCCGACTGGATTGTCAGCAATAACCTGCCGGTGCGCCTGCAACTGCAGCTGCACAAGATTCTCTGGAACGACGAACCCGGCCATTGAGCACGGAGGAGACCTTCTCATGTCCATCAAGCAACCCGTGAACGACAAGAAAGCCGTAATCCTGCTCTCCGGCGGCCTGGACTCTGCGACCGTGATCGCCATGGCCAAGGCCGACGGCTACGACTGCTACACCATGAGCTTCGACTACGGCCAGCGTCACCGTGCCGAGTTGCAGGCTGCCGAGCGGGTCGCTCGGCAGCAGGGCGTGATCGAGCATAAGGTCATTGGCCTGAACCTGAACGGTATCGGTGGCTCCGCCCTGACCGATAGCAGCATCGATGTGCCTGAGGCGCCAAGCGAAGGCATCCCGGTGACCTACGTGCCGGCGCGCAACACTGTGTTCCTGTCCCTTGCTCTGGGATGGGCGGAGGTGCTGGGTGCGCGCGATATATTTATCGGCGTGAATGCCGTGGATTACTCCGGCTATCCGGACTGCCGTCCGGAGTTCGTCGAAGCCTTCGAGCGCATGGCGAATCTGGCGACCAAGGCAGGTGTGGAGGGCGACGGCTTCCGCATCCAGGCACCGCTGCAGTTCCTCTCCAAGGCGCAGATCATCGAGGCGGGCATCGCTCAGGGCGTGGACTACAGCCTGACTGTTTCCTGCTATCAGGCCGATGATGACGGGCGTGCGTGCGGTAAATGCGACAGCTGCCGACTGCGTTCCGAAGGCTTTGCGGCGGCCGGAATTTCCGACCCGACGCGATATTTCTGAAAAAAGTTTTCGCGGGGTGTTGTTTTTACGTTAGAAATCAGTATTATACGCACCACGTCGGGTCGTTAGCTCAGTCGGTAGAGCAGTTGGCTTTTAACCAATTGGTCGTAGGTTCGAATCCTACACGACCCACCATCAAATCCTGTGAGAGCCCCGTGATCGAAAGATCACGGGGCTTTTGCCATGTGCCGGAAAAAGTCTGCTGTACGGCCATCGACGCCGCATCGCATCAAGGGCGGTGGTGATAAAATCGCCGGCATAATCAGACCGTGCCTGTTGAGGTTTTCACACGATGTCCCAGATTTCCGAACGCCTGCTGGTCCAGGCCCATCTGGCGGCGAAGCAGCCGCGGGTCCTGAGTGCACAGGAAGAGGCTGACTACCGTGCGGCCATCGCCGCCGAGCTGAAAGCGCAGAACGCCGTGCTCGTCGCGCACTACTACTGCGATCCGGTGATCCAGGCGCTGGCTGAAGAGACCGGTGGCTGCGTTTCCGATTCGCTGGAAATGGCCCGCTTCGGCAACCAGCACTCGGCGCAGACCGTGGTGGTGGCCGGTGTTCGCTTCATGGGCGAGACCGCAAAAATCCTCAACCCGGAAAAGCGCGTACTCATGCCGACCCTGGAGGCAACCTGTTCGCTGGACCTGGGTTGCCCGGTGGAGGAGTTCTCCGCCTTCTGCGACAAGCATCCCGAACGCACTGTGGTGGTCTACGCGAATACCTCGGCAGCGGTGAAGGCGCGTGCTGACTGGGTGGTGACCTCCAGCTGCGCCGTGGAAATCGTCGAGCACCTGATGGACAACGGCGAGCCGATCCTCTGGGCACCGGACCAGCACCTGGGCCGCTACATCCAGCGCGAGACTGGCGCCGACATGCTGCTCTGGGACGGTGCCTGCATCGTCCACGAGGAATTCAAGGCCAAGCAGCTGGAAGACCTCAAGGCGATCTACCCGGACGCCGCGATCCTGGTGCACCCCGAGTCGCCGGAGGCGGTGGTGGACCTGGCCGACGCCGTGGGCTCCACCAGTCAGCTGATCAAGGCCGCACAGACGATGCCGAACAAGCGCTTCATCGTCGCCACCGACCGCGGCATTTTCTACAAGATGCAGCAGCTGTGCCCGGACAAGGAGTTCATTGAAGCGCCCACCGCCGGCAACGGCGCGGCTTGCCGCAGCTGTGCGCACTGCCCGTGGATGGCCATGAATACCCTGGAGCGCACCCTGGCGTGCCTGAAGGAAGGTTCGGGTGAAATCTTCGTCGACCCGGCGCTGATTCCCAAGGCAATCAAGCCGCTCAAGCGCATGCTCGATTTCACCCAGGCGGCGAAGCTGAAGCTGGCGGGCAATGCCTGATCAGGTTGCATGAATGAAAAAGCCCGGCAGATGCCGGGCTTTTTCATGGGCGAGGGAATGGCTCAGCGGCCCATCATTTCCTTGAGGATGCGTTCCTGGTCGCGGAACTCCTGCTGTCGGGCATCCAGGCGCGCGGCCAGGGTGAAGTTGCCGCCGGCTCGGCGCTTGGCGAAGTCCAGCTGCTCGATCGCCTGCTTGTAGTCGCCGGTGAGCGCGTAGTACTCCGCGCGGGCCTGGTACACGCCAATGGCGTTGCCACTCAAGGTGCAGGCGTCGGCCAGGCGGCTCCAGACGTCCGGGTCCAGCGGACGGCGCTGGGATAGCTTGAACAGCGTCTTTTCGGCGTCGGCCGCGCGGTTGGTTTTCATCATCAGGTCGGCATTGGCCTGGATCAGCGGGTAGCTGTCCGGGTACTGGCCGAGCATCTTTTGTACCCGTGCCTGGGCGTCGGGCAGCTTGTTCGCGGTGATATCGACGTCGGCCATCGCCAGGTTGTAGCTGATGTCGTTGGGCGCCTTGGCGAGCAGTTGCTGCAGGTTGCTGCGGGCGTCGTTGAGCTGGCCGATCTTGGTCTGCGACAGCGCCAGGCCGTAGCGGGCGGCATCATTCTTCGGGTCTTCGTCGAGCTGCGCGCGGAACTGCTTGCTGGCCATGCCCGGAGTGTCCTCGAACATCTGCTGGACGCGGGCGCGCATCAGTTCATAACGCAGTGAGTCTTCCTTGCCACCCTTGGGATATTGCTCGGCGCGGTTGCGGGTGTCGGCGATACGGGATTCGGTGACCGGGTGGGTCAGCAGGAATTCCGGCGGCTTGCCCTCGTAGCGATACTGGCGTGCCAGGCGCTCGAACATGTTGGGCATGGAGCGCGGGTCGTAGCCTGCGCGGACCATGGTGGCAACGCCGACGCGGTCTGCTTCCTGCTCGTTCTGACGGGAGAAACGCAGCTGGTTCTGGATGGCTGCGGCCTGGGTGCCGGCGATGGCGGCGATACCGGCGTCACCGGCGCCGGCTGCGGCGGCGATGATGCCGGCGAGCATGGCGGCCATCACTGGTACCTGCATGCGCTGCTGCGCCTCGATGCCGCGGGCGAAGTGGCGTTGGCTCAGGTGGCCGAGTTCGTGCGCCAGTACCGCGATGTATTCGCCTTCGGTCTGGGCATAGATGAACAGGCCGCCGTTCACGCCAACCACGCCGCCGGGGGCGGCGAAGGCGTTGATCTGCTTGTCGCGGATCAGGATGAAGGCCAGGCGGTGGTCCTGCAGTTCACTCGACTCGGCCAGACGATAGACGCTGGACTCGACGTAGTCCTTGAGTTGCGGATCGTTGAGCGTGTCGACCTGGTTGCGCAGCATGCTCAGCCAGGCGCGGCCTAGCTGGAATTCCTGCTCCGGGGAAACAATGGACGAGCTGGCGTCCCCCAGGGAAGGAAGGTCATCCGCCAGAGCCGGCGTGGCGAGAGCGACAGCGAGCGACAGCAGGGCAGGGCGGAGTACTTTCATGTACACGAGGCTCGTTCCGAGAAAGGCTCTACTTTAGCCGTACGCTATCGCCTATGCCTAGTTTGCAGGACGGAAGTGCGGCGCAATTCGAATCGGGTATTTTCTGCTTTGTCGCCCTTCTAGACCCTGATGCTGACGGCTTGATTAATGAACAGCGTCTCGGCCGGGCCTGGTTACTTTTCCAACGCTTTCGGTATTCTTGGGCGCCCTGACCGGAGTTCGTTTCGATGTCCGATTCCACGCCGTCTGTCCCCGCCTGTGACGCGGAGCTGGACGCCAGCGGTCTCAATTGTCCGTTACCGCTGCTCAAGGCCAAGCTCGAGCTGAACCGCCTTCCCAGTGGGGCGGTGCTCAAGGTGATTGCCACCGACGCTGGCTCCCAGCGCGACTTTCGCGTTTTTGCCGAGCTTGCCGGGCACTCGCTGCTGCATGAAGAGGTCGAAGCCGGCGTCTATCGCTACTGGCTACGCAAGAAGTAGTCCTGAAGTTTCCGGGTAACCGGGACGTTACCCTCAGTCGTTTCGCAGGTTTGTACATGCTCAAGGTTTTGCAGGACTGGATGCAGCGCTATTTCTCCGATGAGGAGGCGATAGTGCTGGCGGTCATTCTCGGTCTGGGATTCACCGTCATCCTGGCCTTCGGCGGGATGCTCGCGCCGGTGCTGGCGGCGATGGTCATCGCCTTCCTGATCCAGGGCATGGTCGGCGTGCTGGAGCGCCTGCGAGTGCCGCACCTGTTTGCGGTGTGGTTGGTGTATTCGCTGTTCCTCGGGTTGCTCGCGGTATTCCTGCTGGTGCTGGTGCCGTTGGTGTGGAAGCAGTTGTTCACCTTGTTCAATGAACTGCCCGGCATGCTCGGCGAGTGGCAGGCGACCCTGCTGATGCTGCCTGAGCGCTACCCGGACATGGTCACCGAAGAACAGGTGCTGCGCACCGTCGAGGCGGCACGCAGTGAACTGGGCCAACTGGGCCAGTGGGCGCTGACCTTTTCCCTGTCGGGCCTGCCGGTGGTCGTCAACATCATGATCTACCTGGTGCTGGTGCCGATCCTGGTGTTCTTCTTCCTCAAGGATCGCCGCCGCTTCTACCACTGGTTCCGCCGCTACCTGCCCCGCGAACGCGGGCTGATGAAGCAGGTGTGGAACGAGATGAACCAGCAGATCGCCAACTACATCCGTGGCAAGGTCATCGAGATATTCATTACCGGTGTGGCGACCTACATTGCCTTCGCCGTGCTGGGGCTGAACTATGCGGCGCTGCTTGCGTTGTTGGTTGGTCTGTCGGTGGTCGTGCCCTATATCGGGGCCGTGGTGGTCACCGTGCCGGTGGCGATGATTGCGCTGTTCCAGTGGGGTTGGAGCGACCAGTTCATCTACCTGATGGTCGCCCACGCGATCATCCAGGCGCTGGATGGCAACGTGCTGGTGCCGCTGCTGTTCTCCGAGGCGGTGAACCTGCACCCGGTGGCGATCATCTGTGCGGTGCTGCTGTTCGGTGGGTTGTGGGGCTTCTGGGGCGTGTTCTTCGCAATCCCGCTGGCGACCCTGGTGAAGGCCGTGCTGGATGCCTGGCCGCGCCAGCCGGTGGCTGAGCCACAAGTCAGCCCGATGATGTAAAAGAAAAAGGCCGCTGATCAGCGGCCTTTTTCATTTTCGCAGTGCGGCTCAAGCCTTGTTCAGCTCCTGGGCGGCGGCGAGCACGGCGTCCACGTGGCCGGGCACTTTCACGCCGCGCCATTCCTGGCGCAGCACGCCCTTGGCATCGATCAGGAAGGTGCTGCGGTCAACACCCATGTATTCCTTGCCGTAGAGCTTCTTCAGCTTGATCACGTCGAACAACTGGCAGACGGCTTCGTCCTTGTCGCTGATCAGCTCGAAGGGGAAGCACTGCTTGGCCTTGAAGTTCTCGTGGGACTTGATGCCATCGCGGGAGACGCCGAACACCAGGGTGTTTGCCTTGGCGAAGTCCTCGATCTTGTCGCGGAAGCCTTGGCCTTCGGTGGTGCAGCCTGGGGTGCTGTCCTTGGGATAGAAATACAGGACGACCTGCTTGCCCTTGAGTTCGGACAGGCGGAATTCGACGCCGCTGGTGGCCGGTGCCTGGAAATCGGCGACGGGCTTGTTCAGTTCGACTGCCATTGGGATTTTCTCCTTGAGAGCACCCTTACGGATGCTGCGGACGCCAGGGTTCGATCAGCGCGTCCAGGTTCAGGGCATCGGCGAAGTCGAGGAACTGATCGCGTAGCCAGCTGATCTGGGTGCCGGCCGGCAGCGTCACGGTGAGGGTGGCGTTGAGCATGCTGGTGTTGGTGTGCGGCGCCTGGTAGGTGTCGCAGGTGAGGTTCTCCAACTCGATGTTGTGATCGATGAAGAACTGGCACAGCTCGTTGAGGATGTCCGGGCGATAGACGGCGCTGACATAGGCCACATAGGGCAAGGCCTGGGCGCGGGTGACGTGGACATTACTGCGGGTGACGCTGAGGGTGAAGCCGTGGCGTTTGGCCAGGGGCGGCAGGCCACCCTCCAGACGGGCCAGGGCATCCCAGCTGCCGGAGATCTGCAGGATCAGCGCGCTGAACTCGCCGTGACGGGTCAGACGGCTGCTGACCACCGAGCAGCGGTTGTCGACGCAGGTGCGGCACAGCACGCTGGTCAACTCCATCGGGTTCGGGCCCAGAGCACTGATCAGAAGAAATTGTTCACGAGGGTGAGAGGCGGACATGCAGCTTTCCTGGGAGTGGCGGCCAAGCGGGCCGCATCGACAAAGGGGAAAGGGTAGCGAAAAGCGCCGATGAGGGGAATGTCTGGCCGCTCGCGGGTCACTGCGTCACCTTGTGCGTGGCCGGTGGCGACAGTACCATTACGGCTTTCTTTTTCCGGCAGGAGCGGTTGCATGATTGCGGGCAGTATGGTGGCGCTGGTCACCCCCTTCGATGCTCAGGGTCGACTGGATTGGGACAGCCTCGCGAAGCTGGTGGACTTCCACCTGCAGGAAGGCACCAACGCCATCGTAGCGGTCGGCACCACAGGTGAATCGGCCACTCTGGACGTGAACGAACACCTGGAAGTGATCCGTCGCGTGGTCGACCAGGTCAACGGCCGCATCCCGGTCATCGCCGGCACCGGCGCGAACTCCACCCGCGAGGCCGTCGAGCTGACCGAGGCTGCCAAGTCCGGTGGTGCCGATGCCTGCCTGCTGGTGACCCCTTACTACAACAAGCCGACCCAGGAAGGCCTGTACCAGCACTTCCGCCACATCGCTGAAGCCGTGGCCATCCCGCAGATCCTCTACAACGTGCCGGGCCGTACCGCCTGCGACATGCTGCCCGAGACCGTCGAGCGCCTGTCCAAGGTGCCGAACATCGTCGGCATCAAGGAAGCCACCGGCGACCTGCAGCGTGGGAAGGAAGTTCTGGACCGTGTCGGCAAGGACTTCCTCGTCTACTCCGGTGACGACGCCACCGCCGTCGAGCTGATGCTGATGGGCGGCAAGGGCAACATCTCGGTGACCGCCAACGTCGCCCCGCGCGCCATGAGCGACCTCTGCGCCGCCGCCATGCGTGGCGATGCTGCCGCCGCCCGCGCCATCAACGATCGCCTGATGCCGCTGCACAAGTCGCTGTTCATCGAATCCAACCCCATCCCGGTCAAGTTCGCCCTGCACGAAATGGGGCTGATTCCAGAGGGCATCCGCCTGCCTCTGACCTGGCTCAGCCCGCGCTGCCACGAACCGCTGCGTCAGGCCATGCGCCAGACCGGCGTCCTGGCTTAAGGAGCTCCCTCGCATGAAGCGACTGGCAGGACTGACTGCGCTCGCCCTGGTTATCGGCAACACCTCCGGCTGCGGCTGGCTGTGGGGCCCGGAAGGCTACTTCCGCGACCGCGGTGACGACTACCTCAACGCCCGCGAAACCGCACCGATGAAGGTGCCCGAGGGCATGCAGAGCAAGCAGCTTGACCCGCTGCTGCCGATCCCGATGAACGTCGCCACCAGCACCGAGAAGGAAGGCGAGTTCGAAGTACCGCGTCCGCAGCCGCTCTCCGGCGCTGGCGAAGTCAGCGATTTCAGCCTGCAGAAGAGCGGCGACTCGCGCTGGCTGGTTGCCCAGCGTCCGCCGGCCGAAGTCTGGCCGGTCGCCCACCAGTTCTTCCAGGACAACGGCTTCTCCATCGCCAACGAACGTCCGCAGACTGGCGAATTCAGCACCAACTGGCAGCCGCTGTCGCAGCTCTCCGCGCCCCTGGCGCGTCGCCTGAGCAGCCGCGTGTCGGGTGTCGAGCCTGACAGCGAAGCGCGCGTTCGCGTGCGCATCGAGCCGGGCGTGCAGACCAACACCAGTGAAGTCTACGTGCTGAGCGAAACCCGCCCGGCCGGTAGCACCGCCAGCGGTGACTGGCCGACCAAGCCGGCCGTACCGAGCCTGGACGCCGCGCTGCTCGACGAAATGATCGCTAGCATGACCACCAGCGCCGAGAAGGGCGGCTCCGTTTCCCTGCTCGCCGCGCACTCGGACTACGACACCCCCGGCGCTGTCCAGTTGAACAAGGACGGCAGCGGCAACCCGGTACTGACCGTCGACTCCGACTTCGACCGTGCCTGGGTCAGCGTTGGCCGTGCACTGGATCGCGCCGACATCCGTGTCGACGACCTCAACCGCAGCCTGGGCGTGTACTACGTCAACATCGCCGAAGGCGCGAAGAAGAAGGACGAAGACAAGCCTGGCTTCTTCAGCCGCCTGTTCGGCGGTGGCGAGAAGACCAAGGAAGAAGAGGACGCCAAGGCCCAGCGCTACCAGGTTCGCCTGACCAGCGTGAGCAACACCGTCCAGATCACCGTCGACAAAGACATCAACACCTCCGCACCGGCTGACGTGGCGCAGGGCGTGTTGGAAAAACTCCAGGAGAGTATGCGGAATGCACTTCGCGGTCCTGGGGAGCGGAAGCCGGGGCAATTCGGCCTTGGTGAGCAGTTCTGACACCCGGATACTGATCGATTGCGGCTTCCCGCTGCGTGAAACCATCCGCCGTCTGGCGCGCCTGGGCTTAGAGCCCGGGCAGCTGGATGCGGTACTGGTCACACACGAGCACTCCGATCACATCAACGGCGTCGAACTGCTGGCCCGGCACCATCGAATACCCGTGTACCTCAGCGCCGGCACCCTGCAGGGAATGCGCAAGCCGGTGACACCGGCGGGGCTGCTCAAATGCGGCGACCGCCTGGTACTGAAAGACCTGGAAGTCACTGCGGTGAGCGTCTCCCACGATGCGCGAGAGCCCCTGCAGTACGTGTTTTCCGATGGCCGGAAGCGCTTTGGCCAGCTCACCGATCTGGGAGCCGCCACGGCGCAAGTGCTGGAATGCTATCGTGGCCTCGATGCGTTGATCATCGAGGCGAATCACGATACTGACATGCTGGCCCGCGGTCCGTATCCCTACCCACTCAAGGTCCGTGTAGGCGGCCAGTGGGGACATTTGAACAACCGGCAGGCCGCCGAACTGGTGGCCCAGCTGGGCTGGGAAAGCTTGCAGCACCTGGTGCTGGCGCATCTCAGCGAAAAGAACAACTCGCCGCAGCTGGCCCGGCAAAGCTTCGTCGACACCCTTGGGTGCGACCCGGACTGGCTGCAGGTAGCCGATCAGCATTCTGGACTCGACTGGCGCACCATCGCCTGAGCCCACCCCCTAAGCAAGCGGAGCCCATCATGGAAAAACGCGAAGAACTCTATCGCGGCAAGGCCAAGTCGGTTTACACCACCGATGACGCCGACCGCCTCGTCCTGCTGTTCCGCAACGACACCTCGGCGTTCGACGGCAAGCGCATCGAGCAGCTTGATCGCAAAGGCATGGTGAACAACAAGTTCAACGCCTTCATCATGCAGAAGCTCGAAGCCGCTGGCATCCCGACCCAGTTCGACGCCCTGCTGTCGGACAACGAAGTGCTGGTCAAGAAGCTCGCCATGATCCCGGTCGAGTGTGTCGTGCGTAACTACGCCGCCGGCAGCCTGGTACGCCGTCTGGGCGTGGAAGAGGGCCTGCAGCTCACTCCGCCGACCTTCGAACTGTTCCTGAAGAACGACGCCCTGGGCGACCCGTTCATCAACGAATCCCACGTTCAGGCGTTTGGCTGGGCGACCCTTGAGCAACTGGCCGAAATGAAGGCCTACTCCTTCAAGGTCAACGAAGTACTGAACAAGCTGTTCGACGACGCCGGCCTGCTGCTGGTGGACTTCAAGCTCGAGTTCGGCCTGTTCCACGGCAAGATCGTCCTCGGTGACGAATTCAGCCCCGACGGCTGCCGCCTGTGGGACAAGGAAACCCGCAAGAAGATGGACAAGGACCGCTTCCGTCAGGGGTTGGGCGACGTTATCGAGGCCTACGAAGAAGTAGCCCATCGCCTCGGCGTACCGCTCTGATCTGACGAGCGCACGCAAGCGCCTGATACCACGAAAAAAATCCTGAAACAGGGCTTCGCCTTCAGGCTTCAAGCTGGTATCATGCGCGCCGCACGGAGAGATGCCGGAGTGGCCGAACGGGACGGATTCGAAATCCGTTGAACTGGCAACAGTTCCTAGGGTTCAAATCCCTATCTCTCCGCCATATACAGAAAAGCCCCGCAAATCAATGGTTTGCGGGGCTTTTTCTTTGGTAGCTGTACGTAGCGATTGTACGTAGAAAATTCTGGTGCAGTGGCCGCCTGCAACCTAGGTGGCAGAGCAAGGACGTGCTGATGGTATGGCATTGCTGACCGTGTTTCGGGCGGGGCTTCCAGGGCTGTTTAGTTTGTCCGCCTTCCAGTGCCATAGCATCCTGAAACCGCGTATCGACGAATACTGCTGAACTTCGAGACCGCGTGAATCCTTTCGATTCTGAGTTGCTCGCTTAGCAAGCGAATCTGGCGCTCGATCCTCCCACCCTTCAGCTTGTCGGCGTCAGGAAGGGTTTTTTCCAGCTCGGCAATTTGTTGCTCCAGCTTGGCGATACGTTGTTTCCGGGTGGGGGCGCGTTTCTTTTTCCCTGTCTTCGTCTGCGTCATTTCCGGCGTCCTGTTCCGGGCCCTCCACCATGAAAGACCTGTGTAGTGGTGTAGAGGGTGTCTCCTTCCGGTATTTGATAGTGGCTGTTCCTGCGTTCGTTTTGGCAGCCTTTGCACATGATAGGAATCCGCTTCCACAGCAGATTGACAACGTAGCTGCATTTGCAGAACCGGCAAGTTTTGGTTTCCCATTGCGCCGGACCCTGCGGCGAAACGGGCTTTGGTGCTGGGGCTACTATCGGTGGTGGTACCGGTTTCGGCTTTGCATTTGGCCTGAAAACGGATTCTGTAGGCCAGGGAGTTTTTGGCTTTGTTCGGACGGAATTTTTATCCCGTACCGGTTGGCGACGCTCAGGATTTGCTCCGCCATTGGACACCTTCGTCTTGGCTGTTTCTGTAGCGCTGAGGGCGCGATTGATTTCGCTGAGCCGGTTCAGCCTGTCCTGCTGGCGCTGGGATCGCTCTGCTTCAGTACGGCGTTGGGATGGATCACTGACAATATCGCCTGTAACGTCATCAATCAGAAGCCCGAGGCGTTTTTTTGCGAGTTCCTGAAATATTCGCTCCGACTCTTCGCTGAAGCCCTGTCCAGGCACGTGCGGACGGGATTGGGCTGTAGCTGTGGGCTCTGCCTTCGCCTCGTCCATGGCTCGCTTCAGTTGACGAAGAACTTCCAGGTTTTTCGCATCCACCGTCAAGACTCCGTTCCTGTAGTTCCGGCGAATCTATCAGCTATTCCGGCTTCGTTGCCATGTCCAGTATCGCTCGGGCAGCCTAGAGATACGGCACGCGAGCATTCCTTAAAGCGTATACCGTTCTACGTAGTTTGCAGCGCATGGCGCTGAATTTTTCGGTGTTCTGTTTAGATTCCCTCGGCCTGCCCTGTATACTGATATTAAAAAGAACTAGATTATTAAAAATCTTGATTTGCATGAAGGGTGCAAGCCTTCGAGCTGCCGCACTAATTCTGCGATCTGCTTTGTTCGTAAATTCATCAGTGCAAGTATGGCAATCTTTTGGGGCGATCCTGATTCATTGTGTATTTTTGGCAGAATATTTTTTGTAAATTTCTAGAAAACTACGTTTAAGTCATATAAATACAAGTGGGTATCGAAATCTGTCGACGGCGAGGAGCTGGCTGGCTTCGCAATAAACCCATTTATCTGTCAATGTCGGGAACCGTTCTCGACTAAAAATCCGAATAGAAAACTCCAAAAGGCGACTGGTCGCGCCGGGTGTGGAGTTCTATGCGATCATGCTACCACCAGACTTTTGCCGGGAAATTGGAATCGGTAAAAGCGGCAGCCTCTGCGCCACACTAGGAACAAGAAAATAACGGACTCCAATAGGATGGCGGCTCTGCAAAAATTCAACCGCCGACTCAACTGAAATTCGCCGCAATGGATTCAGTTGGGTTCCGTAGCTACACCAGAGAACTGACAATAATCGCCGATCGGGCTACCCCGGCGAGCGTCACCATAGAAATATGGATACGCAGTCAATTGCGGATTCGAACCGGGACGGTCTTCAAACCATTCTTCGAATTTATCCGTGACAGGATAAATTCGCCCAAACATTCTTCAACGGAATTAATAATTTCAAAAATACAAAACCTTCAAATATTCAAGAATTTCAAATCCACCAAAACTCTGAAGATGAAATATTGATTATCGCCGCCAGAGTCCACAAGATGGACGACAAGGCGATCCCGAAGGGCAAAGAAAAAATTCCAAGAATTTGAAAAATCAAGATATTCCAGGGGGTCAAAAATGCAACCAATATCACTTCCAGCTACAATTTATTGCATCTCAGCAGGAATGTATATTTTCTTAGCATGCAGCGTTTTTGGAATCATATGAAAAACCCCGTATTCACGGGGTTTTATAAAATCACAGAACCTCAACGGGCATGGCCAAGCAATCCATCAGCATAACTGGCAACGCCTGTTTGCAGTGCAGAGCGAATTTCTGTCCAGCATCATACTGTGCGGCGAACTCCATCGTAGTTAAACCTCCTTGTGGGGAAAACTTACCGTCTGCATTTCTCACCCACGGCCCAAGTTGGTAAGGGAACAGTATCGCGGTTATTTCCTTTCCAGCTCCAGCATCAAGCACCAAATCAGCATCTGAATCGTTCCGCATCGCGATCCGTTTCAACGTTCCAGCATAATAATGGGGTTTATCGTATTTGACTTTTGCACGGGCTTGATTGGCTTGCCATTCGCCGGGTATCACCTTGATATCGATGGCGTCATTTGAAGATTCAGATGCCATTGCCTCAGCGATACGCTCTTTCAGATCGCCCATTTCCATCGGTCCAATGGCGCATGCCCCGCTCGCCACCGCAGTCAACACCGCTCCGCAAATCCAGGTGATGGGCCGAATGCGTTTCATAGTCATTTTTTGGTCCAGCCTTCGCCACCAGTCGAGGGATTCACGGCTTCTACTTTCGTGACCAGCCCGCCCAAGAATACGAACAGCCCGAGCCCCAGCACGGTTGCAGTGACCTTCACGGCAACTTGGATCGCTCCAGGCCAGCCTGTTCCAATCACGTACTGAAACGCCAAAGCGCCTGTAATGAAGCCTGCTGGGAGCGAGGAAGCTGCTAGGAACAGACCGAAATACACCTTCTTCATCATCATTTCCTTTTGACCGATGGCTTGTCGTCGTTTCGGCTGTCATGGTGCCCCGTATTTGGAAAATTCACAATATGTTGTGAAGACCTTGGCGCGTAGCTTCGTGACAGTTCCCCTGTGGAAGGGGGGTCACTTGGATATTATCGAAGCGTTCGGAAAGGCTCTCCGCAAAAGGCGGAAGGAAATGGGGTTAACCCAAGAGCAGCTTGCTCATGAAGCAGATATCCAGCGAAATTATGTCAGTCTGATTGAACGTGGTGTGAACCAGCCGACGATCACCATTCTATTCAAGCTAGCTGACGCCCTGAATTGCAGTCCATCTTCGTTAGTTGAAGATGCGGAGATTCAGCTGAAAACAGGATCTTCGTAATTATACGATTCGAAATTATGGCTTCCTGCTTCATTACAGTTGTGTGGAACACCGCTATTCTTGGCTTTTTATCCGTAGCTGCCATTGCAGTTGTCGCCGTGCTGTAGAGTTTATGTCTGAAAAAAGCATTGTGGATACATTGGGTTCCATATTCTGCATGGGATAATCCGCCGACCGTTTCCCACCTATGATAAGTACTTTGACTGGTTTGCTGACGTGCTTGATAAAGTCATGTCGGTAGCCAGTGGCTTGCTGGTAGTCCGAGAAATTCAGCGCATGCGATGGACGTTTGAATTCAATCAATAGATACTCACCGTTCAGGTTCTCGTTCAGTAAAAGATCTGGGCGCTTGCTTGCCAGTTCCCCCTGATATGATTGCATCAAGTAGTCTTCTACCTGGCGTTGCAAGGTTTTGTTCGAACTGAATAGCGAGTACTCTGGGCCGAGAATCCAAAGGTTATGTTCGATTGCCTTGTGGATAGTCGATTCAAGGGTATTGTCAGAGATAGTCAACTGCTCCAGTTGATCAAGAAACGTAGAACGAGCTAACGCTTGTTCCACAAGGAATGCCATATCTGCCAATCCAAAGTAGTCCAAAGATTCCGCCAGCGCGACTACATCACGTCGTGGGGCCTCCGCTAAATGCTCGACAACGATTCGATAATCGGAACGCTCCAATGCTTCTAGTACAACAAAAACGATCGACTCTACCTTGTTGGATGGTTCGTCATAATATTTTTCGAGTACTTTCTTAATGGCTCGGTCTGCGTAGGCGCGCTTGAACTCCGGTAATGCAGCTAATCGCTCATGGACTGTTTTCTGTAAGCGTGCATGGGCCAGACGGATTTCTGTTCCATGAGTCTCAGTAAAGGCCGTACGCAGTTTTTCCTGTACATATTCAGCGACTTTCTGAAACCGTTCGCTGTTCTCCACCACAGAGTCCCAGCCTGCTGTGACATGTTCACTTAACCCGTCAGCTTCAATTTCCCCATACATCTTTCGAAGAAGTTTTGGCGGGAAATCATCACATTGATCGAGCCCAAAGAAGCTTGGCTTGCCAACGGCCTTACCATCGACCATCAGAGTTATGCCCGGTTCGCGAAGGCCTGTTTTTCCACTGCTGATGGAGAAACGCAGTGCCACATCACCTGCTTCTGGGAGGCAGGCAGTATCCTCGGTGTAAGTTCCCTCTAAATCATCAATGGCCAAAGGCTTGCCATCGATAACAATGGTAAAATCTTTTTGTCGCCCATATTCTTGGATCAAAAGTTGTCGAAGTCGATTTGGATTTGGGTATACCAATCCCTGATGCAAGCTGGACAGTATGATTTCGGTTCCGTGCAGGTCTTGGGGGCAAACTTCAACAGTGGGTCTGATGGGCAGATGTTCGATATCTGTCACTTGCTCCAACTCGTCCAGGCTCAGAGTAAAACTGACTTCACTGCCACGTGCTCGGGTTGTTAGTTTCATCACAGAGGCAGCCATAAGGCCGGCGAATTTTCCAACACCTTTGCGACCTTTGATCGGTCTCTGCTTCCTGGCAGTCCGTTCCCCTCGCCTTACTCGCCGATCTGATGCGATTTTCAGATACTGGCTACTGAGCTCTTGGCCTGTCATACCGGTTCCATCATCGGCAATGATGATCGGTTCGTTGCTCAGGGGCGCCGGTAGGGAGATGTATACCTGCTCGGCATCCGCGTCCCAAGCGTTGTCGACCAGCTCTTTCAATGCCTTTTCAGTTGATGAATATTCCTGGCTCAGCAAGGTGGCAAGTCGTGAGTCGACCTGAAAATGCAGCTTTTCCATTGTGTAATTACTTCCTTGTGCGAGCCCATCGGTCATCCTGATGGGCTGCAATTTTGTCGAGTTACTTTGATAGCGTTTAAGCTTCGACGAAAGGTGTCAGATACCCAACCAGTCGATCCGCCCTGACAGGTGATCGGTCGATCAGCTGTTGGCAATGACCCTCCAACTCGATATCGGTTAGTTGTGACTCACATAGTTCTTTCAGCAACACGCGGGCATCTGCAGCCAGCGCCATTAACCGATCTATGGTAAGGGCATAACTGCCATGAGCGGCAGCGGCGGCAGTTGCCTTGTTCGTTGGATGAACGACAACGCGAAGGCAGGTATATCCCGCGTAATTTTTGTCGAACCACTGCTCTGCTACGAGCAGTTGACCGTGTTCTTCCTTGGTCAATGCATTTTTGTCCAGCTTGCGGCTCTTGGCTTCTAGAATCAGCGCTGTTTTGGTTGGCAGCAGCCACAGGACGTCCGGCCCTTCGCCGCCATCATCATGACGTTCTGTCGAAAGGCCTATCAGGCCTCCGAGCTCCGTCAACGCTTGCTCGAATTGATTGGCAGAGGCATTGGGGTTGAGTTTCGAGACCACTTGGTCAAAGTGTTGCAGCAGGCCGCGTCGAATGCGGTACCCGCGCAGCTGATACGCGATAGCTGCACCTTGAGCCCCAGGCATGGGTAGCGGTCGGTAGGGCGGCGTGATACGCGGACGCAAGAGGTTGCGGTTCACAGCAAATGCCGCACGTTGCAGCTCGTCGCTGCGGTCATTTTGCCCCCAATTGTTTGCGATACGTCCTGCCAACTGAAGCAGCCAGCCACGTGTTTGATCGTCTGGTGGTTCCTGCGCATTCGCTGCCTGATCTAGCCTGGCAATCGCTTTGTCGAAGTAGCCGTCAGCCCAGTTGTTGAAAGCTTTGCGTTCAGCCGCTGCCACGTCGAAACGACTGGGATCAGGTGCATCTTGCTCAACAATCTCTGCCAGCGTGCCCGCGTGATAATCGACCCAGCCAGCATCCCTCTGGATACTCAGCATTATCGTATGGGATAGATCGTTAACGTCTTTCACTTCTTTGCTGACTGTTGAACCCATTTCCAATTGAGCGCGGGTCGCGCTTGTAAGCAGCTTGAAGTTGGCGTCCTTGGCGATCCATCCAGCCAAGTCCGAGCCGACGAGTAACACGACGCAATGGTCACCTGCTCCGCGTGCTCCACGTCCTATGCCCTGTTCAATGCGTTGCGCAAGCATACGGCTGATCGTGGCGCCACCGTATAGAGTGGCTGCGCGCAATAATTCATAATCAGACGTGCCTGCCGGAAGACCTTCCATGACAAGAAGTCTGCAGGAGTCCCCGGGCAAGTCGATGCCATCGTAGCGATTTGCAAAAACAACCGGACCGTTAGTCTTGCGCAACTGCAGCGCCTCGATCTTTTCTTCGACCTGGCTTGGGCCCTCGGCAAATTCGGCGACATCCTCCCACGCCTCGGCTGCATAGTTGGAGTGGACAAGAACGATGGCGCCCAGGTTTTTGCGCGCGACATCTTGCAGCAATTGCTTCGTGACCTCGATTGCGTTGAAGTCGAACTTCATGAGGCTCGGGATCAGGACCATGCGTTCGCTGATCCCTGCCAGCGATCTTGATGTTAAAGCATTGTTAACGTGGCGCGGGTCGGCATCGAATGTCCGCACAATCTCGCTATCATCGGCGATGGTGGCCGACATGTAGATGCGGCGCGGCGTATCCGCGAAGGTTGGAAAACTGCTGACCAGCGGAAGTACCGATGTAACGGTAAATGCCGTGCTACTGATCAGTGCGTGACACAGATGTAGGTTGTCGCGTAGCAGCGGCCAGGCGAACGGGGTGTCATCGCCATCGCAGCGCAGTAACTCACGAGCTGCATCGATCTGCTCTTGCCATGCCCAGTAAGGCACTTCAATTACAACGTTGCTGCGACCGGAAACGGTGTCGTCGAAGGTTCCTAGCCGGTCGATGTCCCTGAATGAGGCTCGGAACAGTGTACACAGTGCGTCGTACCGCTCCTGATCTTCCTTGGACGAGATTTCGAGCGTGAACGACTCGCGTACAACAGAAAAAGCTACGTGTGCGTCATCAAGGATCACTGCCCCAGTCTTGATCGGCATACGGCCGCCCCGGACGCCGAATTTGCTGAAGCCGTTGAATAGCGCTTTGTAAGACGCAACCATGATGGCCTTGCCGTTCACAAACTCATCCGCCAGTGGCTTACCCCGAGCGTAAGGCACTGCGGCGATCCCCAGAGACCGAGCTTTATCCAGCGTCTGATTGACCAGTTGTGTTGTCGGCGCAAGGTAAAGCACGGGTTCTTTGAGTTCATTCAGCGTCGACTGTGCGATCAGCAGACCGACGAGCGTCTTCCCGCCTCCGGTATGTAGCTTTACGACCGTATCCCGCTCGTTCCTGCGGTTAAACCATGCCTCCAGGACTTCTGCCTGGCTGGTATACAGGTCGTTAATACCTTGCGGTTTCGGCATTCGCCGGAAGATTTCCAGCGGATCTATTGGCGCGGGCCGCTGGGACTGCGATTTGAGCTTGTTGAAGTCCACCATCCTTGTTTCCTCGTGTCGTTGCTGCGCGTACGAAGATACATGATTCAACATAATTCACTGGATATCGACATAGGTACAACAAACGACCGTATTTGACACCAGCACATGGACTACGGCGAATTGGTGTCAAAAATATGGGATTGACATTTTGATCCTATCGCCAATAATGACACCACCTTTTTGACCACAGGTGTCCGCGATGAGCCGCGTTTTTCTCTACGCCCGCGTATCGACAGCAGATCAGACCACAGCAAACCAGCTGCACGAGGTGAAGACGGCCGGTTTTGACATCAAACCAGCTAGGGTTGTCGAAGAACAGATCAGCGGCAGCGTGCCCACTTCCGAGCGGAAAGGGTTTCAAAGTCTGTTGGCAAAAATGGAAGATGACGACGTATTGGTCGTCACCAAGCTTGACCGTCTAGGCAGAAACGCCATGGATGTACGTGCAACAGTCGAGATGCTGCACTCCAAGGGCATCAAGGTTCATTGCCTTGCATTGGGTGGCGTCGACCTTACATCGGCAGCGGGGAAAATGACGATGCAGGTACTAGGGGCGGTGGCAGAGTTCGAACGCGACTTGCTGATCGAACGAACCCAAGCCGGGCTGCAACGAGCCAAGGCTACAGGTACGAAGCTCGGGCGTCCGAAAGCCGCATCATCAGAAGCAGTGCAGAAACTGAAGACGGACGGACTTTCCCAATCAGCAGTCGCCAATCAACTCAGTGTCAGCCTTTCCACCGTGAAACGACTGTGGTGATTTGACACCTCAGGGTAAGCAGCAAGGCCGCCTAAGGGCCATGGCAAGCTCATCGGGGGCATACCGCAGGGGAGACACTAAAACAGCGAGAAAACGCTTCTACGTGGCCAGGAAGCGGGCTTCGTAGGGGCGAGGGGCGAGGGGCGGGGGAAAGGGGCGTTTCGATGGTGCCAAAACAAGGGGCACGGGGACTGAGGCTCGGCAGCCGGTCTTACTATTACCCATGCCATTGATGGGGGCGTGAAACAAATTCGTTGCACATATTAAATGCCTTCACGCCACTTACAATAATAATTAATCAGCTTAGTGCTGGAAGCTTCAGCAATGCATCCAGTTTCTGATTAATTGACGCACCTTGGCTGTAGACGTCGAACGTCACAGTTCCAGTCTCATGGCCTACTAACTCAGCGACCAGTACGCCTGGTACACCTGCCCTGATTAGTTGGGTTATGACAGTCTTCCGTATGGAGTGAAATACTCGGTCAGGGCCGAATCCCAGCGAAGTCTTGAGTCTGCCGAAAGACTTGACGAATGGGTCTGAACGAATTCCGTATTTGCTGCGGCTGCTGCTTGGGATTAGGAATTCATCGGTTGATCTTTCGATGAGGCCGGATACGACTTCTTTAATTGCTGGATGGATGGGGACAACCCTGACGCCAGCTGCAGTTTTGCTGTCGGTTATATCGATGCTTTCTACGCCATCAATCGTTATTAAATCTCGTTTCTGGATTTTACAGATTTCCTCTATTCGAGCACCGGTATATGTCCCGAGCAGGATGATATCTGCAAGGGTTGATTGATTCGATTTTACTGCTGCCGAATGAATCAACTTTATTTCAGTCATGGAAAAGTCGCGTCGCTGGGCCATTACACGTGCTGTGCCACGTACTACAGGTAAATCATGCCCTTCGAAGGGGTTTGCTTTGCCCTTATGATCAATTCGCCAGCGTTCATCATATTTCATGGCCCATTTCCAAAACACGCTACCGGATAGAAGATATTGTGCAAGGGTCTTGCTTGATAGCTTCAGCGAGTCAATCCAGGCTGAAACCGAATCGAAGTCCAATGGCTTCCCAGTTTCTGTAAGATAATCGGACAGTTTCTTCAGTTTTGAATCTTGCTGATCAATCGTTTTTTTTGCGATTTTCCTGCTGTCACGAAATGCATTGAATGCAGCGAGGCGAGATCTGGTAATTGGTGATTTTGGTTTATATGTCTGCGGGCTGGACAGTATTTCATCTAGTTCTTTCTTCTGGTCTGGCTGTAGTTTGTATTTTGTATCTAGATCTAGAAACAAAGAAAACTTTGCCGCCTCGTGCAGCATGTTTTGAATTCTTAGGTCGCCTGCGATGCCGTTGGGGAATTCCTGTTCAACGAGTTTCTCCAGCCTTTTAACAATGCCTGGGTATTTTTTTTCGAAAGCCTCGACCTCTGCTGCTGAAACGTTAATCGGCGGATGTGGCTCCCCAATAATTTTCAGTTTTCGGTTTCGTTTAAATTCTTCAAGTTCGGCCACTGTTTTTTGAACTTTGTCTTGCCATCCCTCCGGAAGCGAGTTTTTTTGGCGAGCCAGTTTGATCTGTGCTTTCCAGGTGGCAAGGATTGGAAGACGAAGCTCCATTGCTTCGCGGTGGACGCCGGTCTTCAGCGATTGTGACAATATCCGGCGACCGCCGAAGGCCTTCCGCACGTCAGGGGGGATGGCAAGCCGCACGTGGTACGTGCTTCCTTGCAGTTCAAGGTTATGGGCCATGTTGAATTCTCATCGGTTACGTAGCGATTGTACGTATTTATTGTACGTAAAACACCCGTGAGATGCAGATTCTGTGCGGGTTCTGTGGTGATTGATGGTTTTATGTCGTATCCCTATCTCTCCGCCATTACATATGGCCGAAGCCCCTGAAATTCATAGAGTTTCAGGGGCTTTGTCTTTTCTGGATCTGCCATTTAGGACAGATTCCAGCACTTACAGGCCCCGCTGCACCCTCCTAGGCCTGCTCTCTGAATCCCATCATCTGCGACACAATCGCCGCCGTGCTCTTGGTGTTCGCCGGAATCCACCGGCCATAGTGCTTACTCATCATCGTTGTGTCTGTGTGCCCGAGCTAGCGCGCTACCCACTCGACAGGGACATAACTCGAGAGAGCCTGACTTGCGAATGTATGCCGGCATTGGTTCGCGCCGCGGTGACGAACGCCCGAGCGCTTCAGGTGCTGGGTAAACCACTTGCTGACTGTCTTCGCCGCCCAGTGCAACCCGCTGATGCAGTTCCGGAGCAGTATGCGGGCTTCCTCCTGCTTCTCCGTCACGTTGTCCCGTTGAGTGACCGTGATCTGCATTGGCGCGGCGGCCTCTGCATCCTTGAGGATATCGTCCAGCAGGGTCAGGGCTGGGTCGATCAGCTCGACGAAGCGGAGGCGGGCACGCTCCTTCGGCGCCTTGGACTCGCTGATCACCCGGGCGCGCCGTACCCAAACCCCGCCAGCCTCTCGATCAACGTCGTCGACGCCCAGGGCAATGATCTCGCTCAGGCTGAGTCCGGCCCAACAGTTGAACAACACCATGCGTACGCTGGCCATGCGCGCCGGGTCCCCGGCTGCAATCTTCTCCATCTCCTCCCGCGTGAACGGGGCGGCCGTCTCCTGTTCGTCGTCCGCCTCGATATTGGTGATCCGCTCGAGCGCATTGCTCTTGATGATCCCGTCGCCGACACACCCCGGACCACGGTGAAGATGTCGTTCACCGTATTGGGCGCCAGGCCCTTCTTCAACAGTCCCGCCTGGAACAGATCCAGGTCGCTCTTGCTGATGTCCACGATCTTCCGTGAACCTGCCCAGCGCTCAACGTGACCAGCCTTGCTGACGTAGTTGTCGACAGTGCTGCTTGCCTTCTTCGCGCGCTAGACGTCCAGCCACCGATCTATACCCTGTTTCACCGTTCGCGCGGCGTTGGCGCCGCTGACGCCGGCCAGGGCCAGCGCCCGCTTCGATTCCGGGAAGTGGGCGGCGTAGTCGAATCGGCCCTCGGCGATCTCGGTGACGATCAGCAACCGCTTGTTGCCGGCGTAACGTATGAGCGCCTTGGACACCTTGGCGCTCTGGATCTTTTCCCTACAGCGCTCTCCGCGGTACATGAAGTGGATTCGAACACTGCTGCCGTTGAGTTCTATGCCCTCCGGCAGCTTGTCTACGCCGACGGGGAGCTTTGCCTTTGCCGATGTCACAGCTTGCCCTCCAGCCACTCGTCGATTGCCTTGCAGCAGTAGACCACGCGGTTTGCGGGGGCCTTCCGCCAATGCTTGTCCTCCAGCCATACGCCGGCCAGGTGGTATTTCTTCGCGGCATCGGTGCTGATTCCCCAGATGGGCTTCGGCAGTTCCTGTCGCAACCACTTTCCAGGCTGTACTTGGTACGTGATTTTCTCAGCAGCGCCCATGGCGTTACCTCTCTGCACCAGCAGGTGCCGGCGGGTTAAGTTTTGGGGGGAGTTGGTGAAAACGGCCGCGCGTTGATATCTATCAGTGGGGTGTCGAGCGGGGAGGAAGAGACTTAAGTCAGGCGCAGTGAGCGCTGCCTAAAGGATCTGAAGATGAAAGCTATGTCCGCTCTGGTAGATCTGATTAGCAGTAACGATGCCGTTGTAGCGCTCGGCGTGTTTTCCCTGATTGCAGGCGCGTTTGCCGTGTCTTCGGTATTGCTGCTTGGCGTGAGCTGAGGCGGATAGCCTCAATGCGGCAACCTTCGTAAGGGCAGGCCAGCAGCGCAGACAGTCTCATTCTCGGAGTCTTTTCTGGTGCCGCGGCAGAAGGTGGGACGGGATCGAAGCCGGCCGCGGCCGACTCTTCATAATTTCTGGGCATGATGAATCCTTGCGCCTGCTGGCGCGGAACTTGTTAGGGGGAATGGGTCTACTGATACGGCTGGCCCGTCCCGTCGGCATCGGGCGATGCTTCATCGGCGGGGCGGGGTGGTCATATCCTTCGGTGCCGTTCGTCGCCGCTTGGCGAGCGCCTTGCTGAAATGCGACTTGAGTCGGATGGCGGGGTAGGGTTGCGAGAATAGAATCCGCGCCTGCATGAATTTGCGGTGCTCGCAATGATCCGGATCAACAAACTGTCTGAACTGCGCTCAGCTACTGAGCTCGGTCTTTCTCGCCAACTCACTGACGCTGAAGAACTTGCCCTCCGCGAGCTCATATATGGCTCCGGCGAAGCAGAGGCGACCCCCACCTTTTCCAGCGCTCAGGACTCGGCTTTCGCTCGGCAAGCATTGCTACGGGGCTGAGTTCAAGGGATAGCCCTATGCTCCCCGCGCCGTAGTGGCGCAATGGCATGGAGTGGGATAGGTTCGGATGGCCCGGCATGGGGCCGGATCAAGGAGGGGAAATGCCTGATTTCAGAATCGTCGAGATCGTGTTCGACAACACCAAGGTCTTCTACCGGTATGAGACCGTTGGCCGATCAGGTATTGGTGGTGAGGACAGTCCTCCTTATCCCTCCGCAAAGATCCTTGGGCACTTCCGTGGCACTGGCCGCGATCGTATTAGGAATGGCAACCAGCCAACGGATGTGGAGAGCGCTGCACTTAACGCGAACTTTGCTGTAGGCCGGGTGATGGTGACACTTTCTGGAACTAGGAAGCAGGCTAACGCGGATAGGATTAATATCGTTCAAAAGGCTATTGCGGCAGGCCAGTACCATGTTCTCAATCATCCGAATCGTTGATTGAGAACTGGCCGCACAGTACATCTAGCCAGTTCAACCAGCCATTCAGCCAGATCCGGTGGCGTGTGTTCCCGCTTGGCCTTGGTGATTGAAAGGAGCCTTGGATAGCTCTTGGTTGGCTTGACGCAGTGAGTTGGCTTGTCTGTACGGCATGGGATTACTGGGATGCCTGATGGAGAGCAGCCGACGACGTACAGCCAGGTCGCCTTCTCTGCTCGATGGCCCCAGTGGAGTTGCTCAATCTCGACTGTCCACCCTCCAAATTCGTCGGGAAACTCGCCGGGATGAGGCATGTGGCAGTGATTGAAGAGCGTGCTTTCCGCTGGATGTTCAAGCACACCACCCCACGTTCTGACTTGGTCGACTGCCCAGATATCCAGCGCTTTTTCGTCAGGCCGTCCCTTCGCGAACTGGCGAAGCCGCCCCCACATTCGGCACGTCGGGTGTGCCACAACTGACACGTCACCGGCAAAGGTGCGGGCGTCGCGATCTGTGTCGAATACGTCAGTTCCGGCCATTGCCTTGTAGTTGCTGTCCTGGCGCGCGAACAAAATCGCTACGTCTTTCATGGCTTCTCCAGAGTGGAGCCCCGCCGCGCCGCACTTAGGAAACGTCCTATTGCGACGATGGGGGCTGGTCGTCAGGGTTCTCGCTCCAACGAAGGAGCGGATTCATATGAGGGTGTGGTTCAGGGCGATATCAGTTGCCCTTGTGGTGCTCAGCACGAATGGCTGCGCGAGTTCGTTGGGGCATCTGTTCGATCCATGCCCGTACACTGGCGTGCAGCTCGATCTGAAGTCCTGGGATGTGGTGGGGCCTCTGAGGATCGTTGACCTGCCATTCTCTGCAGTGCTCGACACTGTCCTGCTGCCAATCGACCTGATCGATAACCGAACCTGCAACTGGTAGAGCGCCGCCGCGCCGCTGTCGTAGACTCGGCGAACTTTTTGCGCTGCTCAGGGATGGTGGTGATGCGATTCGTGAAGGTGTTTCTGCTGCTCAGCTCGCTGGTCTTCTGCACAGTTCTGATCGGTGGCGTAGGTGGCGTTCTAATGAAGCAGTTTCCCAGGGCGGTGTTCAACTCTGATGAGGATAGGGTCGCCTTCGTGGCGAAACTGAATGCCGGCTTAAAAAATGGCGGAGCTGCGATGGAAGAGGCCAAGCGACTGAACGAGGAATTCAGCGCCAAGGTTGTGTTGCGCCAAAGAGCAGTGCTCTGGGGGCAGATTTTCGCCTATGTCCTCGTTGCTCTGACGGCTACGCTGCTCTATCTCCGTTCCACGCCGAAACTCGCTAACAAGGAGTCAGCATGAACGCCAAGGAAATGGCCGAGTCGGACCGGTTGTATGCAGAGATCAACGCCAAGATCCGAGCCCTGGATGAGTTCGTTGAAAGCAACGACGAGGACTCGCCCGACTTTCTCCCGCAGTTGAAAGCTCACCAGGAAGCGCTTGAGTTAGCTAACAAGCGCTGGCACGAGTACGCGCCGTCGCGGTCCCGGTTCTGGAGTTTCCTGGCAAAGCTCTTTAGGAAATAGAACAACGTGCCGCGAGTGCAGCGGATCGCAGCTACGTTTACTTTCTGGCGGGAACTTAACTCAGCGAGTGCATCACGCAGCTCCAAGTGCCGGATTGAACGACGCCGAGATGTGCCTGTTTCCCCTACGTTGTAGAGCGTCATTGCACTGTTATCAAATGGGGGAGAGCAGGGTGGCTAATCTGACGTCTTCGCCGACTTCGATCCACCAATCGTGGTCGTGTTGAACCAATAGTCCGCCGCGATATAGCGGGTCTCGGGTAATTTTTTTTATCTGCCTGGTCGAGGCTTCAGGGTCTACAGAATCACACAGAACCAGAAGACACGGCGCACCTTGTTGAATTGCTTCGACATGCGCTAAGCGCTCGTTGTAACCGAGATTCTTTGGGTCGTGCTCGTACTTCTGCAAATGTGTCAGTTGTACGCATTGGCGTCCGGGGTGATTTGGCAAGCGCTCAATGCAATATGCGATCTCGCCAAACGCGAAGGATGACTGTCCCATTCGGGTGGATTGCGCCCCTCGACCATCGCTTCGCGCGAAGTGGCGCTCCTACTCGATCAAACAGTGTGCTTGATTGAGTCTTGATGAGCTGGCGTGGTTGAGCGAGGGCACACGATGATCCGCTCCAAGTTCTGGGTCACATGAAAATATAAGCACAACGCTGCCACTGCGCCCTCCCGACCTGAATTACCCAATTAGCCTTCAGCTCCTAGGTCGTTGCGCTTGAGGGTCGAGAGGCGCTTGGCGTAAGCCTCCGCATCGGCCCAGGAGCGCCGGAAGCCCACAACCTTATCGGTAGCGCTGTCGACGATGTGCCAGAAGCCCTTTCCAGCAGACTTGATCTGGAAGGCCGGTTTCTCCACTTTGACGGTACGACGCTCCTGGAAAGCAGCGCGCGGCGGCGGATTGGGTCAGTAGCTCTGCTAGCGGCGGGCGAATGTTCAGCTGTTGCATATCGATCACCTCGTCTGGGTGGTGGCTTGTTTGTGCTTACACTCGAAGCGCCGGCCGTTCTGTGGAATCGCCTGATTGAGTGATGCTGTCTTGCTATCATTCGAGATAAGGCGTGCACGCTGCCTGAGCGGCACAGGGAAAGGGCAATTGAATATCGGGAGACAAAATTGGCTAAAGGGAAACTGGGCGGATTGCTTCTTAAGGGCTGCGTTGCGCTTGCCGTACTCGCCGTTGTGACGAAGATCTACGCCGCGCTCGTTGTTCTGCTGGCCATCGTGTTGCTGTATTGCTTGATTACTCACCCGAAGCCAACCTTTGGCTTCCTGATGATTGGGCTTTTGGGGGTTCTACTTAAAAAGGTCCCTGACTCAATAATCACTTACGGCTTTGCTTTCGTTTGTCTCTGCTGGGGCATTTCGCTTCTGAAAAACAGGCCCATGAAAAGTGCAGCTCTAGATGAGTCGACTCCTCCTGCTGAGGAGGGCGGTGAGGTTTCGAAACTAGCTGCCGAGTCCAATCAGCCGGGGGCTTGACCTCCCGTTCCTTCATCCTATGACTATCCTTCGCTCGACCATAACTCCCCCGCGATCTGGGCGGCTTCGAGGCTTTCGAAGTTGTCAGTGTCCGGGGGGAGGCCGCAGCCTGGCTGCCACCGGCTGAGGACGTGTAGAGACTTTGCGTAGCTGCTGACGGTCGCCCAGCGCTGGGCACCGGGTGTGCCTAGGCGGCTGACGTGCGGGAAGGGCTGTGTCCAGGTCAGGGAGTTCGTTGCTTGCGTGGTCATCTTCTTTCCGTCCCGCTCAGCGCATGCTCAGCTTTTCTGCTTGAATTCGAAGCGTCGTTTAGGCGCCGGGCTTTGGCGCAGGGAGTTTTAGGACAAACATGGACGAGCGCGGCGCTACCGTAGGGCGGTTGCAATGGTCGAATCTTCGGCTGTTGCGTAAAGCAGCTTTGTCATTCCTTCTGATTGGCCCACCCCTCGGAGCTTTCGGCACCCTGTTGCCTGGCTTAATCGCCAAATTCCTAGGGCATGGGTGGCATTCCGCGAGTCTCAGCGGCGTTCTAACAGCTGTCGTGCTATTCACTCTATTCGTGTACTACTGGGGTTCCATGCCAGCCTTACTCTGCGGACTGCTCTATGGGGTGCTCTTGCTAGCGATAGGAAAGCGAGAGCCATTAGCGCTGCCATTTAGGCTAATTGCCGGCGCTCTCGCGGGCATGGCTGCAAGCGCTATCCTCTCCCCGCTTTGGTCTGTCATCCCCATATTCTTCATAGCTGGAGCTATAGGTGGGGCTGCCTCGGCTGCCTGCCTGCGAAAGCTGTCCTGTTCTTAGCGTCTTGCACATCCCAAAGCGCCCTCCAGGGAAGGCGCTTCAGTGATGCTTTCCGCCGGAGCCACTGCGGGCGGAGCCGACCTTCACACCTGCTTGCCGGGTCATTCACACGGTTTGGCGCTTCGCCGGGCTCCACCCTTCTGCCCCTCAGTTGGCCTCTGGATGGGGGCGCCGGTCTCTGGTAGCGACAGGTGCTGTGTTCGTCATTGAGTGTGTTGTTAAAGAGCGGTCGGCTCGGTGGCCTGGCGCCGTAATACGTTGGCGTTGAGCAAGTCATGCGAAGACGTATGGATTATGTCAATACGCTTCCGTATGGAAATTCCACAGCGTCAGATAGTCGGAAAGCCGTTGAGGGATGATTCGCCTCTGAATACGGCGCCACATACAGTATTGGCGGGGAGCAATGGCAATGACGAAGCAAGCGGTCTCGGCAACCAAGGAAAGCGGCCTCCATGAACTGGACCGGTTGTGCCTACGGATTTCGGCGATGGTAGGAAGCTCCAAGGCTCCGGCCGATCGGCGCGTGGTGATCTGGCGCCTGGACAGCGACACAGATGAGGCGTGGAGCCAGGAGATGGGGGAGCTGGCAGAGACGGACGGCCTGGTGGTGATGACCAAGCTCGAAGACGCAACAGCAGTGCTGGAGTGGTAGCCAGCCGAGGAGGAGGGCGAGGGCGCCCAAGGAGAAGGGGAGGACCTACGGGCCGACTTAAAGGTGCAGTACCTGCGCGACCAGCCTGCGCCGTTTTGATTGACTGACAGGATGAGCAAACTGGCACAATACCGCTTTCTAACGGAGGTTCTATGAAACGGATTTTGACTACTGTTGTGCTGTCCTCGGTCGCTCTGCTGGCCCATGCGGAAAGAGACACCTGTGCAGAAGTAGCTGACGCAGCGGAAGCATCCATGCAGGCACGCCAGCTTGGGCTCACGATGCTTGAGCTCTCTCGTTCAATGGACGAGGCGGGCGTTCCCGCAGCACAGAAGAAGGTGGCGATGAGCATTGCCGCCAAGGCATACAAGAGGCCCATCGTGGAGGGTTCTGAAGCCAAGCTCAAAGCGGCCCAGGAGTTCGGCAACGAGGCCTACATCGGCTGCACCGGCGGCTGATTGCCTTATAGAACCTATCTCAGGTTACGAGGTGTTGGAACTGTCTGCACTCTGGCGCTGAGGTGACAACCTCCTGGCCGAAGGTGACGGGTGGGCGCGTATGTATAATCCGCGCCCCCAACCAGGACGCGACAATGAACAGTGTGAGCCGCAGGATTGATCAATTGCGTCGGAGAATCCCCGGCTTTGAGTGTAAGCCTGGCTGTCACGACTGCTGCGGGCCGGTCACTGCGTCTTCGGTAGAGTTGGCCCGGCTGCCAGCCAAGAGCGAGGCCGAACATGATGCGGCCCTGGCCGAGTGGAACTGTGTCCACCTTGGTCCGAATGGATGCGAGGCCTACGAGCAGCGGCCGCTCATCTGCAGATTGTTCGGCACAACGCCCAAGATGCCTTGCCCGGAGGGAAGGGGGCCTGAAGTCCCTACTGATGAATCAGTTGTGCACCAGGTCAATCAGCTGATCGCCAGTACGAGACAGGTTCTGGTTTAGACAGACCAGAAACAAAAGCCTCACGGTGCGGGGCCCATATTCTGATCTGCTCGAACTTCTCAGGTTCGGTAAATCGCCAACTGACCTTGAACGCTGCGCCACCACTAATGAGTGATGATTGTTTGATGATTACTGGCCACCAACGAACCAGATTATGTGCTTTCTTCCAGTAGTCCTCTTGGCCTCACTTGCTTCGCAAGGCAGAAAATCGGGATGCCGCTTTCACGAAAGGCTCTCCGCCCGATATCCCCCTTCGTGAACTTGTCCTGCGATATGACAGCCCACCCTCCTTCCGCGGCAAGTGCAGCGATCCAATCTACGTCTGGTGTGCTCATGGGGCTGTCCCGCAAAAGGGACTACCGCATGACCATCAGCCTTGCCGAGCTCGTTGAGGGCCCTAGCAAGAGACGGAGGAGGTTGTTGTCGATAAGAAAATTCAAGCGGCCAGTCCATGCTCATAGGTGACCGCAGCTTCCACTGCTGCGGGCTTTATCTCGTATAGTGCCGCGACGACAACCCGACCGACGACCCGGCGAAGGACCAGTGTACCGGGCTCCATCGGTCCTGCAATAAGCGTTGGGGGCAGGGCAACCAGTTACTCGTCGGCGGATTCCTTTTTGGTGACGGCGCGGAATGGAGCTTTACCGAAGAGCAGCCCGTGTATCAGGGCCGCGACGATTCGAAGATGATTCCCGACATGATCGCCATGCTGCTGGCCATCGGTCTGCAGGAGTCGCGATTCACCTACCGCCGCCAGATGGGCAACGGTCCCGCGAAGTTCTTCTGGCAGGCTGGGGTTTAGTGGCGTGATAAATATTGCGCCTATGGGGCTGCGTTACTAGCTGAAGACGACACCGGTGAGTGCGATATTACGTCCGTCGAGGAAATGATAGGCGGCCTTCCTGAAATGGTGTGGCCGACCCAGATATCAGACAGCATTGCCTGCCAAGGAGTGTTGGCTTGCTGATGTTCTAATTCCACTTCTAGCTTTCGTTAGCCTCCGGTCAACTAAGTGCACCACAGCAATGCTGGCGATTATGGTGATGGTTGATCCAAGTGCGAATACCTGAATGCTTCTTATAGGATGGTCGGTTCCGATAATCTTCCAAGCGATGAATCCGAATACGTACTGCCCCAAGAACATTGGGTAGGCAAGGTCGCCGAGCCACTTGTCTAGCCATCCAAGTGATCCGTCCTGTCTGGATCGATTTATTAGGATTATTCCAGCGAATGCCAGTGCGTTATTCAGGTAGTAATAGATTGAGCCTACGATTTGCTCTACTGAGGTTGATAGCTTCCAATTTATCGAGAATGCAATTATGAGTAGCAGTGTGCAGGGAACTGCTTGGCGTGCACTCAGCTTTCTAGGCTTGCTGATCCTTACGATATGATATGCCAATGCTCCAAGGCCGAATGGCAGTAATGCTGCAGGGACGGGGAAGTATCCAAGGCGCATATCAGCCCCCGAGCTGATCACGTAAGCTTGCCATAGCACCCCGACCATCACTGTAGAAAGTGATGCAAAGACACTACGCGATGAGTAAAGCCAGAGAAGGAAGTAGCAGGCGATTTCCACCCCAACAGACCAAGTGGATGGGACGAGTCTGAAGAGCGGGGATGTGCTTTCAAACGCTCCAGATCCAAGGAAGTTAACTGGAACAACGTCGTCGGAGAAGAGAGCCCAGGGGAAAATTAGAGAGTTCCCGAGAGTGTCTTTTATACCGATGCTGGAAGTCCAGGAGATGTGGAATTGAGAGTAGCCAGAAAGTGCCACGCAGAAGACTACGCTGCATGCTGCGATCGCGAAATATGACGGGTAGAGGCGCAAGAACCTATTTGCGGCGAAAGGATACAGTTTGAACTGATAAGACTCGTTGAGGACGAGTGATATTAAGAATCCGCTTATGACGTAAAAGCAGTTGACCGAAAGCTGTCCTAAGTTTGGAATGGCTGCAGTCAAATGGAATGCAATTACGCAAAATGAAAGAAGAAATCGGATCGTTCCAAGCATTTGAATATTCCGTTGCGCGGATTCTGATGGCTTAACACCATCCATCGAACAGCAGTTGGCCCAGATTCTACCGAAAGCCGGCAGGTGTGCCGGTTTTTTTGTACCAGGAGAAGCAGATGCCACTCACCGAAGCGCAGCTCCTGCGCATCTACGCCAATGCCAGCCAGAGAGCTGGCGTTTCTGTTCCTGCGCTCAACAGGGCGATGGAGCGGTGCCAGATCAACACGCCGGCGCACCAGGCTGCATTCCTTGCCCAGATCGGGCACGAGTCTGGTCAGCTGAAGTGGGTGAAGGAGATTTGGGGTCCGACGCCCGCGCAGTCTTGCTATGAAGGCCGGAAGGACGTGGGCAACATGGAACCAGGCGATGGCCGTCGATTCTTTGGCCGCGGCTTGATTCAGGTAACCGGCCGCGAGAACTACCGCCGTACTGGCGCTGCCCCTGGCGTCTCGCTGCTGGACAGGCCGGAGCTGCTCGAGCAGGTCGAGTGGGCTACGGCGTCGGCCGTCTGGTGGTGGAGTGGCCGAGGCCTGAACGAACTTGCTGATGCCGGCGAGTTCGAGCAGATCACCCGCCGCATCAATGGTGGCCTTAATGGTCAGCGCGAGCGCCTGGAGTTGTGGGCGCGTGCTAAGGAAGTGCTCGCGTGAACCTCATCTCATGGAAGGCTTTTGCGCTAGTGCTCACAGCCGCTCTGCTGATCGGCCTGGGGGCCGCTGGCGGGGCGCGGCTCAGTTCCGAGCAATACGCGCCGCAGCTCCAGGAGAACAGCAACAAGTTGGCGGCCTGCACAGCAGCAGGCGGGACAGCACTACGCCGCCGCGCAGCGCCTGCAGCAGGAGCGCGCCGATGGCAACCCGGCAGCGGTGGCCGAGTTGTTGATCGACAAGGAGTTGAGGCTATGAAGTGGCTTCTAGTTGCTGATGGTCGCGCTGGCGGGATGCGCCGGCCAGGTCGTGCCTGAGCCGCGCACAGTGCGCGTGGAGGTGCCGGTGGCAGTTCCGTGCCGCCCGCCGGCAGTGGAAGTGTCCACCTGGGCGACGGTCTCGCTGCGCAAGGGCGATAGCCTGCAAAACAAGGTCCGTGCCTTGCTGGCCGAGCTTGAACAGAGGAAGGGATTTGAACTTCAGCTGCAGGCGGCGGTGTCAGTATGTTGATGAATGTCGCGCATGGCTAAGTCTGTAGGAACAGAAGTTCGAATATGCCTTACGGGCCGACAGTCGACTCGGGCTGCCGTAGATACTCCGCTTTCACGAATGGGTCGGCAGTCTGGTACTCGCCGACCTTTTCGCCGATGCAGGCCAGCGGCATCACGCGACGCTCAACTGGGGCATCACCAACAGTCACTATCTTCTGTAGAGAGATGGTGCAGGCAGGCTGGTTGAATTGGTTGCGGGTGTACTGATACCACGCCTCATAATCTTGGCCTGGCTGGGGGGTGAAGATGATCGGAAAGGGCTTGCAGTAAACTGAGCCAGGTCCGCCCGCCACGTAACCGACAATAAGGGGCCGGTTTGCGGGAACGACGTGCTCGTTGTAATAGAGGCGAGACTCGTTAATCTCGGCAGTCGACTTGCTCGCAGGCATGCCGACGACGGAGTTTTCCTCTCGCCGGAACATCTCACCCAGGTGTGCATCGCCATTTTTCCAGCCAGCCCGTTCAGGATCTGCCTGGGCCGTGGTGTCGTTGTAGAAGCTCTCGCAACTTTTGCCGCTGACATACCCGCCTTGGATCATCCCTTGGGCGAAGAGACGAATGCGTGCCATAGACGAGGGGTCATATCTGGATGCTTCGGCTTCGTTCCGAACATTGACCTTCTGGGTGGCACCGCATCCGGTGAGGCTGAGTACAACTATTGCGACAACGAGTGGTTTCATTACCGGGGCTGATCCTTCAGATGGTGGTAATTTCCTATAATGGGCGAGAATACACGAGCCTCATCGGCGGTAGCAGCGGCTCTTCTGCGACAAAGCGAAGCTGCTCCACCTGAGATCCCATCACCGCTCCATGACAGCTTCGTTTGGTGTAACGTCCCCGCCGCATACAGCGACCGCTCGCTGAGCCGAATTCGCGGGAAATCTTAGGACAGATTTGCGCTCCCTCTCCCTCCTTTTGCGCCCACTGAGGAATGCGCAGCCCTGACTTTACGGGGCCTGCGAGGATGTATAGGTAGATGTCCTATGGTTCAAATCTCTATCTCTCCGCCATTACATATGGCCAAAACCCCTGAAATGCTGACGTTTCAGGGGTTTTGTCTTTTCTGCAATCGGACAATTTCCGTCCAGCGCTTCATCACCCGCAATACCCATCCATCTTCTCCCGATTCCCCTCCGTGGGATTCGCCTGATACTGCTGTAGCCAGAACTGGCACGGCGCGCCATTGAAGCGTTTTCCCTGCTCCGATTTCTCTATTTGACGATTCTGCTGTTCCTGCGTGGCCTGCTGCCGTTGCAGGTATTGCTGGAACATCTCTTCATTGCTGCGCGCAGGCAGGGGGCTGGCGGGAGTTCCTGCGGAGGGTTGTGCGAGGCGAGCGATGACGGCGGGCGGAAGGTCGGGCCAGATCAGCCAGGCGGTGGCGGCAACTGCCAGGCTGCCGAGCCAGATGCCGGCGGCAATAGCGAAAGTGAGTTTCCAGAAACCGAGTGTGGGCTGCGACATGGGCTGAGGCTTTGGCTGGTTAGGCCCCACTGATACCCCATCCGGGCTCTGAAGGGAAAGAGGCAGGCCCGCGGCGCTGGAGAAGCGCTGCGGGCGAGGACTCATTTCGGGGCGGCGGCGGACTCGTAGGCTTCGAGGGCGCGCAGGGAGTAGATGTAGGCGGCGCCGGCGTTGAGCGAGATGGCCGTGGCCAGGGTCTGGGCGATCTCGGCTTCGGTGGCGCCGGCCTTGCGCGCGGCTTCGGCGTGGACGCCGATGCAGCCATCGCAGCGGGTGGTGATTGCCACGGCAATGGCGATGAGTTCGCGGGTCTTGGCGTCCAGGGCGTCGCCGTCAGCGGCGGCGGCCTCGAGGGCCTGGTAGGCAGCGATCATCTTCGGGTGTTTCTTGCCCAGGGCACCGAAGGCTTTTTTCACGGCAGGGACGTACTCGGACCAGTTGAACAGCATGGTGCTTCTCCTTGAGGCCGGGAGGGATGAGGTGTGGCCTTGAAGCTTAGTCTGCGCCAGCCTGTGTGCCGGGTATTGTCTGTTCCGCTCAGTTTTTTCATCGATGCGCTCGACTGCTGAGAAGCGGACGGGCATAGAGACTTTCAGCAGGCGTCGAGGATTTCGTAACGTTGGCGCGCGCCACCGGTGCCCACTTCCACTTCGTCGCCGGGATGGCGATGGAGCAGGGCGCTGCCCAGTGGGGCGCGGGTGGTGATGACGAGGATCTCGGTACCTTCGTACTGCACTTTGAGGCCGGCGCCGTCAGGGCCGAGGAACACCCAGCGCTGCTGGTGCCGCTCGTTGACCAGTTGCACCAGAGCGCTGGTCTGGATGCCCTGGTCCTCGTCGAAATCGCGCAGTTGCAGATTCTCGAACAGCGACAGGGCCTGACGGATTTCTTCTACGCGGCGCGATTGACCGGCGGCGAGATAGGCCGCTTCCAGGCCAAGGGTGTCGTATTTGTTCTCGGCGACATTCTCCTCGTGGGTCGCGGTTTCGTGGGCCGTCCGGGCGGCGCGTACGGCGACCTCGAGGTCTTCGGCGAGGCGGACGAGGATCAGTTGATAGGCGCGTTTCTTGTCCATGGCGACAGGCTGGAGATAAAGGCGCCTATCCTAGGGGCTTTGTCGTGTTGTGCGAAGGCGCTTTCAAGTTTTTCCCACGACGGCCGATAGAACGGCTGAATTCCCGGAGCAAAGGACATCCGGCATGAGCCTTTCCATTACCCCCGCCATCCAGACTTTTGCCACCCAGCTTCGTGTGGCGAGTGATGCCAAAGCATCGGCTGGAACTACCAATGAGAGCGCCAGTAGTACTGGTGATAGCCCGCGCCTGCAAGCTGGCGGCACAGCGCCCAGCGGCAAGAGCGACAAGAGTTCCGGCAGCTCTGGAGGCTCCAGCACAACGGTCGAACAACTGCAGAAGCGCCTGAAGGAATTGCAGAAGCAGTTGCAGCAGGAGCAGCGGGAGCTGGCTGAGGCGCAGAAGCGCCACTATTCCTCGGATGCCGAGCGCACTGCTGCGCTCATGGCGCTGCAAAGCCGCATCGCCAGCACTAGCGCAGCCATGCAGCAGACCGCCGCGGCACTGGCCGAGGCGATCCGCAAGGCCGGCGGTAGCGGCGCGGGCTCCATGCTCAGCGCCAGTGCCTGAAGCGGATCAGTAGCCGGCCAGGATGTTGACGATCAGCCCGCTGGCAATGGCAACCAGGATGTAATCGCCGTTGACGTAGAGCCAGCGATGGTCACGCGGCGGAGCGTAAAGGTGGCGGGCTTGCCAGTCAGTGACCCAGTAACGGTCGCCCCGGTAGTTCGGTTCCACGACTACTCCACGGCGCCAATCGCGATGAGGCACGGGCATACCGGCTTGCGGGCGATAGTTCGGGTTCTTGTAGTAGCGCGGATCGCCGTGGCCATTGCGCCCCTGGTTGTAGTTGCCGTGTGGCTGTTGCTGCTGAGGTCGCTGCTGATATTGCTGTTGCTGCCCTGGGTGTTGCTGTTGCTGCTGGGGCGGCCGCTGTTGTTGCTGCTGCGGCTGTCGATTGTCCGGACGGTTCGGGCCATTGTCCGGGCCGCCCCCCGGCTGGGCGAAACTCGCCAGCGGGCTGCCGAGCATCAGGGCGGCACAGATCAGGGCGACTGACTTCTTCATGGTGTTTCTCCTAAAGCATCCGGCAGTGCCGGAGTGCGAATCCTGCTTTCATCGTCCCGGACGATCCGGGTACTTCATGAGACCGCGCGGGCGGGTCAACGAACGCCAAGCGTAAGTAAATGTTCGGTAAAGAAATTCTCTGCTTTGTCAGTTCGCTGATACAGAGCGGACGAAAGCGCAATCCGGTGTATTTCCTTGTGCCGCTATCTTTGTGCAGTTTCAGCATTTGATGATATGTTTGCAGCAAATGCACTGATAGGAGACTCGCCATGAGTGCTCTGCTGAAGGAAAACCCGGTCGCCGATGCCGTCCTGGCCAAGGCCGTGCTGACGGCGCGCGAACACCTGGCGATGACCCAGCAGGAACTGGCCGCCATCGTCGGCGTGGACCGCAGCGCGGTGAGTCGCTGGAAGCAGAACGGCCTGCGCGTCGACAGCAAGACCGGCGAGCTGGCGCTATTGCTGGTGCGCATCTACCGCGCGCTGTTCGCGCTGTTCGGTGGCAACCATGAAGACATGCGCCACTTCCTGCGTACCGAGAACCGCCACCTGGGCGGCGTGCCGCTTCAGTTGATGGAGCAGGTGCAGGGGCTGGTTGCGGTGGTCGAGTACCTGGACGCCATCCGGGGCAAGGTCTGAATGTCCTTCACCGCTGGCACCCGTCTCTGGGCGAAGTATGAGGATTCGGTCGTCGCTCCCATTCGTGGGCGCCTGGTGCGTTTGGTGGAGAGCCAGGGACAGGTGGCGACGCTGCAGTTGGTGGACACCCTGGAAGAGCAGGCGCTACTCGAGGAGTTGCTGGAAACCAGCAAGCCGCACATGCCACCTGCCGCCGAGCCGCTGCACTATCTATTGAAGACGCCGTTTCGTTATCCGCCGCTGCGCTGGGGCTCGCGCTTCGGTCGGCGGCATGAGCCGAGCCTGTTCTACGGCGCGCTCAAGTTGGAAACGGCCATGGCGGAATCAGCTTTCTACCGTTTCGTGCTGTGGGAGGGGATGGCGACGCCGCCGCCCAGTGGGCGAATCCTTTCCGAGCACGCCTCGTTCGAAGCGCGTTTCCAGGTGCAGAAGGGGGTGCGTCTTCACCTGCCGCCTTTCCGTGAGCACGAAGCACTGCTCGATCCGCAGGATTACAGTGTGACCCAAGGCCTGGGAAGTGCGATGCGCGAGGCGGGCGTGGAGGCCTTTGAATACCGTTCGGCACGCTGCCCGCAGGGCGGCGTGAACGTCGCGTTGTTCGCTCCCTCGGCGTTCACCGAGAAGCGCCCGCGTAACCTGATGCCGTGGCTATGCGAGACGACTTCCGAGTATGTCGCCTTCAAGCATGCGCAGGTGCCCGACAGCCCACGACTCTACCGGCGCGAGCAATATCTGGTGGATGGCAGGCTGCCGCATCCGGCCTGACCGTTCATCGTTTTGCCACTGTCGTGTCACGGTGAGCGGTGTATGTTGCGGGATGGCCAAGCAGGGAGCGCCAGACCATGGATATACGGATAGCCGTCCATCCCAGCGACGATCGTCGCTGGCGCGTTTACCTCAATCAATTCTTCTACGACTGCACCAGCCGCAGTTCGGCCGAGCGCATTTATGCGCGAGTCTGTGCCGCCGAGCAGCTGGCGATTCAGCTTCCCGAACCACCCCGCATCGTCCGGCCGCAGCGTATGCCGCGCCGGCAGGTTCAGATCGCATGAAATTCTCTGGGTATCGGCGTCGGAGGACGGAGCTTCCGACGCACACGTAGCCCGGTTGAATGCACTGTCTGCCTGAGAACACTTCCTATCCACTGCCCTGAAACGGGGCGGTCGGCTGCTGCGTGGCGCGCACTTGTGCACAATGCTGACGCACTCTGTCAAGGCCCCGAAACATTGCAGATGGCCACCCCGTGAATTTCCTTGCGTTTTTTAACTTGTTGAAAAATAAAGGAAATTTCTATTGGTGAAAAAATCACCAATCTGTCGTGCGGCCCCAGTTCACTGGGGGTATGGGATGTTTTAAGCAAGTTCTCCACTGAGTTATCCACAGCTTCTGTGGATTGTCCCGAGCGCTTGCTCAGGAGCCTTGTCCCAGGGCCCTTACAGCGGACGAGGGCTGATCGCGCGGGCGACTGTTAGACTGGCGCGATCCATTGCCACACCTCGGAGTCCTGCATGCCTCTCGATCTTTCCGCCCTGTTGCTCGGTGCGCTCGCCGGATTGCTGCCCATGGCGGCGCTCGCGTGGCGCCTGCAGGCGCGCAGGGTGGAGGTGGAACAGGAGGCAACCCTGCTGCGCGAGCGCCTGGCCACTGCGCAACTGGCGCAGGACGGACTGTCCGCCCGCTCCGAAGCGGACCGCGAGGCTTTCCAGCGCCTTAGCGGCCGACACAGCGAACTCTCCGCCGAGGCAGCGGCATTGCGCCGTGAAGTCGAGCTGGGCAAAGACGAGCGTGCGCGCCTGGGCAACGCCGAGCAGGACTGGCAGGCCGAGCGCGCCGATAAGGAAGTCGAACTGCGTCGACTCTCCGCCGAGCATGCGGCGCTCTCGGCCGAGCTGCGCGAGCAGCAGGAGAATCACCAGCAGCGCCTGGGCGATCTGCAAGCCGCAAAGGATGACCTGCGGGCACAGTTCGCCGAGCTGGCCGGGAAGATTTTCGACGAACGCGAGCAGCGTTTTGCCGAGTCCAGCCAGCAGCGTCTCGGGCAGTTGCTTGACCCACTGAAGGAGCGCATCCAGTCCTTCGAGAAACGGGTGGAGGAGAGCTACCAAGCCGAGGCTCGTGAGCGCTTCTCGCTGACCAAGGAGCTGGAGCGTCTGCAGCAATTGAACCTGCGTCTGGGCGAGGAAGCCACCAACCTGACCCGTGCGCTGAAGGGCCAGAAGACCCAGGGCAACTGGGGAGAGCTGGTGCTTGAGCGCGTACTGGAACACGCCGGCCTGGAGAAGGGCCGCGAGTATGAAACCCAGGTGAGCCTGCGCGCGCCGGATGGCGAGCGCTTCCAGCCTGACGTGCTGATCCGCCTGCCTGGCGACAAGCAGGTGGTGGTGGATGCCAAGGTCAGCCTCACTGCCTACCAGCAGTTCATTGCCGCGGACGACGAGGTGATCCGCCAGCAGGCACTCAAGGCGCATGTGCTGTCGCTGCGCAGCCATGTGAAGGGTCTGTCCGACAAGGATTACCGTCGCCTGGAGGGACTGCACAGCCTCGACTTCGTGCTGCTGTTCATGCCGATCGAAGCCGCTTTCTCGGCGGCGCTGCAGGCCGAGCCGAACCTGTTCCAGGAGGCCTTCGAGCGCAACATCGTGATCGTCAGCCCGACCACCCTGCTGGCGACGCTGCGGGTGATCGAGAGCCTGTGGCGCCAGGAGCGGCAGAACCAGAATGCCCGCGAGATCGCCGAGCGTGCCGGGGCGCTGTACGACAAGTTCGTGCTCTTCGTGCAGGATCTGGACGAGATGGGCACCCGGCTGCAGCAACTGGACAAGACTTACGCGGCGGCGCGCAACAAGCTCTGTGAAGGGCGCGGCAACCTGATCAGCCGAGCCGAGCAGGTGAAGCTGCTCGGTGCGCGGGCCAGCAAGAACCTGCCGACGGATTGGCTAGAGCGGGCGTTGAGCGATGATTCGCCGGTGGTGGAAGAGGGCGAGTAGGGGCGCTCCTACGAAGAGCGAAAAGCGCTCCATCAGAACAGCGAGTAAGGCTTGCCTGCCGTTCCATCGGCGAAGCGCCGCAGCCTGAAGGCATGCAGGTCCATCCCGGCTTCGCCCTTGTGAATCCACTGGCTCATCAATTGGCCGACGATGGGGCCCATGGCGAAACCGTGGCCGCAGAAGCCGGTGGCGATCAGCAGGCCCGGCACTTCAGGCGGAGCATCAAGCACCGGGATGCCGTCGGGCAGCACGTCGATCAGGCCGGCCCAGCTTTCCACCACCTTCACATCGCGTAGCGCCGGGAATGCCTTGGCGAGGTTGGCCTGCGCCTGGAACACGCGCGAGGTGTTTGCCTTTACCTGCGGATCACGTTCGCCGAGTACCGGACCGTTCACGCTACGCTCGGAGCCGGGCAGGCGCTGGCGCAGGTCGTGGAAGAGCGCGCCATTGAGCTTGAAGGAGAAGCCCGCGCGGTGTTCCGGCAGATGCGGCAGGTAGTGCCGCGCACCACGCAGGTAATCGAGATTGAGGTCGATGTCGGCCTGGGTTTCGTCGGCAAGGTTGATGCTGCCGTCGGTGCGCTGGCGCAAGCCGATACCATGGCCGATGAAGCTCTGCGCGCCGATGTCCGGGCCAGGGCTGGTGCGGGAGACGGTACAGCGTACGGCCTGCTGCGGCAGCTCCAGCCCGAGGCTCTGCACCAGACGCCAGCTGCTGGCACCGGCGCAGACCAGTAATCGCCGGGTCTTTACATAGCCGCGCTCGGTCTGCACGCCGCAGATCGCGCCGGCGGCGCGGTCGATTGCGGTGACGCCGCAGCCCTCGACGAACAAGGCACCTCGCTCGGTGGCGCGCAGTACATAACCCGGGGCAACGCGGCGCGGTTCCGCCTGGCCGTCGTTGGCAGTGTAGAGGGCGCCGAGTGCGGGATCGCTCAGCGCCGGCATCAGCCTTGCGACTTCCGCACGCCCCAGCAGCCGGGTACCGAGGCCGAAGTTGGCGGCGACCTTCAGCCAGTCCTCGTACTTGCGCTGCTGCTCCGGCGTTTCGGCCAGGTACAGGCAGCCGCCCTGGCGCCATTCCAGCGGCAGTTGCAGCTCTGCTTCCAGGCGCTCCCAGAGTGGGATGGCGGCGATCATCAGCGGCACTTCCGCCGGGTCGCGCGCCTGCTGGCGGACGAAGCCCCAGGCGCGGGTGGACTGTTGGCTGGCGAGGCCAGCCTTGTCCAGCACCAGCACGCTCAGGCCACGGCCGGCAAGCTGCCAGGCAGTGGCGCAGCCCATGATGCCGCTGCCGGCGATGACCACATCCGCTTGCTCCGGCAGGCGCTCCACGCGGGAGGGAAGGGCGGGGTGGAGGGGGTAGGTTCCCATCGGCATACGTCGGCATCCCTGTTACGAACGGAGAAGACCGCAGTATGCGTTCGGCGTGCGCCGCGCATCCACTGCGCGGGCACGCGAACAGGCCCTATGAGGCGCGCGCGGCCCGGCTGGCGGCCGGCGAGCGGGCCAGGTAGTCCAGCGCTTCCTGGGTGTTGGCTTCGTGGTCCGGGTGGTACCAGGGCTTGAAGTAGCGCAGGAAGCTGGTGGCCAGCGAGCTGATCTTCGGCAGTACGCCGGTCTTCGAACCATCGCGCCAGATGGCGGCGAAGGAGCGTGGCTTGGCGATGGTCGGGTCCTGGCGCGACAGGGTGCGGGTACCGAAGGCGAACAGGTAGATGATCAGCGGCCAGACCACGAACATCCACAACTGTCGGCTGACAAAGGTACCGCCCAGGTGCACGTGCAGGTCGTGGGCGACGTTGCGGTGCTCCACTTCCTCGGCGCCGTGCCAGCGGAACAGGTCGAGCAGCACCGGGTCGGCCTTGGCGCGGTCCAGCGCGTCGGCTTCGAGAATCCATTTGCCGAGAATGCAGGTGAAGTGCTCCACCGCCGCGACGATGGCGCAGCGCTGGCCGATCCACCAGCGCTTGAGCCAAGGCGTGCGGTTGAACAGTTCGATACCCAGCGGTGTGTCGCTGAGCAGTTGTTCGAACAGGTAGTCCATGACCTTCAGGTAACGCGTGGAGTCGATGCCGTGGTGGCTCAGGTAGCGTTCCAGGGCACCGGAGTGCGCCCGGGCGTGCATCGCTTCCTGGCGAATGAAACCCTGCACGTCATCGCGCAGGCGGCCTTCCTTCACGAAGGGCAGGGCCTTGTTGTACAGCCGGCAGAACCACAACTCCCCCGCCGGCAGCATCATGTGGATGACGTTGATCGCGTGGGACGCCTCGGGCTCGCCGGGAATCCAGTGCAGCGGCGAGTCGCTGTAGTCGAACTGCACCTTGCGTTGTACGAGCTTGTGATGATGGTCGTTCATGGCAGTTCTCAGGCAGTCAGATTGAGGCGGGCGAACAGGCGCGACAGCCAGGGCATGAAGCGCCATTGCAGGGCGCCCAGGTGCACTTCGCTGCCGACCTTCACCACCGGCTGGTTGCGTTCCACCGCGCGGGTGATGCGCTCGCCGACGGTGTCCGGGCTGAGCCGGCGCCGACGGTAGAAGCGCTGCACCCTGGCGCGGTGTTTCGCCTGTTGTTCGTCATTCATGCCGGCGAAGCGTGTGGCCTGGACGATGCCGGTATCGACGAAGCCCGGGCACGCCGCGCTGACGCCGATGCCGTGGCCGGCCAGCTCGGCGCGTAGACATTCGCTGAGCATCAACACCGCTGCCTTGCTGGTGGCGTAGGCCGGGTAGTTGCGCGAGGGCGCGAAGGCCACGCCGGAGGCAACGTTGACCAGATGTCCCGGCTTGCCGGCCCCGACCATCTGCTGGCCGAACAGCCGGCAACCGTCGATCACGCTCCAGAGGTTGATGCGCAGCAGGCGCTCCCATTCCTGCGGGGTGGTCTTGAGCATCGGCCCGGCCATGCCGATTCCGGCGTTGCTCACCACCACGTCGGGTACGCCGAGGCTGCTCTTCACCCACTGGGCGAAACGCTCCATGGCGGCGCTGTCGCCCACGTCCACGCAATAGCTGTGGGCGCTGGCGCCCACCGCGCGGGCCAGCTCGGCGCTGCGCTCGGCAGCGGCCGGGTCGATGTCCGCGGCCAGCACGCTGGCGCCGCGCTCGGCAAAGCTCAGCAGGGTCGAGCGGCCGATGCCGCCGCCCGCACCAGTCACCACCACCAGCTTGCCGGCGAACGGGCCGGAGCCCGGTTTCAGTGCGGCGCGTTGCAACTCCGGTGTGGCTTCGCCGCCCTCGATGTGGCTGACGAACTCGTCGATCCAGTTGCCCAGTTGAGCGGGCTCGGCAAGCAGCTGCCAGTGCCCGGCGGTGACGTCGCGTCGCCACAGGCGCGGCGCCCACAGCGAGAGTTGCTGGAACAATTGTTGGCCGACGTAGCGGTCGCGGGTCGGCACGATGAGTTGCACCGGCACCTCGGTATGCCGTTTGCGTGGCTTGAAGATCGAGGTGATGAAGTTGGCCCGGTAGAGCTTCACCCCGTGCTCGCCATCGCTGGCCTGGTGCGGGTTGCGCACCGGGTTGCGGATGCCTTCGACCTTGCGCAGGTACTGCGGCCAGGCCTTCGCCGCGCCGAAGCGCCAGGACAGCGACGGCAGCAGCGGCAGGTGGAAGTAGTAGATGTACCAGGAGTGCAGCAGCTGGCTGGCCATCTGCAGCAACGCGCGCGGTGTCTTGCGGCGCAGGCGGTCACGCATCCAGAAGCCGACGTGGTCCAGACAGGGGCCCGAGACGCTGGTGTAGGAAGCGATGCGCGCGCGCAACTGCGGATCGGTGACGCTCTCCCAGGTCTGGATCGAACCCCAGTCGTGGGCCACCAGGTGCACCGCGCGTTGCGGGCTGACGGCGTCGAGCACCGCCTTGAGGTCCTGGCTGAGCAGTTCCAGGCGGTAGTCGCGGGTCTTGCGCGGCTTGTCCGATTCGCCAGCGCCGCGGACGTCGTAGGCGACCAGTTGATAGCGGCCGGACAGGTGACGGATCAACGGCAGCCAGGTTTCATGGTTATCCGGGTAGCCGTGGATGAACAGCACCATCGGCAAATGCGGTTCACCCCAGCGCCAGACGGCCAGGCGCACGTTGCCGGACTGCACGTCCAGCCGTTCCGGTGCCGGCAGGGCTTTCTCCAGCATGGCGTTCATGCCACCTCCCGCCGCGCCGGGGCGCTGATCAGGCCGCGCTGGGTCCAGCGGCGCACGTGGGGCAGGTCGTCGTCCAGCCAGTAGGCATCATGCTCGGTGACCACCAGCAATTCTTCGAATTTGGCGCCCACGCCGCGCAGGCCCAGGTGCGGTTCGACCGCCCAGAGGCCCGGCGTTGGCGCGTGCTGCGAACGGTCATTGCTCGACCACAGCGGCGACCAGCCTTCGCGGCGGCCGGTGATCAGGGCGTTCTTCATCAGCGTGGCGATGTTGCGCACGCCAAAGCGCGCGACCGATGGGCCGGTGTTGCGCGCGCCGAGTTTTTCCACGCGATGGGCCAGGACTTCGAAAGGGTAGGCCTTGTGTCGGGGCAGGGTGCCCTGGCGCTGGCAGAGGCGGTCCACCGACTGGCTGACTTCGGCCAGCGGCAGGCGCTGGCGCACTTGTTCGACGATCAGGTTGCGGTGCGCCAGCAGGTCGTCCATCAGGCGCTCCACCAGCAGGTTGTGGCCCAGTGCGCCGGAGTAGCCGACGTCGGCGGTGTAGGCGCCCAGGGTTGGCGCGCAGTCGAGGATGAAGGGCATGCCTTCCTCCAGGCGCTGCTTGCCGGGGTAGAAGGCCAGGTTGAAGCCGCCCAGGTGGCGCAGGCCGTCGAAGCCCTTGAACGAGGTGCGGCTGCCGAACCAGGCGAAGGGCTGGTGGAACCAGTCGCGCACGCCGTGATCGAGCAGCCAGGTCTTCATCAGGGCGGCGGTCTCGCGCTCGCTGATGCCCGGGCGCAGTTCGCCGGCAATGGTTTCGCAGCAGCGGTAGGCCAGTTGCTGAATCTCGCGGAAGTGCCGCAGGTCTTCGGGGGTGGGCACCCAGGCGCCTTGGGACATGACTTTCTCCAGGCTGGTTGTTGTTATCGTTACATCGGTCGATGTCATGATCGATGCTGACCCATCGCTCACCATTGCGCCATGCGTGCGCGGCGGGCCTGGAGTGTTACCGCAGCGACGAGCCACTGGCGGCGCGGGTTCCGAGCGAGCGGGCGGAATCGAGCGGGTGCAGTTCCCGTCTTTGGTTGGGCCTGGGAGATGAGAAAAGGATCACCGAAGGATTAATCCTTCCGATTGTTCCGGGGGCATGTCGCTGGCTATCATCCGGCCATGAGCACACCCCTGAACCTCTTGCAGCGCCTGCTGCAGCGCCCGGACGACGCGCCTTCCGAACTGGAAGAGGAGCGCGAGTATTCCGTGGATGAGCTGGCCCGCGAGGGCGGCACCACGGTGCGCAACCTGCGTGCTTATCAGGACCGCGGCCTGCTGCCGCCACCCGAGCGCCGGGGGCGCGCCGGGGTGTACTTCGCCGGCCACCTGCGCCGGCTGCGGCTGATCAACCGCCTGCTGGAGCGCGGTTACAACATAGCCAACATCAAGGAGCTGCTGGAGAGCTGGGAGAGCGGCCATGACCTGGACCATGTACTCGGCCTCGACGAAGCCATCGTTGGCCCGTGGAACCTGGAGTCCCCCGGCAGTATCGAGTTCACCGACCTGCAAGCGTTGTTCGGTGGCGAGCTGAATGATGCGGTGATCGATCAGGCGCTGGCGCAGGGCCTGCTGGCATTCGACGGCGAACGCATCAGCATTCCCAGCCCGCGCCTGTTCAATGCCGGTGTCGAACTGTACCGCGCCGGTATTCCGCTGGCGGCGTTGCTGGATCATCTGGCGGTGCTGCGCACCGACACCGAACACCTGGCCGCCGGCATCGTGCGGCTGGTGGTGACCCACCTGGTGGACAAGCCCGGTGCCGACCTGCTGCCTGGTGCAGCCGATCTGGAGCGCCTCGCCGAAGTCTTCCAGCGCCTGCGGCCGGTGGCCGAGCAGGTGGTACTGGTGGAGCTGGCGCGCGGCCTGAAACGCTCGGCCAACGAAATGCTCGGCGAGCGTGTCGGGGAAATCCTCCGGCGCATGGAGACGCCGGACTAGCGCCTCAGCTGTCGCCGGCGACCTGTGCCAGCTTGCCGCGCAGCCAGCGCCGTGCCGGGTCGTCCTCGCTGGTCTCCGACCAGATCTGCACGAAGTCGAAAGGCGCCAGTTTCAGCGGTGGTGCGAAGCTGGCCAGGCCATGGCTGTCGAGATCATCGGGGAGCATCCGCGCGGCGATCGTCAGGACCATGTCAGTGCCCGCCAACAGGCTTGGCGCCACGCTGAAGTGCGGAACGGTGGCGCCCACCCTGCGGCGGCGGCCGAGCTTTTCCAGGTGGCTGTCGATTTCTTCCGCCGGGCTCTGTTGCAGCGCAACGCGCAGGTGCGGCGCGGCAAGGTAAGCGTCCAGGTCCAGGCGCTTTCTGTCGCCCAGGATTTCCCTCGAACACAGGCAGACGAAGCGCTCCTCGAACAGGCGCTGCACGCGCAGCCCTTCCGACAGCATCGGGAAGACCCCAAGGGCACCGTCCAGCTCGCCGCTCGCCACCTGTTCGGCCATGCCCACGCGTGAGGCCTGGCGGATGTCCAGATGAATGCCCGGCGCCTCGCGGCGCAGAATCGGCAGCAGCGCGGGCAGCACCACCCAGGCGCCATAATCGGACATGCCCAGGCGCAGCTCCAGCTCGGCGCTGGCCGGATCGAAGTCATCGCCCAGCACCAGCCGGCGCACGCCGCCGAGGATTTCCCGCAGCGGTCCGGCCAGCTCGAAGGCGCGGCGGGTCAGCTGCATCTGGTTGCCGGTGCGCACCAGCAGCGGGTCGTCGAGCAGGTCACGCAGGCGGTTGAGTGCATGGCTCACCGCCGGCTGCGTCATCGCCAGGCGCTCGGCGGCACGGGACACGTGGCGTTCTTCCAGCAGCGCATCGAGGATCACCAGCAGGTTGAGATCGATGCGGCGCAGGTCATGAATCGAGTGCATTCAGGTTGTACCAATCATTCATTTCCATGCGCAGGATGGATAGCAGAAGCTGAACCCTATCGACAAGCCATGGAGACCACTCGATGTCGAAACTGCTTCTGCTACTGCCTGCCATCGGTGTGGGCGCGCTGGTTGCCTTGCAGGCGGGCAGCAACTCGCTGCTGGGGCGCCAATTGGGTCATCCGCTGAGTGCCAGCCTGACCTCGCTGGGTGTCAGCCTGGCGGCGGTGATCATTGCGCTGCTGGCGTTCCGCGTACCGCTCCCGGCCGCCGCGGGAATAGCCACCACGCCCTGGTGGGGCTGGCTGGGCGGACTGTTCGGCGCGGCTTACCTGACTGTCGCGGTGATGCTCGCGCCGCAGCTGGGCGCGGCGACTTTCCTCGCCTGCGTGGTGGCGGGGCAGATGCTGATGTCGGCGTTGTGCGACCAGTTCGGATGGGCCGGTTTCCCGGTGCGGCGGTTGTCGCCCGAGGGCCTGCTGGCCGTCGGGCTGATCATTGCCGGGGTGGTGTTGTTGCAGTGGCGGGGGAGGGTGGTTTGAGTCGAGTACGGAGCGGCCGGGAGGACCCTCTCCCTAACCCTCTCCCTGAAGGGAGAGGGGACTAGTCTGCAGCGCGATGAAAGATCGGCGCTCGCTCGATGGCACATAACCAAGAACGGCACAGATAACTCCCTCTCCCTTCAGGGAGAGGGCGGGGGAGAGGGCGCCAAGCCGGCGCTGAGGACTATCAGCGCAAACTCAGATGCCGACTCAACAACGCCCGCAACGCCGCCGGCTTCACCGGCTTGGGCAGGAAGTCCAGTCCCGCCGCATGGATCTGCGCCACCAATTCGGGGCGGGCGTCCGCGCTGATCACCACACCGGGAACCGGTTCGCCCAGGCGGGTGCGCAGCCAGGCCATGAGGTCGGTGCCCAGTTCGCCGTCGTCGAGGTGGTAATCGATCAAAGCCAGTTGTGGGCGAGCATCGCCGTCGAGCAGCGCCTGGCATTCCTCGCGGCTACGCGCGGTGAGCACGCGGCAGCCCCAGCGAGTGAGCAGGCTGTTCATGCCGGTGAGGATGCTGTCCTCGTTGTCCACGCAGAGCACCTGCGCGCCGTTGAGTTGTTCCGGGGTTTCCACCTTGTGCCCATTGAGCGGCGCCGGGGCGGGCTGGCGGGCGAGCGGCACGCTGACGCTGAACACGCTGCCCTTGCCCGGCCAGGAGCGGACTTCCAGGCGATGGCCGAGCACCTTGCACAGCCGGTCGGCGATGGCCAGGCCCAGGCCCAGGCCCTTCTCGGCGCGGGTCTGGTGGCTGTCCAGGCGTTTGAATTCCTCGAAGATCACCTGCAGCTTGTCTGGCGGAATGCCCGGGCCGTGGTCCCAGACTTCCAGCCGCAGGTGCCCGGCCTCGCGGCGCACGCCCAGCAACACATGGCCCTTGGCGTAGCGGAAGGCGTTGGTGAGGAAGTTCTGCAGCACGCGGCGTAACAGCTTGATGTCGCTCTCCACCCGTAGCTTGCTGCCGCGCAGGTGGAAGTCGATGCCGTGCTCCTGGGCCAGTACACGGAATTCCACGCCGAGGGTGTCGTACAGGTTGCTCAGCGGGAAGGCCGCGACGTCGGCGCTGACGCGGCCTCCCTCGAGACGCGAGATGTCCAGCAGGTCGGTGATCAGGTCTTCTGCCGATCGCAGCGACGAGTCCAGGTGGCGCACCAGTTCGGTGGCCTCCTCGGGCAGTTTTTCCTGGTGGGCGAGGGCGGCGGAGAACAGCCGCGCCGCGTTCAACGGCTGCATCAGGTCATGGCTGACGGCGGCGAGGAAACGCGACTTCGACTGGTTCGCCGCCTCGGCCGTGCCCTTGGCCTCCGTGAGTGCCTGGTTCAGCTGCGACAGCTCGAAGGTGCGTTCCTGTACACGCTGCTCCAGGCCTTCGTTGGCGTCCTTCAGGCCCTGTTCGGCATCGCGGTAGTTGGTGATGTCGGTGAAGCTCATGACGAAGCCGCCGCCGGGCATCGGGTTGCCGATCAGCTCGATCACCCGGCCATTGGGGAACAGCCGCTCGGAGGTGTGCGGCGTACCCTGGCGCATCCAGTACAGGCGCTTGGCGACGTGCAGGTCCGGGTCGCCCGGGCCGCAGAGGTTGCGCTCGGCGTTGTAGCGGATGATGTCGGCGATTGGCCGACCGACATAGATCAGCCCGTCCGGGTACTCGAACAGTTCGATGTAGCGGTGGTTCCAGGCCACCAGGCGCAGCGACTGGTCGACCACGCTGATGCCCTGGGTGATGTTCTCGATGGCACCCTGCAGCAGTGCACGATTGAACTGCAGCACCTCGGAGGCTTCGTCGGCGATCTTCACCACGTCCTCCACCTGCATCTCGCGGCCTTCGATGGCAGCCTTCACCACGGCGCGCGCGGAGGAAGCGCCGAGTACGCCGGCGAGCAGGCGTTCGGTGTGGGCAATCCACTCGTCGTTGGCATTCTGGCTGGGGGTGAAGCCCTTGCCCTGGCGGTAGGCGAAGCGGATGAAGCTCTGCCGCGCGCGTTCCTCACCGACGAAGCGGGCGGCGAGCATCAGCAGGTCCTCCAACTGCACGGCGAGCATCGAGCGCGAGCTGAGCTTCTGGGAGATTTCCTGGCCGATGAAGCGGCTGGCCTGCCAGTGCTCGGAAACACGGGTACGGGAGAACACCGAGACCAGCCCGAACAGCGCGAAGTTGCCGATCAGCGAGAGCAGCACGCCGAGGGTCAGTGGTTCGATGGACAGGCCGAACGGGCGGCCGGCGAGCCAGGCCAGGCCGGGGAAGGTTTCCAATGGCCAGCCCAGGCCCTTGGCGACCACCGGCAGCACCAGCGTGTAGGCCCACAGGAAGGAGCCAGCGGCCAGCCCGGCGAACACGCCACGGCGATTGGCCTGCTTCCAGTACAGCGCGCCGATCATCGCCGGGCCGAGCTGGGCGATGGCGGCGAAGGCGATCTGGCCGATGGTGGCGAGGCTCGCGGTGGAGCCCAGCAGGCGGTAACTGACGTAAGCCAGCAGGAGGATCAGCGCGATGCTCACCCGGCGCACGGTCAGCAGCCAGTGGCGGAACACCTCGAAGGGCTGCTCGGCCTCGCCCTTGCGGCGCAGCAGCCAGGGCAGCAGCATGTCGTTGGAAACCATGGTGGACAGCGCCACGCTGGCGACGATCACCATGCCGGTGGCCGCCGAGGCGCCGCCGATGAAGGCCAGCAGCGCCAGGGCGGGATGGGCCTCGGCCAGCGGCAGGCTGATCACGAAGGAGTCCGGCATCACGCCGGCCGGCAGGTGCATCTGCCCGGCCAGGGCGATCGGCACCACGAACAGCGCGGCCAGCACCAGGTAGATCGGGAACACCCAGCGCGCCAGGTTCAGGTCGCGCGGCTCGATGTTCTCCACCACCAGCACGTGGAACTGGCGTGGCAGGCACATGATGGCGGTCATCGCCACGCCGGTCTGCAGCAGCATGGCCGGCCAGTGCACGGTCTCCTTCCAGTATTCGTTGAGCTGCGGGGCGACGCGGGCCTTGTCTACCAGGTCGCCGAAGCCGTCGTAGAGGCCGTAGGTGACGAAGATGCCGACGGCGAGGAAGGCAGTGAGCTTGACCAGCGACTCGAAGGCAATCGCCAGCACCATGCCGCGGTGGTGTTCAGTGACGTCCAGGTTGCGGGTGCCGAAGACGATGGTGAACAGCGCGAGGATCAGCGACACGATCAGCGCGGTGTCCTGGGCGCGAATGCCGGTGGAGTCGGGGCCAGCGCCGATCAGCAGGTTCACCCCGAGGACGATGCCCTTGAGCTGCAGGGCGATGTAGGGCAGCACGCAGACCACGCAGATCAGCGCCACCACGACCGCCAGCGCCTGGGACTTGCCGTAGCGCGCGGCGATGAAGTCGGCGATGGAGGTGATGTTCTCCTGCTTGCTGATCATGATCATCTTCTGCAGCACCCAGGGCGCGAAGAGCATCAGCAGCACGGGGCCGACGTAGATCGGCAGGAATGACCAGAGCTGGTCGGCGGCCTGGCCGACGGCGCCGAAGAAGGTCCAGCTGGTGCAGTAGACGGCCAGCGAGAGGCTATAGACCCAGGCGCGGACACGCGGCGAAAGAGGGGCGCGACGGCGGTCGCCATAGAACGCGATGGCGAACAGGACCGCCATGTAGAGCAGGGCGACCGTTGCGATCAACCCACTGGACAACGACATGCTGACTCCGGAAGTGAACGGGCTCCCCCGCAGGAGCACTGGCAGCAGTTTCGCACCAAAGTCCGGAACTGTCAGACGCCTGCTACCAATGTCTCAGTGGTGCTGTGTCGCGCCTCACACTTGAGGACGGCGCGCCGGGCTGGTAGCTTGCCGGCCTTTTCGCGGTCCGTCTGTCGTGCGCCTGCCGGCGCGCGGCACTTCATCGGGCCGCTACGCTCTGATGTGAGCGATGATTTCGCGTCGTGCTTCGAGGAGGGCGCCATGTTCAGACCGTTACCCATCACCTTGCAGCGCGGGGCCCTGCGCCTGGAGCCGATGGTGGAGGCCGACGTGCCGGACCTGGTGACGCTGGCGGAGCAGAACCGCGACGTCCTGCAGTTCATGAGTGCACCGGGGCGCCCGGACTGGTACCGCCAGGGCCTGGCCGACCAGCGTGAGGGCCGCGCCCTGCCGCTGGTAGTACGCCTGGGCAACCAGATCGTCGGCACCACACGCTTCATGGACTTTCTTCCGGCGCTGCCGGCCTGCGAGATCGGTGCCACCTGGCTGGACCAGGCCCAGCACGGCAGCGGGCTCAACGCCACGATGAAGTACCTGATGCTGCGCCACGCCTTCGACAGCTGGAAGATGGTCCGCGTGCAGTTCAAGACCGCCGCCAGCAACGAACGCTCCCAGCGCGCCATCGAGAAGCTCGGCGCGGTGCGCGAGGGTGTGCTGCGCAACCACCGGCGCCTGGCCGGCGGGCGGCTGGATGACACCATCCTCTACAGCATCACCGACCAGGAATGGCCGCAGGTGAAGGCGGCGCTGGAAGCCGGTTTCAACGGCTGAAGGGGCGGTGTAAGGTGATCGCCCCGTTCGCTCCCGGAGCGCCGGTGTGACATCGAGGCAGGACCATGGCAGAACACCACGCGAGCGGCGAACGCACCCGTTTCTGGCGCGCCCAGGAGTTGGGCGGCGTCGAGCTGCTGCACGCGCGCTACATCGAGCAGGTGTTCTCGCCCCACGTCCATGAAGGTTTTGCCTTCGTGATGATCGAGCAGGGCGCGCAGCGCTTTCACCATCGAGGCGCCGAGCACTTCGCCCCTGCTGGCAGCGTGGTGCTGATCAACCCTGACGAAGTGCATACCGGTTCCAAGGCCGACGAGGCTGGCTGGCGCTACCGCGGCTTCTACCCGGAGCTGGCGCAGGTTTCCGGCGTACTGGAGGAGCTGGAGTTGGGCGGACGCGGCACGCCGTCCTTCGATGCCAGCGTGGTGTTCGATCCGGAGCTGGTTCAGGCGCTGTTCGCCGCACACCACCTGCTGGATTCCGATGCCACCGTGCTGCAGCGCCAGACCTGCTGGCGCGAGGCCTTGCTGATGCTGTTCCAGCGTCATGCGCGGATTCCCGAGGCACCGCCGGTGGGCAACGAGCCGGTGGCCGTGGCTCGAGCCCGTGAGCTGCTGGGTTCGCGTCTGATGGAACCACCATCACTGGAAGAGCTGGCCGCCGCCGTCGGGCTTTCACCCTTCCACTTCGCCCGGGTGTTTCGCAAGGCCACCGGCCTGCCGCCGCATGCCTGGCTCAAGCAGCGTCGGCTGGAACAGGCGAGGGCGCTGCTCAAGCAGGGCTGCATGCCTGTGAACGTGGCCATGCAGCTCGGCTTCGCCGACCAGAGCCACCTCAGCCGTCAGTTCAAGCAGGCCTATGGCGTCGGCCCGGGCGAATATCGCCAGGCCTGCGCGCGGTCGTTCCGTTCGGGCTGATTCTTCCTGCGACGTTATCAGCCAGACCCCGTCGTTGAAGGGCTGCTGGCCTATTGCTGTGCCTGATGAACAGTCGTTCGAGATGCTGAAAAGAGAATCTGAGTCAACCGAAATATTTTTTCATTTGCGATACATTTGCATTTACAAAATTTACAATCAGTTCTAATTTCCCGCCCCTTCACGAAGTACCCGGGGAGGGGGAAGCATGTCGCACGTTCGTTCATGGTCGCGCCTGGCGATCGCCGTAGCCCTGGCCGCGCCGTTGCTGCCGGCGCAGGCCGAGGAAGAGACCAAGGAGCTGGAGAGTGTCACTGTGGTCGGCGACTGGCTTGGCGAAGCCGACCAGCAGGTGGTGCAGAACCACCCCGGCGCGCGCACCGTGGTGCGGCGCGAACAGATGATCGAAGAGGGCGCGCAGAATGTGCGCGACGTGCTGCGTGGCATTCCCGGCGTGCAGGTGCAGGACAACAACGGTACCGGCGGCAGTGATGTCTCCCTCAACGTCGGCGTACGCGGTTTGACCTCGCGCCTGTCGCCGCGCTCCACCGTGCTCATCGATGGCGTCCCGGCCGCCGTGGCGCCCTACGGCCAGCCACAACTGTCGATGTTCCCGCTGTCGGTCGGCAACCTCGACAGTATCGACGTCGTGCGTGGTGCCGGTTCCGTGCGCTATGGCCCGCAGAACGTCGGCGGGGTGATCAACTTCGTCACCCGCGCGATTCCCAAGGAGTTCTCCGGGGATGTTGGCAGTACCGTGGAAACCGCTTCCCACGGTGGCTGGAAGAAACTCTACAACGCCTTCCTCGGTGGTACTGCCGACAATGGCATGGGCGCTGCGCTGTTGTATTCGGGCGTGAAGGGCGCGGGCTATCGTGACAGCAACGACGCCACCGACATCGACGACGTGATGTTCAAGACCCACTGGGCGCCCACCGACGTCGACGAGTTCTCCGCCAACTTCCATTACTACGACGGCAGCGCCGACATGCCCGGCGGCCTGACCCAGGCGCAGTTCGACAAGGACCCGTACCAGTCGGTGCGCGACTACGACAACTTCACCGGCCGGCGCAAGGACGTCTCGCTCAAGTACAAGCGGCAGATCGACGATCTCACCCAGGTCGAAGTGCTGACCTACTACAGCGACAGCTTCCGTGGCAGCACCATCGCCAACCGCGACCTCAAGACGCTGGCGTCCTATCCGCGCGACTACCACACCTTCGGCATCGAGCCGCGCGTGTCGAAGATCTTCATGGTCGGCCCGACCACCCAGGAAGCCAGCATCGGCTACCGCTACCTGAAGGAGGCGATGCACGAGCGCGCCAGCCAGGTCGGCCTGGTGAACAACATTCCCACCGTGCAGCCGGGCGCTGACGGCCACATCTATCAGGACCGCACCGGTGGCACCGAGGCGAACTCCATCTACCTCGACGACAAGATCGACGTGGGCAACTGGACCGTCACCCCGGGCATCCGCTTCGAGCGCATCTCCACCGACTGGCATGAGCGCCCGGTGCTCGACAACAAGGGCAAGCCGGTCCAGGAGAAGAACCGCAGCAAGGACTACAACGAGCCGCTGCCAGCGCTGGCGGTGATGTATCACCTGTCGGACGAGTGGAAGCTGTTCGCCAACTACGAGACCTCCTTCGGCAGCCTGCAGTACTTCCAGCTCGGCCAGGGCGGTAGCGGCAATGACACCGCCAGCGGCCTGCAGCCGGAGAAGGCGAAGACCTACGAAGTGGGCACCCGCTACGACAACGGCACCTGGGGTGGCGAAGTCACGCTGTTCTACATCGACTTCGACGACGAACTGCAGTACATCAGCAATGATGTGGGCTGGACCAACCTGGGCGCGACCAAGCACCAGGGCATCGAGACCTCGGCGCACTACGACCTGGCTGCGTTGGACCCGGTCCTCGCCGGCCTGACCGCCTACGGCACCTTCACCTATACCCGCGCCACCTACGAAGGTGAGATCCCGTCGTTCAAGGGCCGCGACCTGCCGCTGTACTCGCGCCAGGTGGCGACCATCGGCCTGCGCTACGAGCATGACCGCTGGACCTACAACTTCGACGGCTTCGCCCAGTCGAAGCAGCGTGCGCCCGGCCCGACCACCAACTCCAACGGCAGCTTCACCGGCAACTACATCACCGAGCCGAGCGCCGATGGCCAGTACGGCGATATTCCCGGCTACGTGTTGTGGAATGCCCGCGTGGGCTACGATTTCGGCCCGCAGGCGTCGAACCTGAAAGTCGCCGCCGGGGTGAAGAATATCTTCGACCAGATGAACTACACCCGCTCCAGCGACAACAACGCGGGTATCTACCTGGGCGAGCCGCGCACCTTCTACGTGCAGGGCAGTGTCGGCTTCTGACGTCGCCTCCACCCAAGAAAAAGCCCGTCCTTCGCGACGGGCTTTTTCTTGCACGGATTGCACTGTTCGAATGGATTTGTGCCGGAAATGTGGCTTTTCTTCACGCTGTTGCCGTCATATCCGTGCTGTCATTCCGGCTCAAGGCCGCTACGCAGGTATACAAGGACGATGTCTCAACACTCGCAATTCGCCCTGCTGGGCACCAAGCGATTCCTGCCCTTCTTCATCACCCAGCTGCTGGGTGCGTTCAACGACAACATCTTCAAGCAGTCGCTGATCCTGGCGATCCTCTATCACCTCACCATCGGCGGTGACCGCAACCTGTTGGTCAACCTCTGCGCGCTGCTGTTCATCCTGCCGTTCTTCCTGTTCTCCGCCCTGGGCGGACAGTTCGGCGAGAAGTTCAACAAGGACGCGCTGATGCGTGCGTTGAAGCTGGCCGAGATCGTGATCATGGCGGTAGGCGCCGCGGGCTTTGTATTCGGCAGCCTGCCGCTGCTGTTCCTCGCGCTGTTCGCCATGGGTACCCACTCGGCGTTGTTCGGCCCGGTGAAGTACTCGATCCTGCCGCAGCACCTGCGCGAGGACGAACTGGTGGGTGGCAATGCCCTGGTGGAAATGGGCACCTTCCTCGCCATCCTCTGCGGCACTATCGGTGCGGGCGTGCTGATGTCGCGGCAGGACTATGCCGCAGGCGTCGGCATCGCCGTGGTGCTGGTGGCCGTCTGCGGCTTTCTCGCCAGCCGCAACATCCCCCGTGCCGCCGCCGCGCTGCCGGACCTGAAGGTCGACTGGAACATCTTCCGCCAGTCCTGGAGCATCCTCCTGCTCGGCCTGCGCCAGCGCCCGGCGGTGTCGCGCTCGCTGGTGGGCAACTCCTGGTTCTGGTTCCTCGGCGCGGTCTACCTGACGCAGATCCCGACCTACGCCAAGGAGCTGCTGCACGGCGACGAGAGTGTGGTGACGCTGATTCTCACGGTGTTCTCGGTGGGTATCGCGCTGGGCTCGATGCTCTGTGAAAAACTCTCGGGCAAGAAAGTGGAGATCGGCCTGGTGCCCTTCGGTTCCATCGGCCTGAGCCTGTTCGGCATCCTCCTGTGGTGGCATTCGGGCGGCTTCCCGCAGGGCGAGCAGCCCTACAACTGGCTGGCGGTGCTGGAGCATTCGCAGTCGTGGGCAGTGCTGGCGGACATCCTCGGCATCGGCATCTTCGGTGGCTTCTATATCGTGCCGTTGTATGCACTGATCCAGGCGCGCACCGAGGAGGACAAGCGCGCACGGGTGATCGCTGCCAACAATATCCTCAACGCGCTGTTCATGGTGGTCGCGGCGATCGTCTCGATCCTGCTGCTGTCGGTGGCGAAGCTGACGATCCCCGAGCTGTTCCTCGTGCTCTCGCTGATGAACGTCGCGGTGAACGTGTACATCTTCAAGATCGTGCCCGAGTTCACCATGCGCTTCCTGGTCTGGCTGCTGACCCATTCGATGTACCGGGTCGACCATCGCAACCTCGAAGCCATCCCCGATGAAGGCCCGGCCGTGCTGGTTTGCAACCACGTGTCTTTCGTCGATGCGTTGCTGATCGCCGGCTCCGTGCGTCGTCCGGTACGCTTCGTCATGTACTACAAGATCTTCCGCATTCCGGTGCTCAACTTTATCTTCCGCACCGCGGGCGCCGTGCCCATCGCCGGACGTAACGAAGATGCCGCGACCTACGAGAAGGCGTTCGCCAAGGTCGCCGAATACCTGCGCGAAGGGGAGCTGGTATGCATCTTCCCCGAGGGCATGCTGACCCTGGACGGCGAGATGAACGAGTTCCGTGGCGGCATCGAGCGGATCATCGAGGAAACCCCGGTACCGGTGATCCCCATGGCGCTACAGGGACTGTGGGGCAGCTTCTTCAGTCGCGATCCGCAGAAGGGCTTCTTCCGTCGCCTGTGGTCGCGGGTCTGCCTGGTGGCGGGTCAGCCGGTGGCACCGGAGGCGGCCAAGCGCCTGGTGCTGCAGGAGCAGGTCGCGGCTCTGCGCGGCGCGGCCCGCTGACTTTATTGGCGGCAAAGAAAAAGCCCCGGCAATGCCGGGGCTTTTTCATGGGCGTGTCGTGGTTCAGATAACCTGAACTTCGTCAGCCTGCAGGCCCTTCTGGCCTTCAACCACAACGAAGGAGACCTTCTGGCCTTCCTGCAGCGATTTGAAGCCGGTGCCCTGGATGGAGCGGAAGTGCACGAAGACATCGTTGCCGCTTTCCGGAGTGATGAAGCCGAAGCCCTTGGCGTCATTGAACCACTTGACGGTGCCGGTCTGACGATTCGACATGGAAATACACCTTGAACAATTGAATATTGTTTTGCGGAAAAGTCCGCGCTCGTCCTGAGTTGCAAGGTGCAGTCGAAGCCGGGCGGCGGGGCATGGCCCCACCTGGTCACGAGCCACAGTGACCCAAGCAAACACAGTGGCCCGCAGCATACCGACAAATTTTCGGGAAAGCGACAGCCCGCCGGTATCGAGAACCGATACAGCGTCAGTGGCTCAATTTCAGGCCGACCAGTCCGCACAGGATCAGCGCAACGCTGAGCAGGCGTACCGGCGCCATGGACTCGCCGAACAGCACGATGCCGACGATGACGGTGCCCACTGCGCCAACGCCGGTCCAGATGGCGTAGGCGGTGCCCAGCGGCAGATTTCTCATGGCCAGGCCCAGCAGTCCCATGCTGGTGATGATCGCCAGCACGGTCAAAGCGGTCGGTATCGGACGGGTGAAACCTTCGGTGTATTTCAATCCGACGGCCCAGGCGACTTCGAACAGGCCGGCGACGAACAGGATGATCCAGGACATGGAGCTCTCCAGACGGTGGATGGAAGAAAGGGCCGTCCCCGCTGGAGCACCGGAAGGTGGTGAGGTCGTCCTCACAATGTGCATTATTTTGCACAAATGTGGGGCGCCGGGCAACCCGGCGCCGGCCTTCTGCCCTATTGCGGGGCGGTCTTCTGGACGGGTGGATCGTCGGTCATGCGGCGGAACCAGGTGGAAAGCGTGGCGCCGGAGATGTTGTGCCAGACGCTGAACAGCGCGCTGGGCACTGCCGCCAGCGGTGAGAAGTGGGCGCTGGCCAGGGCCGCGCCGAGGCCGGAGTTCTGCATGCCGACTTCCAGCGCCAGTGACTTGCGCTGTGCCAGCGGCAGGCGGAAGACCTTGGCGGTGAAGTAGCCGAGCAGGAAGCCAAAGCCGTTGTGCAGGATTACCACGGCCATGATCAGCAGGCCGGACTCGGCGATCTTCGCCTGGCTGGCGGCGACCACGGCGGCGACGATGATCACGATGGAAATCACCGAGATCAGCGGCAGCACATCGACCACGTGACGAACTCGCGCCCCGAGCATGCGCTGGGCGACGATGCCGAGGACGATGGGTACCACGACGACCTGCAGGATCGACCAGAACAGGGCGCCGAAGGACACCGGCAGCCAGGCCGAGGCCAGCAGCCAGATCAGCGTCGGGGTGAGCAGCGGGGCGAGGAGAGTGGTGACGCCAGCGATGGCCACCGACAGCGCCAGGTCACCGCGCGACAGCCAGGTCATCACGTTGGAGGCGGTGCCGCTGGGGCAGCAACCGACCAGGATGACACCCACGGCGATTTCCGGCGGCAGCTGCATCAGTTGGCAGAGCAGCCAGGCCATGCCCGGCATGATGACGAAGTGGGCGATCACGCCGAGGGTGACACGCCAGGGGTGCCGGGCGACTTCGGCGAAGTCCTCGACCTTGAGCGTCAGGCCCATGCCGAACATCACCACGCCGAGCATGGGCACGATAGCGACGGTGAGCGGAGTGAACAGGGAGGGGGCGAAGAAAGCCAGGATGGCGAAGAGCAGCACCCAGAGAGCGAAGGTGTTGCCCATGAAGCGGCTGAGCAGGATGAAAGCACGCATGGGCCGTCCTTCTCTTTAATGTGGGCCTTGCTGTGTTGTCAGGCGCCGCGCGGAGGCGGCGCCTGATGGGGCATCAGATGCCTTCGGGCATCGCTTCGCCACCGAGCGCTTCGATCAGTGCCGGAATGAACTCGGCGAAGGTCAGCATCATCAGGGTGAAGCTGGCGTCGAGCTGGCCGAGGGCGTCTTCGCCGCCGTCCTGCTCCGCCTTTTCCTGCAGCATGTCTTCGAAACGCAGGCGCTTGATCGCGACCTTGTCGTCGAGCACGAAGGACAGCTTGTCCGACCAGGCCAGGGACAGCTGGGTGACCAGCTTGCCGGAGGTCAGGTGCAACTGGATTTCCTCGCTGGTCAGGTCCTGGCGCTTGCAGCGCACCACGCCGCCATCTTCGTGGGTATCACGCAGCTCGCACTCGTCGAGGACGAAGAAGTCGCCGGCGGCTTCCTGGGTCTTCACCCAGTCGGTCAGGGTGGCGGTCGGCGCGGTCTTCACGGTCAGCGGACGAACCGGCAGCGAGCCCAAGGCTTCGCGCAGAGTGGACAGCAGGTCTTCGGCCTTCTTCGCGCTGGAGGTATCGACCAGGATCAGGCCGAGGCTCGGGGCGATGGCGGCGAAGGTCACCGAACGGCGGATGAAGGCACGCGGCAGCAGGGTCTGGACAATCTCGTCCTTGAGCTGGTCGCGCTCCTTTTTATAGACCTTGCGCATCTGCGCAGCTTCGATCTCGTCGACCTTCTCCTTGAGTGCGTCACGCACCACGCTGCCAGGGAGGATGCGCTCTTCCTTGCGCGCGCTGACCAGGAAGAAGCCTTCGCTGGCGTGCACCAGCGGGGCGTCCGGGCCCTTGCCGAAAGGTGCGGAGAAACCGTAGGTGGTCAGTTCCTGGCTGGCGCAGGAGCGCGCCGGCTTGCTGGCCAGGGCCTTCTCCAGGGCATCGGCGTCGATCTGCAGATCCTGGGTGAGGCGGTATACGAGCAGGTTGCGGAACCACATGAGGGGCTAACTCCTGGACACAAAGGATGCATTATTCCGTTCGGCGCGGTTCAGGCCAACCCCGTTTCGTCATTCGCGCTCTTCATCTAAGCCTTTGGAACATCTGAAAAATTTTTTCATCCGGGGGCTTGCCAGGTGCAAATGTCCTCCGTAGAATGCGCCCCACTTCGAGACGAAGGGTGATTAGCTCAGCCGGGAGAGCATCTGCCTTACAAGCAGAGGGTCGGCGGTTCGATCCCGTCATCACCCACCACTCGAGGTCCGACGCAGCGGTAGTTCAGTCGGTTAGAATACCGGCCTGTCACGCCGGGGGTCGCGGGTTCGAGTCCCGTCCGCTGCGCCACAATTCGAAAAGCCCTCAGGTAGCAATACCTGAGGGCTTTTTCTTTGCCTGCCTTTTATCTGCAAATGCTTTTCCCGCAAAAGCTCCCCGCCGAAAGTTGCCCGCTTCGATCACAGCGATTTCGTGCTGGCCGTCTGACTTATCCTGTTAATTTTCTTATAAGTTTGCTGTGGGAACTTCTCCCTTGGCAGTGGTTCCTATTGCCCATAGCCACTGGCCACGAGCGCCTGATAAGCTCGCGGCTTCATTACTTCAGCCATGACGGCGCAAAGACAAGGATTCAGCATGAAACAACATCGGTTGGCGGCAGCGATCGCGCTGGTCGGCCTGGTTCTCGCGGGCTGCGACAAACAGGCCGCCGAAGTGGAACTCAAGACTCCTGCGCAGAAAGCGTCCTACGGCATCGGCCTGAACATGGGCAAGAGCCTCGCCCAGGAAGGCATGAATGACCTGGATTCGAAAGCCGTCGCCCTGGGTATCGAAGACGCTGTCGGCAAACAGAAGCAGAAGCTGACCGACGAAGAGCTCACCGAAGCCTTCAGCGCCCTGCAGAAGCGTGCTGAAGAGCAGGTCGCCAAGAAGAATTCCGAGGCGCTGGAAGCCGGCAAGAAATTCCTCGAGGAAAACGGCAAGCGCGAAGGCGTGGTCACCACCAAGTCCGGCCTGCAATACGAAGTCGTGAAGAAAGCCGACGGCGCACAGCCCAAGGCCACCGACGTCGTCACCGTTCACTACGAAGGCAAGCTGGTCGATGGTACGGTCTTCGACAGCTCCATCCAGCGTGGCAGCCCGATCGACCTGCCGGTTGGCGGCGTGATTCCGGGTTGGGTCGAAGCCCTGCAACTGATGCACGTCGGCGAGAAGATCAAGCTCTTCATCCCGAGCGAGCTGGCCTATGGCGCCCAGAGCCCGAGCCCGACCATCCCGGCCAACTCGGTCCTGGTGTTCGACCTGGAACTGCTGGCCATCAAGGACCCGAACCAGCCTGACGCTGCCGAAGCTCCGGCGGAAGAACCGAAGAAGTAACTGAGTACCTTCGTACCAGAGAAAACGCCCCGTTACCCACGGGGCGTTTTCATTTGTGCCGGGAGCGCTCTGGAACGCTGCGCTGACCACCGGGTCTGAAAGGGAGTAATCTTGGGGGTGGTGTTACCCTTATGCACATATTTGACGCAGTTGAAACAATGTCCTCCCCTTGACATTGATGAGCCCATCGCTTAGCCGCAACTGCATGATTTTTAACGCATTTACAGGGCTGAACAAAAAATCGCCGATCTGTCTGCAGGCCTCGTGGCTCGGGCGTTTTGGCGATATAGGGGGTGGCTTTCAACAGAGTTATCCACAGGAAAGGTGGATAACCTGACCCCGCTCTGTACGAATCTTCCTATCGAGGTGAGTCGATGAAAAAGCCTCCGGGATTTGACCGTTTCCTGAAGCTCGCCAGCCGTTTCATCGCTGGCGGGAGATTGCCGGCACTGCTGTTCGCGGTGTCGCGAAAGAGTGGCCGGGTCAAGCTGGCCAAGACCGATCTGAAGCTGCTGCAGGAGTTGCTGGTGGCCTGGGTGCGGGGCGATTACCGCGGCATCAGTTCCCAGGCGCTGGTCTCGGTGGTGGCGGCGCTGTTGTACTTCCTCTCGCCGGTGGACCTGGTGCCCGACTGGCTGCTGGGCGTCGGTTTCCTCGACGACCTGGCGGTGCTGGCCTGGGTGATCCGTCGCTGGCAATCGGAGATCGATGCCTTCAAGGTCTGGCGCGATGCGCAGGGAGTGGAAACCCGCGAAGCACTGAAGCAGCTCCCGCCGCCGGAAGCGATTCAGCGCCTTTGATGCAACCGTGCAGTCTGTTCGCCAAGCAGGCGCTGGATCGAGCCGTCACTCACCATCGCCTGCAGTACGGCATCCAGTCGTTCGGCGGGTAGCGGTAGTGCCGGGCCATACGAGCAGAAGATCGAGTAGCGCTGCACATTGCGGCTGTTGATCGCCACGGGCAGTTCGCGGTGCTGCGCGAGAAGGAACTCCAGCGGTCGGCGCATCTCGATCAGTGCGTCGAGACGATGGGCTTCGAGCATATGCAGGCGGGTATCCAGGTCGCGCACGTCGGTACGTTTCACCCGACCTTCAGCGAAGGCTTGCATCAGCGGCGCGGGATAGACGTAGCCCAGGCTGGTGCCGATGCGGATGTCGTGCAACTGCGCGAGGTTGTCCACAGGCGGCGCGTCTGCACGCTGGGCCAGGGCGTCTTCTTCCTCGAACAGGCTCGGCGACCAGTGCAGCTTCTCCGGTGCCTTCATCCACTGCGGATTGTTGATGCACAGCAGGTGGATCGCACCCTGGGCGAGTGCAGGTTCGGCGCGCTTGTCCGGCGTTTCGACGAAGCGAACCTCAAGCCCCAGATGCTGCCCGACGATTTCGCCCAGATCGCGGATGAAGCCAGGTGCCAATTCATGGTCGATACTTTCTGCGTAGGGCATGCCGTTGCTTGGCGAATAGCCCCAGCGCAGTTCCTCGGCGCCGCACAGGGCGCTGGCCAGGCATAGGCAGAACGGAAGGAAGCGTTGCAAGTCGGCCCCCCTGTCTGGTGGCGTGAGGCGGTGTGCAGTATAGCCGGCACAGGCACGCATCAGGCTGTTAAGATGGCCGTCTGCAAGGAGTGTTGTCATGAACGTGCAAGTGATAATGCGTGACGGCGAAGCGGAATACGCCGTGGTCCCCTGGGCCGAATACCAGGCATTGCTGGTAGCTGCCGGCCGAGGTGCCGCCCAGATCGTCAAACCGGTCGCCGCACCGGCACTGGACGAGAAGCCGGACTGGAAAACCCTGCGAGAAGCCCGTGGCTTATCCATTGAATCGCTGGCGCGTTCGGTGGGTATCAGTCCGTCCTACCTGGACCTGATCGAGAACGGCGAGCGCGAAGCCAGCGACGCCATCCAGCATGGCCTGCGTCGTGCCCTGGGCACTGGGGAGTCGGCTTCTTGAGCGTGCAGATCAGTCGCAAGCATTGGGAAGGCCTGCTCGGCGAGCTGGAAGACGCCCGCCGCCAACGCCATCTGCTCACCTACCGCGCGCTGATCGAGCGCCTGCAACTGCCGACTCCGGCCATGACTGTGCTGACCGCTGCGCTGGAACACCTGGCTGCGCTGGATGCCCGCGCCGGTCGTCCGCTGCGCAGCTCGCTGGTGATCAGCCAGGGTGCCAGCCGCCTGCCACGGACCGGCTTCTTCGAGTACGTCGAGCGACTGGGTCGTTTCTCCGGCGCGCCGGATGGCCCTGCTGCAGCGGGTTGGCACGCAGCAGAAGTCGCGCGCGTCTTCGAGTTCGAGTACCCCGAGGACCTCTGACGTGGCGACACCTCGCGAGCTGTTCTGGCGCCTGCGTGCGCGGTTGAGTTATGCCGTGGCGCGACGCCTGATGGGCTGGCCATGGATGGTTCGGCAGCCGCGTTCCTGGGCCTGGATGCAGGGCCAGTTTTCGCGCATGGCAGCGCTGGGGGACGTTGGTGCACAGAGCTTCTATGGGCACCTGCTGCTGTTCCGCGGGCAGGGTTACGGCGCTCGCGAGGAGGGCTTGCGTCTGCTGCGCCTCGCCGCTGCGGCGGGGGACGACAAGGCGGCTTACCAAGTGGGCGTGCAAGCGCTCAAGGGCGATACCCGCCATGCCGGTGATGCACAGGAAGCCGCGCGCTACTGGGGGCAGGCGGTCGAGGCGGGTCACCCGCTGGCGGCACGCAAGCTCGGCGAGTTGTATCGCAGTGGCGGCCCCGGCCTGGAGCCCGATGAAGCCCAGGCCGAGCACTACGAAACGCGTGCTCGCCAGCTGGGGCTTTGACTCATTCGGCGGTGAGGATGTGCAGGCTGTAGCCGGGCATATTCTTCGCGTGACGCTTGGCCTCCGAGGCCAGCCCGGCCAACTGGCTGGCATCCAGGCGCTGTCCGGCGCCACTCTTCACGTGCACCACACCAATCGACAGTGACAACAGCGGATATTCCTCGCGTCGCCCCTGGCGGTTGTGTGCGACGAAGCAGCCCGCGTCCAGGTGCTCGCGGCTGTAGAAGCGCCGGCACTGTCCCTGGAAATCCTCCAGCAGGTGATTGAGGCGTTCGCGCCAGTCCTGCGTCCCCAGCACCAGCATGAAGTCGTCGCCACCAATGTGGCCGACGAAGTCCCGCGTCGGATCCACCCGCTCGCCCAGGCACTGCGCCAGGCACAGCAGTACCTCGTCGCCGCGCGCGTAGCCGTAGAGATCGTTGAAGGGCTTGAAGCTGTCGATGTCGACGTAGCACACCACGGCTTCGCGGCCTTGCTGCAACAGACGTGACAGGCACTGCTGGATGGGGACGTTGCCCGGCAGAAGGGTCAGTGGGTTGGCGTGGCGGGCTTGGCGGATCTTCTGTTCGGTAATCAGCTTGAGCACATCGATCACCCGGCCCAGACCGAGGTAGCGGCCGTTCAGGGTGATGATGAAGTCTTCCTCGATGCGCTGCCGCGCGCGGCTGGTCAACAGGCGACTGACCTGCTGCAGCGACTGGCTGCGCTCCACCGCGAGGAAGTCATCGCTCATCAGTCGGCTGATCGGTTTGCGCGCGTACAGCTCCGGAGCGAAGGGCTTGAGCAGGGCGTCGGACAGCGCATGTCGGTGGACGATCCCCACCGGCTGGTCGTCGCGGTCCAGCACCGCCAGGGAGTTGAGGTTGGCCTGGGCGCGAAAGGCTTCCAGTACATCGCCGATAGGCGTGCTGTCGCGCATTGCCGGCTGCTCCAGCAACAGCGGTTCGAGGTCGGACTGATCTTCAGTGAGCAATGTCCCCGCGTTGTCCACCTCTGGCAGCAGGGCACGGGCATCGCGCGGAGGCGTTTCGTTAGGACGGCCGAGCAGGTAGCCCTGCACCAGGTCCACGCCCATCTCCGAAAGCACGGCCAGCTCTTCCGGAATTTCGATGCCTTCTGCAATTACCTGGGCGCGGGAGGCGTGGGCCATCTTCAGGATAGAGCCAACGAACTCGCGCTTCACCGCATCCAGGTGGATGCCTTCGATGAAGTGGCGGTCGATCTTCACGTAGTCGGGGCGCAGCTCGGACCACAGGCGCAGGCTGGAATAACCCGCGCCCAGGTCGTCCAGGGCGATGGAGAAGCCCATCGCGCGGTAGTGGTGCAGCGCAGTGTCGAGCAGGGTGAAGTCCTCGATGGGCGTCTGCTCGGTCAGCTCGATCACCACGTCGCTGGGCGAGATGCCGAAGGTCTGCAGCAACTGCAACGTGCGGCCGGGCTGGTGGGTGGGCTCCAGCAGGGATTCCGGCGACACGTTGAGGAACAGCTTGCCCTCCAGTTTCAGGTCGCGGAAGCGCGCGCAGGCCTTGCGCCGACAGAGCAGCTCCAGTTGGCTGAGGCGGCCGCTGCTGCGAGCGATGCTGAACAAGGGCAGGGGGGAGTGCAGGGGGCCATTGGACGGGCCGCGGGTGAGGGCTTCGTAGCCCACCAGACGCCTTTCCGAAAGCGACAGGATGGGCTGGAACAGGCAGTGCAGGTCGCCGTGAGCGAGGATCTGATCCAGCGCGCTCAACTGCTCGGTGACGGTCATGACGGTTCTCGGTGGCTGTAAAAAGCAAAAGGGCCGATTTCCCGGCCCTGTGCATTTCACGACAGCGTCATGACTGTTTGATTACATCCGATCAGTGTTTGGCGACCTGGGAGTCCAGATTCAGGTAGTCGATCAGGATGTGCCCGGACTCGGTGAGGTAGGCGTCGTCCTGCGGCTTGGTCTTGTCCTCTTCCGGCAGGGCGTTCTCGTCTTCCTTCTTCAGCTCCTTGAGCGGCTCCTGGCCCTTGGATTTGCGCAGGGCGTTCTCCATGGCCAGCTGGCGGTTCTCGATGCTGGTCTGCTGGGCGCGACGCTTGGCTTCGTTGAGGCTGACGGTCTTCTCCTTCATCAGCTCCTGGGCCAGGGCGAGACGCTCGCGGGCATAGACGAAGTCCGCGTTGTGCTCGGTGCGCGCGTCGTGGCGAGTGCGCAGCTGGTCGAGGAACGGCTTGAACGGATCGGCCTGGGCCTTCAGCGCGGGCTTGATGGTGTCCCACGGCATCGAGTCGGGCAGGGCGCTCTCGCCGATTTCCTTGTCGTCGACGATGGACGGGTAGCTGATGTCCGGGATCACGCCCTGGTGCTGGGTGCTCTGGCCGGAGACGCGGTAGAACTTGGCCAGGGTCAGCTTCAGCTCGCCATGGTTGAGCGGCTGGATGGTCTGCACGGTGCCCTTGCCGAAGGTCTGGCCGCCGACGATGAGCGCGCGGTGGTAGTCCTGCATGGCGCCGGCGAAGATCTCCGAAGCCGAGGCGGAGAGGCGGTTGACCAGCACGGTCATCGGGCCGGTGTAGAAGGCCTTGCCCTCGTCATCGTTGAGCACGTCGACACGGCCGTCGCTGTTGCGCACCAGCACGGTCGGGCCCTGGTCGATGAACAGGCCGGTCAGCTCGGTGGCTTCCTGCAGGGAGCCGCCGCCGTTGTTGCGCAGGTCGATGACGATGCCGTCGACCTTGTCCTTCTGCAATTCGGCGATGAGCTTCTTCACGTCGCGGGTGGTGGACTTGTAGTCCGGGTCGCCCGCGCGATAGGCCTTGAAGTCGAGGTAGAACGCCGGCACGTCGATGATGCCCAGCTTGTAGGGCTTGCCTTCGTGGTCGATGGTGATTTCGGACTTCTTCGCCGCCTGGTCTTCCAGCTTCACCGCCTCGCGGGTGATGGTGACGATCTTGCTGGTCTGGTCGTTCGGCGCGTTGGTCGACGGGATCACTTCCAGGCGCACCTGCGAGCCTTTCGGGCCGCGGATCAGCTTGACCACTTCATCCAGGCGCCAGCCGACCACGTCGACCATCTCGCCCTTGCCCTGGGCAACGCCGATGATCTTGTCGGAGGTGGCGATCTGCTTGCTCTTCTCGGCGGGGCCGGCCGGTACCAGGCGCACGACCTTGACGTAGTCGTTGTCGCTCTGCAGCACGGCGCCGATGCCTTCCAGAGACAGGCTCATGTTGATGTCGAAGTTTTCCGCGCTGTCCGGTGACAGGTATTGGGTGTGCGGATCATAGGTCTGGGCGAAGGCGTTGATGTAGGCCTGGAAGATGTCTTCGCTACGGGTCTGCTCCAGGCGCATCAGCTGGTTCTTGTAGCGCTTGGTCAGTTGTTCCTGGATGGCCTTGTTGTCCTTGCCGGCGATCTTCAGGCGAAGGACTTCGTCCTTCACCTTCTTGCGCCACAGGTCATCGAGCGCGGCGCTGTCTTTCGCCCAGGGCGATTTCTCGCGGTCGATTTCCAGTGACTCATCGGTGTTGAAGTCCATCTTGTCGACGCCCTTGTTCAGGGTGGCCAGGGCGAAGTCCAGGCGCTCCTTGAGGCGGTCGAGGTGACGCTTGTAGATGGTGAAGCCGGGCTCCAGTTCGCCGCTTTTCAGGAAGTCGTCGAACTGGGTGCGCCAGGGCGTGAACTGGTCGATGTCGGCCTGGGTGAAATACATCCGCGCCGGATCGAGTGTCTTCAGGTAGCTGTCGTAGATTTTCGCCGAGCGCTCGTCGTTCAGCGGCGGCTTGTTGTAGTGATGGCGCTTGAGCAGCTCAACGATGTTGAGGCTGGCGATCACCTGATCCCGGTCGGGCTGCAGACCGTCCCAGACGTTCGAGCTGGTGGTCGCCGCGAACGAGGAAAAGGCGGTTGCGCCGAGGATGAACAACAGGGCGGTACGGGGCAAAAATCGCTTCATGCTGATTCGACTGATCGCGGAGTTATGACGCATATTAGGCCTTAATTGGCGGCGCCGGGTTCAATCGCAGATTAATTCGGCGCGAAGAAAGGGCCCGACCTTACGGATCGGGCCCTGCAAGGTCACTATGGAGGCAGCGTGAACGCATTGCAAGGCATCGAAGGGCGAGTGGAATGGGCCGAGCGCCCGAACCCGACTTGCGCACAGGGGCAGATTCGCATCCAGGTCGCCGCTGCGGGACTCAACCGCGCCGACCTGCTGCAAGTGGCCGGTCTCTACCCGCCGCCGCCGGGGGCGAGCGACATCATTGGCCTGGAATGCTCCGGCGTAGTGATCGAGGTCGGCGCCGGCAGCACCTGGCAGGTGGGCGACCGCGTTTGCGCCCTGCTGGCCGGTGGCGGCATGGCCGAGGAAGTCGTGGTGGACGAGCGCCATGCGCTGCCGGTACCCGCAGGCCTGAGCCTGGCCGAAGCCGCCGCGTTGCCCGAGGTATACGCCACTGCCTGGCTGAACCTGTTCATGCTCGGTGCGCTGCAACCCGGTGAAAAGGTCCTGCTGCACGCGGGTGCCAGCGGCGTCGGCTCGGCCGGTATCCAGCTGTGCAAGGCCTTTGGCAGCCCTTGCTGGGTCAGCGTCGGCTCCGCCGATCGCCTGGCCTACTGCGAGGCTTTGGGCGCCGAGGGCGGCGCGCTGCGCGGCGAGAGTCTCGAATCGCTTCGGGATTTCGCGCCTTTCGATGTGATCCTCGATCCGGTGGGCGCGAACTACGCCAAGCTGGACCTGGAAATCCTCGGCCGTGACGGTCGATGGGTGGTCATCGGCCTGATGGGTGGTCGCAAGGCCGAACTGGACCTGGCCCTGCTGCTGGGCAAGCGCATTCAACTGATCGGCTCGACCCTGCGCTCGCGCGATGCCGACTTCAAGGCGCGGTTGATCGCCGAGTTGGGACAGCGGGTCTGGCCGCTGTTCGAGTCCGGCAAACTCAGCCCCCAACTGGAGCGCACCTTCCCGGTCCACGATGCGCAGAGCGCATTCGATGCCCTGGCGAGCAACCAGGTGCAGGGCAAGGTGGTGGTAGTGATCGACGAGAGTCTGAGCTGACGACCGGGGAATAACGGCGTAGGGCGAATAACCTGGAACAGGTGATCCGCTTTCTTCTGCGATGGCGGGTAACGCTGGCGCATTGAGCGCCCTACGAAAGCAGGTGCTCCGCCATGGATTCTCCTGCGCGAAGGCAACGAAAAAGGGCCGCATCAGCGGCCCTTTTTTCTGGGTGAAGCAGTCACTTCCAGTTCAGCACATCCCAGCCCATCTTCTGCGCGTGCTCCAGCAGCATCGGGTCGGCGTTCACCACGTGCGGCTTGCCCACCAGCTTGAGCAGCGGCAGGTCGTTGCGCGAGTCGGAGTAGAAATGTGCGTCGGCCAGCGGGCTGTCATCGCCTTCCAGCAGGTCGAGCAGGCGCAGTACCTTGCCTTCGCGGTAGGTCAGCACGCCCACGGTGCGGCCGGTGTAGTGTCCGTTGGCGACTTCCAGGTCGATGGCCAGTACTTCGTCGATGCCAATGCGTTCAGCGATGGGTTTGACCAGATGCACGCCGGAGGCGGAGATCACCAGCGGCCGGTCGCCTGCCTCGCGGTGGCGCGCCAGGGTGGCACAGGCGTCGCTATGGATCAGCGGCTCGATCACGTCCTCGACGAAGGCTTCCACGTCGCGCTCGATTTCCTCGACGCTACGCCCGGCCATCGGCTCCAGGGCGAAGGCCATGTAGTCCTCCATGGGCAGCTTGCCCTGCGCGTACAGCGCCATCAGCTCGGCGTCGCGCTTGAGGAACGACTCCGCGTCAACCCAGCCCAGATCGGCCATGCGCTGGCTCCACAGGCTCGCGCAGTCGCCGTCGATCAGGGTGTCGTCGAGGTCGAATATCACCAGGGCCATCAGGCCACCTCCCGAATGCTTTCAATGTCTACTTGCAGGCCGAGCTCGGTGCCGGCCGGGTACAGGCGCTCGGCACTGCGATTGAGGACGTCCACGGTCAGCTCGACGCCGCTGGCGTCGACCCGGTAGCGGATCACGTTGCCCAGCAGGCTGTGGGAGAGTACCCGAACCGGGATGCCTTCGTCCGGCTCCACGCTCAGGCGCAGGGATTCGGGGCGGATCGCCACCTGCTGGCGGAAAGGACGGTCCAGCAGTCGGGTCGCCTGGGCCGCATCGAGCAGGTTGTAGTTGCCGATGAAACCGGCGGCGAAGGCGTTTTCCGGGGCGGTGTAGAGCGTCTCGGCGTCGCCGCTCTGGACGATACGCCCGGCGTTCATCAGCACGATGCGGTCGGACAGCGTCAGCGCTTCCTCCTGGTCGTGGGTGACGAACACCGTGGTCAGCTTCAGTTCCTGCTGGATGCGCCGGATCTGCTCGCGCAGGTGCTTGCGGATGCGTGCGTCCAGCGCCGACAGCGGCTCGTCGAGCAGCAGCAGGCGCGGGCGGGTGACCAGCGAGCGGGCCAGGGCGACGCGCTGGCATTGGCCGCCGGACAACTGGTGCGGGTAGCGTGCGGCCAGTGGGCCGAGCTCGACCATCTCAAGGGCCTCGCGTACACGCTGGGCGGACTCTGCCGCTGGCACCTTCTGCATGCGCAGGCCGAAGGCGACGTTCTGTTCCACGGTCATGTTGGGGAACAGGGCGTAGCTCTGGAACACCATGGCGATGCCGCGCTTCTGCGGGCTCTTGGGAACGATGTCCTCACCGTCCAGCAGGATGCGCCCGCTGTCCACCGCGGTGAGGCCGGCGATGCAGCGCAGCAGGGTGGACTTGCCGCAGCCGCTGGGGCCGAGCAGGGTGACGAACTCGCCACGCTCGGCGGCGAAGTCGATGTCCTGGAACACCGTGGTGGTGCCGTAGCTCTTGTTCAGTGTCTCGACGCTGAGGAAGCTCATGCCTTGTCCTTGCTTAATCGGTTCGCCGCCCAGGTGAGCAGCAGGACGAAGAGGAAATACGAGACCACCACCGCGCTGGTGTAGTGGCCGCTGCTGTTGCGCATGTTGTTGAGGAACACCTGCAGCGTTTCGTAGCGGGTACCTACCAGCAGGTTGGCGAAGACGAACTCGCCGATGAGGAAGCTGAAGGACAGGAACAGCGCCACCATCAGGCCCTTGCGCAGGTTTGGCAGCACCACCAGCAGGGCGGCCTGCCAGGTGCTCGCGCCGAGCAGGTGGGCGGCGTCCATCAGGTCGTGCAGGTTGATCGCCTGCAGGTTGTTGCTGATCGCCCGGTACATGAAGGGCAGGGCGATGGTGAAGTAGCAGCCGATCAGGATCCACGGCGTGCCCACGATGGGTACCGGGCCCGAGGCGTAGAGCTGCAGCAGGCCGACCGACGACACCACTGGTGGCACCGCGAAGGGCAGCAGGATCAGCACGTTCATCAGCGCGTCGAGGCGCGGGAAGTAGTAGTGGATGACGAACATCAGCGGCAGCACCAGCGCCACACTGAGGATCAGCGCACCGAAGCACACCAGCAGCGACTGGCCGAAGGCGACGAGGAAGCGCGGATCGCTCCACAGGGTCATGAACCACTTCAGGGTCAGGCCGTCCGGCAGCACGCTGGCGCTCCACGAGGTGGCCAGCGAATAGAGCAGGGTGGCGGCCAGCGGCACCAGCAGGATCAGGAACAGCGCATAGACCACCACGCGGTGGTACAGCGAACTAGCGTTTCTGGACATGGTAGCTCCGGCGCAGCAGCCACTGGTGGGCCAGGGTAATGATGCTCATCAGGCCGACCAGCACCATCGCCAGCGCACTGGCCATGTTCGGGTCGAGGAATACGTCGCCCGAGACCAGCCCGGCGATGCGGATCGGCACCACGTTGAAGTTGCCGGTGGTCAGCGAGTACACGGTGGCGTAGGCGCCTAGCGCGTTGGCCAGCAGGATGACGAAAGTGCCCAGCAGCGCAGGCGTCAGCACCGGGATGCCGATGTGCCGCCAGAACGCCCATTGGCTGGCGCCCAGCAGTGCCGCGGATTCGCGCCAGTCCTCGCGCAGGGCATCGAAGGCGGGGTAGAGCAGCATGACGCCCAGGGGGATCTGGAAGTAGGTGTAGAGGATGATCAGGCCGGTCTTCGAGTAGAGGTTGAAGTCCTCGATGATCCCCGCCTGCTTCAACAGCAGCGTGATGGCGCCGTTGAAGCCCAGGATGATGATGAAGGCGAAGGCCAGCGGCACCCCGGCGAAGTTGCTGGTCATGTTGGCGAAGGCCATCACGAAGTCGCGCAGCTTGCTGTCCACCTGGCGCAGCGAGTAGCTGCCGAGGATGGCGATGGCCAGCCCGATCAGGCTCGACCAGACAGAAATCTCCAGGCTGTAGCGGATTGCCTGCAGGTAGAACGGCGAGCCGAAGATCTCGCTGAAGTTGCCCAGGCCCCAGCCGTCGCCGGTGCGCACGCTGTTGATCATCACCCACAGCAATGGCGCGAGCTGGAAGGCTAAGAAGAACAGCGCGAAGGGCAGCAGGCAGAGCAGGGCGAAGAGTTTTCCGGTGTTCGATCTCATGCCTTGAGCAACTCCCGGCAGAGCGGTTTGTCGTGGGGCGCGCCGAGGACCTCGCACAGCGTGCCGCAGAGTTCGATCTGGCGCGGGCGCGCCTGGTCATCGAGGCTGAACGCCTCGCCGAAGACAAACAGCGGCACTTCGCGCTCCTCGGGGAGGATGCCGCCATGGCTGCGGTCGTCGTTCATGCCGTGGTCGGCGGTGACCATCACCTGGTAGCCGGCGGCCAGCCACTGATGCAGGTACTCGGAAAGGATGATGTCGGCATGCCGCGCGCTGTTGCGGTACTGCGCTGTGCCCAGGCCGTGCTTGTGCCCGGCATCGTCGATGTTCATCGGATGCACCAGCAGGCAGTTCGGCGCATGGCGGCGGCGCAGCGACTCGGCGTCGGTGAACAGGTGCGAGTCGGGGTAGTGGTCGGTCCAGTAGAAGTGGCCGTGCTGGATCGCCAGGGATTCGTCGTCGGTATGACGGTCGCGCGCCGGGTCGAAGGGCGTGCAGTTGTACAGCTCGCTGACCCAGTGATAGGCCGCCGCGGCGGTGGTCAGGCCGGCGTCGCGGGCATAGTGGAACAGGCTGCGCTGGTTGGACAGGCGCGAAACATCGTTGTGCAGGATGCCGCTGTCGATGGGGCGCACGCCGGTAAGGATGCATTCGTAGAGCGGGCGCGACAGCGAGGGCAGCTCGCATTCCAGCCGGTAGAGCTGGCCGCGGCCGGCGTTGCACAGGGCCTGCAGGTGGCCCATGCAGTCGTGGGCGACGCTGTAGTTGAGGCCGTCGAGGACGACCAGGATGACGTCGTGGCGCATGGGGCGGGGCCTTCGGTGAAACGCGGCCGCCCCGGCGCGAACCGGGGCGGCTGGGCGTCATTGCATATTGATGATGACGTTTTCCTGCCAGAGGCGCGGCAGACGCTTGGAGGTCTCTTCCCAGGCCTTGGGGTCCTTGATCGGCTGAGCCTTGGCGTACTGCTCGTTGGGCAGCAGCTTGGCCTTCACCTCGGCCGGCAGGGTCAGGTGCTCGGCGCGGATCGGTCGGGCATTGCCCTTGGCCAGGTTGATCTGCCCCGCGTCGCTGAAGATGTACTCGCGCGCCAGCTTGGCGGCGTTCGGGTTCTTCGCGTACTTGTTGATGATGGTGGTGTAGCCGGAGATCACCGAGCCGTCGGAGGGGATCAGCACCTCGAAGCGCGACGGGTCGATCTGGTCGCGGTAGCTCAGGCCGTTGAAGTCCCAGACGATGCCGACTTCCACCTCACCCTTCTCCAGGGTGTTGATCACCGGGTTGGTCAGCGACAGGCGACCCTGCTTGGCGAGCTGGGCGAAGAACTCCAGGCCCGGCTTGATGTTCTTCTCGTCACCGCCGTTGGCGATGCTGGCGGCCAGCACGCCATTGACGGCCTGGGCGGCGGCGCTCACGTCACCGATGGTGACCTTGTACTTGCCCTTGAGCAGGTCGGCCCAGCTGTGCGGGACGTCCTTCACCAGCTGCTTGTTGACGATGAAGGCGATGGTGCCGGTGTAGGCGAGCGCCCAATGGCCGTCCTTGTCCTTGGCCCAATCAGGAACCTGGTCCCAGGTGCTGGGCTTGTAGGGCTGGCTGACGTCCATCTGCATGGCAATCGGGCCGAAGGCCGCGCCGACGTCGCCGATATCGGCGCTGGCGTTTTCCTTCTCGGCCTTGAACTTGGCCAGCTCCTGGGCCGAGCTCATGTCGGTGTCCATGTGCTTGAGGCCGTACTTGCTCTCCAGGTCCTTCCAGGTGTCCTTCCAGTTTGCCCAGCTGTCGGGCATACCCACGCTATTGACCTGGCCTTCCTTGCGGGCGGCGGCTTCCAGCGATTGCAGATCGGCGTTGGCCGCCATGGCGAGGCCGCTGCCCAAGGCAATGGCCGATCCCAGCAGTGAAGCAAGCAAGCGTTTCATTCGGTGCTCCTTCGGATGAAGTTCAGTGTTTTCAAGCGTGGTCTAGATCAGCAAGACGCAGGCCAATCTAAGCGGGGCGGATGACAGTTTGATGTAAGCCCCAGGTGCGCCAGCCCGGCCTTGAGCGCCCTGCGGGTCGACGGGGAAAAGCGTAGACCATGGCCAATGCCTTGATCCGCCTGGTCTACGCTGGTGTCGTTATCTGGCATGGGCGCTGCTTGCAAAGGCATTGTCACGGGATGGTCATCGGGCTTTCCTAGGATGAGCGCACCCCGTCGGGGTAAAGAAATGCCCTGTTCTGGGGCTGGACTAGTCCAAAAGAGGGAATCGAATGCGCGATACGGCGCTACCTACGGTCACGGCGATCTGCCGCGCACTCATCGAACAGATCGACAGCGGCCTGCTCAGCGCCGGCGGCAAGCTGCCGGCCGAACGCAAGCTGAGCGAGCTGTTCGATACCACGCGGATCACCCTGCGCGAGGCTCTGGGGCAACTGGAGGCTCAAGGGCTGATCTACCGCGAGGAGCGTCGCGGCTGGTTCGTCTCGCCGCCGCGCCTGCTCTATAACCCGCTAGTGCGCAGCCACTATCACGCCATGGTGCAAGGGCAGGGGCGCGTGCCGGCGACCGAGGTGCTGTCGGCTCGGCAGATACCGGCCAGTGCGGCCATCTGCGAGCTGCTGGAGCTACCGGCGTTGTCGAGCGTCTACCAGATCCGCCGGCTGCGGCGCGTAGACGGGCGGCTGGTGCTCTATGTCGAGCACTATCTCAACCCGGCGTACTTTCCCGGCATCCTCGACAGCGACCTGACCTGCTCACTGACCGAGCTGTACGCCAGTCGCTACGACATCCGCTACGGACGTGTGCGCTTCGACATGGTGCCCACCGCCCTGCACGGCGAGGCGGCGAGCGTGCTGCGCGTCGCCGAGGGCAGTCCGGCGCTGCGGATCACCCGCATCAACGGCGACCAGTACGGGCGCATCATCGATTGCGACCTGGAGTTCTGGCGGCACGATGCCATCCATGTGAGCGTGGAGGTGCCGGATTGATCCCATGTCTGCGGCGAGCCTGTAGGAGCGAACTTGCTCGCGAACGGACTCAACGTGTGTCATCTAGGGTGGGGCGATTCGCGAGCAAGCTCGCTCCTACAAGAAAGCTGTGCCCGTGGTCGCGCGCAGGTAGCTGCAGTCTGATTGAAAAACGCCCGGCGGGTGCCAGGCGTTGGGGTCAGGGCAGGTCGGCGCTGTCGTAGAAGGCACTGAGTACCTTGGCCAGGTAGTGCAGGTCCTGGCTGCCGGCCAGCTCACGGATGGAATGCATGGCGAAGGTCGGCAGGCCGATGTCCACGGTGCGCACGCCAATCTGGCTGGCGGTGATCGGACCGATGGTCGAGCCGCAACCCATGTCGCTGCGGGTCACGAAACTCTGTACCGGCACTTCGTTTTCCAGGCACAGGTGGCGGAAGAATCCGGCGGTCTCGCTGTTGGTGGCGTAGCGCTGGTTGCTGTTGATCTTGATCACCGGGCCGCTGTTGAGCTTCGGGCCGTGATTGCTGTCGTGCTTGTCGGCGTAGTTCGGGTGCACACCGTGGGCGTTGTCGGCGGAGACCAGCAGCGAGCGCTGCACGGTACGGGTGAAGGCATCGCCCTCGGGCAGCAGGCGGCGCAGCACTTGCTCGAGGAACGGGCCGTCGGCGCCGCAGGCGGAGCAGGAGCCCACTTCTTCGTGATCGGTGCAGACCAGCACGCCGCTCTGCTCGTCGTTGCTGCCCAGCAGCGCTTGTAGGCCGGCGAAGCAGGACAGCAGGTTATCCAGGCGGGCGCCGGCGATGAACGCCTGATCGAGGCCGATCACGGCAGCACGCTGGGTGTCGTAGAAACTCAGCTCGTAGTCGAGGATCGCGTCAGCGGTGATGCCGTGCTCCAGTTGCAGCTGTTCGCCGAGCAGGTCGCGGAAGTCGCGGGTCTCGCCGGCGGCGACCTGGGCGAGGATCGGCGGCAGTTCGGTCTGCGCGTTGATCGACCAGCCCAGGTTGGCCTCGCGGTTGAGGTGGATCGCCAAGTTGGGGATGACCGCAATGGGCGCCTTGAAATCGATCAACTTGCTTTCGACCTTGCCGGCCAGGCGGAAGGTGACGCGACCGGCCAGGGACAGGTCGCGGTCGAACCAGGGAGCGAACAGCGCACCGCCATAGACTTCCACGCCCAGTTGCCAGTAACCGTTGCGAACCAGTTCGGGGTTGGGCTTGACGCGCAGGCAGGGGCTGTCGGTATGCGCGCCGACCAGGCGCAGGCCGTTCTCCAGCAGCGGCGCGGTGCCGAGCTTGAAAGCGATCAGCGAAGAGTCGTTGCGGGTGACGTAATAGCGGCCGCCGGCTTCGGTGCGCCAGGCGTCACGCTCGTCCAGGCGCTGGTAGCCAGCCTCTTCGAGGCGACGGGCGAGGGCCTGGGTGGCGTGGAAGGGGGTGGGGGAGGCCGCGAGGAAATCGATCAGGCCCTGGTTGAGTTCTGTACGCATGGGTAACTCCGGACAGCGAATGGCCGGAAGTTTAACGTAAATGCGCCAATCTGCGGCCTGGGTAGGACCCTGTAGGAGCGAGCTTGCCCGCGAAGGTTTTTCGCCGGCGACACAGGTGCAGGGCGGTTCGCGAGCAAGCCCGCTCCTGCGAGAAAAAATCAGAACGGCGCGGGAGACTCGAAGCGCAGGCGCTCGCCGGTCTGCGGGTGGGTCAGGGCCAGCATGCTGGCGTGCAGGCACAGGCGGTCGCGCAGGTCCAGGGCTTCGCCTTCGGCATACAGGCGGTCACCGAGCAGGGGGTGACCAATGGTCAGCATGTGCACGCGCAGCTGGTGTGAGCGGCCGGTGATCGGCGTGAGCTCCACGCGGCTCCAGTTTCCGTGGCGTTCCATGACGCGCCAGAAGGTCAGCGCATGGCGGCCCTGCTCGAAGTCCACCACATGGCGCGGCTTGGTCGGCGGGTCGTAGCGCAGCGGCGCTTCGATACGGCCGCTGTCGAGCTCCGGCTCGCCCCAGCACAGTGCGGTATAGGCCTTCTCGGTCTCGCGGTCGTGGAACTGGCGGGACAGTTCGCGGTGGCTGTCGGCGTCACGGGCCAGCACGATCAGGCCGGAGGTTTCCCAGTCCAGGCGGTGGACGATGCGCGCTTCCGGGTAGCCGTTCTCCTGCAGGCGGGTGATCAGGCAGTCCTTGTTGTCGTCCGCGCGGCCGGGCACGGAGAGCAGCAGGGTGGGCTTGTTCACCACCAGGAGGGCGGCGTCCTCATGGACGAATTCGATCTGGGAAAGCGGCATGGAAGCTCTTGCGCGAATAAAAAAGGACGAAAACGACTGCGGCGGCCGAGGCCGCCGCAGGTTCACCCAGGCCGGATCAACGCTCCGGCAGGGTGATGTTGAGTTCCAGGATCGAACAGCTGCCCTGGTTGGCCAACTCGACCTGGACTTGTTCCTGGTCGATGGGCACGTATTTTCGGATCACTTCCAGCAGGTCTTTCTGCAGCTGCGGGAGGTAGTCCGGTTGCGAACGGTTGCCGCGCTCGTGGGCGACGATGATCTGGAGTCTTTCTTTCGCGATGGATGCGCTGTTTTGCGACTTCCGGCTGCGGAAGAAATCTAAAAGGCTCATTCACGTCCTCCGAACAGTCTCTGCAGGAATCCTTTCTTCTGCACGTCGAGGAAACGGTGGGGCATTTCTTTGCCCAGCAGTCGCTCGACGGCGTCGCTGTACGCCTGGCCGGCATCGCTTTCTTCGTCGAGGATGACCGGTACACCCTGGTTGGATGCCTTGAGCACCGCCTGGGATTCCGGGATCACGCCGAGCAGACGGATGGCCAGGATTTCCTCGACGTCCTCGACGCCGAGCATTTCGCCCTTGGTGACGCGCTCGGGGTTGTAGCGGGTCAGCAGCAGGTGTTCCTTGATCGCGTCCTCGCCTTTCTCGGCGCGGGCGGATTTGCTGGCCAGCAGGCCGAGCATGCGGTCGGAGTCGCGGACCGAGGAAACTTCCGGGTTGGTCACGACAATCGCCTCGTCGGCGTAGTACATGGCCAGGTGGGCACCTTTCTCGATGCCGGCCGGGGAGTCGCAGATCACGTAGTCGAAGGACTGCTTGAGCTCTTCGATGACCTTGCCGACGCCTTCCTGGGTGAGTGCGTCCTTGTCGCGGGTCTGGCTGGCGGCCAGCACGAACAGGTTCTCGAGGCGCTTGTCCTTGATCAGGGCCTGGGTCAGGGTCGCTTCGCCGTTGATGACGTTGACGAAGTCGTAAACCACGCGGCGTTCGCAGCCCATGATCAGGTCGAGGTTACGCAGGCCTACGTCGAAGTCGACGATGACGGTCTTGTGGCCGCGCAGGGCCAGGCCGGTGCCGATGGCTGCGCTGGTGGTGGTTTTACCGACGCCACCCTTACCGGAAGTGACTACGAGGATCTTGGCCAAGGTGATTCACCCCAAAGAAAAAACGAAGAATTCTGGTCCCTGAAAGTCGCGGCAGTATCCGTTAAAGGCGGGTGATGTTCAACACGTCACCCGACAGGCTGACGTGCACCGCCTGCCCCCATTGCGGACTGCGTCGAAGGTCTTCGGCGACCTTGTAATTACCGGCGATGGACACCAGTTCGGCGGCCAGCTGCTGGCAGAAAATACGTGCGCTGGTGTCGCCCTTGACTCCGGCCAGGGCACGACCGCGCATCGGACCGTACACATGGATATTTCCGTCGGCGAGAAGTTCCGCGCCGGGGCTGACGGGAGCAAGCACGATCAGGTCGCCGCCGGCGGCGTAGATCTGCACGCCGCCGCGTACCGGAGTGGTGACCAGCTTGGTCGGACGGACGACCGGCGCCGGCGGCTCGGCCGGTTTTTCCGGAGCGGCTTCCGCAGCGGCTTCCTTCGCCGGCTCCTGGGCTGCGTCGGTTGGCTCGGCGGCTGCCTCTTTCGGTTTCTCCGGCTTGGCCTCGGTGGTCTGCTCGGCCGGTTTCTCGGCTTGCACACCGGCGCCGGCGGCCTGCTCGACCACCTTTTCGGAGAGTTTCTCGCCACGCGGGCGACGTACCGGCGCGGCGCCAGTTACCTGCGGGACGGCATCCTTGGGCTCGACCGCGCGCTCGCGGGAGGAGCCCGACGGCGGCAGCACGGGGATGTCGAACATGGTGGCCAGGCGGATGTCTTCCTCGCGGCTGGCGCGGATAGCCAGGGTGCGCAGGCCATGGCGACGGCAGATGTCCAGCACGCCTTGCAGGTCGAGCTGGCCTTCGCCGTCGGGAAGTTTGTCCAGCGCCAGCACCAGCGGGGTATCGCGGAAGAAGTTAGGCGCCTGGGCGACCTTGTCGGCCAACTGGCGGTCCAGGCGCGGCAGGTCATTGTGGGCCAGTTCCAGAACGGTGACGGCCAGCATGCTGCCCTTGAGCTGGAATACGGGATCGTGGTCGAGAAGGTCAGCTTGGCTCATGGTCGGACTGCGTCATCAAAATGGTTGGACTTATAGCGGACCGCCCCGGCAGCCGCAAGCATGGCCGATGGCTAGGACCGCGTGAGGCACGGGACGTGCCGGCAGGGTAGAATGTCGGGCTTTGCCCTAGCCGGAAAGTTCCATGGACCGCCCCACCTTTCGCCGTGAGTTCCTCCATCCCCGCCACTGGCCGCTCTGGCTTGGTCTCGGCGTGCTCTGGCTGGTGGTGCAGCTGCCGTACCCGACTCTGCTGGGCCTGGGCCGTGCGCTCGGCGCAGTGATGTACCGCGTGGTCGGCAGTCGCCGGGCGATAGCCGCGCGCAACCTGGAGCTGTGCTTCCCGGAGCTCTCCGCCGCCGAGCGCAAGCGCCTGCTCAAGGAGAACTTCGCCTCCACCGGCATCGCCTTCTTCGAGATGGCCATGAGCTGGTGGTGGCCGAAGGCCCGTTTGGCCAGGCTCGCCCATATCGAAGGCATCGAGCACCTGAAGAAGGCCGAGGCCGAAGGCAAGGGCGTGATCCTCATGGCCATGCATTTCACCACCCTGGAGATCGGCGCAGCGCTGCTGGGCCAGGTGCAGACGATTGATGGCATGTACCGCGAGCACGATAACCCGGTGTTCGATTTCGTCCAGCGCACCGGCCGCGAGCGGCATAACGCTGACGCCACCGCCATCGAGCGCGAGGACGTGCGCGCGATGCTCAAGGTGCTGCGCGCCGGCCGCGCCATCTGGTATGCGCCGGACCAGGACTATGGGATCAAACAGAGCCTGTTCGTGCCGCTGTTCGGCATCCAGGCGGCCACTGTCACCGCCACCACCAAGTTCGCCCGACTGGGCCGCGCCCTGGTGCTGCCGTTCACCCAGTCGCGCCTGGCCGATGGTTCCGGCTACCGCCTGACCATCCACCCGCCGCTGGAGGACTTCCCCGGCGAGAGCGAGGAGGCCGATTGCCTGCGCATCAACCAGTGGGTAGAAAGCGAGATTCGTCGCCAGCCCGAGCAGTACCTCTGGGCGCACCGCCGCTTCAAGAGCCGCCCCGAGGGCGAGCCGAAGCTCTACGACAAGAAGAAGTAGGCCGTTCACTCCTCTGGCGGCCTAAGCTGGAAACGACGCGACAAGGACTTCTGCCGTGACCGACTCCGCCACTCTCCCGCAGCAATCTCCGGCCGTTACCGGCCTGATCCTCTCCGGCGGCGGTGCGCGGGCGGCCTATCAGGTCGGCGTGCTGGCCGCCATCGCCGAGCTGTTGCCTGAGGGCGCGGAGAATCCGTTTCCGGTGATCGTCGGCACTTCCGCCGGCGCCATCAATGCCGTCGGGCTGGCCTGTGGGGCGTTGTCCTTTACCGGCGCGGTGGAGCGCCTGACCAAGGTCTGGAAGGGCTTTCGCACCGGGCAGGTCTATCGCTCCGACTGGCCCGGTGTGTTCAGCCAGGCCTTCAAGTTTCTTGGCCACAGCCTGCTGGGGCTAGGCAAGCGCGAACCGGTGGCGCTGCTGGACAGCACACCGCTGCGTTATCTCCTCGAACGCGAACTGGATCTCTCCGGCATCGCCGCCGCCGTACGCCGGCGCAACCTGCGCGCGGTGGCGGTGACCGCATTCGGCTACGAGTCCGGCCAGGCCGTGACCTTCTACCAGGGCCGCGCGACCATCGATCCCTGGCTGCGCCACCGTCGCATCGGCGTGCCGACGCGGCTGCAGATCGAGCACCTGCTGGCCAGCTCGGCAATTCCGCTGCTGTTCCGCCCGGTGAAGATCTTCCGCGAGTTCTTTGGCGACGGCGCAGTGCGCCAGCAAGCGCCGATCAGTCCGGCGCTGCACCTGGGCGCCAACCGCGTGCTGGTGATCGGTGTCAGCGGCAACCCCACGGTGGGCAGTGCCAACGAGCAGGTGGCCAACTACCGCACGGGCCAGCCGCCGAGCCTGGCACAGGTGGGCATCCACCTGTTGAACAGCACCTTCATCGATAGCCTGGAAGGCGATATCGAACTGCTGCACCGGATCAACTTCCTCAGCTCGCTGGTGCCCGAAGAAGCGCGCCGCGCGACGCTGGGGCTGGCGCCGGTGGATGTATTGCTGATTTCACCGAGTCGGCCGCTGGACGAGATCGCCGCGCAGTATCGCCATGAATTGCCCAAGGCGCTGCGCCTGTTCCTGCGTGGGCCGGGGGCGACCAAGGCGAGCGGGGCGGGGGTACTCAGCTACCTGCTGTTCGAACCGGGCTACTGCAATGCGCTGATCGAACTGGGTTACCGCGATGCCATGGAAAAGCGCGCGGAAATCACGCGCTTTCTGGGGATGGAAGACTGGTCGCTGTAGGAGTTATTCGTAGGATGGTGTGGAGCGAAGCGATACCCATCATTTTCCGGTCGTTCCGGACGATGGGTATCGCAAGCTCCACCCATCCTACGAGAGCTCATCCGGCTTCAGTCAGACCGCGAAAACCCCATCGCGGTAATCGCGCAGGGCTTGCTCGATCTCCTCGCGGCTGTTCATCACGAACGGGCCGTACTGCACGATCGGTTCATTGAGCGGCTTGCCGGCCAGCAGCAGGACGCGTGCGCCCTTGTTGCTGGACAGCTGGATCTCGTCGCCCTGGTCCAGGCGTACCAGACGGTTGGTGGCGACGGTCTCGTCACCTCGCTCGCCCGGCACCTGCAGCGATCCTTCATAGACGTACAGCATCACCCGATGGCCCGCCGGAATGCGCGGAGCCACGGAGGCGCCCGCCGGCAGCACGAGGTCGTAGTAGTGCGGCTCGGTACCGGGGCGTTGTACAGCGCCATCGATGGCCGTCTTGCCATCGTCGAAGCGCCCGGCGATCACGGTCACACCCACGCCTTGCGCGGTGGTTACGCGGGGCACGTCTTCGGGTTCGATGTCGCGGTAGCCGGCCGGAGAGAGCTTGTCCTTCGCCGGCAGGTTCAGCCACAGCTGGAAGCCGCGCATGGCGCCTTCCACCTGCTCGGGCATCTCGCTGTGGATGATGCCGTGGGCGGCCGTCATCCACTGCACGCCACCGGGTTTGAGCAGGCCGGTATTGCCCAGGTGGTCCTCATGGCGCATGCGCCCTTCGAGCATGTAGGTGACGGTCTCGAAGCCACGGTGCGGGTGGGCCGGGAAGCCGGCGATGTAGTCGTCGGGGTTCTGCGTGTCGAACTGGTCGAGCATCAGGAACGGATCGAATCGCTCGATGCCGGGGCCGCCGATCACTCGAGTCAGGCGCACGCCGGCGCCGTCGGAGGCCGGGTGGCCGATGTGCTGGTCGATCACGGTACGTAAGCGGGTCATGGGGACCTCCTTGATCTGTGAATGGAGATCATCCTAGTCCCAATGGATGGATAAATGGTTGCGAGTTTTTCGGATTAACTATCGATAAAATTGATTGTTTGTCGAAAAAGCAAACCGCCGCCCGAGGGCGGCGGTTCCGGCTTACTCCTGGATCTGCAGGCGCCGGGCTTCGGTGTAGAAGTAGCGCAGCTTCTCGTACTCGAAGGGCGTGTTCATCTGCCCGTAGCGGAAGCCGTTGCTGTAACGCTTGTCGACGATCTCCAGTACCGGCAGCTCCCAGTAGTCGCTGCTGAGGTCGGAATAGTTCAGGTAGTTCACTTCGCGAGCGGCCACGAAGTCGGTGGCCAGCCCGCCCGTGTCGCGCAGGTTGGACGGGCCGAGGATCGGCAGCATCAGGTACGGGCCTTCCGGTACGCCCCAGTAGCCCAGGGTCTGGCCGAAGTCCTCGCTGACCTTGGGCAGGCCCATGGCGGTGGCCGGGTCCCACAGGCCGCCGATGCCGAGGATGGTGTTGAACAGCAGCCGCGCAGTGCTATTGGCGGCACGTTCGCCCTTGAGCTGGGCGACGCTGTTGAGCAGGGTCGGCACCTCGCCCAGGTTGCTGAAGAAGTTGCTCACGCCGGTGCGCACGAAGCGCGGGGTGACGTACTCGTAGCCGTTCACCACGGGCAGGAACACCCATTCGTCGAAGCGGTAGTTGAAGTGGTAGACCCGGCGGTTCCACGACTCCCAGGGGTCATAGACGTTGAGGGCATCGAAGGTGGCGCGCTCGAACTCGCGCTGGTCCAGGCCGGGGTTGAACTTCAGTGCGTCCAGCGGGTGCTTGAAGCCGTCTTCGTCCGGCGCCATGTCGAATTTGGTGCTGGTGGGCGTCTTCACCGGTTGCGGCGTCTCGGCCTGAGCGAGGCCACAGGCCAGCAACAGGGCGAGGGTCCAGGAGTGGCGGAATGGCATGGAGTCAGTTCCCTGTCTGCGCGGTGGCGATGCCGGTAGCCGAGGCATCCTGTCCCTTGAGGAAGCCCAGCATGTCCTGGGCGTTCACGCGGTAGTTGAGGTTGCCGCAATGGCCGCCGCGCGGGTAGAGCGTCAGGCGATCACCGAAGGTGCGGCGCAGGAAGCCGATGTCCCCCGGCCCGAGGATGACGTCATCGGCGTTGTGCATGACGGCGATCTTCGGACTGTCGCGCAGGTAGTCCTCGAGCGCGTAGAGGCTGACCTGCTGGATCAGCTGCGGCAAGCTGCCGCCATCGTACTTGGCGCGCCACAGCGGCATCAGCTGGTCGGTCATGTAGCACTCGAAGTCGCACTGCATGGCGCGCTTGAAGAAGGGCGTCAGGCTGGTGCCTTCGGTGATCGGGTACTTGGGCGGGGTGATCAGGCCGCGGCGGTTGATCAGGTCGGAGGTGAAGGCGATGTCGGCAGAGGAGAAGCGGAATACCGCGCCGATCAGCATCGCCATCTCCTCGTTGGAAAGGTGCTGCTTGGACTGCTGCAGGTCGAAGAGGAAGGCATCGTTGAGGTCGACGTAGCCCTTCTGATTGAAGTAGCGGGTCAGCTTGGCGAGGATCACCTGGTAGAAGGTGTTGGTGTCGTTGATGCCCTTGACCTCTGTCTGCACCATCTTGTCGAGGTTGCTGATCGAGGTATAGAGGTTCACTGGCGGGTTGAGCAGCAGCACGCGCTTGAAGTTGAAGCTGCGGCGGGTTTCATCGAGCTTGCTGACGAAGGCGGCATGCAGGGCGCCGAGGCTGTAGCCGGTCAGGTAGTAATCACTGACGGGCAGATCCGGATGCTGCGCGCGTACGGCCTGCATGACCCGGTACAGGTCATCGGCGTCGTCGGGGGTATAGCCGGGCGTGGCGACGTGGGACGCGCCGACCATGAAGTCCCAACTGGTCGGTGAGGACAGTTGCACCACATGGTAGCCGGCGTTGTAGAACAGGCGCTTGAGGTACTCCGGCGTGGTGCTGGAGTAGTTGGCACCGGTGCCGGCGATGATGAACACCAGCGGGGCCTCATGTTTCTGCCAGGCCAGCCGGTAGTGCAGCTTCTTCACCGGCCAGAAGTTGCTCGGCAACTCGTACTCCCGCTCAGGGCGCAGCTTGAGTGCGTAGTCCGACTGGCGGATGTCGTCGTCCGACGGCAACTGCGGGCGCAGATCCGGTGGGGTAGTGGCGATGGTCGCCTCGAATGGGTTGACCAACGGGTAGCCATAGCTGGCCTGATCGACGTCGCGGGCAAAAGCGGGCCCGGCGAGCCCCAGTGCGAGGCCGCCGATCAGGGCGGCCACGCGGCAAAGAAATGTCATGGTTCGGAGTCCTTTCAAGAGGAGGCCAACTCTAGGGTGACCGCGCATTAAGACCAGCACATTTCCCACAAGTGCGATCTGCGTTTCAGCCCTTGCGCGCCAGATCACGCAAGGCATCGCCGGTTAGACGATAGACGGTCCACTCGTCCTGCGGGCGTGCGCCGAGACTGCGGTAGAAGCCGATGGCGGGTTCGTTCCAGTCCAGCACCGACCATTCCAGGCGCCCGCAGTCGCGCTCCACCGCCAACCGGGCCAGCTCCGTGAGCAGCGCCTTGCCCAGGCCGGCGCCGCGGGCGGCCGGGCGCACGTAGAGGTCCTCGAGGTAGAGGCCGGGCTGGCTGAGCCAGGTCGAGTAGTTGTGGAAGAACAGTGCGAACCCCTGGGCCTCGCCGTCCACTTCACCGATCAGTACTTCGGCATAGGGACGCGGCCCGAACAGGTGGTCGTGCATGCGCCGGGCATCGGCTTTCACCTCGTGGACCAGTTTTTCGTAGTCGGCCAGTTCGCGAATCAGGTCAAGAATCAGCGGGATGTCCTCAGGGACGGCGGGGCGCAGGGTGACGTGGGGCATGGGTAATTCCTTGCGGAGCGAAATGCCCGGAGCATGCCCAAAGCCTCGCGCTGCTGGCAACCGGTCACTTCAGTAGCGCTCCAGGCTTTCCAGCCAGATCAGCTCGCAGGCGCCGGCGCCCGTGTCCTCGCGGGTCAGCGAGCTGACCCAGCGCCAGCCGTCGTCGCCTTCCACGCGCACCAGCTTGCCGGACAAACGCACGTGCTCGCCGGCGCTGACCTGGGCCAGGGTGTGCGCCACGCCATCATTGGCCGGGATCATGTGCATGTTGGCGGCGTGGGTCTCCAGCTCGCGACGGGGAATCGGCAACCGGTCGGCATGCCAGTAGAACCAGCGGTTGCCCTGGGTGATGCGGATATCGGCCAGTACTTTCGGGTCTTCCATCGGCCCCCAGCCGAGGGCGAGGTCGGTGGGCGACAGCTCAGCCTCGCGGCCCAGACGGTAATCCTCGCGGCCCAGCACGCGAGCCTCGATGCTGAAGTCCTGCAACGGATAGATGGAATAGCGCTCGACGCGAAAGCCGCCATCGGACAGCACCTGGCTGTGCTGCTGCGGTGCCTGGGGGCGGTCGGTTGGCCACAGCCACCAGAAGCTGGCGGCCACGCAGACCAGCAGGAACAGGGTCGATCGCTTCATCGAAGGCTCCGTGGGTGGGGGAAGTTTACGCAGGGATTGCCCCCTCTTGCATCGGCCCCTGCGCTGGTTATGCTGGGCGCCGATTTCCCGCCTGCTCCGGAGTAGTGGCGCCATGTCCCGTCGTTTGCCCCTGATTCTCCTGCTGCTCGCCTTGGCGCTCTGGCTCGCCGCCAGCTACGGCGTGCGTTTCGGGCTGATGGAGGATGGTCGCTGGGTCGGTCTCTGCGCCGATGAAGCCACGCGCTGGGAATGCGGCGTGCGCTCGCAACTGGGCTGGGCGATCCACTTCGGCGTGTTCGGCAAGCTCGCGCTGGGCTTTTCGCTGTTGGCCTTCTTTGTACCGCGCCAGGCGGGCTGGTGGCTGGCCGTGCTGGCAATGCTGGTCACGCTGCCGGCGTTGGTGCTGTACAACGCCGGGCTTGCGGTATTTGCAGTGGTGCTGGCCGGGCTGCGCCTGGTGCGTGCGCCAGCCCGCTGAGTCAGGTCTTTCGTCCTGCCGGGCGTAGCCCGCGCAACAACGCACCGAGCAGGAGCAGGCTCACAGCCGCCCAGCCCAGTGCCTGAAGATTGCTCAGCCCTTCCATTGCCAGCTGTACAGGGATTCCGACGGCGATGATCAGTGCCTGCAGCAACGCTTCGCGACGTGGCGCCGCGACCGGCCGGCACAGGTAGACCAGCGACGGGAACAGCAGGGCCGTACTGGGGAAACTGCGATAGCGCGCATCGAAGACCATCCCGAGCATCAGCACCGCGCCAGCGAAACCGGCAGCTGCCAGCCACAGGCCGGCACGCCGTTGCAGCCAATCGAAGGCTACCAGGCGCCAGCCCGTGCGGTCCGACAACGCCAGGCTGACATGCAGCAGCACCAGCAGGTTGAGGACGGTCAGCGCCGCCGCCCAGAGCCATTCGCCCCAGAAGCGGCTGGTGATTACCGACAGCTCCAGCCACAAGCCGATGCAGCCGGCACCCAACGCGCCGGCCAGAGGCAGCAGAAAAGCACTACGGGCAGAAGCGGGGCGGCCACCCACCAGCAGCCCGCCGAGCAGGATCACACCGGAAAGCCCCAGCCACAGCGGCCAGCCCGGTAGGTTGCTGACCGGTCCGGCGAGCACGCCTTTCTCTTCGCGGTCGGCGCTGAAGAGCCCCCAGTAACCACCCACCGCGCCTTCGCTCTGGCGCTTCCAGGGCTGGTCGAAGGCTTCGATCAGGTTGTAGTGCCAGCCTTTTTCTTCGGCCATGTGCACGAAGCCACGGATGAAGCGCGCCTCGTTGACCCGGCTGGGCAGGGCTGTTTCGCGCTGGCGGCCCTCGCTGGGCCAGCCGGTTTCGCCGATGAGAATGTCCTTGGGCGCGAACTCGCGGCCGAAGTCCTCGCGGATCTTCGCCACATGGGCGAGGGCGTCGTCGATGCTGCGCGGGTTGTCTTCCCAATAGGGCAGCAGGTGGATGGTGATGAAGTCCACTGCCGGGGCAATCTCCGGGTGCTGGTGCCAGAAGTCCCAGACGTCCGCATAGGTCACCGGCTGGCCCACCCGGGCCTTCACCTTGTGTATCAGCCCGGCCAGGTAACGCCCGGTGACCTCCTTGCGCAGCAGGGTCTCGTTACCGACGATCACTGCCTGCACCACGTCCGGGTATTCGTTGGCTGCCTTGATCAGTGCCTCGACTTCACGCTCGGTATCCACCGGGTTAGCGTTGACCCAGGCGCCGAGCATCAGCTTCAGGCCGTGCTTGCGCGCCAGCGCCGGGATGCCTTCCAGGCCGGTCATGGAATAGGTGCGCACACACTCGAAGCGCGTCGCCAGGAGCGCCAGGTCGGCGTCCATCTGTTCCGGGCGCAGCACGAAAGGCTGGTCGAAGGGCGACTGGTCCTTGGCGAACGGGCTGTAGGACGCGCATTGCAGCTTGTGCGTGGGCGTGGCCGCGTCGGGCAGGACCACCGGCTTGCCCAGGCCGTACCAGAGCCCGCAGAGGGCGGTCAGGGCAAGCAGCAGGGCGACGCAGTAGGGGAGGAGCGGAAAGCGCGAGGACTGTGGCATGGGGGCACGCGAACCGTGGCGAGGCGCGCATCTTAGCAACGCCGTTGGCCGCCGTCAGTGCCCGCGCGGGGCACTCAGGCGTGGCGGTGAATCCAGTTGTGCGCCGGCGCCGATTCACTCGCGGCGTTGCCCTCGATGCGCTTCCAGAACTTCTCGTGGAAGTGGAAGCCCACCGCGTTGCACAGCGGCTCGACGATTGCCACCAGGCCGCCCACGGTGATGCTGCCGGTCAGCGCATAGGCGACGCTGAAGGCGATGGCGAAGTGCATCAGGGTGAAGGTGACGGTCTTGAGCATGATGGCGATCCTCCGGGTGAGAATGATTCTCCGTTGCTTGAAGGCTACTGCTCGGGAACCCCGACGGATAATCGAGCCTCTGTATGACGGCGATAGGCCGGCACCGCCGTCGTGGATGGAATGGCGCGGTCGTGGATGGACGGGTTCTGTCGTGGATCGGACCGTTTGGCGTCGCTCTCAGAGCAGTTCGCCATCAGCGGGCGCCGATCATGAAAGGGCGGCCAAGACCGCGAATGGCGCCGGGGCCACTCGGACGCTGCAACGAAAAAATCACGGGGAGAAAACCATGACAATGATGCGACGCCTGTTGGGCCTGGGCGCAGGTCTGGTGCTGTCGGCGGCGGCCGGGCTGGCCGGTGCGGCGGCCAAGCCGGAAATCACCATCGGTTATGTGGACGGCTGGTCGGACAGCGTGGCGACCACCCACGTCGCCGCCGAGATCATGCGCGAGAAGCTCGGCTACCAGGTCAAGCTGATGCCGGTGGCCGCCGGCATCATGTGGCAGGGCGTGGCGCGCGGCAAACTCGACGCCATGCTCTCCGCCTGGCTGCCGGTCACCCATGGCGCCTACTACGAGAAGATGAAGGACAAGGTCACCAACCTGGGCGTGAACTACCCGGGCGCGAAGATCGGCCTGATCGTGCCCGAGTATGTGAAAGCCAACAGCATCGAAGACCTCAAGGCGCAGAAGGATGACTTCGGCGGTCGCATCGTAGGCATCGACGCCGGCGCCGGGGTGATGCTCAAGACCGACCAGGCGATCAAGGACTACGGCCTGGACTACAAGCTGGTGGCCAGCTCCGGCAGCGGCATGATCGCCGAGCTGACCCGCGCCGAGAACGACAAGAAGGCCATCGCCGTGACCGGCTGGATTCCGCACTGGATGTTCGCCAAGTGGAAACTGAAGTTCCTCGAAGACCCGAAAAAGGTCTATGGCGAAGAAGAGCACGTCGACAGCGTCGCCAACCCGGCGCTGGAGAAGAAGGCACCGGAAGTCTGGGCCTTCCTGAAGAAATTCCAGTGGAAGGACGGCCAGGAAATCGGCGAAGTGATGCTCGCCGTGCAGAACGGCGAGAAGCCGGAAGTGGCCGCCAAGAAGTGGGTCGAGGCGCATCCGGATCGGGTGAAGGAGTGGCTGTAATCCGTTAGCCCCTGCTTTCCCGCGACACCCAAAAATCCCCCTCGAACCATGGTATTTGTGGGGGATTTTTTATGGGCAGCATGTTTGATAAACCCAGTGTGGTATCGGTGCTTGTTACGGCTTCTCTTTATTGTGGAGCGGGGCAGCTCTTGGCAGCTATTTGTAGCGCCTTAGCGTGATCCACATAAGTTTCTGCATCGTATGGAGTTGCGTAAACTTCGAATCTGGATTTCCCGCTGTAGTCAATTAACTGATCAACCTCTACTGCCCATGAGCGACCTGCGTGCTGGGTAATCAGATAGAACATGTGGGAATTCAAGTTGCTATCTTCATCAAGTGCTGAATAGAGGTAGCGTAGATTCTTATACCAGTCGCGAGTTTCTATGGTTGCTGTAAGTGCATTTAGGGCGGGCTGCTTGTCTGAGTTCTTCAGGTAGAACATATCTCCGATGGAGAGTTTTTTGGTGCTTTCCAATTCCGCCAATGGCGTAGATAGTGGTGTGCGGCTGATTAGTCGTGAGTTTCTGCAGTTAAACACCCAGTTTCCAGTTTTTACATATTCGTCTGCATAGATGACTACGCCATTACCCATGTCCTCTTTGAATGCGCTGGTCATCACTCTGAAATAGTGGTTGGCAGTAATCAGTAGTAAGGCGGTGCTAATGGCGAGAGTGATCCAGAAGCCTTTGCTTTGACAAGGGATCAATCAGATCTCCAAGGTTTTCAATATTTTCAATGTTTAGTTGAGAATGGGCGCGGTTGAATTGATTGTCCGGCGCCCTGATGATTTATTGCGATTTAGGGCAGCTCTTGGTAGCGGCTTGTAATGCTTTGGAGTAGTCTACATATGTTTCTGGATCGTATGGCTCGGCGGTTATTTCGAAGCTTGAGTTTCCATCGTGGCCGACTTCTTGCCAAACTTTAAAAGTCCATTGCTTACCTTCATAGCTTGAAATTAAACCAAATAAGTGACTGCTGAGGTCGCTATTTTCGCCGAGTATGGAGTACCGATAGTGCAAATTTCTGTACCATTCAGGGGTTGTAGTGATGGATTTGATAAACTCTTCCGCTTTTTCTATGCTGGGTTTTGATAGTGTATACATCTTTCCTGTGGTGATTTTTGTGGATTTTTCAAAGTCATCTATGGGGACTGCTAGTGGCTCTCGACTTATAAGTCGAGAGCGGTTGCAATCAAAAACCCAACGTCCAGTCTTAACATAGTCGTCAGCATAGATTACTACGCCGTTGCCAAGGTCGGTGTTATATGCGCTTGTCATGATTTTGTACCAATGGTATATGGCGAGTAGTAGGAGTGGGGTGACAAGGATTATTAATACCAAGTTCCCTTTATTTTGGGAGGAAGTCAAAGTGTCCTCCTAGTACTCCGATCGGTGTATCGCCCGAAATTACTGGATTTATCGCGCCAAGATTTTGATAGGTAAAATTGAAAGAATCGTTACTATTCTTTCGCTCCTGCTCCAGATTCTTCCATCTTTTGCACCAGTCATCTCCTGGCATTGTGTCATCAGTGACGCTACACAATTTTCCTATTTGTCGCTCCTCAAACGTCCCCCAAGTATTCTTGTAGTCCGACCGCCGAACGAACGCACGTACCTTGACCCGCAGATGATTGGCCAGCAGTTGCGCCAGGCTTTCATTGGTCTGCGGGAAGAACTGAATGCCGTCTTCGATGGGGTATTCCGAACGATTGCCCATCCCTGTGCGACAGGCATAACTGTCGATCTGTGCCGTGGGGGAGAATGCCTGTGGCGAAAGCTTGTTGTAGTTCAGTACGTCCAGGGACATCTGATAGTCCCCGGTGGTGTGATAACCAAAGGCGATTCGCTGAGGTACGCCATGACTGAAGAACGAAAGGTGCTCGATAGGGGCCTGGGCCCGATCTTTACCGCTGTTCAGGTAGGCGATCAATTCCTTGACTGTTGTGACGGTGATGAAGTCCGCGCCGTAGGAGTCGGCGGAGCTGCGTGCCGCACTGAGCATGGCTTCATTGTAAAACGGGGTGAAGACCACCAGCGTCCGCGCCAGGGCGGGCTTGCTGCGTTTGAACTCGCCCAGTTCGCGCACCGCCTGGCCGATGAACATCATCTTGTTGCCCGAACGCTGGTCATGCTGGCTGCCGGCGACGGCAATCAACTCGGGAGTCAGCGGCGCCTTATCGCTGGTTTTGGGGTTGTCTTCAGCGGCGAGGGACTGCGATGGCTTCGCCTGTGAAGCAGGGGGCGAGAAGAGATTCTGACCGGAGGGGGCGGCAGTTCTCATCGGCTCCGCGGGTTTGCTCGATGATAGCGGGCCCAGTGGCGCGATAATGCGATTGGTCCCCTCCGGGCAGCCGCAACTGACCATGTTCCTGTCGACGGCCATGGGAATGCCGTCCCAGGTGTAATCGGGGTCCCCTTCAGCGACCGTCCCGGCTTTTCCACACTTGGGGCATGTTCCGGTCTTGTCGCCTCTGAGAATGAATCCTCTGCCCTCGCAGATGCCGAAGTGCGTGATGTAGCTGATCAGCAGTGCGCCGGTGGTGGTTCTATCCCCACCGAGTGCCTGGCCCTTGCCATTGATATCGGGGCGGTGCGCTGTCATTGCTCGGCCTTCTTCGCGGGGAGGAAGTCGCTGGCAGGAGGCGAGTGCTTGCGGAGGTTGATGTGCCCGATGTTCTGCCGGCTATTGATGATTTCGTCGCCGTTATCCAGCCGGCTGCCGACCAGGGCAAGGTTGGAGAAGGCGTCTCCCGCACCAGTCTCGATATAGGCAATTGAGCCATCCGGATATTCGACGGGGTCGCCGATCCGGGCGATGGCGAGCGCTTCACCTGAGGGCAGGGTGATGGTGAGGCTGGAGGTACCTTGAGTTATTACGCCGCCGCGTTTGCTCTGGCTTCCCTCGGAGGCAAATAGTCGAATGGCTATTGCGGGGTTTTCCTGCTGTTCAGCCTGGTTCCGCCGAATAAGTTCTGCCGCCTCGGCATCGAATGTGTTTATTTGCTCTTCGGAGAAACAAGGCTTGTTCAGTTCCTGCAGGCGTTCTGGCGATACTTCGTTGTTGTAGAAGCGGGTTGATGTATTTGCGAGCGTCATATGCTTGCCTCTTTGTAGTAGTGATATGGCAGCGTTTTCCCAGACTCAGGGGAAATACGTTGCCGAAAAATCGACTCTACTTAGGGGGTTGTTGCTGCGTATGTAGGAATTGGCTGCGTGGTGGGTACGCTGATTCAGTGCGGGAAGGCGAACGGGATGTGAGAGCTGGGAAAGGCTCCTAGCTGCAAATGGTTGATCTGATTATTGTGGCTACGCCCGAATACCATGGAGTTCATCGATTTTCGTCGTTGGGGATTGGCATTTGTCCGGAGTGGGTAGCCTGAAGAAAAATTGCCAACGAATCGTGGCGGTTTTGATCGGCCGCAACCGGTCAGGCTCTTGCAGGTCCCGTGGGATTACGAATTCAGCCATTCCCGGATCGCCCGTGTTGGCTGCCTGTACCGACGTTGTGCAATTACCCTCACCTGCCGGTGCAGCGGTTTTCTTATGCCGAAGCGTCTATTCCGGGCTTGTTCGCAAGAGAGGGCAAATCGCTACGACTAAAGTCGTCTGGAGCCCTTGCAGCGCTCCAATAAATTAGGGATCGACGACATCCGCGTCATCCCCGCTGTGAGGACAAGAACAAAATGAACGACAGCATCTACCAGCGGATTGATACCAATCCGCGCTTCAAAGAGTTGGTGGCCAAGCGCGAGCGATTCGCCTGGTTGCTCTCCCTGATCATGTTGGGCCTGTACGTGGTCTTCATCCTGCTCATCGCCTTCCAGCCGCAGCTGCTCGGCGCGAAGATCAGTGCCGATTCGTCCGTCACCTGGGGCATCCCCATGGGCGTCGGGCTGATTCTCTCTGCCTTCGTGCTTACCGGCATCTACGTGCGCCGGGCGAACGGTGAATTCGACCGCCTCAACCAGGAAATCCTCAAGGAGGCCCAGCAATGAAAGGCCGACACTCCGCGGCCCTCGCGCTGGCCGCCGTTCTTCCCGCCCTGTGGGCTCCCGCACTCTGGGCTGACGCCCTCACCGGCGAGGTGCAGCGCCAGCCGCTGAACGTCTCCGCCATCGTCATGTTCGTCGCCTTCGTCGGCCTGACCCTGTGCATCACCTACTGGGCCTCGAAACGCAGCAAATCCGCCGCCGATTTCTACACCGCCGGTGGCAGCATCACCGGTTTCCAGAATGGCCTGGCGATCGCCGGCGACTACATGTCCGCCGCGTCCTTCCTCGGCATTTCCGCTCTGGTATTCACCTCCGGTTACGACGGCCTGATCTACTCCATCGGCTTCCTCGTCGGCTGGCCGATCATCCTCTTCCTGATCGCCGAACGCCTGCGCAACCTGGGCAAGTACACCTTCGCTGACGTGGCGTCCTATCGCCTCAAGCAGAAGGACATCCGCACCCTGTCCGCCTGCGGTTCGCTGGTGGTGGTGGCCTTCTACCTGATCGCGCAGATGGTCGGCGCCGGCAAGCTGATCGAACTGCTGTTCGGCCTGAACTACCACGTCGCCGTGGTGCTGGTCGGCATCCTGATGGTCCTCTACGTGCTGTTCGGCGGCATGCTCGCCACTACCTGGGTACAGATCATCAAGGCCGTGCTGCTGCTCTCGGGCGCCACCTTCATGGCGATCATGGTGCTCAAGCACGTCAACTTCGATGTCAGCACGCTGTTCTCCGAAGCCATCAAGGTCCACCCGAAGGGCGAGTCGATCATGAGCCCCGGCGGCCTGGTGAAGGACCCGATCTCCGCGTTCTCCCTGGGCTTCGCGCTGATGTTCGGCACCGCTGGCCTGCCGCACATCCTGATGCGCTTCTTCACCGTCAGTGACGCCAAGGAAGCCCGCAAGTCGGTGTTCTTCGCCACCGGCTTCATCGGCTACTTCTACATCCTGACCTTCATCATCGGCTTCGGCGCGATCCTGCTGGTCAGCACCAACCCGGACTTCAAGGACGCCACCGGCGCGCTGCTGGGCGGCAACAACATGGCGGCCGTGCACCTGGCCGATGCCGTGGGCGGCAGCCTGTTCCTGGGCTTCATCTCCGCCGTGGCCTTCGCCACCATCCTCGCGGTGGTTGCCGGCCTGACCCTGGCCGGCGCCTCGGCCGTGTCCCACGACCTGTACGCCAGCGTGCTGAAAGGCGGCAAGGCCAACGAGAAAGATGAGCTGCGCGTCTCGAAGATCACCACCGTGTGCCTCGGCGTGGTCGCGATCGTGCTCGGCATCCTGTTCGAGAAGCAGAACATCGCCTTCATGGTCGGCCTGGCCTTCTCCATCGCCGCCAGCTGCAACTTCCCGGTGCTGCTGCTCTCCATGTACTGGAAGAAGCTGACCACCCGTGGCGCGAAGATCGGTGGCTGGCTCGGCCTGATCACCGCGGTGACCCTGATGATCCTCGGCCCGACCATCTGGGTGCAGATCCTCGGTCACGAGAAAGCCATCTACCCGTACGAGTACCCGGCGCTGTTCTCCATGGCCGTGGCCTTCATCGGTATCTGGTTCTTCTCCATCACCGACAAGTCGACCGCTGCCGACGAAGAGCGCGCGCGCTTCTTCCCGCAGTTCATCCGTTCGCAGACCGGCCTGGGTGCCAGTGGCGCAGCTGCCCACTGATCGTCTGAGCTAACCTGCCGGGGCCGGGGGTGGAAACACCTCCGGCCCCGCTTTTTTGACAGGGATGGATGACGGATGTCCGACGATTTCAACTTCGCCTCGCCGCCCTTCGACCAGCTCCGCCCGCGGGAGCGCGAACAGCTGCGCGATGCGCTGAGCGTGGGCTACTACACGGTCGATGAAGTGCTGCTCGAAGCCGGCGCGCCGGTGCCCTGCCTGTTCGTCCTGATGAAGGGCGTGATCGAGGAGCGCGGCGAGGACGGCAAGCTGTTCGCCCAGTACGGCGCCGAGGACCTGTTCGACGTGCGCGGGCTGTTCTCCGGCAGCAGCAAGCACCGCTACCAGGCAGTGGAAGAGAGCATCGTCTATGAACTGCCGGCGGCGGTGTTCCACCGGCTGTGCACGGACAACCCCCAGTTCGCCCGCTTCTTCCGCGCGGACCTGGCCAGCAAGCGCCAGCTGGAACGCCGCGACGGGCAGAACCTCGCCGAATTCATCCTCACCCGCATTGCGCCCGAACACCTGTTGCCCGCCATCGAGGTGGGGCCGACGCTGCCCCTGGGCGACGCCGCGCGCCTGCAACTCAGCCGCGGCGCGGACGCGCTGCTGGTGCGCGAGGACGGCGCGCTGGGCATCGTCACCCGCACGGACCTGATGACCGCACACTTCCGCGATGGATTCAGCGAGGCGCAACCGATTGGGCCGCTGGCGCACCGCCCGTTGAGTCACGTCGAGCTGGGCGATTTCCTCTTCGATGCGATGATCCTCATGACCCGCCAGCGCATCGAGCGCGTGGCGGTATGCGAGGAGGGCAGGGTGGTCGGTCTGCTGCACCTGACCCAGGTGCTCAGCCTGTTCTCCACCCACTCCCATGTGCTGGCGCTGCGCATTGCCCGCGCCGAAAGCGAGGCTGAGCTGCGCGCCGCCGCCGAGACCCTGCATACGCTGATCGCGACCCTGGCGGGCAATGGCATCCGCCTGCGTTTCATCATGCAACTGGTCAGTGCTCTCAACGAACAACTGCTCGAGCGCCTCTTCGAGTTGCAGGTTCCGCCGGTCCTCCGTGGTCGTTGCTGCCTGCTGGTGATGGGCAGCGAAGGGCGCGCGGAGCAGTTGCTCAAGACCGACCAGGACAACGCGCTGATCCTCGACGATGGCCTGCCGGTGGAGCAGGGCCTGTTGCTGATGCAGCGCTTCTCCGCCGCGCTGCTGGAGTTCGGCTATCCGCCTTGCCCCGGTGGGGTGATGGCCAGCCGGCCGGAGTGGTGCAAACCCTTGTCCGAGTGGCAGCGCGAATTGCGCGAGCTGCCGCTGCAAGGTCGCTCCGAACAACTGATGCGCCTGTCGATCCTCGCCGATGCCTGGCCGGTGGCGGGCAACCGAAGGCTGTTCGACAGCCTGCGCGAATGCCTGTACGAGCTGGCCGGCGACAGCAGTCGCTGGATGAGCGACCTGGCGCTGCCGGCCCTGCAATTCGACACGCCACTGACCTTCCTCGGCCAGCTGAAAACCCAGGATGCGCAGCTGGACGTGAAGCGTGGCGGCATTTTCCCCATCGTTCACGGCGCCCGTGTGTTGGCCGTGCGCGAAGGGCTGGAGGAGCGCGGCACCCTCGGCCGACTCGTCGCCCTGAAGGCACTGGGCGTGCTGGACGATTCGCTGGTGGACAACCTGGCCGAAGCCTTCGAGCTGTTCCTGCAACTGCGCCTGCGCCAGCAACTGGATGGCCAGCGTGACGGCCGCGAACAGGGGCTCGATGTTTCTCGCCTCAGCCGCCACGAGCGTGATCTGCTGCGCTTCGGGCTGCATACGGTGAAGAAGTTCAAGCAGAGCCTGACCCGCCAATTCCACCTGGAGACCCGATGAACGCTTGTGTCGCTGCACCCGATCCGCACTGGTCTGCCTGGCGCCGTCGCCTGTACTGGTGGCGGCACGATCCGGCGGAGGCGGAAGAGCTGGTGTCGCTGGACCTGGAGACCACCAGCCTCGACCCGCGCAAGGCCGATATCCTCAGCATCGGCGCGGTGGTGATCCGGCGTGGCAAGCTGATTCTCGGTGAGCGCCTGGAGCTGCTGGTGGAGCCGCCGCCGTCGCTGGACGGCGAGTCGATCCGTATCCACAAGCTGCGTCGCACTGACCTTGAGGGGCAACTGCCGTTGGTGGAAGCCCTGCGCCGGGTGCAGGCGTTCGTCGGTGATCGGCCGCTGCTGGGCTACTACCTGTCCTTTGACGTCGCGGTGTTGCGCCGGCACCTGCGCGAGCAACTCGATGCGCGGCTGGACAACCCCCGCGTGGAAGTCTCGGAAATCTACCACCGCAAGATGAGCCGGCGCTTCCCCGACCTGCACCTGGATCTGCGCTTCGACACCCTGGCGCGCCATCTGGAAATCCCCATCGAAGGCCGCCACACCGCTATCGGCGACGCGCGCACTGCAGCCCTGATGTTCCTGCGCCTGCGCAAGGGCTCACTACCCCGCGACCTGAGCTGATCCCGAGTACGTGCAGATTCTTTGAATCTTCCGCGCATCCTCCCAGTCGGAAACCATAAGCGCTGGCCTATCGCACCACCGCGAGCCATCGCCCCTCGTCGACTGAAAGAGGAGAGACGATATGGGACTCGGGACCATCCTGTTGATCATCCTGATCTTGCTGCTGATCGGCGGCCTGCCGGTCTTCCCCCACTCGCGCAATTGGGGTTACGGCCCCTCCGGTGTGATCGGCGTGGTGCTGGTCGTGCTGCTGGTGCTGTTGTTGCTGGGGCGGATCTGACCGGGCGGGGACGGATCGGTTTGCCCCATTAAACCCTTCACCCTCACCCTCACCCTCTCCCCAGGGGAGAGGGGACCGTTCGGCACAGGTTGAAACCGAATTGTCAGCCGGCACGAGCGGCTCCCTTTTCCTGCGGGAGAGGGCTGGGTGAGGGGAGTGCCCTAGCGCGGTGGCGTCAGATAACTCGGCTTTCGTCACAGCGCCGATACGTCACAGGGTGATTCGTCGCACAGCCATTCCGAGGTGCCTGTACTAACATACTGGGCCTTTGCCATCAGGGAGTCGTAGGGATGCTGGGCGTTGTACTGGTTGTGCTGGGCGTGGTGTGGTTGCTCGTCCAGTGCGGGCTGGGCCTGCCACCGCTGGCCGAAGCCATGACCCTGGACCCGGTGGTCAATCCGGACCGCTATTGGCAGTTTGCCTTCCTCGGCCCAGCCTTTCCCGTGGCCCTGGGCATCTTCCTGTTGCGCTACCGCATCAGGCAATTCGCCCAGTTCAAGCGCGAGCGCATCAACTGCGCGGCCCACCTGCTCGTCTCCGCCGGCATCGCCCTCGTGCTGGGCAAGCTCTGCGTGCTGCTCCAGGCCTGATCTGTATCCCTCGAAGCGCTAGTGCGCCGGCGGTTTGCCAGGGGCATTCAGCGCCCTGATTTCGCCGCTGATAGCCGAAAGCCTTGGTTACACTTCGGGCCACAGTCGTCGACAGGACCGTTGTCGACACCCGTCCCGAACAAGACAAGAAAAGGCAGACCTCCCCTATGCAAAATCGCATCATGATCACCGGCGCCGGTTCCGGCCTCGGACGCGAAATCGCCCTGCGCTGGGCCCGAGAGGGCTGGAAGCTGGCGCTGGCCGACGTCAACGAAGCAGGCCTGCAGGAAACCCTCAAGCTGGTACGCGAGGCCGGCGGTGACGGCTTCACCCAGCGCTGCGACGTGCGCGACTACAGCCAGCTGACCCAGCTGGCGCAGTCCTGCGAAGAGAAATTCGGCGGCATCGACATCATCGTCAACAACGCCGGTGTCGCCTCCGGCGGCTTCTTCAGCGAACTCTCGCTGGAAGACTGGGACTGGCAGATCTCGATCAACCTGATGGGCGTGGTCAAGGGCTGCAAGGCCTTCCTGCCGCTGCTGGAGAAGAGCAAGGGCCGGATCATCAACATCGCCTCCATGGCTGCCCTGATGCAGGGCCCGGCGATGAGCAACTACAACGTGGCCAAGGCCGGTGTGGTGGCGCTTTCGGAAAGCCTGCTGGCCGACCTCAGTCTGGTGGATGTGAAGGTCCACGTGGTCTGCCCGTCGTTCTTCCAGACCAACCTGCTGGATTCCTTCCGTGGTCCGAGCCCGGAGATGAAGACCCAGGTCGGCAAGCTGCTGGAAAGCTCGCCCATCAGCGCCGCCGACATCGCCGACTACATCCACCAGGAAGTGGCCCGCGACGTCTTCATGATCCTGCCCCACGAACAGGGCCGCATGGCCTGGCAGATCAAGCAGCAGAACCCGCAGGCGCTGTACGACGAGATGGCGAAAATGGCCGAGAAGATGCAAGCCAAGCGCCGCAGCCTGGGCTGATTTCCAGTCACTTTTTGCCCCCTTTCGGTGCAGTGGAAGAGAGGGCTTGCCCAGGCCGGTGCAAAGGGTTAGTTTTAGTCACCGGCCTGCCTGGCTGATGTACGTTGGACCCCGGTGAAAGCCCCGCTCATTTCGCGGGGCTTTTGCTTTTTCGGGCTACTGCCCAGCTCTTGGGATTCGTGCTTTGCGCATCGCCAGGCCTGTGTTAGAAGGCTCCGGTGTCATTGAAGGAAGAACCCGCTTGCACTCTGAATCCATCGTCTATGGCTGCATCCGCGACTGGCCCGGCGACTCGATGGAGCGCCGCCTGCGCCGCGCCGCCAACCGCAAGGTGCTCGACAGTCTGCCCATGGGCGAGGCCTGGCCGTTCCTGGGCCGCGAGATGTTCAGCCGCTGCGAGACCGAGGGCGCGGGCCTGTACCAGTCCCAGGTGATCCATTTCGGCGCCAGCTACCAGACCATCGAGTACGAGTGGAAGCTCTGGGTCGAACAGTTCGAAGCCCTGCTGCGCCGCCTGTACTGGGCCAGCGCGGTGGTGCATCTGGAAACCGAAGTCAACGGCAGCCACACCTTCCGCTGGGAGTCCGAAAACGGCTTCCACAGTCCGCGCGAAGGCGAGCTGAAAGTGCGCTGCGCCTGGGAGCGCGAGGGCGGCCTGCGCGGCTGACCGGCGCACTTCCCGTCACGGAAAGAGCCCCCATGATCAATTACCTCTGGTTCGTCCTCGCCGCTTTCTGCGAGATCGCCGGCTGCTACGCCTTCTACCTCTGGCTGCGTCTGGACAAGAGCGCCCTGTGGATAATTCCCGGCCTGCTCAGCCTGACGGTCTTCGCCCTGCTGCTCACCCGCGTCGAAGCGAACTACGCCGGGCGCGCCTATGCCGCGTACGGTGGTATCTACGTCGCTGCGTCGCTGTTCTGGCTGGCCTTCGTCGAGAAGAGTCGCCCGCTGTGGAGCGACTGGGTAGGCGTGGCGCTCTGCGTCATCGGCGCCAGCGTGGTGCTGCTGGGGCCGCGTCTGGCGCCCTGATCCGCTCCCATCTGACCACTGAGCTTCGTCGTAGGATGGGTGGAGCTTGCGATACCCATGCCGTGGTGCACGCAATTGATGGGTATCGCTGCGTTCCACGCCATCCCACATAGTGTTCAGCCTGAGCGTCATAGAAGGAGCGTGTCAGTCCTCCAGCCACTCCTTCGGCACTTCGCTTTTCAGCATCAGCTGACACTGCTGGCTTTCCGGATCGAAGACGATCACCGCCTCGCCGCGCTTGAGTGCATGCCGCGCGCGCTCCACGCGCACGTCCAGCGGCGTGTCGTCGCCGTTGTCGGTGCCTTCGCGGGTAACGAAGTCTTCCAGCAGGTTGTTGAGGGTGTCGGCTTCGATCAGGTCGTACGGAATCAACATGGCAGGTACTCGCGAATTGCAGCGCGGGATTGTAGTCCCGCGCCGCGCGCCGTGCAGCTTCAGTCCTTGCCTTCCTTGCCTTTGTCGCTGCTCCTGTCAGAAGCGTCACCGCTGTCGATCAGGTCGTCCACCGGTGGCACATGGGTTGTGCTTTCCATGTGTACCGGGTGCTCCAGCTGCTTGCTGAAACGCTCCAGCGTGCCTTCGCTGGGCTCCGCGTCGCTGTCGAACACCGGCGGACTGAGCATGTAAGCCGTGAGCAGTTTTGCCAGCGCGGCAAGGCTGTCGATATGGGTGCGTTCGTAGCCGTGGGTGGCATCGCAGCCGAACGCCAGCAGGGCGGTGCGGATGTCGTGGCCGGCGGTGATCGCCGACTGCGCGTCGCTGTGGTAATAGCGGAACAGGTCGCGGCGCACCGGGACCTCATGGCGTTCGCCCAGCCGCAGCAGATGTCGCGATAGATGGAAGTCGTAAGGTCCGCCGGAATCCTGCAAGGCCACGCTCACCGCGTGCTCGCTGGAGTTCTGTCCTTCGGCCACCGGGGCGATGTCGATGCCGACGAACTCGCTGACGTCCCAGGGCAGCGCGCCGGCCGCGCCGGAGCCGATTTCCTCGGTGATGGTGAACAGCGGGTGGCAATCGATGGGTGGAACGTTGCCGCTTTCCACGATGGCCTTGAGCGAAGCCAGCAGCGCGGCGACGCCGGCCTTGTCGTCGAGGTGGCGGGCGCTGATGTGGCCGCTCTCGGTGAATTCCGGCAAGGGGTCGAAGGCGACGAAGTCGCCGATGGCCACGCCCAGGGATTCACTGTCGGCGCGGCTGGCGGTGTAGGTGTCCAGACGCAGTTCGACGTGGTCCCAGCTGATCGGCAGGGTATCCACGGCAGTATTGAAGGCGTGCCCGGAAGCCAGCAGCGGCAGCACGCTGCCACGGAACACGCCGTTCTCGCAGAATACCGTGACGCGGCTGCCCTCGGCGAAGCGGCTCGACCAGCAACCCACCGGCGCCAGTGCCAGGCGACCGTTGGGCTTGATCTCGCGGACGATCGCGCCAATGGTGTCCAGGTGCGCCGAGACCGCGCGATCCGGACTCTTGCGCCGGCCCAGGAGGGTAGCGCGAATGGTCCCGCGGCGGGTCATCTCGAAGGGCACGCCGATCTCCTCCAGCCGCTCGGCAACGTAACGCACGATGGTGTCGGTGAAGCCGGTGGGGCTGGGGATGGCGAGCATTTCCAGCAGCACGCGCTGCAGGTAGTTCAGGTCCGGTTGCGGCAGTTTGGTCATGCCGGGGCCTCCACGTTGGGGTGTGGCTGGTCACGGTTGTCGCGGTGCAGCAGTTCGCGGCTCAGCGGGAAAAGCAGGTCGACGAAGCGCTCGGCAGTGGGCTGTGGCTCATGGTTGGCCAGACCGGGGCGCTCGTTGGCTTCGATAATCACGTAGTCCGCCTGGTCGGCCTCGGTGACCAGCAGATCGAGTCCGGTGACGGGTATTTCCAGCGCCCGCGCGGCGCGGATGGCGGCGTCGGCCAACGCCGGGTGCAGCCGTTCGGTGACATCTTCCAGCGTGCCGCCGGTGTGCAGGTTGGCGGTACGGCGCACGGCCAGGCGCTGGCCGCTGGGCAGCACGTCGTCGTAGGTGAAGCCCGCGGCGCTCAGGGTGCGCTCGGTTTCGCCGTCCAGCGGGATGCGACTCTCTCCGCCGGTGGCCGCCATACGCCGACGGCTCTGCGCCTCGATCAGCTTGCAGATGCTGTGCCGACCATCGCCGATCACCTCGGCGGGGCGGCGGATGGCGGCGGCCACCACTTCGTAGCCGATCACCACGATGCGCAGGTCCTGGCCGGGGTGGTAGCTCTCGAGGATCACGCGGGTGTCGAACTGCTTCGCGTGGGCGATGGCTTCCTCCACCTCTTGCGGCGTGCGCAGGTCCACGGCGACGCCCTGGCCCTGTTCGCCGTCCACCGGCTTGACCACCAGTGCGCTGTGCTCCTCAAGGAACGCGGCATTCTCCTGGGCACTACCGGCCAGCCGCTGTTGTGGCTGGCGCAGGCTGGCACGGTCGAGGGCGCGGTGGGTGAGGGTCTTGTCCTGGCACAGGCTCATGCTCACGGCGCTGGTGAGGTCGCACAGCGACTCCCGGCAGCGGATGCGCCGGCCGCCCTGGGTGAGGGTGAAGAGGCCGGCGTCGGCGTCCTGCACCTGGACTTCGATGCCGCGCCGATGGGCTTCGTCGACGATGATCTTCGCGTAGGGGTTCAGACCTTTCTCCGGGCCGGGGCCGAGGAACAGCGACTGGTTGATGCCGTTCTTGCACTTGATGGCAAAGGTGGGCAGCTCGCGGAAACGCAGCTTGTGGTAGAGCGACTTGGCCTGCCGGTTGCCGTGCAGCACCGACAGGTCCAGATACGCCAGGCCGCGGCTCATGAAGTGCTCGATCAGGTGGCGCACCAGCGCTTCGCCGACGCCGGGCCGGCTGGACTGTGGGTCCACCGCCAGGCACCAGAGGCTGGAGCCGCCTTCCGGATCGCGGAAGGCCTTGGCGTGATTGATGCCCATGACCGTGCCGATCACCGTGCCGGTCTCGGCGTCTTCCGCCAGCCAGTAGGCCGGGCCGCCCTGGTGGCGCGGGGTGACGTTGGACGGATCGACTGGCAGCATGCCGCGCGACAGGTACAGGCGGTTGATCGCTGCCCAGTCTTCATCGCTGTGCACGCGGCGGATGCGGAAGCCGCGGAAAGGCCGGCGCGCGGGGCGATAGTCGGTGAACCACAGGCGCAGCGCGTCGGATGGATCGAGGAAGAGTTGCTGCGGTGCCTGCGCCAGCACCTGCTGCGGAGCGGCTACGTAAAGGGCAATGTCGCGCTCACCGGGCTGCTCGTTGAGCAATTCGGCGGCGAGCTTGTCGGGGCTGGAAAAGGTGTGGCCAATCAGCAGGCGGCCCCAGCCGCATTGCAGGATCAGTGGGCCGTGGCTTTCCGCGTGGTCGCCGGCGAAACGTGCCTGCAGCCGCTCGTAGGTCGGCGTCTGGCCGCGCAGCAGCCGCTGGTTATGGGGATGGGGCAGGTTGGAATGGGCTTTCATCTTGCGCTCCCTGATAAGGCATCTGTCCTGGGCTGGAAGAAAAGGCAACGCCGCACGAGGCGGCGTTGCCGGGCTCTAGAGGCCTTGTTCCGTCAGCCAGAGGTTGAGGGCCGCCAACTGCCACAACTTGGAACCACGCAGCGGAGTAAGGTCGCTCGCCGGGTCGCTGAGCAGGCGGTCGAACATCGCCGTCTCGAACAGGCCGCGGTCCTGGCTCGGGTCCAGCAGCAGTTCGCTGACCCAGGCGCGGGTATTGCCTTGCAGGTGCTTCAGGCCGGGCACCGGGAAATAACCCTTGGGTCGGTCGATCACCTCGCAGGGGATGACCTTGCGCGCGGCGGCCTTGAGCACCTGCTTGCCGCCATCGCCGAGCTTGAAGCGCGACGGGATGCGCGCCGACAGCTCCGCGACGCGATAGTCGAGGAACGGCACGCGGGCTTCCAGGCCCCAGGCCATGGTCATGTTGTCCACTCGCTTGACCGGGTCGTCGACCAGCATGATGGTGCTGTCCAGGCGCAGCGCCTTGTCTACCGGGTCCTCCGCGCCAGGCTGGGCGAAGTGGTCGCGGACGAACTCGCTGGCCACGTCCTCCACCCGCAGGGCTTCGCGCACGGTGTCCAGGTATTCGCCGTGGCTACGGTCGAAGAAGGCCGCGCGGTAGGCCTGCAGTGGGTCCTTGGCGCCGGCCACTTTCGGGTACCAGTGGTAGCCGGCAAACAGCTCGTCGGCGCCCTGGCCGCTCTGTACCACCTTGCAGTGCTTCGAGACCTCCCTCGAGAGGAGGTAGAAGGCAATGCAGTCATGGCTGACCATCGGCTCGCTCATGGCGCGGAAGGCCGCGGGCAGCTGCGAGATCACTTCGTTCTCGTCGATGCGCAGCTGGTGGTGGCGGGTGCCGTAGCGCTGGGCGATCAGGTCCGAGTACTGGAATTCGTCGCCGCGCTCGCCACCGGCGTCCTCGAAGCCGATGGAGAAGGTCAGCAGGTCCTCGACGCCGGCCTCGTGCAGCAGGCCGACCAGCAGACTGGAGTCGACTCCGCCGGAAAGCAGCACGCCGACTTCTCGGGCGGCGCGCTGACGCACGCTCACGGCGTCGCGCAGGCTGGACAGCAGGCGGTCTTCCCAGTCGTCCAGGGTCAGCTCGCGCTCGTCCGGCAGCGGGCCGTAGTCCAGAGTCCACCAGCGCTGGCGCTCGGTGTGGCCGTCGGCGTCGATGGTCATCCAGGTGGCCGGCGGCAGCTTCTGCACTTCGGCCAGCAGGGTGCGCGGCGCGGGCACCACGGCGTGGAAGTTCAGGTAGTGGTTGAGTGCCACCGGGTCCAGCGCCGGGTCGATGTCACCGCCCTTGAGCAACGCCGGCAGGCTGGAGGCGAAGCGCAGACGCTTGCCGGTCTGCGACAGGTACAGCGGCTTGATGCCGAGGCGGTCGCGGGCGATGAACAGGCGCCGTTTGTCGCGTTCCCAGATGGCGAAGGCGAACATGCCATTGAGGCGGGGCAATAGTTGTTCACCCCAGGCGTGGTATCCCTTTAGAAGTACTTCGGTGTCGCCTCCGGAAAAGAAGCGGTACCCAAGGGCTTCCAGCTCGCCGCGCAGTTCGGGGTAGTTGTAGATTGCCCCGTTGAACACCAGCGACAGGCCCAGCGAGGTGTCGATCATCGGCTGACCGGAGGCTTCGGCCAGGTCCATGATCTTCAACCGCCGGTGCCCCAGGGCCACCGGCCCTTCGCTGTGGAAGCCCCAGGCGTCGGGGCCTCGCGGGGCGAGGTGATGGGTGATGCGTTCGACTGCGGCAAGGTCCGCAGCCTGGTTATCGAAACGTAGTTCTCCTGCTATTCCGCACATAGTGCTGTGGGCCCAGTAAAATCAGGGCCTCAGTCCTCCTTAGCTTTCCTCCGTACCAATTTCGTACCAGTTTTTAGCTTTTCCATCTCGCTCCAGTCGGAAGTCGAGTTGAGCCACTTGGCGTAAGTCGAAAGCAGAACTGGCACGCTGTGGCCGAGCTGCGATGCAATGAAAGCCGGGTTCATGCCAGCCATCAGGCACATCGTCGCGTAGGTGTGGCGAGTGTCATACGTCCTGCGCTGGCGCATGCCGAGCTTCCGCAAGGCGTCGCGCCAATAGCGTTTCGGGCCCGTCTCCGACTTGATGTACAGGTCGGAGCGTTCTGCCTTCAGGCTGGGAGCAAACACGTAATCCGATCTCGCCGCAGTCAGCGGCCTAGCTTGTTCGAGGGCATGCAGCGCGCGATCGTTCAACAAAACTTCCCGAACGGTCTTCGTTTTCGTGCGCTCGTAGATTTTCCCGCGTTGCTGGATTCGGCAGACCCTGGCCTTGCGGCTGCGCGTGTCGACCTCCTCCCAGCGCAGGGCCATCGCCTCGCCCGGGCGCATGCCGGTGTAGAAGAGAAACTCGAACAAGCAGGCGTAAATCCGCTGCAGGCCGGTGGCCAGGACGTACAGTTTATCGATGATCGCGTCTGCCTCCTCTCGGGTGAGCGGGTCAATCTCCCGCTTGGGGACCCTGGCCTTCGGGATGGAGAGAGTGGGATCGCGTTGGACCAGTTCCTCCTTCAAGGCCAATTTGAACAAGCACGCCAGCACCCGAACGGCGTACTTCCGCCGGCCGGGCGACGGCCAGTTCGTCTGCGTGGTGATCCGGCGCAGCATCTGCGGCGGGATCTGGTCCATAGGCAGCTGCGCCAGGTGAGGAATCCAGTAGAGCTGCAGGGCGATCCGGTAGCCCTTGCGGGTGCTGTCCACGATCTCGAGCGAGTCCAGCCACTCCTGGGCGTAATCAAAGAACGTGGGGCATGCAGTGGAGGGGAGCTGCGCACGCGAGGATGGGAACAGCTCCAGGTACTTCTCGTGGGTCAGGGCGCCCAGCTTGTTGAGCTGGACTACCTGAGTACGTACAGCGTCTGCTGCTGCGATCCCTTTCGGGGTCGGGGGGTAGGCAAGCGTCTCGCAACGCCTGCGCTTTCCCCATTGGAATCGAATGCGGACTGACTTGCCGATGACTTCAACGCCGGTCGGCAGGTCCAGAGGCTTTCTAGCCACGCGTCGTACCTCCTTTTGCTGTAGATGATTCGGCCGTCAATTTTCATCCAAACAGTGGTCGGGATGATGCCCCGCTCTCGCTTGCGCTTCAGGGCTTTGTCAGTGGTGCCGATCAGCTCGGCCATCTTCTTCTCGGTGACCTTGTCCACCTCGTCGAAGAGGTTTTCAGCTGCACCCATGGCGATACCTCTCTACGCCGGCTGGCGCCGGCGGGTTCAGTGTTGGGGTGTAGTCATGCCTTCGCGGCGCGCATTCTTTCCAGCTGCGCCTGGTCGGGGTGCCGGTAGTTGAGCAGCCATTCCGGGGTCTTGATGAAGCGGTTCGCCTGCTTGATCTGGATGTGGGCGCTGATGTCCGGCTGGTTTGGCCAGGCCGCGATCCACTCATCCAGTAGCGCGGCCATGCGCCCCTGCCAGTCGTCAGGCATGGCATGCATCATCACTCGCGGCAGTACCGCATAGGCGCTGTAGCTCAGGCCGAACCATTGCCAGAGTTGGTCGTAACCGCTCGCGGCCGGCGGCGAATCACCAGGAACAGCCGCCAGCGTCCGCACTTCGTAGCCAGGCCATTCGTGAGGATGTGCCTTGACCATGTCGTGGTGCTCCTTCGAGCACGGCTGCCAGTTCTCTGGGTGGGAGGTGAAGTACGAGCAGTAGCGGAATTGCTCAGTCATCATTCACCTCCCTGCGCCGCCGTAGCGGCTAGCAAATGGGCGATGTCGGCGGCAACCACTCGGCCATCAGCCACATCCTCCCGGACATCAACCTCTTCATCGTCTTCGCAGACGTTCTCTAGGCACTCGGCCAGGTGCTCGATTTCGCATTGCGCGCGGGACAGCAGGGTGCGGACTTCCTCCGGCACCTGCCCAGCCTGGGCGACCGGGGCGTCTGCCATCGCCAGCAGACGCTCGCGCTCTTCGTTGCTCATGCTGGTGGCGATGGCCGTGATCTCGACCGCCTTCTCCCAGGGGACTGGCCGGCCGTGAACCACGCGCCAAGTGTCGATGAGCTTGGCTGCAAGCAGCTCGGGGGCGTAGGCTCATCGCCAGGGCGGACGATGTCCTTTGCGGGCATGGCCGCATCGCAGGCAGGGCACATGCCAGAGCCCTTGATGAAGCCAGCGCCATAGCTTTCCCTGGCATACACGGCGCCGCAGTGGTGCGGGCATTCCACCGGCGGATCGGGCGGCAGGGGATCCCCCCATTCGTGCACTGGGATTTCAAACCGGTCCTCGGCGACGTCCGAAGTGGCGCGCAGCGGGCAATGCGCCGTATCGTGATCCGCCGCGCCAGGACAGTTGGTGCATTGCTTGCCGGTCATGCGCCCTTCAATCATGCGCCAGACCGTTTCGTGTTCCGGCCAGTCGCTTTCGACCACCACGCACTGCACCATGGCCTTGCCGAAGTGCGCCAGGCGATAGATCTGCTCTTGCCTGGTCATCCCACTGGCATCGGGTTCCTCGTCGAGCTGCGACAGCTTGATGACCATGTAGCGCTTCTCGCGCTCAAAGGCTGGCGCTTCCTGATCGCAATTGCACTGGGCAGCAGTGTGCCCTCCCGCACCGCAGAGGGTGCAGGCTTGTTGTTCGGTCATGGCTTACCCCTTGACCAGCTTCAGCTGGCCTTCCGATTCGAGGATATTGATGCGCGAGGTGTCGAAGCGAGGCGAGTTCAGGACTCGATGGATCAGCGTCGGCAGTTCCGCCAGCAGGCCTGCCGGCATCTGGTTGTAGTCGACGCAGTGCAGGGTCTTCAGGATGTTCATGGTCTCGCGGTCGGGGATGATCTCCAGCATATCCGCGACGTTCTTGATGCAGCAGATGTCGAAGTGGCCGCCCTGCAGCATCTTTCGTAGAGCCGCTTCGGCGGCCAGGATCTTGACGTCCATCAGTCGGCCTCTACGGGGTATTGGATGGTGCCGGTGGCGCCCTGGTCGGCGTCGTTGGCGATCTGGTTCAGCTGGCGGGCGAGCTGGCGAATGTCCTCCGGCACCATGAAGAGTGCCTCGGGCAGCCCATCGATTCGGCAATAGCCGCCGTCCATTGCCTGGCGGTGCTCGACCGTCAGTTGGATGTCTTGCATGGGGTTTCTCCCTGGAGCTGGCGCCAACGGATGGCGTCCTCGTAAAGGCTGACCAGGCGGACCAGTTCAGCCCGTCGGGCTTTGGCGATTCGGAAGCGGTCAGCGCACGGCTCGACCTGATAGAGGCCGACCCGATGGTCGTCGCCGCATTGGTTCAGGCAGTCGCAGCGCTCTCCGTCAGCCATCGCTGTCACCTTTCGGCGGGACAGGCCTGCAGCGCAGGCAGTCGCATTCGGGGATGGGGCGGAGAGTGCGGCGGCAGAAGGTGGGGCTGGTCATGGGTTGCCTCCGCTCGACAGGGCGTGCGCCAAGTGGCGCGCGTAGGTCGATACCGCGCGCCAGTAGGCAGCCATCGGCCCCTTACGGCGCTTCCACGCGCATTCAGCTTCGGCGTTCGCCTGGTCACGAAGCTCGCGCATCACGGCCTCGATTCGTGCCCTGTCCTCCGCCGGCAGCTCCAGCAGCGCCTTGCCTGCTGGTAGGCGCAGGAGTGGGTTGATGTAGCCCATCAGGCTGCGCTCCTTGCTGGTTCGGTGATCTGGCTGGCGGTGTGCGCCTGCATGCCCAGCTTGCTGGCAACGTGGTACTCAAGGCAGGCGCCTTCGGAGTTGTGCCAGCCCGGCAGCATGGCGATCGAGTCGCAGGTGATCAGCTGTGCCAGGGCTAAGCGCAGGTAGCCGGACCAGGTGGTGTCAGCTGGCGCGTTGTTCTCGGCCGGGTTCTCGACGTGGTAGCCGAGCTGGCGCAGGCGCGCGGCCTCGGCGTGGAAGGCCGGGTAGTTGAACTCCGGCAGGCCGGTCATGGGGCCGGCGAGGTATATGCGATTCATGCGGCCTCCGAAGCTGGGACGATTCGACCGAGATCGTCTTCCATCGCACCGTTCTTCACCCAGCCGGTTAGCTCTTCACGCGTAAATCGCCCGGCGTCGATGGGGTTCGTGGAGTAGCCAGAAAAACCGGCACGGTGGTAAGCGTTGTGACCCTTATGCCAGAGCAGATAGATGGGCTCGTTGCGCGGCCAGAGGATGTCTCGAAGAACTTCGGCGCGGCGGAAGTCCATCTGTTTCGTGGCCCTTGCCAGTTCGGCCTCTAGGCGCTTGCGGCGAATGCCGTCGTTACGTTTGCAGCGCAGGTCTCCCGGGTTATCGGCGTACAGGCTGAAGCTTGCCTCGTTGGTTACGCCGTACCTCCCAGAGACCACCCACCACATATTGTTGATGTTGTAGAAGGCGATGCCGGTCTGCATCCGGCCCTTCCGCCCGGCGAAGTAGACGCGCTGTCCTTGATCGAGAAGCTTTCCATCTGCTGTCCTGCGATTGGCGTTGAAACAGCTGATGAGGCCCGGTTTGCTGTAGGAGTCGCGCCAGGCTGGCCAGTCACCATTGAAGTGATGGCTTGTGCGCCAACACCCCTCGACGAACTCCATGGCAGTCTTTCCGGTTGGCCCCCGCTTTTCGCTGCGCCCGTCCCGCCAGCAGTCGTCGAACACATAGCCGGTGAAAACGTTGCAGAGGTAAGCCCGAATGCGTCGGCGAGTGCGCTCCATCTCAAGTCGCACTAGGTAGGGCATGTGCGCTTCCTTGTCCGACTGGTATCGCCCGGCGTGGTCTGGCCGATCAGGAGCGCTCACGTTCTGGAAAAAATCAAGGGTGATGCTGCGACCACAAAGTTTCAGATCGGCGCGCAGGTCGCCCTTTCTGGCGTAACGGTTGTTGTTGTCGGTGAATATGTGCGTGTTCGGGCCGACGGTGTAGCCCAAGCGGTTCAACGTCTGCACGATGCGCGCGAACACCTGGCGCTTAAAATCGCGCTCCCAGGCCTTCTGCTCGTTCCAGCCCATGTGTTCGCGATCCTCGCGAATAGTGAGGCTTGCATCGCTAAACATGACGACGCCGCTGCGTTCAATTTGCATAGGGGTGTCCTCGCGCCGTAGTGGCGCAATGGCATGGAGTGGGGTAGGTTCGGATGGCCCGGCATGGGGCAGGATCAAGGAGAGAAGGATGGAACCAGAACTTCGCGCAAAAATTGGTATTCCCGAAGATCACCGTGTTGAGCAGACCAACACGACGTGGAAGCAGAAGAGCGGCAGAGACACCGATACCTACTGGTACGACGAGTTCAACGCGGCCGGCGAGTTGGTGGCCAAATACATCGTTGAGGACAGCACCTCTATGTACCCACCGTTTGGGCGAACGGTGACGTGGAGCAAAGAGTGATCAGCAATTCGCGATGCTGATTAGTCTCCGCAGAAGCAGTCGATGTCCTCGCTCACCAAGCCGGCTGCTTCAAAGTCGAATGATTCTTGAGTCGCCATCCGCTCGGCGTACCACCCCATGTGGGCGTACTTCGGGCGGTCCTGGCGGAAGACTTGGCCGAACTTCTCTTCAATACCTGACCACCAGATCACCCGCGAAGGGTCTTCGATGATGGAGCGGTAGAGTTTTGCTTCCATCTTCTTCCAGCACAGATCGCAGTTGCCAAAGTCGGAGTCGATGGCAAGGTCGAAGGGCTGCTCGCTCCAGAACTCCATTACCTGCTCCTTGGTAACTCCGTCCAGGTAGAGCGGGGTGTAGTACTCAAAGCGACCGCTTCCTTTCTCGTTCTGCGCCATCATCCGGTGATACCGTCGTGGTTCGTCGTAGCGGATTCCAGCCACGCTGTCCCAGTGGTCGTAGCCAAGACTCCGCATGTACTTCTCGGCCACCTTGATCTTCAGATAGGCAGTGCACATGTTGTTCGAGAAGTTCGGCAGAACCGGCGGCAAGCCTTTTTCCTCGCGCCGATAGCGGGCGTAGTAGTCGAGCATCATCTCGAAAGGCTCACCCTGGCGGCTGGCTGTTTTGTAATCCACCACCCGGAACCATGGCGCGTCTTCTGGCTGGCCATACTCTCTGCACCATTCCAGATAAGTGATCCCGGCTTTCCAGCGCCTATCGATCTCATCCAGGAAATCCAGGCTCTCCAGGCGTTCCTTCCCCGTGTTCTCGAACAGCGGATGGACGTCGGCTGGAAGCCGTCCGCCGTGCGCTAGGCGGATTCGGTGGAGCATGTAAGCCGATGTACGTCCTGCGCTGACACCGATCTGCGCCGGACCCTTGATGAAATAGGGGTTCATGGTTTCTCCAGGTAGAGCGCCGCCGCGCCGCGAGTGCAGCGGATGGCGTGGTGATGGGTTAGCGTTTCCGGAAGGTCTTGGTGATGGCGCCGTTGATCGAGCGCCCTCTGCGATTGGCTCAGGATGCTTTTTGTGGCTTGGGGCTAGACTTGAGCGGAGTAGTCAAGGCCCTCTCGACGCTCCATCCGAGACGCAGGCGCATGCTGAGCGCATTGGCTGTCATGCCTATCTCCGAGGCCCAGTCGGCTACGTTCTTGGTGATTCCGTTGTGCTCAAGCAGGACACAGTGAGTGCGGTTCTTGTTCTGCTGCGCCTGGGTTAGCCATCTGCAGTTCCCAGGCTCATATCCCTTGTCGTTTTCGATTCGATCCAGCGTCATGGATCGGTCCGGGCATTCGCCCATGTCTTCTCGGAAGTTCGCGAAGTCGTGCCAGCGATCGCATACCTTCACGCCGCGGGCTCCGTAATACTGATAGTTGCTGGCCGACTCCGTGTAGCAGCGCTGCATCATCGACTTCCAGCGCGCATAGGTCAGCGTTCCGCACCCGCCGTGCTTATTTCGCATTTTTGACTCCTGTGCATCGCCATGGCATTCCCCTCCTTGGGAAGCCGCCCGTTGCCGGGCGGTTAAATGAATGAATTACTGAATGAGCTGGCTGCGGACGGGGCGGACGCGAAGCTCGAGGTACTTGCCGTAGTAGTCCTGGTAGCCAGCGTTGAAGTACATGCCGAAGGCGGTGCCGGCGGAGCGCTGCGAACTCGACCAGTACCATTCGGGTCGGAATGCTTCCTGGCCACCAGCCTTGAAGGCCTCGACCGTGGTCTGTACCGGCGATTCCTCGCTGTACAGATCGCCGGGCGGAAGGCTCGAGTGGTTCTCGCCGTCGCGGCCCCAGGCATAGTTCTTGTTGGTGGTCGGCTTCAGGTTGCGGTACTGCAGCTCCTGTACGTCGCGCGCCGGGATAGCCCAGTCGGTATGGCCGCCGATCTCCAGCGCGAGAACCTGCTGCGCCAGTTCGCTACCGGCGGCTGCCATTGCCTCCGTGTTCGCCCGGCTGTCGGTCATGCTGTCCGCGCCTTCGATCTTGACGCCGTACTCACCCCACTCGCCGGTCAGTTCATGCTCGGCGCCGGCGGTGATGGAGACGTAACGCCTGCCATCCTGGAGGTAGAAGCCGGAGACGAAGCCGCCGCCGTAGTGCTGGCCGATCTCGGGAAGGATGGTTGCTGCCTGTGCTGCTGCTTGCATGGTTGATTCCTCTTTTCGGGCAACAAAAAAGGCGCCTATGCGCCCTGGGAAGGTGATGGCCTGGCGGCCAGATGAATTACTGAATGATCAAATGAACACTCTGCGGACGGGGCGGACGCGAAGCTCGTAGTACTTGACGCTGGTGATCTGGTCGCCATCGTCGAAGTCCATGGGGAAGGCGTTGTTGGCGGAGCGCTGCGTGCTCGACCAGTAGTAGCAGTCCTTCGCGAACAGGTCGGGGGTATTCACCCAGCCCTGATACAGTTCGGCAGCGGCCGGCAGGTAGAAGTCAGAATGCCCGTCAGCCTGGTGTTCTGTGCACGCGGTAGCTGCGGGGTGACCGCCTTCAGCTAACAGGGCTTGAGTGTTGGCCAGGCCATCGACCTTGCTGGTGGCTTTCGACTCGTTGCCGCGTCCACCCCAGGCGCGATCGCCAATGTCTTTGGCAGCAAAGACCAGGTAGTGCGCGGGGATGCCATCGCGGGCTGGAACGAAGCCGGCGTTGTGGCCACCTTGTCCCGGCCAGTAAGCGCCGACTGCCGGAACAGCTTGGTCGCTGGTGATCTCCTCGACTGCTGGGGCCTGCGCCTGCTGAGTGACGCCAACATGGGCCAGAGCAGCCGCGACGAAGGTGGTGGCAACTACGTGAGCCGGGACCTTGAGAATCAGGCCTTCCGGGGTCTTCACAGTGATCATGTCCTGTTTCATGTGATTTCCTTGTTCTTGCGTGGGAAGCTGATGAGGTGTTCGGCGGCGATCTTGCGGACAGTTGCCCGATCAAGGTCCATCGCATCTGCAGTGGCGCTTACGGTCATACCCTGTTCAGCGCAGTATTGAACTGTGCGGGCGAGTAATCGGCGCTTCTCGCGCTTGTTGTCCTGGAACTTGGCGTGTGCCGCGTCGGTTTGGCCGGAGCGTGCTTTGCTGGGCTCCCGGCCTCGCTTGTTCCAGAGTTCGTCTGTCTCGCCGGATTTGCCGAATGGGACAATGTCGATCTGGCCGCCGCCTGAGAGGAATTGCGCAACCAAGCCGGCGATCTCCGCTCGGTTGATATCGGTCAGGGGAGTGGTGCGGTAGTCGATGGAGATCATGCTGCGACCCCCATGACTTTCTCCATGCGTTCGTCGAGAAGTTCGTAGAAGGTCTTCACTCGCTCGGCAAGCTTGCGGATGTAGGCCTCGTCGCGGTGGACGCGCACCATGCAGAGCGGCATGCCCGGCCAGTAACCGAGGAAGTCGATCCACTCACGCTCCGAAACCCAGAGCCCGCCATAGCATTGGGCTGCGTGCTCGGACGGCAGCTCGCCGGCGATGATCACGCTGACCAACTTTTCCGGGATCTTGGTCTTCACTTCGATCAGGCCTTGGTCGCCAATCAATCCGTCTGGCGAGTAACCGATGCCGTGGTTCAGAATGATTCCGACTTGCTCGATCTGCTCCGGTGCCGTTTCGGTGCGGAGGCAGTACAGGTCGCGCACAACAGGCTCAAGTTCGTGACCGCGCGCACTGCTGCCGTTTCCGCGCCATGGCTCTGCCTCAGCTCCGGTGATCCGTTCGCCAATCAAACGGTCCATGTAGGTGAAGGCGCCGACGCCGAATCCGGCCTGGCCTTTGCCGTTCACCATCAACACGTCCAGTTCTGAACAGGTCGCGATGCCCAGGCGGCAGTCCAGCCATGCCTGGGAGCCCTGCTCCAGTTCTTTGAAGACTTGCATGGTTCACTCCTTGGAGCGCTGCTTTGCGCGCTCGCGAGCCTTGGTAAGCCGCGCTAATGCCGCGTCGAAGTCGGCAGAAGGGACACCCTCGACTGACCCGTACATAGCGTCGAAGGCGTCCTGGGTGTCCTGCAGGCACTGGGAGAGAAGGGAGTTCAGTTGCTGCGCCTGCGCGGGAGTAACGAGTTTCTTCGGCGGTACTGCCGCGTTACCGTCGTCGTCCTCGCCGCGAGTGGTGATGTTCAACAGTGCTGACAGCACGTAGCGCTTCCCGTAACTGACCGATGACCCGAGAGACTGAACGGCGTTCTTGCTGCCGCTCGTGTCTAGCGGGACGAGCATCGTCGTCTGCTCTCGGTGTCCGGCGCGGTGCATCAGGATTCCAGTCACCGAAACGCCAGCCTGCACCGTCTCGACGCGGAAGCTAACCGCGAAACCGAACCGCTGCATGATCGGCTTCACGATGTCGTTGATGTCTTCGAAGGTCGCGTAGTTACTGCGCTTTTGGCCGTTTACGGTGATGGCACCACGTTCGGCAATGCTCGGCAGTTCGCTTTGCATGGAGGCCATGGATGCGTTGAACTCGGCTTCCGCACCGCGGGCCTGCATCCTTTCGTGCATGGCCATCAGGCGTTCCATCTTCTCGATGTCGCACGCCGGATCGGCTGCGGCGCGTTGAATGACCTGGAGAATCGTGGCGGACTCGCCAGTCTGAACGACTGCGGCATTCTCCTGCCGCTGGGCGACTGCGTTGCTCATGGCTGACCTCAGTACTGAATGACGATGTGAGGAACCTTGCGCTGCGCGATCAGGGTGATCGCCTGCTTGGCACATTCCTCGGGCATGCCGCCGGCGATGAGTGCTGCCAGGGCCTCGTTGTTGATGGCTTTCTTGTGGGCCTTGTCGGCTTCGCGGGCGGCCGTTTCGCGCTCGATGCGGGCCTGCTCGTCGGCCTGTCGCTGGCGCTCCGCTGCAGCGGCTGCCTCAATGCGGGTCTGGGCGTCCCGCTCTGCCTGTTCGGCGCGGCGCTGGGCTTCCACCTTCTCGCGCTCTGCGTGCTCGGCCTGCAGCTTTAGTTCAAGCTCGCGGCGCTCTGCTGCTGCCTTTGCTTCTGCTTCGCGGCGAGTGGCGGCGTCTCGTTCTTCCTGGGCGCGGCGTTCAGCAGCGATGCGCTCGGCTTCAGCGGCCTCCCGGGCAATGCGCTCCTCGCGCTCTTTCTGCTCGCGGGCTGCAGCTTCGGCACGTAGGTGTTCCAGTTCTGCCTGCTCGGCTTCGTACTTCTGGCGGCCGGCCAAGGCATCCCGAAGAGTGGAGAGGCTGGCAGCCTTAACGCGATGCGCTTCAGCTTCGAACTCTTCCCAGGAGGCATCGATCACGAACGCGTCTGTTTCAGCGATTCGATTGCTGATTGAGGCGGAGTCGAATGCCTCAAGGCCGACTGAAAGCGACTTCATGTGGTCGATCGCGTCGGTGTGCTTTTCAACACGCGCCGCCTCAGCCTCTTCCCACTCCGTCAGCGGCCGGCGCACATCTGCCTGCCAGGCGTCTAGCAGATCGCGCATCCGCTTACGCTCAGCGTCGATCTTCTTCGGGACTTCCTTCAGCTCGGCGACCAGCTCCTTGCCGGCGTTGTCCAGGGCTGTCTTCGACCGTGCCACCTTGTAGGCGATGGAGGCGATAGCTTCACGGCCCTTGCGGGTGCTCACATCCGGCACGAACGAGTCGATTTCGGCCTTGATGATTTGCAGATACGGCTCCAAGCCATTCTCGGTGGAGTAGACCTGCAGGGCGGTTTCTTTGGGCGGCACGGCGGCCAGTTGCATTTCAGCAGACATGATTTCTCCGATCCGCCCGAGGGCAGAGATTGAAAGGGAAGGGGAAAGGCGCGTTACGTGCGCCACTCGGCCAATCACACCCGCTGATGATCACCGTCGTACCGACCGGCTGGAGGGGCTAGGTGCTTGGCTGCCGGGGTTAACTCCAGGCCACTCGCCGGCGAATACCTCCTACAGATATCCGCTTAGCGGCCCGCCGAGGTCGGGTGTGGAACCGGGTACTGGATGGGCTGTTCGACCGTGTGCCGCCCGGTGAGCGAGTCGGCGAACTCGATGGCCTTGAAGAAGGCGAGCATGGAGAAGAGGGCGAGGATCAGACCGTTGCGGAGGGCTTTGCGGAGCATCGTCATTCCTCCTTCCGATAGAAACCAAGGCGATTAAGCGCGGCCTCAAGGTCGTATTCGGTTGCGCCTTTGTCGGCCTCGCCAAGCAGCATCACGACGAACTTCTTGCCGCGCTCAGGCTTGAAGCCGAAGGTGAACTTCTGGCCAGACTCTTCGCCCCAGCAGATCTTCGTGAAGCTATTGACGAAAGTGGCGTCGCCGTCGAAAAGCTGAACTCCGATCATGGCGTCACCATCCCCACAAAAGCCCAGGCGAATGCCAGAACGCTGCCCACGAAAAAGGCCGCGAAGATGGTGGTCTTGGCGGCCTTGGTCAGGTCGATGGTGATTGTCATGTCGCCCTCCCGAGAATCTTGTCGGTGTGCGCCTTGTCCTGGGCCATGATGTCGGCCATCAGCCGGATGGATTCGCCGGGGGTGACGGTGCAATCCATCTCAGCCATGGCCAGAAGGCCGCGCGTGTATGAGATCTGAGATGGCGGATAGACCGAGGTAGCGCACAGTTCAATCTCGCGCTTAATGAACTCGTAGCGGGTCATGCTGCCTCCCAGTCGTCGCCGCGGTCGTAGTCATCGTCGTCGCGGTCCTGCTCAAGTTGGTCAAGAAGCCGCGCCTCAATCTCTTCGGCGTACATCTCAGATACCGATGCGCAGCCGTTGCGGCCAAGGTCTTCCGCGTTTCCTTCCTCGTCGTAGACCAGTCCAGAAACAACTTCGAACTCCAGTTCTTCCGGCTCGTCGGGATAGCAATCTTCCCAGGGGCCGCTGAACCTACCCGGGCGCCCCGGGGAATAGTCGGTGACCTTCACCGTCAGTTCGTACTGCTCGATGCTCACTGTGTAAGTCATGGCGATACCCTCCTAAGAGGAAATTAAGGGCGAACGCCGGGCACCTCCCCGGACGTGTCAGGTCTGGCCGATCAAGCCCCTCGACTCATTCGCTGTTCGGTTTCGCCGCTTCATCGAAGTGGCATCTGTAAATGAATGAATTACTGAATAAGCACTCTGCGGACGGGGCGGACGCGAAGCCCGAAGTGCTTGTAGTAGCTGTTCTGGTAGCCACCGAGGAAGTCCACGCTGAAGGCGATGTTGGCGGAGCGCTGCGAACTCGACCAGTACCACTCGCTCTCGTCCAGGTCGTTCAGGTAGCCCTGCTGCTTGGCGAACATCATCTGGTGCGATTCGAGCGCCGAGGGGATGAAGGCATCCAGCGCCAGAACCTTGGCCGCCAGTTCGCTTCCCGCTTCAGTCATGGCGCGGGTATTTGCCTCGCCGTCGCCGTGATTGGTCGCCACACTCTTGCCGTACTTGCCCCATTCGCCTTCGACTTCAGCGTCGGCGCCGAGAGCTACCAGGGCGTATTCGGAATCGCCGTACCACTGCCGAGCGAAGAAGGTGCCGCCGGCCAGGGGTTGGCCGAAGGCGGGAAGTTCTGCTGCTTTGATGGTGGTGATGGTCATTTCGGTGTCCTTGTCGGTGTTGTGTATGCGTAGGGCGCGTTAGGCTGGGGCTTTCGCTCCGCAGATGTCGCAGCGCTCGCCAGGCTGTAGGTGGCACTCGTTGCAAGGGGTCGACTGCTGCCGTGGTTGCGGGAATGGCTCAGGCTCCTGCTCTGGCGAAGAGCCGAGTCCAGCTGCGCGGCAGTCGTTCCAGCCGCGCATGTAGGCGTAGTCGGGATCGCTGCTGAATATCTCTGGCGGGGCGTCGTTGATCTGAGCTTCTGGCGAGACCTGCCAGGTGGCGGAAACCGGAATCCCCTCATTCACCAGCAGCGCATCCAGGGCGCTGAACACGTCACCCATGTAGGGCCGGTCTTGCCGGTCCGAGAAGTCCTTGCAGAGCTGCTTGACGGCGTTGACGAACTGGAGGGACAGAGGCTCCAGCTTCTCGCGAGCCTCCATCTTGGCCATCAGGGCGCGATGCTCCGCCCGGCCTTTCTCCATGCTGTCGACCAAACGATTCAGCTCCTCTGCTTCAGCCAAGGCCTCTTCTGGAGTCAGCAATTGACCGCGTGCGCTCTTGATCATGGTGTTTCTCCTGCATGTCCGGGTGTCGTTGGTGACTTCCCAATGCGCCCTGTCTCCAAGGCGCATCAGTGAAATCGTTCGTGTAGCTCGCAAACCCCCACGCCTGTTCCAGGTGGTGAGCGCATTGCGCATTTCGTACCGTCCAACAGAACTCAATTGCCGGATTCACTCGGCGCCTGTTGGCTCGTCTTCTCGTTGTTAAAGAGCGATGCTCTTCAGCAACTAGGAAGTGGCAGTAATCTGGTCGTTTTAGCCCGTGCTGGCGCATCCAGAAACCGTATGCAGAGCTCTTCGCTTCACTCGTTTGGGAGTCCAAGTCCACCCGTTTCGCCGCCTCGATCCCGCGCATTTCTGCGCTTCGCCACGAGTCCCGTCAGGCGTTTCCTGATTCGCTATCTGCTACTGCCACTACCTAGTTGTTAAAGAGCGCGGCTCGGTGGCCTGGCCGGCGGTGTGTTGCTCGGCGTTGATAAAACATTAGGCGTTCCTTCTTTGTCGGTCAATAGGTATGCCTAACTTTTTTCTTTGGGGCATGAAAAAGCCCGCGCATGGCGGGCCTGTCGTGGCGTAGAGATTTAGGCTAGCCGATCAAGAACAGTTCCAGGGCCGCCCCATTTGCTCATAAACGCGTCAAAGGAATGGCCTCCAGTCCCGCATAGGCTAGAAGCGGCCAGCATTAGGTCTGCCTTCTCGATGCGGTCGGTATCGCATTGCGCAATGCGCTTTACGAGAATCAGGAAGCGGAGGAGGTCGCCGCCATCGGCGTCTATTTGCCCGATCTCAGATGCCATGCTCCCTTGCGGAAAATCATCTATGTCGATTCCCAAGCTGCGGAAGGATGAAGTCTTAGGCCCCCAGATGCCTTCCCAGCGTGCCTTGATAATCCTTGGAAGATCGGCCGCCTCGCAGCGCTCAATTCGACCGTGCTGCTCAAGGACCTTGAGAGGGGTTCGTAGCTGCATAGTGGCTACGAACTCATTTCCATAAATCACTCGACTGGCGCCGATGGACATGCCTGGAGTTTGATACTTAGCCCTGTCTGCAAATGGAGAGTAGGAGTCGATCGCGGGGATGGGGCTATCTGGGTATTTTTGATCGGCCCAGGCCAGCAGGATTCTGTCCGGTCCGATGTATCGAATGGCGTTGGCCTTTGAAGGAGCCTCCTCTGATAAGAAGACAGCCTCAAGAAATTTGGCATCGTGGCCTACAGCCTGCTGAACCTCTCGCGAGTAGAGCGTTACGCCGCCCTTGGTGACGTTTTCGAGCGCTCGGGCTCCATATTTCTCGACGGCATCAAAAATCGCTACTTTGTCGTCATGCGTTAACCAGAGGCGGATTTCCGTTTCGCGCCCATCGACTACCTGGAGCTCAATCAACCTGTCGACTAGATCGAGACCTTCGAGCATGTCGTCATTGTCCAATGATCTGCCGGTGGCGCCGCCTCATCTGGTAACCATGATGCGGGCTTCTTCTCCATCGCCAACAGACACTGGCACCAGGATGAATCCGCCTTGATGCGATAGGCCGAATTGTGTCGGGGCCTCCCAGTTGACGCTGCTGTTGACGTAATAGCGTCCGGCGGGGACGTTTCTGAACGTGAAATATCCAGAGCCGTCAGCTTGCGTCCGATGCGAATATTGCTTCACGCGCGGATCTGGTGTCCCGGCCGGTCGATCCTCTGTGTAAGCCTGCATCAGCGTTGCCGAATATGAGGTTGCAGGGATCAGCACAACTTCGCTTCCTGCGCCAAATTTCACATCACCGCCGCGGGTTTTGAGGAAGACCTGGCCTGTGACAGTTGAGCTTCCTGACTTCTGCAGAGCTTCGTATTCGGAAGCAGGGAAGGTCCCAAATTCCAACGGCTTCACCTGGTTCCCGGCACATCCGGCAAGTGCTAGCAGAACTACTGTTGCAGCTACGGCGCGCATGAAAACCTCCTTGTCAACTAAGCAGCCTGATGTTCAAGCTCGCGTATTGATTTCGCTCCTTCGATTGATGAGCGAACCGTGATAATCCCGAAATCACGTTTATCAGCCATGTCCTGAAGCAGTAGGATCCTATCGTCGAAATTCTTCTTGGCTGCCGGCTTAAGGTTCTCTATCTGCGACTCGGATGGAACGACGAGCATCATTGTGGCGCGCTGATCATGGCGAAGGAGGGCATCATGATCCTTCAATTGCTCTAGCTTGAAGACCTTAGAGGTGGCCGCATCAAATAATTGGCTTCCGCGATAATCGACCGAAAGACTGCAGACGTTAACTGCGAGTCTAGAAGAGAAGTAATCGCACGCCATTGATATGGTCGATCCCTTGATAGATACGTCCACCATGCGCCCAAAGTGCGGCACGAGAGACTTATCCACTCGCTCCATCGCTTTTTGCACGCGTTTCCAATAGGTGCTGCGATCATGAGGCGACTTAGATTCCTCGGCATGAATCTGGCTCAAGCTAGATGTGAGGCTGATCCCCTGAAGGATTACGTCCTCGAGATCATCTCCAAGTGAGGAACGTTTCCTGCCCATGGTGATGCCATGCATCCCAGAGGAGAAGACGCCATCGAACCCCTTACTAGCAAATCGAATAGCTCGGTCCAGGGCGAGAGTCATCATCCTTTCCAGACCACTCGCAGACTCACCATAGAGGCATTCGAGCGCCTTGCGTGAGATGGCCAGTTGCCCTGATGTTTGTTTCCCATCATGAGCCACGACCGCAATGGTCAATCTTTCACCTGATTGCACTACGGGCTCCATATAGACAGGCGCCCAATAAGCCTCATAGCTTGGGAATTCGGGGAAGTCTGAGAATTCGGCGCTGTGTTCGATCACGTGCCTAGCTCCAAATGCTCTTGATTCGGGTCGATGCTTTGGCCAATAAGTCGAGGCATATGATGGATGCGCGCCTTGAGAAATTCCACAACGCTTTCGACATGATTGGCATCAACCCGGCAGTTCCCAGGAAGGCTTTTCAGCGCATGTGCGCGGAAGTCGCAATCGTTTAGAGCGATGGCTTGCTCGCTCAAAAGCTGCCCGGTGCGACGGCGCTCGAATTTTTGCACATCCGCCATGAGGCGCTTAAGCAGGTGGTTGCAGACAGTCCGATGAGGAGCGGTAAGGGGGTCGCCTAGGGCTTCTTCATGGTCAATCAGCCAGAGACGGCCATCTCCACCCATCAAAAGGTTGCGGAGGTTGCGATCGCTATTTGCGATCAATTCATCGAAGACGATGGCTGTTCGTCGATGAGCCCATTTATTGAGCAGGTCGTTGACTTCTTCAGCGCGCACCATGCGCGCAATAGGCATTGCGCCGGTGTCGACGCTCGCCAGGCACGGGACCATGTCGGCGCTTATTCCAACGTCTACGCCACGGGCGGCGACGACGGAGGTGTATGGGACAGGAAGTCCGAGGTATTTCCCCAGCGCAGAGCTGAGCATTTCGGCATACATTTGCTTTGGAGGAAGCACCTTCACATAGGCATGAAAGCGGCGCCCCTGCGAGAACTTTACTAGCCCGTAGAAAAGTGGATTCTTGCCGCGAATTTCGCGATCTTCGACCGCGTCACCGCCCAAGTAAAGACCGACCTCAGCGTCGACCAGCGGCGGATTTATCTGGCTCATCTGCACCTACACCTTCCTGTGCGAATTCTTTTTCCATGCTCAATTGGTACATTTTCAACAGATCGTCAGAGCTTTCTCCGCTTTCCTCAGCCCTGAAAGCAGACTCGAGCAAGCCCTTTGTCCGCTCAGGAACCACCACATAGTCGTCGGCTTTCTGCTTCCGGCCATGCACAAGATCATTTCTGATCCGTCGAATCTGGTCGGCTTGCTTCTTAGATAGGTCGCCTTTCAGCAAATGCTGTTGGATCAGCGTCAGCGCCGCAAATGTCTCGAGTAACTCCGCCTGCTGCCTAGCCTCAAGGGCTGCCTTCAGTGCGGCAATCGGCAAATGGGTCTTGCCTGATCCGGTTGCCATATGAAGAACAAAGTCACCTTCCTTTTGGGTGCGGCTGGCGCGATCGTCATCATCGCGCATTGGCCCCTTCCCCGTCGCAAGCCAGAGCGGTAGCACCTTTAGGAAAGCTGCAGCACTGAGCAGATTTTCCCCCTCGATGCTCTTCGTTTTTCCCGAAATCCAATCGTTTACCGACGGCGCCTTGACATGGCAGGCGCGAGCAAGGGCCGCCTGGGAAATCTTTGGCGGCCCGGCCATCACAAATTTGAGTCGTTCTTGAAGAGTGCGCATTAGGGCAGCCTAACATTCGCCATCTAAGGTATTCCTATTGACCGGAATGAAAGGCATGCCTAATATTTGCTTTATCTGACCAGCAGAGAAAGCAGACATGACCCCCAACGAGATTATCGACGCCCTTGGCGGGACATTCCGCGTGGCCGAGCTGTGCGAGGTGAAGCCGCCGTCAGTAAGCGACTGGCGCAAGCACGGGATCCCTCGCGCTCGGTTGATGTTCCTTCGAATTGCCAAACCTGAAGTCTTCGCCGACCTGGACGCGAAGGCGAAGAACCAGGCCGACCGCATCAGCAGCGCTGTTGCCTAGCCGACAGCCTAACGACCGCATGGTTGAACGCTGCTTTGCCTGCGTCATCCAGCCGGTCCTGCACCAGTTCTGAGTAGTGATTGAACGCCGGCCACACACGCATTTGCTGGCCGAGCGGGGCGGTAGAGATCAGCGCTGCGACGAAGCAGCGAAGGGCGAGCACTTCGCCCTGTAGTTCGGAGAGGTCGGCCATGGGGTGATTTCCCTGTCGGTTGATCGAGTGATGACAGGTTAGGGCCAGGAGGCCTTCGACAAAATGTCCATTTCCAGACAGCAAACCCACAGCAGCACCCGTGACTCCGTCCTGATCGCTCATGCATCCGACATGCTCAGCCGCACCAGCATGAGCAAGGAGGACTTCGCCGAGGCGCTGAGCAAGGCCCTGTATTCCATGGCTCCGGAGAAGGCCGCGGCGAAGGAAGTCCCCAATCTTGAAGAACTGACCCAGACGGCTGATCACCAGACCTATTCCCGCCTTTCTGGGGCATGGCTGAAGCGCGTACAGCGCTGGCTGGCAGCTGACACCGTGGAGTTCCCGTCCTGGATTGAAGAGGCCTGGGTTCAGTCGCTGCTGCCTGAATGGCGAGAGCGTTGCCTGATCGAGCTGGCAAGCCGCTACGGGCTTCTGGCGGTTCGTGCGGTAGGACTGGACGGCGTGTGCGCCATGACCGCCTTCAGCGGGCTGGTAGGGCACTTCGGTGACGCCGCCGGTGCTGGCGGCCAGATTCTCGCCGACGGTCGTATCGACCACATCGACGCGCCGCACCTTCCCGGTTTCGCCTTGTCCTGCCGCGCCCTGGCCGCTCACGCGGTGGCGATGGCTGAGAAGGCCGAGAAAGTCTCCGCCGAGATCGCCTGACATGACCGCCCAGGCTGAAGTGCAGAGCAAGGAGTACCACCAGGCGATGGCGATGCTCTTCGCCCGCGCAGTTCGCACCAGCTATTCCAAAGACCACAAACAAGAAGCCCGCAGGAAGTGCCTTGCGCACCTGCGGGCTTCGATTGCTCGTCCTTCGGTGGCCGCCGAGGAGAGCGCTTTCAACAATCTGACACAGGAAGCATAACCCATGAACTACGGGTTCATCTACTGCCTGGGCAATGACGCCATGCCCGGGGTCTACAAGATCGGCATGACCGAGCGAGCCCCTTCGCAGCGCTGTGCGGAACTCTCCGGTGCCACTGCCGCGCCACTTCCATTTTCCCTTCTCTTCTATGGAGAGGTGGAGAACCCGCAACAGATTGAGCGGGCCATCCATGAGCAATTCAGCCTTGAGCGCATATCACCGAGTCGTGAGTTCTTTCGAGGCCGGGCAGAGACGTATCTGAATGCTCTTCATGAATGGTGTCTCTCGGTGGCCACCACCAACGATGGCGCTTACTACCTGTCCATCGAAACCTTCCTGGACAAGATCACTGCCGCTTCCGATGAGTCGGAAAGGGTCTCAATTCTCGCAGAGCGTGCCGCCATCGATGGCATCCGGATGTGGACGGAGGATGGAAAGGTTCGATTCAACGTACCGACCCAAGACATGGTCCCGCGTTGGTTGCTCGCCTCAGCGGCAGTCTGCAAGGACATCCTGCTCAAGCACCTACCTACTGAATACCAGGCCCGCCAGAAACCGGCTCTCGTACTCGAACACCAGGAGGACTGGTAATGGCACGCGCTCGCAACATCAAACCAGGGATCATGGCCAACGAAGACTTGGCAGACCTTGATCCGCTAACTCGTCTCCTGTTCGTCTATCTCTGGATGCTCGCAGATCGGGAAGGTCGCATTGAGGATCGCCCGAAGCGTATCAAGGCAGAGGCTCTTCCCTACGACAACGTAGACGCTGACATGATGTTGGAAAACCTTGCCAAGGCTGGATTCATCCAGCGCTATGAGGTTTCCGGGGCCAAGCTCATTCAGGTGCTGAACTTCGCCAAGCATCAGACACCTCATGTCCGCGAGCAGGCCAGTTCTCTTCCCGGCAGTGGCGATAAACAGCCAAAGAAAGAACAAGTCACAACCAAGGCAGTGCCTGAGCACAACCAAGGCAGTGACGAGCAATCGCCAGGATCGCCTGATTCTCTGATTCCGGATTCTCTGATTCCAGAGGAAGAGCATGTCGACGCTTCCGCCTCGCCCCCTGCCGATCCGAAGCAGGGAGCAGAGCAAGAGCCAGACTCCGGCCAGACCGCCCAGCTGTTCCAACTTGATCGCATCCCCTACGAGAAAATCCGCGAACTGTACAACCAGGTCCTTGGCGGAAAGCTCAAGCGTTGCATGGGCCTAACCGAGGCTCACCGCAAGCACATCCGTGCCGCATACAACCTGAAGCTCGACGGTGGGTTCCCGGTGCGCGATGGCGGCCTTTCGTTCTGGGAGGGCCTGTTCAACGACGTCCTGGACTGCCCGTTCATGCTCGGCATGAACAACCGCAACTGGCGCGCCGACTTCGAGTTCCTGACTACCGCAAGCAAGATCCAGCGCTTCATGGAGGGCAAGTACGATGCTGCATGAACGCCCCCTGATCGCGATGGAAGCCGAGCATGGTGTTCTCGGCGCCCTGATGAAGCGCCCGGACCTGTGTGAGACCGTAGGCGCCTTCCTGTCGCCGGCCGACTTCAGCGAAGCCGACAACGCCCTGCTGTACACGATGATCCTCGGCTGCCACTCGAAGAAGGTCGTGCCCGATCCCCTGGCGCTGGCTGAGGTTCGTGTCGAACTGCCCAGCGGCGAACTGACCATGGTCTATGCGACTGAGCTCTGGCAGAACGTAGCCAGTTCGGCCAATGCCGAGACCTATGGTCGCATCGTGGTTGAGCGCTCCAAGGCTCGCAGCCTGTACGCCGCTGGCGAGCGTCTGATGGAGCTGGCCCAGCAGCGCGGCAAGATTCCCGAGCAGATCGCCGAGGCCCAGGGCATCGTCCTTGACCTGAACGCTCAGGATGAGCGCCCGGATGTGGTGTCCCTGCGCGAAGCAATGATCCCTGTCTTCGATGACATGGAGATTCGCCTGAACGGCACCAAGCCCATCGGCTTGAAGTTCAACCTGCCGGACCTGGACGAAGTAGTCCAAGGCCTTCGCCCAGGCAACTTGGTGATCATCGCTGGCCGACCTGGCACCGGTAAGACTGTCCTCGGGGTTGGCCTGGCCGACGAGATTGCAGTGCGCAACAAGGGCGCCGCGCTGGTCTTTTCCCTGGAGATGTCCCAGGCGGAATTGGCGAAGCGCTCTCTGTCGGCGCTGTCTGGCGTTTCTCAAGGGATGATCGACTCCGGAAAGGCTCTGCTCTGCGATGACTCCATCACCCGCATGACCGCGGCTGTGAATCACGTTGCCAATGGGGATGTGCGCATCTGCGACAAGGGCGCGCTGACCTTTAGCCGCATCTGCGCCATTGCTCGCTTCGAGAACCGCGCGAAGCCGCTGAGCCTGATCGTCATCGACTACCTAGGCCTGATTGCCCCTGAGCCGAATAGCCGGCTGCAGAACCGCAACCAGGAGCTGGGCGCCATCAGTCGCGGCCTGAAGGCCCTGGCCAAGGAGCTTGGTGTGCCGGTAGTCGCCCTGGCCCAACTCAACCGCAGCATCGAAACCCGTGCTGACGCCAAGCCGAAGATGAGCGACCTCCGCGATTCCGGCGAGATCGAGCAGGACGCCGACGTGATCATCATGGCGCACCGCGACATGAACTCCCCGCATGGCCAGAACGGGATCACCGAGCTGGACGTCGTGAAGTGCCGCCATGCGAAGCCTGGATTCTGCCTGCTGCAGTTCCAGGGCGAGTTCGCTCGCTTCGTCAGCTGCGCCCAGCAGCGTGAGGAACAGCAACAGCAGCAGGCCAAGCCGCAACGGCCCTCGGCCAAGTCGATGATGGCCAACTATCAGCCGCGAGGTGTCCAGTGATGATCGCGTCCTACTTCCTGATCGTTCTGTTCCTCGGCCCCAAGGGCGAGGCAATGACCAACGTCCCGATGGAGAGCTTGGATCAATGCAAGACCGCAGCTGCTCAGGCGAAGACTGAGCTCGAAGGCACCTTCACCCTGGTGCGCACCTCCTGCCTGAGGGCCGCCCAATGAAACGATCCTGGACCGTGATTCTGCCGGGCTATCCGCCCTTCGTTCTCATCCTGATGGAAGACTGCGACCCGCTGCAGGTCGTGCAGTCGATCTGGCCGAATGCGGAGGTGGCGTGATGACTGATAAGTACCTCGCTGCCATCGTTCGCCATGAGCGGGCAGCCCAGGCAAACACCCGTCTCAGTCGCGAGATCGGGGAAGCCCTGGCGAAATGCCCGGTCAACGTCGAGCTCGGGAAATGGGAAACCACGCAGACGCGCCGTGCGGAGCTCACCGCTCAGGGCGGCCGCTCCAAGACGCACGTCTGGATGGCCCTGAATTTCACCGATATTGGCAGTCATGGATATCCCGTCCGACTCCACATGGAGGAGATTGCCGATTTTCTGGCCGAAGACCCGGTATGCGAGCACTGCCAGAGGGCATGGCAACTCGTCATCCAGCGCAAACAGACTCGCGAAGAGCTTGGTAACGCCAAGCGCGCGATTCGGAACATCGGCCGCGCCGCTCTGGCGAAGGAGGCTCTCCATGGCTGAGTTCGAGATCGAGTACATCCACAACGGCGCCCACCGGGTGGCGATCATCCTCGCCGACGACCACCGCGACGCCTACCAGGCATTCGAGTCGATGAAGTCCAACGGCGTGATAGGCGACGAGATCGTCGAGCGCGGCGATGCCGGCATCGATGTAGAGAGGAGGGCGTGCAATGGCTGAGGCGATTGTGACCGTCTACCTGGTTGGCTGTTTCCTGACGGCCCTTGCTGCCGGCAGCAGCCGGCCGTGGCGTTGCATCCTGCTGTGGCCGATCTTCTGGCTCTACATCCTGATGCTGCTGGCCGAGATGGCGTTGGAGGACCAACACCATGGCTGATACCCAGAAGATCAGCGTGAATAGCTCACTGAAGCTGTCCCAGGCCATCAGTACCCTTACCGCCATGTACAAGCAGAACCGCTTCGTCGTGGTGTCGATGCGCCCGGGCAAGGATCGCACCCTGGATCAGAACGCCCTCTGGTTCGCCATGTACCAGCGCATCTCCGACCAGATGGGCATGGACGACGTCGAGGATGCGCGCCGGTACTGCAAGCTGCACTTCGGCGTGCCGATCATGCGCAAGGCCGACGCCGACTTCCGTGACGACTGGAACCGCATCTGCCTCGACCTTCCCTACGAGGTGAAGATCCGTCTCATGGGCCCGTGCGCCATGTTCGGCCCGGACGGCTTCCCGGTAACCCGCCTGTTCAATCGCGCCCAGGGCATTGCCTACACCGACGCCATCGCCGCCGAGTTCTCGGAGAAGGGCGTGGTCTTCGACGATCTGCTGAGTGAGGTGGCGGCATGAGCAAGTTCAAGGCTGGCGATCTCGCTCTGGTAGTTGGCTGCAGCATCAATCCGGAGAACATCGGAAAGGTGGTTGAAGTGACCACGAGAGTTCTCCCAGGCGACATCGTCGAATGTCCCGATGGGATAACGCGGCTGATTTCGAAAGATGCAAATGGTCCTTGCTGGATCGTTCAGGGCGGAAACTTCATATCGTTCACCGGAAGGTCGTGGGGCATGGTCAATGAGCGCTACCTCATGCCCCTCCGCGGCGACTTCCAGCCCGAGCAGCAGAAGGCGAAGGAGGTCAGCGTATGAGGTTCTGGACGTGGCTGAAGAAGTTCGCCGAGCGCAAAGAGCGCCAGTGCTGGCTTGAGACGCGCTTCAGCGACCAGATGTGCCCCCACTGTAAGACGTGGCAGGGGAACTGCGGCGGGTGGGCTGGTTCGGTAGAGGTCGACCAGATGCACGACCGCCTGACCTGCGGTAAGTGCGGCCAGGACTCCACATGGTTCATGGGCGCACCTGTCTTGATCCTGGTGGATCCAAAGGAGGCGAAATGACGCTCTCCACCCGCCAGCCCAAGGCAAAGAAGTGCGCCGTGCAGACCTGCCGCGCCCCCTTCGTCCCGGCCAAGGGCTTTCAGACCTGGTGCAGCACTGACTGCGCCATCGTCCTCGCCAACGAGAAGCTCGCCAGGAAGCAAGCCAGAGAGCGCAAGTCGATCGAGCGGCGGGAACGCCGTGAGATCAAGGTGCGCCGGGAGAAGCTGAAGAGTAGGGCAGATCACCTGAAGGACTGCCAGGCCGCGTTCAACGCCTATATCCGTCTCAGGGACGCGCATCTTCCCTGCGTGAGCTGCGGCCGCCAGGCCACATGGGATGGCCAATGGCACGCTTCGCACTATCGCAGCGTTGGATCCACGCCGGCGCTGCGCTTCGACCCGCGCAACGTGCATCGTGCCTGCTCCATCTGCAACTCCCACCTGAGCGGCAACATCATGGGATACCGGCCTGAACTGGTACGCCGCGTTGGTGAGGAGGTTGTGCTCTGGATCGAGGGGCCGCATGACCCGCAGAAATGGACCGTCGACGAGATCAAGGCAAAAACGGCCGAATTCCGCGCCAAGGTGCGCGAGCTGAAAAGGGGAACAGCCGCATGAAGCTCAATAGCGCACGCACAGCCTGGCACGACTGCCTCCACGCTGCGGAGAGTGGTAACGCCGCCCACTTCGCGATGATCCAGGAGCTCGGGGTGGCGGTGCAGAAGTCGGAGATCAACCGTTCGGTTGCCGCCTGCGTCCACCGCACGCTGGCCGGCATGGTGCAGACAGCTATCTGCACTCTTCCTGTTGGGCTCCAGGTGTTCGGACATCACCTCTACGCACCGGAAGGCCGCATGGGCTGCCCGGATGACCTGCGGGAGCGGTCGGAGCGGATGGTCTTTGACGTGGCCTACAGCCGTGGCGAGCGCATGTATGCCAAGCGCATCCCAAAGGCCGAAGCAGTCGCCGCCGGCGTACTGTTCCGCTATCGCCGGATGCACCAGGGCGGGCAGAGCTCAGGCGTCGATCCTCTGTCCTCTCCGGAGGCTTTCAGGGCATGGCTGCTGGCTGAGCGAGGCGCACTGCTCGCCAGTGAGTCATGGAGTCGTGAGTGGGGCGGGTTTGTCGATGCTTGCTTCCTCGCCTGCGACGACCTGGATAAGGCCGCATTGGCGCCGGTAAGCCAGGCAATCAACCTCATGTGCGAGGCAGCGTAAGATCGAAACGATATAGCATTGCCAAATATCTCGGGTGGCGCTATGCTCCTCCCATAACTCGAACTTCCCCCTGAAGAAGTTCAACCCCCAAAGCCCCAGCCAATCGCTGGGGCTTTGTCGTTTTCGGAGATCAGGATGAGCCTCGAAGCCCGCATCAAGCGCTGGTACTACGAGGCGCAGAGACGCGGAATCACGCTCCATAGCATCCTGATCCACCCCAACGACTACGACCGAGCCTGCCGGGAATTTCCGTTCCTGCCAATTCGCGTGCTCGGACAATCACAGATTTCCGCGCGCTCCCCAGCGCCCTCTGCCGGGCCTATCTAGTACGTCCCCGGCGTTTTCTTCCTGGAGACACGCAATGACCGACGTTTCGCGCATTGCGGACAGTCCCTTGTTTAAGCTCGTGGTCCCGGTGGTTCAGACCCTCCTGTCCGCTGCTGCGATTGGCGCCTTCACCTTCGTGATCGGGTCGCTCTCTTCGATCAACGCCCAGCTCAGCAACTACCAGACAAGCCAGGCTCTTCTGACCCAACGGGTCGAGGCCTTGGAGCGCGCCAGAGACAGCAGTGACAAGTTCATCGACTCGCTGAGGGTCGAAGCCCAAGAGAGCCGGTTCAAAGTCGCCCAGATCATGGAATGGCAGAAGGGGCTGGTTCTTCAGACGAGGCCGAAGTGAAACGGCTGCTGCTGGTCCTCCTGCTCGCCGGGTGCGCGAATCAGCAGGTGAGGGCGCCGATGCCCTCCAGGCCGTATACGCCGACACCGGTAGTTCGCGAGTGCGACTGCCAGTGCGAACCAATTGGACCGATCCGGCGAAAGCTCCGCCAGGCCATGAAAGAAGCGGCCGAGTGGAAGCGCTACGCCGAAAGCCTCGAACAACTACCCGCGGTGAAACCCGATGAAGCTCATCCCTGAAGCCAAGCACTGGTGGCGGCTGAGCAGTGTGCAGCTTTCCATCCTCGGAGTGGCGCTCAACGCCGCTGCAACTGGATGGTCTGCATTCCAGGGCGCGGTTGACCCGATGATCTTTGCTGCCGTGAACATGGTTCTCGGCGTGGCGGTTGCGGTGTCCCGGGTGATCGTTCAGCCCTCGATTCCGCGAGAGGTGAAGCAAGATGACGTCTGAACAGTTCTCCTACTGGCTGCAAGGCTTCGTTGAGCTGAACGGCTCCGAGCCTACCGCCGAGCAATGGCAGTCGATCAAGGATCACCTGAAGACCGTCTTCGTGAAGGTGACGCCAGAGGTCAAGGTCGATATCAAGGCGCCCACTGGCGATCTCGACAAGATCGTTGAGTCGATCCGCGAGACCGGGAAGCGATCGCACGATGTGTGGCCATTCCGTCGGCCGCATGATCCGTACTTCCTCGGCCAGCCGGTGGTTACTTGCTGATGGCCGTCACCACTCGCCAGATTGGCCAGCAAGTTATCGAGGCTCTTGGCCTGCCTGAGTGCAAGGTCACCAGCATCAAGCTTGAGATGCGCCACGACGACGTGGTTCGCGTTGAGGTCGAGATGCTGCCCACAGAGCAAGAAGCCATCGGCGTCTTCGACGTGATCAAGCGCTACGAGCTGGTAGAGCGCGAAGAGACCGCAGTCGAGCGCTGCATGATGAAGTTCGGCAATGCGCTCAGGTTCAGCGGGCAACCGCAGATTCCAGGTTGGCGTGAGCGTATCGACCAGAATGTGACTGCAGCCAGGGAAGCCATCGAGCTCATGGCTCAGCAGGCTTTGTACCGGATCGAAGCGCCTTCACCGGTCATGGATGCTCTGCGTGCTGCGCTCAAGAGAACATACGGGCCGAGGAAAGCTCCATGGCCGTTTGCTCACTGACTGTCTCCATCAAGCGTTCCTGGTGGGTAATCGCATACCTGCGCGCCTGCATGCTGTTCGCCTGGCTGACCGGCATGGAGCCTGACGGCGAGAAGATCGCTTCCACCGTCACGCGCGGCATGAAGATCGCGTTCGAGGATGCCAAATGAGCGCAGACCTCAAGGTCGTCCAGTTCGAGCGTGAAGGCTGGCGTGATGCGATCCAAGCGTTGGAGAAGATCATCGCTCAACTGAAGAGCGGCGAGCTCTCGCCATGCGAAATCGGCGCCCTGGCAATGATGGGCGAGAGTGGCGAGGTCGAGATCTTCGGCTTCGGCCCGAAGGCTGATGACCTTCAGGTATTGGCGATGTTCAGGCTCGGCGAAGCTTCCTGGATGGATGCCGTGTTCGCGCGGGAATAGAGATGAGCACCAAGCAAACCGACTGGGAAGCCATTGAGCGCGCCTTCCGCGCCGGGGCCCTATCGATCCGCACCATTGCCGACCGCCACGGAGTGAGCGACACCGCCATCCGCAAGCGGGCCAAGGCTGGTGGTTGGGAGCGTGACCTTTCCGAGCAGGTCCGCAAGGAAGTTCGCAATAAGCTTGTTCGCGGCGAGGTTCGCGACGATCAACCTGCGAACCCTGAGGATGATGCAGGGATAATCGAGGAGGCCGCCCAGGAAGGTGCCACCGTTGTTCGCTCCCATCGCCGCGACATCCGCAAGGCCACGAACCTTGCTGATCTGCTGATGGACGACCTGCTGCTGACCATCCGCAAGCGGGAAGAGATCGAAGACGCGATCGAGGACGAGACGCGCGAGGACAAGAACGGAATGCGCAGGGCCACGATGCTCGCCGCAGTCGCGCTGCCCAGCAACGCCAAGACCTTGTTCCAGCTGTCCTCGGCCATGAAGAACCTGCAAATCCTGGAGCGCCAGGCATTCGGCCTGGACGACAAAGACACCCCGACCGATTCGGACGAGCTGTCCAAGCTGATGGATGAGCTATCGAAGGAAGCCTGAGCATGAAGCCCGAGCACTTGAAGCTGCTCAGGGACAAGCAATGGCGCCTGAACAACCTCTACTTCATCACGGATCGACACGGTAAGAAGGTTCGGTTCCGGATGACGCCGGAGCAGCTCGACTACTTCGAGGGGCTGCACACCCGGAACATCATCCTGAAGGCCCGCCAGCTGGGCTTCACGACTGAGCAGTGCATCATCCAGCTGGATGCGGCGCTGTTCGAGTCGGCCAAGTGCGCGCTGATCGCTCACACGCTGAACGACGCCAAGCGCCTGTTCCGCGAGAAGGTGAAGTACGCCTACGACCATCTGCCCGAGCAGATCAGGAAGGCGAACCCTGCCAGGAACGATGCGGCCGGCGAGTTGGTGTTCGCCAAGGGCGGATCGCTGTACGTCAGCACCTCCTTCCGCGGCGGCACACTGCGATACCTGCACGTCTCCGAGTTCGGGAAGATCTGCGCCAAGTACCCGGACAAGGCCCGGGAGATTGTCACTGGTGCCTTTGAGGCAGTGGCTGCTGATTGCGTCGTCACCATTGAGTCGACGGCAGAAGGTCGGGCTGGCTACTTCTTCGACTTCAGCCAGGCGGCCGAAAAGCAGAAGATCACCGGCGCGCCACTGGGCAAGCTGGACTGGAAGTTCTTCTTCTTCCCCTGGTGGCGCAGCCCTGAGTATCAGGTTGAGCCGCTATCGCCTGCACCGCAGCGCCTGCAGGACTATTTCAAGGAGCTTGAGGCCAAGCACGGCATCAAGCTGAGCGAAGGCCAGAAGGCCTGGTACGTCGCCAAGGAACGAACCCTCGGCGATGACATGAAGCGGGAATACCCGTCGACGCCGGCGGAGGCCTTCCAGCAGTCGGTCGAAGGCGCTTACTACGCCAAGCAGTTCTCGAAGCTCTACGAGAAGCATCGCATCGGAGAGCTGCCCGACAACAGTCACCAGGCGGTCCACACCTTCTGGGATATCGGTGTTGGCGACTCCACCGCGATCTGGTTCGTTCGAGAGGTTGGCGAAGAGTTCCACGTCGCCGACTACTACGAGAACAGCGGAGAGGGCCTGCGGCACTACCTCAAGGTGCTGCGAGACAAGGCCAAGGAGCGCGGCTACTCCTACGGAGAGCACTGGGGCCCGCACGACATCGACAACCGCGAATTCGGCAGCGACGGCAAGACCCGCCGAGAACTGGCGAAGGAAGGCTACGAGATCGACGGCCAGCGATACGCCATCAAATTCAACGTGGTCCCGAAGCTTGGTGTCGACGAAGGCATTGAGCAGGTCCGCGAGATTCTGCCGCGCTGCGCCTTCGACGAGGCCATGTGCGAAGAGGGCCTGAACGCCCTGGAGAACTACCGCAAGGAGTGGGACGAGAAGCACGGGTGCTGGAAGGACAAGCCCCTGCATGACTGGTCGTCCCACGGATCAGACGCCTTCCGCTACTTCGCAGTGGCCAAGACCAAACGCGTACGCAAAGCAACCTCCGAGCCCCTAAGGATGTAACTCAATGAGCGATGATCCGAGCATCGTCAGCGACGACGTGCAGAAGATGCGTGCCCATTGGGCCATCGTCAGCCCGCTGATGGGCGGGACCGGGGCGATGCGTGCTGCCGGTGAAGCGCTGCTGCCGCGCTGGCCGGCGGAGGACTCCGAGGCGTACAAGTGCCGCCTGATGACGTCGACCTTGCTGCCTGCTTACTCGGAAACCGTGATGAACATGGGCAGCCGGGTGTTCGCCGAGCCGATCCACCTGATGGATGACGTGCCGGAACGGCTGAAGGGGTACTGGCAGGACATTGACCAGCAGGGCAACAGCGGCACCGTGTTCGGCCGTGCCTGGTTCGAAGATGCCCTGGCCAAGGCAATCAGCTTCGTCTACGTCGACTATCCGCAGAGCCCAGCGAGCGAGGCAGACGGCGAGACTATCGTAACCGAGGCGGACGTCATCACCACTGGCGCCCGGCCGTACGCGATCCACATCCGTCCTGAGCAGGTCTTGGGCTGGAAGGAGTCCGGCGGTCAACTGCTGCAGTTCCGGTACCTGGAATGCGTCTACGAAGACCAGGGCGCCTTCGCCCAGCAGGCTGTCGAGCAGGTGCGCGTGCTGGAGCCCGGCAAGTGGGCCATCTACCGGAACGACGGCAAGGACGCCTGGACACTCTACGACGAAGGCGCGTCCAGCCTCGGCTACGTCCCGATCGTGCCGTTCTATACCAAGCGCACCGGCTTCCTCACCGGTAAGCCGCCGCTGATGGAACTGGCCTACCTGAACGTGAAGCACTGGCAGAGCCAGAGCGACCAGGACACGATCCTGCACTACGCCCGGGTACCAATCCTGTTCGGCGCCGGCTTCGAACAGGACCACGCCATCGTGATCGGCGGTGGCACGCTGGCCAAGAACGACAACCCGGACGCCAAGCTCACCTACGTGGAGCACGGCGGCAAGGCCATTGAGGCAGGCCGAGACTCCCTGAAGGACATGATTGAGGAGATGCGCATCGCCGGCGCCAAGCTCCTCCGCTTGGAGAATGCCGCGCCAAAGACCGCCGAGCAGGCCCAGGAAGACGCTGCGATCGAGATGTCGCCGCTGCAGATGATGTCCGGGCAGTTCGAGGATGCTGTGGCCCAGATGCTTCAGATCATGGCGGACTACATCGGCGAGGCTGAGGGCGGCCACGTCCAGGCGCGCGGCAACTTCGAAACGGATTACGTGCCAGAGACCACCATGCCGCTGCTGCTGAACATGGCTGCGCAGAGCAGGTTGTCCGACGAAACGCTGTTCCACGAGTACCAGCGCCGCGGTGTGCTTTCCAGTGAGCTTGACTGGGCGGAAGAGCAGCAACGCATCGCTGACCAAGGGCCGCCCCTGGGGACTCTTTAAGTGTCCACCGTCAACGAGGTCATCCAGGACGAGTCGGTCGCTCACGCCGTCTCGCTGCAGCAGTACAGCCTTGGCGTGGTCCGCAAGATCATCGCCACGCTCAACCGATCGGATGCTCGGCTGATGGTTGCGCTGGCTGAAGCGCTTGATCGGATGCCTGCCGAGTCGTTCACCGTTGAGCGGCTGGAGACGCTGCTGGATTCGGTCCGCGAGGTGAATGCGGCAGCGTACGCCCAAGTGGCGCAGGAGCTCGGCAAGGAATTGAAGGACCTGGCCGGCTACGAGCTGAACTGGCAGTACCAGCTGTTCCAGACCACGATCCCGGCACCGGCGCAGGTTCACTTCCCGATTGCGCAGGTCAGCGTCGAGCAGGCCTATGCCGCGGCGATGGCTCGCCCATTCCAGGGGCGCCTGCTGCGTGACTGGGCTTCGACCATCGAAGCCGACCGCCTGGCCAAGGTGCGCAACGCGGTGCGCCAGGGCTACATGGAAGGCAAGACGGTCGCACAGATCGTCAGCGAGATTCGCGGTACTCGGGCGAACAAGTATGCAGATGGCTTCCTTCAGCGGCCTCGTAAGGACCTGGAAACGGTCGTCCGCACGGCCATCAGCCACACCGCGGCGACTGCACGGCAAGAGTTCACCTCGGCCAACAGCGACATCATCAAGGCTGAGATATGGGTCAGCACACTGGACACGAAGACGTCGGCGCAGTGCCGCATCCGCGATCAGCTGCAATACACCGCGGAGACGCACAAGCCGATCGGGCACAAGATTCCCTGGCTCCAAGGCCCAGGCAAGCTGCACTTCAACTGCCGTTCGACCAGTTCGCCAGTCACAAAGTCGTGGCGTGAGCTGGGAATCCCGATCGATGAGATGACGCCTTCGCAGCGTGCCTCGATGGATGGCCAGGTGCCGGCGGATCAGGATTACAACCAGTGGCTAAGCAAACAGTCGGATGCCCGCATTGAGCAGGTGCTTGGCCCTGAACGCTTCAAGCTCTACAAGTCGGGCGGCATCAAACTGGACGACTTCTACAGCCCGACCGGCCAGTGGTACACGATCGATCAACTGAAGGAGATGGATGAGGCTGCATTCGCCGATATTGCGGCGTAAGATCGCTGCATGACCGATAAGCACCCATTCAAGGTAATCGACGGCACGCCGCCACCGGACACGCCAAAGCAGCGCGTGATCGATCGCGTGAAGGCATCCAGGCCGAGCTATACCGTCAGCTGCCACCGCTGCGGCTGCATCGAGGTAATCGAGACCAAGATCGGCGTCATGATCAAGAACAGCAAGCCCTCCGGAGGCACGAAGCAGCTGCTTTGCGCGCTGTGCTTCATGAAGGGCGAGAGGGTGGTGGTCGGATGAGCTACAGAATTCCTTTACCGGCTGATGATGAGTCCGAAGATTCAATTCTCAAGCTTCCGCCGGCCGCTCGAGTTGCTCTGATACGAGCGCTGCGCGAGCTTACTCCGGATGAACTCTTGGAGAAGGGGCTCTCGTGGGACGATATTCATCAGTTGGATTCGATCCGAGAATCACTCACCTAGCACACGGTAAGCCCGGAGCAGTCACTTAGCCGGATCAATCACCCAAAGCCCGCCACTGAGCGGGCTTTTTCTTTCCAGCCTCGGCAATGCCGGGGCTTTTTTATGCGCCAAGGGCGCCAACAGTCCCAAGGGGATAACACATGTTCCAACTCAAGCAGCTGTTCATGCAGGAAGAAGGCGGCGACGGCGGTAACGGTGGTGGCGGCCAAGGGCCAGAGATCACCCCGGAAATCCAGGCTCTGATCGACGCGCAGGTAACTGCGGCAGTGGGCGGTCTCAAGACCAAGAACTCCGAACTCCTGGGCAAGCTGAAAGAGCAGGGCGACAAGCTGAAGACCTTCGACGGCATCGACCCCGAGGCCGTGAAATCCATCCTGCAGCGCTTCTCGGACGACGAAGAGGCCCAGCTCATCGCAGCGGGCAAGATCGACGAAGTCCTGAGCAAGCGCACTGAGCGCATGAAGTCCGGCTATGACCGCGATCTGCAGGCCGCTCGCGACGAGGCAACCCGTCACCAGTCCCGCACCGAGAAGTTCGCTTCCCGCGTGCTCAAGGGCGAAGTGATCGGCGCCGCCACCGACGCGGGCGTCCACAAGTTCGCCATGGAGGACGCCATGCTGGCTGCTTCGCGCGACTTCGAGCTGGACGATGAGGGCAACCCCATCGCCAAAGAAGGTCGCTTCGGCAAAGACGGCAAGCCGCTGACCCTCAAGGAGTGGTTCGCGGAGATGAAAGAGACTCGCCCGCACTGGTTCCCTGCCAACGGCAGTGGCAGCGGCGCCGGCGGCACTGGTAGCGACGTTCGGCCGGGCACCCCGCGGTCCAAGATGACCGCCAAGCAGAAGGCCGAATACATCAGCAAAAACGGGAAAGACGCCTACCTGGCGCTTCCCGCCTAAGCCATTGGGAGAATGAATCATGGCCGCAGGCAAAGCTTCTGACTTCAAGGTCTATCAGGACCAGTTCCAGGCGGGCGTCATCGAGACCCTGACCCAGAACAGCAACGCGTTCAACGCGGCCTCGGCCGGCGCGATCGCCCTGTCCACCATCAGCCGCCGCGGTGACTACTCGCAACAGGCGTTCTTCAAGAACGTCGCGAACCTGATCACCCGTCGCGATACCACCAGCACCTCGGCCGCCACCATTCTCGGCATGACCCAGGACGAATGGGTCAGCGTCAAGCTGAACCGCAAGATCGGCCCGGTCGACCAGACCAAGGACGCCTTCCGCAAGATCATGGCCGGCCTGGCTGAAGACGAGATGTCCTTCATCCTCGGTGAGCAGGCAGCCAAGGCCATGCAGGTGGAAATGCTCAACTCCGCCCTGCGTGCCGGTCGCGCCGCTCTGAACGCCCAGGCATCGGTGAAGTACACCATCCCCACCAACGGCACCCTCGGTACCGCTGGCTTGGTCTCCGGCCTGTCGAAGTTCGGCGACGCCGGCAGCCAGATCGTGTGCTGGGTCATGCACTCCAAGGCCTACTACGACCTGGTGCAGAACCAGATCACCTCCAACATCGACGGCGTGTCGAACTTCAACGTGGCCACCGGTACCCCGGTAACCCTGAACCGCCCGGTTCTGGTGACCGACTCCGACGCGCTGCTCGTGAACTCCGGCTCCGGTTCCACCGCTGTGACCGACTACTACACCCTCGGCCTCACCGCCGGTGGTCTGATCGTCGAGAACACCGAGGAAGAGGAACTGGTCATCGAGAACGTGACCGGCAACGAGAACCTGATCACCCGCCTGCAGGGTGAGTTCGCCTACAACCTGGGCGTCCGCGGCTTCAAGTGGGACATCGCCAACGGCGCTGCCAACCCCACCGACACCGCTCTGGGTACCGGCACCAACTGGGACCCGAACCGCGATTCCTTCAAGGACTTCGCGGGCGTGGTCATCCAGAGCCGCTAAGGCCAGAAGCCCCTCTTCGGAGGGGCTTTCTTTTGGAGGTTGCAATGAAGATCGGTATCTACGCGCGGGACCACCAGGTTGCCGCTGTGGCCATGAAGCATGGCTTCGAACTGCAGGGCCAGCGCGCACTGTTCCGCTCTCTGCCGGACTACGGGCATGGCTGCATCGAGGACTTCGATCTCGTTGTGATCGTTGGCCTGCGCGGCAAGGGCGCCGATGCGCTGCGTGACTACCAGGAGCGCGACGTGCCGGTCCTCGTCATCGACTACGGCTACCTGAACCGTGCCACCGCTGACGATGCAGAAGGCTATTGGCAGGTCGGCCTTGGCGGCCTGAACAAGATCCCCGAATTCGAATGCCCGAGCGACCGTTTTGAGGCGCTGGGGCTGGATATCCAGAAGCCTGTGAAGGGCGATGGTCCGGTCATTCTCTGCGCCCAGGTCATCGGCGATGCAGCCCACCAGTTCGACACCGAGGCGAAGCTGGAGGCCTGGACAGAAACCGTCGAGCATGACGAGTTCCGTGCTCATCCCGCTGCTGGCGGCGATGCTGAGCCACTGGCAGACGTTCTAGCCCGTGCCGGCAAGATCGTCACCTGGAACAGCAACATCGGCCATGACGCGCTTCTCGCAGGTGTTCCGGTCGAGGCCCACGGCCCGGCGCCCTATGCCGGCGTTGAGCTCAAGGACCGTGAGGCCTATTTCGCCCGCGTAGCTTACGGCCAATGGACGGTACCGGAGATGGAGGAGGGCCTTGCTGCCGCCTTCGTGCTAGAGAAGCTGCTCGGCCAGCCTGCTGTGGTTGCTCAGGTTGAAGAGGTCACGAACACTCTGACCGAGACCGAGACCGAGACCGAGACCGAGACCGAGACCGAGACCGAGACCGAGACCGAGACCGAGACCGAGACCGAGACCGAGACCGAGACCGAGACCGAGACCGAGCAGATGCTGACTGTGGTCCAGAAGGGCCGAGGCAACTACTCCGTCGTCCGCGCTGATGGCACTGTCGTCGCAGAAGGCCTGAAGAAGGCTGCCGCCGACGCTCTGGCAAAAGGTAAGGCCTGATCATGGCGCTCGTCATCGAGACCGGCGCCGGCCTGCCTGATGCCGATTCCTTCGCCACCGTAGATGAACTGGTGCAGTTCGCCAGTGACTACGGCTGGACAATCCCGGATGACACCACCGCGCGTGAGGCAATCCTTCGCCGCGCCGGCGTTGCCATGTGGGGTATGGAGTGGGTCGGTACCCAGCTTCATGACGAGCAGGGCCTGCCGTGGCCGCGCAACTACGCCATCCGCCGTGGCTTCATGGCGGATGGCGCATCGCTGCCTCGCAACATCAAGATGGGGCAGATGGCGCTTGCCTGTGAAATCCACCAGGACGATATCGACCCGCCGGAAGAGCGACAGGGCGCCATTTCTCGCGAGAAGGTAGGCCCCCTGGAAACTGAGTACTCGGAACTTAACAGCTACAAGGCGAAGCCAGCTGCAGGCAGGCAATCGTCCGGCTTCTTCGCCAAATATTCGCTTGGCCCGTACAACGGCCGCCTGGTGCGTGCATGAGCGACATCTACGACCGTGCCAAGGCCATGGCGGCCAGGCAACTAGCGCCACGCAGTCGCGGCGGAAAAGGCCTGGAGATGACCCTGCGGAAGCGCACTGCAGGTGAGTATGATCCAGAGACTGGCACGTCCACGGACACGACTGTCGACTATGCCGGGTCGGCATTCCGACAGGAGTACGACCTGAAGGACATAGACGGGAGCCTTGTGAAGGCTGGTGACGTCCTGTTCCTTGTGTCGCCTTTGCTGCTCGATGGTACAGATACGCCAGAACCGCTGACCCTAGACATCATCCTCTTTGACGGCCAGCAGTACATCGCTCAGACGGTGAAGCCCTGGAACTATGCGGGCCTGGCTGTCGGCTTTGAGGTGCAAGGCCGGAAATGAGCTTCTCCCTAGACCTGAACGCGTTCATCGAGAAGGCGAAGGCTAACGCCGATCTGGTGGTGAAGAAGGTCTCGATTGACATGCTGAACAAGATCGTTGACCGGTCCCCGGTCGGCAATCCTGAGCTATGGGCAGCAAACAAGGCCGCGGTCTATGCGAGAGAAACTCATAACCTTTTCGTCGGTGCCATAAACGCCGATATCAAATCCAATCCGGCCAATTACACGAAGAAAGGGAACCTCAAGAGCACGGTAAGACTGGCCAGAGAGAAGAGCCAGCGCGCGCTGAAGAAGGAGTTCCCGCTCACATCTGGGAAGAACTACGTGGGCGGCCGATTCCGGGGGAATTGGCAGGTCTCGTTCAATGTGGCGAAAACCGGAGAGCTTGAGCGCGTAGATCAGCAGGGCAACGAAACTAAACAGGAAGGTCTGGCCGTTATCCAGACCTTTAACTCAGAAGTCGGATCAATTTGGCTTATGAACAACGTTCCATATGCCCAACCATTGGAATACGGGCATTCGAGCCAAGCGCCTGCTGGCATGGTGCGCGTCACCGTCGCCGAGTTCCAAAGCTTCGTCAACAGAGCCGTTCAGGAGCTTCCAGATTGAGTCAGAAGACCATCCGCGCCCTGTATGAAGGGCGGCTCAAGACGTGGGCTGCGGCGCGCGCTCCTGCGCTCCGGATTGCATATCAGAATGTGCCATTCGACCCACCTGCTGACGGCAAGACCTACCTTCGCTGCTTTCTGCTCCCAGCCGACTCTGATAGCGAAGACCTTGAAGGAGTGCACGAGGCCTTCTTTGGGGTGTTTCAGATAAGCATCGTTACCAAGTCAGGAACCGGCACCGGAGAGGCAGGAGGCATCGCCGATGAGCTAAGAACGCTTTTCCCGAACAACCTGCCCCTGAGTAAGTCTGCATTCACCGTCTTTATACGGACACCGTGCTCGCAGGGGCCGGCCATTCAAGATTCCGACATCATCACCATCCCTGTCTCATTTGAGTACCGGGCCGACGTCATCTAACCGCCCGTTGGGCACCCCTGACCGCCGAGAGGCGGTTTTTTATTGTCCAAAGAGAGGACTACACCATGGCCGTTTCACTCCCCAACGGGTCGACGGTTGCTATGGCATCTGCCTATGGCGCCGCCAAAACCATCACTGCCATCACCAATGCCAATCCGGCCGTAGCATCCAGCACCGCGCATGGCTTTGCCGTCGGCGATATCATCGAAATTACCTCTGGCTGGTCTCGGCTGAACAACAAGGTCGTCCGAGTGGGGGCGGTCACCACTGATACCTTCGTGCTCGAAGGGATCAATACCATCAGCACCACCCTGTACCCGGCCGGCAGCGGTATCGGCTCTGCTCGTGAGGCGACCACCTTCCAGCAGGTCGCCCAGGTTCTCGACAGTTCCAGTTCCGGCGGCGATCAGCAGTTCGTTACCTACTCGTTCATGGAGCAGGATTTCGAAACTCAGATCCCGACTGTGAAATCTGCATCTGCCTTGTCGTTCCAAATCGCCGACGACCCGAACCTGCCGCAGTACCCGGTGATCGAGGCCGCGAATGATGATCGCTTGCCGCGCGCCTTCCGGATCACCCTCGCAAGCGGCGGCATCCTGCTTTACAACATGTACGTTTCGCTGAACAAGACGCCGACTCTGACCAAGAACCAGGTCATGGCTCTGACGCTCTCGCTGGCGATGCTCAACGAGCCTGTGCGCTACGCATCGTAATCACCAATAGCCCGCGAAAGCGGGCTTTCTAGTTTCAGGAGAGCCCATGGCTGGAAAGTTCAAGATCGCCCAAGACCCGACCTTCACCGCGCCAGTAACCATTGCTCGTGCTGGCGGAGGGACCATTGAGGTCGGCTTCACCTTCAAATATCGCACTCAATCCGAGATTGCAGAACTACTGGAAGAGTGGGAGCTGCGCCGGAAGGATGTGGCCGAGGAGTTGGAGACGAAGGGCGAAGAGCTAAGCATGAAGCAACGCGTCGAACTGAAGATCGGCATTGAGGCGAAGGAGGTTGCTGATCTTGTCAGCGCCTGGGAGTTCGATGACGAATGCAATGAGGACTCCAGCCGTAGGCTGCTTCAAAGCAGTATTACCGCCCTGGACTCCATCAAGAAGGCGTACTTCGAAGGCCTGAACCCAGCCCGCCTGGGAAACTGACAGAGGTAGCCGAGGCGATCTATCGGAGAGCGCCTACCGATAGCGAGTTGGCTACCTTTGGGTTTACGGCCGAAGACTTCAGGGATCAACAAGTCGTTTTTGTACTCCCTGACAACTGGCTTCCTCTCCGCATTTTCCAGTCCATGAGCACCCAGTGGCGCGTCGGCATGTCCGGCGCCTCTGGCCTCGATTACTCCGCACTTCCCATCGTCATGAAGCTCGAGGATGTCCGCAAAAAGGACCGCCGCGACGTGTTTGATTGCGTCCAGGTTCTTGAGCGTGCAGCACTTGCCGTCATTCATGCCAAGGACTAGCCATGCCTGATATCGCCTCGCTCGGTATTGAGATCAAAACGGATAGCGTCAAAAAGGCTGCCGATGATCTTGATAATCTGAACCAGAAGGGCAAGGAGTCCGAAGGCGCAGCTGACAAGGCTGGCGACGCGTGGAGCAAAGCAGCCGCCAAGATCTCCGGCGATACCGGTCAGATCATCAAGGAGCTGCAACAGCTGAATGCGCGGCAGGATGCTGCAGCCCAGACCTTTACGAAAATCAGCACGCAGATCGAGTCTGCGTCTGGTGCTTTCCAGTCTGCCGCACTGGCAATTGGTAAGTTCCGTGACGAGTCAGCGAAGGTCAGCACAACAGCAACTGCAGTTGCTCCAGCGGTTGAGAAGACGACCACCGTAATCGAGCATCAGAGCGATGCCCTGACGGCTCTGGCTGCGAAAATTGACCCTCTGATTTCGGCGTTTGGGCGGCTCGACTTTTCTGCGCTTAGCACGCAAATCGGGAATGCCTCTACCTCGTTCCAGACTGCTGCGTTCTCGATCGAGCGATATCGCGAGGAGCTTTCTAAGACTGCGACGGCCTCGAATCATCTGCCGGCGAGCACTGCCAGGGTTACGAAGGCGGTACAGGACGAAAGCGATGCGCTCGCTGAGCTTCTGGGGCGTATTGACCCTGTAGTTGGTGCTCTTGGTCGCCTGGACAAGATGGAAGAGAGCCTTCGTGGCTTCAAGTCGTCTGGGGCAATCGGAGCCGAAGACTTTGGCATCTACTCTCAAAAGATCAAAGATGCGCGAGATGCACTGAGCAACGCAGACGACCAGCTTAAGCGCACAGGCGTCTCGGCAAAACAGACAGCCGCCGCACTGCGGATGCTCCCGGCGCAATTCACCGACATCTCTGTTGGCCTTGCGAGTGGACAGAGTCCTTTCACAGTCCTGCTTCAGCAGGGAGGGCAAATTAAGGACTCCTTCGGCGGCATTGGCCCTGCCTTCTCTGCGGTTGGGCGATATGCCGTCGGGCTCATCAACCCGTTTACGTTGGCGGCAGCAGCGGTTGGCGCTCTTGGCCTGGCCTACAAGCAAGGCAGTGATGAGCAGACAGCGTTTGCGAAGTCGTTGATCACCACTGGTAACGCTGCGGGCACGACGACCAGTGAGCTGGCAGGCATGGCGAAGGCGATCAGTGCCACGTCAGGCACGACGAGCCAAGCCGCTGATGCGCTGAACCTGTTCGTTGCCTCCGGCAAGTTCGCCCAGGACCAGTTGGAAGGCTTGGCTACTGCTGCGGTAGCTTGGGAAAGCGCCACAGGGAAAGCAGTCTCGGAAACGGTGGCTGAGTTCGCCAAGTTGGCAGATAACCCGGTGAAGGCCTCGCAGGAGCTGAACGAGCAGTACCACTACCTCACTGCCGCGGTGTACGAGCAGATCGCTGCGCTGCAGGAGCAGGGGCGCACCGATGAGGCGGCAGAGACGGCGCAGAATGCCTATGCTGACGCGCTCAACGAGCGGGCCGGTAAGGTAAAAGAAAGCCTCGGCACCATTGAAACCGCCTGGAATGCAGTCAAATCGGCGGCCAAGAATGCCTGGGACGCCGTTCTCGATATTGGCCGCGAGGCGACGCTTGACGAGCGCATTCAACAACTCCGTGATCGACTGGCAGAGGTTGCTGCTGCTGGCTCGTCTGGCCCTCAGGGGCGCGCACGTTTCCAGCTTGGCCTTGGTGGCGGCGGTGAAGGTGACTCCCGCCAGGAACTGGCCTTCTTTGAGCAGCAGAAGCAGACGCAAGAGGCGATTGCCAGGGCAGAAGCGAACTACCGCGAGGAGCAGGACAAGGGCATCGCAGCCCAGCGCGAAGTCGATGCGATCGAAAAGCAGTTCCTGACCAATGCCGAGAAGCGGAACAAGGAGATCAAGGAGTACCGGCAGCAACTCGAAGACATCCGTAAGGCGAACCCGAACGATGCGCGCCTGGATGAAGACCGGATTGCCAAGAACATCGCCAACATTGAGTCCAAGTATAAGGACCCGAAAGCACCGAATGCTCCTAGCGCCAAGGCGTTCACCGATGATGCAGCTACGCGGATGCTGCAATCCCTTCGTGAACAAGGAGCTGAGCTTCAGGCGCAACTGGGCACCCAGGAAAAGCTTACTGCCTCTCAGAAGGCGCAGGTCCAGTTCCAACAACTGATCACTGACCTGAAAGGAAAGGGTCAGCTCACCGCCGATCAGAAGTCTCTGCTGGCGAATCAGGACGCCATCAACGCCCAGCTACAGATGAACGTTGCGCTGGACGATCAGGTCCAGAAACGCAAGGAGTTGCTGCAGCTAGAGCAGCGCTCGGCCCAACTCCAGGAGACGATGGCTGCCTCCAATGACAGCCGTCAGGAGCAGTATCAGCGTCAGCTGGACGCCTTCGGCATGGGTAAGGAGCAACTGGAGCGCGTTCGCAGCCAAGCCACCATCTTCCGCGAGTTCCAGCGCTACCAGGCTCAACTGGACAAGGCCACTCCGAAGGACCTCCTTGGCTCGGAGCAGTACAAGACCGCAGCAGCCGAGATCAAGTCAGGGCTGAACGATGCGCTTGCAGCCAACGAGGACTACTACAGCAAGCTCGACAAGATGCGTGGCGACTGGGCTAACGGCGCCAAGGAGTCCTTCGCTGACTACCTCGATTCGGCAAAGGATGTCGCCGGTCAGACCTACGATCTGTTCAACAACGCCCTGAAGGGAACGGAAGATGCCCTTGTGGAGTTCGTCCGCACCGGAAAGCTGAGCTTCAGCGATCTGGCTGATTCGATCATCTCCGATCTCATCCGTATTCAGGTGCGCCAGGCCTTAGCCTATGCCGTTGGTGGGGAGGATGGAAGTGGAGGCTTGGCGGGATTGCTTGGTGGGCTTGGCGGGCTATTTGATGGTGGTTCTTCTGGATACAAGGGCGCCTACGGGTTTGACGGCGGTGGATACACAGGGAATAGCCCGCGTCTTGGCGGCGTGGACGGGAAGGGTGGCTTCATGGCGATCCTGCACCCGCAGGAAACAGTGATCGACCATACGAAGCCGAGTCGCATGCAGGGTGGGAACAGCACTAGCAACGTGTTCCACATCAACGTGTCCGGCGATGGAAGCGAGCGTGAGCGGAAGCAGGCCGGGGCAACCATCGGCCGTGAAATCAATCGTGCCATCCAGCGCTCTGCGAGGTTCAGCTAATGGCCGCATTCCTCGAAGAGCGCCTGCCGACAACCATCGACTGGGGTGGCAGCTTCAGCGAGAACCACTCGGTTCAGACCATCACCACGATTGGTGGAAACGAGTACCGGAGTCTTCGCCATCCTTTCGTGCAGCTGAGCTATGACATCGCCTACAAGCGCGATATCGGCTTCGTGCGTCAGAAGATTCTGGACCTCTATACCCGGGCGAACGGGATGTTCCGTGGCTTCCGGGTGAAGGACACCAAAGACTTCTCCAGCAACAACTACGACAAGGACCCGACGGCTTTCGACCAGCCAATGCTGCTCGTGAGCGGGACGACCTATCAGCTGATGCGCTGGTATGGGAATTCTGCAGACCCAATGTGCGCGCGGCGCCGGATCAGGAAGCCGGTGAGCGGGACAGCCTTGATCGGAGTGGGTGGAACCGTTTACCCGCCGGCCATGTATTCGGTCGACTACACCACCGGACTTGTTCCGCTCAATGCCAACAAGACCGGCACCATCACAGGCATCACAAAAGGCTCGACCACAGTCATCACTGTGGCCAACAGCATGGCAATCGGCGAGAGCGTGCGGATCGCCGGATGCGAAGGGATGACGCAGATTAATGGTCTCCGCGCCCTGATCACTGCCAGAACTGCAGGAACGATTACGGTAGCCATCAACTCCACTGCGTTCAGCAACTACACGAGCGGCGGCACTGTGAACACAGCGCCGCAGAGCGGAGAGGCTGTCACAGCTGGTTTCCTTTTCGACATCCCTTGCCGTTTCGACACCGACCTATCTGGCGCCTTCTCCGACTGGGGAACGATTGACGCCACTGGAATCCAGATCCTGGAACTCCTGAACCCCTAACGCCAAGCCTTCCAACTGAGCCCGCCATGTGCGGGCTTTGTCGTTTCTGGAGCCCTATGAAAGCACACGTCGCCGACTACCAGACGAGGACGATCTGCGTCCGTCTGGTGGCTCAGGATGGGACCACGCTGCGCTGGACGACCTATCCGATTGACCTCGTGATGAGCAATACGCAGTCCTATCTGGCAGGTTCTGGCTTTGAGTGGACGGGCTATGGCGCCACCGCCAGCATGTCGCCTGACAGCGTGAATCTGCAGGGCATCGTCAGCTCTGCGATTGGCATGCTCGATCGAGATCAGGTTGCTGTCGGAAAGTGGGATAGCGCACGGGCCTACGTGTTCGCAACCAGCTGGACGGCTCCGGTAGAGGATGAGGAGGCGATCACCGTCTTCACATTCGGCCAGGCAACCCTAAGGGATGACACATGGGTAGTTGAGTTCATGGGGCTTATCGATGCCCTGAATCAGACAGTCGGGCCGATCTATTCGGCGCAGTGCCAAAACACGCTGTTCGACCAGACCCTGGATGGCAACCTCATTGCCACCACTCGCAGTCGTTGCACTGGCCCTAGATCTGCACCAGATGGCCCGCAACTGGCGACCTTCCTGCGCACCGGCACCATCACCGCGGTAACCAACCAGTACCAGTTCCAGGATACCGGGCGCACCGAGGTCGATGAGTACTTCACAGCCGGGCAGATGCGCTTCACCTCCGGCGCAAATGCAGGGCTGAAGCCAATCCAGATCAAGCAGTCCACCGCTGGCGGGCAGATCGTTCTGCACGAAGCTGCCTACTACCCAATTCAGCCAGGCGACGCCTACGAAATCATTCCTGGCTGCCGCAAGCGCCTGGTCGACTGCCAGGCCTGGGCAAACGTCAAGAACATGAACGCCTTCCCTCACATTCCTGCGCCAACGGAATACACGCAGATCGGGAGGGGCGCATGACTCGCGATGACGTCGTGAACACCGCATTGCTGGCAAAGGGGACGCCGTTTCGGCATCAGGGCCGCGTTCTTGGGTTTGGCATGGATTGCGCCGGCTTGTTCGTTTTCATCTGCCAGACCCTCGGCATCCCTCACCAGGACGCAACTGGATACCCGCGCACCCCATTCGGTGGCGAGCTGGAGCGTCAACTCGACGGCCAGCCGGCACTCCGCCGTATCGATGTCGGTGATGCGGAAAGGGGCGACATCCTCGTCATGCGTATGACCAAACAGCCGCAACACATCGCCATCCATGCCGGAGATGAAGCCGGTTACCCGTGCGTCATCCATGCCAGCGAAATGCACGGAGGAGTCGCGCACCACCGAATCGACAGCCTCTGGCGCGCCAGAGTCGTTCGTGCCTATCGCTTTGAGGGCCTGCAATGAGCAGCACTGGGCAGATCGGCGGCGCGATTGTCGGAGCAGTCGTTGGGTTCTTCGCTTATGGCGGGCCGGCCGGCGCTGTATATGGTGCGGCGTATGGAGCCAGCATCGGGGGTATGCTCGATCCGCCGAAAGGCCCTACCGTTTCTGGCCCCCGGCTCAATGATCTGGCCTGGCAGCAGTCGACCTACGGCGCGAACATCCCGCGCATCTACGGGACGGTGGCGCTCGCAGGTAACGTCGTCTGGCTGGAGCACAACAAACTCAAGGAGGTTGTGAAGAAGAAAAAGAGCGGAGGGAAGGGCGGTGGCAGCAGTACGACCACGAAGACCTATACCTACTTCGCGACCTTCGCGCTCATGCTGTGCCAGGGAGAGGTGGCCGGCGTTCGCCGTATCTGGTGCGGCGATAAGCTGATCTACAACGCCGGCAGCGATGATCTGGAGACGATCATCGCGAGCAATCAGGCGGCCAAGGGTTGGAAGCTGTATACCGGTACGGACGATCAGCTTCCCGATCCGCGCTACGAGGCAGATGTTGGCGTTGGCAATGCCCCAGCCTTCAGAGGATACACCTACCTCGTCTTCTACGATTTCGCTCTGGCTGATTACTCCAACACGCTTCAGGCTGCGCAGTTCAAGGTGGAACTTCTTACCGCTGCAGATGCGCCATATCAGTACTTCGAGTCTGATCGGATTCCGAACTATCCAAGCGCGAACAATCCTGACTGGAACGGCCAGATTTCCTATTTCAGTGGAGAGTCGTCGCTGGCCTACATCGGGCGCTGGGACAATACATACCCGACCAGCCTAGTTGATGTGTACCGGGTTATCGCCGGGAAGTCGTACTACCAAACCACCATTTCATCGGCAAGCAATCAACCATTCGCCATTGGGCAGTCCGATGAGGATTCATTTGCCAATGGAGTTAGTGGCTCATACTACTACTGGAGTAGCACTTACCAAAACTTCACCAGCATCTCTACCTACGACTATGGCGCGACAGATGCACGCTTCGTGAAGAATGGAGACTTCATTGTCTTTGGTGGGGCAAACAGCACGGATGGCAGGTTACGCAAGTACAAGCTAGCACCGTATGTGCTGACGGCAGATCTTGAGGCAACTTCCAATGTCATCGAGCGTGTCGGTGGCCTTGCTTACGACTCTGGGAAGATTTACGCAGTTTCAGCTGTATCAAGGAAGGTCTATATCTTCGACGAGGACTTGGTGCTTCTCGACCAATTTAACTACTCGTCATCGATCGGTGTTGGACCGACCACCAGGATCGCCGTAGAGGACGGCGTGATCTACATACTCTCTTCGAATGTGTATGTGGTCACTCCGACCTCCTATCAGCTGATCTGGACTCTTCCGGCAGGGTACGGGACTAGCCAGGCGAACATCATCACATCCGGCAGCATGGTCATCATTTGGAATGCTGTGCAGGCTGGAGCCAGGCCTTACCGGCAGTTCTATCTGGCGGCACCGGTAAGCCCAGGTGTCACTGATCTTGCAGATGTGGTGTTCGCTGAGTGCTTGCTGTCCGAGTTGATCGGCCCAGGCGATCTGGATGTCTCGCTTCTCACAGCCCAGATCAACGGGTACAGAGTTTCGGGTGGAACGATTCGATCTGTTATCGAACCGCTGCAGGGCGCCTATCCATTCGACGTCGTGCCGTCCGGCTACAAGATCAAGTTCGTCCCGCGCGGTCAAACGCCTGTGGCCACGATCCCATGGGAAGACCTTGCAGCAGCCAACGGGGATGAGATTGGGGATTCGTTGCCGTATAGCCGCGAAATGGACTCCCAGCTTCCGCAGAAGGTGACCATAACTGCGCTCAGCTCAACCAGAGAATACGGCTCTGCGACTCAAGCCTATGAACGGCTCAACACCTCAGCCGTCAACATCGAGCAGCGTGATATCCCCCTTGTCCTAAGCGATGACGAAATCGCTCAAATGGCAGAAAAGCTGCTGTTCCTTCGCTGGCTTGAGCGCGACGATTTCAGCTATTCGCTGCCGCCTACTTACCTGGCGCTTGAGCCATCTGACGTCGTAACTGTTCAGGCAAAGTTTGGCACCTTCGAACTGCGCCAGACGGAGGTCAACTATGAAGAAGACGGACGCCTGACCTGCAAGGCCAGGGCAAACAGCGCGCCGCTCTATACAAGTCGCGCAGTTGGCGCACCAGGGCCTGGGCCAAGCGGAACCATCCCACTCGACGGCCCGTCCCAAGCTCTTCTGCTCGACATTCCTGTGGTGAACGAGACGATCCAGAACACTCCTGGATTCGTGGCCACGATGAGCGGATACACCGATGGGTGGACCGGTGGCGTGCTGGTTCAGTCACCAGATGGCGGGCAGACCTGGAGCGACCTGCAGGGGTTCGACGGCCGCGGCACGTTCGGCCGGGTTGCAGGGACTCTGCCGGTGAGCAACTGCACGGTCATCGACCGGCGCAGCATCATCGTCAGCCTGATCTCCGGCGAGTTGGAAAGCGTGACACGCGACCAGATGCTGGCAGGCGTGAACTATGCAGCCTATGGGAATGATCAGCGCTGGGAGATCGTACGCTTCCAGAACGCCGCCCTGCAGTCCGACGGTACGTACCTGGTGTCTGACTTCGTGCGCGGGCAGCGTGGCACCGAGTGGGCGTCAGGACTCCACCAGAGCGGAGATTGGTTCGTTCTGCTCGAGGACCCGGACAATATCTTCATCGGCATGCCGGTGGAGTCGATCGGTTCGGCTCGCACCTACCGCGCGGTTACGACCGGTGAGTCCATCGATACCGCCACCGACCAGGCCTTCACCTACCGTGGCGTGAACCTTGAGTGCCTGTCCCCGGTGTATGCCCGTGGCAGCCGTGATGTCTCCAGCAACTTCTCAGGGACGTTCACGCGCCGGAGCCGGCTGAGCAACACCTGGTGGACGAACGGAATCGTGGCCCCGGTTGGGGAAACCAGCGAGGCCTACGAAATCGACGTGATGTCCGGGGCCACTGTGAAGCGCACGATCCCGGTCACTTCTCCCGCCTGGTCGTACTCAGCCGCCAACCAGACGACCGACTTCGGATCGCCGCAGTCGTCGATCACCTTCCGCATCTACCAGCTCAGTGCCGTAGTAGGCAGGGGCTATCCATTGGAGATCACCCTGTGACAGCTACGTCAAAGCTAGCTCTTGAGCTGCTGCAGAACAACGCCGCCAACCAGACCCTGGCGAACCTGACCTTCATGACGCTGAACCAACTGGTTCAGTGCGTGATCGTCGACAAGGACCTCGCTACACCACCCGGCTCACCGGCAGACGAGGCAGCCTATATCGTCGCCGGCAGCCCAACGGGGGCGTGGTCAGGGCAGGCAGGGAAGATTGCCTACTGGTCAGCTGCTGCTGGTGCCTGGTCATTCATCACGCCGGCGAAGGGGTGGCGTGCATCGGTACTCGATGAGCTTGATGCCAACAACGTGCCCAAGGTCTATGGACATACTGGCAGTGCGTGGGCACTTCCGGAGACGGGCGGGGGCGGCTCAGGCACTGGGAACATCCCCCAGAACAGCCAATCGGCCAACTACACCCTGATCCTTGGTGACGCGGGCAAGCACATCTTTCACCCAAGCGTTGACACTACCGCTCGGACTTGGACCATTCCGGCAAACGCCTCGGTGGCTTTCAACGTGGGCGATACCGTCACCTTCGTGAACCAGAACGGTGCCGGGGTCATCACCATCGCGATCACCACGGACACGATGCGGCTTGCAGTTTCCGGAGCTACCGGCTCGAGAACCCTGGCCGCAAACGGCATGGCCACCGCCCTCAAGGTGACTGCTACCGAGTGGATCATCAGTGGGGTTGGCCTGACATGAGCATTCAGCAGCTCATCCTGTCGTATGGGGCTGCAGGCAACATCACGCCTAGCGATCCGCCGTGGGCTAACGTCAGCTCCCTGTTGCACTTCAACGGCACGAACGGCAGCACTACGATCACCGATGAGAAGGGGAAGACCTGGACCGCAGCGGGTAACGCCCAGATCAGCACATCAAACGTGCAGTTCGGCTCAGGGTGCCTTCTGCTTGATGGCAGTGGGGATTATGTCAGCACCGGGAGCAGTAGCGACTTCGATTTCGGCAGCGGAGACTTTACCGTCGAAGGCTGGTTCCGTCCTGAGGCATACCCTGCCGGCGGGTCGGTGGCCATCCTGGCGGCAATTAACTCGAACTCGACCACCTATGCCCAGGTGCGCATGGCGATCAGTAACACAGGTGCGCTGACAGTGCTTCTCGGTACTGGCGTAGCCACATGGCACAACACCTCTGCGTCGGCCACCGGCGGAACGTTGCCATTGAACACGTACACCCACGTGCGAGCCAAGCGCAAATCCGGAGTGCTATCAGCCGAGATCAATGGCGTCCAGGTCCTGAGCTATGCCGCTGCTGTGACTCTCTATGCCTATGCAGACAACAGCTACATCGGGACCATTCGCAACTCTGGCACGCCGTCATTCTTCTTCACTGGCCGTGTTGACGATGCCCGGATATCGAAGGGGTTCGCCGTCATGGGTGGATACCCAACCAGCGAGTACCCGAACAGCTAAGGAGTCAGCATGCCAATCACCGAAGCGCAGCTCCTGCGCATCTACCCCAACGCCAGCCAGAGAGCTGGCGTTTTTGTACCTGCTCTCAACAGGGCGATGCAGCGGTACCAGATCACCACGTCGGCGCGCCAGGCGGCTTTCCTTGCCCAGATCGGGCATGAGTCGGGCCAGCTGAAGTGGGTGAAGGAGATTTGGGGGCCGACGCCTGCACAGTCTCGCTATGAAGGCCGTAAGGACCTGGGCAACACCCAGCCAGGGGATGGGAAGCGCTTCATGGGCCGCGGCCTGATCCAGATCACCGGGCGGGAAAACTACCGGAAGACGGGGGCAGCGCTGGGCGTGCCGCTGCTGGATGCTCCGGAACTGCTCGAGCAGCCGGAGTGGGCCGCGGCGTCTGCCGCCTGGTGGTGGAGCAACCGCGGCCTCAACGAACTGGCCGACGCTGGCGAGTTCGAGCAAATCACACGCCGCATCAATGGCGGATTGAACGGTCAGCGTGAGCGCCTAGAGCTTTGGGCTCGCGCCAAGGAAGTTCTGGCGTGACGTGGTTGGCCAGCAGCTGGAAGCCGCTGCTGTGTGCGCTGCTGCTGTTCCTGTCCGCCGCCGGCGGATGGATATCCAACGGGTGGAGGCTTGGCCAGCAGATCGAGCAACAGCGGGCCGCTTTCCAGGCTGACTTGAGCACGATCAACCTCGCCGCAGCCAAGGCTCAGCAGGAAGCCAACGAACAGCGCCAGGCGCTCGCAAAGGCGATCCAGCAGCAGAGTGCCGCACAATATCAGGAGTACACCGATGCCAAGGCTCAGAACGATCAGCTTCGTGCTGATCTGCTCACTGCTCAGCGCCGGCTGTCAGTCAAGGTCAGTGGTTGCAGTCCCGCCGCCCAAGTGCCCGGTACCGCCAGCACCGGAAGCGTGGGTAATGCAGGCAGTCGAGCCGACATTGACCCGCGATCTGCTGAACGAATTGTCGCCATCGCCAACCGAGGAGACGACGCCATCCGGCGACTGACGGCCTGTCAGGCCTATGTCCGTGTAATATCCGGCGATCCGATAGAAAGGCAGCTAGATGCCTTCGAACGATGACCTGGATACTCTCAGGTTCTTTCCCCAGATCAAGGAAGAGACCGCTAAATGTCCAGCGAGCAGACGACGTTAGAGAAGATTCAATCCATCACTGCAATCGCATCCTCGATCGCGATTCCGATTGTCCTTGCAATCGCGGGCTATGTAGTTCAACGGCAAATTGCCGATGATGGGCTTAAAAAGGACTATGTCGTTATGGCCATGGAGATATTGCGAGAGAAGGGCAGCAGCCAAGATGAGGCTCTCCGGTCATGGGCTCTCGAGGTAGTAACGGCTTACTCTCCTATCAAACTCTCTGCAGAGGCGAAAACTGGTTTCAGGAATTGGGCAATTCCACCGTTGCCAGCAGAAGCAAGACAGGCCCCACCTCCTGACTTCTGTGTTCCAAACTGCGTCGAGGGCCTGCGCCGGCTGCAAGAGGAGGAGCGACGCATATTGGGAAGCCTCGGCAAGGATGAGCCTTAGATCGGCTCGATCAGCTGCGGGCCCTGGTTCCTGACGCTGCCGACATCCGTCGATATGCGGTAGGCCTCGAAGTCCCGCCTTGCTAGGGCGATGGTGTCGTAGGCCAGCTCCAGCGAGGTCTTCGGCGATAGCCAGGTCTTCCACTGCTCAGGCGCCAGGATCACCGGCATCCGGTGGTGCACGGCCGACACCAGCCCTTCGGCCTCTTTGGTCAGCAGCGCGCAGGAGGTGATCTGCTCTCCCTCCGGCGGTGACCAGGTCGACCAGATCCCGGCGATCGCCAGCACGTCGCCGTCGATGGCGTGGTGGTAGTAGGGCTGGTTTACGGTCCGGCCGGCCTTGTTCTCGACCGGCTCCTTTTCGTTCCATTCATACCAGCCAGCCGCCGGCATCAGGCACCGCTTGTGCCGGATCGCATCCCGCCACATCGGTTTGTCCGGCGCTTCCTCGCTCCGTGCGTTGAAAGTCAGCGCCGGCAGCTTGTCCTTCTTCCACCAGAACGGGATCAGCCCCCAGCGGGCAGCCACGACTTCCTGTTCTCCCGCCTCGTTCAGGAGCACCATGGGCACCTGGCTGGTCGGTGCGACGTTGTATGCGCGATCAATCCAGCGCCCGGAGTTCCCCCGCCCGATATGCCAGTACCGCTCCATGGCGGCTTCCTCTGGCGTCACGTATCTCCCGCACATCCCTCGATCCTCAAACCGTAACCCGAATGAAGCCTAGACCGGCGCACCGGACGCAGTCCTCCCGCCCGTCGAAGCGGTCAAGGCAGGAAGGGCAAACCCGGAAGGGGCTCACGCGCGCCCGCTCGCTGAGGCGGTTCGCTCTGGCGGTGTCGCCGGATTCGCGCGCCGCATCGATCGCATCCAGGGCCAGGCGGAAGCAGTCGGGGTCGTTGATTGCCTCGACGTACTTGCCACCCTTCAAGTAGCGGCCGACCTCGACCAGGGTGAAGCGACGACCGTTCTCCATGGTCAGCACCAGGCCCTGCAGTGATCCGGCGAGAAACGTGAAGCCCGTCCCGCTGAATGCTTGGAGGTGCCCGTCATCACCGTGCCGCATCAGCAGCGGCCACTTCGCCCCGGTGAACAGCAGGACCCCACGTGTGGCAGTTCCGACCTTGCACCAGGTGGAATCGAAAACGTCGTACGCGGACGATTGGTGAAACAGTTCGGAGGCTCGCTGCTCGATCGCAAAGGAGTAGGCGCCGGTGATCAGGTCGCAGAGCTCCAGCCATTCGTCGGCGGTTACCACGCCGCGGGCCCGAAGAGACTGGGCGCCATCGGTTAGCGCCTGGCGGTGTTCCTCTGGGTGCGCCATCAGGTCACGCCTGCTGTTCAGTCGCACGTGCCATTGTGTGAGTTCAGGGTGCATGGTGGGGTAGATGTAATGCTGTATGGATATACAGTTTAGGTGAAGCTTGGGAGGGGATGGAAGAGGTGCCCAGAACGGGCGAGACGGGGGTGAGCTCGTACCACTTTTTGTACCAAAACGATGATCTAAAGGGGGATTCAGGGGCTGTGGAAGGCCCTAGAATCCCCTCTAGGGCGCATGTTTAGTACTCCTGCTATTCCGCACATGTCCTTACCGGTTCTCCGTTGGGGATGAAGTGGGTGGCGCCTCATGGAGGCCTTAGGGGATGACCCGTCGATCTGGCGAGAGTTCTATCTGATTTCATTGAGAAAAAATGACGGAGCAGCAGGTGGACTGAGATGGCCGAGAGCAAGACCGCGATGCGCAACGCCCACGCACTCTCCATGTTGCAGGCCCTGAGACGGCTGCAGCAGGCGGCGGAAGTGCACTCCAAGAGCCTGGGTCGCGACGGTGAGCTGACGCCGCTGCAGCTGTTGATCCTGCAGGTTGTGGACCTGGAAGGGGAGATAACCGCTGGTCAGTTGGCACGGCAGGTGGCGCTGTCGCAGTCATCCATTTCCAGCGCGCTGACACGCCTGGAAAGCAAAGGGTTGCTGACCCGTCGGCGCGACGACGATGACCGCCGCAAGCAGTGGCTGAGCCTGGAGGCGGTCGGTCGGCGGGCGCTCAGGAACGGGCCGACGCTGCTGCCCGAGCATGCTTTGGAGCGCTTTGCCGGGCTGCCGGAATGGGAACAGCACGCGATCCTCGCGGGCCTGCTGCGCGCCGCCGAGCTGTTCGAGACGCCGGGAGTGGGCGTCGAGGAAGAAGAGTTCTAGGCTTCAGCTCATCAGCTTCTGCGCAGCCAGCGACAGACTGACTGCCACCAGCATCAACGCGAACAGGCGCTGCAAGGTCGCGCCGCCCAGGCGTACTGCCAGTCGATTGCCGAACAGCACACCGAGCGCGCCGCCCGCCGCCAGGCAGGCCAGCAACGGCAGTGGCGGTTGGGCATGGGTGAGGTAGAGCAGGAAGCCGCCACCGGACACCAGGGCGATTACCGCCATCGAAGTCGCCGTTGCGGCCATCATCGACAGCGGGGTGAACCACAGCAGGCCCGGCACGATCAGGAAGCCACCCCCCACCCCCATCAGGCCGGACAACATGCCCACCGCCAGTCCCACACCCAGCAGTGGGCCGTTGCGCGTCGGCTGGTCGGACACTCGCGGTTGGCTGGACCCCTGCCACATGCGCCAGGCTGACCACAGCACCAGCAGGCAGAAGCCGATGATCAGCCAGGCGTCCGGCACGAACTTGCCCAGCCACTGGCCGACGGCATTGCCTGGCCAGCCGGTGATCACCAGCCAGAACAGCGGCTTCCAGGCCACCTGGCCCTGCCGTGCACGCGGCACCGCGCCGATGGCCGCGGACAGTGCGACGGCGCCGAGGCTGACGCCGATGGCGTCGTGCAGCGGCAGGTGCAGGCTGAGCAGCAGGGGCAGGGCCACCAGCGAGCCGCCGGCGCCGGTCAGGCCCAGCAGCAGCCCGAGGATCAGGCCGATGGCGGAGGATTCAAGCAGCAGTGCATCCATGTCGGTGGTCCGCTCTGGAGGCTGGTCGCGGTCCCATCGATGGACCGCGAGGTGTTCAGGAGTTCTTCTGGCCGCGTACTACGTCGCGCAGGAAGAAACGGTTCGGGTGGCAGGCTTCGGCCACGGCGCGTGCCACGGGCAGCGGTTCGTCGTCGATCCAGGCCGCCAGCAGTTCACCGGCCAGCGGCGCGGTGACCAGCCCGCGTGAGCCATGGGCGCTGTTCAGGAACAGGCCGTCGAGCCAGGGGCAGGGCGTTTCCGGCACCTGGCGCGCGTCCTTGCCGAGCACTGCGTAAGCCTGGGCGAAGGCTTCGCGATCCGCCAGCGGGCCCACCAGCGGCAGGTAGTCCGGGGTGGTGCAGCGGAAGGCGGCGCGGCCCTGCAGCATTACCGGATCGAGCTGGGCGATGTGCAGGCGCTCGGTCAGGTCTGTGGATATCTCCGCCAGCAGGTCGAGGTTGCCCAGGTGTTCTTCCAATGATGGCTCAGTGTCGTCTCGCTTGAATTCGAAACTGGCGCCCAGGGTGTGCTCGCCGTGGCGCGGTGGGGCGACGTAGCCTTCGGCGCAGACCACGGTACTCAGTGCGGCGCTCTCGGCGGTGGCCGGTACGCGGGTGATCTGCCCGCGGATGCGCTTCATCGGCAGCGTCTGGGCCCCGTCGAAGCGGCGCACTTCGGCGGCGGTGGCAAGAATGGCGATGGGCGCGCTGGCGAGTTTCTGCTCGCCGCTCCAGGCGCTCCAGCCATCGGCGTCGCGTTGCAGGCGGACTTCTTCACCGGTCAGCACGCGGATGTTCGGATGCTGAGCGAGATGGCGGCACAGCGCGGGTGGATGCACCCAGCCACCTTCGGGATAGAACAGCCCGCCGGCGGGCAGGCCGATGCCGGCGATGGATTCGGCCTCGGCCTTGCCCAGTTGGCGCAGCAGGGTGGTCGGGAAAGCTTCGGCCAGTTTGCTCTGACGCTGGGTTTCGGCGTCATCGAAGCCCAGTTGCAACACGCCGCAATCGGACCATTCCTCGCCTTTGCGCAGGCGCTGGATCAGCCGTCGCGTGTGGCCAAAACCGCTGACGATCAACCGCGACAGCGCCGTGCCGTGGGCGGACAGTTTGAGGTAGAGCACGCCCTGCGGATTGCCCGAGGCTTCTTCGGCGAGGCCCGAGTGACGCTCGATCAGCGTCACCTGCCAGCCCCGCGCGGCAAGGCTGGCGGCGCTGGCGCAACCGGCCATGCCGCCGCCGATCACCAGCGCTTCGCGCGGGCCATTCGGTCGGGCTGGTCGGCTGTACCAGGGTTTGCCGGCCGGCTGTTCGACGCCGAGGAACTCGCCCTGGGACATCTCCCATTTCTTGCCGAAGCCCGGGGTGCGGCGAATCTTGAAGCCGGCGGCGCCCAGCCCGCGGCGGACGAAGCCTGCGCTGGTGAAGGTGGCGATGCTCGTGCCCGGCACCGAGAGGCGGGCGAGTTGGGCGTAGAGCGCGTCGTTCCACATCTCCGGGTTCTTCGCCGGGGAGAAGCCGTCGAGGAACCAGGCGTCGATGCGCGCGTCCAGTTCGGGGAGGGTCTCCAGCACGTCGCCCACCAGCAGGGTCAGCACCACGCGACCCCCGGCGAAGACGAAGCGCTGGAAGCCGGGATTGATCGCCACGTACTGCTCCAGCAACTGCCCCGACAGGTGCGCCAGCTCCGGCCAGAGGGCAAAAGCGCGGTGCAGGTCGTCCGGCGCCACCGGGTACTTCTCGGTGCTGACGAAGTGCAGTTGCGCATCTAGCGGGGCCTGCGCCTCGAACAGCTGCCAGGCGCAAAGGAAGTTCAGCCCGGTACCGAAACCGGTTTCGCCGATGCACAGGCGCCCGCCAGCGGGCAGTGCGGCGAAGCGTTCGGGCAGGCGGTTGCCGTTGATGAACACGTGGTTCGTCTCGGCAACACCGGACGCAGGGGAGAAATACACGTCGTCGTAGACGCGGGACGTGGGCTGGCCGTTTTCGTCCCAGTCGATCTGGGCGCTGCTGATGTCGGGCATGGGAAGGCAAGGCTGGGAAACGAAGGCGGCAGTTTAGCCGATCCGCCGCGCAGACAGCCTGCGTCACATCCGCTACCTTTTATTCACTTCGAAACAAGGAGAGCTGCATGTTCGAATCCGCTGAGATCGGTCATTCCATCGACAAGGAAACCTACGAGAAGGAAGTCGCGGTGCTGCGCGAGGCCCTGCTCGAGGCGCAGTACGAGCTCAAGCAACAGGCGCGCTTCCCGGTGATCATCCTGATCAACGGCATCGAGGGCGCCGGCAAGGGCGAGACGGTGAAGTTGCTCAACGAGTGGATGGACCCGCGGCTGATCCGGGTGGAGAGCTTCCTGCTGCCCACTGACGAGGAGCTCTCCCGGCCGCCGCAGTGGCGCTTCTGGCGCCGCCTGCCGCCCAAGGGCACCACCGGCATCTTCTTCGGCAACTGGTACAGCCAGATGCTCTATGCGCGGGTGACGGGCGAGATCAAGGACAGCCAGCTCGACGGCCTGATCGGCGATGCCGAGCGCTTCGAACGCATGTACTCCGACGAGGGAGCACTGATCTTCAAGTTCTGGTTCCACCTCTCCAAGAAGCAGCTCAAGGAGCGCCTCAAGGCGCTGGAGAACGACCCGAGCCGCAGCTGGCAGCTCAGCGAGGTGGACTGGAAGCAGAGCGAGGTCTACGACAAGTTCGTGCGCTATGGCGAGCGCGTGCTGCGCCGCACCAGCCGCGACTATGCTCCCTGGTACGTGGTGGAAGGTTCCGATGAGCGCTACCGCAGCCTGACGGTCGGCCGCACCATCCTCGAAAGCCTCCAGGCCGCCCTCAAGCGCAAGGATCGCCCGACTCCGCAGCCTCACGCCGCGCCGCTGGTCTCCAGCCTGGACAACAAGGGCCTGCTGGATGCGCTGGACCTGAGCCTGTCGCTGGACAAGGACCAGTACAAGGAGCAGTTGGCCAAGGAGCAGGCGCGCCTGGCCACGCTGATGCGCGACAAGCGCTTCCGCAGCCACTCGCTGATCGCCGTGTTCGAGGGCAACGACGCCGCAGGCAAGGGCGGCGCGATCCGCCGTGTCACCGACGCGCTGGACCCACGCCAGTACCGCATCGTGCCGATCGCCGCGCCCACCGAGGAGGAGCGCGCGCAGCCCTACCTGTGGCGCTTCTGGCGGCACATCCCGGCGCGCCGACAGTTCACCATCTTCGACCGTTCCTGGTACGGCCGCGTGCTGGTGGAGCGGGTCGAGGGTTTTGCCAGCGACGCCGACTGGCTGCGCGCCTACGCGGAGATCAACGACTTCGAGGAACAGCTGGCGAACTACAACATCGTGCTGGTGAAGTTCTGGCTGTCCATCGACCAGGAGACCCAGCTGGAGCGCTTCAAGGAGCGCGAGTCGATTCCCTTCAAGCGCTTCAAGATCACCGAGGAAGACTGGCGAAACCGTGACAAGTGGGACCTCTATGTGGACGCGGTGGGCGACATGGTCGACCGCACCAGCACCGAGATCGCACCCTGGACGCTGATCGAGGCCAACGACAAGCGCTATGCGCGGGTGAAGGTACTCAGGACCATCAACGATGCGCTGGAGGCGGCATACGGGAGTTCGAAGAAGAGCAAGAAGGACTGACGCTTCAGCTCGCTACCTGTAGGAGCGAGCTTGCTCGCGAAGCTGATCAACGCTGGTGTGAGCGGACCTTGCCCACGATGCTCTTGCTTGTCGTTGGGAATCCAGCGCCGCTTCGGCGGGCGCGCGGACTTCTTGTTTCGCCCCCTCGGGCGACCTGCTTTGGCAAACGCCCCAAAGTAGGCAAAGGTCTTGCCCCGGACATCCGGTTTTTCGCTTGGGGCGAAAAATGCCCTCGTTGAAGCGAAGTTTCAGGGGCACGCGCTGAACGGGGCCGTTCGGAGTGCTCGGGTGTTTTTCTGGAAGTCTTTTTAGAGCCGAAGCGGGGGATTGAGGGCTTTCGTAGGAGCGAGCTTGCTCGCGAACAGGCCCCATTGCGAAATCGGTTCGGGAGCAAGCCCGCTCTTCCAGGGGCATGCCGATGCCAGGCGTGCTGCCGATCTATGCCCCGTTTTTCTGCGACGGCTTCGGCGCACCAATGAGCCGCCCCATCGCCCCGGCAATCCCCATCTCCCGCAGCACCTGCAGCTCACCCTCGGTTTCCACCATCTCCGCAATCAGCGGCAGGTCGATGCTGTTGGAGGCGCGGTACATCGCCTCGATGAACAGGCGCTTGTCGTTGTCCTGGTCGATGGCGCGGATGTAGCTGCCGTCGATCTTCAGGTACGCCAGGCCCAGGCGGGTCAGGTTGCCGATCAGGCTGAAGCGCCCGCCGAAATGCTGCAGGCCCAGCTTGGCGCCGACGTCCTGCACCGACTGGGCGAGCTTCTCCAGCTCGGCCGGCGGCGGCAGGTAGCGTTCGTCCACCTCCAGGGTCATCAGCTGGGCTTCCTGCGGGTGGGCACGGAGAATTTCGAACAACTGACGCAAGGGCTCGGCGCTGCGTACGGTTTCCGCCGAGAGCGACAGGGCCAGTGGCGCTGGCTGCTGGGCGAGGTGGGCGAGGGCGTGTTCGAGCATGGCCAGGTCGAAACGCGCGGACCAGCCGAAGCGCTCGATCCACGGCAGGAACTGCCCGGCGGCGACGGCCTCGCCCTTGGGGTCGAGCAGCCGCGCGAGCACCTTCTGGTGCAGCACCTCGCCGTTCTCGGCGCAGGTGCGCACGGGCTGGAACCACAGTTGCAGCTTGCCCTTCTGCAGGGCGTCGTCGAGCCATTCGCGCCAGGCTCGCGAGTCTTGCGCGGGTTGGCCGCCGGAGCTGTCCAGGCGCTGCCAGGGCCGGTCAGGCGAGGATTGCGCTTGCGCCAGTGCCTGGTCCGCACGGGACAGCACACTGGCGGCCGATTCGCCGGGGCGGAAGGCGGCCAGGCCAAGGTGCGCCACCGGTGTGCTGTCGCTGGCGCCGGTACTGCGCAGGTTTTCCAGGGCGGCGCTGAGCTGGTCGGCAAGCAGTTCGGCGCTGGCGCTGTCGACCCCGGGTGCGAGCAGGGTGAACTCTCCGCCGCGGCTGCGTGCAGCCAGCCAATCTGGGGTGCCGTGCTGCTCGCGCTCACGTTCCAGCAGCTCGGCCACATCTCGGATCAGCGCGTCGGTGCGCTGCCCACCCAGGCGCTGGTTGAGCCCGCCCAGATCGTTCAGGCGCAACAGCAGGAGGTAACCGGCGGCGTTCTGTTCGCTGGGGGACAGCTGTGCATCCAGCCGCGCGTCGAACAGGCGGCGGTTGGCCAGGCCCGAGAGGCTGTCCTGGTAGGCCTCCTCGCGCAGCTTCTCGCTGCGGGTGGCCTCCTCGGCGAACAGTGCCTTGAGCTTGTCGACCATCTGGTTCATCGCTTGCACCACGCGCTTGAGTTCGGGGGTGCGCGGCTCCTTGGGCAGGGTGAGGAATTCGCGCCGGGTGATGGCGTGGGCCTGCTGCACCATCTGGTCCAGCGGCTTGAGCTGGGTACGCAGCAGCCAGCCGCCGAGGATGGCGCTGACCAGCCCGCAGGCCAGCAGCCAGGCGAGGCTGCCCAGCGCGCCGTCCCACAGCTTGGCCAGGGCGAACTGCGGATGGCTGACCACCTCGACCCGTGCGGCCTGTTCCCAGCCGCGCATGATCAGCGCGTCGCCGCCCTGGGCCTTGAGGTTGACCAGCTTGGCGAACCAGGCCGGTACCTTCTGATCCTGGCTGTCGCTGTCACGTTCGACGATGACCTTGCCCTCGGGAATGCTCACCACGCGGATGGTGGCGAAGTAGCCGGAATCGAAGATCGAACTGACCATCAGCTCGATCATTGCCGGGTCGTCCACGTGCGGGGTGAGCGACAGCCCCAGCGCGGTGGCGGCGTCCTGGGCATGCGAGCGCAACTGGCCGATCAGTTGCTCGCGGGAGCTTTCAAGGCTGGCGGCGAAGCTGCCGGCGAAGGCCACCACGAGGAACAGGCAGATCGCCAGGAACAGTTGCTTGAGCAATGACATGCCGGGGTTCTCCTATCGCGTCTCGTCGAGGTCCAGGCCCTCGGCGCGCATCTTGGTCAACAGGTCCTGCCAGCGCGACAGCTTCTTGCTGTCGCCGGTGCGCTTGCCACCGTTGGCGCCGGGCAGCCAAAGCCCCTCGGCGTTGAAGGCGTAGACGGGCAGGAGGTCCTTGCGCTGGGACGCAGGCTTGATCTGCGGGATCAGGTTATCCAGCACCAGCGGCTCGGCAGTGGGGGAGGCGTAGTAGGTGAGCACCATGTGCGCCTGGTTCTGCTGCAGCGCCTTGACGTAGGTGATGCGCAGCTTGTCGCTGGCGACGCCGAGGCGGCGCAGGGTGACGAACTTGGCGATGGAGTAGTCCTCGCAGTCGCCGGCGCCCTTGTAGAGGGATTCCACCGGCGTCGCCCAGTAGTCCTCCTGGTGCCAGACGGTGCGGTCGTCGGTGAATACCAGGGCGCCGTTGAAGAAGGCATTGACCGCCTTGAGCTTGGCCATCTCGTCGAGACTCTCGCTGTCGGCGATCAGGCGGCCCCAGGACTCGATGCGGGTCTTGGCAGTGCCGAGGTTGCCGTAGCGCTGCTCGGCGTTCTTCAGAATGGTGTCGAAGTTCCAGGCGGCGGTGGCGGTGAGTGCGAGGAGCGCGAGCAGCAGAGCACCGGCCCGCAGACACAGCGGGCTGGCGAACAGCCAGAGGGCTCCTCGGGGTGGCTGCATCGCCAGCGCTCCATGTGGGATGTGTGGAGTCTAGGCGCTCTTCGAGAACTTGCGCTGGCGTATCGCCATTGAGCGCAAAGCCCCGTCCCACGGGCCTTGGAGGCGAATCTGACAGAATTGTCATTTAAGGGTCAGCATCCGGTCCCGACGGCGGGCTTATAACCCCAGGATGCGGCCGCTGTGGCCGAACCAGACGCAGGAGAGCGGGATGCAGGGGCAACGGCGGGTTTGGCTGGCAGCAGGGTTGCTGGGGGTGACGGCGCTGGGAGCGGGCATCTGGGGCTTTGCCGGCCGGCACGAAGCGCCGCAGGCCGCAGCCCAGGCAGCCGGGGTACCGGTGACCCTGGCGCGCGTTGCCCGCGAAGACCTGACGCAGAACATCGATGGCGTCGGTACCGTTACCTCGCTCGCCAGCGTTTTGGTGCGCCCGCAGGTGGAAGGCCAGCTCACCGCGCTGCTTGTCGAGGAAGGGCAGATGGTCAAGCAGGGCGAACTGCTGGCGACCATCGACGACCGAGCCATCAAGGCCGCACTGGAGCAGGCCGAGGCCACCAAGCAGAGCAATCAGGCGCAGTTGCGCATCGTCGAGCAGGACCTGGCGCGCTACCAGACCCTGATCCAGCGTGGATCGATTTCCCGGCAGACGGTGGAGCAGAGCGAAGCCGAAGCAGCCCGCCTGCGCGCCACCCTGCGCGGCAACGACGCCACCATCGACGCCGAGCGCGTGCGCCTGTCCTATACCCGCATAACCTCACCCGTCGCCGGCCGCGTCGGCATTCGCAATGTCGACGTCGGCAACCTGCTGCGCACCAATGACAGCAATGGCCTGTTCAGCGTGACCCAGATGTCGCCGATCTCGGTGGTCTTCGCCCTGCCGCAGGAAAACCTGCCGCAACTGCAGCCGCTGATGGCCGGCGACTCGCCGGTAGTCGCGCGTAGCCGTGACGGCGGCCAGCTGCTCGGCGAAGGCCATCTGCGCAGCATCGACAACCAGGTGGCCAGCAGCACCGGCACCATCCGCGTGCGGGCTGTGTTCGACAACAAGGACGGCAAGCTCTGGCCGGGGCAGTTCGTTGCCATCGACCTGCAGTCCGGCGTGCTGCACAACGGTCTGGTGCTGGACAGCCGCGCCGTGCGCCGCGGCCTGGATGGGGCCTTCGTGTTCCGCATCGAAGACGGCAAGGCACAGAAGGTGCCGGTGCGCATCGTCGAGGAAGTGGACGGACGCACTATCGTCGAAGGCCTGGCGGTGGACGATGAGGTGGTGCTCGACGGCCACTCGCGCCTGACCCCGGGGGCCCGCGTGGAAGTGCAGGGCGACGTGCAGGCCCTGGCCCGCCGGAGCGAGCCGTGAGTGTGCGTGCCGGCATGTCCGGCTGGTGCGTGCGCCACCCAATCGCCACTTGCCTGCTGACCATCGCCTCGCTGTTTCTCGGGCTGCTGGCCTTCTTCCGGCTCGGCGTAGCGCCGCTGCCGCAGGTGGATTTCCCCACCATTCAGGTACAGGCGCTGCTGCCAGGCGGCAGCCCGGAGACCATGGCGTCTTCGGTGGCGACTCCGCTGGAGGTACAGTTCAGCGCTATTCCCGGCATCACCCAGATGCTCTCCACCAGCGCGCTGGGATCGACCACCCTGACGCTGCAGTTCGACCTGGACAAGAACATCGACGTCGCCGCCCAGGAGGTCACCGCCGCGATCAACGCTGCCGCCGGGCGCCTGCCGGCGGACATGCCGAACCTGCCGACCTGGCGCAAGATCAATCCGGCGGACAGCCCGATCATGATCGTGCGGGTCAACTCCGAGCTGATGCCGCTGATCGAGCTGAGCGATTACGCCGAAACGCTGCTGGCGCGTCAGCTCAGCCAGATCAGCGGGGTGGGTCAGATCTTCGTGGTTGGCCAGCAGCGCCCGGCGATCCGCATCCAGGCGCAGCCGGAGAAGCTCGCCGCCTACCGCCTGACCCTGGCCGACCTGCGCCAGTCGCTGCAGTCGGCCAGTATCAACCTGGCCAAGGGCGCGTTGTTCGGCGATGGCCGCGTGTCCACCCTGGCCGCCAACGACCAGTTGTTCAGCCCTGATGAATACGGCGATCTGGTGGTGGCCTACCGTGCCGGTGCGCCGGTGTTCCTGCGTGATCTGGCGAAGGTGGTGAAGGCGCCGGAAGACGACTACGTGCAGTCCTGGCCGGACGGCCGCCCAGGTGTGGCACTGGTGATCCTGCGCCAGCCCGGCGCGAACATCGTCGATACCGCCGATGCCATCCAGGCCGAGCTGCCACGCCTGCGCGAGATGCTGCCGGCGGGCGTCGAAGTGGAAGTGCTCAACGATCGGACACGGACCATCCGCGCTTCGCTGCACGAGGTGGAGCTGACCCTGCTGCTGACCATGGGCCTGGTGGTGCTGGTGATGGGCCTGTTCCTGCGCCAGCTGTCGGCTACCCTGATCGTCGCCACGGTGCTGGCAGTGTCGCTCAGCGCCAGCTTCGCGGCCATGTACCTGCTGGGCTTCACTCTGAACAACCTGACGCTGGTGGCGCTGATCATCGCGGTGGGCTTCATCGTCGACGATGCCATCGTGGTGGTGGAGAACATCCACCGCCACCTGGAGCAGGGCAAGGATCGAGTCGAGGCGGCGCTGGCCGGCGCCTCGGAGATCAGCTTCACCGTGGTGTCCATCAGCTTCTCGCTGATCGCCGCGTTCATCCCGCTGCTGTTCATGGGCGGTATCGTCGGACGGCTGTTCCGCGAGTTCGCCGTCAGCGTCACGGCCGCCATCCTCATCTCCGTGCTGGCCTCGCTGACCGTGGCGCCGATGCTCGCCTCGCGCTTCATGGGCGCGCCGAAGCATGGGCATGATGACGGCGGTATCGCCGGTTGGCTGCTGGCGCGCTACGCGAAGGGGCTGGACTGGTCGCTGCATCATCAGCGCACCGTGCTCGCCGGCTTCGTAGTCTGCGTGGCCATCGCCGTGGCCGGCTACGTCGGCATTCCCAAGGGCTTCTTCCCGTCCCAGGACACCGCCTTCATCTTTGGCACCAGCCAGGCCGCCGAAGACATCTCCTATGCCGACATGGCCGAGAAACACAAGCAGCTGGCGGACATCATCGCCGCCGACCCGGCGGTGCAGAGCTACAACCATGCCATCGGTATCACCGGCGGCAGTCAGAGCCTCTCCAATGGTCGCTTCTGGATCGTGCTCAAGGACCGTGGCGACCGTGACGTCTCCGTGGACGAGTTCATCAACCGCATCCGGCCCAAGCTGGCCAAGGTGCCGGGTATCGTCCTTTATCTGCGCTCGGCCCAGGACATCAACCTCGCCACCGGCCCGGTGCGCACTCAGTACCAGTACGCCCTGCGCAGCAATGACAGCGCGGCGCTGGCCTTGTGGGCGGACCGGCTGACCCAGCGGTTGAAGGAGGAGGGTGGCCTGCAGGATGTTTCCAACGACCTGCAGATGGGCGCCAGCGTCACCTCGCTGCAGATCGACCGGGTGGCGGCGGCGCGCTTCGGGCTGTCCGCCGAGGACGTCAGCCAGACGCTGTATGACGCCTTCGGCCAGCGCCAGGTCGGCGAATTCCAGACCGAGGTCAACCAGTACAAGGTCATCCTCGAACTGGACTCGCGGCAGCGTGGCCGTGCCGAGAGCCTGGGGTGGTTCCACCTGCGTTCGCCGCTGACCGGCGAGATGGTCCCGCTGGCGGCGCTGGCGCGGGTCGCGCCGGACAAGTCGGGGCCCTTGCAGATCAACCACAACGGCATGTTCCCGGCGGTGACCCTGTCCTTCAACCTGTCGCCGGGCGTGGCCCTGGGCGACGCGGTGGGGCTGGTGCAGCGCGCGCAGGAGGAGATCGGCATGCCGTCCAGCATCAGCGGCGAGTTCCAGGGCGCGGCGGCGGCCTTCCAGAGCTCGCTGGCGAGCCAGCCGCTGCTGATCCTCGCGGCGCTGTTCGCGGTCTACGTGATCCTCGGTGTGCTCTACGAGAGCTTCGTGCACCCGCTGACCATTCTGTCCACCTTGCCCTCGGCGGGCATCGGTGCGGTGTTCCTGCTCTGGGGCTGGGGGCTGGAGTTTTCGGTGATGGCGTTGATCGGCCTGGTGCTGCTGATCGGCATCGTCAAGAAGAACGGCATCCTGATGGTCGACTTCGCCCTGGCCGCGCAACGCCAGCGCGGGCTGTCGCCCTATGACGCGATCCGCGAGGCGTGCCTGGCGCGCTTCCGGCCGATCATGATGACCACGCTGGCCGCTTTGCTGGGTGCGATCCCGCTGATGATCGGCTTCGGCACCGGCTCGGAACTGCGCCAGCCGCTGGGTGTGGCGGTGGTCGGCGGGCTGATCTTCAGCCAGGCGCTGACCCTGTTCAGCACCCCGGTGGTGTACCTGGCGCTGGACCGGCTGTTCCATCGCCAGGCCGCGCCGGCCCTGATCGAAGGTGCGGCGTGAGGCGGGGCTGGGTAGCATGGATGATGGGCGTGGCGAACGAGGAACGGGCATGCGCGTACTGATTGTCGAAGACGAGAGCAAGACCGCCGACTACCTGCAGCGCGGGCTGAGCGAGCAGGGTTTCACCGTGGATGTCGCGAGCAATGGCATCGACGGCCGGCACCTGGCGCTCAACGGCGAATACGACGTCATCGTCCTCGACGTGATGCTCCCCGGCATCGACGGCTACGGGGTGCTGCGCGCCCTGCGCGAACAGCGGCAGACGCCGGTGATCATGCTCACCGCCCGCGAGCGTGTGGAGGACCGCGTGCGCGGCCTGCGCGAAGGCGCCGACGACTATCTGATCAAGCCGTTCTCCTTCCTTGAGCTGGTGGCGCGCCTGCAGGCTCTGACCCGCCGTGGCGCACACCTGGAGAGCGCCACGCAGATGCGCATCGCCGACCTCGCCATCGATCTGGTCAGCCGACGCGTCCAGCGTGGCGGAACGCGCCTGGAACTGACCGCCAAGGAGTATTCGCTGCTCTGCGTGCTGGCCCAGCGCAGTGGGGAAATTCTCTCCAAGACGGCCATCGCCGAGTTGGTCTGGGACATCAATTTCGACACCGATACCAACGTTGTCGAGGTCGCTATCAAGCGTCTGCGCGCCAAGCTCGACGGGCCTTTCGACACCAAGCTGCTGCACACCATCCGCGGCATGGGCTACGTGCTGGAGAGTCGCGCCGCCCAAGGGGGCGAAGCGTGAGGGGGCTGTCGCTGTCGACCCGCCTGGCCGGCATGTTCGCCGCCGCCGCGCTGGGTATTTTCCTGCTCATCGGCTCGGCCCTGTACTGCGTGCTGGACGGGCAGATCGAGCGCCTGCAGCGTTCGGAACTCGACACCCGCTTCAACATGGTCGCGCGCATGCTCGACAAGCCGGACCTCGCCGAGCGTTGGCCGCACATGCAGCTCAAGCTCAATACCCTGAGCCAGGAGTACCAGCTGATCCGCTTCTGGATCGACAGCGACGATTCGCGCTTCCGCTACGGCCAGCCCACCGACGCAGTGCGGCGGATGCTGGGCAGTGGTAATGGCTACGCTGAACTGGAGTTGCCCGAACACGACTCGCCACTGAGTGCACGCGTCGGTGTTCTGCCGGCCAGTGGCGGTCGCCCGGCGCTGGTGCTGCTCGCGGCGATCGACAGCGTGGCCTTCCAGCATGCGCGCCATGCCACCCTGATCACCCTCTTCGTGCTGTCCGCACTGGGTATTGCCCTGGCGACGCTATGCGGGCACTGGATCGCACGGGTCGGCCTGCGGCCGGTGCACGAACTGTCCGCCGAGGCGCGGCAGATCAGCCCGAAGCAGCTGTCCCAGCGCCTGCGTCTGGAAGGATTGCCGGCGGAACTGTCGGCATTGGCCGGCGCCTTCAACGAAGCGCTGGACCGGCTGGAGCAGGCCTACCTGCGCCTGGAGTCGTTCAACGCCGATGTTGCCCACGAACTGCGCACGCCGCTGGCCAACCTGATCGGCCAGAGCCAGGTGGCGCTGTCCCGCGAGCGCAGCGCACAGGATTACGAAGAGGTTCTGCAATCCAATCTGGAAGAACTGGAGCGTCTGCGCGCCATCGTCAACGACATGCTGTTCCTCGCCCGTGTCGACCAGGGCGGGCTGGCGGCCGAGCGGGTGGAAACCTCGCTGGCGGCCGAAGTAGCGACCACCGTGGATTTCCTCGAGGTGATCTTCGACGAGCAGGGCGTGCAAGTGAGCCTGCGCGGTGACGCGCGGGCCTGCGTCGAGCGGGCGCTGTTCCAGCGCGCGGTGACCAACCTGCTGTACAACGCCGCCCAGCACACCGCGCCGGGCGGTCGCATCGACGTGCGCCTGAGCGGCGAGCGTGGCGCGGCGCTGGTGGAAGTCAGCAACCCCGGCGAGCCGATCACCGCCGAGCAGCGCGCGCGCCTGTTCGAGCGCTTCTACCGTGCCGACATGGCCCGCGCCAACAGCCAGAGCAACCACGGGCTGGGGCTGTCCATCGTCAAGGCGGTGGCGAGCATGCATGGCGGCTCGGTGTTCGTGCGCTGCGAGGGTGGGGTGAATACCTTTGGCTTCACCGTGGATGCGGTGGGGGCGGTGGGGGCGGTGGGGCACCGTTCGGATGATGACGGAGAAGTGCGGGAAGTCGTGCTCGTTTGATGGCGTTGGCACTGAGACGTTTTCCCTCTCCCCAACCCTCTCCCTGAAGGGAGAGGGGACTGGATTGGTCTCAGGCGAATTGCCGAGCTAGCCGGACGCTGCGAGCCGCTCCCTCTCCCTTCGGAGCGGGGCGCGCAGCCAGGGCTGGGGAGAGGGGACTTGCCCCGGCGGAGGACTCAATCCAACCGCCGCGTCTTCACCCGGATCAGATAGATCGTCACCAGCGTCGCACTGGTCAGCATGAAGGCCCAGGCCCACGGGCGTTGCACGATGAAGCCGGAAACCAGGATGCTGCACCACATCAGGCCGATGGCGTAGACCTTGCCCTTGAGCGGGATGCCTTCGCCGTCGAGGTAGTCGCGGATCCACGGGCCGAGTCTGGGGTGGTTCACCAGCCAGTCGTAGAAGCGCTGGGAGCTGCGCATGAAGCAGGCGGCGGCGAGCAGGAGGAAGGGCGTGGTGGGCAGGACTGGCAGGAAGATGCCGATCACGCCCAGCGCCACGCTGAGCCAGCCCACGCCGAGCAGGCAGTAGCGAACCCAGGCGTGGCGGCTCTGGCGGATTTCTCGTGGCATCGATCGACGTACGCGAAGCGAACCCGGAGCCGCGTTGCGCGGCCCCGGTAGCGGATCAGTGGGTGCGGGGCTTGAGCAGGGCCGGTTTCTCTTCCGGGGCCTGGCACAGCAGGAACAGGTTGGTCAGCAGCTCGGGGATCTGCGCGACCATGTCGTCCACCAGTCCACGGTCGCTGGCGATCTCGTCGAACTCGGGTTGTTCGTCGAACAGGCCGGAGCCGACCATGATCGGCAGCAGCAGCTCGCTGACTTCTTCCTCGGCCTGTTCGAACCAGATGGCCTCACGCAGGAACACGCCTTCCATGAAGCCGATGCACCAGCCGCGAATGTCGGAGTCGTCCGGCTCGTCGCCCAGGTAGGGCTCGCAGGGCAGCTCCAGCTCCTCGTCACCCGCCATCTGGCGGATGATGTGCGCCTTGAGCTGAGCCAGGGTGGATTCGATCTCGCTGCGCTCTTCCTCGCTGCGGTAGTGCGGCGGCTCGGCGAACAGGGCGTCGATCCACTCGCGCTCCGGCACTTCCTCCGGGCAGATCGCCAGGGCGGTCAGGTAGCCGTGTGCCGCCACGTAGTCCAAGGCTTCCTCGTGCAGGTCATCGGCATCGAGAAAGGCTTGCAGGCGGGACAATTGGTCGGCGAAGGACATCGGGTACTACCTCGGAGGTGATCGGTCCCGAATTGTAGTCTTTCCGCCGGCTCGCGGCAAAAGCCAAATGCCCGTGCAGCCCGCGCCGACGCAGGGCTCCGACGCAGAGCTCGGACGCATGTGACGGATTTTTCCGCAGTTTCCCGGACAAGGTGCCGGCCGCGACCGGATGGCTTGCGTATAATGCGCGGCTTCATTCGGAGTCCCCCATGCTCGATCAGGCCCTGCGCATCCTCAAAGACGTTTTCGGTTACGACGCCTTCCGCGGCAATCAGGCGCGGATCATCGAGCGCGTGGCCGGTGGCGGTGATGCGCTGGTGCTGATGCCCACCGGCGGCGGCAAGTCGCTGTGCTTCCAGGTCCCGGCGCTGCTGCGCGAAGGACTGACGGTGGTGGTGTCGCCGCTGATCGCGCTGATGGAAGACCAGGTCGCCACGCTGGAGGAACTGGGCGTGCCGGTGGCGGCGCTGAACTCCTCGCTGAGTCCCGATGCCCAGCGCGAGATCGCCGATCGCCTGCAGCGCGGCGAGATCAAGCTGCTCTACCTCGCCCCGGAACGCCTGGTGCAGCCGCGCATGCTGGCCTTCCTGCAGCGCCTGGAGATCGGCCTGTTCGCCATTGATGAAGCGCACTGCGTGTCGCAATGGGGCCACGACTTCCGTCCTGAATACCTGCAGCTGGGCCAACTCGCCGAGCTGTTCCCGCATGTGCCGCGCATCGCCCTGACCGCCACGGCGGACATGCGTACCCGCGAGGAGATGATCCAGCGCCTGCACTTGCAGAACGCCGAGCAGTTCCTCTCCAGCTTCGACCGGCCGAACATCTTCTACCGCATCGTGCCCAAGGAGCAGCCGCGCAAGCAGCTGCTGGGCTTCCTCAGCGAGCGACGCGGCGATGCGGGGATCGTCTACTGCATGTCGCGCAAGAAGGTCGAGGAGGTTGCCGAGTTCCTCTCCAATCAGGGCTTCCCGGCGCTGCCTTATCACGCCGGCTTGTCCAACGACCTGCGCGCCTATCATCAGAAGCGCTTCCTCAACGAGGAAGGGCTGATCATGGTCGCCACCATCGCCTTCGGCATGGGTATCGATAAACCCAACGTGCGCTTCGTCGCGCACCTGGACCTGCCCAAGAGCCTGGAGGCGTACTACCAGGAAACCGGCCGCGCCGGCCGTGACAGCCTGCCCGCCGACGCCTGGATGGCCTACGGCCTGCAGGATGTGTTGCTGCTGCGGCAGATGATGCAGAACTCCGAGGGCGACGAGCGCCACAAGCGCGTCGAGCGGCACAAGCTCGAAGCCATGCTGGCGCTGTGCGAGGAAACCCGCTGCCGCCGTCAGGCGCTGCTGGCCTACTTCGACGAGGTGATGCCCAATCCCTGCGGTCACTGCGACATCTGCGTCGATGGCGTGGAAACTTGGGACGCCACCGAGCCTGCGCGCCAGGCGCTGTCGGCCATCTACCGCAGCGGCCAGCGCTATGGCGTCGGCCACCTGGTGGACGTGCTGCTGGGCAAGGACACCGAAAAGGTGCGCAGTGTCGGGCATCAGCACCTGGCAGTATTCGGCATCGGCAAATCCCGTGGCGAGGACGAGTGGCGCACGCTGTTCCGCCAGCTGGTCGCCCGTGGCTTCGCCGATGTGGACGTCGATGGCTTCAACGGCCTGCGCCTGACCGAGGCCTGCCGCCCGCTGCTGCGCGGCGAGGAGACGCTGGCCCTGCGCCGTGACCCCAAGCCGCAGCGCAGCAAGTCCGCTTCTTCCGGCGGTGCCAGCCCGGCCAGCCAGTTGGTGCGCCAGGAAGAGCGCGAGATGTGGGAAGCCCTGCGCACCCTGCGGCGCAAGCTGGCGGAGGAGCACTCGGTGCCGCCCTACGTCATCTTCCCCGACGCCACCCTGCTGGAAATGCTCCGCAGCCAGCCCACCACGCTGTCCGCCATGGCCCAGGTCAGCGGTGTCGGCGCGCGCAAGCTGGAGCGCTACGGCCAGGCCTTCCTCGATGTCCTCACCGAGTCCGACAAGGCGCCGGACACCCCGGCTCCGGTCACCGATCTGCGCCACGAACTGGTGACCCTGGCCCGTGCCGGCATGACCCCCGCGCAAATTGCCCGCCAGCTCGATTGCAGCGAGAAGAATGTCTACAGCCTGCTGGCCGAGGCCATCGGCAAGCAGCAACTGACTCTGGAGCAGGCGCTTGACCTGCCCGAGGAGCTACTTGGCGAAGTCCAGGATGCCTTCCTCGACGAGGACGGCGAGCTGCCGCCGGTGAGCGCCATTGCCGAACTGTTCGAAGGTCGCGTGCCGCTGGGCGTTCTGCATTGCGTGCGCGCCGCCCTGCAGGCCGAACTGGAAGTCTGATCGCCCGGAAATACGGCGTTACAGATGAAATATCAATGTGCCAGCAACGGCGCCTTTCCCCACCAGTCATAGCTATCAGTACGGATCACTTTCGGAGTGACAGATGGCGAGCTGGGTGCGGGTAGTGGCAGGGCTGCTGGTCGTTGGGCAACTCAGTGGATGCGCCAGTGCTGGCGGGCTGACAGAAGGTGGCAAGAACGCCTTGATCGGCGTTGCAGCGGTGGCGCTGGTAGCAGGGCTGGTGATCATGTCCAAGGACGATGATGACGACGACCGCGACTGCCGCAAGCACCATAGCCGCTCCGATCGCCGCTATTGCAACGACTCGTACTACGGCCACGATCGCTACCGGAATTCCCGGGATGATCGCTGGTGAGTGTTTTGCCCTGTCAGTTTCGTGACGGGGCAAAACGACAAACTTGTGACGCACGTCCCGAACGGCTATGGTGGCACTTAGACCTCCACGAGAAGAGGTGAGCGTGCCACAACAACAAAGCTGGCTGGACGACGTCCGCTCCAATGCCTATGCCGAACAGCTCTCACGGGGCTTTCGTCGCCTGCGTTTCGAACCCGACCTCGAGACCCAGTACCGCCATTACCTGCTGGAAGACAGCTTCGATCTCAAGCGCACCGCGCTGACCATCGGCGTGCTGATCTGGCTGGCGCTGGCGGCTATCGACTTCCTTCTGATCCGCACTGTAGAACACTGGGACATGCTCGCCGTTCGGATCGGCGTGCTGGTGCTGCTGACCGTCTGTGGCGGGCTCATCCTGCAGCGCCGGCATACCCAGTTGCTGGTACCGTTGAGCCTGGCGTGCATCCTCAGCGTCGGCATCGGCGCTGCGGCCGTGGCGGGCATCGCCCACACGGTGGACCCGAGCTATCCCTATGAAGGCCTGCTGCTGGTCAGCATGGCCGCCTACTTCCTGATCGGTCTGCGTTTCGCCGAGGCGGTGGGCTGCGCCTCGGTGATCCTGCTGGCGTACGTGGGCTTCGAGCTGTACGCGGGGTTGCCGTTGCCCAAGCTGATCAGCAACGTGGTGTTCCTGCTGCTGGCCAACCTGGTCGGCGCGGTGGGGTGCTACCTGCTGGACTACAAGTCCCGCCAGCACTTCCTCATCAGCCGTCTGCTGAAGGTCATGGCCGAGCACGACGCCCTGACCGGCCTGCACAACCGCCGCAGTTTCAATCGTCAACTGGAGCGCCTGTGGCGCCAGGCCCAGCGCGAAAGTGTAGGGCTGGCGCTGCTGCTCTGCGATGTCGATCACTTCAAGGCCTACAACGACCGCTATGGCCACCAGGCTGGCGATGGCGTGTTGCAGCGCATCGGCGAGGTCCTGGCGGCCAGTGCGCGGCGCCCGCTGGACATGGCCGTGCGCCTGGGGGGCGAGGAATTCGCCGTGCTGCTCTACGGCGCCAGCGAGCGCGAGGCCAGGGAGCGCGCCGAGGTCGTGCGCGAGTCGGTGCAGGCCATGGGCATCGCCCATGAGGGGTCGCTGACGGCGGACGAGGTGACGCTGTCCATCGGTGTTTCCTGCCTGTGGCCGGAGACCGGCCATCCGCTGCGCAGCATCTACGAGCATGCCGACCGTGCCCTTTACGAAGCCAAGGCGTTCGGACGCAACCAGGTCGTCGCCTGATGGCCCATTCGGTCCCCCGAGCTGGCGCCGTGCGTGACTGCGGTGCGCGCCGGCGCGGTGCTAGCATGCGGCGCACCCCGTCACCGAGCCCGCGCCCATGCAGCAGCTGATCCAGCCCAACGGCCAACCGCACTACGGCATCTTTCCCGGCACCCCGGCGACCATCAATTACCGCGACTTCGACTTCCGCTCGCCCATGGGCCGGCGCCTCGGGGCGCTGAGCAAGTGGCGCAGCTTCCACCAGTTCCAGTACTTCGGTCTGATCAGCCCGACGCTGATCGGCGGCTGTGCACTGGCGGATGTCAGCCTGCTCACCATCGGTTTCGTCTACCTCTACCACCCCGAGAGTGGGCGGATGATCGAACGCCAGTTCAAGTGCCCACTGGGCATGGGCTCGAACTTCTCGCAGACGCCCAACGATGGCGTCTGTGAATTGCGCCAGGGGCGCAACCTGCTGCGTCTGGAGAACGGCTCCGCGCCCTTCGAGAAGCGTCTGCTGGTCGAGCTGGACGACGGCACCCGCATCGACGCGCGCTTCAGCGAGGAGCAGCCGGCATTTCAGCCCATGAGCCTCTGCACGCCAACCGCGGTGAATGGCTGGGTGTATGCGCGAAAGGTGGCCGGCGTGCACTGCAGCGGTGAAGTGCGCAGCGCGCTGGGCAACTACGACCTTCGCGAGCTGAATGCCTATGCACATCACGACTGGTCCGCTGGCTACATGCGCCGCGAGACATTCTGGAACTGGGCCTGCCTGTCCGGCGAGACGGAAGGGCGGCGCGTCGGGCTGAACCTGTCGTGCGGTGTCAACGAGACCAGCTTCACCGAGAACTGCTATTGGCTCGACGGCCAGTTGGTGAAGGTCGACACGGTGCGCTTCGAGTTCGACCGCGACCATCCGCTGCAACCCTGGACCATCCGTTCCTACGACGGCCAGGTCGAGCTGCACTTCGAGGCCCACGGGCTGCACCAGGAACGCCTCAATCTCGGCGTGCTGGCAAGCAACTTCAAGCAGATCTTCGGACGCTTCAGCGGTGTGCTGCGACCGGCGGGGCAGGCCGAGGTGCGCATCGAGAACTTGTGGGGGTTCGTCGAAGACCAGTACGCGAAATGGTGAGATAGCGATTTACAACCTGCGACAATCTGTCATTGTACGAGCTTGATTAGCTGGCTAATAATTAGTCAAATCAATTAGCCGTCCAACTTCTTACCGTACGCAGCACAATGTCAGACAACGATAAGCACTACTTCGGTACCCAACTGGCCCAGGCTTCGCGTGCATGGCGGGCCGAACTCGACCGCCGTCTCAGCCACCTCGGCCTGTCCCAGGCTCGCTGGCTGGTGCTGCTGCACCTGGCGCGCCACTCCGCCGCCCCGACCCAGCGCGAGCTGGCCCAGTCGGTCGGTGTCGAAGGCCCGACCCTGGCCCGACTGCTCGATGGCCTGGAAGCCCAGGGGCTGGTCCGCCGCCAGGCCGTGGCTGAAGACCGCCGTGCCAAGCGCATCGCCCTCACCCCCAAGGCAGACGTCCTGATCACCGATATCGAGAACATCGCCGCCGCCGTTCGCAACGAAGTGCTGGCGGGGATTTCGGAAGAAGAAATCGCGCTGTGTCAGAAAACGCTCAGTCGAATTCTCGGCAACCTCGAGCGAAACTGAGCAATTCATCACGTTATTCGGGTAAAGTAGCCATTTTTCTGGCGGTCCTCCACGGGGCCGCTAGCCATTCGCCATCCACCCCTTAACCATTCGCCGGTTTTTCGACGATTTATCTTGACCAAACTCCGTGCAACACCTAATCCGTGATATCAGACGGCCTGTACCCTGCAAGGTACAGAGGGGTGGTGCGTGACGGTCTGCAGTCCGGCATGGCTTCAAGTGTGTGGACAGGTTCAGCCTGCTGCTTTCGAGTGGTCAGGGAATGGCGTGCAGACCCGGACAATGGGATGGGGTTATGGCTCGAATAAATAGAATTCCGCTGACGCTTGCCGCACTTTCGGTTTTTGTCTCCGCTCACGCGAATGCCCTCGGTCTTGGGGATATCACGCTGCACTCCGGGCTGAACCAGCCACTGGATGCCGAGATCGCCCTGCTCGAGACCGGCGACATGACCTCCGACGAACTCATTGCGAAGCTCGCGAGTCCCGCCGATTACGAGAATGCCGGCGTCGACCGCTTCGTGTTCCTGCAGAACCTGCGCTTCACCCCGGTGATCCGCAATGGTCGTGGCTACATCAAGGTGGTGTCCACGCAGCCGGTGCACGAGCCTTACCTGAATTTCCTGATCGCCGTGGAGCGCCCCAACGGTCGCATGCTGCGTGAGTACACCGTGCTGATCGATCCGCCGGAGTACAGCGCCAACCGCAGCGTGGCCGCCAATGTCGGGGTGAGCGACGTCTCGCCTTCGCGCTCTTCGGGTTACCGTCCGGACGTCTACCGCCCGGAACCCGTGCGCCGCGCGCCGGCACAACCGCCGCTGCCGGCGGGTGATGGCCGCTACACCACGGTGCGCAATGACACCTTGTGGAAGATCAGTTCGCAGCTGACCGGCAGCGGCGCTTCCCGCGCGCAGCTGATGGACAGCATCGTCGCGCTGAACCCGCAGGCCTTCGTCAATGGTGACCCACATCGCCTGAAGGTGGGCCAGACGCTGGTCCTGCCGCAGGGCCAGCAACACGTCGGCACCGGTAACATGGCCTCGGCGCCGCAGCCCGCTTCCGCAGCTCCTGCTACGGCCATCGAGCAGCCAGCCAGCGCGTCGCAGGTACCTGCGGCCGCTGCAGCCAGTGCGCCGTCCCAGGCCCAGGGCAATGCTGCCGTACCGACAGCGCCGGCCGCTGATGCCAGCGCCGCCAAGGTGGAGGCCGACCTGCTCCTGGCCAACGCGCAGCGCGACCAGATGGACCAGCGCATGGACGACCTGCAGAAACAGCTGGTATCCCTCCAGCAGGCCCTGCAGAGCCGCGACCAGCAGGTGCAGTCACTGCAGGCCGAGCTGGATCGCCGCCAGGGCGAGGAGGCCTCGGGCACTGTGCCGGGAGCCAATGCTCCGGCAGCTGACGCAGCCACTGGCAATGCCCCGACCAATGCCGTGCCCGCCGCTCCCAATTCCGTGGCGCCGGTGCAGCAGGACACTCCGGCAGCAAGCGCCGAACAGCCGGCAACCCCGGCGCAGGATGCCCAGGGCTTCGGTTTCAATTACTGGCCCTGGCTGGGTGCCGGCGCTCTGGGCGCGCTGCTGGTCGGCCTGCTGTTCGCCCGCCGCAAGCGCGAGGAAAAGCCGGTCGAGATGCCGCCTCAGCGCGCGGCCGCGCCCGAGCCGATGAAACCGGTTCCGCAGGTCAAGCCGCTGGCGGCCGCTGTTGTGGCTCCCGTACCGACGCCGCATCCGGTGGTGGTCGCCACGCCGGAGCCGGGTGTCGCCCGTCTGCCCGCGGCCAGCGCGGACAGCCTGGAAGGTGCGGACATCTACATCGCCTACGGCCGCTTCACCCAGGCCCGCGACATGCTGCGCAAGGCGGTCAACGCCGAGCCGAACCGCCGCGAGGTGCGCATGAAGCTGCTGCTGGTATTGGCCGAACTGGGCGACGTGGCGGGCTTCCATGAGGAAGAGCACGCCCTGGTCGCGGCCGGCGGTGACCAGAAGCAGATCGACCAGCTCAAGTCGCGCTACCCGGCGATGCTGATTCGCCCGGAAGACACCCTGCAGCCGCCAACCGGCGAGACGCTCACCGACTGGGACGACCTGGAGTTGGGCGAGCCTGTGGCCACTCCCGTGGAACAACCCAGGGCTGCGCAGGACCAGCCGGATTTCGCCATGAACCTCAGCGACCTGTCGCTGGACCTGGATTGGGACAAGCTCGACACCCCCTTCGAATCGACCCGGCAGGGCAAGGCTGCACCCAAGGCCGCACAGGAAGTGCCGTCGGACTTCCGCAGCAATCTGCATGAGCTGCCGGAAATCACCGAGCTGGACCTGGGCGAGCACGGCGAGATGTTCGGCCATGGCAGCAAGACCATGGGCGTGGAGGAGGAGCTGAGCTTCGACCTGCCGGATGATATCGGCCACGAGCACGACGAGCTGCTGGCCAGCCTCGATCGCGCTCGCCAGTGCATCGACCAGGGCAACCTGGAAGAGGCCTACGGCATCCTCAAGCAGGTGATCGCCAGCGGCGACTCCAAGGCCAAGGCCGAAGCGCGCGAACTGCTGGCGCTGATAGCCTGATCCTCACCGCGTATAAAAAAGCCCGGCCGATGCCGGGCTTTTTCTTGGGCGCAGATTTTGCCCGCTCGAATCACACAGCGGGTTAGAAATTGCGGCCCAGGTTGATGTACACCGCGTGCTCGCTGGCATCGTTGAGGCCGTAGCTGAAGGACAGTGGCCCCAGTGGCGTCTCGAAGCCCATGAGGAGGCTGCCGGCGTTGACGTAACCGGTGTCGTAGCTGTTGTCGTTGTTCCACACCCGCCCGCGTTCCAGGCTGCCGCCCAGGTAGAAGGGGAAGTCCAGCGGCAGGAAGGATCGCTCCGTCATCCTCCGGTAGTAGATGACCCGCCCGAGGCTGTAGTTCTGACCGGCCAGCGCGTCCTGGCGGTAACCCGAAAGCTGCCGCGCCCCGCCGAGGAGGAAGCTCGACACCACCACGTCGGCGTCGTCGATGGTGCGTCCGTAACCGCCGCCCAGCACCCAGGTGTTCGGGCCCGTGCTCAATGCCTTGTCCAGGTGGAATTCCCACTGCCGGTAACGGTCGTCGTCGCCCAGGGACGGCGTGTGTTCACGGAAGGAGGTCTGGATGTTCTCGCCCTCGCGGGGGAAGTCGACGTTGTCCATGGTGTCGAAGGAGTACTGCAGCTGGGCGTAGCCTTCGTTGAAGTGGTAGTCGGGCAGGTCCTGTTCGCCCACCCGCACGTCGGCCTTGCCGAAGGCCTGGGCGATACCCAGACGGAATTCGCCGTTGTTGGCGATCTGCCGGCCCAGATTCAGCCCGTAGCCGTAGCGCTCCAGGCGGTACTCGGCGATGGGGTCGTCGTTGTCGGTGGCCTCGACGTTCTGCGCCTGGTTGAACACATAGGGCGCGACGAAGTAGCGCGAGCCCACATCCAGCGGCTGGTAGAACTCGCTGTAGAGTTCCTGCTGGCCGCCGATCTGCAGGCGCGTCAGCCATTCCGCGCCGAGGCGGTTGATGCCGTTCATGCGGTAGCTGCCGCCGACGTTGAAGGTACTGTCGCCGCGCAGGTCATCGGAGAGGTTCAGGCCCAGGCGCAGGTAGTCGGTGCCGCCGCGCTTGCCGTAGGCGTGGATGACCAGCACGTTGTCGGACTTGCCATCCACGCCCGTCTTGTTATGCACCACGCGGTACTGCACCTGGTCGAAGTAATCCAGGCCATACAGGGTGCTCATGTCGCGCTGCAAGCGCTCCAGGTCCAGGTGCTCGCCCAGCGGCTGGCGGATGTAGTGGAGGATCACGTCGTCGCTGACCTTGGAGTTGTTCTCCACCTCGATGCGGTCGATCACCGGCTGGCGCTCTCCTGGCGTGCGTGCCTCGTCCAGCGCCACCGCCTGGGCGTCGGCGGGTTTGCGCAGGGTGGCCAGGCGCGGCGCGAGGATGCTGGCGGCGCGGTAGCCGGCATCGATCAGCTGCGGCACCCGGCCGAAGTCGGTGGAGCTGTAGCCGCTGAGCGGTGGCTGTACGAGGATGTCGCTGGACTTGAGGGTGGCCAGTTGCGCTTCGGAATTCTTGCGGGTCATCAGGGTGACGGACTGATTGAGCATGTCCAGCACTGTGGTCAGCTGCTTGCGGTCTGCCAGCGGGTTGCCGATGTCGACCACGATGACCACGTCGACGCCCATCTGCCGCGCCACGTCCACAGGAATGTTGTCGACCATGCCGCCGTCCACCAGCAGCTTGCCGTTGACCTCCACTGGCGCGAATACCGCGGGGATCGACATGCTGGCGCGGATCGCCTGGGGCAGGTGGCCCTTGCTGAACACCACCTTCTCGCCGGTGGCGATGTCGGTGGCCACTGCGCGGAAGGGGATCGCCAGTTTGTCGAAGTTGCGGGTGTCGCTGGTGTGCACCAGCAGGCTTTCCAGCAGCATCGACAGGTTCTGCCCCTGGATCGCTCCCAGCGGCAGGCCGAGGGTGCCGTCGTCGCGGAAGCTGAGTTTCTGCTTCACCAGGAAGTCGCGGTCGTCCTGCTTGCGGCGGAAAGGCACGTCGACTCGGGGCGGCGAGTCGGACAGCGCCTCCTTCCAGTCCAGGCCCAGGGCCAGCTGTTCCAGCTCTTTAGGCGTGTAGCCCGCCGCATACAGGCCTCCGATCACCGCGCCCATGCTGGTGCCGGCGATGGCGTCGACGTGGATGCCCTGTTCGTCCAGCGCCTTCAGCACGCCGATGTGCGCCAGGCCGCGCGCCGCACCGCCGGAGAGGACCAGGCCGATCTTCGGTGGGGTGTTCGCCGCCAGGGCGCCGAGAGGAAGGAGCAGAAGGAGGGCGAACAGCAGTCGTCGCATGAAGAGAAGAGTCCGGTAGGGCGTTTCAGACCGGTATTATAGGTTCGCGTCCTACAGCAGAGTCTGATTCATGTCCGAAGCCAAAGCCGAAATCGTCATCACCTATTGCACCCAGTGCCAGTGGCTGCTGCGCGCCGCCTGGCTGGCCCAGGAACTGCTGAGCACCTTCGGCGACGACCTGGGCAAGGTCAGCCTGGTGCCGGGCACCGGCGGGGTCTTCCACATTGCCTGCGACGGCGAGCAGATCTGGGAACGCAAGACCGACGGTGGGTTCCCCGAGGCCAAGGTGCTCAAGCAGCGAGTGCGTGACCGCATCGATCCGCAGCGCGACCTGGGCCATAACGACCGTTCCTGAACCGACGCTGTACCGCCTGGCAGAACCATTCGATAGCAGGCTAACTTCCTTGCTTCATATCAAGGGGGTACGCCGGTACCACTTTTAGTCTGAGAGCACCCATTCTCCACAGGAGGTGCCCTCATGAGCATCATTGTCACAGGCGCCGCCGGCTTCATCGGCAGCAACCTCGTCAAGGCGCTGAACCAGCGCGGCGAGACCGACATCATTGCGGTCGACGACCTGACCGAGGGCGACAAGTTCGCCAACCTCGCCGACTGCGACATCAGCGACTATCTGGACAAGCGCGACTTCATCGAGCGCTACGCCCGTGGCGACTTCGGCGTGGTGCGCGCGTTACTGCACCAGGGCGCCTGCTCCAGCACCATGGAGCGCGACGGGCGCTACATGATGGACAACAACTACCGCTACAGCGGCGAGCTGCTCGATGCCAGCCTGTCACTGGGCGTGCCGTTCCTCTATGCCTCGTCGGCAGCGGTGTACGGCGGCGCGCACGAGTTCCGCGAGATGCGCTCCTGTGAGAAGCCGCTGAACGTCTACGGCTATTCGAAGTTCCTCTTCGACCAGCGCGTGCGCAAAGTGCTGCCCACCGCTCGCACGCAGGTGGCCGGTTTCCGCTACTTCAACGTCTACGGCCCGCGTGAGCAGCACAAGGGACGCATGGCCTCGGTGGCCTTCCACTGCTTCAACCAGTTCCGCGATACGGGCAAGGTGAAGCTGTTCGGCGAATACGGCGACTACCCCGCTGGCGGCCACCTGCGCGATTTCGTTTCGGTGGAGGACGTGGCGAAGGTCAACCTTCACTTCCTCGACAACCCCGAGCGCAGTGGCATCTTCAACCTCGGCAGCGGCCGTGCCCAACCGTTCAACGACGTGGCCCTGGCAGTGATCAATACCCTGCGCGAACAGCAGGACCTGCAGCCGCTCACCCTGGACGCTGCGATCCGCGCGGGGCTGCTGGAATACACCGAGTTCCCCAATGAGCTGCGCGGCAAGTACCAGTGTTACACCTGCGCCGACATCGCCTTCCTTCGCGAGGCGGGTTACCGTGCGCCGATGATGGGCGTGGAGGAGGGTGTACGGCGCTATTGCCATTGGTTGCTGCAACAGGACTGATACCGCGTGTATCGGGCTTTTTACCCAGTCTTTACCGACTGCTGACACTGCGCGGAGGGTAGGCGCGAGACAATTCTCACCACGAACGGCGGGCGGTGGATCGCCCGTGACTGGAGGTGAAATGAAGTTGTCCTCGCGCATCGCGCTCAAATCCGTCGCCACCTTGCTGGCCCTGAGCCTTTCGGCTGCGGCCATAGCCGGGCCCCATGGCGGCCCTGGGGGACCGGGCGGCCCGGGACCAGGCCCGTACCATGGCTGGGGGCCGGGGCATGGCTATGGCCTGCCGGATTACGCGCGGGAAGTCTGGATCGGCAGCATGCTCTACTTCGTCGCCGCCGGGACTTACTACCTGTGGAACGCCGACCGCCGCCAGTATGTCGCGGTGGAGACGCCGCCGGCCGTACAGGCCGCGCCGACCACCAGCTACGAGGTGATCGCCTATCCCGCCAGTGGCCAGTCGCCGGAGCAGCAGAGCCGCGATCGCTATGAATGCCACACCTGGGCCGTCGGCCAGAGCGGCTTCGACCCGGCCGCTGCCACCCAGGCACCGCCGGCGGGCCAATCCGACACCTACCGTCGTGCGCTGGGCGCCTGCCTGAGCGGGCGCGGCTACAGCATCAACTGATTCCCCGGCGCCTTATCCACAGGCGCCACACCGAACAGGCCGCCTCGCAGGCTGTCGTGCGATGACTCCTTGGCATTCCCTCCCCGGGGCAAGGTTCGAGATACGCACGCTGCGGGGCGGCCTTCTTTTTTGCCTCACGCACCGCTTGAGGCTCTTGTAGGAGCGAGCTTGCTCGCGAACCGCTTGGCAGCGGAGCAAGGCTTGTTCGCGAGCAAGCTCGCTCCTACGGAAAAGACGCGGGGTCAGTGCGATCCACGCGCGCTGAGGAAGGTCGCGAAGATGATCAGCACGCCGCCCGCCAGCATGCGCAGGCTAGGCTCTTCGCCGAACAGCACAGCAGCGAAGGCGATGCCGTAGACCGGCTCCAGGGCGAAGATCACCGCCGCCGTGCGCGCCTTGATCAACCGCAGGCTGGCGACGAACAGGCTGTGGGCGACGCCGGTACAGAGCACGCCCAGCGCGACCAGCCAGAGCCAGTCCATGCCTCGAATCGCGGGCAGGTCGAAGAGCACCAGTGGCAGCAGGCAGGCGATGATCGTCAGGTTCTGGCACAACGCCGCCTGGATCGGGTCTATCCCGCGCACGCTCACCCGGTTGGCCAGCGACAGCAGGGCGAACAGCAGGCCCGAGAGGGTGCCCCAGAGCAGGCCGGCGGTGGCGCCGTCGTGCAGGTCCAGGGTCGGCGTGACCATCACCAGGCCGATGCACACCAGCACCACCACCAGGTACTCACCCTTGCGGATGCGTTCGCGGAACAACAGTCCTTCCAGCAGCACGGTGAAGGCAGGGAAGCTGGCGAAGCCGAGAGTGGCCACGGCGACATTGCCCACCTTCACCGCGAGGAAGAAGGTCAGCCAGTGCGTACACAGCAGTACGCCGCCACCCAGCAGCATGGCGGCCTGTTTCAGCGTGGGGCGCCTCTGTTGACGCAGATGCCCGGCGAACACCGCCGCCAGTGATAGCGAGCCGAACAGCGCGCGGCCGAAGACGATGACCAGGGGGCCGGCGAGGATGAGTTTGCCGAAGATGCCGGACAGCCCGAACATCAGGGCGCCGATGTGCAGGCCGATCAGGGCGCCACGGGGAGTGAGTTGGGTAATGCGATTCATGCCTGAAATGCGGTGGCAGGGCCTTGTCGGGAAAGTGAAGCGTGCCGGGCCAGCCGGCACGAGGTGAAACGAAGGTCAGGCCAGTCGCGAGCCATTGGGCAGCGGCTTGTCGAACCCGGCCAGCACCACTTTCTCGTCACTGTCGTAGGCGCCGGTGACCAGCACTTCCGAGCGCACGCCGGCGATGGACTTGGGCTCGAAGTTACACACGCACAGCACCTGGCGGCCGATCAGTTCGTTGGCCTCGTAATGCGCGGTGACCTGCGCGCTGGAGGTCTTGATCCCCAGCGGGCCGAGGTCGACCTGGAGGATGTAGGCGGGCTTGCGCGCCTTCACGTTGGGTTCGGCCTGGACGATGGTGCCCACGCGCAGTTCGACGCGCTCGAAATCCTGCCACTCGATGGTGTCTACCGACATCGCTGCTCCCACTGGTTTGCTTGGTTGTCGGCAGTCTAGGTCCTGGGCGCGCGGCTGTCTGTCGCGCGGCTAGCGGGAATTGTCGCGTGCCTGCTGGCGCAGCTGGCGCGGCGTGGTACCGAACTGGCGCACCAGCGCTGCGGTGAAGGCGCTCTGCGAGGCGTAGCCGACCTGCGCGGCGATCTCGCCGACCGACTGGTGCGAGCCACGCAGCAGGTCGCGGCCCAGTTGCAGGCGGCGCTGGCGCACGTAGTCCATGGGTGTCTGCCCGGTTTCGGCGAGGAAGCGGGCATGGAAGCGCGCGGCGGACAGCCCGGCGAGCCGCGCGAGATCGGCGACCTGCAGCGGGTGCGCGGCGTGACGGTCGATGTAGCTGTCGAGACTGGTCAGTGGCAGCTGCGCCGGCTCCTCGATGCGCTGCTGGCCGGCGGCGAGGTTGGCCAGCAGCAGGATGGCGCCCTGGCGCGCCAGCACCGGGTCATGCAGCGAGCTGCCGGCGAGCCAGTGCACCAGTTGCGCCTGGTCATGGCTGAGCAGGCGCTGGCCAGGGGTTTCCAACAGGCGCCGGCCAGCATCGCTGTGCAGGCCGAGACCGCCGAGCAGGTCTTCCTCGTCCTCCAGGTCCACCACCAGGCAGCGGCTGCCGTCGGGGCTGGCGCAGGCATGGTGCTCGTCACGCGGCACCACGGCGAAGGTCTGCCGGGTCACCAGGCTGCCACGGCCGCCCACTTCGAAATCCAGGCTGCCGGACAGCCCCAGCACCAACTGCGCATGGCTGTGGCTATGGGCGAGGTGATCGTGGCTGTAGTGGCGCAGGGAGAGGATCTGGCTCATGCGATGCGACTTTCCGGGCGGGCAGGCTGACAGTCTAGCGCGCCGCGGGCTGTCACGGGACTGTCGCCAGTCGGTCATGTGCGCTTCACCGCGTGGGCCGACACTCGGAGAAACCCCACTGGAGGTCGCCGACGATGAGCAGCGCGCAACGCATGACGCCGACGAAGAAACAACGGGTACGGACCCTGTGGATATCCGATGTCCACCTGGGCACCCGCGACTGCCAGGCCGAGCACCTGGCCGGCTTCCTCAAGCGCTACCACGCCGACCGTATCTACCTGGTAGGTGACATCATCGACGGCTGGAAGCTGCGCGGCGGCATCTACTGGCCGCAGGCGCACACCAACGTGATCCGCCGCCTGCTGACCATGAGCAAGCGCGGCACCGAGGTGATCTACGTCACCGGCAACCACGACGAATTCCTGCGCCGCTATTCCTCGCTGCTGCTGGGCAACATCCGACTGGTCGACGAGATCGTCCACACCACCGCCGACGGACGCCAGCTGCTGGTGATCCACGGCGACCAGTTCGACGTCATCACCCGCTACCACCGCTGGCTGGCCTTCCTCGGTGACTCCGCCTACGAATTCACCCTGACCCTGAATCGCTGGCTCAACCATTGGCGTAGCCGTTATGGCTACGGTTACTGGTCGCTGTCGGCGTACCTCAAGCACAAGGTGAAGACGGCGGTGAACTTCATCAGCGACTTCGAGGAAGCCATTGCCCACGAGGTGCACAAGCGTGGCCTCAACGGCGTGGTCTGCGGGCACATCCACCACGCGGAAATCCGCCAGATCGGTGAGGTGGAATACCTCAACTGCGGCGATTGGGTGGAATCCTGCTCGGCGCTGATCGAGCACTGGGACGGCAGCATCCAGCTCTATCGACTGGCCGAGGAGCAGGCTCGCGCCGAGGAGCCCGTGGTGGTCGAGTCGGCGGCATGAGGCTGCTGATCGTCACCGATGCCTGGCTACCGCAGGTCAATGGCGTGGTCACCAGCCTGAGGGCGCTGGTGGCCGAGCTGGAAGGGCTGGGCCATGTGGTCGGCCTGCTCACCCCGCAGGACTTTCGTCACCGCCCGTGCCCGAGTTACCCGGAGATTCCGCTGGCGTGGGACCTGTGGAAGGTAGGCGAGAAGATCACCGGCTTCGCTCCCGACTGTATCCACCTCGCCACCGAAGGCCCGCTGGGCTGGGCCGCTCGGCGCTGGCTGGTGCGCCGGGGCCTGAAGTTCAGCAGCGCCATCCACACGCGCTTTCCCGAGTACGTGAGCACGCGGTGGCCGTGGTTGCCGCTGGGCTGGGGCTATGCCTTCCTGCGCCTTTTCCACGCACCGAGCCAGGCCGTGCTGGTGAGCAGCGAACGGATGCGCGGCACGTTCGCCGATCATGCCTTCGACAACCTCGCGCTATGGCGCAAGGGTGTGGATATCCAGCGCTTCCAGCCGGGTGTGGGCGCACCGCCGGAGGAGCCGGTGTTCCTCTATGTCGGCCGGCTGGCGCGGGAAAAGAATCTCGAAGCCTTCCTCGCTCTCGACCTGCCGGGGCGCAAGCGAGTGGTGGGCGATGGCCCGCAGCGTGCTGAGCTGCAAGCTATTTATCCACAGGTGGAATTCCTCGGTTATCGCCACGGCGACGACCTCGCCGAGGCCTACCGCAACGCCAGCGTGCTGGCCTTCCCGTCGCTGACCGACACCCTCGGTCTGGTGATGTACGAGGCGCTGGCATGCGGCACGCCAGTGGCGGCGTTCCCGGTGACGGGACCGCTGGATGTGCTGGAACAAGGCGTAACCGGGGTGATGGACGCCGACTTGCGCAGTGCCTGCCTGCAGGCGCTGGAACTGGATCGCCAGACCTGCGTGGAATGGGCGCGCGGGCAGACCTGGCGGGCATCGGCGCAGGAATTCATGGCGCTTCAGGTACGCCTGACGGAACTGCCCGTCAGTGACGAACCGGGCTACGCGAACGGCTGATCAGAACAGCTGGCGATCGTGGTCCAGGCTCTGGTCCACCAGCCATTTGCCGTGGGCGATGGAGGCGTGCTGGGCCTTCGCCAGGTCCGACATGAAGGCGAATTCGACCGGCAGTGTCTTGCGCCTGGTGGTCTGTCCGTCCGGTGCGGTGATGTGGCAGCCGGCGGCCCAGGGAGTGGGGATGCCGGGGTGTTCGACGACATCGGCAGTGATGGTGTACTGGCGGTACTCGCATTGCATCAGGCTCATGGGGCGTCCTCCTGGCTGTTTGCCAACGGCCCGAAGCGGGCGGCTGGCGGGCGGAACGGTGCCGACGTCGCGTGCCGGCAAGCCTTGCTAACCCCCAACATAGACCACCCGACAGGCCTTTCCGGTGGATACCGACGAACGTGAATGTCGCTTTGGCTGGAGATTTCCTGCGCGAATCTTCCCAATGTTGGCGCACCGCGCCAGACTGTCGGCCATGCCTATCCAGACCCTCTCCCGCCTCGCCGAAGTCGACGCCCACCAGTGGGACGCCCTGCTGCCGGACGACCAGCCGTTCCTGCGCCACGCCTTCCTCTCCGCCCTGGAGGACAGCGGCAGTGTCGGTGGCCGGACCGGTTGGACACCCTCCCATCGTGTACTGCTGGGCGACGACGGCCACCTGCTGGCCGCCGCGCCGGCCTATCTGAAGAGCCATTCCTATGGCGAATACGTGTTCGACTGGAGCTGGGCGGATGCCTGCCTGCGTGCCGGAATCCCGTACTACCCCAAGCTGCTGGTGGGCATTCCCTTCACGCCGGTTGGTGGTGCCCGCCTGCTGGGTACGCCGGAAGCGGCCCTGAGCCTGGTCGGCGCGCTGGCGGGTGACGTGGACGAGGGGCATTGTTCCGGCGTGCACGTGAACTTCACCGATGCTGCCGCCGATGCGCTGCTGCGCCATGCCGACGGCTGGCTGGAGCGCCTGGGCTGCCAGTACCACTGGAACAACCGCGGTTACCGCGACTTCCAGGACTTCCTCGACGCGCTCAGCTCGCGCAAGCGCAAGCAATTGCGTAAGGAGCGCGAGCAGGTCGCCGGGCTCGGGCTGGACTTCATCTGGATGGAAGGACGCGAGCTATCCGAGACGCACTGGGACTTCGTCTACGCCTGCTACAGCAGTACCTATGAGGTGCGCGGGCAGGCGCCTTACCTGAGCCGCGCGTTCTTCAGCCTGATTGGTGAGCGCATGCCCGAGGCGATCCGCGTGGTCTTCGCCCACCAGAATGGCCGGCCCGTGGCCATGGCCTTCAGCCTGCTGGGTGGTGACACGCTCTATGGCCGTTATTGGGGCTGTCTCGCGGAGTTCGACCGCCTGCATTTCGAGACCTGCTTCTATCAGGGGCTGGACTTCGCCATCAGCCATGGCCTCAAGCGCTTCGATGCCGGGGCGCAGGGAGAGCACAAGCTGATCCGGGGCTTCGAACCGGTGATCACGCGCTCCTGGCATCGCCTGGGGCATCCGGGACTACGCGAGGCAGTGGAAGAGTTCCTGGCGGGGGAGAGGGCGGGCATCCTGGCGTACGCCGAAGAGGCCCGCGTGGCTTTGCCGTATCGGCAGGAATGAGCGGGTTGCCCCTGCGAACCGCCGGCCGAGCCGACGTCTCGCAGGGGCTGAAGGTTTATTCCGGCTTCGCCTCGCCCTTGCCCGGCAGCATCCGCACCAGGGTGTTATCACGGCTGATGTAGTGGTGGAACAGCGCGGCCAGCGCGTGCAGGCCGATCAGCCAGTAGCCGAGCACGGCGATGGTCTCGTGCCAGTACTTCACCTGCTTGGCCAGATCCGGGTTCTTGTCCACCAGGTGCGGCAGCTCCATGCCCCAGAACGGCACCGGCTTGTCGGCGGCGCTGAGGATGATCCAGCCGGCCAGCGGCAGGCCGATCATCAGGGCGTAAAGGGCCAGGTGCATCAGTTTGGCGGGGATCATCTGCCAGGCCGGCGGCGCGGGAACGATGGGTGGGGTGGGATAGATGAAGCGGCCGATGATGCGCAGCCAGACCAGCACGAAGACGCTCAGGCCGAGCATGAAGTGCCATTGGGAGAACAGCGCGCGGGTATCGCTGCCTTTGGGGAAGTTGGTGCGGTACTCCATGCAGAAGTACGTGGCGGCGATCAGCACTAGCATGATCCAGTGCAGGGCTATGGACAGGCTGCCATAGCGGGACGGGGTCTTGGACAGGCTCATGACGGTTCCTTGTTTGGCTCGGAGTCGTGACGCCCCGTTCTGGCGACGGGGCTGACAGTCTCAGCATAGAGCCTTAACCCTGCCTGAAAAACCGTGAAGGCAAAGTGAAAGGGCCGCAATGTGCGGCCCTTTTGACGTCGGTCAGCCTTCGTCGTCGGCTGACTGGCGGGAGCGGATGGCGTTCACCAGGCGCTTGGCCAGCGCGGGATAGTCTTCATCGAAGTGGTGGCCGCCGGGCAATTGCAGGTTCTCGCCCACCGCCTGCGGCTGGGTGCAGCCGCTTTCGTCCTTCTCCTCAATGCCGTACACGCAGAGCACCTTCGGCCCAGGCAGACGGGCCATTTCCGGGCCGGTGGAGGCTTCCTGGCCGGCCTTGCCTAGCCAGCCCTGCACCTCGATCTCGAAGCTGCCGCTGCGGGCGAAGGCCAGCAGGATCACCGAGCTGACGTCTTTCTTGGCGTCTGCCGGCAGGCGGTTGTAGATCGCCGGCAGCACGTCGGCGCCGAACGAGTAGCCGGCCAGCACGAAGTGCTTGGCGCCCCATTTCTCGCGGTAGTGCTGCATCAGCAGGGCGAGGTCGGCGGCGCTCTGCTCCGGGGTCTTGTGCTCCCAGAAGTAGCGCAGGGCGTCGACGCCTACCACCGGATAGCCCAGCTCGGCCATCTGCGCGGCGACGTCGCGGTCGAGGTCGCGCCAGCCGCCGTCGCCCGAGTAGAACAGGGTTACGGTTTCCGAGGGCTTGGCGGCCGGGACTTCGACCACCGGCACGTTGTCGCCGCCGCCCTGCAACTGCTGGCGCAGTTGGTCGGCGAGGACCTTGGGCAGCGGGGTGTCGTAGTCGGTGATCACCGTCTCGGCGTTTTTCAGGCCGCGGGCGAAGCGCGCGCTGGCGTCATCCGGGTTGTCGTTCCAGGCGGCCAGCCAGTGGCCGTGGGCGGCAGTAGTCGGCAGCGGGGTAGCGGCGCAGTCGGGCTTCTCCAGGGAGAAACCCACCGACAGGGCCTTGGCCTTGTCATCGGTCTGCCCGGCGAGCCAGCGGAAGGCCCAGGCGCTGCCCGGACCGATGCCGGCGACCAGGGTCGGCTGGCCGTCGAGCAGGGCGCTGGCAGCCTGGATGCGAGCCTGCTGGGTAGTGCAGTCCTTTTCCGGGAAGACGAACTGCACCACGCGAGCGCCGCTGTCGTGGGCCAGTGCCAGCAACTGGCCGTCGTCGAGTTTCTGGTCGGCCTGCACGGCCAGCAGAACACGGGCGTTCGGCGCCTTGCCGGGGATGGCCAGGGCGACGGCGCTGCCGTCGGGCAACTGGCGGTGTTCCAGGGAGGCCTGGGAAGCCGGGCGGCTCCACAGCAGCAGGCCGATGGCGATGATGATCAGCAGGAGGAGGGCGAGCAGGTGTCGCCAGCGTCGTTTCAACATATCAGCGTTTTACCAATCCACTCAGGCCGCCTGCGATGAGGGCGGCCGTATCGGCCAGGGCCACCAGCGGATCCAGTCCGGCGGGCACGGCCAGGTAACGGGGTTCCCAGTCGGGCTGGAACTTGTCCTTGAAGCGTCGCAACCCCTGGAAATTGTAGAACTGCTCACCCCGGCGAAAAACCAGCGCGCCGAGACGTTGGGTCAGCGGGGCGCCACGGCGCGGCTGCAAGCCGGCCAGGGGCACCATGCCGAGGCTGAAGCGGGTGTGCCCGCTCTCCTTGTAATGCAGGATCAGGCCGAGCATGAGGAATTCCATGGTCAGCTTGGGGGCGTCGGGGGCCACGCGCATCAGGTCGATGCTCGCCAGCTCCTTGCCGGAGGTTTCCAGCAGGTTGGCGAAGGCCACGGCGCGGTCCTGGAAACGCACCACGACGACGCGGAAATAACGCAGGTATTCGGGAGTGAAGCGGCCGAGGGAGAAGCCCTTCTCGCGGACGTTCTTGCCACCCAGCCAGGCGTCGGAGATGGCGCGCAATTCGTCCATCGGCGCGTTGCCGGCGTCATGGAATTCCAGGCTCAAGCCGTCGCGCTGGCCACGGTTCCAAGTGTAGCGCAGGTCCTTCATCTCCTTGCCCTTGCTCTCCAGGTCGAAGCGGCGCAGGTCGACCCGGGCCTCCTCGCCGAGCTTGAGCGCGGTCAGGCCGATGTCCATGTACAGCGGCAGGTTCTCCGCGCGCACCTGGTAGAACACCGGGCGCGCGTGATGCAGGTCGCAGAGGTCGCGGAACTGCCAGATCAGTTCGGCGCGGGCCTGGGCCGGGCCTACTGGATCGAACAGCGCCACCAGGCTGCGGCCGCGGCGCGCGTACATCAGGAAGGCGTCGTTGCCCTCGTGGAACAGCAGCGCCTTGTCGCCCGACAGGGCCAACCCGCCGTCGGGTTGCGAAGACTTGGCGAGGATGGCAGCGGCGGTGTCCAGGTCTTCGCGGCTGGGCTCATGAATCGCCGGCGGCGCAGTGCGTAGCAGCCAGTAGAGCGCCAGGGCCGCGAGCAGGACGCAGCTGCCCAGGGCCGCGCGCAGGCCGCGAGGGGCGTCGGCGTCCAGGGCGAACTGCCACCAGAGTTCGTGGCTGTAAGGCACGTCCTGGTAGGCGAACAGCAGTAGCCAGATCGACGCGGCGACGACGCAGGCGGCGGCGCCCAGGTAGATCGGCGAGAACGGCAGGTCCATCAGGCGGCTGCGGCGGTAGAAGGCGCTGCGGAAGACCACCAGCAGGGCGGAGGTGAAGCTGAGGATCAGCGCTTCTTCCCAGTCGAAGCCCTTGAGCAGCGACAGCGCGGCGCCGGCGATCAGAAGGCCGAGAGTCAGTGCCCAGGCGGCGGACAGGCGGCGGCGCAGGCCATAGGCGAGCAGCAGGCAGAGCACGCCGATCAGGCTGGCGGCGAGGTGCGAGGCATCGATAAGGCGGTGCGGCACGAGGAAGCCGACTTCGTCCAGGCGGGTGTCGATGGACGGCGTGGCCCCGGAGAACAGCAACACGATCCCGGAGATGAACACCAGCAAGGAGAGGATCTGCGCGGCAAAGCCGGAGGTGATGCGCACCGCCTGTTTGGCCACCAGTACGCGGCGGGCCTCGAGGAACAGCAGTAGCAGACAGGCGACGATCAGCGGCAGCACCACGTAGATCAGTCGATACAACAGCAGTGCAGCGGCCAGCGGCGCGGCGCCCAACTGGTTGGCGAAGGCCGCCAGCAGCACCGCTTCAAACACGCCGACGCCGCCCGGCACATGGCTGAGCACGCCAGCGGCCAGCGCGATCAGGTAGACCAGCAGGAAGGCGCCGAAAGGCGGGGCTTCGGGCAGCAGCAGATAGAGCACGGTGGCGGCGGCAGCCACGTCCAGCGCGGTGATCAGCAATTGCAGCAGCGACAGGCGCAGGCCCGGCAGGCGCAAGGTGCGGCGGCCGAAGCGGACCAGGTGGCTGTCGGGCGAGGGCTGCTCGGGCAAGCGGCGGCGTTCTATACCGACGACCAGCAGCAGGCAGAAGCCGATGATGCCCAGCGCCAGTACCGCCACCAGCCACTCCGGCAGGTGCAGGGCCAGCGAGGCGTCGGAGAGGTCGCTCAGCGCGGCGAGCGCGGCCAGCACCGGCAATGCGCAGCCCAGCGACAGGCTGGCGAACAAGGTCATCAACGCGACGTCGCCAGCGCCCAGCCCCTGGCGGGCATAGAGGCGATAGCGCACCGAGCCGCCGGAAAGCATCGACAGGCCCACGGCATTACCGATGGCAAAGGCGGAGAAGCCCCCGGTCAATAGCGCCGGGACAGGCAGCTTCACGCCGGCGAAACGGCTGGCCGACCATTCGTAGCCAAGCAGGAAAATGAAACCGACTACGGTGGCGGCGAAGGCGCCGAGCAGCGAGGTGCTGGGCACGTCGAGCAGCGCGTCGTGCAGGGAGTAGGCGTCGATGTCGCGCAGCAGGTGATAGCAGGCGATCAACGCGAGGCTGAACAGCACCAGGGTCACGCCCAGGCCGAGTGCCTGGCGGTTGGCGTTCACCCAGTTGAGCCAGGCCGCTCGGGCGGGAGCGTCTTCGGTGGCAGATGTCTCAGGTGTGGCGGGGTTGGCGCTCATCGGGCACCTCAATCGATTTAGCGCGACAGAGTAGGGGCACTGACGCGAATTCCCAAGTCCCCGGAAGAGTATTTTCCTGATCCGTGAGACGCCACCCGTGGGCAATCATTTTCTGGGCACAACGAAAAAAGCCACTCCTAAGAGTGGCTTTCTTCTTGATGTCTGGTTGCGGGAGCAGGATTTGAACCTACGACCTTCGGGTTATGAGCCCGACGAGCTACCAGACTGCTCCATCCCGCGGCGGCCATTCTACGGATATGAAGCCTTGTGTCAAACGATATTTCGTTTTCGATCAAAGATTTAAGCGCGCGTAAACGAAAAAGGGCCACTCCGAAGAGTGACCCTTTTTCTGTGTCTGGTTGCGGGAGCAGGATTTGAACCTACGACCTTCGGGTTATGAGCCCGACGAGCTACCAGACTGCTCCATCCCGCGGCGGCCATTCTACGCAGGTGAAAGGTCTTGTCAATCGATATTTCGCTTTCGATCAATAATTTAAATCGCGCGCAAACGAAAAAGGGCCACTCCGAAGAGTGACCCTTTTTCTGTGTCTGGTTGCGGGAGCAGGATTTGAACCTACGACCTTCGGGTTATGAGCCCGACGAGCTACCAGACTGCTCCATCCCGCGACGGCCATTCTACGCCGGTACGCCAGGGTGTCAATCGAAAAATGGAAAAAGTGATTTTCTATCAATTATTTAGCCGCGATGAACGGCAGCGGGGTGGCTATTGATAGGAGGGCCTTTCCGGCCTGCGGATAACCGGGATGACGGCTTTTTGCATTACCATGCACGGGTTTTCCGCTGCCTTTTCGGGCGGCTTCCGACGGTGATGCAGGCGCCTTCTTCGTGACTCGGCAGAGAAAGATCATCCACATCGATTGCGACTGCTTCTATGCCGCCATCGAGATGCGCGACGACCCTAGCCTTGCGGGCAAGCCGCTGGCCGTGGGTGGATCGCCGGACAAGCGGGGCGTGGTCGCCACCTGCAACTACGAGGCGCGCGCCTACGGGCTGCATTCGGCCATGGCCATGCGCACGGCGGTGAAGCTGTGCCCGGACCTCACCATCGTGCGCCCGCGAATGGACGTCTACCGCGAGACTTCGCGGGACATCCACGCGATCTTCCGCGATTACACCGACCAGATCGAGCCGCTGTCCCTGGACGAGGCCTATCTCGACGTCAGTGACAGCGAACGCTGTGGCGGCAGTGCCACGCGTATCGCCCAGGAGATTCGCCAGCGCGTCTGGGAGACCCTGCATATCACCGTGTCTGCCGGGGTGGCACCGAACAAGTTCATCGCCAAGATCGCCAGCGACTGGCGCAAGCCCAACGGCCTGTTTGTGGTCACGCCGGACGAGGTGGACGGCTTTGTCGCCGAACTGCCGGTGAAGAAGCTGCATGGCGTGGGCAAAGTCACTGCCGAGAAGCTGGCGCGCCTGGGCATTCGCACCTGCGCGGACCTGCGCGACTGGTCGCGCATCCAGCTGGCCAAGGAGTTCGGCAGCTTCGGCGAGCGGCTCTGGGGATTGTCGCGGGGGATCGACGAGCGCCCGGTGCAGGTGGATAGCCGCCGCCAGTCGATCAGCGTGGAGAACACCTTCGACCAGGACCTGCCGGACCTGGCGGCCTGTCAGGAGGAATTACCGTCGTTGCTGGGTGAACTGGAGCGGCGCATGACGCGCCTGGACACCAGCTACCGGCCGGGCAAGCCGTTCATCAAACTGAAGTTCCACGACTTCACCCAGACCACCCTGGAGCAGGCGGGCGCTGCCCGAGACCTGGAAAGCTACCGGCTGCTGCTGGGGCAGGCTTTCCAGCGCGGCAACAAGGCGGTGCGTCTGATCGGCGTGGGCGTGCGTCTGGTCGACCTGCGCGGCGCCCACGAGCAGCTCACGCTCTTCTAGCTCTGGCTGAAGGAGCCTCAGCCTTCGGGCCACATGCGCATGGCGCGGCCGGAGACCGGCCACAGGCGCAGCTCGCCTTCGTCGGTGATATCCCAGCGCTGCACTTCGCCGAGCATCTTGAGGAACTGCTGTTCCTGCTCCATCACCAGGTCGGCGCACAGCTTGCGGGTGGCACCGGGCTGGCCGAAGGTCAGCTGCTCGCCTTCGAGCTTGTAGCTGGCGAACCAGTGGTTGCAGCCGGCGCTGCCGTAGGCTCGGCCGTTGCCGTCCAGGGTCAGGCTGATGTGCGTGTAGTCGATCAGCGGGTGCTCACCGACCCATTCCACGCGGTAGGTCTGCTCCGCTTCGGGAACCGGCTTGCTGGCGCAGCCGGTCAGGGCCAGCGCGGTGCAGGCGCTGGCGATCAGGGCTTTCATGCTGTCTCCTTGCTCTGGCAATCCGGGCAGAGGTGGCGGTTGCCAACCTTGGCCCATCCGAGTTCGGCGATGCGCTGCTCGGCGGCGGGCTGCTGGGCAGCCTTGCCGAGGGTGGCATCGACGGCGAATTCGAAGTCCAGTGTAGCCGCGCAGCCGTCGCAGTTGACCTTCCACTCGTGGATACCCAGTTCACGGAACACCGGGCCCTTGGCAACGGCCATCCACTGCCCCGGCGGGTTGATCAGGTGGCGGACCTTTTCCACTTCCAGGGTCATGCTCAGGCTTTTGCTGCCCTTGAGGCTGACCAGCAGGGTGTCGCCGGCCTTGATCGAGCCACCGATGCCGGTGACCTGATAGCGGCCCGGAGTCAGCGCGCGGCACTCGTTGAGGGTGAATTGCGGGTTGAGCAGGGTGTAGCGGAAATCGTGCTGGGCCATGGGTCCTCCGGGAAAGCGCGGCATTCTAGGGCGCGTGGCGTGTGGATGCGAGCGCCTTCTGCTCAGTTTTTCACCAGGTTCACCGGATTGCCGGCCCGCCAGGCGGCGATGTTGGCCAGGGTGGTCTGGGCGATTCCGGCCAGCGCCTCGCGGGTCAGAAAGGCCTGGTGCGCGGTAATGATCACGTTGGGGAAGGTCAGCAGGCGCGCCAATACGTCGTCCTGCAGCGGCTGGTCGGAACGGTCGGCGAAGAAGATGTCGGCTTCCTCTTCATAGACGTCCAGGCCGAGGTAGCCGAGCTGGCCGCTTTTCAGCGCCTCGATCAATGCCGGGGTATCCACCAGCGCGCCACGGCCGGTGTTGATCAGCATGGCGCCGCGCTTCATGCGTTCCAGGCTGTCGGCATTGATCAGGTGTCGGGTCGCGTCGTTGAGCGGGCAGTGCAGGCTGATGATGTCGGATTGTGCGAGCAATTCGTCCAGCTCGACGAAGCGCCCGCCCAGCGCCTCGATTGCGCGGTTGGGGTACGGGTCATAGGCCAGGATGTGGCAGCCGAAGCCGCTCATGATGCGGGCGAAGACTTCGCCGATCTGCCCGCTGCCGATGATCCCGACGGTGCGCCCGTGCAGGTCGAAGCCCGTCAGTCCGTGCAGGGAAAAGTCGCCTTCGCGGGTGCGGTTGTAGGCGCGGTGCAGGTGTCGGCACAGCGCCAGGACCAATCCCACGCCATGTTCGGCCACCGCGTGGGGCGAATAGGCCGGTACGCGCACCACGGCCAGACCCAGTGCATGGGCGGCGGCGAGGTCGACATGGTTGTAGCCGGCCGAGCGTAGGGCGATCAGCCGGGTGCCGCCCGCCGCCAGGTGCTCCAGCACCGGGCGTGACAGATCGTCGTTGACGAAGGGGCAGACCACCTCGAAGCCCATGGCCAGGGCGACGGTGTCCTCGCGCAGCTGCGCCTGCTGGAAATGCAGCTCGAAGCCGTGGCCATGGTTGGCGGCGAGGAAGCTGTCGCGGTCATAGGTCTGGTTGCTGAACAGGATGATGCGCATCGATTGAATTCCGTCTTCAGTGCGACTGGCCGGCTTCGACTTCCAGGAGGCCTTCGGTCGCTTGTGCCAGCTCGGCCATGGCCTTGTCCAGCTCATCCAGCGCGGCGGGGCTGTCCGGTTCGTTCTGCTTGAGCAGTGTCTCGGCGCGCTGGCAGGCGGCGCGCAGCATCGGCACGCCGCAGTAGCGGGTGGCGCCGTGCAGGCGGTGGATGCGTTCGAGCAGGGTGTTGCGGTCGTTGCGCTCTCGGGCCTGGCGGATCACCTGGCGGTCGGCGGACAGCGAGGCGAGCAGCATGCCGAGCATGTCGGCGGCCAGTTCCGGCTTGCCGGCGGCCAGGCGCAGGCCTTCCTCCGGGTCCAGTACGCTGAGGCCTTCCAGGGAGGACTGGGCCTGGCGCGGCCGCTCGTCGCGCGGCTCGCCCAGCGCGAGGCCTGTCCACTTGAGGATCACCTGGACCAGCTGGCGCTCGTCGATCGGCTTGGTCAGGTAGTCGTCCATGCCGCCCTGCAGCAGGGCACGCTTCTCGTTGGCCAGGGCATGGGCGGTGAGGGCGATGATCGGCACCGGGCTGACCTCGCGATCGCCTTCCCACTGGCGGATCGCTTCGGTGGCCTGGCGGCCGTCCATGATCGGCATCTGTACGTCCATGAAGACCAGGTCGAAACGCTCGCGCTGTACCGCCTCGACGGCGGCGAGGCCGCTATCCACGGCAGTCACCTCGGCGCCCAGGTCGGTCAGCAGGGTCTTCACCAGCAACAGGTTGGCCGGATTGTCGTCGACGCAGAGCAGACGTGGCGTGCGCTCCAGCTTGCCGTTGACGGCCTTGTCCTTGCGCGCCGGCCGCAGGTGCAGCAGCTCATTGAGTGCCTGCTGCAGCTTGCGCGTGCAGGCGGGTTTGCTCTGCACCTGGGCATCGGGCAACACGTCGTTGTAGTGCGCCTGTTCGATGGTCGGGCAAAGCACCAGGCTCTTGCAGCCGTGCTGTTCCAGCTCGCGGATGGACTGGCGCAGCGCCTCGGGCGGGTGGTCTGCGGCGGTTACACCGAGCAGCGCCAGGGTGATTGGCGCCTTGTCCGACGGCCCGGCCAGCAGGGTCTTTTCCAGCGTGACGAGGTCGGGGAACTCGGTGACCTCCAGGCCGCAGTCTTCCAGCTGGTGATGCAGGGCCGTGCGGGTCAGTTCGTGGGGTTCATACAGTGCCACGCGCAGGCCGCCGGCCAGGGCGTGCGGCAGGTCGTCGCCGTCGTCGCGGGCCTTGGGCAGGTTGAGGCTGATCCAGAATTCCGAGCCGTCGCCGGCGCTGCTTTCCACGCCGATCTCACCGCCCATCTGCTCGATCAGGCGCTTGGAGATGACCAGACCCAGGCCGGTGCCGCCGGCTTGGCGCGAGAGGGAGTTATCCGCCTGGCTGAAGGCCTGGAACAGCGCGCGCAGGTCGGCGTCGGTCAGGCCAACGCCAGTGTCCTGGACGCTGATGCGCAACTGCGCGCGGTCGTCGCTCTCGTCTTCGAGCATGGCGCGCACGGCGATGCTGCCATCGTGGGTGAACTTGATGGCGTTGCTCACCAGGTTGGTCAGCACCTGCTTCAGGCGCTGCGGGTCGCCCACCAGCTGCAATGGGGTGTCGCGGTAGATCAGGCTGACCAGCTCCAGGTGCTTCTCGTGGGCGGCGGGGGCGAGGATGGTCAGGGTGTCCTGGATCAGCTCGCGCAGGTTGAACGGGATGTTCTCCAGCACCAGCTTGCCGGCCTCGATCTTCGAGAAGTCGAGGATCTCGTTGATGATTCCCAGCAGGCTCTCGGCGGACTTGTGGATGGTGCCTAGGTAGTCCTGCTGGCGGCTGGTCATCTCGCTCTTCTGCAGCAGGTTGGTGAAGCCGAGGATGCCGTTGAGCGGGGTGCGGATCTCGTGGCTCATGTTGGCGAGGAATTCGGACTTGATCCGGCTCGCCTCCAGCGCCTCCTTGCGGGCCAGGTCCAGCTCGATGTTCTGGATCTCGATGGTCTCAAGGTTCTGCCGCACGTCCTCGGTGGCCTGGTCGATGTTGTGCTGCATCTCTTCCTGGGCGCTCTGCAGCGCCTCGGCCATGCGGTTGATGCCGCCGGCCAGCTCATCCAGTTCGTGGCTGCCCAGCGCGGGCAGGCGGGTTTCCAGGCGGCCTTCCTTGAGCTGGGCGACGCCCTGGGCGATCTGCCCCAGGGGTGCGTTGATCGCGCGGCTCATGCGCAGCGCGAGGAGGGCGGTGACCGCCAGTCCCGCGCCGATCAGCAGCAGGCTGGTGAACAGGCTGCGGTAGCCGCGCAGCAGGGTGCCGTGGTGCGACAGTTCCAGCTCGACCCAGCCCAGCAACTTCTCGGCGTCCTCGTCCGGGTCGCCGGACAGGCTGCGGTGCTTGCCCAGCACCGGCAGGAGAAAGTGGGTGGTGTCCAGGTTGCTCGCCATGCTCAGGTGCGAGCCGTCGCCCGAAGGCATGGGGGTGAGGATGCTGGGGCCGGCGTGGACCAGTTTTTCCCGGTCCGGGTCAAGGAAGGTCACGGCGCGCACGTCGGGCTGGTCCAGCGCTTCGTTGGCGATGCGCTCGAGCAGCTCGTTGTTGTGGTTGGCCATCGCCGGGGCCGACAGCGGCGCGAGTTGTTCGGCGATCAGTTGCCCGCGCTCGATCAACTGGGCGTGCATGTCCGACAGCTGCACCCAGGTGAAATAGCCGCCCAGCACCAGCGCCAGCAGGCTGGTGGGCAGCAGGGTGAGCAGCAGTACACGTCCCTTGATGCCGAGATCCTTGAACACGCGCTTCCTCCGATGCGTTTATCCCCGGCAGTGTAGCGGTTCGGACCTTCGTCGGAAGCCCTTTGCCTTGCCGAGAACGCGCAGAATCGTGAATACTCCACGCAATTGCTAATCACTCTTATTTGATATGAATGCCATCGCTTCGTCCGGCTTGCGCCTGCTGACCATCGAGGACGACCCGACCCTGGGCGCCCACCTGTCTTCCCACTTGAGCGAACGCGGCTTCGAGGTCACCTGGTGCCAGGACGGCGACGAAGGCCTGGCCCAGGCGCGCGGCGGCGACTACGACCTGGTGCTGATGGACATCATGCTGCCTGGCATCGGCGGCCTGGATATCCTCCGCACCCTGCGCCGCGAGCGCGCGGTGCCGGTGATCCTGATGTCCGCCCTGGGCGCCGAGCAGGACCGTATCGCTGGCTTTTCCCAGGGCGCCGACGACTATCTGCCCAAGCCTTTCAGTCTTGCCGAGCTGAGCGTGCGTGTGGATGCGGTGCTGCGCCGTGTGGCGCTGGAGCGCGGCAGCCAGTCGCTGAGCTCGGCCCCGACCGGCCTGCAGATGGACCCGCAGAAGGACGACGTCGGCCTCGACGGTCAGTGGGCCGGCCTGACCGGGACCGAATACCGCCTGCTGGAAACCTTCCTCGGCAGCCAGGGCGAGACCCTGAGCAAACCCTTCCTTTATCAGCACGTGCTGCATCGCGCCTTCACCGCCCACGACCGTAGCCTGGACATGCACGTCAGCCACCTGCGCCGCAAGCTCCAGGCCATCGGCTACGTTCGCCACCAGTTGCACACCGTCTGGGGCAAGGGCTACGTGTTCGCCGAGGCCGAGGACTGACATGCCCGGCCGTCACTCGCTGTTCTGGAAACTCGCCTTCGCCCTGGTCGTGCTGTGCCTGTCGGTCATCTGGCTGTCCTGGAACTGGGGCAAGCAGATGGAGCGCGACAGTTACTTCCTGTCCGAGGCAGCACGCCAAGTGCTCGCCAGCTATGCCGACGAGGCCCAGCAAGCCTGGCGTACGGGTGGGGCGGCGGGCGTCGATGCCTGGTTGACGCAGATGAAGCAGCGCGAGCCGGTGTGGATGGTCGTGGTGGATGCCCGCCTGCAATCGCTGGGCACGCAGGCGCTGCCCATGGACGACGTGGCACACCTGACCTTCCAGCGCGGGCTGGACTGGCCGGTGAGCTCGCGCTCGGTGAACCTTCCGTTCATCGGCATTCCCTTCCCGGACGATCCTTCCGCTGGCCGTCTGGTCGTGCAACTGCCGCAGCGCTTCCTGCCCGGCGGCCTGACCTTCCTGCGCCAGTCCATCAGCCATGCGCTGGTACCGGCGATTCTTGCCCTGATGCTCTGCGGGTTGATCTATCGCCGGCTGGTGCGTCCGCTTGGACGTCTGCGCGAACACGCCAATGCCTTGCAGGCGGATAACCTTGGCTCGGTCGCCGGACCGGAACTGATTGCCCGCCGCGACGAACTGGGAGAGTTGGGCCGCGCGCTGGACCACATGGCCGAACGGCTTCGCGGCCATGTCGGCCTGCAGCGCCAGTTGCTGCGCGATCTGTCCCACGAACTGCGCACACCGCTCAGCCGCCTGCGCGTGGCCGGCGACAGCCCGATCAGTGAGGCTGCGCTGCGCCAACGCGTGGAGCGCGAAGTGGAAGTGATGCAGCGCCTGGTCGCCGACACTCTGGAGCTGGCCTGGCTGGACACCGAGCGGCCGCGCCTGGAACTGGAGGAGATCGACCTGCGCTCGCTGTGGGACCTGCTGGTGGACGACGCGCGCTTCGAGGCGGGCTGGAGTGCCGAGCGCTTCCTTTATCAGGTCCCGGCGGATTGCCGCGTGCGCGGTCACCTCAACGGTCTGGCCCAGGCCCTGGAAAACCTGCTGCGCAACGCCATCCGTCATTCGCCGGAAAATGGCCGCATCCGCCTGAGTGGCCGGCGCGAGTCCGCTGGCTGGCACCTGTGGTTGGAGGACGATGGTCCCGGCGTGGCGGAAAGTGACCTGGAGCGCATCTTCCTGCCGTTCACCCGGCTTTCCGACGCGCGTACCGGTGAAGGCTTCGGCCTGGGGCTGAGCATCGCCCGCAGCTCGCTGCGCATGCAGGGTGGCGACCTCTGGGCAGACTGCGCCGAAGCCGGGCTGCGGGTGCACCTGCGCCTGCCCGACGCGGCGGCGGCCTGAGGCAGACCCCGGCTCAGCACACGGCTTGTTAGGAAGTTTCGTATGGCGGGGCGACTTTTGCCGGTATCATAGGGCGCCCTGTTCCAGATCCGAGTGCTTCCATGACCGTGCAGTACCCGACTATCGCCGATTGCGTCGGCCATACCCCGCTGGTGCGCCTGCAGCGCCTGGCCGGGGAAACTTCCAACACCCTGCTGGTGAAACTCGAGGGTAACAACCCCGCGGGTTCGGTGAAGGATCGCCCGGCGCTCTCGATGATCACCCGTGCCGAACTGCGCGGCGACATCAAGCCCGGCGACACGCTGATCGAAGCCACTTCCGGCAATACCGGCATCGCCCTGGCGATGGCGGCGGCGATCAAGGGCTACCGCATGATCCTGATCATGCCCGACAACTCCACCGCCGAACGCAAGGCTGCCATGACCGCCTACGGCGCCGAGCTGATCCTGGTGACCAAGGAGCAGGGTATGGAAGGCGCTCGTGATCTCGCCGACCAGATGGCGCGCGAAGGCCAGGGCAAGGTGCTCGACCAGTTCGCCAACGGCGACAACCCGATTGCCCACTACCACTCCACCGGCCCGGAAATCTGGCAGCAGACCGGCGGTGAGATCACCCATTTCGTCAGCTCCATGGGCACCACCGGCACCATCATGGGCGTGTCGCGCTACCTCAAGGAGCAGAATCCCAACGTGCAGATCGTCGGCCTGCAGCCGATGGAAGGCTCGGCCATCCCCGGTATCCGCCGCTGGCCGCAGGAGTACCTGCCGAAGATCTTCGACGCTACCCGCGTCGACCGCGTCGTCGACATGCAGCAGAGCGAAGCCGAGGACGTGATGCGCCGCCTGGCCCGCGAAGAGGGCATCTTCTGTGGCGTGTCCTCCGGCGGTGCGGTGGCAGCCATGCTGCGCCTGTCGCGCGAACTGGAAAACGCGACCCTGGTCGCGATCATCTGCGACCGTGGCGACCGTTACCTGTCCTCGGGCGTGTTCGACTCCAACTGACATGGCCAAGCAGAGATCCGGCCTGCGCTTCCAGCCCAGCGGCGGAGCGCGCAGCCCTGCGGTACCGGTGGGCAAGAAGCAGCGCCTGAACATCGAGCGCCTGGCCCACGACGGCCGCGGCATTGCCCACATCGACGGCCGCACCTGGTTCGTCGACAACGCCCTGCCGGGTGAGTCGGTGGAAGCCCGTGTGCTTTCGGCTCGCGCGCAGATCGTCGACGCCCGTAGCGAGCGTATCTTCACCGCCGCCGCCAATCGCCGCGCCGAGCCTTGCCCGGTGGCTGGCAGCTGTGGCGGCTGCAGCCTGCAGCACCTGTCCCACGCCGATCAACTGGCGCTCAAGCAGCGCACCCTGGCGGAGCAACTGGAGCGCTTCTCCGGCCTGGTCCCGCAAGCGTGGGCTGCACCGCTGGTCGGGCCGGAGTTCGGCTACCGCCGTCGCGCCCGTCTCGCCGTGCGCTGGGACGTGAAGGCCAAGCGCCTGGACGTCGGCTTCCGCGCCGCCGCCAGCCAGGCAATCGTCGCCTTCGACGATTGCCTGGTGCTGGTGCCTGAACTGCAGGTTCTTGCCCGCGAGCTGCCCGAGTTGCTGCGTGGTTTCGCCAAGCCGCAGAGCCTCGGCCATGTCGAGCTGTTCCACGGTACTTCCAGCGCGTTGCTGCTGCGGCATATCGAACCTTTGTCCGATAGCGATCGCGCGCGACTGCTGGAATTCTGTTCGGCACGGGATGTGCAGCTGTGGTTGCAGGGTGACGGCGAACCGACGCTCTGCTCCGACGGTGCAGAAAACAGTGGGAACCGCGAGCTCGGCTTCCGGCTCGAAGCCTGGAATCTGACCCTGGCCTATCGCCCCGGCGACTTCGTTCAGGTGAACGAGCCGGTGAACGAGGCAATGGTTGCCCAGGCGCTCGACTGGCTCAGACCCGGTAGCGACGAGCGTGTGCTGGACCTCTTCTGCGGCCTGGGCAACTTCGCCCTGCCGCTGGCGAGTCAGGTGCGCGAGGTGGTGGGTGTGGAAGGTGTGCAGACCATGGTCGAGCGCGCTGCCGCCAATGCCCGCGCCAATGGCTTGGCCAATATCCGGTTCCATCAGGCGGACCTGACGAAACCGCTTGCCGAAGCCCCCTGGGCGGCGGAGGATTTCACCGCCGTGCTGCTCGACCCTCCGCGTGACGGAGCCTTCGAGCCGGCGCGGCAGATGCGTTCATTGGGCGCGGAGCGGGTACTCTATGTGTCCTGCAACCCGGCGACCCTGGCGCGCGACGCTGGCGAGTTGGCCCGACAGGGCTATCGTCTGAAGCGCGCCGGCATTCTCGACATGTTCCCGCAGACGGCCCATGTCGAGGCCATGGCTTTGTTCGAGGCAGGCTAGGACGGCCTGCGCAATCCGACCGGCTCAAGCAAGAAAGGCCGGCGCAGTGAGCGGTGTGTTGTGGCGCACCGTGGGGAAGGGTAGACACGATGGTACAGGTGAGAGCGCACCAGCCGGTCAACACCGACGGCAGCATCAATCTCGAGGCCTGGCTGGACCATGTCCAGACCCTGGTCCCGGGCCTGGATCGCCAGGTCCTGCTGGAAGCCTGCGAGTTCGCTCGCGAGGTGGAAGACAGGGCTGTCAGCACGGCTGACAACTCCTGGGCGGACGGAACCTCCAGTTTCCAGACGGGCCTGGAGATCGCCGAGATCCTGGCGGACCTCAAGCTCGACCAGGAGTCGCTGGTCGCCGCGGTGGTCTACCGTGGCGTGCGCGAGGGCAAGGTCAAGCTCGAGGATGTGGCGCAGCGCTTCGGCCCTGTCGTCGCCAAGCTGATCGAGGGCGTGCTGCGCATGGCGGCGATCAGCACCAGTCTCAGTCCGCGACAATCCCTGGTGCTCGGCACCCAGGCGCAGATCGAGAACCTGCGCAAGATGCTGGTGGCCATGGTCGACGACGTGCGCGTCGCGCTGATCAAGCTGGCCGAGCGCACCTGCGCGATCCGCGCGGTGAAGAACGGCGACGAAGAAAAGCGCATGCGTGTCGCCCGCGAGGTGTTCGACATCTACGCGCCGCTGGCCCACCGTCTGGGCATCGGTCACATCAAGTGGGAGCTGGAGGACCTGTCCTTCCGTTATCTCGAGCCTGACCAGTACAAGCAGATCGCCAAGCTGCTGCACGAGCGCCGTCTGGACCGCGAGCAGTACATTGCCACCGTGATGCAGCAGCTCAAGGACGCCCTGGCCGCCACCGGCATCAAGGCGGACCTGTCCGGCCGCGCCAAGCACATCTATTCCATCTGGCGGAAGATGCAGCGCAAGGGCCTGGACTTCAGCCAGATCTACGACGTGCGCGCCGTGCGCGTGCTGGTGCCGGAAATGCGCGACTGCTACACCGCGCTGGGCATCGTGCACACCCTGTGGCGGCACATCCCCAAGGAATTCGACGACTACATCGCCAACCCCAAGGAAAACGGCTACCGCTCGCTGCACACCGCGGTGATCGGTCCCGAGGGCAAGGTGCTGGAAGTGCAGATCCGCACCCACGCCATGCACGAGGAAGCCGAGTTGGGCGTCTGCGCGCACTGGCGCTACAAGGGCACCGACGTCAAGGCCAGCTCCAACCATTACGAAGAGAAGATTTCCTGGCTGCGCCAGGTGCTCGAATGGCACGAGGAGCTGGGCGACATCGGCGGCCTGGCCGAGCAGCTGCGGGTGGATATCGAGCCCGACCGGGTCTACGTCTTCACCCCTGACGGTCACGCCATCGACCTGCCCAAGGGTTCCACGCCGCTGGACTTCGCGTACCGCGTGCATACCGAGGTTGGCCACAACTGCCGCGGCGCCAAGATCAACGGCCGTATCGTGCCGCTGAACTACAGCCTGCAGACCGGCGAGCAGGTGGAAATCATCACCGGCAAGCAGAGCGGGCCGAGCCGCGACTGGCTGAACCAGAACCTGGGTTATGTCACCACGTCGCGAGCACGGGCGAAGATCGTCCACTGGTTCAAGCTGCAGGCGCGCGACCAGAACGTCGCCGCCGGCAAGGCCATGCTGGAGCGCGAGCTGGGTCGCCTGGCGCTGCCGCCGGTGGACTTCGAGAAGCTCGCCGAGAAGGCCAACTACAAGACCGGTGAAGACCTGTTCGCCGCCCTGGGCGCCGGCGACCTGCGCCTGGCCCATGTGGTCAACTACGCGCAGCAGCTGGTGGAGCCGGAGCGCGGCACCGAGCAGCTCGAACTCATCCCGCGCAAGCCGAGCAAGATCGGCCACGGCAAGCGCGGCGACATCCAGATCCAGGGCGTCGGCAACCTGCTGACGCAGATGGCGGGCTGCTGCCAGCCGCTGCCGGGCGACCCGATCGTCGGCTACATCACCCTTGGCCGCGGTGTCACCATCCACCGCCAGGACTGTGCCACCGCGCTGCAACTGGCCGGCCGCGAGCCGGAGCGGATCATCCAGGTCAGCTGGGGTCCGGTACCGGTCAGCACCTATCCGGTGGATATCGTCATCCGGGCCTACGACCGTTCCGGCCTGTTGCGCGACGTCTCGCAGATGCTGCTCAACGAGCGCATCAACGTGCTGGCGGTGAACACCCGTTCGGACAAGGAAGACAACACCGCAGTGATGCGTCTGACCATCGAGATCCCGGGTCTCGATTCGCTGGGTCGTCTGCTGGCGCGCATCTCCCAACTGCCCAACATCATCGAGGCGCGGCGTGATCGCGCGGGTGCCAAGGATGCATAAGCTCGACGACCTGCTGTACCTGATGGCCCGGCTGCGCGACCCGCAGCACGGCTGCCCCTGGGACCTGAAGCAGAGCTACGCGACCATCGTCCCGTACACCCTCGAGGAAGCCTACGAAGTCGCCGATGCTATCGAGCGCGGCGATTTCGACCACCTGCGCGAGGAGCTGGGTGACCTGCTCTTCCAGGTCGTCTACTACGCGCAACTGGCGCGGGAAGAGGGGCGCTTCGAGTTCGACGCGGTAGTCGATGGCATCACCACCAAGCTGATCCGTCGCCATCCCCACGTGTTCCCCGACGGCGACCTGTACGGTGAGTCCGATCCGGCAAAGCTGGCGGAAGCGGCGGTCAAGCAACGCTGGGAAGAGCTCAAGGCTGAGGAGCGCGCCGCCAAGGCCGCCGAACCGGTGCAGTTGTCCCTGCTGGACGATGTGCCCAACGCCCTGCCAGCACTGAGCCGCGCCGCCAAGCTGCAGAGGCGCGCTTCCCAGGTCGGCTTCGACTGGGCCGATGCCCTGCCGGTGGTGGACAAGGTTCGCGAGGAGCTGGACGAGGTGCTCGAAGCCATGGCTGGCGGCGACACCGAGGCCCAGGCCGAGGAAGTGGGCGACCTGTTGTTCGTGGTGGTCAACCTGGCGCGCAAGCTCAAGGTCGATCCGGAAACCGCCTTGCGCGCCGCCAACGCCAAGTTCGAACGCCGCTTCCGCTACATCGAGACGGCGTTGCGCGACCAGGGCCGTACGCTGGAAGACAGCAACCTGGAAGAGATGGACGAGCTGTGGGGCGCCGCCAAGCGCGACGAGAAGAACCCGCTCAGCTGTGGATAAGTGCTTGCGTCCATGAAAAAGCCCCGCGATTGCGGGGCTTTTTTGTGGCGCTCCTGCAGCTAAGGCCGATCAGCCGAACAGCCAGCGCAGGATCAGTACCAGCAGCACGACGGCCAGGATCGGTCGGCCGATGCGGTAGGCCTTGGGATAGGCGCGCTTGAACACCTTCACCTTGCTGCCCACGGCGTCGCCGAAGCGGATCAGCACCGAGTAGGCCTGGTTGATCCCGCCTACCCGTTCGCCTTCGACGTTCTGCGGCGCCGTGGCACGCCCGAGGAAGGCGCTGACGCGGCGGTTGATGCGGGTCAGCAGCGGCGACTTGAGCGGGCGCTCGATGTCGCAGAAGAGGATCAGGCGCGATTCGTCCGTCTCGTTCTTCACCCAGTGGACGAAGGTCTCGTCGAACATCACGTCCTGGCCGTCGCGCCAGGCGTAGGGCTGGCCGTCGACGAAGATGCGGCATTCATCGGAGTTTGGCGTGGCCAGGCCCAGGTGGTAGCGCAGCGAACCCCCGTAGGGGTCGCGGTGCTTGTTCAGGTGGCTGCGCGGTGGCAGGCGGGTGAACATCGCGCCCTTGACGTTGGGGATGCTGCTCACCAGCTCCACGGTCTTGGGGCACAGCTGTTGCGCCGAGGGCAGGGGGCCGTCGTACCAGGTCAGGTAGAAGCGGGTCCAGCCCTTCTTGAAGAAGGAGCCGAAGCCGGCCTCGTTGTTGTTCAGGGCGTCGCGGATGTAGCCCTCGTCGAACAGCTGCTCGGCCTCCTCGCGGATCATCTGCCAGTTGTCGCGCAGCTTGTCGAGCTCGGGGAAGCGCTCGCGGTCCAGGTAGGGCTTGGACGGCACGCTGGAGTTCAGGTACATCAGCGAGTTGTAGGGGGCGAACCAGGCGGAGTGGTTCACCACCTGGCGCAGGAAGGGCAGCCGTACCTTGCCGCGCAGGTGCACGTAGAGGATGGCGACGAGGAAAATGGCCAGTATCGCGAGAACGATGAGCTTCAGCATGGAGGTAACGAGTCCGCTCCAGATGAGTGAATTCGAGCCAGGCACTTGCGCTGCGCTGGCACAGGCCCGAGGATTATACCCCCTGAGGACGGTCCCGCCGCACCTATGCGTTGGTCTGGGAGTTGTCCTGCATCATTATGGGCTGTTGGAGAGCCTTGATTCATGAGCATGTCATTGCGTGATCAGTTGCTGAAAGCCGGACTGGTCAACGAGAAGCAGGCCAAGCAGGCCGGCAAGCAGAAGCAGAAACAGCAGCGCCTGGAGCACAAGAACCAGGTAGAAAAGGACGACAGCCAGCGTCAGGCAGCCCTGCAGGCCCAGGCCGAGAAACAGGCACGCGATGCCGAGCTGAACCGCCAACAGCAGGAGAAGGCCGACAAGAAGGCCAAGGCCGCACAGATCAAGCAACTGATCGAGGGCACGCGCCTGCCGAAGCTGGAATCGGACGACTACTACAACTTCGTCGACAACAAGAAGGTCAAGCGCATCGCGGTCAATGACCTGATCCGCGACAAGCTCAGCCGCGGCAGCCTGGCCATCGTCAGCTACGACGGTCGCTACGAGATCGTGCCGCGCGATGCCGCGCTGCGCATCCAGGAGCGCGACGAGCGCCGCATCATCGTCCTCAGCGAGCCCAGCGGCGAGCCGGATGAAGACGATCCGTACAAGGATTACGTGGTGCCCGACGACCTCATGTGGTGAGGTTGTTGCGGCCGCTCAGCGGGCTGCATTCAGCTCCACCCTTCCAAACAGCGCCTGCGCCGACAGCGGCGTGATGGCGTGCAGACGGTCCAGCCGGAATTCCCGGCTGGCATCGTCCACCCGCACCTCGAGAAATTCCTCCAGCACTCCGCCCGCACTCCTTCGCGTCTGCGTGGTGAAGGCCCGGGCGTCGAACGCCAGGCCTTCACGCAGCTCGATACGCAGCCAGTAGCGGTAGAGGCAGGCGATCTCCAGATAGTCGTGGAGGTCGCAGTGCAGCGGCCGGTAGTGGCTCATGTCGGCCAACCTTATTTCAGATCGGCCAGGGCGGCGCCGAAGTTCAGGTGCAGCACCTGCCCATCGACCACCAGCGCCGGTACGGATTTCACCCCGGCGGCCTCGGCTTCGGCCACACGCGGCGACTGCTCGCCCAGGTGCACTACTTCGACTTCGCGGTTCAGCAACGGCAGCAGCGCGCGCTCGGCTTCGACGCAGACGGGGCAACCGGCATGGTAGTAAACGGTTTTGCTCATGATCGTTCTCCTGATTAGTTAAGTATCGATTCGATACCAGTTGAGTCTGCGATCGAAATGAGCCTTCTGTCAAACTGGTTTTTGATCGATACTATCTGTCGGGAGGATTAGCTCATGACCGATACGACCCTGTACGACTACCTCGAACGCATCGCCAGCCTGATGCGCGCCTGGGCGCGCGAGCAGCCGTTGATGGCCGATCTGCAGCCGATCCAGCTGAGCGCGCTGAATTATCTCGCTCGCTGCAACCGCTATTCGAACACGCCGTTGGGGGTGACGGATTTCCTCGGGTTGACCAAGGGCACGGTGTCCCAGTCGCTCAAGGCGCTGGAGGCCAAGGGGCTGATTGAGAAACGACCAGACGCTCAGGACCGCCGCAGTGTGCACCTGGAGCTGACGCAGGAGGGCAGGGGGCTGATCGATGCGCTGGTGCCACCGGCTTTCCTGCGCCGCGCCGAAGAGTCATTGGGGGAGCGCAGCGAGTTGCTGGTCGAACTGCTGCAGGAGTTGCTGGCGACCGTGCAACGCCAGGAAAACGTGCCGGGGTTCGGCCTGTGCCGTACCTGCCGCTTCCACCAGAAACGGGAGGACGGCGCGCTCTGCGGGCTGACGGGGGAAAGGCTGGATGCGCACGAAGGCGGGCTGATCTGCCGCGAGCATGCGGCGCCCGATGAAGCGGCCTGAACGGCCCTCTCTGGCAGAATCGCAGGCATGAAAAAGCCGGGCAGATGCCCGGCTTTTTCATGGCGCAGAAGCTATCAGAAGCGATAGGTCATCTGCGCGGTCAGGCCGTGGGCGCTGTTGTCGTACTTGGCGCTGTAGGCCGGCTGCAGTTGCAGGCCTGCCAGTTCCTGGCCGTCCGGCTGGTTCACGCCGGCGGTGGACTCCCACAGGTAGGCGTAAGCCACGTCGATAGTCATGTCGGCGTTGGGCGAGTAGCCGGCGCCCAGGGTGAAGATCTTGCGATCGCCCACCGGGATGCGCACGGTACGGTGCTCGTTGGTGGTCGGCGACGGATCGTAGGCGAAGCCGGTACGCAGCACCCACTGGTCGTTCCACTGGTAGGAGGTACCGATCGCGGCCGACCAGGTGTCGTGCCAGCTCAGGTCTTCACCGATGGTATCGAAAGCGGCCAGCGGTGCGCCGGTGTTCTGCACTTCGATGGACTTCAGACGGCTCCAGCGCGTCCAGGTGGTGCCGCCGTAGACGGTCCAGCGGTCATCCAGCTTCTGGGTGACGGACAGGTCCAGGGACTCGGGCAGGGTGATGTCCAGGCTCGCGTCCATGCGCGAGTCGAACAGGCCGGCCGGGGAGTTGGAGACGGTGGTGTGGCCCTTGAGTTCGTACTTGACCTTGGAGTGGTAGGTCGCGCCGATGGAGGTGCTCTCGGTCGGGGTGACCAGCAGGCCGACGTTGAAGCCGGCGGCGGTGTCGTCACCTTTGATGCTGATCTTGGTGTCGTCCGTGGCGCCGAACAGGCCCTTGGTCGCGAGGTTGTTCTCCAGCTTGCCGTCGATGCGGTTGATGGTCGGGCCGAAGCCGACCGACACCACGTCGTTGAACTTGTAGCTGATGGTCGGCTGGACGGTGATCACCTGGACCTTGCTGTAGGAACCGTGGGAACGGCCCTGGAAGCCACTTTCGTAGTCGTTGATGATGCCGTAGGGCACATAGATGCCCAGGCCAACGCTGACCTTGTCGTCCAGCGGGGTGACGAAGTAGCCGAACGGCACAGCAGCCAGCGGGACGGAGTCGCCCTTGTTGGAGCCAGAGGCAGTGCTGTGGGCGTCACTGATGTCGTCCTTGGCGGAAACAACGGCGAGACCGCCGCTGACTTCAGTGCGCTTGAGCTTGGACATGCCGGCAGGGTTGCCGTAGATGGTGCTGGCGTCCAATGCCGAAGAAGCACGGCCCGCGTAGGCGGTACCGGCGCCGCTGGCGCTCTGCTCGTTGATGGCGATGCCGTTGGCGAGAGCCTGGGCAGAGGCAGCGCTAATGGTCAGGGCTAGTGTGGTCTTGAGCCATGTTGTTTTCATTGTAAGAGCAACTCCTGTGTTTAACGGCGCGCAAGCTATCAAGATTCCCTTTACTTGGGTAGTGCCGGAAAAAGGCTCTACCTTGGGCCTTGAAGCTCAAACGAACGTTCCATCGGGATGGCGGCCGTTCGTCGCTGTATGTAAATTTTTTCTGACCGATCGGTCACTAAGTGGAGTTGGCCGAAATGCTTACGCGACGCGACTGAAATTTCCGACGTAGCTGTGCCACGCGTCGACGAAGTCGTGCAGGCGGCCGTGGGGATGGAAAACCTGGCGCCAGATCCGGGCCAGCTCCATGGGGTCGTCCGCCAGCGGCAGATGCAGGTGCTCCGCCTCCACCAGCATCCAGGCGATGGCGGTGCTGTAGCGCAGGTTGACCGTGAGTTCTAGGTGCGGTGCGTCGAGGAAGGCATGCTGGCTGGCCAGCCCTCTGACGCGGCTGGCCAGCTCGGGGTCCAGCGCCAGGAATCCATCCCAGAGCGTCTGGTGCCGTTGTTCACCAATGCGATACAGCCCGTGGCCATGGCTGTCATCGAGGGCGCTCCCCAGCGCCGACTGACAGGCCGCTGCCCCCAGCAGCAGCGATTCGGCCGCGACACTGTGACGCCCCAGGTAGTGCAGGGTAGGGCGAATCACATACTGGCAAAGATCGTTCGCGGCGATTCCCATGACATCCTCGTCATCAATGACCGGCGGGGCTGGGCGTCTTGGCAGCTTCTGATGATTATCCTCGGCCCCGCCGGAAGCGGACTTAGCCGCTCGAATTGAAGTGTAGTGCGATGAAGATGCTGTAAAGGACTGTTTTTAAATTGTTTCGTCGGCGCGGAAAGCCTTCATATGCCTTCTGGCGATTAGATGCTCGACGGTAACTCCGGCATTGCCGAGAGCTTCTCCTCGGCCTCTTCGTGTCCCTGGTCGGCCGCTTTCTGGTACCAGGTACGGGCCTGTGCCGGGTTCTTGGCCACGCCACGGCCCTTGGCGTAGCTCTCCGCCACCTGGAACTCGGCATCCACATCACCCTGCTCGGCAGACTGCAGATAGAGGGCGAAGGCCTTCTTGTAGCTGCGGGTCACGCCAGTGCCGTTCTCGTACATGATCGCGAGGTTGTACTGGGCATCCTTGTCGCCCTGGTCGACGGCTTTCTGGTACCAGTACACCGCCTTGGCGTTGTCCTGTTCGACACCGTCGCCATTGTCGTAGGCGTTGCCGAGGTTGTACTGGGCGCAGGCATGGCCCTGCTGGGCGGCCTTCTCGTACCAGTAGGCCGCTTTCTCGTAGTCCTGGTCGTACTCGTCGCTGCCCGAGTCGTATTCCAGGCCGAGTGTGTACTGCGCGCTGGCATGGCCGGCCTTGGCGGCCTTCACCAGGTCTTCGCCGTAGAGATCGGACCACTCGTCCTGAATGGCGCAGGGCGTCGCTTCCAGTTCAGCGGCGTGGACGGGGATGGTGCTGCACAGGCCCAGCAGGAGGCTGGCGAGCAGGATTGGGCGGATGCGCGAAGGCATGGGATCACTCCTTTGAAGAATGGGCACGAGTCTGACCGATGCCCTGACACCTATCCATAGGAACGGAAGGCGCTGGCGTGAGGCGTCTTCCGTTTTTTCCGCCAGAGCGGGGGAGATCAGTCGCCCTTGGCCACCGGGCGGCGCGTATCGGTGATCCATTCGCTCCAGGAACCAGCGTACAGGCGACCCAACGGGTAGCCCGCCAGGCTCAAGGCGAACAGGTTGTGGCAGGCGGTGACACCGGAACCGCAGTAGGCGACCAGATCCTCTGCCGGGCGCCCGCGCAGCAGGCCGGCGAAGCGCTGGTGCAGGTGTTCCGGGCGCAGGAAGCGGCCGTCGTTGCCGAGGTTGTCGGTGAAGGCCGCGCACTGGGCGCCGGGAATGTGCCCGGCGACCGGGTCGATGGGTTCGACCTCGCCACGGAAACGCGGCAGGCCACGGGCGTCGATCAGTGGCAGTTCGGCCTCGCCGAGTTTCGCGGCCAGTTCGCTGGCGCTGATCAACAGGCTGTTGTCCGGCTCGCCCTTGAAGTCACCAGGGCGCAGCGGCGTTTCGGCGGTCGTCAGGCGCAGGCCCGCGTTGCGCCAGGCGGTCAGCCCGCCATCAAGCAGATACACGCCCTCGCTCTTGCCCAGCCACAGTAGCAGCCACCAGGCACGGGCGGCGAAGGCGCCGGGACCGTCGTCATACAGCACCACTTCACTGTCGGCGTTCAGGCCCCAGGCACGCAGGTGTTCCTGCAGGTGTTGCGGATCGGGCAGCGGATGGCGGCCAGTGATGCCTGGGATCACCGGGGACGAAAGGTCCCGGTTGAGGTCGGCGAAATGCGCACCGGGGATGTGGTTCTCCTGGTAGCTGCGCGCGCCGTAGGCAGGGTCTTCAAGGGAGAAGCGGCAATCGAGCAGGACAAGATTCGGGTCATCGAGGCGGGCGGCCAGTTGCTCGGGCGTGAGCAGGCGGGCTTGGGTCATGGGCGCGTTCCTGTGTCGTGACGGGGCTGAGGCGCATCATAAGGCTTGTACGATGAAAAGTTGTGGGAGTTGGCGAACATGCACGACCAGCAATCGGCACCGCGCAAGGCGGGCCCGCTGCGCGTCGCCCTGGTGGGACTGGCGACCGTTCTGATCACCCTGGGCTACAGTGTCCGGGTCCTGGTGCTGGGCGCCATCGGCCAGCTGCGCCGCGCCAAGGTCGACGGATTTACCCGCGACTGGTCAGGCAGCCTGCTGAGCCTGACGGGGGCACGCCTGAGTCGCCATGGCGAGGTGCCGGACTTCGGTGATGGCCGTCGTTACATGATCCTCTGCACCCATTCCAGCTTCTACGACATCCCGGCGATCTTCGTGAGCCTGCCCGGTTCGATCCGCATGTTGGCCAAGCGCGAGCTGTTTGCGGTGCCGGTGTGGGGCGCGGCGATGCGCGCGGCGGAGTTTCCGTCCATCGACCGGCACAACCGCCACCAGGCCATGGCTGACCTGGCGAAGGCGCGCGAGATGATGGAGAGCGGCATCGTGCTCTGGGCCGCGCCCGAGGGTACCCGTTCCAAGGATGGCAAGCTGCAGCCGTTCAAGAAGGGCTGCTTCCGCCTGGCCCAGCAGACCGACGCGATCATCGTCCCGGTGGCAATTCGCGGTATCCAGCAATTGCTGCCGGCCGGCGGACTGAAGCTGAACCTCGGCATGCCGGTGGAGGTGCACGTCGGCGCGCCGATCGATTCCACCCAGTTCACCGAGCACGGCGTCGATGCGCTGATGGGGGAGGTGCGCGAGCGCATGCTGGAGCTGCTGGAGCCTGCCGCAGTACCCACACCGGCGCCTGCCCTGAAGGAGCGGACGCCGGCCTGAGGCGTCAGTGGATGGGTAGCCGGCCGATGCGGTCGTTCTCCAGGCTGCCCAGGTAGAGCACGCCGTTCACCGGCTTGGCCGAGGTCACCATGCGCAGGTGCTGGCCGCTGGTGTCGTGCAGGCTGCGCATGATCTCGCCTTTCTCGTTCACCTGGATCACCAGGCCGTAGGGCACCGGCTTGGGCAGCACGGCGCGCGGCAGCTTGGTGAGCTGGCGTTTCAGCCAGGGCATCTGCTGGATCACGTCGGCGTCAGCCTTGCGCGGCGAAGGCAGGGCGACCCAGAAGGTGCCGCTGCGGTCACTGGCGAGGTTGTCCGGCAGGCCCGGCAGGTTGTCGATGAAGATCTCGTGCTGCCCAGCCTTCTCACCCTTGAGCCAGTAGCGGGTGATGCGGTAGCGGTACGTCTCGTTGACGAGCACGAAGTCCTCGTTCTGTGACAACGCCACACCGTTGGCGAAATACAGGTCCTTGAGCAGCGTCTCGGTCTTGCCGGTGGCCGGGTCATAGCGCAGCAGGCGGCCGTGTGGGCGGGCTTCGAGCAGGTCGAGGACGTAGTCGGGCTGGTGGAAGCGGCTGGAGGCATCACTGAAATAGATGCGCCCGTCGCTGGCGATGTCCAGGTCGTCGGTGAAGGCAAAGGGCACACCGTCGGCCGAATCGGTCAGCATGCGGATCCTGCCCTGCGGATTGATCTCCAGCAGGCCCTTCCAGGCGTCGGCGACGATCAGGTTGCCAGCCTTGTCGAAAGCCAGACCCAACGGGCGGCCGCCAGTTTCGACGAAGGTTTCGGCCTTGCCATCGGCGCCGATGCGCACGATGCGTCCGTCATCGAGTCCGGCAAAAACACGGCCCTGGCTGTCCACGGCGGTGTCTTCGGGGCCGACGATCTGGCCCTGGGCGAGGAGTTCGGCCTTCATCAGCGTGTCGTTGGGTTCCATTACGCCGGTCATCGCTGGCGCCTTGGGTGGCGTCCAGCTCAGCGGGTCGATGGGGCTGGGCGTCAGCGCCAGGTAGACCGAGAGGGCTACGACCAGCAGGACGACCAGTCCGAGAAGCTTTTTCATGCGCAAGCTGCCTTCTTGTAGTTGTGGGCGGGGCGAAGCGTAGAAGTTGCCATGCAGTCGTCACAGACCGATGGCCGAGTGGAATGCTCGCACATCATGCATCTCTATATAATGCGCGCACCGAAACGAAGGAGAAGTTCGTGACCGTCCTCGACATACAGTGGATTCGCGACGATGCCACCCTGGAGCGCAAGTGCCAGGACTGGAAAGAACTGCCGTACCTCGCGCTCGACACCGAGTTCATGCGTGTCGATACCTTCTACCCGGCCGCCGGGCTGGTGCAGGTTGGCGACGGCAGCGGCGTGTGGCTGATCGACCCGCTGCTGATCCGCGACTGGTCGCCGTTCGCTGCCGTGCTGGAATCGCCGGTGGTGGTCAAGGTGTTCCATGCCTGCGGCGAGGACCTGGAAGTCTTCCAGCGCCTGACCGGCAGCCTGCCGCAGCCGCTGTTCGACACCCAGTTGGCCGCCGCCTACCTGGGCATGCCGCATTCCATGGGCTACTCCAAGTTGGTGCTGGAAATCCTCGGCCTTGACCTGCCCAAGGATGAAACCCGCTCCGACTGGCTGCAGCGTCCGCTGACCGACATGCAGGTACGCTACGCCGCCGAGGACGTACAGCACCTGGCTGAGGTCTATGTGAAGCTCGCGCCGCGCCTGAGCGACGAGAAGCTGCAGTGGCTGCTGGCCGACGGCACCGACCTGACGAACAACCAGAGCCGTGTCAGCGACCCGCAGGAGGCTTACCTCGACGTCAAGCTGGCGTGGAAGCTCAATCGCCCACAACTGGCCGTGCTGCGCGAGCTGTGTGTCTGGCGCGAGGAGCAGGCGCGGTTGCGCAACAAGCCGCGCAACCACGTGCTGCGCGAGCACACCCTGTGGCCGCTGGCGCGCTTCCAGCCGGCCGACAAGGTTGCCCTGGCGCGTATTGACGACATGCACCCACGCACCGTGCGCCAGGATGGCGACACCCTGATCGCGCTGATGGCCCATGCGGCGAAGCTGCCCGAAGCGGTCTGGCCACAGACCCTGCCTGAGCCGCTGCCGCGCGAAATCACCCCGGTGCTGAAGAAGCTGCGCGAAGTCGGCCAGAAGCAGGCCGAGCGTCTGGAGATGGCACCCGAGCTGATGCTGCGCAAGAAGATTCTCGAGGCCTTGCTCAAGACTGGCTGGCCCAACGGCCCCTACCAACTGCCCGATTCGCTGCAAGGCTGGCGCCGCGAACTGATGGGGCAGGCCCTGCTGGACAGCCTGGCTGCCCAGACTCCCGAATAACATGGCCCACTCAATAACGCGGCCGACTCCATAACGCGGAAAGTACCGATATGAAACGCATCTGCTCCATCTACAAGAGTCCGCGCAAGAACGAGATGTACCTGTACGTCGACAAGCGCGAAGCCCTCAGCCGCGTGCCCGAGGCGCTGCTCGTCGCATTTGGCGCGCCGAAGCACACCTTCGATCTGGTCCTGAGCCCCGAGCGTCAGCTGGCCCGCGAAGACATCAACGTGGTACTGGAGAACATCGAGAAGCAGGGCTTCCACCTGCAAATGCCGCCGGCCGAAGACGAGTACATCGAGCATTTGCCCGAGGAGTTGCTGCGTCGAAACGATCCAGTCTGATCGCGACCGAATCGTCACTCCGCTCAGGCCGCGTCTACGCCCAGTGCTGGCACTGTGCAAATACGCGGCCTGAGCGCATTATGCGCGGAGAAATAGGGTTCAACGGAGCGGAACGCTTGGTCTCTGGCTGTGTCTATAGCCGCCTGACTTCCCTAGAACTGACGACGATTTCCCCAGGGAAGCTCCCTTGAAGCGAGTCAAGATGCGCCAGCCGGAAATGCTCCACCGCTCGAAGCGAGAGGCCTGACCATGCGCCTGCTCGTACTCGATCGCGAACACGCCCTCTACGCCGCCCTGCTGATGGCGGCCGAACCCCGGTTGACGGTGATCTCCGGCAACAACCCCGACACCCTGGTGGAAGCGGCGGCAGAGTGCCCTGTTTGGCTCGGCGAGCCCAACCTGGCCGCCCAACTGCTGCGTCAGGGCGTGCACCCGGTCTGGATCCAGTCCAGCTGGGCGGGCATCACCCCGCTGCTGGCTGACGACCTCCCCAAGGATTACGCCCTGACCCGCGCCGTCGGCATCTTCGGCCAGGTCATGACCGAATACCTGCTCACCTATATGCTTGCCCACGAACGCCAGTTCCTCGGCCGCCTGGCCAGCCAGGTCGGCGTGCAGTGGGATGACCGCGCGCCGGGTAGCCTCAGCGGCCGGCAGATCCTCATCGTCGGTACCGGCGAGATCGGCCAGGCCGTGGCGCACATGCTCGCGCCCTTTGGCGTGGATCTGGTTGGCGTGGCGAAGAACCCGCGCGCCCTGGTGCCGTTCGGCCGCATGGGCGGGCTGGATGACCTGCCGCGCCTGGCCGAAACCGCCGATTACGTGATCAACCTGCTGCCCGATACGCCGGAAACCGCGGATATCTACAATCTGGCGCTTTTCCAGCGGATGAAACCCACCGCTCTGTTCCTCAACGCGGGACGAGGCACTTCGGTGGTGGACGAAGACCTGGTCGCAGCGCTGGAAGCCAACCAGTTGGCCGGTGCGGTGATCGACGTCTGCCGCCAGGAGCCGCTGCCGGCTTCGCATCCGTTCTGGCACACGCCGCGCCTGCTGCTGACCGGCCACACCGCAGCGCCGACGCTGCCCAGCCTGCTGATCGACCTGTTCCGCGATAACCTCACGCGTTTCTGGGCGGGGCAGGCCATGCGTGGCGAGGTGGATTTCTCCCGCGGTTACTGACTGCTGTCGCGCCCATGAAAAAGGCCCCGATCGGGGCCTTTTCTTTTGGCTTTTCGTGGGAACGAGGTTGCTCGCCAACCTGCAAGGCACGGAGCTATACGGTTCGCGAGCAAGCTCGCTCCTACAGGTAGCATTAGAGCGAGAAATCACCCTCGGCCACGATTTCTGCCAGCGGGCGGCGGGCGTTTGGCACTTCGCGGGCCTGCAGGCTCTCTGAGAGGATCGACTTGTCGCCCAGCTTGCCGATGGCGATCACCGCGTGGATCTCATGGTCCGCCGGGACCTTCAGTTCGGTACGCGCCAACTCGCGGTCGAAGCCGGCCATGCCGTGGGTGTGCCAGCCGGCCAGGCTTGCCTGCAGGGCGAGGAAGCCCCAGGCGGAGCCGGTATCGAAGCTGTGCCACAGGGCGGGCTTCTCCTCGCTGGAGCCGGGCGGAGCGAAGGTGGTCTTGGACAGCACGACCACCAGTGCCGAAGCATGTTGTGCCCAGCCGCGGTTGAACTCGCCCAGCAGGTTCAGGTAGCGCTGCCAGTTCGGTGTGTCGCGCAGGGCGAAGAGGAAGCGCCAAGGCTGCGAGTTGAAGGAGGACGGCGCCCAGCGCGCGGCCTCGATGAAGCTCAGCAGGGTCTCTTGGGGAATGGCTTCGCCGTTGAAGGCACGGGGCGACCAGCGATTGATGAATTGCGGGTCGATGGGGTGCTCGGAAACGCGAGGATTGGCGCTCATGGTGGCTCCTTGAAGGGCGTGGAATCTGCCGATGGTGCCGTGGTCGGCCGGGCATCGCGGTGGGAACGGGCGCCTGGTGTGGCGTGCGGCACTGGTAGAAGGCACCCGTGGGTCGGTCAAACTAACCAGCGCGGCCCGCTCTGGCAAGCGCTGCGCGGTCAATGGTCGCCTGCACTTGGCCTGCGAGCGCGGCGGGCTTAGACTTTGCGCCCCGTGAAATTGCCCCTGTACAAAAAATGGCCGCCAAAGTAGAGCCCTTCTGGAAACGCAAGACCCTCGATCAGCTCGACCAGGAAGAGTGGGAGTCGCTGTGCGACGGCTGCGGCCTGTGCTGCCTGCAGAAGCTGGAAGACGAGGACGACGGCGCCGTCTACTACACGCGCATCGCCTGCAAGCTGCTGGACCTGAAGACCTGCCGCTGCACCGACTACGCCAACCGCCGCGCCAGCGTGCCCGACTGCATCCAGCTCACCCCGGCCCAGGCCGACGAGTTCCAGTGGCTGCCGCCGACCTGCGGCTATCGCCTGGTCTCCGAAGGCAAGGACTTGCCGCTCTGGCACCACCTCGTCTGCGGTGATCCGGATGCGGTGCACCACGAGCGCATCTCGCAGTCCGGACGCATGCTCGCCGAGGGCTCGGTGCCCGAAGACGACTGGGAAGAACACCTGATCTTCCGCGCCGGCTGAGCCTTCCGTCGCTCTGGGCGCCCATGGCATGCTGCGCGTCTTCCGCCCCGGAGCCGCGCCATGCCCAGCCTCGAAAGCCTCAGTCTGTTCTTCATCGCCACCCTTGCGCTCAACCTCACGCCCGGCCCGGACATGCTCTACGTCGCCTCGCGTTCGGCCGCTCAGGGCACGGCGGCCGGCCTGATGTCGACGCTCGGGATCGGCGCCGGCTGCGTGGTGCACATGCTGGCTGCGGCGTTCGGGCTGTCGGCGCTGCTGATGATGTCCAGCGTGGCCTTCGGCGTTCTCAAGTGGTTGGGTGCGCTCTACCTGGTCTGGCTCGGCGTGCAGTTGATCCGGGGCGCCTGGCGTGAGCAGAAGCGCACGGAGCTTGAGCCCGCGCGCCTGAGCCGGGTGTTCCTGCAGGGCATGATGGTCAACGTGTTCAATCCCAAGGTGGCGCTGTTCTTCCTCGCTTTCCTGCCGCAGTTCGTGCCCGCCGGTAGCCCGAACTTCGTGCTGCAGATCCTCTGCCTCGGCCTGCTGTTCAACCTCGGCGGCTGCCTGGTGAACGCCGTGGTGTCGGTGGTTGCCGGGCGCGTCGGCAACCGTGTGGGCAGCAATCCGTCCTGGCGGCGCTGGCAGCAGACTGCCTCGGGTGGGCTGATCGTCGCCATGGGTGTCGGCCTGGCATTCAGCAGCCGGCGCTGATTCACACTCAGGCCGGTGCGCGCAGCCAGTAACAGGCTTCCTCACCGGTCAGCGGTGCTTCTTCCTCCGGCAGCTCCACGCGCCTCTCCCACAGCGGGAACCAGCGCTCGTCCTTCTCGTCGTCGATGGTCGGCGGGCGCACCTTGGTGCGCAAGCGCCGTTCGCAGGCGCCCCATTGCACGAAGTTGACCTGTGCTTCGATCAGGCTCACGGGGTTGGCGCCGCCGCGTGCGTCAGGGAAGCAGAGTTGCAGGTGGTCGTCTTCCCAGAAGCAGATCTCGCAGATTTCGTACGACCCTGGCGGGTCGCCGAAACTGAAGTAGCCGCAACAGGGGCAGGTATAGAGCATCAGGCGTTGCCTTCGATGCCCAGCACCTTGAACAGGAAGGCGTATTCCAGTGCCACGTCCTTCAGGCCCTGGTAGCGGCCGCTCATACCACCGTGGCCGGCGCCCAGGTCGGTCTTGAGCAATAGCAGGCGGTCGTCGGTCTTGCTCACGCGCAGCTTGGCCACCCACTTGGCGGCTTCCCAGTACTGCACGCGGCTGTCGTTGTAGCCGGCTACTACCAGCAGGGCAGGGTAGTCCTGCGCGCTGACGTTCTCGTAGGGCGCATAGGCGCGGATGCGCTCGTAGACCTCCGGCTCCTGCGGGTTGCCCCACTCGTCGTACTCGGTGACGGTCAGCGGCAGGTCGGGGTTGAGCATGCTGTTGAGCACGTCGACGAAGGGCACTTCGGCGATGGCCGCGGCGAACAGCTGCGGGCGTTGGTTGAGCACCGCGCCGATCAGCAGACCACCGGCGCTGCCGCCGCTGATCGCCAGCTGTGCCGGGGTGCAGTAGCCGTGGCTGAGCAGGTGTTCGGCGCAGGCGATGAAGTCGCTGAAGGTGTTCTGCTTGTGTTCCAGCTTGCCGGAGCGGTACCAGGCTTCGCCCAGCTCGCCGCCGCCGCGCACGTGGGCGATGGCGAAGACGAAGCCGCGCTCCAGCAAGCTCAGGCGGGCATGGGAGAACCAGGGGTCGAGACTCTCGCCGTAGGCGCCGTAGCCATAGAGGTAGAGCGGCGCCGGCTTGCCCCGTGCGATGTCTTCCAGTACCTCGCGGCGACCGACCAGGCTGATCGGCACCTGCACGCCATCGGCGGCTTCGGCCCAGAGGCGGCGGCTTTCGTAGGTATCGGCGTCGAACGGGCCTTCCACCGGAGTTTGCTTGAGGACTTCCTGTTCGCCGCTGGCGAGGTCCAGCTGGCGGATCTGTGCCGGACGGTTCAGCGCCTCATAGCGCAGGCGGATCACCGTGCTGTCGAACTCCAGGCTGTCCTGCACATAGAGGTTGTAGGCGGCGTCCGGCAGGTCGACGCGGTGCGCCGGTTGGCCGTGCGGGTGGACTTCGACTATCGGCAGGCCGCCCTCGCGCAGGCTCAGGGTCAGGGCGCTGGCGCTCAGGGTCAGGCCTTCGAGCATCACGTCGTCGCGATGGCCGATCAGTTCGCGCCAGTGCTCGCGGGACGGCTGTGCCTCGCTGGCGTGGTAAAGGGCGAAGTTGATGCCGGTCTGGTTGCTGCGGATCAGCCAGGCCCAGTCACCCTCAAGGCGACCGTGGTCCGGGTAGTACTCGTGGCCCTCCTCGCGCGGGGCCAGGCAGACGAACTCGCCTTGCGGCTTGTTGGCATCCAGCACCCAGGCTTCGCTGGTGGTCTTGCTGTTCAGCAGCAGGATCAGTTGACGCTCGGAGCTGGCGCGGTAGCAGTTGAGGAAGAAACGCCCGTCGGGCTCCTCGAAGATCAGTTGCGCACCGCTGTCGCCCAGACGGTGGCGATAGAGCTTGTGCGGTCGATGGGTGTCGTCCAGCTCGCCAAAGAACAGGGTGCGGTTGTCGTTGGCCCAGGTCATGCTGCCGTCGCAGTCGTCGAAGGGCAGGGTGGTCACGCTGCCGTCAGCCAGTTCCTTCACGTAGAGGGTGTAGATCTCGTCGCCACTGGTATCCAAGCTGTAGGCCAGCTTCGAATGATCGGGGCTGATGCTGAAGGCGCCGACCGACAGGAAGCCGTCGCCAGCCAGTTCGTTGGGGTCCAGCAACAACTGCTCGGCGCTCTCCTCGACGGTCAGCGAACCATCGGCTGGGCGAGGGCTGCGGTAATGACGTGGGTACTCGTCGCCGGCTGTGGTGCGCTGGTAGTAGAGCCAGGGACCCCAGGGCGTGGGCAGCGACAGGTCGGTCTCGCGGATGCGGCCCTTGATCTCCTGGAAGAGTGTTTCGCGCAGTTTTGTCTGAGGAAGAAGCTGATCTTCCAGGTAGGCATTTTCTGCTTTCAGGTAGTCGAGGACATCTTCGGCGTCGCGGTTCTCCAGCCAGGCATAGGGATCGGCGGCGGCCTCGCGGCGGGCGATGGGGGGCTGGCGGTCGGTCATGGCGAATCCTCGGCGGCGGCATGGATGACGCCTGGCTGCGCACCCACGGGGAAAAGGAGCTATCATACGCACCCCTCTGTCGACACCGCACGTACGCACGCGCATGAACGAACACGATTACACGCTTGCCTGGGGCGCCTATATCGCCGCCGGCCTTGGCCTGACCCTGGTCTGGTTCCTGATGACCGGCTGGATGTGGCGCTGGCTGCGCGAGCCGCTGCGGGTGATCGTCATCGTCCTGCTGTTCACACCGACCCCGGTGGACCCGGCGAACAACCTGTACGCCCCGGCGATCGCCATCACCGCACTGGATGTGGTGTTCAAGGTCGGCAACAACGCCTGGCGCGCCGTCTCCGACCTTGCTCTGGTGCTGCTGGCGGCGTTTGGTGTGTACCTGCTGTTCGTGCTCATCCGCTGGCCGCTGGAGCGTTCGCTGAAGAAACGCCGCCAGGACAAGGAAGCCGAAGACGAGCCGACCCTGCGCCAGCTGATGCAGCCTGAGCTGGTCGAGGGCGTGGACGCTCATCCCAGTGAGCGGCGCGACAACCGCGCGCGGATCGAACCGCGTCTGTAGTCCAGCCTTGCGTCCTGCCCCGCACGCGTCCAGCATGAACTGAACGGCCTTTCGAGGAGTTCCCATGGACTGCGTGTTCTGTGCCATCGCGGCCGGTCGCGTGCCGGCCCGTATCCTCTACGAAGACGATCATTTCATCGTGCTGCTGGACATCTACCCGCTGCGCCCCGCACACCTGCTGCTGGTGGCCCGCGAGCACGCGACCTTCCTGCACCAGCTCTCCGAGGCGGCGCAGCAGGACCTGATCCCGCTGGCCGAGCGCATGGAGCGTGTGTTGCGCCGTGCCGGCTACGGGCGGGTCGGCATCAACCTGCTGGTCAATGACGGCCCCGCGGCCAACCAGCACGTCCCACATTTTCATCTGCACCTTATCCCGCGTGAGCTGAGTGATCTGCCGGCCCTGCTGCTGCGCACGCTCACGCGGTTCCTGCCGCTGGGGCGGAAAAGGATGCAGAATCGCCTGGAACGCGAGCTGCATCAGCTGCGCGAGGCACTGATGGAGGAGAACTGATTCATGTGCGAGTTGCTCGGCATGAGCGCCAACGTCCCGACGGACATCGTCTTCAGCTTCACCGGGCTGATGCAGCGCGGCGGCGGCACCGGCCCGCACCGTGACGGCTGGGGCATCGCCTTCTACGAAGGGCGAGGCGTGCGGCTGTTCCAGGATCCGTCCGCCAGTGTCGACTCGGAAGTCGCGCGGCTGGTACAGCGCTACCCGATCAAGAGTGAGGCAGTGATCGGCCACATCCGCCAAGCCAACGTCGGCCAGGTCTGCCTGTCCAACACTCACCCGTTCGTGCGCGAAATGGGTGGGCGTTACTGGACCTTTGCCCACAACGGCCAGCTCGCCGACTTCCATCCCGAGCCCGGCTTGTATCGCGCGGTGGGCGATACCGACAGCGAAGCGGCCTTCTGTGACTTGCTCAACCGCGTGCGCCGCGCCTTCCCCGAGCCGGTGCCGGTGGAAGTACTGCTGCCCACGCTAGTGACCGCGTGTGCGTCCTACCGCGAGAAGGGTGTGTTCAACTGCCTGCTCAGCGACGGCGACTGGCTGTTCACCTTCTGTTCGACCAAGCTGGCCTGGATCACCCGCCGCGCGCCATTTGGTCCGGCACGCCTGCGCGATGCCGACGTCACCGTGGACTTCCAGTCGGAAACCACACCCAACGACGTGGTCACGGTGATCGCCACTGAACCGCTGACCGATAACGAGAACTGGACCCGGATGCAGGGCGGCGAATGGATGCTCTGGTGGCGTGGCGAGATCGTCACCCAGGGCCGCATCTGATCGGGACGTGAAGCATTCCCGGAATGCCGGTGCGGCAAACGGGAGAATCCGGCGGCGCCTTGCGCATCCATAAGAACGAAGGGGAAAAGAATGCTGCGCAGCTATGTACGCATGGTGCTGTTTGCACTGGGGCTGATGGTCGCGGTCCAGGTGCCGGGCTTCATCAAGGATTATGCGCAACGCGTCGACGCCCATCGCATCGAGGCGGCCCAGGCGCTGCAGGGCTTCAAGGACACTTCAGGACAGTTCTTCAAGGGCGACCTGGGTGCTCTGGTGGCGCATTACCGCGGTAGTGCAGACCCGGTATTCCAGCGCGACGCCGACAACATCGAGCGCCTGATGCGCCGCGCCCAGCTGTTCGAGAACGAATGGCAAGTCCTGCAGGGCAACTGGTACCAGCGCGCCCTGCACATGGTGACCGCGCCCAACCAGGAGCTGCTGCGGGAGACCTACGAGAACTATCGCTACCAGGTGGTGCTGGAGCCCGAGGCCATTGGCTGGGCACTGGCCGGCGGTTTGCTGCTGGCGTGGATCGCCGAGGTCCTGATGGCTTCGGTGGCTGCCCTGGTGGGCCTGGGCGACAACCGTCGCGCTTCGCGGCGCCACTGGAACTGAACTTCGACGGCTCGTCGTAGGAGCGAGCTTGCTCGCGAGCCGGTATCAGCCCGACGTGTCGATGTCAGGTGGGACGCCGTTGTTCGCGAGCAAGCTCGCTCCTACAGGTTGGCCTGACGCCCCAAGGCTTCCTCCGGCGATTCGTGGCGGCGGTAAGGGAATACATCGATGACCTTCCCCGCTCGAATCTGCTCCTGCAGCTCCTTCCAGTAGTCCGCGTCGAACAGGTTGCCGTGCAGCTTGGCGAACTGCCGGCGCAGTTTCAGGTCGACGAACAGGAAGCGCGGGAACTCCTCCGGGAACACATCCATCGGCCCCACCGAGTACCAGGGCTCGGAGGACATCTCGTCCTCCTCGTAGCGCGCCGGGGGGATGTGGCGGAAATGTACTTCGGTGAGGTAGCAGATCTCGTCGTAGTCGTAGAACACCACGCGGCCATGGCGGGTGACGCCGAAGTTCTTCAGCAGCATGTCGCCGGGGAAGATGTTCGCCGCCGCCAGTTGCTTGATTGCCAGCCCGTAGTCGTACAACGCTTCGTGCACCTGAGCCTCGGTGGCGTGCTCCAGATAAAGATTCAGCGGGGTCATGCGGCGCTCGGTCCAGCAGTGGCGGATCAGCACTACGTCACCTTCCAGCATCACGGTGGACGGCGCGACGTCCAGCAGCTCCGTCAGGCACTCGGGGTCGAACTTGCTCACCGGGAAGCGGAAATCGGCGAACTGCTGGGTGTCGGCCAGGCGCCCGACGCGGTCGTGGTTCTTCACCAACTGGTACTTCTGGATCACCGTGGCGTGGTCCACGGTCTTGGCCGGGTTGAAGTTGTCCTTGATGATCTTGAACACGGTGTTGAAGCCCGGCAGGGTGAACACGCTCATCACCATGCCGCGCACGCCCGGGGCCATCACGAAGCGGTCGTCGGTGGTCGCCAGGTGGTTGATCAGCGCGCGGTAGAACTCGCTCTTGCCCTGCTTGTAGAAACCGATGGAGGTGTACAGCTCGGCGATGTGCTTGCCCGGCAGCAGGCGCTTGAGGAAGGCCACCATCTCCGCTGGCACTGGCGCATCGACCATGAAGTAGGAGCGGGTGAAGGAAAAGATGATCGAGACTTCCGCCTCGTCGGTGATCACCGTATCGAACTGGATGCCGCGCCCCTCGTGGTGCACCAGCGGAAATACCAGCGGCCACTGTTCTTCCGGGGTGAACAGGCGGCCCACCAGGTAGGCGCCCTTGTTGCGGTAGAACACCGAACCGATCAGCTCGATGGTCAGGGTCGGGTCCTTGCACACCCAGTCCGGCAGGTTGGCGTGCAACAGGTGGTCCATGCGTTCGAGGTCGCGTTCGCGGTCGTCGTAGTCCACGGCGAACCGGTAGTCGTCGAAGATGCTTTCCAGCGCCTGGCGCAGCTTGCCGCCAGGGCGGTAGATGCGCGTATGCGGATCACGCGAATGGGCGCGCAGCGAGGGGCGGGTGGTGTGCACGAACATCGTGCCGTCGCTGATGTTGTCGTGGCTGAACAGGCCGCAGAAGATCGAGTTGAACCAGGTTTCCGCCAGTTCGTCATCGAGCCGCGGGTCGATCAGGGTGATGTAGGCGCTCTTGGCAATCGGCCAGCGCTCTACGTCCACCAGGTCGATGCCGGCCATGGTTCGGGTCAGGCGGCCCACGGTCTCGGCGACCATTTCCTCGTACAGTTCGATGCGTTCAGCGGAGGCGCGCTGGGCCTCCTGCCACTGGGCCTGCTCGAAACGCGCGGGCGCCCCGGCGGTGATCTGGTGGAACTTCGCGCGGTAGTCGTCGAAGCCTTCGAGGATCAGGGTCGCGATTTCGGTCGCCGGCCAGTGCTGAGCCATGGGAGCGCCTCTGCTGGGTTCTGGTGCAGCGAGCTTAGCCAGGGGAAACGGTGAGGGAAAGGGCGATCTCGCCGGAGGATCGTTGGCGATTTCCCGTGAAATTAACGCGTATGCTGACCGGCCACGCTCTTGGATAAGGAGCCCTGGAAAAAGACCCTTCGGCAAGGAGCCGGTACGCAATGGAAGACTTTCGCATCGAGCGCTGCACCGAGCAGCACATCAACGGACTTGCGGCCCTCTACAACGATCCGGCCGTGGCCCGTCAGGTGCTGCAGATGCCATACCAGGCACCGGAGCTGTGGCGCAAGCGGCTGGTGCTGGACGACGAGCGCCGCATCACGTTGATGGCGATGCACCAGGACCAGGTCATCGGCAGTGCCAGCCTCGAGCAGTACCCGCGTGTGCGCCGCAGTCAATGCGGCAGCATCGGCATGGGTGTCGCCGTGGCTTGGCAGGGACGCGGAGTCGGCACACGGCTGCTGGCTGCACTGATGGAGGTGGCCGATAACTGGATGGGCCTGCGTCGCGTCGAGCTGACCGTCTATACCGACAATGCGCCGGCCATCGCGCTGTACCGCAAGTTCGGTTTCGAGGTGGAAGGCACGCTGCGTGAATTCGCCCTGCGCGACGGTGTTTATGCCGACGTACTGAGCATGGCCCGCCTGCGCCGCATCTGACGGTGGACTTTGAAAGTCAGCTATGGATGGATGGTGTTCGCCACCGGCGTAGGCTGGTGGCTTACCTGCCCTGGAGCTTTTCGCGATGAATCCCGCTGCTCTGCTGAATATGTTCGGGCTGGCCGCCATCTGGGGCGCCAGCTTCCTGTTCATGCGCCAACTGGTGCCCGCTATCGGCGTAATGCCAACGGCCTTCTTCCGTGTCGTGCTGTCGGCACTGGGGCTGGTGGTGATCATGCTGGTCCTGCGCACGCGCTGGGACTTTCGTGGCAAGCTCGCACGCATCCTGCTGATCGGCGTGATCGCCTCCGGCATCCCGGTGCTGATGTACAGCCTGGCGGCGCAGTTCCTGCCAGCGGGATATTCGGCCATCTTCAACGCCACCACGCCGCTGATGGGCGTGCTGATCGGTTCGCTGTTCTTCGGTGAGGCACTGACTGGCGGCAAGGCTCTTGGTGTGCTGCTGGGGCTGGCGGGCGTTGCGGTGCTGACCCGCGCCGGGCCCGTGCCCTTCGATACCCAGGTGCTCTGGGGGGCCGCTGCCTGCCTGGTGGCGACGACCTGTTACGGCTTTGCCGGCTATTTCACCAAGCGCTGGATCAACGACCAGGGCGGGCTGGACTTCGCCGTCTCGGCCCTGGGCAGCCAGACCGGTGCAACCCTGTGCCTGCTGCCGTTCTTCCTCGGCACCAGCCTGGACATGCCGCTGGCGCCGCTGAGCGAGCCGAAGATCCTGCTGGCACTGGCCGGGCTGGGCTTCCTCTGCACGTCCTTCGCCTACGTCCTGTACTTCCGTCTGCTGGCCAGCATCGGTCCGCTGAAGACCATGACGGTGACCTTCCTGATTCCGCCCTTCGGCGTGTTCTGGGGCGTGCTGCTGCTGGATGAGTCGCTGTCCTGGGCGCACCTGCAGGGCGGCGTGCTGATCGCCCTGGCGCTGTGGCTGGTGCTGCGGCCGGCGCCGGTGGCGAAGGTGGAGGCGGCGGGGTGATGGCTACGGATATTCCCTGACAGTTTGTGCCGACGGGTTTCCCTCTCCCCAGCCCTCTCCCTGAAGGGAGAGGGAGTTGTCCTCTGCGAGCTGTACGCCCGAGTTCTTCCGGTGTTGGCAGGACCGCTCTGACCTTCCAGGCAGCGCAGAACAGTCCCCTCTCCCTGAAGGGAAAGGGTTAGGGAGAGGGCGCAGGCCCCACGGTGGACTACCCGTTATCCACCGCTTGTGCGTTTTCAGCTGCCCGTGCCGGGGCTGCCTGGCGAAACACCAGCATCAACCCCACCACGATCAGCCCCATGCCCAGCAGGCCGAGGACGGACAGGCGATTGCCGAACACCAGGTAATCCATCAGCGCCGTGACCGCCGGCACCAGGTAGAACAGGCTGGTGACGTTGACCAGATTGCCCGCCGCGATCATCCGGTAGAGCAGTACCGTGGCCAGCACCGAGACCATCAGGCCCATCCACAGCGCACTGAGGATGAACGCGGCGTTCCACTCCACGTGCAGCGGCTGGAAGGGCGCAACGGCAATGCACAGCAAAAGCCCGGCGCTGTATTGCAGGGGCAGGGTGCCCAAGGGGTTCTCGCGGATGTTCTTCTGCAGGATCGAACCGCCGGTGATCGACAGCAACGCCAGCAGGCAGCAGGCCAGCCCGGCGAAGGTCAGGCCCGACAACCCGATGCTCTGGTAGACCACCATCACCAACCCGATCAGGCCCAGCGCGAGGCCGCCCAGGCGTGGAGCCGAATGCCGGCGTTCAAGCAGGAAGCTGGTCAACATGGGCTGCACGCCCAGCACGGTGGCGATGACGCCGGGAGTGACGTGCAGGTCCAGCGCCATCAGGTAGAAAATCGGGTAGATGCCCAGCATCACCAAGCCGGTGAGCACGGCGTGGCGCACCTGTTTGCGTTCGCGCGGCCAGCGCAGGCCGATCAGTGGCGAGAGGATCAGCAGCGCCACCAGTGCGGTACCGAATCGGGCGATGAGGAACACCATTGGCGAAGCATGGGCCAGGCCCCACTTGCTGATAATGGCGGCGCTGCTCCACAGCAGCACGAACAGGGAGGTGCTGGCCAGGCCGGCCAGGGAAGAACGGTTGAGCGAAATCATGCAATACACCTGTCGTCAGGCAGATCACGACCGGCCTTCGAGGGCCGGACACATACCGGGAGCCGCGTCAGTGACGCGCGGAAAACCAGGCGGTGAAAAACGTGTGTGGCGTCAGAAGCTCACGCCGGGTGGCGGGTAGGCCGCACCGGGAGGCGGAGGCGACGCGACTGCAACGACAGGAGGGGGAGGGCAGGCCGCGCCCGCACCCGCGCCGCAAGCCGGGGAGGCTGCAACGTTGATTGCCGGAACGGGCAATGGGTATCGGGACATGGAAGGCGAACCTGTTCAGTGGGGCAGCAACTGTGCTGCGTGGACTGACTATAGCGAGCTTCTTGCGTCGAGGCGAGCCTGGTGCGAGTCACGCGGCAAAGCGCGATTCCTGCGACGAAATACGACAACGCGCGGCCGGGGCCGCGCGTTGTCAGGCAAGGGTGATGCTTACTTGCCGGTCTTGATGGTGTTCCAGGTGCGGGTACGCACGCGGTCGATCTTCATCGGCATGGATTCGAGGGCGAACAGCTTGGCCATCTTGTCCTGCGGCGGGTAGATCGCCGGGTCGGCCTTGATCGCCTTGTCCACCAGCGGATCGGCTGCCAGGTTGCCGTTGGCGTAGTGCACGTAGTTGCTCACGCCGGCCATGACTTCCGGACGCAGCAGGTAGTTCATGAAGGCGTAGGCGGCTTTCTCATCCGGCGCGTCGTTGGGCATGGCGACCATGTCGAACCACAGCGGCGAGCCTTCCTTCGGCGTGGAATACTGGATTTCCACGCCGTTCTTGGCTTCCTTGGCGCGGGTGGCGGCCTGCAGGATGTCGCCGGAGAAGCCGACAGCCACGCAGATCTCGCCGTTGGCCAGGTCGCTGACGTACTTGGAGGAGTGGAAGTAGCGGATGTACGGACGCACCTTGAGCAGTGCTTCCTCGGCCTTCTTGTAGTCATCCAGCTTCTGGCTGTGATGCGGCAGGCCCAGGTAGTTCAGGGTGATCGGCAGCAGCTCCGGGCCGTTGTCCAGCACCGCTACGCCACACTTGGCCAGCTTCTCCATGTACTCGGGCTTGAAGAAGATGTCCCAGGAGTCGATCGGCGCGTTGTCGCCCAGCACTTCCTTGATCTTCGCCGGGTTGTAGCCGATGCCGGTGGTGCCCCACAGGTAGGGGAAGCCGTGCTCGTTGCCCGGGTCGTTCACTTCCAGCGCCTTCATCAGCACCGGGTTGAGGTTCTTCCAGTTCGGCAGCTGGCTCTTGTCCAGCTTCTTCAGCGCGCCGGCCTGGATCTGCTTGGCCATGAAGTGGTTCGACGGCACCACGATGTCGTAACCGGATTTGCCGGTCATCAGCTTGCCATCGAGGGTCTCGTTGCTGTCGTAGACGTCATAGGTCGCCTGGATGCCGGTTTCCTTGGTGAAGGTCGGCACGGTGTCCGGGGCGATGTAGTCGGACCAGTTGTAGATCTTGACGCTGTCGGCCTGGGCGGCGCCGGCGGCAACGGAGAGGGAGAGTGCAAGGGTGGAGAGCAACGGGGCGGAAATTTTCATTCTTGTGTTCCTGACAACGGTGCGGAAAGCCCGGGCCATCCGCGAAAGATGGGCGACGCTTCGTCGCGGGCTGGGCAAGAATTAACCATTTTGCCGGAACATGGCGAGGGGCCATGGCTGCCTGCGGGTCCGCAGACAGCGCCTGTGACCCGAGCCGCACCGATTCGGAACGGCTGGTAGGAATCCGCCCCGCAGAGAGGCGGAATAGAGCTTACTGGACCAGTTCCTGGTCCTCGAACAGGCCGTCGAACAGCATGCTGGAGAGGTAGCGTTCGCCCGAGTCCGGCAGCACGACGACGATGGTCTTGCCCTGCATGTTCGGTTCTTCGGCGAGCTTCACCGCGGCGGCCATGGCGGCGCCGCTGGAGATGCCACAGAGGATGCCTTCTTCCTGCATCAGGCGCAGGGCCATGGCCTTGGCGTCATCGTCGGTGATGGTCGCAACGCGGTCGACCAGCGACAGGTCGAGGTTCTTCGGCACGAAGCCGGCACCGATGCCCTGAATCTTGTGCGGGCTGGGCTTGACCTCTTCGCCGGCCAGGGTCTGGCTGATCACCGGCGAACTGACCGGCTCCACGGCGACCGACAGGATCGGCTTGCCCCTGGTGTTCTTGATGTAGCGCGACACACCGGTAAGGGTACCGCCGGTGCCGACGCCGGCCACCAGCACATCCACCGCACCATCGGTGTCGTTCCAGATTTCCGGGCCGGTGGTCTTCTCGTGGATCGCCGGGTTCGCCGGGTTGTCGAACTGCGCCGGCATGAAGTACTTCGCCGGGTCGCTGGCGAGGATTTCCTCGGCCTTGGCGATGGCGCCCTTCATGCCCTTGGCTGGCTCGGTCAGCACCAGTTCGGCGCCCAGGGCCTTGAGTACCTTGCGGCGCTCCAGGCTCATCGAGGCCGGCATGGTCAGGATCATCTTGTAGCCGCGGGCAGCGGCGACGAAGGCCAGGCCGATGCCGGTGTTGCCGGAGGTCGGCTCGACGATGGTCATGCCCGACTTCAGGCGGCCACTGGATTCGGCGTCCCAGATCATGTTGGCGCCGATCCGGCACTTCACCGAGTAACCCGGATTGCGGCCTTCGATCTTGGCCAGGATGGTGACGCCGCGCGGGGCGATGCGGTTGATCTGGACCAGCGGCGTATTGCCGATGGACTGCGCGTTGTCGGCGAAAATGCGGCTCATGATGCGTTCCTTAGGTTCGGAGCTGTGCAGACCCAGCAGCCTATGCCCGGCGGGCTTCGTCGTCCAGTCGGCGCACCCGTCTCAGTCGGGCTGCGCGTCGCTGAAGATGGCCTCGATGGGCAGCCCGAAAACCCGCGCTATACGAAAGGCCAGCGGCAGGCTGGGATCGAACTTGCCACTCTCGATGGCGATCACGCTCTGCCGCGAAACCTGCAGTTGCAGGGCGAGGTCCTGCTGGCTCCAGCCGTGCTCGGCACGCAGCTCCTTGAGGCGATTGTGCATGTTTCGTCCTCAGGCAAAGCGCCGGCGCAGCAGCACCACGGCGATGCCATAGGCCGCCCAGAACAGCGGGAAGGCGAGGATCACCGGGAAGCGTGGCCAGGCGGCGTACTGCTCCAGGAAGCCCCAGGCGCTGAACAGCCCGACCACCACGCCGCCGGCCAGCATGGCAGCGCGAGACAGCAGGAAACGGAGGAATTCGTCCGGCTCGCTGCGCAGGTAGCGGTCGAACACGTAAAGCATCGCCAGTAGCGGCAGCGCCGGAGAGGCAGCGGCGAGGACACGCAGGGCATAAGGCAGCTGCTGCAGGTCCAGGCCCCAGCTGATCAGCGCGACCAGGGCGGAATAGATGAACATCAGGGCGGCGCAGGACAGGGTGTAGCGGCGCAGGGCGGGATTCATCGCGGGCTCCTTGTGATGTAAGGTAAACTTAACATCTGGAATTCTTCGATGTAAAGTAAACTTGTCATCGTCAGGCCATTTGCGATCAGTCACCCCCTGACCCGCCATTCAATGACTGAATGCCGCGTCTGCGTTCACACTCGCCTCGGGTGCGCGGTATAGTCGCAGCTTGTCCGACCATTCGCCCGGCCCGGCAGAACGCCCGGCCCGCTATCGTTCGAGGATTCACCGATGAAGTTCGAAGGCACCCAGTCCTACGTCGCCACCGACGACCTCAAGCTGGCGGTCAACGCCGCCATCACGCTGCAGCGCCCGCTGCTGGTGAAAGGCGAGCCGGGCACCGGCAAGACCATGCTCGCTGAGCAGTTGGCGGAGTCCTTCGGCGCCAAGCTGATCACCTGGCACATCAAGTCCACCACCAAGGCCCACCAGGGCCTTTACGAGTACGACGCGGTCAGCCGCCTGCGCGACTCGCAGCTGGGCGTGGACAAGGTCCACGACGTGCGCAACTACATCAAGAAGGGCAAGCTCTGGGAGGCCTTCGAGGCCGAGGAGCGCGTGATCCTGCTGATCGACGAGATCGACAAGGCCGACATCGAGTTCCCCAACGACCTGTTGCAGGAACTCGACAAGATGGAGTTCTTCGTTTACGAGACCAACGAGACCATCAAGGCCAAACAGCGCCCGATCATCATCATCACCTCCAACAACGAAAAGGAGCTGCCGGACGCCTTCCTGCGCCGCTGCTTCTTCCACTACATCGCCTTCCCCGACCGCGAGACCCTGCAGAAGATCGTCGACGTGCACTACCCCAAGATCAGCGGCACGCTGGTCAGCGAAGCGCTGGATATCTTCTTCGACGTGCGCAAGGTGCCGGGCCTGAAGAAGAAGCCCTCCACCTCCGAGCTGGTGGACTGGCTGAAGCTGCTGATGGCCGACAACATCGGCGAAGCCGTGCTGCGCGAGCGCGACCCCACCAAGGCCATCCCGCCGCTGGCTGGCGCCCTGGTGAAGAACGAGCAGGATGTGCAGCTTCTTGAGCGCCTTGCTTTCATGAGCCGCCGCGCTTCGCGCTGATCTACGAATCTGCTCTTTTGTAGGAGCGAGCTTGCTCGCGAACCCTGTGAACTTCGCAAAGAGCTTCGCGAGCAAGCTCGCTCCTACGAAGAGCATCCGCTTTACGAGAGGGTGCAGCCATGCTGCTCAACCTGTTCAACGAAATGCGCGCGGCCAAGGTGCCGGTGTCGGTGCGCGAGCTGCTCGACCTGATCGATGCGCTCAAGCACCGTGTCGTGTTCGCCGACATGGACGAGTTCTACTACCTCGCCCGCACCATCATGGTGAAGGACGAGCGCCATTTCGATAAGTTCGACCGGGCCTTCGGCGCCTACTTCAAGGGCCTGGAAAAGCTCGATGACCACCTCAAGGCGTTGATCCCCGAGGAGTGGCTGCGCAAGGAATTCGAGCGCCTGCTGACCGACGAGGAGCGTGCGCAGATCCAGTCGCTCGGCGGTCTGGACAAGCTCATCGAGGAGTTCAAGAAACGCCTGGAAGAGCAGAAGGAACGCCACGCCGGCGGCAACAAGTGGATTGGCACCGGCGGTACCAGCCCGTTCGGCTCCGGCGGCTTCAACCCCGAGGGCATCCGCGTCGGCGACGCCGGCAAGCGCCAGGGCAAGGCCGCCAAGGTCTGGGACCAGCGCGAGTACAAGAACCTCGATGATCAGGTCGAGCTGGGCACGCGCAACATCAAGATTGCCCTGCGCCGCCTGCGCAAGTTCGCCCGCGAGGGCGCGGCGGAAGAGCTGGACATCGACGGCACCATCGACCACACCGCCAAGGATGCCGGCCTGCTCAACATCCAGATGCGCCCCGAGCGCCGCAACACCGTGAAGCTCCTGCTGCTGCTGGATATCGGCGGCTCCATGGATGCCCACGTGAAGGTCTGCGAGGAGCTGTTCTCGGCCTGCAAGACCGAGTTCAAGCATCTGGAGTACTTCTACTTCCACAACTTCATCTACGAATCGGTGTGGAAGAACAACCTGCGCCGCTCCAGCGAGCGCACCGCCACCTTCGACCTGCTGCACAAGTACGGGCCGGACTACAAGGTAGTGTTCGTCGGCGACGCCGCCATGGCGCCCTACGAGATCACCCAGGCCGGCGGCAGCGTCGAACACTGGAACGAAGAGGCCGGCTACGTCTGGATGCAGCGCTTCATGGAGAAGTACAAGAAGCTCATCTGGATCAATCCGTACCCGAAGGACACCTGGAACTACACCGCCTCCACGGGCCTGGTGCGCGAGCTGGTGAAGGAACAGATGTTCCCGCTGACCCTGAGTGGCCTGGAAGAGGGCATGCGCTTCCTCTCTCGCGGTTAACTCCACGGCGATTGAGCATCAGGACGGTGCGCCCGCACCGTCCTGTGTCCGCAAAGGTAACCCCGCCATTGGGTGGAATCGCTTCCGCCCGACATCCCAAGCCCCGTAACATAGGGATCGATCCGGCCACGCTGGGTGGCCGGCACGCAACTTGCCTGCTCCTGACCTGCGCCTGTCGCGGTAACACCCGGCGGCGCGCCGTAGCGTCTACGATGGGCATCGAATGAATCCTCTGACCTTCTCCCGCTCCACCTGGCTCAACTCCCTGCACATGACCTCGCTGACCGTCGCGCTGATGGAGTCCGAGGGGCACAGCCGCGAGTCCATCCTCGAGGGCAGTGGCATCACCGGCGATGACCTGCTCGACCTGCGTCGGCTGGTCAGCCCCTGGCAGGAGCAGCAGGTCTTCGGCAACGTGCAGAACCTCGCGGGCGAGCCGGCCCTCGGCCTGCGACTGGGCGTGCGCACACGGATCACCGCATACGGGCTGCTGGGGTATGCGCTGATCTCCGCGCCGACCCTGGGTGAAGCGCTGCGTATCGGCCTGAGCTATCCGGTGCTGCTGGGCACCTATTTCCACCTCGCGCTGGAAGTGGACGGCGACATGGCCTGGCTGGTCGCCACCGGCTATGGCGAAGAGGAGGAGCTGCGCCCGTTCAATACCGAACTGTGCCTGGGTTCGCTGAAGGTGGCCTGCGCCGACCTGCTCGGCCAGCCGTTGCCGCTGGTGCGCGCCGAGTTCGACTACGAAGGCCCGGTCGATCGTCGCGCGGCGTACGCCACGTTGTTTGGTTGCCAGTTGAGCTTCAATTGTTCGCGCAGCGCCATCGGCTTCCCCGCCAGTTGGCTCGACATGCGCTTGCCACTGGCCGACGCCGTGACCCACCGCGAGATGCTCGAACAGTGCCGCCGCCAGAACATCGATCTGGCCGCACGCCGCGCCTGGCTGGACAAGGTCCGCGCGATCCTTGGCGAACGCCTGCAGGAGCCGCCGGGCCTGGAAGAACTGGCGCGTCGCCTCAACTGCTCCTCGCGCAGCCTGCGCCGCCACCTGCAGCAACAGCAGACCAGCTACCAGCAACTGCTCGACGAACTGCGCTTCGCCCGCGCCAAGGAACTGCTGCAGGGCGGCGATATGCCGATCTACCGCATCGCCGAGGAACTGGGCTTCAGCGAAACCGCCAGCCTGCGCCACGCCTTCCAGCGCTGGAGCGGCCAGCCGCCGAGTCACTTCCGCGCATAAACCGCCGCGGGTGAAATCCGGACGCGCTTGTCTCAGATCAAGGAGCCGGCCGGTCCGACAGGCATAGCCTTCAGGAATCCCACAAGGAAACCACCGAGGGCCTGACCATGGCCAAGAAATTCCCGCTCAACCCGCCGCACCCCGAACGCATCTGCTGGGGCTGCGACCGCTATTGCCCGGCGACCAACCTGGCCTGCGGCAACGGCGCGGACCGCACCATGCACCCGGCCGAGATGCTCGGCGATGACTGGTACCTGTTCGGCGACTGGGGCATCGAGGCGCCGAAAACCATTCCCGCGGTGCAGCTGGAGCCTTCCAGCTAAAGCACACCCGCGCCGTTGCGGCGCCGGCTAAAGTAAAAAGCGCGCATTCCCTCCCCGGAATGCGCGCTTTTTCGTCATCAGCCCTTGGCGGGGGTGATGCCGTAGATCTTCTGGAAGCGGGCGATCAGGCCGACCGGCTTCTTCTCTTCCTTCTGCATCAGGTAGACCACGCGCTCGCCGTTGGGGCCGCTGGCAATTTCGGTGTGGCGGAAGATCGGCTCGCCCAGGCCATTCATGTCGACCATGTCACCGTAGCGCTGGGCCACGTAGATCACGCCTTCCTGGCGAATTTCGCCGTAGAAGCCGGCGGCCGGCGGCAGGCTCTGCTTGAGGAACTGGTAGCCGGCGATCTTCTTCACGTCCTTGCCCTGGTCCTCGGCGCGCACCACCAGCACGATGTCCTGGCCGAACTTGTCCTTCTCGCCGACGGCCTTGGTGTGCTCGGTCTTGCCGGTCACCAGGTAGTCGCGATAGACGGTGGCGTCGTCGAATACATAAAGGGTCGACTCGGTACGCACCAGGTACCAGTCGTCATTGTTGGGCGTGGCTTCCTTGCTGGCCACCGGTGCCTGGGCGGCGCAGCCGGCGAGGGCGGCGGCGAGCAGGGCGATGGATGCGGCAGTGTTGGCTTTCTTGTTGAACATCTCGGGGGCTTCCCTGGGTTGAAAGCCTGCGAGTTTCAACGGGCCACATAACGGATTGATGACGGCGAAATGACGAATTGTTTCCGAGCTACAGCGCCCGGAATCCGGGCGCTGTAGCTGATCGGTGAGGCGTTATGGACGGGCTTCGAGAATGAGGTTGAACGGCGTTTCGGCGGCCCGGCGGAAGCGGCTGAAACCGGCTTCCTCGAACACCTGGCGCAGACGCGCTTCGCCGGCCTGGGCACCCAGCCCCAGCCCGACCTCCTGGGACAGCGAGTTGGGTGTGCAGATGAAGGTCGAGGCGGCATAGAACAGCCGGCCGACCGGGTTCTGATTGTCGTCCAGCTGGTCATTGGCGAAGGGTTCCACCAGCAGCACCGTGCCGTCCGGCTTGAGGGCCTGGCGTGCGTGCTGCGCGGCGCCCACCGGGTCGCCCATGTCGTGCAGGCAGTCGAAGAAGCAGATCAGGTCGTAGTCGTTGCCGGGGTAGTCCTTGGCGCTGGCGCGCTTGAAGCTGGCGCGCTCGGAGACTTCGGCCTGGCCGGCGCGCTGGTTGGCGACGTCGATGGACGGCTGGTGGTAGTCGAAGCCGACGAAGCTCGAACTCGGGAAAGACTGCGCCATGACGATGGTGGAGGCACCGTGGCCGCAACCGACGTCGGCGACCCGCGCGCCGCGTTCGAGCTTGCCGACCACATCTTCCAGGGCTGGCAGCCACTCGGCGACCAGATGGGCGCGGTAGCCGGGGCGGAAGAACTTCTCGGTGCCGGAGAACATGCAGGGATGGTGATCGCCCCAGGCCAGGCCGCCGTCCCCGCGCATGGCGGCGACCAGCTTGTCCTTGTCGTGGTAGAGCGCGGCGACCACGGAAGCGCCGCCGGCGACGTAGACCGGCGAGTCCTCGATAGCCAGGGCCATGGCCTGCTCCTCGGGCAGGCGGAAGTTGCCGTCCTGGTGCTCCATGTAGCCGGATGCGGCGTGGGCGCTGAGCCATTCGCGCAGCAGGCGGGCATTGCAGCCGCTGCGCTCGGCCAGTTGCGTCGGGCTCAGCCACTGGCCGTCGGCCATGGCTTTGTAGAGGCCCAGTTCTTCGCCCAGGATGATGTTGGCGAGCATCGCCGCACCCCCCATGTCGGTGACCAGCTTACCCATGAATTCGTTGAGTCTGGCTTCGTCCATCGCGCGATCTCCCCTGCGAAGCCACCGGGCAATGCCGCGGTGGCCAACCGTGATTGAGGGACGGCAGGGGGCGCGTGCGGCCCTTGCCGCGACGGGCGCCGGCCAAAGGCGGGCTCAGGGCGCTTGAGGCACAACGACGACTCCCGCACGGGACTGTTGCGCGAAGTCCGGCGGGCCGGGGCGGCACGCCGGTGAACATCCCTATGTTACGGCGACGGTTTCAGCCCGGTGTCATCGCCGACCTGCGGTGCGGTTTCTTCGTCGGTTGGTGTGGCGCGCATGGGCCGCTGCAGGACCAGGTTCTGCGGCGAAGAGAGGCTGATGCCGGCTTCGCGCAGACCGCTGAAAATGGTGAACAGCAGATCGCTCTTGGTCGAGTACACCGCGCGTGGGCTGCTGACATTCCCCGAGGCGGCCAGGGTCAGGCCGGTGGCGCTGAGGTCCTTGAAGGTCACCGAGGGGGCGGGTGTATCGACTATGTTTTCGTGCTCGGTGTACGCCTTGAGCATCAGTTCGCGGACCTTCTGCACATCGGTGTCCAGCGGCAGGGTCAGGTTGATGCCAACTACGCCCAGCGCGCTGCCCATGGTCACGTTGCGCACGTTCTGCGAAATGAACTGGGAGTTGGGCACGATCACCGTGGACTGGTCGGACATCTGGATTTCCGTGGCGCGTACGTTGATCCGTCGGATATCGCCTTCCACGCCGCCGGTCAGGCTGACCCAGTCACCCACCTTCACCGGGCGCTCGGTGAGCAGGATCAGGCCGGAAATGAAGTTCTGCACGATGGCCTGGAGGCCGAAACCGATACCCACCGACAAGGCGCTGACTACCCAGGTCAGGCTGGTGAGGTTGATGCGTAGCGCCGAGAGCACCAGCAGTACCAGGATGACCATGCCGATGTAGCCCACCAGGGTCACCAGCGAGGCGCGCATACCGGCGTCCATGCTGGTTTCCGGCAACAACTCGTCGGCCAGCCAGCGCTTGAGCAGGCGCAGACCGAACAGGCCGGCTGCCAGGGTGCCAAGGGCGAGCAGGATGTCCTGCGGGACGATATTCAGGCGGCCCAGGGACTGGCCGCTTTCCACCAGCTGTACCAGGCCCTGGAGCAGTTCGCCGGGGCTGGTGCCCGAGGTGGAGAAGGCGATCAGCAGGGTGGACAGCACCAGTAGCGTGCGCCCGGCGCCGGTCAGCAGGGTCGCGAACTGCGCCTGGTGACGCGGATCGACACCGAGGTTCTCGGCCAGCCGCGCACCGATCTTCTGCCGGGGCGATAGCAGCGCTTCGCAGAGATCGACGAACAGGGTCGTCAGCAGGTAGCCGGTGGCGCAGACCACGCTGGCCCAGAGCAGCTTGCCGGCGAGGAAATAGGCCAGTGAGAGGTAGCCGCTGACCAGCGCCAGGACGATCAGCAGGACCGTGAGAAGGATCGCCAGGACGATGATCCCCGACAGCGGCGAGGTTTCGTGGCCCTCGACGGCCCGGCGGGCGCGACGGTAGCGGTAGAGGGCGGTGGCGTACAGCACGGCGGTGGCGATCGCGGTAATGCCGTTGACCGCCACGGTCAGCGCCAGGCTTGCGCCGCTGGCGCTGTTGATGCGGTCCATCGTGCCCAGCAGGAGGAGCAGCCAGGCCATCAGCCAGGGGAACGGCGACAGCGCCGTGGCGACCGGGTCAGGCAGGTCCGGCAGGCGCCAGGACGGCCGCTGCACGGCCAGCAGGGCGCGGCCCAGGCCGGCGGTGAAGGTGCAGAAGATCACCAGCGAAAGCAACTGGTCACCCAGATTGGCCATGCTGCCATTGAGCTGCTCGTGCCAGTCCAGGCCCTCGCGGATCAGCAGGGCGCCGCCGCCCAGGGTGAGGATGGTTGCCAGGCTGACGGCCACTGCCAGGGCGCTGCGGCGCAGGCGGCCGACCGGAATCCAGCGGATCATCGCCTTGGTCAGCAACTGTTCCAGCAGGCGCCGCCCCGGAATCCACAACAGCGCGGCAAGGCCCAGGCAAACGATGAAGGGCCAGCGGTGCTGGGGTTGCCAGGTCGTCGCAAGGCCCTCGCCGATCTGCTCGCGCATGGCTTGCAGGCGTGCCAGGTCATCGTCGGTGGGACGGATCAGGCTGGACCAGAAGCGCGGGCTCAACGGCGGTGGATAGCGGGTGGCGATCTGCGAGTTGAACTGACTGCGGCGCAGGTTGACGATCTGCGCGGCGAGGTCCTGGGCATTCTTGTCCAGCTGGTTGGCGCGGTCCTGCTGCTTCTGCTGCTGCTTCTGGTCGGCCAGCAGGTCATTGCGCTGGTTGGTCAGGCTGGGGGCTTCATTGGGGGTTACCGGGCCCAGCACCTTGAGCTGGTCCTCGGTGCGTACCAGTTGTGCGCCGATATCGCTGGCGCTCTGTTCGGCCCGGGCCTGGACGTTCAGCGCGGCCTGGCGCAGGTTCGACAGCAGACCGTCGTCGCTGTCGGTGGAGACCCGTTGGCGGATCAATTCCAGGCGGTCGCTCAGCTGATCCAGACTGGCGTCGTCGGGTAGCGCTGGCAGTTCGATCAGGGAGCCGGCCTGCACATCAGTCGGCTCGCCCGCCAGCACGGCGCCAGCGCCCGCCAGCGATAAAGTCAGCATCAGCAGCGCACGGCTGCAGGCGCGTACGAAGGTTTCCCGCATCTTCCCCCATCCTGTGGTCAAAACGCTTGATGATGTTCGACCGGCTTCAGGCCCGGACAATTCCCTGAGCATAGCGCCGCAGTGGTGGGTCTTTGCCGGGCGAAAGCGGACAATCAATGCATGCAGATGGTTAAGGGTCATAAATTCTGGCCACATCGATCCCCTTTTGGCCGCTTCCGCTGTTCTGTGCGAGGCAGTCGCTGGGCAGAATTCCCGTCACCGGACAACAAGAATCCTTCAGAGGGTACTCCCATGCTTACCGTGTACAGCGATGATCACCGCCTGCATTTCGGCCAGTCCGAACTGGTCGACGGCAAACTGCAGCCCTGCTTCGAGATGCCCAGCCGTGCGGACACCGTGCTGGCCCGTGTGAAGTCGCAGAACCTGGGCGAGATCATCGAGCCGAAGGATTTTGGCCTCGAACCCATCCTGCGCGCCCACAACACCCGCTACGTCGAATTCCTCAAGGGCGCCTGGGCCCGCTGGGCAGCCGAAGGCCACACCGGTGATCTGGTCTCCACTACCTTCCCGGGCCGCCGCCTGCTGCGTGACGGTCCGATCCCGACTGCGCTGATGGGCGAAGTGGGGCACTACAGCTTCGACACCGAGGCGCCGATCACCGCCGGCACCTGGCAGGCCGTTTACAGCTCGGCCCAGGTCGCGCTGACTGCCCAGGACCACATGCGCCAGGGCGCGAGCACGGCGTTCGCTCTGTGCCGTCCGCCGGGCCACCACGCCGGCAGCGACTTCATGGGCGGCTATTGCTTCCTGAACAACGCCGCCATCGTCAGCCAGGCGTTCCTCGACCAGGGCGCCAAGCGCGTGGCCATCCTCGACGTGGACTACCACCACGGCAACGGCACCCAGGACATCTTCTACCGCCGCAACGACGTGCTGTTCGCCTCGATCCACGGCGACCCGCTGGTGGAGTACCCGTACTTCCTCGGCCACGCCAATGAGCACGGCGAAGGCGCCGGCGAGGGCTACAACCACAACTACCCGCTGCCCCATGGCACCGGCTGGGACGGCTGGTTCGCCGCGCTGGACGACGCTTGCCGAAAGATTGCCGACTACGCACCGGACGCCGTGGTTGTATCGCTGGGCGTGGATACGTATAAGGACGACCCGATTTCCGAGTTCAAGCTGGACAGCCCGGACTACCTGAAGATGGGCGAGCGCATCGCCGCACTGGGTATTCCGACCCTGTTCATCATGGAAGGCGGTTACGCGGTGGAGGCCATCGGCGTCAACGCGGTGAACGTGCTGCAGGGCTACGAAGGCGCTGCACGCTAAATAGAGAGAAGATCGGGCGGATAACTATCCGCCCGATTGCTTTTGATTGCTCGCGATCCGCTGTTTGTAATGGTCAGAGTGCGAGCGCATCCAACCGGGGAAGGACATGAACAAGAATACTGCGCTGCGCGGCCTGCTCGCCGCCGCCACCCTCGTCACCGCCAGCGCTGCCAGCGCCGCGCCGGAAGTGCGCATCTACAACTGGTTCGACTACATCGGTCCGGACACCCTCAAGGGTTTCCAGGGCGAGACTGGCATCAAGCCGCAATACGACGTCTACGACAGCAACGAAGTGCTGGAAGCCAAGTTGCTGTCCGGGCACTCGGGCTACGACGTGGTCGTGCCCAGCGACAGCTTCCTCCCCAATTACCTCAAGGCCGGCGTGTTCCAGCCGCTGGACAAGAGCAAGCTGCCGAACTGGAAGAATCTCAATCCCGCCCTGCTCAAGGTGCTGGAGAGCAAGGACCCGGGCAACCAGTACGTGATGCCCTACATGTGGGGCACCAACGGCATCGCCTACAACGTCGACAAGGTCAAGGCCGTGCTCGGCGACAACGCGCCGCTGGACTCGTGGGACCTGGTGTTCAAACCGGAGAATCTCGCCAAGCTCAAATCCTGCGGCGTGGCCTTCCTCGACTCGCCCACCGAGGTGATCCCGCAGGTGCTGCATTACCTGGGCCTGTCGCCCAACAGCCACAACCCGGACGACTACAAGAAGGCCGAGCAACTGCTGGCGAAGCTGCGCCCGAACATTACCTACTTCAGTTCCTCGAAGTTCGTCACCGACCTCGCCAACGGCGACGTCTGCGTGGCCCTGGCCTGGTCCGGCGGCGCGATGCAGGCGGCCAACCGCGCCAAGGAAGCCGGCAACGGCATCCACATCGAGTACCGCATTCCCAAGGAAGGTGCGGCGGCCTGGTTCGACGTGCTGGCGATTCCGAAGGACTCGAAGAACGTCGAGCAGGCCCACGCCTTCCTCAACTACCTGCTGCGCCCGGAAGTGGTCGCGCCGATCTCCGACTACGTCGCCTACGCCAACCCCAACCAGGCAGCGGATGGGCTGATCTCCAAGGAGCTGCACGACAACCCCAACGTCTACCCGCCGGCGGACGTGCAGGCCAAGCTGTTCTCGGTAGAGATGCTGCCGCCCAAGCTCGAGCGCATCCGCACTCGTACCTGGACGCAGGTGAAATCCGGGAAATAATCTCGCTGGCGGCGCTCTGAACAGCGGATTTCCGTTGGCGGGCAGGCGCCGCGAGCTGGCATGATCGGCGGACTTTCTTTGAGGAAGTCCGCCGATTCTTATTTGGGCTTCCCGCTTCTGTTGAACTGCCGAGCCTTGCCATGACCTGCCCGAATGTTGCCCACGCCTTCGCAAGGAGGCGCTCATGAATACGCCCGCCAACATCGTCGAGCGCAAGGGCGCCGACGCCTTCGCCATCCAGGTCATGACCGGCCTGTGCATCATCTGGGGCATCCAGGCGGTGATGGTGAAACTCGCCGCCCCTGACATTGCGCCGATCATGCAGGCCTTCGGGCGCAATCTGGTGGCTGCCGTGGCCGTAGGCCTGATCATGTGCTGGCGCGGTGGCTGGGAAGGCTTCCTGCGCCACGGCACGCTCAAGGGCGGGCTGCTGGCTGGCGTGCTGTTCGCCGCCGAGTTCTTCTTCATCGCCCAGGGGCTGGTCTATACATCGGCCTCGCACATGGCGGTGTTCATCTACACCGCGCCGATCTTCTCCGCGCTGGCGCTGCACTTCCTGTTGCCCAGCGAACGCCTGCGGCCACTGCAGTGGCTGGGAATCGGCGTGTGCTTCGGTGGCATCGCGATGTGCTTCGGGGGCGGCTTCGACTTCGCCAACCTGGACAGCCGCATGCTGCTGGGCGACGCTTTTGGCGTGCTGGCCGGTTTCGCCTGGGGCATGACCACCGTGGCGGTGCGCACCACGCGGCTGTCCGAGGCGAAACCGATCCTGACGTTGTTCTACCAGCTGCTGATCGCAGCGTTGCTGCTGCCCTTCGCCGCGCTGGCGCTGGGCAAGACCCAGGACGTGAGTTTCACCCCCATCGGCGTGGGCAGCGTGCTGTTCCAGGGACTGGTGGTGTCGTTCTTCAGCTACTTCACCTGGTTCTGGCTCCTACGCCGATATCTCGCGTCGAACCTGGCGGTGTTTTCCTTCATGACACCGATGTTCGGTATCGCCTTCGGCGTGCTGATCCTTGGCGAGCCGCTGACCCTGAATTTCGTCGCTGGCGCCGCGCTGGTGCTAGCCGGCATCACGCTGGTGAGCAGCGAGCAGTGGATCCGCCGGATGCTTCGCCGCTGACTTGGGAAATGTCGCGCTCTTGATTCAGGTCAGGCGCCGCGGCGAGGGAAGACGATAGTCTTTGTTGCAAGGAGTGAGTGGCACGGGCGGAGAGTGGGACGCCGGGCTATTCTTCCTAGGGCGGCCCATGGTGGTAACGGGTCGCCCGACCTGAATTCGAACGAGGAGGCATTCCATGAAAGTCTGGCTGCAAAGCGTTGCGTGGAAACTCGGTATCGCGCTCGGCCTGATCGAGCCTCCACGTCTGCAACCCATCCCTGTCCGCAGCGACGAGCAACGTCGTCGGGTGGAGCGGCGCCGCCGTTACTGATGGCGCCCGCGTTGGACACGAAAAACCCGCCTGATGGCGGGTTTTTTTATGGGCTCCTGGCGGATCGCCCGTCATTCGTGGGCCCTGAACCAGTCGTCGATCATTCCCTTCAAGCGCTCCCCGGAGAAGCTGTCGAAGTGCCCGCCGTGCACGGTGCGCACCGGCAGCTCTCGCAGGCGCGCCAGACTGGCGGCGTAGTCGTCGAGATTGGAGTGGTAGGCATCCTCGATCAGTGGGCCGTCGTAGATGATGTCGCCGGAGAACAGCGTCTGCGTCTTCTCTTCCCAGAGGCTGATGCCGCCCGGCGAGTGACCGGGGGTGTGCAGCACCTGCAGGGTACGGTCGCCGAGGTCGAGCACATCGCCTTCTTCGATGGTGCGGGTCGCCGGAGCGGCCTTGACGCGGTATTCGGCGTAGCACAGCGGGCAGTCCGGGTGCGCGTCGAACATCTCGTCGTCGACGAAGGCGGTGGCTAGCGTGCGTTCGCCATCGGGGCTGGCGAGTATGTCGGCTTCGGCCGGGTGTACCAGGCGCTCGTCGAACTCGTGGTGGCCGGCGATGTGGTCGAAGTGGGTGTGGCTGGCCACCGCCAGCAGCGGGCGGTCGGTGAGCCAGGGCAGTTGCTCGCGCAGGCTCACCAGGCCGGAGCCGCTGTCCACCAGCACGTCGCGTTCGCGTCCCTGGATATGCCACATGTTGCAGCGGTAGAAGGGGCGGACGTAGGGCTCGTGGATCAGGCTGACGCCGTCGTAGCAGTGACGGACCTCGAACCAGCGGTCGCGGGTGACGATCTTCATGGTTGCGCCTTTCCTGAGTTTTTGTAGGAGCGAGCTTGCTCGCGAACAAACCCCGCTGCGAGGCCAGGTTCGCGAGCAATGACTAGGCGTCCCCCTCGCTCCTGCAAGGAGGCTTCACCCTAACCTCTCCCAGGGGGAGAGGGAACCGTTCGGAGCCTGGGGGGTGGAGCGGCGTTGCCGGTAGCTGCGCGGCCGCTCGGCTCTGGCGGATTCCCGCTCCCCCTGGGAGAGGGCAGGGCAGGGTGAGTGGCTTGAACGTAGGATGGGTATCGCAGGCTCCACCCATCCTACGGCAGCGTTACGGCGCGAAGGGTGCCGCTTCCATTACTTCCACGATCAGCGGACGGTCGCTCGGCGCGGTGCGCAGCAGCTCCTGCAGGTGATCGTGATCGCGGGCGCGCTCGGCGGCGCAGCCGAAGCCCTTGGCGATGGTGAGGAAGTCCGGGGTGTAGATATCCACGCCCAGCGGGGTGATGTCGCGGCGTTCCATGTAGCGCTTGATCTCGCCGTAGCCGTGGTTGTTCCACAGTAGGACGATGATGCCCACCTTGGCTTCCACGGCGCTGGCCAGTTCGGTCATGGTGAACTGCAGGCCGCCGTCGCCCATCAGGCTGATCACCGGACGGCCCGGCTCGCCGAGCTTGGCGCCGATGGCCGCCGGCAGGCCATAGCCCAGGGTGCCGTAGCCGGTGGAGGCGTTGAACCAGCGGCGGCCGCCGTCCAGTTCCACCAGGTGATTGCCGCTGTAGACGGTCTGGGTCGAGTCGCCGACGAAGCGCGCGTCGGGCAGCACTTCGAGGATCTTGTCGAACAGGGTGCGGTAGTGCGCCCAGCCGCTGAAGTCCTCAGCCAGTTGCGCACGCACCTTGGCTGCGCGCTGCGCTCCGGGGCTGGAGGTGTCGGCCTCACGGGCCGGCAGCAGGTCCAGAAGGGCGCGCATGGCGGTGCGGGCATCGCTGTGGATGGCGATGCTCGGTGCGTAGTTGCGCATCAGCTGTTGCGGGTCGATGTCGATGCGGATCAGCTCGCCGCCGATCTTGAAGTTGCCGTCGAACACCACGTCGTAGTCGGTCTCGCCCAGCTCGGTGCCGATGGCCAGTACGACGTCGGCTTCCAGCGCGAGTTCGCGGACCGGAATCAGCGACTGGTTGCTGCCGATCAGCAGCGGATGGTCCGGCTGCAGCAGGCCCTTGGCGTTGATGGTCTGCGCGGTCGGTGCATCCAGGGCAATAGCCAGCGCGCGGGCTTCGGCCTGGGCGGCTACGCAGCCGCCACCGAGCAGCAGCAGCGGGTTCTTCGCCTTGGCCAGCTTGGCGGCGGCCTCGTGCAGCGGCGAGCGTGCCGGGGCCGGGCGGGCCAGCTGGGCGCGCGGGCGTACCTGCATGTGGTCGGCCGGGGCGGTGATGATGTCCAGCGGCAGCTCGATGTGCACCGGGCGCGGGCGCTCGCTGTCGAACACGGCGAAGGCGCGGGCCAGCACCGCCGGCAGCTCGTCGACGCTCATCAGCGTGTGGCTGAAGGCACTGACGCCGGCGACCATGGCGCGCTGGTTCGGCAGCTCGTGCAGGTAGCCGTTGCCATGGGCGAGACGCGAGCGCTCGTTGACGCTGGAGATCACCAGCATGGGGATCGAGTCGGCGTAGGCCTGGCCCATGGCGGTGAGGATGTTGGTCATGCCCGGGCCGGTGATGATGAAGCACACGCCCGGCTTGCCGGTGACGCGCGCGTAGCCGTCGGACATGAAGCCGGCGCCCTGCTCGTGGCGCGGGGTGATGTGGCGGATGTTGCTGTGGGGCAGGCCGCGGTACAGCTCGACGGTGTGCACGCCGGGGATGCCGAAGACGGTATCGACGCCCCAGGCTTCGAGTTGCTTGACGAGGAATTCGCCGCAGGTGGTCATGGCAGTTCCTTGGAGTTCGTGGGTGAGGTCGTGGTCATCATTCATGCAAAAGGGCGCGGAGATCAGCTCGCCGCGCCCTCTTGCCTAGCGCAATTTCTTATCAGGCCGCGTCAGCGACCGCCGCCGGACGGGGCGACAGCAGGCTGACGACGATGAAGCTGACCAGGCCGATGGCCAGGCTGTAGTAGATCGGGGTGTTGGCGTCGAAGCCGTCCTTGAGCATGAACACCAGCGCGGTGACGAAGCCCAGGGCCATGCTGGTGATGGCGCCGGCGGTGGTGGCGCGCTTCCAGTAGATGGCGCCGATCAGCGGGATCAGCATGCCGCCCACCAGCAGGTTGTAGGCCAGGGTCAGGGCGCTGAGCACATCGTTCACCACCAGGGCGATGGCCAGCACCACCACGCCGGTGAGCAGGGTGCAGATGCGGTTCAGGCTCAGGCGGGTCGAACGCTGGCCGGTGAAGATCGGCAGCAGGTCTTCGGTGATGGTGGTGGAGGCGGCGAGCAGGCCCGCGCTGGCGGTGGACATCATGGCTGCCAGTGCAGCGGCGATCACCAGGCCACGGATGCCATCCGGCAGTGCAGCGCTGACGATGGCGGCGAAGGCGTTGTTGACGTTGTCCAGGTCAGGCAGCAGGACCTTGGCGCACATGCCGATCAGCGCGCCGACCAGGCCGTAGATGACGCAATACACGCCTGCGGCGGTGCCGGCGTACTTGGTGACTTTCTCGTCGCGCGCAGTGAACACGCGCTGCCAGATGTCCTGGCCGATCAGGATGCCGAAGAAGTAGATCAGGAAGTAAGTGATGATGGTGTCGTAGCCGATGGTGTGGAAGCTGAAGGCGGTTGCCGGCAGCTTGGCCACCAGTTCGTCCCAGCCGCCCACGCGGTACAGGCAGATCGGCAGCAGGATGAACATCAGGCCAACGGTCTTGATGATGAACTGCACGATGTCGGTCAGGGTCAGGGACCACATGCCACCAATGGTGGAGTAGATCACCACGACGCCGCCGCCCAGCAGCACGGACACCCAGAACGGCAGGCCGAACAGCACTTGCATGACGGTGCCGATGGCCAGGGTGGAGACCACGCCGATCATCAGCGCGTAGGCGAACATGATCACCGCGGACGCCTGGCGGGCCATGGGGTTGTAGCGACGCTCAAGGACCTGGGTGACGGTGAAGATGCGCAGCTTGAGCAGCGGCTTGGCCAGGAACAGGTTCAGCGCGATGATGCCGGCGCCGAGGGCGGCGCACAGCCAGAAGCCGGAGATGCCATGGACGTAGCCCAGGCGCACGGTGCCGACGGTGGAGGCGCCGCCCAGCACGGTGGCGGCCATGGTGCCCATGTAGAACGCCGGGCCGAGGTTGCGGCCGGCCACGAGGTAGTCTTCGTGGGTCTTGGCTCGGCGCATGCCGTAATAACCCAGCCACAACATGCCAGCGGCATATATCAGTACGACGATCAGATCTAACGCCATGGTCGGCTCCTCACACTTGCATTGTCATTGTTGCCGCGCGCTTGTGGCGTGCGGTAGGGCATCGGACCGGCGGCAACCGGTCCGATGGGGCTTTCAGGTGGTGCGTTTCGCGTCAGGCCGCGAAGCCTGGATCAGGCCGTCGGCTCGCTGATGCTGCGTACCGGACGGTCATGGCTGCCGACCCAGCGCGGACCCTTGGGGCCGTAGACGCCAGCCGGTTCCGGGAAGGTTCGCAGCAGGGTGATGTAGAGCAGGGCGGCGACGCCGAGGGTGACCGGCAGGCTGATGTCGATACCGCCGGCCAGGTTGCCCAGCGGGCCGACGAACTGACCCGGCAGGTTGACGAAGCACAGGCCCAGGGCTGCACTCGGGATCCACGCACCCATGCCGCGCCAGTTCCAGCCGTTGTGGAACCAGTAGGCGCCACCTTCCTGGCCACGGGTGAACACCTGCAGGTCGTCGGCGTGGTAGAAGCCACGGCGGATCACCAGGCCGAGGATCATGATGACCATCCAGGGGCTGGTGCAGGTGATGATCAGCACGGCGAAGGTGGACACGCTCTGCACCAGGTTTGCGGCGAAGCGACCGATGAAGATGAAGGCGATGGACAGCAGGCCGATCAGCAGGGTGGCCTGCACGCGGTTGAGCAGGCGCGGGAACACGCTGGACATGTCCAGGCCGGTGCCGTAGAGCGAGGTGGTGCCGGTGGACATGCCGCCGATCACCGCGATCAGGCACACCGGCAGGAAGAACCAGCTCGGCGAAACGGCCAGCAGGCCGCCGACGTAGTTGTTCTGCGCGATGTAGTCCGGAGCGTTCACCGCCACGATGGTCGCGGTGGCCAGGCCGAACAGGAACGGGATCAGGGTGGCCAGCTGGGCACAGATCACCGCCAGCATGATGCGCTTCTGCGAGGTCTCGCGCGGGATGTAGCGCGCCCAGTCACCGAGGAAGGCGCCGAACGATACCGGGTTGCTCATGGCCAGCAGGGCTGCGCCGATGAAGGCGGCCCAGAAACCTTCGCTACCCATCTGCACGGTGCCGGCGTAGCCCGCATCGAACGGGCCGGAGAAGGCGAACAGGCCGAGCAGGAACAGCAGGCTGGCGGCCCAGACGGCGATCTTGTTGACCATCAGCATGAAGCGGAAGCCGTAGATGCAGACGATCAGCACCAGCACGGCGAACAGACCGTAGGCCAGGCCCAGGGTCAGGTCGGTTTCCGGCAGGTCGAACAAGCGCTTGGCACCACCGATCAGCGCATCGCCCGAGCTCCACACGGAGAGGGAGAAGAAGGCGACGGCGGTGAGCAGCGACAGGAACGAACCGACGATCCGCCCGTGCACGCCGAAGTGGGCGCCCGAGGAGACCGCGTTGTTGGTGCCGTTGAGTGGGCCGAACAGGCCCATCGGTGCGAGGATCAGCGAGCCGACCAGCACGCCGAGAACGATGGCCCAGACGCCGGCCTGGAACGACAGCCCGAACAGAACCGGGAAGCTGCCGAGCACGGCGGTGGCGAAGGTGTTGGCACCACCGAAGATCATGCGGAACAGGTCGGTGGGCGTGGCGTTGCGTTCGTTGTCCGGGATCTGTTCGACCCCGAATGTCTCGATCGTTGTGATTGCGTGTGCGTTGTTCTTGTTATCCATGACTTCCTCCCGGGGAGCCCTGTCTTTATGGCGTCGGAGACGGTGACAGGTGCTCGTGTGTGGCCAGCCAGCGGCCCTGTTTCGGATCACGGCGGAAGACGATGGTCTCCCGTTCGTGGTTCAGGCTTTCCTCTCCCTGGATGCGCAGCCGCGTGGCGACGTCGTGGCAGAACACCGCCACGTCTTCGCTCTGCAGGCTCACAAAGGTGTTGCTCGAAAGGCAGTCAAGGACTTCGAAACCATCGTCACGCAGCCAGCCTTCCCACACCTCGCGGTAGGCCGCGCGCGAGAGCAGCGGCACCGGCCAGGTGTGGAAAATGAAGGAGGCGTCTTCGCTGAACGCGGCGAAGTAGGCTTCGGTGTCGGTGCGCGCGAAGGCTGCCACGAGATCGCGGGCAGCCTCCAGCACCTGTGCTACGCAGGCGTCGTTATTCATGGGTGTGCTCGTGCGCTCAGCGGCGCTCTACGCCCGGGAGGATGCAGAGCATTTCGTACAGCAGGTTGGCGCCGAGCAACGAGGTGTTGCCGGTGGTGTCGTAGGGCGGGGAGACCTCGACCAGGTCGCAGCCGATGATGTCCAGGCCCTGGCAGCCACGGACGATCTCGATCGCCTGGATGGTGGTCAGGCCGCCGATTTCCGGGGTACCGGTACCGGGCGCCCAGGCCGGGTCGATGCCGTCGATGTCGAAGGACAGGTACACCGGGCCGCCGCCGACTTTCTCGCGGACTTCGGCCATCAGCGGTTCCAGCGACTTGTGCCAGCACTCTTCGGCCTGGACCACGCGGAAGCCCTGCTTGCGGCTCCAGTTGAAGTCTTCGGCGGTGTAGCCCTGAGCGCGCAGGCCGATCTGCACCACGCGGTCGCAGTCCAGCAGGCCTTCTTCCACCGCACGGCGGAAGGTGGTGCCATGGGCGATCTTCTCGCCGAACATGTGGTCGTTCACGTCGGCGTGGGCGTCGATGTGGACCAGGCCGACCTTGCCGTGCTTCTTGTGGATGGCACGCAGGATCGGCAGGGTGATGGTGTGATCGCCGCCCAGGGTCAGCGGGAGGATGCCGTGGTCGAGGATCTTGTCGTACGCCTCTTCGATGATGCGTACGGCCTCCATCAGGTTGAAGGTGTTGATCGCCACGTCACCGATGTCGGCGATGTTCAGCGAGTCGAACGGTGCAGCGCCGGTGGCCATGTTGTACGGACGGATCATCACCGACTCGGCGCGGATTTCGCGCGGCCCGAAACGAGTGCCGGAGCGCAGGGAGGTGCCGATGTCCAGGGGCACGCCGACGAAGGCGGCATCGAGCTCGTTGAGCTCTTCGGGGGACTGGATATGCGGCAGGCGCATCATGGTGGCGATGCCGCCGAAACGCGGCATTTCGTTACCGCCCAGGGGCTGGTGAAGTTTCTTGTCCATGGGGAGGGCCTCAGGCTGATCGCTGTCTTCGTGGAAACAGGCTTGTTGAATACTGAGGGTCGATTCTCGTCACGGGCGGTAGTGGAAAAAATCGCTGGCTACAAATAATCACTTCAGAGTTTTCTAAACTAAAGGGGGGCGCTAGACTGCGCCACCTTGCCGCAGTAGACGGCCCGCCGGGCCTGTGGCCTGCGGTTCCTGAATAGATAGCTGGCTTGCTATCATCCGTTTTTCAGGTACAGAAAGTACTGAACTAGAGCGGCCCGGCCGCGGTTTTGCGGAGTCTTCATGAGCGCGAGCGCATTGCCCGACGTCAAACTGCTGCGGATTTTCGCCTGCGTGGTGCGTAGCCAGGGCTTCGCTGCCGCCCAGCAGGAGCTGAACCTGTCGACGTCGGCGATCAGTACCTACATGAGCCAGTTGGAGAACCAACTGGGTATCGTGCTCTGCCACCGTGGCCGCGGCGGTTTCGGGCTGACCAGCAAGGGTGAGCTGTTCCACCAGGAAACCCTGCGCATTCTCGGTGAACTGGAAGGCTTCGAGCGCTACGCGGCGACCCTGAAAGGGGAGTTGCGCGGCACCCTGAACCTCGGCGTGCTGGACTCCACCGTCAGCGATCCGGCGCTGCCGCTGGCGGACGTGATCGGTTCCTTCAGCAGCCTGCACCCGGCGGTGCACCTGCACCTGCAGGTGCAGAGCCCGTACGAGCTGCAACTGGCGGTGCTGGATAACCGCCTGGATCTGGCCATCGGCTCCTTCTTCAGTCGGATGAACGGCCTGGTCTACCAGCCTCTTTATAGAGAGCAGCATTGGTTGTACTGCAGCGACCGCCACCCGCTGTTCGACGGCCGGCGCATTCCGGCCGAGCTGATCACCCAGCAGCGCATGGTCGGCCGTGGCTACTGGAGCCAGGCGGAGCTGGCGCGGCATGGTTTCAAGCATAGCGCCGGCACCGTGGAGAGTATGGAGGCGCAGCTGATCCTGATTCTTTCCGGCGGCTACATCGGCTACCTGCCCGAGCACTACGCCCATCCCTGGGTGGAGCAGGGCCGCCTGCGCGCGTTGCTGCCGGCGACCTTCGGTTACCAGGCGCCGTTTTCGCTGATCCTGCGCCGTGGCCGTTCCCGCGAGCCGCTGATCCAGAATTTCCGCGACCTGCTGCGCACCCAGCCGAGCCAGTCATGAGCCGCGCCCGTTGCCCGCGCTGCGAGCGCCCGCTGAACCATTGTCTGTGCGCGCTGATCCCGCGCCTGGACAACCGCACCCGCGTACTCCTGTTGCAGCACCCGAGCGAGGTCGGACATGCGCTGAACACTGCGCGCCTGGCGATGCTTGGCCTGAGCAATGCGGAACTGATGGTCGGCGAGGATTTCAGCGACCTCGACCTGTCCGCCTGGGACGCCTGGCTGCTGTTCCCCGGCGAGTCCGCCGTGGCGCTGGCCGAACTGGCCGCCCGGCCTGTGGATAAACCAAGGCTGCTGGTGGTACCCGACGGCACCTGGCGCAAGGCGCGCAAGCTGCTGCACCTCAACCCGAACCTCGCGTTGCTGCCGCGGGTCGTCCTGCCGGAAGGGCTCACCTCGCGCTACCGCCTGCGCAAGGCGCCGGCCGAGGGCGCGCTGTCGACCATCGAGGCGGTGGTGCAGGCGCTCGATACGCTGGATGCGCCGCGTTCCCACGTCGACCTGTTGCGCCCGTTCGATGCACTGATCGACGGGCAGATCGCCGCGATGGGTGAAGAGACCTTCCTGCGCAACCACGGGCCGCGCCGCTGACCCGAATCCGCTCTACGGTGCTGTTGCGCACCCGGTGGTCCGGGGGCGCATTTGTAGGATGGGTGGAGCGCAGCGATACCCATGCTGTTTGCGCAAGGATTTGATGGGTATCGCTGCGCTCCACGCCATCCTACGTCGTGTCGGTACCGTGAATACTTACGTTTGCCGGGACATCGTCCGATAGCGCTCCACCAGCAGAGGGATGGCCCGCTCGCGCCAGAAGGTGCTGCTGATCATCCCGCTGGACATGCCGCCATGGGCATGGCGCGGCAGGTGCACGGGTCTGGGATCATCCAGCGAGATGCCGGCAAGCTGCTCGAACAGCTGCATGAGTCGTTGCGTCAGCTCCTCTTCGCTGACGGGCCAGGGTGTATCGGCGAGGTGCTCGGCCATTTCCCGCCACAGATACGGGTCACCGCGCAGTCCCCACTGGATGGGTTCTTCGCGGAACAGTTCGGCGACGGAGGCGGGGCGGGACATGGGCTGACTTCCTTGTGCTGCGTTCTTGACTGCCGCGCGCTGGCGGGGAGGGCAGTGTCGCCGCTCGCGAGGGCGCCTGGAAAGGTTCTCTGTCCGCTGATTTCTGCCCGACGGGCATGCCTGAGCCGTCGCTGCCGTTATACTGCGCCGCTCATTCCTCTTCGCGAGGTGTTCGTCCGATGCGCAATTGATGCCGCCGTGGTTTCACGGCCCGTTTCCTTCCCTGGTCCGTTTCCGGGGGATTTCCGGCATCAATCTGGTACTGCGCATGACGAGCCCGTTCACCCTGGCGCTGCAAGGCGTCTCTTTCCAATTGCCCAGCGGCGAGCTGCTGCTGAGTGACCTTAACGAAACCTTCGACGACCGCCGCACCGCGCTGGTCGGGCGCAATGGCGCGGGCAAGTCCGTGCTGGCAGGGATCATGGCCGGCGAGCTGGCCGCCAGCGCGGGTCGCTGCCTGGCGTCCGGGCCGGTGCATTACCTGCCGCAACATATCCCGCCGCAAGCGTTCCGCCGCGTCGCGGAGTTGGCCGGCGTACAACCGCTGCTGGATGCGCTGGTGCGTGTCGAAGCCGGTGGAGTCGACCCGGCAGACTTCGAGTGCCTCGACGGCCACTGGGATATCCGCGCCCGCCTGCAAGCCGAGCTGGCTGCCGCCGGACTCGCCCATCTGCAGCCAGACACGCCCGCCTCGCACCTCAGCGGCGGCGAATGCACGCGGGTGGCGTTGCTTGGCGCCTGGCTCAGTGATGCGGACTGGCTGATCCTCGACGAACCGAGCAACCATCTGGACCGGGCCGGCCGTGATGCCCTGCGTGAGCAACTGCAACGCTGGCGCGGCGGCCTGATCCTCATCAGTCATGACCCTCTGCTGCTGGACGACATGCAGCGCATCGTCGAGTTGTCTGCCTCGGGCCTGCGCAGTTATGCCGGTGGCTATGCCTTTTACCGAGAGATGCGCCAGCAGGAGCAGGACGCCGCCCAGCGTGAGTTGCAGCGGCGCAAGCTGGAGCGTGATCGCCAGCAGCACGCCATGCAGGAACAGCGCGAGCGCCAGGAGCACCGGCAGGCGAAGGGACGCAAGGACGCGAAGCAAGCCAATCAGGCGAAGATCCTCGTCGACCGGCAGAAGGAGCGCAGCCAGACCAGCATGGCGCGCCTGGCCACGCAGCAGGATGAGCGTCGGGAACGCCTGGCACGGGAGGTACAGGAGGCTTTCGGGCAGTTGCGCGAAGACGTCGCGGTGGTCCTCAACGCGCCGGACTGTGAGTTGCCCGAATCCCGTGGCGTGTTGCTGCTGGAAGCGCTACGTCTGCCGTTCGGCAATGCCACGCCGTTGGACTTGTCGTTGTGCGGCCCGCGCCGAGTGGCGGTGACCGGTCGCAACGGCAGTGGCAAGTCGACCCTGCTCAAGGTGATCGCGGGCGGGCTCAGCCCCGCCGCCGGCTTGTGCGAAGTGAAGGTGCGCAGCGCTTATCTGGATCAGCATCTCACCGCCCTGTTGCCCGAGCGCTCGGTGCTGGAACTGCTACAGGAGCGCAATCGTGTGGCTGACCCTTCGGTGCTGCGCACACGGCTGGCGCAGCTGGGGTTGCCGGCGGCACGGGTCGAGTTGCCCAGCGCGCTGCTCAGTGGCGGCGAGCGGCTGAAGGCGGCGCTGGCCTGCGAGCTGTACGCCGAACAGCCGGCGCAGCTGCTGCTCCTGGATGAGCCGGACAACCACCTCGATCTGCCGTCCCGCGAGGCGTTGGAAAACCTGCTCCAGCAATACCGCGGTGCGCTGCTGGTGGTGTCCCATGGCGAGGCGTTTCTGGGACGGCTGGGCCTGGAGGCGCGGCTGGAGTGCGGGGAGAGCGGCTGGCGCTGGCTATCCGAGTGAGGCTTTACCGTCCGGTAATGGCTGGGTAGGATCGACCTCCCTCTCTTTCCGGCTGCCTCTGCCGTGCTCCGCCCAGGCGTTGAATCGCGAAGCGGGCATTCATGCTGCCGACGCTCCAACGGCCGTCACCGCGCGTGGCGTGCTATCCCTTTTGTGATCCGCTGAATCAGGATGATTTCATGCTCATTCGCCAACGCATTGCTGCGGACAACCCGCGGCTGCTCGATATCTGGCTGGGCGCCGTGCGCGCGACCCACCACTTCCTTCAGCCCGCCGACATCGACGGGCTCCTGCCGCAGGTCCGCGACCTTTATCTGCCCGCTGTCGAGGTATGGGTGGCGGTCGATGCCGATGACTGTCCGCAAGGCTTCATCGGCCTCAACGATACCCATGTGGAGATGCTCTTCATCGACCCGGATAGCCGGGGGCGGGGCCTTGGCCGCGCGCTGCTGGACTTCGTGCGCGAATCGCGCGATACCTTGAGTGTCGACGTCAACGAACAGAATCCTCAGGCGGTAGGTTTTTATCTGCACTATGGCTTCGCCCAGACCGGGCGCTCGCCCCTCGATGGCGAAGGGCGGCCGTTCCCGTTGCTGCACATGAGCTTGCCGGCCGGGGCGTAAACGATCCGCTTTTGTAGGATGGCGTGGAGCGAAGCGATACCCATCACCAGGCCGTCAGGCAAAGCTGATGGGTATCGCAAGCTCCACCCATCCTAGTGTCTGCTTCCTGGCGGCCGTGAAAGCGACTCGCAATGTCGCCTTATAGCTTCGGACGGTCGTGCGCCCTATGCCGTCTCACCGCTGCCGAAGCGGATGCTCCGCGCACCGAGCTTGAGCAGGCTGTCGGCAAACAGGTCGCTGGCGGTCTGGCGGCAGTCCCAGGCGGCTTCCCAGTCTTCCCGGCGGCGCCAGTGCAGGCGGCCGACCAGGCGCTGCGGTTCGCCTTCGGCATGCAGCTCGCTGGCGAGGTAGCCAGGGCGCCGGTAGAACAATTCCTGCAAGTGCGACAGGTAATCGCACAGGCGCGCGGCGATGTGCGGGCGTTGCTGGGGCGTTACGTCGATCTCGATCTGCAGGATGAAGTGCGGGTTGTCCACGCAGGCATGGGCGGTGATCGGGGCGGGTTGCGTCATGTTCCTGGGCTCCCTGGCTTGAACCGAATGCCTGGCGAGGGTAAAACCTCAACTTAAGTTGAGGTCAATAGCCCATGAAAGAATCTTCTTCCTGCTCCATGCACCGCGAGCTGAGCGTCGGCGAGCTGGCCAAGCGTGCCGGCGTAGCGGTTTCCGCGCTGCACTTCTACGAGGCCAAGGGCCTGATCAGCAGCTCGCGCAACGCCGGCAACCAGCGCCGCTATTCGCGCGATACGCTGCGCCGGGTGGCGGTGATCAAGGTCGCGCAACGGGTCGGCATTCCCCTGGGCGAGATCGCCGAGGCGCTGGGCTCGCTGCCGAAGGGGCACAACCCGTCGGCGGCGGACTGGGCACGCTTGTCGGCGCGCTGGCGGGAGGACCTGAACGAGCGGATCGAGAAATTGCTGCTGCTGCGCGATCAGCTCGATGGCTGCATCGGCTGCGGCTGCCTGTCGATGGAGGCCTGCCCACTGCGCAATCCGGGAGACAAGTTGGCGGAGGAGGGGCCGGGGGCGCACTGGCAAGCGGAAGAGTGAGGGATTGTTCGCGAGCAAGCTCGCTCCTACCTGAAGCCCCTGGTACCTGTAGGAGCGAGCTTGCTCGCGAATGCTGGACTCAGCGTTCCCGCAAGGCCTCCCACCGCGCCTTGAGCACCGGCTTGAGGATGTAGTCCAACACGCTCTTCTCGCCGGTGATGATGTCCACCGTCGCCACCATGCCGGGGATGATCAGCAAGGGCTTGGCGTCGGTGCCCAGGTGGTTCTTGTCGGTGCGCACCTGGATCAGGTAGAAGCTGTTGCCCTTGTCGTCGGTGATGGTGTCGGCGCTGATCATTTCCAGCTTGGCCTTGAGCCCGCCGTAGATGGTGTAGTCGTAGGCGGTGAACTTCACCGTGGCCGGCTGGCCGGGGTGGAGGAAGGCGATGTCCTGCGGGCGTACCCGCGCCTCCACCAGCAGGTTGTCCTCCAGTGGGACGATTTCCACCATGTCGTTGCCCGGCTGTACCACGCCGCCGATGGTGTTGACCTTGAGTTGCTTGACGATGCCGCGCAGGGGCGCGACGACCAGGGTGCGGTTGACCTTGTCGTCGATGGCGCGGCTGGTGGCAGTGAGCTTGTTGAGGTCGGTGCGGACGTCGTTCAGCTCCTTCAGCGCGTCGCTGCGGAAGCCCAGTTTCGATTCCTCGACCTTGCGCTGAATCTCGTTCACCGCCGCTTCGGCGCGGGGGATGGCGAGGTTGGTAGCGTTCAGGTCGCCACTGATTTCCACGGCGCTGCGACGCAGGCGCAGCAGTTCGACAGGGGAGACCGCGCCGGCTTTCACCAGCGGCTCGGACATGTTGATCTCCTGCTGCACCAGCCCCAGGCTCGAACGGTACTGCTGGGTCTTGGCGCGGAACTCCTGCAGCTCCTGGCTCTTCTGCCGCAGCTGTTCCTGGAGGATGTTGAGCTCGCTGTTCTGCCGCTGCATACGGGTCTGGTAGAGCGCCAACTGGTCTTCCACCACCTGCGGTGCGTCCTTCTTCAGGTCGTCGGTGAAGACCGGCTCGCGCCCTTCGGCTTCCGCGCTGAGTCGTTCGACACGGGCTTCCAGGGAGTTGCGGTCGGCCTCGGTCTCGCCCTTGTTGGAAGAGAAGCGGGTGTCGTCCAGGCGCAGCAACGGCTGGCCCTTGTTCACCACCTGGCCTTCGCGGACGAAGATTTCCGAGACGATGCCGCCTTCCAGGTTCTGGATGGTCTGCACCTTGGAGGACGGAATGGCCTTGCCTTCGCCCTTGGTCACTTCTTCTATGTCGGCGAAGTAGGCCCAGGTGATGGCGACCACCAGCAGGCCGAGCGCTGCCCAGAGGGTGATGCGGGTGGCGTTGGGCGAGTCCTCCAGCAGGGTGCCCTGGACCTCGGGCATGAATTCGGTGTCGCGGGCGCCGTTGCCGCCCAGGTAGCCGCGGATCGATTGCGAGAAGTGCATGGCCATTACCCCGCTGCCGGGCCGACGTGGCCCTTGCGCAATGCTTCGATGACCGCGTCTTTCGGGCCGTCGGCGACGATGCGGCCACTGTCGAGCACCAGCAGGCGGTCGACCAGGCTGAGCATCGAGGTGCGGTGGGTGACCAGCAGCAGGGTCTTGTCGCGGCAGGCCTCGTGCAGGCGCTTGCGCAGGATTTCCTCGCTGCTGTTGTCCATGGCGCTGGTGGGCTCGTCCAGCAGCAGGATCGGCGGATCGAGCAGCAGGGCGCGGGCCATCAGCACGGCCTGGCGCTGGCCGCCGGATAGCAGTTGGCCGCGCTCGCCCACCGGGCGGTCGAAGCCGGCCGGGTGTTGCCGGGCCAGTTCGCTGACGCCGGTCAGCTCGGCCACTTCGAGCATCCGCGCATCGCTGACGTAACGCGCTCCGAGGGTCAGGTTGTCGCGCAGGCTACCGGCCAGCAATGGCAGGTCGTGGGCCACATAGCCGATCTGCTGGCGCAGGTCGGAGACGTCGAGTTGGCGCAGGTCCAGGCCGTCGAGCAGGATCTGCCCTTCGTCGGGGTGATAGAAGCCCATCAGCAGGCGGCCGAAGGTGCTCTTGCCCGAGCCGCTCTTGCCGATGATGCCGATCTTCTCGCCGGGGGCGAGTCGCAGGCTGACGTGGTTCAGCGCCGGGGTGGTCTGCTCCGGGTAGCTGAAGCTGAGTTGGCGGACTTCCAGCGCGCCGTGCAACTGCGTGCGCTCCAGCGGGCGCTGGCGGGCCTGGCGCTCCTGCGGCAGCTCCATCAGCGCGTCGGTGCTCTTCATGGTCAGCCGCGCCTGCTGGTAGCGAGTGATCAGCCCGGCGATCTGTCCCAGCGGAGCGAGCACGCGGCTGTTGAGCATGTAGCTGGCTACCAGTGCGCCAACGCTGAGGTTGCCGTCGAGGATGCTGTAGACCCCGGCGCAGATCATCGCCATGCCGGCGAACTGCTGCAGGAACAGGGTGCCGTTGGTAGCCAGCGCGGAGAGGAAGCGCGCGTGGTTATCCAGCCGCGCCAGGGCGCCATGGGTGGCTTCCCAGCGGTACTGGCGCTCGCTTTCGGCGCCGCAGGCCTTGAGGGTCTCCAGGCCGCCGAGGGTTTCGATCAGCAGGGCCTGGCGCTCGGCGCCCAGGGTCAGGCTCTTCTGTACGGTGTCGCGCAGGCGGCTCTGGATGATCAGGGCGAAGACGATGGTGATGGGGAAGGCCAGCAGCGGCACGGCGACCAGCCAGCCGCCGAGCAGGCCGATGACCAGGATCATCAGTAGCGAGAAGGGCAGGTCGATCAGGCTGGTCAGGGTCAGCGCGGTGAGGAATTCGCGCAGGCCCTGGAAGTCATGGATGCTCTGGGCGAAGCCGCCGATGGTTTCCGGCTTGGCCTTGAGCGACATGCCCGTGATGCGTTCGAAGAGGGTGGCGGAGAGCACCACGTCGGTCTTCTTGCCGGCCATGTCCAGCAGGTTGGAGCGCAGCACGCGCAGCAACAGCTCGAACAGCGTCCCCAGCAACAGGCCGGCGGCGAGCACCCAGAGCGTCGAGATGGCCTGGTTGGGCACCACGCGGTCGTAGGTCTGCATGACGAACAGCGGCACCAGCATGCCCAGCAGGTTGATCAGCAGGCTGGCGACCAGGGCATCGGTGTACAGCCAGCGCGAGAGTCGCAGGGTGTCGCGGAACCAGGCTTCGACGCGCGGTACCAGGGGTTTGCGCGCGGCTTCCAGCTCGTGGCGCGGGCGGGCGAAGAGAGCCTGGCCACTGTACTGGGCGGCCAGTTCGTCGGCGCTCACCGCCTGTTCGCCGCCTTCGGTTTCGCAGGGCAGGATCAGTGCCTGACCGTCGTCACGCCATTGGCGCAGCACGGCGCTGCGGCCGTCGTTGAGCAGCAGCAGGACCGGCAGGTTGAGGCTGGAGATGCTTTTCAGCTCGCGGCGCAACAGGCGGCCTTGCAGCCCGGCGCGCGCGGCAGCGCGTGGCAGCAGGCTGGCGGAAAGGCGCTGATTGGGCAGCGGCAGGCCGGCGGCCAGGCTGTTGCGACTGACCGCGCAGCCGTGCAGTCGGCAGAGGATCAGCAGGCCGTCGAGCAGGGGATCGTCATGGCTCAGGCGCGGATCGCCCGGCGCGGGTGCGCCGCGCTCCTGGATGATCATGGTCACGCTACTTCCTCCCGGGCCGGGCCAGCCCACGCCAGCAGCCGCCGGCGAGCACTTGCAGGTGCTCGCCGGTCCTTGCCGGACGCCGGGTTTTCCGTGCCCCGTCGTATCGCTTCACGCTCGTCGCCCCGACGCCGGGCGGCGCGGGGCAAGGTGACGAACGCGTGCGACTTTCTTATTTCAGGTCAGGCAGGCGCGCCTCGTTCTTCACATCCGACAGGGCCACGGCCTCGTGCGGGGCCACCACGTGCTGCGACTTCAGCAGGTAGCCCATGCTGCCGAGCACGCGGTACATCGAGTATTCCTCGGTGTAGCGGACCTCGGTGTAGCGACGGTTGGCGGTGAACAGTTCGTTCTCGCTATCCAGCAGGTCGAGCAGGGTGCGCTGGCCAAGGGTGAACTGTTGCTGGTACGCCTCGCGCACCTTGCGGGTGTAGTCGGCGTATTCGCGGGCCGGTTGGGTCTGCTTCTTGGCGTTCTCCATCGCATCCCAGGCCAGCGAGAGGTTCTCGTTGAGCAGCCGCAGTGCGTTGTTGCGGATGTCCTGGGCCTCGTTGATCTGGTGCGAGGTGGCGTTCAGGTGGGCCTTGTCGCGCATCCCGTTGAACAGGTTGTAGCGCATCACGACCTGGGCTTCCCAGCTGTTGTAGTGGCCTTCGTCGCCGTCGACGTTGTTGTTGGCCGCCTTGGCCAGTTCGGCGTCGAAGCGCGGGTAGAAGGGCGCCTTGGCGGCCTCGTACTGGGCTTCGGCGGCATTCACGTCGGCCTGGGCCGATTTCAGCAGGGGGTTGTCGGTGAGCATGTTCTGCCGGGCGACCAGCAGGTCCGGCGGGACTTCGGCCTTGACCGTGGAGGGTGCCTCCAGCTGGTCCGGCATGCGGCCGGTGGCGCTATAGAAGCTGGCCTCGGCGTCGGCCAGGTTCACTTCCTCGGTGTAGAGGTTGTTCTGCGCCAGGGCCAGGCGCGCGATGGCCTGGTCGTTGTCGGCAGTGGAGCCGACGCCGCGCTCGCTGCGCAGGCGAATCTGATCGCCGATACGTTCGTGGGCCTGCAGGTTGTTCTTGGCCAGCGTCACCATCTCGCGGCGCTTGAGCACATCGAGGTAGACCTCGACGGTGCGCAGGGCGGCGGTTTCCGAGGTGCCGAGAATACGGAAGGCCTTGGAGTTGACGTTGGACTCGTTGCGCTTGACCTCGTTAGGGGTGCCGAAGCCGTCGAACAGCATCTGCCGCAGACGGATTTCCGCATCACCGCGGGTCAGGGTTTCATCGTTGTGGTTGCCCAGTGCACGGGTGCTGGGGCTGTCGGTGTTCTCGCGGCCATAGCCCGCGACAAGGTCGACAGTCGGCAGGTAGCCGCCCCTGGCGAATTTGAGCTCTTCATCCGCGGTGAGGCGGCTGTTTACGCTCTGGCTGATTTCCGGGTGGTATTGCAGCGTGCTTTGTATAGCTTCGGTCAGCGTCATGGCTTGCCCATGAGTCCCCGACACCGCCAAAAATACACCGCTCCATAGTGCCGCGTTACGACTGCGCATGGCTTTGCTCCTGGTGTTCTCGTACTTCGATGCTCTCGGATCGCCAATTTATTGGCTTTTTTCTCTTATCAAGCGTTTCACGCCTGTAACATCAGAGCTAAGAACAACTTTTCGAAAACCTCAGAAGAATTTTTCACATGGGTTATTCGGAAAAAATCTTATGAGCCCTGTGAAAAACCGCACATTGTTTGAACGTGCAAGCCCTCGTGTTTCCTGGGTATGGGCCGGATAAGGCGCTTGCAGAAGAAGCCAGGTACGGTTTGTAGCAGTTAGGGCGGGGACCACCGCAGAAGGACAAGAAATGCGTGGCCAGCATGACAAAAAATTGTCGCTGGCTTTTTGATGCAAAAACGCTAGCAGTCCTTTTTGCTCCCTTCGCAACTTACTTCGCAGCATCCGGATACAAGCGTGCCATGGCCTGTTTCGGTCAATTGCGTGCCGGTGGAACCGGCCGCTGGATGTGCAGCGGAGGAAGGACTCATGGCTACTTTGATGGGTGTCGTCAGCAAGGTAATCGGCGAAGTGTTTGCGGTAGCCGCCGATGGATCGCGTCGTCCTTTGGAACAGGGAGACAAGGTTTTTGTCGGTGAGCAACTGGTCACCGGCGCCAATGGCGCAGTCGCGCTGAAGGTCGCCGGCGGCGGCGAGATCACGCTGGGCCGCGACAGCGCCCTGCCGCTGACCTCACAGATGCTTGCCGCTGCACACCAGGCGGAACAGGGGGACCAGGCGGTTGCCCAGCAGCAGCCGGCGACGCCGACCCATCAGGACGTCACGGATGTGAAGGCCTTGCAGGCCGCCATTGCCGCGGGCGTCGACCCGACCCAGGCTGCAGAAGCCACTGCCGCCGGCCCGAGCGCTGCGGGCGCTGCCAATGGCAAGCCCGGTGGCGGGCACTCCTTCGTTCTGCTGACGGAAGTCGGTGGGCACATCGACCCGGTCATCGGCTTCCCCACTGGGCCAATCGGTTCCGGTCCCTTGCCTCTGCGCGAGTTCGACGGCACCCCGGATGTACGCCCCGAGGCTGAACCTCCCGTGGTTCCGCCGGATGGCCAGCCGACCGCTGGCCCCAGCGGACCTGGCGCCGCCAGTGTGTTCGAGGCCGGCCTGCCCGGCGGTATTCCCGATGGTGCCGGCGAGGGGGCGACTCTCTCCGGCAACCTGGGCTATGACTTCGGCAGCGATGGTGTTGGCAGCTTCTCCTGGGGCACCGTCGGGCTGCCCAGCCTGACCTCCGGTGGCGTCGCCATCACCTACAGCGTCAGCCCGGACGGTCACGTCCTCACCGGCAGCGCCAATGGCACGCCGGTCTTCACCGTGACCCTCACCGATATCAACACTGGCGCCTTCGAAGTCACCCTGCTGCAGCCGGTGGACCATCCGGTGAAGGGCAGCGAAGATACCCTGACCTTCGATATTCCCTACACCATCACCGACGGCAACGGCACACCCGCCAACGGCAGTCTCACCGTGGGCATCGTCGACGATGCGCCGCAGGCCAGCCTGTCCGCCGATAACGGCGTGGACGTGCTGCTGCAGACCCACGACGCCAACACCGCCGGGGCGGCCTTCGACACGTCCACCGCCGATTACAGCTCGGCTTTCCAGGTGACTGCCAACTACGGCGGCGATGGCGCCGGCACCACTCAGCTGAGCTACAGCCTGAACCTGGTGGGCGGAAATGGCGCCAACTCGGGCCTGACCAGTGGCGGTGCCACCATCTACCTGTACAGCGTGGGCGGCGCGATCGTCGCGTCCACCTCGGCCAGTGCTGCCGGTATCACTGGCGAGAACACCATCTTCAGTCTGTCGGTGAACGGCAGCAGCGGGGTGGTCACCCTGACCCAGTACAGTGCCATCGACCATGCCTTGCCGGGCAGTGAAAGTGGTTATGCCAGTCAAAGCGTGGCGCTCGATTCCGGCCTGGTGCAACTGCAGGGCAACCTGACGGTTACCGACCGTGATGGCGACAGCGTTTCTTCCAGCAGCTCCATCGACCTCGGCGGCCGGGTGAGCTTCACCGACGACGGCCCGACCATTGCCGTGGGTGATACCGAAGGCCTGCACCTGACGGTGGACGAGTCCTCCCTGGGTACCGACGCCACCAGCAGCGTCTCGGCAGGCGATCTGTTCAATGCCCAGTTCGGCGCAGATGGCGCCGGCTCGATCACCTACAAGGTCGAGACCCAGGACAACACCGACAGCGGCCTGAAGGACAGCGCCACTGGCAATTCGATCTTCCTGTTCAACACCGCCAACGGTGTGGAAGGCCGTGTGGGTGGTGCGAACGGTGAAGTCGCGTTCCGTGTGACCCTCGGACAGGATGGCAAGATCACCCTCGACCAGGTCCGCGCCCTGGTGCATCCGGACAACACCGACGCCAACGATCCGCTCAGCCTCGGTGAAGGCAAGATTACGCTGACCGCTACCGTGACCGATGCCGATGGCGACCATCAGAGCGCCGGGCTCGACCTGGGTGGCAAGCTGACCTTCCTTGATGACGGCCCGAGCATCGCGCCCTCCACGGACGCCGACATCAAGCTGACGGTGGATGAGACCCACCTGAACGTGAACGACACCAGTTCGGTCACGGTATCCGACCTGTTCACCTCGCATTTCGGTGCCGACGGTCCGGGGCAGATCACCTACAAGCTGACCACCGAAGACGGCAAGGACAGCGGCCTGACCGATACCGCCACGGGCGAGAAGATCTTCCTCTACAACACCGCCAACGGCGTGGAAGGGCGGGTCGGTGACAGCGCTGACGTGGCCTTCCGCGTGACCCTCGGCGCAGACGGCAAGATCACCCTCGACCAGGTGCGCGCTGTGGTTCATCCAACAGCCGATGCCAACGAGGGTGTCAGCCTCGACCCGAACAGTGTGACCCTGACGGCGACCATCACCGACAAGGACGGCGACAGCGCCCAGGCCCACATCGACCTGAGCGGCAAGCTGACCTTCCTCGACGACGGCCCGAGCATCGAGCCTTGTACGGACGCCGACATCAAGCTGACGGTGGATGAGACCCACCTGAACGTGAACGACACCAGCACGATCACGGTGTCCGACCTGTTCACCTCGCACTTCGGCGCGGATGGCGCGGGCGACATCACCTACAAGCTCACCACCGAAGACGGCAAGGACAGCGGCCTGACCGATACCGCCACGGGTGAGAAGATCTTCCTCTACAACACCGCCAATGGCGTGGAAGGGCGGGTCGGTGACAGCGCTGACGTGGCCTTCCGCGTAACCCTCGGCGCAGACGGCAAGATCACCCTCGACCAGGTGCGCGCTGTGGTTCATCCAACAGCCGATGCCAACGAGGGTGTCAGCCTCGACCCGAACAGTGTGACCCTGACGGCGACCATCACGGACAAGGACGGCGACAGCGCCCAGGCCCACATCGACCTGAGCGGCAAGCTGACCTTCCTCGACGACGGCCCGAGCATCACGCCGTGCCAGGACGCCGATATCAAGCTGACCGTGGACGAGACTCACCTGGGCGTGCCGGACACCAGCACGGCCTCGGTGGCCGACCTGTTCACCACCCACTTCGGTGCCGATGGCGCCGGCACGATCACCTACAAACTGGCCGGGGCCGACAACACCGACACCGGACTGAAGGACACCGCCACCGGCAGCAAGATCTTCCTCTACAACACCGCCAACGGTATCGAAGGGCGCCTGGAGGGCACCAGCACCGTGGCCTTCCGCGTGTCCATCGACGGTGATGGCAAGGTCAGCCTGGAGCAGTTGCGCGCTCTGGCGCACCCCGATACCCATGACGCCGACGATGCGCTCAACCTCAGTGGCCAGGTCACCCTGACCGCCACCATCACCGACAAGGATGGCGACAGCGCCAGTGCCCATGTCGACCTGGGCAGCAAGCTGACCTTCCTCGATGACGGCCCGAGCATCGCTCCGTCGAGCATCTATGACATCAGCCTGGAGGTGGACGAGTCCGATCTCTCCAATGACGCCCGCGTCGAGTCCAGCCTGGTCTCGTTGCTGTTCGAGTCGCACTTCGGCGCCGATGGTCCGGGCAGCATCACCTACAAGGTCAGCACGGTGGATGGTACCGACAGTGGCCTGAAAACGACCCAGGGCGACTCCATCCTGCTGTACAACGTGGATGGCGCGGTGGTCGGCAAGGTGCAGGGCAGCGGTGCGATCGCCTTCGTGGTCAGCGAGGACCAGGGTGCGCTCATGCTCGACCAGCGCCTGGCGCTCAAGCATCCCGACGCAAATGATTCCGATGATCCGCTGCGCCTGGACACCGGCAAGATCACCCTCACCGCCACCATCACCGATGGTGATGGCGACAAGGCTTCGGCCCATGTCGACCTGGGCAGCAAGATGGTGTTCTACGACGATGGCCCGCAGATCGAGCCGTGCACCGATGCCGATATCAGGCTGACCGTGGACGAGACCAGGCTGGGTGTCGACGCGCAGGCCTCGGCAGGTGATGTTTCTGCGCTGTTCACTGCCCACTTCGGCAACGACGGCGCAGGCTCCATCACCTACAAGGTCACTACCACCGATGGCACCGACAGCGGCCTGAAGGACACCGCCACCGGTAGCAAGATCTTCCTCTACAACACCGCCAATGGCGTCGAAGGCCGAGTGGAGGGCACCAACCTGGTGGCCTTCAGCGTGACCCAGCATAACGGCGTGATCACCCTCGACCAGCAACGGGCGCTGGTGCACCCGATTGACACCGATGCCAACGATCCACTGAGTCTTGGCACTGACAAGATCAGCCTCACCGCCACCATTACCGATGGCGACGGCGACCACGCTTCGGCCAGCATCGACCTGGGCGGCAAGCTGACCTTCCTCGACGATGGGCCGCACATCGAGCCATGCACCGACGCCGACATTCGCCTGGAAGTGGACGAGACCAACCTGGCCAGCGATGCACGTGTCGAAGCCCCGTTGGTGTCGGAGCTGTTCACCACCAGCTTCGGCGCTGACGGAGCCGGTTCGGTCGCCTACAAGGTCACGACCGTGGATGGGACCGACAGCGGCCTGCGCGAAAGCGCCGGCGGCGCGCGCATCCTGCTGTTCAACGACGGTAACGGCGTGGTCGGCAAGGTCGAAGGCACCGGCGCCGTGGCCTTCGTGGTGCGCCCCGACGGCGGCGCACTCACGCTGGATCAGCGCGTGGCTTTCATCCATCCCGACAAGCTCAGCGACAATGAGGGCTTGAGCATCGCCGAGGGCAAGATCACCCTGACTGCGACCATCACCGACAAGGACGGTGACAGCGACAACGCCTCCATCGACCTGGGCAGCAAGCTGGTGTTCCATGACGATGCGCCGAGCATCAGCGCCAACGCCGGCCAGGCGCCGACCCTGACGGTGGACGAGACTGCGCTGGCCACCGACGCCACTGGCAACTTCAGTGGCGCCTTCACCTCCAGCGGCGGTGCCGATGGCGGCAGCGTCGCCTACAGCCTGGCCGCCACCAACGGCACGGCCAGCGGGCTGCAGACCACCAGCGGGCAGAGCATCGTGCTGGTCAAGGTCAGCGACACCGTGGTGGAGGGCCGCGTTGGCGGCGTCAATGGCGCGACTGCCTTCAGCCTGACCCTTAACAGCGTCACCGGCGAGCTCAAGCTCGACCAGCAACTGGCGCTCAAGCACGCGGACACCACCAACCCCAACGATTCGGTCAACCTGCCGGGCAGCAAGGTCTCCCTGGTGGCGACCATCACCGATGGCGATGGCGACCACAAGTCCGCCAGCATCGACCTGGGCGACAAGCTGGTCTTCAAGGACGATGGCCCCGTGCTCATCGCCGGTGGCAACGTGACCGGCCAGGTCATGGAAGATGCCCTGCCCAGCGGCAACCCCGATGGAGCCGCCGACACCACCGTGGCCAAGGGCACGCTCGCCGGCCTGGTGAACTTTGGTGCGGACGGCCCCGGCGCCTTTTCGCTGACCGGCGACTACTCCTCGCTGACCTCGCAGCACCTGACCTCCGGCGGTGTGGCTCTGGCCTACAGCGTGGTCGGCAACGTGCTGACCGCCATGGCGGGCTCCAAGACCGTCTTCACTCTGTCGGTGGATGCGGCGGGCAACTACGAGTTCAAGCTGTCCGGCCCGCTGGACCATCCGCTGCACAATGGCAGTGACACGGAGCAGCTCTCGCTCAACCTTGGCGGAGTGATCAAGGCCTCCGACGGCGACGGCGACCCGGTCAGCCTGGGCAGCGGCTCGCTGGTGATCAACGTGCAGGACGACCTGCCGGTAGTGCACAGCGAACCACCGTGCCAGGACGTGGCCGAAGTCCCCGGTTTCGTGCTGGGTGGCACGCTCGATGTGAGCTTCGGCGGTGATGGCCTGGGAGCCTTCGATCTCAGTGGCAATACCGCGCCGGATGGCCTGACCTATGTGGTCACCCAACTGGCGGGTGGTGGCTCGCAACTGACTGCCTACGACGGTAACAACGAGGCCTTCTTCGTCCTCAAGGTCAACGCCGATGGCACCTACAGCTTCGAGGTGCTCAATTCGCGGCCGATCTCCGAGGTGGAGTATGACCTCACCCAGGTTTCCGCCGGCGGTCCGCGTCCTTCGATCACCCTGACGGCCGATGGCCTGTCGGTGGTCTTCAGTAGCCCCAACGGCAACGTGAACCCCTCCGACAATGGCATGGGCGTGGGTGGCAACAACCTGATCACCCCCGGGGAGTCTCTCAACATCGCGTTCAGCGAGAAGATCTACGACGCCAGCTTCGACGTGCAGAAACTCTCCAGCAGTGATGTGCTGAGCTGGAAAGTGCTGGGTGAAGGCGGCGTGGTGCTGGCGACCGGCACCTACTCGCCGCCGGCCGGCAATGGCGAGAACAGCTCGGTGTCCTTCAACCTGCTCACCGACGGGCACTTCACTACCGGCTCGGCCTTCCAGCTGTCCGAAGGTGGCTTCAACAGCGTGGTGCTGAGCAGCAATAGCGGTGATTACCGTGTTGTCACCGTCTCCGCCGGGCAGTCGGTTCTGCCCGAGGATATCGACCTCAACTTCCACGTTGGCATCACCGACGGCGATGGTGACAGTACCGGGCTGAACCTGTGCGTGGACCTGAGCGCACCGCAACCCCTGCTGGTAGTCGGCAGCAACAGCGGTGATGTCGATGGTTCGAGCACCCAGCACACCTTGCCCAACCCGCAGGATGTGGACAAGGCCGGGACCATCAGCGGCGGCGCTGGCAGCGACGTGCTGATCGGCGATCCGGGTGGGGTGTCGGTCTATACCCAGCCGGGCAAGAACTACAACATCTCGCTGATCGTCGATACCTCCGGCAGCATGGCCGATCCGTCGGGCAGCAACATGTCACGCATGGCCCTGGCCAAGAACGCGCTGGTCAACCTGGTGAACACCATCAAGGGCCACGACGGGGTGATCAATGTCAGCCTGGTGTCCTTCAGCGACAACGCCCACATCACCACCTTCAATGGCCTGAGTGCCGCTAACGTGACGGCACTGATCGCCGCCATCAACGCGCTCAGCGCCAACGGGGCGACCAATTACGATGACGCCATGCAGAAGGCCTCGTCCTGGTTCAACAGCCAGGTCAGCACCAACCATGCGGACGCGGCCCATGGCTACGTCAACCTGGCCTTCTTCCTCACCGATGGCAACCCGACCGTGTGGAACGGCTACAACGGCAGTGGCGATACCACCAACTACAACGACATCAACGCCGCGCTGACTTCCGGTAATGACATGCTCCATGGTGCCGGTGTTCTCAGCGGCGCCAATGCGGTGGACGTCAACGCCATCGGCATCGGCAGCGGCATCAACAGCAACTACCTGAAGTTCTTCGACAACACCGACACCACCGGGTCCGGTTCGGTGACCGTTGACGGTCAGAACATCACCAACACCGTTGGCCAGCCGCAGATCATCAACACCGCCGAGCAGTTGCAGGCGGCCTTGCAGGAAGGCTTCAGCACCAGCACTCCAGTGACCGTGGGCAACGATCATCTGGTCGGTGGCGCGGGCAACGACATCCTGTTCGGTGATGTCATCAACACCGACCAGCTGGCCTGGGCCGGACATGCTGCCGGCACACACAACGGCCAGGGCTTCCAGGGACTGGTGGACTACCTGACTGCTACCAATGGTACGGCGCCGACGGCTGCGACGATCAGCAACTACATCATCCAGCATGCGGATCAGCTCAACGTCGCCGGTGACACCCGCGGTGGCGACGACATCCTCGAAGGCGGCGCCGGCAATGACCTGATGTTCGGCCAGGGCGGCAACGACAAGCTGATCGGTGGGCCCGGTGACGACATCATGTACGGCGGCACCGGCGCGGACGAGTTCATCTGGAAGTCCGGCGATACCGGCCACGATGTGATCAAGGACTTCAACATCGCCGAGCATGACGTACTGAACTTCGCCGACCTGCTGCAAGGGGAGGCCGCCACGGCCTCGTCGCTGGCGCATTACCTGACCTTCTCGGTCGCCGCCGGCACCACCACTATCGGCGTCAGCCCCACCAGTGGTGGCGCCGTTACCCAGACCGTCGACCTGGCCAACGTCGACCTCGCTGCCAAGTACGCGGGCCATGCCGGCAACGGCGTGCTCTCGGCGGGGGATACCCAGACCGTGCTCAACGGCCTGCTGGGCGATCACGCGATCAAGACCGACACCGTCTGACCGGCGCAATACCGGTTGAAACCGCCGCCTTCGGGCGGCGGTTTCGTCTGTGGCCCGCCCAACGAGGGTGGGGGCACGGCTATACGGCTGGTGAATGATCGTCGCCCTGTGTCCTCACTGGCGCCTATGCTCGGGGCCACACCATCCTCCCCAACGAACAACAAGCAACGAGGTTTCCCATGCGCGAAGTGGTGATCGTCGACAGCGTCCGTACCGGCCTGGCCAAGTCCTTCCGTGGCAAATTCAACATGACCCGTCCGGACGACATGGTCGCCCATTGCATCGACGCGCTGCTGGCGCGCAACAACCTGGATCCGCTGCTGGTGGACGACTGCGTGGTCGGCGCCGGCTCCAACGAAGGCGCCCAGGGCCACAACATCGGTCGCAACGCAGCGGTGCTGTCGCGCCTGGGCACCCATGTCGCCGGCATGACCCTGAACCGTTACTGCTCCTCGGGCCTGCAGGCCATTGCCATTGCTGCCAACCAGGTGGCTTCGGGCTGCAGTGACATCCTGGTGGCCGGCGGTGTCGAGTCCATCACCCTGACCATGGGCAAGCAGAACCTCGACAATTTCGTGAACCCGCGCCTGAAGGACGAGTTCCCCGGTATCTACTACCCCATGGGCCAGACTGCCGAGATCGTCGCCCGTCGCTACAACGTCACCCGCGAGCAGCAGGACCTGTATTCCCTGCAGAGCCAGCAGCGTACCGCCCGCGCCCAGGCAGAAGGCCTGTTCGACGATGAAATCGTGCCGATGAGCGTGAAGTACCTGGTTGAAGACAAGGCCACCGGCGAGAAGAAAGTACTCGACGGTGTGGTCGATCGCGACGACTGCAACCGCCCGGACACCACCCTCGAAGGCCTGAACTCCCTCAAGCCGGTGTTCGCCGAAGACGGTTCGGTCACCGCCGGCAACGCTTCGCAACTCTCCGACGGCGCCTCGATGACCCTGATCATGAGCCTGGACAAGGCCCTGGAACTGGGCCTCAAGCCGAAGGCCTTCTTCCGCGGCTTCACCGTCGCCGGCTGCGAACCGGACGAGATGGGCATCGGCCCGGTGTTCTCGGTACCCAAGCTGCTCAAGGCCAAGGGCCTGCAGGTCGCCGACATCGACCTCTGGGAGCTCAACGAAGCCTTCGCCTCGCAGTGCCTGTACGCCCGCGACCACCTGGGCATCGATAACGACAAGTACAACGTCAACGGTGGCTCCATCTCCATCGGCCACCCCTTTGGCATGACCGGGTCGCGCCAGGTCGGCCACCTGGTGCGCGAACTGCAGCGCCGCAACCTGCGCTACGGCATCGTCACCATGTGCGTGGGTGGCGGCATGGGTGCCACCGGTCTGTTCGAGGCCGTTCGCTGAGCACGGCGGGCGAGGGCGCAGGCCCTTGCCTGGTTGGCACCGACCGCTCCACGCAAGCGGTCCGGTGTCGATGAAGAGCCCCCGGCGGTGACGCCGGGGGTTTTTCATTCACGGACTTTTCCTGCGCGACGCAAGGCAGGGTCGACGCCATGCGCCGGAATGGTATGATCGTGCAAGTGTGATGCATGACATCACACTTGCACGATGATCATCAGCTTCCGCCACAAGGGTCTGCAGGCCTTTTACGAAACGGGGACGACGCGAGGGATTCGCGCCGACCATGCACGTCGCCTGGCGCGCATGCTGCCGTTTCTGGACAACGCAGCAGGGGCGGCGGATCTCGCCATACCCGGCTGGCGCCTGCACCCGCTGAAGGGCGATCTGGAGGGATGCTGGTCGTTGTCGGTCAGCGGCAATTGGCGGCTGGTCTTCCGCTTTATCGGTAGCGACGTCGAACTGCTCGACTACCTCGATTACCACTGAGCATGCAGGCTCGAAGAGGAGGCGCATTCATGGCAATGGCCAACCCCCCGCATCCAGGTGAAACGCTGCTGGAAGACGTTCTCCCCGAACTGGGCTTGAGCGTGACAGCGCTGGCGCGGCACTTGGGCTATGCGCGCGAAACATTGTCACGTGTCCTGCATGGGCACGCTCCTGTTGGTCCTGACCTCGCGTGGCGCCTGGAACTGGCTGGAATTGGCAGCGCGCGCGTCTGGCTCGGAGTGCAGATTGATTACGATCTGTGGCAGGCGCAGCACCGCGAACACCCGCCGATCGAGCGACTGGCCAGTAGCGCCTGATGTTCTCCCCGCAATGAAAACCCCGGCCGACGGGCCGGGGTTTCCGTGGTGCGTACCGCTTGGGAGATCAGCGTCCGACGCGGGCGTACAGATCGGATGCCTGCTGCATCCGGGTGATGTACAGCATCACCTCGCGCTCGGCATCGAAGCGGGTGAAATAGGGGCCTTCGAGGGTGCCCTCGCGGGTGGAGAAGAAGTACTGGCCATTGACCGCACTGATGCGGTCGCTGCGGTAATGGGTGGCCGCCTGACCGTCGCCGACGCGTTGTCCCAACATGAGCTGACCTCCCGAACGAAAGGATTAATTGATTCGAGTGTATGCCGCAAGGCCCCGTCGTGCCTGGGCTGCCGGCGATTGGCGACGAACGGCGGGATTTCGTCTCAGCGGTGAAACACTTGGCTGCAGGGTCTTCACATTCCCTTGACTATGCTTGAGCTCCGGCGGCCGATGCCGCTGGAACAGGGTCGGTAAGAATGGTTGTTTTTGGTTATAAGAAAATCAAAATATATTCTTTTTAATGAGATAAGACCTTGTGCATAGTGGCTACCAACACGAACAAGGAGAGACCCATGAGCTTGCGACTCGGCGACATCGCCCCCGACTTCGAACAGGAATCCAGCGAAGGCCGCATCCGTTTCCATGAATGGCTCGGCAACAGCTGGGGCGTTCTGTTCTCCCACCCGGCCGACTTCACCCCGGTGTGCACCACCGAGCTGGGCCTGACCGCCAAGCTCAAGGACCAGTTCGCCGCCAAGGGCGTGAAGGTGATCGCCCTGTCCGTCGACCCGGTGGACTCCCACGTGAAGTGGATCGAAGACATCAACGAGACCCAGAACACCGTGGTCAACTTCCCGATCATCGCCGACGCCGACCGCAAGGTGTCCGAGCTGTACGACCTGATCCACCCGAACGCCAACGACACCCTCACCGTGCGTTCGCTGTTCGTCATCGACCCGAACAAGAAGGTGCGCCTGACCATCACCTACCCGGCGAGCACCGGGCGCAACTTCAACGAGATCCTGCGCGTCATCGACTCGTTGCAGCTCACCGACAACCACAAGGTCGCCACACCGGGCAACTGGCAGGACGGCGACGACGTGGTGATCGTGCCCTCGCTCAAGGACGAGGAAGAGATCAAGCAGCGTTTCCCCAAGGGCTACCGCGCGATCAAGCCGTATCTGCGCCTCACCCCTCAACCGAACAAGTGATTCTCCGCTCCCCATCCGGGGAATCACTGATGCCTCGAGCGGGAAATCGGGCCGGTTAGCCGGCCCCTTTTTTATCTTTCACGCGCGGACCACGCCGCGCTTTTTTATTCGCTCCACATCCCCGTCCTGACTTGCCCGCCATACGGGAAGAAGACGTCAGCCCACGCCAAGGAGAACGACCATGGGTCATTCCACCTGGCGCCGCAGCCTGGCCGTCGCTCTTCTCGCGAGCCTGCCGATCGGCGCCTACAACAGCTCCGCCCAAGCCGCCGACGCACCGAAAGAGGTGCGCCTGGACTACGCCTACTACGCGCCCACCAGCCTTGTGCTCAAGCATTTCGGCTGGCTGGAGAAATCCCTCAAGCCGCAAGGCACCGAAGTGCGCTGGGTGTTCAGCCAGGGCAGCAACCGTTCGCTGGAATACCTCAACGCCGGCAGCACCGACTTCGCCTCCACTGCAGGCCTTGCCGCCGTGCTCAGCCGCGCCAACGGCAGCCCGCTGAAGACCGTCTACATCGCCAGTCGCCCGGAATGGACCGCGCTGGTGGTGCCCAAGGAATCGCCGCTGAAATCCGTTGCCGACCTGAAAGGCAAGAAGATCGCCGCCACCAAGGGTACCGATCCCTACCTGTTCCTCCTGCGCAGCCTGCAACAGGCGGGGCTGGACAAGAGCGACGTGGAGATCGTCCACCTGCAGCACCCGGACGGCCGCGCGGCGCTGGAGCAGGGCCGGGTGGACGCGTGGGCCGGTCTCGACCCGCACATGGCTGCCAGCGAGCTGCAGGCCGGTTCGCGATTGCTGTACCGCAACGTCGACTTCAACAGCTACGGCGTGCTCAGCGTCACCGAGAAATTCGAGAAGGAGCAGCCGGCGCTGATCAAACAGGTCATCGCCGCCTATGAAGAAGCGCGTCAGTGGGCCGTGGCGCACCCGGAAGAGACTGCGAAACTGCTCGCCGAAGAAGCCAAGTTGCCGCTGGAAGTGGCCAAGCTGCAACTCTCGCGCACTGACTTCAGCAGACCGCTGCCGGGCGCCGAACAGATCGCCGCATTGAAGGCGGCTGCACCGATCCTGCTGGACGAGCAACTGGTGCGTCCGGGGACCGACGTCACTGCCGTGGTCGATCAGCTGATCGCGCCGCAACTGGCCGGTGAAGTGATCGGCAAGGCCGGTGCCGTCGCCAAGGCGGAGCCATAACCGATGCCCCCCCAGAGCTTGCCATCCCAGGGCCTGCGTGTGGCTCGCCAACGTCGCGCGCAGAAGCTGCGCTGGCCGCGGCTGAGCTGGCGTGCGTGGCTGGTGCCGTTGCTGATGTGCGCGGTACTGGAGCTGTCGGTGCGCGTCGGCTGGCTGGCCGAGCACCAGATGCCGGCACCCAGCAGCGTCGCGCTGACCCTCTGGCAACTGGCCCAGGGTGAGCTCTGGAAGCACGTCGCGGCGAGCCTGGCGCGGGTTGCTGCCGGATTCTTCATCGGTTCGACCGCTGCCGTCCTGATTGGAACCTGGGTGGGGCTCAGCCAGCGCGCCGAGGCCTATCTCGAACCGACCTTCCAGGCGCTGCGGGCCATACCCAGCCTGGCCTGGGTACCCTTGCTGCTGCTCTGGCTGGGTATCGATGAAACCCCGAAGATCGTACTGATCGCCCTCGGCGCGTTCTTCCCCGTGTACCTCTCGTTGGTGGCCGGCGTGCGCAATGTCGACCGCAAGTGGGTGGAGCTGGGCCGGTTGTATCACCTGTCGCCGTTTGCGCTGGTACGGCGCATCCTCCTGCCGGCGGCGCTACCGAGCCTGTTCACCGGGCTGCGCGGCGCGCTGAGCCTGAGCTGGATGTTCCTCGTTGCCGCCGAACTGATCGCTGCCACCCGCGGCCTGGGCTACCTGCTCAGCGACGGCCGGGAAACCTCGCGGCCGGACATCGTCATCGCCGCCATCCTGGTGCTGGCGGTGCTGGGCAAGCTCAGCGACGGTCTGCTGAAGGCGCTGGAGCAGCGCGCGCTGGCCTGGCGCGACACCTTCCTGGGCAATGGAGACAGCTGATGAGCGCTCTGCTCGAACTGCGTGATATTCGCAAGAGCTTCTCCGGCGTGAAGGTATTGGACGACGTCAGCCTGAGTCTGGCGCCGGGCGAAGTGGTCAGCCTGCTCGGCCCCAGTGGCTGTGGAAAAAGCACCCTGCTGCGCATCGCCGCCGGGCTTGACGATGAGTTCGCCGGCAGCCTGGAACGCAACCCGCTGCTGGGCTTCGGCCCGGACGGCGACAGCGGCCGGGGCGGTGGTGGCGTTGGCGTGGTGTTCCAGGAGCCGCGCCTGCTGCCCTGGCTCACCGTGGCGCAGAACATCGGCTTCGCCGACGGCTGGCTGGCGGACGATCATCGCATCGAGCACCTGCTGCGCGACGTGGGGCTGGATGGCAAGGGCGACCTGCTGCCCAAGCAGCTCTCCGGCGGCATGGCCCAGCGTGCTGCCATCGCCCGTGGCCTCTACGGCCGCCCGCAGGTGTTGCTGCTGGACGAACCGTTCAGCGCGGTGGACGCCTTCACCCGCATCCGCCTGCAGGACCTGATCCAGCAACTGGCGCTGGAATATGACATCAGCATCCTGCTGGTCACCCACGACCTCGACGAAGCCTTCTACCTCAGTGATCGCGTCCTGCTTCTGGGCGGCACGCCCAGCCGCCTGCGCCGCGAATTCCCCGTTCCGCTGCCGCGCCCGCGCGACCGTCGCGCCGTGGAACTGGCCTTCCTGCGCGGCGAAGCGCTGACCGAGTTGCACCAGTCCCACGTCATCTGACGCCCGCCATTTTCCTTGTTCGACGCACCCTGCCCGCGATTCGTGCGCAGGGTGTGTGTCTGTTTATCTAACAAAAAAGCATAACTAAATGAATAAATAACATTTATTGGAATATGCGAAGGGCTGTTAAGGTCTATGCACATTGGTTAGCAGGCCGGCATTTGTACCGGTCTGATCGTTATAAGGAAGCGTGCAGATGTATGTAGTCACCCTTGCCGGCAGCCCGAGCCAGCGTTCCCGTTCCGGTGTCCTCCTGGACATCGCGCGGAACTGGCTGCACGCCCACGGCGCCGAGGTGCGCTCCTACAGCGTGCACGACTTCCCGGCCGAGGACCTGCTGCACGCGCGCTTCGACAGCCCTCGGGTGGTCGAGCTGATCGAGCAAGTCCTGCGTGCCGACGGCTTGGTGATTTCTACCCCGGTGTACAAGGCGTCCATCGCCGGTGCGCTGAAGGTCATTCTCGACCTGCTGCCGGAGCGGGCGCTGGCGCACAAGGTGGTGCTGCCCCTGGCCACCGGTGGCAGCAACGCCCACATGCTGGCAGTGGATTACGCGCTCAAGCCGGTCCTCGCTGCATTGAAAGCTCAGGAAACCCTGCACGGCGTGTTCGCCGAGGAGAGCCAGGTGCAATACCCCGAGGGCACTACCCCGGCGCGCCTGGAGTCGACCCTCGAACACCGACTGCTGGAATCGCTGGAACAGTTCCACGGCGCCCTCGCGCGCCGACCGAAACCCATCGACCCCAACCTGCTCAATGAACGGCTGATCAACGCCCGCTGGAGCATCTGACCGATAAAACCCACGCAGGTGAACGCCAAGCCCCGACCCGGCAGGCGCCCACTGCGTCAAAAATAAAAGGCCCTCACCGTCCCGACAACGGGACCGCAGGTCCGGCAATCACACTCGACGAAGGATCACTCCCATGCGGACTCTCACTTTGCGTAGTGGACTGGCGGCCCTGCTGATCGCGGCCCTGTCCTACAACGCGCAGGCGGACGAACAGCCCGGCACCCTGCGTATCGGTTACCAGAAGTACGGCACCCTGGTGCTGCTCAAGGCCCGCGGCACGCTGGAGAAGCGCCTGGCCGAGCAGGGCGTCAAGGTGCAGTGGACCGAATTCCCCGGCGGCCCGCAGCTGCTGGAAGGCCTGAACGTCGGCAGCATCGACTTCGGCGTCACCGGCGAAACTCCACCGGTATTTGCCCAGGCCGCCGGCGCCGATCTCGTCTACGTCGCTCATGAGCCGCCGGCGCCGACCAGCGAGGCGATCCTGCTGCCGAAGGACTCGCCGATCAAATCCGTCGCCGAACTCAAGGGCAAGAAGGTCGCCCTGAATAAAGGCTCCAACGTGCACTACCTGCTGGTACGCGCCCTGGAGAAAGCCGGCCTGAAATACACCGACATCCAGCCCGTCTACCTGCCGCCGGCCGACGCCCGCGCCGCCTTCGAGCGTGGCAGCGTGGATGCCTGGGTGATCTGGGACCCGTACCAGGCCGCCGCCGAGAAGCAGCTTTCCGCCCGCACCCTGGTGGATGGCACCGGCCTTGTGGATAACCACCAGTTCTACCTGGCGACCCGCCCCTACGCGACCAACCACCCACAGGTGATCACCACCCTGATCGACGAAGTGCGCTCGGTGGGCGAGTGGTCGCAGCAGAACCCGCAGCAGGTGACCGACCAGGTTGCGCCGCTGCTCGGCCTGCCGGCGGACATCACCTTCACCGCCGTGAAACGCCAGGGCTACGGCGCCCAGCCGATCACCCCGGAAGTCACTGCGGCGCAGCAGAAGATCGCCGACACCTTCACTCAGCTGAAGCTCATTCCCAAGCAACTGAGCATCAAGGATGTGGTGTGGACCGCGCCAGCCAAGGTGGCTGCGGCCCAGTGACACGCTCCTACGAAGAACAGCAGCACCACGTACACCAATCCCATCATCGCGCGGCTACGCCACGCCGGCGCGCTTATCTGGAGTTACTGCGATGAGTCTCAACATCTTCTGGTTCCTGCCGACCCACGGCGACGGCCATTACCTGGGCACCGCCGAAGGCGCCCGTGCCGTGGACCACGGTTATCTGCAACAGGTCGCCCAGGCCGCTGACCGTCTTGGTTTCGGCGGCGTGCTGATCCCCACCGGCCGTTCCTGCGAGGACTCCTGGCTGGTCGCCGCCTCGCTGATTCCGGTGACCCAGCGCCTGAAATTCCTGGTCGCCCTGCGTCCGGGCATCATTTCCCCGACCGTGGCCGCCCGCCAGGCCGCCACCCTCGACCGGCTCTCCGGGGGGCGCGCGCTGTTCAACCTGGTGACCGGCGGCGACCCGGACGAACTGGCCGGTGACGGCCTGCATCTGAGCCATGCCGAGCGCTATGAAGCCTCGGTCGAGTTCACCCGCATCTGGCGTCGCGTACTGGAAGGCGAGACCGTCGACTACGACGGCAAGCACCTGCAGGTGAAGGGCGCCAAGCTGCTCTATCCGCCGATCCAGCAACCGCGCCCGCCGCTGTACTTCGGTGGATCCTCCGATGCCGCCCAGGACCTCGCCGCCGAGCAGGTCGAGCTGTACCTGACCTGGGGCGAACCGCCGGCCGCCGTCGCCGAGAAGATCGCCCAGGTGCGCGAGAAGGCCGCCAAGCAGGGCCGCAGCGTGCGCTTCGGCATTCGCCTGCACGTGATCGTCCGCGAGACCAACGAGGAAGCCTGGCAGGCCGCCGACCGCCTGATTTCGCACCTCGACCAGGACACCATCGACCGCGCCCAGGCGTCCCTGGCGCGCTTCGATTCCGTCGGCCAGCAACGCATGGCCGCCCTGCACGGTGGCAGCAAGGACAAGCTGGAAGTCAGCCCCAACCTCTGGGCCGGTGTCGGCCTGGTGCGTGGCGGCGCCGGTACCGCGCTGGTGGGCGATGGCGCGACCGTGGCGGCCCGTGTGAAGGAGTACGCGGACCTCGGCATCGACACCTTCATCTTCTCCGGCTACCCGCACCTGGAAGAGTCCTACCGGGTCGCCGAACTGCTCTTCCCGCACCTGGAACTGGCTCAGGCGCAGGCACCGCAGGCGCGTGGCTATGTCAGCCCGTTCGGCGAGATGGTGGCCAACGACATCCTGCCCAAGGCGGCATCGGCGAGTTGACACCCGTAGGGCGAATGAAGCGGAACGCTTCATTCGCCGTGGCGGATAACGCTGGCGCGTTATGCGCCCTACGTAGCGACCGAAGAATCCGGAGAGAAGAGATGAGCGTTTCCAACAACCTTGCCCAGCGCCTCGCGCCCTGGGCCCTGCCGGTGGGCCTGGTGGTCATCTGGCAACTGGCTGTGGAATTCGGCTGGCTGTCCAGCCGAATCCTGCCGGCACCCAGTGCCGTGGCCGAGGCCGGCTACCACCTGGTGGTCAGCGGCGAGCTCTGGCAGCACCTGGCGATCAGCACCTGGCGCGCCGCTGTCGGCTTTGTCATCGGTGGCAGTATCGGCCTGGTGCTGGGGCTGATCACCGGCCTGTCGAAATGGGGCGAGCGCTTCCTCGACAGCTCCGTGCAGATGATCCGCAACGTACCGCACCTGGCGCTGATCCCGCTGGTGATCCTGTGGTTCGGCATCGACGAGTCGGCGAAGATCTTCCTGGTTGCCCTCGGCACCCTGTTCCCGATCTACCTCAACACCTACCACGGCATCCGCAACATTGATCCGGGCCTGCTGGAAATGTCGCGCAGCTACGGGCTGTCCGGCTTCGCCCTGTTCCGCCAGGTGATCCTGCCCGGCGCGCTGCCCTCGATCCTGGTCGGCGTGCGCTTCGCCCTGGGCTTCATGTGGCTGACCCTGATCGTCGCCGAGACCATCTCCGCCAACTCCGGCATCGGTTACCTGGCAATGAACGCCCGTGAATTCCTGCAGACCGATGTGGTGGTGCTGGCGATTCTGCTCTACGCCGTGCTTGGCAAGCTGGCTGACCTGGCAGCCCGTGGATTGGAACGCATCTGGCTGCGCTGGCACCCGGCCTATCAGGTGAAAGGAGGTGCGGCATGAACGCAGTGAATCAGTTGCCGCAACAACTCAAGAAAGGCATCCCGCTGGCGCTGGAAAACGTGCGCAAGCGCTTCGGCGAGCGTGAGGTGCTCAAGGGCATCGACCTGCGGATTCCCGCCGGCCAGTTCGTCGCCATCGTCGGCCGCAGCGGTTGCGGCAAGAGCACCCTGCTGCGTCTGCTAGCCGGGCTGGATGAAGCCAGCGACGGCCAGTTGCTGGCCGGCTCCGCGCCGCTGGAAAGCGCCCGCGAAGAGACTCGCCTGATGTTCCAGGATTCGCGCTTGCTGCCCTGGAAGCGGGTGATCGACAACGTCGGCCTCGGCCTGAAAGGCGACTGGCGTCCCAAGGCGCTGGAAGCGTTGGCGGCGGTGGGCCTGTCCGACCGTGCCCACGAATGGCCGGCGGGTCTGTCCGGTGGCCAGAAGCAGCGCGTGGCACTGGCCCGTGCGCTGATCCACCAGCCGCGCCTGCTGTTGCTCGACGAGCCACTGGGTGCGCTGGATGCCCTGACCCGCATCGAGATGCAACAGCTGATCGAAGGTCTCTGGCAGCAGCATGGCTTCACGGTGCTGCTGGTCACCCACGACGTCGCCGAGGCCGTGGCCATCGCCGACCGGGTGATCCTCATCGAGGACGGCGAGATCGGCCTGGACCTCAACGTCGACCTGCACCGGCCGCGCGCCCGTGGTTCGGCACGCCTGGCCACGCTGGAAGCCGAAGTGCTCGAGCGCGTGCTTTCGCTGCCGGCCCAGCCACCCGAGCCGGAGCCCGTATCCCCACTGCCCACGCAACTGCGCTGGGCGCTCTGATCCAACGTTCGCATTCTCCCAAGGAGCTACGCCATGACCATCAAAGCCATCAACGTCCGCAACCAGTTCAAAGGCACCATCAAGGAAATCGTCGAAGGCGATGTGCTGTCGGAAATCGACGTGCAGACCGCCGCCGGCATCGTCACCTCGGTGATCACCACCCGTTCCGTGAAAGAGCTGGAACTGGCCATTGGCAGTGAAGTGATCGCCTTCGTGAAATCCACCGAGGTCTCCATCGCCAAGCTGTGAGTGCGGCGCTGGAACCCAACGGGCAACCCGGAAACGGGCTGCCCGTTTTCTTTTGTGCGCGCGGTATCCGGGCTGCTGTTGTAGGAGCGAGCTTGCTCGCGAACCTGCTCAACGCCGAAGCAGCCTGGAATCGATTCGCGAGCAAGCTCGCTCCTACAGGTCAGGCCCACCGTTGCGCCGGTGATCGCTGGCTAGAGCAATTGCTCTATTTCCCCTAGACTCCGCTCAAACCAACAAGAGAAAGGAGTCCCGCATGTCCCTGAGTCCCTCTGCCTTCGCGTTGCTCGGCCTGGTTGCCTGGACCGTGCTGCTGGTCCTGCTGCTGGTCAACCAGCGCGGCCTGCTGGTGATGTCCGGCCGCATGAAGGTCAACGTCTTCGCCGCTGACGGCAGCAACACCCCCGGCACCTTCGGCCAGCGCCTGGTGCGTGCCCACGCCAATTGCGTGGAGAACGTGCCACTGTTTTGCGCGGTGCTGCTCTATGCGATGGTCACCCAGCAGACGGTGATCACCGACCCGCTGGCGCCAACCCTGCTGGTGGCGCGCATCGTCCAGTCGGTGGTGCACCTGCTCAGTACTTCGGCGCTGGCGGTGTGGGTGCGCTTTGCTGCCTTCTTCGTCCAGCTGATCATCCTGATCTGGTGGCTGCTGCGCCTCTCCACGCTGGTCTGACTGTCAGCGACGCGCCGTTGTCGACCGGCGACCGGAACAGTTGCACCGCGCAACTGTTCCTATGGGGCGATACCGCCATGACTTAGCATGGCGGACCGCACACGCGTCGAGGCACTCATGCACGTTTCATCCGGCCGCTGGCAATTCGGCCTGTTCCTGGCCCTGGTCACCGCCGTCCTCTGGGGCATCCTGCCGATCAAGCTCAAGGAAGTCCTGAAGGTCATGGACCCGATCACCGTCACCTGGTTTCGCCTGGTGGTGTCGGGTGGACTGTTGTTGATCTACCTGGGTTTCACCCGCCAGCTGCCGAGCTTCTCGCCGCTGGGAAAGCGCGGCAAGGGGTTGGTGCTGGTTGCCATTCTCGGTCTCACCGGCAACTACGTCTGCTACCTCATCGGCCTGCGCATGCTGACGCCGGGGACCACGCAACTGGTGATCCAGATCGCGCCGATCCTCCTGCTCCTGGGCAGCCTGTTCGTCTTCAAGGAGAGCTTCAGCATTGGCCAGGCGCTGGGTCTTGCGGTGCTGATCTTCGGCTTCGGGCTGTTCTTCAACCAGCGCCTGACCGAGCTGTTCGGCTCGCTCGGTGAGTACACCACTGGCGTGCTGATCGTGGTCTTCGCCGCCTTCATCTGGACCTTCTATGGTCTCGCACAAAAACAGCTGCTGACCCAGTGGACCTCGGTGCAGGTGATGATGGTGATCTACCTGGGCTGCGGCGCGCTGCTCACGCCCTGGGCGCATCCGCTGGAGGCGCTGGACCTGTCGCCGCTACAGGGCTGGCTGCTGCTGGCCTGCTGCCTGAACACCCTGGTGGCCTACGGCGCCTTTGCCGAGGCGCTGGCGCACTGGGAAGCCTCGCGGGTCAGCGCGACCCTGGCGATCACGCCGCTCGTGACCTTCGCCTCGGTGGCGCTGGCCGCTTCGATCTGGCCGGAGTTCGTACTGCCGGAAGACCTCAACGGCCTGGCCTATGTCGGCGCACTGCTGGTGGTCAGTGGCTCGGCGCTGACCGCGCTGGCGCCTTCGCTGTTACGCAGCTACCGGGCACGAAGGGCGCGTATCGCCAACGTCTGATTCCGAGGAAAGGCCGCCGTGAGGCGGCCTTCTGCCATCCATCGCTCGCGTTCGACTTCATTTTCGCAAATGATATGTATTATCATTTGTGCCATTCGATGGTTGTCGGGGCCCAGGGCCTCGGTTCGGGGGCGAAGTGGCAGCGGGCAACAGCAGGGCAGGGCAGCGACGCCGGGAGGCGGGCGTCGATGGATGAGCGCTTTTCCCGTTCGGTATCCCAGGCCTATCGCTCCTTCCACGGCGAGTTGCTGCGCTTCCTGCGCAAGCAGCTGGGCAGCTCGGCGGACGCCGCGGACCTCGCCCAGGACGCCTTCGCCCAGTGGCTCAAGTCCTCCTCGCGGCATGAAGTGGAGCAGCCGCGCGCCTTCCTGTTCCAGGTCGCGCGCAACCTGCTGCGCGATCACTGGCAGCGCTCCCGGCGTTTCACCAGCGAGCCGGAAACGGCCAGCGACACCGACCAGCAACCGGCCGCCGAAGGGGGCGAACCCGTGGTGCAGTTCGAGCGACAACGGTATCTTCGCGAGCTTTCCAGGGCACTGGACAGCTTGCCGCCACGGCGTCGCGAGGCGTTCATCCTGCACAAGTTCGATGGCCTCTCGCAGCCCGAGGTGGCCAGGCGCATGGGGATTTCATTGAGCATGGTGGAGAAGCACGTCGCCAGTGCGCTGCTGCATTGCAAGCGTCAGGTTCAGGGGGAGGGCGAAGCATGACGCCGCTAGAAGAGCGCCAGCGAGTGATCGACGAACTGGCCGCCAAGTGGTTCAGCCGCCAGCGCTCGGGAGCCTGGGATGCCCGCGAGCGCCAGGCCTTTTCCGACTGGTTGGCGGAAGACGCTGCCCATGAGTGTGCTTACCGTGAAATCGAACAACTGTGGACTGACCTCGACCAGGTTCGTCGGCCCGCGCTCGCACCGACTCGCCGGCCTGCGCTGCCCTGGCGCGGGCTCGCCGCCGCCAGTCTGTTCCTCGGCGCATTGTTGTTGGCCAACGACTTCAGTGGCGGTCGGCTGGCCGATCCGCAGCAGGTGCAATCCACTGCGCCAGGCGAACAGCGTGAGGTAACGCTGAACGACGGCACACGAGTATTCCTGGCGGCGGATTCGGCACTGAGGGTGGATTACTCCACCCGTTTCCGCGATGTGCAGCTGCTGCGCGGCGAAGCCTATTTCGAAGTGACCCACGAGGCTGACCGGCCTTTCCGCGTGACCGCCGGCGATAGTCGAGTGCGGGTGCTCGGCACCGGCTTCGATGTGCATCGCGAGAGCGATGGGCTGAGCGTCGCCGTGCGCCACGGCAAGGTGGCGTTGCAGGCGCAGCTCGGTGTGTCGGGCGAGCAGACGCTGACGGCGGGCGACCGCGCCCGGTTGTCGAGCGGAGCAGGGGAGGCGCAAGTGGACCGCGTGCCCGTCGCCTCCATCGCCGCCTGGCGTGACGGCATGCTCGCCTTCCGCAACCAGCCGCTGGGTGCGCTGGTCGACGAGCTGTCGCAGTACCGCGCAGCGCCCATCCGCCTGGGCGATGAGCGCCTGGCGAACAAGCCCATCTCCGGCAACGTGCGCCTGGCCCACCCGGACGACTTCCTCGCTGCCCTACCGGTGCTGCTGGACGTGCGCGTGCAGCGCAAGGCCGACGGCAGCGCCGTCATCCTGCCGCGCTGATCGCTTTTTTTGTAGGAGCGAGCTTGCTCGCGAATGTGTTTCCCGGCAGCACCCGAGCTGGGCCGGTTCGCGAGCAAGCTCGCTCCTACGAAAATCCCGAATCCCGAATCCCGAATCCCGAATCCCGAATCCCGAATCCGTTTCCGCTCGCACGTGCTCGGAATCTTTTTTGAGAAATATTTTTATTTGCAGGTGTGGGTTTTTCTCGAATGAGGGTCTTCCCCGTCATTCGCTGCGAAACGCGCAGCGCTTTTCGACCCTGGGGAGGGCCTTGCATGCAGTTTCGATTCAACTTCCCGTTCGCGCGCCCGCTGGGCTGCGCCGTGCTGCTCGGCAGCCTGATGATGGCCGAGTACAGCCGCGCCGCCGACTGGCAGGTCGACCTGCCGGCGCAGGCGCTGAGTGAATCCATCGGCAGCCTGTCACAGCAGGCCGGCGTGCAGGTGCTCTACGACGCCTCCCAATTGGATGGTCTCAAGGCGCCAGCGGTGAGCGGCCGCTACAGCGTGCGGGAAGCGCTGGAGCATCTGCTCAAGGGCTCTTCGCTGGAGCTGGTGGAGGCGGGTGACGGCTTCGTCGTGCGACGTTCGGGCAAGGTCGACAAGTTCAGCGACAACGCCATCGAACTGGATTCGCAGACCATTGTTGGCAGCGGCCTGTCCGTGGACTCCAGCAACGTCGGCCGTTCGACCCTGACCCGCAAGGACATCGAGCGCATCCAGGCCGACAACATTCCCAGCCTCTTGCAGACCCTGCCTGGCGTGACCATGGGCGGCTCGCCCAAGCCGGGCGGGCAGACTGTGAACATCTGGGGCCTGGGCGATGCCGAGGACGTGCCCTTCACCCTCGATGGTGCGCCCAAGAGCGGCTTCGAGCGCTACCAGCAGGGCACCGTGTTCATCGAGCCGGAGCTGATCAAGCGCATCGAAGTGGAGAAGGGCCCGCACTCGGTCTACAACGGCAATGGCGGCTTCGGCGGCACCGTGCACATGGAGACCAAGGATGCTCCGGACATGCTGCGCGATGACCAGAACGTCGGCGCCATGCTCAAGTACGGCTACCACTCCAACGACCAGCAGAAGATCTACAGCGGCGCTGTCTACGGCCGCACCGAGGACCGCAAGGTCGATGCGCTGGCCTACCTCACCGCGCGCGATGGCCGCGACATCAAGCTCGCCGGGCACATCCCCGATCCGAACAACAGCTATCCGATCAACCCCAGTCGCCTGCCCAACAGCGCCCAGGACCTGGACGCCGGGCTGTTCAAGCTGAACCTGCACCCCAACCTCGACAACGACATCAGTCTGGCCTACAGCCGCTCCCACAGTACTCGCTGGACGCCGTTCTCCTCGGCTTCCTACCCGACGCCGCCGACCCAGTCGAGCATCGACCGCTACGGCTACGAGGCCGCGCTCAAGCGTCTGCTGGCGCATCGCGACACCACCGACACCACCTGGTCCGGCAAGTACGAATACCACCCCATCGACAACCCGCTGATCGACCTGATGGTGCAGTACTCCGAGTCGCACATCGACCAGACTGACGAGCGCAACCCGGACGCCTTCTTCCAGGTCTCCACCGGTGGCCGCAAGATGGACACCGACTACAAGGACAAGGTGCTCGAGCTGCGCAACACCAGCCTGTTCGCCACCGGCCAGGTGCAGCATGCCTTTACCGTGGGTACGCAGTTCCACCGCCACACCCGCACCACCGACATGTACATCCCCGGCTCCACCTACGACACCGCGCGCTACAACTACGGCCACTTCCAGCCGACCTTCATGCCCAGCGGCAAGCAGAACACCAACAGCGCCTACATCCAGGACGCGCTGACCCTGGGCAGCGTGACCATCACCCCGTCGTTGCGCTTTGACCACGTGCGCAACCAGGGCAAGGACAACGACGCGCCGCTCTACAACAATGCCGCCCAGGGCCACGACTACAGCTCGCAGACCTACAGTGGCTGGTCGCCGCGCCTGTCGCTGTTCTGGACCGCCACCGAGCGCCTGGGCTTCTTCGCCGACTACAGCCGCACCTGGCGCGCGCCGGTGATCGACGAGATGTACGAGGTGCAGAACAGCAGCACCGTCAGCGCTACCAGCCGCGACCTCGACCCCGAACGCATCCACGCGCTGCGCTTCGGCTCGCTGGTCAACCTGCCGGACCTGTTCATCAACGGTGACAACCTGCAGGTGCGGACCACGCTGTTCCAGAACAAGATCAAGGACGAAATCTTTCGCACCCGCAGCGTCGGTTGCGAGCAGCAGGCCATCGACAACGGCACCATCTCCGGCAGCTGCGGCGACGACCTGCCGCTGTCCAACTACCGCAACCTGCCGGGTGTGACCTACAAGGGCTTCGAGATCGAGAGCTTCTACGACAGCCCCTGGCTGTTCGGCGGGCTGTCGTATTCATGGGTGACCGGCAAGCACGACGGCGCCTACAGCAACCCCTGGGGCCCGAATGTGTGGGCGCGCGACGTGCCGCCGGCCAAGTGGGTCGCCACCCTGGGCACCAAGATCCCGTCCTGGGATGCGCAGATCGGCTGGCAGGGTGAGTTCGTCCGCAAGACCGACCGCCTGCCCAGCGACAAGTACTCCGGCGGCATGGGCACCAGTGTCGGCGACATCTTCTGGGACCAGACCGTCAACGACAGCTACGACACCCACCGTGTCTTCGCCAGCTGGAAGCCGCGCCGCCTGGGCCTGGAGAACACCGAGCTGAACTTCACCGTGGATAACCTGTTCAACCGTGACTATCACCCGGCGCTGGCTGGTGACAGCGTCTACAGCCAGGGCCGCAACGCCAAGTTCAGCCTGACCCAGTACTTCTGAGATGCTCCCTGTCGACTGTAGGAGCGAGCTTGCTCGCGAACGAATTTCCCGGCAGCAGCGGAGCGGGGCGGGTTCGCGAGCAAGCTCGCTCCTACAGACAGGCCGAGCACCAACGAAAACGGGCGCCCGAAGGCGCCCGTTTTTTGTAGCAGGTAGCAGGCTCAGGCCGCCGGGCGTACCACGCGGTACGCCAGGGCACCGATCACGCCGCCCACCAGCGGGCCGACCCAGAACAGCCACAGCTGCTTCATGAACAGCGGGTCGGCGAACAGCGCAACGCCCAGGCTGCGCGCCGGGTTCACCGAGGTGTTGTCGATCGGGATGCTGATCAGGTGGATCAGGGTCAGCGTCAGGCCGATGGCGATCGGCGCGAAACCGGCCGGGGCCAGCTTGCTGTCGGTGGCGCCCATGATCACGAACAAGAAGAACGCGGTCAGCAGCACTTCGATGGCCATCGCCGAGTGCAGGCTGTATCCGGTCGGCGACAGGGCCTCATAACCGTTGGCGGCAAAGCCGGCCAGCGCATCGAAGCCCGGTTTGCCGGAGGCGATGTAGAACAGGACGGCACCGGCGATCACGCCGCCGATGCACTGGGCGACGATGTACGGCACCACATCCAGTGTGCGGACGCGGCCGCCGGCCCACAGGCCAAGGGTGACGGCGGGGTTCAGGTGGCAACCGGAGATCGGGCCGATGGCATAGGCCATGGTGACCACGGTCAGGCCGAAGGCGAGGGCGACACCCAGGACGCCAATGGCGTGGGCGGCGAAGATGGCGCTGCCGCAACCACCGAACACCAGCCAGAACGTGCCGATCATTTCGGCGGAAAGTTTGCGAAGCATGCTGCCTCCAGGGGCAAGAGGAACCCCGAATTGGGGCGAGCGCATGCTAGGGAAGTCGAGGGTTGGCGCGGTGTAGGGGAATTCCCAACGCGTAGGGAGTGCCTTCCGAATGGAGTGCCGACGGTAGGGTGGATAGCGCCTCACGCGCTATCCACCACCCCATTACACCTGCGTGCCCAGTTGTTCCGCCCGCCGCAGCCAGCCTTGCCGCTGCTCCTCGCCGGAGCCGCGTACCGGGCTGAACTCCTCCAGGTGGTGCAGGGCGATGCCGCAGGGCGCGAGGATGCAGCGGGTCATCTGCCGGTGGGCCGGGGCACCCTGGCGCAGGCGATAGTGCCAGTGGGTCTGGTCATGGCTGACCAGCAGGTCGGCGCTGCGTCCACCCAGCAGTGGCTCGAACTCGCGGGATTCCATCGAGCGGTAGCGGAAGGCGAAGCCTGGCTGCAGTACGCGATCGAAGAACCCCTGCAGCAGCGCCGGCAGGCCGCCCCACCAGACCGGGTAGACGAAGGCGATGTGTTGCGCCCAGTGGATCTGTCGCTGGGCTTCGAGCACATCCGGCTCCAACGTCTGCCCCAGTTCGTAGCCGCCGCGCAGCACCGGGTCGAAGTTCATCTCGCCGAGCTTGAGCGTGTGCACCACATGGCCCTTGGCGCGGGCGCCATGGGCATAGGCGTCGGCCACCGCGTGGCAGAAGCCGCCGGGTTTGGGCGAGCCCAGTACCAACAGCACGCGCTTGCCGTCGCCCTCGAAGGGTGTGGCGCCATGCTTGGCCGCTTCAGCCATTCTGGCCTGCCTCCAGCATGGTTTCCGGGCGCACCCACTGGTCGAACTCGGCGTCGGTCAGGTAGCCCAGCTCCAGTGCGGCTTCGCGCAAGGTCTTGCCTTCGGCGTAGGCCTTCTTGGCGATCTCGGCGGCCTTGTCGTAACCGATGTGCGGATTCAGCGCGGTCACCAGCATCAGTCCGCGGTCAAGGTGCTCGCGCATCTTCGCTGCGTCCGGCTCCATGCCGGCGATGCAGTGGGTGTTGAAGTTGCGGCAACCGTCGGCCAGCAGGCGCGCGGATTCCAGCAGGTTGTGGATGATCACCGGCTTGTAGACGTTGAGCTGCAGGTGGCCCTGGCTGGCGGCGAAGGTGATGGCGGCATCGTTGCCGAAGACCTGGCAGGCGAGCATCGACAACGCCTCGCATTGGGTCGGGTTGACCTTGCCGGGCATGATCGAGGAGCCCGGTTCGTTGGCCGGCAGCTTCACCTCGGCGAATCCCGCGCGGGGGCCGGAGCCGAGCAGGCGCAGGTCGTTGGCGATCTTCATCAGGGCCACGGCGAGGGTCTTCATGGCTCCGGCCAGGGTCACCAGCGGTTCGTGGCCGGCGAGGGCGGCGAACTTGTTCGGTGCGGAAACGAAGGGCAGGCCGGAAAGGTCGGCCAGCTCGGCGGCAATGGCGTCGGCGAATTCCTTGGGGGCGTTCAGCCCGGTGCCGACGGCAGTGCCGCCCTGGGCCAGCTCGTAGACAGCCGGCAGTGCCGCGCGAAGGGCGCGCTCGGCGTAGTCCAACTGGGCGACGAAGGCAGAGAGTTCCTGGCCGAAGGTGACCGGTGTGGCGTCCATCAGGTGGGTGCGCCCGGTCTTCACCAGATTGGCGTGGCGCGCGGCCTGCTGGGCGAGGCCACCGCTGAGCTCGGCAATGGCCGGCAGCAGGTCGTTCTGCACCGCTTGCGCGGCGGCGATGTGCATGGCAGTGGGGAAACTGTCGTTGGAGCTCTGCGCGCGGTTGACGTGGTCGTTGGGGTGCACCGGCTTCTTGCCGCCGCGGCCGTTGCCGGCGATCTCGTTGGCGCGCCCGGCGATCACCTCATTGACGTTCATGTTGCTCTGGGTACCGCTGCCGGTCTGCCAGACGACGAGGGGGAACTGGTCGTCGTGCTCGCCCGCGAGCACTTCGTCGGCGGCTTCCTCGATCAGGCTGGTGATGTTCTCCGGTAACTCGCCCAATTGCGCGTTGACCCGCGCGGCGGCTTTCTTGATCAGCGCCAGGGCATGCACCACGGCCAGCGGCATGCGCTGCCCGCCGATGGCGAAGTTCTCCAGCGAGCGCTGGGTCTGCGCGCCCCAGTAGGCGTCTTCGGGGACCTCAATGGGACCAAGGCTGTCGGTTTCGGTGCGGCTCATGGTGCTTCTCCGGAAAAGGGTCTCGGCCAGTTTAGGCCGCTACGGGGCTTCCGGGTTCCACTCTGGCTCAATGGCCGTGATAGAGCGGTTTCAGTGGCGTGTCGTGCTCAGCGACAAGCAGGGAGCCGAAGACCGTCACCAGCGAGCGTGCGTCGAACCGACCCAGCCCAGTGCGCCATTGACCGGCACCAGGTCGCCCTCGGCGCTGCGCAGGGATCCGTCGAAACGGCCGAACCACTGGCAGGTCTCGGCGAACAGCGGGCCCAGCCGCGGGCAGGCGCGGTGCAGCTTGCGCGGCGTGAAGGTGAGGTCGACGCGATCGTCGCTGCCGTGCAATTGCCAAGGCGACAACGGGTCGTGCGGCACCTGGCGGATATCCACAGGGCCGTCCAGCGCCTGCAACTCGCCGCCGAACCACAGGGCGTTCTCGCTCAGGTGGCTGTTTTCCGTCCAGCCAGCGCCGAAGTTGCCGGCGATGCCCCCGGGCGCGGCAAAGGCGGCGCGGGTCCATTGAGTATTGAACGGCCAGACGCCCCGGCCGAAATCCAGCGCGGCGAAGCTCTGGCCGTCGGTGCAGCGGTAGGTCTTGTGGCCGAGGGTCAGGCTGCCACTGATCGGCAAGCCCATCTGCCGGCTGCAGGCATGGAAGCACTTGCCGCCCATGGGCACCACCAGGTTGACTGACTCCAGGTGAGCCGGGCGCTGTACTTCCAGGGAGAGGTTCAGCGGCTGGCCGCCCAGGTTCGGCGCGCAGGCGGTGATGCGCAGCTGGCCGGGCTGCTCGTCGAAGCCCAGGCACAGCTGGCCGTGTTCGAAGCGGTGGCTCTGGTTCGGCGTGTCCGGCAGGTGGCAGCCCAGGCCGAAGGGGCTGAACTGGGTGCGGTGCACCGACTGTCCGGTTTCCAGGTCGAGGAAGTACACGGCGCCGTAGCCCAGGTAGTCGAGGTCGGCGATGGTGATCGAGAGCATCCAGCCCGGCGCGTTGATGCACCAGTGGTTCCAGCGCTTGCGCCGGCCGGCGTTGCCGGAGAGCTGGCAGAGCGTCTGTGGCCGCGACGACCAGCCCACGGCCGCGCTGTTCAGGCGGCCACGCGCATCGCACAGGGGCGGCGCGGCGACGAGCGTCGGCGGGTGGGTGAGGGTGTTCATCGGTCACATCCGTGTGGCAACGCGCCGCAGCATGCCGTTTCGGGAACTGTACGACAAGAGAAGCCGGTCACTTCCAGGCCATTTGGCACTCTCTTGAGCACATTCCGAACTTAGGCGCAGAATGGCGGGTCCCACCCGGACACCCTTCAGACTCACAGGACTGCCCCATGACCGTTCTTCGTTCCCTCTGCACCGCAGCACTTCTGGTTGGCTTCAGTTCCGTGGCACTGGCTGACGCCAACGCCGAGGCGGAGAAATTCCTCAAGCAGGTCCATGCCGACAAGCTGACCGTGCCGGTCTACGCGCAAGTCCAGCAGATGCTCGCCCAGCGCTTCGCCCAGGCCAAGGCGCCGGACAGCAAGAAGGCCGTGCTCGACCGTTACCAGGCCAAGGCCAACGCCGAACTGGACCGCGCCGTGGGCTGGGACAAGCTCAAGCCTGAACTGGTCAAGCTCTACACCGCCAACTTCAGCGAGTCCGAGCTCAAGCAGCTGAACGATTTCTACGCATCGCCCCTGGGCCGCAAGGTCCTGGAGAAGATGCCGCGCCTGACCGCCGAATCCGCCCAGCTGACCCAGGCCAAACTGCAGACCGCAGTCGAGCCGGTGAACAAGCTGATGGCTGATATGGACAAGGAGCTGGGCGTGAAGGCCCCGGCCGCTCCCGCCAAGAAGCCCTGATCGTCCTGATTTCCACCCGCCTGAACCGTACTGACTGCCAGCGAGACCCGACATGAGCATGCGTGACCGTATCCAGACCGCCCTGAGCGCCCTCGAACCCCAGCACCTTGACGTACTGGACGAGAGCCACATGCACAGCCGCGGACAGGAAACGCACTACAAGGCCGTGATCGTCAGCCCGGTGTTCGCCGGGCTGAACGCGGTGAAGCGGCATCAGAAGGTCTACGCCACCCTCGGCGATCTGATGAGCCAGTTCCACGCCCTGGCCATGCACACCTACACCCCCGAGGAGTGGGCGCAGCAGGGCGCGGCGCCGGATTCACCGACCTGCCGCGGCGGCAGCAAGCACGATCAGCATTGATTGGCGAGCTGACCAAGCGCGTGCGGGCCTGGCCCCGCTCCGTGTAGAATGCGATACCCAGCGCCGGCCTTTGGCCGGCGCTGTCATTTTCAGCTTCTGATTCCGCTGTCGTTTCAGGCTGTCGATCCAAAGAGCCCGGTCCGCCCTTTACGCGGGCGACCACTGGAGTGATGCATGACCACCGAAAGAATCGTCGTCGCGGCGTTGTACAAGTTCGTCTCCCTGCCCGATTACGTCGCCCTGCGCGAACCCCTGCTGCAGACCCTGCTGGATAACGGCGTGAAGGGCACCCTGCTGCTCGCCGAGGAAGGCATCAACGGCACCGTCTCCGGCACCCGCGCCGGCATCGACGGCCTGCTCGCCTGGCTGCGCACCGACCCGCGCCTGGCCGACGTGGACCACAAGGAGTCCTACTGCGACGAGCAGCCCTTCTACCGCACCAAGGTCAAGCTGAAGAAGGAAATCGTCACCCTTGGCGTGCCGGGCGTGGACCCGAACGCGCAGGTCGGTACCTACGTCGAGCCCAGGGACTGGAACGCGCTGATCTCCGATCCGGAAGTCCTGCTGATCGATACCCGTAATGACTACGAAGTGGCCATCGGCACCTTCGAGGGCGCCATCGACCCGAAGACCAAGTCGTTCCGCGAGTTTCCCGACTACATCCGCGAGCATTACGACCCGGCGAAGCACAAGAAGGTCGCGATGTTCTGCACTGGCGGCATCCGCTGCGAGAAGGCCTCGAGCTACATGCTCAACGAAGGCTTCGAAGAGGTGTTCCATCTCAAGGGCGGCATCCTCAAGTACCTGGAGGAAGTGCCCGAGGCCGAGACCCTCTGGCGCGGCGACTGCTTCGTGTTCGACAACCGCGTGACCGTGCGCCATGACCTGACCGAAGGCGACTACGATCAGTGCCATGCCTGCCGCAACCCGATCTCGGTCGAGGATCGCGCCTCGGAACATTACGCGCCGGGCATCAGCTGCCCGCACTGCTGGGACTCGCTGTCGGAGAAGACCCGCGCCAGTGCCCGCGAGCGGCAGAAGCAGATCGAGCTGGCGCGCGAGCGCAATCAGCCGCACCCCATTGGCCGTGATCCCCGTGCGGAGAACTGATCCATGACCAGCCGCCTGCTCTACGTGATGGACCCGATGTGCTCCTGGTGCTGGGGCTTCGCTCCGGTCGCCGGGAAGCTGGTGGAGCAGGCGCGCGCCGCGGGCGTGCCGCTGGCGCTGGTGATGGGCGGGCTGCGCACGGGGCAGGGCGCCGCGCTGGAACCGACCACCAAGCGCTACATCCTCGAACACTGGCAGGCGGTGCATGAAGCCACCGGCCAGCCGTTCCGCTTCGAAAACGCCCTGCCTGACGGCTTCGTCTACGACACCGAGCCGGCCTGCCGGGCGGTGGTCACCGCACGCCGCCTGGACGAGGACTGCGCCTGGGCGCTGGTCGGCGAAATCCAGCGCGCCTTCTACGCCGAAGGCCGCGACGTCACCCAGGCCAGCGTGCTCACCGAGCTGGCCGAACAGGTCGGCCTGCCGCGCATCGAGTTTGCCGAAGCCTTCGACAGCCAGGACAACCACCTGGCGACCCTGGCCGATTTTTCCTGGGCACGCGACCTGGGTATCGCCGGCTTTCCCACAGTGTTGGCCGAACGCGATGGCCAGTTGGCCCTGCTGACCAACGGCTACCAGCCGCTGCTGGATCGTTGGCTGGAGCGCGGGCGGCATGCCTGAGCTGTCCGCTGACCGCCTGAGCTGGGCGGAGATTCGCCGGCTCGCGTTCCGTCATCGCAAGGCTCTGATCCTCGCCAACCTGGTCGCCGTACTGGCGACCGCCTGCAGCGTACCGATCCCGCTGCTGCTGCCGCTGCTGGTCGATGAGGTGCTGCTGGGCAAGGGTGATGCCGCCCTGCAGGTGATGAACCACTGGCTGCCTGACGGCTGGCACAAACCGGTCGGCTATATCGGCCTGATGCTGCTGGTGACCCTCGTGCTGCGCAGCTGCGCGCTGGTGTTCAACGTGCTGCAGGCCAAGCTGTTCGCGCGGCTGTCAAAGGACGTGGTGTACCGCATCCGCCTGCGCCTGATCGAGCGGCTGAAACGCATCGCCTTGGTCGAGTACGAGACCCTCGGCGGTGGCTCGGTCAGCGCGCACCTGGTGACCGATCTCGACACCCTCGACAAGTTCGTCGGCGACACCCTGAGCCGCTTCCTGGTGGCGCTGCTGACCCTCTGCGGCACCGCCGGCATCCTGATCTGGATGCACTGGAAACTGGCGCTGCTGATCCTGTTGTTCAACCCGCTGGTGATCTTCGCCACGGTGCAGCTGGGCAAGCGCGTGAAGCACCTGAAGAAGCTGGAGAACGACAGCACCTCGCGCTTCACCCAGGCACTGACCGAAACCCTCGAAGCCATCCAGGAAGTGCGTGCCGGCAACCGCCAGGGCTTCTTCCTCGGCCGCCTGGGTGTGCGTGCCCGCGAGGTGCGCGACTACGCCGTTGCCTCGCAGTGGAAGAGCGACGCCGCCGGGCGTGCCAGCGGCCTGCTGTTCCAGTTCGGTATCGACCTGTTCCGTGCCGCAGCGATGGTCACCGTATTGTTTTCCGACCTGTCCATCGGCCAGATGCTCGCGGTGTTCAGCTACCTCTGGTTCATGATCGGCCCGGTGGAGCAGCTGCTCAGCCTGCAGTACGCCTATTACGCCGCCGGCGGCGCGCTGACCCGCATCAACGAGTTGCTGGCGCGCGCCGACGAGCCGCATTACGAGCACCGTCGTGATCCGTTCGCCGGGCACACCAGCGTTGGTATCCAGGTGCGCGACCTGAGCTTCGCCTACCGCGACGAACGCGTGCTGGATGGCCTTGACCTGGATATCGCCCCCGGCGAGAAGGTCGCCATCGTCGGTGCCAGTGGCGGCGGCAAGAGCACCCTGGTGCAGCTGCTGCTGGGCCTCTACCAGCCTCAGTCCGGCTGCATCCGCTACGGTGGCGCGGCGCTGGAAGAGATCGGTCTGGATTGCGTGCGTGAGCAGGTGGCGGTTGTGCTGCAGCACCCGGCATTGTTCAACGACACGGTGCGCGCCAACCTGACCATGGGCCGGGAGCGCGGTGACGAAGCCTGCTGGCGTGCGCTGGAAGTGGCACAGCTGGCAGACACCATCCGTGCCCTGCCGCAGGGGCTGGACAGTGTGGTTGGGCGCTCCGGTGTGCGGCTCTCCGGTGGCCAGCGCCAGCGCCTGGCGATTGCGCGCATGGTACTTGCCGAACCCAAGGTGGTGATCCTCGACGAGGCGACCTCCGCCCTCGACGCCGCCACCGAATACGCCTTGCACCAGGCATTGGAGCGCTTCCTCGAAGGTCGCACCACGCTGATCATCGCCCACCGCCTGTCCGCGGTGAAACAGGCCGACCGCGTGCTGGTATTCGACGGCGGGCGTATTGCCGAGGATGGCGACCACCAGCAACTCATCGCCGAAGGCGGGCTCTACGCGCGCCTGTATGGGCACCTGCAGCAGAGCTGATCAGCCGTAGCGGGTGACTTCGAGGAAGGCCACGCAATTGCCCAGGTCGTGGAAGACCCGCGCGCTGCCGATGTCGTTGTAGGGAATGCCCAGCAGCAGGTCGAGCAGGCAGGCGTCGCTGCGGTAGTGCGGGTGCCAGTCCAGCAGGCCTTCGAGGTAGGCGATGCCCGGCACGCCGGGGAGGAAGTTGCCCATCAGCAGGCGTCCGCCGGGCAGCAGGCGGGCGAAGAGGTTGCGGGTCAGGTCGCGGGCGTCGTGGTCGTCCAGCACCTCGTACAGGCCCGGCGAGTAGATCAGGTCGAAATGGCTGAGATCCTGGCGTCCGTAGAACAGGTCATCGAGGTTGCACTGCTGTGTCTGGATGCCGAGCGCGGCGTAGCTGGCTTCCACCGTCTGCAGGGACAGCGCCTGCGCATCCAGCGCGGTGAACTGGCGGAACTGGCCATGGCGCAACGAGCGCGCCAGCTCGACCTCGCGCAGGTGCCCGCAGCCCACGCAGAGGATGCGCGCCTGGCCGCTGAGCTGGTCGCAGCAGCGGTCGATCTCCCTTGCCAGCAACTGGCGGCGCGAGCGCAGTGCGCGGGAGGCGGGGGCGGAGCTGGCGTAGCGGAACAACTCCTCGGTAGGCCCGTCGGGCAGCAGCGAGCGCAGGGTGCTGTCGATGCCGTAGAGGTAGTCCATCAGCACGGCATTGCCGGCGCCTTCACCCATCGGTCGTTCGCGACGCCGGGGGAAAGGCACTACGCGCGGGGCTTCGCCCGGCGGTGCGCTGCCCGTGGCGAGCGCCAGCAGGCCCGTCTCGTCATCCCTGAGGTGACGCAGCTGCTGTTCGAGTTGCTCGATGGCTTCGGTTAGCGAGTTCGGATTCTGCTGGGTGCCGTTGTCCATGCCGTCCACCTGGGATACCGCTCAGTGAGAAGAAAGCGCCACCGGCCTGGCCGGTGATCCGTCCAACACCTTAGGGGGCGGTTGGCCCCGGGCCATCATCTGAATGAATGACGGCCGCGAAAATTCAGCGTTGCCCGAGCCGCACCAGCAGGCTGACCAGTTCGGCCTGGCGGCTGGTGTGGGTCTTGCGGAACAACGCACGCAGCTGGCTGCGCACCGTATTGATCGAAGTGCCGAGCTGGTCGGCGCATTGTTCGGGCATCAGCCCCCGTACCAGCAGGTCGCCCAGGCGCTGCTCGGCCGGAGTGAGGCCGAACAGTTCGCCCAGCAGGCGGCTCTGGCGATGCGCATCGAGCAGCGCCAGCAGCACCAGCGGGCGCTGGAAGGGGTGGTTGAAGTTCGCTTCGGCAGGCACTGGGGTGACCAGCAGTTCCTGCCCGCTGCCATCGCCCAGTGGCAGCCAGCCGGCCTTGCCTTTGCCGGTGCGAGGCGCAGCGTGGCGTACCAGGGCCTGGAGTTTCGCGTCGTGCTGGCGGCAGTGCAGGCGGCCGAAGATTTCATGGAACAGGCCCGCACGCAGCCCGAGCCGCTGCTGCGCGGCCTGGTTGGCGTAGAGCACGCGGGCGTTGCCTTCGAGCAGCCACAACGGCGTGGGGTGCTGGTCCAGCAGCAGGTCGCGGTGGGCCAGTTGCTGGCGCATCTCGTCGATGCGCCCGAACATCCGCGCGGCGCGAGTCAGGTGCTCGCTCAGGCGGGCCAGCAGGGTCTGCTCCTGCGGGTCGGGGTAGCGTGCGCCGAGACTGGTCAGCACTGACAGGTAGACGCCGGAATTGGCCTGCTCGCTGAGCTTCAGGCAGGACACGTTGTGCATGCCGTTGGGGCGCTGGAATTCCTGGTAATAAGGGTCGCGGGCCATTCGCTGCGGGCCGTACTCCTCGCGGTCGTGATACCAGTGGCCGACCGGGCGGTGAAGCATGAAACCCTTGGACGGGTCGATGGTGCAGAACTCGCGGTTGTAGGTCTCGATGGCGCCGGGGTCGCAGAGGTTGATCTCGCTGGCCAGCGCACCGCTCTCGGTCTGGTCCCAGAACAGCAGGGCGCCCTGCTGGCGGCCGCTGGCGCAGATCAGCTCGGTCAGCAGTGGCAGCCAGTTGCCCTCGTCGAGCACACACTCGTAGGTCAGGCCCACCAGCTGGTCGTACCGCCTGTCCATATCCCGCCGTGGCATGGTCGCTCCATCGGTTGTTTGCGGATGGCACTTTTCATCATGCAGATTGCACTTTGCAGAATGCACGATCGGCTGAGGTATGGCACATGGCCTTCGCTGTCGCAAGGCCACTAATCGGCTGCCGGGCGGGTAAGGCAGGCAGGCGACGGAAGGTGCTTAGCGCTCCTCGGTCCTCATCTTTCCGCCGGACGGTGAGCCTCCAGCCGACCAAGCGTCATGCCCTTCGGTTTGAGGATTTCCTGTGATCGGCTAGAAGTTAAGAAAGGGGCGGCCTGACAGAGAAGTCCCCGAGGTGGAGTGGTAGCTGCTCCCCTGTGGCCTGGCAGGGATCAGAAGAAGGAAGTCGAAACTGGTTATGGATGCAATGGGGCTGTTGCCGACCCGGCGTACGACGCGCCTGCTCAAGCTGGTCTGGCCATTCATGGTCGTGGTCCTGCTACAGACGCTGATCGGCAGCGGCAGCTTCTTTATCCTCTCGGGGGTGCGCGCCTATGTCGGCGGCGAGAGCCTCTGGTCCAAGGGCCAGAAGGACGCCATCCACTACCTGCAACTCTACGGACAGAGCCGTGACGCGGCGGATTACGAGCGTTACCGCACCGCCATTGCGATTCCCCAGGGCGACCGTACCTTCCGCGCCGCCCTCGACCTCAGCCAACCCGACCTGGAACTGGCCCGCGCCGGCGCGCTGCAGGGCGGAATTCATCCCGATGATGTCGGCGCGCTGATCTGGCTGTACCGCTATTTCCACGAGTACAGCTACTTCGACCAGGCCGTGAAGATGTGGATCATCGGTGACGCCTACCTCGACCAGCTGGAGCATCTGGCCGACGAGATGAGCGCGAAGATCCGCGCCAACGACGTCCGCCCGGGCGACCTGAGCTACTGGAACAGTCGCATCCAGGCCATCAATGACGGCGTTACGCCGGCCGCCATGGCCTTCTCCGCCGCGCTGGGGCAGGGCTCGCGGATGATCATGTGGGTGCTGCTGGCGGCCAACGGGTTGACCGGCCTGGCACTGATACTCCTGGCGGTCTGGCGCACGCGCAAGCTGCTGCACCAGCAGCGCGCCTTCGAAAGTGCCCTGGACACCGAGAGGGAGCGTGCGCAGACCACCCTGGCGGCCATCGGCGACGGCGTGGTCACCCTCGACGAACACGAGTGCATTGCCTACTTCAACCCGGCAGCGGAACGCCTGATCGGGTGGGACAACTCCATGGCTGTCGGCCTGCCGCTGCGTTCGCTGCTGCGGATACTCGACGAGAACTCACAGACCGAGGGCCTGCCGCTGGTGGGGCAGATCCTGCGCGGCGAAGTGGATGGCGGCAGCGAGACCAGCAAGCTCATCCAGCGCCTGGACGGCACCAGCGTCGCGGTGACCCTGGTGGCCACGCCCATCCACGCCGAAGGCCGCGTGGTCGGCGTGGTGCTGGTACTGCACGACATGACCCGCGAGCGCCAGTACATGGCCAGCCTGTCGTGGCAGGCCACACACGATGCCCTGACCGGCCTGACCAATCGCCGTGAATTCGAATTCCGCCTCAAGCAGGCACTGGAGAGTTCGGCCGACTCCCACGACCAGCACTCGCTGATGTACCTGGACCTGGACCAGTTCAAGCTGGTCAACGACACCTGTGGCCATGCCGCCGGCGATGAGCTGCTGCGCCAGGTCTGTTCCGTGCTGCAGCAGTGCCTGCGTGATGGCGACACCCTGGCGCGCCTGGGTGGCGACGAGTTCGGCATCCTCCTGGAACACTGTCCGCCGGACATGGCGGTGCAGATCGCCGAACGCATCCGCCTGACTGTGCAGGCACTGCACTTCATGTGGGAAGGTCGTGGCTTCAACATCACCGTCAGCATCGGTGTGGTGCATATTTCCGCCATGCTGGTGTCGGTGGAGGAGGCGCTACGCTGCGCCGACATGGCGTGCTACATGGCCAAGGAAAAGGGCCGCAATCGGGCCCAGGTGTTTCGTCCGGATGATACCGAGTTGTCCAACCGCGTCGGCGAGATGGCCTGGGTGCAACGTATCCGCCAGGGGCTGGAGGAGGAGCGTTTCTGTCTCTATGCCCAATCGATCTTCCCGGTCGACGACCGCGTGAGGGAGGGCGCCCACGTCGAGTTGCTGCTGCGTCTGAACGACGAGTGCGGCCGGTTGGTGGCGCCGATCAACTTCATCCCCGCCGCCGAGCGCTACGGGCTGATGCCGGAAATCGACCGCTGGGTGGTCGAGAATGCCTTCCGGACCCTGGCCGAGCGCAATGCCGAGGGTGGTTACGAACCGATCCATACCTGCGCCATCAACCTCTCTGGCGCGACCATCGGTGACGACACCTTCCTCGACTTCCTCCGCGAAGTGCAGCCGCGCTACGGCATCGAACCTTCGAGCGTGTGCTTCGAGATCACCGAGACCAGCGCCATCGCCAACCTGGTCAACGCCACGCGCTTCATTCAGGAGCTCAAGGCGCTGGGTTATCGCTTCTCGCTGGACGACTTCTGTGCCGGCATGTCCTCCTTCGTCTACCTCAAGCACCTGCCGGTGGACTACCTGAAGATCGACGGCAGCTTCATCAAGGACATGCTCGAAGACCCCATCGACCGCGCCATGGTTCAGGTGATCAACCAGATCGGCCACGTGATGGGCAAGCGCACGGTGGCGGAGTTCGTCGAGACGCAGGAAATCCTCGAAGTGCTGCGGGAAATCGGCATCGATTACGCCCAGGGTTACGGTTTGGCCCGGCCGCAACCCTTCAATCGGAGCTTCCTGCGTGAGACGCACGTCGCAGCCGTAGCATCCGACACAACCTCCGGACGGTGACGCGCCGCCAGGACAGGACTAACCTGAGGCCTGAATTACCGGTGCTTGCATGGATTGACCAGCAACGGAGCCTTGGATGAACGACACCTTTGTTCGTAGTGGGCCGCTCAAGGAGCTTTCCAGCTATCCACACTGGGCCCAGCGCCTGGTGCAGGAGTGCGAAACCAGCCGTCTGTCGGTGGTCGAGCATCCCTTCTATGCGCGCATGCGCGACGGCCAGCTGAGCCGGCAGACCCTGCGTGCCTTCCTCATTGGCGGCTGGCAGGTGGTGGAGCAGTTCCCCCTGTACATGTCCCACAACCTGCTCAAGACCCGTTTCGGCCGTAGCCCCGGCGAAGACATGGCGCGACGCTGGCTGATGCGCAATATCCGCGTCGAGCTGAATCACGCCGACTACTGGGTGCGCTGGGCCGAGGCCTATGGTGTGACCCTGGCCGAACTCAAGGCCCAGCTGGTGCCCGCCGAACTCCATGCCCTTGGCCACTGGTGCTGGCACAGCTGCGCTACCGAGGAGCTGGCCCTGGCCATGGCGGCCACCAACTACGCCATCGAAGGTGCGACTGGCGACTGGTCGGCGCTGGTGTGCTCCACGGATACCTACGAACGCACGCTGCCGGCTGGCACCCGCAAGGACGCCATGCGCTGGCTGAAGATGCACGCCCGCTATGACGACGATCATCCCTGGGAAGCCCTGGAGATCATCTGCACCCTCTGCGGTCCGCAGCTCGCCATGCCGCGCTGCCTGGCGCTGCGCGAGGCGATCAGCAAGAGCTACGGCTACATGCGCATGTTCCTCGACCAGTGCCTGGCGCTGGAGCAGGCACAGGGTGGGGCGCGCAGGACGTCGATGCAGGTGGCGGGGTAGGGGTTTCGCGGGGCTTGCCTGACGATTTGGCGCGGGGTGCGCCCTCTCCCCAATCCTCTCCCTGAAGGGAGAGGGCCGGGGTGAGGGCTCTTCACCGAAGTCAAAATCAGCCTCAAGGCACGAGAATGATCTTCTCGCTGCTGCCTTCATTGATCTCGCGGTAGCGCTGCACGCCCTCGCTCAGCGGCACTTCGCGCAGGCCGGTGGGCAGCGGCAGCCTGCCGTCGTCGAACCACTGGCCGAACTGGCGCAGCATCGCGGCGCAGGCGACTGTGTCGTACAGCAGCGAATTCACCCCCACCACCGAACCGCCACGGCGATACAGCGCCAGGGCCGGCAGTTGCACGTGGCCGTCCACCGGCGCGGCAATGATGGCGATGCGGCCGAAGGTGGCCAAGGCGGAGACGGCGGCGGGCAGCCAGAAACCGGTGGTATCGAAGATCACCTCGGCGCCGCCGGCGAAGTGCTCTTCCACCTGCGCCGCCAGAGTGTCCGCCGAGCCCAGCAGAATGCTCGGCACGCCCTGGGCCTGCAATTCCACCTGCGATTCGGCACGACGTACCGCGCCCAGCACCTGGGCGCCACGGGCCTTGGCCAGGGAAATGGCCGCCGCGCCGACGGCACCGGAACCGATCACCAGCAGGCGGGTACCATCACCGACCTGGCTGCGCTCAAGCGCGTCCCAGGCGGTGGTGAAAGGCACGCCGCAGCTGGCGGCCTGGGCGAAGCTCATGCGCTCGGGCATCAGCGCCACACCGCCGACCGGCACGCTCATCAGCTGGGCGTGGCTGCCGTTGCGGGTGAAGCCCAGGCCCTTGCCGGTGCCCCAGACAGATTTGCCCAGCAGTTCGGCCGGACCTTTCACCACGGTGCCGGCGAAGTCGCGGCCCGGCACGCGCGGCAGGGTGGTGTAGGGGAAGCGGCCAAGGACGTTCTTCACGTCGCTGGGGTTCAGGCCAGCGGCGTGGACTTCCACCAGCACTTCGTCGGTGGCGGGCAGCGGGTCGGCGATGTCGGTGAAGCTCAGGGCGGCGAGGTCGCCGGTGCGGTCGAATTGCAGGGCTTTCATGGTTCGGGTCCTTGGCAATCAGTGGTAGATGAGGAAATCAGTGGAACCAGCGGGTCAGCAGCGGCAGGGCGTTCTCGCCGACCTGCATGCCCAGCAGGCCGACCAGCGCCACCAGCGGTGGCGCTGGCGAGCGGAAGTCGAGGAAGTGGTAGGCGAGGCCGACGGCGATGCCGATGGCCAGGGAGATCAGGTAGCTCATGGTGTCCTCCGTGGATGGTTCCGGCGGCTGGCGGGAATGGAGCCAGTCTAGGAGCCGCGCCTTGGTGCCGCCGGTCATTGGCTTCGGAATATCGGACAGATGTCGGTGGGAGTATTGGATGGGCGTGTGCCCGCGTAGGAGCGGACTTCGTCCGCGATGTGCCAGCCTCGCTCTGAAGTTTCCTGCGTCGCTTCAGTGTGCGCATTGATTCCGTGTTTCGCCCCCTCGGGCGAGTCCCTTTTGGCAAACGCCCCAAAAGGAACCAAAAGGTCTTGCCCCGGACATCCGGTTTTTCGCTTAGGCGAAAAATTCCCTCGTTGAATTGGAGTTTCAGGGGCACGCTGCGAAGGGCCATCCCTGGCCCATCGCAGCTCTCGCGACATCCATGTCGCTCAACCCCTGAAACTCCAATTCAACGAGGCCTCCTGAACGGGGCATTCCGGAGCGCCTGGATGTTTCTCTGGAAGTCTTCTAGGAGCCGGAGCGTGGAGCACGCTTTTCCTGTAGGAGCGAGCTTGCTCGCGGACCCGCAAGGCACGGTGCAATGCCGTTCGCAAGCAAGCTCGCTCCTACGAAAGGCCTGGCCTACCGGGCGCAGTATTCCGAAGGCGCCACGCCCAGCTCACGGCGGAACATCTCGCTGAAGCTCCCCGGCTGATACCCCAGCCCATGGGCGATCTGGCTCACCGCGAGGCCTTCATTGAGCTGCGCCACTGCCGTGGCCAGCTGCACCTGCCGCCGCCACTGGGCGAAGCCCATGCCCAGGCTGCGCTGGAACAGGCGGGCGAGGGTGCGCACGCTGGCGCCGGCGTCGGCGGCGTGCTGCTCGAAGGAAATCTCCTGGCTCGGCTCGGCCATCACCGCCAGGCACAGGCTCAGCAGGCGGCGGTCGGAGTCATCCGGCAGCGGCACGCGCAACAGCAGGCTGCGAGCGCGTTGCAACTCCAGCACGGCCAGCTGCGACAGCGCCTGGTAATACTCGGAGTCGGGCTCACTCTCGTGCTGCACCAGGGTGACGATCAGCTCGCGCAGCAGCCCGCCCACCTCGAAGGCCTGCACCTGCTCGCCGAGCGAATCCGCTGTCCCTGGCCGCAGGTAGATGTTGCGCATCTGCAGCTCGCTGACCACCCGGATGCCGTGGGGCACCTGCGGCGGTAGCCAAACGGCGCGGTTGGGCGGAACCAGCAGCGCTTCGGACGGCGTTTCCAGCCACATCACCCCGGACATGGCGTAGAGCACCTGTCCCCAGTCGTGGGAGTGCGGCTCGATGTGCAGGCCGCGCGGATAGCTGCGGGCCAACGCCCGCAGGGTCGCCGGAGTGGCTTCGAAATCAGGGGGAGCGGCGCGGGCCATGGGACGGTTCGGGCAGGGGAGATGGGCCGCATGGTAGCCGCCGCACGGCGCCCTGACGAGAGCGTGGCACTCGCACTGGCAGGCTGGCGCACCACCTTGTCACGATTTCTTTACGCTGCGGCGGCTTGCCGCACGGGGTTTTTCAGCGCGTAAGGATTTCTTTCCGGGCTCTGCGGCCAAGCGTGCCGTAAACCCTCGACGCCCGGCTTGTTCCAAAGCCCCGCGACAGTTGTGATGAAGGCATTCCAGACGCCTGGACGGCCCCCGCGCCGAGCCAGTCGATAACGACAACGAGGAGGCCGGATGAACGCCGTGACCAAGATCGAACAACACAACCCCATCGGCACAGACGGCTTCGAGTTCGTCGAATTCACTGCCCCCGACGCCCAGGGCATCCAGCAGCTGCGCCAGCTGTTCACCGGCATGGGCTTCACCGAGACCGCCAAGCACCGTTCCAAGGAAGTCTTCCTGTTCCAGCAGAACGACATCAACATCGTGCTCAACGGCAGCCCCACCGGCCACGTCCACGAGTTTGCCAAAAAACACGGTCCCAGCGCCTGCGCCATGGCCTTCCGGGTGAAGAATGCAGCCCAGGCCGCCGCCTACGTCGAATCCCAGGGCGCAAAACTGGTCGGCAGCCACGCCAACTTCGGTGAGCTGAACATTCCCTGCGTCGAAGGCATCGGCGGTTCGCTGCTGTATCTCGTTGACCGTTATGGTGACAAGAGCATCTATGACGTCGACTTCGAGTTCATCGAATGCCGCAGCGCCAACGACAACGCCGTCGGCCTGTTGTGCATCGACCACCTGACCCACAACGTCAAGCGCGGCCAGATGGACGTCTGGTCCGGCTTCTACGAGCGCATCGCCAACTTCCGCGAGATCCGCTACTTCGACATCGAAGGCAAGCTCACCGGCCTGCTGTCCCGCGCCATGACCGCGCCCTGCGGGAAGATCCGCATCCCGATCAACGAGTCGGCGGACGACAAATCGCAGATCGAGGAATTCATCCGCGAATACCACGGCGAAGGCATCCAGCACATCGCCCTGACCACCGAGGACATCTATGCCACCGTGCGCCAGCTGCGCGCCAACGGCGTGGACTTCATGAGCACCCCGGACACCTACTACGCCAAGGTCGACACCCGCGTCGCCGGCCACGGCGAGCCGCTGGAGCAACTGCGCGAGCTGAACATCCTCATCGACGGCGCGCCGGGCGACGACGGCATCCTGCTGCAGATCTTCACCAACACGGTGATCGGCCCGATCTTCTTCGAGATCATCCAGCGCAAGGGCAACCAGGGCTTCGGCGAGGGCAACTTCAAGGCCCTGTTCGAATCCATCGAGGAAGACCAGATTCGCCGCGGCGTGATCTCCGAGCAGTAACCTGATCGAGGGCGGTCGCCAGATCCGCGCGGCCGCCTACGGAGAACCGCCATGCTCACCCTGTATTCCTACTGGCGCTCCAGCGCCGCCTACCGCGTGCGCATCGCCCTCGGACTGAAAGGCCTGGCCTACCGCCAGGTGCCGGTGCACCTGGTGAAGGACGGCGGGCAACAGCATGCCGTCGAGTACCAGTCGCTCAATCCGCAGGAGCTGGTGCCGTTGCTGGTGGACGGCGACGCGCGCATTGGCCAGTCCCTGGCGATCCTCGAATACCTCGACGAAACCCACCCGCAACCCGGCCTGCTGCCGCGCGATCCGCTGCAACGTGCCCAGGTCCGCGCGCTGTCCCTGCACATCGCCTGCGACATCCACCCGCTGAACAACCTGCGCGTGCTGCAGTACCTCAGTGGCCCGCTGGGTGTGGCGGACGAGGCGAAGACCCAGTGGATTCGCCACTGGGTCGAGACCGGCTTGCGTGCGGTGGAAGAGGGCGTCGCCAACTGGACCGGACCATTGTCACTGGGCGAGCGCCCCGGTTACTTCGAGGCCTGCCTGATTCCCCAGCTGTACAACGCTCGCCGCTTCGAGTGCGACCTTTCCGGCTGCCCGCGCCTGCTCGCCATCGCCGCGCGCTGCGAATCCCTCGAAGCCTTCCAGCAGGCCGCCCCGGAGGTGCAGCCAGACGCCCAGTAATTCCCCTCGCTCCACCGCTCTTTAGCCTTGCCTTGCCCGCACCGCCTGGCCACGAGCCGGGCGGCCGATTCCCGTCACAGATAAAAACAACAGGTGACGCATGACGCGTGAAGCTCAACACGCAGGCCAGCTCCAGCGCGGCCTGAAGAACCGCCATATCCAGCTGATTGCCCTGGGCGGTGCCATCGGAACCGGGCTGTTCCTCGGCTCGGCCGGGGTGCTCAAGTCCGCCGGCCCGTCGATGATCCTCGGCTATGCCATTGCCGGCTTCATCGCCTTCCTGATCATGCGCCAGCTCGGCGAAATGATCGTCGAGGAACCCGTCGCCGGCTCCTTCAGTCACTTCGCGCACAAGTACTGGGGCGGCTTCGCCGGCTTCCTCTCGGGCTGGAACTGTTGGGTGCTGTACATCCTGGTGGGCATGTCGGAACTCACCGCAGTGGGCAAGTACATCCACTACTGGTGGCCGGATGTACCGACCTGGGCCACGGCGGCGATCTTCTTCGTGGTGGTCAACGCCATCAACCTGTTCAACGTGAAGGCCTTCGGCGAGACGGAGTTCTGGTTCGCCATCATCAAGGTCGCCGCCATCGTCGGCATGATCGCCCTGGGTTGCTACCTGCTGGCCAGCGGCACCGGCGGTGAGCAGGCGGCGGTGAGCAACCTGTGGGCCCACGGCGGCTTCTTCCCTAACGGCATCAGCGGGCTGGTGATGGCCATGGCGATCATCATGTTCTCCTTCGGCGGGCTGGAGATGCTCGGCTTCACCGCCGCCGAGGCCGACCAGCCGAAAAAGGTGATCCCCAAGGCGATCAACCAGGTGATCTACCGCATCCTGATCTTCTACATCGGCGCGCTCACCGTGCTGCTCTCGCTGACGCCTTGGGACAGTCTGCTGCAAACCCTGAATGCCTCCGGCGACTCCTACAGCGGCAGCCCCTTCGTGCAGATCTTCTCGATGATCGGCAGCAGTACCGCAGCCCACGTCCTCAACTTCGTGGTGCTCACGGCCGCGCTGTCGGTCTACAACAGCGGTACCTACTGCAACGGCCGCATGCTGGTGGGCCTGGCGGAGCAGGGCGACGCCCCGCGCGCCCTGGCCAAGGTGGACAGCCGTGGCGTGCCGGTGCGCTCGCTGATGGTTTCGGCGGCGGTGACCTTCCTCGCCGTGCTGGTGAACTACCTGGTGCCGGCCCGTGCGCTGGAGCTGCTGATGTCGCTGGTGGTCGCCGCGCTGGTGATCAACTGGGCGATGATCAGCCTGGCACACCTGAAGTTCCGCGCGCGGATGGATGCCGATGGCAAGCGCACTGCCTTCCGCGCCGTGGCGTATCCGGCGGCCAACTGGCTGTGCCTTGGCTTCGTGGTGTTCATCCTCGGCGTCATGCTGCTCACCCCGGGCATCCAGGTGTCGGTCTATGCAATTCCAGTGTGGCTGCTGGTGATGTATGGCTGCTATCGCCTGAAGCGCCAGGGTGCGGTGCATGGCGAGGTGCGGAGGGCGTTGGCAGACTGAGCATCCCGACTTTGAGACGGGCTGCTCGAGATTGACCATGCGCCCCGACCTTTCCTAGAGTGACCGGGCCATTTTTCGTCAGAGGGATACTCATGAAAAAAGCACTTTGGCTGCTTGCGGCGGCCGTGCCGGTTCTCCTCGTCGCCTGCGGCGGCGAAGAAAAGAAAGCGCCCCAGGTCGACGCGCTGGTCCTGCCCGGCGACGCCAAGCTGGATTCGCGCAGCGTCTCGTACAAGTGCGAAGACGGCCGCAAGATCAGCGTGCAGTACCTGAACAAGGGCGACAACAGCCTGGCCGTGGTGCCGGTGACCGACGCCTCGACCCTGGTGTTCAGCAACGTCATCGCTGCCTCAGGTGCCCGCTACGCGGCGGGGCGCTACGTGTGGTGGACCAAGGGCCAGGACGCCACCCTCTACAACGAGTGGACAGGTGGCGAGCCCAGCAATGGCGTGTCCTGCAAGGAGAACTGATTCTTCCTGCGGCGCGAACAAAAAGCCCGGCAGATGCCGGGCTTTTTCATGGGTATGCAAATCCACATCAATGCTGGAGCACCCGTAGGATGGCGTGGAGCGCAGCGATACCCATCAATTCTTCGTGGTATCGGCGATGGGTATCGCAAGCTCCACCCATCCTACGTCGTGCCCTCGCTCAGAAGGTGAACTCCAGGTTCACCGTCGGCGTCGAGGTACGGGTGCCGCGCCCGCCGTCCACGCCGAACTTGTTGTGCCAGTACTCGTAGCCCACACCCAGCCACAGGTTAGGCTGGCGCTTGGTGCCCGGCAGGGTGGCGAACATCAGCGAGGTGCGGACCAGCGTCTCCGGCGCGGTGTCGTTGTCGTTGTAGTCCTCGCCCTTTTCCCCGGTGTAGTTGAGGAAGCCCTGGAACTTCGCCCCGTGGTCGCCCAGCTGGAACGGCCGCAGCCAGGTCAGGTTGACCATGTAGGTCGGGTCGAAGGTGTGGTCCGGGTGCTTCACGTTGGGAATGCCCGAGTGGTTCTTCTCGCGGTAGTAGAACAGCGACAGGTCCAGCACGCCGGGGCCGTTGAACTTCAGGGTCGGGCCGATCACCAGTGCGCGCTTCTTCGCCGAGGCGACGTTGTTGTTGCGGCTGGCATCGAAGCCGAAGGTCAGCGCGTGGTCCTTGATCAGCCCCTTGCCTTGCGGCACGTCAAACACCCGCGAGGCGAACAGCTGGCTGCGGAACACCCCGTAGACTTCGCTGCTGCCGTGGTCGGTGCCCTTGCGCGGGTCGTCGCTGTCGGACTGCAGCACATCGAGGTGGAAGAAGTTGCTGCCGTAGCGGTAACCGTCGGCATGGCTGAAGCTGAAGATGCGCTTGCTGATGTCGTGGGGGTTGTTGGGGTTGGTGAAGCCCTTGCCGTAGCGGAAGCCCAGCGTGTTGCTGGTCCACTCGAAGAAGCGGTCGTCTTCGGCCTGCGCCATGCCCAGCGGGGCGAGCACCAGTGCTGTACCGAGGGCGAACCGGCGGCCGTTGCTCAGGCGGCGGCTGGAACGCGGTTGGGGGCGGGCGGCATCAAGGGCCGTCGTCGCGGATGAAACCATGCTGCACCTCTGTATTTTTCTTGTTTTTGCGGCTTCGGGACCGGCGTCCCGCAGGGTTAACTGCGGTCGGTGACAGGCTGGGTTCTAATGGTGAATTGATGACATTGCAAGAAAAACTTGTACACAAAGTCGTATACAAAAATTGACACGAAAGTCAGGAACGGGCTCTGCGGGGCGAACTGTATGGCTTCGGGACAGGCGCGGCGGTGCGCGGTATCCTGACGATCATTTCCTCCCTGAATCCTCCCCATGCTGCAGATTTCCAACACCGTGCAGATCCCCGACGCCGAGATCGAGCTGAACGCCATCCGCGCCCAGGGCGCCGGCGGACAGAACGTCAACAAGGTGTCCAGCGCCGTGCACCTGCGCTTCGATATCCGCGCCTCATCCCTGCCCGAGTTCTACAAGGAGCGCCTGCTGGCGCTGAGCGACCAGCGCATCACCAGTGACGGCGTGGTGGTGATCAAGGCGCAGCAGTTCCGCACCCAGGAGCAGAACCGCGACGATGCCCTGGCGCGCCTGGCTGAGTTGATCCGCAGTGCCACGGTGGTGCAGAAGAAGCGCCGACCGACCAAGCCGACGCTGGGCTCGAAGACGCGCCGCCTGGAAGGCAAGAACAAGCGCGGGGCGATAAAGGCGGGGCGGGGGAAGGTGGATTTCTGAGGCGGTGGTTCGATTGGATACTGGTGCCCGGGCTGTTCCCTCTCCCCAGCCCTCTCCCTGAAGGGAGAGGGAGTTTCCGAGTCTCCTCAAGCATGGGCGGGTGCTGAAAATTGGGTGTTACCGGCTGACACCCTGCGTTCATCCGAGTCACCGAACCAGTCCCCTCTCCCTTCAGGGAGAGGGTTAGGGAGAGGGGCTCTTGCGCTAGCAGGAGCTGCATCGCCGAGCGTCAGTGCACCAACATCCCCGTGAACACATACGCCTGCGCCAGCGTGATCAACCCGATGAACGCGGCGAAGATCAGGCTGTGCTTGACCGTAAAACGGAACAGGTCCGACTCGCGCCCGACCATGCCGGTCGCTGCGCAGGCTACGGCGATGGACTGCGGCGAGATCATCTTGCCGGTCACCCCGCCGGTGGTGTTGGCTGCCACCAGCAGCGTGTCGCTGACCCCGATCTGGTGCGCGGTGGTCGCCTGCAATGAGCCGAACAGGGCGTTGGACGAGGTATCCGACCCCGTCAGGAACACCCCCAGCCAGCCGAGGAACGGCGAGAAGAACGGGAAGGCCGCTCCGGTTCCCGCCAGCACCAGCGCCAGGGTGGTGGACATTCCGGAGTAGTTGGTGACGAAGGCAAAGGCCAGCACCATGCCGATGGTCAGTACCGGCCACTTCAACTCCTTCAGCGTCTCGCCGAAGGTCGCCGCGCCGCTCTTCACGCCGATACGCAGGATGGCCATGGAGATCAGCGCCGCGAGGAAGATCGCCGTGCCGCTGGCCGAGACCAGGTCGAACTTGTAGATCGCCGGCATCGGCGTCGGGTTGGCGACGATGGGCGCCGCCTTCAGGACAAGCTGGTCGAGGTAGGGCACGGCGATCACTGCCACCCAGTTCTCCAGCGCGCCGCCGGGCAGGAACATCGCCTTGAAGGGTTTCATGGTCCAGATCGTCACCAGCACGGTGAGGATCAGGAACGGCGACCAGGCCTTGATAATCTGCCCCAGGCTGTACTCGGACTCCTGGCGCTGCCCGCCGCCGCCCAGACCACCGAGCGTCGCCGTGCCATCGGCGTTGATGCTGGAGAACTCCGTCTCGCGCAGGTTCGCCGGCTGCCACACACGCAGGAATAGCGTCAGGCAGACCATGCTCAGCAGTGCCGAGGTGATGTCCGGCAGCTCCGGGCCGATGAAGTTGGAGGTAAAGAACTGGCTGATGGCGAAGGTGCCACCGGCCACCAGCAGCGCCGGCCAGGTTTCGCGCACTCCGCGCCAGCCGTCCATCATCGCCACCAGCCAGAAAGGCACGATCACCGAGAGGATCGGCAGCTGCCGCCCGGCCATGGCGCCGATCTTGAAAGCATCCACGCCCGACACCTGCCCGGCGACGATGATCGGAATGCCCAGCGCGCCGAAAGCCACTGGCGCGGTGTTGGCGATCAGGCACAGCCCGGCTGCGTACAGCGGGTTGAAGCCCAGACCGACCAGCAGCGCTGCGGTGATCGCCACCGGTGCGCCGAAACCCGCCGCGCCTTCGAGAAATGCGCCGAAGGAAAAACCGATCAGCACCACCTGCAGACGCTGGTCGGTGGTGATCGACAGCACCGAGCTGCGGATGATCTCGAACTGCCCGCTCTTCACCGTCAGCTTGTAGAGGAACACCGCCGCGACGATGATCCAGGCGATCGGCCAGAGCCCGTAGAAGAAGCCGTAGACCGCCGAAGCCAGCGCCTTGTCCACCGGCATGTGGTAGACGGTCACGGCGATCAGCAGCGACAGCACCAGGGTGATGGCGCCGGCGATATGGCCCTTGAGGCGGAACACCGCCAGGGCGAGGAAGAAGAAGATGATCGGTACCAGGGCCGCCAGGGCCGACAGGCCGAGGCTGCCAAGGGGGGTATAGAGCTGCTGCCAGGTTTGCATGGGGGTTGTCCCTTGTTGTTGTCGGAGGCAAAGCGTCAGCGGTGAAAGTGTGCGAGCGGTGGTGAATGGTTGGACGGTGCGTGGGAACGAAGGCGCAACGGCGCCCATTGAAAAAGCCCCGGCACGCAGCGCGTAGCGGGGCTTCCGGGTTTCGATCCAGACAAGCCTGGATGGACGTCGCCGCCGGCTCGCTTGAAGCCGACGACGACCTCGACCGGGCCTGTGGGCACCTGTCGCCAGCGCCGTGCAAGCGCTTTCAAAGCGCTGCCACTCCGGCGCTGGCGACCTGCGCATCCTCGCCGGCTTTCACCCCGGAAACGCCCACTGCGCCGATCACCTGTCCGTCCAGCACGACGGGCACGCCGCCTTCGAGCGAGGTGATCAGTGGTGCCGTGACGAAGGCCGTGCGGCCGCCGTTGACCATGTCCTCGTAGCCCTTGGTTTCGCGCCGGCCCAGTGCTGCGCTGCGGGCCTTCTCGGTGGCGATGTAGGCGCTGGCCGGCGCGCAGCCGTCGAGGCGCTCCAGGGCCAGTGGATGGCCGCCGTCATCGACCACCACGATGGAAACTGCCCATTGATTGCGCAGCGCTTCGTCTCGCGCGGCGGCAAGGATGCGGCCGACTTCCCGCTGGGTCAGAACGGCTTTGCTGAGCATGTTTCCACCTCGCCTTGGGAGTGGGTTTGTGGCGCGTCGGCCAATGCCTGTTCCACCAGTTCGATCCAGTGCCGCACCGGCGTGCGTCCCGCGCCGCCCAGGTGCGTCTGACAGCCGATGTTGGCGGTAACGATGACCTCGGGGCTGCCGCTCTCCAGTGCTTGCAGGCGGTTGTCGCGCAGACGCCGGGACAGTTCCGGCTGCGTCAGCGAGTAGGTCCCGGCGGAGCCGCAGCACAGGTGGCCGTCCGGCACGGCGGTGAGGCTGAAGCCCAGGCGCGTGAGCACGCCTTCCACCGCACCGCCGAGCTTCAGCGCGTGCTGTAGCGTGCACGGGCAGTGGAAGGCCAGACGTCGGTCGCCGTGCAGGTGCAACGCCTCCAGCGGCTCGTCGCGTAAAACTTCGGACAAGTCGCGGGACAGCTCGCTGACCCGCCGGGCCTTGGCCGCGTACTGCGCATCGCGCTCCAGCAGATGGCCGTAGTCGCGGACGAAGGCACCGCAGCCGCTGGCCGTCTGCACGATGGCTTCAGCGCCGGCTTCGATGGACGGCCACCAGGCGTCGATGTTCCGGCGTGCGCGCTCAAGACCTTGCTCCTGGGCATTCAGGTGATAGTCCACAGCGCCGCAGCAGCCGGCGTCCGCGGCCGGGATCAGGCTGATACCGAGGCGATCCAGCACCCGCGCGGCCGCGGCATTGGTGTTGGGCGATAGCGCTGGCTGCACGCAGCCTTCGAGCATCAGCATGCGCCGCGTGTGGCGCGGCTTCGGGCGCTCCACTGGCGGTTGCGGATGCCGGGGCAGCTTGCTTTGCAGGGTTTCCGGCAGCAGTGGATAGAAGGTCCGCCCGGCCTTGGCCAGTGCGCTGAACAGCGCGGCATTCGGCACCACCGCACGCAGGCCACGGCGCAACACGCGCTCGCCGAAGGTGCGCGGCACCTGCTGCTCGACCACCGCACGGCCGATGTCCAGCAGGGTGTGGTAGTCCACACCGGAAGGGCAGGTGCTCTCGCAGTTGCGGCAGCTCAGGCAGCGGTCCAGGTGCTCGCGGGTGCTGGCGCTGGGTTCGGCGCCTTCGAGCACCTGCTTGATCAGGTAGATGCGCCCGCGCGGGCCGTCCAGTTCGTCGCCCAGCAACTGGTAGGTCGGGCAGGTAGCGGTGCAGAAGCCGCAATGCACGCAGGAGCGCAGGATGCGCTCGGCCTCCTCGGCGCGTGGCAGGTGCTGGGCCTGTTCGCTCAGGTTGGTTTGCATCAGAGCTCCCTGTACATCCGGCCGGGGTTGAAGATGCCCTGCGGGTCGAGTTGCCGTTTGAGGCTCTGGTGGTAGCGCAGCAGGGAGGAGGGCAGCGGGTGGAAGCCGTCGTCGCCCGGCGTGTAGCGAAGGGCATGGCCACCGACTTCGGCGACGCTGTGGCGGATCAGTTCGGCGTCCGCATCGGATTTCAGCCAGCGCTGCGCACCGCCCCAGTCGATCAATTGGTCTCCCGGCAGGGACAGAGCCGGCGTTGCGTTGGGCAGTGACAGCCGCCAGAGCGTGCCGGGGCCGGCGAAGAAGCCCAGGCGCTGCTCGCGCAGGTCCTGCCAGTAGCCGCTGTCGATGTCCTCGCCGCCCAGGCGCAGGCGTGCGGAACACACCGAGCCTTCGCCGCCTTCCAGGCGCAGGTGCAGCGCCGAGCCGTCATGGCAGGCGGCGGTGATCGGGATGGGTTGCGCACCCCATTCGGCGAGCTCCCCCAGCGCCTGGTGAACGTCCATTTCCAGGCGCAGGCTGGCGCACATCCGCGGCTTGGGCAGCACCTTCATCGAGGCTTCGGTGATCACCCCCAGGCAGCCGAAACTGCCCGCCAGCAGACGCGACAGGTCGTAGCCGGCGACGTTCTTCATCACCTCGCCGCCGAAGCGCAGCAATTTGCCGTGGCCGGTGATCAGCCGCGTACCCAGCACATAGTCGCGCACCGAGCCAGACCAGGGACGTCGCGGTCCGGAGAGCCCGGCAGCGACCACGCCGCCGAAGGTCGCGCCGGAGTGATCCGGTGGTTCGCACGGCAGCATCTGCCCGGCGGCCTCCAGCGCCGCTTCGATCTCCACCAGTGGCGTGCCGGCGCGGGCGGTGAGCACCAGTTCGGTCGGGTCGTAGCTGACGATGCCGCAGTGGGGGCGCGTGTCCAGCTCCACGCCGTTGACCGGGCTGCCGAGGAAGGCCTTGCTGTCGCCGCCGCGAATGCGTAACGGTGTTCGCGCGCTGAGCGCTTGGTTCACCTGTTCGAGCAGGTCGGCGCTGGCGTCGGCCATCAGAAACGCTCCAGGTCGGGGAAGGGCAGTTGGCCGTGGTGCACGTGCATCGCACCGAACTCGGCGCAGCGGTGCAGCGTCGGGATGTTCTTGCCGGGGTTGAGCAGGCGGTCCGGGTCGAACGCCGCCTTCACGGCGTGGAACAGGGTCAGCTCGTCGCTGTTGAACTGCGCGCACATCTGGTTGATCTTCTCGCGCCCCACGCCGTGCTCGCCGGTGATGCTGCCACCCACCGCCACGCAGAGTTCGAGGATCCTGCCGCCGATGGCCTCGGCGCGCTCCAGTTCGCCGGGTACGTTGGCGTCGAAGAGGATCAGCGGGTGCATGTTGCCGTCGCCGGCATGGAACACGTTGGCCACGCGCAGGCCGAATTCCTCCGACAGCTCGGCGATGCCGTGCAGCACGCGCGGCAGCTCGCGGCGTGGAATGGTGCCGTCCATGCAGTAGTAGTCCGGCGAGATGCGTCCCACCGCCGGGAAGGCGTTCTTGCGCCCGGCCCAGAAGCGCACGCGCTCGGCTTCGTCGCAGGCCAGGCGCACGTCGGTGGCACCGGCTGCGCGCAGCACGCCGTCGACGCGTTCGCAGTCGTCCTGCACGTCGGCTTCCACGCCGTCCAGTTCGCACAGCAGGATGGCCGCGGCGTCCACCGGGTAGCCGGCGTGGATGAAGTCCTCGGCGGCGCGGATCGACAGGTTGTCCATCATCTCCAGCCCGCCGGGGATGATGCCGGCGGCGATGATGTCGGCCACCGCGCGGCCGGCCTTTTCCACCGAATCGAAACTGGCCAGCAGCACTCGCGCCACCTGCGGGCGGGGCAGCAGCTTGACGGTGACCTCGGTGACGATGCCGAGCATGCCCTCGGAGCCGGTGAACAGCGCCAGCAGGTCGAAACCGGGACTGTCCAGGGCGTCGCTGCCCAGGGTCAGGTGCTCGCCCTCGACGGTGAGGATGTCCACCTTGAGCAGGTTGTGCACGGTCAGGCCGTACTTCAGGCAATGCACGCCGCCGGCATTCTCGGCGACGTTGCCGCCGATGGAGCAGGCGATCTGCGAGGACGGGTCGGGTGCGTAGTACAGGCCGTGCGGCGCGGCGGCCTGGGAGATCGCCAGGTTGCGCACCCCTGGCTGTACGCGGGCGAAACGCCCTTGTGGGTTTACTTCGAGAATTCGATTGAAGCGCGCCATGACCAGCAGGATGCCTTTCTCCAGCGGCAATGCGCCGCCGGAAAGCCCGGTGCCCGCGCCACGCGCCACCACCGGCACCTTGCGCACATGGCAGAGCCTGAGTAGCGCCTGCACCTGCTCGATGCGTTCGGGCAGCGCCACCAGCATCGGCACGCTGCGGTAGGCGGAGAGGCCGTCGCATTCGTAGGGCTTGAGGTCTTCGGCGGTGTGCAGGAGTTCGAGGTCGGGCAGCGCTGCGTACAGCTCGGCCAGCAGGGCGGACTTGTCGACGGCAGGCAGCGCGCCGTCGACGCGCTCGTCGTAGAGGATATTCATAGGCTGACGGTGCTCTGATCTTATTCTTGTTTGAACAGCAAGGTTCACGCCCGCCAAGCGGTCGTGTGGAGCCACGGCACGGTGAAAATGCGACCGCCGGTCGGGCCACGTCCACAGGCATTGGCACTGGTCCTACCAGTTCTTGTACGGGCGTGCACTGGAAAGCCCCTGTCCTGACAGCTAGGGTTCTTGGCAGCCAGGCAGGTGCGGACCTACTGGTCCTACCAGTTCCCAAAGCAGCAGTACTGGAGACCCACCATGACGACTTATGCACAGGGCAAGCAGCGCGTCGCCGACCAGGTGGCCGAGAAGATCGAGCGGCTGATCGTCGATGGCGTGCTCAAGGTCGGCCAGGCGCTGCCTTCGGAGCGGCGCCTGGTGGAGAAGCTCGGTTGTTCGCGCTCGGCATTGCGTGAAGGGCTGCGCGCACTGCGCGGGCGCGGCATTGTCGATACCGAACAGGGGCGCGGTTCGTTCGTCGCCGACTTGAACGGCGGCGAAGACGTATCGCCGCTGCTGCACCTGTTCCGCTCGCAGCCGCGCACGCTCTACGACCTGCTGGAAGTGCGCGCGCTGTTGGAGGGGGAGTCCGCGCGCCTCGCGGCCTTGCGCGCCACCGAGGTCGACCTGCTGTTGATCGGCCGGCGTTTCGAGGAGATGCATGCCGCCTTCGACGAGCCGCAACCACTGGACCCGCGCGAACATGCGCGGCGCGATCACGCCTTCCACCAGGCCATCAGCGAGGCCTCGCACAACCCGGTGCTGGTGCACACGCTGCAGTCGCTCAACGAGCTGATGCTCAGCACCGTGTTCGCCTCGGTGAACAACCTCTACAACCGGCCACCGCAGAAGCGCCAGATCGACCGCCAGCATGCGCGGCTATACCGCGCCCTCTGCGAGCGCCAGCCGGAGCAGGCGCAGCGTGCCGCTCGTGAACATATCCACGGCGTGAGGGATAACCTGCGGGAGATCGAGCAGGAGGAACAGCGTCTGGTGCGCGCGACCTTGCGGCTGGAAGGGTGGAAATGAGGTTGGGGACCCGAGGCACAGCCGTAGGGCGCATAACGCGCCAGCGTTATCCGCCGTTTCTGGGCTGGCGGCGGATAACCTGTTCCAGGTTATCCGCCCTACGTTTCTGGCTCTTCGTAGGAGCGAGCTTGCTCGCGAACGGTTCCATCCTGCTGCGCCGCTGCTGTACGGTTCGCGAGCAAGCTCGCTCCTACAGGGGCATCGGCGCCTGCCCTAGCTGTCGTGTGGCGCTGACTCGGTGCGCTTTGTCGAAGTGGCTGGCTTTGTCCGCCCATCGCGCGCCTTGCGCTCGCGCATTTCCGCCAGCATGCGTTCGGCATTCGCCGCGCAGCCCATGCCCTCGGGTTTGTTCTCGATGCCGTCGATCACTTCCAGCAGGCGTAAACGGTTCTGACGCAACTGCTGCTCCATCACCTCGATCTCCGCGACCTTGCGGCGCAGGCCGGCGACCAGTTCGCCGTGGCCGTTCTCGATGGGATTGGAGTGCGGTAGCAGGCTGCGGATTTCTTCCAGGCTGAAGCCGGTCTGCTGGGCGCTGCGGATGATCTCCAGCAGGTCGAGGGTTTCCGGCGGATAGGCGCGGTAACCGTTGGCCAGGCGCCGCGCCGGGGCGATCAGCCCACTGGCTTCGTAGAAACGGATACGCGAGGGAGCCAGGCCGCTGAGACTGGCCAGTTCACCGATTTTCATGCTGGGCTCCGAAAGGGGCTTGACCTTGAAGTGAACTTTAAACTTAGCCTTGCTCGCACCACAACCTCGGAGTTGCCTCATGTCGCCTTTCCAGCCCCTGCGCCTGCCCAACGGCGGCGAAGTCCCCAACCGCATCGCCAAGGCCGCCATGGAAGAGAACATGGCCGACGCCGACCAGGCGCCCTCAGCCGCGTTGCTGCGCCTCTACCAGGCCTGGGCGGACGGCGGTGTCGGCCTGATCCTCAGCGGCAACGTGATGATCGATGGCCGCGCCATGACCGGCCCCGGCGGGGTAGTGCTGGAAAACGACCGGCATCTTGAGCGCTTCCGTGAATGGGCGCGCATCGGCCGTTCCCGTGGCGCGCAGTTCTGGCTGCAGCTCAACCACCCCGGTCGCCAGGTGCAGACCAATCTCGGCCAGGGCGCCATCGCGCCGTCGGTGGTGCCGCTGGAGATGGGCAGGTTCTCCAAGCTGTTCGCCGTCGCCCGCGAGATGAGCGAAGGCGATATTGCCGAGGTGATCCAGCGCTTCGTCCGCGCCGCCAAGCTGGCGGAGCAGGCCGGCTTCACCGGCGTGCAGATCCACGCGGCGCACGGCTATCTGCTCAGCCAGTTCCTCTCGCCGCTGGCCAACAAACGCCAGGACCGCTGGGGCGGCTCGCTGGAGAACCGCGCGCGGCTGTTGCTGGAGGTCGTCCGCGCGGTGCGCGCCGAAGTGTCCTCAGAGTTTTGCGTGGGGGTGAAGATCAACTCCGCCGATTTCCAGCGCGGCGGCTTCGACGCCAGCGATGCGCGCCAGGTGATCGAGTGGCTGAACGACGAGCAGGTCGACCTGGTCGAGCTGTCCGGCGGCAGCTACGAGGCGCCGGCCATGCAGGGCGACGCCCGTGACGGCCGTACCTTGGCGCGCGAGGCCTACTTCCTCGAATTCGCTCGCGAGATGCGTGACGCGGCGCGCATGCCGCTGATGGTGACCGGGGGCATCCGTCGCCTGCCGGTGGCGGAGCAGGTGCTGGACAGCGGGCTGGAAATGGTTGGAATCGGCACCGCCCTGGCGCTGGAACCGCAGTTGGTCTTGCATTGGCAGCGTGGCAGCCAGAGCCAGCCGGAACTGCCGCCGATCCGCTGGCGCTCCAAGCCGCTGGCGGCGCTGGCCTACATGGCGCTGGTCAAGCTGCAGCTGCACCGCATCGGCGCCCGACGTGCGCCCAACCCGCAGGCTTCGCCGTGGCGCACGCTGGTGATGGAACAGTGGCGTACGCTGCGTCGGGCCAAACAGTACCGCCGCTGGGCGGCGCGGCAGACCAACTGATCAGGTTCGTCGTTCCCGTAGGATGGCGTGGAGCGAAGCGATACCCATCGACTCCTGCCGCATTGGCAGCATGGGTATCGCCTAGGCTCCACCCATCCTACGGGGCTGTAGGAGCGGTCAAGCCTGCTGCCGCGTCGCCGCCAGCACGATCTCGCGGATGCATACGCCCTGCGGCTGGTTGTAGGCGTAACCGATGGCGTTGGCCACGTCCTCGGCGCTGAGCACTTTGCCGCCCATGTCGCGCTTCCAGTCCTGGTAGCCGCTCTTGATCGCCTCGTCCGTGGTGTGGCTGAGCAGTTCGGTCTCCACCGCGCCGGGGGCGATGGTGACGACACGGACGTTATGCGCCGCGACTTCCTCGCGCAGGTTCTCGGAGATGGCGTGCACCGCGAACTTGGTGCCGACGTAGGCCACGTGGTTGGGGAAGGTCTTGCGCCCGGCGACCGAGCTGACGTTGATCACGGTGCCCTGGTTGCGTTCGACCATGCCTTTGAGCACGGCATGCACGCCGTTGAGCAGGCCTTTCACGTTGACGTCGAGCATGCGCTCCCATTCGGCCGGGTCCTGCTCGACCATGTTGCCCAGCAGCATCACACCGGCGTTGTTCACCAGCGCGTCGGCCGGGCCGAAGCGCTTCTCGGCTTCCGCCACGGCGGCGACCAGCGCCTCGCGGTCGGTCACGTCCACGGCGCGGCACAGCGCGTTGGGCAGCTTCATCGCTTCCAGGCGGTCAATGCGCCGGGCCAGCAACAGCAGCGGGTGACCCTGCTGGGAAAAGAGGCGGGCGGTGGCTTCGCCGATTCCGGAACTGGCGCCGGTGACGATGATCAGTGGCTTGCTCATGGTGGTTCTCCTGAGATCGAAAATCTGGATGCCTGGACGATGCAGTGAAGTATATTTAGGGAGTTGTCGCCTGAAAAATGGCTTATTCCTGTGTCTGGTATCGGGATTTCCTATGGATATTCGACAGCTCGCCGCCTTCGTCGCCGTCTTCGAAGAGCGCAACATCACCGCCGCCGCCCAGCGCCTGTTCGTCAGCCAGCCGACGCTGTCCGCCACCGTGCGCCAGTTGGAAGAGAGCCTGGGCACCGAGCTGTTCCTGCGTCAGCCGCGCGGCGTGGATGTCAGCGAGGCGGCGCGCACCTTGTACCCGCGAGCCCGTGCCCTGCTGGCCGAGGCGGAGGGGTTGCGCAACCTGTTCCGCCAGTCGTCGGAGCGGCAGCCGCTGCACCTGGGCGTGGAAGGGGATATCAGTGGCGAGCAGATCGAGCGCTTTGTCAGTCTGGCGCTGCAGGCGATTCCCAACCTGCAACTGCACCTGGAGGAAGGCTGCGTGGGGGAAGCGCGGTTGGCGGCGGAGGAGTTCTGTTGCGAAGACGAACTCTTCGTTCCGGTGTGGGACGACCCCTACGTAGTGGCGTTGCCGCCCGGCGAAGAGGGTGTGCAAGTTGACGCGTGGATCACCTGCCCGTCGCACCCGTCTCATCAGCGACTGATGTCAGCTTATGGCAGCGCGGCGGTGGTGGCGCAGGCCAGCAGCCTGAACCTGGCACTGCGGCTGGTCAGCGCCGGTCTGGGCGCGGCGATTCTTCCCGCTTCGCTGCTGAGCGGTGCTCCGGCTGTCAGGACCGGGGCCTTGCACCTGCCGTTACCGGTGCGCCGCATCGGCTTCTGCCACGCTGCCCAGGCGCTTGAGCAGCCGGCGGTACGCGCACTCTATGACTTCCTTCGAGCCCGCGAGGAGGCCTGATTCAAGCCTGGGTCTTCTGCGCGGCGGGCGAGCTCAGGCTCAGCAGCAGGACCAGCGACGCCGCGAGAATCTGCAGGCTCGCATAGCCGTTGGTGGTGGCGATCAGGCCGTAGCGCTGGATCGCCAGCCCGGCAAGAATCGCCGGCACGCTGAAGGCCAGGTAGCTCAGCACGTAGAAGCTTGCCATCAGCGCACCACGCTCGTGGGCATGGGCCAGTGGCACCACCGAGCGCAACGCGCCGAGGAAGGCGCCGCCGAAACCCAGGCCAGCGACGGCGGTGCCGAGGAAGAACAGCCAGAGGTTGGCGCTGTCCACGCCGAGCAGGGTGACCAGCAGGCCGAAGATCAGCGCCAGGCCGCCACGACGCAGGATCGCCGGCGCCGGCTGGTTGCGCAGGGCGAAGATCGCCACGGCGCCGCAGAAGCACAGCAGCGACACCAGCCCGCCGCCGATCATCGGGACCTGAAGGCCCGTCACCTGTCGAGCCAGGGTCGGCCCCAGCGACAGGTAGAAACCGCCCAGCGCCCAGAGGCTGGCGTTGAGTGGCGCGACGCTCCAGAACGCCCGGCGCGCTTGTGGGGGAATGCGGATGCGCGGCTTCAGCGAGGCCCAGGCGCCGGGCTGCGGGCTGACACTCTCCGGCAACCAGCGCAGCAGCATCAGTGCCAGCGCGAATACCACCAGCAACCAGACGTAGACGCGGTGCAGCGGGTCGCCGCCGAACTGCACCAGGGCGCTGCTGCCCAGGGCGCCCAGCGCCATGCCGAGCATGGGCGCCACGCTGTTGATCAGCGGGCCGCGCTCGCGGTCGATATCCAGCATGGCGGCGCCCAGCACGGCGGTGGCGATGCCGGTGGCGAAGCCTTGCAGCAGGCGCGCGGCAATCAGCAGTTCCACCGAGTTGGCGTAAAGGAAAACGCTCATCGCCAGCAACTCGATGATCAGCGCCGCACGGATCAGCGGGCGACGGCCGAGGTAGTCCGACAGCGAGCCGAACACCAGCAGTGCCAGCATCAGCCCGCCGGCGTAGATGCTGAACGCCAGCGTCAGCAGGGCGGGGGAAAACTGCCAGGACTCGCGGTACAGCGCATAGAGCGGCGTGGGCGCCGCGGCGGCGGCGAGGAAGGCCATGAGGATGGCCGTCAGCAGCAGCGCCGGGAAAACGCCGAGCGCGCTTTTGGGTGTGGTCTGTGCCATGATTCTGCTCGCAAAGGCTAAGATTTTGCTTTTGCGAGATGCTGGACCCGTTTCGGGATAAAAGCAAATTCTTTGCTTTAAGGTGCTTATGGCAATCAATCAGGGTGTTCGACCGGGCGGCCGCAGCGCACGGGTACAGGCGTCTGTGCACAAGGCTGTGCAGGAGTTGCTTGAGGAGCGCGACCGCGCCGAACTGACGGTGCCGCTGATCGCCACACGCGCTGGCGTCACGCCCTCGACCATCTACCGGCGCTGGGGCGATCTCAGCGAACTGCTGGGCGACGTCGCCCTGGAGCGCATCCGTCCGGATGCCGAACCCGCCGACACCGGTAGCCTGCGCGGCGACCTGCTGGCCTGGGGCGAGCAGTACATGGAAGAGACGGCCTCGGTGCCCGGCCGTGCGGTGGTGCTCGACCTGCTGGCGGCCGGCGGCGGCTGCTCGGGGCGCTGCATGGCCATCGCCTGCGGCCAGTTCGACATCATCCTGCTGCGCGCCAGGGAGCGCGGCGAAAAGCTGCCGGAGTTGGACCGCATCGTCGATCGGCTGATGGCGCCGCTGGTCTATCGCATCCTGTTTTCCGGCGAGGAACTGGAAGTGGCCTATGTCGAGCGGCTGGTGGATCTGACGCTGGACGGCCTCTGAGCGCCGCGCCAGGATTCCCTGTAGGAGCGAGCTTGCTCGCGAACCGCCCTGCACTGGAATCGCCGGAAAATCCGTTCGCGAGCAAGCTCGCTCCTACGGGTGTTCCTTCTGAGCCGCCTCAGCCCAGGCGTGCAGAGCCGAGCAGGCTGCGAGCGCAATCTCCTCATCGCTACGCCCGGCAAACACCCGCTCCAGCGCATCCGCCGCGATCAGCCCGGCAACGGTCGGCGTGCCTACGGCGTCGGTGAGGTCCAGCCACTCGCCGAAGCTCGCCGGCGTGTCGTACCAGCGCAGGTAACCTGACGGCGAAACCGGCCACCAGCGCTCGTCGAATTGCAGCACGACTTTCTCCAGTTGCCCCATGCCCAGGTGGTCGAGCGCAGTCTGCTGCGCGGGTGGCAAAGGCGGATTGAAGTGAATATCGCGCAGCACGCCGACAGGTACGGTGCAGATGCAGAAGTCGGCGACCTCGTCGTCTACGCGAACCGGCGAGTCGGACCAGTCGATGGCGCTCACCGGCCGGTTGAGGCGGATATCCAGCCCGGCGGCGAGCTGCTCGACCAGCTGTGAATACCCCTGCGGCAGGAAACGGTCGCCGGCACCGACGCCTTCTTCGTCCAGCGCATCGACCGACAGCGACTCCAGCGGCAGGCAGGCTTCCAGGATCAGGTTGGCGTCCAGGGCGAAACGGGTGGCGCGGCGGATAGCTTCATCACGTGATTCGAGAAAGCGCGCCACGCCATCGGCCAGCGGCAGGCGGCGGTCGATCCCGGCGCGCAAGGCTTCCCAGGCTGCATCGATGTCGGGCACCGGGCCATCGGCCGCCGCGGCCAGGGGCTGGCCGAAATCGGTTTCCCGCAACGGCAGACCGAGGTGCCGGGCATGGGCGGCCAGAGGGTTGTTATCGAACTGCTGCAGCCAGGCGGCACCTTCGTCGACCCGTACCGGCCCCAGGGTGATGCTGTGGACGCGGCCACCGATGCGGTCGCGGGCTTCCAGTATCACGCAGTCGATTCCAGCTTCCCGTAGACGCCGGGCGGCGGCGAGCCCGGCGAAGCCCGCGCCGATCACCAGTACCCGTCGGGCACCGCGTTCGATGGCGAGTTCGGCGGCGCGCAGGCCGTCGTTCCAGGCGCCATGGGTCATGGCCGGGGCGATGGGATTGCAGGCCTCGCCCGCCAGCACCAGCTTGCCGTCCAGCACTTCGCCGAGGCCGTGCCGATGTTCCGGCGTGCCGCCGGGCAGCAGGGTGCTGTAGGCGCCGCGGCTGAACGGGTCGTCACCCCAGTGGGTGACGTGGAAGACGGTGGGGTGGTGGCGAAGGCTATCCATGGCGGTCTCGCTCGATAAAGAGCGACGACCTTAGCGGGGGTGGGTTCGCCGGCACAAGGTCAGGGGTGGACGCATTTTGTAGGAGCGAGCTTGCTCGCGAATGGAGTCAGCTGGCAGCGACAAGGCCGGGCGATTCGCGAGCAAGCTCGCTCCTACGGGGCCATACCCAGACCCAGACTCAGGCGTGGCTCAGGCGAATGACCTGGCGAGCCACCCAGACGCCGGTGAACAGCACCACGAACAGCCGCAGCGTCTGCATCGCCAGCACCAGGCCGACGTCGGAGTGGGTGTCCACCGCGATGATCGCCATGGCGTCCAGGCCGCCGGGGCTGGTGGCGAGGTAGAGGGAGAGGAAGTCCATCCCGGTGATGGCCGCCAGCGCCCAGGCGAACAGCGCGCAGCTGGCGATCAGCCCGAGTGCGCTGACGATCATGGCCGGCAGGTGGCGGCCAACGTAGGCCAGGCTTTCGCGGTCGAAGCGCAGGCCAATGTAGCAGCCGATGACGCCGTAGGCCGTGGCCAGCAGCCAGTGCGGCAAGGTGATCTGCAGTACACCGGTCAGTTGCAGCACGGCGCCGGCCACCAACGGCACCAGCAGGGGGCCAGCCGGCAACTTCGCGCCGGCGGTGGTGCAGACGAAGATCAGCAGCAGGCAGTTGATCAGGTCGGGGAGGGTGGCGGTGTCGAGGATTGGTGTGCTGTGCGCCACCGAGCCGCCGCCTTCGATGCCCAGCAGGCGGCCGACCAGGGCGCCGGCCATGACTACGCAGACCACTCGCACGTACTGCATGGTGGCGACCACGCGCGGGTCGGCGCCGTTGGCTTCGGCCATCGACACCATGGCCGCCGCACCGCCCGGAGCGGTGCCCCAGGCGGCGGTGCTGCCGGGAATGCCGCCGAAGCGCACCATGGCGTAGCTGACGGCGCCGGAGAGCAGCACGGTGAGCACGGTAGCGCTGAGCATCAGCGGCCAGGAGGCGACCATTGCCTGCAGCACCGACCAGCTCATGGCGTGGGCGACCAGCAGGCCGATGCAGCCTTGGCTCAAGCGGAAGGCGCTGCGCGGCAGACGGATTTCAGCGCCGCTGACCCCAAAGGCGATACCCACCAGCATGGGCCCGAGGAACAGCGCGGCAGGGATGCCGAGCCAGGTCAGCAGTTGCCCGGCGCCTGCGGCTCCGAGCGCCAGGGCCAACCATTGCAGGCTGACGGGAATGCGGGCGACGGACAGGGCAGGGCGACTGGACACGGACGGCTCCGGGCGGGGAAGACGGGCAAATTATCGGTAGCCGAATCGATCAAGTCTATTTTCTAATAGTCATGAATCCATTCCTGAAATTTATCAGTTGGCTACCATGGACCTGCGCGATCTCGCCTACTTCGAAACCATTGCCGAACTCGGCCACCTGGGCCGCGCCGCCGAGCGCCTGGGGCGTAGCCAACCGGCACTGACCAAGAGCATCCAGCGCCTGGAGGAATCTCTCGGTGCGCGGCTGTTCCAGCGTGATGGCCGACGGATTCGCCTGACACCGGCCGGCGAACTGATGCTCCAGCGTGCCCGGCAGCTACGGCAGGACATCGAGGAAACCCGCCGAGAGGTGCGCGATTTTGCCAGCGGCGTCGTAGGCAATATCCGCCTCGGCTGCGCCGCGACCATGGCCGAGTACCTGTTGCCGCGCCTGACCGAGGACCTGCTGGCGCGGGCGCCGGACGTGACCATGAGCCTGGTTCTGGGGCAGGACGATGTGCTGCGCGAGGCACTGCGCAGCGGGCGGCTGGACATGGCGATCTGCTCGCGGATCGTCGACGATCCGCAACTGAGCAGCGAACCGCTGCTGCAGGACCAGGTGGTGGTGGTAGCCAGTCGCGACCATCCGATCTTCGACGCACCCGTCGCCATGGCCGACCTGTGCCGCTATCGCTGGGTGCTGCCGGCCACCGGGGTGTCGTCGCGGCGCTGGATGGACGCCACCTTCCAGGCTCACCAGTTGCCGATGCCGCAGGTGCAGATCGAGACCAACGCGATCCCGATGCTGCCCAACCTGATCGCCCGTACCCGCCTGCTCAGTTTCATCGCCCGCGAGGCGCTGGCCGGCGGGCACGGCATGGACCAGTTGCGCGAGGTGCAGCTGGCCGAAACGACACTGACGCGGACCATCGGCCTGGCGGTGCGGGAGGGAGCATATCTGTCGCCCGCTGCACAGTTGCTGCGCGGGATGTTGCGCGAGCATGCGGGGCGGTTCGGGGCGGATCTTTAGGAACCGGGCCCGCGAGTCGCGAGCGGGCCCGATCAACGGCTCATCGTTCGAAGCTGCAGCCGACGCGCCCCAGCCCCTCGATCTCCAGCTCGACTACATCCCCTGGTGCAACTGGCGACATCGGCGCCAGGGCCCCGCACAGCAGGACGTCGCCGGACTTCAGCGGCACGTCCAGACGCGCCATGCGCTGCGCCAGCCAGAGGCCGATGTCGAGCATCGCCCCGAGGCTCGTCTGGGTCGGCGGGAAGGCCGGTGCGCCATTGCGTAGCAGTTGCACAGCGAGAGCGGCATCTTCCAGTTTTTCCAGCGCCACCGGCTGATCGCCGGTCAGGTAGAGACCCGCGCAGAGGTTGTCGGCGACCGAGTCGAGCAGGCCGATCTGCCAGTTGGCCACGGCGGTGTCGTTGATCTCGATGGCCGCGACCGCTCCGGCGATACAGGCGCGGAACGTGGCCAGGTCGAGCTCTCCCGGCGGCAGGTCGCGGCCGATGAGCAGGGCCAGTTCCGCCTCTATACGCGGTTGCAGCAGGCGTTCGCGGGCGATGCGCGCGCCGGACTGGCAGCGCAGGCCGGCGAGCAACCGGCCGTAAACCGGTTCGCCGACCTTCAGTGCCACCTGCATCGCCGGTGAGATCAGTCCGGCCTTGGCGCCCGCCAGGCGTTCGCCGCCGGCCAGTGCGAGGTCGATGCCCAGCGACTGCACGCGATAGGCATCCTCCAGCCCGGTGAGGCCAAAGTGTGCCGCGGGCGCGGCGATGGGCGTTCGGCTGGCCCGCGCGTCGGTGAGGGCGCGAGCGGCGGCGTGGAGATTGTCCGTGGTCATTGTAGGGCTCCTCAGCGGCTCGGCACTTCGCCGACGACGGTGGTGCGGTACATCTCGCGGCGCATGCCGTGGTAGTCCGACACGGGGTAGTGCCAGGTGCTGCGGTTGTCCCAGATCGCCAGGGTGCCCGCGCTCCAGCGCATGCGGCAGGTGAACGCCGGCTGGGTGGCGATGCTGAACAGGTAGTCCAGCAGCGGCTGGGATTCGGCCGGGCGCATGCCCTTGATGCCGCTGGTGTAGGCCGGGTTGATGTAGAGGACTTTCTTGCCGGTCTCCGGGTGTCTGGTTACCAGCGGGTGCGAGCGCACTTCACCGTCGTGGCTGCCGTAGCGCACTGCCATGTTCTCCATCAGATCGTTGTGCTTGGCCTCGGCGCCGTAGGCGCGTTCGGGGCTGTGGATGGCGTCGAGGGTTTCCAGTTGCGCGCGCAGTTTCGGCGACAGCCATTCGTAGGCCAGCGCCAGGTTGGCGTACAGGGTGTCGCCGCCGAACGGCGGGATGTCATGGCCGTAGAGCAGGGTGAAGGCGGGCGGGCGCTCCTGGAACGACCAGTCGCTGTGCCAGGCGCCGCCGAACACCACCGGGGTCTTTTCGTTGGCTTCCTTCACCACCCGCACCACGTGCGGATGATCGTCCATGCCGACCACGTAAGGCTCGCGGCCGAATTCGCCGAAGCGCAGGGTCACGGCTTCGAGGGCTTCCACGCTGAGCGACTGGTCGCGAATGAACAGCACCTTGTGCGCCAGCAGCGCCTGGCGCAGCTCGGCGTAGCCGGCTTGGTCCAGCGTGGTCAGGTCGACGTCGCTGACGTCCGCGCCGATGGCGCCGGTGGCCGGGACAATGCGGAAGTGCTTGTACTCGGCGGCGCGGTTCTGGCTCGGCAGCGCGTAGAAGAACTCGAACATGGGGAAGCCTCTTGTGAGTGTTATTGGCACCTGAAGCATGGCCAGCGCCGTCACTTTCTTCCATGATCAAGTCCGCCAAAAATTGACTATCTCCGCCAAGTAGCCGCCCGCGAGGAATCACCGATGGACTGGCGCCAGACCCGCGAGATCACCGGAGTGCAGTACCTGCTCGACAGCGCCCGCGAGGAGGGCATCGGCGTGGACGATTGTCTGGTGGGCAGCGCCATCGCCCTGGCCGACCTGCAGGCGCGTTCCGGGCGTATCCAGGCCTGGCAGGAGCTGGCGGTGATTCGTAACCTGCTGCAACGGGTCAGCCGTCCCGGTCTCGGGTTGGCGACGGGGCGGCGCTATCACCTCACCTCGCTGGGGCTGCTGGGATTCACCATGCTCGCCAGCCGTACCTTGCAGGAGGCCTTCGAAACGTTCGGGCGTTTCCAGAGCCTGGCGCTGACGCTCTGCCCGGTGAGCAGCGAAGCAGAAGCGCGCGGGCTTTGGCTGGTGTACGACGACCGGGTGTTGCCGGAGGATGCCCGCGCCTTCGTGGTGGAGCGCGGCATCGCCGGGTGCTGGCAGCTTTCCGGCGAATTGCTGCAGCGGCCCTTGCGGCCGCTGGCCATCCAATTGCGCAGTGCGGCACCGGGCGACACCTCGCCGTTCCTCGACACTTTCGGCATCGAACCGGAGTTCGATGCGCCGCGCAACGCCATGCTCTTCGCCCTGGAAGACCTGCAAGCGCCGCTGCCACAAGCGCAGATCAGCGCCCGCGACAGCGGCGAGCAACTCTGCGAACGCCTCTGTGGCGAGCTGGCGCTGACGCTGGTCGCCACACCCACTGCGCGGCAGGTTCAGCAATTGCTGCTGCGCGACTCCGCCAGCCTGCTCGGCGCCAGCGAGGTGGCCGAGCGGCTGGGCTTTTCCGAGCGCACGCTGCAACGCCGTCTGACCGAGGAGGGGCAGAACCTGCAGGCGCTCAACGACGGCATCAAGCAGCGTCTCGCCGAACGCCTGCTACGCGAATCGCGCATGGACCTGCACGGCATTGCCCAGTGCCTGGGCTATGCCGAGGCGGCGAGTTTTTCCCGCGCTTTCCAGCGCTGGACAGGGCAGTCGCCCGGTCGTTGGAAACGTCAGTCCGGAACCCTCCCGACGCCCTGAAGTCGAACCGCCCGCGATGCCTCTGGAACGGGTGGAAGCCGCGAGATAGAGCCTTCTGGTGTGGCCGATTGCCATCGGTCACGGGCTAATTTCGCGCGCTTCCCATCCGTTGCCCTCAAGAGACGCATCGCCATTTTTCGCGAGGCGCCCGACAAGAAAAGGAGAATCCATGTCCTCAGCAACCTGCCTGCGCGCGTGCCTCGGAAGGCGCGGCGCGATGACCGTCACTGCGCTGCATGGGCGGACTTGAGCCGCCACCCAACCCCTTGCACCGGTGGCCGCGAAAGCGGCAATGCCGCGTGCCCCTGGCCGGGCATCCGGCCGACATCCGAGCATTGAGGGAATCAATGAGCAAGACCTTCCGACTGGCCGCCGTGGCCGGCAGCCTGCTGGCTGCCGGACTGCCCGCGCTGGCCTATGGCGCCGAACTCGAGGCGCAGATCCGCTGGACCCGCTACGGCATTCCGCACATCCAGGCCAGGGACGAACTGGGCCTGGGCTACGGCATCGGTTACGCCTACGCCCGCGACAACGCCTGCCTGCTGGCCGAGGAAGTCCTCACCGCGCGGGGCGAGCGTTCGCGCTATTTCGGCGTGGATGGCAAATCTTCTGCCGGCATCGGCAACCTGCCCTCGGACTTCTTCTACACCTGGCTCAACGACAACGAGTCCCTACGCCGGATGCGCAGCGCCCAGCCGCAGCCGATCCGCGACCTGCTCGATGGCTACGCCGCCGGCTACAACCGCTGGCTGTGGGACACCCAGGCTGCCGGCACGCAGTGCGCAGGCAAGGCCTGGCTGCGCCCGCTGGAGGCCGACGACCTGTTGCGCCTGACCCGCCGCCTGCTGGTGCAGGCCGGCGCCGGGCAGTTCGCCGAGGCGATGATGGCGGCTACACCGCCGGGGCAGGCGACCTCCTCCGTGGTCAAAGACGGCGAGGTGCTCGCCGCCATGGAGCGACGCCAGCGCTTTCACCAGAACCATGGCAGCAACGCTGTCGCCGTGGGCAGTGAGCGTTCCATGGACGGCAACGGCCTGCTGCTGGCCAACCCGCATTTCCCCTGGTTCGGCGCGCTGCGTTTCTACCAGATGCACCTGACCATTCCCGGCCAGCTCGACGTGATGGGCGCATCCTTGCCGGGCATGCCGCTGGTGAACATCGGCTTCAGCAAGGACGTGGCCTGGAGCCACACGGTGGACACTTCCAGCCACTTCACCCTGTACCGCCTTGACCTCGATCCGCAGGACCCGCACAGCTACCGCGTCGACGGCCAGTCGCGTCCGCTGAAGGAGATCACCCTGCGCGTTCGCGTGCTGGAGCCCAATGGCCGAGTGGGCACGCGCAGCCATACGCTGTACGAGTCCGAGTACGGCCCGTTGCTCAGCGTGCCCGGCAAATTCCCCTGGAATGGCAACGAAGCTTTCGCGGTACGCGACGCCAACCTGGGTAACGACCGTGTGCTGCAGCAGTGGTACGCCATCGATCACGCGCGCAGCCTGGATGAGCTGCGTGACAGCGTGGAGCGCGTGCAGGGCATCCCGTGGGTCAACACCCTGGCCACCGATGCGGCGGGCAAGGTGCTCTACCTCAACCAGTCGGTGGTGCCGTACCTGAGCCAGCAGCAACTGGCCGACTGTGTGCTCCCCGAGTTCCAGAAGCAGGGCCTGCCGGTGCTGCAGGGCGGACGCCGCGCTTGCAACTGGTCGAGCGCACCGGGCGCCCGCCACGCCGGGCTGACCCCGCCGGAGCAGATGCCTTCGCTTACGCGCGAGGACTTCGTGCAGAACTCCAACGACAGCGCCTGGATGAGCAACCCGGCGCAGCCGCTGACCGGGTTCTCGCCGCTGGTGAGCCGCGATTCGGTCCCGGTCAGCGCCCGTGCGCGCTTCGCCCTGGAGCGCTTGAAGGGCGACGGCAAGATCGGCCCGGACGACCTGCAGAAGATGGTCACCGACAACCGCGTCTACGTGGCCGACATGCTCCTCGACGATCTGTTGCAGTTGTGCAAACCGGCCCCGGCGGGCACCGAGGCGGCCTGCGCCGCGCTGGGTTCGTGGGACCGCCACGTCAACCTCGACAGCAACCCGGGCTTCGCCTACTTCCAGGCCTTCGTCGCACGCTTCCTGAAGATCGACGGCGGCTGGCGGCTGCCCTTCGATCCCAAGCTGCCCCTGGCCACGCCCTCGGGTATAGCCCTGGACAAACCTCAGGTGCGCCAGCAGGCGCAGCAAGCCCTGGTCGCCGCCGCGCAGGAGATCGATGGCCGCAAGATTCAGGCCGATGAAAAGTGGGGAGAGCTGCAGCTGACCGGTGATCAGACCAACCCCCTGGGCATCCCCGGTGGCACCGGCAACGAGGGCGTGTACAACGCCATCACCTCGGAGTGGCAGGGCGACCATTACCGCGTGCTCAGCGGCAGCAGCTACATCCAGCTGGTGGACTTCACCGCTGACGGCCCGAAGGCGCGCGGGCTGCTGGCGTTCTCGCAGTCCAGCGAGCCCGGCTCGCCGCACCATCGTGACCAGACCGAGCTGTTCGCCCGGCAGCAATGGCCGGAGCTGCCGTTCACCGACGAGCAGATCAAGGCCGATCCGGAGCTGAAGGTGATGGAGTTGCGCGAGCGCTAAGGTGAGCTTCCGCAGCGGAGGCTTTTCGTAGGAACGAGCTTGCTCGCGAACGGTACTTTCCGGCGGCTCGGAATCGTGCGGTTCGCGAGCAAGCTCGCTCCTACAAGGGAAGTCCGGCGCTGTCGGCTGTCACCAGCCTGACACCGAGCACCCCTAGTCTGGCGGCAAAGCCCCTGAAGCGTAGGCCGCCGCCATGCCCCTGACCAATGAATCCGTGATCCGCCGCATCCACCGTGAACTGCTCGACCACAGCGATGAAGAGCTGGAACTGGAGCTGCTGGAAGATGTGCGCAACCTCGACGAGTTGTTCGACGAGCACGCCGATGTCGACGAGGAAAAGCTCGCCCGCCGTCGTTACTTCAGCGAGCTGTTCCGCCTGCAGGGCGAACTGGTGAAGTTGCAGAGCTGGGTGGTGAAGACCGGCCACAAGGTGGTCATCCTCTTCGAAGGCCGCGATGCCGCGGGCAAGGGCGGGGTGATCAAGCGCATCACCCAGCGCCTGAATCCGCGTGTCTGCCGTGTCGCCGCGCTGCCCGCGCCGAACGACCGCGAGCAGACCCAGTGGTATTTCCAGCGCTACGTCTCGCACCTGCCGGCGGCGGGGGAGATCGTGCTGTTCGACCGCAGCTGGTACAACCGCGCCGGGGTCGAGCGGGTGATGGGCTTCTGCAACGACGAGCAGTACGAGGAGTTCTTCCGCAGCGTGCCGGAGTTCGAGCGCATGCTGGCGCGCTCGGGCATCCAGCTGATCAAGTACTGGTTCTCGATCTCCGACGACGAGCAGCACCTGCGCTTCCTCAGCCGCATCCACGACCCGCTCAAGCAGTGGAAGCTCAGCCCCATGGACCTGGAGTCGCGCCGCCGCTGGGAGGCCTACACCAAGGCCAAGGAAATCATGCTCGAGCGTACCCACATCCCCGAGGCGCCCTGGTGGGTGGTGCAGGCCGACGACAAGAAGCGGGCGCGGCTGAACTGCATCAGCCATCTGCTGAATCTCATTCCCTACGAGGATGTCGAGCACCCGGCGGTGATCCTGCCTGCACGCCAGCGCCACGAGGATTACTCGCGTACGCCGACGCCGCAGCAGATCGTGGTGCCGGAGGTTTACTGAGGCTTCAGGCGCTCACGCGACGCCGCCTGCGCGGCTTTCATAGGGCGGATAACGCGCCAGCGTTATCCGCCGCAGCAGGGCCGGCGCATAACCTGTTCCAGGTTATGCGCCCTACGTTTCTGAGGCTCGTAGCGCAACGCTTTTCGTAGGAGCGAGCTTGCTCGCGAACCTGGCCGATTGTCGCGGCGTCAGGCGGTTCGCGAGCAAGCTCGCTCCTACAAGGGTCGGCCTCTGCATAGAGACATAACTTGTAACATTCCCCGCCGATCATGACCGGGACACCCCTCCACGCGGACTCCCAGCATGACCACCGATACCCTGGCCGCCGGCGATCTTCCCGTCGCCGAAGAACGGCCCCATCTGGAACGCAAGCCCGGCCGCATTACCGCCTTCATCTTCTTCGCCGTGCTCGCCGTCGGCCTGCTGTTCTCGGCCTGGAGCCTGGTGCGCGACGTCGATGACGTCACCACCACGGTTACCACCTGGACGCCGTTCCTGCTGCTCGGGGTCGCCCTGTTCATCGCCCTGGGCTTCGAGTTCGTCAACGGCTTCCACGATACCGCCAACGCGGTGGCCACCGTCATCTATACCCACTCGCTGCCGCCGCACTTCGCGGTGGTCTGGTCGGGCTGCTTCAACTTTCTCGGCGTGCTGCTCTCCAGCGGCGCGGTGGCCTTCGGCATCATCGCCCTGCTGCCGGTGGAGCTGATCCTGCAGGTCGGCTCCTCGGCCGGCTTCGCCATGGTCTTCGCGTTGCTGATCGCCGCCATCCTGTGGAACCTCGGCACCTGGTGGCTGGGCCTGCCGGCATCGTCCTCGCATACCCTGATCGGCTCGATCATCGGCGTCGGCATCGCCAATGCACTGATGCACGGCCGCGATGGCACCAGCGGCGTCGACTGGGCGCAGGCGACCAAGGTCGGCTATTCGCTGCTGCTCTCGCCGCTGATCGGCTTCGTCTGCGCCGCGCTCCTGCTGCTGGCGCTGCGCCTGCTGGTGAAGAATCGCGCGCTGTACAGGGCGCCGAAGGGCAAGACCCCGCCGCCGTGGTGGATTCGCGGCCTGCTGATCCTCACCTGCACCGGTGTGTCGTTCGCCCACGGCTCCAACGACGGGCAGAAGGGCATGGGCCTGATCATGCTGATCCTGGTCGGCACCTTGCCGATGGCCTACGCGCTGAACCGCACCATGCCGGCGGACCAGACCGTGCAGTTCGTCGCGGTCGCCGAAGTCACCCAGCAGGCGCTGGTTCGCGCCGCGCCGCAGGCGGCTCCGGCTGATCCGCGTGCGGTGCTGTCGGAATATGTGCGCACCAAGGAAGCCAAGCCGGAGCTGATCCCGTCCCTGGCGGCGCTGACCGGCGCCATCGGCGCGGAAGTGAAGGGCTACGGCAGCCTGGCTCGCGTGCCGGCCGAAGCCATGGGCAACGTGCGCAACGACATGTACCTGACCAGCGAAGCGATCCGCCTGATGGACAAGGACAAGGTCGGCAACTTCGACGCGGACACCAGCAGCAAGCTGGCCGCGTTCAAGGGCAAGATCGACGAGTCGACCCGCTTCATCCCGCTCTGGGTGAAGGTCGCCGTGGCCATCGCTCTCGGCCTGGGCACCATGGTCGGCTGGAAGCGCATCGTGGTCACCGTCGGCGAGAAGATCGGCAAGACCCACCTGACCTATGCCCAGGGCGCCTCGGCGGAGCTGGTGGCGATGATGACCATCGGTGCGGCGGACATGTATGGGTTGCCGGTGTCGACGACCCACGTGTTGTCCTCGGGTGTGGCCGGCACCATGGCCGCCAACGGCTCGGGCCTGCAGATGCGCACCATCCGCAACCTGCTGATGGCCTGGGTGCTGACCCTGCCAGCGGCCATCGTGCTCTCCGCTTCGCTGTACTGGCTGTTCACCCATCTGTTCTGATTGTCGTGGGTGAAGTGAAAACGCCGCTCCCCGGAGCGGCGTTTTCATTCTGCGCATCCGTACGTGCGCGCACCATTTTCCCGGCGTGGGCCTTTGTAGGATGGGTGGAGCGCAGCGATACCCATGCTGTCGGTGCGCCGATTTGATGGGTATCGCTGCGCTCCACGCCATCCTACGTCGTGCTCATCCCGTTACTCCGCTCGGTGGCTTTAGCAACGGCCCCATTCTGGCCCGCTTGAAATATCGAACGCGTGGTGCGTATTTTGTACGGGCTCGCGCACCTCGCGCGGCGTCCTGTGACAAGGACAAGAAGAACAAGGATAAGAAGTCATGAGTAGCGATCTAGCGAACCCGCTCGCCGAACGCCTGGCTGGAGTGGAAGAGATCGAGTGCGTCACCCCCGACCTCAACGGGGTGCCGCGTGGCAAGGTGATGACCGGCGAGGGCTTCCTCACCGGGCGCCGGCTACAACTGGCGCGCGGCGTGCTGCTGCAGTGCATCATGGGCGGCTACCCGGCCGCGAAGTTCTACGGCAGCGACGACGGCGACCTCGCCCTGATCGCCGAGCCGACCCAGATTCACCGCCTGCCCTGGAGCGACGAGCCGCGCGCCTTCGCCATCTGTGATGCGGTGGAGCTCGACGGCAAGCCCTCCGGCCTGTCCACCCGTGGCCTGCTCAAGCAGGTCGTCGCGCGCTACGCCGAGCGCGGCTGGAGCCCGGTGGTGGCGACCGAGCTGGAATTCTTCGTTTTCGCCCCAAACCCCGACGCCAACGAAGCCTTCCAGGCGCCGCTCGGCCTCGACGGCCGCCGCGAGCTCGGTCACTCAGCCTTCAGCGTGTCCTCCAACAACGGCCTGCGCCCGTTCTTCCAGGACGTTTACCGCTGCATGGAAGCGGTGGGGCTGGAGCGCGACACCTTCATGCACGAGATGGGTACCACTCAGTTCGAGATCAACTTCCTGCATGGCGACCCGGTGCTGCTGGCCGACCAGACCTTCCTGTTCAAGCACCTGCTCAAGGAGGTCGCGCTCAAGCACGGGCTGATCGTGGTGTGCATGGCCAAGCCGCTGGCGCACACGCCGGGCAGTTCGATGCACATCCACCAGAGCGTGGTCGACGGCGAAGGCCGCAATATCTTCACCGATACCAACGGTGATGCCACGCCATTCTTCCGCCACTTCATCGGCGGCCAGCAGGCCTGCCTGGCGGATTTCACCCTGCTGTTCGCGCCGAACGTGAATTCCTTCCAGCGCCTGTGCCATCCGTACGCGTCGCCGAACAATGCCTGCTGGTCCCATGACAACCGTGCCGCAGGCCTGCGCATTCCGGCCAGTGCACCGGTAGCCCGTCGTGTGGAAAACCGTCTGGCCGGTGCCGATGCCAACCCTTACCTGGCCATCGCCGCCAGCCTCGCTGCCGGCCTGCATGGCATCGAGCAGGGTCTTGAGCCCACTGCGCCGATCCAGGGTGAGTTCGAGGTGCCGGACGAGCTGCTGCTGCCCTGCACGATGTACGACGCGATGCAGCGCCTGAAACGCAGCGAACTGGCCCGCGAGGTGTTCGGCAACGAGTTCATCGACGGCTACTGCGCGACCAAGTCCATGGAGCTGACCAGCTTCTTCGACGAAATCACCCCGTGGGAGCGCCGAGTACTCGCTGCCCAGGCCTGATGCCTGGAGCCTGATGTCAAGGTCCTGAGTCGCGTGCCCGCCGACACAGCTGCGGCGAAAGTCTGATGCAGCTGTGATCGGCGGCCATTTCCAGGCGATCTTCCGGCCATCCTCGTACATCCGGCCGATATCCTTCGAAACGCCCCGCTTGACCGCGTGCGACGCCCGCTATTCCAGGCCCGGCAGGCCTCTCGACGCGCCGGTTGGCAGCCTCTACTGTGTCACGGCAAGTCCCGCTTTCCGCTTCCCGGACATTGTGCCGGGGTTGTCCTGGACCAGGAGGTCCAATGCTTCGGATCGTCACTGCCTTCCGCGCTCTGTACTTCGCCGCCGTCATGCTCCTGACCGGTTCCGGTCTGCTCAGTACCTACCTTGCCTTGCGCCTGGGCGCGGAGAAGGTCGATGGGCTGTGGATCGGTGCCATGATGGCGGCCTACTACCTCGGTCTGGTACTGGGCGGCAAGATCGGCCACCGGCTGATCGCCCGTGTCGGCCACATCCGCGCCTATGTCGCCTGTGGCGGCCTGGTGACCGCCGCCGTGCTGGGCATCGGCCTGTTGCCGTGGATGGGGTTCTGGCTGGTCCTGCGGGTCGCCATCGGCCTGGGGATGATGTGCCAGTACATGGTCATCGAGAGCTGGCTCAACGAGCAGGCCGAGGCGCGCCAGCGCGGGCTGGTGTTCGCCGGCTATATGGTGGCCTCGTACCTGGGGCTGGTGCTCGGCCAACTGGTGCTGGTGGTGCATCCGGGGCTCGGCCCGGAACTGCCGATGCTGATCGCGCTGTGCTTTGCGATGTCGCTGATACCGGTGGCGATCACCCACAAGGTCCACCCGGCACCGCTGCGCCCGGCGCCGCTGGAGCCGCGCTTCTTCATCCAGCGGGTGCCGCAGTCGCTGACCACGGTGCTGGTGTCGGGGCTGGTGATTGGTTCCTTCTACGGCCTGGCGCCGCTCTATGCGGTGCGCCAGGGCTTGAGCACCGAGGAAATCGGTGTGTTCATGGGCGGCTGTATCTTCGCCGGGCTGGTGGTGCAGTGGCCGCTGGGTTGGCTCTCGGATCGCTACGATCGGGCGGCGCTGATCCGCAATGCCTCGATCCTGCTGCTGGTGGTGGCTTTGCCGCTGGCACTGTTGCCGATGCTGCCGCTGCCCCCGATCTCGCTGGCCTGGCTGTTGCCGATGGGGTTTATCGTCTGCCTGGTCCAGTTCACCCTTTATCCGCTGGCAGTGGCGTTCTCCAATGACCATGTGGAGGGCGAACGCCGTGTTTCGCTGACGGCCATGCTGCTGGTGACCTTCGGCGTGGGTGCCTGTATCGGCCCACTGGCGGCCGGTGCGCTGATGAAGCTGTTCGGCGCGAACATGCTCTATGCGTTCGTCTGCGCCTGTTCACTGATCCTGATCTGGCGCGTGCGCCCGGAGAAGGTCAGTGGTATGCACCGCGTCGACGAGGCGCCGGTCAAGCACGTCGCCACGCCGGACAGCCTGGCGTCTTCGCCGCTGTCCGCCGCGCTCGACCCGCGGGTCGACGAATCGGCGGTGGAAGAGCAGATGAAGGGCAACGACAACAGCGTGCCGACTCCCGAGCCAGCAGCGGGAACGGAAACCGAGGAAGAAAGCCGGCCTGCCTGAGGCCGCAAGGGAAGGGCGGCAAGAGCTTGCCGCCCGGGACGAACTAGAACAGCTCGTCCTTCTCGAAGCGCCGGGCTTCGCGTTGCAGCTGGTAGACGAAACGCTCGATGTTGCGCTGCGCCAGGCCGCTCATCTGGTGGAAGCGCATGCCGGCAAAGCTGTAGCCGACCTTTTCCTCGAAATGCACGTGGCGCAGTTCGACCGCCATGGTCAGCGCGCCAAAGGGCAGCCGCGCAGTGAATTCCTCGTAGACCTGGCCGGGCTGCAGACGCTCGGCGGCGTTGCCTTCCAGGCGGATCTTGCAGCCAGTGGCGGAAATGTCGATCAGGCTGCCCTTGAGTGGAGACTTCAGCTTGCTGCCGCCAATCTCCACGGCCACCGGTTGGCCCTGGCCCACGGGGGCGCGGAAGGCATTGCGGCGCTGGTGGTAGAGCATCTCGGACGGCACTGGCAGCCAGTAGCAGCGAGCGCCGTCGATCTCGGAGAAGAAAGCGTTCTGGGTGTTTTCCCAGGCGATGCGCACGCCTTCGTGGAAGGCTTCGATACGGAATTGCTCGCCGTTCTGCAGGAAGCGCTCGCCGTCGTTGGGGATGAGTTCATCGAGGGCGACGATGTTGCGCTCGCGGTTGATCTCGACGACGAAGCTCTGGAAGCGCTGGCCGCGCCCTTCGAAGGTGATTACCAGGGGATCGTGACTGTCCATCAGCATTTTCAGGCTGGCGTGGATCTCCACCGGAGCTTTCAACACCTTCGGTGGTTGAGGGCCATTTTCCTCGGCGAACAGATTGGACACGGTCCGCGGGTCTCCATTGTGTTTGTTATGAGTCGTGCACGGGGCAGGGCCGAATAGTGGCATTCTGCCCTAGGGCGGGCCTTCAGGCCAGAGAAGTTCAGGCCTGGCTGAGCGGGCGCTGGCGGTTGCTCTGGGTGGAGCCGCCGTAGCGATCATAGAGTCGAGGAGTGTCCTGGCCGCGCAGGATATCGAGCGTGCGCTCGGTGCTGGCCTGGCCGGAACGGATGATGCGGCCGTTGCGCTGGTTGGCTTCCTGGCAGCGTTCGAGCAGGGCGCCGAGCTCTTCGGCACGAGCGGTGAGAGCGGTGTTGCCGGTCGCCTGGGCGATCTGTGCAAGCCCTTTGCTGTCCGCGCTGACGCCGGCCTGTTGCAGTGCCTGGGTGCGGATGCGACCGTTCTGCTCGAGCTGATGCAGCAGCGGCAGCTTGCTGTCGAGCAGCTTCTGCAGCTGGTCCAGGTCGCGTGCTTGCAGCGCCTGGTACTCGTCGTCGATCAGCTGCAGCAGGTTGCTGGCTGCTTCGATGTCGCCGTTGATCAGGGAAAGCAGGGCATCGGACATCTTGGGCTCGGCGTACTAGCGGTTGACCAGGCGCTGAGTGAACTCAGCGCTGGGATTCGAAATCGAGCAGCTTGCTGGCGACTTTCTGGCTGTCGACCTGGTAGCTGCCGTCAGCGATGGCCGCCTTGATGCGGGCCACTTTCTCGTTGTCGACCACGGGCTGGTCCTTCAGTTGATCGCTTACTTTCTGCAGTTGCTGCGCGGTGTCGCTCAGCTGTACCGACTCGCCGCTCTTGGCCGGGGCGTTGACGGAGGCATTCTCTGCGGCGGCTTCGCTGCGACCGCTCTGGGCAGCACTGCTACGGCCAGTGCTGGCTGTCGTAGAGGCCGGGTTCAGCCGGTTGAAGTCGATGACCATGGTGGAAACCTCTGGAGGTATTGGACGCTTGCCAAGCTTTTCGGCCGTCCTGAAAGAAACTTTAGGCCGAATTTTCGTGCGCCTGAGCACATTTTGCAGAGGGCTGCGCTCATCATGCCAGAAAAAGCCCGAGGTCGAGCGCTACAGGCTGACTTCCACGGTCCCCGGCTCCACCACGCGAGCCCTGACGATACGCTGGGAGCGCAGGTTGCGCACGCGGATCTGCTCACCGGTTACGCCATCGGACAGCGCTTCGCCGGGCATGAACACGTTGATCGCACTGGTCCTGGCGCGAATCACCACCTGGTCGCCCTTGCGCACGGCCGCCGCCTGTTCGAGGAAGACCGGCGCCAGCACCTGGTCGTTGACGGTCGGGCGCTTGAGCTTCATGCCGACCACCTGGCTCGGATCGGTCAGGTAGCCCTGGCTCAGTTGGCCGACGTCCCGTTCGACGACACTGACGTCACCCGGTTCGACGACATGGTTGCGCTGCAGGGGCAGGGTGGTGACGACAACTTGACGGAACAGCTTGACCGTTGCCGGCACGAATACTGTCCAGGGCGAGCTGCCTTCGCAGAGCACCCGCACGGTGACCCGACCAACGGGCTGTGCCGGGCTTTCCAGCTTCTGCGTCAGGTCCTTGTCGCATTGCGTCAGGCGCAGGCGGGGGTCGATGCGTGCGACCTCAATCTCGTAGCGCGCGTCTATGCCCGAAGTCTGCAGATAATCTTCCACCTTGAACTCAAGAAAGCCCTGGGTGGAGCCGATAAGGATTTCAGGCGCGGTGAAGCCTTCCGCCCCAGCCGGGGAGAGGGTCAGCGCACCCGTCATGCCGAGCAGCGCAGCCATCAGGGCGCGCGCGGGTCTCAGCTGTCGGAAAAATGTCGTTGCCTGTTTCATGCAACGATCCAAGCAATGGTCATGCCGCCTTCGTGAGTCGGGCGGCGTTGCGTGCACAGGAGGCTCAATGGCCGGAGTCATGGATTCGGTCAACCAGCGTACGCAGCTGGTTGGCCAGAATCGTCTCGAACTGCTGCTGTTCCGCTTGAACGGCAGCCAGCTGTACGGGATCAACGTGTTCAAGGTGAAGGAGGTGCTGCAGTGCCCCCGCCTGACCGTGATGCCCAAATCCAGCCAGGTGGTGCGCGGGGTGGCGAACATCCGTGGCGGCACCATTCCGATCCTCGACCTGGCGCTGGCCACGGGGCGTCACGCCCTGCGGGACATCGCCAACAGCTTCGTGATCATCACCGAGTACAACACCAAGGTGCAGGGCTTCCTGGTGCATTCGGTGGAGCGCATCGTCAACATGAACTGGGAGTCGATCCATCCGCCACCCAAGGGGACCGGCCGCGACCACTACCTGACGGCGGTGACGCGGGTGGACAACCAGCTGGTGGAAATCATCGACGTGGAGAAGATCCTCGCCGAAGTGGCGCCGACCTCGGAGGATATTTCCGAGGGCGTGCTGGATGCCGAGACCCAGGCCCGTGCGGTGAGCAAGCGCGTGCTGGTGGTGGATGATTCCTCGGTGGCGCGCAAGCAGCTGGTGCGTTGCCTGGAAACGGTCGGCGTGGAAGTGCTGGCGCTCAACGACGGCCGCCAGGCGCTGGATTACCTGCGCCAGATGGTGGACGCCGGTGGACATCCGGGCAGCGATCTGCTGATGGTGATCTCGGACATCGAAATGCCGGAAATGGATGGCTACACGCTCACGGCGGAAATCCGTCACGACCCGCGCATGCAGGACCTGCACATTCTCCTGCATACTTCGTTGTCCGGGGTGTTCAACCAGGCGATGGTGAGAAAGGTCGGCGCTGACGACTTCCTCGCCAAATTCCGTCCCGATGACCTGGCGGCCCGCGTGTCGGACCGCATCAAGGCAGTGGATGGCGCGACGGCCTGATGCCTGAGTGACGAGATGCGGGTGGCGCCGGTGCCGCCCGCATCGTCTATGGTTTTTTGAGCACCGGTCAGGCAGCTGTCGTCGTATTGCCGGCAGCCGTCCACGAGCAAAGAGGCTTATCTGTGACATCCACCAATTCTGAATTCGAGCTGTTCCGGGATTTCCTGGAGAAGACCTGCGGCATCCTCCTGGGCGCCAACAAGCAGTACCTGGTCTCCAGCCGCTTGAACAAGTTGATGGAGCAGCAGGGCATCAAGTCCCTGGGCGAACTGGTACAGAAGATCCAGATGCGCAGCCAGCTGCGCGAGCAGGTGGTCGACGCCATGACCACCAACGAAACCCTGTGGTTTCGCGATACCTACCCCTTCGAGGTACTGAAGAACCGCGTGCTGCCAGAGATGATCAAGGCCTCGCCCGGCCAGCGCCTGCGTATCTGGTCGGCCGCCTGTTCGTCGGGGCAGGAGCCGTATTCGCTATCGATGGCCATTGACGAGTTCGAGCGCACCAACCTCGGCCAGTTGAAGGCGGGCGTGCAGATCGTCGCCACCGACCTTTCCGGCTCCATGCTCTCTGCCTGCAAGGCCGGCGAGTACGACAGCCTGGCCATCGGCCGTGGCCTGTCGCAGGAGCGCCTGGCGCGCTACTTCGACCAGAAGACGCCCGGACGCTGGACGGTGAAGCCGCCCATCAAGAGTCGCGTGGAGTTCCGCGCGCTGAACCTGCTGGACAGCTACGCGACGCTGGGCAAGTTCGACATGGTGTTCTGCCGCAACGTGCTGATCTATTTCTCGGCTGAGGTGAAGCGCGACATCCTGCTGCGCATCCATGCCACCCTCAAGCCCGGCGGCTATCTGTTCCTCGGCGCATCCGAAGCGCTCAACGCGCTGCCGGACCATTACCAGATGGTCCAGTGCAGCCCGGGGATCATCTACAAGGCCAAGTGATTGGCCGATGCCCCGCCTGTTCGGGCGGGGCTCTTGCTACTGCATTCACATTCAGCATTCGCATTCAGCCGATCGCGGACGAAGTCCGCTCCTGTGCAGGGATCGGCCTGTGTAGGAGCGGATCCTATCCGCGATCCGCCGACAAGCCCGGCGCCGGGCGTGGCCCTGTTTTTTCTGGAACGGCGGAATCTCGTGCTCGGGAATCGCGGACAAGGTCCGCTCCTACAGGGACGGTTCTGCGCCGAGCAAGGGCGGCAAAGCGCAGCGGCAAGCTTGCCGCCTTGCCTCTGGCGGCAAGGAAAACAGTTGCCGCTTTGCCGCTGTTTGCCGCTTCTTGCCGCTCTAAAGATTCGCTCAAACCCTTGAAAATAAAGGGAATGAAAATATGGCACGCACCTTGCTGAAGTGTTGGCAAGCCCACACCGGCAAACAGGTTCGTGACCATGAGCATCAGCTTCGACAAAGCCCTCGGCATCCACCAGCAAGCGCTGAGCTTCCGCTCCCAGCGCGCTGAAGTTCTGGCCAACAACCTGGCCAACGCCGACACGCCCAACTACAAGGCGCGCGACCTGGATTTCGCCTCGGTGCTGGCGGCCCAGTCGGACAAGATGAAGAACGGCACCTTCAGCGCGACCCTGACCAATTCGCATCACATTGCCGCTGATGGTTTCGGCATGGGTGACGAGTCGCTGAAGTACCGCATCCCGAACCAGCCTTCGGTCGACCAGAACACCGTCGACGAACAGATCGAGCAGGCCAACTACGCGGAGAACTCCGTGCAGTTCCAGGCCTCGTTCACCTTCCTCAACAGCAAGTTCAAAGGGCTGATGAATGCCCTGCGCGGGGAGTAATCGCCATGTCGCTCGCCAGTGTCTTCAACATCGCCGGTACCGGCATGAGTGCCCAGACCACCCGTCTGAACACCACCGCGTCGAACATCGCCAACGCCGAGAGCGTCTCCTCGAGCATCGACCAGACCTACCGCGCCCGTCACCCGGTGTTCTCCACCATGCTGCAGAACGCCCAGGGCGGCGACCAGGGTTCGCTGTTCGGCGAGACCGACCAGGCGGGTTCGGGTGTGCAGGTGCTGGGCGTGGTCGAGGACCAGAGCCCACTGGTGCCGCGCTACGAGCCGAATCACCCGGCCGCCGACAAGGACGGTTACGTCTACTACCCCAATGTCAACGTGGTGGAGGAGATGGCCGACATGATCTCCGCCAGCCGTTCTTTCCAGAGCAACGCGGAAATGATGAACACCGCCAAGCAGATGATGCAGAAGGTCCTGACCCTGGGTCAGTAAGCGCAGAGGACGCCCCATGAGCATCAATACCGATAACACCACGTCGAACTCGGTCCTGACGTCGCTGAACGCCGGGTCCAAGAGCTCGTCGTCCACGACCGAGACCGGGACCAGCGCGCTGGGCAAGGATTCCTTCCTGCAACTGCTGGTCACCCAGCTGAACAACCAGAACCCGCTGGACCCGCAGGACAATACCGAGTTCGTCTCCCAGCTGGCGCAGTTCAGCAGCCTGGAGAGCATGCAGAACCTGGATACCACCCTGGGTACCTTCTATTCCTCGTTCCAGTCGTCGCAGGCCCTGCAGGCTTCCTCGCTGGTCGGCCGCTCGGTGATCGTCAACTCCAGCAAGGTACAGGTCGACGACCCGAGTGCCGGCGTCAACGGCACCCTGGTGATGCCGTCCGGCGGCGACGGCGTGACCCTGAAGATCTACGACGACTCCGGAGACCTGGTGCGCACCGTCGACATGGGCAGCCAGAAGGCCGGCAACATCGACTTCAAGTGGGACGGCAAGGACGACAGCGGCGAGCTGGTGGGTGCCGGCACTTACACCGTCAAGGCCACCGCCAGCCTGGACGGTACCAGTACCGCCCTGACCACCTACCTGCCGGCCACGGTCAACAGCGTCACGCTCGGCCAGAACGGCGGGGAAATGTCCCTGAACCTGGCGGGCATCGGCGCCGTTTCCGCCTCCAGCATTCAGACCATCGGAAAATAACGCCGCGTTTCGGCACAGGAGCAACACATGTCTTTCAATACCGCCCTGAGTGGACTCAACGCCGCGTCGATGGACCTGAACGTCACCGGCAACAACATCGCCAACGTCGGCACCACCGGCTTCAAGTCGTCGCGCACCGAGTTCGCCGACCTCTACGCCTCCTCGATGCTCGGCACTGGCCGCATTGCCGTGGGTAACGGCGTGGTCACCCAGGCCGTCTCGCAGCAGTTCACCCAGGGCAACCTGAGCACCACTGGTCGCAGCCTGGACCTGGCAGTGAGCGGCAACGGCTTCTTCATGACCAGCGACAACGGCAGCCGCGTCTACACCCGCAACGGCACCTTCAATACCGACGCCAGCGGCTACATCGTCGATGGTTCGGGCAACCGCCTGCAGGGTTACGGCGTCAACGCCAACGGCAACATCGTCAACGGCGTGATCACCGACCTGAAGGTCGACACCGCCAACCAGCCGCCGAGCCCGACCTCCACGATCACCTCGACCCTGAGCCTGAACTCCAACGCCACCACGCCGACCACCACGCCGTTCGATGCGACCGACTCGGACAGCTACAACTGGTCGACCTCGGTGGATATCTACGACTCCCAGGGCAACTCACACACCATGACGAACTACTTCGTCAAGGACAGCGCCAACAACTGGTCCATGTACACCCTGGTGGACGGTCGCAACCCGCAGACCCCGACCAGCACCACGCCGCTGAGCAGTGACATCACCTTCAACAGCGCCGGCCAGCTGACGGGCATCACTTCCACCGGCATGACCGTCAACGCCGACAAGACCCTGACCCTGACCGGCTGGACCCCGGCGGCCGTCACCAACTCCACCACCAGCCCGGTGACCTGGGGCGCCAACGGCGCAGCGGGCGCTACCGGCGGCATCAGCATCGACCTGACCAAGACCACCCAGACCAATGGCTCCTTCGCCGTGACCGCGGTGACCCAGGACGGCTACGCCACTGGCCAGATGTCCGGTCTGTCGTTCGCCGAAGACGGGCAGATGTACGCCACCTACACCAATGGCCAGTCCAAGGTGATCGGCCAGGTGATCCTGGCCAACTTCGCCAACACCCAGGGCCTGACTCCGGTGGGCAATACCGGCTGGAAGCAGTCGCTGGCCTCGGGCGAGGCGGTGATCGGCACGCCGACTTCCGGCACCCTCGGTTCGGTCGGCTCGGGCACCCTGGAAGACTCCAACGTCGACCTCACCGCGCAGCTGGTGAACCTGATCGTGGCGCAGCGCAACTACCAGGCGAACGCCAAGACCGTCCAGACCGAAAGCACCATCTCCGACACCATCATCAACCTGCGCTGATCGGCGTCATGAGAAAAGGCCCCGCCGGGTAAACCGGCTGGGCCTTTTTCTTTACCGCGCGCCTTGCTGCGAATGGCGCGTCAGCGGGTGAGTGGTCAGCGAGCGAGGTGGTTCTCGATCATCTTCACCACGTCACCGGCGTGCCCACTGATGACTGCCTTGGCGGCATACAGGGCCATGCCCCTGACCGCTTCGGGGGCAACCTTGGGCGGCATCACCAGCTCCTGATTCACCACCACGTCCAGCAGTGCGGGGCCGGGCTGCGCCAGCCATTCGACGACGGCTGCCTCCAGCTCGTCGCAGTGCGTCACCTTGCGCCCCCACAAGCCAATGGACTCTGCCACGCGGCCGAAGTCGGGGTTCTGCAGGTTGGTGAAGGCGTCGAGCATGCCTTCCACCCGTTGCTCCAGTTCGACGAAGAACAGCGCGCTGTTGTTGAACACCACCAGCTTCAGCGGAATCTTCTCCTGGACCAGTGTCAGCAGGTCGCCCATCAGCATCGACAGGCCGCCGTCGCCGCACAGGGCAATGACCTGACGTTCCGGGAAGGCGACCTTCAGGCCCATGGCCTGCGGCATGGCGTTGGCCATGGTGCCGTGCACCAGGCTGGCCAGGGTACGCCGGCCCGGCAGGGCGCTGATGTAGCGCAGGATCCAGATCATCGGTGAACCGCCGTCGGCGGTGAACATCGCATCCGCCGGAGCGTGGCGGTCGATCAGGCTGGTCAGGTACTGCGGGCGGATCAAGCCGCTGTGCGTTGGTTGGGCATGCTCGCGCAGGCCATCCAGTGCCTTGCTGTGTCGCTCCCGGCAGTGGTCGAGGAAGCTGCGTTCCTGGCGCGGGGTGATCAGCGGCAGCAGCGCCTCCACGGTGCTGCGCACATCGCCCACCGCACCGAGGCTGATCGGATGGCGGCGGCCGAGATGGCTGGCTTCCAGGTCGATCTGGATGATGGTCGCGTGCTCCGGGTAGAACTGCCGCCAGGCGAATCCCGAGCCGAGGATCAGCAGCGTGTCGCACTGGCTGACGGCATAGCAGCCGGACTCGTGCCCCATCATGCCGATCATGCCGACGTTGAACGGGTTGTCCGGTTCGAGGAAGTCCTTGGCGCGGGAGCTGTGGGCGATGGGTGCCTGCAGCGCTGCTGCCAGTTTCTTCACCTCATCCTGTGCCCCGGCGCAACCGATGCCGCCATAGATGGCAACGGACTTGCCGGCATTGAGTAGCGCGGCGATCTGCTGCAATTCGTCGTCGGCAGGTCTCACTCTGGGCTGGGGCCTGATCGGTGGCAGTGCCTTGGCGCCGGTCGGTGCAGGCATGCCGGCGATGTCGGCCGGCAGCACCAGCACGGCGACGCCGCGCTTGTTCAGCGCTTCCTGAACGGCCTGCCGGGTCTTCTGAACGGCCTGTTGCGGGCTGTGGATTTCTTCGCAGTAGACGCTGCAACGGCTGTAGACCTGGAGGAAGTCGACTTCCTGGGGGAAGTCCGTGCCCTGGGTGTCGCTGAGGATCTGGCTGGCGATCAGTACCACCGGCGCGCCGTTGCGGTGGGACTCGAACAGGCCGTTGATGAAGTGCAGGCTGCCCGGCCCGCAGCTGCCGGCGCACAGGGTCAGGGTGTCGCTGATCAACGCCTCGGCGCCAGCGGCAAAGGCGCCGGCTTCTTCGTGACGCACGTGTACCCAACGGATTTTGCCCTGGCGTCGCAGGGCGTCGGTGAAGTGGTTGAGGGTGTCGCCGGGAATCCCCCAGCAGTGTCTGGCACCTGCGCTGTGCAGGATGTCGACCATGAGTTCTGCCACTGTCTGGCTCATATCGGGTTCCTTGGGTCTTCAGGGAAGGGGTGTTGTGTGCCTCTTCGGGGCGCACGTCGGCCCCTTGCTGACGGGGCCGTTGGCGGGGCTGGCGGATCAGGGCTTCTTGCGTACGGCGGTGACTTCGATCTCCACCAGCCAGCCCGGATCGAACAGACCGGCCACCTGGATGGCTGAGCGCGCCGGCACCTTGGGCTGAGACGCGGTGCCGAAGAACTGGTTGTAACCTTCCATGAAGCCGGCGAAGTCCATCTTGCCGCCCTGCTTCGGGTCGCCCACCAGGTAGGCCTGCATCTTCACTACGTCATCCATGCCCAGTCCCATGGACTTGAGGGTGCTCTGGATGGATTGAAGGACGCTGATGGTCTGGGTTTTGGTATCGCCGTACACCACGGTGGCGCCGGAGAGGTCCTTCTGCGGCACGGCGCCGGGCGTCAGGCCACTGACATGGATTTCCGAGTAACCCTCGGGCACCTCCACCGCCAGGGCGATGGGGAAGTTGGAGTCCGGCAGCTTGTAGCGGATCACCTCGGCGGCGCTGGCGTAGAGCGGACCGGCCAGCAGGATGAGGGCAAGCGGTAGGGTGAAGCATTGGAGTCGTTTCATCGGTCAGCCTTCCTGGTAGGTGATGGGCTTGGGCGGTCGCAGTTCCTTGACCTGCTGCGCGGTGATGGTCTGCGTGCTCTTGTTGCCGAAGTGGGTGGTGACGTAGTTGGCGACGGCGGCAATCTGCGTGTCGTTCAGGTCGGCGCTGAAGCTGGGCATGCCGTGCAAGCCGTTGAGCATGATGGTGGCGGGGTAGTCCGGAGTGGCCAGGCGTGGGTTGTCGGCGAGCTTGGGATACATCCCCGCGCCGCTGTGGGCGCCCTGGCCTTCGGGCATGTGACAGCCCTGGCAGATGGACTGGTAAAGCACGGCACCGTCGGTGCTGGTGAAGTTGTTGTGGTCGTTCTGGAAGATCGCGTCGTCCCGGCGCATGGGGTCGGGGCCGGCCAGCGCAAGGGTTGGAAGCAGGGTCAGCAGGGCAAAGAAGGAATGGCGTGGTTGCATGGCAGTAATCCTCAGGAGGCTGAGCCGACGATGCGCCGATGCAGGCGGGTGACAGCGTCGCGGGCGGAGAGGGCGGCGCCTTCCTGCCAGCCGGGAATGTAGGAAGCGTGCTCGCCGGCCAGGAGGATGCGGCCGTCGATCTGGCACAGGTTGTCGTAGTGCTCCTTGCGCGTTTCTTCGGTCCACAGGCCGTAGCAGCCGTTGCTCCAGGGAACCCGGTGCCAGCCGACGGTGATGCCGTTGTCGAACTCATCGTGGTATTGCGGGTGGATCTGCGCGCCGTATTCGAGAACCTTCTGCAGGCGCTCGTCCGGAGTCATGGCGGTGAATTTGTAGGAGTCCGCGCCGAAGGTGTAAGCCGCCATGAGAACGCCCTTGCCGGGTTGGTTGATGCCGGCCATGGGGTAGCTGATGCGGTTGATCGGCAGGTTGGTGCGGGTGATGCCGCCGTAGATGCGCTCATCGTCCTCCCAGAAGCGCCGTTTGAACTGGATGCCGGCCTTGAAAGCGGTGTCATAGGGAACGGCAGCGATGGCGGCCTTCATCTTGTCGCTGACATTGATGTCGAGCTGGCTGAGGATCGACAGGGGCAGGGTGCAGATGCACCAGTCGGCGCTGGCGTGCTGGGTCTTGCCGGTCTTCAGGTCGGTGTAGGTGGCGGTGACGCCCTTGTCGGTCTGCTCGATCCTGCTGATCTTGGCGTTGAATTGCAGGACCGCTTTGAGCTCGCGTTCGAAGGCCCGGGGCAGCATGTCCATGCCGCCGGTGGGCTGGAACAGCGCGGTCTGGAATTCATACAGCTGGCCCTGGGAGATCGCCGCCCAGAGGCCGGACTTGAGCAGGTCGCCCAGCTGAGTCGGCTCGGAATAGCTCGCCACCGGCATCAGGCCGCCGCCGGGGTCGATCTCGTATCCGCGCCGCGCGCTGGAGACCAGGTTCTTCGAATAGCGGTAGTTGTTGTCCAGGGCGCCGAAGTCCTTCAGCGATTCGAGCAGCCTCTGCTGGTCCTCCTTGGTCAGGGGCGAGTCCAGGGTGCCCTGACCGACCACCTTGGCCAGCAGTTCCGAGACGCCGCCCTGATAGTCGCACTGCACATGGCGCAAGCGCTGTGGCTGGCTGCTGAAGGCGTCGGTGGCGTGGACATAGGCGTTGTAGTTGACCTGGAAGAACGGGTCGAGGCCGACGCCCAGTTCCTTGTAGTAGTCCAGCATCGCGTAGTGGTTGTAGGGGATGCGCCACGGACCGGGATTGATGTACTGGCCCTTGTCGAACCGGCACACCTGCTTGATGCCGCTCAGTTCGGTGAATTCGTCTCCGCCGCGCAGCGTCCAGGAGCGGCCGCCGGCCTTGGCGTTGAATTCGAGGATCTGCACCTTGTAGCCGGCCTTGCGCAACTCATAGGCCGAGACCAGGCCAGCGATGCCAGCGCCTAGGATCAACACGCTGGCGCCCTTGGGCGCGCCTTCGAGTTTCATCGGCCCGCGGTAGGGTGGTACCGCGGCGTAGCCCAGGCTGGTCATGGCCTGGTACAGCACGGCGCCGCCGGCAGCCATGCCGATCATGGACAGCAGATTGCGCCGGGTGACAGTAGCGGAATGGACCATCTTCGGAAGTACTCACGTCGAGAGTGAACAAGGCCACCAGAAGCTGAGTGGCTACTGCCGGCTGGGCCGGTCTTCCTTAATTAGCATCGTCCCCTTGGGCGATGGGCTGAGTGGGAATGAAGTGGAACGATCGGCCAGAACACAGCGAAGAATCGGACGCTCAACTTCTTCCGAGCGAAGAATTTTCCAGGTAGCCCCTCTGATAGGGCGTGCCTCTGAAGAGTGACTTCTTCAACTTGGCGTCAAGTTGCCGGTGGCGGCAGTCTGTCGCCGCTTCCCGGCCATTCAGTAGCGGGCTGATGCTGGATATTTTAAAAATTCTTTAAATATCAATTGATTATGTGGTTGTTATCGGTCTGGCATAGCCCTTGCTAGCTCCACTCCAGCACCGCCGGGAATTCGACTCGGCACTGGAGGAATGCCTTGGACAGAATGCTGTATGTCGCCATGAGCGGCGCGAGCCAGAACACCAAAGCCATGCAGGCTCACGCCAACAACCTGGCGAACATCTCGACGACCGGTTTCCGCCGCGACTTCGAACAAGCTCGCGCCATGCCCGTGTTCGGCGACAGCTTTCCGGCGCGCGTCTTCGCCATGAGCGAACGCCCGGCGACCGACTTCACCACCGGCTCCCTGCAGGAGACCGGCCGTGACCTGGACGTGGCTGCCAAGGGCGATGCCTGGATTGCCGTACAGGCGCCGGACGGCGGCGAAGCCTATGTGCGCACCGGCAGCCTCGAAATCGATGCCCTCGGCCAACTGCGCACCGGCGACGGCATGCCGGTGATGGGCAATGGCGGGCCGATCGCGATTCCGCCGGAAGAGAAGATCGACATCGGCCAGGACGGCACCATCACCGTCCGCGGCCAGGGTAACCAACCTAACGCGCTGGCCACCGTCGACCGCATCAAGCTGGTCACGCTCGATCCCAAGCAGCTGGAGAAAGGCAGCGACGGCCTCATTCGCCTGAAGTCGGGCCAGCCCGCCCCGCAGGCCGACGCCAATGCCGGCGTGCAGTCCGGTGTGCTGGAGGCCAGCAACGTCAACGCCGTGGACGAGATGACCTCGATCCTGGCGCTGTCTCGCCAGTTCGAATTGCACGTGAAGATGATGAAAACCGCCGAAGAAGACTCCCAGTCGATGGCGCGTGTTTTGCAGTTCAGTTGATTTAGAACCTGATTAACCGTTCGAGGCGCCACGAATCCGGCGCCCGAGGAGAACGACATGCTTCCGGCACTTTGGGTCAGCAAGACCGGTCTGTCCGCCCAGGACATGAACCTGACCACCATCTCGAACAACCTGGCGAACGTGTCCACCACGGGCTTCAAGCGCGACCGCGCGGAGTTCCAGGACCTGCTCTACCAGATCAAGCGTCAGCCCGGCGCCAACTCGACCCAGGACACCGAGCTGCCCTCGGGCCTGCAACTGGGTACCGGTGTGCGCATCGTCGGCACCCAGAAGAACTTCACCGCCGGCAGCCTGCAGACCACCGACAACCCGCTGGACCTGGCGGTCAACGGTCGCGGCTTCTTCCAGGTGCTGACCCCGGACGGCACCGTCGCCTACACCCGTGACGGCAGCTTCCACCTGAACTCCGACGGTCAGATCGTCACCTCCAACGGCAATACCCTGGAGCCGGCCGTTGTCGTCCCGGCGGAAACCCAGACCTTCACCGTCGGCAACGACGGCACCGTCTCTGTCACCGTCGCCGGCAACGCCACGCCGCAGATCATCGGCAACATCCAGACCGCCGACTTCATCAACCCGGCGGGCCTGCAGGCCACCGGCGACAACCTGTTCCTGGAAACAGCCTCCAGCGGCGCGCCCCAGGTCGGCACCCCGGGCCTGAACGGCCTGGGCACCGTGCTGCAGAACACCCTGGAGAACTCCAACGTCAGCGTGGTGGAAGAGATGGTGAACATGATCACCACCCAGCGCGCCTACGAGATGAACTCCAAGGTGATCTCCACCGCTGACCAGATGCTCTCCTTCGTCACGCAAAACCTGTAACCCGCTGATCCCGTAGTCGCTCTCCCCGAGAGGTAGCTGTAGATGAACCGTTCCCACCTCCTTCCGCTGCTGGCCATCGCCGCGTTGGCAGGGTGCGTGAGCCCTCCGCCCAAGCCGGACGATCCCTATTACGCTCCGGTGCTGCCGCGCACGCCTGCGCCGGCCGCCCAGAACAACGGATCGATCTACCAGGCCGGGTTCGAGAACAACCTCTACGGCGACCGCAAGGCCTTCCGCGTGGGTGACATCATCACCATCACCCTCAACGAGAAGACCCAGGCCAGCAAGAAAGCCAACTCGGACATCTCCAAGGACAGCAGCAACAAGCTCGGCCTGACCTCGATGTTCGGCAGCAGCCTGACCACCAACAACCCGGTAGGCGGCGGCGACCTGAGCCTTTCCGCCGAGTACTCGGGCAACCGCGAAGCCAAGGGTGACAGCGCCGCCGGGCAGAGCAACAGCCTGACGGGTTCGGTCACCGTGACCGTGGCCGATGTCATGCCCAACGGCATCCTCGCCGTGCGTGGCGAGAAGTGGATGACCCTGAACACCGGCAATGAGCTGGTGCGCATCGCTGGCCTGATTCGCGCCGACGACATCGCTACCGACAACACCGTGTCGTCCACCCGTGTGGCCGACGCGCGCATCACCTACTCGGGCACCGGTGCGTTCGCCGATGCGAGCCAACCGGGCTGGTTCGATCGCTTCTTCCTCAGCCCGCTGTTCCCGTTCTGAGCAGGGTGAATGTGATGATCACTGTAGGAGCGAGCTTGCTCGCGAAGTCTCTGATCCGCCGGGTTCGCGAGCAAGCTAGCTCCTGCAGCCTGGTGCTGCTCTGTGCGTTGATGGTCGTGCCGGCCGCCCATGCCGAACGGCTCAAGGACATCGCCACCATCCAGGGCGTGCGCAATAACCAGCTGATCGGCTACGGCCTGGTCGTCGGCCTCAATGGCACCGGTGACCAGACCACCCAGACGCCGTTCACCCTGCAGACCTTCAACAACATGCTGGCGCAGTTCGGCATCAAGGTACCGGCCGGTTCGGGCAACGTGCAGTTGAAGAACGTCGCGGCGGTATCCATCCATGCCGACCTGCCGCCTTTCTCCAAACCGGGCCAGGCCATCGACGTCACCGTCTCTTCCATCGGCAACGCCAAGAGCCTGCGCGGCGGCAGCCTGCTGATGACCCAGCTCAAGGGTATCGACGGTCAGACCTACGCCATCGCCCAGGGCAACCTGGTGGTCGGCGGCTTCGATGCCGAAGGCCGTGACGGCTCCAAGATCACTGTCAACGTGCCGTCGGCCGGTCGCATTCCTGCCGGTGCCACGGTCGAGCGTGCGGTGCCGAGCGGCTTCGACCAGGGCAATACCCTGACGCTGAACCTCAATCGCCCGGACTTCACCACCGCCAAGCACATCGTCGACCGCATCAATGAACTGCTCGGCCCGGGTGTCGCCCAGGCCGTGGACGGCGGCTCGGTGCGCGTCAGCGCGCCGCTGGACCCGAACCAGCGCGTGGACTACATGTCCGTGCTGGAGAACCTCGACGTGCAGGCCGGCGAAGCCGTGGCCAAGGTCATCATCAACTCGCGCACCGGCACCATCGTGATCGGTCAGAACGTGCGCGTGTCGCCGGCCGCCGTGACCCATGGCAGCCTGACCGTGACCATCACCGAAGACCCCATCGTCAGCCAGCCCGGCCCGTTCTCCAACGGCCAGACCGCCGTGGTGCCGCGCTCGAACGTGAGCGCCAACCAGGAAGCCAAGCCGATGTTCAAGTTCGGCCCCGGCACCACGCTGGATGAAATCGTACGCGCCGTTAACCAGGTGGGCGCCGCGCCCGGCGACCTGATGGCGATCCTCGAAGCCCTGAAACAGGCCGGCGCGTTGCAAGCCGACCTGATCGTGATCTGAGGACGCCGCCGTGGACGCCCGACTGCTTTCTGCTGGTACCTCGACCACCGACTCCGGTTCCTACTCCGACCTCAATCGCCTGTCGGCGATGAAGACCGGCGCGAACCGCGACAGCGCCGGGAACATCCGCAAGGTCGCCCAGGAATTCGAGTCGCTGTTCATGAACGAAATGCTGAAGTCCATGCGTTCGGCCAACGAGGTGTTCGCCAAGGACAACCCGATGAACAGCGAAGCGGCCAAGCAGTACCAGGACATGTACGACCATCAGCTGTCCGTGTCCCTGGCCACCCAGGGGCATGGCATCGGCCTGGCCGACGTGCTGGTCAAGCAGATGGAAAAGATGCAGGGCGTCCGCCACACCGGCAACAATCCCTTTGCCCAGGCTGGCGTACAGTCCGCCACTGACGGTACCCAGAGTGCAGCGGCCACCGCCGCGGCGTCCGACCGGCAGAAGACCCCGAGCGTGTTTGCCGCCAACGGCAAGGCCTTGCCGCAACCTGACGCTGGCCGTGACGATCGCCAGGCGCTGAATGCTCGTCGCCTCGCGCTGCCGGGCAAGCTCGCCCAGCGTATCGCTGCGGGCATCGTGCCGGGTGCCGACGGCTCCGTGGCTTCCACCGCCAACCAGCCGGCGCAGCTGGCCAGCAACGACTGGCGTGGCAATCAGGCCTATACGAAGCAGATCGACACCAGCGTGCCGGTGGCCGATGTCGATACCTCGGCGATCTCCACCAGGCCGGGCAAGTCGATGTTCGCCTCGGCCGACGACTTCATCAGCACCATGCTGCCCATGGCCGAGCGCGCGGCCAAGCGCATCGGTGTCGACCCGCGTTACCTGGTGGCCCAGGCCGCGCTGGAAACCGGCTGGGGCAAGAAGATGATTGCCCAGCGCGACGGCAGCAGCAGCCACAACCTGTTCGGCATCAAGACCGGCTCGAGCTGGAAGGGCGACTCCGCCCGCGCCACCACTACCGAATTCGAGAAAGGCAAGGAAGTGAAGGAGGTGGCGTCGTTCCGCGCCTACAACTCCTTCGAACAGAGCTTCCAGGATTACGTCAGCTTCCTGCAGAACAACGACCGTTATCAGGATGCACTGGATTCCGCTGCGCGCCCGGACCAGTTCATGAAGGAGCTGCAGCGCGCCGGCTATGCCACTGACCCGCAGTACGCGCGCAAGGTGAACCAGATCGCCAAGCAGATGCAGGTCTACCAGACCGTTGCGATGGCCGACACCCCGACTCGCACACTGTGAAGCCCTGTACAAAGGACTGCGCTAAGGAAAGACCATGAGCCTCTTATCCATCGGACTGTCCGGCCTCAACGCCTCGCAAGCGGCGCTGAGCACCACCGGCAACAACATCACCAACGTCAACACGGCCGGCTATACCCGCCAGACGACGTCGCAGGTGACCTCCGCCGAGCAGTTCGCGGGGCGGTATTACGTCGGCACCGGTACCACGGTGCAGGACGTCCGCCGGATGTACAGCGAGTTCCTGGCCAACCAGCTGCGCGGTGCCACCTCGGTGGACAGCGATGCGCAGACCTACCTGTCCCAGGTCAACCAGATCGATTCGCTGCTGTCCGACAGCACCACCGGTCTGTCCAAGGTCATGCAGAACTTCTTCGCCTCGCTGCAGACCGCCGCGGCGACGCCGACAGACGCCGCCTCGCGCCAGCTGGTGCTGACCCAGGCCGCGAACCTGGCGCAGCGCTTCAACTCGATTTCCACCCAGCTGGGCACCCAGAACAGCTACGTCAACACCCAGATGGACAGCCTGGCCGGGCAGGTCACCGACCTGGCCAAGACCATCGCCCAGTACAACCAGGCGATCATCGCCGCCGAAGCGGGCGGCGCCAGCGCCAACGACCTGCAGGACAAACGCGACCAGGCGGTGCTGCAGCTGTCGGACATGATTGGCGTCAGCGTGGTCAAGCAGGGCAGCAGCCTCAACCTCTACCTGGGCTCCGGCCAGCCTCTGGTGGTGGGAGCCAATTCCTCTACCTTGACCGCAGGCCCGAGCGCCAACAACCCGTCGCAGTTCAGCCTGAGCCTGAGCTCCGGCAGCTCGACCATGGACGTCACCTCGGTGGTCACCGGCGGACAGATGGGCGGTTTGCTGCGCTACCGCAGCGACGTGCTCGACACGACCCAGAACGAACTCGGGCGCATGGCCATCGTCCTCGCCGATACCTTCAACAGCCAGCTCGCCCAGGGCCTGGACCTGAACGGCAATTTCGGCGCGCAGCTGTTCAAGGACATCAACGACGCCAGCGTCATCGGCAACCGCAGCCTGGCCAACACCCATAACACCGGTACCGGCAACCTCAACGTCAACATCACCGACAGCAGCGCGCTGACCACCAGTGACTATGAGGTGACCTTCACCTCTGCCACCGGCTACACCATCAAGCGCTCCTCCGACGGCACGGTGCTGGGCAGCGGTGATCTGACCGATAATCCGCCCAAGGAATTCGACGGCTTCAGCATCAGCCAGCAGAGTGTCGGCACCGTGCAGGCCGGCGACCGCTTCACGGTGATCCCGACCCGGACCGCCGCTTCGGACATCTCGGTCACCATGACCGACTCCAATCGCCTGGCCTTCGCCTCGGCGGTAACCGCCAGCACCACCACCGGCAACATCGGCAGCGGCACCATCAGCGGCACCAGCCTGACCTCCCAGCTGGACTCGACCAACAGCGCGGCGATGTCGGCGGCGATCAAGGCTGGCCTGCCGGTCAAGCTGGTATTCGACGCGGCCAGCGGTGGCACCCAGGGCTATACCATCTACGACTCGGCGGGCAACTCGCTGGGTACCGGCAACATCGTGCCGGGGCAGAGCAATGACCTCAGCATCACCGTGCCGGGAACGCCGTCGTTCACCTTCGAGACCACCATCGCCGGTTATCCGGGGGAGGGCGACAGCTTCTCCGTGGCCTTCAACAGCGACGGCGACGCCGACAACACCAACGCGCAGAAGCTCATCGACCTGCAGACCAGCAAGACCGTCGGCAGCGGCACGGGCAGCGGTAGCGGCATGAGCCTGACCGGCGCCTACAGCAGCCTGACCGAGACCGTTGGCGCCACGGCCAACCAGGCCAAGCTCGACGCCACCGCCACTGAAGCGGTGCTGACCAATGCGCAGGGCACCCGTGACTCGCTGTCGGCAGTGAACCTCGACGAAGAGGCGGCCAACCTGGTGAAGTTCCAGCAGTACTACACGGCCTCCGCGCAGATCATCAAGACCGCGCAGACGCTCTTCGACACCCTGATCAACAACATCTGAGGAGGCTGAAATGGTTGTGCGAATTTCCACCCCGCAGATCTTCAATTCGAATATCGACAACTACAACCGCGGCTATGCCAGCCTGGCCAAGCTGCAGGAGCAGATCTCCAGCGGCACGCGTATCCAGACTCCGGCGGACGACCCCGTCGGCGCCGCACGTCTGCTACAACTGGAACAGCAGCAGGCGCTGCTGACCCAATACAGCGGCAACATGACCAGTGCCACCAACAGCCTGAACCAGGAACAGAGTGTTCTCGACTCCATCACCACCGCCCTGCAGCGCGCCCGCGAACTGACGCTGCGCGCCGGCGACGGTTCGATGACCGACGAGGACCGCGGCGCCATCGCCGACGAACTGGGCGAGATCCAGAACCAGCTGCTGACCCTGATGAACAGCAAGGACGCCAGCGGCAACTACCTGTTCTCCGGCAGCAAGAGCACCGTGCAGCCCTTCGTGCAGAACGCCGACGGCAGCTTCAGCTACCAGGGCGACCAGAGCACCCTCAAGCTGCAGATCTCCGATAACCTGACCATGTCGACCAACGACAACGGTTGGAGCATCTTCGAGATGGCCGCCAACGCCAGCCGTACCGTCAGCTCGGTGACCAGCAACCCGAGCACCGATGGTACCCAACGCGTGTTCCTGTCCCAGGGCACGGTGACCAGCGACAGCAACTACAACGCCAGCTTCCGCGACGGTGCGCCGTACACCCTCAACGTGCTCAGCGGCACGCAGTACCAGATCCTCGACAAGGACGGTAACGACGTCACCAGCGAGGCCACCACCAACGGTACCTACGACGCCACGTCCACCGACAGCAATGCCATCAGCTTCCGCGGCGCACAGTTCCAGCTCGACGTTTCGCTGCCGTCCAGCGACGACGCCAGCAATATGGACAGCCTGGTCAATGGCTACAGCTTCAGCTTCGGTACCGCACCGGACACCCTGTCGATCAAGCGCAGTGCCACCAATACTTCCACCGCGCAGATCACCTCGGCCACCGTGAGCAACAACACGGCCTACACCACGCAGTTCCCCAGCAGTGGCGTGCAGCTCAAGTTCACCAGTGCCACCGCCTTCGAGGTTTATGCGCTGCCCACCAGCCAGGGGGCCACGCCGCTTTCCACCGGCACTCTGGGCGCAACCTTCCCACAGACCGTCACCGTGGCCGGCGTCGACATGAGCATCAGTGCAGCGCCGGCTGCCGGCGATCAGTTCAGCGTCACCGCCAGCTCGCCCGAACGGCAGAATATCCTCAACACAATCGGCGACCTGCGCGACGCGCTCAATACGTCCACGGCAGGCGATCCGCAGGCGCAGTTGAACATCCGTAACATGGTGGCGACGGCGATCACCAACCTGGACAAGGCGAGCGACCAGGTGCTCGCCACCCAGTCCTCGATTGGCGCGCGGCTCAACACCATCGATGTGCTGAACCAGGAAAATCAGAGCCTGGCCCTGACCAACACCACCACGCAGTCATCGATCCGTGACACCGACATGGCCGCCGCGACATCGCAGCTGGTGCTGCAGCAGACCATGTTGGAGGCGGCCCAGGCCGCGTTCGCGCGGATCAGCCAGCTGAGCCTGTTCAATAAACTCTAATTCGGTATCGGGAGAGAAGTAGCATGGCAACCCTCGAAGAACTAGCGGCGTTCTGGAACGCTGAAGGCCTCAGGCATGTCATTCCAGATGTTGGCGGCGAGTTTCCAGAGGGCTTCGATGTCCGGTTGATGCTCAGTCAGATGATCGATGCCACTGATGGTGTGCTCGAAGTCGGGTGTGGATATGGCCGTCTGTGCAAAGCATTCCCTGCACAGAGCTATTTGGGAGTGGATGTCAACGTTTCGGCGGTCAGCACGGCGCGTGAAAACCATCCCGGCTATCGCTTCGAATGTATCGAGCCCGGAGCGGAATTGCCGAAGGCGGGGACCGCCTTGATCTACACCGTGGCTTGCCATATTCCCGACGAGGAACTGGGACGCTTCCTGGCGCCGATCTGTGCAGCAGTGGACCGAGTGGTGATTGGGGAGGTGATGGATGAGCGCTGGCGACGAGATGGCAATCCGCCGATCTTCAATCGTGATCCAGAGGCCTATGTGGGGGCCATGTTGCGTCAGGGCTTCGAACTGGAGCGATACGGCAAGGCCGTGTATGCCCGTTATGACACTCCGGCCTTCAATGTCGGGCGCGATGTGCGCCTGACTGTTCACGTATACCGCCGCAAGGGATGACCCCGTGAGGGGCTCCCCGACGGTCGGGATCAGGCCCCTTTGTTCGGCGCCAGCAGGTAGTTAGTGCTGAGCGTATACTCGAATGCTCGTGCTACCTGATAGCCGTTTTCCACGCTCCAGGAAACGAGTCTGTCCTTGTTGTCATTAGTGGCGCGCACCAGGATCAGTGGGCGGTTCCTCTCTATCAGATCCCTGGCGCCACGAAGGATGCCGATCTCCAGGCCGGGGCGATCGATTCGCAGCAGGTGGCAGCCAGTCTCGGGGTGCAGGCTGTCCAGCGCAGAACCTTGCGCCTGGCTGTAATCCTTCAGATCCATGCGGCCAAACAGGCTTTCCGCTTTATCCGGATTGTTCGGACCCGCGCCGACAATGATCTGGTGAGCTCGATAGCGTTCCGGGTCAAGCTCGTTCAGGCGCAGGTTGTACTCCAGGTATTGAGCCAGTTCCGGGTTCACCTCATAGCTATCGAGTGAGGCTGCATTGGCGGCGAGCGCAAGGAACAGCGAATGGCTACCCAGGTGAGCGCCCACGTCGATCAGTTGGGCATCCTGTGGTAGCCGGCGGAGCACCTCGATCAGCTCCTCCCCGTCATGCAGACGCTCGCCAGCCAGTAGGGTCTGGATCGGGTCCAGCGTATTGCTCAGGCGCAGAGAGAGACTGCCTTCTCTGAGAGGGATCGACGCAACCACATCGTTGTTCCGGCAAAAGTCTGCGAACACTTGATTGATCGCCTCACGCCAGTCGTTGCCGCTGGCTGCACGTGGGCCGGTCGAATGCTGCCCGCGGATGTTGAGGAACAGGGGGGTATCGATCTTGACGCAGCGCTGGTCTTTCCAGAGGCGCAGGTAGTAGTCGAAGTCTTCGCCGGTATCGAGTTCCGTATTGAAGGCATTCGCTTCAGCCACGCCCTGGCGAACGAAGTGACCCATCTGCAGGGTCAGGTAGGGATCGTTCAGCAGCACCTGCTCCAGGCTATCGATCGGACTGATCTGGTTCTCGCGCCGCGATACCTGGCCCGCCTTCAGATCGGCGACGAAAATGGCTCCCCAAATGGCGTCATGGGTCGGCAGCAGACTGGCGACATCAACAAAGGCGCTGGGGCACATCACATCGTCGGCGTCGAGGAAGAACAGCCAGTCGATACCGCGATTCCCGGCTTCCTTGACCGCCAGGTTGCGAACATGCGAGCGGCCGAGTAGCCCTTGGCTGTCATCCATCTCCAGTACCTGGATTTCGTTGAAGGCACCTTGGCCATGGGCGACCGCTCGGGCGACCGAGTCCTTCGCGCGGCTCACGATGTCCTGATGGCCTGGGCCTACGGGGATGATCACACAACACTTCATGTTTTTGTCCTGCAGTCAGATCAGAGATGGCCGTTGTCGCGCATCGCGGTGACGGCCTTGTCCAGAACGTTGCCCCACCTGCCGATCTCCAGGTTGCGCACGAGATGGACCGATGGGTACCAATAGCTCTGGCTGTCATTCAGAGCCCAACGCCAGTTGGGGTTAAGTTGAAGCAGTACATAGGTCGGGATGCCCAAGGCGCCGGCCAGATGTACAGTCGTGTTGTCGATGCTCAGCACTGTGTCCAGTGCAGCCAGCTGATTGGCCTGAGCGTCCATGCTGGTCAGCGGATCCACGCTTGGATCGTGGTGGATATTGAGGCCCAGGATCTGTGCCTCGTAGCGTTCCAGCAGAGTGTCGCCATACTGCAGGTTGATGAACTGCACGCCCGGCAGACTGGATAGACGGGCCAGTTCGGACATCGTGATGCGGCGGCTCTGCATGTCGTTGGACACGTTGGTGCCGCCACGCCAGGAGAGGCCGATTAGGCGTTTGCCAGGGAAAAGCTTGCTGTACTCTTCACGCTTGGCTTGAGCACCGGCCTGATCGGCCTTCAGATAGCCTGACGGGCTCGCGAAGGAAGGCAGGTCCGGGCGAAGCCAGCGGCCCAGGCTGCCCATCGGGATATGGAAGTCGCAGCGCGGCCAGTTCTGCCGATACAGCATCTGCACCCCGTCGTTCACCGTGCCGGACTGCTCGCGGCGGATGAACTCGACCTGCGGGAAACTGCGATTGAGGATGGGGTCGAGTCTTGCGTAGCTCTCGAAACAGATCCTGCCACCCAGCGCCAGAAGGCTGGGCAGCATGCTGGCGAACATGATGTGGTCCCCGATGCCTTGCTCAGCCCACACCAGTAGCGACTTACCTTGCAGCGGCTCGCCTTGCCACTGGGGAATGTTGAATACCTGCTGCTGGTTCTGCTGGCTGGCGGGCCAGCGCCACTCGTAATGTGGCCAGCCTGCCTCGAACTCCTTCAGGCGCAGCATCAGCAGGCCGAGATTATTGTGGGTGCCCACGTGCTGAGGATCCTTGTCCAGGACGACCTGGTAGTGCCGGAAGGCGTCTTCATATCGCGCTACCTGCTCCAGCGCTGTGGCCATGTTGAAGTGCAGGCGTACGTCGTCCGGTGAAGCTTCCAGGCCTAGCTGGCAGCAGGCAATGCAGTCATGGTAACGGCCAGTGTCGAAGTAGAGCTTGGACAGCGCGCAGAGAATCCAGGTTTGCTGGCTGGCATCGAGTTTGCCTTGCAGAGTCTCCAGCAGTAGCTTCTCGGCTTCCTCATTCTGCTGTGCGGATTGCAGCGCATTGATGTACAGCTTGAAGCGCCAGAGGTTCGGCCGCTGCTGGTACCAGGTGCGCGCCTGCGCAAGCTGATCGCTGAACTCGGTTGCCTCAGCCATGCGATCGAAAATTTCAGCGTCCACCTTGTCATCGCCTGGCATCGAGAGTGCCTTTTCTATATGGGCGCGGGCGGCCTGCGGTTGTTTCAGGCGCAAGTGGAGGTGGCCGAGCTTGGCATGAATCAGAGCTACCTGAGGCGTGATGGCTGCCAGGCGTTCGTACAATTGCACCTGGCCAAGCATGTCATCGGCAAGTTCTGCTTGCTGGAGGGCATGGGCGATGCGTTGTATTTCAGCTCGATCGTTTAGTTCAGACATGAGCGGTTCCATGTGGCGGCAGTTTGGCGCTTTGCGTGGGTACAGCAAGATTGGGGCCAGCAGGAAGAAAAGGTGTTCCTGAAAAATCTTCGAAAAAAAATTAAAGCCCTTCCGACTTGGGACGATAACCCTAACGAAGGTTCTCCACGCCATTTCGAAACAAATCGCGGCAGGGAGGCCACTCAGCCCTAATACGAGGAATTCGTCATGGCTCTTACCGTCAACACCAACATCGCCTCGCTGTCGGTTCAAAAGAACCTGACCAAGGCCGCCAACAACCTGAATACTTCGATGACCCGTCTGTCCACCGGCCTGCGTATCAACAGCGCCAAGGACGACGCCGCCGGCTCGCAGATCTCCAACCGTCTGACCAGCCAGGTCAACGGCCTGAACGTGGCCGTCAAGAACGCCCAGGATGCCAACTCCATCGCCCAGGCCGCCGAAGGCGCCCTGCAGGAGTCCACTAACATCCTGCAGCGTATGCGTGAACTGTCCCTGCAGTCCGCCAACGGCTCCAACAGCAGCGAAGACCAGACTTCCCTGAACCAGGAATTCAAGTCGCTGACCGCTGAACTGACCCGTATCTCCAAGACCACCACCTTCGGTGGCGGCACCTCCGGTATCAAACTGCTCGACGGCAGCGCCGGCACCAACGGCACCCTGACCTTCCAGGTCGGCGCCAACGCCAACGAAACCGTCAGCTTCACCCTGAGCGACATGAGCGCCACCGCTCTGAAAGGCTCCTCGCAGCTGGCCTCGGCCAACCTGACCGGTATCACCTTCGACAGCGCTGGCCTGGCTTCCACCGCCGGCACCATCGCCATCAACGGCACTGCCGTGTCCTACGAGAAGGGCGCTACGGTCAACGACATCGTTGGCGCGATCAACACCAACGTCAGCGGCGTCGCTGCGGTCAACAGTGCAGCCAGCGCCGGTGCTACCCCGGTCATCACCCTGACCTCCAGCTCCGACTTCAACGCCGGTGTGGTTGCCAGTGCCGGTCTGGTGAGTGCCGGTGCGGGCTCGGCCGCTACCGCCACCAGCTCTGCGTTCACCGTACAGCAACTGGACATCACCAGTGCCAAAGGCGCCCAGTCGGCCACCCAGGTGATCGACGCCGCCCTGAAGCAGATCGACACTCAGCGTTCCGCGCTGGGTGCCATCCAGAACCGTCTGGACAGCACCATCTCGAACCTGCAGAACGTGTCCGAGAACGCCACCGCTGCACGCAGCACCATCCAGGACGTGGACTTCGCCGCTGAAACCGCGGAGATGACCAAGCAGCAGACCCTGCAACAGGCCGCCACCGCGGTACTGGCCCAGGCCAACCAGTTGCCCTCCGCTGTCCTGAAGCTGCTCCAGTAAGGGACGCCGAAAGGCAATAAACGGAAGGAAGGGCGCCCAGCGCCCTTCCTTGCTTTGCGTGTGGAGGGTAATACCTGATGGATACCAGCCTCGGAATCAACAGCCCGCGCCCGGCCGACAATGCCGCCGCAGGCAGCAAGCCGGCCAGCGGCAACAGCTTGCCGCAAAGCGCCAAGGAATCGTCGGCCAGCAACAAGACGCGCAGTCTGAACGAAGCCGTCAGCAAGTTGCGTGAGCAGGCCCAGTCGGTACAGCGCAACCTCGAGTTCTCGGTGGACGACGCCAGCGGCGAAACCGTCGTGAAGGTCGTGGCCTCCGATACTGGCGAGGTCATACGGCAGATTCCTTCGGAAGTTGCGCTCAAGTTGGCAGAAAGCCTGAAGGAAGCGGGTAATCTGCTGTTCAGTGAACGCGCCTGATCTCGGTTGAGAGTCAGAGAGTTAGAGAGCTCTGGCGCGATTCTTGAATGAAGCGTCACAAGACGCAGGCGGCAATCAGAATACCGCCAGAAATTTGGACAGGAGGGTAGGCAAATGGCCGGGACTTCAATCAATGGCGTAGGGTCGGGATACGACATCGACTCCATCGTGACTGCTTTGGTGAATGCGCAAAAAGCGCCGAAATCGAACCAGATCGCCACCCAGAAGACCGCGACCAATACCACGCTGTCCGGTATCGGCTCGCTGCAGAGTGCCCTGGATACGTTCCAGACGGCCATGGGCAAGCTCAACGACGCCAACTCCTTCGCCGGCCTGGCGGTGAAGTCGTCGAACACTGATGCGCTGACCGCCACCCTGGGCACCGGCGCTGCTGCCGGTACCTATGCCATCGATGTGGAAAGCCTGGCCACCAGCTCCAAGGTCGCTACCCAGTACATCGACAAGTCGGCCACCTTCGGCGCCGGCAAGCTGACCATCACTCAGGGCAGCAGCACCTACAATGTCACCGTCAAGGCGGGGGCGAGCCTGTCCGACATCCGCGACAGCATCAACACCCAGCTCAAGGACCAGGGCCTCACCGCCAACATCATCACTGATGCCAGCGGCCCGCGTCTGGTCTTGGGTTCCAGTGTCACCGGTGCAGGCAGCGATATCAGCGTATCCACCAGCGGCGATTCGAGCCTCGATGTGCTCAAGATCGACGGCGCCGGCACCAAGGCCTCGGCCACCGCCGGCGGCTATGTCAGTGCTCCCGCAGCGAATGCCAAGTACACCATCGACGGCCTGGAAATGAGCAGTTCGGTGAACAAGATCTCCAGTGCCATCAGCGGCGTGGAGCTCAACCTGGTGGCCACGGGCAAGTCGACCGTCACTGTGGACACCAACACCGACGGCCTGAAGACTTCCATCCAGTCCTTCGTCTCGGCGTACAACGCGTTGATCACCAGCGTTAACTCGCTGACCAAGGTCACCAATACCACCGACTCCAGCGGTAACCCGACCACCACGGCCGCCTCGCTGGCCAGTGACTCGATGACTCGCAACCTGCTCAACACCTTGCGCACCCAACTGGTCGGGTCGTCGGCTGATGGTGGCAGCATCAAGCTGCTGTCCCAACTGGGTATCTCTACCAAGACTGACGGTACCCTGGAAGTCGATGACACCAAGCTCGACAAGGCGCTGGAGAAAAACTTTGCTTCGGTGCAGGGGTTCTTCACCGGTGACGGCGGCCTGCTCAATCGTATGAGCAGCAGCATGGACGTCTACACCAAGTCCAATGGCCTGCTCGATCAGCGGAAGGCCGCACTGAACGACACCCTGAGCGACCTGGCCGACCAGTCCACCAAGCTGGATAACCGCATGACCAAGCTGACCGAGACGCTCATGGCCAAGTACACCGCCATGGACACCCTGGTCGCCCAGCTCAATGCCACCAAGTCCAGCGTGCTGACCACGCTGAACGCATTGAACAAGACCAGCAGCTCCGACAGCTGATCCCTGAGCCGCGCGCTGCGCCGCTCTGCGGCGCCGTTGCACGGCAGTACGCCCGTGCAGATTTTTGCCTAAAGCTTTTCCCATCCTCGCCGATACTTTGAATATCAACGATTTGATCGTTCAGCGAATCAAGGGGAAAGAGATGAACGCTTCGGCAGCGCTGCGCCAATACCAGAACGTGAACAACCAGTCGCAAGTGCACGACGCGTCTCCCCATCGCCTGATCCAGATGCTGATGGAGGGCGGCCTCAGCCGCATCGCTCAGGCCCGCGGCTCCATGGAGCGCGAGCAGTTCGCCCAGAAGGGCATGCTGATCGGCAAGGCCACCGGGATTATCGCCGGTCTGCGCGAAGCGCTGAATTTCGAAGCCGGTGGTGAGCTGGCCGAAAACTATGCCAACCTGTACGACTACATGAGCCGTCGCCTGGGCGACGCCAACCGCAGCAACGACCTGGAAGTCCTCGACGAGGTGTCGGGCCTGCTGCGTACCATCAAGGAAGGCTGGGACGCGATTCCGCATTGATCGCAGCTCGCCAGGAGATACCGAACATGACGCTCGCCGTCCAGCAGATCGAACAGACCCGCCTTGCTCTTGGTGCGGCGCTGGCCCAGGGCGACTGGGAAGCCGTCGCACAGCTTGACCTCCAGTGTCGCGAGCACGTCGATGCCGCGATGGTCGAGCCGATGGACGATGACAGCGACCTCAAGCGCAGCCTCGAGGGTCTGCTGGTGCTGTACCGCGATCTGGTTCAGGCGGTCACCCGGCAGCGCGAGGAAGTGGCCACCGAGATCGTCCGCGTCAACCGTTCGCACCAGGGCGCCAAGGTTTACCAGATGTTCGGCTGATCCATCCGGATTGGCTCTCTTTCGGCGGTGATCGGCAAAGTGCCGGTGGCCGCCGCCTCCGCTTCGAACTACGCTCCATTTCAATTGCCATGACAGGGATCAACACCCTTCGTCGGGCCGCACCAAAAAAAACACGCCATAAATTTGACTCGAGCCACAATTTTGACTTAACTAGTGGCCAAATGCTGGCTAGCACGAGGAAATTGTGCTGTGGCCAGGTCGTGTCAGCCGCCGTAGTACGGCCTTCAAGCCCGGGATGACAAGCTAAGATGTGGCGCGAAACGAAAATCCTCGTGATCGATGACAACCAGGACCGTTGCCGGGACCTCTCGGTGATCATCAGCTTCCTGGGTGAAGACCAACTGTCCTGCAGCAGCCGTGACTGGCGCCAGATCGTCGACCCGCTGCCCAACGGCAGCCGCGACGTGCTCTGCGTGCTGGTCGGCGCGGTGGAGAGCAAGGGCGGGGCGCTGGAGCTGCTCAAGCAGCTCGCGGCCTGGGACGAGTACCTACCGGTGCTGCTGATGGGCGAGCCGGTGCCCAACGAGTGGCCTGAGGAACTGCGCCGCCGCGTGCTGGCCAGCCTCGAGATGCCGCCCAGTTACAACAAGCTGCTCGATTCCCTGCACCGCGCCCAGGTCTACCGCGAGATGTACGACCAGGCCCGCGAGCGTGGCCGCCAGCGCGAGCCGAACCTGTTCCGCAGTCTGGTGGGCACCAGCCGCGCCATCCAGAACGTGCGGCAGATGATGCAGCAGGTCGCCGACACCGACGCCAGCGTGCTGATCCTCGGCGAATCCGGCACCGGCAAGGAAGTGGTCGCACGTAACCTGCACTACCATTCCAAGCGCCGCGACGCGCCCTTCGTGCCGGTCAACTGCGGCGCGATTCCGGCGGAGCTTCTGGAAAGCGAATTGTTCGGCCATGAGAAGGGTGCCTTCACCGGTGCCATCACCACTCGCGCTGGCCGCTTCGAACTGGCCAACGGCGGCACCCTGTTCCTCGACGAAATCGGCGACATGCCGCTGCCGATGCAGGTCAAGCTGCTGCGTGTGTTGCAGGAACGCACCTTCGAGCGCGTGGGCAGCAACAAGACGCAGAACGTGGACGTGCGCATCATCGCTGCGACCCACAAGAACCTCGAGAAAATGATCGAGGACGGCAGCTTCCGCGAAGACCTGTACTACCGCCTCAACGTCTTCCCCATCGAGATGGCCCCGCTGCGTGAGCGCGTCGAGGACATCCCGCTGCTGATGAACGAGCTCATCTCGCGCATGGAGCACGAGAAGCGTGGTTCGATCCGCTTCAACTCCGCCGCCATCATGTCGCTCTGCCGCCACGACTGGCCGGGCAACGTGCGGGAGCTGGCGAACCTCGTCGAGCGCCTGGCGATCATGCATCCCTATGGCGTGATCGGCGTGGGCGAGCTGCCGAAGAAATTCCGTCATGTCGACGACGAGGACGAGCAGCTGGCGACCAGCCTGCGCGAGGAGCTGGAGGAGCGCGCGGCGATCACTGCCGGCCTGCCGGGCCTCGACTCGCCGGCGATGCTGCCGGCCGAGGGCATCGACCTGAAGGACTACCTCGCCAACCTCGAGCAGGGCCTGATCCAGCAGGCGCTGGACGACGCCAGTGGCGTGGTCGCCCGTGCCGCCGAACGCCTGCGCATCCGCCGCACCACCCTGGTGGAGAAAATGCGCAAGTACGGCATGAGTCGTCGCGAAGAGGAAATGGCGGAGGATTGACGCCTTCGACTTGCTCGTTTTTTCAAGCCATTGAAATATAACGAGTAAATTTTAGGCACGGGGTTTGCTAAGACTCATCCGACCGACAGATTCACGCCGTCGGACGGATGAGGAAACCCGCATGATGCACGCCACCAATCGCCAGACTGAACTTGCTTCCCAGCTGCCAGCGGAACCGCTGCCGGTGCCGGTGGAGCAGCAGAGCCGTGCCCATCTGGAGCAGACTTTCGAACTGTTCAGCCAGATGTCCAGCCAGCTCAACCAGTCCTACAGCCTCCTGGAAGCCCGCGTCACCGAGCTGAAGGGCGAACTGGCCCTGGTCAGCGCGCAGCGCATGCAGGAGCTGGCGGAGAAGGAGCGTCAGGCCAACCGCCTGCAGAGCCTGCTTGATGTGCTGCCCGGCGGCGTCATCATGATTGACGGCCAGGGCGTGGTGCGCGACGCCAATCCTGTGGCGGTCGCGCTACTGGGCAAGCCGCTGGTGGGCATGCTCTGGCGTGAAGTCATTGCTCGCAGCTTCGCCCCGCGTGCCGATGACGGCCACGAAGTTTCCCTGCGCGACGGACGCCGCGTGTCCATCGCCATCCGCCCGCTGAACGGCGAACCCGGTCAACTCATCCTGCTCAATGACCTGACGGAAACCCGTCGCCTGCAGGACCAACTGGCTCGCCACGAGCGCCTGTCTGCCCTGGGGCGCATGGTTGCCTCGCTGGCCCATCAGATTCGCACCCCGCTGTCCGCCGCCATGCTTTATGCGGGCCACCTCAGCGAGGGCGAGTTGCCGGTCGAGCAGCAGCAACGCTTCGCCGGGCGCATCAAGGAGCGCCTGCATGAGCTGGAAAGCCAGGTGCGCGACATGCTGGTGTTCGCCCGCGGCGAGCTGCCGCTGCCGGATCGCATCGCGCCGAGTCAACTGTTCGCCAGCCTGCGCGCCGCCGCCGAATCTCACGTCGTCGGCCTGAATCTGCGCTGGCAGTGCGACGCTCGCGTTGGCGAGCTGCTGTGCAACCGCGACACACTGGTCGGCACCGTGCTCAACCTGGTGGAGAACGCCATCCAGGCCGCCGGCCGCGATGTGCGCCTGAAGGTGCACCTGTACCAGCGCGATAACAGCCTGCGCCTGTCCATCAGCGACAACGGCCCGGGCATGAGCGCCGAAACCCTGGCGCGCCTGGGCGAGCCTTTCTTTACCACCAAGACCACCGGCACCGGCCTTGGCCTAGCCGTAGTGAAAGCCGTCGCCAAGGCCCACCAGGGCGAACTGCTTCTGCGCTCGCGCCCCGGTGTCGGTACCTGCGCCACCCTGATCCTGCCGCTGATCCTGGCTCAACCCGTCGTCCACGAGGAGTGATATCCATGGCCGCCAAAGTCCTGCTGGTCGAAGACGACCGCGCCCTTCGTGAAGCTCTCTCCGACACCCTGTCCCTCGGCGGGCATGACTTCATCGCCGTCGATTGCGCCGAGGCTGCACTGCCGGCGCTGGAGAAGGACAGCTTCAGCCTGGTGATCAGCGACGTGAACATGCCGGGCATGGACGGGCACCAGTTGCTCGGCCTGATCCGCAAGCGCTACCCACAACTGCCGGTGCTGCTGATGACTGCCTACGGCGCCGTCGACCGCGCCGTGGATGCCATGCGCCAGGGGGCAGCCGATTACCTGGTCAAGCCGTTCGAGCCGCGTGCGCTGCTGGAACTGGTGGCCCGCCATGCGCTGGGCGCTGTGTCCGCCAGCGTCGGCGAAGGTCCGGTAGCCCTGGAACCGGCCAGCCAGCAATTGCTGGAGCTGGCTGCTCGTGTCGCGCGCAGCGATTCCACCGTGCTGATTTCTGGTGAGTCCGGTACCGGCAAGGAAGTGCTGGCCCAGTACATCCACCAGCAGTCGCCGCGTGTCGACAAGCCCTTCGTTGCGATCAACTGTGCGGCGATCCCGGACAACATGCTCGAGGCCACCCTGTTCGGCCACGAGAAGGGCGCTTTCACCGGTGCCATTGCCGCCCAGCCGGGCAAGTTCGAACTGGCCGACGGTGGCACCATTCTGCTCGACGAAATCTCCGAGATGCCGCTGGCCCTGCAGGCCAAGCTGCTGCGCGTGCTGCAGGAGCGGGAAGTGGAGCGCGTCGGCGCGCGCAAGCCGATCAGCCTCGATATCCGCGTGCTCGCCACCACCAACCGCGACCTGCTGGGCGAAGTGGCTGCCGGGCGTTTCCGCGAGGATCTCTACTATCGCCTGTCGGTGTTCCCGCTGGCCTGGCGCCCGCTGCGCGAGCGTCCCGCCGATATTCTGCCGCTGGCGGAGCGCTTGCTGGCCAAGTACGCCCGCAAGATGAACCATGCGCCGGTGACCCTGGCCGACGACGCCCGCGCCGCTTTGCTGGCGCACCCTTGGCCGGGCAACGTGCGTGAACTGGACAACGCCATCCAGCGTTCGCTGATCCTGCAGCAGGGTGGCCAGGTGCAGGCCGCCGACCTGTGCCTGACCGCGCCCATCGGCCTGGCTCCGCGCCCGGTGCTGGCGGCGGTCCCGGCGCCCGTCGCTCCGTCGATTCCGACCAGCGTCGAAATTCCGTCGCCGGCTTCCACCGAACCCGGCCAACTGGGGGAAGACCTCAAGCGCCGCGAGTTCCAGATGATCATCGATACCCTGCGCAGCGAGCGCGGCCGCCGCAAGGAAGCCGCCGAGCGCCTGGGCATCAGTCCGCGTACCCTGCGCTACAAGCTTGCGCAGATGCGCGATGCGGGCATGGATGTGGAGGCTTATCTCTACGCCAGCTGACCGGCGCGCAAAGAACCCCCTCTTGGCCCGCATTCGTGCGGGCCTTTTCTTGACGCTCGGCCGGCCGGGTAAGGCGTGCTTTCGTGGGGGCGAGCTTGCTCGCGAACCGGCATTGCGGTGGGGTTGTTCGCGAGCAAGCTCGCTCCTACAGGTAAGTCCTATCCCCGGCGGCGAAACAGCTGCCATCTGCGGAGTCGACTTTTCCCTGAAAGGTCCTATTCAGAGCCTTCCTCCGCATTTTTCCTACGTCTGAAAAAACTGGCACCCAAGTTGCAATCCCCTCTGCAAAGCGCCGCGCAGTGTCAAAAAACCGCGGCCAGTCGGAGGGGTAAGTGATGAGTCAGGGTATCGAGTTCAATCGTCTGCTGCTGGAAATGCGCTCCATGCAAATGGAGGCCATGGCCAAGGCGAAGACGCAGGCCGCACCGGCTGAGCCGGGGGCGCCAAGCTTCTCGCAGATGCTCGGGCAGGCGGTGGAAAAAGTGAACGGTACCCAGCAGGCCGCCTCCGACCTGTCCTCTGCCTTCGAGATGGGGCAGAAGGGCGTCGATCTCACCGACGTGATGATCGCTTCCCAGAAGGCCAGTGTTTCTTTCCAGGCCATGACCCAGGTACGCAACAAGCTTGTCCAGGCGTACCAGGACATCATGCAGATGCCGGTTTGAGCGGCGAGGATCGTAGGTAATGTCCCAAGCCTCCGTTGTTGACAGTCAGGTTCCGGCCAAGGTCGGCGCCGACGCGCCGAAAAAGCCGCTGCTCGGCCTGACTTTCCTCGAGAACCTCGCGGACATGCCGGTGCTGCGCCAGGTTGGCCTGCTGGTCGGCCTTGCCGCGAGCATCGCCATCGGTTTCGGCATGGTCCTGTGGTCGCAGCAGCCTGACTACAAGCCACTGTACGGCAGCCTGAACGGCGTCGATGCCAACAAGGTGGTCGAGGCATTGTCCGCTGCCGACATCGGCTACAAGATCGAGCCCAACTCCGGCGCGCTGCTGGTGAAGGCCGATGACCTGGGCCGTGCGCGCATGAAAGTCGCCGGTGCCGGCCTGGCACCGACCGACAGCAACGTCGGCTTCGAGATCCTCGACAAGGAACAGGCGCTGGGCACCAGCCAGTTCATGGAAGCGACCAACTACCGTCGCGGCCTGGAAGGCGAGCTGGCGCGTACCGTCTCCAGCCTGAACAACGTCAAGGGCGCCCGCGTGCACCTGGCGATCCCGAAAAGCTCGGTATTCGTCCGTGACGACCGCAAGCCCAGCGCCTCGGTGCTGGTCGAGCTGTACCCGGGCCGCACCCTGGAGCCGAGCCAGGTGCTGGCCATCGTCAACCTGGTCGCCACCAGCGTGCCGGAGCTGGACAAGGGCCAGGTCACCGTAGTCGACCAGAAAGGCAACCTGCTGTCCGACCAGCAGGAGCTCTCCGAGCTGACCATGGCCGGGAAGCAGTTCGATTTCACCCGTCGCATGGAAACCAACTTCACCCAGCGCGTGCACAGCATCCTCGCGCCGGTACTGGGCAGCGGGCGCTACAAAGCCGAGGTGTCTGCTGACGTCGACTTCAGCGCGGTGGAATCCACCTCGGAGTCGTTCAACCCGGACCAGCCGGCCCTGCGCAGCGAGCAGAGCAACAACGAGGAGCGTCAGAACAGCAACGGCCCGCAGGGTGTGCCGGGTGCACTGTCGAACCAGCCGCCGGGGCCGGCCAGTTCGCCGCAGACCACCGGTCAGAACGCCGGCGCGAATTTCGTCGCCCCGGGTCAACCCCTCAAGGACGCCAACGGCCAGCCGATCATCGACCCGAAGACCGGCAAGCCGGAATTGGCTCCGTACCCGACCGACAAGCGCCAGCAGAACACCCGCAACTACGAGCTGGATCGCTCGGTGAGCTACACCAAGCAGCAGCAGGGGCGCCTGCGCCGGCTTTCCGTCGCGGTGGTGCTGGATGACCGCATGATCACCGATCCGAAGACCGGCGAAGTCAGCCACCAGCCCTGGACCGCCGACGAACTGGGCCGCTTCACCCGCCTGGTGCAGGACGCGGTAGGCTATGACGCCAGCCGTGGCGACAGCGTCAGCGTGATCAACGCGCCGTTCGCTCCGGAGCTGGGTGATGAAATTGCGTCGCCGCCGTTCTACTCGCAGCCCTGGTTCTGGGACGTGGTCAAGCAGGTGCTGGGCATCGTCTTCATCCTGGTGCTGGTGCTGGGTGTACTGCGGCCAGTGCTGAACAACCTGTCGGGCAACAAGAGCAAGGCTCTGGTGGCCGGTGGCGCTGCAGGCGAAGGCGGCCTGGGCGAGTTGGGCGGTCTGGAGGGCGAGTTGTCCGAAGACCGTGTGAGCCTCGGTGGCCCGGCCAGCATCCTGCTGCCCAGCCCGTCCGAGGGGTACGATGCACAATTGAATGCGATCAAGACACTGGTCGCCCAGGACCCGGGGCGCGTTGCCCAGGTAGTGAAGGACTGGATCAATTCCGATGAGTGAAGCCCGCATGAGCGCCAAACTGAACAAGGTCGACAAGGCTGCCATCCTCCTGCTCTCCCTGGGTGAGACCGATGCCGCGCAGGTACTGCGCCACATGGGCCCGAAGGAAGTGCAGAAGGTCGGCGTGGCCATGGCGCAGATGCGCAACGTGCATCGCGAGCAGGTCGAGCAGGTGATGGGCGAGTTCGTCGAGATCGTCGGCGACCAGACCAGCCTGGGCGTGGGCGCCGACAGCTACATCCGCAAGATGCTCACCCAGGCCCTGGGCGAGGACAAGGCGAACAACCTCATCGACCGCATCCTGCTGGGCGGCAACACCAGCGGCCTGGACAGCCTGAAGTGGATGGAGCCGCGCGCCGTGGCCGACGTGATCCGCTACGAGCACCCGCAGATCCAGGCCATCGTGGTCGCCTACCTCGACCCGGACCAGGCCGGTGAAGTGCTCAGCCACTTCGATCACAAGGTGCGCCTGGACATCATCCTGCGCGTGTCCTCGCTGAACACCGTGCAGCCCTCCGCGCTCAAGGAACTCAACCTGATCCTGGAGAAACAGTTCGCCGGCAACGCCAATTCCACCCGCACCACCATGGGCGGCGTGAAGCGCGCGGCGGACATCATGAACTACCTCGACAGCTCGGTCGAAGGCTCGCTGATGGATGCCATTCGCGAAGTCGACGAAGACCTGTCGGGCCAGATCGAAGACCTGATGTTCGTCTTCGACAACCTCGCCGACGTCGACGACCGCGGTATCCAGGCGCTGCTGCGCGAGGTTTCCTCGGACGTGCTGGTGCTGGCCCTCAAGGGCTCGGACGAGGCGATCCGCGAGAAGATTTTCCGCAATATGTCCAAGCGTGCCGCCGAACTGCTGCGCGACGACCTCGAGGCCAAGGGCCCGGTGCGCGTCAGCGAGGTGGAAGGTGCGCAGAAGGAAATCCTCACCATTGCCCGGCGCATGGCCGAGTCCGGCGAAATCGTACTGGGTGGCAAGGGCGGCGAGGAGATGATCTAAGTTGGTCAAGGACGAGGACAAACTCAGCGAACTGATCCGCGCGCGCGACGTGGCGGGCTTCGACCGCTGGTCGTTGCCCAGCTTTGATCCGGCGCGACCGGCTCCGGAACCGGAGCCCGAACCGGAACCCGAGATCGAGGAACAGCCGCAGATCGAGGAAGTGCCGGAGGACGAGGTCAAGCCGCTGACGCTCGACGAACTCGAGGCGATCCGCCAGGAGGCCTACAACGAGGGCTTCTCCACTGGCGAGAAGGACGGCTTCCACGCCGGCCAGATCAAGGCGCGCCAGGAAGCCGACGCGGCGCTGCAACCGCGCCTGCAGAACCTCGAAACCCTGATGTCGCACCTGCTCGACCCCATCGCCGAGCAGGACCAGATGCTCGAACAGGGCATGCTCAACCTGGTGACCCACGTGGTGCGCCAGGTGGTACAGCGCGAGCTGGCCACCGATTCCAGCCAGATCCGCCTGGTCCTGCGCGAGGCGCTCAAGCTGCTGCCGATGGGCGCCAGCAACATCCGCATCCAGGTCAACCCGCAGGACTTCGAACTGGTGAAAGCCCTGCGCGATCGCCACGAGGAAAGCTGGAAGATCATCGAGGACGACGGCCTGCTGCCCGGTGGCTGCCGTATCGAGACCGAACACTCGCGTGTCGACGCCACGGTCGAGACGCGCCTGGCCCAGGCCGTGAAACAGCTCTTCGAGCAGCAACGCGACCAGGCGACCCATGCATTGGAGCCAGACCTGCACGTGGACTTCGGCGCCGGCCAGGGCGAGTCCGATGCGCCTTGATCGCGTCAGCTTCGCCCGCCGCCTGCAGGGTTACAGCGACGCCGTGAGCCTGCCGGCCCAGCCGGTGGTGGAAGGTCGCCTGCTGCGCATGGTTGGCCTGACATTGGAGGCCGAAGGCCTGCAGGCCGCCGTTGGCAGCCGTTGCCAGGTCATCAACGACGGCGGCTACCACCCGGTGCAGGTGGAAGCCGAAGTCATGGGCTTCGCCGGCAGCAAGATCTACCTGATGCCGGTCGGCAGCCTCGTCGGCATCGCCCCTGGTGCCCGCGTGGTGCCGCTGCCCGACTCCGGTCGCCTGCCCATGGGCATGTCGATGCTCGGCCGCGTGCTCGACGGTGTCGGCCGCGCGCTGGATGGCAAGGGCGGCATGCGCGCCGAGGATTGGGTGCCGATGGACGGCCCGATCATCAACCCGCTGGCGCGCGACCCGATCCACGAGCCGATGGATGTCGGCATCCGCTCGATCAACTCGCTGCTCACCGTCGGCCGTGGTCAGCGCCTGGGGCTGTTCGCCGGTACCGGCGTGGGTAAATCCGTGTTGCTGGGCATGATGACCAAGTTCACCAAGGCCGACATCATCGTGGTCGGGCTGATCGGCGAGCGGGGCCGCGAAGTGAAGGAGTTCATCGAGCACATTCTCGGCGAGGAGGGCCTGAAGCGCTCCGTGGTGGTCGCCTCGCCAGCGGATGATGCGCCGCTGATGCGTCTGCGCGCTGCGCAGTACTGCACCCGTATCGCTGAATACTTCCGTGACAAAGGCAAGAACGTGCTCTTGCTGATGGATTCCCTGACCCGTTATGCCCAGGCCCAGCGTGAGATCGCCCTGGCCATCGGTGAGCCGCCGGCGACCAAGGGTTATCCACCATCGGTGTTCGCCAAGCTGCCGCGCCTGGTCGAGCGTGCCGGCAACGGCGAGAAGGGTGGCGGTTCCATCACGGCGTTCTACACCGTGCTCAGCGAAGGTGACGACCAGCAGGACCCGATCGCCGACGCCGCGCGGGGTGTGCTCGATGGCCACTTCGTGCTGTCGCGCCGGCTGGCCGAGGAAGGCCATTACCCGGCCATCGACATCGAGGCCTCGATCAGCCGGGTGATGCCGCAGGTCACCACGCCCGAACACCTGCGCGACGCCCAGCGCTTCAAGCAACTGTGGTCGCGCTATCAGCAGAGTCGCGACCTGATCAGCGTCGGTGCCTACGTGGCCGGCGGTGATCCGGAGACCGACCTGGCCATCCAGCGCTTCCCGATCATGCGCCAGTTCCTCCGCCAGGCGCTGGACGAGAGCCAGAACCTCGACGACAGCCGCCTGCTGCTGGACGCGGTGGTCAGCGGAAAGGCCGGGTGATGAAGCTCGGCCGTAGGATGGGTGGAGCTTGCGATACCCATCGTCTGGCAGTTCGCGGCGAGTTGCAGCATGGGTATCGCTGCGCTCCACCCATCCTACGCACGCGGCATCGCGAGGTGAGTGTATGAACCGTCGCGCCGAACGCCTCGCCCCGGTGGTCGACATGGCGCTCAAGGCCGAGCGCGAGGCCGCGCGGCAGCTTGGCCAGATGCAAGGCCAGTTGCAGCAGGCGCAGCGCAAGCTCGCCGAGCTGGAGCGCTACCGCTACGACTACCAGCAACAATGGATCACCAACGGCCAGCAGGGTGTCAGTGGCCAGTGGCTGATCAACTACCAGCGCTTCCTGTCCCAGCTCGAGGGCGCCGTCGAGCAGCAGAATCGCTCGGTGGCCTTCCACGAGGGCAACGTGGGCAAGGCACGGGTCATCTGGCAGGAGAAGTACGCTCGCCTCGAGGGGCTGCGCAAGCTGGTGGAGCGCTACCGCGAGGAAGCTCGTATGGCTGCCGACAAGTACGAGCAGAAGCAGCTCGACGAATTCGCCCAGCGCCTGAAGCCTTCCGCCGACTGATCCGGCCTGCGGCCGTGCTAGGCTCCAGTCAGATCCCGACCGGAACCTTTCCATGCCGCTTCCCACTCCCGTGCCTGTGGATTTCCAGCGCGTCTTCTCCCTGTGGCGCCTCAGCGCCGAAGGCGAGCCGATCATCACACCGAGCAGCCACCTGCTGCCGGTTCGCTGGCAAGGTCGGGCGGCCATGCTCAAGCGCGCCCTCGACGTCGACGAACGCCTGGGCTCTAAGGTGCTCGACTGGTGGGATGGCGACGGCGCTGCGCTGGTCTATGCCTACGACGGCGACACCATTCTCATGGAGCGCGCCGAAGGTGAACGGTCGCTGATGCACATGGCGCTTCATGGCGAGGACGATCAGGCAAGCCGCATCGTCTGCGATGTCGTGCGCAAGCTGCACCAGCCACGGGAAAAACCTCTGCCGGAGGTGATCGGCTTGCGCGAGTGGTTCCGCGATCTCGCGCCTGCCGCCGTGCGCTATGGCGAGCTGTTCCCGCGCTGCCTGGAGACCGCCGAGGCGCTGCTGGCCAGCGAGCACGACCAGTGCGTGCTGCATGGCGATGTTCACCATGACAACATTCTGGATTTCGCCGAGCGCGGTTGGCGCGCCATCGACCCCAAGCGTCTGCAGGGTGAGCGCCTGTTCGACTATGCCAACCTGCTGTGCAATCCGGACTTGCCCACTTCCCGCGAGCGCGCGCGCTTCCTGCGGCAGCTGGACGTGATCGTCGAGCACGCACGCGTCGATCGCCGTCGCCTGCTGGAGTGGGTGCTGGCATTCGCCGGTCTTTCCGCCGCCTGGTTTCTCGACGACGGCATGGCTGCCGAGAGTGACCTGAGCGTGGCGCACCTGGCTGCCGCCGAGCTGGACCGCATGGCATGCTGCGCTTGAACCGAGCCCTGTTGCAGGCGCATCCGCGCCTGATCACCTCCGCCGTCATCGGCGTATTGGTGGCGCTGGCGTGCTATCGGTTCGCGCCCATGACTCGCGTGCTGCTGGGCTGGAACTGCATGGCCTGGCTCTACGTGCTGCTGATCGGCTGGCTGGCCCTGCGTGCGGCGCCAGCGGAAGTGCGCCGCCTGGCGGAGATCGAGGACGAGAACGCCGAGGCGGTATTGGTGCTGGTCACTGTCGCAGCCGTGGCGAGCCTGGTTGCCATCGTCGTCGAATTGGCCATCGCAGGGCACTCCAATGGCCGCGAGCAGTTCGTTCGCTACGCCTTCACCGCCAGCACCGTGCTGGGTTCCTGGTTCCTCATTGGCACCATCTTCACCATGCACTACGCCCGCCAGTTCTACTCGGCCGATGCGGCGGAGCCGGTGCTGCGCTTCCCCGAGGGCGAAAAGAACCCGGACTACTGGGACTTCCTCTACTTCTCCTTCACCCTCAGCGTGGCGGTTCAGACCTCCGACGTGGAGATTGCCTCGCGCTCGATGCGCAGGGTGGTATTGGCGCACTCGGTGATCGGTTTCCTGTTCAACACCGCGATCCTGGGGCTGGCGATCAACATGGGCGCGGGGCTGATCGGCTAGCGGGTGATCAGGGCTGGAACGTCTCGACAGCCAGCCGCAGCGCCAGTACGACAAAGGCGAGGGCGAAGCTCCAGCGGATCAGCGACATCACCGCCGGGCGCTCGATTACTTGCTCGCGCACCCAGGACGCCAGCAGCCCGTAGCCGATGAAGACGATAAAGGTCATCAGCGCGAACACCAGGCCCAGCATCAGGAACAGCCCTCGGGAGTTCTCGCTGCCGGTTGGCACGAACTGCGGCAGGAAGGCCAGGAAGAACAACCCGAGCTTGGGGTTGAGCAGGTTCAGCCAGAGCCCGGTGCCCACCAGTTGCGGGATGCTGCGCGGGCTGCTGGCCGAGTCCAGCGCCAGCGCGCCGCTGCCGCGAAACACCTGCCAGGCGACGAACAGCAGATAGGCCGTGCCCAGCAGCCGGACGATCTGGAAGCTGGCTGCGCTGGCTTGCAGGATCACCGACAGGCCGAAAGTGGCGAGCAGCAGTTGCGGCAGCATGCCCAGCGTGCAGCCCAGTGCCGCAAGAGTGGCCGCGCGGGCGCCAAGGCCGAGGCCGACGGCCAGGGTGTAGAGCACGCCGGTGCCGGGCAGCAAAACGACGACGAGCGCCGTCAGCAGGAATTCTGCGTTCATTCCTGTGGGTTTCCTGTGTGGATGAGAAAGGGGCGTGGCGCTGGCGAATTCAGCGTGCCGGTGGCCGCTGCCTGAGCGAGGTGCGCCATTGCCCCGGCGTCAGCCCGAGTTGACGGGCGAAGGCGCGGGTCATGTGCGACTGGTCGGCGAAGCCGGCGAGCTGGGCGGCATCGGCCAGCGTGCGGCCTTCGCCAATGGCCTTGTGCGCTTGTCGCACGCGGTACTGCAGGAGGTAGGCGTGGGGCGTGGTGCCCAGTTCGCGGCGGAAGCGACGCAGCGCCGCGTAAGGTGTCAGCCCGGCTATGTTGGCCAGCTCCGCCAGCGCGGGGGCGTTGCGTGGGTCGTCGTGAATCCGCTCGAGCATGCGCGCCACGCCGCGACTGGGCAGGGCTGCCACGCTGGTGTCGGTGCGCTCGTCGAGCAGTTCGCCGAACAGGTCGAGTACGCCCTCGGCAACTTCGTCTGCGCCAGCTCCCGGCAGGTGCTGCAACAGGCGGGCGATACGCTGGGCGAGTGGCGGGTCGGCCAGCGCCGGCAGGGAGAACTCCCGTCCGGCCAACTCGCCGCCGGCCCACCGCTCGATCACCGCGGGTTCGACATACAGCATCCACCAGCGTCGCGGAGCACCCCGCAGGGGAATGCCGTCGTGCAGCTCGTTGGGGCTGACGGTGATGATGTCGCAGGGGCGCGCTTCGATCTCGCCGCGTCCGCTCCAGGAACGATGTCCGCCTTCGAGCATCACGCCGATACCGTATTCGTCGTGGGCGTGACGCGGGAAGCTGCGCTGGGTGAGTATCTCGACCGTGCGCAGGCCGGGCAGGGCGGCGGAGGTGCAGTTCACACGGTGCAGCATCGCTGGGTCACCTGGGTGATGGGCGCGTTCGGGTGAAGGGGCCGCGCCGGGAGTTGCCGATCACGGGAGAAGTGACTGCAACCTTAGCCTGCCGTGCAGCGGCGCTCTTGAATGAAATTGACTTTCTGCAAGCGCCACTCGGCTCAGAAGAATGGCCGCGACGCCTTGAACATGAACGCGGAGTCGCAATAGGCGTTGTGCCCGGAGTAGGCGCTGCAGTCGCCACCGGTGAGGCTGCTGCCGCTGTAGGAGAAGTTCAGGTCGATGCCGTTCCAGGGGCGACTGAAGTTCACCGACCAGTCGCCGAATGCGCTGACGCTGCCGCCGCTGTCCAGGCTCACCGGGGAGGCAAGGCTGTAGGTGGAATACTTGAAGGTCACGTCGAAGCCAAGGTCAGGCTGCACGCCAAGGTCGGTGAACAAGGTAGTGGTGCTGCGCCCGGCCTGGGCGCTGTAGGCCGCGCCGAGACGGCTGCCGAATACCGAGAGGCCACCGTACAGGGCCTGGCTGTCGTAGTCGGGTTGTTCCGGTCGGGTGTAGCGCAGGGTACCCACTTCGTAGCCCAGCTTGCCGCCGCCCAGCAGGTGCTTGAAACCGGCATAGCTGTCGATCTCCAGCGGCTTTTCCTGCTCGATGTTCGAGGTCCAGCTGCCGACGTACCAGCCGCTGTCGTGGGTGATGTCGAGGCCACCCTGGGCGCTGTTGGCCTGCCCGGGCTGGACCAGCCCCTGGGCCATGCTGCGTGTCGGCGAATTGGCGAACTTGAGGTCGAAATCGCCCAGCTCGCGCTGCATCACCTGGGCACCGGCTTGCGGCGCCGCGCACAACACGCAGGCCGCGATGAGAATGGACTTGTACATGCTCCCCCCTTCTTGCGGGTGCGACCCCTCCAAGGTTTCTTGCGAACCTTCGCCCTGCGTCGCACGCGTAAAAGGGTAAAGGCATTCGCCGGGTCTGTGGCGACCGGCGGTCCATTAATCGACCTGCCGGGTGCCGTTCGACCGGTCTGGCGAGGCGGTTTCCCATCGCTCGCCGAGGTTGCCGCTGTCATCGCTAGCTGCTACATCTTCAAGCTCGTGCGCGACCATCGATCGATAAGGAGAATCCCATGGCCATCACTTCCGTTCCCTCCGCTGACGGGCAGGAGCTCACCATCGTGGTCCAGGGACGTTTCGATTTCGGCGCACACCAGGAGTTCCGCAATGCCTACGAGCGCGTCGAGACCACGCCCAAGCGCTATGTGGTGGATCTGAAAGGCGCCACCTACCTCGACAGCTCGGCGCTGGGCATGCTCCTGCTGCTACGCGACCACGCCGGCGGTGAGAGCGCGCAGATCAGCCTGGCGCATTGCAACCCGGATGTGCGCAAGGTGCTGTCCATCTCCAACTTCGAGCAGCTGTTCAAGATCAGCTGACGCAGCGCCGTCTGCAGTGGCAACGGCCATGTCCGAACTGCTCACCGTCCTGATCGCCGACGACAACGCCGCCGATCGCCTGCTGCTGTCGACCATCGTCAGCCGCCAGGGGCATCGCGTGATCACCGCCGCCAACGGGCTGGAAGCGCTCGCGCTGTTCGCCCAGGAGCGCCCGCAGCTGGTGCTGATGGATGCGCTGATGCCGGTGATGGACGGCTTCGAAGCGGCGCGGCGGATTCGCCGGCAGGCGGGCGAGGAATTGGTGCCGATCATCTTCCTCACTTCGCTGAGCGAGCCCGAAGCGCTGGTGCAGAGCCTGGAGGCGGGCGGCGATGATTTCCTCTCCAAGCCCTACAACCGCGTCATCCTCGAAGCCAAGATCCGCGCCATGGGCCGCCTGCATCACCTGCAGCGGATGGTGCTGGAGCAGCGTGACCTGATCGCCCGGCACAACGAGCACCTGCTCAACGAGCAGCGGGTGGCCAAGGCGGTGTTCGACAAGGTCGCGCACTCGGGGTGCCTGAACGCGGCGAACATCCGCTACCTGCAATCGCCTTTCGCGCTGTTCAACGGCGACCTGCTGCTGGCGGCATTCAAGCCTTCCGGCGGCATGCACGTGCTGCTCGGCGACTTCACCGGCCACGGCTTGCCGGCGGCCATCGGTGCCATGCCGCTGGCTGAAGTGTTCTATGGCATGACTGCCAAGGGTTACCCGATGGCGGACATCCTCCGGGAGATGAACGCCAAGCTGAAGCGCATCCTCCCGGTGGGCGTGTTCTGTTGCGCCGCCGTGCTAAACCTGAGCTTCCAGCGTGGCCTGGTGGAGGTGTGGAACGGCGGCTTGCCCAATGGCTACCTGCTGCGCCGGCAACCGCGCGAAATCGTGCCGCTGGTGTCGCGGCATTTGCCGCTGGGTATCCTCGATTCCTCGGCCTTCAGCGACCATTGCGAGGTCTATGCGATGGAGGAGGGCGACAGCGTGTTCCTCTTCTCCGATGGCGTGCTGGAGGCGCGCAACGCGGCCGGCGAGATGTTCGGCGAGCAGCGTCTGCGTGAGGTCTACGACAGCGAGCTGAATCCGGCGCGTCTGTTCGACGGTATCCAGGCCGCCCTGGCGCGCTTCCGTGGCGAGGCCCAGGACGACGTCAGCATGCTGGAGATCGCGCTGGTGCCCGAGGACTCGCTGCAGCGCCCGCCGCTGGCGTTCTCCGACAACGGCCTGAGCAGCCCGCTGGACTGGTCTGCCAGCTTCGAATTCCGCGCGCCGACCCTGCGCAACTTCAACCCGTTGCCCTTCCTGCTGCAGCTGCTGATGGAAGTACACGACCTGCGCCCGCGCGGCGGCGCGCTCTACACCGTACTCGCCGAGCTGTACTCCAACGCCCTGGAGCACGGCGTCATGGGCCTGGATTCCTCGCTCAAGTGCGATGCCGCCGGCTTCGCCCGCTATTACCAGGAGCGCAGCAAGCGCCTGGTCACCCTGCGCGACGGCTTCGTGCGCTTCCACCTCGACCTGGCCCCCCACGGCGATGGCGGTCGCCTTCTGGTGCGGGTGGAGGACAGCGGCGACGGTTTCGACGTGGGCGCGGTACTGGCTTCGCAGAAAGTTGCCGGCAGCCTCTGCGGACGTGGACTGACACTGGTCCGGCAATTGTCTGATCGCTGTCAGTGGTCGGCCGATGGCAAGACCGTCTCCGTGGAGTTCTTCTGGTCGGCTCAGGCATAATCGAGGCCTTCTTGTCTCCCTGAAGGGTGGCGAGCCGTCCTTCAGGGAGTGCCCCATGTCCGAGCCGCATCTCGATGGCGCCGTGCTGAGCAATTTGCTGTCGATCATGGAAGACGAGTACCCGCTCCTGGTGGAAACCTTCCTCAGCGACTCCGAGGAGCGCCTGCGCAGCATCCGCGAGGCCTTCGCCGCCAGTGATGCGCCGGCCCTTCGACATGCCGCGCACAGCTTCAAGGGCAGCTGCGGCAACATGGGCGCCTCGGTACTGAGCAGCCTGTGCAAGCGCCTGGAGGAGGCCGCACGGCAGAGCGACCTGGCCAGCGCGCAGGGCCTGATCGGCAAGGTCGAGCACGAATTCGGCATCGTCCGTACCCTGCTGCTGCCTGCCCGCCGCTGAGCTTTTTCGAGTTGGCCCGCGCCTTGCTATCTCCGTGTTGGATATTCACATCAACGGAGAACTCCGATGGCTGTCGCCCCGGATATTTTATTGACGTCGACGCCTGACACCCGGCCCAAGGCGGCGCTCTCCAAGTCTGCCCAGGGCTCGCCCGGCACCAGCAGCGACAAGGGTTCCAGCTTCGCCGACGTCTACGCCAAGGAGCAGCGTCCGGCGGCCAGCGAGCGGGCCGACAAGCCGGTGAAGGCGAAGACCGACAAGCCGCGGGACAGTGCCGACAAGGACGCCGCGAGCAAGGATTCCGCCGCGCCAGCTGCCGCCGACCAGCCAAAGGTTGCCGACGACGGCAAGGCCTTGCCGGCCGATGGCGCCAGCAAGGCGGACGAGAAGGTGGTAGATACCGAGAGCAATCCCGACGCGACCCTCGACCCGCTGCTGATGCTCGGCATGACCGGCCAGCTACCGGAGCCCGAAGCGCCGCCGCTGGTGGTCAGCAGCGGCACCAGCCAACTGACCGATGCCAGCAGCGATGGCGACCTGCAGAAGCTCAACGAGATTCCGGGGGTAAACCTGACGCTCGCCGTGGGCGCTGACGACCAGGCTCAGCAGGTGCAACAGTCCCAGCTCACTGGCCATCTCGCCGCCAAGGCCGGGGACAAGTCCCTGGATGCCAGCGGCAAGAATGACCTGGCGGCCGCACTTGCTGCGCTGACCACCGATTCGGCAGCCAAGGGCGCCGAAGGCAAGCTCGCCGAAGGCGCGCTGAAGGATGGTGTCGACCTGCCCCAGCAACTGGCGGACGTGCAGACCGATGCCAAGCCGGAGATGCCGCGCAACGAGGCCTTCGCCGCGCGCCTGGAGTCGCTGACACAGGCGCTGAACACGCCGCAGGCCATGACCAGCCGGCCGGTGAACCCGCTGGTGCCGGGGCAGGCCGTGTCGGTGCAGCAGAACGGCTGGACCGATCAGGTGGTGGACCGGGTGATGTGGATGTCCTCGCAGAACCTCAAGTCGGCCGAGATCCAGATGGACCCGGCCAACCTCGGCCGCCTGGAAGTGCGCATCCACATGACCGGGGATCAGACCCAGGTGAACTTCGTCAGCGCCAACGCCAACGTTCGTGAAGCGCTGGACAGCCAGCAGCACCGCCTGCGCGAGATGTTCAACCAGCAGGGCATGCAGCTGGACGTCAACGTCTCCGACCAGTCCGCCCGTGGCTGGCAGCAACAGCAGCAGGGTGATGACCGCGGCGGCTCGCGGCGCATGGGCGGCACCGGCAGCGGTGACGACGAGCCGATGATCAGTGGCGTGTCCGAGATCCGCCCGCAGGCGGCGGCGCAGGGCAGGGGGCTGGTGGATTACTACGCGTGATCCCTGGCGATCCTGCGAGCGATGGGCGTGGTCTTGTAGCACCCTCTCCCTGAAGGGAGAGGGGACTTGTTCGCAGCGCGCTGAACGATCGGCGCTTGCCGGATGGCACATCACTTAGCACGGCACGGATAGCTCCCTCTCCCTTCGGAGCGGGGCGCGCAGCCAGGGCTGGGGAGAGGGGAGCGCCGAGCATCAAGCTCCAGCCTGGATTCGCCCCCTGGTCAATCTGTCTGGATCGTCCCAGGCGAAAATTCTTACACCTCCCCGTGACATCCTCCGTCTAGCCTGTAATATCCGCGGCGTCGCCAGTGGGACTCGTCCGAACTGGCACAGCCCTTGCTGTTACCCCCGGTATCAGCGCATCGCGCCGCAAAAGTGACGGATTATTGGCATGGCCAAGAAAGAACAGACGCCTTCTCTCCCCGATGGCCAGGCGCCCGGCAAGGGCAAGCTGAAGCTCATCATCATCATCGTGCTGGCCTTCCTGCTGGCCGTCGGTGCGTCGGTGGGCGGTACCTGGTTCTTCCTGCACAAAAGCGCCAAGCCCGACGAAGCCGAGGCCAAGGCCGCGGAACACGCGGAGCCGACGAAGAAGCAGGCGATCTACGAGATCCTCGCGCCGTCCTTCGTGGTCAACTTCAATCAGAACGGCCGCCAGCGCTATCTTCAGGTAGCCGTTGCCCTGATGGGGCGCGACCAGGCGCAGATGGATGCCCTGCGCGAGCAGATGCCGCTGGTGCGCAACCAGCTGGTGATGCTGTTCTCCAGCCAGAATTTCGACAATCTGGTGACCCCGGTCGGCAAGGAGATGCTCCGTCAGCAGGCCACGACCAGTCTTCAGGAACTGGCGAAGAAGGCGACCGGTCAGTTGACCGTGGAGCAAGTGCTTTTCACCAATTTCGTATTGCAGTAGGTACCGGCCATGGCCATGCAGGATCTACTTTCCCAGGACGAGATCGACGCGCTGTTGCACGGCGTCGACGATGGCTTGGTGGAAACCGAGTCCGACGTCGAGCCGGGGGCGATCAAGTCCTACGACCTGACCAGTCAGGACCGTATCGTCCGGGGCCGCATGCCGACCCTGGAGATGATCAACGAGCGCTTCGCCCGCTATACCCGCATCAGCATGTTCAACCTGCTGCGTCGCTCGGCGGACGTCGCCGTGGGTGGCGTGCAGGTGATGAAGTTCGGCGAGTACGTGCATTCTCTGTACGTGCCCACCAGCCTCAACCTGGTGAAGATGAAGCCGCTGCGCGGCACCGCGCTGTTCATCCTCGACGCCAAGCTGGTGTTCAAGCTGGTGGACAACTTCTTCGGTGGTGACGGTCGTCACGCCAAGATCGAAGGCCGCGAGTTCACCCCCACCGAGCTGCGGGTGGTGCGCATGGTCATCGAGCAGGCCTTCGTCGACCTCGCCGAGGCCTGGCACGCAGTGATGCCGATCACCTTCGAGTACGTGAACTCCGAGGTGAACCCGGCGATGGCCAACATCGTCAGCCCCAGCGAAGTGGTGGTGGTCTCCACCTTCCACATCGAACTGGATGGCGGCGGCGGCGACCTGCACATCACCCTGCCGTACGCGATGATCGAGCCGATCCGCGAGATGCTCGACGCCGGCTTCCAGTCCGATGTGGACGACCAGGACGAGCGCTGGATCAACGCGCTGCGCGAGGACATTCTCGACGTCAGCGTGCCGCTGGGCGCCACCGTTGTGCGTCGCCAGCTCAAGCTGCGGGACATCCTGCACATGCAGCCGGGCGACGTGATTCCGGTGGAGCTGCCCGAACACATGATCATGCGCGCCAACGGCGTGCCTTCCTTCAAGGTCAAGCTGGGTTCGCACAAGGGCAACCTGGCCTTGCAGATTCTCGATCCGCTCGTGCGTCCGCGCTGAGCGAATCCCAAGAGGACACACCATGTCAGACGAAGAAAACGTAACTCCCGAAGAGCAGGCGCTGGCCGATGAGTGGGCCGCGGCGCTCTCCGAATCGGGTGACGCCAACCAGGACGACATCGACGCCATGATGGCGAGCGCCGCGGCTCCGGCCGTGCCCGCCGCACCGCGCGCGCCGATGGAAGAGTTCGGCATGGCTCCCAAGGCACCGACCATCGCCGGCCTCGAAGGGCCGAACCTGGACGTGATCCTGGATATCCCGGTGACCATTTCCATGGAGGTCGGTCATACCGACATCAGCATCCGCAACCTGCTGCAGCTCAACCAGGGCTCGGTGATCGAGCTCGATCGCCTGGCCGGCGAGCCGCTGGACGTGCTGGTCAACGGCACCCTGATCGCCCACGGCGAAGTGGTGGTGGTGAACGAGAAGTTCGGCATCCGCCTCACCGACGTGATCAGCCCCAGCGAACGCATCAAGAAGCTGCGCTGACATGGCCCGCCTGCTCGCGAAGCTGTCCGTCCTGCCGCTGGCAGGGCTGTCCCTCCTGGCCTCGGCCGAAGAGGCCGCCAAGGCGCCGGCGTCCAATCCGGCCATCGTTCATGCCAGCTCCACGCCGAGCCTGATCACCGGCAGTGCCGGCGCACAGCTGATGCAGTTGCTGTTGGGGCTGGTGCTGGTGGTTGGCCTGATCTTCCTGCTCGCCTGGCTGGTGCGCCGCGTGCAACAGGTTGTGCCGCGCGGCAACCAGGCGATCCGCCTGATTTCCAGCCAGGCGCTCGGCCCGCGTGATCGGCTGGTGCTGGTGCAGGTGGGCGAGGAACAGGTGCTGCTGGGCCTGACACCCGGTCGGATCACCCCGCTGCACGTCTTGCGCCAGCCGGTGCATGCTGCCGAATCGGAACCGGCGCAGCCGGAATTCGCCCAGCGTCTGCTGGAATTGCTGAACAAGGACAAGGGCCGCCCGCAGTGACCCGCTCGCCGAATCTCTCCACTCTGATCGGCGCGCTCAAGGCAGTCGCGCCGCTGCTACTGGGTCTGCTGGCGTTGATGGCGCCACAGGCCTTCGCCGCCGATCCGACGCAGCTGACGGCGATCACCGTGACTACCAATCCGCAAGGTCAGCAGGAGTATTCGGTCAGCCTGCAGATCCTGCTGATCATGACCGCGCTGAGCTTCATCCCGGCGTTCGTCATGCTGATGACCAGCTTCACCCGGATCATCATCGTCTTCTCCATCCTGCGCCAGGCGCTGGGCCTGCAGAGCACGCCGTCGAACCAGATCCTGGTGGGCCTGGCGCTGTTCCTGACGATGTTCGTGATGGCGCCGGTCTTCGACAAGATCAACAGCACTGCGCTGCAGCCTTACCTGAACGAGCAGATTCCGGCCCAGGAGGCGATCAGCCGCGCCGAGGGGCCGATCAAGTCCTTCATGCTGGCGCAGACCCGGCAGTCGGACCTGGAGCTGTTCGTGCGCCTCTCCAAGCGCACCGACATCGCCAGCGCCGACGCCACGCCCCTGACCATCCTGGTGCCGGCGTTCGTCACTTCGGAGTTGAAGACCGCGTTCCAGATCGGTTTCATGATCTTCATTCCGTTCCTGATCATCGACCTGGTGGTGTCCAGCGTACTGATGGCGATGGGCATGATGATGCTCTCGCCGCTGATCATCTCGTTGCCGTTCAAGATCATGTTGTTCGTCCTGGTGGACGGCTGGGCATTGATCATCGGCACGCTCGCCGGCAGTTTCGGGACGGTCTAGCGATGCCCATCCCCATCCGCGCAGTGGTATCCGGTGGCACCGCAGGATGGCGTGGAGCGAAGCGATACCCATCGATACCTGGGTCGAATCCCCTGATGGGTATCGCAAGCTCCACCCATCCTACGAATGAGCTTTCCATTGAGGCCGCCGCGCAAGAGGAGCAGCCATGACCCCCGAAGTCGCCGTCGACCTGTTCCGTGAAGCGCTCTGGCTGACCGCCGTGATGGTCGGCATCCTGGTGCTGCCCAGCCTGCTGGTGGGCCTGATCGTGGCGATGTTCCAGGCCGCCACGCAGATCAACGAGCAGACCCTGAGCTTCCTGCCGCGCCTGCTGGTGGTGCTGCTCACCCTCATCGTGCTGGGCCCCTGGCTGCTGCGCCAGTTGATGGAGTACACCCAGCACCTGATCACCAGCATTCCCACGCTGATCGGCTGATGCTCGAGCTCAGCAACGCGCAGATCGGCGGCTGGATCGGGGCCTTCCTGTTCCCCCTGTTCCGCATCGCCGCCATGCTGATGGTGATGCCGATCATCGGTACCCAACTGGTGCCGACTCGCGTGCGTCTGTACCTGTCCTTGGCGATTGCCGTGGCGCTGGTGCCCAACCTGCCGCCGATGCCGCAGGTGGATGCGCTGAGTCTCAAGGCGATGGTCTACATTGCCCAGGAAATCCTCGTCGGCGCCATGCTCGGCTTCGTCCTGCAGCTGATGTTCCACGCCTTCGTCATTTCCGGACAGATCATCTCCATGCAGATGGGCCTGGGCTTCGCCTCCATGGTCGACCCCACCAATGGCATTTCGGTGCCGGTGCTGGGGCAGTTCTTCACCATGCTGGTGACCCTGCTGTTCCTCGCCATGAACGGCCACCTGGTGGTGTTCGAGGTGCTGGCGGAAAGCTTCACCACCCTGCCGGTGGGCGAGGGACTGTCGAGCAACCATTTCATCACCGTGGCCGGAAAGCTCGGCTGGGTACTGGGCGCCGGCCTGATGATCGCCTTGCCGGCGATCACTGCCCTGCTGGTGATCAACCTGGCGTTTGGCGCCATGACCCGCGCCGCGCCGCAGCTGAACATCTTCTCCATCGGTTTCCCGCTCACCCTCATCATGGGGTTCGTCATTGTCTGGATTGGCAGTGCCGAGATTCTCACTCAGTACCAGGCGCTGGCCAGTGAGGGCCTGCGCCTGCTTCGCGAACTCGTGGGGGCCCGTTGATGGCCGAGAACGACAGTAGCGAAGACAAGACAGAGGAACCCACAGAGAAACGGCGCCGGGAGGCGCGCGAGAAGGGCCAGCTCCCCAGGTCCAAGGAGCTGAACACCCTGGCTGTGCTCCTGGCCGGCGCCGGCGGCCTGCTGATGTTCGGCGCGAGCCTGGCCGATGCGCTGATGCGCCTGATGCGCGGCAGCTTCCAGCTGGACCGCGCCACGGTGATGAACAGCGAAAGCATGCTCAACCTGTTGATCGCCGGCGGCAAGATCGGCGCCGATGCGATCTGGCCGGTCCTCGCGGTGCTGCTGATCGCAGCGTTGGTCGGCCCTGTCGCCCTGGGAGGCTGGCTGTTCTCCGCTGAGGCGCTGGCGCCCAAGTTCAGCCGGATGAATCCACTGGCCGGGATCAAGCGCATGTTCTCGTTGCGCTCGCTGACCGAGCTGCTCAAGGCCCTCGCCAAGTTCGTGCTGGTGCTGATCGTGGCGATCCTGGTGCTCAAGGCCGACCAGGATGACCTGCTGGCGATCTCCCATGAGCCGCTGGAACAGGCCATGATCCATAGCGTCAGGATCGTCGGCTGGAGCGCCTTCTGGCTGGCCTGCAGCATCCTCTTCATCGCCGCCGCGGACGTTCCCTTCCAGCTCTGGGACAACCGCAAGAAGCTGATGATGACCAAGCAGGAGGTCAAGGACGAGTACAAGGACTCCGAGGGCAAGCCCGAGGTCAAGGCCAAGGTCCGCCAGATGCAGCGCGAAATGGCCAACCGGCGGATGATGCAGGCGGTGCCCGAAGCCGACGTCATCATCACCAACCCGACGCACTTCGCCGTGGCCCTGAAATACGACGCCGAGAAGGGCGGGGCGCCCAGGCTGCTGGCCAAGGGCAACGACTTCATGGCGCTGAAGATTCGCGAGATCGCCCAGGAGCACAAGGTCACGGTACTCGAATCCCCGGCGCTGGCGCGGGCGGTGTACTACTCCACCGAACTCGACCATGAGATTCCTGCCGGGCTTTACCTTGCCGTGGCCCAGGTGCTGGCCTACGTCTACCAGCTCAAGCAATACCGCGCCGGCAAGGGCAAGCGCCCGGGGCCGATGCCGGACCTGCCGATCCCGCCGGATCTGCGCCGCGACGAGTGACCCGCAGGCGCCGCACGTGCAGTAGGATGGTCGGCTTGCGCTCGGCGTCGAAGGCTCCGGGCGGCCTGTTCAGCCAAGGAAACGTTACATGCTTCGGGACTCCTTCGCCGGCCTGCGCTTTGCGTTCTGGCTCTTCCTCTGCCTGCTCACCTGCGTCCAGCCCAGTTGGGCCGACGCGCCCGCCGATGGCGGCGTGCTGCTGCCGCTGAACGAGCGCGTGGTGGACGTCACCGGTACCCTCGACCCAGCCTCCAGGGCCCGCCTGATCGACAAGCTCAAGGCCCTTGAAGATCGCCGCGGCGCGCAGATTGCCGTGGTGATGTTGCCCACCGTCGGCGAGATGGGCATCGAAGCTTTCTCCAACCGACTCTTCAGCCTCTGGAAGCTCGGCCGCAAGGGCGTGGATGACGGTGTGCTGCTGGTGGTGGCGAAGGACGACCACCTGATGCGCATCGAGGTCGGCTATGGCCTGGAAGGCGCGATCCCCGACGTGCTCGCCGGGCGCATCATCCGTGAACGCATGGCGCCGGCTTTCCGCGACGGCAACTACGCAGGCGGTATCGAGTCAGCGGTGGACGCGCTGATCACCCTGGTCGACGGCGAGACGTTGCCCGACCCCGTCCCCGAGCCATTGCGCCTGCCGCTGGAAGCCTGGTTGCTGCTGGTCTCCTTTGTCGCGGGTGGCGTGGGCGGCGTGCTGCTCGCGGCGCGTCGAATGGGCTGGCGTGGGGCTCTGGCACTTTGTGCCGTGGTGGTCATCGGGGTGACGGTGCTGGCCGGTGGCACCGACACGCTGGCGACCGTGGCGATCGCGCCACTCTGCCTGCTGATCGGCGGCGCCACCTTCGGCGCGCTGTGGACGGTTCGCGCAGTGTTCTATGCCGTGCTCGGGCTGATCGCCTACTGCATTCTGCTCGGCTTCCTGACGCCGCGATTCGGCGGCCTACTCTGGGTCTATGCGCTGGCCGCCCCCGTGGCGCTGATGATCATCCTGGGCCTGTGGTGGCTGCTGATCTCGATGATGCGCGATGTGTGGCGCGGCGGGAGCAAGGCCCGCAAGGGTCGGAAGGGGCGCAAGGCGGCCAAGGGAGCGAACGGCCGCAAGGCCTTTTACTGGCGCCTGGCAGTCTTCATCGGTCTTTACCTGCTGCTTGGCCTGGCTATCGGTGCGCCGGCCGCTCCGCTGAACTGGCTGCTGCTGTTGCCCTTCATGTGCCTGCCGGGGCTGTTGGTCTTCGGCGCGGGGCAGGGCGGTGCGGGAGGAGGGTCAGGCTCCGGTGGCAGTTCGTCCAGCGGATCGTCCGGCGGTAGCTCGGGTGGTGGCGGATTCTCCGGTGGCGGCGGCTCCAGCGGCGGGGGCGGCGCTTCCGGGAGCTGGTGAGAGGGGCCGCTCTGTTTCAGGCATTTCAGGTCTTTCGAGAAAGTTGGAACGCTTCCTGCAAAACCCTGTGTGGATGCCCGGTTGGGCGTCAAAAGTTTGATCCGGTGGCCGGCTCGGTCACCAACGCGCAGGGGAAATTCGGGTGGATCGTACGCAACTGATCGGCACTGTTCGCAGCAATCTGGTAGGGCTCAGCCGGGGCAACCTCGGCGTGCCCCTGCTGTTGCTCGCCATGCTGGCGATGATGACCCTGCCCATCCCGCCGTTCCTGCTGGATGTGCTGTTCACCTTCAACATCGCCCTGTCCATCGTGGTCCTGCTGGTCAGCGTGTACGCCCTGCGCCCGCTGGATTTCGCCGTCTTCCCGACCATCCTGCTGGTCGCCACCCTGCTGCGCCTGGCGCTGAACGTCGCGTCCACCCGCGTCGTGCTGCTCCACGGCCACGACGGCCATGCGGCCGCGGGCAAGGTGATCCAGGCATTCGGTGAGGTCGTGATCGGCGGCAACTACGTCGTCGGTATCGTGGTCTTCGCGATCCTCATGATCATCAACTTCGTGGTGGTCACCAAGGGCGCCGGGCGTATCTCCGAGGTGAGCGCGCGTTTCACCCTCGACGCCATGCCCGGCAAGCAGATGGCCATTGACGCCGACCTCAACGCCGGCTTGATCGAGCAGGCGGAAGCCAAGAAGCGCCGCGCCGAAGTCGCCCAGGAAGCCGACTTCTACGGCTCCATGGACGGTGCCAGCAAATTCGTCCGCGGTGACGCCGTCGCCGGTCTGCTGATCCTCTTCATCAACCTCATCGGTGGCGTGGCCATCGGCATGATCCAGCACTCGATGAGCTTCGGCGATGCCGGCAAGGTCTACGCCCTGCTGACCATCGGTGACGGTCTGGTGGCGCAGCTGCCTTCCCTGCTGCTGTCCACGGCCGCCGCGATCATGGTGACCCGCGTGTCCAGCTCCGAGGACATGGGCCAGCAGGTCAACCGCCAGATGTTCGCCTCGCCCAAGGCGCTGGCCATCTCTGCCGCCATCCTGATCGCCATGGGCCTGGTCCCGGGCATGCCGCACGTGTCCTTCGTTGGCCTGGGCGGCCTGGCCGCCGGTGGCGCGTACCTGATCTGGCACCGTCAGCGCCAGGCCAGCCAGAAGGCCGAGCAGGAAGCCCAGACCCAGCAGGAACTGCTGCCGGCGCAGCGCGCCGAGCAGACCAAGGAGCTGGGCTGGGACGACGTGACGCCGGTGGACATGGTCGGCCTGGAAGTGGGCTACCGCCTGATTCCGCTGGTGGACCGCAACCAGGGCGGCCAATTGCTGGCGCGGATCAAGGGTGTGCGCAAGAAGCTGTCCCAGGACCTGGGTTTCCTGATGCCGTCGGTGCACATCCGCGACAACCTCGACCTGTTGCCCAACGCCTATCGTCTGACGCTCATGGGCGTCAGCGTGGCGGAAGCCGAGATCTACCCGGACCGCGACCTGGCGATCAACCCCGGTCAGGTGTTCGGCACCCTCAACGGCATTGCCGGCAAGGACCCCGCTTTCGGCCTGGAGGCTGTGTGGATCGAGGCCTCGCAGCGTGACCAGGCGCAGTCCCTGGGCTACACCGTGGTCGACGCCAGCACCGTGGTCGCCACCCACCTGAACCAGGTGCTGCACAAGCATGCCCACGAGCTGCTCGGCCACGAGGAAGTCCAGCAACTGATGCAACTGCTGGCCAAGACCTCGCCCAAGCTGGCCGAAGAGTTGGTGCCGGGGATGATTTCCCTGTCGACGCTGCTCAAGGTCCTTCAGGCGCTGCTGCAGGAGCAGGTGCCGGTACGTGACATCCGTACCATCGCCGAAGCCATCGCCAACGTGGCGGTGAAGAGTCAAGATCCCGCCGCGATGGTGGCGGCGGTTCGTGTCGCGCTGTCCCGCGCAATCGTGCAAACCATTGTGGGACTAGAGCCGGAGCTGCCTGTGATCACCCTGGAACCCAGGTTGGAACAGATATTGCTCAATAGTCTTCAGAAGGCCGGACAGGGCTCCGAAGACGGCATGTTGCTGGAACCCGGAATGGCCGAAAAGCTGCAACGCTCGATGGTTGAAGCGGCGCAGCGTCAGGAGATGCTCGGCAAGCCGGCGATTCTGCTGGTGGCAGGTCCCATCCGCGCGATGATGTCGCGATTCGCCCGGATGGCGGTTCCCACCATGAACGTGCTGGCTTACCAGGAAATCCCCGACAACAAACAAGTCACGATTGTCGCCACTGTTGGGCAGAACTGATTGAGGTCCAAGGCCATGCAGGTAAAACGCTTCTTCGCCGCTGATATGCGTCAGGCCATGAAACTGGTCCGTGACGAGCTGGGCCCGGACGCCGCGATCATCGGCAATCGCCGTGTCGCCGGTGGCGTTGAGCTGACTGCGGCGCTGGATTACCAGGCCCCGGTGGCGGCCAGCAAGCCGAACCCGGCGCTGGAAGCCGAGCTGCGCAAGACCCAGGCGAAGATCGCCCAGGCCAAGGCCGATCTGTCGGCTCCCGCCCGTGCCAGCGATGGCGTGCGCAAGGACCGTCAAATGTACGGCACCGAGAAGCCGCGTCGCAGTGCTGCCGAGACACTGGCCGCAGCCATGGACGCACCGGCTGCCCCGGCGCCGGCCGCTGTCGGCCAGCAGGCGCTGGAAGCCATGCGTTTCGAACTCAACGGCCTGCGCGAGCTGATCGAAGTGCAGCTGGGCTCCATCGCCTGGAACCAGCTGCAGAACCAGCGTCCGAAACAGGCCGGCCTGTGGCGTCGCCTGCAACGCATGGGGCTGCCGGCCGACCTGTCGCGCAACCTGCTGGAGCGCGTGGCTTCCATCGCCGACCCGAAGCAGGCCTGGCGCATGCTGCTGGCGCATCTGGCGCGCTCGATCAATACCCCGGAAATCGACCTGCTGGAGCAGGGCGGCGTGATCGCCCTGGTCGGCCCGGCTGGCATGGGCAAGACCACCACCCTGGCCAAGCTGGCTGCCCGCTACGTCCTCAAATACGGCGCGCAGAGCATCGCCCTGGTGTCCATGGACAGTTTCCGCATCGGTGCGCAGGAGCAGATCAAGACCCTCGGCCGCATTCTCAATGTGCCGGTGACCCTGGTCGATCCGGGCCAGTCGCTGATCCAGGCCATGGCGCCCCTGGCGCGCAAGCGTCTGGTGCTGATCGACACTGCCGGCCTGCCCGCCAATGATCCGGCGCTGCGCATGCAGCTCGAAGCGTTGTCGTCGCTGAGCCTGAACGTGAAGAATTACCTCGTGTTGGCGGCGACCAGCCAGAGTCAGGTACTCAAGTCCGCCTGGCAGAACTATCGTTCCTGTGGGCTGGCCGGGTGCATCCTGACCAAACTGGACGAAGCCGGAAGCCTCGGCGAAGCTCTGGCTCTGGCTATCAGCCAGCATCTACCGGTAGCCTATCTGGCTGACGGGCCGAAGATCCCGGACGACCTGCATGTGGCACGCGCGCACCAACTGGTGAGTCGTGCGGTGAGCCTGCAGTCGCCCGACGAGCCCTGCGAGGACGCCATGGCGGACATGTTCGCCGGTCTTTACCAACAGCCGGTGCGTCGCGCCAGCTGAAGATTGTGAGCCCCGTGTGGGGCATGGGGCGGCCGGTTGAGCCGCCCAAGCGATGCGGATGCTCTGCAAGACGATCCGCGAGCGCCGGAGGCGGTAGAGCACTGCAACCGGATTAGCCGAAACGCCAGAAGCGTGACGGTCGAACGACGAGACAAGGTATTGATATGGGTATGCATCCGGTTCAGGTAATCGCAGTCACCGGTGGCAAGGGTGGCGTAGGCAAGACCAACGTGTCGGTGAACCTGTCGCTGGCGCTGGCCGATCTCGGCCGCCGCGTCATGCTGCTGGACGCCGACCTGGGCCTGGCCAACGTCGACGTGCTGCTGGGGCTGTCGCCCAAGCGGACGCTGGCCGACGTGATCGAAGGCGAATGCGACCTGCGCGACGTGATCCTCCAGGGCCCCGGTGGCATCCGCATCGTTCCGGCGGCCTCGGGCACCCAGAGCATGGTGCACCTCACGCCGATGCAGCACGCCGGCCTGATCCAGGCCTTCAGCGACATCAGCGACAACATCGACGTGCTGGTGGTGGACACCGCCGCCGGCATCGGTGACTCGGTGGTGAGCTTCGTTCGTGCCGCCCAGGAAGTGCTGCTGGTCGTTTGTGATGAACCCACGTCCATCACCGATGCCTACGCTTTGATCAAGCTGCTCAACCGCGACTACGGCATGACCCGTTTCCGCGTGCTGGCGAACATGGCCCACAGTCCCCAGGAAGGCCGCAATCTGTTCGCCAAGCTGACCAAGGTCACCGACCGCTTCCTGGATGTGGCGCTGCAGTACGTCGGCGCCATTCCCTACGACGAGTCGGTGCGCAAGGCGGTGCAGAAGCAGCGTTCGGTGTATGAGGCGTTCCCGCGCAGCAAGGCTTCCCTGGCCTTCCGTGCGGTGGCGCAGAAGGTCGACAGCTGGCCGCTGCCGGCCAACCCACGAGGGCACCTGGAGTTCTTCGTCGAGCGCCTGGTGCAACATCCCACGGGTTCGGCCGTATGACCGCGGCCTCCGGAGCGCGTATGTACAGCAAGGCACAGGCGCACAACTCCCAGGAACTGCTGATCCAGAAACACGCCCCGCTGGTGAAGCGCATCGCCTACCACCTGCTCGGCCGCCTGCCGGCCAGCGTGCAGGTGGAGGACCTGATGCAGGCCGGCATGATCGGCCTGCTGGAGGCAGCGAAGAAGTACGACCAGGGCAAGGGTGCGAGCTTCGAAACCTACGCCGGCATCCGCATCCGTGGCGCCATGCTCGATGAGGTGCGCAAGGGCGACTGGGCCCCGCGTTCGGTCCACCGCAACACCCGCATGGTCAGTGATGCGATCCGCGCCGTCGAAGCGCGCACCGGACGCGACGCTAAAGATCAGGAGGTTGCTGCCGAACTCAATATGAGCCTCGAAGATTATTACGGCATCCTCAGCGACACCCAGGGCAGCCGTCTGTACAGCTTCGATGACATGTTGCAGGACGGCGACCAGGGCAGCGGCTTTGCCGAAGACGCCTCGCACCACGAGAACGAGCCGTCCCACGGGCTGGAAGACGAACGCTTCCAGGCCGCCCTGGCCGATGCCATCAGCAAGCTGCCCGAGCGTGAGCGGCTGGTACTGGCCCTGTACTACGACGAGGAGCTCAACCTCAAGGAGATCGGCGAAGTGCTGGGCGTCAGCGAATCCCGCGTCAGCCAGCTGCACAGCCAGTGCGCCGCGCGCCTGCGCTCGCGTCTGGCGGAGTGGCGCGCGCGCTGAGCATCGGGTAGTTTCGCGTCGGCTGCCTCTGTGGGGCGGTGCTGAAGGGATTTTCCTTAGGCAAGTTATAGGCTTACGAATTTTTGGGTGACGTTCCTTTGACGCGCCCACCGCAAAGAGCGCACGGCGCTCGATGAATTGACGGCACGCCCGCCAGGGCGCGTTTGGTATCGATGGAGGCAGGTTTGGACAAGAACATGAAAATTCTCATCGTGGACGACTTTTCCACGATGAGGCGCATCATCAAGAACCTCCTGCGGGACCTGGGGTTCACCAACACCGCAGAGGCCGACGACGGCACCACTGCGCTGCCGATGCTGCACAGCGGCAACTTCGACTTCCTCGTTACCGACTGGAACATGCCTGGCATGACCGGCATCGACCTGCTTCGTGCGGTCCGCGCCGACGAGCGTCTGAAGCACCTGCCAGTGCTGATGGTCACCGCCGAAGCCAAGCGCGACCAGATCATCGAAGCGGCCCAGGCCGGGGTCAACGGCTATGTGGTCAAGCCTTTCACCGCTCAGGTGCTGAAAGAAAAGATCGAGAAGATTTTCGAGCGGGTCGGCAGCTGAGGCTGACAAGAGGGCGTCATGGATTTCAACGAATCCGCGGGTGACTTCGAGTCGACCCTGAAAAAACACGCGCGCGAGTTGGTCGAATGCCTCGAGCAGGGCGACGTGCAGACCGCCGTGCAACTGATCTCCGAGCTCAACCAGGCGCGCGATCGTGGGCTTTACCAGGAAGTGGGCAAGCTCACCCGTGAGCTGCACAACGCCATCGTCAACTTCCAGATCGACCCCAGCTCTCCGCGTGCCCAGGAAGTCTCGCAGATCGCCGACGCCACTGATCGCCTGTCCTACGTGGTGACGATGACCGAGAAAGCGGCCAACCGCACCATGGACCTGGTGGAAGAGTGCACCCCGGTGGTCATGCACATCGAGACCCAGGCCAAGGAACTGCAGGAAGACTGGTCGCGGTTCATGCGTCGCGAACTGGGCCCCGAGGCCTTCCGTGACCTGGCCAAGCGTGTCGAGCAGTTCCTCTACATCAGCGCCCAGGACAGCCGCAAGCTCTCCGCGCACCTGAACGACATCCTGCTCGCGCAGGACTTCCAGGACCTCACCGGGCAGGTGATCAAGCGCGTCACCAAGCTGGTGACCGAGGTCGAGTCGAACCTGGTGAAGCTGGTCTGGATGGCGGGACAGGTCGATCGCTACGCCGGCATCGAGCATGACCACGAGAGCATGCGCGACGCGGTGGAAAAAGAAAGATCGTCCAAGGGTGAAGGTCCGCAGATTGCTGCCGATACAAGAAAGGACGTCGTATCCGGTCAGGACGATGTCGATGACCTGTTGTCCAGCCTTGGTTTTTAAGCGTCCGCTGACGCTGTAGAGGGAGCACCGAATGAGCTTCGACGCCGATGACGAAATCCTCCAGGACTTCCTGGTGGAGGCCGGCGAGATTCTCGAGCTACTGTCCGAACAACTGGTCGAGCTGGAAAGCCGCCCGGATGACATGGACCTGCTCAATGCAATCTTCCGTGGGTTCCATACCGTCAAAGGTGGTGCCGGCTTCCTCCAGCTGAATGCGCTGGTGGAGTGCTGCCACATCGCCGAGAACGTGTTCGACATGCTGCGCAAGGGCGAACGCCGCGTGGATGCCGAGCTGATGGACGTGATGCTGCAGGCGCTGGATACCGTCAACGTCATGTTCCAGCAGGTGCGTGACGCGGAAGAGCCGACGCCGGCGACTCCCGAGCTGCTGGCCGCGCTGTCGCGCCTGGCTGACCCGAACGCCGCTCCTGCCGAGGCTCCCGCGGCTACCGTTGCCGAGCCCGTTGCGGAAGAAGCTCCGGCCGCTTATGGCGACATCACCGACGCCGAGTTCGAGCAGCTGATGGATGCCCTCGAGCCTGCCGCCGAGGCACCTGCCGCGCCGGTTGGCGCGGGTGGCGACGACATCACCGACGACGAATTCGAAGCGCTGCTCGACCAGCTGCATGGCAAGGGCCAGTTCAGCGCTGCTGCCAAGGAACCCGTCAGCGTGGCTCCGGCACCTGCTGCCGAGACGCCGGCCGCAGCTTCTGGTGACGAGATCAGCGACGACGAGTTCGAAGCACTGCTCGACCAGTTGCACGGCAAGGGCCAGTTCACTGGTGCCAAGGAACAAGCCCCTGCTCCTGCCGAACCTGTTGCCGAGAAGAAAGCCGAGGAAGCTCCGGCGGCCGGCGGCGACGACAACATCACCGACGACGAATTCGAGAAGCTGCTCGACGAACTGCACGGCAAAGGCCAGTTCACCGGCGCAAAGGAAGAGCCGGTCGAGGCTGCCAAGCCGGCTACCGCAGCGCCCGCGCCCAAGCCTGCCGCCGCTCCGGCGCCGGCCGCTGCTGCCAAGCCTGCGTCCGCCAAGCCCGCCGCTGCCGCCGCCGAGAAACCGGCCAACGAAGCGGAAACCACCGTGCGCGTGGACACCGCCCGCCTGGACGAGATCATGAACATGGTCGGCGAACTGGTGCTGGTGCGTAACCGCCTGGTGCGCCTGGGCCTGAACAGCGGCGACGAGGCGATGGCCAAGGCCGTCTCCAACCTCGACGTGGTCACCGCCGACCTGCAGTCTTCGGTCATGAAGACCCGCATGCAGCCGATCAAGAAGGTCTTCGGCCGCTTCCCGCGCCAGGTCCGCGATCTGGCTCGCAACCTGAAGAAAGAGATCAACCTCGAGCTGATCGGCGAAGAAACCGACCTGGACAAGAACCTGGTCGAGGCCTTGGCCGACCCGCTGGTGCACCTGGTGCGCAACGCGGTCGACCACGGCATCGAAGGCCCCGACGAGCGCGAGGCTGCCGGCAAGTCGCGTTCGGGCAAGGTGGTGCTGTCCGCCGAGCAGGAAGGCGACCACATCCTGCTGTCGATCTCCGACGATGGCAAAGGCATGGACCCGGACGTTCTGCGCGCCAAGGCCGTAGAGAAGGGCCTGCTGGACAAGGACGCGGCCGATCGCCTGTCCGAGTCCGACTGCTACAACCTGATCTTCGCCCCGGGCTTCTCGACCAAGACCGAGATTTCCGACGTCTCCGGCCGCGGTGTCGGCATGGACGTGGTGAAGACCAAGATTTCCCAGCTCAACGGGATCATCAACATCTACTCGACCAAGGGCCAGGGCTCGAAGATCGTCATCAAGGTCCCGCTGACCCTGGCGATCATGCCGACCCTGATGGTGATGCTGGGTAACCAGGCCTTCGCCTTCCCGCTGGTCAACGTCAACGAGATCTTCCACCTCGACCTGTCGAACACCAACGTGGTCGACGGCCAGGAAGTGGTGATCGTCCGCGACAAGGCCCTGCCGTTGTTCTACCTCAAGCGCTGGCTGGTGCCGGGCGCGCAGTATGACGAGCCGGGCGAGGGGCATGTGGTGATCCTCTCCGTGGGCACTCAGCGCATCGGCTTCGTGGTCGACCAACTGGTGGGCCAGGAAGAGGTGGTGATCAAGCCGCTGGGCAAGATGCTGCAGGGCACGCCGGGCATGGCGGGGGCAACGATTACCGGGGACGGGCGCATCGCGCTGATCCTCGACGTGCCGAGCATGCTCAAGCGCTACGCCCGTCGTATCTGACCGCCATGGGTGGGCGCAGTCAATAAAACAAGCTGCGCTCGCTCGTGTGATGGAAGAAGTTTTTTTCAGGAGTGTCTATGGCTGTCAAAGTCCTGGTGGTGGACGATTCGGGGTTCTTCCGCCGCCGTGTCTCGGAGATTCTTTCGGCTGACCCGCAGATCCAGGTGGTCGGTACGGCGACCAACGGCCGCGAGGCAATCGATCAGGCGCTGGCGCTCAAGCCCGACGTGATCACCATGGACTACGAGATGCCGCTGATGGACGGCATCACCGCCGTGCGGACCATCATGCAACGCTGTCCGACGCCGGTCCTGATGTTCTCCTCGCTGACCCACGAGGGCGCGCGGGTGACCCTGGACGCGCTGGACGCCGGCGCCGTCGATTACCTGCCGAAGAATTTCGAGGACATCTCGCGCAACCCGGACAAGGTCCGCCAGCTGCTGTGCGAGAAGGTCCACACCATCGCCAAGAGCAACCGCCGTTTCGCCGCGTACTCTTCGTACTCGTCGAGCCCGGCCGCACCGGCTTCGACTCCCGCTGCCGGCAGCGCGCGCCCGGCCGCTCCCGTTTCCTCGGGCGGCGGCCATGCGCCGGCCGCTCCGGCTCCGGCGACCTCCGCCGCCCCAAAGCGTAAGCCCTACCGGCTGGTAGCCATCGGCACTTCGACCGGTGGGCCGGTGGCGCTGCAGCGGGTCCTGACCCAGCTGCCTGCCAACTTCCCCGCGCCCCTGGTGCTGATCCAGCACATGCCGGCGGCCTTCACCAAGGCCTTTGCCGAGCGCCTGGACAAGCTGTGCAAGATCACCGTCAAGGAAGCCGAGGATGGCGACATCCTGCGTCCTGGCGTGGCCCTGCTGGCGCCCGGCGGCAAGCAGATGATGGTCGACGCCCGTGGCGCGATCCGCATCCTCCCCGGTGACGAGCGCCTGAACTACAAGCCCTGCGTCGACGTGACCTTCGGTTCCGCGTCCAAGGCGTACGGCGACAAGGTCCTCGCGGTGGTTCTCACCGGCATGGGCGCCGACGGCCGCGAAGGCGCACGCATGCTCAAGCAGGGCGGCGCCCAGGTCTGGGCCCAGGATGAAGCCAGCTGCGTGATCTACGGCATGCCCATGGCGATCGCCAAGGCGGGCCTGGCCGATGCGGTGTACAGCCTGGACGACATCGGCCGCCACCTGACCGAGGCCTGCGGCTGATGGATGTCCTCAGCCTGGTCGGCCTGATCCTCGCGCTGGTTGCCATCATCGGTGGCAACTTCCTCGAGGGCGGGCACGTCGGTGCCCTGGCGAACGGCCCGGCGGCACTGATCGTCGTGGGCGGCACCCTGGCCGCCGCGCTGCTGCAGACCCCGGTCGCGGTGCTCAAGCGCGCCGTGACCATGCTGCGCTGGATGGTCCTACCGCCCAAGGTGGACCTGGTCGGCGGCATCAACCACGTGGTCGGCTGGAGCATGACGGCACGCAAGGAAGGCCTGCTGGGCCTGGAAACCGTCGCCGACGCCGAGCGTGACCCCTACGCGCGCAAGGGCCTGCAACTGCTGGTGGACGGCACCGAGCCCGAAGCCATTCGCAGCATCCTCGAAGTCGACCTGTTCAACCAGGAAAGCCGCGATCTGGCTGCCGCCAAGGTCTTCGAGGCCATGGGTGGCTACTCGCCGACCATCGGCATCATCGGCGCGGTGATGGGCCTGATCCACGTGATGGGCAACCTCGCCGACCCCAGCCAGCTGGGCAACGGCATCGCCGTTGCGTTCGTCGCCACCATCTACGGCGTGGGATTGGCCAACCTCCTGCTGCTGCCCATCGGCAACAAGCTGAAAAGTATCGTGCTGCGCCAGTCGTGCTACCGCGAAATGCTGATGGAGGGCCTGCTGTCCATCGCCGAGGGTGAGAACCCGCGCTCCATCGAGCTGAAGCTGCAAGGCTTCGTCGGCTGAGGAGGAGGGGATGCGCATGCCTCGCCGCAGACGTCATGAGGAACACGAGAATCACGAACGCTGGCTGGTGTCCTATGCGGACTTCATCACCCTGCTGTTCGCCTTCTTCGTGGTGATGTACTCGATCTCCTCGATCAACGAGGGCAAGTACAAGATCCTCTCGGAGACCCTGACCGGCGTATTCAACCAGCCGGACCGCTCGATTCGTCCGATCCCGGTTGGCGAGGAGCGCCCGCGCACCCAGCAGCCTGACCAGTCGATCACCGAGCCGCAGGACGACGGCCAGGCTCAAGGCAGCCCCGACACTCTGCAGCAGATCAGCGACAGCGTGCGCCAGGCCTTCGGCGACCTGATTTCCACCGATCAGCTGTCGGTGCGCGGCAACGAGTTCTGGATCGAGATCACCCTCAATTCCAGCCTGCTGTTCCCTAGCGGCGATGCGATTCCCAATGACGCCGCCTTCGAGATCATCGAGAAGGTCGCCAGGATTCTGGCGCCTTACCGCAACCCGGTGCATGTCGAAGGCTTCACCGACAACGTACCGATCCATAATTCGCAGTACCCGACCAACTGGGAGCTGTCCGCGGCCCGCGCCGCCAGCATCGTCCGCATGCTCGCCCAGGACGGCCTCGACGCCGGTCGGCTGGCGGCGGTGGGATATGGCGAATTCCAGCCAGTGGAGGACAATGCCACGGCGGACGGCCGCGCACGCAACCGCCGGGTGGTGCTGGTGATCTCCCGCAACCTGGAGGTGCGCCGCAGCATCAGCGGTGTGGGCAGCGGCAAGGCGCAGCCGGACCCGGCGTTGCGGCATGCTGGCACGCAATCTGCACCAGTGATTGCCAGTGAGGCGCCCGGCAGTGGCGCCGTCAATTCTTCGTCATCGGCAGGGGACTGAACGATATGAAAACCCTGATCCGATCCTGTGCATGCGGGGAGCCAGCACTATGAAAGTCTGGGCGGTAGCCAACCAGAAAGGTGGCGTCGGCAAGACCACATCCTCGATCGCATTGGCGGGCCTGCTGGCAGATGCCGGCAAGCGCGTGCTGATCGTCGACCTGGACCCCCACGGCTCGATGACCAGCTACTTCGGCCATGACCCGGACACCCTGGAGCACAGCGTGTTCGACCTGTTCCTGCACCAGGGCAATGTGCCCGAGGGGCTGCCGGAATCGCTGCTGTTGCCCACCAGCCACGAACACATCCGCCTGCTGCCTTCGAGCACCGCGCTGGCCACCCTGGAGCGTCAGTCGCCCGGGCAGAACGGCCTGGGCCTGGTGATCGCCAAGAGCCTGGCGCAGCTGTGGAACGAATTCGACTACGCAATCATCGACAGCCCACCGCTGCTGGGCGTGCTGATGGTCAACGCCATGGCGGCCAGCCAGCACCTGGTGATCCCGGTGCAGACCGAATTCCTCGCCCTCAAGGGCCTGGAGCGCATGGTCAACACGCTGAAGATGGTCAACCGCTCGCGCAAGCAGGCGCTGCCGTTCACCATCGTGCCGACCCTGTTCGATCGCCGTACCCAGGCGTCGCTGGGCACTCTGCGGGTGCTGCGCGATACCTATCCGGATACGCTCTGGCAGGCGTTCATTCCGGTGGACACCAAGCTGCGTGATGCCAGCCGCCTGGGCATGGTGCCCTCGCGCAACGACGGCAACAGCCGTGGCGTGATCGCCTACCGCGCGCTGCTCAAGCATCTGCTGGCCCATGTGCCGGCGAGCCAGGTAGCCTGAGCATGTCGTTGCCCAGGCCGGCCGGCCCGAACCAAAGAATCCGACGGATGCGCTCAAGAGCGGCGCGTCCGCTGCCGATAGGCTGGAATGTCACCTTGCGCGGTTATCCATCATGAGTCGTTCCGCTACCGCCACTCGCCCCCAGCTTGCGCTGCAGTCCTACCTGGACGCGCTGCTGCAGGAGGCCACTTTCGAAGACTTCGCCCCGGAGCCGATGGCGCAGCCTGTCGCCGCGCCTGTTGCTCCGGCTCCGGTCGCCCCGGTGGCGCTGGTCGTCAGCGAGCCGGTTGCGCCCTTGCTCGCCGAGCCTCAGGCTGCCGTCGTACAGGCGCCGGAAGCCAGTGTCAGCCTCGACGAATTCGAAGCGGCCGTACTCGAAGAACAGGTCCGTGATGCACGTTTGAACGTCGCCGCCCGAGCTCCGGTGGCCGAGCTGCGCCTGCCCGAGCCTGTGCCGGTCATCGAAGCGCCGGTGATCGCTGAGTCGACCGTCGATGAGCCGCCGGCGCAGATGGGCCAGGTCATCGACCTGCACCAGCCTGGCAGTGCCGAGATGCCCGCCGCGCCGCTGAAGCTACTCGACGACGGCCGCCCGGTGTGGGCCGCCGAGCCCTTCGAGTGCCTGCTGTTCGACGTCGCCGGGCTGACCTTGGCGGTGCCGCTGGTTTGCCTGGGCTCCATCTATCCATTGGCGGGGCACGACCTGACCCCGCTGTTCGGCCAGCCCGACTGGTTCCTCGGCATCCTGCCGGGCCAGAACGGCAACCTGAAGGTGCTCGACACCGCGCGCTGGGTGATGCCCGAGCGTTACCGCGATGACTACCGCGAGGGCCTGCAGTACGTGATTTCCGTGCAGGGCTACGAGTGGGGGCTGGCCGTGCACCAGGTCAGCCGCTCGGTGCGCCTGGACCCGTCCGAGGTGAAATGGCGCAGCCAGCGCCAGCAGCGCCCGTGGCTGGCCGGCACGGTGATCGACCAGATGTGCGCGCTGCTCGATGTATCGGCGCTGGCCGAACTGATTGCCAGCGGCGCGACCAAGCGCCTGCAGCCTTGAGGCCGGGCCGGAAAACCACCTGAATTGAAAGACAACCTCCGCGCCGCAGGCGGCGTGGAACCAGAAGAGGCGAGGGGATATGAAGAAAACGTCAGCGCAAGGTGCCGAAGATCCGATTCTGCAGTGGGTCACCTTCCGCCTGGACAACGAGACCTACGGCATCAACGTGATGCAGGTCCAGGAAGTGCTGCGCTACACCGAGATCGCGCCGGTTCCGGGTGCTCCGAGCTATGTGCTGGGCATCATCAACCTGCGTGGCAACGTGGTCACCGTGATCGACACCCGCCAGCGCTTCGGCCTCGACCCTGCGCCGGTCTCGGACAACACCCGCATCGTCATCATCGAAGCCGACAAGCAGGTGGTGGGCATCCTGGTCGACAGCGTTGCCGAGGTCGTCTACCTGCGCCAATCCGAGATCGAGACTGCGCCGAACGTGGGTAACGACGAATCGGCCAAGTTCATCCAGGGCGTCTGCAACAAGAACGGCGAACTGCTGATCCTGGTCGAGCTGGACAAGATGATGACCGAGGAAGAGTGGTCGGAGCTGGAGAGCATCTGAGGTGCTGATCGCTCTGGTTGTGCTGGGTATCGCCTGCGCCGGTCTTGTACTGGCCTGCGTCTGGCTGTCCGGCCGACAGCGCGCCCAGGAGGCGCAGGCGGTGGCGCTGGCCAAGCAGCTGGCGCTGCTGGAGCAGCGTCTGAAGGACCAGGGCAAGCGCATCGAGTCGTACCAGCAGATCAATATCCGCATGGGCGAGGAGCTGCGCGAGCTGAACAAGCAGGTCGCGCCGCTGCCCGAGCGTCTGGTGCGCATCGAGCAGCGCGACCCCACCAGCCTGTCCTTCAGCCAGGCCGCGCGTCTGGTCGGCATGGGCGCCAGCCCGGAAGACCTGACCCAGAGCTGCGGCCTGTCCCAGGCCGAAGCCGAACTGGTCGCCCGCCTGCATCAGGGCAAGGCGCGGGACTAGTACTGGTTGCCCCTGATTAGCGATCGTAGGCTTCGTATCTTTGCCTGACCTTGGACTTGCTACTGGATAAGCGATCCATGTGCCCGCAGGTCGGGCACCATCTTCCCGAGCGGATATTGCTGAATGCGCTGTGCCAGCTATGGCCTCGGTGACAGAGCCAATGCAGTTTTTCCTGGCATCGTATGTACTCGGCAGAAAGGCATTGACCGCCGCGCTCCGCAGCTATGCGTCGAGCGTCTTCGAGGGTTAGTCGCTGGGATTGCGTCAAACAGGCTTTGCACCAGCTACCAGCCAGGACGTGGGCGGCCTTGGTCTCCCACTCGTGGCCCTGGATGCATCGAAAGCGGTAGCGAGGATTGGCACCCACATACTCGTCGGCCAGGCACTCCCCGCCATGCCGTGCGGCCGCTTCGTGCAGCCTGGCCAGACCGTCCATTTGCCAGACAGCCAGATCGATCGGCCGGTGGCTGCAATAAGGGCACCAAAGATTGTCTTTCATGACAGATGAGCCTCGGGCTTGCCAGACATGCCCTTTGGCACAACGGAAGTCGTATTTCCTCATCAGTCCCAGGTACTGATCAGACAAGCAATTGCCGCCACGTCTTTTCGCTGCCTGTCGCAATCGCTTGAGGCCATCTTTGAGCAGCAGCGTATCAGCCAGCTTGAGCCGACCATTGTTGCAGACTGGGCAGCTTATGTTCGCCAATGCGGTGCGACCGGTACGCTCCCAGGTATGCCCTTGCGCGCACCGGAAGTGATGATTGGTTTTCTCTCCCAGCCACTCTTTGCTCAATAGCCGGATACCCGCGGTCCTGGCCGTGGAGCGCAGCAACTGCAGGCGCTGAGTCTTCAGGCACGTCTGGCATTCGGGCAGCTTCGATTGTTGGGTGAAGGGCCTCATGTAGCGCTTGATCTCATGGCCTTTACGACAACGGAACCAGTAGGTCGAGTCGAACCCCTTCCACTCCCCCAGCCGTTCCATGCCCACCCGTGCCACTTCGGCCTGCAAGTGGTCGTAACGTGCCTGGGCTGATGTCTCGTGTGGATAAGTCAGCGTCCGACTCATTCGGCCAACCTCTATTCGTTGATTCCAACTGACTGAAAGAAAAGATTTTTTGTAGATCTGGCTTTCTGTGGCGGCGACCTTAGCGCAATCGGTCGGTCTAGAGCGCTTCTTACAGGGAGTCGCAGACCAATCGCACAGCGGTCACGGAAGCAGCCGATATTTCGCCCGATGCCTAGCCATTAGGGTTCGCGATTCGATTTTCGTGACGAGTCGTGCCGTATGGAAACCCGCCGTTTCGCCTTCAAGCTGACCGCCAGCCTCCTGTCGGGCCTGCTGATCATCAATCCCCTGGTAGCGGCAGCGGCCGAGTTGGCCGTGGATGCGGCGGCCGGTGGCAATACGTCCATCGGGGCGGCGGGCAACGGCGTCCCGGTGGTGAACATCGCCACGCCCAACGGTGCGGGGCTCTCGCACAACCGGTTCAGTGACTACAACGTCGGCCAGCAGGGGCTGATCCTCAACAACGCCACTGACAAGACCCAGCTCACGACGCGGGGCGGAATGATCATCGGCAACCCCAACCTCAGGGGCGGCGCTGCCAGCAAGATCCTCAACGAAGTCACCGGCCCCAACCCGTCGCAGCTGCGCGGCTACACCGAAGTGGCCGGGCAGGCCGCCCACGTCATCGTCGCCAATCCACACGGCATCACTTGCGCCGGGTGCGGTTTCATCAACACCCCGCGGGCGACGCTGACCACGGGTAAACCCCTGATCGAGAATGGCCAGCTCCGTGGATACGACGTCAACCGCGGTGAGATTGCCATCGAGGGCAAGGGGCTCAACGGGCTGGAGCAGGATCGCTTCGAGCTGATCGCTCGTGCGACCCGGCTCAACGCCGACCTGCACGCCAACCAGTTGACGGTGGTGACCGGGCGCAACCAGGTGGACGCCGAGACGCTGGCCGCCACCGCCAAGCCTGACGACGGCAGCGCCAAGCCGCAGTTGGCCATCGACAGCTCCGCGCTGGGCGGTATGTACGCTGGCGCCATCCGCCTGGTGGGCACCGAGCAGGGCGTGGGCGTGAAGCTGGCCGGCCATATGGCCGCCAGTGCCGGTGACATCCAGATCGACGCCAACGGCCAACTGAGCCTGGCGCGGGCCAGCGCCGCCGGCAGCCTGCGCGCCAAGGCAGCGGACATTGCCCTCAACGGCCCGACCCATGCGGCCGGCAATGTCGAGCTGAGCGCCAGCGGCCAACTGAACAACCTGGGCCAGACCTCCGCCGGCTCGCGCCTGCAGGTGCAGGCGGAGCAAGTCAGTAACAGCGGCATTCTTGAAGCCGGGGTCAATCCGGATGACAGCCGCAACGTCCAGGGCGACGTGGCGATCGCCACACAGGCCCTGCGCAACAGCGGCAGCGTGGTGGCCAGCCGCACCCTGGCCATCGATGCCAACGCCACCCTGGACAACGCCCGCGGTGCAAGCCTGCGCGGCACGAACACGACGATCAGCACGGCCACACTGGGTAACCAGGGCCGCGTCCTGGCGAGTGACGGCCTGAGCCTGTCCGGCCAGCACCTGGGCAACGTTGGCGGGGAGGTGAGTGCGGCCTTCATCCGGGTGCAAGGTGCGCACCTGGACAACCGCCTGGGCCTGTTCACTGCGGTGCAGGCGTTGAACCTGAGCCTGGGCAGCCTGGACAACAGCCAGCAAGGCACGCTCTCCAGCCGGGGTGGGCTTTCCGCCCAGGTCAGCGGTGCACTGAACAACAGCCAGGGCGGGCGCTTGCTCAGCGACGGCGCCCAGCAGGTGCGCGGTGGCCAGCTGAACAACCAGGGTGGTGGTCTGATTTCCAGCCTCAGCGACCTGGCCTTACAGGTCGAGGAACTGGACAACCGGGGCGGCCGGATCAGGGCCGACGCGGGCCTGAAGCTGTCCGGCCGCGGCCTGGACAACCGCGACCAGGGCCTGGTCAGCGCCGGTCGCCACCTGCAGCTGGACCTGGACACCCTGAACAACGCCGGAACCCTCCAGAGCGACGCCTCACTGACGCTGAACGCCCGTGCCGCCAGCAACGCCAGTGGCGGACAGATCGCCGCCAAGGGCCCTCTGCTGGCCCAGGTCGAGCGCTTCGAACAGAACGGCGGTGAACTGCTCAGCGAAGCCAGCCTGCAGGTGATTGCGCAACAACTGATCAACCGCCAGGGCGGTTGGATTGGCGCCATGGGCGGCATCGATCTGCGCGCCCGCGAACTGTTCAACCAGGGTGGTGAAATCAGCAGCCGCGCCGCCGTGAACCTCATCGCCAGCCGTCTCGACAACAGCGCGGGCCGCATCGCCAGCGACACCCACCTGCTCTGGCAAGGCGACAGCCTGAGCAACCAGGCGGGCAGCCTGATCGGGCAGGGCGGCGTGACCCTGCAAGGCGCCACGCTGAACAATAGCCAGGGCCGCGTCAGCAGCCAGGGCAACCTCGACCTGGCGTTCTCCGGCGCGCTGGACAACCACGACCGTGGCCAACTGATCAGCGAAGGTGCGCTTCGGGTCACGGCGTCCCAGGTGGACAACCGCGCAGGCACCTTCTCCAGCGCCAGCGGGCTGAGCATCGAAACGGGCAGCCTGAACAACCAGGCTGGCCAACTGCTGACCGATGCCGCGCTGACCCTGGTTGCGCCGACCCTCGACAACCGCCAGGGCGGCGTCCTCAGCGCCAGTGGCGTGATCGACCTGCGCGGCGCCAGCCTGCTCAACAGCCAGGCCGGGCGCATCCTCAGTGGCGCCGACCTGCTGCTGACCTATGCGCGGGTGGACAACAGCGACAAAGGCCGCCTGGAAGCGGCGGGGCGGGTAGCCGGCCAGGTCCGGGCACTGGACCAGCACGCGGGTGGGTACTTGATCGGCACCCGGGGTATCGACCTCGACTTCGCCAATGGCGGCCTCGACAACAGTGCTGGCGGCCTGCTCATCACCCCCGCAGAGCTGCTGCTGCGCCACCTGGCGCAGCTGAACAACAGTGGCGGCGAAATCTCCAGCCAGCAGAGTTTCACGCTGGCGCTGAACGAGCTGAACAACCGGGGCGGGCGTATCGTCTCCGACGGCGAACTGACCGTGCGGGCCTCCACTGGCGCCCTCGACAACAGCCAGGCGGGCGTGCTGTACGGCAAGCAGCGAGTGGCCCTGCAGGCCGACAGCCTGAACAACAGCGGCGGCGGCACCGTCGCCAGCCAGGGCGACCTGGCGGCGACCCTCGGCGGCCACCTGGATAACCAGGGCGACGGCGCCCTGGCGGCCGGCGGCACGCTCGACGTGCGCAGCGCCAGCCTCAACAACCAGGCTGGCAGCCTGAGTGGCGGGAAGGACCTCCGCCTCGTGACCGGCAGCGTGAACAACCAAAGTGGCCGAGTCATCGCCCAAGGTCAGCTCGATGTCCAGGCTAGCGACCTCGACAACCGCGCCGGCCTCATCACCACCCAAGGCGTGCTCGACCTCTCCGCCAGCCGCGTGGACAACCGCCAGGGCGGCGAACTCTCCAGCGGTGGCCAGCTCAAGCTGCGGGTCCAGCAACTCATCCAGCAGCAAGGGCGGCTCATCACCGGCGGCGACCTGACGCTTGACCTGGCCGGTGGCGACCTCGACAACCGTGGCGCCGTGCTCAGCGTCGGCGGCCTGTTGCGCATCGACAACCTGCGCCAGCTGGACAACCGTGGCGGCGAACTCTCCAGCCAGAACGGCTTCCAGCTCACGGCCGCGAGTATCGACAACGGCGATGGCGGCCGAATCATCAGCGCCCAGCACCTCACCCTGAATACCGGCGTCCTGCGCAACGCCAACCAGGGCCTGCTCTCCGGCTGGCAAAGCCTGCTGGTCAACGCCGCCGACCTCGACAACAGCCTGGGTGGCACCCTCTCCAGCAAGCTCGGCAGCCTCGACCTTACCCTGAGCGGCACGCTGGACAACCACGGCGAAGGCGCCCTGGTCAGCCTGGGTGACCAGCGCATCAGCGCCGCCAGCCTGAACAACCAGGGCGGCTACCTCTCCGGCCAGCAGACCACCCACCTGAGCATCGCCGGCCAACTGGACAACCGCGCGGGCGGCGTGATCAGCGCCCAGCAGCAACTCACCCTCGACCAGACGCAGACCGAACTGCTCAACCAGGGCGGACAGATCAGCGCCGCCAGCATCGACCTCAGTGCCCGCCGCCTGGACAACAGCGGCGGCCGCCTCATCAGCCAAGGCGGGCTCAACCTGCGCCTGCTCGCCGACCTGCGCAACATCGGCCCCCAGTCGGCCATCGCCAGCGGCGCGCAGCTGGACCTGAGCGCCGCCCAAGTCGTCAACCAGGGTGGCCAGATCGCCAGCCAGGGCCTGCTGCAACTCCTGGCCGGCGACTTCGACAACCGCGCCGCTGGTACGCTCGCCGCGCAAAGCGACCTCACCCTCACCCTCAGCGGCCAGCTACTCAATGACCAGGACGGCCTGGTCATCAGCAAGGACGGCACCCTCAACGTCAGTGCTGCCGGCATCGGCAACGCCGGCGGCAGCCTGCAGGCACAGGGCGACCTGACCCTCGCAACCCCCGGCGCCATCGCCAACCAGGGCGGCCGACTCCTCAGCCAGACCGGCAACGTCCAGATCAACAGCGCCAGCCTCGACAACAGCGCCGGCGGCGTCCTCGCCAGCCTCAGCGCAACGCTCCGGCTGCTCACCGGCTGGTTCAGCAACAACGCCGGCATCACCCAGGCGCAACACCTCGACATCACCGCCGATGCGGGCATCGACAACCGCGCCGGCCACCTCTCCGCCGTCAGCGGCGACAACCGCCTCAGCACCGCCAGCCTCGACAACCAGGGCGGCGGCCTCTACGCCGGCCAGACCCTCGCCCTCACCGGCGACAACCTCGACAACCAGAACGGCCAGATCGGCGCCGCCAGCCTCGACTTCAGCCTGCGCGGCGCCCTGCTCAACAGCGCCGGCCTGATCGAAAGCCGCGGCACCCTCCACCTCGCCGCCGCCAGCATCGACAACCAGAACGGCCGCCTGCGCGCCCTCGGCCAGGCCGGCGCCACCAGCCTCAGCACCGGCACCCTCGACAACCGCAACGGCCGCCTGGAAACCGCCAACACCGACCTCGTCCTGAACCTCGGCGGGCTGGCCAACGACGGCGGTACCTTCCTCCACGTCGGCACTGGCCAGTTCGGCGTCAACGCCGGGCAAATCACCCAGGCCGGCGGCCGCTTCATCACCACCGGGCGCCTCGACATCAGCGCCGACAGCTGGAGCAACAGCAGCGTCCTGCAAGCCGGCTGGCTCAACCTCGACATCGGCCAATTCACCCAGACCGCCAGCGGCCAGCTGCTCGCCAGCCAGGCCCTGACCGGGCGCGGCGGCAACTGGGCCAACGACGGCCTGCTCGCCAGCGACGGCACGCTCGACATCCAACTGACCGGCACCTACAGCGGCGCCGGCCGCGTCACCAGCGTGGGCGACCTCACCCTCAGCGCCAACCAGCTCGACATCGGCCAGGGCGCCAGCGTCACCGGCGGGCAGAACCTCAGCCTCGGCGCCGGCACGCTCACCAACCACGGCCGCATCACCGCCGCCGGCACCCTCACCGCCAATACCGGCACCCTCAACAACTTCGGCACCTTCGGCAGCGCCGGGCAGCTGCGCATCAACACCTGGGACCTGCTCAACGACGGCCAGCAGAACGGCGCACTGCTCTTCAGCGGCGACGACATGACCCTGCGCGTGGGCGGCACCCTGACCAACCGGTTTGCGGATATCTACAGCCTGGGTGGCCTCGACCTCGCGGCGAACGATGCGGGCGGTCGTACCGCACAGCTGGACAACCTCTCCGCCAACCTCGAAAGCCACGGCGACATGCGTCTGAACGTCGGTGCGCTGAACAACCAGCGCGTTGTCCTGGTCATCAGCCAGGACGGCAAATACACCGCCCAGATCGTCGAGGTGAACTGCTACAAGTACCTTAATAACGACATTGCCGATTGCTCTGGCAAGCGTAACGGCGCCTGGGAAATCACCGAGCGCGACCGACTCCAGGTCACCCAGGCCAGCGCCGCCAGCGCAATCAATGCCGGCGGCAACCTGACCCTCATCGGCGACACCCTGAGCAACGCCAGCAGCGTCATCAGCGCCGGGCAAAACCTCTACGCCGACGTTCGCAGCCTGACCAACCAGGGCGTCGTCGCCAGCGACACCGAAACCTTCCGCGTCTTCAAATCCGAACGCACCAACAACATGGGCAGTTGGGTACGCGAAGCCAATGCCTTCACCGACCAGTACTGGATCGACAGTCCCAACTACGTCAACGACCCGGCGGGGCTCGCCGCCGGGTTGAGCCACTTCATCGCCCGTACCGAGCAGGAACTCACCCAGTACCGCCGTGTTACCCAGCTCGACAGCGGCGACCAGACCTACGCCGCCATCATCCAGGCCGCCGGCGACGTCAGCATCAATGCCAGCGAGCGGATCGACAACAGCGTCATCCGCAACCACTACACCTACGTCAATCCGGGCCAGAAGACCGGCGACACCAGCCTGGATAGCAGCCCGGTCACCACCGTCGTGCCGCTCAACTCGCAACTGCCGCCGGACCTCGCCCAGCAACAGGTCAACCCCATCAGCCTGCCGGGCTTCAGCCTGCCCAGCGGCGACAACGGCCTGTTCCGCCTGAGCGGCCAGGCGGGCACCCAGGCCGGAGCGCAAACCGTGGAGGGCGGTGAGCGCTACAGCTTCGCCGGGCAGAGCATCGACCTCTCCCAGCACGAGCGCACCCTCGATGCCGATGGTCGCCTCGTGGGCGGCGTCGACGTCACCCATGGCGCGTCAGCACCGGCCAGCGCGGGCGCTGCCTCCTTCAGCGTCGCCCAGGTCCAGGGCGTGCCCAGCAGTGCCCGTCCGGACAACAGCCACAAATACCTCATCGAAACCAACCCCGAACTCACCAGCCTGAAGAGCTTCTTAAGCTCCGACTACCTGCTCGGCCTGCTCGGCTACGACCCGGACAAGTCCCAGAAACGCCTCGGCGACGGCCTCTACGAACAACGCCTGATCCGCGACGCCGTGGTCGCCCGCACTGGCCAGCGCTACATCGACGGACTGGCCAGCGACGAAGACCTGTTCCGCTACCTGATGGACAACGCCATCGCTTATCAGGACAAGGTCCACTTGAGCCTCGGCGTCGCCCTCAGCGCCGAGCAGGTCGCCGCACTCACCCACGACCTCGTCTGGCTTGAAGAAGCCACCGTCAATGGCGAAAAAGTCCTGGTACCGGTGCTCTACCTCGCCCAGGCCGACAACCGCCTCGGCCCCAACGGCGCCTTGATCCAGGGCCAGAACCTCAGCCTCATCAGCGGCGGCGACCTCGCCAGCCAGGGCACCCTGCGCGCCAGTGGCGACCTCGCCGCCAGCGCCGTCAACCTGAGCAACGCCGGCCTCATCGAAGCCGCCGGCCGCCTCGACCTGCTCGCCCTCGACAGCCTCAAGAACACCCAGGGCGGCATCCTCAAAGGCCGCGACGTCAGCCTCACTGCCCTCACCGGCGACGTGATCAACGAACGCAGCATCACCCGCATCGACAGCGCCCAGGGCAACAGCACCTGGACCCAAAGCTTCGCCGACAGTGCCGCGCGCATCGAAGCCGCCGGCCACCTCGACATCAGCGCCGGGCGCGACATCAGCAACATCGGTGGCACCATCAGCGCCGGCCGCGACCTCACGATGCAGGCCGGCCGCGACATCCACCTCACCAGCGCCGAGTTGCAGAACGGCCAGACCCACGGCCGCCACTACAACCAGAGCACCGAGCAACTGCTCGGCGAAATCAGTGCCGGGCGCGACCTGGAGATGAGTGCCGGGCGCGACCTCAACGCCATCGCCACGCACATCGAGGCTACCCGCGACGCCGCCATCAACGCCGGCCGCGACGTCACCCTGGCCTCGGCAGCGGACGAACAGCACAGCTACAGCCAGAGCAAAAAGGTCACCGCCCAGGAAGACCACGTCCAGCAGCAGAGCACCACCCTCACGGCCGGTGGCGACGTGCTTATCGCCGCCGGGCAGGACCTCACCCTCATCAGCAGCAAGGTCAGCGCCGGCAACGAAGCCTACCTGGTCGCTGGCGACAAGATCCAAGTGCTCGCCGCCAACGACAGCGACTACAGCCTCTACGACAAAAAGGACAAAGGCAGCTGGGGCCAGAAGAAAACCCGCCGCGACGAAGTCACCGACGTCAACGCCGTGGGCAGCGAAATCAGCGCCGGCTCCGACATCACCCTGCTCAGCGGCGGCGACCAGACCTACCAGGCCGCCAAGCTCGATGCTGGCAATGACATCGCCATCTTGAGCGGCGGTGCAGTGACCTTTGAAGCGGTGAAGGACCTGCACCAGGAAGCCCACGACAAGAGCAACAGCGATCTGGCCTGGAACAGCTCCAAGGGCAGAGGGCAAACGGATGAAACGGTCCGCCAAACCCAGATGACCGCCCAGGGCGAAACCGTCATCCGGGCTGTGGACGGCTTGAAGATCGACCTCAAGCAGATCGATCAGAAGAACGTCAGCCAGACCATCGACGCCATGGTGCAGGCCGACCCGCAACTGGCCTGGATCAAGGACGCCGAAGCGCGTGGCGATGTTGATTGGCGATTGGTGAAGGAAATTCACGACAGCTACTCCTACAGCCATTCCGGCTTAGGTGCTGGCTCGCAGATCGTCATCGCCATTGTCATGGCCGCTGTAGTCGGACCAGCGGCCCTGGGCGCCTTGGCTGGAGCAGGGGCCAGTGCGGCTGTTGCGGCGGGCGGTGCCGCTGTCGCCGTGGGGGCGTCCACCAACGCCACCATCAGCGCCGTCAACAACCGGGGCAACCTGAGCGACGTAGTGAAAGACACCACCTCTGGCGACGCCATGAAGGGCTACGCCATTGCCGGTGTCACCGCCGGCCTCACACAGGGCTACTACAACGAAATCACCGGCACCTACACCGACCCCATCACCGGGAAAATCAGCTTCAGTGACCCCGCCACTCGGCTCGACACCTGGCAGGGCATCGGTCAGTTCGCCGCCAAACAGGGCATGCAAAACGCCACCAGCGCCGCGCTGAGCCAAGCCCTGGGGCAGGGTGGTGGCGCCGGGGAGGCCTTCAAGAACAGCCTCTACAACACCCTCGCGGCAATCGGCTTCAACGCCGTGGGCGACTACGGCCAGTTGAACAACCTGCAACCGGGCAGTCCGGCCATGGTCGCCTTGCATGCGTTGATGGGTGGCTTGGCCGCCGAAGTCTCGGGCGGCGACTTCAAGACCGGTGCCTTGGCCGGGGGCGCCAACGAAGCCTTGGTCGTGCAACTCAACAACCTGGTGCACAGCAACCCCGATCTGCTGAACATGATGTCGCAGCTGGTGGGCGTGGTCGCGGCCTCGACTCAGAACGGCGCGGACGCCGACAGCCTGAACACCGGTAAGTGGGTGGCGGAGAACTCCACGCAGTACAACTACCTTGAGCACGCGGACGTCAAATCCCTCGCCGAAGACATGGCGTCATGCAGCGGAGCGAATGCCTCCCAGTGCCAGGAGCAGAAGTGGGTTAATGGCGGTTACGACGCCGAAAGCCAGCAGATGTTCGACGACGCCATGAAGACCAGCGGGTCCATGATGGCGAAGTACCGTAGGGACCAGGTTGCCGGCAGCTTGGATACCTTGCTGGCCATGCCTTGCTCGACCTCAACCTGCGAGGGTTACAAGGCCACCCTGATCGAGCGCGCGCTGATCAGTTATGAGCATCTGAGCAATGTGATCGGGGAGTGGGCCCCGAGCATGGAGCGCTTCTCCCTGATCGCAGGGGGAGCGGTCGGTGGAAAATCCACAGCGGACGTCAGGCCTGCCGGCACTCCGACGCTGAGGGGGATCACGGCGTATGAAAACGCAGTAGAGTACTGGAAGGGCGTTAGGGCTGAAGCGGCTGCGACTCCAAAAGTTACTTTGAGCTCCAAGGATTTTCCTGAGGTTGCAACCAAAGTCAGTCAGAAGCAGTTTCGACATGTGGAAGGGCGGCCAGAGCTTGAAGCCCGAGGTGGCGGTGGCTACGTAGCCAGCATAGCTGATGCACAGAGAGTTCTTGACGCTTATCACGGTGGACAGGCAACAGTTCTTGGGAAAAATGCCCAAGGCTTCCCCGTTGTGAAATTCGAGGGGGTAACGGGAACAAACGTCAACGTTGGTGTAGGGATAATCGATCAGCCGACGAATGTTTTCATTATCAAAGGGACGAAAAGTCCTAGTATTGTACCAACTAACCCTAAGTGGAGTCCGAAGTGAGTCTTGATTTGAGTTTGGAAGAGTGGAACTTTCAAGTTGTCATACTTGTTCAGGCCTTAGTTGGTGCGATCTCCGAAAATTTCAGAATGGTTGCTCTGTGCTATAACGAGCCTGACTGGATTTTGAGCTTTTACTTGGAGAAATATGTCGATGAAGATTTGGAGGAGATTGAGGATATTGTTTGTCAATATACTGCATATCAAGATGCCACCTTGAAGTGCAAGCATGAGGTTATTATTGGTGCTCAAGGCTTGCCGGCATTCTCGGATGTAGGAAGGGTGGTTTATCGAAGGAGAGAGTAGCTAGGCGGTTAATGTCTCGAAAGAGACTGATCCTTTGAAAGTGTTGCCGGCCGGAAAAGGGGGCGCGTGGAAAAGGGGACAGATTTATTTTCTACTCTAAAACTATGCGCGGAGTCAGGATTAGAGTACGGAAAATAAATCTGTCCCCTTTTTGGTAGGTGGCATCTGATGAGTGATCAAGAGATATATCAGAAAATCGGGCAGCTTTTGATTGATGCTGGTCCAGCAGATGCTAAGAAGATAATAGTTCGCGCAGAGATTTTCTCCGAGGGGGACGGAGGTAAGTACGAATTTGACTATGTAAACAGGGCTGGTGAGTTAAATTGGTTTGACCCAGATAGCAGGGCGGTAGGGGATTTGACAGAATTGTTGGTTCGGCTGCGTGAATATTTTTCCGTCAATAATTTAGCTGCCGGCGAGAGTGTTTGGACGGGCTGTATAATATCTCTAGGGGTTGATGAGGGTAAGTTTGATATTGAATTCACTTATGGTGGATAGGCTTGGTTCCTTTGAGAGAGGAAAAGGGGGCTGATTTATTTTTCTACTCTAAAACTATGCGCGAAGTCAGGATTAGAGTACGGAAAATAAATCTGTCCCCTTTTTTAAGTGACGTGCAGAAACAGTTGGGAGTGAAAGTGAAATGATAGTAGGTGATCCATTCAGTTTTGCTCTCCAATTTGATGTGGTTAATAGTTGGAATTTGCCTGGTAGCTCTTGGAAAAATGGAGTTTTTTCCTTGTATATAAGTGGTGAGGGCGTTTTTAGTGCGATTGATGTCGTTGAGTTGGGGTCAATATTTTGTTTTTACTCTAATGCTCTCGTGGAAGATTTGCCTATTAATGATTTGAAGATTGATAGTGCTGGGCTTTATAAAAGTGCGAGTGAATACTTTTGGGGTGATGGTGTTGAGTTGGTAGATGGTCTGTTTGATATGACACCTACTGTAATGAGTGATGGCGAGCTCTTCCTTTATTTTGTGAAGACTAGTGTTGGCGATAGACTTGTTTGGAGCGCAAGTGGGGAAGCTGTAAAAGAGGTCTATCTAGAGGCTGGTACCGTTTTGAATGTGATTAAGGAACTTCGTTCCTGTAATTTATAAGTGTGAAAATGGGTTGGGCCTGAACTATATAAATACCAATACAGATACCCTGTCAAAGACTTTGGTCTTCGCGTCTCAGACTGAAAATGTCATGCTTTTCTTCGGGGGAGTGGCAAATTTGACCAGCGCGTCGAGTAAATCTATAGCCACTGGCGCCGGGTTGGGAATGACTGCAAATGGTAGCATTAGAGAGGAAAAGGGGACTGATTTATTTTTCTACTCTAAAACTATGCGCGAAGTCAGGATTAGAGTACGGAAAATAAAACTGTCCCCTTTTTTGTCCCTTTTTTACTCGGATAAGCAGTTGCACGTAAATTGGTGGGATAGAACTGGCGGCCCGAAGAGAAGTGATTGGGTTTATGGTGCGAGTAAAGTTGAGGGAAAAGGGTTGAATGATTTATTAGATATTCTTCAGCACTTTCCGAAGAGGTAGAAATGTATACTGACTCTGTAAATATTAAGAAAATGCTTGACGCGAAAGTGTTAGTGCTTTCTGAAGAAAAGATATCTATAGATTTCGCCAGGTATCTTGAGTCCCTGCCTTGGAGGGAAAGTGGCTTAGCTCTAGATTGGGAAAAAATTTCCGGAGATTTTCTTGCGGTAGATAGTTTACCAAAGGGTGCGAAAAGTAATTATTTTCAAAATAATTCTGTGCTTGTTTTTTTCTTCTCCCCAGATGAATGTTGCGTATTTTGCGAAATTGAGTTTGGCTTGAGTAATATTGAAGAGATTTTTTGGCGGGCGCCTGGAGTTAGGTATTTTTTTGGCGCTAGCCTTGATTCTGGAATGTTGAAGCCAAGCTTTAAAAATTTTGCCGAATATGATGGGCTAGGTCATGTCAGAGTTAACGTCTCTGAGGATTAGTAAGAAATGTCCCGTCCAAGTGTCCAAACTGATTTCCCCGCCAGTTGGCGGGGTGGTTTTTCGTGGATGAGCCGTCGAAATGCTCCTCCGTTACCTCCCGCCCGTCAGTTTTTCGACTGACTGTCCCGCCGCAAACCTCCCGGTTTCCTGCGTTTTTCGCCGCTGGCTCAGCAGAAGCCGCCTGCTCCGTGGACAGGTAGTTTTTCAGTGGCGAATGCACAGTCGCCGCTACCCGCTCAGATAGAAACCGTTCAGCAAATCGTCCCAGGCTTCCTGGCTAAAAGGATACTTCGTACCGCGCTGGCGGAATGGTGGCATCGACCTGCGTGGATCAGGTCTGGATAGTTCCGTGCTGAGAGCGACGAATCTGGGAATGAGGTGAAGTGGTGATTCTGTTAATCCGTGGCAAGACTCAAAAGTTCAATTGTTCCGGTTTTACAGCCTTTCTCCGGGACTATTGCGGCTTTTCTACTCCGTTGTCGAAACTGGCAGCCGCTAAGGTATTGAGCGGCGAGCGGGTGGCGTTAAAGCTTCATGATTTATCCAGTCGGGAAGATTTGGATAAGTTGGGAGTTTCGTATTGCTTCAGCGATGATGTGGAAAAGAGGGCGGCTGCCCGCCCTCTTTGATCCTTCACACCATTACCGCGCCCGCTTCTGTTCGTGGTCAGCCTGATACAACGACTGCGCATCGGAGATGAGCAATAACAGCGCGCGGCTGATCTGGAAGACATTCCTGACCGGCAAGTCGTCCAGATCGATCATTTGCAATACGGCCAGTAGATCGGCAACCGCACTCAGGCGATCTTCCGCCGCGTCGTACAAGGCATTGGCGGGTGCTCGGGTGTTGAGGTACAGCGTGGCGTCGCGGGGGAAGTGGCTGTGTTGTGATGCCGTTTCCAGCGGGATAAAGCCGTGGGTGGTGGGATGGGTGGACGGGTGTGACGTATGATTCGCGTCAGCCATGGTCAGCTCCTTCGTAGCTGGTTGTGGTTAGCGGGCCGGGTGGGTTGCACCCCATTCGGCCCGCGTCTTTTTGCACTGCTGCAAAACTCCTTTCTGATGCTTTTCCCTTGCCTGGCTGACGACAGTGCGCCCGCGCGCTGCGGTTTCGGCTGCCTTTCATCTCTTCAGATGGCTAAGCGTTCATGCCGCTATTTGTCGGAAAAAGCCGTAATAATTAGACTAATTGGCTTCGATTTTATCAATCTTTGCTGGCTTTATTTCAGCCTAAAGCACAACTCCGCGTAATCACTCAGGGCCTTGGGAAATGGCTGACGTGGTTCCCTATCGGGTTATCGATAGGGTTGGGAGTTCGCTCTTGTACATTAATAATTAGGAAAATGAGAGGGATTTATTTTTCCTGCTCTAAAGCGGCTGGAGTGTCAGGATTAAAGTGCAGAATATAAATCTCTCCCCTTTTCCCCGCCCTTTTCCCTAGGTAGTGAGGCTGCAATGCCAATGAAGACTTGCCTGTTCTGTTTCCTGGTCGTCGTGGGTGGATTCGTCGCTATGGTGTGGTACGAGCAGCGCGAACTTGAGCATGCGATGCGCGTTGAAACAATACGTCTCGGAGACGCTTCGAAGCCATTAAGCCCAGAGGATGCTGAACATTTTCTGAGTCTTTTATGCGATAACCGCTCCGATATGTCGAGAATGCAAGCAACGTGTGCGGCGAGAGACCAAAAAAGATTGAAGGAAGCCAGGCATTAACCAGAAAGCTTGGAAAAGGGGGTGGAGAAGAGGACGGACGGAAAAGCAGAAGAGGGGCCGGATTTATTTTCTACTCTAAAACTATGCGCAGACTCAGGATTGGAGTGCGGGAAATAAATTTTCCCATTTTTCGCCGGTATCAGGACAACGCGCGGGACTTAGCACGCGCTCTGTCATAGTCAGCGTCGGTAGCCACTGGCCTCAATGAAAATCGCGTCTGAGCGGCACTCCTTGCGGTCTTCGCTGCGCCGTGGAGCGAAGTGGCCATCCATGATTTTCCTGACGGAGCGTGCGCCCCTGAAGTCCTGAGGCAGCACGATGCGTATCTCCTCCAGGTAGTCGTCGCGGCAGATCAGCAGGACGTTGTTGGCCGCCGCCGTGCTGCCCAATTCATCGGTCAGTTTCGAATAGAGCTCCCGCTTCGATATCGTGCCGCCGACGTGTTCGCGGACATAGCTGCCTGGAGCCGAGTCGTTGAAGGATTTCGTCAGGTCCACCGCCAGGCGGAAATAGTCGTCGTCGGACAGGCTCGTCTGGCAGACGCCGTGCTTCTTCCATTCGTAGTTGCCGAATTGGGTGCTGAACTGGAAGTTGGGCATCCACGGCTTGATGTACTCCAGGGTCGAGTTGCTCAGCTCCAGGGATGCCCCTCGGCAGTTGCCGTAGCGCTTGCCGCATGGCGCCTTGTTCGGCCACAAGCCGTGTAGCGTGAAGTTCGACACCGCCAACCGGCCATCCTTCATGGCCTGGCACTCGGGCTTTGCGCCACCAGCCGGGTTATGCACGCAGAAGCCTGGCTGCCAGGTCAGGGCCAGCACGTAGCTGTCGTAGGTGTCGGCGATGCTGCACTGGGCGGCTGCGCCACTGCCGAGCTGCAGCCCGGTGACCGTGCCGCAGTCTGCCGATACCCAGCGCACGTCGTTTCCCCCGCCAGGAATCCGTAGCCGGACCCACTGGTACTCTTCCTTGTTGACCTCCAGGACCCGGTAGGTCTCGCCGGGCTGGACGAAGCGAGAGCCGGGATTGGTGCCGTTCTTGAAGGACTGGTAGGCCTCGCAGCGGGTCGATGCCTCGAAAGTCCCCTGGGTCGCCTCGACGGCGTGCGCAGTGAAGAACGGAGCAAGCGACAGGGCGGCGAGTAGCCCGAGCGCGGTGTATTTCCCTGTCATGTTCCATCCATTTGACGGGTGCGGTAGGGGCGGTCTATTGATCCAGGCTGAGCACTTTTCCCTGCCGGGAGAACCAGTGCATATCGAATTCGACGCCGCCGGCTCTTGGGCGCTCGAGCTTCTGCGCCATGAGTACCCGCTCGCCGTCGGTCCTGAGGGTAATCATGCCGTAGGTGGCGACGACCCGCTCCTTGGCGCTCAGCAGCGTATCGATTTCCTTGCCGATCTGCTTCCTGCGCTTTTCGCTGGCAGCCGGAAATTCGTCGAACAGCTTGCGTATCTTGTCGCTGTTGTAGGGGCTCAGGGATCTGAATTCCGGTGACGAACGCATCAGCTCGGTGCTGAAGATGCAGGGTCGTTCTCCACGACTATGCCTGCCGATTGCGCCGAGCGTGTCTGGACGCGGGTGGCAGTGGGGCTCTTCGTCGCCACTGGAGATGACGGTGGCTGCGGCGTTGATGGCACGCAGGAAGGTGGTGGAGAAGTCGGCCGAACCGTGGTGACAGGATTTGGCGATATCGGCACCGAAATGCTTTCTCGCAATCGCCAGGTAGTCCGCCCACTCGGTTGCGCTGGCATTCTCCGACGGAGCGTCGCGTTTTGTCTTCTGCTTCAGGAGGTGGTTTTCTGCCGGGGTGTTCAGGTCGCCGCCCAGCAGGAAGCGCAACTCACCGTAACGCAACAGCAGAACGATGGAGTGGCCGTTCTTGGACTCGCCGAGGGTGTTGCCGAGCTTGGGGAGGCCCAGCCTGCCTCCCGCTTCCAGCGGAATGGGGCCGAGGATTTCGATGCTCAATGGCTTCCGACCGTCTGCACGGGGACTTGGATCGAAGCCCGGCAGGTAGTTGTCCAGGGCCGTGATCCCCTGGGTGCATTGTGGGCCGGCGGCTTTCAGTACTTGCAGGTATTTCGACGAGTCGCCTGGGTGTTCGGCCAGCAGTTTCTCGAGGTCTTCCGGCGCGCGGATCAGCTCCGTATAACAGGCGGTGCCTTGGATATCCTCCCTTTCGCCAAGACCGCCTGCCGTCGAAGCGGCTTTCCGCTGGACCAGTGTGTTGTGGTAGATGCGTTCGAAGCTGAAGTGGGGGCTCTCGAACAGCGCCGCGAAACCGCCATAGTGGTCCTCATCGCCGTGACTCATGACCGCAAACTTGAAGCCGACCTTTTTCGGATCGCTGCCAGGGCGGCCAACTCGCAGATTGAAGCGCCAGGAGAGGAACCGCAGCATATTGCTGCCAGCGCCTGCATCCACCAGCGCGAACTCGTTGTCAGGGGTGACGATGAACGCGCCATCGCCCTGGCCGACATCGACGAAGTTGATTTCCAGCAGCCGTTCGGGCGTCGTCCTGTCGCGCCGCAGCCAGCCGCGCTCGCGGCGAGCTTCGACCTCCAGCCAGTCGCCGTGGTCCTGTTGCACCACGATTTCATCGCCCCAGAGCAACTGCTGGATGGGTTTGCCGTCCTGGGCATCGAGAATGAAGACGTTTTTCGGGCCTGCGAAAACCAGATCGTTCGCCATGCTGCACCTCTTGTGCTGATGTCCGTACCGTGGGATGGGGAATCGGCGTCAGGACTGGCAGCGCAAGCAGTCGTAGTGGACTGATGTGCACCTCTGAGCGGGCGTCGTTCGGTATAGATGGCCTGTTGATATCGGGCAAGGTTGGCCGGGCTGCGGGGTTGACGATTGACTGGCCGGGGGACCTGGGGCGCTGGCGCTTGTCGTGGTGACGGGGCTCTGGGTCGCGTGGTGATTGAAGTGAGACCGCCTGTCGGGATTCCTGATTTGTAGGAATTCCGCTACATGCGATTAGGACTCGTCTGATAAGAAAAGCGGCAAATCGTCGCTAAATTGGCCTCGTCAAAATTTTTTCGAGGCCATCGATATGGCAACCATTTCCCGTAGGGCCATGGTGCTGTGCTCGCACCCCGGCCGGCTGTTGAACTACAGCGTGCTGCTCAATCGCCTGGAGTTCTACCACCTGAGCCTGTGCCTGAACCTGGACGAAGTGCGCAAGGCGCTCTCGGGTCGGCAGCGCTACAGCCTGTTCATCCATGATGACTTCCGCCCCGGCCCCAACGAGCTGATGAGCCTGAAGGCGCTTAGCCAGAGCAATACCTTCCGCCAGTTCCTGTTGGTAGGGAACTACAGTGCCGAGGAGAAGCGTGGCTTGATGCAGTGGGCCTGGGCTAACCGCGTACCGTTGCTCGATGTGCTGGACAAGCCGTTGTCCCTGGCGCAGCTGCGTGAAGTGACCGGCAGCATGGTGCTCTATCACAGCGAAGACCAGCAGCCGATCCGCAAGTCGGTGGGGGAGTTCCGTGACTTCGCTCCGGCCGCTGACCTGCCGCCGGCCCGCATCGGTTGCGAGTGCCGCGGCTGAGAAGGACTACCTGCGCCGGGAGTCCGGGCCTTCCAGCAACAGGGGCATCGCGTCGGGCGGTGCCCCTGGCTTGTCGTTCAGCGGGCTCTTGCCCTTGAGGTACCAGGCGAAGGCAATGACCTCGGCGATGGTGCGGTAAAGCGCTTCGGGAATCGCGTCTCCCAGTTCCAGGCGCGCCAGCAGGCGCACCAGCTCGCCATTCTCGTAGATCGGCACCTCGTGGTGGCGGGCGATGGCGAGGATCGTTTCCGCCAGTTCATCGTCGCCCTTGGCGGTGAGGGTCGGCGCGCTCTGCCCGTCGTAGTTGAGTGCGATGGCCTGGCGTGGTGCCTTTCTGGGCTTCTTCATGCGGTCTCGTCCACCCAGCGTTGTTCCACCGCCGTGCGCGCGCCCTGGGGCGGCTTGCCCTGGCGGCAGCTCAGCTCGCCCACGGTAAGGCCGGCGTCGTTCAGGCGTTGGCGCAGCGTGCCCAGCTCGCCATCGATGAGGTTGGCGGTGGCGGCGTGTTCGGCCCACAGTTGGGTGCCGATGCTGCCGTGGGCCAGAGTGGCCTGGACTTGCAGCGGGCCAAGGCTGTCCAGGTCGAAGGCTAGATCGACGCGCCAGAGCATTTCGCGCGTCTGCTGCTCGCGCTCGCTTGCCGGGCTGTCTTTTTCTTCCTGCTGGATACGCACCTGGATCGGCACCATCTGCTGTTGATGGCGCAGGGGGATTTCCAGCTGCCAGGTATTCACTACCGTGCCATCGGGTAGCACGTCGCTTTGCGCCAGGCTGCCCAACTGGTGGGTCTGCAGGCGAGAGACCGCAGCGGCGGCCAGCTTGAGCAGCGATTCGAGATCGCCTTCTTCTTCCAGCTCATTGGCCAGCCGGCCGGGGAGCGGAAAGCTGACCGGTGGCGGTGTGCGCCCACTGGTCTGGCCGATCACGCCCAGGGCATTGCGTACGAACGCCGGCATGGCTTGTGCCAGGTTGTTGGCGCCGGCCAGGGCGGTGCCCGGCAGGTTGCCGAGCACCGCCGCTGTCGTTCCACCCTGGACGGTAGGCAGCAGTTGGGCGATCAGCCGCAGCAGGTTGGCCTTGAGATCCTGGGGCAAACCCTCCACTCCGCGCAGCAGCTGCCCTTCGAGGAAGGCGCCGCTTTGCTGGAAGGCCTGGGCCACGCCCTTGGCATCACTGAGCTGGCGGATGTCGGGCAGCGCGCCGAGCAACTTGTCCACCGACTGGCGCAACTCCGGGCTCAAGTCCGGGTTGTTGCCGACGCCTTGCAGTGCCTTGAACAGGTTATCCAGCGGGCCCTGGCGGTTCTGCTGGGCGCCGAGTTGAAGGCTCAGGTCGAGCTGGTCCAGGCGGGCGTTCATCGGCAGGAACTGCAGGGCCTGCTGGTCCTGCACGCGGGCGCTGAGCAGGCTGTTGAGCGGAAGCGGGTTGGGTGATTCGAGGCTCAGCTGGCGCCCGGCCAGCGGCGTGTTGAGCAGGGTCACCAGCACCTTGTAGACCACCTGTTCGGCCTTGCCTTGGGCGATCAACTGGCTGGCGTCCACCTTGCCCTGGATCAGCGTGCCAACCGGCAGCACATCGAGGTCGAGACTGCCCAGCGGTGCCTGGCTGGCGCCGCCAAGGCCGAGTGAGCCGAGGCTTGGTTGGGTCAGCAGGGTGGCGGCGAGGCTGGTCTGGTTCAGCGTCGAAAGTTGCAGGGTGCTGCCCTTGGGCAGCGCCTGCGGGCTTTCCGCTACCAGCAGGGCTTGCTGGCCGCTGGCCATGGTCAGGCGCAGCAGCAGCTGGAAATTCACCTGCCCGTCGCGCACAGCCAGTACTTCCGCGTGGGCCTTGTCTCCGGGCGGCAACAGGTCGCCGAGACTCTGCGCGAGCTTGAGCGTCAGCTCGGCCGCGCTCTGCGTGCTGCGCAGCGGCGGCGTAGGCGGTAGCGGGCGGGAAGCGCCAATTTCACTCGGCATCGGGGACCTGCAGGCGGCGTGACGGGGATGCGCCCAGTGTATCGGCGGCGGTTGCGCGCACTTTAGACCGTCCGGCGGCAGGAGGGCAGGGCGGCGGCTGCGCATAGACCCAGCTCAAGGTGCGCTGATTTGACGTTACACCCTGTCGAAAAACCTGACGTCGGGCGTAGGAACGGCTGTGTATAATGCGCCGCCCGAGGCCGTGCTTGGCGGCCCGCGCGGTATGGCCGCTTTTTTGCACCACTGACTGTTTTCTGCCCGACGGTTGCCGATGCCCTTGAACCATCCCCTCCTCGAAACCGTGGCGCTCGCCTGCGAGCGGGACTGGCGCATGCTGTTCGAGCGTCTCGATTTGCGACTGGGCGCCGGCGAGATGCTACAGATCGTCGGCCCCAACGGCAGCGGCAAGACCAGCCTGCTGCGCCTGCTCAGCGGGCTGATGCAGCCCACTGCCGGCGAGGTGCTGCTCAATGGCAAGCCGCTGATCGAGCAGCGCCATGAACTGGCTCGCCTGCTGCTGTGGATAGGCCACGCCGCCGGCATCAAAGGCCTGCTCACCGCCGAGGAAAACCTTGCCTGGCTCTGCGCCCTGCACCAGCCGGCCAACCGCGATGCCATCTGGCAAGCACTGGAAGCCGTTGGCCTGCGCGGCTTCGAGGACGTTCCCTGCCATACCCTGTCCGCCGGCCAGCAGCGCCGCGTGGCCCTGGCGCGCCTTTACCTGGACGCGCCGCCGCTGTGGATCCTCGATGAACCCTTCACCGCCCTGGACAAGCAGGGCGTGGCGCAGCTGGAAGAGCACCTGGCTGGCCATTGCGAACGCGGTGGCCTGGTCGTGCTGACTACCCACCACACCCTCGAACGCATGCCGCAAGGCTACCGCGCCCTCGACCTCGGCCAGCACGCACGGGAGGTGGCGGCGCGATGAGCAACGTCTTCACCCTGCTGCTCGCCCGCGAAGCGCGCCTGCTGTTCCGCCGTCCGGCGGAGCTGGCTAATCCTTTGGTGTTCTTCGCCATCGTCATCGCGCTGTTCCCGCTGGCGGTCGGCCCCGAATCGGAAATGCTCAAGAACCTCTCGCCGGGGCTGGTCTGGGTCGCGGCTTTGCTGGCGGTGTTGCTGTCGCTGGATGGCCTGTTCCGCAGCGATTTCGAGGATGGTTCTTTAGAGCAGTGGGTCCTTTCGCCGCACCCCCTGCCACTACTGGTCCTGGCCAAAGTGCTGGCACACTGGCTGGTTTCAGGGCTGGCCCTGGTGCTGCTGTCACCGCTGTTCGCCCTGATGCTGGGCCTGCCGGCGCGCTGCCTGCCGGACCTGCTGCTGTCGCTACTGCTGGGCACCCCGGTGCTGAGTCTGCTGGGCGCCGTGGGCGCGGCGCTCACCGTGGGCCTGAAGCGAGGCGGCCTGCTGCTGGCCTTGCTGATCCTGCCGCTCTACATTCCGGTGCTGATCCTGGGCAGCGGAGCACTGCAGGCGTCGTTGCAGGGGCTGCCCACCGCCGGGCACCTGTTGTGGTTGGCCAGCCTGACGGCGTTAGCATTGACGCTGACGCCCTTTGCCATCGCCGCCGGGCTGAAGATCAGCGTCGGCGAGTGAACGAACGATCGCCGGGCTGGGAAGCGGCACCGGCGGCAGACTAGAGCTTTGAATTACAGAGCCTGATGATGAACTGGACTTGGTTTCACAAGCTTGGCTCGCCCAAGTGGTTCTACGAGATCAGCGGACGCTGGATGCCCTGGTTCGCGGTCGCCGCGATCCTGCTGATGGTTGCCGGCACCGTCTGGGGCCTGGCCTTCGCGCCGCCGGACTACCAGCAGGGCAACAGTTTCCGGATCATCTACATCCACGTGCCGGCGGCGTTCCTCGCCCAGTCCTGCTACGTGATGCTGGCGGTGGCCGGCGCGGTCGGGCTGATCTGGAAGATGAAGATCGCCGACGTCGCCGTGCAGTGCGCCGCGCCTATCGGTGCCTGGATGACCTTCGTCGCGCTGGTCACCGGCGCCATCTGGGGCAAGCCGACCTGGGGCGCCTGGTGGGTCTGGGACGCGCGCCTGACCTCGATGCTGATCCTGCTGTTCCTGTATTTCGGCATCATCGCTCTCGGCCAGGCCATCACTAACAGAGACAGTGCGGCCAAGGCCTGCGCCGTGCTGGCCATCGTCGGTGTGGTGAACATCCCGATCATCAAGTACTCGGTGGACTGGTGGAACACCCTGCACCAGCCGGCCACCTTCACCCTCACCGAGAAGCCGCCGATGCCGCCGGAGATGTGGATCCCGCTGCTGATGATGGTTGCCGGTTTCTACTGCTTCTTCGCCGTGGTGCTGATGATGCGCATGCGCCTGGAAGTGCTCAAGCGCGAAGCCCGCGCGAGCTGGGTCAAGGCCGAGGTGGAGCGCGCGCTATGAGTTTCCAGTCCTTCTCCGATTTCCTCGCCATGGGACACCATGGCCCTTACGTGTGGTCCGCCTACGCCATCTGCGCGGTGGTCCTGGCGATCAACGTCGTCTCGCCGATCGTGGCGCGCCGGCGTTACCTGCAAGAAGAGGCGCGTCGTCTGCGCCGGGAGGCCAGCAAGTGAATCCGGTCCGCAAGAAGCGTCTGTACATCGTCCTCGCCATCGTCGCCGGCGTGGGCGTCGCCGTCAGCCTGGCGCTGTCGGCCCTGCAGGAAAACATCAACCTGTTCTATACCCCGACCCAGATCGCCAATGGCGAGGCACCGCACGACACGCGCATCCGCGCCGGCGGCATGGTGGAGAAGGGCTCGCTCAAGCGCTCGGGGGACTCGCTGGACGTCGAATTCGTGGTCACCGACTTCGCCAAGGAGGTCACGGTGAAATACCGCGGCATCCTGCCGGACCTGTTCCGCGAAGGGCAGGGCATCGTCGCCCTGGGCAAGATCGACGAAGCCGGCGTGCTGACCGCCGACGAAGTCCTGGCCAAGCACGACGAGAAGTACATGCCGCCGGAAGTCACCAAGGCGCTCAAGGACAGCGGCAAGCTGGAGCACTACGAAGCCAGCCAGAATGGCGGCGCTGCGCCGCAACAGGGGAGCAACTGACATGGTTCCCGAACTTGGCCACCTTTCGCTGATCCTCGCGCTGTGCATGGCGCTGGTGATGTCCTTTTTCCCGCTGGTCGGCGCCTGGCGCGGCGATCGCCAGTGGATGAGCCTGGCGCGCCCGGCAGCCTGGGGGCAGTTCGCCTTCCTGCTGTTCTCCTTCGGCTGCCTGACCTGGGCCTTCCTCCACGATGATTTCTCGGTGGCCTACGTCGCCAGCAACTCCAACAGCGCGCTGCCCTGGTTCTACAAGTTCAGCGCCGTGTGGGGCGCCCACGAAGGCTCGCTGCTGCTCTGGGCACTGATCCTGGGCGGCTGGACCTTCGCGGTGTCGGTATTCTCCCGCCAACTGCCGGAAGTGATGCTGGCCCGCGTGCTGGCCGTGATGGGCATGATCAGCACCGGTTTCCTGCTGTTCCTGATCATCACCTCCAACCCTTTCAGCCGCCTGCTGCCGCAGGTGCCGGCGGACGGCAACGACCTCAACCCGTTGCTGCAGGACCCGGGCCTGATCTTCCACCCGCCAATGCTCTACATGGGCTACGTGGGCTTCTCGGTGGCCTTCGCCTTTGCCATCGCCGCCCTGCTTGGCGGTCGTCTCGACGCCGCCTGGGCGCGCTGGTCGCGTCCGTGGACCCTGGTGGCCTGGACCTTCCTCGGCGTCGGCATCGTGCTCGGCTCCTGGTGGGCCTACTACGAACTGGGCTGGGGCGGCTGGTGGTTCTGGGACCCGGTGGAAAACGCCTCCTTCATGCCCTGGCTGGTGGGCACGGCGCTGATCCACTCGTTGGCGGTGACCGAGAAGCGCGGCGTGTTCAAGAGCTGGACCGTGCTGCTGGCCATCGCGGCCTTCTCCCTGAGCCTGCTGGGTACCTTCCTGGTCCGCTCCGGCGTACTGACCTCGGTGCATGCCTTCGCTTCGGACCCCGAGCGCGGCGTGTTCATCCTCGCCTTCCTGCTGGTGGTGGTCGGAGGCTCACTGACGCTGTTCGCCCTGCGCGCGCCGGTGGTCAAGAGCCAGGTCGGATTTGCCCTGTGGTCCCGCGAGACCCTGCTGCTGCTCAATAACCTGATCCTGGTGGTCACCGCTTCGATGATCCTGCTGGGCACCCTCTACCCGCTGGTGCTCGACGCTATCAGCGGCGCCAAGCTGTCGGTCGGCCCACCGTACTTCAATGCGCTGTTCGTGCCGTTGATCGCCATCCTCATGCTGGCCCTGGCGGTCGGCGTGCTGGTGCGCTGGAAGGACACCCCGACGCGCTGGCTGCGCAACATGCTCACCCCGGTACTGATCGGCACTGTGGTGCTGGGTGGCCTGGGCAGCTTCCTGTATGGCGAGCTGCACTGGGAAGTGCTGACCGTGTTCATGCTGGCCGCCTGGGTGGTGCTGGCCGGTGTGCGCGACTTCTTCGACAAAGTCCGCCACAAGGGCGTGATTGCCGGTGCCGCGGGCCTGAACCGCAGCTACTGGGGCATGCAGCTGGCGCACTTCGGTATCGCCATCTGTGCCATCGGCGTGGTCCTCACCAGCCAGTTCAGCGCCCAGCGCGACCTGCGCATGGCGCCGGGCGAGTCGGTGGAACTGGCCGGCTACCAGTTCCGCTTCGAGGGTACCCACCACTTCGAAGGCCCGAACTTCACCTCCGACAAGGGCACCGTCCTGGTGACCCGCAACGGTTCGGAAGTCGCCACCTTGCACCCGGAGAAGCGCCTGTACAGTGTGCAGAACTCCATGATGACCGAAGCCGGCATCCACGGCAGCCTGACCCGCGACCTCTACGTCGCCCTGGGGGAGCCGCTGGATAACGGCGCCTGGGCCGTGCGCGTGCACATCAAGCCCTTCGTGCGCTTCATCTGGCTCGGCGGCCTGCTGATGGCCCTGGGCGGCGTGCTGGCGGCCCTCGACCGTCGCTACCGGCTGAAAGTGAAAACGCGTGTACGCGAGGCCCTGGGCCTCGCCGGACAGGGAGCCTGAGTGTGAAGCGTGCGATCCTGCTGTTGCCCCTGGCGATCTTCCTGGTCGTCGCGGTATTCCTCTTCCGTGGCCTGTGGCTGGACCCCAGCGAACTGCCCTCGGCGCTGATCGGCAAACCGTTCCCGGCGTTCTCCCTGCCCAGCGTCACCGAGCCGGGCAAGACCTACACCGAGGCCGACCTCAAGGGTAAGCCGGCGCTGGTCAACGTCTGGGGCACCTGGTGCCCGACCTGCCGCTTCGAGCACCCGGTGCTCACCGATCTCGCCGCCAAGGGCGTGGTGATCTACGGCATCAACTACAAGGACGATGGCGCCGCCGCGCAGAAGTGGCTCAAGGAGCTGCACAACCCCTATCTGCTGAACATCGCCGATGCGCAGGGCACCCTGGGCCTGGACCTGGGCGTCTATGGCGCACCGGAGACCTACATCATCGACAAGGACGGCATCATCCGCCACAAGCTGGTCGGCGCCGTCGACGAGAAGGTCTGGCGTGAACAGCTCGCGCCAATCTACCAGGGCCTGGTCGACGAAGCGGAGGGCAAATGAAGCGTCTGCTTGCCGCCGCCGCGCTCGGGCTTTGCCTCACCGGCATCGCCCACGCCGCCATCGATACCTACGAGTTCGCCAATGACGCCGAGCGCGCGCGCTTTCGCGACCTGACCACCGAGCTGCGCTGCCCCAAGTGCCAGAACCAGGACATCGCCGACTCCAACGCGCCGATCGCCGCTGACCTGCGCAAGCAGATCTACACCCAGATGGCGGCCGGCAAGAGCAACCAGCAGATCGTCGACTACATGGTCGACCGCTACGGCGAGTTCGTGCGCTACAAGCCCGAAGTCAGCGAGCGTACCTGGCTGCTCTGGTTCGGCCCTGCCGCATTGCTGGGCCTGGGCGTGATCGTCATCGGTGCCATCGTCGTGCGCCGCCGTCGCCCGGCCGCTGCCACATCCACCACGCTGTCCGCCGAGGAGCAGGCGCGTCTCGACCAATTGCTGGATAACCAAGACAAATGATCGATTTCTGGCTCGCCGCCGGCCTGCTGTTGCTGGTTGCCCTGGCATTTCTCCTCGTCCCTCTGCTGCGCGGCCGCAAGGCCCAGGCCGAGGAAGACCGTACCGCCCTCAACGTCGCCCTGTACCAGGAGCGTCTGGCCGAACTGACCGCCCAGCGTGACGCCGGGACCCTCGACGATGCCCAGCTCGAAGCCGGCCGCGCTGAAGCGGCCCGCGAGCTGCTGTCCGATACCGAGGGCGCCAACGAAGACCGTCGCTCCCGCCTCGGTCGTGCGGCGCCGATGATCGTGGCGCTGGTCCTGCCGTTCCTCGCCCTGGGCCTGTACCTGCACTGGGGCGCCAGCGACAAGGTCGCCCTGGCTCGCGAGTTCGCCACCGCGCCGCATTCCATGGAGGAGATGACCACGCGCCTGGAGCGTGCCGTGCAGGCGCAGCCGGATTCCGCCGAAGGCTGGTACTTCCTCGGTCGCACCTACATGACCCAGAACCGCGCTGCCGATGCCGCCAAGGCCTTCGAGCAGGCCGCGCGCCTGTCCGGCCGCCAGCCGGAAGTGCTCGGCCAGTGGGCCCAGGCACTGTACTTCGCCGGTGACAAGGCGCTGACTCCGGAAGTGCTCGGGATGGCCGATGAAGCGCTGAAGAAGGACCCGGAGGAAGTCACAACGCTGGGACTGCTCGGCATCGCCGCTTTCGAGGACGAGAAGTACGCCGACGCCATCGACTACTGGGGCCGTCTGGTCGCCGTGCTGCCGCAGGACGACCCGTCCCGCGAAGCCATTGCTGGTGGCATCGAGCGCGCCCGCCAGAAGATGGTCGAGAAAGGCCAGACGCCGCCGCAAGCACCCGCCGTCGCGCAGGTGGCTGGCGTGACCCTGAAGGTGAAGGTTGACCTGACTGCCGCCGTGAAGGGCCAGGTCAAGCCGGACGACAGCGTGTTCGTCTTCGCCCGCGCCGTGAGTGGCCCGCCGATGCCGTTGGCGGTGAAGCGCCTGAAGGTCTCCGACCTGCCCAGCGAGGTGTCGCTGAGCGACGCCGACGCCATGATGCCGCAGCTCAAGCTGTCGCAGCATCCGCAGGTGCAGCTCGTCGCCCGGATCTCCCGTGCCGGCAATGCCATCACCGGCGAATGGATCGGACGCAGCGAAGCGTTGTCTACTGCCAACGCGGGCGAACAGAGCGTGACCATCGACAGCCCGGACCAGAAGTAAGACGAACAAGAGAGGGTTGAGCGAATGAAGGGCAGAGTATTGGCGCTGGGCGCCATGCTGGTTTTGGGTGGTTGCGTGGTGCAACCGCAGCAGCCGGAGCAACCGCCCGTGCAGACGCCTCCGCCCTCGCAGCCGAGCAAGCCGATTCCGCCGGCCAAGACTTCCAGCTCGCCGATCACCCCGCAGCCCAGTGCTGCACCGGCTGCCAAGCGCCCGACCCAGTTTGCCCCGCCGCCCGGCGGCAAGGGGCGCTGGGACGCCAGCCTCGGGGTCTACGTGATCCAGGGCCAGAAGGACCTCTACTACCGCCAGCGCACCTACTACCACTGGGACAACGGCTGGTACTGGGGCGTCGGCCCGCAAGGCCCCTGGACCGAAACCGACAGCAGCGGCGTACCGCCGGGGCTGACGCGCAAGTACGCGCAGTAGCGCCGGCTTTTCGTAGGAGCGAGCTTGCTCTCGAACCGCTTGACGCTGGCGTCTGTGGATAGAGCCTTCGCGAGTAGGCTCGCTCCGGCGCGCCACTGACTGTATTCAGTCGAACGTCCCCATCTCCGCCCCCAGTTCGATCACCTCCACCCGATTGCGTCCGCTTGCCTTGGCCCTGTACAGCGCCTTGTCCGCCGCTGCGTAGAGCCCCTCGTAGGTACCCGGCACGCCGGCCTCCAGGCAGGCAATGCCGAAGCTCGCGGTGAGGTAGAGCAGGCCATCTTTCATCGGCAACGGGGTTTCTTCCAGCAGTCGGCGTACCTTCTCGGCGATGACCCGTGCCTGGGGTTGGGACGTGTCGGGCAGCAGCAGCAGGAACTCCTCGCCGCCCAGGCGCGCCACGCTGTCGCCGGTACGCGTGTAGTTGCGCAGGAGGGTGGCGGTGTGGCGGATGACCTCGTCGCCCAGCGGATGCCCGTAGCGGTCGTTGATGAACTTGAAATGATCCAGGTCCACCATGAGCAGGCTGATCGGTGCAGGCTGGCGGGCGGCGCGCGATAGCTCCATGCCCACCAGTTGGTCGAACTGGCGGCGGTTGAACAGTCCGGTCAGGGGGTCGTGGCCGGCGAGGTACTCGAGCTGGCGGTTCTTTTCTTCCAGTTCCAGCCGTTGCTGGCGGAGGAACTCGCGCTGGCGCAGGTTTCGCACATGGCTGTGCCAGAGGATGAAAGACAGCACCAGGCCGATACCGCAGATGGTCAACCCGCCCATCTGGTTCGACAGGCGCAACTGCGGGCTGGCCTGGGTCAGCGCCATGGTCAGCTCGAAGGCGGCCAGGGCGAGGATATAGAGGACGACGGCCAGGCTCGGGCGCAACAGGATAATCAGGGCGGTGGCCACCGAGGCCATGAGGAAGGGCGTGATGCTGCTGGTGACCTGCTGGTCGGCGCCGGTGATGGCGATGCCGAAGCCCAGCAACAGCGTGCTGCCCAGCACGGTGAGGGTCTGCATGTAGCGCAACGCCGCGCCTCGGCGCGGCGACGAGGCCAGCCAGGCCAGCAGGCCGAGGAGGGTGAAGAACACGGCGACCACGGCGTGGACGCGGATGATATCCAGCCGCCAGCCGTCATACTCGGGGCTGGAACCCTGCAGATTGAGGCGGAAGACCAGGATGTGGATCAGGTCGAAAGGTACCGCCAGCAAGGCGGAGAAATACAGGCGCCGCAGGTTTTCCCGGGCGATCGGCAGCGCCAGCGCGTCGTTGACCGCGATGGCGTGGTGCAGTCGCTGGAGCAACGTCCTGGACACGGGCTCTGGCCTCCTGCGCAAGTGCCGGCCCGTAGCAGGATAGACGCAGCGCCGCTTCGCTGCGGTGCAGATTGAAATCGACGTGACTTGGCGCGACAGCGCGGCAGTCACAGCCCGCTACGCTGAAATTTCCGAGCGTGGCAACAAATTGGCTTGGAACATTGTCGGATAAGCCCACGGCGGGCATAGTCCGCAACCCGGTGAATCCAAGGACGCTGCCATGAACCCCAGGACGCTGTCATGAATAGAGTGAAACGACTGTCGGCGCAACAGGGCCTGGACGCCGAGCGCGCGCTGCTCGACGCCACCTTCGCCGGTGAGCGCGATAGCGGCCTGCTGTTCTGGAGCCCACTGGAACAGTCCCTGGTGATGCCGCGCCGGCTGAGCCGACTGGAGGGCTTTGCTTCCGCCGAAGTTGCCTGTGCCGGGCTAGGTTGGCCTATCGCCCTGCGTGACACCGGTGGCGAGCCGGTGCCTCAGTCCGCCGGGGTGCTCAACGTTGCGCTGGTCTACGCAATCCCGCCGGGCGACAACGAGCAGACGCGTATCGAGACCGCCTACCTGCGCCTGTGCCAGCCGCTTTGCGACTGGTTGGCGGCCCTTGGCCTCGATCCGGGCCTGGGGGAAGTGGAAGGCGCTTTTTGCGATGGCCGCTACAACGTCAACCTGGGTGGTCGCAAGCTGGTGGGCACCGCCCAGCGCTGGCGCCGCCGGCCCAGCGACGGGCGCTACGTGGTGCTGGCTCACGGTGCCATCCTGATGGAGAACCAGCGCGAGCCGATGGTCGCGGCGGTGAACGCCTTTTATGAGCACTGTGGGCTTGAAGCTCGCGTGCGCGCCAGCAGTCATGTGGCGCTGGAAGAGCGTTACGAGCAGCCCTGGGACCAGGTGGATGCGCTGGCCGGGCAGTTCCAGCGACACCTGGTGGCCGAGGGCGTGGCGCTGGATGTCTGATTTGAACGACGTGGGTGGATCTTCGCTTCGCCCCAACCCTTCCAAGGAGTCTTGATACATGGAACATGGGACGAATTACCTGCAGTCGGCAGTGGTCTTCCTGCTTGCGGCGGTGTTCATGGTGCCGCTGGCCAAGCGCCTGCAACTCGGTGCCGTGCTGGGCTACCTGCTGGCCGGTGTGATCATCGGCCCCTACTTGCTGGGCCTGATCGACAATCCTGAAAGCGTCGCCAGCCTGTCCGAGCTGGGCGTCGTGCTGTTGCTCTTCATCATCGGCCTGGAGCTCTCGCCCAAGCGCCTGTGGGTGATGCGCAAGCAGGTGTTTGGCGTGGGCCTGGCGCAGGTGCTGCTCACTGGCCTGGCCATTGGCAGCGTCGCAGCGCTGGCCTTCGACATGCCGGTGAATACGTCGGTCGTGCTGGGCGGCGGCCTGGCACTGTCCTCCACCGCCTTCGGCCTGCAGATCCTCGCCGAACGCAAGGAACTGAACAGCCCCTACGGCCGCCTCGGCTTCGCCATCCTGCTGTTCCAGGACATTGCCGCGATCCCGCTGATCGCGATGATCCCGCTGCTCGGCGCACGTGCCGATTCGGCGGCGCCCGGCGGTGACCTGGCCCACGTCATGGAAGTGGTCGGCAGCATCTCCGTGGTCGTCATCGGCGGGCGCTTCCTGCTGCGCCCGGTGTTCCGCTCGGTGGCCCGTACCGGTCAGGCCGACCTGTCCACCGCCACCGCGCTGCTGGTGGTAGTCGGCACCGCCTGGCTGATGGAGTGGGCCGGTGTGTCCATGGGCCTGGGCGCTTTCCTCGCCGGCCTGCTGCTGGCGGATTCGGAATACCGCCACGAACTGGAAGCGCAGATCGAACCCTTCAAGGGCCTGCTGCTCGGCTTGTTCTTCATCAGCGTAGGTATGAGCGCCGACCTTGGCCTGCTCAAGAGCGAGCCTCTCGTGGTGCTGGGCCTGACCCTCCTGCTGGTGGGCATCAAGTTGCCGCTGCTGTTCCTCATCGGCCGGCTGGCCGGCGGGCTCGACAAGGTCTCGGCAATCCGCCTGGGTGTGCTGCTGGGTGCCGGCGGTGAGTTCGCCTTCGTGGTGTTCAAGCTGGCCCTGGCCCAGGGGCTTATGGACGGCAAGCTGCATTCGTTGCTGGTGCTGTGCATCACTCTGTCCATGGCGATGACGCCGCTGCTGGTACTGGCGCTGGCGCGCAGCATCAAGCCCAAGCCCGCCGTGCTGCGCGAGCCGCCGCCGGAATACAGCCAATTGCCGGACGATGCACCGCGCGTGGTGATCGCCGGCATGGGGCGGATGGGCCAGGTGGTTGCCCGTATCATGCGCGCCCAGGGCGTACCTTTCGTGGCGCTGGACACTTCGGTGGATACCATCGAACTGACGCGCAGCTACGGCAACATCCCGATCTTCTACGGCGACCCGCTGCGCCCGGAAATCCTCCGTGCCGCCCAGGTGGAGAAGGCCGAGTTCTTCGTCGTCGCCACCGATGATCCGCAGACCAACATCGAGACCGCGCGCCTGGTGCGCAAGTTGTATCCGCACATCAAGGTCATCGGTCGGGCGCGCAACCGCCAGCACGTCTATCACTTGCTGGATGCCGACGCGACGCCGGTGCGCGAGACCTTCCACTCCAGCCTGGAAATGAGCCGTCTGTTGCTGACCGGCCTGGGCCTGAACGAGGAACAGGTCGGTGCACGCATCCGCCGCTTCAAACGCCACGACGAAGCGGTGCTGATGGCCCAGTACCGCGTCTACGACGACGAGACCGCGGTGATCCAGACCGCCCGCGAAGCGCGCAAGGAACTGGAAACCCTGTTCGAGGCGGACCACCTCGAAGACCAGGGTATCGGTCACCACTGACTGGCCATTCCGCACATCGATAGTGCTGGGGCGGCGTGTGCGCCCCGGCGCATCCTCGGGCCTTCGCAACGGAGGCCCATCGATGAGCGACTACCGCACTTTCACCCGCGAAGACCGCGACGGCGTTGCCGTGGTGAGCTTCAGTCACCCGCCGATCAACCTGGTCGACCGCGCCATGGTCATCGACCTGCTGCACCTGGCCGATGAGCTGGAGCGCGACAGCGACACCCGCGTGGTGCTGCTGCGCAGCGCCAACCCGGATTTCTTCCTTGCCCACTACGATCTCGGCAGCCAGCTGGACGCGCCGCCGATGAAGCTGCCTGCCGGCATGGCCAGCCCGCTCAGCGCGCTGTTCAGCCGCTTCAGCCGGCTGCCGCAGGTCACCATCGGCGAGTTGCGCGGCCGCGCGCGTGGTGCCGGCAGCGAATTCCTCCTGGCGCTGGACATGCGCTTTGCCTCCCGTGAGCGAGCGTTACTCGGCCAGCCGGAAGTGGCGGTCGGCCTGTTACCCGGCGCGGGCGGCACAGTGCGCCTGGCGCAACTGCTGGGGCGGGGCAGGGCGCTGGAGGTCTGTCTGGGGGGGGAGGATTTCGACGCGGACACGGCGGAGCGCTATGGCTGGATCAACCGGGCGCTGCCGGACGCGGAGCTGGAAGGATTCTGCGAGGCTCTGGCGCGACGCATCGCGGCCTTCCCGGCGGCGGGCATCGCCCATGTGAAGGCAGTGGTGGAGCAGGTGACGGCGGCGGATCAGGCAGCGCTGGTGGAGGAGTCGCAGCGCTTCGTCGGTGACATGTCCGCGCCGGGGACGCTGGAGCGGGTGCGCTGGATGATGGACAACGGCGGCCAGCAGGACGGGGAACTGGAGCGCGACCTGGGAGCCGCGCTCGGGCGCTACCCGGGCTGAATCGCTGGGGAGGGCTGCGTCACGCGGTCTTCGCCAGGATCGGTTCGTTCGCCACGGCGACCAGTACCGGCCGGGCCAGTTGGTGTTTCACCGCCGGACGCGGCTGACGGCTGACCGAGGGGCGCCGGTCGGGGATGACCACGGCCGAGCCCGGCGAACGCAGGGTCAGTACCGCGATGCCGCCGGCCAGCAGCGTGGTGGCGAGTACGACGCTGGCCAGGGCGACGTACAGCAGCAGCTCTACCAGGGAGCCAACGAGCAGCAGGAAATCGAGAATGACTTGCATGGTGGTGTCCTCTTGACGATCCGTTGGGGGCGTCTCGCGAGTAGCTTGTTCGCCCCTGCGGCCCGACTGCGGGGCCGGCGAATCTCCTGCCAGCGAGTTGATGGGGCCAAGATGCCGCGCGCGGACTATCAAGAGAACTGAATGCGTCGACTGGTGACTATCGACGTTATCGATAGCGGCCGGAAGCCGCGAGTTAGAGAGGCGCCCTGGTTACTCGCGGGCGCCTGCGCCCTTGGTCTGGTAGACGCTCAGAACTTCTCGCCCGGTTGCAGGAAGCGCCACTGGCCGACGGGCAGCTTGCCCATGGCAACGCCGCCCAGGCGCAGGCGGCGGATCGACACGGCGTGCAGGCCGACCGCACGGCACATGGCGGCAATCTGGCCGGGGCGGAACTGCTTGCCGGCGAAGCGCAGGCGGTTTTCGCTCTGCCAGCTGACCTTCAGCGGCGGCAGCTCGCGGCCATCGATGAGCATGCCGCGGCAGAGACGCTTCAGGCCGTTGTCGGCGATCTGCCCGCTGACTTCGACCACGTACTCGTGCTCGATATTGTCCGCCTCGTCCACCAGCCGGCGCTGCACGCCGCGGCTCTGGGTGTAGACCAGCAGGCCGCTGGCATCGGTCTCCAGCACGGTGGTGTTGAACTGGTGGCCGAAGTGCTTGCGCAGCAGGCGCTGCTGCAGGTTGTCCTCGGTCCAGCGCTTGTCCGGCGTCAGCAGTTGCTGGGCGGAGTTGGCGCCGTTGCCGCTGCCCAGGCCGACCGGCTTGTGCACGAGGATGGTCACCGGCGGAATCGGGTCGGGAGAGGCGCCCGGCAGCAGTTCGATACGCTGGGTGTCGACCTTGAACTGCGGTTCCTCCACGCGCTGGCCATCGACCGTGACCCAGCCACCCTCGATGTACAGCTCGGCGTCGCGGCGCGAACAGGGCAGCAGCTCGGCGAGGCGCTTGGACAGGCGGATGGCTTCGGACATTTCGGGTAACCAGGCAGGGGAAAGCCGCCATTGTAACCGCAAGCCGGTGGAATGATCCGCGCCTTGGTCAGTCACAAGCTCAGACCAAGCAACGAGGAAGCGCGATGCGGATCACTCTGATCGACGGCCTGGGTTGGGACCTGGACGAACAGGGCAGCGGCGGCCTGATCAACCGGCGCGGCGAGAAGGTGCACCTGCGCCAGGGCGACATGGACGGCGCCTGCGGGCCGTACTGCCTGGTGATGGCCATGCTCGCCCGCAACCAGTTGGCGCGGCGCCAGGCCAAGGGGTTGGCGCCGGTGGATTCGCGGACCCGCTACGGGCGGCTGATGGAGGCGCTGAACCAGCACGAGACGCTGGTGCGCGTCGGCACCACCGGCGCCGACCTGCTGGAGCTGCTCAAGGTCATCAGCGATAAGGAATATCGCGTCGAGCGCGGCAATGGTACGCGGATGGTCGAACTGACCCGGCGGCATCTGGAGGAGAACATTCCGGTGGTGTTAGGCTTCCACGGGCGCAAGGCCAGCGATATCCGCCACTGGTGTCTGGCGGTGGGGATGAGCGAGGACGCCTTCTTCCTGCTCGATCCTGCCCATGACCTGCAGCGTGGGCTGGCCTGGAATGCGGTGCTCACCACCCAGGCCAATGGCTCGCGCTTCGGCTATCGCTACCTCAACGCGAAGGGTACCTGGGCGGTGACGCTCAAGGAGATGGTCGCTCTGCTTTGAGAGCGAGGCTCAGCGGGTGAAGCGGAACAGGTTGTAGCCGCCCAGTTGTTCGGGCACCAGCAGCACGAAGCCGTCGTAGGAGTTGCGCACCACGCCGACCACGTCGGTCTCGCGCGCCGCGGACTGCTCCAGCCCGCTATAGCCGACCTGTGGGTCGTCGTTGACCGAGGCGCCGCCGACGAACACCAACTGCTTGTCATCCAGGCGCTGCAGGTAGCCGCTGATGCGCTGCGAGCCACTGGTCTTCTCCAGGAACAGGCCCTTGGGCGTTTGCCGCACCGAGCACTTGAAGTTCGGGTAGCCATACAGCGCCTGGGCTTCGAGTTGCACCGAACGGCATTTCCAGTTGCCGCTGAGGGCAGCATCGGTGAGCGGTTCCGGGTCTTCCAGCACGATGCGGTAGAGGTTCAGCGCTTCGTTGCGGGTGGTTTCGTCTTCGCTCTGCTGGAGCTGGTCGAGCAGTTGCCTGACCTGCGCGTCTAGGGTGGTCAGGCGTTGCTGGTCGGCGGCATTGACCACAGCTGGCCAGACGATGGCAGCCTCTTCGGCGAAAGCCAGCGGGGAAAGCAGCAGGCCGGCAGTCAGCACGGCGGCAGTGAGGGGGCAGCGTTTGGGCATCGTGTGCATTCCGTTGCGGTGAATGCCCACGGCTCATGCCGCGGGCGAGGGGATCAGGGGGTGGTCTGGCCGGGGGATTCGACCGCCGGCGCGGTGGGGGCTTCGCGCTCGTGGACCCAGGACATGAACAGCTCGTAACCCAGGGCCAGTACCACCGGCCCGACGAACAGGCCGATGATGCCGTTGCTGAGCATGCCGCCCAGGGCGCCGATCAGGATCACCGGCATCGGTACCTTGCCGCCGCGGCCGAACATCAGTGGCTTGAGCACGTTGTCGCTGAGGCCGCCGGCCATGGTCCATATCGTGAACAGGATGGCGACCAGCAGCGAATCGTTGGTCATGAACACATACACGATCGCCGGCAGGGTGATCAGCACGACCGGCAACTGGGTGATCCCCAGCAGCAGGACGCCCAGGGCCAGCAGGCCGGCTCCGGGGATACCCATGACGACGAAGCCCAGGCCCAGAATCATCGTCTGGATGAAGGCAACGCCTACCACACCCTGGGCGACTGCCCGAATGGTACCGGTGCACAACTCGGCCAGCCCAGGCCCGCGCTCCGGGCCGGAGATGCGGATGGCGATGTCGCAGGAAGTTCGGTTACCCAGTTCGCCATAGGCCATGATGATCCCGGCGATGACGAACGCTGCGAGGAACTGCATCAGGCCCATGCCGGCGCCAGCCGCCTGGCCGGCCAGGGTCTTGGCTACGCCCTGCAGGTGCGGGGCCATCTGGTGGACCACGCCCATGAAGTCGGTGGCGACGCGGGTCCAGAAGGGATAGACGTACTGCCCGATCACCGGCCAGTTCTGCACCGAGTCCGGTGGCAGCGGGATCTGCAGGGTGCGGTTCTGGATGGCGTGGACCAGGTCGCGTACCGAGTCGGCCATCGACATGCCGATCACCACCACCGGCACCAGCAGGATCACCAGGCCCAGGATCACGATCAGCGTTGCCGCGCTGTTCGTCCGACCACCCAGCCAGCCGCTGAGCAACTGGTGCAGCGGGTAGAGGGTGATGGCGAGGATCACCGACCAGAGCATCAGATCGAGGAAGGGATGGAAGATGCGGAAGCAGAACAGGGCCAGCAATAGAATCAGACCGGCACGGATCAGCACATCGAGCAGGTTGCGCGACAGCAGCTTTTCCGGGGAGGGCATCATGGGGGTGCTCCTTGCAAGGGGGCGCGATTCGGCCCAGTCCTAACTATCGGCGGACTCTGCCCGAGTGCAAGGTAATCAGGCAATAAAGCAGGATCGGTATTGCGGAGAGATCGTGAAAAACGCGGGAGGGAGCGGGAGAGGCGGGCAGCCTGCCGAGGGTCGGCAGGCTTGCCAGCGGGGTATTACTTCTTGCCGAGGCTGATGTGGCGGCTCGGTGCGCCATAGTTCTGACCGGTCACGCCCTTGGCGATCTGCTGGATCTCACCGCCGGAGTTCAGGAAGGCGGCGATCTGGGCTTCCAGCGCTTCGCTGGTCGCGGTCGCGGCGGGGGCCTTGGGGGCGGCTTTCTGGCGGGTGGAGGGCTTGGTAGTCATATCTGCCATACCTGTCTGCGCAAATTGGCCGCCCATTGTACATCAAACGAGCAGCTTTCGGGGCGCTTATGGAGCGAACGGTCCCGTTGCATTGCGTGAATCGTCTTTCGCGCGGTGCGTAATGGCGGTGCTACCCTCTGCCCATTCCGGCCGTTCAGATCCCACCATGTCCCTGTTGTCGTCCCGCCAGCGCAATGCCCTGCGCCTGGCTCGTTCGTTTCTCGCTCCTTACCGCTGGCGTGCCCTCGGTGCCTTGCTGGCGCTGCTGTTCACCGCGGCCATCACCCTGTCCCTGGGGCAGGGCATCCGCCTGCTGGTGGACCAGGGCTTCATCACCCAGTCCGAACAACTGCTCACCCGCGCCATCGTCATTTTCTTCCTGCTGGTGTTGTGCCTGGCGGTGGGTACCTTCGTGCGTTTCTACCTGGTGTCGTGGATCGGTGAGCGGTTCGTCGCCGACATCCGCCAGCGCGTGTTCGACCATCTGATCGAACTGCACCCCGGCTTCTACGAGAACAATCGCTCTTCGGAGATCCAGTCGCGCCTGACCGCCGACACTACGCTGTTGCAGTCGGTGATCGGCTCCTCGCTGTCCATGGCGCTGCGCAACGTGCTGATGCTGCTGGGCGGCATCATTCTGATGTTCTTCACCAACGTCAAGCTGACCAGCATCGTGGTCGCTTCGCTGCCGTTGGTGATTGCGCCGATCCTGTTGTTCGGCCGTCGCGTGCGCAGCCTGTCGCGGCTCAGCCAGGACCGTGTGGCGGACGTCGGCAGCTATGTCGGCGAGTCTCTCGGCCAGATCAAGACGGTGCAGGCCTACAACCACCAGGCACAGGACCGCGCGCGCTTCGGTCGCACGGTGGAAGACGCCTTCGACACCGCGCGCAAGCGCATCCTGCAGCGCTCCTGGCTGGTCAGCGTGGTGATCCTGCTGGTGCTTGGCGCGGTCGGCGTGATGCTCTGGGTGGGTGGCATGGACGTGATCGCCGGGCGTATCAGCCCCGGCGACCTGGCGGCCTTCGTGTTCTATAGCCTGATCGTCGGCATGGCCTTCGGCACGCTCAGCGAAGTGATCGGCGAGCTGCAGCGCGCCGCCGGCGCTGCCGAGCGCATCGCCGAACTGTTGCGGGCGCGCAGCGAAATCCATGCGCCGGCCAGCGACTTGTTGCATTTGCCGGACCGCATCGCCGGAAGCATCGACCTGCAGGGCGTGCGTTTCGCCTATCCGTCGCGCCCAGAGCAGTGGGCTATCGACGGCATCGATCTGCGCGTGGAGCCAGGCGAGACCCTGGCGCTGGTCGGCCCGTCGGGCGCCGGCAAATCCACCCTGTTCGACCTGCTGCTGCGCTTCTACGACCCGCAGCAAGGGCGCATCCTGATCGACGGACAGCCCATTGTCCGGCTCGACCCGGCGGACCTGCGCCGCAGCTTCGCGCTGGTCTCGCAGAGCCCGGCGCTGTTCTTCGGCACGGTGGAAGAGAACATCCGCTACGGCCGCCCCGGCGCCAGCGATGCTGAAGTCGAGGCCGCCGCCCGCGCGGCCCATGCCCATGAGTTCATCCTGCGCCTGCCGCAGGGCTACCAGACGCATCTGGGCGAAAGCGGCCTGGGATTGTCCGGTGGCCAGCGCCAGCGTCTGGCGATTGCCCGTGCGTTGCTGGTGGACGCGCCTATCCTGTTGCTCGACGAGGCCACCAGTGCGCTGGATGCCGAGAGCGAGCACCTGATCCAGCAGGCACTGCCGGGACTGATGCGCGATCGCACCACGCTGGTGATCGCCCACCGCCTGGCCACAGTGCTCAACGCCGACCGCATCGCGGTGATCGAGCACGGTCGCCTGGTGGCGCTGGGACGGCATGCCGAACTGGTGGCCAGCAACCCGTTGTATGCGCGTCTGGCGGAGCTTCAGTTCGGCCAGGCCGAGCATCTGTAGGAGCGAGCTTGCTCGCGAGCTGCTTAACTCCGGAGCGGCTGGAAAGCACGGCTCGCGAGCAGGCTCGCTCCCACAAAAAAGCCGGCGTTCGGCGGCTTGAGGCGCATCCTCGCGTCAATGCGCGTAGAATGCCCGCCCCGTTCACGAGGTAAGCGTCATGGCAGTCATAGGTCGGTTCAATTCGTTGCAGGTGGCCAAGCACACCGATTTCGGTCTTTACCTGGATGGCGAGAGCCATGGCGAAATCCTGCTGCCCAAGCGCTACGTGCCGAAGAACGAACCCACCGAAGTGGGCGACTGGCTCAACGTGTTCATCTACCTGGACAGCGAAGACCGCCTGATCGCCACCACCCAGAAGCCCAAGGTGCAGGTCGGCGGCTTCGCCAGCCTCAAGGTGGTGGAGGTCAACCGTGTCGGCCTGTTCCTCGACTGGGGCCTGCCCAAGGACCTGCTCCTGCCGCACTCCGAAGAGAAGCGCCCGCTGCAGGTTGGCGATTACTGCGTGGTTTACGTCTACCTCGACGAGCGCACCCGCCGTATCACCGCCACCGCGCGCCTGGACCGCTACCTGGATAACACGCCGGCACGCTACAAGGCCGGCCAGCAGGTGGACCTGCTCGTCGTCGAGCGTACCGACCTGGGCTACAAGGCCATCATCGACGGCAAGCACTGGGGCCTGATCCACAAGAACGAAGTCTTCAAGTTCATGCGCAATGGTCTGCGCGAGACCGGCTACATCAAGGAGATGCGTGCCGACGGCAAGATCAGCCTGAGCCTGCAACCGGCCGGCGCCGGTCTGTCCGACGCCCTCAGCGAGCAGATTCTCACTGCCTTGCGCGAAGCGGGTGGCACCCTGGCGCTCAGCGACAAGAGTCCGCCGGAACTCATCGCGCAGCAGTTTGGCGTCAGCAAGGGCAACTTCAAGAAGGCCATCGGCGGCCTGTTCAAGCAAGGCCTGATCGTCATCCACGACGATCGCATCGACCTGGCCTGACGATCCACTCGCTGACGGCTCAGCCGCGCCCGCGAACGATGGACTCGGCCACCGCGCAACGCGGCTCGGCCGGGGCCAGCGAGCCCATGCGCTGCAGGTCGACTGGAGTGCCCGGTTCCGCTTTCAGCTGGCGGCGCAGGTCATCGAACACCCGGTCATGTTCCTTGCGAAAGCGCAGGACCGGCCCGCGACAGACCTGCAGGCCGTGGCGGCGCAGAAGGCGCGTGGCACTGCCGGCGAAGTTGAAGGCAAGGTCGCCGGGCAGGTCGAAGCCGTCGTTGAAGGGCTGGCCGTCGATCTCGCCATCCAGCTCGAACTTCACCAGGGCGTCGCGGCTGGCGGCGTTCTCCACCACGTAGCTCAAGCGGATGCGGTACTGCTGGCGGTCGAGGCCGGCGGTGGAGTGGATGGTGACCTGAGCGGGGACGGTCATTTTTCCTCCTGTAAAGCAGAAACCCGCGGCGGGGCTGCGGGTTTTTCGTATCGGGCTCAGAGGCTCAGTTGGCCCGAGTAGAGACCGTAGCTGGCGGCCAGTGTTGCGGCCAGCAGGACGGCAAGGATCAGCCATTCCGCCTTGCTGAAGACACGCTCGCCACGCTCGCGCTTGGCCATGATGAACAGCACCACACCCGGCGTATAGAGCAGTGCCGAGAGCAGCAGGTGGTCCATGCCGCCGGCATACACCAGCCAGAGGCTGTAGACCAGAGCGATGGCGCCGATCGCCAGGTCCTTGCGGCGTGCCCGCAGCAGGCCTTCGTAGCCCTCGCCGCGCAGGCTGAGCAGCACGGCGTAGCCGGCGGAGAACAGGTAGGGCAGCAGGGCCATGGAAGCGGCCAGGTACACCAGGCTGTGGTAGGTGCTGGCGGCGAACAGGGTGACGATGAGGAACACCTGCACCGTGGCGTTGCTCAGCCAGAGCGCGTTGACCGGTACGTCCTCCTCGCTCTCGCGAGCGAGGAACTTCGGCATGGTGTGATCCTGGGCGGCGGCGAACATGATCTCCGCGCTCAGCAGGATCCACGCCAGCAGCGCGCCGAACAGCGAGACGATCATCCCGGCGATGATCAGCACTGCGCCCCAGTGGCCCACCACGTGCTCCAGCACGTAGGCCATGGACGGGTTGGGCAGGCCGGCCAGTTGCGCCTGGTTCATCATGCCCATGGACAGCACGTTCACCAGCACCAGCAGCGCCATCACCGAGACGAAGCCGATTACCGTGGCGGTGCCGACATCGGAGCGTTTCTTCGCGTGTCCCGAATACAGGTTGGCGCCTTCGATGCCAATGAACACCCAGACGGTGATCAGCATCATGTTGCGCACCTGGCTCATTACGCTGTCGAAATCCACATGGCCGTGGCCCCAGAAATCGGCAGTGAACAGGTCCATGTCGAACGCCACCAGGCCGATCAGGATGAACAGCACGATGGGCACGACCTTGGCGACCGTGGTGACCTGGTTGATGAAGGCCGCCTGCTTGATCCCGCGCAGAATCAGGAAGTGCAGGCTCCACAGCAGCAGGGACGAGCAGGCAAAGGCGATGAGGGTGTTGCCCTCGCCGAACACCGGGAAGAAGTAGCCCAGTGCGCTGAAGATCAGCACGAAGTAGCTGACGTTGCCCAGCATCGAGCTGATCCAGTAGCCCCAGGCCGAGTTGAAGCCGATGTAGTCGCCGAAGCCCGCCTTGGCATAGGCGTAGACGCCCGCGTCCAGTTCCGGCTTGCGCTGCGACAGGCTCTGGAAGACGAAGGCCAGCATCAGCATGCCGACGCCGCTGATCGCCCAGCCGATGAGCACCGCGCCAGGGCTGGCGCTCTGCGCGACGCCCTGAGGCAGCGAGAAGATGCCGCCGCCGATCATGGAGCCGACCACCAGGGCGGTGAGGGCGGCCAAGCCGAGTTTCTGGTTGGGCGATGTGGACATTTCCCAGCCTCCTGAAATGAGTGGACTCGGATAGTTTCGAATCCGCCCGGAGGCACTCGGCTGACTTATATCAATAGCAAGCTAACGGTATCTGAATGTGACCTGAACAGGCTGCCTCATCGTTCATCGGCACGCAGGCTGCCCGCCGCGGGGTGTTCGAGCCACGGAGTGCAGGTTCGCCTGGCAGCTCGCTACATCATGTGGCGGAAGCGGTTCCAGGCCTGCTCGATGGAGAGCCACCAGGCCGGCATGGCGCTGCCGAAGCCGGCGATCTCCAGGCGCGGGTGGTGGCGCACCACCATGTCCAGCACCGGTTCCTGTTCGGGCTTCACGTCGACGAAGAACACGTGGCGGCCTTCCTGCAGGTTGTCCTGGAAGCGGCGCACGTCACCACTGGGGCGCTGCAGGCCGAAGAAGCTGCTTTCCCACAGGCTGAAGCCCAGCAGCACCGCGGCGAGGAACACCACGGGAATCCAGCCTGCCGCTGTCTGCGTCCAGCCGCTCAGGTAGCCGACCACGAGTACCAGCACAGCCAGCGCGGCGCCAATCATCAGGCCGATCTTGCCCCAGTGCACCACGTCCTTCTTCATCATCGAGGGCACTTCGTGGAGGCGGTGCTCCTCCAGTTCTGCGTCACTGTCGCTCAGTACATGCATCTGCTCGATGCCGATACCGCTTTCGGAAAGCTCCTGCTCGACCTGTTCCAGGTCGTCCAGGTTGTCGCTGATGTAGTAGTGCCTGTTCATGACGAACCTCTCGCCCCCGGCATGAAGGATCCCCCAGGGTCTCGACGCCATCTGCCGCGCGCCTGGGCGGCATTCGACCGCGCTCGTTGGTTTTCGCCAGCACAGATCAGCCTAACACCCTGGCGGTCCGGTCGACGTGGCGCTGCCAGGCGGTCGTGGACTTGCCAGACCGGCCGGGGCGGCAGAGGATGCAGCTCTCATTGGAAGCATGCCGCTTTCACGCAACGGCGAACGAGGCCGAGATGATCCGCGAGATTCTCAAGATGGGCGACGAGCGCCTGCTGCGCATCGCCCCACCGGTGCCCGAGTCGATGATCGGCAGCGCCGAGCTGAGCCAACTGATCGACGACATGTTCGAGACCATGCACCACGTCGGCGGCGTCGGCCTGGCCGCGCCGCAGATCGGCGTCGACCTGCAGTTGGTGATTTTCGGCTTCGAGCGCAGCGAGCGCTATCCGGACGCGCCTGCAGTGCCGCCGACCATCCTGCTCAACCCGGTGATCACGCCCATTGGCAAAGAGCTGGAGGAGGGCTGGGAAGGCTGTCTCTCGGTGCCGGGCCTGCGCGGCGTGGTGAATCGCCACCAGCGCATTCGCTACCAGGGTGTCGATCCACAGGGTCAGCCCATCGATCGCACCGTGGAAGGCTTCCACGCCCGTGTGGTGCAGCACGAGTGCGACCACCTGATCGGCCGCCTGTACCCGTCGCGCATCACCGACTTCAGCAAGTTCGGCTTTACCGAGGTGCTCTTCCCGGGGCTCGATCCGAACGCGGATGACTGACGGCACGAGGTCTCCGCTTTAAGAGCGTGCCGCCCCTTTGGCTTGCTCGGGGCGCGCTCGTGTCATCCTCGCGGGGCGCTCAGTCTTCCTCGTCGAGCTGGTAGCGCGTCGGTACCAGGCTCTCCTTGATCTTGCGCAGGTGCGGCTGGAAGTCCACGCCACGGCGCAGGGTCACGCCGGTGGCGAGCACGTCGAGCACGGTCAGCTGGATGATCCGCGAGGTCATCGGCATATAGATGTCGGTGTCCTCGGGCAGCGGGATGTCCAGGCTCAGGGTACTGGCGCGGGCCAGTGGCGAGTCGGCGGCGGTCAGGCCGAGCACCGAGGCGCCGTTCTGTCGCGCCAGGTGCGCCACGTCCACCAGCTCTCGAGTGCGCCCGGTGTAGGAAATCACCACGAACAGGTCGCCGGTGTGCGCCACCGAGGCGATCATCCGCTGCATCAGCACATCACTCTGCGCTGAGACCGCCAGGTTGAAGCGGAAGAACTTGTGCTGCGCGTCCAGCGCCACGGAGCTGGAGGCGCCGAGGCCGAAGAAGTGGATCTGCCGGGCCTGGATCAGCAGGTCCACGGCACGGTCGATCAGCTTTGGGTCGAGCAGCTTGTGGGCGCTGTCCAGCGAGGCGATGGTGCTGCTGAAAATCTTCCGTGTGTAGGCTTCGGGGCCGTCGTCGGCAGCGACCGCCTGGGTCACGAAGGCCGCGCCGCTGGCCAGGCTCTGGGCCAGCTGGATCTTCAGCTCCGGGTAGCCGCTCATGCCAAAGGAGCGGCAGAAACGGTTCACCGTCGGCTCACTGACGCTGGACGCCTGGGCCAGCGCGGCGATGCTGAAGCGCGTGGCCTGTTGAGGGTCGCGCAGGATCACCTCGGCGACCTTGCGCTCGGCCTTGTTCAGCTCTTCCAGACGGCTCTGGATCTGCTCCAGCAGGTTTTTCATCCGTGCTCCTTGGGCAATCGACGGTTGGCCGGGTGGGTGCGGCCAGCGGCGCTATCCTAACGTCAGGCCGGCAGTCGACCAACAACGGCGCGAAGCGGCAAAAATATGTTGTTTAATTACTACATATTTGTCTTAATGCCGGCGTAGAAGGCTAACTATCGTTCAAAATTTGGTTGGTAACAACAAATGCCTGAAGTCCGCGTTCTGCCCTGCACCCTCGCGCTGTTCGGCGCCCTGGGAGATCTCGCCCTGCGCAAGCTGCTGCCGGCGCTCTACCAGCTTGACCGCGAAGACCTGCTGCACCGCGATACCCGCATTCTCGCCCTGGCGCGCGACGACGGCGCCAGCGAAGAGCCCCTGGCGACCATCGAGCGCCGCCTGCGCCAGGCCGTGCCAGCGAAGGAGTGGGATGAAACCGTCTGGGCCCGCTTCCAGGCGCGTCTGCACCACCTGAGCATGGATTTCCTCGACGCCGGCTCCTACCAGGCGCTGGCCGAGCGGGTGGGTGACGAGAAGACTCTGGTCGCCTACTTCGCCACCGCCGCCTCGGTGTTCGGTGGCATCTGCGAGAACCTTGCCGCCGCCGGCCTGGCCGAGCGCACCCGGGTGGTCCTGGAGAAGCCCATCGGTCATGACCTGGAGTCGTCCCGCGCGGTGAACGACGCGGTGGCGCGTTTCTTCCCGGAAAACCGCATCTATCGGATCGACCACTACCTGGGCAAGGAGACAGTGCAGAACCTCATCGCACTGCGCTTCGCCAACAGTCTGTTCGAGACCCAGTGGAACCAGAACCACATCTCCCACGTGGAAATCACCGTGGCCGAGAAAGTCGGCATCGAAGGCCGCTGGGGCTACTTCGACAAGGCCGGCCAACTGCGCGACATGGTGCAGAACCACCTGCTGCAACTGCTCTGCCTGATCGCCATGGACCCGCCAGCGGACCTCACCGCCGACAGCATCCGCGACGAGAAGGTGAAGGTGCTGCGCGCCCTGGAACCCATCGCTCCCGAGCAACTGGCGACCCGTGTGGTGCGTGGCCAATACACCGCCGGCTACATCGACGGCAAGGCGGTACCCGGCTACCTCTCCGAGGAAAACGCCAACCCCAACAGCGATGCCGAGACCTTTGTCGCGTTGCGCGTGGACATCCGCAACTGGCGCTGGTCCGGCGTGCCGTTCTACCTGCGCACCGGCAAACGCATGCCGCAGAAGCATTCGCAGATCGTCATTCACTTCAAGGAACCGCCGCACTACATCTTCGCCCCGGAACAGCGTTCGCTGATCAGCAACCGGCTGATCATCCGCCTGCAGCCGGACGAGGGTATTGCCTTGCAGGTGATGACCAAGGACCAGGGCCTGGGCAAGGGCATGCAACTGCGCACCGGCCCGCTGCAACTGAATTTCTCCGAAACCTTCCAGACCGCCCGGACGCCGGATGCCTACGAGCGACTGTTGCTGGAAGTCACGCAGGGCAACCAGAACCTGTTCGTCCGCAAGGATGAGATCGAGGCCGCCTGGAAGTGGTGCGACGGCCTGATCGACGGCTGGGGGCGCCTGGGCGAAGAGCCCAAGCCCTATCCGGCCGGAAGCTGGGGACCGCAGGCCTCGGTTGCCCTGATCGCACGCGACGGGAGGGACTGGTATGGCGATCTTTGAACCCAAACTGGCTGAAGGCATGGCCTGGAAGACCTGGAACAACGCCGTCGAACAGGCCCGCGGTCTGGCCGAAACGGTGGCCGATGCGCTGCGCGAAGCGCTCATCGAGCGCGGCCGTGCGCTGCTGGTGGTATCCGGCGGACGCAGCCCGGTGGCTTTCCTCGAAGCCCTGAGCGGCGCGGTGCTGGACTGGTCGAAAGTGGCTGTCAGCCTCGCCGACGAGCGCTGGGTGCCCGAGTCGCATCCGGACAGCAACGCTGGCCTGCTGCGCCGTCACCTGTTCAAAGGGGCGGCAGCCAAGGCGCAGTTCATCGGCATCTACCAGCCGGCGGCCAGCCTGGAAGAGGCGGCCGAGAAGGCCGATCGCTATCTGCATGAACTGATCCTGCCCATCGATGTGCTGGTGCTGGGCATGGGCGACGACGGCCACACGGCCTCGCTGTTCCCCGGCAGCACCAATCTGGTCGAGGCGCTCGACCCGGCCGGCACACGTCGTTGCCTGCCGATGTGGGCACCGACGGTGCCACACCAACGCCTGACCCTGACCCGCGCCGTGCTGCAAGGGGCACGGGTGCAGATCCTGGCTATCCAGGGCGAGTCCAAGCTGGCCACCCTGAGTCAGGCGCTCAGCGACAACGACGACCAGCGCATGCCGATCAATGCGTTCCTGCGTTCGCCTCTTTCGATCCACTGGTGCCCCTGAGGCACGGAGTTACCGCAATGTCTGAACAACACATCCAGCAGATCGATGCCCTTGCGCAGCGTGCGCGCATCCTGCCGGTGATCACCATCGACCGCGAGGGGGATATCCTGCCCATGGCGGATGCCCTGGCAGCCGGCGGCATCACCGTTCTGGAAGTGACCTTGCGGACATCGCTGGGCCTCACCGCGATTCGTCAATTGAGCGAGCAGCGCCCGGAGCTGATCGTCGGCGCCGGCACGGTGCTCGACTCGGAAACCTTCGCTCAGGCGGAAGAGGCAGGGGCGAAATTCATCGTCACCCCCGGTTGCACCGACGAACTGCTGCAGTACGCCGTGACTCGCCCGGTGCCGCTGCTGCCTGGCGTGGCCACCGCTTCGGAAATCATGGCGGCATACCGTCATGGCCTGCGCCGCTTCAAGCTGTTCCCGGCGAAGGTCGCCGGCGGCGTGGAGGCGCTCAAGGCGTTTGGCGGGCCGTTCCCGGACATCCGTTTCTGCCCCACGGGTGGTGTCGGTCCGGACAACCTGAATGACTATTACCGGCTGGCCAACGTGATGTGCGTGGGCGGTAGCTGGATGCTGCCCAAGGCCGCCATCGACAGTGGCGACTGGGCCACGGTCGAGCGCCTGAGCCGCGAGGCGCTGGCACTGTTGGACACACACTGAGCTGTCCTGGATTTGGACGTGCCCGGCCTTGAGCCGGGCTTTTTTATGGGTGTTGGCTTCGTACCGGGTGCTCTTCGTAGGAGCGAGCTTGCTCGCGAAACTGCAAGGCACGGTGCAATGCCGTTCGCGAGCAAGCTCGCTCCTACCGGGGCGGAAGCCTCGGAGCGGCCGATCCGATCCCGATCAGTCCACCCCGACGAACCCGCCGGTCTGGTGACGCCATAGGCGCGCATACAGCCCGCCATGGGCCAGCAACTCGGCATGGCTGCCACTCTCGACCACGCGACCGTGCTCCAGGACCACCAGGCGATCCATGCGCGCGATGGTCGAGAGGCGGTGGGCGATGGCGATCACCGTCTTGCCCTGCATCAGGGTCTCCAGGCTTTCCTGGATGGCCGCTTCCACTTCCGAGTCCAGCGCCGAGGTGGCCTCATCGAGGATCAGGATCGGCGCGTCCTTGAGCAGCACGCGGGTGATTGCGATGCGCTGGCGCTGGCCGCCGGACAGCTTCACGCCACGCTCGCCGACATGGGCGTCGAGGCCGAAGCGGCCCTCGGCGTCGCTCAGTTGCGGGATGAACTCCGAGGCGCGGGCCTTCTGGATCGCGTCCTGCAGCTCGGCCTCGCCGGCGTCCGGGCGGCCGTAGAGCAGGTTGTCGCGGATCGAGCGGTGCAGCAGCGAGGTGTCCTGGGTGACCATGCCGATCTGCGCGCGCAGGCTTTCCTGGGTCACTTGGGCGATATCCTGGCCGTCGATCAGGATGCGTCCGCCTTCGAGGTCGTACAGGCGCAGCAGCAGGTTTACCAGGGTCGACTTGCCGGCGCCGGAGGGGCCGACCAGGCCGATCTTCTCGCCGGGGCGCACGGTCAGGTCGAGGCCGCTGATCAGGCCGCCACCCTTGCCGTAGCTGAAGTCCACGTGCTCGAAGCGGACTTCGCCATGGTTCACCATCAGCGGCTTGGCGTCGGGTGCGTCGATCACCTGGCGGGGCAGGGCGATGGTCTGCATGCCGTCCTGCACCTGGCCGACGTTTTCGAAGATGCCGCCGACCACCCACATGATCCAGCCAGACATATTGTTGATGCGGATGACCAGGCCGGTGGCCAGGGCGATGGCGCCCACCGAGATCAGCGACTGGGTCCACAGCCACAGGGCCAGGCCCGTGGTGCCGGCGATCAGCAGGCCGTTGAAGATGGTGATGGTTACGTCCATCGAGGTCACCACGCGCCCGGCGCGCTGGGCCTTGCGGGTCTGGTCGTCGATGGCTTCGCGGGCGTAGTCCTCTTCCTGGCGCGTGTGGGCGAACAGCTTGAGGGTGGTGATGTTGGTGTAGCCGTCGACGATCCGGCCCATGAGCTTGGAGCGCGAGTCCGAGGCTTCCACGGAGCGGCGTTTCACCTGGGGCACGAAGTAGCCCAGTGCGCCGACGTAGCCGATCACCCAGAGCACCAGCGGGATCATCAGGCGCCAGTCGGCCTCGGCGAACAGCACCAGGGCGCTGATGGTGTAGATCACCACGTGCCAGATGGCGTCGACCACCTGCACGGCGGAATCGCGCAGGGAGTTGCCGGTCTGCATGATGCGTTGGGCGATGCGCCCGGCGAAGTCGTTCTGGAAGAAGCCCAGGCTCTGCTTGAGCACGTAGCGGTGATTCTGCCAGCGGATCAGGTTGGTCATGCTGGGGTTGATGCTCTGGTGCACCAGCATGTCGTGCAGGCCGTTGAACACCGGGCGCAGGACCAGCGCTACCACAGCCATCCAGATCAGCTCGCGGCCGTGCGAGGAGAAGAAGTCGGCAGGGGCAGTGCCCTGGGCGAGGTCGACGATGCGGCCGAGGTAGCTGAACAGGGCGACTTCGATCAGCGCGACGATCAGCCCGACGAAGAGCAGCGCGAGGAAGACCGGCCAGACCTGGCGCAGGTAGTAGACGTAGAAGCGGATGACGTCGGAGGGCGGCATGCGCTCGGGGACGTCGCGGAAGGGATCGATCAGACGCTCGAAACGACGGTAAAGCATGATGGCTCTCGGGTTGTGTCGGCGAGCCCGTCCTGGGCTCGCCTTGAATGGCCTCCGTCAGCCGTGGTTCCGCAGAATCACAGACGCTTGGCGGAGAGGATGACCACCGGGGTGGTCGGTACGTCCTGGAACATGCCGCGATTACCGGTCTTCACGCCGGCGATCTGGTCGACCACGCCCATGCCGCGCACGACCTTGCCGAATACCGCGTAGCCGAAGTCGCGGGCGCCGTGGTTGAGGAAGTCGTTGCCGGTCAGGTTGATGAAGAACTGGCTGGTGGCGGAGTTCACGTCGCTGGTGCGTGCCATGGCCAGGGTGCCGCGCTCGTTGAGCAGGCCGTTGTCGGCCTCGTTCTTGATCGGCGCCTGGGTGTCCTTCTCCTTCATGGCCTCGGTGAAACCGCCGCCCTGGATCATGAAGTTGGGGATCACGCGGTGGAAGATGGTTCCGTTGTAGAAGCCACTGTCGACGTAGGACAGGTAGTTCTTCACGGAAATCGGTGCTTTGTCGGCGTACAGCTCGATTTCGATTTCACCCGAGGTGGTAGACAGCAGCACATGCGGGTTCTTGCTGTCGGCGGCGAAGACCGAGCCGGCCAGGACCAGGGAGCAGGCAGCGAGCAGGAAGCGTTTGAACAGGGTCATTTGGCGGATGTTTCCTGAAGGTTCTAGGGATGGTCGACCTGATCGAGGAAGTCGAGCAGGGTGGTATTGAATCTTTCCGGCTGGTCGAGCGGCGTGGCATGGCGCGAGTCCTCGATCACCACCAGGCGCGCGTTGGGCATGTGTCCGACATAGGCCTGCTTGAGCGAGACCGGGGTGTAGTCGCGGTCGGCGCTGATCACCAGGGTTGGACAGGTTATTCGCGCCAGGCGTTCCTGCACACCCCAGCCGATGATGGCGTGCAGGCTGGAGAGGTAGGCGCGCTTGTCGTTCTGCGGCCAGCGCTGCTGGATCTTGCGGCGCAGGTCGCTTTGCTCGGGCTTGGGGAAGAGCATCTTGCCCAGCGCCTTGCCCACGGTGTCCAGGCCCAGCGCGTGGGCGAGGAACAGTCGGCGCGCCACTTCCAGGTACTCGCGAAAGCTGCGCGGTTTCACTTCCGGGGCGCTGTTGACGATGGTCAGGCTGTTCAGCCGTTCCGGCCAGCGAGTGGCCAGTTCGAAGCCGATCATGCCACCCATGCTGATGCCCACCAGATGCACACGGCCAAGGCTCAGGTGATCGAGCAGGGCGATCACGTCCTCGGCGAAGGCTCCGATGCTGTAGCGCTGGCGCGGTTTGTCCGACTGGCCGTGGCCGCGCACGTCGAGGGCGATCACCCGATGACGCTTCTCCAGCTCCGGTACCTGGTATTCCCAGTCGCGGGTGCTGGAGCCGAGCCCGTGTACCAGCAGGACCGGCGTGCCGAATCCGCTTTCCTCGTAGTGCAGGCGATGACCGGCGTGGTCGAAGAATGGCATGACGGGCTCCTTGCTCGTGTGGCCTGAGGCTTCAGGCCGGGCTTTCCGGGGCGGCGAAATGGGCGTCGAGGGGCACGTTGGCGAAGGTGGTCAGCAGCTCCACGAGGATCTGCGTGGCCGGGCCCAGGGGCTTTTCCTTGTTCGGGTAAAGATAGAAGCGGCTCTCGCGCACGCCGCCCTGTTTCATCAACAGCGGCTTGAGCTGGCCGTCGCGCAGTTCGCGCTCGATCATGTGCCGTGGCAACCAGGCGAAGCCCAGGCCGTTACTGACGAAGGTGGCGGCGGTGGCGAGGCTGCCGACGGTCCAGCGCTGCTCGGCGCCGAGCCAGCCGACGTCACGCGGTTGCAGGCGGCCGGAGTCGCGGATCACCACCTGCATCTGGGTTTCCAGGTCCTGGTGAGTGACCTCGCGTTGCAACCGGTGCAGGGCGTGGTCGGGGTGGGCGACGGCGACGAAGTCGACGATGGAGAGGTCGGCGCCCAGGTGGCCGGGAATGTTCAGGCCGCTGATGGCGAGGTCCGCATGGCCCTGCACCAGCGCTTCTTCCACGCCCGACAGTACTTCTTCGCGCAGCAGCACGCGGCAGCCGCGGCTCTGTGGCATGAAGGCCGACAACGAGCGCACCAGGCGCACGGTGGGGTAGGCGGCGTCGACGACCAGGCGCACTTCCGGCTCCCAGCCCTGTTCCATGTGATGGGCCAGTTCTTCCAGCTGGCCGGCGGATTTCACCAGTTGCCGTGAGCGACGCAACAGTACTTCACCTGCCTCGGTGAGTACGGCCTTGCGTCCGTCGATGCGCAGCAGCGGCACGCCCAGTTGCTCCTGCATGCGCGCCACGGTATAGCTGATCGACGACTGCGAACGGTGCAGGGCTTCCGCCGCCTGGGCGAAGCCGCCGTGGTCGACCACGGCCTGCAGGGTTCTCCACTGATCCAGGGTAACGCGGGGCGCTTTCATCCTCGCTTCCTCTTGTCTACTCTGGCGGTCCGCAGAAGACCAATAAGAGACCGCCATGAAAAAATTCTGTTGTGCCGTTATGGCCATGTTGCCGCTGACCGCCCTGGCCTATCCCATCGAGGTGCAGAAGAGCCTCAATGGCGCCGAGGTGGATATCGAGACCCAGGATATCGGTGACCAGATGGGGGCTATCCTCCTGCGCAACGCCGGCCAGCAGCCAGTGACCTGCACCGCGGTTTTCGTCAACGGCCCTGAGACGCCGCACGTGCGCAAGGCAACCATTGCGCCCGGCAAGGAGGCCAATCTGACGTCCAGCTTCAGCCGCGCCGTGATCAAGCTGCGGATCAAGCTCACCTGCAATCCTTCCTGATTACCCGGCAAGACTAGAAGCAGTCAGGAAAGAAATCAATTTATTCGATAATTAGAAGCGACTATTTACGCTTTTTTATCGATTTGTTCATGTTTAGGATGACCTCCATCGACACATTCAACGACCGATGGAGGTCCAGTCCATGTCCCGCGTCCTGGTTATCGAAAGCAGTGCCCGTCAGGAAGGTTCAGTTTCCCGTCAGCTGACCCGCGACTTCATCGCCCAATGGCAGGCCGCTCATCCGGCCGACGACATCCAGGTCCGTGACCTAGCCGTCGAGCAGGTCCCGCACCTCGACGCCAACCTGCTGGGAGGCTGGATGAAGCCGGCGCAGGAGCACAGCGAGATCGAACGCGCTGCGCTGGATCGTTCCAACCAACTGACCGCCGAGTTGCAGGCCGCCGACGTGCTGGTCCTGGCTGCACCGATGTACAACTTCGCCATCCCCAGCACCCTCAAGTCCTGGCTGGACCATGTGCTGCGCGCCGGCGTCACCTTCCAGTACACCGAGACCGGCCCGCAGGGGCTGCTCACCGGCAAGCGCGCCTTCGTCCTGACCAGCCGCGGCGGCGTCTACGCCGGCGGTGCGCTGGATCACCAGGAGCCCTACCTGCGCCAGGCGCTGGGCTTCGTCGGCATTCACGACGTGACCTTCATCCACGCCGAAGGCCTGAACATGGGCGGTGAATTCGCCGAGAAAGGCCTGGCCAAGGCCAAGGCGCAGCTCGCCGCCATCGCCTGATCCTGCTTTTCCCTTGCGCGTCCTTCCGCTCCTGGGCGCGACCGTGGCCGATTCCTTCCCCGCAGGATCGGCCATTTTTTATTTGCCAATGACTTGACCGGGTGAAAACACATCCTTCCCGTTCGGGCTGTTCAAAGCATGATCAGCATGCTAAAAGAACCTAGAGCTGATCTAGCCGCTTGAAAAAGAAGGGAAAACCATGACCAAGTCGGAGTTGATCGAGAGAATCGTCACCCATCAGGGGCAGCTTTCCGCAAAGGATGTGGAGCTGGCGATCAAGACCATGCTTGAGCAAATGTCCCAGGCTCTGGCCACTGGGGATCGCATCGAAATCCGGGGTTTCGGTAGCTTCTCGCTGCATTACCGTGCGCCGCGCACCGGTCGCAATCCGAAAACCGGCGAGTCCGTGCGTCTGGACGGCAAGTTCGTTCCGCACTTCAAGCCTGGCAAGGAGCTGCGCGACCGCGTCAACGAACCCGAGTGACCCCGGGGTATCCGTCTTCAAGAAGGAGTGTTCATGCTTCGGGCAAAACGTTTCCTGCTGATTCTGGCGCTGGTCGTCCTGGCCGCCGTCGTCGTGGTTTTCGTCCTTGAAAACCTGCAGCCTGCACAGCTGACCTTCCTTGGCTGGCAGTCGCCTCAGTGGCCGCTGGTGGTCTTCATCTCCCTTTCGTTCATCGTTGGCGGCGTGATCGGCCTGCTGCTGAGCATTCCCTTCCGCGCGAAGACGCACGTCCGCATGACCGGGCTGCGCTCGGAAGTCACCCGTTTCCGCAAGGAGAATGACGCGCTGCGTGAAAAGTCGCTGACGGACCATGCCTAGCGTCGTTGCCACGCTGTTCTTCTTCTGCGCCCTGGCCATCGGCTGGTGGATGGGGCGTCGGTCTCTTTCCAGAACCCAGCCACCAACAGAGCCGAACCTTCGGGCGCGCGTCCACAGCATGCATAACCTGCTGGAGCGACATTCCGACGATGCGCTGGAAAGCCTATCCCAAGGCCTGGTCGTCAATCCGGAGACGCTTGAAAGCCACCTGCACGTTGGCAATCTGTTCCGCCGCCGTGGCGATATCGAGAAAGCCATCCACATTCACCAGGACCTGCTGGGACGTGCCGGCGAGGATGGTTCGCTGGTGGCGCAAGTACGCCTGGAGCTGGCTCGTGACTACATTGCTGGCGGTCTGCTCGGTAGCGCCGAGGAGTTGCTGGACGAGCTGACCCAGCAACGCGACGGGCCCATCTCTCTCGAGGCGCTGGATGAGCAGCGGCTGATCTGTGAGCGTGAGAAGAACTGGTCGCGCGCGATCGAACTGGCCGCCCGGCTGGTGCCGAGTCGGCCCGAGTTGAGCGCTGCGCTGGCCAACTACTACTGCGAACTCGCTCAGGAGAAAGGCAAGAGCGGGGATCGCAGCGCCATGCAGGAGCTGCTGCGCGAGGCTCGCCGTGTCGACAAGCGCTGCGTACGCGCTCTGCTGATGCGGCTGGAGTGCGAACTCTGGCGCAAGGATCGGATAGCGGCAATGGCAACGCTCAGGGAGGTTGTGCAGGATGCCGAGGCTTATGTGGGGGAAATTGTTCCGCTATTGCGTCGGTTTGATGCGAATCAATGGCCGGACTTGATCGCGTTCCTGGGCGAACTGGCTTTGCGGCACCAACTGCCGCCGTCAGTGCTGGCCTGGCTGATGGAAGTTGATGTTGATAGCGGGGCTGACTATTGGAGAGAGCAGATGATATCGAGGGTGCGACAACAGCCCTCCTGGCACGGAGTAGGGGAGTATGTTGCTGCCGTCGAGGTTGATTGCGATCATCCGCATTCTATTGAAAAAATGTCTCCAATAATCATAGGTTTGTATAAGACAATGGCTCGTTATCGTTGCGGGAAGTGCGGCTTTGCCGGGCGGGAGCTGCATTGGCAGTGTCCTGGGTGCCATGCGTGGAATAGCCTCGCCCCCATTCGTGCCATTTCAGCGGGCTAGCTGGAGCGTACTGCTGTCAGTCGGCCGTTCACCTCCGGCATGCGACATGTTCATTCAGTTATCGAGCCCAGGACTGTTTATGGAGAGTGCCTGTTGAAGGTTCTTGTCACCGGGGCGTCAGGGTTCGTAGGAAAATACCTCGGAGTCGCGCTCGCTCAAGGTGGCCATCGTGCCATTGGGCTCTGTCGCCAGGCTGCTTCGAACTCGTCCTATCGCGAAATCTGTATTGGCGACATGACAGCGTTGGCGGAGTGGAAACAGGCGCTGGATGGGTGTGACGTTGTCATTCACCTTGCCGCGCGTGCTCATGTGCTCTCTGGCTCCAGTGATGAGCAATCCGAGCTTGAGCAGTTTCGGCGCGTCAACCGCGACGCCACACTGGCGTTAGCTGTTGAGGCGGCCAGGCGCGGCGTACGACGATTCGTGTTCGTCAGCTCGATTGGTGTGAATGGTAATAGCTCCGGTTCGACCCCCTTTGATGAATCATCGACTCCAGCGCCCCATGCCAGCTATGCGGTTTCCAAGTTCGAGGCTGAGGAGGGGTTGCTCCGTCTGGCTGCTGACAGCGCCATGGACATTGTCATCATTCGCCCGCCGCTGGTTTATGCATTCGATGCGCCGGGCAACTTTGCGCGTTTACTCCGGTTGGTCGCCAATCCGATCCCCTTGCCGTTTGGCGCAGTCGACAACGGCAAAAGCTTGATCAGCGTGGCCAATCTGGTCGACTTCATCATCCTGTGCATGACGCATCCCAATGCAGCTAATGAGCGATTCATCGTTGCCGACAATGGCGTGGTATCGATCCGGGAGCTGATAGCCGAGCTGGCGGCAGGAATGGGTAAAAAAGCCTTCATCTTCAGTGTTCCTGAACGGTTTCTCAGTGGTGCAGCAGCGTTGGTCGGGCGAACGAGGCTCTATGAGCAGCTCTGCGCCAATCTCGAACTGGATACCCGAAAGGCGAAGCGTTTGCTTGGTTGGCAGCCACTTCAGGGACTTCGTGAGGGGCTGCGGGAAGCAGGAAGAAAATTCGTGAGTACAGAGCGCGCAGATGGTTGATTCAGGGGTGTCGATGCTGATTGTCCCGATGCTCCTGGCAGTAGCGGTGTTTTCCTGGTTGCTGACTGGATGGGTGCGTCGCTACGCGCTGGCGCGCAGCATAATGGATATTCCCAACGCTCGAAGTTCTCACCGGATTCCTACGCCGCGTGGCGGCGGCGTTGCCATCGTGCTGGGTTTCCTGGGCTGCCTGCCTTTGGCCGGTGCCCTTGGTGCTGTGGATGGGAACAGCCTCTTGGCCCTGTTGCCAGCCGGCGCTCTGGTTGCGGTCATTGGTTTCCTCGACGATCACCGTCATATTCCGGCGCGCTGGCGGCTGCTGGGGCATTTTGTTGCTGCGCTCTGGTTGCTCGCCTGGCTGGGTGGGGTGCCTGCGCTGGCTATGCCCTGGGGCACGCTGGATCTGGGATTGGCCGGCGATCTGTTGGCAGTTGTGTTCCTGGTCTGGCTGCTGAACTTGTACAATTTCATGGACGGCATCGACGGGATCGCCGGTCTGGAAGCCATCAGTGTCTGCCTGGGCGGGGCCCTCTGCGGGTGGTTCGTCGGAGAGTGGCAACTGGTATGGTTACCCTTGATCCTGGGCATGGCGGCGGCGGGGTTCCTGGTCTGGAATTTCCCGCCAGCGCAAATTTTCATGGGGGACGCGGGCAGCGGTTTCCTTGGGTTGATTCTCGGAGGATTGGCGCTGCAGGCGGGGACGGTTTCCGCGCCGCTGATCTGGAGTTGGCTGATCCTGCTCGGCGTGTTCGTGGTCGATGCCACCGTCACGCTGATCCACCGTCTGATGCGTGGCGAACGTGTCTACGAGGCGCATCGCAGCCATGCCTACCAGCGTGCTTCGCGCCGTTACGGCAGCCATTTGCGGGTGTCGCTGGCGGTGACCGCTGTCAATGTACTTTGGCTCATGCCGCTGGCGTTGCTGGTGGCACTGGGGCATGTTTCGGGTTTGCTGGCACTGATTGTCGCCTATGCTCCCATAGTGCTTGTCGTAGCTCATCTGGGTGCAGGTCGTCCGGATGAACAGGATGTGAGCTGAACTCCACCGGATTTGGTGGTCAATGTAGCGGGCGAGAACTTTCCTCCGCTCGGGATTAAGGACAAGCGCTGATGCTCCGAGAACGCCTGCTGAGGCTTCCGAGACGACATAAACGGCTACTGCAGGTCACCACCGATATCCTGCTGGTGTGGTTCGCGCTGTGGCTGGCGTTCATCGTGCGGCTGGGAACCGACGATCTGGAGTACCCGCTCCGGGTCCATGGTTGGTTGTTCGTGGCCGCGCCAGTGGTTGCTATCCCGCTGTTCATCCGTTTCGGCATGTACAGGGCGGTAATGCGCTACCTGGGCAATGACGCGCTGATCGCGATCTGGAAAGCGGTGACCATCTCCGCGTTGTTGCTGTCGCTGGTGGTCTACTGGAATCGCTCGGTGACCGAGATGGTTCCGCGCTCTCTGGTGCTGAACTACTGGTGGTTGAGCCTGCTGATGATCGGCGGCTTGCGCCTGGCCATGCGTCAGTACTTCATGGGCGACTGGTACAGCACGGTCCAGGCTGTGCCCTTCCTCAAGCAGCAGGATGGCTTGCCCAAGGTGGCGGTCTATGGCGCCGGCTCTGCCGGCAACCAGCTGGTGGCCGCGTTGCGCCTGGGTCGTGCCATGCGTCCGGTGGCCTTCATCGATGACGATGACGAAATCGCCAACCGCGTCATTGCTGGCCTTCGCGTCTTCAAGCCCAAGCATATCCAGCAGATGATCGACGAGACCGGCGTGCAGGAAGTGCTGCTGGCAATCCCTTCTGCGACCCGCGCCCGTCGCCGTGAAATCCTCGGTCTGCTCGAGCCGTATCCGGTTCACGTACGAAGCGTTCCGGGGTTTATCGAGTTGGCTAACGGCCGCGTACGAGTGGACGACATCCAGGAAGTGGACATTGCCGACCTGCTCGGGCGTGACCCGGTCGAGCCGCGCAAGGAACTGTTCGAGCACTGCATCCGTGGCGAAGTCGTCATGGTCACCGGCGCTGGTGGCTCCATCGGGTCGGAGCTCTGCCGCCAGATCCTTGGCTCATCGCCCACCGTGCTGGTGCTGTTCGAGCACAGCGAATACAACCTCTATCGCGTGCACCAGGAGCTGGAGAACCGCATCAAGCGCGAGTCCCTCGCGGTGCAGCTGGTGCCGATCCTTGGCTCCGTACGCAGTGCCGAGCGTCTGCTGGACGTCATGCGCACCTGGAAGGTCGCCACGGTCTATCACGCTGCGGCCTACAAGCACGTGCCCATCGTCGAGCACAACATCTCCGAAGGGGTGCTGAACAATGTGATGGGCACCTTGCATACCGCCCAGGTGGCGGTGCGGGCAGGGGTCGAGCACTTCGTGTTGATCTCCACCGACAAGGCAGTGCGTCCGACCAATGTCATGGGCAGTACCAAGCGCCTGGCGGAGATGATCCTGCAGGCCCTGAGTCAGGAGTCCGCCCCGGTGCTGTTCGGCGACAAGTCCGGCGTGCACCAGGTCAACAAGACCCGTTTCACCATGGTCCGGTTCGGCAATGTGCTGGGCTCGTCCGGTTCGGTCATTCCTCTGTTCCGCGAGCAGATCAAGCGCGGCGGGCCAGTCACCGTGACCCATCCGGGCATCACCCGCTACTTCATGACCATTCCCGAGGCGGCGCAGTTGGTGATCCAGGCTGGCTCCATGGGGCGCGGCGGCGACGTCTTCGTGCTGGATATGGGGCAGCCGGTGAAAATCCTCGAGCTGGCCGAGCGGATGATCCACCTGTCGGGGCTGAGCGTGCGCTCGGAGCATACACCCCATGGCGATATTTCCATCGAGTTCAGCGGCCTGCGGCCTGGCGAGAAGCTCTACGAGGAGCTGCTGATCGGCGACAACGTCAGCGCCACCGAGCATCCGATGATCATGAAAGCCAATGAAGAACTGATGCACTGGGAAGGCTTCAAGCTGGTGCTGGCGGATCTGCTCAAGGCCGTGGATCAGGGCAACTACGCACGGGTGCGGCAGCTGCTGCGGGAAACCGTCAGCGGCTATTGCCCCGAAGGCGAGATCGTCGACCTGATCCACCAGCAGCGGCGGATGGAGCCCTGATCCTGGGTTCTACCTAGCAGATGCGGTGATCGCCGTGTCTGCGAACATCGTCAGTACTTTCCTGGCGATCTGTCGGCGGCGCCGGAAACTGCTGCCGACTCTCTAAACCAAGGTTTTTACGCGTGTTCCTGGCGATATGTTTCTTGGGCGGCGCCGTTGCGCCCGCCTAGAAGCCTCTTATTTCCAGGGAATGCCTCATGAAGAAGAACCTGCTCTCCATCGCTAGCCTGATCCTGTTCGCCAGCCTCTCTTTTGGCGGTGTCGCCCAGGCAGCCACCAGCACTCAGCCTGCCGCCAAGCCGGCGGTCGAGGCACCAGCGCCGGCTGCCAAGGCGCCTGTCTCTCAGGTCGAGGCGGTGAATATCAACACGGCATCCGTCGAAGAATTGCAGAAGTCCCTGAAGGGCATCGGCAAGGTCAAGGCCCAGGCCATTGTTGACTACCGGACCAGCAATGGGCCATTTACCACGGTTGATCAGTTGCTGGAAGTGAAGGGGATCGGCAAGGGCACCCTGGACAAGAACCGGGATAGGATTTCGCTCTGAGCCTTTGCCTGTCGAAATGAAAAAGCCGGTCTGTGATCGGCTTTTTCATTGAAGAGCATTTCTCCGGCCCAATAAAAAGCCCCCGGCGTGTGCCGAGGGCTCTGAATTTTGGCTCCGCGACCTGGACTCGACGGCGTCAGCCGAACGCGCTTCAGCGCGGCCCCGAAGGGGGAATCACCTGGGACGCAGTCCCTGGAGAGAGTCCAGCGCCCAATAAAAAAGCCCCCGGCATGTGCCGAGGGCTCTGAATTTTGGCTCCGCGACCTGGACTCGAACCAGGGACCCAATGATTAACAGTCATTTGCTCTACCGACTGAGCTATCGCGGAACAACGGTGCGTATCTTACTGATTAAAAAGGGGAAGTCAACATCGTGCCGATGACTTCCCCTGATTTTTTTACAGCACCTGGACGATGGCGCGGGTGACGGTGTCCAGGTTGCCGTTGTTCAGCGCGGCGACGCAGATTCGGCCAGTGCCGACGGCGTAGATGCCGAACTCGTTCTTCAGGCGCTCAACCTGCTCGGCGGTCAGGCCGGAGTAGGAGAACATGCCGCGCTGCTGTGCAACGAAGCTGAAGTCGCGCTTGGCGCCCAGGGCGGTCAGTTGCTCGACCATCGCTACGCGCATGGCGCGGATCCGGGTGCGCATTTCGCCCAGCTCTTCTTCCCAGACCGCACGCAGTTCCGGGCTGTTCAGCACGGCGGCGACAACGCTGGCGCCGTGGGTCGGCGGGTTGGAGTAGTTGGTACGGATCACGCGCTTGACCTGGGACAGGACGCGGGCGGACTCCTCGCGGCTGTCGGTCACGACCGACAGGGCGCCCACGCGCTCGCCGTACAGCGAGAACGACTTGGAGAACGAGCTGGACACGAAGAAATTCAGGCCCGACTTGGCGAACAGGCGCACGGCGGAAGCGTCTTCGTCGATGCCGTCACCGAAGCCCTGGTAGGCGATGTCGAGGAACGGCACGTGGCCCTTGGCCTTGAGCACGTCCAGGACCTGCTTCCAGTCGTCCATGGTCAGGTCGACGCCGGTCGGGTTGTGGCAGCAGGCGTGGAGCACAACGATGGATTGCGAGGGGAGGGCGTTGAGGTCTTCCAGCAGGCCGGTACGGTTCACACCGTTGGTAGCGGCGTCGTAGTAACGGTAGTTCTGCACCGGGAAACCGGCGGCTTCGAACAGCGCGCGGTGGTTTTCCCAGCTCGGGTCGCTGATGGCGACGGTGGCGTTGGGCAGCAGGCGCTTGAGGAAGTCGGCACCGGTCTTCAGCGCACCGGTACCGCCGACGGCCTGGGTGGTGACCACGCGGCCTTCGGCCAGCAGCTCGGAATCAGCGCCGAACAGCAGCTTCTGCACGCCCGAATCGTAGGCGGCGATGCCTTCGATCGGCAGGTAGCCGCGCGGTGCGTGGGCCTCGATGCGGGCTTTCTCCGCGGCCTGTACGGCACGCAGCAACGGGAGACGGCCTTCCTCGTTGTAATAAACGCCTACGCCCAGGTTGATCTTGCCCGGGCGGGTATCGGCGTTGAAAGCTTCGTTCAGGCCCAGGATCGGGTCACGGGGGGCCATTTCGACAGCGGAGAACAGACTCATTTTGGCAGCAGCTCTAAGGCGGGAGTGAAGTGCAATTGCAACCCACCCGCACACGGCGCTGGGGGTTGCGTCGACGGGCCGGTATTATATAGGCCTCTACAGCAGGCGGCGAGTTGTCGCGCGTGCTTTTCGACTGGTATGACGCTTTGGCGACCGAAGCGTCACACGCCAAAGCGAGGTTCCCATGTCGATTTTTCAGCTGGATTCGCGATTCGAGCCCGCCGGCGATCAGCCCGAAGCCATCCGACAGATGGTGGAAGGTCTGGAAGCGGGCCTGTCGCACCAGACGTTGTTGGGGGTGACCGGCTCCGGCAAGACCTTCAGCATCGCCAACGTCATTTCCCAGGTGCAGCGCCCGACCATGGTGCTGGCGCCGAACAAGACGCTGGCTGCGCAGCTCTACGGCGAGTTCAAGACCTTCTTCCCGAACAACGCTGTCGAGTACTTCGTCTCCTACTACGACTACTACCAGCCCGAGGCCTACGTGCCGTCCTCGGACACCTACATCGAGAAGGATTCCTCGATCAACGACCACATCGAGCAGATGCGGTTGTCGGCGACCAAGGCGCTGCTGGAGCGCAAGGACGCCATCATCGTCTGCACCGTGTCGTCGATCTACGGCCTGGGCGATCCGGCGTCGTACCTGAAGATGGTCCTGCACCTGGATCGCGGCGACAAGATGGACCAGCGCGAGCTGCTGCGCCGCCTGACCAGCCTGCAGTACACCCGTAACGACATGGATTTCGCCCGTGCGACCTTCCGAGTGCGTGGCGATGTGATCGATATCTTCCCGGCGGAATCGGACCTGGAGGCCATCCGCGTCGAGCTGTTCGATGACGAAGTGGAGAACATAGCCGCCTTCGACCCGCTGACCGGCGAGGTGCTCACCAAGCTGCCGCGCTTCACCTTCTACCCCAAGAGCCACTACGTCACCCCGCGGGAGACGCTTCTGGAGGCGGTGGAGCACATCAAGGCCGAACTCAAGCAGCGCCTGGACTACCTGCGCAGCAACAACAAGCTGGTGGAAGCCCAGCGCCTGGAGCAGCGGACCCGTTTCGACCTGGAGATGATTCTCGAGCTGGGCTACTGCAACGGCATCGAGAACTACTCGCGCTACCTCTCCGGGCGCGGTCCCGGCGAGCCGCCGCCGACGCTCTACGACTACCTGCCGGACAACGCCCTGCTGGTGATCGACGAATCCCACGTCAGCGTTCCCCAGGTCGGGGCCATGTACAAGGGCGACCGCTCGCGCAAGGAGACCCTGGTCGAATACGGCTTCCGCCTGCCCTCGGCGCTGGATAACCGTCCGCTGCGCTTCGAAGAGTGGGAGGCAATCAGCCCGCAGACCATCTTCGTCTCCGCGACGCCCGGCCCTTACGAGGATCAGCACGCCGGTCGGGTCGTCGAGCAGGTGGTGCGCCCCACCGGCCTGGTCGACCCGGAGGTGGAAATTCGCCCGGCGACCACCCAGGTAGATGATCTGCTATCGGAAATCGGTAAGCGCGTGGCGCTGGATCAGCGCGTGCTGGTGACCACTCTTACCAAGCGAATGGCCGAGGACCTCACTGACTACCTGGGCGATCACGACGTGCGCGTGCGCTACCTGCACTCGGACATCGACACCGTGGAACGGGTGGAAATCATCCGTGACTTGCGCCTGGGCAAGTTCGACGTGCTGGTGGGCATCAACCTGCTGCGCGAGGGCCTGGACATGCCCGAGGTGGCACTGGTGGCGATCCTCGATGCAGACAAGGAGGGCTTCCTGCGTTCCGAGCGCTCGCTGATCCAGACGATCGGCCGCGCCGCCCGGAACCTGCACGGCAAGGCGATCCTCTATGCCGACAACATCACCGGCTCGATGCAGCGGGCAATCAACGAGACCGAGCGCCGTCGCACCAAGCAGCTGGAGTTCAACGCCAAGCACGGCATCGTGCCCAAGGGTGTGAAGAAGGACATCAAGGACATCCTCGAAGGCGCCGTGGTGCCGGGTGCCAAGGGTAAGCGCCGGAGCCTGGCGAAAGTGGCGGAGGAGAGCGGTCGCTACGAGAACGAGCTGCGCACGCCGGAGGAAGTCGGCAAGCGCATCAAGCAATTGGAAGAGCGCATGTACCAACTGGCCCGCGATCTGGAGTTCGAGGCCGCGGCCGGCGTGCGCGACGAAATCGGCAAGTTGCGCGACCGCATGGTATCGATGGGCTGAACGCAGGACGAGCCGGCTTTGGCTGGCTTTTCGTAGGAGCGAGCTTGCTCGCGAATATCACAGCACCCTGATGTAGCGGTGTGATGCGGGGTTCGCGAGCAAGCTCGCTCCTACAAGGGTTAGTTCGGCGTGGAGCGGTCAGTGCGCTCCGGCCCCCGCTCCAGCGCCCATGCCTGCCGGCAGCGGGCGGGTTAGCAGCACTGCCACCATGCTCACCGCCAGCACGATACCGATGGCGTGGAAGGCGTCGTTGTAGGCCATGATCGCCGCCTGCTGGTGGACGATCTCGCTGATCTTGCCCAGGGCTGCCTGCTGCGTGCCCAGCTGCGAGGTCAGCTGCGCCAGCCGTTCGTCCACCGCGCCGTTCACCGGCACCACCGCTTCGCGCAGATAGTCGTAATAGACCTTGGCGCGGCTATCCAGCAGGGTCGCCAGCAGCGCGATACCAATGGCGCCGCCCAGGTTGCGCAGGATGTTGAACAGGCTGGAAGCGGACCCCGCATCCTGTGGCTGTAGGTAGACAGTGGCGATCAGCGAGATGGTGACCATCACCATCGGCTGGCCGAGGGCGCGCAGCAACTGGATCTGGTTGAACTGCGGGCCGGCGAAGTCCGGGTTCAGCACACCGGAGAAGAAGCTCGCCATGCCGAACAGGCCGAATCCGACGGCGCAGAGCAGGCGCGGCTCGATGATCTTCATCAGCTTGGGGATCAATGGGATAAGGAACAGCTGCGGCACACCCATCCACATGATCACCTCGCCGATCTGCATGGCGTTGTAACCCTGGATCTGCGCGAGATACAGCGGTAGCACATAGATCGACCCGTACAGCCCCATGCCCAGGCCGATGCTGGATATGCTCGACAGGCCGAAATTGCGGTTGCGCAGAATCCCCAGGTTGATCAGCGGGTTCGGCCGCGAGGTCTGCAGGATCACGAAGAGGATCAGGCTGACCAGGGCGATGCTGCCCAGGCTGACGATCAGGCTCGATTCCAGCCAGTCCTTGCGATGGCCTTCTTCCAGGAACACTTGCAGGCAACCCAGGCCGATGGCCATGGTGATGATGCCGGCGTAGTCGGTGCTTTTCAGCAGTTCCCAGTGCGCCGGCTTCTTCTCCAGGCCGTAGAGCAGGCCGGCGATCATCAGCAGGCCCGGCGGGATGTTGATGTAGAAGATGTATTCCCAGCCGAAGTTTTCCGTCAGCCAGCCGCCCAGGGTAGGGCCGATGGAAGGGGCGAAGGTCGCGGTGATGGCGAACAGCGCCATGCCCTTGGGGCGATGGTGTTCCGGCAGCTTGATCAGCGCCAGGGTGAAGGCCAGCGGGATCAGTGCGCCGCCGGTGAAGCCCTGCATGGCGCGGAACACGATCATGCTCTCCAGGTTCCAGGCGAACGAGCAGAGCAGGGAAGAGAACAGGAAGCCGACCGAGATCATCCAGGCCAGCCGGCGCGCCGAGAGCAGCTGCACCAGCCAGGCGGTAAGCGGGATCATGATGATTTCGGCCACCAGATAGGACGTGGAGATCCACGAGCCTTCTTCCAGGGTCGCGGCCAGCGCGCCCTGGATGTCTTTCAGCGAAGAGTTGGTGATCTGGATGTCGAGCACCGCCATGAACGCGCCGAGCATGGCGCTGAACACGGCGATCCAGTCGCGGCGGGTCGGTTCTCCGGCCGGCCGCACCAGGGCATCAGCGGACACGCAGCTCGACCTCGGCCTCAACGGACATGCCCGGGCGGATCAGGCCCTTGAGCGGGTTGTCGTCGGCGAAGGTGATCTTGACCGGAATGCGCTGCACGACCTTGGTGAAGTTACCGGTGGCGTTGTCCGGCGGGAGCAGGCTGAATTGCGCGCCGGAGGCGGCGAACAGGCTCTGTACCTGGCCGTCGATGGGCTGGTCGGGGAAGGAGTCGAACACCAGCTTGGCGGTTTGACCCGGGCGCATCTTGCCGATCTGGGTTTCCTTGAAGTTGGCCTGGATCCAGATGCCGTCATCCGGCACCAGCGAAAGCAGCTGGCTGCCGACCTGCACATACTGGCCGACGCGGGCGCCGCGCTGGCCTACCAGGCCGCTGACCGGCGCGTGGATTTCGGTGCGGGCGAGGTTGATCTCGGCCTGGGTGATGTCAGCGCGGGCGCTTTCGATCTGTGCCTGCAGGCGCTGCACGTCGGTGCCCAGGGTTTCACGCTGCACGCGCTGGGCCTGCAGGTCGGCCTGGGCCTTGGCCACCTGGGAGCGGGCGACGTTGGAGTCGGCGGCCAGGGTGGTCACGCGTTCTTCCGAGACGTAGCCGGGCTTGCGCAGCGCCTGGGCACGGCCGAGGTCGACCTCGGTGCGACCGAGGGTGGCCTGGCTGGCATTCACGTCGGCCGCGCTGGCCGCGATCATGCTGGTCTGGCCCTTGAGCTTGCTGCGCGCCTGCTCCAGTTCCGCCTCGCGGGTGGCCAGGGTGGCCTTGGCGCGGTCCAGCGCGAGCTGGAAGTCGGCGGCCTCGAGCTTCACCAGCAACTGGCCTTTCTCGACGTGCTGGTTGTCCTGTACCAGCACCTCTTCGACGCGGGCGCCGAGTTGGCTGGCGATGCGGGTGATCTCACCCTGCACGTAGGCATTGTCGGTGGTCTCGACGAAGCGGCCGATGAAGTACCAGCGCGCCAGGAAGGCGAGGGCGACGACGGCAAGGATGACGAAGAACACGGACAGGCGGCGTTTTAATTGTGCGGGCATAGGTAAACGAGCGTTTGGTTGGCCAAAAAAATGTTTGCCAATGTAACAGTGTTCCGTGGCGGCACGTAGCCGCTACACTTCGGAAACTTTGTTGCTTATAGGGAACAATCATGGGGCTGGATGATGCGCTGATCTTCACTCGCGTGGTGGAACTGCACAGTTTCACCCAGGCGGCGCAGAGCCTGGGGATGCAGAAGTCCACGGTGAGCCGGCGTATCGCGCTCCTCGAAGAGCGCCTGGGCGTGCGCCTGATCAACCGCACCACCCGCAAGCTGCGCCTGACCGAAGTGGGTCAGGCCTACTACGACCGCTGCCGGCAGATCATGCATGACTTCGCCGAGGCGGAGCAGGCGGTGATGCAGTTGCAGCAGGCGCCTTCGGGATTGTTGCGGATCACTGCGCCCATCGAGTTCGGCCAGATGTACCTGGCCAAGGTGCTGGGCGATTTCATGAACCTTTATCCACAGATCACCGCCGAGGTCGAGCTGACCTCGCGCAACGTCGATCCGCTGGAGGAGGGCGTGGATATCGTCATCATGGTCGGCCAGCCGGAGGACTCGACCCTGATCGCCCGGCGCATGCTGACCACCAACCGTTGCCTGTGCGCCAGCCCGGACTACCTGAAGCTGCACGGTTGGCCAGAAACCGTCGAGGAGCTGGCTGGCCACCGCGCCGTATTGCTGCAGGCCGACTCGCAGCGCTACTGGCCGCTACGCGGAGAGACCGTGCCGTGCCACCGCGTGCTGTCCTGCAACAACATCACGTTTGCCCGCGAAGCAGTCCTGGCGGGAGCGGGGATCGCCTCGCTGCCAGAGCTGATCGTCGACGAGCAGTTAGCCAGCGGTCGCCTGGTGCGCGTGTTACCGCAGGTCCAGTTGCCGGTGGGCGAGCTGTACGCCGTGTACCCATCGAGGCGTTTCCAGGCGATGAAAGTGAAGGCCTTCCTCGACTTCCTGATCAACAACCTGCCCATCGATCCCGGTCGTTGGCTGGAGCCGAAGGCGGCCCGCCTGATACCATCGCACCCATGAGCGCGCGCGCCGTCGCGCGCTGTCCGCTTCACACGAAGAATTGCTGCACACGAGAGCCTTCATGACCACAGTCCGCACCCGTATCGCGCCGTCTCCCACCGGCGACCCGCACGTCGGCACCGCGTATATCGCGCTGTTCAACCTCTGCTTCGCCCGCCAGCACGGCGGTCAGTTCATTCTGCGCATCGAGGACACCGATCAGGTGCGCTCGACCCGCGAATCGGAACAGCAGATCTTCGACGCGCTGCGCTGGCTGGGTATCGAGTGGGACGAGGGCCCGGACGTCGGCGGCCCGCACGGCCCGTACCGGCAGAGCGAGCGTGGTGCCATCTATAAGCAGTACAGCGACGAGTTGGTGGACAAGGGCCATGCCTTCCCCTGCTTCTGCTCCTCCGAGCGTCTCGACGCCTTGCGTGCCGAGCAACAGGCGCGCAAGGAAACCCCGCGCTACGACGGCCTTTGCATGCATATCGCGAAAGAGGAGTCGGCCAAGCGTATCGCTGCTGGCGAATCCCATGTCGTGCGCATGAAGGTGCCGACCGAGGGCGTCTGCGTGGTGCCGGACATGCTCCGTGGCGACGTGGAAATCCCATGGGACCGTATGGACATGCAGGTGCTGATGAAGGCCGACGGCCTGCCCACCTACTTCCTGGCCAACGTGGTCGACGACCACCTGATGGGTATCACTCACGTCCTGCGCGGCGAAGAGTGGCTGCCCTCGGCGCCCAAGCTGATCAAGCTTTACGAGTACTTCGGCTGGGAACAGCCGGTGCTCTGCTACATGCCGCTGCTGCGCAACCCGGACAAGAGCAAGCTGTCCAAGCGCAAGAATCCCACCTCGATCACCTTCTATGAGCGCATGGGCCTGCTGCCCCAGGCGCTGCTGAACTACCTCGGCCGCATGGGCTGGTCCATGCCCGATGAGCGCGAGAAGTTCAGCCTGGCGGAGATGATCGAGCACTTCGACCTGTCCCGCGTTTCGCTGGGCGGCCCGATCTTCGACATCGAGAAGCTCTCCTGGCTGAACGGCCAGTGGATTCGCGAGCTGTCCGTCGAGGACTTCGCCAAGGAAGTGCAGAAGTGGGCGCTCAACCCCGAGTACCTGATGAAGATCGCGCCGCACGTACAAGGCCGCGTGGAGAACTTCAGCCAGATCGCTCCGCTGGCTGGCTTCTTCTTCAGTGGCGGCGTGCAACTGGACGCCAAGCTGTTCGAGCACAAGAAGCTCGATGCCACCCAGGTTCGCCAGGTGCTGCAACTGGTGCTGTGGAAGCTCGAAGCGCTGCGCCAGTGGGAAAAGGATCGCATTACCGCGACCATCCAGGCCGTCGCCGAGCACCTTGGCCTCAAGCTGCGTGACGTGATGCCGCTGATGTTCCCGGCCATCACCGGCCAGGCCAGCTCGGTGTCGGTGCTCGACGCCATGGAAATCCTCGGTGCCGACCTGTCGCGCTATCGCCTGCGCCAGGCCCTGGAACTGCTGGGCGGTGCGTCGAAGAAAGAAGCCAAGGAATGGGAAAAGATTCGCGACGCTATCGGTAGCTGAGTCTTCCCGCACCGACCCGCCCGGGTCGGTGCTCCATTTCGCTCATACCTGATCGAGGCCGCAATGGACTGCTGGCAGATTCTCCAACTGGAGCCCGATGCTGACGCTTCGGTTATCCGCCGGCAGTACGCGAAACTGCTGCGCCATTGCCGTCCAGACGAAGACCCCGTGGCTTTCCAGCGGCTGCGCGATGCGTACGAATGTGCATTGCAATTGATTGCCGGGGAGGGGCAGGCACAGCCGGAGTTATTGCAGCCTGACCGAGGGAGCATCGACCGGCCGCTGCTGGTGCGCGGTGAGGAGTGGGAGCGAGCGGAGGGGCTGTTGCCCGGGCTGACTCCCGACAATCTTGCACAGCACTACGTCTTGGCCGAGCAGTTGGACTGCCGGGAGTGTTTCGAGCGCCTGGTCCTGCAATATTGCCTGGCGTTACCTGGCGATGCGGGGGCTGAATTGGCGGAGTCGGCGATGGTGGTTTTCGCTGCCGCCATGGCCGGGCCGGCCGCGCATTTGTCTCCGCGATTGCTGGAAGCCCTCGATCGGCCGGTGGCCGAGCTGCAGGTGCGGCGATTCATGGCCGAGCTGCGTGGTGGCGAGCGTCCACTGAATCTTCGTCTACGCCATTATGTGCGGCAGCCATTGCTCTCCAGCCCTGACCGTCGAGCGCTGTTCGACGCCGGATTGATGTACAGCCTGTTCCTCGACCCCTCCATTGATCGGCTGGACCTCCATGAGGTTTTCGCCGAGATGGGCTGGAGTATTCACGGCTGCATTGGTCCGGCTGATCTCTTGTCGGACCCCGCCTGGTGGGGCAGGGACTACGCCAAGGGTGGACACAACAGCAACAGCATCTGGAGTGAGCTGCGCGTCCGCGCGGGGAATCCACGGGTGAAAGTGCAGCCGCCACAACGGCCGCCGGCCAAATCGTCAGTCGGAAAGATCCTGAGGGCTCTGGGGCATTGTCTCTGGGTGGGCGCTATGCTGGCCCTGCTGGGCTTTCCCTGGCCTGGTGTAGTCTGGATCTGTATAGGTCTGTTCGGTGCGCTGGCGGTCTGATCCTGGCTGGCGATGGTCGGGCGAGTCGGCGGAGACGGTTAAGTGATTGTTCTTGCTTCAAAATTTTTTCACTTCTGATGAAAAATTCTGTTGACAGGGGTTCGCCTCCCCCCTAAGATGCGCCCCGTTCCAGCGACGAACTGAACTGACAGGGCGAAGCGGAACGGTAGATCCAGCGGTACTTTGGGGCTATAGCTCAGCTGGGAGAGCGCTTGCATGGCATGCAAGAGGTCGACGGTTCGATCCCGTCTAGCTCCACCAAATTACCAGTAGGTCTTGCCTGGTCCGGGCAAGGCTGAAATCGAAGGTTTTGCGTCCCCTTCGTCTAGTGGCCTAGGACACCGCCCTTTCACGGCGGTAACAGGGGTTCGAGTCCCCTAGGGGACGCCATTATTCCAGCGACGATGCATTCGCGTCGTCAGCCAGAGTCATCTGGGGCTATAGCTCAGCTGGGAGAGCGCTTGCATGGCATGCAAGAGGTCGACGGTTCGATCCCGTCTAGCTCCACCAAATTCCCAAACGGGATGAAGCCAGAATCCACCGCCTGGTGGGTTTCTTCGAAGGATATGTCCCCTTCGTCTAGTGGCCTAGGACACCGCCCTTTCACGGCGGTAACAGGGGTTCGAGTCCCCTAGGGGACGCCATTTTTATCGCTCTGCGATGCCTATAGGGCCACTGAGACTTTCAGTGGCCCTTTTGTTTTTCATCCCTCCAGAAAGTTGTCCTCCGACCAGTGGTCGCGCTTTCTGCTTGCTGATTTTTATTATGAGAATAATATTCTATCCATAATATTTTTCGAGCGAGAGGCCAACCATGAGCGACAAGAAAGCCCAGACCCGTGAACGCATACTCTCCGCCGCCACCAGTGCATTGCTGCAGCACGGGCCGGTCGGCCCCAGCGTGGGCGAGGTGATGTCGGCGGCGGGTCTGACGGTGGGCGGCTTCTATTCGCACTTCGAGAGCAAGGACGCGCTGATGCTGGAGGCGTTCCGCCAATTGCTCGCCAAGCGCCGCGAGGGGCTCAAGCGTTTCGATCCGAAGCTGAGCTTTGCCGAGCGTCGCGCGTTGACCGCGCAGTTCTACCTGTCGCGCAAGCATCGCGATAGCGAAGAAGAGGGCTGTCCGATCCCCAGTTCGCTGAACGAAGTGGCGAACCTGCCGGAGGCCTTTCGCCAGACCCTGGAAGAGCACGTGGAGTTGATGGTCGCGGCGCTGGCCGGCCGCCCCGAGGAAATCGACACCGTGCTCAGCGACATGGCCCTGATGATTGGTGGATTGGCGCTGGCCCGAGCCCTCGGCGATGGCGACCTGTCCGACCGTGTCCTGCGTGCCGCGAAGAAAGCGGTGATCTGAGGAGGTACGTCGAATGAGCAGTCTGAACTGGGTTCGAGGCATCAATGCCACCCTGGGTCGCGTCGCCCCGGAATGGGCGGCGGGGCGCATGCAGCAACTGTTCGTGACGCCCAACGAGCACGCACCGCGCGATTGGGAATTGCCGCTGTTGGCCAGCTCCGAGCGGGTCACCTTGCGCTTCGGTCTGTCGGCGCTGCGCTGGGGCGAAGGGCCGGCTGTACTGCTGATGCATGGCTGGGAGGGGCGGCCGACCCAGTTCGCCACGCTGATCGAGCATCTGGTCGGCGCCGGTTATGGCGTGATCGCCCTCGATGGGCCAGGGCACGGCCGCTCGCCGGGGCAGGAAGCGGACATCGTGCTGTTCGCGCGAGCCCTACTCGAGGCGGCCGGCGAGCTGCCGCCGCTACGCGCCGTGATCGGCCATTCCATGGGCGGCGCCAGCGCCTTGCTGGCTACCCAGATGGGGCTGCGAACCGAGACCTTGGTGAGCATCGGCGCCCCGAGCAATGTGCTCGGCGTGCTGCGAGGTTTCTCCAAGGTGGTCGGTTTGCCGCCGGTCGCGCGCTCGCGCTTCATCCGCATGATCGAGAGCCGCGCGGGAATCGCCGCCAAGCAGCTGGATGTGTCGCGCTACCAGCTGGACTTCCCCGGCCTGGTGGTGCACGCCGAGGATGACCGGTACGTGCGGGTCAGCGAGGCGACGGCCATTCATGAGGCTTGGCCGCAGAGCCGGTTGCTGCGTCTGGCCGAAGGCGGGCATCACCGCGTGCTGGCAGACCCTGCGGTCATCGATGCGATTCTGGAGTTGTTGGAGGCGGTCGAGGAGCCGCTACCGCTGGCGCTGGTCTCCTGAGTCATTCACCACCCTGATAACGGCGGCCAGAGGCCGCCGTTTTCGTTCCATGATGGCCCGTTGCGGGTCGTCAGGCCCGGCGCGCTGGCGTAGACTTTCGGGCATTTCCGGCCACCCCGGCCTGGGCGCGAGGTCTTGCGCACGCGGGTGGTCGATTGGGGGAAAGCATGAATCTGTCGCTGGATTGGGTGCTGCAGAAGGCGCGCCCGGTCATGCCGGTATTGGTGATCGATGATGTGGCGCTGTCGGGTGACCTGGCTCGCGCCTTGTACGACGGCGGTGTGCGGGTGCTGGAAGTGACCCTGCGCACACCGCAGGCGCTCGATGCGGTGGCCGAGATTCGCCGTGAGCTGCCCGAGATGATCGTCGGCGCTGGTACCTTGATCCACACCGAGCAGTTCCAGGAGGCCCGTGATGCCGGTGCGCAGTTCGCTGTCAGCCCTGGCTGCACGCCGCGGCTGGTGGCCGCGGCCGACGATGCGAAGCTGCCGTTCCTACCGGGCGTGATGACGCCTTCCGAGGTGCTGGTGGCGCTGGAGTACGGTTACCGCTCGCTGAAGCTCTTCCCGGCCGACGGCAACGCCGCGATCAAGATGCTCAAGAGCCTCAAGGCGCCATTCGCCGGCATCCGCTTCTGCCCGACTGGCGGCATCACCCAGGAAAATCTGATCAACGTGCTGCGCCTGCCCAATGTCGCCTGCGTCGGCGGCACCTGGATCGCGCCGCCCAGCCTGGTTCGCGCTCGCGCCTGGGACCAGATCACTCAATTGGCCGGCGAAGCCTGTGCGCTGGCCGCAAGCCTGGAGCATGCTTCATGAGTTGGCAGTTGCCCGATCCGTTCGTCATCGACATCGAGGTCAAGTCCGAGGACATCGACGGCCTCGGCCATGCCAACAATGCCGTCTACGTCAGTTGGCTGGAGCGCTGCGCCTGGCGCCACTCCCAGAGCCTGGGACTGGACCTGGCCGAGTACCGCCGGCTGGATCGCGCCATGGCCGTGGTGCGCCACGAGGTGGACTACCTCGCTGCCGCCTACGAAGGTGAGCAGCTGCAACTGGCGACCTGGATCGTCCAGTCCGATCAGCGCCTGAAGATGACTCGTCACTTCCAGCTGGTGCGTCCGGCGGATGCGCTGACCCTGCTGCGCGCACAGACCACCTTCGTCTGCATCGAGCTGTCCAGCGGCAGGCCCAAGCGCATGCCGGTGGAGTTCATCGAAGGCTACGGCCGCGCGTTGCTCTCCCCGGAGATCGTGGCTGCTGGCGCGTGATCCGTCGCGCCGCGCTTTTCCCGGCGCGGCGCATTCCCTACAATCCGCGGCCTTCTTCATTGCCCGAGATTCCTCCGTGCAGATCGCCCTGGCCCCGATGGAGGGGCTGGTAGATGACATCCTCCGCGATGTGCTGACCCGCGTCGGCGGCATCGACTGGTGCGTCACCGAATTCATCCGCATCAACGACCGATTGCTGCCGCCGTCGTCGTTCCTGGCGCTCGCCCCGGAGCTGGCCCACGGCAGCCGTACTCGTGCCGGCGTGCCGATGCGTGTGCAATTGCTCGGATCGGACCCGCAACTGCTGGCGGAAAACGCCGTGCAGGCCTGCGAGCTGGGGGCTCCGGTGATCGACCTGAACTTCGGTTGCCCGGCCAAGACGGTGAATCGCTCCCGTGGCGGTGCCGTGCTGCTGAAAGAGCCCGAGTTGATGTTCAGCATCATCGAGGCTGTACGCCGCGCGGTGCCCGCGCACATTCCCGTGACCTCGAAGATGCGCCTGGGCTACGACAGCCCGGACGGCGCCATCGACTGTGCCCGCGCCCTGGCCGACGCCGGTTCCGCCCATGTGGTGGTGCATGCACGGACCAAGGCCGATGGCTACAAGCCGCCGGCGCATTGGGAGTGGGTGGCGAAAGTCGCCGATGCGGTCAAGGTGCCGGTGTTCGCCAACGGCGAAGTCTGGACCCTTGAGGATTACCACCGTTGCCGCTCCATCAGCGGCGTGGCGGACATCATGCTCGGCCGCGGACTGGTTTCCCGCCCGGACCTTGCCCGGCAGATCGCCGCCTGGCGCGATGGGCGCGAGGTGGTGCCGATGCCCTGGTCGGAAGTGCGCGTGTTGCTCGACGATTTCTGGCGCCAGGCCCGGCGCAAGCTGGCGCCGCGCTATGCGCCGGGGCGCTTGAAGCAGTGGCTGGGGATGCTCACCCGCAGTTATCCCGAAGCCGTGGAACTGTTCGCCCAGGTGCGCCGCGAGCATGACTGCGAAGTGCTCGACCGGATGCTGCAGGTCGAGATCGAAGTCGCCGCCTGACTCCCATTGGCTGGAAACCGCTGAAACGCCCTCTCCCTAACCCTCTCCCTTCAGGGGGGTTAGGGAGAGGGGCTCTGGCGGAGGCAGGGATCGGTGAGGTTCGCGAGCAAGCTCGCTCCTACAAAATCGTGTTCCGTCACGCCGCCGAATCAGCGCCCGCCGCTGACGTCGACAAAGCTGCCGGTTGAGTAGCTGGACTCGTCCGAGGCCAGGAACAGGATGGCCCGCGCCACTTCTTCCGCCTCGCCGCCGCGCCCCAGCGGGATCGCCGCTTGCAGGCGCTCCACGCGCCCCGGCTCGCCGCCGCTGGCGTGAATCTCGGTCTTGATCAGCCCCGGTCGCACGGCATTCACTCGAATGCCTTCGCCCGCCACTTCCTTGGCCAGGCCGATGGTCAGGCTGTCCACCGCGCCCTTGGCGGCGGCATAGTCGATGTACTCATTGGGTGAGCCCAGTCGTGACGCCATGGACGAGACGTTGACGATGCTTCCGCCGTCGCCGCCATGTTTGTGCGCCATGCGTTTCACTGCTTCGCGACAGCAGAGGAAGGTGCCGGTGACGTTCACTGCGAACACCCGCTGCAGGCGTGCTACGTCCATGTCCTCCAGGAGCATCTGGCGTTCGAGGATGCCGGCGTTGTTCACCAGCACGTCGAGACGGCCGAAGGCTTTGTCGACTTCGCCGAACAGGCGCAGCACGTCGTTTTCGCACGACACATCAGCGGCAAAGGCGCGCGCAGTGCCACCGGCCGCCGAGATCTGCGCTACCAGCGCTGCCGCGGCCTCACGTTCGCGGCGGTAGGCGAGGGCCAGGGCATAGCCGCGCTCGGCGGCGAGCAGCGCGGTGGCGGCGCCGATGCCGCGGCTGGCGCCGGTGATGAGCATGACGGGTTGCATGGGCGAATCCTTTTTGCGAGACGGGGCTTGAAACGGGTATTGCCATCCCTATCTATGTCCCTGCGGGAGGCCGAAGACGGGTCCCGCGCCGGAGCTCTGAAGACAGGCTCCAAATCATACCTTGCTGAAATTTTCAGGAGATTCGCAATGAGCAACGTCCTTTCCCTCGCCCCGCTGTTCCGCCAGTCCGTCGGCTTCGATCGCTTCAACGATCTGTTCGAATCCGCCCTGCGCAGTGAAAGCGGCAGTTCCTACCCGCCCTACAACGTCGAGAAGCATGGTGACGACCAGTACCGCATCGTCATCGCCGCCGCCGGCCTGCAGGAAGAGGACCTGGAGCTGCAAGTGGAGCGCGGCGTGCTGACCGTCAACGGCGGCAAGCGCGAGAAGGCTTCCGAGAGTGTCACCTACCTGCACCAGGGCATCGCCCAGCGCGCCTTCAAGCTGTCGTTCCGCCTCGCCGACCACATCGAGGTCCAGGGCGCGTCGCTGAAGAACGGCCTGCTGAGTGTCGAGCTGGTACGTATCGTTCCGGAAGAGGCCAAGCCCAAGCGGATCGCCATCAACGGCCAGCGCCCGGCCATCGAAGGCTGAGCAGCGTCCCGGCACTAGCCGGGGGGTAGCCGCAAACAAGAACGCCCGCCTCGAAAGAGGCGGGCGTTTTCTTATTCAGATGGCCTGATCAGGCGTTCTGGCCCAGCGGTGCCGAGCGATTGCGCCACCAGGCGACGACGATGGCTGCCATCAGCACGAAACCCAGGTAGCCCATGGCTGGGTAGACCAGCCCCACCAGCTTGACGAAACCGACCTGGCTGGCGACGAAGGCGAGTACTACGGCGACCACGGTTGCCACGCGGAAGGGTACGCCGTAGGCGGCGCAGCGCGCGGCCAATGTATAGGCGAATCCGCTGGTGGTGCAGTACAGCTTCACCAGCAGCAGGGCGAGCATCACGTCGCCGAACCAGGGGGCGATGTTGTTGCTCAGCAGCAGGGTGGGGATGGCGCTGCCGCCGATCACGTCGATCTGCACCAGCATCACCAGGGCCATCGCAAGGATCAGCACGCCGACGCCGATGCCGCCGAATACACCGCCCAGCGCAGCCGTACGCAGGTTGGCCACGCTGCCGCCCATCACTACCACGGCAGCCGCAGTGGCGGCGACGTTGTAGGAAACATAGAGCAGCGCGCCGAGCAGCCAGTTGGGCGCCGGATGCGGCACGGCCAGGGCGATCTGCTCCAGCTCCGCCAGCGGCTTGTGAATATGCGTCAGGGCGTAGATGGCGATGATCGCCACGATGATCATCAGCACCGGGGTGATCAGGCTCATCAGGGTGATCACCCGCTTCAGGCCCAGGCACACGGTGATGATGGTCAGCACGCCGAGGACGATGCCGCCGATGGAGTGACCGATGCCCAGTTGCTGTTCGAAGGACGAATTCGCACCGGCGAACATGACCACCATGGTGCCGAACAGGAAGAAGGTCAGCATCAGGTCGACCACGCGGCCCAGCGGCTTGCCACAGATGAACTCCATGGCTTCCTTGTGCGACTGGGTCTGCAGGCGGCTGCCGATCTGGTAGAGGTTCATCAGCAGGAAGGCGAACAGCGCCAGCGCCACCAGGGCACCGGCCAGGCCCATGATGCCGAAGCCGCCGAAGAACTGGAGGATCTCCTGGCCCGAGGCGAAGCCGACGCCCACTACCAGGCCGATGTAGGCCCCGCCGAGCTTGAGACTGGTTTTCATGATCGAGACTCTGTTGTTGTTATGAGAGCGGCCCCGCTCGCGGCAGGGCCGAAAGGGGTCAGGCTTCGCCGACGTAGGCCTGGACTTCCACCTCGACGTCCACGCCCAGCGCCAGTGCCGACGCCACGCAGGAACGCACCGGCAGGCCCTGGTCGAAATAGCGCTTGTACACCTCGTTGAAGCCAGCGAAATGGGCCATGTCGGACAGCCACACGGTGGCCTTCACCACTTGGGAGTAGTTCGAGCCGCAGGCTTCCAGACTCTCGGCGATGCGGGTCATCACCGCTTCGGTCTGGGTCTGGATGTCGCCCTTTACCACCTGGCCGTCCGCGGTCATCGGGATCTGCCCGGACAGGAACAGGAAACCGCCGGCCTTCACGGCGCGGGAGAAGGGGAAGGGCAGGGTGCTGGGGTAACGCTGGATATCGCTCATTCTAAGGTCTCCGGGGAAATTCAACGCAGGCGCGCCGGGCTCAGGCGCTGGGGATCGACGCCTTCCTGGCGCAGGGGTTCGGGCAGTGGCTGGCCGAGCAGCAGCGATTGGGCCAGGCGCGAGACGCCATCGGCGGACTGGATGCCGTAGCCGCCCTGAGCGGCCAGCCAGAAGAACGCCGGGTTCTGCGCGTCCTGGCCGATCACCAGGTCGCCGTCGGCGACGAAGGAGCGCAGGCCGGCCCAGCTGTGGTTCGGTCGGCGAATCGCCAGGGTGGTGTGCTCTTCGATGTGGTACACGCCCAGGGCGATGTCGAGCTCCTCGGGCTGCACGTCCTGGGCTTGCACCGGATCGGCGTTGGCGGGTGAGCCGAGCAACTGGCCGGCGTCCGGCTTGAAGTAGAAGCTCTCGTCGATGCCGATCACCGCCGGCCAGCGGCTGATGTCCACACCATCGGGCGCCGGGAAGGTGAAGGCGGTGCGGCGACAAGGTTGCAGGCCGACCGGACGGATACCGCAGCGCTCGGCAACGTGATCGGCCCAGGCGCCGGCGGCGTTGACCAGTTGCGCGGCATGGACGGTTTCGCCCTGACTGAGTTCGAGCGTCCATGCGCCATCTGCATAGTCAGCGGACAGCAGCTCGCGGTTGCAACGTAGCTCGCCGCCGCGCTGGCGCAGCGCACGCAGGTAGCCTTGGTGCAGGGCGTGCACGTCAAGGTCGCGGGCGTCCGGCTCGTAGAGGGCGCCGATGATGGCGTCGGAGCGAAGGCAGGGGAGGAACGCCAGCGCCTGTTCGGTGCTGATGCGTTCCACGCCGGGCGTGGACTCTGCCTGTCTGAGCAGTTCGACATGCTCCGGGCCGCCGACGTACAGGCAGCCGCGCGGGCTCAGGATCGGGTGTTCGCTGAAGCCCGTCGGCGGATTCTCGTAGAAGGCGCGGCTGGCACGGGTCAGCGCCTGGATCTGCGGCGTGCCGTAGGCCTCCATGAACATGGCGGCGGAGCGTCCGGTGGAGTGGTAGCCGGGCTGCTCTTCGCGCTCCAGCACCAGCACCTTGTGGGTCTCGCTCAGGCGGTAGGCGAGGGAGGTGCCGGCAATGCCGGCACCGATGATGACGAAATCGAAATGGCTCACTGCAAGGGCCTTCTGCAGATTTTCTCGTATGTGAGAAATCTAAGATATGAGAATTTTTGCACCCAAGGCAAGGCCCGGTAAACTTTCGTCGGCCCCCTCACGAGATGTCCCATGAGCGAAACCGCCCAAGTACTGCCCAAGCCCCAGCAACTGGATCGAGACGAAGTCGGTGCGCGCCTGCGGGCGGTTCGCAAGCAGCAGAAGCTGACCCTGAAACAGCTCTCCGACCTGTCTGGTGTGGCGGTTTCCACCCTGTCGAAGATGGAGCTGGCGCAGGTCGCGGTGAGCTACGACAAGTTGGCTGCCGCTGCCCGCGCGCTGCAGGTGGATATCGCCCAGTTGTTCCGACCCTTGCCGTCCGTCGGCGGGCTGATGGGGCTGAAGACGTTCGTGAAGACCCGTGTGGATGATGCCGCCGGCTACGACACTGGCGGTTACGAGTACTACCCGATTGCCGGCGATTTCCCTCAACGCAATATGACGCCGCTGTACGCGCGTATCTTTGCCCGCGAGGTTGGCGAGTTCGACGACTACGTTCGCCATCCCGGACAGGAGTTCGCCATGGTGCTGTCCGGCCGCGTGCGCATCCAGTTCGAGACGGGCGAGTCAGTGTGCATCGGCCTGCGCGAAACGGCCTACTTCGACAGCAGCGTCGGCCACCTCTACCTCAACGACGGCGACGCTGACGAGGCGCAGGTGATGGTGGTGATGTCGGAATCGCGGCCCGCCGAATAGCGAGCCTCAGGTCGCCTGTTGCTCGCGACCGGGCAGCAGCGCGATGAAGTCTTCCAGCGGCACCGGGCGGCTGAACAGGTAGCCCTGGTACAGATGACAACCCTGCTCCGCCAGCAGCGCCAGCTGTTCCGGGGTTTCCACCCCTTCGGCCACCAGTTCCAGCCCGAGGCTGTGGCCCATGGCGACGATGGCGCGGACGATCTCCGCGTCGTTGCTGTCGTTGGGGGCATCGCGTACGAAGCTCTGGTCGATCTTCAGGCTGTCCACCGGCAGGCGTTTGAGATAGGTGAGCGATGAATAGCCAGTGCCAAAGTCGTCCATGGCGAACTGCACTCCGGCTTCGCGCAGGCGCTCCATGCGCGCGATGGTGTCGTCCAGCTGCTGGATCACGATGCCCTCGGTGATCTCCAGCTTCAGCAGGCTGGGCGGTAGCCTCGTCTTGTGCAGCAGCGCCAGCAGTCGCTCGACGAAGTCACTCTGGCGGAACTGCCGGGGGCTGATGTTCACGCTCAGGCTGAAGTTCTCAAGGTCGATTCGGCCCTCGGCGAGCAGGCGCGCGCCGGTGCGGCAGGCTTCCTCGAGCACCCACTGCCCGACTTCGACGATCAGCCCGCTGTCCTCCAGCACGCGGATGAAACTGGCCGGGGATTGCGGACCGCGAGTCGGGTGGCGCCAGCGCAGCAGCGCCTCGGCGCCGACGATACGCGAGTCGCGGGCGTCCACCTGCGGTTGGTAGTGCAGGTTGAATTCGCGACGGGCAAGGGCCATGCGCAGGCCGTTCTCCAGGCGCAGGCGCTCGCTGGCGGCCTGCTGCATGGATTCGTGGAACAGCTGCACGGTGTTCCGTCCGGCGTCCTTGGCACGGTACATGGCGATATCGGCGCGCTTGAGCAGGTCGTCCGGGGTCGCGCCGTCGTCGGGTATCAATGCGATGCCGATGCTCGGGGTGATCTGCAGGCGATGGCCGTCCAGCAGCATCGGCTCGGCCAGCAGGTCGCGGAGTTTTTCCGCCAGCTGGCGCACTTGCTGGGCGGTTTCCAGGCGGCTTCCTTCGATACCGGTGAGCAGCACCACGAACTCGTCGCCACCCAGGCGCGCCACGGTGTCTTCCTGTCGCACGCTGGCCTCCAGGCGCGCGGTGACCATCTGCAGGATGGAGTCGCCGACGGAGTGGCCGAGCGAGTCGTTGATGTGCTTGAAGTGGTCGAGGTCGAGGAACAGCAGGGCGCCGCGCAGGCTGTGACGCTGCAGCAGGGCGATCTGCTGCTTGAGGCGGTCCATCAGCAGCGCGCGGTTGGGCAGGTCGGTCAGGGCGTCGTGGTACGCGAGGTGCTGGATGCGCGCCTCGGCCTCCCTCAGTTCGCTGGTGTCGCGGGCGGTGAGCAGCAGGCAGTTCACGCCGCCCAGCTCGATCGGCTCCACCGACACGTCCACCGTCTTGATCGTGCCGTCGCGGTGGCGGCCACGCATTTCCAGATGGTGGACGAAGCCGTCGCGGTTCAGCGCAGCGATCATGTTCAGGCGCTCGTCCGGGTCGGCCCAGATGTTGATGCCCAAGGCCGTCTGGCCGATCACCTCGTCGGTACGGTAGCCGGTAAGACGGTGGAAGCCTTCGTTGACCTCGATGTAGCGGCCGGTCTCGCGCTCGGTGATGGTGATGGCGTCGGGGCTGGAGTGGAACGCCTTGGCGAACTTCTCCTGGCTGGCCTTCAGTGCCGCCTCGGCCTGCAAGCGCCGGGTGACGTCGCGGAAGCTGGAGAGGATGCACAGTTGGCGATCGACCCAGATCAACCGGCTGGCGACCATGCAGGTGATGGTCTGGCCTTCGCGGGTGAGGAACTGCACTTCGACGTTCTGCAGCGAATGATCGCGCATCAGTTGCTCGAACAGCCGTGAACGCTGGTGATGGTCGGCCCAGAAGGTCACCTGGTGGGACGAGCGGCCGATGATGTCCTCGGCGAGCCAGCCGAAGGTGCTGCAGAAGCTCGGGTTGACCTCGACAAACTCGCCGTCGCGCACCCGCGATACACAGATCGGGTCCGGGCTGCCCTGGAACAGGCTGGCAAACTTCTCCTCCGAGGCCTGCAGGCTGCGTTCACGCAGCACGCGCTCAGTGATGTCGAGCAGGGTGCCGGCCATGCGTAGTGGTTTGCCGTGGGAGTCGCGGTACAGCCGCGCACGGCTTTCCAGGTAGCGCACTTCACCGGAGTCGAGCTGGGCACGGTAGGTGAACTGGTAGTCGTTCTCCGGCCCGCGGGCGAGCCGGGCATAGGCCTGGCGCATACGCTGGCGGTCGGTCTTGTCGACACAGGCGAAGAATTCGCCGAAGGGCCCGTGGAAGTCCCGGTCAGGCAATTCGTGCAGAACGGCGGCACGGGCCGAGCCGTAGAGCAGGCCGCTGGGGATATGCCAGTCCCAGATGCCCAGTTGCGCGGAATCCAGCGCCAGGTCCAGGCGCTCCTGGCTGTCGCGCAGGGCGCTCTCCTGGGCCCGCACACGGGTCATGTCGCGGACGGTCAGCACCAGGCAGGGGCGGCCGTCCTGTTCGATCTGGCAGCCATAGACGCGGGCGCTGCGGACTTCGCCGGCACGGGTGATGAGGGTAACGTCGAAGCCGTCGATCTGCCGTTCGGCGGTGATCTTGTCGAGCATCCGCTGGCGCTCGTCGAGGCTGCGCCACAGACCGAGTTGCACGGAGGTACGGCCGAGGGCTTCTTCACGGCTCCAGCCGAAGCGGTCGACGAAACTGGCATTGAGTTCGAGGAATTTTCCGCTGTCCCGGTCGGTGATGACCATAGCGTCGGGCGCGGTATGAAAGGCTTTGGCGAACTTGTCCTGTCCGTCGGAGGCGTGCGGGGGCGTGTGCGGATCGCGGCTCATGCGGCGCTCCCCCTGTGTCTGGCAGCGCCGGCCAAGCGGGGCCGGCTAACGCGAGCGGGTGTGCGGACGGGCATTCGGGCCCCTTCTTCTAGTTCTGTCAGAACAATAGAGGTTAGGCCGCGACCGGCGCAAGCCCGGCCGCCTGGGCGTCGAGCAGGCGCATGAAGGCCCGCGCGGCGTTGGACAGCGTGCGCTCGGTATGCAGGATGTAACCCAGTTGCCGGCTGAGCTGAATGTCCTGCAGCGGCAGGCGTACGACGCTGTCATCCAGCATCGTACGTGGCAGTACGCTCCAGGCCAGGCCGATGGAAACCATCATCTTGATGGTCTCCATGTAGTTGGTGCTCATGCCGATATTCGGTGTCAGACCCTCGGCCTCGAACATGCGCCGCACGATGTGGTGGGTGAAGGTGTTCCCGCCGGGGAAAACCGCCGGGTGCCGCGCCACGTCGGCGAGGAACACCGGCCCCTGCACCGACAGGGGGTGCTCGGGGGCGGCAACGAAGTCCAGCGGATCGTCCCACACCGGCACGGCGCGCACCGGTTCGGCGGTTTCCGGGGCGAGGGTGATCACGGCCAACTCGGCACGGCCATGGAGAATCTCTTCGTAGGCCACTTCCGAGTCGCAGAACTGGATGTCCAGCGCCACCTGCGGGTGGGCCTTGGTGAAGGCACGCAGCAGCGGCGGCAGGCGGTGCAGGCCGATGTGGTGACTGGTGGCCAGGACCAGCCGGCCGCTCACTTCGCCGTTGAGGTTGGTCAGGGCGCGGCGGGTGTCGTCCAGCACGCTGAGGATCTGGTAGGCGCGCGGCAGCAGGGCACGACCGGACTCGGTCAGGGTCACCTCGCGGCCGACGCGGTCGAACAGGCGAACGCCCAGCTGGTTCTCCAGGGCGGCGATGCGCTTGCTTACCGCCGGCTGGGTCAGGTGCAGTCGCTCGCCGGCTTCGGAGAAGCTGCCGGATTCGGCGATGGCGAGGAAGGTGTTGAGGCTGGTCAGGTCCATGTCGACTCCCTGCGCTCTGGAAACGGCGCCGGACTTTTATAACGCACCGTATTCCTCGTGGGAATCCTTTGGATAAAAAATATGAATTTGAGTTATTCAGTGCCTTTCCATAGGATCATCCCCACAAGCCCAAGGGGCATAGAAAGATGCTGATGAGGACTCTCTGATGGCCGGCAAGACGCTCTACGACAAACTCTGGGAAATGCACGAGGTGAAGCGCCGTGACGATGGTTCGTCGCTCATCTACATCGACCGTCACATCCTCCACGAAGTGACCTCGCCGCAGGCCTTCGAAGGTCTGCGCCTGGCCGGCCGCAAGCCGTGGCGCATCGATGCGAACATCGCGACCCCGGACCACAACGTGCCGACCACCCAGGTCGAGCGCAAGGGCGGCCTCGCGGCCATCGCCGACGAAGTGTCGCGCATCCAGGTCCAGACCCTGGACGAGAACTGCGATGACTTCGGCATCCTCGAATTCAAGATGAACGACGTCCGCCAGGGCATCGTGCACGTGGTCGGCCCGGAGCAGGGCGCGACCCTGCCGGGGATGACCGTGGTCTGCGGCGACTCGCACACCTCGACCCACGGCGCCTTCGGCGCGCTGGCTCACGGCATCGGCACCTCCGAGGTGGAGCACGTGCTCGCCACCCAGTGCCTGGTCGCCAAGAAGATGAAGAACATGCAGGTCCGTGTGGAAGGCAAATTGCCCTTCGGCGTAACCGCCAAGGACATCGTCCTCGCGGTGATCGGCAAGATCGGCACCGCGGGCGGCAACGGCCATGCCCTGGAGTTCGCCGGCAGCGCCATCCGTGACCTGTCCATGGAAGGCCGCATGACCATCTGCAACATGTCCATCGAAGCGGGCGCTCGCGTCGGCATGGTGGCGTGCGACCAGAAGACCGTCGACTACGTGAAGGGCCGCCCGTTCTCGCCGCAAGGCAGTGACTGGGACAAGGCCGTGAAAGCCTGGAGCGACCTGGTTTCCGACGCCGATGCGCACTTCGACACTATCGTCGAGCTGCGTGCCGAGGACATCAAGCCGCAGGTCAGCTGGGGCACTTCGCCCGAGATGGTCCTCGCAGTGGACCAGAACGTGCCGGACCCGGCGGCCGAAGCCGATGCGGTCAAGCGCGATTCCATCGTCCGCGCGCTGAAATACATGGGCCTGAATGCCAACCAGGCGATCACCGATATCCAGCTGGATCGCGTGTTCATCGGCTCCTGCACCAACTCGCGCATCGAAGACCTGCGCGCTGCCGCCGCCGTGGCCAAGGGCCGCAAGGTCGCTGCCACGGTGAAGCAGGCGCTGGTCGTGCCGGGTTCGGGCCTGGTGAAAGCCCAGGCCGAACAGGAAGGCCTGGACAAGATCTTCATCGAGGCCGGCTTCGAATGGCGTGAACCGGGCTGCTCCATGTGCCTGGCAATGAACCCGGACCGCCTGGAGAGCGGCGAGCATTGTGCTTCCACCTCCAACCGCAACTTCGAAGGCCGCCAGGGCGCCGGTGGTCGTACCCACCTGGTGAGCCCGGCGATGGCCGCCGCGGCTGCCGTGACCGGTCGTTTCATCGACGTACGTGAATTGATGCAGGCCTGAGGAGACCGAACATGAAAGCCTTTACCCAGCACACCGGTCTCGTTGCGCCGCTCGACCGCGCCAACGTCGACACCGACCAGATCATCCCCAAGCAGTTCCTCAAGTCGATCAAGCGCACCGGCTTCGGCCCGAACCTGTTCGATGAGTGGCGTTACCTCGACGTGGGGCAGCCCAACCAGGACAACTCCAAGCGCCCGGTGAACAAGGATTTCGTCCTCAACTTCCCGCGCTTCCAGGGTGCCAGCGTGCTGCTGGCCCGCGAGAACTTCGGTTGCGGCTCCTCCCGCGAGCACGCGCCGTGGGCGCTGGACGAGTACGGCTTCCGCACCGTGATCGCACCGAGCTTCGCCGACATCTTCTTCAACAACAGCTTCAAGAACGGCCTGCTGCCGATCATCCTGAAGGACGAGGAAGTGGACGAGCTGTTTGCGCAGTGCGAGGCCACCGAGGGTTACCAGCTGACCGTCGACCTAGCCGCGCAGACCGTGACCCGTCCGGACGGCAAGCAGTACAGCTTCGAAGTGGATGCGTTCCGCAAGCACTGCCTGCTCAACGGCCTGGACGACATCGGCCTGACCCTGCAGGACGCCGAGGCCATCCGCAGTTTCGAGACCGGCTACAAGCAGAACCAGCCCTGGTTGTTCCGCGACGCCTGAGCGGCGTCGCACCACTCTTCAAGGAGAGCACCATGACCGAGAGTCGTCACGAGCAAGTGGTCCAGCGCCAGTTCGGCGCCCAGGCCAACGCTTACCTGACCAGCGCCGTACACGCCCAGGGCGAAGAGTTCGCCCAGCTGCGCGAGCGACTGTCGACGACTACCGGTGCGCGCGTGCTCGACCTGGGTAGCGGGGCAGGGCATGTGAGCTTCAACGTAGCGCCGCTGGCTGGCGAAGTGGTGGCTTATGACCTGTCCCAGCAAATGCTCGACGTGGTGGCCGCGGCCGCCGCCGAGCGTGGCCTGGGCAACATTTCCACGCGTTGTGGCGCTGCCGAGCAGCTGCCGTTCGAGGACGGCGAGTTCGATTTCGTCTTCAGCCGCTATTCCGCGCATCACTGGCGGGATGTCGGCCAGGCTCTGCGTGAAGTGCGCCGGGTGCTCAAGCCGGGCGGCGTGGTCTGCGTCATCGATGTTGCGGCACCGGGCTTGCCTCTGCTGGACACCTATCTGCAGACTGTCGAGGTCCTGCGTGACACCAGCCATGTGCGCGACTATTCCCCGTCGGAGTGGGCACGTCTGGTCGGCGAAGCGGGCCTCGCGGTGACTGCCGCCAAGCGCCAGCGTCTGCGCCTGGAGTTCACTTCCTGGGTCGAGCGCATGCGCACCCCTGATGTGATGCGCCAGGCCATTCATGCCCTGCAGCTTTCGATGGGCGACGAGGTGCGCGAGTATTTCGAGATCGACGCCGAGGGCTCCTTCAGCACCGACGTGCTGGTGCTCTGGGCGGAGCGCTGATTTCAAGGTTCTGACCGCCCCGGATGGCGCGAGCCATCCGGGGCGTTACGTTATTTGCCAAGCGGCTTTATTGGCCAAGCGACTTTCAAAGAGTGAGCAGAAAGATGAGCAAACAGATTCTGGTTCTCCCCGGCGACGGTATCGGCCCGGAAATCATGGCCGAAGCGGTCAAGGTGCTGGAGCTGGCCAACGACAAGTTCGCCCTGGGCTTCGAGCTGACCGAAGACGTGATCGGTGGCGCGGCCATCGACAAGCACGGTGTACCGCTGGCCGACGAGACCCTGGAGCGCGCGCGCGCGTCCGACGCCGTGCTGCTGGGCGCCGTGGGTGGCCCGAAGTGGGACAAGATCGAGCGAGACATCCGTCCCGAGCGCGGCCTGCTGAAGATCCGCTCGCAACTGGGCCTGTTCGGCAACCTGCGTCCGGCCATCCTCTACCCGCAACTGGCCGATGCCTCCAGCCTGAAGCCTGAAGTGGTCGCCGGCCTGGACATCCTCATCGTCCGCGAGCTGACCGGCGGCATCTACTTCGGCCAACCGCGCGAGCAGCGCGTGCTGGAGAACGGCGAGCGCCAGGCCTACGACACCCTGCCGTACAGCGAGGGCGAAATCCGCCGTATCGCCCGCGTCGGCTTCGACATGGCCCGCGTGCGCGGCAAGAAGCTGTGCTCGGTGGACAAGGCCAACGTCCTGGCTTCCAGCCAGCTGTGGCGTGAAGTGGTCGAGGAAGTCGCCAAGGACTACCCGGACATCGAGCTGTCGCACATGTACGTCGACAACGCCGCGATGCAACTGGTGCGCGCACCCAAGCAGTTCGACGTGATGGTCACCGACAACATGTTCGGCGACATCCTGTCGGATGAGGCTTCCATGCTCACCGGCTCCATCGGCATGCTGCCTTCTGCCTCGCTGGACTCGAACAGCAAGGGCATGTACGAGCCCTGCCACGGTTCCGCGCCGGACATCGCCGGCAAGGGCATTGCCAACCCGCTGGCGACCATCCTCTCGGTCTCGATGATGCTGCGTTACACCTTCAATGAAGGCGCCGCCGCCGACGCCATCGAGAAGGCCGTGAGCCTGGTGCTCGACCAGGGCCTGCGTACCGGTGACATCTGGTCCGAAGGCTGCACCAAGGTCGGTACCCGCGAAATGGGCGATGCGGTAGTCGCGGCTCTGCGGAATCTGTAATCTGTTCGGCTCGCTCGTTCCCGCGTACTTGTAGGAAAGCGGGAACGACGGCCCTCTAAATATATGAAGGTGTAGTAGCGATGAAGCGTGTAGGTCTGATCGGTTGGCGTGGCATGGTGGGTTCGGTGCTCATGCAGCGGATGCTGGAAGAGCGGGACTTCGACCTGATCGAGCCGGTGTTCTTCACCACTTCCAACGTGGGTGGCGAAGGTCCGTCCATTGGCAAGGACATTGCCCCCCTCAAAGACGCCTACAGCATCGAGGAACTGAAAACCCTCGACGTCATCCTGACCTGCCAGGGCGGCGACTACACCAGCGAAGTCTTCCCCAAGCTGCGCGAAGCCGGCTGGCAGGGCTACTGGATCGACGCCGCCTCCAGCCTGCGCATGCAGGATGATGCGGTCATCGTTCTCGATCCGGTGAACCGCAAGGTCATCGACAACTCGCTGGACGCCGGCACCAAGAACTACATCGGCGGCAACTGCACCGTCAGCCTGATGCTGATGGCCCTGGGCGGCCTGTTCGAAGCCGGTCTGGTCGAGTGGATGAGCGCCATGACCTATCAGGCGGCCTCGGGCGCCGGCGCACAGAACATGCGCGAGCTGATCAAGCAGATGGGCGCCATCAACGCTTCCGTCGCCGATGACCTGGCCAATCCGTCCAGCGCCATCCTCGACATCGACCGCAAGGTCGCCGAAGCCATCCGCAGTGACGCCATGCCCACCGAGAACTTCGGCGCGCCGCTGGCTGGCAGCCTGATCCCGTGGATCGACAAGGAGCTGCCCAACGGCCAGAGCCGCGAGGAGTGGAAAGGCCAGGCGGAAACCAACAAGATCCTCGGCCGCTTCAAGAACCCGATCCCGGTGGACGGCATCTGCGTGCGCATCGGCGCCATGCGCTGCCACAGCCAGGCGCTGACCATCAAGCTGAACAAGGATGTGCCCATTGCGGACATCGAAGGCCTGATCAGCCAGCACAATCCGTGGGTCAAGCTGATCCCGAACCAGCGCGAGATCAGCATGCGCGAACTGACTCCGGCTGCCGTTACCGGCACCCTGAGCGTTCCGGTCGGCCGTCTGCGCAAGCTCAACATGGGTACTCAATACCTGGGCGCTTTCACCGTCGGCGATCAACTGCTGTGGGGTGCTGCCGAGCCGCTGCGCCGCATGCTGCGCATCCTGCTCGAGCGTTGATTCGCTCCTGAGTGCTGCTGCTCCCTGGAGCACACAACGCCGGCCTTGAGCCGGCGTTGTGCTTTTTGGCGCCCGAGAAGTTCCCTGTGTGTAGGTGAACCGCCGCACAAAAACGTCAGTCCGTCGAGCTGTCGGCTCTTTGGCGCCGGTTTCTGTGACGCACCCGGAAAAGCCACCGGGAACCAGTCGCTATCCTCGCAGCCCGTCCATGGGGACAGGTTTCGGTGCGCCTTTTCGCGCCGGCCGACGGCAAGCAAGCAGCGGGGGAAGCAATGGCTCGGTTACACAGATTGTGGTTGGCAACGGCGGTGGCCGCGGCTTTCATGCCGGGCATGGCAGGCGCCCTGGAGCTGGGCGACATTTCCTCGCGGGCAGCGCTGGGGCAGACCCTTTCGGCCAACATCGACCTGCGCGGCGTGGCTGACCTGAGCTCCGAGGAGGTCGTGGTCAGCCTGGCCTCGGTGGAAGACTTCGAACGCCTGGGCGTGGACCGCAATGTGGTCGCCAGTGGGCTGAAATTCACCCCTGACGTCGGCAAGAACGGTCGTGGCGTCATTCGCGTCAGCTCGTCCAAGCCCATTCGCGAGCCCTACGTGAACTTTGTTCTCCAGGTTGTCTGGCCGCAGGGTCGCCTGGTGCGTGAATTCACCCTGCTGCTGGACCCGCCAACCTATGTGGCCAGCCCGGTGACGCCGCCGGCTATCGCGCCGGTGGCTGCGGTTCGCCCGCCGCAAGCGCAACCGCTGGCGCCGTCGATGGCCAATGCGCCGGCTGACAGCTATCGCATCCAGCGCAACGATGCGCTGTGGGACATCGCTTCGCGCAATCGCCCGTCCAGCAGCGTATCGGTCATGCAGACCATGGCGGCGATGCAGCGGATGAATCCCGATGCCTTCGTCGACGGCAACATCAATCGCCTGAAGGTCGGCCAGGTGCTGCGCCTGCCCAGCGAACAGCAGGTTCGCGAGCAAAGCCATGCTCAGGCAGTGGCCCATGTGGAAACTCAGAATTCGCAGTGGAAGGCCAAGCGCAATCCGCAACTGGCCCAGCAGGGCCGCCAGCTCGACGCCACCCACAAGGCAGAGGCGGGGAGCGCGCCGGCAAAGGCCGAAGAGCGCGACAACCTGCGGCTGATCTCCGGCCAGCCTGGCAAGGACAAGGGTAAGGTCGAGGCCGAGCAACTGGCGGTAGCCCAGGAAGGCCTGGACAGCGCACGCCGTGAAGGCGATGAACTGCGCAGCCGGATCTCTGACCTGGAAAGCCAGACCCAGAAACTCAACAAGCTGATCGAGCTGAAGGACTCGCAGATCGCCGGCCTGATCGCGCGTCTGGCCGAGCAGGATCGCGCCAGGACTCAGGGTGCTGCGCCGGCGGGCAATCCGCAGGCAGCGGCCGGGGAGGTCGCCCAGGTGGCCGCGCCATTGACCGCCCAGGCAACGGACGGTGTGCCGCGCCCCTGAGCTGCGGCGATAGGCGGCGGAGCCCTCGATTGCTTCGCCGCCGGTGGGAGCAGTAAAGTGCTGCGCTACTTTTCCCACCGATTGTGAGACCCCGGATGCCTGAAACACTCGACATCGCCGTTGTAGGCGCCACAGGACTCGTTGGCGAGGCTTTGGTCGAACTGCTGGACGAGCGCGACTTCCCTGTCGCCAACCTGTATCTGCTGGCCAGCGGCGAATCCGCCGGCAAGTCGGTGGCCTTCCGTGGGCGCAACATCCGGGTCGGCAAGCTCGATGATTTCGACTTTGCCAAGGTGCGCCTGGCCTTCCTCTCCGTGGGTGCCGAAGCTGCTGTCGACTGCGCCGCGCGAGCCGTCGCGGCTGGCTGCAGTGTGATCGATCTCAGTGGTGCATCGCTGAACAATGCCGCCGCGCTGCTGGCCCATGCCTGCGTGAATGGCGATGCCGTCGAAACCCTGCAACTTCCCGCGCTGATTGCTGCTCCGGCGGCGCCGGCGGCCGAAGTTGCTGAAGTGCTTGCCGCGCTGCGTGGCGTGCTGGAGCTTCGCCAGGTCACTGTGAGTGCCTGCCTGTCTGCTTCCGCGCTGGGGCGAGAGGGCGTGCAGGAGCTGGCGCGGCAGACCGCCGAGCTGCTCAATGCGCGTCCGCTGGAGCCGCGACTGGTGGATCGCCAATTCGCCTTCAACATGCTGGCGCAACTGGGCGGCGTCGATGAGCAGGGGTATTCCGTGGTCGAGCGCCGCGTCGCGGCAGAGCTCGCGGTGCTGTTCCCCGAGCTGAAGAGCGGTCTGAGCGTGACCTGCAGCCTGGCGCCGGTATTCTTTGGCGATACTCTGATGCTTTCCATCAAGGCGGCGGCGCCGGTTTCCCTGGCGACTGTCAGCGCCGCCCTGGACGCGGCCGAGGGCATCGGGCTGGTGGAAGACGATTACCCGACTGTCATTGGCGATGCACAGGGGCAGGATAGTGTTTACGTCGGTCGCCTTCGTACCGGTCTGACAGATTCGTGCGAACTGAATTTGTGGATTGCGTCAGATAATGTGAGAAAAGGCGCAGCCCTAAATGCTGTGAACTTGGGCGAATTGTTGATAAAACACTATCTGTAAAAGATACTTACCGAATATTTGAAGAAGTATTCTAGCTTGGCAATACTGGCCGGGAACGTCGCTGACAGGGGAAAGCACCATCCTGAAAACGGAAGGTGTAGTGGGCAGCGGCGCCCGTTAGACGTTGTTCTAATCCAGAAAAAAGCTATTAAAACAAGGGATTAATATATGGTCCGGCTTCGCAAACTGGTGCAGGCAATCGCAGCTGCTTCGGCACTGACCTCCGGCATGGCGCATGCGCTGGGGTTGGGGGATATCCACCTGCGTTCGGCGCTGAACCAGCCGCTGGATGCCGAAATCGAGCTGGTCGAAGTTCGTGACCTGTCCGCGGCCGAGGTCATCCCGAAGCTGGCTTCGCCGGAAGACTTCAACAAGGCCGGCGTTGACCGTCAGTACTTCCTGACCGGGCTGAAGTTCACTCCCATCGTCAAGCCGAACGGCAAGAGCGTCATCCGCGTGACCTCCGACCGGCCGGTACAGGAACCCTACCTGAACTTCCTCGTGGAAGTGCTCTGGCCCAATGGCCGTCTGCTGCGCGAGTACACCGTGCTGCTGGACCCGCCACTGTATTCGCCGCAGACCGCTGCTGCCGTGCCGCGTGCGCCGATGGCCGTTCCCGCTCCGGTGGTGCGCCCGTCCGCCACTGCCGCGCCGCGTGCGACTCCCGCTCCGAGCTCCGCTCCGGCTGCCCCGTCTCGCCGCCTGGAAGGCAATGAGTACCGCACCGGCAAGAACGACACCCTCTGGGAAATCGCCGCCCGTGCGCGCCCGGATGGCAGCGTTTCCGTCCAGCAGACCATGCTGGCGATCCAGGACCTCAACCCCGATGCCTTCCTCGGCGGCAACATCAACCGCCTGAAGAGCGGCCAGGTGCTGCGCCTGCCCGATGCCGAGCAGATCAAGGCGCGTACCCAGCCGGCTGCCGTGGCCGAAGTCAACCAGCAGTACACCGCCTGGCGTGAAGGTCGCAGCCTGCCCACCGGCGGCGCCCGTCAGCTGGATGCCACCCAGCGCGCCAACGCCGGTAACGCTCCGGCCCAGGCCGAGACCAAGGACAGCCTGCGTCTGCTTTCCGGCGAGAACGGCAAGGCCAAGGGGGGGGACAAGGGCAGCAAAGACGGCCAGGCCGTCGCTGACAAGCTGGCCGTCACCAAGGAAAGCCTCGACAGCACCCGTCGCGAGAACGACGAGCTGAGCAGCCGCATGACCGATCTGCAGAGCCAGATGGACAAGCTGCAGAAGCTCATCGCGCTGAAGGATGCACAGCTGGCCAAGCTGCAGAGCGAGCTGGGCAACGACAAGACTGCCGCCACCAATGGCGCCGCCGCCGTTCCGGCTCCCGTGCCGGGCGCAGAGTCGGCTGCCCAGCCGGCGGCTCCGGCGGTAGCAGATCAACCGGCCGCAGCGGCTCCGAGTGGCGATGCAGGCACCCCGCCGGCTCCTGCTGCCGAGGCGCAGCCGGCTCCGGCACCCGCTCCGGCTCCTGCCGCAGCGGTCCCCGCGCCCGAGGCGCAGAAGCCGCAACCGGCTCCGGCTCCCGTTGTTGCACCGGTCGAGCAGGCCGAGACCAGCATCGTCGACGAGATTCTCGCCAATCCGATCTGGCTGGGCGCCATCGCCGGCAGCGCCTTGCTGGCCCTGCTGGTGCTGCTGATGATCATTTCCCGCCGTCGCGCCGCCAAGGAGCAGGAAAGCCTCGCTGCCTATGCCGGTGATGACGAGCCGCACCTCGACGACGACCTGACCCTCGCCGGCAGCGAGCTGGACACCCTGGACGTGCCGCAGGCCGCCGAGGTTGTCGCTCCGGCGCAAGCGGCGCCCGAGCGTGTTGCCGCGCAGACCAGCGATGCGCTGGGCGAGGCGGATATCTACATCGCCTACGGCCGCTTCAACCAGGCTGCCGAACTGCTGCAGGGCGCCATCTACGACGAACCGCAGCGCACCGACCTGCGTCTGAAGCTGATGGAGGTCTATGCCGAGATTGGTGATCGCGAAGGTTTCGCCCGTCAGGAAAACGAACTGCGTGAGATCGGCGGCGCCGAACCCCAGGTCGAGCAGCTGAAGTCCCGTTACCCGGGCATGGTTACCCTGGCTGCCGTGGGTGGTGGACTAGCCGCTGCCGCGGCGGCTTCCGACGATGATCTCGATGGGTTCAGCCTGGACGACTTCACTATCGACAGCCCGTCTACTGATAGTCCGGCCGCCACTGTGGAATCCGCAGCTCAGCCCCACGGCGACCTTGACGACGCCTTCGATCTGGCGCTGGACGATCTGGAGCTGGGTGACGACAAACCCGCCGCTCCGGCCTCGCAGCAGGATGACGAACTGTCCTTCGGTAGCTTCGACCTGGACGACGACCTGAGCCTGGGCGGCTCGCCGGCTCCGGCGCCGAGCACCAAGGCCGAGGACGACTTCGCCTTCGATCTGGACCTGCCGGAAGAGCCGGCTGCCAAGGTCGAGGCTCCGTCGCTGGCCGGCGATCTGGGTGACTTCTCCCTGGACCTGGACAAGGACCTGGAGAAAGACTCCCACTCCGCCCTGACTTCGGCAGAAGACGACTTCCTGCTGGGTCTGGACGATGACACCGCTTCGCTGTCCGGTGTGAGCCCCGAGGAGTTCAGCCTGGATATCGAGAGCAAGGCGCCGCAAGCCGACGACCTGCCGGATGACTTCGATCTGTCCCTCGCGGATGACGAGCCGGCACCGGCCAAGGCCGATGACAGCTTCGCCGCCCAACTGGACGAAGTCAGTGCCGAGCTCGACCGTATTTCCGCACACAACGACGAGCCGCAGGCTCCCGTCGAGTCGCTGGCAGAGGAGAGCTTCTCCGCCAGTGAACTGGATCTGCCGGGCGAGGGTGCCGACGACGAAGACGATTTCGACTTCCTCTCCGGTGCCGACGAAGCGGCCACCAAGCTCGACCTGGCGCGTGCCTACATCGACATGGGCGACACCGAAGGCGCCCGCGACATCCTCGATGAAGTCATCACCGAGGGTAACGACAACCAGCAGCAGGAAGCTCGCGAACTGCTCGGGCGTATCGCCTGAGCCGGAAGGCTCCAGATAGATGATTGAAGCAGTACCCTCAGCGGCGGCCGAATCGGCCGCCGTTGGCGTTTCCAGGATTGCCCTGGGCGTCGAATTCAAAGGCTCGCGATATCGCGGTTGGCAGCGCCAGGAAAATGGCGTGCCGACCGTGCAGGGCGCGCTGGAAAAAGCCCTGTCCCGAGTGGCTGATCACCCGGTCTCGCTGATGTGCGCAGGCCGTACCGATGCGCTGGTGCACGCGAGCGGCCAGGTGGTGCATTTCGATACCACCGCCGAGCGCTCGCTCATCGCCTGGGTCATGGGCACCAATGCCAACCTGCCCAACGACATCAGCGTGACCTGGGCCAAGGTGATGCCCGCGCATTTCCATGCGCGCTTCACCGCCATGGCGCGGCGCTATCGCTATGTGATCTACAACGACCAGATCCGCCCGGCGCACATGGCCGAGGAGGTCACCTGGAACCACCGTCCGCTGGATGTCTCGCGCATGCGCGAGGCGGCTCGCGCGCTGGTCGGCACCCACGACTTCACCTCGTTCCGTGCGGTGCAGTGCCAGGCCAAGTCGGCAGTGAAGACAGTGCATCACCTGGAGGTGATCGAGCACGGGCGTTTCATCGTGCTGGACGTCCGCGCCAACGCCTTCCTGCATCACATGGTGCGCAACTTTGCCGGGATGTTGATGACCATCGGTGCCGGTGAGCGCCCGGTGGAATGGGCGGCCGAAGCGCTGGCCGCGCGCGATCGGCGTGCCAGCGGTATTACTGCGCATCCTTATGGGCTGTACCTGGTGAGCGTGGAATACCCGGAGGAATTCGTCTTGCCCCAGCGCTACCTGGGGCCACATTTCCTTTCAAGTTTGCCGGATATCGTCGGCTGACGATGCCAGGGGCATTTGCTACCATCGATCGATCACTTGCCTGAAGGTTGCTGCATCTTGTCCGCCGTTCGCATCAAAATCTGCGGTATTACCCGAGTCGAGGATGCCCTGGCCGCCGCCGAGGCGGGCGCCGACGCCATCGGCCTGGTGTTCTACGCCAAGAGCCCGCGCGCGGTGAGCATCCAGCAGGCGCGGGCGATAGTCGCTGCGCTACCGCCCTTCGTCAGTACCGTCGGCCTGTTCGTGGACGCCAGCCGCTGCGAGTTGGGGGAGATTCTCGATGCGGTGCCGCTGGATGTCCTGCAGTTCCATGGCGACGAGACGCCCGAGGCCTGCTCCGGCTGGCACAAGCGCTACCTCAAGGCCCTGCGGGTGAAGCCGGGTGACGACGTGGCAGCGCAGATTGCGAAATATCCACAGGCCAGCGGATTCCTCCTCGATACCTATGTGGAGGGTGTTCCTGGCGGAACCGGGCTGGCTTTCGACTGGACCCTGGTGCCGAAGGATGTGCAGCGTCCGCTGATCCTGGCAGGGGGGCTGACGGTCGCCAACGTGGCCGATGCCATTGCCCAGGTGCGCCCTTATGCCGTGGATGTGAGCGGTGGGGTGGAGGCGAGCAAGGGCATCAAGGATGCGCAGAAGATCCGCGATTTCATCGAGCAGTGTCATTCGGTGGCCTGAAGCGGAATCTTCATGTGACGACGAGCGGCCTGCCGCCGTCCACTACCCAATCGCTGCCCTTGGGGAGCGCTGGGAGTCGTCGCAGCAGGAACAGCTGCCTGCCGACGGTCCGTATCGAATGCTGTATCCGTGGCGACGCCCCTGGCGGCGCCTTTGTTTGCGAGGGGTTCCGGCCTTGAGGTTGGAACCGCGACGATGAATTTGCTCAGCGGCACGCGCAACCCATCGCGCCGTGTCACTGCACTGGAGACGAGAGCATGAGCAACTGGCTGGTAGACAAGCTGATCCCTTCCATCATGCGTTCCGAGGCGAAGAAGAGCTCGGTACCGGAAGGCCTGTGGCACAAGTGCCCGTCCTGCGAGGCGGTGCTGTACCGTCCGGAGCTGGAAAAGACCCTCGACGTCTGCCCCAAGTGCGATCACCACATGCGTATCGGCGCCCGTGCGCGCATCGATATCTTCCTCGATGAAGAAGGTCGCGAGGAGCTGGGTGCCGAGCTCGAGCCGGTGGATCGCCTGAAGTTCCGCGACAGCAAGAAGTACAAGGACCGCCTGACTGCTGCGCAGAAAGACACCGGCGAGAAGGACGCGCTGATCTCCATGAGCGGCAAGCTGATGGGCATGCCGGTCGTGGTCAGTGCCTTCGAGTTCTCCTTCATGGGCGGCTCCATGGGTTCCATCGTTGGTGAGCGCTTCGTGCGCGCCGCCAACTACGCCCTGGAAAACCGTTGCCCGATGATCTGCTTCTCCGCCTCGGGTGGCGCGCGCATGCAGGAAGCGCTGATTTCCCTGATGCAGATGGCCAAGACCTCCGCCGCGCTGGCCCGTCTGCGCGAAGAAGGCATCCCGTTCATCTCCGTGCTGACCGATCCGGTCTATGGCGGCGTATCCGCGAGCCTGGCGATGCTCGGCGATGTGATCGTCGGCGAGCCACGCGCCCTGATCGGCTTCGCCGGGCCGCGCGTGATCGAGCAGACCGTGCGCGAGAAGCTGCCGGAAGGCTTCCAGCGCAGCGAGTTCCTGCTGGAGCACGGCGCCATCGACATGATCGTCCACCGTGCCGAGCTGCGCCCGCGTCTGGCGAAGGTTCTGGCCAAGTTCACCCACACTCCCAGCGCCGCACTCGCAGGATGACCCAACGTACCCTTGCCGACTGGCTCAGCTATCTCGAACAACTCCACCCCACGGCAATCGACATGGGGCTGGATCGCTCCCGTGAAGTAGCTGGCCGGCTTGGCCTGGGGCGCCCCGCGCCCCGCGTGGTGACCGTCACGGGCACCAACGGCAAGGGTTCCACCTGTGCCTTCCTCGCCGCCCTGCTGGGTGAGCAGGAACAGCGTGTCGGCGTCTACAGCTCGCCGCACCTGCTGCGCTACAACGAGCGCGTGCTCATCGATGGCGTCGAAGCCAGCGATGAGGCGCTCTGCGAAGCCTTCGCCGCTGTTGAGGCGGCTCGTGGCGAAATTTCCCTGACCTACTTCGAAATGGGCACCCTCGCGGCCTTCTGGCTGTTCGGGCGAGCCAACCTCGATGCCGTGGTACTGGAAGTCGGCCTGGGCGGTCGTCTGGATGCGGTCAACCTGATCGACTCCGACGTTGCCGTGGTCACCAGTATCGGCATCGACCACGCCGACTGGCTAGGTGACACGCGCGAAAGCGTGGCTTTCGAGAAGGCCGGTATCTTCCGCGCCGGCAAGCCTGCCGTCTGCGGTGACCTGGAGCCGCCGGCGCCGATCCTGGAGCAGGCGCGCAAGCTCGGGTCACCACTGGTCCTGCGCGGCCGGGATTTCGACCTGGCGATGGGCGAGGGCGACTGGCACTGGCGTGGTCGCTCCTCCACTGGCGAGGCGCTGAGCCTGCACAACCTGCCGTTGCTCGACCTGCCAATGGAGAACGCCGCACTGGCCTTGCAGGTCTATGCCTTGCTGGGCCTGCCATGGCAGCGCGAGCAGCTGGTCGCCGCACTTCAGCGCACCCGTGTGACCGGGCGCCTGGATCGTCGCACTGTGCAATGGCATGGCGAAGAGCGCCACTTGCTGCTCGACGTCGGGCATAATCCGCACGCAGCGCAATACCTCGCCAGCCGCCTGCGCGCAGCGCCGCCCAAGGGTGTGCGCCACGCAGTGTTCGGTCTGCTGGCGGACAAGGACCTCGACGGCGTACTGGAACCCGTGCTCGGCTTGGTGCAGGATTGGGCCGTCGCGCCGCTGCCCACCGGTCGCAGTCGTCCGGCCGAAGAGCTGGAGGCTGCGCTGCAGGCTCGCGGGGCGCAGGTCAGTTGCCATGGCGATATCGCTGCGGCGCTGGTGGCGCAGTGCGATGCAGCGGGCACTGATGACGAGATTCTGGTGTTCGGTTCGTTCTACAGCGTGGCGGATGCCCTGGAGTGGCTCGCCAAGGCTGCTCAATAAGCTGCTCAATGAAGTACACCTAAGGGGAGTTGTGCATGGCGTTGCTCGATAAGGGGCTCAAGCAGCGGGTAGTCGGAGCGCTGGTGCTGTTGGCACTGGCCGTGATCTTCCTGCCGATGCTGTTCTCCCGCGAGGATGATGTACGCCAGGTGGTGGTCGAAGCGCCGGTGATGCCCAAGCCACCGGCCATGCCCACCGTCGAAGTGCAGCCTACCGAGGTTCCCGAGCCCCAGGCCGAGGATGCGGACAACGCCGTGCCGCCGGCCGAAGTGGCCCCGGCGCAGGCGCCTTCCGCCCCCATCGCCAGCCTGCCGACCCAGCAGGCCCAGCCGGCACAGCCCAAGGCTGCGGCCCCGCAACCGGTCGCTCCCAAGCCGGCTGCGCCTGCCCAGGTTCAGGCTAGCGCCGCTCCTGTCGCTCCGGCGCAACAGCCGGCCCAGCGCCTGGACAGCAACAACCTGCCGGTGAGCTGGTCGGTGCAGCTGGCCAGCCTGTCCAACCGTGCACGCGCCGACGAATTGCAGAAGTCCCTGCGCAGTCAGGGCTACAACGCCTATGTGCGCAGCTTCGACGGCATGAACCGGGTATTCGTCGGTCCGGTGGTCGAGCGCGCCGAGGCAGATCGCCTGCGCGACCAACTGGGCAAGCAGCAGAAGCTCAATGGCTTCGTGGTGCGTTTCCAGCCTGAGCGTGGCTGAGCCCGTTCGTTAGCTTCTCTCAATCAGCCCCATGTCAAACTGGGGCTCTTCTAAATCGAAGGCCTCTGCTAAAATGCGGGGCCTTTCCGTTTCTGGGCCGCAACGTGGCATTTACCTGGGTCGATTGGACGATGATCGGCATCATCGTCATTTCCAGCCTGATCAGCTTGAGCCGTGGTTTCGTCAAGGAAGCCCTGTCGCTGGTCACCTGGATCGTAGCCGGTGCGGTCGCCTGGATGTTCGGCGGCGCCCTGGCCGAGCATCTCGCACCCTACATTCAGCTGCCCTCGGGGCGTGTCATCGCCGCTTGCGCTCTTCTTTTCGTCGTCACGCTGCTGCTGGGCGCACTGGTCAACTTCCTCATCAGCGAGCTGGTGCGGGTGACCGGAATGTCCGGCACCGACCGTGTGCTCGGCATGGTATTCGGCGGCGCCCGTGGTGTGCTGCTGGTGGTTCTGCTGGTCGGTCTGCTGAGCCTTGCGCCGGTGCAGCAGGATCCGTGGTGGCAGCAGTCGGTGCTGATGCCGCATTTCCTGATGGTCGCCGACTGGTCGAAGAACTTCATCCTGACTTTTGCCGGGCAGTGGATGTCCGGCGTTACCATCACTCCGCCATCCGGAGTGGGGTCTTTGCTGCCGGCCCAGTGACGGGCGGGCGGAGGCGACGGGTAGCCGTCGCCGCTATGGCAGGTCCGGTGGATACTGCCGAATACGGAATTGTTTTAGCCTGAACACCAACTAGGGGTTGCGTCGCATGTGTGGCATCGTCGGTATCGTGGGCAAGTCGAACGTCAATCAGGCGCTGTATGACGCCCTCACCGTTCTCCAGCATCGTGGCCAGGACGCTGCGGGGATCGTCACCTGTCAGGACGACCGTCTGTACCTGCGCAAGGACAACGGCCTGGTCCGTGACGTCTTCCAGCAGCGTCACATGCAGCGCCTGGTCGGCAAGATCGGCATCGGTCATGTGCGCTACCCGACTGCGGGCAGCTCCAGCTCCGCCGAGGCGCAGCCGTTCTACGTCAACTCGCCGTACGGCATCACCCTGGCGCACAACGGCAACCTGACCAACGTCGAGCAGTTGGCCAAGGAAATCTACGAATCCGACCTGCGTCACGTGAACACCAACTCCGACTCGGAAGTGCTGCTCAACGTGTTCGCCCATGAACTGGCGGTGCGCAACAAGCTGCAGCCCACCGAGGAAGACGTGTTCGCCGCCGTTGCTGGCGTGCATGCCCGTTGTGTGGGTGGCTACGCCGTGGTGGCAATGATCACCGGCTACGGCATCGTTGGCTTCCGCGACCCGCACGCGATCCGCCCGATCGTCTTCGGTCAGCGTCACACCGAGAACGGCGTGGAGTACATGATCGCTTCGGAAAGCGTGGCCCTGGACGTCCTCGGCTTCACCCTGATCCGTGACCTGGCCCCGGGCGAAGCGGTGTACATCACCGAAGACGGCAAGCTCTACACCCGTCAGTGCGCGGCCAACCCGCAGTACGCGCCGTGCATCTTCGAGCACGTCTACCTGGCTCGTCCGGACTCCATCATCGATGGCATCTCGGTCTACAAGGCGCGCCTGCGCATGGGCGAGAAGCTGGCCGACAAGATCCTCCGCGAGCGTCCGGACCACGACATCGACGTGGTCATCCCGATCCCGGACACCAGCCGCACCGCTGCGCTGGAACTGGCCAACCGCCTGGGCGTGAAGTTCCGCGAAGGCTTCGTGAAGAACCGCTACATCGGCCGTACCTTCATCATGCCCGGCCAGGCCGCGCGCAAGAAGTCGGTTCGCCAGAAGCTCAACGCCATCGAGCTGGAATTCCGCGGCAAAAACGTGATGCTGGTGGACGACTCCATCGTTCGCGGCACCACCTGCAAGCAGATTATCCAGATGGCCCGCGAGGCTGGCGCGAAGAACGTCTACTTCTGCTCCGCCGCCCCGGCGGTGCGCTACCCCAACGTCTACGGCATCGACATGCCGAGCGCCCACGAGCTGATCGCACACAACCGCAGCACCGAGGAAGTCGGCGAGCTGATCGGAGCCGACTGGCTGGTGTATCAGGACCTGCAGGACCTGATCGAATCCACCGAGGGCGGCAAGATCAAGATCGAACACTTCGACTGCGCCGTGTTCAACGGTGAATACGTCACCGGCGACGTCGACGAAGCCTATCTGAACAAGATCGAGCAGGCGCGCAACGACGCGACCAAGACCAAGGGTGCCGCGGTCAGCGCCATCATCGATCTGTATAACGACTGAGTTAGAAACGAATAGGGAGAGCAGGGCATGGCTCAGGATTGGGAAGCCGGCCGGCTGGACAGCGACCTGGAGGGCGTCGGTTTCGACACCCTCGCAGTGCGCGCCGGGCAACGCCGCACCCCGGAAGGCGAACATGGCGAAGGCCTGTTCACCACTTCCAGTTATGTGTTCCGCAGCGCCGCCGATGCTGCCGCGCGCTTCGCCGGTGAAGTGCCGGGCAATGTCTACTCGCGTTACACCAACCCTACGGTGCGCACCTTCGAGGAGCGCATCGCTGCGCTGGAAGGCGCCGAGCAGGCGGTGGCCACGTCCACCGGCATGTCGGCCATCCTTTCCCTGGTGATGAGCCTGTGCAGCGCTGGTGACCACGTGCTGGTCTCGCGCAGTGTGTTCGGCTCGACCATCAGCCTGTTCGAGAAGTACTTCAAACGCTTCGGCATCGAGGTGGACTACCCGCCACTGAGCGACCTGAAAGCCTGGGAAGCAGCCTGCAAGCCGAACACCAAGCTGTTCTTCGTCGAGTCGCCGTCCAACCCGCTGGCCGAGCTGGTCGACATTGCCGCACTGGCTGAAATCGCTCACGCCAAGGGCGCGTTGCTGGCGGTGGATAACTGCTTCTGCACCCCGGCGCTGCAGCAGCCGCTGAAGCTGGGCGCGGATGTGGTGATCCACTCCGCGACCAAGTACATCGACGGCCAAGGCCGCACCATGGGTGGTGTAGTCGCCGGTCGCCGTGCGCAGATGGAGCCAGTTGTCGGCTTCCTGCGTACCGCTGGCCCGACCCTCAGCCCGTTCAACGCCTGGATCTTCATCAAGGGGCTGGAAACCTTGCGCGTGCGCATGCAGGCCCACAGCGCCTCGGCCCAGTTGGTCGCGCAGTGGCTGGAGCAGCAGCCGGGGGTAGAGCGTGTGTACTACGCAGGTCTCACCAGTCATCCGCAGCACGAACTGGCCAAGCGTCAGCAGAAGGGCTTCGGCGCGGTGGTGAGCTTCGAGGTGAAGGGCGGCAAGGAGGCGGCCTGGCGCTGCATCGATGCCACCCGGATGATCTCCATCACCACCAACCTGGGTGACACCAAGACCACCATTGCCCATCCGGCCACTACCTCCCACGGTCGCTTGTCGCCGGCCGAGCGCGAGAACGCCGGCATTCGTGACAACCTGATCCGCGTCGCCGTGGGCCTGGAAGATGTCGATGACATCAAGGCCGACCTGGCGCGAGGCCTGGCGGCGCTGTGAGCGTGATGGACGCCCTGGGCAACGGCCAGGTGGTGCTGGTCACCGGTGCGGCACACGGCATCGGCCTGGGCGTCGCTGCCTGGCTGGTCGCCGAGGGCTGGCAGGTAGTGCTGGCGGACATCGATCGCGAGCGCGGCCCGAAAGTCGCGGCGGCGCTGGGCGAGCGCGCCAGCTTCATCGCGCTGGACGTGGCCAGCGAAGGGCAGGTCGTTGCGGCTGTGGCCGAGCTGATCGGCCAGTTCGGCCGCCTGGATGCGCTGGTGAGCAATGCCGCCATCGCCCGGCCGCACAATACGGCGCTGGAAAGCCTCGGCCTGAACGAGTGGAACCGTACCCTGGCGGTGAACCTCACCGGCCCGATGCTGCTGGCCAAGCACTGCGCGCCGTACCTGCGCGCTCACAGCGGTGCCATCGTCAACATCGCCTCCACTCGCGCGCACCAGTCCGAGCCGAATTCCGAAGCCTACGCGGCGAGCAAGGGCGGGCTGCTGTCGCTGACCCATGCCCTGGCCAGCAGTCTGGGGCCGGAAATCCGTGTCAACGCGATTTCCCCCGGCTGGATCGACGCTCGCGATCTGCGCGAGCGCGAAGCCGAGCCGCTGACCGAGCTGGACCATGACCAGCACCTGGTCGGCCGTGTCGGTACGGTCGAGGACATTGCCTCGGCGGTGGCCTGGCTGATCGGCGACAGTGCCGGCTTCGTCACCGGCCAGGAGCTGGTGATCGACGGCGGCATGACGCGCAAGATGATCTACCTCGACTGACCGTCGAACGTGGAAGAGGAGGGCGGCCCGAGGGTCGCCCTTTTTCTTTTGTGCCTCTCCGACTCCGGGCGTAGGCTGTTCGCGAGCAAGCTCGCTCCTACAAGAGCGCTCGCTAGGTTGACTCTGTAAGAGCGAGCTTGCTCGCGAATCTGGAGCCGCACCGAGGTCATTAACCGCACGCCGAACTTTTTTCGCGGAAAATGAAAAAAAGTTCAATCAGGGCATTGACTTAGGTTCTGCCGGCTGTAGAATGCGCCCCACTTCGAGACGAAGGGTGATTAGCTCAGCTGGGAGAGCATCTGCCTTACAAGCAGAGGGTCGGCGGTTCGATCCCGTCATCACCCACCACTCTCGCAAGTTACGCGCAGCGGTAGTTCAGTCGGTTAGAATACCGGCCTGTCACGCCGGGGGTCGCGGGTTCGAGTCCCGTCCGCTGCGCCATTTTCCCCCTCCTTGGTTCCTACCCCGAACCAGCTTGTCGAGTGATTCACTCCAGGCGCAAGGAGGTTGCTGTACCGGACGAAAGTCCAACCGACACGCAGCGGTAGTTCAGTCGGTTAGAATACCGGCCTGTCACGCCGGGGGTCGCGGGTTCGAGTCCCGTCCGCTGCGCCATATTCGAAAGCCCTCAGGTAGCAATACCTGAGGGTTTTTTCGTTTCCGTCCGAAAATGCTACCGTCGCACTGTAAGACGCTGTCACAGGTCGTTCACCTTTGGCGTCTAGCTTTTCCCCCATGGTCTTTGCTAAAACCGGATCGAACGGTCAGGAGAAAAGCCAATGGACGACTATCAGGAAGAACTGCTCGAACTGCACGCCGTGGAACAGGATCTGCCGGAACCGGCCGACGACGCCACGGAAATGTGATCAGGCGCTGTGGCGCTGGGCGCGACGGAACTCCCCAGGCGTTTGCCCGCTCCAGCGCTTGAAGGCGCGCTGGAAGGCCTCGGCGGAGGCGAAGCCGAGCAGGTAGGCGATCTCGCCGAATGCCAGGTCGGTGTCGCGGATGTAGATCATCGCCAGGTCGCGGCGGGTGTCGTTGAGGATGCTGCGGAACTGTGTGCCTTCCTCGGCCAGCTTGCGGCGTAGCGTCCAGGTCGGCAGCTTGAGCCGCGCGGCCACTTCCTCCAGGTCCGGCTCGCGACCATTGAGCATCGGGCCCAGCAGCTGGGCAACGCGCTCGCGCAGGCTGCGTGTTCGAGTCTGTTGTTCAAGTTCCTTTTCGCAGATATCCAGCAATTGCCGCCAGGTGCTCGGGCAGTGGTCCGGGTTGGCGCGCGCCAGCGCTGCCTGGTCCAGACGCAGCTGGTTGTGCTCGGCGCCGAACTCCACCGCGCAGCCAAGCATCTCTTCGAAGCGCGACGCCCAGGCAGGCGCCGGATACTCGATCTCGACCTTTTCCGGGCGCAGCGGCTGCGCGCCGATGCTGCCGAGCATGCTCACCCAGCCGGCCAGCACCGAATCCACCACGAAACGGTTGTAGGCGTTGTACGGGCTGATGGAGTAGAAGCGCAGCCAGGCGCCGCTGGCGTCCTCGATGAAGCTGCTCTGGCCGCGGTAGTTCTGCGCGTAGAGCGGCTCGAAACGGATCAGCGCGCGGGCGGCGGCGCGCAGGTTCGGTGCCTGGGCGGCGGTGACACCCGCCAGACCGCTCTGGCCTGGTCGGCTCAACTGGCCCATGCGCAGGCCAAGGGTCGGGTCGCCGCTCTGCTGGATGGCCGCGTGGCCCAGACGCATGTAGCGGGGGATCGACAGGCGTGCGCCGGGCTCGCCCAGGCGTGCCGCGTCCAGTCCGTATTGTTGAAGCAGGGCTTGTGGAGCGACGCCGCTCTCCGCCAGCGCATCGGCGAGGCTGTGGACAAAACCCACCGAAAGGTCGCCGAGCCGCATGGTCGGGCGGTTCATAGCCAGAGGTTGATCAGGCGTGCGCCGGGGCCGTCGGGCGCCAGGGTATGGCCGTTGCCATTGATCACCAGGCTGCGACCGTCGCTGCCCAGGTCCCAGAGATGGCCGCGGAAGAACACAGTGATCCCGGCGTGAGCGCCGCTTTCGCCGAGACGGCCGGCCAGGGCCAGGCGTTCCCAGGCTTCACCTTCGGAAAGCGCACCGGGCTTGAGGGTCACGTCGCTCGGTGTCGCACCGCCGTTGTACCCCTTCCACGGCTTGCTCCAGCTGCCGTTGCCAGTAAGAAAGGCGGGCACCGCGATGATGTCGGGTTTGTTCGCCGCCAGCGCGGCGTAGCTTGTCGGATACCAGCTGTCGGCGCAGACCAGTACACCCAGGCGCCCGGCTGGGGTCTGCAGGACCTGCAGGTCGTCCGCATCGCCGCTGCCGGTGAAGCCTTTCTCGTCGTCGATGGGGAACAGCTTGCGCTGCGGTTTGCCCAGGGGCAGGCCGTCGCTGCCGAAGACCTGGCTGACGTTGTAGAGGCGACCGTTGCCGGTGCGAATCTGTCCTTCGACGATGCGCGGGTTGGGCAGCACAATGGAGCCGGCGACTATGGTCACGCCGAATTCCTTTGCCAGCGAGCCGAACAGCGTCTGGTAGTCGTGGGCCATGTCCACGGCCTTCATGCGGAACAGGGCGTCGGCCATGCGGTCCTCGCCCTTGGCACCGAGCCAGCCGCGCGCCAGTTTCAGCGGGTTGCTGGCGGCCATCCATTCCATGGCCTCGGCGATGTGCTCGGTCTGGTAGACCTCGGGCTTCTCACCGGCGGCCACCAGCCAGGTGCCGATGTGCTCGGGGAAGACCACCACGGTGCGAGGGTTGATCAGCCCTTCGTCTCGGGCCTTGGCCAGGTAGGCGCGGAACTTCAGGTGCAGGCGCTCGACGCTCTGGTAGTCCTGGGTGAACAGCTCCGGCTGCACGCCCAGCAGGTTGCCGCGCTCGGACGGCTGGCCCTGGTTGAGCGAGACCTCACTGCGCAGGTCGGACAGGTAGTGGCCTACCGGGCGACGCTCCGCCCAGCCGGCATAGCCGGCGAAGAGGATCACCAGGACGAGGAAGATCAGCTTGCGCATAAACGACGGGTACTCATGGGATGCCTCACAGGGTAGGGCTTGGGCCGGGCGTTGCCAAGGCGGGGTGTCATCTTTGGTCAGTAACTTGTCATTTTCGATCATTGAGCGGTGGAGGTGCGCTCCTTAGAGTCAGCCCCATACCGACCGCGCCCCATGCCGAGCCGTTCCGCAGGCTGAGGGCGCGGCATCATCGTGAATGCCGGAGGAATCATGACCGCCACTTATCCGCACCTGCTCGCGCCGCTGGACCTGGGTTTCACCACCCTGCGCAACCGTACCCTGATGGGCTCCATGCACACCGGCCTGGAAGAGAAACCCCAGGGCTTCGAACGCATGGCGGCCTATTTCGCCGAGCGTGCCCGTGGCGGCGTCGGCCTGATGGTCACCGGTGGCATCGGCCCGAACGAGGAGGGCGGCGTGTATTCCGGCGCAGCCAAGCTGAGCACCGCCGAAGAAGCCGAGAAGCACAAGATCGTCACCCAGGCGGTGCACGAGGCGGGCGGCAAGATCTGCATGCAGATCCTCCACGCCGGCCGTTACGCCTACAGCCCCAAGTCCGTAGCGCCCAGCGCCATCCAGGCGCCGATCAACCCGTTCAAGCCGCGCGAGCTGGATGAAGAGGGCATCGAGAAGCAGATCGCCGACTTCGTCAACTGTTCCAGCCTGGCCCAGGTGGCCGGCTACGACGGCGTCGAGATCATGGGTTCGGAAGGCTACTTCATCAACCAGTTCCTCGCCGCCCACACCAACCACCGCACCGACCGCTGGGGCGGCAGCTACGAGAACCGCATGCGCCTGCCGGTGGAAATCGTCCGCCGCGTGCGTGAGGCCGTAGGCCCGAACTTCATCATCATCTATCGCCTGTCGATGCTCGACCTGGTCGAAGGCGGCAGCACCTGGGACGAGATCGTCCTGCTGGCGAAGGCCATCGAGCAGGCCGGCGCCACCATCATCAACACCGGCATTGGCTGGCACGAAGCGCGCATCCCGACCATCGCCACCAAGGTGCCGCGCGCGGCCTTCACCAAGGTCACCGCCAAGCTGCGTGGCGAGATCGGCATCCCGCTGGTCACCACCAACCGCATCAACACCCCGGAAATCGCCGAGCAGGTACTGGCCGAAGGCGATGCCGACATGGTCTCCATGGCCCGTCCGTTCCTCGCCGACCCGGACTTCGTCAACAAGGCTGCCGAAGGCCGCGCCGACGAGATCAACACCTGCATCGGCTGCAACCAGGCCTGCCTGGACCACACCTTCGGCGGCAAGCTGACCAGCTGCCTGGTGAACCCGCGCGCCTGTCACGAGACCGAGCTGAACTACATCCCAACCACCCATGTGAAGAAGATCGCCGTGGTCGGTGCCGGGCCTGCGGGCCTGTCCGCTGCTACCGTGGCGGCCGAGCGCGGCCACGAGGTGACCCTGTTCGATTCGGCCAGCGAGATCGGTGGCCAGTTCAACGTCGCCAAGCGCGTGCCGGGCAAGGAAGAGTTCTACGAGACGCTGCGCTACTTCAAGCGCAAGGTGGAAACCACCGGCGTCGACCTGCGCCTGAATACCCGCGTCAGCGTCGATGACCTGGTCAAGGGCGGCTTCGACGAAGTCATCCTGGCCACCGGTATCGTGCCGCGCACCCCGGCTATTCCGGGCATCGAGAATGCCAAGGTGATCAGCTACCTGGATGCCATCCTCGAGCGCAAGCCGGTCGGCAAGACTGCCGCAGTGATCGGGGCTGGCGGCATCGGCTTCGACGTCTCCGAATACATCACCCATGCCGGCGAGTCCACCAGCCTGGATCGCCATGCCTTCTGGCAGGAGTGGGGTATCGACGAGAACCTGGAAGCCCGGGGCGGCATCGCTGGTATCCAGGCGCATCCGCATGCCGCGGCGCGCCAGGTGTTCCTGCTGCAGCGCAAGAAGTCCAAGGTCGGCGACGGCCTGGGCAAGACCACCGGCTGGATCCACCGCACCGGCCTGAAGAACAAGCAGGTACAGATGCTCAACAGCGTCGAATACCTCAAGGTCGACAACGACGGCCTGCACATCAGCATCGCCGGCGGCGAGCCGCAGGTACTGCCAGTGGACACGGTGGTCGTCTGCGCCGGCCAGGACCCGCTGCGTGAGCTGCACGATGGCCTGGTTGCCGCCGGCCAGAGCGTGCACCTGATCGGTGGCGCCGACGTGGCTGCCGAGCTCGACGCCAAGCGCGCCATCAACCAGGGCTCGCGCCTCGCTGCTGAGCTCTGAGTTGGCGGTAACCTGGGTCGATTGAGATTCAGGTCACAAAGCCGGGCCCGGAAAAGTTCCCTTCCGGGCCCGGAAACCCTTTCGAAAATCCAACCGCGTCACAGAATTATCCAGCCGGTTAACCGCTTGGCCTGACCGCCGGGACGGGTGCCAACCGAGTCACATTGCCTGCGACATTAATTCCCCTAGACTTGCTCGGATGCCGGGATTTTCCCGCTGTCTGGGTGCTGCTTTTCTGACAGACCCTTTTCTCCAGACTTCCTCCCGCACCAGCCCAGAGGTCAATCGATGAGCATGCAGAAGAAGCCTCAAATGGTGGAAGCCGTGGTCTTCTTCAACGACCGTGGCGTCTGCAGGGAAATGCTCTACCCCGAATTCGAGGCGCTGCTCGACAACGTCGTGCAGATGCCGGAATACGCCGATCAGCAGATGCAGCTCGCCTATGTGCTGATCAACCCACGCCTGCTGGTCAAGGCGGTGGTGTTCTTCTATCTGGACTTCGACGAGAAGGGCGAAGCCGACAGAGGCTGGAACCTGCCACTGCGCAACCTGGCCGACCGCGCTGGCCGTGGTCCCGACATGGGCGCCGGGCCTATCCGCCTGGCCTGCCGCAGCCAGTGCCCGGTGTCCTGGCACCAGATGCATCTCTGGGACCCGACCCTGGAGGCGAGCCAGAACCATCTGGTGCAACTGCGCGAATCCATCAAGCGCAACAACCTCGGGGTGCTGGTGGAAGAAGAACCGGCCGCCGTGGAGCTCGCGCGCCTGCAGATGGCAGACGAACACCAGTGGTACGCGCCCGCCGAGGAGTCCCGCGAGGAGGCCGAAAAGCTGGCCCGCGCGATGCTCGAGGAGCACCAACAGAAGACCGCCGAGCTGCTCGGTCAGCATGAAACCCGCCTGTCGCAGATCAGCCAGCAGCATGAGCAGGAGCTTGGCCGCCTGAAGCTCGGCGCGCAGGAGCAGGTCAAGGTGCTGCAGGCCGAACTGGCCGCGCTGCGCGAAGGCCTCAAGCGCGAGGAAGAGATCAATGCCGGCCTGCGCCGTGAACTGGACGGCCAGGCCAATGGCTTCCAGCGCGGACGCGAGGAGCTGACCGCACAGTTGCGCCACATCGAACAGAGTGGTCGCGATGAACTGGAGCAGCTGCGCCAGCAGATCGAGGACGAATCCCGCACACGCCTGGCCAGCCTGGAAGCTCGCTACAAGGAGCAGATTTCCGTCCGTGACGTCGAACTGGGCTACCGCAACGAGCTCGACCAGCAGCTGCAGCAGGAGAACCAGCAGCTGCGCAAGGAGGCCGAGCAACTGCGCGAGGAAACCGCACAGCTACGCCAGCTCGCCACACAACTGCAGCAGGGCGCCGAAGGCCTGCGCCTGGAACTCGATACCCTGTCGGCCAAGGCGGCCGATGGCTCGGTACTGGAGCGCCTGGCGGGCATGGGTGTGATCTTCGTGGTGTACCATCCCGGCGCCGGTCATCTGACCCTGTCGCTGCAGGATGTCGCCCGTTACCAGGAAAACCCCATGGCTTACGCCGCGGCCAAGTGCTTCGTCGCCGAAGACCAGTACCGCAGCTGGCTGGCCCATTATCAGCAACCCGCCTGCGAAGGACGACTGTCCAACGGCGAGCGTTGCGCCATGCCCATCGACCGCGTGGAAACTCCCGGCCGCTTTGTCGAAGGCGACAGCAACTGCTGCTCCCGACACAAGACCGCCGGCAGACTGCGCAGCGTCACCAGCGGCTGACCGGGGCGCCTTGCTGTTCCCTGGCTGGCGCCCCCAGGCCCCCCTGCAACGCGCCCACCTGGATTGGCTTGATCACGCCGGCGTCGAGCTGGCGTTGTTGCGCCTGGATCGGGTGGATTCGCTGGTCTCGGGCAACAAGTGGTTCAAACTCGCACCCTATCTGCAGCAGGCTGCCGACCTCGGCCTGGCCGGCGTGATGACCTTGGGCGGCGCCCATTCCAATCACCTGCACGCGGTAGCGGCGGCCGGCGCGCGGTTCGGTTTCGAGACCGTCGGACTGCTGCGCGGAGAAGAGCAGGACAATCCCACGGTTACCGACCTGCGCCAGCTCGGCATGCGGCTGCACTGGCTTGGCTACGGTGGCTATCGTCGGCGTCACGAAGCCGAATTCTGGGAGCCCTGGCGTCGGTGCTATCCCCAGTTGCTGGCGGTCGGCGAGGGCGGCGGCGGACTCCCTGGCGCACAAGGTTGCTCGCCACTGGTCGAGCAAATTCGCCAACAGCTCGGCGCCCTTGGTTGGGAGGACTACCAGCAGCTCTGGGTGGCTTGCGGCACCGGCACGACCCTGGCCGGCCTGGTGCTCGGCGAGGGCGGTGCGCATCCGGTGGTCGGTGCCCTGGCGGTGCCGCCGGGGCATGGCGTCGAAGCGCAGGTGCCGGAACTGCTGAGGGAAGGCGGCACCGCCGATAGCGGCTACCGTCTGCTGGATGCCAGTCGTGGCGGCTTCGCGCGGATCGACGTGACGCTGGCGCGCTTCATTCTCGCGACTGAAGCCGAGTGTGGCGTGCCGCTGGAGCCGCTATACACCGGGAAATTGCTGCTGGCGCTGCACGATGAGGTCGCGGCGGGGCGCGTCGCGCGCGGTACTCGCATCGTCGCGGTCCACAGTGGTGGCCTGCAGGGACGGCGAGCGCTGGAAGAGAAGTTGAAGACCCTAGCCGCTCAGCGCGAATAGCCGCTATGCACCCTTGGCCAGCGGTCACCCACCAGGAACAGGCGCTCCTGCTCCCGCCAGCGCCCTTCGTGGAACTCCATTCGCACCAGCATCTGCGGGAAGCCGTCTTCCGGCAGTTCTGCCAGCCAGGTGGCGAAGCGCTCCGTGCTCCAGTGTTCATCTTCGGCGGCCGGGGATAGCCAGCCCTTGCGGGACAGGGCCTGCCAGCCGTGTGGGTGTTCTGCCTGGTAGGCAGGCCAGGCATGCCGGTGCAGCCAGCGGCCGCGCTGATGGTTGTCGCTGGCCCCCGCGGGTGGCGGGCAGGGCGTAGGCCAGGAATAGAACAGGTAGCCGCCGAGCCAGAGGCCGGGGGCCGGATCGGCGTCACTGTGCTCGCGCACCACGGCAAGCCCCTCGACGGTGGAAGAGAGGGGCAACTGATGCTGGTAGAAGTGCTCGATCTTGCGCAGCAGATGGTCTTCGGCGCCCGGCCCGAGCCAGGAGTCGGGGCCGTCGTCGCTGGGGCCGAGGTAGAGCTTGATGGCCAGCTCCAGGTGATGCAGGCCGTCGTCGTCCTCCAGCAGCAGGTCCAGTTCGCCGAGGGTCTGGCCGTTGTCGCGCACCGGCAGGTTGGCGGCCAGCAGGCGCAGGTCCGGGGCGCGCTCCAGGGCGTATTGCCAGAGCCGTTCGTAGTAGCGGCCCAGGCGCTGGTGCGGTGCGGACTCGAGCTGCGCCAGCAACTCGCCCGGCGACTGCTCCTGGGCGCGCAGCCAGTCGGCCAGCAAGGCCGGTTGCAAGTACCAACGACTGGCAGTCAGTGGATGGCGTAGCGCCGGGCTGTCGGGTTGCAGCAGGGGTGGGGAGAGCAATGTCCAGGCGAGGTCGCGGACCTGCGGCTGGCGCAGGTCGATCAGCAGCTCGTCGAGCAGGGCGGTGAAGTCGGTCATGCCCCAAGCCTAGCTGCTACACCCTTGCTCCGGCCACGCTGCGGTTTGCCGCTGCTTGGGCCTTTCGCCCATAATTCCGCCATTCGAGTAGCGCAACGCCGTCCGGAGTCCCATGGAACCCTTTCGCAATATCGGCATCATCGGCCGCCTGGGCAGCACCCAGGTGCTGGAAACCATCCGTCGGCTGAAGAAATTCCTCACTGAGCGCCACCTGCACGTGATCCTCGAGGACACCATCGCCGAGGTCCTGCCGGGGCACGGTCTACAGACCTGCTCACGGAAGATCATGGGCGAGATCTGCGACCTGGTGATCGTGGTCGGCGGCGACGGCAGCATGCTCGGCGCGGCGCGCGCTCTGGCGCGGCACAAGGTGCCGGTGCTGGGGATCAACCGTGGCAGCCTGGGCTTCCTCACCGATATCCGCCCCGACGAGCTGGAAACCAAGGTCGCCGAAGTGCTCGGCGGCCAGTACATCGTCGAGAGTCGTTTCCTGCTCGACGCCCTGGTGCGCCGCCACGGTGAATCCATTGGCCAGGGCGACGCGCTGAACGACGTGGTGCTGCACCCCGGCAAGTCCACGCGGATGATCGAGTTCGAGCTGTATATCGACGGCCAGTTCGTCTGCAGCCAGAAGGCCGACGGCCTGATCGTCGCCACGCCGACCGGCTCCACCGCCTACGCGCTGTCCGCCGGCGGGCCGATCATGCATCCCAAGCTGGATGCCATCGTGGTGGTGCCGATGTACCCGCACATGCTGTCCAGCCGGCCCATCGTGGTGGACGGCAACAGCGAGCTGAAGATCGTCGTCTCGCCGAACATGCAGATCTACCCGCAGGTGTCCTGTGACGGCCAGAACCACTTCACCTGCGCGCCGGGCGACACCGTCACGGTGAGCAAGAAGCCACAGAAGCTGCGCCTGATCCACCCCATCGACCACAACTACTACGAGGTCTGCCGGACCAAGCTGGGCTGGGGCAGCCGCCTCGGGAGCAGTGAGTGATGGAACTCGACCCCGCACGTGGCTATGACCTGATTGGCGATATCCACGGCTGCGCGCACACCCTCGACCATCTGCTGGAGCGCCTGGGTTATCGCTCTCAGGGCGGTGTATGGCGGCACCCGCGGCGCCAGGCGCTGTTCCTGGGCGATATCATCGACCGTGGCCCGCGAATCCGAGAAGCGCTGCACCGGGTGCACGACATGGTCGCCGCCCGCGAGGCGCTGTGCATCATGGGCAATCACGAATTCAACGCCCTGGGCTGGTCGATGCCTGCCGCGCCCGGCAGCGGTCGCCAGTACGTGCGCGAGCACACGCCACGCCACGCCCGGCTGATCAAGGAGACGCTGGAGCAGTTCGAAGGCCACCCGGCGGACTGGCGCGACTTTCTCGGCTGGTTCCAGGAGATGCCGCTGTTCCTCGACTCGGGGCGCTTCCGCATGGTCCATGCCTGCTGGGACCACGACGTGATCGAGACGCTGCGCCGACAGTTCCCGGATGGGCGCATCGACGAAGCCTTCGTCATGTCTACCGCCGAACCCGGCAGCTTTGCCCAGCAAGCTTGCGATCGCCTGCTGCGCGGCACCGACATGCGCCTGCCCAACGGCATGACCCTGACCGGTAGTGACGGCTTCACCCGTTCGGCCTTCCGCACCAAGTTCTGGGAAGAGGACCGCGCGCCGGAAACCTATGGCGATATCGTGTTCCAGCCCGACGCGCTGCCCGACGAAGTGGCCAGCGAACGCCTGAGCGAGGAGCAGAAGTCACGCCTGCTGACCTACGGCGCCGACGAGCCGCTGCTGTTCGTCGGCCACTACTGGCGGCGTGGCACCCCGGCGCCGATCCGCCCGAACCTCGCCTGCCTGGACTACAGCGCGGTGATGTACGGCAAGCTCGCGGCCTACCGGTTGGACGAGGAAACGCGGCTGGACCGCAACAAGTTCGTTTGGGTGGATGTGAAGCGTCCGGAGGGCGATGAGTGAGCGCAGTTGAAGCGATGCGGTTGCCGGCGGCAGTCGACCTGGGAGCGTTTGTCGGCCTGCTGCACCGGTTGAACGTGCCGTTCCGGGTCAGCGAGGAATCCGGCGAGCAGGTGCTCTGGGTGCCCAATGTCCAGCTGGCCGAGCAGGTTCGCAGCCTGTATGAGCGTTATCCGCAGGGTGATCCGGAGTTCACCGTGCAGGCCGAGCCGCAGCGCCGCGGGCCAGGCTTCGTGCAGCAGTTGAAGATGAGCCGGATGACCGCCGCGGTGCTGCTGGTGACCTTCGTGGTGGCGGCCATCACCACGCTGGGCACTACCCCGGAAACGCTACGCTGGTTCACCTTCCAGAACTTCCAGATGGTCGGCCAGGACCGTGCGCTGTTCTATCCGCTGGCCGACTCGCTGGCGCAGGGGCAGTGGTGGCGCCTGTTCACGCCCATGCTGATCCACTTCGGCTGGCTGCACCTGGCGATGAACGCCATGTGGTACTGGGAACTGGGGCGGCGCATCGAATACCGCCAGGGGCCCTGGCTACTGCTGGGGCTGAGCCTGGGCTTCGGGCTGGTCTCCAACGTCGTGCAGTACGGCGTCAGTGGGCCGAGCCTGTTCGGTGGTCTGTCCGGTGTGCTCTATGGCCTGCTCGGCCACTGTTGGATCTTCCAGCGCATGGCGCCGACGCCGGCCTATCAGCTGCCCAAGGGCGTGGTGGCGATGATGCTGATCTGGTTGCTGGTTTGCCTGTCGGGGGTAATCGACCTGCTCGGCTTCGGCTCCATTGCCAACGGCGCCCATGTCGGTGGACTGGTTGCGGGTTGCCTGAGTGGCCTGATCGGCGGGCTGCTGGCGCGGCGGAAAAACGGCTCCCCGTAGGATGGGTGGAGCCTAGGCGATACCCATGCTGTCGCTGCAGGGATCGATGGGTATCGCTTCGCTCCACGCCATCCTGCGAAAGCACCCTCTACGCCGAGCGGAAGCTGCGCAACCGATTGACCGGCGTTCGTGCGCGCGAGGCTTTCGCCCGGTAGAATGCCGGCTTCGTTTTTCCCCTGCAGGAGCCGGCCCATGTCGTCCTTCGCCGAAATGATCGAGAACATCACCCCCGAAATCTACGAGAGCCTCAAGCTGGCCGTGGAAATCGGCAAGTGGCCAGACGGCCGCAAGCTGTCCCAGGAACAGAAGGAACTGTCGCTGCAGGCCATGATCGCCTGGGAGATGGACAACCTGCCCGAGGACCAGCGCACCGGCTACATGGGCCCGCAGGAATGCGCCTCCCACGCCGAGCCGATCCCGAACATGATCTTCTCCTCCAACTCCCTGCACTGATGCAAGAGATCGGACGCGGCGCCCTGGACAAGATGTCGGCGCGCCTGGAAAGCCCCGTGCAGTACGCCTTCCGCTTGGGCGATTCGCAGGTGCCGGTCAACCCGCTGATCGGCAAGACCGTGCGCCTGGAGTACCTGGGCGAGATCAACTGCTGCCACTGCGGACGCAAGACCAAGAAGAGCTTCGCCCAGGGCTACTGCTACCCATGCTTCACCAAGCTCGCGCAATGCGACAGCTGCATCATGAGCCCGGAGAAGTGCCACTACGAAGACGGCTCCTGCCGCGAGCCGGAGTGGGGCGAGCGCTTCTGCATGACCGACCACGTGGTCTACCTGGCCAACTCCTCGGGGGCCAAGGTGGGCATCACCCGCGCCACCCAGGTGCCGACCCGCTGGATCGACCAGGGCGCGCGCCAGGCGCTGCCGATCATGCGTGTGGCGACCCGCCAGCAGTCGGGCTTCGTCGAGGACCTGCTGCGTAGCCAGGTCACCGACCGCACCAACTGGCGCGCGCTGCTCAAGGGCGAGGCCGAGCCACTGGATCTGGTAGCTATCCGCGAGCAGATCTTCGACGCCTGTGCCGAGGGCCTCGTCGCCCTGCAGCAGCGCTTCGGCCTGCAGGCGATCCAGCCGGTGATTGACATGGACCCCATCGAGATCAAGTACCCGGTGGAGGCCTACCTGGCCAAGATCACCAGTTTCGATCTGGACAAGACTCCGGTGGTCGAGGGTACCCTGCAGGGTATCAAGGGCCAGTACCTGATCTTCGATACCGGTGTGATCAACGTACGCAAGTTCACCGCGTACCAGCTGGCCATCAGCGCCTGATCGAATCCGCATTGAATTTCTGGTTCGTGGCACGCATCTAGGGATAGATGCGTGCCCGACTCGCCCGCTGCGTTCCAGATCGCTAGAGTCAGTACCAGATTCCTCCGGCCGGCCGATTCCGCCTGCCGCCTTCCAAGGGGCCAAAAGCCATGCGTACCGAGCAACCGAAAGTCATCTACCTCAAGGATTATCAGGCGCCCGAGTACCTGATCGACGAGACCAACCTGACCTTCGAGCTGTACGAGGACCACACCCTGGTCCACGCCCAGCTGGTGATGCGCCGCAACCCGGAGCGCGGCGATGGTCTGCCGCCGCTGGTGCTCGACGGCCAACAGCTGGAGCTGCTGTCGGTGGCGCTGGATGACCAGGCCCTTGAAGCCGGCCAGTACCAGCTCGATGAGAACCACCTGACGCTGCAACCGACGGCGAAGACCTTCACCGTCGACAGCACCGTGCGCATCCACCCGGAAAGCAACACCGCGCTGGAAGGCCTGTACAAGTCCGGCAAGATGTTCTGCACCCAGTGCGAGGCCGAAGGCTTCCGCAAGATCACTTACTACCTCGACCGCCCGGACGTGATGAGCAGCTTCACCACCACGCTGTCGGCCGAGCAGCACCAGTACCCGGTGCTTCTGTCCAACGGCAACCCGGTGGCCAGCGGTTCGGAAGAGGGCGGCCGCCACTGGGCGACCTGGCAGGACCCGTTCAAGAAGCCGGCCTACCTGTTCGCCCTCGTTGCCGGTGACCTCTGGTGCGTGGAAGACCAGTTCACCACCATGAGCGAGCGCGAAGTCACCCTGCGCATCTATGTCGAGCCGGAGAACATCGACAAGGTCCAGCACGCCATGGACAGCCTGAAGAACTCGATGCGCTGGGACGAGAAGGTCTACGGCCGCGAGTACGACCTGGACATCTTCATGATCGTCGCGGTCAACGACTTCAACATGGGTGCCATGGAGAACAAGGGCCTCAACATCTTCAACTCCAGCTGCGTGCTGGCCAAGGCCGAGACCGCGACCGATGCCGCTCACCAGCGCGTCGAGGGCGTGGTCGCCCACGAATACTTCCACAACTGGTCGGGTAACCGCGTGACCTGCCGCGACTGGTTCCAGCTGTCGCTCAAGGAAGGCTTCACCGTGTTCCGAGACAGCGAGTTCTCCGCCGACATGAACTCGCGCACCGTCAAGCGCGTCGAGGACGTGGCCTTCCTGCGTACCAACCAGTTCGCCGAGGACGCCGGCCCCATGGCGCACCCGGTGCGCCCGGATTCCTTCATCGAGATTTCCAACTTCTACACCCTGACCGTCTACGAGAAGGGGTCGGAAGTGGTGCGCATGATCCACACCCTGCTGGGCGCCGACGGCTTCCGCAAGGGCACCGACCTGTACTTCGAGCGCCATGACGGCCAGGCCGTGACCTGCGACGACTTCGTCAAGGCCATGGAAGACGCCAACGGCGTCGACCTCACCCAGTTCAAGCGCTGGTACAGCCAGTCCGGCACCCCGCGCCTGGCGGTCGAGGAGAGCCACGACGCTGCCGCGCAGAGCTACACCCTGACCTTCCGTCAGAGCTGCCCGGCCACGCCGGGGCAGAGCGAGAAGCAGCCTTTCGTCATTCCGGTGCAGATGGGCCTGATCGACAAGCTCGGCAACGCCTTGTCGCTGCGCCTGCAGGGCGAAGAGCACGCCCACGGCAGCGACCGTGTACTGCAGGTCACCGAGGCCGAGCAGTCCTTCACTTTCGTCGGTCTTGCCGATAAGCCGCTGCCGTCGCTGCTGCGTGGATTCTCCGCGCCGGTGAAGCTGAGCTTCCCCTACGACCGCGACCAGCTGATGTTCCTCATGCAGCACGACGAGGACGGTTTCAACCGCTGGGAAGCCGGCCAGCAGCTGTCCGTGCAGGTCCTGCAGGAGCTGATCGGCCAGCACCAGCGTGGCGAGAAGCTTGTCCTGGATGAGCGTCTGATCACCGCTTTCCGTACCCTGCTGCTGGATACCGGTCTGGACCAGGCCATGGTTGCCGAGATGCTCTCGCTGCCCAGCGAGGCGTATCTCGCCGAGATCAGCGAAGTGGCTGATGTCGAGGCGATCCACGTGGCCCGCGAATTCGCCCGCCAGCAGATCGGTGCAGCGCTGCACGAGCAGCTGTGGGAGCGTTACCAGGCCAACCGCAAGCAGTCCCGCGAGACTGCCTACGTTGCTGAGGCTTCGCACATAGCCCGTCGCAGCCTGCAGAACATTTCCCTGTCCTACCTGATGCAGAGTGGCAAGGCTGAAGTGCTCGCCGCCTGCCAGGAGCAGTACAAGGATTGCGACAACATGACCGAGCGCCTGACTGCGCTCGCGGTGCTGGTCAACTCTTCATCCCAAAGCGGGTCCTTCGACAGTGCGAAGGCCGAGGCGCTGGCAATGTTCGCCGACTACTTCAAGGAAGACCCGCTGGTGATGGACCAGTGGTTCAGCGTCCAGGCCGGCTGTACCCTGCCGGGCGGGCTGGAGCGCGTGCAGGCGCTGATGAGTCATCCGGCCTTCACCCTGAAGAACCCGAACAAGATCCGCGCCCTGATCGGCGCCTTCGCCAACCAGAACGCCGTGAACTTCCATCGCGCGGACGGTGCCGGCTACCGTTTCCTGGCTGACCAGATCATCACCCTCAACGCACTCAACCCGCAGATCGCCTCGCGCCTGCTGACCCCGCTGACCCGCTGGCGCAAGTACGCACCGGCGCGCCAGGCGCAGATGAAGGCCGAGCTGGAACGCATCCTGGCGTCCGGCGAGCTGTCCAGCGATGTATACGAAGTGGTCAGCAAGAGTCTCGCGTAACACACCCGCCGCGCCCCGTCCCAGGGGCGCAATGTACTGTCGAAAAGGTGTTACCAACTTTTGTTGGTAACACCTTTTTGTTACCTATCGAAATTAACCGATATCATTCTTATCGCTTTGTGGTATTGGGCGAAAAACGCCGATGTGTCTGCGTCGCACCTTCAGGGGCCGATTGCGCCATCAGGGGTGGTAAATGGCGCAATCGGCCACCTGATTTGATCAGTGAACGACCAGTCACAAAAAGTAGCGCGCAGATTCTTTATTTTTTGTAAGCAGAATCCGATACATCGGTGCTGTTGGCACTGGGGTTGCACCGACGGACCCCGCTTAGCCTTTGCCCGTCCATTGGGACGGGAGGCGTGTCGAGCACCTTGGGGGAGTTTCCTTCAGATCGACGACAACAAGGCCGTGGAATAACGGCTGACAAGGCGTACCGCGCACTGGCGGCGCCGCTAAAGAATGATCAGTCCATGGAGTGAGTCCTAATGGAAATCCCAGTTCGCAAGCCCGTCTTGCGTTATGCGCCTGCTCGTGCCGGTTTCGCCCTGGCCGGCATCCTGCCTCTGCTGATGTCTGCCCAGGCAACGGCGGTCGAGTTCAGCTTCCTCGACAACGAAGTCACCGGCTCGCTGGACAGCACCGTGTCCTACGGCGCCCTGTGGCGCGTGCAGGGCCAGGACAAGACCAACAACGACATCAACGGCAACGACGGCAACCGTAACTTCGACACTGGCCTGGTTTCCGAGGTGTACAAGATCACTTCCGACCTGGAAGCGACCTACAAGAACTACGGTCTGTTCGTCCGTGGCTCGGCTTTCTATGACACCCAGATCATGGACAAGCGCAACGACTACTACGACAACAACCATCCGGCGCAGCCGAGCCAGACCTACCCCAACAGCGATCGCTTCACCAGCGAGACCCGCGATGCCGCCGGCAATCGCGCCGAGATCCTCGATGCCTACGTCTATGGCAACTGGGACGTGGCCGACCACCCGCTGACCGCACGCCTGGGCCGCCAGGTGTTCAACTGGGGCGAGGGCATCTTCTACCGTGGTGGCGTGAACACCACCAACCCGGTGGACGCCGCCAAGTTCCGCCTGCCGGGCTCCGAGCTGAAGGAAGTGTTGATGCCGGTGGAAGCTGCAAGCTTCAACATCGGTTTGACCGACAACCTGTCGATGGACGCCTTCTACCAGTGGAACTGGAAAGAGACCCGCATCGACCCGGTCGGCACCTTCTTCTCCGAGACCGATCTGTTCGCCGATGGTGGCAACACCGCCTACACCACCGTGGGCGCGCTCTCCAACCCGCTGTTCCAGAGCCTCTACCCGCAGCTTTCCGCAGCCCATGTGGGCGGCCTGCAGGGTACCCAGTACCTGGACTCCAACGGTGTGTTCAAGGTTGCCAACGTCGGCAAGGACATCAACGCCAAGAACGATGGTCAGTTCGGCGTGGCCTTCCACTACGTGGCCGAAGAACTGAACTCCACCGAGTTCGGCTTCTACTTCGTGAACTACCACTCGAAGGAACCGACCATCTACGCCGACCTGAACAGCGACTACGCTGGCGTGGATCTCGATCAGCTCGCCGGCGTCGGCGGCTTCACCTCCTACGACCAGCTGGTCTCGGCGGCCGGCAGCGGCAACGCCCTGGCCGGCCAGGTGCTGAGCCTGGTCAATGGTGCGACCTCCGTGGACGTGGCCAACCAGGTCAACGCCCGCCGCGAGTACGTCGAGAACATCCGCATGTACGGCTTCAGCTTCAACACCACCGTGGGCGACGCCTCGGTGTTCGGTGAGCTGGCCTACCGCCCGAACCTGCCGATCGGCATCGCCACCACCAACGACCTGCTCGGCGATCTGCTGGTGCAGGCCCCGGCGCTGGCCAGCGGCAAGACCGTGAACATCGGTGGCGGTGACGTCTCGATTCGCGACCAGATCCACAACTACGAGCGCGTCGAGGCCTTCAACACCTCGTTGGGCACCATCTACAACTTCGGCCCGTCGCTGTCCTTCGACTCGCTGATGGGCGTGGCGGAACTGGCCTCCGAACACCTGCGCGGCAGCGACCTGCAGTACACCGCGTATGACGGCAGTACCCGCTACTACTCCGGCCGTGGCAACGGCGCCTACATCTCCGGCTACGACCGCGACGATCAGGTGAACAAGAACGCCTACGGCTACACCCTGCTGCTGTCGGGCACCTGGAACGACGTCTTCGCCGGCGTGAACATCTCGCCCTACGCCGTCTACAAGGACGACTTCGAAGGCAACTCCTACCAGACCGGCAACTTCATCGAAGGCCGCAAGGCCTACACCCTGGGCGTCAAGGCTACCTACCTGAACGCCCTGGAGGCCGAGCTGCAGTACACCGAGTTCTACGGCGCCGGGCAGAACAACGCCAGCCGCGACCGCGACAACGTCGGCTTCAACGTCAAGTACTCCTTCTGATAACGACAAGTGTGCGGCGGGCTTCAGAAGTGCCTGCCGCACGCCCCTCACGGAGAAGCAACATGCGCAACATGCGTACCCTGGTCGGCGCCGCCGTGGCCCTGGCCCTGTCTGCCGGCAGCGCCCTGGCGGCGGTTTCCCCGCAGGATGCGGCCAAGCTGCAGTCGAGCCTGACCCCGCTGGGCGCGGAAAAGGCCGGCAACGCCGCCGGCACCATCCCGGCCTGGACCGGTGGCATCACCCAGGCACCGGCCGGCTACAAGCCGGGCCAGCACCACATCGACCCGTTCGCCGCCGACAAGCCGCTGTACACCATCACCAAGGCGAACCTGGACCAGTACAAGGCCAATCTGACCCCGGGCACCCTGGCGCTGTTCGCCACCTACCCGGACACCTTCCAGATGCCGGTGTACCCGAGCCGCCGCAGTGGTTCGGCACCGCAGTGGGTGTATGACAACACCCTGAAGAACGCCACCAGCGCCAAGCTGGCCGAGGGCGGCAACGGTTTCGTCGATGCCTTTGGCGGCATTCCGTTCCCGATCCCGCAGAACGGCGTGGAAGCGGTGTGGAACCACATCGCCCGCTACCGCGGCACCTACATCGTGCGTCGCGCGTCCGAAGTGGCCGTGCAGCGCAATGGTGACTACTCGCTGGTGACCTCGCAGCAGGAGGCGCTGTTCAAGTACTACATCCAGGGCAAGAGCTTCTCGGACCTGAACAACCTGCTGTTCTACTACCTGTCGTTCACCAAGAGCCCGGCTCGCCTGGCCGGTGGTGCCGCACTGGTCCACGAGACCCTCGACCAGGTGAAGGAGCCGCGTCAGGCCTGGGGCTACAACGCCGGTCAGCGCCGTGTGCGCCGCGCGCCGAACCTGGCCTACGACACCCCGATCGCTGCCGCCGACGGCCTGCGTACCGCCGACGACACCGACATGTTCAACGGCTCGCCGGACCGCTACGACTGGAAGCTGATCGGCAAGAAGGAAATGTACATCCCGTACAACAACTACAAGGTCTCCAGCCCTGAGGTTAAGTACAAGGATCTGCTGACCCCGAACCACCTGAACCCGAAATACACCCGCTACGAACTGCACCGTGTGTGGGTCGTCGAAGGCACCCTGAAGCCGGGCTCGCGCCACATCTACTCCAAGCGCGTGCTGTTCCTGGACGAGGACAGCTGGGGCGCCGCCGAAGTCGACCAGTACGACGGTCGCGGCGAGCTGTGGCGTGTATCGCTGGCCTACCTGAAGAACTACTACGAGCTGCCCACCACCTGGACCGCTCTGGATACCTTCCACGACCTGCAGGCCCGTCGTTACCACGTACAGAACCTGGACAACGAAGAGCCGAGCACCATCGACTTCGGCCAGGCTGTACCGGACGACTCCTACTTCAGCCCGTCCGCACTGCGTCGCCGCGGCACCCGCTGAGTTCGCCGTAGGCGTGTAGGAGCGAGCTTGCTCGCGAACCCGCCCAGCACCGTTGCTGCCGGCTGACACATTCGCGAGCAAGCTCGCTCCTACGAAAAGAGCCCCGCCTCGGCGGGGCTTTTCATTGCCCGGGCAAACCTCGAGGGAGCAAAAGTGTTACCGCACAACCCGCTGGAAGCCCGCGGCCGCGCGCCTTTCGGCTGAGATGGCAAAACGCAGTCATCCTTTCGAGTGAGGCGGCTGGGGCTTAACAAAAGATAACGTGCCGTCAATTGTCAGCCCCGGAAAAGGCTGGCTATATAGCTCCAAACTACATACCGCCTGCATAAGAAAAAGAGGTAAAGGCATATGCGTGAGCCCCTGTGGCGCACTTCGAGCGAGCAGCCCGTATCGGGAGTGCGAAGCTCCTTCCCGATGTCGCGCAAGTCGGTTTCCCTGCTCGGCGCGTTTTCCTTCCTGATGATGTCCCTGGCTCCGCTGCATGCCGTTGCCGCAACGGACGCCGCCAGCGATGCCAACTCGATCATTTCCGCCAAGGCTTCCAGCAGCCTGCTGCTGAGCATCGCCCATGCCGGCAAGCGCCTGGTCGCGGTGGGGGATCACGGGCACATCCTCTATTCCGACGACGCAGGCAAGAGCTGGACCCAGGCCACCGTGCCGACCCGCCAGCTGCTGACTTCGGTGTTCTTCGTCAACGACAAGAAAGGCTGGGCCGTCGGCCATGATGCCCAGGTCCTGGCCACCACCGATGGCGGCACTACCTGGGTGCGCCAGTTCGAGGACCTCAAGCGCGAAGCGCCGCTGCTGGACATCTGGTTCCAGGACGAGAACCACGGCGTGGCCGTGGGCGCCTATGGCGCGCTGCTGGAAACCACCGACGGCGGCAAGAGCTGGGAAGACGTCAGCGACCGCCTGGACAACGAAGACCAGTTCCACCTCAACGCCATCACGGCGGTGAAGGATTCCGGCCTGTTCGTGGTCGGCGAAGCGGGCAGCATGTTCCGCTCCAAGGACTGGGGCGAGACCTGGGAAAAACTCCAGGGCCCTTATGAAGGCTCGCTGTTCGGCGCCACCGGTACCACCCACGTCGGCACCGTCCTGGCCTATGGCCTGCGCGGCCACCTGTTCCGCTCCACCGATTTCGGCGACACCTGGCAGCAGGTCAGCCTGCCCACCGCCAATGGCGGCGAGCTGGAGTTCGGCCTCTCTGAAGGCAGCCTGCTGGATGACGGCACCATCGTCGTCGTCGGCCATGGCGGCAGCGTGCTGGAGAGCAAGGACGACGGCGTGAGCTTCAGTGTCGTCAACCGTCCGGACCGCCTGTCCCTCGCGGGGGTGAGTGCGGCCGGCAATGGCAACCTGGTCCTGGTCGGCCAGGGCGGTATCCACCTGGCTACGGCGACCGGCGCCGAGCTGACAGAACAACAATAAGCCGGGGAGCCGCAATGAACGCTCTGAACAAGCATCAACAGGACAAGGCGACTTTCCTGGAACGCATCATCTTCACCCACCGGCCGTTCGTGATCATCGCGTGCCTGCTGGTGACCATTTTCCTCGGCTGGTCGGCTACGCAGGTGCGCCCGTCCACCAGCTTCGAGAAGATGATCCCGCTGCAGCACCCGTTCATCCAGAACATGCTGGAGCACCGCAACGACCTGGCCAACCTCGGCAACACCGTGCGCATCTCGGTGGAAGCGGTGAATGGCGACATCTTCACCAAGGAGTACATGGAGACGCTGCGGCAGATCCATGACGAGGTGTTCTACATCCCCGGCGTCGACCGCTCCGGCATGAAGTCGCTGTGGAGCCCGAGCGTGCGCTGGACCGAGGTGACCGAGGAAGGCTTCGCCGGTGGCGAAGTGATCCCGCAGACCTACGACGGTTCCGCCAAGGCCCTGGACCTGCTGCGCAACAACGTGCTCAAGTCCGGCCAGATCGGCCGCCTGGTGGCCAACAACTTCAAGTCGAGCATCGTCGACGTGCCGCTGCTGGAGGTCTACCCGGACCCGAAGGACCAGGGCAAGCTGATGAAGCTGGACTACCGCCAGTTCTCCCATGAGCTGGAAGAGAAGATCCGCGACAAGTACCAGCTGCAGAACCCCAACGTGAAGATCCACATCACCGGCTTCGCCAAGAAGGTCGGTGACCTGATCGACGGCCTGCTGATGGTGGTCGGCTTCTTCGGCATCTGCTTCGTCATCACCCTGGTGCTGCTGCTGTGGTTCACCAAGTGCGTGCGCTCCACCATCGCCGTGCTGTCCACCACCCTGGTGGCGGTGATCTGGCAGCTGGGCCTGCTGCACATCATCGGCTTTGGGCTGGACCCGTACTCGATGCTGGTGCCGTTCCTCATCTTCGCCATCGGTATTTCCCACGGCGTGCAGAAGATCAACGGTATCGCCCTGCAGTCCAGTGACGCGGAGACCCCGCTGCTGGCCGCCCGCCGCACCTTCCGCCAGCTGTTCCTGCCGGGCATGATCGCGATCCTCGCGGACGCCGTCGGCTTCATCACTCTGCTGGTGATCGACATCGGCGTGATCCGCGAACTGGCCATCGGCGCCTCCATCGGCGTGGCGGTGATCGTGTTCACCAACCTGATCCTGCTGCCGGTTGCGATCTCCTACATCGGCATCAGCAAGAAGGCAGTGCAGCGCAGCAAGGAAGACGCCGTGCGCGACCATCCCTTCTGGCGTGCCCTGTCCAACTTCGCCAGCCCGTCCGTGGCGCCGATCTCCGTGGTCATCGCCCTGGCGATGTTCGCCGGCGGCCTGTGGCAGGGCCATCACCTGAAGATCGGCGACCTCGACCAGGGCGCACCGGAACTGCGTCCGGACTCGCGCTACAACCTGGACAACGACTTCATCATCCGCAACTACTCGACCAGCTCCGACGTGCTGGTGGTGATGGTGGCGTCCGAAGCCGAAGGCTGCTCCACCCACAAGACCCTGTCCGCCATCGACGAGCTGGCCTGGCGCCTGGAGAACACCCAGGGCGTGCAGTCGGCCATCTCCCTGGTCACCGTCTCCAAGCAGATGATCAAGGGCATGAACGAAGGCAACCTGAAGTGGGAGTCGCTGTCGCGCAACCAGGACGTGCTGAACAACTCCATCAGCCGCGCCGAAGGCCTGTTCAACAGCAACTGCTCGCTGGCGCCCCTGCTGGTGTTCCTCAACGACCACAAGGCCGAGACCCTCGACCGCGCTGTGGCGGTCGTGCAGGACTTCGCCAAGGCCAACGAGAAGGATGACCTGAAGTTCAAGCTCGCCGCTGGTAACGCCGGTATCGAGGCCGCCACCAACGACGTGATCAAGCACTCGGAACTGACCATCCTGATCCTGGTGTACATCTGCGTCGCGCTGATGTGCCTGATCACCTTCCGCTCCTTCGCCGCGACCCTGTGCATCGTGCTGCCGTTGATCCTCACCTCGGTGCTGGGTAATGCGCTGATGGCCACCCTGGGTATCGGCGTGAAAGTGGCGACCCTGCCGGTGATCGCACTGGGCGTGGGTATCGGCGTGGACTACGGCATCTACATCTACACCCGCCTGGAGTCCTTCCTGCGCCAGGGCCTGTCCCTGCAGGAGGCCTACTACGAGACCCTGAAGTCCACGGGTAAAGCGGTGCTGTTCACCGGCCTGTGCCTGGCCATCGGCGTCGCCACCTGGATCTTCTCGGCGATCAAGTTCCAGGCCGACATGGGCCTGATGCTGACCTTCATGCTCCTCTGGAACATGTTCGGTGCGCTGTGGCTGCTGCCGGCACTGGCGCGCTTCTTGATCAATCCGGAGAAGGTGCGTCAGAAGAAGGCTTCGATCCTGGTTCACTGATCGACGCTCAAGCAATAAAAAAACGCGGCCCTCGGGCCGCGTTTTTTTATGCTCTTCGTAGGAGCGAGCTTGCTCGCGAACAGCCTCGCGCAGGGGCCTGGTTCGCGAGCAAGCTCGCTCCTACAGGTTCTGCCGCCGTTCTGGCTTAAGGCAGGATCGCAAACACCCGCGCCGGGAAGCCCGTGCCTTCGGCTATCTTCGGGAAACTCACCACCGCCAGTGCGCCGGCTTCGGGTACTTTGTCGAGGTTGGCGAGCAGTTCGATCTGGTAGTGGTTGGTGCCCAGGATGTAGGACTCCAGCGAGTAGTCGTCCTTGCTGGTGGCGATGCCCGGATCGGTGTCGGTGGTCTCGTGGCCGGAGGCGGTGATCTTGCGCGTCTCGTAGAGGTACGCCAGCGCCTCCTTGCTCCAGCCCGGGTAGTGCGCCACGCCCTTGGCGTCCTGGTTCTGCATCTTCGCCTGGTCCGGCCAGCGCTGCGACCAGTCGGTGCGCAACGCCGCGAAGGAGCCTTCCGGTACTGCCCCGTGCTTGGCCTCCCAGGCCTTCACATCGGCGAGGGTGAGCACGTAGTCCGGGTTCTTCGCCACCTGCTCGTGGATGTCGAACACCACCAGTGGCAGGAACTGCTCCTTGACCTCCAATTGGTCGACGCTGCGCAGGCCCTTATGGAAGTGCACCGGCGGGTCGACGTGGGTACCCCATTGGCCAACGTGGCTATACAACTCCACCTGGAAACCGTCCTTGTCCACGGTATAGAGCGTCTTGCGACCCATCGGCTCGAAGCCTTTCCAGTGCGGCGTGTTGCTGTCGAATGAATGGGTCAGGTCGACCCAGTCATGCTGCTTGAGGCTGGCGTAGGTGTCCCACAGGCCAGGTTGGGCAGCCTGACTCGCGGCAGGCAGCAGGGCAGCGGCGAAGAGCAGGGCGGGGAGGCGTTGCATGGGTCTGATTCCTTGACGGGGATGGGAGAGAGCGCCTTATCTTTCTCCATCGCTCGTTCCGTCATCCAATTCTGAATTCTGCTTTTCTTATTCTCTTTCGTTAGGAGACCCCATGTCCTTTCAGCTCATCGAGTACGCCGAAGCCAGCCCTGAAGTCCGTGCCGTCTATGACGACATCATGGCGACCCGCAAGATCGACTGGGTGAACAACTTCTGGAAGGCTCTGGCCAACCACCCGCAGACCCTGAAGCGCACCTGGGACAGCCTCAAGGAAGTCATGGGGCCGGGACAGCTCGACCCTTTGATGAAGGAGCTGATCTACGTCGCCGTCAGCGTCACCAACAACTGCAACTACTGCATCGGCTCCCACGGTGCGGCGGCGCGCAAGGCCGGGATGGACGACAGCATGCTCGGCGAGTTGATGGCGGTGGTGGCCATGGCCAACGAGACCAACCGCCTCGCCATCGGCTACCAGGTGCCGCTGGACGATGTGTTCAAGGGCGCGGTGATGGAGAGCAGCGGCAGCTGAGACTGTTCGCGAGCAAGCTCGCTCCTACAAAAAACGCACCGGCGCAGGTCTGTAGGAGCGAGCTTGCTCGCGAACCCGGACCGGCGACGGATTCTCAGGGCGCTGGCGCGGACAAGCGCAGGATTGCCTTCACCGGTGTCCCGTCGCTCCAGCGCCCCATGGACAGCTGCGCCGCTCCGCCGCCCAGGGCGTAATCGCGGCCCTGGCCATGGAAGGCTGCATCGCACAGCGCGTCGAACAGCTTCCACGGGCCGAACCAGTCCATCGCATCGGTCGCCAGCGCGTTGTGCGCCGAGGGCTGCCCCTGCTTGAGCCGCTGCTTCACTCGTTCCTGCACGCGATTGAGCAGCCAGCTGGAAGAGTCGCTGGGCGGGTAGCGCGGATCGAAGCGCGGCGCGGTCGGAGCCGCGTGGTTGGCCAGCAGAGGCGGGCTGCCGTGGCGGTCACTGCGCAGTAGGAGCAGGTCCTTGTCGCGCGGAGCGACCTGGCTGCTTTCCGAGTAGATGCGCCGTGCGTCATCACAGCCGACGCGTTCGTCCTCGTCGCCACACACAGCCAGCAGCAAGGTGCCGGCGGGAATGTTCGCCAGCGGCTCCAACGGCACCTGCCGCCAGCGCGGGCCGCTGCTCTTGCCCGGCTCAACCGCCATCAGCGCCCGAGGCCTCGGTACACCCAGCCGTTGCCAGGAGGCTGCCAAGCCGCTGGCGATCAGCCCACCCGCCGAATGGCCGACATAGGCGACGTGCTCCAGTTCTGGCCTCACCTCCAGCTTGCCCGCCTGCAGATCGGCGAGGGCGCGGCGCACGGAATCGGCGGCGTTGGGCAGGAACTCCGCTGCCGGCGTCTTCAGCGTCGCCTGGTAGCGCGGGTAGATGAGGATGGCGCCGCGCCGGACGATGTGCTCGATCCAGGCGCGGTAGAGGTCGGGTTGCATGACGCTCCAGCCGTGGGTGAAGACCACGATGGGAGCGCTGGACGGTACGGGCCGGTCCGGGGTGAAGACCCAGTATTCGTTGCCTTCGGTGGTGAAGTGCCACTGGCGCACGTCGGCGTGGGCGTAGTTCGATCCGCCGGGACCCTGTAGCGGCTGGGTTGGCGGCAGGATGTCGGCCGCAGACAGCGCATTGGAAATCAGCAGCAGGCCGGCGGCCAGCGCCGGAATCAGCCGTTGGGCGGACATGGAGGCACCTCTGGCGGAGATGCAACCAGCATAGCTGTCAACGTGGATAGAGCGGCGGCAGGCTGCTGGCTTCCGCTGACGGCGGTGCATCCGGATCGGCACCGGGCAGGGTGCGGATGGCGCGCCAGAGGTCTTCGCCCTGCCAGTTGCGACCGCCCTCGCTGTCGCTGTAGAGCGCACCGTTGAGGCCGTCCAGCGCGTCTGACAAGGGCACGAAGCGCGCCGCCATGTCGGCCAGGGTTTCCGGCTGCTGGCGGGCCCAGGCATCCAGCGCCTGGCGGGTGGCATGGGAGTCGTTGGCCTGGCAGGCGCGGCGCAGTTCGTCGAGCAGCGTGCGGGTACTCGGCCCCGCTTGCGCCACACGGATCACAGCCGGCTGGCTGCGGGCACGCCACCACAGGCCGAAGCCGAGCAGGGTGGTCAGGCTGAGCAGCGCGCAGGCGAGTTGCCAGGGCCACAGCAGCGCATCGCTGATGACCGTTTCGCCGGGGGCGGCAGGAGGCTCGGCGTGCTCTTCCAATTGCGAGTTGGCGGCGACCTGCAGCGTGCGCGCCGGCAGGCTGGTGCGCTCGACGCGGCGCTCCTGGGTGTTCCACCAGACGATTTCCACCGGCGGAAGCTCCACGGGGCCGGCCTTGTCGGCGATCAGAGCCTCGCGTTCCTCGCGACTGCCGATCATGCCCTGGTCGCTGCTTTCGTTGGCCAGTTGCGGCTGGTCCGGGTAGTGGCGCAGGCCTTCGGGAAGAGGGATCGGCAATGGTGGTAGCTGGGCGCCGGAAAGGCCCTCCACGCGCAGCATGATGTTGCGGGTCAGCGCCTCGCCGGCCTTGGCTTCCTCCGGCTGCGGGCTCCAGGTCTCGGTCAGGCTGAGCGAGCGGGCGGGCAGCCAGGGTGCGTCCTTCGGATAGTCGGCGGGCTTGGGATCGATCTGCAGCGGGATGCTCGGTGAGGTGACCAGCACCTGCTTGCCTGGCTGCGGGCCGAACGGGTTGAGGTCATCGCTGTTGCGGCGCTGGGCCACCTGGGTGGCCTTGAAGGTCTGGCCGGGTATCTCCAGGTCGCCGCTCTTCTGCGGGAAGATCGCGTAGCGCACTTCGATCACGCCGTGGCGAACGCCGTTGATGTCCTTCTCGTAGGTACGCGGTTCGCCCAATTGTTCGACGCGGGCGTCGTTCATGCGCAACGGGCTGAGGCTGCTGTCGTCGTACAGCGATACCGAGTGGTAGATGCGAAGGGTGAGGATCACCTGGGCCTGCACCCAGCTTTCCTCGCGGTCGACGCTGGCGTCGATGAACACCGGGGCGAGCTTCTGGCCTTCTGCGCTGTCTTCGGCCTTGAGCACGTCGAGGCTGATCGGTTCGCTGGCGTTGCCGCCCAGATGGATCGGGGGGATTTCCACCTTGCCTTCGTTGCGCGGCTGCAGGGTGATGATCCAGCGCGTGGTGGCCTGGGCCTTGCCGTTGAGTGTGGTGAGGCGGTTGACCTGGCGAGTGCCGAGCACCACGAACTGATCGTCCAGCGGTTTCAGGTCGGGTTTGCCGAACAGCGTGGGGTCGTCGGACTCCAGCGTCAGTTCGACGCTCTCGCCGGCCGTCAGGCGCGCACGGTCGACGCTGGCGGTGAGGCTGGCCTCGGCGCGGAAGGCGGCGAGGCAGAGCAGGGTCAGGCAAATCAGCCTTTTCATGGGTTGGGTTCCTGGCGCTGCTGCTGTTGCTGGTACCAGAACTTGCGGCGCAACAGCTCGGACGGATCGTCGGGAATCTGCCGCAGCCACTGTTCCAGGGCCTGACGGCGCTCGTCTCCCAGTGGACCGGCATCTTCCGGGTTGGTTTCCTGTTCTTCGCGGGTGTTCTCGCCGGGCTTGTCGCTCTGGCTGGCGGAGGGACGGTCGGCTTCCTGCGAAGGATTCTTCGCCGCCGGTGCTGGCTGCGAGTCGCGCTCGGACGAGTGCTCTTCCTCGTGCTGCTGGTCCTGCGGCTTGGCGGCCTGGGGATCGCTGCTCTGGGCGGGTTCCTGGTTCTGCTGCGGTGGCTGGTCGGTACCGTCGCCAGCGGGGTTCTCCTTGCGCTGGCGCAGCAGGTCTTCGAGCAACGCCTTGTTGCGCTTGGCGACGTCCAGCTCGGGGTCGCGCTCCAGTGCCTGATCGTAGGCGTCGATGGCCGCTGCCAGTTCGTTCTGTTTTGCCAGGGCATTGCCGCGGTTGTAGTGATCGGCTGCCGCGTCGCCCTGGGCGAAGGCCTGGGCGGCGTCGACATAGTCGCCGGCGCGATACAACGCCAGGCCTTTCCAGCGGAAGTCGTCGAAACGCTCGGCAGCTTCGGCAGGGCGCGCGGCGTCGAGCAGACGCTGGCCCTGCTGGTCCGGCCGCAGCCAGAGGTCGCTGAACTCGAAGGCATTGGCATCCTGCGGCGGCGCCCACAGCAGCGGCAGCAACAGCGGGAGGCTGAACAACCAGCCGCGACGGCCGGCACAGGCAGCCAGCAGCAGTAACGGCAACAGCAGCCAGTAGCCCTGGTCGGCCCAGCGTTGCAGGCGCAGCAGGGCATCCTCTTCGCTCACCTGCAGGCCCTGGGTGCTGTCCAGCAGACCGAGCGAACGCAGGTCGCTGCTGCTGGCGCGCAGGCGCTGGAAGCGTCCGCCCATGTCGGTGGCGAACGCGCGCAGCGAGCCTTCGTCGAGGCGCGGCACCAGGATGTTGCCCTGGTCATCCTTGAGGAAGGTCCCGTCTTCCTGGGCGATGGGCGCGCCGCCAGGGGTGCCGACGGCGAGCAGCAGCAGATCCTTGCCCTTGCCTTTGAGCGCCTGGCGGATGCCCTGGCGCTCGCGGGCGTCCAGCGCGCTGGTGATCAGCAGGATTCGGCCGTTGCCCTCAGCGCCGTTGTCCAGCAGACGGCGCGCCTGGGCCACTGCAAGGTCGGCGCGCTCCCCCGGTTCGGGCATGATCGACGGTTTGAGGGCGTCGAGCAGGTTGCGCGCGGTGCCCAGGTCATTGGACAGCGGCACCAGCGTGTGGGCGCTGCCGGCGTAGACGACGATGGCGGTCTGTGCGTCGCTGCGGCTCTGCAGCAGGTCGAGCAGTTTGTGCCGGGCCTGCTCCAGACGGGTCGGCTTGAGGTCGGTGGCGAGCATCTGCGGAGTGAGTTCCAGCACCACCACCAGCGGGTCGCTGCGCTCCAGGGTCGGTTGTTCAACCTGCTCCCAGCTCGGGCCAAGCAGCGCGAGCACGGCCAGCAGCCAGGCAATACCGAGGTAGATCCACGGGCGGCGCTCATGGCGACCGTTGCCGCCGGACAGCAACCACGGATGGAAGGCCTGGGGCAGCAGCAATTGCCAGCGGCCGGCTCGGCGCTCGCGATGCCAGAGCTTCCACAGCAGCCAGCCGAGCGGCAGCAGCAGGATCAGCCACAGCGGGTGCAGCAGGTGCGGCCAGAGGTGGCTCATGGTCGGCGCTCCTTCTGCAGGCGCGTCATCCAGGCCGGCCAGCGCCAGTCTTCGGGCGGCCACAGGGTGCCGACGACCAGCGCCGCGCTGATCAGCAGGGCCAGCAGCAGTGGCCAGCGGTACAGCGCAATGGCCGGGCGCGCCTGGGTCGGCTTCTGCTCCACCGGCTCCAGTTGATCGAGGCTGTCGGAGATGCGCTGCAGCTCCTCGCCGTTGCGCGCGCGGAAGTACTCCCCGCCGGTGCTTTCGGCGATGGCCTTGAGGGCCGGCTCGTCCAGGTCCAGCCCCGGATTGAGGCCGAACAGCCCGGCGACGCCGCCCTGCTTGGGATCGGCGCCGATGCCGATGGTGTAGACCTTCACCTGTTCTTCGGCGGCGAGCTTGGCAGCGGTTTGTGGGGAAATCTCGCCGGCGGTGTTGGCGCCGTCGGTGATCAGCACCAGTACGCGGCTCTCGGCCGGGCGCTGGCGCAGGCGCTTGACCGCCAGGCCAATGGCGTCGCCCAGGGCGGTGTCCTTGCCGGCGATGCCGATCAGCGCCTCGTCCAGCCAGATGCGCACGGTGTGGCGGTCGAAGGTCAGCGGCGCCTGCAGGTAGGCGCGGGTGCCGAACAGGATCAGCCCGACACGGTCACCCCGGCGACCTTCGATGAAATCACCGAACAGTTTCTGCACGGCGTGCAGGCGGCTGACCTCTGCGCCGTCCCACGTCATGTCGGCGTAATCCATGGAGCCTGAGACATCCACCGCCACCAGCAGGTCGCGGCCAGTGGCGGGGATCGGTAGCGGCTCGCCAACCCATTGCGGACGCGCAGCGGCCAGCAGCAAGCAGAGCCAGAGCAGTGCGAAGGGGGCCTGCTGGCGCCAGGCCGGCAGGCGTGCGCGGGCACGGCGGCCGGCGAGGCCTTCGAGTTCCTTGAGGAAACTGACCTTGATCGCCGCCTCGCCGTTGTCGGCCGGCGGCAGGATGAAGCGCATCACCCAGGGCAGCGGGGCGAGCAGGAAGATCGAGGCCCAAGCGAACTCAAACATGCTTGCGCACCCAGGTCTCCACTGCGGCGGCGAGGCCGTCGATGGCCTTGTCGTCCAGCTTGCACTCGGCGCGGTAGCCGCCTTCCACCAGGATCATCCAGCGGGTCAGGCCGGCGGCCGGGCAACGGGTGTCGAGGAAGGCGAGCCAGGCGCGACCGCTCAGGGTGTGGCTGTGGCTCTCCGGCCACCGGGCGCGGGACAGGCGTTTGAGCAGACCGTTGAGCGATTGCAGCCAGGGGCCGGCCGGTGCGCGATCGTAGGGCCGTGGTAGGCGTTTGAGCTCTTCCAGCGCGGCTTCGCGCAACGGGTCCAACGGAGCCTCTGCGACGACTTTTGCCTTGCGCCTGGGCAGCCAGCGCTGGCGGTTTCGCCACAGCAGCCAGAGCAGCAGTGGCATCAGTGCGGCGAGCAGCCACCAGCCTGGCGCCGGCGGCCACCAGGGTACTGCGGCCGGTTCGATCAGCGGTTGCAGCTGGTCGAGGGGATTCATTTGGCGTATCCCGGTTGGTGCTGTTCCAGCAGGTTGCGCAGCTGCTCCACCAGTTCTTCCTGGGTGGTCAGTGGCAGCAGCGGAACGCCCAGGCGCAGGGCGAGGCGCTGCCAGCGTTCGCGGCGGGCTTCGCCGAGGGCACGGTAGGCCAGGCGCTGTTCGTCGATGTGGGTGTCCAGTTCCAGCTGCGCCTGGCCTTCGGCGAATCTCAACAGCCCGGCGGCGGGCAGGGCGTGGTCGAGCGGGTCGGATACCGGCAGCATGACCAGGTCAGTGTGGCGTGCCAGCAGGGACAGCTGTTGTTCGGCCACGTCACTGAGCGCGCGCTCGTCGCACATCACCATGATCAGGCTGCCGGGGCGCAGTACTTCACGGGCACGCCGCAGGGCCATGCCGAAGCCGTCACCGCTGTGGCTGAGGTTGGAGCCGGCGAGCAGGGCGTTATTGGCGCGCACGATCAGGTTGAACAGCTGCAGCAGGCTCTGCTTGCTGCGCCGCGGCTTGATTTCGTGGCATTCGCTGTCAGTGAAGACCAGCCCGCCAATGCGGTCGTTGTGCGCCAGCGCAGCCCAGCCGACGAAGGCGGCGGCGCGGGCGGCGAGCACGGACTTGAAGGCTTGCCCGGAGCCGAAGAACATCCGTGCGCTCTGTTCCACCAGCACGTAGACCGGGCGCTCGCGTTCTTCATGGAACAGCTTGGTGTGCGGCTCCTGCGTGCGCGCGGTAACGCGCCAGTCGATCGTGCGCACGTCGTCGCCGGCCTGGTAGACGCGCACCTGGTCGAAGTCCACGCCACGTCCGCGCAGGCGCGAGTGGTGCAGGCCGATCAACGGGCTGCGCCGTGAGGGCGTGGAAAACAGCTGGACTTCGCGCAGGCGGTGACGGATCTCGATCAGCTCGCCGAGCGAGACGGCCACGCCGGGCGCCAGGACATTGTGCATGTCAGGCGACGGCGACCACGTCGAGGATGCGCTGGACCACGCGGTCCTGGTCGATCCCGGCGGCTTCCGCCTCGAAGGTGAGGATCAGGCGATGGCGCAGCACGTCGAAGAGCATCGCCTGGATGTCCTCGGGACTGACGAAGTCGCGCCCGGCCAGCCAGGCATGGGCGCGCGCGCAACGGTCCAGGGCGATGGAGCCGCGTGGGCTGGCGCCATAGGACAGCCACTCGGCCAGTTCGGCGTCGTACTTGGCCGGGGTGCGCGTGGCCATGATCAGTTGCACCAGGTACTCCTCCACGGCGTCGGCCATGTACAGGCCGAGGATTTCGTGGCGAGCGGCGAAGATGGCTTCCTGGGTGACCCGGCGCTCCGGCTTGGTCTCGCCGTTCAGCGCTTCGCCACGGGCCTGCTGGAGGATGCGGCGCTCCACGGAGGCTTCCGGGTAGCCGATCTTCACGTGCATGAGGAAGCGGTCGAGCTGGGCCTCGGGCAGCGGGTAGGTGCCCTCCTGCTCGATGGGGTTCTGCGTCGCCATCACCAGGAACAGCGGCGGCAGGTCATAGGTGCTGCGGCCCACGCTGACCTGGCGCTCGGCCATGGCTTCGAGCAGGGCGGACTGTACCTTGGCCGGGGCGCGGTTGATTTCGTCGGCCAGCACCAGGTGATGGAAGATCGGGCCCTGCTGGAACACGAAGCTGCCGTTTTCCGGGCGATAGATCTCGGTGCCGGTGATGTCGGCCGGGAGCAGGTCTGGGGTGAACTGGATGCGGTGGAACTCGGCTTCCAGGCCCTCGGCCAGGTCCTTGATCGCCTTGGTCTTGGCCAGTCCCGGTGCGCCTTCCACCAGCAGGTGGCCGTCGGCGATCAGGGCGATGAGCAGCCGCTCGATGAGCTTTTCCTGGCCGAGGATCTGGCTGGAGAGATACTGGCGCAGTGCAAGGAGCGACTCACGATGTTCCATCGCGTGGATTTCCTGGACGAAGGGTGGGGCTGTCGGGGCGCCTACTTTACTGCATCGGCCCTCACTCTTGCAGCGCTGCGCTTCGAGCCTTGTGCGGCGCTAGTGGTTCCTGTGGTGGTTCGAAGCCGGGCAGCGGAGTCAGGCAGCGCAGCGAGGTGTTGGGGTTGCGCTGGTGGCGCATGTCGCGCGCGCCTCCGTGGACCACCGCGAAACGGTAGACCCAGGCGACCAGGCGTGGCATGCCGGCTTCGAGCAGCATTCGATGAAAGAGTTCGTCCGCCTCGGCCTTGGTCACCGGGGCGACGTTGAGGAACTGGTACAGCGCGTCATGCACCAGGCTGGCGTGGTGTGCCACCGGCCAGAACATCGTGCGCTCCTTCTGCTGGCCGTGGCGCAGGCACTGCACGCTTTCCAGGTGCTCCCACCAGTCCGGCGTACCGAGGGTGGCGATCCAGAAGAACGGTACTTTCGGCGAGCAGCCGTCCCAGGCGTAGGTGCGGGTGCAGCCGAAGTCGTAGGTGACGGTACCGGCGGCGAGGTCCACCTGCGCCGGGCCGGGGTTGATGATGATGTGGCCGTCGTGCACCACCAGCCACTCGCTATAGAAGAAACGGCCCTCGAACACCGGGTCCTCGCAGACCAGCGGGAAGTCGATGTAATTGATCCAGGGACCGTTGCGGTCGCGGCTACAGAAACCCCACTCGCGCACCGAGCGCTGGCGCGCGGCTTCGACACGGCGCAGACGTTCGTCGCGGCCGACAATGCGTGGCAACAGCACGCCGAGATAGACCGGGATCGCGCCAATCAGCAGCGGGCGCACGGCCTCATCGAGAAACAACCAGGCCAGTACCAGCAGCGCCACGCCCAGCAGGGTGACCAGCAGGTTGTCCAGGTGGCGCAGCAGCGGTCGGTGCAGGGGTGGGTGGCGTTGCATGGCGTCCGTTCCAGGCGGGGGATAGCCATGATAGCGCTTTGATATTTCTGCCGTCAGATACGGAACGATCGTACTGTGAAATATGTCGTTTCTCTGTGGATGCGGAGCCTGCATGCCGTTGAACGAATATGTCGCAGCCCCGTAAGCCATGGCCTGCCGACTCCCGATAAGCTCGGCGGATCGGTGACCGCCCGGTCGGGGTTGTCAATCGAGGGTCACACTGCCCGGCTATACCTGTGGCCCGACACAAGACGATATGCGTTCTACGCTCAATCCAACAAAACGAGCCCAGCGGAGTACCAACATGGCGTTCTTCACCGCAGCCAGCAAAGCCGACTTCCAGCAACAACTGAAAGCGGCCCTGGCGCAGCACGTCGACGACAAGGGTCTGCCACAAGTGACCCTGTTCGCCGAGCAGTTCTTCGGTTTCATCTCTCTCGACGAATTGACCCAGCGCAGGCTGTCCGACCTGGTCGGCTGCACGCTGTCTTCCTGGCGCCTGTTGGAACGCTTCGACCCCACCCAGCCTGAAGTGGCGGTGTACAACCCCGATTACGAAAAGCACGGCTGGCAGTCCACCCACACTGCCGTGCAGGTGCTGCACCCGGACCAGCCGTTCCTGGTCGACTCGGTGCGCATGGAACTGAACCGCCGCGGCTACAGCATCCATACCCTGCAGACCAACGTGCTCAGCGTGCGCCGCAACGCCAAGGGCGAGCTGCTGGAAATCCTGCCCAAGAACAGCACCGGCAAGGACGTGCACCAGGAATCGCTGATGTACCTGGAGATCGACCGTGTCTCCCAGGCCGGTGAACTGCGCACCCTGGAGAAGGCACTGCTGGAGGTGCTCGGCGAAGTCCGCCTGGCCGTCGCCGACTTCCCGGCCATGCGCACCAAGGCCGAAGAGTTGCTGGCCTGGCTGGGCAAGTCCAAGGTCAAGGCCCGTGCGGAAGAAACCGCCGAGGTGCGTGCCTTCCTCGAGTGGCTGTTGGACAACCATTTCACCTTCCTCGGTTATGAAGAATTCACCGTGCAGGAGGAGGCCGACGGTGGCCATCTGGTGTACGACGAGAAGGCCTTCCTCGGCCTGACCCGCACCCTGCGCGCCGGCCTGAACAAGGACGACCTGCACATCGAGGATTATGCAGTCGCGTACCTGCGCGAGCCGGTGCTGCTGTCCTTCGCCAAGGCCTCGCAGCCCAGCCGCGTGCACCGCCCGGCCTACCCGGACTATGTGTCGATCCGCGAGATCGACGCCAAGGGCAAGGTCGTCCGCGAGTTCCGCTTCCTCGGCCTGTACACCTCGGCGGTTTACGCCGAGAGCGTGTTCGACATCCCGTTCATCCGTGGCAAGGTCGCCGCCGTCCTGAAGAACTCCGGTTTCGACAGCAAGGCGCACCTGGGCAAGGAGCTGGCTCAGATTCTCGAAGTGCTGCCGCGCGACGACCTGTTCCAGACCCCGGTGGACGAGCTGTACAACACGGCCATGTCCATCGTGCAGATCCAGGAGCGCAACAAGATCCGCCTGTTCCTGCGCAAGGACCCGTACGGCCGCTTCGCCTACTGCCTGGCCTACGTGCCGCGTGACATCTATTCCACCGAAACGCGGATGAAGATCCAGCAGGTGCTGATGGAGCGCCTGAAGGCCAGCGACTGTGAGTTCTGGACCTTCTTCTCCGAATCCACCCTGGCCCGTGTGCAGTTCATCCTGCGCGTCGACCCGAAGAACCGCATCGACGTCGACGCCGCCCAGTTGGAGCAGGAAGCCATCCAGGCCTGCCGTTCCTGGCAGGACGACTACGCCGCGCTGGTGCTGGAGAACTTCGGCGAAGGGCAGGGCAACAACCTGCTGGAAGACTTCCCGAAAGGCTTCCCGGCCGGCTACCGCGAGCGTTTCGCCCCGCACTTCGCGGTGGTAGACCTGCAGCACCTGTCCAGCCTGTCCGAGAGCCGCCCGCTGGTGATGAGCTTCTACCAGCCGCTGGCCCAGGGCGAGCAGCAACTGCACTGCAAGCTGTATCACGCCGACACGCCGCTGGCGCTATCGGACGTCCTGCCGATCCTGGAGAACCTCGGCCTGCGCGTGCTCGGCGAGTTTCCCTACCGCCTGCGCCACACCAACGGCCGCGAGTACTGGATTCATGACTTCGCCTTCACCTACGCCGAAGGCCTGGACGTCAACATCCAGGAACTCAACGAAACCCTGCAGGACGCCTTCGTCCATATCGTCAATGGCGATGCCGAGAACGACGCCTTCAACCGCCTGGTGCTGACCGCCGGCCTGCCATGGCGCGACGTGGCGCTGCTGCGCGCCTATGCGCGCTACCTCAAGCAGATCCGCCTGGGCTTCGACCTGGGCTACATCGCCAGCGCGCTGAATGCCCATGTGGACATCGCCCGCGAACTGGTGCGCCTGTTCAAGACCCGCTTCTACCTGGCCCGCAAGCTCACCGCCGAGGACCTGGAAGACAAGCAGCAGAAGCTGGAGCAGGCCATCCTCACCGCCCTGGACGATGTCCAGGTGCTCAACGAGGACCGCATCCTGCGGCGCTACCTCGACCTGATCAAGGCGACCCTGCGCACCAACTTCTACCAGCCGGACGCCGCCGGGCAGAACAAGAGCTACTTCAGCTTCAAGTTCAACCCCAAGGCCATCCCGGAAATCCCGCGTCCGACGCCGAAATTCGAAATCTTCGTCTACTGCCCGCGCGTGGAAGGCGTGCACCTGCGCTTCGGCGACGTGGCTCGGGGTGGCCTGCGCTGGTCCGACCGCGAGGAAGACTTCCGAACCGAAGTGCTGGGCTTGGTGAAGGCGCAGCAAGTGAAGAACGCGGTGATCGTACCTACCGGCGCCAAGGGCGGCTTCATCCCGCGCCGCCTACCGGTCGGCGGCAGCCGCGATGAAATCCAGGCGGAAGCCATCGCCTGCTACCGCATCTTCATCTCCGGTCTGCTGGACATTACCGACAATCTCAAGGAAGGCCAGGTCGTGCCGCCGGCCAACGTGGTGCGCCACGATGCCGATGACCCCTACCTGGTAGTGGCGGCGGACAAGGGCACCGCGACCTTCTCCGACATCGCCAACGGCATCTCCGCCGACTATAACTTCTGGCTTGGCGACGCCTTCGCCTCCGGCGGCTCCGCCGGCTACGACCACAAGGGCATGGGCATCACCGCCCGCGGCGGCTGGGTCTCGGTGCAGCGTCACTTCCGCGAGCGCGGCATCGACGTACAGAAGGACAGCGTGACGGTCATCGGCATTGGCGACATGGCCGGCGACGTGTTCGGCAACGGCCTGCTGATGTCGGACAAGCTGCAGATGGTCGCGGCGTTCAACCATATGCACATCTTCCTTGACCCCAATCCGGACCCGGCGGCGAGCTTCGCCGAGCGCCAGCGCCTGTTCAACCTGCCGCGTTCCAGCTGGGCTGACTACGACGCCTCGCTGATCTCCGCCGGTGGCGGCATCTTCCTGCGCAGCGCCAAGAGCATCACCCTGACCCCGGAAGTGCGCGCGCGCTTCGACATCGATGCCGAGCGCCTGACCCCGACCGAGCTGATCCACGCGCTGCTCAAGGCTCCGGTGGACCTGCTGTGGAACGGCGGCATCGGCACCTACGTGAAGTCCAGCGATGAAACCCATGCCGATGTCGGCGACAAGGCCAACGACGGCCTGCGCGTGGACGGCCGCGACCTGCGGGTGAAAGTGGTGGGCGAGGGCGGCAACCTTGGCATGACGCAGCTGGCGCGGGTCGAATTCGGCCTCAATGGTGGTGCGTGCAACACCGACTTCATCGACAACGCTGGTGGTGTGGACTGCTCCGACCACGAGGTGAACATCAAGATCCTGCTCAATGAGGTGGTGACCGCCGGCGACATGACCAGCAAGCAGCGCAACAAGCTGCTGGCGGAAATGACCGACCAGGTATCCGACCTGGTGCTGGGCAACAACTACAAGCAGACCCAGGCGCTGTCTCTGGCCGAGCGCCGCGCCCGCGAGCGCATCGCCGAGTACAAGCGTCTGATGAGCGACCTGGAAGGTCGGGGCAAGTTGGATCGTGCGCTGGAGTTCCTGCCCACCGACGAAGGACTCGCCGAGCGCATCGCTGCTGGTCAGGGGCTGACTCGCGCTGAACTGTCCGTGTTGATTTCCTACAGCAAGATCGATCTGAAGGAACAGTTGCTGGGTTCGCTGGTACCGGACGACGACTACCTGACCCGCGACATGGAGACGGCCTTCCCGCAGACCCTGGTCGATACCTTCGGCCCGGCCATGCGCAAGCACCGTCTGAAGCGCGAGATCGTCAGTACGCAGATCGCCAACGACCTGATCAACCACATGGGCATCACCTTCGTGCAGCGCCTGAAGGAGTCCACGGGCATGACGCCGGCGAACGTGGCCGGTGCCTACGTGATCGTGCGTGATGTCTTCCATCTACCGCATTGGTTCCGCCAGATCGAGGCGTTGGACTACCAGGTGCCGGCAGAAGTGCAACTGACCCTGATGGACGAACTGATGCGCCTGGGCCGCCGGGCTACCCGCTGGTTCCTGCGCAGCCGTCGCAACGAGCAGGATGCCGCCCGTGACGTCGCGCACTTCGGTCCGCGCATCGCCGCCCTGGGCCTGAAGCTCAATGAGCTGCTCGAAGGCCCGACCCGCGAGCTGTGGCAGGCACGCTACCAGGCCTACGTCGACGCTGGCGTGCCGGAGTTGCTGGCGCGCATGGTCGCCGGTACCAGTCACCTCTACACCCTGCTGCCGATCATCGAAGCAGCGGACGTCACCGGCCGCGACCCGGCCGATGTGGCGCGCGCCTACTTCGCCCTGGGCAGCGAGCTGGAATTGACCTGGTACCTGCAGCAGATCAGCTCCCTGCCGGTGGAGAACAACTGGCAGGCGCTGGCCCGCGAAGCCTTCCGCGATGACCTGGACTGGCAGCAGCGGGCGATCACCGTCTCCGTGCTGCAGATGCAGGACGGCCCGGCGGAGATCGATGCGCGGGTAGCGCTCTGGCTGGACCAGCACGGCCCGATGGTGGCTCGCTGGCGCGCCATGCTCGTCGAGTTGCGTGCGTCCACCAGCACTGACTACGCCATGTACGCCGTGGCCAACCGCGAACTGCTCGACCTGGCGCAGAGCAACCAGCCGGGCGTCTGCCCCGTCTGATGCCCTGAACGGCTTGACCTTTTGATGCTCCAGCCCCGCTCAGTGCGGGGCTTTTTTTTCGCCGCTGAAGGACGCCAGTCGCCGGCTTCTGAAATGCAAGCCGCGGGCACGGCACGCTCCTGCAGGAGTCGCCTGGACTCAATCGGCAGGAGCGGGCCACGCCCGCGATGTTGAATAGTCGAGGTGTGTCGATGAAGGCTCGACACGAGCCAGCAGAGTCAGCTCCCGCTGCGCCCGTCCTCGCGCGGCTCGGTCAGCGCCCGGCGGTACTTGGCGTACAGCTCATCGGACATATTGCTGGCACCCAGCATCTTCAGCGCGAAAGACTTCACTTGCTCATCGCTGTACGGCTCATGCTGCGGCGCCGGTTGGCTGGCACAACCCACCAGCCACAGGGGCAGGGTCAGGGAGAGAAGGGCGAGGGCACGATTCATGGTTTTCACACGCAGGCTGGTTCGGGATGGTTGTCAGGCTATCAACCGCTCGAAGCGAGCAGAAATCATCCCGTTCAATAGTGGGTATCGTTTCTGGCGACTTCGGACGCTTTAGTCCTACAGAAAGTTCCCGGCTGCGGCGTTTTACGGCGAATGCGGATATCCTTTCCGGCTGTTTATCCCTATTCAGGACCTCCCCATGAAAGCGCAACTCGTCGAACTCCTCACGCTGATCAGCTCCGGCTGCCTGGGCGAGGACGAGATCCAACAGGTCGCCGACGAGGCTTCGCAGGCCTACGCCGATCCGGCGGCCTTCCTCGCGGCCAATCCAGACATCAATTACGACGACGATTTCCCCATCCCGCTTGGGGAGTGGGTTGTCGTCGGCAGCCTGCCGGAGATCGTGCTGTTCATGGGCGACAGCTATGAAGAGCTGTTCGGCGAGATCCGTGCCTCCTTCGACCCGAGCGTGAGCTTCGTGCTGCAGGCCAAGCAACTGCGCAAGGCCGAGCCGCTGGCCGCGCTGAACCGCATCCAGACCCAGCTCGGCGCGCTCTACCCGGAAAAGGGCGGTTACGTGCTGGTGGACTTCAGCGAGCCGCTGGATACCGAACTGCAGTGTGTGCTGGTCTATCGCAATGACCTGGAGCGCGTCCTGGCACTCTGCGTGGATATCGGCATTCCCGCCGTACCAGCACTGCAGGCCGCCCAGGAAACGGATCAGGCCTGATCCGGCTGGGTCATCAGCAGCAGGGCGCCCAGGTCCACCAGGAGCTGGTCGCCTATGCAGCGTGTCGGGATTGCTCCCTGATCGATCCAGCGCTGCACAATGGCCTGACGGTCGGTCAGGCCAATCAGCTGCGCAAAGCGCTGTGGCGTCACGTAATAGCCGCCCGTGACCAGGTCCGGGTCGAATCCGCTTTCCTCGCTCATGCTCTGTCCCGCACCATCCCGTCCTTCTGATCCATGGTTCTACTTGGGTCTGGATGATGAATTTATCCTAGTTATTAGGGTGTTTTTCCGGGTTTTGGCAGTCTCGGAGATGGATGACGCATGATGAAGAAACGTTTCCTGTTCACTGCGGGAGAAAGACTACGGGCGCTTCGCTCGTTGACGGGACTGTCGCGCCGCGCTTTCGCCGAGACGGTCGGCATGAAGCCCAAGGATGTGGAGAACATCGAGTACGGCAACCAGCGCATGCGTGATCTGGACTTCCAGAAGGTCTGCAGTGTGTACCCGGACTTCAGCCGCTGGATCACCTATGAAGGACCGATCGATTCGGACGAAGTGAACTGGAAGGTGGAAGATTCCGCCCAGCGCGCGGCGGTCTACCTGGTGAAAAGCAATCCGCAGTTGCTGGCGACTTTGGGGCTCAGCCTGGAAGAGTGGCGCGCCCGGCATCATGAGGTGCTGGAAAGCCTGGACGAGGAAGAGCGCCACCTCGGCGAAGAAGCGCTTGAGGAGTGATGCCGCGGGTCAGCCGGTCTTGCCGGCGCGGCGCAGATACGCAATTACATCCGGAGCGCCGGCCTCCCGCAGGCCCCGGCCGAAGGCATCGGACTGCGGGTGGTCGCGAGGTAGCAGCAGGCTCTCCGGGGTTTCCGAGTTGAACAGTCCGAAGCGGGCGTAGGGCATGCCGGTCTCCAGCAACAGTTCCATGAAGGACGCGTCGCTCCAGGCCTTGGCCGGCATGGCCAGCATGTGGAAGTCGCGCTCCAGCTCATCCAGTGCAGAAGCTTGCAGTTCAAAGCGCTGGATGCTCGCTGGCAGAATGATCTCCAGCCCGCGGCGACGGGCGTAGACCACCGCATTGGCCAGTTCGCAGGGGTGATTGTCGTCGTCCCAGAACAACCGCGCGCCGTGCCAGCCTGCACTGCGCAACAGCAGCGGCGCCTTGCGCTCGAAGCCGGGCAGCGCCACGCCCAGCACCTTGGTGAAGTCGTTGTAACTGATGATCCGTACCTTGCGGCACTGCTCGCAGTTGGAGAGCTCTTCAAGGCCCGCCAGGGGGCTGTCGAGCAGGCTGCGGCAGCAAAGGCCGTCGATGCTGCGAATATCAACGGCGGGATGCTCTTCGCGGTGGCTGGCCACCAGGCGCTTGAGAACGGTATGGATGCGTGCCTTGTCTTCCTGTACCGGTCCGGACAGCGCGCCGCGCGGCAGGTCGATCAGCCGGTACAGCGGCGGCCCGGATTGCCAGCCAAGGCCGGCGCGCCATTCGGGCAGGGGCTCGAAGGGCAGGGACAGGCTCCGACTGCGTTCGGCGATGTTGCGCCCATCAGTACTGCCGATGCCCAGGCGCTGGGCAAGGGCGGCCAGCCGACTGGTTACGCTGCGAGGACGAGGTGGTTGACTCATGGACGACGCAAGACTCCCGATGGCCGGCTGGTCCGTGCAGGAAGCGCCGGGCCCGATGCGCGGCGAATTGCCCTAAGCATAGAAAACCCTGGCGCCGTAGGGCGCATGCGTTGTGGCAAAATTCTTTCCTTCACTTTCCAGGAGGCCTCCATGGCTTGCGTCGTACTGGATATTTCCCTGCCGACGGAGCGTCTGCAAGCGCTCTATCGCGGGCAGGCCAACCGGGTGCAGGTGCGTAGCCGCGATGGTCGGCACATCAACTTGCCGGCGCATCACCTGCGTCCATTCGTCACTCATTCCGGAGTTCACGGCAGCTTCGAGCTGGAATTCGACGATTCCGGGCGGCTGCTGGCGCTGCGTCGCCTCGCCTGAGCGAGGGCGGGCTGGCTATAATAGCGCCCCATTTTGCCGACCGATGCCCGACCATGTACAGCCTGGCCCGCGAGCTCCTGTTCAAGCTCTCCCCGGAAACCTCCCATGAATTGTCCATCGACCTGATCGGCGCCGGTGGCCGCCTGGGCCTTAACGGCCTGCTGACCCAGGCGCCGAAAAGCCTGCCGGTAAAGGTCATGGGCCTGGAGTTTGCCAACCCAGTGGGGCTGGCGGCCGGCCTGGACAAGAATGGTGAGGCCATCGATGGCTTCGCCCAACTGGGCTTCGGTTTCGTCGAGATCGGCACCGTCACCCCGCGTCCGCAGCCGGGCAACCCGAAGCCGCGCCTCTTCCGCCTGCCGCAAGCTACCGCGATCATCAATCGCATGGGCTTCAACAACCACGGCGTCGATCACCTGATCGAGCGGGTCAGGGCTGCGAAATACAAGGGCGTGCTGGGTATCAACATCGGCAAGAACTTCGATACCCCGGTCGAGCGCGCGGTGGATGACTACCTGATCTGCCTGGACAAGGTCTACGCCCATGCCAGCTACGTCACGGTCAACGTCAGCTCGCCAAACACCCCCGGCCTGCGCAGCCTGCAGTTCGGTGATTCGCTCAAGCAACTGCTCGAAGCGTTGCGTCTGCGCCAGGAAGACCTGGCCGTGCAGCACGGTCGTCGCGTGCCGCTGGCGATCAAGATCGCGCCGGACATGAGCGATGAGGAGACCTCGATGGTCGCCGCCGCGCTGATCGAGTCGGGCATGGATGCGGTGATCGCGACCAACACCACCCTGGGGCGCGAAGGCGTGGAGCACCTGCCGTTCGGTAACGAGGCGGGAGGCCTGTCGGGTGCTCCGGTGCGCGAGAAGAGCACCCACATCGTCAAGGTGCTGGCGGGTGAACTGGGTGGTCGTCTGCCGATCATCGCCGCTGGCGGTATCACCGAGGGCGCGCATGCGGCGGAAAAGATCGCCGCAGGTGCGAGCCTGGTACAGATCTATTCCGGGTTCATCTACAAGGGTCCGGCGCTGATTCGCGAAGCGGTGGACGCCATTGCGGCGGCCAAGCGGACATAAGTACCGATAGCAGAAATAAGTAGGGCTCCTTTCGGAGCCCTTGGGCTTGCGCCCTTTTCCGCCCGGATGGGGCGGCTTGGGGAAGTCGTGGGTGACCCTGGATTCAGCCTGTTGCGTGCTGCAATTGGTTCACTCGTTGAATACCGGCGGCGCCGGTCAAACCATCCCAGTTGTCGCCGCGGCCCTCACGCCAGCCGTTGAGCCAGGATTGCCGGGTAGTGGGATGGGTAAACGGACAGAGGTCGCGAGATTTTCCAGTAATGCCGTGCTGATAACCGCGCAAAAAGGCTCTTTCCAACGGATCACGCTTAAGTCTTCTCATAGGGTGTTGCCCTCACTTGTTGACTGTTATGTCCCGTTGGCCCCCCAGGGAGGCCGGGCGGAATGTTCCGCCAAATGGGGCGCATTGCCGGCGTGACGCGCCCCGCCCGACACCATTGCGGTGAAGGATTACCCCGAGTTCTATCGAAAGGTTCCGGGGCTGTGAATGACCAATTTGTCATAAGGACGTAACTCTTATGGGTTTGGGCCATAAGGTTCGTCCGGTTTGCAAAATGCCAGTACGGCATAACCCGCCAGGGGCGGGAGGTTGCAAAGGATCAAGGAGAAAGGTGTGTCCAGATGCGACTTTCTCTCGTTCCGACGAGTGGGGTGACTTCTGCGACCCGGGGTCGCAGACCGGGCTGCCGGTTCATCCCGGAAAATGAATACACAGGGTCGTCCTGGTCGAATCCAGGGTGGCCAACAAGGCCGTAAGCGGCTTTGCTGAAAGGGCTGCTGCCCGGGAACTATTTGCATGTCGGATTTGCACGATCTCTTCCTCACCTGCCCGAAAGGGCTCGATGGCCTGTTGCTGGATGAAGCCCAGGCGCTCGGGCTGACCGAGGCGCGCGCCCAGGTTTCGGCCATTCGTGGCAAGGGCGACCTGGAGACGGCCTACCGCCTTTGCCTCTGGTCGCGCCTGGCCAACCGTGTGCTGCTGGTGCTGTCGCGTTTCCCGGTGAGCAACGCCGAAGACCTCTACCTGGGCGTCAACGCCGTGTCCTGGAGCGACCACCTGGAGGCCGACGGCAGCCTGGCAGTGGAGTTCAGTGGCAAGGGCTCGGGCATCGATAACACCCATTTCGGCGCGCTGAAGGTGAAGGACGCCATCGTCGACAACCTGCGCGCCGAGTTCGGCAAGCGCCCGACCGTGGACAAGGTCAACCCGGACATCCGCGTGCACCTGCACCTGGATCGCGGCCAGGCCGTGCTGTCCCTGGACCTTTCCGGCCACAGCCTTCACCAGCGTGGCTACCGTCTGCAGCAGGGCGCCGCGCCGTTGAAAGAGAACCTTGCCGCAGCCGTGCTGATCCGCGCCGGTTGGCCGAAGATCGCCGCTGAAGGCGGGGCATTGTCCGACCCGATGTGTGGCGTCGGTACCTTCCTCATCGAAGCCGGCCTGATCGCCGCCGACGTCGCGCCAAACCTCAAGCGCGAGCGCTGGGGGTTCAGCAACTGGCTGGGCCACGTACCGGCGATCTGGAAGAAGCTGATCGAGGAAGCCCAGCAGCGTGCCGAGGTCGGCCTCGCCAAGACTCCGCTGTGGATTCGCGGCTATGAAGCCGACCCGCGCCTGATCCAGCCGGCGCGCAACAACATCGAACGCTCCGGCCTGGCCGAGTGGGTGAAGATCTATCAGGGCGAGCTGGCCACTTTCGAGCCACGCCCGGACAAGGGCCAGAAGGGCCTGATCATCTGCAACCCGCCCTATGGCGAGCGCCTGGGCGATGAAGCTAGCCTGCTGTACCTCTATCAGCACCTGGGCGAGCGCCTACGCCAGAGCTGCCTGGGCTGGAGTGCCGGCGTGTTTACCGGCGCACCGGAGCTCGGCAAGCGCATGGGGATCCGTAGCCACAAACAGTACGCTTTCTTCAACGGCGCGCTGCCCTGCAAGCTGATCATGCTGGACGTGGAGCCGCGCCAGTTCGTGACTGGCGAGCGTGGTGAGCGCAGCGATGCCGCTCCGGCCCAGGGCGCCGCAGTGATCGAACAGGCTCGCCTGAGCGAGGGCGGGCAGATGTTCGCCAACCGCCTGCAGAAGAACGTCAAGGCGCTCGGAAAATGGGCGCGCAAGGAAAAGATCGAGTGCTACCGGGTGTACGACGCCGACATGCCCGAGTACGCCCTGGCCGTGGACCTCTACCGCGACTGGGCGCACGTGCAGGAATACGCGGCACCCAAGTCCATTGACCCGGAGAAGGCCCAGATCCGCCTGCTCGATGCGCTCGCTGCATTGCCGCAGGCCCTGGGTATTCCCACCGAGCGCATCGTCATCAAGCGTCGCGAGCGCCAGACCGGCAAGAAACAGTACGAGCGGCAGAGCGCCGAAGGCCGTTTCATGGAAGTCGAAGAGGGCGGCGTGAAGCTGCTGGTCAATCTGACCGACTACCTCGACACCGGCCTGTTCCTCGACCACCGCCCGATCCGTATGCGTATTCAGCGCGAGGCTGCCGGCAAGCGTTTCCTCAACCTGTTCTGCTACACAGCCACGGCTACCGTGCATGCTGCCAAGGGTGATGCACGCAGCACCACCAGCGTTGACCTGTCCAAGACCTACCTGGACTGGGCACGGCGCAACCTGTCGCTCAACGGCTTCTCCGACAAGCAACGCCTGGTACAGAGCGACGTGATGGAATGGCTGCGTGAGGACCGCGGCGAGTACGACCTGGTGTTCATCGACCCACCGACCTTCTCCAACTCCAAGCGCATGGAGGGGGTGTTCGATGTGCAGCGCGACCATGTCGAGCTGATCGACCTGGCCATGGCGCGTCTGGCCAAGGGCGGTGTGCTGTACTTCTCCAACAACTTCCGCAAGTTCGAACTGGATGAAGGACTGGCAGCGCGCTACCAGGTCGAGGAAATCAGCGCCCAGACGCTGGACCAGGACTTCGCCCGCAACAGCAAGATCCACCGCGCCTGGCGTATCAGCGTACGCTGAGGCCCGAGCGGCGCACGGCCCGGGCCGTGCGTCGCGCGAAAGCTGGGCAAATGGCCATCGACTGCTATAAAAACTGAGTCATCCTGAGAGTTGGGAAAGCGCATGACCCAGTTGCCGGCCTACCAGCAGTTGCCCGCCGCTCAGGGAGTCGCCAGCCGGAAGAAGGCTCTGCGTGCCGCCTGCGTCGTGCTGGTGGCCGGTCTCTTGCTGACGGCGTTGCTTGGCTGGAATGTGTGGCGCAATGCCCGCACTTTCCTGGAACAACAATTTTCCCTTGCAGCCGTCGAGCGGATCGAGCGCGTTCGCGAGCGGCTATCGATGCAGCAGAGCGAACTGGAATCGATCCAGCGCTTCTTTGAGAACTCCGCGAACGTTTCCCGCGAGGAGTTCGAACACTTCGTCAGCCCGTTGCTGGGCGATACGCTGGGTTACGCCTGGCTGCCGCGCGTGGACCAGCGTCAGCGCGACGCCTTTGAGGTCCGCGCCCATGATGCCGGCATGCTCGATTACATGCTTTTCGAGCTGGACCTGCAGGGCCGACCGATTCCGGCACAGGTTCGCGAGCGCTATTTTCCCGTCCTCTATGGTGCCTCCGAATACCTGGAAGAGATGCCCCTGGGCCTGGACCTCAATTCGACCCTGCCGGGGCGCGAGTTGACCCAGCGCGTGATGAAGACGCGTTCGGTGGCCGCCTCCATGCCCGTGGTCCTGCCCGGTGCACCGCCGGCGGATTCCACGGGTTTCCTGCTGGCGGCGCCACTCTATCGCAACAGCGCGACGCCCAGCCCGACAGCGGAGACCCGAGTCGGTATCCAGGGCATCCTGTTGGCAGCGATCAGCTATCGCCTGCTAATCGAAGAGGGATCGGAAGCGCGCGGCGAGCAGTTGGCGCTGACACTGCGGGATGCCAGCGACCCGCGTCCGGATGTACCGTTGTATCGCAGCCCGGTGGCGGCTGATCAGACGGCGGGACTGGTTGCCGAGCGGCACTTGCCGTTTGCCGGTCGTGACTACCTGGTGCGCGTCGAGCCTTCCAGTGAATTCCTGCGGCGCAACCAGGGGCACCCGCAGCTTTGGGTAGCGTTCGCTGGAGGGCTGACTTCGCTGTTGCTGGCGGGCTATGTGCTGGCACTGCTGGGGCAACGCCAGCGGGCCCTGCAACTGGTGGACGAGCGCACCGCCGAGCTGCGAGCCAACCAACTGGAGCTGCAGGAAAACCAGGCTCGCCTGCACTTCGCCATGGACAGCGCCGGCCACGGCGTCTGGGACTGGAGCCTGGATACCGGTAACGTTTTCTATTCCCATGCCTGGAAGGCCATGCTCGGCTACCGCGACAGCGAGGTGGGAGCAACCACTGACGAGAGCCTGAGCCGGGTCCATCCCGAGGACAAGGACGCACGCTGTGATGCGCTACGCCGGCATCTGCGGGGAGAGTCTTCGCTGTATCAGAGTGAGCACCGGTTGCGCTGCAAGAGTGGCCGCTGGCTCTGGGTTCTGGACCGCGGGCAGGTGGTGGAGCGTGACCACGACGGTTCGCCGCGACGCATGATCGGCACCCAGACTGACATCAGTTCGCGCAAGGCCGCCGAGCTTGAGCTGGGCGAGGTCAACAGTCGCCTGCATGGCCTGCTGGATGCGGCGACCCAGGTGGCTATCGTCTCGACCGACCTGCGCGGCTTCGTGCGCAGCTTCAATGTCGGGGCGGAGCGCATGTTTGGCTACAGCGCCCAGGAGGTGATCGGGCGGCCAGTGCCGGAGAACGTCTTCGTCAAGGACGAGATCCGCCGACGAGCGCAGGATCTGTCGAGCATCCTTGGCCGCGAGATTCGTGGCTTCGATGTCGTCGGCGCTCTCGTGGGCGAAGGGCACGAGGAGCACGAGTGGACCTGCGTGCGCCGTGATGGCCGGCAGCTGAAGATCAACCTGATCATTACCGGCGTGCGCGACTCTGCGGGCAACACCACGGGGTATCTGGGCATCGCCACTGACATTACCCGGCGCAAGGAAGCGGAGATGGAACTGCGGCGCCTCTCGGTCACCGATGCACTGACGGGCATCCACAATCGCCGCTACTTCAAGGAACAATTGGATCAGGCCATGGCGCGCTGCGCCCGCAGCGGTGAGCCGTTGTCGCTGGTGATGTTCGATATCGACCACTTCAAGGACATCAATGACCGCTTCGGTCACGAGGCGGGCGATATCGTGTTGGTCACCCTGTGCCAACGGATTGCCCAACGCCTGCGCAAGGTGGACGTGTTCTGCCGCCTGGGGGGAGAGGAGCTGGTGGTGCTCTGCCCGGGAAGCACCACGGAGCAGGCTTGGCAACTGGCAGAGGCTCTGTGGAAGGCCTTGCGCGGGCAGCCGATGGAGGGCGTCGGGGTGGTGACGGCGAGCTTCGGGGTGGCCTCCTGGTGCCCTGGCGAAAGCGCGGACGATCTGATGCGCAAGGTGGACCGCGCGGTCTATCGCGCCAAGCGGCTGGGGCGCGACCGCCTGGAGAAGGTCGAAGCCTGACGCGAAAACCCCGGCCAGTTGGCCGGGGTTCGGGTGAGGATCAGCGCTTGGTGCTGCTGTAGAGGTCCAGCAGTACCTGGTCGAGGATCGATGAGGCGCCCCACGGCCGGTTGCTGTTGAGGATCGCCACCACCACCCAGGTGCGGCCGTTGGCGTCGCGGCTGAAGCCGGCGAGGGCACGTACGGTGTTCAGGGTCCCGGTCTTCACGTGGGCTTCTCCGGCCATGGGCGTGCCACGCAGGCGTTTGCGCATGGTGCCGTCCTTGGCCACGATCGGCAGCGAGGAGATGTACTCGGCAGCGTAGGGGCTATGCCACGCGGCCTGAAGCATGGCAGCCATCTCGCGGGCGCTGACTCGCTCGTCGCGGGACAGGCCCGATCCGTTTTCCATCACCAGGTGGCTCGCGGTGATGCCCTTGCGCGCCAGCCATTGGCGGATCACCCGCTGGGCAGCCTGGGCGTCGTCCGCGTCGGCGCCATTGCGATACTGACGGCCGACCGAAAGGAACAGCTGGCGGGCCATGGTGTTGTTACTGAACTTGTTGATGTCGCGGATGATTTCCACGACATCCGGCGACATGGCGCGGGCTACCAGAGTGGCGCTCTTCGGCACGGTGCCTTCGCGGTCCTTGCCGAGAATGCTGCCGCCCAGCTCCTGCCAGATGCCGCGCACGGCGCCGGCAGTGTAGGCCGGGTGTTCGAGAAGGGACATGTAGGTCTGCGCGCTGCAGCCCTGCGGAATCTGCCCGGTGGCGACCAGCGAGGTGCCATCGAACTGGGTCACCGGGTTGAAGCGCAGTTTCGGCCAGGCGGGGCAGGCCGCGGCCTTGCTGACCTGGATCTGGTTGTCGATGCGCACGTTCGCCAGCGGCGGGTCCATCAGCACGGTGGCCTTGTTGCCCTCGGTGCGGATCACCAGACGCACGCTCTTCAGGTTGACCATCAGCGAGTCCGGGCCGACCAGGAAAGGCTTGTTGTCGTCGCCGCCGTCGTCATTGAAGACTGGCAATTGGGGAATGTTGAAGTAGCTGCGGTCCAGCACCAGGTCGCCGGTGACCTTGTTCACGCCGTTGGCGCGCAGGTCGCGCATCATCAGCCAGAGCTTCTCCAGGTTCAGCTTCGGATCACCGCCGCCCTTGAGGTAGAGGTTGCCATTCAGGGTACCGTCCTTGAGCTGGCCGTCGGTGTAGAACTCGGTCTGCCACTGGTAGGTCGGGCCGAGCATCTCCAGGGCGGCATAGGTGGTGAACAGCTTCATGGTCGACGCCGGGTTCACCGAGACGTCAGCGTTGAAATAGGTAGCGTTGCCTGGACCTTCCAGAGGAATCATCACCAGCGACAGGGCGTCGTCGGTAAGTTTGCTGGCCCGCAGCGCTTTCTGTACGCGTTCGGGCAAGGTGCTGTTGATCTGGGCAACGGCCGGCAAGGCGAAGGGCAATAAGGTAGCGAGAGCGAGGACACGCAGAGACTTGAACATAGAAAAGGTGATATCCCAGTGGTCGGGCATTGACTTGAAAAAATGAAAAGATGAAGCGCAACACTACAGTTGAAATACTCCCTGTTGGACCGGGAGCTGCGGCACATTATGCCGCAAGCCGTTCCAGGATGCGCTGGCCTTCGGATGCCAGTCGTCTCGGAGAGGCTGATCGGGGCATTGTTTGCGCAGGTCCCGGGTATGTTCCGGACAAACTCGTGCATCGAGCGGCGAAAGCCCTCCTGAGGAGAGATTCAGATGGCTACCTATCGTTCCCGTCGTTTACGCAAGAAGTTGTGTGTCGATGAATTCCAGGAACTCGGCTTCGAACTGAGTTTCCAGTACAAGGAGGGGACAGACGAAGAGGCAGTCGACGCTTTCATGAAGCGTTTCGCGGGAGTTGCCGTCGAACCCAACGGTCTGGTCTACAGCGGTTGCGACGAATACGGGTTCATCTGCCTTGCTCGGCGCGGCTCGGTGAGTGCGGAGCAGCGCGAATTGATCGACGGATGGCTGAAGCAGCAGCCGGAACTCGCAGGTTTCAGCCTCAGCCCGCTGATCGATGCGTGGTATCCGGACCAGCCAGTCAATCTGCCCGCGCCCTGAGGCTGATGCTCTCGCCCGTGCCCAGGATTTGCATCAGCGCCCACGCATCGAGGGGCTTCGACAGGCAAGCCAGGATGGGTAATCCCTTGGCGCGCAGGGTTATGCGCAGCGCTTGCAGTTCATCGCTATCGCGGCAAGTCAGGAAGACCGCTTGGCGAATATGACCGGCGTTGGTCAGTTCGCTGAGCAGTTCTATGCCGTCGGTGTCGGGCAGGTTGATATCGCAGAGCAGGAGGTCGAAAGGTTCATTGCGTCGTGCACACTCTTCGCGCGCTTCATTGGCATCAAGAGCGGGCGTCAATCGAAAGAAGCCCAATCTGTTCAGTTGCATTTGCGTAGCGATCAGCTGGAAGGGATGGTCTTCGACGATCAGGATGCTGAATTTTCTGTCTTGCACGTAAGAGACTCCTGGCTGTTTTGGAGTGCAGTCGATAGCCGTTCAAGTGAAAAGCTAATTCAGTCGCCGCTATCTGTTGTCGGTAGATCGGTTGATGTGAAGTTTGATTTCCGCTGCATTGATCGGTCCATGTATTTGTCTGGTTATAGGTTGTCTGTCTGGATTTGTTTTAGCTTTCCGGTAGGGTTTTTTGTGGTTGAAAGTTATTGGTGGTTGTTTTTCGCGTTTTTGTTTTTGGGGTGTTTCAATTTTTGTCTTGATAAAAGGAGTACGTGGAAGCGGATTTGCATGAGTTTGTTAGTTTTCGATAACTGATCTTCCTGGTAAGGAGAAGGGGCGGAGGATTTGTCAGACGCTGGCCGACAGAAAATGTGATCAAGGGCGGTGTCGGGGATGGTCGTCAATGAATGTAGCTGGGTTGAGCTATGGGCGAATGCCTTTTCCAGAGCGGCTGGAACGATTTTCCTAGCTGCCGGGAAGGCGAAATGATCCGCGCGCGGAGTGACGAAGAGCAGGGCGCGAGGGAAAAGTCAGGTGGATATCGAGCATCTGGTAGATGGGATAGGCAGCGACAGGGAGGAGGATTGTCAGGAATCGTGATCAGCTTTTCTTCCGCTTCTCATCAGAATGTTCCTGCCGAAATTGAGTTGGCGTCAAAATATTTAAGATTGCTTGTAGGAATTATTTAGATGTTGCGTAGGAAAACCCTCTAATAGCCAATATTGAGGGTGGACAATCTCGACAGCGCCGGCTCTCCCTATATCTTACCGAAGGACATTTTTTCGAAGGGTCTGAGGGAGGAAGCTGATGAGCAAAGTTCTAATAGTCGATGATCATCCAGTCATTCGCATGGCGATGCGTGTGCTGCTGGAAAAGGAAGGTCATGTCATCGTTGGTGAAACCGACAATGGCGTGGACGCGCTTTCGCTTGTCAAGGACCTGATTCCCGACCTGGTCGTTCTGGATATCGGTATTCCCCGCCTTGATGGCCTGGAGGTGATCAGCCGTATTTCCGCCTTCGAGTTGCCGCTCAAGGTGCTGGTGTTGACCGGGCAGAGCGCCTCGTTGTTCGCCATGCGCTGCATGCAGGCGGGGGCTTCAGGCTTTGTCTGCAAGCAAGGGGGGCTATCCGAGCTGATCAGTGCGGTCAATGCGGTGGTCGCCGGCTACAACTACTTCCCCAGTACGGCCGTGCGCCAGACGCGTCGCAATAACGGACAGATGGACGATCAGGAACTCATCCAGCGGCTGTCCGATCGCGAGATGGCCGTGCTCCAGTACCTCGCGAACGGTTATTCGAACAAGGAAATCTCCGAACAGATGTTCATCAGCAACAAGACGGTCAGCACCTACAAGACCCGCCTGCTGCTGAAGCTCAATGCCCATTCGCTGGTTGACTTGATCGAATTTGCCAAGCGGAACGCGCTGGTCTGAGGTGTTGGATGTGCCGCTTCCGCTTTTTCGTCAGTGTGTTGCTACTCATCTGCTGCGGATGGGTGATGGCGGAGCAGCACGATTGGGCCTCGATCAACCTGCTGGCTCGTTCGGCCGACGAGCCAGTCAGGGTGCAACTTAGCGATTCCAACTGGCAATGGCTAAGAGACAAACGCGTGCTGCGCGTGGGCGTGACCGCGCCGGATTACGCCCCGTTTGATATCACCGGCAGCGGCACTGACCTTGAGGGCATCACCGCCGATGTCGTCGGAATCATTGCCGACTCGCTCAATGTTCGAGTCGAAGTACGACGTTACCCCGATCGAGATGCCGCCGTGGCCGCGTTGTTGCGCGGAGATATCGATCTATTGAGCCGTGCCACGGGATACGAGGCTGCACGGCCAGGCGTTGTACTCTCCGTACCGTACTTCTCCAATCAGCCGGTCATCATCGGGCCGGCGAGCACGCGCCTGGAAAGCAGCGAGCAGTTCGTTGGCAAGCGCATTGCGGTAGTCAGTGACTACTACCCGGCAGAGGAGCGCGATAAATACCTCACGGGTTCCACGGTGCAAAGCTATCAGTCAGTGCGCCGGGCCTTGGAGGCGGTGGCTTTCGGTCAGGCAGACCTGTTCGTTGGCGATGCATTCAGTGCGCAGTACCTGATCAGCCAGGGATATCTGGCGAATCTGAAACTCCTCAACTTTGCCAGCTTCAATGGCCAGGGTTTCAGCTTTGCCTTGAATGCTTCTGACCGGACGTTGCTGGGGATCATCGACCGTACCCTGGCCTCCATTCCTCGGCAGGTCGAGACTACCATTCAGCGTCGCTGGAGTCCCGGCGGCAGCAGTCCCATCGCTGGCCAGCGGCTCATCCTTACGCCTCAGGAGCAGCGCTGGGTGGACCGTCATCCGCGGCCGAGGGTCGTGATCGATCAGGCTTTGGCGCCCGTTTCCTTCTTCGATGCCCAGGGCCAGTTCCGAGGTATCACCGCCGACCTGCTTGAACTTATCCAGAGCCGCACCGGTGTTGAGTTCGATGTGCGCCCGCAGCCAAGCGTCACGGCGATGCTGGAGCAGGTACGTACGGGAAAAGCCGACGTTATTGCCGCGCTTACACCGACTGCGCAGCGTGAGGAATGGCTGGGTTTCACACGCCCTTACATGACCGCGTCCTTCGTGGTCGTGGTGCCGGAAGGCAGTGACTGGCTGCACAGCCTGGACGATCTCGACGGACACAGCGTCGCTGTTCCCCGAGGTTCCGTCATCGCGGACTTCATGCGTGCTCGCCATCCGCAGGTAAAACTGTTGGAAGTCGAGAACAATATCGACGATCTCTCCATGATCAGTGAAGGGAAGGTGGACGCCGGCATTCACCTGCTGTCGTCTGCCAACTACCTGATCTCCCGCTATTACCCTGACCTCAGGATCGCTCTGGCCCTGGACCGTGAGCCCGGACAGTTCTCGCTGGCGGTGTCACAGGCAGACCCGGAACTGCTCAGCATTCTCAACAAGGCGCTACTGGCCATCTCGCCTGAGGATCTGAGCAATATCACGGCGCGTTGGTCGGCCAGCGCGGAAAGGCCGGACAGCATCTGGAAGGGCTACCGCAAGCAATTCATCCAGCTCGCCTGGGCAGCAGCGTTGACGCTGCTTGTCGTGCTGCTGTGGAACGGGTGGTTGTGGCGCAAGATGCGTCGTCGTCGGGATTCGGAGAAAGAGCTCAGCTACCGTCTCGAATTCAAGCGTGCTTTGATCGATGGCATTCCTCAGCCTGTGGCAGTACGTGATCGTGATGGACGCCTGGTCACCTGCAATATCGGTTTCATCAAGGAGACCGGGATGCCTCGCGAGTCGGCAGACGGTTCACGGGTTGTCGACTGTCCCTGGTTGCAGGCAGCCGATGCGCAAGTGCTGCAGCAGATTCATCAACAGGCCATGGAGCAGGACTCAAAGGTGGCTTCCGACCTGATACTGCAGCTTCGAAGCGAGGTTCGGGAAATCTATTACTGGGCTACGCCGTACCGTGGCCCGAGTGGGGATATCTCTGGTGTCGTGACGGGCTGGATCGATGTCACCGAACGTGAACGGCTGCACCACCAGTTGGAGGCTGCGAAGGAGCAGGCAGAGGAAGCCAACCGTGCGAAGAGCACTTTCCTCGCCACCATGAGCCATGAAATCCGCACACCGATGAACGCCGTGATCGGCATGTTGGAGTTGGCACTGACCCGCTCGGATCAGGGGCACTGGGAGCGAGAGCCGGTCGAAGTGGCCTACGATTCGGCTCGCTCCCTGTTGACGCTGATCGGCGACATCCTGGACGTGGCCAAGATCGAGTCCGGACGTCTGACGCTGATGCCGGAGCGCGCCCACCTGCGCGAGTTGGTGGAGTCCGTTGCGCGCGTGTTCGATGGGCTGGCACGGCAAAAGTCCCTGGAGCTCAGGATGGAAATCGAGGCGGAGACCGCCTGCGATGTGTTGATCGATCCCCTGCGGTTCAAGCAGATACTGTCGAACCTGGTCAGCAACGCCATCAAGTTCACGGACGCCGGCCAGGTGAGGATTCGCGTCTATGGCGAGCGTGTCGCCGGTGAGCGACTGGCGCTCGAGGTGAGTGTGCAGGACAGCGGGATCGGCATTTCCGAGGATGAACAGCGCCAGTTGTTCGAGCCTTTCAGTCAAGTTGCCCGGAGTGGTGCTGCCAGTCGAGGCGGCACGGGCCTGGGGCTCACCATCTGCCGTAAGCTGGCGGAGATGATGGGCGGGACTGTACGCATGGAAAGCCGGCCCGGCGAGGGCACCACGGTCACGGTGCGCCTGTTGCTGCAGACCTTGGAAAGCCTGCCCGAATGTGACGTTGGGCGGGCGGAGGTGGTCCCGAGGACTTCCCATTCGCTGAAGGTCCTGGTGGTCGATGACCATGTGGCCAACCGGTTGCTGTTGACCCAGCAACTGGAGCACCTGGGGCATCAGGTCGAGGTGGCCTCCGACGGCTCCCAGGCATTGCAGTTGTGGCATCCGGGGGATTTCGATCTGGTCATCACCGACTGCAATATGCCTGTGCTCAACGGCTATGGTCTCGCTCGGCGCATTCGCGATCTCGAGGAAGAGATGGAGGCTGAACACTGCGTGATCTTCGGGTTCACCGCCAACGCACAGCCCGACGAGATAGAGAACTGTCGGCGAGCTGGTATGGACGATTGCCTGTTCAAACCCATTGGCCTGGATAACCTGCGGGTAAGGTTGGACGCCGTACCGAAGATTTCAGTTACTCCTGACGACTCGGTTGCTGTGGAAGAAAAACAGGGTGACGAGTTCGATCTGAAGTCACTGAGGGAGATGACCGGCGGAAATCCTGGTCTGATCCGCCGCCTCCTGGAGGAGTTGCACAGCAGCAACCGGATCGATATCGATCAGGTTCGCCCACTCTGGGAGGCAGGTGACTGGAAGCAACTGGCCGATCTGGCCCACCGCATGAAGGGGGCCGCACGCCTGGTCAATGCTGGCATGCTTCAGGACCTGTGCAGCAAGCTCGAAGGTGGCTGCAAGGACGGTCTCGACAGCAAGGAATTGCGCAACCGAGCGTTGGCCGTAGAGCAGGCGATGGCGACCTTGCAGGATGATCTGCTGCAGCAATTGCGCAAGCTGGCCGCCTAGCCTGCACGGCCGTTCAGCTCGGGCTGGAGCGGCCGGTCATTTCGCGCGCCATCTCGGTGGCATAGCTGTCGGTCATCCCGGCGATGAAGTCTGTTACGCGCAGGAAGGACCGATAGAGTGTCCAACTCGGGTCCGGCGCGTAGTGACTCAGCAAGTCGAGGATCCGCTGGTTCTTGAACGACGGCGAAGACTGGCGGTGCTGTTCCAGTACAGCGCCACAGAAGGAGTTCAGCAGGATTTCCAGGGTGGTATAGGCGCCGATCTCGTGCAGGGTCTTGCGCTTATCCTGGAAGATCTTCTCCCTCGCCATCGCTTTGGCGCGTTGCACGCAGCGCTTGGCCGGGCCATGCATGTGTTCTACCAGGTCGCCTTGCAGGCTTCCCGCGAGCAGGGCCTTTTCCTGTTCGACGAAGGCACGAGCGGCGGCGTTGGTCAGGTGCTCGATGGCCTTGCCGCGCAGGATTGCCAGCTTGCGCCGGCGCGAGTCCTTTGGGCCGAGCTGGCGGTAGGTTTCCGGCAGGTCGTCGCCGACCAGGTCGAGCAGCAGCGCTTCGACTTCGCTGTAGTCCAGCAACTCCATTTCCACGCCGTCTTCCAGGTCGATCAGGCCGTAGCAGATGTCGTCCGCCGCCTCCATCAGGTAGACCAGCGGGTGACGTGCCCAACGCTCGTCTTCCAGTTGTGGCATGCCCAGTTTCTGGGTGATCTGCTCGAGCAGTGGCAGCTCGCTGCGGTAGCAGCCGAACTTGTGCTTCTTGTAGCCGAGGGAGTCGGCGTGGCGAGCCGTCCAGGGGTACTTCAGGTAAGTGCCGAGGGTGGCATAGGTCAGGCGCGTGCCGCCGTCGAACTGGTGGTACTCGAGCTGGGTGAGCACGCGAAAGCCCTGGGCGTTGCCTTCGAAGTGCAGAAAGTCGGAGCGTTCTTCCTCGCTCATGCCATCCAGCCAGCCGCGCCCGGCAGCCTGCTGAAACCAGTGGCGGATGGCGTCTTCGCCGGAGTGGCCAAAGGGCGGGTTGCCGATGTCGTGGGCGAGGCAGGCAGACTGCACGATCACGCCCATGTCCGACGGATCGCACCATTCCGGCAGGCGGTCACGAATGATCTCGCCAACGCGCATGCCCAGTGAGCGGCCGACGCAGCCAACCTCCAGTGAGTGGGTCAGGCGAGTATGAATGTGGTCATTGCTCGACACCGGGTGCACCTGGGTCTTGCGCCCCAGGCGGCGGAAGGCACCGGAGAAGATGATGCGGTCGTGGTCCTTGTGGAAGGCGCTGCGGCCGAGCTCGGCGCTGCTGTGCACCGGTTTGCCGAGGCGCTCCCGGGGGAGCAGGGTGTGCCAATCCATTCTTCTTTCCGCAATCGAGAGAGTTACCGGCAACGCTAGCTGTTCGCGCTGGCAATCTCAATCGCGGCGCTAGAGGCCTTCGGCGTCGATATCGATGAGCAGAAGACGTCGACCCTGGTCGATGAATTGGCCTGCGGTCATGCAGTACTGGTTGGTGGTGGCGTCGCGATAGGTGTTGGAGAGTGTCAGGCGGCGTTCTTCCCAGCCTTCGGCGAGCAACTGGTAGAAGTAGGGGCGCCAGGACCAGTTGTGTCCCAGGTAGCGACGGTTCTCCTTCCAGAACAGACCGTTCCATTCCAGGTTCGGCGAAGTCTGGGTGCCGTGACGGTCGCACTGGTAGATGCGCAGCAGGCGGCTGAAGGATTCCGGCGCCGGCGGCAGGCTGCTGAGCATGGCGCCGCCTTCTGCCCAGGGGCGCAGCATGTTCATCAGTTCGGAGAGTTGCTGGCGCAGCTGGATGAGGTTGGAACGCTCCTGCAGCTTGCGACGCACATACTGGTCGCGGCGCTGGGCAAAGGCTTCGCGGAAGGCGTCGCTGGCAGGGAATTCCAGAGCTGGCTTGGCGAACAGAAAGCCCTGCACGTAGCGCGCGCCGCACTCCAGGGCGAAGTCCATCTCCTCCTCGGTTTCCACACCCTCGGCGATGATCCAGCAGCCGGTCTTCTCCGCCATCTGCGCCAGGGCTTTCACCACTTCACCGCTCGGGCCGCCGCGGGCGGCTTCCTGGAAAAGGCGCATGTCCAGCTTGAGGATGTCTGGCTGTAGCGCCAGTACGCGGTCCAGCTGCGAGTAGCCGGCACCGAAGTCGTCGATGGCGATCCGCGCGCCAGCTTCGCGGTAGCGCGCCACCACTTCCGGCAGGCGCTGATGGGCGCCGCCCAGTTCGGTGATTTCGAAGACCACGCGCTCCGGCGGTACGCCTTGCTGCTGCAGTTGCTTGAGGCTGGGCAGCGGTTGGTTCGGGCGCAGGCGGCTGATCCAGCGCGGCGAGATATTAAGGCTGAGGAACCAGTCCTTGGGCGCTTCGTGGATGCGAGCGAGGGCAGCGTCGCGGATCTGTCGGTCGAGACGGCGCAATTCGGCCAGGCCGACTCTTGGGTTGAAGAACAACGGGCCGACCGATTGCAGGTCGCCGTTTTCCTGGCGCAGCCGGCCCAGTGCTTCGACACCGGCGATCAGGCCGGTCGCGGTGTCGATGAAGGGCTGGAAGCAGGCGATGGGTTGCCCGTCGATCAAGGGACACATCCTTAGTGGCGTGACAGGGAAGCGCTCAAGCGCAGCTCACTCTCACTTAGCAAGAATGTGGCCAGTCTAGACGTCAGAGGTGTGTCGAGGGAGCGGGAGGGTCCTGGGGCTCGGGCTTGCTGCGCATCTGCAGGATGATCGGGACGAGGGCGATGCCTACGCGCAGCAGTCGTATCCAGCGGCGCTTGCGGCCGAACAGCAACGCCAGGGCTGCGGCGCCGCCGGCGCCCCAGAGCGGGAGACTGCCGCCCAGGCTGCCGCGTACGCTCTGGCCTACATTACGGACCTGCTTCAGAGGTTGCAGCAACAATTCGCCCTCCTGGCGAATCTGCTGGCGCTGCATTTCCATGCGCAGGCGGACGATAGCCTTGCGCAGTTCGGCTCGGGTCAGATTGCGGGCATCGGGCATTTCGCTCATGGCAACAGTCGCTCCCGGTCGCGGGCCAGTTCTTCGAGGGTGGCGCTGAACGGCGAGCTCTCGTCGCTGACCAGCATGTGCAAGCGCCAGGCGCAGAACAGGCTGCCGCCGACGTAGAAGAGGCAGAGCCCGATGGCGGCCTGCAGGCGGTAACTGTCCCAGAACAGGATCAGCACCAGCACCGACAGGGCGACCAGCAGCAGCAGGGCGAAGACCAGCGCGAGGCCGGCCATCAGCAGCATCTGCACGGTGCGGGTCTTCTGCTCCTGCAACTCGATGCCGAGCAGTTCGACGTGCCCGTGCAGCAGGCCCAGAACCGCGGCGCCGAAGCGCCGCGGGGAAGGCGAGTTGGCCGAAGTCTTCGGCCCGGCGTCCATTCCGTCGCTCATGGATCAGCGCCGGCTGACCAGCAGGCCGAGCAGGAAGCCGACACCGGCGGCGATACCCACAGCCTGCCATGGGTGATCGCCGACATAGTCTTCGGTGGCGTCCACGGCAGCTTTGCCCTGGTCGCGCACGGAGTCCTTGGTGGAATAGATGGCATCGCGGGCGCGCTTGAGGCTCTCATGGATCTGCGCGCGCATCTGGTCGGCTTCGGCGCCGGCCAGGTCGGCCGAGCTCTGCAGGAGTTTCTCGGTGTCGCTGACGAGGGCCTGGAATTCGGCCAGGAGTTCATCCTTGGCGGCGTTCACTGCGGTCTTGCGAGGCATGTGATGCTCCTTGTGCGGGTTGAGGTTCCTAGTTTTCGAGCCCCGGGGGCGGAAGAAAGTTTCTCATAAATTCGCCCTGGGGCCGCTCTCGTGTGCGAGTTGAAGCCTAGTCGCTGATGGTTTCACTGGTGGTATGCCGCTTGCATTTCTCTGGTGCGCATGGAGAGCAGAGCGCCCCACGGCGGGGCGTTCCCGGTGCCTGAAGCGCTCGGGAATATGAGCTCAACTCACTGAAAAACATAAGGAAGTACAAGAAATTGCGAAGCTGGTCGGATGGCTCGTGGGTCATTCTGGTTCAGCACTCGGCTCCTCCGTGGTGCGCCATTGCTTCAGCGTGGTGCGACGCAGGGTCGCCGCGAGCCGTTTTGGTGCTTTCCCCTTGACCTCCGGGGCTGCCTGTAGCGATGGAAAACCTCAATAGTGCCGTAGAGACGCTGGTCCACGGCTCCAATACGCTGTTCCTCCTGATGGGCGCGGTCATGGTGTTGGCCATGCACGCGGGCTTCGCCTTCCTGGAAGTGGGTACGGTGCGCCTGAAGAACCAGGTAAATGCCCTGTCGAAGATCCTCTCGGACTTCGCCATCTCGACCCTGGCCTACTTCTTCATCGGCTACTGGATCGCCTATGGCGTCACTTTCCTGCAGCCGGCGGCGACGCTGGCGAACGAAAACGGCTACGCGCTGGTGAAGTTCTTCTTTCTGCTGACCTTCGCCGCAGCGATTCCCGCGATCATTTCCGGCGGTATCGCCGAGCGGGCCCGCTTCGGCCCGCAGTTGTGCGCCACGGCGCTGATCGTGGCCTTCGTTTATCCGTTCTTCGAGGGGCTGATCTGGAATGGCAACTTCGGCTTCCAGGATTGGTTGAAGGCCGAGTTCGGCGCGGCCTTCCATGATTTCGCCGGTTCCGTGGTGGTGCACGCTTTTGGCGGTTGGCTGGCGCTGGCGGCGGTGGTCCTGCTGGGGCAGCGCAATGGTCGTTATCGCGAGGGCCGACTGGTCGCTTTCGCGCCGTCGAACATTCCGTTCCTAGCGGCGGGGTCGTGGATTCTCATTGTCGGCTGGTTCGGCTTCAACGTGATGAGTGCCCAGTCGCTGGCAGGGGCGAGCGGGTTGGTGGCGGTGAACTCATTGCTGGCTATGGTTGGCGGCACTGTGGCGTCGCTGCTGGTCGGTCGCAATGATCCGGGATTCCTGCACAACGGCCCGTTGGCTGGGCTGGTGGCGATTTGCGCCGGCTCCGACCTGATGCACCCTATCGGAGCCTTGGCTACCGGCATGGTGGCGGGCGCGCTGTTTGTCTGGGCGTTCACCGCGACCCAGGTGCGCTGGAAGATCGACGACGTGTTGGGTGTCTGGCCACTGCACGGCCTGTGCGGTGCCTGGGGCGGCATCGCCTGCGGTATCTTTGGCCAGCAGGCGCTGGGAGGGCTGGGCGGTGTCAGTCTGGCCAGCCAGGTGATCGGGACTTTGCTCGGTGTGGTGGTGGCGTTCGCCGGCGGCCTGCTGGTGTACGGCCTGGTGAAGTCGGCGGTGGGCATCCGCCTGACGAAGGAAGAGGAGTACTACGGCGCCGACTTGTCGATCCACAAGATCGGTGCGCTCAGCCAGGACTGAATCGTCCAACGTGAAGCAAAGAAAAAGCCCGGCAGATGCCGGGCTTTTTCGTCACGCCGTGAGGGTTACCAGAGCGGCATAGTGTAGCTGACGATCAGACGGTTCTCGTCGTAATCGTTGGTGTAGTTGGTGCGCATGGTCGCGTTACGCCACTTCACGCCGAGGTTCTTCAGCGGGCCGTCCTGGAAGACATAGGCGATGTCGGTGTCGCGTTCCCATTCCTTGCCTTCGCCGTCGGTGGTGATCAGGTCGATGTTGTCACCTTTCACGTAGCGGGTCATGAAGGTCAGGCCGGGGATGCCGAGGCCGGCGAAGTTGTAGTCGTAGCGAGCCTGCCAGGATTTCTCGTCCTTGTTGGCGAAGTCGCCAATCTGGATGTAGTTCACCAGGTAGGGGTCGGTGCCGTTGATGTAGGCGAAGCCGGTGTCGCCGCTCATCTTCTGGTAGCCGACGCCGAAGGCGTGGTAGCCCAGGGCATAGGTGAACATGGCGTTGAGCGCCTTGTTGTCGACGTTGCTGCCGCCGTCGTCATCGGACTTGGCCCAGCGGATATCGGACTTCAGCGACTGCTTGTCGGCGATCGGCAGCACGTGGATCAGGCCCAGGTAGTGCTGTTTGTAGATGTCTTCCAGGCCGCCGTAGTGGTAGCTGGTGCTGAGGCTGTCGGTCCACTTGTAGGTGAGGCCGCCGAACAGGAATTTGTTGCTCGTGGTGGCATCGCCCAACTTGATGTTGCGCTTGCCACCGCCGGTGATGGTCATGTCCTCGTAGTCGGAGGAGTCACGCTGGTTCACCTGGTAGAGGCGGCCGCCATCGACGGTCAGGCCGTCCAGCTCCGCGGAGTTCAGGGCGAAGCCGCTGAAGGTCTGCGGCAGCAGGCGGGTATCGTTGAACTGCACCACCGGCATTTTCGGCATCAAGGTGCCGCCCTTCAGGGTGGTCTTGGATGCACGCAGTTTGGCGGTAACGCCCAGGTCGCCGTAGCTGTCTTCGGCGCGGCCGTCACTGCGCGAGCGCTGTAGCAGGCCGGTGCCGCTGCGGTCAGGCGAGGAATCGAGTTTCAGGCCCAGGGTGCCCAGGGCGTCGACGCCGACACCGATGGTGCCGTCGGTATAGCCCGATTCGTACTTGAGGATGAAGCCCTGGGCCCATTCCTCGGCCTTGTTCTGGGTAGGGGCCGGGCTGTCCTGGCGGAAGTCGCGGTTGAAGTAGAAGTTGCGCAGTTCGACGGTGGCCTTGCTGTCCTTGATGAAGTCGGCATGGGCAATGGTCGGAACGGTCAAGCTGGTACCCAGCGTGGCCAAAGCCACGGCACGGGCGATCGGGGTCTTGCTCATTGTTATTGTCTCCTCGAGCGCTTGGGGCAGTTTGATGATGCCGACTGGATCAGGGTCGGCATGTCAATCTGTTACAGCCTATCTACTAAATCATTACCGAATGTTGACGACCCTTAGACCTTAGTCGCTGATTAGTGAGCTGGCTATTGAAGCGCTGGGCGGCGACTGGCGTGGCTTTCACTGAATCCAGTGGGGGTAGTAGCCCAGTTTGTCCTGCACCTGGGCGTCATGGGCGGGCACCACGGTGAGGTTTGGATAGGCAAGCATCAGTTCGTGCACGCGGGCCACTTCGGCCAGGGTCTGGTCACGGTCGCTGTCTACCAGCTTGCGGCTGACCCAGAACTTCTCGCGGGGACCGGTGAAGCCGGACAGGCGCCAGGTTGTGTCGCCGCTGAAGAAGAAGCGCCGGCCATCTTCGAGGGTAATGAACAAGCCGACCGAGCCAGGCGTGTGACCACGCATCGGTACCAGCACCAGGCTGCCGTCGCCGAACAGGTCGAGGCTGCGGTCGTAGCCCAGGAAAGGGCCGGACTCGAACTGGAAGGGCGTCCACATCACCGGATGGCGGAACTGGCTGGGAAACACGGCCGGTAGCTGGGCGATGTGGGCGTAATTGATTTCCTCGTAGGTCGCCCAGACCGGCACGTCGGGGAAATCCGCGAGGCCCGAGGCGTGATCCCAGTGGGCATGGGACAGGATGATCCGATCGAGGCGGATGCCGCTTCCCTGCAGTTGCTCGCGCACCGGTTTCAGCCCTTCGTACTGGAACAGCGGCTTGTCCCACCAGGGCATGTCCTGCTTGAACTGTGCGTCCGCCTGACTTCCCAGGCCGGTGTCGAACAGCAGGGTCGCGGCGTGGTGCTGGATCAGCACGGCGGTATGGTTGAGTGGGACCTTTTGCGTCCAGCCGCCTCCGGCCACGGTAAATGCATCCAGGGTCGTGACACCGGAAGTGCGGATCAGCGAAAAGCGCAGGCCGGCAGCCTGGACGTTCAGGCAGGCAAGGGCGAGCAGCCCGGCCAGCAGCAGGGGTGGCAGACGCATCGGAATTTCCTGTTCGTGGAGCGCAAGGGAGCGCCGCCATGTGGGCGGCGGCGCGGTCAATTACAAGAGAATCAGAAAAGAGTCAGAAGGCGGGTTGCGCGACGTAGCCGGGCAGGGCGCGCACACGGGCCAGCCAGTCCTGCACATAGGGATAGCCGGATGGCTCCAGGCCTCCTTCCGTCGCCAGGGTGACGTAGGGGTAGACAGCAATGTCGGCGATGCTCGGCTTGTCCGTCTGCGCCAGCCAGCGGTGGTCCGCCAGCGTTGCGTCCAGCAATTCCAGCGCATGGCGGCCCTTGGCCTGGGCAGCAGCCAGGTCGCCGGGGCGTTTGAACAATTGGATGACTCGCGCCAGGGCCAGGCCGTGCTGCACCTCGTTGGCCGAGAAGCTCAGCCAGTTGGCGATGCGCCCCTGGGTAACGGCGTCCTGCGGGTACCAGTGCGGCTCGGCGTACTGCCGGGCGAGGTAGGCGAGGATGGCATGGGAATCGCCTAGGCGCAGTTCGCCATCTTCCAGTGCTGGCACCTGGCCGCGCGGGTTGATCGCCAGGAAGGCGGGGCGTTTGTGCGCACCGCCCATCAGGTCCACCGGCAGCAGCTCGGCTTTCTGGCCAATGAGCCCGAGGAACAGGCGAACCTTGTAGCAGTTGCCGGAAAGCGGGACGTCGTGGAGTTTCATGGCGGGAGTCCTTTGCGATGTTGTTGTGGGGACGACGAGATAGATATTAGACAGACAGGTCTGTATAGTTCAAGCGAATTGACCGTCCACCGATCGGCATCCGCATTGTCGCCGTCGACAGTGGTCCGGCTCCCCACGAGCGCCGAGCCTCGCGCATAATGTCCGGTCAGGAGGTAATGCCATGGCATCCAGCAAACGCGAGCTGCTGCTCACCACCGCCCAGGATCTCTTCTACCGTGAGGGCTATCACGCCACCGGTATCGACCGAATCCTTGCCGAGTCGGGCGTCGCGAAGATGACGCTGTACAAGCACTTCAAGTCCAAGGACGAGCTGATCATGGCGGCGCTGGAAGAGCGTCATGCCCGCATGGTCGAGCGCGTGGAAGCGGCCGAACGCATCCTTGCACCGCGCGAGGCGATCCTGGCGGTCTTCGACGGCCTGCAGGAAGTGCTCAATGGCCCGGACTTCTGCGGCTGCGCCTTTATCCACGCCGCCGGCGAGTTCCACGACCGCGAGCATCCCATCCACCAGCAGGCCGCCGAGCACAAGGCCTTTCTCGGCCGCTTCTTCGCAGCCCAGCTATCGCGATTAGGGGCGACGGAGCCGGAAGCCCTGGCCCGCCAGCTGCAATACCTGCTCGAAGGCGTGCTGGTGATGGCCCACATGCAGGGGCCGGCGCAGCAAGGGCGAGAAGCCCGCGCCGTGGCAGACACGCTGCTCAAGCACGCTGGAGTCTGAATTCATGTCATCCACTCAGGAGCCCTCCATGCCTCCGGAATGCCAACTCTTCGGCACCCTTGGCTGCCACCTCTGCGAAGTGGCCGAAGCCGTGCTGATGCCCTTCGTCGAGCACGGTCTGCTGGTCGAACTGGTGGACATCGCCGACCGCGAGGAATGGGTCGAGCAATACGGCCTGACCATTCCCGTCCTGCGCCGCTGTGATTCCGGTGCTGAGCTCAACTGGCCCTTCGACGCCGAGCAGGTCGCTGTCTTCCTCAGCCGCTGATGCCTTCGGCGGCTTTCCCCTCCTCAATCAACCGATGCGAGGCGCATTGCAATGAAGATCGGATTTCTCGGATTGGGCGGCATGGGTGCTGCCATGGCTGCCAACCTCATCAAGGCCGGCCACCAGGTCGTTGTGTGGAATCGCTCGCCCGGCGCCGCCGAGCCATTGGTAGAGCTGGGAGCCATCGCCGCCGTCACACCCGTGCAGGCGTTCGATGTCGAGTTGGTGATTTCCATGCTGGCCGACGATGCCTCTACCCGTGCCGTGCTGCTCGACAGCGGCGGCCTGGCTTCGGCCAAGGCCGGGCTGGTACACCTGAGCATGGCCACGCTGTCCACTGCCTTCGTGGGTGAGCTGGTCGAGCTGCACCGCGAGCAGGGCGTCGAGTTCGTTGCCGCGCCGGTATTCGGTCGCACCGATGTCGCCGCCGCCGGCAAACTGAATATCCTGGTGGCTGGCCCCGAGGCGGCCATCGCCAAGGCGCAGCCGGTGCTCGATGTGCTGGGGCAGAAGACCTGGCCGCTGGGTGACGACCCGCTGCGCGCCGTTGCCGTGAAGATCGCCGGCAACTTCATGATCGCCAGTGCCATCGAGGCGATGGGGGAGAGTGCAGCGCTGGTGAAGACCTACGGCGTCGGGCCGGGCGAGTTCATGGAAATCATGGGTAACACCCTGTTCAATGCACCGGTCTATCGCAATTACGGCGCGCAGATCGCTGAGCAGCGCTTCGATCCGGCGGGCTTCCGCCTGGTGTTGGGGCTCAAGGATGTCGGCCTGGCGCTGTCGGCCGGGCATGAGCAACGCGTGCCGCTGCCGCTTGCCAGCGTCCTGCGTGACAATCTTCTCGAAGCCATCGCCCACGGTGACGGCGAGCTGGACTGGAGCGCCCTGTCGCAGGTTGCGCTGCGCAAGTCCGGGCAGCTCTGATTCGCCCATGAAAAAGCCCGTCCAACAGGACGGGCTTTTTCATGCCTGTGAATTCTTCGTCCGAGGAAAATCGCAGGCAATAAAAAACCCGCCGTTAGGCGGGTTTTTCGGGAATTGGTCGGAGCGACTGGATTCGAACCAGCGACCTTCTCGTCCCGAACGAGACGCGCTACCAAGCTGCGCTACGCTCCGTTTGATGGCGCGCATTCTACCGAAAAACATTTGATGCACAAGGGGTTAGCTAAAAATTTTTGAAAAAAATTTCCAGGCCCCTGAATACACGAACGCCCCGCAGACCGATCAGGGCCTGCGGGGCGTTCGTACCACCGGGAGAATCAGAGGTCCTTGACGGTCCGTACCTGATCCTTGTTCACGCGGGCGGTTTTGCCATCCAGCTGTTCGAACTCATAGAAGCCGGATTCTTCGTCGTACTTGGGTTTGTCGACCGACTGAATCTCGCGTCCATCGTTCAGGGTGATGACGGACGGGGTGGAGCAACCAGCGAGCACGCTAAAGCCCAGGGCGAGCAGGAAGGCGGGAAGCATCCGTTTGTTCATGGGTGAATCTCCTGATGAGCGAACATAAAAGTACGAAAAGTCTGACCGGAAGCTTTGCAGCATAGTTCCCGGAAAATATTCGCCTGTGTCGCTATCGGGCGTGATAGAGCAGCTCCGGGGTATTCAGATTGGCCAGGCGCGGGTCATCGGCCGGGCAATCCACCGCCTGCAGGCCCAAGTTCGAGAACACATGGCGCGGGCTGCGATCGCCCTGGTTCCAGGCAGCTTCTATCTGTGCCCGCATTGCCACCGGGATAATGCTGAACAACGGCTCCCACTGCGTGCCGCAGCGCAGCATGTGCACGAGGTCCGGCGCGGCGGCGGATGCGCGTAGCAGGCGCTCCAGCAGGTCGTCATCCAGGCGCGGCGCATCGCAGGGCAGTACCAGCAGGTGGGTATGGCGTGCACTGGCCAGGCCTGCGCGAATGCCGGCCAGCGGACCGGGGAAGTCCGTGCTGTCGTCCTGCACCAGACGGTCGGCGAAGCCGGCGTAGACGTCCGCGTTACGGTTGCAGGAGATGATCAGGTCGTCGCTGAACGGGCGGGCGAGGGCCGCGGCGTAGCTCACCAGCGGGCGGCCCTGCCATTCCAGCAGGCCCTTGTCCTGGCCGCCCATGCGCTGGCCGCGTCCTCCGGCGAGAATCAGGACGGAACAGGGGGGCAGCGGGGCTTGTGGCATGTCAGGGTCTCCGGGGCGGGCCTGTGATATAACACCGCGCATTCCAACCTCACAAGCAAGGGCCCTCATCATGAGCCACAAGGCCGAGCAGCCATTCGTCCCGCTGAACATCGCCGTTCTCACCGTCAGCGACACCCGCACCCTGGAAACCGACACCTCCGGCCAGCTGTTCGTCGACCGCCTGAAGGCCGCCGGCCATAACCTGGCCGCTCGCGTCCTGCTCAAGGATGACCTCTATCGCATCCGTGCCCAGGTCGCGACCTGGATCGCCGAGGACGAAGTGCAGGTCGTGCTGGTGACCGGCGGCACCGGTTTCACTGGCCGCGACAGTACTCCGGAGGCGGTAACCTGCCTGCTGGACAAGGTAGTGGACGGTTTCGGTGAGCTGTTCCGGCAGATTTCCGTGGCCGACATCGGCACCTCCACCGTGCAGTCCCGCGCGCTGGCCGGCCTGTCCAACGGCACCCTGGTCTGCTGCCTGCCGGGTTCCACCAATGCCTGCCGCACCGCCTGGGATGGCATCCTCGGCGAACAGCTGGACGCCAGCCATCGTCCGTGCAACTTCGTGCCGCACCTGAAGAAGGCGGCGCCCTGCGAGAGCCGCGGATGAGCTGCTGCGACAAACCGGGGCTGCTGCCGGTCGAGGACGCCCTGGCACGCCTGCTGACCCTGGCGGAGCAGTCCCCGATCCTCGATACCGAAACTCTTCCGCTGAGCGAGGCAGATGGCCGCGTACTGGCCGAGCCGCTGCTCGCCGGGCTGGACCTGCCGCCTTGGCCGAACAGCGCGATGGACGGCTATGCGTTGAGCCAGGCCGACTGGCAGGGCGAGGCGTTGCCGGTCAGTCAGAAAATCTTCGCCGGGCAGGCGGGTGAGCCGCTGTTGCCGGGCACTTGCGTGCGCATCTTCACTGGCGCACCGATACCCGAAGGCGCCGATTGCGTCGAGATGCAGGAGAACGTCGAGGTCCTGGAAGACGGCCGCGCACGTTTCCTCGAAGCGCTCGAGGTGGGGCAGCACGTGCGCCCGCAGGGCCAGGAAACCCGCAAGGGCGACTGTGTGTTGCCGGCGGGCACGCGGCTGGGGCCGATCGAGATCGGGCTGGCCGCCTCCCTCGGCCATGCCGAACTGACTGTGCGCCGCCGTCCGCGCGTAGCGCTGCTGTCCACCGGCGATGAGCTGGTGGAGCCGGGCCAGCCACTGGCACCCGGGCAGATCTACAACAGTAACCGCCATCTGCTGCGCACCTGGCTGCAACGTTTTGGTTGCGACGTGGTGGACACCGGCATTCTCCCGGATGACCTGGAGCGCACCCGCGCCGCGCTGGCCGGTCTTTCGAATGTCGACCTGATTCTTTCCACTGGCGGCGTGTCGGTCGGCGAGGCGGACTTCCTCGGTGCGGCCCTGCGCGAAGCGGGCGAGCTGGCGTTGTGGAAGCTGGCGATCAAGCCGGGCAAACCGCTGACCGTTGGCCATTACCAGCAGGTGCCGGTGATCGGCCTGCCGGGTAATCCCGCGTCCACCCTGGTGACTTTCGCGCTACTGGCGCGGCCCTACCTGATGCGCCGTCTCGGCATGCAGAAGGTCGAGCCGCTGCGCTTGCAGGTGCCCGCCGGATTCAACTGGACCAAGCCGGGCAACCGCCGCGAGTACCTGCGTGCGCGCCTGGAGAATGGCCGCGCAGTGCCCTATGCCAACCAGAGTTCTGGTGTGCTGCGCAGCGCAGCCTGGGCCGAAGGACTGGCGGAAGTGCGCGAGGGGACGACCCTGGCTGAAGGCGATTGGTTGACCTTCATTCCGCTCAGCGAACTGCTGGACTGAGTGTTGGGAGCGCAATGAAGAACGCCGGTCTCAGACCGGCGTTTTTTTATGCTGCTGGCGGTACTCGCCGGGCGTCTGGTCGGTCCAGCCCTTGAAGCTGCGATGGAACGAGCGCGACTCGGTGAAGCCCAGGTACTGGGCGATGTCCTGGATCGGCAGGTCGCTGTGAACCAGATAGTGCTCGGCCAGTTCCTGACGCAGTTCGTCGAGGATCTGCTGGTAGCTGGTGCCCGCCTGCTGCAGGTGGCGCTGCAGGGTGCGCACGGTCATGTCGAAGCGCTCGGCGACGCGCTCCTTGCGCGGCAGGCCATCCTTGAGCAGCAGGCGCAGGGCGTTCTTTACCCTCAGTGGCAGCGGCTCGTCGTCGTCCAGCTCGGCCATCAGCGCCAGGGCGTGTTCTTCCAGGGTGCGCAGCAGGTTGGCGTCAGCCTGACGCAACGGATAGCTCAGCAACTGCAGGGGGACCAGCAGGGCGCTGAAGGGCTGCTCGAAACGCACCGGGCAGCCAAACAGCTGCTCGTACTCGGTGACGTCGGTGCCTTCGGGCTGCGCGTGCTCGAACCAGACCTCCTGGGGCGAGCCATTGGTGTCGGCGATCCAGCGCGCATAGAGCAGCCAGGACGCCAGCACGTTTTCCACCATGTGCCGGCGGATCTGCGCAGCCTCGTGGCGACAGTTCCAGATCAGCTTGATGTGGTCCGCGCCAGGCTCCAGACGGCTGACGCCCATGTCGCCGACGAGCTTCTCGTAGGGAATGATGCGGCCCATGGCTTCGCCCAGGTTGGCGCAGTTCATGGTGATGTAGCCGAGCACGCTCCACGAGCCCGGCTGCACGAAGCGTGCGGAGTGCAGGCCGAACAGCGGATCGCCGGAATGCGCACTCAGGTGTTGCAGCAGGCGCTCGTGGGCTTCACTGGGCAGGCGCTGGCTGTTGTCGCTCAGTTGCGAACGCTCCAGGCCCGCTGCCTGAAGGGCGACGTCCAGGTCCATGCCGAGCGATTCGGCGTGGCGCAGGTACTTCAGCAGTGCAGGGACGGATGTGTAGCCGAGGGAATGCATGGCGTGAGTTCTTGTTCTGGGTGTCTCGATCGGCAACTGCGCCTGTCTTGATCCGACAGTGACAGGGCAGGGCGGCTGGCTAGTATAGGCAGCCATCAAGCGGCACCGAAATAGCAATCGAAATTGCAGACAGAGACGCTGAATAAAAGGAGCGGGCATGCGACGCTGGAACGGCTGGGGTGAAGAAACGACGGTGGTGGAACTGCCCGATAACGGGCGTGGCTTTCTCGCCGATCTGGTCGGCCCTGGCCTGACGCTGCCGGACGCGACGCTGGAGCAGGTGCTGGCCAAGGTGCCGGTTTCGCGCCTGCCCGAACATCCGCTGGTGGTGCGCGAGGCCCGCGACCGGCTGCTGCACGCCCGCGGCCAGAGTCTGCCGGACTGGCTGGCGATGCGCGAAGGCGACTTCGGCGTGTTCCCCGATGGCGTGGCCTACCCACAGACCGCCGAGCAGATTCGCGAGCTGCTGAAGTTCGCCGAGCTCTGGGACTGCCTGGTGATCCCCTACGGCGGCGGTACTTCAGTGGCCGGCCACATCAACCCGCCGGTGTCCGACAAGGCGGTGCTCACGGTTTCCCTGGAGCACATGAACCGCCTGCTGGAACTGGACGAGCAGAGCCTGATCGCCACCTTCGGCCCCGGCGCCAACGGCCCGCAAGTAGAAAGCCAGCTGCGCGCCCGTGGCTATACCCTCGGTCACTTCCCGCAGTCCTGGGAGCTCTCCACCCTCGGTGGTTGGGTTGCCAGCCGTTCCAGTGGCCAGCAGTCGCTGCGCTACGGACGCATCGAGCAACTGTTCGCCGGCGGCACTCTGGAAACCTTCGCCGGCAGCCTGGAGATTCCGACCTTCCCGGCGTCCTCCGCCGGTCCGGACCTGCGCGAAGTGGTCATGGGTTCCGAAGGTCGCTTCGGCATTCTCTCGTCGGTGAAGGTGCGGGTCACGCGCATCGCCGAGGACGAGCGCTTCTACGCGGTATTCCTGCCGTCCTGGGAGCAGGCGCTGGAAGGCATCCGCACCCTGGTGCAGGCGCGCGTACCGCTGTCCATGCTGCGCCTGTCCAATGCCGTGGAAACCACCACCCAGCTCGCACTGGCCGGCCATCCGGGGCAGATCGCCTGGCTGGAGCGCTACCTGAAGCTGCGCGGCGCGGCCGAGGACAAGTGCATGCTGACCTTCGGCGTCACCGGCGATCGCGCCCAGAATGCGACCTCGCTGCGTGCTGCACGGCGCATTCTCAAGGCCTTTGGCGGCGTGTTCACTGGCACCCTGCTGGGCAAGAAGTGGGCGCAGAACCGCTTCCGCTTCCCCTACCTGCGCGAAGCGCTGTGGGAGAACGGCTACGTAGTCGACACCCTGGAAACCGCCACCGACTGGTCCAACGTCGACAATCTGCTGAACCGTATCGAAAACAGCCTGCGTGAGGGCCTGGCCGCCGAAGGCGAGCGCGTGCATGTGTTCACCCACCTGTCGCACGTCTATGGCGAAGGCTCGAGCATCTACACCACCTACGTGTTCCGCCCGGCGGCCAGCTATGCGCAGACGCACGAGCGCTGGCGCAAGCTCAAGCACGCTGCGAGCCAGACCATTGCCAATCACCGCGGCACCATCAGCCACCAGCACGGCGTGGGCAAGGACCACGCGCCCTATCTGCCGGTGGAAAAGGGCCCGCTGGGCATGGCGGCGATCAAGGCGCTGGCCGGGCATTTCGACCCGTCCGGCCGGCTGAACCCCGGCACTCTGCTGCAGGACTGAGCCGATGCCTGCCTGGAATGCAGCCTGGCGTGCCGAGGCGTTGCCGGAACTGGCGGCGCGCGACTGGGATCTGCTCGTGGTCGGCGGTGGAATCACCGGCGCTGGCATCCTGCGCGAGGCCGCACGGCGTGGCTGGCGCTGCCTGTTGATCGAGCAGCGCGACTTCGCCTGGGGCACTTCCAGCCGCTCGTCGAAGATGGTTCACGGTGGGCTGCGCTACATCGCCAAGGGGCAGTTCGGCCTGACCCGCGACTCGGTGCGCGAACGCCAGCGCCTGCTGGGCGAGGCGCCGGGGCTGGTCGATCCGCTGAGCTTCATCATGCCGCATTACCAGGGCGGCTTCCCCGGCCCGCGCGTGTTCGGCACGCTGCTGTCGCTGTACGACGCGCTGGCGGGGCGGCGCAATCACCTCTTCCATCGCCTCGAAGAACTGCGCTACCTGGCGCCGGGCCTGAAGGAAGACCGCCTGTTGGGCGGTACCCGCTTCCAGGACGCGGTGACTGACGACGCACGCCTGGTGATGCGTGTGCTCGGCGAAGCGCGCGCCGAAGGCGGTGAAGCCCTTAACGGCTTGAAGGTGATCGAACTGGACCGCCGCGATGGTCGCGTTCAGGGACTGGTCGCCGAGGACAGCGAGAGTGGCCAGCTCTTCACTTTCCGCGCCCGTGCCGTGGCGCTGGCTACTGGCGCCTGGGCCGATGCGCTGCGGCAGAAACACGGCAGCGAGCATATTCGCCCGTTGCGTGGCAGCCATCTGCTGCTGCCGGCCTGGCGCCTGCCGGTGGCCCACGCCTTCAGCTTCATGCATGGGCAGGACAAACGCCCGGTGTTCGTCTTCCCCTGGGAGGGTGCGACTGTGGTCGGTACCACCGACCTGGATCACCGCGACACGCTGGACGATGACGCTGCCATCAGCCGCGAGGAAGTGGATTACCTGCTGGCCGCCTGTGCGCAGCAGTTTCCTTCTGCACAGATCACCGCCGGCGATGTGCGCTCCACCTGGGCCGGCGTGCGTCCGGTGGTCAGCGATGGCGCGCCATCGCTCAAGCCCTCGGACGAGAAGCGCGAGCACGCGTTGTGGGTCGAGCCGGGCTGTGTGACCTTGGCCGGCGGCAAGCTGACCACCTTCCGCCTGCTGGCGCTGGAAGTTCTGGTGGCCTGTGCGCCGATGCTGGAGCGGCCGCTCGAGGCAGCCGGCGAACAGGTCTTCGAGCCTGTCGAAACTGTCGATCTGCCGGGGCTGACGCCGCCGCAGCAGACCCGCCTGCGCGGCCGACATGGTCGGGCGCTGCCGGAGCTGGCGCGGGTGCTGAAAACCGTGGGTAGCGAATGCATCGGTCATACCGATTCGCTCTGGGCCGAGCTGGCCTGGGCGGCGGAGGGGGAGCTGGTGCTGCACCTGGATGACCTGCTGTTGCGCCGTACCCGCGTCGGCCTGCTGCTGGCCGATGGCGGCGCCCACGAGCTGCCGAGGATTCGCGCGCTGTGCCAGCCACGCCTGGGTTGGGATGACAACCGGTGGAAACGCGAAGAACAGGACTACCTGGCGCTGTGGCGTCGCTGCTACAGCCTTCCGCACTGACCGAGAGAGACATGAACAACAGCATGGATAACAACAACTACCTGCTGGCCATCGACAATGGCACCCAGAGCGTGCGTGCGCTGCTCTTCGACCTCCAGGGCAATCTGGTGGGCAAGGGCAAGGTCGAGCTGGAGGCCTATTTCTCCTCGCAGCCCGGCTGGGCCGAGCAGCACCCGGACTACTACTGGGAGCAACTGGGCGAGGCCTGCAAGCGCCTGTGGGCCAGTGTGGACATCGACCGCAGCTGCATCCGTGGCGTCTCGCTGACCACCCAGCGCGGGACGGTGATCCATGTCGACGAGGCCGGCCAGGCTCTGCGCCCGGCGATCATCTGGCTGGACCAGCGCCGCGCCGAGCTGGGCGAGTCGATCAAGGGGCCTTGGGGATGGCTGTTCAAGCTGGTGGGCGCGCAGGGCGCGGTGGATTACTTCCGCACCCAGGCCGAAGTGAACTGGGTCGCCCAGCAGCAGCCGGACATCCACCAGCGCACGCACAAGCTGCTGCTGCTCTCGGGCTTTCTCACCCAGCGCCTGTGCGGCCGCTACGTGGACTCGGTGGCCTGCAGCGTGGCCTACCTGCCGTTCGACTACAAGAAGCTGCAATGGGCTGCGCCGCGCGATTGGAAATGGCAGGTGCTGGACGTGCGCCACGAACAGCTGCCCGAGCTGTTCAAGCCCGGCGAGAAACTGGGCGAGATCAGCGCCGAAGCCAGCCGGCTGACCGGGATTCCCGAGGGCCTGCCGCTGATCGCCGCCGGCGCCGACAAGGCCTGCGAAGTGCTCGGCGCGGGCGCCATCGATCCGACCGTGGCCTGCCTGTCCTACGGCACCACCGCGACCATCAACACCACCCGCTCGCGCTACCTGGAGACTATCCCGCTGATTCCGCCTTACCCGGCGGCGATTCCCGATCACTTCAATACCGAAGTGATGATCTACCGCGGCTTCTGGATGGTCAGCTGGTTCAAGCGCGAATTTGGCCTGCGCGAGATGCAGCGCGCGCAGGAGCTGGGTATCGAGCCGGAGAAACTGTTCGATGAACTGGTCAACAGTGTGCCCGCGGGCTCCATGGGCCTGATGCTGCAACCCTACTGGACGCCGGGCATCCGCGAGCCGGGGCTGGAGGCGAAGGGCTCGATCATCGGCTTTGGCGACGTGCACACCCGTGCGCATATCTATCGCGCCATCCTCGAAGGCCTGGCCTACGCGCTGCGCCAGGGCAAGGAGCGCATCGAGAAGCGCTCCGGCACCCGCATCCAGCGCCTGCGCGTGGCCGGCGGCGGTTCGCAGAGTGACGCGGCGATGCAGCTTACCGCCGACATCTTCGGCCTGCCGGCGGAACGCCCGCATGTCTACGAAGCTTCCGGCCTGGGTGCGGCTATCGATTGCGCGGTGGGACTGGGGCTTTATCCGGACTTCACCAGCGCCATCGCCGGCATGACCCGTGTCGGTGATGTCTTCCACCCGCGCCCCGAGGCGCAGCGCACCTACGAACGGCTGTACAGCGAGATCTACCAGCGCATGTACAAGCAGCTCAAGCCGCTGTACCAGAGCATCCGGGAGATCACCGGGTACCCGGCCTGACCGGCAAATCAAGTGGGAGGAATTTCCCTCGCGCTAGTCTGAGTCCATATCCAATGGACTCACCGGGAGGAAACCCACCATGACACAACCCAAGGCCCTGCTGATCCTGCACGGCAAGCAAGCTGCCAACGAAGAGGTCCGCGCCGCCGTACTGGCCACGCGTGAGGCGGGCCGGGCGCTGGATGTCAGGGTGACCTGGGAGGGCGGGGACGCCCGACGGCTGGTAGGGGAGGGGCTGGCGGCGGGCTACACGACGCTGATCGCCGGCGGCGGCGATGGCACCGTCCGTGATGTCGCCGAGGCGCTGGCCCAGGCCGGTGGCAAGGCCAGCCTGGCGATCCTGCCGCTGGGCACCGCCAACGACTTCGCCCGTGCCGCCGGCGTGCCCTTGGAGCCGGCCGCTGCGCTGGCCCTGCTGGAGGTGCCGGCGCGGCCCATCGACCTGGGCGAAGTGGACGGACAGATGTTCCTCAACATGGCTACCGGCGGCTTCGGCTCGAAGGTCACGGCCAACACTCCGGAAGACCTGAAGAAGCTGCTCGGCGGAGCGGCCTACCTGCTCACGGGGCTGACGCGCTTTTCCGAAGTGCATGCAGCGCAGGGGCGCTTCACTGGGCCGGATTTCGAATGGGAAGGCGAGTTCCTTGCCCTGGGTATCGGCAACGGCCGGCAGGCGGGCGGCGGCCATGTGCTCTGCCCGCAGGCGACGGCGGACGACGGGCTGCTGGACGTGAGCATCCTGCCGACCCCGCAGGACATGGTCGGTACGCTCGGCGCATTGCTTGGCAGCGGCTTCGGAACGCAGGATGTGTTCATCCGCGCGCGGGTGCCCTGGGTCGAGGTGGAGGCTCGCGAGGGGCTGGACGTCAACCTCGACGGCGAGCCGCTGGAAGGTCGCAAACTTCGCTTCGAAGTCCGCCCGGCGGCGCTCTCCATGCACTTGCCGGCGGATTCGCCGCTGCTTTCGTCCGTCGGGCGGCTCGGCGCACCAATGGGCTGAGCAGTCTGGCCCGGACCGGACAAGTCGTGCATGATGGCGCACGGCCAGTATCTTGTTCTGCAGGATTCGGCCGATAGTGTTCCCGCACGACTCATTCCGAATCTGGAGCAGGCATGGCCGGTATTCTCGACACTGTCGATCAACGCACCCAACTGGTAGGCGAGAACCGCCTGGAAATCCTGGTCTTCCGCCTGGCCGGGCGGCAGCAGTTCGCGATCAACGTGTTCAAGGTGCAGGAAGTGCTGCAACTGCCGCGCCTGACCCTGATCCCGCAGCGCCACCCGATGATTTGCGGGGTGATCAACCTTCGCGGCCAGACCCTGCCGGTGATCGACCTGTCTCGCGCCATCGGCATGCGCGCGCTGACCCCGGATGCCAACAGCACCATCATTGTCACCGAGTACAACCGCTCGGTGCAGGCCTTCCTGGTGGGCGGCGTGGAGCGCATCCTCAACCTCAACTGGGAGTCGATCCAGCCGCCGCCCGGTGGCGCCGGCCGCCAGCATTACCTGACCGCGATCACCAAGGTGGAGGACCGCCTGGTGGAGATCATCGACGTGGAGAAGGTGCTCGCCGAGATCGTGCCGATGAACACCCGCGTTTCCAGCGACCGCCTGGACGACAAGCTGCTCAGCCAGACCCGTGGCCGCGAAGTACTGGTGGTGGACGATTCCAGCGTTGCCATCTCCCAATTGCGTGACACCCTTGGTCAGCTCGGCCTGCGCCTGCACGTGGCCACCGATGGCTTGCGCGCGCTGCAGCAGCTCAAGCGCTGGGCAGACGAAGGCATCGACATGGAAGAGAAACTGCTGATGGTCTTCACCGATGCCGAGATGCCGGAGATGGACGGCTACCGGTTGACCACCGAGATCCGCAACGACCCGCGCCTGCGTGACCTCTACGTGGTGCTGCACACCTCGCTGTCGGGCAGTTTCAACGACGCCATGGTGAAGAAGGTCGGCTGCGACGACTTCCTCTCCAAGTTCCAGCCCGACCAACTGGTGGAAGTGGTGCGTCGTCGGTTGCAGAAGGTGCCGGCCTAGCTGCTTTCCGCAGGAGGGGGCGCCTGGTTCATACTCGCGAACCGCCTGATGCCTTTGCGTCCGGAGAAAAGCGTTCGCGAGCAAGCTCGCTCATGCAGAACCGCTGGCATTGCTAGACGCCCGTCCCACGCCGTATAAGGTCGCTTTCGCCTGCACGAAAGGAAGCCTCCGATGTACACGCTCAGCGAGCTCTACCGCTACCCGGTCAAGTCCACCGCCTACGAGCCCCTGCAGTCCATCCGCCTGGATGCGCTGGGCCTGGAAGGGGATCGACGCTGGATGGTGGTGGAGGCGTCCAATGGCCGCTTCCTGACCCAGCGCCTGTTGCCGCAGATGGGTCGCATCGAAGCGCGCTGGCAGGATGACTTCGCCGCCCTGCGCCTGCGCGCACCCGGCATGGATGAGCTGCTGGTGAAGGTGCCTGGCCGCGACGACAACCTGCGCGGCGTGCTGATCTGGCGCGACATGCTGCAGGTGCCGGACGCCGGCGATGAGGCCGCGCAGTGGCTGAGCCGCTTCCTCGGTCGTGATGTGCGTCTGGTGCAAATGCCGGAGCAGCGCGCGCGGCAGGTGGATACCGCCTACGCCGAACCCGGTGAGCACGTGCATTTCGCTGATGGCTTCCCGCTGCTGCTGATTGGCCAGGGTTCGCTGGACGATCTGTCGGCCAAGGTCGGTCGCCCGCTGGAGATGCTGCGCTTCCGCCCGAACCTGGTGGTCACCGGCGCGGAACCTTTCGCCGAAGATGGCTGGAAGCGCATCCGTATCGGCGAGGTCACCTTCAGGGTGGCCAAGCCCTGCTCGCGTTGCATCCTGACCACCATCGACCCGCACACCGGCGAGCGCGATGCCGCTCGCGAGCCACTGGCGACCCTGCTGGGCTATCGCAACGTCAATGGCGAAGCCCTGTTCGGCCAGAACCTGCTGGCGGAGAACCGCGGCGAGCTGAAGCTGGGCATGCCGGTGGAAGTGCTGGAATAACGCTGGAATGACGCTGAGGCGGCGCGCCCGGACGGGCGCGCCGGATGACGCGGGAACTTACAGCTTGCTGTCGACGCAACCGGTGCTCTGGCACTCGCGCTCGCGTTCGCGCAGCACCACCAGGCGCTCGTTGGTCTTGTCCACGGCGCATTGCAGGTTGACGAAGTAGCCGCCGTCGCGCTCGTAGCTGCACTGGGCGTCGCGGTCCTTGATCCAGGCAATCTGGCTTTTCTTCAGCGCAGCCTTCTGGCCATCGTTGAGCATCTTGCGCAGGGTGCCGAATTCATTGTTCAGCTCGCGGTCCACCTGGGCGTATTCGGTGCTCAGGCAGTACACGCTGTCGAAGGCGTTGCGCGGCTTCTCGCAGGCGGCGAGAGCCAGGTTCGCGCTGAGCAGGCCGGCGGTCAGGACGGTGAGGGAGAGGAGCGACTGGCGCATGGAATTTCCTTTTCCTTGAGGAGATGAAGACCGCCCGGCGGGTGCCGGGCGGTAAAGGGGTCAGAGTTCGTCGAAGAAGCGTTCGTGCCAGTCGACGATGGGCTGCGGCGCGTTGAGCTTCTGCCCGTAGATCACTGCGTAGGACAGCACGTTTTGCACGTAGGAGCGGGTCTCGTCGAACGGAATGGTCTCGACCCAGACATCGAAGGCCAGGTGACGCGCATCCTTCAGCCACTGCCGTACACGGCCGGGGCCGGCGTTGTAGGCGGCGGTGGCGAGCACGCGGTTGCCGTTGAACTGGCCGTGCACCTGGCTCAGGTACGCGGCGCCGAGCTGGATGTTCACGTCCGGCACGATCAGTTGCTGTGGCGAGGCCAGCGGGATACCGAATTTCTTCGAGGTTTCCTTGGCGGTGGCGGGCATCAGCTGCATCAGGCCGGCGGCACCGACGCCGGAGCGCGCATCGGACATGAAGGCGCTTTCCTGGCGGGTGATGGCGAATACCCAGCTGGAGTGCAGGCCGCGGTTGCGCGCCTCGCGCACCAGGGTGTTGCGGTAGGCCATGGGGAAGCGGATATCCAGGTCGTCCCAGTACTTGGCCTGGCTGATCGCACGGATGGCCGGGAAGTACCATTGCATGTCGTAGGCGATCTTCGCCTGGGCCAGCAACTCGTCGTGACTCAGGTGGCGGGCAGCGTGGTACCACTCGCGGCGGGCGTTGATGATCTCGCCACGGGCGTAGAACTCCAGGGCGCGGCGAGTGCTCGGCGCATTGCGCACGCGCTGCATCGTCGCCGCGTCCAGCGATACCGGGCGATTGTTCAGCTGGTAGGGGGCGTTGATCCGGTCGGCGGCGAGGAAACCATAGAAATCACGTTCGCCGGCCACCGGCTGGTACAGGCTGATGGCCTGCTTGTTCTGCGGCTGCGCCAGTTGCAGCGAGCGCGCCTGCCAGTATTTCCAGCGGTTGGTCTCAGCAAGCGACGGCGGTAGGGCGCGGGTCAGCTCGTAGGCTTCTTCCCAACGGCCCAGCCGCAGCAATAGGCGCAGGCGCCATTCGGTGACGGTGTCGTCGCGCAGTTGCGGGTCGTACTTGACCATCATCGGCAGCGCGCGTGGGTCGTAGCGGCGCGCCAGGCTCAAGCCGATCTCGCGGGCGATGGAGACTTTCTCGTCGCTGGAGAACGGCAGCACCGAGCTGTAGTAGTCGAGCAGGTTGATGGCCTTTTCCGGGTCCTGCTTGGCCAGGCGGCGCAGGCCCAGGCCGACTACGTCGGCGGTGGCGTGGTCGCGGGCGCCGAAGCGCGTGGTCTGGCTCAGTTGCGCAGGGTTCTGCGCCACATTGACCATCAGTGTGCCCTGGCTGCCGAGGGTCGGCAGGCGCTTGGAAAGAACGGTGGCGAGGCTGTAGTTGCCTTTTTCGGCAGCCAGCTTCAGGCGTTTCCAGACCTTCTCCTCGGTGAGCTGGCCATCGGCCTGCCACAGGGCGAAGGTGGTGTCGCAAGCGTCGGGTTGCGGCTTGCCCACCAGCCAGAGCTTCTCGGCGGTGGCGTAGCCTTCGGCCTTGTTGCCGTGGCCCAGCTGATACTGGCCGTAGAGGCAGTCCAGTTCGGTGAAGTTCATCTTCGGGTCGTAATAACGGACGAAGGTGTTCCAGTCACCGCGGTCGGCGAGCTGGCGCATCCAGCGCAGCTTCAGCCAGTTGATCTGCGGCAGGTCGCCATGCTGCTCGATGAAGCGCTCGATCTCGGCGTTGCTGGCGCTTTTCAAACGGTTGGTCAGTTCGTCGTAGGCCAGGTACGGCTGCAGCGGATAATCGGCCAATGCCGATTGGTAGCTGAAGTACGGGCCGCTGTCGCCGCGAGCAAGGGCCTTCTGCGCCTCGTCGTACATCTGGCGCTGCTGGGGCAGGGACGCTGCGTTGGCTGTCGAAGCGGACAGACTGAGGATGAGGCAGGAGAACAGTGAGAAAAGGCGACCGCGCATGGCTCTTCCGGGAAGGTGATCGGTGGGCGCTGGATGGCGCGCGCCCGCTGCCACGTAGCTTAGCCTGTTGCGCGCGGGGGGCGAAAGCGCCGCCAGGGCTGCCTGGCTCAAAGGCGGACGAATGTCTCGTCAGCGCACTTTATCCGCACCCCTCTGACTTTTCCCCGCTTTCCCTTAAACTGCGCGCCCTGTTTGTGGAGATACCCAATGACCCTGCTCAAGTTCACCGACGTGTCCCTTGCCTTTGGCACCACTCCGCTGCTGGATAAGGTGTCCTGGCAGATCGCCCGGGGTGAGCGGGTCTGCGTCATCGGCCGCAACGGCACCGGCAAGTCGAGCATGTTCAAGCTGGTCAAGGGCGAACAGAAGCCCGACGACGGCGACATCTGGCGTGCACCTTCGCTGAAGATCGGCGAGTTGCCGCAGGAACTGCCGCGAGCCGACGACCGTACCGTCTACGACGTGGTTGCCGAGGGCCTTGCCGAAGTCGGCGAGCTGCTCGCACGCTACCACCACCTGAGCATGCACATCGAAAGCGAAGAGGACCTGAACAAGCTGGCGCGCGTCCAGCAGGACCTCGAAGCCCGCGACGGCTGGCGCCTCGGTCAACTGGTGGATACCACCCTGAGCCGCCTGCAACTACCGGCCGACAAGACCCTCGCCGAGCTTTCCGGTGGCTGGCGTCGCCGCGTGCTGCTGGCCCAGGCGCTGGTGGCCGAGCCCGACCTGCTGCTGCTCGACGAACCAACCAACCACCTGGACATCGGCGCCATCGCCTGGCTGGAAAACGCCCTGGCGGACTTCCCCGGCGCCGTGCTGTTCATCACCCACGACCGCTCCTTCCTGCAGGCCGTGGCCACCCGCATCCTCGAGCTGGACCGCGGCCACCTGATCGACTGGAACGGCGACTACGCCAGCTTCCTCGTGCATAAAGAGCAGGAACTGGCGGCAGAAGAGGCGGCCAACGCACTGTTCGACAAGCGTCTGGCCCAGGAGGAAGTATGGATTCGCCAGGGCATCAAGGCCCGTCGTACCCGTAACGAGGGCCGCGTGCGTGCGCTGAAGGCGATGCGCAACGAGCGTGCCGAACGCCGCGAGCGCCAGGGCAAGGCCAGCTTCCAGATGGAGACGGCCGAGAAGTCCGGCAAGCAGGTGATCGTCGTCGAGAAAGCCGGCTTCGCCCATCCGGGCGGCCCCGCGTTGATCCGTGATTTCTCCCTGGTGCTGCAGCGCGGTGACCGCATCGGCCTGCTCGGCGCCAACGGCACCGGCAAGACGACGCTGCTCAAGCTGCTGTTGGGCGATCTGCAGCCGACTTCCGGCAGCGTCAAGGAAGGCACCCGACTGGAAGTGGCTTATTTCGACCAGCTGCGTCACCAGCTGGAGCCGGAAAAAACCGTCATTGACAACATTTCCGAAGGTCGCGAATTCATCACCATCAATGGGCAGAATCGCCACGTCCTCAGCTACCTGGGCGACTTCCTGTTCTCCCCGCAGCGCGCCCGTACCCCGGTGAAAGCGCTCTCCGGTGGTGAGCGGGCACGCCTGTTGCTGGCGAAGTTGTTCAGCAAGCCGGCCAACCTGCTGGTGCTGGACGAACCGACCAACGACCTCGACGTGGAAACCCTGGAACTACTGGAAGAGGTGCTGCTGACCTTCGACGGCACCGTACTGATGGTCAGCCACGACCGGGCCTTCCTCGACAACGTGGTGACCAGCACGCTGGTGTTCGAAGGCGAAGGGCGCGTGCGCGAATTCGTCGGCGGTTACCAGGACTGGCTGCGCCAGGGTGGGTCGCCGAAGCTGCTCGGCGTGGGTGAAGAAAAGGGCGACAAGCCCGCTGCCGCCCCCGCACCCGAGCAGCCGGCGGTTGTGAGTGCGCCGGCGGAAGCCGCGCCGAAGAAGAAGCTGAGCTACAAGCTGCAGCGCGAGCTGGAAGCCATTCCCGGGCAGATCGAAGCCCTGGAGGCGGAAATGACTGCATTGCAGGAGGAGACCGCGTCGCCGGACTTCTACCAGCGCCCGCAGGACGAAGCCCAGGCCGCCCTGGCGCGGCTCGGTACCCTGCAGGAAGAGCTGGACCGGCTGATCGAACGCTGGGCCGAACTGGAAGAGTGATCCGTTCGGTCCGGTGATGTGCCCGTGCGTATCGCTGATCAAAGACTGTTAGGGATGGCCGAATGGCAATCGAGTACCGCATCACCCTGGATGATGAGCACGAGTTCAGTTACCGCATCGAGCTGGAGCGCCAATACGACCCGCACCTGGCCGACCAGACGCCACGCTGGACGCGCCTGGAAAACAACCGGTGCAGCAACTGTCCGCTGAATCCGGCGCAGTACAGCCACTGCCCGGCGGCGGTGGATCTGCACCGGGTGATCGAGGATTTTCGTGGTTTGCCGGCCTTCAAGAAGGTCTCGGTGCAGGTGCGCACGCCGGAGCGCGAGTACATCAAGCACGCGGGGCTGGAAGAGGGGCTGCGCGCGCTGCTCGGCGTGATCATGGCCACCAGCGCCTGCCCGCTGCTGGGCAAGCTCAAGCCGATGGCGCAGCAGCACCTGCCGTTCGCCAGCAACCAGGAGTTCATCCTGCGCGCGGTGTCGCTTTACCTGATGCGACAGTACTTCAACTTCCGTGAAGGGCGGCATGCGGATTGGGAGCTGAAGGGGTTGGTGAAGCAATTCCAGCAGTTGCAGCTGGTGAACCAGGCGTTCTGGCAGCGGATTCACGAGACCTGCGACGGAGACTCGAACCTGAAGGCCTTCCTTAGCTTCTTCTCCATGGCGTCGAGCATGAGCTATTCGCTGGAGGCGCAGTTGCAGAAGGTGCGGCCGCTGCTGATGAGCGGGGATATGCTCGGCGCCTGAAACAAAACGGGCCCCGCAGGGCCCGCTCTCTACATGGGTTGGCTCAGCTGGTTTTCTGCAGGCGCACGGCGAGGACATCGCAGGGCGCACCGTGCAGCACGTCGTTGGCGGTGGAGCCCAGCAACAGGGCGAGACCGTGGCGGCCGTGGCTGCCGACGACGATCAGGTCACAGTCCTGCTCATCGGCGAGACGGTGGATTTCCTGGCGCGGCTGGCCATAGACCAGGTGGCACTGGGAACTGGTGATCTCGGCGTAGGTGAGGGTGAACTGGTGCAGGCGTTCCTTGGCCTGGTCGAACTGCTGTTGTTGCAGCATCGACAGGTCCATCGGTACGTCGCCGCCGAAGGCCATGGCCATGGGCTCGACCACATGCACCGCCGAGAGCCGGGCGTCATTGGCCTTGGCCAGGGCGACTGCCCGCTTCATCACCGGATCGCATTCTTCGGTGAGGTCGACGGCGACCAGAATGTGTTGGTAGGGCATGAGCGTCTCCTCCGGGGGACTCGTTATCAATCAGTATGGCCCCAATGGCCGTGCTTGACCTGTTTGACCGGTATAACCGATATGACCACATGGATGGTAATTCTTCTCATCGCATTGGTGCTCAGCCCACTGACGTGGCTGATCCCTTCGCGCGGCCAGCGTGGGCAGATGGACCTGCGTCTGCAGGCGCGGCGCCTGGGCCTGGCGATGCAGATGGCGCAGCAGGAGTGGCCGCACTGGCTGGAGCGGCAACCGCCGCGCCAGTGCGCGCAGTACCACCGCGCCCGTGGCAGGAACCGCGATGTCTGGTGCTACTGGCAAAGCGAGCCGGGCGTCTGGCTGGATCGCTGGCGCGAGGCAAGCGCCCCCGCCGAGCTGGCGCAGGCGCTGGCCAGCCTGCCGAAGGACGTCTACATGGTCGAGGCAACGCCCCAGTTCCTCGCGCTGTATTGGGGGGAGCGGGGCGATAGCAGCGACCTCGAACGGGTCGCCACCTTCCTTAAACAGCATGCCTGAGGCAATCAGCTCTGCTGCGCGGCATAAAGGCCGGAGACTTTCTCCAGGTCTTCGATGATGCGGTCGGAGTACTTGTTGATCAGGAAGGGCACGCTGTTCTGGTTGTAGTTCTGCAGCGATTTCTCGATGTAGCGCCACTTGATCGCCACGCCGCGTAGCTCCTGGCCAATCTCCGGCGTGGTCTGCGGCGCCTGTTGCAGCTTTACCAGGTTGATTGCGAAGCGGTTGGCCAGGTCATCCAGCGGGCGCTCCTCGCCGCCGCCGAAGAAGCTGGCGCCCACCGAAGCGTTGCGCGAGGCGTAGTCCACCGCGATGTCCTGCATCAACAGGCTCTGCTCGCGGGTCTGCTGGGTCAGCGGCGGCACCTTGCTGCCGCTTTCGTCCTGGATCTTCGTGTAGAGCTGCTCGGCGGTATCCAGCAGCTTGCGGTTCTGCGCGGCGAGGTCGGCCACCGGTTGCAGGTCGGTGTAGCCGCTCTTGTCCAGTGCACCGGTGAGGGTGTGCAGTTGGGCCGCATAGGCCTTCCATTCGTCCAGCAGCTCGGTCTTGAGCTTCTTCGATTCGTTGCCGGGCATTTCCCCAAGCTTGCCCAGCGCGTCGGTGGCGCTCTGCGACGAGGCCTCGACCATCCTGGCGTACTTCTGGTCGCCCTCCATTGCATTGAACATGAAGAAGTCGCCGAGGCTGCGCTGGGCGGCGAGGCGTGTCTGATGGACGTTGAGCAGGTCGCTGGCGGCGTCGGCGGCAGCGATGAGGGGCAGGGTGGTGAGCGCGAGCGCAGACAGCAGACGCACGAGCGGACGGCTGGGCATCGTTCCAACTCCTTGGAGCCATGGGCTTCTTGTTGTTTTGTATTCCACAGGTTCCAGGCGTCTGCCGGCGTTGGCAGCAGGCAGATCGCCATTGCGCCCGACTCTAGCGCGGGCCATGGGGTTTGAACAGTGGCTCTCGGGACGTCGGTGCCAGGTAGTAATTGTCACGATAGGCGTGGTGAATAGGGTGTCAGGGCTGCGCTGAATGCTCCGGCCCAGACGCCCCGGCCGCTTTGCGACTGTTACGTCTCGCCGATTGACAAGCATTGGCTTTTGCTAGAAGGTGGGCGCACCCAAATCAAACGGGCGTATGAATCGAGCGTTTGCCGTGTGCAACGACTTGGACAGAACGCCCCGGCTATCGCGTCGGCGGGTGTGCCGCAAGCTTTGGGACTATCCTCGGCGCTGCCGAGCGGTCCCGATACACGGTGTCCGACGTGTGATTTCAAGCTTCCCTAGCGTGGAGATCAGTTGATGATTTACCAAGGTAAAGCCATCACGGTTAAGGCTCTTGAGAGCGGCATCGTCGAACTGAATTTCGACCTCAAGGGCGAGTCCGTCAACAAGTTCAACCGACTCACCCTGAATGAACTGCGCCAAGCAGTCGATACCATCAAGGCCGATGCGTCCGTCAAGGGCGTGATCGTGACCAGCGGCAAGGGCGTGTTCATCGTCGGCGCCGACATCACCGAGTTCGTCGACAACTTCAAACTGCCTGACGAAGAGCTGCTGGCCGGCAACCTCGAAGCCAACAAGATCTTCAGCGACTTCGAAGACCTCAACGTTCCGACCGTAGCCGCGATCAACGGCATCGCCCTGGGCGGCGGTCTGGAAATGTGCCTGGCTGCCGACTTCCGTGTCATGAGCGCCACCGCCAAGGTCGGCCTGCCGGAAGTGAAGCTGGGCATCTACCCGGGCTTCGGCGGCACCGTTCGCCTGCCGCGCATCATCGGTTGCGACAACGCAGTCGAGTGGATTGCCTCGGGCAAGGAAAACCGTGCCGAAGACGCGCTGAAAGTCGGCGCCGTCGACGCCGTCGTGGCTCCGGAGCAACTGCAAGCTGCCGCCCTGGACCTGGTCAAGCGCGCCATCGCCGGCGAGCTGGATCACAAGGCTCGCCGTCAGCCGAAGCTGGAAAAGCTCAAGCTGAACGCCATCGAGCAGATGATGGCCTTCGAAACCGCCAAGGGCTTCGTTGCAGGCCAGGCTGGCCCGAACTACCCGGCTCCGGTCGAAGCGATCAAGTCGATCCAGAAAGCCGCCAACTTCGGTCGTGACAAGGCGCTGGAAATCGAAGCCCAGGGCTTCGTGAAACTGGCCAAGACCTCGGTTGCGCAGAGCCTGATCGGCCTGTTCCTGAACGACCAGGACCTGAAGAAGAAAGCCAAGCAGTACGACGAAATCGCCAAGGACGTGAAACTGGCCGCCGTATTGGGCGCCGGCATCATGGGTGGCGGCATCGCCTACCAGTCCGCTTCCAAGGGCACTCCGATCCTGATGAAGGATATCCGCGAAGAGGGTATCCAGATGGGTCTGAACGAGGCCTCGAAGCTGCTGGGCAAGCGCGTCGAAAAAGGCCGCATGACCCCGGCCAAGATGGCCGAGGCCCTGAACGCCATTCGCCCGACCATGTCCTACGGCGACTTCGGCAACGTCGACATCGTCGTCGAAGCCGTGGTCGAGAATCCGAAGGTCAAGCAGATCGTTCTGGCCGAAGTTGAAGGCGTCGTGAAGGAAGATGCGGTCCTCGCGTCCAACACCTCCACCATCTCCATCAACCTGCTGGCCAAGGCGCTCAAGCGTCCGGAAAACTTCGTCGGCATGCACTTCTTCAACCCGGTGCATATGATGCCGCTGGTCGAAGTCATCCGTGGCGAGAAGTCCAGCGACGTCGCCGTCGCCACCACCGTGGCCTACGCCAAGAAGATGGGCAAGAATCCCATCGTGGTGAATGACTGCCCCGGCTTCCTGGTCAACCGCGTGCTGTTCCCGTACTTCGGTGGCTTCTCCAAGCTGCTGGGCTTCGGTGTGGACTTCGTGCGCATCGACAAGATCATGGAGAAGTTCGGCTGGCCCATGGGCCCGGCCTACCTGTCCGACGTGGTCGGCATCGACACCGGCCACCACGGCCGCGACGTGATGGCTGAAGGCTTCCCGGACCGCATGGCCGTGGAAGGCAAGACTGCCGTCGACGTGATGTACGACGCCAACCGTCTGGGCCAGAAGAATGGCAAGGGCTTCTACGCCTACGAGACCGACAAGCGCGGCAAGCCGAAGAAAGTCACCGATCCGCAGGCTTATGAGCTGCTGAAGTCCATCGTCACCGAGCAGCGCGAGCTGACCGACGAGGACATCATCAACTTCATGATGATCCCGCTGTGCCTGGAAACCGTGCGCTGCCTGGAAGATGGCATCGTCGAGACCGCTGCCGAGGCCGACATGGGCCTGATCTACGGCATCGGCTTCCCTCCCTTCCGTGGCGGTGCCCTGCGTTACATCGACTCCATCGGTGTGGCCGAATTCGTCGCACTGGCCGACCAGTACGCCGACCTGGGTGCGCTGTACCACCCGACCGCGAAGCTGCGTGAAATGGCCAAGAATGGCCAGAAGTTCTTCGGTTGAGTGCGCAACGAATAGAGCGAGAGTGAATTTATGAGCCTGAATCCGAGAGACGCCGTCATTGTCGACTTCGGCCGCACCCCGATGGGCCGTTCGAAGGGTGGCATGCACCGCAACACCCGCGCGGAGAACATGTCCGCGCACCTGATCAGCAAACTGCTGGAGCGCAACCCGAAGATCGATCCGGCGGAAGTCGAGGACGTGATCTGGGGCTGCGTGAACCAGACCCTGGAGCAGGGCTGGAACATCGCACGCATGGCGTCGCTGATGACCCAGATACCGCACACCAGTGCCGGCCAGACCGTCAGCCGCCTGTGCGGCTCGTCCATGAGCGCCCTGCACACCGCCGTGCAGGCAATCCAGACCGGCAACGGTGACGTTTTCGTCATCGGTGGTGTGGAGCACATGGGCCACGTCGGCATGATGCACGGCGTTGATCCGAACCCGCACATGTCCCTGTATGCCGCCAAGGCGTCGGGCATGATGGGCCTGACCGCCGAAATGCTGGGCAAGATGCACGGCATCACCCGCGAGGCGCAGGACAAGTTCGGCGTGCGTTCGCACCAGCTGGCCTGGAAAGCGACCCAGGAAGGCAAGTTCAAAGACGAAATCATCCCGATGGAAGGCTACGACGAGAACGGCTTCCTGAAGGTCTTCGACTTCGACGAAACCATCCGTCCGGAAACCACCCTGGAAAGCCTGGCGGCCCTGAAGCCGGCCTTCAACCCGAAGGGCGGCACCGTGACCGCGGGTACTTCCTCGCAGATCACCGACGGCGCTTCCTGCATGATCGTCATGAGCGCCCAGCGCGCCCAGGACCTCGGCGTGCAGCCGATGGCCGTGGTTCGCGCCATGGCCGTGGCGGGCGTTGATCCGGCGATCATGGGTTACGGCCCGGTTCCGTCGACCAACAAGGCGCTCAAGCGCGCCGGCCTGACCATCAACGACATCGACTTCTTCGAGCTCAACGAAGCCTTCGCCGCACAGGCCCTGCCGGTGCTGAAGGACCTCAAGATCCTCGACAAGATGGAAGAGAAGGTCAACCTGCACGGCGGCGCCATCGCCCTGGGTCACCCGTTCGGCTGTTCCGGTGCGCGTATCTCCGGCACCCTGCTGAACGTGATGAAGCAGAACAGTGGCACCCTGGGCGTATCCACCATGTGCGTGGGTCTCGGTCAGGGCATCACCACCGTCTTCGAACGCGTCTAAGCTTTCGTCGATGGGAGAGCCGGGGCCTTGTGCCCCGGCTTTCGTTTTTGTCGGGTGGGGATTGCCCGGCGGCCGCGCAATCAGCACAATCGCCGCCTTTTGGCCGGCCGAGGGAGAACCGACATGCACTTGCAGCCCGGACTGTATCGACACTACAAGGGACAGCAGTACCGCGTGCTCGGCGTCGCCCGGCATTCGGAAACCGAGGAAGAGCTGGTGATCTACCAGGCGCTGTACGGCGAATTCGGCCTCTGGGTACGCCCGCTGAGCATGTTCACCGAGGCGGTGGAAGTGAATGGCGAGAACGTTCCGCGCTTCGCTCTGGTGAGCGCCGAAAACGATCCGCTGGGTCTCCAGACCGGCCCGTCCGGCGAAACCCAAGCTTGACCTTGGCGCGACCGCCACTATATATAGCGGTGCCGCTCCTAGCTCCTCCCTCCTTACAAATTCATCTTTTCGACGCAGGAATCTTCCGATCCATGGGTAAATCGCTGGTCATCGTGGAATCACCGGCCAAGGCCAAGACCATCAACAAGTACCTGGGCAACCAGTACGTGGTGAAGTCGAGCATCGGCCACATCCGCGACCTGCCCACCAGCGGCTCGTCCGCGTCGAAGGAGCCTGCGGCAAAAACGCGCAAGAGCGCTGCCGAGGCGCCGGCCCTGTCGCCGAAGGAGAAGGCCAAGCGCCAGCTCGTCACCCGCATGGGCGTCGATCCGGAGCACGGCTGGAAGGCCAAGTACGAGATCCTGCCCGGCAAGGAAAAGGTGATCGAGGAGCTGCGTCGCCTGGCCAAGGATGCCGACACCATCTATCTCGCAACCGACTTGGACCGCGAAGGGGAGGCCATTGCCTGGCACCTGCGCGAGGCCATCGGCGGCGACGACTCGCGCTACAAGCGCGTGGTCTTCAACGAAATCACCAAGAAGGCCATCCAGGAGGCCTTCTCTCAGCCCGGCGAGCTGGATATCAACCGCGTGAATGCCCAGCAGGCGCGACGCTTCCTCGATCGCGTGGTGGGCTACATGGTTTCCCCGCTGCTCTGGGCCAAGATCGCCCGCGGCCTGTCTGCCGGTCGTGTGCAGTCGGTGGCGGTTAAGCTGGTGGTCGAGCGTGAGCGCGAGATCCGCGCCTTTGTCCCGGAAGAGTACTGGGAAGTCCACGCCGACCTCGGCACGCCGAAGAACGACAAGGTCCGCTTCGAAGTCGTCCGCGAGAAGGGCGAAGCCTTCAAGCCGCTGAACGAAGCCCAGGCCACTGCTGCCCTGGAGAAGCTCAAGGCGTCCAGCTACAGCATCGCCAAGCGCGAGGACAAGCCGACTTCCAGCAAGCCCTCGGCACCATTCATCACCTCCACCCTGCAACAGGCCGCAAGCAACCGCCTGGGCTTCGGGGTGAAGAAGACCATGATGATGGCCCAGCGTCTCTACGAAGCCGGCTACATCACCTACATGCGTACCGACTCGACCAACCTGTCGGCCGACGCCATCGATATGGTGCGTGGCTTCATCGACAGCGAGTTCGGCAAGAAATACCTGCCGGCCAAGCCGAACTTCTACTCCAGCAAGGAAGGTGCCCAGGAAGCGCACGAAGCGATTCGTCCTTCCGACGTCAACCTGCGTCCGACCCAGCTGTCGGGCATGGAGCGTGATGCCGAGCGCCTGTACGACCTGATCTGGCGCCAGTTCGTGGCCTGCCAGATGCCGCCGGCCGAGTACCTGTCCACCACCGTCAGCGCAGCTGCCGGTGACTTCGAACTGCGCGCCAAGGGCCGCATCCTCAAGTTCGACGGCTACACCAAGGTGCTGCCGCAGCAGAGCAAGCCGGGCGAGGACGACGTCCTGCCGGAAATGAACCAGGGCGATGCGATGAAGCTGCTCAAGCTCGACCCGAGCCAGCACTTCACCAAGCCGCCGGCGCGCTTCTCCGAAGCCAGCCTGGTCAAAGAACTGGAAAAACGTGGCATCGGTCGCCCGTCCACCTACGCGGCGATCATCTCCACCATCCAGGAACGCGGCTACGTCACCACCCACAACCGCCGCTTCTACGCGGAGAAAATGGGCGACATCGTCACCGATCGTCTCAACGAGAGCTTCTCCAACCTGATGGACTACGGCTTCACCGCCGGCATGGAAGAGAACCTCGATGACGTGGCCCAGGGCGAGCGAGACTGGAAAAACGTGCTGGACGAGTTCTACGGCGACTTCCGCAAGAAGCTCGACCTGGCCGAGGCTGCCAACGACGGCATGCGCGCCAACCAGCCGACCCTGACCGACATCCCCTGCCGCGAGTGCGGCCGACCGATGATGATCCGTACCGCTTCCACCGGCGTGTTCCTCGGTTGCTCGGGCTACAGCCTGCCACCGAAAGAGCGCTGCAAGGCGACCGTGAACCTGATTCCGGGCGACGAGATCGCAGCCGATGACGAAGGCGAATCCGAATCCCGCGTGCTGCGTGGCAAGCACCGCTGCCCGATCTGCAGCACCGCGATGGATGCGTACCTGGTCGACGAAAAGCGCAAGCTGCACATCTGTGGCAACAACCCGGATTGCGCCGGCTACGAGATCGAAGAGGGTCAGTACCGCATCAAGGGCTACGAAGGCCCCAGCCTGGAATGCGACAAGTGCGGCAGCGAGATGCAGCTCAAGACCGGTCGCTTCGGCAAGTTCTTCGGCTGCACCAACCCGACCTGCAAGAACACCCGCAAGCTGCTGAAGAATGGTGAGCCTGCGCCGCCGAAGATGGACGCCATCCGCATGCCGGAACTCAAGTGCGAGAAGGTCGACGACATCTACGTGCTGCGTGACGGTGCTTCCGGCCTGTTCCTCGCCGCCAGCCAGTTCCCGAAGAACCGCGAGACCCGTGCTCCGCTGGTGGCCGAACTGCTGCCGCACAAGGAAGAGCTGGATCCGAAGTACCACTTCCTGCTTTCCGCTCCGGCGAAAGACCCGGATGGTCGTCCGGCAGTCATCCGCTTCAGCCGCAAGACCAAGGAGCAGTACGTGCAGTCCGAGGTCGACGGCAAGCCCACCGGCTGGCGCGCGTTCTTCGACGGCGGCAAGTGGAAGGTCGAAGACAAGCGCTGATGGAAGGCGCGCCCCGCTGAGGCGGGGCGTGCTTATACTGCCGAAGTCGACTGCAGAGGGCCCGGTCATGGCGAACGAACTCTATACCCGTACCAACCAGAAGCTGTTCTTCGCCGGCCTTGCCCTGGAAGCCTGGCGCAACGCCGAGTCCGCGCGCGCGATGAATGCCCAGGCGCGCATCCAGGCCGAGCGCGAAGCGGCGCTGTTCCATCTCTATGGGGCGGTGCTGGGCGTCGCCCATGAGATCGCCGGCTACTACCGCCTGCCCCAGGCTGGTGCTCCGCGCGTCGATATGCTGCTGAACGCCGAGGTGCTGGCTGCCGCTCCAAGTCCGGAGCTGGCGGAGATGGTTGAACTGGCGCAATCGCCGGAAGCCTGGCTGGGTCGCCTGCTGGCCGCCTACGCCGCGCTGTTCCAGCCGCCGACCGAGCCGAAGAAAGCCAAGGTCGATCCGACCCAGCCGCTGATCCAGGCGGTGAATGTCGACGACGAGGCGCCGGTCGAGCTGGGCAATGATGAGCTGGAGGCCTGGCGTAAAGCCCTGAAGGAGCTGGTGCTGCGCTTCCGCGCCTCGCTCACTGAGCTCTGATCCCTGCTTCACTGCGTGCCGGCCTTCCGGTCGGTCCGCGCAAGCTTTGGCTAGGGTGTAGCGGGTGTGGCTGTTACACTACGCGTTCTGCTGTGGAGAACGTCGCTATGCCAACCTCATTTCTGGAAATTGTCGAGCTGCCTGACGGGCGTATCGTATTGCGTCGTGCGGACGAGGAGGAGGCGCTGGTGACCCTGGAGTTCTCCGCCGATGCCAAGGGTTTCCTGCAGGGTCAGCACATCGAGATCGCCAAGGCGATGTTCAATGTCGGTGTACAGATGGCCGGTCGCCTCGCCGAAGGCAGCGACATGAGCATGGACGACGAAGGTCCGCGCGTCCTGCACTGAGTTCTGTCGCTTCGCCGCGTTCGCGGCGAAGTTTCTCGATCCGATCAACCCAGACGAATATTCAGGCTCTGCGCCTGGCCGGCAACGGCAGCGCGGGAGAGTTGCGCGCGCGCTTTCGCGCTGAGGTTCAGCCAGCTCACCACGGTATGGCTGTTGCCCAGGCGCAGTGCCTCGCAGGCCAGGGCCTGGGCGGCGGCCTGATCGCGGGCCGGCAGCAGCAGGATGCCCTGGCGGTTCAGACCGGCCTTGCGCAGCCAGTCCGGCGTCAGGCTGGACGGCGGTGCGATCAGGGTCAGCCAGCGCGAGTCGCTTTCCTCGCTCAGCTCGCGGAGCATTGGCGCCAGCAGCATCAGGCACTGGCTGGGGAGGCCACGCAGGGCTATCTCACTGAAGGCGCTTTCTTCGGCGATGGGCTCTTCTTCCATCAGCTCCGGGAGCAGGGGAGCAGTACCGCTTGCCCAGAATACTTCCTGGAACAGCGGGAGTTGCGGCAGGTTCTGCGGCTGCGGGTACTGCATGGGTATCTCCTGTTCAGCGACGGATCACGCCGACGCTCAAGCCTTCGATGACCAGTTCCTGTTCCTTGAGATCGACCTCGATGGGGGCGAACTCCGGGTTCTCGGCGAGCAGCCAGACCTTGCTGCCTTCGCGCTTGAAGCGCTTCACCGTTACCTCTTCACCCAGGCGCGCGACCACGATCTGGCCGTTGCGCGCCTCGCGGGTGACGTGCACGGCAAGCAGGTCGCCGTCCATGATGCCGACATCCTTCATGCTCTGGCCGCGTACACGCAGCAGGTAGTTGGCCGGTGGGTTGAAGAAGGTCGGGTTGATCCGGCAGGTGTCGTCGACGTTCTGCTCGGCGAGGATCGGCGCGCCGGCGGCGACGCGGCCAATGATCGGCAGTTCGTCGTCATTGGCGGCGGCCTTGGGCTCGAAGCCGGGGATGCGAATGCCGCGGGAGGCGCCCGGGGTCATTTCGATGGCGCCTTTGCGGGCGAGGGCCTTCAAATGTTCCTCGGCGGCGTTAGGTGACTTGAAGCCGAGTTCCTGGGCGATTTCCGCGCGGGTGGGCGGGTAGCCGTTGGCTTCCAGGCAGCGTTTGATGAAGGCGAGGATCTCGGCTTGGCGCGGCGTGAGCTTCAGCATGTCCATACTCTGGCTTTTTATACAGTGACTGGAATTATATACAGTGATGGCGGGCTGGCAATGCTTTTATTGGGGATGGCTGTCGGTGGTACGTTCGTGCATGTAACCTTTGGGGCTTGGCAAGCGTCTTGCTGTACATAAGGTGTCTCGTCGCATTGCCATGATATTGGTAACAATCCATCGCACTTTGCTTGACAATACAAGACGCTGAAACGTATGTTTCAAACAAGTGTTTGTCAGGCGGAGTAGCCATGGCCCAGTCGGAAACCGTCGAACGCATCCTGGATGCTGCGGAACAGCTGTTCGCGGAGAAAGGCTTCGCCGAAACCTCCTTGCGTCTGATCACCAGCAAGGCGGGGGTGAATCTCGCGGCGGTGAACTATCACTTCGGCTCGAAGAAGGCGCTGATACAGGCGGTCTTCTCGCGCTTCCTCGGCCCGTTCTGCGCCAGCCTCGAAAAGGAGCTGGATCGCCGCCAGGCCAAACCTGATGCGCCGCGCGCGACCCTGGAAGAGCTGCTCGAGCTGCTCGTGGTTCAGGCCATGGCGGTGAAGCCGCGTAGCGGCAATGATCTGTCGATCTTCATGCGGCTGCTGGGCCTGGCGTTCAGCCAGAGCCAGGGGCACCTGCGCAAGTACCTCGAAGAGGTCTACGGCAAGGTGTTCCGCCGCTACATGCTGCTGGTGCACGAGTCCGCGCCGCGACTGCCGCCGCTGGAGTTGTTCTGGCGCGTGCACTTCATGCTGGGTACCGCGGTGTTCAGCATGTCCGGCATCAAAGCGCTGCGTGCCATGGCCGAGAACGATTTTGGCGTGAACACTTCCATCGAGCAGGTGATGCGCCTGATGGTGCCGTTCCTCGCCGCCGGCATGCGTGCCGACAGTGGTGTCAGCGATCCATCGCTGGCGGGCGCGCAACTCAAGCCGCGTACCAAATCGAGCGCCTCCCAGGCGCCTGCCAAAGTCTGATCCGAGCCCGGCTTCGCGCTGGGCTGCGTCGGTTCGATCGGCTACAGTAGCCGGCCATGGCTGATCTCGATCTTCTCCATATCTCCCTTGCTGACCAGATGCTCTACGGCTTTGCCGCAGGGCGTCTTGTCCTGCGTGTTCCGGTATCCAGCGCCGTCAACGGTGCGGGGGAGCGAAACGGCTCCGGGTGCACGCCACGAGGCTTGCACCAGATCCGTGCACGCATCGGCGATGGCTTGCCCAGGGGTGCAGTACTGAAGGGGCGACGCTGGACCGGTGAGACCTGGACGGCTGAGCTTCACGAGGCCTTTCCCGGCCGTGACTGGATTCTCTCGCGCATCCTCTGGCTCAGCGGCAGCGAACCGGGGCGCAACCGGATGGGCGAGGTCGATACCTTTCGCCGCTACATCTATCTGCACGGCACACCGGACTGCGAACCCATGGGTACGCCGCTGTCCCACGGTTGTATCCGCCTGCGCAATGACGACCTGCTGGAACTCTTTCCGCGGGTGCCCCTCCATTGCCGGGTTCGAATCGAAGAGACTGCCTGTCCCGATTGGCAGGCAGCACAACTGAATTGAAAGGAATGCACATGCAAGGCTCCCTGATGCTCGACATCGGCGGCACCTGGCTCACCGCCGAGGACCGCCAGATCCTGCGCCACCCGGAAGTCGGTGGCCTGATCATCTTTGCCCGCAACATCGAATCGCCGCGCCAGGTGCGCGAGCTGATGGAAGCTATTCGCGCCGTACGTCCCGACCTGCTGCTGGCGGTGGACCAGGAGGGTGGTCGCGTGCAGCGCCTGCGCCAGGGCTTCCTGCGTCTGCCGGCGATGCGCGCCATTGCCGATAATCCCAATGCCGAACGACTGGCCGAGCAGTGCGGCTGGCTGATGGCAACCGAAGTGCTGGCGGTGGGGCTCGACCTGAGCTTCGCCCCGGTGCTGGACCTGGATCACCAGCGCAGCGCCGTGGTCGGCAGTCGCGCTTTCGAAGGCAATCCGGAGCGTGCTGTTGCTTTGGCTGGTGCATTCATCCGCGGTATGCGCGCCGCAGGCATGGCTTCCACCGGCAAGCATTTCCCCGGTCACGGCTGGGCGGAGGTGGATTCCCACGTGGGGATTCCCGAGGACGAGCGCACACTGGAACAGATCCGCGCTGTAGACCTGGTCCCATTCCAGCGCCTTTCCGGCGAACTGGATGCGCTGATGCCGGCCCACGTGATCTATCCGCAGGTCGACCCGAATCCGGCCGGCTTCTCTCGCCGCTGGTTGCAGGACATCCTGCGCGGTGAGCTGGGCTTCGACGGCGTGATTTTCAGTGATGACCTGTCCATGGCTGGCGCCCATGTCGTCGGCGATGCTGCCAATCGCATCGAGGCCGCGCTGAGCGCTGGCTGCGATATGGGCCTGGTGTGCAACGACCGCGCCTCCGCCGAGCTGGCCCTGAGCGCCCTGCAGCGCCTCGAGGTCACTGCACCGCCGCGTCTGCAGCGCATGCGCGCCAAGGCCTGGCCGGGTATCGAATACAAGCAGCTGCCACGCTGGCAACAGGCCGTCGGCGAGCTGCGTGCCGCACAACTGATTGATTAAGGATTTGCCATGACTGTCTACGCCATCATTGGCGGCACTGGCCTGACCCAGCTGGAAGGTTTGAGCCTGAAGGACGCCATCGAGCTGGATACGCCCTATGGCGCGCCGTCGGCGGCCATCCAGCGCGGTGAGTTCGCCGGCCGCGAGGTGCTTTTCCTTGCCCGCCACGGTCATCCGCATCGTTTCCCGCCGCATCAGGTGAACTACCGCGCCAACCTCTGGGCGCTGAAACAGGCCGGTGCCGAGGCCATTCTGGCGGTGAACGCGGTGGGTGGCATCCATGCCGCCATGGGTAGCGGCCATCTCTGTGTGCCTCACCAGATCGTCGATTACACCTGGGGCCGCGAGCACACCTATTTCGCCGGTGACATCGAGCATGTCACTCACATCGACTTCAGCCATCCCTATGACGAGGCGCTGCGGCTCAAGCTGATCGCCGCCCTGCAGGCGCTGGGCTATGCGTACAGCAGCCATGGCGTGTATGCCGCGACCCAGGGTCCGCGCCTGGAAACCGTGGCGGAAGTTGCCAAGCTGGAGCGCGACGGCTGCGACATCATCGGCATGACCGGCATGCCCGAAGCCGCGCTGGCCCGTGAGCTGGACCTGCCTTACGCCTGTCTGTCGCTGGTGGTGAACCCGGCGGCTGGCAAGTCCAGCGGCATCATCACCATGGCCGAGATCGAGCAGGCGCTGCACGAAGGCATCGGCAAGGTGCGCGAGGTGCTGGGGCGCGTGCTGGTGAGTTGAGTCATTATTGTAGGAGCGAGGGGCGCCTAGTTCTTGCTCGCGAAGCGGCAAGACACGGTCCCAGGTGGTTCGCGAGCAAGCTCGCTCCTACAGAGAGCAAAAGAAAAAGCCCGGCGAATGCCGGGCTTTTTCGTTATTGCGCCGGCGGCGGTGCGTCGAAACCGCCGTCTGCCGGGGCGGCCGGAGCCTGTTGTTGCTGCGGTGCGTCCGGCCCGGTTGGTGCCTCGTCCTCCATGCCTGGCGGCGGGGCGGAGGCAGGCTTGGCGTTGAGCGGGGTCACCTTGATCAGCATGCCCAGGCTCGGGTGGTCGAGGTAGGTCAATACGCTGTTCTTCAGGCTGGCTTCCTGGACCATGTGCTGGCTGGCGGCGAGCAGGCCGTCCTGGCCGAACTGGTTGATCCAGAAGTCGGTCTGGGTGTTCACGAAGCGCTGCTGGCTCAGGGTGACGGTACCTTCCACCGGGAAGTGGCCGTCACGCTGGGCGCCTTCGCTCAGGGAAATCTTTACCGGATTGGCATCGATCTCCTGGCGCCAGGCCTTGTGCATCAGGACCTGGAAACCTTCGTTCTGCTTGAGCTTGGCGACCTGGGCATCCATCGCGGTTGGGCGCGAGCTGTCAGGACCCGGTGGTTGCGCGCCCTTGGCCCAGTCGTCGGGCGCGGGGCGGCTGGCGAACACAGCGTCGCCGGACTGCTGGAAGAGAATCAGCTCCACCTGGTAAGGCTCGGCGAAGGCGGCTGGCGAGAGAAGCGCCAGCGACAGCAGCAAGGGTTGGAACAGGCGCATGCACAGGGTTCCTTAGTGAGTCTGTGGCGTGAGGCGCTCGAGCAGCGCCTCCAGCGTGTTGAACCGTTCTTCCGGGCGCTCCATGGGCACCTGGAACTTGAAGAGGGTGGCCCCTTCGAATTTGTACCGATTGGGCTGGCTCTGGATCATCTTGATCAGCACCAGCGGGTCGACACAGGTATCGGCGGCGAATTCTACCCGTCCGCCCTGGGGGCCGGCATCTACCTTCACGATCCCGAGCTTTTCTGCCTGCAGTTTCAGCAAAGTCAGACGGATCAGGTTCTTCGCCGGGTCAGGCAGCAGGCCGAAACGGTCGATCATTTCCACCTGCAGCTCGCGCAGGCCGTCTTCGTCGGCGGCGTTGGCGATGCGCTTGTAGAGGATCAAGCGGGCGTGAACGTCCGGCAGGTAATCCTCGGGGATCAGCGCCGGTACGCGCAGGTTGATGTCCGGGCCGCCGCCCAGAGGCTGTTCCAGGTTCGGCTGCTCGCCCTTGCGGATGGCTTTCACCGCGCGCTCGAGCATGTCCATGTAGAGGGTGAAGCCCACTGCCTGGATCTGCCCGCTCTGGCCATCGCCGAGCAGTTCGCCGGCGCCGCGGATTTCCAGGTCATGGGTGGCCAGCACGAAACCGGCGCCGAGGTCCTGGGCGTTGGCGATGGCCTCCAGGCGCTTTTCGGCGTCCGGGGTCATCTGCTTGCGCGGCGGGGTGAGCAGGTAGGCGTAGGCCTGGTGGTGGCTGCGGCCGACACGCCCGCGCAGCTGGTGCAGCTGGGCCAGACCGAACTTGTCGGCGCGCTCGATGAGGATGGTGTTGGCGCTCGGCACGTCGATGCCGGTCTCGATGATGGTCGAGGCCACCAGCACGTTGAAGCGCTTGTGGTAGAAGTCGCTCATCACCCGTTCCAGGTCGCGCTCGTTCATCTGCCCGTGGCCGATGCCGATACGTGCCTCGGGAACCAGCTCCGCCAGGTCGCGGGCGCACTTCTCGATGGTCTTCACTTCGTTGTGCAGGAAGTACACCTGGCCGCCGCGCAGCAGTTCGCGCAACAGGGCTTCCTTGATCACCGACTTCTGCTCTTCCATGACGAAGGTGCGCACGGAGAGACGGCGCGCCGGTGGTGTGGCGATGATCGACAGGTCGCGCATGCCGGCCACCGCCATGTTGAGCGTGCGCGGGATCGGCGTGGCGGTGAGGGTGAGTATGTCCACCTCGCTGCGCAGCGCCTTGAGCTGCTCCTTCTGCCGTACGCCGAAGCGATGCTCCTCGTCGATGATGACCAGGCCGAGGTTCTTGAACTTCACATCGTCCTGCAACAGTTTGTGGGTGCCGATGACGATGTCGACCTTGCCCTCGGCGAGCTGCGCGACGGCGCCTTCGACTTCCTTGGCGGACTTGAATCGGCTCATTACCTCGACGCTCACCGGCCAGTCGGCGAAGCGGTCGCGGAAGCTGTTGTAGTGCTGCTGGGCGAGGAGGGTGGTGGGCACCAGCACGGCGACCTGTTTGCCGCTGTGCACCGCGACGAAAGCCGCGCGCATGGCCACTTCGGTCTTGCCGAAGCCCACGTCGCCACAGACCAGGCGGTCCATCGGCTTCTCCGAGAGCATGTCGGCGACCACCGCCTCGATGGCGGTCTGCTGGTCCGGGGTTTCCTCGAAGGGGAAGCCGGCGGAGAAGGTGGCGTAGTCGACCTGCGGGTCCTTGAACGCGTAGCCCTTGCGGGCGGCGCGGCGGGCGTAGATGTCGAGCAGCTCGGCGGCGACGTCGCGGACCTGTTCGGCGGCCTTGCGCTTGGCCTTCTGCCAGGTTTCCGAGCCCAGCTTGTGCAGCGGCGCCAGGGCGTCGTCGCTGCCGGTGTAGCGGGCGATCAGGTGCAGGTTGGCCACCGGCACGTAGAGCTTGGCTTCGTCGGCGTATTCCAGGGCGAGGAATTCGGCGTTCTGGCCGTCGATCTCCAGGGTGATCAGACCCATGTAGCGGCCGACACCGTGGTCGATGTGCACCACCGGTGCGCCTTCGCGCAGCTCGGTGAGGTTCTTGATGACGTTCTCGCCGCCGTCGCGGGTCTTCTCGCGGCGCCGACGCTGCATGACGCGCTGGCCGAACAGCGGGCTCTCGGCCACCAGGGCGATGCCCGGTTGGCCCTTGTCGGCATCCAGCAGCAGGCCTTCGTCCATCGGTGCGATGGTGATCGCCAGGCGGTCCTTGTGGGCCAGGAAGCCCGGCCAGCCTTCGACTTCCACCGGGCGCAGCTTCAACCGCGCCAGCAGTTCCAGCAGCACTTCGCGGCGACCGGCGGATTCAGCGGTAAAGAGGATGCGACCGTCGAACTGCTCGATGAACTGGCGCAGGCGTGCCAGCGGCTCAGTGGCCTTGGCCTCAATGGCCAGTTCAGGTAGCGCTTCGGCGGGGAAGCGTTCGCGGCCGACACCAACCTCGATCGGCTCCGGGCTGACCACCACGCGCGGCCAGTTTTTCAGGCGGGCGAAGCAGTCCTCTACCGGCAGGAACACTTCAGCGGGAGGCAGTAGTGGGCGCTCTGGGTCGTAGCGGCGGTCTTCGTAGCGGTTGCGAACATCAGTCCAGAACTGTTCGGCGGCGGTCTCGATGCCTGGCAGGGAGAACACCTGGGTGTCCTGCGGCAGGTAGTCGAACAGCGTCGACGTCTCGCCTTCTTCGAAGAACAGCGGGATGTAGTACTCGATGCCGGCGGGTGTCAGGCCGCTGGCCAGGTCCTGGTAGATCGGGCAGCGGCGGTAGTCGACGTCGAAGCGCTCGCGGAAACGACCACGGAAGCCGGTCACCGCCTCCTTGCGCAGCGGGAACTCGCGGGCCGGCAGCAGGCGGATGCTCTCCACCTTGTCGATGGAGCGCTGGGTTTCCGGATCGAATGTGCGCAGCGTCTCGATTTCGTCGTCGAACAGGTCGATGCGGTAGGGCAGCTCGCTGCCCATCGGGAACAGGTCGATCAGTGCGCCGCGCACGGCGAACTCGCCGTGTTCGTAGACGGTGTCCACGCAGCGGTAGCCGGCGGCCTCGAAGCGGCTGCGCATCTGCTCGACGTCGAGCTTCTGACCGACGTCCAGGACCAGGCTGCTGCCGAGCAGGAACTTGGCCGGTGCCAGGCGGTGCAGGGCGGTGGTGATGGGCACCACCAGCACGCCGCGGCGCAGTTCCGGCAGTTGATAGAGGGCGGCGACGCGCTGGGAAATGATGTCCTGGTGCGGCGAGAACACGTCGTAGGGCAGGGTTTCCCAGTCCGGCAGCTGCAGCACCGGCAGGTCCGGCGCAAAGAAGCGCAGCTCCTGCTCCAGACGCTCGGCGCTCTGGCTGTCGGCAGTCAGCAACAGGGTGAAACGTTTGGCTGGGCCGGCAGCTTCTGCGATGGCCAGGCTCAGGGCGGCTCCGGGGAGATTGCCCCAGGATTGTTTGCCGGCAGCGGTCGGCAGTGTAGGTATGCGCAGTACGGACACGGGCGTTCGTGGCTCCGGTCGAGGAATTTGACCGGCCGGATTGTAACTATCCCGATTGACGGATGTCAGTCATGCGACGGTCGCGGATTGCCGGAGAAGGTTCACACCGTCATAATGTAGCCCCTTTTTTCTTCTCCTACATGTGGAAGGTATTGCCCGTGACCCAGAAGCCCGACCAGTGTCTCGGTGAGTGGATCGATCGTGAAGCCCTCGCGGAAGCCATGATTCCGCTGATCGGTCAGCTGTACCGTAACAATAACGTGGTGACCTCGATCTACGGCCGTGGCCTGATCAACCGTTCGGTGATCGCGATCCTCAAAGCGCACCGTTTCGCCCGTCACCGCCTGGCCGAAGAAGGCGGGCTGTCGGTTCACGACACTTTCCCGATCCTCAAGGCGATGAGCGAGCTCAAGCTGGGCGCCGCTTCCGTAGACCTGGGCAAGATGGTTGCCAAGTTCAAGTCCGAAGGTAACGGCCGCAGCATCGAGCAGTTCACCAAGGACGAGCTGGCCGACGTGGTCGGCAAGCAGAACGGCGGCGCCCGCGAAGGCACCGACGTGGTCCTGTACGGTTTCGGTCGTATCGGCCGCCTGCTGGCCCGTATCCTCATCGAGAAGACCGGTGGTGGCGACGGCCTGCGCCTGCGCGCCATCGTCGTCCGCAAGGGCGCCGAGAACGACCTGGTCAAGCGCGCCAGCCTGCTGCGTCGTGACTCCGTGCATGGTCCGTTCGATGGCACCATCACCATCGACGAAGAACACAACACCATCACCGCCAACGGCAACCTGATCCAGGTGATCTACTCCAACGACCCGGCGTCGATCGACTACACCCAGTACGGCATCAAGAATGCCCTGCTGGTCGACAACACCGGCAAGTGGCGTGACGCCGAAGGCCTGGGCCAGCACCTGAAGTGCCCTGGCATCGACCGCGTGATCCTGACCGCTCCGGGCAAGGGCGCGCTGAAGAACGTCGTTCACGGCATCAACCATGGCGACATCACCGCTGACGACAAGATCGTCTCGGCTGCTTCCTGCACCACCAACGCCATCGTGCCGGTGCTGAAGGCTGTCAACGACCAGTACGGCATCGTCAACGGCCACGTCGAAACCGTTCACTCGTTCACCAACGACCAGAACCTGATCGACAACTTCCACAAAGGCAGCCGTCGTGGCCGCGCCGCGCCGCTGAACATGGTGATCACCGAGACTGGCGCCGCTACCGCTGCCGCCAAGGCTCTGCCGGTTCTCAAAGGCAAGCTGACCGGCAACGCCATCCGCGTTCCGACGCCGAACGTCTCCATGGCCATCCTGAACCTGAACCTGGAAAAGGCCACCAACCGCGAAGAGATCAACGAGTACCTGCGCCAGATGGCCATGCACTCGGACCTGCAGAAGCAGATCGACTTCGTGTCGTCCCAGGAAGTGGTTTCCACCGACTTCGTCGGTTCCCGCCATGCGGGCGTCGTCGATGCTGAGGCGACCATCGCCAACGACAACCGCGTCGTCCTGTACGTGTGGTACGACAACGAGTTCGGCTACAGCTGCCAGGTCGTCCGCGTGATGGAAGACATGGCTGGCGTGAACCCGCCGGCTTTCCCGCGCTGATTCAGGCGGTATAAGGGAAACGGGAGCTCTCGGGCTCCCGTTTTTCGTTACTGGCTCCACCATTCCAACGACAAAATCTGCCAACTCCTGAAACCGGAAAGACTTCAAATGGATGGACAACATCTGCACGAAGGCGAGCTGAAGCGTGGCCTGAAGAACCGCCACATCCAGCTGATCGCCCTCGGCGGCGCCATCGGTACCGGCCTGTTCCTGGGCTCTGCCGGCGTTCTGCAATCCGCCGGCCCGTCGATGATCCTCGGCTACGCCATCGGCGGCTTCATCGCCTTCCTGATCATGCGCCAACTGGGCGAGATGATCGTCGAGGAGCCCGTTGCCGGTTCCTTCAGCCACTTCGCGCACAAGTACTGGGGCGGTTTCGCCGGCTTCATGTCCGGCTGGAACTACTGGGTGCTGTACATCCTGGTGGGCATGTCGGAGCTGACCGCAGTCGGCAAGTACATCCAGTTCTGGTGGCCGGACTTCCCGACCTGGGCGACGGCGGCAGTATTCTTCGTCCTGATCAACGCCATCAACCTGTTCAACGTGAAGGCCTTCGGCGAGACCGAGTTCTGGTTCGCGATCATCAAGGTCGTCGCCATCATCGGCATGATCCTGCTCGGCGTCTGGCTGCTGGTCAGCGGCACCGGCGGTCCGCAGGCCTCGGTGAGCAACCTGTGGGCCCACGGTGGCTTCTTCCCCAATGGCTGGAAGGGGCTGATCATGGTCCTGGCGATCATCATGTTCTCCTTCGGTGGCCTGGAGCTGGTCGGCATCACTGCCGCCGAAGCCGCCGAGCCGAAAAAGGTGATTCCCAAGGCGATCAACCAGGTCATCTACCGGATCCTGATCTTCTACATCGGCGCCCTGGCCGTGCTGCTTTCGCTGTATCCCTGGGATGCCCTGCTGCAGAGCATCAGCAGCGCCGGCGACCCCTACAGCGGTAGCCCGTTCGTGAAGGTCTTCTCGCTGCTGGGTAGCGACATCGCGGCCAACATCCTGAACTTCGTGGTGCTCACCGCCGCGCTGTCGGTCTACAACAGCTGCGTGTACTGCAACAGCCGCATGCTCTTTGGCCTGGCCGAGCAGGGCGACGCCCCGCGTGCCTTCGCCAAGGTGGATGACCGTGGAGTACCGCTGCTGGCCATTGGTGTCTCGGCGTTCATCACCCTGGCCTGCGTGGTGGTCAACTATGTGATCCCGCACCAGGCGCTGGAGCTGCTGATGTCCCTGGTGGTCGCCGCGCTGGTGATCAACTGGGCGATGATCAGCCTGGCCCACATGAAGTTCCGCAAGGCCATGGTGGCCAAGGGCGTACAGCCGTTCTTCCGCGCGCTGTGGTACCCCTACGGCAACTGGCTGTGCCTGGCCTTCGTGGTGTTCATCCTCGGTATCATGCTGCAGATCCCTGGCATCGACGTGTCGGTGTACGCGATCCCGGTGTGGATCGTGCTGATGGGGGCGTGCTACCTGTTCAAGCGCAAGTCCCCGGCCAAGGCTGACGCCTGAACCGGTTGAGAAACGGGAGCTTCGGCTCCCGTTTTCTTTTGGTAATGCACCTTTGCCGGAGCGGAAACAGTGGCGCTGGGTGCTTGCGGTAGAATGCCCGGCGCCGCTCGCCTGGCGGCTGAAGGAGATGACCTTGTCCCGTGCAAGCCTGTTGATCCTGCTGGTTCTGGCAGCCCTGAGCGGTTGCGGGCAATCCGTCGAGCACTTCGGCGGGCCGACCATGGGCAGCAGCTACACCGTGCAGTACGTGCCAACTGGCAAGTCACCGGACGCGGCGAAACTCAAGAATGAGGTCGACGCGATCCTGGCAGGCCTGGACGAGCAGTTTTCCACTTACCGTGATGACTCCGTGGTGTCCCGCTTCAATGGCTTGCCTGCCGGTGCATGCATGGCCTTGCCGTCGGACATGCTGACGCTTTGGCGCTACGGCGAGCAGCTTTCGCAGCAGAGCGGCGGTGCTTTCGATCTCACCGTCGAGCCGCTGATGAACCTCTGGGGCTTCGGTCCACAGTCGCGCAGTGAGAAGGTGCCCGATGCCCCTGCACTGGAGCGTGAGCGCGCCCGTGTCGGTCATCGACATTTGCGTCTGAACGGCGAGCAGCTGTGCAAGGACGTGGACGCGCAACTGGACTTCGACAGCATCGTTGCCGGCTACGCGGTGGATCGGGTCAGTGCTCGGCTGGCTGAGCTGGGCCTGACCGATTACCTGGTGGAGATCACCGGGGAGCTCAAGGCTGTGGGCCACAAGCCCGATGGCAAACCCTGGCGTATCGCCCTGGAAGTGCCCAGCGGCGAGCGTGAGCGGCAGGTGGAGCGTTCGGTGGCGCTGGATGGCATTGGCTTGTCCACCTCCGGCGACTACCGCAATTATTTCGAGGAGGGTGGGCAGCGCTATTCGCACACGTTCGACCCGCGCACCGGGGCACCGGTCAGGCATGCCCTGGCGGCCGTCACGGTGGCGGAGGCACAGGCGTTGCGTGCCGATGGCCTGTCGACCCTGCTGATGGTGCTGGGGCCGGAGGAGGGCTATACCTTTGCCGAGCGCAATGGGCTGGCTGCTTTCTTCATCGTGCGCCAGGGCGAGGGTTTCGTGACGCGCGCGACGACGCGCTTCGAAGCGCTGTTCCCGTCGCCTGAATGAAAGCTTTGGCGGGCATGATGGCGGCCCGCAGGCTGGTCAGTGCATGTAGTGGCGGCAAAATTCGCCTACCTGCCGACCAACCGCTAATGTGCAGCCTTTTGCCGCAGGGCTAAGCTGCGCCAATGATTTCGATCCGCCTCGGCGCATGTGGTGCCGGGGCTTCGCCGGGAGCGCCAAGCGGGCGCCCCGGCCTGTTCTGAAGGAGTACGCATGGCTGTCTACAACTACGACGTGGTGATTCTCGGCACGGGCCCGGCAGGCGAGGGGGCGGCGATGAACGCCTCCAAGTACGGGCGCAAGCTGGCGGTGGTGGACAGCCGTCGCGTGGTCGGCGGCAACTGCACGCACCTGGGCACCATCCCGTCCAAGGCGCTGCGTCACTCGGTGAAGCAGATCATCGAGTTCAACACCAACCCGATGTTCCGCCAGATCGGCGAGCCGCGCTGGTTCTCCTTCCCCGACGTGCTGAAAAGCGCCGAGCGAGTGATCTCCAAGCAGGTCTCCTCGCGCACCGGCTACTACGCGCGCAACCGCATCGACATGTTCAACGGCACCGCCAGCTTCGTCGATGAGCGCACCGTTGAAGTCGTCACTCCTAGCGGCGCCGTGGAACGCCTGGTGGCCGACCAGTTCGTCATCGCTACCGGCTCGCGCCCGTATCGCCCCTCGGACATCAACTTCAACCACCCGCGTGTCTACGACAGCGACACCATCCTCTCGCTGAGCCATACCCCGCGCCGCCTGATCATTTACGGAGCCGGCGTGATCGGCTGCGAGTACGCCTCGATCTTCAGTGGCCTGGGCGTGCTGGTGGACCTGATCGACACCCGTGACCAGTTGCTGAGCTTCCTCGACGACGAGATTTCCGATGCGCTGAGCTACCACTTGCGCAACAACAACGTGCTGATCCGTCACAACGAGGAGTACGAGCGCGTGGAAGGCCTGGACAACGGCGTGATCCTGCACCTGAAATCGGGCAAGAAGATCAAGGCCGATGCTCTGCTGTGGTGTAACGGCCGTACCGGCAACACGGATCGCCTGGGCCTGGAAAACATCGGCATCAAGGTCAACAGCCGCGGCCAGATCGAGACGGACGAGAACTACCGCACCTCGGTGTCGAACATCTACGCCGCGGGCGATGTGATCGGCTGGCCGAGCCTGGCCAGCGCCGCCTACGACCAGGGGCGCTCGGCCGCCGGCAACATCGTCGAGCACGATGGCTGGCGCTTCGTGAATGACGTACCGACCGGCATCTACACCATTCCGGAGATCAGCTCCATCGGCAAGAACGAGCAGGAACTGACCGTGGCCAAGATCCCCTACGAAGTGGGCAAGGCCTTCTTCAAGGGCATGGCGCGTGCGCAGATCTCCAACGAGCCGGTGGGCATGCTGAAGATCCTGTTCCACCGTGACACCCTGGAAATCCTCGGTGTGCACTGTTTCGGCGACCAGGCTTCGGAGATCGTGCACATCGGCCAGGCGATCATGAACCAGCCGGGTGAGCTCAATACCCTGAAGTACTTCGTCAACACCACCTTCAACTATCCGACCATGGCCGAAGCCTACCGCGTAGCGGCGTTCGACGGCCTGAACCGGATTTTTTGAAATACCCCGACCGGCGGCCTGAGCCGGTCGGGGAGAACCTGCTCAGCGATTCCCGATCGTGGCAGTGGCCAAACCGGGAAAGTCTGTGATCAGGCTATCCACGCCAAAATCGGCGAGCCGGCGCATCAGCGCCGGCTCGTTGACCGTCCAGACCGACACATGCAGCCCCTGCTTCTGTGCTTTCAGCAAGCGCTCCGGGGTGCACAGCATCCAGTTCAGCGCCAGCAGATCACAGCCGTAGTGCGCGGCGACCTTCAGCGGGTCGAGCCAAGCGTATTCGGCGACCAGTCCGCGCGACAGATCCGGCGCCAGTTCTTCCAGCGCGCGCAGCACCGTACGCGAACTCGAGGTCACGGTGATCCGGTCGCGCAGGCCGAAACGGCCCACCAGCTGGTGGATCGCCTGCACCGTGCGGCCAGCACGATCCTTCGACGCGCTTTTCACTTCCAGCTGCCAGTGCTCGAACTCGCAACGCTCGAACAGCTCCGCCAGACGCGGGATGGGGCAGGGGCGCACCCAGCCCGGACCGCCGTCGCGGGCGTCCATGGTCACCAGGTCGTCCGCCAGTTGCTCGGATACCTTGCCGCGGCGGCCGGTAGTGCGTTTGAGCGTCGGGTCGTGGATCACCATCAGCTCGCCGTCGCGGGACAGGTGCAGGTCCAGTTCACAGCGCTTCACGCCATGTTCCAGGCAGCGCAGGAAGCTGTTCAGGGTGTTTTCCGGTGCTTCGCCTTTGGCGCCGCGATGGCCATAGATCAGAGTCACTGGGGCTCCTTGGGAGTCGGGGAGAGGTCCTTGAGGTATTGCGAACGGTGCTGGCGGACGGCATCGACCACCACTCCGCTCTCGAAATAGACGCTGAACTCGCGGTAGTCCCAGCGCGAAATGGGCGGCTTGCCCACCGCCGGATGTTCCTCGTCCGGCAGGCCGAAACGCTCCAGCACCGCCTTCTGGGTCTCGCCGCGGGCCGGCAGCGCGATGTGCGGGTCGCCCTGGGAGCCCACAGGTATCTCAATGGTATCGGCCAGCAGTGGCAACGGGGTGACAAGGCTCAACAGGAGCAGCAGATGGCGCATGGATGTCCTAGGGTTCATTCTTCGCGGGCCTTGGCCTGCCGGCGTTCCAACGCCTGGCGCTGGAGGATATGACGGGCCAGCAGTTGCCGTTGGGTATCGCCGAGTATGTCGAATTCGGTGCCGATCTCGTAGTCGCCCTCGGGTTGTTGCTGGCAGTGGGTGACCTTGGCACGCAGCAGCATGCCCAGGCCTTGTGGCAGCAGGACAATCTTGAGTGCCAGAGGCTGGCCTACGGGGAGCGCCTGGTCGTCGCGGAAATTGATGCCGCCTTCGGACAGCGTCACCTTGCGCGCCGGGCCGATCTCGCTGAGCAGGCTCTGGGTGAGGGCCTGGGCGATCAGGTCGATGCGCTTGTTCATCACCTTCAGGTAGCTGGCCAGCGGGCGGTCGCGCTCATTGATATGCCGCAGCAGGTGCTGCGACTCGAAGTCGGTCAGGTGCAGGTCGCTGAGCAGATTGAACAGCGCGGAATCATCCTGAAGCACTTCTTGCGACTGGATTTCGTCCTCGCGCAGCGGGCGAAATTCCAATGCGAGCGTGTCTTCAATACGATAGTATTCGCGGCGGTCATCCGCGTCTGGAGTGGACATGGCGAACCCACGGCGGCAGTGATGGTCTGAGTGTAAAGCCGCCTGCCGAGCCTCGCCACACGGAAGTCGTACGCCAGATGGAACTGACGCTCGACGCACTCTTCATCTTCTCAATCGGCCCCACATGTTCAGACCTCTTTCCGTCTACATCGGAACGCGCTACACACGCGCCAAACGCCGCAGCCACTTCGTTTCCTTCATTTCGCTCACTTCCATGATCGGCCTCGCGTTGGGCGTGGTGGTGATGATCGTGGTGCTCTCGGTGATGAATGGCTTCGACCACGAGATGCGCACCCGCGTGCTGGGCATGGTGCCCCACGCCACGGTCGAGTCCTACCAGCCCATCTCCGACTGGCGGGGCATCGCCGGGCAGATCAAGACCCAGCACCCTAACGTGCTGGAGGTCGCACCCTTCATCCAGATGCAGGGCCTGCTCAGTGCCGGCGGCACGGTACAGAAGGTGCTGATCAACGCCGTGGATCCGAACGAGGAAAGCAAGGTCTCAATCATCGACCAATTCTTCCAGGAAGGCTCGCTCTCGAGCCTCAAGCCCGGCGAGTTCGGCATCCTGATCGGTGACAAGGCGGCGAAGAACCTCGGCGTGAAGCTGGGCGACAAGGTCACCTTCATCGCCCCGGAAGTCTCGGTCACCCCGGCCGGCATGTTCCCGCGCATGAAGCGCTTCACCGTGGTCGGTACCTTCCACGTCGGCGCCGGTGAGCTGGATGGCTACGTCGCCATGGTCCACATCGACGACGCCGCGCGCATGCGCCGTCTCAAGGAAGGCCAGGTCGAAGGGCTGCGCCTGAAGCTCGATGATTTGTTCCAGGCGCCGCGTACCGCCTGGGAAATCGCCCGCACCCTGAAGGGCAACGACTATTTTGCCCGCGACTGGACCCGCAGCCACGGCAACCTGTATCAGGCGATCCGCATGGAAAAATCCATGATCGGCCTGTTGCTGCTGCTGATTGTCGCGGTCGCCGCGTTCAACATCATTTCCACCCTGGTCATGGTCGTCACCGACAAGAAGGCCGACATCGCCATCTTGCGTACCCTGGGCGCCACACCGGGGCAGATCATGGCGACTTTCATGGTGCAGGGCACGGTGATCGGCGTGATCGGCACCTTCATCGGCGGCGTGCTGGGCATCCTCGCGGCGCTCAATGTCAGCTCCGCCATCGCCCTGCTGGAGCGCCTGCTGGGTCACAAATTCCTCAACGCGGACGTCTACTTCATCGATTACCTGCCTTCGCAACTGATGAGCGAGGACGTGATCCTGGTGTGCAGCGCCGCGCTGATCCTGAGTTTCTTCGCCACCCTGTATCCGGCCTGGCGTGCGGCCCGCACCCAGCCCGCGGAGGCATTGCGTTATGAGTAACAACGATCAGGCCGTCCTGAGCTGCCGAGACCTCGGCAAGCGCTACGAGGAAGGCCCGCAATCGGTCGAAGTGCTGTCCAATGTGCAACTGGAACTGCTGCCGGGCGAGCGCGTCGCCATCGTCGGTAGCTCCGGTTCGGGCAAGAGCACCCTGCTGAACATGCTCGGCGGCCTGGATACCCCCAGCACCGGCAGCGTCTGGCTGGCCGGTGAGCAGCTGTCGGCGCTGAACGAAAAGCAGCGCGGCCTGCTGCGCAACCGCGCGCTGGGCTTCGTCTACCAGTTCCACCACCTGCTGCCCGAGTTCACCGCCCTGGAGAACGTCTGCATGCCGCTGCTGATCGGCAAGACGCCGATCCCCGAGGCGCGTCAGCGTGCCACTGCGCTGCTGGAGCGCGTGGGTCTGGGCCATCGCCTGAGCCACAAGCCGTCCGAGCTGTCCGGTGGTGAGCGCCAGCGCGTGGCCATCGCCCGCGCCCTGGTCAATACGCCGAAGCTGGTGCTGCTCGACGAGCCCACCGGCAACCTCGACCAGCACACTGCCCACGGTATCCAGGAGCTGATGCTGGAACTGTCGCAATCCCTGCGTACCGCCTTCCTGGTGGTGACCCACGACACCCACCTCGCCCAGCAGATGGACCGTGTGCTGCGCCTGGAGGAGGGCCGGCTGGTCGCCGCCTGAGGGATAACGGAATGTTCAGACCCCTGTCCGTCTTCATCGGCACCCGCTATACCCGTGCCAAGCGACGCAACCATTACATCTCGTTCATCTCCCTGACCTCGATGATCGGCCTTGCCCTGGGCGTGCTGGCGATGATCGTGGTGCTCTCGGTAATGAACGGCTTCCAGAAGGAAATGCGCTCGCGAATACTCGGCATGGTCCCGCATGCCGTGCTGCAGAAAACCAGCGGTCCGCTGGACGACTGGCAGCGCGTCGCCGACGTGGCGAAGCAGAACCCGAAGATCGTCGGCGCGGTACCCTACACCGAAGTCGACGGCATGCTCTCCTACAAGGGCATGATGCAGCCCATCGAGGTCGATGGCGTCGATCCGGCGCTGGAAACCCAGGTGTCGATCATCGGCCAGCACATGGTTCGCGGCAGCCTCGATGACCTCAAGGCCACCGAGTTCGGCGTGGTCATCGGTGAGATCATCGCGCGTCGCTTCCACGTCAACGTCGGTGACAGCCTGCTGCTGATCGTTCCAGAGCCGAGCACCGCGCCTGGCGGCATCACCCCGCGCATGCAGCGCCTGAACGTGGTCGGCATCTTCAAGGTCGGTGCCGAACTGGACAGCACCCTGGCGCTGATCCACGTGGACGACGCGGCGAGCCTGATGCGTTGGCAGCCCGGCCAGGTGCAGAGCGTGCGCATCGCCCTGAAGGACCTGTTCCTGGCGCCAGAGGTGGGTGCAGCCATTGCCAGACAGTTGGGCGACGGCTACCGCTCGGTGGACTGGACCCACACCCAGGGCAGCCTGTTCAGCGCGATGAAGATGGAAAAGACCATGATCGGCCTGCTGTTGCTGCTGATCGTCGCGGTCGCCGCCTTCAACATCATCGCCACCCTGATCATGGTCGTGGCCGACAAGCGCGCGGACATCGCCATCCTGCGTACCCTGGGCGCCACACCCAAGCAGATCATGGCGATCTTCATGGTGCAGGGCACGGTGATCGGCCTGATCGGCACCGTCATCGGCTGCGTACTGGGCGTACTCGCGGCGTACAACGTCACCGCCATCGTCTCGACCCTGGAGCGGATTGCCGGCACCCACGTGTTCAACTCGGATATCTACTTCATCAACTACCTGCCGTCCGACCCGCAGATCAGCGACATTGTGCTGATCTGCGTCGCGGCGCTGTCGATGAGTTTCCTCGCCACGCTTTATCCAGCCTGGCGCGCGGCCTCGACCCAGCCGGCGGAATCGCTGCGTTACGAGTGATTCACCGGCCCATGAAAAAGCCGCCCTTCGGGGCGGCTTTTTCGTTTCAGAGACCTTGCTGCAGATTGCGCAGCGCCCGGCGACGTCGCCAGCTGCGGCCGATCCACCAGCGCCAGTAACCCTCGGTGAGCAGGTAGCCGAGGATGCCCACCAGGATGCCGCAGATCACCGAGCCCAACAGGAAGGGCTGCCAGAGCATCGCCAGTTCGCCGCTGATCCATTCCCAGGTCAGGTGGTCGGGCAGCGCGCGCGCCGGGATGCCCATGACCCAGGCGCCCATCTTGTAGGTGCAGTAGAACACCGGCGGCATGGTGATCGGGTTGGTCAGCCAGACCAGCCCCACCGAAATGGGCAGATTGGCGCGCACCCAGACCGCCAGCGAGGCGGCCAGCAGCATCTGCAGCGGGATGGGAATGAACGCGGCGAACAGCCCCATGCCCATGGCGCGGGACACGGAGCGGCGATTCAGGTGCCAGAGGTTGGGCGACTGGATCAGCGGTCCGAGAAAGCGCAGGCCCTTGTGGTTCCTGATGCTCTCCGGATCCGGCATGTAGCGCTTGAAGATTCGGCGCGGCATGGAGGAAATCTCTGGCAGACGGACGACGCACCATTATGCCTAGCTAGGTGACAGTCATTCGTTGCCAACTATGTCCGTGTGTAACCGCCGCCGGCCCATCGGATCGGCGGTCGCACCGGGTAGGGGAGTCGCTCCGTTGCCTCTTACAGGGATGTTCGCGCTGGCCCTGGGATTGCTGGCGCTGCGCTGGATGCCGGCACTTCCATCCGGCTGGGTCCTGCTGCTTCTCGCACTGATCGCGTTGCCCTTGTTATTCACTCGCGGCTACTTCATCGGCCTGTTCCTGCTCGGATTCGCCTGGGCCTGTCAGTCGGCGCAGTGGGCACTGGATGACCGCCTGGCGCCGGAACTGGACGGCCGCACGCTATGGCTGGAGGGTAGGGTGGAGGGGCTGCCGGATCGCTCCGGGCCCTCGGTGCGCTTCCTGCTCGCCGATGTCTCCAGCCCTCGTACGAAGGTCCCTGGCACGCTGCGCCTGTCCTGGTTCGGCGGGCCACCGGTGGAGGGCGGCGAGCGCTGGCGCTTGGCGGTGAAACTCAAGCGTCCCCACGGCATGGCCAATGGTGCGGGGTTCGACTACGAGGCCTGGCTCACCGCCCAGCGTATCGGTGCCACCGGCAGCGTGAAGGATGGGCAGCGCCTGGAGGCTTCCAGCGGTCCTCGCGCCTGGCGCGAAGCCTGGCGGCAACGCCTGCTGGCGGTGGACGCCCACGGTCGTTCCGGGGCGCTCGCCGCCCTCGTGCTCGGCGATGCCTCCGGGTTGACCACGGCGGACTGGCAGGTCCTGCAGGACACCGGAACCCTGCACCTGATGGTGATTTCCGGTTCGCACATCTCGCTGCTGGCCGGCCTGCTCTATGCGTTGGTCGCTGGGCTGGCGCGGCTTGGCTGCTGGCCTGCGCGCCTGCCCTGGTTGCCTTGTGCCTGCCTGCTGGCCGCAAGCGGTGCCTGGACCTACAGCCTGATGGCGGGGTTCGAGGTGCCGTTGCAGCGCGCCTGCGTCATGGTCTCTATCGTCCTGCTGTGGCGTCTGCGCTACCGCCATCGAGGGCTGTGGACGCCCTTGCTCGGCGCCTTGCTGACGGTACTGCTGGTCGAGCCGCTGGTGGTGCTGTTGCCGGGCTTCTGGCTGTCCTATGCGGCGGTGGCGTTGCTGATCTTCGGGTTCTCGGGTCGGCTGGGGCGCTGGACCGCCTGGCGGACCTGGCTGCGTGCGCAATGGCTGATGGCAGTCGGGTTGCTGCCGGCTTCCATCGCCCTGGGGTTGCCGCTGAGTGTTTCCGGCGTGGTCGCCAACCTGATCGCGGTGCCCTGGGTGGAGCTGATCGTGGTGCCGCTGGCCCTGATGGGGAGTTTGGCGCTTGGGCTTCCCTGGCTTGGCGAGGCATTGCTCTGGATCTCGGGCGGTCTGCTGGAGCTGCTGTTCCGCTTGCTGGGCTGGATGGCTGGGCTGGCGCCGGCCTGGCAGCCGGTAGCGGCGCCGATCTGGGCGGTGGTGCTGGCGATGCTGGGGGCGCTCCTGCTGCTTGCGCCGGCTGGTGTGCCATTGCGTTTGCTGGGCCTGGCGATGTTCCTGCCGGTGTTCTGGCCGACGGTGCCGCTGCCCGCGCCCGGCATGGCCGAGATCCGTGTGCTGGACGTGGGGCAGGGGCTTTCAGTGCTGATCCGTACTCGCAGCCAGGCCTGGCTCTATGACACTGGGGCGCGCAATGGCGATTTTGACATCGGCGAGCGCGTTGTCGTGCCGACGCTGCGCAGCCTGGGGATCGGTCGTCTGGATATGTTGATGCTCAGCCACGCGGACAACGACCATGCCGGCGGCGCCATGGCGGTGAAGAGCTCGTTGCAGCCAGTTCAAGTCATCAGCGGCGAGCCAGAGCGTCTGCCAAGGGAGCTGCAGGCCCGGCCCTGTCGCGTCGACGAGTGGGCAATCGACGGCGTTCGACTCTCCAGCTGGGCATGGGCGGGTGCCCGGGAAAGCAACGACCGCTCCTGCGCCCTGGAAATCGAAGCCAACGGCGAGCGCATCCTGCTCACCGGCGACCTGCCGCAACCCGCCGAGCTGGCATGGCTGGCGGCGCATCCGGGCGAACGCATCGACTGGTTGCTGGCGGGACATCACGGCAGCCGCAGCTCCTCCGGGCTGGCCTTCCTCCGAGCGATCCGGCCGTCGACGGCGATCATCTCGCGCGGCGCCAACAACCCTTATGGCCATCCGCACCCGTCGGTCGTCGAGCGCTTCCGCGCGCTGGGCATACGGATTCAGGATACGGCGGAGCAGGGCGCGCTGACCCTGACGCTCGGTGCCCATGGCGAGGTCCGGGGAGTGCGGGAAGGTGCACATTTCTGGCAGGAAAATTGAGCCTTGGGCGGTCGGCTCGCCACGGCCCCTGTGCTAGAGTGGCGCCACTTTTTTTCAGGGGATTCACCACTGTGTGGGAACTGGTCAAAGCTGGCGGCTGGATGATGCTGCCGATCTTGCTGAGCTCCGTCGCTGCCATGGCGATCGTCGCCGAACGTCTCTGGACCCTGCGCTTGAGCCGCGTGGCCCCGCCGCAGCTGCTCGGCCAGGTGTGGAAGCAGATCAAGGACAAGAAGATGAACAGTCAGGCCCTCAAGGACCTGCGTGCGTCTTCCCCGCTGGGTGAAATCCTCGCCGCCGGCCTGGCCAACTCCAAGCACGGTCGCGAGATCATGAAGGAGTGCATCGAGGAAGCCGCTTCCCGCGTCATCCACGAACTGGAGCGCTACCTCAACGCCCTGGGCACCATCGCCGCCATGGCGCCGCTGCTCGGCCTGCTGGGCACCGTGTTCGGCATGATCCAGATCTTCAGCGCCTTCATGGGCGATGGCATGGCCAACGCGCCGATGCTCGCCGGCGGTATCTCCAAGGCCCTGATTACCACCGCGGCTGGCCTGATCGTGGCGATCCCGGCGGTGTTCTTCCACCGCTACCTGCTGCGCCGGGTCGATGAGCTGGTCATCGCCATGGAGCAGGAAGCCATCAAGCTGGTGGAAGTGACCCAGGGTGACCGCGAAGTCGACTTCGTCGAGGAAGGCAAAGCGTGAAATTCCGCCGCAGAGCGGGCGGAGCGGCCCGCGAGGACGTCTTCATCAACCTGGCGTCGCTGATCGACGTGATCTTCGTGCTGCTGCTGTTCTTCGTGGTCGCCACCTCGTTCACCAAGCCGTCGCAGCTCAAGGTCGAACTGCCTGAAGCGGTCAGCGGCACGCCGCCCGAAGCCACCGAGATCAAGCAGCTGGAAATTTCCATCAGCCTCGAAGGTCACTACGCACTCAACGGCCAGAGCCTGGCGCGTGATGACCTGGAAAACCTGATGAACGCGATGCAGCGGGAATCTGCCGGTGACAACAGCCTGCCGGTAGTGATCACTGCCGACGGCAAGGTGGACTACCAGTCCGTGGTTACCGCGATGGATGCCGCTGGCAAGCTGGGCTTCACTCACCTGCGCATTACCACCATCGAGTCCCGGGCGGACAAGAAGACCCCCTGATGGCGTTCTCCGACCGCCTGCTCGACGCCTGGTACAAGGGCCATTCGGCCCTGGTTCTGCTCAGGCCGCTTGAACGGCTCTACCGGCGTGTCGCCCAAGGCCGCCGGCAGGACTTCCTCTCCGGCGCCAAGCCCGCCTACCGCGCTCCTGTACCGATCATCGTGGTTGGCAACATCACTGTGGGTGGCACCGGCAAGACTCCGATGATTCTCTGGCTGATCGAACACTGCCGCGCCCGCGGTCTGAAGGTCGGTGTGGTCAGCCGTGGCTACGGCGCGAAACCGCCGCAGACGCCCTGGCGCGTGCGCGCCGAGCAGTCGGCGGCGGAGGCGGGCGACGAGCCGTTGATGATCGTGCGCCGCAGCGGCGTGCCGCTGATGATCGACCCGGATCGCTCCAGTGCCGTGCGCGCGCTGCTGGCTGAGGAAGCACTGGACCTGATTCTCTGCGACGATGGCCTGCAACATTACCGCCTGGCCCGCGATCTGGAGCTGGTGCTGATCGACGCTGCCCGGGGCCTGGGCAACGGCCGCTGCCTGCCCGCAGGGCCGCTGCGCGAACCCGCCGAGCGACTGGCCGAAGTCGACGCCGTGCTGCACAACGGCGCGCCGTCCGATCCGCCCGGCGCCTTCTCTTTCGGCCTGCGACCTTCTGCCCTGGTCAACCTGACCAGCGGCGAACACCGTGGTGTCGAGCATTTCCCCGTCGGTCAGCAGGTGCATGCCGTGGCCGCAATCGGCAACCCCCAGCGTTTCTTCGCAACGCTCGAGGCGCTAAACTGGCGGCCGATTCCGCATCCCTTCCCCGACCATGCGGCCTTTACCGCCGAGCAGCTGCGCTTCACGCCGGAACTGCCGCTGGTCATGACCGAGAAGGACGCGGTGAAATGCCGGTCCTTCGCCGCACCCGACTGGTGGTACCTCGCCGTCGAAGCGCAGCCGTCACCGGCCTTCGTCGCCTGGTTCGATGCCCAGCTCGAGCGCCTGCTCGCTCGCTGATTTGCCGTCGAAATCCGGCGCCGTCCGCATTCAAACTGTTCGCTGTTTAAGCTCAAGGAACGCACCATGGACCCGAAACTCCTCGATATCCTCGCCTGTCCGCTGTGCAAGGGCCCGCTCAAGCTCACCGACGACAAGTCCGAGCTGATCTGCAAGGCCGACGGCCTGGCCTACCCGGTGCGCGACGGCATTCCGGTGATGCTCGAAGGCGAGGCGCGTACCCTGAACGTCGACGAGCGTCTGGACAAATAACGCCATGACCCAGGCCTACACCGTCGTCATTCCCGCTCGCTACGCCTCCACCCGCCTGCCCGGCAAGCCGCTGCAGGACATCGCCGGCAAGCCGATGATCCAGCACGTCTGGGCGCAGGCCGGCAAAAGCTCAGCCGCACAGGTGGTGGTCGCCACCGACGATCAGCGCATCTTCGAGGCCTGCCAGGGCTTCGGCGCCCAGGTGGTGCTGACCCGCGCCGACCACAACTCCGGCACTGATCGCCTGGCGGAAGTGGCCGACGCGCTGGGCCTGGCCGACGACGCCATTGTGGTCAACGTGCAGGGCGACGAACCGCTGGTACCGCCGTCGATCATCGATCAGGTGGCCGCCAACCTCGCGGCGCACCCGGAGGCGGGTATCGCCACCCTGTGCGAGGAAATCCACGACCCGGCCGCGTTGTTCAACCCGAACATCGTCAAGGTGGTCAGCGACAAGAATGGCCTGGCGCTGACCTTCAGTCGCGCCACGCTGCCCTGGGCGCGCGATGCCTTCGCGGTGGACCGCGAAAGCCTGCCGGCCAGCGTGCCGTACCGCCGCCACATCGGCATCTACGCCTACCGCGCACGCTTCCTGCGCGATTTCGTGGCCTGGGGCCCGTGCTGGCTGGAAGACACCGAGTGCCTGGAGCAGTTGCGTGCGCTCTGGCATGGCGTGCGCATCCACGTGGCTGACGCCCTGGAAGCGCCGCAAGCCGGCGTCGACACCCCGGAAGACCTGGAGCGTGTCCGGCGCATCCTGGGGGCCTGATGAAGGTCCTGTTCGTCTGCCTGGGCAACATCTGCCGCTCGCCCACCGCCGAAGGCGTGTTCCGCCACAAGGTGCGTGAAGCGGGACTCGAGGGTCATATCGAGATCGATTCGGCCGGCACCGGCGACTGGCACGTCGGCAAGGCGCCGGATGCGCGCACCCGAGCGGCGGCGCAGCGCCGTGGCTATGACCTGTCGAGCCTGCGCGCACGGCAGGTCAGCATCGCCGACTTCTCCCGTTATGACCTGATCCTGGCCATGGATAACGCCAACCTGCGTGATCTGAAGGGGCTGCGCGGCAGTCACGGCAAGGCTGAGCTGGATCTGTTCCTGCGCCGCTACGAGCTGGAAATCGACGAAGTCCCTGATCCCTACTACGGCGGCGAGGACGGTTTCGAGCAGGTGCTGGATCTGGTGGAAAGGGCCTGCGATGGCCTGCTGACGGAAGTGAAGGGGCGCCTGTGACGCTGCAACTGCAAGAACGCATTTCCCTCAAGCCCTACAACACCTTCGGTGTCGAAGTCGCGGCGCGCTGGTTCGCTCAGGCCCACGACGACGACGAGGTGCGCGCGGCTATCGCTGCTGCTGCCGAAAAGGGCCTGCCGCTGATGGTGATCGGTGGCGGCAGCAACCTGCTGCTGACCCGTGACATCGACGCGCTGGTGCTGCGCATGGCTTCCCGTGGCGTGCGTGTCGTCAGTGATGACGGTGAGCGCGTGCTGGTCGAGGCGGAAGCTGGCGAGGTGTGGGATGACTTCGTGCGCTGGACCCTGGCGCAGGGACTGGGGGGGCTGGAAAACCTCAGCTTGATTCCCGGCACTGTCGGCGCTGCGCCGATGCAGAACATCGGCGCATATGGCGTCGAGATCAAGGATGTGTTTGCCGGCCTGACCGCGCTGGACCGCGAGTGCGGCGAGTTGCGCGAGTTCGGCCTGGAAGACTGCGCCTTTGCCTACCGTGAGAGTCGCTTCAAGCGCGAGCCGGGGCGCTGGCTGATCCTGCGCGTACGCTTCACCCTGAGTCGCGTGACGAAGCTGCATCTGGACTATGGGCCAGTGCGTCAGCGACTGGCAGAGGAGGGCGTGACTGCGCCGACGCCGGCCGATGTCTCGCGAGTGATCTGCGCGATCCGCCGCGAGAAGCTCCCTGATCCGGCGGTGCTGGGCAATGCCGGCAGTTTCTTCAAGAACCCGGTGGTTTCCGCAAAGCAGACCGAAGCGCTGCGCCAGCGTTACAGCGATCTGGTGGCGTATCCGCAGGGCGATGGCCAGATGAAGCTGGCTGCCGGCTGGTTGATCGACAAGGCAGGCTGGAAGGGCTTCCGCGATGGCGCGGTGGGCGTGCATGCGCAGCAGGCGTTGGTGCTGGTGAACTACGGCGGCGCCACCGGGGCTCAGCTGCATGCAGTGGCTGAGCGCATTCGTGACGATATTCAACAGCGCTTCGGCGTGGAGTTGGAGATGGAGCCGAATCTCTACTGAGTTCGCTTCCAATAAAAAGGGGATGCCAAGGCATCCCCTTTTTTGTGGCCGCTTGTTGGGAGCTTTTGGTAGGAGCGAGCTTGCTCGCGAACGGTCCAGCGCCTGAGTTACTGGTTAATTCTATTCGCGAGCAAGCTCGCTCCTACATGTGGTGCTGGCGTTGCGGTGTGCGGGCAATAAAAAAGGGGATGCAGATGCATCCCCTTTTTCAGGTCAGGAAGCTATCAGCTGTGGTGCTTTTCCACCACGGAGCCTTCTTCCTCGGACTTCACGGCTTCGACGCCTTCAGTCTGTTCGGCTGCCGGTTGCTCGGCGGCTTCAGCAGCTTCGTTCACAGCTTCGGCCTCGATGGCTTCGACAGTGACTTCAGCGGTCGGCTCAACCACGACTTCGGCTTCCACGGCAGCGGCTTCTTCAACCACGGCTTCGACGACCGGAGCCTGCTCCACCTGCGGAGCGGCAGCGGCAGCAGCGGCTGCTTCGCGGGCGGCGCGTTCCTGGCGACGACGCTCGCGCGGGTCGTTGGAGGCGCGGCCGGTGGCGTTGGCCGGAACAGCCGGAGCTTCTTCGGTCGCTGCCGGAGTGGTAGTCGGAGCTTCCTCGGCAACCACCGGGGTTTCAGTCTTGGGCTCTTCGAGCAGCTGGGCGACGGCTTCGATCACGGTTTCAGCGGCTGGAGCCGACGCCTCTTCCGCAACCACCGGCTCGGCGGCAGTCACTTCAGCGGTCTCGTTGGCAGTCTCTACCGGCTCGGCAGGTTGCTCGGCGGGTTTGGCCAGGAACTCGATGGTCTGCTCCAGAGCGCTTTCGGTGCGTACGGCTTCAACCACGCCGGATTCCAGCGGCTGGGGCGCGGCTTCAGCCTGAGCAGCAGGCTGATCCTGCTCGGCGGCAGCTTCAGCAACGGCTACAGCGGTAGCGGCGGCAGCGACCATGGCGGCAGGCGACGGAGTATCGGAGGCAGCCTGTTCGGCAGCGCCTTCAGCGCTCACTTCGCCTTCTGCGCCTTCAACGCCATCCACACCGGCTTCACGCTGGCGCTCGCGGCGGTTGCTGCGGCGACGCTGACCACGGGAGCGGCGACGCGGACGCTCGTCGTCCGAACCTTCGTCGTCCTGCTGGTCCAGCAGCTCTTCGTTCGGCAGCTCTTCAGCTTCCAGGGCAGCGGCATCGCGAGCCTGACGGTCTTCGCGCGGTTGGCGCTCTTCACGGGGCTGACGCTCGGCGCGCTCGCCACGCTCACCGCGGGGCTGACGCTCTTCGCGCGGTTGACGCTCGGTGCGCTCACCACGCTCTTCGCGGGGCTGACGCTCCTCGCGCGGCTGGCGCTCGGCGCGTTCTTCACGCGGCTGACGCTCTTCACGCGGTTGACGTTCGGCGCGCTCTTCACGCGGCTGGCGTTCTTCGCGTGGTTGACGCTCAGCACGCTCTTCGCGCGGCTGACGCTCCTCGCGGGGCTGACGCTCGGCGCGCTCTTCACGCGGCTGACGCTCTTCGCGGGCGGGACGTTCAGTACGCTCACCGCGCTCACCGCGCTCACCGCGCTCGTCGCGGCGGCCACGCTCTTTGCGCTCGTCATCACGACGACCACCATCGCGACCGTCACGGCGACGGTTCTGCTGGCGACCGTTGCGGCGCTCGCCCTGGCCTTCGCTACGCTCGGTGGCGGGCTTCTCGGCGACGACCGGGGTCGGCTCCGGCTTGCTGCCGGCGAACAGGCCTACCAGCGACTTCACCAGGCCCTGGAACAGGCTTGGCTCAGGCATGGGCTTGGTGGCTTCGGCGGCGACCGGTGCTTCGGCGGCAGCCTGCTGCGGGGCAGGGCTCTGCGGGGAAACGGTCTTCACCGCGGCTTCCTGGCGGACCAGGGTGCGGGTGGCGCTGACCGGCTGGACTTCCTCGTGCTCTTCCGGGGCCATCTCATAGCTGGCGTGGCCGGACAGCAGTTCGGGGTTGTCGTCACGCAGGCGCTGGACTTCGAAGTGCGGAGTTTCCAGGTGGTCGTCCGGCAGGATGAAGATGCGCGCGCGGGTGCGCAGTTCGATCTTGGTGATGGCGTTGCGCTTTTCGTTGAGCAGGAAGGCGGCTACCTGGAATGGCACGCGCGCACGAACTTCTGCGGTGCGGTCCTTCAGGGCTTCTTCTTCGATCAGGCGCAGGATGGCCAGCGACAGGGATTCGACGTCACGGATGATGCCTTGGCCGTTGCAGCGCGGGCAGACGATGCCGCTGGTCTCGCCGAGGGACGGACGCAGGCGCTGACGGGACATTTCCAGCAGACCGAAGCGCGAGATGCGGCCAACCTGTACGCGGGCACGGTCGGCTTCCAGGGCTTCGCGGACGCGTTCTTCCACGGCGCGCTGGTTCTTCGCCGGGGTCATGTCGATGAAGTCGATGACGATCAGGCCGCCGATATCACGCAGGCGCAGTTGGCGGGCGATTTCCTCGGCCGCTTCCAGGTTGGTCTGCAGGGCGGTTTCTTCGATGTCGCCGCCTTTGGTTGCGCGGGCCGAGTTGATGTCGATGGACACCAGGGCTTCGGTCGGATCGATGACGATGGAGCCGCCCGACGGCAGTTTCACTTCGCGCTGGAAGGCGGTTTCGATCTGGCTCTCGATCTGGAAGCGGTTGAACAGCGGAACGCTGTCCTGATACAGCTTCACTTTGCTCGCGTACTGCGGCATGACCTGCTGGATGAAGTTCAGGGCTTCTTCCTGGGCGTCGAGACTGTCGATCAGCACTTCGCCGATGTCCTGGCGCAGGTAGTCGCGGATGGCGCGGATGATGACGTTGCTTTCCTGGTAGATCAGGAACGGACCGCTGCGCTCGCCCGAGGCTTCCTTGATGGCGCCCCACAATTGCAGCAGGTAGTCCAGGTCCCATTGCAGCTCTTCGGAACTGCGGCCCAGGCCCGCGGTGCGGACGATCAGGCCCATGTCGCCGGGAACTGTCAGGCCGTTCAGGGCTTCGCGCAGTTCGTTGCGCTCTTCACCCTCGATGCGGCGGGAGATGCCACCGGCGCGCGGGTTGTTGGGCATGAGCACCAGGTAGCGGCCGGCGAGGCTGATGAAGGTGGTCAGGGCGGCGCCCTTGTTGCCACGTTCTTCTTTCTCGACCTGTACGATGACTTCCTGGCCTTCGCTCAGGACGTCCTTGATGTTGATGCGACCTTCAGGGTTCTTCTTGAAGTACTCGCGGGAGATTTCCTTGAGGGGGAGGAAGCCGTGGCGTTCGGCGCCGAAGTCGACGAATGCGGCCTCGAGGCTCGGCTCGATGCGGGTGATACGGCCTTTGTAGATGTTGGCCTTTTTCTGCTCGCGCGCGCCGGACTCGATGTCCAGGTCGAACAGGCGTTGGCCGTCTACCAGCGCTACACGCAACTCTTCGGGTTGAGTCGCGTTGATCAGCATTCTTTTCATGTAGTACCAATGGTTTCCGGGGCCACCGGAAACGGCGATCGGCACACACGACTCTCACGGTCGGTGCTAAGGCACGTACTCAGGAACGGCGGACCATTCCAGTGTCCAGCGGCAGCAGGATAAATCTGCTGTGCCGCGACTACGTTTCCTGCTTGTCGAGTAAGAACAAGCACTCATCAGGAGGAGGAATTAACTGTCAGATGCGGACGATAAGTGCGTCTACGTTCAGGGCATGCGTTCAAGGCATGAACGCAACGCAATCCGCCAGTTGTGCATCTCCACCCTGCACATTTCCCTAAGAGCCGGGTGCCACTCGCTGAATCCGGGAGCGGGGTTGGCTTTTATCACGGCGACCTTGGTTGCCGTGGTCATGTCTGAAGGCCTGGGTTTCGAGGCGCTGTCGGCGCGAGAATCGCTCGGGCCGTTGCAACGCTTCCGGGGACTGCCTCGTGTCCGTTCAATGTGTTTGCAGGCGGTTGGGGATGGCGATTACGCGATCATCCGCAGGCCTGGCCACTTTTGGCGGCCTCCCGAATATAGCAGCAATGATTAAGTGCTTCAATTGAATGAAAAATTGTTATTATATCCGCATGACAAATCCCGCCCCTCCGACTTCCGGCGTTCAGCTGCTTGAAGTCGCGCCGGAGTATGCCGGCCAACGAATCGACAATTTCCTCCGCACCCAGCTCAAGGGCGTGCCCAAGACGCTGATCTACCGCATCCTTCGCAAGGGTGAAGTGCGGGTCAACAAAGGCCGCATCAAGCCGGAGTACAAGCTGCAGGCCGGCGACGTGATACGTGTCCCGCCGCTGCGTCTGGCTGAGCGTGACGAACCGGTGCCGCTGGCCCAGGGTCTGCTGGAGCGCCTCGAGGCCGCCATTGTCTTCGAAGACAAGGCGCTGATCGTGGTGAACAAGCCTACCGGTATCGCCGTGCACGGCGGCAGTGGCCTGAATTACGGGGTCATCGAGGCCTTCCGTCAGCTGCGTCCGGAGTGCAAGGACCTGGAGCTGGTGCATCGCCTGGATCGCGACACTTCCGGTCTGCTGATGATCGCCAAGAAACGCAGCATGCTGCGTCACCTGCACGATGCCCTGCGCGGCGAGCGCATCGTGGACAAGCGTTACCACGCCCTGGTGCGCGGCAACTGGCCGGCAGCGAAGAAGCAGATCGCCGTGCCGCTGCTGAAGAACAATCTGCGCTCCGGTGAGCGCGTGGTGGAAGTGAATCCCGAAGGCAAGGAAGCGCTGACCGAGTTCAAGGTGCTGCGTCGCTTCGGCGATTTTGCCACCCTGGTCGAGGCGCGTCCGATCACCGGTCGTACCCATCAGATTCGTGTGCACGCCAAGCACGCTGGTCACTCCATTGCCGGCGACCCCAAGTACGGCGACGAAGATTTCTCCCGCGAAATCCGCGAGCTGGGCGGCAAGCGCCTGTTCCTGCACTCGGCCTACCTGCGCGTGCCGTTGCCCGATGGCGCTGTGCTGGAGTTGGAGGCGCCGGTGGACGAAATCTGGCAGCGCACCGTGGAGCGTCTGGATGCGTGAGTATTCCCTGCTGATCTTCGACTGGGATGGCACGTTGGTGGATTCCATTGGTCGCATTGTCGAGGCGATGCGGGTCGCGGCAGTCGGTTCCGGCCTTCCGGAACGCAGTGATGCGGCCATAAAAGGCATTATTGGCCTGGGTCTGCCGGAAGCTATCCAGACGCTGTATCCGGAGGTGGAGGAGGGCGAGCCGCTGGAGCGCTTCCGCCTCGACTACGGCAATCACTACCTGAGCCTGGAGGTACAGCCTTCGCCGCTGTTCCCGGGCGTGTCTGAGGCCATGGCTGAGTTTCGCGGGGCGGGCTACCAGTTGGCGGTCGCTACCGGCAAGAATCGCCGTGGTCTGGATCGCGTGCTGGCGGGGCAGGGCTGGACCGACTTCTTCGATATCACTCGCGCTGCCGACGAGTCAGCGAGCAAGCCGGATCCGCGCATGCTGCACGAGATTCTGGAACATTGTCGGGTCGGCGCTCGCGACGCGTTGATGGTGGGTGATTCACCTTTCGACCTGGAGATGGCTCGCCGCGCCGGTATGGATTCGGTGGCGGTGGGCTATGGTGCTCAGTCGCTGGAGGTCCTTCGGGAGTATGCTCCGGCACTGGAAGTGAATCATTTCAATGAATTGCGCGCCTGGCTCGCTGGGCGTTCGGTCAAACCGGTGCTCGAGGTAGGCAACTGATGTCGGATGAATGGAAGGCGGACGATAACAAGGCTGCACATACCGTGGCAGGTGACGAAAAGAGCTGGAAGTTGCTGGAGAAGGCCGTACTGGCTGGTGTTCAGGAACAGCGCCGGTCGCGTCGCTGGGGTATCTTCTTCAAGTTGCTGACCTTCGTTTATCTGTTCGGTGCGTTGGCGCTGTTCAGTCCTTTCAGTGGCTTGTCCAAGTCTGCGTCGCGCAGTGCCAGTCATACGGCGTTGATCGAAGTGAAGGGCATGATTGCCGACAACGAGCCGGCCAGTGCCGACAACATCGTTGGTGCGCTGCGTTCCGCGTTCGAGGATGCGGGCACCAAGGGCATCGTCCTGCGTATCAACAGTCCGGGCGGCAGCCCGGTTCAGTCTGGTTATATCTACGATGAAATCAAGCGCCTGCGCGGTGAGCATCCGGATATCAAGGTCTACGCGGTTATCAGCGATCTGGGTGCCTCCGGTGCCTATTACATCGCCAGTGCCGCCGACGAAATCTATGCCGACAAGGCCAGTCTGGTTGGTTCCATTGGTGTGACGGCGGCGACTTTCGGCTTCGTCGGCACCATGGAGAAGCTGGGCGTGGATCGCCGCATCTATACCTCGGGCGAGCACAAGGCGTTCCTAGATCCGTTCCAGCCACAGAAGGCGGATGAAACGGCCTTCTGGCAGCAGGTGCTGGATACCACTCACAAGCAGTTCATCGACGTAGTGAAGAAGGGGCGCGGTGATCGCCTGAAAGACAAGGATCATCCGGAGCTGTTCTCCGGTCTGATCTGGTCTGGCGAGCAGGCGTTGCAGTTGGGGCTCATTGATGGTTTGGGTAGCTCCAGCTACGTCGCGCGCGAGGTCATCAAGGAGAAAGAAATCGTGGATTACACCGTCCAGGAAACGGCCTTCGACCGCTTTACCAAAAAGCTGGGCGCCAGCGTCGCCGAGCGCATGGCGATGTGGATGGGCTTTCAGGGTCCGGCCCTGCGCTGAATACGCTTCCTTATATAAGGAAGGAAAAAGGCCCGGCAAATGCCGGGCCTTCTTGTTTCAGGCTTTCTGTTTCAGGGGATGGGGACCTGTTCGGCCAGCAGCATGTCCACCAGGCGAATCAGCGGCAGGCCGACCAGGCTGGTGGCGTCTTCACCTTCGGTAGAGCGGAACAGGCTGACGCCCAGGCCTTCGGCCTTGAAGCTGCCGGCGCAGTCGAACGGTTGTTCGGCTTCCAGGTAGCGGCGAATGCGTGCGTCGTCGAGATTGCGGAAGTGCACGGTAAAACGCACGCAATCGATTTGAGCTTGACCGCTCTGGCTATTGAGCAGGCAGAGTCCGGTGAGGAAGCTGACGCTCTTGCCGCTGGCATCCTTCAGTTGTTCGGTTGCGCGCTCGAGGTTGTGCGGTTTGCCAAGAATCCGGCTGCTGTTAACCGCGGCCTGGTCCGAGCCGATGATCAGGTGGGTGGGATAGTGCTGGGCCAGTGCGCGAGCTTTGCTTTCCGCCAGCCGGCGCACCAGTTGTTCAGCGTTCTCGCCGGGCAGTGGGGTTTCGTCGATGTCTGGGCTGGCGCATTCGAACGGCAGTCGCAGTCGCTGCAATAATTCGCGGCGGTAGGGCGAGCTGGAAGCAAGGATCAGGGGTAGCATGGAGAATTCCTTCGGAGCGTCACCGCGATTCTAGCGAAAAGGGCTGTCCATACAGCGGTTTATGGCTAATTTCCTTTGACAGCTTCGGGTGCATCCCTATAATGGCGCGCTTATGTTGAATGGACCGATACCACCTCACGTTGATCCGCGCAAATTGGTAGAACGCGCCGCCACCCTCGAGGGTGTGCTGCCGATCGCCAAGATGGCACGTCTCAGCGAGCAACTGACCAGCAGTGATGGCGATGTTCACGCGAAGTTTTCCTTCTTCCGTGACCAGCAGAAACTGGCGGTCATGCACGTCGAGCTCAATGGCGAGGTGAGCATGGTATGCCAGCGCTGTCTCGAGCCGGCCAAATTCCATGTGGGTGGTGAGTACGATTACGTCATCATCCCGGAAGGCAAGTCGATCGATGATCTGCCCAGTGGCTACGATGCGCTGGAAGTGGGGGATGACCCCATCGACCTGACCTCGCTGGCTGAGGACGAGTTGCTGCTCGCCTTGCCCATCGTGCCGGTCCATGACCCTGAGGATTGCCAGCAGCCGGTGGGATACGCTACAGCGCCCGAACCGAGCGAGAACGTCGAAGAGCGGCCCAATCCGTTCAGCGTACTGGCGCAGTTGAAGCGTGACCCAAACGTTTAGGAGTTAATCAATCATGGCTGTTCAGCAGAACAAAAAATCCCGTTCCGCTCGTGACATGCGTCGTTCGCACGATGCCCTGGACGCGAACGCTCTGTCCGTGGAAAAGAGCACCGGTGAAGTTCACCTGCGCCACCACGTCTCCCCGGACGGTTTCTATCGCGGCCGCAAGGTCGTAGACAAAGGCTCTGACGAGTAATCTTTGTCCGCACCAATCATCGCGATTGATGCAATGGGTGGGGACTACGGTCCCCACTGCATTGTTCCGGCCTGCATTTCCTTTCTGGCCGAATATGCTTTCCTCCAGCTGGTCCTTGTCGGCCAAGCTCCTCTGATAGAAGAACACCTGCGCGGCCTTTCTCCGGTCGAGCGTCAGCGTCTTCATGTCCACCACGCCAGCGAAATCGTCACGATGGACGAGCGTCCGTCCCAGGCGTTGCGTGGCAAGCCCGATTCCTCCATGCGTGTTGCCCTCGAGCTGGTTCGGGATGGCAAGGCTCATGCCTGCGTCAGTGCCGGCAATACTGGTGCGCTGATGGCGCTCTCCCGTTACCTGCTCAAGACGTTGCCCGGTATCGACCGACCAGCGATGGTGACGGCCGTGCCGACGCAAACCGGCCACTGCCATCTGCTCGACCTGGGCGCCAATGTCGACTGCAGCGCCGAGCATCTCTATCAATTTGCCGTCATGGGTGCCGTGGCCGCAGAGGCGCTGGGCAAGAGTAATCCTCGGGTCGCGTTGCTGAATGTCGGTACCGAAGACATCAAGGGCAACCAGCAGGTGAAGCTGGCGGCCAGTCTCCTGCAGCAGGCGCGTGGCGTGAATTACATCGGCTACATCGAAGGCGATGGCCTGTATCGCGGGCTGGCGGATGTGGTGGTGTGCGACGGTTTCGTCGGTAACATCCTGCTCAAGTCCAGCGAGGGGTTGGCAGCGATGGTCGCGGCGCGTCTGGAAGAGTTGTTCAACTCCAGTCTGCCAGCGAAGGCGGTCGGACTGATGGCGATGCCATTCCTGCGCCGGCTGCGCGGCGATCTCACGCCTTCCCAGCACAATGGCGCGAGTTTCCTGGGTTTGCAGGGTATCGTGGTGAAGAGTCACGGCAGTGCGAAAGAGGAGGGCATCCAGAGCGCCCTGCGTCGCGCGCTGCTGGAAGTTCGCGAGAATCTGCCCCAGCGGCTGCATGGTCGTCTGGAACATCTGCTCTAATGTGTGACCGCGGTCGTCAGACCGTCATCCAACTGTCAGTTCAATGCGCCAGGCTCTCGCCGGCGTTATCCATTTGACGACACAGACAAAAGGGACCTGTTGCAATGTCCGCATCCCTCGCCTTCGTATTCCCCGGTCAAGGTTCGCAGTCGCTCGGCATGCTTGCCGAGATGGGCGCTCAACACGCCATCGTGCGCGATACCTTCGCTGAAGCCTCCAATGCCCTGGGTTATGACCTCTGGGCCCTGGTGCAGGACGGTCCGGAAGAGCGCCTGAACCAGACCGACAAGACCCAGCCCGCCATTCTCACTGTCTCCATCGCCCTGTGGCGCCTGTGGCAGGCCGAAGGTGGTGTGCAGCCGGCTTACGTCGCCGGCCACAGCCTGGGTGAGTACTCCGCGCTGGTTGCCGCCGGCAGCCTGGCTTTCGCCGATGCGGTGAAGCTGGTCGAGCGCCGTGGCCAATTGATGCAGGAGGCTGTTCCTGCCGGCACTGGTGGTATGGCCGCCATTCTCGGTCTCGAAGATGCTGACGTGCTTGCCGCCTGCGCCGAGGCGGCCCAGGGTGAAGTGGTCAGTGCCGTGAACTTCAATGCGCCCGGTCAAGTGGTGATCGCTGGTGCGGCCAAGGCCGTCGAGCGTGCCATCGAGGCGTGCAAGGCCCGTGGCGCCAAGCGTGCCGTCGCGCTGCCGGTCAGCGTACCTTCGCACTGCGAGCTGATGCGTCCGGCTGCCGAGCGTTTCGCCGAGGCTGTCGAAGCCGTTCAGTGGCAGATGCCGCAGATCGCCCTGGTACAGAACGTTACCGCCCAAGTCCCGGCTGATCTGGCCGCGCTCAAGCGCGACCTGCTGGCGCAGCTGTACAGTCCGGTCCGTTGGGTCGAGAGCGTGCAACTGTTGGCCGAGAAGGGCGTCACCGACCTGGTCGAGTGCGGCCCGGGCAAGGTACTGGCTGGTTTGAACAAGCGTTGCGCCAAGGGCGTGACCACCCACAACCTGGACTCCGCGGACGCCTTCGGCGCAGCCCGCGCGGCTCTGGCTTGAACAGGAGATAAGGCATGAGTCTGCAAGGTAAGGTTGCCCTGGTTACCGGCGCGAGCCGTGGTATTGGCCAGGCCATTGCGCTGGAACTGGGGCGCATGGGTGCCACAGTGGTCGGCACCGCCACCAGCGAGTCCGGCGCGCAGAAGATTTCCGAGTACCTCAAGGAAAACGGTATCCAGGGTTCGGGCATGGTGCTGGATGTATCCAATGACGAGTCCGTGACCGCCGTTGTCGAAGCCATCCAGAAGGAATCCGGAGCACCGGCTATCGTCGTCAATAACGCCGGTATCACCCGCGATAACCTGCTGATGCGCATGAAAGATGACGAGTGGTTCGATGTGGTCAACACCAACCTCAACAGCCTCTACCGTTTGTCGAAAGCCGTTCTGCGCGGCATGACCAAGGCTCGCTGGGGTCGCATCATCAATATCGGCTCCGTCGTCGGTGCCATGGGTAACGCCGGGCAGACCAACTACGCCGCTGCCAAGGCTGGCCTGGAAGGCTTCACCCGCGCCCTGGCGCGCGAAGTTGGGTCCCGTGCTATCACTGTCAACGCGGTTGCTCCGGGCTTCATCGACACCGACATGACTCGCGAACTGCCCGAGGCTCAGCGCGAGGCGCTGCTCGGCCAGATTCCGCTGGGTCGACTGGGACAAGCCGAAGAGATCGCCAAAGTGGTAGCATTCCTCGCTTCCGAGGGCGCAGCTTATGTAACGGGTGCCACGGTACCGGTGAATGGCGGAATGTACATGAGCTGATGTGACCAGTTCCTTCCTGGCGATGTCATATGCGCTGTCTAAAATTCTCCAAGCGTCGTCACGCTGGAATAGACAGAGCATCTGGGTTGCCGGGAAGGGGCGTCAGCGTTCAGCTTGAAATGCAGAAAACCCTTTCTATACACTTACCCGCAGCCCAGCTGTACGGATTGTCCATAGGAGTGAAAACAAGGTATGAGCACCATCGAAGAACGCGTCAAGAAGATCGTTGCTGAGCAACTCGGCGTTAAGGAAGAAGAAGTCACCAACAGCGCTTCCTTCGTTGAAGACCTGGGCGCCGACTCCCTTGACACCGTTGAGCTGGTGATGGCTCTGGAAGAGGAATTCGAGACCGAAATCCCCGACGAGCAAGCCGAAAAGATCACCACCGTTCAGGAAGCCATCGACTACATCGTTGCCCACCAGGCATAAGACGTAGTCGTCGGTTCCCCGACGAAAGAAGCCGCACGGCCTGCAAAGGCGTGCGGCTTTTCTTTAACGCCGGCATCAGCCGGCGTTATTGCCGTGAAACACATGAGAGGAAGTCACAGTGTCGCGTAGACGCGTAGTCATCACTGGCATGGGTATGTTGTCGCCCCTGGGTGTGGATGTGCCGAGCAGTTGGGAAGGCATTCTCGCCGGGCGCAGCGGTATCGCCCCGATCGAACACATGGACCTGTCCGCCTTTGCCACCCGTTTCGGCGGCTCGGTGAAAGGGTTCGACGTCGAGCAATACATGTCCGCCAAGGAAGCTCGCAAACTCGACCTGTTCATCCAGTACGGTCTGGCCGCCAGCTACCAGGCGGTGCGCGACTCCGGCCTGGAAGTCACCGACGCCAACCGGGAGCGCATCGGCGTTGCCATCGGTTCTGGCATCGGCGGTCTGACCAACATCGAAAACACCTGTCGTTCGCTGTTCGAGCAGGGCCCGCGGCGCATCTCGCCGTTCTTTGTGCCTGGCTCGGTCATCAACATGGTTTCCGGGTTCCTGTCGATCAACCTGGGTCTGCAGGGCCCCAATTACGCCATTACCACCGCCTGCACCACCGGCACCCACAACATCGGCATGGCCGCGCGCAACATCGCCTATGGCGACGCTGACGTGATGGTGGCCGGCGGGTCCGAAATGGCGGCCTGCGGTCTTGGCCTGGGCGGCTTTGGCGCCGCTCGCGCGCTGTCCACTCGCAACGATGAGCCGACCAAGGCCAGCCGCCCGTGGGATCAGGATCGCGACGGCTTCGTGCTCTCTGACGGCGCCGGCTCCTTGGTCCTGGAAGAGCTGGAGCACGCCAAGGCACGTGGCGCGCGCATCTACGCCGAAGTCGTCGGCTTCGGCATGAGCGGCGACGCCTTCCATATGACGGCTCCGCCCGAAGACGGCGCTGGTGCCGCGCGTTGCATGAAAGCTGCGCTGCGCGATGCCGGACTCAACCCCGAGCAGGTCGATTACATCAATGCCCACGGCACCTCGACGCCGGCAGGCGACATCGCGGAAATCGCCGCGGTGAAGTCGATCTTCGGCGATCACGCCTACCAGCTGTCGATGAGCTCCACCAAGTCCATGACCGGCCACCTGCTGGGCGCTGCCGGCGCGGTCGAGGCGATCTTCTGCGTGCTCGCGCTGCGCGATCAGGTCGCTCCGCCGACCATCAACCTGGACAACCCCAGCGAAGGCTGCGATCTCGACCTGGTCGCGCATCAGGCCAAGGAGCGTCCGATCGAGGTCGCCTTGTCCAACTCGTTCGGCTTCGGTGGTACCAACGGTTCCCTGGTGTTCCGCCGGTTCCGCGACTGATGCTGAGCTGGATCGACGGCCAGAGCGCCGAGGCCCTGTCTGCGCGTGATCGCGGGCTGGCCTACGGCGACGGGCTGTTCGAGACTATCCGCGTGTCTGCAGGCCGCCCGCGCCTGCTGGCACGCCATCGGGTGAGGCTGGAGGAGGGCGTTCGGCGCCTGTCCCTGCCGGTCAACCTGGAGCTCGTCGAAGACGAACTCCTGCGTTTCTCCGCCCTGCTCGGCGATGGTGTCGCCAAGCTGATGCTGACCCGTGGCGAAGGTGCGCGCGGCTATGCCCCGCAGGCCGATGCCCAGGTGCGTCGTCTGTTGCTGGGCTCGCCCGCGCCGGCCTACCCGGTGAAGAACGGCGAAGAGGGCGTCACGCTCTTCCCCTGCGCCACTCGCCTGGCTGAACAGCCACTGCTCGCCGGCCTCAAGCATCTCAATCGCCTGGAGCAGGTCCTGGCTCGCGCTGAGTGGAGCGACCCGGCTTTCGCCGAAGGATTGATGCGCGATGTTTCCGGACGGATTGTCGAGGGCGTGTTCAGCAACCTGTTCCTGGTGAGGCAGGGTGAGCTGATCACCGCTGAGCTGAGCCGCTGCGGCGTCGCTGGTGTGATGCGCGCCGAAATCCTCCAGCGCGCCCGCGACTTGGGTTTGCCGGTCATCGTCCGCGACATCGAGTACGGCGAACTGGCGCAGGCCGATGAGGTCTTTCTCTGCAACAGCCTCTACGGTATCTGGCCGGTGCGCGGCATGGCCAAGCACGCTTGGCCGGTCGGGCCGCTGACCCGTAAACTGCAGGGCCTACTCCGCGAACTTCTGGATTCCTGATACGTGATGCGCAAATTGCTGGTGCTGCTGGAAGGCGGCCTGCTGCTGGCCGGGCTCATGCTGGGCCTGGCGGCCTGGGAGCAGCACCGTGCGCTGCAGCAGCCGCTCCAGCTCACCGAAGAGCGTCTGCTCGATGCTCCCAGCGGCGCCACCCCTGGCCGCCTGCTGACCCGCCTGGAGGACGAAGACGTCCTGCATGGCGGCTTCTGGCTGCGCCTGTACTGGCGCTTCAATCTGGCCGGTGAAGCGCTTCACAGCGGCGAATACCGACTGACGCCGGGCATGACCGCCGCCCAGCTGCTCGATCTGTGGCGCGAAGGCGACGTGGTGCAGTACGGCCTGACGCTGGTCGAGGGTTGGAATTTCCACCAGGTGCGCGAGCTGCTCGCCCGCCAGCCCAAGCTGGAGCAGACCCTGAATGGCCTCAGTGATGCCGAGGTCATGGCGAAGCTGGGCAAGCCAGGCGTGTTCCCGGAGGGTCGTTTCTTCCCCGACACCTATCGTTTCGTCCGCGGCACCAAGGACGTCGATATCCTCAAGCACGCCTACCAGCGCATGGACAGCATCCTGGCCGAGGAGTGGGACAAGCGCGCACAGGAACTGCCCTACAAGGACTCCTACCAGGCGCTGATCATGGCTTCTCTGGTGGAAAAGGAAACCGGCGTGCCCCAGGAGCGCGGCCAGATCGCCGGCGTCTTCGTGCGTCGCCTGCAGAAGAACATGCTGCTGCAGACCGACCCGACCGTTATCTACGGCATGGGCGAGCGCTACGCCGGCAAGATCACTCGCGCCGATCTGCGTACGCCGACGCCCTACAACACCTACGTGGTCGCCGGCCTGCCGCCGACGCCCATCGCGCTGCCCGGCCGCGAGGCTATCCATGCCGCGCTCAATCCGGTGGCAGGGCAGAGCCTGTACTTCGTCGCCCGCGGCGACGGCAGCCATACCTTCTCCGACAACCTCGACGACCACAACAAGGCCGTCCAGGAGTTCCAGATCAAGCGTCGCGCCGACTACCGTTCCAGTCCGGCGCCCGTCCCGCTGCCGGCGCAGACGCCGGATGCAGATGCTCCCGCCGCAGATTCTCCTGCAGCGCAGTAGCCCGACAACACAAGGAGTGAGCCGAGTGACCGGCCTGTTCATCACCCTGGAAGGCCCCGAAGGTGCGGGCAAGAGCACCAACCGCGAGTACCTGGCGGAGCGCATGCGCGAGCGGGGCATCGAGGTCCAGCTGACCCGCGAGCCCGGCGGTACGCCGCTGGCCGAGCGTATCCGCGAACTGTTGCTGGACCCCAGCGATGAAAAGATGGCGGTGGATACCGAGCTGCTGCTGGTCTTCGCGGCCCGCGCTCAGCACATCGCCGAAGTGATCCGCCCGGCACTCGAGCGTGGCGCCGTGGTTCTCTGCGATCGCTTCACGGACGCCACCTACGCTTACCAGGGCGGGGGGCGAGGCCTGCCGGTAGAGCGCATCGCGCGATTGGAAAGCTTCGTCCAGGGCGGCCTGCGCCCGGATCTGACCCTGGTCTTCGACCTGCCGGTGGAAATCGGCCTGTCCCGCGCCGCTGCCCGTGGTCGTCTGGACCGCTTCGAGCAGGAAGGCCGTGGCTTCTTCGAGGCGGTGCGCAACACCTATCTGGATCGCGCTAACGCCGACCCGGCGCGCTATCACATCCTCGATGCCGCGCAGTCGCTGGCCGAGGTGCAGCGCGACCTCGACAAGCTGCTGCCGGCCTTGCTGGAGCGCCTCAATGGCTGACATCTACCCCTGGCAGCAGGGCATCTGGCAGCAGCTCAGCAGCCGCTCGCAGCATGCTCATGCCTATCTGTTGCACGGTCCGGCCGGTATCGGCAAGCGCGCGCTGGCCGAGAACCTGGTGCACCTACTGCTCTGCCAGCGCCCCGAGGGCGGCAAGGCGTGTGGTCAGTGCAAGGCCTGCCAACTGCTTGCCGCCGGCACGCACCCGGACTATTTCCTGCTGGAACCAGAAGAGCCGGAGAAACCGATCCGTGTCGATCAGGTCCGTGAGCTGGTGGGCTTCGTGGTGCAGACCGCGCAATTGGGCGGGCGCAAGGTGCTGCTGCTGGAGCCGGCTGAGGCGATGAACCTCAATGCCGCCAACGCGCTGCTGAAAAGCCTGGAAGAGCCCTCCGGCGATACCGTGCTGCTGCTGATCAGTCACCAGCCCAGCCGGCTGCTGCCGACCATCAAGAGCCGCTGCGTGCAGCAGGCCTGTCCGCAGCCTACCGCCGCGCAGGCCCGTACCTGGCTGGCGGGCTCCCTGCCGGATGAGTCGGTGGAGGCGTTGGACGAGTTGCTGGTGCTGTCCGGTGGTTCACCGCTGACTGCGTTGCGCCTGCAGGGCCAAGGTGTGCGCGAGCAGCGCGCGCAGGTGGTGGAGGGCGTGAAAAAACTGCTCAAGCAGCAGGTTGCCCCAGGTCAGCTGGCCGAAAGCTGGAATGCTGTACCTTTGCCATTACTGTTCGACTGGTTCTGCGACTGGGCGCTGCTGATCCTGCGCTACCAACTGGCCCGCGATGAAGAGGGCCTGGGGCTCACCGACATGCGCAAGGTCGTGCAGTATCTCGCCGAGAAATCGACACAGCCCAAGGTGCTGGCGATGCAGGACTGGTTGCTGTTGCAACGGCAGAAAGTCCTCAATAAAGCCAACCTCAACCGTGCCTTGCTTCTCGAAGCCTTGCTCGTACAGTGGGCAAGTCTGCCCGGGCCGGGCTAGAATCCGGCCATCGGAAAAATCTGCCAGGACAGCTGAATGAGCTTGCCACCAAATCTGGGTCCGCGTAACGGAATCCTGTCCCTGACCATCAAGGACAAATCCGTGCTGTATGCCGCCTACATGCCGTTCATCCGCAACGGCGGGCTGTTCATTCCGACCAACAAGACCTACAAGTTGGGCGACGAAGTCTTCATGCTGCTCAACCTGATGGACGAGCCGGAGAAGATCCCGGTCGCCGGCAAGGTGGTCTGGATCACGCCGAAAGGCGCCCAGGGCAACCGCGCCGCCGGTATCGGCGTGCAGTTCAACGATGGCGACAACACCGCGCGCAACAAGATCGAGACCTATCTCGCCGGCGCGCTGAAGTCGGACCGTCCGACCCATACCATGTAGCCCATACCTTGTAGCTCCTGCCATGCGAGAATGGCGGGCCATACAGGTTGCAAACACGAAGCGCCCCCAGGGGCGCTTCGTCATTTCCGGAGAATGTTTCATGCTGGTCGATTCCCACTGCCACCTCGATCGCCTCGATCTCGCCGCCCATGACGGGTCGCTGGATGCTGCGCTGGACGCCGCCCGTGCGCGCGGTGTCAGCCAGTTCCTGTGCATCGGCGTGAGTGCGGACAACGCCAAGGCGGTGAAGGACCTGGCTGATCGCTACGCCGACGTGCACTGTTCGGTGGGCGTCCACCCGCTGGACCTGGAGCCTGGTGCCGCGCCGGCTCTGGATTGGTTGCTGGGCGAGCTGAATCACCCGCGTGTGGTGGCGATCGGCGAGACCGGCCTGGACTATCACTACGAGCCCGAAGCCGCCGAGTTGCAGCAGGAAGCCTTCCGCCTGCACCTGGAGGCCGCCAAGGTCACCGGCAAGCCAGTCATCGTGCATACCCGCGAAGCCCGTGCCGACACCCTGGCGCTGCTGCGCGAGGCTGCGCTGCCACAGGCCGGTGTGTTGCACTGTTTCACCGAAGACTGGGAGATGGCCAGGGCGGCGCTGGATATCGGCTTCTACATCTCCCTCTCGGGCATCGTCACCTTCCGCAATGCCGAGCAATTGCGCGAAGTGGCTCGTCAGGTACCGGTGGATCGCCTGCTGGTGGAAACCGACTCACCCTATCTCGCCCCGGTGCCCCACCGCGGCAAGCCGAACCTGCCTGAGTACGTGCGCGAAGTTGCCGAATACCTGGCCGTGCTGCGCGGGGTGAGCTTCGAGACCCTGGCCGAGCAGACTACCGCCAACTTCCGCCGGCTGTTCCCGCTCGCTAGCTGATTGCCTTGATAGGGAATTGTCTTGGCGCGGATACATTTCCTGCGCGCAAAAAAAACCCGGGTTCTGGGGGATGAATCCGGGTCAAGACCATTAGGAGTGTAACAATAAGGTACGCGATCCTCGGTACCTTCACCGGCGGGGCACTTGGGGGGAGATGCCGCGCACCGGTATCTACAAGTATTGGTCAAGATGCGGCGGCTGCCACAGGGTGCCCGGTGTTTTTTAAACGGATTTGGAATACATCACACCGGGCTGAGCAGTTTTCTCGGTCGCGCCTGCCTTATTACCCTGCCAGAGCTCCGATCAGCCCCAGGGTTTCCTCGATGACCGCCTCGCTGGTGTAGAAGTGCGGCGAGAAGCGGATGCCGGCGCCACGCTGGATGCACACGACCTGTTCGGCACGCAGGCGCTCCAGCAGACGGGTGTTGTCCCAGCCGTCGAGGCTGAAGGTCAGGATGCCAGCCCGCCGTGCCGGATCCACCGGGCTGTGCAGTGATGCACCGCCGATGCGACCCAGCCCATCGTGCAATTGCTGGACGCGCGCCTGGACCAGTTCGCCCACGTTCGCCATGCTGACATCCTCCAGCAGGCTCAGGCTGGCCTCCAGCGCTACCGCGCCGAGCATGTTCGGGCTGCCGCATTCGAAGCGCCGCGCGCTGCGTGCCGGCTGCCAGTCGGCGAGGTCATAGTTGCCGGCATTCTCCAGCATGTGCCAGCCGTACTCCTGCAGTGCCAGTTGCTCGCGCTCGGCGGCGCGGCAATAGAACACCCCCAGACCTTCAGGGCCGAGCATCCACTTATGGCCGTCGGCCATGGCGAAGGCACAGTCATAGGCCTGGACGTCGAAGGGCAGGGCGCCCAGTTGCTGGATGGCATCGATGCAATACAGCACTCCGCGCTGGCGGCAGCCGGCGCCGAGGCGTTCCAGGTCCATGCGCAGGCCACTGGCGTACTGCACGGCGCTGATCGACAGCAGGCGCGTGCGCGGGGTGCAGGCCGCCAGCAGGTCGCCTTCCGGGTCATTGCCGTCGAGGCTGACCTGGATGACTTCCACGCCGCGCGGTTTCAGCGCTTCCCAGACGATGCGGTTGGAGGGGAATTCCTGGTCGCTGATCACCACCTGGTCACCGGCGCGCCAGTCGAGGCCGAAGGCAACGAACGACAGTGCCTCGGAGGTGTTCTTCACCAAGGCGATGTCGCCGGTGGTCTGGGCGTTCACCAGGCGCATCAGGCGTTCGCGCAGGCGTTTCTCGATGGTCAGCCATTGCGGGTAGTCGCGGGCGCCTTGCAGGATGTTCTCCTGGGCGAAGGCCGCGACGGCGTCAGCGGCACGCTTGGGCCAGGGCGCTACGGCCGCGTGGTTCAGGTAGCGCAGACCGGGATGGTGCGGGAATTCGGAAGAAAAGCTAATCATGTCGGATGATCCGTGCAATTTGGCGCTGAATAGGCATAATACGCGGCTTCGAATTTTGACTATTTTTGACCGAACAGTCTTTTTATGCAGAAAGAGCCGCGCAAGGTTCGCGAATTCCGTCGTCGCGAACAGGAAATCCTCGACACCGCCCTCAAGCTGTTCCTTGAGCAGGGCGAAGACAGTGTCACGGTCGAAATGATCGCCGATGCCGTGGGTATCGGCAAAGGCACCATCTACAAGCACTTCAAGTCCAAGGCGGAGATCTACCTGCGCCTGATGCTGGACTACGAGCGCGATCTGGCCGACCTGTTCCACTCCGAAGACGTCGCTCGCGACAAGGAGCGCCTGTCGCGCGCCTACTTCGAGTTCCGCATGCGTGATCCGCAGCGCTACCGCCTCTTCGACCGCCTGGAAGAAAAGGTGGTGAAGACCAGTCAGGTTCCGGAGATGGTCGAGGAGCTGCACAAGATCCGCGAATCCAACTTCGAGCGCCTGAGCCAGCTGATCAAGGAACGCATCGCGGCGGGCAAGCTGGAGGACGTGCCGGCCTACTTCCACTACTGCGCGGCCTGGGCCCTGGTGCATGGCGCCGTGGCGCTGTACCACTCGCCGTTCTGGCGTGAAGTGCTGGAGGATCAGGAAGGTTTCTTCCAGTTCCTCATGGACATTGGCGTGCGCATGGGCAACAAGCGCAAGCGCGACGGCGATACGCCGGCCGCCTGAGTCGCCATTCAGATGGCCCATCGTCGCAGTTGCGACAGGGCTTGTGGTGAGGGTGGGGATATACTTGCATGAGTGATTCCCACCGGAGCCGAGCATGATCGTCGATCGCCAGGGCAGGCGCTTCCGCAACCTGCGGGTCAGTCTGACCGCTGCGTGCAACTATGCCTGCACCTACTGCGTGCCGGACGGTAAGCGTCTGGTTGCCGCTCAGGACGAACTGTCTGCGGACTCTCTGGTGCGCGGGGTTGCCTACCTGATGGAGGCTGCCGGCATCGAGCGGTTGCGGGTGACCGGCGGCGAACCGCTGGTCAGTCCGAAGCTGGATGTCTTCCTGCACGGCGTCAGTCGCCTCGGTTTGCAGGACATTGCCATCACCACCAACGGCCAGCTGCTGTCGAAAAAGCTGCCGCTGCTGCTGGACTGCGGCATCCGCCGCCTCAACGTTTCCCTCGATACTCTGGATGCCGGCGCCTTCCGGCGTATCGCTCGTGGCGGTGATCTGGCCACGGTTCTCAAAGGGCTGGACGAGGCCCGTGCGGCGGGCTTGAAGGTCAAGCTCAACATGGTCCCGCTGCGCGGGCAGAACCTCGACCAGGTGGTACCGCTGCTGGATTACTGCCTGGCGCACGGTTTCGAGCTGCGTTTCATCGAGCTGATGCGCATGGGGCATCTGGCCCACGACCCGAACGGTTTTCACCAGCAGTTCGTTGGCCTGCAGGAACTGCTGGAGCTGATCGGCGAACAGCACCCCTATGTCCAGGCCAGTGCGCCGGTGGATGCCACGGCCATTCGCTACGAAGTGCCGGGGCAGGGGTATTTCGGCGTCATCGCCAATGAAAGCGTTCCCTTCTGCCGGACCTGTTCGCGCCTGCGTCTGTCCTCCACCGGCTGGTTGCACGGCTGCCTGTCATCGAGCAACCGCCACTACGTCGGCGACCTGCTGGACAAGCCCCGTCACCAGGCGCTCCCGGCCCTGCAACGGCTGCTGGTGAGCGCCCTGGCGGACAAGCAGGAAGTCGCTTTCTCCGGCGGCGTCACCATCATGAAGATCATCGGCGGCTGAGATCGCCCTCAAGACCTGATTAGTCCATGCCCAACGAATTCCCCATTGCGTATATCGAGCCGGTGTTCCGGCCGCCCAGCGAGGCGCACTCGCTGATTCTTCCGGTCACCAACGGTTGTTCGTGGAATCAGTGTGGTTTTTGCGAGATGTACACCCAGCCGCAGAAGAAATTCCGCGCCCGCGACGAGGCCGAAGTGCTGGAGGAGATTCGCCGCTGTGGCGAGCGCCTGATCGTCCAGCGGGTGTTCCTCGCCGACGGTGATGCACTGGTGCTGCCAACGCGGCGCCTGCTCAACATCCTCCGCGCGATCCGTGAGCACATGCCGGAGGTGGATCGCGTCTCCAGCTACTGCCTGCCGCGCAACCTGCGCAAGAAGTCTGTGGAGGAGCTGAAGGAGCTGGCCGATGCCGGCCTGCGCATGGCCTACGTGGGTGCCGAGTCCGGTGACGACGAGGTATTGGCGCGGGTGAACAAGGGCGAGACCTACGACTCCACGCTGGATGCCTTGCAGAAGCTGAGTGAGGCGGGAGTCCGGCGCTCGGTGATGATCCTCAACGGCCTGGGTGGCAGCACGCTGAGCGCCCAGCACGCCGACAATTCGGCGCGCCTGATGAACGAGGCGCAACCGGAGTTCCTCTCCACCCTGGTGGTGAGCTTCCCCACCGGCGAGGAGCGCTATCGGACTGGCTTCCCGGACTTCCAGCCGCTGACCCAGGCGGAACTGTTCGTCGAGGTCGAGCGCCTGCTGAGTGCGCTGGAGCTGCGCGACACGGTGTTCCGCAGCGATCATGCGTCCAACTACCTGGTGCTCAAGGGCACGTTGGGGGTGGACAAGGCAAAATTGCTCGCCCAGGTTCGCCAGGCCATCGAGCAGCCGCAGCGCGCGCACCTGCGTCAGGAATGGCAGCGCGGCCTGTGATGGCGCGGAAGCTGCATTGCCTGTCCGAATGCCGGTTTTTCGTCGCCGGCTCCGGAGACTTTGCATGCGCCAACTGATACTGATCCTTGCCCTCGCCGCCCTGGGCGGCTGCATGAGCCCCAACGACCTGGCCGACGGCACCGATTACTACCTGCGCGATGCAGGCTTCCTCGATCACAGCCAGACCCGCCGCACCTCGAACTGGCGGCTGCAGCAGGACTCCTTCATCTATATCGCCCAGGGCCCGTTCGTACCGCCGGGCCATCCCTATGCACGGCCCAACGTGGTAGCGGAGGAGGCATTCAAGGGCTTCGTCCAGTACTTCCCACTGGTGCGCCGGGCCAAGAGCCCGCTGGGACTTGAAGGCGCAATGCAGGAGGCGCGTGCGGCGGGTGCCAATTATCTGCTGTATACGCGCTTCGCCCGTGGGGAGGACAATGTCGGCACCTACGAGCAGTACGAAGATACCGATAACGCCGTGGGCCGTGACCGCAGCGTGATCCAGGTGATGCTGATCGAGACCGACAACCGCTACCTGGTAGACAGTGCGACTATCCGTAGCCGCGGCGGTTTTCTGACATTCTATGACGCCAGTCCCGAGGACCTGATCGGCCGGCCGCTGGAAGACTATGCCCGCAGCCTGCTGGGGGTGAAGACGCGAGAGGAGTACCAATGACTGATCCACAGACTCAATCGGACCGGGCCGGCAACCTGCTGGCGCAGATTCCCGCCAGCAAGGACAAGGGGCTGCCGCCGGTGCATCTGTGGAACCCTGATTGCTGCGGCGATATCGACATGCGCATCGCCCGCGACGGCACCTGGTATTACCTGGGCACACCGATTGGCCGCAAGCCGATGGTGCGGCTGTTTTCCACCATCATCCGCCGCGATGGCGACGACTATTTCCTGGTCACTCCGGTGGAGAAGTGCGGGATCACCGTGGATGACGCACCTTTCGTCGCGGTCACCCTGGTGGTCGAAGGGGAGGGCGAGGAACAGGTGCTGCGCTTCACCACCAATGTCGAGGACGAAGTGGTGGCCGACGCCGCGCACCCGATCCGTGTCGACCTGGACCCGCAGACACAGGAGCCGTCGCCCTACGTGCTGGTGCGGGTAAACCTGGGGGCGCTGATCCACCGCAATGTGTTCTACCAGCTGGTTGAGCTGGCGGTGCCCCGCGAGATCGACGGTGTTGATTGGCTGGGAGTCTGGAGTTCGGGGGAGTTCTTCCCTATTGCGCCGCAGCCGTGACCCGTTGGTCGCAAAGCGGCCAGTAGTCCTCGGGTGTCACCGCTACAAGTACTTAGCTTGCAAAGAAAAAGGCTCCCGAGGGAGCCTTTTCCGTTACCGCCAACGCAATTACATGTTGGGGTAGTTCGGACCGCCGGTGCCCTCGGGGGCCACCCAGGTGATGTTCTGGGCCGGGTCCTTGATGTCGCAGGTCTTGCAGTGCACGCAGTTCTGGGCGTTGATCTGGAAGCGCTTGCTGCCGTCGTCGTTGCTCACTACTTCGTACACGCCGGCCGGGCAGTAACGCTGCGCGGGCTCGTCGTAGAGCGGCAGGTTCTTCGCGATCGGGGTATTCGGGTCGGTCAGCTTCAGGTGGATCGGCTGGTCTTCCTCATGGTTGGTGTTGGACAGGAACACCGAGGAGAGCTTGTCGAAGCTGAGTTTGCCGTCCGGCTTCGGATAGTCGATCTTCGGCGCTTCGCTGGCCTTTTTCAGGGTCGCGTAGTCCGGCGTCGTATCGTGCAGGGTGAACGGCAGCTTGCCGCCGAAGATGTTCTGGTCGATGAAGTTGAACGCACCGCCACCGATTGCGCCGAACTTGTGCATCGCCGGGCCGAAGTTGCGGCTGGCGAACAGTTCGTCGTACAGCCAACTGCCCTTGAAGGCCTCGACGTAGTTGGTCAGCTCATCGCCGCCTTCGCGGCCGGCGAACAGGGCTTCGGCCACGGAGTCGGCGGCCAGCATGCCGGACTTCATGGCGGTGTGGCTGCCCTTGATCTTGGCGAAGTTCAGGGTGCCGAGGTCACAACCGATCAGTGCGCCGCCCGGGAAGACCATCTTGGGCAACGAGTTCAGGCCGCCCTTGCAGATGGCGCGAGCGCCGTAGGCCACGCGCTTGCCGCCTTCCAGGTACTGCTTGATCACCGGGTGGTGCTTGTAGCGCTGGAACTCGTCGAACGGAGAGAGGTGCGGGTTGGTGTAGGACAGGTCGATGATCAGGCCCACTACGACCTGGTTGTTCTCCAGGTGGTAGAGGAAGGAGCCGCCCGGGTTGTCGTCGTTCAGCGGCCAGCCGGCGGTGTGTACCACCAGACCCTGCTCATGCTTGGACGGGTCGATGTCCCAGATTTCCTTGATGCCGATGCCGTAGTGCTGGGCGTCGGCTTCGCTGTCGAGCTTGTACTTCTTGATCAGTTGTTTGCCGATGTGGCCACGGCAGCCTTCGGCGAACAGGGTGTACTTGGCGCGCAGTTCCATGCCCGGGGTGTAGTAACCCTCTTTCGGATTGCCTTCGCGGTCGACGCCCAGGTCGCCGGTGACAATACCGCGAACCACGCCATTCTCGTCGATCAGCGCTTCCTGGGCGGCGAAGCCCGGGTAGATCTCGACGCCCAGGCCTTCGGCCTGCTGGGCCAGCCAGCGGCACAGGTTGCCCAGGGAGATGATGTAGTTGCCTTCGTTGTGCATGGTCTTGGGCACGAAGAAGTTCGGCACCTTGGCCGCCGCTTCCGGGCTCTTCAGCACATAGATGTCGTCGCGCTTGACGGGGGTGTTGAGCGGCGCTTCGAGTTCCTTCCAGTTGGGGAACAGCTCATTCAGCGCGCGGGGCTCGAACACGGCGCCCGAGAGGATGTGGGCGCCCACTTCGGAACCCTTCTCGACCACACAGACGCTGATTTCCTGACCGGCGTCGGCGGCCTTCTGCTTCAGTCGGCATGCGGCGGACAGACCGGCAGGGCCGGCGCCGACGATGACGACGTCGAATTCCATAAATTCGCGTTCCACTATCGATCTCTCCTGAATCAAGGCTCTGGGCATTTTGTAGGTATTGGGTTGGGCAAGCTCCCACCCAGTAAGAGCGGGGCGCATTATAGCTAGACCTGTTGCTATATCTAAACCCTTTATCGACGGCAATACAAACGTTTGTTTGAATCGCGCGTAACCCTGATAGAATCGGGGTCCGCGGCTTATGAAGGGGTATTTTCGTGTATTGACCCGCCCGGTCGATGCGGTCAAGATACCTGCGGTTTTGCGGTCGCGTTGCGCTGGATGTAGTCGCAGATGGCGTGCACTACCGGCCAGGCCTGTCTGGCGACATTCCTATTCACCGGAGAAAAACGAGGAATCCATGAAGGTTCTTGTAGCTGTCAAACGAGTGGTTGACTATAACGTCAAGGTCCGCGTCAAGGCGGACAACTCCGGCGTCGATCTCGCCAACGTCAAGATGTCCATGAACCCCTTCTGCGAAATCGCCGTGGAAGAGGCCGTACGCCTGAAAGAGAAAGGCGTCGTCACCGAGATCGTTGCGGTCTCCGTCGGCCCGACCGCTGCCCAGGAGCAACTGCGTACCGCGCTGGCTCTGGGTGCAGATCGCGCCATCCTCGTTGAAACCAACGAAGAACTGAGCTCCCTGGCCATCGCCAAGTCGCTGAAAGCCCTCGTCGACAAAGAGCAGCCGCAGCTGGTCATCCTCGGCAAGCAGGCCATCGACAGCGACAACAACCAGACCGGCCAGATGCTGGCTGCGCTGACCGGCTATGCCCAGGGCACCTTCGCCTCCAAGGTCGAAGTCGCTGGCGACAAGGTCAACGTCACCCGTGAAATCGATGGTGGCCTGCAGACCGTTGCTCTGAACCTGCCGGCCATCGTCACCACCGACCTGCGCCTGAATGAGCCGCGCTACGCGTCGCTGCCGAACATCATGAAGGCGAAGAAGAAGCCGCTGGACGTGGTGACCCCGGACGCCCTGGGCGTTTCCACCGCTTCCACCGTGAAGACCGTGAAAGTCGAAGCTCCGGCTGCCCGTAGCGCTGGCATCAAGGTCAAGTCCGTTGCCGAACTGGTCGAGAAACTGAAGAACGAGGCGAAAGTAATCTGATGGCTATCCTGGTAATCGCTGAGCACAACAACGGCGCACTGGGCGCTGCCACTCTGAACACTGTCGCTGCCGCGCAGAAGATCGGTGGTGACATCGCTGTCCTGGTCGCTGGCCAGAACGTCGGTGGCGTGGCCGAAGCCGCTGCCAAGATCGCTGGTGTTTCCAAGGTGCTGGTCGCCGACAATGCCGCTTACGCTCACCAGCTGCCGGAGAACGTTGCTCCGCTGATCGCTGAGCTGGGCAAGGGCTACAGCCACGTGCTGGCCGCCGCCACCACCAATGGCAAGAACTTCCTGCCGCGCGTAGCCGCCCTGCTGGACGTCGACCAGATCTCCGAGATCATCGAAGTCGTCAGCGCCGACACCTTCAAGCGCCCGATCTATGCCGGTAACGCCATCGCTACCGTGCAGTCCTCGGCTGCCGTCAAGGTCATCACCGTGCGTGGCACCGGCTTTGACGCCGTCGCTGCCGAAGGTGGTTCCGCCGCTGTTGAAGCTGTTTCCGGCCCGGCCGATGCCGGCAAGTCCGCCTTCGTCGGTGAAGAACTGGCCAAGTCCGACCGTCCGGAACTGACCGCTGCCAAGATCGTCGTTTCCGGCGGCCGCGGCATGGGCAATGGCGACAACTTCAAGATCCTCTACTCCCTGGCTGACAAGCTGGGCGCTGCCGTCGGCGCTTCCCGCGCTGCCGTTGACGCCGGCTTCGTGCCGAACGACATGCAGGTCGGCCAGACCGGCAAGATCGTCGCTCCGCAGCTGTACGTGGCCGTCGGTATCTCCGGCGCCATCCAGCACCTGGCGGGCATGAAGGACTCGAAAGTGATCGTCGCGATCAACAAGGACGAAGAGGCGCCGATCTTCCAGGTCGCCGACTATGGCCTGGTCGCCGATCTGTTCGAAGCCGTACCGGAGCTGGAAAAGGCTGTCTAAGCCTTTTCCGCTCAGTGAAGGAACCCGCCCCCGTGGCGGGTTCTTTCATTTCAGGTTCCTGATTTTCCACGGGAAATGGTCTATTCGCCGCGTCGATGACCCATTGGTCACGAATCTTTGCCGAGAAGTCCACGGGCGAAGGTGTCTCATCTACAATGCGCGACGTCTCCAGTTCCTGAATGTGTTCAATCGACACCTGGCTACCGAGGTTTTCATGATCATCAAACCGCGCGTGCGTGGCTTCATCTGCGTCACTACCCACCCGACCGGCTGTGAAGCCAACGTCAAGGAACAGATCGAGTACGTCGAGGCGCACGGCCCCATCGCCAACGGTCCGAAGAAGGTCCTGGTCATCGGTTCCTCCACCGGCTACGGCCTGGCCGCGCGCATCAGCGCCGCCTTTGGCGCCGGCGCCGACACCCTGGGCGTGTTCTTCGAGCGCCCGGGCAGCGAAACCAAGGCGGGCACCGCCGGCTGGTACAACTCCGCTGCCTTCGAGAAGTTCGCCAAGGCCAAGGGCTTGTATGCGCGCAGCATCAACGGCGACGCCTTCTCCGATGAAGTGAAGAAAGTCACCATCGACACCATCAAGCAGGACCTGGGCAAGGTCGATCTGGTCGTCTACAGCCTGGCTGCTCCGCGCCGTACCCATCCGAAGACCGGCGAGGTCTTCAACTCTGTGCTCAAGCCGGTGGGCAAGGCCGTCAACTTCCGTGGTCTGGACACCGACAAGGAAGTGATCAAGGAAAGCGTGATGGAGCCGGCGACGCCTGAGGAAATCGCCAACACCGTAGCGGTAATGGGCGGTGAAGATTGGCAGATGTGGATCGACGCTCTGCAGGAGGCCGGTGTGCTGGCCGACGGCGCCAAGACCACCGCCTTCACCTACCTGGGCGAAGAGATCACCCACGACCTGTACTGGAACGGTTCCATCGGCGCCGCCAAGAAGGACCTGGACCAGAAGGTCCTGGGCATTCGCGAGAAGCTGGCTGCCACCGGTGGCGACGCCCGCGTTTCCGTGCTGAAGGCCGTGGTTACCCAGGCCAGCTCGGCCATCCCGATGATGCCGCTGTACCTGTCGCTGCTGTTCAAGGTGATGAAGGAGAAGGGCACCCACGAAGGCTGCATCGAGCAGGTCGACGGCCTGTTCCGCGAGAGCCTGTACGGCGCCGAGCCGCACCTGGACGCCGATGGCCGCCTGCGCGCGGACTACAAGGAGCTGCAGCCGGACGTGCAGGACACCGTGAAGGACCTGTGGAACAAGGTGACCAACGAGAACCTGTACCAGCTGACCGACTTCACCGGCTACAAGTCCGAGTTCCTGCGCCTCTTTGGTTTCGAGATCGCTGGCGTGGACTATGAGCAGGACGTCAATCCGGACGTGCAGATTCCGAATCTGATCCAGCTCTGAGTTCGATACCGAGCAGAAACAGAAACGGCGCCTCAGGGCGCCGTTTCTGTTTTCCAGTCGGGTTCAGTTCGATGCGGTAACGGGCGCATGATTGCGCTGGAGGAAGTCGAGGTAGAGGCGCGCAGTCTCCTCCGGACGCTCGATCATCGGCACGTGGCCGCAATCGCGCAGTATCGCCACGCTGGGTTTCTTCAGCAGCGGCTTCATGACATCGATGCTCGACACATCCAGCACACGGTCGCGGTCCCCCCACAGCAGCAGGGTCGGTACGGTGATCTTCGGCAGTTCGGGCTCCAGCGGGATGTAGCGCTCACGTAGCTGCTGGAAGACCATGCCGTTGAACGCGCTGCGCTCCAGCGAGCGTTCGGCCAGGTAATCCTGCAGTCGCGACGGTAGCGGCGGCTTCTGCACGAAGACGAAGTCGAGCAGGGCCGGGAAGTCATCCACCGAACGCAGTACCAGCGGGTTGTCACCGCCCTTGAGCAGCCGCTCGAACAGCTCGCTCTGGTGCGGCGCCATGACGCCGGCATTGTCGAACAGGCCGACCGACAGCACCTCCTGCGGATGCCGCGCGGCCAGCAGCGCAGCGATGTGGCCGCCCATGGAGTTGCCGACCACGTGGAAGCGGCCGATGCCCAGTTCGCGCATGAAATCCGCCAGGCGCTCGGCCTGGGTGCCGACGTCGTAGCTGATGTTCTGCGGTTTGCTGCTGTCGCCGAATCCGGGAAGGTCGACGGCGATGACGTGATAGTCCTGGGTCAGGAAGCGGGCGAAGCGCGGCCAGTTGCTCTTGTCGGCGCCGAAGCCGTGGATCAGCAGGATGGTCTGGGCCTTGTCCGGGCCGCCCTCGTAGTAGGTGATGTCCAGGTCGTCGACCTGCAGGCTGTTGGTGGACAGCCGAGCACGGGCGCTTTCGACGTACTGCGCGGTCGCCAGCAGGGTGGAGGGGAAGGCGTACAACACGCCGGCGGCGACGGCTATCGCCAGGAGAAGGGCCAGAAGGGCTTTCTTCATGAGAAGTCCTTATTACCAAATCGGGTCGGTGTGCTTTACGCTAGCATTTTGCGGCTCTAAGCATGGCCGTTCTTTCTTCTGGCAAGCGAGACAACCAATGCATGGATGTTCCAGGGTGCTGCGTGCAGCTCTTCTGCTGGTGACTTTCTTGATTCCCCTTTTCGGCGTCGCGGGCGGCAAGTGCGAGCGGCTGGTTGCCACCGGTAATCCGGAGTACCCACCCTACTTGTGGCGCGACCCGGCGCAGCCGGAACGCCTGATCGGTGCCAATGCCGACCTGCTCGAGCAGATCGGCAAGGCCATCGGAGTGAATATCCGGGTGATCTATAGCGGTTCCTGGGCGCGTGCGCAGGAAGAGGCGAGACTGGGGCGCGTTGATCTGATCGCCGGCGCCTTCCTCACGCCACCGCGCCTGGAGACCATGGACTACATCCACCCCGCCTTCCTCACCACCGACAATGTGGTGTGGATGCGCAAGGATGCCGTCACGCCCTACGCCGGGCGCGATGACCTGCGCGGCCTGAAAGGCGGCACGCTGGTGAACAACAGCTTCGGTCCGGACTTCGACACCTTCGCCAAGCAGGAGCTGACCCTGGAGGAGGTGCCCAGCCTGACCCAGGCGTTCCAGAAACTGCTGCTCAAGCGCTCGGATTATGTGATCTACGAGCACTATCCCGGCCTTGCGGTCGCCGATACCCTCGGCATGGCTGACGACCTGCAGCCGCTGGAACCGCCGATCTCCAGCGAAGGTCTGTACCTGACCGTGGCGCACAACTCGGCCTGCAACGACCCGTGGCTGCGCGGACAACTGGCGAAAAAAATGACAGAATTGACGGCCGCCGGAGTCCCGCAGCGCCTGCTGCAGGACAACCTGGCCCGCTGGAAGGCCCAGCAGCTGCAGCCTGCCAGCACTCCCACCGAGTAGGACAATAGATTTCGTGATCAATCGACGGATGATAGTCGCCGGCCTGGCTTTGTTTGCGTTGGCCGGCTGTGCGACGAACGACCCGGCACCCAACGAGCAGATGCGTCTCACCGAGCAGGCGCTGGAGCAGGCCAAGGCCGTGGGGGCGACCGATGACGTGGCCGAGTTCAAGCTCGCCGAGGACAAGTACCAGGCTGCCAGGGGCGCCCTGGCGGTCGGCTCGAACAAGAAGGCGCGGCAGCTCGCCGAACAGGCCGAGCTCGACGCCCGCCTGGCCGAGGCCAAGGAGCTGACGCGCAAGAGCGCCGAGCAACTGGCCGAGCAGAGCAAGAGTATCAATCGTCTGCGCAAACAGTTGGGAGAAGTGCAATGACTTCCGCACAACTGTTGCGCCGTAGCTTCTCGTGGGTAGGTGCTCTTTCTGCCGTCGCGCTGCTGGCCGGCTGTGCCAACAGCCAGCTCAGCGAGAAATCCCTGGAGCAGGCCCGCCTGCAGTTCCAGGCGGTCAAGGAAGACTCTGCCGTTTTGCGCAGCGCGCCCAAGGACGTGATTCGCGCCGGCGAATCGCTGGCCCGTGCCGAGCGCCTGTCCAACTACTGGGGTAGCAGCGACGACGTGCTGCAGTACTCCTACCTCAGCCAGCGCTACAGCGAGATCGCCCGCGAGCACAGCAATCTGGCGCTGAACCAGGAGCGCCTGGGCAAGCAGCAGATGGAGCGTGAGCGCCTGCAACTGGCGATGCGCGAAGCGCGCCTGCTCAACGTGCAGGAGCAGAGCAAGTGGCTGGAGCAGCAGATGGTCAGCCTCGCCACCAACGAAACCGAGCGCGGCCTGGTGCTGACCCTCGGCGACGTGCTGTTCGACAGCGGCGAAGCGGATCTCAAGCCCGCAGCCAACCGGACCGTGCTCAAGGTGGTGCAGTTCCTCCAGCTCAACCCGCGCCGGGTGATCCGCATCGAGGGTTACACCGATGCCGAAGGCGACCGCGAGCAGAATCTGCAGCTGTCCAAGGACCGCGCGCAAGCCGTGGCTGACGCACTGACCGATCTGGGCGTGGATGAGAAACGCGTACAGGTGCAGGGCTACGGCGAGGCCTACCCGATCTCGGACAACGCCTCGTCGCTGGGGCGTGCGCAGAACCGCCGGGTGGAGATCGTCTTCTCCGACGAGAAGGGCCAGCTCGGCGCCGAACGCTGATCCCTTCGCAATATCCCGTCACAGGAAAACCCTGGAAGCCTCGGCTCCGGGGTTTTTCGTTAGGGGGATCTCGAAATCTTTCGAGTGGCAGCTTGGCGAAAATAGCCGGGTGCGACTAATCCCCTCAGGGGAGCTGTAAACGAGAGAACGTGATGTCACCCGAAAAGAAGCTTTTCAATGTAATCGTGGCGGACCCGCAGCCGATGATCGGCTGGGGCCTGGAACGCTATCTGCTGGAGCGTGAACTGGGGCAGGTGAAAGCCTTCGTCAGCGACACCGATAGCCTGCTGGATGTCCTCACCGCCCATCCCGAGGTTGACCTGGCTATCGTCGAGTTGGCGCTTCCCGGCGCCCGTGGGCGTGACGGCGTGCACCTGATCGAATGGCTGCAGCGTCACCATCCGGAGGTGCCCGTGCTGGTCTATTCGGTCATGGGGGCGCCGCTGCTGGCGACTGCGGCGGTCAAGTGCGGCGCCGTGGGCTATGTCTGCAAGCGCAACCCGCTGAGCCTGCTGGACGACGCCATCGCCCGTATCCGCAAGGGCGAGACCTACATCGACCCGATGCTGCGCCCGCCGCGCCATACCGGCAAGCCGCTGAGCCCTACCGAGATCGACATCATCCGCCGGCTGGCCCATGGCGCTACGGTGGGGGAAATTGCCGAGCGGACCAATCGCAGCGTGTCCACCATCAGTACCCACAAGCGCAACGCCATGCAGAAGCTCGGCCTGACCACCGATGCGCAACTGGTGGTGGCGGGGCTGCTCGACTGGCTCGGAGAGATCTGAGCGGGCAGGGCGGTGCAGCTGTATCGGACGGAATCCTGACGACTGTTCTGGAACAGTTTGCAGTTTTTGGCTACTGTTTCGGTTCAATGACCGAGGGATGGCCGTCATGTCCAATCTGCTGCTCTACCAGCGCATCGCCCAGCAACTGGCGGAAGACATCCGTCGTGGTGTCTACCAGCCAGGCGAGCGCGTGCCGTCCGTGCGCAAGTTGAGCACTCAGCTCAACGTCAGCCATGCCACGGTGCTCCAGGCCTATGCCACCCTCGAAGACCAGGGGCTGATCCGCGCGCGCCCGCAGTCCGGCTTCTACGTGCACCGCACGCCGGCGCTGACCGCCTCGACCCCGGACATCGCCCGTGTCGAGCGGCCCGGTCTGGTCACCCGCAGCAGCATCATCAATCAGGTGCTCGCCGAAGCGCGCCGCGAGGGCGTGTTCCCGCTGGGTGCTGCCGTGCCGCATGTGGATTACCTCCCGGTCCGCGCGCTGCACCAGCAGTTGGCCAAGGTCACGCGCTTCTCCAGCCCGCGCGCCTTCAGCTACATGTTCAGCCCTGGCTACGAGCCGCTGCGCCGCCAGGTGGCAATCCGCATGCGCGATGCTGGCGTGGTGGTCGATCCGACCCAGGTGACCATTACCCATGGTTGCGTGGACGCCATCCATATGGCCTTGCGCGTGATGACCCGTCCGGGCGACCTGATCGCCACCGAGTCGCCGAGCTACTACGGCCTGTTGCAGTTGGCCGACATCCTCGGCCTGAAGGTCATCGAGATCCCCAGCGACCCGCTCACCGGCATCAGCCTGGAGGCCCTGCAACTGGCCGCCAACCAGTGGCCGATCAAGGCGCTGGTGCTGACCGCGCGCCTGAGCAATCCGCTGGGCGGCACCATTCCGGAGGATCGCCAGAAGGCGCTGCTCAAGCTCACTGCCGAACACAACATCGGGGTGATCGAGGACGACATCTACGGCGAGCTGATGTTCGACCAGGGCCAGACCAAGGCGCTCAAGGCTCACGACCGCGATGGCCGCGTGGTGTACTGCTCGAGCTTCTCCAAGACGATTTCCCCCGGCGTGCGTATCGGCTGGATCATCACCGAGCGCTACCAGGAGGAAATCCGCCGCCTGCAGACCTTCACCACGCATTCGGCGTGCACCGTCACCCAGATGGGCGTGGCGGCGTACCTGGAGAACGGAGGCTATGACCGGCACCTGCGCTACATCCGCCAGGAGTACCGCAAGAACATGACCGCCTATCAGCTGGCCGTGCAGCAGTATTTCCCTGAAGGCACGCAGATGACCCGGCCCAAGGGTGGCTTCATCCTCTGGGTCAGCCTGCCGGCCAAGGTGAACACCAAGGAATTGCATGTGCGCGCGCTGGAGCAGGGCATCAGCATCGCGCCGGGGCTGATCTTCAGTAACACCGAGCAGTTCAACAACTGCCTGCGCCTGACCTGCGGCATCCCGTGGGACCGCGAGGCGGAGCGGGCGATCATGACCCTCGGCATGCTGGCCTGCCAGCTGTGTCAGGAGGAGCTGATCGCCGCCTGACAGCTTTCGGCGCTTGCGCCATGGCGTGTACTACCGTTCTCGGTCGTGCGCCCCGTGGCGTTTTCGGCGGTGGAATCGACCCGTTTCCACTCGCCATCTCGTCCAAGGGAGTTGAACCCTCGATGAGACCGATGCCGTGCCGCTCGATAGCCAATCCCTTCCGCCTGCTGGCCAATGGAAACCCTGCGCTACGCCGGCGCGCGCGACATCGGCGATACTGGGCAGCTGGCGCAGTGCCTGCAGACACCCGTACCGACACGGATCGAGAGAGTTGAAGATATCCCCCAAGGACGAAAACGACGCGGCCCTGCTGCGGCGCTATCGACAAGGCGACGCCGAGGCCTTCGGTGAACTTTACGCCCGCCATCGCCTCGGCCTGTTCCGCTTCCTCTGTGGCCTGTGTGGCGATCACGCCCAGGCCGAGGAAGTGTTCCAGGAAACCTGGATGAGCCTGATCCGCAGCGACAGCCAGCCGCTGGGGGCGGCCAGCTTCAAGACCTGGTTGTACCAGATCGGCCGCAACCGCCTGATCGACCACTGGCGCAAGCTCGGCCGCCACCAGGGGCGTCAGGAGAGCTTCGACGAGCAGTTGCACGGCGAGGCGCTGGCTAGCGAAAGCGTCGACCCCGAGCGCGAGTTGAGCCTGAGCCGCGACCAGCAACGCCTGCAGGGTGCGCTGGAGTCCCTGCCGGAGGAGCAGCGCGAAGTGTTCCTGCTGCGCACCCATGGTGATCTGGAGCTGAACGAAATTGCCGAGCTGACGAAAACTCCGGCCGAAACGGTGAAAAGCCGTCTTCGCTATGCAATGCAAAAGTTGCGTCGGTTGTTGTCCGACCCGTCGGTGACCGAGGAGGTGAGTCCATGAACCGCGATTCGCACGAGCAGGACCTGCTCGAGCACTACCGTCGGCACAGCGATGAGCAGCCGTCGGCGCAGCTGGACGCGCGCATCCTGGCCGCCGCCCGTGCTGCCGTGGAGGAACCAAAGCCAGGGTTTGCCCAGCGCCTGCACCACTGGCTGCTGGGCGCCGGCAGTCGGCAGCGCTGGGGAGTCGCCGTGGCAGGACTGGCAACCCTGGGCATTGGCCTGAGCCTGACCTTGCGAACCTACGAGGAATCGCCCAACCGCTTTGATGCGCCAGCCGCCCCAGCGATGATGCGTGCGCCGGCTCCCGCACCGGCCATGGCGCCTCCAGCGGCTCCGGCTGCCGCGCCCTATGCGGCGGAGCCGAGCATGGCTGCGCCGCAGATGGATAGCGCTGCTGCGGGGGCTGCGATGGAAGAACTCGCCAAGCCGGCGCCAATGAGCAAGAAAATGGCGGTGGACAGCGCGAAAGCCGAGGCCCGGGAGCTTGCTGACACGCCGGTTCAGCCGGGCATGCGGGCCCAAGGCAAGCTGCAAGCGTTCGCGGAGGAGGCGGGTGAGCCGCGTACCAGTCTGTTGCACCTGCGTGACTTGCAAGACAAGGGTCTGAAGGCAGAGGCGGAACTTGTACGCGAGAGCCTGCGCCAGCGCTTTCCCGGTCTGGATATCGACAAGGCTCTGAAGGATCTACCTGACAATCCTTGATCAATGACAGGCCAGGTTCAGCGCTGTTCTGTCAGATTGTTCAGTAGTAGAGGCTTGTTACGGCAAGCCTCTTGCTCTGCAATGAATCTCGCGCCAGCATTGCGCGGTTTTTCTGACGGTCCGCTGCATGAAGAAGTCCCGAATCCTCATTGTCGCCAGTTTGTCCTTGCTGCTCGCCGCTTGTGGCGACGAGCACAAGGACAAGGCTGCCACGCCGGTTGCAGCTCCCGCGCCTGCCGCAGCAGTGACACCGGAGGCGGCCAGTGCGCCTGCGCCCAAGCCTGCTGCTGAGCAGCCGCGTGAGGATGAGGCCAAGCCTGCCGCCGCCAAGGCCGTAGCGTCGCCCAGGGCTCCCGCCGTCGAGGCGGCGATAAAGCCGGAGGCCAAAGCGCCTTCGAAAACCCCGGCACAGGTGAAGAAGCCGGTCGATCCGGTGGTCAAGCAGCCGCTGCCGCCCGTGAAGCTGGATCTGCGCCTGCCCAAGGATCTGCTCCATCAGGAACAGGCGGACGATCCCATCACCGTGCTTGAGGAGAAGCCGATCCTGCCGCCGATGTTCGGCGAGAAGGTAGGGCAGAGCCCGTTCGAGGTCGGCGGTCGGTTGATCCAGCGCGAACCCAATGAGCGCGAGGCCAACGACGACAGTTGGCACTCGGATATCCGCGGCGCCGAGCTGCAGTTCAAGTTCCGCAACTGATCGCTGCGTCCGCCCTTGTAGGAGCGAGGTCGTCAGAACCGGTGCACGCCGCCGCGAATCGCCTCGAACAGAGCCCCGTCCAGCGCCCGGTAGTCCGCCTCGCCGGGCAGGCGCACGTACAACGCTTCGGTCACGGATGATGGGTCGTACGCGTTGCGCTTGAGGTCGGTCTTCTTGTACTTGAAGGTACCGGTGGTCTCCACCTGCACCAGCAGACGCAGGAACAGCGGCACGGCGTACGCCGGTAGCTCGCGGTCCAGGTGCGCCGCCAGCAGCGCGGCGTCCAGGCTGGCGCCGTCGGCCAGGCGCAGCGCTGCCATCCCGCAGCGGCCGTTGGTACCGGGGATCTCCACGCCGTAGACCACTGCATCCTCCACGCCGGGGAAGGCGCCCAGGGCGTTTTCCACCTCGGTGGTGGAGACGTTCTCGCCCTTCCAGCGGAAGGTGTCGCCCAGGCGGTCGACGAACTGCGTGTGCTTGAAACCGATGTCGCGCATCAGGTCGCCAGTGTTGAACCAGGTGTCGCCTTCCTTGAACACGTTGCGGTAGATCACCGCCTCGCTCTTGGCCGGGTCGGTGTAGCCGTCGAACGGCCACTTGTCGCTGATCTCGCTGATCAGCAGGCCGGCTTCGCCCTTGTCGACTTTCTCCATGAAACCCTTGGCGTTGCGCACCGGCTGGTCGTTTTCCAGGTCGTAGCGGACGATCGCGTAGGTTGCCGGCGAGAAGCCCACCGTATTGTCGAAGTTGAACACGTTGGTGAAACCGATATTGCCCTCGCTGGAGGCATAGAACTCGGTGATCCGTTCGATGCCGAAGCGCTCCTTGAACTCGTTCCAGATCGACGGGCGCAGGCCGTTGCCGATCATGCAGGTCAGGGTATTGCCACGCTCTTCCGCGCACTGGGGCTGGTTCAGCAGGTAGCGGCAGAGTTCACCTATGTAGCCGAAGCAGGTTGCCTGGTAGGTCTGCACGTCTTTCCAGAAGGCGCTGGCGGAGAACTTGCGGCGTAGGGCAATGGCCGCGCCACCGGCGAGCACGGCGCTCCAGCACACGGTCACGGCGTTGTTGTGGTAGCACGGCAGGGTCAGGTAGAGCACGTCGCTGTTGGTCAGCCCCAGCCCGGAATGGCCGAAGCCGCCGTAGGCCTTGATCCACTTGCCGTGGCTCATGATCGAGGCCTTCGGCAGGCCGGTGGTGCCGGAGGTGTAGATGTAGAAGCAGGCGTCCTTCAGGCGGACCTTGGCGGTTTCCGGCAGGTTGTTGGAATCCTGTTCCTGGGCCAGTCGCATCAGGCTCTGCCAGCCGACTGGAGCCTGCGCCGACTCGTCACCGTCGGCGATCCAGTAGCAGCGCCCGCCGCTGTTCTCCAGGGCCGGGCGGACGTCTTCGAAAGCCTCGCGCAGCTCCTCGCCGACCACAAAGTGGCTGGGCTTGACCAGGTTGAGGCTGTGGCTGAGCACCTGGCCGCGCTGGGTGGTGTTGACCAGCGCGCCGATGGCGCCGAGCTTGGCCAGGGCGGCGAGTACCACCATGAGTTCGGCGCGGTTCTCCAGCATCACCGCGACCACGCTGGCATGGCCCACTCCCTCGGCCTGGAAGGCTCGCGCCAGGCGGTTGGCCCAGCCGTTGAAGAGGGCATAGGACAGGCGCCGGCGTTCGTCGATCAGCGCCGGGCTGTCCGGGTAGAGGCGCGCAGCGCGCTCCAGCGCCCAGCCCAGGGAGAGGTTCTTCTCGCGGTTGCGGATGCCGGTGTAGTACAGCCCGCGCAGCATGCGTGGCACGCGGCCGAGGGTGGCCGGCAGGTGGGCGAGGAAGCGGGTCGGGGTGATGATATCGGCGTGGCTCATTGACGCGTGCCCTTATTGTCATTGTTGTCTGTGGCGTGCAGACGCTTGCGAGCGACTCTAGGTCGTCGTCCGGCGTGCGCCTATGGCTGTTGCGCGCGTGGCGCAGGGCAGATCGGCAAACGCATCGGGCAGGCGTTCATCGCAGTCTAGAAAGCAGTGGCCGGACGGCCAGGGCGGGATTGTGTCGATTGGTAAATGGCGACACGGTGCCCATGGTGGGAGGGTTGGTAGGGCGGATAACCGCTTGTGGTTATCCGCCGTTAGCCCAGGTGTGGCAAACGGCGAATAACGCGTTTCGCGTTATGCGCCCTACGAAAAGGTCCGCGAGTGGGCTCAATCGAGGAACAGGTCGGGCACCAGGCTGCCGCCGTTCGGATCGAAGCGGTACTGCTCGAAGTCGCTCTGGCCCTGTTCGCGCAGGATGTCTTCGTCGATCAGCAGGCGCCCGCTGATGCTGCGTTCGCTGCTGGAGAGAATCGCGTAGGCGGCGTCGGCCATGATTGCCGGGGTGCGCGCGCGCTTGAAGGCGTCGCGGCTGCCCAGCTCGAACTCGATGGCAGCAGTGGCGATCATGGTCTTCGGCCAGAGGGCGTTGACGCTGATGCCGTACTTCTTGAATTCCTCGTGCATCCCCAGGGTGAGCATGCTCATGCCGTACTTGGTGACGGTGTAGGGGCCGTGCTGGGCGAACCACTTGCCGGCCAGGTTGATCGGCGGCGACAGGCTGAGGATATGGCCCTTGCTCTGCTTCAGGTAGGGCAGCGCGGCCTGGCTGCAGACCATCACGGCGCGGGTGTTGATCTGGTACATCAGGTCGAAGCGCTTGGGCTCCAGGCGCTCCACACCGACCAGCTTGATGGCGCCGGCGTTGTTCACCACGGCGTCGATGCCGCCAAAATGCTCGGCAGCCTTGGCCATGGCTTCGCGCACGGCGTTCTCGTCGCGCACGTCCAGTTGCAGCGCCAGTGCCTTGCCGCCGGCGGCCTCGACCTCTTCAGCGACGCTGAAGATGGTGCCCTCGAGCTTCGGATGGGGTTCGGCGCTCTTGGCGGCGATGACGATGTTGGCGCCGTCGCGGGCGGCGCGCAGGGCGATCTCGCGGCCGATGCCACGGCTGGCGCCAGTGATGAAGAGGGTTTTGCCGTTAAGGGACATGGTTGGGGCTCCGTATTCTTGTGGTCTTGTTCTGACGGAATAGCGAATGGGAACTGTAGGAGCGAGCTTGCTAGCGAACCCAGGCCCCGCAGCGGGGATTGTTCGCGAGCAAGCTCGCTCCTACGAAAAGCGAAAAGCGAAAAGCGAAAAGCGAAAAGCGAAAAGCGAAAAGCGAAAAGCGGTTTAGGCAGACTCCAGCGCCTCCACCTCCACCAGCAATTGCCGCGATTTCACCTGCTCGCCCTTGCTCACCTGCACGCGGCGGATCACGCCGTCGACGCCGGCCTTGAGCGGGTGCTCCATCTTCATCGCTTCCAGTACCAGCAGCAGCTGGCCCTTGCTGACTCGCGTGCCTTCGGCCACCAGCACATCAACGATGGCGCCATCCATCGGCGCTTTCACGGTGCCCGAGCCGGCACCGCCGGTCGCGCCAGCGGGTTCGTGGGTGACGTCGAGCAGCTCCAGGTTGCCGTCGGCGCCATATAGCCAGAGGCGCGCGCCATCGCGGTGGAAGGGCAGGCGGCGGCGAATGCCGTCGGCTTCGAGGATGGCATCGCCGTTTTCTTCACCGAGCAGGCGCAGCGCGATCTCGGCGTCACCGATTCGCGCCAGCAGTGCCGGCTGGGCGCCGTGTTCACGGACTTCCAGTTCGACGACGAATTTCTCCTCGCCATGCTTGAGCGCGAACCGCCATGGCGCGCTGCCCGCGCTACGCCAACCGGAGAGTCCCGGCTGGTGCGCGCGCTCACTGGCCGAAGCCTGGTAGAGCAGGGCGGCGGCGCAGGCCAGTTCCAGTACTTGCGGCTGGCGCGGGGCCAGGCTTGGGTCACCGGCAAACTGTTCGCCGATGAACGCGGTGGTGGCCTTGCCGGCGGCGAAATCCGGGTGCATGAGCAGGTTGGCGAGGAAGCGCTGGTTGGCGCTCACGCCCAGCAGCACGCAGTCCTCGACGGCGCGCACCAGCTTGCGCCGAGCCTCTTCGCGGGTCGCGCCATAAGCAATGACCTTGGCCAGCATCGGGTCGTAGAACGGCGTCACCGGCTGGCCTTCGCGCAGGCCGTGGTCGATGCGGATGCCATCCAGCTGCGGCGGCGTCCAGCGCAGCACCTGGCCGGTCTGCGGGAGGAAACCGCCACCGGCATCTTCGGCGTACAGGCGCACTTCGATGGCGTGGCCCTTGAGCTGGATCTGTTCCTGGGTCAGCGGCAGCGGGTGGCCTTCGGCGACGCGGATCTGCCAGGCCACCAGGTCCTGGCCGGTGACCAGTTCAGTGACCGGGTGCTCCACCTGCAGGCGGGTGTTCATTTCCAGGAAGTAGAAGGCGCCGCTGGCGTCCAGCAGGAACTCCACGGTACCGGCGCCCCGATAGTTCACCGACGCGGCGGCCTTCACGGCTGCCGTGCCCATGGCGGCGCGCAGCTCCTCGGTCAGCACCGGGCAGGGCGCTTCCTCGATGACCTTCTGGTGGCGGCGTTGCACCGAGCAATCACGCTCGCCGAGGTAGACGATGTTGCCGTGGCTGTCGCCGAACACCTGGATTTCCACATGGCGCGGCTGCACCACGGCTTTTTCCAGGATCAGCTCGCCGCTGCCGAAGGCGTTCTGCGCTTCCGAGCGCGCGGTACGCAGCTGCTCGGCGAGGTCTTCGTCGCGGGTCACCAGGCGCATGCCGCGCCCGCCACCGCCGGCGCTGGCCTTGATCATCAGCGGATAGCCGATGCGCTGCGCCTCGCGGGTCAGCGTGGCGTCGTCCTGCTCCGCGCCTTCGTAGCCTGGAATGCAGGGCACGCCGGCTTCGAGCATGGCGATCTTCGACAGGCGCTTGCTGCCCATCAGGTGGATGGCTTCCACGCCGGGCCCGATGAAGACGATACCGGCGGCCTCGCAGGCGCGGGCGAAGTCGGCGTTCTCCGAGAGGAAGCCGTAGCCGGGGTGGATCGCACCGGCGCCAGTGCGTCTCGCCGCGTCGAGGATGGCTTCGGGCTTCAGGTAGGACTGGCCCACGGGCGCCGGGCCGATGCACACGGCCTCGTCGGCCAGTTGTACATGGCGGGCGTTGGTGTCGGCCTCGCTGTAGACGGCCACGGTTCGGTAGCCCAGGTCGTGGGCGGTGCGGATCACCCGGCAGGCGATCTCGCCACGGTTGGCAATGAGGATCTTGTCGAAGCTGGGCATGGTGGTTGTTTCCCTCTCCCCAACCCTCTCCCTGAAGGGAGAGGGGGCTGTTCGGTGCGCGCGGTGGGTTACTGCGCCCAGTTCGGTTTACGTTTCTGTACGAAGGCCATCGTGCCTTCGGCGCCTTCCGCACCAGTCACCGCGGCGGCGAACTGGCGCGCGGCATCGTCCAGCAGCGGACCAAGGGTTTCGGTCTCGGTGGCGAGCAGCAGCGCCTTGGTCGCGGCGTTGGCCCCAGGGGCGCAGCGGCGCACCTGGTCGAGCGCCTGGGCCAGTTGCTCACCGAGGCTCTCGGCGCTGTCCGCGCAGGCATGTACCAGGCCCAGACGCAGCGCCTCGCGGCCGTCGAAGCGAGCGGCGGTGAGGGCCAGGCGGCGCGCCTGGGTCAAGCCGATGCGTTTCACCACGAAGGGCGCGATCTGCGCCGGCAAAATGCCGAGGCTGGTTTCCGGCAGGCCGAACTGTGCGTCCGCCGCTGCCAGGGCGATGTCCGAGATGCAGGCAAGGCCGAAGCCGCCGCCGAGTACCGCTCCCTCCAATACGGCGACTACTACCTGGGGCTGCGCCTGGGCTTCTTCCAGCAGGCCGCCGAAGGCGCGGTTCAGCGCGGCGTAGGCGTCGGGACCGGCGGCGCGGGCGCCGGCCATGTCCTTGATGTCGCCACCGGCGCAGAAGTGCCCGCCGGCCCCGCGCAGGACGATGGAGCGCACAGCGCGGTCGTCGCGCACGGCGGCGAGCACCGCACGCAGTTCGCCGACCATCGCCAGGCTCATGGCGTTTCGGCTGTCCGGGCGGTTCAGGGTGACGTGCAATACGCCGCCGTCAGGTTCCAGCAGCAGGGTTTCGCAGTTCGGCAGTTCGTTCATGCCGGGTTCCTCGTTCAACCGGTTCTCGCTTGTGATCGCCGTAGGATGGGTGGAGCGAAGCGATACCCATCGATACTTCGCAGCATGGGTATCGACGCTGCGCGCCTCCACCCATCCTGCGGTCCTACAAAAAAGCGCTTAGCCTTTCTTCTTGCCCGGCAGAGTGCCCATCATTTTGCAGATGATGCCCAGCATGATTTCGTCCGCACCGCCGCCGATGGAGACCAGGCGGGTATCGCGGTAGGCGCGGGAGACCGGGTTCTCCCACATGAAACCCTGGCCGCCCCAGTACTGCAGGCAGGCATCGGTGACTTCACGGGCCAGACGGCCGACCTTGAGCTTGGCCATGGAGGCCAGGCGGGTGACGTCCTTGCCGCGGATGTACTGCTCGGTGGCCTGGTAGGTGAGGGCGCGCAGGCACTCGATCTCGGTCATCAGCTCGGCCATGCGGAAGTGGATGACCTGGTTGTCGATCAGCGCCTGGCCGAAGGTCTTGCGTTCCTTGCAGTAGTCGATGGTGGCGTTGACGCAGTACTCCAGGCCCTTGATCCCGCTGGCGGCGCCGAACAGGCGTTCTTCCTGGAACTGCAGCATCTGCATCATGAAGCCCGCGCCCTCGGCGCCGATGCGGTTGCGTTGCGGGACGCGCACATCGTCGAAGAACACCTGGGCGGTCTCCGAGCTGCGCATGCCGAGCTTGTCCAGGTGCGGGCTGACGCTGATGCCCTTGGACTTCATCGGCACCATGATCAGCGACTTGTTGACGTGGGGCTTGTCGTCGGAGGTGTTGGCCAGCAGGCAGATGAAGTCGGCGGATGGCGAGTTGGTGATCCACATCTTGCTGCCGTTGATGACGTAGTCGTCGCCGTCCTTGCGCGCGGTGGTCTTCAGCCCGGCGACGTCGGAACCGGCGCCCACTTCCGAGACGCCGATGCAGCCGACCATCTCGCCGGCGATGGCCGGGCGGAGGAATTCCTCGCGCAGCTCATCGGAGCCGAAGCGCGCCAGGGCCGGGGTGCACATGTCGGTCTGCACGCCCAGGGCCATCGGCACGCCGCCGCAATGGATGGTGCCGAACTCTTCGGCGGCGACCACCGAGTAGCTGTAGTCCAGACCCATGCCGCCGAACTTCTCCGGCTTGGAAATACCCAGCAGGCCCAGGTCGCCGGCTTTCTTGAAGACTTCATGGATCGGGAAGCGACCGGCCTTTTCCCACTCGTCAACGTAGGGATTGATCTCCTTCTCGACGAAGTTGCGGACGGTGCGGCGGAGCTCTTCGTGTTCCTGGGTGAAGATCATTTCTTGTTCTCCGTGGGATCTTTCAATTCAGGTAGGGCGAATAAAGCGGAACGCCTTATCCGCCGGCTTGGCGCATGACGCCGGGGGCGTCATGCGCCCTACGGTCAAAATCGTGCAACACCGAAACGGTTGTTCTTCAGCGGCCGCACGGCCGCCTCCGCGCAGATGTCCAGCAGATAGCCGAGCAACTGGCGCGTATCGCGCGGGTCGATCAAGCCGTCGTCCCACAGGCTGGCGGTGCCGTAGAGCGCGGTGGACTGGGCGTCGAGCTTCTGCGCGGTCATCTGTTCGAGCATGTCGAGCATCTTCGGGTCGGGCTCCTTGCCCTCCTTGGCGTGCTTCTCCTCGGTGACGATGCGCAGCACCTTGCCGGCCTGGGCGCCGCCCATCACGGCGGTGCGGCTGTTGGGCCAGGCGAAGATGAAGCGCGGGTCCAGCCCGCGGCCGCACATGGCGTAGTTGCCGGCGCCGTAGGAGCCGCCGACGACCAGGGTCAGCTTGGGCACCGTGGCGTTGGCCACCGCCTGGATCATCTTCGAGCCGTGCTTGATCACGCCCAGGCGCTCGGATTCGGTGCCAACCATGAAGCCGGTGGTGTTGTGCAGGAACAGGATCGGCGTGTTGCTCTGCTCGCACAGCTGGATGAACTGCGCCGCCTTGGCCGCACCCTGCGGGGTGATCGGGCCGTTGTTGCCGATCAGGCCGCAGGCGTGGCCTTCGATGTGCAGGTGGCCGCAGACGGTCTGGCTGTCGAACTCGTTCTTGAAGTCGAGGAAGCGCGAGCCGTCGGCAATGCGCGCGATGATCTCGCGCACGTCGTAGGGCTTCTTCGCGTCCGCCGGGACCACGCCGAGCAATTCCTGCGCAGGGTACAGCGGCTCGTCCCACGTCTTTTTCGTGCGGGCCGGCAGCTGTGCGTTCCACGGCAGCGCGGCGAGGATTTCCCGCGCCAGGCGCACGCCGTCGGCGTCGTTCTCCGCCAGGTACTCGGCGGTGCCGGCGACCTGGGCGTGCAGTTCGGCGCCGCCCAGTTCTTCATCGGTGGCAATTTCGCCGGTGGCGGCCTTGAGCAGCGGCGGGCCGGCGAGGAACATCTTGGCCTTGCCGCGCACTACCACCACGTAGTCCGACAGTCCTGGCTGGTAAGCGCCGCCCGCGGTGGACGAACCATGCACCACGGTGACCTGGGGAATGCCCGCCGCCGACATGCGCGCCTGGTTGGCGAAGCCGCGCGCGCCCTCGACGAAGATGTCCGCCGCGTAGTTCAGGTTGGCGCCGCCGCTCTCGGTCAGCGCCACCACCGGCAGCTTGTTCTCGAAGGCGATCTGCTGCAGGCGCAGGGTCTTCTTCAGCCCGGTGGGGGAGATGGTGCCGCCCTTGATCGCGCTGTTGCTGGCCGTCACCAGGCAGCGCACCCCGGCGATGTAGCCGATGCCGGAGATGATGCCGCCGCCGGCCTGGGTGCCGTCCTTGTCGTCATGCAGCTTGTAGCCGGCCAGCGAGGAAATCTCGAGGAACGGCGCACCCGCGTCCAGCAGCAGGTTCAGGCGCTCACGCGGCAGCAACTGGCCGCGCTTGTCGAACTTGGGCCTGGCCTCGGCGGCCTTGTCCAGCACCTTCTGTTCGACCTCGCGGAAGCTCGCCACGGCAGCCAGCATGGCCTCGCGGTTGCGGGCGAAGTCTTCGCCCTGGGGATCGAGTTCGGATTGGATGACCGGCATCGCTTACTCCTGATCCTTCAGTACATCGGGCAGATAGGCGCGGTGGAAGCCGTTGTAGGAACGGCTCTGCCCCGGCTTCACCTTCGACAGCGGGAAGGCGCGGCTGCCCTGGCTGGCGGCGCCGTCGATGCGAATCGTGTTGCCGCTGATGAAAGCGGCGCCCGGGGAGAGCAGGAAGACGATCGCGGCGGCGACTTCCGATTCAGTGCCGATGCGCTTGAGCGGCACGTGCTCGCGCAGGGTCGGGATCACCGCCTTGAACGCGCCTTCGTAGGTGTCCATGCCGCTGGAAGCGACCCAGCCCGGCGCTACCGCGTTGACCCGCACTCCGGCGTGGCCCCACTCGATGGCGGCAGTCTTGGTGAAGTTCTCCATGCCGGCGCGGGCGGCGCCGGAGTGGCCCATGCCGGGCATGCCGCCCCACATGTCGGCGAGCATGTTGACGATGCTGCCGCCGGTCTTGCTCAGGCTCTGGTTGAACACTTCGCGGGCCATCAGGAAACCGCCCACCAGATTCGTGCGCACCACGGCCTCGAAGCCCTTCAGGTTGATCGAGGCCAGCGGCGCGGGATACTGGCCGCCGGCGTTGTTGACCAGGTGATGGATCGGCCCGCGCTCGGCGATGACCTGCGCCACCAGCGCCTTCACCGCTTCCTCGTCGCGGATGTCGCAGCTGTTCCAGCTGGCGCTGCCGCCGTCCTCGATAATTTCACCGGCGGTCTTTTCCAGCTTCTCGGCCTTGCGTCCGACCAGCACCACGTGGGCACCGAGGGCTGCCAGTTCATGGGCGGTGCAGCGACCGATGCCGCTGCCGCCGCCGGTGACGATGATGGTCTGGCCGTCGAACAGGCCGGGTTTGAAGATCGAGTCGTAGCTCATTGTTGTTCTGACTCCGAGGTATCCCGTAGGGCGAATGAAGCGGAACGCTTCATCCGCCGTTTGCGATTGGCGGATAACGCTGCTGGCGTTATGCGCCCTACGTTTCTAGCGACTCGGCGAGGGCCTGCGGCACCGCCACCGGGAATTCCAGCAACTGCTGGGCAAAGGCCTTGCCCTGCGGGTCGATGCGCAGGCTGGCGACGCCGCCGCCGCCCAGGGCGTTTTCCAGCAGGAAGTTCAGGCTGTGGCTGCCGGGCAGGTGCCAGCGGCTGACGCGGCCGGTCTGCGGGTCGAGCACGTGCTGCATCCATTCGGCCACGGCACCTTCGCTCAGCGCCTCGGCAATCCACGGCAGGTATTCCGATTGGCGTGCCATGACGCCGATGTTGCTGTGGTTGCCCTTGTCGCCGGACCGCGCCACGGCCAGTTTCACCAGCGGCACGCTGGCCTGGGCCGGTCCTTTCGCCGTGGCAACCGGGAGGTCGTCGCCCAGTGCTGATAGGTCGAAGTGATCGATCTTCGGCAAGGCTACCGATTGGCGTTGGCCGTCGATTTCCACGGCCAGCTCGCAGGCATCCTTGTCGATCAGGAAGGAGAACAGGCGGATCACCGGATACACGGTCGGGCGCCCGCCGACGATGCCGGTCAGCCCCGGTGCCATGCCGGTCGCGGCCTGGGCGATCTCGCGGGAGAACAGCACCAGCGCCTCCTTGCGGCTGTGGCGTACGGCGAGCTTCACCACGATTTCGCGATTGTCCGAGCGGCGGCCGTGGGGGCCGTAGGTGGCCTCGCTGCCGAGCAGTTCCACACTCACTTCGCGGTACGGGCCCCAGCCGCGTTCCATGAGGATTTCCTCGGTCTTGGCGATGATCGCCTGGCTGACCCGCTCGGCCTTCTTCACCGCGTCGATGCCGGCGATCAGGCAGCTGGCGGTGCAGCGAAAACCATCCGGGTAGGTGGCGCTGACCTTGTATTGGCCGGTCGGCGGCAGGCCACGTGCGCCACGGACGGCGACGCGGTTGTCGCCCGCCTGGGCGAGCTGGACCTGGGTGAAGTCGCAGACCACATCGGGCAGCAGGTAGGCACGCGGGTCGCCGATCTCGTAGAGCATCTGCTCACCCACTGACAGCGGCGTCACCAGTCCGCCGGTGCCCTGCGGCTTGGTCACGACAAATGTGCCGTCAGCCTGCACTTCGACGAGTGGGAAACCGATGTGCTCGTAGTCCGGCACGCTTTCCCAGTCGGTGAAGTTGCCTCCGGTGCACTGCGCGCCGCACTCGATGATGTGTCCGGCCAGCGCGGCCTGGGCCAGTTTGTCGTAGTCGTTCCAGGCCCAGCCGAACTCGTGTACCAGGGCGGCGCTGACCACTGCGCTGTCCACCACGCGACCGGTGATGACGATGTCGGCGCCGGCCTTCAGCGCGTCGACGATGCCGGGGGCGCCCAGGTAGGCGTTGACCGACACGCACATGGGCGGCATCGGCGCATCGCTGAACATCTCTCGGATGCCGGACTTGGCCAGTTCGCCCAGGCGTGGCTGCAGGTTGTCGCCGTGCACCACGGCGATCTTCAGCGTCACGCCGGCCTTTTCGCAGGCGGCGGCAAGGGCACTGGCGCAGGCCTGAGGGTTCACCCCGCCGGCGTTGCTGATCACGCGCACCTGCTTCGAGGCGATGTCGCCCAACAAGGGTGTCATCACTTCGACGAAGTCGGTGGCGTAGCCTGCCTCGGGGTTCTTCAGGCGGGCGCCGGCCATGATCGACATGGTGATTTCGGCCAGGTAGTCGAACACCAGGTAGTCCATTTCCGCGCCGCGCACCAGTTGGGCGGCGGCGGTGGAGGTGTCGCCCCAGAAGGCGGAGGCGCAGCCGATACGTACGGTTCTAGTCATTGTTCTGCCCGTGACGCTGAGTGATGGATCGACATTACCAAGCAAGCGCTTGGTTGAAAAGCCCCGAAAGCGTGACAACCCCAACCATTGGATGGCCAAGCGCTTGCTTGGTTGGGGTTCGCGGGCTTACATTTCGTCAGACAACACAAGCACTTGCAGGGCGTTTCGATGAATCGTCCTGAGCAGATCGGCCAATGGGCCTCATGGGGAGAGAACAGCGTGGATGACCGCAAAGCCCGCGAAGTCATGCTGGAGCTGGTCAAGACCGGGCAGATCACCGACCCGGAAAGCGCCCGCGGCAAGCTGTTGCACACGGCTGCGCACCTGTTCCGCAGCAAGGGCTACGAACGCACCACGGTGCGCGACCTGGCCGGCGCGGTGGGTATCCAGTCCGGCAGCATCTTCCATCACTTCAAGAGCAAGGATGAAATCCTCCGCTCGGTGATGGAGGAAACCATCCTCTACAACACCGCCCTGATGCGTGCCGCGCTGGCCGATGCGACGACCCTGCGCGAACGCCTGCTGGCGCTGATCCGTTGCGAGCTGCAGTCGATCACCGGGGGTACCGGCGAGGCGATGGCGGTGCTGGTTTACGAATGGCGCTCGCTGTCGGAAGAAGGCCAGGCGTATATCCTCAGCCTGCGCGATATCTACGAACAGATGTGGCTGGAAGTGCTGGAGGAGGCCCGCCTGGCGGGATTCAGCCAGGGCGATCCGTTCATCCTGCGGCGCTTCCTCACCGGGGCGCTGTCCTGGTCGATCACCTGGTTCCGCCCCGAAGGCAGCCTGACGTTGGACGAACTGGCCGAGCAGGCGTTGCTGCTGGTGATGCGCGAGTAATTTCTGGTGCTCGACGTAAGGCTCTTCGTAGGAGCGAGCTTGCTCGCGAACCAGCCCCGCAGCAGGGTTTGTTCGCGAGCAAGCTCGCTCCTACGGGGATAGCCCGCAGTGCGGGATCAGATAATCCGCAACGGATAGCTGAACAGCAGCAGGTGCAGGCAGTTCACTGCCGCATGCAGCAGAATCGGCACCAGCAGGCGCCCGCTGAAGTAGAACGCCAGGCCATAACCCAGGCCGGCGATGCCGGCGACCACGGCGAAAAGCGGATTGATCGGCCAGTGCACCATGCCGAACAGCACGCTGGCGACCGCGACCCCGGCAAAGGCGCCGAAGCGGCGAACCAGCTCGCTTTGCAGCAGGCCGCGGAAGAAGGCTTCCTCGGTCAGCGAGATCACGCAGACGTTGACCAGCATCCACAGCCAGAAGCCGGGCGGCCATTTCGGGTTCCAGACCACCAGGCCACCGGCGACGGCCACCAGCGGCACGGCGAACAGCGTGGTGACGATGACGATGGCGGCGAAATCCGGGGAGCGTTTCTCCGTCGGCACCGGGTCGCGGCGCAGCCACCAGGCGAGCAGGGTGGCGCCGACCAGCGCCTTGTCCCAGGACAGGTGCAGGGCGTAGACGGGGGCGTCCGGGCTGAGCTGGCGCACCGGCCAGAGTGTCCACGAGGTAGTGCCTGGCAGCAGGTGTGCGGCCAGGGCGATACTGAGCACCAGGCACACCAGCCACCAGAGCAGGCGCGGCAGGCGATGCTCGCCGTAGAGGGTCCAGGCCAGGTAGATGGCGCCGATCAACAACCCCACCGGCTGGACGAATCCCAGTGCGAATCCGCAGAGCAACAACACGATGGGCAGCAGCGGCAGGAGTTTCCTGAGCATTCTTTCCTCCAACAAGGAGGCGCAGTCTAGGCAATTTAGGCTGCCGCTGGCCATCGCTGCGGCCAGTTTTTGACTGAAGCGTCAGTCAGTTAGGCGATTTTCAACGCTTGTCTTCGGCTTCCTTGGCGTCCATTTCGGCATTGCGCTCATGGATGCGCTTGAGCTGCTCCTCGGTGAGCGGGAGCTTTTTCGCGGTATCGCGCAGCATCATCAGCGCGCCGACGATGGAGCCCAGGGCTAGGGCAATGATCAACCAGGCATACCAGGGCATGGTCCCGTCTCCGACAGTGGCAGTGGACTATCACGATACGCTGTGATTCAGACCTTGTCAGGCGCGGGCCGGTTCAGACTGATCGCTTCGGGCAGGTCGCTGTCGTCCTTGAGTCGGACGCCGCTCACCCGCAGGCGCAGGGCCTGTTGCAGCAGGTGGGCGAGCTTGTGTGCCGCCAGCCCGTAGGGCAGCCCCTGCGGTCGCACGTTGGAGATGCAGTTGCGCTCGCTGTCCATGCGGCCCACGCGCGGTTGCCAGGTGAGGTACAGGCCGAGGCTGTCCGGCGAGCTGAGGCCGGGGCGCTCGCCGATCAGCACCAGCGCCAGCTTCGCTCCCAGTGCCTCGCCGATGCCGTCGCCAATGGCCACGCGGCCCTGTTCGGCGAGCACCACCGGCGTGTGCTGCCAGTCGGTGACGAAGCGCTCGCGCAGCGCACTCAGCAGCGGCAGCGCGTGCTGCTGGACGGCAAAGGAGGAGAGACCGTCGGCGATCACGATGACCAGCTCCGCAGCTAGCTTCTCGCCCTTGAGCTGCCACTGGCTGTCCGGGTGCAGGGCTCGGCCCAGGTCCGGACGCAGGAGGTAGGTCTGGCGGTCCGGCGCCTCGCTGCGTGCGCGCAGGACTCGGAAGCCTTCGTGGGTCAGCGATTGCTGCAGTGCCTCGAAGTCCAGCGGATGGTGCACCGCATCGCGGGCCTGGGCGTGGGCCAGGCCAAACTTCAGTACCTCTCGGGTCGGCAGGCTGGAGCCGACACGGCCCAGCGCGATGCGCGCGGAAGTGTGCGCACGCAGTTCATCCCAAGGGTCGTTCTGGATCAGGTCCATGCTGGCTCCTCCTCAGAATGCCCGCAGCAGATCGTGGCCACGGCCTATCGGCCGCAACTGACCCGAGGCTTCGGTGATCGCCATCTTCGCCAGCCAGGCGTCGAACTCCGGCGCGCGCTTCAGGCCCAGGGTGCTGCGCAGGTAGAGGGCGTCATGGAAGGAGGTGCTCTGGTAGTTGAGCATGATGTCGTCGGCGCCGGGGATGCCCATGATGAAGGTGATGCCCGCCGCGCCCAGCAGGGTCAGCAGGTTGTCCATGTCGTCCTGGTCGGCTTCGGCGTGGTTGGTGTAGCAGACGTCGCAGCCCATGGGCACGCCCAGCAGCTTGGCGCAGAAGTGATCCTCCAGCCCGGCACGGATGATCTGCTTGCCGTCGTAAAGGTATTCCGGGCCGATGAAGCCGACCACGCTGTTGGTCAGCAGCGGGCGGAACTCGCGGGCCACGGCGTAGGCGCGGGCTTCGCAGGTCTGCTGGTCGACACCATGGTGGCCACCGGCTGACAGTGCGCTGCCCTGGCCGGTCTCGAAGTACATGACGTTGTCGCCCAGCGTGCCGCGCCCCAGCGACAGTGCCGCCGCGTGGGCCTCACGCAGCAGGGCGAGGTCGATGCCGAAGCTCTCGTTGGTCTTCTGCGTGCCGGCGATGGACTGGAACACCAGGTCGATCGGCGCGCCTGCCTCGATGGCCTGGATCTGCGAGGTGACGTGGGTGAGCACGCAGCTCTGCATGGGAATCTCGAAACGCTGGCGCAGCTCGTCCATCATCTGCCACAGCTGCATCAGGGTGGCCTGCGAATCGCTGGCCGGATTGATGCCGACGACTGCATCCCCCGAACCGTAGAGCAGGCCGTCGAGCATGCTGGCGGCGATGCCGCGCACATCGTCCGTGGGGTGGTTGGGCTGCAGGCGTACCGAGAGGTGCCCTGGAAGCCCGATGGTGTTGCGGAAGCGAGTGACCACGCGGCATTTCTTCGCCACCAGGATCAGATCCTGATTGCGCATCAGCTTGCTCACCGCGGCGGCCATTTCCGGGGTAATGCCTTTGGCGACGCTGGCGAGCGTGGCGCTGTCGGTGCTGTCCAGCAGCAGCCAGTCGCGGAAATCGCCGACGCTGAGGTGGCTGATCGGCGCGAAGGCGGCGGCGTCATGGCTGTCGAGGATCAGCCGGGTGACTTCATCTTCCTCGTAGGGAATCAGCGCCTCGTCGAGGAAGCGCTTGAGCGGCACCTCGGCGAGGGCGATCTTCGCCGCCATGCGCTCTTCGTAGCTATTGGCGGCCAGGCCCGCCAGGGCATCGCCGGAGCGGGCCGGGCTGGCCTTGGCGAGCAGGGTCTTCAGGTCGGGGAAACGGTAGGTCAGGCTACCGACAGTGGTCTGGTAGATCATGCGGACATCCCGGTTATCCCGCGCCCCGTTGCAAGGGCAGGGCGCGGATGGCGATCAGGCTCCCGTCAGCATAGCGTCCGCCGGGGCGCTGGCGCGATGGGCGGCGGTGAGCTGGAAGTAGACGAAGCCCACCGCCATGAACGCCAGGAAGATGCCGGCGATCTGCAGGTTGAACCACACCATCGCCACCAGGCACAGCACGGCCAGCGCCAGGGCGATGCCGGGCACCACGGGGAAGCCCGGCGCGCGGAAGCTGCGCTCCAGGTCCGGTTCGCTGCGGCGCAGCTTGAACAGGCTGAGCATGCTCATGATGTACATGACGATGGCGCCGAATACGCTCATGGTGATCATCGCGGCGGTCAGGCTCATGCCTTGCAGGGCGATCAGGCCGTCGCTGTAGATAGCCGCGATACCCACCAGGCCACCGGCGATGATCGCCCGGTGCGGGGTCTGGAAACGCGAGAGTTTCGCCAGGCCGCGCGGCAGGTAGCCCGCGCGAGCCAGCGCGAAGAACTGCCGCGAGTAACCCAGGATGATGCCGTGGAAGCTGGCGACCAGGCCGAACAGGCCGATCCACACCAGCATGTGCAGCCAGCCGGAGTTTTCGCCGACCACCATCTTCATAGCCTGCGGCAGCGGGTCGTTGATCCCGGAGAGGGCTTTCCAGTCGCCCGCGCCGCCGGCGAACAGCATCACGCCCAGGGCCAGCACCACCAGGGTGAGGATGCCGCTGACGTAGGCCTTGGGAATGGTGCGTTTCGGGTCCTTGGCTTCCTCGGCGGCCATGGCGGCGCCTTCGATGGCGAGGAAGAACCAGATGGCGAAGGGAATCGCCGCGAAGATGCCACCGATCGCCGCGCCGCCGAAGCTGTCGGAGCCGGCCCAGCCATTGAGCACGAAGTTGCTGAAGCTGAAGCCCGGCGCCACCACGCCCATGAACACCAGCAACTCGCCCACCGCAAGAAGGGTGACGATCAGCTCGAAGGTGGCAGCGATGCTCACACCGAGGATGTTCAGCGTCATGAAGATCAGGTAGGCGCCGACCGCTGCGTGCTTCGGATCGAGCGACGGGAACTGCACGTTGAGGTAGGCGCCGATGGCCATGGCGATGGCCGGCGGGGCGAAGACGAACTCGATCAGCGTGGCGAGGCCGGCCACCAGCCCGCCTTTTTCGCCGAAGGCGCGGCGGCTGTAGGCGAAGGGCCCGCCGGCGTGAGGAATCGCCGTGGTCAGCTCGGTGAAGCTGAAGATGAAGCAGGTGTACATGGTCGCTACCAGCAGGGTGGTGACCAGGAAGCCGAGGGTGCCGGCCACGCCCCAGCCGTAGCTCCAACCGAAATACTCACCGGAAATCACCAGACCCACGGCGATGCCCCACAGGTGCAGGGTGCCGAGGGTGGGTTTGAGTTGCGTGCTCATGCGAGGTCTCCAGGACAGAGGATGAAAGACACGACCCGTGCCTTCGTGCAGTGGCCGTGCCATTCCCCGGAACCCGGTCGCAAAGTGCCTGATCGCGTCGTTTCGTGAACATTCGCCACCTGTTCGCCTGCTTCGAAGCGGTGCGGTGCTGTTGCGCGCGTCCCGTTCGGGTGCGCCGCAGGAGCGCTTGTTGCAGTGCGATGACCACGCCGTGAAGCTTCCTGGCCACGCGACGGCTGTCACAGGATGGCAATCTGCCGCTGGTCTACTGGCGCCCATTCCAGCGACCGGAGATTCGCCGATGACCACCCGCGCCCTGCACGAGCTGTTGCGCCAGGTTGCGCCCTTGGCCCCGGAACTGAGCATCAGCGACGTGGCCGAACGCTTCCTCGACGCCGAGCACCGTTCCTTCCTTTCGCTGCCGGTGGTGGATGCCGCCGGAATGCCGCTGGGGCTGGTCAGCCGTAATGGCCTGCAGGACATCTTCATGCAGCGCTTCGGCCGCGACCTCTGGGGGCGCCGTCCGGCCAGCGACGTGATGAACGCCCAGCCGCTGAAAGTACGCGGCGACCTGAGCCTCGAAGAAGCCTCGCAACAGGTTACCGCCCAGCTGAGTTACCCGATCACCGAGGACTTCGTTCTGGTGGACGAGCAGGGACGCTACCTCGGTCTGGGCACGGTGCTCGACCTGCTCAAAGCCATGGAACAGCGCGTCGCCCAGCGCAATCAGGTGCTAAACAAGACGCTGCAGGACCTGCGCGAATCCCAGGCGCAACTGGTGCAGTCGGAGAAAATGGCGTCCCTCGGGCAGATGGTCGCCGGGGTTGCCCATGAGCTGAACACTCCGCTGGGCTATGTGAAGAACAACGTCGCGCTGCTGCGCGAACTGCTGATTCCGCTGCTGGGCCTGACCGAAGCGCAGACCCTGCTCAACGATTGCCTGGACGATCCGGATTGCAACGCTGAACAACTGGCTCGTGCCCGCGCCGCTTTCGAGCAGGCCCGCGACGAAGCTGCGCTGGAGCAGTTGGTGGGCGATCTCGACCAGCTGTTCGGCGACACCGACTTCGGCCTGGCGCAGATTGGCGAACTGGTCGGCGGCCTGAAGGACTTCGCGCGCCTGGACCGTGCCCGCAGCGAGGAAATCGACCTCAACGACTGCGTGCGCAGTGCGCTGCTGATTGCCCGCAATAGCATCAAGGAAAAGGCCGAGGTCGCGACCCAGCTCGGTGCGCTGCCCAAGGTCGCCTGCGCCGCCAGCCAGATCAACCAGGTGCTGCTCAACCTGCTGACCAACGCCGCCCAGGCGATGGAGAAGTTCGGCCTGATCCAGGTGAAATCCTGGGCGGACGAAACCCATGTGCACCTCTCGGTGCAGGACAACGGCAAGGGCATGAACGAGGAGGTGCGCACGCGCATCTTCGACCCCTTCTTCACCACCAAGCCGGTGGGGCAGGGTACGGGCCTGGGCCTGTCGATCAGCTACAAGATCGTCCAGGACCACGGCGGCCGCATCCGCGTGGCGTCCGAGCCCGGACGCGGTACGCGATTCCTCATCAGCCTGCCGATCCAGCAGGCCAGCGAACTGAAACGGAGCGCCTGAACATGAGCCAGCAGCCTGTCCGCATCCTCTTCGTCGACGACGAGGAGCGCATCCTGCGCAGTCTCGCGATGCAGTTCCGCCGTCACTACGACGTGCTGGTGGAGACCGATCCGCACAAGGCCCTGCAGCGCCTGCGCGAGGAACGCATCGATATCCTCGTCAGCGACCAGCGCATGCCGCAGATGACCGGCGCCGAGTTGCTCGCCCAGGCCCAGGAGATCGCCCCGGACACCCTGCGCATCCTGCTGACCGGGTATTCGGACCTCGACGCCGCGGTGGAGGCGCTCAACAGCGGCGGTATCTTCCGCTACCTGACCAAGCCGTGGGATCCGCAGGAAATGGCCTTCACCCTGCGCCAGGCCGCCGAGATCGCCCAGCGCCAGGCACCGGCCGAGCCCATCGATACCAAGGCCATCAGCCGAGTCGTCGCGCCTCTCAATGTGCTGTTGCTCGACGAGGACGCCGAGACACTGGCCTGCGTCGGCGAGTTCTGCAGCGCCGGCACCCACCAGCTGCACCGTGCGCGCAACCTGGCCGAGGCCATCGTGCGGCTCAACAGTGAGCCCATCGACATCCTCATCAGCGACCTGAAACTCGCCGGCGAGGACACCGCGCCGCTACTCAAGTCCCTGGCCCAGGCCCATCCGCGCCTGCTGAGCATCGTCGTTACACCGTTCCGCGACACCCAGGACCTGCTGGCGCTGATCAACCAGGCGCAGATCTTCCGCTACCTGCCCAAGCCGATCCGCCGGGGACTGTTCGAAAAGGGCCTGAAGGCCGCCGCCGAGCAGGCGCTACTATGGCGTGCGCAGCCTGAGCAGAAGGTCGCGCGCATCGCCGAAGTACCGCGCGAGGAGCGCGAGCGGGAGAAGGTCGGCAGCCTGCTGGGTATGCTCGGCCGCCTGCGCGAGCGGCTGAGTGCCTGATCGCCGTCGGCGACGCAGCATTCCTGCCGGGCGGGCTACGGAAGTCGGCGCGTTTCTGCGACAATGCGCGCCGATTTTTTCGATACCCGCGAGAGAGCCCATGTCCGCCTGCCAGACCCCGATCATCGTCGCCCTGGATTTCCCCACCCGTGAAGCCGCGCTGGCGCTGGCCGATCAGCTCGATCCGAAGCTGTGCCGGGTGAAGGTGGGCAAGGAGCTGTTCACCAGCTGCGCCGCCGGCATCGTCGAGACCCTCAACAGCCGCGGCTTCGAAGTCTTCCTCGACCTGAAATTCCACGACATCCCCAATACCACCGCGATGGCCGTGCGCGCCGCCGCCGAGATGGGCGTGTGGATGGTCAACGTGCACTGCTCCGGCGGCCTGCGCATGATGAGCGCCTGCCGCGAGACCCTGGACGCCTTCAATGGACCGTCGCCGCTGCTGATCGGCGTGACCGTACTGACCAGCATGGAGCGCGAGGACCTGGCCGGCATCGGCCTGGACGTCGAGCCGCAGGAGCAGGTGTTGCGCCTGGCAGCTCTGGCGCAGAAGGCCGGTATGGACGGTCTGGTCTGTTCCGCCCAGGAAGCGCCGGCCCTGAAAGCCGCGCACCCGGCCCTGCAACTGGTTACTCCCGGCATCCGTCCTGCCGGTAGCGCCCAGGACGACCAGCGCCGCATCCTCACCCCGCGCCAGGCGCTGGACAACGGCTCGGACTACCTGGTGATCGGCCGCCCGATCAGCCAGGCCGCCGACCCGGCCAAGGCCCTGGCCGAGATTGCTGCCAGCCTGGCCTGATCGCGTTCTTTCGGACATGAAAAAGCCCGCAGCGATGCGGGCTTTTTTGTTTCTGCTCTTCGTAGGAGCGAGCTTGCTCGCGAACGAATCTACCGGCTGCGCATGAGCTGGGCGGTTCGCGAGCAAGCTCGCTCCTACAAGGTTCAGCTCTGCGCTTGAGCGGTGGCTTGTGCGCGATTGAGCAGCCGCTCGCGCAGCACGTCGTACACCCAGTTGAACACCAGCGCGTAGGGCAGGAAGAACAGCACCAGGCCGATGTCGAGGATGAAGGCCTGCAGCAGGCTCACCGACAGCCACCAGGCGGCCAGCGGCACCAGCAGGACGATCAGGCCCAGTTCGAACAGCGAGGCATGCAGCACGCGTACCGACAGGGTACGGCTGAAGCCCATGCGGTTCTGCGCGCGGTCGAAGGCGGCGTTGAACAGCATGTTCCATACGGTGGCGATGGCCGAGAACATCAGGGTCATGGCGCCCATGTGGCCCAGCGGTTTGTCCATCAGCCAGGCCAGGGTCGGTGCGCAGATGACCACCGCCAGCAGCTCGAAAAGGCCGGCGTGGAACATCCGCTCTTTCAGGGTTTTAGTGGGGGTCATGGGGTATCTCCAGGCATTAAAGCTCTCAATTCACGAGAAGGCCGACTCCGTCGGTCCGGCGCTATTATCATCGGTCGACCGGCTGGATCTAAGTTGGATACCATCGGCTTAACCGATGGAAGAGGGTGCCACGATGCAATACTCCCCCGAATCCCTGCAGGCCTTCGCCGAGGCGGCCTGTCTGGGCTCGTTCAGCGCCGCCGCGCGCAAGCTGGGCAAGAGCCAGTCCACCGTCAGCGAGGCCATCGCCCGCCTGGAAATCGACCTCGGCCTGACCCTGTTCGACCGCAGCAGCCGCCAGCCGCAGTTGACCGAGGCCGGTCATGCGTTGCTCGGGCGAGTCGAAGAGGTGTTGATGGCGAACGATCGCCTCGGACAGCTTGCCCATCAGCTCGTCGGAGGATTGGAGTCACGAGTAACCCTGGCGATGTCGGACACCTACCAATCCGCCGAATTCGAGGCGCGCCTGGCGGAGATCGATGCACGCTACCCGGACCTGGAATTCGAATGGCTGATCGCCGAGGACAGCGACGTGCTCGATCTGGTCGTCCAGGGACGCGCCAGCCTGGGGTTGCTCGCCGCACGGAAGGATTACGCGCCGGACATCAGCTCGGCGACCTTGAGCGAGCAGGCCGAGTTCGGTCTCTTCGTCAGCCGCGACCATCCGCTGGCCGGCCGCGAACGCGTGGAGCGCGAAGACCTGCTGGCTTACCGTGCGCTGCGCCTGAATACCTATCTGGATGACGCGGCGCCGATGCTCGGTGGACGCTGCTGGAGCGCACCGAACTACCTGCTGTTGCTGGACATGGCGGTGCTGGGATTCGGATGGATCGAATTGCCCAGCTGGATGGTAGGACGCTTCGCCGGCGGACGTATGCAGGAGCTGAAGGTCGCCGGCTGGCCGCGCCGGGTGGCGGTGGATGTCATCTGGTCGCGCCAGCGTCGGCTGGGGCCGGCCGCGAGTTGGCTGGCGGAGCGCCTGCTGGGTCGTTGAGGCGCTCTGGATCACAGCTCTACATCACAGATTGCGGACTAAATGTGTCGAAGCCTTTGATGCTCTGTCCTGGACCAGTAGGATCGGAGTTTTCCGGGGATGAGAGGGTCAGGATGCACGCCAAGCTGGAGAATTGTCTGAAGGCAGTCGATCAGGTGCTGCTCGGCAAGGAAGTGCAGGTAAGGCTGGCGCTGACGTGTCTGCTGGCCCGCGGTCACCTACTCATCGAGGACTTGCCCGGCATGGGCAAGACCACGTTGAGCCATGCCCTGGCAAAAGTGCTGGGGCTGAGCTTCCAGCGCATCCAGTTCACTTCCGACCTGTTGCCCGGCGACGTGCTGGGCACCTCGGTGTTCGACAAGGACACCGGACAGTTCGTGTTCCATCCCGGACCGATCTTCTCCGAGCTGGTACTGGCCGACGAGATCAACCGCGCCACGCCCAAGAGCCAGAGCGCGCTGCTCGAGGCCATGGAGGAGGGGCAGGTGACCATCGAGGGCGCCACCCGGCCGCTGCCCGAGCCCTTCTTCGTCATTGCCACGCAGAACCCGGTGACCCAGGGTGGCACCTTCGCGCTGCCCGAGTCCCAGCTCGACCGCTTCCTCATGCGCCTATCCCTGGGCTACCCCGGCCGCGCCGCCGAGAAAGCGTTGCTGCTGGGCGAGGCGCGCCGTGACCTGCTGCCACGCCTGGAGCCAGTGCTTGACCCGCAGGAACTCCAGGCCCTTCAGGGCGAAGTGCTGGAGGTGCGCGCCAGTGACGCTCTGGTGGATTACGTGCTGCGCCTGGTGGAAGCCACGCGCAGCCAGCCGGCTTTTGCCCTGGGGCTGTCGCCGCGCGGCAGCCTGGCGCTGCTGGCGGCGGCGCGTGCCTGGGCGCTGCTGGCCGGGCGCGATTATGTGATCCCGGAGGATGTGCAAGCCGTGCTGCCCTCGGTGGCCGGCCACCGCTTGCGCGACCAGGCCGACCCAGCCGGGCATGGTGGTGGCGCGCTGGTGCAGTGGTTGCTGCGCGAAGTCCCGGCTCTCTGAGGGGCATGCCATGCTCGTCAGGGTCAGGCCGCTGTGGCAGAGCTGGATAGCCCGGCGCATACCGCCGTCACCGTCGTTGCAACTCAACCAGCGACGCATTTTCATCATTCCCACCCGCCAGGGTATGGCGTTCGGCGTCGCCCTGCTGCTGATGCTGCTCACGGCGATCAATTACCAGAACAGCCTGGCCTACGGCCTGACCTTCCTGCTGCTCTCGCTGTTCATCGTCGCCATCCTGCACACCTACCGGAACCTGGGTGGGCTGCGGCTGACGGCGCTCGGCGCACAGCCGGTGTTCGTCGGTGAGCAGGCGGCATTTCGCGTACGCCTGGAAGGCGAAGGGCGCGCCCGGCAGGCCATCGGCCTGGGCTGGGAGGCCGAGCGCATGCAGTTCGCCGATGTCGCGGCAGACCACGCCGAAGAAGTGCTGCTCACGATGACGGCGCAGCGACGTGGCTGGTTGCGCCCCGGCCGACTGCGCGTGGAAAGCCGTTTCCCGTTGGGGCTGCTGGTGGCCTGGAGCTGGGTCGATCTGGATCAGTCGGTGCTGGTGTATCCGCACCCACAGCCCGGCGACCTGCCGCTGGAAGCCGGCCCGGCGGAAAACGATGAAGAGGGCGTGCGCCCCAGTGGGCGCGGCGTCGATGATTACCAGGGGCTGAGGCCTTACCAGCCCGGCGACTCGCGCCGCCGCCTGCACTGGAAGGCTTATTCGCGTGGCCAAGGGTTGCTGGTGAAGGACTTCTCCGCGCTGGCCGGGCGCAGCGTCTGGCTGGAGTTCAACAGCCTGGGCGGCGACACCGAGGGGCGCTTGTCGCGCCTTTGCTACTGGGTCCTGCAACTGTCATTGCGGCAGCAGCCCTTCGGGTTGCGCCTGCCGGATGCGCAGCTCGCGGTCGGCCTGGACGATGCCCATCGCGATGCCTGTCTGCGGGCGCTCGCCTTGCATGGGACGAAACGATGAGCCGGGTGGCCGCCGTTACCGTCCAGCCCATCCCGCGGGTGGCCCTGACCTGGCTGCTGGTGGCCCAGGCGGTGGTGATCATTCCGCATCTGGAGCACCTGCCGCTGTGGATCGTCGCCCTCTGGTTGGGTTGCGCCGCCTGGCGCATCCAGGTGTTCCGCATGCGTGCCAGCTATCCCAGTGGCCTCGCCAAACTGGCGCTGGTGGCGGCGGCCGGGTTGGGTGTGTGGTTTTCCCGTGGTTCACTGATCGGGCTGGATGCCGGTGTGGTGCTGCTGATCGCCGCCTTCGTGGTCAAGCTGGTGGAACTCAAGACCCGCCGCGATGCGTGGGTGCTGATCCTGCTGGGCTTCTTCGCGGTGACCACCAGCTATCTCTTCCAGGACGACATCATTGCTGCCGCCTTCAGCCTGCTACCGGTGCTCGCCCTGCTGGCCGCGGCCATCGGGTTGCAGCAGAGCGGCTTCGCCGCACGCCCGATGCCGCCCCTGCGTCTGGCTGCCGGTCTGCTGCTGCAAGCCTTGCCGCTGATGCTGCTGATGTTCCTGCTGTTCCCGCGCATGGGGCCGCTGTGGTCGTTGCCGCTGCCGGGCGACAAGGCCATGACCGGGCTGAGCGACAGCATGGCGCCAGGGGACATGGTCGAGCTGAGCCAGTCCCCCGCGCTGGCTTTTCGGGTGAGCTTCGACGGCCAGCCGCCGCCGCACTCGCAGCTGTACTGGCGCGCGTTGACCCTGGAGCGGTTCGATGGTGTGCGCTGGAGCACAGCGTTCCAGCGTGGCGATCTTGCGCCTCAATGGCGGCAGCAGGGTCAGCCCTTGCAGTACCAGGTGATCATGGAGCCCAACGGTCGCCCCTGGCTGTTTGCCCTGGATGTGGCGCAGACCAGCCTGGGCGATGCGCGAATGATGAGCGACTTCCACCTGGAGCGGCGCCTGCCGGTTCGCCAGGGGCTGCTGTACCGCGCCACCTCCTGGCCGGACGCGCAGCTGGAGCCTGATGACGCCGTCCGCGCGCAACGGATCAACCTTGCCTTGCCACAGGGCGGCAACCCACGGGCTCGCGCCTGGGCACAGCAACTGCGCGAACGCTACCCGCAGCCTGAGGAGCTGGTGCAGGCGATGCTCCGGCACCTGCGCGAGCAGCCGTTCCGTTACACACTGCGTCCGCCGGATGCCGGCCCGGAGCGCATCGACGGTTTTCTGTTCGACACCCGCGCCGGCTTCTGCGAGCACTACGCCGGCGCCATGACCTTCGTCCTGCGCGCAGCCGGCATTCCAGCTCGCGTAGTTACCGGCTACCAGGGCGGCGAGGCCAGCCCCTCGGGCAATTACCTGGCGATCCGTCAGTTCGACGCCCACGCCTGGGTGGAGTACTGGCAGCGTGGCCGGGGCTGGACGCGGGTCGACCCAACGGGGGCCGTGGCTCCCGAACGTATCGAGCAGGGGCTGGAAGCGGCCATGAGCCAGGAAGGCAGCTTCCTGGAGTCCGACCCGTTTTCGCCCCTGCGCTACCGCAACTTCGCGCTGCTCAACCAGTTGCGCATGGCCTGGGACGACGTCAACTATGGCTGGCAGCGCTGGGTGCTGGGCTACCAGGCCGAACAACAGGGCGACATGTTGAAGCGCTGGTTCGGAGGGCTGGACCGGCAATGGGTCGGTGCCTTGCTGGTGGTCGGCGCCGGCGTGATGCTGGGCTTGCTGGCGCTGGTGCTGTTCAAGCCCTGGCGGCGCACCACCGATGTCCCGTTGCGCAGCTTCCAGCGCTTCGAGCGAATGCTCGCGCCGCTGGGCGTGCGTCGCGAGCCGGGTGAGGGCGCGCGGGATTTCTGTCGTCGTGCCATCAAGGTTTTGCCGGCCAACGCTCAGGCAATCCGCAGTTATCTGGATGCCTTCGAAAAACAGCGTTACGGCGGTGCGGCTACATCGCCTGCCGAGCTGCGTGAGCACTTGGCATGCCTGCGCCGAGAGTTGCCCTGGCGCCTACGGATTTCACGCGGAAACGGAACGTGACATCACGGCCCTTGCCGCTTCGTTGGTGGGGGCTAACCTGTTATTTCAACCCTCGAGTGGAGCCTGCCGTGACCTCCTTCAGCGATTACCTGGTGAGCCATCTGATCGAGCAGGAGGTCGCCTTGTTCGCCGCGTCCTCCCGCCTGAAGGCCGAGTCCGACCCTGAAGCACTGCACGACCTGCGCATCGCCGTACGCCGGCTGCGCAGTCTGCTGCACCCGGTGAGGGGCATGCCCGGTATCGACGAGCTGGAGCAGGCGCTGGGCGACATGGGCCGGCTCAGCGGCCCGCTACGCGATCTGGAAGTACTGCTGCCGGTGCTGGAGGCCGAAGGCTACGAGCGTGCCGCCGCACTGCGCCGGCCCGCGTTGATCTCCGGCTACGCCACGCTACTTGCCAGCCCGCAGTGGGAGCGCCTGATGATGCGCCTGGATGGCTGGCCACAACTGTGGCGAACCTCCGAGCGCCACGGCGTGCTCAAGGGGCTGCATGGCAAGGTGGAGAAGCGCCTGGCCAGAGAATGGCAGAAGCTGCGTGATGCCCTGAAAGACCCAGACCACGACCGTCATCGCCTGCGCCTGCTGATCAAGCGGGTGCGCTATTCGCTGGAGGCCTACCCGAAGGAGTCCGCCGTGCCGCAACGCCTGCTGGCGCCGCTGAAGGACGCGCAATCGGCCCTGGGCGACTGGCATGACTACGAGCAATGGCTGATCCGCAGCGAACGCGAGCTGGACCTGATGCCGCTGCAACCCCACTGGAATGCCCGCCACGACCTCGCCGAGCGCCTCGCCGACGAGAGCCTGGAGGCCCTGGAGAAGGCACTGCATAGAGGCCATTGATGACGGGGCATTTCCTGCAAGGGACAAGGCTTTGGATGGTTTGCCGGGGTTGCCTCTACCCCTAAGATCGCAACCTGCTGCCATTTTCCAGAAGCCCCAAGGAAGTTGACCATGTCCTTCAGCGAAATGCTCCGGGCGGTGCGCGCCGCGCCGTTATCCATCGTCATCCCTGCCGCCTGGGCCCAGGGCCGTGCGAGTTTCGGCGGCCTGGTGGCGGCGCTGGCCTACGAGGCCATGGCTTCGGTGGCTGAGGCTGGGCGGCCGGTGCGTTCGCTGGCGATCACCTTCGTCGGCCCCATCGAGGTGGAAGTGCCGGTGAGCTTCGAGGCGGAAGTCCTGCGCGAGGGCAAGTCGGTCAGCCAGGTGTTCTGCCGCGCCGTGCAGAACGGTCAGGTGGTGTTGCTGGCCCAGGGCAGCTTCGGCGTGTCGCGCGAGTCCAGTGTGCAGATGGACGGCTTGCCGCCACCGGCCTTCAAGGCTGTCGAGGACTGCCAGGAGCTGCCCTACATTCGCAAGCTGATGCCGGCCTTCACCCAGAACATCGCCATGCGCTGGGCGGTCGGGCATATGCCGTTCTCCGCCAGCCGCGAGCGCGAGATGGGCGGCTGGATGCGCTTCCGTGGCGATGACGTGGGCGAGGAACCGATGGAAGTCAGCCACCTGCTGGCGCTGATCGACGCCTGGCCGCCGGCCAACCTGCCGCACCTGAAAACGCCTGCACCCTCCAGCTCGCTGACCTGGACCGTGGAGTTCGTCCAGCCACTGCCGTCGATGCCGGCCAATGCCTGGTGCCAGTACCTGGCGACCATCGAGCATGCCCGCAATGGCTACGGCCATATTGCGGCGCAGACCTGGTCGGCGGATGGCCAGCTCCTGGCGATCGGCCGGCAGACGGTGACCATCTTCGGCTAGTTGCTCTCCAGCTAGAGGCCGGGCGCGGTCTCGGTACGATTGCGCCCGCCGGCCTTGGCCCGGTACAGGGCGCGGTCGGCGCGGGCCAGCAGGTCTTCCAGACGAAGTTCACCTTCGCGGCGTGCGGCCACGCCGATGCTCAGGGTCAGGCGCACGCGGCTACCGTCCTCGCTGGTGAAGGACAGCGCCTGCACGCTGTTGCGCACCCGCTCGGCAACTTGCAGCGCCTGCTGCAAGTCGGTCTCCGGCAGAATCGCGGCAAACTCCTCGCCACCGAGGCGGCCGAGCAGATCCACCTCGCGCAACCCTTGCGTCAGCTCCTTCGCCACGGCTTGCAGCACGGCGTCGCCGAAGGCGTGGCCGTGGGTGTCGTTGATCGGCTTGAAGAAGTCGATGTCCAGCATCAGCGCTGCGCATTGGCGCTCATAGCGCTGCGCGCTCTTGAGCAGCGCGACCCCGCGTTTGACAAAGGCATGGCGGTTCTGCAGGCCGGTCAGCGGGTCAGTGGTGGCCAGCAGGCGCAGCTCCTGCTCCATGGCTTTGCGCTGGTTGATGTCGAAGCTCCAGACCAGCGAGGCGGGGCGGCCCTCCACTTCCATCTTGCGCGCCCAGACAATCGCCCAGTAGGCGGGATTGCCCGCCAGACGGGTTTCCCAGCTGTCCAGCTGGCCATGGTCGGTCAGTGATTGACGGAAGCGCGCTTCCTCGTCGGGATCGTCGAACAGCCGATGCAGGGTGAAGGGTTCGTCCGGGTGGATACCGGTGCGCTGCAGCAGGCGGGGGCTGACGTAATGGGCGCGGGAGTCCTCGTCGCTGAGCAGCGCCACATCGCTGGGGCTGGTGTCGAGGATGTAACGCAGCAGCGCCTTGCGCTCGCTCAGTTCCTGGGTGCGCTGTTCGACGCGTTGCTCCAGCGACTGGTTGAGGTCGTGCAGGCGCTGGGTGAGCTGCAGCTTGCGCCGTGAGTTGGCAATCACCCGCAGGGCCAGCAGCACACTGCACAGGCCGAGGCCGAAGAGCACCCAGGCCAGCAGGTTGAAGGCGCGTTGCAGGTCCTGGCGCTCGGCGTCCATGTAGTTGGTCAGTGCGATGTTGGTGACCACCACCAGTTCGTGGGCGGGTTCGAGCAGGGGCGGCAGTTCACGCAGCATCTCGCCGGCCAGGACCTTCGCAGCCGCCGGCTGGCCCCAGGGCGCGCGCCTGAGCCAGGCGTCGCTCAGATGCTGGATCGTCTCCAGTGTTACCTGCACTTCCGGACGCGGCACGACCAGGTAGTTGTAGACGGGCGTGGTACGCAGCGGCGGCAGGAGGCTGGCGAGCACTTCAACGCGTGTTGCCAGGGCGTCGCTGTCACTCTTGCCGGCGAGTACCTGCCGGGCACTGTTCAGCGAGCGCTCCAGCTCGGCGCGTAACTGGTAGGCCTGCCACAGTTCGCTGTGGGCATCGGGGTGGGCCAGCTGGCGGACGTGCTGGTGCACCAGCAGCAGAGCCGCGCCGGCGCCGGCGGTCAGCGCAGCGATAAGGCCGCTGAGGATGATGACGGTCAGGCGGCGATAGCGCCGCCTGGGAGGCTGCGGGGGCACGGCGATCACTCCAGGGTAATGCGGCTTACCTGCCAGACGGTGCGGTTGAAGTAGACCTGGGTCCGCAACTCCGGGTGATCGACCATCGGATAGATGACGAACAGCGGGCCGCGCTCGGCGATGCCGATGGCTTGGCCGTCGCGGCGGTAGGCGAGGATAGGATCGAAGGCGTCGAGGTCGCTCAGTGGAATCAGGGCGGAATAGTCGTTCAGTGCCTCGACTCGCAGGCGTTGGGCATCGGTGCGTTCGAAGCCGGCGAGCAGGGTGCTGAGGCGCACGCCCTGCCAGCCATAGACCCGGAATTCGTCAGGAAGCATGGAGCGCCGCTCGGTTTGCGGCAGCGCTTCCAGGTCGCGCAGACTGTAATGGCGCAGGAGCTGCGGCTGGCCCTTCACTGCGATGGTCAGCACGGTGCGCTCGGCCGCCGGTTCCGGGGCAGAGTGCGCGGGCGTGACAATAAACAGGCAGGCAAAAATGCCAATAAAATGGCGAAAAGCTGACATCTCAACAGCTCGTGACGAAATCTCGACGATTATATCGGCGAACCTGCCGGGTACTTGAATGGCCGAAATGCCGCGCCCTGTTGTTACGGCCGGCTCAGCGCCGGCGATTACGCCAGGCGCGCCACCAGGCACCGCTCAGGACGAAGCGGGGGAAGGTGACGAACTGCTCGACCAGCAGCCGACTGACAGCATCCTTGCGGTCGCTGAAGGGTTCGGGCGGTTGCTCCTCGAGTTTGTGCCCGCGACCCTGGATGGCCAGTGAGGCGACCATGCCGATCACGCCCAGCAGGATCGTTGTCAGGCTCAGGCTGAACAGCCCGCTGAGCAGCGTTAGTGCGCCGAGGATGAACAGCGGCACGGCGATGATGTGCAGCGCCAGGTTGGTCGGGTTGCGGTGGTTGGCGGCGTAGCCTTGCCACTGCCAGGCGAGGAGATTGGGGTGACGTTTGCCCATGGTGCAGCTCCCGAGGCTGAGAAGCCCGCCTGAGTGCAGGCGGGCGGAATATCAGCAGTCTAGGTGCAGCCCCGAAACCCGCGCCAATGGGCGCAGGCTATGCGGGTGATAGGAATTACAGGCGCAGCTGGCGGATGGCGCGGCTGAGTTCGCCGGCGAGATCCGCCAGCTGGTGGCTGGTGCCGGCCGAATCGACGGTCTGCTGCACGGTGTGCTCGGTAACGTCGCGGATGCCCACGACCGAGCGGGTCATTTCCTCGGCCACCTGGCTCTGTTGCTCGGCGGCTACGGCGATCTGGGTGTTGCTCTCGCGCATCAGCGCAACGGCGGAAGCGATGGCCGCCAGGGCTTCGCCGGCCTCGCGGGCTTCCTCGACGCAGCCGTCGGCCTTGATCGAGCTTTCCTGCATGAATTCGACGGCGTCGCGGGTGCCGGATTGCAGCGCGTTGATCATCTGGGTGATCTCGTCGGTGGAATCCTGTACGCGCTTGGCGAGGTTGCGCACTTCATCGGCAACCACGGCGAAGCCACGTCCCATCTCGCCGGCGCGGGCGGCCTCGATAGCGGCGTTGAGGGCAAGCAGGTTGGTCTGCTCGGCGATGCCGTGGATCACGCTGACCACGCTGCTGATCTTGTGGCTGTCCTGTGCCAGCTGCTGGATCATTTCGGCAGTCTGCTGCACGCCCTGGGACAAACCGGCGATGGACTGGCCGACGCGACCGACCACCTGCTGGCCATTGCCGGCCAGGCGGTCGGCTTCCTGCGACTGGTCGCGGGTGTCGGCGGCATGCTGGGCGATGTGGTGGACGGTGGTGGACATCTCGTTGATTGCGGTGGCGGCCTGGTCGGTCTCGCTCTGCTGGCCGAGCATGCCCTGGCGCACCTGGCCCATGCTGCTGGCGAGGCTGCGTGCGCCTTCGTCGAGGCGGCCGGCGGCCTGGGCAACGGTACCGACCACGCGCTGGTAGCCCGCCTGCATGGCATTGAAGGCAGTGGCCATCTGGCCGACTTCGTCACGGCTTTCCAGCGGGACGCGGGCGGCCAGGTCGCCGCTCTTCTCGACATGGAGCATCACGTCGCGCAGGGTCAGCAAGTGAGTGAGGATGAAGTGGATGAGCAATTGCGAGGCCGCCAGCAAGGCCAGCATCAGCACCAGCACGGCGCCGGCGTAGGGCAGGGCGCGGTCCTCGAAGACGCTCCAGAAATCGGCGCCGGGGGCCAGCACGGCGACGCGCTGGCCGTTGCCGATGTCTTGCACGTAGGCGCCGGCCAAGGCTGCCTGGCGGCTCTGCGCGCCTTGCAGGTCAACCCAGCCGTTGGCGCGGGCGAGGGCGGAACCGTCGATACCGGCGATCTGCGGCGCGCTGCCGCTGGCGAAGCTGACGAGGTTCGGCGACGTCGGCAGAGCCGCACCTGCCGGCCAGTTCTTCAGCAACTGGGCCTGGGCTTCGGCACCCTGGCGTGCCTGCTGGTTGCGCCCGTCGAGTTCCTGGTGCATGGCGAACAGCACCAGCAGCAGGGTGGTGACGAAGGCGACCGCGTTGACGGCCCAGAATTTGTACTTGAGGGAAAGATCGCGGATCCAGGCGGCCATAAATCTCTTCTTGTCGGTCGAATAGTGGCAAGGCGCCATTATTGTCGTGAAAAGGATGAAGGTGGCCATTGATGGGAATCAAGCCACCTTCCGCTCCCGACTTATCGGCCGACGAAGGGCGATCTTGAGAGCCGGTTCAAATTTCCGGCAGGTCAAAGAAGCGTCGCGCGCACTCGGTGGTATGGGTTGCAACCCGTTCTGCGCTCTCGCCCCGGTGTTGGGCCACGCAGGTCAGCACTTCGGGCAGGTAGGCCGGCTGGTTGCGACCGTTCTTCGGCTTCGGGCGCAAGGTGCGAGGCAATAGATAAGGCGCGTCGCTTTCCAGCATCAGCCGGCCTTCGGGAATCTCCCGCACCAGTTCCTGCAGGTGCGTGCCGCGGCGTTCATCGCAGATCCAGCCGGTGATGCCGATGTGCAGGTCGAGGTCGAGGTATGAGTAAAGCGTGCGGCGCTCACCGGTGAAGCAATGCACCACGGCGGCAGGCAGCTTGTCGCGGAAGTCCTTGAGGATTGCCAGCAGGCGTTCGCCGGCGTCGCGCTCGTGGATGAACACCGGCAACTGCAGCTCCACGGCGAGAGCCAGTTGTTCTTCGAAAGCCTTCTCCTGCTGCGGGCGCGGCGAAAAGTCGCGGTTGAAGTCCAGGCCGCATTCGCCAACCGCCTTGACCCGGTCCTCGGCCAGCAGGCCGCGAAGTACCTTGGCGCTGCTGCTGTCCCAGTGGCTGGCTTCGTGCGGATGGACGCCGGCAGTGCAGTAAAGGCGCTGTTCTTCGTCCAGTTGCCGGCACAGTTCCAGGGCCTGTTCGCTGTCGCCCAGGCTGGTTCCGGTCAGGACCATTTGCACGACGCCGGCCTCGATTGCGCGAGCGAGGACCGCTTCACGTTCCGGGACGAAGCTCGGGTGGGTGAGGTTGACGCCGATGTCGATCAGTTGCATTTTTGTTCCCTTTGTTCGGAAGCGGAGCATAGCAAAAGCCGCTTTTTATACAAAAATCCTTACAAAACAGCAGGTTGAGGAATATTCCGAAGATTTATCGGAAGTTTCGGGTTGGTATTGATCCCCTCCTGTGAGAGTCTTGCGCGCCCTTGGCGGCCGGGAACTACCGGTCGAAACCGCACTCTAATCGGCCCACCGCCGAGTGCGAGCCCCCGGAGAGCTGGATGACCCGACTGTTGCTGCTACTGCTGTGCCTCGTGGCCCTGACGCCACTGCCGGCGGCCGCGCGCCTGACGGCCCAGCCGGAAAACTGGGAGCAGGAAAGCAGCGACGCCCGCGACCTGGCCACCATCCGTTCCGGTGGCACCCTCCGGGTTCTGGTCAACCAGAGCCGCAACAGCTCCGGCGAAATCAAGGGCGAACCCATCGGCGTCGAATACCGCCGCCTGCGCGCCTTCGAGCAGTACCTCAACGACAGCGCCCCGGGGCGCAAGCCGCTCACCATCAAATTCATTCCCAAGGCCAAGGATCAATTGCTCGGTGCGCTGCAGCGCGGCGAAGGCGATCTGGTCGCGCCGGGGGAAGTCCTGCTGGCCCGCGACGGCCAGAATGTCAGCCCCAGCCTGCCGTGGAAGGCCGACGTACCGCTGGTGCTGGTGACCAAGCAGGGCAATCGCAAGTTCGTGCGCCTCGAACAGCTCGCCGGTCGTACCATCACCCTGCCGGCCGGCAGCGCCGCTGGCGAGGCTGTGCGCAAGGTCAACGAACGCCTGGCGCAGAAGCGAATGGCGCCGCTGGTGCTGGAGTGGACCGACTCCTCCCTGGCCGTGGAAGACGTGCTGGAGATGGTCCAGGCCGGCATCTTCAACTACACCGTGGTCGAGCAGCCCATCGCCGAGCGCTGGAGCAAGGTCTTCACCAAGCTGCGCGTCGACCGGCACCTGGTGCTGGACAACAGCGAGCCGATGGCCTGGTACGTGCGCCGCGATGCGCCAATGCTGCGTGCCAGTGTCAACCGCTTCCTCAAGGACTACCGCGCGCCGGCGGACCAGGATGCGGCCTTCCAGCGCCTTTACCGCCGTGCCTACCAGGTGCGCAATCCACTGCAGGTGCCCGACCGCAAGCGTCTTGAAGCAGTGCGTCCGACCCTGCAGCGCTACGCCGAACAGAGCAAGGTCGACTGGCTGGCGCTGGCCGCGGTTGGCTTCAAGGAATCCAATCTCAATGCCAGCGCGCGCGGCGCTGGCGGCGCCACCGGGCTGATGCAGATCACCCCGGCGGCGGCCCGCGCCGTGGGCGTGGATACCGTGCACCAGAAGGACAGCAACGTGCAGGCTGCCAGCCGTTACATGGCGATGCTGCGCAAGCGCTTCTTCTCCAGCCCGCGGATCAACGAGCGTGACCGCATGGCCTTCGTTCTGGCTGCCTACAATGCGGGCCCCGAGCGGGTGCAAAGCCTGCGCGCGGAGGCCAAGCGTCAGGGCCTCAACCCCAACCAGTGGTTCTTCCAGGTCGAGCGCGTCGCGGCCGAGCAACTGGGTATGGGCGTGGTGAACTACGTCAGTAGCGTCAACAAGTACTATCTTGCATATCAGCGGGAACGTGATGGCCTCGAGCCACGTGAAAGCGTGGCGGCAATCAAGAAGTAATCGGTTTCTTTGATAGTTATTAGCGCGAATTTGCGCTTTTGATATCGGAAAAACTGGATATATTGGTCGCCAAGCAACTACGGTTGTCACCCACTTCCTACGCAACCCTTCGCTCCCACTAGAGCTCGCATAAGGACGCACCATGAACTCGCTGATCAAATCCATCCTGAGCACCAACGCTGGCGCTGGCATCGCTGTACTGCGCATCACCACCGGCCTGACCTTCATGGCTCACGGCTCGCAGAAACTCTTTGGTGCCTTCGGTGGTCCGGGTTTGCAGGGCATGGCAGGCTGGCTGGAATCCCTTGGCGTGACCCCCGGCTACCTGATGGCCGCCTTGGCCGGTAGCGCCGAGTTCTTTGGTGGTCTGGCGCTGGTCCTGGGTCTGCTGGTGCGCCTGGCAAGCATCCCGCTGATCGTCGCTATGCTGGTCGCGGTGTTCAGCGTGCACCTGGCCAACGGCTTCTTCATCACCGCCAACGGCTTCGAATATGCCTTCACCCTGATCATGATCAGCGTCGCACTGCTGATCAGCGGCGCCGGCCCGTTCTCCCTGGACCGCAAGCTGTCCAGCTGATCGCCGAAACGGTAACGAGAAAGGGCGGACACCTGGGTGTCCGCCCTTTTTGTTTTCCTTTCCGAATCAGTGGAACGCGATTCAGTGAAAGAGATATTGCACCCCGCCATTGATCAGGCCGCCGCCCACCAGCAGGAAGACGAACAGTCCGGCGCCCAGCAGCAGCGGCTTGGGGCCTTCCTTGCGCAGATCGCCCAGGCGAGTGGCCAGGCCCAGGGCGGCCATCGCCATACCGAGCATTACGTCGTCCAGCTGCTGCAGCGGTGCCAGCCAGCTTTCCGGTACCCAGCCCAGCGAGCGCAGGCCTGTCACCAGCAGGAACAGCACGGCGAAGCCTGGAATATGCAGCTTGCGACGTGCCCCCGGCTCGGCGGCTTCGGCGCAACCGACACGGCCGAGAATAAGCAGTGCCGGGGCCAGCAGCAGGACGCGGAGCATCTTGCTGATCAACGCGGCGTCGGCGGCGGCTGGGTCCATGGCGCGGCCAGCGGCGACCACCTGGGCGACCTCGTGGATAGTCGAGCCGGTGAACACGCCGAAGGCCTGCTCACTGCCGAACAGGTTGGGCAGCGCGGCGTAGATCAATGGGTGCAGCAGCATCGCCAGGGTGCCGAACAGCACCACAGTCGCTACCGCAACGGCAGTGTGCTCGGCACGAGCCTTGAGCACCGGGCTGCTGGCCATTACCGCCGCGGCACCGCAGATGGCGCTGCCGGCGCCGATCAGCAGGGCGCTTTCGCGCGGCAGCTTGAGCCAGCGTTCGCCGATCCACCAGGCGACGGTCAGTGTGCTGGCGACCATCAGCACGTCGATGATCAGCGCGGCCGGGCCGAGGGCCGCGATGTCCTGGAAGGTCAGGCGCAGGCCGTAGAGCACCACGCCCAGGCGCAGCAGTTGCTGGCGCGACAGGTCGATACCGGGGCGGATGCTGCCTAAGCGGGCCAGGCCCAGGTTGCCCGCCAGCAGGCCGATGAGGATCGCCAGGGTCAGGCTGCCGAGCCCCAGGTGCTGCAGCGCGGGGATTTCCATGAGCTGGCGGGAGCCGAAGGCGATAGCCAGGCAGAGCAGGGCGCCGGGGAGGTAGTAGGGCAGGCGGCGAAGGGCGTTCATTGCAGGCTCCTTGTATAAGGTGAAGCCATGGTGCCGCCGGCATGCTTAGTGTAAAAACGGATTGTTCTTATTGGGATGACCGGTTTTATCGATATGGGGCCACGCATCACCCTTCGCCAACTGGCGACCTTCACGGCCATCGCCGAACTGGGCAACGTGACCCAGGCGGCGGCGCGCATCGCGCTTTCGCAGTCCGCCGCCAGCCAGGCGTTGCAGGAGCTCGAGCGTACCCTTGGCACGCGCCTGTTCGACCGCAGTGGCAAGCGCCTGGCGCTGAACGATAACGGCCGCGCCTTCTACCCCAAGGCCAGCGCGTTGCTGGCGCAAAGTGCGGAGCTGGAGAGCCTGTTCGAGTCGGCGCCGGTGCAGCTGAGCCTCGGTGCCAGCCGCAGCATCGGCGGCTATCTGTTGCCGCAGGTGATGGCCGGTTTTCTCGGCGAACTGCCCGAAAGCCGCCTGGAGTTGCAGGTTGCCAACAGTGGCGGGGTGATCGAGGCGCTGGCCGAATTCAGGCTGGACGTAGCCTTCATTGAAGCGCCGATCCAGCACCCGCAGATCCAGCTCACGCCCTGGATGGCCGATGAGTTGCTGCTGGTAGTGGCGCCGGACCATCCCCTGGCGTTGGCTGAGCGCATCAGCCTGAAGGATCTGGCGGCAGCGCGCTGGGTGCTGCGCGAGGCGGGCTCCGGCACCCGAGTGACGTTCGAACAGCAGGTATTGCCGCGTTTGGGAAGCGTCAACGCGCCCCTGGAGGTGAGCAACGCCGAGGCGATCAAGCATCTGGTGGGCAGCGGTTTTGGTATCGGTTGCCTGTCGCAGCGCGTGGTGCAGGCGGAGCTGGAGCGCGGCGAACTGGTGCGCCTGGACAATCCGCTGGGGCCGCTGCGGCGCACCTTCTTCCGTGCGCTGCATATCGACAAGTACCCCACGGCTGGCCTGCGTCGCTTCCTCGATTACGCCCAGGACTGGGCGGCGCGATCAGACGCTTTCTAGCGGCCACTCGCCGATGGCGCGGTAATGCACGCCGCCAGGGCTGTTCTCCGAGCTGAACAGCGTCACGGCCTGGGCGGGTAGTACAAACGACGCAGTGGCGGCTGGGGTCTGGTGGGCGTGGCGAGCGAGGGTGATATGGGGATGGAACGGGCGATGCTCGACCTCGAATCCACCCATCCGCAGCTCCTCGCGCAGGGCGTGGACAAGCTCATGCAGCGCTGCCGGAATGCTGCCGGGGGCCAGGTGAAGGATGCCGTTGTTCCAGCGCGCGACGTGGTCCAGTTCCAGATTGAAGCCCCGACGCGGCAGGCGTTCGCCGATGGCGCGCAATTCCGCCTTGCGGCCGCGCGGCACGGAACCGAGAAAGGCCAGGGTCAGGTGCAGGTTGGCCTGGGATACGGGCTGGCCGTCGTGGTGCAGGCTGTCGCGCCAGGAGCAGATGCGCATCGCCAGTTCCGCCGGGCAGGGCAGGGCGAAGAACAGCCGCATGGGGGGTGTGGTCATCGACTGAGGTCTCCTTGACAGCTTTGCCGGCGCTTCTCTAGGATGCCGCACAGCGCCGATTTAAGTAGCAACTTGCGGGGCGCGGATGCAGCGATGGCTGACATCGAAATACCGCTAAAGCGCTGGTTCGGTGTGCCTCTCGCCGCGTCCAGCAGGACCCCTGAGGCGGAGACGTGACACCATGACCTGTCCCAACCCGCATGTGCGCCTGGCCCCGATCACCACCGGCCTGGTGCGCCGTAATCCGAAGATTCTCCTGGGCGGCAATCACCAGCCTACCCTCGTCCGTTACCTCGATGGCTGGCCCAAGCGCTGGAACGGCTCGCGAACCTTCCTGATCCAGTTTGCCGAAACCTTTGCCGATCTCGCGCGCTTCCCATCCGACAGTTTCGACTTCGCGGTGGTGCAGTCGCCTATTGCCGAGCAACTGGAAGCCGCCGTTCACGAACTTACCCGCGTGGCCCGGCAGGGCCTGATCACCCGGCGTCCGCAACCGCTCTGATCCTGTAGGGGCGGGCCGTCAGGGATACTCGATTTCCACCACGAACCACATCTTCTCGCCGGATGGGCTGCGAACCATCACCTCGGCATCCAGCTCCTTGCCCACCAGGGCGCGGGCCAGGGGTGAGTCGATACTGATGTGGTTGTTGCGCAGGTCCAGTTCGTCCGGGCCGACGATGCGGTAGCGGGCCTGCTCGCCGTCCTCGTCTTCCAGGGTGACCCAGGCGCCGAAGTAGACCTTGTTCGGATCGGCCGGACGCTCGCTGACTACCTTGCAGTTCTCCAGGCGTTTGCGCAGGAAGCGCACGCGGCTGTCGATCTCGCGCAGCATCTTCTTGCCGTAGGTGTATTCGGCGTTCTCCGAGCGGTCGCCTTGCGCAGCGGCCTCGCTGACTGACTGGGTTACCTGTGGTCGGCGCACGTTCCACAGTTCATGCAGTTCGGCGCGCAGGCGCGCTTCGCCCTCGGGCGTGATCAGTGGGGTACCGGCGGGGCGGGGCGGACGATAGCGGCTCATGGCATCCAGTGCGGCGAGAGTGATCGGGGCAGTCTACCCGATCAGCTCTCGCGCAGCAGGCGCAACGGGCTCACGTTGAGTGCGCGGCGCGTGCCGAGAAGCCCCGCACCGCCCACCAGGATCGCGCCCAGCACGGGCAACGCCAGCAGCCAGGGATGCGGGCTCCACGGCAGGTCGAACACCAGCCGGTAGAGCAGGTAACTGATCAGCTCGCAGCCCAGCGCGGCCAGCAGACCGCTGACCGCGCCGAGCAAGGCGAATTCGCTGCGCCGCGTGCGCATCAGCAGGCCGCGTTCTGCGCCCAGTGCGCGCAGCAGTGCGCCCTGACGCAGGCGCTCATCGAGGGTCGCCTGCAGTCCGGCGAACAACACCACAAAGCCGGCGGCGAGGACGAACACCAGCACGTACTCCACCGCCAGCGTCACCTGGTCGAGGATGCTGCGCAGCTGCGCGAGCAGCGCATCCACCGGCAGCAGGGTGACGGTGGGGTAGGCGCGCGCGAGTTCGATCAGCTGGCGTTCCTGGCTGACCGGCAGGTAGAAGCTGGTCAGGTAGGTCACCGGCAGATCGGTCAGGGTACCGGGCTCGAAGACCATGAAGAAGTTGGGCTGGAAGTTGTCCCACTTCACCGAGCGCAGGCTTCGGACCTGCGCTTCGCGGGTCTGCCCGGCGACGGTGAAGCTCAGGTGGTCGCCGACCTTCAGGCCGAGATTGCCGGCAAGCTTCTCTTCTACCGAGACACCCGGCAGCTCGTTCTTCTCGTCGGCCTGCCACCAATCCCCGGCGACTATCTGGTTGCCCGAAGGCAGGTGTGCGGACCAGGTCAGGCCGAGGTCGCGGTGCAGGGCACGCTCGCTGCGGACGTCCTCGTTCAGCGCCTGGACGGGCTTGCCGTTCACCGCCACCAGCCGGCCGGGCACCATCGGGTAGAGGTCTTCGGCGTTGGGCGATAGCGCCTTCACGCGCTGCTCGAAACCTTCTTTCTCGGCGGGCAGGATGTTCAGGGCGAAGTGGTTCGGTGCGTTGGGAGGCAGCTGGGAATGCCAGGTGTCCAGCAGCTCTCCGCGCAGCAGGGCGATCAGCGCCATGGCCAGCAGGATCAGGCCGAAGGCGAGGCTCTGCCCGGCAGCGGCCAGGGGATAGCGCAGCAGCTGGCCCAGGCCCAGTCGCCACGGCAGACTGGCGCCCTGCAGGGCGCGGCGCAGGCCGCGCAGGGCGAGCAGCAGGATGAAGCCGAGGATCACCGCAGCAATGGCGCCGCCGCCGAGCAGGGCGAGAGTCAGTTTCAGGTCGAGACTGAGCCGCCACATGATCAGTCCGAGGGCGAGCAGGGCACAGCCGTAGGCGGCCCAGGTGCGCATCGGTACCGGCAGCAGGTCGCTGCGCAGCACTCGCAGCGGCGGTACGCGGCCGAGGGCGGCGAGCGGTGGCAGGGCGAAGCCGGCCAGCGCGACCAGGCCGGTCGCCATGCCGGCCAGGGCGGGGACTATGCCGGCATCGGGGATTTCCGGCGGCAGCAGGTTGCCCAGCAGGTGCATCAGGCCGAGCTGCGCGAGCCAGCCGAGGAAGGCGCCGCAGACACTGGCAGCCAGTCCCAGGGTGAGTAGTTGACTGCCATACAGCAGAAGGGCTTCGCGGCGCGACAGACCCAGGCAGCGCAGCAGCGCGCTGGCGTCGAAGCGGCGGGTGGCGAAGCGGTTGGCCGAGAGCGCCACGGCTACGCCGGCGAGCAGTACGGCAGCGAGGCTGGCGAGGTTCAGGTAGCGCTCGGCGCGGCCCAGGGCATCGCCGATCTGGCGGTTGCCATGGTGGGCATCCTGCAGTTCCTGGTTGGCGGCCAGCCCTTCCTTCGTGGCCTGGCGGTACGCCTGCAGTGCGTCGTGCGCACCGCCCCATAGGTCGCGATAGCGCACCCGGCTACCGGGCTGCACCACATCGGTGGCGTCCAGGTCGTGCAGGCTCATCATTACGCGGGGCGTAAGGCTGTAGAAGTCGCCGGCGCGGTCCGGTTCATAGGTCAGCACGCGGGCGATGCGCAAGGACTTGCGGCCGATGTCGACGCTGTCGCCGATCTTCAGGTCGAGGCTGGCCAGCAGGCGCGACTCGACCCAGATATCGCCCGGTGCCGGTCGGCCGCCCTCGACTTCCGGCTGCAAGGGCGCCGGCGCGCTCTTCAGTTCACCACGCAGCGGATAGCTGTCGCCGACCGCCTTCACGCTGCTCAGCTGGATGCCATTGTCGGTGGCTACCACGCTGGAGAATTCGACGCTCTGCGCGTGCTGCAGGCCGAGCTTGAGGCCTCGGTCGATCTGCTCCTGCTGCGCCGGTTGGGTACCGGTGAGTACCAGGTCCGCACCAAGGAATTCGGCGGCGCGGACCAGCATGGCGCCGTTCAGGCGAGCGCTGAAATAGCCGATCGCGGAGCTGGCGGCCACTGCCACCAGCAGGGCGAAGAACAGCACGCGCAGCTCGCCGCGGCGGCCCTCGCGCCACAGCTGGCGCAGGGACAGGCGAAACAGGTTGGGCAGCGACAGTGGCTTCATCGGCTCTCGTCCGTCAGGGTTCGACGTGGTCGATCAGGTGGCCGCTTTCCAGGCGGATGTGCCGCTGGCAGCGGTGGGCGAGGCGTTCGTCGTGGGTCACCAGGACCAGGGTGGTGCCGCGTTCGCGGTTCAGCTCGAAGAGCAGGTCGCTGATGCGCTCGCCGGTGTGAGTGTCGAGGTTGCCGGTAGGTTCGTCGGCGAACAAGACGTCCGGTTCGGCGGCGAAGGCGCGGGCGATGGCGACTCGCTGCTGTTCGCCACCGGAGAGCTGGCGCGGGTAGTGGGTCAGGCGCTGGCCGAGGCCGACGCGTTCCAGCAATTCGCGGGCGCGCGGCTCGGCGTCCTTGCGGCCATCCAGTTCCAGCGGCAGCATGACGTTTTCCAGCGCATTGAGGCTGTCGAGCAACTGGAAGGACTGGAAGACGAAGCCGACGTGGGCGGCGCGTACCCGCGCGCGCTGGTCCTCATCGAGGCTGCCGAGGGTGTGCCCAAGCAGGACGATCTCGCCGCCGCTCGGTAGGTCGAGCCCGGCGAGCAGGCCCAGGAGGGTGGACTTTCCCGAGCCGGAGCTGCCGACGATGGCGATGCTGTCGCCGCGGGCGAGGTCGAGGGAGAGATCGTGGAGGATGGTCAGCTTGCCTTCCGCGCTGGAAACAACCTTGCTAAGGTTCCGCGCGGTGAGAATGCGTTCGCTCATGGAGAATCCGATGCGTGCATGGCTAATGGGCGGCTGCCTGGCGTTGCTTCTGATCACGCAGCAGGCCGCGGCGCAGACGCTGTTGGTCGTCGGCGATAGTATCAGCGCCGGTTTGGGGCTGGATACCAGCCTGGGGTGGGTCAACCTGCTGGACAAGCGCCTCAAGGAGCAGGGTTTCGACTACAAGGTGGTGAATGCGTCGATCTCCGGCGACACCACGGCAGGAGGCCTCGCGCGGCTGCCTGCGCTGCTTTCGGAGCAGAAGCCGAAGCTGGTGGTGATCGAGTTGGGCGGCAACGATGGCCTGCGCGGAATGGCCCCGGCGCAATTGCAACAGAATCTTAGCGGCATGGTTCAGCAGTCGCAGAAGTCGGGCGCCCGGGTGATCCTGCTCGGCATGCGCCTGCCGCCCAATTACGGGCAGCGCTACACGGATGCTTTCGCCAAGGTCTTCGACAGTGTGGCGAGTGAGCAGAAGATTCCGCTGGTGCCGTTTTTCCTCGAGGGGGTAGGGGGCGTGCAGGACATGATGCAGGCCGACGGCATCCATCCGGCGGTGGCGGCGCAGCCTAAACTGCTCGATAACGTGTGGCCGACGCTCAAGCCCCTGCTGTGATGCATAGCAGGACGGATAAACCACCGAATCGAGGCTTCCCCGCGCCCGGCCTTTCGGCTATGTTTGCGCACCCTTCTGGAACCCCCTATGTCGCGCTCCGCCTGGACCCTCTTCGCCTACCAGCTGATCGAACCCGATGAGCAGCTGGACCTGTTCGCCTGCCGCGAGGTCCGGGTGCATCTGGTCGCGCGCCAACTGGAGCTGGGAACCCCGGCCGACCGCACGCTCTGCGGCAGTCTGCTGCCCGCGCAGCCGATGTGGCGCGGGGCCGAGAAGCCGCTGCTGCGCGATCGGCGTATCTGTGCGGCCTGCCTGAAACAACTCGAAGAGGAAAAGCGCGGCGCACGCAGTACCTGGCTCGTCTGATATCTCCCGTTGACGGGGCTTGCGGTGGTAAACTGATCACCCTTTGCTCATTGCCCACGTCAAGGATCCTCGGATGTTGTCGCGCGTCATTGCCGCCTGCTCGCTGTCCCTCGCCGCGCTGCTCTCGGCCGGCCCCGTTTCCGCCATTGAATTGCCGCTGCCGGCGCCGGGCGACGATATCGTCGGCCAGGTCCAGGTCATCAAGGCCAAATACGAAGACACCTTCGCCGACCTTGGCGAGAAATATGGCCTCGGCTACTCCGAGATGATCGCCGCCAACCCGGGCGTCGACGCCTGGCTGCCGGGCGTAGGCACCGAGGTCATCATTCCGACCCGTTTCGTCCTGCCGGCCGGTCCGCGCGAAGGTGTGGTGATCAACCTCGCCGAGTACCGCCTGTACTACTTCCCCAAGGACAAGAACGTCGTCTACACCTACGCCCTGGGCATCGGTCGTGAGGGTTGGGGTTCGCCGGTGGGCAGCACCAGCGTGATCGCCAAGACCAAGGACCCGGCCTGGTATCCGCCGGCATCGATCCGCGCCGAACATGCTGCTGACGGCGATCCGCTGCCGACCGTGGTGCCGCCGGGCCCGGACAACCCGCTGGGTCCGTACAAGATGAGCCTGGGCTTCCACGGCTACCTGATCCATGGTTCGAACAAGAAGTTCGGCATCGGCACCCGCACCAGCCATGGCTGCTTCCGCATGTACAACTGGGACGTGACTCAGCTGTTCTCGATGATTCCGGTGGGCACCAAGGTGCGCATCATCAACGAGCCGTACAAGTTCGGTCGCAGCGAAGGCAAGATCTACCTCGAAGCCCATGCACCGATCGACGACAACGGTGATCCGTCCGTGGTCGACAAGCACACTGCGGTGATCAATGCCCTGCTCAAGCGCGAAGACATTGCCAGCCAGATGCAGATGGACTGGAACGTTGTGCGTGAAGTAGTCGCTGCGGAAGATGGCCTGCCGGTCGCCATTGCCCAGCCGCAGCAAGTGCAGCAAGGTGGTTCGGTTGCTGCCACTGTTGACCAGGAAGCCATGCCGCTGCAGTAACTCGCAGCGCGCACCAGGAAGCCCGCCGACCGCTACCGGTCGAGCGGGCTTTTTGTTGTCCGCCTGCTTTGTCGTGGGGACAAAACTGCGGGCATAAAAAAACCGACCCCGAAGGGTCGGTTTTTTTCGAACAGATCCGAAGATCTATTACTTGCGGCTGGCTTTGTCCAGCATACGCAGGGCGCGCTCGTTAGCCTCGTCAGCGGTCTGCTGGGCTTTCTGAGCAGCGGCCAGAGCTTCGTCAGCCTTGCGATAGGCTTCATCGGCACGGGCTTGAGCGCGAGCAGCGGCGTCTTCAGTAGCGGTCAGACGTGCTTCGGTTTCTTTCGAGTGGCTGCTGCAACCGGTGGCCAGAACAGCAGCCAGAGCCAGAGCAGAGAATTTCAGAACGTTGTTCATCGTGTTCCCCTTAAGGTGGACATTTCCATTAAAAGCAATCTCCCATGACTGGGAAATTAGCCGGACTACATAGTACCCATTACTTGTAGTAAGTAAACTGACCAAGCGCAAGTACGGCACTTTTTTTTCATGTTACGGGTGCAGTTAGCAGTTGTGCGAGGCCGATTTGGGCAAAAACTGTCCAATCTGGCAAAGGAGTGTTGCCAACAGGTGTCAGACGGGGTCTGAGGCGGGTTTCCGGCCTGCGGAACCAAGCTGTCAGATGACTGTCGACAATGGTCGAACAACTGTTTAATCGCCGTTGTGCATTTGTCCAAGTGACAACTTGCAACTAGGTCGCAACAGGTGAAGAAAGTGTGAAGGGGAAAACGAAAAAGCCCGGCTAATTGCTTAGCCGGGCTTTTTCATGAATCTGGCGGTGAGGGAGGGATTCGAACCCTCGATACGATTTCTCGTATACACACTTTCCAGGCGTGCTCCTTCAACCGCTCGGACACCTCACCAGATTTCTCGACAGCGCTGTGTCTGTCGAGGCGCGCACTTTACTCAAAGGTTTGCTCCTTGGCAAATCTTTTTTGAAAATTTTTTCCAAGGGATTCATCGGCTTAAGGAGCGCGACTGGGATCGCGGGTACACTGGCGCCTTCTGATACGTGGAAAAGTGCATGGCCAGCTGGGACATCTTCTGCAGCGTAGTCGATAACTATGGCGATATCGGCGTCACCTGGCGGCTGGCCCGGCAGCTAGCCGGCGAACATCGGCAGCAGGTGCGGCTGTGGGTCGATGATCTGGCTGCTTTCGTGCGTATCTGTCCGACGGCCGATGGCGTGGCCGAAGTGCAGCAGCAATCGGGCGTGGACGTTCGCCTGTGGCCGCAGCCCTGGCGGGACACTCCCGCGGCGGATGTGGTGGTCGAGGCCTTCGCCTGCGAAATGCCGGCTGCCTATATAGAAGCGATGCGCGAGCGCCGGACGCCCTCCCTGTGGCTGAATCTGGAATACCTCAGCGCCGAGTCCTGGGTGGAGTCCTGCCATGGATTGCCATCGATGCAGGCCAGCGGCCTGCAGAAGTACTTCTATTTCCCCGGCTTCACCACTGCCACCGGCGGGCTGTTGCGAGAGGGTGATCTGATTGCCCGGCGCGATGCCTTTCAGGCCGATCCGGCGGCCAGCCTTCGCTTCCTGGATAGTCTGGGTGTGCGTCCGCAGGTTCACGAGCGGCGCATTTCCCTGTTCGCTTATGAGAATGCCGCGCTGGGCGGCTGGCTGGATGCACTGGCCGCGAGTTCCATCGCAACCCTGTTGCTGGTTCCCGAGGGCAGGGTGCTTGCCGATGTCGAGCGTTGGGCGGGGCAGGTACTGGGCGTAGGGAAGCAGTACCAGAAGGACTCCCTGCGGGTGCAGGTGCTGCCGTTCGTGCGCCAGGAAGACTACGACCCACTGCTATGGAGTTGTGATTTCAATGCGGTGCGGGGCGAGGATTCGTTCGTGCGGGCGCAATGGGCGGGACGGCCATTCGTCTGGCACATCTACCAGCAGGACGAGGATGTCCACCTGGAGAAGCTGGAAGCTTTCCTGGGACTGTTCGGCGAGGGAATGAGCGTAACGCTGCGCTCGGAGTTGACGGCTTTCTGGATGGCCTGGAACGGGCTGGGTGATTCGGGCGAAGCCTGGCGAAAGCTGGAAAGCCGGCTGCCGGAGTGGGCCGCGTGGATTGGCAATTGGCAGCGGCGCCTGACCGAACAAACCGATCTTGCTACGGGGCTGGTGCGTTTTTATACAAATTGGCTATGATATGGCCCCTGATTTTTGTCTCCAATCCAATCGGATAATCGTATGAAAACCGCACAAGAGTTCCGCGCTGGCCAGGTTGCCAACATCAACGGCACCCCCTGGGTCATCCAGAAGGCCGAGTTCAACAAATCCGGCCGTAACTCCGCGGTCGTCAAGATGAAGCTGAAGAACCTGCTGACCGGTGCCGGCACCGAGACCGTGTTCAAGGCCGACGACAAGCTGGAGCCGATCATCCTCGATCGCAAGGAAGTGACCTACTCCTACTTCGCGGACCCGCTGTATGTCTTCATGGACACCGAGTTCAACCAGTACGAGATCGAGAAAGGCGATCTGGAAGGCGTTCTGACCTTCATCGAAGACGGCATGACCGACGTCTGCGAAGCAGTGTTCTACAACGAGAAAGTCATCTCCGTTGAACTGCCGACCACCATCGTTCGTGAAATCGTCTACACCGAGCCGTCCGTACGTGGCGACACCTCCGGTAAAGTGATGAAGACCGCTCGCCTGAAGAACGGTGCTGAAGTCCAGGTTTCCGCCTTCTGCGAAATCGGTGATTCGATCGAGATCGATACCCGCACCGGCGAATACAAGTCTCGCGTCAAGGCCTGAGCCTGATTCGAGATGCAGAAAAGCCCGGCTGATGCCGGGCTTTTTCGTTTCTGCCGTTCTGGTTTGTCGGCGCAGGAATCAAACGCTGACGTTCAGGCGCACGTCGATGTTGCCGCGGGTGGCGTTGGAGTAGGGGCACACCTGGTGAGCCTTGGCGACCAGCTCTTCAGCTTCGGCCTGGTCCAGGCCCGGCAGGTTGATGTTCAGTTCCACTTCCAAGCCGAAACCGCCGGGAATCTGGCCGATGCCGACCTTGCCGGTGATCGAGGCGTCTGCCGGGATCTGCTTCTTGCTCTGGCTGGCGACGAACTTGATGGCACCGATGAAGCAGGCGGAGTAACCGGCGGCGAACAGCTGTTCCGGGTTGGTGGCTTCGCCGCCCGCGCCGCCCAGTTCGCGCGGGGTGGTCAGTTTTACGTCGAGGATACCGTCCGAGGAGACGGCGCGGCCGTCACGGCCTCCGGTAGCGGTAGCAGTGGCGGTGTAGAGGGCTTTGATGGTTTGCATGGTGGTCTCCGATTCGCTGTCAGGTAGGTCGGGTTGAGAATATCTTGCTGCTTAATATCTTGTGCGCTAATCAGTTAGTGAGGTGAAAGTTAGTTCTATTTAATTTTGTGCGCAAGATAATCATTGGAAGATTTCTGACTAAAGGACCTGCAGCTTTGGCATATGCCCCGGATTACGGGGCTTGCAGATGTCCGCGCAGGTCCACGAGCTCCTCCTGGAGGCGCTTCAGACTGTCCAACGTTAGACCGCTGCTGGCGAGAATGCAGGCCGGAATGCTCTCCGCCTGTCGGCGCAGCTCACGGCCCTTGTCGGTCAGGCGCAGTTGCACCACGCGCTCGTCGGCTTGGCTGCGGGTGCGGGTGATCAGGCCTTCGGCCTCCAGACGCTTGAGCAGGGGTGTGAGGGAGCCGGGGTCGGTGAGCATGCGTGAGCTGATTTCTCCCACGGTGATGCCGTCTTCCTCCCATAGCACCAGCATGGCGATGTACTGCGGGTAGGTGAGCCCCAACTCCTGCAGCAGCGGCTTGTAGACCTTGGTCATTTGCAGGGAGGTGGAATAGAGGGCGAAGCACAGCTGGTTATCCAGCTTGAGAGCTTCGCAGGTCGGGTCTTGCTGGGTCATGGCGTGCTCCTGGCCGGGGCGCTCGAAGCGAAGAGGTGATTGCGCATTAATTTAGCGCGATGGTTAATTCTTGAACAGCGCTTCCTCCAGTGCGGCGTCCCAGGGGGGCGGGAAGCCGAAACGCTCCAGCAGGAAGCCCAGCAGGCGCTCACTGCGCGGGTGGGTGCCGCGCTCCAGGCGCAGAGCGTGGATGACCCCCGGTTCCGGCTCGGGAAGGCCGCTGTCGCAGAACAACGGCAACAGTTGGCCGCTGATCAGGTACTCGCTGCATAGCCACGTGGGCAGGTGGGCAAGGCCAATGCCTTGCAGCGCACCTTCCACCAGCGTTTCGGCATTGTTGGCAGTCATGCGCAGGCGGCGCGGCCGCAGGTGCTGCAGTTTGCCGTCGATGAGGAAGCGCCAGGCCAGCGGTGGCGCCAGGCCTTCCCAGTCGAGGCCGATGTGCTCCGGCAACTCCAGTGCCGAGGCCGGTCTGCCGTGCTGCTGCAGGTAGGCGGGGCTCGCGCAGACGATCCGCCGCATGGGTGCCAGGCGCGTGGCGACCAGGCGGCTGTCGGGCAGGGTGCCGATGCGCAGGACCAGGTCGACCTGGCCGAGATTTTCCCCGCGGGTGTCGGTGAAGCTGTCGATCAGCCGCAGTTGCACGTCCAGGCCGGGGTTGGCGGTGAGGAAGTCCGCCAGTGCCGGGGCCAGGTGGCGTCGACCGAAGGGCACGGGGGCGTCGATGCGGATCAGGCCTTCCGGGGCGGTGCTCAGGGAGACCGCTTCCGCTCGCGCCTGGCGCAGCTCGATGACGATCCGCCGCGCTCGCTCGGCGAACGCCAGGCCTGCCGGTGTGGCGCGTACGTTGTGGGTACTGCGCACCAGCAGGGTCGAGCCCAACCCCTGTTCCAGTGCGTCCATGCGCCGTGCCACGGCGGAAGGGGTGAGCTGGCGAAGGCGGGCAGCGGCAGAGAAGCTGCCGTTGTCGAGCACGTCCAGGTAAAGGTCGAGCTGGTCTTCGAGGCTGGAGGGATTCATGGTCAATAGCGGCTTTGCGAAAAAGACAAAGCCATTGTGCTGCGCTTTGCGTTTCCCATCCAGCCAGTGTTTTCTAGCATGGACGCACTGCTGTGGAGGTGCGTCATGTGGGACCTGGTTGTGGATTTTCTGCTCGGCGTCGTCCTGGGCAGTCTGGGGGGGCTGTTCGGGATCGGGGGCGGGCTGCTGGCGATTCCAGCACTGGGCGTGCTGTTCGGGCTTGACCAGCAACTGGCGCAGGGGACCGCACTGGTGATGGTGGTACCGAACGTGCTGCTGGCGATCTGGCGTTATCACCAGCGCAACCGTATCGACTTCGCCCAGGCCGGTGTGCTGGCGCTGACCGGTCTGGTCTGTGCATTCTTTGCTTCCAGCATCGCGGTGAACCTGGATGCCCGGAGCATGCGCACCGCCTTCGTGGTCTTCCTAGTGCTGTTGGCGCTGTATCTCCTGGTCCGTTTGTTCCAGAGCGTGCCGCAGGGTGGTAGTACGCCGCGCTACGGCCTGCCGTGGATGGGCGTGCTGGGGCTGGGTGCTGGCTCGCTCGGAGGGCTGTTCGGGGTCGGCGGTGGCGTGCTGGCGACGCCCGTGCTGACCTCGGTGTTCGGTCTGACCCAGGTGATTGCCCAGGGCCTCGCGCTGGCGTTGGCGGCGCCCAGCACGGGTGTGGCACTGGCGACCTACGCGGTGCACGGCCATGTGGACTGGCGCATGGGCGGTGCGCTGGCATTGGGTGGGCTGGTGAGTATTTCCTGGGGTGTACGCCTGGCTCATGCGTTGCCCGAGCGTCAGCTGCGCATGGCCTTCAGCGCCTTCCTGATGGTCTGTGCGGTACTGCTGGCGGTGCGTTGAGCCCCAGTGTGCGGATAGTCAGGACTTGAAGCCTTCGACGATGTATTCCGCCAGCTTGTCGGTCACCGGCGTCATCTTCTGCCCGCGCAGCAGCACGATGCTGGCGTTGGGCAGCACGGGCAGGCCTTCGTCCTCGCCGATGATGCGCAGGTTGCCGGTGAGCAGGCTGCGCAGCTGCGCGGTCACTGCCAGTCCGGCATTGGCCACGGCGAAAAGGGCGGACAGACTCGGGCTGCTGTAAGCGATGCGGTAGTCCACCTCCATCGCCTCCAGCGCATTGCACGCCCAGGCGCGGCAGAAGCAGGCAGTGTTGAACATCGCCAGCGGCAGTGGGCGCTGGTCCTGCGGGCAGAAACTCTCGGCGGCCATCCAGACGAAGTCTTCCTGACGCAGCAGCTGACCGATTTCGGTGCCCGGTTCGCGGGTGACGATGGACAGGTCCAGGTCGTTGCGCATCAGCAATTGCGCGGACGAATCGCAATGCACCTCGACCTGCACCAGCGGGTAGGCTTCGGCGAAGCGCGACAGGATGCTGGGCAGGAAGCGCATCACGTAGTCATCCGGCGTGCCGATCTTCACCGAGCCGACCATGTGCGGCTGGCGGAAGGTGTTGAACACCTCACCCTGTAACCGCAGGATGCGCCGCGCGTAGCCCAGCAGGATCTGCCCCTCCGGCGTCAGACGCACCTGGCGGCCGTCGCGCTCGAACAGGCTGCGCTCCAGTACGTCTTCCTCCAGGCGTTTCATCTGCATGCTCACTGCCGACTGCGTGCGGTTGACCATCTCGGCGGCGCGGGTGAAGCCGCCGTGGTCGGCGATGGCGACGAAGGTGCGCAGCAGTTCGCTGTCGATGCTGGGGAAGCTGCTCATTCATCAATCTCCGAGATGGGTCGCATAAGAATGATTCGTTGGATTGATCTTAGCGCGAGCGGGAAACTGCATCCAACCCCACTGGGAGGGAAGCAAGATGAAAGGTCAACTCGGTTTCGTAGCAGCGTCCTACCATGTCCACAAAATCGCCGGCGCACCGCTGTGGAAGCGCGCCGTACAACGTGTCCTGCACTGGCACGAACTGGCCCGCCAGCGCCGTGAACTGGCGACCATGAGCGATGAGGCGCTCAAGGACATCGGCCTGAGCCGCGCCGATATCCAGCAGGAGGTCGAGCGCCCGTTCTGGATGGACTATGTTCGTCGTTGAGCCGTTCCCGCCTGAACTGGCCGGGCGGCACGGATCTTCGCCGTGCCGCCCGCGCTTCGATGTGCAACCCCGTGAAATGAAAGCCATGACAAGGATGCCGTGCCCATGAAAGGCCAGCCCACCCGTTATCACCTCGCCCAGGTCAACATCGCCAAGGCCCGCGCCCCGCTGGATCACCCCCTGATGAAGGGCTTCGTCGACCAGCTCGACCACATCAATGCCCTTGCCGAGCGCAGCCCCGGCTTTGTCTGGCGCTTGCAGACGGAGGAGGGCGATGCCACCGCCATCCGGGTCTTCGAAGACCCGCTGATCATCGTCAACCTGTCCGTCTGGGAATCCGTCGAGTCGCTCAAGGACTACGTCTATGCCGGCGAGCACCTGCAGGTGCTGCGCAGCAAGCGCGATTGGATGGAGCGTCTGCCGTCGCCGAGCCTTGCGCTCTGGTGGCTGCCCGCAGGTGAGCTGCCCGATGGGGCGATGGCCCGCGAACGCCTGGAGCGCCTGCGGCTGGAAGGCCCTTCGGCGGATGTCTTCACCTTCGCACGCCCCTTCCCGATGCCCGCGCGACTCGGCGAGTTCGCCTGATGCAGCCAGGCGTCGTGAATGGAGTTAGGCTCTAGGGCTCGCTCAGCCCCGGAGTCCACGATGCCGACCGTCGAATCCCTGTCCCTCAAGCAGGCCCGCCGCCTCGTCCTGGCCGCGCAGGGATTTACCCTGCGCAAGCCCGGCGGTGAGGTGCAACGCCGCCATGTGCGCAGCCTGCTGGAACGCCTGGGCGTCCTGCAGATCGACTCGGTGAATGCGCTGGTGCGCTCGCACTACCTGCCTTTGTTCTCGCGGCTGGGCAACTACTCGACAACGCTGCTGGAAGAGGCTGCCTGGAGCGGTGGACGGCATCGCCGGCTGTTCGAATACTGGGGGCATGAAGCCTCATTGCTGCCGCTGGAGCTCTACCCGCTGATGCGCTGGCGCATGCGCCGCGCGGCCGAGGGGCGTGGCATCTATCAGCAACTGGCGCGCTTCGGGCGCGAGCAGCAACCGGTGATCCAGCGGGTGCTTGAGGCCGTACGCGAGCGAGGTGCGCTGGGCGCCGGCAGCTTGACCACTCGTGAAGAGCGCGCCGGCCCCTGGTGGGACTGGAGCGACGAGAAGCATGCGCTGGAGTGGCTGTTCGCCGCGGGTGAGGTGACGGTCGCCGGCCGTAAGGGTTTCGAGCGACTTTACGATTTGCCGGAGCGTGTATTGCCGTCAGTGCTGCTGAACCAACCCGAGCCGAACGAGGCCGAAGCGCAGCGCCAGTTGCTGCTGCATTCGGCACAGGCGCTGGGCGTGGCCACTGAGAAGGACTTGCGCGATTACTTTCGCCTGGACCCCGCCGACAGCAAGGCACGCCTGGCCGAGCTGGTGGAGATGGGCGAGCTATTGCCGGTGCAGGTCCAGGGCTGGCAGACGCCGGCGTACTGCCTGGCGGATTCCGTTATTCCTCGCCGGGTGCGCGCCAGTGCCTTGCTCTCGCCGTTCGATTCGCTCGTCTGGGAGCGCGCCCGCACCGAGCGACTGTTCGACTTCCGCTACCGCCTGGAGATCTACACGCCGCAGCACAAGCGCGTTTATGGCTACTACGTGTTGCCCTTCCTGTTCGACGAGCGCCTGGCTGCGCGGGTCGATCTGCGCTCGGATCGCGCCTCCGGAAAGCTGGTGGTGCATGCCGTCCATGAAGAGGAAAAGGAGCTGGGCGAAGAGGGACATGCCGCATTGGCGCAGCAACTGGGCGAGATGGCGAACTGGTTGGGGCTGGAGCGGGTGGCGGTGAATTGCCGGCGGCCGTCCGGCGAGCGGCTGCAAGGGTTGCTGGCGCAGGCCTGAAAAGAAACGGGCCTCCGAAGAGGCCCGTCCGCGATCACTTGCCGCTGGCGATGCGCTGGCGGATGTGGTCCGCGCGCTGCTGCGAGCCGGGGTGGGAGTCGAACATGCTGCTCTCCTGGCCGCCGCTCAGCTTGGCCAGCTTGTCGAAGGCGGTGGCCAGACCTTCCAGCGGGATGCCGCGCTTCTTCAGCAGGTCGAAGGAGTAGTCGTCGGCCGCCGATTCCTGGGACTGGGAGAACTGCGCATTGACCAGCGCTTCGCCGATCTCGCCCAGCTGCGACTGCGACAGCGCGGCCACGGTGCTGTTGCCGGCGGCGGAAGCGGCGGTGCGCGCGGCAGCCACGCCATAGGCGGCCTGGGTGGCTTTCTTGATGTGGCCCAGGGCGACGTGACCGATCTCGTGGCCGAGCACGCCTTCCACTTCGTTGTCGTTCATCAGGTCCATGAGGCCGGAGTATACGCGCACGCAGCCGTTGGCCATGGCGAAGGCGTTGATGTCGTCGGTAAGGTAGACCTTGTAGTTGATCGGGGTGCCGGTGAGCGGATTGCCCAGGGCGGCGGCGATCTTGTCCAGGCGCTGGGTATAGGGGCTGGACGCGGGCGCGATCTGTGCTTCGGCATCCTGCTTGGCGCAGGCTTCGTCGGCGACCTGCTTGATCTCGGCGTCGCTCAGGGTGGCGGCCTTCATGGCCATCATGCCCGATTGCATGAGGCTGTCGGTGTTGACGTTCTGGCAGCCGGAGAGGGCGGCGCTGGCGCCGATCAGGAGGGCGAGCAGGGAGCGTTGCAGTTGCATTGGAATCTTCCTTGGTTGACGGTTTCCATGGCGCGGCGGCTGCCGCGCGGGGCGCCACTCTAGGTAGGCGCCCCGATACCGTCAATTGCGGGAAGTGGTTTTAGGACTGCTCTGAGACCCGTGTCGGATTCAGCGACGAACCTGTTTCAGGGTTTCCGCGATCAGGAAGGCCAGCTCCAGCGACTGGTCCGCGTTAAGGCGCGGGTCGCAGTGAGTGTGGTAGCGGTCGCTCAGGCCATCCTCGGTGATCGGCCGCGCGCCGCCGATGCACTCGGTGACGTTCTGCCCGGTCATCTCGATGTGGATGCCGCCGGCGTAGCTGCCCTCGGCCTGGTGCACTTCGAAGAACTGCCGGACCTCGGTGAGGATACGGGCGAAATCGCGGGTCTTGTAGCCGCTCGAAGCCTTGATGGTATTGCCGTGCATGGGGTCGGAGCTCCACAGCACCTGCTTGCCCTCGCGCTGCACGGTCTGGATCAGGCGCGGCAGGCCGTCGCCGACCTTGTCCGCGCCCATGCGCACGATGAGGTTGAGGCGGCCGGGATCGTTGTCCGGGTTGAGGATGTCGATCAGGCGGATCAACTCCTCGCTGTCCATGCTCGGGCCGACCTTCACGCCGATGGGGTTGCCGACGCCGCGCAGCATTTCAACGTGGGCGCCGTCGAGCTGGCGGGTGCGGTCGCCGATCCACAGCATGTGCGCCGAGCAGTCGTACCAGCCGCCGGTGAGGCTGTCGCGGCGGATGAAGGCTTCTTCGTAGTTCAGCAGGAGCGCTTCGTGGGCGGTGAAGAAGCTGGTTTCGCGCAGCTGTGGCGCAGTGTCCAGGCCGCAGGCGCGCATGAAGGCGAGGGTCTCGTCGATACGGTCAGCCAGCTGCTGGTAGCGCTCGGACAGCGCCGAGTTGGCGATGAAGTCGAGGTTCCACTGGTGTACCTGGTGCAGGTCGGCGAAGCCACCGCCGGCGAAGGCGCGCAGCAGGTTCAGCGAGGCGGTGGACTGGTGGTAGGCCTGCAGCAGGCGTTCCGGGTCCGGCACGCGGCTCTTCTCATCGAAGCCGATGCCGTTGACGATGTCGCCGCGGTAGGCGGGCAGGGTCACGCCAGCGATGGTTTCGTCACCGGAGGAGCGCGGCTTGGCGAACTGCCCGGCCATGCGCCCGACCTTCACCACCGGGCAGCCGGCGGCGAAGGTCATCACCACGGCCATCTGCAGCAGCACCTTGAAGGTGTCGCGGATCTTCGCTGCGGAGAACTCGGCGAAGCTTTCGGCGCAGTCGCCGCCCTGCAGCAGGAAGGCACGGCCGCCGGTGACCTCGGCAAACTGCCGGCGCAGTTCGCGCGCCTCGCCGGCGAACACCAGCGGCGGGAAGCTGGCCAGGGTGCGCTCGACTTCGCTCACGCGGTGGGCGTCGGGGTAGGCGGGCTGTTGCTGGATCGGCTTGCTTCTCCAGCTATCGGGGCTCCAGGGCAGGCTCATCGGCGGGGTCTTCGCGGCTGTGGACGGTGTCCGCCCATGGTATCAGCTCGGCTTTTCCCGCGCGTGGTGGTGGCATGTGAAGAGGGGGGGACATCCTTGTCCAGGGGAACACGTGTTGATGGTGCTTTGGGTTAATGGGGCCTGGTAGCGCAATCAGCTGCCCGCACAGCCTGTGTGGGTGTGCAAGGGCTGGAACTCGGGCGGAAGAGGGTGGCGTTTGGCGGGAGCGTGAAAGCGTTGTGCTGGCGCATGCTCGGTTGTGCCTCTTGGGCTGTTATTCTTGCGGCTTTGCTGACCGGGCGGTCGTGGCGGGCCGTCTTGATTCGAAGGATTATTGCGTGCGCGAGCCCCTGTATTTCAATGGCAATCCGTGCCGTTCGCCGTTCCCGGCGGACCGCATTGTCACGGCTGTTTCTGCCCGGAGCCGGTCATGAGCGAGGAGCTGTTGAGCGAAGAGCTGCTGATCGTCGAGGAGCGCGATGACTTCGGCGTGATCCGCGTCGTGGAGAGCGGCGCGTTCCGCTACCTGGAGTTCGGCGACGAAGTCGAGCAGAGCTGCGTGCTGATGGGCGATCCGAGCTGGCTGGAGTACGACTACTCGCGCGCCATGCTGGTCGGTGCGCTGTGCCATTCCCGACCGCGCCGCGCGCTGTTTCTCGGCTTCGGCGCGGGCAGCCTGACCCAGGCCTGCCTGAAGTACCTGCCGCTGGAAGAGGTGGAGGCCATCGAGCTGCGCCCATCCATTCCTCGCCTGGCTCGTGAGCACCTGGGGCTTGTGGAAGACCAGCGTCTGAACCTGCGTATCGGGGATGCCGTGCAAGAGCTGGCCGAGTGCGAGCCGGCGGACCTGATCTTCCTCGATCTCTACACCGATACCGGGCCGGCGCCAGCACATATTGGCTGGGAATTCCTTGGAGCCTGTCGCGAGCGCCTGCGGCCGGGCGGCTGGCTGGTGATCAACCAGTGGAGCACCGATGATGGTCGGCCGCTGGGCGCTGCGCTACTGCGCGGACGCTTTCACAGGCACTACTGGGAATGCCCGGTGCCCGAGGGCAACGTGATTGTCTTCGTCCCTGCCGACCTGGACCAGGAGCTGAACCTGCGCGGTCTGAAGAAACGCGTTGGCCAGCTCGAACCGAAGCTGGGTTATTCCCTGCGCACCTACATCGAGTCACTGCGCCCGGCGCAGTGACTCGATGTAGGTAATCTCTCAGGGAATCTGGTAGCTGAAGGCGAAATTCAGCCGCGGGCTGCGTTCGTTGTTGTCCAGCGCACGGTCGCCAAAGGGCTTGGCGACCTCCATCGACACCAGGTAGTGCTTGCGGTTGGAGAAGCGCACGCCCAGCGCTGCCGAGCCGAGCTTGCCTTCGCTCAGGCCGTCCTGGTTGTAGCGGGTGCGCGCGGTGTCGACGACGAAGTAGGGCTGGATCTGGTTGAGCACCATGCCCTGCCGCAGGAAGGAATAGTTCACCTCGTAGGAGGCGCCCCAGCCCTTGTCGCCGCTGGCCTGGTCGTCCGGATAGCCGCGGCCGAAGTTGCTGCCGCCATAGGTGACCTGCTCGGAGTCGGGCAGCACGTCGTCGCTCCACTGGAAGGCGGCCGTGACCACGCCCTGCCAGTTGGAGCCGAACTGGTCCTGCTGCGCGCCAAAGCCGAGCAGGCGGGTGAAGTTCTTCTTGATCGGCTCCGGCGCCTCCGCGCCCATGCCGTTCAGCCCCTGGTAAACCGCCACGCTGCCGGCACGCACGCGCTTCTCGGCGAACTGCTGGACGACGGTTTCGATCCCCACCACGCGCAGCTTGCTCTTCTGTTCGATGCGGAAGGGGATGGCCGGATAGACCAGGTCGTAAGTGCTGGTGTCGTTGACCGTGTAGCCGCGCAGGTTGAGGTCCCAGGTCAGGTCGCGGCGCAGCACCAGCGGGATGCCCAGGCCGGCGCTGACCCGCTCGTTCTGCCGCTTGCGTTCGAACTCCAGGCCACTGGCCAGGCGCAGGTTTTCGCCGGGGCGAGAGTTGTACTTGCTGTAGCCGGCCAGCAATTGCAGGCCGTTGTCGCCCAGCAGCTGGCTGTAGTTCCAGGCGCGGTAGTACTCGTGGTCGTCGCCCGGCGGGTAGAGGTAACTGAACTGCAGTTGCTCGCCCCAGCCGAGCATCGACATCACTTCGGCGTTGAACAGCCCACGTTGCTCACCGCGGCGTGAGTCGAGGTTCATTCCGGTATCGAAGCGCTTCTGCTTGCCGGCCAGTTCCAGCACGGCGCCGCCATCGCTGGTGGTGGGTGGGTTGAGCGCCATGGCCATCTGCATGCCGGGCACCCGGCTCATCAGCACGCTGAAGCGCTCGAAACTCTCGCGGGTCAGGGGCTTTTCTGCCTTCAGTTTCTCGATCCAGCGGTCCACGCGCATCTGGTGTACGCCCAGGTCGCCCGCGGCGCGGACCTGGCTGATGTGGCCCTCGACCAGCACGATGCGCGCGACGCCGCTGCGGAAGTCCTGATTGGGCACGTAGGCGAAGGAGATGAAGTAGCCGTCGTCCTGGTAGCGTTGGGTGATGGCCTTGGCCGCCGCCACCAGTTCGCTGACCTGGATGGTGCGCTTGGTCAGGGGTTCCAGCAGGGGTTTCCAGGTCTCGACGGGATAGTGCTTGCCGCCAGCCAGCTCGATGCGCTTGATGCGGATGCGCTGCTGGAGTATCTGGGCGGGCTGGGTGGCCGAAGGTTCTGGCGCGGTGACCTTGGGGGCCTTGGGGCGAATATCGCCGCCGGGAAGGTTGGGGCGGGGGAGGGTCTGTTCGATATCGGAGCCGGGAAGCTGGATCGGGCGCTCGGCCCAGGCAAAGGGTGCAGCCAACAACAGGGGAAGGACAGCGAGTCTGCGCATCTGGCTCCTCCATGAGACCGACTTTCTTATTAAAAGACCAGGAGCCGTGGGCGGCTCCTGGTTACTACAGTATGGGCGTAATTCGGATTATTGCTTTGGCGTACCGATCGCCAATCCACCGCCCAGTCCGCCAGTCACACTACCCAGCGCGCCACCCACGGCGCCCAGCGTGTTGCCCAGCAGGCCTCCCTGACCGCTGGTACCGCCAGTCGTACCGGCGCCAGCTCCGACCGCCACGCCCGAACCCTGGGTGTTGCTGCCGATGCCTACGCCCGCCCCGGCGACCAGGCCGCCGCCACCGGTGAGGCTGCTGGTCACGCCGCCGACGGTGCCGGCAACTCCGTTGACCAGGCCGCCTACCGGGTTGCTGCCGCCAGTGGCGCCGCCGAGAGAGCCGGTGAGGCCGCCGACAGCACCGGTCACGCCGCTGACCAGGCCGCCGACCGGATTGCTGCCGCCGGTGGCGCCGCCCAGAGAGCCGGTGATGCCGCCGACAGCACCGGTGACGCCGCTGACCAGGCCGCCGACCGGATTGCTGCCGCCGGTGGCACCACCCAGAGAGCCAGTGATACCGCCGACTGCACCGGTCACGCCGCTGACCACGCCGCCAACCGGGTTGCTACCGCCGGTGGCGCCACCCAGTGCGCCGGTGATGTTGCCGAGCAAGCCGCCGCCCGGGGTGCTGCCATTGACCAAGCCGCCGGTGGCACTGACTGCCTGACCCGCATCGCTGACGATTCCGCCGACCGGTGCCAGCGCCGGATTCGCACTGGCTACTTGGTTGCCTGTCTGGGTCACAACACCGCCGACGGTGGTCAACAGGTTGTTCACCGGCGTTCCCAGTCCGGTGGCGGCGCCGATGCCGCGAGTGGTTCCTTCGACCTTGCCGACCAGTCCGGCGGTGGTGCCGCTGAGCTGGGTAGTCAGTTGGCTCAGCGGGCCGGTGGTGACCGCGCCACTGAGAGAGTCGCCGAGCATGGTGATCTTGCCGCCGACACCATCGACCAGTCCGCCGACCTGGCCGGTCAGGCCGTTGAGCGGGGTGTTGGCCAGCACCGGCGCATCACCGATGGCGGCCACGGTATCGCCCAGGCTGCTGACTGCGCCGCCGGTGTGGCTGACCAGACCAGTGGCGCCGGCGACAGTGGTGCCGATGGCATTGGGATTGTTGCCCAGTTGGCCGAGGCCATTGGTGACGCCGCTGCCGACGCTGTCCACACCAGCGCCGACTTCCTGGACCAGGGTGCCGGCGTTCTGCGTAACGCCATTGCCCAGCACGGGCAGGTCGACTGTTTTCACCACGGCGCCGACGGTGCTGACTGTGTCGCCGACATTGGAAACCGCTTCGCCGGTGTTGGTCAGAATGTTGCCGGTGGTGCTGGCTGGCGGAGTGGTGCCGCCGCCATCGGTACCGCCGCCGTCCGTGCCGCCACCACCGGTTCCGCCTGTTCCGCCGGTGCCACCAGTGCCGCCTGTTCCGCCGGTACCACCGGTTCCGTCGGTGCCACCCGTCCCGCCGGTGCCACCGGTTCCCCCAGTACCGCCGGTACCGTCGGTACCACCCGTACCACCGGAGCCGCCAGTACCGCCGGAACCATCGCCGCCCGAACCGCTGTCGGCGGGTTGTTCCGAGCTGCTGCCGGAAGAGTGGTGGCTGCTGCCGCCCTTGCTGCTGCAACCCTGCAGGGAGAGAGCGACGACGAGAAGCGAAAGTGCGAAGACACGGATCGGGCCTGACATAGCGAATTCCTCCATGAGAACGTCAGCCAGCGTGCGTCCCGGTCGGTATTCCGGCGAGCCGCTGAGCTGCTCTGGAGTCAGTTCTAGAGGTGTTTTTTCAGGCGCGAAATTGGAACTTGTATATAGCCGTTTTGTGTTTCGCAGGTCTTTGAATCAGAAGGAAAAACTAAAGGATTATGGCGACTTGCCAGGCGTTTTTAATACCTTGGATATAGCGCTTTTAGCACGATGGTTCAGCTTGGCGTTTTCCCGGTCCGTTCATTTGCCCTGGAATCGGCCTTCGCGGCGCTCGAGCATGGCGTTCAGGCCCTCCTGCGCATCCTCGGTGGACAACAGTTCGCTGGCCATGGCCGGCAGCAGTCGCGCCGCCGCTTCCTCACCTTCATCGAGACTGCGGCGCGCGGAAGCCAGGGTGGCGCGGATGCCCAGTGGCGCCTGGGCGGCAACTCGCTGGGCGAGCCAGAGTGCGCGGGGCATCAGCTCTTCCGGCGCAGTGACTTCCTGCACCAGGCCGATGCGATACGCCTCGTGGGCGTCGAACGGATCACCGGTGAGCAACCAGCGCATCGCGTTGCCCCAGCCGGCCACCTGGTGCATGCGTAGCGTGGCGCCGCCGAAGGGGAAGATGCCGCGCTGCACTTCGAGCTGGGCGAAGCGTGCATTGCTGGCGCACAGGTTGATGTCGGCGGCGAGCATCAGCTCGATACCCAGGGTGAAGCAGTAGCCCTGTGCGGCCACCAGCAGTGGCTTGGTGAGGCGCCGGCCGCCGAAGGTACCCCAGGGGTCGGCGGAGCCGGCGGGCATGGTCCAGCCGGTGCGGAAGGTCTCGCCGATGTTGGCCAGGTCCAGGCCGGCGGTGAAGTGATCACCGTGTGCGAATACCAGGGCGCAGCGCAGTTCGTCGTCGCGCTCGTATTCGCCGAAGGCCAGCACCAGCTGAGTGAGCATCTCCAGGTCGAAGGCGTTACGCTTGTCGACCCGGTTCAGGCCGAGCAGCAGGACGTGGTCATGGCGTTCGACAGTGATGCGTGGTTCGCTGCTGGCGGTCATCGGCGGGCTCCGGTCAGGTGGCTTGCACGGTATAGCCGGCAGGGACGGGGTTGTCCACGGAATGACCGTTCGCCGGGCATGTTCCGAAAAGAAACACATTGGTCAGGATTTTCCGGTATGATACGCGCCGGCCAAACGCTGGCCTCGTTTCGGATCCCGCATTTTTCCGCAGCTTCAGGCTCGGTCTGTGTGTCCGCAGTGCGGACTTCCTTGACGCATTCTTCCAATCTTCATTTCGCAAATCCCCGCTTCCAGCTGCCTGGGTGACTTCATTGTCGTACAGGGCATGCGCAGCTCGGCTATTGGGTCTTTGCGGATGTACTTAGAGGCAAAACCCATGACCCAGGAAACCGCCGGCTTCGCCGCGCTCGGTATTCACCCCAGTATTCTCGCTGCCATTGCCGCTGTCGGTTATGAAGAGCCGTCGCCGATCCAGGCCCAGTCGATCCCGGTGATCCTCGAAGGCCACGACATGATCGGCCAGGCCCAGACCGGTACCGGCAAGACCGCCGCCTTCGCACTGCCGCTGCTGTCGAAGATCGAACCGAGCCGCCGCGTTCCGCAGGTGCTGGTGCTGGTGCCGACCCGCGAGCTGGCTCTGCAGGTTGCTACCGCTTGCGAAACCTACTCCAAGCAGATGCCGGGCGTCGGCGTCGTCGCCGTCTACGGCGGCGCCCCCATGGGCCCGCAGCTGAAGGCCCTGCGCCAGGGCGCCCAGGTTCTGGTCGCCACCCCGGGCCGTCTGTGCGACCACCTGCGCCGCGACGAGAACCTGCTGTCCACCGTTGAGCGCCTGGTCCTCGACGAAGCGGACGAGATGCTCAAGCTCGGCTTCATGGATGACCTCGAAGTGATTTTCGAAGCCATGCCGGCCAGCCGCCAGACCGTGTTGTTCTCCGCGACCCTGCCGGCCTCGATCCGCAGCATCGCCGAACGCCACCTGAAAGAGCCCAAGCACGTCCGCATCGCTGCCAAGACCCAGACCGTCGCCCGCATCGAACAGGTTCACCTGATGGTCCACGCCGATCAGAAGCCGGCTTCGATCCTGCGCCTGCTGGAAGTCGAGCAGTTCGACGCGCTGATTGGCTTCGTCCGTACCAAACAGGCCACCCTGGACATCGCCGAGCTGCTCGAGCGCCAGGGCTACCGTGCCGCCGCGCTGAACGGCGACATGCCGCAGGCGCAGCGTGAGCGCGTGATCGAATCGCTGAAAGATGGCTCGCTGGACATCGTCATTGCCACCGACGTCGCCGCCCGCGGCCTCGACGTGGCGCGTATCACCCACGTACTGAACGTGGACATGCCCTACGATCCGGAATCCTACGTACACCGTATCGGTCGTACCGGCCGTGCCGGTCGTGAAGGCCGCGCCCTGCTGTTGGTAACGCCGCGTGAGCGCCGCATGCTGCAGGTGATCGAGCGCGTGACCGGTCAGAAGGTCGGCGAAGTACGCCTGCCGGACGCCGACACCGTCCTCGAAGCGCGCCTGAACCGCCTGGCCACCGGCCTGCAACCGCTGCTCGCCAACGCCGTTGCCAACCGTGGCGCCGTGCGTGACGAGCTGTGCCGTCGCCTGGGTACCGACATGGACACCCTGGCTGCCGTGCTGCTGGCCAAGCTGACCGAAGGAAAGGCGCTGGACCTGGAATCGGTTCGCCGCGAACAGCCGCTGACCCCGGCCGCCCCGCGTGAGCGCAGTGACCGTTACGAGCGCAGCGAGCGTGGCGATCGCCCCGAGCGTGGTGATCGTCCGGAGCGTAGCGGCGCACCCCGCACGATGGCTCCGCCGTCGGAAGGCAAGGCCCGTTGTCGTACCGCCCTGGGCGCCCGTGATGGCGTGCAGGCGAAGAACCTGCTGGGCGCCATCCTCAACGAGGGCGGCCTGTCCCGCGAGGCCATCGGCCGCATCCAGATCCGCGAGACCTTCAGCCTGATCGAGCTGCCGGAAGAGAACCTCGACCGTCTGCTGACCAAGCTCAAGGACACCCGCGTCGCTGGCAAGGCTCTGCGTCTGCGTCGTTACCGCGAAGACTGATCCGTCAGTCCCCGCGCATGAAAAAGCCCCGCCATTGGCGGGGCTTTTTCGTTTCCAGTATCGGCCGATGGATGTCCTGTAGGAGCGAGCTTGCTCGCGAACGGCCTGACGCCGGCGTCGCCTGGGAAATATTCGCCAGCAAGCTCGCTCCTACAAAGAACCTCAGCTGAAGCGGTAGATATCCATCCCCAGCGCGCCGAGGGTAAATCCGGCGTGCTCGACCGTCATCGCCGAACCGCCCGCGCCACGGGCGAAGTACAGCGGCAGCAGGTGCTCATCGCGCGGGTGGTTGCGCACCGCGTGCGGCGCCTGCTGGCGGTAGTCGAACAGGGCGGCTTCGTCATTGGCCTCCAGGTGCTGCACCATCCAGTCGCGGAAAGCCTTGGCCCAGGGAGTGATGACCTCGGGGCCGGCATGCCAGTCCAGCTCGCCCAGGTTATGGGTGATGCTGCCGGAGCCGATCAGCAGGATGCCTTCCTCGCGCAGCGCACGCAGGGCCGCACCGATGCGGTGCTGCATGGGCGCACCGAGTCGGCTGGGCAGGGACAACTGGACGACGGGGATATCGGCGTCCGGGTACATCAGGCTCAGCGGCACCCAGGCACCGTGGTCCAGCGGGCGGTCGGGATCCAGGGTGGCCGGCAGGCCGTCCTCGGCCAGCAGTTCGACGACGCGGCGGGCCAGCTCCGGGGAGCCGGTGGCCGGGTACTGCACGGCATAGAGCTCGGGCGGGAAGCCGTAGAAGTCGTGCCAGGTGTCCGGCTTGGGCGATGCGGTAACGCGCAGGTCCGGGGTTTCCCAGTGGGCGGAGACCACCAGGATGGCTTTCGGACGTGGCAGCTCGCGGGCCAGGCGCTTCAGTGGCGCATCGCTGGCGCCGGGGTCCAGGGCCAGCATGGGGGAGCCGTGGGAGATGAACAGGGCAGGGAGCATGGCGAACCTCACTACTTGAATGCCTTTATGTTCATCCGAATAAAGATCGAAATCCAGTATAGGTTTTTGAATCTAATAATCGATATTATCGATTATTTTCTCGTGCTCATTCCCTTGAGGCGCATCGCTGTGGAATTGCCAACTCGGTTGCAGAGTCACGGAGCCAGTTGCCCAAGAGCGCTTTGGCAGGATGTCGGTCGGATGATGCGTTAGAGTTTGCGGAAATTTCCGAAACGAATGGCGAATTCGGCTATGCAGCAAGTTGAACAAGTCCTGGTGCTCGAGATCGGCGATTGCCTCCGCCTGGAAGACGGCACCGAGATCTGTGTGCAGCGGGTTCGTGGTGATCAAGTACGGCTGAAGATCCTCGAAGCCGGAGAGAGTCCACGCGAGCGGCGCGGTGCCTGGTGGCGCTGGTTGTTGCCGCGTGCGATGCGCAGTGTTTGAACAGGTGACCTATGCAGCATGAATTCTGGCAGTCGCGCTGGGCGCGCAATGAAATCGGCTTCCATCAGCAAGCGGTGAACCCTGCTCTGCAACGGCACTGGCCGAACCTGGAGTTGCCCGAGGAAGCGCAGGTGCTGGTGCCGCTGTGCGGCAAGAGCCTGGACATGCTCTGGCTGGCGCAATGGGGTTACCGTGTGCTGGGTATCGAATTGGCCGAGCGGGCCGCCATCGACTTCTTCGCCGAACTGGGTGTTACGCCGCAAATTACCCGGGAGGGCGCGCTGCGCCGCTACAGCTATGAGCGCCTGGAGATTCTCCAGGGTGATTTCTTCGACGTCACTGCCGAGCAGGTGGCCGGCTGCAGCGCCTTGTACGACCGCGCAGCGCTGATCGCCTTGCCGCCAGACTTGCGCGCCGACTATGCCGTGCATCTTCAGCGCATCGTGCCGCGTCAGGTGCGAGGGCTGCTGGTCAGCCTGGAGTACCCCCAGACCGAGATGGATGGCCCGCCGTTTGCCGTGTTGGCGGATGAGGTGCACAGGCTCTTCGTCGAGGGCTGGGACGTCGAGGAGGTGGAGCGCCTGGACGTGCTGGCGGAAAACCCGAAGTTCCTCAAGCGTGGCGTCAGCCATCTGGATGAAGTGGCGTTTACGCTGCGTCGCGGCTGAATCGAAGGCAAGAAAAAGGGCGACCCTTGGGTCGCCCTTTTTCTTGCCTTGAAGTTTAGCGGCCAGCGGCGCGCAGGGCTTCGATGCGGTCTTCCAGCGGCGGGTGGCTCATGAACAGGCCGGCGAGGCCGTGCTTGAGGTTGCCGTTGATGCCGAAGGCCTGCAGGGAGTCGGGCATCTGCACCGGCACACCCTGTTCGGCGCGCAAGCGTTGCAGGGCCGCGATCATCGCGCCGGTGCTGGCCAGGCGTGCGCCGGCTTCGTCCGCACGGTATTCGCGCTTGCGCGAGAACCACATGACGATGATGCTGGCGAGCACGCCCAGTACCAGCTCAGCGAAGATGGTTGCGACGAAGTAGCCGATGCCCGGACCGTCTTCGTTCTTCAGGATGACCTTGTCGACGAAGTTGCCGAAGATGCGTGCGAAGAACATCACGAAGGTGTTCACCACGCCCTGGATCAGTGCCAGGGTGACCATATCGCCGTTGGCCACGTGGCCGATCTCGTGGGCCAGCACGGCTTTCACTTCTTCAGGGGAGAAGCGCTCCAGCAGGCCCTGGCTGACCGCAACCAATGCGTCGTTCTTGTTCCAGCCGGTGGCGAAGGCGTTGGCTTCGTAGGCGGGGAAGATACCCACTTCCGGCATCTTGATGCCGGCCTCGCGGGACAGCTCTTCCACGGTCTGCAGCAGCCACTGCTCGTGGCGGGTGCGCGGCTGGCTGATGATCTCGGTGCCGGTGCTCATCTTCGCCATCCACTTGGAGATGAACAGCGAGACCAGGGAGCCGGCAAAGCCGAAGACGGCACAGAAAATCAGAAGGCTACCGTAATTCTGGCCGGTGAAACGGTCCACGCCGAGCAGTTTCAGGGTGATGCTGGCGATCACCAGAACTGCCAGGTTGGTGGCCAGGAACAACAGGATGCGCATCATGGCGTAAAGCTTCTCCTCACGGTGACATTGGCGAAAACCGCATGGGAACGCGGCTTTCCGGATCGCCGGGCACAGTCATGCACGGGATCGCTGAATAGTATGCGGGGTATATACGGTTGGCCCCGAGGCGATTCAACTCGGGGACTATTTCAACTTGTGTCGCTCGCCCCTGTTACAGGCGCCCCGAATCGCTCTCGAAGAGTAGACGGGTCAGTCGCGCGATGCGTTCCCCGTGCCGGCTCGCCAGTGCCTCGCGCAGCTGGTTGGCCAGCGTGGCCTGGTCGCGGCGCACGCTGGGCGGCAGTTCCTCGCCGTCGCGCACGGCGTGGGGAACGATGCGGGTCAGGCGCATGAAGGCCTTTTCGCTGAGCACCGCCTGGTCCAGCGCTTCGTAACGAATGGTTGCCTCGAAGCGCAGATAGCCTTCATCGGCCAGCCACAGCAGCGCGCCCAGGCAACTCTGGTGGCGGGTACTGGGCAGGCCGAACTCGTCGGGCTCTTCCCGGCCGATCAGGTCCTCGACGTAGAGGGCGATCTTGCGCGGAAAGGCCTGGTAGAGCGTGAGCAGGCCGGAGGCGGCATCCTTGTAGAAGTCGTCGATCTGCAGGTCCATTTATGCGCTGGGATTCACTGGCGATGATTTATTGGCGATAGCTTTTCAGGAAGTTACCGATGCGGCCGATGGCCTGTTCCAGGTCATCGAGACGGGGCAGGGTAACCACCCGGAAGTGATCCGGCCAGGGCCAGTTGAAAGCGGTGCCTTGAACGATGAGCAACTTCTCGGAAAGCAGCAGATCGAGGACGAATTTTTCGTCGTTGTGGATCGGGCAGATCTTCGGATCGATGCGCGGGAAGGCATAGAGCGCGCCCATGGGCTTCACGCAGCTGACGCCGGGAATGTCGTTGAGCAGCTCCCAGGCGCGGTTGCGTTGTTCCAGCAGGCGCCCACCCGGCAGCACCAGGTCGTTGATGCTCTGGTAGCCGCCCAGTGCGGTCTGGATCGCGTGCTGGCTCGGCACGTTGGCGCACAGGCGCATGTTGGCCAGGATATCCAGGCCCTCGATGTAGCTCTGCGCTTTGTGCTTGGGACCGGAAATGGCGATCCAGCCGGAGCGGAAGCCTGCCACGCGGTAGGACTTGGACAGGCCGTTGAAGGTCAGGCAGAGCACGTCCGGCGCCAGGGAGGCGGTGGAGATGTGCTGGGCCTCGTCGTAGAGGATCTTGTCGTAGATCTCGTCGGAGAAGATCACCAGATTGTGCTGGCGCGCCAGTTCGACGATGTCCAGCAGCACTTCCTTCGAGTAGACCGCGCCGGTGGGGTTGTTCGGGTTGATCAGCACCAGGGCCTTGGTGTTGCTGGTGATCTTCGCCTTCATGTCGGCGACGTCGGGGAACCAGCCGGCCTGCTCGTCGCACAGGTAGTGCACCGGCTTGCCGCCGGAGAGGGCGACCGAAGCGGTCCACAGTGGGTAGTCGGGCGCCGGGATCAGCACCTCGTCACCGTTGTTGAGCAGCGCCTGCAGGGCCATGACGATCAGCTCGGACACGCCGTTGCCCAGGTAGATGTCCTCGATGCCGACGCCTTCCACCTGCTTCTGCTGGTAGTACTGCATCACCGCCTTGCGCGCGCTGAACAGGCCCTTGGAGTCGCTGTAGCCCTGGGCGGTCGGCAGATTGCGGATGACGTCCTGGAGGATTTCGTCCGGCGCCTCGAAACCGAACGGCGCCGGGTTGCCGATGTTCAGCTTGAGGATGCGGTGGCCTTCCTCTTCCAGGCGTTTGGCGTGCTTGAGCACGGGCCCGCGAATGTCGTAGCAGACGTTGGCGAGCTTGTTCGATTTGGTGACCTGCATGATCTGGGATTCCGAAATAGTCCGCGGCCGGCGACTTGGCAGGCTGTAACGCGGGTGACAGACTGGCGTCAAATGAGCGGTTCGGAAGTGCTTTTCCCTGGTGTCGACCCTGAAAATCGACAGGAAAACAGTGGAATTCTCGAAAAATTAGAGCTTTTAAGGCTTTTCTATCGCGAGAATGTCTCTGTGCGGCAGATTCTGAACCTGACGTTAACCACGCGCATCATACGTGCGGCCCGATTCCCGGAAAAGGAGGTATCGGGCATTTTTTCCATTAATGGAGGCAGATCGATGGAAAAGCTGGAAAAGCCCCTGGACTCCTGGCGTGACGAACTCACCGACGAGCAGTTCCATGTCTGCCGTCTGGGCGGCACCGAGCGTGCCTTCACCGGCGAGTATCACGACACCAAGACGCCCGGCATCTACCACTGCGTGTGCTGTGGCACCGCGCTGTTCGACTCCGACGCCAAGTACGACTCCGGCAGCGGCTGGCCGAGCTACTTCCAGCCGGTGAACGGCGAGGTGGTCAAGGAGCTGGAAGATTTCAGCCACGGCATGCATCGCATTGAAGTGCGGTGCGGCAAGTGTGATGCGCACCTGGGCCATGTCTTCCCTGACGGCCCGCGGCCGACCGGGTTGCGCTACTGCATCAACTCGGCATCCTTGAAGCTGGTGCCGAAAGCGTGATTCCAGGGCCCGCCACCGAGCGGGCCTTTTCTTTTGGCGGTTGCGTTTCGTAGGAGCGAGCTTGCTCACGAGCCAGCCTGATCGGGTTGTTGCCGGATGTCCTGTCATTTCTCTGGGTGATTCGTGATCAATTGAATTGCGCGCAATTTAATTGATCACTACTCTTGAGTTTCCCACTTTCCACTGGAGCCATCTGCGATGAGCGATGCACTGCTGAACATTCCCGTGACCACCATCAAGGGCGAACAGAAGACCCTCGCCGACTTCGGCGGCAAGGCCCTGCTGGTGGTGAACACCGCCAGCCAGTGCGGCTTCACTCCGCAGTACAAGGGGCTGGAGAAGCTCTGGCGGCAGTACAAGGACAAGGGCCTGGTGGTGCTCGGCTTCCCCTGCAACCAGTTCGGCAAGCAGGAGCCAGGCAACGAAGGGGAGATCACCCAGTTCTGCGAGCTGAACTTTGGCGTGAGCTTCCCGCTGTTCAAGAAGATCGACGTCAACGGCGCCGAGGCCCACCCGCTCTATGTGCAACTGAAGAAGCGCGCCCCCGGTCTGCTGGGCAGCCAGGGCATCAAGTGGAACTTCACCAAGTTCCTCATCGGCCAGGATGGCAAGGTGATCAAGCGCTTCGCCCCGACCACCAAGCCCGAGCAACTGTCCGCCGAGATTGAAGCGCTGCTGTGATGAAAGACGCTGTCTCCCTGCCGGCCGAACTGCAGCTGGACAACCAGCTGTGCTTCCGCCTGTACGCCGTGTCCCGCGCGGTGATCCGCGGCTACCGGCCGATGCTCGAGGCGCTCGGCCTGACCTACCCGCAGTACCTGGCCATGCTGGTGCTCTGGGAGTGGCAGGCCGAATCGCCGTCGCAGCCGTCGGTGAAGGCGCTCGGTGAGCGCCTGATGCTTGATTCCGGCACCCTCACGCCGCTGCTCAAGCGCCTGGAGCAGCTAGGCCTGGTGCAGCGCCGCCGTGCGCTGCATGACGAGCGCGAAGTACACCTGGGGCTGACCGCGCAAGGGCTGGCATTGCGCGAGAAGGTGCTGCCGCTGCGAGAGGAATTGCTGTGCCGCAGCGGTATCGACCTGAGCGTCACCGACGGCTTGCGCGAGCAGTTGGACGGTTTGCTGCTGCAGTTGTCGAAGCTGGACGCCTGACTCAGCCGCGCAGCGGTTGCGCGGCCCAGCGTTCGAGGATGGCCGCCAGTTCGTCGCGGTGGAAGGGCTTCGCCAGGTAGTCGTCCATGCCGGCAGCACGGCAGCGTTCGCGTTCGTCCGGGAGAGCATTGGCGGTCAGGGCGATCACCGGCAGGTCCGGCCAGCGGCCGCTCTCGCGGATTTCGCGGGTGGCCTGGTAGCCGTCCATCACCGGCATGTTGCAGTCCATCAGTACCAGGTCGAACTCGGCGCCGTCGAGCTGCTTCAGCGCCTCTTCGCCGTTGATGGCGATGCCTACCTGACAGCCCAGCTTCTGCAGCAGGCCGCGCGCGACCAGCTGGTTGACCGGGTTGTCTTCCACCAGCAGCACGCGGGCGGAAAATTGCCCCTGTGAGGTCGCGCCAGTCGTTTTTGATACAGGCAGCGGCTGGTGTTCGAAGGCCTGCTTAAGCGCTTGGTAGAGCACCGCGCGAGACAGTGGCCGCGCCAGTTGTCGCAAGGGCGCGAGGCGCTGGGCCATCTCGGGCTCAAGGAAGTTGCCATAGGCCGTCACCAGCAGCACCGGCTTGGTCACGTTCTGGCGCAGGCCGATCAGGCAGTCCGGGCAGTCCGAGAGCAGCGCGTCCAGTTCCACCCCGGCCAGGCTGGCATCGATGTCCAGGCGCTGATAGTCCACGCCCCATTCCGCCAGCCAGCTCTGCAGCAGCGCGGCCAGCCCGCTGCTGGCCGCGCATTGCACGACGAGCTTGCCGTTCAATTTCGCCAGCGGTTGTGCCGGCTCCAATGTCTGCAGGGGCAGGGTGACGATGAACTCACTGCCCAGGCCCGGCTCCGAGGTGACGCTCAGCTCGCCCTTCATCGCCTCGCAGAGCTTGCGGGTCAGCGCCAGGCCCAGCCCGGTTCCGCCGTACTGGCGGGCGATGCCGGCGTCGGCCTGGGTGAAAGGCTGGAAAATCTTCTGCAGAGCCTCGGGTGCTACGCCGATTCCGGTGTCGCGCACGCTGATGCGGACACCTTGCTCCTGGATTTCGGCACCCAACGGGTCGACACGCACGTCCACACGCCCGAGACGGGTGAACTTGAGGGCATTGGACAGCAGGTTGCTGACCACCTGGCGCACGCGCGTCGGGTCGCCGGAGAGCTGCGCCGGCAGTTGCGGGCTGATCAGGCAGGTAAGTTCCACGGCTGGGCCAGCGTTCTGCGAGAGCAGGCTGGCGGTGTCTTCCACCAGGGTGCCCAGATCGAAGGGGATCTGCTCCAGCTCCAGTTGGCCGGCCTCGAACTTGGACAGGTCGAGTACGTCATTGAGCAGTTCCACCAGCACCTTGCCCGAGTCATGGGCGATGGAAAGCTGCTGGTGCTGTTCAGCGGTCAACGGGCCATCCAGCGCCAGGCCGAGCATGCCCAGCAGGCCGTTGAGCGGGGTGCGGATCTCGTGGCTCATGTTCGCCAGGAAGCTGCCTCGCGCCTGGGCCATGGCCAGGGCTGTCTGCCGCGCCTGCTCCAGCTCCTGGTTGGAGAGTGTCAGGCGTGCGTTGGCCGCCTTCAGTTCGGCGGTGCGCGCGGCGACGATGCTTTCCAGTTCTTCCAGGTACTGGGTCAGGCGGTCTTCGGCTTCGCGGCGCTGTTCCATTTCCACCGAGATGCGATTGAGCTGGCGGTTGGTGACCTCCACCAGCACGCCGATCTCGTCGCGTTCATGGCCGCGCGGGCAAGGCAGGCGCAGGCGCGAGGGCGAGCGCGGGTCATGGCGGGAGAGGGCGTCGATCAGGCTCACCAACGGCTTGGTCAACAGTGCGTAGAAGAGCACCAGCAGGATCAGCGAGAGCATCAGGCTGCGCACGAAGCCGGAGAGGAAGGTCATCCCGGCGCGGCGCAGGAAGTCGTTGCCGAAGACGAAGGTGTCGATCTCCAGACGCAGCACGCCAAGGGATTCTGCCGGTGCGTGCTCGACGAACAGCGGTTCCTCGTAGGAGCGCTGCTCGCCGAAGAGGAAGTCGCTGAGGCCGCGCAGATGGCTTTCCGCCGGCGGCCGGTCTGCGCTGGCCAGGGGCACGTTGGCATTATCGATGATCTCGGCGCGGATCACCGCGGGCGAGCGCAACAGGCCCACGACCAGTTCCTGGGCCAGTTCGGCGTCGATGTTGTAGGCGATGCGCGCGGCGGGGTTGTGGCTGACATCCAGCAGGGCGCGCACTTCGCGGTTGATGGAGGCGTCCTGGCTGGCATAATCGACGCCTACCTGGATGAGGCTGAGCAAGGTGCCCAGGATGAACGCCACCAGCACTGTCAGGCTGGCCTGCTTGAACGAGAGGCGATGTGTAAGCGCAATATCCATGGTTGCGGAGCGTCGCCTCGCAGAAGCTTTCCTGCGGCGTAGCATAGCCCATCGGAACCGTCTGTCGGGATAGTCCGGCGACGAAGAAATTCCCGGGCCTGCATTCGAAGAACTGCGTCCGGAGACTTATCCCTGGTGCGCTTGGAGACTCACGTGGATTCCCGTCTGAATGATTTTCTCGCCCGCGCCGAAGCGCTGATGGTGCGCCTGGAGCCTTTGCTGCCCGCTGTCCGCGAAACCGTGGACTGGCAGCAGAGCCTGGCGGCGCGCTGGCACCGTGACGGCCGTAGCGGTTATCTGCAACCGCTGAAGGTCAGTCTCGACTTGCGCCTGGACGATCTGCTGGGCGTCGACCGGCAGCGCGAGCAGCTGGCGCGCAACACACGGCAGTTCGTGGCTGGCCAGCCGGCCAACCATGCATTGCTGTGGGGCGCCCGTGGCACTGGCAAGTCCTCGCTGGTGCGCGCGCTGCTGGCAGAGTTGGCCGGTGAAGGGCTGCGCCTGATCGAGATCGAGCGCGACCACCTGGCCGACCTGCCGCGTGTGGTCGAGCAGATTCAGGGGTTGCCGCAGCGCTTCGTGCTGTTCTGCGATGACCTGTCGTTCGACGCGGGCGAGGGCGATTTTCGCGTCCTCAAGAGCGTGCTCGACGGCTCGCTGGAGCAGGCGCCGGATAACGTATTGCTGTATGCCACTTCCAATCGTCGTCATCTGGTCTCCGAAAAGCAGAGCGACAACGAGAACTGGAAGATGGTCGATGGCGAGTTGCACCCCAACGAAGCCGTCGAAGACAAGATCGCCCTGTCCGACCGATTCGGCCTCTGGCTGTCCTTCTATCCCTTCACCCAGGAACACTTCCTCAGTGTGGTGCGCCACTGGGTCGAGGTACTCGCGCAGAAATCCGGGCTCGCCGCCTGGGCCTGGGACGAGGCGCTGGAGAAGGAAGCCATCCGCTGGGCGCTCGGGCGCGGCAACCGGAATGGCCGCTGTGCTTATCAATTCGCCCGCTACTGGGTGGGCCGACAATTGCTGGAAGGAGACACCCCATGATCGATCTGCAACAGGCCGGCGCCGGCCTTGACGGCTACGCGCTGCTGGCCGCCCAGGCGGAGTCACTGTTCGCCGACGAGCGCGACTTCATCGCCAACGCCTCGCAGTTTTCCGCGTTCCTGTTCAACGAGCTGCCGGACCTGAACTGGGCCGGCTTTTACCTGAACCGCAACGAAGAGCTGGTGCTCGGCCCCTTCCAGGGCAAGGTCGCCTGCGTACGCATTCCCTTCAGCAAGGGCGTGTGCGGCGCCGCAGCGCGCACCCGTGAAACCCAGCGTGTGGAAGACGTGCACGCCTTCCTCGGCCACATCGCCTGCGACAGCGCCTCCAACAGCGAGCTGGTGGTGCCGCTGGTGAAGGAGGGACGCCTGATTGGCGTGCTGGACCTGGACAGCCCGACGGTCGGCCGCTTCAGCGCGCAGGACCAGGCCGGTATCGAGCGCCTGGTGGAGATTTTCCTGCGCCTGTCCGACTGCTGACAGTTCGCCGGTAACAAAAAGCCCCGCCTAGGCGGGGCTTTTTCATTGCGGGCACAGGTTCAGCGCTTGGCCATGATCTTGGCGATGATCTGCAGTTCGCCCTGGACGATCTCGGCCAGGGCAGGGCGGGTCAGGGTGCGCTCGAAGTGCGCGGCCAGCTTCGGCCAGCGCTGGGCATCCAGCTCTTCCTCGCCGTGACGCAGGTTCACCAGCTGGCAGGCGATGGCGATGTCGGCGAGGCTGAAGCGGTCATCGATGAACCACTGCTGTTCGCCCAGGCACTTCTCCAGGTACTCGAAGTGCTCCGGGAGTTTCTCCTGCATGGCGCCTTTCACCGCCACTTCATCGCAGACCTTGCCCATCAGCGGCTTGAGCAGGCGGTTGCGGAACACCGTGAAGGTGGTCAGCGGGGCCAGTTCGTAGTCGGCGTACTTTTCCAGCCAGTTGATCCGCGCGCGGGACTCGGCGCCTGTGCCGCACAGCGGAGCGCGCTGCGGGTCACGGTCTTCCAGGTAGTGGCAGATGACGCTGGAGTCGGCGAGGGTGAAGTCGCCGTCGCGAATCGCCGGCACGCGGCGCAGCGGGTTCAGTTCGCGGTACCAGTCCGGCTGGTTGAACGGGTTGACGTTCTCCAATTGGTAGTCGAAGCCTTTCTCGGCCGCGAACAGGCGGACTTTGCGGACGAAGGGGGACAGTGGGGCGCCGAAGACGACGAGGCTCATGCAAGGCTCCTGGGGCGAAGGTGGCCGGGGTGATGGTTCGACGGCGGATCAGTCGTAAAGGTTCTTCTTCTTCCAGATATCGTCTTCATCCAGCGCCTTGAGGCCGTCGCCCAGTTCGCTTTGCTCATCGGCAGCAGGCTGGGAAGTTTCCAGCACCAGGGCGTTGGCGTGGGCCAGCTGGGCTTCCATCTGCTTGAGCTGCGCCTGGTAGCGGCCGATCTCCGGTTGCTTCTGCAGGTATTGCGCGCCGCGCTCGAAGGCCAGGCGCGCCTGCCGCGGTTGGCCCTGCTGCAGCGCCTGCTGGCCGAGGTTGCCGAAGAACTCTATATGGAGGAGGGTGAGCAGGTGGCGGATTTCCTTCACCCACTTCTGTGCTTCGGCGCGCGGCAGCATGTTGTCCTGGGCGCAGCGGGTGAGCTGGGCATGCAGCGCTTCGAAGAGGAAGCGCACGTCCTTGGCCTTTGCCTCGGTGAGGATCGGCTGCGGCGCATTCTTGACCGGTATGGCTTCGCCCTTGGCGACCAGACCGCGCAGCTCTTCCATGCGTTGCTTGAGCGCGGGGTTCTGTTTATCGACGGCCAGCAGGCGTTCGCTGAGATTCAGCTCGAAGCCGCTGAGCAGCAGCTTCAAGGCCGGGGACATGAATTGGCCGGGTAGGGACTCGGAAACATCGGCGCAGCGCCGGCAGCGGTCGGACAGGTCGGCCTTCAGGCGCGCCTGTTCCAGCTTGCGGTTTTCCACCAGATGATTGATGTAGCCGATGGCGACCAGCAGGGCGATACCGACGAGAACCAGGACCGTAATGACGATTGGCGACACCGTGGAGTGCTCCGGATGTTTTCCGCGAGTGTAATGTCTTAGTGATACTGCTGATAGCGGCAGCTCAGTTTTTACTCAGAAGTCTTTGATTTAAAAAATATTTCTCTTGAGGGTTGACTACCTTCCAAAGCGTCCCTAGAATGCGCGCCACTTCGACGCGAAACGCAGAACTTGCCGGAACGACGAAGTCGGAAAGATGTTAAGTTCCGGGCCGCGTCCCCTTCGTCTAGTGGCCTAGGACACCGCCCTTTCACGGCGGTAACAGGGGTTCGAGTCCCCTAGGGGACGCCATTGCGGGAATAGCTCAGTTGGTAGAGCACGACCTTGCCAAGGTCGGGGTCGCGAGTTCGAGTCTCGTTTCCCGCTCCAGATTCTCGATCATCGCCACGGCGGTGACCGAAAGATGAAATGGCGTTACCCTTCGGCGAAAGCTGAAGGTTGCAACAAGTTGCTGCGGGAATAGCTCAGTTGGTAGAGCACGACCTTGCCAAGGTCGGGGTCGCGAGTTCGAGTCTCGTTTCCCGCTCCAAAATCGAAGCGCCGTCCATCAGGACGGCGTTTTCGTTAACCTCCGGCGAAAGCTGAAGGTTACAGCAAGTTGATGCGGGAATAGCTCAGTTGGTAGAGCACGACCTTGCCAAGGTCGGGGTCGCGAGTTCGAGTCTCGTTTCCCGCTCCAGAATCGAAACGCCGCCCATCAGGGCGGCGTTTTCGTTTGTGCGGCGGAAAGTCTGGCGCCGACCTTCATCGGATTTCTCCGGCCCGAACTCCCTCTGACAGTTCTGCACGCTCCCGTCCTTGAAGTGCCCGCAACCGGGTAGCTTCCGTCGCCGTGCGCGTGCGAAACCATTCGCGCGACTGCATTAAAGAAGATTCTGACGCAGTGCTGAGGGGAATCCCGTTTGTCGGTCCGGGCATGCACCCGAGAATGCCTGCGCTCAATCGCTGTGCGATGGGGCGGACATTCCTGAGGGCTGCGGCGAGGTGGTTGCACGGATGGTGGAGTTGCTGAATCGCCTTGAGTCGGAGCGCCAGGAATGGCTACCGAGTGCGGGCAAAGCCGGAGTTCTGTCGGTTTTCGATTTCGACGGCACCCTGACCCGTCATGACAGCTTCCTGCCATTTCTCTGGTTCGCTTTCGGCACGTTCGGTTTTCTGCGGCGCTTGCCCGTCCTGTTGCTGCCGAGCCTGGCCTTTCTCGTTCGCCGTGCTAGTCGCGATGAGCTCAAGGCCTGTCTGATCGAGGTTTTCCTTCGGGGTGTCGACGTGCAATGGCTGTCGGGCCGTGCGCAAACCTACTGCCAGTTCGTCTGGGGCTATCTGCTGCGGCCCGAAGGACTGCGTGGTGTGGCCGTCGAGTTGAATTCAGGTGCTGAAGTGACCCTTTGCTCAGCGTCTCCTGCGCTGGTGCTGCGGCCCTTTGCCGAGCGTCTGGGCGTGGGGTTGATCGGCACCGAGCTGGAGGTCGCCGAGGGGAGGCTCACCGGTCGCATTCTCGGCGGCAACTGCCGTGCTGAGAACAAGGTCCTGCGCCTGCAGGCGAAGTACGGCCCGCTGGCTGATTATCGGCTGCGCGCCTGGGGCGATACCCAAGGCGATCACGCGCTATTGCGAGCTGCCCAGGATCCGCATTGGCGGGTCTTCCATTCCCGTTGGCGACGCACGGGTGGCCCTGTCGGGTCGGCCTCCTGATCCGATCAACATTCCCTCTTCGAGAGCTGCAATCGTGGAACAGACACACATTGGTTTTCCCCCGCTGACGATGGCGGTCTTCGTCGGGCTCGCCCTGGCAGCACTGCTGCTGGACATGGTGACCCATCGCGATAACAAACCCGTTTCGTTGGCGGGTGCGGCAGGCTGGTCGTGCTTCTGGGTCGCGATCTCCCTGGCCTTCGCTGGCTTCCTCTACTTCCAGCACGGCAGCCTGGTGGCCAGTCTGTTCCTCACCGGCTATGCGCTGGAAAAGGTACTGAGTGTCGACAACCTGTTCGTGTTCATCGCCATCTTCGCCTGGTTCAAGGTGCCGGATAGCTTGCGTCATCGGGTTCTCTACTGGGGCATCATTGGCGCCATCGTGTTCCGCGCCGTCTTCGTGGCCATCGGAACCGGGCTGCTGGCATTCGGGCCCTGGGTCGAGATCGTCTTCGCAGTGATCGTGGCCTGGACCGGCGTGATGATGTTCAAGGGTGGCGATGACGATGAGCAGGAGGACTATTCCCAGCACCTGGCCTACCGCTTTGCCGGCAAGCTGTTCCCGGTTTGGCCGAAGCTACTGGGCGGGCGCTTCTTCGCGACGCGCACGCAATTGGAAGCAGAAGTACGCAAGCCCGAGAACAAGGGCCTCAGCCTTGCCGCCAAAGGCACGCTTTTCGCCACGCCGCTGTTCCTGTGCCTGGTGGTAGTCGAGGTGTCCGATGTGCTGTTCGCCTTCGACTCTGTTCCTGCGGTGATCGCCGTTAGCCGCGAGCCGCTGATCGTCTACTCCGCGATGTTGTTCGCGATCCTGGGGCTGCGCACGTTGTACTTCGTGCTCGAAGCGCTCAAGCGCTACCTGGTCCACCTGGAGAAAGCGGTGATCGTGCTGTTGTTCTTCATCGCTGCCAAGTTGGGCCTGAACGCTACCGGCCACCTGTTCCATCACGGTTACAGCATTGACGCCAACACCAGCCTGGTCATCGTGCTGGCCGTCCTGATGTTGGGGATAGTGGCGAGTCTGTTGTTCCCGGCGAAGGAAGAGGTCGAGGGAGAAACTTCCGGGCGCTGACCTTGCCGTGCTCGAAGAAAAGCCCGCGATTGCGGGCTTTTTTGTGCTGTCGGCTCAGGGGGCCGCTGGCACTTCTCGGGGCACGAACAGGCGTCGGGTTGCCAGTAGATGGATGATGAAACTGATCAGCGCGGCGCCCAGGATGCCCACTCCCAAGCGCGTGAACAGGCCGCTGGTGTCGGAGAGGTCCTGTAGCCGGTCGAGGCGGTCGAAGTGGGCCGGGTCGGTGTTGGAGTAGGCGACCTGCAGCAGGGTGCCTTCCGGGTACTTGTCGGCATTGCTGCCGGCGACATCGAAGCGGCCGATGTAGGGCTGGCCTTTCACTTCGAACTGATAGGTGAAGTGGTACATCTCCTTGGTCCGCCCGCGGCGCCCACGCTCCTCGGTGACTTCATCCAGTACCAGTGGCGCGCTGACTACCGAGTGGTCGGCGAGTATGCGTCTGGCGCGCAGGTGATCGCCAATGGCAGTGAGGCACATCAGCAGCACGAAACCGATGGCAAACACGGTGCAGATGATGCTGGAGACGCGGCGGACCTTTTCGTGGGCCCCGGACGAGATTTTGAAGCTGAGCATGACGTTCCCTGCCTTGTGTTGAAAAAGTAACAAAAGGCTACGGGCGAGGCGTCGGGGGTGTCCTTGTCAGTTTGTCAACCGAGCGGACGGAGCGCTGGACAGAATGTCCGTGGCGCGGCGGCAGGCGCCGCGCTGGGGAGGGGGAGGCGTCAGTGCTTCGATGCGTCGTCTGGCAGCGCAAGCACCTGCTTCTCGCGGTTCCAGTCGAAGGGCTCGCCGTTTTCCTCGGCCTCGAAGCGACGCTCGTCGAGCTGCTGGTACATCTGCAGCTCTTCGTCGGGCATGTAGTGCAGGCAGTCGCCGCCGAAGAACCACAGCAGGTCGCGCGGGATCAGGTGGGCGATCTGCGGGTAGCGGTGGAAGATCTGGCTGATCAGGTCCTGGCCCAGGTACTGGGCGCCTTCCGGGTCGCGCGGCAGTTCCACCAGCAGTTCGTCGAAGCGTTCGAGGAACAAGCCGTGGTTGTCCTCGGGAACCTGCTCGGCTTCGCCCAGGGCGCCGAGGATTATGCGCAGGTGGTTGAGCAGGGCGATGTGGTGGTCGAGATAGGCGCTGGCCATGGGGGTTCCTCTGGAGCTGTGTGCAAACGGCCGGGGAGTATATCGGGTTTCGTCGGCGCTGCCGCCGGGTCGATCAGCGGAGCGGGCGCATCTGGATCTGTCGGCGCTGGTTGTCGATCTGCTGGCGCTGTTGGTCGAGGATGCGCTGCTGCTGTTGCAGCTGGTCGCGCTGCAGCTCGCTCTTCTGCCGCTGGATCATCTGGTCGCTCTGCCGGCGCTGCTCGTTCCAGCGCCGCTGGTTGTCCTGCTGGCGCTGCAGGTCCTGTTGCTGCATCTGCAGGCGCTGGTCCTCGTAGTTCAGGCGCTGGCTGTCGAGCTGGTTCTGCCGCAACTGCTGCTGGCGGCGCAGGCTGTCCTGCTGTTGCTGGATCGGGTCGATGACCGGGCTGGGCGCTGGCGCTGGGCGCGGTCGGCTGGGGTAGAGCCAGGGATCGGCCTGGACACTGCCGGCCAGCAGCGCGAGCAGCAGGAGGATGGATCGACGCATGTGCGGTTCTCCATGGGAGTGATGCTCTCAGTGTGCACCCGATAGTCCGGGCCGGCATGGCTGTGCGTCGGAGAAAAAAGAGGCGCCCGAAGGCGCCCCGTGGGTGCAAGCCACCGGTCAATCGGCGTTGCCGGCCAGTTCTTCCTTGGAGAAGTCATCCACGTCGATTACCGCGCGGCGTGCGCGCTCGGCAGCGTGCAGCGTTTCCGCTTCCGCGGCTTCCAGTACGCCCGCCTCGGCGGCGGCATCGATAGGTGACTGCCCTGGCTTGGGATTGACGCCGTGTTCCTTGAGCGCCTTGTGCAGCTTCTTCTGCAGGGGGGCTGCGGCGGCGAGCTGGTCGTAAGCGACGGTGAGCTTGGCCACCGGGTCGTCTGCGCCAGTCGGCAGATGGGCGCCGGCAAGTATCGCTTGCAGGGCTGGGTCGCTCAGCGGGCGGCCGAGGATCTCAGCGATCTCGGCGTCGAGCCTATCGCTCGGGCCACGGTGACGACGGCCCAGCGGCAGCACCAGCACGCGCAGCAGGCAGGCGAACGCGCGGTTGGGGAAGTTGTCGATCAGGTCGGCCAGCGCGGCTTCCGCTTTCTCCAGGTTTTCCTCCATGGCCCAGTGCAGCAGCGGGTGCAGGTAATCCGGGTTGTCCAGGTCGTGGTAGCGTTTGAGCGCGGCGGAGCCCAGGTAGAGGTGGCTCAGCGCATCGCCCAGCCGTGCGGACAGGCGTTCACGGCGCTTCAGCTCGCCGCCGAGCATCATCATGCTGAAGTCGGCAAGCAGGGCGAAGGACGCCGCAAGGCGGTTCAGCGCACGGTAGTACGGACGGCTGATGCGGTCCCCCGGCACCTGGTCGAAACTGCCGAAGCCCAGGCCGAGCAACAGGCTGCTGGCGGCGTTGCTGACGGCAAAGCCGATGTGGTCGAGCAACAGCTCGTCGAACTCGCGCTCGGCCTGGTCCTGGTCCTCGCGGCGGGCCAGTTCCATCTCCTTGAGCACGTACGGATGGCAGCGGATGGCGCCCTGGCCGAAGATCATCAGGTTGCGCGAGAGGATGTTGGCACCCTCCACGGTGATGAAGATTGGCGCGGCCTGCCAGGAACGGCCCAGGTAGTTGTTCGGGCCGAGGATGATGCCTTTGCCGCCGTGGATATCCATGGCGTGGGCGATGCACTCGCGGCCGCGTTCGGTGAGGTGGTACTTGAGGATGGCCGAGAGCACCGAGGGCTTCTCGCCCAGGTCCACCGCGTTGGCGGTGAGGATGCGCGCACTGTCCATCATCCAGGCGTTGCCGCCGATGCGGGCGAGGGCTTCCTGGATGCCTTCGAAGGCCGACAGCGGCACGTTGAACTGCTCGCGTACCTGGGCGTAACGGCCGCTGACGTAACTGCCAGCCTTGGCGGCGCTGGTGCCCACCGCCGGCAGGGAAATCGAGCGGCCCACGGACAGGCAGTTCATCAGCATCATCCAGCCTTTGCCGATCATTTCCTGGCCGCCGATGATGTAGTCGAGCGGCACGAACACGTCCTTGCCGGAGTTGGGGCCATTCATGAAGGCAGCGCCCAGGGGCACGTGGCGACGGCCGATCTGCACGCCGTCGGTGTCGGTCGGGATCAGCGCCAGGGTGATGCCGAGGTCTTCCTCCTCGCCCAGCAGATGGTCCGGGTCATGGCATTTGAAGGCCAGGCCGAGGAGGGTGGCCACCGGGCCGAGGGTGATGTAGCGCTTTTCCCAGGTGAGACGCAGGCCGATGACTTCTTCGCCTTCCCACTGGCCTTTGCAGACCACGCCGACGTCGGTCATGCCACCGGCATCGGAACCGGCCTGCGGACTGGTCAGGGCGAAGCAGGGAATCTCGTCGCCAGTGGCCAGGCGCGGCAGGTAGCGCTGGCGCTGTGCGTCGGTGCCGTAGTGCAGCAGCAGTTCGGCCGGGCCGAGGGAGTTGGGCACCATCACGGTGGAGGCAAGGTCGCCGCTGCGGGTGGCGAGCTTCATCACCACCTGCGAGTGGGCGAAGGCGGAGAAGCCCTTGCCGCCGTATTCCTTGGGAATGATCAGGCCAAAGAATCCCTGGCTCTTGATGTACGCCCAGGCTTCGGGCGGCAGGTCCATGTCCTTGCCGACCTGGTAGTCGTTGATCATCGCGCAGAGTTGCTCGGTGGGACCGTCGACGAAGGCCTGTTCCTCTTCGGTCAATTGCGCGCGGGGGTAGGCCAGCAGCGTGTGCCAGTCCGGGCGGCCGCTGAACAGCTGGCCATCCCACCAGACGGTACCGGCCTCGATAGCCTCGCGCTCGGTTTCGGACATCGGCGGCAGGGTCTTCTTGAACCAGGCGAACAGCCGCGAAGTGAACAGGCTGCGGCGCAGGTCGGTGGCGAGAATCGTCACCGCGACCACCGCCCAGAGCAGCCACAACAGCACCATCCAACCGTGGGCGTGGCTGAACAGGCTCATCAGTACGAGGTACACGGCGACGATGCCGAGGGCCTTGAGCGGTGCGGCGCGGCGGTGCGCGAGCCAGGCGACGCCGAGGATCAGGACGAGTAACCAGACGAGCAGCATGCGGATTCCTCCATGACAGCCCAACCCGGCGACAGCAGGCCGTAGCGGGCTTGGTGACGAGAGTGCGCGAGCACTATGACGAGCGTTTCCCTGCAAGGGATGCCGCCACAATGCCCCGGAAGCTTAGCTGGCCGAATCGGACCAATGGCCGCATGGCCGGACAGCTTGGCCGGATCGCCTTGTCGGACAGGCGTTGGCGCTGGTTAGACTGGAGCCGGATCTCAAGGTCCAGCCAAGGACGACCAGCCCGGAGAAAACGCCATGCAGCCCTACCTCAAGCCCAGCCGCTTCGTTGATAGTGACCACCCTGGGGTAATCGAGTTCGCTCTAAATCACCGGGGCGACGGTGGCACCCCGCGGGAGCAGGCGGTCGCCCTGTACTACGCGGTGCGTGACGGGATTCGCTACAACCCCTACGTGTTCAGCCGTGACCCGCAGACGCTCAGGGGCAGCCATGCGCTGGAGGCCGGGCAGTCTTACTGTGTGCCCAAGGCCACGCTGCTGGCGGCCTGCGCGCGGCATTGCGGGATTCCCGCGCGGATTGGCCTGGCCGACGTGAAGAACCACTTGGCCACGCCGCGCCTCCTGGAACTGCTGCGCAGCGAAGTGTTCGCCATGCACGGCTATACCGAACTCTTTCTCGAGGGGCGCTGGGTGAAGGCGACGCCGGCGTTCGATATCGGTCTGTGCGAGGCCTTCGGTGTGCTGCCGCTGGAATTCGACGGGCGCAACGACAGCGTCTTCCACCCGTTCAACCGCGAGGGTGAGCGGCACATGGAGTACCTGCGCGACCACGGCCAGTTCCCCGATGTGCCGGAGGAATTCTTCTTCGGCTACCTCAGGCAGTGCTACCCGCACCTGTTCACCGGCGAGGATGCACCGCTGGACGGCGACATGCGCAGCGAAGCGGCCAGGCCGTAAAGCCATCGTTCGCATGAAAGCAATCGCCCATGAAAGCAATCGATAGTGACCATCAGTACGTGTGTCTTTTTTCCTGGCGCCGTTGCCGGTAGGGTGCCGTCATCCGAAATCGCGTCCGCTGGGCGCGTGACAAACGAATGACGACAACAAGAGAGGCGCAGCATGCTCAGGATCTGGGGCCGAAAGAATTCCTCCAACGTGCGCAAGGCGCTCTGGTGCGCGGAGGAGGCTGGCCTGGCCTATGAGCGGATCGACGCCGGCGGCGCGTTCGGCCTGGTCAACGATGCGCCTTACCGCGAGCTGAATCCCAATGGCGTGGTGCCGACCCTGGACGACGACGGCTTCGTGCTCTGGGAGTCCAACACCATCGTCCGCTACCTCGCTGCGCGCTACGCTCCGGACCTGTACCCGCAGGACCTGCAGCAGCGCGCCAGCGCCGAGAAATGGATGGACTGGACCACCTCGTCCTTCGCCGCGCCGTTCCGCACCGTGTTCTGGGGTACCCTGCGCACTCCGCCGGAGCAACGTGACGCCACCGCCATCCAGGCCGCCATCGATACCTGCGTGGCCCTGTTGGCGGTGCCCGAGGCCACGCTCGCCACGCAGCCGTACCTCACCGGCGAACAATTCGGCATGGGCGACATCCCGCTGGGCAGCTTCATCTATGCTTGGTTCGAAATGCCCATCGAGCGCCCGGCACAGCCGCATCTCGAAGCCTGGTACGCCCGCCTGAAGGCACGCCCGGCTTACCGTGCGGCAGTAATGACCGACCTGACCTGAATGCCTGCGCGTGCCCCGGAGGTTGCAATCCTCGCGGCGTACCCTTATCAAGCAGGCCATTTTTCCAAAGACATGCGTCTTTCCACCGACTTGCAACGGGAAAACCCATGAGTTCCGCGCTGTCCATCCGTCAATTGACGAAGACCTACGGCAACGGTTTCCAGGCCCTCAAGGGCATCGACCTGGACGTCGCCGAGGGCGATTTCTTTGCCTTGCTGGGCCCCAACGGTGCCGGCAAATCCACCACCATCGGCATCCTCTCCACCCTGGTGAACAAGACCAGCGGCACGGTCAACGTGTTCGGCCATGACCTGGACAAGGACCCGTACGGTTTGAAGCGTTGCCTGGGCGTAGTGCCCCAGGAGTTCAACTTCAACCAGTTCGAGAAGGTGTTCGACATCGTCGTCACCCAGGCCGGCTACTACGGCATCCCGATGAGCGTGGCCAAGGGCCGCGCCGAGAAGTACCTGACCCAGCTGGGCCTGTGGGACAAGCGCAACTCCGCTTCCCGCGAACTCTCCGGCGGCATGAAGCGCCGCCTGATGATCGCCCGCGCGCTGGTACACGAGCCGCGCCTGCTGATCCTCGACGAACCCACCGCAGGCGTGGACATCGAACTGCGCCGCTCGATGTGGAACTTCCTCACCGAGCTCAACGGCGAAGGCATCAGCATCATCCTCACCACGCACTACCTGGAGGAGGCCGAACAGCTTTGCCGCAACATCGCGATCATCGACCACGGCACCATCGTGGAGAACACCAGCATGCGCAAGCTGCTCGGCAAGCTGCACGTCGAGACCTTCTACCTCGACCTGCAAGGCACGCTCAGCGAAACGCCGAAGCTCGACGGCTATCCGGCCCGTCTGGTGGACGATCACACCCTGGAAGTTCAGGTGGATAAATCGTTGGGCATCAACGGTCTGTTCGTCCAGCTCAATGCCCAGGGTGTGCAAGTGCTGAGCCTGCGCAACAAGAGCAACCGCCTGGAGGAACTGTTCGTGTCGCTGGTGGAGAAGAATCTGTCGAAGGTGGCGGTATGAGTCACGAACTGCGCGCCAACTGGGTCGCCCTCAACACCATCGTCTACCGCGAAGTCCGCCGCTTCCTGCGCATCTGGCCGCAGACCCTGCTGCCGCCAGCGATCACCATGGTTCTGTACTTCGTCATCTTCGGCAACCTGATCGGCCGGCAGATCGGCGACATGGGTGGTTTCACCTACATGCAGTACATCGTGCCGGGGCTGATCATGATGTCGGTGATCACCAACTCCTACGGCAACGTGGTCTCGAGCTTCTTCGGCAGCAAGTTCCAGCGCAACATCGAGGAGCTGCTGGTCTCGCCGGTATCACCGCACACCATCCTCCTGGGCTTCGTCTGCGGTGGCGTGCTGCGCGGGCTGGCGGTAGGCGTGATCGTTACCCTCCTGTCGCTGTTCTTCACCGACCTGCAGATCCACCATCTGGGTATCACCGTGCTGGTGGTGGTGCTGACGGCGGCGATCTTCTCCATGGGCGGTTTCGTCAACGCGGTGTTCGCGCGCAACTTCGACGACATCTCGATCATCCCGACCTTCGTGCTGACGCCGCTGACCTACCTGGGCGGGGTGTTCTACTCGATCACGCTGCTGCCGCCGTTCTGGCAGACCGTCTCGCTGGCCAACCCGATCCTGCACATGGTCAACGCCTTCCGTTATGGCATCCTCGGCGTGTCCGACATCCGCATCGGCACGGCGGTGATCTTCATGCTGGTGGCGACCGTGCTGCTCTATGTGTTCTGCATTCGCCTGCTGGTGAGCGGGCGCGGCATGCGACAGTGAGCGGCGCCTTGAGCTGATTAAAAAGGCCCCGGTTGGGGCCTTTTTCGTTTCCAGCCTTCGTCGGGCTCAGTTTGGGGCGACGGGCATTTGATCTTGCAGGAGCGAGCTTGTTCGCGAACCGCCTCAACGATGGTGCTGCCGGTGAGTCCGTTCGCGAGCAAGGACTGGGCGTCCCCCTCGCTCCTACACGTTCGGCAGTTCGATGACGAATCGCGTCCACCCCTGCGCCGACTCGCAGCGAATCTCGCCACCATGGGCGCGAACGATGGAGCGGCAGATCGCCAACCCCAGCCCGGCATGTTCGCCCTGGCCTTCGCGGCGGGCCGGGTCGGCGCGGTAGAAACGGTCGAACAGGCGCGGCAGGCGGTCGGCAGGAATCTCCCGCCCTGGGTTCTCCACGCTCAGGCGGCCCGGCTCCAGGCGCACGCGAATCTGCCCACCGTCCGCAGTGAAGCGCAGGGCGTTGTCCAGCAGGTTGGCCAGCACCCGGCGCAGCAAGGCGCGATCGCCATGCACCGACAGCTCGCCATCGCGGTCCAGGCGAATGGACTTTTCCTCGGCCAGCGGCCCGTAGAATTCCAGCAGCTCGTCCACCTCGCCGGCCAGCGCCAGGAGCTGGCTGCTGGGCGTGAGCAGGCCATGGTCGGCCTTGGCCAGGAACAGCATGTCGTTGACCATCGCGGTGAGCCGCTCCAACTCCTCCAGGTTGCCGTGCAGCGCCTCGCGGTAGTCCTCCAGTCCGCGCGGGCGCGACAGCACCACCTGGGTCTGGGTCAGCAGTCCGGTGAGCGGCGTGCGCAGCTCGTGGGCGATGTCGGCGGAGAAGGCCGACAGGCGCTGGAAGGCCTCTTCCAGGCGCGCCAGCATGGCGTTCAGCTCGCCGGCCAGGCCACGCAGCTCCTGCGGCATCTGTCCGGCGTCCAGGCGGGTGGTCAGCGAGTGCGCGCTGACCTGCGCCGCCACCTCGCTCATGCGCCGCAACGGCCGCAGGCTGGCCCGGGCGGCCCAGGCGCCGAGCAGGGCAGTGGCCAGGGCGGAGAAGCCCATGGTCAGCCAGATAAGCCGCTGCATGCGTTGCAGGAAGTGCTGGTGGTGAGTGATATCGAGGATCAGGGTGAGCTGCGGACCATCGGGTCGGTCGGCCTTCAAGGGCGCTTGCAGTTCGCGGTAGGCAGGGGGTTCGTCGCTGGCCATGTTCATTGTCGGCAATTGCCAGAACCAGCGTTGCCCATCGGGGCCTTGCAGTCGCAGGCCGAGGTCGGGGTGGCGTTCCAGTTCGCGGCGCAGTTCGGCGGTGTGCGGCGCCAGTTGCTCGGCGCTGCTGACTTCGCTGAGCACGTCGCGAAAGATCGCCAGCTTGCCGCTCAACAGCTGCTGGTCCAGCTCGATGAAGTGTGCCTCGCTGGCGCGGCTGAACACGATGCCTGCCAGCAGCGACACGGCGGCGGTGCAGGCGGCGAACAGCAGGCTCAGGCGCAGGCCCAGGGAGAGGCGTGCGCTCATGCTTCGCGCTCTTCCAGTACGTAGCCCATACCACGCACGGTGTGGATCAGACGCTGCGGGAAGTCATCGTCGACCTTGGCACGCAGACGGCGGATGGCGACTTCGATGACGTTGGTGTCGCTGTCGAAATTCATGTCCCACACCTGGGAGGCGATCAGTGACTTGGGCAGTACTTCGCCGCTGCGGCGCAGCAGCAGTTCCAGCAGGGCGAATTCCTTGGCGGTCAGGTCGATACGTTTGCCGGCGCGTTGCACACGACGGCGCAACAGGTCCAGTTCGAGGTCCGCGAGTTGCAGGGTGGTTTCCTGCAGTTGCTGGCCGCCACGACGCAGCAGGGTACGCACACGGGCCAGCAGTTCGACGAAGGCGAAGGGTTTCACCAGGTAGTCGTCGGCGCCCAGTTCCAGGCCGCGTACGCGGTCTTCCACGGCATCGCGGGCAGTGAGGAACAGCACTGGAACGGCGCTGCCGGTCTGGCGCAGCGCCTGGAGGATCTGCCAGCCGTCGCGGCCGGGCAGCATCACGTCGAGGATCAGCAGGTCGTGCTCGCCGGTCAGGGCCAGTTGCAGGCCCTCGTCGCCGTCGGCAGTCAGGTCGACGGCAAAGCCTGCCTCGCTCAGCCCCTGCTGCAGGTACTGGCCGATGCGCGGTTCGTCTTCGACGATGAGGAGTTTCATCCGGGTATCCATTCAGGCGCTCGGGGCGCGGCTGTCATCAGGGTAATGGGGCGGTCAGCGAACTGACAGCGTCCGCGTTGCACACTGGCAGTGAGTTCATTGTTCAGCGTCTTCGAGGAGCCCGCCATGCACCTGATCATCTCCACGCTGTTTGCCGTGCTGTTCTTCCCCGTCACGCCGGCCTTGGCTGACGGGGGAGGGGATATCACCTTCCAGCGCATGCAGGAACAGGCCGCTACGGTGCGCCAGGCCTGCTGAAACCGCCTCATCGTGCTGCCCCTTGCCCGCCCTTCGGCGGGCTTTTTTTTCGCCCTCTTTATACCCTGTACCGCGCTGGCGGGCGCCAAGCTGACAGAGTTGTAATCTTCCCGACAGGTAACCCTCAGCCGCTGACAGCGACCATGGCCAGCATTCCAGAAAGGAGATTCGCCATGTCCCTGCGCCATCTGCTCCAAGCTTCCGTCATCGGTCTTGCCGCCGCCATCAGCCTGCCGGCCCTGGCCGATGCCGGTCACGCCTACGACTTCGGCAAGCCGGCCAAGGCTGCCCAGGCCACACGCACCGTGGAGGTCAAGCTGGGCGAGATGTTCTTCGAGCCGGAGAGCATCGACGTGAAGCCGGGCGAAACCGTGCGTTTCGTCATCCACAACACGGGCAGCCTGTTGCATGAGTTCAACCTGGGCAGTGCCGCCATGCACGCCGGTCACCAGAAGGAAATGCAGCAGATGATGGACTCCGGCATGCTCACCCCCACCGGCATGCAGCACGACATGAGCAAGATGGACCACAGCAAGATGGGCCATGGCGATAAGCCGATGGGGCAGATGATGAAGCACGACGACCCCAACAGCGTGCTGGTGGAGCCGGGCAAGACCGCCGAGTTGACCTGGACTTTCAGCAAGGCCACCAGCCTGGAGTTCGCCTGCAACATTCCGGGGCACTACCAGGCCGGCATGGTCGGCAAACTGATCGTCAAGCCCTGAGCGGGAGCGCCGAGATGATCCGCGCAAGGGAATGGGCCCTGGGGGCGTTGCTGCTGGCACCGTTGGCGGTGCAGGCGGGCGTGTATGACCTGACGATTGGCGAGGGCGAGCTGAAACTGTCCGACGGCGCCCGCAAGGCGCTGACGGTGAATGGTCGCACGCCCGCGCCGGAGCTTCGCTTCAAGGAGGGCGAGGACGTCGAGTTGCGCGTCACCAACACCCTCGACCGTGACACCTCGCTGCACTGGCATGGGCTGATCCTGCCCTATACCCAGGACGGCGTGCCGGGCATCAGCTTCCCCGGCATCAAGCCCGGCGAGACCTTCACCTACCGCTTCACCGTGAAGCAGTCCGGCACCTACTGGTACCACGCCCACAGCGACTTCCAGGAGATCGAGGGACTCTACGGCCCGCTGGTGATCGAGCCGAAGGCGCGCGAGCCGTACCGCTACGACCGCGAGTACACCCTGCTGCTGGCCGACTGGCACGACACCCGGCCGGAAACCGTGTTCGCCAACCTGAAGAAGCAGAGCGACTACTACAACCGCAACCAGCGCACGCTGAGCGACTTCATCGCCGATTCCAGCGTCAATGGGCTCATGGCGACCTTGCGCGACCGCCTGGACTGGGGCGGCATGCGCATGACGCCGACGGATATCGCCGACATCGCCGGCTTCCGTTTCCTGGTCAACGGCCAGGACAGCGAACAGAACTGGACCGGCCTGTTCAAGCCTGGCGAGCGTGTGCGCCTGCGCCTCATCAACGGCTCGGGCATGAGCTATTTCGATCTGCGCATTCCCGGCCTGAAGATGACCGTGGTGCAGGCCGACGGCAACGACGTGCAGCCGGTGACAGTCGACGAGTTGCGCATCGCCGTGGCCGAGACCTACGACGTGATCGTCCAGCCGCAGGAAGACCGCGCCTACACCTTCTTCGCCGAAGCCATGGACCGCAGCGGCTACGCCCGCGCCACCCTGGCGCCCCGGGAGGGCCTGGTGGCCGAGGTGCCGGCGCTGCGTGAACGGCCGCTGCTGACCATGGCCGACATGGGCATGAGCCATGAAGGCATGGACCACAGTGGCATGGCGATGGATGGGCAGGGCGATGACGTGAAAGCGTCGGGCATGGCCGGGATGGGGCATTCGACTATGCAGGGCATGGACCACTCGCAGATGGCCGGCATGGATCACTCGGCCATGGGCGCTGCCGCGCCGAAGTCCGACTACGCACCGGGCAGCGGGCTGACGCCGCAACCGGCCGCGCCGGGCAATCGCTTGCTGGTCTACGCGGACCTCAAGGCCATGCGCCCCTACGCTGACTACCGCGCACCGGATCGCACCATCGAGTTCCGCCTCACCGGCAATATGGAACGCTACTTCTGGTCCATCGATGGCAAGAAGTACTCCGAGGCCGAGCCGATCCGCCTGACCTACGGCGAGCGGGTGCGCATTCGCTTCGTCAACGACACCATGATGACCCACCCCATGCACCTGCACGGCATGTGGATGCAGCTGGACAAGGGCAACGGCCGCTTCAACCCGCTCAAGCACGTGGTCAGCGTGGCGCCGGGCAGCACCCTGGACGTCGACGTGCCCGCCGATGCACTGGGCGAATGGGCCTTCCACTGCCACCTGATCTACCACATGGCCGCCGGCATGATGCGCAAGGTCATCGTCGAGCCGGCTCCCGCCAGCGCCAGCCTCTGAGGAACCGCCATGAAACGCATAGCAACGGTGGCCTGCGCGGCGACCCTGGGCCTGGCCTTGCCCGCTGAAAGTGCCGAGATGGACGACATGCCCATGGGCTCGCTGCTGATCCAGCGCCTGGAAAGCCGTTTCCATGGCAACGACCAGGCCCTGGGCTGGGAAGCCCAGGGTTGGTACGGCACCGACTACCAGAAACTGCGCCTGAAGCTGGAAGGCGAGCGCGACGCCGGCGGCCCGACTACCGACAACGAGGTGCAACTGCTCTATCAGCGCATGGTCGCGGACTTCTGGGACTGGCAGGTGGGCGTGCGCCATGACGACCAACCGGGGCCGTCGCGCACCTATGCCGTTCTCGGTCTCCAGGGGTTGGCACCGCAGTGGTTCGAGGTGGACGCCAACCTGTTCCTCAGCGAGCGCGGCGACCCATCCCTGCGCCTGGAAACCGAATACGAGCTGCTGCTGACCCAGCGGCTGATCCTCGAACCCTCGCTGGAATACAACCTGGCGCTGGCCGATGACCGGGATCTTGGCGTGGGTGCCGGTGGCAGCGAGTTGGAGGCGGGCTTGCGGCTGCGCTACGAAGTGCGCCGGGAGTTTGCGCCGTACTTCGGCTACGTCTGGAGCAAGACCTATGGCCGCAGCGGCGATATCGCCCGTGCCGAGGGTGAGGATGACGAGCAAGGTTATTGGGTCGCAGGCGTGCGAATGTGGTTCTGACTGGCCCGACGTAGGATGGCGTGGAGCGAAGCGATACCCATCGATTCGGTGCGCACGCAGCATGGGTATCGCTCCGCTCCACCCATCCTACAAAGGCGCATGCTGGATACGTCGGAATATCCGGCTCGTCCGCCGGAAGCTGAAAGGGTCGGCGGATTTGTATACACTCGCCGCCTCGCGTTACCACCCGCATCGCCGATCCAGCAGGTCTTCCCCATGCAGCATCCCGCCGAACACTCGCCCCTGGGCAAATCCAGCGAATACGTCTCCACCTACGCGCCGGAGCTGCTGTTCCCGATCTCCCGCACCACCAAGTGGGCGGAGCTGGGCCTGACCGCGGAAACCCTGCCGTACCAGGGCGTCGACCTGTGGAACTGCTATGAGCTGTCCTGGCTGACTTCCTCGGGCAAGCCGGTGGTGGCCATCGGCGAATTCGCGATTCCGGCGCAGTCGCCGAACATCATCGAGTCCAAGTCCTTCAAGCTCTACCTCAACTCGCTGAACCAGACCGCCTTCGACAATGCCGAAGCCGTGCGTGCGGTGATGGAGCGTGACCTGTCCGCCGCCGCTGGTGCGCCGGTGGCTGTGCGTGTGCGTGGACTGGATGAAGTGGCTGGGGAGGGCGTTGCCGTCATCGAAGGCACCTGCGTCGATGACCTGGACGTCGTGGTGCAGAGCTATGACCACCCACGCCCGGAGCTGCTGCGTTGCGACGACACTCGCCGTGTCGATGAAGTGCTCTACAGCCACCTGCTCAAATCCAACTGCCCGGTCACCGGCCAGCCGGATTGGGGCACCCTGGTTGTGGAATACACGGGGCCGGCGCTGGATGCAGCGAGCCTGCTGGCCTACGTCGTATCCTTCCGCCAGCACCAGGACTTCCACGAGCAGTGCGTCGAGCGGATCTACCTCGACCTTCAGCGTCTGCTGCAGCCGACTCGCCTGACCGTCTATGCGCGCTATGTGCGCCGTGGCGGGTTGGACATCAACCCCTACCGAAGCAGCGATGCGGTGCAGCCGGACAATCGCCGGCTGGTGCGCCAGTAAGGCTCACTGCGTCAGTAAATCGCAGATACAAAAAAAACCGGCCAAGGCCGGGTTTTTTCATGACAGGCAGGTCTAGATGCCCATGTTGGCGAGGCTCTGCACAATGGAGCGGAGCGTCCCGGCCAGCGTCGGATGGCTCGCCTCGAAGCGCTCCACGGCCAGGTTGACGTTGTCCATCAGGGTCTCGTCGGCCAGCGCCTCCTCGTTGGCCAGCTGCATCTCGATGTCCTTGATCAGGGCCTGCAGCGATTCGCGCTCTTCCGCGTTCAGCGGCGGCTGGCGCTCCAGCTGCTCGCGCAGGGCCTGGAGTTCTTCCTGGAGGCGTTGTGTCGGCATGGTGGTGTCCTTCTGCGGTACGTACCCAAAGATGGACCTCGCCCGGCAGGGAAAAGGTCCATCGCCATGTCTTTGAGCTTAACTCGCCGCGCGCACCCTTGCCTGATGCCGATCAACTCGCAGGAGACGTTCGAGCAGCGGGAAGAAGTGCTCCAGCTCCGGCGTGCGCATCGCCGGGTCCTTGCCCAGGTCGTCCAGCCGGCGCAGGGTCAGCGCGTCCTGGGAGAAGGGGGCGTTGAGGAAGGCGCTGGCGCCGCGCTCGTCGAACGGCCCGCCCTGCAGCGCCAGGCTCTGCCGCGAGGCCCAGGAAAGTCCCGCGTGGTAGGCCGGATCCACTGCGCAGAGATAGCGCTTGGCAGCCACGTGCAGGCGGATCGGCTGCCAGACGGATTCGGGCAGCAGCTCGCGCAGCAGGTTGGCGCCGAACTCTTCGTGGCGCTGGTCGTGTTCCTCGATCAGCGTCGGGTCTTCATACAGGTGGCCAATGTCGTGGAGCAGGGCGGCGATCACCAGGCTGTCGGAACAACCGGCGCGCTCGGCCAGGGTGGCGCACTGCAATGCGTGCTCGCCTTGGCTGACGGCCTCGCCGTAAGGTTCGGCGCCGTGGCTGGCGAAGCGTTCGGCCAGCTCGTCGAGGAAGCGGTGGCGTTCGTGCTTCATGGTTTTTCTCCTTTCAGGCGGCGGCCGGCGATGTCCTGCAGGCAGGAGTCCAGCTCGCCCAGGTGATCGATGACCGAGTGCACGCCCAGGCGATACAAACCCAGAGTGGCCTGGGCGCGCAGGCGGTCGCGGTCGAGGTTGCCCAGGGCGTCCCAGTCTCCCGGTGCGTGACCGCACAGGGGGCCGCTGGCGGCCAGGCCGATGGTCCAAAGGCCGGCGTTGAGGCCCGCCTGGAGCAGGCGCGGCTGGCCGCTGACCAGCACGCAGCCGTCCAGATGTGGGCTGTCCAACTGCATCAGTGCCTGCCAGCAGGAGTCCGGCGCAGGCCATTGGCGGCCAGCAATCTCGAGGCCGGTCGCCAGGTGATCGTCCAGGGCCCCGGCCAGGTGCTGCGCGGCGGCGTTGGGCAGCTCATCGAGCCAGGCGCAGGGTACGCCGCGCTGGTGCAGCGTCTGCAGGGCGTCCAGGGCCCCTGGAGTGGCCTCGGCGTGGGCCTGGGCAGCATCGTTCAGGGCGGACTGGAAGCGGCTGCGCTCCTGGGTATCGGCACGGCGGCCCAGGGCAAGGTCCAGGGCATCCTGCGGGGGCAGGGTGAGGGCATTGGTCAGGCGTTCCGGTGGACAATCGGGGCAGGTACGTTGCAGGGCTACCGGCAGCGTCCTTGCGCCGAAATCCACCAGGTCGCCCGACAGTCCGAACAGCAGGGTAGTGAAACGCGGAAGGTCGGCAGTCGCAGGCATGGTGGGCTTTTCTGATAATTGGTCTAGGCCAGACTAGCGGGCCAATGTGACGGTCCGATGAAGTCCTCCGCATGCCGTTATAATCGCCGCGCCTTTTTGCGGAAGACGCCCATGCCGGTCGAACCCATGCCCCATTACCTGCGCATTCGCGACCAGCTGGCGCAGGACATCGCCAACACCTCCCTGAGCCAGCGACTGCCTGCCGAACGCGAGCTGGCCGAGCGCTTCTGCTGCACCCGCGTGACCCTGCGCGAAGCGTTGCAGCAGCTGGAGACCGAAGGCTTGCTGTACCGCGAGAACCGCCGCGGCTGGTTCGTCTCGCCACCGCGCATCCGCTACAACCCGACGCGCACCACCGGCTTCATGGATTACGTGGAGGCTCAGGGGCGCGTCCCGCGTACTGAGGTCCTGGCTGCTGAACGCCGCGCCGCTGGGCCGGCACTCGGACGCCGCATGGGGCTGGATGAAGAGGCCGAGGTCTTCCACATCCTGCGCCGACGCTGGGTCGATGAGCGGCCGGTGATGCTCGAGGAAATCACCCTGGATGCCAGCTGGTGCCCAGGTCTGCTCGACCACAGGCTGGATACCTCGCTCACTCGTGTATTGCGTGAGGCGCTAGGGCTGAGCCTGTCGCGCTCCGAGCTGGCTATGCATTCCACGGCGCTGGTGGCGGCGCGAGCGACTCCACTGCAACTGACGCCGGGCTCGCCTGGGCTGTATGTGGAACGCGCCAGCTATGTCGAGGACGGCCGGCTGGTGGAGTGGGACCAGGAGTTCTGGCGCTCCGATGCGCTGGAAATTGTCATCGACGCACGGTATCCCGACTGAAGTGGCACTATGCTTTCAACTGGAAGCCAGCGAAACGGCAGTGCGTGACTCCGAATCGAAATCCTGCGAGATCGTTCCGGGTCTGCAAATCCGTTGCGCCTCTATATAATCTGCCCGCATAGCGGGGCCGCCATGGCTGGCCCGATAGACATTCACTGGAGAACTCCCGATGCGCCCACTAGGCGTCCAATGGACGAAACGCTGCTTCAGCCTGCTCGCCGCCGCTGGCCTTGCCACCCTCCCTTTCGTGGCCCAGGCCGCCAGCGAAGATGATCCGTGGGAAAGCATCAACCGCCCGATCTTCACCTTCAACGACACCCTCGACACCTACGCGCTCAAACCGCTGGCCCAGGGTTACCAGTACGTCACCCCGAACGTCGTACAGGACGGCGTGCACAACTTCTTCGGCAACATCGGTGACGTGAAGAACCTGGTCAACGACCTGCTGCAGCTGAAATTCCGCGACGCTGGCGTCGACACCAGCCGCCTGCTGTTCAACACCACCTTCGGCCTGGCGGGCTTCATCGACGTGGCCACCCACATGGGGCTGCGCCGCAACGACGAAGACTTTGGCCAGACCCTCGGCCATTACGGCGTGGGCAGCGGCCCCTACGTGATGCTGCCGCTGCTGGGCCCGAGCACCCTGCGCGATGCACCTTCGCTGATCCCGGACGCCTACACCGGCCCGTATCCCTATATCGATAATGTATCGGTGCGTAACAGCCTGCGCGGTGTCAACGTGGTCGATACCCGCGCCGACCTGCTCAAGTCCGAGAAGCTGATCAGCGGCGATAAGTACACCTTCATCCGCAACGCCTACCTGCAGAACCGCGAGTTCAAGGTCAAGGATGGCGAGGTCGAAGACGACTTCTGATCCTCCTGGCCGGCAGACCTTTCCTGTCCTCCAGCCCGCGCCAATCGTGGCGCGGGCGGTGTCTGCTTGAACCCTTGAGCGGATGGGAGTAGTGTCTGCGCCTTGTCGCGACCGACCCGCGCCGCTGTTCCCTAGAATGAGCGCCAAACCACAACCCCGGCGCCGTTTGCCTGGATGACCCATGCACAAAGCCAGTGCCTCGCTGCTGATTATCGATGACGACGACGTCGTCCGCGAAAGCCTCGCCGCCTACCTGGAAGACAGCGGATTCAAGGTCACACAGGCCACCAACGGCCTGGAAGGCCTGAAAGTCTTCGAGCACGAACTCCCCGACCTGGTGATCTGCGATCTGCGCATGCCGCAGATGGACGGCCTCGAGCTGATCCGTCGGGTCAGCGAGATGGCGGTGGAAACCCCGGTGATCGTGCTGTCCGGCGCCGGCGTCATGAGCGACGCCGTCGAAGCGCTGCGCCTGGGCGCCGCTGACTACCTGATCAAGCCGCTGGAAGACCTCGCCGTCCTGGAACACTCGGTACGCCGTGCCCTGGATCGCGCCTTCCTGCGCTCGGAAAACCGCCGCTACCGCGAGAAGCTGGAAACCGCCAACCGCGAGCTGCAGGCCAGCCTCAACCTGCTCCAGGAAGACCAGAACGCCGGTCGCCAGGTACAGATGAACATGCTGCCGGAGACGCCGTGGGAGTCCGAAGGCCTGGCCTTCTCCCACCAGATCATCCCGTCGCTGTACCTGTCGGGTGACTTCGTCGACTACTTCCGCGTGGATGCTCGCCGCATCGGCTTCTACCTGGCCGACGTCTCCGGCCACGGCGCTTCGTCGGCGTTCGTCACCGTGCTGTTGAAGTTCATGACCACGCGGCTGCTGTACGAATCCAAGCGCAACGACATGTTGCCGGAATTCAAGCCGTCGGACGTTCTCGGCCACATCAACCGTGGGCTGATCAACTGCAACCTGGGCAAGCACGTGACCATGCTCGGTGGCGTGATCGACCTGGATACCGACCGTCTGACCTACAGCATCGGCGGTCACCTGCCTTTGCCTGTGCTTTATGTCGACGGCGAAGCCCGTTACCTGGAAGGCCGTGGCCTGCCGGTGGGGCTGTTCGACGAAGCGACTTACGAGGATCATGTCCTCGATCTTCCCAAGTCCTTCAGCCTTTCCCTGTTCTCGGACGGAATTCTCGACGTCCTTCCGGGAGCTACGCTGAAGGAAAAGGAGACGGCCCTGCCCGAGCAGGTCGTCGCCGCCGGCGGAACCCTGGACGGCCTGCGTCAAGTCTTCGGACTGGCCAAGTTGTCCGAGATGCCGGATGATATTGCCTTGCTGGTGTTGAGCAGGAACCTTGCATGAGTACCGGTAAAATCCAGTTCGCCGAGCAGGATGGCTCATTTGTCCTGAAGTTTGTGGGCGAAGTCCGACTGACCCTGTGTTCGGCGCTGGATGCCACCATTGAAAAAATCTTCGCCGCGTTGAATTTCTCGGCGATCATCATCGATCTCACGGAAACCCAGAGCATCGACAGCACCACGCTGGGCCTCCTGGCGAAGTTGTCGATTCTCTCGCGGCAGAAGGTCGGCCTGTTGCCCACGCTGGTTACCACCAACGCGGACATCACCCGGCTGCTGCAGTCGATGGGCTTCGACCAGGTGTTCAACATTGTTGATCGCCCGGTTCCGTGTTCGGATTGCCTGACCGATCTGCCTCCCCAGGACCAGTCCGAGGAGGTGGTGCGCGGCAAGGTGCTCGAAGCCCACCGTATCCTGATGGGCCTGAACGAGACCAACCGCGAGGCCTTCCACGATCTGGTGAGCGCGCTAGAGCGCCACTGATTCGATGAGCCCCAATGCAAACCGGCGCCCTGGGGCGCCGGTTTGCTTTTGCTCGTCCTCAGCTTTCAGCGGCCGGCGAGCAGCGTCTCGAGCTTCTCCTGGTCGCGGGCGAACAGGCGGATGCCCTCGGCCAGCTTCTCGGTGCCCATGGCGTCTTCATTCATCTGCCAGCGGAAGGCGCTCTCGTCCAACACCTGGCGCGCCTCGCCGCCACCGGGTTGCAGTGCGCGCGGCAGCTCGCCCTGGGCGTCGGCCAGCTGTTGCAGCAGGTCCGGGCTGATGGTCAGGCGATCGCAGCCGGCGAGCTGTTCGATCTGGCCGAGGTTGCGGAAGCTGGCACCCATCACCACGGTCTCGTAGCCGTTGGCCTTGTAGTAGCGGTAGATGCGCGAAACGGACTGCACGCCCGGATCTTCCGCACCCACGTAGTCGCGGTTGTTGGCCTTCTTGTACCAGTCGTAGATGCGCCCGACGAAGGGTGAGATCAGGAACACGCCGGCGTCGGCGCAGGCCGCAGCCTGGGCGAAGGAGAACAGCAGGGTCAGGTTGGTCTGGATGCCTTCGCGCTCCAGTTGCTCGGCGGCGCGGATGCCTTCCCAGGTGGAGGCGATCTTGATCAGCACGCGGTCGCGGCCGATGCCCTGTTGGTCATACAGCTCGATCAGGCGGTGCGCGCGCTGCAGCGTCGCTTCGGTATCGAAGGACAGACGGGCGTCCACTTCGGTGGAGATGCGCCCCGGAATAACGCCCAGGATGTCCTTGCCCACGGCGACGGCGAAGCGGTCGCAGGCGAGACCGGCGTCGCCCTGCGCACCTTCGGTGGCGCGGGCCAGATGCTCGGTATAGCGCGGCAGTGCGGCGGCCTTCAGTAGCAGCGAGGGATTGGTGGTGGCATCCACCGGCTTCAGGCGGGCAATGGCGTCGAAATCGCCGGTATCGGCGACAACCGTGGTGTACTGCTTGAGTTGTTCCAGCTTGGAGGTCATGGCGCGTCTTCCGTAGAGAGTGCATCGACCTTACCCGAGGCCGATGCGCCACTCAACGGGACTCAGTGACCGGCGAGAAGTTCTCCGGCCTGATCGAGCAGTGCGAGGGAATCCTTGGTCTTGTGAACGTCCACCGAGAGCAACTGGCGGAAGCGTCGTGCCCCCGGGAATCCCTGGGCCAGGCCCAGGACATGGCGGGTCACGTGGTGCATCGCGCCGCCCTCGGCGATGTGTCGCTCGATGTACGGGCGCATCCGCGCCAGGGCTTCGGCGCGGGTGATGGCCGGTTCCTGCGAACCATACAATGCGGCATCGACCTGGGCCAGCAGGTAGGGATTGTGGTACGCCTCGCGGCCGAGCATCACGCCGTCGAACACCTGCAGGTGCTCACGGCATTCTTCCAGGGTCTTGATGCCGCCATTGAGGACGATTTCCAGCTCCGAGAAGTCGCGCTTGAGCTGCGCGGCAATGTCGTAGCGCAGCGGCGGGATCTCACGGTTTTCCTTGGGCGACAGGCCTTCGAGGATGGCGATACGTGCATGCACGGTGAAGCTGCGGCAGCCGGCGTCGCGGACCTGGCCGACGAAGTCGCAGAGCTCTTCGTAGCTGTCGCGGCCGTTGATGCCGATGCGGTGCTTGACCGTCACCGGGATCGACACGGCGTCGCGCATGGCCTTCACGCAATCCGCCACCAGTGCCGGGTGGCCCATCAGGCAAGCGCCGATCATGTTGTTCTGCACACGGTCGCTGGGGCAACCGACATTCAGGTTCACTTCGTCGTAGCCGGCCTGCTCGGCCAGCTTTGCCGCCGCCGCCAGGTCCGCCGGGTTGCTGCCGCCCAGTTGCAGCGCCAGCGGGTGCTCGCACTCGTCGTGGCGCAGGAAGCGCGCGGCATCGCCGTGCAGCACGGCGCCGGTCGTGACCATCTCCGTGTAGAGCAGCGCGTGGCTGGAGAGCTGGCGCAGGAAGTACCGACAGTGGCGGTCAGTCCAATCCATCATCGGAGCCACACTGAAGCGGCGGGAGGGCTCGGGGCGGGCGGTGGCGGTCGGTGCTGCAGTGGTCGCGGCTGTGCTCATGGTGACTGAATATCTGGCTTCGCAAGGGGCGCGAAATCGCTCGCGCTGACGGAAAGGGCGGTGATTTTACCGGGGTTGCCGGCGCAGCGCACGGAAACCGGCAGGCGGTCGAGGTCGGGATTGACCTGATAGGGCGGTCAGCACGAGCTCAGCTGCTACCCTCTGGATTCCTGACAGAAGGATCTCACTCGATGAAACCCCTAATGTTGACGCTGCCGCTGATCCTGCTGGCTGCCTGTTCCTCGCCGGGCAAGCTGAAGGAGGAGGCGCCGGCATTGCGGCTGGAGAGCGGCAAGTCGCCCTCGGTCTACATGACCTGCCTGCTGCCGAAATGGCGGGCAATACGTCCCGCGTCGGCGGTGAAGGAAATCCGCTTTGGCTACCGGCTGCTGGTGCCGGCCGCCTCGGACGATACCACCGAGGAACTGCTGGAGGTGACGGCAGCGGACAGGGGCAGTGATGTGGTGCTCTACCGCCGCAACGCACCGAGCCCGGACGATCTGATTACACAGGCGGCGCGCAGTTGCCTTTAGCGACTCAAGCAGCGCCTCGTCTACCACTAAGGAACGATAGCCGCCCGGTGCAGCAGGCGGCCTAATGGCTCTGACAAGAATAATCGGGCTCCCCGGCAGCGCGCCCGCGTTGCGCAGCGGCAGGGCCCGCCAGAAGAGAGCTGCCGCCATGGATATCGCGCGTCCGCGTATCGTCCTCATCCTTACCCTGCAGACTTGCGGCCTCGTGCTGCTGTTCATCGCCCAGGCGCTGGGCGGCTGGTCATTGTCGTTGTGCCTGCTGCTGACTGCCTTGCTGCTTTGGGGGCCGTGGTTCATCCCCGAGCGTGCTGTGCCGGCCGGAGCGCTGGCGGTACTGCCGGATGTCGCCGAGCTGACCCGCGAGCTGTCTCAGGGCACCAGCCGCAATGCGCTGTCCGCTGCCGGGGTGTCCTTCTCGGTACAGCGTCTGGTGGAAAAGCTGGAGTCCCAGGTGGTGGCCGCTGAGCAGATCGTCGGCAGCGCCGAGGTGATGATCCACACCGAGCGCGCCACTTCGAACCTGGCCCGTCAGGCGAAGGAGGCTGCGACCCTGGCTCGTGCAGGTAGCGACGCCGGGCGCAGCGAGTTGCAGACCGCCATCGATTGCATGCGCCAGTTGAGCCAGCGCGCCAGCGCCAGCCGTGCGCTGATCGAGACGCTCAGTGCGCGCAGCGAGGACATCCAGCGTGTCACCCAGGTGATCCAGTCCATCGCCAGCCAGACCAACCTGCTGGCCCTCAACGCAGCCATCGAGGCGGCGCGGGCGGGCGAGCACGGCCGTGGCTTCGCCGTGGTGGCGGAGGAAGTGCGCGGCCTGGCCGGGCGCACTGCCGAGGCCACTGACGAAGTGGGGCAGATGATCGAGGTTATCCAGCGCCAGACAGGGGAGGTGGTGGAGCAGATCCGCCAGCTTACGGACGATCTGGGCCTGGGCGTCAACCAGGTAGAGAGCACCGGCCGTCAGTTGCAGGATATCGCCGGGCTGGCCGCGACCGTGGAGACCCAGATCACCGAGATCGCCGAGGGTGCGGAGATCAACCGCAACCAGCTGGACAGCCTGTTCGCTGCCGTCGAGCAGGTACGCGGCGATCTGCGCGTCAGCGATGAGCAGACGCACCGACTGGCGGATGCAGCGGTCCAGCTGGAAACCCAGGCGGAAATGATCAGCGAGCGCCTGGCCGAGGTCGCGCTGGACGATTACCACCAGCGCATCTATGACCTGGCCCGTGCTGGTGCGCAGGCTATTGGTGCTCGTTTCGAGACGGATATCGACACCGGGCGCATCGGCCAGGACGACCTGTTCGACCGCGATTACCAGCCGCTGCCCGGCACCCGCCCACAGAAGTTCCGCACGCGTTTCGACCGCTATACCGACGAGGTGCTGCCGCGCATCCAGGAAGACCTGCTGCAACGCCACGAAGGGCTGGTGTTCGCCATTGCCTGTACCGCCGAGGGTTATGTGCCGACGCACAACCAGGCGTTCAGCCATCCGCCGAGCGGCGACCTGCAGGTGGACATGCTCAAGAGCCGTAGCAAGCGCCTGTTCAACGACCGCACCGGCGTGCGCTGTGGCAGCCACAATCAGCCAATGCTGCTGCAGACCTACTGCCGTGATACCGGCGAGTTGATGCACGATCTTTCGGTGCCGATCTATGTGCGTGGACGCCAGTGGGGTGGACTGCGCCTGGGCTACCGTCCGGAGGCCTGAGCCCCAGGGGCTGGCCCGCTCCTGCTAAGAGCCGCAGGCGAAAAAAAGCCGCGAAGGAGTATACGCGGCTGGGTGCGGGCGTCCGGGAGACGCCCGCGAAAGGGTTTCAGTGATGCCCGCAGAGGGCGTCGCGGCCTTGTTCGCCAAGGATGTTGAAGAGGATGTTCAGCACCACGGCCCAGATCGCGGTCATTGCGATGCCACTGTGGGTGATCGGCTCCATCCACTGGGGCAGGGCGGCGAAGAAGTCCGGGCGCACCACCGGCACCATCCCCATGCCAATGCTCACCGCCACCAGCAGCTGGTTGCGGCGGTCGACGATGTCCGCTTCGTGGAGGATGCGGATACCGCTGGCGGCGACCATGCCGAACATGGCGATACCAGCTCCGCCCAGCACCGCTGGCGGAATCGAGGCGACCAGGAAGGCGGCCTTGGGCAGCAACGACAGGGCAATCAGGAATAGCGCGGCGGCGGCGGTGACGTAGCGGCTGCGCACGCCGGTCATCTGCACCAGGCCGATGTTCTGGGCGAACGAGGAATGGGTGAAGGTGTTCATGAAGCCGGCGATGAATGATGCGCCGGCATCGCACAGCAAGCCGCGGCGCAGGCGGTTGGGGCAGATTTCGGTCTCGGTGATCTTGCCCAGGGCGAGGAACATGCCGGTGGACTCGACGAAGATGATCACCACCACCAGGCACATGGACAGGACCGGGGCGAGATGGAACTCCGGCGTGCCGAAGTGCAGCGGGGTGACCACGTCGAACCACGGGCGCTGCTCGATGCCGTCCAGACTGACCATGCCCATGCTGGCGCCGATGATGTAGCCCAGCAGCATGCCGATCAGCACCGAGACGTTGACCCAGAAACCTTTCAGGAAACGGTTGATCAGCAGGATCACCGCCAGCACGAAGGACGACAGGGCGAGGTATTCGATGGCGCCGAAGTTGGCGGCCGCCTTGCCGCCGCCGGCCCAGTTGATCGCCACCGGGAACAGGCACATGCCGATCGAGGTGATTACGGTGCCGGTCACCAGCGGCGGGAAGAAGCGCACGATGCGGCTCATGAACGGTGCGATGAGCATGCCGAAGAAGCCCGCGGCGATGGTGGCGCCGAAGATGCCAGTCATGCCGACGCCGGGCATGCCGGCCATGGCGACCATGCTGCCCACGGCGGCGAAGCTGGCGCCCATCATCACCGGCATGCGGATGCCCACCGGGCCGATGCCGAGCGATTGCACCAGCGTGGCGATGCCGGCGACCAGCAGGTCGGCGTTGATCAGGAAGGCGATTTCTTCACGGGATAGACCGGCGGCCTGGCCGACGATCAGGGGGACGGCGACGGCGCCGCCATACATCAGTAGAACGTGCTGGAAGCCGACCAGCAGCAGCTGCAGCAAGGGCAAACGCTGGTCGACGGGCGAGCCGGTATGGGAGCGCTCAGTTACCACGGACATGCAACACCTCGGTTTTTATTGTTGTCAGTCGCTGGTTGCCGGACGGGCACGACAACCGGGAAGTACTGGCCGATCTCACCCCCGGGGCCGAGCGGGTGAAGCGGTGCGGGACTTTATAAACGCGATGTGTATTACGTTCAATCGATTTTTGTATACAACTCGCCGGTCACGTTCTGTCTCCATAGTGCTGCATGGCTCTAGGCCGCATGTTTCCTGGCTTCAGCAATTCTGTAGCCATTGGTCGAGTGGACTACATTTTTTGTTTCAGAGGGCGCTTTTCGTAGGAGCGAGCTTGCTCGCGAATGGAAGCGCTCCCTGTCGCTCCGGTGCGTCGGGAGGTTCTGTTCGCGAGCAAGCTCGCTCCTACAGGGGAGGTCGGGCATTTCGAGGGCATAAAAAAACCGCACCCGAGGGTGCGGTTTCTCTGGCCGTGCCGCAGGCTCAATTAACCTGGGCGCCCTTGGAGATCCAGTCTCCAACGAGCTTGCGCTCCTCCGGGGTCATCTGGGTGATGTTGCCCAGCGGCATCACCTGCGAAGCCACGGCCTGCGCCTGGATGCGCGGGGCGAGTTGCTGGATCTGCTGCGGGGTGTCGAACATCACGCCAGCCGGCGCGGTGCTGAACAGGTTGCTGGTCGGTTTGGCCGAGTGGCACACGGCGCAGCGTTCCTGGATGACGTGGTGGACCTTGTCGAAGCCTTCGGTCGAACCCGCGCCGGTGGACGCCTGGGCCGGAGCGGCCTGAGCCTGCTGGGCAGCGGCGGCCTTGGCGGCTTCCTCGTCCTTGGCGCGTTCGGCCGGGGTCTTGCCGCCGATGGCAGTTTCCGGCAGCGGCTGGTACTCGACCTTCGGCGCCTGCGCGGTGCTGGAGGAGGTGTCGCTGCTCGGCCAGTTCGGGCCGGTGACAAAGGCCAGGGCAATCATGCCGACGGCGCCGGCGGGCAGGGCCCAGGCCATGCCGTTGCCTTCGTGGCGGGTGTTGAAGTAGTGACGCACGATCACTGCCAGCGCCGCGATGCAGGTCAGGATCAGCCAGTTGTAGTGGCTGCCGTAGGTGCTCGGGAAGTGGTTGCTGATCATGATGAACAGCACCGGCAGGGTGAAGTAGTTGTTGTGGCGCGAGCGCAGCAGGCCCTTGGCCGGCAGCACCGGGTCGGGCTCGCGGCCTTCTTCGATTGCCTTAACCAGGGCGCGCTGGGCCGGCATGATCACACGGAACACGTTGCCCACCATGATGGTGCCGATGATGGCGCCGACGTGCAGGTACGCACCGCGACCGCTGAACACCTGGCTGAGCAGATAGGCGGCGAGGACCAGCAGGCCGAACAGGATGGCGCCGAGCAGGGCGGGTTTCTTGCCCAGCGGGGAGTCGCACAGGGTGCTGTAGACGAACCAGCCGGCGATCAGCGAGCCGATGCCGATAGCCACGGCGGCGGCCGGAGCCAGGTCGCTGCCCGGAGCGATCAGGTACAGCGTCGGGTTCAGGTAGAACACGATGGTCAGCAGGCAGACACCCGACATCCAGGTGGAGTAGGCCTCCCATTTGAACCAGTGCAGGTTGTCCGGCATTTTCGGCGGGGCGAGCTTGTACTTCTCCAGGTGGTAGATGCCGCCACCGTGGATCGCCCAGAGGTCACCGGAAAGTCCCTCGCGCGGGTTGGCGCGGTTGAGATTGTTTTCCAGCCAGACGAAGTAGAACGAGGCGCCGATCCACGCGATACCCACGATCATGTGGATCCAGCGGACCAGCAGGTTCAGCCATTCGATGAGATGTGCTTCCACAGTTTTTTACCTCTTGCCCGGGTGCCGCCGTCGCGGCAGGCGGGCCTCTCTTATTAGTTCGCTTGGGGGTCGAGGAGGAGCTGTTCGTCCTCGGTGAAGAAATGCTCGTCGCAGTTGTTGCCAGAACCGCTGCGATCGACCACCAGGAAGTCATCCCGCTTTTCGATCGTCAGCACCGGGTGGTGCCAGACGCCGCGGTGGTAATTGACGCCCTGCTTGCCGTTGGACAGGAAAGCGCGGGCGAGGCCCGATACAGGTGCATCGCCAAGGGGCGCGACCACGATCAGAAATGGATTGCCGAGCAGCGGAATGAACGCCTGGCTGCCCTGCGGGTGACGTTCCAGCATGCGGATGCGCAAAGGCATCTCCAGGGACTCGGCGCTGAAGATGCTGATGATGGCCTTGTCATCGGGCTGCGCCGTTTCGACGGTGGCGAGCTTGTGATAACGGCGGGTGGAGCCGTTGTTGATCATGAAGAAGTCACTGCCTTCGGTTTCGATGACATCACCGAACGGTGCGAAGGCTTCCTTGGTCAACGGCTCGATCTTCAGGGTACGCATGGCTGGTCTTCTTATTTCGTTGTTCGCATGGACCCCTTCCAGTGGGAAAGGGAGTGAAGGTCCGCTCGCTCAGAGTTGCTGCAGGCGGAACATCGCGATCTTGTTGATCTCCGCCAGGGCGGTCTGGAATTCCTGCTCCGGCGTGTTGTGGATGCGCTCTTCGAACGCAGCCAGGATCTGGTGGCGGTTGCTGCCCTTCACCGCCTTGATGAAGGGGAAGCCGAACTTGGCCTTGTACGCGTCGTTGAGTTCGGTGAAGCGGGCGAACTCTTCGGCAGTGCAATCCTGGATGCCGGCGCCGGCCTGTTCGGCGGTGCTGGAAGCGGTCAGCTCACCACGGATCGCGGCCTTGCCAGCGAGGTCCGGGTGCGCGTTGATCAAGGCCAGTTGGGCTTCGTGGCTGGCGGACAGGAGGATGTCGGCCATGCGCTGCTGCAGCAGTTCGATGTCGTTGAGGCTGTCGTCGACGCCCAGGTCATACGCTTTCTCGGCAACCCACGGCGAATGCTCGTAGATGTCGGCAAAGGTGGCGACGAAGGCGGCGCGGTCGAGGCTGGCCGGGGTCAGGGTCTGGAAGCGGCTCATGCCAGGTTCTCCTGCGCTTTGAACGGGTGGTTCTCGTGCCAGTGCTTGGCGATGTCGACGCGGCGGGTGATCCACACCTTCTCGTGACCCTTAACGTACTGGATGAAACGCTCCAGCGAGGCCATGCGCGCCGGACGGCCCAGCAAGCGGCAGTGCATGCCGATGGAGAGCATCTTCGGTGCGCCCTCGGCACCCTCGGCATAGAGCACGTCGAAGGCGTCTTTCAGGTATTCGAAGAAGTCGTCGCCCTTGTTGAAGCCCTGCACCTGGGTGAAGCGCATGTCGTTGGTGTCCAGGGTGTAAGGGATCACCAGGTGCGGCTTCTCGGCAGTGCTCGCCGGGTCCCAGTAGGGCAGGTCGTCGTCGTAGGTGTCGGAGTCATAGAGGAAGTTGCCGTCCTCACGCACGATGCGGCGGGTGTTCGGGCCCAGGCGTCCGGTGTACCAGCCTTGCGGGCGCTGGCCGGTCAGTTCGGTGAGGATGCGCACGGCTTCGAACATGTGCTCGCGCTCCTGCTCCGGGTCCATGTACTGGTAGTCGATCCAGCGGTAGCCGTGGCTGCAGATCTCATGGCCGTCTGCGACCATCTGGCGAATCGCTTCCGGATGGCGCTGGGCGGCCATGGCGACGGCGAATACGGTCAGCGGCAGGTCGTACTTCCGGAACAGCTTGAGCAGGCGCCACACGCCGGCACGGCTGCCGTACTCGTACAGCGATTCCATGCACATGTTGCGCTCGCCCTTGAGCGGCTGGGCGGCCACCATTTCGGACAGGAAAGCTTCGGATTCGGCATCACCATGCAGGATGTTGCGCTCGCCGCCTTCCTCATAGTTGAGGACGAAGGACAGGGCGATGCGCGCATCGTTCGGCCAGTGCGGATGGGGGATGTTGTTGCCGTAACCGATCAGGTCGCGTGGGTAGTCAGCGCTCACTGCAGTGTTCCTTCTTGTGGTTGGCGGTCGGCGCCGGGTCGGTGGACTGTGCGCTGCCGTTGATGGGTGCATTGTATACAAAATGTTGAGCGGTCTGTAAATACAATCTGCGCAACGGTCGTTTCATTCCGTTCGTCAGCATTCGGAGGGACCAGAATGCATGGCGTGCTCTGTTCCGGCGCGGGCTGCGCTGGCTTTGCGAGTGGTTTTCGGTCTCGGGGCCGGACGGTGCAGCAGAGGGTTTTTGCCGGGTTGAATTACTTTTTTGTATACAATCAAATGTGCGGATGGGTATATTCGCTTCACCCAAACACCCTGGCGAGCTGCTCCACTGGCGGCTCGCTCATTCGCATCAACAAGACAGAGGAGGAAGGTGTCGGCCGGCTCCGCCGCAGGACACCGATAAGCCCATGGGACGCCTGACCACTCACGTACTGGATTCCGCCCACGGCTGCCCTGGCCACGGCATCAAGATCGAGCTGTACCGCGTCGAAGGCCAGCAGCTGGAACTGATCACCACCCGCGTGACCAACGACGATGGCCGCTGCGACGAGCCGCTGCTGCAGGGTGAGGACTTCCGCGCCGGCGTCTACCAGTTGCTGTTCAATGCCGGCGACTACTACCGCGCCCGTGGCGTCGAGCTGCCCCAGCCGGCGTTCCTCGACCAGGTCGTGCTGCGCTTCGGTATCGCCTCGGAAAGCGACCACTACCATGTGCCGCTGCTGATTTCTCCCTACAGCTATTCGACCTATCGCGGTAGCTAGTCCCCGCCCGTAGGTCTTCCCCCCGGACTCTTCGTGGAGTCTTCCTCAGCCCGCCCACACTGCGGGCTTTTTTTTGCCTGGGATTTCTTCGGGCAGCAGGCTCGGCGGGGCTGGTCTAGAACTATCTGGAACCACCTTGTCCGAGAGCCCCATGAGTAGAATTCTGATCGTCGAAGAACAACCGGTAACGCGGCACGCCTTGCGCCTGATGATGGAGGCCGATCGTCATGAAGTCGTCGGGGAGGCGGATAACGGCCCTGACGCCCTGCACCAGGTGCGGCAGTGCAAACCTGACCTGATGATTCTCGAATTGTCGATTCCGCGCCTGGGTGGGTTGGAAGTCCTGCAGCGACTGGTGGCACAGGAGTCGCCGGTGAAGGTGCTGGTGCTTACGTCGCAGGATTCCGAGTACTTCGCCGGACGTTGCCTGACAGCCGGCGCCGCCGGATTCGTCAGCAAGCAGGAGGATCCGCAGGCCGTGCGCGAGGCGGTGCGTGCGATTGCCCAGGGCCACAGCTATTTCCCCAGTCACGCCCTGGGCAGCGTCAGTGCAGCCGAGGAGGCGGGGCATGGTGATCTGCTCAAGGGCTTGTCGGTACGTGAGTTGAGCGTTCTGCAGCTGCTGGCGCGGGGCATGAGCAATATCGCGATCGCCGATCAGCTCTCGATCAGCGACAAGACCGTCAGCACCTACAAGGTGCGCCTGATGCAGAAGCTGCATGCCAAGTCGCTGGTGGAGCTGATCGACATCGGGCGCCGGCACGGCCTGGTGGAAGGTGGTGCACCGGAGCAGTCGGAGTCTGCCGAGGTACTGTTGACCCAGGAGCAGCAGCGCGAACTGGAATCCTTGCGTCATGTGATTGGTTCGCTGCCTTTTCCGACGACGATTCGTGGAACGGATGCTCGCGTGCAGTTCTGCAATCAGGCTGTACTGGATATCCTCGGGCTACCCCAGGAGGCGGTCGTGGGGAAGCGGATAGGCGAACTCGGCGTATTCGCGGATTCCGGGGAAGAAGAGCTGATTCGTAAAAGCCTGATTGATTCCATCGGCAGCGGCGAGCCTTATGACGCTGACGTCGAAATCCATACGGTGAATGGGCGCAGGGTCTATCACCACTGGGGGCGGCCTTATCGGGACGTGGATGGAAACCTGCTCGGGGCGGTCTGCGGCGCGATCAATATCACCGACCAGGACGACCTGGTACGGGCCCTGCGCAACGCCAACGCGCGCATCGAAACGATCAGTCGCGGAAAAACCCAGTTCCTGGCCGGTATGGGGGGACAGATGCAGGGGCCCCTGCAGAATATCGTCGCGATGATCGATCTGGCCTTGAACCAGGAGGATCCCCAGCGTCGCCGTGAACCGCTGAACGTGGCGCGCTCCGTGGCGCAGAACCTGCTGCATATTCTCGATGACCTGAACCTGCTGAGCCGCGCCAAGACAGGCAGACTTCCCCTGGCCGAGGAGCCGGTCGACTTGCGGGCGCTGGTGGAGCGCCAGGTGTCCATGGTGCGGGAGGCAGCCGCGGCCAAGGGGCTGAAGCTGGACGTGGATCTTGACCTGGCGCTGGAGCCGAACGTCTGGGGCGACCCGCTGCGTTTGCGGCAGATCCTGCAGAACCTCCTGGATAACGCGCTGAAGTTCACCGACAACGGTTCGATACGCGTGCGGTTGTGCGCACGGGGGTGCGGCAAAGGGTTAGTCGAGGTTCAGGTGGATGTCATCGACAGCGGCTTCGGCATAGGCGAAGCCGAGTTGGCGACGCTGTTCGAACCTTTCGCGTTCAGTCTGGACGGGGAGCGCATCGAGAGTGGCGGTACCGGTCTGGGATTGGCACTGTGCCGCAGTCTGGTGGAGTTGATGGACGGCGAGATAGGTGCGGTCAGCCGACTGGGTGTCGGCACCGAGATCAGTTTCAAGGTCTTGCTGGCGAGCGCTGCGACTTGATGTGACTGATCCGCTCGTGAAAGGCGCTTTTCGCCGGATGACGTTGACCGCGAAAAGGAAAAGGCCCCGGCAATCGCCGGGGCCATTTTTTGCGCGCTTCGCCGTGATCAGAGGAAGATGAACTTCGCCACGAAGATCGCGCACAGTGCATACAGGCTGATGGTCACGTCCTTGTGGCGGCCGGTGAAGACCTTCATCGCCACGTAGGTGACGAAGCCCAGGGCGATACCGTCGGCGACCGAGAAGGTCAGCGGCATCATGATCACGGTGACAATGGCCGGGATGGTTTCGGTGTGCTCATTCCAGTCGATGTGGGCCATGCCGCCCATCATCAGCATGGCGACGTAGATCAGCGCACCGGCGGTGGCGTAGGCGGGGATCATGCCGGCCAGCGGGGCAAAGAACATCGCGGCGACGAACAGCACGCCCACCACTACGGCGGTCAGGCCGGTGCGGCCACCGGCGGCAACACCCGCGGCACTTTCCACATAGCTGGTTACCGGCGGAACGCCCAGCACCGCGCCGAAAGCGCTGGAGGTGCTGTCGGCTTTCATCGCCTTCGACAGGTTCTCGATGCGGCCGTCTTCACGGACCAGGTGAGCACGTTGCGCGACGCCCATCAGGGTGCCGGCGGTGTCGAACATGTGTACGAAGAGGAAGGCCAGGATGACGCTGATCATGGTCACGTTGAACGCGCCGGAAATATCCATCGCCAGGAAGGTCGGCGCCAGGCTCGGTGGCATGGAGAACACGCCGCCAAACTGCACGATACCCAGGGCGATGCCGGCCACGGTGACAGTGAGGATGCTGATCAGGATACCGCCGAACACGCGGCGGTATTCCAGCACCGCGATCATCAGGAAGCAGATCGCGGCCAGCAGCGGGCCGGGGCTTGTCAGGTCACCCAGGTGGACCAGGGTGGCGGGGCTGGCGACGACGATACCAGCGGTCTTCAGGCCGATCAGCCCGAGGAACAGGCCGACGCCGGCGCCCATGGCGAAGCGCAGGCTGACCGGGATGCTGTTGAGCAGCCATTCGCGGATGCGCGAGAAGGTCAGGATCATGAAGGCGATGCCGGAGATGAACACCGCGCCCAGCGCGATCTCCCAGCTGTAGTTCATGGTCTTGACCACGGTGTAGGTGAAGAAGGCGTTGAGGCCCATGCCCGGCGCCAGGCCGACCGGCCAGTTGGCGTACAGGCCCATCAGGAAGCAGCCGAGCGCTGCGGCAAGGCAGGTCGCGACGAAGGCGGCACCATGGTCGATACCGGCGTCGGCCATGATGTTGGGGTTAACGAAGATGATGTACGCCATGGTGATGAAGGTCGTGAGACCCGCGGCGAGTTCGGTCTTCACGGTGGTGCCATGCTGGCTGAGCTTGAACAGGCGTTCGAGCAGGCCGGTGGCGGGGGGACTGGATGCAAAGGCTTGTTGTTCTTGTTTGGTGCTTTCCACAGCGGTACTCCTCAACGCTCTTGTTGTTGGTCCCTTGCCGTCGGCTGGTTCACCTGCGTCCCTTGCGCTAACGGAAAGAGTTGTGAGGGTGTGAATGTTGACCTTTGGGTCAGGAAGTCACGCCGCAATTATGCAGTTGTGTACAAAAAGTTCAAATAATGTTTAGTGTCTTGCTGAAAGATTTTTACAAGCAAAGCGTCGGAATGGTCGCACGCTGACCTTCGCCAAGCTCCTGCGCCGTGCGGCCTCGGGGTTGATGGCGAGTCGCTCGCGACGGCTGCACGATAGTGGCCACTTTGTGTACACTGTGCCCCATGCCTGGCCCGCGGCCAGCTTCACTCATGCCCCCACGGATTTCGCGCCGGTTCAACCCGGCTGAGCAGGGTTCGACTCCGATGACCGACCAGTTGCAACAGATCAGGAAGCAGCCGCGCAATGGCAAGGCGCGCAGCGGCACTCAGGACGAGATCGTCTACGCGCACATCTTTGACGCCATCCTCGAACAACGCCTGGCGCCCGGCACCAAGCTGAGCGAAGAGGCCCTCGGTGAAATCTTCGGTGTCAGTCGCACCATCATCCGTCGCGCCCTGTCGCGCCTGGCCCACGAACAGGTAGTCCTGCTGCGCCCCAACCGTGGCGCCGTGGTCGCCAGCCCGAGCATCGACGAAGCCCGGCAGATTCTCTTCGCCCGCCGCACTGTCGAGCGCGCGATCACCGAGCTGGCCGTGGACAACGCCAGCAGCGATACCCTCGCCGAACTGCGCGACATGGTGAAACAGGAGCAATCCAGCTTCGCTCGCGGTGACCGTGGCGCCGGCATCCGCCTTTCCGGCGAGTTCCACCTGAAGCTTGCCGAAATGGCGAAGAATGCCCCGCTGGTGGTGTTCCAGCGCAGCCTGGTATCGCAGACTTCGCTGATCATCGCCCAGTACGAAAGCGGTGGTCGTTCGCACTGTTCGTTCGACGAGCACAACGAGATCCTCGACGCCATCGAGAAGGGCGACAAGGAAAAGGCTGTGACCCTGATGATGCACCACATGGCGCACATCGACGACAAGCTGAACCTGGATGTGGATGGTGCCTCGGGTGACCTGCACGCGGTGTTCTCGCACCTGCTGGCCGGCAAGAAGAAGCCGCGCCGCAGCAAGGCCGACGCCGACTCGGCGGCCTGATCGCCGAGCCAGAAAAAAGCCCCGCATCTGCGGGGCTTTTTCATTTCTGCCTGGGTCGCTTTTCGTAATCGTCCTGACACTGCGCGCTTTTCGTAGGAGCGAGCTTGCTCGCGAATGCATTGCACCTTTAGGTGCCGGCGTGATGCGGTTCGCGAGCAAGCTCGCTCCTACAAGTTCTGCGCGCGCTCTTCGGCCTGCTGCCAGCCACCACCCAGGGACTTGTAGAGCAGCACCAGTGTGGTCGCCACGGCCTCGCGGCTGCGCACCTGCTGTTCCTCGGTAGCCAGCAGTTCGCGCTGGGCACTGAGCACGTTGAGGAAGTCTACGGCGCCGGCCTTGTACTGTTCGCGGGCGTTGGCGAGAGCGGTTCGGCCGTGTTCGGCGGCGGTGTCGAGGCTGGCCAGGCGGCGCTGGTCGGCAGCGTAGTCGGTGAGTGCATCGTCCACCTCGCGCCAGGCGTTGAGCACGGTACGGCGGTAGGCGATGGCCGATTCCTGTTGCTGCGCTTCGCGCAGGGCGAGCATGCCTTTCAGGCGGCCGCCCTCGAAGATCGGCAGCGACAGGCTCGGGCCGATACCGAAGGTACGGCTGTTCCAGTCGCCAAAGTTGGACAGTTGCAGGGCCTGGAAGCCGAAGCTGCCGTTGAGGCTGATGCGCGGATAGAAGTCCGCCTTGGCAACGCCAATGCTGGCGGTAGCGGCGTGCAGGGTAGCCTCGGCACGGCGGATATCCGGACGACGCTGGGCCAGCTCCGAAGGCAGTCCGACCGGCACGCCACGGGGCGGCTGCGGCACGGGTTTGGCCTGGGCGAGTTCGGTCTGCAGCGCGCCGGGAGCCTCGCCGAGCAGATAGCCCAGGGCGTTGATCAGCCGTGCCTGGCGCTTCTGGCTGTCGGGCAGACGCGCTTCGATACTGGCGACCTGGGTCAGGGCTTCGGCCACGTCCAGTTCGGTGGCGACGCCATCGGCGCGACGCAGGCGGGTCAGCTCCAGGCTGCGCTGGGCGATCTCCAGATTGCTGCGAATGATGGCTTCCAGGTCCTGCTCGGCGCGCAGCTGCAGGTAGTTGCGCGCGGTTTCGGCGAGCACCGAGACCAGTACGTCGCGGCGGCTTTCTTCGGAGGCCTGGACGTTCGCATCGGCAGCCTCCAGCTCGCGGCGCACGCGGCCCCAGAAGTCCAGCTCCCAGGACAGGTCGAAGCCGCCGTCGAGCTGGTTGAAGCTGTCCTTGCCGGATTTGCCCGACGGGTCGTTCAGGCCCACTTCGCTGTTGCGCTTGCGCTGGTAGCCCAGGTCCGCGCCGACGTTGGGCACGGCATCGCCACCCAGCGCCTGGCGGATAGCCCGGCTCTGCTGCAGCCGCGCATCGGCTTCGCGCAGGTCGAGGTTGGCGGCGGCCACGCGGCGCTGAAGGTCATCCAGCTGTGGGTCGCCGAGCAGCGTCCACCATTGCGCTTCCATGGGGGCGTTGAGCGCCTGGCTCGGTGCATCCCCGCGTTGGGCGGACCAGTTCACCGCGTCGGTGTCATCAGGACGCTTGAAGTCCGGACCTACGCTGCAGGCGCCGAGCGCGAGCAGGGCAAGGCCAGCCAGGACGAACGGGGGCGTGCGGGCGACGATCATTGCACGGCCACCTTCTGCTCGTTGCTGGCGTGCGTGCCGGTGTCGATCCGCGCGATCACCGACATGCCCACGCGCAGTTTTTCGCGCAGCGGCTGGTCGGCGTCGAGGACGATCTTCACCGGGATGCGCTGGACGATCTTGGTGAAGTTGCCGGTGGCGTTGTCCGGGGCGATGGGCGCGAAGCTCAGGCCGGTGGCCGGCGCGATGCTGTCGACGTGGCCGCGCAGTTTCTCGCCGGGGAAGGTGTCGATGCTGATCTCTACGGCCTGGCCAGGTTGTACTTCGGTCAGCTGGGTTTCCTGGAAGTTGCCAACCACGTAGGCGTTCTGCAGCGGTACTACCGCAAGCAGCGCATTGCCCGGCGTGGTGTAGGCACCGACACGCACGGCGCGGCGGCCGACCATGCCGTCGAAGGGGGCGCGGATCTCGGTGTACGACAGGTTCAGTTGCGCCTGCTGCAGCTGCGCCTGCCCCCGCTTCAGTGCGCCCAGGGCCTCGGCCTGCTGGGCCAGCAGCACGTCGAGCTGCTTGCGCGCGGCCAGCGCGGCGGCCTTGTCCTTGTCCAGGACGGCCTTCGCCGAGTCGACGCGCGAGCGCGCCTGCTGGGCATTCTGCAACGTGCCGGCGCCCTGGGTGGCGAGGTGCTGGTAGCGGTTCAGTTCCTGCGCGGCAAAGGTCAGCGCAGCCTGGTCGGCCTGCACCTGGGCGGCGCTCTGGGCAATCACCGCCTGCTGGCGTTCGAGGTCGGCGGCAACATGGTGGTGACGCGCCTCGGCGGCCAGCACGTCGGCTTCGGCGGCGTCCAGCGCGGCGCGGTAGTCGCGGGCATCGATGCGCGCCAGGACCTGGCCGGCCTTCACCGACTGGTTGTCTTCCACCAGCACTTCCTCGATGAAGCCGGCGACCTTCGGCGCCACCAGCGTGAAGTCGGCATGGATGTAGGCGTCATCGGTGCTTTGCTCGCGGGCGGGGCTCAGCAGGCGCAGCAGCAGGTAGACGACAAGGGCGAGCAGCAGCACGGCAACCAGGGCCAGACTGCCGCGACGGGAGCTTAATTTCGACATGGGCAGACCTTTCAATCAGCGGGAATTCAGTTAGCAGGAACGACGGGGCGCGGCGGATAGACCCGCAGCGGCATCAGGGGAATCAGGACGAGCAGGGCGGCAGCCAGCCAGGACATAGCCAGCAGCGTGTCGGAGGCAGCGAGCACGCCGGCCTGGCCGCGCACCTGGCTGGCCAGGCGGCCGATGTTCTCGGCGCCGCCCAGTTGCTCCAGGCGCAGGTCCAGGGCTTGCGAGGCGCTGCCCAGGTGATCGACCAGACGGTTGGAGTGGTAGTGCTCGCGCCAGGTCATCAGGATCGACACCACGGCGCTGCCGAGCACCGCCGAGAAGCCGCGCACGCTGTTGAACCACGCCGAGGCGAACGGCCCTTCGATGGGCGCGACGACGCTGGTGGCGGACATCAGCAGCGGCACGATGGCCATCGGCTGGCCAATGATCTGCAACGCCAGCAGCCAGTAGAAGTTCTCCCGCGTCCACTCGCTGGTGAGCTGGCTCATGCCGAAAGCGGACAGGCCGCACAGGCTGATGCCGATGGCCAGCACCCAGCGGCAGTCGACCCGCGGGATGTTGCACAGCGCGGCCACCAGGGGCAGCGAAATGAGCTGCGGCAGCGCCACCAGCAGCGCCATGGGCGCCGATTGCAACGGGCGATAACCATGGGCCGAGGCGAGGTAGGACGCCGGTACGCCGGAGCATGCGCCGAGTACCACCAGCACGCCCGCCAGGGTGATCAGTGCGTGGGTGAAGTTGCGCCGCTTGAGGATGTCCAGGCGGTAGAAGGGCAGCGGGTGTGTCCATTCGTTGATGAAGAACGCCACCAGCAGCCCGGCGCCGCCGACCACCAGCAGGGTGACCAGATCGGATTCGAACCAGTCCAGGCGTTCGCCCTGCAGCAGGCCCATCACCAGCATCAGGATACCCGGCAGGCCGAGGGCGAGGCCCAGGGTGTCGAACTGGCGCAGGCGCTCCAGGCGCAGCGGGTCCTGCGGGATACCCCAGGCGACAGCAGCCAGCGCTACGGCGCAGAGCGGGATGACCTGCCAGAACACCCACTGCCAGCCGACGAACTCGGTCCATAGCGCGGCCAGCGGCATGCCCAGGTTGGGCGCGAAGGTGGCCGTCAGCGCGTAGGCGCCCAGGCCGTAGAGCTTGATCCCCGGTGGCAGGAAGCGCAGCGCCACGGTCATCAGCATGGGTGGCATGCAGCCACCGGCGAAACCCTGCAGCAGGCGCAGCAGGTAGAGCGTCTCGACGTTCGGCGCGAACGGACAGAGCAGCGCAAGCAGGGCGAATACGGCAATGGCGCCGAGGGTGAAGCGGCGCAGCGAAACGGTGACCGAGAACCAGGGGGCGAAGGCCATGGCGGCGACCTGCGCCGCCGAGTACAGGGCGATCAGCCAGGTGCCTTCGTCGTGGCCGATGGACAGCGCGCCGCGCACATCGGTCATGGCCAGGTCGGTGACCTTCTCGTTGAGGCCGGCGCTGAGGGAGGCGATCAGTACGCCGAGCATGCCGACCACGATGCGCAGGCCGAACGGTTGCGCAACGGGTTTGGGGGTTGCTTCGGACGGTTGTGGTGCGGTGGCGGAAATCGGGGCGAGCGCGGTCATGGCCGGCCTCCATGGGGATGGCCGATGCCGCCGCCGCTGGGCGGTACGGTGCAAGGCATAGGAATCAACTCGGGTATTTGCGACCGAGTCTAGGGAAGGGCATGAATTGTGAAAATTGAAATGATTGCAGCTAATCAGTGTGTCTGGTGCACTGATTGTGTGGTCAGCTCAGCAGGCCAGAACTTTCCCGCAACTCGATGCACACGCGCTTCACCGTCTGTCGCAGCCAGCTGTGCGCTGGGTCGTTGTCGAAGCGCGGGTGCCAGGCCTGGAGGATCACCACGGATTTCAGCGGCAGCGGGATGTCGAACTGGCGCAGGGCGAAGCCCAGGCGATCCAGGCGCCACAGCGAATGCTCGGCAATGGGCAGTACGAGGTCAGACTCCAGCAGGGCGAAGATCGAGGAATGGAAGGTCGGTGCGGTCAGGCGGATTTCCCGACGCAGGCCCAGGTTCGCCAGTTCCTCGTCGATCGGGCCGAGCGCGCGACCGCGTCGGGAAACGCTGATCTGCGGAAAGGCGGCGAAGCGCTCGGCAGTGATTTCGTCGTCGAAGATTGGATGGTCGCGCCGTGCCAGGCCGACGAAGCTGGTGGTGAACAGGGTCTGTGTGCGGATTTCCGGCTCCAGTGTCGAGGTGGCGCCGATGTACAGGTCGATGCGGTTCTGTCGCAGGGCTTCGTCGTCGAAGTCGGCTTCCGGGGCAATACGCAAGCTGCAGCGGGGCGCTTCTTCTTTCATCACCGCTAGCATGCGCGAGGCGAACCCGCCGACCAGCACGTTGTTGGAGCGCAGCACGAAGCAGCGTTCGAGCTGGTCCATGCGCAGGTTTTCCTTGGCATTGAACAGACGCATGGCGTGTTCGACCAGGTCGCTGACTTCTTCGCGCAATTGCAGGGCGCGAGGTGTCGGCACCAGGTTACGCCCGGCGCGGACCATGATCGGGTCGCCCACCGCTTCGCGAATGCGCGACAGGGTGCGGCTCATGGCGGGTGCACTGAGGTGCATGCGTCGCGCGGCACCGACCACGCTGCCTTCTTCGAGCAGGATGTTGAGGGCGACCAGCAGATTGAGATCGGGCAGGGCCATGGCGACTCCGAAGACAGTGGGGCAGTGCTATTCATATTCCATTGCGAAGGGCTCGCTGGGCAAGCGTGCGTTTCATGCAATGGTTCATTACGTTTGGCGTGCCTTTACGGTCCGGCGCGCGCCCCGAAGAATGACGGCGGATTTTGTTTCACGAAGGAGAAAGGCATGTTCAAACGGATTCTGCTGGCCATCGACGGTGCGGCGCAGTCGGCGCGCATCGTTGCCACGGCGGGAGAGCTGGCGCGTGATCACGGCGCCGAGGTGCATGTGGTCTGCGTCGTGGATCGCGCTTTCGCGATGCCGCGGGAGGATGCGCTGGAGTACCCGCCGGCGGAGCAGGAGCAACACGAGGCCCAGGCGCTGGTGGATGATGCCGTGATGCAGTTGCAACCCTGCGTTGCGTCGGGTGCCGTGGTGGCGGGCGATCCGGCGCGGGCGATCCTGCGGGAGTCAGAGCGGCTGGCGTGCGATCTGATTGTGATCGGTCACCGGCACCTGGGGCGTATCGAGCGGTTGCTGGACCCGTCGGTGGGGCAGCGGGTGATCGAGCGGGCTCCGTGTCCGGTGCTGGTCGAGGTGCGGGAGTAAACGTGTGCACGCACCGGCATTGTGCCGTGCGGTTCTCGAGCAAGCTCGCTCCTACGGAGAGCGCCCGGCTTGATCCTGTAGGAGCGAGCTTGCTCGCGAACCCGGGCAGACGCACAGGCATTGCCCGGTAACCATCGCGCGCAAGGCGTGCTCCTACAAGTGATGCGTGCCATGCGGGCTGGGAATGAAAAGCGGCCCCGGCGCCGGGTTGGTCCTGAGCGAGGTCCCGGCGCCGAAGCCGTAAGGGGTCAGCCGCGGCGATGCACGTTGCGACCGTGCGCGAAGGTTTCCTTCACGGTACGGTCGTCGCCGAGGATGACCAGTGCGAAGAGTTTCTCCTCCAGAGTTTTCGCCTGCTGCAGGCGGTAGTCCAGCAGCGGGGTGGCCTTGTAGTCGAGGACCACGAAGTCGGCCTCGTTGCCCTGGGCGAAGCTGCCGACCTTGTCCTGCAGCTCCAGCGCGCGGGCGCCGCCGAGGGTGGCCAGGTACAGCGATTTGAACGGGTCGAGCTTCTTGCCTTGCAGCTGCATGACCTTGTAGGCCTCGTTCAGCGATTGCAGCTGGGAGAAGCTGGTGCCGGCGCCGACGTCAGTGCCCAGGCCGACCTTGACCTTGTGCTTTTCCAGCTTGTTCAGGTCGAACAGGCCGCTGCCCAGGAACAGGTTGGAGGTCGGGCAGAAGGCCACGGCCGAGCCGGTTTCCGACAGGCGCTGGCACTCGCCGTCGCAGAGGTGCACGCCGTGGGCGAACACCGAGCGCGGGCCGAGCAGGCCGTGGTGGTCATAGACGTCCAGGTAGCCCTTGCGCTCCGGGAACAGCTCTTTGACCCACTCGATTTCCTTGAGGTTCTCCGAGAGGTGCGTGTGCATATACACGCCCGGATGCTCCTTGAGCAGACGGCCGGCAGCGTCGAGCTGTTCAGGCGTGCTGGTCGGGGCGAAGCGCGGGGTCACCGCATAGAGCAGGCGGCCCTTGCCGTGCCAACGCTCGATCAGCGCCTTGCTGTCGGTGTAGCTGCTTTCGGCGGTGTCGGTCAGGTAGTCCGGTGCGTTGCGGTCCATCATCACCTTGCCGGCGATCAGGCGCAGGTCGAGCTTCTGCGCCGCGCCGAACAGCGCGTCCACCGACTGCGGGTGCACGGTGCCGAACACCAGCGCAGTGGTGGTGCCGGCGCGCAGCAGCTCCTTGAGGAAGATGCCGGCGACATCGGCGGCGTGGGCCGGGTCGGCGAACTGCTTCTCGGTGGGGAAGGTGTAGGTATTCAGCCAGTCCAGCAGCTGCTCGCCGTAGGAGGCGATCATGCCGGTCTGCGGGTAGTGGATGTGGGTGTCGATGAAGCCGGGGGTGATCAGCGCGTCGTGGTATTGAACCACTTCGACGCCACCCAGTTGTGGCAGCAGCTCGGCGGCGTGGCCGAGGCGGGCGACCTTGCCGTCTTCCACCAGCAGGATGCCGTCCTCGAAGTACTGATAGGAGGCTTCGATGCCGACTTCGGCGGGGTCGGCGACGCTGTGCAGGATGCTGGCGCGGTAGGCTTTGGCTTGAGTGCTCATCGATCTCTCGCAAATCGGAATTGACGCGTCGTTGGACGCTGGTCGATGGGTATTGCTTCGCTCCACCCATCCTACGAAATCTGTCCGGCGCTCCGTAGGATGGGTGGAGCGAAGCGATACCCATCACGAAGGCCGGAATGTTGGAAATCAGGCGCCGCTTTCGGCAGTGCGTGCGCGGCGGCTTGTGGGTAACAGTTTGGCCACGGTGTTCTCGCCCTTGCTGGCCTCCTGACCGAAGGTGGCGTTGTAGGTGGCAATCACTTCGCCGGCGATGGACACGGCGATCTCCACCGGCAGCTTGCCTTTCACCTCGCTGATGCCCATGGGGCAGCGCATGCGCTGCACAGTGTCGGCGGCGAAACCACGGTCGCGCAGGCGGTGTTCGAACTTGGCGCGCTTGGTGTCCGAGCCGATCAGGCCGAAGTAGGTGAAGTCATTGCGCTCGAGGATCTTCGCCGTCAGCTCCAGGTCCAGCGCGTGGTTATGGGTCATGACGATGAAGTAGCTGCCGGCGGGCATCTCGTCGATCTCATCGATCACATCCTCGTTGATCGCGCGGGTGACGCCCTCGGGGATGTAATCGGGAAACTCGGCTTCCCGCGAGTCGATCCAGCGCACCTTGCACGGCAGGCTGGCGAGCAACGGCACCAGCGCGCGGCCGACGTGGCCGGCGCCGAACACGGCGATGTGCGCCTGGGGCTGGCCCATGGGTTCGAACAGCAGCACGGTGGCGCCGCCGCAGCACTGGCCGAGGCTGGCACCGAGGCTGAAGCGCTCAAGCTTCGGCTCGCGCTCGCGGTTCTGCAGCATCTCGCGGGCGATGGCCATGGCCTTGAATTCGAGGTGGCCACCGCCGATGGTGTCGTAGAGCTTGTCGGCGCTGACGACCATCTTCGAGCCGGCATTGCGTGGAGTCGAGCCGCGTTCTTCGATGATGGTCACCAGCACGCTGGCTTCGGCGCGCTGTTGCAGGTCGGCGAGGGCACTGATCCAGTTCATCGTTTCGAACCTCGATGGTGGGCTCTATTTGTAGGAGCGAGCTTGCTCGCGAACGAGTTCCCCGGCAGCTCTATGGCTGGGCGGTTCGCGAGCAAGGACTAGGCGTCCCCCTCGCTCCTACAATTGGGAGTTAGGGTGGGGCGCCGCTGGCGGGGTGGAGGACGGAAGTGGGGACGTCTCTCCCTGCCAGCGGTGCCCCATGGTCACATCACGCCGGCTCGACCTGAGCCGGTGCCTTTTCGGCCTGGGCGGCCTTCAGCTTGCGCATTTGCTCCACGCCCCAGAGCACGCGCTCGGGAGTGGCGGGGGCGTCGATCTGCGGCTGGGCGCGGTAGTCGGCCAGGCTGGCCACGGCGTCCTTGATCGCGCAGAACACCGAGATACCCAGCATGAACGGCGGCTCGCCGACGGCCTTGGAGTGGAACACCGTCTGTTCCGGATTCTTGCGGTTTTCCACCAGCTTCACTCGCAGGTCGATCGGCATGTCGGCGATGGCCGGGATCTTGTAGCTCGCCGGGCCGTTGGTCATCAGCTTGCCCTTGGCGTTCCACACCAGCTCTTCCATGGTCAGCCAGCCCATGCCCTGGACGAAGCCGCCTTCGACCTGGCCGATGTCGATGGCGGGGTTCAGCGAGGCGCCGACGTCGTGGAGGATGTCGCTGCGCAGCATCTTGTACTCGCCGGTGAGGGTGTCGACGATCACCTCCGAGCAGGACACGCCGTAGGCGAAGTAGTAGAACGGCCGGCCGCGCGCCTGGCTGCGGTCGTAGTAGATCTTCGGCGTGCGGTAGAAGCCGGTGGAGGAGAGCGACACCTGGCCGAAGTAGGCCTGCTGGATCAGCTCCTCGAACGGCAGGATGAGGTCACGCACGCGTACCTGGTTGTTGCGGAACTCGACGTCGTCCTCGGTGACCTTCCAGTGCCTGGCAGCGAACTCCACCAGGCGCTGCTTGATGATCTCGGCGGCATTCTGCGCGGCCTTGCCGTTCAGGTCGGCGCCCGACGAGGCGGCGGTCGGCGAGGTGTTGGGCACCTTGTCGGTGTTGGTGGCGGTGATCTGCACGCGGTCGATGTCGACCTGGAAGACCTCAGCCACCACCTGGGCGACCTTGGTGTTCAGGCCCTGGCCCATCTCGGTGCCACCGTGGTTCAGGTGGATGCTGCCGTCGGTGTAGATGTGGATGAGCGCGCCGGCCTGGTTGAGGAAGGTGGCGGTGAAGCTGATGCCGAATTTCACCGGAGTCAGCGACAGGCCTTTCTTCAGTACCGGGCTGTTGGCGTTGAAGGCGCGGATTTCGGCGCGGCGCTTGGCGTACTCAGCGCTGGCTTCCAGCTCCTCGGTCATCTCCTCCAGCAGGTTGTGTTCCACCTGCTGGTAGTAATGGGTGACGTTGCGCTCATCCTTGCCGTAGTAGTTGCGCTTGCGCACGTCCAGCGGGTCCTTGCCCAGGTGGCGCGCGACCGCGTCCATGATCTCCTCGATGGCGACCATGCCCTGCGGGCCGCCGAAGCCGCGGTAGGCGGTGTTCGACGCGGTGTTGGTCTTGCAGCGGTGACCGTTCACCGTGGCGTTGCCGAGGAAGTAGGCGTTGTCGGAGTGGAACATCGCGCGGTCGACGATGGAACCGGAGAGGTCCGGCGAGTAGCCGCAGTTGCCGGCCAGCTCGATGTTGATGCCGTGCAGCAGGCCGTCGTCCTCGAAGCCCACGTCGTACTCGACGTAGAAGGGGTGGCGCTTGCCGGTCATCTGCATGTCTTCGACGCGCGGCAGGCGCATCTTCGCCGGGCGCCCGGTGAGGCGTGCGACGACGGCGCACAGGCAGGCAGGCGCAGCGGCCTGGGTTTCCTTGCCGCCGAAGCCGCCGCCCATGCGGCGCATGTCGATGACCACCTTGTTGAAGGAGATGCCCAGCACTTCAGCCACCAGCTTCTGCACTTCGGTGGGGTTCTGGGTGGAGGTGTAGACGATCACGCCGCCGTCTTCGGTGGGCATCACCGAGGAAATCTGCGTTTCCAGGTAGAAGTGTTCCTGGCCGCCGATGTGCAGGGTGCCCTGGATGCGGTTCGGCGCAGTGGCCAGCTTGGCCTCGGAATCGCCGATCTTGTGCTGGTGGCTGTCCAGCACGAAGTGCTTCTTGCGCAGTGCTTCGACGACGTCGAGTACCGGCTCCAGGTCTTCATACTCGATGATCGCGGCCATGGCCGCCTTGCGTGCGGTTTCCAGGCTGTCGGCGGCGACGGCGATGACCATCTGGCCGACGTACTCGACCTTGCCGTCCGCCAGCAGTGGGTCGCCGGCGACCACCGGGCCGATGTCCAGCTGGCCGGGCACGTCATCCTTGGTGATGGCGATCGCCACGCCGGGGAACTGGTAGCAGGGGCTGACGTCCAGCCTGGTGATGCGTGCGTGGGCGCGGTCGCTCATGCGGGCGTAGACGTGCAACTGGTTGGGGAATTCCAGGCGGTCGTCGATGTACTGCGCTTCGCCGCTGACGTGCTTGGGCGCGCTCTCGTGCTTGACGCTGCGGCCAACGCCGGTGGTGAGGTCGGCGCGGAACAGTGCGGTGAGTTCTTCCTGGCTTTTCTGCGGCTTATGCATAGTGGGTCACCCGGGTTACGGCCTGAGGGGCTTCCAGCTCCAGGAAGCACTTGCGCAGCAGGTTCTGCGCGGTGAGCAGGCGGTATTCCTTGCTCGCACGGAAGTCGGTGAGCGGCGCGAAGTCCTCGCTCAGTGCCAGCGCGGCGCGTTCGAAGGTGGCGCTGTTGAAGGTCTGGCCGAGCAGGACGGCTTCACAGGCCTTGGCGCGTTTCGGGATGGCGGCCATGCCACCGAAGCCAGTGCGCACGGCGGTGATCTTGCAGTTCTCGACCGTCAGGTTGAAGGCGGCGCAGACGGCGGAGATATCGTCGTCCAGTCGCTTGGAGACCTTATAGGCGCGGAACGCCTGGCTGCTCTGCGGGCGCGGGATGATCACCTGTTCGATGAACTCGCCTTCCTGGCGCGCAGTGACCTTGTAGTCGATGAAGTACTCGTCGATCGGCAACTCACGGCGTTCGCTGCCCTTGCGCAGCACCAGGCGCGCACCCAGGGCGATCAGCAGCGGCGGCGAGTCGCCGATGGGAGAGGCATTGCCGATGTTGCCGCCCAGGGTGCCCTGGTTGCGGATCTGCAGCGAGGCGAAGCGGTGCAGCAGCTCGCCGAAGTCCGGATAGTCGCGGGACAGCGCTTCGTAGCAGTCGGTCAGCGGGGTCGCGGCGCCGATCTCGATGCGGTCGTCGAAGACCTCGACGCGCTTCATTTCCTCGACATGGCCGACGTAGATCATCACCGGCAGTTCGCGGTGGAACTGGGTGACTTCCAGGGCCAGGTCGGTGCCACCGGCCAACAGGCGCGCCTGCGGGTTGGCGGTATAGATGTCGGCCAGATCGGCGATGGTCAGCGGCAGCAGGCAGCGCTTGTCGCCGCTGTTGAGTTCGGCGGTCTCGCGTGGGGCGATGGCCTTGAGCTGGGCGATGATCTCGGGCTGCGCGACGTCGAACTGGTCGGGCTGCTTCTGGCAGCAGGATTGCTCGGCGGCGTCGAGGATCGGGCGGTAGCCGGTGCAGCGGCAGAGGTTGCCGGCCAGCGCTTCATGGGCCTCGGCCTTGCGCTCTTCGGTGGTCTCGCCGGCGGTGTTCTTCTGCAGGGCGAACAGCGACATGACGAAGCCAGGGGTGCAGAAGCCGCACTGCGAGCCGTGGCAATCGACCATGGCTTGCTGCACACCATGCAGTTCACCGCGGTGCTTGAGGTCATCGACGCTGATCAGCTGCTTGCCATGCAACGAGGAAACGAACGTCAGGCAGGAGTTGAGGGTGCGGTAGCGGATACGCTCGGCACCTTCTTCGCCCACCAGTTCGCCGACGACCACCGTGCAGGCGCCGCAGTCACCGGAGGCGCAACCCTCCTTGGTGCCGGTCTTGCCCAGGGTCTGGCGCAGGTAGTTGAGCACGGTGAGATTGGGATCGAGGCGGTCTTCGACGCGCAGCTCGCGATTGAGCAGGAACCTGATCAAGGCTTGCCTCCAGGCTGATTCTTGTTTTTGGTAGGGCACTGGAGGCGAATTTATGGAAAGCTGACTTTTGAGTCAATAAAATTTCTGTCCGAATGGTCAGAAAGTTTTTCCGCAGGTGATAGACGGCGCGAGCGGGACTGTTTTTTGTAGGAACGAGCTTGCTCGTGAACTACCGATATGGCCGGTCTGCACCGTGCTAGCCCGGTAGGATGGGTGGAGCCTAAGCGATACCCATGCTGTCTTCACGCGGGAGTGATGGGTATCGTTGCGCTCCACGCCATCCTGCGAAGAGCGGCCCGGTGCCGGACAGCAGAAAGAAAAAAGGCGGCAAGCCGGGGTAGGGCTTGCCGCCAAGGCGTGGAACTCTTCGATCAGGCCTGCTGGGTAGCGCTCAGCTGGTATTCCTCGCCGGCGTAGTAGGCGCGTACGCGGCGGTCCATCACCGCGCGCCAGAGTGGTGGGAATAGCGCCAGGACGATCATTCCGGCGTAGCCGTTGGGCAACTGCGGGCTCTCATCGAAGTGGCGCAGCACCTGATAGCGGCGCTTGGCATTGGCGTGGTGGTCGGAATGGCGCTGCAGGTGGAAGAGGAACAGGTTGGTCAGCAGGAAGTTGCTGTTCCAGGAGTGCTCGTGGGTGGTTCGCTCGTAGCGCCCTGTGTCCAGGCGGCGACGGTGCAGTCCGTAGTGCTCCACGTAGTTGACGATTTCCAGCAGGGTGAAGGCCATCACCGACTGGCCGATGAAGTACAGCGCGCCGATCCAGCCGAAGGCGACGCTGAAGCCGACCAGGAACAGCGCACTGATCACGTACCACCAGATCAGCTCGTTGCGCCAGTGCAGCGCCGGCAGGCCCTTGCGCTTGAGGCGCTCGCTCTCCAGCTTCCAGGCGTTGAGGAAGTTGTGCTTGTAGGCGTGGGGCAGGAAGGCGTAGAGACTCTGGCCGTAGCGCGAGGACGAGGCGTCCTCCGGCGTTGAGACATGCACGTGGTGGCCGCGTACGTGTTCTACCTTGAAGCCTGCGTAGCACACCGCTGCCAGCAGCAGGCCGCCGGCGTTCTGCTCCAGTTGCGGGTCCTTGTGGATCAGCTCGTGGGAGACGGTGATGCCGATGGCGCCCATGACGGTGCCCACGGAAAGGATCCAGCCGAGCTGGCCAACCCAGTTCCAGGCGTCATAGGTGGCCAGCACCCAGCCGCCGTAGACCAGCATGCCCAGCAACAGCGGCACGGTCAGCAGGCTGAGGAAGCGGTAGTAGCCCTCGCGCTCCATGGGCGGGACTTCCTCCACCTCGTCAGGGTTGGCCGGGTCGCGGCCGACCACGAAGTCCAGCAGCGGGATCACCCCGAACACCACGGTGATGACCAGCCAGGCCCAGGCGTTGGGATAATCGCTACCGAACGACCACCAGTAGCTGACGGGAATGCCGAAGACCGGGACCAGCCAGATCCAGTAGCCGGCTTTCTTGAGACGCAACATCCAGGCAGGGGAAAGGAACAAAGCGAACATGGACGACTCCCGATACGTCTCTTGTGTAGGATTGTCAGACAATCCTGCGCCTGTTCCTCCCGATGGATGCACCAACCTTTGTTCTGTCGTCCCTCCTGGGCGGGGGATGGCGGGGTAACACCCTGTGTTACACTTCGCGTCCGCAGTAGCCCCTCGAAAGCGCCCCGATTCTTAAGGACAACCATGACGTTCAAGGCCCCGGACAGCCTGGCTGAGCAGATCGCGCATCACCTTGCCGAACGCATCATCCGGGGCGAACTCAAGGAGCGCGAGCGCATCCAGGAACAGAAGGTCACCCAGACCCTCAACGTCAGCCGCGGCTCGGTCCGCGAGGCGCTGCTGATCCTCGAGCGCCGCCACCTGGTGGTGATCCTGCCGCGCCGGGGGGCGCAGGTGTCCGAGCTGTCCGCAGCGCACGTGGAAAGCCTCTACTCGCTGGTGATGGAGCTGTACATCATGCTCGCCAGCAGCGTGGCGCGGACCTGGCGCGAAGAAGCTGACCTGGCACCCTTCATGGCGATACAGCGGCGCCTGCTGGACGAGCTCGAGCGCGGCGACATCAATGCCTTCGTCGAATCCAGCTTCGACATCATGCGCGCTGCCTTCCCGTTCGCCGCCAATCCCTACCTGCAGGAAACCGTGGAAAATCTCCTGCCGGCCATCAGTCGCACCTATCATCTGGCCCTGGAGCGCCGCAAAGGCGAGATGAGTCAGTTCATCGGCAGCTTCGAAAACCTGCTGCGCGCGGTGGTGGGCCGCGACGAGGCGGGTATCCGCGAGGTCCTGCTCGACTACGGTCGGCACAACAGCCAGCTGGTTCTGGCTGCACTGGCAGAACGATAAGCTCTCAATAAGAGACGGACGGGGGAAGAGGGCTCATGCGGCTCAAGTGCATCAAGCTGGCAGGCTTCAAGTCCTTCGTCGACCCGACGACGGTCAATTTCCCGAGCAACATGGCGGCCGTCGTCGGCCCCAACGGTTGCGGAAAGTCCAACATCATCGACGCCGTTCGTTGGGTAATGGGTGAGAGTTCGGCGAAGAACCTCCGTGGCGAGTCGATGACCGACGTCATCTTCAATGGCTCCAACACGCGCAAGCCGGTGACCCAGGCATCCATCGAACTGGTGTTCGACAACTCCGACCAGACCCTGCTCGGCGAATACGCCAGCTATGCCGAGATTTCCATCCGCCGCCGCGTGACCCGCGACGGCCAGAACACCTATTTTCTCAACGGCACCAAGTGCCGGCGCCGTGATATCACCGACATCTTCCTCGGCACCGGCCTTGGGCCGCGCAGCTACTCGATCATCGAACAGGGCATGATCTCCAAGCTGATCGAAGCCAAGCCCGAGGATTTGCGCAACTTCATCGAGGAAGCCGCCGGCATCTCCAAGTACAAGGAGCGCCGCCGCGAGACCGAGAACCGCATCCGCCGCACCCAGGAAAACCTTGCGCGTCTGACCGACCTGCGCGAAGAACTGGAGCGCCAGCTGGAGCGCCTGCACCGCCAGGCCCAGTCGGCGGAGAAATACCAGGAATTCAAGGCCGAGGAGCGCACCCTCAAGGCACAGCTCGGCGCCTTGCGCTGGCGCGACCTGAACGAGCAGGTCGGGCAGAAGGAAAAGGTGATCGGCGACCAGGAAGTGGCCTTCGAGGCGTTGGTGGCCGAGCAGCGTAGCGCCGACGCCAGCATCGAGCGCCTGCGCGACGGCCACCATGAGCTGTCGGAAACCTTCAACCAGGTGCAGGGTCGTTTCTATTCCGTGGGGGGCGACATCGCCCGCGTCGAGCAGAGCATCCAGCATGGCCAGCAGCGCCTGCGCCAGTTGCAGGACGACCTGCGCGAGGCCGACAAGACCCGCCAGGAAACCGAGTCCCACCTGGGCCACGACCGCACCCTGCTCGCCACCCTGGGCGAGGAGCTGGAGCGTCTCGCCCCGGAACAGGAAATCAGCGCCGCTGCCGCCGAGGAGGCTACCGTCGGGCTGGAAGACGCCGAGCAGCGCATGCACGACTGGCAACAGCGCTGGGATGCCTTCAACCAGCAGAGCGCCGAACCGCGTCGCGAGGCGGAAGTTCAGCAGTCGCGCATCCAGCACCTGGAGCAGAGCCTGGAGCGCCAGGGCGAGCGTCAGCGCCGCCTGAGCGACGAGCGCACGCAACTGGCCGCCGATCCGGAAGACGCCGCGATCCTCGAGCTGGGCGAGCAGGTCGCCGCCATCGAATTGCTGCTGGAGGAGTCGCAGATCGAAGAGCAGGAGCTGGCCGAGCGCCTGGAGCGCGTGCGCCAGTTCCTGCAGGAAAGCACCGCCGCGCAGCACCAGGCGCAGGGCGAGCTACAGCGTCTGAATGGCCGCATTGCCTCGCTGGAGGCGCTGCAGCAAGCCGCGCTCGATCCGGGCGACGGCACCGCGCAATGGCTGCGTCAGCAAGGGCTGGAACAGCGGCCGCGCCTCGCTGAAGGCCTGCGCGTACAGGCGGGCTGGGAACTGGCGGTGGAAACCGTGCTCGGTGCCGACCTGCACGGCGTGCTGCTGGACGACGTGAAAGGGCTGCCATTCGACGCGTTGGAGAAAGGCGAACTGCGCCTGCTCGATCTGGCTGCTGGTGCCGTTTCGCGGCCTGGCAGCCTGCTGGACAAGGTCGAGACGAATGTCGACCTGAGCTACTGGCTGGGTCGCGTGCGCCCGGTCGAAACCCTGGAGCAGGCGCTGGCCCAGCGCGCTTCGCTAGGTGATGGCGAAAGCCTGATCAGCCGCGACGGCTACTGGGTGGGCCGGAACTTCCTGCGCGTGCGCCGTGGTGAGTCCGCCGATGGCGGTGTGCTGGCGCGTGGCCAGGAGCTGGAGCGCCTTTACGCCGAGCGCGAAACGCTGGAGCAGCGCCTCGCCGAGATCGACGAACAACTGGCGCGCCTGCGTGACGAGCAGCGTCAGGCTGAGGAAGGTCGTGATCAGGTGCGTCGCCGCCTGCAGGACGAAGGTCGCCGCCAGGGTGAGCTGAAGGCGCAGCTGTCCGCGCAGCAGGCCAAGGTCGAGCAGCTGACTCTGCGCCGTCGACGTCTGGACGAAGAGCTGGCAGAGCTGGCCGAACAGCATGCCGTCGAGCAGGAGCAGCTGGGCGAAGCGCGCCTGAGCCTGCAGGAAGCGCTGGACGCCATGGCCGTGGACACCGAGCGTCGCGAATCGCTGCTCGCCGAGCGCGACGGCATGCGCGAGAAGCTCGACCGCATTCGCCAGGAGTCCCGCCAGCACAAGGACCACGCCCATCAGTTGGCTGTGCGCGTGGGCTCCCTGCGCGCCCAGCACGAATCCACCCGCCAAGCGCTGGAGCGCCTGGACAGCCAGGCCGTGCGACTGGTCGAGCGTTGCGAGCAGCTAAACCTCAATCTGGAGGAGGGCGCCGCGCCGCTGGAAGAACTGCGCATGCGCCTGGAAGAGTTGCTTGACCGGCGCATGGCGGTGGAGGACGAACTCAAGCACGCGCGTCTGGCGCTGGAAGATGCCGACCGCCAACTGCGCGACGCCGAGAAGCGCCGCACCCAGGCCGAGCAGCAGTCGCAGCTGTTGCGCGGCCAACTGGAGCAGCAGCGCATGGAATGGCAGGCCCTGAGCGTGCGACGCAAGTCACTGCAGGAACAGCTCCATGAGGATGGCTATGACCTGCACGGCGTGCTGGGCACCTTGCCCGTTGACGCTGCCGAGAAGGTCTGGGAAACCCGCCTGGAAGAACTGGCTGCGCGCATCGGTCGCCTGGGGCCGATCAACCTCGCGGCCATCGAGGAATACCAGCAGCAATCCGAGCGTAAACGCTACCTGGATGACCAGAACGACGACCTGGTGGAGGCGCTGGATACCCTGGAAAACGTCATCCGCAAGATCGACAAGGAAACCCGCAACCGCTTCAAGGAAACCTTCGACCAGATCAATGCTGGCCTTCAGGCATTGTTCCCCAAGGTTTTCGGCGGCGGTCACGCCTATCTGGAACTTACCGGCGAGGATCTACTCGATACCGGGGTGGCGATCATGGCGAGGCCGCCGGGCAAGAAGAACAGCACCATCCATCTTCTGTCCGGTGGCGAGAAGGCCCTGACCGCTCTGGCGCTGGTGTTTGCGATCTTCCAGCTGAACCCGGCACCGTTCTGCATGCTCGACGAAGTCGACGCGCCGCTGGACGATGCCAACGTCGGCCGTTATGCGCGGCTGGTGAAGGAGATGTCGGAGAAAGTGCAGTTCATCTATATCACCCACAACAAGATCGCCATGGAGATGGCCGATCAATTGATGGGCGTGACCATGCACGAACCGGGATGTTCGCGTCTGGTGGCGGTGGATGTGGAAGAGGCTGTTGCGCTCGCTGAAGCGTGATCGATCAGGCGAACTTGAGCTATGCTGGCAAGATGCTTTGTTTCAAGCCTAAGGCATTGATTTGATTGGGGTAGGATTCGGCTGAGGCACTCAAGCGGCAGCCGCTATGAAAAGTTGCAAAGAGTGCGGCGGAGTGTCGCCTCAGGCAGTGTAAAGTTATGTGAGAGCGTGTTAGCTTAACGCCCACTTTTGTATCGCGTGGAAAACATCAGTCAGAACATGAAGTTGGCTCCACGTTTTCAAGGGATAGGATGTCCTTTTCTTCATCATCATTTTTTGTTCAGGGGCTACGGGATTAGATGGATATCGGTCTGCGCGAATGGCTGATCGTCATTGGGCTCATCGTCATCGCCGGCATTCTGTTCGACGGTTGGCGTCGCATGCGGGGTGGCAAGGGCAAGTTGCGTTTCAAACTGGATCGCCAGTTTGCCAACCAGCCCGATGACGGGGACGAAACCAACCCGGAATTGCTCGGGCCTTCCCGGGTAGTCGACCATCGCGAGCCGGAGCTCGACGAGGAAGACCTGCCCAAGGTCAGTGCCAAGGAGTCCCGTGGCAAGCGCCGCGGCGAGCCGCGCCAGGGCGACCTGAACCTGGACGACCCGGCGCCGAACCTGCTCGGCCCATTGGACGAAGAGGATTTCCCCAATCCGCTGGACGACGTGCCGGCAGAGAAGGACAAGGCGAAGAAGGACCGCAAGAAGGACAAGGAGCGCGCTGCTCCCGCCGCTGCGGCTCCGTCGGCGCCCCAGGCACCGGTTGATGAAGTGCTGATCATCAACGTCATCAGCCGCGACGAGAACGGCTTCAAGGGCCCGGCGCTGCTGCAGAACATCCTCGAAAGCGGCCTGCGCTATGGCGAGATGGACATCTTCCACCGCCACGAGAGCATGGCCGGCAACGGTGAAGTGCTGTTCTCCATGGCCAACGCGGTCAAGCCGGGTACCTTCGATCTGGACAACATCGACCAGTTCAGCACCCGCGCGGTGAGCTTCTTCCTCGGCCTGCCGGGCCCGCGCCATCCCAAGCAGGCGTTCGACGTGATGATCGCCGCCGCCCGCAAGCTGGCCCAGGAGCTCAATGGCGAGCTGAAGGACGAGCAGCGCAGCGTGATGACTGCACAGACCATCGAGCACTACCGTCAGCGCATCATCGATTTCGAGCGACGCGCCCTGACCCAGAAGCGCTAAGCTTTCCGCACGCTGCAAATGAAGCCCCAAGCGACCCTTGGGGCTTTGCATTTCTAGCCGCAACCTATTGCCGCCCGAGATTCCCGCATGACCGACTCCCAGATCGCTGCCGAACGCATTGCCCAGCTGCGCAGCGAGCTCGACGACCACAACTACCGCTACTACGTGCTCGACGAGCCGAGCGTGCCGGACGCCGAGTACGACCGTCTGTTCCGCGAGCTGAAGGCGCTGGAAGCCGAGCATCCTGAACTGATCACTCCCGAGTCGCCGACCCAGCGGGTCGGCGGTGCGGCTGCCTCCGCATTCGGCGAAGTGCGTCACGAAGTGCCGATGCTCAGCCTGGGCAACGCCTTCGAAGAGCAGGACCTCAACGATTTCGACCGCCGAGTGCGTGAGGGGCTGGCGGACCAGTTGCCGGCATCGGACCTGTTCGGTGGCGGCGCGGAGGTGGAGTACAGCTGCGAGCCCAAGCTTGATGGTCTGGCGGTCAGCCTGCTGTACGAGAACGGCGTGCTGACCCGTGGCGCTACGCGCGGCGACGGCACCACCGGAGAGGACATCAGTGTCAACGTACGCACCATCCGCAATGTGCCGCTGCGCCTGAAGGGCGAGGGCTGGCCGGCGGTGCTGGAAGTGCGCGGCGAGGTCTTCATGTCCAAGGCTGGCTTCGAGGCGCTCAACGAGCGGCAGATGGAAGCCGGCGGCAAGACCTTCGCCAACCCGCGCAATGCCGCGGCCGGCAGCCTGCGCCAGCTGGATTCGAAGATCACCGCCAGCCGCCCGCTGGAGTTCTGCTGCTACGGTTTCGGCCGTGTCGAGGGTGGCGCGCTGCCCGGCACTCAGGTCAATATCCTCGAAGCCCTCAAGGGCTGGGGCATCCCGATCAGCCGCGAGCTGAAGCTCGCCAAGGGCGTCGAAGGTTGTCGCGCTTATTACGAAGACATCGGTGCCCGCCGCGACAGCCTTGCCTACGAAATCGACGGCGTAGTGTTCAAGGTCAACCGCATCGACTTCCAGCGTGAGCTGGGCTTCCGTGCCCGCGAGCCGCGCTGGGCCATCGCTCACAAGTTCCCGGCTCGCGAAGAGTTGACCGAATTGCTGGACGTGGAATTCCAGGTCGGCCGCACCGGCGCGGTAACGCCCGTGGCGCGCCTCAAGCCGGTCCAGGTGGCTGGCGTAACGGTGTCCAACGCCACGCTGCACAACATGGACGAGGTCGCCCGCCTGGGCCTGATGATCGGCGATACCGTGATCATCCGCCGTGCCGGCGACGTGATTCCACAGGTCATGCAGGTCGTCACCGAGCGGCGCCCGGCGGATGCGCGTCCGGTGGCGATCCCCACCCAGTGCCCGGTCTGCGGCTCGCAAGTCGAGCGCACCCAGCTGGTCAAGCGAAGCAAGGGCAGGGAGTCGGTCAGCGAAGGTGCCATCTACCGCTGTGTCGGCCGGCTTTTCTGCCAGGCGCAGCTCAAGCAGGCAATCATCCACTTCGTCTCGCGCCGCGCCATGGACATCGACGGCCTTGGCGACAAGATCGTCGAGCAACTGGTGGATAAGGGGCTGGTGAAATCCCCGGCCGACCTCTACACCCTGACCTTCGAGCAAGTCATCGAGCTGGAGGGGTTCGCCGAAGTCTCCACGCGCAACCTGCTCGCCGCCATCGCGGAGAGTCGCAAGCCGGCGCTGGCGCGTTTCGTCTTCGCTCTGGGCATTCCGGATGTGGGTGAGGAAACCGCCAAGCTGCTGGCGCGCTCCCTGGGCTCCCTGGTACGCATCCAGAAGGCGCTGCCGGAAGTGCTCACTTACCTGCCGGACGTCGGTGGCGAAGTGGCCTACGAGATCCACAACTTCTTCGATGACGAGCACAACCGCAGCGTGATCCAGCAATTGCTGGAGCGCGGTATCGAACTGCAGGACGAAGGTGGGGTGTCCGCCGAGTTCGCCGCTGTCGCGACGCTGGCGGGCTTCATCGACAAGCTGAACATCCCTTTCATCGCCGCCACGGGCGCCGAAAAGCTGGCTGATCGCACCGGCAGCCTCGACGCACTCATCACCCTCAGCCAGGACTGGCTGGACCTCAGCACCCTCAAGGGCGTGAACGAGAAGGCCAAGCAGTCGGTGCGCGAGTACTTCGCCGATGCTGCTCGTGTCGAGCGCGCCAAGGCCGTCGAAGCGCAGTTGGCGGAGTTCGGCATGCACTGGCGCAGCGAGCGCAAGGTCGTCGAAGGCCTGCCGCTGGCCGGCCAGACCTGGGTGCTCACCGGCACCCTGGAAGCCATGAGCCGCGACATCGCCAAGGAAAAACTCGAAAGCCTCGGCGCCAAGGTGGCCGGCTCTGTCTCGGCCAAGACCCACTGCGTCGTCGCCGGACCGGGAGCGGGTTCAAAGTTGGCCAAGGCCCAGGAACTTGGCGTCGCCGTGATGGACGAAGAGCAGCTGATCAAGCTGCTGGCCGATCACGGCATCGGCGCCTGACAAGCCTTTCTTCCGATCAAAGAATCAAGATCAACGCATCAAGGAGTCACTTTATGCCCATGACCAAGGACCAACTGGTTCGCGATATCGCCGAATCCCTCGACCTGACCCAGGCCGCCGTGCGCGGCGTGTTCGAGCAACTGGCGCAGATCGCCCAGGACGCTCTGGAGAATGACGGTGAGCTGACCCTGCCGGGTATCGGCAAGCTCAAGGTCACCGAACGCGCTGCCCGTACCGGCCGCAACCCGCAGACCGGCAAGACCATCGAGATCGCCGCGAAGAAGGCTGTGCGCCTGGTGCCTGCCAAGGCCCTGGTCGACAGCCTGAACTGATCGGCAGGCCTGTTCCGACCTGTGTGTTGCAAAGCAGAGCGGGGCGGGCCATCGGTTGACGGAGAGCAAGATGGACAAGGCAAGAAAGCAGCGCCTGCTCGGCGTCGGGGCACTGGTAGTGCTGTTCGGGGCTTACGTGGCCTGGACCGAGCGCCCGCAGATCGTCCTTCACTATGAAGGCGTGGGCGGGCCGGCGGTGAGCTACAGCTTCAAGGAAAACGGCGAGGAGAGTCTCGCGGGCGAAATCAAGCCAGGCGAAGCACGCGCCTTCCCGCTGCGTCTGCTGCGTTCGGGCGAGTACCGCGTGGCCTTCCAGTTCCACCAGGGGGCGGAGCGCTACTCCACCTTCAGTACCCGTCCGGGCTACAGCAAGATGGATCTGTTCATCGGGCCGAACCTGGAAGTCTCCACCCAGCCTCGGCCCGAAGGATTGCTCCAGGGACAGTGACGCCCGTTACAGGTACTCTGCCACCAGCACCACATTGCGCTGGTCCGCGGGTAGGTCGCCGTCGACTACCTCGCGGATGACGCTGTCGGTATCGCCGGTGGTCTTGATGCCTTTCCCCAGCGCCTTGCCGCGCGCATCGGTCAGCCGGTAGCTCACACTGGGCATCGCGCCGCGCGGCTCGTTCAGCATCATTGTCATGGCCTTGTTGCACGCGCTCAGCTGCACGCGTGCGCTGCGGGCCGTCACGTCGATCAGCCCGACCTGGCAGGTTGGCTCGACCACGGCCCCGCTGAAGTGGATGACGCCATCGTAAGCCATCAGTGGGGGCGAGAAGAGCAGGACAACGAGAGTAGTGGATCGCAGTGCTACGAACATGCTGGCATTCCTCGCTCGGTCATGGCCCGTCTTTGAGCGACGGGTTCACCCCTAAGCGTCGGCACCATTGGAATTTTCTGAACTGGCTGTAAGGCAATTCCCTTAATGAAAACGCAAATTCGTGATGAAGGTCGGGAATTGCTTGGGGAACGTCGCTAAGTGCTTGAAGTACTTGTAACTTGCGCTCAAGCCGCTACAATGGCGCGGCTCGCTGATCTGGCGAGCTCTCGCGATGGTGGCCCTGTCGGTCCCCCCGCAACGATTACTCGCTTACCTGGTCAGGTCCGGAAGGAAGCAGCCAAGGCGGGGACATTGTGTGCCGGGGTGTGGCTGGCGGGGCCGCCTCCATTTCGGGGTCAGTAAAATTCGTGGCCCCCATCCTGTTGATGCATCCGCCGCCTCAGCGGTAGTGATCCAGGATCTGCTCGATCTTCCCCGACGCCTTGATTTTCGCCAGTACCGAGAGCACCTCGTCGGCACGGACTTCGGGCGCATCCAGCACCATGCACGACAGCGGCGTTTCCTCGATCACGCTGGCGATTCTCAGACGTTCCGCTTCGGGTAGTTCGCGGTTGAACCAGTTCAGCGCAAACTCGCTGCTGATCGCGTACTGATAGCGGCCGATGCGCAGCTTCTTCAGCACCAGTTCCTGGTTGCGCGCGTCGTCGCGGCTCAGCCAATGGCTGTCCAGCAGTGGCTGCAGGCGCGGGTAGTGATAGCCCAGCACGGTGCCGACGGATTGGCTGGGCAGGGTTTCCAGCTTGTCGGCCGGGGCGTCGCGGACGACCAGCAGGTCGCGCTGCACCATCAGCGGCGCGGTCCAGCGGTAGTCATTGAATTCATGCTCGATCCAGGTGCGCGAGACATAGCAGCGTACGTCCACTGAATGGCTGAGCAGTGCCTGTTCGATACGAGCACGGGGCACGATATGGAAGGCAGCGGGCCGGCCCAGTTCGCGCGCCGTTTCCTTGAACAGCTCGAACATGATGCCGCCGGTCAGTTCGCCGTTCTCGATCTGCGCCAGCGGCATTGCCCAGCTGTCGACCACCGAAAAGCGCAGGGGACGGTCGTCGGCCTGGGCGAGGGTGGCGGTCAGCAGCAGGGCGGTGGCGAGGAAGCGCATCAAGACTCCGTTGATGGCAGAAGGACAACACAATGCCGTGTAGCCCGGCCCTTGCCAAGATGCGATAGCGACCGGTGCGGACATCGGGTGCAATTTACGGTCCGCTTCGCTAGGATTAGCGCACTTCTGCTTACCCGTCGCGATGGATTTCAATGAGTTATCAGGTTCTTGCTCGCAAATGGCGTCCGCGCTCGTTCCGCGAAATGGTCGGCCAGACCCATGTGCTCAAGGCCCTGATCAATGCGCTGGACAACCAGCGCCTGCACCACGCCTATCTGTTCACCGGTACCCGTGGCGTGGGCAAGACCACCATCGCGCGCATCCTCGCCAAGTGCCTGAACTGCGAGACCGGTGTCAGCTCGACTCCCTGCGGGCAGTGTTCGGTGTGCCGAGAGATCGATGAGGGTCGCTTCGTCGACCTCATCGAAGTGGACGCCGCCAGCCGCACCAAGGTCGAGGACACCCGCGAGCTGCTCGACAACGTGCAGTACTCGCCGACCCGCGGACGCTACAAGGTCTACCTGATCGACGAAGTGCACATGCTCTCCAGCCACAGCTTCAACGCCCTGTTGAAGACCCTGGAGGAGCCGCCGCCCCACGTGAAATTCCTGCTGGCCACCACTGACCCGCAGAAACTTCCGGTGACCATTCTCTCGCGCTGCCTGCAGTTCTCGCTGAAGAACATGCCGCCGGAGCGCGTGGTAGAGCATCTCACCCACGTTCTGGACGCCGAGAACGTGCCGTTCGAGGACGATGCTCTGTGGCTGCTCGGCCGCGCCGCCGACGGTTCCATGCGTGATGCCATGAGCCTCACCGACCAAGCCATTGCCTTCGGCGAAGGCAAGGTGCTGGCCGCCGACGTGCGCGCCATGCTCGGTACCCTGGATCACGGGCAGGTCTACGGCGTGCTTCACGCACTGCTGGAAGGCGATGCACGCGCGCTGCTGGAAGCCGTCCGCCACCTGGCCGAGCAAGGCCCGGACTGGGGCGGCGTGCTGGCTGAAATGCTCAATGTGCTGCACCGTGTGGCCATCGCCCAGGCGCTGCCCGAGGCGGTGGACAACGGCCAGGGCGACCGCGACCGCGTGCTGGCATTGGCCCAGGCGCTGCCGGCCGAGGACGTACAGTTCTACTACCAGATGGGCCTGATCGGCCGCCGCGACCTGCCGTTGGCGCCCGATCCCCGTGGTGGTTTCGAGATGGTGCTGCTGCGCATGCTGGCGTTCCGCCCGGCCGATGCCGACGGCGCGCCCAGATCGCCACTAAAGGACCTGGGGATCAGCAAGGCCACGGCTGATTCCAACCCTAACCCAGTGGCCGGCGCCGCCGTTGCAGCGCCGGTTGCAGCCATTGCTCCGCCGCCTGTTACGCCCGCACCTGTAGCTCCGGTTGCCGAGGTTGCCCCGACCGTTGCCGCGCCGCAGCCTCAGGCGGCTCTGGCTCCGGCTCCGGCTCCGGTGGTGGAGACTGCGCCTGTTGCCGCTCCTGCCCCGGTCGTTGAAGTGGCTCCCGCGCCGGTTGAAGCGCAGCCGGAAGTGGTTGTCGCAGCAGAGCCTGTTGCTCTGGCCATCGAGCCGCAGTCGCCGGTTGCCGAAGCGCCTGTCGATCTGCCGTGGGACGAACCCTCCGCACCGGTTGCCGCCGCTCCCGCACCGCTCGAGCCTGCAGCACCTGCACCTGCACCTGCACCTGCGCCCGTAGCGGCAGAGCCAACTCCTGTGCCGGTGGCTGCTCCCGCACCCGTCGCGGCCGAAGCTCCGGCCGATGACGATGACCGCGACGAAGAGCCGCCACCCGCCGAGGACTACTACGAAGTCGACATGGAGTCCTACGGCTACCTCGAGAGCGAGGCGCCGCAGGAGCAGGCCGAACCGGAGCCCGAGCCCGCCGCCATGCCCGCGACCGGCCTTGCCGCCGAGTGGTTGGACCTGTTCCCGCGCCTGGGACTGGCCGGCCTGACCGCCAGCATCGGCGCCAACTGCACGCTGGTGGCGGTGGATGGCGACAACTGGCACCTGCACCTGGACCCGGGCCAGAGCGCGCTGTTCAACGCGACCCAGCAACGTCGCCTGAACGATGCGCTGAACCAGTTCCACGGGCGCACTCTGACGCTGCAGGTCACCCAGCAGAAGCCCGAGCAGGAAACCCCGGCCCAGGCCGCCGCGCGCAAGCGCGCCGAGCGTCAGCGCCAGGCCGAGGCGTCGATTGCTGCCGACCCGTATGTGCTACAGATGAAGCAACAGTTCGCCGCGGTGGTCCGCGACGGTACTATCGAACCCCTGGAGGCCAAGGCTTGAGCCTTGGCCGACGACTGAACGAATCGAGGAACTCGAGATGATGAAAGGTGGCATGGCCGGCCTGATGAAGCAGGCCCAGCAGATGCAGGAAAAGATGCAGAAGATGCAGGAAGAGCTGGCCAACGCCGAAGTGACCGGTCAATCCGGCGCCGGCCTGGTGAGCGTGGTGATGACCGGTCGCCACGACGTCAAGCGTGTCTCCCTGGATGACAGCCTGATGCAGGAAGACAAAGAAATCCTCGAAGACCTGATCGCCGCCGCGGTGAACGACGCCGTGCGCAAGATCGAGCAGAACAACCAGGACAAGATGTCCGGCATGACCGCCGGTATGCAACTCCCGCCCGGCTTCAAGATGCCTTTCTGATCCAGGCATCCTGCTGACCTGTAGGAGCGAGCTTGCTCGCGAACGCTCTTCTGGCCCTGGTGGCTGGGCGGGCTTCGCGGGCAGGCTCGCTCCTACAGTCGTTCTAACCCTCCCGAAACCCGAGACTGCCCCATGAGCTTCACGCCGCTGATCCGCCAACTGATCGATGCCCTGCGCACCCTGCCCGGAGTGGGACAGAAGAGTGCCCAGCGCATGGCGCTGCAGCTGCTGGAGCGCGACCGCAGCGGCGGTCTGCGTCTGGCCCAGGCGCTGACCCAGGCGATGGAGGGCGTCGGACATTGCAAGCAGTGCCGCACCCTGTCGGAAGACGAGTTCTGCCCGCAATGCACCGATCCGCGCCGCGATGACAGCCTGCTGTGCGTGGTGGAAGGCCCGCTGGACGTGTTCGCCGTCGAGCAGACCGGCTACCGCGGCCGCTACTTCGTGCTCAAGGGACACCTGTCGCCGCTGGACGGCCTCGGGCCGGAAGCCATCGGCATTCCCGAGCTGGAAGCGCGGATCAAGGCCGGCCATTTCAGCGAGATCATCCTGGCCACCAACCCCACGGTGGAGGGTGAGGCGACGGCCCACTACATCGCTCAGTTGCTCGGCGGCGGCGATCTGGTGCTGTCGCGCATCGCCCATGGCGTGCCGTTGGGCGGCGAGCTTGAACTGGTGGATGGCGGCACGCTGGCCCACGCCCTGGCGGGGCGTCGGCCTATCAGCAGCTGACAGGCCAACCAGAAGGATTCGAGCAAGGCCGGAGACATTCCGGCCTTGTTGTTTCTGCGATCAACAGGCGCAAAAAAGACCTGTTCCGTCAGTCCGCAGCGCTTCACCCGTCGCACCGACCAGCACCAGCCCCTCATCCAGCCAGCCGGCCACTCCGCCAATCATTTCCTTCACCGGCAAACCCAGTGCCGCGAGCTTCGCAGCAGCACGGTGCACACCGTTGCAGTGCGGCCCGGCGCAGTAGACGACGAACAGGGTGCCCGGTAGGAACTGCGCCATACGCCGCGCGTCGATCTCCCGTGTCGGCAGGTTCAGCGCGCCGGGCACATGGCCGCGGGCGAAGGCGGCGGCGTTTCGCACATCGAGCAGGACGAAATCCTGTTCGCCGTGCTGCAGGGCGTCGTTCACATCCGAGCAGTCGGTCTCGAAGGCCAGGCGATGGCTGAAGTGGGCAAGGGCGTCGGCGGGCAGGGCGGCGGGGAACTGGCTGACGAGGCTGGGCATGCTGGGGCTCCTGTGGAAGACAGGGCTACTGTAAGGCGGGGCAAAAGCCGGCTACAGTGGCGGCCTGGACAGTGATCGGAAGTTTTCTGCCAAATGCCGCGCAATCCCCTGGAAGTCGCCGTTCTCGCCTACGACGGCCTGTGCACCTTCGAATTCGGCATCGCCGTGGAGATCTTCGGCCTGCCGCGCCCCGAGTTCGAATTCCCCTGGTACAGCCACCGGGTCGTTGCCGTGGACGACGGACCGATGCGGGCATTGGGTGGCATCCGCGTGCTGGCCGACGGTGGGGTGGAGTCACTCGACACGGCGGGCACCGTCATCGTGCCGGGCTGGCGTGACCGCGACGAGGCGCCGTCCGCAGAGCTGGTGCAGGCGTTGCGCAAGGCCCATGACGAAGGCGCACGGTTACTGTCGATCTGCTCCGGGGTCTTCGTCCTCGCCGCCACGGGATTACTGGATGGCCAGCGGGCGACCACGCACTGGCGCTACGCCGAGGAGCTGGCGACGCGCTTCCCGGCCATCGAAGTCGATGCCCAGGTGCTCTATGTGGATGTCGGGCAACTGATCACCTCTGCCGGCAGCGCAGCCGGCATCGATGCCTGCCTGCACCTGGTGGCGCGGGACTTCGGCGCGCAGGTGGCCAATACCGTGGCGCGGCGGCTGGTGATGTCGCCGCAGCGCGGCGGCGGTCAGGCGCAGTTCATCCCCGCACCGGTGGCGCAGGCGCCCAGGCATGACCTCGCGGGGCTGCTGGATTGGGCCCGGCAACGGCTGCACCGGTCGATCGCCGTCGGTGAGCTGGCGAGCCGCATGGCCATGAGCGAGCGCACCTTCCTGCGCCGTTTCAGCGAGGCGACGGGGATGACGCCCAAGGCCTGGTTGCAGCACGAGCGCATGCTGCGCGCCCGCGAATTGCTGGAAAGCAGCGCCGACAGTGTGGAGCGGATAGCCGAGCAATGCGGCTTCGGCACCGTGGAAAGCTTCCGCAATGCCTTCCGGGGTGCGGCGGGCGTGGCGCCTTCGGCGTACCGCGAGCGGTTCGGGACGGCGCATCTGTCCTAGCCGATGGCAGGTGTCTCGCCTTGAAAACCAAGCAAGCGCTCGGTAAGTTTCAGTCAAATCATCTGGAGCCTTGCCATGTCCGTGTTCGCCGAGTACTTCGATGACAGCCACCGCCTGGTTCGCGACAGCGTGCGACGCTTCGTCGAGCGTGAAATCCTCCCCCACGTCGCCGATTGGGAGGAGGCCGAGGAGTTTCCCCGCGAGCTGTACCGCAAGGCGGGCGAGGCCGGCATCCTCGGCATCGGCTATCCCGAGGCGCTGGGCGGCAGCCATGAAGGCGACCTGTTTGCCAAGGTAGCGGCCAGCGAAGAACTGATGCGCTGCGGTTCCGGCGGTCTTGTGGCCGGGTTGGGCTCGCTGGATATCGGCCTGCCGCCACTGATCAAGTGGGGCCGCCCGGAGCTGCGCGAGCGCATCGCACCGCAGGTGCTGACCGGCGAGAAGATCATGGCGCTGGCGGTCACCGAGCCGTCCGGCGGCTCCGACGTAGCCAGCCTGAAGACTCGGGCCGTGCGCGACGGCGACCACTACCGCGTGAGCGGCAGCAAAACCTTCATCACCAGCGGTGTACGCGCCGACTACTACACCGTCGCCGTGCGCACCGGCGGCGATGGCTTCGGTGGCGTCAGCCTGCTGCTGGTGGAGAAGGGCACGCCCGGTTTCACCGTGAGCCGCAAGCTGAAGAAGATGGGCTGGTGGGCATCCGACACCGCCGAGCTGTTCTTCGATGACTGCAAGGTGCCGGTGGAGAACCTTATCGGCGCGGAGAACATGGGGTTTGCCTGCATCATGGCGAACTTCCAGAGCGAGCGTCTGGCGCTGGCAATCATGGCCAACATGACCGCGCAGCTGGCGTTGGACGAGGCGCTGGCCTGGAGTCGCGAGCGTGAAGCCTTCGGCAAGCCCGTCGGCAAGTTCCAGGTGCTCAAGCACCGGCTGGCGGAGATGGCCACCCAGGTGGAAGTGTCCCGCGAGTTCACCTACCGCCAGGCGGCGAAGATGGCGGCGGGCAAGAGCGTGATCAAGGAAATCTCCATGGCCAAGAACTTCGCCACCGACGTGGCCGACCGGGTGACCTACGACGCGGTGCAGGTGCTGGGCGGCATGGGCTACATGCGCGAGAGCCTGGTGGAACGGCTGTACCGCGACAATCGCATCCTCTCCATCGGCGGCGGCACGCGAGAGATCATGAACGAGATCATCGCCAAGCAGATGGGGTTGTAGCTGCGCTGGCGGGAAGTTTTTTTGTAGGAGCGAGCTTGCTCGCGAACGCTTTCCCGCGATTCCAGTGTCAAGTGGGTTCGCGAGCAAGCTCGCTCCTACGAATAGCCGGGGCGGGCGGTGGCGGCCTGGCCGCGCCGCCAGGCCGCTGGCGGGCAGCCGTATTCACGGCGAAAGGCGCGGCTGAAGGCGGTGTCCGTCTGATAGCCGACGTCTTCGGCAATCCGCGCCAGCGGAGCGTTGCTGCCGCGCAGCAGATTGGCGGCCAGCAGCATGCGCCACTGGGTGAGGTACTGCATCGGCGGGCAGCCGACGAATTGCTGAAAACGCTCGGCCAGCACCGAGCGCGAGGTGCCCGAGCAGCGTGCCAGCTCTTCCAGGCTCCAGGCGTGAGCGGGTGACTGGTGCAGGGCGCCGAGGGCATTGCCGACGATGCGGTCGTGCAGCCCGGCCAGCCATCCGCTGCGCTCCTCACCTTGCTCCTCCATGTACAGACGCAATACTTCGATGAACAACACCTCTGCCAGCTTGGCCAGTACGCCCGCGCCGCCAGGGCGCGGCGAGCGCGCCTCGGCCAGCGCGTAGCGCACCGAGGACTCGAGCCAGGCGCCGGCCGCCGAACCCCGCACGTTGACCTTCACCAGCGCTGGCAGTCCCGCAAGCAGGAGCCTTGCCAGGCGTGCGTCGCAGGCAAGGTAGCCGCACACCAGGCGAGTCGTCGCGCCACCTCCGCCATAGGCCAGCTGGCGCGGGCGACGGGCCAGGACGGCATCCAGCCGCGCGCCGGTGGCGGGTGGGACGCCGGGCTTCGAAGTCATGCGGTGGGCGTGGCCCTGGGGAAAGATCACCGCGTCACCGGCGATCAGTTTCACTGGCTCGGCCTTGCCCATCTCGACGAAGCATTCACCCTCGGTAATCAGGTGGAAGATCACCACCTGCTCGGCGCCCGGCTCCAGCAGGCCGACCACCGAATCGGCGCGCGGCGACTGGTAGCACCAGGGCGCAGTGAAGCGCGCATTGATGAAGATCGCACCGACCAGCCGCACCACCCGCAGGGTTTCGGAGAGTGCGTCCATCAGGCAGGACCGGTGTCGATGTCCAGTTGGACCGGTATGGCGTCGCGAAAGGCGGCGACCATCGGCGACAGGCGAATGGCCTCGCTGACCAGTTCCCGCAGCTGTTCGTCCGGCACCTGCGCCGCGGCGATTCGCACCTGCAGACGGGCTTGCGTGGGACCCGGCGAGGCGGGCTGGCCATCCTCCCGGCTGAGCCCCAGCAGGCCATGCACGTCGGTGATGGAACCGACCTCGGCTTCCAGCTTCTGCAGTGCGACACCGGTCTCGTTGGCCAGCATGGCGATGCGCGTCACCGCGCAGGAGGCCATGGCGGCGCGCAGCAGCCAGCCGGGGCTGACCCGCTCGCCGTCGCCGCCCAGTTCACGGGGCAGATCGGTGTGGATGACGTTGCCGTCCGGGTGTCGGGTGTGGGTCTTGCCCGCGCCTTCCCATTGCGCGATGGCGGGGGTTTCCTCCACCAGGGCAACGCCGGGTCGCTGCTGTACCAGGCGAGTCAGACGCTGCTGGGCGGCGAGGATGCTTTCCGAGCTCATGGCCGATCCCTCCGGGCGGGCATTTCTCGGATTTTGCGCGCGAAAGCGAGGCGGCAAGCGCCGGCCGGACGATCGGGCAGGGAACGCCGACGCTGGAGCAGGACGTCCTCAGGCGCCAGGAGCAGCATGAAGGTGCGGGATGTCGCGGTACCCGCACTATCCCACCCTATGGAGAGTGTCATGCCGAAGTTCGTTATCGAGCGCGAGATCCCCGGCGTCGGAGCCCTGTCCGAACGCGATTTCAAGGCCGTCGCGCAGAAGTCCTGCCAGGTGCTGAGCCAGTTGAGTCCCCAGGTGCAGTGGCTGCACAGCTACGTGCTCGCTGATCGCATCTACTGCCTGTACATCGCCCCCGATGAGGCCGCCGTGCGCGAGCACGCCCGCCTGGGCGGCTTCCCGGCCAACCGGGTGTCGCAGGTTGTCACCACCCTGGATCCGACCACCGCCGAATAAGGCGCCTCGACGCCTGGAGAACAACAAGATGAATGCCCCTGTTGACTTCGATGCCCTGAAACAACGCCAGATGGCCACCTGGGCCAGCGGCGACTACGCCGTGATCGGTACCACCCTGCAGATCGTCGGCGAACGCCTGGCCGAGGCTTGCGACCTGCGCTGCGATGAGCGCGTGCTGGATGTGGCCGCCGGCAATGGCAATGCCACCCTGGCGGCGGCCCGCCGAGGTTGCCGGGTCGTTTCCACGGACTACGTGCCGCGCCTGCTGGAACTGGGTGCCGAGCGGGCCCGTGCTGAACACCTGGCCGTGGAATTCCGCGAGGCCGATGCCGAGGCGTTGCCTTTCGAGCCCGGCAGTTTCGATGCGGTGGTTTCCACCTTCGGCGTTATGTTTACCCCGGATCAACCCAAGGCGGCGGGTGAACTCGCGCGGGTCTGCCGTGCTGGAGGCCGCATAGGCCTGGCCAACTGGACGCCGGAAGGCTTCATCGGCCAGGTGTTCAAGGTGTTGTCGGGTTACATCCCGCCAGCGTCAGGTGTGCGTCCACCATCGGGCTGGGGGCGCGAGGAGTACCTGCACGAACTGTTCGGCGACTCGGTCAGCGAGTTGCGCGCAACCCGGCAGACCTTCAACTTCCGCTATCGCTCGGCGGCACACTTCCTGGAAGTGTTCCGCACCTGGTACGGGCCGGTACACAAGGCGTTTGCCTCGTTGCCTGAGGCGGATGCGGCAGCGCTGGAGCGTGACCTCACGCAGTTGCTGGAGCGTAGCAACCGTGCCGGTCCGGCGTCGCTGGTGATCCCCAGTGAATACCTGGAGGTGGTGGCGGTCCGCCGCTAGTTGAAAATCGGCAAGAAAAAAACGGCGCCCATCCGGGGGTAAGGGGGATGGGCGCCGGCCCGACAGGGAAAAAGGGACTCGTTGTGGCAGAGCGTTACTTGGCCTCGTAACCCTCCGCGCCCGGCTTGCGCTTGGGTTTGGGCGCAAAGCGCTTGGCCAGCTTCATGCTGCCGGTGACCACCTTCTGGTACCAGACTGGCAGCAGGCGCAGCATCACGTCGATGGCGTGGGCATCCGGACCGATCAGGATGCGCCGCGAATCGCGTTCCACGCCGCGGATGATCACCTGCGCGGCCTTCTGCGGGGTGGTGCGCAGCAGCTGGTCGTTGAACTGGGTGCGGGCAGCTTCCGCGTTCTGCCCGGTGACCTTGACCATGCTGTCGTTCATCCGCGCAGTCTTGGCGATGTTGGTCTTGATCCCGCCGGGGTGCACGCAACTGGCGGAGACGCCGCCGCGTTCCATGTCCAGTTCCTGGCGCAGCGACTCGGTGAAGCCGCGCACGGCGAACTTGGTGGCGTTGTAGGCGCTCATCCCCGGCTGGGAGAACAGGCCGAACACGCTGGATACGTTGACGATGTGGCCGTCACCGGAAGCCTTCAGGTGCGGCAGGAAGGCCTTGGTGCCGTAGACCACGCCCCAGAAGTTGATGTTGGTGATCCACTCGTACTCTTCGTAGTCGCTGGCTTCCACGGTGCCGGCATGGGCGACGCCGGCATTGTTGAACACCAGGTTGACCTTGCCGTGCTCGCGGGCGGCCTTGTCGGCCCAGGCGTGCACCTGCTCGCGGTCGGCGACGTTCACCGTATCGATGGAGACGCGCACGCCGGTGGAGGAGAGCAGCTGGCGGGTTTCTTCCAGGCCGGCGGCATTCACGTCCGCCAGGGCCAGGTGGCAGCCACGGGAGGCCAGCTCCACGGCGAGTGCGCGGCCGATGCCGGAGCCTGCGCCGGTGATGGCGGCGACCTTGTTCTCGAAGTTCTTCATGCCGGCACCTCTTCTGCGTGGCGTTGGGGTTGGACGACAGGGCTGGACAGCGGCTTGGACTTCAAATGATAGGCGCTGGGGTCGAACTGGCTGGTCAGCGCCCGGAAGCGCCAGGTGAAGCCTGGCCACAGGGTGCAGTTGCGCCCGCTCACGGGGTGCAGGTACCAGCTCTTGCAGCCGCCAGTGTTCCACACGCTGTGGTTGAGGCCGCGCTGCAGCTTCTCGTTCCAGCGCTCCTGCACTTCCTGCTTCACTTCGACGCTCTGCAGCTCGCGGCGGTCCATCAGCTTGATGGCGCCCAGCACGTAGGCGATCTGCGATTCGATCATGTAGACCATCGAGTTGTGGCCCAGGCCGGTGTTCGGGCCCATGAGGAAGAACAGGTTGGGGAAGCCACGGGTCATGGTGCCCTTGTAGGCTTCCGGGCCATTCTTCCAGGTGTCGAGCAGGTCCACGCCACCCTTGCCGAACACCACGCCGCGGGGGATCGGGTCGTTGGCGGTGAAGCCGGTGCCGAAGATGATGGCGTCCACCTGGCGCTCGCGGCCATCGCTGGTGATGATGCTGCTGGCCTTGATCTCGCGGATGCCGTCGACGATCACCGAGGCGTTGGAAGACGCCAGCGCTGGATAATAGTTGTGCGACATGAGCACGCGCTTGCAGCCGATGGTGTAGTCCGGGGTCAGCTTGCGGCGCAGGTCCGGGTCCTTCACCTGCTGGCGGATGAAGCGCTCGGCCAGTTTGCCCACCAGTTTCATCGCCCAGGGCGCGAAGGTGAAGCCCAGTACGCGGCCTTCGAGCATGCTGTAGAGCGCGCCGCGCCAGAGTTTCTGTACCGCCGGGAAGTGGCGGAAGCGCGCGCGTTCCTTCTCGCTGATGGCGCGGTCCGGCTTGGGCAGGATCCACGGCGCGGTGCGCTGGTAGAGGTCGAGCTTGGCCACCAGCGGCTGGATTTCCGGGACGAACTGGATGGCCGAGGCGCCGGTGCCGATCACCGCCACGCGCTTGCCCTTGAGGTCGTAGTCATGGTCCCACTGCTGCGAGTGGAAGGCCTTGCCCTGGAAGTTCTCCAGGCCCTTGAGCGCCGGGATCGACGGGATCGACAGGGCGCCCATGCCGGAGACCACGGCCTTGGCGGTGTAATGGTTACCGGCGGCGTCGAACAGGTGCCAGAGCTGCTGTTCGTCGTTCCATTCGAAGCGCGCCATCTCGGTGTTGAGCAGCGTCTTGTCTTCCAGGCGGTACTTCGCCCAGCACTTCTCCAGGTACGCGCGGATTTCCGGCTGGCGGGCGAACATGCGCGTCCAGTCCGGGTTCGGCTCGAAGGAGAAGGAGTAGACGTGGGATTGCACGTCGCAGGCGCAGCCCGGGTAGTTGTTGACCCGCCAGGTGCCACCGACGCCGGCATCCTTCTCGAACAGCAGGAAGTCGTTCTCGCCTTCCTGCTTCAGGCGTATCGCCATGCCCAGCCCGGAAAACCCGGTGCCGATGATGGCGACCTTGCAGTGTCTGGGGGCAGTCTTTGGTTGGGTACTCACAACCGTACTCATGGCCACGCTCCTGTTATGATTATTGCTGGCGTATACAACTGTCTACGTGGTGAAATGTAGACATCTGTATACCGCAGGAACAACCAACCTTAGGTGGGGCCGGGTAACACACTCATGGAAATCGGACAGGAAGAACGGCCAACGGAAGCCGCCGGCAAGCGCGCGCTGATCGATGCGGCGCTGCGCCTGGCGGCCAGCCGGCGCAGCCTGAGCAGCCTGGGGCTGCGGGAACTGGCGCGGGAAGCGGGGCTGAACCCGAATACCTTCTACCGGCACTTCGGCGATGTGGACGATCTGGGGCTGGCGATCATCCGCGACATCGCCACCCAACTGCGCCAGCCGCTTCGTGACCTGCGCCGAGAAGCGGCCGAGCGTGCACAACCGGGGGAGGGCACGGCCAGCGTGCCTTTCGGCCTGGACCTGGAGCGCGGCCAGCGGGTGACACGGGAGACGGTGCGGCTGTTCTTCGACTTCGTGGAAGGCAACCCGCAGGCTTTCATCATTGGCGTGCGCGAACTGCATGGGCCGTCGCCGGTGTTGCGCGAGGCGTTGGCGCGGGTGATGGATGAGTTCGGCGAGGACATGGCCGAGGACATTCGCCAGTTTCACCTGCTGCCGGACATTGACGAGAACGAGCTGAACCAGCTGTCGCGGCTGATCAGCCGGCAATTGTTCCAGCAGTCGCTGGATTACCTGGAGCGTCCGCCGGAGCAGCGCGGGGAAGTCTGCGCCCTGGCCGAGCGACAAATCCTGTTGCTCTTCACCGGCGTCGCGGTGCTGCAGACCTTCGGCATGCTGGCTAGGCTGTGATGCTTCTGCCGCTCAGTGGAGGCCTGCCATGTTGTCTTTGCCCCTTTTCGGCGGCTGCGCCTGTGGCGCGGTGCGCTACCGGGTGGATGCCGAGCCGGAAGAGACCGGCTATTGCCATTGCCGCCTCTGCCAGAAATCCAATGCCGCGCCAGCGGTGCCCTGGGCCGTGATTCCGCTGACGGGCTTCGCTTACATCACTGGCGAGCTGGGGATGTGGCGTTCGAGCGAAGAGGGTGAGCGCCGCTTCTGCGTGAAGTGCGGCACGCCCATGGAGTTCCGTGTGCGCGATGGCGAGACGGTGGGGCTCAACACCGTGACCCTGGACGAGCCGGAGCTGATCAAGCCGCAGTGCCATGTGTGGTGCTCGTCGCAGTTGTCCTGGTTCGACACGGTGGATGACCTGCCGCGTCGTTCCGAGGGTTGAGCCCGCCGCTACAGGCCCAGTTGTGCCTTCAGCAGCAGGGCGTAGCCCAGCGCCATCAAGCTCCAGCCGCACAGCGGCCCGAACAGCCAGCGCCAGGGCAGGCTGCGGGGGTCGAAGCCGACCCCATGCACGAAGCCTGCGCTGACGCCGAGCATCGCCAGCATCAGCAGTCCGTGGCTGTAGCGGCCCTGGGTGTCGAGCATGGCGGCGGGGTGGATCAGCAGGACCAGCGCCAGGGGAGCCGCCAGCAGCAGCGACAGCGTGCGGCTGGCAGGATGGCGCAGCAAGGGGGCGTCAGTCGTCGTCACTGTCCAGGTCCTGGGTGGTTTCCAGCCACAGCGCGTTGATGATGCCGAAGCTGCAGGCGAGCAGAACGCCGAGAATCCAGGTGAAATACCACATGCGGTCGCTCCTTCAGTAGAGGCCGTGGGAGTTGGCTTCGATGTGCTTGCGGGTCAGGCGGCCCCACATCTTCACGTAGCCCCACAGCGTGTAGCAGAGGATCAGCGGCACGAAGATGCAGGCCACGACGAACATGATGCCCAGGGTCTTGTGGCTGGACACCGCGTCCCACACGGTGAGGCTTGCCGCTGGGTTCTCGCTGGAGGGGAAGATGAAGGGGAACAGTGCGAAGCCCGCTGTACACAGGGTGCCGATGATCGCCAGCGCGCTGCCCAGGAAGGTCAGGCCGCCGCGTCCGCCGCTGGCCGATGCCAGCGCCAGCAGGCCGCCGAGAATGCCGACGATGGGGGCGGCGATGGTCGCCGGATAAGCATGGTAGTTGGCCAACCAGCCGGCGTTGGACAGCGCGACCTCCTTGTTCAGCGGGTTCATGACCGCATTGCCGTCGATGCTCGAGAGCAGGGCGAAGCCGTTCATGCCCAGGCTGACCCAGACCCCTGCGCCGATGAAGCTCACCAGGTACACCAGTGCACACAGTTGGGCTGCACGTCGCGCCCGCTCGGCCAGTTCACCGTCGGTGCGCAGCATCAGCCAGGCGCCGCCATGCAGGCAGAGCATACTCAGGCTGACCACCCCGGCGAGCAGGGCGAAGGGGTTGAGCAAAGCGAAGAAGCTGCCGTGGTAGGACGGTCGCATCAGCTCGTCGAGGGTGAAGGGCAGGCCCAGGAACAGGTTGCCGAAGGCTACGCCGAATACCAGCGCAGGGACGAAGCCGCCGACGAACAGGGCCCAGTCCCAGACATTGCGCCAGCGCTGGTTCTCCAGCTTGCTGCGGTAGTCGAAGCCGACGGGGCGGCAGAACAGGGCGAAGAGCACCAGCAGCATCGCCCAGTACAACCCGGAGAAGGCCGTGGCGTAGACCATCGGCCAGGCGGCGAAGAGGGCACCGCCGGCGGTGATGAACCAGACCTGGTTGCCGTCCCAGTGCGGGGCGATGGTGTTGATCGCCACGCGGCGTTCACTGTCGGTCTTCGCCACGAAGGGCATCAGCGCCATGGCGCCCATGTCGAAGCCATCGGTCAGGGCGAAGCCGATCAGCAGCACGCCGATCAGCACCCACCAGGTCAGTTTCAGCGTTTCGTAGTCCATGGTCGTCTCCTTACGCCGTGGCCGTGCCGGTGGCGGCATGGCCCTGCTCGAAGTGGTAGCGGCCGGTGTGCAGGCTGGACGGGCCGAGGCGGGCAAACTTGATCATCAGGTACATCTCCACCACCAGCAGCAGGCTGTAGAAGGCGATCAGCGCCAGCAGCGACCCCCATACATCGCCCGTGCTGAGACTGGAGGCGGACAGGTGCACCGGCAGCACTTCACCGATGGACCAGGGCTGTCGGCCGTGCTCGGCGACGTACCAGCCAGTCTGCGCGGCGAGCCAGGGCAGCGGCAGGCTCCACAGTGCCCACTTGAGCAGCCAGCGCTTGCGCTCTTCGTTCTTGCGCGCCGAGGCATAGAACGCACAGGCGAACAGAGCCAGCATGAGGAAGCCGCAAGCGACCATGATGCGGAAGCTGAAGAACAGGGTGAACACATCGGGAATGGTGTCCAGGGTGGCCAGGCGGATCTGCTCCTCGCTCGCGTCCACCACGTCAGGCGTGTACTTCTTCAGGAGCAGGCCATAGCCGAGGTCGTTCTTTACCTGGTTGAACTGGGAAAGGGTGGCTTCGGACTTGTCGCCGCCACGCAGCTTCTGCAGCAGCGAATAGGCGACCATGCCGTTGCGGATGCGTGCCTCGTGCTGTACCAGCAGGTCCTTGATGCCGGTGACCTCCTTGTCCAGCGAGCGGGTGGCGATCAGGCCCAGTACATAGGGGATCTTGATCGCGTAGTCGGTGCGCTGCTCCTCCTGGTTGGGCAGGCCGATCAGGGTGAAGCCGGCCGGAGCGGGGTGGGTTTCCCATTCGGCCTCGATGGCGGCCAGCTTGGTCTTCTGCACGTCACCGATCTCGTAGCCCGACTCGTCGCCAAGGATGATTACCGAAAGGATCGACGCCAGGCCGAAGGCCGAAGCAATAGCGAAGGAGCGCCGAGCGAAGCCCTGGTCGCGGCGCTTGAGCAGGTAGTAGCTGGAGATGGCGAGAACGAAGATCGCGCCGGTGACATAACCGGCGGCCACGGTGTGGACGAACTTGACCTGGGCTACCGGGTTGAACAGCAGCGCGCCGAAGTCGGTCAGCTCCATACGCATGGTCTCGAAGTTGAACTCCGCGCCCACCGGGTTCTGCATCCAGCCGTTGGCGATCAGGATCCACAGCGCCGACAGGTTCGAGCCCAGCGCGACCAGCCAGGTGACGGCCAGGTGCTGGACCTTCGAGAGCCGATCCCAGCCAAAGAAGAACAGACCGATGAAGGTGGACTCGAGGAAGAACGCCATCAGTCCTTCGATGGCCAGCGGCGCGCCAAAGATGTCACCGACGTAGTGGGAGTAATAAGCCCAGTTGGTACCGAACTGGAACTCCATGGTCAGCCCGGTGGTGACCCCCAGCGCGAAGTTGATGCCGAACAGCTTGCCCCAGAACTGGGTCATGTCCTTGTACACCTGCTTGCCGGTCATCACGTAGACCGACTCCATGATCGCCAGCAGGAAGGCCAGGCCAAGCGTCAGCGGCACGAACAGGAAGTGGTACATGGCGGTCATCGCGAACTGCAGGCGCGACAGGTCGACCACGGCTTCGGAAATCATCGGGCGCTCTCCTTCTCGGCTTCGCTCGGGCGGTTGTCGCCGAGCAGGTGCTGGCTGGTGACGCGGGAGCCGTCGGCAGGGACGGTGGGTTGGTCGAACCAGACGGCCTTGATGGCCAGCAACAGGGCCAGTTTGATCAGCAGGATGATGGCCAGCTCACGGACGAGCGGGACCTTCCACGGGGAGGGGGGTTGGGCGGGCATCTAACCTCCTTGGCTCGCAATTCGAGACGTGGTTCTGCTTGAACTGCGCGTTCCATTGGGCTCCAGAAACCCTGCTCAGTGTAGTGACTGGTTGTCGCGGCGCGCGGTGAAAAATGAAAAACGCCAGGCGATGCCTGGCGTTTTCCGAAATTGAGCGAGGTTTGGCGGGGTTCAGCCGGCGAAGTCCAACTGCTCTTTCCAGCGGGATTCCAGCGCCTTGGTGTCGTGGTCGAAGGGATGGAAGCCGGGTCGGAAGTAGTCCAGCCACGGGCGGATCAGGTTGACGAAGTAACCGCGGCGGGGATGCAGCAGCACGCCCAGGCCGTGTTTCCAGCTACGCCAGTTGAACAGCTGGCCGTCGCGGCGCAGCAGGTTGATCTGGAAGCCGGCGATGACGCCGAGGAAAATCCCGGTGGTCAGCAGCATCACTGCGGTACGGGTGAAGTAGCCACCATAGACCTGCTGGTAGACGTCGTAGGCCACCGCCTTGTGCTCGTTCTCCTCGACGGCGTGCCACATCCACAGCTTGTACATCTTGTCCGACTTCATCTGGCTGCTCAGGTCTTCACGCTTGAGCAACTGCTCGGCCATGGTCGCGGTGAAGTGTTCCAGGGCGCAGGTGATCGCCAGCTGGTGTTTCTTGGTGGTGACCTTGCTGATGGACTCGAGCAGCACCTTGATGCGCAGTTCCAGGGTCTCCAGGTCGATGCCGTGCTCGTCGGCGTACTCGTTGTAGGCCGCGTGCTCCTTGGAGTGCATGGCTTCCTGGCCGATGAAGGCGCTGACGTCCTTCTGCAGTTGCGGGTCCTGGATGCGCTCGCGCACGGCGCGCACGCTGTCGACGAAGAACTTCTCGCCGTAGGGGAACAACGAGGACAGGTTGTTCATGAAGTGGGTCATGAAGGGCTGCCCGTCCCACCAGTATTTCGGCGTTTCACTGAAGCTGAAATCCATGCGGCGGACCGGGAAGTTGGCGCGAATCGGCGTGGTGCTGGCGTTCATGACTAACTCCTTGTTGTTGTGCGGGCGAACGGTGCGCGGCAGGTGCGCTGACCCGGCAAGCCCTGTCGTTAGTGCTCGATGCCACCTTCGACTGTGTCATCGGTTGATGTCATGTTCGGAGTCTTGTCGGACAATCGCCAGGTCATTTCCGGCCGTACCTGGGTCGGATCAGGCCAAAGGGGGGGCGACCAGTCATTGGATGGGGCGTTGCCGCGAACGCCGGAAACGAAAACGGGCGCCGCAGCGCCCGTTGTCTGGAACAGCGCCGATCAGGCTTCGTCGAGGGCGAAGGCAGTCAGGCTGTAAGTGGGGATCTGTGCGTCATTGAGCTTGGTCGAACCGCCCAGCTCCGGCAGGTCGATGATTGCGGCAGCCTCGAATACGCTGGCGCCCATGCGGCGCACCAATTGGGCTGCAGCCAGCAGGGTACCGCCGGTGGCGATCAGGTCATCGAAGATCAGCACGCTGTCACCCTCGCACAGGCTGTCGGCGTGGACTTCCAGCAGGGCTTCGCCGTACTCGGTCTCGTAGGCCTGGGCCAGCACGTCGGCCGGCAGCTTGCCGCGCTTGCGGAACAGCACCAGGGGCTTGTTCAGCTCGTAGGCGATGATCGAACCGATCAGGAAGCCGCGCGCATCCATGGCGCCAATGTGGGTGAAATCGGCCTCGACATAGCGCTGGATGAAGCTGTCGGCGACGAAACGCAGGGCTCGCGGCGACTGGAACAGCGGGGTGATGTCGCGGAACATGACGCCGGGCTTGGGAAAGTCGGGAACGGCACGGATCACGGACTTCAGGTCGAGTTGGTTGAGGATCATGCTGGATGTGCACCTGATGCAGTTTTTGCAGAGGCCAAAGTATAACGGGCCCGCCGTGTGGCGAGCCCGTTTTCGATGACCGGAAAGTCAACCTGTTGGTCAGCTTTCGTGTCTGTCAGCTTTCCAGCTGGCCGCCCGCCAGCGCGCACAGCTCGATGGAGTCGAGGATGTGCACTTCCTTGCCTTCGGCGGCGATCAGGCCGTTCTGCTGGAAACGGGTGAACACGCGGGAGACGGTTTCCACCGCCAGGCCCAGGTAGTTGCCGATCTCGTTGCGCGACATGGCCAGGCGGAATTGCTGGGCGGAGAAGCCACGGGCGCGGAAGCGCGCGGAGAGGTTTACCAGGAAGGTGGCGATGCGCTCGTCGGCGGTCTTCTTCGACAGCAGCATCATCATCTGCTGGTCATCGCGGATCTCGCGGCTCATCACTCGCAGCAGCTGGCGGCGCAGTTGCGGCAGTTGCTCGGACAGCTCGTCCAGGCGTTCGAAGGGAATCTCGCAGACCGAGGTGGTTTCCAGGGCCTGGGCCGAAACCGGGTAGCTCTCGGTGTCCATGCCGGACAGACCGACCAGCTCGCTGGGCAGGTGGAAGCCGGTGATCTGCTCTTCGCCGCCGTCGGTGATGCTGAAGGTCTTCAGCGCGCCCGAGCGCACGGCGAAGACGGAGCCGAAGGCATCGCCCTGGCGGAACAGGAATTCGCCTTTCTTCAGCGGTCGGCCTCGTTTGACGATTTCATCGAGGGCGTCCATGTCGCTGTGGTTCAGCGACAGGGGCAGGCAGAGGGGAGCCAGGCTGCAATCCTTGCAGTGCGCCTGGGGCAGGGCGCGCACTTTGATGGTTTCGGCCATGAGTGTTCCTTGAGTGGGATGGCACACAAAAACCAAGGGTACCGCAGACCGCAAGTCGCGCGCCAGTTGGCGACCTGTCTGAATCGCTGCTTCCAGCGATGGGGATGAGGGTTTCGTAGGGGTTGTAGCGGTCTCGAATCCTTTCGAAAAGTACCGGTTCAGGGCTGTTTCTACACTCGGGGACCAGGGACATATCCTGTAGCAAAGGGTGCGACAGTTGGCCCTGTACCGTCGGTCGTGCGGAGGGGAACCTGCGGGTCAGATGACCCGCGAGAAGCGTTGCAGGTTCTGCATCGGCAGGTAACGGTCGAACAGCATGCACAGCGAGCGCACCAGCAACCGGCCGGAAGCGCTGACGTCGATACCGCGTGGGCCGAGGGTGATCAGGCCGTCTCGGGCGAAGCGTTCGAGGTCGTCCCAGATTTCCGCGAAGTAGCCGCGGAAGTCGATGTTGTAGAGATCCTCGATGTCCTCGAAGTCCAGCTGGAAGTGGCAGATCAGCTGCTGGATCACCGCGCGGCGGATCAGGTCGTCCTTGTTGCAGTGCAGGCCGCGCCGGGTGGCGAGCTGGCCCTGGTCGAGGGTGTTCTGGTAGTCCGCGATGTCATTGCTGTTCTGGCAGTAGAGGTCGCCGATCTGGCTGATCGAGGACACCCCAAGGCCGACCAGGTCGCAGTGACCGTGGGTGGTGTAGCCCTGGAAGTTGCGCTGCAGGGTGCCGTCTTCCTGGGCCATCGCCAGCTCGTCGTCCGGCAGGGCGAAGTGGTCCATGCCGATGTAGCGGTACCCGGCGGCTTCCAGTTGCTCGGTGGTGCGTTGCAGCATCTCCAGCTTCTGTCCGGGGGAGGGCAGGTCCTCGGCCTTGATCCGCCGCTGGGGTGGAAAGCGCTCGGGGAGGTGCGCGTAGTTGAACACGGACAACCGGTTGGGCTGCAGAGCGATGACCTGCTCGACGGTGCGGGCGAAGGTGTCCGGGGTCTGCCGGGGCAGGCCGTAGATCAGGTCGATGTTGATCGAGCGGAATTGCAGCGTGCGCGCCGCGTCGATGATGGCGCGGGTCTCGTCGAGGCTCTGCAGGCGGTTGATCGCCTGCTGCACTTCCAGGTTGAAGTCCTGCACGCCGATGCTGGCGCGGTTGAAGCCCAGCTCGCGGAGCAGGCCCATGGTCGACCAGTCGGCCTCGCGCGGGTCGATCTCGATACCGTAGTCGCCGAAGTCGCCCTCGACGAAATGGAAGTGAGTGCGCAGTTGCGCCATCAGTTCGCGTAGCTGGCCAGGGCTCAGGAAGGTCGGGGTACCTCCGCCGAAATGCAGTTGCTCGACTGGCTGCTGGCGGCCCAGGTGACGGCTGACGATCTCGATTTCGTGGATGAGACGGGCGAGGTAGGGGGCGCTGCGGCCACGATCCTTGGTGATGACCTTGTTGCAGGCGCAGTAGTAACAGATGTTCGCGCAGAACGGGACGTGCACGTAGAGCGAGAGCGGCCGTTGCGCCTTCTGGCTATCGCGCAGCGCGTGCAGCAGGTCGAAGGGTCCGACTCCTTCGTGGAACTGCACGGCTGTGGGATAGGAGGTGTAGCGCGGGCCGGACAGATCGTATCGGCGTATCAGATCTGCGTCCCAGCGAATATTGTCGAGCATGCCGATGTTCCCCGGTGGCGAGCTTTTCCTGCGCAGTCTAGGGAGAGTCCGACAGAGGCCTGTTGACCTGTATCAAGCGGCTTTATGGTGTGCTTGCGCGGCACTGGCGTGCATATCGTGGCCCATGATCCAGGCCTGGTGCGGGCCAGGCAGGGTCCAAAGGCCGAAGAGGATCACCAGGATGCCGCCGGCCATGCGTACGCTGCGCTTGCGCAGCAGGGCGGTGATGCGCTCGGCGGCGAGCCCCGTGGCGAGCAGTACCGGCCAGGTGCCCAGGCCGAAGGCGAGCATCAGCAGCGCGCTGTCCACCGCCGAACCCTGGCTGGTGGCCCAGAGCAGGGTGCTATAGACCAGCCCGCAGGGCAGCCAGCCCCAGAGCGCGCCCAGCAGCAGTGCGCGCGGCACCGTGGCGACCGGCAGCAGGCGGCTGGCGAAGGGCTGGATGTGCTTCCACAGACCGCGGCCCAGGGCTTCGATGCGGGTCAGGCCGCTCCACCAGCCGGCCAGGTACAGGCCCATGGCGATCAGCAGCAGGCCGGCGATCACCCGCAGCGCCGAAGCGAAGGGCGTACGCGCCACAGCCCAGCCGGCGATGCCGAGCAGCAGGCCGGCGCAGGCGTAGCTGAGGATGCGTCCGAGGTTGTAGGCCAGCAGCAGGCGCAGGCGGCGGGCGCGCTGCTCCGGTGGAATGGCCATGGTCAGTGCGCCCATCAGGCCGCCGCACATGCCCAGGCAGTGACCGCCGCCAAGCAGGCCGAGGATCAGCGCCGACGCCAGTAGCGGCGCCAGATCAGGCATCGCGCTTGTCCTGCTTCTGGCTGGTGCGCGCGTCGTCACCCTCGGCTTCGTCGATGCCGGCCTGGTGCTTGGGGTCTTCGTCGTCGAACAGGATGCTGTGGGCGGGCCCGTCCATGTCGTCGTACTGGCCGCTGTTCACTGCCCAGAAGAAGATCGCGATGCAGATGCCGACGATCACCACCGCGACCGGAATCATGATGTAGAGAGCGGGCATTTCAACTCCGTGGCAGCGCTTGTGCCGCTTGTGGGGCGGCGGGCAGGGCGGTGGTTGCTGGCGGGGCGCCGGCGCCCTTTGGCAGCCGGGTCAGGCGCAGGGCGTTGAGCACCACGGTCAGCGAACTGATCGACATGCCCACCGCAGCCCACACGGGCGTGATCCAGCCCAGGGCGGCGAAGGGCAACATCAGCCCATTGTACAGCCCCGCCCAGATCAGATTCTCGATGATTACCCGGCGCGTGCGCCGGGCCAGGCCGAAGGCCTGCACCACGCTGTCCAGGCGGTTGGACAGCAGCACAGCGTCGGCGCTGGTCTTGGCGAGGTCCGTGGCCGAACCCATGGCGACGCTGATGTCGGCGGCGGCCAGCACGGGAACGTCATTCACGCCGTCACCCAGCATCAGCACGCGGTGGCCTTGTTGGTGCAGCTGACGGAGGACTTCCAGCTTGTCGTCCGGGCGCAGGCCGCCGCGGCAGTCGTCGATGCCCAGCTCGGCGGCGACGCGGCCGACCATGGGTGAACTGTCGCCGGAGAGCAACAAGGTGCGCCAGCCTCGGGCGCGACAGGCATCGAGGAGGTCGGCAGCATCCTCGCGGATGCGGTCGTCCAGCACCAGCCAGGCGAGGGGGCCGCTTTCATCACCCAGCAGCAGCCACTGTCCGGGCTCCTGCGGATGCTGTGGCGCTTCGCTGCCGCCCAGGACGCAGACGAAGGACGGCTCGCCGATCCGCAGGCGGTGCTCGCCAACGCGGCCTTCCAGGCCCAGGCCGGGATGGCTCTCAACGTTTTCCGCCGGTTGCGGTGCGCGGCCGAAGGCGCGGGCGATGGGGTGTTCGGAGCGGTTCTCCAGAGCGGCGGCGAGGGCCAGGCAGGCATCGCTGTCCAGCGCGCCCAGCGGCCGGACTGCACGCAGCGTCAGGCGGCCTTCAGTGAGAGTGCCGGTCTTGTCGAAGATCACCGTGTCGATATGGTTCAGGCCCTCCAGCACGTGGCCGCGGGTTACCAGCAGGCCGAGCTTGTGCAGGCTACCGGTGGCGGCGGTCAGTGCGGTCGGCGTGGCCAGGGACAGCGCGCATGGGCATGTTGCCACCAGCATCGCCAGGACCACCCAGAAGGCGCGGGAGGCGTCGTGTTGCCACCAGAACAGGCCGACCAAGGCAGCGAGCACCAGCAGGGCAATGAGGAACCACTGCGCGGCCTTGTCGGCGAGCTCGGCGAGGCGCGGTTTATCCGACTGGGCGCGTTCGAGCAGGCGGACGATGGCGGACAGGCGACTGTCACCGCCCAGCGCCTTGACCTGCACGGTCAGCGGGCCTTCGACATTCAGGGTGCCGCCGGTGACGCTGTCGCCGCTCTGGCGCGGTTGCGGCAGGTATTCGCCGGTGAGCAGGGACTCGTCGACGCTGGACTGACCTTCGAGAATCAGACCGTCGGCGGGAACTACGGCGCCGGGTTGCACAAGCACGCGGTCGCCGATGTTCAGTTCGCTGAGCAGTACGCGGCTGCTCTGGCCGCTGTCGTCCAGGCGCAGGCAGGACGCGGGCAGCAGGTTGACCAGTTGTGCGGTCGCTGCGGCGGTTCGTTCGCGGGCGCGGCGTTCGAGGTAGCGGCCGGCGAGCAGGAACAGGGCGAACATGCCCACGGCGTCGAAGTACAGATCGCCATGGCCGGTAATGGCGGTCCAGATGCCGGCCAGATAGGCGCCGCCGATGGCCAGGGAGACCGAGACATCCATGGTCAGGTGGCGGGTGCGCAGGTCGCGTATGGCGCCACGGAAGAACGGCTGGCAGGAGTAGAAGACGATGGGTGTGGTGAGGAACATCGCCACCCAGCGCAGGATCTCGTGCAGTTCGGGGCTCAGGTCGATGTTGAATTCCGGCCAGGTGGCCATGGTCGCCATCATCGCCTGGAACCACAGCAGGCCGGCGACGCCCAGCTGGCGCAGGGACTTTCGATTTTCCTGGTGCAGCTGCTCGGCAGCGCGGTCGGGCTGGAAGGGATGGGCGGCGTAGCCGATCTTGCGCAGCTCGGCGAGCAGTTCGCTCAGCGGCAGATCGCTGTCGGACCAGCGCACGTGCAGGCGGTGGTTGGACAGGTTGAGGCCGGCCTCGGTGACGGCAGGCAGGCCCTTCAGATGCTTTTCGATCAGCCAGCCGCAGGCGGCGCAGCTGATGCCTTCCATGATCAGCGTGGTCTCGGCCAGTTCGCCCTGGTGCTGGACGAAGGGCTGCTGCACGTCGGGGCGGTCGAACAGCTTCAGCTCATCGGCGAGCTGTTCGGGCAGGGCATCCGGGTTGGGCGCGGCTTCGGTGCGGTGGCGGTAATAGCCTTCCAGGCCGCCGGCGACGATGGCTTCGGCCACGGCCTGGCAGCCGGGGCAGCAGAATTCGCGGGATTCGCCCAGGACGGGCGCAACGAAGCGGCTGCCGGGTGGAACCGGCAGCGCGCAGTGGTAACAGAGCAGCGGGGCGCTCATGGGCGCTCGGCTTCATCTCCGCTGAGGGGCTCGTCGCCGAGGTCGAAGGAACCGCCCGGGGCGACCTTCTCTTCCTCGAACAGACGCCAGGTCTTGCCGTTCTCCTCGCCGAGCAGCTCAACGAAGCGGCGACCCTTCACGGCGGCGTCCAGGCTGGCGGTGTAACGGCCTGGCTCGGCAGGGGCAGCGCGCAGCTCCAGATGCTTGTCCTGGGACTCCAGGGTAGGGGAGAGCAGGTTGAGGGTGAGCGTGGCAGGGCGGCTGTTGCCAGTGAGGCGCAGGTCCACTTCGCCAGTCAGCTCGTCGAAGCTGATCTTGGCGCGCAGCTTGAGTTCCTGGGCGAGGTGCTCGCGGTCGAGGGAGCGGTTGATGCCCTTGCCAGCCTCGTAATAGTTGTCGCTGACCAGGGAGTCCTGGTTGTTCACGGCGATGTTGACCATCGTGAGGCTGAGGAAGATCGAGGTGGCCAGCATGGCGATGATGATCCACGGCCAGAGGTGCTTGTACCAGGGTTCCACGGGTGTCTTCATGGCCGATTGCATGGTCTCTTTTCTCTCGCTGGCAGCGCCGCCAGGGGCGCTGCCCGGTGAAGGGGCGGGCAAATTCTACGTGCTTCGGTCGGTACTGGCACCCCATGCGCAACATGGGGTGCCAATTCGTTCAGCTTGGGTTCAACGAATACGCGGGCCGATGAAGCGGCTGGCGGATTCCTTGCTGATCGACGGGTCGTCTACCGATTGGATGGTGAAACTGATCTCGTTGGTGGTGGAGGGCAGCTTCTCCGGGTCGATGGACAGTTCCACCGGCATGGTGAAGATGTCACCGGCCGCGACCGAGATTTCCTTCTTGCCTTCCAGGATCAGGCCGTCCATGCCCTTGGCGCTGAGCACATAGGTATGGTCCTTCTGGTCCTTGTTCATGACCTTCAGGCTGTACACGTTCTCGATGCGACCCTCGGCGTTTTCACGGTAGAGCACGCGATCCTTGCTGACATCGAAGCCCACCAGTGGGCGCAGGAAGATAGCGGTGATCAGCAGGCCGATCATGATGCACAGTGCAATGGCATAGCCGATCAGGCGCGGACGCACCAGATGGGTCTTCTGCCCGGACAGGTTGTGCTCGGTGGTGTAGCTGATCAGGCCGCGCGGGTAGTTCATCTTGTCCATGATGCTGTCGCAGGCGTCGATGCAGGCGGCACAGCCGATGCACTCGATCTGCAGGCCATCACGGATATCGATGCCGGTCGGGCACACCTGGACGCACATGGTGCAGTCGATGCAGTCGCCCAGCCCCTGGGCCTTGTAGTCGGCGCCTTTCTTGCGCGGGCCCCGGCCCTCTCCACGACGCGGGTCGTAGGAGACGATCAACGTGTCCTTGTCGAACATCACGCTCTGGAAGCGCGCGTAGGGGCACATGTAGATGCACACCTGCTCGCGCAGCCAGCCGGCGTTGCCGTAGGTGGCGAGGGTGAAGAATCCGACCCAGAAGTAGGCCCAGCCGTCGGCCTGGCCGGTGACCAGATCGCTGAGCAGATCGCGGATCGGGGCGAAATAGCCGACGAAGGTCAGGCCGGTGACCAGGCCGATCAGCAACCAGAGGCTGTGCTTGGCGAACCGGCGCAGCAGCTTGTTGCCGCTCATGGGCGCCTTGTCGAGTTTCATGCGCTGGTTGCGGTCACCCTCGGTGACCTTCTCGCACCACATGAAGATCCAGGTCCACACGCTCTGCGGGCAGGTGTAGCCGCACCAGACTCGGCCGGCGAACACAGTGATGAAGAACAGGCCGAACGCGCTGATGATCAGCAGGCCGGAGAGGAGGATGAAGTCCTGCGGCCAGAAGGTCGCGCCGAAGATGTAGAACTTGCGCTCGGGCAGGTCCCAGAGAACCGCCTGGCGACCATTCCAGGTCAGCCACACGGTGCCGAAGTAGAGGAGGAAGAGGAGGGCGCCCCCGGCCATGCGGAGGTTGCGGAAGAACCCGGTAAAGGCTCGGGTGTAGATCTTTTCCCGGGAGGCATAAAGGTCGACGCTTTCACCCTTGCCCTTGGTGGGCGGAGTGACGTCCTGGACCGGAATTTGTTTGCTCATCAGTGCATTCCACGGCAGCGGGAGGGCGCCCTGTCGATACATGCCGAGAGGGTCAGAAATATGCTTGCACGCCTAACAATGATACGGCGTGGTGGGTGTTGCAACCGTGCGACAGTTGGTCGCGCAAGGAATTATGGACCCAGAAATAGAGCGGCGCCGGTGTAGAAACCGGCGCCGCTGGGTGTCGCTATGGGTGTAGGAAAGAGAGGCTTATTCGGCGCTCTTCTCGCCTTCGCCATGGGACAGGCTGTACACGTAGGCAGCGAGCAGGTGAACCTGGTCTTTGCCCAGACGCTCCAGCTGAGCCGGCATCTGGCCCTGGCGGCCATAGCGGATGGTCTGCTGCAGCTGAGCGAAGCTCGAGCCGTAGATGAACGCGGCCGGGTGGGTCAGGTTCGGTGCGCCCATGGCAGCGGTGCCTTTGCCTTCCGCTCCGTGGCAAGCCACGCAAGTGGTCGCGAAGACTTTCTGGCCGTTGGCAACCTGTTCGTCAGTCACGCCTTCGGGCAGCTTGCGGCCGTCCAGCTTGGATGTGACGAATGCTGCGACGTCGTGGACGCCCTGATCGCCGATGACTTCGCCCCAGGCCGGCATGGCCGCGTGGCGACCGCCTTCGATGGTGGCGATGATGTCTTTCGGCTCGCCACCCCAGCGCCAGTCGGCGTCGGTCAGGTTCGGGAAGCCGTGGGCACCCTTGGCATCGGAGCCGTGGCAGACGGAGCAGTTGGAAGCGAACAGGCGGTTACCCATTTTCAGGGCCTGCTCGTCCTTGGCCACGTCCTCGATCGGCATGGCGCCGAACTTGGCGTACAGCGGGCCGTACTTCTCATCGGCCTTGGCCATTTCCTTTTCCCACTGGTGCACACCGGTCCAGCCTTTTTCGCCGTTGGCGAATTCGGCCTTGTCCTGGTAGCCCGGCAGCAGGCCCTTCCAGTTGCCCAGGCCCGGGTACAGGGCCAGGTAGGCGAGGGCGAAGATGAAGGTGGCCACGAACAGCATGAACCACCACTTCGGCAGCGGGTTGTCGTACTCCTCGATGCCGTCGAAGGCATGGCCGACGGTTTCATCGGTGGCTTCGTTGCGCTGACCGCGACGGGTGGCGAACAGCAGCCACGCGAGGGCGAAGATGGTGCCCAGGGTAAGTACGGTGACGTACAGACTCCAGAAGGTTGTCATTCTTTGTTGCTCCTAGAAGCTTGCTCTTGCTCGACGTGCTTTTTGGCGACCGGGTCATCCGCGAAGGGCAGCAGGGCGTCTTCGTCGAAGCGCTCCTTGCGTTTGCCGCCATAGGCCCAGAGCAGGACGCCGACGAAGGCGACCATGACTACTACAGTGCCGATACCGCGAATGGTCCCGATATCCATCACTGTCACCGTTTGCTCTTGATGATGGTGCCGAGGCCTTGCAGGTAGGCGACGACAGCGTCCATCTCGGTCTTGCCTTTGACGGCGTCACGGGCACCGGCGATGTCTTCGTCGGTGTAAGGCACGCCCAGCGTACGCAGGGCTTCCATTTTCTTCGCCGTGTCCTTGCCGTCGAGCTTGTTCTCCACCAGCCAGGGGTAGGAGGGCATCTTCGATTCCGGCACTACGTTGCGCGGGTTGTACAGGTGCGCGCGGTGCCAGTCGTCGGAGTAGCGGCCGCCGACGCGGGCCAGGTCCGGACCGGTACGCTTGGAGCCCCACAGGAACGGGTGGTCCCAGACGCTTTCGCCGGCGACGGAGTAGTGGCCGTAGCGCTCGGTCTCGGCGCGGAACGGACGGACCATCTGCGAGTGGCAGCCTACGCAGCCTTCGCGGATGTAGATGTCACGGCCTTCCAGTTCCAGCGCGGTGCGCGGCTTCATGCCTTCGACCGGCTTGTTGGTGACGTCCTGGAAGAACAGCGGAACGATCTGGGTCAGACCGCCGATGCTCACCGCAATGACCATGAAGAAGGCCAGAAGGCCGATATTCTTCTCGACTACTTCGTGCTTCATCAGTGAGCTCCTACAGCGGGGATCTGGGCAGCGGCATCGGCATCAGCCTGTTTGAAACCGCGCACAGTACGGAAGGTGTTGTAGGCCATCAGCAGCATGCCGGAGGCGAAGAAGGCGCCGCCCAGTGCACGGACGATGAAGCCCGGGTGGCTGGCCTGCAGGGCTTCCACGAAGGAGTAGGTGAGGGTGCCGTCGGCGTTGATCGCACGCCACATCAGGCCCTGGGTGATGCCGTTGACCCACATGGAGGCGATGTACAGCACGGTACCGATGGTGGCCAGCCAGAAGTGGGCGTTGATCAGGCCCACGCTGTGCATCTGCTCGCGGCCGAAGACCTTCGGAATCAGGTGGTACAGGGAGCCGATGGAGATCATCGCAACCCAGCCCAGAGCGCCGGCGTGTACGTGGCCGATGGTCCAGTCGGTGTAGTGCGACAGGGAGTTGACGGTCTTGATCGCCATCATCGGGCCTTCGAAGGTGGACATGCCGTAGAAGGCGAGGGAGACCACCAGGAAGCGCAGGATCGGGTCGGTGCGCAGCTTATGCCAGGCGCCCGACAGGGTCATCATGCCGTTGATCATGCCACCCCAGCTCGGAGCCAGCAGAATCAGGGACATCACCATGCCCAGCGACTGGGCCCAGTCCGGCAGAGCGGTGTAGTGCAGGTGGTGCGGGCCGGCCCAGATGTACAGGGTGATCAGCGCCCAGAAGTGCACGATGGACAGGCGATAGGAGTAGATCGGACGCTCGGCCTGCTTGGGTACGAAGTAGTACATCATGCCGAGGAAGCCGGTGGTCAGGAAGAAGCCCACGGCGTTGTGGCCGTACCACCACTGGATCATCGCGTCGGTGGCGCCGGCGTAGACCGAGTAGGACTTGAACCAGGTGACCGGCAGTTCCGCGCTGTTGACGATGTGCAGCATGGCGGTAACGAGGATGAACGCACCGTAGAACCAGTTGCCCACGTAGATGTGCTTGGTCTTGCGCTTCATCACGGTGCCGAAGAACACCAGTGCGTAGGTGACCCAGACGATGGCCAGCAGGATGTCGATCGGCCATTCCAGCTCGGCGTACTCCTTGGAGGAGGTGTAGCCCAGCGGCAGGGTGATGCCGGCCAGCACGATTACCGCTTGCCAACCCCAGAAGGTGAAGGCCGCGAGGCTGTCAGAGACCAGGCGGGTCTGGCAGGTGCGCTGTACGACGTAGTAGGAAGTTGCAAAGAGAGCACAGCCGCCGAAGGCGAAGATCACCAGGTTGGTGTGCAGCGGACGCAGGCGCCCGAAACTGGTCCAGGGAAGGTCCAGGTTCAACTGGGGCCAAACCAACTGTGAGGCGATGTAAACACCGACCCCCATTCCAAGTATCCCCCAGACCACCGTCATGATGGCGAACTGGCGGACGACCTTATAGTTATAAGCAGTCGGACTGATTGCTGTGCTCATTCTAAGGTTCCACGGTTTTTGGATTTTATGGTCAAAAAAACGGCGGCAAGTATGGAGAAAGCAGGTGGCCATTGCAACGCGCCGGGCCGTGGCGCGATGCCGGTTTGACGCCTGCTTTGGAGCGCTTTGCGCCGCCGCTTACCGATCGTTTCGGCTCGCTCGCACCAACCTGGGAAGTGGGTCAGGTTAGTCGTATTGCAGGTTTGCGAATGGAATCCAGCTTAGACGCGAACGGGGAGGGTGTGAAGAAAGGAGATAGAGAGGGTGCGACACTTCGTCGCGATATTGCGGAGGTAAGAAACTCGCGCCCGTTTTAGTGGGCGCGAGTTGGGGCGGGGAGTTTACTTCGCCTGGCCGGAAATGTTGTAGATGTAAGCGGCGAGGATGTGCACCTTGTCTTTACCCAGGTATTGCTCCTGCGCTGGCATCTGGCCCTGGCGGCCGTGACGGATGGTCTGCTGCAGTTGCGCGTAGCTGGAGCCGTAGATGAACGCGGCCGGGTGGGTCAGGTCAGGCGCGCCCATGATCGGGTTGCCCTTGCCTTCCGGGCCGTGACAGGCGACGCAGGTGGTGGCGAACAGCTTGCTGCCGTTGTCCACGTTCTCGGCGGTCACGCCTTCGGGCAGCTTGCGGCCGTCCAGATTGGCGGTGACGAAGGCGGCGACGTCCTGCACGCCCTTGTCGCCCAGCACTTCACCCCAGGCCGGCATGGCGGCGTGGCGACCACCGAGGATGGTGGCCTGGATGTCCTGGGCGGTGCCGCCCCAGCGCCAGTCGCTGTCGGTCAGGTTGGGGAAGCCGACGGCACCCTTGGCGTCCGAGCCGTGGCAGATGGAGCAGTAGGTGGCGAAGAGGCGCTCGCCCATTTTCATGGCTTGCGGGTCTTTCGCTACTTCTTCCACGGGCATGGCAGCGTATTTGGCGAAGATCGGGCCGTATTTTTCCTTGGCCAGGGCCTCTTCACGTTCCCATTGCTTGTCCTGGGTCCAGCCGCCGTCGTAGCCCGGCAGGATGCCTTTCCAGTTGCCCAGGCCCGGATAGAGGACCAGGTAGCCGGCGGCGAACACGATGGTGCCGACGAACAGCAGGAACCACCACTTGGGCAGCGGGTTGTCGTATTCCTCGATGCCGTCGAAGGCGTGGCCCATGGTCTGGTCGGTGGTGTTCGACGATTGCCCGCTGCGGGTGGCGAATACCAGCCACAGCAGGGCGATCAGCGAGCCGACTGTTAGAACGGTGATGTACAGACTCCAGAAGGTAGTCATGCGTTGTTGCTCCTAGAAGCTTGCTCTTGCTCAGCGTGACGCTTGGCTGCCGGGTCATCCGCGAAAGGCAGTAGCGCGTCTTCGTCGAAGCGCTCCTTGCGTTTGCCGCCGTAAGCCCAGAGCAGTACGCCGACGAAGGCCACCATCACGATGACGGTGCCGAGGCCGCGAATGGTCCCGATATCCATGCTGTCACCGCTTGTTCTTGATGGAGGTGCCGAGGACCTGCAGGTACGCGACGACCGCGTCCATTTCGGTCTTGCCTTTGACGGCGTCGCTGGCGCCAGCGATGTCGTCGTCCGTGTAGGGCACGCCCATGACACGCATCACTTCCAGTTTCTTTGCCGTGTCCTTGCCATCGAGCTTGTTCTCGACCAGCCAGGGGTAGGCGGGCATCTTCGATTCCGGCACCACGTTGCGCGGGTTGTAGAGGTGCGCGCGGTGCCAGTCGTCCGAGTAGCGGCCGCCGACACGGGCCAGGTCCGGGCCGGTACGTTTGGAACCCCACAGGAACGGGTGGTCCCAGACGCTTTCTCCGGCGACGGAGTAGTGGCCGTAGCGCTCGGTCTCGGCGCGGAACGGACGGATCATCTGCGAGTGGCAGCCTACGCAGCCTTCGCGGATGTACACATCACGGCCTTCCAGTTGCAGGGCGGTGTAGGGTTTCATGCCCTCCACCGGGGTGTTGGTGACGTCCTGGAAGAACAGCGGAACGATCTGGGTCAGGCCACCGATGCTCACGGCAACCGCCATGCAGATGGCCAGCAGGCCGACGTTTTTCTCGAGTACTTCGTGTTTCATGTCGGTCTCCTCAGGCCATCTGCGCCGCGGCTTGCATTTCAGCCGGCTTGGCGGCCGCTACGGTGCGCCAGACGTTGTAGGCCATGACCAGCATGCCCAGCAGGAAGATGGCACCGCCGATCATCCGCACGATGAAGCCGGGATGGCCGGCGGCCAGGGCTTCGACGAAGGAGTAGGTGAGGGTGCCGTCGGAGTTCACTGCGCGCCACATCAGGCCCTGGGTGATGCCGTTGACCCACATGGAGGCGATGTACAGAACGGTACCGATGGTGGCCAGCCAGAAGTGGGTGTTGATCAGGCCTACGCTGTGCATCTGCTCGCGACCGAAGACTTTCGGGATCATGTGGTAGAGCGAACCGATGGATACCATGGCGACCCAGCCCAGAGCGCCGGCGTGTACGTGGCCGATGGTCCAGTCGGTGTAGTGCGAAAGCGCGTTGACGGTCTTGATGGCCATCATCGGGCCCTCGAAGGTGGACATGCCGTAGAAGGCCAGGGAGACCACCAGGAAGCGCAGGATCGGGTCGGTGCGCAGCTTATGCCAGGCGCCCGAGAGGGTCATCATGCCGTTGATCATGCCGCCCCAGCTCGGAGCCAGCAGGATCAGGGACATCACCATGCCCAGGGACTGCGCCCAGTCCGGCAGCGCGGTGTAGTGCAGGTGGTGCGGACCGGCCCAGATGTAGACGGCGATCAGCGCCCAGAAGTGCACGATGGACAGGCGGTAGGAGTAGACCGGACGCTCGGCCTGCTTGGGTACGAAGTAGTACATCATCCCCAGGAAACCGGCGGTCAGGAAGAAGCCCACGGCGTTGTGGCCGTACCACCACTGGATCATGGCGTCGGTTGCGCCCGAGTACAGCGAGTAGGACTTGGTCAGGCTGACCGGGATTTCCAGGTTGTTGACCACGTGCAGGATGGCCACGGTCAGGATGAAGCCGCCGAAGAACCAGTTGCCCACATAGATGTGCTTGGTCTTGCGCTTCATCAGCGTGCCAAAGAAGACGATGGCATAGGAGACCCAGACGATGGTGATCAGGATGTCGATCGGCCATTCCAGCTCGGCGTACTCCTTGGAGGAGGTCATGCCCAGCGGCAGGGTGATGGCAGCCAGCAGGATCACCAGCTGCCAACCCCAGAAGGTGAAGGAAGCGAGCGGGCCTGCGAACAGGCGGGTCTGGCAGGTGCGCTGCACCGAGTAGTAGCTGGTGGCGAACAGTGCGCAGCCGCCGAAGGCGAAGATCACCGCATTGGTGTGCAGCGGACGCAGGCGGCCGAAGCTCGTCCACGGTAAGCCGAGGTTAAGGTCCGGCCACACCAGTTGCGCGGCGATCAGGACACCGACGGCCATGCCGACGATCCCCCACACCACTGTCATAATGGCGAACTGGCGGACCACCTTATAGTTATAAGCGGTCTGATTGGTTGTGCTCATTTATGGGCTTCCATCCACGGTTATGGGCTATGCCCATCCCGGCAAGGTTTTTTACGGCTTACGGCGTATGCCGCCCCTCCCCCTTGGGATAGGTACTAATTCGGAATTAGCGGAGTGAAGGATGGATAAAGGCACTTCCCGGAATATTGATTCGGATCAATTGGCACCTGAGACCTCTGTCGCGGGCGCCTGCGGTCCTTTGTCGCTGCTGCGGAACCCGGCACGGCGCGAACTGTCAGCGACGCTGGTTCTGGCGCATGGCGCAGGGGCGCCGATGGACAGTCCGTTCATGGACGACATGGCCTTGCGCCTGGCCGATAGAGGTATCTCGGTGGTGCGCTTCGAGTTCCCCTATATGGCTATGCGTCGCGCGGACGGAAAGCGGCGTCCGCCGAACCCGCAGAAGCAGTTGCTCGAGTGCTGGCGGCAGGTTTACGCGCAGGTTCGCGCCGAGGTGTCGGGCAAGCTGGCGATTGGCGGCAAGTCCATGGGTGGGCGAATGGCGAGCCTGCTGGCGGACGAACTGGGCGCCGATGCGCTGGTCTGTCTTGGCTACCCGTTCTATGCCGCCGGCAAACCTGAGAAGCCACGCGTCGCTCACCTCGCCGAGTTGAGGACGCCGAGCCTGATAGTGCAGGGCGAGCGTGATGCGCTGGGTGATCGACCCACGGTGGAGGGTTACTCGCTGTCGCCTGCGATCCAGTTGCGCTGGCTGGCGGCTGCCGACCACGACCTCAAGCCGCTCAAGGTGTCCGGGCTGACCCACGAGCAGCATCTGCGAAGCGCCGTGGAGAATATCGTCACATTCCTATTGCCCTAAGCGGCTCTTAAGGCTGCCTTCCTATTCTCGCCCGCGCCGGCTCCCTAAAGTCGGCGCCCCGTTTCCAGAGGACAGGCCGAAGGCTGCCATGAATCCCCACTACGCTGATCGTATTGCCCCTCCCACCACTCGATTCGCTCCCGGCTCTACGCAAAGCCTGCTGCTGACGGGTGCCACCGGTTTCCTCGGCGGCTCCGTTGCCGCCCACCTGATCGCAGACGGCCACGGTCCGGCGTTGCTGTTCCTGGTCCGAGCAGAATTCCCTGAGCAGGGCCTGGAGCGGCTGCGCGACAACCTGCGTCTTCACTGCGTGCCAGAGACTGAGCTGGAGAGCCTTCAGGAAAGCCAGATCCTCTGCGGCGACCTGCTCGACACTGTCTGGATGCACGGCGAGCGCGCCCGTCTGATGCGTGTGGAGCAGGTGATCAATTGCGCGGCGGTGGCCTCGTTCTCGAAGAACCCGAGCATCTGGCCGGTGAACGTCGAAGGCACCTTCGCCTTCGCCAAATTGCTCAGCCAGTCGCGCAATCTCAAGCGCTTCCTGCATGTGGGCACGGCCATGTGCTGCGGGCCACAGCGAGAGTCGCCAGTGCGCGAGTCGTGGGATTTCCCGGACAGTGAAGAGCAACTGGTGGACTACACCGCCTCCAAGGCCGAGATCGAGCGGCGTATGCGCGAGGAACTGCCGTCGCTGCCCCTGGTGGTGGCGCGGCCATCCATCGTGGTCGGGCATCGTGAACTGGGTTGCCGCGCCTCGGGGAGTATCTTCTGGGTGTTCCGCATGGGCTTTGCCCTGGAGAGCTTCACCTGCAGCCTGGATGAGCAGATCGACGTGATCCCCGTGGACTACTGCGCCGAAGCGTTGGTGGCGCTGGCACTCAAGCCGACGCTCAACCACAGCCTCTACCACATCTCCGCCGGCCACGGTTCCGCCTGCACCTTTGGCGAAATCGACCAGGCGTATGCCGATGCCCGAGGCGAAGCGCCAGTTGGCCAGCGTTATCGCAAGGTCAGTTCGGAGGATCTGCGCGAGCTGGCCGGCAGTTTCGAGAGCCGTATCGGCAAGGCCAACCCGCGTCTGGTGCTGCGTGCGCTGCGTCTGTACAGCGGTTTCGCCGACCTCAACTACCTGTTCGACAACCAGCGCCTGCTCGACGAAGGTATCGCCGCGCCGCCGCGCTTCACCGACTACGTGGACGTGTGCGTGCAGTCCTCGCGGGATGTCAGCATCCCGGCTCAGATGCAGTGGGACTTCAAGTAGTCTGACGCGGTGGCAGGACCTGTAGGAGCGAGCTTGCTCGCGAACCGCTTCGCGGCGGGGCCCGGTTCGCGAGCAAGCTCGCTCCTACGAAAAGCCTTTTGCGCTGGGCCGTAGGGCGAATAACTCGTTCCGGGTTATTCGTCGTTTCAGGTCACAGCGGATAACGCTGGCGCGATATCCGCCCTACGCGTTGTCTGGCCTCAGCGGTTGAACCGCTCCACCAGTGAGTACTGGCGGTGCGCGGTCTGCGTCAGCTCCTCGCTGAGCAGGGCCGTGCGCTGGGCTTCGCCGGAGGTCTCATCGGCCAGGTTGGCGATGGTGCTGATATTGCGGTTGATCTCCTCGGCCACAGCGCTCTGTTCCTCCGCGGCGGCAGCGATCTGGGTGGCCATTTCGGTGATGTTGGCCACTGCGTCGCTGATGCCCACCAGCGCGTTGTCAGCCTGCATTACGCGCTCGACGCCCTCGTCAGCTTGGCGACGGCCGGAGTCCATGGCACGCACCGCCTCGGTGGCCGTGTTCTGCAGGTTGGCGATGAGCTGGTGAATCTGCCCGGTGGACTCGGCGGTGCGCTGGGCCAGTTGGCGCACTTCGTCGGCCACCACGGCGAAGCCGCGGCCCATCTCGCCGGCACGGGCGGCTTCGATGGCGGCGTTGAGGGCCAGCAGGTTGGTCTGGTCGGCGATGCCCTTGATCACATCCACTACGCCACCGATCTGCTCGCTGTCGCGGGCCAGTTGGCTGACCGCTTCACCGGTTTCGCCCACGGAGCTGGAGAGACGCTGCATGGCCTCGCGGGTCTCGGCGGCGATCTGCCGGCCTTCGGTGGTCAGGTTGTTGGCCTGGCGGGTGGCGTCCGCGGTGCGCTGCACGTTGTCGGCCACTTCCTGGGTGGTCGCAGCCATCTGGTTGACAGCGGTGGCTACCTGCTCGGTTTCCTGGCGCTGGCGGTCCAGCCCGGCGGAGCTGTGGTGGGCCAGAGAGTCGGCCTCGCGGGCCTGCTCGGTGAGTGTTTCAGCAGTGTCCTGCAAACGGGTCAGACAGGTTTTCAGCCGTGCTTCCTGGCTGAGAATCGACATTTCCAGGCGTGCCTGGGCGCCTCGGCTGTCGGTGTACATCTGTGCGATCAGCGGGTCGGAGGTGGTCTGCTCGGCCAGACGCAGCAGGCGCTTCAGCCCGCGTTGCTGCCAGCCCAGGCCGGCGAGGCCCAGCGGGATCGAGAGCAGGGCGGCCAGCAGGAAGCCCCAGTGGGAGTTCAGCCAGGCGCCAATGAGGAAGCCGATCTGGCCGATCAGGATGAACGGCAGCCAGTCCAGCAGCACCGGCAACCAGCGGTCGCGAGCGGGGATGGCCGACTTGCCGGCGTTGATCCGCGCATACAGGGCCTCGGCGCGACGCACCTGTTCCGCGGTGGGCTTCACCCGCACCGATTCGTAGCCGACGATCTCGTTGTGCTCGTACATCGGCGTGACATAGGCACTGACCCAGTAATGGTCGCCGTTCTTGCAGCGATTCTTGACGATGCCCATCCAGGGGCGGCCCTTCTTCAGGGTCGTCCACATGTGCGCGAACACCGCCGGCGGCACGTCCGGATGGCGTACCAGGTTGTGTGCCGCGCCCACCAGCTCTTCACGGGAAAAGCCGCTGATGGCGCTGAAGGCATCGTTGACGTAGCTGATGACACCGCGGGCGTTGGTCGTGGAGATCAGCCGCTGTTCGGCGGGGAAGGTGCGTTCACGCTGGGTGATCGGCTGGTTGTTGCGCATCAGGCTCGGATCTCGGGAGAAAGACGAATTGGTACATCTGTCCAGCTTATCGGCCGCCGGATCGGAAATTTGATAGCGATCACAGAAAAATGTCAGAAGAGTGACGCCGAGAGAATGACGATAGCGTATCGCCACTGGTCACCGAAATAAAACGAAAGGAGCGGGCGGCGGCCCGTTGCAGGCCGCCGCGCTGTCTTGCGGTAGTCGTCAGATCAGGCTGCGCAGCACATAGTGGAGGATGCCGCCGGCCTTGAAGTACTCGACCTCGTTCTGCGTATCGATGCGGCAGAGCACCTCGAAGCTGTCCTGGCTGCCGTCCTCGCGCTTCACCGACACCTTGAGGTTCATGTGCGGCTTCAGCTCGCCGGACAGCCCGCTGATGCTCAGCACTTCCTTGCCGGTCAGCTTCAGCGCCTTGCGGTCCTGGCCGTCCTTGAACTGCAACGGCAGTACACCCATGCCTACCAGGTTGGAGCGGTGGATGCGCTCGAAGCTCTCGGCGATCACCGCTTTCACACCCAGCAGGTTGGTGCCCTTGGCCGCCCAGTCGCGGGACGAACCGGTGCCGTATTCCTTGCCGGCGACGATGACCAGCGGGGTGTCGTCCTGCTGGTAGCGCATGGCGGCGTCGTAGATCGCCAGCTTGTCGCCGGTCGGGACGTAAAGCGTGTTGCCGCCTTCCTCGCCACCGAGCATCTCGTTCTTGATGCGGATGTTGGCGAAGGTGCCGCGCATCATCACCTCATGGTTGCCACGGCGCGAACCGTAGGAGTTGAAGTCCGCGTAGGCCACGCCGTGCTCGCTGAGGTAGCGCCCGGCCGGACTGTCCTTCTTGATGTTGCCGGCGGGGGAGATGTGGTCGGTGGTCACTGAGTCACCCAGTACCGCGAGGATACTGGCGCCATTGATGTCCTCGACCTTCGGCGGCGCCTCGGCGATGTGCTCGAAGAAGGGCGGATGCTGGATGTAGGTGGAGTCGTCCTGCCAGGTGTAGGTCTTGGCGTCCGGCACCTGGATTGCACGCCATTTTTCGTCGCCCTGGAAGACTTCGGCGTACTCCTTGTGGAACATCGCCGTGTCGACTTTCTGAACGGCGTCGGCGATTTCCTGCTGGGTCGGCCAGATGTCCTTCAGATAAACCGGTTTGCCGTCCTTGCCGGTGCCTAGCGGGTCCCTGGTCAGGTCAGTGCGCACGGTGCCGGCCAGCGCATAGGCGACCACCAGCGGCGGTGAAGCCAGCCAGTTGGTTTTCACCAGCGGATGCACGCGGCCCTCGAAGTTGCGGTTGCCGGAGAGCACCGAGGCGACGGTGAGGTCCGCCTGCTGGATGGCCTTCTCGATGGGGTCGAGCAGCGGGCCGGAGTTGCCGATGCAGGTGGTGCAGCCATAGCCCACCAGGTCGAAGCCCAGTTCGTCCAGGTAACGGGTCAGGCCGGCGGCGCGGAAATAATCGGTCACCACCTTGGAGCCGGGCGCCAGTGAGCTCTTTACCCAGGGTTTGCGCTGCAGGCCTTTTTCCAGCGCCTTCTTCGCCAGCAGGCCGGCGGCCATCATCACGCTGGGGTTGGAGGTGTTGGTGCAGGAGGTGATGGCAGCGATCACCACGGCGCCATTCTTCAGCCGGTAGGTGTGGCCGTCATGCTGGTAATCCGCTTCACCGTACGCAGGGGAGGCGCCGACAGCCGCACCGCCGCCACCTTCACTGAGCAGGCGGCCTTCCTCGGTGGAGGCCGGTTTGATCTGCAGGCCGAGGAAGTCATCGAAGGCCTGGCTGACATGGCCGAGGGCAACGCGGTCCTGGGGCCGCTTGGGCCCGGCGAGGCTGGCCTCGACATCGCCCATGTCCAGTTGCAGGGAGTCGGTGAACACCGGTTCGTGGCCTTTCTCGCGCCACAGGCCCTGGGCCTTGCTGTAGGCCTCCACCAGCTTGACGGCATCTTCCGGGCGACCGGACAGGCGCAGGTAGCCCAGGGTGATCTCGTCCACCGGGAAGAAGCCGCAGGTGGCGCCGTACTCCGGGGCCATGTTGGCGATGGTGGCACGGTCGGCCAGCGGCAGGTCGGCGAGGCCGTCGCCATAGAACTCGACGAATTTTCCCACGACGCCTTTCTTGCGCAGCATCTGAGTGACGGTCAGCACCAGGTCGGTGGCGGTGATGCCCTCCTTCAACTTGCCGGTCAGCTTGAAGCCGATCACCTCGGGAATCAGCATCGACACCGGCTGGCCGAGCATGGCTGCTTCCGCCTCGATGCCACCCACGCCCCAGCCGAGCACGCCGAGACCGTTGATCATGGTGGTGTGCGAATCGGTACCGACCAGGGTGTCGGGGAAGGCGTAGGTGCGGCCGTCCTCGTCCTTGGTCCAGACGGTGCGCCCCAGGTACTCCAGGTTGACCTGGTGGCAGATGCCGGTGCCCGGCGGCACCACGCGGAAGTTGTCGAAGGCGTTCTGCCCCCAGCGCAGGAAGGCGTAGCGCTCGCCGTTGCGCTCCATCTCGATCTCGACGTTCTGGGCGAAGGCCGACTGGCTGGCGAACTTGTCCACCATCACCGAGTGGTCGATGACCAGGTCGACGGGAGACAGCGGGTTGATCTTCTGCGGGTCGCCGCCAGCCTTGGCCACGGCGTCGCGCATGGCGGCGAGGTCGACCACTGCTGGTACCCCGGTGAAGTCCTGCATCAGCACGCGGGCGGGGCGATACTGGATCTCGCGCTCGGAGCTGCGGGTCTTCAGCCAGGCGGCCAGGGCTTTGAGGTCGTCGCCGGTGACGGTGTTGTTGTCCTCCCAGCGCAACAGGTTTTCCAGCAGGACTTTCAGGGACATGGGCAGTTTGCCCAGGTCCCCCAGACTCTTCGCCGCTTCAGGCAGGCTGTAGTAGTGATAGGTCTTGCCGGCGACCTCCAGGGTGCGCAGGCTGTTCAGGCTATCCACTGCGGGCATGACATTCTCCTCAGGCTTGGATTCTGCTCGTGATCGACAGGGCGGCACGGCGGTGACGCGAGTGCACCCGCGATACTTGGCGAAAGAGCGATCAACCGAGCTGATCCATCGCAGAAAAAGCGCGATTGGCGGCCATCTTCGCCATGCAGGGCAATCATCGGGCAGTCTTCTGGGCGGTTAGGCCAGAACACTCAAGCTAGACCGCCCGACGGGGTCTTGCCATCTGTTCTGGACCGTTCGTCTTGCGGGTGGGTTCAGAACAAATGACGCTGGCTGTGGGACTATTCCTGCGAATCTGCATGAAACCTTCGCGGGCAGCCTCTATAGTGCGCGGCCGAGGAGACACCCCGATGAATACCCTGCTACTACACTGCCGTCCCGGCTTCGAGAACGAGGTCTGCGCCGAACTGTCCGAACATGCCGCGCGCCTGGACATCCCCGGCTACGCCCGAGCCAAGCCGGCCACCGCCTACGCCGAATTCATCTGCATGGACGCCGACGGCGCTGACCGCCTGATGCGTCAGATGCGCTTCTCCGAGCTGATCTTCCCGCGCCAGTGGGCACGTGGTAACGACTTCACCGCGCTGCCGGAGACGGACCGCATCGGCGCGATCCTCGAGGCCCTGGCCGCTTTTCCGCAATGCGGTAGCCTCTGGCTGGAGGTGTTCGACACCAACGATGGCAAGGAGCTCTCGACCTTCTGCCGCAAGTTCGAGAAGCCGCTGCGTGCCGCGCTGGTGAAAGCCGGCAAGCTGGTGGAAGACCCCAGCCTGCCGCGCCTGCTGCTGACCTTCCGCTCCGGCCGCGAGGCATTCATTGGCCTGGCCGAGGCGCGCAACTGCGCCATGTGGCCCATGGGTATCCCGCGCCTGAAGTTCCCCCGCGAGGCGCCCAGCCGTTCGACGCTGAAGCTGGAAGAGGCCTGGCATCACTTCATTCCCCGCGCCGATTGGGACCGCCGCCTGGCGCCGGACATGCTCGCCGTGGACCTGGGCGCATCGCCCGGCGGCTGGACGTGGCAGCTGGTGAACCGCGAGATGCGTGTCGTCGCCGTGGACAACGGGCCGATGGCGGAGAACCTGATGTACTCCGGGCTGGTCGAGCACCAGCGCGTCGACGGTTACGCCTTCCGGCCGCGCCAGCGCATGGACTGGATGGTCTGCGACATCGTCGAGAAGCCCGCGCGTACCGGCGCGATGATCGAAACCTGGATCGGTGAAGGGCTGTGCCGCGAGGCCATCGTCAATCTCAAGCTGCCGATGAAACAGCGCTACGCCGAGGTGCGGCGCATCCTCGACCGCCTGGAGGAGTCCTTCCGCGAACGCGGCCTGAAGGTGCAGATCGGCTGCAAGCAGCTCTACCACGACCGCGAGGAAGTGACCTGCCACCTGCGCCGCATCGAGAAGGGCGAGCGCTAGCGACCTGCAGGCGCCTGGTAGCGCCACCCGACCTTCGGTGACTTGCCGCGCCGCCGCGCATTGCCCCATGCTGTGCGGCGCGAGATCCTCCGGAGACCTTCGTGAAGCGAAAGTTGCCCTCCCTCCTGGGCAGTTACAGCCGCATGCTGCTGCCACGCCGCGGCCTCGGCCGTGATGAGCGCGTGCCTTACCTGGCGATGGACAGCCGCACCCTGAAATTCGACCTGCGCCACCTGCGCGCGTATCGCCAGCACTTCGGCCTCGATCCGGCGCTGGGCGTGCCGCTGCTCTATCCGCAGGTCATCAGCCTGCCGCTGCACCTGCGTCTGCTCAGCCGCTCGCGCATGCCACTGTCGGTAGTCGGGCTGATCCACCTGCGCAGCCATATCCAGCGCTACCGTCTGCTCGACGAGAACGAGCCGCTGCAGTTCGACTGCCGCATTCTCACCAGCCGTCGCAGCGAGCTGGGCCTGGAGGTGGATGTGGTCACCGAGGCCTGGCACCACGACATCCTCTATTGGCAGTCGATCACCACCTACCTGCGTCGTGGCGACTTTCTCGATGAGGGGCGAGAGCCCGATCCATTGCCCGAGCGTGCCCAGTGGCACACCCTGGAGGCGCCGGCGCACTCCGGTGTGCAATGGCGCGTGCCGAAGATCGTCGGCTGGCGCTATGCCGGGCTCAGCGGCGACTTCAACCCGCTGCACTTGTCTCGGCTGATGGCCTCGCACTATGGATTCGGCAAGCCCTTTGCCCACGGCATGTGGGGCCTGGCACGCAGCCTGACCGGCCGCCGCCTCGCGGAGAACGTCCGCCTGGATGCGCACTTCAAGGCGCCATTGCCCCTGGGTAGCCAGGTGAAGCAGGTGTATCGGCGTCTGGGCAAGAAAGAGCAGTGGGCGCTGCTGTCCGCCGAGGGCGATGGCCAGCCGATGTTGCTGGCACAGCTGGACGAGGCGCCGGACGGCCCGTTGCGCTAGTCGTTCTGCTGAGAAGTGTGGGTGCGGCTCTGTTCGCGAGCAAGCTCGCTCCTACAGGTTGGCACTGGCTCGCCCTTCGTAGGGCCGAGGGGGGCCTAGTCCTTGCTCGCGAATCGCACGGCACAGTGCTCTTCGTAGGATGGGTGGAGCTTGCGATTTGCCGACTCGTCGATGGGTATCGCTTCGCTCCACGCCATCCTACGGTTCGCCGATAGGTACGTACCTACCGAAGTTCGGCGACGCGAGGCTGCAACGGCACCAGGCTCGGCAATTGCACCTCACCCTGCAATTCTACTGGCGCCATCCGCCAGGAACTGTTGAACAGGTACTGGTCGCTGAAGCCGCTGAGCAGCAGGCCGATCTCATCCCCTGGTGCAAGGCTGGTGCTGACGGCGTTCAGACGAGTGTTACCCCGGTTCGCCAGCGGTTTCACCTGTTCATCCAGGCGGCGCAAGCGGCCATCGGCGCTGCGGATTGCCAGGGCCGCGAATACCTGTGCGTCGGGGCGTTCCGTCAGCGGTTGGGTCAGGCGCACCTCGGCACTGCCCAGCAGGGCGCTGGGCTCGCTCACCCGTTGCAAGCCGAGGAATCGCGAAGGCTGCACCAGTCCACTCACCGCCGGGCGAATGGATGTGGCAGGCAGTGTCACGGTCGGGCCGGGTGGTGGCAGCTCGTCCAGTGCCACGCCCTGGTCGAGATCGAGGCTGATACACAGGTCCGGCACGCCGTCGGCGGCGCCGGGGCGCTTGCGCAGCTTTTCCTCGTACCAGGCGACTATGCCGGTGTAGAGGTTGATCGCCCGCGAACCACAATGGATCACCGGCTCGTTGTTGAACGGCGGCAGCCCGCTCCAGGCCTGCAACGGCGGCGGCAGGATATGCCCGCCCTGCATGCCTAGCAGGCGCACGTCGGCGGGGCCCTGCTTGAGGCACTGGCGGATCTGCAGGCCCTGGTCCAGCGGGAACAGCGTGTCGCGCAGGCCCTGGATCAGCAGGGTGTCGGCGTGGGGCAGGCGACCCGCCGCGCAATAGCTGGCAAGGCTGTTGGCGTGCAACTCGGCCTGCACCGGTGCGGCCATGCGTCCGCCGGCGGTATGCAGGTAGTCGGCCTGGACGAATTTGCCCAGGTCGTAGCCAGTGGCCAGTCCCAGGCTCACCAGCACGCCGCCCCAGCCGATCTTCAGCTGGCCGTCCGGCGCCAGGGCGGCGGCGAGGTCATACCAGGTGGCGATGGGGACGATGGCGTCGATGCGCGGGTCTTCCGCCGAGGCCAGCAGCTGCACGGCGCCGCCGTAGCTTTCGCCGAGCATACCCACGCGCGGGTCGTTCGGGCCGTCCATGTCCAGCCGGGTCAGGTGCGTGGCGGCCCAGTCGATCACTGCACTGGCGTCCCGCACCTCGAACTGCGGGTTCATCATCTCGATGCGTCCGTCGCTGCCGCCCCAGCCGCGCTGGTCGTAGCTGACCACCCAGAAGCCGGCTTTCCAGGCACGCAGCGCGGCACGTCCGGACATCATGTTCTTGCCGTAGTAACCACCCGGCCCGGTGACCCGCCAGCCGCCCCAGCCGTGGGTGTGGACGATCAGTGGCGCTGTTTCGCCAGCCTTCAGAGCGGGTTGGAACACGGTGGCGGAAAGCTTGGTGCCGTCGCGGGCGGTGATCACCGCCTCGAACCAGGTGGCCGGCAGGTCCTGGCCGATGCTGGCGTTGAAGTCGGGGACCTGGTCGCGAGCGGCGCAGCCGGCGAGCAGCGCGAGGCATAGGCAGAGGAGGGCGCGCATCGTCATTCCTGTCGATCAGGGGCTGGGCGGATGCGCCAGCATGCCCGGCGCCCGCAGCGCCTACCCCCAACCAAGGTTCGGTGACCCGGACGGACGCGGGGTGACCGCATGGTGCCCTTTGCGCGACAATGCGCCATTGTTTTTCTGGAGCGACGTGATGTCCCAGCCTGTCGACGCAATCCTCGACGCCACCGGCCTGAACTGCCCCGAGCCGGTCATGATGCTGCACAACAAGGTGCGTGACCTGCCGGCCGGCGGCCTGCTCAAGGTGATCGCCACCGACCCTTCCACCCGCCGCGACATCCCCAAGTTCTGCGTCTTCCTCGGCCACGAGCTGGTGGAGCAGCAGGAAGAAGCGGGGACTTACCTGTACTGGATTCGCAAGAAGGCGGAGTGATTCGCTTGCACCGCTTTCGCCGGAAGAGCGCTATGTAGGATGGGTGGTGCGCAGCGATACCCATGCTGTTCGTGCACGGCATCGATGGGTATCGCTGCGCTCCACGCCATCCTACGGTGGTGCAAGCTGGTCACGCCGACAGTGCGGCTTCAGCTGCCTGCCGGTCGTGCTGCAATCTTCTGGGCAACCATCCGCCCGATCAGCGCGACGAAGGTCAGGGCGATCAGCACCACCGAGATGGCCGCCACGGCCGGGTCGATGTTGTCGCGCAGGCCGGACCAGATCTGCCGGGGCAAGGTGTTCACCTCGGTGCTGGTGACGAACAGGGTCACTGCGATTTCTTCCCAGCTCAGTGCGAAGCACAGCAGCGCCGTGCTCGCCACGCCCAGCTTGAGGTTCGGCAGCACCACCATGAAGGTGGTCTGGCCCAGGCTCGCACCGAGGTTGCGCGCGGCCAGTTCGATGCGCCGGTCCAGTTGGCTCAGCGCCACCAGCATGGTCACCACGCCGTAGGGCACGACCATCACGATGTGCGCGATGGTCAGGCCGACCAGGGTGTCGTAGCCCATGCCTGGGGCGAACTGGCTGACCTTGGTCTCCATGAAGTACAGGACCATCGCCGAGATCATCGGCGGGATCGCCATGGGCAGCAGCACCAGGCCGATCAGCAGGGTTGCCAGGCGCGAGCGCAGGTACCAGATGCCCAGGCTGAAGCTCACCGCCAGGGCGGTGGCGATGATGCAGGTGGCGGTCGCCACGATCAGGCTCTGGCCGATCGCCGAGAGCCATTCGGGGCTGTCCAGCAGCGCCTGGTAATGCCGCAGCGACCAGTTGCCGTTGGGCATCGACAGGAAGCGCTTGCTGGTGAAGGACACCGGGATCACCGCCAGCAGCGGGAAGACCATGAAGATCATCGCCATGGTCGCCAGCAGGCGGCTGGGGGCTTTGGTTTCGTGTGCGTTCATTCTTGAGTCCTCAGCCCACCAGCTTGTCGACGCGGGTCATGCGCAGCAGCGCCCAGATCATCCCGCTCACCAGTGCCAGCAGCACTACCGATAGCGCCGCGCCCAGGCCCCAGTTGCTGGTCTGGAACATCTGCAGGTAGACGTACTCGGCCACCATCACGGTCTGCCCGCCACCGAGGATCGCCGGGGTGATGAAGAAGCCCAGGCAGAACACGAAGACGATGATGAAGGCGCCGAGGATGCCGGGAATGGTCTGCGGCACGAAGATGCTCCAGAACGTACGCAGCTGTCCCGCACCCAGGCCGCGTGCGGCCAGCAGCACGCGCGGGTCGAGGCGGCGCATGGTGGAGACCAGCGGGAACAGCGCGAAGGGCACCATGAAGTGGACCATGCCGATCACCACGCCCAGTTCGTTGCGGGTGAGCTGCAAAGGCTCGTTGGTGATGCCCAGGTACTGCAGCCAGTCGTTGAGCAGGCCGTTGCTGCGCAAGGCGATCAGCCAGCCGAAGGCGCGTACCAGCACCGACAGCCAGAACGGGATGAATACGCAGATTTCCACCACGCGCTGCCAGAACGGCGGGCTATAGACCCAGCAGTAGGCCATCAGGTAGGCGATCACCAGGGAGATCACGCTGACCGTGGTGCAAAGGCGGAAGGTCCGCCAGAGCACGTCGTGGATCGCCGGGTCCGTCATGATCCGCTGGTACTGCTCGATCCCCGGCTCCGGCAGGGTCACGCTCCAGCCGAGCACACCGAGGAAGGGTAGTACGTAGAACACGAAGAGTACCAGCGGCAGCGGCAGCAGCAGGGCGCCCAGCTTCAGCCGCGAGGGGGCGTTATCGGCCATGACCTGCGCTCCGCGTCACTTGGAAATGTGGGTCAGGTACTGCTCCAGGGTCGCCGCGTAGTGGTCGGTGTACCACTCGTGGCTGAGCATGATCTGCTTGGGCAGGTTCGCCGGGTCGGTGCAGTTCAGGTGCTTGCGGTCGTCCGGGATCAGCGCGGCGGCGGCGGGGTTGGCCGGGCCGTTGCCGAACATCTTGAACAGCTCGACCTGGGACTGCGGGTCCTGGGCGTAGGCAATGAACTTCATGGCCGCCTCGGTGCCGGCCGGGTTGCCCTTGAGCACGCCCCAGTTGCTGCAGCCCAGCAGGGCGTTGTCGAAGGTCCACTTGATGCGGTCTTCGCTGTCCTCGGAAATCACCTGGGCGCGAGTGTTCCAGATGGCGCCCATGGACACTTCGCCTTCGATCAGCAATTGCTGGGTCTCCGCGCCCGAGCCCCAGAAGGCCAGCACGTGGGGTTTCAGCTCTTCGATCTTCTTCAGCGCGCGCGGCACGTCCAGCGGGTAGAGCTTGTCCGGCGCCACGCCGTCGGCCAGCAGGGCGGCCTCGAGCATGCCGTTCATCCACTTGTAGAGGGTGCGCTTGCCAGGGAAGGTCTTCACGTCCCAGAAGTCCGCCCAGGTCTTGGGCGCCTTGTCGCCGAAGCGCTCGCTGTCGTAGGCGATCACGTAGCTGAGCATGTAGTCGGCGATACCGTACTCGTAGGCGAAGCCCGGCAGCACCTTGTCCTTGGATACGACGTTGTAGTCGATGGGCTGCACCAGGCCTTCCTTGCCCAGGTTCTGCAGGATCGAGCTTTCCGCGTCGACCACGTCCCAGCTCACCCGGCCGCTGGACAGTTGGGTGCGGATGGCACCCTCGGTGGGGCCGCTGCCGTCGATCTTGGTGGGGATGCCGGTGGCCTTGGAGAAGCCCTCGGTCCAGGCCTTGCCGAACGCCTTGATGGCGTCGCCGCCCCAGTTCACGACGACCAGCGGCTTGTCGCCTGCGGCAAAGCTCACGCCGCTGCGCAGGGCCAGCGGCAGGGCGGCCATCAGGCCCATGCCCTTGAGGAAGGTACGGCGGTCGATCTGGCCGCGACGGGTCTTTTCGATGAGGACTTCGATGCAGTCTTGCTGGTGCGGATTGAACTCTTTCGGATTGAACATGGGGGCAGCTCCCGATCAGGTGGGATGGCGAAAAGGGGACTAACGCATTCGGTGGTTCAGGCCAGCAGCAGGCTTTTCTCGATGGGCCAGCTCAGCCAGACCTTCGAGCCGTGCTCCAGGCGCGAGGCTTGATGGTCGGCGTGCACGGCCAGGCTCATCGGCAACTTGCCTTCGGCGCCGGCTCCCAGGCACAGCTCGGTGCTGGCGCCCTGGTAGGTCTTCGCGGTGAGCACGGCCTGCACCACGTTGTGGCCATTCACCTGCGGCGGGGCGCTGTGCAGCTGCATGTGTTCCGGGCGCACGGCCAACAGCGGTGCGTCGGCCTGTATCGCCGGGGAGTAGCCGGCACGCAGTTCGGCTTCGCCGAAGCGTCCGCAGGCCAGTTCGCCGGCACGGCCCACCTGGCTGAGCGGGAACAGGTTCATCTTGCCGAGGAACTCAGCGACGAAGCGGTTGTTTGGCTGGTTGTAGATGGTCTGTGGATCATCGACCTGGGCCAGCTGGCCGCGGTTGAAGATGGCGATGCGGGTGGACAGGGCGAGGGCTTCGTTCTGGTCATGGGTGACGAAGACGAAGGTAGTGCCGACCTGGCGGTGGATGCGCTGCAGTTCCGCCTGCAGCTGTTCGCGCAGGTTCTTGTCCAGCGCCGAGAGCGGTTCGTCGAGCAGCAACATGTCCGGTTCGAACACCAGTGCGCGGGCGATGGCCACGCGTTGCTGCTGTCCACCGGAGAGTTCGCCGGGGCGCTTGCCCAGATGCTCGCCGAGGCCTACCACGTCGAGCATGTGGCGCACGCGGCGGTTGCGCTCCTCGGCCTTCACCCCACGGATCTTCAGCGGGAAGGCGACGTTGTCCTCGATGCTCATGTGCGGGAACAGGGCGTAGCCCTGGAACACCATGCCGAAGTTGCGCTTCTCGGCGGGGCGCTTGGTGATGTCGGCGCCGCCTTCCTCCAGGCGACCACGGGACGGGTCCTGGAAGCCGGCAAGGATCATCAGGAAGGTGGTCTTGCCGGAGCCCGACGGGCCCAGAAGAGTGAGGAACTCACCCTGCTGGATATCGATGTTCACGCCATCCAGCGCGTTGAAACTTCCGTAGCTCTTGCCGATGCTGATGGCACGGAGTTGGGGCTGTTGCTCCACTGCACTTACCTCGATTTCTTGTTCTTGTTCGAGCAGCCGCCGGGTGAGGAACCGGTAAAAATCAGCGGCCTTTTTTTAACGCAGTATTGTCAAATCTCTCTCCGCTTCAATCGCGTTTTTTTGCCCTCATTGTTCGAAATCACTCACCAATCAGTGCGTGGCGCGAGCCCTGGCGGAATTGCTCGGACATCCGCAGTTCGGCTTTCATCCAGGCCTTGAAGGCCCGGACGTCGGGGCGCTCGGACTTGGCCGGGTCGGTGACGAAGTAGTAGCGGTTGGGCGGCTCGATGGCGACGTTGAACAGACGCACCAGTTGCCCCTTGGCCATGGCGTCGCCGCTCACCAGCGCATCACCCATGGCCACGCCCTGACCGGCGATGGCCGCCGATTGCACCAGGTGCGCATCGGAGAAGACGATGCCGTTGCGCACGTTGAGGTTTTTCACCCCGGCGGCGGCCGTCCACAGCAGCCAGTCGGAGTGATCGACCATGTGCAGGAAGGGCAGGCTGGAGAGGTCCTCGGGGGAGTCGAGACCACCCACCGAGTTGATCAGCGAGGGGCTGCACACCGGGAAGGTGTCCAGGGTGGCGATCAGGTCGACGTGCAGGTCGGTCCAGTCGCCCACGCCGTAGGCGATGAACAGGTCGACATCGCGGTCGCTGACGTCGTCGGGTACCCGTGGCGAGACCAGGTTCAGCTCCACCTGCGGGTGGGCGCGCTGGAACTTGCCGATCTGGTGGCACAGCCAGTAGGTGGCGAAGCCTGGCGTGCAGCTCACGCACAGGCGGCCGGAGACTTCCTCGGCATTGGCGAAGCGTCGCGCCTCGTTGAGGATCGCCAGCGCGCGCTGGGTCTCGCGGGCGAAGCATTCGCCGTGGTAGGTCAGCGCGATGCCACGGCCGACCCGCTCGGTGAGAGGGATGCCCAGGCAGTCTTCCAGGCTGTGCAACTGGTGGCTGACGGCACTGCGGGTCAGGCTCAGCTCGCTGGCCGCACCGGACAGGCTGCCCAGGCGGGCAACGGCGTCCAGCACGCGCAGGGCGGTCATCGAGGGGAAACGCATGGCTCACTCCAACGGCGAAGTGGAGCCTTTATCCCTGAGCGCGGCGGTGGTGTCGAGTGGTTGCGGGTACGGGCGGAGCGGGTGGGGGTTTCGAGGTGTTTCCCCTTGGCACCGCTGCCGGATTGTAGGGGCTGTTCTTATCTACGGTCGGACTCCCCACCTACGTCGAGATCACGGCGAAGCACAAATGTAGGATGGGTGGAGCTTGCGATACCCATGCTGCCGGTGCCCGGTCATCGATGGGTATCGCTGCGCTCCACGCCATCCTACATGGGCATTTGCCGGGGGGCCGGCAGAGTGCTATTCGCGAGCAAGGACCAGGCGTCCCCCTCGGTCCTACGAAGAGTTCGCGCCGGAGTCTGTCCGACCGTAGGGCGAATAACCTGGAACAGGTTATTCGCCGCTGCTCATGTGGCAGATAACGCTGGCGCGTCATCCGCCCTATGCCGATCTCCGCATCGGACGCCTATCAGCGCAGCTTCTCCATCATCTGGTAGTACCACATGCCCGCCGCCAGCATCGGGTTGCCGAACACGTCGCCCATGGGCACGCGGATGTGCTTGCACTGGGCGAAGGTGTCGAACTTCTCCAGGTCTCCAGTCATCGCCGTGGCCATGATCTCGCCCATGATGTGGGTGGTCGCCACGCCGTGGCCGGAGTAACCCTGGCAGTACCAGACGTTCTCCGACAGCTTGCCCAGCTGCGGGATGCGGTTCATCACGATGCCCATGGCGCAGCTCCACTGGAACTCGATGTCCACGCCCTTGAGCGCCGGGAAGGTGCGCTCGATGCACGGGCGCAGCTCGCCGGCGATGTCGCGCGAGTCGCGGCCGGAGTAGTTGGCGCCGCCGCCGAACAGCAGGCGGCCGTCGCCGGTCATGCGGTAGTAGTCGAGTACGAAACGGCAGTCATAGACCGCCAGGTCCTGCGGGTTGATGCGCTTGGCCAGTTCGCCCAGCGGCTTGGTGGTGACGATGCCGCCCATGGCCGGGAAGATCATGCCCTTGAGCTGCTTGCGCTCCAGTTTGTGGTAGACGTCGCCGGCCAGCATCACCTGCGCGGCGTTGATCCGCCCGCCTGCGGTGACTACCGCCGGGCGCGGGCCGTGGATGATGTCCAGCACTTCGGAGTGTTCGAAGATCAGCGCACCCAGGCTGGCGGCGGCCTTGGCCTCGCCGATGCACAGGTTGAGCGGGTGCAGGTGCATGTTGCGGGTGTTCTTGATGGCGCCGCAGTAGAGGTCGCTTTCCAGGTGCGCGCGCACGCCGGCGCCGTCCAGCAGGGTGATCTCGTCGCCCATGCCACGGCGCTTGGCGTCATCGAAGGTGGCCTTCAGCTCGTCCATGTGCGACTGCTTCATCGCCGCATGCAGGTGGCCGAACTTCAGGTCGCACTGGATGCCGTATTTCTCCACGCGGCTCTTGATGATCTCGTGGCCGCGCCAGCGCAGATGCCAGATGAAATCGTCGACGTCGTCGCCCAGCCACTGGCGCATCTGTTTTTCCATGGCGGAGTCGCCGGAGAGGCTGCCGGTGACCTGCCCGCCGTTGCGCCCGCTGGCACCCCAGCCGACCTTGTTGGTCTCGACGATGGCGACCTTGTAGCCGCGCTCCGCCAGTTCCACGGCGGTGGCGACGCCGGTGAAGCCGCCGCCGATGATGGCGATATCGACGTTCACTTCGCCCTGCAACGTGGGGTAGCGGGTCTCTTCGTTGAGGCTCGCGGAGTAGTAGGACTTCGCGCGCTCGGGGGCGGGAGTGACGGGGTTCAGTGCAGCGTTCATTTCGGTGTTCCTGTTGTTGTTCGCTTTCCCTCTCCCCAGCCCTCTCCCTGAAGGGAGAGGGAGATGATTGGAGCGGGCTGAAAATTCGGTTTCCGCCGATGGCTTCAGTGAGCGAAAGGCTCATCTCGGCACGAACGGCCCCCACTCCCTCTGGGAGAGGGCTGGGGTGAGGGGTTCTTCAGTTCTTCCATCACAACTTCACGCTTGCGTCAGGTACCAGCGCCAGTCCTGCTCGCCGACTTCGCCCATGAACTGGCGGTACTCGGCCTGCTTGACCTTCAGGTAGACGCCGAGGAATTCATGTCCCAGCGCATCGCGCGCCCAGCTGGAGCGTTCCAGCGCACGCAGCGAGGTGAGCCAGTCGGTGGGCAGCAGCTCCTTGGCCTGGGCGTAGCCGTTGCCTTCCACCGGCGCGCCCGGGTCGATCTCCTCGCGGATGCCGCGATGGATGCCCGCGAGGATGGCGGCGGCGGCCAGGTAGGGGTTGGCGTCGGCGCCGCAGATGCGGTGCTCGACGTGGCGGGTATGGGCCGGGCCGCCGGGCACACGCAGGCTCACGGTGCGGTTGTCGCAGCCCCAGGTCGGCGCCAGCGGCGCGTAGCTATTGGCCTGGAAACGGCGGTAGGAGTTGGCGTTGGGGCAGAACAGCAGCAGCGAGTCAAGCAGGCTTTTCAGCATGCCGCCTACGGACCGGCGCAGCAGCGGAGTGCCTGCCGGGTCTTCGCTGGCATAGAGGTTGTTGCCTTCGGCGTCGGCCAGGGATACGTGCATGTGCATGCCGGTGCCGGCCAGGTCATCGAACGGTTTGGCCATGAAGCACGCCTGCATGCCGTGCTTGTGTGCCACGCCTTTCACCAGGCGCTTGTAGCGTACGGCCTGGTCCATGGCGAGCAGTGCGTCGCCGTGTTCCAGGGTGATTTCCACCTGGCCGGGCGCGTACTCGGAAATGGCGGTGCGCGCCGGAATGCCCTGAGCCTTGCACGCTGCGTAGAGGTCGGCGAGGAACGGCTCGATCTGCTCCAGCTCACGCAGACCATAAACCTGCGTGGCACGCGGGCGACCGCCGTCTGCATCCAGCGCCGGCTGCGGGCGGCCATTGGCGTCGCGCTTGGCATCCAGCAGATAGAACTCCAGCTCGCAGGCCATCACCGGGTGGAAGCCATCGGCCTTGAGCCCATCGATCACATGGATCAGCACGTGGCGCGGGTCGGCGATGTCGGCGGGCTTGCCTTCCACTGGGTGCATGCTGACCTGCACCGCCGCTGTGGGAATCTGCCGCCAGGGCAGGCGCACCAGGCTGTTTTCCAGCGGATAGGCGCGGCAATCGATGTCACCCACGTCCCAGACCAGGCCGGAATCCTCGACATCCTCGCCGTGCACGGTGAGGCCGAGGATGGTGCTGGGCAGCGGCCGGCCGGACTGGTACACGGCCAGCAGCTCCTCGCGGTGCAGCAGCTTGCCGCGCGGCACGCCGTTGGCGTCGAGGATGAACAGCTCGACCATCTCGATATCGGGGTTGTTGGCCAGGAAAGTCTGGGCTTCTTGCACGGGGGCGAAATTCATGGGGCTCTCGTTAGCATCCAGGCGGATGCGCTGACGACCTGCAGGCCAGGGCCGCGCCGACGGGCACGGGGGTATAAGGCAGGCAAGCGATGCAACGGGCTACGTCTTGTTCGAGATTGGCGTTTTGCCAATCCTGAGCGTAGTTCCGTCGAAGGAATTCGGGCGGGGTGCCCGGTCAGCGAGAGGTGCTATCCGGTGGACGCGCGTGGCGGCAGTGCCAGAGCGCCCAGAAGGCCAGTTCCAGAGGCAGGGTCAGCGGTTGCAGTTCGAGCCAGCGGGCATGTTTGCGCGGCAGGCGGACAGCGCTGCCGGCCTTGCGGGCGGCGACGGGTTCCAGCGGTGCGGGCGAAACGAGCAGGTGCATGTCGAAGGATTTGGCTGACGATTTCCTGAGACTCGCACGGCGGATTGGTTTGTTAAATGTGATTTTCACGACCTTTGGTTTAGCTGGATCGAAACTGATTGCGCCACTCGGATGACCGCGAAGGCCGCACCAGAGCCGTTCCAGCTGCCTTCACGCAGCCCGTCGAACCAGTCGGAGCGCCTGCCGCGTCTGCCGTAGACTGGGGCAGTCAGTGTCTGTCATGGGCCGCTCCATGTGCCGCATCGTCTTCGCACCGTCGATCCAGCGTCACGTTCCCATCGAGGAGCGCGAACTGACGGCCGATACCCTGGCGGGTGCCCTGGAGGCGGTGTTCATCGAAGCGCCGAAACTGCGTGGCTACCTGCTGGATGACCAGGGCGGCCTGCGCCGCCACCTGACGGTCTTCATCGACGGTTTGCGCCTGCGTGACCGTGCCCGCCTCAGCGATGCATTGGCGGCGGATAGCGAGGTGTACGTGGTGCAGGCCCTGAGCGGCGGTTGAGGACCCGGCAGCAATCGAGGAGAGCACAATGGATGATCGACTGCTGGTAGCGACCCGCAAGGGCCTGTTCACCTTCCGGCGAAGTGCCGACGGCTGGCAGGAGACCCGCCGGGATTTCATCGGCGAACCGCTGAGCACGGTGCTCGCCGACCCGCGCGATGAGACCCTCTACGCCGCCCTGAACCTTGGCCATTTCGGCTGCAAGCTGTGGCGTCAGCGCTCCGGTGAGGACTGGCAGGAAATTGCCGTGCCGACCTACCCGCCACAGCCTGATCCTCTGCCCGAGCCTAAAGAGGACGAAGCCCCGCCCGCGCCCTGGGTCCTGCAACAGATCTGGTGCCTGGAGACCGGCGGCGCCGCCGAGCCCGGCGTGCTCTGGGCGGGCACCATTCCCGGTGGCCTGTTCCGCAGCGCCGACAGTGGCGATAGTTGGGAGCTCAATCGCTCGCTCTGGGACCGCCCGGAGCGCTCGCGCTGGATGGGCGGCGGTTACGACTGGCCGGGCATTCACTCGGTCAGCGTCGACCCGCGCGACAGCCAGCACCTGACCGTCGCAGTGTCCTGTGGTGGGGTATGGCAGAGTGACGATGGCGGGGCCAGCTGGCGCGTCACCACCAACGGCATGTACGCCGACTACATGCCGCCGGAGCTGCGTGAAGAGGGCGCCATCCAGGACCCGCACCGCCTGCTGCATTGCCCGGCACAGCCGAATCGCCTCTGGGTGCAGCATCACAACGGCATCTTCACCTCGACCGACGGCGGCACGCGCTGGAACGACGTACAGGTCGAACCCTCGAGCTTCGGGTTCGCTGTCGCCGTCCACCCGACCCAGCCGGACACGGCCTGGTTCGTTCCGGCGGTGAAGGACGTCTGCCGGATTCCGGTGGACGCCCGTTTTGTCGTCACCCGTACCCGCGACGGTGGCGCCAGTTTCGAGGTGCTGGACAGCGGCTTGCCACAGGGAGCGGCCTTCGACCTGGTGTACCGCCACGGCCTGGCGGTGGACGACGATGGTGCTTGCCTGGCGATGGGCTCCACCACCGGCGGGCTGTGGCTGTCGGAGAACGGTGGCGATCATTGGCAGTGCCTGTCGATGAATCTGCCGCCGATCTACTGCGTGCGCTTTGGCTGATTCTTGCGCCTGGCCTGTTCGCGCACCTCGCGTGGCTTCATGCGGCGATCGAAATAGTTGATCGCGGTGCCGAATACGACGATGGCGATCAGGATGGTCAGGCCTATGTGCGTGGCTTCCATGGGGTTCTCCTTGAGGGGATGGATCACAGCGCCTGGCCGCGCCGCTTGAGTTCCAGGCGACGGATGAATTCCTCCAGCACCAGGCGGTAGAGATCGTCCTTGAGGCAGGCGTCCTCGATACCGGCGTCGAGGTTGGGGTTGTCGTTCACCTCGATCACCACCACTTCGCCGTCCACCTCCTTGAGGTCCACACCGTAGAGGCCGTCGCCGATCAGGTTGGCGGTCTTCAGCGCCAGCTCCACTACGGCCGGTGGCGCATTTTCCACCGGCAAGGTGCGGCATTCGCCGATCACCTCGCCGCCGGCCCTGTGCTCGACGATCTGCCAGTGCCCGCGGGACATGAAGTACTGGCAGGCGAACACCGGCTTGCGATTGAGGATGCCGATGCGCCAGTCGTACTCGGTGTAGAGATACTCCTGGGCGAGCAACAGCACCGAATGCCCGAACAGCTCGGCACTGACGCTGCGCAACTGCTGGGCATCCTCGACCTTGTAGACGCCACGGGAGAAGCAGCCATCGGGAATCTTCAGCACCAGCGGAAAGCCCAGCCGCACGCCGACGCGCTCCAGCTCCTGGGGAGTGTCCTTGTAGAGAATTTCCGTGTCCGGCATGCCCAGGCCCTGGCTGCGCAGCAGGTCGGTCAGGTAGACCTTGTTGGTGCAGCGCAGTATTGAGGCCGGATCGTCCATCACGATCAACCCCTCGCTTTCTGCCTTTTTGGCGAAGCGGTAGGTGTGGTCGTCGACGCTGGTGGTCTCACGGATCAGCAGGGCGTCGTACTCGGCCAGACGCGCGTAGTCCTTCTTCTCGATCAGCTCGACATCGAGGCCCAGTTGCCGGCCGACGCGGACGAAGTTTGCCAGCGCGCCGGTGTTGGACGGCGGCAGGCTCTCGGCCGGGTTGTGCAGGATGGCCAGGTCGTAGCGCGCCAGGCGTCGTGAATTGGGTTGGCGCCAGACGCGCCGGCTGAAGCGGTCAAGGGCTTCGGCGAACTGGTCTTCCTGATTTTCCCGCAGCTTGTGCAGGGCGCCGGGGCGCACGCCGGCGATGTGCCAGGCATCGGTGCGGCGGAAGTCCACCAGCAGGATCGGGCAGGGGAACGCCTCGAACAGCTGACGGGCGATGGGCTGCAGCGGCGCGAGATCGGTGTGGCCGAAGTACAGGCGCAGGGTGAAGCCGTCCGTGCTGGCGCAGGGATGTTGGGCAAGGGCCCTTTCCAGGGACTTTTCCAGGCCGTCCAGGGCGAGACCATAGAGGGATTTCTTCGCCAGTTCGCTGATCGTGCGTACTGACGGAATTACCTTGTGGCCACGTGCTTCGGCCAGCAGCGAACAATAATAACCGTGGCCGAGGTATTTATAATTCCGGCACAGGTTGATGACCTGAAAGCGCTGTCCCGATTCGAATTGATGAGAATCTTCCAGGTATTCGCGTGCACTCAGCATATCCTCGCTGGGGATATAGGACGCCCAGTCTTCCTTGCGCTCGACGATGATCAGAACCTGGCTTGAGCGGGCTGAAGGTGGCTCGCCAGAAGCGTCGGTGACAACCTGGAGCGCGCTTGCATTGAACTTTTCATGAAAGTTAGTGTGTAGCGAAGACATTGTTCACGGACCTGTCTGAAAGTTGCCGTGTGTCTATTAAGCAGTAACTTCAGGAAATGTCCCGGTTCATTACGATAGTTTTACGGAGAACCCATGCCGCTGTTATACCGCCTTGCCGCGTCGGACGATTTACCAAGATTGTCGAGGCTGGAGGAGGAGTGTTTCGACCAGGACCGCATCAGTGCCCGCAGCTTTCGCCGACTGATTGGCGCGGCCAGCGCCATCCTGTTGGTGGCACAGCGTGAGGACGAGTTGCTGGGTTATGCGTTGATGCTGCTGCGCAGGGGCTCCGACATTGCCCGCCTATACTCCCTGGCGGTTTCCCGGCAGGGGCGAGGGCAGGGCCTGGGCGGCGCTCTACTGGAGCGCTGCGAGCAGTGGGCGCGTGAGCGCGGTTGCCAACGGCTGCGTCTGGAAGTGCGCCTGGACAACGCCAGCGCCATCGGTCTCTATGAGCGCAGCGGCTACCTGCGCTTCGCCCGCAGCCCTGGCTTCTACGAAGACGGCAGCGACGCCTGGCGCTACGAGAAAACCCTCGGTACCCCGGTGCAGACAGAAAGGAACCTGGCATGACCGCCCGCATCCAGCACTTCTTCGATACCGCTACGTTCACCTATAGCTACGTGGTTGCCGACCCGGCGAGCCGACGCTGCGCCATTGTCGACCCCGTGCTGGACTACGATGCCGCTGCCGGCCGTATCGGCCACGAGAGCGCTCGGCGCATCGTCGACTATGTGCGCGAACAGGGCCTGACGGTGGAGTGGCTGTTGGAGACGCACCTGCACGCCGACCACCTGTCTGCTTCTGCCTGGCTCAAGACCGAGCTGGGCGGGCGCCTGGCCATTGGTTCGAGCATTGCCCAGGTGCAGCGCACTTTTGCCGGGATACTCAACCTGGGGGAGGGCTTTCCCTGCGACGGTAGCCAGTTCGACCACCTGTTCTCTGACGGCGAGCACTTCTGCATCGGCGAACTGCAGGCCGAGGCGCTGCACACACCCGGCCATACGCCGGCCTGCATGACCTACCTCGTCGGCGACGCCGCCTTTGTCGGGGACACCCTGTTCATGCCCGACTACGGCACCGCCCGTTGTGACTTTCCTGGCGGCGATGCGCGACAGCTGTACCGCTCCATCCAGCGCCTGTTCGCACTACCAGAGACGACGCGTCTGTTCCTCTGCCATGACTACCTGACGGCGGACCGCGAGGAGCATCAGCACGAGACCAGCGTGGCGCAGGAGCGAAAGGCCAACGTGCATGTGCATGAAGGGGTGGCGGAGGATGCCTTCGTCCTCATGCGTAACAAGCGCGATGCGACCCTCCAGGCTCCTGCCCTCATCTGGCCGTCGATTCAGGTCAACATGCGCGGTGGTGTATTGCCTGCGGTAGAGGAGAACGGCGTGCGCTATCTGCGGATACCGCTGGACCAGATGTAAAGAAGCCGCCCCATGGGGCGGCTAATACGGATGAATGGGGATTCCCCACGCCAGGCGCGGGGAGGGTGGATCAGAAACGCCAGTCCAGCGACAGGTTGCCCGACACCGAGTTGTAGCCGGTGCGGAACAGGTCGCTTGCTACCCCTGCGCCAATGTCCACGTTTTCGCTGAGCTGGTAACGCACGCTGCCGCGCAGGCCCATGGAGTCGCGGTCCATGACGGTGTTCTTGCTCTTGAACTTCACGCCTTGGTAGTTGGCGAAGGTCGCGTCCTGGATCAGGTCGGTGTCGAGCAGCTCGTGGTTCCAGGTGATCTGGCCCTCCGCCTTGATGGCCTTGCCACCGTCGAGCGGGAACTTCATGGCGCTGTTCAGGCCGATGCTGGAGCGCAGTGAATCGAACTGCTGGGACTTCAGCTTCAGGGTGGAGCCATCGGCGCCTTTCTCGTGGGTGCCGTCGCGCCACAGGCTGGTGTAGGTGAGGGTGGCGATCGGGCCCAGGCTGACGTTTTCGTTCAGCTTGAAGCGGTAGCCGCCACCACCGACCAGGGACGCGCTCTTGCCGGTCCAGTCAGCCTTGTTCTCGGCGGAGTAGTCGGCGAAGTCGAGCTTGCGCTTGAGTTCACCGGTTTCGTAGCCGATACGGGCGCTGCCGAGCATGTAGCTGCCGGCCATCGGATCTGCTGCATAGCGGGCGTGCACACCCAGTTCCAGGGCCGTGGTATTGCCGTCGCCGTGCAGCGGGTCCTTCAGGTTGACCTTCTGCTTGCTGGCCGCACCGTGCAGGCCGACGATCAGGTTGCCGTCGCTGGTGGCGGCGGTCTCGGCGCCGAAGATCACACCGGAACTGTCGCTGTTGAACCCGACGGTGTGGCTGTCGCTGTTCTGCCGGGTGTTGCCGCCGAAGGGCTGGATGAAGGCTTGCCACTCATCGTCGCGCAGCTTGCCGGGCTCGCGGGCGCTGATGGCGTCAGCGACCTGCTGCTCGCGCTGCAACGAGCTGGCCAGCATGGCGCTGTAGGCCGAGGGCGAGAGCTGTTCGAGGGCGCGACCGATGGTGCTGCCGTCCGCTGCGGAGAAGTCCAGGGCGGTGTAGAGCTTCTGGCGGTCGGTGTCGCCGGCTTTGACCTCGGAGGCGGTTTCGCTCAGGGCCTCGCCCACTTCGCGGCCGTTCTGGCTCAGGGCGTACTGGGCGTAGGCATCGCTGCTGCGTTCGAACTTCAGCAGGTAGCTGCCGTCGGCCTTCGGAGTAGCCAGCAGGGACAGGGTCGGCGAAACCGGCAGGCTTTCTACCGCGTCGAAGCTGCCGGTGGTGCTGGCGCTCTTGAGCAACTGGCTGGAGCTGACCGTCCACTGCGGCGAGTACCAGCCGCGTGCGGGCGCCACGGTCAGGCGGCCGGCGAGATCGGCGTTGCCGGTGACCAGCAGGCTGTCGTGTTGGCGCTTGTCGTTCACCTCCACCAGCAACTGGCCGGTATCGGTCTGGCGATAGTCGCCGTCGACGGTGATGCTACCCAGCGAGTTGCCCGGCGCGACGGTACCGCGGTTGACGAATTCGCCGTTGGGGTTGAGCTGGAACTGGCCGTTGCCACGCAGGGTGGCGCCTTCTTCGACGTTCACTGCGTAGAGCTGGTTGTTCTGGCTGTTGAGGCTGGTTTCGCCGCCCCGCAGGTTCAGCACCAGGCTGCGGATACCCTGGATATCGCCGTTGTAGGTCATGCGGAAGTTCGGGTCGGCCTGGTCCAGGGCGCGGCCCTGGCCATCGTTCAGCAAGCCGAAGTTCAGCTGCGTGAAGCGTTTCTCGATGCCACCCCCTTCCCATCGGTTGTAGTCCGAGTAGATGCCGCCTTCCAACTGGGCCCCGGCCAGGATATTGATCTGGTTGACCAGTGCGGAGTCGTCGATCTGGATCGCCGCCGCCGAGCCGGCCAGACGGCCGCTGATGTTGACCGTGTCGACCAGGGCGCCCATGAGCTCCGGCAGGGGGTTGTCCTGTACCTCATTGTTCTTGATCTGGAAGTAGGAGCCGCGATACTCCGTGCCGAGTACGCTGTCTCCAAAGCTGCCCAGCAGGTTCTGGCCGAAGCTGAACCGGGCGCCGACGCCGCTTTCTCCCATGGCCTGCACATCGCCGCGCAGCACGAGATCGTGGTCCTTGCCGTAGGCGAACAGGATGCCCTGGCCGTTCAGGCCGTCGGCGTGGATACGGGTGCCGGGATCAATCACCAGGGTGTTACCCTCACCATCGACGCGGACGCCGACGGCTCCTGCTCCGCGGGTGAGGAGGTCGGCCTGCTGGTAGATCAGGTTGTCGCTGCCGTAGACGTGCAGGCCGACGCCAAGAGACGTTTCGTTGTAGGCGCCGGTAAGGTAAGCGGTACCGGTTTCGTCGCGCTTGAAATAGCCGTTCTGGTTGTAGAGCGTTTGGCCGTTACCGTACACCGAAAAACCAAAGAAGTTGCGCCGGTCGATCTCATAGCCCATGTCCTGTAGTACCGCCAGCTCGGCCTCCATGAAGGTGGTGTAGTTGCGGTAGTTCTGATGGCTCATCAGGCTGTTCTTCAACTCGCTGTGAGACATGTAGTTGGTGTCCACATAGCCTTCCACGCCCAGGATTTTCACCGGAACGCCCGGCATGGCGCCGTCCAGAACTTCGGTTACATTATCGCCGGTGAAGTAGCCCTGGTCCTTGCGCAAGTCGAATCCGTCAGGATCATAGGCATTGCTGCAGTCGGTGCAGAGCACGGCCTGCCCCGCCTTTGCGGGGTTGCCATTGTCATCGCGAAGATGCTGATCCCATTCAGAGAGGCCAGACTTAGGGAAGTAGGGGGTATTGCTACCTTTTCCATCCTTGTCGCTAACATAGGTGGTAATGCCCAATCCATGCGCCAGTTCGTGCAGGGCCGTAGCATTGATATCCATTCCAGTTGAGGCGCGAGGTATTTGGGAGGGTACGTATGGAATGGTGTCGTAGCTGAGGCCGCTCCCCATACGGAATTGCGCGTGTGACCCAAAGGTCAATAATTCGGGGGGTAGAATGTATTCTCCGGAGAGAATTACCTGTAATGCAGTCTCGTATCGCTTCACGTCGATCATGACGGGAGCGCTAGAACCTGATGCATTGGCACCGTTGTAGGTTCCTACGTTTACGATGGCAGCACTGACTCCCGTGGATGGTTGAATGACGGTTGCCCAATAGTCGATCGCTTTTCCTATCTTGTCCTTCTGTTCAGCGCTCAGGTTCCACGTCGAGTATTCCGGTTCCTCCGTGTCCCCCATATAGGGGCCGTCACCGATATCGAAAAAACGGGTCTCGAATACAGCGGTTCCTTGTTGGTTATAAGAAGTGCGTGTCTCCTGGGCGTAGAGAGGTGCGCTGGCGACAGCGAACGAAATGGCCAGTGAGATTTTGTTGCGGCTGAATTTTCTTGATTTTTTCATTGTTGAATCCTGTCAGCAGATGTCTGCCGAAATACGTTCCGGCAGGACTTCCGTGGTGTTCCCTTGTTGATGAAAGCCTCTGCCTAGAGGCTCCGGATTGGTTCGGGGAACGGAAGTCGACTGGATTCTTGGGAATGGTCCCTGAAGAGATCAATTATGATATGGCGACTTGACGAGTAGGCGATTTCCCATCGGTTAAGGGGTGTGAATGATTTGGCTTAATGGCATGAGGGTATGCTTGATACCTATTATTTAGATGCGAGTTTTTGTTGTTTTGTCTCGCTTTCTGAGTGGTTGAATTCTATTTGTGGAGTGTTCAGTTTCAGTGAGGGTATATTGCCCGGCAGCGCGAGGTGTGCCGGGCAATATAGTGGTTTCCAGAAAAGCAACTACAGCAAAAGACTTCGAATCTCCCCCAGCACTTCACCCAGCCTTTTGGTAAAGCGAGCCGCCGCCGCGCCGTTGATTACGCGATGGTCGTAAGACAGCGACAACGGCAGCATCAACCTCGGCTGGAAGGCCTTGCCATCCCACACTGGCTGAATCGCTGCCTTGCTCACGCCCAGAATGGCCACCTCCGGTGCGTTGACGATGGGGGTGAAGCCGGTGCCGCCGATATGCCCCAGGCTGGAGATGGTGAAACAGGCGCCCTGCATGGCGTCGGCGCTGAGCTTCTTGGTGCGGGCTTTCTCCGCCAACTCAGCGGCTTCGGCGGCAAGTTGCAGCAGGCCTTTCTTGTCCACGTCGCGGATCACCGGTACCAGCAGACCGTCCGGTGTATCCACGGCGAAGCCGATGTGCACGTATTGCTTGCGGATCAGCGCCTTGCCGCTGGGAGCGAGTGAGCTGTTGAAGTCGGGCAGTTCGCGCAGCAGGTGGGCACAGGCCTTGAGCAGGATCGGCAGGATGGTCAGCTTGGTCCCGGCTTTCTCCGCCACCGCCTTCTGCGCCACGCGGAAGGCTTCCACCTCGGTGATGTCGGCGGACTCGAACTGGGTCACGTGAGGCACGTTCAGCCAGCTGCGATGCAGGTTGGCAGCGCCGACCTGCATCAGGCGGGTCATCGTCACTTCTTCGGTTTCGCCGAACTTGCTGAAGTCGATCTCCGGGATCGGCGGAATGCCCGCACTGCCGCTTGCCGTCGCGCCGGACTTGCCGTGTTGCAATTGCTCCTTCACGAACAGCTGCACGTCCTCCTTGAGGATGCGGCCCTTGGGCCCGGTGCCGGTGACCTGCGCCAGGTCGACGCCGAACTCACGGGCAACCATGCGCACGGCGGGCCCGGCGTGCACCCGGGTGCCGTCGCGGCTGGGCGCGCCCACGGGCGTGGCTTCCGAGCCCCTGGCAGGTTCGACTTGTGCCGCCGGGGCGGCTGCGGACTTCTCGGCCGTGGCCTGCGGCGCAGCAGCACCGCCGACGACCTCCAGCTCGAGGATGTCATCGCCTTCCTTGAGCGTGTCGCCGATCTTCACCTTGATGGCCTTCACCACGCCGGCCTTGGGCGCGGGAATCTCCATGCTGGCCTTGTCGGACTCGAGCGTCAGCAAGCTCTGGTCGGCTTCGATGCGGTCGCCCACCTTGACCATCAGCTCGATGATCTCACCCTGGCCGTTGCCAATGTCCGGCACCTTGATGGTTTCCACTCCGCCACTGCTAGGCGGTGCAGGTTGTGGCGCAGGCGCAGCGACCGGTGCGGGTTCTGCTGCGGCGGTCTTGGCAGGCGACTCGGCCTTTGCCTCAGTCTTGGTTTGCTCGGCGCCGCCTTCGGTCTCCAGTTCGAGGATGTCATCACCCTCCCTGAGGGTGTCGCCGACCTTCACCTTGATAGCCTTCACGATGCCAGCTTTCGGCGCGGGGATTTCCATGCTGGCCTTGTCGGACTCCAGCGTCAGCAGGCTCTGCTCGGCTTCGATACGATCCCCGACCTTGACCAGCAGTTCGATGACTTCGCCCTGACCGTTGCCGATGTCGGGTACGCGAATGGTCTCGCTCACGGTGCCTCTCCTCAGCAGTCCAGCGGGTTGGTTTTTTCCGGGTCGAGGCCGAACCGGGCGATGGCCTCGGCCACGACCTTGGGTTCGATATCGCCGCGGTCGGCCAGCGCCTCCAGCGCCGCGAGAACGACCCAGTGACGATCCACTTCGAAGAAGTGGCGCAGCTTTGCGCGCGTGTCGCTGCGGCCGAATCCATCGGTGCCCAGCACCTTGAATTCCTTGGTCGGCACCCACTGGCGAATCTGTTCGGCGTAGACCTTCATGTAGTCGGTCGACGCGATCACCGGCCCCTTGCGACCGCCCAGACATTCCTCGACGTAACTTTGCCGGGGTTTCTGCCCCGGATGCAGACGGTTCCAGCGCTCCACCGCCAGGCCGTCGCGGCGCAGTTCGTTGAAGCTGGGCACCGACCAGACGTCGGCGCCGATACCGAAGTCCTCGCGCAGGATCTTCGCCGCGGCCTCGACTTCGCGCAGGATGGTGCCCGAGCCGAGCAGCTGTACGTGGTGCGAGGCAGCGCGGCGGTCCTCGAAGAGCAGGTACATGCCCTTGATGATGCCGGCTTCGACACCCTGGGGCAGAGCAGGGTGCGGGTAGTTCTCGTTCATCACGGTGATGTAGTAGAAGACGTCCTGCTGCTCCTGCATCATCTGCCGGACACCCTCCTGGATGATCACCGCCAGCTCATAAGAGTAGGTGGGGTCGTAGGTGCGGCAATTGGGGATGACCGAGGCCAGCACATGGCTCTGGCCGTCCTCGTGTTGCAGGCCTTCGCCGTTGAGGGTGGTGCGCCCGGCGGTGCCGCCGAGCAGGAAGCCGCGGGTCAGGCTGTCGCCGGCCGCCCAGGCGAGGTCGCCGATGCGCTGGAAGCCGAACATCGAATAAAAGATGTAGAACGGCAGCATCGGCTGGCGGTAGTTGCTGTAGGCGGTACCGGCGGCGATGAAGGAGGACATCGCGCCCGCCTCGGTGATGCCTTCCTCGAGGATCTGGCCCTTCTTGTCCTCGCGATAGAACATCAGCTGTTCCTTGTCGACCGGCTCGTACAGCTGGCCCACCGAGGAGTAGATGCCGAGCTGGCGGAACATGCCTTCCATGCCGAAGGTGCGGGCCTCGTCGGGAATGATCGGCACGATGCGCTGGCCCAGTTCCTTGTCCTTCACCAGTTGCGAGATGATCCGCACGAAGGCCATGGTGGTGGAAATCTCGCGGTCTCCCGAGCCGTCCAGCAAGGCCTTCAGCGTCTCCAGCGGCGGAGCGGGAATGGCCTGGCTGTTGCCATGGCGATGAGGCATGAAGCCGCCCAGGGAGGCGCGCCGCTCTTTCAGGTAGCGTGCCTCGGCGCTGCCTTCGTCAGGGCGGTAGAAGGGCAGTTTGGGCAGGTCCGCGTCCTTGATCGGGATGTCGAAGCGATCGCGGAAGGCGCGCAGGCTTTCGACGTCGATCTCGTGGATGTTGTGGGCGATATTCTTCGCCTCGCCGGTGCCGGTGCCGTAGCCCTTGATGGTCTTGGCCAGCACCACGCTGGGCTGGCCCTTGTGGTTCACCGCTTCGTGGTAGGCGGCATAGACCTTGTACGGGTCATGCCCGCCTCGGTTGAGCTTCCAGATTTCTTCGTCGGAGAGGTCCTTGACCATCTCCAGCAACTCCGGTCGCGCGCCGAAGAAGTGCTCGCGGACGAAGGCGCCGTCCTTGGCCTTGTAGTTCTGGTAGTCGCCGTCCACCGCTTCGTCCATGCGCGCCTGCAGCAGGCCGGCGTGGTCCTTGGCGAACAGCGGGTCCCAGAAGCGCCCCCAGATCACCTTGATGACGTTCCAGTTGGCGCCGCGGAACACGCCTTCCAGCTCCTGGATGATCTTGCCGTTGCCGCGCACCGGACCGTCCAGGCGCTGCAGGTTGCAGTTGACCACGAAGATCAGGTTGTCGAGCTTCTCGCGCCCGGCCAGGGAGATGGCGCCGAGGGATTCGGGCTCATCGGTCTCGCCATCGCCGAGGAAGCACCAGACCTTCTGCTTGCCGGCGGGGATGAACCCACGGCTTTCCAGGTACTTCATGAAGCGCGCCTGGTAGATCGCCTGGATCGGCCCCAGGCCCATGGACACCGTGGGGAACTGCCAGAAGTGCGGCATCAGCCGTGGATGCGGGTAGGAGGAAATGCCCTTGCCGTCGACCTCCTGGCGGAAGTTCTCCAGCTGCTGATCCGTGAGCAGCCCCTCGATGTAGGCACGGGCGTAGATACCGGGCGAGGCGTGGCCCTGGAAGTAGATCAGGTCCCCGGCGTGTTCCTCGGTGGGGCCGTTGAAGAAGTAGTTGAAGCCGATGTCATAGAGGGTTGCCGAGGAGGCGAAGGTGGAGATGTGCCCGCCCAGCGACGGGTCCTTGTGATTGGCGCGCATCACCATGGCCAGCGCATTCCAGCGCACCAGTGAGCGGATGCGTCGCTCCATGAACAGATCGCCCGGCATGCGGGCCTCGTGGCCTACCGGAATAGTGTTGCGGTAGGGCGTGGTGATGGCGTAGGGCAGCTGCGTGCCGGTACGACTGGCCAGCTCGCCGAGGCGAGTCATCAGGTAGTGGGCGCGGTCTTCGCCTTCTTTCTCCAGTACGGATTCCAGCGCGTCCAGCCATTCCTGGGTTTCGACGGGGTCGATATCGTGCATGGTCAGGGGTCCTGGTTACGGGGTCGGCTCTACGCAATGCCGGCTCCTGGCCAGGGGTTTCATGGAGTTGGCGCAGTGGGCGGCGACCCTCGTGAGGCCGCCGCGCTGCCGCCGGCACGCGCGTGTGGCTATAGAGCTTAGACAGCTCTGGCGCCGGTGCCCGTCGGGATATCGAGTCAGGACGTCGCAGTCGCCTCAGCGCACCGCATCACGCCGCAGGTCGTCACCACGGTTCCACTGTGCGGCCACCAGGCGGTCGCGCCCGGCCTGCTTGGCCTGGTAGAGCAGGCGGTCCACCGCCGCGACGAAGTCCAGCGGACGGTCGCTGGAGGAGGGCACGGCAGTGCCGACGCCCAGGCTGATGGTCAGCAACGACGAGACATTGGACTTCTCGTGGCTGATCTGTTGCTCGCGCAGCACGCTGCGGCAACGCTCGGCGATCTGCCGCGCGGCCTCGCTGTCGGTCTCCGGTAGCACCAGCACGAACTCCTCGCCACCGAAGCGGGCGATGAAGTCCCGCGGTCGGTGCAGCGCGCCGGCCAGCGCCTTGCCGACGGTGCGCAGGCAGTCGTCGCCCTGGATGTGCCCGTAGTGATCGTTGAATTGCTTGAAGTAGTCGATATCCAGCAGCACCAGGGACAACGGTTGGCCGCTGCGCTGGGCGCTGCCCCACTCGGTGTCCAGCACCGAGTCGAACATGCGCCGGTTGGCCACGCCGGTCAGGCCGTCCTTGTACGAGTACTCCTCCAACTGGCGCTGCAGCATGATCAGCTGCTCTTCGGCGCGCTTGCGTTCGCTGATGTCGAACATGAAGCCGACCAGCGAGTCCACTTCGCCGTTCTCGTCACGCATCACGTGCACCACATCGCGGATCCACACGTAGTCACCGGAGGAGGTGAGGGCGCGGTAGTCCGCCTCGTGGTCGGTGCCCTCGCGCGACTGCGACACGCAGAAGTTCACCACGCGGTCGCGATCTTCCGGGTGCATGCGTTCGGCCCAGTCGTTGGCGCTGACCCAGCTGGCCTGGCTCCAGCCTAGAAGGTCTTCGATCTGCGGGCCGATGTAGGCGAAGGTCATGGATCGCCAGTCGATTTTCCACGGGATGGCGCGAGTGGATTCGAGGAGGGTCTGGTAGACGGGATTTTCCGGGGAGGCGTCGTACGGCATGGCGGCGGCTCTCTGATGGCACTGTGCCTTGTTCTACCACAGTGCGATGACCGAAAGCGGGCCAATCGCGCCAGTTGGCACCTCGAAGGCTGCGGGGCGACAGACGGTCGTTTCTGACGGATACGGTTTCTTCAGCAATTCATAACGGGTTCTTCACGAATGCGGCGATAGGGTTTGCCTGCCCGCCATCTGACAACCCGCAGTGCGATGGTCACCCCAGGGATGGGTCGGGCTTTCCCTTCTACCAGCAGTACGGCCGAGCCCATGCCCATCCCAAAGTTCTTCCGTTCCCTGCCTCGCGGCTGGCTGTCGTTGCTGGCGATCCTCCCTCTCATAGCCTTGCTCAGTGGCTTCCTGCCGCTGGACTTCTCCCGTCCCGCACCGCTGGTCGGCGATGCCAAGCGCCAGGCCGAGCTGCGCGAGCACTGGCAGAACGGCGACCTGATCGTGTTGGTGCGCCATGCCGAACGGTGTGACCGTTCCAGCGCCCCCTGCCTGGGCAACGTCGACGGCATCACCGTGCGGGGTGGCCTGAGTGCCCACGCCATCGGACAGGACTTCGCCGCCCTCGGCCTGGCCAATGCCGACATCCTCAGCAGTGAGCAGGTGCGTGCGGTACAGACCGCCACTTCGATGTTCGGGCAGGCGCCGCAAGAGCAGGAGTGGCTGTACAACTGTGAAGGATCGATGTTGCGCCAGGCGCTGCAACACAAGATCGCGCACCGCAACCTGATCCTGGTGACCCACAGCGAATGCATCGAGGACCTGGAGCACTCGGTGAGCGTGGACGACCCGGCGACTCCGGACTACGCCTCGACGCTGTTCGTGCTCAGCGAAACGGACAAGAGCCCGCGCCTGCTCGGCTACATCGATGCCGACCAGTGGCCGCTGAACGTCAGCGGGCGCTGATCTGGCTGGGTGTTGCGCCCAGGCGGTAGCGCTGCAGCTCCTCCGGCGTCAGCACACGCATGCGCTGCGGGTCGATGCTCTGCATGGTGTCGGCCAGTTCCAGCGGAATGTCCATGTCGCGGAAATAGGTGCGGGCGTTGTAGCTGCCCGCCGCCTGGGACGAATCGCCGGCGGGGTAGTAGGGGCGATGCAGGCCCACGTAGCCACGCACCGTACGGTGCTTGCCGGCAGCCAGCAGATAGACGCAGGAACCCTGGCAGACGCTGTTGGTCGGCACCAGCGTCTCGAAGCCGGACTCGCGCAGCAGACGACCCATCTTGATCGATTCGGCGGCGCTACCGCCGATGCTGTCCAGCAAGGCCACCTTGCGGGCGAACTTGCCCGGGTTGGCCAGCAGCCCCTTGAACAGGCGCTCGTAGTCGCCCGGAGCGATCTCCTCGCTGATCCGCACCGCCAGCACTTCGCCGACCTTGGAGTGCTGCACAGGCTTCACCTCGACCTGGGCAAGGGCCAGGCCGGAACTCATTGCCGTGGTGAACAGCGCGGTGGTGCAGAGCAGGGCAGCGCGAAGCATGGGGGAACGAATCCTGGAAGGGTGTTGTAGGAAGGCGCTGAAGATACCTTGATACGCGCCGTCCGTCAGCCCATCAACCAGCCTTCAGGCAGGTGCGCAGCAAGCGGCGAGCCGACTTGTTGACCCGGCGGCGCTCCAGCTCTTCGGGAGCGAACCAGCGGCAGTCGGCGATCTCGTTCAGCGGGGTGGGCTGTTGCGTCGGGTCGATCGGCGTCTCGAACACGTAGTGCAGCGTCTGGTATAGCTCCAGCGGCGCCACGTAATTCATCTGCTCGATGGCCAGCCCGGTTTCCTCGATCAGCTCGCGGGTGGCCGCCTGGCCGGGGCGTTCGTCGGCCTCGATGCGGCCGCCGGGGAGGTTCCACTTCGACTTGGATTTGCGCACGAAGAGAATCTTGTCGTCGAGGCGGCAGATGACCGTTGCACGCTCTTTCAGGTTCTTAGCCATACCGGCTGCTCCTCGACATTCTTCCAACAGTGTTCAGCGTAGACATTAATCAAAGATTCCCAACCAGATGAACTGGTTACGGCGTTTTTGTCGACAAATGGTAAGGAATGGTCGCTGGAAAGGTATGTCAGAGCTTTCTGAAGAAAAGCTCGCCATATTCCCGAGCAGTATTTCCTTCAGGGTGGACCGGCGTCCGGGATTGAAGTGCGGACTTTCTCTCGGGCTTGCAGGACGCTTACTCAGGACATATCGCTCTTCTCAAATTCCTCACCGAGGAAATCAAGCAAGGTGCGTACCGACGGCAACAGCCCGCGCCGCGAAGGGAACACCGCGTGGACCACGCCGGTACGCGGCGCCCAGTCCGGCAGAAGGTTCACCAATCGGCCTTCGTTCAGGTCCTCGCACACCACCACGGCCGGCATGTGCACGGCACCGGCGCCCGCCAGCGCGGCCTGGCGCAGCGCAACCAGGTCGTCGGTGACCATTCGCGGTCGGTAGCGCACCTGCGCGCTGGCCCCTTCGGGGCCGTCCAGTTGCCACTGGTACTCTCGCTGTACCGCGCCCCAGTGCAGCGTCGGCAGGGCAGCCACGTCGGCGGGCGTCGGCCTGGCCGGTAGGCGCTCGCGCAGTGCCGGGGCGCCCACCACCCGCTGGCGGCTTTCGCCCAGCACCTTCATCACCAGGTCACTGCTTTCCAGCGGCGGGAAGCGCACCCGCAAGGCAATGTCGATGCCTTCCTGGATCAGGTCCACCTGCCGGTTGGTGCTCTGTACATGCAGCTCCACCAGTGGGTACTGCACCATGAAGCGCGCCAGCATCGGGCCGACCCAGAAGTTCAGCAGCGCCGTAGGACAGCTCAGGTTCACCACCCCGCGCGGTTCGGAACGGTGCTGTTCGACGGCCTCGGTGGCAGCCGCCGCTTCCACCAGCATCGCCAGGCAATGTCGGTAGAACACCTGGCCAATCTCGGTCACCGAGAAATGCCGCGTCGAACGCTGGATCAGCCGCACGCCCAGGCGTTCCTCCAGCGCGGCGATACGCCGGCTCAGCTTCGACTTGGGCTCGTCCAGGGCGCGGCCGGCCGGGGTGAAACCGCCGTGCTCCACCACCTGGGCGAAGTAGTAGAGGTCGTTGAGATCGTCCATTTCAGTGTTCCTATTATGGAACACTGATAGTAGTTTTTGCCGCCTACTGGGGCAATTGTCCTGTCCGTATCGTGGCCTCCATGCACGACAGGAGGCACCCCATGAAACAGATTCTTGGCATCTACAGCGCCCCCCGGCCGCACTGGGTCGGCGACGGCTTCCCGGTTCGCACGCTGTTTTCCTACGACAGCCTCGGCGAGCACCTCAGCCCCTTCCTGCTGCTCGACCATGCCGGCCCTCACGCGTTCGGCCCCAGCACGGTGCGCCGTGGCGTCGGTCAGCACCCGCATCGGGGGTTCGAGACGGTGACCCTGGTCTACGAAGGCGAACTGGAGCACCGCGACTCCAGCGGTGGTGGCGGCCGCATCGGCCCCGGCGACGTGCAGTGGATGACGGCCGGCGACGGCATCCTCCACGAGGAATATCACTCGCCGGACTTCACCCGCAGCGGCGGCAACCTGCACATGGTCCAGCTCTGGGTGAATTTGCCGGCCCGCCACAAGCGCACTCCCCCGGCCTACCAGACCCTGCTGGCCAGCGACATCCCGCGCATCGACCTGGCCGATGGCGCCGGCAGCCTGCGGGTGATCGCGGGCGACTACGCCGGCCACGCGGGCCCGGCCCACACCTTCAGCCCGCTGGATGTCTGGGACCTGCGTCTGCAGCCCGGCCGCCCGCTGGAACTGGCCGTCAAGGCCGGGCGCAACACGGCCGTGGTGGTGTTGCGCGGCAGCGTCCGCTTGGGCGGCGGCGAAGCGCTGCACGAAGGCCAGTTGGCGCTGCTTGACCGGCGCGGTGAGTACCTGCAACTGGAGGCCGAGAGCGATGCCCTGGTCCTGCTGCTCAGCGGCGAGCCGCTGAACGAGCCCATCGTCGGCTACGGCCCCTTCGTGATGAACAGCGAAAGCGAGATTCAGCAGGCTATTGCCGATGTCCAGAGCGGGCGTTTCGGACAGATGACCCGCTGATGTCATACCCCGGACTCAGGCGTCGCCTAGTCTGGATGAGCGCCCGCGCAGGATGCGCGGGCTTTATGGGCCGGATGCCCTTTGTGGAGACCCCTAAATGAGCCACTTCAACCAGATTGCCAACTTCAATGGCAAGCGCCCGGTGATCGACCCCGACGACACCGCCATGCTGCTCATCGATCACCAGAGCGGCCTGTTCCAGACGGTCAAGGACATGCCCATGACCGAGCTGCGCAACAACGCCATCACCCTGGCCCGCATCGCGACGCTGGCGAAGATTCCGGTGATCACCACCGCCTCGGTGCCGCAGGGCCCCAACGGCCCGCTGATCCCCGAGATCCATGAAGCCGCGCCCCATGCGCAGTACTTGGCACGCAAGGGCGAGATCAACGCCTGGGACAACCCCGAGTTCGTCGCCGCGGTGGCGGCCACCGGCAGGAAGACCCTGGTCATTGCCGGCACCATCACCAGCGTTTGCATGGCCTTCCCGGCAATCGCCGCCGTCAACGCCGGCTACAAGGTATTTGCCGTGATCGATGCCTCCGGCACCTATTCCAAGGCGGCGCAGGAAATCACCCTGGCCCGTGTCGTCCAGGCTGGCGTGGTGCCCATGGACACCGCCGCGGTGGCCTCGGAAATCCAGCGTACCTGGAACCGCCCGGATGCCGCGCAGTGGGCCGAGGCCTACAGCCTGATCTTCCCGCATTACCGCCTGCTGATCGAAAGCTACACCAAGGCCCAGCAGGTCGTGACCGAACACGAAGTGCTGGACTCCCAGCGCTGATTCAACCCTTGCCCGGCTCCGACCGGGTATCCACCGCAAAGAGGAAACGCCATGAGCAAGCCCTACGTCCGTCTCGACAAGACCCAGGCCGCCGTATTGCTGGTCGATCACCAGGCCGGTCTGCTTTCGCTGGTGCGAGACATCGAACCGGACAAGTTCAAGAACAACGTCCTCGCCCTGGCCGACCTGGCCAAGTACTTCAAGCTGCCGACCATCCTCACCACCAGCTTCGAGAGTGGACCCAACGGCCCGCTGGTGCCCGAGCTGAAGGACCTGTTCCCTGACGCGCCCTACATCGCCCGCCCCGGCAACATCAACGCCTGGGACAACGAGGACTTCGTCAAGGCGGTGAAGGCCACCGGCAAGAAGCAGCTGATCATCGCCGGCGTTGTGACCGAGGTCTGCGTGGCCTTCCCGGCGTTGTCGGCGCTGGAGGAAGGCTTCGACGTCTTCGTCGTCGCCGACGCCTCCGGCACCTTCAACGAAGTCACCCGTGACGCCGCCTGGCGCCGCATGGAAGCCGCCGGCGCGCAGATGATGACCTGGTTCGGCGTGGCCTGTGAGCTGCACCGCGACTGGCGCAACGATATCGAAGGCCTCGCCGCGCTGTTCTCCAACCACATCCCTGATTACCGCAACCTGATCACTGCCTACAGCACGCTGACTTCCAAGAAGTAAGTGGGTGCTCGCCGGGCCGGCGCCACGGGGGCCGGTCTGGCGATTCAGGGTCGATAACGGTAGGTACGGTTGCCCGGTGTGATGCTGTGCGTGCGCAGCACCCACTGTGGCACGCCGTGCCGTGCCTCCTGCAGCAGCTGGAAGAAGCGGATCAGGTAACCCGTCTCGAAGCAGGTGCGCTTCTTTCCGACCGCGAAATGCTGCCGCGCGTTGAACAGGGAAGTCCACGGAGTGGCCAGGTGGTCCGGCGCCAGGCTGTCCTGTGCTTCGAGCATGCCGGCACGCAGCAGGTCGAGATGGTGGGACTGCACTGGCGTGAGAGGAATACGCCGGCAGTAGGGCGTGGCGGAGACTTCCCGGACATTGCTCAGTACCTTCAGGTGGGTCAGCCAGAAGCCGTTCTCGAGATGTTCCTGGGCACGGGCGAGCAGGGGCAGAAGCGCGGGCTCGCGGCTGTGCAGGAGGTCGCGAAGCGAGCCGATGGCCTGCATGGCGGAGGTGTAGTGATCGATGGCAGAGGGGGTGTGGGTGTTCATCGCTCGGTTGGTCCTGCCTTGTAGCTGGGGCGTTCCAGGGCCAGTTCGTAGAGCTGGCGGGCTTCGCTGACCAGCGGAGCCAAGGCGGAGGCGAAGCGCGCGGTGGCGCGGATGAGGCCACAGTCGCTGTCGTCTTCCATCAACTGCAGCAGGTTTTCGACCGCCGTGATGCGGCGCAGGGCGGCTTCGCGCAGGTGTTCGACCGGGGCGAGGGCGTTGATGAAGAGGACTTCCTCGCCGAACTGGCCGGTCAAGGCGATGGGGAGAAATTCACGCATGGGGCACCTCCGGGTGGAGGGTTGAATCCTGGCGTGATGAGGGGCGGTGCACGGGGGAGAAAGGGGGATAGTTCATATCGGCTCTATTGTTCCAAGGACCAAGTAGCCGCCAATCGACCTTCCTACGGGGAGAGAGGCGGACCGTGTAAGGGTAGGAAACCCATCTAGAGCCAAAACGGGCAGGCCGAAGCCTCCTCACACGGCCGCCATAGAGGCACGAGTCACAAGACAACTTCCGCGAATCGTGGCTACAGAGCTACCGTTTTTCTGACTCCTTACCGGGTTCCTACACCCGACCGCGATGACGCTGCGGCGAACCAGAGGCTAGAGATGGCGCTCGTAGGCCCGCAAGGCTAATGGCACGTGGGACTTTTCGGTTGGTGACGACGATCCCGAGGCAGGACATTGCCGACAGAATGAAACGGGTCTCATCCATTGCCCCAATATGTAGGACGGCGTCCCAGTAGGAGCGGAGCTTCTCCGCGATGCTCTTGTTCGTGCTTGGGCGTTCCTGCGTCGCTTCGGCGTGTGCTGCAAGATTCTGTTTCGCCCCCTCGGGCGAGTCACTTCTTTCAAGCGCCAAAGAAGTAACCAAGAAGGCTTGCCCCGGACATCCGGTTTTTCGCTTAGGCGAAAAATTCCCTCGTTGAATTGAAGTTTCAGGGGCCCGCGGCGAAGGGCCGTCCCTGGCCCATCGCCGCTCTCGCGACATCCATGTCGCTCAACCCCTGAAACTCCAATTCAACGAGGCCTCCTGAACGGGGCACTCCGGAGTGCGCGGGTGTTTCTCTGGAAAACTTGTCAAGTCAGAGCCAGAACCGGAGCTGTGCGGTTGCTATCGGCTTTCGCCTGTGCCCGGAGCTTCCATCCACCTCGAAATCACGGCGTGACAAGAACGTAGGATGGCGTGGAGCGCAGCGATACCCATCAATGCCCAAGCGCCGACAGCATGGGCATCGCAAGCTCACGGAACGCCGCCGAGCCACCGTACAAGAGTCATTGCCGGGCGGCGGAAAAGTTCGGTTCGCGAGCAAGCTCGCTCCTGCAAAGTTGCCGGTTCCGGTTCGCGCTTTGGTTTTTTGTGAGTCTTCCAGCGAAACATCCGCGCACGCCTGAGCGGCGCAGAAACACCTAAGCGGAAGCAACAGACCAACACCGGCGCCGAACAGACGCCGGTACAGTCAGCGGATCGCGCAGAGCCCGCTCAGGCACTTCAGAGAATCGCGAAGTTGTAGCTCGCGATCAATCGCACCTCATCCACGTCACGCGCCGACTGTTCGTAGTTGGTGCGGTAGGTGGCATTGCGCAGGCGCAGGCTCAGGTCCTTGAAGGTGCCGGCCTGGATCACGTACTTGAACTCCACGTCGCGTTCCCATTCCTTGCCTTCGTCGCCGTTGGCCAGGGCGATGTGGTCGCCGTTGACGTAGCGGGTCATGAAGCTGAGGCCGGGCACGCCGACGCTGCGCAGGTCGAAGTCGTAGCGCAGTTGCCAGGAGCGCTCCTGGGCGTTGGCGAAGTCGTTCACCTGCACGTAGTTGGCGAGGTAGGGATTGCTGCCGTCGAGGTAGGGCATGGAGGTGTCGCCATTCATGCGCTGCCAGCCGGCGCTGAACACGTGGCCACCCTGGGCGTAGGACAACAACAGGCTCAAGGCGCGGTTGTCGATCTCGCCGGCACGGGCCGAACCGGCGTCGTCGCTGTCGAACCAGCGCAGGTCGGCAGTGACCTTGCCGGCGCCGACCGCCTGCTTGCCGACAATGCCGACGTAGCGCTGCCGGTAGACATTCTCCAGTCCGCCCTGGGCGTATTGCAGCAGGAGCTGATCATTGACCTGGTAGTCGGCCTGGTAGGAGTCGAAGCGGTTGCCAGTGGTGTCGCAGGCGTAGCGTTTGTTCTTGCAGTTCAGGCGCACGTCCTGGGCGTCGGTGGAGTCGCGGGCGGTGTAGCGCTCCAGGCGCGTGGCGGTGAGCTTGAGGTGGGCGATTTCCTCGCTGGTCAGCTGCGCGCCGTGGAACATGTTGGGCAGCAGGCGGCCGTCGTTGTACTTGAGCAGCGGCATGTCCGGCAGCATCGCGCCGTACTTGAACTGGGTATGGGAGACGCGCAGCTTGCCGGTGACGCCGGCCTTGGCGTACTGGTCTTCGGAGTGGCGCGGGTCGTGACCGCTGGAGGGCAGCAGCCCGCTATTGCTGTCGGCGGGGCTGGAGTCGAGCTTTACGCCGAGCATGGCCAGGGCGTCGACGCCGAAGCCGACGGTGCCTTCGGTGTAGCCCGACTGCAGATTGAGGATGAAGCCCTGGGCGGTTTCCTCACGCTTGGATGCACCCTGCGGGTTGGACGAGCTGCCGTCGCGGAAGTCGCGGTTGAAGTAGAAGGTGCGCGATTCCAGGCGCGCGCTGCTGTCCTCCAGGAAGTCGGCGCTGGCCGGGGCGGCGATGCCACCGAGCAAGGCGAGGGCGCCCAGGCGAGTGAGCGGGCTGGAGGAGAGGGGCGAGGGCATGCGGTGACTCCGGGGGCACTAAAAAAGCGCGCGAAGGTGTCACAGATGTGCGGCGGGGTCTTTGCGACCATGGTCTAGATCGCGGGTTTCCGCTTGGGTGAATGTGCTGGCGGTACCGTCGGACAATCGGCTGAAACCTTCGGGCCAGCCCCGCGTCCACCGTCATGCCATTACCCGAACCGCTGGAGGTGAGCATGAAAGGCCATGGTGAAATCAGAGAGCGCCCGGGCGTTGCCCCTGAACGCTGGCCGGATAGGTCCGGCCCCGGCGACAAGCATGGGTTGCCTGGTTACCCGCAGCGTCAGGTGCCCCTTGGCGGTTCGCGGCATATCGATCCGGAGCTGGGTTTTGACCCGGATTCGCCGGACCTTGCCGATCCGCAGATCGACCCACCGCATCCGCCTCGCGTTCCCCATGACGGCCCTGACCCGCAGCGTCAGCGGCGAGTGCCGGGGGACAAGTATCCGCCGTATTCGGGGCACTGAAGAGCGCCGTACAACCTCTCGATTCGATGTGTCCGGCGAGCTGTTTGTAGGATGGGTGGAGCGCAGCGATACCCCTGCTGATGGTGCGAGGTGGCGATGGGTATCGCTGCGCTCCACGCCATCCTACGCCCAGTTCAGCTGGCGAATGATCAGCGGCCCGGTGTTCGGGGCACCATTTACAGGATGGGTTCAGCCGGTGGGAGCTCAGCAGGCCTGCGGCATATCCCCCCTGGCCAACCGAGCATTGATATCGACGATCACTGCCGGCAGCTCGGCGATGGTGTCGATCAGGTAGTGCGGCCGCGAGCCCTCGAACATCTGCCCGATGCGGCGGCGCTCCTGGTCCAGCTTCTCTGCCGGCAGCGCCTTGTACTGCTCGTAAGTCAGGCCCAGGGCGTTGCCCGAGCAGGTCAGCGCCACGGTCCACATGCCGGCGCTGCGGCCTTCGAGGATGCCCGGCCAGGTGTCGTCGACCTTCACGCACGCTGCCACGTCGTTGATGCCCAGGGCGATCACGTTGGCCAGTGCCTGCGCCGGATGCGGCCGGCCGTTGGGCACTTCATCGGTGGCGACCACGTGGTCGGCGACGTAGCCGTTGGCCTTGGCCAGGGCAACGACCTTCTCCATCACCACCGCCGGGTAACCAGAGCAGGAACCGACCTTCAGCCCGCCTTTGCGTACGGCAGCAATGGCGTCCAGTGCGCCAGGAATAAGCGCCGAGTGCTCGGCGATCTTCTCGATCTGCAGCGGCATGAAACGCTCGTAGATGGCAGTGACGTCGTCGTCGCTCGGCACACGGCCGAACTTGGCCTTGTAGCGCTCGGCGATGGCCGGGATATCGCACAGGGTGCGGATGTGGTCCCACTTGCCCATGCCCATCGGGCCGCGGGCTTCTTCGAGGCTGACCTGCACGCCGAACTCGGCGAAGGCCTCGACGAAGATCTGGGTCGGCGCGAAGGAGCCGAAGTCGACCACGGTGCCGGCCCAGTCGAGGATGGCCGCTTGCAGTTGCTGGGGTTGCTGGTAATGCATGGTGGTGCTCCTGTGAGGGGGATTCTTTGTGAAAAGCAGGGGTGAACGCGGCCCGCCCGGCGTCTTGGCAGGCTTGCGGTTTCACGCGGTGTTCGGGGTGAGGGTCAGGCCGTGGAGTCGAACAGTTCGGCGATGATCGGCCGCTTGCGGCGGATGCCCAGGCAGCACAGGTAGTAGCTGATGTGGAACGGGTCCTCGGCGAAGGCGATGGAGCGCGTGCCGGGCCGATCGGCGTATTCCACCGCCGAGACGAAGCCCACGCCGATGCCATGCACCACCGCATGGACGATGGCCTCGCGGCTGTTCAGCTGCATGGCGCAGTCCAGTTCCACGCCATGCCGGCGGCAGCCTTCTTCCACCAGCTGGCGGGTGCGCGAGGCCGGTTCGCGCAGGACCACGCGCTCCCTGGCGATCTCCTGCACGCTGACCGATTCCTGCTGCGCCCAGGGGTGATCGTCGCGCACCACTGCGAGGATCGGGCAGGTGCGATACAGCTGCGTGCTCAGGCGCTGGTCGAACTCCGAGAGGGCGAGGATCGCCACATCGATGTCGAAGTTGTACAGCCGCTCCAGGGTGCCGGCCTCGCTGGTGAAGGAGGTCTCCAGTTCGATGTGCGGGTAACGCTGCATCAGCGAGTAGGTCAGGCTCATGGCGATCGGCGGCGACACCGCACCGAGGCGCAACATGCCCTGCTTGCGCTGCTGGAAGCTCTGCAGCAGTTGCAAGGCTTCGTCCTCCTGGCCGAACAGGCCCTGGGTGATCGCGTAGAGCTGTTGCCCGGCCGGGCTCAGCTCGATGAAGCGCCCGCGCCGGTGGAACAGCTCCACCGAGAAGCGCTTCTCCAGGCCGCTGACTTGCTCGCTGATGGTCGGCTGGCCAACGCTCAGCAGCGCCGCCGCCTGGGTGAAGCTGCCGGTGCGGGCCACGGCGTGAAAGGAACGCAACCATTTGTGGTACTGGTACATGAGGTCTCTCTATGACAAGGGCATGCCACATGGCCGTGCCCTCAGCGCCGGACGAACAGGGCGACCACCGCGCTGCACACGCAGGCCGTGGTGACCACGATGAAGATCAGTGAAGTATTGCCCGTCGTGTCCAGCATGCGACCGATCAGGGGTTCGGCCAGACCCGCAAAGAGGTAGGAGGAGAAGTTCATGATCCCGGTGGCGGTACCGGCGCGGCGTGCGCCGACCAGGTCCGGGCAGAGCGCCCAGAAACTCGATGCCGGGCCGTAGACGAAGAAACCGCAGAGGAACAGCGCGAGCAGGCCGATGCCACTGTGTGCCGGCAGGCTCCACATCCACAGGCTGGTGACGGCACCGAGCACCATGTAGAGCATGATCGCGCGGTAGCGCTTGCTGCCGAACAGGCGGTCGGACACCCAGCCGTTGCTCAGCGCGCCCACGGCCATGCCGACGGGCAGGGCAATGGTGATCCACTTCGGGTCGATGAAGCTCTGGCCCTTCTGCCAGTCGGCGCCGAGGAAGTGCACCGGAACCCAGACGATCAGCCCGTAGCGCGCGGCGTTCTGGAAGCCCAGCGACAGCGCGGCAACCAGCAGGCGCGGGTTCTTCAGTACAGCCAGGTAGCGCTGCGTCGAGGTTTCCTCTTCACCGTGGGCTGCCTCGCTGGAGCGGTCCTCGGCATTCGCCACGCCGGTGTCGGCCAGCGGATCGAAGCCCAGGTCCTGCGGACGCTCCCGCGCCACCAGGTAGAACACGATGCCACCGGCGAGCATCAGCAGGACCGGCAGGCGGAAGATCCAGCGCCATTCCAGGTGCAGCACGTCGATCACGACCACCGAGGTGACGTAGGACAGCACCGAGGCGCAACCGGCGGCGAACACATAGAAGCCGTAGACCTTGCCGCGCTCGGCGGCGCTCCACCAGTTCGACAGCAGGCGGCTGCCCGGCGCCCAGCCCAGGGCCTGGAAGTAGCCGTTGATGCCCCACGGCAGGATCAGGCTGCCGAAGCCACCGGCGAAACTGGTGACCCAGTTGGCCCCGCAGGACAGCACCGCGCCCAGGCTCATGATGCGCCGGCCGCCGAATTTGTCGGCGAGGTTGCCGTTGATGGCCTGGCCGATGGCGTACATCCAGAGCATGGCACTGGAGGCCCAGCCGAGGGTTTCCTTGCTCAGGCCGAACTCGGCCTGGATGCCGGGGATGGCGAAGCCGAAGGTCTGGCGGCCGGTGTAGAAGAACAGGTAGCAGAACATGGCGGCCAGCAGCATGCGCCACTGGGCAAGACGAAACGGGGTGACAGCTGAGACGGGCCCAGACAGGGTTTGTGCACGGTTCATGGCGGTTTTCCTTTTTGTTCGCTCGCGCCGGCTGAAAGCTCGGCGTGTCGGCACTCTTGTTCGGTGCGATAGGTCTTCGGAGCAACAGGAAAAGGCGGCAGCCAGGGCCGCCCGGTGAAGGACGGCGTCAGGCGGCCTGCGAACCGATGAAGTTGCGTCCGCGGGCACCCTGCATGGCGAAGTCGATCATCGCTTCGGCTTCGGCGGACGTCACGCCGTAATCGCCGAACTCGGTCTTGACCCCGAGGCGATGGAGGAATTCGCGCAGGCGCTGCTGTGCGCCCTTCAGGTCGCTGCCGAAGACGCGTTGCAACACGCGGTCGCGGTCGGCGTCGCGGCCCCAGGCCAGCCCCAGCACCAGCGGCAGGGTGAAGGAGCAGGCGATGCCGTGGGACAGGCCGTGGCGCAGGGTCATCTCGTAGGAGATAGAGTGGGCCAGTGCGGTCTTGGTGTTGGAGAAGGCCATGCCGGCTTTCAGCGCGGCCAGCGCCATGCGCGAGCGTAGTTCGCGGTTGCCGAGGTCCTGTTGCAGGCGCGGCAGGCAGTCGAGGATGTCTTCGATGGCGGAGATGGCGAAGGTGTCGGAGATCGGGTTGGCGTTGTGGTTCCAGATCGATTCCAGCGCGTGGGACAGCGCGTCCAGCCCGGTGGACACGGTCACCCCGGCAGGCACGCTGAGCATCAGGTCCGGGTCGATCAGCGCCACCTGCGGCCAGGTGCAGTCCAGGTGCAGGGAGTATTTCTTCTGTTGCTGCGCATCCCAGAGGGTCGCCCAGGGCGTCACTTCGCTGCCGGTGCCGGCGGTGGTCGGCGCGGCGATCAGTGTCTTGTGCCGTGCCGGGACGAAGGGCTTGCCGGCGGCCAGCAGGTCCAGCAGTTCGTCGAAGCGGCCGGAAGCGGTGCTGACGATCAGCGCCTTGGCGGTGTCGATGGCGCTGCCGCCGCCGAGGGCGAACACGGTGCTGCAATCGGCTGCTTCACGCCAGAAACGCTCGTGCACATCGCGCAGCCAGGCCACGTCGGGATTGGGTTGCACGTCGTCGATGACGTAGGCGAGGCGGTCGCCGAGCAGGTCGCGAACACGGTCGATCAGCCCCAGTTGCGCGGCTTCGGGGAAGGTCACCAGGGCGACCTTGCCTTCGCACAGGTCGGCGATGCGCTCCAGGCTGCCGCCACCGAAAACGGTGGCGACCGGATTGTGGAATCGGGCAGGCATGGGCAGTTCCTTGTTGTTGTTTGAACGTGGGGCCATGCTCGGGGCCTCGTCGGTTTCGTTCCAATCGATTGATCGCAGGTGGGCATCGGCCAGACCGATAACGGCGGGTGCGGGCATCTTGTGCAAACTCCGGGCGTGAGCCTGCCCGGCGCGCGCCCGGGAGGCGCACGCGGCAGGAGGTTGTGGCGGAAGGGGGAAAGGCCGATCCGACTCGGCGGGCGGATACGGTCAGTGCCGGCCGTTACCCTGGATGGCGTGGCGCAGGCGGTTGGAGAGCAGGTCGGCGAGCACCACCATGATGGTGATGACGACGATGCAGGTAGCGGTCTCCTGGTACTTGAACAGCTTCAGGCTGCTGACCAGCTCGAAGCCCAGGCCGCCGGCACCGACCATCCCGAGCACGGTGGCCGAGCGCAGGTTGACCTCGAAGCGGTAGAGCACTACGGCGATCCAGGCGGTGATCACCTGTGGCAACACGCCGAAGACGATCACTTGCAAGGGACGTGCACCGGTGGCCTGCAGTGCCTCGATGGGGCCCTGGTCGATCTCCTCGATGCTCTCGGCGAAGAACTTGCCGAGCATGCCCACGCCGTGCAGCGCCAGGGCCAGCACGCCGGGGAAGGGGCAGAGACCGACCGCCGAGACGAACACCAGGGCGAGGATCAGCTCGTTGATGCTACGGATAACGTTGAGCAGTTGTCGCGTAGCCAGATAGAGCCAGCGGTTGCCATGCAGGTTGCGCGCGGCGAGGAAGCCCAGCGGCACGGCCAGGACAATGCCCAGCAGAGTGCCCCAGAGGGCGATCTGCAAGGTCTCCAGTGCTGGCCCCCAGAGGCTCGGCAGGATGCTCAGGTCCGGCGGCAGCGAGCGGCTTAGAAAGTCGCCGATCTGCGGCAGGCCGCTGGCCAGTTCGCTCCAGCTCAGCTGCGCGCCCTCGGCGCTCCAGTGCAGCAGGTAGAGCACCGCCAGCACGGCAGCGCCGGTGGTCAGCCAGCCGCGTTTGGTTTGCGGCGTTTCGACCATCCAGTGGTGGCTGCGCAGGTTCATGCTCCGGCTCCTGTTTCGCTGGCGTAGACCGCGCGGGCGGCCGTCTGGTAGGCGGTTGCCTCGCTGCTCGGGCGTTGCTGGTAGATGCGTCGCAGGGCCGAGTCATCCAGTTGCTCGCGGGTGCCGTCGAACACCAGGCGACCGTTGGCGAGGCCGACGATGCGGTCGCCGAATTCGCGCGCCAGGTCCACCTGGTGCAGGTTGCACACCACGGTGATGCCCAGGGTGCGGGTGGCTTCGCGCAGGTAGTGCATGACCAGCTGCGCGGTCTTCGGGTCGAGGCTCGCTACCGGCTCGTCGGCGAGGATCACCTGCGGTCGCTGGGCCAGCGCGCGGGCGATGCCCACGCGCTGCATCTGCCCGCCGGACAGTGAGTCGGTGCGGGCTTCGGCCTTGTGCTCCAGCTCGACGCGACGCAGGCATTCGCGGGCCAGGGCGACGTCTTCACGGCTGAACAGCTGCAGCACCGAGGCGAGGGTGCTGACGCTCCCCAGTCGCCCGGTGAGCACGTTCTTGAGCACCGACAGGCGCGGCACCACGTTGTGGTGCTGGAAGATCATCGCCACCCGCCGGCGCAGGTCGCGAGTATCGCGCGCCTGCATGGCGTCGACGCCGGCCACCTGCAATTCGCCGCCGTCGGCCTGGGCCAGGCGGTTCATGCAGCGCAGCAGGGTGGACTTGCCAGCGCCGGACTGACCGAGGATCACCACGAACTCGCCGGCCTCGATGCGCAGGTCGATCCCGCGCAGCACCGGGTTGTCGCCGTAGCCCTTGGTCAGCCGGGCGACGCGGATCATTTCAGGCTCCGCAGGTCGAGGTCGAGCACTTTGGCGGTGTCGCGCACGACGTTGTAGGCAGCATCGTTGGTGGGCTGGAAGCCATTGAGCATGCCCTGGTCGCCCCACGGTACGTCCTTGATCGAGGCAAACGCGGCGACCAGCTTCTGCTGCAGTTCCGGGTCGAGGTTCTTGCGCCAGACCATGGGCGACTCGGGGATGTCGTCGGATTTCCAGACAACCTGGAAGTCGTCCTGCTGCACCTGTCCGGCACTGATAGCGCCGGCGAGGATGCGGTCGGCCACGGCGGCGGCATCCACCTTGCGGTTCTCCACGGCGAGGATGCTGGCGTCGTGGGAGCCGGAGAAGATCACCCGCGAGAACAGTGCCTTCGGGTCATGGCCGGATTGTTCCAGGCCGGCCTTGGGGAACAGGTGGCCGGAGGCGGAGCTGGGATCGACGAAGGCAAAGGTATGGCCCTTGAGATCGTCCAGGCTGCGGATGCCGCTGTCCTTACGGGCGATGATCAGGCTGTGGTAGGCGCTGGTGCCGGTCTTCTTGGTCATCGCCACGGCGAAGGCGTCGGCGCCGGCGACCTGGTTCGCCAGTACGTAGGAGAATGGACCGAGGTAGGCGACGTCCAGCTTGCCGGCGCGCAGCGCTTCGATCACGCCGTTGTAGTCGGTGGCCACGAAAGGCTTCACCGGCATGCCCAGGCGCTCCTGCAACTGGTCGAGCACCAGCTGGCTGCTCTTGATCATGGCCTGGGAGTCCTCGGAAGGGATCAGGCCGACAGTGAGGGCGTCCTGCGCCTGGGCGCTCGGCAGCAGGGCAGAGGCGAAGGCGAGCGGCAGCACGGCGCAGCGGAACAGTCTGGTCAGCGAAGTCATGGCGTTACCCGGAGGTTGTGTTCGGTAGCGCCAAAGCTAGGGCTGTCATGTGACAGTCACGCCATCAAATCAATATGGGTTTTCCGGAAAAACCATTGATAGGAGCTATGGATGTCCACCGCCCGCCTGCGTACCTTCCTCGCTGTGGCCCGCCACGCCAGCTTCAGTGCCGGGGCACGGGCCATTGGGCTCAGCCAACCGACGGCGACCACGCAGGTGCAGGGCCTGGAGCGCGAATTCAACGTCGAACTGTTCCATCGTCGTGGCCGGCGCATCGAGCTGACCGCCGTGGGCCGCGCGTTGTTGCCTATCGCCCAGCAGATGTCGATGCTCGAATCCGAGGCGACCAACCTGCTGCGCGATTCCGGCCAGCTCAACCGGGGGCAGTTGAAAGTCGGCGCGGTGGGGCCATTCCATGTGATCGAGATGGTCGACCTGTACCGCCGTGACTACCCACAGATCGACGTGTCGATCCGCATCGGCAACTCCGCCTCGGTGCTCGCCGACCTGGAGAACTACGTCACCGACGTCGGCGTGCTGGCCGGGCTGCATGACGACCCGGCCTTCGTTGCGCAGCTGTATGCACGGCACCCGGTGATCCTCTTCGCTCATGTCGACCACCCGTTCGCGCGCCACGACGAAGTCCGCCTGCAAACCCTGCAAGGCCAGCCGCTGCTGCGCCGCGAGCAGGGTTCGACTACCCGCGTGGCGCTGGAGCGCGAGCTGGACAAGGCCGACGTCACTCCGCGCATCGCCATGGAGATCGGCAGCCGCGAGGCCCTGCGCGAGGCGGCGATTCGCGGCATCGGCATCGGTGTGGTGTCCGAGGCAGAGTACATCGCCGACCCGCGCCTGAAGGCCATCCGCATCAGCGGCGACCCGGTGTGCACCGAGACCTACCTGTACTACCTCGCCGAGCGCCGCAGCAGCCAGGTGATCGCTTCCTTCCTGCGCTCGCTCGCGCAATAGCACAGCTCGCGGCGTCGGCGTAAGGCTTGTCCTGCGGGGCGGGGCGCGGGTTATCCTGCTGCCCCGTCGTTGTCACGAGGCTGTCATGTCGTCCGCTTACACGCCTGCCCTGCAGCGAGCCGACCGAGATTCGCGCAACTCCGCCCAGGTGCTCGGTTTGTGCCTGCCCGCCGACGTGCTGCTGTACCTGCTGCTGCCGATGTACGCGGCGGACTTTGGCGTGACCCTGGTGGAAGCGGGCATCCTGCTGGCGGCTAATCGTCTGGTGCGCATCTTGGGTTACGGCTGGGTGGTTCGTTTCTACGCCCGCCATGGCGATCGAGCTGCCTGCAGCCTCGCCGCGCTGGCGACTGCAGCTTGCGCGCTGGCCTCGGCGACGCTCTCCGGATTTGCCGTACTGCTGGTGTTCCGGCTGGTCTGGGGCCTGTGCTTCGCCACGTTCAACCTCAGTACCCAGACCCTCGCTACCGCCGAGGCGCAAGGCGCCGCGCGCCGCGCCGGACGCTCGCGGGCGACCCTGTCCATCGGGCCGATGCTGGCGCTGCCGCTGGGGGCAGTGATGGCGCAGGCGTTCGGGCCGCGCAGTGTGTTCTTCGTGCTCTGTGTGGCGGCCCTTTGCGGCCTGTGGCGCGCCCGCGCATTACCGGCAGCGGGCCATGATATTCCGCTCAGCAGCGGCCGCCGCCTGCGCCTGCCGGACAGCATTGCTACCTGGTCCTTCATCGAGGGCGTGACCCTCGACGGGCTGTTCGTCTTCGGCCTGTCGCTCTACGCGCAGACCCATCTGGGCGCTACCGGCGTGCTGGTAGCAGGCATCCTGATGGCGGTGCGTTATCTCAGCGAGATGCTCTTCAGCCCGTTCGGCGGGCGTCTGGCGGATCGCTTCGGCGCGCTGCGCATGTTGGTCGTGCTGTCGCTGGCCACCTCGCTGGCGCTGCTGATGTTCGGTAGCTACTGGCTGTTCGTCGGTGCCTTCTTCGTGCTGGTGTTGCGCGCGTTGCAGCTACCGCTGGTGGTGACGCTGGTGGCGCAGCGCAATCCGCAGGCGCGCATCCAGGCGCTGGCCGGCAATGCCGTGTGGCGCGATATCGGAGCAGGGCTCGGGCCCATTCTGGCCGGCGTGTTGCTGCCGCAGGTGCCGGCGATCTGGGCCTATGGGGGCGCGGCGCTGATACTGGCGCTCAGCGCGCTCGGGTGTGCCTGGCGGCGTTGAGCTCAAGTGCTCTGGGTGCAGGTGTATGGATAAGGCAAGGACGCATGGATGTGAGACTACTGCTCATCGGTTTTTCAGGGATTCTGGCGCTGACCCAGGTGACGACATCCTTTGCGGATAACCTCAACGGAAAGAAACTCTATTCGCAGCGATGCGCCGTTTGCCATGGCGCGGACATCAAGGCGACCGGGCCACTGGCCCACAAGAGCAATCCGCCCACGCCCGATCTCACGACACCCGCTTTCAAGAAGCGCCTGAATGACTATCCGGGCGTCATCGTGTCTTCGGTGGTGCTTCGGCCCAATGGAAACCTGATCCCCAGGACGCTGCGCGAGAACGGTGTGAAGATTCCGCCCCACGCCTGGAGCATCGATGATCTGCGTGATCTGAACCAGTACATGAAGGAGGTGATTTCCAGGAGTCGATGATTCCGACCTTGGCGTTGGGCATAGAAGTCCTGGGGTGCATCGACGTTGAATGCGCGGATTGTTCAAGCGCACCGGAAGGGGTGGCGGGAACACTGACGGCTCTCACTGCACTGGAGCTGCCCCATGCGACACCTCTACGCCCCTGCGTTCTTCTTCGGCTTCATCGGCCTGGCCCTCTACCTGGTGGATGAAGGCGTGTCGCTGCTCTGCCTGCCGGCATTGCTGCCGCTGGCGATCCTGCTGGCCTTCCTCGCCGAACGGCTCTGGCCCTATCGAGCGGGTTGGAACGGAAGCCATGACGACGGCCCGCGTGACCTTGCCCACGCGCTGGTCAACGAAACGCTCAATGCCCTGGCCATTGCCGCCATCCCGGTGCTGGTGGCCTGGCTGCCACATTTCGAGCTCTGGCCTGTGCACTGGCCGCTGGCGCTGCAGCTGCTGGCAGCGCTGCTGATCGCCGACCTGGGCATCACCCTGGTGCACTACGCCAGCCACCGTTCGCCGCTGCTGTGGCGCCTGCATGCGGTGCACCACAGCGTTGCGCGGCTGTACGGTTTCAACGGGCTGATGAAGCACCCGTTGCACCAGATGCTCGAAGCCCTCGGCGGCACGCTGCCGTTGCTGTTACTGGGGATTCCCGTGGAGGTCGCGGCGCTGCTGGCGTTCGCCATTGCCGTCCAGTTGCTGCTGCAGCACAGCAACGTGGACATGCGCATCGGTGCGCTGCGCCATGTCTTCGCCTGGGCGCCGCTGCATCGTCTGCACCACCTGAAATACGGCACGGCGGGGGACGTGAATTTCGCGCTGTTCTTCAGCTTCTGGGACCGCCTGCTGGGCACGGCGCTGTACTTGCCGGACTATGCGTTGGCGGAGGATGACCTGGGTATTGGCGACCGCCCCGACTACCCGGTGGCGTACCTGGATCAGCTGGCCGAGCCGTTCCGCCACATCGATTCAGCGCATCCGCCGGCACCGTTGCCCATGGAGCTGCGCCGCCTGCTAGTCGAGTAGGTGCAGCTTCAGCTGGCGCAGTGTCAGGTCGGCACGGATGCCGAACTGGCTGCGCACGCTGCGGGAGAAATGCGCGGAATCGGCGAATCCTGCGGCGATGGCCGCGGTGGTCAGGTTGTCGCCCGCCATGGCCAATCGCAGCGCCCGGCGCAGCCGTTGCCAGAGCACCAGACGGCGCACCGAGAGGCCCAGCGTGCCGCTGAACAGGCGTTCCAGCTGGCTCAGCGACAGCGACGCTTCCTCGGCCAGAGCCTGGGCGGGCAGGGCGTTGTCGTCCAGCGCGCGGATGCGTTGCAGGGCTTTCTCCAGGCGCGGGTCGAGCTGTCGGCGCGGCAGTTCGCGCAGGCCTGATGCGAGCTCTCGCAGGTCTGGCCCGACCTGCCGGCAGAGGTACTCAAGATCGGCCAGTTCGAAGGCCAGCGGCTCGGCGAACAGGGTGACGGCACGCTGATTGCTGTCGAGGATCGCGTGACGCTGGTTGGAGGCGATGACCAGCAGCCCGGCCTGCTGTGGCTGCTCGTCGATCAGCGCGCTCACCTCGCCCTCGCTGGCCATCAGCAACTGGTGCGCGTAGTGGGCATGGGCGCGCGCATGGCCGGTGGTGCCGGCGACGAGGCAGAAGTCCGAGCCAAGCCAGAGCTCGCCCTGCCAGGCCCGTTCAGTCGTCTGCATGGCGCGCCAGCCACTCTTCCCGCGTCAGCTCCCAGGTTTCCCGTGGCAGCACGCCACTGACGAAATGGCCCTCGTCGCGGCCCACCAGGCGCATGCCCTCGCGTTCGGAGATGCGCCGCGAACCTTCATTGGAGATGGCCTTGGGCACCTGCATCAGCGGTCGGCCCAGCGTCTGGAACCAGAAGCGGCTGACAGCTTCGCAGGCCTCGCTCATGTAGCCCTGGCCCTGCCAGGCGGGAGCCAGCCAGAAACCGCGGTGATTGCCTGGTTGGTCGAACAGCGAGATGTTGCCGATGGCGTCGTCCGGCTGGGGGGCGAGGCGGATCATCCAGTGCCATTCCTCGCCACGGGCCATGGCCGGCAGTACCACGTCGCGCACATAGACCAGTGCGCCGTCGGCCGGGTAGGGCCAGGGCACGCGGCGGTCCAGATAGCGCACCACTTCCCAGTGTGGGAACAGGCGCTGGATGGTCGGTGCGTCGGTCAGTTGCACCGGCGTGAGCAGCAGGCGTTCGGTGCGCAGGGTGGGTGGGCTTTGGCTATCCATGGCGGCTCTTGAATCTTGCGCGACAGTCTGCCGTCTCCCGGCGGCCGCTGGCCAGCTTTGCGCAAGGCTGACCTGCACTCATCACCCGATCTCAGGCTGGGCGACCGAAGGCGGCGATGGCGAAGTCGAGAAAGCTGCGCAGCTTGGGCGTGAGGCGTCGGTCCGGGGCGTAGAGCATGTGCATGGGCGAGGTCGGCACCTGGTATTGCGGCAGCAGTTGCACCAGGGTGCCGTTACGCAACGCATCGCCAACCAGCTCCTGCGGCTGCAGCACAACGCCCAGCCCGGCCACTGCCGCCGCCAGCAGCGGGTCGCCCTGATTGATCGTCAAACGACTTGTAATCGGCACCTCGATACGTCCGTCCGGGCCATCGAAGGTCCAGCGGGAGCGGCCATCGGAAAAGGCGAAGCCCAGGCATTCGTGCTGGCGCAGGTCCTCGGGTGCGCGGATCGCCGGACGTCGCGCGAGGTAGGCGGGCGCGGCGCACAGAACGAGTCGGTAGGGCGTCAGCGGCACGGCCTTCAGACCGCTGTCGGCCAGCTCGCCGATGCGGAACACCACGTCGTAACCGTCGTGGACCAGGTCCACCAGTTCGTTGGACAGCGTCAGGTCCACCGACACCTGCGGGTAGCGCACCATGTACTCCAGCAGGCGCGGCGACAGGGTGCGTATGCCGAAGGTTACCGGCGCATTGACCCGTAGCCGGCCGCTGGGTGTGCCGCGGGTGACGGCAGCCAGGTTTTCCGCCGCCTCCATGTCCGCGAGGATCAGCTTGGCGCGTTGGTAGAACGCCTGGCCGAAGTCGGTGAGGCTCTGCCGCCGTGTGGTGCGGTTGAGCAGCGACAGGCCCAGGTGCTGCTCCAGCAGTTTTACCTGCTTGCCCAGCAACTGGGAGGACAGCTGCAGGTCTTCCGCCGCCGCGCTGAAGGAGCCCAGCTCCACGGCCCTGACGAAGCAGGTCATCTGTTCGAGGCGGTCCATTGCAAACCCTGTGTTTCAAGTGTGTGGCCATCCTAGGCCTTTATCCGGCCCCGGCCAACGCCTAGATTCTCCCCATGTCGCGGACGGTCGAGCACCGTCGCGGGGACTTTCTACACTCCCATTCCGGCCGGCGCTTTCGTCCCGGCCCCCGATCGAGAAGAGGTTTGCCATGGCTCGCATTGTCAGAATCCACCAATACGGTGACGCCAGCGTCCTGAAGCTGGAGGCGGTGGACGTACCCGCCCCGGCGGCGGAGGAGGTGCAGATCGCCGTCAAGGCCATCGGCCTGAATCGCGCCGAAGTGATGTTCCGCAACCACGCTTACCTGCAGGAAGCCGAGTTCCCCAGCCGCCTGGGCTACGAGGCTGCCGGCGTGGTGAGCGCGGTGGGCAGTACGGTGAAGGACGTCGCGGTGGGCGATGCGGTGAGCCTGATCCCACCGCTGGATATCGCCCGCTGGGGCACCTATGGCGAAGTGGCCAACGTGCCGGCGCACCTGGTGGTGAAGCACCCGCGGAACCTCAGCTTCGAGCAGGCCGCCGCGTCCTGGATGCAGTACGTCACCGCCTGGGGCGCGCTGGTGGAACAGGCGAAGCTGTCGAAGGGCGAATTCGTACTGGTCACGGCGGCTTCCAGCAGCGTGGGGCTCGCGGCCTTCCAGATCGCCCGGATGGTCGGCGCCACGTCCATCGCCGTTACCCGCACCCAGGCGAAGAAACAGGCGTTGCTGGACGCCGGTGCCGATCACGTGATCGTCAGCGACGATGAGGACATCGTCGAGAAGGTGATGGCGCTGACCGGTGGGCAGGGCGCCCGCGTGGTGTTCGATCCCATCGGTGGCCCAGGATTCGAGGTGCTGACACAGGCCATGGCGCGGGGCGGCATCCTGCTGGAGTACGGTGCGCTGAGCCCTGAGCCGACGCCTTTCCCGCTGTTCACCGTGCTGGGCAAGAGCCTGACGCTGAAGGGGTATCTCTACGCCGAGATCGTCGCCGACCCGGCGGCGCTGGAGCGCGCCAAGGCGTTCATCGTCAAGGGGCTGGAGTCCGGCGCGCTGAGCCCGGTCATCGCGCGGACCTTCCCGCTGGAGCAGATCCAGGACGCGCACCGTTTCCTTGAAGCCAACCAGCAGGTCGGCAAGATAGTCGTCACGGTCTGAGACCAAGACAACGGGCGCCCGGTATTTCGCTGCCGTGCGCCCGTTCTTGCGTCCGGCCGTTCAGATTGGTGGCCGCTCCCAAGGCGCGCCGCCGGCGAACTGCTCCTCGATCCAGGTCTTGAACACTTCGCTGGTGGCCGAGCTGTAGCGCGCCGAAGGGCGCACGAAGTAGATGCCGGCGGAAGCGTCCAGTTGCCAACCCGGCAGCACCTGCACCAGGCGGCCGGCGTCGAGGTCGTGCTTCATCAGCCATTCGCCGCCCGCGAGGATGCCCACGCCCAGGCGTGCCGCCGAAAGCAGGGCCTCATTGTCGTTGCTGTGCAGGTTGCCGCTGACGCGGACGGTCTGCTGGCGGTTGCCGTTGGCCAGCTTCCAGTCCGGCCAGGAGTGCAGGCCGGTGAAGCCCAGGCAGTTGTGGCTGGCCAGCTCCGCCGGGGCTCGTGGCGTGCCGTGGCTCTCCAGATAGTCGGGTGCCGCGCAGAGGATGCGCCGCAGGTCGCAGAGCCGGCGGGCCAGCAAGCGGCTGTCGGCCAGCTCGCCGATGCGGATGGCGGCGTCGAAGCCTTCGGCGACGATGTCGACGAAGCGTTCCGAGTACTCCACTTCCAGTGTCACCTGCGGGTGATCGAGGACGAAGCGCGAGAGAATCGGGCTCAGCCACAGCCGGCCCATGGCGGCAGGCACGGCGATCTTCAGGCGGCCCTGGACCCGGGCCGCGCTGCGACTGGCCTGGTCCTGGGCCTCGGCGATCAGGCTGGCGGCCTGGCGCAGGCGCTCCACCAGGCGCAGGCCTTCGTCGGTGAAGCGCAGTTGCCGGGTGGTGCGCTCCACCAGCCGCACGCCCAGGCGCTGCTCCAGCGCGCCGAGGCGCTTCGACAGCACCGATGGGTGGCGTTGCAGGGCGCGGCCGGCGGCGGCGAAGGAGCCGTGCTCGGCCAGCGCCAGGAGGGTGGCGAGCTCGTCGGCCTGGCGACTATCGAGCAGATCCATAAGGCTCCCAATTCGGCGAATCCACTCGCCCGGCGGTGGTTCATGGTGTGAGGATGATGGCCCCTTCAGAGCGGCCTTCCTGCAGGTCGGCGTGGGCTTGGGCAACTTCCGCCAGGGGATAGCGACGCCATACCCGCGGCAGGATGATACCGTCCGTGACGGCCTGCAGGACGTCCTTCGCGCGCAGCTGGTATTCCTCGGCCGTGGCGGTGTGCGCGGCGAGCGAGGGCCGGGTTAGGAACAGCGAGCCCTTGGCGTTCAGCGTGGCGACCTCCACCGCTAGTGGTGCGCCGGAGGCCATGCCGAAGCTCACCAGCAGGCCGCGCGGGCGCAGGCAGTCCAGCGAGGCTTCGAAGGTGGCGCGACCGATGGGGTCGTAGACCACATCGGCCTTGTGCCCGTTGGTGAGCTCGCGGACCTGATCGGCCAGCGTCTCAGCATCGAATACCAGCACTTCGTTACAGCCGGCGGCGCGGGCGCGTTCGACGCTCTGTGGCTTCGACACCACGCCGATGACGAAGGCGCCCAGGTGCCTGGCCCAGGGCACCATCAGTTGCCCCAGCGCGCCGGCGGCGCCATAGATCAGCACGCGCGAGCCGGGACCGACCGGCCAGGTGGACTTGAGCAGGTAGTGCGCGGTGATGCCCTTGAACAGTACAGCGGCAGCATCTTCAAAGCTGACGGAGTCCGGCAGCTTCACCAGGCGCTCTGCCGGGTACAGGCGGCCGCTGGCGTAAGCGCCGAGCGGCCCGGTGGCGTAGGCGACACGGTCGCCAACCTGAACGCTGCTCACGCCTTCGCCGATGACGGCCACGGTGCCCGCGCCCTCCAGGCCGAGCGAGGAGGGCAGCGATACCTTCACCGCACCGGAGCGCTGGCTCAGGTCCAGCGGGTTGACGCCGATGGCGGCCTGTTCCAGCCACACTTCTCCGGGGCCGGGTTGTTGTGCCTGGGTTTGTACGAGACGGAGGACTTCCGGGCCTCCGAAGGCTTGCAGTACTGCGCGGGTGAGCATGTTCTTCCCCTGACTGGTGATGGTGCTCGCCAGTCTAGGGATGTGACGCTAATGCACCAGACAGGGCTGGTGCAGGACATGGCTGCACGCCGTGCAGCAATCCGAATGACCTGCTCAGGTCCTGGTGTGCTGAGCGAAGGCCAGGTGGTAGCCGTTGCAATCGCGCACGCCGAACTCCCGCGAGCCATAGGGCATGTCCTGCAGGGGCCAGGCGATCTGCGCCCGGTCCTTTACGGCGGCGAAGTAGCGCGCGACGTCGGCGAGCTGCAGGTAGACCGTGCCCGAGCAACCCACCTCGCGGCCCCACAGGTCCTGGGCCGTGAACAGCAGGCGGCAGTCCTCCAGTTGCACGGTGAGCGTTCCCTCGGCGGAATCGGTCACGGCAAAACCCAGCGTGTCGCGGTAGTGCTCGCGGGTGAGGTCGAGGTCGTGGCAGCGCAGCAGCAGGGACAGCGGCATGGGAGCTCCGGAGATAGATGCGGAGCCTCGATCATGTCACAGGCTTCAGCGCAGAATCACCCGCAAGAGCGAAACCAGCGCCGCGCCGAACACCGGCGAAATCCAGATACCGAAGGTCTGCAGAACGAATTGCCGGGCGTACGGCAGCAGCTCCATGTCGGGCGACGGGATGCCGAGGCTGTGCCGGCAATAGCCCAGGACGGCCACGATGAAGCAGGTGCCAGCCAGTACCCCGAGCGCTCGCCACGCCGGCCCTCGCTCACTGGTATAGGACAGCAGGGCGCCGCAGAGCGCGCCGCTGAGTGCCACCAGAATCTCGAAGGTGAGTTCAGGTTCGGCAAACCATCGGTTGCCGTTCAGCCCGATTGCATTGCCGATCTGCCAGCCGGCGAGACTGCCCACGAGCAGCGCCATGGCGATCCAGGGGAAATAGCGCAAGACCGTACTGTTCTGCATTGGGGTGGCCCCTTTGAGAAACTTCGGTGGTGGCAAAGTAGCAGTATAGTGACCACCCGGCCGTTCGCTGGCTCGGCGACGGGCGGTGAAAACGATCATTTACGCAGGATGTAGACCCGCACCCCGTCCACGCCGGGGATCACGTTGTAATGGCGAATCTGCGAAAAGCCCAGGCGCCGGAACTCACGCTCCAGGGCCTGGGTGCTGCCGAAGCCCGGGCCGCTGGGATGGGGATCGGAGCCGCAAGGGCAGGGGACGGGGGCTTCAGGCGCGGAGCTCGAATGGTCCACGCGGGTGAAGAGAATCACACTGTCGCGGGTCACCGGAATCCATTGGTTCAGCAGGTTGATGTTCTTCCGGTTGCAGGCAGTGCGCGGGATTTCCGGTAGTAGCAGGCAATCGACCGCACCTTTGCGCAACTCTGCGTGCTCCTGAGGTGCGGGAAGGTCCCTGATCCGTCGCTGCATCGCTTCGGGCAGCTTGCGATGGGCTTCGGCCAGCGAGTCGGCGGATGGGCAGGTCGCTACGATGATGCGGTTGCTGTGTTCCAGCAGGACCGGCCAGGCGTCACCGGGAGACTGCGAAACCTCCAGCATCAGGATCGGCTCTTCGGCCATGCGCAGGGCCAGGCGCAGCAGACGCTTCTGCCGCCACTGCCGAAGCCGCTGGCAAAGACCCGCGCCGAGCGAGCGGCCAGGGTGGGCGGCGCGGTCGTGGTGGGCGGCGGAGGCGAACAGTCGTTGGGGGTCGTTCATGGGCGCGGACTCGTCAGTTACCGCCATTGTCGAGTCTCGCGATCAAGGTCTCGTCAAGGACATGTGAAAAAGACGTGGAGCCGCGCCAGCGTGTGCCAGTTCCGTGTACTGGGACGGGTCGACTCCGGGTCGCCGGCAATTCACGAAACCGGCAGTTTTATTTGACGATTTCTTTTCCTTTCACCTTGTAGTTTCCCATCCCTGCCGCCGGCAACGGCATTGAGCTGCGCTGCACCGTGCCGCGCAGGAAGGACTTCTACAAGGGACACCCCATGCAATTTTTCCGCTCGGCTCCAACGCGCTTCCTGGCGCTGGTCGCCTTGCTCTGGCTGATCGTCTTCTTCCTGACCCGCCTGGTCCTTCTGGTGAGCCACCTGCCCGAGGTGGGCGCGGGCCACGTGGGCGTCTTTGCCATCGGCCTGTTGTATGACCTGAGCTTCCTGGTCTATGCCCTGCTGCCGATGGGCGTGGTCCTGTTGCTGATGCCGGCGCGGGTCTGGCGCAGTGCGACCTGGCGCTGGTTGCTGGCGGTAACGCTGTTCGTCAGCGTCTACGTGATGCTCTTCACCGCGGTGGCCGAATGGCTGTTCTGGGACGAGTTCGGCGTGCGCTTCAACTTCATCGCGGTCGACTACCTGGTCTACTCGGACGAGGTGCTGAACAACATCCTCGAGTCTTACCCGATCGGCTTGCTGCTGAGCAGCCTGGCGGCCATTTCGCTGGTCGTGACCCTGGCACTGTCCAAGGTTGTTGGCCGCCTGCGCGAAGCCGAGGTGGCGCCCCTGCCTCGCCGTCTGCTGGGCTGCGTGGGTCTGCTGGCGCTGGCACTGCTGGCCGGGTTGCTGGTGGATCAGGACTCCCCGCGCGGCCAGGACGGCAACACCTATGCCCGCGAGCTGGCAAGCAATGGGCCCTACCAGTTCTTCGCAGCCTTCCGAAACAACGAGCTGGACTACCCGCAGTTCTACGCCACCCTGCCGGCGCAACAGGTGACTCGGCAGATTCGTGCCGAACTGGCCGAACCCGGCGCCCGCTTCACCAGTGATGATCCGATGGACATTCGCCGCAGCATCGCCAGCGAAGGGACGCCCAAGCGCTACAACATCGTCCTGGTGACCATCGAGAGCCTGAGCGCCAAGTACCTGGGCAGCAACGGCGATGGCCGCAACCTCACCCCCAACCTCGACGAGCTGCGCCGCAACAGCCTCTACTTCAACAACTTCTACGCCACCGGTACCCGTACCGACCGCGGCCTGGAAGCCATCACCCTGTCGATCCCGCCGACGCCGGGCCGCTCCATCGTCAAGCGCGTTGGCCGCGAGAGCGGTTTCGCCAGCCTCGGCCAGCAACTGAAGAACGTCGGCTACGATGCCGTGTTCCTGTACGGCGGACGTGGCTACTTCGACAACATGAATGCCTTCTTCGGCGGCAACGGCTACCGCATCGTCGACCAGTCCAGCGTCCAGGAGTCGGATATCCACTTCAAGAACGCCTGGGGCATGAGCGACGAAGACCTCTACGCCCAGGCCATCAAGCTGGCGGACGAAGACCATGCACGCCAGCAGCCGTTCCTGTTGCAGCTGATGACGACTTCGAACCACCGCCCGTACACCTACCCGGACGGCCGCATCGACATTCCCTCCGGCGAGGGGCGCGATGGCGCGGTGAAGTACACCGACTACGCCATCGGTCAGTTCCTCAAGGCGGCGAAGGGCAAGCCCTGGTTCGACAACACCCTGTTCGTGTTCGTCGCCGACCACACGGCAGGCAGCGCCGGCAAGGAAGACCTGCCGGTGGCGAACTACCAGATTCCGCTGTTCATCTATGCGCCCAAGCTGCTGCCGGCCGGTGAGCGCGGCGAGCTGGCGAGCCAGCTGGATCTGGCCCCGAGCCTGCTGTCGATCCTCAACCTGAACTACACCTCGACCTTCTATGGGCGCAACCTGATGGTGCCGAACGCGCTGCCTCCGCGCGTGGTGATCGGCAACTACCAGCACCTGGGCCTGTTCGACGGCCAGGACCTGGCGATTCTCAGCCCGCGTGGCGAACTGCGCCGGCATAACCAGGCGCTGGGTGCGAGCACGGAGGTGACGGCAAAGTCCGACGACCCGCTGGTGGACCGGGCGATCAGCTACTACCAGTCGGCGAGCTACGGCTTCACCCACCACCTGCTGGACTGGAAATAGGAGGCCGGGCAACGAAGCCGGCGCTGTCGCAGCGGCCCTGAGCGCTTCACGCCTGTCCCTTGGTTTGTGCGCTGCCGTGCAGTTCGCAGCGCCTGCCAGCCGTGGGCTGAGCGACCCTTTGTCGCCTCGCGTCGAGCGGCGCCCGCCAGCGTCTTTACTGGCACAGAGAACCTGTCGTTCAGCGAGGCCTGCTTGATGAACAGCGTAGAGGTGGCCCCCGAGACCCGGGGTGTAACGGTGGAGCTGCTGTCCTCGGTCGACCTCGGCCCGGAGATCGACGGCATGGCGGGCCGCCAGCTGCGCATGCGACGGGTGACCCTCCAGCCAGGCGGCGTCTTCGGGCCGGTGCATGACCACGTGGATCGCCCTGGCACGGTGTTCATCCTGCAGGGCACCATCACCGACCATCGCAACGGAATCGCTACCGACTATGGGCCGGGCGTCGGCTGGCCCGAGGACCACACCACCACACACTGGCTGGAGAACCGCGGCAGCGTCACCGCCGTGGAGATTTCGGTCGATATCGTCCGGCTGGGCTAGGCCCGGCGTGAGGTGTTGCCTCGATCACCACCTGCAAGCGCTCACTCAATGGCATACACGAGGGACGACGAGCCACGCTCGCCGATCGGGAGGGGTGCGATGGACAAAGCCGAGAAGGGCACCTGGCAGCGGGTGCTGGAGCCGATCGACCGCATCACCGAAGTGATTTTCGGCCTGCTGATGGCCATGACCTTCATCGGCTCGCTGAGCGTGGCGACCTCGGGGCGGGAGGAGGTCCGCACGATGCTGATCGCCGCCCTGGGCTGCAACCTCGCGTGGGGGCTGGCCGACGCCGTGATCTTCCTGATGCGCACCTGGACCGAGCGCACCCGCAGCCGGACCCTGCTGCACCAATTGCAGCGCAGCGCCGACCCACGCCAGGGGCAGGCGCTGGTCGCCGCCGAACTGCCACCCCGCATAGCCACGGCAGTCAGCACGGACGGGTTGGAAATGCTGCGCCTGCACTTGCTGCGAGAAACCGTTGGAACTCCGCCTCTGGCGCGGATCGGCTGGGAAGACATCAAGGGGGCGCTGGCGACCTTCCTGCTGGTGGTGCTGGCGACCTTTCCGCTGGTCATTCCCTTCCTGCTGATCCAGCAGACCGGCCCGGCTATTCGAGCCTCAAACGCAGTGGCCCTGGTGATGCTGTTCCTCTCCGGCTGGATGCTCGCACGCTACTCCGGTGGCTCACCCTGGGCGGGCGGAATGGCGTTGGCGGTGGTGGGTACTGCGCTGCTGTTCGCCATCATCGCGCTGGGGGGCTGACACCCGGCGGCCGGATGCCAGTTCAGGTCGGCCTGGCTCCCAGTTCGGTAACCACCTGATCGACGAAACGGCGCAGCTTCGGTGGCATGCGGCGGTCGCTGGCATAGAGCAGATGGACCTGCCGCGCCGGCGCCTGAAGATCGGGAAACAGCTGCACCAGGCGACCCTGGCGAAGGTCTTCGGTAAGCATCATCTCGGCGCCCAGAATGATGCCCAGGCCATCGCACGCGGCGGCACGCTGTGCACGGGCGTCGTTGACCTGAAGCCGGCTGCTCTGGGCAAGCAATTGCAGGCTTTCACCCCCCAGCATCTGCCATCCCCCGGAGACTGACGGGGGCCAGGCGGTAAGCCCCAGACAATGGTGCCCTTGCAGATCATCGGGCGTCTGCGGAGTGCCGTGCTCGGCCAGGTAGGCAGGTGCTGCGCAGGCGATCAGTCGATAGGCCGTCAAGGGTCGGGCGACCAGGCTGGAGTCGTCCAGGGGGCCGATGCGGATCACCGCTTCGAAGTTCTCGTCGATCAGGTCCACCAGACGATCATTGAGCGACAACTCGATCTTCACGTCCGGATGCTGGCGCAGGTAGCGGCCCAGCAGTGGCATCAGGCAGTAGGTTCCGTAGGTCACCGGGGCGCTGATCCGCAACCGTCCGCGAGGTACCGCGAGATGATCCAGGGCCAGGGCATCCGCAGCTTCTGCTTCGGCCAGCACGCGCTTGCAGCTTTCATAGTAGTGCTGGCCGATCTCGGTCAGGCTCTGCCGGCGAGTGGTGCGGTTGAGCAGCTTGACGCCCAGGCGCTCCTCCAGTGCGCTGACATGCTTGCCGGCCATCTGCGAGGACATGCCCAGCGCCGCCCCGGCAGCCGAGAAGGAGCCGCTGTCGGCAGCCCTGACGAACACCGCCATGCTTTGCAGTCGATCCATGATTCGCTACCTGTGATTTCGACACTTCCAAATGAAGGCCGATATTTCAGTCATCTGATTTCAAATAGCATCCTGGCTTCCGGTCTGGCTGGCAAGCGCGGGCCGGTTCCCACTGCACTGGAAGCAAAGGAGTCAGGCGATGCGTATCGGAATCATCGGGGCGGGGTTCATTGGCCGCGCCATGGCGGCTCTCGCTGGGAGGAACGGTTGCGAGGTCATGCTCAGCAACTCTCGCGGGCCCCTCACGCTGGCCAGCAGCGCAGCTTCCCTGGGCTGCCGGGTCGGCACCGTGGAGCAGGCGGCGAGCTTCGGTGACCTGGTGCTGCTGGCCATTCCCTTCGGTCGTTACCCGGAATTACCGGTGGCAGCATTCGCCGGCAAGGTCGTGCTGGATGCCGGCAATTACTACCCGCAGCGCGACGGCCACTTCGCCGCGCTGGACAGTCGGCAAACCACCACCAGCGAGCTGCTGGCGCAACACCTCGTCGGTGCCAGGGTGGTCAAGGCGTTCAATGCCATCCTCGAGCGGGATCTGCTTGGCGATGCTCGTCCGGCCGGCGCCATCGACCGCCGTGCATTACCCATTGCGGGCGACGACTCGCAGGCCAAGCAGGCGGTCAGCGATCTGCATGAGCGCCTGGGCTACGACGTGGTCGATGCCGGCGCCCTGGCCGAGGGACGGCGATTCGAGCGTGCGCGCCCGGCTTATTGCAGACGCCTGGATAGCGTTGGCCTGCGCGCCGCGCTGGCCGATGACGGCCCCGACCAGGTTGAAGGCAGCTGGCGTGAATGAACACGGGATGCGGCTCCGGCAGGGAGCCGCCTCCTCAAGGACACAATCGATCGTCAGCAGGGCAGAGGAGTGCCAAACCGTGACAACGACTGACCGGAACCTGTTGCGCCTGGGCCTGTTGATCCCGCTCTGGCTTTTCGCGGGGGTGACGCTGACCTCGCTGGGCTATCCCGGCTACAGCCACCTCGACCAGGCGCTGAGTCAGCTGGGGGCGGCAGGCGCACCCACGCAAGGCTATTCCGCCTGGGTGAACAACTTCCCGCTGGGGCTGTTGTTCGTGCTTTTCGCCGTGGGGGTGGCGCGACGTTTCGCGGGTTCCCGCCTGGCCCTGTGCAGCGCCGCCTTGATAGCGCTGCACGGCGTGGCGAGTTTCGCGACCGGCTACTTCTCCTGCGATCAGGGTTGCGCACCGCTACAGCCTTCGGCGTCCCAGCAGATCCATAACCTGGCGGGACTGGTAATGTTTCTCTCACTGACACTGGCCAGCGCACTTTGGACGCTGCTGGGCAGCAGGTTGCTGTCCACGACGGCTTTCGGCTGGTTCTCGCTGCTCTGCGTGATGCTGGCTGTCGTGACCGTGGTGATGATGGCGAGGGCCTTCGTCGATGGGCACGGGTTCGGGTTGTTTCAGCGACTCAACTACGCCGTTTCCGTCATCTGGGTCGCCGGCCTGGCAGGGGTTGTTCTTCGCGATGAATCGCGAAGACCGGTGATCCGGCCAGGAGCGGCGTGACGGCACGGGCAATCCCCTGACGCGCACCGTCAGCGGGACTGCCGCTCCGACCTCACCTCAGAAGTCGGCCTTCAGGGTAACGGTGTAGTTGCGTGGGGCGCCATACTGGTTGCTCGCGTTCAGCCAGCCGATGGAGGAGTAGTACTTCTTGTCGAACAGGTTGTTGCCGTTCAGGGCGACGCTGAAGTTCTTGTTGATCTGGTAGCCCAGGCGCGCGTTCCAGATGGCGTAGCCGGATTGCTTGATATCGCCGACGCCGCCGGTGCCGCCGAAGTTGGTGTTGTAGTTTTCACTCTGGATGCTGGCGCCCGCGCCGGCGCTCCACTGGTTCAGCTCGCCCGGCAGGTTGTAGTCACCCCAGAAGCGCAGCAGATGGCGCGGCGTGTAGCTGTTGAAGGTGGAGCCGGATGACGAGGTGCCGTCGCCCGGATCGTTGAGGAACTTGGTCGAGGTGTAGGTGTAGCCGGCGAACAGCTGCAGGCCCCTGAGCACTTCGCCGCTGATCTCCGCGTCGAAACCTTCGGCGCGAACCTTGCCGCCGGCTACGTAGCAGTTGTCTTCGCCGTTCTGCCCGCACTCCGAGGCGTAGTCGTACTGCGCACGGTTCTCCTGGTCCACGCGGAAGATCGCGAAGCTGGTGTTCACCCGGCCATCCATCAGCTCGCCCTTCAGGCCGACCTCGTAGTTCGAACCTTCGATGGGCTTGAGCGCGGTGCTGTCCTGGGTCAGTTCGGTCTGCGGCTTGAAGATGTCCGTGTAGCTGACGTAGGCCGACCACTGGTTGTTCAGCTCGTAGATGAGGCCGCCGTAGGGGGTGAACTCACCGGTTTCCTTCGAATGCGCAGGGGCGGGCGAGGAGGTGGTGAAGCGGTTGAGCTCGTAGTCGTACTGGTAGTTGCTGGTGCGTCCGCCCAGGACCAGGGTCAGTGGCTCGGTCAGCTTGTAGCGCACCACGCCGTAGAGGCCGTTCTGGCGGATATGGCCCTTAGAGGCTCCGGCGTAGGTGGTGCTCAGCATCTCTTCTTCGCTCGGTTTTCGCGGAGAAACCGGATCGTAGATATTGATCGGCCCGAGGTTGAGCAGACCTCCCTGCACATCATCAGTCTTCAGGTCGCTGGCGTTGGCGCCGACCACCACCTGGTGCTCCAGGTCTAAGGCCCGCCACTTGCCGGCGAGGTTGATGTCGGCGCCCTGGTTGATGTTCTCGAAGTCGTAGAGATAGGCGCGCGACTGCATGCCGTCACCGCTGGCCGGGTCGACCGCGCCCCGGCCGAAGCTGTAGAGGATGTCGTTGGTCTCGCGCATGTAGCTGCCCGAGGCGTTCAGGCGCCAGTCAGCGTTGAAGTCGTGGGTGACGTCGGCGAAGTAGGTGGTCTGCTTGTTGTTCCACTTGTTCCAGTCCGCGCCGGTGAAGGTGGAGCGCCCCGCATTGACCGCGCTGCCGTCCTTGTTGCGCGGCAGGCCGCCGAAGGACGGTGTCGAATGCAGGTCTTCAACGCTCGCGCCGGCGGCAACCCGCGTATCATCGGTCAGGTCGTATTCGAGAATGCCGTAGAGCACGTTCTTGCGGCTTTCCGCGGTGTCGTAGAAATAGTCCCGGTCCTCGTGGGCGGCCACTACCCGGCCGCGCAGCCTGCCGTCTTCGGTGAGCGGAGCGCTGCCATCAAGGGTCTGCCGGTAGGTGTCCCAGGAGCCGGCGCTGGCGGTGAGCGAGAGCGACGGTTCGGCCTTCGGCCGTTTGCGCACGAGGTTGATGGCCGCACCGGGGTTGCCGCTGCCCTGCAGCAGCCCGTTGGCGCCGCGCAGCACCTCCACGCGGTCGTAGAGCAGCGTGTCGGAGGTGAAGCTGCTGCCGATGGCGTAGTAGCGGCGATCGAGGGGGACGCCGTCGTACTGGATGGTCTCCACCTCGAAGCCGCGCGAGTAGATGTACTTGCCGCCGGATGGGCTCTGGTAGGTGGTGATGCCGGTGGTGTTTTCCAGCGCCTGGTCCAGGGTGTCGAGGCGCTGGTCGTCCATCGCCTTGCGCGTGATGACGGTGACCGACTGCGGGATGTCCCTGAGGCGCTGGGTGGATTTGCCGATGGTGGCTTCGCTGGAGGTGTAGGAGCCGGAGTCTTCGGTCGTCGGCCCCAGGCCCTGTCCGGTGATGACCGTGTCGCTCATCGCCAGGGCTGCCGGAACTTCCTCCAGGACATAGCTGCCGCCCTGGTCCATCGCTCGCAGCCCGGTGCCAGAGAGCAGGGCGGCAAAGCCTGCCTCTGGCGAATAGCTGCCGTGCAGGCCGGCCGACTGGAGATGGGCGGTCTTGCTGGCATCGAAGGAGAGCGCGACGCCCGCTTCGCTGGCAAAGCGGCTGAGCACTTCGGTCAGCGAACCTGCGGCGATGTCGTACTGCCGAATGCTCTGTACCGCGCCGGGTGCCATGAGTTCTGCACTCTCAGCGACGGGAACGCCCACGACGGCGACACTGAAGAGGGCAGCCTGCACGTGAATGGCAAGCCGATGGCGAACGAATGGATACAGCATGGTCTCTCCCCGGTGGTGGTGACCCAGTGGGTCACTGATGCCGGAGTAGCCGAACCAGGGACGAAGAAAGTGCACGTTGATTGGAAAAATCTTTTCCCACCCCCACGCAGGCTTCAGCCGCGCGGAACCACGGTCACCCAATACCCCGTGCGATACACCACTGCGACAGGGAAGCTGCGTTCCAGGGCCCTGAGCGCGAGGTCGGTGTCGTCCAACGGGAAGGCGCCGGAAATGCGCAGGCCACTGATGCGCGGGTCGCACCTCAGCCAGCCGTGGCGGTAGCGCCCCAGCTCTTCCAGTAGCTCACCCAGTGGGCGGTCGATGGCAATCAGGCTGCCTTGTGCCCAGGCCCCCACCGCAGCGCTGTTGGCCTGCACGGGGGCGATATTCCCGGATGAAATACGGGTGTGCTGGCCGGCCTCCAGGCGCAAGGGGGCAGCCTGCCCCGGTACCGATATCTCGACCGCCTTTTCCAGCACCGCCACCTCGGTTCCGTTGCCCCAGCTGCTCACGCTGAAGCGCGTGCCCAGCGCCTGCACGGTGGCGTCGGCGCTGCGCACGCGGAAGGGTCTGCCGAGCCCATCGCTCGCGGTGCTCACCAGTACTTCGCCGGCACGCAGGAGAATCAGTCGCTGGTTGGCATCGAAGAGCACATCCACCGCACTGTCGGTGCCCAGTTGCATCTGGCTGCCGTCTGCCAGGGTGAAGTGGCGGCGCTCGCCAACGGCCGTCTTGTAGCCGGCGGTGTAGCGCTGGCGTGCGTCACTGTGCCATCCCAGGGTGGCCAGGCCGCCCAGCGAGGCGAGTACGACGAAGCTGCGCAGCACCTGGCGCCGTGACTGCCCGGCCGAGGCCAGAGTGGCCGCCGCCAGGCGACCTGGCACACGGGCCATCTGCAGGTTTACCAATTCGATGCGCTGCCAGGCGAGCTGGTTGATCGGGTCGGCCGCCAACCAGCGCTGCCAGGCTCGCTGATCACCGTCGCCCGGCGCCGCATTGGCCAGGCGTGCATACCAGCGGGCCGCTTCGCTGATGGCTTCTCGTTCATTGGGTTGCAGGGTGTCGCTCACAGGACGCCCGCCATGACCAGGCAGCAGTGCTCCATGGCCTTGGCCATGTACTTGTTCACTGTGCGTAGTGAGATTCCCAGTCGCTCGGCGATCTGCTGGTAGGTCAGCCCTTCGAGCTGGGAAAGGATGAAGGCCTGCCGGACCTTCTGTCCCAGTCCATCGAGCATCCGGTCGATTTCCAGCAGCGCTTCGAGCAGCAGGGCCTGTTCCTCGAGGGACGGCTGGACGGCTTCGGGAAGCAGCGCCAGCGCCTCCAGATAGGCGCGCTCCAGCGAGCGGCGGCGATACAGGTCGATGACCAGGCCCCGGGCGATGGTCTGCAGGTAGTGCCTGGGCTCGCGAATCGCCTCGGCGCTTCTGGCCATCAGTACACGCACGAAGGTGTCCTGCGCCAGGTCGGCCGCATCGGCGGAATCGTTGAGGCGCTTGCGCAGCCAGCCGCGCAACCAGCCATGATGGTCGCGGTAAAGCATCCCTACCGCCTGCAGCGACGAATCCCCCTGCATTGCAATCCCCTAAGAACAATTTGCAAACGACAATCGTTATCAAATATACGGGATGTGGGATTGCTTGAAAACTGCGGGTTGGCGATCGTCCTTTTCTGCCTGACAGCGGCCTGATGCGAAGGGTTGCTTCAGGTCCCAAGCGGACCGTGCGCCCATGGACTCAGCCCGGGGACCGCCAATGCGAGTGCCGGCGCGCCATGGTCTGCATGGCCCGAGTCTCGCTCAGGGTTTGTCGCCCAGCCTGGCGAGCACGTTGGACGCCAGCACGACCACGCCTTCAGCCACAGGTACGGTCCCGACCAGCGCCAGCGCGACTGCCTGCGCATGAACGGGACGATACTTTCCGGGCATCAGCGGCGCCAGGAGCTTCGCGATGGGGATCGCGATCTGTTCACCCAGGCGCGGCGGTTGCTGCAGGCCTTCGCGGTAGTCCAGTAACAGCGAGGGTTGTGCGATCACCAGCGCTGCCAGTTCCATCGTCTTGAGGGCGTCCTCCAGCTCCCCCTTGATACGGTTGTAGAACACGGAGGACTTCCCGTCGGCCCCCACCGCGCTGACCAGCCCCACGCGCCGGGCGCCCGCCGCACATGCGGCCTTGGCCACGGCGAGATTGGCGTCCAGGTCGACAGCGCGGAATGCTGCCTGGCTGCCGGCGACCTTGATCGTGGTACCGAGCGCCAGATAGACCTCGTCAGTCTGTGGCAGCGCTGGCAAGCGGCTGAAATCGACGATGTGAACCTGAAGCTTGGGGTGGCTGAGGCTCAAGGGTCGACGACTCAGGGCATGCACCTCGCAGACAGAGCTGTCCGCCAGCAGCGCCTGGAGTATCTGGCCTCCCACCAGCCCCGTGGCGCCGGCCAGCAGCGCTTTGCGTTGATTGTCAGGTATGGACACGTTTGTGGTTCCTCAGCTCAGGCGCAGGGCATGTCGGGTGCTGTCGGGTGTCTGCCCGGTCCATTCCTGATATGCACGGTAGAAGGAAATGGGATCTTCGACGAAGAGCAGGAGGGCTATCTCCCCCGCCCGACAAGGCGGCTTCCACAAATAGTGGCGCGCGAGACTTTCGCGAGCGGCATAGGCCAGGGCTCGAAAGCACTTACCTTCGCCCTCGGGATACCCCCGCAGAGTACGCTTGCTCATACCAAGTCGCACGGAGGTTTTTCGATGGTCGCGGTGTTGCCTGGCAATAGCTCCAGCAGTACGACACGCACCTGCTCTGCCTGACAAGGTTGGAGCAGTGGCCGCACTGCTCAGCGGGCAGAGCGGTGCCTTCATCACCGGCAACGATTTCCCCATGGAAGGCGACGTCACTTCCTCCCACTGGTTCGGCGACCTGGCCCTCCAGTGATGGAGCCGGTCAGCCTGCCAGCTGTTTGGTCGAAAGCGGAGAGTCCGATGCTCCGCTGAGTCGTCGGGTGAGCGTGGAAGATTCGCGCTACCGCGTGCTTGCCTCTCTGCCTACCCATGAAGCCGAATGATCTGCGAGTGTCTTTTGTACGACTGTACAGAAACTTCTTGCGCGCCTCGTGGCTCGCTGCTAATAATTTGTACGACTGTCCAAGTGCGCTCTGCGGAGAATGTCTTGGCGGCCACGTTGAGGTCAGAACAACTAACAGAAGACCGCAGGAGCAACTTCGCTTCAGGCCTGTACGGTCGTACAAAAATAAAGTGTCTTGCGAGGTGTGGGATGAAGGAAAAGCAACCTGGGGAGCCATCCTCCGGCGTGACTCGTCGTGACCTGGTGAAGGGAACGATGGGGTTGTTGTGGGCGGGCGTAATGCTTGGCGGCCTGCCGCTGCCGGCCTTCGCCGAGCCGAAGAAGGGTGGGCGGCTGGTGTTCGGCCTGGCGGGTGCATCGACCACCGACAGCCTCGATCCGGGCCTGGCCGAAGACGACTTCATGATGCTGCTGAGCCAGGCGCTGCGCGGCAACCTGGTGGAGATCGACAGCAGCGGCAACGCCATCCCCGAGCTGGCCGAGTCCTGGGAGTCCTCGCCGGACGCCAGAATCTGGACCTTCAAGCTGCGCAGCGGCGTGCAGTTCCACAACGGCAAATCCTTCGTCGCCGACGATGTGGTGGCGACGCTGGACTACCACCGCAAGGACGGCTCCAAGTCGCTCTCCAAGTCGATCGTTTCGCAGATCGATGAAGTGAAGGTAGTCGATGATTCGACGGTGCGCGTCAGCCTCAAGGGTGGCAATGCCGACTTCCCGGTGCTGATGAGCGACTACCACCTGAGCATCCTGCCGCGCGGCGCCGACGGTCAGGTGGACTGGCGCTCCGGCGTGGGTACCGGCGGCTACATGCTCAAGGAGTACAACCCCGGCGTACGTGCCTACGTGGTGCGCAATCCCAACTACTGGAAGCCCGGCCGGGCGCATGTCGAGGAAGCGGAGCTGATCGCCATCGCCGACTCCGTGGCGCGGCAGAACGCGTTGCTCACCGGCAAGGTCAACGTGATCAACCGCGTGGAGATCAAGACCCTGTCGATGCTGCAGCGCAGCAACAAGGTGAAGGTCGCCGAGGTCACCGGGCTCAACCACGCCACCATGCCGATGATCGCCAAGATCAGCCCGTTCCAGGACAACAACGTACGCCTGGCGCTCAAGTACGCAGTGGACCGTGAGCAGTGGGTGAAGTCGATCCTGCGCGGCCACGGCAGTGTCGGCAACGACCACCCCATCGGTCGCCAGCAGAAGTACTTCAACAGCGAGCTCGCCCAGCGCCAGTACGACCCGGACAAGGCGCGCTTCTACCTCAAGCAGGCGGGGCTGGACAGCCTGGACATCAGCATCAGCGCCGCCGACGCGGCCTTCGCCGGGGCGGTGGATGCCGGCGTGCTGTTCGAGGAAAGCGCGCGCAAGGCCGGCATCAACCTCAAGGTGGTGCGTGAATCCAACGACGGGTACTGGATCAACGTCTGGTCGAAGAAGCCGATGTGCATGTGCTACTGGACCGGTCGCGCCACCCCGGACTGGATCTTCAGCCAGATCTACGCCAGCGGTGCGTCCTGGGGCGACACCCAGTGGAACAACGAGCGTTTCGACAAGCTGATGTTGCAGGCCCGTTCCGAGCTCGATGAGTCCCGGCGCAAGGCCATCTACTGGGACATGCAGGCGATGCTGCGCGATGAGGGTTCCACCGTGGTACCGATGTTCATGAACCACATCATGGGCATGGGCAACGACGTGGTCACTTCCCCCACCGTCGCCGGCGACATGGCGCTGGACGGCATGCGCGCCATCGAGCGCTGGTCGCTGGCGTGAAGCGGGAGAACGGGATGAGCAACCTCGACTGGCACTCGGTATGCGCCGACGACACGCGCAGCCTGCGCAACGTCTTCGGCACCTTCATGACCGGCGTCACCATTGTCACCACTCGCGAGGCCGACGGCACGCCGCGCGGCTTCACCGCCAACTCCTTCACCTCGGTGTCGTTGAGCCCGGCGCTGGTGCTGGTGTGCATCGCGAAAAGCGCCGGCAGCGTGGCGGTGTTCAGCGCGGCCGAACGCTTCGCCATCAACATTCTCGGCGACTGGCAGCGCGAGCTGTCCAACCGTTTCGCCGGGCGCTCTGCAGACAAGTTCGACGGGGTCGAACTGTTGTCCAGCGAGGCCGATGTGCCGTGCCTGGCCGACAGCCTCAGCGTACTCAGTTGCCGGCGCCACAGCCTGGTGGAGGCGGGCGACCATGTGATCCTGATCGGCGAGGTGCAGCGCTACCGCAGCAGCGTGGGTAGCCCGCTGGGCTACTTTCGCGGCAGCTACATCGACTTCGCCGAAGGCGCCAAGGCCATCCAGGTCGAGCGCGGCAGTGCACTCAAGGTCGGTTGCCTGATCGCCCGCGACAACGGCGTGCTGCTGATCCGCGAGCCAGGCCAGGAGCACTGGAGCATCCCCGAGGTGTTCTGGCACGCCGGAGTGAGCCAGAAGGCGGTGATCGACGAAGTGTTCCGCCGGGTCGGCCTGGTGGGCGAGGTGTCGTTCATCTACTCGATGTTCGAGGAGGCGGGAGATGACTTTACCCGCCTGATTTTCCGCGCGGACGCCAGCGGCGAGCTGGCTCCGACCGTCAGCGCGGGGCGCGACGTACGTGTCTTCCGTGCTGAAGACGAGCCCTGGTTGCTGGTCCGCGGCGACTACTGCATCAGCATGCTTCACCGCTTCTTCAGCGAGCGGCAGGCCGACAGCTTCGGCATCTATTGCGACACCGCCGATGGCGGACGAATCGCCGGCATCGCGGGCAAGCCCGTGCATTGGCTGGACTGGAAACACTAAGACCACTGAGTGGACAACAACATGGAATTCAACCATTTCCTCAGCTCCTACCTGCCCGATCCGGACGCCTCCGGCAAACAGCTCTACGAGCACATGGTCGAGCAGGCCGTGGTGGCGGAAGAGGTCGGCTACGCCGGCATCTCCATCCCCGAACACCACCTGATCAATATCCTGCTGGTGCCGTCGCCGCTGCAGATGGCGGTGAAGATCGCCGCGGTTACCCGGCACATCGAACTGGTCACCTCCATCGCCGTGCTGCCGATTCGCGACATGCGGGTATTCGCCGGCGAAGTGGTGCAGGCCGATGCCCTGTGCGACGGGCGCCTGGTGCTGGGCGTGGGACGTGGCGCTTTCAAGTACGAGATAGAGATGCTCGGCGTGCCGATGAGCGAGACCCGCGAGCGCTTCGACGAATCCCTGGCGGTGCTGCAGGCCCTGCTGACGCGCAAGGAAGTGAGCTGGGACGGCAAGTACTACCAATTCGGCCCGCTGACCGTGATGCCGCGTCCTGAAAGGGAAATCCCGTTGGTGGTGGCGAGCATGGCACCCGACGGCATCCAGGCCTGCGCACGTGAGGGCTTCTCTGTGCAGACCACGCCACTGAGTGGCGATCACCAGATGCTGCTGGACCAGGTCAACGCCTTCCGCCGTGGCAATGCCGAGGCGAAAGTAAGATCCGCCCGGCGCGCACGGCTCTCGCTGCAGCGTGCGACCTATCTCGCCCGCGATGAAGCCGACGCCCGCGAGAAGCTGCAACTGGCCTACGAGTACTACCGCCGCTTCGACAACGTGTTCACCGGGCCGGGCATCGTCCATGGCGGCGGCATCGAAGCGCTACCGCGCCAGCAGTCCATCGAGGAGCTGGGCAAGAACCTGCTGATCTGCACCCGCGAGCAGATGATCGACCAGCTCTCCGCCTATGCCGAGGCCGGCATCGACGAAGTGATCATGACCGCCAACTTCGGCCAGTCCCAGGCGGACAGCCTCGACATGATGCGGCGCTTTGGCGAGCAGATCATTCCGCACTTCAGTTCCCGCACCACTCAACCCGCCATGACCAAGAGGACCGGCTGATGCCACTGCTGACCGTAGAACTCTTCCCCGGACGCACCCCCGAAAAGAAACGCGAGCTGATCCAGGCGCTGACCGATACCTACCTCCAGGTATGCGGCGGAAAGGCCCAGGCGGTCACCATCCTGCTCAAGGAGGTGGATCCGGCTGACTGGGCGGTAGGTGGTCGCAGCTACGCAGACATCATCGCTGAAAACAAAGCACAGAACTGAGGAGGCGAACGATGAGCAAGGCAATCGATTGCGCCTATGTGGTGGACGGGCAGGGGCCCGCCCTGGTGATGGTGCACGGCATCGGCGCGCGCAAGACCGGTTGGGACAAGGTCACCGAGGCGTTGAAGGACAGCTTCACCTGCATCCGCTATGACCTGCGCGGCCACGGCGACTCGCCGCTGCCCACTGAAGACTTCGGCCTGGACGAGCTGGTCGAGGATCTGGAAGCCCTGCGGGCACGGCTGGGCATCGAGCAGATGCACATCATCGGTCATTCCCTTGGTGGGATGATCGGGCCGGCCTATGCGCACAGGTATCCGCAGCACGTGCTGAGCATCGGGCTGCTGTCCACTGCGGCGTTCCGCTCGCCGCAGGACAGCGAGAACGTGCGCAAGGTCGTCCGTGCCATGGAAGAGAAAGGCATCGGCCCGGTGCTCGATACCTTGACCCAGCGCTGGTTCACCGAAGCCTTCTGCGAGGCGCATCCGGAAGTGATCGAGTGGCGCAAGCAGCAGGTAATGGCCACGCCGGCCAAGGTGTTCCTCAACGTCTTCCACATCTATGCGGAGACCGAGATGGCGCCCTGGCTGCATGAAGTCCGGCAGCCGTGCCTGGTGCTCACCGGTGAGTTCGATGGTGGCTGCAATCCCGGGCTCAACCAGCAGATCGCCGACGCCCTGCCGCACTCCGAACTGGTGGTACTGGCGGACCTCAAGCACGCCATCCTGATCGAAGCGAGCGACAAGGTGGTTCCGCACCTGAAAGCCTTCCTGACGAAAGCCTCGCAGTAACGCCTGCCGGTACGCGGAGGAGGGTGGGCACGACCCAACCCTCCCTGCAACTGCCCAAAAAACAGAAAAACAACAATGCCCAACCGATCAGCAGGTCGACGACATGGCTCTGATTTATCCCATTCTCTTGCGGCGCATCCTTCTCGGAGTCCTGACCCTGTTGGGCGTCTCCGCACTCATCTTCGCGGCAGTCCAGCTGCTGCCCGGCGACATGGCGCAAAAGCTGCTCGGCCAGTCTGCCACCCCCGAGGCACTGCACGCCCTGCGCCACGAGCTGGGGCTCGATCAGCCGGCGCTGACCCGCTACCTGAACTGGCTGCTGGGTAGCCTGAAGGGCGACTTCGGCACCTCGCTATCCAACGGGCGGGCCGTGTCCGAACTGATCGGTCAGCGCCTGCTCAACACCCTGTTCCTGGCCGGCTACACGGCGCTGATCGCAGTGCCTCTGGCGCTGCTGTTGGGGCTGTTCGCGGCGCTCTACAAGGATTCGATCTACGACCGCGTGGTGAACATCATCTCGCTGGCGGCGGTGTCGCTGCCGGAGTTCTTCATCGGCTACATCCTGATCCTCTGGCTGGCGGTGAAGCACCCGCTGTTCCCTTCCATCGCGGACGTGCCGGCCTCGGCGAGCCTGCTGGAGCATCTGCAGGCGGCCTTCCTGCCGGCGCTGACGCTGACCCTGGTGATTACGGCGCACATGATGCGTATGACCCGTATCGCGGTGCTCGACCTGCTGCAGCTGCCCTATATCGAAATGGCCCGGCTCAAGGGCCTGTCGCGGCTGAAGATCGTCCTGCGCCACGCGCTGCCCAATGCCTGGGCGCCCATCGTCAATGTCATCGCGGTGAACCTGGCATACCTGATCACCGGCGTCGTGGTGGTCGAGGTGGTGTTCGTCTACCCCGGCCTCGGGCAGTTGATGGTGGACTCGGTGATCAAGCGCGACGTCATGGTCGTCCAGGCCTGCTGCTGCATCTTCGCGGTGGTCTACATCGGCATCAACCTGCTTGCCGACGTGCTGTCCATCGTCACCAACCCGCGCCTGCTGCACCGCAAGTGAGGGCGAGCCGATGAATGCCTGCATCACCACCTTCAAGCAGATGACCTGGACCGCCCGCATCGGGCTCCTGATCATCCTCTTCTACACCTTCCTCGCGCTGTTCGGCCCGCTGATCGCGCCCTACGGCGAAACCCAGATCGTCGGCAACGAATACGACCCCTGGAGCGCCGAGCACTGGCTGGGCACTGACGCCCTGGGCCGCGACATGCTCTCGCGGGTGATCTTCGCCGCGCGCAACACCATCGGCATCGCACTGCTCTCCACCGCCCTGGCGTTCTTCATCGGCGGCACCCTGGGGCTGGTCGCCGCAGCGCTCGGCGGCTGGGTCGACAGCGCCCTGTCGCGCCTGGTCGATGTGCTGATGGCGGTGCCGCAGCTGATCTGCGCGCTGCTGTTGCTGACCATCTTCGGCACCAGCATCGCCAACCTGGTGTTCGTCATCGCCCTGGTCGATGCCACGCGGATCTTTCGCCTGGCCCGCTCGGTGTCGCTCAACGTGGTGGTCACCGACTACATGGAAGTCGCCCGCCTGCGCGGCGAGGGGCTGTTCTGGCTGGTCGCGGTGGAGCTCCTGCCCAACGTCCGCGCGCCACTGGTGGCGGAGTTCGGCCTGCGCTTCTGCTTCGTCTTCCTGACCATTTCCTCGCTGTCCTTCCTCGGCCTGGGCCTGCAACCGCCGCTGGCCGACTGGGGCAGCATGGTGCGCGAGAACGCCTCGCTGATCTCCTTCGGCGACCTCACCCCGCTGATTCCCGCCGCCGCCATCGGCGTGCTGGCGATCGCCGTCAACTTCGTCGCCGACTGGTTCCTCGCCCAACGGCGATGAACGTCCGCCCCGTACTGTTCGAGGAAACGCAACATGAGCGAACCCTTGCTGAAGATCACCGGCCTGCGCATTGAGGCCGGCGGCACTGACGGCTGGAGCGAGATCGTCCACGGTATAGACCTGCAGCTGCAGCGCGGCAAGATACTCGGCCTGGTCGGCGAGTCCGGCGCTGGCAAATCGACCATCGGCCTTGCTGCCATGGGTTATACGCGTGACGGCTGCCGCATCAGCGGCGGCGAGATCCTCTTCGACGGCATCGATATGCGGCAGGTGCCCGAGGCGCAGCACCGCGAGCTGCTCGGCGCGCGCATCGCCTATGTCGCGCAGTCCGCGGCGGCGAGCTTCAACCCGGCGCACCGGCTGATCGACCAGCACTGCGAGAGCGCCCTGGAACATGGCCTGGTCGCCCGCGAGCAGGCACGTCGGGATGCGGTGGAGCTGTACTGCAAGATTTCCCTGCCTGAGCCCGAGGCCATCGGCGAGCGTTACCCGCACCAGGTCTCCGGTGGCCAGCTGCAGCGAATCATGACGGCCATGGCGATGTCCTGCCGACCGGATCTGATCATCTTCGACGAGCCGACCACGGCGCTGGACGTCACCACGCAGATCGATGTGCTGCTGACCATCCGCGAGTTGGTCCGTGAGTTCCAGGTGGCTGCGATCTACATCTCCCACGACCTCGCCGTGGTGGCTCAGATGGCCGACGAGGTAATGGTGCTCAAGGACGGCCACATGGTGGAGCGCGGTGATAAGCGCCAGGTGATTGCCCAGCCGCAGGCGGACTACACCCGATCGCTGTGGGCGGTGCGCAACCTGGCGTGCGAGGCGCGCCCGCCGGTGGCCGACGACCAGCAGCCGCTGCTGGAGCTGCGCGGCATTCGCGCCGGTTATGGCAACAAGCAGGTGCTGGACGATGTATCGCTGACAGTCTTCCCTGGACGCACGCTGGCCATAGTCGGCGAGTCCGGTTCGGGCAAGTCGACCCTCGGGCGTTGCATCACCGGGGCCTTGCCCAGCCGCGAGGGCAGCATCCTGTTCCGCGGCGCGCCGCTTGCCGGTCACTACGCCAAGCGCAGCCGCGACGAACTGCGTGCGATCCAGATGATCTACCAGATGGCCGACACGGCACTCAATCCCCGGCACCGCGTCGGCGACATCGTCGGCCGGCCACTGCAGTTCTATGGTGGCCTGAGCGCTGCGCGGCGCGACGAGCGCACCCGTGAACTGCTTTCCGCCGTAGGGCTCGAGCCGGGCCGCTTCATGGCACGGCGCCCGGGAGAACTGTCCGGCGGACAGAAGCAGCGTGTCGGTATCGCCCGTGCCCTCGCGGCGGACCCGGCAGTGATCGTCTGCGACGAGATCACCAGTGCTCTCGACCAGCTGGTGGCCGAAGGCATCCTGCGCCTGATCGACGACCTCAAGCAGAGCCTGGGCGTCACCTACCTGTTCATCACCCACGACCTGTCGGTGGTGAAGTCCATCGCCGACGACGTACTGGTGCTCAAGGCCGGTCGCGTCGTCGATTTCGGCGAAAAACAGCGGGTGTTCACACCACCCTGCGACAGCTACGTCACGCGCCTGCTCGACAGCATGCCGCAGATGGACCCGGACTGGCTCGACGGCCTGTCCCAACGGGGAGTGGCCTGAACTTATTTTCGCTCAAGGAGCAAACCCATGACCGCAACAACACGACAGGACTGGAGCGAGCGCGCCGCCGCGCTCGCCATCGAGGGCCGTTGCTTTATCGATGGCAGCTACTGCGCCGCGCGGGACCTGCGCAGCTTCGACAAGAACAGCCCGCTGGACGGCCGTAAGCTGGCAGCTATCGCCCGTGGCAGCGCGGATGACATTGACCGTGCGGTAGCCGCCGCGCGCCGCGTATTCAGCGCCGGGCACTGGTCGCGCATGGCACCAGTACAGCGCAAACGTATCCTGATCCGCTTCGCCGATTTGCTGGAAAGCCATGCGCAGGAGTTGGCCCTGCTGGAAACCCTCGACATGGGTAAACCAATCGCCCATGCCCTGGCCACCGACGTGCCCGGCGCGGCCAACGCCATCCGCTGGTCCGCTGAAGCCATCGACAAGGTCTATGGCGAGGTTGCCGCCACCGCCGAGGACCAGCTGGGGCTGGTCACCCGCGAAGCGGTGGGTGTGGTCGGGGTGATTGTGCCCTGGAACTTCCCGCTGCTGATGGCTAGCTGGAAGCTCGGTCCTGCGCTGGCCTGCGGCAACTCGGTAGTGCTCAAGCCGTCCGAGCGTTCGCCGCTGACAGCCATCCGCATCGCTGCGCTGGCCTGTGAGGCTGGCATTCCCGAGGGCGTGCTGAACGTGGTGCCCGGCTTCGGCGCCGAGGCCGGTGATGCGCTGTCGCGGCACATGGACGTGGATGCCATCGCCTTCACCGGCTCGACCGGTGTGGCCAAGCGGCTGATGGTCGCCTCCGGGCAGTCCAACCTCAAGCGCGTATGGACCGAGGCCGGCGGCAAGAGCCCGAATATCGTCTTCGCCGACGCCCCCGACCTGAGCGCCGCTGCCACCAGCGCCGCCTCCGCCATCGCCTACAACCAGGGCCAGGTCTGCACCGCCGGCTCGCGGTTACTGGTGCAGGAGTCGGTGCGTGAAGAGTTCCTCGAGCACCTGCGCGTGGCCCTCGCCACCTGGGCGCCGAACGATGCGCTGGACCCGGCCAGCCGTTATGGCGCGATGGTCGATGCGCAGCATCTGGAATCAGTGCAGGGCTATATCGCCAGCGGCCTGGAGGAGGGTGCCCGGCTGGTGGCCGGCACTGGCGAAGGCAAGGGTTGCTACCTGGCGCCGGTGGTCTTCGATGGCGTACGCAACGACATGCGCATTGCCCGCGAGGAAATCTTCGGTGCCGTGCTCTCGGTGATTTCCTTCGGGAATACCGAAGAGGCGGTGGCCATCGCCAACGACACACCCTATGGCCTGGCGGCGGCCCTGTGGACATCCAGCCTGTCGCGTGCTCATCAGGTCGCTCGTGCATTGCGGGCCGGCTCGGTATGGGTCAACCAGTACTCCGGCGGCGACATGACGGCGCCTTTCGGCGGCTTCAAGCAATCAGGCAACGGGCGAGATCGCTCGCTGCACGCTTTCGACAAGTACACTGAGCTCAAGGCGACCTGGATAAGGCTCTGAGCGAACTAACTTTTGACCATCACGGACGCGGGGCGGAATAATCCGCCCCGAATTGCCAAATCTGGAATCGGCACGCCATGGCGCAAGAGAAAGCGGCGCAACAGAAAGCGAAGAAAATCTACGACCCTGAACTGCGCCGCGAGGAAATCATCAAGGCGGCCTTTCTCTGCCTGAGCGAGGAGGGCTACGCCAAGCTTTCCGCGCGCAAGGTCGCGGCGCGCGCCGAGATGGCGCTGGGGCACATCAGCTACCACTTCAAGGACATGAACGAGCTGCTCGTGGAGGCCTACAAATACGCCTCGCATCAGCTCTACGAGGCCACCCGCGCGGGGTTGGTGGCCGAGCCTCGCACCTCGATGGTTCAGCTCGAAGTGTTCCTGCGCAGCGGCTTCACCGCCACCTTCCTGGATCGCAGCTACCTGTCGGTGCGTATCGACCTGTGGTCCGCGTCGCTGTTCCAGGAAGACATTGCCGACACCGAGCGCAAGCTCTACGCCATCTACCGTGAACGCCTGGTGGAGATCCTGCGCAGGATCGCCGAAGAGCGCGAGGTGGGCGCCGAGCGCATCGAAAAGGCTGCCGACGCCATCATGGCCATGCTCGACGGCCTCTGGCTGGACTGGCAGCGCCGACGGAACATGAAGGCCATCGAGCACGGCATCAGCGCCTGTCTCGACCTGGTCGCGTTCTACATGCCCGATAGTGCTCGGTAATCCTGGCCTAACGGTACCGAATCGTCTCACTCCAGTGGTGCTCCACTTTTAATCCGCTTCGGCGGGTTTTTTGGACCTACGCAAATCAGTGAAGGTCAGCTTTCAACTGTTGAGTTAATCGGTCGACGCCAGCCCGATCTAATTTCGCGGAGAGGAAACCTTTTCTGCGGCCATGGGCTGATAAAGAGCTGCGAGAGACTTGGCTTCGGCGCTCATGTGACCGGCGATATCGAGAAAGCGATAGGCCAGGTCGCAAGCCGGCGCGTGTCGCCCCAGTTCCAGCAGCAGTTCGGAGGCCATTTCGTCATTGAAGGAGGCGCTGCGGATGATGCGCAGCATTTCCTGATAGTTGAAGTTCATGGTGAGCTTCCTCCAAGGAGATGAGTCGCCGGGGCCGAAGCCCCGGCGTGGGTTTCAGAAAAGCTTGAGGAAGTTGATGTAGAACCTGGGGGCTTTTCCGTTATCGTCATCGAGCTCTTTCGCCGAGACCGAGCGGGTGAGCGGGAAGGCGATTTCCGGCGAGACATAGGTGTCCTTGAAGACGTTCAGGTGCGCACCAATGCCGGTGGAGGAAAGGCTTTCCGTACTCACCCAGCTGGGGTCTTCGCTCCAGACCTTGCCGAAGTCCCAGAAGGCGTAGTACTGGGTCGGCACTGCGTAGTCCTTGAAGGTATGGATGCGGTTGTACTGCAGCTCGGCCTTCACGGCGAAGCCGCTGTCACCGGTGATCTCGGATGGGTCATAACCGCGCCCGAACTCGCTGCCGCCCACCCCGAACTGTTCGGGACTGAGCAACGCCTGACCGAAGGAGGTCTGTGCCGTGGCAGCGACGTAGAGGTTCAGGCCGTCCATCACCTTCGACAGGTCCTGCAGGCGCTGGGCGTCCAGCTGGAGCTTGGTGAAATCGGTCTGGCCATCTTCGCGCGAGGGGTTGAGCCGGCTCTCGCTGCTCGCTCCCATGATCGCCAGCCCCTTGCTGATCTCGCCCTTGACCAGGTTCTTGCCGCCGTAGGCATCGAACCAGTCGTAGCTGGCCCCCAGCCGCAGCGCCCGGATACGGTCCTCGCTGGAGGGCGGCAGATCCTTGTCGTCCAGGTACTCGGAGGTGCCGTTGTAGTAGGTGAAGGCCGCGGAGGTCTTGAATGTCTCATCGCGCTGGCGAATCCACGGACGGGTAATGCGCACCGCGAAGGTATCGCCGGAGCTGTTGGCATTGAGGAAGGAATAGGTGTCGGCGTGGCCATCGTTGTGCTGGGCCAGGAAGCTGACGACATCGCCCCGGCTGCCGACCGGCAGCTCGTACTGGCCTTCGAAGAAGGTCATCTTGTTGCCTTCGATCGACTTGCCGGCGCGGACGCCCAGATGGTCCCCGTGCCCGGTGAGATCATTCACGCCGACGCCACCGTATACCTGCCACGGGCCGAAGTAGCGGCTGTCACGGTTGTCGAAGCCGAAGAAGCCTTCGTATTTGCGCAGGGCATTCTCGACGATCAGATCGGTGCCACTTTCTACAGGCGATGCCTGCAGGGTGCCGCGGCTATCGTTGCCGGACACATCATTCATCAGCAGCAGATTGCGCTCGATGGTCTTGCTGGTGGGGGGAATCTCCTGGCGAATATTGTCCGCATAGCGCTCCAGCGCCTTGTTGCTGGGTCCGCTGAAGGTGACCTGATTGACCTTGCCTTCGAAGACCTGGAGTACCAGGTTGCCGCCTTCCAGTCGTTGCGCCGGCACGATGGTCTTGGCCAGCAGGAAGCCTGCCTGGCGATAGCGGGCGGTGATGGTATCGGCAACGGCATGGACTTCGGCCAGGTTGACCGAGTGACCTTCCAGGCGTTTGAGCACCGCATCGAAGGTGTCGGGAGGATAGCTGCTGGCCCCAACCAGGGTCACTTTGCTCACTGGGAACCGGGCACTGGGAAACGCTTGGAGCTCCTGCGGTTCGGGTTCGGGAGTAACCACGGTGTCTGGTAATTCAAGGGTGCCAGGCATCTCGGTAGGCGAGGTACGCACGCCGGCCTTGTCGGGCATTTCTACCCGGCCGGGATTGAGTTGGCCCAAGGGGGCAGCTTGTAGCTGGGAGGCCAGCAGGAAGGCGGAGACGACTGCGATGGCCAGGCGGCTGAGGGAAGCAGGATGCGATTTCATGATCATTTACCTCCCTTGCCGGGAGCCTGCAGGTCATGCGGGATCACACTGCGGTTCCAGTCGGGAACGATGAGCTTGCCGTCCTTGAACAGGCTGTTGGCGTAGGTGAGGACGTCGCGCAGGTCCGGCGTGGTGCTCTGCTTGTCGCCATAGGAGCGGGGCTTGCAGATCAGCTGGACGGAATAGGTGCGGGCGACGGCCGGCGAGACGGTGTAGTTGGCAGAGACGGCACTGGGGGATTCCAGGGCGTCGCAGCGCGTGTTGCCGGGGGACTGAGCGGTGATCGGCAAAGCGATCGGGGCCGCATCGGGCACCGGCGGCGGATCAACCGGAGCCAGCGGACCGCTGATGGTCAGGGTTCCGTCGCGGAATACCACGGTGTAGTTGCTGCCGGCCTCGAACGCGGTGCCCTGGCCAATGGCATAGCCGCCCACCTCTTCGCCGGGGGCTCGGCTCAAAGTGCCTTTTGCGATATCGGATCGGTCACCATTCTTCAGGCCGCTGATCTGATGGGTCAGTTGCGGATCGGCCTGCCCCTGCGTCTTCGACTTGTCGTCCGCACTGACCACCAGCTGCGCCGGAGTTATCTGCAGATTGCCGTCCGTGAACACCAGGGTGTAGTTGCCGCTGGACAGCGCCAGGTTGCCCTGGCCGATGGCGTAGCCCTGCGGACGGACGTTCTCACCGGACTCGCGCAGCAGGGCACCGCCGTTGAGCACGCCATTGGCGTTATCACCGTTCTTCAGGCCACTTACGGAGTAAGAGAGGGCTGGGTCGGCATCGCCATAGACCTTGCTCTGGTCGTGTGCCGTTACCTCCAGTTGGGCCGGGGTGATGTGCAGCAGATTGCCTTCGTAGCTGATCCGGTAGTTGCCCGACAGGCTGCTGACGCCACCCTGATGAATGTCGTAACTGCCAACATTCTCGCCCGTGGTGCGGGCCAGGTTTCCGCTGACCAGGTCGGATGCGTTCTCGCCGAGCTTCTGGCCGCTGACCTGGTAGGACAAGGCAGGGTCCTGGTCGCCGTAGACCTTGGACTTCTCGTCAGCCTTGACCTTGAGCTCCGCCTGCTCGACGGTCAGCTTGCCCTGGTTGTCTTCGATCTTGTAGCGCCCCTGGGAGCGCTCATCGGCAGCGATCTTGTTGATGATGTCGTAACCACCGGGTGTCACGTCGCTGGTGGCGGTGGCTGTTGTGGTCGGATCACTGACCTGGATGCCGCTGCGGCCCAGTTGCTGGCTCACGTAGTCGTCGACGCCCATGATCGCCTGGGCGTTGCTGTCGTGTGTGGTGGTCTGGGTCAGCGCCGGATTGGCGTCGCCGTACTCGCGGGACTTGTCGTCGGCGGTGACGCTGACCGTGGCTTGGGCGGCTTTATTGAGGATCACTCCTGGCTCAGCGGTCTTGTCGACCGTTTCGTAGAAGTGGACGCGGCCGCGTTCGAGTGCCTGTTCGCCCGGAGCGAGCGAAGGGCCGTTGCCGTCGGCCTTCTGCAGCCAGGGTGTGTCGTTGATCAGGTTGGAGATCAGCGCATCGAGGGAGTCAACCTTGGTGCCGAGGTTGACCACCAGCTGCTGGCTCCTGCCATCCTGGGTATTGTGCTGGATTTCCTTCGGATCGGTGGCGCCCTGGATCACCGAGTACGATTCGACACCCCAGCCATGCTCGTGCAGCGTGGAGACCACCTGCAGGCCACCATTGGCGCCGAAGGCAAAACCGACCGGCAGCGAGGCGGTGCTCTGGCTGCCATCGGTATCGATGCGGATGACATGAGTCAGCGTGGCGTCAGCGGCATCGGGTGTGAGTTTCCAGGTGACACCAGCGGGGTCCTTGAAGGTCAGGCCGCTGACCAGGTAGTCGGAGCTGTCGAGGTAGTTCAGTAGCACGGCCGGGTCGATTTCCCGATAGCCACCCTGGCCGTCGGGCGTGACATAGCCGGTGGCTTCGAAGACCAGGTAGTCGAAGGACGAGCCGTCCTGGGTCTTCAACGTCACCGAGCGGGTACTGGCCCCCCAGGTTTGCGAGGGATCGGCCACGACATCCTGGTAGCCGCGGTACACCAGTTGCTGGGCCGTCACACCGGTCAGGCTTTCGCCGGAGAAGGGAGCGGTGACGCTGCCGGTCGTGGTGGTACCGCTGGCATTGGTCTGGTTGAAGCGGAACAGACCGTTGCTGGCTTTGCCCGCCAGGGTGCCGGCGTAGTTGAGGTTGCTCTCCATGCGGACGCTGGCGCCCTCCAGGGCGACCTGTTTGCCCATCAACGCGGTGCCTTCCTGCTGGATGATCGAGGCGACGTTGGAAGTGCGCAGCCAGGCGATGCCGTTGCCCACATCGATGATGGCGCGCTGGCTGTAATCCGCCCCGGTGTTGTTCAGGCGGATGTCGCCGGTGGCAGCGATGAACAGGTTGCCGTCCTTGAGCAGGATCGGCGCATTGATGTAGACCGAGCCGCTGTCGCTGCTCAGGTCGGCGCCTTCGTAGGATTTGCCCTGCACCGGGTTGCCGGTGGCGATCAGCGCCAGTGTGCTGGGCTGGCCGTTGCCGTCCTGGCCGATGTTGGTGGCGACGATGGCGCTGTTGACGTTGATGCGCTGGCTCGCCGAGACCTCGACATTGCCGCTGGCCAGGCCGTTGACGATGGCGCTGGCGGCGACGTTCCACAGGACGGCGGTGCTGGAACCGCTGGCCGCACCATTGGTCACGCCCGTACCGGAGTCGGCCTGGGCGTCGCTGACGATATTCACCGTCTCCGGATCGAGCAGCCAGGTGCCTTTGCTGGCGCCGCTGGTATCGACCCTGGCATCGCTGGTTACTCGCAGCTGCTTGCCTGAGGTTTCCACCACGCCGCCTTGGCGCTGGCCTTTGGCGCTGGCGTTTCCGGCGAAGTGGGTGTTGCCGTCGCTCCAGACCACGACCTGGCCACCTGCCGTGTGGCCGTCAGCACTCAGTTGGGCTCCCTTTGCGACGGTGGTGTTCTGCGCGCGTTGTTCGTTGCCCTTGCCCTGGTAGCTGCCGCCGACCAGAACCTTGCCGCCAGCGCCATCGTTACCGGAGGCGTCGATCTTCGCGGTGCCGGCGACATTCACTTCATCGCCCAGCACCTTCACGGTGCCGCCATTGGCCCCTCTGGCACTGAGGGAACCGCTGACGTTGGTTTGTGCCGCATTGCCCAGAACGATGGTGCCGCCGTCGCTGCTCACCGAGTTGGCGGCGACACTGCCGGAGACGTTGATGACCGAGTCCAGGTGTTGGGCCGCACGCGCGGCGCTCATGGCGACGACGCCATTGCCGACGTCGATCTCGCCGCTATGAGTGATGCCACCGGTGACATCGCCATTGACGCTGGAAGCGTCTCCAGGCTCGCCATGGATGCCGATGCTCAGCAGCCCATCGCCGTGGAAGTCCAGCGTGGCCTTGGGCCCGGTAGCCAATTGCACGGTGCCTTTCTTCGCCTGAATGACACCGGCATTGTTCACCTGGGCGCCGAGCAGGGCGACCATGCCGTTGTCATGGACGGTGATCCGCCCCTGGTTGGTGACGTTGCCGGTCAGCTGGATATCCAGCTTGCCGGTCTGGGCAAATTGCTTGGCCTGCTCCTCGGTGAGGAAGCCGGCGCTGGCCACCAGCGCGCTGGATGAAATGCGCGCGTTGGGACCGATCATCACGCCATGGGGATTGACCAGGATCAGTTGGCCATTGGAGGTGACCGCACCGTAGATCTTCGACGGATCGGCGCCGACGACGCGGTTGAGGGTGACGGACTTGCCGTCGGGCTGGTTGAAGGTGATGCGCTGGTCGGGGCCGACGTTGAAGCTCTGCCAATTAATCGCAGTTCGGGCGCTGGACGTGTTCACGTCCATGCTGTTGCCCCGTTGGGTGATGGTCGCCTGGCCGCCTATTACCTGGCCTCCTTGAGGTAGGTTATCGGCAAAAGCCAGCAATGGAGCAGTAGCGTTCCCCGTCGTAAGCGCGATGGCAATTACGACGCTCTTCAGTCGAAGGGACGGATGAGGACTCCCGTGTACCGGCAGTGTGGTCATGGCAAAACTCCCAGGAAAAAGGCTCTGGGAGAAATGATTCGCCTATGAGGCGCCGGGCATAAGCGTGCGTTTCTGAATTGCCTTGTAGTGCGAGCCTGATTTTCAGCGTTGCGCAGACACCGATGCGAACGTCATGCAGGCAAGCGCATTGAAGTCGTTAGCTTCAGAAGCTTCGACTTCGAAGGTTCCATTGAATCTTAGGCAAAGCTCGGTCGCTAAGGTCAGGTAAATGACGGGGTGGGGATTGATCGATGGCTCTAGCGTGGCTCTAAAGTTCAGACGCCATTGCAATGTTGCCGGGTGGGGTTCAAAAAAAACCGCAGTGATTTTCACGTTGGTGGCATTGGTTTTGAACAGGTGCAGAAGGACCGCCTTGAGCAGAGCCGCATAGCGATCGCTATCGACCCAGGCCATCGGCTCACCAGGTGCAGCACGGAATTGATAGCCGAGTGCTGCGCTGGCTGAATTCCTCGATAGCATCTCCATCGTCAGCGTATTCAGGTTTTGAGGATAGGGGTTCAAAACCACGCCATCCTCTTCAAAGCGTGTCATTTCGCCGACCAGAGTGACGTGCTCGACGATGGATTGGAGTAGAGGGCTGACTACCTCTCTGAGGCTGTCAGAACCTTCATGTTTAATCACTTTTAACGCCAGGCCTGCCTCATTGCTGACTAGCGTTTGCTGCTCAAGCAGATAGGCGCCCCGACGCTTTCTCACCGTTTTGAGGGACGAAACCTCATCTCGCAGTGATTGGATGATCATGTCTTCTTCTTCCAAGTCGATGGAAGAACACAACATGCCTATCAAAGTTCCTGAGGAGTCCAGGACAGGGCATCCGCTGTGTCGGAGCACCTTTCGGCGCCCATTCACATAGATCGTCACCACCATCATGTAGGGTGCCTTGTTGGTCACGGCGGACTCGAAGGTGGTTCGGTAGTAGTCCAGATGCTCGGTATCGATCACGCCCAAATCACGTTGTAGCGAATTGAGCGCTGTGTGCTTGGCGATTCCCAGCAGTTCCATGAATGCACTATTCGCCGCCTGGATCCGACCATCCGGTGCACGCATGCAAATGGGATGAGGCACTGCATCGAGAAGTGCGTTGAATTGAAGATCCAGCGTCGACGCCATCTCATCGAATGTCGGGTCAGCATCCTTTCGTTCAATAAGCCCTCGTTTGCCTGCTACTTGAAGCAGCTCGACCAGCGACTTGGCACCTATTTTCTCCAGCAGCCGACTCTTATAGGTACTTACCGTTCGATCGCTGAGCGCCATCTCATCGGCAATCTGCTTAACCCGATACCCATCTGCCAGGTAGTGGAGCACCATGATCTCGCGAGAGGTGAGCTGATCCAGAGGAGAAACTGCTGCCGCTGTCTCGATATGAAGAACCCTGGTCCTGAAATAGCTGCGACCGGCCAGAACATTGGTTACAGCGTCGAGCAGAGTCGCAATTGAATCAGAGGCCGAGACAAAGCCAGCGGCGCCTGCAGCAAGGCAGAGATGCTCATAGACGCTTGAAGGTAGCGAAGTGAAAACCAGCGCGCGCGAGGGAGCCTTGCTCGCTTGCAGGCGTTTTATGACATCCAGGCCGCCGAGGCGAGGCACATCGATTTCAGTGATCAATAGATCGGGAGAAGATCCCCGGGCAAGCTCCAGCCCCTCCAAACCGTTTTTCGCGATTGAAAGGACGTCATGGCCCGCCTTCTGCAGCACCGCTTCTATCCCGTGGGCGGTTATCGGGTGAGAATGAATAATCAGTACGGTAGACATTATTAAGCCGCTCGCAGCTCATAAAGAGTCTTGGAAGAGTAGACCCGGAGCACGAGGGAGCCAGACGCTAGCCTGATTGAGTAGACAGTCCGCTTCCGACCTATAGCGGACGTCTAGTGCCTACTTTTCAGATCAATTCGATTCGGTGCAAGTAACGCAAGCCTCTAAACACAACGCCGTACGATATGATTTCCATTTTCGCGCGTATGGAAGAGCAGGAAATGGAGGGATTTTCAAATCTGTTATGGCAATGGTATGGCGCTGAGCAGGAGGGGAAAATTGCTGCAATTTCCAGGCTCGTTAGTGCGCTTGAGTTTCTTGCAGCAGACGCAGCGGTGCAGAGAGATATTGTTCCCGATTGCCCCGTATGCGAGGCCTGGTCGTCGCACATGTTGCCCATTCATGATGCGATCAGTATCTGTGGAGCTGCTTTGCCCGATGAGATCAGGATTCAACTTGATCGAGTCTGGGAGCTGTGCACCGCGGTAAGCGAGCTAAACCTTCCCTGTCATGATCGAGATGTCTTTGAGCAGCAGTCATGGCAGCCGTTACGTGCGGCAGCTGGTTATATGCTTCTCTCAATGGGAGTGGTTGAAGTAAAAGCATGTCTGACCGAATTGTCCCAGTGATCTCTCAGTGTATCGGTGAATGATTGTGCGCCTAGACGTCCGCTTCTGGCCGGAAGCTGCCGCAGGTGCGATGCCGCTTCCGACGCAAAGTAGCAAAGCCGCTACATCCCGTTGTGGAAGTCGCTGTGTTCCAGCTGGATACGGTCCCTCAGGCCTTTCATGCTCAGGGCGTATTCGCTCAGCACCCTGAGGGTCCAGTCGGCCCGGCGGCGGATGCGCAGATCGTCTTCCCCGCTGGGTTCTGCGGTGTTCAGGACCTGGTCGACCTGGCGGATGACCAACTGTTCGGGCAGGTAGCAGATGCGCGAGTTCTTGTAACTGGATGCGCGCAGTTCAGAAAGCGGGTAGGACCCGCCCAGGCCCGCCGATACGCCCACCAGCAGCGCCGGCTTGTGTGCCAGCTCGGCGTAGCCGGCGTAGAGGAACAGGTTCTTCAGCGCCGGGCAGGCCATGCCGTGCCATTCGGGGGAAATCACCACCAGGGCGTCGGCGCGCTGCAGCTGCCCGGTCTGCTCCACCCAGGCGTGGTCTTCGATCGGCGCTGGCCAGAGGGGCAGCGGGGTCTGGCCGAGATCGACGACGCTGGCGGTGGCGCAGATTTCCAGCGCCTGCAGGCGCTCGGCCAGATAGCGGGCCACCTTGGCGGACTGGCTGGAGGGCTGGCTGGAGCCGGCAATCAGGGTGACGTTAAGGTTCATCGGGCGATCTCCGTGCCTTCCTGCGACTGCGTTTGTGGTTGTGTTTGCGGTTGTGGGTCACGCACCAACGGCCAGAACACCTCCTGCTGCCAGCTCACCGGTTGCATGTCCTCGATGCCATAGGCCGGCGGCCGACGGCGGGTGATCTTCGCGGTGCCGAACAGCACGTCCCAGAAGAACAACAGGTTGCCGAAGTTGCCCTTGTAGTTCGTTACGCCGTCTTCGGCGTTCAGGCCGTGGTGCGCCGAATGGGTGGAGGGCGTCGAGATGGTCCGCTCCAGCAGCCACATGAGCGGGCGTAGCGCGCGGATGCGGTAGAGCTTGTCATCCCAGGCAACGCTGCTGTGTGCGCCGAAGATCACCAGCATCTTCACGATCAGGTAGCCGTAGTAGAAGTTGGCCAGTCCCAGGTACACCAGCGCGCTGGTCAGCCAGATACCGGGCATCAGCAGGTAGTAGAAACTGTTGTTGCGATAGACGATGCGGATGCTCATGTACGGCGCCGAATGGTGGGCGCGGTGCAGGGCGTAGAGGAAAGGCACGCGGTGGGTCAGGCGATGCCACCAGTACTGGGTCATGTCGTCGAGCACCAGGAACAGGCCGAGGGCGGCGTACCACGGCAGGTCTGCCAGGCGACCCTGCAGTTGTGGCGCGAAGTGGCCCAGCAACTGGTTGGTCGTGATCAGGATCAGCGGGAAGGTGATCAACAGCAGGATGCCCGAGCCGAAGATCTCGACCATGGCGTCACGGCGCCGGGAAGCGGGTTGACGGAAACGGGCGCAGGCCATTTCCAGCAGCATGAAGGCAATGAAGATGGCGACCACCACGGGGGTGGGATTATTGGCGAGCAGTTCGGAGTTCATGGCACTCTCTTGTTGGTTTGCCCCTGGGGGCGCGACATGAACAATAAGAAAACAAGGGCCAGGCCCGCGTCAGGCGTGAAATGGACAGAAATTCCCGAGAAGTGGCCAATCCGCAGCGTTACCACCGTGGCTCGCTGGGCCGGGTGCTGGAACGCTACCTGCTGGGCATGCGCCGGCATCGGGAGGGCGACTACAGCATGGTTGCCCTGGAGGAGCTGCTGGCCGAGGCCCAGCAGCATGACCCGGCCATCGGCCTGCATCTGTTCGGCCAGTTCACCATTCAGGATCGCCATATCCTGGCGCTCTCGGCCAGCTACTGCGCCGACCTGGGCGAGGCCTTGCGGCTCTGGGCGCGCTATGGGCGACTGGCTTCGGACATGGACACCCTCGATTGCCTCGAGGATGAAACCGGAGCTGCCATCGAGATCATGATCGATGCGCCGGGTGATCTCGCCCGCTTCACCGTCGAGCACTATTTCGTCATGAGCCTGACCGTTATTCGCGAGGCCATCGGCCGCCCGATCACGCCATTGCGCGTGCAGTTCAGCCATCCGCGTCCCGCCTATCACGCGCAGTACGTCGAAGCATTCGGCGGCCCGGTGGAATTTGGCGCAGGCGGCAATCGCCTGCACTTCTCCACGGAGGATCTGGCCAGGCCGCTGCTGAACCGCCATGCCGGCATGCTCGAGATCATCTGCCAGGAGCTGGATCGCCGCCTGGGGCGCCAGCGTCAGCTCAGCGGCTGGGCCGGGAAGCTGGCGCGGAACATGCGTCGAGCCCTCGCCGAAGGGCGGGTGCCAGGTCTGGAGGAGCAGGCCGCCGCTTTGCACCAGAGCGCACGAACCTTGCGCAGGCGCCTGGATGAGCAGGGCCTGAGCTTCCGCCAGTTGCTGGACCTGGTTCGCGGCGAGCTGGAGCAGCATTTCGAGTTGCAGGGACTGGCTGCCGGTGAAATTGCCATGCGCCTGGGCTACGGCGACCAGGGCGCCTACCTGCATGCCCGTCGTCGTTGGCGCGAACTCGGGTGAATCGCACGGGGTAACACGGCCTTCGTAGACGCAGGAGCAGTCGCCGCTTGCGTGAGCGTGGCTCAGACCCAGTCGTGCCGGCGTGCTCATTTCACGACAAGTGCCATGCTGGCGCGGTGGTTCCTGGTTGCTACAGTTACCTCGCAGGCGATGGCACGGCAGTGTGCCGGAAGAACAGTTCCGGCACGCCATCGGCAAGGAATCCGAATCGACCGAACAAGGAACATGCCGTGTCCACGCGTGAACAGATTGCAAGTCTGGAAGCCGCCGTATCGGCGCAGGTGCTGGGCCAGGAAGAAACTGTCCGGCACATCCTGCTGGGGCTTCTGGCTAACGGCCATGTGCTGCTGGAAAGCCTGCCGGGTCTGGCCAAGACCCGAACCGTCAAGACCCTGTCCAAACACCTCGATGCGCGGATGAGCCGCGTGCAGTTCACCCCCGACCTGCTGCCCTCGGACATCACCGGCGCAGAAATCCTCCAGCAGACCGAACAGGGCAACCAGCTGAAATTCCAGCCTGGGCCGTTGTTCGGCAACATCATCCTCGCCGACGAAATCAACCGGGCACCGGCCAAGGTCCAGGCGGCGCTGCTCGAAGCCATGGAAGAGCGCCAGATCACCGTGGCCGGGCAGACACACCGTATGCCGGGACTGTTCATGGTGCTGGCGACGCAGAATCCCATCGAGCAGGAAGGCACCTATCCGCTACCCGAAGCGCAGATGGATCGCTTCCTGATGAAGCTGCTGATCGACTATCCGCGGGTGGAGGACGAGTCCCGCGTGCTGCAGCTGGTACGTGCCGAAGAGCGCAGCCAGCAGTCTGGAGGGGCGCCCGGGGAGATCACGCCGCTGGCGCAGGAAGCTGTGTTCGCCGCCCGCAAGGAAGTTGGCGACGTGCATGTCTCCGAGGCGATCGACCGCTACCTTATCGACCTGATCAACGCCACGCGCCGTCCCGCCGACTACGACGCCGACCTGTCTCGCTGGATGAAAGTCGGCGCCAGCCCACGGGGGGGCATCAGCCTGGACCGGGTGTCGCGTGCCCACGCCTGGATGGCCGGTAACGATTACGTCACGCCCGACGATGTGCGGGCCGTCGTGCATCCCGTGCTGCGCCATCGCCTGCTGCTTTCTTACGACGCCGTGGCCGATGGCGTGGGAGCCGATCAGGTGATCGACCGACTGCTGGACAAAGTGGCGATCCCGGCCTGAGGAGGGCATCCATGGCCGAATCGCAGCCGGTTGCCGATGGTCATGTCTACGCGGCGCTGCAGCAGCTGATGCTGCTCGAGCACCGTGTGCGTGGCCTGAGCTTTCTCTCGCGGCAACCGTTGTCCAGCGTGCTGTCCGGCAGCCATGCGGCGCGCCTGCGCGGGCGTGGGCTGAGCTTCGACGAGCTGCGCCAGTACAACCCCGGCGACGACTTGCGTCATCTGGACTGGCGTGCCTCGCTGCGCTACGGCAAGCCCTTCGTGCGCAGCTACACCGAAGAGCGCGACCGGCCGACCCTGCTGCTGGTGGACCAGCGCATGAGCATGTACTTCGGTTCCCAGCGCAGCTTCAAGTCGGTGCTCGCCGCCGAGCTGGCCGCACTGGGCGCCTGGATGGCGCTGCAGGCCGGCGACCGGGTCGGCGGCCTGGTGTTCGGCGACCGCAATACCGAGTACATCCGCCCCCTGCGCAGCCGGGCGAGGGTGGAGGGGCTGTGCGCGGCAATAGTCCGGCACAACCATGCGCTGCATGCGACCGCTACCGATGAGGACTCGCCGGGACAGCTGGACCGTGCGCTGCGCGAATGCCTGGCAGTGGCCGGGCACGACAGCCTGATCGTGATCATCAGCGACTTTGCCGGCGTCACCGAGCAGACGTTGCAACTGCTCCGCCAACTGAACGCGCACAACGATGTGCTGGCCTTGCTGGTCTTCGACCCCATCGCCCTGAAACTGCCCGACAAGGGCCGGGTGACGGTCACCCAGGGCGAGTTGCAGGTGGAGTTGGAGGTGGGGCGGCGGCAGGTCCACCGGCCGCTAGGAGAGTTTCTTTCCGGTCGGCTCAAGGATGTTGCGACGCTACTGCGTCGCAGCCAGGTGCCGCTGATGATGTTCAGCAGCGGGCGCGACAGCCTGGAGCAGTTGCGCGCGGAACTAGGCCGGCTGGCGGTGGCGCCGCGATGAGTGTGCCGAGCATCGACCAGCTCAAGGAGCTACCACCCCCACCGCCGCTGGTGAGCTACTGGCCGCAGACCTGGGGCTGGCTGGTGCTGGCCCTGGTGTTGCTGGCCGCCGGTGGCGCCTGGGCCTACTGGCGCCACCGTCGCTGGCGTCGCGACGCTTACCGGCGCGAAGCCCTGGCTCTGCTGGATGACCTGGACCATGCGCTGGCCGACCCACAGCAGCGCTTGCACGCTTTGCGCCAGCTGCCGCAACTGATCAAGCGCGTGGCCCTGTCGATGCCCGCGAAAGAGGGGGCCGCTCCCCTGGGCGGCGAAGCCTGGTTGGCCTATCTGCAGCGGCGTAGCAACGTGGCCTTGCCGGCGAACCTCGATCAACAGCTGGCCTTGCTGGCCTACGCGCCGGACGCGCGCGTGACGGCTTTGGAGGAGGGCGAGGCGCGCGCGTTGCTGGTCGCCTGCCGACAGTGGGTCGAGGTGCACCATGTGGCAGCTTGATTACCCCTGGGTGCTGCTTCTGCTGCCCTTGCCCTGGCTGGCCTGGCGCTATCTGCCGGCCTACCGCGAATCGCGCAGCGCCTTGCGCGTGCCGTTCTTCGCCGCCATGAGCCGAGCTGCCGGCCAGTCGCCAGGCAAGGGCGGGGCGGTGGGCGGGCGCTGGCAGCTGCCGCTGAACCTGGTGGTCTGGCTGCTGGTGCTGTTGGCCTGCGCGCGGCCGGTGCTGGTGGAAAAGCCCATCGAGCGCGAACAGCCGATCCGCGACCTGATGCTCGCCATCGACATCTCCCAGTCCATGGAAACCAATGACTACAAGGCGCCGGATGGCAGCCGGGTGGATCGCCTGAGCGTGGTGAAGAATGTGGTGCGTGATTTCATCGCCCAGCGCAAGGACGACCGCATCGGCCTTATCGTCTTCGGCACCGGGGCTTTTGCCCAGTCGCCGCCGACCCGCGATCACGCCAGCTTGCTGACCCTGCTCGACGAGGTCGGCATCGGCATGGCCGGGCCGAACACCGCCCTGGGCGATGCCATCGGCCTGACCATCAAACTGCTCAAGGACACCCCCGAGCAGGAGAAGGTGCTGATCCTGCTCACTGACGGCAACGACACCGGCAGCGCCATCACCCCGGATCATGCCGCCGCCATGGCCCATGATCGCGGCATCGTGGTGCACACCATCGGCATCGGCGACCCGCAGGCCAGCGGCGAGGCCAAGGTCGACCTGGATACCTTGCGCAACATCGCCCGGACCACCGGGGGGCGATTCTTCACCGCCGGCGACAGCGGCGCTTTGCAGCAGGTCTACGCGACCCTGGACCGGATTACCCCGCACAAGGTCAAGACCCTCAGCCACCAGCCCAAGAAGGACCTGTTCTGGCTTCCGCTGGGCGCCGCGCTGCTCGCACTGCTACTGGCCCATGGTGTGGCGGCCCTTGCCGGGCGCTTCGCTGTGCCGGCCACGCGCGGCGAGAGCGGGGAGGCGCAGCCGTGATGGAGATCGACCTGGCGGCCTTCCACTTCCTGCGCCCGCTCTGGCTGTTGCTGGTGTTGCCCGGTGCGCTGCTGCCCTGGCTCTGGGCACGGCGGCATGACCTGGCGCGGCGGCTGGACGGCATCATCGCCCCGCACCTGCTGGAGCACCTGGTGATCACTCCGCGCGATGGCCAGCGCTTGCGCCCCGTCCATCTGCTCGGTGGGTTGCTGGTGCTGGGCGGCGTCGCGGCCGCCGGACCGACCTGGCAGCAGGACCGCCCGGATTTCCTGGAGAACCGCGCGCCACTGATCCTCGCCCTCGACCTGTCGCCTTCCATGGCCGCCGACGACGTACCGCCCACGCGCCTGGAGGCGGCCAAGCACAAGCTGCATGACCTGATCCAGCGCCGCGCCGGCAGCCCGGTGGCGCTGGTCGCCTACGCGGGCAGCGCGCACCTGGTGTTGCCGGCTACCGAAGATCCGGGCCTGCTGGACAGCTTCCTGCAGGCACTGTCGCCGGGGCTGATCCAGCGCGAGGGCAAGGACGCGCTGGGTGCCATCGACATCGCCAAGCACCTGCTCGCCGCCGAGCAGTCCCCCGGCACCCTGGTGCTGCTGAGCGATGGCGCTGATGCCACCCAGTTCGATGCCATCGGCAAGGCTCTGTCCGGCAGTGATCTGCAAGTGCTGGTGCTGGCCGTGGGCAGCCAGGATGGTGGCCTGCTAAAGGGCGGGCAGCAGGACAGCGAAGGTCGTCCGTTGCTGGCGACCTTCGACGCCGCCGGCCTGAAGGGCCTGGCCGACGCTGCGGATGCGCCGTTGGGCAGCCTGACCCTGAATGACGACGACCTCGACTGGATCGAACTGCACTCGCAGCAGCACTTCCAGGCGGCGCGCGGCGATGACCAGCAGCTGAACTGGAAGGATGCCGGCTACTGGCTGTGCTGGCCGCTGCTGGCCCTGGTGGTGCTGAGCATCCGCAAGGGCTGGAAGGTGCACTGGCTCAGCGTCTGGTTGGTGGCCGCCGGGATCGCCTGGCCGGGTGAGCCGGCCCGCGCCGGCATGCTGGCCGATGCATTCCTCACCCCCGACCAGCAAGGTCGCTGGGCCTTCGAGCACGGGCGCTTTCCCCAGGCCGCCGAGCATTTCCACGATCCCTTCTGGAAGGGCCTGGCCGCCTACCAGGCAGCGCAGTACGACGTTGCACTGGCCAGCTTCGCGCGCCTGGACAGCGCCCCGGCCTACTTCTACCTGGGCAATACCTACGTGAAGCTGAGCAAGTTCGACCAGGCCATCGGCGCCTACCAGCAGGCCCTGAAACGCCAGCCGGCGTTTCCCGAGGCGCAGGCCAACCTGGCCTTGGCCCAGGCACTGCAGAAGGACCGCGAGGCCCAGCAGGAAGCGGGGCCGCCAGGCGAGAAGCCGGACCAGGAGGTGTTCGACAACACTGCCGACAAGGGCAAGGCGGTCAAGCTGGCCGCTGGCAAGGTCAGCTCCGACGAGCAATGGCTGGAGAACCTGAGTACCTCGCCGGCGCAGTTCCTCAAGCGCAAGTTCCTGTTGCAGGACGCCGCTGCGGAGAAGGCGCCATGAGACGACTGGTTTTACTTCTATTGCTGCTGCCGCTGTTCCTGCCATTGCCGGCTCGGGCAGCCGAACCCGAGGTCAAGGTGCGCACCCGCCTTTTGCCGGCCGACTCCGTGCTGGTGGGCGGCACCCTGACCTTGCAGGTCGACCTGCTGGTGGATACCTGGTTCAGCCAGCCGCCGGAACTGCCGAAGCTGACCCTGGACGGAGCCGTGGTCTCCGAGGCCAACGGCGAGGCGACCCACCTCAACGAGCAGATCGAAGGCAAGGCGTTCTTCGGCCTGCGCTTCAACTACCAGATCACCCCGCAGAAGGCACAGGAGTTCGTGGTGCCGGCGCTGAACATCGGCTTGCAGCCGGGCCAGGCCAGCGCGCCGGTAACGGTGCAAACCCCCGTCCAGCATTTTTCCGCTCGGCCGCCGGCTGGTGGCAGTGCGGGAGATGACCAGCGACTGGTGGCAACGGCGGTGACCTTCACCCAGACCTTGCAGGCTTCCCACGATCCGCTGCGAGTGGGCGACAGCGTCACTCGGCACCTTCGCGTCGAGGCCGAGGGCGCTCAGGCCATGCTCATCCCGCCGCCGCTGTTCGCCGAGGTGCCGGGGCTCAAGCGCTACGTGCAGTCGCCCACGGTGAAGCCGCTGAGTGACGGGCGCGGCGGCGTAACCGGCGGAATGCGCGAGGACGCGGTGACTTATGTGGTCGCACGCGAGGGCGAGTTCGTGCTGCCCGCCATCGAGCTGCAATGGTGGCAGGCCGGCAGCGGCGCCCAACAGGCGTCCGCTGTTCCACTGCTGAAGGTCAGTGCCAGTGGCAATGCCAGCTACCAGGCGCCGTTCTCGATCAGTGACGACCTGCGCGAACTGGGCCGCCGGACACAGGTGCGCATCGCCGGTCACTGGCTGGCGCTGGCCGCCACGCTGGTGCTGCTGGCGGCCCTTGCCTACGCCGTCTATGCCTGGGGCGGCCCGTTGCGCGCTGCAGCCAGGGCGGCTTTCGAACGCCGCCGCCAGGCCTGGCGGGATTCGCCGGCTTTCGCCTGGCGACAGGTGCGCCAGCAGCTCAAGGGCGAACCGCCACAGGTGGGGGCGCTGTATCTCTGGCTCCGTCGGACGAACGGTTGTCGTGAAATGAGTGCGGCAATTCCTGAACACGCCGTCAAAGCTGTCAATCCTTTGCTAGCGTTTCTCAAGGCCCGCTACGGGCGCGCGGGCGCGCAGCCCGGCACAGGGCCGGGGCCGCTGATCCAGGCCTTGCCGGCTATCCAGCGGGAGCTGGGCCAGGGCAAGCCGACGAGCTTGCCGGCCCATGCCCTCAAACCTTTGAATCCGTGATCCTGGGATGTGACATGCCGTCGAAACCCGCTCAACCGATAGCCCGCTGGATGCTCCTGCTGCTCCTGGGGGTGTCGTTCGTGGCCCGTGCAGCAGACGAACTGCCGTCCTGGAACGACGGGCCCTCCCGGCAAGCCATTGTTGCTTTCGTGGAGGCAGTGACCCAGGAGGGCGGCAAGGACTTCGTGCCGCCAGCCGAGCGTATTGCCGTGTTCGACAACGACGGCACGCTGTGGAGTGAGCAGCCGATGTACTTCCAGGTGCTTTTCGCCCTGGACGAAGTGAAGCGGCAGGCGCCGCAGCATCCGGCATGGAAGGAGAAACAGCCGTTCAAGGCGGTGCTCGAGGGCGACCACAAGGCCCTGGCCGACAGCGGCATGCAAGGCATCCTGGCGATCGTCGCCGCCACCCATTCCGGCGTGAGCACCGACGAGTTCATCGCCAATGCGCGCCGCTGGCTGGCCAGCGCCCGGCATCCGCGCAGCCACAAGCCCTACACCGAGATGGTGTTCCAACCGATGCTGGAACTGCTGGGCTATCTGCGCGCCAACGGCTTCAAGACCTACATCGTCTCTGGCGGTGAGGTGGCCTTCATGCGCGCGTTCGCCGAGGAGGTCTACGGTATCCCGCCCGAGCAGGTGATCGGTACGACACTGGGCAGCCGCTTCGAGGACCGCAATGGCCAGCTGTCGATCCTGCGCCTGCCCAAGCTGGTGCACAACGACGATGGCCCCGGCAAGCCGGAGAGCATCGACAGCATCATCGGCCGCCGGCCGATCCTGGCCTTCGGCAACTCCGACGGTGACCTGCAGATGCTGCAGTGGACCGCTGCGGGTAAAGGCCCTCACTTTGCCGGGCTGGTGCACCACACCGATGGCAAGCGCGAGTGGGCCTATGACCGCCAGAGCAAGGTCGGGCGCCTGGACAAGGCGCTCGACATGGCGAAAAGCAAGGATTGGGTAGTAGTGGACATGGCAAGGGAGTGGAAGCGGATCTATCCGTTCGATCAGTGATACCAACAAGCAAAACCGCAGGGGCACGGGGATTTCCAGCCAGGCAGTCGGCATCTCCAGTGAACGCAGTCGTGGCACACGACCAGTAACTGGAATGGAGAGACAGCAATGAAGCGCACGGGAAGATGGATATCGCGGTTCGCCCTCGCGGCGACGGCGATAATGGGGTGCTCGGTCGCCAGTGCGGCGGACAAGCCGAACATCCTGGTGATCTTCGGCGACGATATCGGCCAGACCAATATCAGTGCCTACGCGTTCGGCGTAGTCGGCTACCAGACGCCGAACATCGATCGCATCGCCAAGGAAGGCATGATGTTCACCGACTACTATGCGGAGAACAGCTGCACCGCTGGACGGTCCACCTTTATCACCGGACAGGCGATCCTGCGTACCGGGTTATCCAAGGTGGGCATGCCGGGCGTACCAGTCGGCCTGCAGGACCGCGATGTCACCATCGCCCAGGCGCTCAAGGCGCATGGCTACGCCACCGGCCAGTTCGGCAAGAACCACCTGGGCGACCGCGACGAGTACCTGCCCACCAAGCACGGCTTCGACGAATTCTTCGGCAACCTTTACCACCTCAATGCCGAGGAAGAACCCGAGCGCCCGTACTGGCCCAAGGATGACGAAGCCTTCACCAAGGCCGCGACGCCTCGTGGCGTGCTCAAGGCCACTGCCGACGGCAAGATCGAGGACACCGGCGCGCTGAACAGCAAGCGCATGGAAACCATCGACGATGACACCACCCAGGCCGCGATCAACTTCATGGACAAGCAGGTCAAGGCCGACAAACCGTTCTTCGTCTGGATGAACACCACGCGCATGCATGCCTTCACCCACATCCGCGATTCGATGAAGGGCCAGAGCGGCATGGCGGGCAACGACTATGCCGACGGCATGATCGAGCATGACGGTGATGTCGGCAAACTGCTCAAGGCGGTGGACGACCTGAAGATCGCCGACAACACCATCGTCGTCTACACCACCGACAACGGGCCGAACCAGTGGTCCTGGCCGGACGCGGCGACCACGCCGTTCCGCAACGAGAAGAACTCCAACTGGGAGGGTGCCTACCGCGTGCCAGCGATGGTCCGCTGGCCGAACCACATCAAGCCGGGCAGCGTCTCCACCCAGATGTTCTCCGGGCTGGACTGGTTCCCGACCTTGCTGGCCGCCATCGGCGATACCGACATCAAGGATCGCCTGCTCAAGGGGGCGGACATCGGCGGCAAGAACTTCAAGGTACACCTGGATGGCTACAACCAGCTGGACTACCTGACTGGCAAGACCGACAAGGGTGCCCGTAACGAGTTCTACTACTTCAACGATGACGCCGAACTGGTGGGCATGCGCTTCGGCGACTGGAAGATCGTCTGGTGCGAACAGCGCGCACCGGGTGGCCTGAAGGTCTGGAGCGAGCCGTTCACCTGTCTGCGCGTACCCAAGCTGTTCAACCTGCGCATGGACCCCTACGAGCGGGCGGACGTGGTCTCCGACCAGTACTACGACTGGCTGACCAAGAACGACTACCTGCTCTTCCAGGGAACGCAGAAAGCAGCGAAGTTCCTGCAGACCTTCGTCGACTATCCGCCGAGCCAGCGCCCGGCGAGCTTCAGCATCGACCAGATCCGCAAGGATGTGGACGCGAAGATCGAAGCGAAGATGAAGCAGAGCGGCAAGCAGTGATGTACGCAACGGGCACTGCTTTCGCAGTGTCCACCTCAATCCCCGCGATGGCCGAGCCGTCGCGGGGATTCTTCTGTTCGACAAGGTTGTTCCGATGCCCTCGACTGCCAGTTCCTCGACCATGAGCGCGCGCCCCAGCCGACAGACCGCCGCCGACGCGCAACGCCGGCTTGCCCTGTGGGTGCCTGCGCTGCTGTTGTTCGCCTCGGGCGGCGCGGCGCTGGTGTTCCAGGTGTTGTGGGTCAAGCAGCTGTCGTTGGTGGTGGGTGTGGAGGTCTATGCCGTCACCACGGCAATCAGCGCCTTCTTCGCTGGCCTGGCCCTGGGCGGGCTGGCCTTCGGCCGCCTGGCGGACCGCCTGGAACGGCCGCTGCGGCTGTATGCCGGGCTGGAGCTGCTGGTGGCGTTGCTGGCGGTCGCTGCCACCGTCGCCCTGGCCAATGCCGCCGGCATCTTCGCCTTCCTGGAGGAAGGGCTCGGTGTTCTGGCCTGGACGCTGCCTTTCGTGCTGGTGGGTGTACCGGCATTCTTCATGGGCGGCACGCTGCCGGTGCTGGTGCGTGCCGTGGAACCCGCTGACGGGCAGATGGGGCGAGCGGGGGGAGGCCTGTATGCCGCCAACACCGCCGGCGCCATCGCCGGCACGCTGGTGGCGGCCTTCGTGTTCCTGCCTTTGTTCGGTGTGCTGGGCAGTGCCTGCGCGGCGGCTGTCTTCAACCTGATCGCCGCGGCGGGAGCCTTGCTGCTTCGCCGGGAGGCGATCCGGAAGCCGACCGCGACTGCATCGGTGACCACCTCGCGAAGCAAGGCGGCGCGCCTGGCCATCGCCCTGTACTGCGTGGCTGGTGGTGTCGCGCTGGGCTACGAGGTGGTCTGGACGCAATCCATCGTCCAGTTCATGAGCACCCGCACCTTTGCCTTCGCCGTGGTCCTGGCCACCTACCTCTGCGGCCTGGTGCTGGGCAGCGCCCTGTATGCCCGGCGCGCGGACCGCATCCGCGATCCCTGGGGCCTGTTCGGCCTGCTCATCGCCGCCGCGGGGCTGCTGGCCATTGCGCAGATTGCCGGTCTTGGCACCTGGCTGATCGGCCTGCAGACCCGTGTCGAATGGCTGGTGCTGCAAGCCGGAGGCAGCGAGCTGGCGGGCATGTGTGCGCGTTTCGCGGTGGCGGCGCTGTGCGTGGTGTTCCTGCCGACGACCCTGCTGGGTGCGGCTTTCCCCATCGCCTTGCGGCTGTCGGTGGATCGCCACCACGTTGGCCGCGATGTTGGCGTGGTGGTAGCGCTCAACACCCTGGGCGGCATCGTTGGCGTCATGCTGACTGGCTTCGTTCTTGTCCCCGGCCTGGGCCTGGTGCGCACGCTGGCCGTGCTGGGGGGGCTGGCCGCCGTCATTGGCCTGCTGGCCGTCTGGCGCGGTGAAGGCGTGAGCAGGAAGCTGCGCATCAGCGTCGTCGCCGTGGCGGTGCTTGCCGTGGCTATTGGTGCCCTGACGCCGTCGCAACACCTGGCCGAGCTGATGCCCGGCGCACGCAATGGACAGATCAGCTTCTATGCCGAAGGCCGTGGCGGCACCGTAGCGGTTATCGAGCAGGGCCGGGGGGACAACCGCTTCAGCCGCCTTTACATCCAGGGCGTCTCGAACACCGGCGATGCCATGCCGTCGTTGCGCTACATGCGCCTGCAAGCCCTGCTGCCACTGCTGATCCATAACGGCGAGCCACGCTCGGCGCTGGTGATTGGCTTCGGCACCGGTATCACGGCCGGCGCCATGCTGCGCTACCGCGACCTGCAACACCCGGTGGTGGCAGAGTTGCTGCCGGAGGTGCTGGCCGCTGCGCCGAACTTCAAGGGCAATTTCGACGCGATTCACGATCCTCGTCTGGATATCCGCCTGCGCGACGGCCGGCGCGAGCTGCTGCGCAGCGCAGAGCGCTACGACATGATCACCCTGGAACCGCCGCCGCCTTCGGCCGCGGGGGTGGTCAACCTGTACTCCCGTGATTTCTACCAGCTCGCCGCCTCGCGCCTGGAGGAGGGCGGCGTGGTTGCCCAGTGGCTGCCTCTGCCGACGCAGAACGACGAGGAAAGCCGCTCGCTGGTGCGCAGCTTCATCGACGTCTTCCCCTACGCCACGCTGTGGACCACGGAGTTCCACGAGATGCTGCTGGTGGGCTCGCTGCAGCCGCTGCGCCTGGACGTGACGACCATTCGCCAGCGCTTCGAACAGCCGGAAGTCGCCTCCGCGCTGGGGGAGGTCGGGATCGACTCGGTCGAGGCCCTGCTGGCCACCTGGGTCACCGACCGGGCAGGGCTGGAGCGTTATGCCGGCGATGCGCTGCCGGTGACTGACGATCACCCACGCATCGAGTACGCGCCCTGGGTCCGCCCGAAGGAAATCGCCCGCGTGCTGCCAACCCTGCTGGCCCTGCGCACGGCGCCGCCGCTGGAAAACGCCTTGCCTTCGGTGCAGGCATCGGTCAACGACGGCTGGCTGAGGCTGCGCCGCTTCTACGACCTCAGCCTGCACGCCTACCGCGGCGACCGCCAGGCCTGGGCTCGCGATGCCCGACAGGTGGCCCTGGAAGATGGCGACAATCCCTATTACCGGTGGTTCCTGGGCGGCCCCTGAGTGACCGCCGGGGCGCACGGCCCGGCGAACCTGTTCGAGGCGAATTCCGGTTACCCTTGGCGTCGCCTGCACCCGTGAAGGGTGCAGGTCGATGCGTTACAGGAGATAACATCTGATGGAGACTTCCTCCCGCCCCCGCAGCACACTCAACCCACCCGTCTTCTATACCAGCGCCTTGCTGATCTTCCTCCTCGTACTCTACGCCGTGGTATTCCAGGCCCAGGCCCAGGCGCAGTTCGATCGCGTTCAGCAATGGATAGTCGCCAACGCCAGCTGGTTCTACATTCTGGCCGTGGCGCTGATCCTGATCAGCGTGGTGTTCCTCGCCATCAGCCGCTATGGCGACATCAAGCTCGGCCCCGACCATAGCGAGCCGGAATACCGCAGCAGCAGTTGGTTCGCCATGCTGTTCTCCGCCGGCATGGGCATCGGCCTGATGTTCTTTGGCGTCGCCGAGCCGGTCATGCACTTCACCAGCCCGCCAGTGGGCGAGGCCGGCACCGTGGCCGCCGCCCGCGAGGCGATGAAGATCACCTTCTTCCATTGGGGGCTGCACGCCTGGGCGATCTACGCCATCGTCGGGCTGATCCTGGCCTACTTCAGTTTCCGCAAGGGCCTGCCGCTGACGTTGCGCTCGGCGCTCTATCCACTGATCGGCGAGCGCATCTACGGGCCGATCGGCCATGCGGTGGATGTCTTCGCGATTATTGGCACGGTGTTCGGCGTCGCCACTTCGCTGGGCTACGGCGTGCTGCAGATCAACAGCGGTTTCCATCACCTGTTCGGGCTGCCGGTGAACGCCACCGTGCAGATCGTCCTCATCACCGTCACCTGCGCCCTGGCGACCCTGTCGGTGGCCAGCGGCCTGGACAAGGGCATTCGCATTCTCTCGGAGCTGAACCTGGCGCTGGCCGTGATCCTCATGCTCTTCGTCCTGCTGCTCGGGCCGACCGTGTTCCTGCTGCAGACCTATGTGCAGAACACCGGCTCCTACCTCTCGGACATCGTCAACAAGACCTTCAACCTCTACGCCTACCAGCCGACCGACTGGATCGGCGGCTGGACGCTGCTCTACTGGGGCTGGTGGCTGTCCTGGTCGCCCTTTGTGGGGCTGTTCATCGCACGTATCTCGCGCGGTAGGACGATCCGCGAATTCGTCTGTGGCGTGCTCTTCGTGCCGGCCGGTTTCACCCTGCTGTGGATGACGGTGTTCGGCGATTCGGCGATCCACATGATCCTCAACGAGGGCGTGCGTGACCTGGCTGCCGTGGTCGACCAGGACAGTTCCCTGGCCCTGTTCGCCTTCCTCGAACACTTCCCGCTGTCGAGCGTGGTGTCGATGGTCGCGGTGCTGATGGTGGTGGTGTTCTTCGTGACGTCCGCCGACTCCGGCGCTCTGGTGGTCGACATGCTGGCTTCCTCCGGACACGCGCATTCGCCGCTCTGGCAGCGCATCTTCTGGTCGGTGAGCATCGGTGTGGTAGCGATAGCCCTGCTCCTGGCCAACGGCCTCAAGGCGTTGCAGACGGCGACTATCGCCAGTGCGCTGCCGTTCTCGGTAATCCTGCTGGCTTCGATCTGGGGCCTGTTCCGTGCCCTGCACCTGGACGCGACACGCCGCGGTCTGCGTAACCAGTCCATGCCGACTCCACGGCATGCACCCCACCATGAAGGGGGCTGGCAACGGCGCTTGCGCAGCATCGCCATGAAGCCGCGCCGTGCCCACGTCACCCGCTTCATTGCCGAAGTCGTGCGGCCGGCCTGCGAGGAGGTGGCGGCGGAGCTGCGCAAGCAGGGGCATGACGTGCAGGTCCTGGAGCGCGAGGATGGGCGCGTGGTGCTGGAACTGGCACAGCCGGGGGAGGGCCACTTCCTTTATGAAGTCCGCCCGCGCGCCTTCACCAGTCCCAGCTTCGTCCTGCTCGAAGAGGATGACGGCGCCGAAGCGCGCAAGTACTTCCGGGCGGAGGTTCATCTGCGCGAAGGTGGCCAGGACTACGACATCATGGGCTGGAGCCGGGACGATGTGATTGCCGATATCCTCGACCAGTACGAGCGCCACCTGCACTACCTGCATGTGGTGCGCTGAGGGAAGTGCCTTCAGGCGGCCGTCACCGCGACGATGATCGGCCCGCAGACGGCCAGCAGTACGTTGGAGATCGCATAGCAGACGGTGAAGCCGATCACCGGCGTGTTGCTGCCGGACTGCTCGATGATCTTGTTCATCGAGGCCGCCTCGGTCTGCGCACCGGCCAGGGCGCCGAACAGGATCATCGGGTGCAGTCCCAGCACATAGCGGCCGAAGTACAGCGTCACCAGGGGCGGCAGCAGCGTGACCAGCGCACCCGACAGCAACAGGGCCGCGCCCTGTTCCTGGATGGCGGAGAGCGCCGCCGGCCCGGCGAGCAGGCCGACCACGGCGCCGAAGGCGGTCAGGCCGAACTCGGAGAAGGCCCACTGCGCCGCGCGCGGCAGCGCACCCAGCTCCGGGTGCCGGGAGTTGTACCAGCCGATCAACAGGCCGACCAGGAGAATGCCGCCGCCGACCCCCAGCTCCACGGGAATCATGCCGATGTGGGTGGAGAGCAGGCCCAGCAGCGAACCGACCACCATGCCCAGCGCGTGGATGGCGATGTCGCTGCGGTAGTCGCTGACGCGGATGCGCCCGATCTGCTCGGCCAGTGCCTCGACGCTGGCGCTGCGGCCGACCAGCGTGATGACGTCGCCGCGACGCAGGACGGTGTCAGGCAGCAAAGGCAGTTCCAGGCCCTGGCGCGTGATGGTGCGGATGAAGCAGCCCATGCGCTCGGACCCGATCAGTTGCTGCTTGATCTGGTGGATGGTCCGGCCGCTCAGGCGCTTGGACGTGAGCACGATGTCGGCGTCGCGAGTGGCGAACGACAGGCTCTCGGGGTTGTCGATCTCCGGACCTATCCACTGGGTGAGTTCCGCCACCGCCTCGCGCAGCGTGTAGACGCCCAGGATATCGTCCTGCCTCAGTACCAGCTCCGGGCTGCGCTCGAGAATTCGATCGCCGCGAATCACCCGCTCGATGCTCATCGAGGCATGCAGGGCCTCTACATCGGCGATGCGCTTGCCGATGGCCGCCGGCGCCGTCAGGCGGTGGGCGCGTACCACGATGCGGGTGTAGGGAATGCTGATGGCGTTCTCTTCGCGCTCGATGCCCAGTTCGCGCTCCAGTTCCCTGGCTGAACTGCGCAGGTCCACTCCCAGCAGCCGCGGCGCGATGCTGCCGACGAAGACGATCAGGCCGATGGTGCCGAACAGGTAGGTGACCGCGTAGGCAACTGCCATGTGGCTGTTGAGTTGGGACTTGCTTGCTTCGTCGACGGCCAGTTGGGCAATGGCGCTGCTGGCGGTGCCCATGATCGCCGTGTCGGTCAGCGCGCCGGCGCCGAGGCCGGCGGTGAAGCCCGCGTCGAAATGGAACAGGCCGTACATGGCGAGGATGGTGCCCAGCGCGGTGGCGCACAGCACGACCGAGAGCAGCACCAGCTTGAGGGTGCCGCGGTTGAGGCTGCCGAAGAACTCCGGGCCGCTCTTGAAACCCACCGCGTAGATGAACAGGGCGAAGAACACCGACTTCAGCTCGTGGGGAATCTGCAAGCCGACCTGGCCGATCAGCAGCCCCATCAACAGCGCGCCAGCCACAGAGCCGAGGTGGAAATCGCCGATCCGCACCCGACCGACCAGTACGCCCAGGCCGATGGCCAGAAAGACCGCAATCTCGGGGTTGCTGCGCAAGGCATGCAGCGCAAAGTCGACCATCAACCGTTCTCCCTGTTCGGTGGGCCGCCGATGAACTCGGCCGGGCACAGGGGAGTATGGCCCGCGCGGCAGGCGGCGCCAGCGGCGGCGGACCCGGTTGGCCGACACGCCGCCCCGCAAACCACGGGAGCGCTCGACCACCGGCCGTGGCTGCGAACCTCAGTGAATCGTCGGGAAGCGCTCGCTGATCAGGGTCTGCGCCTGCCAGGCCATCTGGTCGAGCAGGCGATCGCGCTTTTTCTCCGCCTCGCGCATGGCCTTGCTGCCGTTCTGCTTGACCAGGTAGGTGTGGATCTGCCGCACCTCCTTGGACTGGTAGATGGGTGCCAGGTCCTGCACCGCAACCATGCCATTGGAGCGGTGGTCGCGGGTGTTCATCAGCACGTGCGGGCCATGCGCTGCCAGCGGTTTGAAGCCCATCGCCTCGAAGACCGGCACCTTGCTCGCCGCACAGGCCAGTTCGGCATGGGGGCGGTGCTCGAGCATCTTCTGCAGCATGGCACGGGCGATACCGCGCCGGCGGTGGCTGGCCTGGACGGCGAGGTACGCCAGGGTGCAGGCCTCGGCGTCATCCGCGCTCGGCAGGTAGAGGGCGAAGCCCAGCACCTGCGAGGGGTCTTCGTCGTCCAGTGCGAGGATCAGGCGGGCGGGGCTCGTCGCGGAGCCGTCCATGGCCTGCAGGTACAGGTGCACCTCGAAGCCGATCACGTACTGGTACAGCTGGAACAGCGGGTTGCTCGGCGTCAGCGGCACCGGGCTGATGTCGCTGAAGTAGTCCACCACCATCTGCAGCACCTGGCTTTTCAGGGATTCGGGGGGCGAGGTGTCGAGGGTGACGAGGGTGAACATCAGCAGCGGGCTCCGGGCGTGGCCGATCCGGGGGAATCGGGGTGGGCGCCATTGTAACCTCCCTGGGCGCCCACCGATTCATCCCGCGATCCCGGGGCTCAACCCTGCCAGCCGCCGCCAAGGGTCTTGTACAGGGTTACCCGGTTGACCTGCTCGGACAGCTCCAGGCTGATCAGCGACTGCTGTGCGGAGTACAGCGAACGCTGCGCGTCGAGTACCTCGAGGAAGCTCTGCGAGCCCTGCTTGTACAGCGCCAGCGACAGGTCGTAGCTCTTCTCGGTGGCCTGGGTCAGGCTGCGCTGCGCGTCGAGCTGTTCGGCGATGTGGCTGCGCACGGAAAGCGCGTCGGCGACTTCACTGAAAGCGGTCTGCAGGGTCTTCTCGTACTTGGCCACGTCGATGTCGCGGGTAACTTTCGCGGCGTCGAGGCTGGCGCGGTTGCTGCCGGCGTTGAAGATCGGCAGGTTGATCGAGGGTGCGAAGCTCCAGGCTCGGCTGCCGGACTTGAACAGCCCGGACAGCTCGCTGCTGGCACTGCCGCCGCTGGCGGTCAGGGTCACGCTGGGGAAGAAGGCCGCGCGCGCCGCGCCGATATCGGCGTTGGCGGCCTTGAGCGTGTGTTCGGCGGCCAGTACGTCCGGCCGGCGTTGCAGCAGGCTGGAAGGCAGGCCCGCCGGCACGTTCACCAGCAAGGTGGCATCGAGCTTGGCGTCGCCGGGTAGCAGGCTGTCGTCCAGGCGTTCGCCCACCAGCAGTTCCAGGGCATTGCGGTCCTGTTCCACCTGGCTGGCGTAGTTGGCGACGTCGGCACGGGCCGACTCCACGGTGCTGCGCGACTGCGCCAGGCTCAGGCCCGACTGGCCGCCCAGGCCATGGGCCTGCTGCACCAGGTCGTAGGTCTTCTGCTGGCTGGCATAGGTGTCCTTGGCCAGGGTCAGCAGTTGCTGGTCGGCGGCCAGGGTCATCCAGGCGCTGGCGACTTCGGCCACCAGGCTGATCTGCGTGCTGCGGCGGGTCTGTTCGAGCGACAGGTAGTCCTCCAGTGCAGCGTCCTTCAGGTTGCCCAGGCGGCCGAACAGGTCCAGCTCATAGTTGCTCACGCCCAGGTCGACGCTGTACTGACTGCTGACGGCGTTGCTGCTGCCCTCGGCTACGCCACGCTGGCGGGTGCCATCGGCGGTTGAAGAGACCGCCGGGAACAGCGCGGCCCGCTGGATGCGGTACTGCGCCTGCTGGTACTCGACGTTCAGTGCGGCGACGCGCAGGTCGCGGTTGTTGGCCAGGGCGCGGGCCACGGTGTCTCGCAGCCGCGCATCGACGAACAGCTCGCGCCAGGCGATATCGGCGCTGGCCTGTCCGGCCGGGGTCGTGGTGGTCCACTGGCTGGCGACCGGCGCCTCGGGGCGCTGGTAGTCGGGGGCAAGGTTCACGCAACCACCGAGCATCAGCGCAAGGACCAGGGGAATAGGCGAAAGGCGCATCAGGCTTCTCCTTCAGCGGTGACGTCAGGGGCAACATTGGTGGCGGCCATTCGCTCGGCCAGTCGTTGCACCAGCACATAGAACAGGGGAATGAAGAACAGGCCCAGCAGCGTGGCGGCGAGCATGCCGCCCAGCACGCCGGTACCGATGGCCTGGCGGCCGCCGGCGCCGGCGCCACTGGACAGGGCCAGCGGCAGCACGCCGAGGATGAACGCCAGGGAGGTCATCAGCACCGGGCGCAGGCGCACCCGTACGGCCTCCAGCGTCGCCGCGATCAGCTCCTGGCCGCGCTCGACGTTCTCCTTGGCGAACTCGACGATGAGGATCGCGTTCTTCGCCGCCAGGCCCACGGTGGTCAGCAGGCCGACCTGGAAGTACACATCGTTGGACAACCCGCGCACGCCGGTCAGCAGCAGCGCGCCGAGGATACCCAGCGGCACCACCAGCATCACCGCGAAGGGCACCGACCAGCTCTCGTACAGCGCCGCGAGACACAGGAACACAAAGAGGATGGAGATCGCGTAGAGCAGCGGCGCCTGGTTGCCGGCCATGCGTTCCTGGTAGGACTGCCCGGTCCAGGCGTAGCCGATCCCTTCGGGCAGCTGCGCCATGATTTCCTCCACCGCGGCCATGGCCACGCCGGAGCTGACGCCCGCCGCCGGCTCGCCCACCAGTTCGTAGGAACCAAAGCCGTTGTAGCGTTCCAGAAGCGGCGAGGCGGTGCTCCAGCGAGTGCTGATGAAGGTCGACATCGGCACCATGGCGCTGTCCGAATTGCGCACGTACCAGTCACCGATGTCCTCGGCCTGCATGCGCTTGTCGACGTCGCCTTGCAGGTACACCTTCTTCACCCGGCCGGCATCGAGGAAGTCGTTCACGTAGCTGCCGCCCAGGGCAACGCTCAGGGTGTCATTGATGTCGCCAGAGGCGACGCCCATGGCACCGGCCTTGCGGTCGTCGATGTCGACGTTGAGCTGCGGGGTGTCTTCCAGGCCCTGGGCGCGCACGGAGGCCAGGCGCGGGTCCTGGTTCGCCAGTGCGAGGAACTGGTTGCGTGCCTTGAGCAGCTCGGCATGGCCGAGGCCGCCCAGGTCCTGCAGCTGCACGTCGAAGCCGGAGCTTTCGCCCAGGCCCATGATGGCCGGCGGCGACATGACGAACACCTGTGCGTCGAGAATCTTCATCAGCGCCATGTTGGCCCGGCGTGCCACCGAGGCGGCGCTGTGCTCCTCACCCTGACGCTCGCTCCAGTCCTTGAGCTTGACGAAGGCGCGCCCGGAGTTCTGCGCGTTGCCGCCGTTGCCCAGGCCGCGCACGGCCATGATCGAGGCGACTTCCGGCTGCTGCAGCATGTAGTCCTGCACCTGGCGGGTGACTTCCTGCAGGCGCTCATCGGTGCCGCCCACGGGCAGGGTCATCTGCATCATCAGCATGCCCTGGTCCTCATCGGGGAGGAACGAGGTGGGCAGTTTGTGGAACAGCATCGCCACGCCGCCGAGCACCAGCGCATACACCACCAGGGCGCGCACTGGCCGAGCCAGCACCCCGCTGACGCCGCGCTGGTAGTCGTGGGCACCGCGGTCGAAGGTGCGGTTGAACCAGCCGAAGAGGCCGCGGCGGTCTTCACCGTGGCCCTGGCTCGGCTTGAGCAGGGTGGCGCACAGTGCCGGGGTGAGGGTCATGGCCACCAGCACGGAGAGCGCCATGGCGGCGACCATGGTCACCGAGAACTGCCGGTAGATCACCCCGGTGGAGCCGCCGAAGAAGGCCATCGGCACGAATACCGCCGAGAGCACCACGGCGATGCCGATCAGCGCACCGCTGATTTCGCCCATGGATTGGCGCGTGGCTTCACGCGGCGACAGGCCTTTCTCGACGATGATCCGCTCGACGTTCTCCACGACCACGATGGCGTCGTCCACCAGCAGGCCGATGGCTAGGACCATGCCGAACATGGTCAGCGTGTTGATCGAGTAACCCATCAGCGAGAGCACGCCGAAGGTGCCCAGCAGTACCACCGGTACGGCCACGGCGGGGATCAGCGTGGCGCGCCAGTTCTGCAGGAACAGGTACATGATCGCGACGACCAGGGCGATGGCCTCGAACAGCGTCATGACCACTTCCTGGATGGAAATCTTCACGAAGGGCGCGGTGTTGTAGGCCACTTCGGTGCGCAGTTGCAGCTTGCTGGGGAAGAATTTTTCCAGCTCGGCCATCTTGTCCTGTACGCCCTGGGACACGTCCAGCGCATTGGCGCCGGTGGCCAGGCTCACGGCCATGCCGCCGGAGGGCCGGTTGTTGTGCTCGGCGACCACGTCGTAGCTCTCGCTGCCCAGCTCTACGCGGGCCACGTCGGCCAGGGTGACCACGGCGCCGTTGCTGGAGTGCTTGAGCACCAGCTCGCGAAACTGCGCGGCGGTGGTCAGCTTGCTGCGTGCGCTGATGGTGGCGTTGAGCTGCTGACCAGGGCGCGCGGGCAGGGCGCCGAGCTGGCCGGCGGAGGTGTCGACGTTCTGCGCTTCCAGGGCGGTGGTGACGTCCGAGGGCATCAGCGCGTATTGCTTGAGCTTGTCCGGGTCGAGCCAGATGCGCATGGCGTAGCTGGAGCCCAGGGTGGTCACCTGGCCGACGCCGTCCACGCGGCTGATCTGGTCGTACAGCGTGCTGGAGATGAAATCGCTGATGTCGGTGGCGCTGACGTTGGGGTTGTCCGAGACCAGCGAGAGGATGATCAGGAAGTCGCTGGACGAGTTGCGGATCTCGATGCCCTGTTGCTGCACAGTCTGCGGCAGTCGCGCCTTGGCCTGTTCGAGCTTGGTCTGCACCAGCATCTGCGCGGTGTTGACGTCAGTGCCAGCCTCGAAGGTCAGCGTGATGCTGGCGCTGCCCGCCGAGCTGCTGCTCGACGACATGTAGACCAGACCGTCGAGGCCGGTCATCTGCTGCTCGATGACCTGGGTCACCGAGTCTTCCATGGTCTTGGCGGAGGCGCCGGTATAAGTGGCGCTGAGGGTGATCTGCGGCGGCGCGATGTTGGGGTACTGCGCCAGCGGCAACTGGGTGATGGCCAGGCCGCCGCCGAGCATCACCAGGATGGCGATGACCCAGGCGAAGATCGGCCGGTCGATGAAGAAGCGTGCCATGGGTTCTGCCTCAGTCGTGGCTGTCGGTTTGCGCGGTCAGGCTGGTGCCGGCGCTGTCTTCGACGGCCTGGACTTCCTGGCCGACGCGCACCTTCTGCAGGCCCTGGACGATCAGTTGATCACCCTCGTTCAGGCCCTTGCTCACCCACCAGCGGTTGCCCACTGCACGGGCCAGGGTCAGCTCGCGCTGCTCGACCTTGCCGTCCACCACCACCAGCGCGGTAGCGTCACCGCGCTCATCGCGGCTCACGCCCTGCTGCGGCACGAGGATGGCGTCCTGTTGCACGCCTTCCTGCAACGTCGCCTTGATGTACATGCCCGGCAGCAGCAGGCCGTCCGGGTTGGGCACCAGGGCGCGCAGAGTGACGCTGCCGGTGCTTTCGTCGACGCTTACGCCGTTGAAGGTGAGGGTGCCTTCATGGCCGTAGGTGCTGCCGTCTTCCAGCTCCAGGCTGATGCGCGTGGCGTCCTTCTGCTCGGCGGGCGCGAGCTTGCCTTCGGCCAGCTCGCGCTTGAGGCGCAGCAGCGTGCTGCTGGGCTGGGTGAAGTCGACGTAGATCGGGTCCAGCTGCTGCACGGTGGTCAGTGCGGTGGTCTGCTCGGCGGTGACCAGGGCGCCCGGGGTGACGGAGGAGGTGGATGTCTGGCCGTCGATAGGCGCGTTGATCCTGGTGTAGCCGAGGTTGATGCGCGCGGTACGCAGCGCAGCCTGGGCCGACTGCAGGCTGGCGCGGGCTTCGAGCAGGGAGGCCTGGGCGCTTTCGTTGTCCTCGGCGCTGATGGCGTCGATCTTCACCAGTTGCGCATCGCGCTTGGCCTTCAGTTCGGCGGCCTTGAGCGTCGCGCGGGAAGAGGTGACCGTCGCCTCGGCCTGGGCCAGCGCGGCTTCGTAGGGTTGCGGGTCGATCTGGTACAGCGGCTGGCCGGCCTTCACCGTGGCGCCTTCCTCGAACAGGCGCTTGAGCAGGATGCCACCCACCTGCGGGCGGATTTCCGCGACCAGATGCGCGCTGGCGCGGCCGGGCAGGGTCATGCTCAAGGCTTGTGGGCCACTGGTGACGTGATACACGCCGACCTGCTGGACCAGGGCAGGCGGTTGGGCGGGGCCTGAGTCGCGGCAGCCGGCCATGGCGAGCAGGCCGGCGCCCAGCAGCAGGGCGCGGGCCAATGGAGAGAGTGGGGAGAGGTTAAGCGCGAAGGAAGACATCCGTGGGGCTCCGGACCTAATGAATTTCAGGCTTTCAGGCTGCTCGGGAAATGTGCAGGGAATGTGCAGTCATCTGGGAGAAACCGCGGAGATTGCCTGCCCCGCCTTGCTGCGCGCGGGGCGGCGCGCTTCAATGTCGGCAGTTTCGATTGCCCGGCGGTGCCATGAAAATCAGCCTCTCCAGCAAGTTCTTCCTGGCCATGCTCACGGTCTGCGCCTTCGCCGTGCTCGGCATGGTCTTCGCCGCGTACCTGAGCCTGAAGTACGGCTTCCTCGGCTACCTCAACCAGCAGGGCGAGGAGCGCATGGACCTGGTGGTGCCGCGCATCGAACGGGCCTACGCCCAGCACCGCAGCTGGGATTTCATCCGCCAGGACAGGGAGCAGTGGTTCGAACTGCTGCGCCCGGACGACATCACGCCGGACAAGGCCTTCGACGCCAGCCTGCTGACGGTGTCGGACCTCACCGGTGCGTTCGTCCGTTTCGCGCTGCTGGACGAGCAGCGCCGCCCGATCATCGGCTACCAGGCGGCGCCCGAGGACATGCTGCTGCGGCCCATTCGCTTCCAGGGGCGCACGGTCGGCTGGATGGCCCTGGCGCCGCTGCAGTCGGTCACCAGCGTCGGTGACCGGCGCTTCCAGCTCAACCAGCTGCGTTCCAGTTTGCTGGTCGGCCTGGCCTGCCTGCTGGGCACGGCGGTGATCGCCTGGTGGCTGAGCCGCGCGCTGCTGCGACCGATCCGCGAGGTGGCGCGCGGCACCCATCGGCTGGCTGCCGGCGACTATGAAATCCAGGTACCGGTGCGCTCCGACGATGAGGCCGGGCAGTTGGCCGGGGACTTCAACCGCATGGCTTCCACCCTTGCCAGCAACGAACGCATGCGCCGTGATTTCATGGCCGATATCTCTCATGAACTGCGCACTCCGCTGGCGGTGATGCGCGCCGAGCTCGAAGCGCTGGAAGATGGCATCCGCCCGTTGGACGGTGCCGCGATCCGCTCGCTGCAGGCGGAAGTCGGCTCATTGGCCAAGCTGGTGGATGACCTGTTCGACCTGTCCCTGGCCGAAGTCGGCGGGCCGACCTATCGCCGCGAACGCATCGACCTGCGGGTCTTGCTGCCAGTAGTGGCCGAGGCCTTCGGTGCGAGCTTCGCCGAGCGTGGGCTGGCACTGAGTGTGGAATTGCCCGAGGAGCCCCTGTGGGTGCTGGGCGACGAGTCGCGCCTGGGCCAGTTGCTGCACAATCTACTGGAGAACAGCCGGCGCTACACTGATCGCGGCGGTCGCACCGTGTTGCGCGCCCTGCGCGAAGGGGAGCGCGTGCTGGTGCAATGCGAGGACAGCGCGCCGGGCGTGGACGCGGCCTCGCTGGAGCGCCTGTTCGAGCGTTTCTACCGCGCCGAGCGCTCGCGCAACCGTGCCAGCGGCGGCACCGGCCTGGGCCTGGCGATCTGTCGGGGCATCGCCGAGGTACACGGCGGCAAACTGAGTGCGAAGGCCTCGTCACTGGGCGGCCTGTTGCTGACCCTGGAACTGCCGGTTGCTGGAGGTGAAGCGTGAGCCAGGGACAGATTCTGCTGGTGGAAGACGAACCCAAGCTGGCCGCACTGGTGGGGGATTACCTGCGTGCTGCCGGTTTCGCGGTGGAGCACCTCGCCGATGGCCTGGCAGTGGTCCCGGCGGCCCGCCAGAAGCACTACGACCTCATGCTGCTGGACCTCATGCTGCCCGGCCGCGATGGCCTGGATATCTGCCGCGAGCTGCGTGGTTTCAGCCGCCTGCCGATCATCATGATGACCGCCCGTGTCGACGAGATCGACCGCCTGCTTGGCCTGGAGCTGGGCGCCGACGACTACATCTGCAAACCCTTCTCGCCGCGCGAGCTGGTGGCGCGGGTGAAGGCCGTGCTGCGGCGCACCGGTACCCAGGCGTCGAGCTTCGGGCTGGAGCTGGACGCCAGCACCTTCCATGCGCGCTACCAGGGCATCGCGCTGGACCTCACGCCGGTAGAGTTCCGCATGCTCGCCGCGCTGGCGGCGAGGCCGGGGCAGGTACTCTCGCGCGATCAGTTGATGAACCACATCTACCAGGACCACCGGGTGGTCGCCGACCGCACCGTGGACAGCCACGTGAAGAACCTGCGGCGCAAGTTGACCGCCATCACCCCGCAGGTCGACCCGATCCGCTCGGTCTACGGGGTGGGCTACAGCCTGGAGTGCGAATAGGCACCTGATCGGTCCATGCCTTGTTTTCTGGCGATTCCAATCAATGCTCTATCAGCCCGCCAGCGTTCCCGGCAGGCAGGCCGATGAGTGAGCTTTCCCCGTACTTGATATGCGTCAACGGGACTTCATTCCGGCCAAGCACACTGGGTCCGTTCGGCCTCGGAGCGCTCTGCGCGATCCCCGGCCCTGTGCATCCATGGCGCATTCCAAGCGAGGAGAAACAACGATGGCAATGATGAAAGCGGCGATCTTCGTGGAACCTGGGCGAATCGAACTGGCGGACAAGCCCATCCCCGAGGTCGGCCCCAACGACGCACTGATCCGCATCACCACGACCACCATCTGTGGCACCGACGTTCACATCCTCAAGGGTGAATACCCGGTGGCCAGGGGCCTGACCGTCGGCCACGAACCGGTCGGGGTCATCGAGAAACTCGGCAGCGCCGTCAAGGGCTACCGCGAGGGCCAGCGCGTGATTGCCGGCGCGATCTGCCCGAACTTCAACTCCTATGCCGCGCAGGACGGCGTGCCCTCGCAGGACGGCAGCTACCTGGTCGAGAGTGGCCGTTGCGCCTGCCATGGCTACAAGGCCACCGCCGGCTGGCGCTTCGGCAACCTGATCGATGGCACCCAGGCCGAGTACGTCCTCGTGCCGGACGCCGAAGGCAACCTCGCGCCGATTCCGGACAGCCTCACCGACGAGCAGGTGCTGATGTGCCCCGACATCATGTCGACCGGCTTCAAGGGTGCAGAAAACGCCAATATCCGCATCGGCGACACCGTGGTCGTCTTCGCCCAGGGGCCGATCGGCCTGTGCGCTACCGCCGGCGCGCGCCTGCTGGGCGCCTCGACCATCATCGCGGTGGATGGCAACCAGCACCGATTGGACATCTCCCGCAGCATGGGTGCCGACGTCACCCTGGACTTCACGAAGTGCGACGTGGTGGAAGAGGTAATGAAGCTCACCGGTGGGCGCGGTGCCGATTCGTCGATCGAATGCCTGGGGCTGCCGAGCACGTTCGAGCAGGCGATGAAAGTGCTCAAGCCGGGCGGCACGCTGTCGAGCCTGGGGGTTTACTCCAGCGACGTGCACATCCCGCTCTCGGCCTTTGCCGCCGGCCTGGGCGACCACCGGATCAACACTGCCCTGTGCCCCGGCGGCAAGGAGCGCATGCGCCGGCTGATGAGCATCATCGAGTCGAACCGTGCCGACTTCGGCTCGCTGGTCACGCACCACTATGCGCTCGACGACATCGTCAACGCCTACGACCTGTTCGCCCATCAGCGCGACGGTGTGCTGAAGATCGCCATCAAACCCTGACGTGGGGAGGGGAATGGCCGCCTCCGGCAGGCGGTCAAACCCAACAGCGTTCAGCTCGATTGCACGGGGCAGGGCAAATCCAGTATTGTTGAGAACGATTATCATGTTTAACAAAACTGGACGTTCATGGACAGCGAGCGGGCATTCGAACGGGATGTTGAGCGGCTCTACATTGCCCACCACGGCTGGCTGAAGGGCTGGCTGCGCCGCCGCCTGGGCGAGTACGCCGATGCCGAGGACCTGGCGCAGGATACCTTCGTGCGGGTGATGCGCTCGCGCAGCGCCATCGCTGATCTGCGCCAGCCACTGGCCTACCTGGCCACCATCGCCAACAGCCTGTTGATCAACCGCTGGCGCCGTCAGGCGGTCGAGCGTGCCTACCTGGAAGCCCTGGCGGCGCGGCCCGAAGCCTTCGCACCCTCCGAGGAAGAGCGCCTGCTGCTGATCGAAGCGCTGGTGGAGATCGACGAACTCCTGCAAGGCCTCGTGCCACGGGTACGGGAAATCTTCCTGCTGTCCCAGCTCAACGGCCTGACCTACCCGCAGATCGCGCTGCGTCTGGAGCTGAGCGTCAACCAGGTGCAGAAGGCGATGAACAAGGCGTTTGCGGCGTGCTACGCGAGCCGGTTCGAGTGACCACCATGTCCCGCGACAACGATTCCCGGCCCATCTCCGCTGTCATCCGCGACCAGGCGATTGCCTGGTTCACCCTGGCCCAGTCGGGCTGCATGAGCGAGGTCGAGCAGCACCAGTTGCTGGTCTGGCGCGAGGCGAGCAGCGAGCATGAGCGCGCCTGGCAGCGCCTGAGCAGCATCCCGTTCGGCCTGCAGCGTCATGCCGGCGCACTGGCCGACCCGATGGCGCGGCAGCTGGCCGGCCGCCGTCATTACAACGAGATGGACCGGCGCAAGGCGCTCAAGGTGCTGGTCGGTTTCGGTCTGCTCGGCGGGCTTGCCTGGCAGGGGCGCGACACGCAGTGGGTTCAGGGTGCCATGGCGGACTATCGCACCGGCACCGGTGAGCGAACGCAGCGCACGCTGCCCGATGGCACGCGCTTGTGGCTCAACACCGCGACTGCGGTCGACCTGCATTACACCGACCGGGTACGCGAACTGCGCCTGCGTTACGGCGAAATCGAGATTCTCACCGCTCATGAGGGCGCCGGGCGGCCGTTCCAGGTTGTCAGCGGCGATGCGGTGCTGCAACCGTTGGGCACGCGCTTCCGCGTCCGCCGCGACGAAGACGGACGCAGCACTCTGCTGGCCGTCACTCAGGGGCGTGTTGCTGCCAGCTCGCTGGCCGGCGGCGAGGCCAGGGTGATCGAGGCGGGTTCCCAGGCTCGCATCAGCATGGCTGGCGTCAGCGCTCCGCAGGCGCTGGAAGCGAATGGCGGCGCCTGGGTCGATGGCTACCTGGTGGCCGAGCGCATGCGCCTGGGCGATTTCCTCGCCGAGCTGGACCGCTATCGTCCCGGCCTGCTGCGCTGCGATTCCGCCGTTGCAGGCATCCGCCTGAGCGGCTCCTATCCGCTGGCCGATACCGATCGGGTGCTGGCCATGCTGCAGGACAGCCTGCCGGTGACGGTCCAGCGGCGCACCCGTTATTGGGTAACAGTGGGGCCGCGCTAAGGAGCCGAGCGCCGCGGAAATAGGCAGGCGAGGACAGCAGAAGAAAGGTTGCTGATCGCGCTGAAACAGGCCGCTGGGCGCTGCAAAAAAACACCAATGAAAATAATTCTCGAAAAGTCGGCAGGTTTTCGTTTCTCGCTTGGCCTAGGGATAAATCCCTGCTCGCTACTGCGGGCCAACAACGAGAAACGGACCCTCTGCCCATGACGCTTCACCCCATCACCCGCGCCCTGCGCCAGTCGCTCGGCCTCGCCCTGCTGTCCTGTTCCGCGCTCACCGTGCTCCCCGCCATGCCGGTGCAGGCAGAAACTGCGGCCACCCGCACCCAGCGGTACGCTATCCCTGCCGGCCCCCTGGACCAGGTGCTCGGCGAATTCGGCCGGCGCGCCGGCATCCCGATCTCGGTCAATGCGGGGCTGACCGAAGGCAAACGCAGTGGCGGGCTGAACGGTGAGTACGGTATCGAGGACGGCTTCGCTCGTATTCTTTCGGGCACCCGCCTCACGGTGCGCCGCCTGGAAAACGGCGGCTACGGCCTGGTGCCGACACCTTCGGATGCGGTGCTGGAAATGGATTCCACCACCGTTTCCAGCCAGCGGCTGGACCCGACTACCGAAGGCACCAACGCCTACAGCACCCGTGCGGTCACCATCGGCAAGGGCGCGCACAGCCTGCGTGAGACACCCCAATCGGTGACGGTGCTGACCCGTCGCTATATGGACGACCAGAACATCAACACCATCGAGCAGGCGATGGAGAAGACACCGGGCATCGCCGTCTACGAGTCGCCCATGGGCGGCAAGTACTTCTACTCCCGTGGCTTCATGATGCAGGGCCAGTACCAGTACGACGGCGTGCCGCTGGATGTGGGCGGCGAGTATGTGCAGGCCAACAGCTTTTCCGGCGACATGGCCTTCTACGACCGGGTCGAGGTGCTCAAGGGCGCAGCGGGCATGCTCAAGGGCTCGGGCAGCTCCACCGGCGGGGTGAACTTCGTCCGCAAGCGCGGCCAGAGCGTGCCGGAGACCAAGCTGTCGCTCTCCGCGGGCTCCTGGGACAACTACCGCGGCCAGGTGGACACCGGTGGCCCGCTCAACGAGTCCGGCACCCTGCGTGGCCGCACGGTGGTGGCGCTGCAGGATCGCCAGTATTTCTACGATGTCGGCAAGCGCAATGACCAGATTCTCTACGGCGCGCTGGACTACGACGTGACCCCGGATACCACCGTGGGCCTGGGCGTCGCCTACGAGAAGCTGGATGCGACGCCCTGCTGGCACGGCCTGCCGCGCTACAGCAACGGCAAGGACCTGAAACTCAGCCGCTCGACCTGCCTGGGCGCTTCCTGGAACAGCTGGGAAAGCGAGCGCACCACGCTGTTCGCCGACCTGTCCCACCAGTTGAACGAGGACTGGGCCTTCAAGTTCGCCGGCGTCTGGACCCACAACGACCAGGACATCAAGTACGCCCTGTCCGAGACCCCCGGCGGCGTCACGCCGGGGGCGACCTCGGCGCCTTCCTCGGTGTACTCCGGGCTGTTCGACTACGACCAGACCGACTACGGCTTCGATGCCTACCTGGACGGCAAATTCGAAGCCTTCGGCCTGCAGCACGAGCTGACCGTCGGCGCCAACGCCAGCCGAGCCAAGACCCACGATCACTACGCGCTGATCAACATGACCAGCCTGCTGGGTACCTCGCAGGACCCGTTCCATCCCAACTCGCACATTCCCGAGCCGGCGGATGATTTCTATGCGCCCAACTCCTACCGGGGCGGGCCGCAACCCACCGAGTCGGATACCCGCCAATTCGGCACCTATGCCACCCTTCGCCTGAAGCTGGCCGAGCCTTTGACCGCGGTGCTGGGGTCGCGCGTCAGCTGGTACCGCAACAGCCGCGACTCCTACACCCAGGCCTGGGATTACTGGCAGCACGACCGCAGCCAGGAGAACGGCCAGGTCACGCCGTTCGCGGCGCTGATCTACGACCTCAACGATGAGTGGTCCGTCTACACCAGCTACGCGGACATCTTCCAGCCGCAGAGCACCTACACCGACGAATCCGGCAGCCCGCTGCAACCCAAGACCGGCGCCAGCTACGAGCTGGGCATCAAGGGCGAGCTGCTGGAAGGCCGCGTCAACACCGCCTTCAACCTCTTCCGCACCATCGAGGAACACCGCGCCGAAGCCAACTACGACACCACTTGCCTCGGCTCTTCCGATGGCTACTGCTACACCGACGTGGGCAAGGTCCGCGCCCAGGGCTTCGAGGCGGAAGTCAGCGGCGAGGTCATCGACCGCCTGCAACTGCTGGCCGGCTACACCTACACCCAGACCAAGTACCTCAACAGCGCGGAAGAGAACCCGCAGGAACCGACCTTCACCACCCGCTATTTCCCGCGCCACCTGTTCCGTGCCTGGGCCGACTACCAGCTGGCCGGCGAACTGGACCGCTGGAGCCTGGGGGCGGGCGTGACGGCGCAGAGCGACACCTCCGTACGCAGCGGCAACGTGAAGTCGGTGCAGTCCGACTACGCCATCTACAGCGGCCGCCTGGGCTACCGCCTCGACGATCACTGGAGCGTCGCGCTCAACGGCAACAACCTGTTCGACAAGAAGTACTACCAGAGCGTCGGTGCCGTTTCCTGGGGCAACTTCTACGGTGAGCCGCGCAACTTCATGGTCACCCTGCAGGGTTCGTTCTGACGCGAGCACGTGCCGATGCCAGGTTTCGCTCCTGATGTGTGTTGACCTCAACCTAGGTTGAGGTCCTAGAGTCCGTCCGGGCCTGCCTGCCGCTGTTCGCCAGCGGTGGGCCGGCACCTTCGGAACATGACCGCACAAGGACCCGGTATGGACACCCACGCTTCACTGATGATTTTCCAGGCTACCTGCTTCCTGGGTTTCAGCCTCTGGCTGAGCATCGCGCTGATCAACAACCTGCACGCCTTTTCCAGCTCGGTCGCGGCGGTCGGCGCGACCATGGCGATGGCGCCGCTGCACCAGCCACCCGCGATTGACTTTCCCCTGCTACGGCGTGCACTGACGTCACCGGCGCTGCATCGGCTGGCCATGATCGTCGTCGTCCTGCTGCAGACCCTGGCGGTGCTTGCGGCCTGGACGGGCTGCTACCACTGGTTGCTGGGCGGTGAACTCGAAGCCGCCAGGCCCTGGCTGAACCTTGCCCTGAGCGCGGCACTGGCCTTCCTCTTCGCCATGCTGCTGGGCGGGCTGTGGTTCGGCTACTGGATTCGCCAGGAGGCTCTGCAACTGACGCACCTGGTGCTGGTCGTCTGGGTGCTGCTGAACTTCCTCGTCCTCAACCTTCGCTGGAGTTGACGCGCCATGGGTACAGGGAGAATGCCGATGAACATACTGATCGTGGGAGCGGGCAGGGGGCTGGGGCGCGCCTTGCTCGAAGGGATTGCTCAGCCGGGGGATTCGCTGATCGGCGTGTCGCGCCGGCGGCCGGATGCCCTGGCGATGGCGCCGGGCATCGACCTGCAGTGGATCGAAGCGGACCTCGCCATGCCGGCGGAAGCGGTCGCGCAGATCGAGGCGCAGACGCCGGCCGAACTCGACGTGCTGATCTGCAATGTCGGCATCTGGGAGGAGCACGCCTTCAGCGAGCAGTACTCGTTCCTCGGCGACAGCGACGCCTCCATCGGCACGCTGGTCGACGTGAACATCACCGCCACCTTGCTGTTGCTCAAACGCCTGGTGCCGCGGTTGCTCGGTTCCGCCCGGCCGCAACTGATCCTCACCGGCTCGACTTCCGCGCTGCGCCAGAGCGGCCGCCCGGAAGTGGCGTTCGGCGCCACCAAGTTCGCCCTCAACGGCATGGCCGATGCACTGCGCGAGAGCTTCCGCGACCAGCGCCTGGCAGTGACCGTGCTGCAACTGGGCAACCTGAATACCGACGATCCGCTCGCCACGCCGCTGACCGAGGCTGCCACGCGCGGGGAAGGGCAGCTGATACCCGTGCACGATGTGGTCACCCTGGTCGATGCGCTGCTGCGCTTGTCCGCTTCCTCGTTCGTGCGCGAGCTGACCTTGCCGGCTATGGGCGACGAGCGTTTCTGACCGTCTCTACAGGGCCGCTGATGTCATCCGGATCGTCCCAGCCTGGAGTTCCATGGTGTTCGGCTTGGCTGGGCACGTCTGATTTCGGGACTGCTACGCCAGTGCACTCTCGACGCGATTGCGCCCGGAAGTCTTGCCGCGGTACAGCGCGCTATCAGCCTGCTGCATGTATTCATCGAGCGCCTGCGCGCTGGTGAAGGCTTCCGAGACACCGATGGTGGCCGTGCAACGGATCGGTTGATTGGGCGTCGTGCCCGGCACTTCACTCTGTTCGATCGCCGCGCGGGCGCGCTCTGCCAGTTGCAGGGCGCCTGTCCTGTCCGTGTTGAGGCCGACGAGCACGAATTCCTCCCCGCCCAGCCGGCATGTCAGATCACCTTTGCGAGCGGTGGTCTTGAGAATCTGGGCGACGTGGCACAGCACCAGATCGCCCACCTTGTGGCCATGGCTGTCGTTGATGTGCTTGAAATGGTCGATGTCCACGATCAACAGGTAGGCCGGCCCTGCGCTGCGGGAGCGGAAGTGCGCCTCCAGCCCCTCGACCAGTCCGCGGCGGTTCAGCAGTTGCGTGAGTGGGTCATGGGCGGCCATGGTGCGCAGTTCATCCGTCAGGCGGCGCAGTACCAGCCAGACGGCACAGGGGGGCAGCACGGTGCCCAGGAATGACATGTAGAGGTAGAAGACTTTCTGGAAGCCGCTGCTCATGTCGAGCGCCGCCAGCCCACCCTGGAGGATCATCACGAACTTCACGGCGTTCAGCGCGCAGATGCCGCCAATCAGGACGGCGAATACGACCATTTCGACGCGCAGGTCCCTGGCGACGTTCTGTCGGGCGTAGAGCACTCCCACGGTCATGCCCAGGAACAGCAGCGCGCACGAGGCTGCCAGCAATGCATGGCGCGCTTCACTTCCGAGTGTGGATTGCACCGTAACCTGCAACGCCGTGTAGAGGACAGCCAGTGTGAGCAATGGCCGCCACACGGCGGTCGGGCGGTCAAAGAAGCGCAGCGCACCAAGGACGTAGGCGACGGGGGCGCAGAGGGTCATCGTGTGGTTGACGATGCTCGTCATCCCCCAGTTCGCCGGGCCGCCGAGCAACTGCAGGATATAGGCGAGCCCCAGCAGGAGATTGCCCAGGGCGAAGACTTCCATGCCCATTTTCTTGCCGTTCAGCCGTGTGCTGATCAGCAGGAACATCACGCTGAAACAGAGCAGGTGCACGCAAAGCATGCTGAGGATGACAGTGGTGACCATGGGTTCGCGTCAGTGAAGGCGTAGCAAGGGAGGCCGGGGCGGGTGCGCGGACCTGGCGCTCAGGGCCGCACCTGGCGTACTCGGCGGAGTCGTTCAGGGCCACAGCACCTAACCATATGTGCTGCGGGAAGGCAATCTGCCAGCAGGTCGTGCTCCTGGAGGGTTCTCCCGATTCTGTCGGCAGCCCAGGCCTGGGGCTACAGTTCACTGTCGAGGACGATACCGGGGGCGGGGTCAGGGACCGGGACGTTTCGAGCAGTCAGAGCCACTGACGTTGGAGACAGGACATGCCCAAGAAAATCATCATTTCCTTTGACGGGACCTGGAATACGCCGGACGCGAAGTCCGAGATCAAAGGCAGCAAAAGCACCAATGTCTGGAAGCTGCATGCTGCCATTCTCCCTGCCGACAAGAACGGTACGAAGCAGGACAAGTGGTACGACCAGGGCGTCGGCACGGCGTGGTACGACCGCCTGGCCGGCGGTGCCTTCGGCGTGGGGCTCTCGGAGAAGATCCTCGATGGCTATCGGCAGCTGGTCAGCACCTACGAGGTCGGTGACCAGATCTACCTCTTCGGATTCAGCCGTGGGGCGTACACGGCTCGCAGCCTGGTCGGGCTGATCCGCAACGCCGGGCTGCTCAAACCCGAGCACATCGACCTGACGAACGAAGCGTATGGCCTCTATCGCACCCGCGACGAGGGCGCCGATTCCGATAGCGCCAAGCTCTTTCGCGACAGTTTCTCGCGGGAGATCACCATCCACATGCTGGGTATCTGGGACACCGTGGGTGCCCTGGGCGTGCCGCTGGAGTCGTTCGACTGGTTCAACAAGTCCTACTACGAATTCCACGACACCGAACTCAGCTCGATTGTCCACAACGCCTTCCACGCCGTGGCCATCGACGAGTGGCGCAAGAACTACCAGTGCACCCTCTGGGACCCGAAAAGCAAGCCCAACCAGCGCGTGGAGCAGGTCTGGTTTTCCGGTGCGCACGCCAACGTTGGTGGTGGCTACGCGAACAACAGTCTGTCGGACATCGCGCTGGTGTGGATGATCAACAAGGCGAGCGAGTGCGGCCTGGCGGTGGATACCGGCAAGACCCCGAGCCTTCCCACCACGACCCCTTCCATCACCAATTCCTACAAGGAGTTCCTGGGGGGCGCCTACAGCCAGCTCACCCCGCCGTATTACCGGGATATCGGCAACACCGCTTTCGGCCAGGAAGCCATCGACCCCAGCGTGGAGGAGCGCCTCAAGCACGATCCCCAGTACAAGCCGAAGAACACGGTGGGAGGCAATCTCACCGGCAATTTCACCCCGGTGGGCAAGATCCGGTAATCGAATCGCTAGCGGGCGGCGCGCTTGCGTGTTTCTTCGTCGAGCACTTCGCGCAGTGAGGCGAGGAAGGGCGTGGCGTCGGTATAGCGGCGGCCGTAGCCGAGATTGAAGGCGTAGTCGAAGTCCGGCGGGTTCAGCCCCTGGGTGTGTTGCAGGATGGTTTCCAGCTTGTCGAGTGCCTTGACTGCCTGAGCTTCGGCGGTCGCAGCGGCATCGTACTCGTCGTACAGGGCCATGAGCTGCGCACGCAGCGGCGGCGCCAGCGTGGAGGTCATGTGCAGCAGGTCCTGCCGTTCGCTGTCGCCCTTGCTGCCGTGGGCCAGCACGTCGACTGCGGGCACGTCGCCGCCCAGTGCTTCGCCCAGGTCGTGGATGATGCACAACTGCAGCACCTTGCCGAGGTCGATCTCGCCCAGGTCCTCGGCGAACACCATCGCCAGCAGGGCCAGGCGCCAGCTGTGCTCGGCGGTGCTTTCGCGGCGACCACTGGAGGTGTGGGCGCTGCGCAGCACGCTCTTGAGTCGTTCGGCTTCGCGGAGGAAGGCGAGTTTGCCCTGGATGTTCTGCTCGCTCATCGGTGATGGCCCCTTGTGAGTCGTCTGGGCAATCATCCTGTCGCCGGGGCCGCCGGCTGTCCACGCATCAAATATGCGCGAAGCGATCTGCCCGGAGCGTTTCGACCAGGCGTGCGGTGGAGCCATCGGACAGCGTGAGGCGCGTCCAGCGGCACTGGCTCTGGCGAATGGGCACCAGCAACGAATCATTGGTGCCGGTGGCGAACTCCAGCGCTGGCGCGGCGATGCCTTCGCGCCAGCCGAGCCCATCCAGCTTCGCTTCCTGGGTGGCGATGGCCTCGGTCACGAACGGCCAGAGCGAGCGACCCAGCAGTTCGGTGTGCGGAACGCTGAACTCCGCTGCTCGCGCGGCGGAGCAGGCAAGCAGGCGGTGGGTCAGGTCGCAGACCAGGTGGACGGGTTGCGAATTGCTGGCGACCAGGCGGGCCAGGGCGTGGTCCGCTGCGCTGTCCAGGCGCGCCCGGAGCAGCGCTTCGATCTGCGCGCGTTGTTCCGGCTCGGCTTCCTGCATGCCGGCTTCCCAGCGCGAGATGGTGGACTGGCTGACGCCGAACATTCCGGCCGCGTGGCTCTGCTTGACGCGATGCAGCAGGCGCCAGCGCCTGAGCATGGGGCCGAGCGGGGCATTGTGCAGCGAAGGTGATGTCATGGCGGGGTATCGGGTCCGGTTCCGCGCCAGCATAGCCCGGATTGCGTGAATATCATTGCCTTGGGTCGATGCTCCCGCGCTTGGTGCTGAACTCAGCGCTTCACGCAGACGAACAGAGCATTGCCCGAACTGCCGGCCCAGGGCGTGATCCGCTCGTAGTCGTGCTCGAAGACCTGCACCTCGAAGAGCGGCTCCAGCAGGTGTTGCAGCTCAGCGAAGGTCATGGCGACCATCGCGTGTTCGTCCTGCCAGGCCTGGGTCTCACCGGCCGTGGTCTTCTCGATGCTCAGGCGCAACGCCTGGCGCTCGCCCGCGCCGCTGTAGTACCAGCCCGAGCCGAAGGTGAACTGGCTGCCGTCATGCTCCACCGAATGGCGGACGAAGGAGTCGTTGTCGATCAGCGCCTTGTCCACGCTGTTGAAGCAGAACACCCCGCCCTCCGCGAGTGCGTCGTGCACGCTCGCCAGGCACGCCTGCAACTGCTCGACGCCGGGGTTGTAGTGGATCGAGTAGAGGAAGCAGGTAATAAGGTCCAGCGGCTCTTCGATGCGGAAGCTGGCCATGTCCTGCCGGCTGAAATGTGCCTCGGGGCAGCGCTGCCGGGCGATGTCCAGCATCGGCTGGTTGATGTCCAGGCCGGCGCTGCGGTAGCCGAAGTCGAGGAAGTGGCGTACGTGCGGACCGGTCCCGCAGGCGAGGTCCAGGTGCCGGCGCCCCTGGTTGCCGAACAACTGGTGCAGGCGGCGCACGCAGTGGCTCTGCGCCTGATAGTCGATGTCGGCGCACATCAGGTCGTAGTAGGAGGACAGGTCGGTGTACAGCGCGTTGGAGGACATAGGCAGCCAGACAAAGGGTTCGCCGAAGGTTTCGGCGCGGCATGGTACATCAGCCGTGGGCGTTCTCCGCTGAAATCGGACTGGCGCGCCTGCGCTGGCGGCGCTCATCGACCGCCAGTGCAGGCCGGGGCGTCAGCGGCCCCGCAAGTGACGCTCCTCCCACCAGTCCCAGGCCTTGAGCGCCTGGCGGGCGGTCCGGCCAGCCAGGTAGGAGAGGGTATCGCTGGTCATGCCGATGGACTGGCGGTTGACGATCCAGAAGTCGGTCAGCTCGGTCTTGCGGCCGTTGAGCAGGTCGGCGATGGTCCGCCCGTTGAGGTGCGTCAGCGCCACGCCGTGGCCGAAGCAGCCGCCGGAATAGACGATGCGCTCGTCGCCGACGAAACCGATCTCGGGAACCATGTCGGCGTTGACTGAAACCGGCCCTCCCCAGCGGTAGTCGATGCGCACGTCCCTGAGCTGTGGGTAGATCCACTTCAGGTGCGCCTCACAGTGCTCCCAGCTCATCGGCGAGGGTTGCTCGTCCGTTGGCGCTTGGCGATAGACGATGGCATCGCCGCCGCCCATGACGATGCGCCCGTCCACCGTGGGGCGGAAGTAATGCAGCATCTGGCGGTTGTCGCCGAAGGACTGGCGTTCTCTCCAGCCGATGCTCTCCCACTGCGGTTCGCTCAGGCGCTCGGTGACGACCTGATAAGTCCAGAGCGGGAACTGCCGGGTCTGTAACCTGCGGGTATCGGGGACTTGCCGCGAATAGGCATTGGTCGCCACCACGAGCTTGTCGGCGCTGACCTTGCCGGCGGGGGTGGTGAGCAGGAGCGCGGCCGCCGTCCGCTCGATGTGGGTCACCGGCGTCATTTCGAAGATCATCGCCCCGGCCGACTGTGCCAGGCCCTTGAGCGCGCGGACCTGCTTGCACGGGTTGAGGTAGCCGGTGCCGGCCTCATAGATGGCGCTGTTGAAGCGCTCGGAGTGGAAGTCCTGGCGCACCCGCGCGGGTTCCTGCCAACTCATGCCGCTGTCGATGCCCAGGTCCTGGAACAGCTGGTAGGTTTTCTTCAGTCGATTGGCCTGTTGCGCCGAGTAGCTGATGCGGACCAGGCCGTTGTGCCGGTAATCAGCGTCGAGACTGTTGTCCTCGATCAGGCTGCGGGTATGGGCGACGGCCTTTTCCAGGTACTGGTGCGCCTCGATCAGCTTCTGCCGGCCCCAGCGCAGCAGCACCAGCTCCGGCTCCAGGCCGAACATGCGTGTGCTGAAGCCGGCGTTGCGGCCACTGGCGCCGAAGCCGACGACATCGGCTTCGAGCACCGCCACGCGGGCACTGGGGTTGTCCTTGAGGAACTGCCAGGCGGTGTTCAGGCCGGTGAAGCCGGCACCGATGATGGCCACGTCCACCTTGAGGTTCTGTGTCAGGGCCGGATTGGGCACGTAGTGCCCGTAGTCGTGCTGCCAGAAGGATTTGCTCCCCGGCAGCGGTGTGCTGTGGCTGGTCATGCTTTCAATCTCTTCTTGTCGGTCTGCTGATTGGCAAAGCAAGGTCGTCGGGGTACCTGGCGCAAGGCACGGCGCCGGGCAGGGCCCCTCGGATTGGTCCAAGGGTAGTGGTCGCGGGGTGGCGCTGGATTGTCAGCGCGCGCCAGCCTTTTGGGCCGCACGCGCCAACTTTCGGCGCCAGGGCAGGGGTCAGGAGCGGGGCAGGGCGGTGGAGCGGTATTGCTGCGGCGAGTGGCCGGTCCAGCGACGGAAGGCGCGGGTGAAGGAGCCGGACTCGGCATAGCCGACCAGCAGGGAAATCTCCGTCATCGAGTAGTCCGAGTCCTTGATGTAGGCCAGGGCCAGCTCCCGGCGCACATCCTCGACCAGCGACGAATACTCGATGCCGTGCTCCTTGAGGCGCCGCTGCAGCGTGCGCCGGCTGAGATTCAGCTGCTCGCTGATTTCGTCGAGCGAGGGCGCGCCGCTGCTCATCTCGGCGGCGATCATGCGGGTGACCTGGGACAGCAGCTCGTCCGAGACAGCGCGTTGCTGGCGCTCCCGCTCGAGGTAGGGCTCCAGCGCACGGTATAGCCGCTCGTTGCCGCGCACCACCGGCAGCTGCAGGGTTTCCAGCGGGAAGTGGATGCGGTTGCTCGGCTGGTTGAAGTACAGCGGGCACTGGAAGACCTGCTTGTGTACCGAGGTGTCGGCAGGGCGCTCGTGCTCGAAATCCATGCGGGTCGGCCGCAGGTTGCTGCTGGTGATCAGGTTCAGCATGCGCAGCACCGAGGTGATGGCGAATTCCGCGTCCTGCCGGCGCTGCACGACGGTGGGAATGGTGACCTGGTATTCGACGATCAGCTCACGCCCGTCGAGTTCATAGTCGAACATCGATTCCTGGGCGAAGACCACGATGAACTGCTGCAGGGTCTTCAGCGCCTTCTCCACACTGGGTGCGCAGTACAGAGCATGGCCGAGGGCGCCGAAGTCGTCGGCCTCGGTCTGGATGCCGAGTTCGATCCCGACACTGGGGCTGGATTGCGCTGCCGCCTCCCAGAGCGCGACGTACTGCTCGCCGGGGATTTCCACATCGGCCCGCTCCAGCACCTGCGGATCGATGCCCAGCGGCCCGAGGTAGGGCTCGAAGCAACTCCTGAATCGACGGAAGAAATTCTCGGACAACACCGTACGTGCCGATCTCATATGTGCCACAGCCTTATCTTTCTTGTCGTTCTTCTGTCCGTTCCCAAACTCCCGCAGCCGAACGAGTCGGCCGGGGCTTCCACGCCCTGTTTACGATAATCGCTTCGGGCACTGGCTGGTAACCCCGCCCTGGGCGAAGAAGCTGCCCGTCGTCGCATCGGCTGGCGTGAGATGCCAAGGACTCTGTCACCTGCTGGCAAGCCGCGGACCATCGCCCTGGCGGATTCTCCTGGTCGCCGAAACGAGCGATTCCGCATCCCAGGAGAACAACAACAGATGCCAATCAGCCTGCCGTGGCGGGGCAAGCCCGAGTCACGCCCATTGCTTCCATCATTCCCTGGCGCCCATCGCCTGATCGGCGGTCTGTTGCTGGCCGCGCTGGCGCTGCCGGCGCTCGCGGAGTTCGTTCCCGAGCAGGCCAGGGTCGAAACCCTGGGCGACCACCGGGGGCGGAACTGGTTCTGGATCTGGGGCAGCAACGCCCCGAACATGGTCGACGGCCGCGCCTACCTGTTCGCTGACGACGGCCGCAACCTTGGCCAGGTAAGCACCGGCATGTGGTCCAACGGCCTGGTGCTGTCGCACAAGCGCGACGAGTTCTACGCCAGCGAGATCTACTTCAGCCGTGGCGTGCGCGGCACCCGTTCGGACGTGGTGACTGTCTATGACGCCCGCACCCTGAGCCCGAAGCGCGAAATCGCCATCCCGCCCAAGCGCATGACCGCGCTGATCTCCACGGGCCTGAGCGTGCTCTCGGACGATGAGCGCTTCCTGCTGGTGCTCAACTTCACCCCGGCGCAGTCCATTTCGGTGGTCGATCTGGAGCACGATCGCTTTGTCGGCGAGGTCGCCGTCCCCGGCTGCGCGTCCCTCTACCCGGCCGGTCCAAGGGACTTCTACTCGATCTGCGGCAACGGCGGATTCTTCCACCTGCGCCTGGACGACAGCGGCCAGGTGGCCCTGCAGGAGCGCACCGCGCCGGCCTTCGATCCGCTCAGGGACGCGCTGCTGACCACCGCTTCGAGGCAGGGCGACACCTGGTATTTCGTTTCCCAGCACAACGAAGCCTATGGCTTGCGCATGACTGCCGACGGCGTCGAAGCGAAACAGCACTGGTCGCTGCTCAGCGACTCCGAGCGCGCTGACGGCTGGGGCGTGGCCGGCAACCACGGCACGGCGTTGCATGAGCGCAGCGGCCGGCTGTTCGTGCTGATGCACCAGGACAAGCCGGAGAACTATCAGAAGCCCGGTACCGAAGTCTGGGTGTTCGATACCCGCAGCCAGAAACGCCTCGCCCGCATCGAGCTGAACGAGCAGAGCACCGCCATCGGCGTCAGCCAGGGTGAGCAGCCGCGTCTCTACAGCCTCGACTGGATGGTGCCGATGCCCGGCCTGTTCACCGCCTGGATCTACCTGACCGAAGGGGAGAAGGGCCTCACACCGCTGTTGCGCCAGGGCATCAATCTCTATGAAGCGGACAGCGGCAAGCACCTGCGCAGCATCGGCGACATTCCCCTGGGCTTCCTCAATGCGGTGGCGCCATGGTGATCGACGAACCTCTGCTGCACCTGGCCAGCGCGGCCGCGCTCGGCCTGCTGCTGGGCAGTGCCGGTCTGCACAAGCGGCGTGATCCACAGGGTTTCGCCCTGATCTTCGCCGACTACCGCGCGGCCCTGGGCTACCTGCTGCCGGTCCGGCTCGCCAGCCTGCTGCCGGGAATGGAACTGCTGGCCGCCGCCGCCGTGTTGGCCAGCCCCTGGCAACCCTTCGCAGCGCTGCCTGCCGTGGCCCTGCTGGCGCTCTACGCGCTGGTGCTGGCCATCGTGGCGTGGCGCGGCACGCCCATCGCCGACTGCGGTTGCCACTTCGGCGGCCGCCCGCAGCCGCCGGGCAGCGCGCTGGTACTGCGCAACCTGTTGTTGCTGCTGCCGGCGCTGACCCTGCTGGTGCCGATGGGCGACCGTGCGCTGGTGTGGTTCGACGCCATCACCCTGGCCTTCGTTCTGGCGGGCAGCTGGGTGCTTTACCGGCTGGCCCACCTGCTGATTTCCAACCGAGTATCCCTGAGGGAGCTGTGATGGACATGACTTACGCACTGATCGTCTCCAGCGGCTTCTCCTGGCTGCTGAACCTTGCCCTGATTCTCGCCGTCTTCGCCCTGGCGCGGCAGGTCGGGTTGCTGCACGAGCGCATCCGCCCGGTGGGCGCACTGTCCCTCGGCAAGGCCATCAAGGCCGGCGAGGTGGCGCCTGCATTCACCCTGCCAAGCCTTACCGGCGGCTCGGTCAGTCTCGGCGGTGGCAATGCCCAGGGCCAGTCGACCCTGCTCTTCTTCCTCTCCGAGACCTGTCCGGTCTGCAAGACCCTGCTGCCGGTGCTCAAGGCCATCCGTCAGCAGGAACGCTCGCGCCTGCGGGTGGTGCTGGCCAGTGATGGCGAACCGGCGGCGCACCAGGAGTTCATCCAGGCGCAGCGACTGCAGGAGTTCCCCTACCTGCTGTCGCGGGAGGTGGGCCTGGCTTACCAGATCAGCAAGCTGCCCTACGGCGTGCTGATCGACGCAAGCGGCAGCGTGGTCACCCATGGCCTGATCAATACCCGCGAGCACCTGGAGAGCCTGTTCGAGGCCCGCGACCTGGGTTTCGCCACGATCCAGGACTTCGAGGCCGTACAGCGCGCAACCGAGCAACCCCTCCACAAGCAGGTGCACTGAGCATGGCCATCCGATGGTTCGATGAAGCTGCCGAACTCCTGACCCGCAAGGTCGCCCGTGGCACTTCGCGACGGGGCTTCCTCGGCGGGCTGGGTACGCTGCTGGCGGGCGCCGGCGCCGCCACGCTGCTGCCGGTGTTGCGCAGCAGCGCTTTTGCGCAACCAGGCTCATCCGCACTGGTGGAGAACGGCGATCCGAGCAGTTGCGACTACTGGCGCTACTGCGCCATCGACGGCTTTCTCTGCAGTTGCTGCGGCGGCACGGTGAACAGCTGCCCGCCGGGCACGGTGCGTTCGGACATCACCTGGATCGGCACTTGCCGCAATCCATCAGACGGCAAGGACTACGTGATCTCGTACAACGACTGCTGCGGCAAGAGCAACTGCGGACGCTGCGTTTGCCAGCGTGACGAAGGTGACCGCCCGCTCTACCGCCCGCAGAGCTCCAACGACCTCAACTGGTGCTCCGGCAGCCAGGCCGATATGCCGTACCACTGCTCGCTGTCGGTGGTGATCGGGGTGAAGGAGTAGCCATGGCCGTTCGTGCCTCCCTGCTGGCCGGCCCCGTCGCGCTGCTGCTGGGCGCACAGGGCGTCTCGGCGACCGAGCAGCGGCAGCTGGACTACATGCTCAACTGCCAGGGCTGCCACCTGCCCGACGGCAGCGGCAACCAGCAACGCCAGGTGCCGGCGTTTCCCGGCCAGCTCGGCAGGTTCCTCAGCGTGCCGGGCGGGCGCGAGTACCTGGTGCAGGTACCCGGCGCGGCGCTCTCGGGGCTCTCCGACGAAGCGCTGGCCGGTGTCCTCAACTGGATGCTCGAGCGCTTCGACCCAGAGCAGTTGCCCGCCGACTTCAAACCCTACAGCGGGGCTGAGCTGCACCAATGGCGGCAGCATGTCCCGGCCGATGTCGCCCAGGTCCGCCGCGACCTGATCGAACGCATCGTCCAGCCAGCGCAACAGACACGCGAAGGATACTGACCATGAAGCCATGCCTATCAGTCGGCCTGCTCCTGCTGGCCGCCACTTTCCACCTGCGTGCGGAAAACCTGACCGAAACCTGCGCGGCCTGCCACGGCGACCAGGGGCAGGGCAACGCCGCCCTTGGGGCGCCACGCCTGGCCGGCCAGCAGGCGGACTACCTGCTCCGCCAGCTGCAGGCCTTCAAGGCTGGCCAGCGCGGCTACGACCCGCAGGACAGCCAGGGTGCGCAGATGCGCGCCGTGGCGACCGGGCTGGTGGAGACCGATCTCGAACCGCTGGCACGACATTACGCGCAGCAGCCCGCACCTGTTTCCAGCGCCACCCCAGGCGCCGGCAGCGCCCAGGGCGAGGCCCTCTACCAGGGCAGCTGCGCGGCCTGCCACGGGCCGCAGGCGCAAGGCTTCGCCCACCTGAAGACGCCCAGCCTGCGCATCCTCGATGCCCGTTACATCGAACGCCAGCTCACGCATTACACGCGGGGGTTGCGCGGCGGCGAGGAGCACGCAGACGAACTGGGTATCTGGATGCGCGGCATCGCCCTGCAGATCCGCAGCGCAGAGGACCGCCGCGCCATCGTCGACTACCTCGCCGGTCTTTCCACTCCCGCTACGCCCGCCGCGCAACAGGTCGGGCATTGAGCGGCAGTTGCCGGGGCGATTGGCACCAGATGGCAAAGCCCCTGGCATCTGCTGGCAATTCCGCTCACGGCGCATTCGATAGCTTTGCCTGCAGGCGGGCCGAAGGGTTGGAGCCGGCTTTCCACCGGCTCCGGGGCGGTCGCCTGCACGAACAGAAGAACTCGATGAAGAGACGGAGCTGGCCCGGTCCCTTGAGCGGGCGGCTCCACCAGAGACACCTCGAACTGCTTCCCGATAACCACAAAAAGCTCCTCCAGGAGAAGTTCATGAGATACCTCCCGCTTTCGCTGTTGGGTGGTGCGCTGTTTGCGCTCCTTGCTACCGGCCCCGCGCAGGCCGCCTCCGCGGCGGACCTGGGCAACACATTGACCGCGGTGGGCGCCGAGAGGGCGGGCAACGCCGATGGCAGCATCCCCGCCTGGAGTGGCGGCCTGATCCAGGCGCCGGCTGGCTGGTCGCCGGGCCATGGCGACCCCTTCGCCGGCGACAAGCCGCTGTACAGCGTCGATGCCGGCAACCTGGCCCGGTACCAGGCGCTGCTGCCGGCAGGGCAGGCAGCGCTGATCAAGACCTATCCGGGCTACCGCCTGGATGTGTACCCGACCCACCGCAGCTGCGCGATCCCGGCGGAAGTGGCCGAGCGCAGCAAGTCCTTCGCCGGGCAGGCGCGCATCGGCAGCGATGGCTGGAGCCTGGAACAGGCTGCCGGCGCGACGGTTCCCTTCCCCGTGCCGAAAAGCGGCGTGGAGGTGATGTGGAACTACAAGCTGCGCTACATGGCCAAGGGGCGTCGGGCGCAGATTTCCTTCCTGTTGAGAGAGAAGGGCGGTGCGCTGAGCGAGGTCAGGCAGTGGGCGTACGAGTGGTATCCGTACAACGACGCGGCGGTGCGTGACCCCAACGACGTGGAGGGCTTCGAGGCCAAGCAGCTGTACGAGGTGCTGTCGCCGTCGTCGCGTGCCGGCGAGATGTACCTGGTGCATTCGTTCCTGGGCAAGGTGCAGAGCTCCTGGATCTACTTCCCCGGCCAGCGCCGTGTGCGTCTCGCGCCTTCGTTCGCCTACGACAACCCCATCGCCGGCTCCGACAACCTGTACTTCGTCGACCAGATCAACATGTTCACCGGTGCGCTGGATCGCTATGACTTCAAGTTGGTGGGCAAGAAGGAAATGCTGGTGCCGTACAACTCCTTCCGCCTGGTCGACAAGTCCAACAAGTACGAGCAGCTGATCGGCAACGACTACCTCAACCGCGACGTGCAGCGCTACGAAAAGCACCGTGTGTGGGTGGTCGACGCCACGGTGAAGGCCGACAAGCGCCATTCCTTCGCCCGGCGCACCTTCTACTTCGACGAGGACAGCTGGAACCTGCTGCACGTCGACATGTATGACGCCAAGGGCAACCTGTGGCGCGTGCAGGAAGGCAGCCTGTGGGCCGACCCGAACATCCAGGCCTGCTCCAGCTCCGAGTACGTCAGCTACGACCTGATCGCCCGCCGCTACATCGCCGACGGCTTCACCCAGGAAGGGCAGATCCTCGATGACACCGCCGGCCTGCAGGGACGGGTCAACGACAAGATGTTCAACTCCAACGAGCTGCGCCGTCGCGGCGAGCGTTGATCAGGCCCGGAGAACAGCACATGCAGATCGACAAACCGTGCGGCGCCCCGGCGCTGCAGGCGGCCCCGTGCCCGCGCAAGACCCTGGCGCTGGCCGTCGCCATCGCCTCCGGCCTGACCTGGGCGCCACCGAGCTTCGCCGTCCTGTTCGGCAGCGCCGACGGCATTTCCGGCAGCTTCGACTCCACGCTGTCCTATGGCTTCGCCTCGCGCTTGCAGTCACCCGACTGCCACCTGCTGGGCAGCGACAATGGCGGCTGCAACACCGGTTCCCATACCGAACTCGGGCGCTACTACAACCCGGCGCGCGGTAATGGCTACGCCAACGCGGACATCAACTACAGCAACTCCGATGACGGCGACCTGAACTACGCCAAGCACGACGTGTTCTCCAGCGTCATCAAGGGCACCCACGAGCTGAGCCTGAAGTTCGGCGATGGCTGGAGCGCCCTCGGCCGCGTTGCCTGGGCCAAGGACTTCAGGATGGACAACACCCGGCGCACCGACCTGGACGATGAGGCCGAACGCGACGCCACCGAACGCTTCGACCTGCTCGATCTCTGGGTGGCGAAAAGCTTCGACCTGGGCGAGATGCCGGCCAAGGTGAAGGTAGGCAACCAGGTCATCAGCTGGGGCGCGGAAATCTTCGTGCCCGGCGGGATCAACCAGATCAACGCCCTCAGCCTGCCGAAGTACCACACACCGGGTACCCAGCTGAAGGAGGTGTTCATTCCGGCGCCGATGGCCTCGTTCAACGTCGGCCTCACCGACACCGTGAGCCTGGAGGCCTACTACCAGTTCAAGTGGAACGCCTATGCCCTGGATCCGGTGGGCACCTACTACTCGACCAGCGATGTAGTGGGCGAGGGCCGGCGGGCGATCTACTACCCCACGAACTACGTCGAGGGCCTGATGCCGGGCACTTGCGCCGCGACCCCGACCGGTCATTGCGGCGACCCGCTGAACACCGGCGTCAGCCACGCCGATCTGGTCGGTGCCGGCCTCGCCGTGCCCTATGCCGGCGAGCGCGAGGCGAAGAACAGCGGCCAGTACGGCGTCGCGCTGCGCTGGAGCGCCGAGAGTATCGGCACCGAGTTCGGCTTCTTCTACCAGCGCTACCACGACAAGGTGCCCTTCGTGGGCTACACGGCGCTGACCGATCCGAACAACCTGGTGGTGGACAACTACTTCATCAACTACGGCGAGAACAAGGATCTCTACGGCCTGTCCATGAGCACCATGGTCGGCCCGGTGGCGGTGGCCGGCGAGCTGTCCTACCGCCCTGAGGACAGCGTCGGCATCGACCCGACCGTCCCCTTCGGCCAGGGCCTGACCGGCGTCTACAACCCATACAGCGTGTTCGATACCGGCGTGAACCGGGGCTTCGTCAACGAGCGCAAGTGGCAGGCGGACCTGAACGCCATCTACACCTTCTCCGGCAACGATCCGCTGGGCTTCATCCCCGAGGCCCTCGGGGCCTCGGATGCCTTCCTGCTGGCCGAAGCAGTGGTCACCCATTACCCCGGCCTGGATACCTCCGGCAAGGTGCCCTATGCCATGCCGGATTATTCGCTGCCGGACAGGACCTCCTGGGGCTACGTCACCGAGATGGGCGTCAACTATCCCAACCTGTTCGGCAGCGGGGTGACGGTCACCCCGCAGCTCGACTTCAGCCACGACGTCAACGGCACCACGCCCAACGCCATGCCGTTCGTGGAAGGGCGCAAGTCGCTGAGCACCTCGCTGCTGTTCAACTACCGCGACCGCTGGAAGGGCGGCCTGCAGTGGGTGCAGTTCTGGGGGGGCGGCGACACCAATCTCATGGCCGACCGTGACTTCATCAGCGGCAATCTCTCCTACTCGTTCTAGTCCAGCCCTGGTTCGTCGGCGGCGGGTCAGCCGCGTTGCTCCCGCGTGACCCGCCGCCTGCGACACCCGCCGTATCGAGGCATTCCATGTTGGCTTTTCTGGTGTCGGCGCTCGAGCGCCTGTTCTTCCGCCACCGGCTGGCGACCCTCGGCCTGCTGGCCGTCATCACCCTGTTCATGGGCGCCTTCGCATCGCGCCTGGAAATGTCCGCCGGCTTCGACAAGCAATTGCCGCAGCAGCACGCGTTCATCAAGACTTTCAACCAGTACCGCGACGTGCTGTTCGGCGCCAATCGCATCATCGTCGTGCTGCACGCGAAACACGGCGACATCTGGAACAGGCAGGCCATGACCCGCCTGTACGACCTGACGCAGACGCTGTTCTTCATGCCCGGCGTCGACCGGCGCAGCGTGACCTCGCTGTGGACGCCCAATACCCGCGCCGTGCAGATCACCGAAGAGGGCATGAAGGCCGAGGACGTGGTCGGCGGCGACGTCACCGTAGGCACGCTGGATGACCGCGCGATATCCGCTATCCGCGAGCGCACGCTGATCGGTGGCTTCGTCGGCAGCCTGGTGGCCAACGACCATTCCGGCGCCATGGTGGTGGCCGAGCTGGCGGACCCGGATCCGCAGACCGGCAAGCCGCTGAACTACCTGGAGTTCAGCCAGCGCCTGGAAAAGGAAGTACGTGCCCAGTATTCCGACGCCGACTATGACGTGCAGATCATCGGTTTCGCCAAGCAGATGGGCGACATCGGCGCCGGGGCGAAGAGCGTGGTGGAGTTCTTCGGCCTGGCCTTCGTGCTCACCGCGCTGGCGGTGTTCTGGTACACCCGCTCGTGGAAGCTGACCTTCCTGCCGCTGTTCTGCTCGCTGGTATCGGTGGTCTGGCAGTTCGGCACCATCACGCTGCTGGGCTACGGGCTCGATCCGCTGGCGATCCTGGTGCCCTTCCTGGTCTTCGCCATCGGCGTTTCCCACGGTGTGCAGCAGGTCAACTTCATCTCCAAGGAGGTCTGCGCCGGCGCCGATGGCATGACGGCGGCGCGGCGCAGTTTCAGCGGGCTGTTCATCCCCGGCACCCTGGCCTTGATCACCGCCTTCGTCGGCTTTGCCACCCTGGCGCTGGTGCCGATCCCGATGATCCACGAGCTGGCTGTCACCGCCTCGGTGGGGGTGGCGTACAAGATCGTTACCAACCTGATCATGCTGCCGGTGCTGGCCAGCTTCTTCCGCTACGACGCCGCGTACGTGGCGCGCATCGAACGGCTGCGGGCCGGGCGCGACGGTCTGATGGTCCGCCTCGGGCGCATCGCCGAGCCGCGCAATGCCACCCTTGGCGCGCTGCTGTGCCTGGGGCTGATGGTGCTGGCGGTCTGGCAGAGCCAGGGCCGTCACGTCGGCCACGTGCTGCCGGGCGCGCCGGAGCTGCATGCGGACTCGCGCTACAACCAGGACGTGCAGAGCGTGGTCAGCCATTTCGCGCTCGGCCTGGACCTGTTCACCGTGGCCGTGGAGACCCCGTCCGGCGGCTGCTACCGGCATGACGTGATGACCTATGTGGACCGCTTGACCTGGTACCTGGGCAACGTGCCGGGCGTGCTGTCGGCGCAGTCGCTGCCGGCGCTGACCAAGCTGTCGGCCTCCGGGGTGAACGAGGGCAACCCGAAGTGGGCGGCGCTGCCGCAGGACGAACTGTCTCTCGGCGAAGCCGTGCGCCAGGTACCCGAAGCCCTGCGGCTGTACAACGCCGACTGCACCTTGCTGCCGGTCAACCTGTACCTGACCGACCACAAGGCGAGCACCCTCAAACGGGTGGTTCTGGCTGTCGAACAGTACCGTGCAGGCCACGCGATGAACGCTGTGAACGTGCGCCTGGCCAGCGGCAATGCCGGTGTGCAGGCGGCCACCAACGAGGTGGTGGAATCCTCCGAGCTGCCAATGATGCTCTACGTCTACCTGACCATCGTCCTGCTGGTGTTCCTCGTCTACCGCGACTGGCGGGCGATGGTCGCCTGCTGCGTACCGCTGACCCTGGCAACCTTCCTCGGTTACTGGTTCATGAAGGCGCTGGACATCGGCCTGACCGTGGCGACCCTGCCGGTGATGGTGCTCGCCGTGGGCATCGGCGTGGACTACGCGTTCTACATCTACAACCGCCTGCAGATGCACCTGGCGCAGGGGCGCGACATCACCGAGGCGTTCCAGCGGGCGCTGCGCGAAGTGGGCGTGGCCACGGTGTTCACTGCACTGACGCTCTCGGTCGGCGTCGCCACCTGGTCCTTCTCCGCGTTGAAATTCCAGGCCGACATGGGGCTGCTGCTGACCTTCATGTTCATGGCCAACATGCTCATGGCCATCACCCTGCTGCCAGCCCTGGCGGTAGTCCTGGAAATCCTGATTCCGCGTCGGGGGCCAGTCCGTGCGCCCCTGATCGCGCACTGAGAGAGGAGGGCAGCCGATGACCCGAATTCGATTCCCCCGCCTGTTCCTGGCCTCCCTGGCCGTGACGGTTTCCTGCGGCCTCAGCGCGGCCGAGGACGAGATGCCCGCCATCGCATTGGCCAGCGCCGAGCACGCGCCCCTGGTGGCGGTCGCCCGAGCCGGGCAACGGTTGGTGGCGGCCGGTGACCAGGGCGTGGTCGTGCTGTCGGAGGATGGCGAGCACTGGCGCCAGGCCCGCAGCGTTCCGGTCGATAGTCTGCTGACAGCGCTGAGCTTCGTCGACGAGCGCCAGGGCTGGGCGGTGGGCCATGGCGGCGTGGTGCTGCATACCGAGGATGGCGGCAAGAGCTGGTCCGTGCTGGCACGGCTGGAAAGCCGACCGGTGCTGCTCTCGGTGCTGTTCGAGAACGCGCAGCATGGCATTGCCGTGGGCGCCTACGGCTACGCTGCGCAAACCCGTGATGGCGGCAGAACCTGGCAGCCGCTGGTGGTCAGCGCCGAAGGCGATGACTTCCACCTCAACCATATCTTTGCCGGGCGCAGTGGCGGCCTCTTCATCGCGGGGGAGGCAGGCCATGCGTACCGCTCCCTCGATCACGGCGAGAGCTGGCAGGCGCTGGACACCGGGGCGAGCGGGTCACTGTGGAGTGGCGTCGCGTTGCGCGACGGGCGCTTGCTGATGGCCGGCATGAGTGGCCGGGTGCTGCTCGGTGATCGCCAGGGAGAACGCTGGCAGAGCCTGGACAGCGGCAGCCACGAGGCGATCACCGCCGTCGCCCAGCTGGCCGACGGGCGTGTCGCGCTGGTTGGCAACGGTGGCCTGCTGGCGCTTTCCGACAGCCGCCTGGAGCGCTTCAGCGCCGTCCAGCGCGAAGACCGCCTGAACCTCTCGGCCCTGGCGCCGCGCACGGACGGACACCTGCTGCTGTTCGGCCCCGCCGGGGTCATTGCCCAATGAATCCGCCGGCCTCGGGGCCGGTTTCCACCCTCCTGATCCAACGTCGAAAGTCTGGAAGCCACCATGAACGTCCTGATTGTGCATGCCCATAACGAGCCCGGCTCATTCACTGCCGCGATGAAGAACCTGGCGGTCGTCGTGCTGAGCGAGGAGGGGCACGAGGTACGGGTGTCCGACCTCTACGCCCAGCGCTTCAACCCCGTCGCCAGCGCCGCGGATTTCGGCAGCCGAGCCAACCAGGAGTACCTGGTGTACGCCCTCGAACAGCGCCACAACCTGCAGAAGGCCACGCTGGCCGAGGACATCCAGGCAGAGCTGGAGAAGCTGCAATGGGCCGACCTGGTCATCTTCAGCTTCCCGATCTACTGGTTCGGCATGCCGGCCATTCTCAAGGGCTGGATCGATCGGGTGTTTGTCTCCGGCCTCTGCTACGGCGGGCGGCGCATCTATGACCGCGGCGGCCTGAAAGGCAAGCGCGCGATGCTGGCCTTCACCCTCGGCGGCCAGAGCCACATGTTCGGCAAGGGCTGCGTGCATGGCGAGATCGAAACCCTGCTGAGGCCGATCCAGCAGGGCATGCTGGCCTACGTCGGCCTCGAAGTGCTGCCGCCCTTCATCGCCTATCACGTCCCCTACATCAGCGAGACGGAGCGCTGGGACTACCTCACCTCCTATGGCGAGCACCTGCTGACCTTGGATGCACGCGAGCCGCTGGTGTTCCCCTCGCTAGATGATTTCGACACGGCTCTTCGCCCGCGGAGCGACGGCGCGCGCGGCGCCAGCGAATCCCCCGAGTGCCTGCCCTGACCCTTCACCGTCGATACTGGAGATGCACCATGCCGAGCAAAGCGTTTCTCAAGGGGTTCAGGCACGAGCTGGCCAACCGATCCTTCGCCCTCATCACGGTCCGGCGGATGGCCGGGCGCCTGGAGGGGGATGCGTGGTTCGCCTTCTGGAAAACCTACTGGGACCTGGAGGTCCTCAACGCCCGGCGCTATGAGGCGGCGGCCCTGATCTGGGGGCTGGACCCTGCACCGGGGATCGCCACCCGGCTCAAGGCCCGGCTGGTGTCCTCCGTACCGCGCTTCCTCATGCGGTCGCTGGTGGCTTACGTCCACCGGGAAACCATCGCCTACGCCGGCTGGCTGCGCGATCTGCGGAAGGTCGGACCAACTAGAGCGTCCACGTTCCTGGACTACATGGTGGAGCAGGAAGACCTGCAGATCGAGCTGATGCGCCTGGCCCTGGAAGGGCGGCACGGGGAGATAGCCGCGCGGGCCGAGGACTTCTTCCTCCGATACGGTCGGGCCGTGCCCAGGGTTGGCTTTGGCGAACGTGCCGTCGCCAGCGGCAACTGAACGCTCGCTCCGTCACTCGTGGCGCCACTGGTTGCGGTAGTGCCGCGGCGCGGTGCCGGTGATGCGCTTGAAGGCATTGCTGAAGGCGCTTTCGGAGCTGTAGCCCAGCTCGCTGGCCAACTCCGCCAGGGTCACGTCGCTGCCGCGCAGCGCCTGTTGGGCCAGCAACATGCGCCACTCGCCCAGGTAGGTCAGCGCCGGGATACCGGTGATGTTCTTGAAGTGCACGGCGAAGCTGGTACGCGACATGCCCGCCGCCCTGGCCAGTTCACCCAGTTGCCAGGCGCGGCCCGGATCGCTGTGCATCAGGCCCAGCACCGGTGCCAGACGCTTGTCCCCGGCCGCGCGGAGCCAACCACAGGGGACTGAATCGGCTGCCTCCAGATAGGCACGCACGGTCTGCACGAACAGCAGCTGCGTGAGCTGTGCGGACACCGCGCTGACCCCCGGCCGCCACTGGATGCGCTCCTCGACAATCTGGTCGAGCAGCCATTTCAACCGCTCGGCCTGCCGCGTGCCAGCGTGCACCTGCATCACCGGCGGCAACAGACGGAAGGCCAGTTCCTCGCTGGTCGGGTCCAGTCGCACGTGGCCGCCCAGCTGAATGCAGTCCTCGCCGCTGCCCAGGGTGGCGGTGCGCTCGTTGGTCTCGCCGCTGAACACCTCCATGGCTTCCAGCGGCTTCAGCGCCAGGTCGCTGGCGAGGACAAAGGCCCGGCGCGAGCAGAGGATGAACACGTCACCCTCCTTGATCCACACCGGCTCCGCATCCCCCTCGATCTGCAGCCAGCAACTGCCTTTGATCAGCGCGAAGAACTTCAGGTGCTGCGGTGGCGGGAAGCGCAGGCTCCAGTCGCCGCCGGCGCTGAAACCGCCGGCCACCGTCAGCTGGGCATCGGCGACGCGCAGGAAGTCGGACAACGGGTCGGAGCGGGGAGCCGAGGACTGGGTCATGTCGTTGGGGGCTGGCGTGTCGGAAGCGAATGTGGCCCAGAATCGCACCGGACTTTCTCCGGGGCAACGGCCAACCGCGTTACCGGCAGATTCGAACTTTCGCGCAAGTAAAGCGCACTCCAGCGCATTCACGGTTCGCCGGCCCGGGCGTAGCTTGCCCGCCATCCGACTACAGCCTTGCCCGAGGGAATCCATGAAAGACGAATTGGTGTTGGTGACCGGCGGGACCGGTTTCATTGCCCAGCATTGCATCCTCGCCCTGCTGCGCGAGGGCTATCCGGTGCGCACCACGGTACGTTCGCTGGCGCGGGAGACCGAGGTACGCGAACAGTTGCGCGAAGGTGGCGTCGACGCGGGGCAACGCCTGAGCTTCGTGGTCGCCGACCTGAGCGATGATCGCTGCTGGGTCGAGGCCGTCGCCGGCTGCCGCTACGTGATCCACGGGGCATCTCCGACGCCCACGGGGCTGCAGACCCGCGAGGAAGAATGGGTGCGCCCGGCGGTCGATGGCAACCTGCGGGTGCTGCGTGCCGCGCGTGATGCCGGCGTCAGGCGGGTGGTCCTGACTTCGGCATTCGGCGCCATCTGTGCCGGCCACGGGCAGATGACGCGGCTGTTCGACGAGACCGACTGGAGCGACCTGAGCAGCCGCAACGTCTGGCTCTACCAGAAATCCAAGACCCTCTCCGAACGCGCCGCCTGGGACTTCATCGCTGAAGAAGGGCAAGGCCTGGAACTGTCGGTGGTGAACCCGGTGGCTGTGCTTGGCCCAGTGCTCGGCGCCGATTACTCGCACTCCATCCGCCTGGTGAAAAGCCTGCTCGCCGGTCAGCCGGGCAGTCCGAAGATCAACTGCGGATTCGTCGATGTGCGCGACGTGGCCGACCTGCACGTGCTGGCCATGACCCACGATGCTGCCAGGGGTGAGCGCTTCATCGCCACCGCCGGTGACAGCCTGTGGCTGGGTGATGTCGCACGGATTCTCAAGGAGCGCATGGGCACCGTGGCGGCGAAGGTCTCGACGCGAGTGCTGCCCAACTGGGTGGTGCGCCTGGGCGCGCTCAAGGATCCGGCGCTCAAGGGCTCCGTTCCGCTGCTCGGACTGCGCATGAACGCCAGCAACGCCAAAGCACGCAAGCTCCTGGGCTGGTCGCCGCGCCCGGCCGAGGAGGCCATCGTGGCGACTGCCCGAAGCCTGGAAAAGCTCGGATTGCTGGAAGCCTGAGAAGCCGTTCCCGACAGCGGACCCTGACCGCAGGTCCGCAACGGCCGGCCATTTTTTTCATTGGCCGCGAAGATATTTTTACTAATTTTCCTCGGCGAAAAGCTGAAGCACCATGCGCCCCCATTCCAACAACAACGTCCTTCGAGGCGGTCAACAGGAGTGCCCGGGTGCAAGCGTTCAACGAGTGGCGGCAGTGTTTTGCAGCGCAGACTTTCATCGATGAAACGCTCGATGGCGACCTCGTACTCGCCGTACCGGAGAAGAGCGCTTCTGCGCATTGCCTCCCGGCTCCGCTGACCAGGCTCCGCCTGACCCGAACAGCCTGCCGGGCGACCCCGCCAGACCTCCGCTGAATCTTTCCGGCAGCGGCTGCCCGAAGCTTTGCCCCGGCTGAAACCGCCGGGCTCCCGACCGCTGCCCAGGAAGCCTCGACCGGCATCACGCCGTTCCAGCCCAACGAGCGCCCGTCGCTCGCAGTCCATGAGTCAGCCATGAAAAAAACAACAAGCGCGTCCGCTACTTCCTTGCCTGCCCATCAATCTCACGAGTCGCCCTCGCGGTCCTTCCGCAAGTCGCTGGGCATCCCGGCGCTGGTGCTGTTCGGCCTGGCCTACATGGTGCCGCTGGCGGTCTTCACCACCTACGGCCTGGTCACCCGCATGAGCAAGGGCCACCTGCCGGCGGCCTATCTCTTCACGCTGGCGGCCATGCTGCTGACTGCGTACAGCTACGGACGGATGGTGCAGGCGCATCCGTATTCGGGGTCGGTCTACAGCTACACACGCAAGACCTTCGGTGCGGCGTTCGGCTTCCTGGCGGGCTGGACGCTGCTGCTGGATTACATCTTCCTGCCGCTGCTGAGCTACCTGCTGATCGGCATCTACATGACCGACTATTTCCCCTCGGTACCGCTGTCGATCTGGATCCTTGGCTCGATCGTCCTGGTGACCCTGCTCAACCTCGTGGGTATCGAATCCATCACCCGCGTCAACTGGGTGCTGATCGTCGCGCAGATGGTGTTCGTCGTGGTGTTCATCGCGCTGTCGGTGAGCCACCTGGGCGCCCAGGCCGAACCGGTGCCGCTGGTGCAGCCTTTCTATGACGAGCACTTCAGCCTGCCGCTGGTGATGTCCGGCGCGGCGGTGCTGTGCCTGTCGTTCCTCGGCTTCGACGCCGTGTCGACCATGGCCGAGGAAACGCCCGAGCCGCGTCGGCAGATTCCGGCGGCGATCATGCTGGTGACCCTGATCGGCGGCGTGCTGTTCATCGTCATGGCCTACTTCGGCCAACTGGTATTCCCCGAATGGCAGGCGCTCACCGATGCCGACTCCGCGTCGCTGGACGTGCTGCGCCGTATCGGCGGCGAGTGGCTGGTGACCTTCTTCACCGCCACCTACGTGGCCGGCTGCTTCGCCTCGGCGATGGTGTCCCAGGCGAGCGTCTCCCGCGTGCTGTTCGCCATGGGCCGGGACGGCGCGCTGCCCCGCGTGTTCGGCAAGCTGGTGACGAAGAAACGCGTGCCGGCCACGGCGATCATGCTGATCAGCCTGCTCTCGCTGATCGCCCTGTTCGTCACCCTGGATACCGTCGCCAACATGATCAGCTTCGGCGCACTGTTCGCGTTCTCCGCGGTGAACCTGGCGGTGATCAAGCACTACCTGGTCGACGAGCGCCTCACCGGCAAGGGCAATTACCTGCGCTACGGCGCGCTGCCGGCGGTGGGCTTCCTGAGCACCATCTGGCTGTGGTCGAGCCTGTCGGGCATGTCGTTCATGATCGGTTTCGCCTGGATGTGCCTGGGCTTCGTCTGCCTGGCCAGCGCCACGCGGATGTTCCAGCAGCCGCTGCCGGACCTGAACATGGCGGAGTGATCGTCGGGCGGAGAGAGGCCGGGCCTGGCCCCGGCTTCTTTTCAAGCCTGCCTGATACTGGTTAAGGTGGCGCGAATTCGAGGAACTGGCCGGATTTCGCCATGAAATTGCATCAATTGCGCGCCCTGCGCACCATCGCCGAGAGCGGCAGCATCCAGGAAGCCTCGCGGCTGCTCGACGTGACCCAGCCGTCGCTGTCCAAGGCGGTGAAGGAACTGGAAGGCGAGCTGGGCGTGCCGCTGCTGGTGCGCTCGAATCGTGGGGTGACGGTCACGCCCTATGGCGAACGGCTGGTCAGCATGGCTCGGCTGGTCACCGAGGAAGTGCGCCGCGCCCGCGAAGAGATCGACACCCTGAAGGGTGAGATGGCTGGCCGTGTAGCCATCGGCGTGTCGCCGGTGACGCCCAATCGCGCCTTCGCCAATTGCTTCAGGCGTTACCGCGAGCTGTACCCCAACGTGCAGCTGCAGATCTTCGAGCTACGTTCGGTGCAGCTGTTCGAAGGGCTGAAGGAGGGCCGGCTGGACCTGGTGCTGACGACCCAGCCGAAGGCGGATCAGGCCGACGGGCAGGTCTGGCGCGAGTTGGCGCCGCAGCCTTCGGCGCTGGCGGTACGCAAGGGGCATCCCCTGGCGGCCGCGCGATCGCTGCACGAGCTTCTGGACCTCGAATGGCTGCTCTCCGACCCGCTTGAAGTCGCCCTGGCCGGGCAGTTCTTCCGCGAACGCCAGGTGGCGCCACCCAAGCGCATCACCGAATGCTCCTCGTCGCTGCTCTACCTGGAACTCGCAGCCAACACCGATGCGGTGAGTTTCTGGTCGCAGCGCATGCTGGCTCTGCCGATGGTGGCCCAGGTGCTTGAGCCCTTGCGGATCGCCGAGGCCACGCCGGTGGCGAGCATCTCGCTGGTCACCCGGGCGGAGGAACTGATGACCCGTGAAGCCCGGTTGCTGGCCGAGGAAATGGCAGCTGCTTTCCGTGCGGAACAGGCGTGACCGGCATAACCAGTCTCAATGCTCATGTGTAGAGATCATTACTCCGCGTTTTCGCGCTGATGCATCCTGCCGGCCGCCATTTGCCACAGGAAACGGCCGGAGTCGCCATGAATGCATCGTCGTATTTCTCCCAGAGCTACGCCCAGGCGCGCAGCAAGTTCCTCGACGCCTGTGCGGCCGCCGGCTTGCCGGTGGAGTCCCACGTCCATCCACTGAGCGGGCGCGACGGCGAGACGCTGGCGGTGGACATCGCCCGTGAAGGTCCGATGGATGCGCAGCGCCTGCTGATCGTCAGCAGCGGCTGCCACGGTGTCGAAGGCTTCTGCGGCTCGGGCGTGCAGAGCGCGCTGCTCGCCGACAGCGCATGGCGCGAGCACGCGCGCCGCAACGATTGCGCAGTGCTCTACCTGCACGCTGCCAATCCCTACGGCTTCTCCTGGTGGCGTCGCTGGACCCAGGAGAACGTCGACCTCAACCGCAACTTCCGCGACTTCGCCCAGGCAGCGCCGGAGAACCCCGGTTACGCGCGCCTGGACCCGGTGCTCGCGCCACGGCGCTGGCCCAGCCCGTTGGGGCGTCTGCGCCTGCTCGTCTATGCGCTGCGCCACGGTCGCTGGGAGTTGCAGAAGGCGATCTCGTCCGGCCAGGCCAGTCATCCCGATGGCCTGTTCTTTTCCGGCTCGCAGCCGACCTGGAGCAACCGTACCGTGCGCAAGGTGCTGCGCCAGCATGGCCGGCAATGTCGCGAGATGGCCTGGATCGACGTACACACCGGCCTCGGTCCTACCGGCTACGGCGAATACATCTACTCGGGCGACCCGCGTCCCGAAGCGCTGGTTCGCGCCCGCACGTGGTGGGGCGATGAGGTGCGTTCCACGGAGGAGGGCAACAGCGTGTCGGTGAAGCTCAGCGGCAAGCTGGTCCATGCGGCATTCGAGGAGTGCCCGCAGGCGCTGCTGATCTCCATGAGCCTGGAGTTCGGCACCGTGCCCGGTCCGCAGGTTCTCGAAGCACTGCGCGCGGACCAGTGGCTGCATCGGACACCCGATGCGCCGACGACCAAGGTGCGGCGCATCAAGCAGCAACTGCGCGATGCCTTCTACGTGGATACCGAGGAGTGGAAGCAGGCCGTGCTGACCCGCGCGCGGGGCGCCGCCTGGAAAGCCGTGGAAGGCTTGCGCAGCGAGATTCCCGCGGGGTTGCGTTCCCACGTCGAGGGTGGGAACGCCTTGCCTCAATAGGTGGCGCGCAGGGTCAGCATCAGGTTGCGTGGCTCACCGTAGAAGTTCGAGCCCCAGGCGCTGTCGACACGTTCGTAGTACTTGCGGTCGAAGAGGTTGTTGGCGGTCAGCGTCGAGCTCAGGTGGTCGTTGAACCGGTAGCCGAGCTGGGCCGTGGAGACCGCGTAACCGGGCTGGACGAAGTCGGTATTGCTGCGCGTATAGAGTGTTTCGCTGACCACGCGGGTACCGCCGGCCACATGCAAACCCTTCAGCGTGCCGTCGAGGAATTCGTACTTGGACCACAGGTTGAAGTTGTGCTTGGGCGTGATGGTGCTGAAGGTGTCCCCCGAGCTGAGGCCATTGTTCGGGTCGTCGTCCAGCAGGCGGGTCATGGTGAAGGCGTAGCCGGTGACGATGCTCCAGTTGTCGGTCAGGTTGCCGGTCAGCTCGGCTTCCCAGCCCTGGCTGCGCACCTTGCCCTGCGCTTCATAGGCGTTGACCGGGCTGCCGCTCCACTGGGCGCGGTTCTCGTCGTAGATGCGGAACAGGGCGACCGAGGCATTCAGGCGGCCGTCCATCAGCTCCTGCTTCAGGCCCACCTCGTATTGCTTGCCCTTGTGCGGCGCGATCATCTTCTCGCCACTGGCATCCGTCTCGCTCTGCGGCTTGAACACGCTGGTGTAGCTGGCATAGGCCGCCAGTGTCGGGGTGAGCTTGTAGATCAGCGCGCCGTAGGGAATGACCTTGGCGTTGGTCTGGGTAGACGGGGAGCCGAAGTTGTTGAAGAAGGTGTTGGCGTTCTTCGCGTCGGCGTCGTACCAGGTCACGCGCGAGCCCAGGATCACGTCCAGTTCGTCGGTCACGCTGAGCTTGGTGCGGCCATAGAGGCCGTACTGGCGGCTCTTGGTGTAGTTGAAGTTGGTGTGCGGCATGTCCAGGCGTGGGAGGTCGTTGGCGCCGTCGATGCCAATCGGCACCTCGTCGGCGTAGCCGTCGTGGTCCAGGTCCACCGAGCCGTAGGTGAAGGCCTTGTCCAGGTGCTGGTATTCACCGCCCAGGGTGAGTTCATGGGTGCGCCCCGCCAGGCTGAAGGGCGTGGTGACGAAGCTGTCCAGGCCCAGTGTCTTGATCCGCTCGTAGTACGAGTAGCGCGCTGCATCGGCGGTCTGGGTGTCCGGGTTGACCACCCAGGTGGTCCAGCTGAACTCGCGCTGTGGCAGGCGTGCGTCTCGGTAGGTCAGGGAGGTCTTCCACTGGCCGCCGTTGTCCAGGGTGTGGTCGAGCTCGGAGAAGGCTTCCCAGGTTTCCTCCTTCATGCGGTTCCACTTCGCGTCGATGTAGGTGGAGCGCGGCACGTCGAGCAGGGTGCCGTCGGCGTAGGCGGGCAGGCCGAAGGCCGGCGTGGAGTTGTTCTTCTGGTAGGCGCCGCCGAAGGACAGGGTGGTGCTGGGGGCCAGATCCATCTCCAGGCGGCCGTAGAACATCGGGCGTTCGTTCTGCACATAGTCGACGAAGGACTTGTTGTGCTCATAGGCCATGACCGAGCGGCCGCGGATCGTCCCTTCCTCGTTCAGCGGGCCGGTGACGTCGACCATGCTGCGGTAGCGATCCCAGGAGCCGGCGGCCATTTCCCCGCTCAGGCCGAAGGTCCCCAGCGCGCGCTTGCGCACCAGGTTGATGGTGCCGGCCGGCTCGCCGGAGCCGGCGTACAGGCCGCCGGGTCCGCGCAGGACTTCGACGCGGTCGTACATGGCCAGGTCGAAGCTGGTCGCCATGTCCCCCTGGCCGGTGATCTGCGAAACGCCGTCGACCTGCACCTGGTCCACGAGGAAGCCGCGCATGTACACGTCGTTGAGGCTGGAGCCGGTGTTGTAGGTCTTCACCGTGGCGCCGGTGACCTGGCGCATCGCGTCCTGCAGGTTGTTCATGTTCTGGTCATCCATGCGCTGGCGCGTGATGACGGTGACCGACTGCGGGGTTTCCAGAAGCGTCTGCTCACCTTTGCCGATGGTGATGGCCTTGGTGGCGTAGGAGTGCGTGCCCTCGGTGGTCGTGCCCAGGCCACGGCCGCTGACGGTGGTGGAGGAGAGGTCCAGCACGTCGGAGGTGTCGCGACGGACGATCAGCCACGCGCCGCCCTGCTGGCGAACGCCAAGGCCTGAGCCGGCGAGCAGCTCGTCCAGCGCGCCGTTGAATTCGTAGTTGCCCTTGAGAGCGGGCGCGATGCGGTCTGCCACCAGTTGGTCGTCCATCGCCAGGGTCACGCCGGCGAGGTTCGCCAGTTGCTTGAGCGAGGTCGCCAGGGGCTGCGGTGGCAGGTCCAGCGCCACCGGTGCGGCGAAGGCGTTAAGGGTGAATGCCAGGGTGCTGGAGACCGCCAGGGACTTGAGGGAAATCGACTTCATGGCAAAGCTCGTCAGGGACTTGGATAACCAATGACGGAGCAGCGCGAAGAAACCCCTACCTGGTCCGGAAGAAAATCAGCGCGGCACCAGCAGCGTGACCCCGCTGCCTTGCTCGATGCGAACAGCGGCCAGCTCGGGCAGCAGGGCGAGGAAGCTCTCTACATCCGCCAGCTGCACCACGGCCGTGATCGATTGCGCGGTCGGTTGCCGTGCCTTCACGGGTATCTCGCGATAGCGCGACAGGGTGGCGGCGATCTCGCCCAGGCTGGCGCGCTCGAACACCAGGTTGCCCTGGGAGAAGCTGAAGGCATTGCTCGCCGGGCGCTTCAGGGCGTGCAACTGCCCCAGGGCATCGAGCTCGCCGACCTGGTCGCGTTCGAGTACCAGGCGCTGGCCGGCGCTGGAGAACTCGACCCGTCCCTCGGCGACGCTCACCCGTACCTGCGGCTCCAGCCGTTCGACGACGAACCGCGTGCCCAGCACGCGCACCTGCGCGGCGCCGGCATCGACCACAAACGGGCGCGCAGGCGCATGCTCCACGTTGAAGATCGCGCGGCCACGCAGCAGGAATACCTGGCGGGTCGATTCGCTGAACAGCACATGCAGCCGGGTGTCGGCGTCGAGGAAGACTTCGCTGCCGTCCTCCAGGGTGAAGCGGCGTCGCTCGCCGATGCCGGTCATCAGCATCTGCTCGCCCTGGCGGCTGCGCATCGACACCAGCCAACCGGCGGCGACCGCCAGCAGCAAGCCGCCCACCGCCCCGTTGCGCACGAAGCGCCGGCGACTCAGGTTCTCCATGGCGCCGGCGAGCGCCTGGGTCTGCGGCGTGCTCGAGAAGTTGCCCCAGAGTTCGCTGAATGCCTGGTACTCCTTGGCGTTCTGCGGGTCGGCGGCGAGCCAGCGGGCAAACGCCTGGCGCTCGGGATGATCGCCGGGCAGGTCCAGCAGGCGGGTGAACCAGCGTGCCGCCTGCTGCCGTCTGGCGCTCACGAGGACAGCTGCTCGCGCGCTTCGCGCAGGTTCAGCAGGGCGCGGACCAGGTGGCGTTCCACCATGGAAATACTGATGCCGAGCATCCGGGCGACCTCCACCTGGCGGTGACCCTCTATGCGCGCCAGCCAGAACACTTCCCGGCAGCGCGTCGGCAGGCACTCGAGGATGCGCTGGATGGCTTCCAGGCGTTGCTGCAGGTCGGCCAGGTGCTCGGCGGAGGGGGCGAACTCGGCGTCCTCGCGGGTATCCATCCAGGGCTCGAGATCACCCTCGGGCAGGGGATAGAAACGCGAGGCGTCGCGGTAGTGGTCGATCAGGACGGAATGCGCGACCCGCCGCAGGTAGGCGTTGGGCTGCTCGATGGCGGTGCGTTGGCTGGCGAGGATGAAGCGGATGAATGCATCGTGCAGCACGTCATAGGCGAGCTGCACACATTGGGTCTTGCGGCTCAGGCCGAGCAGCAGGTCGGTGTAGGCCCAGCGCAGATTGATTCCGTTCCATTCCATTCTGCAGGCCTTCGCGAGCTGCGGCTTCCGGTGTCAGGCGGGCGAGTCTACTGATTCGTTTCTCTTCTGTAAATGCAAGTGATTAGCATTTGATGGTCGCACTGGCTCGGCCTTGAGGCGAGCGCGCCTCAGGACTCCAACTGGTTGCGCTGTTCCTCGAACCAGTCGAGCACCGGCTGACAGGCCGGGTGGGCGGCGCCGCTGTCGCGCAGCCACAGCGCGTAGCGGCCGCCGGTTTTCAGTGCCTCGCCAAAGGGCACGATGAGGTCGCCGCGCTGCAATGCGTCGTGAGCCAGCATGCGGTCGGTCATGGCGACGCCCAGGCCGCGGGTGGCGGCGTCCAGCGCCAGGTCGTCGAGGTTGAACAGCATGTGCTTGAACTGCGCAGGCGGCGGAGCGGCCTGGGCGCGCAGCCACTGCGGCCATTCCAGGCCGCCGCTGGAAGCGTGGATCAGCGGGTGGCGCGCCAGTTCCTCCAGCGAACGCGGCGGCTCCTGGCCGTCGTCCAGGCGGGGGGCGCAGACCGGGATCAGGTATTCGTCGTACAGCGGCGTCAGCGCTCGGCCCTGCGGGTCGCTGCCACTGGGCAGGTAGAGCACGTAGGCGTCGCAGTCACCGCCGTCGTCCACCACTTCGCCGCCCACCGTCTCGATGGACAGGCACAGCTCCGGGTGCCGCGAGTAGAAGGAACTCAGGCGCGGCAGCAGCCAGCGCACCGCCAGCGAAACGAAAATACGGATGCGGAACGGCCGCTCCGCCGAGGCCGGGGCAAGGCGCTCTTCCAGGCGCAGCAGTTGCTGGAGCATGCCCTCGGCCACCGCGTGCACTTCGCGACCGGCGTCGGTCAGCGCCACCTTGCGGCTGGTGCGGTCGAACAGCGGCACGCGGTAGTACTCCTCCAGCTGTTGCACCTGTCGGCTGATGGCGCTCTGGGTCAGGTGCAGCTGTTGCGCGGCGGCGGTGAAGCTGCCGGAGTCGGCGACCTGCACCAGGGCCTGAAGGGCTTGCAGGGAGGGAACACGCAGCAGTTTGTCCATGACGCTTCCCTCTGCAATCTATGCGTTTTGAGAATACCAGGATGAAAAATGAGCGTTGGTGCGGCCAGCGAAACTGCCCGTAGATTCTGGTCATGACGCGCCATCGGGGAAATCGCTTGGATACGCCCGGCGCATGGATTGTGAAGGAGTGCCGGGTAATGAACAATCACTGTGGCTGGATCGCCCTGGCGGGCGAGCTGCCCGCGCGGCCGACGCTGAACGGCACCCAGCGGGCGGACTGGCTGATCATCGGTGGCGGCATCACCGGCTTGTCCGCTGCCCACACGCTGGCAGCGCGTTTCCCCCAACAGCGCATCGTGCTGCTGGAGCGCCAGCGCATCGCCCAGGGTGCTTCCGCGCGCAATTCCGGTTTCGTCGTCGCCCATGAACTGCCTGCCGCCAGCGAACGCCTCGGGCAGCCCGGCCATGCGGCCTACCAGGTCGCCTCGCGCATCGGTATCGCGGCGGCGCAGGAAGTTCGCCAGCGGATTGCAGGGCTGGGTATCGATTGCGAGTTTTTCGAGGACGGCTATCACTTCGCCGCGCATCGGCCCGAGCACCTGGGCGATATCGACGGCATCCTCGCTACCCTGGCGTCGGTGGGCGCCAACGCGCGCTACTACGAAGGCCTGGCGCTGGAGCAACGCCTGGGCAGTGGCTTCTATGCGCGGGCCATTCATTGCGCGGGCGGCAATGCGCTGCTGCAACCGGCGAGCTATGTGAAAGGACTCGCGGACAGCCTGCCGGCGTCTGTAGAGCTCTTCGAGCAGAGCGACGTGAGCGACCTGCGCCGCAGCGGCCAGGGCTGGGTAGCGCGGACCGCGCAGGGTGAGGTGCAGGCTCCACAGGTACTGGTCTGCCTCGGCGCTTTCATTGCCCGCGCAGGCTTGCAGGACAGCGGCACCTTCCCGCTGGAACTGAGCGCCAGCATCACCCGTCCGCTGGACGAGCCGCGCTGGGAGTCACTGTTCGGCGAGCGCCAGTGGGGCGTGCTCGCGCCACTACCGGGCGGCGGCACCGTACGCCTGCTGCCGGGTCGCCGGCTGCTGATCCGCAACACCGTCGAATACCGCCATCGCGATCTCGACAACAGTGCACTGGCCGAGCGTCGCCGCCGTCATCTCGTCGGTTTGCAGAAGCGCTTTCCCAGCATCGTCGAGGCTGACATCGCCTACACCTGGACCGGCCACCTGAGTGGCACCCGCTCCGGCGAGCCGTACTTCGCCCGCATCGACCAGGGTCTGCATGCCGTCGCCGGCTGCAATGGTTCGGGCGTGGCGCGCGGCACCCTGTGGGGGCGCCTGCTGGTGGAGATGGCGGTGGGCGACAGCTCGCCCGTGCTGGCCGACGTGCTGTCCCAGGCCAGCCCCGGCTACCTGCCGCCCAGCCCGTTCTTCGATATCGGCGCCTCGCTGCGCATGGCCTGGGAAGTGCGCCGCGCGCGCGCCGAGGCCTGACTCACCGCTTTACCCACGCAAACCAAGACCATCCCGAAAACAAAAACCGAGGGCAGCATGATCATCCGTCCCATGACCCTGGCAGGCCTGGCCCTGTCGCTGTTGGCTGGCACCACCCAGGCGGCGCAGACCGTCACCATCGCCAACTGGAGCAGCTACATCGCCGACGATACCCTGGCGAACTTCACCCAGCAGACCGGCATCCAGACCACCTACGATCTGGTGGACAGCAACGAGACCACCGAAGCCAAGCTGATGACCGGCGCCAGTGGCTATGACCTGGCCAGCCCGTCCAACCACTTCCTGCCGCGGCTGATCAAGGCCGGCGCCATCCAGGAGCTGGACAAGAGCAAGCTGCCCAACTGGAACAACCTCGATCCCAAGCTGATGAAGATCCTCGAGGTCAGCGACCCGGGTAACCGCTACGCCATTCCCTACCTCTGGGTGACTGTCGGCATCGGCTACAACGAGGACAGGATCAAGGCCATCTTCGGCAACACCGACGTTACCCGCAGCTGGCAGCTGCTGTTCGATCCGAAGAACGCGGAAAAGCTCGCCCAGTGCGGTATCGCGGTCATCGACAACGCCACCCAGATGGTGCCCATCACCCTCAAGGTGCTCGGCCGTGATCCGGCCAGCCAGAACCCGGACGACTTCAAGGCCGCCGAAGCGGCGCTGCAGGCCATTCGCCCGTCGATCCGCTACTTCCACCAGTCCAAGTACGTCAGCGACCTGGCCAACGGCAACATCTGCGTCGCCATCGGCTTCAGCGGCGACGTGCTGCAGGCCATGACCACCGCCCAGCAGGCCGGCAACGGCGTGAAGATCGGCTACAGCCTGCCGCGCGAAGGCAGCACCATCGCGGTGGACACCGTGGTGATTCCCAAGGGCGCGCCGCACCTGGATAACGCCTACGCCTACATGAACTACCTGCTGCAGCCGGAAGTGATCGCCAACATCACCAACGCCGTGCAGTACCCCAACGGCAACGCCGCCGCGACCTCGTACGTGAAGCCGGAACTGCGCGCCAACCCGGCCGTGTACCCGCCGCAGGAAGTGCTCGACACCCTGTTCCCGATCAAGACCCTGTCGCCGTCCGGGATGCGCATGAGCACCCGCCTGTGGACCCGCGTGATGAGCGGCAAATGACCCAGCCTAACGACCTGCGCCGCCATGCCCTGGTGGTCGGCGCCGGCGTGGTCGGCCTGGCCACGGCGCTGCAATTGCAGCGCCGTGACTTCCGCGTGACCCTGCTGGACCGCAATCCGCCCGGCCTCGCCACTTCGTTCGGCAACGCCTGCACCTTCGCCACCTACTCGGTGGAGCCGGTGGCCACGCCCGGCATCTGGCGCAAGGCGCCGGGCATGCTGCTGCGCCCGGACAGCCCGCTGGCGATCCGCCCGGCCTACCTGCCGCGCATTGCGCCGTGGCTGCTGCGGTTCCTGGCAGCCTCGCGGCGTGATCGCGTGGAAGCCATCGGCCGCGACCTCAACACCCTGCTGCGCCCCTGCATGGGCGCGTGGCAGGGACTGTTCGACGAGGCCGGCGCCAACGACCTGATCCGTCATGACGGTTCGCTGTACCTCTTCGAGGAGCATGAACGCCGCGATGCGCAGGCTATGGTGGATTACCACCGGCGCTTCGACGTGCCGATCCGTTTCGTCGAAGGGGGCGAGTTGCGCGAGCAGGAACCGGCGCTCAACGCACGCGCGAGTTGCGCGGTGGAGCTGCCCGGCGTGAGCCGCACGCTTGATCCCTACGCGCTGAGCCTGCTTCTGTTCGAACGCTTCCTGGCCTTGGGCGGCGAGTTTCGCCGTGGCGAGCTGCTGGGCCTGGAACCGGCCGGGCAGGGCAGGGACGCGGTGCAGGCGCAGCTGGTGGCCGGCGAGCACCTGACTGCCGACCGCGTGGCGCTGTGTACCGGCGCCTGGTCGCGCACGCTGGTGGATCAGTTGGGCGATGCGGTGCCGCAGGACACGGAGCGCGGTTACCACGTGCTCTTCGGGCATGCCGGGCAGGTGCTCAATCGCCCGGTTTGCTGGGGTGCCGGCGGCTTCTACATGACACCCATGGCGCAGGGCCTGCGCGTCGCCGGCACGGTGGAATTCGCTGGGCTGGAGGCGCTGCCGAGCCCGGCGCGCTACCGCTACCTGACCCGTGGCGCACGACGCTTCCTGCGCTTGCAGCACGAGCCGGTGTCGCAGTGGATGGGCTTCCGCTCCTCGGTGCCGGACAGCATGCCGGTGCTCGGCCCATCGCGGCGCCTGCCTCAGGTCTTCTACAACTTCGGCCACGGCCATATCGGCCTGACCCTGGGCGCCATCACCGGCCAGCTGCTCGCCGAGCAGGCCAGCGATCTGGTCACCAGCGTGCCGGTGACGCCCTTCCTCGCCAGCCGCTTCAGCTCGCGCTGAAGCCTTGGCGGCGCATCCATCCACCCTCGAAACAGGAGATCACGACATGCCCCAGCTGACCCTTGTCGCCCCTCGCAGCCATGCCATGCGCAGCGTGGGCCTGATGCTGTTGTCGATGTTCTGTTTCGCCGTGGTGGATGCGCTGGCCAAGGTGGTGGCGCTGAAGTACCCGGCCAACGAGGTGACCTTCTTCCGCATGGCCTTCGGGGTGCTGCCGGCGTTTCTCCTCTGCCTTCGTGGCCGGCCGCTGGCTGAGCGCTGGAAGAAACTGGATGTGCGCGGGCAGAGTATCCGCGCGGTGACGCTGCTGGGTTCTTCGGCGCTGTTCTTCGCCGGGCTGCCTTACGTGCCGTTGAGCGAAGCCATCTCCATCGCCTATTCCGAGGCGCTGCTGGTGATCGTGCTGGCGCCGCTGCTGCTGGGTGAACGCCTGCTGCCGCGCAACGCGCTGGCGGCGGTGCTGGGCTTCATCGGTGTGCTGATGGTGGTCAAGCCGGACAACGCCGAGGCCAGCCTGCTCGGGCCGGGCCTGCTGGTGGCCAGTGCCTTCTTCGGGGCGTTGTCGATGATCCAGATCCGCCGCATCCGCGCGACCGACGACTCCACCACCACGGTGCTGTATTTCACCGTGGTCGGCACGCTGGTCACCGGCACCACGCTGCCGTTTTCCTGGAGCACGCCGAGCTTGCCGGACCTGGGCCTGATGCTCGCCCTCGGCCTGCTCGCGACCCTCGGGCAACTGCTGTTCACCATCGCCGTACGCCGTGCCCATGCCGCTACGCTGGCGCCGTACACCTACACCAGCATCATCTGGGCAAGCCTGCTCGGCTACCTGATCTGGGGCGAGGTGCTCAGCCTGCTGTCGCTGGTTGGCATCGTGCTGATCGTCGGCAGCGCCGTGGTCGTGGCGGTGCTGGAGCAGCCGCCGGAAGGCTCGGTGGTCTGATTCTTCCCCTCGGTGCTGCGCGCCGTTCACGAGACCGTTCAAGAGAGATGCCATGCAACACAAAGCCGTACTCGAGCAGACCGACGTCACCCGCATCGTCGCTGCCGCCACCGACGAAGCCCGGCGCCAGGGCTGGGCGGTCTGCATCGCCGTAGCGGACGATGGCGGGCACCCGCTGGCACTGGTGCGCCTGGACGGTTGTGCCCAGGCCAGCGCCTACATCGCCACCGAGAAGGCCCGCAGCGCCGCCATCGGCCGACGCGAAACCCGTGAGTACGAAAACATGGTCAATGGCGGTCGCAGCGCTTTCCTCAGCGCGCCGCTGCTGACCTCCCTCGAAGGCGGCGTGCCGATCCTGGTAGGTGGGCAGGTAGTCGGTGCCGTGGGAGTTTCCGGCGTCAGGGCCGAGCAGGACGCGCAAGTGGCGCGAGCGGGGATCGCTGGGCTCTGAGGAGGTGAAAGGCCGACGCCTCGACTGCCGGTCAGAATCCGCCCGGCCAGTCTGCTACCATGCCGCGCCGGACTGCCTGCCGACGCGTGAGCGCACCGCACGGGGCACTGCCGGTTTCTTCCTTTCCCGCTCTGCTGCAAACAGGCCGCATCGATTGGAAAGCTCCCTTGCACGGCAAGGGTGAAACGCTTTCCGCCGGGTCGATGGGGGCCTTCTGGAATCCCGATGCACGATCCGATCAAACTCAAGGACCACCAGCAGGAGTCGACGCTGGTCAACCGTCGCCTGATCGCCTGCGGCGCGCTGGTGGCCCTGATGAGCGTGACCCTGGTGGCGAGGCTGTATTTCCTCCAGGTCACCGACTACGCGACCAACGCCACTGTTTCCGAGAACAACCGCATCCATGTCCTGCCGATCCCCCCGGAACGCGGGCTGATCTTCGACCGCAACGGCAAGGTGCTTGCCGAGAACCTGCCCAGCTTCAACCTCACCCTGACCCGCGAGCGCGCCGGCAATTCCCAGGTGGTGCTCGACCAGGTGACCGATATCCTTCACCTGAGCCCCGAGCAGCGCCTGCAGTGCGACAAGGCGCTGAAGAAGAGCCGCCATCCCTTCGAACCGGTGACCCTGCTGCACGACCTGAGCGAGGAGCAGATCGCCCTCATCGAGGTCAACCGCTACAAGCTGCCGGGCATCGATGTGGATGCCGAGTTCGTCCGCCACTACCCCTATGGCGAGCACTTCGCCCACTCGGTCGGCTTCGTCGGGCGGATCAACGAGCGCGAGGCGGCGCGCCTGGACAGCACCGAGTACCGGGGCACCGAGTACGTCGGCAAGACCGGTATCGAGCACTTCTACGAGCCGCAGCTGCATGGCCACGTCGGCTACGAGGAAGTCGAAACCAACGCCCAGGGCCGCGTCATGCGCGTGCTGAAGAAGGTGCCGCCGGTGGCCGGCGAGAACATCGTGCTCGGCCTGGACGTGGACCTGCAGGTCGCCGCCGAGAAGGCCCTGGGCGATCGCCGTGGCTCGGTGGTGGCGCTGGACCCGAACACCGGCCAGGTGCTGGCGATGGTCAGCAACCCGAGCTTCGACCCGAACCTGTTCGTCAACGGCATCAGCTCTGCGCAATATGCCGAGCTGCGCGATTCCATCGACCGGCCGCTGTTCAACCGGGCGCTGCGCGGACTCTATTCGCCGGGCTCGACCATCAAGCCGGTGGTGGCCATCGCCGGGCTGGATACCGGCACCATCACACCGGCCACGCGGGTCTTCGATCCGGGCTACTTCCAGCTGCCCAACTACGACCACAAGTACCGCAACTGGAACCACAGCGGCGACGGCTGGGTGGATCTGGGCACGGCCATCAAGCGCTCCAACGACACCTACTTCTACGACGTTGCGCACAAGCTCGGCATCGACCGCATGCACGACTACCTGACGCGCTTCGGGCTGGGTAGCAAGGTCTCCATCGACATGGCCGAGGAATCTCCCGGCCTGATGCCGTCCCGTGAGTGGAAACGCGCTACCCGCCGCCAGGCCTGGTTCCCCGGCGAGACGGTGATCCTTGGCATCGGCCAGGGCTACATGCAGGTGACGCCGCTGCAACTCGCCGAAGCGACCTCGCTGATTGCCAGCAAGGGTGCCTGGCACCGTCCGCGCCTGGCCGAGTCGGTAGGCGGCGAAGACGTTGTCGATGCCCATCCCATGCCCGACATCCACCTGAGCAACCCCCACGACTGGGACGCGGTGAACTACGGCATGCAGCTGGTGATGCACGACCCGGGCGGCGGCGCGCGAGCGGCGGGGCAGGGTGCGCAGTACCGCATCGCCGGCAAGAGCGGCACCGCGCAGATCGTCGCGATCCGCCAGGGCGAGCGCTACAACCGCCTGAAGACCCAGGAGCGGCACCGCGACAACGCGTTGTTCGTCGGTTTTGCTCCGGCCAGCGAACCGTCCATCGTGGTCTCGGTGACTATCGAGAACGGCGAGGCCGGCGGCCGCGTGGCCGGGCCGGTGGTGCGCGAGATCATGGATGCGTGGCTGCTCGACCAGGACGGCAAGCTCAAGCCGCAGTACGCCGTGCCGGCCGAGACGGCCTCAGGCAAGCACGCCTGAGGTCCTGCGGAGCCCGGCTAGGCCTGAGCTGCCGGCTCCGCCAATGCCGCCCGCACCAGAGCGTGCAGCTCGTCGCCGGGGTTCCGATCCTGCCAGTCCTTGAGCTCGCGGCGCATGGCCGGCGTCCAGAAGTTCTGCAGGTGCTGCCGAACGCCGTGAACCGCCAGCTTGTGGTCCGACTCGGTGGAGAAGTACTGGCCGATCTGGTTGGCCATCTTGATCAGGTTCTCGACGCTCATCGGCGCACCTCGGCTTGCGCGGCTTGGGCGTGGCGGCGGTCCTTGAGCAGGCGCCGTTGCTCGTCACTGAACGCCTGGTAACGCTTCTGCCATTCCGATGGCTGGAACACGCGCACCACTTCCACTGCCGTGACCTTGTATTCCGGGCAGTTGGTGGCCCAGTCGGAGTTGTCAGTGGTGATCACGTTGGCGCCCGATTCGGGGAAGTGGAAGGTCGTGTAGACCACCCCCGGTGCGACGCGCTCGCTGACCTTGGCGCGCAGCACCGTCTGCCCCGCGCGGCTGCCCACGCCGACCCAGTCGCCGTCGTTGATGCCTCGGCTCTCGGCATCGCTGGCGTGGATTTCCAGGCGGTCTTCCTCATGCCAGGCGACGTTGTCGGTGCGCCGAGTCTGGGCGCCGACGTTGTACTGGCTGAGGATGCGCCCGGTGGTGAGCAGCAGCGGGTAGCGGGCGTTGACCTTCTCTTCGGTGGGCACGTAGCCGGTGAGCATGAAGCGCCCCTTGCCGCGCACGAACTGCTCGATGTGCATGGTCGGGGTGCCGTCGGGTGCGGCGTCGTTGCACGGCCACTGCAGGCTGCCGTGGCGGTCCAGTTCGGCGTAGCTGACGCGGGTGAAGGTCGGCGTCAGGCGGGCGATCTCGTCCATGATCTGCGCCGGATGCGTGTAGTCCATCGGGTAGCCCAGGGCGTTGGCCAGGGCCACGGTGGCTTCCCAGTCGGCCTTGCCGCCCAGCGGTTCCATGACCTTGCGCACCCGCGAGATGCGCCGCTCGGCGTTGGTGAAGGTGCCGTCCTTTTCGAGGAAGGAGCTGCCCGGCAGGAACACGTGGGCGAACTTGGCGGTCTCGTTGAGGAAGATGTCCTGCACCACCACGCACTCCATGGCGGAGAGGGCGGCGGTGACGTGCTGGGTGTTGGGGTCGCTCTGCGCGATGTCCTCGCCCTGGCAGTACAGCGCCTTGAAGGTGCCGCCCAGCGCTGCTTCGAACATGTTGGGGATGCGCAGGCCGGGATCGGGCTGCAGGGTCACGCCCCAGGCCTGTTCGAACTGGCTGCGTACGGTCTGGTTGGAAATGTGCCGGTAGCCGGGCAGCTCGTGGGGGAAGGAGCCCATGTCGCAGGAGCCCTGCACGTTGTTCTGGCCGCGCAGCGGGTTCACCCCGACGCCTTCGCGGCCGACGTTGCCGGTGGCCATGGCGAGGTTGGCGATCCCCATCACCGCGGTGCTGCCCTGGCTGTGTTCGGTGACGCCCAGGCCGTAGTAGATCGCCGCGTTGCCGCCGGTGGCGTAAAGGCGGGCGGCGGCGCGGATCTCTTCGGCCGGCACGCCGCAGACCGGGCCTAGCATTTCCGGGGCGTTCTCCGGCAGGCTGACGAAATCGCGCCAGCGGATGAAGTCGCTGGCCTCGCAGCGCGCATCGACGAAGTCCTGCTTGACCAGCCCCTCGGTGACGATGACGTGGGCCAGGGCGTTGAGCATGGCGACGTTGGTGCCGGGGCGCAGTTGCAGGTGCAGCTCGGCGCGGGCGTGGGGCGAGTCGACCAGGTCGATGCGCCGCGGGTCGATGACGATCAGCTGCGCGCCCTGGCGCAGGCGACGCTTGAGCTGCGAGCCGAACACCGGGTGCGCGTCGGTGGGGTTGGCGCCCATCACCAGCACCACGTCGGAGTGCATCACCGAGTCGAAGCTCTGGGTGCCGGCAGACTCGCCCAGGGTCTGCTTCAGGCCGTAGCCGGTGGGCGAGTGGCAGACCCGCGCACAAGTATCGACGTTGTTGTTGCCGAACGCCGCGCGCACCAGTTTCTGTACCAGGTAGGTCTCTTCGTTGGTGCAGCGGCTGGAGGTGATGCCGCCGATGGAGTCGCGCCCGTACTTCGTCTGGATGCGCCGGAGTTCGCTGGCGGCGTAGGTGACCGCCTCGTCCCAGCTGACTTCCTGCCAGGGATCGCTGATGTGCTGGCGGATCATTGGCTTGGTGATGCGATCCGGGTGCGTGGCATAGCCCCAGGCGAAGCGGCCCTTGACGCAGGAGTGGCCGTGGTTGGCCTGGCCGTTCTTGTCCGGGACCATGCGCACCAGCTGGTTGCCCTTCATCTCGGCGCGGAAGGAACAACCCACTCCGCAGTAGGCGCAGGTGGTGATGACGGCGCGTTCGGGCTGGCCGATCTCGACCACGCTCTTTTCCATCAGCGTGGCGGTGGGGCAGGCCTGCACGCAGGCGCCGCAGGAGACGCACTCGGAGTCGAGGAAGTTCTCGCCGCCGGCCGCCGCCACGCGGGACTCGAAGCCGCGCCCCTCGATGGTCAGGGCGAAGGTGCCTTGGGTTTCCTCGCAGGCGCGTACGCAGCGGTTGCAGACGATGCACTTGCTCGGGTCATAGTCGAAGTAGGGGTTGGAGACGTCCTTGGCGTCCTCCAGGTGATTGGCGCCGTCGTAGCCGTAGCGCACCTCGCGCAGGCCGACCTGACCGGCCACGGTCTGCAACTCGCAGTTGCCGTTGGCCGAGCAGGTCAGGCAGTCCAGCGGGTGGTCGGAGATGTACAGTTCCATCACGTTGCGGCGCAGGTTCGCCAGCTTGGGCGTCTGCGTGCGTACCACCATGCCTTCGCTGACCGGCGTGGTGCAGGAGGCCGGGTAGCCGCGCATGCCGTCGATCTCTACCAGGCACATGCGGCACGAGCCGAAGGCTTCCAGGCTGTCGGTGGCGCAGAGTTTCGGAATGCTGGTGCCCAACAGGGCTGCAGCGCGCATCACCGAGGTGCCGGCGGGCACGCTGATTTCGCGCCCGTCGATGTTCAGGCTGACCTGCACGGCGCTGTCGCGGGCGGGTGTGCCGAGGTCGATATCACTCGTGCTGGACTTTGCGGGATCGAAGAAATTGATCACGAGTCGGCCTCCGAAGTCGCCAGACCGAAGTCGGCGGGGAAGTGCTTGAGGGCACTGGCCACGGGGAAGGCGGTCATTCCGCCGAGGGCGCAGAGCGAGCCGTATTGCAGGGTGTCGCAGAGGTCGCCGAGCAATTGCGCCTGCTGCTGGCGGGCGCTGATATCGGTGGTGGCGATCAGCCGATCCACCACCTCCACGCCACGGGTCGAGCCGATGCGGCAGGGCGTGCACTTGCCGCAGGATTCCTCGGCGCAGAACTGCAGGGCGAAGCGTGCCATGCGCGCCATGTCCAGGCTGTCGTCGGCGACCACCACGCCGCCGTGACCGAGCATGGCGCCGACGGCAGCGAAAGCCTCGTAATCCAGCGGGGTGTCGAACTGCGACGGTGGTACCCAGGCACCCAAAGGACCGCCCACCTGCGCGGCCTTCAGCGGGCGGCCACTGGCGGTGCCACCGCCGTAGCCTTCCACCAGCTCGCGCAGGGTCAGGCCGAAGGCGCGTTCCACCAGCCCGCCGTGGCGGACATTGCCGGCCAGCTGGAAGGGCATGGTGCCCAGCGAACGGCCCATGCCGAAGTCGCGGTAGAACGGCGCGCCTCTGGCCAGGATGATCGGTACCGAGGCCAGGGTGAGCACGTTGTGCACCAGCGTCGGCAGGCCGAACAAGCCTTGCAGCGCGGGCAACGGCGGCTTGGCACGGACCACGCCGCGCTTGCCTTCCAGTGAATCCAGCAGGGCGGTTTCCTCGCCGCAGATATAGGCGCCGGCGCCAACCCGCACTTCCAGCTCGAAGGCGCGGCCGCTGCCGCAGACGTCTTCACCGAGGTAGCCGGCGTCACGGGCGAGCTTCAGCGCCTGGTTGAGGGTGGCAATGGCGTCCGGGTATTCCGAGCGCACATACACGTAGCCCATGGTCGCGCCGACGGCGAGGCCGGCGATGGCCATGCCCTCGATCAGCAGGAAGGGGTCGCCCTCCATCAGCATGCGGTCGGCGAAGGTGCCGGAATCGCCTTCGTCGGCGTTGCACACCACATACTTCTGCGGGCCTGCAGCATCATGCACGGTGCGCCACTTGATGCCGGCGGGAAAGGCCGCGCCGCCACGGCCGCGCAGGCCGGAGTCGAGCACCGCGGCGACGACGTCGGCGCCATCCAGACCGATGGCGCGGGCCAGCCCTTCGAAGCCGCCGTGGGCGCGGTAGTCGTCCAGCGACAGTGGCCGGGTGATGCCGGCACGGGAGAAGAGCAGGCGCTGCTGGCTCTTCAGGTAGGGCAGTTCTTCCACCCGCCCAAGGGCCAGAGGATGGTTGGTCGCGTCGCCGGACAGGGCATCGAGCAGGGCGGGCACGTCTTCCGCCGTCAGCGGACCGAAGCCCAGCCGGCCGGCGTCGCTGTCCAGCTCCAGCAGTGGTTCCAGCCAGTAAAGGCCACGCGAGCTGGTGCGCTGGATGTCCAGCGGCAACTGGCGGCGCTCGGCTTCGGCGACCAGGGCGTCGGTCACCTCGTCGGCGCCCACCGCACGGGCCACCGAATCGCAGGGGATGAACAGCTTCAGCATTTGGCGTCCTCCCGGCAGCCGTTCACCAGCTTGCGCAGGCGCTCGGGGGTGAGGCGCGCATGCACCCGGCCGTCCAGTTCCAGCGCTGGCGAGCAGGCGCAGGCGCCCAGGCAGTAGACCGGGCGCAGGGCAATGCGGCCGTCGGCGCTGGTGCCGTGGTCGTCCAGTTCGAGCTGTTCGCGCAACTGTGCAGCCAGGCCTTCGGCGCCCCGGCTCTGGCAGGACTCGGCCCGGCACAGGCGCAGCGTGTGACGGGCCGGAGGTGAGGTGCGGAAGTCGTGGTAGAAGCTGATCACCCCACGCACCTCGGCGACGCTGAGGTTCAGGGCGTGGGCAATCTCGGGGAGGGCATCGTCGGGGATGTAGCCGACGCAGTCCTGGATGGCGTGGAGCACCGGCAGCAGGGCGCCGGGCGTGGCCTTGAGACGTTCCAGCACATCGTGGATCAGGGGCAGGTGAAGCGAATCATCAGGCATACAGCGCACCTCGATATCACGGATGCCTGCCATGGGCGGCGATCCGGAATCCTTCGGCTGCGGCGTACCGGCCACGTCACGGTCTGCGTGGCTTTTCGGGGCGCCATTCTTATTATCCGGCCAGGCATCTGGGCGCGCCTGGTCCTCGACAGTATGGAAGCTTGCCATCCCTTGTGTTCAAGGATTGCACCGCAGCGACCCTGCGCATCCTGAAACCGACAGAGGGGCAAAGCTGCCACGCTGTCCGCTCAGAACCCCCTTGGTGGCCGGTAATGCCCTCGGGCACCGCTGGCCCCTGGCTTAACCTGCCGGCTACCCATGACAACAAGAATCCGTGCCGTCGCGCACGGGGAGAAAAGGGGGTTCCATGTACAAACCCGCAACACCCTGGCTCGCTTTTGCCTTGCTGGCCTTGTCCGCTCTGCTCGGCGGTTGTGGTGACGATGCCGCGCCGACAACCACCCACAACACCGCCGCCCTGGCGCCTGCTGATCCTGCCCTGGCGAAGGTCTATGACAGCAGCTGCAAGCTCTGCCACGCCAACCCGGCCTCCGGAGCACCGCAGACCGGTGACGCGAAAGCCTGGCAGCCGCGTGTCGCCCAGGGCGCCGACAGCCTGTTGGACCACAGCATCAACGGCTTCAAGGGCATGCCACCGATGGGCATGTGCATGCAGTGTTCCGAGGAGCAGTTCCTCGCGCTGATCTCCTTCATGTCCGGCCAGACGATCCAGTAAGCGCGGGGTTCCTTCGATGCCTATTCAACTTACCCGGCGCCAGCTCCTGCAAAACGCCGGTATTGCCGGCGCTTTCGCCGCGCTGTCGACCAGCCCGTTGGCAGCCGAACTGGCCCGTGCGCCACGGCTGATCCCCTGGCGCAACTGGTCCGGCGGGCAGAGTTGCCTGCCAGCGGCGCGGCTGGCCCCGCAGAGTCTCGACGAACTGGTCCAGGTCATCCGCCAGGCCGAGGGCAACGTGCGTCCGGTCGGCTCGGCGCATTCCTTCAGCGCTCTGGTGCCCACGGATGGCACGCTGGTCTCGCTGGCTTACTTCAACGGTCTGCTCGGCCACGATGCCGCCACGCTGCAGGCGGAGTTCGCTGCCGGTACGCCCATGTCGCTCATGGGGCCGGCGCTGAAGGAGATCGGCCAAGCGCTGCCGAACATGTCGGACATCGACTACCAGACCCTGGCCGGGGCGATCTCCACCTCGACCCACGGCACCGGCGTCCGCTTCGGTTCCTATTCCACCCGCGTGACCGGCCTGCAACTGGTGACCGCCAGTGGCGAGGTGCTGGATTGCGATGCCCAGCGGCACCCCGAGGTGTTCAACGCCGCGCGGGTGTCCCTCGGCGCCTTCGGGGTCGCTACCCGAGTGCGCTTGCAGAACCGCGCGGCCTTTCGCCTGCGCGAACGACAGTGGATCGCCAGCACCGAGGAACTGCTGGAGGACGTGGAGAAGAACACCCGCGAGAACCAGCACTGGGAGATGCAGGTGCTGACCCACTCCGACTACGCGCTGTCCATCGCCCTGAACGAGACCGAGGACCCGGCCACGCCGCCGCTGGACCCGGCCGAGGAGGGCGGCAACGGCTATGTCAGCATCATCGAGAACCTCGACAAGTACGGCAGCGACTTCCCCGCCGCGCGGCGCTTCCTGCTCAACAGCCTGCGCCATGTCGCCAGCTTCGACGACCGGGTCGGCGACTCCTACGACATCTTCGCCAACGTGCGCAATGTGCGCTTCAACGAGATGGAGTACTCCGTGCCCGCCGAACACGGCCCGGCCTGCCTGCGCGAGATACTCAAGCTGATCAACGACAAGGACCTGCGCACCTGGTTCCCCATCGAATACCGCTACGTGAAAGCCGACGACATTCCCCTGAGCATGTTCGAGGGGCGCGACAGCTGCTCCATCTCCGTGCACCAGCACTACAGCATGGACCACCACAACTTCTTCGCCGCCGTCGAACCGATCTTCTGGAAGTACGCCGGCCGGCCGCACTGGGGCAAGCTGCACACGCTGAACGCGCGCACGCTGCAACCGCTGTATCCGCGCTGGAAGGAGTTCACCGAGGTGCGCCGCGAGCTGGACCCGCAGGGCAAGTTCCTCAATGCCCACCTGTCATCGATCCTGGGCGTGGCCTGACAAGGAAGAACAACCCATGAAACGACGCAATTTCCTCGTCGGCGCGGCAGGCGCGGGCGTCCTGCTCGCCGGTGCCGGCGCCTGGCTGCGACCGGGCGACCACGGCGCCCCGTACGACGACTACTTCAGCCGGCTGAACCGCGAGCTGCGCGAACACGGGCCGATGCGCCCGGTGATGCTGATCGACCTGGACCGGCTGGACCACAACGTCGATGTGGTGATGCAATCGGTAGCCCGCACCGGCAAACACCTGCGCGTGGTGGAGAAGTCCCTGCCATCGCCGCAATTGCTCGACTACATCGCCCAGCGTGCCGGCACCCGGCGGATGATGTCGTTCCACCAGCCCTTCCTCAATCACGATGCAGAACGCTTCCCCGATTCGGACCTGCTGCTGGGCAAGCCGCTGCCGGTGGGGTCGGCGCAGCAGTTCTACGAGAACCTTCGCGGTTCGTTCGACCCGACGACCCAGCTGCAATGGCTGCTCGACACCCCCGAGCGCCTGCAGCAGTACCTGGCGCTGGCGCAAGGGCGCAACACCCGGTTGCGGATCAATATCGAGCTGGACGTGGGACTTCACCGGGGTGGCGTGGCCGACCACGACACCCTGGACCGGATGCTCACGATCATCGGCGCCAACCCGCAGCACCTGGAGTTCGCCGGCTTCATGGGCTACGACCCCTTCGTCGGCATGGGCGTGCCGGAAGTCCTCGGTTCCTCGGAGGAGCTTTTCGCCAAGGTCATGCAGCTTTACGACGGCTTCGTCGATTACGCGCGCACCCGCCATGCGCCGCTGTGGAAGCCGGGGCTGACGCTCAATACCGCCGGTAGTCCGAGTTACCGGATGCATGAGAACGAGCGCACCAGCACCGAGGTGTCGGTGGGCTCGGCGCTGGTCAAGCCGACGCACTATGACCTGCCATCCCTGGTGGACCACCAGCCGGCTGCCTTCATCGCCACGCCGGTGATCAAGAGCACCGGCCCGGTGCGGATTCCGGCGCTGGACGGCAAATCGCAGCTGTTCTCCTGGTGGGACCCCAACCAGCGCGAGACCTTCTTCGTCTATGGCGGCAACTGGATGGCCGAGCCCGAGTCGCCCAGGGGACTGCAGTTCAACGGCCTGTACGGACGCAGCTCCAACCAGGAGATGGTCAACGGCTCCAGCGCCGTAGGCCTGAAGGTGGATGACCAGATGTTCCTGCGCCCGACCCAGTCCGAGTCGATCCTGCTGCAATTCGGCGACCTGCTGGCGGTGCGCGGAGGACGCATCGTCGAGCACTGGCCTGTCTACAGCTGAGCTCCGGTTCGGCTCGATGAACAACCCCAGGCTGCCGGCCTGGGGTTTTTTCTGTCCACGAAACGCTCGTGGCCCGAAGGACCGGGCCTGACGGACGCCCTGTAATATTCTGTTACGCTCGTACCAGAAACGCCCGTGACCACGTTATGATGGCCTCGCCGCGCACCGGCCCATGACAAGAACTTCAGGCGTCCCGGTTCGAGAACAGTCCCATGCCCAGCTCCCCCGTCGATGCCCAGCTCGATCTGGCCCAGGTTTCGCCCTTCCTGCTGCAGACCCTTGCCGAGGTCGCCAGCAGCAAGGGCGTGAGCGGTGAGCGGCTGTGCCTCGGGCTCGGCTTCAACGTCGAGGAACTGCAGGACCCGGCGCGGCGCATCTCCTACCGCCAGGCCGTGAGTATGATCCAGCGCGCGCTGGAGGCGTTGCCCGAGCGCGGCCTGGGCCTCTGGGTGGGCGACCATAATGTACTCGGCACCCTCGGCTTGCTCGGCCACGTGCTGTCGCTGTGCAGGACCCTGCGCGATGCCTTCGAGGTGGGCCGGCGCTTCCAGCACACCACGGGCGGCATGACGCTGTGCAACCTGCTGGAAGGGCCCGAGGAAAGCGCCATTGAAGTCGAGTGCCGACTGCCTTACGCCGACGTGCAGATCTTTGCCGTGGAGGAGTTCTTTGCCAGTGTGCTGGTGTACAACCGCGCGCTGATCGGCAACGCCTTCCAGCCCCTGCGGTTCGAGTTTACCCATGCCGCGCCGAGCTACGAGGCGGAGTATCAACGCCTGCTCGGCCCGAACCTGGCATTTGGTTGCGCACGTAACCGCATGCTCATCGCCAGTCACTGGCTGGACCTGCAACTGCCCAGCCACCAGCCCGTCGCCCTGCGCCAGGCGCTTGACCTCCTGGAGACGGTCGGCGCACCACAGCAACAGAAAACCGGGCTGCTGGAAAGTGTGGAACGCGCCATCCTTCGCGACCTGCCCGAGGGTTGCCAGATCGACAAGATCGCTGCCGACCTCAACATGAGCAGCCGCACCCTGCGCCGGCGCCTGGGCGAGCAGCAGATGACCTTCGAGGCGCTACAGGAAAAGGTCCGCCGCGCACGTGCCATGAGCCTGCTGAGCAACCCTCGAATGCCCATCGAACGTATCGCCGAAGCGCTCGGCTACAGCGACGTGCGCGGCTTCCGCCGGGCCTTCAAGCGCTGGACCGGACAGAGCCCGTCCGCCTGTCGCGAAGAGACGGTGCCGGCGCACTGAGACGACTCCCGGCGTATACATTGACACGGCACAAGGGCGTTGCCGACCCGCGCGGTTAAGGTCGTACTGCCCAACCAACGAGGAGCACAGCATGTACGAGCACGTACTGGCCGCCGTCGACGGCAGCCCCGTTTCCCTCCGAGCCCTGGCCGAAGGTGCACGATTGGTCCGCCTGAGTGGCGGTGAATTGCACGTCATCACCATCGTCGACCGTCCGCTGGGGCACCTGCCTTACTACGCCAAGTACTATGACGCCGAGGCGCTGCACGCCGCCGCGCTCAAGGCCGCTGACGACATCCTGAGCAAGGCGCGGGAGGTGGTCGAGGAGTACGCCGTGCCCGCCACGTACCAGCGGATCACGATGGAGACCACCGGCGAGGAAGTGGCCGACCGTATCGAGGCCGAGGCCGATGCCGTCAAGGCCGACGCCATCGTCATGGGCACCCACAGTCGCCGTGGCGTGCACCGCCTGATGCTGGGCAGCGTGGCCGAAGGCGTCCTGCAGTCGAGCAAGCGTCCGGTGCTGCTGGTACGCGACCAGTAGACACGCCTGCGGCCATGGCGCCGGCCTGATTTGTCTAGCGACGTTCAGGCCGACGCAGCCCGAGGTGTTCGCGCAGCGTGCTGCCACGGTATTCACGACGGTACAGGCCGCGCTTCTGCAACTCCGGCACCACCAGTTCGACGAAACTGTCCAGGCCGTGGGGCAGCAACGGCGGCATGATGTTGAAACCATCGGCGGCGCCGGCGCTGAACCAGGCTTCCAGGTGGTCGGCAATCTGCCTGGGGTCGCCCACCAGCGTGCAGTGCCCGCGCGCGCCGGAAGCCCGCAGGTAGAGCTGGCGCAACGTCAGGTTTTCACGCCGGGCCAATTCGACGAACAACGCCTGGCGGCTCTTCATGGCATTGCTGGGCGGCAGCTCCGGCAAGGGGCCATCCAGCGGGAACTGCGAGAGATCGAGGCCGCCGGCCATGCCCGAGAGCAGGGCAAGGCCCAGTTGCGGTTCGATCAGGCCTTGCAGCTCGGCCTGCAGGTCCTCGGCTTCACTCTGGGTGCGCCCGATGACCGGGGAAATGCCCGGCATGATCTTCAGTTCGTCCGCCTCCCGGCCGTGGGCGGCCAGTCGGCCCTTGAGGTCGGTATAGAACGCACGGGCGTCCTCCAGGGTCTGCTGCGCAGTGAACACGACCTCGGCCGTACGCGCGGCCAGCGCCTTGCCCGGCTCCGACGATCCCGCTTGCACCAGCACCGGATGACCCTGTGGCGAGCGAGGCTGGTTCAACGGGCCGCGCACCCGGTAGTAGTCACCATGGTGGGCGAGGGTGCGCAGTTTCTCCGGGGCGAAGTAGCGGCCGCCGGGCTTGTCACGCAGGAAGGCATCGTCGGCGAAGCTGTCCCACAGGCCACGGGCCACATCGATGAACTCCTCGGCGCGGGCATAGCGGTCGGCGTGCTCGAAGTGCTGCTCCAGGCCGAAGTTCTGCGCTTCCTGGTCGGTCGCCGAGGTCACCAGGTTCCAGCCGGCACGGCCACCGGACAGGTGGTCGAGGGTAGCGAAGCGGCGAGCCAGCAGGTAGGGGTCGTTGAAGCTGGTTGACACCGTGGAGATCAGGCCGATGCGCTCGGTGACCGAGGCCAGTGAGGCGAGCAGCAGCAAAGGGTCGAACACTTCGCCGTGGGTGGTCTGTGCGGCGAGTTCGTTGCTGCCGAGCAGGGCGAGGTTGTCGGCGAAGAAGATCGCGTCGAACAGGCCGCGCTCGGCAGTCTGCGCCAGCCGGCGGAAGTGGCCGAGGTCCAGGGCGCCCGGCGGCGATAGGGGGTGGCGCCAGGCGGCCAGGTGGTGACCGCTGCCCATCAGGAAGGCGCCGAGGCTGATCTGTGTCTGGCTCATGTGTACCTCAGAAATCGTAGCGCAGGGTCACGCCGGTGACCCGTGGCTGACCGGGATAGCCCACGTACAGGCCGTTGGAGGAGGCGATGACCGCCTGGTAGTACTCCTTGTCGAAGGCGTTCTTCACCCACAGCGAGGCATCCAGCAGACCGTCGCCGACCTCGTGGCGCAGGCCCACGGAGAAATTGGCCAGGCCGTATCCGGGAATCTTCGACAGATTGGAGTTGTCCAGCGTGCCCTCGGCTTCGGAGCGGTAGGCATAGCTGGCGGTGACGTAGGGCTCGAAGCGGTTGTCCAGCTGCCACTTGTATTCGCCGTTGAGGTTGGCGATCCAGCGCGAGGCGCCCATTACCCGCTCGCCCGAGAGGTCGCAGGTGGCCGGTGCATTGGGCTGGCTGCTGACCTCGGCTGGGCAGGGGGCGTCCTTGAACGACAGGTAGGTGACGTCGTTGAACGAGCCGTTGAAGTTCAGTGTCAGGCCGCGCAACGGCAGGGCCGTGGCTTCGAACTCGAGGCCGCGCGAGCGCAGGTCGCCGGCATTGGCCAGCACCTGGTAGCCGGTCAGCGAACCCGAGGGCTGGTAGTAGGTGGTGGCCTGGTAGCCGGTGATTCCGGTCCAGAACAGGTTGGCGTTGAGCTGCAGGCGGCGGTCGAAGAGGGTGCTCTTGATCCCCAGTTCGGCATCATTGGCTCGTTCCGGGCCGACCAGCAGGGAGTCGGCGCCGGCGCTCGGCGCGCTGCCCACGGTAAGGTTTACCCCGCCGGATTTCTCGCCGTGGGACAGCGAGGCGTAGCCAAGCAGGTTGTCGTCAAACCGGTAGCTCAGGCTCAGCAGCGCCGAGGGTGCGGCGTTGTGCAGGCTGAGGTCGCCGGAGTCGTAGGCGCCGGCCTGGCTGGCGCGGATCGCCGCCGGCAGGCCGCTGACCGGAGCGCCGCCCACGGGGGACGAGCGCTCGACCTGGGCCTTCTTCTCCTCGTAGGTGCCGCGCAGGCCGAGGGTGAAGTCGAGCTTGTCGGTCAGGTGCCAGGTGCCCTGGGAGAACAGGGCGAAACTGTCGGTGTCGATCCAGCCCTTGCTGGTACTGCTGACGTTGTTCAGCGCATTGAGGTTCGCACCGATCAGGTTGAGGTCGGCCAATGGACCGAGGTTGACGAAGTAGCGGTTGTTCAGGCTCTGGCGGAAGGCGTAGGCGCCCACCACGTAGTCGAAGGCGCCGCCGGTGGGCGAGGCCAGGCGGATTTCCTGGGAGAACTGGCGGTCGTGGATTTCGTAGCCCAGGTCGCGGATGACCGGGACGTCCAGCTCGTCCGAATCGTTGGCCGGGTTGAAGTGCCAGTAGCGGTAGGCGCTGATTGAGGTCAGCTTGTAGCCTCCATTGAGGTTCCAGTTGGCTTCCACCGAACTGGCGTTCTGGTGGACGCTGACATTCTGCCGGCCATCGATGTTGGACTTGCCTTGCACCGGGTGCGCGCCGACCAGCGCGGCGCGGCGCCAGAACAGGTCGGAGCCGCCGTAGATCACGCCGCTGCCCTGGCTGGAGTTCTCGCTGTTGTATTCGTTGATCCAGCGCAGGTTGAAGTCGTCGTTGGGCTGGAACAGCAACTGGCCGCGGGCGCCCTCGCGCTCGCCGCCCAGCAGGGTGCGACCGTCGGCCAGGTTGTTCAGATAGCCGTCGTCACGGGTGCGGTAGAGCGACAGGCGCCCGGCGAGGGTCTCGGTGAGCGGGCCGGAGAAGCTGCCCTTGCCCTGAAAGTAGCCATTCTCGCCGCCGGAGGCCTCGACGCTGCTCTCGGGGATGAAGGTCGGCTTGCGCGTGGTGATGTTCAGCACGCCAGCGGTGGTGTTCTTGCCGAACAGGGTGCCCTGCGGGCCTCGCAGCAGGTCCAGTTGCTCGATGTCCATCAGGTCGAACACCGCCATGCCGGGCCGACCGAGGTAGACGTTGTCCAGGTAGATGCCGGCGGAACCTTCCAGGCCGTCGCTGGCCGGGTTGTTGCCGATGCCGCGTACCGCCAGGCTCGACTGGCGGGCGTGGATGTAGGCGACGTTGACGCTGGGCAGCGCCTGCTGCAAATCCTGGATCTTGTAGATGCGCTGCTTGTCGAGGGTGTCGCCGCTCAGGGTGGTGATCGGCGTCGGCACGTCCTGGGCGTTCTCTTCGCGGCGGCGGGCGGTCACGGTGACCGTCTGCAGAGCGTCGACGGTGGGTTGGCCATCACTGGTGGTGTCCGGCTCGTCGCCAAAGGCGTTGCCGGTGGCCAGCAGCAGCGCCAGGGTCAGCGGGTGCAGCGCCAGGCCGGAACGACGGGCGCGCGGAATGAGTCTATGCATGGCTTGTCCTTGCAGCAGGGCCGTGGCACGCACGGCTTGAAGTCGGCGGAGCGGGGGCTGGTCACCCCTCTGGATGCCGATGCTAGGCAAGCTCGATGGAGGCTGATGGGCTTTGGCGGACAATCCATGGTCCGCCGCGGACAAGGCCTGGGTTCACAGGGCGAGGGCGAACCCGGCAGCGGGGCGAATGGTGGCCGGCGGTTCGGACTGGCCCAGTTCTCGCAGTCGCCATTGACCCGGGCTCTGGCCGGTCCAGCGGCGGAACGCGCGATTGAAACTGCTGGGTTCGTTGAAGCCCAGCCGGTAGCAGACTTCGTTGACCGAGCAGTGCGCCTGGCGCAGGTGTTCGAAGGCCAGCTCGCGGCGGGTTTCCTCCAGCAGTTCGGTGAAGCTGGTGGCATGGCGCAGCAGGTGGCGATGCAGGTTTCGCGGGCTCATGCCCAGCTCCTCGGCTACCAGTGTCTGCTGGACCTCGCCACTGGGCAGTTGGCGCACGATCGACTGGCGCACCTGTTCCGGCAGGTCGTGTCCGGACAGGCGCTTGAGGTAGCTGTTCAGGCTGCCGTCGAGGATCTGCGCCAGCTCGCGGTTGCCGCTGCGCAGGGGGACGTCGAGCAGCGTCGGATCGTAGTCCACGGCGTTGTGCGGGGCATCGAACTCCAGGCGTTGACCGAAGCGCATCTCCCAGGCTTCGGGGTCGTCCGGACGCGGGCGGGCCAGATGCACGCAGCGCACTGCGCCCAGCCCCCAGATCGAGGTGGCATGGCGCAGTCCCGAAGCAAGCAGTGCTTCGGTGGCCATCTGTTCGACCTGGGCGCGTGGGATGCGCCGATAGACCAGCCGGCAGACGCCCCTGCTGCGCTCCAGGCTGACTTGGCCGGAGGTGCTGACCACGGGGGAAAAACGCACGACTCGTTCCAGCGCCTCACCCACGGTGGCGCTGCTCTGCAGGGCGAACAGCAGACCATGGAAGTCTGTCGGCAGGCTGTGGGCGGCGACCTTCAGGCCAAAGGCGGGATCGCCGGTGGTGCGCTCCACCGCGCGCCAGAGGGCGCTCATGCGCTCCAGGGGGATACGCAGGTTGGCGTCATTGAGCTGTGCCGGGTCTATGCCGGCGGTGCGCAGCAGTGGTTTGGGATCGTAGCCATGGGCCTGCAAGGCGCGGGCAATGACCTGGGCCCAGGTGGCGATGGTGTCGGCGTGCATGTGCGCTACTCGGCTGGGTAACGACCCAGCGCCTGTCTGTGATGGGCGCCGGTGGTGTTCTGAGCACCATGATGGTGGGTTTTATATAGCTCCTGAAGGAATTGTTTTTGTTATTTAAATAACTTTTCGGATTAATAAATCCTTGCCGATTCGCGTCGCTGATGAGGTGCGGGCTGCAGCCGGGGACCGCCGATGCGATGCATTTCCGGCATGGAAAATATGCCTGGGAAGCAGTTGGCGGGTTGCTCCGTTCACAATGTCCGCGGTTGACGAGTGAAGACGCGTAGCAGCGCGCGTGTGAGTTCGCGGAAGAGGCGGCCGGCGAAACTGAAGTCGAGCACGCCGGTCTCGTCGACATAGTGTTGCCATTGCTCGGTCAGACTGCGCAGGCGCTCTGGCTCCTGCTCGGCCAGATCGTGGATCTCGCCGGGATCGCTCGCCAGGTCATACAGCTGCCAGCGGCCAGGGCCGTCCGGTTTGGGAATGTACAGTGCCTTCCAGCTTCCCTGGCGGACGGCGCGGGCGCGGAACAATTCCCAGCCGGTGGTTTCATCCTGGGCGTGCGGCTCAGCCTGTTCACCCTGCAGGTAAGCCAGCAGCGAGCGGCCTCGGATCGGCAGTACGTCGCGGCCCTGATAGCGAGTGCCTGGATGCTGGACTCCCGCGAGCTCCAGCAGGGTCGGCAGGACATCCATCACGGTGGCGAAGGCATGGCTGATGCTGCCCTGCAGGCGCAGACCTGGCCAGGTAATGAAGGCCGGTACGCGAATCCCTCCCTGGCTGGTGAACAGCTTGAACTGACGTGACGGTGCGGTGGCTGCCTGGGCCCACCGGGGGCCATACCAGACATAGGAGTTGGCGCGGCCGACGTTTTCCAGGCGGTTGTCGTAGTGCCTGCCGATGAAGCGCTGGGCCCGCTTGCCAACGATGGGCAGGGCCTCCAGCGCGGCGCCTTCGGCACCGTTGTCGGAGAGGAACAGGATCAGCGTGTCGTCCAGTTCGCCGCTGGCGCGCAGGTGCTCGACGACCCGGCCGACGTTCCAGTCCAGACGGTCGACCATGGCGGCATAGACTTCCATGGCGCGTGCGGACTGCTGGCGGCCTTGCTCGTCCAGTTCGTGCCAGTTCGGCGTATCGGCAACCACCGGGTGAGCTTCGACATCCTCGGCGATCAGGCCCAGCGCCTTGAGTCGCGCCAGGCGCTGCTCGCGCAGTGCGTCGGGACCGGCGTCGTAGCGGCCCTTGTACTTGGCGATCAGTTCGTCCGGCGCCTGCAATGGGAAGTGCGGGGCGGAGAAGGGCAGGTAGGCGAAGAAGGGCCGGGCGTCGTCTGCCGGGCGTTCCTTCAGGTAGTCCAGCAGCCGGTCGGTGAAGGCATCGGAGGAGTAGAAATCCCTGGGCAATTCCGTGACCGGCTCGAGGCCGTCGCGGTAGGTGCCTTCGACTGCATGCAGCAGGCGCGGCATCTTGTGCGGCGGCACCTCTGGCGACCAGCCGTAGTGATTGTGCGCCGCTCCTTCGAGGATGAAAGAGCGCTCGAATCCACGTGCCGCTGCCGAGGTTTCCGCGGTGCGCCCCAAGTGCCATTTTCCGGAGATCAGGGTGTGGTAGCCAGCATCGCGCAGCAGCTCCGCGAGGCTGACCACGCGCTGGTTGAGATGACCTTCGTAGCCGGGATTGCGGCGGATGGTTTCATCGCTGAATTCGGCCATCGCACCGATGCCGGCGAGGTGGTGATCGGTGCCGGTCAGCAGCATCGCGCGGGTCGGCGAGCAGGCCGAGGCTGCGTGGAAATCGGTGAGCCGCAGCCCGGCGGTGGCCAGGGCATCGAGATTGGGCGTGTCGATCTCGCCGCCGAAGGCTCCGAGGTCGGAGAAACCCAGATCGTCGGCGACGATCAGCAGGAAGTTCGGGCGTTTGCTCATGGCGGTCTCACGATGAGGAGGCGGTGCACGAAGGCGGATGGCTTTATGGAATATTAAATTTAATTTCCATGCATTCCAGCGATAAACGCGTCCATTAAAGGACGCGCTTCAGCTCATGCGCCAGTGCATTCGGCGAATACTTTCCATGCCTTTGGGGCATCCGCTTCGGGCTCGCGAAACGACGGCGAATCGATGTTCCTCCTACGCTGACTCAGTACTTCCAGCCGTAAGACAGGCCAAAGATGTCCTGGCTCATCTTCAGGTTGGCCTCGCCGCCGCCGAATGCCGCGGGGATCGAGCCGTCGCCGTCGACCTGCTTTTCGAAGCCATGGGTGTAGGCCAGGCTGAGTTCGCCAGTGTCGCTGGTGGCCCAGGTCAGGCCGAGGCTCAGGTGGTCCTGGATCACGCCGGGGGCGAGGATGTTGAGGAAGGTCTGGCTGCCGGGTATGGGCTGGTCGGAGTGGCTGTAGCCGCCGCGCAGAGTCAGCTCGGGAGTCAGTGCGTAGCTGGCGGCGAACTTGTAGACGGTGATGTCGCGCCAGCCGAAGCCTGGTCCCTGGTCCGTGCCCAGCGCGTTGCCAGCGAAAACCGACTGCAGGTCGAAGTCATTGGCGACCGAGCGCACATGACCATATTTGATCTCCTGCACGTCGGCGCCCAAGGTCAGTTGCGGCGTGGCTTTGAAGGACAGGCCGACGCCGTAGTTCTCCGGCACGTCGAAGCTGCCGCCGTTGGCGAACAGGCCGGCGTAGCGGTCGAACTTGCGCGCCTGGATCTTGGAAGACCAGGTCAGACCGAGCGTCAGGCCGTCGAGTAGCTCGCCTTGCCAACCCAGGCGGTAGCCGACCCCGGTCGAGGTGTCGTGGCCACGGTCGGTGAGGTTGTCGCTGTCGCTGGAGAAACCAGGGCTGGTGAAGGCACCCAGGCCCTTGGCGGCGAAGCGCTGGTAGACCAGGTTGAGGCCGATGCCGAAGGATTGCCGTTCGGTGAATTTGTAGGCCAGCGAGGGGGTGACGAATACCTGGGCGAAGTCCACGCCCGCGCTGCCGGTGCTGCCGAAAGCGGCGTAGGGGTTCTTCCGGTAATCGGTGTTCATCCCGCCATTGCCGTAGACGGCGAGACCGATCCCGAGCTGGTCGGAGAGCTGTTTGCTGACGCCGAATTCGGGGAGCAGGAAAACGTTCTTCGCATTGCCGTTGTAGTGCCCGTTGGCGCCAGCGCCGTTGCCGCGGATCTCGGCCTCGCGGTCCGGGGCGAAGAGGGTGGCGCCGAGGTCCAGGCGATCACCGATCCAGACGGTGCCCGCCGGGTTGTTGGCCGCCGCCAGGGCGTCCTGGGGTTGCGCAATGCTTACCCCGGCCTGGCCCTGGGCCTTGATGCCGTAGCCGTGGACGAAGTAGCCGTTGGTGGCGAGCGCCTGGCTGCAGCTACCGGCAGCGAGCAGTGCGCCGAAGACGTGTTTTCCCCATTTCATGCTGGTGACTCCCCCTTGTCGTTGGCCAAGTGGCCGATCTGAGGGTTGTCAATTTAATATAATGCATAATGTTTAATTATAATATTAAAGAAAATACTTAGGCGTTCTGGTTCTATAGGGGGGTGGCGCCCTGGGCGTGCCGCCGGCAGCTCAGCTGGCGTGTCAGCGCGGACAGTAGAGCAGGTAGAGAGTACCGAGCAGGTGGAGGATCTGCGGGTCCTTGACCGAGTAGAAGATGCGCTTGCCTTCGCGCCTTGTGCTGACCAGTCCTTCGCTGCGCAATACCCCCAGTTGCTGGGAGAGATTGGGCTGCTGGATGCCCAGAAGTTCTTCCAGTTCGCCCACCGAGCGTTCGCCCTGGCTCAGTTGGCAGAGCAGCAGCAGGCGATCCGGGTGGCCCAATGAGCGCAGCACGTTGGCGGCCTCGGCAGCCGCGAGGCGCATCTGCTGGATATCCATGAAAGTCCCGTGGCGATGAAGAAGCCCGAGTATAGGGAATTGCCTCGCGCAGGCGAAATCGCGAGGTCCTCTGATCCTCTCGACTAGCCAGGCTGGTCCTTAACATTATATAAAATAGTATATTGTTTGAGTGGCGTACTGCTTCGAGGACCTGCCCGTGAGCATTGACTGGAACACCTTTACACCCTGGCCGGCGCTGGGCGGCGGCATGCTCATCGGCCTGGCGGCCGGGGCCTTGATCCTGGGCGCCGGGCAGGTCGCCGGCATCAGCGGCATCCTCGGCAACCTGCTACGACGCCAGGGCCAGGACAACGGCTGGCGCTGGTGCTTCGTGCTCGGCCTGGTGCTGGCGCCGCTGCTGGTGCGCGCTGCCGGGCATCTGCCCGAAGTACGCATCGACGCCGGCTGGCCGCTGTTGCTGGTGGGCGGCCTGCTGGTCGGCATCGGTACGCGCATGGCCAGCGGTTGCACCAGCGGCCACGGTATCTGTGGCCTGGCGCGTTTCTCGCCGCGCTCCCTGGCGGCGACCCTGACCTTCATGGCGACCGGCATGCTGACGCTGTTCCTGATCCGCCACCTGTGGGGAGGGGTATGACGTGGGGAAGAACCTGATCGCCCTCGTCTGTGGGCTGGCCTTCGGCCTTGGCTTGCTGTTGTCGGGCATGAGCGATCCGGCCAAGGTCCTGGGCTTTCTCGATGTCACCGGCCTCTGGTCACCGACCTTGGCACTGGTGATGATCGGCGCGCTGTCGACAGCGACGCCGGCCTACCTGCTGGCGCGTCGACGCAACCGCTCGCTGCTGGACACAGTGCTGCAGTTGCCGACCACCAGCGGCCTCGATCGTCGCTTGCTGGCCGGCTCTGCACTGTTCGGCATCGGCTGGGGCATGGTGGGCATCTGCCCGGGGCCGGCACTGGTCCTGCTGGGCAGCGGCTCGCAGCAGGGCATGCTGTTCCTGTTGGCCATGCTGGGGGGCATGTGGCTGTTCCAGCGCTGGTCGCTACGCGGCCAGGTGCGGTAGTCGCCAGAAGGCGCTCGTGCTGGTAGCTGCTTCAGCCGATTGAGCGAGACAACAGCCCCGCCACCTGCACGGCAGTCGCCTTGGCCGATTGCGGGTTCTGCCCGGTGACCAGGCGCTCGTCCACGACCACCTTGGAGACGAAGGGCAGTAGTGCTTTCTCATAGCGTGCCCCGCGCCGCAGCATTTCTTCTTCCGCGTTGTACGGCATCTTGCGAGAGACGCCAGCGAGGACTTCTTCCGTCCAGGAGAAACCGGTGACCCGGCGTCCTGCCACGAGCCGCTTGCCGTCGCTCAACCGCGTATTGAGCAAGCCGCAGTAGCCGTGGCAGACCGAAGCGACGATGCCGCCTCGCTCGTAGATATCGCGGCTGATGCGCTGCAACGGCTCGCTGTCGGGGAAGTCCCACATCACCGCGTGGCCGCCGGTGAAGTAGATTGCCGCGTAGTCGGCCGGGTCGATCTGCTCCGGCCGCGCGGTGCTTTCCAGCAATGCCATGCATGGCGGATCGGCCAGCCAGGCCTTGGTCGTGGCGTCCGCATTCGGCCATTTCAGTGAGCGCGGCTCCAGCGGTGAGACGCCGCCCTTCGGGCTGACGATGTGCTGCTCGAAGCCATGCTCGGCGAAGACCTGCCAGGCATGGGTGAGCTCCGACAGCCAGAGCCCGGTGGGGTCGGCCGGGTCGGCATAGTGGGCGACGTTACTGACGACATGGAGGATGCGCTTGCTCATGGGGACTCAGCCTTTCGGGTCGCGGTGGTGATGTTCAGTGCAGGCCTTCCAGAAGCGTAGGAAGGTGCAGCGCGATCTGCGCGTCCTTGACCACATCCAGGCGCAGGAGGCGAGATGCGCCCAGGCCGTCCAGCAACTGACTCAACGGTCCGCCGTTGCGGCTGAGGCGGACATTGAGGGGCAGGAGCTTCTGTGCGTAGGCCAGGGTATTGCTCTGCACGCGCGTCTGGTGCCAGCGGCCGTCGACCTGATGAACCATGGTGGTGGTGCCCAGGCGCGATTGCGGAATGGCGATCTCCAGCGCCGGCAGGGGCGCCTGCAGGATGAGATCGGCTTTGCCGTTGGGCCCCTGGATGCTTGCCGTCACCTCGCTGCCAATCTTCACCTCGATGTCGGTGCGCCATTTGGGCAACTGGTATCCATGTACGCCGCGAACCCGCGCAATCTCGGTGGAGACCGGCAGGGCCAGCACATGGGCGACGAAGTTGCGACGGCGCATGGAGTCGAGCAGCTCCAGGGCATGGCTGCCCTTGGCGCCTGGGCGGCGAATGACGATGGCGACCGAGACTTCATCGTAAGGGTCGTTGTCACACACCGAGTAGGAGAAGAAGGTCAGAGCCACCAGCCCCAGGCCGGGCAGGGCGCGTAGCGGTTCCAGGGGCGCCGGCAGCGTAGCGCGTAGACGGTCGATGGGTGCCAGGAACAGCAGTTGGATGCTGCAGGTGCGGTAGTAGAAGTTCGGTGCCCAGGTCGGCCCGACGCGCGAGGTGACCATCTGCTTGGGAATGCGCCGGAAGTAGTCGATGTTACCGACGGCAGGGTCCTTCGCCACCTCGTCGAGGTCCGGGTTCATCCGGTAGCGGTCGTAGTAACCGCCGTCGATGACTTCAACGCTGTGCGAGCCGAACTCGACTTCCTTGAACCGTGCCTTCATCTGCTTGACCTTCTGGTTGACCCGGGTGGGGCCGCCCGGCGTTTCGAGCCAGGCGGCGGATGGGTTCACCCTAAGTTTAAAGTTAACTTTAATGTCAAGCCGCTTCTGGCGCTCTGTGCCGGGCGGGCTGTGCCGATGACGCGAGGGGGAAGGTGCGGCCCGGCCATGACGCCGGGCAGGCCAGCGTCAGAACTTCGCGCGCAAGGTGAGGTTGAAGTTGCGCGGCTCGCCTTGGAAGTTCCAGTAGTTGGTGTTGCCGACGGTCTGGTAGTACTTCTTGTTGAACACGTTGTCGAGGTTGTACTGGAGCTCGAAGTGGCGATCCAGTTCGTGAATCACGTGCAGGCTGGTGAGGTGGTAGGCGTCCTGCTCGATCTTGTAGTCCTCGCCGTACTCGCTCTGCACCATCTTGCTTTGCGCGTAGAAGCTGCCGCCCACGCGGGTCTTCGACCAGTCGCCAGGCAGGCGGTAATCGGTGGCGAGCTTGAACAGGTGGCGCGGTGCGGACTGGGTGTAGTCGTCGCCTTTCTGCTCGCCGCCGACGTACTTGGACTGGGTATAGGTGTAGCCCACCGACAGGTTCCAGTCCGGCGTCAGGGCGCCGTTGAAGTCGAGGTCAACGCCCCGGTTGCGCACTTTCTCCGAAGCGCGGTAGCAACCGGCCGGGCACAGCTCCTCATCATCCACGTACTCCGCGCGGCCACTCTGGTCTGTCTGGAACAGCGCCAGGGAGGCATTCAGGGTCTTGTCGAGGAATTCGCCCTTCAGGCCCAGCTCGTAGTTGCTGCCGGTCATGGGGTCGAGGATCGAGCCGTTGCGGTCGAGGTTGTTCTGTGGCTTGAAGATTTCGGTGTAGCTGGCGTAGGCGGAGAGGTTGTTGTTGAGGTCCTGGACGATGCCTGCATAAGGCGTGACCTCGCCGTTTTCCGAGTACTCGCTTTCGATGCGACGGGTGACGTTGGTCAGGGTTTCGGTCTTGAACCAGCTGATGCGGCTGCCGAGGATCAGGCTGGTACTGTCGGTCAGGCTGAAGCGGCTGGCGGCGTAGACGCCTTCCTGCTCCTGGGTGATGTTGTACTTCCATTTGTTCACGTCCAGGCCGGTGGGCCTGGGCGGGTTGAAGCTGCTGGCGTAGTCGTTGATGTCGAAGACGTAGCTGTAGCCGACGTCGTTGCCACCGTGGTAGTCGAAATCATCCTTGCGCGCGTTCAGGCCGACGACCAGTTCGTGCTGACGGCCCAGCAGTTGGAACGGCCCCTGGGCGTATCCGTCGAGGCTGGTCTGGGTATCGTCGTAGCGGAACAGCCGGGGTTGCAGACGGAAGCTGCTCTGGGTGCCCGGCACCAGCATGGTGAAGTTGCCGAGGAAGTCGGACTTGGCCCAGGTCTGGTTGAGCGCACCGACGATCTTCCAGTCGTTGTCGAAGCGGTGTTCCAGGTTGGCGAAGACGGTGGTGTTGCGCTTGTCCAGATGGTTCCAGTCACCGGTCAGCGAGGTCTTGCGCGACAGTGGGAGGAACTTGCCATCGGCCTGGGTGGGCAGTGCTGACCAGTCGTAGCCGCTGTTGCGCTCCTTCTGGAAGCTGTAGCCCAGAGTGCCCAGTGTGCTTTCACCCAGGTCCGCTTCCAGGATGCCGTAGAACAGCTGGTTTTCCTTCTGCTGGGTGTCCAGGTAGCTGTTGGCGTTGTTGTAGCTGATGACCGTGCGGCCGCGCAGCGTATGCTGGTCGTTCAGCGCGGAAGAGGCGTCCACCACGGTCTTGTAGTTGTCCCAGGAGCCGGCGGAAGTGGTCACCTGCAACTGCGGCTCGACGGTGGGACGCTTGCGCACCAGGTTGATGGCGGCTGCCGGGTTGCCCGCACCCTCCATCAGGCCGGTGGCGCCGCGTACGACCTCGATGCGGTCGTAGATCTCGGTGACCGGCTTGGACAGCGCATCCATGGAGTAGGAGTTGCTGATGTTGGTGGGCACGCCGTCGATTTGCAGGTTGTCTACCAGCTGCCCTCGCGCGACGTACTCGGAGCGTTCTGCACCATTGCGGATGATGGTGATGCCGGTGGTGTTGTGCAGCACATCGTCCAGGTTCTGCATGTTCTGGTCGTCCATGCGCTGGCGGGTGATGACGCTCACCGACTGCGGGGTTTCGCGCAGGGACAGGTTCAGCTTCGTCGCCGTACTGGAGCTGCCGGTGGTGTAGGAGCCGGTGCCTTCGGTGGTGGCGCCCAGTTGTTGCCCGGTGACGCTGGTGGCGTCCATTTCCAGCACGTCGTCGCTGCCGCGTGGCGCGAGCAGGTAGTCGCCCGAATCACTGCGCATCACTTTCAGCCCGCTGCCGGCGAGCAGTTGCGCGAACCCTTGTTCCAGCGAGTAGCGGCCGCTGAGGCCCTGGCTGCGCTTGCCGCTGGTGAGGCCTGCGTCGAACGACAGCACCACGCCCGACTCGCTGGCGAAGCGACTGAGCACGGCGCCCAGCGGGCCGGGCTCGATGGAGTACTGGCGCGTGGCGGATTCCGCGCGGGCCTGGCCAGTGGTGCTGAGCAGCGGTTGGAGAATCCCGACCTGCAAGGCCAGGCTGGCGCCCAGGATGGCGACGGCCAAGGGTTTGCGGGAGTGGGGCACGCTGCGGAAAAGAGGGAGGGTGGCGCGGAACATGAAGACTCCTTCGGATGCCTTGAGGCTGTTTTGCAGAAGGAGTCGTGCGAGCGGCTGCAAATCGACAATTGGCAATGAGAATATTTTTCGAAAAGGTTCCGCGACGCGTCAGCCGCGCGGCAGTACACGGACCCAGAAGCGTGTGCGCGTCTCGATCCGTACGGGGAGTGCCTGGCTGATCGCAGCCAGGGCGCGGTCGGTGTCGTCCAGCGGGAAAGCGCCAGATACTCGCAGTCCAGCGATTTCCGGCGCGCACTGGATGAAGCCCGGTCGGTAGCGCTGCAGTTCGCCCAGCGCGTGCTCCAGGCTCCAGTCGTCGATCACCAGACGGCCATTGCGCCACTCGGCCTGGTCCTGGGTGGTCGGGCGCGGTTGCGGCAAAGGGCCGGTGCCGAAGTCGAGGCGATGGCCGGCCTGCACGATGACTTCAGTAGCCAACGGGGCGTTGCGTACGGCGACGGCGTGCTCGAAGACGTCCAGCTGCGTGTGCCCGTCGTACTGGCGCGCGCTGAAGCGCGTACCGAGCGCTCGCATCTCGCCCTGGGCGCTGCGCACCCTGAGGGGGCGCGAGTCCTTGGCGGTCTGCACCCAGATTTCCCCAGCGCGCAGGATGATCAGGCGCTGGCCTGCGTCGTAGCGGATATCCACGGCGCTGGCGGTGTTCAGGGCGATCTGCGTGCCATCCTCCAGCGTCAGGTTGCGGCGCTCGCCGGTGCGCGTACGCAGGTCGGCCATCCACACCGGCATCTGCCGGTAACCTGACCAGGCGATCCCGGCGCTGCCGATGCCCAGCAGCAGCCCCTTGAGCACGGTGCGTCGGTCCAGTCGCGGCTCGCCGGCTGCCAGCGTATGCCGCGCCAATGGCCCGGAGAGCCCCTGGAGCTCCGCCTGGAAGTTCTGCAGGCGCTGCCAGGCCCACTGGTGCAGGGCGTCCTGCTGGTGCCAGGCCTGCCACTGCCCCAGGGTTTTCGTGCAGCCCGGAGCGGCACCCAGGCGCGCGTGCCAGTGCGCGGCGTCACGCAGGGCCAGACGCTGCTTTGCGGCGTTCATGCTTCGGCATCCAGGGCGAAGAGCAGGCATTGCTCGGTGGCCTTGGCCATGTACTTGGTCACCGAGCTGACCGAGACACCGAGACGCTGGGCGATCTCCGCGTAGCCCAGCCCGTCGAGCTGGGCGAGGAGGAAGGCCTGGCGCACCTTGTGGCCCAGGCCGTCGAGCATGGCGTCGAGCTGCAACAGGGTTTCCAGCACCAGCAATTGCTGTTCAGGCGAGCAGGCCAGCAGCTCCGGCTCGTGGGCCAGCGCTTCCAGATACGCCTGTTCCAGGCTGCGTCGGCGCAGGTGGTCGATCATCACCCGCTTGGCCACGGTGGCGAGGAAGTGCCGGGGCTCGCGCAGCGGATGCGCGACGGTGCCGGTGAGCAGGCGCAGGAAGGTGTCGTGGGTGATGTCAGCTGCTTTGTCGCGGTCGGCCAGGCGCTTGCGCAGCCAACCGGTGAGCCAGCTGCTGTGGGCACGGTAGAGATTGTCCATCTGCTGGTGCAGCGGCGAAGGCGGCAGAACTCCGGACACCACGAACTCCCTTTCGAGTGCGGATAAGAATTAATCGCAATTGTAAGGGGCGAGGGCTGGATTGGGAATAGGCCGTTGGCTAGGCCTCTGATCCAGATGCGCCGGGCTCGGCCCGGCGCATTGGTTGCCGATCAGAACTCGTAGCGAGTGCTGAGCATGACGTTGCGCGGGTCGCCCCATGAACCGCTGTAGAAGTTCTCGTCCAGCGAGCTGATGTACTTCTTGTCGAACAGGTTGTTCACCGTCGCGGTGGCAGACCATTGGCGAGTGATGTCATACCGGCCCATCAGATTGACGGTGGCGTAGTCGTCCTGTTTGACCTTTGCCGGCCCCGGCAGACGCCAGGAATCCACGGTCATGTGGATACCGCTCTGCCAGTTGACCCCGCCGCCAAGGGTCAGGCGATCCAGTTCGCCTGGCAGGCGGTAGGTGGTGAAGACCTTCACCAGATCCGTGGGGATGGTGGTCTTCACGCGGTCATGGTCGGCGTCCTTGACCACGCTGTGGCTGTAGCTGGCGGCCAGGTTCCAGCCCGGCAGCAGCTCGCCGCTGGCTTCCAGGTCGATGCCCTTGGTGGTGGTCTTCGAAGCGCGGTAGGCGGTGATCAGGTCGTTCCCGTCCACGGTGCCGTCGGCGATCGCGTCGTTGTCCAGCTTGACCTCGAACAGGGCGGCCGAGGTGTTCAGGCGGCCGTTGTAGAACTCGCTCTTCAGGCCGATCTCGTAGTTGTCGCCCTGGCGCGGATCGAGCAACTTGCCGGAGCGGTCGCGGTAGGGCTGCGGCTTGAAGATGCTGGTGTAGCTGGCGTAGAGAGAGTGGTTTTCGCTGAGGTCGTAGACGACGCCGGCGTACGGCGTGACCTCGCCGTGCACGCGCACCTGGTCGTCGGTGCCGTAAGGCATCAGGCTGGCGACGTGGTAGATCAGTTCCGCGTCGTAGCGGTAGTCGGAGACCCGCGAGCCGAGGATCACCGAAAGGTCGTCGGTGGGCTTGAGCCGCGTTGCCAGGTACACGCCACTCTGCCACTGGTCGATGTTGTCGTCCTCGCGGTTGAAGTTGTAGCTGGCGGTCGGCGCGTAGTTGTCCCAGGTGTAGATATTCACCGGCTTGCCACTGACGCCGTTGTTGCTGGTGCCATTGGCCAGCAGGTTGCCGAAGCCGTTGCGGCGGTTTTCGTAGTCCTGCAGGTTGAAGCCGAAGACCAGTTCATGCTCGCGACCAAACAGCTGGAAAGGCCCGCTGGCCATCACATCCAGGCCTTTCTGCTCCTGGGTATTGTCGCCCTTGGTGGCGGTGTAGCTCAGGCCGTTGCCGGTCTGCGCATTCACGAACCCGGTGGTGGTGCCGACGATGATCGAGTCATAGTCGCGGGTGCCGTACAGGTAGTTGGCCGCGACCTTGAGCTTCCAGTCGTAGGCCAGCTTGTGCTCCAGCGAAGCGAAGGCGTTGATCGATTCCTGCCGGTTGGTGCTGTCCCGGCTGGCGGGGTTGTCGTGACGCGATGTCTTGAACTGGCGGCCCTGGCTGTCCACCACTGGCAGGCCGGTGGTGGAGAAGCCGCGCGGATCGCTGCGCAGGTAGTCGACACCGACGGTGAGCAGGGTGTCCTCGTTCAGGTCGGCTTCCAGCACGCCGTAGCCGATGGTCTTTTCCTGCTGCAGGTAGTCGGTGAAGCTGTTGCCCTGCTGGTAGGCCGCCACGGCCCGGCCGCGCAACGAGGCGCTGTCGTTCAGCGGACCGGAGACGTCCACCTCGCCGCGATACAGGTCCCAGGAGCCGATGCCGGCATCGATGTGGCCACGAAAGGTGTCGGTGGGTTTCTTGCGCACCAGGTTGACCGTGCCCGAAGGGTCGCCGCTGCCCGAGAGCAGGCCGGTCGCTCCACGCAACACTTCCACCCGGTCGTAGATGGCCATGTCCGACAGCGCCTGCGGCAGCGCCTGGGTGAAGGCGAAGGAGGTGGTCGGCATGCCGTCGTACTGGTAGTTGTCCACTGCCAGGCCGCGGGAGAACACGTAGAGGCGGTCGCTACCGGGGCTCTGCACGTTGATGCCCGGCGTCTGCTGCAGCACCTCGCCCAGGCTTCGCAGGTTCTGATCGTCCATGCGCTGGCGGGTCATCACGCTGATGGTCTGAGGGGTTTCGCGCAGGGACAGGTTGAGCCCGGTGGCGCTGTTCGAGCTGCCGGTGGTGTAGGAGTCGGTTCCCTCGGTAGTGGCGCCCAGCCCCTGGCCAACCACGGTGAGGTCGCCCAGCTCCAGCGCGCCTTCGGTGGGTGGCAGCGGGGCAAGGAGGAAGCCATCCTCGCTCGACTGCGCCATCAGCCCAGTACCCCGCAACACCTGCGCGAACCCTTCGCCCACGCTGAATTCTCCACGGACACCCTGACTGCTCAATCCGGCCACCTGCCGCGTCTGGAACGAGATGGGAACGCCACTGAGCTGGGCATACCGACTGAGCACCGTGCCTAGCGGGCCGGCGGGGATGTCGTAGCGCTGCACCTGTTGCTGGGCGACGGCCATGCCCGGAAGGGCGACGGGCAGTGCGACAGCCGCCAGCCGGACCGCGAAAGCCAGGCTGCGGTGAGGGGGAAGGAAGCGGGACAAGCTCATGTTTTCGATTCTCGTGAAGGTGTTGGCCCAAGGAGGACGACCGAGAATCGAAAACGCGAAGTGGAAATGAAAATTATTCTTGTACCCCGTCTTCCCGGAGCGACACGCGAGTCACCCAGGGGGTGAACTGGCTGACCTGGATCGGCAGCGTCCGCTGGAGCAGGCGCAGGGCGCGCGGGCTGTCGTCCAGCGGCAGCATCACGGTGACGCGCAGGGATGCCAGGGCTGCCCGGTCGAACAGCAGCAGGCCGCGTTGCTGGCGCGAGAGTCGCTCCAGAACATCCGACAGTGGCTGGTCCTGGGCGAGCAACTGCCGATCACGCCAGGCGCCATCCAGGGCGTGGGCGTCCACCGGCTCGACCTGGCCGGGGCCGTCTTCCGCCAGGCGTACCCGTTGGCCGGCATCGAGCTGCAGGCTCTTGCCGGAGCTTTCGATCAGTGTCGAGGATTCCAGCATGGTCACGACGGTGCCGTGTTCCTGGCGCTCCACGCTGAACCGCGTGCCGAGGGCGCGCACGCTGCCCTGCGGGGTGATGACGTAGAAGGGGCGCTTGTCCTTGGCAACCTCCACCAATACCTCGCCGTGAAGCAGGCGGATGCGCCGCTGGTTGGCGTCGATCTGCAGGTCGATGGCGGAGTCGCTGTCCAGGTGCACCTGGCTGCCGTCCGCCAGCACCTGGTCCAGTCGCTGACCGCTGGCAGTGTTCAGGTCGGCCAGCCAGTAGCCCTGCTGCCAGTAACGACCAGCGAGCATCGCAGTGCCCAGCAGGCAGGCGGCGAACGCGAGCGTCTGGACCGCGCGCACCGCGGGCTTGCCGCGCGGACGGCGCAAGGCCTTGCCCGCCGCGCGGCTGGCAAGGCCCTGCAAGGGTTCCAGATGGCCCTGCAGGCGGGCGACAGCGGCGGCATGTTCGGGGGACTCGCCCAGCCAGGCCTGGAAGTCGCGGTGGGCATTTTCGTCAGGTTTGCCGTCAAGGCGGACCAGCCACTCGGCTGCCTGGCGCAGCGTGGTGTCTGACGCTTTCATACGGCCCCCGTCATCGCAGTATCGCAGGCCAGCAGGGCGTCGATCAGGTCTTTCTGCACCGTCTTCACCGAGACGCCGTGGAGGCGGGCAATCTCGTCCTGGGCCAGGCCGTCGAGGTGCCGCAGGATGAAGGTTTCGCGCACCCGCGGTTTCATGCGCGCGAGTGCCCGGTCGATGCTTTCCAGGACCTGGATGGCCTGGAGAATCTGCTCGGGGGAGGGCGCCTGCTCCATGTGTTCGGCGCAGCGCTCGAGCTCTTCGCGGTAGGCCTGCTCCAGGCGTTGGCGGCGACCGTTATCGATCAGCAGCCGGCGCGCCACGGTGGCGAGAAAGGCGCGGGGTTCGCGCGGGGCGACGTAGCTGCCGGCGGTGAGCACGCGAATGAAGGTGTCCTGGGCGACATCCGCCGCGTGGTGCGGGCAGTTCAGGCGGCGTCGCAGCCAGCCCAGCAACCAGTGGTGATGGCCCTGGTAGAGAGTGCCGATGCTGTCCTGTGGCGCGCGCCGTGTCGAGTCCATGACGGGAAATCATTAAATGAGAACTATTCTAGTTTACGAGATTCCTTTCCTCGTCACAATGCAGACCGCCGACAGCAAGCGTCGGCGGCCTTTACGTAGGTTCCGGGGCAAGGCGCTCAGAAGTCGTAGCGCACGTTCATCATCAGGTTGCGCGGCGCACCGTAATGGGCGTAGCTGCCGGAGAACCCCGCGTAGTACTTCTCGTCCAGTACGTTGTTGAGGTTCAGCGTGGTGGAGAGCTGGTCGGTGAGACGGTAGCGCGCCATCAGGTTGACCACGGTGTAGTCGTCCTGACCCACACGGCTGTTGTAGCGGCTGAAGTACAGCGAGTTGCTGGAGTTCCAGCTGGCGCCGCCGCCCACCGTCAGGCGGTTCCATTGGCCGGGCAGGTCGTAGGTGCTCCACAGGCGGAAGGTGTCCAGCGGTAGCTGGGTGGTCAGCCGCTCGCCGTCGGCATCTTCGGTACGCGAGTGGCTGAAGCTGGTCTGCAACTGCCAGCCGGGCGCCAGTTCGCCGGCCAGTTCCAGGTCGATACCCTTGGTCTTGGCACCGCTCACTGCCTTGTAGGCGTCTTCGTCGGTGCCGGGCACGGTGTAGCCGGCGTCCAGTTCGGCCACGTTGTCGCGCTTGATCAGGTAGGCGGCGACGTTGGCGTTGAGCTGGCCGTCGTAGAACGCGCCTTTCCAGCCGACCTCGTAGTTCTTGCCGACCACCGGGTCGAGCACCTTGCCGCTGCGATCCTGGCTGGACTGTGGCTTGAAGATGTCGGTGTAGCTGACGTAGACGGACTGGTCCGGCGTCAGGTCGTAGACCAGGCCGGCATAGGGCGTGACCACCCCGCGCTCGGTCATGCCGTAGTCCAGCACGTATCCCGAGGCGATGCTTTTCGAGTAGTAGTGATAGTGGTAGTTGCTGCCACGGGCACCGAGGATCAGGTGCAGGTCGTCCATGAGGTTGAAACGCGCGGCGCCGAAGTAGCCGCTCTGCTGGGTGTCCACGTCGTAGTCCAGCGAGGGGGCGAAGCCGTCCTTGTCGGGCTTGGGCAGCTCGTTGTTCCAGGTATTGAAGTCCACCTTCGCCGTCGGCCCGGTCCAGGCGTAATGGTGGTTCACGTAGTCGAGGTAGTTGGCGCCGAAGATCAGCTCGTGGGTCTGGCCGAACAGCTCGAACGGACCCTGCACAGTGGCGTCGACAGCCTTCTGCCGCTGGTTGGCTTCAGAGTACGCCTGGTTGATGTTGGCGATGCCCTCGGGGGGGATGTAGGACATACCGGTGGAGCTCTGGTAGGAGCCGGTGCGGGTGTCGCGGTCGACCTCCATGTAGGTCGCGGCGACCTTCAGCTGCCAGTCGTTGGCCAGCTGCTGTTCGAGCCCGAAGGTGTAGTTGTTGGTGTCGAAGCGGTCCTCGTTCCAGCGCGCGCCGGAACTGGTCGAGCGCGAGAAATCGGTCTGCTCGCCGTTGGTGTAGAGCATCGGCACACCCTGCGCGCCGGTGGGGCGATAGCGCTGGTGGTCGATGCTCAGGCGCGCCACCGTGGTGTCGGTGAGGTCGGCCTCGATGACGCCGTAGACGATGTCACGGTCCTGTTTGTACCAGTCCATGAAGGTGTCGTTGACCTGCTTCGCGGCGACCATGCGCCCGCGCAGGTTGCCGGTGTCGGTCAGCGGGCCGGAGACGTCGGTCTCCAGTCGCTTGTAGTCCCAGGAGCCGACGCCGCCCTGCACGTAGGCATGGAAGTCACGGGTCGGGCGTTTGCGGATCACGTTGACCACGCCACTGGGGTCGCCGGCGCCAGTCATCAGGCCGGTGGCGCCGCGCACCACCTCCACGCGGTCGTAGATCGCCATGTCCATCAGGGTGCTGGGCATGGTGCGGGTCTGGTTCTCCTGGTAGGTGGTCACGCCGTCGTACTGGTAGGTGTTGATGGCGCTGCCGCGGGAGTAGATGTTGAAGCGCTCGCCGCCGTCCTGGGACATGGTCACGCCGGGCGTCTGGTTGAGCACCTCGGAGATGCTCTGCAGGTTCTGGTCGTCCATGCGCTGGCGGGTGACGACGCTGATCGACTGTGGCGTCTCGCGGATCGACAGGTTCATCTTGGTGGCGGTGCTGGTCGAGCCGGTGGTGTACGAGCCGGTGCCCTCGGTGGTGGCTCCCAGCTGCCCGGTGATGGTGGTCTCGTCCATCTCCAGCGCGCCCTCGTCGCGCACCAGCACGTAGCCGCCGTTGTCCTCGCGCTGGGCGCGCAGGCCGCTGCCGGCGAGCAGCTTCGCCAGAGCGGCGTCGATGCTGTAGCTGCCCTGCAATCCGGCGCTATGCCGGCCGCGCGTCTGCTCGGCGCTGAAAGACAGGGTGATGTGCGCGTCGGTGGCGAACTGGCTCAGGACCTGGCCGAGCTCGCCCGGCTGGACCTGAAAGGCCGTCACCTGGCTGTTCTCCAGCGATTGCGCCAGCGCCAGGTTCGGCAGTGCGCCCAGGGCCGAAGTGCCACCCAGTGCAAGGCTCAGCAGCGCCAGGTGGATGGCGCGGGACAGGGGCCGGGCGGCGCTCGGAGGGGAGTACGACATTCGATTTTCCTTTCGTTGGCGGGTACGCAGTGGCAGCGCTCATGGCTGCTTCCTGTGTTGGCCGAACGAGAATGAAAATCGGCAACCCTTCCTGAAGATTTTTTCCGGCGCCGGTCAGGCCGCCTCGACGGTGACCCAGTAGCGGGTGCGATAAGTCACGTGGACGGGCAGCGACTTGCCCAGGTTCTGCAGGATCGCGTCGATCTGGTCGAGGCGGTAGGCGCCGGACAAACGCAGGCCCGCCACCTCGTCCGAGCAACGCAGCAGGCCATGGCGGTAACGGTCCAGCTCGGCGATGAACTCGCCCAGCGGCCAGTCCACCACGGTGAGGATGCCCTTGGCCCAGGCTCCCTCGCCCTCGCGCAGTGGTGTCGGCGGCGAGACCCAGGCTTCGTCGAAGCGCGCCTGCTGGCCGGCCTCCAGCCGCCGTGGTCGATCCGCTGCTTCCAGGGCGCGTAGCTCCACAGCGTGCTCCAGCACACTCACGCGGGTGTCTTTCGAGTGGCAACGTACGCTGAAGCGGGTGCCCAGCGCGCGCACCGTGCCCTGCGCGGTCTGTACGATGAAGGGGCGGCCGGCAGGGTCCTTGCCGGTTTCCACGAGGATTTCGCCTTCACGCAGTTTTATCTGGCGCAGGCGCTCGTCGTAGGCCACGTCCAGCGCGGTGCTGGTGTTGAGGTCGACGCGTGTGCCGTCCGCCAGTTGCAGCTGGCGTCGTTCGCCCACTCCGGTACGCTCGCCGGCCAGCAGCGCCTGGTAGGGGCGCGAACCGGTCGCCAACCAGCCCGCACCCCCCGCGCAAATCAGCAATGCGACTGTCTTGAGCACCGCGCGCCGACGTGCGCGCACTCCGGCGAGGGTGTTCAGCGAAACGTCCCGAGGCAGTGCCGCCCATTGCCCCTGCAGGCGCTCGACGCGCTCCCAGGCCAGGCGGTGCGCGGGGTCCGCTTCCAGCCACTGGCGCCACGCCTGGCGTTCGCTGTCGCGCGGCGGGTGGGCGCTGAACTGTACGTACCAGGTGGCGGCGGCTTCGAGCACCTTGAGGTCTGGTGTCATGAAGTCAGTCCTCGCACAGCAGCAGGCAGCGGGTCATGGCGCGGATCATGTGGTTCTTCACCGTGGTCACCGACACGCCCAGACGTTCGCCGGCGGCCTTGTAGGTGAGCCCTTCGAGCTGCACCGCGAGGAATATCTGGCGAGTTCGCTCGCCCAAGCCGTCGAGCATGTTGTCGATGGCGGTCAGGGTCTCCAGGATCGACAGACGCAGCTCCGGCGAAATATCCAGCGGCTCCGGCCGCGCCGCCAGGCTCTCCAGGTAGGCCTGTTCGATGGCGCGGCGGCGGAAGCCGTCGATCATCAGCGCGCGGGCGATGGAGCTGAGGTAGCTGCGCGGCTCACGAATGGCCTCGGTATTGCGCGAGGTGAGCACGCGCAGGAAGGTGTCCTGCGCCAGGTCCGCCGCATCCTGGGCGTTGCCCAGGCGCACTCGCAGCCATTGCCTGAGCCAGCCATTGTGTTCGACGTAAAGCCGTTGAAGGGAAGAGGGCGGAGCGGACGACATGATCGGGGAAGGGTTCAAATGACAATGAATCGCATTCTCTATTCGTGCGCCGCGTTGCACAAGGGGTTTGTGCCGAGACGCTGCCGTTACTGACTCTCAGCGAGCGCTGACGAGCTCCAGGCATTGCCGTGCACGGCGCTGGTCCGGTGAGTCGAAACCCTCGGTGAAGCGCAGGTAGACCGGCTCCAGCAGTTGCCGCGCGGCTTCCGGCTGGCCCTGCGCATTCCACAGCTCCGCCAGGCAGGTGGCCGAGCGTAGCTCCCAGGCCTGCGCGCCTTGCTCCTGGGCCAGCGTCAGGGCGCGGGTGAGCAGGGTTTCCCCGCCCAGGAGGGATTCGCGATCGCCGCGCGCCAGCAGGGCAACGGCTTCGTTGCGCAGGATTTCCGGAGCGCACCAACCCGCCGCGCCGGTCCGTGCGCGCATCAGCTGCGCCTGGTCGGAGGGCAGGGGGCGACCGCCGAGGGTCTGCACGATGTCGCGCACCAGGCCGACGGCGGGTGTCGCGGCGCCAACCGTTTCGTCGAGTTGCATGGCCCAGGCGTAGTGTCGCGCCCAGTCGGTGAACAACGGCACGCGGTGGCGCTCGGCGACTTCGATCATCTGCCGCACGCGGCGGCGGGCCTTGTCGAACTCGCCGTTGTAGAAGGCGATGACGCAGCCGGCTACCGCGAGGCTGTAAGCGATGGAAGCGCTGTGGTCGATCTCGCGGGCCAGTTCGATGGCCTGTGTCGCCATGCGCTCCGCTTGCTCGGGCCGGCCCCGCAGCCACAGCGTGCGCGCCTGGGTGGCGAGGGAGGCGACCTGCTGGTCGTATTGCACGCCCAGGCAAGGGGCGAAGCGGTTGGCCCGGCGCTGTTGCTCCAGACGATTCAGCACTTCTTCGCCGACGGCCTGGGCGCGTACCTGATTGCCCGAGTAATGCAGCGCCAGCACCTTCAGGCGCAGGGCGCTGGTGGCGAGCATCTCGCCCTGGCCGTTGCTCAGTCGGTCGAAGTGGCGGCTCTGCTCGGCCGCCTGCTGGTACTGGCCAGCCCACAGCAGCACGGCCAGGCCGCCGGACAGCGCGGTGAGTTCACCGTCGAGATCGCCAAGCTGCTGCGCCAGGAAGCGGGCGTTCTGGAAGGCCTCGTCCGCCTGACGATTGCGTACATCGTGGTAGGTGGTGTTGCCCAGCGCCAGCTCCAGGCGCATGGCCAGTTGCAGTGACGAAGCGGATTCGGCGCTGAGCAGACCGAGCGCCGCACTGACATAGGGGCCGTATTCATGCAGCAGCGACAGCTCCTGCCACAGCGGCGCCGAGCAGGCTGCGAGATGGATCGCCTGGGTGTGTCGGATTTCTGCGCGCAGGCCCCAGTCGAGAGCGGCGCGGATTTCCGCGAGCCACGGTGAGTGCCGCTTCAGCCACCCCAGCGAGGCGGATCTTTCCCATTCGTTCTGCGCAGCCTGCATTGTGCTCAGGCAGAGCTGCAGATGGCGCTCGCGGGCTTCGTGCAGTTCACCGGCGGCCTGGAGTTTCTCCAGCGCGTGCAGGCGGGTCGGTTCGAGCAGCCGGTAAGTGACCTCGTCGCTGCGGATCTCGGTGGTCAGCAGCGACTTGGCGGTCAGCTGGTTCACCAGCACGAAGGCCGCGCCCAGGTCCACTGGCTGGCCGAGGACGGCGGCGATGGAGTCCAACGTGAAGCCGCCGCGGAACACGCTCAGGCGACGCAGGCAGGATTGCTCCGCCGAGCGCAGCAGCGCATAGCTCCAGTCGAGCATCGCGCGCAGGTGTTCGTGGCGGTTGGGCGATTCCTCCGATTGCAGCGGAAGGTCCAGGTAGCCGTCCTGCAGCAGCGCGTCGAGGCTGCCGTCGGCCAGGCCCAGGTGGCCGGCGGCCAGTTCCAGCGCCAGCGGAATGCCTTCCAGGCGCCGGCAGATTTCGCCAATCCGCGGCAGGTCCTCGGTGCGGAGTTCGAAGTCCTCGTGGCTCTCACGGGTTCGCTCGATGAGTAGCGCGACGGCGGGGTAGGTGAGGGCGTCCTCGACGCTGCCGACCTGCACCGGCGGGCAATCGAGCGGCCGCAACGGCAGGATGTATTCGCTGATGGCGCGCAGGCTTTCGCGGCTGGTGGCGAGGATATGAATCCGCGGCGCGTGGCGCAGCAGGCATTCCACCAGGTGCGCGGCGGCCTCGATCAGGTGCTCGCAGTTGTCGATGAGCAGCAGCATCTGCCGGTCGGCGACCTGGCGGCAGAGCTGTTCCAGCGATTCGCCTGCCAGCCCCGGTAGGCCCAGCGCACAGGCGAGCGTGCTGTTCAGCGGTCGCGCGTCCTGCAGTTGGGTGAGATCGAGCATACGGATGCCGTGGGGATACTGGCCGATGAAGTGTTCGGCGGCGTGCAGGGCGAGGCTGGTCTTGCCGATGCCGCCGCAGCCCACCAGGCTGACGCAGCGACGACGCGGCAGCTCGGCGACCAGGCGTGCAAGCTCCGCTTCGCGGCCCAGCAGGCGGTTGCGCCGGGGCGGCAGGTTGTGGTCCGCCGACTGGCCGTCATCGGGAGCGGGCGTCGCCTGTGCCGAGGCCGTCAGTGGCTCGACGAAGCTGTACCCGCGCAGTGCGATCGTGACGATGAAGCGCCGACCATTCTGGCCGTCCCCCAGCGCCTTGCGCAGGGCGGTCATGTGAACCCGCAGGTTGCCTTCGTCGATGTCCTGGCCGGGCCAGGCTCGGGCCAGTAGTTCGCGCTTGCTGACCACCTGGCCGGCGCGCTCCAGCAGCGCCAGCAGGATGTCCAGCGCGCGTTGTCCCAGGCGCAGCGGGCGGCCGGCTTCGAGGATCACACGGGAGGCGGGGTAGATCTGGTAGGGGCCGAAATGAAGCACGGTTTCGACCGTGGCCACGGGCTCGGGAATCATCGTCTGGTCGTCGCTTTCACACGCTGGGGGCAGGTTTCACGCCGGTCCAGGCATCAGCCCTGGTGGCACAGGTCCATCGACTCTGCGGTCGATTGGCCGTTCTTCTGTCATGGCGGTCAGGGTAAACGACGGCTCATCGTTGAGCCATCCTGTGCCGGTCGTGGAGTTTTGCCGGCGGGCTTAATAAGGATTAACGCCAGGCACGCTGTAGCACGGCTGGCGAAACGGTGCCCGGCTGCCAGCTGTGCCGTTCTCTTGAGCTGCAAGCCACGCAGTACAAGGCAAGGCGGCAAGTTGCCGGCGCGTTCGGCATGTTCGCGAGCTGCCGTGCGGACCCTGGAATTCTTCGCTCCTGGCCGTCGAACTGCTGTCTTTCCTCTTCTGCGGGTTAATGCGGTTTAACCAGCTTTAACTCGCCGCTACCCCTGCGCCCACAAAGAATGGTCTGCAGATCGCAGGGGAGGGACCAGCATGTTTCAGAGACTCATCAGCCAGATTCCAGTGAGCGCCCCCAAGCGCGACCTGGCCCCGTGGCAGAAGGAGCGCGCCCAGGCGCTGCTGCTCAAGCATCTGGACGTCGGCATCACGGTCAGCGACCTGGCTGCCGCCTGTGCGCTGTCACGCAGCGATTTCACCCGCAAGTTCAAGGTCACCACCGGCCACTCGCCCCAGGCCTGGATGCGAATCCTGCGGGTGGAAAAGGCCAAGCAACTGATGCGCGAGTCGGCCTTCGCGCTGGCGGAGATTGGCCTGCAATGCGGCTTCTGCGACCAGGCGCATTTCTGCCGGATCTTCTGCCGCATCGAAGGCGTCACGCCGCTGAGCTGGCAGCGCCGTTTCCTGGACGAGAGGCGTCAATCCACCTGGCGGCACGCGGGCTAGCCCCGACCTCCGGCGGCATTGTTGCTATTTATCGTTCTTTAAATGGAACGCTAGAAGCGAATTTTGCCGTCTGGTGGAGCAAGGGTGTCGAATTTAATCTCTCTTCCCATGCAGTGACGCACTGCAGACGAGTCCAAAACCTTCCGGCCCAGCCGGCCCCACTGAAAGCAAATCGAGGATTTCACCATGACCAACGCCACCTACAACCGCCTGGACAAAGACAACGCCGCCGTCCTGCTGGTCGACCACCAGGCCGGTCTGCTCTCGCTGGTCCGCGACATCGATCCGGACAAGTTCAAGAACAACGTGCTGGCGCTGGGTGACCTGGCCAAATTCTTCAACCTGCCGACCATCCTCACCACCAGCTTCGAAACCGGCCCCAACGGCCCGCTGGTACCCGAGCTGAAGGCCCAGTTCCCGGACGCCCCATACATCGCCCGCCCCGGCCAGATCAACGCCTGGGACAACGAAGACTTCGTCAAGGCGGTGAAGGCCACCGGCAAGAAGCAACTGATCATCGCCGGCGTGGTGACCGAGGTCTGCGTGGCATTCCCGGCGCTGTCGGCCCTGGCCGAAGGCTTCGATGTGTTCGTGGTGGCGGATGCTTCCGGCACCTTCAACGAGATGACCCGTGACGCCGCCTGGCGCCGGATGGAAGCGGCCGGTGCGCAGCTGATGACCTGGTTCGGCGTGGCCTGTGAGCTGCACCGCGACTGGCGCAACGACATCGAAGGCTTGGCGGCGTTGTGCTCCAACCACATTCCGGATTACCGGAATCTGATGACCAGCTACAACGCGCTGACGGCTGGCAAGTAAGCGATCGCTGAAATGCAGAAACCGGGGCCTCGAAAGAGGGCCCGGTTTTTTGCTTTTCGTAGGAGCGAGCTTGCTCGCGAACCGCTGTGGCACGGCGCCTGTTCGTAGGAGCGGACTCCGTCCGCGATGTGTATGCCTCGCGCCTTGGTTTCCAGCGTCGCTTCGGCGTGCGCGCGAACTTCCGGTTTCGCCCCCTCGGGCGAGTCCCTTTTGGCAAACGCCCCAAAAGGAACCAAAAGGTCTTGCCCCGGACATCCGGTTTTTCGCCTAGGCGAAAAATTCCCTCGTTGAATTGAAGTTTCAGGGGCACGCGCTGACGGGCCATCCCTGGCCCGACAGCGCTCTCGCGACATCCGTGTCGCTCAACCCCTGAAACTCCAATTCAACGAGGCCTCCTGAACGGGGCGGTTCGGAGCGTGTGGGCGTCTCTCTGGAAGACTCATCAAGCCAAAGCCAAAGCCAGCGCTGGTCCTGTAGGAGCGAGCTTGCTCGCGAACCCGATTCACTCGGGGATATCAGTGACAGCCTCAGCGCGTGAAATCTTCCGCACTGTGCCGCTCCGGCAACGCATCATCGCCCCAGGTGCGGTTGACCCGCCGGCCACGCTGTACCGCCGGGCGCGCGGCGATTTCGTCGGTCCAGCGGCGCACGTGGGTGTAGCTCTCCACGTCGAGGAACTCGGCCGCCTCGTACACCTGGTTGTTCAGCAGCGCGCCGTACCAGGGCCAGATCGCCATGTCGGCGATGCTGTACTCGTCGCCGGCGATGTAGCGGTTTTCGGCGAGCTGGCGGTCGAGCACGTCGAGCTGGCGCTTGACCTCCATGGCGTAGCGGTTGATCGGGTACTCGTACTTCTCCGGCGCATAGGCGTAGAAGTGGCCGAAGCCGCCGCCGAGGAAGGGCGCGCTGCCCATCTGCCAGAACAGCCAGTTCAGCGTCTCGGTGCGCTTGGCCAGGTCCCTGGGCAGGAAGTGGCCGAACTTTTCCGCGAGGTACACCAGGATCGAGCCCGATTCGAAGATGCGCAGCTCCGGCTTGACGCTGGTGTCCAGCAGGGCGGGGATCTTCGAGTTCGGGTTGATCTCGACGAAACCGCTGCCGAACTGGTCGCCGTCGCCGATCTTGATCGGCCAGGCATCGTACTCGGCGTCGGTCACGCCCAGTTCCAGCAGCTCCTCGAGCAGGATGGTGACCTTCACGCCGTTGGGCGTGGCCAGCGAATGCAGCTGCAACGGGTGCTTGCCGCGCGGCAGCTGCTTGTCATGGGTCGGGCCGGCGATGGGCCGGTTGATACTGGCGAAGGTGCCGCCGTTGCTCTTGTCCCAGGTCCAGACGCGGGGGGGAATGTAGGTTTCGTTCGCCATCTCGACTACTCACTTCCGGGTTGAATGCTCAGGATGCTAACCGTCCGCCTGCGGACGCGTCAGCCGTTTTTTCGGCCGCTGTTGCTGGGCGAACAGCGAGGGGCGCAGCGGTGGAGCGGTTGTTAGCTTATGCATAAACGATATTAAAAATAAGTTGATGCATGATTTGAGATTATAAAAGAATCGCCGCTCAGTCCAACGGCGAAGCTCTGATACGGCGCTCTCGCTCTTCCGCGCCGACTCGCGTCTCGTACAGAGAGCCCCATGTCCACCCAGTCCGTTACCGCCGCATTCCTCCGCCTCGATGGCGTCGGCAAATCCTTTGCCGAGAACCGCGTGCTGGTCGACCTGAACCTCGACATCCGCCCGGGCGAAGTACTCGCGTTGCTGGGCGCCAACGGCGCGGGCAAGTCGACGCTGGTGAAGATTCTTGCCGGCTCCCACGCCCACGACACCGGGCAGTTGCTGATCGATGGCGAGGCAGTCCGTTTCGCCGCGCCGCAGGATGCTCGTCGCCACGGTATCGTCGCGGTGCATCAGCAGGTGGAGCAAGGCGTGGTGCCCGGCCTGAGCGTTGCAGAAAACCTGTTGCTGGACGAACTCTGCGGCGCCTCCGGCTCGTTCCTGTTCAGCCCTGGCGAGGTGCTCAAGCGTGCCACCGAAATCGCCGCGGCCCTGGAGTTGCACCTGCCGCTGCAGGCGTCCATCGAAACCCTCGGCACGGCCGACCGGCAACTGGTGATCCTGTCCCGCGCACTGGCGCTGAAACCGCGCCTGCTGATCCTCGACGAGCCCACCGCATCGCTGTCGACCGTCGAGGCCGAGCGTCTGTTCCATCTCATCGACCATCTGCGCAAACGCGGCGTGGCGATCCTCTATATCTCCCATCGCCTGTCGGACCTGCAACGCGTGGCGGACCGCGCGCTGGTGCTGCGCGATGGCCGCCTGGTGGGCGAATTCAATGCGCCACTGGACCTCGGTGCTGCCGTGGAGTCCATGCTCGGCGCCGCGCTGGGCGAGGCCGGATTGCTGCCTTTGCAGCGTGGCGCGAACGTGTTGTCCCTGCGCGACTGGCAGCTCGAAGCCCATAGCGCGGCCTTCGACCTGGACTTGCATGAAGGCGAAGTAGTTGCCCTGACCGGCCTGCTCGGCGCGGGCAAGAGCGAGATCGCCGAAGTGTTGTTCGGCCTGCGCAAGCACCATGCGGGAGCGATCCGTCTCGATGGACGCGACTGGCTGCCGCGCACACCGCGCGAAGCCATTTCGGCCGGAGTGTTCTTCGCCGCCGAGGACCGCGCGCGCAACTCGCGGGTGCCGGGGTTCTCGGTGCGCGCGAGCATGACGTTGCCGTTCCTGCGTGGTTTCACGCGCTTGGGCTTCATCGACCGCAACGCCGAGCGCGCGGCGGTTGCCGAGCAGATCGAAGTGCTGGGCATCAAAGGGCCCGCTATCCAGGGAGACGGCATGGAGTCCGCATTGGAACTGCTCTCCGGCGGCAATCAGCAGAAGGTCATCCTCGCTCGTTGGCTGCTGGGGCAGGGCCGCGTGCTGATCCTCGACGAGCCCTTCCAGGGCGTCGACGTGCGCGCCCGCCGCGACATCGGCCAACGCATCCGCGCCAGCGCCGCCGGCCGCGCCACGCTGGTGATCTGCAGCGACCCGGACGAAGCCCTGGAAATCGCCGACCGCATTCTCGTCGTCCGCGACGGCGCGGTGGTCGCCGAACTGCCCCGGCACGATCTGCAACGCAGCGAGATCGTCGCCCACCTCACTCCGATCCACCCTTCGCATCAGGAAATTTCGCATGTCTGAAAAAGGAGCCGTGCGTGTCTAGAACTGCCGTGGGCAGCCCGGCGACGCTGTCCGTCGCACGCCTGCTCGACTTCCTCATCCACTACGCGCTGCTCCTGCTGCTGGCCTTGCTGGTGCTGGTGTTCGCGTTGCTGGAACCGGCCTTCCTGCGGGTCGGCAACCTGTTCCTGGTCCTGCAATCGGTGTCCATCGTCGCGCTGCTCGCCCTGGGCGTGACCCTGAGCATGACCGTGGGCGGGCTGGACCTGTCCATCGGCGCGGTCGCCGCGCTGAGCCTGATGAGCGCCAGCTACGTGATGGTGGTCCTGGGCTGGGGGCCGCTGGCGGCGGTCCTCATCAGCCTGGGCCTCGGCACCCTGGTCGGGCTGCTCAATGGCTGGCTGATCGTGCGCATGCGCGTGCCGGACATCCTCGCCACCCTCGGCAGCATGTTCCTGGTGGTGGGCGTGCAGCTGATTCCCACCGGTGGCCGCTCCATCGCCGTCGGCATGACCTTGCCCAACGGCGATGAAGCGCCGGGTGCCTTCGCCAGCGGGTTTCTCGCCCTGGGGCGCGCCCAGTTGTGGGACCGCGTACCGGTGCCCGTGGTGATCATGCTTGGCTGCGCGCTGCTGGTCTGGCTGTTCCTCGAACGCACGCGGCCGGGCCGGCTGTTCTACGCCATTGGCGGCAACGAGCAGGCCGCGCGCCTCGCCGGTGCGCCGGTGGAGCGCTACAAGCTGCTCGCCTACGTGCTGTCGGCGTTGCTGGCCTCGCTGGGTGGCTTGCTGTTGGCGGCGCGCCTGGGGCGGGGCGACGTCAGTTCCGGCAACGGGCTGGTGCTCGATGCCCTCGGTGCCGCGCTGATCGGCTTTGCCGTGCTCGGCGCGCAGAAGCCCAATGCTTTCGGCACCCTGGTGGGCGCCGTGCTGGTGGCCACGCTGCTCAACGGCCTGACCATGCTCAACGCGCCTTACTACGCGCAGGATTTCGTCAAGGGTGCCGTGCTGGTCGCAGCCCTGATGTTCACTTTCGGTCTGGCCCGGCGCGGGCGCTGATCGCTTTTTTCGGAGATTCAACGGATGAAATTCACCCCCGCCAAATCCCTGCGCGCGCTGTTCGCCGCCGGCCTGTTGTTGTCCGGCGCAACCTCTGCGCTGGCGGCTGGTCTGCCCGGTGCGCCGGCACCTTTCGACAAGGGCGGCGTGCAGATCGCGCTGGTCGGCTACCTGTTCTCCGGCGACTTCCCCGAGGCCTACCTGCGCGGCGTGGAGAAGCAGGCCGATGCGCTGGACGTGAAGCTGCGCGTGTTCGACGCCCGCCAGCAGGCCGCCACCCAGCGCGAGATGCTGGAGCAGGCCATCGACCTGGGCGTGGACGGCATCATCGTCCAGCTCGGCCTGGCGGAGACGCTCAAGGATTCCATCGACAAGGCGCTGGCCAAGGGCATCAAGGTGGTCACCTTCGACGTCGACGTGAACGACCCGCGCATCACCCGCGTCGAGCAGGATCACCGCGAGCTGGCGCGCCTGGCGCTCAAGCAGGTGCTGCAGGACAACGGCAATGCCTTCGAGGCCGGCTACGTGTACATCGACGGCTTCACCCCCATGGAGCGCCGCGACGAAATCTGGCGCCAGGTGAAGGCCGAGAACCCCGGCATCGTCGAGAAGGCGCGCTTCGGCACGCTCAATGCCCCCATCGCCAACTCGGTGGCTGATCAGGCCAGCGCGGTGCTGCGCGCCAACCCTGGCATCAGCGTGTTCTTCGCACCCTTCGACGAGTTCGCCAAGGGCGTGAAGATCGCCGTGGACGAGGCCGGCTTGGGCAAGCAGGTGAAGATCTACAGCGCCGATATTTCCACGGCCGACATCCAGATCATGAAGGAGGAGGGCAGCGCCTGGAGCGCCACCGCGGCGGTCAATCCGGAAGTGGCCGGCGCCATCAGCGTACGCAGTCTGGCGCTGCGCATCGCCGGGGAGAATCCCGGCGAGCAGGTGCTGGTGCCGCCGACGCTGATTACCCGCCAGCAACTGCTGGACCTGGACGTGAAGAACGTCCGCGACCTGGCGCGCAAGGTACCGGCCTTCGGTGAGGCGCAGAAGGTCGCGCAGGCGCCGTGGATTCCGCTGGCCAACTGAGGATCGGACGATGCATGACAAGGCCGGGCGCCTGAAGAAGGCGCGTTCGCCCAAGGGCGACCCGCGCTATGGCGAGCGCCTGCCGCCGGGGCAGGTACTGACCGAGCGTTTTCCGATCCTGCATGAGGGCGAGGTACCGGAATACGCGCGCGAAACCTGGCGCCTGCGCCTGTCCGGTGCACTGTCTGGGCAAAATCTCGGGCCGCAGCTGCTGGAACTGAGCCTGGACGATCTGCTGGCCTTGCCGCAGCGTGAGCTGGTCTGCGATATCCATTGCGTCACGCGCTGGTCGAAGTTCGACACCGCCTGGCGCGGCGTGCACCTGTCCGACTTGTTCGAGCACTACGGTGTGCAGCCAGCCGGGCAGTTCGTCATGGCCTACGCCGACCACGACTATGAGACCAATCTACCGCTGGAGGACTTGCTACGTCCGGACAGCCTGCTCGCCACGCATTACGCCGGCGAACCACTCACCCCGGTGCATGGCTGGCCGCTGCGGCTGGTGATCGCCGGGCGCTATTTCTGGAAGAGCGCGAAGTGGTTGCGCGAGCTGGAGTTCAGCACCAGCGACCGCCACGGGTTCTGGGAGCGCAACGGCTTCCACAACGAGGCTGACCCGTTCCGTGAGGAGCGTTTCTCCGGCGCCGCGCTGGATATTCCCGAGGATGAATGGGAGCGCAAGGCCTTCGATTGAAGGGCTCGCTGTTGCTCCAGCAACACTGGCTGTTGTTGCTGTCAGGTCACTGTAAATAGTTATAAACAAAGCATTTTTTATTCGTTTGAAAGCATTCTGCCACTAGCTAGGATGACGCCTTCCCCATCGGGTCATGGATGACCCGCGATACCGAGAGCCGCGCCTTTTCGCTCATCACGAACAGTGACCGGCCGTGACACCTGGAGCGCTTTCCCGAGCACTGTTTTCTCCACCCTGAGGGGGACAGTCGCTCGCGGTTTCCGGACTTCCGACACCAACCGCTCAAGTCAAAAGAACCCAAAAAAGCGGAGTTCCGGACTCGCCGCCAACGGCGAGTGGCGCTCTTTAAGCGAGACAGGAGTATTTCGCGTGTTATCCCGTTCCCTTATTGCCGTTGCGGTGGCCTCGGTCATCGCCCAGGCCTCCGCGCACGCCGACGAAAGTTCGTCGACCCCCGAGGCCACCACCAAGCTGGAGACCGTGCTGGTCACCGGCACCCGCGGAAACAACCGCACCCTGCTGGATTCCCCAGTACCGGTGGATGTGCTCACCGCGCAGGACCTGCAATCCACCGGCGCCGTCGGTGGCGAACTGGGCCAGGCCCTGGCGACGCTGCTGCCGTCCTTCAACTTCCCGCGCCAGTCCAACTCCGGTGGTGCTGACCATGTGCGTGCCGCCCAGCTGCGCGGCATGAGCCCGGACCAGGTGCTGGTGCTGATCAACGGCAAGCGCCAGCACACCTCGGCGCTGGTCAACGACTCGTCGAAGATCGGCCGCGGCACCGCGCCGGTGGACTTCAACTCGATCCCCATCAGCGCCATCAAGCGCATCGAAGTGCTGCGCGACGGCGCCGGAGCGCAGTACGGCTCCGATGCCATTGCCGGGGTGATCAACATCATCCTCGACGACGCCCCCGAAGGCGGCGAGGTGACCACCAGCTATGGCGCCTACCACACCCACCAGGACGCCATCGGCAAGACCACCACCGACGGCCAGAACTCCTACACCGCCGCCAAGGCCGGCACCCGCCTGGGCGAGGACGGCTTCGTCCGTGGCGGCGCGGAATTCATCAACCGCGAGCCGACCAACCGCGCCGGCTACGACGGCTTCGCCGACACCCCCGGACAACGCAACTATGTGATGGGCGACGGCCTGGCGCGTGACGTCAACGCCTGGTTCAACGGCGATGTCGCCCTGGGCAGCGGCAAGCTGTATTCCTTCGGCCTGTACAACGAGCGCCACACCACGGGCGCGGAGTTCTACCGCTACCCGGACGAGCACCCGGAGATCTACCCCAACGGCTACCTGCCGCAGTCCCTGGGCGACAACACCGACCTTTCCGGGACCGTGGGCTACAAGGGCCTGATCGCCGACACCTGGGACTACGACGCCAGCGTCACCCACGGTCGCAACCGCTTCGAATCCTCGACCCGGCGTACCCTCAACGCTTCGCTGGGCGAAGACACGCCGACCCGCTTCGACACGGGTGATTACGAGCTGCGCCAGAGCGTCGCCAACCTCGACCTCAGCCGCGAGCTGAGCCTGGCCGGGCGGCCCTTCGTGCTCGCGCTCGGTGGCGAGTACCGCTACGAGAATTACATCACCACCGCCGGCGACGAGGCCTCGTACTACGGCGTCGGCGCGGACGGCGCCAACGGCCTGCGCCCCAGCGAAGAGTCGGATATCGACCGCAATGTCTTCGGCACCTACATCGATCTGTCGGGGGATCTCACCGACCAGTTCTTCGTCGATGCCGCTGCACGCTGGGAGCGCTACGACGATGCCGGCAGCAAGCTCACCGGCAAGCTCAGCGGGCGTTACCAGCTGACTCCGGTACTGGCCCTGCGCGGCGCGGCGTCCACCAACTTCCGTGCGCCATCGCTGGCCCAGGTCGGCTACCAGAGCACCACCAGCAACTTCGGCGACGGCGGCACGCTGACCGATATCCGCGTGCTCTCGGTGAACGATCCGATCGCCCGCGCGCTGGGCGCCGAGAAGCTCGACCCGGAGACCTCGAAGAACTTCAGCCTGGGCCTGACCGCGCAGCTCAATGATCGCTTCGACCTGTCCTTCGATGTGTTCCGTATCGACGTCGATGACCGCATCACCCTGTCCCAGCGCATCGGCAGCGACGCCATGGAGCAGTTCATCCAGGACAACTTCGGCGTCGCTGGCGTGCACGACGTGAACTTCTTCACCAACGCCGCCGACACCCGCACCGATGGCGCCGAGCTGGTGCTCAACTACCACCAGCCCTTCGTCGGCGGCCAGCTGGGCGTGACCACCGCGTACACCTACAACCACACCAAGGTGCGCAGCACCAAGGCCACCCCGCAACAGCTCAGCAACCTGGGCATCGGCGAGGACGCGCTGGTCGGCGTGGAGGAGCGCAACACCCTCACCGACGCCGCGCCCAGGGACCGCTTCATCCTCACCACCACCTGGAGCGATGCGCAGTGGAACCTGCTCGGCCGCCTGACCCGGCAGGGCGAGACCACCCGCGTGTTCGACTTCGGCGACGGCTACCACCCGGAGCAGACCTACGGCGCGGTATGGCAGCTGGATGCCGAGGTGGCCTACAAGTTCACCCCGCAGTTCAGCCTGGCGGTGGGCGGCAACAACCTCACCGACAACTACCCGGAACGCTCCAGCTCGGAGATCAACTACGGCGGCAACCTGCCGTACGACGTGCTCTCGCCGATCGGCTCCAACGGTGCGTACTACTACGCCCGTGCGAGCTATTCGTTCTGATCGGCTCTTCTGAAAATCCAAGGGGCCGCATCGCGGCCCCGACTCCTTTTGCGGAGCCGACCCATGGCTGACAACTTCGCCGCTGACAAGCCGGCCGGCCCGCGCCGGCACCTGGGCGCTATCCACGCGCTGCTGCTGACGCTGGGCATGGTGATCACCAGCGACATCCTCAAGACCGCGCCCACGGTAGCGCTCAACGTCGGCGAGGAGCACTTCTACCTGGTGTGGATTCTCGGCGGCCTGCTGTCGATGGTCGGCGCCCTGTGCTACGTGGAGATGGCCTCGGCCTTCGCCCATCCCGGCGGCGACTACCACTTCCTCGAACGTGCCTACGGCCAGCGGGTGGGCTTCCTGTTCGCCTGGTCGCGCTTCGCCATCCTGCACACCGGCTGGATCGCGCTGATGGCCTTCCTCTTCGCCGATCACTTCAGCGCCTTGCTCGGCCTCGGCCAGCTGGGCAATGTGCTGCTGGCGGGCGGACTGGTCGCCGCGCTGGTGGCGCTCAACCTCGTCGGCTGGCGGACCAGCTTCGGCACCCAGGCCGGCCTGGTGGTGCTGGTGGCGGCGGGCTTCCTCGGCATCGTCGGCGCCGGCCTGTGGCTGGAGTGGCGCGGCGTCGTCCCGCCCGTTGCGCCGCCGGTGGAGCCGGAGCAGGTCGGCGTGGCCGGCTTCTCCGCCGCGCTGATCTACGTGTTCCTCGCCTTCGGCGGCTGGAGCGACGCGGCCACGCTGTCGGCGGAGCTGCGCGATAACCGCCGGGGCATCTTCACCGCCATGCTCGGCGCACTGGCGGCCTTGCTGCTGATCTACCTGGCGCTGAACTGGGCGTTCATCCGCGGCCTGGGTTTCGCTGGCCTGGCCGCCAGCGGCGCGCCGGCACTGGAACTGCTCGGGCTGGCCTTCGGCGCGCCGGGCATCGGGCTGATCATGGCGGTGGTGGTGGTCTCCGCGGTGGCCAGCATCAACTCCACGCTGATCGTCGGCAGCCGCACCACCTACGCCGCTGCCAGCGACGTACCGGCGCTGCGCGTGCTCGGCCGCTGGGATGTGCGCCACGGCGTACCGCGCGCCGCGTTGCTGGCCGAGGGCGTGGTGGCGCTGCTGCTGATTGCGGTCGGCGGCTGGAGCGGTCACGGCTTCAACACCATGGTGGAGTACATGACCCCGGTGTACTGGCTGTTCCTCAGTCTCAGCAGCGTGGCACTGATCGTCCTGCGCCGCCGTCACCCGGAAGTGCCCCGGCCGATCCGCGTGCCGCTCTATCCCTGGCTGCCGCTGGGCTTCCTCGCGGTGTGCCTGTACATGCTGTATTCCAGCGTCGCCTATGTCGGCTGGGGCGCCTTGCTCGGCGTCGCTGTGCTGGCGCTGGGCGCCGTGCTGCAACTGATCCTGCGCCCGCGAGCGGGGCAGGCGCGAAGCTGGTCGGAGGAGGGCGCCTGATGCGCGCGAAAGTGCTGTGGCGCAATGGCGCCTTGATTGTGCTCTTCGCTGCAGTGCTCGGGCTCTGGTTGAACGAACCGACCGCCAGCGCCAGCGGTGAAGCCAGCGGCCGGCGCATGCTGCGCACCGAGCTGTACCTGGAAGCGGTGGAACTGTCGCAGTGGGAGGACTTCCTTGCCCGCGAGGTGACGCCGCGTTTCCCCGACGGCTTGAGCTGGCTCGACCTGCACGGCCAGTGGCGCGGTCCCAGTGGCGGGCCGGAGAAGCTGCCGTCGCGGATGCTGATCCTGATCCACGCCGACAACCCCTACACGCGCCAGGCTTTGGCGCAGATCGGCGCGGACTTCAAGCAGCGCTTCGGCACCGCGGTGCTGCAGGTCAGCAGCCCGGTTCGCGCCCGCGACCCGGACTGGACGCCGCAGCGCCTGGACAACCCTCAGCTGTCGCGCTGAAGCCCGGCCTCGATCAGGTCGAGCATGTAGCGCGGCAGGGCGAACGCCGCCTGGTGCACCTCGGGGGTGTAGTAGCGGGTCACCAGGCCGCTCTTCGCGAAGCGCTGGCGCAGGGTTTCCAGGTCGGTGCGGCGAACCTTCTCGCTGTTCGACGCCCAACCGAAGGCCATGCTGCCGCCGATGTAGGTCGGCACCGCCGCATGGAAGAAGCCCCAGTCGGCGAAACTGTCCGCCAACCGCCGCGCCGTGCCGCCCAGTTCCTCCGGCTGGAGGAAGGGCACGCCGTTCTGCGTGGCGAGGATGCCGCTGGCGCCCAGGCGCTGCTGGCAGTTGCGGTAGAAGGCATCGGTGAACAGACTGGCAGCGGGGCCACCCGGATCGGTGGAGTCGCAAAGGATCAAGTCGAAGCTCTCGCGGCTCTGCGCCAGGTACTCCAGGCCATCGGCGTAGACCAGCCGCAGGCGCGGATCATCCAGCGCGCCGGCCGAATGCTTCGGCAACAGTTCGCGGCACAGTTCGACCACCTGCGGGTCGATCTCCACCGCGACGATTTCCTCGATGCCGGCATGCCGCACGATCTCCCGCAGGATGCCGCCATCGCCCACGCCGATCACCAGCACGCGGCGCACCGCGCCATGGGCGAGAATCGGCACGTGGGTGAGCATCTCGTGATAGACGAACTCGTCCGCCTCGGTGGTCTGCACCACGCCATCCAGCGTCAGCACACGGCCGAAGCGCCGGTTGCGGAACACCTGCACCTCCTGCTGGCCGGTATTGCCCTGGTAGATCGGCTCATCGACGCTCAGCGCCTGGGCGTAACCCGCGTACAGCGTTTCGCGGAATTCGCTCATCAGAAGGAAACCTGCGCCGGTTGCGACAGCCGCAGCACGGAGAGGTCGCCGGTGATGCGCTTCCACGCCAGGCGGATCGCCTCGATGTCCTGGCCGCGCGCGGCGCTGTCTTCATGCAGGATCACGATCACCTTGGTGCTCAAGCGCTCGGGCGCGGACGCGCCGTGGTCACGCCACTGGCCGTAGGCATCGTAGGCAGTGAAGCCGTCCGGGAAGCGCGGCGTCACCTCCTGGTCGAGGAACTGCCGCCAGCGCTGCTCGCTGATCTTCTCCTTGCCGTTCTCCTGGCCCAGCGCGAAGTACAACTCGGTACGCAGCCACTGCGCCTGCGCCGGCCGGGTCGGATCACCCTGCAGGGTGGAAGTGGAAGGGTTGGTGGTATGGACGGAAGGAGCGGGCGCAGTGGCGCAGCCGAACAGCGCCAGGGCGAGGCTGGCGGCGAGCAGGTGGCGGAGCATGGGACTTCCTTGCGATGGGATGACAGTTGAACCAGACCGCCACTATAGAAGCTCACTAGTTATTTCATTAAATATTAAAAACGCATTCTCATATGCCTGAATTGGTGAGTCTGGAATAGGCATGTAAGCGCTCTAGGACGTGGCTTGCCGCCAGAAACGAAGTTTTTGCGAGCGGGTTAGATTCAATATTCACTACGGTTCTTTGCTAAGCACTGGATGGGATATCCATGTTGCCGAAAGTCACTCCAGGGATTCGCTGGAATTCGTTTCAGCGTCGTAACTGAAGCTATTGCGAACAAAGCGGAAATCATCGAATCCGAATCGCGAGGGGATCCGACAGAAACCGCCGTTCCCCCGCCATCTTGTCGCGCCGCTGCGCCTTCCTAGAATCGGCCCCATTCGCAGCACTTCATTCCAATCCATTCAGGGAGCTCCACCATGATGAACGCCATGCAGATGCCGATGAACACCAACGCCATGATGCCGATGATGGGCATGCCGATGATGATGGCGACCCTGGAATGCGAGATGCTCGACGACGGCATGCTGTGCCGCATGAAGCCGGCCATGGGCATGGAAATGGCCCTGTTCCGCAACAGCGCCGAGATGATGGCGATGATGATGAACTGCGGCATGCCGATGATGATGCACTGCGGCAACCTGATGATGATGGGCCTGTCCCAGCCGGCCATGGCCATGATGCCGATGATGGGCATGATGAACCCGATGATGCCGATGCCGATGATGGGCATGAACATGGGCATGCCCGCCATGAAGTGCATGATGGAGTGCTCCCTGCAGGGCGACATGATGCTGTGCAAGATGATGCCGATGCAGGGTATGAGCATGGACATGCTCAACAACTGCTGCCAGCTGATGAACAAGATGATGGACTGCGGCATGCCCATGATGATGAGCTGCAACGGCATGCCGATGATGTGCTGCACCTGCTGATCGCGGGGCGCTGAAATGAGAAAGGCCCGGCAGGGGAACTTGCCGGGCCTTTTGTATTCTTCGAGACTTAAAATGGGGTTTGTTACTACTGAAGGCAAGGTTTGTATTAGGGGAGGGTGGTGATAAATAAATCTGTCCCCTTTCTTCCTCACGTGGCTAGGGTATTCATGGTTGGATTGGGTATGTAAGTCTGTCAAATTCTTATTTAGATTGAGTGGGTTCTCATGGTGAGGTTATTTCAGGTTGTTTTCAAGGTTATTTATTTCCTGTATATCCTCTTCATAGAAGTCGCTGCATTTTATCAATGCTTTGATTGTCTTCTTTTTTGTATTCAATAACGTTAGGCAGACCAGAGTCTGTCCGTTTTCTTCTTTTGCTCCTTTGTACTCGATTGTTCTCATGTCAATTAGTTTCCAGTTTGGGTGCGCGATTTTTTTTCTCGCTGTTGATGGAGAGAGTGTTGAGTTGTTAGGGGTTGGCAGATTAAATAGCTCTGTATAGATTTCTGATGATGATATTTTTCTTGTAATGAAGTGTGGTTTGTCGCCAAGAATTAAAATTATTGGAATGTTGTCTAAATTTGTTGCGTATGCGGATTTTTCGACGTTTCGTTGTGCCGTAATTACAGTAATTTCCTCTATTTTTTTGCACTCCGTTCTGTAGTTTGATGGAAACACTCTTCTCGCATTGCAGTGTTGGCTGTCTTGGTCTGCCAGGGCTGAGTTGGATTGAACTGCAGTCGCCATAAATATGAATATAAATCTATTAAGTTTTGTCATTTAGTGTTCTCCAGATTTTGGCAAATGCTTGAGTTCTTAAGCTGTTCCCGTGAGGTGTGCCATTTGGATGGCCTAAATTCACAATTGATCCTACTTTTCTGGAAACGTCGGGTGTCGCTCCGATGTCTGTATCAAAAAAGGGGACAGATTTATTTTTCTGCTCTAAATCTGATTAGTTAACCAGAGGGCGGAGAGAGAAAAATAAATCTGTCCCCTTTCTTTTGTGATTGGGATTATTCGGAAAAATCAAAGCTCTTTAATATATTTTGGAGTCGGGTGACATCTTTGGGGTCTTTTGTAGAGATTTCTCCATCGCCACAAAGTGCTTGATAGTTATGGATCATGCAGAAGTGGAATGTTAGTTTTGGGGCGTTATTTGTTACTAAGTAGCCGTAAGAGTCTTTGGATTTTAAATTGTAAATATTTGATTTTTGGTCTTTGATTTTATGGCTAAAGTTGTGCATTCCCCAGATTTTGTCTTTATAATTGTAAATTACCTTGATGTCGTCGGTTTCATATCCATATTGAAGAGCTTCTCCGGCATTGACACACGACCAGGATTTTATTATGGAATATTGCGCGAAGTAATCGGCGTCGGACTGTTTATCGTTCTTTTTATCTGTGAGCCTTACTTTGCAATCTTTACTTGCTGATAGTATATATTCCGCCTTTGATTCGCTAGATATTTCCCTGTACGGCCCTCCCGAAAGCGGGGCGGCCTCTGTTTGCATTGAGATGAAGATAATTGTCAAAATATTTACTTTGGGTCTTATCAATTAAATGGTCTCCGGCTAGTGTAGTCCTCCGGGAATGGAAGTGTCATACTTCCTATCTCCTTTCTGTTTCTATATCTCTGCAGTAGCAGGACGGGTTAAGCTGCAATATCATCACTTGTCATTCAGCCTTTTTACTTGCTTTTTAAATATTCGACCGTTCTTATAGGTTTCGATGTAGCTGAATGCGTTCCCGGTTGAAGGTTCGCAATATGTTCCTTTGATAAGTGATAATTGAAGTTCTCCGTCACTTCGGTATTTGTACTGCTCTATCCAATTGTCGCAATTGCTTGACGAGAAACAAGTCCCAGAGACTATTCGTCTTGATTTATCTATTTGCAAGCAAGGCAGATTGCTTATTTTGTCATTTTTTACGTATTCATCTTTTGATTTGTCGTAAAGAAATACTGAGGAAAGTTGAACCTGTCCTGATGGCGGATGTGAGACTATGATGTCTTGATAGCCATCAAAATTTACATCCTTGCATTCAATTTTGTCACCAGCAGATATGTCTTGGCTTAGTTCGATATTTCTATTTCCATCAGTGGCGCATAATTTATTTATTTTGCACTCAGCAACTTGATATTTTTTATTTTTGGCCGTGCACTCCAATGCAAGTGCTGCTTGAGAGGTGAGGAGTGTTGAAAGTATTGTGGCTGTGAATTTCATGGTATTGGTCTGATTATAGTTTATGGTCTTACTGATCTTCCATTTTCACCAGGGAGTTAAGTTTTGCTGAATGCCAGCAAGACCGAAAGGTGGACGTATTTATTTTCTGCTCTAAATCTGATCGGTGAACCAAGGATAGAGATGCGAAGCATCTGTCCACTTTTTATTTTCTGATTATGGTTGTGGGGTGATTGATATGTCTTTTATGAGATTTTTAATCTGCATAGATTCTCTTTTTGATAATGGAGTGGAAGGGTCTATGTTTACATAGAAGCACGGATTATTAGATGCTTTGGGGCATGCCAGGAATTGGTCTGGAACGGCGCTCTTGTGCCCGTCTCCAAATATTGAGTTTACGTAGGCAACAGTCGCTACCCAGTTGTTGCCATGCACTTCTTTTTCCCAGTTCACCACTCTATAATATCGACCTCCTGAGTCCTCCTTTTCTATTTCAAGCTTTGCTCTTGTGGGTTCCTCTGTTGTGAGGGGTGGAGCTGTGTAGCAAGAGATGTTGATGCTGGCAGGTATATTTTTTTTGCCTGTCTCCATTGTTGTTGTTATTTTGTTTGTTTGTACCCCATTGCTTGTTTTTGATTCTATAATTTTAGTATTCTTTAATGTATTTCCACTGATGCTGTAGCCACAGAGGTGATTTTTTTCACTTTTAATGGCTGATTGTGATTCTCCTCCACTGGCTGCGGAATTTAAAGCGATTGCGATGGTCGCGAGTATGGTTTTTTTATTCATGGTAATGTCCTTCTTTGGAAGTCTTCAGGAGTGTCGGTATGCTCCCCATTAGCTCCCTCGAATCGAGGCGTGTCTGATAACACCATGATTGCGTTTGTGTATGCTGTTGATCGGTCGACTAAGCCGTTCATGTTTGGGCTTGCACTGCCTGTGGCTGCTGGGTAGTTAACCGCAGTGGCAGTGTCCGTAAAGGACTGATTGAAGTACCAAATCTTTGAGCCGTTATTGGTTTGTATTTGTCTTCTATTATTTGCCGATGGGATGTCGGAAAAGCGATTGGCATTCCCCACTTGAGGTAGACTCGGGTTGTTGGAGGTTGGGGTGGATTTGTCGGGCCATATCCAGTAGGCCCCCGCACTGTGACAAGCCTGTCTGGATATCTCGCCGATTTCATCTCGCCAGATTAATTCGTTTGCCGTTGCTGGGGTGCTTGGGTTTTTTCCAATGAACCTGAAATACTTGTAGTAGTTGTTGTTCCCGTCTCCGAGATTGCCATTTGGGTTGGTAAGTTGGAGAAGGCCTCTTCCATACCAGCCAGCATGTAGCGTTGGGTTGTTTCCGTTTGACTCCTTGAGATATCTAAACCAGCTAGTCTCTTGTGTTGAGTTTCCAAAGAAGCATGCTTGCCTTATTGGGGTGTTTATCAAGAATTTTTGCAGGGTTCTGTTTATTTCTACTGAGTGTTTTTTTATGAAATTAATCGCGGCTGTTATGTTCGGTTGCTCCCATATGCCTTGGCTTGGGGAGTTGTTTGATCCCGGCTTTCGGATGACGTTTTTTGGGATTAACTGAGTTAATTCGTTTGGAGATATCCAGCCGCACCGCTTAAATGACATAACAAATTCTTTTGGCGGGAAATGCCAATGCTTGCTTTCTATCCCCTCTAAGCCAGCCTCCTCCCAAAACGCCAACGCGTGATGGTGTCGCTCAAGTTTCTTGAAATCATCTTCCGGCATAGGCCCACCATCAGCGACCCGTTTCAGCCACCCATAGCGAACATCGAAATCATTCTTTGCCCATTCAGTGGGGAACTTGCAGATCAGACGTTTGAGCTTGGCCTGATTCTCAGGCTCTTTCAGCCGGGTCGTGTTCAGTTCCCGCTCATCCAGGTACTGCTCGGACAGCCGCCGCCGGTCGCCGTCATACATGCTGTCGTACTCCGCCGAGGTGGCAATGGTGGTGGCATCGGGTTTCCGTGGCGGCGGGTCGCTCAGGTAGCTCGGCGGTTCGAGCAGACCGCGGATGTAGTCGGACTGGCAGTGGCTGTCCTCGTTGGTGTCGTCGTCGATCAGGCGCCAGCCCATCCAGTGGGGGAAGTCGGCATCACTGAAGCGGGTGACGCCGGGTGCGTTGAGGTTGAACCAGGCGTTGCGCTCCGTTTCGCCGGCCTCGGTGCGCGGCGGGAGGCTGATCTTCCGCCAGTGGGCGGCGTTGGCCGGTTGCAGGGCATCTGGCCCCAACACGCGGCCGAAGCGCAGTAGTTCATAGCCGGCACTGGGGCAGCCGGGGTAGCGGCGGGTCGCTGTGGTGTAGAGGTTGTATTCGAAGTCCGTGTCTTCCTGCTGGGTGCCAATCAGTTCGCCGCCGAGGAAGTAGGTGGTGAGCTGGCATTGGCCCCGTTCATAACGCATGCGCACGATCAGGCCCTTGTTCATTTCGCCGACGATTTCCGGCCGGTATCCGTCGATCTGCGAGGTGACTACGGCCAGCGAAGTGAACTTTCCGTTCGCGTCGTACCAGCCTGGGGGGAAGCTTGGGCTCTGGAAGCTGAGTGCCGACGGATTGGTGGGTTGCGCGAAGTTGTTGGGGGGCGAGGCGTAGCCCTGCACCGGGGCAGGAACGAAAAAGTACATGTCGCCCCAGCAACTGTCGGTGCGGCCGTCCTGGGCCTGGTAGTCGAGGTCGCGCTGCTGGCGGCCGGTGAGGTGGGCGATCTGGCTGTCGTCGGCGATGATCTCGAAGTGAATCTTGCCGGCGCTGCCGTAGATTTGCCCGGCTTCGCCGATGCTGTCCTTGCGGTAGATGCGCTGGTTGATCTGCGGGTTGGCGATGTTGATTTTCGACAGGTGCATGTAGATCGAGAAGAACACCACTTGGCCGCGTTCGCCTTCACCGATCTCGGTTTCGTGGCGCAGGACGAGGCAGCCGTTGTCAGTCCAGCCATCGTCGACGCTTTGCGGGGTTCGGTATTTGAGAGCGTGGAATTCGTCGTTGGTCTTGGCAGTAGGGGCGCGGAAGTAAACCAGCTTGCCGTCCGCGATGGCGCGTACTGGCAGCGGCTGGCCGTTCTCCCGGGGGGCACTGAGGTGCATGCCGCCGTGCCAGTTGAGGTCGAAGCTCAGCGGGAAGGCGCCATCACCGGGCTGGCCACCAGGCATGGCGCGTTCGACGAAGGCTTCGTCGGTTTCACCCGCTATCGGGGCGGGAATGAAGGGAGGGCTGATGATCATCGGAAGGGTCCTTGCGCTTCGCTTACAGCGAGAGGGGGTAGCCGCTTTGGGGCTTGGGTTCGTCGTTCAGTTCGCGGGGTAGCCAGGGGACGTCCGGATGCAGCTTGGCCGGCCCGCGCATGTCGAAGTGCGAGGCCTTGATGGTGAAGTCGCCCTTGGTGCCCAGCTCGATGTGGTACGGGTCGAGGGTGATGCAGGTACCGCCGGCGTTGAGGGTGATCTTGCGTTTGGCGGTGATGCGGATTTCGTCTTCGGTGCTGACAATGTCCAGCCCGTGTCGGGCGAGCAGTGCCAGGCCGTCGTTCTGCGCCTGGATGATCACCGGGCCCTGGTTGGCGAAGAGCTTCATGCCCAGCTTCCTGGCGAACAGGCTGATGCCTTCGCCGACAGCGGTGGTGAAGCGCTTGGCGACGCTGATGTCCATGTTGGCGCCGGCGGTGGCGATCAGGTTCTGCGCGGCGGCGATCTGCAGGTGCTGGCCGCTGGTGAGGGCGATGCCGTCCGGGGCGCTGGCGAGGATGCCGGGTTGCTGCAGCAGGTCGAGGGCGGCCTTGAGTTGTTCGGGGGCGTAGAGGTCCGGTGCCTCGACCATGGCCAGCGCAGCGTCGCGGGCCATGCCGCGGAGTTCTTGCAGGGCTTGCTCCAGCTCGCGAACGGCGGCCTGCATGTCCAGCGTTTCGCCCTGGGCGCCGGGCTGGGCGTCGGCGCTGATGAACAGGCCCTTGCCGGCGCGGATGGCGCCGTGGCCATCGGTGCGCAGCTCGAAGCCTTCGCCGCGTTTCTGCTTCTGCGCGTCCACCAGGTGCCCGAGGTTGAGCTGGCTCTTGCCGCTGTGCTCGGTGGAAAGCTTGATGTGCTCCTGGCCGCGTGTGTCGTCCAGGCGCAGCTTGTTGTTGGCCGGCGTGCGCAGCACGTTGCGCTTGTAGTTCTGCAGGGTGACGAGGTCGGGGTGCCGCGAGTCGTGCATGGCATGGGCGATGTAGGGCCGGTCGGGGTCGCCGTTTTCGAATTCGACGCGGACTTCGGTGCCCTGGATCAGCGGAAAATGCAGGCCGTAGGTGTCGCCGGCATAGGGCCGCGCGAAGCGCAGCCACAGGGACTCACGCCCGGCCGGCCAATGGTCGCGGTCGAAGAGGAAGTGGCATTTGTAGCGGCCTTCCTTGTCGATGTGGCCGTACAGGTCGTTCGGCTCGGGGCTGGTGACACGCGCCGGCAGGCTGCCGGCGATGACGGGTTTGGCTGGCACGTCGGGGCGGAAGCAGACCTGTTCGTGGTAAGGGATGGCCTCGAAGTGCACCTCGAAACTGCGGTCGCGGGCGGCACTGCTGTGCAGGCGGACGATCACCGCGCCGGGCGCGTAGGCCTCGTCGACGGCATCTAGCTTCAGCACCTGACCGGGGACCAGGACGGGGCTGCTGGTGCTGCCGGTCAGGCGCGTGCGGTTGTTGAGGTAGCGTTCGTGGGCAAGGCGCGCATAGAAGTAGCCGCTTTCGCTCTCCAGGTCTTCGTCCTGGGCGTAGGCGTCGCCGAGGGTCTGGTGCGCTTCGCCGTAGTGGTAGGCCTCGCCATAGGTGGTCTGTGGCGACTTGAGCAGGTCGACCTGCGCATCCAGCGAAGCGCCGGCATCGCGGTAGTGATAGGCGCGGTTGCTGACTTGCTGCAGCACCAGTTCATCGCGGCTCTGCAGGCCCCACACGGCATCCTGGCCGCTGGACTCCAGCGATGAGAGCGGGCGTAACGGCAGGGACGGCGCGGGCAGGTAGTGGCGCTGGTCGTCGTGGAGCTCCAGCACCTCGATGCGCAGGCGCTCGTCCATGCTGAAGCGATACCAGATGCCCACCTCGGCGGTGAGGCGCTGAATGAAGGCCAGGTCGTCCTCGCCGTACTGCATCACCTGTTCGCGCTGCGGGTACTCGCGGGTCAGCTGGAAGAGGAAATCCTGCCCGGCGAAGTTGTTGCGCCGCAGGACCTGCTCGACGATCTCCGGCACGCTCTGGTTCTGGTAAATGCGGTACTGACGGGCGAACCCCAGCAGCTTCAGGCGCGGCACGAAGGTCACTTCGTAGCGCGATTCATCCCGCGAGTAGGCCAGCAGGGCGAAGCGAGTGATGGTGCCGTACAAGGTGCGCAGTGGCGCGGCAATCGGTGGCGTGTAGCCGGGGATGCCGAACTGCTCGGGCGGGGCACGCAGGCTGAAACTGGCGTCCCGGCACAGGAAGCTGTCGCCCTCGAGGTCGCGATCGGTGCTGGTGAATTCGATGCGGTAGGTGAAAGGCTGGCTGAGGGCTTCGTCACCCTCGAAAGCGAGCACGTCGAGCGGGGCTTCAACGTCCCTGACGTGCAGGGTGTGGCGGCTGTGGTCGAAGAACCGGTGAGCGGCGTTGATGAGCATGGCAGGCGTCCGTTCCAGGGGAACGACGATCCCACCAGTTAGGCCATTGCCTTGTCATTCAGACCCGTCTGGAAATTCCGTCTGATCGTTCGTCAGGCGTGAGGGACTCAGCCTCAGTCCAACCGCTCCGCATAAGTCGTCACCAGATACGCCACCGCTTCGCTGTCCGCCGGGTTGCGGTAGCTGTGCGGCTGGTCAGCGTAGAACAGGATGGAGTCGCCGGTGCCGAGGAGGAAGCGTTCATCGTTGACGCTGATTTCCAGCACGCCCTGGGCGACTACGAGGTTTTCCTGGGTGCCCGGTGCGTGGCCGGTGGAGTGTTCGGTGGCTAGGCCCTTGAGGCGCAGTTCGTAGAATTCCACCTGGCGCGAGACGTCGAAGGGGAACAGCGCGCGGCTGACGAAGGCGCCGTCGCCGCTGACCAGGCGCTTGCTGTCGCGCGCGGGCAGTACGGCCACGCCTTCGAAGGCGCGGTCGTCGAGGAAGGCGGCGACCGAGACCTTCAGGCCCTGGGCGATCTTGCACAGCACCTTGATCGACGGGACGCTGCGCCCGGATTCGATCTGCGCAAGCATGGTACGGCTCACGCCGCAGAGCCGGGCGAGGCCGTCGAGGGAGAGGTTGCGCTTGGCGCGCAGGCGCAGCAGGTTGCGGGCGACCCGCTCGCCGATGGGGTCTTCGGGCGTGCCGGGCGTACTTTGTGTCGGATCGAACGCCACGGCGGGCAGCTCCGTGGCGAGCGGCAGGCCCATGGATCAGGCCTCGCGGCGGCCGCTGTCGCGGCTTTGCTGGACGATCTGGAAGGCGTCGTAGCCGGCGCGCTGCGCGTACAGCATCCACATCAGCTCGGCCTGGCGGCGTGCCTGACGGCGCGTGCGGTGGCGGGCGAGGTCGATGATGTTGTCGGTGCGGTCCATGGCGGCTCCAGAAGGCTTGCAGTCAAGCCGGTGGCGGTGAAGTTGGAGCTAGCCTAGCCGCGATCCTGTTAGAACCAGAAATACTGAATTAGCATTTGGTAATTACTTATTCAGCTATAACGGCCGCGACGGGAAATCCGCCTGCACGGCCACCGATACGGCGTCCGGCCGCCAGAATTCCTGGTCGAACTCCACCAGCAGGCCGTCCTCGGCGTAGTTCAACCGTTCCAGCACCAGGTTGCTGGCACCCGAGGCCAGTTGCAGTAGCTCGGCCTGGTCGTCGTTGACGGTGCCCAGGCGCAGGTTCAGCGTGCAGCGCGTCTGCACCTTGCCGAAGCGCTCGCGCAGCACGGTGGTCAGCGAGCGGTCCAGGCGCGCGTCGAGCAGGTCCGGGCACCAGCTGGCGAGCAGGGTGTTGATCTCCACCAGCACCGGGCGGCCGTCGATCAGCCGGCGGCGGTGCAGGCGGAACACCGGTTCGTCCGGCGAGGGCAGGCCCATGCGCGCGGCCAGCCAGGCGCCGGCACGGCGGCGTTCGGCGCTCAGCAGTTCGGTCAGCGGCTCGCGGCCTTGCCGGCGCACGTAGTCCATGAAGCTGACCAGCCGCGTCGGGTCGTAGTCGATGCGCGGCGGGCTGAGGTACCAGCCGCGACGGTTCTCGCGGTAGATCAGGCCTTCCGTTTCCAGTTGCTGCAAGGCCTGGCGCAGGGTCACGCGGGTGCAGTCGAAGCGCTCGGCGAGGTCGCGCTCGGGGGGCAGTTTCTGCCCGGCGAGGAAGCGCCCCTGGGCGATGTCCGCGGCCAGCTGGTCACGGATGCGCGCGTAGTGCGGCGGGATGGCCTGGTAGAGCATGGCGATCCTCAGGAATGGCCGGCGGCGAGGGCCGGCGGTTGCTCGTGCAGCTCGCGCTGCCAGGCCAGCAGGCCGTAGATCGCCAGTACCACGAAGCCGGCGTAGAGCCCGGCGGTGAGGTACAGCGCCTTGTAGAGGAAGACCCCGGTGTAGAGCACATCGAGGATGATCCACAGCCACCAACTGGCGACGTACTTGCGCGCCGCCCAGAAGCTCGCCACCAGGCTGAAGGCGGTCAGCGCGGCGTCCATCCAGGGCAGAGCGGCATCGGTGTGGGTGTGCATTGCCCAGCCCAGGGCGAAGGCGCCGGCAGCGCCGGCCAGGCAGCTGGTGACGGCGGTGGTGAGGGGCAGGCGTTCGACGCGCACCTTGCCGTGGTCGCTGCCGCCCTTGCTCCACTGCCACCAGCCGTAGAACTGCAGCACCACGAAGACCAGCTGCAGGAGCATGTCGGAGTAGAGCTTCACGCTGAAGAAGATCCACGCGTAGAGCAGCACCGCCACCACGTTCACCGGCCAGCACCAGCGGATGCGCCGGGCGGTGAGCCAGACGCCGAGCACGTTGACGATCACCGCGATGATTTCCAGAGCAGACATCTTGCGCTTACCTCAGAAGTTGACGCTCGCCGTCAGGCGAGCCGTGCGCGGCGCACCCTGGAACAGGTAGCCGTCGCCGAAATATTCACCGACATCGCGCCAGTAGCGCTTGTCGAACAGGTTGTCGACGCTCAGCCGCAGCACGGTCGGGTAGTCGCCGATGCGCGTGCTGAAGCGTGCCCCGGCGTCATAGACGGTGTAGCCGCCGACCTCTACTGCGCCATCGCGGTCGGCGTACTTGGCGCCGCTGTAGCGCGCCGCGCCAAGCAGGGAAAGTCCCGGCACGCCGGCCAGCGCATAGTCCGCTTGAAGACTGGCGCGCTGGCGCGGGACGTTGATCGCCTGGTGGCCTTCGTAGTCGTCGGTACCGCTGTTCACTACCCGCGAGCGGATCGCCGCGACGCTGCCGCTCAATTGCAGCGCGGAGGTTACCCGGCCACTGGCGGACAACTCCAGCCCGCTGTTCTTCTGCTGGCCCTGCTGCACGTAGGTGAAGGTGCCGTCGCCGTTGGGCCGGGCGAACTGGTAGGCCTGGTGGATCTGGAACAGCGCGGCGCTCCAGTCGAAGCCGGGCAGCTCCTGCTTGATGCCGAACTCGACCTGGCGCGAGGAGGTGGGCGCCAGGGTATCGCCGGCATTGCTGGCAAACCACGGCGCTTCGCCGCCCAGGGACAGGCCCTTGCTGTAGCTGCCGTAGATCGAGATATCGGCGCGCGGCTTGAAGATTACCGCGCCATTGGGCAAGAACTCCGAGCGGCGGGTATGCCGGGTGGTGTCGCCTTCGCTGTCGAAGGTGCGTTCGTCGAGGCGGACCTGGCGACCGCCCAGCACCACCTGCCACTGGTCATTCAGTGAGACACGGTCGCTGGCGAACAGGCCGTACTGGCGGCTGTCGAGGTGGCGGTAGCTGTGGCCGGGCTCGCCGTCGAAGGGCTCCACCGCGTCGATGCCGCTGTAGATGTTGCCGGTGCCGACCCATTCGTTGAGCTCAGGGCGGCTGTCCAGCACGCGGCGGAAGGCCGAGGTGCCGACCGTCAGTTCGTGGCGCAGCCAGCCGGTGGCGAACTGGCCGTGCAGGGCGGCTTCCAGCTCGTCGTTGCGGCGGGTGTCGTCCGGGCTGCGGAAGTCGTAGAGGTCGTAGTCGCCTTCCGGACTGAAGTAGTTGGGCACTGCCGAGTCGGCGCAACTGGCAGCGCCGTAGCAGCCCCAGGGGAAGGCGCTGTAGTCGTCGATCACCACCTTGCTGCGCGAGGCGCTGAGGCTGCCGGTCCAGGCATCGTCGAAGCGGTACTCGAAGCGCGTGTTGAGGTTCAGCGACTCGATGCGCACCGGGTCCGCCCAGCTCTGGTGGCCGAGGCGGTCGTGCGGGTCGATGCCGTGGGGCAGCTGCGTGCCGCCGAGCAACTGGTAGCCGGGCGCCGAGGGCTGGCGACGGTTCTGGTATTCGGCGTCGAACTGCCAGAGGGCGTTGGGCGAGAGGTTCCAGTCCAGCGCCAGGGAGGCGAAGTCGCGCTGGCCGTCGGTGTGGTCGATGTAGGAGCGCAGGTCGTCGTGGGCGAGGTTCACTCGCACGCCGACAGTCTGCTCGCTGCCCAGCCAGGCGCCGACGTCGGTAGCGACATACCGGCCGCCTTCATCGTCCGTGCCGAGGGTCACCGAGCGCACGTCCTGGGGCCGCTTGGTGACGTAGTTGATCACCCCGCCCGGCTCGGAGACGCCGCTCTGCAGGCCGGACAGGCCCTTGAGCACCTCGACCTGCTCCTTGTTCTCCAGCGCCACGTTCTGCTCGCCGGTGATGGTGCGGCCATTGATCTTGTAGCTGCTGGCGGCGTTGAGCGAGTAGCCGCGGATCTCGAAGTTCTCGTAGTAGCCCACGGGTGCGTAGGCCTCGGCGGTGGAGGCGTCGTTCTTCAGCACGTCGCTGAGCAGGCGCGCCTGCTGGTCCTTGAGCAGGGCCTGGTTGAACACCGAGATGGACGCTGGCGTGTCCAGCAGCGGGGCTTCGCCGAAGCCGCCGACGGAGGCGCGATTGCTGGCGTAGCTCTCGGTGTCGTGGCCGATCACCGTGACAGTATCCAGGGTCGTGACGTCTTCGGCGTGGCCGGGACCGCTGGCCAGCAGCACGGCCAGGGTCAGCAGGCTGAGGGGGAATCTCGTGCGCGCGGGGCGCGGCAGGTACTGCATGAAACGCTCCTGAAGATTGCCGGGGCGTGCGCCGGGAATGCACGGGGCCTAGCCCCTCCCGCGCGAAACGGATGGCCTTGGATGTGAAACGGGATGGCCCGTGGAAGGGCTGTCAGGCCGGAGCTGCTCCGGTGGTCAATGGCAGCGAGGGCTCTGCGGCCCACTCCTGCAGCGAGCCGTCGTAGATCGCGACCCGCGTTTCCCCGGCCAGTGTCAGCGCCAGGGCGAGGGCGGCGGCGGAGATGCCGCCACCGCAGTAGAGCAACAGCGGTGGCTCGGCCTGGCGCAGCCCGGCAAGGGCTTCTCCCAGTACCGCGCCGCGCCGGTAGCGGCCGTCGTCGTCGAACAGGCTGCGCGCCGGCAGGTTGCGGCTGCCGGGGATGTGCCCTCGGCGGGCATAACGGGTGACCGCGCTGCCGTCGAACAGGGCGGCGGACAGGGCGCAGACCAGTGTGCCGTCAGCTTTGCCGGCCACGACTTGCTCGACGTCGTGGCGGTCGATCCAGAAGCCCTCCCGGTACTTCGCCGGGGTCGACAAAGTGCCGCTTTCCGCTTCGACGGATTCGCCTTGTTGCAGCGAAAAACCGGCAGCGATCCAGGCGCGCAGACCGCCATCCAGCACGGCCGCGTCGATGCCCAGGCTGCGCAACATCCACCACAGGCGCGCCGCCCAGAAGCCGTCGCTGCGGTCGTAGATCACGATCAGCGAATCGTCGTGAAGGCCGAGTTTGCGCAGGGCGTCCTTCGCCCGTTGCGGATCAGGCAGGGCGAAACTGAAGGACGCTTGCGGATCGGCCAGCTCGCCGAGCAGATCGGCATGGCGTGCGCCGCGGATGTGCCCGGCGAGCCAGCCGGCGTGGCCGCTCTCGACGCGGTAGTCGCCGTCGAACCCGGGTGCGGCCAGCTCCACACTGGCGTCCAGCAGGCGCAGGCGCGGGTCATCCAGGCGGGCGGCCAGCCAGTCGACGGTGACGAGGGGTTGGTTCATCTCAGTTCACCCTGGCAGCCAGTTGGCGAAGATGCTTCAGCAAGCGCTGGCCTTCGGCTTCGAGGAACCAGCGGGTATGACCGATCAGGTAGTTGTCGTAGGCCAGCGAGGCGCTTTCGGCCGAGCCGAGGATGCCGTGGAAGTAGATGACTTCGGACAGCGCGAAATCCGCATGCACCAGCGGCAGCAACGCCGCCAGGGCGAGCAGGTCGTCGCGGCTCAGCGGACGCACGCTGGCATAGCCTTGCAGCAGGGCGTCCAGCGCATCCAGGTCGGCTATGGCAGCGCGGCCCTGGTCCAGTTCCAGCCAGGGCACCAGGTTGCGCTCGATGGCGGTGGCCAGGTCGAACAGCGCAAAGCTGCGGTCGCTCAGGCCGAAGTCCAGCACCGAGACCACCTGCGCCTGCGGGCCGTCCTCGCTCCACAGCAGGTTGGAGGCGTGCCAGTCGTTGTGGGTCCACAGCGCCGGCTGGCGTTGCAGGTAGGGCAACAGCTCGCGTTGCAGCGGCAGGTGCAGTTCGCTGAGCGTCTCCTTCCAGGGACGTGCCTGCAGGTATTCGGCGAGGGCGGGCGCCTGCTCGAAAGTCGCCTCGATGGCGGCCAGCGGGTCCGGCGCGCCGAACAGTTTCAGGTTGCTCAGCAGCACGCCGGCCGTGCGCGAGGGGGCGTCGAAACCCTCGGCGGCGCGGTGCAGTTTCGCCAGCGCGGCGCCGGCAGCGAAGGCGTGGGCGTTGTGCTGGAACGGCGTCCAGGACAGCGCGTCGCGGTACAGGTCCAGGCCTTGGGCTTTCTCGTGGACTTCATAGGTCCAGCCGTCGCGTTCGATAGCGCTGCGGCCCTGCCGATCACGCAGTACCTGCGCCACTGGCGCACCGCGTCGGGCCAGGTGATCGAGGAAGGCATGCTCCTCCGCCAGCCATGCCGCTGTGCGCACGCGGGGCGAGTGGCGTTTGACGAACAGCGTGCCGCTGGCGGACTCCACCAGCGCGGCGGCGGAGAAGGGCCGGGGGCTGTGCCAGGTCAGATGTGCCTCGTCGCCGGCGGCTGGAAAGTCGGCGAGCAGTGCGCGGACTTCCGCGGCGGTCAGCGCCGGCCAGTCGGGCTCCACCGGGTCCAGGCCCATGCCGTGGCTCAGGCGTTTGGTCATGCTGGGTTCTCCACTTGCCAGGCATTGCTGGTCGCGCCGCGCCAGACCTCCGGGTCGCGCAGCACGCCGTATTCGTGCAGCCACTGGGCGTAGGGCTGCAGCAGTTCCTCGCGCTGCTCGCCCCAGCGGCCCTGGTGCAGCCAGCTGGGCGCGATGCGCCGCAGGGATTCTGCCAGCATCGGCTGGGGAAAGTAGGGAATAGTGCGTTCGTAGACCGGCAGCGCGGCTTCCGGCTCGGCCGCTGCCGCGAGGAATCCGCGCGCGGTGACCGCGAGGAAACGCTGTGCGATCTCGGCGTTGGCGTCGAGCCAGTCCTCCCGCGCGCCGAGCAGATAGCTGTGGTAGGGCGGGGCGCCGATTTCGTCCACCGGCAGCACCACGCGCCGCTCGTTGGGGATGGCGCTGGGCAGCAGGGCCTCCCAGGCCCAGTAGCCACCGAAACTGGCGTCGGCGAGGCCGGCGGCCAGGTCCTCGGGGCGCAGCTCGCGGAAACCGGCATCCACCAGTTGCACCGCTTCCGGGTCGCCGCCGTCCTGGCTCACCAGGTGGCGCACCATCGCCAGCCCGCGCGGCGTCGGGTTGAGCGCCAGGCGCTTGCCCTGCAGGTCACGGGGGCGGCGGATGCCGCTGTCCGTGAGGGTCTGGATCGACTCCAGGCCGCGATGGTTGATCGCCGCCACGCCCAGCAGCGGCTGGCCCAGCTCGCGGCGCACCAGCAGGCGGTTGCTGGGGAATACGCCGAAAGCGGCAGCGCCGCGCACCAGGTGCTCCAGGGTGTCGCCGTGATAGGGATCGTGCACCACCAGCTCCACGTCCAGCCCGGCCTCGCGGTACCAGCCGCGTTCACGGGCGAGGTAGAAGCCGGCCGAATTGGGCCAGGGGTGGAAGTATTCGAGCATGACCCGCAAGGCAAACATGGAACCTTTCTCCGAAACGGCCAGCGGCCGATGACTGCGATGGAGAGTATTCCACGGCAGAAGATTTGGTATATACCAATATGATTTTCACTGGTTTTTATAATATTAAGGAATAAAAAATCCCTGCTGATGAATTCCTGCCAGGAAAGCGCCAGTTTCTCCGCTATCGCGTCAAAGCGCTCTGACTCGGGCGTCCCGGACGTTCCATGGGTTATGACCTAATGCGATTAAGGTATTTATGGTTATAAAGAGGCATGGATAAAGTAGCGGCTTCTTCTAAGTCACGGCGCAAGCAGGACCATGAGCCAATCCCCCTGGGGCGCAACGCCCGTCCTGACCCTGCCGCAGGGCGAGAAGCAGCCGCTGTCGATCCGCGCCAAGGCGCTGGTGTTTTCCGATCCGCGCTCGCGCCAGTTGCTGGAGTTCCTCGACCGCGTCGGCCCCAGCGAGGTGCCGGTGCTGATCAATGGCGAGACCGGCACCGGCAAGGAGCTGGTGGCGCGCTACATCCACAGCGCCAGCGGGCGCAAGGGCACGTTCGTCGCGGTGAACTGCGGCGCGATCAACGAGAACCTCGCCGAGAGCGAACTGTTCGGCCACGAGGCCGGTGCTTTCTCCGGCGCCACGGGCCGGCGTGCCGGCTGGTTCGAGGAGGCCGATGGCGGCACGCTGTTCCTCGACGAAATCGGCGACCTGCCGATGCCGCTGCAGGTGAAGTTGCTGCGTGCCTTGCAAGAACAGGAAATCGTTCGCGTCGGTTCGCGCAAGCCGATCAAGGTGGATATCCGCCTGGTCACTGCCACCAACGTCGATCTGGAGCAGGCGGTGGACGCCGGCAATTTCCGCCTCGACCTGTTCTACCGCATCAACGTCGCCCAGGCGCGTGTGCTGCCCCTGCGCGAGCGCCCGCTGGACATCATGCCGCTGGTGGAGCACTTCCGCCGGCTCTACGCCCAGCGCCTGAAGATCGCCGAGCCGATGTTCTCCGAGGCTGCCGTCAGCGCGCTGCTGGACTACGCCTGGCCGGGCAACATCCGCGAGCTGGAGAACGTCGTGCACCTGGCGCTGCTGGTGGCGGGGGAGAAGGCGGTGCGGCCCGAACACCTGAAGTTTTCCGCCGCGCTTTCCGGCCAGCGCATGGGTGCGGGGGCGCCGACCGGGCTGCCGCAGGAAATCATCCGCGACCAGTTGCAGCGGCTGTTCGACGTGCCGGGGGAAACCCTGCTGCACGACCTGGAAGACCTGATCGTCCGCGAGTCATTCGCCCACTGCGGCTTCAACCAGCTGCGCACCGCCGCGCTGCTGGGTATCAGCCGCAACGCCATGCGCACGCTGCTGGTCAACCACGGCCTGCTCAAGGGCCGCGCCAAGGCCTGATTCAGTCGCGGCGGCGCTGGCGCGTGCTGGCCGCGGCAGCATCCCGACGCAGCAACGGCAGCAGTTCCTCGCCCAGGTGGATCGCCTCTTCCAGGTGCGGGTAGCCGGAAAGGATGAAGGTATCCACGCCCAACTGGTGATACTCCTCGATGCGCTCGGCGACCTCGGCGTAACTGCCCACCAGCGCCGTACCCGCGCCACCGCGAACCAGGCCGACACCGGCCCAGAGGTTGGGTGACACTTCCAGGTCGCGCACGCCATGGGCGCGGCCCTGGGTCAGGCTGATCTGCCGCGATTGCCCCACCGACTCATAAGCCGCCAGTTGCTGCTGGGCACGCTCGATGGCGTCGCGGGGGATTTCTTCCAGCAGACGCCCGACATGGGCCCAGGCGTGCCGCGACTCGGCGGCGGCGAACACGTGCAGGCGCAGGCCGAAACGCAGCTCGCGGCCATGCGCTGCCGCCAGCTCGCGCAGGCGCAGGATGCGCTCGCGGATCATCGCCGGCGGCTCGCCCCACATCAGGTAGCTCTGCGCGTGGCTGGCGGCGATGCGTTCGGCCACGTCCGAGGCGCCGCCGAAGCAGATCGGCGGCAGCAGCGCCTCACGCGCAATGGGCACCGGGCTGCCGGTGCGGTAGTGCCGCCCGTGGTGCTCGCGCCCGGCCCAGGTGGCGCGGAACACGTCGAGGAATTCGGCGCTGCGGGCATAGCGCTCGTCGTGTTCGAGGAAGTCGCCCAGGGCGCGTTGCTCGAAACGGCTGGAGCCACTGACCAGGTGCAGCAGCAGGCGGTTGTCGCTGAGCTGTTGCAGGGTGGCGGCCTTGTGCGCGGTGTAGGCGGGCAGCTCGACGCCGGGACGCAGGGTCAGCAGGAACTTCAGCCGGCGTACTTCCTGGACCATCAGCGCGACGATCAGCCAGGGGTCTTCGAAGCCGCTGGCGGTGGGCACCATGATGCCGTCGAAGGCCGCTTGTTCGGCGGCGCGCACCACCTGGCGCAGGTAGTCGAGGGTCGGTGCGCGCTCGCCTTGCTGGAACAGTCCGACCTTGGGCAGTCCGCTGCTGGTGAGGTGGTGACCGTCGCCGTTGGTAGGCAGGAACCAGTCGATCTCGATGCTTCGGCGTTTGGGTTCAGCGGCCAATCCGGGTGTCCTTTTCAGCTTCGGGGCGCAGCAGCGGCAGGACCTGTTCGCCGAAGCGCAGGACCTCGCGCACCGCGTTGGGCGCGTTCAGGATGATCTGGTCGAGGCCGGCGCCGTGCAGTTCGCGCAGACGGCTGGCGACCTGGTAGTAGTTGCCCACCAGCACGGGCGACTCAGCGGGCGCGGGCAGCCACAGGTTCGGGTGGATTTCGCTGCGTCGTGCGGGGTGCTCGGCACGTTCGGCGAGTAGTTCGACCACGCCGGCATCCGCGCGGCGACGCTTGCCCCTGGCCGGTGCGGCGAAGGCCTGCGCCTGCCGGGCAGCTTCGTCCCAGGCCTGCTCCTCGCTGTCGCGGGCGATGATGCCGAAGCTGGCGATGTAACCCAACGCACGGCCGGCAGCCTGTGCGGCCCGGTTCAGGCGGGCGATGGTTTCGCTCAGTTGCGCGACGTCGCCGCCCTGAACGAAGCAGAGGTCAGCGCGGTTGGCGATGCGTTCCGCACCCAGGGTTTCATCCAGAAGCAACGGCGAAGGCGGTAGGTCGCGCAGGCCGAGACCGGCGTTTTCCAGGTGGAAGTAGCGGCCATTGTGGTCCAGCGGCGTGGCCGGGGTGTGCAGCAGGCGTTGCAGGATGTCGAGGAACTCGTCGATGCGCTCATGCCGCTGGTCGCGGTTGAGCACCTCGCCGAAAGCCCTGCGCAGACTGCCCCGGTCGCTGTCCGGCAGGTGCAGGCGCACGCGCCCGGCGGACAGCGACTGCAGGCTTTGCAGCGTAGCCGCCAACGCGGCCGGGAGCATGGCCTCCGCCGGCAGGCTCAGGGTCAGGCCGAGCCGCCGGGTATGCGCGCACAAGGCGGCGGCGACCATCAGGCTGTCCGGCTGGCCGGGGCCGCCGGGCAGGTAGAGGTCGTCGAAGCCGGCGTACTCTACCGCCTGGGCCAACTGCACCCATTCCGCCGGTTGCGCCTGCCAGTCCAGGCCGCGCCGGGTGCCGCTGGCGCAGAGCTTCCAGGCGAAGCGCAGGCTCATCCGGCGACCGCCAGCGGCTGCCCGCCAGGCTTTGCACCCGGTTGCCAGCCGAGCGCCGGGGCGATGTCCCGCGCCAGTTGTTCCAGGCGTCGCAGCACCTGGGCCTGGGTGGAGCTTTCCGACTGCACCACGGCGATGAAGTAGTCCGCGTAGGGCAGCAGCGATGGGTCGTTGCGGACGCTGGCGATCACCTCCTCGGGATGGCCGTGGTGGACGTTGAGCAGGCGCAGATGGCTGTCCAGGTCGGCGGCCTCGTCGATCAGCCCTTCGCGGATCAGGCGCGGCACGTGCAGTTCGATGTCCGGCGCCAGTTCCGCGCGGGACTGTGCCTTGTCCTCGGCGGGGAACACGGCGCGCACCACGCCAACGCGTGGCCGGCGCGTTTCATCCTGCCAGGCGCCGAGGTAGGCGTCAGCGAGGGGTTTCTGCACCGTCAGCGGGTCGTGGGTGGCGGTGCCCAGCAGCAGGCCGTTGCCTTGCTCGGCGGCATAGATCGCGCCGCTTTCGCTGCCGTGGGAATGCCACAGACGTTCCCGCAGCCCGGCAGCTGGTGGATGCAGGCGCAGTTGCGCTTCACCGGGCAGCGGCGCGCCGAGCAGGGCGGCCTGCAAGGCACGCTGGGCCTGCTGGAAATCCTCCTGGCGGCGCTGGGCGTCGCGGCCGAATGCGTTGAACATCTCCAGGTTGGCGCCACCGCTGCCCAGGCCCAGTTGCAGGCGGCCGGCGGCCAGCGCGTCGAGCACGGCGGCGTCCTCGGCGAGGCGTAGCGAGTCCTCCAGTGGCAGGGTGATCACTGCCGTGCCCAGCTCGATGCGCCGGGTGCGCGCGGCGATGTTGGCGAACAGCAGCAGCGGTGAGGGCAACTGGCCGAAGCCGCCGCTCAGGTGGTGCTGGGCGATCCAGCCACCGTCGAAGCCCAGCGCCTCGGCGACTTCGAACTGTTCCTGCAGGTTGCGGTAGACCTGGCGCGGGTCGTTGCCGAAGGCGTGGGTGAGGAAGCCGAGCTTGAACGGCTTGCGTGACTTGAGTGTGCTCATGCCGGGATCTCCTGTGCGCGAGCGCGCTGCTGGCGCGGTTGCCAGCCCAGCGCGGGGGCGATGTCGCGGGCGACGGTTTCCAGGTGGCGCAGGGCTTCGGCGAAGCCGGTGGACGTGGTCTGCACCTGGACGATCAGTTGGTCGTCGGCGTCCAGCGGCGCGTCTGCACGCAGCTGCTCGGCGATCTTCGCCGGGTCGCCGTGCAGCACGCCGAGGTTGTCCAGCACCGCTTCGAAACCCCGCGCCGGGTCGGCATGGCCGATGCCGATGCGCCGTTGGCGTTCGACGTAGGCGAGGATGTCCTGGCGCAAGGTCGAGCCGTCTGCCGCCGCATTGGCACCGGGGAAAACGGCACGTACCAGGGCCACGCGAGGCGTGCCCGAGTGAGCGGGATTCCAGGCCCGGCGGTAGCGCTCGATCACCTGTGAGCGCGGTTCGGCACCGGCCGTGGGGTTGGGGGCGAGGATCAGCCCGTTGCCGCGTGCGGCGACCTGTTCGACGCGCGAAGTGGCTTCCCACAGGCGTTGCTCCAGACCATCGGCGGCGGGACGCAACACGCGGCCTTCAGCGTTCAGCGGCTCGCCGGCCAGCGCCTGGCGCAGGCGCTCCAGGCGCTCATCGTACTGCCCGTGGCGGCCCTCCAGCGTCTGGCCGAAGGCGGCGAAGCTATCCGGGTCGAATCCGGCGCCCAGGCCCAGCTGCAGGCGGCCCTGGCTGAGCAGGTCGAGCACCGCGGCATCTTCGGCCAGGCGCAGGGCGTTCTCCTGGTTCAGCACGACGATGCCGGTGCCCAGCTGGATGTGGCGGGTGCGTTCGGCCGCGGCGCTGAGCAGCACCAGCGGGGAGGGCAGGCGGCCGTTCTCGCTGGCGAAGTGGTGCTGGGCCAGCCAGCCGCTGTCGAAGCCCAGCTCCTCGGCGGCTTCGAACAGCTCCAGGGTCTGCTGGTACAGTCGCGGCTCGAACCGCGGGGCATACACGCGGTTGAGGAAGCCCAGGCGGAAGCTGCTGTGGGGAGTGCGGCGGGTCATGGCTTTTGCTCCGTGAGAGTGGCCTGGCCCAGCAACGGAGTCAGCGTGGCGCCGAGGCGCTCGCTGTCGGCCGGCGCGCCGGGCAGGGCATTGAACGGGCTGAGGGTGAGGTAGCCCTTGGCGACCCACACTGCTTCGTCCTCGGCGTTGCTCGCGTCTGGCGGCGGCGACCAGGCGAAGCCGATGCCCGGCTTGCCGGCCAGCTGGGCGTCGAGCTTGCCGAGGTCTTCGGTGTAGAGGGCGTGGAAGGGTACGTAGCTGCCGATGCGGGTCAGCCGCGCACCCTGGAGTTTCTCCAGCGGCGGTAGGTTGAGGTTCAGGCCCACGCCCTTGGGCAGTAGCGCGCCGTCCGCCAGGCGATGTTGGTCCAGCGCATCCACCAGGCGGGTGACGATGGCGGCGATGCGCGGGCTGTCCTGTTCCTTCAGGTCGGCGCTGACGGCGAGTGCGGGCACGCCGGAGAGCACCGCGACGCTGGCGGCGTTGAAGGTGCCCGAGGCGCTGTTGAGGGCGCCGAGGTTGTTGCCGGGATTGGGCCCGACTATCACCAGGTCCGGGTGCGGCAGGATTTTCTCCAGCCCCAGCAGCACCGCCATCACCGGCGTGCCGCTGATACGGATGTCCACCTGTTTGCCCGCGCAGGGGTCGGTTTCGCAAAGGCCTTTTTCGGTGGTGGTGAGGTAGTAGCTGTCCGGATAGGCCGGATCGTCGTCGTGGCCGACCTGCGTCTGGCGGCCGAAGAAGAAGGCGCCGCCCCGTGCACTCTGGTCGCTGTAGGGCGCGGCGATGCGCACGGTGTGCCCGTCGGCCTTGAGTGCGCTGTACAGCGCGCGAATGTTCGGGTGGCGGTAGCCGTCGTCGTTGCTGAGCAGGATGTTCAGCGCGAACGCCGGCTGCGCGAGGGCGCAGCCGGCGGCCAGCAGCAGGGGCGCGACCCTCATGCCGCGCTCCCGGCGAAACGATTGGCCGGGCGTACCAGGCCGAGGTTCTCGCGCAGGGTCGCGCCTTCGTATTCGCGGCGCAGCAGGCCGCGCTCCTGCAGCAGCGGCACCACCTCGTCGACGAATACCTCGATGCCGCCCGGCAGGTAGGGGAAGAACACGTTGAAGCCGTCGCAGGCGCGCGCCTGGAACCAGGCGTCGAAGGTGTCGGCGATGTCTTCGGCGGTGCCGATCACTGGGTTGCCACCGGCCAGGCGCAGGTACAGCTGGCGGATCGTCAGGCCTTCGTTGCGCGCCAGTTCCAGCACCTTGTCGCGGCGGCTGCCGCGCTGGCCGACCGGGGTCTCCGGCAGCGGGCCATCGAGGTCGTGGGCGGAGAGGTCGATGTCCTCGCCGAGGGTGTCGGCCAGCAGGCGCAGGCCCAGCACCGGGTCCACCAGGCTCTGGAATTCCTCGAACAGCTCGCGGGCCTCTTCGCGGGTGCGGCCGATGAAGGGCGTGATGCCGGGGAGGATCTTGATGCCGTCCGGGTCGCGGCCCAGGGCCGTGGCACGTTGCTTCACGTCGTTGTAGAAGGCCTGGGCGGCGGGGATGGTCTCAGCCATGGCGAAGATGACTTCCGCCACGCGGGCGGCCAGCGCCTTGCCGGCGTCCGAGGCGCCGGCCTGTACCAGCACCGGGTGGCCCTGGGGCGGGCGTGCCACGTTGAGCGGGCCGCGCACGGAGAAGTACTCGCCCTGGTGGTTGAGCACGTGCAGCTTGGCCGGGTCGAAGTACTGACCGCTGTCCTTGTCGCGCAGGAAGGCGTCGTCTTCCCAGCTGTCCCACAGGCCTTTGACCACGTCGTGGAATTCCTCGGCGCGGCGGTAGCGCTCGGCGTGGTCGATGTGCGCTTCGCGGCCGAAGTTCCAGGCTTCGTCGGAGACCACCGACGTCACCAGGTTCCAGGCGGCGCGCCCCTTGGACAGGTAGTCGAGCGAGGCGAACTTGCGGGCGATGTGGTACGGCTCGTTGTAGCTGGTGGTGGCGGTGGCGATCAGGCCGATGCGGCTGGTGACGGCGGCCAGCGCGGCCATCAGGGTCAGCGGCTCGAAGTGTTCGCCACGCGCGGTGCGACTCAGGGCGTCGAGGTGGTGGCCCCAGAGGGCGACCACATCGGCGACGAACAGTGCGTCGAAGCGACCGCGCTCGGCGGTCTGTGCGACCTGCTTGAAGTAATCGAAGTCCAGGCTGGCGTCGGCCTGGGCCCTGGGGTGGCGCCAGGCGGCGACGTGGTGGCCGCTGTTGGCAAGGAAGGCGCCGAGCTTGAGCTGGTCGGTGCGGCGGGTCATGGGGTGTCTCCCGTTGGGGCGGGCGCCACGGGGCGCCCGCTGGCATCAGCCGGGTCAGAAGTTGTAGGCCAGGCCCGTGTACCAGTAGCCGCCGGTGGTGCCGTAGGGCGAGAAGTTGCCGTACGGGAAGGCGCCGGAAGTGCTGGGCAGGTTCGTGCGGTCGGGGTAGACGTTGAACAGGTTGTTGGCCCCGGCGGTGAGGGTGAGGTTGCGGGTCAGGTGGTAGTCGACGTTGAGGTCGGTGATCCACTGCGGGTCGAAGGTGCGGTCGTAGACCTCGGCAGTGCCGTACTGGGTGTACTCGCCGTAGCGGGTCAGGTTCAGGCTCACGTCGAACTGGCCGATGCTCCAGTCGGCGCCCAGCAGCAGGCGCGATTCCGGCTGGCCGTGCTTGAGGTTGCCCTGGCGCTGGCGGTCGTAACCGCCGTCCGCGCCGAGGGCGGCCTGGGCCACGGAGGAGGCGTGGATCTTGTCGATCTCGGTGGTGTTCCAGTTGAAGCCGGCGTTGTAGCGGATGCTGCCGTAGGCACCCAGCTCCTGGCGGTAGTCGCCGACGATGTCGACGCCACGGGTGGTGGTGTCCAGGGCGTTGGTGAAGTAGGTGACGTACTGGTTGGGGTTGAGGCCGGCGTCCACCAGGATGTCGCGGATGGCAGTGGTGCCGCCCAGGTAGCCGGTCTGGGCGATGCGGTCGCGGATCTTGATCTGGTATGCATCGATGGTCAGGCTGCTGGCCGGGGTCGGCTGCAGGGTCAGGCCGACGCTGTAGTTGGTGGATTTCTCCGGCTTGAGCGTGGACGCGCCGAGGGCCTGGGCCACGTCCGAATCCACCGCGACGTTGCGGTAGTCCAGCAGGTTGCCGTTGACGCTGCTCTGCGAGGTGGAGCTGTAGATCTGCTGGGCCAGTGAGGGCGCGCGGAAGCCGGTGCTGGCGGTGCCGCGCAGGGCCAGGATCGGGGTCAGCTGGTAGCGGGTGGAGAACTTGCCGTTGGTGGTCACGCCCGAGCCGTCGTTGTAGTGCTCGTAGCGCCCGGCAAGGTCGACGTGCCACTTGTCGGTGAGGTCCTGGCCGATCTCGCCGTAGCCGGCGTAACTGGTGCGGCCCTTGGAGGCGGCGTCAGCCGGGGTAGTACCGGCGCCCGAGATGGTACCAGGGGCGATCAGCGCGCCACTGGCACCGTATTGGTAGTCACCATAGCCGTAGGAGGCGTATTCGCCCTTGCCGATCTTGTAGTTCTCGTAGCGGTACTCCAGGCCCCAGGAAACCTGCGTGGGCTTGGCCAGGCCGAGGTCGAAGGCGCGGGTCAGGTCGAGGTTGCTGGTCCACTGGCTGAAGGTCTTCACGCCGGTGTCGACGTTGGTCGGCGAGTCCGGGCCATAGCTGAGGTTGTAGGTGTCGGTCAGCGTGGCGCGGGCGTGGTCCTGGCCGTAGGTGGTGGAGAGGTCGTAGTCCCAACCGGCCGCTTCGCCCTTGCCGCCGAATGCCGCCTGGAAGTCGTTTTCGATGAACCGCAGGTTGTCCTCGATGCCCTCGGGGTAGGGCGTCTGGATGCCGTCGAAGCTGGCCGGCTGGTGGAACGCCAGCGGCTTGGACGATTCGCGGTTGGTGTAGGTGGAGAAGGAGTACAGGGTCAGGGCGTCGTTCACCGGCAGCTCGGCGTTGTAGCCCAGGCTGAAGTTCTCCACCTTCGGCAGGCCGGTGCCGTAGTAGGTGTGCTGCAGGCTGGTGTTGCCGGCGGAGTCGGTGTAGGGCGCGTTGTCGGAGCGGTCGGAGATGTTCTGGTGCTTGTAGTCCAGGGCGAAGTTGACGAAGCCCTCGTTGCCCAGTTCGAAGCCGATGTTGCCGCTTTGGCGGGCGGTCTCGCCGTCGCCGTTCTCGTAGTTCTGGCCATAGGTGGTGGCCAGTCGGCCGCCATGGTCGGTCTGCTTGAGCACCACGTTGATGACCCCGCCGATGGCGTCGGAGCCGTATTGCGCCGAGGCGCCGTCACGCAGGACTTCGACGTGGTCCACCAGGGCGGTGGGGATCATGTCCAGGTCCACCGGCTGCGAGCCGGAGTTCAGGTAGGTGCCGTTGTTGAGCAGGGCGCTGTTGTGCCGGCGCTTGCCGTTGACCAGTACCAGCACCTGGTCGCCATTGAGGCCGCGCAGGCTGATCGGACGGACCACCGAGGTGGAGCCGAAGCCGGAGGAGGCCGGCAGGTTCAGCGAGGGCAGCACGCGGCTCAGCGCGCGGGTCAGGTCACCCTGGCCAGTGGCTTCCAGTTGCTTGCTGGAGATGACGTCCACGGGTGCCGGACTGTCGGCCAGGGTGCGCGCCTGGCCCCGGTTGCCGACCACCACCACGGTGCTCAGGCGGTTGTCGCTGCTGGTGCTGCTGGCGTTGTCAGTGGAGTCGGCGGCGAGCGCCGGCAGGGCCTGGCCGATGGCGAGGAACAGAAGGCTATGGGTGAACAGCGTGCGGGCGGTCGATGCGCTCCGGGCACGGGTGACTGCGGTCATGGTTACGCTCCAAGGTTTGCTCCCGGCTGGCGCCCGTCTGGGTGGCCGCTGCGGGTTATCGTGTCGACGGCATCGGGGCCGCGTTGGCGAACGGCTTGTTGCTGGGAGGGACTGGTCACGTTCAGTCGGAAGGCAGGCTCAAGCTCATGCCGGCTGACAAGGCAAGCGCTGTGCCAGTCTGGAAAATCCTTGTCTTTCAGTGGTTTGCCGGTAGCGCTGGAATCTTCCTGCTGGGTTTGCAGCAGTGCCGGTCCAGGCTGTTGCTTTTCATCCAGCCAATGGCAAGACGCTGGCCCGAGGTGGTGCGATGCTGCATTTGCAGCAAGGGGAGCGCAGGCAGGTTCGAGCCTTCGCGGTGGTGCTGGCACAGGCCTTGCTCCGGCGCTGCTTTCACTTATCTGCCTGGAGACACGCATGCCCAGACCCGGCCCGCGCAACCTGATCACCGATATCCCCGGCCTGCTGGTCGGCCACGCCACCGATGAACGCGTACAGACCGGCGTCACGGTGCTGCGCCCGGACGGCGTGTGGACCGCCAGCGTGGACATTCGTGGCGGCGGCCCCGGCGGGCGTGAATCCGCCGCGCTGGAGCCGGAGAACATGGTGGGGCAGCTGCATGCACTGGTGTTTTCCGGTGGCTCGGTGTTCGGCCTGGGCGCAGCCGATGGCGTCAGTGCGGAGCTGTCGGCGCGCAATATCGGCCTGCACCTGAAAGCCGGTGCGCCGGCCATTCCCATCGTGCCGGCGGCGGTGCTGCACGACCTCGCCAATGGTGGCGACAAGGGCTGGGGCATCGACCCGCCGTACCGCGAACTGGGCCGCGAGGCGCTGGCCAACCTGGACGTGGAGTTCGCCCTCGGCGCAGTGGGCGCCGGGCGCGGTGCCATGGCCGGTGTGCTGCCGGGTGGATTGGGTTCGGCTTCGCTGGACCTGGGCGACGGCCTGCTGGTGGGTGCGCTGGTGGTGGCCAATCCCATCGGCAGCGTCTACATGCCCGACGGCGAGACCTTCTGGGCCTGGCCCTGGGAGCAGGGCGACGAGTTCGGCGGACGTGTGCCTGCGCAGCGCATGGATTGCAGCGAGCCGATGCCGGAGCTGTCGCGGCTGGATTCCATGGGCCGTTTGCAGGCCGGAGCCAACACCACGCTGGCGGTGGTGGCGTGCAACGCGCAGCTGACCACCGCCGAGTGCAAGCGCCTGGCGATCATGGCCCAGGACGGCATCGCCCGTGCGGTGCGCCCGGCGCACCTGCCGTTCGATGGCGACAGCCTGTTCGCCATGGCTTCGGGTGACGTGGAACTGGTGGAGGGCCAGCGCCGTCAGGTGGAGCTTTCGCGCATCGGCTCGGCGGCAGCGGATTGCGTGGCGCGGGCGATTGCGCGGGGGGTCTATCTGGCACGTGCGCGCTCCTGAGGGCGCAGTGGGCGGAAGACAATCGCGGACAGAGTCCGCTCCTACAAGAGCCCCTCTCCCTGGCCCTCTCCCGCAAGCGGGAGAGGGGACTGTTCGGAGCAGGATGAAACCACGCCATCAGCCGGCACGGACGGCTCTCTCTCCCTTCGGAGCGGGGCGCGCAGCCAGGGTTGGGGAGAGGGAAAGACGTAGGCACGGAATTTCAGAAGAAGACAGTTGCTCCTACGCTCGCGGGTGAATGCGGGCTCCCCTGTAGGAGCGGGCCATGCCCGCGAATCGCGCGCATGGCGCGCTCCTACAGGGGCGTCGTCGGTGAGTCATCGGTCACCCAGCACCCGCGCCACCCGCCGGGCCGCTCGCGCCGCCTCCTGGGGTAATCCGAGCGCCGCATAGACCTTCTCCAGGTGACGGTTGCCGGGCACGTCCAGAGCGTCGTAGCGACGTCGCAGCTCCAGCGCCTGCTGCGCTGCCAGCCAGTCGCCGGCGCGCAGTTGTGCATCCAGCTCGATCAGCGCGAAGAGATCGCGCTGGGCATGGCTGCCACCGATCTCGCCCAGGCGCGGCAATGCTTGCCCCAACCGCCGTGCTGCAAGTGCGTACTCACCGCGGGCATGGGCGTACAGGCCTTCGGCGGCGGGCAGGGTAACTTCGGCCCATACCGCGCGGCTGAAGTCCGGAGCGTTGCGCGCCTGCTGGCGTAGCGCCTCCAGCAATTCACCGGCCTCTTCCTGTCCGGCGCGAGCCAGGCCGTAGAGGTACTGCAGGCTGAGGAACGGCTGCACGACATCCGCCCGGCGTTCGCGCAGGTAGGGCAGGAGTGCTTCCCAGCGCGGGCCGACGTCGATGCCGGCGAACTCCAGGCGGGCCAGCAGCGAGACGGCGCCGATCTGGTCCTGGGAATACTCGGGGAAGATGCCCCACACATGCTGGTCGTAGATCTCCAGCACGCGCCGATCATTGCCGCGCGCCAGGTGGAACAGCGCCAGGTGCCACCAGTTGTGGGTGTACATGAAGGAGTTGAGTCCCTGCCAGCCGGCGCTGGCTTCTTCGAGGAACTGCGTGCCTTCCTCGATGCGGCCACGGGTCAGCAGCACGTGGGCGAGGGCATGCTGCGCCCAGGGCTCACTGGGCAACAGTTGCAGGGCATAGCGTGCCGCCGCTTCGGCCTCCTCGAGCAGGTGGCACTGCTCGTAGGCGAAGGCCAGCATGCCGTAGGCCTGGGGCACTTCCTCCGCGCCTTTCACGGCCTTCAGGGCGATGCGCAGCATGGCCGGAGCATTGCCGCGGTTGAACTCGAAGTACTGGTTGAGCTTGGCGGCCAGCAGGTCGCGCGGGTGCTCCTCGAGCAGCTGTTCGCTCAGGCGCAATGCTTCGGGCAGATCGTCGGCGCTCCAGGCCGAGAGCAGGGCGGTGTAGCGCTCGGCGCGGGGGATGCCCGGGCCGGCTGCCCAGGCCCGTTGCAGGTAACGCGCGGCGAGGCTGGGCGCCTGCGGCGATTCAGCGAACATCATCAGCAGACCGGCGAGAGCATTGGCGAGCACCGAGGCCGGGTCTGCGTCGGCGCCCGCGAGGATGTTTTCCGCACGGGTCTGGTAGGTGAGCACGCCGCCGGTGAAATCATCGATGGCCTGGCGAGTCTCTTCGCGCTCGCTGTCGATGGGGTTGCCGAGGTAGTCCTGGGTCATGCGCTGCTGCTCCAAGTAGAAGATGCAGGCTAGTCGCAAAGCCTGTGCCAGTCGCGCAGGCCGCGTTGCACGTGGGGCATCGTGCGGCGGCTGCTGCTTTTCAGACAATGCGCCGGCAAAGCTGTGTGATTTGCACCAGCCGCTGTGCGCCGAAGCGCTGCAAGCCCCGCAGCGGTAAAGCTGCAAGGCCATGGCACAGCGCTTGCTCAAGCCCCTGGCAAAGCCGATTCGCGGCGCTGATTCTGCAGGAGCTCTCATGTCCAGTCCCACCCTCCGCCTCGCGCCCCGACGCCCCCGTCATGCCCGGCTGCTGGCCAGCCTGTTGGCGGCCGGGCTGAGCATGGCCGCTGCTGCCTCGGCGGAGCCGACCCGTGGCGGCCAGCTCGACCTGGTGGCGCAGCCTGAACCGCCGTCGCTGTCCCACGCGGTGGTCAGTCACGTTGCCACCCAGTACGTTGGCGGCAAGATCCTCGAAGGGCTGATCACCTTCGATACCGACCTCAAGCCGCAGCCGGTGCTGGCCCGCCGCTGGACGGTGTCGCCGGACGGCCTGACCTACACCTTCGACCTGCAACCCGGCGTGAAATGGCATGACGGCCAGCCCTTCAGCGCCGACGACGTGGTGTTCAGCTTCCAGGATTTCTACCCGGAAGTGGACAAGCGCATGGCGAGCATCTTCGGCGAGTACGTGCAAAGCGTGCAGGCCAAGGGCGCCGATCAGGTGGTGTTCCAGCTGAAGAAACCCTTCTCGCCGCTGCTGTCGGCGCTGGGCAGCGGCCTGCGGCCCATCGTGCCCAAGCACCTTTATGCCGGCACCGACTACCGCAGCAGCCCGTACAACCTCAAGCCGGTAGGCACCGGGCCGTTCGTGTTCCAGGAGTGGAAGCGTGGCGCGTACATCCGCCTGGCGCGCAACCCGGATTACTGGCACAAGGGACTGCCGTACCTGGACGGCATCGTCTATCACGTCATTCCCGACGCCGCCGCCCGCGCGGCCGCCTTCGAGCGCGGCGAAGTGCAGGTGCTGCGCAGTGGTGACGCCGACTACGCCGACCTCAAGCGCCTGTCGCAGCTGCCGGGCGTCGAGGCATCGGAGAAGGGCTACGAGCTGTATCCGGGCCTGGCCTTCCTGCAGATCAACACCCGCAAGCCCGGGCTGGACAACCCCAAGGTGCGCCAGGCGATCCTCTATTCGCTGAACCGCCAGTTCATTGTCGACAACATCTTCTTCGGCACTGGTCGCGTGGCTGCCGGGCCGTTCCTCGGTGCCTTCCACGACCCACAGTTGCCGCAGTACGGCTTTGACCCGGCCAAGGCCAAGGCGCTGATCGCCGAGTCCGGCGTGGACGTCGGCAAGTTGCGCGTGCGCCTGCTCAATGGCGAGAAGGGCGGCGCCTGGGAGCGCCTCGCCGAGTACACCAAGCAGGCCTTGCAGCCACTGGGGATCAAGGTGCAGGTGGCGACCTCCGATGCGGCGACCTGGTACCAGCGCGCCAGCGACTGGGACTTCGACCTGACCTACAACTTCATCTTCCAGATCGGCGACCCCTACCTGACCACCGCCTACCTGTACCGCACTGATTACATCCTCAAGACTTCGCCATTCGCCAACATCACCGGCTACAGCGACGCCGCCGCCGATGCGCTCTGGCAGCGCATTGCCAACACGCCCGAAGGACCGGAGCGCCAGGCGGTGTATGGCGAGCTGGAGCACAAGCTCAACGATGACCTGCCGATTGCGCCGATCTTCGAGATGCGCTTCCCCACGCTCTACCAGCAGCGCGTGCACAACCTGATCCGCAGCGCCACCAGCCTCAACGACAGCTACGCCGAGGTCTACCTGGAGCCCGCGAAACCATGACTGTGCTGCTGTACGCCAGTGCGCGCCTGGGCCGCGCGCTGGCCCTGATAGTCGCGGTGCTGGTCGGCGCTTTCCTGCTGCTGCGCCTGGCACCGGGTGACCCCGCGCTGCTGATGGCGGGCGAGGCAGGCAGTGACGACGCCGATTACATCGCCCGGCTACGTGGCGAGATGGGGCTGGACCTGCCGCTGCCGGTGCAACTGTGGCGCTACCTGGCTCAGATCGCGCACCTCGACCTGGGCTACTCCTACCGCAACCAGGAAAGCGTCTGGCAACTGATCGCCGAGCGCCTGCCGGCCACGCTGCTGCTGATGGGCTCGGCCTTTGCCGTGTCGCTCACGCTCGGCGTGACCCTCGGCGTGCTCGCTGCGCGCAGTCAGCAGGGCAGCGGCCGGCTGGATCGCTTCATCGGCCGCGCCGTCTGGGTGCTGTTCGCCACGCCGCCGTTCTGGCTGGCGCTGTTGCTGGTGCTGCTGTTCTCGGTGCAGCTGGGCTGGTTGCCAGCCTTCGGCATGCAGAGCGTCGGCGCCGACCTGAGCGGCTGGGACTGGTGGGGGGATCGCCTTGGCCACCTGCTGTTGCCGTGCCTGTCGCTGAGCTTCCTGTCGCTGGCCATGTACGTGCACCTGACTCGCAGCGCCATGCTCGACGTCCTGCCCCAGGAGCACGTGCGCCTGGCGCGCGCCAAGGGCTTGCGCGAGCGGCACATCCTGCTTGGCCACGTGCTGCGCAACGCGCTGGTACCGGTGGTGACCTTCGCCGGCCTGCAACTGGGCCAGCTGGCCAGCGGTGCGTTGCTGATCGAAGTGGTCTATGCGTGGCCGGGGATCGGCCGGTTGCTCTACGACGCTTTGAGCCAGCGCGACTATGCGCTGCTGCTGGGAGTGTTCCTGGTGATCTCGTGCCTGGTGGTGGCGTTCAACTTCCTCACCGATCTGCTCTGTCGCCTGCTCGATCCGCGTATCGGCGCGGCGGGGGAGGTGCGATGAACGCCCTGCTGCGTCCCGGCGCCATGCTCGCCGCCGGCTTCCTGATCCTGCTGGCCGTATCGGCCCTGCTGGCGCCCTGGCTGCTTTCGGCCTCGCCGTGGGAAATGCTGGCGCGCCCGCTGATCCCTCCGTTCAGTGACGCCAGCCACTGGCTGGGCACTGACATGCTCGGCCGCGATATCGCCACCGGACTGCTCTATGGCGCACGCACCTCGCTGACCGTGGGGCTGCTGGCGACCCTGGCGACCTTGTTGCCGGCGCTGCTGATCGGCGCCACTGCCGGTTACTTCGGTGGCTGGATCGACGAGCTGCTGATGCGTGTCGCCGAGTGCTTCCAGATCATCCCGCAGCTGGTGCTGGCGGTGGTGCTGGTGGCGCTGATGGAGCCCTCGGTGGGCTCGGTGGTACTGGCCCTGGCGCTGGTGGCCTGGCCGCCGGTGGCGCGGCTGGTGCGCAGTGAATTCCAGAGCCTGCGCCAGCGCGAGTTCGTCCAGGCAGCGCTGGTACTTGGGCAGACGCCGTCGCGCATCGCCTTCACACAGATACTGCCCAACGCGTTGTCGCCACTGCTGGTGAGCCTGACCTTCATCCTCGCCGCCGCCATCCTCACCGAAGCCGCGCTGGCGTTCCTCGGCCTGGGCGATCCGGAGGCGATGAGCTGGGGCTACATGATCAACGCTTCGCGCAACCTGCTGCGCGAGGCGCCTTCGATGAGCCTGCTGCCAGGCGTGGCGATCCTGCTCACGGTGCTGTCCGTACAGCGAGTCGGCGAGGCGCTGCGCGAAGCCGTGCAGGCAACCGGAAGCCAGGGAGGGCGCCCATGAGCGAACCATTGCTGGAAGTGCGCAACCTGCGCATCGACCTGCCGGCGGGCGGTGACCGTGCCAGTGCAGTGAGTGGGTTGTCCGTCGAGCTGGCGGCCGGAGAGGTGCTCTGCGTGGTCGGTGAGTCCGGCTCGGGCAAGTCGATGCTCGCCAACGCCATCCTGCGCCTGCTGCCGGCGCACCTGAAGCCGGTGGAGGGCAGTATCCGTTTTCGCGGCGAGGACCTCGCCGGGCGCAGCGAAGAGGGCATGCGCGAGCTGCGCGGCAAGGACATCGCCATGGTCTTCCAGGAGCCCATGAGCGCGCTCAACCCGCTACTGAGCATTGGCCGGCAGATCGATGAGAGCCTGCGTGCCCACGGCGTGGCATCGGCAGCCAGGCGACGTGAACGGGTGCTCGATCTGCTTGGCTACGTGGGCCTGCCGGAGCCGCAGAAGCTCTACCACGCCTATCCCTTCCAGCTCTCCGGCGGCCAGCGCCAGCGAGTGGTGATCGCCATCGCCCTGGCGCTGGAACCGGCGTTGCTGATCGCCGACGAGCCGACTTCGGCGCTGGATGTCAGCACCCAGGCGCAGGTCCTCGATCTGCTGCGGCGCATTCGTCGCGAGAAGGGCATGGCGGTGCTGCTGATCACCCACGATTTCGTCGTGGTCGAGGCCATCGCCGACCGCGTGCTGGTGATGGAAAAGGGCTGCGTTGTCGAGCAGGGCGCGTTGCGGCAGGTGCTGGATGCTCCGCAACATGCCTACACACGCCAGCTGCTGGCGGCGTTGGATCATAGCCAGCGTGGTCCACGGCGTTTTGATGCGGACGCACCGCCACTGCTGGAAGTGGCGGGCCTGTGCAAGCATTACGACAGTCGCCAGGGCCTCTGGCGCCGGCGCCGGGTCACCGCGCTGGCCGATGCCTCGTTCAGCCTGCGCCCCGGTGAATGCCTGGGCATCGTCGGCGAATCCGGTTCGGGCAAGACCACTCTGGGGCGCGCGCTGGTGCGCTTGCTGCGCCCGGACGGCGGGCACATTCTGCTGCGCGGCCAGGACCTGGCTTCGCTGTCCCAGCGCCGCCTGCGCCCGCTGCGCCAACAGGTGCAGATGATCTTCCAGGACCCGTTCGCTTCGCTCAATCCGCGTCAGCGCGTCGGTCGGCAGATCATGGCCGGGCCGCTGGCTCATGGCGTTCCTGCTGCCGAAGCGGAGCGCCGCGCCCGAGAGCTGCTGCATCAGGTCGGTCTGCCGGAAGCTGCCTTCGAGCGCTATCCACGCGACTTTTCCGGTGGGCAGCGGCAGCGTATCGGTATCGCCCGTGCGCTGGCGTTGCAGCCCAAGGTGCTGGTCGCCGATGAGTGCGTATCGGCACTGGATGCACTGGTGCAGCAGCAGGTGCTGGAGTTGCTGGAAAGGCTGCAGCGTGAGCTGGGCCTGAGCCTGGTGTTCATCACCCATGACCTGCAGGTGGCGGCACGCCTTTGTGATCGCATCGCGGTCATGCAGGGCGGACGCATTGTCGAGCTGGGCGAGGCGCAACAGGTGCTGCGTGCCCCGCGCCATGACTACACGCGCCGGCTGCTCGCCGCGCATCCGCTGCGCGAAGTGGAGGAGCCCGCATGACGGCGCCGAGACAGATGGCGCTGGGGGCTTTCCTCATGGCCACCGGGCATCACCTGGCGGGCTGGCGGCATCCCCGTGCGCACGCCGGTGGCGGGCTGGATGTAGAGCATTACCGGGCCCTGGCGCGCACTGCCGAGCGCGGCTGCTTCGACGCGATCTTCCTCTCCGACACCCTGGCCATGTTGCCCGGTCGGTTGGAAGCGCTGAGCCGCATGGCGCGCACCGAGCACTTCGAGCCGTTGACGCTGCTGGCGCATCTCGCGGTGAGCACCCGGCATATCGGGCTGGTGGCGACCGTCACCTCTTCGTACAACGACGCGGCGACCGTGGCGGACACCTTCGCCACCCTCGAAGCGCTCAGCGGTGGCCGCAGTGGCTGGAACCTGGTGACCTCGAGCAACGCCGAGGAGGCCGGCAACTTCGGCCGCGATCGACACTTCGAACATGCCTGTCGCTACCGCATGGCGGAGGACTTCCTCCAGCGCGTGCGGCAGCGCTGGAGGGACCGTGGCGTGGCACCGGTGCAGGTACTCGCCGGCGCTTCGGAGGCTGGCAAGGAGTTGGCGGCACGACAGGCCGAGGTGCTGTTCACCGCGCAGCCGGAACTGGCCGGCGCCCAGGCTTTCTACCGGGACATCAAGCAGCGCGTGGTGCGCCATGGCCGAGACCCGGCCGCGCTGAAAGTGATGCCCGGCGTGCTGCCGATCCTCGGCGCCAGTCGCGCGCAAGCCGAGGAGCGCCGCGCGCAGTTGCAGGAACTGGTGCAACCCGTGGTGGGGTTGTCGCTGCTGTCGGACGTGGCCGGTGGCTTCGACCTGTCGCGGTTGCCGCTGGATGGCCCGTTGCCGGAGCTGCCGCCCACCGAGTCCGGCGTCAGCCGCCAGCACCTGTTACTGGAACTGGCCCGGCGCGAGGGCCTGAGCATCCGCCAGCTCTACCAGCGCATTGCCGATGCCCGTGGCCACCGCGTGGTCGCCGGCACCGCCGCGGACATCGCCGACCAGTTGCAGGAGTGGTTCGAGTCCGGCGCAGCGGACGGTTTCAACATCATGCCGCCGTACCTGCCCGACGGCCTCGACGATTTCGTCACGCAGGTGGTGCCCCAGTTGCAGCATCGCGGTCTGTTCCGCCGGCGCTACAGTGGCAGCACGCTGCGCGATCACCTGGGCCTGGCCCACAGCAAGGAGACTGCCGAACATGGGTGAACACTGGACGCAGGCACTGCCACGGGTACGTGGCGAGCGCGTGGAAATCCGCCCCGGCCGGCACATCAGCCTGGCCCACAGTAAGGGGCATCGCTACCCACAGACCGTGGTGTTCTTCGCCCACGGGGGCGGCGGAAACAAGGACCAATGGCGCGAACAGTGGCGCGAGCTGGAAGCCGAGGGCTACAGCCTGGTGGCCTGGGACCTGCTCGGCCATGGCGCCAGCGACAAACCTCGGCGCGCGACGGACTATGCCTGGGACGAGCTGGTGGCCGATCAGGTAGCGGTGCTGCGGCGCCATGCCGGTGAGCGCAACATCCTCGCGGCACACTCCTTCGGTACCGGCCTGAGCGTCAGCAGCCTGCTGGCCTTGCAGGCGCAAGGGCAGGGCGCGCTGATCGATTCGGCGCTGCTGCTGGGCACCCAGCTCAGTCGTCCGTTGGGGAGTGGCGGGTTGCTGTCGCTGCCGGCGTGGCTGCTGGAGTGGTTCCGGCCCGTCCTGTCGAAGGGCTTTCGTGAGCGCGCCTGGCACGCTGGCGCCGATCCTGAACTGGTGGACTACGAGGAACGGCTGACCCGCCACAACCGCCTCGATGTGTTCAAGGCGCTGGTCAGCCAGGCCTCCTGGTTACCGGAAGCGGAGCTGGATCGCCTGCTGCTGCCGGTTCGGATCGTCTCCGGCGACAGCGACGGTCTGACGCCTGCCGAGCGCGCCCAGGCGCTGCACCAGCGGCTACCCAATTCTCAGTTCGAGGTGCTGGAGAACTGTGGCCACCAGCTGATGCTGGAGAAGCCGCAGATCGTCACCCGCCACCTGCGCGAACTGCTCGCCATTACCTGATCCGGACCTTGTTGAAATGACCGAGACACGCTCGCAACTGACCCGGCAGATCATCGAAGCCGGCCGCTTCCTCTATGGTCGTGGCTGGTCTCCGGCGACCAGCAGCAACTATTCGGCGCGCCTGTCCGCCGATCGTGCGCTGCTCACCGTGTCGGGCAAGCACAAGGGCCAATTGGGCGAGGACGATGTGCTGGAAACCGACCTGGCCGGCAACAGCCTGGAGCCCGGCAAGAAGCCCTCCGCGGAAACCCTGCTGCACACCCAGCTCTATGCCTGGCGGCCGGAGATCGGCGCGGTGCTGCATACCCATTCGGTGAACGCCACGGTGCTGTCGCGCCTGATTGCCGGCGACCGGCTGGAGCTGCAGGATTACGAGTTGCAGAAGGCTTTCGCCGGTGTCACCAGCCACGAGGGTCGCGTCAGCGTACCGATCTTCGACAACGACCAGGACATCGCCCGCCTGTCGACCCGCGTACAGCCCTGGCTCGATGCGCATCCGGACTGCCCTGGCTACCTGATCCGTGGCCACGGGCTGTACACCTGGGGCGCGCGCATGAGTGATGCGCTGCGCCAGGTCGAGGCCTTCGAGTTCTTGTTCGAGTGCGAACTGAAGGTGCTGAGCCTGCGTGGTGAGCGGGGTTAGGTGGCTGCGACTGCCGGGGGATTGAAGCCCACCACGCGGTTGCGCCCGCCATTCTTCGCCTGGTACAGCGCACTGTCGGCGGCCTGCACCAGCTCGGCCCAGTTGGCCGGGCTGAAGTGCGAAGTGCTGGCGACGCCGATGCTCAAGGTGACCACGCCCAACGGGCCGTATTGGTGCGGTACGGCAAGGGCCTGCAGACTGGAGCGGATTTGCTCGGCCAGTTCGAGGGCACTGGTTTCGTCGCTGTCGCCCAGCAGGACCACGAACTCCTCGCCGCCGAAACGCGCCGCGAAGTCGGCCGGGCGCCGCGTCCATTCGGCGATCACCTGCGCCACGGTCTTCAGCGCCGCGTCGCCGGCGGGGTGTCCGTAGTGGTCGTTGTAGGCCTTGAACTGGTCGATATCCATCAGCATTACTGACAGCGCGGCGCCGCTGCGCTGGTAGCGCGACCATTCGTGGGCGGCTCTCAGGTCGAAGCTGCGGCGGTTTTTCAGGCCGGTCAGCGGATCGGTGCTGGCCGCCACTCGCAGTTCGTCTTCCTGGCGGTCGCGCCGGCGCATGTGCCGGCGGGCGATGACGGCCAGGACGATGACCGCGCCGTCCAGCGCCAGGCCGAGCAGGCCGATCAGGCCTGCCCGCCAGTACCAGTCCTCGTAGATCTCCGCGGAGGGCAGGGCGACGCTGAACACCAGCGGGTAGCCCTCTACCGGGCGGAAGTCGTGCCAGCGCCGCTTGCCATCGCTGCCGACGTCGAAGAAGTTCTCCTCGCCGCTGGCCAGGTGGCGTTCCAGCGCTCCAGCCAGGGTGCCGGCAGGCGGCGAGTCGGGCCAGCGCGCCAGCAGGGTACCGTCGCGCATGTGCAGGCTGACAGTGCCGCCTTCACCCAGGTTGAGCCCGCTGAACAACTCATGGAAGTAGCTCAGCTCCAGGTTGGCACCGACCACGCCGGCAAAGCTGCCGTCCGCGCGCTCCAGGCGCCGGCTCAGGGCGATGCTGCGGCGGGCATCGTTGGAGTAGGGGATGTAGGGGTGGCTGACGAACACCGAATTCCCCTTCGCCTCGCGCTGCGCCTGGAAGTACTCGCGGCCAGAGAGGTCAATGCGCGCGGGGATTTCCTTGCCGAAGCTGAAGGTGGCCACGCCCTCGGCGTTGGTGATGAATACCGAGCCCATGCCGCGGGTGGGCGCGGTGTAGTCCTTGAGCAGGGAGTCGCGTACTTCGCTGGAGAGTGCACGGACTTCGGGTTGCGCATGGGCATGGACCACTGCCTCAAGGGTCATGTCGTAGAGATCGAGGTTGCGCTGGATATCGCGTTGCACCAGCAGGGCAATGTTGTGGCCGTTGGCGGTGGCCACTTCCAGGGCATCGTGGCGCATCTCCAGGATGGCCCATAACGACAGGGCGCTGATGGCTGTGGTCAGACCCAGGCAGGTCATCAGGATGGTGCTGGAGCGGTGGATCGCCATGAACGGTATCCATACGAAGGCGCAGGTTGGGGCAGCGCGAGCAAGCGCGTGCCTCAAGGCATATAGCAGCAATCTACCGGGTTGTCCGGGCGCCAATACTGGCGTTCAGCAATTTGCGGGCAAAAAAAATGCTGCCTGGAACAGGCAGCATTCATGGGTCACGCACCTTTGGTGACTGGGATCAGCCTAGCGGCGCGATATTAAGGTTTGGTGAAGGCTGGCTCCTCAATAGGTCGCGCGCACGGTCAGCATGAAGTTGCGCGGGTCGCCGTAGACGTTGCCGTAGGTCGAGGTGCCGACCGTCTGGTAGTACTTCTTGTCGAACAGGTTGTTGCCGTTGAGCGCGACGTTCCAGTGCTCGTCCAGCTGGTAGTCGACCAGGGCGTTCCACACCGCGTAGCCGCTTTGCTGGTAGTCGAACGGCACGTCGGCCTGCGTGACGTTGCCGTTGCTGTCGTAGTAGGAGGCGGTACCGCTGACCTTGGTCGCGCTCTGGATATCGACGCCGCCGCCGACGCGGAATTTCGACCAGTCGCCCGGCAGTCGGTAGGTGGTGAACAGCTTGGCCATGTGCTTGGGCGTGATGGTGCTCAGCTCGCCGCCGACGGTGCGGTTCTTGTTGAGGTTGAGGGTATAGCTGGCCATCACCATCCAGTCCGGCAGCAACTCGCCGGAGATCTCCATGTCGACGCCCTTGCTGACCACTTCGCCGCCGTTGACGTAGCAGCAGTTGCCGCCGAACAGCACGGAAGTGGCGTCGTACTGCGGGTCCAGCACGGCCTGGTCTTCACGCTTGGTGTAGTAGAGCGCCACGCTGGTGTTTACCTTGCCGCCCAGCAGCTCGCCCTTCAGGCCGGTTTCATAGGTCTTGCCGGTCATGGGGTCGAGGGTGCTGCCGCTGCCCAGTGGGCCGGCCATGTAGTTCTGCTGCGGCTTGAAGATTTCCGCGTAACTGGCGTAGGCGGCCCACTCGTCGGTGAGGTCGTAGACGATGCCGCCGAAGGGCGTGGTCCTGGTCGGCTCGCGCATGTCGACGCGCGACTGCGTGTTCCAGGTGCCGTTGGCCAGGGTCTGATAGGTCTGGTCGAACTTGTAGCGTTGCACCCGTGCGCCGAGGATCAGGTGCAGCGGCTCGGCCAGCTGCAGGCGCAGGCTGGAGTAGAGGCCGTACTGGGTCTGGCTGTTGGGGCTGTAGTTGCGGGTGAAGTCCGGGCGTGCGCCGGGGTCGTTCCAGGGCGTGGAGTTCGGGTCGAACACGTCCACTGCGCCGCCGGCACTGGCAAAGCGCGGGGTGCCCTGCCAGCGGCTGTCGATGTCTTGGTAGTCGCCGCCGACGGTGAGCTGGTGGTTCAGGCCGAACAGGCTGAAATTGCCTGAGACGTTGGCGTCCCAGAGGTCCTGCTCGCTCCACTGGGTGATGTAGGTGCCGTAGCGGGTGACGCCGGCGCCGGTCACCGGGTTCACCGAACCCAGGGTGGTGGCGTTGTTGGTGTTGATGGTGTCGTAGATGTTGGTGTAGCTGACGTTGAGCTTCCAGTCGTCGTTCAGGCGATGGTCGAGCTTGGCGAAGTATTCGCGGGAGAATCCATCGGCATACGCCCAGGTGGTGGACAGCCCGGTATGGCGCGGCAGGCCGAGGTCGACGCCGTTGCTGTAGCGCGGCACGGCGTTGGCAGTGCCGGTTTCGTGGACCTTGTTGAAGCGCAGCCCGGCGGTGAGCAGGGTGTCGTCGGTGACGTCGGCTTCCAGCACGCCGTAGAAGATCGGCTTGTCGGTGGCGCGGTTGTCGGTGAAGTACTGGCGGTCCTGGTAGGCCACCACTGCACGCCCGCGCAGCTTGCCATCGAAGCCCAGCGGGCCGGTGACGTCGAGCTCGCTGCGGTAGTTGTCCCAGGTGCCGGCGGACGCGCTGAACTTCAGCTGGTAGGTGTCCAGCGGACGCTTGCGCACCAGGTTGATGATGCCGCCGGGATCGCCGGTGCCGCCGAACAGCGCCGAGCTGCCGCGCAGCACTTCGACGTGGTCGAACTCGGCCATGTCATAGACGTTGGAGGAGTAGAACGAGCCGGCGGTGGTGCCCAGGGCCATCGGCGCGGCGCCGTCGAGCTGGATGTTCTGGATGGCGAAGCCGCGCGAGTAGAAGTCCTGGATGCGATAGGTGTTGCTCTGCGTGGTGATGCCCGGCACGGCCTTCATGGCGTCGTTGAGGTCGGCGATCTGGCGGTCATCCATCAGCTGGCGGGTGATGACGGAGACCGACTGCGGGGTTTCCTTCAGCGAGGTCGGGGTCTTCGAGCCGACGCTGGTCAGGCCAGGGGTGTAGCTGCCGCTGTTCTCGGTGGCCTGGCCCATGCCCTGGCCCATGATGGTGGTCTCGCTCATTTCCAGCGCGGCGTCGTCCTGCGGGATGAGCACCAACTGGTAGCGGTTGCCGTTGCCCGACGTTGTGCTGAGTCGCGCGGCAAGCCCGCTGCCCATGAGCATCACGTCCAGCGCTTCCTCGGCGCTGAAAGTGCCGCGCACGGCCTGACTCTGGCGGTCGCGGGTCAGCTCGGCGTCGGCGGCCAGCAGCAGGCCGGTCTGCGCAGCCAGCTCATTGAGCTGGCGGGCCAGGGGGCCGGCGGGGATGTCGAAGGTCTGTCGCTGCGCCTGTTCAGCGTGGGCCGCGGGGGATACCGCGAGTGGCGCGACGCTGGCCAGGCTCAGGGCGATGGCGAGAAACAGGGGATGCTTTTTGCTCGGGAAGTGCTGGTCTTGGCGTGACATTCCGGTTCCTTGGCGTCCGGTTATTAGGGGTGTTTCCTAGTAATCCGAAGCAGGACGGAAAATCGGAACCATTCTCGAAAACTTTTTTTGCCGAGGCATACGGATGCTGGGAGGTTCGCGAGCAAGCTCGCTCCTACAGGCTGACTGCGCGCGCTCCTTGTAGGAGCGAGCTTGCTCGCGAACCGGGGCTCGACTCGGTTGCCTAGCGGCGCGGAACCACCGTTACCCACCAGTCGAAACGCCGCTGCACTTGCACTGGCAGGGCTTCCTCCAGCTGCGCCAGGGCCTGGTCGGTGTCCGCCAGCGGGAAGCTGCCCATGACGCGCAAGTGCGCCACGGCCGGGTCGACGCCCAGGTGCCCACGCCGGTAACCGCCCAGTTCGGTGATGAACTCGTCCAGCGGCATGTCCTCGGCCAGCAGCAGGCCGCGGCTCCAGGCTTCGCGGCGGGATTCGGCGCGAGTGATCGCACCGGCTTCGCGGGCATCGAAGACGACGGCCTGGCCCGCCTGCAAGATGAGGCTTGCGCCAGTGTCCTGTAGCGTGGTGCGCACCGCGCCCTGGTAGACGCTGAGCTGCGTGCGCGGGCCAAGCTCGCGCACGCTGAAGCGGGTGCCCAGCGGTTGCAGCAGACCGGCACGGGTGCGTACCTGGAAGGGACGGCTGTCGCCATGGCCGGTCTCGATCAGTACTTCACCGGCGTACAGCAGCAGCTCGCGGTGGGCGTCGTCGAACCGGACATCCAGCGCGCTGTCGCTGTTGAGCCAGACCTGGGTGCCATCGCTGAGGCGCTCGCTGCGGCGTTCGCCGACGGCGGTACGGTACTGGGCGCGCCAGGCGTGCAGGCTGTCGATGGGGTTGGCGCGCCAGCCCAGCCAGCCCAGCCAGCCGAACAGGCCGGCACCGGCCAGCACGCTGAACTGGCTGAGCAGCCGGCGGCGTGTCTGCTTGCCGGTACGCAGGGTGGCCAGTGTCCTGTGTGCCGCGGGGCCCTGCTGCTGGATACCGGCGAAGCGCTGGCTGATCCGCTCGATGTAGCTCCAGGCCAGGCGCTGTGTTTCGCCCTGGTCCATCCAGCGACGCCACTGCGCGTGCAGTTCGGCGTCGTTGGGCGATTCCTGCAGGCGCGCGAACCAGTCGGCGGCGCTTTCCAGGGTGGCGTGGTCGAAGCCGGGACGCGCGCTCACTGCAGCACTCCGTCCAGTTCGGCTTCGAGCAAGGCACACTGGAACATGGCCTGGGCGATGTACTTGGTCACCGTGCGCACGGAGACACCCAGCTCCTCGGCGATTTCCCGATAGCCCATGCCGTGCAGCTGCGACAGGCTGAAGGCGGCGGCCACCTTGGGCGGCAGACGCTCCAGCAGGTCCTGCAGCTGGCCGAGGGTTTCCAGGATGATCGCCTGGTGCTCCTGGGACGGCCAATGGCTTTCCGGCACCAGCGCCAGGGCTTCCAGCCACGCCTTCTCCAGCTGCTTGCGGCGCCAGAAGTCGACGCACAGGTGCAGCGAGATGCGGCTCAGGTAGGCGCGGGCGTGCACGTCACTCTCGAATTCGCGTGGCTGCGCGAGCAGGCGCACGAAGACGTCCTGGGCCAGCTCGGCGGCGTCGCTGGCATTACCCAGCCGGCGATTGATCCACTGCTGGATCCAACTGTGGTTCTCGCGGTAGAGGCTGGCCACTTGGGCTCGATGGGCGCAGGCAATGGGTCGTGTCATAGGGAGCCGGGCGAGGATCCGTGCAAATGCGAATTATTATCAAAATAACCGAATGCCTGGCCTCAGAGCAATCCTCAGGGCAATAGCGCTTCGCAGGGAATCTCGTCAGGGCGCCAGGAATGGCTGCATCTGCGCGCTGAACCAATCGAGGAAAACCGCCAGCCGACGCGAGCGCTGCCGGCGGTTGGGGTAGAGCATGGATACCGGCATGGGGGCGGGCCGATGCTCGGGCAGGACCTCCACTAGCGCGCCGGCATCGAGCAGGTGCTGTACATCGAACAACGGCACCTGGATCAGCCCTAGACCGGCGCAACAACTGGCGATGTAGCTCTCGACGTTGTTGACGATCACCCGGCAGGGCAGCTCGATGCTGCGCTCGCCGTCGTCCTCCGGACACTCCCAGGGCAATGCCTGGCCGCCGGTGGTGGGGCTGTAGCCGATACAGTGGTGGCCCCTGCGCAAGTCGTCCAGCTGACGCGGAACGCCATGTTCGGCGAGATAGGAGGGGCTGGCGCAGTTGACCAGCAGGACCTGCCCCAGCGGTTTCACCACCAGGCTGCTGTTGGCCAGCCGGCCGAAGCGGATGATGCAATCGACGCCTTCACTCACCGGGTCGATCAACCGGTCGGTGGAGCCCAGCCCCAGTTGCACGCGTGGGTACTGGCGGAGGAATTCCGGCAGCGCCGGGATCAACAGGCGGCGGGCGATACGGCTGGGCACGTCGATGTCCAGGCGCCCGCTGATCTGCTGCGGGTGGGCCTGGAACAGCTGGTCCACTTCGTCATATTCGTGCAGTAACGGGTGAGCACGTTCCAGCAGTTGCAGGCCGTCCGCCGTCAGGCTGACCTTGCGCGTGGTGCGATGCAGCAGCCGCGTGCCGAGGCCGGCTTCCAGTTGCTGGACGGCAGCGGAAACCGTGGCGCGTGGCAGCTTGAGCACCCGCGAGGCCTGGATGAAGCTGCCCAGTTCGGCGACCTGGACGAAGATGCGGTACTGCTCGATGCGCTCCATGGCACCTCGGGGGGAGACAGTGGCGCCAGCCCGGAGCAGGTGCCGCGGGCTGGCGGTGGTGGTCAGTCCTGCGTCGTGGGGATCACTTGGTGGTATAGCCGCCATTGATCAGCAGCGTCTGCCCGGTGATCCACCAGCCGTCGCTGACCAGGTGGCGGATGAAGGGAACCACGTCCTCGATGTCGGTCAGGCCGGTCTTCGAGAAAGGCGACAGGGCGGCGGCGGTCTTGTGGTAGTTCACTGCGTCCTGCCCCTCGGCAGGATAGAAGAACGGCGTGTCCATCGGGCCAGGGCCCACAGCGGTGACGGAGATGCCGCGCTCGCCCAGCTCCTTGGCGGCGGCGCGGGTGAAGTGTTCCACCGGTGCCTTGCCGCCGGCGTAAGCGGCGTAGAAGGGCGTGAAGGCGCCCAGCAGCGAAGTGACGATGGTGCAGATCTTGCCGTTGTCGTTGAGGTGCCGGCCGGCCTCCTTGATGAAGAAGAACGCCGACTTGGCGTTCACCGCCATCATCTCGTCGTATTCGGCTTCGCTGATCTCGACCATGGGCTTCTTCAGCACCTTGCCGACCGTGTTGATGGCGATGTCCGGTTTGCCGACGGCGGCGACGGCGTCGGCAAAGAGTTTCTCCACCGCGCCTGCGCGGGTGAGGTCGGCCTGCAGTGCTACAGCCTTCGCGCCCAGTTCCTGCAGCGCGGCGACGGTCTTGTCCGCTTCCGCCTTGCTCGAGTTGCTGTTGTAGTGCACCGCCACGGCGGCGGCTCCCTGTGCGGCGAGATCGCGGGCAATCAGCCCGCCGAGGTTCTTCGCTCCTCCGGCGATAATTACCACTTTTCCCTGGATCGAATGGTCGGCCATGGTCGTCAGTCCTGCTGGGTTGAAGGCAAGCCTGAGTCTAGAGGTACGCAGGGAGAAGATAATTCCGCGCCGCTGGGATGGACTGTCCGGCGCCGCTGGACAATCTTCGCTGGAGAGCGCTGGCGTTCAGTGCTTCAGCGCGCGCCGATGCTCGATGGGCGCCATGCCGAACCAGCGGTGGTGCGCTCGGCAGAACGAGGTGGTGCGGCGGTAGCCCAGTTCCTGCGCGATGCGCGCGATGGACAGGTCGGAGTGACCGAGCAATTGTTCGGCGCGGTGACGACGGATCTGGTCGACGTGTTCCTCGAAATCGATGCCGTCATTGGCCAGGCGCCGCTGCAGCGTGCGCGGGTGCAGGTCGAGCAGTTGCGCCACCTGTTCCAGGCTGCAGCGCTGCTTGGGTAGCAGGGCGTGGATGTGACGTTCGACGGCGAAGCCGAGCTTCTCGCCGGCGTCCGAATGCGCTTCCAGGTAGAACCGGACGATGGAATGCAACAGGGCGTCGTGGCGCGCACAGGGGCGCTGCAGGTCGCGCTGGGCGATGACCAGGGCGTTGTGGTCCTGGCCGAACAGCACCGGGCAGTCGAAGTAGCGCCGGTACACCGACAGTTCTGCCTGTGGTGGGTGGCGTAGCAGCACGGTGGTGGGCTGGAAGGGGGTACCCAGCAGTTCGGCCATCATCAACTTGCCGTGCAGCAGGGACTTCTCGACGATCTGCGGAATCTCCTTGATGCACGGCAGCGTGTTGTCGAAGCAGAGCAGCGTGCAGCCGTTGCGCCGTTCCAGGCGAAAGAGGATCGAGGGGCTGTACAGGTGCATGTAGCGCACCACTGCGGCCAATCCTTCTCCAGCTGTGGGGGCCGTCTGCGCCAGGTGCTGCAACGGACCGAGCAGGGTGGATTGTTGCCGGGTCGCCAGCTCCAGCCCCAGTTCGGGCATGGCCAGGGCGTGGGCGCTGCCTTCGAAGATCTGCACCAGGCTCTTGTAGGAGAATTTTTTCTCGTAGTTGCCGACGACGCTCAGGTCGATGCGGTGAGGGGCGAGGTGTGAGCGCAGCGCAGCGCCACGCTCGGCGAGCAGATCGCCGAACTGGAGGAAAGCGGTGCCGCGAACGGTGTCCATGGGGGTGGGTTTCCAGGCCTGGGGAAAAGCGGCAGGCCAGCGGCGGAAGCCGCCGGCCTGCCCGTGGTTGCCGGGTCAGGGCGTGACGATGTTGAACCAGAAGTCGAAGTTGTCCATGTAGCTCATCAGCTCGTCGAGCTTGCCCTGGTCACCCTGCACCTTGAGCTCGCCCGAGCCTTCCGCGTCTTTGAGCGTGGTCTGCTTGAGCATCAGCTTGTTCAGGGTGTCGCGGGTGAGGGTGATGGTGGCATCGGCGTCCTTGGCCTGTACGCCCTCGGTGTGGTTCAGCACACCGTTGACCATCTCCAGCGTGTACTTCTGCTTCAGGTCGGTGAAGTCGAAGTTGAGGGTGATGTGCTTGTCCGCCACCTCAGGCCCTTTCAAACGCATGGCCAGGTAGTCGAAGAACAGGTCCAGGTCCATCGCCTTGACGGTGTCGGGGCTGGCGGTGTCCGGGGTCGGCAGCTTCTGCACGCCGTTGCGCAGTTCCTGCGCGCCGGTCAGGTAGAAGTTGCGCCACGGGCCGCTCTCGGCCTGGTAGCCAAGCTGTTCCAGCGCATCGGCCTGCAGGTTCTTCGCCGCCTGGTTGTTCGGGTCGGCGAAGACCACGTGGTTGACCACCTCGGCCACCCAGCGGAAGTCGCCCTTGTCGTAGTACTCCTTGGCCTTCTTCAGCACGGCGTCGGCGCCGCCCATCATGTCGACGTAGCGCTTGGCTTCTTCCTCGGGCGGCAGCTCCCAGAGGGTCGCCGGGTTGCCGATGAACCAGCCGAGGTAGAGCACGTAGGTCGCCTTCACGTTGTGGTTCAGCGAGCCGTAGTAGCCACGGTTGGAGAAGCGGTCGGCGATACCCTTGGGCAGTTTCACCTGCTCGGCGATCTCGGTCATGGTCAGGCCCTTGTTGGCCAGACGCAGGGTCTCGTCGTTGATGTAGCGGTACATGTCGCGCTGCGAGGAGAGCTGGTCGCGCACTTCCTTGTTGCCCCACACCGGCCAGTGGTGCATGGCGTACATCACCTGCACGTCGTTGCCCCACATCTTCAGGGCTTCGTTGAGGTACTTGGACCAGGGCAGCGGCTCGCGGATCTTCGCGCCGCGCAGCGAGTAGGTGTTGTGCAGGGTGTGGGTGGAGTCCTCGGCGGTGTTGAGGGCCTTCTTCTCCTTGATGTAGTACATCATCTCGGCCGGCGCCTCGCTGCCCGGCGCGTAGAGGAACTCGTAGGTGAGGCCGTCGATCACCCGCTTCTCGCCGGTCTTGGAAATGATGTCGGTGGGCGGGATCAGGGTCACGGTACCGGCCGAGGTGGTAGTGCCCAGGCCGGCGCCCAGTTGGCCGGTTTCACTCGGCGGCAGCAGGTTGCCGTACATGTAGCTGGCGCGACGGCTCATCGCGGTGCCGGCCATCACGTTCTCGGCCACGGCGTGTTCGAGGAAGCCCAGCGGGGCGTAGATCTTGACCTTGCCGGCCTTCACATCCTTCTCGTCCACCACGCCGCGCACACCGCCGTAGTGGTCGACGTGACTGTGGGTGTAGATCACCGCGACCACCGGTTTCTTCGGTCGGTGTGCGAAGTACAGGTCAAGTGCCGCCTTGGCGGTCTCGGCGGAGATCAGCGGGTCGAAGATGGTGATGCCGGTCTTGCCCTCGACGATGGTCATGTTCGACAGGTCGTAGTTGCGCACCTGGTAGATGCCGTCGGTGACCTGGAACAAGCCGGAAATGTTGATCAGCTGGGATTGCCGCCACAGGCTGGGGTTGGTGGTGGCTGGCGCGGCTTCACCTTCCTTGATGAAGTTGTACTTGGCCGGGTCCCAGATCAGGTTGCCTTTCTCGCCCTTGATCGGCTCGCTGGGCAGCGGGGCGATGAAGCCTTTGTGGGCCAGCTCGAACGAGGTCTTGTCGTTGAACGGCAGCTCTTGCAGCAGGGCATCGTTGGCGGCCTTGGTGGCGTCGGTTGCCGGCTTGGGCGCTTCGGCAGCCCAGGCCTGGGTCGTCATGGAAATGGCTGCCGCCAGCAGGAACGACGAGCTGAATTTCCACAGCCTGGCGGCGCCCTGGCCATCCATCGAGTGCGACGATTGCGCGATCAGTTTCATCTCAAGCTCCTTCTTGCTTGATGCGCCGTACCCTTCGAGGCAACTGCCAGCGGTGTGGTCTTGGACTTGTTCGAGGTATTGCAGACGAGGTTTCGCCTTTCCGGCATGGCCCGCTCTCGCGCGAGCCATGCCGGGTCAGGGGGTTACTTGCTCTTGAGTTGCTCGTAGGACTTGACCATGTCCCGCGCCCAGCCATCGAGCAGGGCCTTGGCGTCGTTGGCGGTCATGACCTGGGAGGAGTTGTCCAGCTCGCTGCCGGCACCCTTGCGCACCACCTGGGCGACCACCGTGCCGTTACTGCCGTCGAGGAAAGCGGCTTCGGTGGCGATGCTGGTGTCCTGGTCACGGATACCGGTGGCGGTGCTGACGCCGGCGGCGATCAGGGCGATGGGGATGACCTCATAGGGTTGCAGGCCCTTGGTCGATGCACTGACGGCGGTGATCGCCGGGCGCACGACGAGCACGCCAGGGCCAGGACCGCTAGCCAGGGGCAGGGCCTTGGCGAATTGCGTCTGCAGTGACTGGTCGTAGTACTTGGTAATGCCGTCCAGCGTGCTCTGCGGGATCTTCTCGCTGGGCTGCGGTTGCGGGTAGAGCTGGCTCGGCTCGACATACACGCTGGTGAACTGGCTGACGTCGATGCCGGGCTTGATCCAGCGCATCACCGGTGCGCCGGAGGGGGACTTCTCTTCCTTGAGGACCTTGTAGTCCTTGAGGAAGCCGGAGTAGTTCTCCGGCTCCACGTACTTGCTCGCACAGCCGGTGAGGGTGAGGGTGGCCAGGCACAGCGGCATGGCCAGGAGTTTCCAGTTCATTGTATTGCTCCTTGTGGGCGGTACTGCATCGATGGTGTCGGGGGCGCGCTCTTGGCGGCGCGTTGCTCGTGCTCAGAAACGCCAGGTCGCGCCGCCGCCAAGGATGTGCAGGGCGGCATTGCGGTAAGTGCCGGAAAGGGTCTCGCCGGAGCGGGACTTGGTCTGTTCGTCGTCCATGTCGCCGAGCCAGACGAGGGTGTAGGCCAGGTGCAGGTCCAGGCCCTCGTCCACCTGGTAGTTGACCCCGGTGGCCAGGCGCCAGGCCTCGCCCATGGGGTTGTCCACGGTGCGGTCCTTGTCGTCCACCGCCGAGCTGTCGTAGCCCAGGCCAAGGCTCCAGCGCCATTGCGGGGTGGCCTGGTACTGGGTGCCGATGGAGGCGTGCCAGGTGTCCTTGTACTGGCGGTCGACGGTGCGATCCACGCCGCCGGCGTTGGCGTCCACCTCCACGCCGATCTCGCCGAAGTCGCTCCAGTCCTGCCAGCCCAGGCTGCCCAGCAGCTTCCACTGCGGGTCGAGCTGGTGGGCGATGCTCAAGGTCGCGGTCTGCGGGATATTCATGTCCAGTTCCAGCGAGTCGACATCCAGACGGCGCAGCGCGGCATTGATGATCGGGTTGCTGACCTTTCGCACATCGGGGCTGTCTTCGAACTCCAGCTTCACCTTGCTGGTGTAGGCGAAGCCGATCTTGGTGCGATCGCTGAGGTCATAGAGCAGGCCGATGTTCACCCCGGTACCGACATCGGTGTCCTTGTATTCCAGTTGCCCGTCGGGAGCATCGCGCAGGCCGAGCAGGTTGTTGTTGATGGCCGTTTCGTTGCGGTAGTAGGCGTAAACGATGCGCGGGCCGATGCCGAGCGTGAGCTGGTCGGTGAACTTGTGCGCGATGGTCGGCTGGAACGACACGCCGATGACCGCTGCCTCCTGGTTGAAGTAGCGGCCGGCCCAGTCGTCGTCATAGTCCAGCGCCAGGCCGAAGTTGCCATACATGCCGAAGCCGATGGCCGAGCGTTCGTCGATCTGCTGGCTGACGAAGAAGCTGGCACCCGGCAGCCATTTCAGGGAGTTGCCACCTTCGTTGCCATCGAACTGGTTGTTGCTGTCGCGCGAGAAGCTCAGGTCGCCGAGGATGACCTGGGCGTTGGCGCTGATCTGCGTGCCCTTGAGCTCGGCGATGCCGGCCGGATTGCTCATCAGCACGCTGGGGTCGCTGGCCAGCGCGGCCGAGCCGGCGTTGGCCAGGCCATTGCCTTCCTGACCGGCCTCGTAGATGAGGATGCCACCGGCAGCGGCGGGGCCGACGAACAGGATACAAAGCGATGTCGCAATGGAAGCGCCTATGGCCTTTGCGGCGCCTGTGCGGACTCTGGTCATCGAGCATCCCCTGCTGATCCCTGACTGGCTCTCATGGCGTTCGAGCCGATGAAAGGCATTCGCTCCGAATGCGTGCTGGAGACGGCGATCCCTTGTCCCGTGGTGCTTTTCCCACCGGCTGGGTCGTGAAGATCAGCCTAGATAGCGATACGGGATATGCAACCGGGATTTTGGTGCGAGACGCGATCAATGTTCAGTTCACGACACAAAGATGGACATAAAGAGTATCCAATCGCCGGGGGACTTCGCTGCCTGCCACTGAGCGTCAAGCGCTGCGGGCGAAAGGGGTGGGGCAGACGAACAGCGGTTGTCGTGAAAAGAGTGCTGCGCGCAGCGGTGAGTTTCGCGCTGGGGCGCCTGTATCCGCCTTGCGTCGTGCAGGCTGCGTCGGTCAGCATGCCGGCCGCCTTGCCAATAAAGACTGCTTTCATCATGCGACGCCTACCTTCGCTTACCGCCCTGCGCACCTTCGAATCCGCTGCACGCCATGCGCACTTCGGCCGAGCTGCCGCCGAGCTGTGCGTGACCGACAGTGCGGTCAGCCACCAGATTCGCCAGCTGGAAGAGCAGTTGGGGGCGACGCTGTTCGAGCGCCAGGGCCGCCAGGTGCAGCCTACCGCCCAGGCGCGGCGCCTGCTGCGCAGCCTGCAGCAGGCTTTCGAACTAATCGCCACGGCATGCGATGAGTTGCGCGACCCGGGCTCCCAGGCGCAGTTGCACATCGCGGTGACGGTGGAGCTGGCGCAGAAATGGCTGGTGGGCCGGCTGGCAGACTTCGCCGAGCGCTACCCGGAGATAGTCCTGCACCTGCACGAGCAACCGCTGGAGGCACCGGGGCCGGCTGCCGAGATCGACCTGGCCATCACCTACGGTACCGGTCCGGCGGACGCCAGCACCTACTTCGTGCGACCGCTGCCGACCCTGCAGTTCTTCCCGGTGTGCAGCCCCGGCCTGTTCAACCAGTCGCCGCTCAAGCACCCGCGCGACCTGGCGCGCCACTGCCTGCTGCATGATGACCAGGACGGCAAGTCCTGGACTGCCTGGCTGACTACCCATGCCAGCGATATCCGCCCCAGCCGCCATGTCTACCTCGGTCACGCCGGGCTGACCATGGAAGCGGCGGTGCGCGGGCAAGGCGTGGCCATCGGCGACAACCTCACCAGCGCCGAGGACCTGGCCTGCGGCCGGCTGGTGCGCCCGTTCGCCGCGCAGATCACCTCGCTGGGGCAGTACGCGCTGGTCTGCGAGCGCCTGCGCCTGGAGAAGCCGGCCGTGGCGGATTTCATCCAGTGGTTTACCGATCAGCTCAACGACATGTGAATACGCCGCCGGCTCCTACAGCTCAAGACGGGCTTCGGCATGTTGGCGGCTGTGGGCGGGGCCTATGGAGTGGGCTGGACACAGCCCATGTTCGGTGAGGCTCATCATTTGCCTTTGAAATGATGAATTGAATTCAGCTATTCCGCGAAATTCATCATTGGTTTCTGCCGCTTCGGACCGGCAATCTTGGGGCCATTCCCGTCCCTGAATCCGGAGCGTCCCGATGTCCCGCACCCACTCGACAATGCCCAAGGCCGACGGCTTCCGTCTGCCCGGCGAATTCGAACCCAAGGCCCGCTGCTGGCTCGGCTGGCCCGAGCGCAGCGACGTCTGGCGCAACGGCGGCAAGCCGGCACAGAAAGTCTGGGTAGAGGTGGTGAGTGCCATCGCCAGCAGCGAGCCGGTAACCGTCTGCGCTTCTGCCGCGCAGTACGCCAACGCCCGGCGCATGCTTCCCGAGAACGTGCGCGTGGTGGAGATGACCTGCAACGACACCTGGTTCCGCGACAGCGGCCCGGCCTTCCTGGTCAATGACGCAACCGGCGAGATGCGCGGTGTGGACTTCCAGTTCAACGCCTACGGCGGGCTCGATGGCGGACTCTACTATCCCTGGGACAAGGACGACCAGATCGCGCAGAAAATCCTCGAGATCGAAGACTTCGACCGTTATCGCGCGTCGATCATCGCCGAGATGGGCAGCATCCGCAGTGACGGCCAGGGCACCCTGCTGACCACCGAACAATGCCTGCTCAACCGCAATCGCAATGCCCACCTGGGCAAGCAGGAAGTCACCCGCCGTCTCTGTGACTACCTGGGTGCCGAACATGTGATCTGGTTGCCGCGCGGCTGCAAGTTCGACGAAACCGACGGCCACGTCGACGACCTGGCCTGCTTCGTGCGACCGGGAGTGGTGGTGATGCAGTGGACGGACGACCGCAGCGACCCGCAGTGGGAAATCTACCAGGAGGCCTACGACGTGCTGCGCAGTGCCCGTGATGCCAGTGGCAATTCTCTGGAGGTGCACAAGCTACCGCAGCCGCAGGTGCTGGAGTGGACTGCTGCCGAGGCCGAGGGCCTGGATCAGGTCGAGGGCAGCTTCGACCGCCAGGAAGGCACGAAAATCTGTGCCTCCTACATCAACTTCTACACCGGCAACTCGGCCATCGTGATGCCGTTCTTCAACGATCCCAATGACCGCATCGCCCAGGGCGTGCTGGCCGAGCTGTTCCCGGAGAAGCGGGTGATCGGCATCGACAACTCGCGGGAAATCCTCCTGGGCGGTGGCAACATCGGCTGCATCACCATGCCCCAGTACGCGGTGCCGGCGCGCCGCGGCTGAGGTTTCCGCAGGGCCCGCCCAGTGCGGGCGCGTTGCTCACATCAGCGCGAATCAGCCCAGCCGCAGCGGGTCGCCACCGGTAACCGTGCGATCCATCAGGCGGATGCTGTCGCGACCGCCGCGCTTGGATTCGTAGAGTGCGGCATCGCCTTGCTCGATCAGCGCGGCGAGGCTGGCCGGTGGCTGGTCGAACAGGTTGGCGCCGATGCTCAGGGTCACCGCCTGGGGCGTGTCGAAGTTCTGTGTGGCGGTGTTCTGGAACTGCTCCCGCAGCTTGCCGGCCAGTTCCATCACCTGTTCGCCGCTGATGTTGCTCAGCAGGATGACGAACTCGTCGCCACCCAGCCGCGCGGCCACTGCTCGCTCGGGTAACGCCGCCCGGATCATTTCGCTGAGCGCCACCAGCAGGCGGTCGCCGGCGGTATGTCCGTACAGGTCGTTGACCTGCTTGAAATTGTCGATATCGATCAGCAACAGCGCGCCGGGACGTTCCGCAGAGATATCCTCGAACACGCGGGGCGCACGGACTTCCAGTGCGCGGCGGTTGTACAGGGCGGTCAGCGGGTCACGCGCAGCAAGACGGGCGATGCGCTTTTCGCGGCGATAGCGCTCGGTGCCGGTCATCGACAGGGCGATCAGCATGATCGCCATGGCACCCTCGACCAGGGAAATCTGGATGATTTCGCCACGGAACGCGGCCAGGTCGATCAGCGTGCCGGGGACGATCACCGTCGCACCCTTGGCCAGGTAGAAGGCGCCGTGCACCAGCATCACGTAGCGCAACTGCACCGCGCCCACGCTCAGGGACTTGCCATGGGAGCGCAGCAGGTAACTGGCGCGCAGGGAGAGCAGGGCGACCAGCCAGGAGTTGGCCAGCAGCATGAGCTTGGACCACAGCGGGCCACCGTCGGGCAGCGCCAGCAGCGCTATCCAGGTGAGCGGGACGAGCAGCCAGCCGCGTGACAACCTTGCCTCGGTGAACTTCGCTACCCCACTGAGGAAGAACCAGTGGGCCAGCACCAGCAGGCCGTTGGCGAACCAGATACCCACCAGCAGGTAGCCGCCCATGCGCAGCAGGGCGAGGGTGGAGCCGAGGGTGATGGTGGCGAAGCCGGCGCTCCAGTAGAGCAGCGAGCGTTCGCGTACGCTGCGCCATTCGATGGCCAGATACAGCGCTGCGGCCGCCGCGAGGGCGACCGAGATAGTCAACATGGTGGGTGGATCAAGCGCCATTTTCGAAACCGTACTGCACTGTCGGCAAAAACCGTGATTGTAAGCGCCCTTGCTGGTATTCCGGTATGTCAACCGGGCGCTTCCGGTCGGGTTTGCATCCGTTCTGTCGCGTCTGGAAAGCACTTCTTCCGCTTTCGTCGCATTGCCGAAGCGGCCATTTGCCATCAGACTGTGCGGGTTCGTGAGTATTCGCTGTGGGGCTGGGAGGCCCGAAGCCATGGAGAAGCCGACACGCCGGCGCTGGAGCCCGCTTTGGTTCCTGATCGTCGCGGCCAGCTACCTGATCGCCATCCTGTTCACCGTGGCCCTGGCAGGGCTGGGCTGGATTCTCTTTTCCGGCGGGCTGGACATGGCTGTGGTGAAGGAACGCCGCTACCTGCTGCTGGGCAGCGGTGGCCTGATGCTGGCGGTGTCTGCCTATATCCTGCTGATGTCGATCCCGACCAGCTTCCTCTCCACGGTACGCCGCGACCGCTCCTGATGCCTCGCCAGCGGTCGGCTATCGGCGCGAAGGTGCTGGGATATGCCTGACTGGAAGGAAGTCTTGATCCCGCGCAGGGAGTGGGGCGGCAGGCAGGTGTAAGGTTGCCGCGCGACTCGCAGCGTCAGACTGCCAGCGCCTCAGGAGCCCGTGTCATGCCCGAATCGATGAGTTTCAACCGCGCGCTGGTGGAGAAGTACGACCGTCCCGGCCCGCGCTATACCTCCTATCCCACTGCGCCGCAGTTCCATGGTGCCTTTGCCGCCGACGACTACCGCGCGGCCGCCCAGCGCAGCAATCATCCCGGCAGCGAGGGCGTGGCCAAGCCGCTCTCGGTGTACATCCATATCCCGTTCTGCAAGAGCCTCTGCTACTACTGCGCCTGCAACAAGATCATCACCCAGAAGACCCACCGCGCCGTGGAGTACCTGGACTACCTCAAGCGCGAGATCGCCCTGCAGGCGGAGCTGTTCGACGGCTCGCGCAAGCTCACCCAGCTGCACCTGGGCGGTGGCACGCCGACCTATCTGAGCAGCGAGCAACTGGGTGAGGTAATGGACAGCCTGCGCCAGCACTTCAACCTCGACGAAAGCGACGCCCACGAGTTCTCCATCGAAGTCGACCCGCGCACCATCAGCCGCGAACGCATCGCCGAACTGCGCGCCCAGGGCTTCAACCGCCTGAGCTTCGGCGTGCAGGATTTCGACGAACAGGTGCAGCAGGCGGTCAACCGTGTGCAGAGCGAACAGCAGGTCTTCGACCTGGTGCAGGCTGCCCGTGAGGCGAAGTTCAAGTCGGTGTCGGTGGACCTGATCTATGGCCTGCCGCTGCAGACGGTGGAGAGCTTCGACACAACGCTGAGCAAGATCATCGCCCTGCGTCCGGATCGCATCGCCGCCTACAGCTACGCCCACCTGCCCGAGCGGGTGCGCGCGCAACGGCTGATCCGCCGCGAGGACATGCCGCCAGCGGAGCGCAAGCTGGAACTGCTGGAGCTGACCATCCGGCGCCTGACCGAAGCGGGCTATGTCTATATCGGCATGGACCATTTCGCCCTGCCGGACGATGAGCTCACGGTGGCCCGCAACAACGGCACCCTGCAGCGCAACTTCCAGGGCTATTCGACCCACGCCGATTGCGACCTGATCGCTTTGGGCGTGTCGTCCATCAGCAAGGTCGGCGATACCTACGGGCAGAACGTGAAGGAGCTGTCGCAGTACTACGCACGGCTCGACGCAGGGCTGCTGCCGGTGCACAAAGGCTACCGCCTGACCGACGACGACCGCCTGCGCCGCGAAGTGATCGGCGCGCTGATGTGCCATGGCCGCGTGGACTACGCCCCGCTGGAAGAGCGCCACGGCATTCGTTTCGGCGAGTACTTCGAGGGTTCGCTGCAGCAGCTGCGGGAGCAGGTCGGCGACGGCCTGATCGAGCTGCATGACGACGCGCTGGTGCTGCTGCCCCAGGGCCAGCTGATGATGCGCAGCGTGGCGATGGCCTTCGACGCCTACCTGGGCGGCGGGCAGCAGGAGCGCTTCTCGCGGACCATCTGATGCCGCTGCCGGATGCAGAACGGCCCGCCATCAAGGCGGGCCGTTCTGTTTTCAATGCTCAGCGGCGATCGACCCAGACGGTCTGTGCGTTGCAGAACTCGCGCACGCCGAAGTGGGACAGCTCGCGACCGAAGCCGCTCTTCTTCACGCCGCCGAAACCGACACGCGCGTCGCTGGCGCTGTAGCCGTTGATGAACACGCCACCGACGTCCAGCTCGGCGCTCATCTGCCGGGCTCGGGCGAGGTCGGCGGTGAAAACCGTGGCGGTCAGGCCGAAGTCGCTGTCGTTGGCCAGTTCCAGCGCGTGGCGGGCCTCCTTCGCGCGGATGATCGAGGCCACCGGGCCAAACAGTTCTTCGCGGAACGAGGTCATTGCCGGGGTGACATCGGCCAGCACGGTTGGTTGGTAGAAGTTGCCCGCGCCTTCCACCTTGCCGCCGCCCAGCAGCAGCGTGGCGCCTTCGGCCAGGGTGCGCTGCACCTGGTCGTCCAGCTCGTCGCGCAGGTCGAAGCGGGCCATCGGGCCGACGTAGGTTTGTGCCAGGGTCGGGTCACCCATCGCCATCTCACGGGCCGCAGCGACGAAGCGCTCGGTGAACGCGTCGGCGATGCTCTGCTCGATGATGAAACGCTTGGCTGCGGCGCAGACCTGTCCGGAGTTCTGGAAGCGCCCGGCGACCGCAGCCTTCACCGCGACCTCAAGGTCGGCGTCGGCGAGCACGATGAAGGCATCCGATCCGCCCAGTTCCAGCACGCACTTCTTCAGCGCGGCGCCCGCCTGGGCACCGATGGCCGAGCCGGCGCGCACGCTGCCGGTGACAGTGACGGCGGCGATACGGTCGTCGCGGATGGCCTGGGACACCAGGTCGTTGCCGACGTTGATCACTTCGAAAACGCCCGCCGGGAAGGCCGCCTGCTGGAACGCCTGCAGCATTCCGTAGGCGCTGCCCATGACGTTCGGCGCGTGCTTGAGCACATAGGTGTTGCCGGCCAGCAGCGCCGGCACCGCGCCGCGCAGCACCTGCCAGATCGGGAAGTTCCACGGCATCACCGCGAGGATCGGGCCCAGCGGGCGGTATTCGATCCAGGCACGCTCGTGCTCCACGCTGGTCGGCTCCGGGGCGAGCATCTGCGGGCCGTTGGCGGCGTACCAATCGCACAGGGCGGCGCACTTTTCCACTTCGCCACGGGCCTGGGTGATCGGCTTGCCCATTTCGGCGGTAATGGTGGCGGCGAGGGCGTCGGCGTTGGCGCGCAAGGCCTGGCCAAGGCGTACCAGGGCGGCAGCACGCTGTTCTAGCGGGGTGCGCTTCCAGGATGCGTAGCCCTGGGCCGCGCGGGCCAGTGCCTGCTCCAGCGCCTCGGCGGACTCGAAGGCGTAGCTGTCGATCACCTCGCCATTGGCGGGGTTGCGGGAGATCGCGTGGGTCTGCGGGGTGATGCTCATGGCTCGCTCCTGGAGGGTGGGGTGGCAGGGAGTGGAGCCAGTGTCGCGTTGATCGATGCTTATGAAAACTGAATAATAATGACGATTATGCTCTCGTTTGGAGAATGAAATGGATCTGGTCCAGCTGGAAATCTTCTGCGCCGTGGCTGCCCACAAGAGCATCGCCGCCGCTGCCCAGGCCATGCACCGCGTGCCGTCCAACCTGACCACACGGATCAAGCAGCTGGAAGCGGACCTGGGCGCCGACCTGTTCATCCGCGAGAACAACCGCCTGCGGCTGTCCCTGGCCGGGCACGACTTCCTCGTCTACGCCACGCGTATCCTCGGGCTGGTTGAAGAGGCGCGGGTGGTGGTCTCGGGCAAGGAGCCCACCGGGCGTTTCCCCATCGGCTCGCTGGAGAGCACGGCGGCGGTGCGCATCCCGCGTCTGCTGGCGCGCTACCACCAGCAATACCCGAAGGTGGAACTGGACCTGTCTACCGGCCCCTCGGGCGACATGATTGATGGAGTAATCGCCGGCGAGCTGATCGCCGCCTTCGTCGACGGCCCGATCAAGCACCCGGCGCTGGAGGGTGTGCCGGTGTTCGACGAGGACATGCTGGTGGTCGCGCCTTCGCACCACGCACCGATCCGGCGTGGTCAGGATGCCGACGGCGAGATGATCTACGTGTTCCGCGACAACTGCTCCTACCGCCACCACTTCGAACGCTGGTTCGCCGCGGATGGCGCGGCGCCCGGTGCCATCCGCGAGCTGGAGTCCTACCACAGCATGCTCGCCTGCGTGAGTGCCGGCGGCGGCCTGGCGGTGATGCCGCGCAGCATGCTGAGCAATATGCCCGGCAGTGCCTCGGTCAGTGCCTGGCCCATGAGCGGCGACTTCGCCCGGCTGAACACCTGGCTGATCTGGCGTAGCGACTCACGCTCGCGCTCACTGGAGTTGTTCCGCCAGTTGGTGGACGAGCAGGCGGCGGTGCTGGATATGGCCGGAGGCCCGGCAACCTCGCTCTAGTGGCGGGTCTGCTGGGTGAAGGTCCGGCGGGTATCCACCGGCCCGATGCGTGCCAGCGTTCGACGGCCCAGCAGCAGGGGGTAGAGCATGTCCTTGCGGTCGCGCAGGGAGAATTCCTCGACCAGCATCTGCTGGCCGATGCGCACCTCCATCGTCACCACCGGGCGATGATCGACGCCGCCCGCGCCCCGTAGCTTCACCCGGCGTACCAGTGGGCGTTCGAACTCCTGGCTGAAGGGTTCGCCGGTTTCGCGGTTCCTTGCGACCACGCGAAACCGCACCCATTGCTTCCCAGCGCGGCGGAAATAGCGAATATCCCGTGCATCCAGCGACGAGGTGAGGGCGCCGGTATCGAGCTTGGCCTTCAGGGCGATGGCGCCGGGGTAGAGGCGGACTTCCTCCACCCAGCCATTCACCGGCAGGTCCGCGGAGCGGGACTTCAGCGTGGCGGCGAAGGCCAGCACCAGCATGGCGAGCGAGAGAGAATTCAACTCCATGGTCATTCTCCGAGGGAATCGCGTGGCGGACGACTCCATGCTTGAGCCCGAAAGGTTATGGCGGTGTTAAAGGCAGGTCTTCGAAATGTGCGATTGGTGGCTCATGGCTAGCATTGCCGACGAACGGCCGTTCGCAGCGGCTCGCCGCCGCTTCCGGCGTTGCGCCCGATAGCTGTGCTAGCTGCCTTGAGTGACCGTCTGATAGCTGCTGGGCGCCACTCCAAGACAGCGGCGGAACATGCTGGAGAAGGCGCTCGGGCTGTCATAGCCCAGCTCCAGCGCGACGCGGGTGACGGGTGTGCCGGCGGAAAGGCGGGTGACGGCCGCGAGCAGGCAGGCCTGCTGGCGCCAGGCACCGAAGGACAGGCCGGTCTGCTGGCGGAACAGCCGGCTGAAGGTGCGCGTGCTGCAGTGCAGTTCGGCGGCCCAGAGGTCTGCCGTGACGTCGATGGCCGGCGCGCGCAGGAAGTCCCGGCACAGCTCGAGCAAGCGCGGATGGGCCGGCAGCGGGGCGAACAGCGGCAGGCTCGGCGCCTCGCGCAGTTCGTGAAGCAGCAGGCGGATCAGGTCGCCGTCGCGGCCGCCTTCGTCATGCAGTGCCGGCACCTCGACGCTGGCCAGCAGCAGGTGATGCAGCAGCGGCGAGACAGTCAGCGCCTGGCACAGCAGGGTGTCACGTACCGGAACCTGCGGGTCGATATACAGGCTGCGGGTGCTGACGCCGCGCATCAGCACCCGATGCTGCTTGCCGGCGGGAATCCACACACCGCTGTAGGGCGGGATCACCCAGGCACCGTCCTCGGTCTCAACCTCCATGAGCCCGCTCATACCGTAGAGGAATTGCGCGCGGCGGTGGGAGTGGGGCTTGAGCAGGGTGCCCAGCGGGTAGTCGGTGCCGATGGCGAGCACGCTGCGGTCGAGGTGGTCGACGCTGGAGAGGGGGACATTGAGCATGGCGGCGAATCTGGCTGAGGCGCGATGATTATTCGTCAATCCACGCAGAATGGCCAACTACCCTGCGGCCGACTGGCGCGGTGCACGTTGCCCGCGTGGGATTTGCCGTAGGATCAGGCCCACATGACTTGCCAGGAGGCGACTATGGGTACCCGTGGACACGACCGTCAGATCGACAACATCGAATTCAACGTCAGTGACATCGCGCGCAGTAAGGCCTTCTACGGCAGCGCCTTCGGCTGGAGGTTCACCGACTACGGCCCCACCTACTGCGAATTCAGCGACGGTCGCCTCACCGGTGGCTTCACCACGGGCGAGCCCGTACGCCCCGGCGGCCCGCTGGTGATCCTCTACGCCGACGATCTGGTACAGACCCAGGCCCGCCTCGAAGCGGCTGGCGCCACCATCAGCCGCGCGACCTTCGCCTTTCCCGGCGGCCGGCGCTTCCATTTCATCGACCCGGACGGCTACGAGCTGGCGGTGTGGTCCGCCGACTGATTCCACACCTGCCCGGGCTGCGTCGGAGCCTGGCTCATGTCCAGTCGTTCCTGATGCTCCCGAGTCGCTCCCGCATTCCTTGGCTGGCGCCTGAGCCATGGCTGAGCGCGCAGTCTTCCCACGGGACGATCCGGCCTGATTCGGGATTGACCATCATGGGCTGCAGCACCTCGCCGGTTGCCCGCTCCACCACCTGGACGCTCGGCGCATCCCCGGCGAAGTGCTTGTTACCCCAGGCGATGAGCGCGAAGAGAACGGCTTTCAGGTCACGCCCGCGCTCGGTCGGGATGTACTCGTAGCGCAGAGGCTTTGCGTTGTAGGCGCGCTTCTCCAGCAGCCCTGCCTCCACCAGCGCATTGAGCCGGCGGGTGAGCATGTTCGGTGCGATCTCCAGGCTTCTGGAGAACTCATCGAAGCGTGTCAGGCCGTGCAGGGCATCGCGCATGATCAGCAGGCTCCACCATTCGCCTACGTGTTCGAGACTCAGCGCCACGGGGCACTCCGCATCTTTCATTGTCTTGCGTTGCATAGCGATTCTTCGCGCTCGTGGTCGGGGTTGTCGTATTGAATGTTACTTTCATTATGATAGTAACGTCATCAGTACAACAGAGTAGCAGCCGCGAAGGAGTGGCCTCGATGAGCAAACGTATCGTTGTGACAGGAATGGGCGCCGTTACACCGCTGGGTTGTGGCGTGGAGCGGGTATGGGAGCGCCTCCTGGCGGGCAAGTCGGGCATTCGCCCGCTCCCGGAGTCGTTGATCGGTGACCTTTCGGTGCGAATCGGCGGGCAGGTGCCGGCTCTTGAGGAGGATTCGGAAGGCGGGTTCGACCCCGACCGGGTGCTGTCCCCCAAGGATCAACGGAAAGTGGATCGCTTCATCCTCTTTGCGCTGGCGGCAGCGGAGGAGGCGCTGGCGCAAGCGGGTTGGAAGCCCGCCACAGCACAGGATCAGGAGCGCACCGCAACCATCATTGCCTCGGGCATTGGCGGCTTCCCGGCGATCGCCGAGGCGGTGCGGACGACGGACCGCAAGGGGCCGCGTCGCCTGTCGCCTTTTACCATTCCCTCGTTCCTGTGCAATCTGGCAGCCGGCCAGGTTTCCATTCGCCATGGTTTGAAGGGACCGTTGGGAGCGCCGGTCACTGCCTGCGCGGCAGGCGTACAAGCCATCGGCGATGCGGCCCGCATGATCCTGGCCGGTGAGGTGGATGTGGCGCTGTGTGGCGGCGCGGAGGCTGCCATCCATCGCGTCAGCCTGGCTGGCTTTGCGGCCGCACGGACCTTGGCCAGCGAATTCAATGGAAGTCCGGAGACGGCCTCGCGACCCTTCGACGAGGCGCGCGACGGCTTCGTGATGAGTGAAGGAGCTGGCCTGCTGGTCATCGAAGAGCTTGAGCATGCCTTGGCGCGGGGAGCAGAACCCTTGGCCGAGCTAGTGGGTTATGGCACGAGTGCCGACGCCTACCACATCACCTCCGGCCCCGAGGACGGCGATGGGGCTCAGCGGGCAATGAGAAAAGCCTTGCAACAGGCCGGCGTAGCACCAGGCCAGATCGGCCACCTGAATGCCCATGCAACCTCGACCCCGGTTGGGGACAAGGCCGAGCTGGCGGCTATCAAGGCGGTGTTCGAGGGGGCTGCATCGCCGATCATCAGCGCCACCAAGTCTTCCACAGGGCATTTGCTGGGAGCGGCCGGTGGGATCGAGGCGATCTTCACCGTGCTGGCGCTACGGGACCAATTGGCCCCGGCGACGCTCAACCTGCATAACCCCGATCCATTGGCCGCAGGGCTTTGCCTGGCAACCACCAGCCCACAAGCGCTGCATACCGACTACGCACTCTCCAATGGCTTTGGATTTGGCGGCGTCAATGCCAGTGTGCTGTTCCGACGCTGGTCGAACGAGTGATTCCTGGGCGGCCGAACAGCAAGCAGATCACTGCTGTTGGCCGCCTTATCCTCGAGTTCCTCGGCTGACGGCGCATCTACTTCATCAATCCGGACGGCTACTAGCTGGCGGTGTGGTCGGCGGACTGAGCCTTGATCTGTTCGATGTAGCGCCGCACCACCGGGGATTTCTCGAAGCGCCGATGCAGCAGCGACAGCCAGGAGCGCGGCGTGCAGTCGGCGAGCGGAAGGTAGTTCACCTGCGGCAGCTGTACCCGGCGCACCACTGACTCCGGGACGATGGCGACGCCGCGTCCCAGCGAGACCAGTGCGATCACCGCCACCAGGCTGCCTGGCTGCTGGCCCAGGCGTGGGGAAAAGCCGCCGACGCTGGCAACTTCCAGGGTGCCGGAGATCTGCTCCGGAAGGATGAAGGTTTCCCCGCTCAGCCTGGCGGCGCGAATCTCCGGCAGCTCGTTGAGGCGCGAGGCGGCGGGCAGGGCGAGGACAAAGCCTTCTTCCTGCAGCGCGATGGCTTCCAGCTCCTCCGGCAGGCTCATGGGCGAGCGGACATAGGCGAGGTCTAGCGCGCCGTCGCGCACCTGCGCCGGCAGTTGCGCCATGGGCGCTTCGCTGATGTCGAGGTCTACGGCTGGCAGGGCGCGGGTGAACTGCTCGACATGTTGCTGCAGCACGCCGGAATAGGCCGCCGAGGCTACGTAGCCCAGGCGCAGATGTCCGGTTTCACCCCGCCCGGCGCGTTGTGCGCCCAGTTGCGCGGCGTCGAACTGACGGACCGCGAGTTCGGCTTCCGTCAGCAAGGCCTCACCGGCGGCGGTCAGGCGCACCTCGCGCTGGCTGCGCTGGAACAGCAGCACGCCCAGTTGCTTTTCCATGTCCTGGATCTGCCGGCTCAGGGTCGGCGGGGCGATGCCCAGTTGCTCGGCTGCGCGAGTGAAGTGACCGTGGCGGGCGACGCTGAGGAAGTAGCGGAAATGACGGATTTCCATGTTCGTTAGTCGCAGGCTAATGACGAAGGCCGCCGTGGCTAACAAGCCCGGCGCACGTGGGCGTTACCGTGGAGGCAACACTACAAGGCTGGCGCGGCGAGGGCAAAACCCGGCGCGTCGGCCCGCGCTGGAAGCCTTGCCATGTCCGACCCCGCCGTTTGTGCACGACCCGCCGCCCGCTTCACCCTGCTGACCGCCTCGGCGGTTTGCGCGCTGATCATCCTCGACACCAACATCGTCGCCGTTTCGCTGCCGGGCATCGCTCGCGACCTGTCCGGTTCCTTCGCCGATATCGAGTGGGTGGTCAGCGCCTACCTGCTGGCCTTCGCCGCCTGCCTGCTGCCCGCCGGAAGCCTGGCCGACCGTTTCGGTCGGCGGCGCATGCTGCTCCTCGGGCTGGTGCTGTTCGGCGTGGCCTCGTTGGCCTGCGGCGCGGCGCCGAGCCTGCTGTTCCTTGATATCGCCCGTGCCGCCAAGGGCGTCGGCGCTGCGCTGTTGCTGACTTCTGCGCTTGCCGCCATCGGCCATCGCTTCCATGAGCCTGATGAGCGTCTGCGCGCCTGGGCATTCTGGGGCGCGTGCATGGGCGCCACCATCACCTTCGCGCCGCTGCTGGGCGGGGTGATTTCGGCCACCCTGGGTTGGCGCTGGATCTTCTACCTCAACCTGCCGCTGGTGGTGCTGCTGGGGGCGATGGCGATGCACAGCATCGAGGAGTCCCGCGACAGTGCTGCGGCACGACTCGATCCGCTGGGCAGCCTGACGTTTGCTGGCGGCCTTGGCTACCTGATCTGGGCGCTGATCGACGGCAACCGCGTTGGCTGGGACAGCCCGCCGACCCTCGCGCGGCTGCTGGTCAGCGCTGGCCTGCTGGGCTTGTTCGTGCTGGTGGAGCGCAGCCAGGCGCGGCCGATGATCGACCTGCGGCTGATGCGCAGTGGCCGTTTCATCGGCGCCTTGCTCGGCATGTTCGCCTACGCCGCCTGTGCCCAGGTGATGATGACCCTGCTGCCGCTGTACCTGCAGAACGGTCTGCAGCTGTCGGCGGTGGCGGCGGGCGCGGGGATGCTGCCGTTTGCCCTGGCGATGTTGCTGGCGCCACGGGTGGGTATGCGCCTGAGTGAGCGCTTCGGTCCGGCGCAGATTTTCGCCTTCGGTCTGGTGCTGGTTGGTGTGGGCAACCTGCTTTGCGCGCTGGCGACCGGGCAGGGCGGTTACCCGGCCTTTGCCTTAGCCAGCCTGGTGCTGGGCGCCGGCGCCGGGCTGCTCAACGGCGACACGCAGAAGAACATCATGGCCTGCGTGCCCCGCGAACGCACCGGCATGGCCTCGGGGCTGAGCACCACCACGCGCTTTGCCGCCATCGTGCTGGCCATCGGCATTCTCGGCGGCGTGCTGGCTGCGCGCAGCGCCCGATTGCTGCGTGATGCGCTGGCAGAGCTTGCTCCTGCGCAACTGGACAAGGCCGCCGAGATGGCGACCCGGGCGGCGGCGGGTGATTTCACGGCGGCGCTGTCGCTGGTCGATCCGAGCGTGCGCGATGTGCTGGCTCCCGCGGTACGACAGGCCTTCATCGGTGGTTTCGAAGGGGTGTTGCTGGTGGCGGGCATCGCGGCCCTGGTGTTCGCCGTGTTGGTGGGCACCCTGCTCGGCAGGCCGATGCCGGTGCATGAGCCGCTGCCGGCGTGAGACGGCCAAGCTCCCGGCGGAGGTGGCCTGCCTGAAACTGGGGCGCGGGCTTCTGCGCCGGCAGGTGGGAAGAGTGCGTGAGTGATCTGTAGTGAATGCTACAAAAAATACGTATTGAAGTTTTCTGAAGCACATTATACAAATGGCGCCATAACAAGAGGCGCCCCCATGCTCACACTCAAAGATCGCCTGAATACCCCGGAAGTCGAACTCACCAAGGCCGAGCGCAAGGTCCTGCGCGCCTTGCTCGACGACTACCCGCGCGCCGGCCTCGGGCCGATGTCGCGCCTCGCGCGCCAGGCCGGGGTCAGCGATCCCAGCATCCTGCGCCTGGTCAAGAAGCTCGGTTTCAGCGGCTACAGCGACTTCCAGAACGCGCTGATGGCCGAAGTGGACGACCGTCTGCGCTCGCCGCGCACCCTGCTTGCCGGGCGCCGCGAAGGCATGAGCCGCGACGACGTCTGGTCCAACTATCTGAGCGACGCCAGCGAAGGTATCCAGCGCACCCTGGCGCTGACCCAGGCCGATGACGTGCGTCTGCTCGGCGACTGGCTGCTCGACCCCAAGCTGCGCGTGCTCTGCCACGGCGGCCGCTTCAGCCGCTTCCTCGCCGGTTACCTGGTGGCGCACCTGCGCATGCTGCGCGGCGGTTGCCTGCTGCTGGACGACGGCGCCGCGCTGCCCGACCAACTGGGCGACATCGATCGTCAGACGTTGGTGGTGGTGTTCGACTACCGCCGCTACCAGGCCCAGGCGCTGGGCGTGACCCGCGCAGCCAAGGCTCGTGGCGCCCGCGTGGTGCTGTTCACCGACATCTATGACTCGCCGCTGCGCGAGTTCGCCGACCTGATCATCAGCGCCCCGGTGGAGTCCCCATCGCCCTTCGACACCCTGGTGCCGACCATGGCCCAGGTCGAAGCGCTGATCGCCAGTCTGGTAGCGCGCATGGACGGCCAGCTCGACGAACGCCTGGAAGGCATCGACCACCTGAGAGCTGCCTTCGGCAGCCACATCCTCGAGGAATGACCGTGTTCAGCTTGCCCCACTCATCGCCCCGCGACCTTCCGTTCACCCCCGGCGAGACCGCCATCCTGTTCGTCGACATGCAGAACGCCTGGGTCATTCCCGGCCGCGATGCTCATGTCGATCCGACGACGCACCGCTACTTCTACGACCGCGTCGAGGCGAGCGTGATACCCAACCAGCAGCGCCTGTTGGCGGCCATGCGCGAGGTAGGCGGGGAGGTGCTGCACACCATCATCGAGAGCCTCACCGCCGATGGCCGCGACCGCTCGATGGACCACAAGTTCTCCGACATGCACCTGCCCAAGGGCAGCCTGGACGCGCAGGTGATCGACGCCCTGGCGCCGCGAGAAAACGAGATCGTATTGCCGAAGACGTCCTCGGGCGTCTTCAACTCCACCGCCATCGACTACGTGCTGCGCAACCTCAACACCCGCCACCTGATCATCTGCGGCGTGGTCACCGACCAGTGCGTGGACATGGCCGTGCGCGACGCCGCTGACCGCGGCTATCTCGTCACCCTGGTGGAAGACGCCTGCGCCACCCACACCGCCGAGCGCCACCAGGCCTGCCTGGAAGCGATCAAGGGCTACTGCTGGATCGCCGACACCGACACGGTGCTGGCCCGCATCGCCGCGCTGGCCTGAGGCCGGGAGAACGCCATGAGTCAGAACAATAACAATCCTGCTCCGATGCGCCTGACCAGCTTCGTCACCACCGACCTCTGCGGCATCACCCGCGGCCGTTCGCTTCCCGAATCGGATGTCGCCGAACAATTGGCCACCGGCTGCGGCTGGGTGCCCGCCAACAGCGCGCTGACGCCGCAGGACATCATTGCCGACGACAACCCCTGGGGCAGCCATGGCGATCTGCGCCTGCTGCCCGACCCGAGCAGCCGGGTGCGTCTTGAAAACGGCCCGGACTCCCAGGCCGCGCCGCTGGATTACCTGCACGGCGACCTGGTGACGACCACTGGCGCGCCCTGGCCGGTGTGCCCGCGCACGCTGCTGCGCGAAGAGATCGCCCGCTACCGCGAACTGAACCTGCAGGTCACCGCCGCCTTCGAACACGAATTCAACCTGCTCGGCCTGCCGGACGAGCACGCCGCCGCCTTCTCCCTGCAGGCCCAGCGGCAGACCGGCAACTTCGGTGGCTGGCTGATGAACGCGCTGGAGCAGATCGGCGCCGAGCCGGAAATGTTCCTGCCCGAGTACGGTCGCAACCAGTACGAAGTCACCTGCCGGCCGACCCAGGGCGTCGCCGCTGCCGACCGCGCGGTGAACGTTCGCGAAGTCACCCGTGAGATCGCCCGCCAGTTCGGCTGGCGCAGCAGCTTTACGCCGCTGCTGGCGCCCGGTGCCGTGACCAACGGCGTGCACCTGCACCTGAGCCTGCAACGCCTGGATGGCACCCCGGTGTTCTACGACGAGGCCGCGCCGAGCAACCTGTCGAAGCTCGCCGAGCACTGGGCTGCTGGCGTGCTGCGCCACCTGCCGGCGCTGTGTGCGCTCACCGCGCCGACGGCGGTTTCCTACCTGCGGCTGAAGCCGCACCACTGGAGCGCCGCCTATGCCTGCCTGGGCCTGCGCAACCGCGAAGCAGCGCTGCGCATCTGCCCGGTGGTGGAGATCGGCGGCAAGCCCAAGGCACGCCAGTTCAACCTGGAGTTCCGCCCGATGGACGCCACCGCCAGCCCGCACCTGGCCATGGCCGCCGTGCTGGTCGCCGGGCGCCTGGGCATGCAGCAGGAACTGCCGCTGTCGGCGGTCACCGATGTCGATCCGCACAGCCTCAGCGATGCGCAGCGCGCCGAGCTGGGAATCCAGTCTCTGCCCGGTTCGCTGGAAGAGGCCCAGCGCCTGCTGCTCGCCGATAGCGAACTGTGCGCCCAGCTGCCGCCGGCCCTGCTGCAGACCTATGTCTCCATGAAGCGCCAGGAGCAGGCCCTGACCCGTGAACTCAGCGAAGAACAACTCTGTGAATCCTATGCAAAGTTCTACTGAATCCGGCCTCTACCGGCGCCCGCCGTACGAGATCGTCAACCCCCAGGGCAGGAGCCCGGTGCTGCTGGTCTGCGAGCACGCCAGCCGCTACATCCCCGAGGAGCTGGCGCAGCTGGGCCTGGACGACGCGGCGGCCGCCGAGCACATCGCCTGGGACATCGGCGCGCTGGACCTGGCCCGCGAGTTGTCGGCGCGCCTGGATGCCACGTTGCTGGTAGCCAACTACTCGCGCCTGCTGATCGACCTCAATCGCCCGCTGACCGCTCCCGATGCGATTCCCGAGCACAGCGAGATCTACCCGATCCCCGGCAATCGCAATCTGGGCGCGACTGACCGGCAGGAGAGGGTGGCTTGCCTGTTCGAGCCCTTCCACCGACAACTGGCCGCGCTGCTCGACGAGCGTCTGGGCGTCGGTCGGCCAACCCGGCTGGTCGGCGTGCACAGCTTCACCCCGAGCTATCGCGGCGAAGCTCGCCCCTGGGTCGCCGGGGTGCTCTACGCCAAGGCCGAAGCCTATGCCGAGCGCATGGTGGCGGGGTTGCGCGAGAGCGGGGAGGAGATCGGCGCCAACCAACCCTATGTGATCGACCCGCTGGATGACATGACTGTCCCGGTGCATGGCGACGAGCGCGGCGTGGATGCCGTGCTGATCGAAATCCGCAATGACGGACTGCGGACCCCGCAAGGGGTGGAAGCCTGGGCGACACGCCTGGCTCCCTGGCTCTGAGGACCCCAACCCGGCTGGCCCCGTTCGACTGGCCGGGCAGGTTCTGAAAACAACAACAATTCAGCGCATGAGCGCCGAACCCTAAAAGCTGCCGTTCCCAGAGGAAGTGCCCCGTGGCTATCGAACAGTTCGGATACAAGCAACAACTCCGCCGCAGCCTGACGCTCGGCGACCTGGTGATCTACGGGATGATCTTCATGATCCCGATCGCCCCCTTCGGCGTGTACGGCTGGGTCCACGCCGACGCCCACGGCATGGTGCCGATGGCCTACCTGGTGGGCATGGTGGCGATGCTCTTCACCGCGCTGAGCTATGGCGCGATGTCCCGTGCCTTTCCCATCGCAGGCTCGGTGTACTCCTACGCCCAGCGCGGTATCCACCCCAACGTCGGCTTCATCGCCGGCTGGGTCCTGCTGCTGGACTACCTGCTGATCCCGCCGCTGCTCTACGTGTTCAGTGCGCTGGCGCTGAACCACCTGTTCCCGGCCATCCCCAAGCTTGCGTTCATGCTGATCTTCCTGGTGTCCGCCACGCTCATCAACCTGCGCGGCATCACCCTGGCGGCGCGCTTCAACCTGCTGTTCCTGATCGCCGAACTGGTGGTGCTGGCGATCTTCCTGGCGGTGGGCTACCACGCGCTGGAAGGCGGGCTAGGTAATGGCCGCCTGACCCTGGAACCGCTGCTGCAGCCGGAGCATTTCAACCTCGGCCTGGTGATGAAGGCGGTGTCCATCGCGGTGCTGTCGTTCCTCGGTTTCGATGCGATCTCCACCCTCGCCGAAGAGGTCAAGGGCGACCCGGCCAAGCAGATCGGCCGCGCCTCGCTGATTGCGCTGTTCGTCATGGGCGGCATCTTCATCGTGCAGACCTGGCTGGCCACCGACCTGGCCGCCGGCATGACCTTCAAGTCGGCGGACACTGCCTTCTACGAGATCGCCGAAGCCGCCGGCGGCAGCTGGCTCTCCACGCTGACGGCGGTGGCCACCGCGCTGGCCTGGGGCGTGACCGTGTCGATCACCTCGCAAGCCGCCGTTTCGCGCCTGCTGTACTCCATGGCCCGCGACGGCAAGCTGCCGCGCGTGCTGGCCAAGGTGCACCCGAAATACCAGACCCCGCACATCAGCCTGTACCTGGTAGGGGTGCTGTCGCTGGGCATCGGTATCTACTTCCTCGACTCGCCCGACGTGCTCACCTCGCTGGTCAACTTCGGCGCGTTGACCGGTTTCTGCCTGCTGCATCTCGCGGTGATCAACCACTACTTCATCCGCCAGAAGACCGGCCAGATTTTCCGCCATCTGCTGTTCCCGCTCATCGGCCTGCTGATCATCGCCTACGTGCTGATCAGCATGAGCCGTGAGGCACAGGAACTGGGCGCGGGCTGGATCGCCGTCGGCCTGGTTTACCTGGCGGTGCTGAGCCGCCGTGGCAAGGGCAGCGAACTGGCCAGGGAAATCTGAGTGGGTGCGCCGTGCTGTCGCAGACGACACGGCGCGCTTTGACAGACGGCGGGACGTGCCCCATAAAGATCCGGGTCGGTGCGAGGCAGTCCCTCCACCGGCCCTTTTCGCCGGAGCAGGGAAGCCGGCAGGACTCACGAACCATCGCGAAGCATCATGAGCAGGAAAGATCAGGACAGCGCCACGCCCTTCACCCTGGACCGCATCGACGAGGAGATCATCCGTATCCTCCGTCACCAGGGCCGCATCACCTACGGCAAGCTGTCCGCCCTGGTCCATCTCACCCCGCGCCCCTGCCAGGAGCGCGTCCGCAAGCTGGAGCGGCACGGCATCATCCGTGGCTACGGCGCCGTCATCGACGAGCAGAAGATTTCCGCCGGGCTCTCGCTGCTGGTGCTGGTCGCGCTGTCCAACCAGAGTGGTCGCAGCGCGCAGAAGGCCTTCGAGGCCCGCGTCATCGCCTGTCCGGAAGTGCTGCACTGCCAGTTGATCAGCGGGACCTTCGACTACAGCGTGCGCATGCGTTGCCGGGACATGGAACACTACCGCACGCTGACCGAAACCTGGCTGAACGACGAGAGCCTGCACATCGACAAGCTGGTCGCCCACCCCGAGCTGACGACCATCAAGGAGTCGGCCAGCTAGCGTTGCCGCTTCGCTGTTTTCCTTCCTTTTCCGCCCCCGCCGCAGGCCCGCAGACGGCCGCTCCGTGCACAGCCGAATCGGCTGTCAGGGCTCCCCAATACAGCCGTATCGGCCGGCACAGGCCCGCATAACAGCCGGGTTTTCTCCGGGGGCGGTGGGAAAATCGTAGCGCCCCTCTCCCGAAGTGCAGACCTGATCCAGGGCCTCTGCGACGTTGTTGTGCCCGCTGTTCGAGGCATGCTGGAGCGGGGCAGTGCCGTTCGAAAACACCGACAGAAAAGTCCAATCACAACAATCGGAGGTCCCACCATGACCCGCTTCGTCGACGTCCCCACGATGTCCCAACTGGTCCAGCAGATCGGTGTCGCCCGCTTCATCGGCGAACTCGCCGACACCATCGCCGAGGACTTCGTGCGCTGGGAGTCCTTCGACAAATCCGCCCGCGTCGCCAACCACTCCGATATCGGCGTCATCGAGCTGATGCCGGTGTCCGACACCGCCCGCTATGCCTTCAAGTACGTCAACGGCCACCCGCAGAACACCCAGCGCGGGCTGTTCACCGTCATGGCCTTCGGCGTGCTGGCCGATGTCGAGACGGGCTACCCGGTGCTGTTGTCCGAGCTGACCGTGGCGACCGCGCTGCGCACCTGTGCCACTTCGCTGATGGCCGCCCGCGCACTCGCCCGCCCGAACTCGCGACGCATGGCGCTGATCGGCAACGGCGCGCAGAGCGAGTTCCAGGCCCTGGCGTTCCATCACCACCTGGGAATCGAGGAAATTGCCGTCTACGACATCGACCCGCAGGCCACTGACAAGCTGATCCGCAACCTCTCGGACTTCCCCAGCCTGAAGATCATTCGCGCCGGTTCCACGGCAGAGGCAGTGCGCGGTGCCGACATCGTCACCACGGTGACGGCGGACAAAGCCTACGCGACCATCCTCACCCCGGAGATGATCGAACCGGGCATGCACATCAACGGCGTGGGCGGTGACTGCCCGGGCAAGACCGAGCTGCACGCCGACGTGCTGCGCGGCGGCAAGGTGTTCGTCGAGTACGAGCCGCAATCGCGCGTCGAGGGCGAAATCCAGCAGATGCCGGCGGACTTCCCGGTGACCGACCTGTGGCGCGTGCTGGCCGGCCAGGTCGCCGGGCGCGACAGCGCCGAGCAGGTGACCATCTTCGACTCGGTCGGCTTCGCCCTCGAGGACTACTCCGCGCTGCGCTACGTGAACCAGCAGGCCAGCCGCCTGGAGCTCGGCGAGCGCATCGACCTGGTGCCCTGGAGCGAAGACGAGGATAACGATCCCAAGGACCTGTTCCGCTATACCCGCTCCGGCAAGGCACGCAAAGGGCTGCGGCGCATCGCCTGACGCTCAGCGCGCCTCGTCGGGGATCGCCAGCGGCGGCCGGCTGAGGTCGCTGGCGCTCTGCGTGGTGGCGGCGACGCGGGCCTTGAGCCATTGGCTGAAGGCCTTCACCACCGCGCGTTCGGCCTTCACCGGGTCGGTCACCAGGAAGTAGCCACGGCTGGACTGGATGGTGATGTCGAACGGGCGCACCAGCAGGCCACGGGCGAGAGCGTCGCCGCTGAGCAGGTTGTCGCCGATGGCCACGCCCTGGGCGGCGATGCAGGCGGCGATGGTGCAGGGCGCGTCGGCGAACAGCACGCCGGAGCGGTGATCGATGGCGCTGGCGCCCACCGCGCCGAGCCACAGGCGCCAGTCGGCGAAATCGTTCATGTGCAGCAGCGTGTAGTGGGCCAGGTCTGCCGGTTGCTGCAGGCCACCGCGCGAGTGGATCAGGCGCGGGCTGCAGACCGGGAAGAAGTGCAGCGCCACCAGTTGCTCCACCGTCTGGTTCGGCCAGTCGCCGCTGCCGTAGGCGATGAACAGGTCGGCGTCACTGGCGCTGGTGTCCTGCGGGACACGCGGCGTCACCACGTGCAACTGCACCTGCGGGTACTGCGCGAGGAAGTCGCCCAGGTGCTGGCACAGCCAGTAGGTGGCGAAGCCGGGGTTGCAGCTCACGCACAGCGGCCCGCTGACCTGCTGTTCGTCGAAGCTGCTGCCGGCCAGTTGCACCTCCGCGAGGATGCGCCGCACGTCGCGGGCATACCTTTCCCCTCGATAGGTCAGGCGAATGCCGCGCCCGGTGCGCTCGGTCAGGGCAAAGCCCAGGCGCTCCTCCAGCGTGGCGATACGGTGGCTGACCGCGCTGCGGGTGAGGTTCAGCTCCTGCGCGGCGGCGGACACGCTGCCCAGCCGGGCCACGGCATCCAGTGCCCGCAGGGCGGTCATCGACGGAAAATGCATGGGGCGATCATCGCTCGATTGGTGAAACTATCCAGACATGGTGTGGCGAAATACTGCGCTTGTTGCAAATTCCGCTTCACCAATACTAGGCCACACGACAACAACAACAGGCAACGATGAGGAAGCCGTCATGTCGAAATTCAAGGCCTACGTCCAGCAGTGGATCGACGAGCACCGCCAGCAATTGTCCGACTGGCACCAGGTGATCTGGCATTTCGCCGAGCCGGCATTCCGCGAGTACAAGTCCTGCGCCTGGTACGTGGAGTTGCTGCGCCGCGAAGGCTTCACGGTGGAAGAGGGCAGTGGCGGCATGCCCACCGCCTTCGTCGCCACCTTCAGCAACGGCGACGGGCCGATCCTGGCCACCTACGCCGAATACGACGCGGTGCCCGGCAACTGCCAGGCGGCGGCGACCCGTCCGATGCCGCGCGAGGGCCTGTCGAAGTACGCGCCGGGCCACACCGACCCGCATTCGGCGCTGGGCATCAGCGCCCTGGGCGGCGTGCTGGCGGCCAAGGCGGCGATGCTGGAGTTCGGCATTGCGGGGACGATCAGGTTCTTCGGCGAGCCGGCGGAAAAGCTGCGCGCCTCCAAGCCCGTGCACGCCGCCAAGGGCTACTACGACGACCTTGACGCCGCCGTGAGCTTCCACCCCACCTACATGCTGCCGCTGAACAACACCACCACCTGGGACACCCACTGCGGCATCGCCTACTCGTACATCTACAGCTTCACCTGCGAAGACCCGCAGAACTGGATCGCCGCCGACCGCTACAGCCCGATCCCGCAGAACCACCTGGCCGCTCGTGCTCCTGGCGCGAACGATGCGCTGGTGCACTTCTACACGCTGAACGAGAGCCTGCGCCGCTCGACCCTGCCGTTCACCGGGCTGTGGAGCTTCAACGAGGCCATCCTCACCGCCGGGCAGGCCACCGCCGACAACCTGCCGCCGCACCTCTCGCAGATCCAGTACCTGCTGCGCTGCGACTCCCTCGAACAGGCCGAGACCATCTCCACGGTGATGGACAACAACGCGGCCGCCGCGGCCATGGCCACTGGCTGCCAGTGGAAGAAGACCTGGGTCTGCAAGTCCCGTGGCGGGCTGGCCAACCACGCGCTGGCCCAGGCCTGCTACGACAACCTCGCCGCCATCGGCGCGCCGAGCTGGGGCGAGCAGGCCATCGCCGTGGCGCGGGAAATCCAGGCGAATCTCGGCCTCGACCCCATGGACGAACCCTTCCTGCCGGCCACCGAGGCGCTCATGGAACCCCGGGAATGCGAGCGTCAACTGCGCCTGCAGATGCCGGCCTGGCAGAAGTACCTGACCTCCGACGACTACCCCGAGTACACCTGGCACTGCCCGACCGTGCGCCTCTACGTGGCCCGGCCGATGCTCAGCGCGCCGGCCGGCTTCACCTACCCGGACTGGGTGTCCAACGCCCTGGGCGGCATCCGCGAGACCATCGACCCGATGATCGACGTGGCGTCGAAGACCATCGGCAGCACGCTGATCGAGTTGTTCACCGATGCCGACCTGCTGGCCGAGGCGACCCGCGAGTTCAACGAGCGTACCGGCGGCGGCATAGGTGGTGAGCAGTGGCAGGCACCGCTGCTGCCGAAGGACTTCAAGGTGCCGCACCGCTTCCGCTGGCCGGAGTACATCCGTACGGTGCGCGGCGAGGAATGGTGGATTCCGGCACGGGACGACGAGTGATCAAGGCTCTTTCGCGCGCGTGACGGCGTCGGTGGGAATTGTGAACGTAGGATGGGTGGAGCGCAGCGATACCCATCGATCATGGCCTGCGAAACAGCATGGGTATCGCAGGCTCCACCCATCCTACGGTCGTGCTCCCTCGTGCCTTGCCGTGGCGCCTACAAGCCGCGCTTGAGCCAGCGCACCAGCGCCGTGCCGATTTCCACGGTACGCGAGCGCGACGGGCAGCCCGGTGTCGACAGCAGTTGCGGCAGCAGGAAGCCCACTTCCGCCTCGTTCGGCCCGCAGAAAACCGTCGCGGTCGATTCGACGAACTCCTCATCCCAGCGCGAGAAGCGTTGGTTTCTGCTTTCGAAGGATTGCAGTGCGTTCATGATCGGTTCGCCTCCCTAGAGGTCCAGCACCAGCGGTTGCACGCCGCCATCGTCCTGCGCCGGGATGGCGCAGCAGATCAGTGCGCTGCCGGCTTCGGGCATTTCCGCCGGCGGGTTGGGGTAGTGCACCTGGCCGCTGACGATCTTCGTCCGGCAGGTGCCGCAGGAACCGCCCCGGCAGCTGAAGTCGGGCGTCAGCCCGCGGGCTTCGGCCAGTTCCAGCAGCGTGCCACTGTCGGGTTTCCAGCGCGCCTCCTTGGCGGAGCCGGCGAAGTACACCGGCACCGGCTCGGTGGCGGCGGGCGGCTGCACCAGCACCGGCGTCTGACCGTCGCCCCGGCGCTTGAGCGTCGACGGACCGAAGGTTTCGGCGTGGATGCGCGTATCGGCAATGTTCAGGTCACGCAGGCCGTCATAGATCGCCTGGGTAAATTCGCCGGGACCGCACAGGTAGAAGTCGTAATCATCGAACGGCAGCCGAGCCTTGATCGCTTCGATGTCCAGGCGCCCGACCAGCTCGAAGTCCCGACCCGGATTGGCCCCCGCCTCGGGGCGACTGAGCGCGCGATGGACCTGCAGTTGCGGTGCACGCTGGCGCAGCTCGGCGATCTCGCGCTGGAACGGCAACTGGCCCAGCGTCCGCGCGGACTGGAACAGGTGAACGCGCCGCGCAGGGCCCGCCACCAGTTCGCGCAGCATCGACAGCAGCGGGGTGATGCCCACGCCCGCGCCGATCAACACCACTGGGCGCGCGCTGTCGCTTTTCAGGGTGAAGCTGCCCATGGGCGCGCGGACCTGCAGGTGATCGCCGGCACCCATCTGTTCATGCAGATGCCGGGATGCCGGGCCCTGCGCCTTCACACTGATGCGCAGTTCGCCGTCCGACGGCGCGCTGGAAAGGCTGTAGGTGCGGATCAGCGTCTGTTCGCCGACCGCCAGGCGCACGGGCAGGTGTTGCCCCGGCGCAAAGTTCACGGCGACGCCGGCCGGCGCTTGCAGGTAGAACGAGCGGATGTCCTCGCTTTCCGGTTCCACGCGCAGTATCTGCCAGTCCTGCCACTGTTGGCGCTGCTCGCGTTCCCGCAGCCTGGCGTCGGCCTCGGCCCAGGTGCCGGTCATCAGGCTGGTGGGCGAGTATTCGCGGAAGCTCCAGCGCAGCGCCAGGGCGCCACGGCGTAGAACAACGTGTTGCACATCCAGTGTCCAAAGCCGCTCGGCGCCTTCGAAGGCGGTCAGCAGCGGGCTGTCGAAGAGGATCTCGGTGCGGCCGTGAACCTGCAGCACATCGCCGCTGGCGAAGTCGACGAAGAGCAGCCCGGCCTGCGGGTTGGCCTGCAGGTTGCCCAGGGTGTTGAAGTGCAGGTTGCCCGCGTAGTCGGGGATGGTCAGGCGGTTGCCTTCGACCCGCACGAAGCCAGGGCGGCCGCCACGGTGGGAGACATCTACCGAGCGATCACCGTCTTCATGCTGCACGTAACTGGCGACGAAGAAGGTGTCGGCGTTGCGGATGATGGCGGCCAGCTCGTCGTTCAGCGCGCTGAAGTCCTCACGGGGGGCGCGCTGGCTGTAGCGCTGTTCGTCGCGGCTCCAATCGCGTTTCTGGATGTACTGCGGGCAGTTGCCGAAGGAGTGCTCGACGGCCACCGTCAGCAGGCCGCCGTCGACCTCGCTGAGGACGCCATTCATGCGGTTGCGCCGGCGGGTGTGCAGTTCGATGCCCAGCAGGCCGATCGCGTGGCCGGCTTGAAGTCCGCTGGCGGCGGGGTCCTGTCTGTCCGGTACGCTGTCGAGGAGCAGGCTTTTCGGGTCGGGCGAGGTGACGAAGCCTTCTGCGCCTTCGAGCAGGGTCGCCCAGGGCCGGCCCTGGTCATCCACGGCACCGGCGATGATGAAGGGCAACTGGTGGTAGAACTCGCGGTGCTGGTCGGGCATGTGGTCGCGGATGACTCGCTGGCCATGGACTTCCATGCGCTCGGCGACGCCGACACGTTCCTGGATTGCCTTCTCGCCGGCGTGCCAGGGGGAGGTACGGTGTTTGGGCAACTGGAACATGACAACCACCTCGCAGAAGGTGCCGCCGGGTCAGCCCCGGCGGCGAGGGTTGCATCAGGCTTGCAGGCCGATGGCGGTGCGCTGCATCGGCACGAAGTGCGGCAGGGCCTCCACGCGGGCCAGCCAGGCGCGCAGGTTGGGGTAGTCCTGCAGGGAGACGTTGCCCTCCGGTGCATGGGAAATGTAGGCGTAGTTGGACACGTCGGCGATGGTCGCTTCGGTGCCGGCCAGGAAGGGCGTCCGGGCCAGCTCGCCTTCCATCACCTGGAACAGGGCATGGGCGCGGGTGGCGACTTCCTCGGCGTTGAACCTGGCGCCGAACACCGTGATCAATCGTGCGGCGGCAGGACCGAAGGCGACTTGCCCGGCGGCCACCGACAGCCAGCGCTGCACACGGGCGGCGCCCAGCGGGTCTTCCGGCAGCCAGCGACCGTTGCCGTACTTTTTCGCCAGGTAGACCAGGATGGCGTTGGAGTCGGCGACGATGACGCCTTCGTCATCGATCACCGGCACCTGGCCGAAGGGATTCAGGGCGAGGAAGTCCGGGTGCTTGTGCGCGCCCTTGGCGAGGTCCACCGAGATCAGCTCGGTGGGCAGTTGCAGCAGCGAGAGCATCAGCTCGATGCGGTGGGCGTGTCCGGACAGCGGGTGGCGGTAGAGCTTGATCATGGCGGTGACTCCGTTGGCTTGAGTGGGGTAGGCAGCGCGAGTCGGGCCGTGGCGGGTTGCTCGAGCTGATGGGTGAATGCTGCGCTCGATGCGTGTTGCGCAGAATCGCCAGGGTGGGCAATCCAGCGTTTCAGAATGCGGAAGAATGGGGCGCAGGGCTGCCAGCGGGTGCAGCGGTGACTCCGGGCCCGCAGCGGCGCTGTTCGCGAGCAAGCTCGCTCCTACAAGGACGCACCGGAGTTGACCTGTAGGAGCGAGCTTGCTCGCGAACCGCCCAGAGCGCAGAAAAGGGAGAGGGCGCTGTTGGGCGCCGCGTGCTTCAGCCGCGCAACGCCGGATGCGCCCGCAGACGCGGCACCACGAAATCGAGGAAGGTGCGCACGCGCGCCGCCGCACGGCGGCCTTCGCGGTAGATCAGCTGCACCGGCAGGCCGGGCGCGGCATAGTCCTGCAACACGACCTGCAGCTGCCCGCTGCTCAACTCGGCATAGGCCTCGTGACTCAGGCAGCGGGTCAGCCCGAGTCCGAGGCTGGCGGCGTGGATCGCCGCGCGGGCGGTGCTGCACGCCAGACGCGGCGCCAGGCGCACCGAGCGCGGCGCGCCCTGGTGGCGGAAGCGCCATTCGCTGATCGCACCCTGGCTGCCGGAAACGATGATGCGGTGCGCCTTTAGGTCTTCCGGCGCCTGCGGCACGCCATGGCGCGCAAGATAGTCAGGCGATGCGCAGATGACCGGCCGCACCGTACCCACTGGCAGGGCGAAGCCGGAAGAGTCGGGCAGGGCACCTATCACCAGGGCCACGTCGATGCCGTCTTCCAGCAGACGTGGCAGGTCCTCCCGGTGCCGGCTGAGCAGACGCATGTCGGGAAAGGCGGTCAGGTAATCCAGGGCGATGGGCGCGAAGATGCGGTCGGACATCAGCAACGGTAGCGTCAGCTCCAGCTGCCCGGCCGGGTGCGCCTGCAAGCCGCCCAGCGAACCTTCGGCCTCGTCGATACCCTGGAGAATCTGCCGGCAGCTGGCGGCGAAGGCTTCGCCGCTGGTGCTCAATTCGACTCCGCGCGGGCTGCGCAGCAGCAGCTCACAGTGCAGGCGCGACTCCAGCGCAGCCACCAGGCGCATCACCGTCGCGGTGGACAGCTCCAGCCGTCGAGCGCCTGCGGCGAGGCTGCCGGAGCGCGCCACGGCGTCGAACGCCTGCATTTCCCGGTAGCGGCTCACGGCTGCAAGGCTTGCAGAGCCGGGTCGGCGCGCAGGCGTTCCGCGCAGTGCGAGACGAAGCTGCGCACCTTCGCCGGCAGCCGTGCGCCATCCTGGTAAAGCAGGTGGATCGGCAGTGGCTCCGTGGCGAACTCGTCAAGGACGATTTCCAGCTCGCCACGCGCCACGGCTTCGGCCGCCTGGTACGACAGCACGCGGGTGTAGCCCCCGCCCAGCCGCGCGGCGTGTATCGCTGCATTGTTCGAGCTGACCACGAAGCGTGACGGTGGGCGCAAGGTCAGCGGCCCATCGGGGGTGACGAACCGCCAGTCGGTGAGCAGCACGCTGGTAGCAGCCATTACCACCGGCGCGTCGAGCAGGTCGTTGGGGTGCTTCGGTCGGCCATGGCGATCGAGGAAGGCCGGGGCGGCGCAGACCACCGGGCGGATTTCGCCGACCTCCACCGCCGTCAGGCTGCCCTCGGGCAACTGACCGATGCGCACGGCGACGTCGATCCCCTCATCGAGCATGTTCACCACGCGGTCCACCAGCAGCGCGTTGACCGTCACCTCGGCGTGGGTGTCCAGGTAGCTGGTGATCAGCGGGATCAGGTACAGCTCGCCAAACAGCACCGGGGCGGTCACCGTCAGGTTGCCGCGCGGCCGCAGGGCACTGCCTGAGGCCAGCTCCTCGGCATCTTCCAGCTCCTGGAGGATACGCCGACAATCTTCGACGTAGCGCTGGCCGGCTTCGGTCAGGCGCACGCTGCGGGTGCTGCGCGCCAGCAGCAGGGTGCCCAGACGTTGTTCCAGGGCGGCGATGGCGCGGGTCACGCTGGGTGGCGACAGGCCCAGCCGCCTGGCGCCAGCGGCAAAGCTGCCGGCTTCGGCCACGGCCAGCAGCACTGTCATTTCCTGAAACCTGTCCATGGATCACCGTTGTCGCCTGGAGCGGATCGCCAGACTGTAGAGGGAAGCGGCGCAGGATTGAAGTGTCGGCGGCTTGCGGGCGACATCGGCGTGCTTGCCAGCGCCGCATGGCTTGACCGCGCCCCGGCCACTCCGGCACAAGCGCTGCAGGCGCCCGCAGCGAGGCCGCCACCGCCCGCGAGCATTTCTCCATGACCAGCAAGACCACGGCCACCGCGTTGGCCGCTGCCAACAACCCGCGCCTGGGCATCGCCCTGTGCCTGCTGTCGATGCTCATCTTTGCCTGCCAGGACGGCATCACCAAGGTGCTGGTCCGCCACCTGCCGGTGGCCGAACTGGTGATGATGCGCTACTGGGTGTTCGTCCTGTTCGCGCTCGTAGTCTGTCGCTCCCAGGGCGGCGTGCGCGCGGCCAGTCGCAGCGCCAGCCCCTGGCGGCAGGTGGTCCGCTCGTTGCTGGGTGTGGGCGAGATCGCCGTCTTCGGCCTGGCCCTGCGTTACCTCGGGCTGGCCGAGACCCACGCGCTCTATGCGGTCTTTCCGCTGATGACGCTCGGCCTGGCGCGGGTGTTCCTCGGCGAGCGCATGGTCGGCCGGCAATGGCTGGCGGCGGCGGTGGGCTTCGGCGGCACGCTGCTGATCCTGCGTCCCGGCATGGGCGTGTTCGAACCTGCGGCGCTGATCCCGCTGGCGGCGGCACTGACCTTCGCCTTCTTCAACATTCTCTCGCGGCGCATCAGCCAGACCGACTCCTTCGCCACCACCACGCTCTACATGGCGCTGGTCGGCGCTGTGGCGGCCACCTCCGCGGGGCTCCCTGCCTGGGTCACTCCGACGCCCCATGAGGCGGTGCTGATGTCGATCGTCGCGGTCTCCGGGGTGATCGCCCAGCTGCTGCTGATCCAGGCGTTGAAGTACGCCCAGGCCTCGACGCTGCAGCCATTCAACTACTCGCTGCTGGCCTTTGCCACGCTGATCGGCCTTATCGTCTTCGGCGAGACGCCGACCGTCTGGACCCTCACCGGTGCGTTGTTGATCCTGCTGGCGGGGCTGTATTCGATCAGGCCGAAGGCTCTGTAGGAGCAACTGACTTCTTCAGGTCAGTCCGTGCCTGCGTTATCCCCTCTCCCTAACCCTCTCCCTGAAGGGAGAGGGGACTGGTGCGGAGCAGGAGAAAACCACAGCGTCAGCCGGTACGGACAGCTCCCTCGCCCTTCAGGGAGAGGGCTGGGGAGAGGGCTGGGGAGAGGGCTGGGGAGAGGGTAAGCCTCGTGGATGATTCACAGACTACGTAGAAGCGGGCTTGCCTTGTGCTGCGGGAGCGGCCGGTTCGCTCATGCCGAGCCGCCGATAGACACCATGGTGCAATGTCCGCCCTGGCGACGCCCGTGGTGTCATTCCTGCCACGGGTAGCCCGGCCATCGCTCCGGGAACCCCGCAGCCCGAACGTGCGATGCACGCTCATCCCACCCAGGCGAACCCGTCGAATCGCGAGGTCTCCATGCTCCTACCCCTGTGCACCTGGTCCGAAATCGAGCAGTTCCTTGGCCGCAGCCGGACGATCGTCATTCCCATCGGTTCGAACGAGCAGCACGGCCCCATCGGCCTGCTGGGGACCGACTGGATGTGCCCGGAAATCATCGCCCACGAAGCGCAGAAGTCGGCGGACATCCTCATCGCGCCGACTTTCAACATCGGCATGGCGCAGCATCACCTGGGCTTCCCCGGCACCATCACGCTACGACCCTCGACCTTTATCGCGGCTATCTGCGACTGGGTGAATTCCCTGGCCGCCCACGGTTTCGAAAAGATCCTCTTCCTCAATGGCCACGGCGGCAACGTCGCTTCCATCGAGGCTGCCTTCTCCGAGCTCTACGCCCAGGCCAGCTTCGCCCGACGCCCGGCCGGGTTCGCCCTGAAACTGTGCAACTGGTGGGACCTGGAAGGCGTCGGCGAGCTGGCCAACCGGCAGTTCCCGAAAGGCCATGGCATCCATGCGACGCCTTCGGAGATCGCCGTCACCCAGTGGGCCTATCCGCAGCACGTCAAGTCGGCCGAGTACTCGCCGGCCATCGCCAACTGGGGCCCGATCCGAGAGGCAGCGGACTTCCGCGCGCGCCATCCGGATGGCCGCATGGGCTCCGACCCTGGCCTCGCCACGCCGGAGAAGGGTCGCGAGCTGGTGATGCTGGCCGCCCAGGGGCTGGTGCAGGCGGCCGAGGCCTTCAGCGCCGAGCCCTCTCCTTACTGAGCATCATCGGCCGTCATCTGATTCACCGGAAACCCGAGCCTCGCTCGGGTTTCTGCTTTTCGCGGGCCCCGCCGGAAGAGCAGCTAACAAGAGCTAACAGCAGATAACTCGCCCGATTGCACCGGCCTTGCCACTCTGGCAACCGGGTGTCATTGGCTAATCAGGGAGGCCTCCATGACCCAGCATGATGGCTGCATGAATCTGGCGGGGCGGCGCAGCAATGCGGAATTCGGCGCGTTGATCCTCGGCTCCGGCGAGCCCGACGAGGCAGCATTGCGTCAGCTCTACATGGCCGTGTTGCCGCTGCTCATCGCCTTCTTCGAGGGCCAGGCGCAGGCCGGCCGTATCGGTCAGCAGGACATGGGCGAGCTGCTTCGCGCCACCCTGCGGCAGGTGGACCGACAGCGCTGCAGCTACGACCCGGCCTTTCCCTTTCGCGCCTGGTTGCTGGAGCTGGCGCGGCATGAGCTGAGTGCCTGCCGCCGAGAGGCACCGGCCGAAGTACCCGTGATGCGTGAAGCGCAGAAACCGGCGCGGCGCAGGCGTACCGCCGCTGCCCACTGAATCCAGTTTTCCAGGAAGTACCGATGCAGTCGATCGAGAAGGTTCTCTACACCGCCCGTGTCCATACCCGTGGCGGTCGTGACGGTGAAGCATGCAGTGATGATGGTCGGTTGCAGGTTCGGCTGACGCCACCCGGCGCACCGGGGGAGGGCAGCAACCCCGAGCAGTTGTTCGCCGCCGGCTGGTCGGCCTGTTTCATCGGCGCGCTGCGCCACGCCGCCAATGCGCGCAAGCAGGAGTTCCCGGCGGACACGGCGGTGGACGCCGAGGTGGAGCTGATGCACGGTGAAAACGGTTTCTTCCTGCGCGCGCACCTGGCGATCCACTTGCCGGGCCTGGACCCCGAGCTGGCGCAGCGGCTGGTGGACGCCGCGCAGCAGAGCTGCCCCTACTCGAAAGCGCTGCGCGGCAATGTCGCCGTCACCCTGAGCCTGTGCTGATCAGCCAGTGCCGCTGGCCACTGGGCGTGACAGCCCGCATAAAAGGTCACGCAAAGGCTTGATCGCGTGCTCGAAACTCCTATCCTGCTAGGACTTGCGGGCCAGTCTCGCGCCCACTCCCCTTGCCGGAAGAGACGCCCCGTGGAGTCCGCAGCGGACGATCCGTCCTCCTCATTGAAAACGCCGGTCGAATTCGGTCCGTTCCGGGTCGTGCCCGGCAAGCGCCTGCTTACCCGAGATGCACAGCCGATGGACATCGGCGGGCGTGCCTTCGACCTGCTGCTTGCCTTGCTGGAAAAGCCCGGCCGTGTGCTCTCCAAGCGTGAGCTGCTCAAGCGCGTGTGGCCCGATATGGTGGTGGAAGAGGGCAGCCTGCGCTTCCACATGACCGGCCTGCGCCGCGCCTTGGGCGACGGCGAAGACGGCGCGCGCTACATCGCCACCCAGGTGGGTGTCGGCTATGCCTTCGTCGCACCGGTAAGCCATGGAAGCGAAGCCTCGCCGGCAGTGCTGCCGGTGGCGAGCATGGGCGAAGGCGTCGGCAGCTTGCCGCCGCGGGTCAAGCTGATCGGCCGCGAGGCCGATGTGCAGATGATCCTGCAACGCCTGAGCGAGCCCCGCTTGTTCACCATTGTCGGCACCGGCGGTGTCGGCAAGACCAGCCTGGCCAACGAGGTGGGGCACCGCCTGGCCGCCGAACGCCGGCAGGTCGTGCGCTTCATCGACCTGGCGCAGGTCGAGGATGGGCATCTGGTGGCTTCGGCGCTGGCCGCTTCGGTGGGCGTGCCGGTGCAGGCCGAAGATCCGCTGGCGGTCCTGCTGGCGCACCTCAAAGGGCAGGAGCTGCTGCTGATCGTCGACAACTGCGAACACGTGGTGGACGTGGTGTCGGCACTGGCCGAGCGCATTCGCGACGCCGCTCCCGGCGTCGGCCTGCTTGCGACCAGCCGCGAGCCGCTGCGCGCGCGGGACGAAGAGGCGCATTGGCTGGGCCCGCTGGACTTTCCCGAAGACCCGCAGGGCTTGCCGGTCGAAATCTTGCTGGAGTTCCCGGCCGTACGGCTGTTCGTCGAGCGCGCCGAAGCCGCCAATGCCTCGCTGCACCTGCAGGACGGCGACCCGGGCCTGATTGCCGACATGTGCCGGCGCCTGGGTGGTATGGCCTTGCCCATCGAACTGGCAGCGGTACGGGTGGCGGTCCATGGGGTGAAGGCGACCCATGCGCTGCTGGGGGAGCGGTTTTCCCTGGGCTGGGCCGGTCGGCGCACGGCACAGCCGCGTCACCAGACATTGCGCGCGATGCTGGACTGGAGCTACGGGCTGTTGTCCGGGAACGAGCGGCTGGTGTTCGACCGTCTTTCGGTCTTCGTCGGGCCCTTCTCCCAGGAGGCGGCCGCGCAGGTTGTTGCCGACGCGCGGATCGACGCGCTGGAAGCAGCCGCCATCCTCGATGAACTGACGGCCAAGGGGCTCGTGGCGGTGGACCGCAGCGAGGCCGCCACGGCCTACCGTTTGCTGGAGATGACCCGCGCCTTTGCCCGCGAAAAAGCGGCTTCCCACGGCCATGAGGAGGCGCATGCCCTGGCCTTCCGTCACGCCGCCTATTACCTGTGGCTGCTGGAGCAGCTGGGTAGCCAGCCCGAAGTGATCTACGAGGGCTGCACCCGGCTGGCCAGCCAGCTGGGCAACGTGCGCAGCGCACTGGAGTGGAGCTTCGGCCCGCAGGGCGACCCCGGTCTGGCGCTACCGCTGGCGGCAGCCAGTGCGCCGCTGTTCCTTCACTATTCGCTGCAGGTGGAGTGCCGCACCTGGTGCGCGCGGGCCACCGAACTGCTGGAGCTGGGCTACTTCGGCACGCCCACGGAAATGGAACTGCAAGCGGCCCTCGGGCTGGTGCTGATGTTCACCCGCGGCAACAGCGAGGCAGCTGGCAAGGCCCTGCTGCGTGCGCTGGAAATAGCCGTGGCGCTGGGCGACCACTGGGCCGAGTTGCGGGTGCTGGGGCGCCTGCAGATCTTCTACGAACGCATCGGCGACTTCGCCTCGTCATTGGCCTGGGCGGAACGCGCGGTGCTGGTCGGCGACACCCTGGGCGAACCGGAAGCGGTGGCGGTGGCTGCCTCGCTCGCCGGCATTTCCCATCACCTGCTGGGCGACCAGGAGCGGGCGCGCGAGGAGCTGGAGAAGTCCCTGCGCAACAGCCTGCCCTCGGAGCGCAGCCGCACGCTGCACTACGGCTTCGACCACCACAACCGCACCGGGCTGGCCCTGGCGCGCACGCTCTGGCTGCTCGGTTGCGCCGACCAGTCGCGGCGCTGGGCGGACCAGGTGGAGGCCGAGGCAGCGGAGCTCAATCATCCGGCTACCCATTGCATCGCCCTGGTGTGGACGCTGTGCATCCATATCTGGACCGGCGAACTGGACAAGGCCGAGCGCAGCCTGGCGACCTTCAGCCGCATCGCCGAGGCCAACGCCTTTGCGCCTTATCAGGCCGCGACGCCAGGGTTGCGTGCGGCCATCGCGATTCGCCGCGAGCAGCCCGGCGATGCCGTGCGGCAGCTGGAAGAAAGCCTCACGCGCCTGCACGGCATGCGTTACGAATTGCTGACCACGTCGTTCGAGATCGCCCTGGCCGAGGGCCTTGTCCTCGCCGGCGACTATCGCCGCGCGCTGCATGTGGCACAGCGTTGCATCGCGCATTGCCGCAGCAGTGGCGATGCCTATGCGTTGCCGGAGTTGATGCGTATCGAAGCGCAGGTCATCGGTGCGCTGGGCGAGGAGGGGGACCAGATGGTGGAGCGCGTTCTGCAGGAATCGCTGGCGATGGCGCGTGAACAGGGTGCGCGTGCCTGGGTGTTGCGTTCGAGCCTGGACCTGGCGCGGCTGCGGGCGAAGCAGGGGCAACAGAGCGAGGCGCTGGCGCTGCTGGAGGCCTGCCAACTGGATGAGGGTTCCGATACGCTGGATGTCCGCCAGCTGAAAGCGTTGCGCCGAGCCTTGAGCGAGAGCGCCTGAGTCGAACTCAGCGGCTCTCGGGCGGCGTGATGGCGAGCAATGCCGCCATGTTCACCAGGTCCGGCAGCGTGCGCGCCCGCATCTTGCGCATGACCCGGCCACGGTGCGCCTTCACGGTGATCTCGCTGATGCCCAGGTCGGCGGCAACCTGCTTGTTCAGGCGGCCAGCCACCACCATCTCCAGCACTTCCCGCTCGCGACCGGTGAGCAGGGCGTAGGCTTGGCGCAGGGCCTCCAGGCGTGATTGCTGGCCGAGCGCGGCGCGGCTGTGTTCCAGGGCGTCGGCGATGGCGTTCAGCAGTGTGTCGCTGTCGAACGGCTTGGTGAGGAACTCCACGGCACCGGCTTTCATCGCGCGCACGGTGAGCGGTACGTCGCCATAACCGGTGATGAAGATGATCGGCATCGCCGGGCGCTCGCCGGCGACGCTGCGCTGCAGGTCGAGCCCGTTGAGGTCCGGCAGGTTCACGTCCAGCACCAGGCAGCTGGGCGCGAGGCTCGGCGACTCGTCGAGGAAGGCGCTGGCGGCGTCGAACAGCCTGGGTCGCCAGCCGGCCGAGCGGATCAGCAACTCCAGTGACTCGCGCACCGAGATGTCGTCGTCGACCACGTAGACGATGGGTGTCGCTTCGATCATCGACAGGGCTTCCGTTCGCTGGGCTGGGATGGGGTTGAACATGCCATGTCCTCCGAGGGGCGTCGACCGGGCTGTCAGCCGACCGGCAGGGCGGCGCTGAGCGCCTTGAGCAGTTCCGCTTCGCTGAACGGCTTGAGCAGGCAGGCCACCGCGCCCTGGGCGATGAGGCGCGGGCAGGTGGTCGCGTCGCTATAGGCGGTGATGAAGATGATCGGCACGTGGATGGCGCGCAGGGCCAGTTCCTTCTGCAACTGTGGCCCGCTCATGCCCGGCATCGACACGTCGAGGATCAGGCAGCGGGTGGTCTGCAGGGCTTCCGAGGCGAGAAACGCTTCCGCCGAGGAGAAGGCGTTCACCTCGAAACCGAACTCGCGCAGCAGGTCCGGCAGGGATTCGCGCACCGATTCGTCGTCATCGACCACCGACACGAGCAGGGGCGTAGCCATCAGCGGATCTCCGTCGGTTGGTCGTGGCTGGGTAGTGCCGGGGGCAGCGCGAAGATGAAGGTGGAGCCCGGCCCGTCGTGAGTGGTTGCCCAGACCCGACCGGCATGGTGCTCGATGATGGAGCGGCTGACCCACAGGCCGATGCCCATGCCCGACTGCTTGGTGCTGAAGAAGGCATCGAACAGGCGGCCGGCATCCTCCGGCGCGAAGCCCGCGCCGTTGTCGCGTACTGCCAGGAAGATGCTCGTATCCAGATCATGGCCGGTGCTGATGCGCAGCTGGCGGGGGCGGTCATGCACTTCGCCCAACGCATCGATGGCATTGAGGATGAGGTTGAGGATCACCTGCTGCAGCTGCACACGGTCGCCGCTCACGGCGGGCAGTTCCTCTGCCAGCGTGGGCAGTATGGTCACGCCGTGGCGCTGCAGCTCGTTGTGCAACATGGCGATCACTTCCCGTGCGGCTTCGTTGAGATCCACCTGCTCGCTCACCGCTTCGTGGCGGGCGAACAGGCCGCGCAGGCGCTTGATCACGTCCGCCGCACGGTTACCGTCGCGGATGGTGCGCCGCGCGGTTTCCCGAGCGCCTTCCAGGTTGGGAGTCTGCGCACCCAGCATGCGCAGGCAGGTGCTGGCGTTGGTGATGATGCCCGACAGCGGCTGGTTGACCTCGTGGGCGATGGACGCGGTCAGTGCGCCCAGGCTGGCCACACGAGCCACGTGCGCCAGTTCGGCGCGGGTCCGGTGCAGGGTTTCCTCGGCCAGGCGGCGCTGGGTGACGTCCTGCGCCGTAGCGATGTACAGCAGCGCGCCGTCGCTCTCGCGGGTGGCCTGGGCAACCAGGTGGACGTGGCGCACGGCCCCGCTGGGAAGCAACAGCCGGTGTTCGTGTTCGAAGTCGCAGCCGTCGAGGCGCTGACACTTGAGCATTTCTTCCACGGTGGCGCGATCGTCCGGGTGGATGCGCGAGAAGATCAGCTCGAAGCTCGGCGTCAGGCCCGGCTCCAGGTCGAGGAGCCGGTAGATTTCTTCCGACCAGGCGATCTCGTCGTTGTCCACGCGCCAGGAGAAGGTACCGGTGAGGCTGATGCGCTGGGCCTTGGCCAGGAAGGCTTCGCTCTGGCGCAGGGCGGCTTCGCTGCGGGCGCGGTCGATGGCGATGCTGGCGAGGTGGGTGAACTGCGAGATCAGCGCGCACTGGCTTTCGCTCACCCTCTGCGGTTGGAGGAAATACACCGAGAGGATGCCGCTCACCTCGCCGTGGTTGGACACCACCGGTACTGCCGCCAGCGCTCGCAGCCCGCAAGCCCGAGCCTGTTGGCGCCAGTCGGGCCAGCGGGTTTCACCGTGCAGGTCGTCGACCTGCACGCTGGCGTTGTCGAGCGCGACTTGCGCTTGCGGACTGCCATGAGCCTCCACGGGCTGGCCGTCCGCCCCGCCGTACATCGAAGCCGGCAGATGCGGTGCGGCGCCGGCCTGCAGGCGCGGCGTCGCTTCCGGCAAGCGGCCATGGCGGGGCGCTACCAGGGTGATGGCGCAGCGGCTGCCCTCGAGGTTGGTTTCCACCAGTTCGCAAAGGGTGTCCAGCACCTGCGGCAGGGCGCAGCCACCGGCCATCAGTCCGAGCAGGCGCTTCTCGCCGGCCAGCAGTAGTTCGGCCTGTTTGCGTACGTGGATGTCGGTGTTGCCGCCGTACCATTTCAGTACGCGGCCAGCCGCGTCCAACTGGGGCACTGCGCGGATGAGGAACCAGCGGTAGCTGCCATCGAAGCGCCGCAGGCGCGCTTCGAACTCGCCGGCGCTGCCGGCTTCCAGCAGGCCTTGCCAGTAGACGCCCAGTGCCGGCGCGTCTTCGGGGTGCAGGGCGGTCATCCAGCCGACGCCGGCGGCGTTTTCCGGGGTCATGCCGGTGTAGTCGAACCAGCGCTGGTTGAGGAACTCGACGCTGCCGTCGGGATCGGTGCGCCAGACGAAGCCCGGCACGGCGTCGATCAGGGTGCGCAGGCGGTCTTCGGAAGCGCTCACTTCTTCCAGCGCGCTGGCCAGCGACTTCTGCGCCTGAGCGATCAATGCCTGGTCGCGCCGCTGCTCGTCGATGTCCACCTTCAGCACGAACCAGCGCTGGATGTTCCCCTCGGTGTCGCGGTGGGGCAGGGCGCGCACGTGGAACCAGCGGTAGATGCCGTCCGCGCCGCGCACCCGCTGCTGGAAGTTGTATGGATCGCCGCTGGCCACCGAGTGCTTCCAGGCGGCCAGCGCGTGGGGCAGGTCGTCGGGGTGGATGGTGTCGGAGCTGGTCCAGTGGCGCAGCTCCTCGAAGCTGGCGCCCAGGTAGTCGCTGTTGTGCCGGTTGACGCACTCCAGCTCGCCCGCGGGCGTCATCAGCGAGATCAGTGCAGGAATGCTGTCGATCAGGTCCTGCGTCTCGCGCGTCACGGTCACGGGCGCTGCGGGCAGCAGGTCCTCGATATCGATGTTCTGGCCGCACCAGCCGGCAGGCTGGCCAAGGTCGTCGGCGAGCGGTCGGGCGCGCAGAAGGAAGCGGCGGTACACCCCATCGTGGCGGCGCAGGCGTGCCTGCAGATCGCGCGGGACGCCGGTCTGGCGGATGGCGTACCAACCGCGCTGCAGCGCCGCTAGGTCTTCGGGGTGCACCAGCGCCTGCCAGGCATGCTCGCCGAGGGAATCGAGGCCGCGCCCGGCATACAGGCGCCAGGCCTGGTTGACGCTGTCCAGGCGGCCTTCGGCGCTGGCGGTCCACGCCATGTCGGGCAGCTTGTCGACGACTTCGTTGTGCATACCGGTCCTCTCCCGGCGCTAGCCGTGGGGCGAGCATGCGCCTTGTTGGCGGGGCTGCCAATGATACCTAGGTGTCGGCCGCGGCACCGCAAGTGCGTCACGCGCCGGGCCCGATACCAAGGTATCGACCGACACCATGGTGCAATCGCGGCGCCTGGTGGGCTTTGGTGATATCGCTGCAGGTCGCCGATCCGTCGGCCAGTGAACCAGGGAGATCGACCATGCCAGCCGCCCCGTTATCGCCTCAACTTCGCCGTCGCTTCAGCCGCACGCTCATGGCCACCGCCGTGGGTCTGTTCCTGCTCGGCGACGGTCAGCACCATCTGCTGCAGCAAACGTACGCTGCCACTGCCAGCGGTACCGCGCCGGCCGATGAGCGTGTGCGGCCGTTTCGCATCCAGGTGCCCCAGGAGCAACTGGACGACCTGCGCCGGCGTATCGCCGCGACGCGCTGGCCGGACCGCGAGACGGTCAACGACGCCTCGCAGGGCATCCAGCTGGAGAAGGTCCGCGCGCTGGTGAACTACTGGGGCGAGGACTACGACTGGCGCCGCGCCGAAGCCAGGCTCAATGCGCTGCCGCAGTTCATCACCAGCATCGATGGTGTGGACATCCAGTTCATCCACGTGCGCTCGAAAGAGCCGCACGCCATGCCGCTGATCCTCACCCACGGCTGGCCCGGCTCGCCGCTGGAGTTCCTCAAGACCATCGGCCCGCTGACCGACCCGGTGGCCTATGGCGGGCGCGCGGAAGACGCCTTCGACGTGGTGATCCCGGCGATCCCCGGCCATGGCTTTTCCGGCAAGCCGACCGCCACCGGCTGGGGCCCGGATCGGGTGGCCCGCGCCTGGGACGTGCTGATGAAGCGCCTGGGCTACAGCCACTATGTGTCCCAGGGCGGCGACCATGGCTCGGTGATTTCCGATGCCCTTGGCCGCCTGTCCCCAGCCGGCCTGCTGGGCATCCACCTGAACATGCCGGCGACGGTGCCGCCGGAGCTGGTCGGGCTGATCAACTCAGGCGCCCCGGCGCCGGCCGGGCTGGGCGCCGACGAGCGCCGCGCCTTCGACGCGCTGAGCACCTTCTTCGGCCGCAATGCTGCCTACGGCGCGATGATGGTGACTCGCCCGCAGACCATCGGCTACTCCCTGGCCGACTCGCCCGCCGGCATGGCCGCCTGGATGTACGAGAAGTTCGCCGCCTGGACCGACAGCGGCGGCGAGCCCGAGCGGGTACTGAGCCGCGACGAGATGCTCGACGACATCTCGCTCTACTGGCTGACCAACACCGGCGCTTCCTCTTCGCGCTTCTACTGGGAAAACAACAACAACAACTTCAGCGCCGCCGCGCAGAAGACCGACCGGATCAAGGTGCCGGTGGCCATCACCGTGTTCCCCGGCGAGATCTACCGCGCGCCGAAAAGCTGGGCGCAGCGCGCCTATCCCTCGCTGGATTACTTCCACGCGGTGGACAAGGGCGGCCATTTCGCCGCCTGGGAGCAGCCACAGCTGTTCAGCGAGGAGCTGCGCGAGGCGTTCCGCCCGCTGCGAAGCAGCCTGACCAGCCACTAGGCCCACCAGTCACCCGCCAACCGACCGCCGCTTGCCGGCAACCACCGGGCAGGCCAGACACCTGCCCTGGAGACCCGTGATGAACCCCTTCAAGCAACCGCTCCTCGGCGCCTCGGCGCTGGCTATCGCTCTCGCGCAATTCACTTCCTGCTCGGTGGCGCAGGCCGCTAACGCGCCGTCGGCAGATCCGACTTTCGGCCCGCTCAAGCATGTCGACGCCGGCCTGCTCAATGTCGCCTACGCCGAAGCCGGCCCGGCCGATGGCCCGGTGGTGATCCTGCTGCACGGCTGGCCGTACGACATCCACAGCTACACCGAAGTAGCGCCGCAACTGGCCGCCAAGGGCTACCACGTGCTGATTCCCTATGCCCGTGGCTATGGCGAAACGCGCTTCCTCTCCGCCTCGACCCAGCGCAATGGTGAGCCGGCCGCGCTGGCGGTGGACGTCATCGACTTCATGGACGCGCTGAAGATCAAGAGTGCCGTGCTGGCCGGCTACGACTGGGGCGCACGCTCGGCGGACATCGTCGCGGCGCTCTGGCCGGAGCGGGTGAAGGCGCTGGTGTCGGTCAGCGGCTACCTGATCGGCAGCCAGGAAGCGGGCAAGGCGCCGCTGCCACCGGCTGCCGAGCTGCAGTGGTGGTACCAGTTCTATTTCTCCACCGAGCGCGGCAAGGCCGGCTACGACAAGTACCGCCACGAGTTCGCCAGGCTGATCTGGCAACTGGCTTCGCCGCAGTGGAAGTTCGACGATGCCACCTTCGAGCGCAGCGCCCAGGCCCTGGACAACCCCGACCACGGCGCGATCTCCATCCACAACTACCGCTGGCGCCTGAACCTCGCCCAGGGCGAGCCGCGTTACGCGGAGCTGGAGAAGAAGCTGGCGGCATTCCCGGCCATCAAGGTGCCGACCATCACCCTCGAAGGGGACGCCAACGGCGCCCCGCATCCGCCGGCCGAGGCCTACGCCAAGCGCTTCAGCGGCAAGTACGAGTACCGCCTTATCACCGGAGGCGTTGGCCACAACCTGCCGCAGGAGGCACCGGACGCCTTCGTCAAGGCGGTGGTCGACGCCGATCATCTGTGAGCCGGAGATCCGCCATGAATAGCAACGGAACCACGCTGCGTCGCATCGTCCTGGCCGGATTCGTCCTCCTCGTGACGACGGGCGTCAGGGCCGACGGCGACGCGTCGCCGATCTACGGGGTGCGCATGCCTGAGGGCTACCGCAACTGGCAACTGATCGCGCCGGCCCAGGAGGCGGCGCCACTGAACGAGTTGCGCGCCGTGCTGGGTAACGACATCGCGATGAAGGCCTACCGAGCCGGCACCTTGCCGTTCCCCGACGGCAGCGTGCTGGCCAAGCTCGCCTGGAAGCACGTGCAGTCGCCGGAATTCGAGCCGGCGTCGATTCCCGGCGCCGCGACTACCGTGCAGTTCATGGTCAAGGACTCGAAGAAGTACGCGGCCACCGGCGGGTGGGGCTTCGCCCGTTTCATCGACGGCAAGCCCGCCGACGAGGCGCAGCACCAGACCTGCTTGGCCTGCCACCAGGCGCGGGTGAAGGACCACGACCTGGTCTTTACCCGCTACGCACCCTGAGAGCTGCACCTTGAGCGTTACACCTTGAGAGAAGGGGAGGTTCCCATGAACCAACGATGGCTGATCACCGGTTGTTCCCGCGGACTGGGCCGGGCGCTGGCCGAGGCGGTGCTGCAGGCCGGGCACCGCCTGCTGGCTACCGCCCGCGACCCGGACGCGCTGGCGGACCTCGCCCGGCTCTACCCGCAGACATTGCGCCTGGCGCCCTTGGACGTTACCGACCCAAGTGCCGCGCAGGACGCCATGGCGCAGATGGTCGAGCAGTTCGGCGGACTCGACGTGCTGGTCAACAACGCCGGCTTCGGCAACATCAACTCGGTGGAAGACACCTCGCTGGAGGAGTTCCGCCGGGAGATCGAAACCAACCTGTTCGGCACCATCATCGTCACCAAGGCGGCAATTCCGGTGCTGCGCCGGCAGCGCAGCGGCCACATCATCCAGCTGTCGTCGGTGGGCGGGCGCATCGGTGCGCCGGGACGTGCGCCCTATTCGGCGGCGAAATGGGGCGTCGAGGGATTTTCCGAAGTGCTGGCGCGCGAGATGGCGCAGGTCGGCGTGCGGGTGACGATCATCGAACCCGGCGGCCTGCGTACCGACTTTGCCGGCGCCTCTACGAGGCTTTCAGAAGGACGTCTCGAGTACGACGCCGTGGTAGGCGCCGTGGCGCGCCGGCAGCGGGCCTACGACGGCAACCAGCCGGGCGACCCACAGCGTGCCGCGCAGGCGATCCTCGCCGTGGCCTGGATGGATCGTCCGCCGTTGCGCCTGGCCCTGGGCAGCGACGCCGTACTGGCCATCGAAAACGCTGACAAGGCCCGACTGGCCGAGCTGCGCCTGTGGCGCGAGCTGAGCGAGTCCAGTGATTTTCCCCGCTCGGCATGAGCGTTCCCTGCACGGTCTGAGATTCCCCCGAGCCACCGTGCGGGGCTTTTTATTCGCAAGTCATTTATCCCTCAGCAAGGAGATCCACGATGAAGAAGACCCTCACCGCCCTGGCGCTCGCCAGCGGCCTGCTGGCCGGCAGCGCTTTCGCTGCGCCGATGAAACCGACGGTGGTGCTGGTGCACGGCGCCTTTGCCGATGCCTCCAGCTGGAATGGCGTGACCCGTATCCTGGAAAAAGACGGCTACAGCGTGATCGCCGCCGCCAACCCCTTGCGCGGGGTGGCCAGCGATGGCGCCTACATCGGCAACATCGTCGGCAGCGTCAAGGGACCGGTGGTGCTGGTGGGCCATTCCTACGGCGGCAACGTGATCAGCGCGGCTGCCAGTGACCGGCCCAACGTCAAGGCATTGATCTATGTCGCCGCGTTCGCCCCGCAGAAGGGGGAGAGCGCCGCCGAGCTGGCCGGCAAGTTCCCTGGCAGCACCCTCGGCCCGACCCTGGCCGCCCCAGTGCCGTTGGTCGATGGTGGCAAGGACCTGTACATCCAGCAGGACAAGTTTCACGATCAGTTCGCCGCCGATGTCCCCGCCGGAGAAGCGGCGCTGATGGCAGCGGCGCAGCGGCCGGTCACCGAAGCGGCGCTGAACGAGAAGGCCGGCGCGGCTGCCTGGACGGCGATTCCGTCGTGGTTCGTCTATGGCGACCAGGACCGCAACATCCCGCCACAGGCGATGGCCTTCATGGCAGAGCGCGCCCATGCGAAAGGCGTCGAGGTGGTCAGCGGGGCGTCCCATGTGGTCATGGTCTCGCACCCGGAGGTAGTGGCGCGCTCCATCGAGAAGGCGGCTACCGGGTATTGAGCGCCGGGGGCGTCTGCTACCTGCCGGTGCCCGCGCTGCTGGCCGGCAGACGGGTATCGAGCAGGTAGCCTTCAGATCGAGCGCTGGTTCACGCGGGCGGAGAGCTGCTCGGCGCTTTCCTTGCGCTCGGAATAACGGTCCACCAGGAAGTCCTGGCGATCCCGCAGTAGCCGGGTGAACTTCACCAGTTCCTCCATGACGTCGACCACACGATCGTAGTACGCCGAAGGCTTCATGCGACCGGCGTCGTCGAACTCCAGGTAGGCCTTGGGGACCGAGGACTGGTTGGGGATGGTGAACATGCGCATCCAGCGTCCGAGCACGCGCAGCTGGTTGACCACGTTGAACGACTGCGAGCCGCCGCAAACCTGCATTACTGCCAGCGTCTTGCCCTGCGTTGGGCGGACAGCGCCGAGTGCCAGGGGAATCCAGTCGATCTGCGCCTTGAACACGGCCGATAGTGCTCCGTGGCGTTCCGGCGAGCACCACACCTGGCCTTCCGACCACAGCACCAGATCGCGCAGTTCCTGCACCTTGGGATGCTCCACCGGCACGTCGTCAGGTAGCGGCAGGCCCGAAGGATTGAAGAGGCGCGTCTCGGCGCCGAAGTGTTCCAGCAGGCGCGCGGCTTCCTCCACCAGCAGGCGGCTGAAGGAGCGCTCACGGGTCGATCCGTACATCAGCAGGATGCGTGGTTTGTGGTCGCTGGTACGAGTTGCGGCTGGCGGCTGGTCGAACAGCGAAAGGTCGAGGTTGGGCAGTTGATCGGACATGTTTCCTCCTGCTCAGAGCGAGCCGATGCGATCCAGCTCGCGCTTGAGCTCGTCGCGGGTGAGGGTGTCGAAGGAGAGGGCGAGGAAGGCTTTGCAGCGCTGCTCGATGCGGGCCAGCGTGGCGCGGAAGGCGGCGTTGACGGCAGCCTCGTCGCCCATCGCTTCGGAAGGGTCTTCCAGTCCCCAGTGGGATTTCAGCGCGGGACCGAAGTACACCGGGCAGGCTTCGCCGGCGGCCTTGTCGCAGACGGTGATGACGATGTCCGGCGGGCTGCCTTCGAAGGCGTCGTTGCCTTTGCTGCTCAGGCCCGCAGTGGAGATACCGGCTTGCTCCAGGGTGGTGAGGCTGCGGGGCAGTACCTGGCCCCTGGGGAAGCTCCCGGAGCTGATCGCCTCGAAGCCTTCCGGCGCCAGGTGGTTGAACAGCGCTTCGGACAGGATGCTGCGGCAACTGTTGGCCGTGCACATGAACAGGACTCGCATGGAGAGCTCCTCCGCTCAAGGCGGATGTCAGAGGCTCAGGCGCAGGGCCAGGGCCGAAAGGGTGATCAGCAGGACGGGCAGGGTCAGGAGGATGCCGACCTTGAAGTAGTAACCCCAGGTGATGCGCAAGCCCTTGCGCTCCAGCACATGGAGCCAGAGCAAGGTGGCAAGGCTGCCGATGGGAGTGATCTTCGGGCCGAGGTCACAGCCGATCACGTTGGCGTAGATCATCGCCTCGCGCACCAGACCTTCCGCGCCGCTGGCCTGGATCGACAGGGCGCCCACCAGCACGCTGGGCATGTTGTTCATCACCGAGGACAGCAGCGCCGAGAGCAGGCCGGTGCCGATGGCGGCGCTCCACAGGCCCTGCCCGGCAAGACGGTCGAGCAGGTGGGTGAGGAAGTCCGTGAGGCCGGCATTCTTCAGTCCGTACACCACCAGGTACATGCCGAGGGAGAAGATCACCACCTGCCAGGGTGCTTCGCGCAGCACTCGGCGGGTGGAGATGCGGTGCCCGCGCGCGGCGACGGTAAACAGGATCGCCGCGCAGGCAGCAGCCACGGCGCTGACCGGTACGCCCAGCGGCTCCACGGCGAACAGCCCGATCAACAGCACCAGCAGCGTCCACCAGCCGACCACGAAGGTGGCGCGATCGTGAATGGCGGCCTTCGGCTCCTTCAGTGCATCGAGCGCGTACTGCTTCGGAATATCGCGGCGGAAGAACAGGAACAGAACCAGCAGCGTCGCGGCAACGCTGGCGAGGTTCACTGGCACCATCACCGAGGCGTATTCGGCGAAGCCCAGGTCGAAGTAGTCGGCCGAGACGATGTTCACCAGGTTGGAGACCACCAGTGGCAGGCTGGCGGTGTCGGCGATGAAGCCGGCGGCCATGACGAAGGCCAGGGTCGCCGCGGGTGAAAAGCGCAGGGCGAGGAGCATCGACATGACGATGGGGGTAAGGATCAGTGCAGCCCCATCGTTGGCGAAGAGCGCCGAGACGGCCGCCCCGAGCAGCACGCAGAAGGCGAACAGGCGATAACCGCTGCCGTTTGCCCAGCGCGCCACATGCAGCGCCGCCCACTCGAAGAAGCCGGCCTCATCCAGCAGCAGGCTGATGATGATGACGGCGATGAAGGTGGCGGTGGCATTCCAGACGATGGCCCACACGGTCGGGATGTCGTGCAGGAAAACCGCCCCGGCAGCCAGGGCGATGATTGCCCCCAGGGCCGCGCTCCAGCCGACGCCAAGGCCCTTGGGTTGCCAGATGACCAGAGCGAGGGTGAAGACGAAGACAGCAACGGCGACCAGCATTGGATACTCGCTAGGAAAGGATCAGCAGCAGGCGGCGTCACGGACGGGGCGGCCGTCCATGTTCTGCAGGCGGAGGGTGTTGTCGGCCAACCATTGCGCGTTGGCCAGCAGGGTAACCTGCAGCATCTCGTGTACCCAGGCAGGCAGTTCGGGATTGAGGCGGTAATACACCCACTGGCCCTGGCGGCGATCGAGCAGCAGGCCGCTACCGCGCAGTTGTGCCAGGTGGCGGCTGATCTTCGGTTGGCTGTCGTCCAGGGCGCACATCAGCTCGCAGACACAGAGCTCGCCGAGGCTTGCGATGAGCAGGGTGGCGCGAGCGCGAGTCTCGTCGGCCAGGCTCTTGAAGACTTCGGGTGGAGTAATCATGGGGTGACCATTGCATATGGAAAATCGAATATACGTATTTCCATATATTCTGACAAGCTCACTGGGCTGGAGCGTCCGCTAAACGCTGTCTCTTGAGGTCGCGTCCGAGCGTGGGGATTTGGCCCCATGCGCTCCAGCCAGCCACTGCTAGCCATTTGAGATGAGCTGTATATAATGCGACGCAATCTCATTTAGTGGCAATGGATGCAATGACCCGGGTACCTCCAGGCGCGGAGCTGATTGGCGCGCTGGCGCTGCACTACGACGATCTCGTCGAGTACATTCGCCGCCGTTTTCAGGGCAGCCAGTTCGCGCGCGACGTGGTGCATGACGTCTGCGTCCAGGTGATGGAGAAACCGCCAAAGGAGCCCATCAAGTTGCCGCTGGCGTTCCTGCGCCGCGCCTCTTTCAACAAGGCCATCGATCGCAGCCGGGCGGACCATACCCGCAACGCGTATTTCGAGTTGTCCGCCGAGGTGCCCGATTGGCACGTGCATGAGGTGGATGGCGCCTGCGCGCTGGACTTCGAGCAGCAGTTGGAAGCGTTGGTCGCGATCATCGAGGCGCTGCCCGCGCGAGCGCGCCAGATCTTCCTGCTGCATCGCATCCATGACATGCCCCGCCAGGACATTGCCCGCGAACTGGGCATCACCCTGAACATGGTCGGCAAGCATCTTTCCCGCGCCATGGCTGCGATCGCCCGCGATTGGGAGCCGGCGCGGCGAGCGCTGGCGGGTCGATGATGCGCAAGGAGCCGCCGCACAATCCCCAGGCCAGCGATCCGCTGGAGCCCTTCGAGCAGGCGCTCAAGGCGCGCGTGCCTTCGCGCAGTGAGCTACTCGCCGAAGCCAAGGCCTTCAGTGCGCAGCAGCGTCGGCGCAAGCAGGCTGTGTCGGGGAGTCTTTCCGTGCTGGCGCTGGGTGTGGGGCTGTGGTTCGCCGACCCGGCCTGGCGCAGCGAAGAGTTGCGCACGTCGGTCGGGCAGAGCGAGAGCCTGCGGTTGGCAGACGGCAGCCGGGTCGTGCTCAACAGCGCCACCACCCTGCACGTCGAGAGTCGCTTGCGTAGCCGGCAGATCGAGCTGGTGGAAGGGGAGGCGACCTTCACCGTGGCACATGGGCCGAAGCCATTCACCGTGCGCAGCCAGGGCGTTTCCGTCCGGGATATCGGTACGGCCTTCAACGTGCGCAGCGACCGGCGCGGTGTCTCGGTGACGGTACTCGAAGGCACCGTCGCAGTATCCAGCTCGAGTTCACCGGAGCAGCGTCTGGAGGTGGGGCAGCAGATCAATGCCACCCGTTCGAGCCTGGGGCAGGTGCAGACGGCAGACGCGGCGCGTGCCATCGCCTGGCAGCACGGCAAGCTCAGTTTCGACGGCACGCCCTTGCAGGATGTGCTGGCGGATATCCAGCGTTACCGCGCGGCACCGATCCGCCTGGGCGATCCACGGGTGGCCGGCCTGCGTGTGTCGGGCGAGTTCGACAGCCGGGCGGTGGAATCGCTGATCGATCTGCTGCCGTCGATCCTGCCAGTGAGGGTGAGTCGACAGCCGGACGGCAGCGTCGAGGTCAGTGCGCGCTGATCGGAAAAAAAGTTGCGACGCGACGTCACCTATTCAGGTTCGCCATCCGCCTATCCCTGTGAACGTCATTTGATCGTGTCACTGGGGAGTTGAATGGACACTAAAGTACCCTCGCGCCGCTGCGGTTTCGCGCGCCTTTCGCTACTGGCCGGCGGCCTGTTGCTGGCCTCCACCCTGCACGCGCAGGAAGTGCGCCACGCGCTTTCGCTGCCGGCGCAACCACTGGACAGGGCGCTCAACGAGCTGGCGCGGCAGACCGGCACTCGCATCCTGTTTGCCACCGATGCCGCCGCCGGGCTGCAGGCACCGGCGCTCGATGGCGAGCTGAGTGTGCAGCAGGCCCTGCGGCAATTGCTGCGGGGAACCCGGCTGCGACTGGAACAGACCGCCGATGGCAGCTTCCTGGTGGCCGCGCCTCAGTCGGATGCGGTGCTGGAGATGGATTCGACCCAGGTGCTGGGGAGGGCGTTGGGCGAAGTCACCGAGCACAGCGGCTCCTACACCACCGGAAACATGAGCGTGGGCACCAAGCTGGCCACTTCGTTGCGGGAAACACCGCAGTCGGTCACCGTGGTCAGTCGCCAACGCATGGACGACCAGAACCTGCAGAAGCTGGAAGACATCGCCACCTATACGCCGGGCCTGACCCTGCGCAAGACCGGGGGCGAGCGTCCGGAGTTCTATTCCCGTGGCGCGGCCATCGACAGCATCATGATCGACGGCCTGCCGGTGGCGTATGACAGCGACACCCTCGGCACTTCGACGCTGGCCATGTATGACCACGTGGAAGTGGTGCGCGGCGCATCCGGCCTGATGGTCGGTGCGGGCAACCCGTCGGGCACCCTCAACCTGGTGCGCAAGCGCCCGACCTTGGCGCCGCAACTGACCCTCACCGGCAGCGTCGGACGCTGGGACGATTACCGGGGCGAGGTCGATGTCAGCGGCAAGCTGAGTGACAGCGGCGACTTGCGCGGTCGGTTCGTCGGCGCCTACCAGGATCGCAACAGCTTCGTCGACGCCTATGGCAACCAGCGCCAGTTGTTCTACGGGATTGGCGAATACGACCTGAACGAGGCCACGACCCTCACGCTGGGGGCCTGGTACAACCGCGAGGACAATCCCGGTGCCGACTGGAATGGTCTGCCCACGCGACCCGATGGCAGCTTCTTCGACTTCTCCCGCTCCGCGCGCACGGCGCCGGACTGGACCTACTGGGACAAGGAAAACCGCAGTGCTTTCGCCGAAGTCGAGCATCGTTTCGACAATGACTGGAAGCTGCGCCTCAACGCGACCTGGCTGCGCGGCGACATGGACATGCTCGGCGGCAGCCTCTACACCGACGAGAACGACGCCTACCACCTGAACATCGGCCGCTACACCTACCAGCACACCCAGAAGAGTGTCGATACCTACGCCAGCGGTCCCTTCAGCCTGTTCGGCGCGACCCACGAACTGGTGGTCGGCGCCAGTTGGCGACGTGACGAGACCGATGATGGTCCTGGTGGCCCGGGCATTGACTCGGACGTGATCGTCGATCCGCAGCACTTCGACCCCAAGGCCTATCCCAAGCCGGCCATCGACAACAACTGGTCGCGCGATGGCCACGAGCAGCAGTCGAGCACCTACGCCACGGCTCGCTTCAACCTGCGCGATGACCTGCACCTGATCCTCGGCTCGCGCCTGGACTGGTACGAGTACGAACAGCTCACCCATTCGGGCGAATACAGCTTCGGTGATGACTACAAGGCGACTCGCGAGTACACCCCCTATGCCGGGGTCATCTACGACCTGGACGACACCTATTCGGTCTACGCCAGCTGGACCCGCATCTTCAAACCCCAGGCCGCCCAGAGCGCGAGCGGCAGCCTGCTGGAGCCGGTGACCGGCACCAACTATGAAACCGGTATCAAGGGCGAGTATTTCGGCGGGGCGCTCAATGCCAGCGCAGCACTGTTCCAGCTGGTGCAGGAGAACCTCGCCAAGTCGCTGCCGTCCGCGCAATGCGCGCCGGGAGTCAACGCCTGCTACGAGGCCAGCGGCGAAGTACGTACCCGGGGCGTCGAGCTGGAAGTGGGCGGTGAACTGGCGCCGGGCTGGCAGATGTCCGCCGGCTACACCTACGTCGGAGCCGAGTACACCAAGTCCAGCGACTCGGCAGAGAAGGGCGAGCGCTTTGACAGCGACACGCCCTACAACCTGTTCAAGGTCTTCACCACTTATCGACTGCCCGGCGAACTGGAGCGCTGGACGGTCGGCGGCGGCTTCCGCACCCAGAGCAGCGCCTACACCAGTTTCGGCGTGAAGCAGGGTGGCTACAGTGTCAGCGACCTCATGCTGGCGTACCAGCCGGCCACGGAGTGGCAGCTGCAGGCCAATCTGAACAACGTCTTCGACAAGCGCTACTACGAGAACATCAGCAACAGTTGGGGGGCCAACAGTTTTGGCGACCCGCGCAACCTGATGTTGACCGTGCGCTACAGTCCGGGCTTCTGAAGGCGGTGACGCGGTGACAAGTGCCCGGCCGGAGCCTTTGCGCCCCTGCCGGGTTTTACTCAAGGTCTTGTTTCGGGAGCTGTGGGGCGTGCCCGGCTGGTCGGTCGAAGGCGGGGAGCTCCCGCTGGCAAGCTGGGCTGAGGGAATGTGTCTGACCTGATACCCGTGGCGGACTGTGATTTCTTGATGGGTTGAAATAAAATGAGACGCTTTCTCATTTTCAATTTTCCGGCATTCGTGCCAAGGAAATTCACCCATGACTTCTGCCGCCCTGCCTCTCCGCGCCCCGGCTGTCGCCCTCCAGCAGCTGTACAGCGACCATCACGGCTGGCTGTTCGGCTGGTTGCGCCAGCGTCTGGGTAACGCGCCGGATGCGGCGGACATCGCCCACGATACCTACTTGCGCATCCTCACCAGCGGCCGGGCGCCTAAGCCGGACGACTCGCGGCGTTACCTGGTGCAGGTCGCCAAGGGCCTGGTGATCGACCTCTGGCGTCGCCAGGACGTCGAGCGGGCCTACCGCGAAGCCATCGCCCATCTGCCCGAAGCGTTGGTGCCGTCGCCGGAGACCCACTGGCTGATTATCGATGCCCTGATGCGTATCGATGCCATGCTCGATGGCCTGCCGGCACAGACACGCGAGGTGTTCCTCCTGGCGCAGTTCCACGAGCTGACGCTCAAGGATATAGCCGAGCGCACCGGCATGGCGCTGATCACCGTGCGCCGGCACATCCAGAAGGCGCTGGTCGCCTGCATGCTGGCGTGCGAAGGGTGAAGCTCTCGGAGGAGCTGCTCGAGGAAGCCGCCGACTGGGTGGTGACCTTGCACTTCGAAGCCGCCGGCGATGCCCAATGGCTAGCCTTCGAACGCTGGCGCGGGCAGAGCGAGGCGCACCGGGCGGCCTGGTCCCGCGCCGAGCAGGTGTTCGGTACCTTCGACGCGGTGCCCGGCGAAGTAGGGCGCCAGGCGCTGCGGCAGCTGGATGGCCTCAAGGGCATGAGTCGTCGTCGCGCCGTGCGTTTGCTCGGCACCTTGCTGGTAGCTGGGCCGGCAGGCTGGCTGGCCGCGCGCCATGCACCGTGGGATGGCTGGATGGCCGATGCTTCCACCGGTACGGGGGGGCGTAAATCCCTGACGCTGGGCGACGGCAGCCGTGTGGTGCTGAATACCGCTTCCGCGCTGGATATCCGTTTCGATCCGAATGAACGCCGCCTGCACCTTCGCAACGGCGAGGTGCTGATCACTACCCATGCCGACTCGATGGCGCCGCGTCGGCCGTTCTTCGTCGATGTCGCTCAGGGCCGGGTGGAGGCGCTGGGCACCCGATTCAGCGTCCGCCAACTGGGGGAGCAGTGCCAGGTGGCGGTGTTCGAACAGCGGGTGGAAATCCGTCCGCAGTCCGGTGCTCGGGTGATTCTGGAGGCCGGCCAGCAGGCCTGGTTCGACAGCCACGGCATGCGCCGCATTGCAGCGGTGGACGACAGTGCCGCGCTCTGGGAGCAGGGCATGCTGGTGGCGCGCGATCTACGCCTGGTCGACGTACTGGCGGAGCTGTCACGCTATCGCCATGGTGTGTTGCGTTGCGATCCGCAGGTGGCTGATCTGCGAGTCTCCGGGGCGCTGTCGCTGGTCGATACCGACCTGGCGCTGACTGCTCTGGAGCGCACGTTGCCGGTTCGGGTGTCCCGCGTGAGTCGCTACTGGGTGAGCGTTGCGGCCCTCTGAAAATTATTTTCCCGCACGCTGAGCACTTTTTCCTTCTCGTCCGGGAAAGGGGAGAACACGCCTCGTTGGGAGGGGTGAGCTACCCGCGCATCGCGCGGCCTGAAGGATGGCAATGAGCATGGCATCGAACTACCGAGCGCAATCGGGCAATCGTCGTTTTCCTCTTCTGATTCTCGCGGCGGCGATCCGCTCGGTACCGTTGGCCTGTGCCGGCCTGGCCGTGCTACCGCTGGTGCCTATGCAGGTGAGTGCCGCAGAAGCTGCGCGCGATTACGCCATCGGCGCGGGAACACTGAGCGATGTGCTGGCCCGTTTCGCCGCCAACGCCGGCGTTCAGGTGGTGTTCGATCCGGCCAGGCTGGCCGGCCGCAACAGCGACGGGATCAAGGGCCGCTTCACCGTCGAGCAAGGTTTCGCCCGGCTGCTGCAAGGCACCGGTTACCAACTGGTGGAGCGCGGAGAGGGTATCTATGCGCTGCAGGACATCAGCACTGGCGCGCTGGAACTGCCGGCCGACACGGTCGTGGGCAAGCACCGCGATACCCTGGCGATGCCTGAGACCGTCATCCAGGCAGATGCCGGCAGCGCCGGCTCGCCCACCGGCTACCAGCAGCTCGCCGATACCAGCACCACGCGCCTGGGCCTGACCCCGCGCGAGACGCCGCAAGGGGTCACGACCCTGTCCCGCGAGCAGCTCGACGACTTCAACCTCAACAGCGTGAAGGATGCCCTGCGCAGCGCGCCGTCAGTGACTGTCGAGCAGTACGAGACCGACCGCACCAACTTCACCTCGCGCGGCTTCGACATCAACAACTTCGAGTACGACGGCATCGGCTCGCCGTTCAGCGCCGGCCTGCTCAGCGGCGACCTGGACATGGCCGAGTACGAGCAGGTCGACATCCTCCACGGCGCCAACGGCCTGATGAGCGGCACCGGCAACCCTTCCGCCACGGTCAACTTCATCCGCAAGCGTCCGACCTACCAGCCCTACGCCCAGGTGAAGGTCTCGGCCGGCTCGTGGGATACGCGCCGGGTCGACCTCGACGTTTCCGGCCCGCTGACCGATAGCGGCAACGTGCGCGGGCGTTTCATCTACGCGAACGAAGTGGGCGACTCTTACCTGGACCGCTACTCCCATGAGCAGAACGTACTCAGTGGCATGCTCGCTTTCGACCTGACCGACGCGGATACCCTGACCGTCGGCTTCTCCGACAACAAGAGCAACTCCAACGGCAGCAGCTGGGGCGGCCTGCCGCTGACCGATTACAACGGCGAACCGATCCACTACAGCCGTCGTGGCTCGAACATCGGCCAGGACTGGAGCTACTGGGACGTGCATACCCAACGCGCCTTCGCCGAACTGACCCACGATTTTGGCGATGGCTGGAAGGGCAAGCTCAACGTCACCGCCGTGGAGCAGAACCAGCAGGCCAACATGTACTACCTGATGGCTTACGACGAAGACACCCCGTGGATGGCCGACCCCAGCCACAGCCATTCCAGCGAGAAGCAGTTGCTGGGCGAGGCGCAGGTCAGCGGCCCGTTCAGCCTGGGCGGTCGCCAGCACGACCTGACGCTGGGGGTGGACTACGGCCGCTCGCGCCACCACGACCGCGGCTGGTACAACAGCGAGGACGAGATGATGCCCGCCGACCTCGAGCAGACCCTCGGCGGCCACGTGCCCAAGCCGAGCCTGACCTACACCAACGACAGCAACGAGTTTGCCGACTTCACCGACCGCCAGAAGAGTGTCTATGCCGGTACCCGCTTCAACTTCACCGATCGGCTGCACTGGATCGTTGGCGCGCGCATGCTCAGTGTCGACAGTGATGGCAGCGACTACGGCTCGGCACGCGACGTGCGCATCCACGGCAAGGTGACGCCTTACACCGGCGTGGTCTACGACCTCAACGACCAGTACTCGCTGTACGCTAGCTACACCAAGATCTTCAACCCGCAGTACGTGATCGACGCGCAGGGCAAGGTGCTCGACCCGCTGGAGGGCCACAGCTACGAAACCGGCATCAAGGGCAGCCTGCTGGATGATCAGTTGAGCGTCTCCGCCGCGCTGTTCAAGACCGAGCAGGAAAACGTCGCCGAAGCCACCGGCGACATGCTTGGCAGCCAGTACATCTACCAAGGCGAAGACTTCAAGAGTCGTGGCGTCGAACTGGAAGCCAGCGGCCAGTTGGCGCCGGGCCTGCAATTGCAGGGTGGCTATACCTACGTGCACATCGAGGACCCGGACGGCCACGAGGCGCGCCAGTACGTGCCCACCCACAGCGTGCGCAGCAGCCTGACCTACCAGCTGCCGGGCCTGCCCCAGGCCAAGGTCGGCACCCGCGTGAGCTGGCAGAGTGCGATCCAGCTCGACGATGACAGCCGTATCCGCCAGAACGCCTACGCCCTGGTGGACCTGATGGCCAGCTATGACATCGACAAGCATTGGAGCACCTCGCTGAACCTCAATAACGTCACAAACCGCAAGTACCTCATGAGCCTCTACAGCGGCGGTTCGGGGTTCTACGGCGCTTCGCGCAACGTCACCGCAGCAGTGAGCTACAACTTCTGACCGACGCGACGAGCCCGTTGAGGTAGGGCGCTTTCATGGCTCCCTTTCCTGCGGGTGGCCTGCGGGCTTCTCCGACCCTGGGCTCGCCCCGACGATGGACCCTCCGGGTGAGGCCACGAAGGGCCGCACCTCGGACAGTCATGGGTGATAGACTCCCGTCGTTCTGACTGCCTCGTCCTGCCCAGAGGAGATCCCCCATGTTCGGCGTGACCGATTACGGCGCCTTCCTGATTGCCTTCGTGGTGCTCCTGGCCATCCCCGGCCCCGGCAACTTCGCGCTCATTACCGCGACGGGCAAGGGCGGTATTCGTGCCGGGCTGGCCGCCACCTGCGGAGTGATCCTGGGCGACCAGGTATTGCTGTGGATGGCGGTGGCGGGTGTGGCGACGCTGCTCGCCACCTACCCAACGGCCTTCCACGCGGTGCAGTGGCTGGGGGCGGCCTACCTGGCGTGGCTGGGCCTGCGCATGCTGCTGAGCAAGCCCGGTGGCGCACCGCGGCAGAGTCGCATGGACAGCGGCCACTACCTGCGCCAGACCATGCTGATCACCTTGCTCAACCCCAAGGCCATCGTGTTCTACATGGCCTTCCTGCCGCTGTTCATCGACCCGGTGAAGCACCAGGGGCTGGTGACCTTCGCCTTCATGGCGGCGACCGTGGCGGTGGTCACCTTCCTCTATGGGCTGGTAGCCGTGCTGCTGACCCACAAGCTGGCCGAGCGCATGCGCGCCAATCCGCGCGTGGCCAATCTGCTGGAGCGCCTGGCCGGTGCCTGCCTGCTCGGTTTCGGCATCAAGCTGGCGGCGATGCGCTAGATCCGCGACGCGGCCTCCGCTTCCCGAAGGGCCGGTCTGATCCGGCCCTTTTTTCGCCGCCAGCGTTGTCACGGCTGTCGGCGACCTGCTTTGATAACCTCATCCCCCCAATCTCGATGGCAGCGAATGGAAACCATGCTCAACGAATCCCCGGTCCCCCAGTCGGTCGACAGCCCGGTCACCCGCAGCGCGATCTTCCTCGTCGCCACCCTGACGCCGGGCAAGGACTGGAGCCCTGTGCGTTCGCTCTGCGAGGATGTTTCCGCCCTGGTGCGCTCAGTGGGCAAGCGTGTACCGACGGGCAGCCTCTCCTGCGTGGTGGGCTTTGGCTCGGCGGCATGGGACGCGCTGTTCGGCGCTCCGCGCCCGGCTTCCCTGCATGCCTTCCGCGAGATCGGCAGCGGCGAGCGCGTCGCGGTTTCCACACCGGGGGACCTGCTGCTGCACATCCGCGCCGAGCAGATGGACCTCTGCTTCGAACTGGCATCGCAACTGGTCGCGCGCCTGGGCGATGCGGTCACGGTGGTCGATGAGGTGCAGGGTTTCCGCTACTTCGACATGCGCAGCATCATCGGCTTCGTCGACGGTACCGAGAATCCGGAAGGCCGCGAGGTGCCGCACTTCACCCTGATCGGCGACGAGGACGCGGAATTCGCCGGAGGCAGCTACGTGCTGGTGCAGAAATACCTGCACGACATGGCCGGCTGGAACCAGCTCTCCACCGAGGCCCAGGAACGCATCATCGGGCGCACCAAGCTGGCCGATATCGAATTGGGCGACGACGTGAAGCCGAGCTGCTCGCACAGTTCGCTGACCACCCTGGAGAAGGACGGCCAGGAGGTGAAGATCCTGCGCGATAACATGCCATTCGGCAGGCCCGGCGCGGGGGAATTCGGCACCTACTTCATCGGTTACGCGCGCTCGCCGGCACCGGTGGAGGAAATGCTGGAGAACATGTTCGTCGGCCGCCCGGCCGGCAACTACGACCGTCTGCTGGACTACAGCAAGGCGGTAACCGGTAGCCTGTTCTTCGTGCCATCGGCCGATCTGCTCGAAGCGCTGGCCGACAAGCAGCCCTGAGTACTTACCCGGCAACCTTGCTCGGGAAACACTCCACCAGCCAGTCGATGAATACCCGCAGGCGGTGCGTCACGTAGCGGTTGTGCGGATAGACGACGTGGAAGGGGTAGGGCGCCGGACGCCAGTCCGCAAGAATCTCCACCAGTGAACCCTCGCGCAGGGCGGCGCCGGCGGCGTAGGAGAACGTCTGGATGATGCCCAGGCCGGCCACGCAGGCGGCCAGGTGCGCGTTGCTCTCGTTGACGCCGATGCGGTGCTCGATCTTCAGCTCGCTGCGCTCACCGTCGCGCTCGAAGCGGAAGGGCACCGCCCGGCCATTCCGCGGCGACAGGTAGCTGACCAGCCGGTGGCCGTTGCGCAACTCCTCCGGGTAGGCGGGGATACCGTTGTGGCGCAGGTACTCCGAAGAGGCGCAGGTGACCATGGTCGCATGGCCGATGCCACGGGCCACCAGCGACGAGGCGTCTAGTGCACCGCCGCGAATCACACAGTCGACGTTGTCGCCGATCAGGTCCACCGAGCGATCGGACACGCCCAGATCGATGCGGATATCCGGATAGCGCGCGAGGAAGTCGGGCAGCAGAGGCAACAGTACGTCCCGTGCGGTCGAGCCGCCCACGTCGATGCGCAGGTGGCCGCGTGGCTTGCTGCGGGCGATGTTGAAGGATGAATCGATGTCTTCCAGGTCACGCAGCACCCGGCTGGCCTTGGCGTAATAGTCCTGGCCTTCCGGCGTCACCGTGACGCGCCGCGTGGTGCGCTGCAGCAGGCGCACGCCCAGGTGCGCCTCCAGCTCCTGCACCAGCTTGCTCAGGGTAGCGTTGGGCATGTCCAGCGAGTCGGCGGCGCGGGTGAAGTTGCCGGCTTCCACCACGCGAGCGAAGGCGCGGATGGCCTGGAGCTGATCCATGGGAACTCCTTTGACGGGACCGCCTGATTATCCATGAACATGGATAGTCATTCCATTGTATGCGCTTTTTCAGCTAATCGGCGGGCCCTAGAGTAGCGCCATGCCTCACCGCAAAGCCGCGCCAGATACCGGCCAGGAGGCAGAACCCTCAACTCGGAAAGCTCAGGAGCTCATCATGAACAGGTCCCTCACTGGTAAAGTTGCACTGGTCACCGGCGGCAGCACCGGCATCGGCCTCGGCGCCGCACAGGAACTCGCCGCCCAAGGCGCCCGAGTGTTCATCACCGGCCGCCGCCAGGCCGAACTGGATGCCGCCGTGGAAGCCATCGGCCCGGCCGCCACGGCCATCCGCGCCGACGCCTCGGTGCTCGCCGATCTCGATGCGGTGTATGCGCAGATCGCGAAGACCGCCGGTCGCCTGGACATCCTCTTCGCCAACGCCGGTGGCGGCGACATGCTGCCGTTGGGCGCGATCACCGAAGAACACTTCGACCGTATCTTCGGCACCAACGTGCGCGGCGTGCTGTTCACTGTGCAGAAGGCACTGCCACTGCTGAGCGAGGGCGCGTCGGTGATCCTGACCTCGTCCACCACCTCGATCCAGGGCACTGCCAACTTCAGCGTCTACAGCGCGAGCAAGGCTGCCGTGCGCAACTTCGCCCGCTCCTGGGCGCTGGACCTGAAAGACCGTGGCATCCGCGTCAATGTCGTCAGCCCCGGCCCGGTGCGCACGCCCGGCCTAGGCGACCTGGTGCCCGAGGAAGCACGCCAGGGCCTGTTCGACGCGCTGGCCAGCCAGGTGCCGCTGGGCCGCCTGGGCGAGCCGCGGGAGATCGGCAAGGCGGTGGTCTTCCTGGCGTCGGACTCGGCCAGCTTCATCAACGGCGTCGAACTGTTCGTCGATGGCGGCATGGCTCAGGTCTGACCACGCAGCGGGCCGGGCAGGGCACAACCCTGGCCGGCCGGCCTGCCTGCATGGCTCTGGCCGTTGAGCCGGCTTGCGCATTACATTCGCGTAAAGCACGTCTTCAGGATAGGAACCGCCGGCCATGAGCTATCCATCCAGCAACCTGCGCAACTGGTTCGACCAGGGTGGCCAGGCGTATGCACGTTTTCGCCCCGAGTACCCGACGGAGCTCGCCTCCTACCTCGCTTCGTTGGCTCCCGACCGATTGCTGGCTGTCGACGTCGGCTGTGGTAACGGCCAGCTGACCCGGCTACTGGCCGAGCACTTCGATGCGGTGGTCGGCTTCGATCCCAGCGCGGACCAGATCGCCCACACGGCACCGCAACAAAACGTCAACTATGCCTGCGCGCCAGCAGAAGACCTTCCGCTGCTCGACCACAGCGCCAGCCTGGTTACCGCCGCGCAGGCCGCGCACTGGTTCGACCTGCCGAGGTTCTATGCCGAGGTGCGACGAGTCGCCGGGCCCAACGCGATCCTGGCACTGATCAGCTATGGCGTGCTGCGGCTGGATGGTGCGCTGGGCGAGCGCTTCGAGCAGTTCTACTGGCAGGAGATCGGCCCCTACTGGCCGGCTGAGCGCAAGCTGGTGGACAGCGGCTACGCCACCCTCGATTTCCCCTTCGCCGAGTTTCCGGGGCCGGATATCGCCATCCGCCTGGAGTGGAACCTCGAGGAATTCCTCGGCTACGTCTCCACCTGGTCGGCGGTGCGCAGCGCCCGCGAGGCCGGGCGCGAAGACCTGCTGCACGACTTCGCCGCCGACATGGCCGGGCACTGGGGCGACCCTGCCACAAGGCATCTGGTCAGCTGGCCTATCAACATGAGGATCGGACGGGTTTGAATGCCTGGATGCTTGCCCCTGGTCACGCGCGGGTGGGTCTCCAGTCATAGCAACGGAATCAATCGCTGTGTAAGCGTCATCCCGTCGCGAAAAGTTCGGCGTCCGGTGGGTCGAAACGTTCATCCGTGCTCATCCGCACGTTACGTAGCGCCAGCGTTTGCAGATGCGCTGCGTAGAGTGGCTCGGCTCGGTAGCTGATCAGGATCGTGCGGCGGCGTGCGCCGTTGATGTTCAGGCTACCGGCGTGCACCAGATCGACGTCGAACACCAGGATGTCGCCGGCCTGGCCGTTCAGTTGCAGGGTAGGGGACTCGTCGAGGGGGTCGAAGGGCGGCTCGCCAGGGGTGGGCCGATGGCTTCCGGGGACGACGCGAGTGGCCCCATTGTCTGATGAGAAGTCATCGAGGAAGGCGAGGGCGCTGACCATGTCGCCCGGACGAAGGTCCGACAGATCTCGGTGCAGTTGCTGATGGCCACCGCCGGGCATCGGTTCGCGCCCTTCGGCCTGGGCGATGAAGAAGCGCTCGCCGATCAGCGTGCCCGCTGCCGACAGCAGTTGCGGCAGACGGCACACAGTCTGCACGGCGGGCTCCAGATCCATCTGCGCGTGGCGCCAGTCCATCCCGCGTGGCACTGGCCATTGATCCGAGGGGAGGACGTTGGCGTCGAAAGCTGCACGCAGCTCCTGCAGCAGCGCGGCCGGGATCGCCTGGCGCAGCAACGCATAGCCTTCCTGGTGTAGCAAGGTCCGATCCGGCATGGTTTCCTCCCCCTTCGTGATGACCACGAAAACTGCTCAAGGTCCAATCTAGAGCGTCTGCGGCTCGCCGGTGGTTTTTCGCCGGTGCAGGCTGGCCGTCAAGCGTACGGAGGATTTCTGCTGCGGCCAATATCCGGCGCTTGCGGAGTGCCGTAGACTCCCGCGATCTTCCGGGGGAGACCGCTATGCATAAAGGGATTTGGCTGGGTTTGGGTTTGTCGTTGTGTGTGTCGGGGGCCGCCCAGGCGGTGGAGCCTGGCCAGGACGACTTGCTGTTGTCGAGCCCGCCTGCATCCAGTGGTGCCGGCGATGTCCGCGGCATTCTGCGGGCGCGCGACCAGGCGATGCTGTCCAGTGAGTTGGCCGGGCGCATTGTGGAAATGCCATTCGCCGAAGGGCAATCCTTCCGCAAGGGCGATGTGCTGGTGCGTTTCGACTGTGCCGCCTACCAGGCTCAACTGAACGCCGCACAAGCCGCCACTCGGGCGGCCAACGAGCAACTGGGGCACAACCGCCAGCTGGCCGCGCTCAATTCCGTGGGGCGCTTCGAGGTCGCACTGGCCGAGGCCAAGCTTTCCGAGGCCCAGGCCCAGGCGCAGGTCTACCAGGTGCAGGTGCGCCGTTGTGCGCTGACCGCGCCCTACGATGGCGAGATCGTGCAGCGCAAGGCGCAACCCTTCGAGAGCGTTTCTGGTGGCGCGCCATTGCTGGAAATCGTTGACAACCGCAGCCTGGAAATCCGCCTGCTGGTGCCTTCGCGCTGGGTGTCCCGGCTGAAGGTGGGGCAGTCCTTCACCTTCGTGCCCGATGAAACCGGCCAGCCGCTACAGGTGGAAGTCAAACGCCTGGGCGCACGGATCGACGAGGGCAGCCAGATGCTGCCGCTGATCGCTTCGCTGCCGGTCGACGCCAAGGGCCTGCTGGCAGGCATGAGTGGCACCGCGCGCTTCGCGGAGACGCCATGAACGCGCCGCAGGTCGGTCTGGCCGAGCGGGTTTTTGCGCAATTTCTTGCACTCGAACGCCAGGCTCGCGCGGCGCAGACGGTCGAGCAGTTGGCCTATCACCTGGTCAACGATGGCCAGGCGCTGTTCGGCTATCGTCATGCCGCGCTGCTGATCGCCGGCAAGGTGCAGGCACTCACGGGGATCAGTGTCGTCGAGCCCAACGCACCCTTCGTGGCGTTTGTCGAACAGGCCTGCGCTCAGTTGCAGAAGCAGCAAGCCCTGGCCAAGCCCCAGCGGGTGGATTTCCAGACCCTGGGGGCGCAGCAGCAGGCCGACTGGCAGGCGCTGTCCGTTGGCGAAGTGTTCTGGCTGCCGCTGGCGGACCGTCAGGGTGCGCCGTTCGGCGGCCTCTGGCTGGCGCGCGAACAGCCCTGGAACGACGCCGAACAGGCCTTGCTGGTGCAACTGGGCGATGCCTATGCCCACGCCTGGCAGGCCCTGCAGCCGCGCAAGCCCTGGCGCCTGCGCTGGCCACGGCGGCGTCTGCTGGCCATCGGTGCTGCGCTGCTGGTGCTGTTGCTGCTGCCGGTGCGCCAGTCGGTGCTGGCGCCCGCCGAGGTGGTTCCCCTGGATGGCCAGGTGATCTCCGCGCCGCTGGACGGCGTGATCCAGCAGGTGCTGGTCAAGCCCAACCAGACGGTCAAGGCCGGCGAGCTGCTGGTGCGTTTCGACGCCACCACGCTGCAGGCCCAGGCCGACGTGGCCGAACGTTCCCTGGGCGTAGCCGAGGCTGAACTCAAGGCCAATTCCCAGCGCGCTTTCTCCGACGCCGAATCAGGCGCCAAGGTCGACCTGCTGGCCGCGCGGGTGGAGCAGAAACGCGCCGAGCGCGACTATGCCCGCGACCTGCTGGCCCGCGCTGAAGTGCGGGCGCCGCGCGATGGCATCGCCGTCTTCGCCGATGCCGAACGCTGGACCGGCAAACCCGTGCAGACCGGCGAGCGCCTGATGGAGCTGGCCGATCCCCGCCAGGCCGAGCTGCGCATCGACCTGGCGGTGGCCAATGCCATTCGCCTGGCGCCGGAGGCGGAGGTGCAGTTGTTCCTCGACAGCGATCCGCTCAATCGCCACGCCGCTCGCCTGGCACGTAGCGCCTATGAGGCCCAGCCGGTCGCCGGCGGGCAGCTGGCCTACCGCCTGGATGCGCGTTTCGACACGGCGCCGCCCAGGATCGGCCTGCGTGGCACTGCCAAGCTCTACGGCGAACGGGCGCCGATCCTGCTTTATGTGCTGCGCCGCCCCCTGGCCGCGCTGCGCCAGACGGTGGGTTTCTAAATGGTGCTGCCGGCGCTGCGCGCCGATCTGCAGCTGTCACCGGGCGCGCCGGCGCTGGATGGTTCGCCGCAATGGACGCTGGCCGATCCCTTGCGCGGGCGCTACTTCAAGCTCGGCGTGGCGGCGATGCGCCTGCTGCGCCACTGGGCGCTGGGTGAGCCGCAGCGCGTGCTGCAGGCGGCCAATGCCGAGGGCGGGGCGCGGCTGGGCGAGGAGGAGTTGCAGCAACTGCTGATGTTCCTCCGCCAGCAGGACCTGATCAGCCCGGCCGACGGCGAGCAGCGCGGCAGCTACCGGCAGAAGGCCGCGCTGCAGCGCCATGGGCTGTGGAAGTCCCTGCTGCACCAGTACCTGTTCTTCCGGATTCCGTTGTGGCGGCCGGATGCCTTCCTCAATCGCGCCTGGCCCTGGCTGGCCCGCCATGGCCGGCTGCTGCTGCGAGTCGGCCTGCCCTTGACCCTCGGCCTGGGCCTGCTGCTGGTGGCGCGGGACTGGGACCGCTTCCTGGCGACCTTTCCGCACCTGTTCAGCTTCGGCGGTGCGCTGGCCTTTGGCGTCGCGCTGCTGTTCGCCAAGCTGTGCCACGAGTTCGGTCACGCCTTCATGGCCAAGCGCGCCGGATGTCGGGTGCAGAGCATGGGCGTGGCCTTCATGGTGATGCTGCCGCTGTTCTACACCGACGTCAGCGATGCCTGGCGCGTCAATGACCGACGTTCGCGCCTGCTGATCGGCGCCGGGGGCGTACTGGCGGAACTGACGCTGGCCTGCGTGGCGCTGCTGGCCTGGTCGCTGCTGCCGGACGGCCCGTTGCGCACCTCGGCCTTCATGCTGGCCAGCGCGACCTGGGTCACCACCTTGCTGGTCAACCTCAACCCCTTCATGCGCTTCGACGGTTACTTCCTGCTCAGCGACCTGCTGGGCGTCGAGAACCTCCAGGGGCGCGCCTTCGCCCTGTGCCGCTGGCGCCTGCGCGAGGCGTTGTTCGGCTACGGCGACCCGATGCCCGAGCCCTGGCCCGACGGGATGCGCCGGCGTCTGCTGCTGTGGGGTTATGGCTCCTGGCTGTGGCGTGCGGCGCTGTTCCTGGGGATCGCACTGACGGTCTACCACCTGTTCTTCAAGGTCCTGGGCATCTTCCTGATGCTGGTGGAACTGGTGTGGTTCATCGGCCTGCCGATCTGGCGGGAATGGCGCGAGTGGTGGCAGCGCCGTGGCCAGGCGCAGCCCGCGCGGCTGGGGCTGATTGGCGCCGGTCTTGCGCTGGTCCTGCTGGTGCTGCTGGTGCCCTGGCGCGGCAGTGTGGAAATCCCCGCCGTGCTGGAAGCCACCCGCGCCTCGGCGCTTCACGCTCCGGTCGCGGCGCGGCTCAAGCGAGTGGCGGTGAGCGACGGACAGAGTGTCGCCGCCGGAGACCTGCTGCTGGAACTGGAGTCGCCGGACCTCGATGCGCGGCTGCGTATCACCCGCCGGGAAATCGACATCACGCAATTGCAGTTGCGGCGCCAGGCCGGTCGCAGCGAGACCGCCGCCGACATCGGCGTGCTGGAGCAGCGCCTGGCCGAAGCCGTGGCCGAGTACCGTGGCTTGGCCGCGCAACGCGAACGCCTGGACATCCGTGCGCCCCACACCGGGGTGGTGCGCGACCTGCTGCCGGAACTGGTTCCCGGCCTCTGGTTGTCCCCGCGCCAGGCACTGGCCCGGGTAGTAGAACCGGGCGTGCGGCTGCGCGGCTATGTCGCCGAACAGGCGGTATGGCGCGTCGAACCCGGTGCCCAGGGGCGCTTCGTCGCCGATGATCCGGCGCGCCCGGCACTCCCGGTGCGCCTGGAGTCGGTGGATGCCACCGGCACTTCGCACCTGGACCTGGAGGCCCTGGCCTCTGATCGCCAGGGCGCCATTGCCGTGCAGCGTGACAGCGAGGGCCGGGCTCTGCCGGTGCAGGGCCAATATGCCGTGCGCTTGAGTGCCGACCAGCCCATGGAGCTGGTACAGCCGGTGCGCGGCGAGGTGGTGCTGGCGGCGCGCGGCGAGTCGCCGCTCAGCACCATCTGGCGACGGCTGGCGGCCCTGGGAGTACGCGAAAGTGGTTTCTGAGTCCCGTCTGCCGGCCTGTGCACGCCTGCCGCTGCGCTTTGCGACCCCGGCCCTCGAGGCCGCCGTGGCGGCGCTGCCGGCCGGTGCCTGGGTTACGCATTTCAATACCGCCTACCATACCGGCGGCTGGAGCGGCGTCAGCCTGCTGGCCCCGCAAGAAGCACCCCATGCGTTGTCGGCGGGGCAGGGCAGTGACACGCGGCCGCCCAGCGCGACGCGCTGGCATGGCCTGCTCTGGCAGGAGTTGCTGCAGTCCATCGATATGCCTATCCGTTGCGCACGGTTGTTGCGCCTGGAGGCGGGCAGCCGCATCCGTGAGCACTGCGATCCCGATCTCGGCGATCCCGAGGGCGACGTGCGCCTGCATGTGCCCATCCTCAGCGGGCCGGGCGTCGAGTTCCTGCTTGAAGGGCAGGTGGTGCCGATGGCGCCGGGCGAATGCTGGTTCCTTGACCTGGCGCGACCGCATCGCGTGGAAAATGTCGGCGAACGGGCGCGGGTACACCTGGTGATCGATGCCCGTCGCAATGACTGGTTGCGTCGCCAGATCGCCACAGGGCTGGCGGACACCCCAGCGTCGCGGCCGGCCAGCTCGACCCTGGCCTTTGCCGAGTTCCGTCGCCAGGTGGCGAGCCGCGCGGACCTCGCCGCAGCGCTGCGTGACCTGCAGGATCCCCGCGACTTCTGTGAGCGCGCCGTCACCCTTGGCGCAGGCCTGGGGCTGTGTTTCCAGGATGATGATGTCCGCGCGGCCATGCGCCGGGGAAGGCAGGCGTGGCTGGATCAACGGAGCTACTGATGGACGTCATGGAAGAGCGCGATGACTGGCGCGGCTGGCTGCCGATCCGGGTGTTCGCCGACGGCGACGACTGGCGCGTCGACTGGTGCTGGTTCGGCGATACGCCGTTGGGCGAGCCGTTCTTCAGTGACAGCGTGCGGCGCGCCCTGCGCCTGCCGTTCAACCAGGCGATGCGTCGGGACAGCTCGCTGGGTGCCTTGAGCCAATGGCGCGAGGCGAGCCCTGGTGTGGCGCCCGGCCTGTTCATCCACCATGCCTCGCGCTGCGGCTCGACCCTGCTGGCGCAGTTGCTCGCCAGCGATGTGCGCAACATCGTCCTGTCCGAGGCGCCGGCACTGGATACGCTGCTGCGCGAGGAACTGCCGGATTCGGTCCGTAGCGAAGGCTTGCGCGGCCTGCTCAACGCTTATGGCCAGCGCCGCCGAGGGGCCGAGCAGGCCCTGGTGGTTAAACTCGATGCCTGGAATGTGCACCAGGCTTCCCGCCTTCACCAGTTGTATCCCGCCACGCCGAGCCTCTTCGTCTACCGCGATCCGCTGGAAATCCTCGTCTCGCACCTGCGCCAGCCCGGCATGCATATGGTGCCGGGGCTGTTGGGAGCGTCAACGCCTGAACCGCCCGGGTCGCTGGCCGGGATGGACAGGATGGCGCAACGGATTGGGGAGATACTACAAGGCGGCTTGAGCCTCTGTCGGGAGTGGGGAGCTCTGCCGGTGAACTACAGCGAATTGCCTGGCGCGGCCTGGCAGCGGCTGGCGCCCCTCTTGCGGGTGGACGAGGCCGACCGACCTCGCCTGCAGGCGGTGGCCGGGACGGATGCCAAGCAGCCGGGTATGCCCTTCAGTCCCGACGGCGAGCGCAAGCGTGCGGAGGCGGACGAGACGGCGCGAGCGGCGGTGGAGCGTTGGGCGAGGGAGCCCTACGAAACCCTGGAAGCCTTGCGCCTGGCGTGAGGTGGAGACGGGCATGCGTACGGAATGCGTTTTCAAGAAGAAACCTGCAAAAAGAGCGACAGTTGGCGCTGAAATCCGGTGGCGAATTGCCTTCAGTATCAGGTAGTCTTGCCGGAAATTGCGTGCGCGATTCAATAACAAAAGGGTGTAGGTAGCTTCCCCAGCTGCCGTATGAAAGGACTCACAGCACCATGACTTCACTCGCGTTGAGGTTCCGTCCCGCCGTGGACGCCGATCTGGCGTTCCTGCGCGCCCTTTATGCGAGCACCCGTTCCGCTGAGCTGGCCCAGGTAGCCTGGGAGCCGGCCGCCATCGATGCCTTCCTCACCCAGCAGTTCGACGCCCAGCATCACTACTACCGGGCGCAGTTTCCCGACGCCGAATACCTGGTGATCGAGGCGGACGCCCAGTCCGTCGGCCGCGTCTACCTCTATTGGGGCGCAGCCCACCTGCAGATCATCGACCTTGTCCTGCTGCCCAGCCATTGCGGCCTGGGGATTGGCACCCGAGTGCTCGGCCAGTTGCTCGAACGCGCCGATGCCCAGGGCCTGAGCGTCGGCCTGCACGTGGAGAACTACAACCCGGCCCAGCGCCTGTATGCCCGCCTGGGTTTCGCCGTGGTCGGCGAAAACGGCGTCTATCTCAAGCTGCGCCGACTGCCCGGCGCCATGCCGCAGGCCATCGCGCCCGCCGCCCTGTCGTGAAGGAAACCCTCATGTATCCGATGCCCACCCAGCAAGGCCTGCAGCAGGCACAAGGCTCCCGCTTCCAGTTGTGGATCGCCCCGGACCAGGCCCTGGATGTCGAGCTGATCGAGGTGCTCAGCGGCAATCCGATGAACAGCGAGTACGAGAGCTTCAGCGCGGCGTTCGCCTTGCCCGAGCAGTGGGATCTGCCCCAGGCGCTGTACCGCCTGTCGCCACCGGACGAGGAGGGCTGGCTGCTGCTGTTGACCCCGGTGCAGCCCGCCGCCGACCGCCGTGCGGTGCTCCAGGCTGTCTTCCATTCTCGCAAGGCAGCGTAGCGACCCATTCCGGCGGCTGCGAACCTGGCCGCCATATCCAGCGATTGGCATCAAGGAGAGGCAATACGTGGAACCCTTTATCGGTGAGATCAAGATGTTCGGTGGCAACTTCGCGCCGCGCGGCTACGCATTCTGCCAGGGGCAACTCATGGCGATCGCGCAGAACACCGCGCTGTTCTCCCTGCTGGGCACGACCTACGGCGGCGATGGTCAGACTACGTTCGGCCTGCCCGACCTGCGCGGCCGCAGCCCCGTCGGCCAAGGGCAAGGCCCCGGTACCGGGCTGGTCGTTCTGGGCCAGGTCGGGGGTGTCGAGAGCACCACGCTGACTCTCAACCAGATGCCGCAGCATACGCACACCGTGACCTTCAGCTCGCCGCTGACCGCCACCGGCCAGGCCGCGATCCCGGCCGCTTCGGCTAGCACCACGACCCAGGCAGCCCCGGGTGCGACCACCGTACTCGGCCCGATCGCCGCCAGCGGGCGGCCGGGCACGCTGTACTCCACCACGGCGGCGGATACCACCTTGCAGCCGTTCAGCATCACCTGCAGCGGCAGCGTACCGAACGGGACTGCCAGCATTGCCGGCGGAAGCCAGCCTTTCTCGCTGCGCAACCCCTACCTGGGCGTCAATTTCATCATCGCGCTGGAAGGGGTCTTCCCGTCGCGCAACTGATCGCTCGTTTTCGACCGTAACAGCAGCAAACAGCGGAGCGGGGCATCCCCGCTCCCGACCAAGAGCAGTGGAGGTGGGTCATGTGGTGGAACAAGGCGAAGCGTGCAGTAGCGGTCAAGGCAGCGGCAAAGCCGGCCCTGGCGATGGCGCTGGAACCGCGCATGCTGTTCGACGGCGCCGTGGCCGCCACCGTGGCCGAGGCGGCTGACGCCAAGCCGACCGCCGACACCGCCGCGAAGGACACCCAGGCCCACCCGGCGCAGGACAACAGCGCCCACGAGGGCAGCCAGGACGCACTTTCCGCCGTGCCCGCCGGCACCTCGGATCACCGCCAGGAAGTGGTGTTCGTCGACGCTCACGTGAAGAACTACCAGCAGTTGATCACTGGGTTGAAGCCAGGTACCGAGGTGGTGGTGTTGCAGAGCGGCAAGGACGGTCTGCAGCAGATCGCCGACTACCTGCAAGGGCGCAGCGACGTGGGCAGCATCCACATTCTCAGCCATGGGGACGTTGGCAAGATCGAGTTGGGCGGAGAGTGGCTCGATGCGTCTTCTTTGGCTTCTCACCGAGATGCGCTGACCCGAATCGGGCAGGCGCTGGGCGAGCAGGGCGATATCCTGCTCTACGGTTGCAGTATCGGCGCCCAAGGGGCTGGCCGCGACTTCATTCAGTCGCTGGCTAGCGCGACCGGCGCTGATGTTGCTGCTTCCGATGACATGACCGGCGCCGCAAGTCAGGGTGGTGACTGGGTGCTGGAGCAACACGTCGGGGGCATAGAGGCTTCGGCTCTGGCGTTGAGCGACTACGACGCGTTGCTGGCCGCCCCTTCCAGCGAAAACTTCGATGGAGTTGTCACCGATAACGGCGGGCGCAGCTTCGGCACGCCGGGGCAGTCACGGATCATCAACAACTGGACCTTCACCCTGCTCAATGCCCAGGGTACCCAGGATACCGGCCAGGACAGCTACGTCGACGTGACCCAAATGGTCGAGGACTCCAGTCTCGCCAATGGCTCCAACGACCATGCTGTCTTTCTCAACGGCACCTACCAGGGCGGTAGCACTGGTACCCAGGCAGCCGCAGTGTTCAAGGCCACTTCGGGCGAGGAGTTCGCGCTCACCTCCCTGATGGTCGAGCGCGGTCTGTCCGACTCCGGCGCCTATCGTCTGGTGGGCTACCGCGACGGTGTTGCGGTTTCCGGTGCCACGCAGAATTTCACCGCTGGCGATTACGGCACGGGCGGTACGCTGGTGACGGTTTCGGGTACAGCATGGCAGTTCATCGATGAAGTGCGCATCGTCCGTCAGGACGGCGCGGCTGATGTGTCGGTCTATCTGGATGACATTACGGTGGGTGTGGCTGTGCCGCCTAATGTGGCGCCTACGGTGAACAACCTCAACGGCGATTCCGTCACCTTCGTCGAGAAGGCGGGTGCCGTGCTGCTCGATGCTGGCGGCAATGCCCAGGTGACCGATGCCGACTCGGCCGACTTCGCCGGGGGTACGGTGGTCGCTTCCATCACGACCAACCGCGTGGCGGGCGAGGATTTGCTGTCCATCCGCAACCAGGGGGCGGGGGCAGGGCTGATTGGTGTCAGTGGCAGCAATGTGACTTATGGCGGCACCGTCATTGGCACCTTCAGCGGCGGCAGCGGTACCACTGACCTGACTATCACGCTCAATTCGGCAGCCAATCCGGCAGCCGTGTCCGCGTTGTTGGCGAACCTCACCTACAGCAACAGCAGTAGCAATCCCAGCCTGCAAGCCCGGACCATCACCATCGGCGTGAACGATGGTGACAGCAGCAGTGTTACCAACAGCCAGGTGACCGTCGCCATATCCGCGGTCAACGATGCGCCGACGCTGAGCCCCGCCAACAACACGACCAGCTACACCGAGGGCGGCAGCGCCGCCGTACTGGTGGGTGGCCTGGTGGTGGCCGATGCCGACAGCACGACCTTCCAGGGTGCCACGGTCACCATCAGCGATTTTCGCTTGGGTGACATGCTGTCGGCGAACCTTTCTGGCGGCTTCTCGTCGACCTACAACAGCGGCACCGGCGTGCTGCAGATCAGCGGCAGCGGCTCGCTGGCCTCGCTGCAGGCCGTGCTGCGTTCGGTGACCTATTCGTCTTCTTCGGACGACCCCACCGTCGGCGGCACCGACATGACCCGCCAGGTCAACTTCACCGTGATCGACGCCGAGGGCGCCACTTCCAACATGGCCACCGCGCAGGTAATGGTGACCGCCGTGAACGACGCTCCGACATTGTCCGGCGGACCCTACGCATGGGCCGGCACCAGCGAAGACGCCACCTCGAGTGCAGTCACCGTGTCCACCCTGCTGGGCGGCATGACCTACACCGACGCCGATGGCCCGAACAGCGGCATTGCCATCATCGCCAGCACCGGTAGTGGCGACTGGCAGTATTCCACTGATGGCGCGACCTGGACCCAGTTTGGCAGTGTCAGCGCCACCAGCGCCCTCACGCTGTCGGCGACTACCCAGTTGCGCTATGTGCCCAACGGGCAGAATGGTGAGACGGCGACGCTGTCGTTCCGGGGCTGGGACGGGAGTTCCGGCACTGCCTCCACCAATGGTGTGCGCCACCTGAGCGATACCAGCACCAACGGCGGCAGTACCGCGTTCTCCAGCGGAACGGGCCAGGCGGCGATCATCGTCAGCAGCGAAAACGATGCGCCCGTACTGACGCCGACGGCGCCCACGCTCACCGGGCTGACCGATTCCGACGTCAACAACGTCGGCCAGGCCGTCTCCAGCTTCCTCGGCGGCGTCAGCGACGTCGACAGCGGGGCGCTGACAGGCATTGCCATCACCGGCCTGGACGCCGGCAACGGCACCTGGCAATTCAGCGTGAATGGCGGTGCCAGCTGGCAGAACGTCGGAGCGGTTTCCTTCAATTCGGCGCTGCTGCTGCGCAGCAGCGACCGCGTGCGCTTCGTGCCGGACGGTATCAATGGCACCAGTGCAAGCATCACCTACAGCGCCTGGGACCAGACTGGCATCACAGCCGGCCTGCAAGGCACCAAGGCCAATGCATCCGGCGCTGGTGGCAGCACGCCATACTCCATCGGCAGCGACACTGCCTCGATCACCGTCACAGCGGTCAACGATGCGCCGCTGGTCACCACCAGCGGTGGCAGCGCCGCGTTCGTCGAAGGCGATGGCGTCGCTTCGACTCCGGTGGTGATCGACAGCGGACTCACGGTGATCGACACCGACTCGCCTTTGCTGCAGAGCGCCAGGGTGCAGATCGACGGCAATTTCCGCAGTGTCGAGGATACGCTCGCTTTCACCAGCAATCCGGCCACCATGGGCGACATTGTCGGCAGCTACGACAGCACCACCGGCACCATGTTCCTGACTTCCGCCGCCGGAGCCACCGCCGCGCAATGGCAGGCGGCACTGCGTAGCGTCACCTATTCCAACAGCTCGGATACCCCGGTCACCAGCACTCGCACCGTCACCTTCGTGGTCAACGACGGCGCCGCCGACAGCAGTGCGGCCACTCGCACGGTGACCGTCACGGCGACCAACGACGCGCCTGTGGTCACGGTGCCGGGCGGGCTGACGGTGGTCGAGGATACGCCCACCGCCATTACCGGGATCAGCTTCTCGGACGTGGACGCAGGGTCCGGCAGCGTCACCGTTACGCTCTCGGTCGGCAGCGGCAGCCTGAGCGCGATCTCCGGTATCGGCGTCACCATCGGCGGCACTTCCAGCGCAATGACGCTGACCGGCGCGATCGATAACATCAACCTCTTCATTGCCAGCGCCCGGGTCACCTTCCTGACTGCCGCCAACGCCACGGCCGACGTCATCCTGACCGCCAGCATCAACGACAACGGCCAGTCCGGCGGCGCCCCCCGCAGCGACAGCGACACGCTGCTGCTCAGCGTGACGGCGGTGAACGATGCACCGAACATCAGCGCACCGGGCAGCATCGCCGTGACCGAGGATGTCTCGCAGGCGCTGACCGGCATCAGCTTCAGCGATATCGACGCCGGCTCCGGCACTGTCAACGTGGAGTTCAGCGTGCCGCTCGGCGCCGGTTCCCTCAGCGCCCTCAGTGCCTCCGGGGTCACCGTGTCGGGCTCGGGCAGCGGCACCCTTGGCCTGTCCGGGACGCTTGCCGATATCAATGCCTTCGTTGCCAGCGGCATGGTGCGCTACACCACTGCCGCCAACGCGACTAGCAACGTGGTGCTGTCGCTGCGGATCGATGATGGCGGGCAGAGCGGTAGCGGAGGCAACCAGACCGCCAGCACGACCGTCACCCTGTCCGTCAGCGCCGTCAACGATGCGCCGGTGAACCAGGTGCCGGGCAACCAGAGCGTGCTTCAGGACGGCACGCTGGTGTTCGGTGCCGGCAATAGCAATGCGATTTCCATCAGCGATGTGGACGCCGGTGGTGGCGTCCTGCAGGTAACCCTCACCGTGACCAACGGGCTGCTGAGCCTGGGCAGTTTCTCGGGCCTGAGCTTCCTGGTTGGCAGCGGCACCGGCGATGCCACCATGACCTTCGTGGGTAACCAGGCTGACATCAACAACGCGCTGGCGGGCATGACGTTCAGCCCTACCTCCGGCTATTACGGTGCGGCCTCGCTGCAGATCACCACCAATGACCAGGGGCTCAGCGGTTCCGGCGGTGCCAGGACCGATACCGATTTCATCAGCATCGACGTTCGCCAGCCCAACCCGACCATTGTCGGCGTCAACAGTGCCACCCCCGATGGCGGCTACAAGGTCGGAGACAGCGTCAGCATTATCGTCACCTTCGATCAGGCGGTGGTCGTCAGTGGCGGGACGCCGACCCTGCTGCTGGAAACCGGGCTCATCGACCGTAATGCGGTCTACGTAAGCGGCAGCGGCACCTCCACGCTGGTCTTCTCCTATGTGGTGCAGGCCGGGGACCGGAGCGCCGACCTCGACTATGTCAGCAGCAGCGCGCTGTCGCTCAACGGCTCCTCGATCAGCGCTGCCAGCCTGGGCCTCCAGGCCGTCCTCACGCTGCCGGCGGCGGGAGCCGCGAACAGCCTGGGCGCCAATGCCGCGCTGGTGATCGATGGCGTGGCACCGGTGATCAACTCTGTCAGCGTGCCGGCCAACGGCACCTACGTGGCGGGGCAGAACCTCGACTTCACCGTCAACTTCAGTGAAGGCGTTTTCGTCGATACCACCGGCGGCATCCCGCGTATCGCTGTGACCCTCGACAACGGCGGCACCGTGTTTGCCCAGTACCTCAGTGGCAGTGGCAGCAACGCCCTGGTGTTCCGCCTGGTGGTCGCCAGCGGTCATTCGGATGCCGACGGCATCCTCCTCGGTTCGTCCATCCAGGCCAATGGCAGTACCCTGCGTGACGCCGTCGGCAACAACATCAACGCCACCCTCAATAACGTGAGCGTCACCTCCGGGGTGCGGGTCGATGCCCTGGCGCCCACGGTGAGCAGTGTCAGCGTCCCGGCCGGCGTCCCCTACAACGCCGGGGACACCCTGACCTTCGTGGTCAATACCAGCGAAGCGGTACTGGTCAACGGCGTGCCGCAACTCGCCCTGGATATCGGCGGCACCACGGTGTTCGCCAATTTCGTCGCCGGCTCCGGAAGCTCCACGCTGGTCTTCCAGTACACCGTGAGGGCAGGGGATAACGATGCCGACGGCATCCGCGTGGGTGGCCTCTCGACCAATGGCGCGACCCTGCGCGATGCAGCCGGCAATGCCCTGGACCTGGGCCTCAACAACGTCGGCGGCACCAGTGGCGTGATCGTCGACACCCTGGCGCCGACCCCCAGCGCCATCGTCAGCCTCGACCCGTCGCCCTCCAACGCCGGCAGCGTGCGTTACACCGTGACCTTCAGCGAAGGCGTGAGCGGGGTGGACCTGAGCGACTTCGCCCTGGTCAGCACCGGCACGGCGTCGGGCAGCCTGAGCGACCTGCAGCAGATCGACGCACACACCTATCAGGTCACCGTCAGCGGTATCTCCGGGACCGGCACGCTGGGCCTTGATCTCAACGGCAGCGCGACCGGCATCGTCGATGCCGCGGGCAATCCCATTGCCGGCGGGCTGACCGGCGCTGTCTACGCCATCGACCGCGATGCGCCCACCGTCACCGCCGTCAGCGTGCCGCCGGGCGGCCTGCACAGCGTCGGCGACACTCTGGAATTCGTGGTGCAGACCAGCGAGGCCGTGGTGGTTGACGGCACGCCGCGACTGGCCATCGACCTGGGCGGGCGCACCGTCTACGCCGATTATGCCGGCGGCTCGGGCAGCACCAGCCTGGTGTTCCGCTATACCGTCCAGGCCGGCGACAACGACGCCGACGGCATCCAGGTCAGCGGCCTTTCCGCCAACGGCGGCTCGCTGCGGGACGCCACCGGCAATGCGCTGATCCCGTCGCTGAACGGGGTCGGTGACAGCCATGGAGTACTGGTGGACACGCGCGCACCCACGGCTACCGGCGCGGTGCGGCTGGACCCGTCGCCGACCGGCGCCGACACGCTGAACTTCCTGGTGACCTTCGATGAAGATGTCAGCGGCGTGGATGCCGGCGATTTCTCGCTGGTAACCAGCAACTCCGCCAGCGGCAGCATCGTCTCGGTGGTGCAGCTCGACGCGCGGATCTACCGCGTGACCGTCGGCGGCGTGAGCGGGCAGGGCAGCCTGGGGCTTTCGGTCAATCCGGGCGACATCCGCGACGCGGCCGGGAATGCGCTGAGCAACGGCCTGCGTGGCGACAGTTATGTGATCGGCTCGCTGTCCGATGGCGACCCGCAGTTCCGTATCACCGACCCGAGCGTGCCGCCGACTCCGTCTCAGGTCGCCATTCAGCCCAACGTACCGGTGGCCGTGCTACCGCAGAACAGCTCGCCGGTGATTCCGCCGTCGCTGTTCCAACCCGAAGGCGTGGGCGGCCTGCCGCCCCTGGGGAATATCTTCATCCAGAACGGCGCGCCGTCGCAGAGCTTCATCGCCCAGGTGTTCGGCGATTCGGCCTTCGGTGACGGCAGTGGCCGCGGCTTCCTCGGCTTCGGCGGCGGTGATGGTGGGGTGTTCGGCAGCAGCACGCTGTCGAGCGTTTTCAGCCGTGACGGCTCCGATCAGAGCCAGCCGTTGAAAGCCTTCGACCGCCGCGGCGGCGATATCGACCAGGGCATCCGCGGCGTCTTCGGCGCGCCCAGCATGGCCCAGCAACTGCAACAGATCCACGAATCCGAACAACAACCGCTGCGTGAGCTGGCCTGGGCGCTGGGGCAGGTTGCCCAGGGCCGCGACGCAACCTGATTACCACCATTGGCAAGCAGAACAAGCAAAAGAGAAAGCCGTAACGAGGGGGACGGCCAGGGATGAAAAAACACACGACCTTGCTGGGGATCAGCCTGTTGGCGCTAGCCGTCAGCGGCTGTGCAGTGACCACGCAACCGATCGACCGCAGTGTCAGCGAGCAACGCGCCCGCGACGACCTGCAGGCGATGTTCAAGGACCAGGAGCCGCTCAGCGGCCCGCTCACCCTGCACGACGCCATGGCCCGTGCGGTGAAGTACAACCTCGAGTCGCGCCTGAAGGTGATGGAGGAGGCGCTGTCGCGCCGGCAGCTAGACCTCGCGACCTTCGACATGCTGCCGCGCATGGCGCTCGAGGCGGGTTACGCCGGGCGCAACAATCAGAGCGCCTCCAGCAGCCAGAGCGTGCTGACCAACACCCAGTCGCTGGAACCGTCCACCTCGCAGGACCGCGACCGCGACGTCGCTGACCTGACCATGGTGTGGAACGTGCTCGACTTCGGCGTCAGCTATGTCAGCGCCAAGCAGCAGGCCGACCAGCGCCTGATCGTCCAGGAGCGTCGGCGCAAGGTGGTGCAGACCATCATCCAGGACGTGCGCTCGGCCTACTGGCGAGCCGTGGCCGCGCAGCGCCTGCTCGATCGCATCGACAGTCTGATGGCCCGCGTCGACAGCGCGCGCAAGGACAGCCAGCAGATGAGCCAGCAGCGCATCGGCGACCCGGTCCAGGCGCTGGGTTACCAGCGCGCACTGATCGAAGCCAGCCGCCAGCTGGAAGAGCAGCGCCGCGCGTTGTCCCTGGCCAAGACCGAACTGGCCACCCTGATCAACCTGCCGCTGGGTACCGAGCTGACCCTCGCGGCGCCGGAGGGCTACGACGTACCGGACCTCAAGGTGGGGATCGAACAGCTGGAGCAGCAGGCACTGGCCAGCCGCCCCGAACTGCGCGAACAGGACTACCAGGCGCGCATCAGCGCCGCAGAAACCCGCAAGGCCATGCTGCGCCTGCTGCCGGGCCTGGAGTTCTCCGCCGGCGGGCATTACGACTCCAACAGCTTCCTGGTCAACAATCGTTGGGCCGACTATGGCGTCAAGGTCACCTGGAATCTGTTCAACGTGTTGTCTGCTCCGGCGGCCATCGACGTCGCGAAGGCTGGCGAAAACGTCAACGTCGCGCGTCGGCAGGCCATGTCGATGGCGATCCTGGCTCAGCTCTACGTGGCTAACGCCAACTACAACGAGGCACGCCGCCAGTTCGTCACCACCCAGGAACTGGCCAGCCTGGACAACCAGATCGTCGGCCAGCTGCGCAACCGTCGTCAGGCGCAGGGGATCGGCGACCTGGAATTGATCCAGGGCGAGCTCAATGCGTTGCAGGCCGATCTGCGCCGCGACCTGGCCTATGCAGAACTGCGCAACAGCTACGGCCAGGTGTTCGCCTCGGCCGGTGTCGACCCGCTGCCCAGCAATGCCCCCGATACCAAGCTGGCCACGCTGGCCAACGGTCTAGCTGAGAAAGAGCGTCAGCTCGACAGCGGCAACGTGCAGTAGTCGCTCCCGACGTGCCAGTGCCGAGACGCTACTGGCACGTCGAGTGCGTTTCGTCCGCGGTGAGCTGACGGGGCATCTGAGCACATGTGCTCAGCCGGTGGCCTTGCAATCCCCGGCTTGCTGCTTCGGCGCAGCCGCCTTGGCCCCGGACAACCGCGATACCCCGAACAGCACCAGTGCCAGTCCGGCAATCTGGTACACCGTGATTGCCTCGCCCAGCAGAGCCCAGGAAGCGAACACGGTCAGTACCGGGCCCAGGTTGCCAAAGGCGGCCGCGTGGGTGGCACCCATGCGCTGGATCGCCAGGGCCATCCAGTAGATCGGCAGCACGGTGGAGATCAGCGCCATCAGCGAGCCGTGGACCCATACAGCGCCGGGCAAGGTTGCCAGTTGCTGCACATTGCCGCTCACCGCGTAGTGGATCAGCACCATCACTGACGACGCACCGCCGGCCAGTCCCGCCAGTCGCATCGAGCCCACGCGCCGCACCACGGCGGCCGTGCCCATGTAGTAGAGGGCATAGGTCACGGCGCTGGCGAAGACCCAGAGGGCGCCCAGCAGGATCTGCCCATCGGCGCCTTCCACGCGGATGTCGTGCACCAGCGCGATGCCCAGGCCCAGGTAGCACAAGCCCATGGCCGCCAGCGTGCGGGAGTCGGGACGTTCGCGGTTCACGGCCATCTGCAGGAGCAGCACCAGGGTCGGGTAGGTGAACAGGATCAGCCGTTCCAGCCCGGCGCTGATGTACTGCAGGCCATAGAAGTCGAACAGGCTGGACAGGTAATAGCCGAACAACCCGAGCAGCAGGATGCGCAAGCCATCGGCCAGCGTCAGGCGGGCCTGCTCCGGGCTCCGGCTCAGCCAGATCAGCCAGAGGAACAGCGGCAGCGCCAGGCCCATGCGGATCGCCAGCACGGTCACCGCATCCACCGGTGCGGTAGCGTAGGAGAGCTTCACGAAGACAGCCTTGAGGCTGAAGCCAGTGGCGGACAGCACGGCGAAGAATACGCCGTTGCGCAGGCTGCGCTGGTACAGAGAGGTCAGGCTATTCATGGCGGCACAGGTGCAAGGCAGAAGAAAGGCTTTATTCTAGAGAGAAGGCCGCCCCGCTAGAATCGCAACTTGGCGAACATGGCTTTCGTATTTGGAGAACGCTTCATGCATTTCGATCTCGCCGATCTGCGACTGATCGCGGCCATCGCCAGCACCGGCAGCCTGAGCAAGGCGGCGGCGTCGGTGCCCGTGGCTGTTTCGGCTGCGAGCAATCGCCTGCGTCTGTTCGAGGAGCGCTGCGGGCTCTCCCTGTTCGCCCGGCACAGTGACGGCATGACCCTCACGCCGACCGGCCGCCTGGTGCTCGAAGCCGCCCAGCGCGTACTGAAGGAGGCCCGGCAGCTCAGGGATACCTTGCAGGAGCTGAGCGGAGAGCGGCGCATCACCCTGCGCCTGGCGGCTTCCACGGTGGCCAACAGCACTTTCCTGCCCACTGCGCTGGGGCCGTTCCTGGCGGATTACCCGGAAGTGGACCTGCAACTGACCGAGCAGAACAGCAAGGATGTGCTGCGTGCCGTGCAGGAAGGGCAGATCGACATTGGCGTCTACGACGGTAACCTGCCCACTGCTGGCTTGCTGTCGCTGCCGTTTCGTAACGACAAGCTGGTGCTGCTGGTCCCGCAGGACCATCCGTTGGCCAGCCAGCACCTGCCGAGCTTGCGCGATGCGCTGAGTTTTCCCTTCGTCTGCCTGCCGGCCGAACGCGCCATGCAGCGCTTTGTCGAGGCCATGGCGGTGCGCAATGCCATGCCGCTCAAGGTGCGGGTGCGCGCACCGAGCTTCGATGCCATTGCCCAGCTGGTCGCCCAACGGGTGGGCGTGGCCATGCTCCCGGAGGCGGCCGCCACACGTATGGCGCAGGAACTGCCGGCCGTGGTGGTGGCGCTCGCCGACGCCTGGGCCACTCGTGAGCTACGCATCTGCGTCGCTGACTGGGATGCGCTGTCGTCCCATGCACGGCAGCTGGTGACCTACCTGATGAACGAAGGGGCCGCCGCTCGCTGAAGCGGGATGAGGAAGGAGTGAGGAACGGCCAGCCTTGGCAGCGCCGAAAGCTGGCCGGATGGCTTCACGCGGAGGTGTTCACCGAGGTGCCGCTGGTGCTGCTGCCCGACTCGGTCAGGGCTTCGGAGTAGGCGGCGGTAGCCGCCGCCACCGCTGCTGAAGCGGACGAAACTCGTGCCTGCGCGGCTTGTGCGGCGATCTGCTGGGCCTGCTGCTCTTCCTCGGTCTGGCCGCCGCCCTGGCTGGCCTTGGCCAGTTCCTGCTCGGCTTCTTCCAGCTCCTTCTGCGCCTGTTCCATGGCCTGCTTGAGCTTGTCCAGGGTGGTGTCTGAACTGCTGTCGGAGCTGCCGCTCGCGCCAGCAGCACCGCCACCGGCTGCTCCGTTCGCGGACTGCGCCGACGAGCTGGCAGTGGCCTGAGAGGTGCCAGTGGCATCGCTGGTGGTGCTGTCTTCGCTGCTCACGGAGACGGTGGAGGTGGTCGAAGTCGAGGCGGTGGTATAGCGAACGTTGGTGGCGCTGACAGCGCTGATGGTAGTCATGGACAGGCTTCCGTTGAGGATGGGTATCCGCAATGGCGGCTGCCGGGGAGAGAAATTTAGAGCGGCTTGTTATCGACTTGGTATCGGGCCTGGTACTTCAGATGCTCGGCCTCAGTTCTGCTCCACCAGCCGGGGCGTCTGCGAACCTTCCAGGGCCAGGTGGATCACGCCGGCGCGGCTGGGGAAGTTCGGCGAATCGTCATCGGTGTTCTCCATCACCGGGATGTCGATCAGGGTACGCCTGCCCGACGGATCGGCAACCAGCCGGGCGTCCAGCTTCTCGATCGAGCGCCAGCCACCGCCGCCGATCTGCATCGCATCGAGCAGGCTGTAATGCTCCTGGCCTTCTTCGTTCGGCGTGGAGGAAAACACGGCCAGGTACTGGCTGTAGTTGTTGCCCATGTCGAAGCCTTCGATGGTGAACACCGCCAGGGTGATCTCGCTGTTCTGGCCAGTCTTCAAGGTCTGCACATGGGTGGCTTCGGGGTAGCCGGTGGCGAAGCTGTCCTTGTACAGCTCCACCAGGCGGCTGACCTGTTCCTCCAGGGGCTTGGGAACGGTCGGCTGGTCGGCGGCGTGGGCGAGGGTGCAGGCAAACAGCAGGCTGGCGGCCAGCAGGGGCAGTTTCATGGAAGGTCGTCCTTGACGGTATTGAGCGAGCGGCCCGGCCAGCACACTGGATGCTGACCGTCGCAGTGATCAGTGCCCTTGGGCGGGAATCGCTCAGTTCTTTGGCACCCAGTCCCCGACCTGCGAGCAGGAGTAGGTATTGGAGTAGTCGTAGTAGCGCTGCAGCGGCGCGCCGCTTTCGTAGGTCCCGCACTGGTAGACCGACGTGCCTTTCTGCAGGATCAGAAAGTGGATCTGGGTGACTCGTCCTGGCGCCACGTAGGCGGCCTTCACTTCATAGCCGCTGCGCAGCAGCTCCGTCACCTTGACCTCTTCGGCGGAGGCCTGCGAACTGATGGCCGCGAGGCCGAGTAACGGAAATACGGCTTTTGCCAGGTAGCCCATGTTTGCCATGGTTTCGTCTCCTCCTTGATGAGGAAGCCTGTGCTCAGGCTTCCGGCTTCAGCGAGATGCCGCCGCAATTGCCGCGGGTCAGCAGGTAGTCCACCTGCCGGGCGCGGTTGATGGCCACGCGGATTTCGCAGCTGGCCGAGTGCACCACATCGCCCCAGTATTCGGTATGCACCAGCTGGCCGTTCTGCGGGCCGGTGTAGGTGCCGAGCGCTTCACGCGAGACATAGGAAGTGTCGCGGCGGTAGATCAGCACGACCCAGTCATTCTCCGGCGCCAGACCGATATCGCTGGGTGCCCCGAAGTGGTCGATGGCGTCGCCAGCCGGACGGCCCTTCCAGTAACTGCGCGCCTGCGCCTCGGGCAGGGTGGGAATGGCGGAGCAGCCGCCGAGCAGGATGGCGATCATCCCCAGTGCCAGTAGTCCTTTCATTGCACGCCCTCCTTGGCCGGTGCGTTCTTGACGGGCATCTGCTCGAAGCCCTTGTCGACCATCTGCAGGATCAGGTTCTTGGCGTGCTCGCGGTTCTGCAGTTGGAACAGGCCAGGGGCGGCCGAGACCAGCTGCGTCATCGGCATCTTGCCCAGCGGGTACATCTTCTGCTCGACGTGCGCGTCCGGCTTGCAGAGGAAGTCGCGGCTCTGGGCGATCCAGGCCTCGGGCTTCTTCTGCCACTCCTTGGAAACCTTCTTCGGACGGATATCGTTGTAGAACTTGTCGTAGTTCTGTGCGCCGTTGAGGCGCACGCGGTTCTTCGCGCAGTCGACCTCGACGTCATAGGCGGTGAAGGTCGGTTTGGCGCCTTCCTCGTAGAACTGATAGACGCCCAGCGAGCGCACGCCGTTCTTGCGATCGTAGATGTTGGCGGGGTCGCCATCGACGACGAAGATTTCGTTCTTGTAGAGGCTGCCCTGTTGGTGAATCAGCCAGAAATCGCCAGAGGGACCTTCCGCTTGCGCGGCGAGCGGGCTGCAAAGCAGCAGGGCAGGCAGCCAGGGCCTGAGGGGCTTGAGCATGACGGACATTCCTTTGCCGTTGTGATCGCCGGAGCGCAGCGCCCCCCGGCGAAAGAAGGGTAGGAATCTAGTGGCGCAGGTTTTGACGGTCAACCGAAGTGTAGGAATTCTGTGACAGACGGCAGTGAAGTTGTCGTGTTGAAACGACCCGGAAGTGAAGGCTCCCGGTTGAGGGCGCGGCCTTTGCGCCCCTGCGCAGACCACGGCGAAAGCCGCACTTCAAGGCGGCCAACACCGGTTGCTTGAAGGGCCGGCGTCAAGGCGAAATGAAGGTTCGAATGGCCTGGATCGTCTGCGCCGGCGCCTCTTCCATCAGCCAGTGACCCGCACCGGGCACCACCACTTCGGTGACGTTGTCGGCGGCATTGCGCATGACGATGGCTTCATTGGCGCCGAAAGACTTTTCCCCCCCGACGGCAAGCACCGGCATCGTCAGCCGTGTCTTGTTCGACACCTCGTTGTCCAGTGCATCCTGGCGAATGCTGCGGAACTGCGAGAAGGCCGCGTGCATCGCGCCGGGGCGCGCATAGAGTTTGGCGTAATGCTGCCGGGTAGCCTCGTCGACCTTGTGCGGGTCGCCGGCGAACTCGTTCCAGAATCGATCCAGGTAGATGCGTTCGCGTCCGGACACCAGCCGCTCCATGTCGGCGCCGCCGAAGTCGAAGTGCCAGAGCATCGGCGAGCGGACGATGTCATTCCACGGCGGGATGCCGGGCACCGGAGCGTCCATCACCACCAGTCGCTCGGTCTGCTGCGGATAACGCGCCGCATAGGCGTAAGCCACCATGGTGCCGATGTCATGCCCGATCACGACGGAATGCTCGATGCCCAGCGAATCCAGCACGGCGCGGACATCGCCTGCCTGGGTCTTCTTGTCGTAACCGCTGGCGGGAATCGATGACAGGCCCATGCCGCGCAGGTCCGGCACCACGACGGTGTGGTCCTTGGCCAGGTCCTTGGCCAGCGGCGCCCACATGTCGCCGGTATCGCCGAAGCCATGCAGAAGCACCACCGCCGGCCCACTGCCGCCGACGCGCACGTGGATCGTCGTGCCGTCTACGGCAATGTTCTGGGTCCGGAAGGAGGAGGGGAAAGCCACGACGCCGGCCTGGGCCGGAATACTCAGGATCACCAGCAGGGATGCAGTCAGCAGGGAGCGGATCATGGTGAACTCTCCAGGGGTCGACTGGAGGAGCGTAGCCCGGTTTGCTATGACCACACGGGGCTGTTTCTGACCTTTGCCTGCCGGACCTGGTACTGCTGCTGGAAAGGGGGCGCTGCGTCTCGTCGCATGGCGGGGCGTTCAGCGCTTGCCGGACGCCACTGAAGAAAAAGCCCCGGTGCAAACCTGGGCTTTTTCCATTCCGGCACCGAGTCTCAGCTGTCGAGTCGCTGCACGGCTCCCGGATCGATATCGGCATGGCCGTTGAGGGTTCGCTCCTGGGCCAGACGTGCGCCTTCGGCGGCGGTGAGGGTGAACAGTCGCTCCGGATCGACGCTGCGCAGGTGCAAGGCGATCTTTTCGGTTCCCTCGGCCACTTCGATACTGCGCACGCCAGCTGCCAGCCCTTCGACGATGCGCCGGGCAGCTTCCTCGGCGGGCATGCCGTTATCGATATTCACGTCGGAGCGGCCGCGACGGGCACCGTCGCCACCCAATGCGTTGACCGCTACACCGGTGCGCACCGAGCCGGGCAGGATTACGCTGACACCAATGCCATGGGCCTGTTCCACCTCGGCGCGCAAGGCTTCGAAGTAGCCGATCACGGCATGCTTGGCCCCGCAGTAGCCGGTACGCAACGGAGCGCCGACCTTGCCGGCTACCGAGCTGACCACCGCCAACTGGCCTTTACCCCGAGCGACCAGGCGCGGCAGCAGCAGTTGGGTCAGGGCCACTGGCGCGAGGTAGTCGACCTCCATCAGCTCACGGTAGACCTCGAAGCGAGTATCCAGGGCCAGGCTGCGCTGGCTCACACCGGCGTTGTTGATCAGGCAGTCGACATGCCCCTGCCAGGCCCAGGCCTGCTCCACCACGCTTGGCAGCGCGGCGTAGTCGGTACTTTCGAAAGGCAGTACCAGGGCGCGCTGCGGCGCCTGCTCGGCGACGGCTTGCAGCGCGGCTTCACGCCGGCCGGAAAGAATGACACGCGCGCCCTGTTGCAGAAGCAGGCGGGCCAGGGCCTCGCCAATACCGGAGGAAGCCCCGGTGATCCAGACCACTTGGTGATTGAAATCCATGTGCCACTCCTTCTGTTGAGTCGCTGCAGTCTAGTGTGCGCCGTGTCACTCGCCCCATGGCCGCGCCGGCCAAAGCGCTGGCCCTGCAGCCAGGCAGCGGCGCAGGATGGAATTGGCAGGACAGGCTTTGGCGAAGTCCTGCAACCGGAGTGCGAAGCGTGGCGCGGAGGATTGAGCTGTTGCAAGCGAGGCACCGGCACAAGGAAGACATGGTCGGGCGTGGGAGCGCTTGTATAATCCCGATGCACAAGAGGCAGGGTCGGCTCCGAACCGGGTTATCGCGCAGTTGCTTGCCCGAGCCGCAGCGCCAGCCAAGAAATATTCCCAGAGGCAGGCAGCGGTGGAAAGAAGGCAATTCAGTGAGTCCATGCAGGGGCAGAACCTGCGCTTTGTCGATGACCGCAAAGGCGAGCCGCAGCGCCAGCGCAAAGTCGGTTTCGTACTGCTGGAGAACTTCTCGCTACCGGCCTTCACCCAGGCGCTGGACACCTTGGTCACGGCCAACCTGATCCGCGAAGGCGCTTTCGCCACGCGGACGTTCAGCCTCGACGGCGAGTCCGTAACCAGCGACCTGGGGCTGGTCATCTGCCCGGCGGCGGCGCTGGAAGGCAAGCACCTGGACATGGACCTGCTGGTGGTCTGCGGTGGCCTGCGCACGCCGCTCAAGGATCTGCCGGGCCTCAGCCGCCTGCTGCAGCTTGCCGACGAACGCGGCATCGCCCTGGCCGGCCTGTGGAACGGCGCCTGGTTCCTCGGCAAGGCCGGGCTGCTGGACGGCCGCAAGTGCGCGATACACCCGGAGAATCGCGCTGCACTGGCAGAGGTTGCGCAGCACAGCGTGGTAACTGCCGAGAGCTACATCCTCGACCGCAATCGCCTCACCGCCGGCAGCCCGACCGGTGCCTTCAACCTGGTGCTGGAGTGGATTCACAACCTGCACGGCCGCGAACTGGTGGAGGGCATTGTCGACATCCTTGCCTTCGAGGAGTCGCGCTACCGCCGCACCCGCCCGGCGCTGCACGAGAAGATGACCCAGCCGCTGCGCGATGTGCTCAACCTGATGAGCGCGAACATCGAGGAACCGCTGAGCACGGACCAGCTCTCCGAGTGCGTGGGGCGCTCCAAGCGTCAGCTGGAGAGGCTGTTCCAGGAACAACTGGGCACTTCGCCGGTGCGCTATTACCTGGAGCTGCGCATCACCGAGAGCCGACGCCTGCTGCAGCATTCCGACCTGTCGCTGGTGGAGGTGGCGCTGGCTTGCGGTTTCGTGTCGCCCAGCCATTTCAGCAAGTGCTACACCTCGTTCTTCGGCCACTCGCCATCGAAGGAAGTACGCTTCGGCTGCGTCCGCTCGGCCAAGTGAGCGGGGCGGGTCGGTCTGCGGGCCCGCAGTACTTCGCCAGTGGTATGCCTCGCGCTGGCCGGCTGGTTAACTGGCCGGACGTGCAGAGAACAAGAGTGAGGAACAGGACGTGATCTTTCTTTACAACGCCGAGCCCGAACATGCCGATACGTGGCGAACCCTGCTGGCCGCCCAGGTGCCGGACCTGGAGTTCGTCGAAGGCTTCGAGGCGGTCGACCCGGCGCGGGTCACCTACCTGCTGACCTGGAAGGCCGTCGCCGATACCGAGCGCTACACGAGCCTGCGCGTCTTGTTCGCGGCGGGCGCCGGAGTGGATCAGTTCGACCTCTCCAGAATCCCCGAGTCGGTCGCGCTGGTGCGGATGGTCGATGACTCCCTGGCGGACATCATGGCCGAGTTCGTGGTGATGTCCGCGCTGGCGCTGCACCGCGAGATGCCGGCTTACCGTGTGGCCCAGGCCAGTCAGGTCTGGGAGTCGCTGAGCATCCTTCCGGCATCGTCCAGCCGTGTCGGCGTGATGGGCCTTGGCCAGCTGGGCCAGGCCTGCCTGGCCCAGCTGCGGCACCTGAAATTCCAGCTGCTGGGCTGGAACCGCTCGGAGCGGAACATCGACGGGGTGAAGACCTACACCGGTCCCGACGAACTCGGGAGCTTCCTGTCCCAGTGCGACATCCTGGTCAACCTGCTACCGCTGACCGACAGTACGCGCGGCATCCTCAACCACGAAACCCTGACGCAATTGCCCAAGGGCGCCGGGCTGATCAATGTCGGCCGGGGCGAGCACGTGGTGGAAGCCGATCTGGTCGCGGCACTGGACGCGGGGCAGGTCAGCGCGGCAATCCTTGACGTCTTCCAGCAGGAGCCATTGCCGGAGGGGCATCCGCTGTGGTCGCATCCACGCGTCTGGGTTACCCCGCACATCGCCAGCACCATGCAAGTGGAAGGCGGTGCGGCGGTGGTGGCGAAGAATATCCTGCGCGACCTCGCAGGCGACGAGCTGCTGCATACCGTGGATCGTCAGGCGGGCTACTGAAGCGTTTCGCTTATCACTGAAATAGCCGGCGCGCGCTGTTTGTCCCGAACGGCACTTTCGATACTGGCGGCTCCCAATTGCCGCCCAGGAAGTGCTGTTCATGGACCGCGACCCGATCGAACCCCGCGATTTCGCTTTCACCCACTTTGCCGCCGTCGCCCTGTGCGGTTCGCTGATCGTCGCGCTGGCGTTGTTCCTGGCGCGCGTGGGTGTGCTCCTGCACTGAGGCTCAAGCGGCGATGGCCTGGCTCAATGTGTCGATCAGGGCGCGGGTCTGGGCGTCGCGATGGGCGCTGTAGAGCACCACGTCGCGGGGCGGTAGCTCCGGCAAGCCGAAGCGCTCCCGTACATCCAGGCAGCCTGCCGGTGCCATGCGTTCGACCATGGCGCCGATGCCGATACCGGCAGACACCGCCGCGCCGATGGCGAGGATCCCCGAGCCGACGAAGGCCTCGCTCCAGCGGCGACTCTGCGTCTGCAGCGCGGTTTCAACCATGCTGCGCATACCGCAGGGCGCCGGCTGGATCGCCAGGGGCAGCATCGCACCTTCTTCCAGCTCGAAGGACTCGGCGGCCATCCAGCCGAAGCGTTCGCTGCCGATCACCTCGCCATCCTGGCGGCGGTTGTCGTGGCGAAGGATCAGCGCGATATCCAGTGCGCCTTCCTCGTAGCTCTCCAGCATCTGCCGCGAGGTGCCGAGGCTGAAGGCCACGATTACTTCCGGATCGGCCAGCGCCAGACGTCGCAGCCAATGGCTCAGGTCCGCGCCGAGGATGTGATGGCTCACGCCGATACGCAGGGTGCGGCGCGGTGAATCGAAGCAGCGCAGCGTCTCGTCGTAGCTCGCCAGCAGGCGGCGCGCGCTGGGGAGGAATACCGAGCCGTGGGCCGACAGGGTGACGCGGCGCGGCGTGCGTTCCAGCAGCGGGCGGCCGAGGGATTCTTCCAGGCGCTTGATCTTCAGGCTGATGGCTGCCTGGGTGGCACCGGTGACTTCGGCAGCGCGGGTGAAACTCTTCAGGTCGGCGACCAGCAGGAAGGCGCGGATGGCTTCTATATCGGGGTTTTTCATGGCAGCGAATCGTCCTTGGGGCTGTTGCCAGTCTGGCAGCAGGACCGAAACAACCCAAGCCCCGGATGCGCTAGAGTGCCGCCTTCCACTTCAACGGCCGCTGACCAAGGAGTTGCGATGCTGACCCAGGCCTTCGCCTACAAATGCTGGTCGGACCGCCGGGCGCTGGACGCCATCGCCCGGATCGACCGCGAGCGCTTTCCCGAGGAGCACGCTTTTGCGCTCCAGCAGCTCAACCACATGGCCATCGTCGAGGACCTGTTCCGCGCGCGCCTGAGCGGCGAGACGGACCCGCACCCGGCCACCAATACCCAGGCAGTACCCGGCTACGACGAACTGCGCGAACGCCTGCTGACTTCCGGCCAGTGGTACGTCGAGCAGTTGGCCGCGCTGACCCCGGACTGTGCGCGGGAGGTCATCCGCTTCCGCTTCACGGATGGTCGCAGCGGTAGCCTGACCCGCGAAGAGATGTTCTTCCACATCCTCAACCACGCTACCTACCACCGCGGTTCCATCGCCCGCGCGCTGGACCAGGCCGGCGTGGCGCACCCGGCGGACACCTACACGGTGTTCGTACACGCTACCCAGCCGGAGCGCCGCGAGGGCTGAAGGCTCAGCAGGCTACCTCGTCGATGATGATCTGCAGTGTCTGCCGCGAGCAGCGCTCCACCCGCGCCTGTACACCATAGACCTGGCTGAACAGCGGCGGCGTGAGGATCGACTCGGCGGTGCCCGCTGCCACCTGCCGGCCCTGGTGCAGCACCGCCAGCTGATCAGCGTAGCGCGCGGCGAGGCCGATATCGTGGAGTACGGCGATGGCGATCAGGCCGTGCTGACGCACCTCCTCCTGCACGCACTGCATGACCCGCAGCTGGTAGTTCAGGTCCAGCGCGCTGGTGGGCTCGTCCAGTAGCAACACCTGCGGGCGTTGCGCCAGCAGCTGGGCCAGGCTGACCATCTGCCGCTGGCCGCCGGAGAGGCGGTCCAGGCGCTGATCGCGCAGGTGCAGGATGCCGACCCGACGCAGCGCTTCAAGGGCCGCCGCTAGAGGGTCGGCGCGGCGCAAGGTGTCATCGAACGGGTTGACCCGCAGGCTGGCGAGCAGGGCGTCGAGTACGCTCAGGGCGATGCCGCCGGGCAAGTGCTGTGGCATGTAGGCGATGCGCCGGCTGCGCTCGCCGACGGACAGCGCGGTCAGTGAGTGGCCGTCGAGGCTGAGTTCCCCACGCACACGCTCCAGCCCGGCGAGGCCGCGCAACAGTGTCGACTTGCCCGCGCCGTTGGGGCCGATCAGGGCGGTGAGGGTGCCGCGTTTCAGCTCCGGCAAGGTCACGCCGTGGACGACCGTGTGACGGCGGTAGGCGACCGTCAGGTCCTTCGCGAGTAGGCTCATGCGTTACGTCCTCCCCGGCACACCAGCACGACGAATACCGGCACGCCGACCAGCGCGGTGACGATCCCCACCGGGACGATCAGCCCCGGCATCAACAGCTTGCTGGCCACCGACGACAGCGACAGCAGCAGCGCACCGACCAGGGCGCTGGCCGGCAGGTAGAAGCGCTGGTCCTCGCCGATCAACAGCCGCGCGATATGCGGGCCGACCAGGCCGATGAAGCCGATGGTACCGACGAAGGCCACCGCGCACGCCGACAGCAGGCAGATGCGCAGCAGGGCGAAGCGACGCAGGCGACGCACGTCCACGCCCAGGCTACGGGCGCGGTCCTCGCCCATGCGCAGCACGGTGAGCCTCGAGGCGGCGGCCTGGGAGAAGGGCAGGCAGAGCGCAAGTACCAGCGCCAGCGCACCGGCCTTGTGCCAGTCGGCGCGGGCGAGGCTGCCGAGGGTCCAGAACACCAGCTGTTGCAGCACGTCTTCGCTGGCCATCATCTGCAGCAGCGCCACCGCCGCGTTGCAGCTGAACACCAGGGCGATGCCGAACAGCACCAGGCTTTCCACGCCGCCGCCGCGCAGGCGCGAGAGCAGTTGCAGCAGCACCAGTGACAGACAGGCGAAGATGAAGGCCGCCAGTGACACGGCGGCGTTGGCCGAGAGCCAGGCGTTGCCCAGGTGGAAGAAGATCGCCAGGGAGGCGCCGAGGGCGGCCGAAGACGACACGCCGAGGGTGAAGGGGCTGGCCAGCGGGTTGTCGAGGATGGTCTGCATTTCCGCGCCGGCCAGTGCCAGCGCGCCACCCACCAGCAGCGCCATCACCGCGTAGGGCAGGCGCACGTTCCAGATGATTACCCGCTGGCTTGGTTCCAGCTGCGCCGGGTGCAGCAGGCCATGAAACAGCTCGGCAGGTGTCAGCCCGGACGGCCCGCTGAGCAGGTCCCAGGCCAGGGAGCCCAGCAGCAGGGCAAGCAGCACGACCAGCACCGCGCCACGGCGGCGCAGTTGCAGCTGGCGCTCACGGCGCGCCAGCTGCAGGTCGATCTTGTCGACGGCAACGTTCATTCAGGCTGGCCAGCGTCGATCCAGTAGGTGCCGTCCAGCCCGATGCGCAGGAAGTCCTGGTTGATCTGCGCCTGGGTTTTCGCCGGGTCCAGGTCCTGGAAGCGTTCCGGATGGACCCAGCGGGCCATGGCCTCGATGGCGAGGATGTTGAACGGCGAGTTGTAGAAGTCGTGCCAGAGGCCATGGGCCTTGCCATTGCGGATGGCGTCGAGGCTGGCGAACTCGGGGCGTTGCAGGACTTTGCCCAGGCTCTCGCGGGCCTGCTGCTGGCTGACGCCGGCGCCCAGGATCAGCCCCGGCTGGCGGTTGCCGGTGGCGATGTAGATATCCGGTTTTGCCGACAGCGCATACTCCACGCTGATGTCGCCCAGCGCACCGGGTACTACGCCGGCCGCGATGTTGCGTCCACCGACGGTGTCGATCACGCTGCCCAGCCCGCTCTTGCCGGTGGTGTGGCCCGGCGCCTGCCAGACGCCGGCCAGCAGTTCGAGGAACACGCTGGGCTTGTGCGCGTCATCCAGGCCGGCTACGCCATCGCGAATGCGCTGCAGGTGGGCGTCGTAGAACTTCAGGTACTGGTCCGCCTCGGCCTGGCGCCCGAGCGCCGCGCCCAGCGCGGTAAGGCTGGTGCGCACGCCCTCGATGGGATGCACGCGGAAGTCGACGAACACCACTGGCACGCCGGCGGCGGCGAGGATGTCGGCGATCGGGCTGTGCTGGGTCGGGCCTTCGCCGGCAATGCTGAAGACGGCGAGGTCCGGCTTCAGCGCAAGGATCTGCTCGGCGCTGACGCTCTGCTCCGAGGCCTGGCCGATCAGCGGGATCTGCTTCACCTGGGGGAAGCGCTGGGCGTAGACGTCGAAGGTGTGCGGGTCGAGCAGGCGCACATCGTTCTGCCAGCCGACCACACGCTGGAACGGGTTGTCGCGGTCGAGCAGGGCCAGGGCGAAGAACAGCCGGCCTTCGCCCAGCACCACGCGCTGGGCGTTGCCGCTGATCTCGACCTTGCGCCCGAGCACGTCGGTGACGGTGAGAGCCTGGGCGGGCAGGGCGAGGCCGAACCAGCCGAGGCAGAGCAGGGCGAGGGTGGCAAGGGAACGGCTCAGACGGGAACGGGAAGCGCTAGACGACAGGAAGGGCATGCGGAACGACCTGGGCATGAAGTAGAATTAATCGCATTTGCAAAACCACTCTACCGCTGCTGCTGCGGACGATCTGGACGGCTTTGTATTGGGTCGGCGTGAAATCCCGCGCCACAACATTCCATTACATTTGCGCCGTGCAGCCCGCGCCGACAGCCGGAACGATAGCGACCCACCGCGAGCTCCCCGATGTCCAGGCCAGACCACATCCTCGTCGTCGACGACGACCCCGAGATCCGCCAGCTGTTGGCCGATTACCTCAAGGGCATGGGCTACCAGGTGTCCGCCGCCGCCGATGGCCGTGAGATGCAACGCCAGCTCGAAGTACAGCCGGTGGACCTGGTGGTGCTCGACCTGATGCTGCCCGGCGAGGACGGCCTGACCCTGTGCCGCGACCTGCGCGCGCGCAGCGACGTGCCGGTGATCATGCTCACCGCGCGCGGTACGCTGATCGACCGCATCATCGGCCTGGAGATGGGCGCTGACGACTATCTGCCCAAGCCCTTCGACCCGCGCGAGCTGCTGGCGCGGATCAAGGTGGTGTTGCGTCGTGTGCAGAGCTTCCCGCAGCGCGCCCAGGTGGACGAGGCGGCGATCCTGCGCTTCGCCGGCTGGGAACTGGACACCCGCGCCCGCCACCTGCGCTCGCCGGCCGGCCTGAGCATTGCGCTGGCCGGCTCGGACTTCCGCCTGTTGCGCCTGCTGCTGCAGCATCCCAATCGGCCGCTGAGCCGGGACTTCCTGCTGCGCCAGGTGTTCGACAAGGAGCGCCTGCCGTTCGACCGTGCCGTCGACGTCTGCGTCAGCCGCTTGCGCCAGCACCTGGAAGATGACCCGAAGTCGCCGAGGCTGATCCGCACCGTGCGCAACCAGGGCTATATGCTCACTGCCGAAGACGTGGTCAGCGCCTGATGCGTCTGTGGCCGCGCACGCTGTTCGGGCGGCTGGTGGTGATCCTGGTGGGCGGAATGATCGCCGCCCAGGTACTCACCGGCAGCATCTGGTACGACGTGCGTCACACCCAGGCGCTGGAGATTCCCCTGCGTCTGGCGGCTGCACGGCTGACCGACCTGCAACACCTGCACCAGCGCCAGCCAGGTGATCTCCAGCAGGCGCTGGAGGCGCTTGACCGGCCGGGGTTCGAGGCGCGCCTGGTGGATTCGGCGGATGAGCCGGATGGCTCCTTCGACCCGGCGGCCGAGCGCCTGCTGCGTCGCGCCGTTCACGATCAGGGTGGCGACGCTCAAGGCCTGCGTCTGCTGCGCGTCGAGCTACAGGATGGTGCCGAAGAGCGCAGCCGACTTAGTGGGCTGTTCACCGGCAATGGCGCCAAGGCACACCTGCTGCTGGAAGCGCCGCTGGACGATGGCCGCTGGCTGCGCATCGCGATGATCGAAGGTCAGGGCTGGAGCAGCCAGTCGACCCTCGACGTGGCGCTGGACTACCTGTTGCGCCTGTACCTGCTGCGGATCATCGTCGTCGTGCTCCTGGCGTTGCTGGCGGTACGCCTGGCCATCGGCCCGCTGGACAAGCTGGCGCGTGCCGCCGAAGCACTGGGCCAGGACATCCAGCGCCCGCCGCTGGTTGAAGAAGGTCCGCTGGAAGTACGCCGCGCGGCCCGCGCCTTCAACGCCATGCAGCAGCGGCTGATCCACAGTCTTGGCGAACGCATGCGCTTTCTGGCTGCGGTGTCCCACGACCTGCGTTCACCGATCACCCGGCTGCGCCTGCGCACCGAGATGCTCGACGACGAGACTGCGCGACAGAAGATGCGCAAGGACCTCGACGACATGGAAGGCATGGTCACCGCCACCCTGGATTTCATCAGTGGCAGCGACCTGGACGAGGCGCGCCAGAACCTCGACGTGAATGCGCTGCTGCAGAGCCTGCAAGCGGATTTCGAGGAGCACGGCGAGCAGGTTTCGCTGTCCGGTCGCGCGCTGCAACCGCTGGCCGGATACCCGCTGAGTCTGCAGCGGGCGCTGCTCAACCTGCTGGAGAATGCCATCCGTTATGCCGGTGGCGCCGAAGTCGAGGTTGAGGACAGTACGCAGGCTCTGTGCATCCGTGTGCTGGATCGCGGGCCGGGGATTGCACCAGAGCAACTGGTGCGGGTGACCGAGCCTTTCTATCGCCTGGAACAATCGCGCAACCGCTCCACCGGCGGCTATGGATTGGGATTGAGCATCGCCCAGACCATCGCCGCGGCTCACCATGGCCGGCTGGAGCTGCGTAATCGCGAGGGAGGTGGGCTGGAAGCGACGCTGGTGTTCGATCGCGGCGCGTAGGGCGTACAACCGTTCGCGGTTGTACGCCGATTATGCCGCTGCGGGGTGGGGCGGCGCTCAATGGCGGCCTGCTGAAACGGCGTATAACGCCGAGCGTTATACGCCCTGCGGTCTGCCGCTTGATCGGGATGGGGTCGCGAACCTGCCCACCGGGTTTCCGGGGAGGGAGTCCTGATGGCGGACAGGTTCGCGGTTGAAAGGCGTGTTGGCGGCTTTTTCGGCGTCGTGAATGTTCCGGCCTTCACCTGTAGGAGCGAGCTTGCTCGCGAACCTGCACGGCAGGTCGCCAGGCTGTTCGCGAGCAAGCTCGCTCCTACGAAGAGCCGAGCGGGGCGGCTGGTGGGTCAGAACGAATAATCCGCACTCAGCACGGCACCGCGGCTCGCGCCCGGCACGCCGTAACCGCGGCCGTTGTATTGGCTCCAGTAGTGCTTGTCGAACAGGTTGTTGACGTTCAGCCGCAGCTGCACGTCCTGGGTCGCCTGCCAGCTGAGCATGGCGTCATGCACCACGTAGCCGGGCACGGTGCTCTGGCCGGCGCGGGTCATGGTCGAGCCCAGGCCGGGGTAGATCTTCACGTCGTCCACGTAGCGCACGCCGTAGCTCAGCGCCAGGTCGTCCGGCAACTGCCAGGTGCTCCACAGGCTCAGGGCGTTCTGCGGGGTGTTGGCCAGTTGCACTCCCTTGTCCGAGCCGTTGTAGGGCTTCAGCAGCTTGCTGTTCTGGTGCACGTAGGCGGCGTACAGCGACCAGTTGCGAGTGATGTTGCCGCTGGCGGACAGCTCGATGCCGCGCACGCGCTCCTCGCCGCCGGTGTAGGCGGAAAGCTCCTCGTCATCGATGTAGGTCAGCTGGCGCTTGGTCTCGAACACGTCGCCGTTGAGGGCCAGCTGGCCGTCGAGGAATTCCCACTTGCTGCCCACTTCGTAGGTCTTGCCGCGGTCGCCCTTGGTCGAGGCGATGCTGCCGGTCTGCGCCACGGCCAGCACACCCGAAGGTTGCTTGGCGTTGGCGTAGCTGACGTAGAGGCTGCCGTTCTCCACCGGCTTGTAGGTCAGCGCGGTATGCACGCTGGTGAGCTTCTCGTTCTGCGAGGAGCTGCCCTTGTCGACCCAGGCAGCGCTCTGGCTGGCGCGGGTTTGGCTATTCAGTACGCGGGTGTCGAAATGGTCCTGGCGGGCGGCCAGGTGCAGCTGCCAGTGCTCGTCGAACTTCAGGGTGTCGAGCAGGTAGAACGCCTTGTCGACCTGCTCCACCGACTGCTTGGCGGAAGTGTAGGTGTCCAGCGCATAGGGGTACTTCGACCAGTCGTTGCTGGCTACCGGCAGGTTGCCCATGGTGGTCCGACTGGCGGCGGTGAGCGCACCGGTCTTCGAGTCCAGCGTCTGCTTGCTCAGGTCGAAGCCGCCGACCAGGGTATGGCCGATGCCGAAGGTGTCGAGGCGCCAGGTCAGGTTGGTCTGGTTGCTGTAGGTGTCGTTGGTCTGCTCGCGCAGCGGTGTGTTGATGTTGCGCCGGTAGATGCCCTTGCCGGCCTGGATGCCGGGCGCGCCGGCGTTCGGGTCGCCGCCGGGAGTGGTGACGAAGAAGTCATGGTCCAGGTGGAACCAGGTGAAGCGGCTGTCCAGGCTCAGGGCGTCGTTGAAGTCGTGGGCGAACTTCAGGTTCACGCGGTGCGATTCGTTGTTCTCGTAGTCGAGGTTGCGCCAGCCCCAGTAGCTGCTCCAGCTGGCGCCGCCGGCGCGGTGCGGCGAGCTGCCGTTGCTGCCATTGACCGTGGGGATGCCGTAGTCGGGCGTGGCGCTGTCATGCAGGTATTCGTAGGCCAGGGTGACGCGGGTGTCGGTGCCCAGGCCCAGTGCCAGGGAGGGGGCGAAGCCGTAGCGTTCGTCGCCGATCCAGTCGCGGCCGTCGGTGCCGGTGTTGGCGCCCAGCACGTTGACGCGGAACGCTGCACCTTCGCCGAGCCCGTCGATGCGGTGGTTGACGTCCAGCGTGCCGCGCTTGAAGTTCGCCGTGCCGACGCTACCGCTGAGCAGGTTGAAATCGTCCAGCTGCGGGGTCTTGGTCACCAGGTTGACCGCGCCGCCAACGGCACCGACGCCCCAGGCCGCGGTGCTGGAGCCCTTGAAGACCTCCACGCCCTTGGTGTTGAAGAAGTCGTCGCGGGAGTACTTGGCCGGGTCGCGTACGCCATCGCGGTAGATGTTTCCGTCGGCGTTGAAGCCGCGGATGGTCAGGCTGTCGCCCACGCCACCGCCGCCCTCGCCGGAGTTGAAGGTGATGCCCGGCACGTTGCGCAGGGCGTCCTTCAGGCTCTGGGCGTTCTGCTCCTTGAGCAGCGTCTCGGAGAGCACGGTAACGCTCTGCGGGGTATCGCGCAGCGGTTCGCTGTACTTCGCCGAACTGGCGTGGTCGACCTTGTAGGGGGACTCCCGGGTGGCCTGCACGGTGCTGTCGGGCAGGGCCAGGGCGTCCTGGTCATCGGCAGTGGGCGGTTGATCTGCCCAGGCGCTCAGCGGGATCGCCATGAAGGTGGCGAGGCCGACGACAGGGGCGAGGGTCAGGGATGGCTCGGAACGGGTGGCGGGGGTGAGGTTCAAGCGGGACGACATGGACGGAAAGCTCTCCGGCAAATGCGAGTTATTTGCATTGCGGAAAGGCTAACAGTGATGGCCCGTGGCCCAGGCGGCGTAAATGTATCGCCGACGACGCTCAGGGCGCTTTACAACAATCCATTACATTTGCCCAGGCACGAACGGCCGGGCGGAGGGTCCGCCGCCGGCTCCGGGGCCGGCGGCAGGGCGGTTACGCTTTCTTTTTGGTGGACGGCAGCAGGATGGTGATGCAGCCCATCAGCGGCAGGAACGAGCACAGCGTGTAGACGTACTCGATGCCGTGGATGTCGGCCAGGTGGCCGAGGAAGGCCGCGCCGATACCGCCGAAGCCGAACATCAGGCCGAAGAACACCCCGGCGATCATGCCGACGTTACCCGGCACCAGCTCCTGGGCGTAGACCACGATGGCGGAGAAGGCCGAGGCGAGGATGAAGCCGATCACCAGGCTCAGCACGCTGGTCCAGAACAGGTCGACGTAGGGCAGCGCCAGGGTAAAGGGTGCGACGCCGAGGATGGAGAACCAGATCACCGCCTTGCGGCCGATGCGGTCGCCTACCGGGCCGCCGAAGAAGGTGCCGGCGGCCACCGCGCCGAGGAAGCCGAACAGGTAGAGCTGCGAGCTGGCCACCGAGAGGTCGAACTTCTCGATCAAGTAGAAGGTGTAGTAGCTGGTGAAGCTCGCCATGTAGAAGTACTTGGAGAACACCAGCAGCGCCAGTACCACCAGGGAGGCGGTCACCCGGCCCTTGGACAGCCCGTGGGTGGCGACGCCGCCGGCCTTGAGCTTGAACAGGTTGAGGTGGTGGCTGTACCAGCGGCTCAGGCCCCAGAGCACGCCGACGAGGAACACCGCGAACAGGCCGAAGTAGGCCACGTTGCCCTGGCCGTACGGAATGATGATGGCCGCTGCCAGGAGCGGACCGAAGGCGCTGCCGGCATTGCCGCCGACCTGGAAGGTGGACTGCGCCAACCCATAGCGCCCGCCGGAGGCCAGGCGCGCGATGCGCGAGGTTTCCGGGTGGAAGGTCGAGGAGCCGATGCCCACCAGCGCCGAGGCCAGCAGGATGGCGTGGAAGCTGCCGACGAAGGCCAGCATGAGGATGCCGATCAGCGTGCAGACGCTACCCAGCGGCGCGAGCCAGGGCTTGGGATGGCGGTCGGTGTGGTAGCCGACCCAGGGCTGCAGCAGCGAAGCGGTGAGCTGGAAGGTCAGGGTGATCAGGCCGACCTGGGTGAAGCTCAGGCCGTAGTTGGCCTTGAGCACCGGGTAGATCGACGGCAGCACGGCCTGGATCAGGTCGTTGGTCAGGTGGGCGAGGGCGCACGCGCCGATCACGCGCATGACCAGCGGGCTGGCCTGGCTGGCCACGGACGGCGTGGCCAGGGGGGAAGCGGTGGTAGACATGGGACTCCGGGGCAGCAAGGTGTGGCGCGCGGGCAGGGCGCGCCGGGTTCTACGTATTGGGAGGCCTATGCTAGGCGGGCGAGCCCTGGCTGTCTCACGCGATCCGGACGACGAATATCGCGAAACGGCCAAATCGGCCGGCCGAGTCGCCGATCGGCTATGCTCGCGGCCCCGTCTTTATCCGGAACAGACCGTTGCCATGTCACCCGCCGTCACCCTGCGTGTGCCCTTCGAGGGCCGTGAGCTGCATGCCGATACCCTGACGGGCGCTTCGCCCTTGCACCTGTTCGGCATCCACGGTGGCGGCGCGAGCAATCGCTCGGTGTGGAACGGCCTGCGCCAGTCGCTGTGGCAGCGTGGCGTCGGTTCTACCGCGCTGGACTGCGTCGGCCACGGCAGCACCGGCGGGGTGTTCGCCGAATCCTCCTTGCAGCGGCGAAGCCAGCAGGCGCGCTCGGTGATCGAGCATGCCGGCGTGCGTCCCACTGCATTGGCCGGCATCAGCATGGGCGCCTACAACGCCTTGCGGCTGAGCGAGGAACTGGACGTGCAGGCACTGATCCTCATCGTCCCCGGCATCTATACCCCCGAGGCCCATGAAGTGCCTTTCGGTCCCGACTTCTCGACCATCATCCGCCGCCCGCGCAGCTGGATCGATAGCGACGCCTGGGACATTCTCGGGCGCTTTCGTGGCCGGCTGCTGGTGATCGCCGGCGAGCAGGACAGTGTGATTCCCCTGGAAATTCCCGAGCGCCTGCATGCCGCCGCCGGCCGGGCCAGCCAGCGCGAGTTGCTGGTGGTGCCGGGCGCCGGGCACAAGGGATTGCTGCCGCAGCTGCTGGACAATCCGCAATGGCGTGCCTCGCTGCTGGCATGCGTTGGTCTGCAGAACTGAGCCTAGCTCGATGAGCTGCTAGGGTGTCAGGGCCACCTGACTTCCGAGGAATGCAGCATGGAAACAGTCACCGGCGGTTGCCTGTGCGGGAGCCTGCGGATCGAAGCCACGGGCCGGCCCTATCGGGTCGGCATCTGCCATTGCCTGGACTGCCGCAAGCACCATGGCGCGCTGTTCCATGCGTCGGCGATCTTCCCGGCGAGCGCCGTGCGCATCGAAGGTGATGCCCGCGAGTACGCCGGGCGCTGCTTCTGTCCGCGCTGTGGTTCCTCGGTGTTTGGCCGCAGTACCGACGAGGTCGAGGTAAACCTGGGCGCGCTGGATGAGCAGGATCGGTTACAGCCGACCTACGAATTGTGGACCTGCCGGCGCGAGGCCTGGCTGCCAGCCTTTCCCACGGTGCATCGCTACGAACGCGACCGTGAGTCCGGTGGACGCCGCGAAGACTAGCCGCACGGACAGAAAACGCAGCCCACGGACAGATCGCGCGCCCATTTGCGCTGGGCGCCGAACTGTCACATTCGGGTCTGGAACGCCCTCAATAGTAGCCCCCGCCAACAAGCTCAAAGAGGCTACATCGTGTTTCATCGCGCCCTGCTTTCCGCTTCCACCATCGGCCTGTCCCTGCTCAGCCTGTCCATCGCCTCGGCCTACGCTGCCGAGACCTATACGCTGGACACCCCGCGGCTGACCGGCATCGACAACTTCCGCGACCTCGCCGGCACCACTACCGCCTATACCACGTCCAACGACGGTGTGATGCGCTCCGGCGTGTTCTACCGCTCCAACGCGCTGACCCCCAAGGGCACGGACCTGGCGGTGCTGAACAGCCTGGGTATCAGCAATGTCTATGATCTGCGCACCCCCAGTGAAATCGCCGGTACGCCGGACACCCTGCCGGCCGGGGCGGCCTACCAGAACATCGATATCATCGGCAGCACCACCTCCGGCGCCAACGTCACCAACATCTCCTTCACCAGCGCCGCCCAGGCCGTGGAGATGATGGAGGAGACCAACCGTGCCTTCGTCAGCGACGCCGGCATGCGCGGCCAGTTCACCACGCTGTTCAACGAGTTGGCCGCCGCCGACGGCGCCGCGCTGTTCCACTGCACTGCCGGCAAGGACCGCACCGGTTGGACAGCCGCCGTGCTGCTGAGCATCGCCGGGGTGGACAGCGCCACCATCATGGAAAACTACCTGGCCACCAACGACTACACGGCGGCGCGGGTCAAGGCGACCCTGGCGATGCTGCCGGCCAGCATGGCTGCGATCTACGAGCCACTGCTGGGCGTGCAGGCGAGTTACCTGCAGGCCGGGCTGGACGAGGTGGCTGCCGAGTACGGCACGATGGACAACTACCTGAAGGAAGGCCTCGGCCTGTCCCAGGAAACCATCTACGTGCTGCGCGGCAAGATGGTCTACTACAGCTCCTTGCCGGGTACCGCCGGGCTTTCCGGCAACGCCGCCGCCGGTGCCCAGCTGCTGACCCAGTTGCAGAACAGCAGCCTCTCCGGCGACTACACCGCCTACAACTACTACCTGCAATCGGCCATCGACGCGGGCACCCTCGGCGGCGTCGAGTCCATCGTCGGTGGCCAGGTGCATGCCGACGCGGCCAGCTACCTGCTGCGCCAGGACGCGCTGATCGACAAGGCCGCCGCCCCCTATGCCAGCGGCGTCGACCTGAAGGCCGGGCAGACCCGCCTGTGGACCACCGCGCTGGCCGGCTACCAAGGCAACTCCGCCACCTCCAATGCGCAAAGCAGCAATGAACACACCCAGGGCATGATGATCGGCGTGACCCAGCGCTTCTCCGACCAGCTCAGCGGCAATGCCGGCTTCGGCTACAGCAAGGGCAGCGTCGGCGGCGCCGGGGGTGACGTGGATACCGACCTGACCTTCGTCCGTGGCGGTGCGCGCTTCGCCCTCGACAGCCTGGAGCAGGGACTTTTCTTCGACGCTGACCTCAGCTACGGCTGGCTCGACTACGACAGCAAGCGCGACATCGGCGGCGGCCTGGGCAAGGCCAAGGGCGACACCAACGGCAGTCTCAGCGGTGGAAGCCTCGCGCTGGGCTATCGCACGGCAGTGTCCACCGTCACCCTGGAACCGAGCATCGGCCTGCGCTACAGCCACCTGGACCTGGATGGCTTCCAGGAGAAAGGCAGCGAGCTGGCGCTGGACGTCGACGACATCAGCGAGAACCGCCGCAGTGCCTACGCCAACCTCAAGGCCTCGTTCGCCGCAGCAGAACTGGGCGGCGGCTGGCAGATGGTGCCGGCGCTGGAAGTCGGTTACGACCATGCACTGGGCGACTACAAGGTCGATAGCGAAGGCCAGTTGCTGGGGTTGGACATCTCCCAGCGTGCCGCCTTTGACAACCGCGATCAGTTCAGCGGTGCGTTCAGCCTGACCGCCAGCCAGGGCGACTTCAGCATCGGTGCCGAGGTTGGCGCGCTAGGTGGCAGCGGCAGCCATGGTGCCAGCGGTAGCCTGAAGGCCAGCTACCAGTTCTGATCGGCGTCGCCATGGGCAAACGGCCCGCCGCGTTCCGCGCGCCGGGCCGTTTGCTTTCAGAGCGCAGGCCGTGGTGGCGCGAAAATAGCGGGTTGCGTAGGTGCTGGATGCTTGGGAGCTGTCTGGTAGGAGCGAGCTTGCTCGCGAAGCGGGCCGAGTACGAAGGGCGAATAACGCCCCCAGCGTTATCCGCCGCTGCGGCGGATAACCCGTTCCGGGTTATGCGCCCTACGCAGGCACCGGCAGGCTCTTGCGCAGGTCCGCAGGACTCATGCCGTAGGCACTCTGGAAGTACTGGCAGAAGCGCCCGACGTTGCTGAAGCCCAGGGCCAGGGAGATCTCGCTGACCGACTGCGCGCTGTCCTGCTGCAGAGCGTCATAGGCGCGCTGCAGGCGCACTTCGCGCTGGTAGGCGACGATGGAGCTGCCGACGAAGCGGCGGAATCCTTCCTGCAGGGCGCGCAGGCTGACGTTGGTCAGCTCGGCCAGCTCGCTGCCGCTGACCATCGCGTCCGGATGCTCCTGGATATAGTCCATGGCCAGCTTCACATGGCGTGGGGCGATCTGCGGGGTGGGGCGCTTGAGCGCATCGCTGTAGTTGTGCGGCCAGATTTCCAGCACCGAGTCCACCAGCATTTCCTGCAGGCGCGCCGGCATCAGCGCGCTGGAACTGATCAGCAGGTCGAACTCGTTGCCGGTGGCCATGGCGACGATGGCCTTGATGCCCTGGAAGGCCTCGTTGCTCAGGTCCACCCGTGGCTGGAAACGCACCTTGTGGGTGATCGGCCGGCCCAGCAGGGTGGCCAGGCGACGGGCGAACAGCGAGCGACGCACCGACAGACCGTGGTGCGCGTGGCCGTCGATGAAGCCGACCGAACGCACCGAAGTCTTCTCCATGGCCAGCCCAACGCTGGGCAGGCCGACGCTGTCGCTGCACTGGTTGAAGACGACCCGCCCGGCGCTGGGGAAGATGAAGGTGATCTCATCATCCAGGGCAGGCATCTCGGTCAGCAGGTCGCCACGGAAATTCAGGCGGCGGAAGCTCACGCCCTCGTAGCGGCCGTAGACTCCGCCGATGGCGATGGGCTTTTCGGGCCGAGGCATCCCTGAGTACAGGTTGCCGAACATCCGTGAGTAGAGCTCGCCGAAATCGTCGGCGGTCATGTTGTCCGAGCGGATCAGGAACGGTCGGCGGGTGTGGCCTGTATCTGCGTTCATCGGTCTTCTTCTGGCAGCGGCGGGCGTCGTTCCGCTCGCCGGGAGCGTATGGGCGGACGGTGGCCGTGCACTCTAGCGATGCCGGATGACAGCCTTGTGATGGCCCGGCTCGGAGGGTCAGTCGGGTAGTCCCGCCTTGCGGAAGCCTTCGACGAAGTGTTCGCGCACGGCGGTATCGCGCAGCGGTTCGGTCGCGACCCAGTGACGGATGGTGAAGTCCGGATTGCCGACCAGGAAAAACTCGGTTTCCGCGCGGGCTTCATCCAGCCGGCCCAGCTGCGCGAGGCTGGCGGCGAGGAAGCGCCGCGAGCTGCTGCGGTAGGTTTCGTCGCGGCGCAGGGTCTGGAGCGCGCCCTGGTAATCGCGCGCCGCGTACTGCGCCTGGCCCAGCGTCAGGTAGTACCAGCCGGCGGGGAAGGGGTTGAGGCGAAAGGCCCGGCGGATGTGCTCCAGGCCTTCGTCGATGCGCCCGGCCAGCACCCTGACGTCGGACAGCGCCGTCCAGGCGTCGGCGTCGTTGGGGTCCAGTTCGATTGCCCGCTGGAACTGCGCGTCGGCTTCGCTGTACTGGCGCTCATAGGTCAGCAGGTACGCCAGGCTCCAGCGGCAGCCCGAATCGTTCGGGTCGATGCTTACCGCTTCGCGCGCCTGTGCCAGGGCGGTTTCGCGCTCCAGCGGGGTCGGGCCGCCGCTGTGTATCCAGCCCATCCAGTGGTTCATCGCCAGCCAGCGCCGCGCCTCGGCGTACTGCGGGTCGAGGGCGATGGCGCGGCTCAGCATCAGGTGCGCTTCGCGCGCGGCCAGTGGCGAATCGTCCATCAACTGGCGGGCGCGCACGCAGAGTTCATAGGCCTCCAGACTCTTCGGCCGGTTGCGCGGCAGCGGTGTGCGCAGGTGGCCGAGCAGGGCCTGGATGATCTGTCCGGTGACCTGGTCCTGCAGGTCGAAGATATCTTCCTGTCGACTCTCGAAACGCTCGGCCCAGACGTGTTCGCCAGTGCTGGCGTCCACCAGCTGGGCGTTGATCCGCACGCGCGCATCGGTACGCCGGGCGCTGCCTTCGAGCAGATAGCGCACGCCCAGTTCGCGAGCGATCTCGCGCACGTCCATGGCCTTGCCCTTGTAGGCGAAGGCCGAGGTGCGGGCGATGACGAAAAGCCCGCCGACGCGCGATAGCTCGGTGGTCAGGTCTTCGGTGAGGCCGTCGGCGAAGAGGGCCTGCTGCGGATCGTCGCCAAGGTTGACGAAGGGCAGCACGGCGATCGAGGGTTCATCCGGCAGGGCCGGCAAGGTGCGCGGCGCTTCTTCCAGGCGTTGCACGGCAGCGCTGAAGCGGTAGCCGACACGGGGCACGGTGGTGATCCACGAACCACCTTCCGGCGCTTCGCCGAGCACCTTGCGCAGTTGCGCGATCTGTACGGTGAGGTTGCCTTCCTCGACCACCAGCCCCGGCCAGGTGGCATCCATCAGCTCGGCCTTGGTGCGGATTTCGCCCGGCCGCTCCAGCAGGGTCAGCAGCAGGTTCAGCGCGCGAAAACCGATGGCGACGGGCCGCTCATCGCGCTTGAGGAGGCCGGCGGGGCCGTCGAGCACGAAGGGGCCGAAAGCCAGACGCGGTTGCTGCATGACGCCCCCCTTTGCAAGTTTTTGGAAGTGTTTGGCGCCGCTTGAGGACGGCGCTCCAGGCGACCGCCATGCTCGGCCCCATGGGACACGAGTCGAACGGAGGCTGCCATGAACGATACTCCCCGCCTGCTGCTGTCGAAAGCTTCCACCCGGCCGTTCAGCCCACTGGCGTTGCTGGAGCTGTTGAGCCTCTGGCAGATGCGAACGCGGGTTCGTCGCCAGCTCGCCACCCTGGCCAGGGCCCATCCGTACCTGATCGACGACATTGGCCTGACGCGCCGCCAGGTGGCGCTGGAGATCGCCAAGCCGTTCTGGCGCGCCTGAAGCTCACCGCTCCAGGTCGAGACGCTGATGCCACTGGGCGATGGACTCCTGCGGGTAGTCGTAGAATTGCAGGTCGTGCGGACCGGCTTGCACCTCGACCCAGTCGGCCTTCGACCGCAACAGCAGATGGGTGTGTTCGGGCGGCACTGGCAAGGGCGTGTCGATGGCCGAAGCGAAGGGGTGGATCAGCTCCGGCCAGCGTGAATCGTAGAGCCACAGTCCGCTGCCGCACTGGCTGCAGAAATGCCGTTCGGCGCCGCTGGTGCGGGTGCGCTGGCCTTCCTCGCGGATCTTCGCGTGGTAGATGCTGATGTGCTTGCGCCCGCGTACCTTGAGGCTGGCGGCATCACCCCCGAGGTTGATCGCGTAGCCACCACCGCCCTGGGTCTTGCGGCAGATCGAGCAGTAGCAGCGCTGGTAGGGGTAGGGATGAGCGCTGTGCAGGCTGAAGTGCACGGCGCCGCAGTGGCAGGAACCTTCGAGCAGCATGGCTTCTCTCCCTCAGGGATACCTGAACAGGGGCTCGCGGGCGCGCCGGGGATTCCATCGGATCGCCCCCGTGGGACTGGCCGTCCCCTGTGCAGTAGACTAGCCGCCCGCCCAGCGCCGGACTCTGCCCATGCTCAGGAATTTCACCGACCTCGATCTGCGCCTGCTGCGTATCTTCGCCTCCGTGGTGAAGTGCGGCGGCTTCACCGCGGCGCAGGCTGAGCTGAACATGAGCCAGTCGAACATCAGCATGCACATCGGCAGCCTGGAAAAGCGCCTGGGCTATCGGTTGTGCGAGCGCGGCAAGGGCGGCTTCCGCCTGACGGCGAAAGGGCAGCGGATTCTCGAAGCATCCCAGGCGATGTTCGATGCCATCGGCCTGTTCCGTGACCAGGCCCAGGCGCTGTCCGGTCAACTGGTCGGTGAGCTGTACCTGGGGCTGGCGGACAACGTCACGACCCTGCCGCAGGCGCGCTTCGACGAGACCCTGGCGGCCTTCCACGGGCGCGAGCAGGACGTGCAGCTGAACCTCTACGTGAACTCGCCCACGGAGCTTGAGCTGGCGGTGATCGACGGCCAGCTGGACCTGGCGATCTCCTACTTCAGCCGGACCCGGCCGACCCTGGATTACCTGCCGCTGTACACCGAGGAGATCGGCGTGTTCTGCGGCGAGCGCCACCCCCTGTTCACGGCGCGCAAGCCGACGCTCAAGCAGATCGCCGACTACAACTGGGTGCGCCATGGCTTCCTGCCGGCGGACCAGGAACTGCCGTTCCGCCCCGAACGCAGCAGTGCCACCGCGCATCACATGGAGGCGGTGGCGCATTCGGTGCTGGCCGGCACGCACCTGGGCTACCTGCCGACCCACTACGCGAACATCTGGGTCGAGCGCGGGCGAATGAAACCGCTGCTACCGGAAAAGCTCTGCTACGAGGTGACCCACAGCATGATCACCTATGCCGGGCGGCCCCGCAGCGAGGCCGCCCGTGCCTTCATCGAAGACCTGCTGAGCGTGCACGGCCTCCCGGCTTGATGCCTCAGGCGAGCACGCCGTTGACCGCGTTGAGGTAGATGCGCGAGTAGTCTTCGGCCAGCAGCGGCAGGGCGTTGGTTTCGGACGACGAAATGTCTGCCACTGCCTGCTCGCCGACCCATTGCGCATCCTCGCCAGTGAGGCCCAGCTCCTTGAGCGTATGGGGAATGCCCACGGCCGAACGCAGTTCCAGCACCCAGCCGAGCAGGCCGTCGAAGCTCGCTTCCGGCAGCTCCAGGTAACGGGCGAGACGCGTGGCGTCGGCTTCGATGGCGCTGCGATTGGCCACCAGCAGGTACGGCAGCAGCACCGCGTTGAGCAGGCCATGGTGCTTGTGGTGTTTCGCGCCCAGCGGGTGCGCCAGGGCATGCACGCCGCCCAGTCCCTTCTGGAATGCCACGGCGGCGCTGGCGGAGGCCACCAGCATGCCTTCGCGGGCGGCCAGGTCGGTGCCGTTGTGCACGGCGCGTTGCAGGTGCTCCTTGACCAGACGCACGCCTTCGATGGCGACGCCAGCGGACATCGGATGGTAGAGCGGCGAGAACAGCGACTCCAGGTGATGGGTCAGGGCGTCCATGCCGGTGGCGGCGGTGAGCGACTTCGGCAGGCCGACGGTCAGCGCCGGGTCGAGGATCACCGAGTGGGCCAGCAGCTCGCGATGGCCGACGACGATCTTGATGCCGCGCGCCGTATCGGTCAGTACCGCCTCGCGGCCCAGCTCGGAACCGGTCCCGGCGGTGGTGGGAATGGCAATCAGTGGCGGCAGGTCGAGGGCAGGATGGTCGCCCAGGGTCGGGTAACGCTCGATCAGTTGCGACCATTCGAAGTTATGCAGGCCGTTCGCATCGCGACTGAGCAGGGCGATGCCCTTGGCCGCGTCCAGCGCGCTGCCGCCGCCCAGGGCGATCAGCGAATCGTGGCCGCCTTCGGCCAGAGCTCCGGCTCCGGCGGTGACTTCCTCCCGTGCGGGATTGCTGGAAAAACCGTGGAACAGCGCGTAGTCGATGCCGGCGGCTTCCAGGCGGCGGCGTACTTCGTGCAGCGGCGGCAGTTCGAGCATGCCGGGGTCGGTGACCAGCAGCGGCTTGCGCATGCCGGCCAGGCGGCAGCGTTCGGCCAGTTGATCGAGGGCTCCGACACCGCAGAGGATTTCCGTGGGGTAGTTCCAGTAGTTCAGGGTGGACATGACAAGCTCCGGATTTCAGGCATGGCCCGCCCGTGCCGGCTTCGACGAAGCCAGCCAAGGGAGGGCAGGGAAAAGGGCGCCGCGCGGGGCGCCAGGGACTCAGCCGACGGCGCGGCCGGCGAAGCTCAGGCTGGTGGCGATGCGGCGGTGCGGCTTGGCGATGAACAGGTAGGCCAGGCCGAACAGGGCGAGGGCGGAGAACACCACGACCACCGCCCAGACCTGGAACCAGGGCGCGCCGGGCGGGGCGAGCATTTCCCGTGGCCAGGCCACGTTGATCGCCTCGAACACCAGCCAGACCACGGCGATGACGTTGACCAGCAGACCCTTGCGGCCCAGCTTCAGCGCACCTTTGTCCGGGTCCCAGCGGCCAGTCAGGCGGGCGTACAGCGCGCTGGCGGCGACGATCAGGAAGACAAAGAAGAAGCCGCCGCTGCCGAAGGCGATCAGCGTGCCGACCGCGGTGGCGTTCAGCCCCAGCGCGAGGCCCAGGCTGGCCAGCAGGGTGCTGCAGACCATCGCCGCCATCGGCACCTTGCGCTTGTCGACGCGGCGCAGCAGGGCAGAGCCGGGGAGGATTTCATCGCGGGCCATGCCGAAGATCGCGCGACCGATGTAGGTCTGCACCGAGACGACGCAGGCGACGAAGGCGACCAGCACGATGGCCACGAACGGCTGCTCGGCCCAGGCGCCAAAGGCATCCACCACGGCCGGTGTCACCGGATCGATGATCTGCCCGCTGACCACGGCAGCCGGGTCCTTGTACGACAGGGTGACGGCGAAGGCGGTGAGCATCACGGTCAGCCCGACCACCAGCATCGAACGCAGGATGGCGCGCGGTGTGGAGACGCGGGCGTCGGTGGTTTCCTCGGAAATCTGCGAGCAGGCGTCGAAGCCGAGGAAGGCCCAGCCGCCCACCGCCAGTGCGGTCAGGAAGCCGCTCCAGTAGGTGCCGCCGGAGACTTCCAGGGCATTGAGGCTGCTGAACAGCATCTCGAAGGAGTGGTTGCGGAAGAACAGCAGCAACAGCACGCCGATACCGATGGAGGCGATGGCCTCGGCGAAGATGCCAGCGTTGACGAAGTATTTCAGTGGGTTGATGCCCAGCAGGTTCACTCCCAACCCCAAAGCCAGCAATGCCGCGCCACAAAGCACCTGGGCGTTGGCTGATGGCGGTTCGCCGGTGACCAGCAGGCCGAGCCAGAAGCCGCCCAGGTAGGCGACGGTGGTGAGCGAAGCGAGGGCGGACGCCAGGTAGAGGAAACCGGTGAACCAGGCCGCACGATCACCGATGAGTCGACGTACCCACTGGTAGCAACCGCCGGCCAGAGGGAACTGCGAGGACAGTTCGGCGTACACCAGCGCCACGGTCAGTTGCAGTAGCAGGCACAGGGGCACGATCCACACCCAGGACGGCCCGACGCTCATGGCGCCCAGGGACATCACCGAGTAGATGCCGACGACCGGGGAAATGGTGGCAAAGCCGACGGAGAAGGACGACCACAGGTTCAGCCCGCGGTCGAGCTCCTGCCGGTAGCCGTGGCTGGCGAGCAGGCTTTCGTCGCCGTTGCTGTTGCCAATGGCGGGGCTGCGAAGGTCAGACATGCCGGCCTCCGGTGTTCAGGGAAAAGGGGGATTCACGGCCAGGCATGAGCGAGCGAAGGCGCATGGGAGATCCTCGGGGCAGTTGGAGTTGTTATCGAGAACCCGCGTCTCTAGAGGACGGCTGAGTAGCTGGCGCTGTCAGTGCAGCGCGTGGCCAGAGTAGGGTGCCGCCGCATCAGGAAAAATTCATATTTGATTGGGCTGACATCAATTCAGGCTGATGTTTGCGGGGTAAATTGCCGAATGATGCCAGGGCAGGCAGCGGAGTGCCCTTGTGGGAGCAGATCTTATCCGCGATCAGTCCGATTGGATGATGCCTGGGTCGGCCACTGTCCCGGCTGAGCCCGGAGTTCCCGGAGAAGCGCCGCTGCTACGTGAGCGGCGGGGAGCGAGTAGGGCGGATAACGCCCAGGCATTATGCGCCCTACGAAGCTGCCCCGGTGTTGGCGGGCGTACCAGGGATCAGGCTGGGGAGGCAGGTAAAAAGCGGAAGACGGCAGGAACCGGGAGCGACAGCGCGCTCCCGGAGTACAACGAGATCAGCAGTGCTTGTCCTGCTCGGCCTTTTTCTCGGCATCCGGCTGGGCGTTCTGTGCGGTCTGCTGCTCGGCGTCAGCCTTGTCGCGAGTGGCCTGCATGGCCTGATAGTTGGCTGTGGTCAGGCGGTTGGTCATCAGGGCGGACTCTTCGGCCATGGAAGCCTGGCTGGCGAGCAGGGCAGCGAGGGACAGGAGACTGGCAGTGAGCAGTTTCATGAAGGAATTCTCGGGTAGTGGACTTCTGATGGGTGTTGCTCGCGAGTGGCGACAGTCTACTGACCGGTAACCGGGCGAACCCATGAGGAAAGTTGCTGGGAATGATCGAATCGCCGTGGCGGCGCTTTCAGGGCGATCTACGCCGAGTCGCAGATCGCCCTGAAAGCCAGGCACATCGGGCTCCAGAGCTGTAGCCCGGTGGAGCGTGCCTGGTCATGAAATGATCGACAGTGAAGCTGGGCTAATGAATCCATGCCCGTTGCCTTACGAGTTTCGCTACGTTTCAGGCCTTCACATAGACCCACGCCTGCAGGCCTGATTGCAGCCGGACGTTGATCCGCTGGTAGTCGGACACCTCGTAGGCGTCCGCCGCCAGCAGCTCCTGCTGGGTAATCTCGAAGACGGTGCCAGGCACACGGTCGGCGTCCTCCCCGCTGTACTGGACGATGGGGTGGTGGGTCTTGCCGCTGGTGGCGAGCACGGCGGGGTCGGTGATTTCCACCCAGTCGGTGCGGAAGGCCACCAGCGCGTCGGAGCGGCCCTGCAGTTCGCGGCCGAAGCTGGCCAGTTGGACGGCCTTGTCCTGCAGGGTGCCGTAGGAGAACAGCAGTACGTTTTCACTCATCGCATGGGCTCCGGGTCAGGCCAGCAGGTCTTCGTAGAAGGCACCGTAGGCCTTGCTCGGGTGGGCGAGCTGGATCTCCAGGATCCACAGGCCGCCATGGGGATGCTCGGCGTAGTCGCCCAGATCGCCGGCGCGGTAGATGGCGTGGGGGAAGTCGCTGACACGGTGGCCCTTGATGTCCAGGTTCAGCTTCCAACCCATGGTCTCGGCCTGTTGGTGGGCGAAATCATAGAGCTCGACGCCGCTGCAGCCGGTTTCGCGCCAACGCGCCTCGACACGTTCGAACAGCGTCTTCGCCGCTGCCGCGCAGGCGATCATGTCCGGATCGTCGCCGGTGACGAAGGTGGCGCCGGCGTCGCCTTCGTGACCGCGCCAGACCACGCCCATGTCGATGAAGAAGATGTCGTTCTCACCCAGCACCGGGTTGCCCTCGGAGCGCTGCTTGAAGGTCTTCAGGGTATTGGCGCCGAAGCGGATCAGCAGCGGGTGCCAGATGCGCTCCATACCCAGGTCGGCGAGCACCTGCTTGCCGATGGAGGTGGCTTCCAGTTCGGTCATGCCGGGGAGCATTGCGGCGGCAATGGCGTCCACGGCTTCCCAGGTGCGGGCCTGGGCGTATTGCATCGACTCCAGCGCGTAATTCGCGCCGACGGCTTCCTTGGCGTACACGGCGGTATTCATTTTTCTTCTCTCTGAGCGACAACCTTATCGCCATATATATTTCTACATAGCGGTAGGGAAATTCAATCGTTGGCTCAACAGCAGGACATCGCGCAGGCGATGAAGGCGGTCGTCAGGGTGGTGATGCTCAGGCCGACCAGGAACAGGGTGTCGGCGATGCGCTCCAGGCGATGGTTGCGCTGCAGCTTGCGGGTACGCAGACCAAAGTAGGCGGCGAGGGTGGTGGCCAGGTAGATCACCGTGTTCACCGCGAGCATGTCCTGGCCGATCAGGTCGACGCGGTGCTGGCCGACGATGATGCGCAGGATGCCAACCACGGTCAGGCACACACCGACCATCGCGCCGGACGCGGCGAAGATATGCACGCAGATGTCGTCGTCCAGTTGGGCAGTGTGGCTCTTGTGGCTCATGGCGGGTTCTCCCGGGCCGGCCGCTGCGGTTCATCCGCTCGCCTTGCCGGCTTCGTTGTGGCTGCCATGATAGGAAGGACGCGGTGTTTGCTGTACTCGCTTTCCCGGTGGCCCCAGGTGAACCGAAAAACAGCGGAAAATCAGCCAGATAGCCGTCGCTTGCCAAGGCAGGCGCGGGCGCTGGAGAAGGTCGAGCTCATATTGGAGGCGTCCCGGCGCATCCTGGAGCGTCATGGCCTGGAGGGATTCACCACCAACCACGTGGCGGAACTCGCCGGGGTCAGCGTTGGCTCGTTGTACCAGTACTTCCCCAACAAGGACCGTATCCTCGACGAACTGGCTCGGCGCGAGTTGGCGGCGTTGGCAAGCGGCATCATGGGCGCACTGTCCGCTCGACCGCCGGAGACGCCCGGCGAGCGTATCCGCGCGGTGATCCATGCCGCCGTCAGTGCCTACGGTGGGCGTACTGGAGCGCACAAGGCGCTGATGCACTACCTGATGACCCGTGGTGGTGGCAGTCCGCTGCCGGCCCTGCGCGGCAGCATCATGACCCACCTGGTGACCCACGGCCTGATCGGGCATGACCAGCAGTTGCGCAAGCTCGACGAGGCCGAGGTTTTCGTCCTCGCCCACGCCGTTGGCGGCGTATTGCGCGCGCTACTGGATGATCCCGGTGCCCTGGCGCCGGGGCGGCGCGCGGGCATCGAGGAAGCGCTGGTGCAATTGGTGTTGGCGTACTACAGACAGGGCGAGTCGGGCTGAAGCCGGGCGCCGGTCACAGCCACCAGCGCAGCAGGTAGAACGCGCCCATGCTGAGGATCACGCTGAGCAGCACATTGCGCGTCCACAGCACCAGTGCCACGGCGACCACACCACCGAGCAGGTAGGGGTTGTCCAGGCGCAGGTTCAGCTGGTGCTCGGGCAGGAACACGATGGGCCCGCAGATCGCGGTGAGCATCCCGGGTACGGCGAAGCCGAGGAACTGCCGCACGTTGCTGCTCAGGCGGATCGGCAGGCGCGGTTCGAGGAACACATAGCGGTTGAAGAACACGATCAGTCCCATGCCCAGAATTACTGCCCAGACCATCATGCGCGCACCCCCGAGAGTTTCTGGCAGAGGAAGCCGGCGAACATGCCCGCCAGCCCGGAAAGGACCAGCGCCGAACCGACCTGCCAGTAGCTGAAGAGCACCGAGCAGAACAGCGAGACGGCAACGCAGACTACGGTTGGCACGTTCTTCACCACGGGTGTGATCAGGGCGATGAAGGTAGCGGCGATGGAGAAGTCCAGGCCCAGATGCTCGAGGCCGGGAATGCTGGTGCCCACCAGCACGCCGGCAAGGGTGAAGAGGTTCCAGGCGATGTAGAACGTCAGGCCAACACCCAGTGCGTACCAGCGGTTGAAGGTCTCGCGGTCATGGCTGCTGGTGAGGGCGAACAGCTCGTCGGTGAGCAGGAAACCCAGCCCCGCGCGCCAGCGCCCCGGCAGCCCGGAGATCACCGGGCGCATGGTCATCCCGTAGAGCAGGTGCTGAGAGGTCAGCAGCAGGGTGGTGATCATGATCGAGAAGAACCCGGCGCCACCCTTGAGCATGCCGATGGCCACCAGTTGCGCGGCGCCGGCGAAGACGATGGCCGACAGGCCCTGGCCGTGCAGCGGCGAAAGCCCGGCGTCGATGGCCAGGGAGCCGGCCAGCAGGCCCCAGGGCAGTACCGCGAGCGACAGCGGCATGATGTCGATGGCGCCCCTGAGGAAGGCGCGGGAGGGAAGCTGATCTTGGGACATGAACGTTTCTTGCAGGCAGGTAAGTCTCTTCAGCGTGGCAGAGAAACGTGTCGACTGGCTTGAACAATCTTGCTGTCGTCACCGGCGCGCGCTCTGCTCGAAAGGCGCTCAGGGGAGCGTCCGCGACAGGAACCCGAGCAGGGTGGCCTCCTCGGCGCTCAGGTGCTTCCGCTTTCGCGCTTTACGCAGCTCTTGCAGTTCGCCGGCGAGGAAGGCTTCGATCACTCGTGGATGCACGTAGCACTTGCGGCAGATTGCCGGCGTGTTCCCCAGTTCGTCGGCCACCTGCTCGATGATTGCCTTGAGCTGGCGGTTGGCGCTTTTCTCGTCTTCCCAGCGGGTCTTGCGGCAGTACTCCAGCGCCAGGGTGGTGCCGGCCCAGGTGCGGTAGTCCTTGGCGGTGAATTCCTCGCCGGCGTGTTCGCGCAGGTAGGCGTTGATGTCGCGGGAGTCGATCATGTGGCGTTGGCGGTCGGCATCCAGGTACTGGAACAGCTGCTGGCCGGGCAGTTCCAGGCAGCGGCGAAGGATGCGCGCCAGGCGCGGGTGCTCGATGTCCACGCTGTGGCGGATGCCGCTCTTGCCGCGAAAGGCGAAGCGAATGCGCGTGCCCTGGACCTCGACATGGCGGTTGTTCAGGGTGGTCAGGCCGAAGGAGCGGTTTTCCTTGCGGTAACGCTGGTTGCCGATGCGGATCAGCGTGCGGTCGAGCAGTTCGACCACGGTTGCCATGACCTTTTCCGCCCCCAGACCCGGTCGTGCCAGGTCCCGTTCAAGGCGTTTGCGCAGGGCGGGCAGGTTTTCCCCGAAACGCAGCAGGCGCTCGTACTTGGCGCTGTCGCGAACCTCGGTCCAACGCGGGTGGTAGCGGTACTGCTTGCGCCCGCGCACGTCGCGGCCGGTGGCCTGCAGGTGGCCGAGCGGATCGATGCAGATCCACACGTCGATGTACGCCGGCGGAATCGCCAGGCTGTTGATGCGCTCGATTTCCGCTTCCACGCGGATGCGCTCGCCGCCCGGATCGAAGTAGGCGAAGCGCCCACGCAGACGGCGCCGGCTGATCCCCGGTAGCCTGTCGTCGACGTAGTGGAGGTCGGACGGTAGCTCTGGCAGCTCAGGCGGTGTGCTCATGGCGGCTCCTCGAAGGCTCTCCCGTCAATGGATCGCGCAAGGGCGCTGCGAGTGCGGTTTTTTTCATCGGATCGCGGAACCGGGAGTTTCAGGGGCGGACGTCTTCGGTTTTCAGGTGTGTGGGCGCGATCAGCCTTGGATCGGCGCCGCCGAACAGCGTGCGCAGGTAGTTTTCCTGGCTTTGCAGGCCGTGCCTCATGAGCCAGTCGCGGCCGCCGGGACACGCGCGCAGCAGGCAGTGGAAGAGGAAGCGCGGCGGCGCGGTCAGCAGCGGGTACCAGGGCAGGCTGCCGGCCGGCAGGCCGAGGGCGCGCCGGCCTTGGGCGTCGATGAAGGTGCCGGCAATGCTCAGGTGGATGGCCCGGTTCAGCCGGCCACGCAGCCAGGCGAAGTTGGCATAGTGGCGCTGCAGCGGCTCGTCCACCAGCGCCGAGCCGAGGATGCGACTGCTGTCGTCCGGCGGCGCCTGGGACAGCAGGTTGTGGTAGAGCGCGCGGATGGCCTCGTTCTCGCTGGCGCACAGCCAGCGTTCCTCGACGCCCATCAGCCAGGCGATGTAGCGCCAGAGGTGGATGATCGCTTCGCGGTCGCCACGGCTCAGGACCACACCCAGCATGCGCTGGCCGATCAGGAAGATGGCCGAGAAGGCCAGGTAGGTCGCGTGCATGTCGCCCTGGTTGACCGGTAGGCCGTAGTGGGTGAAATCCCAGGCCTCCAGCCGTGATACCCGCCGTCGCACCAGTGCATGCACCAGACGTACGTGCAGCGTGCTGCGATAGCCCGCTGCGCCGCGGGCCATGCCGCCGGGACGGGTGCAGTCGATCCACCATTTGGTGGTTTCGGCGACGCGCCGCTGCGGACCTTTCTCCAGCGCGCCGGTGAGCACCAGGGTGCGGTTGATGCCGGAGGCCTGGTAGCCGGCCAGCAGGCCCAGGTCACGCAGTACGCGCATCCCGGTGAGCCCGGAGAGTCCGCAGGCGCGGGCGCCTTCATCGAGGCGTTGTGGATCGACCCAGTCGGGCGCTGTGTCGACCCTTGCGAAGAAGTCCGTCAACGCCGGAGGCGCGTCGCGGATGGCTGTAATGCCCTGGTTCAGGGCCTGTTCGTACAGGCGCATGCCGCTGCCGAGCCCGATGTCGAACATCCACGCCACCAGCGCATCCATGGGGGCGTCGCCGACCATGAGCGACTCGCCGATGGCCTGCCAGGTCGCGGCATCCGGCTCGCAGGGGGCCTTGAGGAAGCGTTTGATCGGCGCAGCGGTGCGGCGGGCACGGGACAGGTCGGCGCCGTGGCGGGTGGGCAGGGCAGTTGCGCTCATCGATTCATACCTTGGATGGGTTGCCGGGCGGATGCCTCGAATTACGCTATTGCGAGTATTTGCTCGCATTCAACTCGCATCCGGCTCGCAACAGGGGAGAGGTATGAGGAAGCAACCCAGGCAGCAGCGCGCCAGCGAGATGGTGGCTGTGCTGGTTGAGGCCGCGGCGCTGGTTATCGGCGAGCACGGTCTCGATGCACTGACCACCAACCACGTGGCGCGCCGTGCCGGAGTGAGCGTCGGCTCGCTTTATCAGTACTTCGCCAACAAGGAAATGATCGTCGAGGCCCTGCTGATGCAGCGTGCCGGCACGCTGATGAAGGTGGTGCACGAACGCGTCACGCCGTTGCTGGGGGCGGACATCGGCAGCGTTACCCGTGGGGTTCTGGAGGGCATCTTCGAGCAGGTGGAGGGCGACGCGGCGCAGCGCGAGCTGCTGCGGCACTGGCACCGGCTGAATTCCGCGCCGGTGTTCCAGTCCCTGGAGCAGCAGATGATGGAGGTGTGCCGGCAGTACCTGATGCGCCACTTCGACGACTATCGCATCGACAACTTGCCGGCAGTACTTTTCGTGGTGATCAACTCCGTTCAGTACACCACTGCCCGCTACCTGAGCGAGGCGCAGCCACTACTGGGGCGCGAGGAGGTGATCGATACGCTGGTGCGGATGGTCGAGTCGCTCTGCCTGCCGCGTGGCAGAGGGCCGGCTTCTACGGTGGAAGCCGTACAGCAGGCATGAAAAAGCCCCGGAAGGCGCGTGCCATCCGGGGCTTGGCTCAACGCATCAGGCCACGACCGGGATCATCGGGTCGGCGGCTGCCAGCGCGGTGGCGCGATCGGCGGCTGGCGGGTAGATCCACACGGTGTTGATCTCGGTCTTGATCTTCTTGCCTTCCTCACGCTGGAAACGCACCTGGCGGTCCCAGCCTTCGGTGAACAGCGCACCCCAGGCGCCCAGGTCCAGACAGGTCACGTACTTGGGCTGGCTGTAGGGGATGGGTGCTACGCCCAGCAGGTCGGCGGCGGCGTTGTTACCGGCCGAGCGGCCCAGGGCGATGGCGTGCTGGCAGGTCATCAGCGCGTAGTTGCCGACCTCGTCGGTGGCGGCGTAAGCGGTGTCGCCGGTGGCGAACACTGCGTCCTGACCGATGACCTGGAGATTACGGTCCACGTGCAGGCGGCCCTGGCGGTCGCGTTCGCCGGCGACCTGTTCGGTCAGCGAGCTGGCACGCACGCCGGCGGTCCAGATCACGGTCTTCGCGTCGATGCGCTCGCCGCTGGAGAGGGTCACACCGTTCTCGTCGATGGATTCCACCGAGGCCTTCAGGCGCCATTCCACGCCCAGCTCGGCGGAGGCTTCGGCCACCACGGACTGCGAGGTGATGCCCAGTGCGCCGCCAATCTCGGCGCCGCGATCGACCACGATGACCCGGACCTTGGCGTCCGCGCCCAGTACTTCCCGCAGTCGTGCGGGCATTTCAGCGGCGGTTTCGATGCCGGTGAAACCGCCGCCAGCGACGATCACCGTGTTGCGCGCTTCGGACTCCGGCAACTGGTGCAGCGCGCGGATATGCGTTTCAAGGCGCACGGCCTGGTCGATCTCATCCACGTCGAAGGCGTGCTCGATGCCCGGCAGGGCGGGGCGAGCGACTTTGCTGCCGCTGGCGAGGATCAGACGGTCGAAGCCCAGGGTGGCGATCTCGCCGCTGGCGTTGCGGTAGTCCAGTTGGCGGCCATCGACATCGATCTGCTCGGCGCTGCCCTGGATGAAGGTCACGCCCACGGCGCCGAACAGGTCGCCCAGCGGAGCGGCCATCTGGTGCACGTTCGGCTCGTAGAAGCGCGGGCGGATGCGCAGTTCGGCCTGGGGGGCGAGGACCGCGACTTCGACGTCGCCGCGCTGGTGCAGGTCGAGCAGGCGCGTGGCGCTCAGGGCGCTCCACATGCCTGCGAAACCGGTGCCGACGATCAGGATGCGTTGTTTCATGGTGCTCTCCGACGAAAAGGATGAATCCAGGTTGTTGGGTTCCCGAGTGCCTGATATCGGAGCGGTTCGCTTCCCGGCTCGTCTCGGATAACTACGACTATATTTGTCGTAGTTAAGTGGTGCAACCGATTTTTGCCTCAAACTCCGACCGTTCGTCACGGCTGAGCTCGTAGAAGCGGTGCTGCTTCTATTTATGCGAGGAGCATGGGAAAGCGCAAAAATGCCCGTGCCATAGATGACAGCTCGTCAGGGTGCGTGCTTAAGTGCTTGCCGAATACCCGGCGTGGCCGGAGAATAATACGACTAATCTAGTCGGAGTTTATGATGGCTTTGTACAGTGCGGGGGTGGAGTACGGCATTCACTGCCTGCTCTTTCTGACAGACGAGAAGGGTGACAACCGGGACTCCAGCGTGCGTGCGCTGGCGGAGTTGCAGGGCGTGCCCCAGGAGCTGCTCGCCAAGGTCTTCACCAAGCTGGCCAAGGCCGGGCTGGTGGCGGCCACCGAAGGCGTGCGCGGTGGGTTCCGTCTGGCGCGGCCGGCGGACGAAATCACCGTGCTGGATATCGTCAAGGCCATCGATGACGACAAACAGATCTTCGAATGCCGCGACATCCGAGGCCGTTGCGCCGTGTTCGAAGGCTCGCCGCCGGAATGGGCGACCTGCGGCACCTGCTCGATCCACGCGGTCATGCTGACCGCGCAGAAGCGCATGGAAGAGGCCCTGGCCCAGCACACGGTGCTCGACCTCGCGCGCCGTGTCGGGCGCAAGGCACCGCCGGAGTTCGGCGAGGCACTGGTGCGCTGGATGGACGCCCAGCGTGACGGCTCCAGCGCCGCCAACTGAAGGCGCTCTAGCGCGCATCACCGCCGCGCGGCTTGTAGAAGACGAACTCGTCAGTCTCCGCCGTGCGGATGTACTCCTTGGCCCAGCTTGGTGATACATGGCGGTCATGGAAGTACATGGCGCCGCGGGTGCGGTCGCCGAGTTGCTGGTTCAGCGCCTTGCGGGCGATTTCCTTGGCGATGTCGTAGCGGTTCTTTTCTTCCACCTGGTCGGAGCGGCCGTCGCACCACCAGGAAAACTGGCAATGCTTCTGCTCCTGGCCCTGCTTGACCACCCCGCACACCGTGTCGGGGAAGCCGCCGTGGCCCATGCGGTTGAGCACGACATTGGCGACGGCCTCCATGTCCGCCTTGCCGCCGCCCTTGGCTTCCCAATAGATGGTCCGTGACAGGCAGACAACAGCGTCGTCCAGCGGCGCTTTGCCGACCGGGTCGACGGCCTTCACTTCAGCTTTGGTAATGGGCGCTGCGGTGGTGACTGCCGTGGCGGGGTGGGCGACCTGCTGTTCCAGCACTTCACCCTTGCTCACGGCGGCCTGGGCTTTCTCGTCGGTGGAGCTGCCGATGTCGGCGGCGAAAGAAAAGGCCGCCCACAGGGTGAGCAGCAGCGTTGGAAGAAGGCGGCACATGATCGGACCTACCTGCGCAGCAAATCAGTCTTGTCGCTGTGCTGGCTCCTTGCGGCGCCTGCGCAACGACGCCCTTGAGGCCGCCTTGCTCTGTATGGACGAAGCGAGGCGACGGCGCCTGGTCGTTGTGACTGTGCCGCGCGGAACTAGATTCAACTTTCCAGCCAGACGGTAGCTGCCGTACCCCGCCAGTGACGGGGCCTAGGGCAGATAACGCTGCAGGAACTCGCTCACCGCCTGGAGTACCGCCGGCTGTTGTTCGCGGTGCGGAACGTGGCCGCAGTCGGGCAGCAGCCTGAGCATCGTCGGTACGCCGGGGACCGAGGTAAAGCGTTCCGGGTGCGCGGCCGAGCCGTACTCGTCCTGCTCGCCATGCAGGCTGAGGATCGGGCACTTCACCTGGGCCAACTCGGCGTCCAGATTCCAGTCGCTGAAGTCATCGGACAGCCAGGTGTCGACCCAGGCACGCAGCACCCAGAAGGCCTTGTCGCCGTGGTACTTCTGCAGGCGCTCCAGCTGGCCATCGCGGGCGAACTCCACCTCGGCGGCGCGGATGCCGTCGCGGGTCTGGTGCTCGACGAAGGCCTGGGCCGACTCGGTGACCAGCGCCACGCACGCTTGCGGATGCTGCGCCACGCAGGCCACGGCCATGGCGCCGCCGACGCTGTGGCCGAAGACCACACAGCGTTCGAAGCCGAAGTGCTGTTGCAGCAGGGGGAAGAAGCGGCGCGCCTCGTCGTCGATGAAGTCCAGGGGCAGGGCGCCGGGATAGCGATCGGAACGGCCGAAACCGAGGCGATCGTAGGCGATGACCTGGCGTCCAGTGGTGCGCGCGAGCTGCTGCGGGAAATCGCGCCACAAGGTCACGCAGCCCAGCGAGTCATGCAGCAGCAGGATCGGCTCGCCGACGGTTTCGGCGGGCGTCCAGTCCTGGGCGAACAGTTGGCCCTTTTCGCTGCTGATCCAGTGTTCCCGGGTGGTGACGGGCAACGACATGACACGCTCCTGTACTGACTCGCTGTGGGTTCGGTCATAGTATTCCCGGCAGGTGACCGAGGCGATGTTCAGATGGGCTCATGCATAGTCCGATCGGGCCAGGAGGGAGTTTGGAACAGATAGCGATACTGGCCTACGACGGCTGTTGGGCGATGGGGTTGTTCTCGGCCGCAGATTTCTTCCGCATTGCGGCTTTGCTGGAGAAGCACCTGGGGATGCAACCGTCCTTCACGGTGCGGGTGGTGTCGGTCGATGGCGCGCCAGTGTCCGCAGCAGGCGGCCACGTCATTACACCGGACGCTGCGCTGGAAGACGTCAGGGCGGCTTCTCTGATCGTCCTGCCGGCCATCGAGGGACCGCGCCTGGCCGGCTTCGAAGCGGATGCGCGAGTGCTGGAATGGTTGGGCCAGCACATCGACGCCGGCACGCGGGTGCTGGCGTTGACCACGGGGGCCGCCTGGCTGGCAGCCAGTGGGCGCCTGGACGGCGGACTGCTGGCCACGCACTGGGCCTTCGTCCGGCAGCTGGGCAAGCGCTACCCGGCGTGCCGCTTCGTGGCGCGGGAGTCCTTCCTGCAGGAGGGTGGGCTTTACAGCACCGGCTCGCTCAATGGCTGCTTCGACGCCTTGCTGGACATTCTCGCGCGCGACCGCGGTGACCGCTTCGCCCAGCTCTGCGCCACCCACCTGCTGGTGGCCGATCCGCACCGCCTCGGGCCGATCCTGCCGGGCCATCGCAACCATTGCGACGACACGGTATTGCGGGTACAGGACTGGATCGAGAGTCACCACGCCGAGCCCCTGACCATCGAGCGCATGGCGCGCCAGGCCGGCGTCAGCCAGCGGACCTTCAAGCGCCGCTTCAGCGAGGCGACGAAGTTGCCGCCGAATCTCTATCTGCAGCAGGTACGCATCGACAAGGCGAAGAAGCTGCTGCTGGCTACCCAGCTGTCGGTGCGCGAGATCGCCACCGGGGTCGGTTACGAGAACGTCAGTTTCTTCGTCCGTCTGTTCAAGGCGCGGGTCGGAACCACCCCGGCGCGCTGGCGCGAAGGCGCCTCCTGAGGGCCGCTAAGGAAACCTTAAGGCAGCTCGGGGATGATGACGACTCGCGGCCGGAGCTGTCCCGGGCAGTGCTCACACCGGGTCCGGTCGCTTTTTTTGAATCACAGAGGAGTCCTGCCTTGGACACTTGCCCTGGTCGATTGCGACAGGTCTGAACAGCGAGCCGTCCGGCAGAGCCCTGCCACTGTCTCGCTGCGTTGCGGACAGTGGCGATACGCATCCCACCAAGGGATGACGTCTCACCATTCCCCTGCGGGGCCAGCCTGGCCCTTCGCACTCTCGCAATCCATCCCCCGAATGCGCGCCGGCATCGCCCGGCGCATGGAGCGGCCCTGCGCCGCGAACGAGGTGGAACATGGATTGGAAAATCTTCCTGCTGCGGGTCGCCGCGGCACTCATCCTCGGCGCCCTGATCGGCGCCGAACGCCAACTGCGCCAGCGTCTCACCGGCCTGCGCACCAATGCGCTGGTCAGCACCGGGGCCTGCCTTTTCGTGCTGATGACCCAGGCCATGCCGGGGCTGTCCGCGGATGCGCCGCGCATCGCTGCCTACGTAGTGTCTGGAATCGGCTTCCTGGGCGGTGGCGTGATCATGCGTGATGGCCTGAACGTGCGCGGCCTGAACACCGCCGCCACGCTCTGGTGCACCGCTGCCATCGGTGTGCTGTGCAGCATGGGGCTGTTGCTGGAGGCGGCGCTGGGCAGCGTGGTGGTGCTTTGCGCCAACATCCTGCTGCGTGACATCGCCCAGCGCATCAACCATCAGGATGTGCTGCCGGCCAACGAGGCGGAGCAGCGTTATGGCGTTGCCATCGTCTGCCGTGCCGAGGACGAAATCCAGGTGCGCAGCCTGATGTTGCACAGCCTGGACAGCAGCGAGCTGCGTCTGCAATCGCTGCACAGCGAGGACCAGGCCAACCCGGCGAAACTCGAAGTGCGCGCCGAGCTGCTCGGCGGCCACGGCGCCGCCGGCCAGCTGGAACGCATGGTCAGCCGCATCAGCCTGGAGAAGGGTGTCAGCTCGGTGCGCTGGCAGCTCTTCGAGCTGGCCAGCGACTGATTCAACCGACGGTGGAATATCTCGGAAACCCTGAGCGTAGGATGGGTGGAACGCAGCGATACCCATGCGGTTGGTGCAATGCGCCAATAGGTATCGCCGCGCTCCACGTCATCCTACAAAAGCTGGGACTCAGCTCTCACGGGCAGTGCGGCAGCCGCAGCGTGGTGCCGGCGTACGGGCTTCCTCGGCCACCACACCGCGCCACCAGCGTTCACCTTGATGGGGCGCCTCGATGTCGATGCGCTCGCCCATCATTGGCGTGGTGACGGTGAGCCCACGCTCGCCGGCGATCTCCAGCACGCGCTCGAAGGGTTCGTACCAGGCATGCATCGCCAGGTCGAAGGTGCCGTTGTGGATCGGCAGCAGCCAGCGGCCGTTGAGGTCCTGATGCGCCTGCACGGTCTGTTGCGGGTGCATGTGCACGTAGGGCCAGTGTTCGTTGTAGGCGCCGGTTTCCATCAGCGTCAGGTCGAAGTGGCCGAAGCGCCGGCCGATCTCGGCGAAGCCGTCGAAGTAGCCGGTGTCGCCGCTGAAGAAGATGCGCAGGCTGTCATCCTCGATCACCCAGGAGCACCACAGGGTACGGTTGCCGTCGCGTACACCACGGCCGGAGAAATGCTGAGCCGGAGTAGCGGTGAGGCACAGGCCGTCCACCGTGGTGCTCTGCCACCAGTCCAGCTGGCGGATCTTCTCCGCCGGCACGCCCCAGTCCAGCAGGCGGTCACCTACGCCCAGCGGAGTGAGGAAGACCTCCGCGCGCGCGGCGAGCACGGCGATGGTCGCGCGATCGAGGTGGTCGTAGTGGTCGTGGGAGAGGATCACGCCGCGGATTGGCGGCAGGTCCTGCAGGGCAATCGGTGGTGCGTGGAAGCGCTTGGGTCCGGCGAAGCTGAACGGCGAGGCGCGTTCGGAAAACACCGGATCGGTCAGCCACCAGCCGCCGCGCAGCTTGAGCAGCAGGGTGGAGTGCCCGAGGCGATACAGACTGCGGTCCGGGGCGGCGTCCAGTTCGTCCGGCGTCAGCGCACGCACCGGCACCGGAGCGCGCGGCACGGTGTTCTTCGGCTTGTTGAAGAGTACGTTCTACAGCACTTTCGCGCTGGGCTCTGGCATGTCGGGAGAGCGCGGCTTGAGGTTATGGAAGCGGCCGCTGCGCGATTGCGGCGAATGGTCGTAGTCGCCGATGGGCGCGCGTTGCAGTGGGAGGCGGGGCAAGGCACTGATCCTCTGGTGGCGGAATGCGTCAGCTGAGCACGCTACAGGTTCCGCCGCCAGGGATCATTACCGGCGTTTTGATAACGAATATTGCTGGCGCTGATGGAGCGGCTCAGGTCCCGGTCTTCACCTTGCTCCAGACCCGGGTGCGAATGCGCTCGGCCTTCAGCGGCAGTGGTTCGACCGGGAACAGGGTGGCCATCACTTCCTTGGAGGGGTAGGCGCCCGGGTCATCGCGCAACTTCTTGTCCACCAGGGCGGTAGCGTCGCGGTTGGCATTGGGGTAGCCGACGTAGTCCGAACTCCTGGCCACCACCTCCGGGCGCAGCATGTAGTCGATGAAAGCCAGACCTTGCTCGGGGTGTGGCGCGTCCTTGAGCAGCACGAAATTCTCCACCCAGACCGGTGCGCCTTCGCGGGGGATGCTGTAGGCGATCCTGCGGCCGTTGCCGGCGCGCTCGGCGGTCAGGCGCGCGTCGAACACTCCGCCTTCCCAGCCGACCACCACGCAGGTGTTGCCGTTGGCCAGGTCGGTGATGAATTTCGACGAGTCGAAGTAGCGCACGTAGGGGCGGATCTTCAGCAGCAGTTCCTCGGCCTTGCGGTAGTCGTCGGGGTTCTGGCTGTTGCTGGGCAGGCCGAGGTAGTGCAGGGCGATGGGAATGATCTCCCCCGGCGCGTCGAGCATGGCCACGCCGCACTGGCTGAGCTTGGCGATGTTCTCTTCCTTGAAGATCAGGTCCCAGGTGTTCACTGGCGGGTTATCGCCGAACAGCTGGTGGAGCTTGTCGACGTCGTAGCCTATGCCGGTGGTGCCCCACATGTACGGCGCGCCGTAGCGATTGCCGGGATCGTTGCGTTGCAGGGTGGCGAGCACTTCCGGGTCCAAGTGCGGCCAGTTCGGCAGTTTCGAGCGGTCCAGCTCCTGCAGCACGCCAGCCTTGATCAGGTTGGGCAGCACATCGCCGCTGATCACCACCACGTCGTAGCCGGTGCGTCCGGCCATCAGCTTGCTCTGCATCACTTCGGCGTTGTCGAACACATCCAGCACCGGGTTGATTCCGGTTTCCTGTTGAAAGGCCTTGGGCGTTTCGGGGGCGATGAAGTCGTACCAGTTGTACAGGTGAACGGTGGGGGTTTCGGCGGCCGAGGCGGCGCCGAACAGACTGGCAAGTGCCAGCAAGGGTGCAAGGAGGAAGGGGGCTTTCATGGGGCGCTCCTGGCCGGCGTTCGCAAGGAGCGCCGGCGGTTTTCGTTGTGATTGTTATCGGCAGGTTGCATCCGTAAAAGGGCCGCGGACGGCTCAGGGAATCAGCAGCTCGCGCCGGCCATCGGCGTGCTCGATGCGCTGCCCGGGCAGCTGGAAGCGCTTTTCCCGGTGATAGTCGTAAAGTGCCCGGGCAGCGGCGATCTGGCTGAGGTCCAGTACCACGCTGTGCCGGCATTCGCCGCGGCCGGCCTCGAACAGGGTGTGGCCGAACGGGTTGACGGCGGCGCTGCCGCCCGCGAAGACCAGATCATCACTGCCGTCGCCGACGCGGTTCACTACCACGGCGAAGAACTGGTTCTCCTGGGCGCGGGCGGCGATGGAGGTGCGGTGCACGTGGCCGTAGGGCTCCATGTTGCCGTCGGTGACCAGCAACAGCTCGGTGCCCAGTTCCGCTACCGCGCGGGCGGTTTCCGGGAACTCGGTGTCGTAGCAGATCAGCAGGCCCATGCGTACGCCACGCCATTGGAAGCTCACATAGCGGTCGCCGGGCTCGACCAGGCCGGGTTCGCCAACCCACAGATGAGTCTTGCGGTAGCTCGCCTGGATGCCTTCGGGGGCGATGAACAGCGTGGTGTTGTAGAAGCGCCCGGCATCGTTCTCGATCAGTCCGACCACCACGGCGACTTCGCAGTCGCGGGCGGCTTGCTGGATCGCACGCACACTCGGGCCATCCAGTGGCTCGGCATTGCTGGCGATGTTGTCGGCCTCGAGGAAGCCGGTGATCTGTGCCTCGTGGAAGACCACCAGGTCGGTATCGGGCGCACAGGTGGCGATGGCCTTGAGGATGCGCTGCAGGTTATGCCCGGTGTCGCCGTCACGCGCCGCGAGCTGTACCAGTTCGAGTTTCATGTCTGGACCTTGTTGTTGTTCGTATGGGCCCCACGGGCCAGTGACAAGCTCCCGAAGGCAATGCAAGTATGCGTTTCGCCTAGGAATTTCCTATCACGCCGAATAGTTAACCCCAGGGGGTACGAGCATGAACCTGAACCTTGCGGACATGGCCTGGCACCGCGCGATAGGGCAGTTGATCGAGGAACTGGACTGCCCCGGTTTCTGGCGTTCGCTGGTGCGCGTGCTGGGCGACTATGTGCCGGTGGACTCCTGGGTGGCGGTGATGTTCAGCGATGGCCGGCCCTATTCGTTTGCCGAGAGCCCCTACGAGGGCGAGTCACCCGACCCGCTGTTCCACGATTACATCCAGGGCCTGTACCTGCTCGATCCGTTCTACATCGCCAACCGCGAGAAGCCGGTGAGCGGCTTGTTCCGCCTCGCTGAGGTGGCGCCCGAACGCTTCACCCAGACGGAGTACTACCGCCTGTACTTCAACCAGAACGTGAAGGAGGACGAGGTGCACTACAACGTGCCGATCGATGAGACGCGCACCCTCTGCCTTTCACTCGGCAGCCTGAGTCGCTTCACCCCGGAGCACCTGGCGCTGCTGGAGCTGGCCCGTCCCTGGGTGGCCGGCCTGATGCGCCAGCGGCTGTTCTTCGAGGCCGCGGTGAGCGAGGCGCCGACGCGTCAGCCGCAGCGTTGGCAGGGCGACCTGGAGCAGGCCATGGAACGTCTAGGCACACCGCTGACTGCCCGCGAACTGGACGTGATCCGTCTGATACTCAGCGGCTGCTCCAACAAGGAAGTGGCGAACAAGCTGGATATCTCGGCCGAGACGGTGAAAGTTCATCGCCGGCACATCTACGCCAAGCTCAATATCAAGTCGCAGCCGGAGTTGTTCGCACTCTTCCTCAAGGCCCAGGCACAGGCCTGAGTCAGTTCAGCCTGGAGAGAATGTCCCAGGCCAGCTTCACCCGCACTTCGTTGGGGTAGTTGCGGTTGGCGAGAATGACAATGCCGCGCTGCTTCGACGGGATGAACGCGACGTAGGCGCCGAAACCACCAGTGGCGCCGGTCTTGTTCACCCAGACGTCCTGCTGCGGTGGCAACGGTTTGCGCAGTGCCGTCACCGGCTGGCTCTCCAGCACCATCGAAGGGCCGTTGTATTGCTGAAGTTCGGCGAGCTTGGGCGGGTAGGCGTACTGCTCCCAGACCAGGTCCTGGGTCATCGGCCCGACCTGGTAGTAGCCGGTGCGCGTGGCGTCCACAGCCGAGCGCAGCTTGTCGCCAAGCTTCACCTCGCCCAGTTGGATCTGCACGAAGCGCAACAGGTCGCGGCTGCTGGACTTCACGCCGTAGGCCTCGTCGGCGATCTGGTCGGGGTTGACCCGCACGGGGGCATCGTCCTTGTCGTAGCCCTGGGCGTAGATGCCCTGGCGGGTCACCGGTACGTCGATGTGGGTGTTGCTAAGACCCAGCGGCGCGAAGATGTTGCGCTGCATCGCGGTCTTGAACGGCACGTCGAGGGCGTGCGCGGTGGCGATGCCGAGCAGGCCGATGCTGGGGTTGGCATAGGTGCGCTGGGTATTGGCGGGATACTGCGGCTGCCAGGTCCTGTAGTAGTCGGTGAGCTGCTGGGGTGTCTTCACGTCCTCGGGCAGTTGCAGCGGGAAACCACCGGTGACGTGGGTGGCGAGCTGGAGCAGCGTCACCTTGTCCAGGGCGCTGCCGAGCAGTTCCTTCAGGTAGCGCGTGGGGCTGTCTGCGAGCTTGAGCTTGCCGGCGGCCTGGGCGAAGCCGGCCAGGGTGGCGGTGAAGGTCTTGCTCACCGAGCCGATCTCGAACAGCGTGTCGCTGCTCACCGGCTGCTTGCTCTCCTTCGAGGCCACGCCGAAGTTGTAGAAGCGTTGTTCGCCGTGGTCGGTCACGCCGATGGCGAGGCCGGCGATGTTCTGTTCGCGCATGACCTGCTGGGCGAGCTTGTTTACCTTGGCGTCGAAATCCGGCGGGGCTGCCTGGGCGAAGCTGGCGATGAGAAGAGGGAGGACGGCGAGGGCGAGTGGGGCGTTCCGGTGCATGACGACTTCCTGGCAATGCAATGGGCAGACCCTAGCATCGTCGCTGCGTTCGCTCCAGCCGAAGGCGGGGCATTGCGCCCCGCCCGGCGAGCATCAACGGATGTTGTTGATGTTGCCCTTGTTGCCGGTGACCTTGACGTCCACCTTCTTGAAGATGACGTAGTCCTGTACGGTCACTTCGTAACGCGGCGCGACGATCAGGTCGGAGCCGGAGCTTTTCACTGCCTTGAAGGCGGCGGCGGCCTTGGCGCTGGACACCGGGTCGAAGGCCGCCAGGCTCATGCCCGAGCCACTTTCGGCGCCATAGGTCACGCCGTCGGCGAACTGGCTGTCACCACCGAACTTGATGAAACCAAACAGGATGTTGACCTGCGACTGCCCGCTGATCGGGCCGCCAACGGCGACGTCGGCCTTCAGGTCGGTCTTCACGGCGCCGGCCACCGGGGCGATCGGCTGGCTGATGTTGTAGCTGCTGCAACCGCTGGCCAGGACGGCGACGGAAACCAGCGCGGCGGCGCTCAGGAACTTCTTCATGCTTACTCCTTGTATGCAAAGACCCCGCTCCCGGATGCAGGGCAGGGCGGCGGCACTGTAGGGCGGCGACGAACGGTGGCTGAATAAGACAAATCTCAAAGCGCAGTGCGTAGGTTTGACGCAGCGACGGCTCTGCGGCGGTGTTTTCAGCGCCCACGACCGACTGCGCTACGCCCCGGCGTGGGGCGGTGGTAGGATTCGCGCCCCATGCGAATCTCCGACCTCGAACAACGCCTCGCCGACCTTGGCGCGCTGCCCCTGCACCGCGGGCGGATGCTGCGTGCCTGGCTGCAAGGCAAGCCACTGGATGCCGGCACCAAGCGGCAGGCCACCGAGGACTTCCTGCCGCTGAGTGTGCGCAATGGCGTGGCACAGATCGCCGCCGAGCTGGATGCCCTGGCGTCCGTTCATTCCCGTCATCCCGGCGGTGACAACTCCGAGCGCCTGCTGGTGCGCCTGGCCGACGGGCAGATGGTGGAAAGCGTGCTGTTGCCGCGCGGTGGCGTGTGCGTGTCCACCCAGGTCGGTTGCGCCGTGGGCTGCCGCTTCTGCATGACCGGCAAGAGCGGCCTGTTGCGGCAACTGTCCACCACCGAGATCGTCGCCCAGCTGGTGCTGGCGCGGCGCGTGCGGCCGGTGAAGAAGGTGGTGTTCATGGGCATGGGCGAGCCGGCGCACAACCTCGATAACGTGCTGGAAGCCATCGACCGCCTCGGCACCGACGGCGGCATCGGCCACAAGAACCTGGTGTTCTCCACCGTGGGCGACCCGCGCGTGTTCGAGCGCCTGCCGCAGCAGCGGATCAAGCCGGCCCTGGCGCTTTCGCTGCACACCAGCAATGCCGAGCTGCGCGAGCACCTGCTGCCCCGCGCGCCGAAGCTGACGCCGGAGGAACTGGTGGAGCAGGGCGAGGCCTATGCGCGCGCGACGGATTACCCGATCCAGTACCAGTGGACACTGCTCAAGGACGTCAACGACAGCCAGGAAGAACTCGACGGCATCCTGCGGCTGCTCAGGGGCAAATTCGGCGTGCTCAACCTGATCCCCTTCAACGCGCTGGAGGGCGACCAGTACCAGCGCCCTGACGGCGAGCGCATCGGCGAAATCGTCCGCTACCTGCATAGCCGCGGCGTGCTGACCAAGGTGCGCAACAGCGCCGGGCAGGATGTCGACGGCGGCTGCGGCCAGCTGCGTGCACGGGCGACCGAGCTGATCGCGACTACGCGCGGGCGTAGCCTCTAGTCACTCTTGATGGATGTGTTGGAAAAGCTGAACTTTTCTTGAACACGTTCGGTGAGCTCCATCTGGGGCCGGTATAGCTGCTTCAGCAAGCCGATCTCGGACGGGTGACGTCCTCGTACCTGAGGACCCCGAGCCAGCTGGTCGCTCATCATTTCCCCTGTGCCACTCCGCAGCAGAGCTTCCGAAGAAAAAACCAGCAATCGGAAGAATCCTACAGAAAATCCCTTTAAGAAAAGAAAAGTCCGATTTCTGCGTTTTCTGTAGGACTCGATCATTTCTCCAACGTTTCAGAACGCGCCAAAAGCGCACACGGAACCCGTCACAAGCGGTTCAAACAGTTGGAGTCGAGGTCTAAAAGATGAACAAGGTATTTCGTGTCGTGCGCAACTCCGCCACGGGTCTGTGGACCGCGGTGTCCGAGAACGCAAAAGGGCACCGGAAATCTGCTGCCGGTACTCTTGCGTCTGCCATTTTGGCGACTCTCATGGCCCCCATTCTTGGCGCTGAGGCAGCAGCCCTGCCGACCTACAATCCCGCGGATAACGATGACAAGTTCGGCTCGACAGTCATCCGAGATGGCGTGACTGATACGCTTAGTGGCCCGGTAAGTAATATTGCCTTGGGGCTGTTCGATGGCGGCAACACTCCGACAACTTATCAGGACTTACTGGACGCCGGCCGTATTGTGTCCGGTGCGGAGTGGATCGGCGCCGCGCGGGTATCGGTTGATGCTCTCACGAAAACCGTTCTGATTCCGGACCGGGTTTCAGGTGGCACATCCACCATTGCCGTGCACGATTCGGCCAAGCTGGTTGCGTTGTCCGCTATTACTGGTGCAACCAGCGTCGGCGTAGTGAAAGGCGTTGGCGATCAGCAGTACATCGATATGCGACTGGGCACTGTTGACGCCTCTGGCGGCACGCTGAACGTTAATCTCGGTGACAGTTCGCAAGCCGTCACCAGTGCGGCCAACAGTCTTCAGAATCTGGCGGCCAAACAATCGTCCCTGTTCTACGTGGATGGCTCGGGGGCTGGACGCAGCGAGCTTAATTGGACTTCCAAGAATATTATTGGCTTGCGTGCGAACCAGACGACTGCTTCAGGCACTGCCGGCAGTTCCGTTACTGGTGTGGCCACCTTTGGTGGCACCTTCACCGCGTTTGATGGCAGCCAACGAACCGTCGCGAACGTTGAAGATCAGCGCGCGTACAACGACTGGTTGATTGCTCAACTGCAATCGGGCGCTCTTGCGGCTGATCGCTATACGGCAGAGTTCAACAAAGGGCTGACGACTGCAGCCCAGACTATTGTCGTCAATGCTGCTCCCGCAGCGGGTGACGAGCTTTTGATTGCACCTGGCACCAACGTATTGGTTGAGGTTTCCGGCGCGAAGGCGACCGGTCACATTGCTCAGGGAGCTGCCTTGATCGGTGCGCAAAACCAGATCACTTATGTCATGAGTGCCCGCCAAGGCGGACATCTTGTCAATGATGGCATAGTGGGGCACTCAGGGACTGGTGTGAGTACGGTGCTGAATGCAACGGGCAGTGGCAGTCAGGTTGAGAATAATGGTGTCCTTAATGCAGGCTTTGTGCAGAACGAGGACGGTTCGATAGACAGTACCGGCGGATCGCGAGTCATTGGTGTCGAAGCTTCCAGCAGCGCCACTGCAACCAACAGCGGTGTAATCAACGTGGCCACTGCCGGTTCAACCGGTGGCGGCGTCAGCGTCGGGATTCAGGCTTCGAGCGGTGCGTTTGTGCGCAATGATGGGAACATCAATATCGGTGTCAACGGTACTGGCGGTGGCCAGGGTAGCTTTGGCGTAGATGTTCGCGATTCCCGTTTCACCAATAATGGTGAAATCTACCTTGGTCGCGGTCCGCAGCTTCAGAACAGTGATGCCGTTGAGGAAGTTGCGCTGTCCAGCAATTCCGCCAATAGCTTGGTGGGTATCCGGTCGTACTGGGGGGGGAATACAAGTGTTGTAGAGAATGCCGGTGACATCACCATCGGCAGTCGTACGCAAAATGCGGTTGGCATCTACTCCAAGACTGCCTCGCGCATTACCAACTCCGGCACCATCAACGTCAATGGGGCAGTCGATGGTGATCCGCGTCTGAACGTTGGCATGCTCGCCGTTGAGGGCGCAGCGAATCTCTCCAACACAGGTTTCATCAATCTTAATGGTATCAATGGTGTAGGGCTGAAGGCCGTGGTCTCACCTGAGGCTATCGGAAGCACCGCGAGTATCCGCAACTCCGGGATAGTCAATGTGGCCGGTGGACTGGCAAGCAATGGATTGGGCAATTACGGCATCTGGTCCGAAGGTGCTGGTGCCAAGGTAGACATTGCAGGTGGTGCGGTGAATCTCAAGGGTGATGGAGCAATCGGCGCTCGTGCGGAGCGTGGAGGTAACATCACCGTCTCCGGTGGAACGGTTCACTTTGACTCTGGCAAGCAGCAGTATGGGTTCATAGCTTCCGGTCGTGGCTCCTCGGTTGATATCAATAGTGCATCTGCCGCGGGGCTCGATGTTTCCACCGAAGGCTCGACCCTGTTCCGCATCCAGGACGGCGCTAAGATCAACAACAACGCTGCCGTCAAGCTGATCGCCTCGGGCAAGAACTCTACTGCGCTGCAGGTTACTGGCGAGGGCTCCACTGCCAATCTGGATGCGCTGGATATTACCGTTTCTGGCGATGGCGCTACTGCACTGAAAGTCGAAGGCGGTGCGACTGGGCAGATGTCCGGTTCGGCCAAGCTGGCCCTGAAGGACGGCACTACCGCCGTGGTGGTGGACAATACCAGGTATGACCTGACCGGTAATGCGGTGGGAGCAGCTCAGTCAGTGTTCACCAACCTTGCCAATTTTTCGGTCGAGGCTGCCCGCGACGTAACCGCTTTCGTGGTGAAGAGTGGCGCCGAACTCGTTAACGCAGGGGACATCCACCTTTCCCATGGCACCGCAATTGAGGTGGTCGGCTCGGGCTCGATGGTCACCGCCGATGCCAGCGGTAAACGCGGCAAGATCACTGTTGACGATGGCAAAGCCGGTATATTTGTTCATGACGGCGCGTCGTTGACAACCAACGACCAAATTACTGTCGACAATAGTGCATCCGGCGTCTTGGTTGGCGCGGATGCCGGTCGAGTCGTGATCGGGCCGGACGCTCATATCACGGGTAAGGGCTCATCCTACGGCAATTTGGTCACCAACCAGTCCGGCAACGGTAACGTGCTGGTCGATGGTGCAACGCTGGAAATGCAGGGTTCCGGTGCTGCGTTGCTGAGCGAGAGCAACCTCGACGCCAGCTCCCATGGTCACGTGATCGTCAGCAGCCAGGTCGGCGGCAAAGGTATCGCGTTGAGCGGTGCCGATGGCTCGATGACAGGCAGCGACCTGGTACTCGGCCCGAATTGGACGATCGATGTAACCGGCAATGGTGCTGGCGTGTACACCAACACGACTGGCGACCTGATGCTTGACGGTTCGAAGGTTTCCATCAGTGGAACCGGTGTCGGTATCAACGCCGATGCAGCTGGACAGGTCCACATTGCGGGCGACACCCGGATCACTGCTTCGAATGTCGATGCGGTACTGATTACCGGCAACCCGACGTCGCTCATCAACGAAGGCACCCTCCAAGCGAGCAGCAACACTGCAACAGCCATTCGCCTGGGCGCGGGTGATGTCAGCCTTGCCAACGTCAATGGCGGCAGGATCACCGGCGCTGTTGATCTGGGTGCCGGCAATGACACCGTACTGCTGGAAGACAGCGTGCTGGACGGAGCGCTCTTGCTGGGTGACGGCAACGATAGCGTGACTGTGCGTGGCAACGACGTCAGCCATGGCTTGATCGACGGTGGTGTAGGCGGCAATGATCAACTGATCTTCGATAGTCACGACTACGTCGCCGACGCCAGCAACATCGACCAGCTGCGCAACTTCCAGCGGGTGGATCTCTGGAACAGCAGGCTGGACTTGCAGCGCGACTTCTTCCTGGGTGACTACAACAACGGCGATGGCGTGCTGAGTGTGGGCGAGGGCAGCCAACTGGCTTCCTCTGGTACACACACTGTGCACGGCAGTGTCGACAATAGCGGACTGATTACCCTGGCCAATGGCGCGGCTGGTGACACCCTGACCGTGAGCGGCAACTATGTGGGGCGTAATGGCCTGCTGGAGCTGGACACCGAACTGGGCGATGACAACTCCGCCAGTGACAAGCTGGTAGTGAAGGGCGATAGCGCCGGGTCCACCCAGGTCAAGATCAACGCCACGGCCGACTCCGGCGCCTACACCCAAAAGGATGGCATCCAGGTCGTACAGGTGGACGGCAAGTCCGATGGTCTGTTTGCGCTGAGCAACCGCGTTGTGGCGGGTGCCCGCGAGTACTTGTTGGTGCAGGGCGGCAAGGCCAACCCGGCCAACGGCAATTGGTATCTGCGCTCGGAGAATCCGAACCCTCAACCCGATCCGGTTATTGACCCGCAGCCTGAGACGGTCGTTGATCCTGCCATTGACCCGCAGCCGGAACCGGTTGTTGATCCAGTCGTTGAGCCGCAGCCGGAACCGGCTGTTGATCCAGTCGTCGATCCGCAGCCAGAGCCGGTCGTAGATCCGATCGTTGACCCGCGGTCCGAGAAAGTCGTGACGCCGACCGCTGAGTCGCAGCCTAGGTCGACAGCCGAGCCAACTCCAGTCTACCGTCCGGAAATTGGTGCTTACCTGGGCAACCAGTTGGCTGCCGTGAGCATGTTCCAGCACACCCTGCACGACCGTCTGGGTGAAGTCGACTTCACCGAACGCCAGCGCAGCGAAGGTAACGGCAAGGAGCACCAGGCTGTATGGACTCGTATGGTCGGTCGAGGTTTCGACAGCGCCACCGGTGCTGATCAGGTGCACTCCAAGACCCATACCCAACTGATGCAACTGGGCGCCGAACTGGGGCAGTGGACTGATGGCGACAGCCGCACCCACTTTGGCGTCATGGCCGGTGCTGGCAGTGCCGACACCCAGGTCAGCTCCAAACTGATCGGTGCCAAGGCCAAAGGCAAAGTCGACGGCTACAGTGTCGGCGTCTACGGTACCTGGTTCGCCGATGCCTCCAGCCCGACCGGTCTGTACCTCGACAGCTGGGCACAATACGGTTGGTATGACAACAGCGTACGTGGCGATGGCCTGAGCAAGGAGACCTACAAATCCAAGACCCTGAGTGGCTCGGCGGAAGTGGGCTACGCCATGGAGCTGGGCCGTAGTGACAAGCATGCCTGGTACCTCGAGCCGCAGGCCCAGGTAATCTTGAGCCGGTACAGCGCTGACAATCACAAGGAAGGCAATGGCACTGAAGTCAAGGTCGAGCAGGGTACTGGCGTGACGACTCGCCTGGGGGGCCGTGCCTACGCTCGCCCGCTGGATTCCAGCAAGAAGCGCCTGCAACCGTTCGTGGAAACCAACTGGTGGCACAACGGTAAGTCCCAGTCGATGTCCTTCAGCGGCGAAACCCAGGGCGCCAACCTGGCCTCGGATGTGTACGAGCTCAAGGTCGGCGCCCAGGCTGAACTGATCAAGGGCTGGACCGCTTACGGTCACGTTGGTGGCCAGAAGGCGCGTGGTGACCAGACTCAGGCAGAGGCACAGCTGGGGATCAAATACAGCTGGTGATTCCGGGCTGTAAGGTCTTGGAAGGCCGCTTCCGGGGAGATCCGGAAGCGGTCTTTTCAATTCTGCAGTCGCAAAGGTCGATAGTCGGCCGTGCCCCTGTGGACTGGCATCGTAGACCGGCGGGTTCAGGTCAGCTCTGCACCCGACAGCGTTGCTCTCACCACGTGCTCGCTTGTCTGTCGGTTTTGCTTGGAGTTCTCTTGCTTGGGCCTTGCTGCGATTGGTAGCCTTCCGCATCTGAAAAAACCAGCAGGGCTGGGTATGGCGATCCGGGTTGTCGAAGCACAAGAAGTAGATCAGCAGCGCATAGCCATTCCTGGTTGGGAACAGCAGTACACACAGATGTCTGCCGGACGATTCTCCGGGCGCATCCTGCATGCCGAGGTCGAGGGGATCGAGCTCTACGAGGAGCAGATGAACCTGCGCGTGGAGCAGGAATTCCACGCCCCGCCCGGCGCGTTGGTGTTCAGCTTCGACATGTCCGATAACGCCCTCTACCTGCTCGATGGGGAAACCCGCAACGCCTGGGTCACGCCGGAGAACTACCGCGAGGTGGCGGTGGTGATCAAGGAATCGGCGAACTGGGGCCAGCCGGCCGACGCCTTCGCTGACCTGGTGCTGACGCCGCTGCGCTCGGGCCACTGCCAGTCGGTGGCGACTTCCCTGAGCAACCTGCTCACCGGTGCATCGACCGGCGACGACCCGATGGATGCACCGGGTGTGGCGCAGAGCATCGTTTCCCACTGTTTCTCGCTGCTCTGCGAAGCGCCCCTGGATGGCGAACGCCGCGCGCGTTCCATCGTCCAGGCCAAGCGTGTGGTACAGCGGGTCAAGGAAGTGGTGAACGACTGCCCCGACGAGCAGTTCGGCATGGCCGACCTTGCCGCCAAGGCGGGCATTTCACCGCGCACTCTGCAGCAGTCGTTCCTGCATTACGCCGGCATGCCACCGATCGTCTGGCTTCGCAACCGCCGCCTGAATGCGGCGCGGCGCGACCTGCTGGCCGCCGCCGAGTCCGGCGTGACTGTGGCCGAGGTAGCGATGAAGTGGTCGTTCTGGCACCTGGGGCGGTTTTCCCAGTCGTATTTCGCGCTGTTCGGCGAGTATCCGAAGACCACGGCGAAGCAGGGTGGCCGGGCCTGAGTCATAGGCACAGGCTTGGCGTTGAACCGTAGGATGGGTGGAGCGCAGCGATACCCATCAATCGCGATCGCCGCAGCATGGGTATCGCTGCGCTCCACCCATCGTACAAGTGCCCCTCGATCAGCCGATCAGCTCACGCACCCGATACCACGCCATGCCCAGGGCCAGCAGCGGCGAACGCAGCAGCTTGCCGCCGGGGAAGGTCAGGTGAGGCACGGCGCTGAACAGGTCCAGCCCCTTGCTCTCGCCCTGATGGATGGCCTCGGCGAGCAGCTTGGCCGACCAGTGCGTGACGTTCAGCCCGTGGCCGGAATAGCCCTGGGCGAAGTACACATTGGGATGGGACATGAGCCGTCCGACCTGCGGGAAGCGATTGGCGGTGATGCCGATCATGCCGCCCCACTGGTAGTCGAGCTTCACCTGTTCCAGCTGTGGGAACACCTTGAGCACCTTCGGCCGCATGTAGGCGCCGATGTCTGCCGGGTCGCGCCCGGAGTAGTGGCAGGCGCCGCCGAACAGCAGGCGACGATCGGCCGTCAGGCGGTAGTAGTCCAACCCCACCTTCTGGTCACACAGCGCCATGTTCTGCGGGATCAGTTGCGCTGCCAGTTCCTCGGACAGGGGCTCGGTCGCCACCACGTAGCTGCCGGCGGGCAGCACCTTGCCGGTGAGCTTGGGTTCCAGCTCCTCCAGGTGTGCGTTGCAGCCCAGTACCAGGGTCTTCGCCAGCACCCGACCCTGCGCACAGTGCACGACAGCCGTGCTGCCGTGCTCGATGCGCAGTACCGGGCTCTGTTCGAAGAGCTGCGCGCCGAAGGCCTTGGCCGCACGGGCCTCGCCCTTCACCAGGTCGAGCGGGTGCAGGTGACCCGAGCCCATGTCGATGTGCCCGCCGGCGTAGCAGTCGCTGGCGACCACTTCGCGCATGCGCTCCGGCGGCACCAGGCGGGTCTCGTGCGGATAGTCCGACGCGCTCAGCGACTCCTGCTCGCGGACCATGGCGGCGTATTGCGCCGGGGTATTGGCCAGCTCGCAGAAGCCCCAGCGCAGGTCGCACTCGATGCCCAGTTCCTGGATGCGCTCGGCGACCAGGGCCACCGAGTCGACACCCGCCTGCTCAAGGTACTGCACGCCTTCCTCGCCGACGTACTTGGCGAAACCGCTGACGTCGTGACCGATGCCACGGATCAGTTGCCCGCCGTTGCGCCCGCTGGCACCCCAACCGATGCGCCGGGCTTCCAGCAGCACCACGGAGTGGCCATGGCGGGCCAGCTCCAGGGCTGCGTTCACGCCAGTGAAGCCGCCGCCGATCACGCAGACGTCCGCCCGCACATCCCCGGTGAGGGAAGGGTACTGCTGACGGTCGCGGGCGGTCGCGGCGTAATAGGACGCGGCGTGCTCCTCGGTGTGCTTCATGGAAGTTTCTCGACTCATTGGTTGAACTTGATCTTGCTCCAGCTGCGGGTCATCAGGCGCATGATCTTGGGCGGCGGCGCCTTGGCGATGTACAACTTGTCGAGCACGGCCTGGCTCGGGTAGACCTCGGGGTTGTTCTGCATCTCTTCAGGCAGCAAGGTCTTGGCGTCAGCGTTGGCGCTGGGGTAGCCGACGTACTCGCTGATGCCGGCGATCACCTTCGGATCGAGGACGTAGTTGATGAACGCCAGGGCCTGTTCCGGATGGCCTGCATCCGAGGGGATCGCCATCAGGTCGAACCACAGGTTCGCGCCTTCCTTGGGAATGCTGTAGGCGATCTCGATGCCGTTCTTGGCTTCCTTGGCGCGCGCGGCCGCCTGGAATACGTCGCCGGAGTAGCCGAAGGCCACGCAGATGTTGCCGTTGGCCAGGTCCGAGATGTACTTCGAGGAGTGGAAGTAGGTGACGTACGGGCGCACCGCCACCAGCTTGGCCTCGGCCTTGGGATAGTCCGCCGGGTTGGTGCTGTTGGGGTCGAGGCCCAGGTAGTTGAGTACCGAGGGGATCATCTCGTCGGGCGAGTCCATGAAGGCCACGCCGCACGCGCTGAGCTTCTTGATGTTCTCCGGCTCGAACAGCACCGACCACGAATCGATCTTGTCGACGCCCAGCACCTGCTTGACCTTGGCGACGTTGTAGCCGATGCCGTTGGTGCCCCACAGGTAGGGCACCGAGTGCTTGTTGCCCGGGTCGTTCTGTTCCAGCAGCTTGAGCAGCGTCGGGTCCAGGTGCTTCCAGTTCGGCAGTTTGCTGCGGTCGAGCTCAAGGAACACGCCGGCCTGCACCTGGCGGGTCAGGAAGTGGTTGGACGGCACCACCACGTCGTAGCCGGAGCGGCCCGCCAGCAGCTTGCCTTCCAGGGTCTCGTTGGAATCAAAGACGTCGTAGACCGGCTTGATCCCGGTGGTCTTCTGGAAGCCGGCGAGGGTGTCCGGAGCGATGTAGTCGGTCCAGTTGTAGATGCTGACGGTCGGTTCAGCGTGCACGGCCGTGGCCATCATGGCCAGGGCGAAGGGCGCAAGGGTGCGCAGCAGTCTCATGGGGACTCCCGAATTGTTGTTGTGAAGTCGGTGACGCGGAATCAGACGCTCAGCAGGAGGAACTCACGCTCCCAGGAGCTGATCACCCGCTTGAAGTTCTCGTGTTCAGTACGCTTCACGGCGACGTAGCCCTGCACGAACTTCTCGCCGAGGAATTCCTTGAGCACGGCGCAGTCTTCCATCTGCTGCAGCGCATCCTCGATGGTGATCGGCAGGCGCAGGTTGCGGCGCTCGTAGGCGCGACCCTGTACCGGAGCGCTGGGGTTGACCTGTTCGATCATGCCCAGGTAGCCGCAGAGCAGGCTGGCGGCCAGCGCCAGGTACGGGTTGGCGTCGGCGCCCGGCAGGCGGTTTTCCACGCGCATGGCGATGGGCGGCGCGGACGGTACGCGCAGGCCGACGGTGCGGTTCTCTTCGCCCCATTCGACGTTCACCGGCGCGGAGGTGTCCGGCAGGAAGCGGCGGAAGGAGTTCACGTTGGGCGCGAACATCGGCAGCACTTTCGGGATGTACTTCTGCAGGCCGCCGATGTAGTGCAGGAACAGCTGGCTCATGGAGCCGTCTTCGGCGGCGAAGATGTTCTTGCCGGTGGCGATGTCCAGCACGCTCTGGTGAATGTGCATGGCGCTGCCGGGCTCGTCGGTGATCGGCTTGGCCATGAAGGTGGCGCTGACGTCGTGCTTGAGCGCGGCTTCGCGCATGGTGCGCTTGAACACGATGATCTGGTCGGCCAGGCTCAGCGCGTCGCCGTGACGGAAGTTGATTTCCATCTGCGCCGGGCCGTCTTCGTGGATCAGCGTGTCCAGGTCCAGGCCCTGCAGTTCGCACCAGTCGTAGACGTCCTCGAACAGCGGGTCGAATTCGTTGGCGGCGTCGATGGAGAAGCTCTGGCGGCCGCTTTCCGGGCGGCCGGAGCGGCCCACGGGGGCTTCCAGCGGGAAGTCCGGGTCGCTGCTGCGCTTGGTCAGGTAGAACTCCATCTCCGGCGCCACCACCGGGCTCCAGCCCTTGTCGGCGTAGAGCTTGAGTACGCGCTTCAAGACGTTGCGCGGGGATAGCTCGATGGGGTTGCCGACCTTGTCGAAGGTGTCGTGGATGACCATCGCGGTCGGTTCTAGCGCCCAGGGCACCAGGAAGATGGCGTCCGGGTCGGGACGGCAGACCATGTCGATGTCCGCTTCGTCGAGCAGGTCGTAATAGACATCGTCATCGACGAAATCGCCGGTGACGGTCTGCAGCAACACACTTTCGGGGAGACGCATGCCCCCCTCGCCGAGGAACTTGTTGGTGGGGGAAATCTTGCCGCGGGCGATGCCGGTGAGATCGCTCACCACGCATTCGACTTCGGTGATTTTCTGTTGCTTCAGCCGTTGCTCCAGTTGCTCGGCGGGGGTGGTCATACAAGCCTCGGTTTTTTTGGTTTTGTAGTGAATGCACGTGCAGCGGGGGTGCTGCCAGGCGAGGCTAGTGTCAGCTGGAGGCGCGGGTGCGTTCTATCCACTTTCCGCAAGGCTGGGGAATCGCTGTGGAAAAGGCATTCCCGGAAACGCAAACAGCCCCGGACGCCAATGGCGGCCGGGGCTGTTGATGTTAACGCCAGCAGACGGCGGAATCAGACGCCCGACTTGATCCGGCTCCAGTCGCGGGTGATCAGGCGCAGGATCGAAGGGGTCGGCGGCAGGCTGACGTACATGCCCTTCACCAGTTGTGCGTCCGGGTACACGGCCGGGTTGCCGCGGACCTGCTCGTCCATCAGCGCCTTGGCTGGCACGTTGGCGTTGGCGTAGTGCAGGTAGTCGCTGGTTTTTGCGATCACGTCCGGGCGCATCAGGTAGTTGATGAAGGCATGGGCGCCCTCGGGGTTGCGCGCGTCCTTCGGGATGGCCAGGTTGTCGAACCAGATGTTGGTGCCTTCCTTCGGCACGCTGTACTCCACCTGTACCGAGCCTCCGGCTTCCTGGGCGCTTTTCTGCGCCTGCAACACGTCGCCGGAGAAGCCGATGGCGATGCAGACGTTGCCGTTGGCGAGGTCGGCGATGTACTTGGTCGAGCTGAAGTAGGTGACCGAGGGCTTCAGGCTTTCCAGCAGCTTGGTGCCGGCTTCGTAGTCCGCCGGGTTGTTGCTGTTCGGGTCCTTGCCCAGGTAGTGCAGGGCCAGCGGCAGGATCTTCGCCGGCGAGTCGAGGAAGGCCACGCCGCAGCCCTTGAGCTTGGCGAGGTTCTCCGGCTTGAACACCAGGTCCCAGGAGTCCAGCGGGGCGTCGGCGCCCAGCGCGGCCTTGATCTTCGCCGGGTTGTAGCCCACGCCGACGGTGCCCCACAGATAAGGCACGGCGAAGCGGTTGCCGGGGTCGGACTGGGCCACGCGGGCCAGCAGGTCGGGGTCGAGGTTCTTGCGGTTGGGCAGCAGCGCGTCATCCAGCGGTCGGTAGACGCCGGCCTTGAGCTGGCGGGCGAGGAAGTCCGCCGAGGGCACCACCACGTCGAAGCCGGAATGCCCGGTGAGCAGCTTGGCCTCCAGCACTTCGTCGGACTCGAAGGCATCGAGCACCACCTTGATCCCGGTTTCCTTCTGGAAGTCCGCCAGCACGGTGGGCCCGATATAGTCGGCCCAGTTGGCGAAATGCACCTCTTGCGGCGCCGCCAGCACCGGCAACGCGACGCCGGCCAGCAGACCGGCCAGACAACCCAAAGCACGCTTGTTCATCTTCACTCCTGGGGGCGCCGGCTAGCGCGGCGCCCATGCGATCGGCAGGTGGGAATCGGGCCTTGTTCTGTTGTTGTCGGCCCTGGCCGAAAACTAGGCGCGGCGCGGCCTGGCGTCGTTCTTCCGTGCACGGGCGGAATCGGTCATGCTCCTGCGGACCCGCGACACTGTGCAGGGCAGGGTCACCGCCCTACGCTGGCGGCCCTCATGGCGGAGGCAAGAACATGAATGATGAAACCGAGCGCACCCGCGAGGTGGTCACGCGTTACCACCAGTGCTGGATGAACCGCGACGTCGAGGGCGTGCTGGCGATGTTCCATCCGCAGGTGCAGTACTGCGACTTCTACAACGACCTGGAAATCCCCGCCAGCGAGTTGCCCGGCTATATCCGCACCGCCATGCCGCGCAGCCCGCAGCACCACATCGAGCACATCGACCAGATTCGCGCCGATGGCGACACCGCCTTCATCCAGTACCGCTCGCGCCTGACGTTGCGGCGCAGCAGCCGGCTGGCCTCGTTCCGCGCCAGCGAAGCGATTACCGTGCGCGACGGGCTGATCTGGCGCGTCCACGAATATGCAACGCCAGTGCGCGAGCAGCGCGAGGAGGGCGTCAAGGACCAGCGCCGCCTGGGGCTGAACTCCGCGCAGGTGGGGAAGATGCTGCTGGATATCGAGTCCTACTTCGGCAGCGCCCATCCCTATCTCGACCCGGAGATGGACCTGGAGCGCCTGGCGCGGGCCACCGGCTACACGCGCAACCAGATTTCCTACCTGCTCAACCAGGTGCTCGGCCAGAGCTTCTACCGCTACCTGAACCAGGCGCGTATCGGCCATCTGCTGGAGCGCCTTCGGGAAGAACCGACGGCGCGCATCGATGAACTGGCGTTCGCGGTGGGCTTCAATTCGCTGTCGGTGTTCTACCGCTGCTTTCGCGAGCACACCGGTCAGCCGCCGCGCGCGTACCTGGCGGCGCTACAGGAAGGACGCCCGGCCTGAGCGGCCGGGCGTGTCGCTCAGAGCACGGCGTCGAGCAGGCGATACCAGGCAATGCCCACGCCCAGGTACAGGCGTTGCAGCCCGTGGAAGGGGATCGGTCGCACCGGCGTGATCGGGAAGGGGAAGTCCTTCTCGCGGTCCAGCAAGCGCTCTGCCAGGTGCCGGCCCAGGGCCGAGGCCATGGCGATGCCGCGACCGTTGTAGCCCAGCAGGATGCTGAGGTTGGGGGCCGGTTCATGCAGGCGTGGCATGAAGTCCGGCGTCAGCGCCACGCGGCCACTCCACTGGTACTCGAACTCGACCTCCGCCAGCTGCGGGAACAGCCCCAGCAGCGAGCGCTTGAGGTGCAACCAATCACCGGGCGAGCGCGGCTCGGCAAATGGGCCGCGACCGCCCAGCAGCAGCCGGCCGCGCGCGTCCTGCTTGAAGTACAACAGCAGCCGGCGCGCATCCGAGCAGACTTCGCCACCGGGCAGCACGCTGCGCCGCAGGTGCTCCGGCAGGGGTTTGGTCGCAACGATGAAGCTGTTGGCGGCGATCACCGTCTGCCGCAGCTTTGGCCACAGGTCGTCGCTGTAGCCATTGGTGGCAAGGATCACCCGCTCGGCGGTGACCTTGTGCCCCGCGTCGGTGGTGAGCTGCCAGCCGCTGCCGTGGCGGCGCAGGTCGGTCACGCGGTTGTGTCCGTGAATGTCCGCGCCTTCACTCAACGCTGCTCGCGCCAGACCGCGCACGTAGCTCAACGGCTGGACACTGCCGGCGCGCGGGTCGACCCAGGCGCCGAGGTAGTCCTTGCTGCCGATGCGCTGGGCGACGCTGCTCTTGTCGAGCATCTCCACCGGTACGCCGCGCTGGCGCCACTGCTCGGCGCGCTTCTCGATGGCGCGCAGGGCGGCCGGCGAGGCAGCCGGTTGAATCCAGCCCTTGCGGGTGGCTTCGCAATCGATGTCGTAGCGGCGGATCAGCTCGAAGACTTCATCGGCAGCGCTGCCAGCCACTTCGATCAGGCGCTCGGCCCTGTCGCCGCCGAACATGCGCCGCAGGTCATCGGGGTCATGCTTGAGACCGGGAATCACCTGCCCGCCGTTGCGTCCGGAGGCGCCCCAGCCCGGCTCGCCGGCATCCAGCACGCAGACGCGTACGCCATTGCGGGCCAGGTGCAGGGCGGTGACCAGGCCGGTGTAGCCGGCGCCGACGATGGCGACGTCGACCTGCTTGTCTTCAGCCAGCGCCGGTGTGGCCGGGCCGGCGTTAGCGGTGGCTGCCCACAGCGAGGGCGGCAGTGCCAGGGGCTGGGCGTTCATGCCTGGCCCCCGTCGGTGTTGAGCAGGCGCCGGAGGAATTCCTGGGTGCGCGGCTGGCTCGGCGCGCCGAGTACATCCTTGGCTGCGCCTTCCTCGACGATACGGCCGCCATAGAGGAAGCACACCTTGTCCGCCACTTCGCGGGCGAAGCCCATCTCGTGGGTTACCACCACCATGGTCATGCCCTCGTCGGCGAGCTTGCGCATCACCGCGAGCACTTCGCCCACCAGTTCCGGGTCCAGCGCCGAGGTCGGCTCGTCGAAGAGGATCGCCTTGGGCCGTATGGCCAGGGCGCGGGCGATGGCGACGCGTTGTTGCTGGCCGCCGGAGAGTTCGTCCGGGTAGGCGTCCATGCGGTGGCTCAGGCCGACCTTCTCCAGCAGGGCGCGGGCGTGTTCGCGGGCCGCTTCGGGTCGTTCCTTCTTCACGTACACCGGGCCTTCCATGACGTTCTGCAGGGCGGTGCGGTGGGGGAACAGGTTGAAGCGCTGGAACACCATCGCCACCTGGGTGCGGATTTCATGGATGGAGTTGGCGTGGCGGTCGACGCGTTCCTGGCCGACCAGGATGTCGCCACCCTCGTAGGTTTCCAGGCCATTGATGCAGCGCAGCAGCGTGGACTTGCCCGAGCCGGACGGGCCGATCAGGCACACCACCTGGCCGCTTTCCACCGACAGGTCGATGCCTTCGAGGACGCGGGTGCTGCCGTAGCTTTTGTGCAGCGACTGGATACGGATCATGTTTTCTTCCTCGTGGCGATGCGCGCTTCGAGGCGGCGCAGGGCGAACGACAGCGGCAGGCTGAGGGCCAGGTAGAGCAGGGCGACCAGGGTGTAGACGGTCATGTTCTCGAAGGTCGAGGAAGCGATCAGCTGGCCGGCGCGGGTCATTTCGGCGACGGTGATGGTGGACACCAGCGAGGAGTCCTTGAGCATCATCACCAGGGTATTGCCGTAGGGCGGCAGGGCGATGCGGAAGGCCTGCGGCAGCACCACCCGGCGCATGATCATCGGGCCGCGCATGCCGAGGGATTCGGCGGCTTCGATCTGCCCCTGCTGGATGGCCTGGATACCGGCGCGGAAGTTCTCCGCCTGGTATGCCGAGTAGGCGATGCCCAGGCCGATGATGCCGGCCTGCATGGCGCTGAGTTGCACGCCGAAGTCGGGCAGCACGAAGTAGATGTAGAACAGCTGCACGATGATCGGCAGGCCACGGATGACGTTGACCACGGAGATGCCGAACAGGGCGACGGCGCGGACTTTCGACACCATCATCAGGGCAAAGGCCAGGCCGATGAGCGAGCTGAGCAGAAAGGAGGCAATCGTGACTTGCACGGTGACCACCGCGCCATTCAGGAGAATGGGCAGGAAGTCCAGGGCGTTCTGGAAAAACATGGGCTTGTCCGTGGGCGGAAATCAGGGGCGGCCGTCACCCTTCACCGGGCGCGAGGCTCCGGCGAAAGGCGCGGGTGAGACTTGGGAATGGTGTGAAGCGGGCGGACGTCAGTCCAGATGCCACTTGCCGATGATGCCGGCCAGGGTGCCGTCGGCCTTGATGCTGGCGATGCCCTTGTTCACCTGGGCGAGCAGCTGCGGATCGCCCTGGCGCAGGATCAGGCAGACCTCGCCCTTGATCTGCGGCTGGTAGCTGTCCACCAGGCGTACCTTCTTCAGGCTGCCCTTGGCCATCTGGTAGGCGAGGATCGGATGGTCGCCGAAGCCGGCCTTGATGCGCCCGAGCGCCAGGTCGCGAGTGAGGTCGGCGAGGGAGTCGTAGCCGCGCACCTCCTTGAAGATGCCGCGCTGGTTGAGCTTGTCGATGAAGATGGTGCCGACCTGGGCACCGACCACTTCGCCCTTGAAGTCATCCATGCTGGTGTAGGCCTTGTCATCGTCGGCACGCACCACCAGGCCTTCGCCGTACTCGAATACCGGGTCGGAGTACTGCACGACTTTTTCCCGCTCGGGAGTGCGCAGCATGGCGGCGGAGATCAGGTCGATCTTCTTCGCGGTGAGCGAGGGGATCAGTGCGGCAAAGGTGGTCTGGGCGATTTCCACTTCGAAGCCGCCGGCCTTGGCCACGGCCTGGGCGGAATCGACCATCATGCCCTGGATGCTGTTGGTCTGGATGTCGAGGAAGGTGAACGGCACGCCGGTGGCGGTGGCGCCGACCTTCAGCGGTTCGGCCTGGGCGGCCAGGGATGCAGCGCAGCTGGCGACGAGCGCGAGGGCGCAGGAAAACACGCGGAGGCGAGGATGCATTGGTGAACTCCCATTTGACGCGGTTTGTTGTCGTTATGCGTTATGGATGGCCTCGAGGTTCGGCAGGAGGCGTTGGTCGCAATATAAATGATTTACAAGAATCGTAAAGAGATTTATAAATATCGCATATCGATACTCAATGCCTGATTCAAGGCGTTCTCCCTCGCAAGGACGAGACATGAGCGACAACGAAAACAGCCTGTTCAACCAGTCGCTGGAAAAAGGCCTGGCGGTGCTACGCGCCTTCAATGCGCGCAACCGCACGATGAACCTGGCCGAGGTGGCCGAGGCCGCCGATATCACCAAGAGCTCGGCGCAGCGGATGATCCATACCCTCGAAGCACTGGGGTATGTCAGCAAGCACCCACAGACCAAGCGCTTCCAGCTGACGCCGCAGGTAATGGAGATCGGCTACAACTACCTCGCCGCCGATACCCTGGTGGACGTGGCCAACCCTTTCCTCGCGGAGCTGGCGCAGACCACGGGCGAGACCACCAATCTCACCGAACCGGTACGCACCGACATGCTCTACGTGGCGCGCTTCGTCGGGCCGAAGTTCATCCCGATTCATCTGCCCATCGGCAGCCGCATTCCCATGTACTGCACCGCTTCGGGCCGCGCCTTCCTCAGCGCGTTGAGCGACGACGAGGTGCTGGAGTTGCTGCAGGACAGTGACCTGTCCAGCCACACCCAGTACACCCGCACCTCGCTGGAGGAAATCCTCAGCGAGATCGCCGAGATTCGCCGCAAGGGCTATGCGATCAACAGCGAGGAGTTGTTCCTGGGAGACATGGCGGTGGCCGCACCGGTACGCAACAGCCAGGGCCGTCCGGTCGCCTCGGTACACGTGGTGGCGCCCACCAGTCGCTGGACCCGCGAGGACGCCGAACGTCGCCTGGCACCGGCAGCCATCGAATGCGCGCGGGCGATCAGCACCTCGATCAGGACGCTCTGAGGCCGCTCGCTCAGGCATGCGGCTGCAGGGGCGCGGGGGTCTCGTCCAGCCATCGCTGCAGCTGCGCCAGGGCCCGATCGTAGTCGAAGCCTTCGATGGCTTCGGTTATCTCTCGCAGCAGCCCGGCCCGAGGCGAGTCCGCGAAGACGCGGCTCAGCCGGGCGACCAGTTCGCCGGCGCTGGTGTCGCTGTGCTCCAGCAAACCGTGCAGCTGCCGGAAGAGGGCGGTGATCTGCTCCTCGGTCATGGCGGCCGCAGGCGGCTCCGCGGGGGAAGCTGTGGCGAGATTCGCCACGCTCGCCAGCACCGTCTCCAGTTGCGCCTGCACATCCAGCAACAGGCGCGAGGTCAGTGCTTCCGAGGACGATCCAAGGCAGGCGTCTTCCAGCGCTGTGGCGGCCCGTGCCAGTGCCAGGGCACCGATGTTCGCGGCCGCGCCGCGCAGGGTGTGGGCGGCGCGGCGACGGATCGTCGGGTCGGTCGCCGAGTCGAGGGCGCGGAACTCGTCGATGAAATCCCGGTAGCTGGTGTGAAAACGCCGCAGTAGTCGCTCGTAGAGTGCTGCCTTGCCGGCGCAGGTGGCGAGCCCGGCGCGGCTGTCGATACCCGGCAGGTCGAACAGGCTGGCGGGCGATGCAGTGGGTGCCGACGCGCTCGCTGTGCCCGGCCGTTGCCGCGGCTCGATCCAGCGCGACAGGGTGAGGAACATCGCGGGCGGGTCGATGGGCTTGGCGATGTGGTCGTTCATGCCGGCAGCCAGCGCCAGTTCGCGGTCCCCGGCCATGTTGTTGGCGGTCATGGCAATGATCGGCAGCTGCGCCAGTTCCGGCCGCAGGCGCAGTGCCCGGGTGGCCGCGTAACCGTCGAGCACGGGCATCTGGCAGTCCATCAGCACGCAGTCGAAACGCCTGTCGACGGCCAGCAGGTCCAGTGCTTCCTGACCGTTGCAGGCCAGCACGATCTCGATACCGGCATCGCCCAGCAGCTCCATCGCCAGCTCCTGGTTCAGCTCGTTGTCTTCCACCAGCAATATTCGGCTGCCGGCGACACGGGCCACTGCCTCGTCGGTAGCGCTCTGGCGTTCGCGACTGCGCGGCTCGACGACGTTCTGCTTGCCCAGGGCAATGTTGATCGACTCCAGCAGGGTGGAGGGCGTCACCGGTTTGGTCAGTACCGTGCCCAGTTCGACGCCGCGCTGCTGGGCCGCATCCAGCGCCTCCTCGCGGCCGAAGGCAGTGACCATGACCACCGCCGGCACCTCCTCGCAGTGGCCGTCGTGCAGACGCGCAACGACCTCGATGCCATCCATGCCCGGCATCTGCCAGTCCACCAGCACCAGCTGGTAGGGCAGCTGGCGCTGTTCCGCTTCGCTGATCCACTCCAGCGCCTCGTTGCCATTGCGCGCGACGTCCACTTCCAGCCCATAGCTGAGCGCCATGCCGGAGAGGATCTCCCGCGCCGAGGCGTTGTCGTCGACCACCAGGGCGCGCACTCCGAGCAGCTCGTCGGCCCGCAGCATGCGCCGTGGCGCGGCGGCCTCGGGGATGCCGAAGTGCGCGTGGAAGTGGAACACCGAACCCTTGCCCGGTTCGCTTTCCACCCAGATGCGCCCGCTCATGAGTTCCACCAGGCTCCTGGAGATCGACAGCCCGAGCCCGGTGCCACCGTAGCGGCGCGAAGTGGAGGAGTCGGCCTGGATGAAGGACTGGAACATGCGTCCGCACTGCTCGGAGGTCATGCCGATCCCGGTGTCGCGCAGCCAGAAGTGCAGCTCCGCGTCCTCGGCGTCGAGTGCCACAGGTTCGATGCCGAGGACAATCTCACCGCGCTCGGTGAATTTCACCGCGTTGTTGCCCAGGTTGAGCAGGATCTGCCCCAGGCGCAGCGGATCGCCGATCAGTGAGGTCGGCAGGTCCTGGCTGAGCTGGAAGAGCAGTTCCAGTGAATGCTCCTCGGCCTTGAAACCAACCATCGCGGAAAACTGCTCCAGCACGTCCTCCAGGCGGAATTCGACGTGCTCCACGCTCATCATGCCGGCCTCGATCTTCGAGAAGTCGAGGATGTCGTTGATGATACCCAGGAGCCCCTCGGCGGAGCGGTTCACCTTCTGCACGTAGTTGTGCTGGCGCGCGTCGAGCCCGCTTTTCAGGGCCAGGCTGCTCATGCCGATGATCACGTTCATCGGCGTGCGGATCTCATGGCTCATGTTGGCGAGGAACTCGCTCTTGGCCCGGGTCGCTTCCTCGGCCAGTTCCTTGGCACGGCGCATCTGCTGCTCGACCAGCTTGCGCTCGGTGATGTCGTACAGCCAGGCGAGCATGGCGGGTTCGCCGTGGTGGACTATCGGCAGGTAGGTCGCGAGGATGTCGCGCTCGGCGCCCTGGCCGTCATACAGGCGAACCTCACGCTCGAGCATCTGCTCGCCGGACAGCAGCTCGTTCCAGACCGCTTCGCGCTCCGTCTCGTCGACGTAAAGCCCGGCTGCATTGTCGCCCACCTTGAGCCCGAAGCTGGTGGCGAAGGCAGGGTTGACCAGGTGCAGGTGCTCCTGGGTGGAAATGGCGACGCTGACCGGGCTGCAGTCGAGGATGTACTGCAGGCGCTTCTCGCTTTCCTGCAGGGCTGCGGCCTGGCATTCCATCTGCTCGGCCTGGGTCAGGGTCTCCTTGAGGAGCTGTTCGGTGCGCGAGGTGCGCTCGAGGATTTCCAGGTTCATCGCCAGCAGCGGGACGAACTCGCCGAGCAGGTCGAGCTGGCTCGGGCCAAATTCCTGAACCCCCTCCAACGCGAGCACGCCGACCAGGCGCTCACCATGGATCAGCGGGAGAACATCGAGTCTCCGCGCTGGGGAGGACCCATCCTCCGCCGCGTTTTCAGGTCGGGGCAGGTGAATTGCCGCGCGCTGTTTCGCGCACTGACCGATCAGCCCCTGGCCGACGGCCACGCGATGAGGTGAGTCAGGGCCTGGCGCGTAGCTGCCCAGCAGCACCAGCTCGGCATTTTTCTCATCATGAATGTGCAGAGTGGCACGCCGCAGCCACATCGGTGGGGCCAGTGCCTCCAGGGCACGGTCGCCCAGTTGGCGGGACCCGGCGACGGACTGCATGGCCATGCTCAGCGTCGCCACCTGGGTCTTCACCCAGCGCTGGTCCGCCATCTGCCGGGCTTCGGATTGCAGGGCAGTGATGGCCCGCGCCATCTCGCCAATTTCGTTGGGGTAATCCTGGAAGGGAACGACCACGTCCAGTTCGCCCTTGCTCAGTGCGTCGACCGAGTGCCTGAGCCTGTCGGCCGGGCGGCGAATGGACAGGCTGATGAGAATGGCGAACAGGACTCCGCCACCCACGCACAAGGCGAGGAGCCAGAAGGTCAGCTCGACACTGCGAAGAAAGTGCTCGGAGGCACGATTGACCTCCAGGTCCGCTCCTGCGCGCTTGATTTGCCCCACTTCGGAAAGTGCCTGGTTGGCGACCTCGCCAGGTCGCTGGAGCTCAGTGGACGACAGCAGGGCAATCGCCGCCAGGTCCGAGGAGTGGCCCGCACTGGCAGGTTGATCGTTGAGTTGCAGCACCCGGTCGATCTGGCCCTGGTACTCCTCGTAGGCGACCTCGAAACGGATCAGCTCCTGCTGCGCGCGGGTGCGGTAGATGAGCGGACGTGCCTGTTCGATCTCCTCGCGCAAGGCCGCCTGGGTTTCCTTGAGTTGCCCCAGTGCCTGCTCCCTGGCGCCGGTGTCCGCCGCGAGCACCGTCTGGCGAACACTCCTGCCGATGCTGGCCAGCGCGACCCGGGCGGCATCGATATGGGCAAGGCCGAGCATTTCCTTTTCGTAGATCTGGGTGATCCGCTGAGTCTGCTCGCGCTGGACGTACAGGCTGTACAGACCGATGAACAGGGCAAACAGGAGGATGCCGCCAAACCCGATCACCAACCGTGTCCTCAGCTTCAGCCGCTGTAGAAAACCGAGTGGAGTCACTATCGGGGCGCCTCCTGGCGGGGCTGCTCTGGATCGATGAAGGGGGAGCATCGGTCAAGTGGGCGTGGCGCCCTCGGCAGGATGAGCTTCCTTGTCGCCGAAGCGTTCGGCGATGCGGCGGAATTCGTCCTGAAGAGTGAGGAACGCGTCGACCACGTCAGGATCGAAGTGCTGGCCGCGCTGGCCGCGGATGTGCTCGACGGCGGCTTCGTGAGGCATGGCGTTCTTGTAGATACGCCGGCTGATCAGTGCGTCGTAGACATCGGCCACCGCCATCAGCCGAGCCGACAGCGGAATCGCGTCGCCGGCCAGCCCCTGAGGGTAACCCGAGCCATCCCACTTTTCGTGGTGGCCGTAGGCAATCTGCTTGGCCAGTCGGAGGAAGGGCACGTCCATCCCGAGCCGCGCCTCGGCCGTCTCCAGGGCGTCCAGGCCCAGGGTGGTGTGCGTCTTCATGACTTCGAACTCTTCGCTGGTGAGGCGGCCCGGCTTGAGCAGGATGTGGTCGGGGATGCCGACCTTGCCGATGTCGTGCAGTGGCGCCGATTTGAACAACAGCTGCCGCGTTTCCTCATCCAGCTCGGCGGTGAAGCGCGGGTGCTGCTGCAGGTGCTCGGCCAGCGCGCTGACATAATGCTGGGTACGGCGAATGTGGTTGCCGGTTTCGTTGTCGCGAGTCTCTGCCAGAGAGGCCATTGCCAGGATGGTCACGTCCTGGATGGCCGCCAGCTCGCGGGTGCGCCGTTGCACCTCCTGTTCGAGGTATTCGTTCTGGTCACGCAGGAAGTCGGCGGCGGCCTTGATGCGCAGCTGGTTGTCCACGCGCATCAGTACCGTGGGCGGGTTGATCGGCTTGGTCAGGTAGTCCACGGCGCCCAGCTCCAGACCGCGTATTTCCTCATCGGCGGTGTCCTGGGCAGTGATGAAGATCACCGGTATATGCCGGGTGCGGGCGTCGTCGCGCAGGCGCTTGCAGACCTCGAAACCATCCATGCCAGGCATCATCACGTCGAGCAGGATGAGGTCCGGCGGCTCGTCCGACTGGGCGATCTGCAGTGCCTTCTCGCCACTGCGGGCGGCCTTGACGCAGTACAGCAACTTGAGCAGCTCCGAGAGGAGCGTGAGGTTCTCGGGAGCATCGTCGACGATCAGGATCGTCGGACGAACAACGGGACCAGGCGCATTCATTGACCGTCCTCCGCCGAAGGGGCGCGCCAGAGCTATTCCTTCCTGTGCGCCGGAACCAGTATAGCCCGCACTGGGCGTGGCCTCCGGCTATTCGGGAGGCTCGCCTGGCAGGCGGCTCAGCCGTTGTGCTCGACCTCGACGAATTGCCGCGTGCCGGCCTCGACGTCATAGATGTGGTAGTTGTTCATCATCCGCCCGTAGAGGTGCAGGCTGACCGCACGCGGACGCTCGGCGGGGACGCCGGTGACGTGGATGTGGTCGGGGTTGGGGACGAAGCTGGTAACCGCGCCGGGCGGCAGCAGGATCATGCCGCCCTTGACCAGTTCGATGCCTTCATCGCGGTGGCGGTCAGCGGACAGGCAAACGTAGCTGCGCTCCTCCAGCACGCCTTCGACTATGCCCACCACGCCCCAGCTGCCGTGGTCGTGCACCGGCGTCCATTGGCCTGGCGACCAGACCAGCGCGTAGAGCGACAGGTTGTCGTCAGGGGCCTGGTAGACCAGGTTGCGCGCATAGTGGAACGGGTCGCTCTGGTAGTGGTGCGCTTCGAGGAAGTCGCCGGCATGGGCCAGCAGCTCCATCATGAAAGGTGCCAGCGAGGCCACGCACTGGCAGGGCTCGGACTCCTGCCGGCTGAGCTGGGTAGCGTGTTCGATGAAGCGGGCGAGGGTGGCGTTGGGCATGAGCGGTGCGCTCCGGCGGGCGTTGGCGACACAACGCAATCACTCTAGCCGCTTTTGCCGAGCCTGCTCAGAACCGTGGGGCGCATGACCCGGCACGGGTGGTCTGCCCTGCTTGGGGGCTCAGGCGTCCTTCGGCCCGCGCCGCAGCAGGTAGGTGTCCATGATCCAGCCGTTGGCTTCGCGGGCCGCCTGGCGGGTGCGCTGGATGTCTTCGCCGACCTCGACGAGCCGCCCGCTACGCAGGATTTCGTCTGGCGTGCCGAGGTAGGCGCCCCAGTAGATTTCCAGTTCCGGATCGTCCAGCTGGCGGTAGGTATCTTCGGCATCGAGCATTACCACGACGCTCTGCGCATTGGCCGGGAACCCTTCGGCCAGACGGCGACCGGTGGTGATCTGCACCGACTGGCCGATGGCGTTCAGCGGCACCCGGTGGCGCGCGGCCAGGGCCTGCACGCTGGTGATGCCGGGGATCACCTGATAGTCGAAGTTCACCCGGCCCTCGCGCAGGACGGCGTCGAGGATGCGCAGGGTGCTGTCGTAGAGCGATGGGTCGCCCCAGACGAGGAAGGCGCCGCACTGGCCATCCTGCAGTTCTTCGTCGATCAGTCGTTCGAACACCTGTTGCTTGGCGTGGTTGAGGCCTTGCACCTGCCCGGAATAGTCGCCTTCGCGGGCGCGTTCGGGGCTGTCGGCTTCGACGATGCGGTAGTCGATACGGGAGACGTAGCGCTCGAGGATGTCCCGGCGCAGCTGGAGCAGCTTGACCTTGCTCGCGCCCTTGTCCATGAGGAAGAACACGTCCGCGCGGTTCATCGCGTTGATCGCCTGCACGGTGAGGTATTCGGGGTCGCCCGCGCCGATGCCGATGATGAGCAACTGCTTCATGTCTGGTCCTGTGTGCCGTGGAGCGAAGGCCTTCAAGACTACGCCTGTCCGGCGATGCGCTCATCTGCCGGGTCGTCGCGGTGCAGCAGAGCAGGTGTTCGCCGTTGTTCCGCTGCGAGCGGATGCCAATCGCGGACGGAGTCCGCTCCTACGAATCCGATGTCGTGTGTAGATCGTAGGATGGGTGGAGCTTGCGATACCCATGCTGTCGTTGCGCGGGGGCGATGGGTATTGCTGCGCTCCACACCATCCTATGAACAGCGGCAGGCCGGTCAGCCCAGCAGCGCCACGTCCCTGCGCAGCTCGCGGGCGGCCGCGACCATGTTCACCAGCGCCGCTTCGGTCTCCGGCCAGGCGCGGGTCTTCAGGCCGCAGTCGGGATTGACCCACAGGCGCTCGGCAGGGATGCGCTGGGCCGCCTTGCGCAGCAGCTTGACCATCTCGTCCTTGCCCGGCACGCGCGGCGAGTGGATGTCATAGACGCCCGGACCGATCTCGTTGGGGTACTCGAACTTCTCGAAGGCCTCCAGCAACTCCATGTCCGAACGCGAGGTCTCGATGGTGATGACGTCGGCGTCCATGGCGGCGATGGACTCGATCACGTCGTTGAACTCGCTGTAGCACATGTGGGTGTGGATCTGGGTTTCATCGCGTACGCCGGAGGCACAGAGGCGGAAGGCTTCGGTGGCCCAGTCGAGGTAGCGACCCCAGTCGCTGCGGCGCAGGGGCAGGCCCTCGCGGAACGCGGCCTCGTCGATCTGCACGATACGGATGCCGGCGGCCTCCAGGTCCACCACTTCGTCGCGGATCGCCAGGGCCAGCTGGCGTGCCTGCACCTCGCGGGAGACATCTTCGCGCGGGAAGGACCACATCAGCATGGTCACCGGGCCGGTCAGCATGCCTTTCATCACCTTGCTGGTGAGGCTCTGGGCGTACTTGATCCACGCCACGGTCATCGCTTGCGGTCGGCTCAGGTCGCCGAAGATCACCGCCGGTTTCACGCAGCGCGAGCCGTAGCTCTGCACCCAGCCGAAGCGAGTGAAGAGGTAGCCGTCGAGCTGCTCGGCGAAGTATTCGACCATGTCGTTGCGCTCGGCTTCGCCGTGTACCAGCACGTCCAGCCCCAGGTTCTCCTGGATCTCCACGGCATGACGAATCTCGCTGTGCATGGCTTCCGTATAGTCGGCAACGCTGAGCTTGCCCTGCCTGAAGGCCTGGCGCGCGAGGCGGATCGCAGAGGTCTGCGGGAAGGAACCGATGGTGGTGGTGGGGAAATCCGGCAGGTTGAGGCCGGCGCGCTGCTTGACGATGCGCTCGGCGAAAGGCGACTGGCGCTGACTGTCCTGCGCATGGACGGCGGCCAGACGGGCCTTCACTTCCGGCTTGTGAATACGCGGCGAGGCGGCACGGCTGACCTGTACGGCGCGGCTTTGTTCCAGCGCGGCCTGGACTTCCGGCGCTTGGGGCTCATTGACGGCGCGGGCGAGCAGGGCGACCTCGGCGCACTTCTGCACGGCAAAGGCCAGCCAGCTCTTCAGCTCGCCGTCGAGCTGGTCTTCGCGCTCCAGGTCCACCGGGCTGTGCAGCAGCGAGCAGGACGGCGCGACCCAGAGGCGCTCGCCGACACGCTCATGGGCGTGACGCAGCACTTCCAGGCTCCTCTCCAGGTCGCAGCGCCAGACGTTGCGGCCGTTGACCAGGCCGAGGGAGAGAATCTTGTAGGCCGGCAGGCGGTCGAGGATGGTCGGGAACTGCTCCGGCGCGCGCACCAGGTCGAGGTGCAGGCCGTCCACCGGCAGGCCGGCGGCCAGCCCCAGGTTGTCATCCAGGCCGCCGAAGTAGGTGGCCACCAGTTTCTTCAGCGGCTCGCTCTGCAGCAGGTTGTAGGTACGCTCGAAAGCGTTCTTCCACTCCTGCGGCAGGTCGAGGGCGAGGATCGGTTCGTCGATCTGCACCCATTCGACGCCTTGTGCAGCCAGACGACGGAAAATCTGGCCATAGAGCGGCAGCAGGCGCTCGACCAGATTCAGCTTGTCGAAGTCAGTCCCTTTGGTCTTGCCCAGCCAAAGGTAGGTCAGCGGGCCGATCACCACCGGTTTGACTGCATGGCCGAGTGCGTGGGCTTCTTCCACTTCCTCGAAGAGTTGCTCCCAGCTCAGCTCGAACGGCTGGTCAGCGCTGAACTCGGGGACGAGGTAGTGGTAGTTGGTGTCGAACCACTTCGTCATTTCTTGCGCGTGGGCGCCGCCGCAGCACCTATCACTGACTCCGCGCGCCATGGCGAACAGCGTCTGCAGGGTCGGCTTGGCGTCGCCATGGGCGCGGAAGCGCTCGGGGATCACGCCGAAGGTCAGCGAGTGGGTCAGCACCTGGTCGTACCAGGCGAAGTCGCCCACCGGCAGCAACTCGATGCCGGCGTTTTTCTGGACCTGCCAATGGGCAGCGCGCAGTTCGCGGCCAACGGCGCGCAGGCCGGCTTCGTCCAGCTCACCTTTCCAGAAGGCCTCCTGGGCTTTCTTCAGCTCGCGGTCGCGGCCGATGCGGGGAAAGCCGAGGTTGTGTGCCAGTGCCATGTGAATCTCTCCATTGAATCAGCGAATGGTGAGATTCTCCTGGCGGCCTCTTCATGAGACAAACTCAATGTTCTCGCGATGAACATAAGAAATTCTCAAGTTGTGCTGGGCTGGCTACCTGCTCGCATCTGCCGTGCCAAGGCGCCAGGCGAGGTGTTGAGCTGGCGTTGGAACAGCTCGATGAAAGCCGAGGTGGACTCGTAGCCCAGTTCTCCGGCGATCAGCGTCACCGACTCGCCGCGCTCCAGCCTGGGCAGCGCCGCGAGCAGTCGCACGCGTTCGCGCCATTCGCGGAACGACAATCCGGTCTCGTCACGGAACAGCCGCGCCAGGGTGCGCCGCGAGGCGCCAACGCGCTGCGCCCAGTCTTCGATGCCCAGGCGCTCGCCGGGGTGCTCCTGCAGGTGGTCGGTGACGCGCCGCAGCCGGGTGTCGCGCGGCAGGGGCAGGTCCAGGCCGGAGTCCGGCGCATTGTGCAGTTCATCCACCAGAACCTGCATCAGGCGGGCTTCCGGGCCTTCGTCGGGATAGTCGCTGGCGAACTCGCTGGCGCGCTGGATGAGGTTGTCCAGCAGCGTCGAGATCTCCACGACCCGGCAGGGCCCCAGCCCCGCGGCAATCTCCGGGGCCAGGTAGAAGCTGCGGAAGACCACGGCCGTTCGCGCCCGCACGCTATGGGAAACCCCTGCCGGCAGCCACATGGCGCGACGGGGCGGGATCAGGCAGGCGTGCTGCTCGGTGCTGGCCTCGAGAACCCCGCTGGCGGCGTACATCAACTGGCCCCAGGGATGGGTATGTGGCTCCACGCTGTGGCCGGCCGGCATGTCGAAGGCGCGCAGCCAGACGGGGCGGGGCAGGGAAGCGAACCCGGGAAGCGCCAGAGGATCCTGTCCCGTCGACGGCATAGCTTGTCTCTCTCACGGAAGTGGGCCACGAAGCGCCGATGGTAGCGTCTTTCCCGGCCAATACCAGCCCCCAAAACCATCCCACAGCGGAGAGCACCATGAGCAGCCATCGCCCGCAACAACGCCTGTCCACCCTCGACATCCGCCAGCGCCACGAGCCTGGCAGCCTGGTCGTGCTGACGGCCTACTCGACGCCCATGGCCCGGCTGCTCGATCCGCACGTCGATGTGCTGCTGGTGGGGGATTCGCTGGGCATGGTGCTCTACGGCATGCCGCACACGCTGGCGGTCAGCCTGGACACCATGATCGCCCACGGCGCTGCGGTGGTCAGGGGCTCGCAACGGGCCTGCGTGGTGGTGGACCTGCCTTTCGCCAGTTACCAGGCCTCGCCGCAGCAAGCGTTTCTCGCCGCCGCGCGGGTACTGGCGGAAAGCGGTGCGCAGGCGGTGAAGCTGGAAGGCGGGGCGGAGATGGCCGAGACCATCGCCTTCCTCATCGAACGCGGCATTCCGGTGATGGCGCATATCGGCCTGATGCCGCAGAAGGTCAACGCCCTCGGCGGTTTCAAGGTTCAAGGCAAGGAGGAAGCCGGCGTCGCGCAGGTGCTGCGCGATGCGGATGCCGTTGCTGCGGCCGGTGCCTTCAGCGTGGTGCTCGAAGGCGTGCTGGAGCCGGTGGCGCGGCAGGTCTGCGAGCGGTTGGACATCCCGGTGATTGGCATCGGCGCTTCACCCGCCTGCGCCGGGCAGGTGCTGGTGACCGAGGACATGCTGGGGCTTTCCGGCGAGCAGATTCCGCGCTTTGCCCAGCAGTACGTGCGGGTGGACGAGATGATCGGCGCGGCGGCCGAGCGTTTCGCCAGCGAGGTGCGCGAGCGCCGGTTCCCGCAGGCGCGGCATTGCTTCGGGATGGCGAAGGAGTAAGGCCGACGCGCCAGCCCTGCCTGCGGATCGCGGCAGGGCCGGCTTATAGCGGCGCTAGAAGCCACTCTCGCGCAGGGCGACAGCCAGCAGGCGGGTAAAACCTTCGCCCAGCCAGCTGCGCCGGGCGCCTTCGATCTGCAGGTGGCCACGGGTCTCGTGCAAGCCCGGCGGCGCTGCGTCGAGCTTCACCAGCACATGGAACAGCGCCGGATTGGGCACCAGCGCTTCGCCCTGAGGATTGACGTTCAGCGGGCCGCCGTAGCGCGAGGCGAGCATCGGTTGCTCCAGCTGGCTGATGCGCGTGGTGCCGATCAGCACCACTTGGCCCTCGATGGGGCGCGGCACACCTTCGGGGTAGAAGCGCACATGGCCGCCATCGGTGAGGCGTTGCACTTCGTCCTGCTTGACGTAGGCATCCACCAGCCAGTGCTGCGGGTCCACCAGTACGCCGATGGGCTCGCGGGTGTTGATCCACTGGCCGGGCTTCCAGTCCGGGTTGACGTCCATCCAGCGGCCGGCGAAGGGTGCCTGCAGGTTCAGCCTCGCCATCTCGTTGCGGGCGGCGCGAGCCTGCTGGTACTCCACGCCCAGCCGCTGGCGGGTGACGGCCTCCTCGGAGAGCCCGGACGGGTCGGCGAGCATGCCGGCCAGCCGTCCCTGGTAGCCGCGGATGCTCGCCTCGCTGCCGGCGACCTTGGCGGCGATATCGGGTTCTTCCATCACGGCCAGGGTTTCACCCTTGCCGACTTCGCCGCCCGGGCGCAGGTCGCGCAGCAGCGCGGGGAAGGGCGCGTAGACGTGCAGCTGCTGCGCCGCGCGAGCCACGCCCATGGCGTGCACCTGGGTGCGCCAGGGGATGGCGAGCAGCAGGAGCACGGCGACCAGTGCCGCGAAGAACACCAGCTTGCGCCGCGGCTTCACTTCCGCGCGGCGCTGCCACCAGACCTTGAGTTCACGCCACACGGGCTGAACGATGAACCAGCTGATTTCCACGGCGAACAGGAAGATTCCCAGCAGTTTGAAGAAGAAGTAGTAGACCGCCACGGCGATGCCGAGGAACAGCAGCAGGCGGTAGACCCAGGTGCCGAAGGCGAAGGCCACCAGCGCCCGGCGCTTGCTGGTGGGGAAGTGCTCTGGCCAGGGCTCCTCCAGCCCCAGCAGGTTGCGCCTCAGCGTGGTCCGCGCGAGGGCGCCGGCGCGCTCGTGCAGGTTGGGGAAGTCCAGCAGGTCGGAGAAGATGAAGTAGCCGTCGAAGCGCATGAAAGGGCTGGCATTCAAGGCCAGCGACAACGCCCAACTGGTCGTCGCCAGGTACAGCAGCCCGTTGCGGAACGGGCCGGGATCGGCCAGCGCCCAGCCCAGCGTCGACAGCCCGGCCAGGCCCAGTTCGGTGATGATCCCGGCGCTGGCGATGGCCAGGCGCTGGCGGTTGCTGCGCAGCTTCCAGCTCTCGCCGGTGTCGGTGTAGAGCATCGGCCACATCACCACGAAGGCGATGCCCATGTGCGCGACCTTCAGCCCCAGCCGCGTGGCCACCAGCGCGTGGCCCAGCTCGTGGAATGTCTTGGCCACCACCAGCGCGGCGGCGAAGCTCAGCAGACCTTCGAGAGAGAAGGATTCCACGACGTCATGGGTGAAGGTGTCCCATTGGTGGGTTACCAGGACGATGCCGGCCAGGCTCAGTAGCAGCACCAGCATGGCCACGTAGCGATTGAACAGCCAGTCGAGGCTGCCGGCGATGGCGCGCAGGAAACGCTGCGGGCGGAGCAGCGGAATGCGGAAGAACAGGTAGTGGTGCAGCCACCAGTTCCAGGTCGTCCACTGCTTGCCTTCACTACGGGCGGCCAGCCGCGCCAGCGCCTCGGGGCCGGGACGCAACAGCTGGTGCTGTTCGAGGAACTGGCGAAAGCCCAGCACCTGCTCGGCCTCGGGCTTGAGGGCAGTCTGCTCGGCGATCTGCTCGCTGATCTGCCGGGGCGTCTGCTCCCAGCGCAGCAGGCATTCGAACTCCAGCCAGCCGATGCGGTAGAAGCGATTGAGCACGCTGTCGTGGATCACCCAGACCGGCTCGCCGTCCGGGCCAGGGGCAGCTTCGTCCAGGCGCAGGTCGTCCCGCAGTGGCGGGGTGGGCAGGTCTTCGGCGGCAATGTCCATCGCCGTTACCAGCCGGTCCAGGCGCGCAGGGATGCCAGCGGGCGGCGCAGCAGGTAGTAGCCGAGCACGACGCGCTCACCGTAGAGCTTGGCGGTGCCATGCAGGCCGAGCCGGGCATGGGGCGGTGCGTCCTGTACGCTGGCGAGCAGACGGTAGGAAGCCACGCCTTCATCACTGGGCTTGGCCTGGTAGCTGGTGTCGAGGATTTCCCCATGCAGCGGGTCCAGTGGGTAGGCGGTGAGGAACAGCGCCACTTTCGCCCCCGGCTCCAGCGCGATGGCATCGGCCACCGGTAGCTGGATGCGCATGCCCGGTGCCTTCGGGTCGGCGATCTGCAGGATGCGTTCGCCGGTCACCACCGGCTTGCCCAGCCAGTCGTTGGGGTCGCTGTACACGGCAACGCCGGCGCGCGGCGCAAGCACGCGGGTGCGCGCCAGTTGCGCCTGCACGGCGGCCAGTTCGGCGCGGCGCTGACGGGCACGGCCGTCGAGCACCGTCAACTCACTCTTGCTCTGTGGATTGTCGAAGGCGCGCTGGCTGGCCGCCATGAGCTCGGCGTCGGCCACGGCGACTTCCTTGGCCAGCACGTCGGCGCGGCTGCGCAGAGTGGTCTCGTCCAGTTCGAAGAGCGGCGTGCCGACTTCCACGCTCTGGTTGGGACGGACCAGCATCTTGACGATCACCCCGTCGATCGGCGAGCTGATCACCTGGGCGTTGCGCGAGACGACTTCCGCCGGCGCCAGGGCGGTCTGCCGCACCGGGATCAGCAGCAGCGCGGCCAGCGCGATCACACCGATCAGCACCTGGCGCTTGCTCGGTCGCCAGAAGCGCAGGCGGGTACGTGGCCCGAACGCTGCCCAGGCGTGCGCCCAGGTCTGCCAGATGCCCTGCAGCAGCGGTTGCAGATTGCGCGCCGGCGGTTCGTCGAGGAGAAACAGTACCAGCCCCAGGCGCTTGCCCGCGCGATCGTGCAGCGGTACGCACCAGAGCCCGGCGGGCCACCATTCGCTCCAGCCCTCGGCGATGTCGGCAGGCGGTTCGATGGTATCGCGGGCCAGCCAGGTGGGCGTGGCGTCGGGCATCTTCCCGGCGACCCAGCGGCTGGCGCGTTCCAGCCAGACCAGATAGGGCGAGTCCTCCGTCGGCTTGGCCAGTCCCGACACCGCCAGCAGCTCGTTGCGCGATTCATGGCAGGCGAACACCAGCGCCTGGTGGAAGCGCAGCAGCGGGAACAGGTCGTTGGCGATGCTGAAGGCGAGGCCGCCGAGGGAGTCGGCCGTCAGCGCCTTGTCGCGCACATTGGCCAGGCTCAGCAGCAGCTGGGGTGGCGGCAGCAGCTCACTCATGGCTTTCGGGGAAGCGTGCGACCCCGCTCATGCCGGCGATCAGTTCGGGATAGCTGGCGTCCAGCTTTGCCTCCAGCTCCACGGTCTGCGCCACGGCGTCAACCCGCGCGTTGATCACGCTGACCTTGGCGGGGTATTGCTTGCCGGTTTCGTGGATGTCCACCTCAAGTGGCATGTCCGGGCGCAGGCTGGGCAGCATGGAAGAGGGCACGTTGAGGCGCACCTTGAGGGCGCCGTCGCTGACCAGGTCGAACAGCGGAGTGCCGGCCGTCACCGTCTGGTACGGCTTGACGTAGACCTTGGCGATGCGACCGGAGAAGGGCGCGTCGACCAGGCAGTAGCCGGCCTGGGCGCGGGCCAGGGTGAGTGCGCCGTCGGCCTTCTGTACCTCGGTGTTGGCCATGGCGACTTCGAGGTCTCCCACGGCATCGAGCTTGCGCAGGTTCTGTTTGGCGGCGAGGTTGGAGCGGGCCATGTTCAGTTCGGCGGCGGCGACCTTGGCGCGGGCGTTGACTTCCACGCAGTTGAGCTGGGCCAGCTCGGCGTCCTTGGCGACCTTGTCGCCGAGGCTTGCCTTGAGCGCGCCGAGGGTGCCGTTCATCTGGGCGGAGAGGGTGGTTTCCAGGTTGGATACCAGCAGCACGCGAATGGCGCCGGGGTCCTGGTTGTCAGGTAGCGGCGGCAGGGCGCCGGTGCTGTCGTCGGCCAGCGCCGGCTGGAGCAACATCAGGTACAGAGGGAGGAGCAGGTACGACTTACTGCGCGGCATTGGCGATTTCCTTCTGCCCTGCGGATGCTTGCCCGGCGGTCGGTTTAGCGGTCGTCGGGCCGCTGCTGGCGAGCAGGTTGGTGCTGGTCTGCTGCTCCAGCGTGCGCTGGATTTCCCGCGCGAGGGTCTTCACGTCGTGGTTCTCGATTTCCTTGGGCATCACCTCGAAGCCCACCGAGTTGTACAACCGGCCCCAGGCGGCCTGGGCGTCGGAGTAGGCGGCTTCGCGCTGGTAACGCGAGAGCAGGTAGCGGCCTTCGGCGCGGATCAGCTCCAGTTCGCTGCCCAGGGCGGCGCCACGGGCGGACTGGGCGTAGCTGAGCAGGCTCTGGTCGACGCGCAGGCTCTCGTCGGCGAACTCCACTTCCTGCCTGGCCAGCTGGTAGCGCAGCAGGCCGACGCGGACCTGGGTGAGGATGGCCATGGACAGCGCGGTGCGGCGCATGTCGTCGGTCTTTTCCTGGCTGGCTTCGGCTGCCTTGATGTCCGGGTACTGGGCCAGGCGCAGCAGGTTCATCGAGACGTTGATGCCGGTCTGGTTCCAGTCGTTGTTGTACAGGTACTTGTTGGAGTCGTACTCGTAGCCGTAGTTGAAGCTCACGTTGGGCCACAGCTGGGCCTTGGCGATCTTCAGGTCGTTCATGTCGACGCGCTTGCGATACCACTCCTCCATGATTTCCGGGCGGCGTTCCAGCGACAGGCGCTCGAGTTGGTCGATATTGTTGGTGACCAGCGGCAGCGGTTGCTCGCCGATGTCGGCCAGGACCATCTTGGTGTTCGGCGGCAACGACATCAGCGCGGCCAGCTCGGCGCGGGCGAACTCCAGGTCCTGGCGGCGTACGGTGAGCATGTACACCGAGTCGAGCAGGGCGCGCTGGTAGGCGAGGATGTCCTGGCGCGGCAGCAGGCCCTTGCCTTCGGCCTCGCGGGCGGAGGTCAGGGCGCGGTGGGTGCGCATCAGCAGGCCGTCCACTTCCGGCAACAGGCGCTGGGCGCCCAGCGCGCGCCAGTAGGCGTTGCGAACGTCCTGCAGGACGTTCTGCGCGACCTTCTCGCGGCGCTCCTCGGCCATCAGCATCTGGTCGTTCTTCTGCTGCGTGCGGTAATAGGCGACGCCGAAGTCCAGCAGGCTCCAGGACAGCCCGAGGCTGTAGAGCTGGCGGTAGCGTTCTTCCGAGGTGGACGGCCGCAAGCTGACCTGACGATCCTCGATACCGATGGAGGTGCCGCCCGAGTCGTTGTTGCGCCCGGCGTAGCCGGCGGAGGCGACCACACGCGGCAGCATCTCGTGGCTGGTGACGTCACGCAGGTCGGAGGCCAGCGCGCTTTCCAGCAACTTGAGGCGGTAGTCGAGGTTGTACTTCAACGCACGCGCCGAGGCTTCGTAGAAGGTGATCGGTCCGTTGACCGGCTCCTGCTCCTTGTACATCCGCGCCTGGTCTTCGATCACCCGCTGGCGCATCTCCTCCTCGGTGTAAGGCTTGGGCTCGAAGGCCGAGCAGGCGCTGAGGAGAATGCTCAGGGTGATGGTTGCGCTCAGGCATTTCAGTGCGTAGGCGGGCATGTTCTGTCCTTGATCGATTCGAATTAATCGCTTGTTCCTCATTGGCCGCCGCTCCGACGCTGGGCTGCTTCGCGCAGCTGGGCGCGGAAGCCCGGTGCGGTCTGCGCGGCCTTGTCCGGCTGGCCGACCATATCGGCGGGGAAGGGCGCCCAGATGGACGGGTCGGGCAGCAACCCGTCGGCGCTGAGGCTGATCACGCCGTGGCGACCGTCCACCCAGTTCTTGTCCAGGTCGCTGGCGCGTCGACTTTCGGCCACGGCGCGGGCGACGAACTGGCCCTTCACCTGTCCCAATTGATTGCCCAGCGACGGGCTATCGATCTCCGGGGTGGCGAAGAACTCGACATTGCTGCCGTCGGCGCCCCAGCCGGAGAGGGACAGTCGCTCGTCGACGCGCTCGACCACCGGCTGTACGAAGATCGCCGGGTCGACGTCGGGTATACGGTCGCGCGGATAACCATCGTCGCCGAAGCGGTCGAAGTGTGGTCCCGGCGGGATGTACGGAGTGGCGATATCCAGGGTGATGGTCAATTGCGCCTGGTCGGTGAGGCCAACCAGGTCGCTGATGGTGTAGGTGAAGTAGTCCTTGAGGATCTGCCCCAGCCCGGCGGCGGCCAGTACTTCGCGGTTGCTCTGGTCGATGGTGTAGATGTAGCTGCCGTCTGCGTTGAGCACGAGGGTGCCGTAGCGCCCGGCGATGGGCTGGCCGACGACCCCGGCGGTGCCGCTGCCGTTTTCCTGCCCGGTGCGGATGCCGGTCACGCTGATGGAATCACCGCCGTCCACGTCGCTGTCGTTAGGCAGCACGTTGCCCGTGGCTTGTGGCGCCGGGGTCTCGTCGCTGGCGAAGTTGCTGTCGTCGCGGGCGACCGGGTTGTCGTCGGCGCCCTGGATAGTCACGGTCAGGCGTGCATCGGAGGTTGCTCCGGCGGTATCGCGCATGCGATAGCCGAAGACTTCCGTCAGCGTTTGCCCGGCGGTGCGCAGCGCCTGCACGGTGGGATTGGCGTTGTCCACCAGGTACTCGAAGCTGCCGTCGGCGTTGATCAGCAGCTTGCCGTAGAGGCCTTGCAGCACGTTGCCGGCGTTGGCCGATGTGCCGTTCTGGTTGGTGTAGTAGACGACCGTCTTGGTCTCGCCGTACTGCACGCCGTCGACATCGGTGTCGTTGTCCAGCACGTTGCCGCGCGGGTCGACGCCCGGGGTGCTGTTGTTGACGCCACCCGCTTCCACGGCGGTGGCAACGTCATCGCTGGCAATCGGCGTGTCGTTACGGCCGTCGATGGTGATGGTCAGCAGGCCGGGCGTGGCGCCACCCCAGATGTCCGCGCCCAGGTAGGTGAACTTGTCCTGCAGGGTCTGCCCGCTGGCACGCAGGGCTTCGACTTCCGGCAGGGTGTTGTCCAGGGCGTAGCTCCAGCTGCCGTCCTGGTTGAGCGTCAGCGTGCCGTACTGGCCGCGCAGCGTCTGGCCGGGAGCGGTGACGCTGGTCGACGTCGGGCTGTCACCAGCCCAGAAGGAGACCACGTGCATCACGTCCTGCGGGATCGTGGTGATGGTGTCCGGGTCGGTGTCGTTGGCCAGCACATTGCCCGATGGATTGCTGCCCGGCACGTTGTTGTGCAGGCCACCGTCCTCCACGGCGGTGCCGAAGTCCGGTTCGGTGACCGGCGGTTCGTTGCGGCCACGGATGAGGATGATCAGGGTCGCGTGGTCGTTGAGGTTGCCGTCGTCGGTCACCTGGTAGGTGAAGGATTCGATGGCGAAGGCCAGCGGGCCGAGGGAGATGATGTCCGGGTTGGTGCTGTCGACGAAGTACTGGTAGCTGCCGTCGGCGTTGATCACCAGGGTACCGAAGGCGCCCTGGATGGTCTGCGGGCTGCCCGATACCACCGGCACGGTGTTCACCTGGGCACCTTCCGGGCCTTTGGCGATGGTGGTGACGCGCAGGTGGTCGCCGGCATCGACATCGGTGTCTTTGCCGATACCGTCGAAGATCCCGGTCAGGCCGGTGATCACGTTGCCGGTGGGGTTGCGACCGCCACTGCCGTCGAGGTTGGCCACGGCGTAGTTGATGTCGTCGTTGGCCACCGGGGCGTCATAGCGCCCTTCGATGGTGATGGTCAGCTGCGCGATGGAGCTGGCGCCGTCGGTGTCGTGCATGCGGTAGGTGAAGGATTCCACCAGGCTGTCGCCGAGCTTGAGCGCCTGCACGGCGGCGAGACTGTCGTTCACCACGTAGGTATAGGTGCCGTTGGCGTTGAGGGTCAGGGTGCCGTAGCTGCCGGCGATGACGCCGCCGCTGGCAGTGAGGTCGATCAGGGTTCCGCCGGCAGCCTTGGTGCCGGCGCGGAGGGCGTCGACCACTTTGGTTTCGCCGTTGGGGACACTGTCCACGTCGGTATCGTTGTCCAGCACATTGCCGCTGGCCGGAGCGCCGGGGGTACCATTGTTGGTGCCCCCGGCCTCGATGGCGGTGCGCGTGTCGTCATTGGCGATCGGCGTGTCATCGCGGCCATGGATCACCACGGTGAAGCTGGCCGTCACGGTCTTGCCATTGCCGTCGCTGACGCTGTACTGGAATACATCGCTGAGGGTTTGCTGGTTGGTACGCAGGGCCTCCACCAGCGGGTTGTTGTTGTTCACCACGTAGCGGTAGTTGCCCTGGGCATCCAGCACCAGGCTGCCATAGAGGCCCGTCAGGCTTTGCCCGACGGTGCCGGCGGTACCGCCGGCAGTGGCGATGCCGGTGATGGTGAGGGTATCGCCGTCCGGATCGGTGTAGGACGAGCGGATGCTGCCGCTGGGGTCCAGTCCCGGAGTGCCGTTGATGAGCCCACCGGCCTCAATGGCGTCGACGTTGACCGCGTTGACCTGCGGCGGGTCGTTCACCCCGGTCACGGTGATCACCAACTGCGCCTGGTCGGTCAGGCCGCCGCTGTCGTGGATGCGGTAGGTGAAGATCACGTCCAGGCTCTGGTTGGCGGCCAGGGCGCGGATGGCCGGGTCGGAACTGTTGACCACGAAGAGGTAGGCGCCATCCACGCCGATGACGAGCCGGCCGAAGTCGCCGCTGATGAGCGTGCCGTTGGCCAGCCGTGCAACCGTGCCGGTAATGCCGGTGATGCCGGCGACGGTGGTGAGGCTGCCGCCAGCGGTTTCCAGGCCCGAACGCACGCCGTCGACCCGGAGCTTGTCGGCGTTGGGCTTGTCGGCGTTGTCGACATCGGTATCCACGCCGGTGCCAGGGGTGCCCGTGATGACGTTGCCGGTGGCACTGGTCGCTGGTGGGCTGTTGTCACTGGCACCGGCGGTGACGGTGTTGTGGTCGTCTGCCGCCACCGGGGCATCGTTGGCACCCTGGATGGTGATGGTCAGGGTGGTCAGCGCGCTCAGGCCGCCCTTGTCGGTGACCTGGTAGGTGAAGTTCTCGGTGATCGTTTCGTTCGGCGAGAGGGCCTGTACCGCCGCGTTGCTGTTATCGATCACATAGCGGTAGGAGCCGTCGGCGTTGATGGTCAGGGTGCCGAACGCCGTTTGCAGGACGGCGGGTGCTCCGGTGGCGACCGGGAAGATGCGGCCGCCACCGGGCCCGTCGTAGCGTGCCAGGGTGACCGACTTGGTCTCGCCCAGTGCTACCGAGTCGACGTCGGTGTCGGCGCCAGCGCCGGTGACAGGGACCCCGGTGAGCACGTTGCCGGTCGCATCCTGGCCTGGCGTGCCGTTGTTGGTGCCGCCGGCCTCGATGGCGGTGCCGAAGTCGGGAACGCCGATCGGGGTGTCGTTGGCGCCGTGGATATCGACGGTGAAGGCAGCCGAACTGGCGAGATTGCCGAGGTCGGCGATGTAGTAGCCGAAGGAGTCGCGCAGCATGTCGGTGCCGGTGCGCAGGGCCTGGACGGCTGCGTTGTTGTTGTCGACCACGTACTGGTAACCGCCATTGGCGGTGATGTACAGCGTGCCGTAGCGGCCGGCGAGGCTGACGACGGTGCCATCGTTCGGGACGTTGACGCCAGCGCCGGCGGCGTTTTCCAGGCGGGTCACGCGCAGCACATCATCATTGGTGGCGATGTCGACGTCGGTGTCGTTGTCCAGCACGTTGCCGGTGGGGTTGACCCCGGGGTCTGCGTTGAGGTTGCCGCCGGCCTCGACGGCGATGGCAACGTCCGGATGGGCCACGGGCGCGTCATTGACCGGGTCGATGATGATGTTCATCTGGTCGGTATCGCTCAGGGCGTCGGCCGGATTCTGCCCGGGTGTTCCGTCCCCGGTCGTGGGGTGGTCGCCGAAGTTGCCCTGGTCATTGGTGACCATGGTCAGCGTCTCGGCGTCGCGGAAGGTGTTGAAGTCCTGGTTGCCCTTGTAATAGAGCTGGGTGAGCAGCGCGTTGATCTGCGCGAGGGTGCCACGCAGCACCAGGGTGTTGCTGGCGCCGGCGGGCGGGGTCGCGTCGGGCGCCGGGGTGGTGGCACTGGTCCAGAGCACGCCGTGGAGCACCGAGAGGGTGACGGTGAGCTCGCCGTTGCCCGCGTCCACGTCGCTGATCGCCAAGCCGCCGATGTGCAGCACGGTGTCTTCCTGCCCATGCTGGTCGGAGACGGTGTTGATCGGCGCCTCGTTGAGGTGCACGTAGCCGAAGTTCGCCTGAGCAGTGGGGCCGTCGCTGGCGGTGCCGCCATCGAGGGTCAGCTCCACCCGGTTGAAGGTATTGCCGGCGCCGTCGGTGTCGATCCGTACATTGAGGGTGTTGCCCGGATCACCCGCCACCGGGTTGCTGACCTGCGCCGCAACGTCGACCCGGTACAGGCCGGTCGGCAGGATGCTGAAGACATACTGGCCGTTGGTATCGGTGGTGGTGGTTGCCAGCTGCGCGTCGTCGCCGGTACCGAACAGGCCGTCCGCACCGGCCCAGGTCAGGGTGACGGTCTGCCCGGCCAGACCTGTTCCGTCGGGGGTGCTGCTGCTGGTGGCCGAGGCCGTGTCGTCCCACAGGGTGCCGCGCACCACGCCGAAGGCGATGCCGACGCTCTTCATGTAGTTGTTCAGCACCGTATTATCCGCGCCCGGCCCGTCCTGCCCGGTGCGCTCGCCAGTGGCGCTGCCGGCCGCGCCGACCGCCGAGCCGCCCCAGCTGGTGAAGCTCTGCGGCAGGCTGGTCCAGGTCAGCACCGCGGAGCTGGCGGCGTTGTTGGCGATGGGGTTGTCCGGCACGGTGACGCTGTAGCGGAAGCTGACCTTGTCACCGACGTCGAGCTTGGCGATGTCCAGGCCGATGCCGACGGCCGGGTCCGCATCGATGGTAAGGGCCAACCCGGCCAGGGTTGCCGCACCGCCGGGGAGAAAATCGGTGAGCGTGTAGGTGACGCTGGTGCCACCGGCATCGGTGAGGGTGACGCTGACGAACTGGTAGTTGCTGCCGCCTGGCAGCTTGTCCTGCAGGTGGACATCGTAGGCCGGCACGTTGCCGTTCTGCTGGAAGCTCACTTCCAGGGTCGCGTCGGTGGTATTGCCGGCATTCAGTGTCAGGTCGATCACCGATTTGGTCGGGTCGGTGAAGCCCGGTTCGACGACGGTTTCGTAGAGAATCCCGCTCTGCCCACGGGGTTCGCTAATGTTGTCGACGTATTCGCTGACCTGCATGCCCAACTGGGTGCCGGCCTGGTTGCCGACGGTATTGCGCACCCGTACGTTGAAGTCGATGACCACACCCTCGATGTCGCTATCGCCTGGCAACTGCTCGGTGTTGGTCAGGTTGCCCAGGCTGATGGTGATCCGCTGGCCATTGTTGATGCCTCCGGTCTGGGCGATGGAGTACAGGGAGGAGTTCAGTACCACGGTCGGGCCGGGCCAGGCGCCGGGGTTGGACGGGTCGACCGGCACATTGGGGTCGATCGGCTGGGCCACGCCACTGAGCTGGTTGCCCTGGATCCACAGGCCGGCCACTGTGTTCGCGTCCAGCAACGGGTTGCTGCTGTTGAGGCCGCCTTGCGTGGAGGAAATGAAGGCGATGAGCACTTCGTTGAGGTCGGCGGCAAGGAATTCCAGGCCGGGCGCCAGGTCGATGACGATCTGGTAGTTGAGGTTGCCGGTGCCGCTGGAGGCAATCTGCACGGCTACGCGGTAACGGATCACCTCGCCAACCGCGACCGTCTCGACGGGGGCCGAGGTATCGATCGCGCCGCTGGCATTGGTGGCCGGCGGGGTATCCGGCATGCCGCCGACGCGGGAAACGAGGATCTGGTTGGAGACCGGGATCAGCAGGGTGTTGTCGATGTTGTAATCGTTGAGCACGTCACTGTTGAGGATGCCGTCGACGCCGGTGCGCTCGCCGCTATCGGGGCCGTCCAGGCTGGTCCACTGCACGGCGGCGATGTTGCGCATGACCGGTACGGTACCGACCTGGCTGTTGACCACCCCGGACAGGCTGATGACGATGTTGCCGCCCGCCGACAGGTCCACGTTGCCGACGGTCTGCAGGACGCCGTTGACGATGGCGAAGCTGCCCGCGGCGGCGCCGCTGATGTTGGTGATGGTGTAGTTGCTGATCTGGACCGGCAGGGTATCGAGGAAGCTCAGGTCGAAGGCATCGATGCCGCCGGTGTTGCTGATGGTGATGTCCCAGGAGATCGGCGCATTCTCGCCGAAGCCGCCGAACGCCGGGTCGGTGGTCAGCCGCTGGGTCACTGTCAGCGTTGGCTCGACGATGGTCACGCTCGGCTGCTGGCCGCTGGTCAGGGTGCGGTCGATGGCGGTGGCACCGTTGGGCGTGTCGCCGTCGGGGTCGCTGTAGACCAGTTCGGCGCCATTGTTCAGCACCACGCCCTGCTGGTTGCCGATGACGTTGCTGGCGACCAGCACCAGGCGGATGACGAAGCTGTTGTTGCCGGTGAGGTTGTCGGCCGAGGCGCTGGCGCTGCTGAAGACCAGGCGCAGATCACCGCCATCGCTACCGTCGGCAGTACGGGTGATCGAGCCCAGGACGCCGGCGAAATCGAGTGCCAGGGCGCCGCTGCCGCCATTGGCGAAGGTGGTGGTGATGAGCTGGTAGCCCAGGCCGCTGTTGAAGCTGGTGTCCAGGCGCAGGCCTGGCGGAATCAGGTCATTGATGCGCAGGCTGCCGGTGAAGCCCTCGGGCAGCGTGATGACGATGTCGTAGGTCATGCTCTCGCCGATCACCAGGTTGCTGCCACTGGTGTGGCCGGCGCTGGAGTCGTCGGTGCTGAGGCTGCCGTCCTTGTAGACCTTGGTGATGCTCGGCGCGGCGACCTGCTGGTTGGCCACCTCCACCAGGTCGGTGGGGGTGAAGTCCTGGCCGCCGTTGACGCTGGCGTAGTTGGTCAGCGCGGCGCTGCTCTGCAGGGTGCTGGAAGCGAGGATGGCGTTGTTCACCGTGACGTCGTAGGTGATCACCACCAGGTTGCGCCCGGCGGCGTCGTTGCCGTCGGCGGCGTTGACGCGGCCAGCGAGGAAGGTCGCCTGGCCGTTGGCGTCGAGGAAGGTGATGGTGTTGCCGTTGACGGTGTAGTCCACATTGATAGTCAGCGCTGTGCCATCACCGCGGTAGATCTGCAGGTTGGCCGCGCCCAGGCTGCCACCGACGAAGGCGACGCCGCCCGGCAGGGTGATGCTGGTGGTGACGTCGTAGGCGCCGCCGCCACCGCTGTTCTTGATCGCGGTGGCCAGGCGCAGGGTATCGCCGCCGTCGATGCCGCCGATGTTGCCGTCGACCGAGGCAAGGGTGGGGACATCGCCGCTGAAGGGGACGCCGGTGGTGCCGGGCGCCGACCAACTGGTGTTGCCGGAGATGCCGGTGATCGTGCCGTTGGTGCTGGAAACCACTCCGTGCTTGATGTCCAGCACCGGCTCGGCGACCGATTCGATGACCGCCACGTCCGAGGACGTCAGCACGGTCTTGTCGATGGTGGTGGTCTGGCTGGATTGCGCCAGCACGTCCAGTTCGCGCTGGTCGGCGAAGGGCTGGTCGCCCACGCGCATGGTGAACTGCACCTGCACCCGGCCACCGTTGAGGCCGCCGGAAGCGAAGTTGCCGAAGTTGAAGATGATCGAGTTGCCCGGGCCGGTGGTAACGCTGTCGGGCACGTCGGCGATGGTGTTGCCGGCGGTGATCAGCCATTGCCCGACGCCGGTGCCCTGCGACCAGTTGATGCCGGTGGCATCCAGCAGCGGCAACGGCAGGTAGGCGGTGAGGGTGAAGTTCTCGTAGTCCGCCACCAGCAGGTCATAGGTGATGGTGAAGGTCACCACGTCGCCGGGGCGCAGCTCGCCGTTGGAGGGCGGCGCGCCGCCGTTGACGGTGGTCAGTGCGATATCGACCGTGGACGTCTGGATGGTGCTGGTGGTGCTGGAACCGTCGGTCTGTTCGCCACCGATGTTCACCGAGTCGCGCAGCACGGTGGCGTCCACCAGTGCATTGTTGCCGACGCTGTCGCCCTCGTTGAGCTGGTCATGGGGCGGGTGGTCGGAGGTGTAGGTGAGATCGACTATGGCGTCGTAGACGATGGTCAGGGTCGTAGCGCCTTCCTGCGGATCGTCGTCCCACAGATCACCGTACAGGGCATAGACCCCCGGTCCCTGGACAGCGGCGGCAATCGACGCGGCGATATCGAAGACCAGGGTGGTGCTGCCGTCGGCGTTCTGCGTGGCGGTATAGATCAGCGGAATGACCTGGCTGCCGCCGTGCTGCTGGATGACGATGGTCGGCGGGTTGAGCGCGCTGAAGGTCTGGCCGTCGCTGAGCTGGTCGGTGATGGTGAAGGTGCCCTGGCCGAGGATGTTCTTGCCGAAGGCGAAGAAGTCGGAGATGGCCACTTCCATGTTGTAGCGCAGGGTGTCGCCGGGCGTCAGGCCGACGCTGCCGATGTCGTTCTGGATGTTCACCTGCTTGAGCAGGGTGATGGACTTGGCGACGAAGGTTACGCCCTGTCCGTTGCCGGTCTCGGTGAACGGATAGCCGTCCGGGTCGGTGGGGCGGTCGCGCGTGTCCAGCGGGTTCCAGTCGCCGTTGACGGTGGCGGTACCGAAGTTGATGGTGACCGGGTTGCCGGTGGCCGGGTCGATGACCGGGCGGCCATTGGCGTCGATCTCCGGCACATAGAAGCTGACCTGGGTGGTGCTGGCGCTGCTCAGGGTGTCGTAATGGACGGTGTAGCTGGAGATGAACGCATTGGGGTTGGCCAGCGCATCGGCGATCTGCGTCGGGTCGGTCAGCACGGTGCCGTCGTGCAGGGTGACCGATTCCAGCGTGCCGCCGGCGCCGGGGGTGATCTGGCTGACATGCACCTGGTCGGGCACGGTCTGGGTGACGCTGACGTTGGTCAGGGTCTGGCCGGTGGCCGGGGTCACCGTCACCGTCTGGGTGCGGGTGAAGTTCGGCCCGGTGACGGTCTCGCCCTCGGGCATGTTGACCGTCTGGGTGACCGACAGCAGGGTCGGGGTCACCACGAAGCTGTGCAGTGCGGACTCCACCAGCGAGGGGTCCTGGGTCGGGTTGTTCAGTGAATCGTTGCCGTACTCGAAGCCGCCCCGGGCATTGATGGTGAGGTTGGGCGCACCGTCGGAATAAGTGGTGTCGGCCAGGTTGCTCAATTGCGCGGTGATCTGGATGTCGATGCCCGGCTGGCCGTTGGTGACGCTGCCGTAGGGCAGTTGCAGGACGATCATCTGGTCGCCCGGCTTCATGCCGACGCTGGCGGCATTGATCACCAGGGCGTTGCCATTGGCGTCCTTGGCGAACGGGTGGGCGACAGTGCCGTCGGCGCCGAAGGTCAGGACGATGGGGGTCACCGTCTGGCCCAGGTAGGTGGCGGAGATGAAGGTGGCGCCGTCGTTGCCGTCGCGGCCGGTCGCGGGCATGAACAGGTCGATGTAGGGGGCGTAGCCGACCTGGGTGGACGGGTTGCTGAAGATCACATCGAAGGTGAAGGTATCGCCCAGGCGCACGGCGGCGCCGCCGCTACCCATGGTCACGGTGGGGCTGGCGTCCGCCAACAGGCCCTGGAAGTCCACCAGGGTGCTGGCGCTCAGGGCGATGGCCTTGTCCACGTCGCCGCTGCGCACTTCGAGGTTCCAGTCGCCGCCGGCGCGGGTGGAGCCGGTAGCGTTGCTGGAGGCGCCGACATCGGCGCCGGTCCAGCGCGCCAGTTCATTCACCAGTGCCTGGCCGGCACTGCCCGCACCCACATCACAGCCGTACAGCTGGATGTCCGCCCCGGCGTTGAGTTCGCCACGCCAGGCGCTCAGGCGCTCGCCCAGTTGGTCGACGCTCTGGCTGGTGAAGGTCTGGTTGCCGAGGGTGAATTGGCCGGTGGCGCCGTGGGAGAAGATCTGGATGGAATCGACCTTGCCCAGTTGCGCCAGGGCGTTGCTGATCGCCGCGATGGCATCCTGGCCGGCATCCACGACCAGTGCGGTGGTGCCCACCGGCAGGTTGGCGGCGAGCTGGTCGCGGTTTTCCAGGCGCGCATCGATGACCACCAGGTTGCGCGGGGCCGCCTGCGCGGGAGCCGCCGCCTGGGCGCGCGCTTCGACTGCCGTGGCCGGTTTGGCCGTGTCCTTGGCGTCGGCGCTACTGTCGTGATGCTGTTGATCGACGGCCGCTGCAGCAGCTCCGTCGAACAGAATGCGTTGCTCCAGCGCCAGAGCGTGGCCGACGGGCTGGAAGAGCTTCGAGCGATATTTGGCCTGCATTTCCGTCTATCCGGCTGGTGAGTCCCTGAGGAAAGCAGTCCTACGCATATCTGCTTACGGAATTGAAACTAGTCGGGATTGGAATTTTCGCCAGCAGAACAGCGACATAAGCGACAGCGAGGTATCTGTTGTGTATCAGGTTTCTTACAGGGTCCTTCGTCGTAATCCGCGTATTCCTAGTCTCCTGAGGCGTTAACCGAGGGCGGCATCAATATTCCTCCCTGCGCAGGCGTGTCATCCGACATTGGCTACGCTTGGGCGAGAGGCCCATCAGAGGCCATGGCTACGCGTCGCGTATCAGGGAGCGGGGAATGGGGAAGAAGCTGGGAAGGTGGCTGCTCGTACTGTGGCTGGCGTTCGCCTGGGGGAGCGCTGGGTATGCTGAAGAGAAGCCGGCCGCTACGGCTGCCCCCGCCGATGCAGCGACGGAGCTCAAGGTCGGCAATCGGGCGATCCTGACGTTTCGGGCGACCTTGCTCGGTGAATCCCCTGAGGTCCGCGCCCACCGCGCCAAGGCAACCATCGAAGAGGCGCTGCAAGGGAGCGAGGAGCCCAAAGTCAGCATCGACCCGATCCAGGACAGCTATCTGGTGCTGCTGGGCTACAGCCGTGCCTTCATTATCTCCCCGGCAGACCTGGACACCCCTGGCGCTTCGGTACGCGCTGCGGCCGAGCAGGCTGCCGCCAACCTGCGCCTGGTGGTGGCGGAAAACGGCGAGGCGCACAGCCTGCGCTTCCTGTTGACCGCCCTGGGGCTGGCGGCCCTGGCGACGCTCATCTATATCGTGGCGCTGCGCGGCACCGGCTACGTGCGTAACAAACTGCTGGATCGACTGCCCGATGTCATGAGCCGACACAGCGGCAAGCTCAAGGTCGGCCATACGCCGTTACTGGGCAGTCGTTACCTGTATTACCTGGCCGGCCGGTTGATCTGGCTGGTCTACTGGCTGCTGGTTTTCCTGTTCAGCTACCAGTGGCTGAGCTTTGTCCTGTCGCGCTTCCCCTATACGCGCCCGTGGGGTGAAAGCCTCAACGTGCACCTGGTGAACCTGGCGCGTTACCTCATCAACGGCATGCTCGACGCCTTGCCCGGCCTGGCGGTGGCGCTGAGCATTCTGCTCATCGCCCGCGCCATCAGTGGCTTTTCCCGGCACGTGTTGCAGCGCATGGCGCGGCCCGGCAACCTGCGCTGGCTGACCGAGGAAACCCTGCAGCCGACCACGCGGCTGACCTCCCTGGCGATCTGGCTGTTCGCCATTGTCATGGCCTATCCGTACCTGCCCGGTTCCGGTACCGAGGCCTTCAAGGGCCTGTCAGTGCTGGTGGGCCTGATGATTTCCCTGGGTGCTTCCAGCGTGATCGGCCAGGCCGCCTCGGGGCTGATCCTTACCTACTCGCGAACCCTGCGGGTCGGCGAGTTCGTCCGTATCGGTGACAACGAAGGCACGGTCACTGAAGTCGGCGTTTTCAACACCACCATCCGCACCGGCCTGGGCGAAGTGCTGACGCTGCCCAACTCGATGATCACCGGCTCCGTGACGCGCAACTATTCGCGCATCGTGCAGGGGCAGGGCTACGTGGTGGATACCGTGGTCACCATCGGCTACGACACGCCCTGGCGGCAGGTGGAGGCCATGCTGATCGAGGCGGCGCGGCGTACCGACGGCATCCTTGAAACTCCGGCGCCGCAGGTGTTCCAGACCGCGCTGTCGGACTTCTACCCCGAGTACCGCCTGGTGGCCCAGGCCATCCCCAGCGAGCCGCGTCCGCGCGCGCTGTTGCTCAGCGTGCTGCACGCCAACATCCAGGATGTGTTCAACGAGTACGGCGTGCAGATCATGTCGCCGCACTACCTGGGCGACCCCCAGGAGCCCAAGTGGGTGCCGCGGGAGCAGTGGCACGCGGCGCCGGCGAAGCCCGACAACCCGACGGGGCGTTGACAGCGTCAACTCTCATCTATCCTGATCGGTCCACGGACGCGCGGCGCAACGCCGCCGCCCATCACTTCGCCATTGCCGGAGACACCCATGAACCTGCACCTCACCGACAAGCTCGCCTTGGTCAGCGGTTCGACCAAGGGCATCGGTTTCGCCATCGCCCAGGGCCTGGCCCGCGAAGGGGCCCGAGTCATCGTCAATGGCCGAAGCCAGGCCTCGGTGGACGAGGCGTTGCAGCGCCTGCGCGCCGGGCAGGCCGACGCCCAGGTGGAAGGCTTCGCCGGGGACCTGTCGGACCCGCAGCAGGTTGCGGCGTTGGTGCAGCGCTATCCGTCCGTGGACGTGCTGGTGAACAACCTGGGCATCTTCGATCCCAAGCCCTTCGAGGAGATTCCCGACGAGGACTGGGTGCGCTTCCTCGATGTGAACCTGCTCTCCGGCGTGCGGCTATCCCGTGCCTACCTGCCAGGGATGAAAAAGAAGAACTGGGGACGGGTGGTGTTCATCAGCAGTGAGAGTGGGATGGTGATTCCGGTGGAGATGATCCATTACGGTGTCACCAAGACCGCCCAGCTCAGCCTGTCCCGCGGGCTCGCGGAAACCTGTGCCGGTACCGGCGTGACGGTGAACGCGGTACTGCCGGGGCCGACCGCTTCCGAGGGCGTCAACGAGTTCGTGGAGAAGCTCTCCGGTGGCCAGCCATTCGCTGAGTTCGAGGCGGAGTTCTTCCGCAGCGCTCGCCCCAGTTCGCTGCTGCAGCGCTTTGCGCGCCCGGAGGAGGTGGCGAACCTGGTGGTCTACGTCTGCTCCGAGGCCTCATCGGCCACCAATGGCGCGGCCTTGCGGGTGGACGGCGGGGTGGTGCGCTCGCCGTTCTGAGTCACTCGGCGCTGCGGCTTTCGAACTCCAACCCCAGCGCCAGTTCGCCGCTGCCGAGGCGGCCCAGCCACTGTTGCGCTTTCGGGCCAGACAAGTGCGCGTCCAGCTCGGCCTGGCTGGCCCAGCAGGTACTCACCTGCCAGCGATCGGCGGCCAGCGCCTGCAACTCCCCGGACTGACAACCGGGCTGCTGACGCACCTGCACCAGCAGCTCACTCAGGTGAAGACCCAGTGCGGCGGCCTGGCCGGGGAATGCCTGGACGCGGACGATGGCAATGGCGGACGGGGACATGGCGAGGCTCCTTTCTGTTGGCCGGACGAGCGGCCATTGGGCACGGGGTTGCGATCCGATAAAGGCCGGAACCGGCTTTCAAACCGATGCTGACAGGGTAATGGCGCAGTTCCCGCGCCTGAACCGCCAATTCCCGGGAAAACCATTGGGCCAATACGCCCTGCGTGACGAACCTGTAGGAGCGAGCTTGCTCGCGAACAAGCTCCGTGCCATGCGGTTCGCGAGCAAGCTCGCTCCTACAAAGGCACAGCATGTGAGGGGGCTGTGCGTAGGAGCATGAGGGTATGGCTCAGGCCAATTGCTGCAGCAGGTCGCGCACCTTGTCCAGCGCCGGGTCGATGTCCAGTGTGTCGATGGCGCCGAAGCCCAGCAGCAGCCCTTCGCGCACCGGCGCCTGGTGGTGGAAGGGCGCCAGGCCATAGAGGCCCACTTCGACCTTGCGTGCCAGTTCGGTGAGCAGCGCGACGTTGATCGGCTGGCGCAGCAACGCGGTGAGATGGAAGCCCGCCACCGAAGGCACTGTCTCCAGCCAGGGCGCCAGGTCGCCCTGCAGCCTGGCGAGGATGCGTTCGCGGCGCCCGGCATAGATGCCGTGGCAGCGGCGAATGTGCTTGAGCAGGTAACCCTCGCTGATGAACTTGGCCAGTGCCCACTGCGGCAGCGTCGAGCTGTGCCAATCGGAAATCTGCCTCGCGCGCACCAGCGCCGGGAACAGGCTGGGCGGAGGGATCAGGTAGCCCAGGCGCAGCTCGGGGAGCAGCACCTTGGAAAAGGTGCCGATGTAAGCCACTACGCCATGACGGTCGAGGCTCTGCAGCGCGTCTGTGGGCCGGCCTTCGTAGCGGAATTCGCTGTCGTAGTCGTCCTCGATCACCAGTGCACCCAGCTCCAGCGCCCGCGCCAGCAGCGCCGCGCGCCGTGCCGAGCTCATCGGCATGCCCAGCGGGAACTGGTGCGAAGGCGTGGTGTAGATCATCCGCGTGCCGTCGGGAATCAGGTCGACGCAGATGCCCTCGGCATCCACCGGCACGCTGGCCACCTCGGCGCCGAGCGTCTGGAAGATCAGCCGCGCCGGGGTGTAGCCGGGGTCTTCCATGGCCACCTTGTCACCGGGGCGGAGCATTATCCGGGCGAGCAGGTCCAGCGCCTGCTGCGCGCCGTTGCAGACCATCACATCGTCCAGCTGGCAGTTCACGCCACGGGCATAGGAGATGTGCCGGGCGATGCCGTCACGCAACGGGGCGATGCCTTCGGGCGCGCTGTAGTGCCCGCGCGGGCCGGCCATCTGGCGCATGGCATGGTTCACGCAGCGCCGCCATTCCTCCTGGGGGAACTGCAATTGGGTGGTGGCGCCGCCGATGAAGTCGGCTTTCGCCGTGCCGGTCGTGCCGGGATGGCGCAGACGGGTGTCGAGGTTGGCCCAGCGATCGATGTTGTCCTGGCTGGCGAAGCGCACGCCGTCCTGGCGCCGGTCGTGGCGTGGCAGGCGAGTGTTGACGAAGGTGCCGCTGCCGATCTTGCCCACCAGGATGCCTTCGTAGGTGAGCTGGGCGTAGGTGTCGGAGATGGTCTTGCGCGAGATGCCGAGCTGCTCCGCCAGCAGACGGCTGGGCGGCAGGCGGGTGCCCGCGGCGAGGCGCCCGGAGTCGATGGCTTCGCGCAACTGGCGATAGAGTTGCCCGGCGAGATCCTTCTGGCCGTGGATGATCAGGTGCAGCTCCAAGGGCGAACTCCGGGGCAAGGTAGTTGCGCAAGCGTAGCGCTGGCACGTGGCCCGGTGAAGTTGCGTGGTCGAATTCCCCGGTATTGGACACCTGCAATGGCAAGGTGGCGGCGCACAATAGCCGGGTCATCCCCTGGAGTTCCCATCATGGAACCGCGTCTGGACTACTACACCGCCTCGCCGGAAGCGCTGAAGGCGGTGCTGGCGCTGGAAGCTGCCATCTTCGAACTGTCCGTGGAAAAGCCGTTGCTGGAGTTGGTGCGCCTGCGGGTCTCGCAGGTGAACAACTGTGCTTTCTGCGCCGACATGCACGCCATGGAGGCCCGTCGCAACGGGGAGAGCGAGCGGCGTCTGTTTGCTGTCAGCGTCTGGCGCGAATCGCCATTCTTCACCGAGCGCGAACGGGCGGCGCTGGCCTGGTGCGAGTCGGTGACGCTGTTGTCCGAATCAAAGGTGCCGCTGGAGGTCTTCCAGCTGGCGCGCGAACAGTTCAGCGAACGAGAACTGGTGGACCTGACCGTGGCCATCGGTGCGATCAACGTGTGGAACCGCCTGGGCGTCTCCTTTCGCCAGCAGCCGCCGGTCTGAATTAGCCGACGTCGGCTGCTTTATGTAGGAGCGAGCTTGCTCGCGAAAGGAGTTCCAGGCAGCCACAGTGTTGAGGCTATTCGCGAGCAAGCTCGCTCCTACAGGGGGCAGTACGGCGCAGTGGCAGGCAGAAAAACGCACCTACCAGCAAAGCGCTGGCGGCAGCCCCCAGGGCCGGGATGAAGCTGCCGGTCAGCCCGCGCAGGGCGCTGGCGGCCAGCGGCCCGATGATCTGCCCGACACCATACAGTGCTGTCATCGCTGCGAGCATGTTGAATCGAACCTGCGCGGCAACCATACGGGCCGCCGGCATGGCGATGGTCACGGTGCCCATGAAGCTGCCGCCCACCAGCACCGCACTGCCCAGATAAAGGAAGGCCGAGTCGCCCAGCGCCGGTAGCATCACGCCGACGGCCTGCACCAGCAGGTTCAATGCCAGCGCGCGACGACCGCCAAGCTTCAGGTGCAGACGGTGCCAGAGGAAGCACGAGGGTGCAGCCCCCAGGCCGAACGCAGCCCAGACCTGCAGCGGGTCGATGGCTCCCAGGCTGCTCTTCATCAGCAGCGGCAGGTAGGTGGCGGTGATGATGTAGCCGAAGCCGGCCAGGCCATAGACCAGCAGGATGATTGGCGCGGACAGTTCCGGCATGGGCCTCGGACCGTTCGCTGTGTGATGCGGCGCGCCCGGTGCTGCCCGACCGAGCGCGGGCATGGCCAGCAGCGACAACACCAGCCCGGCCAGCGCCAGGACGCACCAGATCGCCGCGCTGCCGAGGCCAAAGGCATTGCCGGCGGCGATCAGTTCCGCCGAGACCAGGATGCCGATGCCCACGCCAGCGAACATCATCGGCGCCCCATGGCTTTCGCCCATGCTCTGCAGCAGCCATTGCGCCGCGCTGACCAGGGCCATGGCGCTGAGCACGCCAGCCAGCAGGCGTACGCCGATGGCAAACCAGGCGGGCGCCGGAAGGGCCATGGCGGCGAGGGTGGCCAAGGTGCCGACCAGGGCAATGACGCAGATTCGCGCGGCATGTTGTTCGTGACTGCGTGACAGCAGCAGCGCGCCGAGCAGGTAACCGGCGTAGTTGGCCGAGGCGGCCAGGGAACCGCCAGTGATGCTGAGCATCCCGTCGCGCACCATCAGCGGGTAGAGCCCGGTGAAGGCGAAGCGGCCGAAGCCCATGCCGACGGCCAGGATCAGCGCCGCCGACACGGCTGCGGGCAGGCGGCGAGTGCGGCTCACGGGCGTGCCTCCAGGGTTTCCCGCCAGCGCTGGAAGGCGCCAGTGGCGTAGCCGTCGCGCCAGATCAGCAGGGTGTCCACCTCCATCAGCGGCACCACCTGCAAGCCCGGCATTTCCCGTTGCAGTTCCAGCACCGAGCGCGGCAGCACGCCGATGCAGGAACCGGCGTTCACGCAGGCGAGGATGCCGTGGTAGGAGCCCACTTCCTGCACCGCCAGCGGCGCGCCCTTGAGCCAGTCCTCCGCCAGTTGGCGGTAGGTGCAGCCACGGGTGAAACCGACCAGGGTACGAATCTGCACGTCCTCGGGCCGCTTCACCGGTGGATGGTTGCCCGGCAGCACGAGCAGCAGTTCCTCGCGGAATACCGGCTCGGCGCGCAGGCCGCGCTCCAGCTTGGTTTCGAAGCCCGGTTCGGCGCGGAGGATGTCCGGGTGGGCGATCAGGGCGCAGTCCAGCTGGCGGTTCAGCACTTCGCCGAGCAGCTTCTGGCTATGGCCGGTGGTCATGTGCAGATCGACCTCCGGGCAGGCGCGATGGAAACGTGCCAGCGGTTCGGGCAGGCGACTGGCGGCAGAGGCTTCCATGCTGCCCACGCGCAGGCTGCCGGTGGCTCGGTCCGGATGCAGCGACTGGCGCGCCTCGTTGGCGAGCGCTAGCAGTTGCTCGGCGTAGCGGAGGAACTCGCGGCCCTGGTCGGTCAGCGTCATGCGCTTGCCGTCGCGCAGGAACAGCGCCGCGCCAAGATCCTCTTCAAGCTGGCGGATGCGCGTGGTGACGTTCGATTGCACGCGCTGCAGGCGAGCGGCAGCGCGGGTGACGCTCTGTTCCTCGGCGACGCAGCGGAAGATTTCCAGGCTGGAGAGATCCATGATTAATCTTAAATAGAGAATGTGTTGATAAGAATATTCTCTTCATGAGATGGTTAGTCAAGCGTTAATCCGTCAACCGGCGAGGACCCCGTCATGCGTATCACCGAACTGCTCGGCATCCAGCACCCCATCATCCAGGCGCCCATGGTCGGCGTATCCACCCCGGCGCTGGCGGCAGCGGTGTCCAATGCCGGAGGGCTGGGTTCCATCGGCCTGGGTGCGAGCAACGCCGCGCAGGCCCGTGCCCTGCTGGAGCAGACCCGCGCGCTGACCGACAAGCCGCTCAACCTGAACCTGTTCTGCCACCGCCCGGCCGTGGCTGACGCGGTGCGTGAGGCAGCCTGGCTGGACCACCTGCGCCCGCTGTTCGCCGAGTTCGGTGCGCAGCCGCCGGCGCAGATCACCGAGATCTACCGCAGCTTCCTGGCTGACCCGGACATGCTGGAGTTCCTCGTCGAAGCTCGTCCGGCCGTGGTCAGTTTCCACTTCGGCCTGCCGCCGCAGGCCTGGATCGACCGCCTGAGAGGCGCTGGCATTCGCCTGCTGGCCACCGCTACCTGCCTGGAGGAAGGGCGGGCCAGCGAGGCGGCGGGCATCGACGCCATCGTCGCGCAAGGTTATGAGGCTGGCGGCCACCGTGGGGTGTTCGAGCCGGAGAAAGACGCGCGCATCGGCACCTTCGCTCTGGTTCGCACACTGGTAAAAGGCACCAGCCTGCCGGTGATCGCGGCGGGCGGCATCATGGACGGACAGGGCATGCGCGCGGTGTTCGAACTGGGCGCCCAGGCGGTGCAGATGGGCACGGCGTTCATCTCTTCCGACGAGTCTTCGGCCAATGCGGCGTTCAAGGCGGCGCTGCGAGGTGAGCGCGGTGAGCGCACCGAGGTGACGGCGGCGATTTCCGGCCGCGCGGCGCGGGGCATGGTGAATCGGCTGTTCACCGACCTGGGCGGCGCGGACGCGCCGACACTGCCTGACTACCCGATCACCTACGACGCAGCCAAGGCACTGACGGCCGCCGCGACCGCCAGGGGCAATACCGATTTCGCTGTGCAATGGGCCGGGCAGGGTGCGCCGCTGTCGCGGGAGATGCCGGCGGCGGAGCTGGTGGCAACCCTGATGCGGGAATTCCGCACTGGCGCGAATCTGTAGGAGCGAGGGGGACGCCTGGTTCTTGCTCGCGAACAAATTTTCCGGCGACCCTTGCGTCAAGCGGTTCGCGAGCAAGCTCGCTCCTGCGAGAACATCCGAGTCAGCGCGCGCCGATGGCGGCGGCGGGTTTCTCCCGTGGCCGCCAGAGTTCGGCCAGCAGCACGCCGGCGAGGATCAGTGCACCGCCCACCAGGTGGTAGCTGGTCAACTGCTCGCCCAGCACAACCGAGGCGATGGCAGCGGTGATCACCGGCAGCAGGTTGAAGAACAGCGCCATGCGGCTCGGTCCCATGCGCTGCACGCCCTGCATCCAGGCCAGCGCGCCGACGATGGAGGCCAGCAGCCCCGCATACAGCACCAGTGGCAGGTTGGCGGCATTCAGCCCGTGGTGCGGCGAGGCCAGGTACAGCGGCGCCAGTGCGAGGATCGCTACCAGCACCTGTAGATAGAGCATCAGCAGCGGCGGCAATGGCAGGTTCCACTTCTTCAGCAGTACGCCGTACACGCCATAGGCGAGGGTGGCGACGATCATCATGCCGTCGCCCAGGTTCACACCGTGGCTGATCAATTGCTGCGGGTTGCCCTGGGTGATCACCAGCAACACGCCGCCCAGCGAGACCAGCGCGCCCAGCAGCGCTGCGATGCTCAGCTTGTGGCGCAGCAGGATCGACGCCAGGGCGAGGGACATCAGCGGCATCAGCGACAGGATGATGCCCATGTTGGTTGCCGAGGTGAGGGCAGCGGCGTAGTAGGCCAGGCATTGGTAGACGGCCATGCCGAGCAGGCCGAGGGTGACGATCCTGCCCAGGTTGGCGCGGATCACCGGCCAGTGGGCGAGGGTGGTGCGCAACAGGAAGGGTGTCAGCAGAGCCCCCGCCAGCAGCCAGCGGAAGAAGCCGATCTCCGCCGGGGCGATCTGCCCCACGGCGAGCTTGTTGACGACGGTATTGCCGGACCAGATGACCACGGCCAGCAGGGGGAACAGGTAATTCATGGAGGAACGCTTCCGGGGATAACGAAGCGTATTGTCCGCTCGTCCGAATCGAGACGTATAATGAAAATCAGACAATCCACCCCGGCATTCGGACATGACCCGCGTACTCTCCCTTCCGCTGCCTGACATCGATCGGCTGCCTGCCGACCTCTACTTCCGCTACGACGAATTCGACGCCGGCTCGCACTCGCCCAGCCACCGCCATGCCTGGGGCCAGCTCAACTATGCGTCCCACGGGGTGATGGAGCTGGAGGTGGACGGCCAGCGCTTTCTTTCGCCGCCGCAATACGCCGTGTGGGTTCCGCCGGGACGTCTGCACAGCTGCTACAACCGCCAGGCCATCATCTACCGTTCGCTGTACGTGTCCGCCGAACTGGCCCGCAAGTTGCCGCAGTCCCCTTGCACGCTGGCGATCAGCGATATCCTCAAGGCGATCCTTTCCGACTTCGCCGCGCGAGGGGTGAACATCCCGCAGAGCCCGGCGGATCAGCGGCTGGCCGAGGTAGTGATGGATCAGTTGCAGGCCGCGCAGCCTCACGACGATTACCTGCCGTATGCCAATGGCGGCGCGCTGGGTGAGGTGCTGGCCGCGCTACAGGCTGAGCCGGGCGACAACCGCACCCTGGCGCAATGGGCCGAGCGCGTGCACAGCACCGAACGTACCCTGGCGCGGGCCTGCCAGCGGGAATTGGGGATGTCATTCGGCGAATGGCGGCAGCGCCTGCGGTTTCTCGCCGCCATCGAGGCGTTGGCATCGGGGGAGGGGGTGCAGCAGATTGCCTTCAACCTGGGCTACAGCAGCCCTTCGGCGTTCATCGCGATGTTCCGGCGGTTGTCAGGCACCACGCCGGAGCAGTATCGCTCGACCTTCCGCGCCCTGGCGGAAGGCTGAGGCTCAGCGCTTGCCGTCTTCCAGGCCCTTGAGGGTCTTGCGGCAATGGATCAGTGCGTCGCGCACCATGAAGTTCACCAGGGTCGGGGAAACGCCCAGTTCCTCGGCGATCTCCTTCTGCGTGCGACCGTGCAGGCGGTACATCTCGAAGGCGTAGCGCGTGCGCTCGGGCAGGGTCTGCAGTGCGCTGGAAATAGCCTCCAGGGTCTGCCGGTCTTCGTGCTCGATCTCCGGTGACGCGGACGGCGTCGCGATGTGCATGCCTTCTTCCTCGCTACCCGAGTAGCGCTTCTCCAGCGCCTGGCGACGATAGAGGTCGATGGCCAGGTTGCGCACCACGCGCATCAGATAGCCGCTCTGCGACTGGATGCCGGGGGTGAGGTCGCTCGCATTGAGCTTGATGTACGCATCGTGCACCACGTCTTCGGCATGGCTGCGGCAGCCGAGGATGCGTGCGGCCGCATTGATGAAGGTCTGCCGGTGGGTGGCGAACAGCTCGTGGAGAGCGGGGCGCGACTCGGCGGGCATTGGCTTGGACATGCAAGGTTTTCCTATGCGGCGGCGGAGGCGGGGACGTCCACATGGGTTGAGGCGGTCAATCTAGATCAAATGATAATTATTATCAATTTATTCGAGAGACTCCGACTATCGCTCTGCGACAGGGTTCCCACACAAGTGTGAAGATTTTTCATTCGCATCCATTCGTCAGATCTCTCGGTACATGGGTGAAGGACAAGCCAGGAAATTTCGCCGGCGCATATCTTATGAGAATTAATCGCATCCGAGAACACTAACTATTTCATTGCCTCCCTCGTCTTCATGGCAGAGCTGGAAAACATCGGTAATGGCCGGTGGCCGGCATCCCATACAGCTGAAGGAGAAAGGCGATGGCGTTCGATCGCGAAGAGGCGGTTTACAAGGTGCTGGTCAACGGTGAAGAGCAGTACTCGCTGTGGCCGCAGTACAAGGAAGTCCCGGCTGGTTGGCGCGAAGCCGGCCAGCAGGGGAACAAGGCCGATTGCCTCGCCTTCGTCGAAGCCAACTGGACCGACATGCGCCCGCTGAGCCTTCGGCAGAAGATGGCCGAGGGGCAATAACCGATGCTGCGTCTGTTCTGTCTGCCGTACTCGGGCGCCAGCGCCATGGTCTATGCCCGCTGGAAACGCCAGCTGCCGGGTTGGATCGAGGTCTGCCCGGTGGAATTGCCCGGCCGCGGCCGGCGTTTCGCCGAGAACCTGCAGACCGATCTGCGCGCCCTGGCCGGTCAACTGGCGGATGAAATCGCCGCGCGCCTGGATCAGCCCTACGCGCTCTTTGGCCACAGCCTCGGTGGCCTGCTGGCCTTCGAGCTGGCCCACGCCCTGCGCGAGCGCGGCCTGCCGATGCCGCAGGCACTGTTTGCCTCGGCAGCCTCCGCGCCGGCCCGCCGCGACAGCCATCGCGAGCTGGCGCAAGAGCAGAGCGATGCTCAACTGATCGAGCGCATGCGGCGCCTGGGCGGCACGCCTGAAGCGGTATTTTCCGACGAGGAAATGCTGCGCCTGACCCTGCCGGTGATGCGCGCCGATTTTCTCCTCTGCGGCCTTTACGACTACCGCCCCCGTGCACCGTTGGCCTGCCCGATCCATGTGTTCGGCGGCAAGGCCGACCGGCTCTCGGTGGATTCCCTGTCCGCGTGGCAGGACGAAACCAGCGCAGGCTTCTCCCTGGAGATGCTCGACGGCGGCCATTTCTTCCTCAATGCCGGCGAGGCGCGCCTGCTCGAGCTGCTGCTCGGCCACCTGCGCCAGCCCGGCCAGTCGACCAGCGCAGCGCTGGCCTGATCGATTCAAGCGGAGACCCCGATGCCAAGCTCCTCTCTGTTCGACATTGCTCCCCTGGCCGAAGCGCGCGGCGGCCTGCCGCTGCTGGTCCAGGCCCGCGGCGACGGCATCGACCTGCTCGACGCCCTGGCCGAGCTGCGCCCACTGGTGGCCGAGCGCCTGCCGGTCTGCGCCGGCATTCTCTTCCGTGGCTTCCAGGTCGGTGCGCCGGAGCGCTTCCGCGAGTTCGCCGCCGGCTTCGGCCATCCGTTGCTCAACTACGAGTTCGGCTCCACCCCGCGCAGCAACGTCACCAGCGGCGTGTATACCTCCACCGAGTACCCGCCGCACCAGCACATCCCGCTGCACAACGAGCAGGCCTATACCCGCGAGTGGCCGCTGAAAATCTGGTTCTACTGCGTGCAGGCCGCGCAGAGCGGCGGCGAGACGCCCATCGCTGACAGTCGCGAAATCTACCGCCAGGTGGACGAGGGCATTCGCCGCCGTTTCACCGAACGCGGCCTGATGTACACCCGCAACTTCGGCAACGGCCTGGACGTGGCCTGGGAACAGGTGTTCAACAGCGACGATCCGGCCGTGGTGGAGGCCTACTGCAAGGCTCACCAGATCGGCTGGGAATGGAAGGAAGACGGCGAGCTGCGCACTCGCCAGGTCTGCCAGGCGGTGGCCCGGCATCCGGTCACCCGCGACTGGGTCTGGTTCAACCAGGCGCACCTGTTCCACGTCTCCAACCTGCCGCCGGAAGTGCGCGAGAGCCTGCTGGAAATCGTCGATGAGGAAGACCTGCCGCGCAACGTCTACTACGGCGACGGCAGCCCCATCGAACCCTCGGTACTCGACGAAGTGCGCGGCGTGCTGGAGGAGGCCAAGGTGAGCTTCCCCTGGTACAGCGGCGACGTCCTGATGCTCGACAACATGCTCGCCGCCCATGCGCGCTCGCCGTTCTCAGGTCCGCGCAAGGTAGTGGTGGCGATGGCGGAAGGGCATGGGGCTGACGCAGGGGCCTGAACGCCGCACGGATAGCTCCCTCTCCCTAACCCTCTCCCTGAAGGGAGAGGGGACTGGTTCGGAGTAGATGGATGTATCAGGAGTGCGCCGGACGTAAAGGCCGGCACGGATAGCTCCCTCTCCCTGAAGGGAGAGGGAACAGTTTGGAGTACCGGGAAAGCCCATGCCAGGCACGGGCGCCGGTAAGTCCCAAGAATTTCCTCCGGCGAGCGCCCACGCGCTCGCCGCCAGAACAGGTGATGTCATGAACGACCGTTACGAAGCCGCAGGAAACCTGGTCGAGGCCCTGCTGCAACGCGCCTGCGAAATGCCGCGCAAGACTGCCCTGCGATTCATCGCCGAGAACCTCGAACAGCCCATCAGCTTCCGCGAGCTGGATGAGCGCGCCCGCGCCATGGCTGCCTGGATGCTGCGCCACGGCCAGCAGGGCGACCGCGCCGTGCTGCTATTGCCCAGTGGTCCGGAATACGTCACCGGATTCTTCGCCTGCCTCTACTCGGGGATCATCGCCGTGCCGGCCTACCCGCCGGAATCGGTGCGCCCGCAGCACCTGGCGCGCCTGCGCTCGATCCTCGATGACGCCGAGCCCAGTCTGGTGCTCACTGACTCCACGCTGATCGAAGCGCTGCGCCCGGCGTGCGAGCGCGAGAACGGCGAGAACCCGCTGCTGCTGGCGGTGGATCAGGCCGACCCGGCACTGGCCGTGGAGTGGCAGATGCCCGAGCTGGCCGATGACGACATCGCCTTCCTGCAGTACACCTCCGGCTCCACCTCGACGCCCAAGGGCGTGCAGGTCAGCCACGGCAACCTGGTGGCCAACGAGCGCCTGATCCGTCACGGCTTCGGCATCGGCGACGACGACGTGATCGTCAGCTGGCTGCCGCTGTTCCACGACATGGGCCTGATCGGTGGCCTGCTGCAGCCGATCTACAGCGGTATCGAGTGCGTGCTGATGTCCCCGCGCTACTTCCTCGAGCGCCCGCGCCGCTGGCTGGAAGCCATCGCGCGCTTCGGTGGCACCGTCAGCGGCGGCCCGGACTTCGCCTATCGACTGTGCTGCGAGCGGGTCAACGAATCCGCCCTGGAAGGCCTCGACCTGAGCAAATGGCGCGTGGCCTTCTCCGGCTCCGAGCCGATCCGCCCGGACACCCTGGAACGCTTCGCCGCCTGGTTCGCCCCGGCACAATTCGACGCCTCTTCCTTCTACGCCTGCTACGGCCTTGCCGAAGCGACGCTGTTCGTCACCGGCGGCGTGCGTGGCGAAGGCATTGCGCAGCTGGAAGTCGACCTCAACGCCCTGGGCGAGAATATCGCCCGCCCGGGTCGTGGTACCTCGCTGATCAACTGCGGCCGCACCCAGCCGGACCACGACGTGCAACTGGTCGACCCGGTGAGCGGAGAAACCCTCGGCCCGGACCGCGTCGGCGAAATCTGGAGCAGCGGCCCCAGCGTCGCCCTCGGCTACTGGCGCAATCCGGAAGCCAGCGCGCGCACCTTCGTCGAGAAGGAAGGTCGCACCTGGCTGCGTACCGGCGACCTGGGCTTCCTGCACAACGACGAACTCTTCGTTACCGGCCGCCTCAAGGACATGCTCATCGTCCGCGGGCAGAACCTCTACCCGCAGGATCTGGAACGCTGCGTCGAGGAAGAGGTGGACCTGGTGCGCAAGGGCCGGGTTTCCGCCTTCGCCATCGAACACCAGGGCCGCGACGGCATCGGCATCGCCGCCGAGGTCGGACGCAGCGTGCGCAAGCTGATCTCCGCCGAGGCGCTGGCCAAGGCCATCTCCGCCGCCGTGGCGGAAACCTTCCAGGAGGCGCCGCTGGTGGTGGCGCTGCTGGAGCCGGGCGCATTGCCCAAGACCTCCAGCGGCAAGCTGCAGCGTTCGGCGTGCCGTGCCCAGCTGCTGGACGGCAGTCTTCAGGCCTACGCGATCCAGCGTGCCGGCGAGCCGATCAGCGATGGCGCCAGCGCCAAGCCGGTCGCACCATTGTCCGCCCAAGAGCAAGCCATCGCCGCACTGTGGAGCGAAGTGCTGGAACTACCGGCGATCCGCCGCGACGACAACTTCTTCGCCCTGGGCGGCAACTCCATCAAGGCCACTCAACTGATGGCGCGCCTGCGTGAACGTCTCGGCCGCGCCGTGGAATTGCGCCTGCTGTTCGAAGCGCCGGAACTGGGTGCCTTCGTCGCTGCACTGGCGGCACTGCCGACCAGCGAAACCGAAGTCATTGCGCAGGTTCCGCGTGACGGCCTGCTGCCCCTCTCGCCGGCCCAGCGTCGCCTCTGGTTCCTCTGGAAGCTCGAGCCGGAAAGCGCCGTCTACCACATTGCCGGACGCATGAACCTGCGCGGCGAGCTGCGCCGCCCAGCGGTAGAGCAAGCCTTCGCGGTGCTGCTGGGCCGCCATGAAACCCTGCGCAGCCGCTTCATCGAGCAGGCGGACGGCGAGGTGTCGCTGAGCCTGTCCGACATGAGCCAGGTCGAGCTGACCGAGAGCGACTTCAGCTCCCTGGGCAATGCACGCCGTGACATCGCCGCCCGCGAGGACGCCGATGCCTTTGCCGCGCAGCCGTTCGACCTGGCCGCCGGCCCGCTGCTGCGCCTGCGCCTGCAGAACCTCGGCGGCGGCCGCCAGGCGCTGCTGCTCTGCGTGCACCACATCATCGCGGACGGCTGGTCGCTGAATCTGCTGCTGGACGAGTTCGCCGAGTGCTACCGCGCCATCGTCGAACAGCGCGAACCGGTGCTGCCGGTCCTGTCGCGCCAGTACCTCGACCTCGCCGCCGCCCAGCAGAACAAGCTGGAAGCGGGTGAGGGAACGCGCCTGCTGGACTGGTGGAGCGAACGCCTGGGCACCCAGCATGCGCCGCTGGAATTGCCCTTCACCACCGGCGGAAAAGGCCAGAGCGCCGAGCTGATCGAGCGTGAAGTGGACGCCGACCTGACCGCGAAGTTGCGCGGCCTGGCCCAGGCGCACGGCGCGACCCTGCCGATGCTCCTGCTCAGCGCCTACAACCTGCTGCTGCAAAGCTACAGCGGCCAGCACGACCTGCGCATCGGCCTGACCCAGGCCGGTCGCGAACAGCTCGACAGCGAGCGACTGGTCGGCTTCTTCGTCAACCTGCTGGTGCTGCGCAGCGAGCTGCCCGAAGGCGCCAGCCTGCGTGGCGTGCTCCGCCAGCTGCGCGACGACCTGCTGCAAGCCCAGGCGCACCAGGGCCTGCCGTTCGAACAACTGGTGGAAGCCCTGCAGCCCGAACGTGGCCACGGCCGCCATCCGCTTTGCCAGGTGGCCTTCGACCACCAGTGGCAGCCACGTGCCGGCAACGGCCTGCCGGGCGTCAGCGTGGAAGCGCTGGAACAGCTCGACCTGGAAACCCCGTTCGATCTGGTGTTGCGTGTCCGCGAAGGCGATCACTCTTTGCGCGTGAGCTTCTGCTACGCGAAGGAGCGCTACGCCGCCGCAGGCATGCAGCGCCTCGTCGGGCACTTCCTCGACCTGTTGCGCGCCTTGCCGCAGATGAATGCCGACGCCGTGCTGGACGCCCGCGACTGGCTGCCCACCCGCGACTGGAGCATCGCCGTGGCCGGTGACGCGCCAGCGTTCGAGGCGCTGAGCGAGACCATCGCCGCCCAGGCCCGCCGTCATCCCGCCAAGGTTGCGCTGATCGACGAGCAGCGCGAAGTGAACTTCGCCGAGCTGGAGGATCGCTCCAACCGTCTGGCGCAACGCCTGATCCAGCGCGGTATCGGCCCGGAACGCCGGGTTGCCGTGGCGCTGCCGCGTGGCGTGGACATCCCGCTGGCCCTGCTGGCTGTCATGAAGGCCGGCGGCGCCTACCTGCCGCTGGACGTCGACTATCCCGAGGAGCGCCTGGCCTGGCTGATGCAGGACGCCGGCGTCGACCTGCTGCTGACCAACGCCCAGCTGGCCGAGCGCCTGCCGCTGCCCGATGGCATCGAGCGCCTGGTACTGGAAGAGGCTGACCTCGGCAATGCCCTGGCGGTGCGCCCGCTGGTGCGCATCCAGGCGCAGAACCTTGCTTACCTGATCTACACCTCCGGCTCCACTGGCCAACCCAAGGGCGTTGCCGTGGCCCACGGCGAGATCGCCGCGCACTGCCGCGCCATCGGCCAACGCTACGCGATGACCAGCGAAGATCGCGAACTGATCTTCATGTCCTTTGCCTTCGACGGCGCCCACGAGCGCTGGCTCACCGCTCTGTCCCACGGTGGCAGCCTGCTGATCCGCAACGACGCATTGTGGACCGCCGAACAGACGCTCGAGCAACTGCGCCGTCATGCAGTGAGCGTCGCCGCCTTCCCGCCGGCCTACCTGCAGCAGCTGGCCGAGCAAGCGACGGCTCTGGATAAAGAGCATGGCCACGCTCCGAGCATGCGCATCTACTGCTTCGGTGGTGATGCCGTGCCGGAAGCGGCGTACCAACTGGCGCACCAGGCGCTGAAGCCGCAACACCTGATCAATGGCTACGGCCCGACTGAAACCGTGGTCACCCCGATGCTCTGGAAGGCCGATGCGCGCACCGCATGCGGCGCCGCTTACGCGCCCATCGGCGAGGTGGTCGGCGAGCGCAGCCTGTACATCCTCGACGATCGCCTGCAACCGCTACCGCGCGGCGTGGCCGGCGAGCTGTACATCGGCGGGCATGGCCTGGCTCGCGGCTACCACCAGCGCGCCGGCATGACTGCCGAACGTTTCGTCGCCGACCCCTATGCCGACGGCCTTCGCCTGTACCGCAGCGGCGACCGCGTGCGCTGGCGTGAAGACGGCGCGCTGGACTACCTCGGCCGCGTTGACCAGCAGGTGAAGATCCGTGGCTTCCGTATCGAGCCGGGCGAGATCGAAGCCCGCCTGCGTGCGCTGCCCGGCGTACGCGAAGCGGCGGTGATCGCCCGTGACAGCGAACGCGGCAAGCGCCTGCTGGGCTACGTCACCGGCGAAGCCCTCGCCGAAGATTCCTTGAAAGCTGCGCTGCGCGCACAGCTGCCGGACTACATGGTGCCGTCGCGCGTCCTCGTGCTGGAGCAGATGCCGCTCAATGCCAACGGCAAGATCGACCGCAAGGCATTGCCCGAGCCACAAGACGAAGCCAGCACCACCGAAGCCCCGCGAGACGGCCTGGAAAGCCGCGTCGCCGCCGTCTGGGCTGAAGTGCTGGGCGTGCCGGCCGTGGGTCGCGAGGATGACTTCTTCGAGCTGGGCGGCCATTCGCTGCTGGCCACGCAAGTCGTCTCCCGCCTGCGCCGTGACCTGGGCTGCGAAGTCCCGCTGCGCGATCTGTTCGAGGCCAGCCGCCTGGACGAATTCGCCGGCCGGCTCAGTGCGCTGAGCCCGAGTGCCCGCCCGCAGCTGCGCGCCATGGCTCGTGACGGCGACCTGCCGCTGTCCGCCGCCCAGAGCCGGCTGTGGTTCTTCTGGCAGATGGAGCCGGCCAGCGCCGCCTACAACGTGCCGGGCGCCCTGCGCCTGCGCGGCGAGCTGGATGAGTCTGCGCTGCGCCGTGCCTTCGATGCCCTGGTGGCACGCCATGAAACCCTGCGCACCACCTTCGATGAAGTGGACGGTCAGGCCTTCCAGCGTATCCAGCCGGCCCGGCCGCTGGACCTGGCGAGAGTGGACCTGTCCGCTGAAGGTGATACCGAAGCTGCTGCCCGCCAGTTGGCCGAGGCAGAAGCCCAGCGCCCGTTCGACCTGCGCAACGGCCCGCTGCTGCGTCTGACCCTGATCAAGCTCGCCAACGCCGACCACGTGCTGCTGCTGACGATGCACCATATCGTCTCCGATGGCTGGTCGATCCGCGTGCTGGTGGACGAGTTCAGCCGTCTCTACGGCGCCTTCGCCGCTGGCGAGGAACTGCAACTGCCGGCGCTGCCGGTGCAGTACGCCGACTACGCCCAGTGGCAGCGCGAGCTGCTGGCGGGCGAGGAGGGCCAGCGCCAGCTGGGCTGGTGGACCGAACAACTGCATAGCGAGACGCCTGTACTGGAACTGGCCGCCGACCGGCCGCGCCCGGCCGTGCAGAGCTACCGCGGCGGCAGCCTCGGCTTCAGCCTGGACGCTGGCCTCGGCGCGCGCCTTAAGCACTTGGCCCGCGAGCAGGACGTCACCCTGTTCATGCTGCTGCTCGGCGCCTATGCCGTACTGATGCAGCGCTACAGCGGCCAGCGTGACCTGCGCGTCGCGGTGCCCATCGCCAACCGTCAGCAACTGGAAACCGAAGGGCTGATCGGCTTCTTCGTCAACACCCAGGTGATGCCCTGCCAGCTTGCCGACGATGAATCCTTCGCCGCGCTGCTGGCACGTCTCAAACCCTTGGCGTTGGGCGCACAGGCGAACCAGGATCTGCCGTTCGAACAGCTGGTGGAAGCGCTGCAACCCGGGCGCAGCCTGGCCTACAACCCGCTGGTGCAGGTGAAGTTCAACTTCGGCTTCGACGTCAGCCGCCTGCCCGACGCCGGGTCGCTGAAGCTGGAACTGTTCAGCGAGGAACAGTACGGCGCGCGCTTCGACCTGGCCCTGGACATGGCCGAGGCGCTGGACGCCAGCGGCCAGCCGGGCGATGAACTGCGCGGCAGCTTCGTCTATGCCCGCGACCTGTTCGACGAGGACAGCGTCGCTGCCATCGCCGGCCAGTTCGAGGCGCTGCTGCGCCAGCTGTGTGCCGAACCGCAGCGCGCCCTCGGGGAGCTGCCACGCCCGGTGGCCTCGCGTCGTCGTGGCGAAGCCCGGCAGTGGCCGCAGCAGGACGTGCTCGCGCTGTTCGCCGCGCAGGCCGCCGCGCAACCGGATGCCATCGCGGTGCAGGACGAGGGAGTGCGCTACAGCTATGCCGATCTGGATGCGCGCACCAATCGCCTGGCCAACGCGCTGATCGACAGCGGTGTGGAGCAGGGCGAGTGCGTCGCCATCTGCCAGGAGCGCAGCGCGCAGTGGGTGCTCCTGCTGCTGGGCGTGCTCAAGGCCGGCGCCACCTACGTGCCGCTGGACCCGGCGCAACCGGCTGAACGCCTGCGTCAGCTGATCCAGGACAACAGTATCGGCCGCGTGCTGGTGAGCGAGCCTGCGTTGCTGGAAACTTTCGGTGAAGCAGCCTCGCTGATACCTGTGGGTGGCCCGGAGCAGGGCAGCGATAACGCGCCCGCGCGCGGGATCGACCCGCAGCAGGCTGCCTACGTCATCTTCACCTCCGGCTCCACCGGCCAGCCCAAGGGCGTGCGCGTCAGCCACGCGGCGCTGGCCAACTATGTACAGGCCGTGCTCGAACGCCTGCAACTGGACCAGGGCCGTGCCCAGGGCCTGGGCATGGGGATGGTTTCCTCGGTGGCTGCCGACCTCGGTCATACCACGCTGTTCGGCGCGCTGTGCGGCGGTGGCCGTCTGCACCTGGCCGATGCCCAGGCAGTGGCCGATGCCGAACGCTTCTCGCAGTTCATGCGCGAAGTGGATGTGCTGAAGATCGTCCCCAGCCACCTCGCCGGCCTGCTGGCCGCCGCGCCCAATGCCGCTGCCGTGCTGCCGCGCCGTCTGCTGGTGGTGGGTGGTGAAGCCTGCGACCGCGCGCTGCTGCAACCCATCCGCGAGCTGGCTCCGCGACTGCGCATCGTCAACCACTACGGCCCCAGCGAATCCACCGTTGGCGTGCTGACCCACGAATGGTCGCTGGTGGATGATCTGCCGGTGGCCAGCCTGCCCATCGGTACGCCGTTGGCCAACACCGCCATCCGCGTGCTCGACGAGAACGGCCGTGATCTGCTGCCGGGCGTGGCGGGCGAGCTGTACATCGGTGGTGCCGGCCTGGCACTGGGCTACCTCGGCCTGCCGGAAATGACGGCGGAGCGCTTCGTGGAGATCGAAGGCGAGCGCCTGTATCGCAGCGGCGACCGCGTGCGCCTGAATCGTCGCGGCGCCGTGGAATTCCTCGGCCGCGTGGATGACCAGGTGAAGATCCGTGGCTACCGCGTCGAGCCGGGCGAACTGGCGCAAGCGCTCAAGCGCCTGCCCGGCGTGCGTGATGCCGTGGCCTTGGCCGAGCGTGAAGGCGACGGCCCGATGAAGCTGCTGGCCTGGGCCGTTGCAGAAGGGCAGAGCATTGAAAGTCTGCGTGAAAGCCTGGCCGCCGAAGTCCCCGAATACCTGCTGCCGGCCCAGCTGATGCTGCTGGAACGCCTGCCGCTGAACGCCAACGGCAAGGTCGACCGCAAGGCCCTGCCGCGTGTCGAGACGGCTGCCAAGCCTTTGGACAGCGCACCGATCTCCGAGCTGGAACAGCGCATCGCCGATATCTGGCAGGCGGTGCTGAAGGTCGAGCGCGTCGGTGCCGAGGACAACTTCTTCGAACTGGGCGGCGACTCCATCCTCAGCCTGCAGATCATCGCGCGCATCCGTAAGCTGGGCTACAAGCTCAGCCCGAAACAGCTGTTCGAGCGGCAGAGCGTCCGCCAGCTCGCGCAGTGGCTGGAAAACCGTGCGCCGGCTGCCGCGGCGGCACCGGCTCCGGTGGCCGCCGTCAGCGGCGAGGTGGCCCTGTCGCCGGTACAGACGCGCTTCTTCGAACGCGTACCGAGCGCCCAACGTCACCACTGGAACCAGGCGCTGCTGCTGCAACCACGCGAAGCCCTGGATGGCGATGCCCTGGCCCGCGCCCTGCACTGGCTGGTCGGCCAGCACGACGCGCTGCGCCTGCGCTTCGATGGCAGCCGCCAGCGTTACGCGGAACAGGGGCCGCTGGACATGACCCTCCTGTGGCGCCGCCGTGCCGCCGACGCCCGCACCCTGGAACGTCTGTGCGACGACGCCCAGGCCAGTCTGGATATCGCCAATGGCCCGCTGCTGCGCGCCATGCACGTCACCCTCGAGGAGGGTGGCGAGCGCCTGCTGCTGGTGATCCACCACCTGGCGGTGGATGGCGTGTCCTGGCGCATCCTGCTGGAGGACCTGCAGACCGCCTACCGCGAACTGCGCGCCGGGCGAACTCCGGCAGCGCTGCCGCGCAGCGACAGCTACCAGGCCTGGAGCGCCCGCCAGCAGGCGGCCGCCAACAGCGCCGAAGTCGCTGCCGAGCTGGCTTACTGGCAAGGCGAACTGCGTGATGCACCCCGTCTGTCCCGCGCCCGCAGCGACGCCCCTGCCACCTGGAAGGAGGCCGCCAACGCACGCTTCAGCCTCGATGCCGACACCACCCGTCAACTGCTCGGTCCGGCACTGAAGGCGCAGCGCGTGCAGATCAACGACCTGTTGCTCACCGCGCTGGCCCGCGCCCTGTGTGCCTGGACCGGCGAAACCTCCGCGCTGGTGGAGATGGAAGGCCACGGCCGCGACGCCTTCGACGGCGAAGCGGCGCTGGACCTGAGTCGCTCCGTGGGCTGGTTCACCGCGCTGTACCCGATCCGCCTGCAAGCCGGCGGCGAGCCGGGCGCGGACCTGCGTGCCACCCGCGATCACCTGCGCAACCTGCCGCGCGCCGGCATGGGTTACGGCCAACTGCGCTACCTCAGCCAGCACGCGGCCAGCCTGCGTGACCTGCCGGCGCCGCAGGTCACCTTCAACTACCTCGGCCAGCTCGACCAGGCGTTTGCCGACGCCGACTTCCTGCCGGCCTTCGAAGGCGTCGGCCGCAGCCAACCGCTGAATGCGGCGCTGGGCAATGCACTGGTCTACGCCGGTCGTGTGCTGGGCGGCGAGCTGAGCCTGGAAGTCACCTACAGCAGCGCCATGTTCGACGCCGCCGCCATCGACGAGCTGCAAGCGCTGCTGCGCGCCGAGCTGCAGGCGCTGGTCGCCTATTGCCTGAGCCATCCCTACAAGCTTGGCGCAAAGGATGTGCCGCTGATTGGACTCGACCAGCAACAGCTCGATGCACTGCCGCTGCCGGCCGGCGTGGACGATCTCTATCCGCTGTCGCCGATGCAGCAGGGCATGCTGTTCCACGCCCTCGACGTGCCGGGTTCCTCGCTCTACGTCAACCAGCTGCGCGTCGACCTCGACGGCCTCGATGAAGCCCGCTTCCTCTACGCTTGGCGCGCGGTCATCGCCCGCCACGCCAACCTGCGCAGCGGCTTCCTCGCCAGCGCGGATGCGGCGCCGCTGCAGTTCGTCCTGCGCGAGGTACAGCTGCCGGTACAGTCCTTCGACTGGCGCGATCAGCCGGTTGGCGAGCAGCAGCTGGAGCAAGTGGCAGACGCCCAACGCAACCTCGGCTTCGACCTGGCCAAGCCACCGCTGCAGCGCCTGGCGCTGGTACGTCTGGGTGAGCGCCGCTACCACCTGATCTGGACCTGCCACCACCTGCTGCTGGACGGCTGGAGCAGCGCGCGACTGATCGGCGAAGTGCTCGCGCTCTACCGTGGCGAAACACTGCCGGTGCCTGCCGCGCAGTACGGCGATTACATCGCCTGGCTGCATGCCCAGGATGGCGCTGCGGGGGAAACCTTCTGGCGCGAACGCCTGAAGGATTTCGATGAGCCGACCCTGCTGGCCACCGCCTGCAACGCCGGGTTCCGCGACGAGCCACCGCGCGAACTGCACAGCCGCCTCGACAGCGCACCGCTGCAACGCTTCGCCCAGGCCCAGCGCATCACCCTCAACACCCTGGTGCAGGGTGCCTGGGCGTTGCTGCTGCAACGTTACTGCGGCCAGCGCAGCGTCACCTTCGGCGCCACTGTGGCCGGGCGACCGGCCAACTTGCCGGGGGCGGAGGAGAGCCTCGGCCTGTTCATCAACACGCTGCCGATCCTGCAAAGCCCGGATGACGCCCAGCGCGTCGGCGACTGGCTGCGCCAGCTGCAGGCCTTCAACCTCGACGTGCGCGAGTTCGAGCACACGCCGCTGTATGACATCCAGCGCTGGGCCGGCCGCGGTGGGCAGGCGCTGTTCGACAGCCTCATCGTGTTCGAGAACTTCCCCATGGATGCAGCCCTGGCGTCTTCGGCCAACGATGAGCTGCGCATCCTCGGCCACCACCCGGTGGACGGCACCAACTACGCCCTGGCCCTGGTGGCCAGCGCCGGCGAACAGCTGGACGTACGCTATACCTACCGCGCCGACCGCCTGAGCGCGAGCCAGATCGAGCAACTGCGTGGCCACTTCGAGCACCTGCTGCTGACCCTGGTGGAAGACGCCGAACGCCCGCTGGGCCGGGTCAGCCAACTGGCCGACGCCGAGCGCCACGCGCTGCTGCAACGCTTCAACGACACCGAGGCGACGTTCCCGGCTGATGTGCAGCTGCAGGAGCTGATCGAGCGCCAGGTTGCCGCGACCCCGGATGCGCTGGCCCTGCAGTTCGCTGACGAGCGCCTGAGCTACGCCCAGCTCAATGCCCGCGCCAACCAGCTCGCGCATTGGCTGCGAGGCCAGGGCGTCGGGCCGGATGTGCTGGTCGGCGTGGCCGCCGAGCGTTCGCTGGAACTGGTGGTGGCCCTGCTGGGCATCGTCAAGGCCGGTGGCGCCTACGTGCCGATGGACCCGGACTACCCGCAGGACCGCCTGCAACACATGCTCAGCGACAGCGGCGTGGGTCTGCTGCTGACCCAGCAACACCTGCGCGATCGCTTGCCGGCGAGCGACGTCCGATTGATCTGCCTGGACAGCCAGTGGAGCGAGATCGCCGAGGCCTCCGAGCAGAACCCGGCCATCGCCGGCAGCCCGCAGAATCTTGCGTACCTGATCTACACCTCCGGCTCTACCGGCAAACCCAAGGGCGCCGGCAACAGCCATCGCGCGCTGGTCAACCGCTTGCTCTGGATGCAGAAAGCCTACGCGCTGGACGCCTCCGACCGCGTGTTGCAGAAGACCCCGTTCAGCTTCGACGTGTCGGTGTGGGAGTTCTTCTGGCCGCTGATGACCGGTGCGGCGCTGGTGGTGGCTGCGCCCGGCGCGCACCGCGATCCGGCGGCACTGCGCCAGGTGATCGAGGCGGGGCAGGTCACTACGCTGCACTTCGTGCCGTCGATGCTGCAGGCCTTCGTCGCTTCCGGCGAACTGGAGCGCTGCCCGTCGCTGTTGCAGGTGATGTGCTCCGGCGAGGCGCTGCCTTACGAGCTGCAACAGCAGTTCCGCCAGCGCAGCAGCGCAAAGCTGCACAACCTCTATGGCCCGACGGAGGCGGCGATCGACGTCAGCTTCTGGGCCTGCGATGAAGACAACGCGCGGCACGTCGTGCCCATCGGCCGGCCCATCGACAACCTGCGCCTGGTGCTGCTGGACGAGCGCCTGGAGCCGGTGCCGCAAGGTGTGGCGGGCGAGCTGTACATTGGCGGCGTGGGTCTGGCGCGCGGTTACCACGCGCGCCCCGGCTTGACCGCTGAACGCTTCGTCGCTGATCCCTTTGGGAGCGGCGAACGCCTCTATCGCACCGGCGACCTGGCTCGCCAGCGCGAAGACGGCGCCATCGAGTACCTGGGGCGCCTCGACCACCAGGTGAAGATTCGCGGCCTGCGCATCGAGCTGGGCGAGATCGAGGCCCGCCTGCAAGCGCAGCCGGAGGTCAGCGAAGCGGTGGTGGTGGCGAAGGACGGCGTGCTGCTGGCCTACGTGGTCGCCAGCGCCGAGCCTGAAGCCCTGCGCCAGGCGCTGCAAGGCGAGCTGCCGGACTACATGGTGCCGTCGCGGATCATCGCCCTCGACGCCATGCCGCTGTCGCCCAACGGCAAGCTGGATCGCAAGGCCCTGCCGGACCCGCAACTGGGCGAGCGCCTGCGCGAGTACGTGGCGCCGCGCAGTGATCTGGAAGTCGAGCTGGCCGGTATCTGGCAGCACGTGCTGCAGGTGGATCGCGTTGGCCTGCACGACGACTTCTTCGAACTGGGCGGGCATTCGCTGCTGCTCACCCAGGTTGGCCTGACCCTGCGGCAGCGGCTGGGCCTTGAGCTGCCGCTGCATCGCCTGTTCGAGCTGAGCAATATCGAGGCGCTGGCCGCCTGGATCGAAACCCAGCGGGCAAGCTCCGCCAGCGCGGAAGAGGAACTGGACCTGATGGATGAACTGCTCGGCGAGCTGGAGAACCTGTAATGACCCACCCGATGGACGCCCAGCTGAAACAGGTCGCGGAGCGCCTTGGCGCGCTGCCCGAGGACAAGCAGATCGTCTTCCTGCGTCAGCTTCGCGAGAAGGGCGTGAGCCTCTCGCGTCTGCCGATCCTCCGCGAGGGTCGCGAGTACGCGCCGCTCTCGGCGGCCCAGGCGCGCCTGTGGTTCCTCTGGCAGATGGAGCCGCACAGCGCCGCCTACAACATTCCGGCCGCCGTGCGCCTGCGCGGCGAGCTGGACGAGGGCGCGCTGGAGCGTGCTTTCACTGCGCTGATCGCGCGCCACGAGAGCCTGCGTACGGTGTTCCGCTCAGCACAACCCGGGCACCTTGCCTCGGCGGATAACGCTGGCGCGTTATGCGCCCTACGGGAGCCGGCTGGCGAGGCTCTGCGCACGGCAGAGGACCGCTCTGGTAGGGCGAATGACGCGCAGCGTCATCCGCCGCAAGGTGGGCCGGGTATAGCAGCAGATGGTGAGGTGATGCAGTGCATCCTGCCGCCGGGACCGGCGCATCTGGAGGCGAAGGATTTCGGTAGCGAAGCCGAGGCACGGCAATGGCTTAACGATTGCGCGCAACGCTCCTTCGACCTGGCCGAAGGCCCGCTGCTGCGCCTGCACCTGGCGCGCCTGCCGGGTGAAGCGTTGTTGCTGGTGAACCTGCACCACATCATTGCCGATGGCTGGTCCATCGGTGTGCTGATTGACGAGTTCGCCGTGCTGTACAGCGCCGAGGTGCAGGGCGCGAAAGCCGACCTGGCCGAGCTGCCGATCCAGTACAGCGACATGGCCCGCTGGCAGCGCCTGTGGCTGGCGGCCGGAGAGGGCGAGCGGCAGCTGGCGTACTGGAAGCAGCAGCTGGGCGACGAATCCCTGCTGCTGACCCTGCCGGGCGACCGGCCGCGGCCGCTGGTGCAGAGCTACCGCGGCGCCACTTTCGACTTCGAGTTGCCGCGCGAATTGAGCGAAGCGTTGCGCGACCTGGCGCGCGGGCAGGGCGCCACGCTGTTCATGCTGATCCTCGCCGCCTATCAATTGCTGCTGTCGCGCTACAGCGGCCAGCGCGAGCTGCGCGTCGGCCTGCCCATCGCCGGCCGTGGCCGCGCCGAGAGCGAACGGCTGATCGGCTTCTTCGTCAATACCCAGGTACTGCCCGCGCGCATCGACGGCGACGAATCCTTCAGCGCGTTCCTGGCCCGCACCCGGGAAGCCGTGCTGGGCGCCCAAGCCAACCCGGACCTGCCGTTCGAGCAACTGGTGGATGCGCTGCAGCCCGAGCGCAGCCTGAGCTACAACCCGCTGTTCCAGGTGGCCTGCAACCACCAGCCGAGCCGCCGCGATGCCCTGCGCGAGCTGCCCGGCGGCCTGCAGCTGGAAAGCCTGGAGCTGGACAGCGGGATTGCCAAGTTCGACCTGACCCTGAACACCGAGGAAAGCCGCGACGGCCAGGTCCGCGGGCAGTTCATGTACGCCACCGACCAGTTCGACGCGGCGACCATCGAGCGCCTCGCCGGGCACTTCCTCAACCTGCTGCGCGGCCTGGTGGCCGACCCGCACTGCCCGGTGGCGCGCCTGCCGCTGCTCGATGGCAGCGAGCGTGAGCAGTTGCTCTACGGCTGGAACGACACCGCGATGGACTACCCGCGCGAGGCCTGCCTGCACCAGCTGATCGAACAGCAGGTACAGCGCTCGCCCGCTGACGTGGCGCTCACCGACGGCCAGCGCAGTTTCACTTACGCCGAACTCAACGTCCGCGCCAACCGCCTCGCGCACTGGTTGCGCGAGCAGGGCGTCGGCCCGGACAGCCGCGTCGGCGTCGCCCTGGAGCGCTCCGTCGAACTGCCCGTGGCTTTGCTCGCCGTGCTCAAGGCGGGTGGCGCCTATGTGCCGCTGGACCCGGAGTTCCCCCCCGAGCGCCTGGCGCACATGCTCGAAGACGGCGACGTACGCCTGCTGCTGACCCAGCAGCACCTGCTCGGCGAGCTGCCGCAGACCGGCGCCCGCGCGTTCTGCCTGGACCGCGACTGGGCGCAGCTGGATGGCTACGCCGACAGCGACCTGCACAACCTCGCGACGCCGGATGATCTGGCCTACGTCATCTACACCTCCGGCTCCACCGGCAAGCCCAAGGGCGTCGCGGTGCGCCATGGTGGCGTGGTCAACTTCATGCTCAGCATGGCCCGCGAGCCGGGCCTGGAGGCGCAGGACCGCGTGCTCGCGCTGACGTCGCTGTCCTTCGACATCTCCGCGCTGGAGCTGTACCTGCCGCTGCTGGTGGGCGGGCGTGTGGTACTGGTGGACCGCGACGTCGCCCGTGACCCGTCGTGCCTGCTCGGCGTGGCGCTGGAGCAGGGCGTGACGGTGATCCAGGCGACCCCGAGCACCTGGACCCTGCTCAGTGGTCACGAGGACTTCCCGCGCCTGACCGGCTGCCGCTTCTTCTGCGGCGGCGAGGCGCTGTCCGCTGAACTGGCGGACAAGCTCACGGCACAAACTGATGCTTTGTGGAACCTCTACGGCCCCACCGAAACCACCATCTGGTCGGCGGCCTGGAAGATCGACAAGGGCGCCCGCGCACTGCTCGGCAAGCCCATCGCCAACACCCAGCTGTACATCCTCGACGGCGAGCTGCAACCGGCGCCCATCGGCGTGGCCGGCGAGCTGTACATTGCCGGCGACGGCCTGGCGCGCGGCTACCACGGGCGCCCGGAACTGACCAACGAGCGCTTCGTCGCCGATCCCTACAGTAGGGATGCCAATGCGCGCATGTACCGCACCGGCGACCTGGCGCGCTGGCGTGCCGACGGCGTGCTGGAGTACCTCGGCCGCCTCGACCATCAGGTGAAGATTCGCGGCTTCCGCATCGAACTGGGCGAGATCGAATCGCGCCTGCTTGGCCAGCCCGGCGTGCGCGAGGCAGTGGTGATCGCCCGTGACGCGGGAGCGGTGAAGCAACTGGTGGGCTATGTGACCGGGCCGATCGAAGGCGACCTGCGCGCTGTGCTGTTGGAAGAGCTGCCGGACTACATGGTCCCCGCGCAGATCGTCCTGCTCGAGCGCATGCCACTGACGCCCAACGGCAAGCTTGACCGCAAGGCGCTGCCGGAGCCGGACTTCAGCCTGTTGCAGAAGCGCTATCGCGCGCCGGAAAGCCCGCGCGAACAGACCCTGGCGGCCATCTGGTGCGCCGTGCTGGGCCTGGAGCGTGTCGGGCTGGACGACAACTTCTTCGAGCTGGGCGGCGACTCCATCGTCTCCATCCAGGTGGTCAGCCGCGCCCGCGCCGCCGGCCTGCAACTGAGCCCCAAGGACCTGTTCCAGCACCAGACCCTGCAAGCCCTGGCCCGTGTTGCCGGTGACTACGTCGCCGTCGAAACCCCTGCAACCGCGGCGGCCATCGACGCGCCGGATGCGGTGCAGCTCGCCGCCCTCGGCCTGAACCCGGCCGGGATCGAAGACCTCTATCCGCTGTCGCCCATGCAGCAGGGCATGCTGTTCCACGGCGTGGACGGCAGCGAAAGCGGCGTCTACGTCAACCAGTTGCGCGTGGAAGTGCAGGGGCTGGACGTCGAGCGCTTCCGCGCGGCCTGGCAGGCCGCGCTGGATACCCACGACAACCTGCGGGCCGGCGTGCACTGGCAAGGCCTCGACAAGCCGGTGCAGGCCGTGCACAAACACGTCGAGTTGCCGCTGGAGGTGCTCGACTGGCGTGGTCGCGAAGACCTGGGCGCCGCGCTGGACGAACTGGCCGCCGCCGAACGCAGCCGCAGCTTCGACCTGGAGCGTCCGCCGCTGCTGCGCCTGGTACTGGTGCGCAGCGACGAAGTCAGCCACCAGTTGGTCTACACCCATCACCACATCCTGCTCGACGGCTGGAGCAATGCCCAGCTGTTCGCCGAGGCACTGCGTCGCTACAACGGCGAGTCCATCGCCGAGCAGGGCCGCTACCGCGACTACATCCATTGGCTGCAAGCCCAGGACCAGCAGCAGGCACAGGACTTCTGGAGCGCGCGCCTGCAAGGCTTTGCCCAGCCCACCGTGCTGGCCGATAGCCTGGCGCGCCCGGCCGAAGGCAGCGGTCACGGCCTGGAGTACAGCCGCTACGACGCGGCGGCCACCGAGCGCCTGAAAGCCTTCGCCCGCAGCCAACGGGTGACGCTCAATACCCTGGTGCAGGCGGCGTGGATTCTCCTGCTGCAACGCTACACAGGGCAGCAGCGCGTCGCCTTCGGCGCCACCGTGGCCGGCCGCCCCGCGCAACTGGCCGGCGCCGACAGCCTGCTGGGCCTGTTCATCAACACGCTGCCCATCGTCCAGGCGCCGGCCGAGCAGGCTGACCTGGGCGACTGGCTGCGCGAGCTGCAGGCCTACAACCTGGACGTGCGCGAGTTCGAGCACACGCCGCTGTACGACATCCAGCGCTGGGCCGGCCAGGCCGGGCAGGCGCTGTTCGACAGCATCATCGTGTTCGAGAACTACCCGGTCGACGAGGTACTGCGCAGCGCCCAGGGGCCGCGCTTCGGCGAACTGAAGTCGAAGGACGAGACCAGCATCCCGATGGATCTCGCCGTGCGCGTCGGCGACCGGCTGGAGATCGAGTACCAGTACCTGCGCGCACACTTCAGCGCACCTGCTGTGGCGCGACTGCGCGGCAACATGGAGCAGGTACTGGACAGCCTGCTGCACGGCGCGGGCAAGCGCGTCGGCGAGCTGCAATGTCTGTCGGCCAACGATCGCGCGGCCCTGGCCGCCTGCCGTGGCCCGCACCAGACGCTGCCGCCAGCCGAGCCGGTGCACCTGGCGATTGCGCGTCAGGCCGCTCTGCGCGGCGATGAGGTGGCGCTGATCTGCGGCGACGAGGCAATCGACTACGCGGCGCTGGAGCGCGACTCCAACCGCCTGGCCCATCGCCTGATGGCGCTGGGCGTAGGCCCGGAAGTCCGGGTCGGCGTGGCATTGCCGCGCAGCGTGCGCATTCCGTTGGCGCTGCTGGCGGTGCTCAAGGCCGGCGGTGCCTACGTGCCGCTGGACGCCGAGTACCCGCGCGAGCGCCTGGAATTCCAGATGAGCGACGCCGGCATTGCGTTGCTGATAACCGACAGCCGCCTGCGTGAGCGCCTGCCGTTGCCGGCGGGGGTGCAGTGCCTGGAGCTGGATGGCCTCGATCTTTCTGGCGAAGACAGCGATCTGCCGGTGGTGGGCCTGGAGCCGGAAAACCTCGCCTACCTGATCTACACCTCCGGCTCCACCGGCAAGCCCAAGGGCGTGGCGGTCAGCCACGGCCCGCTGGCCATGCACTGCGCGGCCATCGGCGAGCTGTACCGGATGGACGCGGCGACCCGCGAGCTGCATTTCATGTCCTTCGCCTTCGACGGCGCCCACGAGCGCTGGCTGACCACCCTGGTCCACGGTGGCAGCCTGGTGCTGCGTGGCGATGAATTGTGGACCCCGGAGCAGACGTACCGCGTGCTGCACGACCAGCAGGTCAGTGTCGCCGCCTTCCCGCCGGTCTACCTGCAACAGCTGGCCGAGCATGCCCTGCGTGACGGCAACCCGCCGCCGGTGCGCATCTACTGCTTCGGTGGCGACGCGGTGCCCAATGCCAGCTTCGAACTGGCCAAACGCGCGCTGCGCGCCGAACACCTGATCAATGGCTACGGCCCCACGGAAACCGTGGTCACGCCGCTGCTGTGGAAGGCCGACCGCGCGACGGCCTGCGATGCCGCCTATGCGCCCATCGGCAAGGGCGTCGGTGCGCGCAAGCTGTACATCCTCGACGAGCAACTGCGCCAGGTTCCGCTGGGCGTGGCCGGTGAGCTTTACATCGGCGGCGACGGCCTGGCGCGTGGCTACCACGAGCGTGCCGGCCTGACCGCCGAGCGCTTTGTCGCCGATCCGTTCGATACGAACGGCGGGCGCCTGTACCGCTCCGGCGACCTGGTACGCGGTCGCGCCGATGGGGTGATCGACTACGTCGGGCGGATCGACCACCAGGTGAAGATCCGCGGCTTCCGCATCGAGCTGGGTGAGATCGAGGCACGCCTGCAGGATCACCCGCAGGTCAGCGAGGCTCTGGTGGTTGCGCGTGACGGTATCAGCGGCAAGCAACTGGTCGGCTACGTGGTGGGTGAAGCGGAAGGCGACACTCTGCGCAGCTTCCTCCGCGAGCAGGTACCGGACTACATGGTGCCGGCGCAGATCCTGCGGCTGGAACGTTTCCCGCTGTCGCCCAACGGCAAGATCGACCGCAAGGCGCTGCCCGAACCGAGTTGGCAGGGTGAAGCGTATGAAGCGCCTCGCAACGAGTGCGAACAGGCCCTGGCCGACATCTGGCAGGACGTGCTGCAGGTGGAGCGCGTGGGCATCCGCGACAACTTCTTCGACCTCGGCGGCGATTCCATCCTCAGCCTGCAGATCGTCTCCCGCGCTCGCCAGGCGCTGGGCGAGGGCGTGGAAATCCGCCTGCGCGACCTGCTGCAGTACCAGACCATCGCCGGCCTGCTGGAGCGCGCCGAGAGCGTGGCAGAGGTAACGCCGATAACAGTCGTGGAGGTCGCTGATGACGGCGAATCCTTCGGTCTGGTGCCGATCCAGCAATGGATGTTCGAGCAGCCGCTGGAGGAGCCCGACCACTTCAACCAGGCGGTGCTGCTGGAGTGCCGCCAGCGTCTCGACGCGCAGGCGCTGGAAGCGGCGCTGCAAGGCCTGCTGGCCGAGCACGGCAGCCTGCGCCTGTCCTTCGCCCGTGGCGCGGACGGCGTATGGCGCCAGCGCTATCGCGAGGCCAGCGAGATCACCGGCGCGCTGCTCTGGCAGCGTCAGGCGGCGAATGCCGAGGAAGCGCTGCTGATCGCCAACCAGGCGCAGCGCAGCCTGGAGCTGAGCGAAGGCCGGCTGCTGCGCGGCGTGCTCACCGACATGGCCGATGGCACCCAGCGCCTGTTGCTGGTGATCCATCACCTGGGGGTGGACGGCGTGTCCTGGCGCATCCTGCTGGAGGAGCTGCAACAGCGCTACGCGGCTCAGCTCATTGGCGAACCGGCTCCGCGCCTGGAACGCACCAGCGCCTACCGGGCCTGGGCCGAAGGGCTGCGCGAATACGCCGACAGCCAACTGGCGCAAGGCGACCTGCCGTACTGGCTGGAGCAGACCGAAACCCAGGGCCTGGGCGAGCCGCAGCGCGACAACCCGCGCGGCGCCGAGCGCATGGCGCACCTGGAGCAACTGTTCCTGCGCCTGGACCGCGAGCAGACCCAACGCCTGCTGAAGGTGGCGCCGGAGGCTTATCGCACGCAGATCAACGACCTGCTGCTGACCGCGCTGGGCCGAACGCTGTGCCAATGGTGCGACAGCGAGTCGGTGCTGATCGGCCTGGAAGGCCACGGCCGCGAGGACATCCTCGACGCGGTCGATCACAGCCGCACCCTGGGCTGGTTCACCAGCCTGTTCCCGCTGCGCCTGACGCCAGGGCAGGGCGACTACGCCCAGGCCATCCCGGCGATCCGCCAGCAGCTGCGCGCGGTGCCGGACAAGGGCATTGGCTACGGCGCCTTGCGCTATCTGGGCGACAGCGCGCTGCGCCGACAACTCGCCGCCCGCGCGGAGCCTCGGGTCACCTTCAACTACCTCGGCCAGTTCGACCAGAGCTTCGATGACCAGGCGCTGTTCGTGCCGCTGCAGGAGAAGCCCGGCGACACCTATGCCGCCAGCACGCCGATGAACAACTGGTTGGAGATCGTCGGCCAGGTCTACGACGGCGAGTTGACCCTGCGCTGCATGTTCAGCCGCCGGGTGTTCCGCCCGTCGCGCATCGAGGCGCTGATGGCGCAGCTGCGCACGGAACTGGAAGGGGTGATCAGCCATTGCTGCACGCAGGTGGAAAGCGGCGCGCGCAAGGAGCAGGCCACGGTATGAACGCATTGATGAAAGAGGTTGGCATGCTGCACCCGGAGATTTCCGCCTTCCTGGACATGGTCGACGATGGTCGCCGCACGGGTCGCCCGGCGCTGCACGAACTGCCGGTGGAGCAGGCGCGGCAGGACTTCGAGGCTTCCTCGGAATCGCTCAAGGCCGGCGCGCCGTCAATGCCGGTGGAAGCGCTACTGATCCCGGCCCGCGAAGGCCGGCAGCTGCCGGTTCGCCTGTACCGACCCGTGGGGGCCGGCGACGGGGCGATCCTGTACTTCCATGGGGGCGGCTACACGGTCGGCAGCCTGGACTCCCATGACGGGCTGTGTCGCCTGCTGGCCCAGCATTGCGCTTGCGCGGTGATTTCGGTCGGTTACCGCCTGGCGCCGGAAGCGCCGTTCCCAGCGGCGAACCGGGATGCGCGCGATGCCTGGAACTGGCTGCTGGGCTCGGCTGCCAGCCTCAGCCTGAATCCGCGCCGCCTCGCCGTGGGCGGCGACAGCGCGGGTGCCACGCTGGCTACGGTGCTTTGTGCCGAGTTGGCGGGCGAGGGCGCCGAACAACCCTGTGCCCAGCTGCTGTTCTATCCGGCGGCGGATGCCGGTGCACGCAGCGAATCCCAGGAGTTGTTCGCCGAAGGTTATCTGCTGGAGACGGCCAGCCTGGACTGGTTCTACCAGCAGTACGTGCCCAACGTGGCACAGCGAAGCGACTGGCGCTGTTCGCCGGTTCACGCCGGTGCCGCCCTGCAAGGCAGCGCGCCGGCACTGCTGTTCGCGGCCCAGTTCGATCCGTTGCTGGACGAAGGCCTGGCCTATGCCCATGCGCTGGTGGAGCAGGGCGTGGAAGTGGAGGCCGAGCGCTGCTGCGGGATGACCCACGATTTCCTGCGCATGGGCAACCTGGTGCCGGAGGTGGAGGGGTATTTCCGGCGCGTGGCGGAGTTTCTGGCGGCGCGCTGGTGATACCGCCTCCACGGACGTTTGTTGCGTTGTTGAACCGTAGGGCGGATAACCTGGAGCAGGTTATCCGCCTCCCACCGAGCGGCGGATAACTGCATCGCGGTTGACCTCGAACGTAGGATGGGTGAGCGCCGAGCGACTACTGCACCGCCGCCACCGGCTGTGCCGCCATCTCGCGACTGGCGGCGTCCTGCAGCGCCGGGCTGGCCCAGTCGGCGGCCTGGAAGTCACGGCGGATCAGGCCGTAACTCTTCGCTGCCTTGATCGAGGCATCCAGTCGGCCGAGGAAGTCGGCGTCCAGCTTCGGTGACAGGACTTCCGCCAGCGGCCGGCCCTGGAATTCGCTCTTGAAGATCACCGTCGGATAGCCGGCCTGCTGCGAGACCAGGTCGATGAAGGCGTCACGGTTGGCCTCGGCGCTGGCCCACTGCACGGCCTGCAACTGCACCTTCAGCAGGCGCTCGGTGATCTCCGGGTGCGCATCGACGAACTCGCCATTGCCCACCAGCAGTGCCTGCAGGGTCCCGGCGCCGCCCAGGTCATGGGTGCTCAGGGGAATTTCCGCCAGGCCCTTGTCGCGCAGGGCGAACAGGCCGGCCAGGCCCCAGGTGGCATCGATCTGCTTCGCCGCCAGGGCGGCGAGGGCGGCGCTGAAGTCCAGGTTGATGACCTTCAGGTCTTTCTCGGCGAGGCCCGCGCTGGCCAGGGCGTTGTCGAAGGAGAGCTGGCTGGCGGTGCCGCGGAAGATGCCCACGCGCTTGCCCTTGAGGTCGGCCAGGGTCTTGATTCCCGAACCCGGCTGCACGCCCAGGTAATGGTTGACGCCGCGCGCGGTGGCGGCCAGCACGCGGCTGTCCAGGCCGCTGGACTTGCCGATGATCGCCGCCAGGTCGCCCAGGTAGGCGAAGTCCACCTGGCCGTTGGCGAAGGCTTCGTTGACCACCGGGCCTGCGCCCTTGAAGAAGCTCCATTTGACCTGGATGCCGTCCTTGGCGAACTCCTTCTCCAATATCTGGCGGGTGTAGAGGATGTCCACCACGCCGCCGCCGGAGTGGTTCTGCCCGGCGCTGACGTCGGGTACGGCGATGCGGATTTCCTTCAGCGGGTCGGCGGCCTGGGTGACCAGCGGATAGGCGCCGAGCAGGCCGGCCAGTACCGGCGCAGCGAAAAGGGACAGCAATTGAGTAGTGAGGGCCTTCATGGCGCCTGCCTCCAGCAGTAGGGAGCGCGACTGGCTCCGGCGCCCGCACTAAAGGCATGGTGCGGTCCATCAACAAAATAATAAAAACGCATTTTTTAGTAATCATTCGAGCTAAGCGAACAACCACAGGGCTTCGCGGGCAGATGCCCGGAGGGCATAAAAAATATTCGGCGAATGCATTGGATGAGCGCCCAGGCCTTCCCTTAAATGGCCAGTGTTAGCTCATAAATGCATTGATATAACTATTTATATTCCAATGAAGAATATTACGAAGCCGTATCGCCTTGCTCTTCCCAGCCCGCGCCTGAGGCCTTCCGCCTTCGGCTGGCGCGGGCTCGAACCTCTGTTGCCGTGGCTGGTGCCGCTGGCCATCGCGGTGCTCTGGTGGACCGCCAGCCACCGGCACTGGATGTCCGCGCAAATTCTGCCCACGCCCGAGCTGGTGCTGCAGGCCGGCCGCGAGCTGCTGGCCGGTGAGCTCTGGCAGCAACTGGGCATCAGCCTGAAACGTCTGCTCTGGGGCTTGCTGGCCGGTATCCTCAGCGGGCTGGCACTGGGCGCCTGGCTCGGCTTCAGTCGCCGCGCCGAGCGTCTGGTGCTGCCCACCTTCAGTGCCCTGGCGCAGGTCCCGACCCTGGCCTGGATTCCGCTGTTCATGCTGTTCTTCGGCATCGGCGAATTACTCAAGCTGGTGGTGCTGATCAAGGCCATCATCGTGCCGGTGACGCTGCACACGCTGGTTGGCGTACGCGACGCGCAGCCTCGTCTGCGCGAGGCCGCCGCCGTGCTGCGCCTGCCACGCCGGCTGTTGCTGTGGCGGCTGATCCTGCCGGCGGCGCTTCCGGCTTTCCTGACCGGTGTGCGCCTGGCACTGGCGCAGGGCTGGACCTCGCTGCTGGCAGTCGAACTGCTGGCCTCCAGCGAAGGCATCGGCTACCTGATGGTGCAGGCGCGGCAGCTGTTCATGCTCGACATCGTGTTCGTCTGCATCCTGGTCATCGGTCTGGTCGGCGCGGCGATGGATCGAGGAATCCAGGCGCTGGACCGGCGCCTGGTGCACTGGCCGCAGCAAGCTGCAGGCGAGTTCCGCCGTAGCGCGTCAGGCAAGGGCTGGGAGCGTCTGCAACCCTGGCTGCTGCCGCTGGGCCTGTTGGCGATCTGGCAGGCGGCGAGTGTGCTGGAGTGGGTCGATCCGGCCATTCTCGCCAGCCCCGCGTCGGTGGCGGTCGCGCTGTGGGACGGGTTGCTGGATAACAGCCTGACCACTGCGCTGTTCGCCAGCCTGCAACGCACGCTTGCCGGACTGCTGCTGGGCGGCTCGCTGGGCTTCCTGCTCGGCCTGGGGCTTGGCCTGTGGCGCCCGGCGGAGCGGCTGCTGGGACCGTCCTTTGCCGCACTGCGCCAAGTGGCGATCTTTGCCTGGGTACCGCTGCTCACCGCCTGGTTCGGGCTCGGCGAGCTGGCCAAGGTGGTGTTCGTCGGCCTGGCCGCCTTCTTCCCACTTCTGCTGGCGACCCAGCGCGGCATCGCCAGCCTGCCGGCGCAGCTCACCGAAGCGGCCATCGCGCTGCGTCTCTCGCCCTGGCAAAGGTTGCGTCGGCTGGTGCTGCCGGGTGCTGCGCCGTCGGTGTTCGCCGGGGTACGCCTGGCGCTGATCTACGCCTGGCTCGGCACCATCGGCGCCGAATACTTCATGCCCTCGGACGGTGGCATCGGCAGCCTGATGATCGGCGCGCAACAACTTTTCCGCATGGACCTGGTCGGCGCCGGCATGTTGCTGGTCGGCCTCACCGGAGCCCTGCTGGCCGCCCTCGGCCAGCGCATCGAAGCGCGGGTAACGCGCTGGAGACACGCATGAACGCTTTCGCACCGCAGGCGCTGGTGAGCTTTCGCCAGGTCGCCAAGAGTTTCCCCGTGGACGGCCGCGAGCTCCAGGCCATCGAACGTTTCGACCTGGAGATCGCCGATGGCGAGTTCATCGCCATCGTCGGCGCCAGCGGTTGTGGCAAGTCCACGCTGCTGCGCCTGCTGGTGGGGCTCGACCGTGAGTTCCGGGGTGAGATCCGCATCGACGGCGCGCTCATCGACGGCATTGGCGGCGAACGCGGCATCGTGTTCCAGGAGCACCGCCTGTTCCCCTGGCTGAACGTGGAGCAGAACGTCGCCCTGGGCCTGGTCAATGAACCACTGAGTGAGTCCGGCAAAGCTTCGAAAGTGGCCGATTATCTGGAGTTGGTGGGTTTGACCGCCTTCGCCCGCGCCTATCCGCATCAGCTCTCGGGCGGCATGGCACAGCGAGTGGCCATCGCCCGCGGATTGGTCGCCAGCCCGCGCATCCTGCTGCTGGACGAACCCTTCGGCGCCCTGGACGCGCTGACCCGTCAGCAGTTGCAGGAAGAGCTGCTGCGCATCCGCCAACGCGAACGCATTACCACCGTGCTGGTGACCCACGACGTGGAGGAGGCGCTGTTCCTCGCCGACCGCGTGGTGGTGATGGCGCCGCGTCCGGGGCGTATCAAGCGCATCGTCGAGGTGCCGCTGGAGCATCCTCGCGAACGCGGTGGCTATGACTTCCTGCGCCAGCGCGAAGCGCTGTTGCACGAGCTGACAGGCGAGGGCGACTACGTCGCGCCGCAGCTCAAGCGGGTCGAAGACCTGCCGTTCGAGTTCATTGCCTGCTGATCCAAACACCAAACCCTGTAGGAGCGAGCTTGCTCGCGAAGCTCTTCGAGCAGGCTGCTCTGGAATGTTCGCGAGCAAGCTCGCTCCTACACAAGACACCCACTTACCGAGTCCGACCATGAGCAAACGCCCCAACTTCCTCGTCATTGTCGCCGACGACCTCGGCTTCTCCGACCTCGGCGCCTTCGGTGGCGAGATCGCCACGCCGCACCTGGACGCCCTGGCCCTCGAAGGCCTGCGCCTGACCGACTTCCACACTGCGCCGACCTGCTCGCCGACCCGCTCGATGCTGCTCACCGGCACCGACCACCACATCGCCGGCATCGGCACCATGGCCGAGGCGCTGACGCCGGAGCTGGAAGGCAAGCCGGGTTACGAGGGCTACTTGAACGACCGCGTGGTGGCGCTGCCGGAGCTGCTGCGCGAGGCGGGTTACCAGACCCTGCTCTCGGGCAAGTGGCACCTGGGCCTGAAACTGGAGCAGGCGCCCCACGCGCGCGGCTTCGAGCGCTCCTTCTCGCTGCTGCCGGGCGCGGCCAACCATTACGGTTTCGAGCCCCCCTATGACGAAACCACCCCGCGCATCCTCAAGGGCACGCCAGCGCTGTACGTCGAGGATGACCGGTTCATCGACGAGCTGCCGGCGGACTTCTATTCCTCCGATGCTTTCGGCGACAAGCTGATCCAGTACCTCAAGGAGCGCGATCAGAACCGCCCGTTCTTCGCCTACCTGCCGTTCTCCGCGCCGCACTGGCCACTGCAGGCGCCCAAGGAGGTAGTGGACAAGTACAAGGGCCGCTACGAAGCCGGCCCGGAGGCACTGCGCCTGGAGCGACTGGAGCGGCTCAAGCAGCTGGGCCTGATCGACGCCGACGTGAAGGCGCATCCGGTGCTGGCGATCAGCAAGGAATGGGCCCGCTTGACCGACGAGGAAAAGGCCAGATCGGCACGGGCCATGGAGGTCTACGCGGCGATGGTGGAACGCCTGGACTGGAACGTCGGCCGGGTCGTCGAGTACCTGCGCCAGCAGGGTGAGCTGGACAACACCTTCGTCCTGTTCATGTCCGACAACGGCGCCGAGGGCGCGCTGCTGGAAGCCTTCCCGCGCTTCGGTCCGGACCTGTTGAGCTTCCTCGACCAGCACTACGACAACAGCCTGGAAAACATCGGTCGCGCCAACTCCTACATCTGGTACGGCCCGCGCTGGGCCCAGGCCGCCACCGCGCCGTCGCGCCTGTACAAGGCCTTTACCACCGAGGGCGGCATCCGCGTGCCGGCGCTGGTGCGCTACCCGGCGCTGCAGCGCCAGGGCGAGATCAGCCACTCGTTCTCCACGGTGATGGACATCACCCCGACCATTCTCGACCTGGCTGGTGTACGTCATCCGGGCAGGCAATGGCACGGCCGAGAGGTGGCTGAGGTGCGCGGAAAGTCGTGGTTGGGCTGGCTGTCCGGCGAGACGGAACAGGCTCACGACGAGAAGACCGTTACCGGCTGGGAGCTGTTCGGCATGCGCGCCATCCGCCAGGGCGACTGGAAGGCGGTCTACCTGCCTGCGCCGGTCGGCCCGGCGACCTGGCAGCTGTACGACCTCGCCAAAGACCCCGGCGAAACCCAGGACCTGGCGAAATCAGAGCCGGAACGCCTGGACAGGCTGATCGAGCACTACAAGCAGTACGTCAACGAGACCGGTGTGATCGACGCGCCGCCACCGTTCCTCGCACGCTGAACGCAAGCGTCACAGCCTTCCTTCCCGCTCGTGCGGGAGGGGACGGCAGCCTCGGGCTGCGGCGGATGGTGCGACAGCAGGGAAGAGAACCGGCGGCCGCCCGACTGCTTGGACTGACGGCGGCCACCGGAATGCACTTGCCATCGGCTTGGCTACGCTGGCCTTCGGTCTTATCGGCTTATGTCGGCCCATCCTTGAGACCGTCCTGATGGGCAGCGGACAGATGGGGTTCCTGTCGGCTGTCCTCCGGTTCGATGTCCACCTGCTCTTCCAATGACTCCTCGTGGGTCACTCTGGGGTCGGGGTCGGGAGTGTCCACGGGTGTTTTCATGCTTACCTCGCTTGGTGGGCCTGCTTGCCAGCCAGGGCGCGCAGACGTGCGCCGGCCACCACCACCTTGCGGGGTCGGTGGGTGGGGTTCAGCGGAACGAAGGTCTGCAGCTCGATGCGCTTGAGGAACCAGTCGATGTTGTCCTGCTCCAGCGGCCCCTCTACGGTCATCAGGTCGCGACGGATGCGCTCCACAATGTTGTTCAGCAGCACGGCGCTGGACTGCTCTTCCTGCTGGATGACCCGGGAAATCAAGCGCTTGCCCCTGGCATTGCGCAGGTTGATGAGCAGCGTGCCGTCGGGCCTGGTCGTGAACTGTGGGCGGTAGTCGCTGAACAGGTGGCTCAAGTGTTCGATGGCCGTCTTGCGGCAACTGGACATGTCGATCCCTCCCGGTGGTTGGCAAAAGCCAGAGTGCTGGCTTGAGCCTGAAACCTCGCATCAGCCATGCCAGGTCGGGAGAGACTGTTTCATCTGTTTAACAGGTTGTTATTGCTGGAAATCGAGAAAGCATGCTGGCCTTTGGTCATTTGCAGGATGCAAGGTTGCACCGGCAAGAGGCTGGAAAATGCATGGCCAGACGCCTCGCGGCCTTTCTTGTTGCCATGCCCGCCGCATTGACAGGCCTTCTGTCCGAAACTCTCACCGGTTGCGACAGTGCCAATGCTGCCAGCGACGCCTGCCAGCGCTGGCGATCCGCTTGCCGGTGCCGGAGAACTCCGGTGCCTGGGCCAAACGCCAGCATTTCGCTCGGGCAACCGAGCGGGCAGGGTTGACCCAGGGAGAGGAGGTGGCCATGACGCAGTTCCGACGCCTGGACGTGGAAGCGGTGCTCCACGAAGCCTACCCGCTGTTCAATTTCTCCTGCTACCGGGAGGAGGGTGGCCGCTATTCGATCCGTCTCAGCAGCCAGCTGGCGGACATGCCCTGTACCACCGTGGTCGGCATCCACGGCGACGAGCTGAGCAGCGCCGGGCGGGTGCGCAGCCTTGGCCTGGAGTTGATCGACAGTTTCATCGACTAGTGAGCGGCGACGGTGCCGCCGCGCACTGCTCGGGCCTCAGCGACTGCGGCTCAAGGCGCAGGCCGCTGCCAGCAGTCCGGCGGCGGTGGCCAGCACTGCAGCGGTCTGCCACGGATGTTCACCGGCATACTCGCCGCTCGCGCGGATGGCCCGACGGCTGCGATGAATCAGGTGTTCACTGGTTTCGCGGCTGTCGTCCACCAGGTCCCGCAGCCTCGACTTGAACGCCGGCAGTTGTTCTGCCGTGAGATCCCGGCTGCTGGCCAGCAGGGTTTCCAGGTCGTTCACGAGGGATTGCAGCTCCTGCACGCCACTGTTGCGGGTAGAGGGGAACCATCGATAGCTGCCCATTGACTGTCTCCTTGATTGTTTCTGGTTGGAATTCGCGGGGGGCAGTTGTGCTGTCCGGCGTCACTCCGCCATTGGCATCGGGACACGCTGCTTCGCGCGTTCGCGACTCTGCCGGCCCCCTTCGAGAGAACCCGCAGACCGCCGGTCGTTCACTGATTCTGATGAGTGGAACCTGACGGTTTGCGCCGGGCGTGCTTGAGTGCAAGAGGCGCTCGCCGGCCCTTTTTCTGCCATCGTTGGAGGCTGTGCAGGTGCGACGATTGGTGGCAGCGCGCGGGGGCGCGCAGGGGCGATCGCTTGTGCGAGGATGCCGCCCGCCACGCCATGAGCACTTCAACGAACCGGGAGACGACTGCCGATGCTGATCCGTGACTTTCGCGACGACGACATGGAGCGGGTGCTGGATATCTGGCTGCGGGCCTCGCAGCAGGCCCACGCTTTCATCGATGCCGATTTCTGGCGGCAGCGCCTGCAGGACATGCGCGACGTCTACCTGCCGGCCGCAGCGTCGCGAGTCGTCGAGAGCGACGGTTGCATCAGCGGTTTCTACAGCCTGCATGACGGCGCACTGGCGGCGCTCTTCGTCGCACCGGAATGCCAGGGCCGGGGGCTGGGCTCGCACCTGCTGAGCGACGCCAAGATTCACCTGCCGATGCTGGAGCTGGCGGTCTATTCGGCCAATGCCGGCGCGGTGGCGTTCTACCAGCGGCACGGTTTCGAGGTGCTGGAGGAGCGCGAGGACGAACACACCGGCCATCCCGAGAAGCGCATGGGCTGGATGGCACGCCCGGTAGCCTGCGGATGCTCATGAGTCGGGCAGGCAGGGCGGCGGCCCTGGTCCTGGCGGTCGCAGGACCGGCCAGTGCGATGGATGGCAAGGGGAACTCGAGCGACCACTTCACCGTCGGCACCAGCCTTGGCACGGCGGCGGCCAGCGAGTCCAGCAGCCATTCTCCGCGGGCCTACCAACAGGCGCGCGATGACGCCTTGGCCTATATCGCTTCCGCCGGGCGGATCCATGGCGCGCAACTGGAACACGCGTTGCGCGAATACCGCAGGGCGCATCCGCAATCGACGCTCAGTGACTTGCAGTTGGCCCAGGCCTTGGCCAGTCAGGGCTGAGGCGTCCGGCTGGCCAGCAGCAGGCGGCACGCGTGGCCTCAGCGAGTCCAGTAGCTTCCGGCGTGCCGGCTGGATGCATAGTCCAGGTGAAGGGAGAAAGAGGTCTGGAAGAACTCCAGTAGCCGGGTGTCCAGCACCAGCGCATTGAGCGAGGCCAGGGAGCCGATCACCTGTTTCACATCGGCGTCGGTTTCTCCGCAGCGGTTTTCATGGCACAGGCGCTGGGTCTGCCGGTCGGCGCTGATGCGGCAGATGCGTTCGGCATCGCGGCAGGAGTTGCGTACCCTCAGGCTCAGTTCCGGCAGGTCGCGGCGACCATCGAGCAACTCGACACTGCACTCCAGGCCGTGCCGGCGTGCGAACTCGCTGGCGCGGGCGAAGACCGGCAGGGCCACTTCTACCAGCGCGCACTGGTAGGCATCGGCGAAACTCTCGGGGTCAGCGCTCATCCAGAATCTCCTGTGCTCACTGCACGATGCCCGGCGCAAGGCTGGCCGGGGTTCTGTGATGGACCACGGAAGGTGTGGCTTGCGCGATAGGTCGCCCGATTTTCCGCCGAGCGGTTATCCAGCCTGGCGTCTCAGACGACGGCCGGCGTCCGGGCTTCGGCCTGCAATGCCTGGATCACCGAGGGGCGTGCAGCGACCTCCTGGCGGAAGCGGTGGATCGCCGGAAACGCCTCGAGATCGACCTTCAGGTGTTCGGACCAGCCCAGCACAGTGAACAGATACGCATCGGCGATGCTGAAGCGCTCCGCGAAGCGATGGCCATTCGCGGCCAACACCTGTTCCAGGTAATCCAGGCGCCTGGCCAGCTTCGCGCGCAGCCGGTCCTTCACCGGTTCGGGGATTTCTCCGTCGAACAGCGGGCTCATCCCCGCATGCAGTTCGCTGCCGATGAAGTTCAGTTGCGCCTGCAGTTGCGTGCGCTGCAGGGTGCCGTTGGCAGGCGCAAGGCCTGCCTCGGGCTGCAGGTCGGCGAGGTACTGTAGAATCGCCACGCCCTCGGTCAGCACCGTGCCGTCCTCCAGTTCCAGCGCCGCGACATAGCCTTTGGGGTTGATCCGGTAGAAGTCGCCGCCATCGGCGGTGCGCTTGGTCTGGTTGTTCACGCGTACCAGCGAGAATGGCAGGCTGAGCTCGCGCAGGATGATGTGCGGGGCGAGGGAGCAGGCGTTGGGAGCGAAGTAGAGCTTCATCGAGCGGACTCTGGTCGGAAATGGGTGGCCAGTATTCCTGCTCCCGATGCAGCGCGTAAGAACGCACTTTTTTGTGCTCTGGGCACAAAAAGGTTACCGGGAAGGACAGATGAAGAAGAACGTTTCGGGCTGCTCGGTCGAGGAGGCCATGCGGGTGATCGGTGGGCGCTGGCGGCTGCTGCTGGTGTCGTACCTGCTCGATGGCAGCAAGCGCTTCAACGAGTTGCGCCGTGACATGCCGGAGATTTCCCAGCGGGTGCTGACCGCCGAGTTGCGCGCGCTGGAAGAGGCGGGGCTGGTGATTCGAACCGTGTACCCCGAGGTTCCGCCGCGCGTGGAGTACTGCCTGAGCGATGACGGTGGCCGCCTGCGGCCGGTGGTGGACGTGGTGAAGACCTTCGGCCTCTGGCTCAAGGCCCGCCCGGAAGCTTAAGGGCGGTCGCGCCCGTGGTCCGCCTGCAGGGCCGGCGTTGGCAAGTCTCATGATCGCTAACGGAAAGGGTGTGACGGGCGTGGCGATGCGCCCATGGTCGTGATCGCGAGCTTGGCTCGCTCCTACCGTCGATTTCCTGCAAAGCTCAGGGTTGCACCTTTTCCAGCCCTGGCACGAACACTGCTTTCTTCCTGCCGCCTGGCCAGATCTCGTGGGTTATAGCTAGGCGAGCCTGTCGCCGTGCTCCGTTTGGTAGCGCCTGGTGTGGGAAATGTCACCGGTTGCACCGGATTTGCGCGTACGACCAAAGGCTTGTTTTTATTGGGTTGCACCTGGTTGCACCTTGGGATTCGGCGGTATAACCTTGCGCCGTTTTCAGGCACACCTTCTAACAACAGGAAGCCCCATGGCCACCACCACCCTTGGCGTGAAGCTCGACGACGCCACCCGCGAGCGCCTCAAGCTGGCTGCCCAGCAACTCGACCGTACCCCGCACTGGCTGATCAAGCAGGCCATCTTCTCCTACCTGGAGCAGGTCGAAGGCGGTCTGACGCCGGCCGAGCAATCTGGCCTGGCTGCGGCGGCGGGCGAGGAATCGCTGGATGCGTTGAACGAACAAGGGTTGCAGGTCTTCCTCGATTTCGCTGAGAGCATCCTGCCGCAGTCCGTGCTGCGCGCGGCCATCACTGCCGCCTACCGCCGACCGGAAACCGAGGCGCTGCCGATGCTGCTGGACCTGGCACGCCTGCCGAAAGAGCAGGCAGGTGCCGCCAGCAAGATGGCCCTGGGCATCGCCGAGAAGTTGCGCAACCAGAAGAACGCCGGTGGCCGCCAGGGCCTGGTGCAGGGCCTGCTGCAGGAGTTCTCCCTGTCGTCCCAGGAAGGCGTGGCGCTGATGTGCCTGGCCGAAGCGCTGCTGCGCATCCCGGACAAGGCCACCCGTGACGCGCTGATCCGCGACAAGATCAGCAACGGCAACTGGAGCCAGCACCTGGGCCAGAGCCCGTCGATGTTCGTCAACGCGGCCTCCTGGGGCTTGCTGATCACCGGCAAGCTGGTGGCGACGCACACCGAAGCCGGCATGTCCTCGTCGCTCAACCGCATCATCGGCAAGTCCGGCGAGCCGCTGATCCGCAAGGGCGTGGACATGGCCATGCGCCTGATGGGCGAGCAGTTCGTCACCGGCGAAACCATCGCCGAGGCCCTGGCCAATGCGGCGAACATGGAATCCCGTGGCTTCCGCTACTCCTACGACATGCTCGGCGAAGCCGCGCTGACCGATGAGGATGCCAAGCGCTACCTGGCTTCCTATGAGCAGGCGATCCATGCCATCGGCAAGGCTTCCCATGGCCGTGGCATCTACGAAGGCCCGGGCATCTCGATCAAGCTCTCCGCGCTGCACCCGCGCTACAGCCGCGCACAGTACGACCGTGTGATGGACGAGCTGTACCCGACCGTGCTCGGCCTGGTGAAGATGGCCCGCGACTACGACATCGGCATCAACATCGACGCCGAGGAAGCCGATCGCCTGGAAATCTCCCTCGATCTGCTCGAGCGCCTGTGCTTCGAACCGTCGCTGGCGGGCTGGAACGGCATCGGCTTCGTCATCCAGGCGTACCAGAAGCGCTGCCCGTACGTGATCGACTACGTGATCGACCTGGCCAAGCGCAGCCGTCACCGCCTGATGATCCGCCTGGTGAAGGGCGCCTACTGGGACAGCGAGATCAAGCTGGCCCAGGTCAACGGCCTGGAAGGCTACCCGGTCTATACCCGCAAGCCGTACACCGACGTGTCGTACCTGGCCTGCGCGCGCAAGCTGCTGGCGGTGCCGGAATCCATCTACCCGCAGTTCGCCACCCACAACGCCCACTCGCTGTCGGCCATCTGCCAGCTGGCCGGGCAGAACTACTACCCGGGCCAGTACGAGTTCCAGTGCCTGCATGGCATGGGCGAGCCGCTGTACGAGCAGGTGGTAGGCAAGGTCGCCGACGGCAAGTTCAACCGTCCGTGCCGCATCTACGCGCCGGTAGGCAGCCATGAAACCCTGCTGGCGTACCTCGTTCGTCGCCTGCTGGAAAACGGCGCCAACACCTCGTTCGTCAACCGCATCGCCGACCACAGCATCTCCCTCCAGGACCTGGTGCTGGACCCGGTGCTGCAGGTCGAGCAGATGGCCGCGCAGGAAGGCACCCTCGGGCTGCCACATCCGCGCATCCCGCTGCCGCGTGACCTCTATGGCGAATCCCGGCTGAATTCCGCCGGCATCGACCTGGCCAACGAACACCGCCTGGGTTCGCTGTCCTCGGCGCTGCTGTCGAGCACCAACCACGCCTATGTCGCCGAGCCGATGCTGGGCCTGGCCGACGCTGCGCCGGGCGAGCCGCAGCCGGTACGCAACCCGGCCGACCTGCGCGACGTGGTGGGCCATGTGCGTGAGGCCAGCGAAGCCGACGTGAACAACGCCATCCTCGGTGCGCTGTCCAGCGCGCAGATCTGGCAATCCACCCAGCCGTCCGAGCGTGGCGCCATCCTGATGCGCGCCGCCGACCTGATGGAAGCCGAAATCCAGTCGCTGATGGGTGTGCTGGTGCGCGAGTCGGGCAAGACCTTCGCCAACGCCATCGCCGAAGTGCGCGAGGCAGTGGACTTCCTGCGCTACTACGGCGCCCAGGCCAGCACCCACTTCGCCAATGACAGCCACCGCCCGCTGGGTCCGGTGGTGTGCATCAGCCCGTGGAACTTCCCGCTGGCGATCTTCAGCGGTCAGGTAGCTGCCGCCCTGGCCGCCGGCAACACGGTGCTGGCCAAGCCCGCCGAGCAGACCCCGCTGGTCGCCGCGCAAGCCGTGCGCATCCTTCTCGAAGCCGGCGTACCGGCCGGTGCTGTGCAGCTGCTGCCGGGCCGTGGCGAAACCGTCGGTGCCCGTCTCGTTGGTGACGAGCGCGTGCGTGGCGTGATGTTTACCGGCTCCACCGAAGTCGCCGGCATCCTCCAGCGCAACATTGCCGGCCGCCTCGACGCCCAGGGCCGCACCATCCCGCTGATCGCCGAAACCGGCGGCCTCAACGCGATGATCGTCGACTCCTCGGCGCTGGCCGAGCAGGTGGTGGTCGACGTGGTTAACTCCGCCTTCGACAGCGCCGGCCAGCGTTGCTCCGCGCTGCGCGTACTGTGCGTGCAGGAAGACGCCGCCGACCGCGTGGTGCAGATGCTCAAGGGCGCCATGGCCGAGTACCGCGTCGGTGCGCCGGAGCGCCTGCACACCGACATCGGTCCGGTGATCGACGAAGAAGCCAAGGGCAACATCGACAAGCACATCCAGACCATGCGCGACAAAGGCCGCAAGGTATTCCAGAGCGCCCGCGTGGATGCCGAGGAAATCAAGCGCGGCACCTTCGTCGTGCCGACCCTGATCGAGCTGGACAGCTTCAGCGAACTCAAGCGCGAAATCTTTGGCCCGGTGCTGCACGTGGTGCGCTACCAGCGTGCGGACCTGGACCAGTTGCTCGCGCAGATCAACGAGTCCGGCTACGGCCTGACCCTGGGCGTGCACACCCGTATCGACGAGACCATTGCCCAGGTCGTCGGCACTGCCCATGTTGGCAACCTCTACGTCAACCGCAACGTGGTTGGCGCCGTGGTCGGCGTGCAGCCTTTCGGTGGCGAAGGCCTGTCCGGCACCGGTCCGAAGGCCGGCGGCCCGCTGTACCTGTATCGCCTGCTGTCGACCCGTCCGCAGGATGCGGTGGCCAACCAGCTCAAGGGCGATGGCGCCCAGGCACTGCCACGTCCGAAGGACGCCCAGCAGGCCGTGGAAGCCCTGGCCAAGTGGGCAGGGCAGAAGGACGCCGCCCTGGCGCCCCTGCTCAGCGGCTATGGCGAGCTCGCGCAGAGCTTCACCCAGCAGGTGCTCACCGGCCCGACCGGCGAGCGCAACACCTATACCCTGCTGCCGCGTGAGCACGTGCTTTGCCTGGCCGAAGACCGCGCCGACCTGCTGGCCCAGCTGGCTGCTGTGCTCAGCGTCGGCAGCCGCCCGCTGGTAGCCGAGTCCAACGCCGCCGTGGTCAAGGAACTACCGAAGGAGGTGGTCCAGCGCATCGAGCTGGTCGCCGACTGGAGCAGCACCGACAAGGTGTTCGACGCCATCCTGCACCACGGCGATTCGGATCAGCTGCGTGCGGTCTGCGAGCAGGCCAGCCAGCGCAAGGGCGCCATCGTCGGCGTCACCGGGCTGAACCGCGGGGAAACCGATATCCCCCTGGAGCGCCTGCTGATCGAGCGTGCCCTGAGCGTCAACACCGCCGCTGCCGGTGGTAACGCCAGCCTGATGACCATCGGCTGACGACGGTGCCGGTAGCGCCTCACCGGGCGCTGCCGGCCAGCTTCACGGTCGCACCGCGACCACCCGGCCTGCCAGCCTCCGGGCGGAGCTACCCGCTCCCGGCAGGCCGTTCCCCTCGCGCTTCCTGCGCAATCCGTTTCGGGCTTCGTGCCCGGCACAACGGCGGAGCTACCCGCTCCGCCGATTTCATCGATGCACCTCGTTGGCCTATTGCATCGAGGGATAGTCCATCGGCCTCGGGCGACCCGCCAACAGGGCTCAACCGATGGATGCGCCGCCGCGCCAGCGGCTGAATGAGCCTCGCCCCAGTCCATCAATACGATGCTTCCTACCGCGGTTCAGCTGCACTGTGCGGCGGCCAGCGAAAACGATGACTTGTCTTCCGGGTGGAAGGATAGGAAAGCCGACCTCACCTACACTCACGGCTGTCGCAGCACATAGAGGCGGGATACTCGATGCGCAGATGGCCTGCATTCCTGGTTTTTTCCTGTGTCACCGGAGCGGCCATCGCCGATGAAGTACCGGATGCGGTACAAGCCTGTGCTGTCTGTCATGGCATGCACGGCGAGGGTACGGCGCAAGGGCCCATGTTGGCGGGGCTCTCGGCCGACTATATTTCGGCGCAAGTGGCGCTTTTCAACTCACGGCAGCGCAGTAATGCGCTGATGGGGCCAATGGCCGAGGCCTACGCCTCGGCCGATCTGCTGCAGCCGGCTGCCGCTTACTACGCCGCCCAGGGCAAGCTGCCGGCGCTGCAGGTTCGCGGGCAACAGCCTGCCGCCTCGCCAGCCGAAAAGCTCTACTACCAGGGTGACCTGTCCCGCGACATTCCGGCCTGTTTCAGCTGCCACGGCCCCTCGGCCGTCGGCGCGGGGCCATTTCCTCGGCTCGCCGGGCAACAGGCGGCGTATCTGCAGGCGCAGTTGCAGGCCTGGCGCAAGGGTGAGCGCGGTGGCGACCCGGAAGGCATGATGGGGGCGATCGCCAAGCGCCTGAACGACAAGGACATCACTGCGCTGGCCAGCTATCTGGCGGCGATTCGCTGAGGAGTGCTCATGAACAGAACCCTGCTCTGCATGGCCTTGGCGGGAAGCGTTGCGCTGCCGGTACAAGCAGCCGATGCGGTGACTACGTCGATGGAAGAAATCAGCGCACAACCCAAGGCCAAGGATGCCCATTACTTCACGCCACGTGACCTCTCGAAGATCCCCGACGGCGCCTTCGGCGACAAGATTCGCCGTGGCTACCAGTTGTTCGTCAATACCCAGCAGCTCAAGGGCCGCTATGTAGGCAACCAGCTGAACTGCACCAACTGCCACCTGGACGCCGGCACGAAGGCCTACGCCGCACCCATGTGGGCGGCCTACCTGGCTTACCCGGCCTTCCGCAAGAAAGACAACCGCGTGAACAACTTCGCCGAGCGCATCCAGGGCTGTTTCAACTACTCCATGAACGGCAAGGCCCCCGAGCTGGGCTCACCCGAGCTGGTGGCGATGTCGGCCTATTCCTATTGGTTGCTCATGGGTGGCTTGCTGGATATGTACGGCATGCAGGACAAGCCCGTGCCGGAACTCAGCGACGCTGAACTGCAGCGCGGCGGTCGAGACGAATCCTTCGTCCTGCCGGGACCACTGGCGGACAGAGTGAAGATGGAGGGGCGCGAACGCATGCCCGGGCGTGCCTTTGCCGCCTTGCCGGCACCGCCGCAGGCCTACTCGCCACAACGGGGCCAGCAGGTCTATACCGAGCACTGTGCGATCTGCCATGGCGAGCAGGGTGAAGGCCGCAGGATGGCCGACGTGCCGGTGATCCCTGCGCTGTGGGGCGGCGAGTCCTACAACTGGGGCGCAGGCATGCACCGGGTCAATACCGCCGCCACTTTCATCTACGAGAACATGCCGCTGGGCAAGAGCGTGCAACTCAACGTCCAGCAGGCCTGGGACGTAGCGGCCTACATGAACAGCCGGGAACGGCCGCAGGACCCGCGCTTCAAGGGGGATGTCGCCAGGACGGCGAAAGACTTCCACGCCTCCGATCAGGGCTACTACGGCCAAACGCTCGACGGGGCGGTGCTCGGCAGCCGGGCCTACCCGGCCGGCGTGCAGCCCTGAATGGCAGCGGTATGACCTGATGGCATCGACCCTCCGCCAGGTGGGCTCCATGAACAAATTCGATCACAGCGCATTAGCGGCAGAAAGGGGACGCATATGAACACGGTGTTGCTCAAGATCAAGCACGAGTTCATCAAGGCACTTCCGCCCACCATTTTCTTCTTCGTCATTCTGCACATCGTCGCTGCCATCCGCGCACTCATGATCAAGGGCACGGGTGTGCCGCTGCCCGTGACGGCTTCGGTCCTGATCGCCTCGCTGGTACTCGGCAAGTCGGTACTGGTGGCCGACATGCTGCCGTTCATCAACCGCTTCCCGGAAAAGCCGCTGATCTGGAACGTCACCTGGAAGACCCTGATGTACGCCCTGGTCGCACTTTGCGTGCACTACCTGGAGCGACTCTACGAGTACTGGAAAGAGGCCCCCAGTCTGATGGACGCGAACTCCATGCTGTGGACATCCATGAACTGGCCTCGTTTCTGGGCGGTGCAGATTCTGCTCATCACCTTGATCTTCATGTACTGCGTCATCTCGGAGCTGGCGAGGGTGATCGGCCGTGATCGCCTCAGGAAGATGTTCCTCGGACCACTGCCACCGGGACTGGGAAGTGACCGACCGGCCGAATGACCTCGCAATTGAAGGCGACGACCTGCTGGCACCTGCGCGAGTGACAGGGCAGCACGGTTTTCAACCCTGGGGTCTTTGTCCCTCGTGCTGCACGGTGCGGGTCAGCTGTTCCAGCAGTTCCAGGTCAGTACTCATGCCCGAGGTTTCGCGGATGCGCGCGAGGATTTCCTTCTTCAGGGCGATGAATTCGGGCGAGACCTTCATGTCCTGATTGCGCTCGGCCGGTAGCGGCACCTCGTAGACGCTGTCGATGCGGCCGGGGCGGGGCGCCATCAGTACCACGCGGCCGCCCAGGTAGATGGCTTCCTCGACGTCGTGGGTGACGAACAGGATGGTGCTGTTCTCCAGGCGATGCACATGGCGGATCAGGTCGTGCATCACCTCGCGGGTTTGCGCATCCAGCGCACCGAAAGGTTCGTCCATCAGCAGGATCTGCGGTTTGGGCATCAGCGCGCGGGCGATTGCCACGCGCTGCTGCATACCGCCGGAGAGCTGGTTGGGGTAGGCCTGGGCGAAGGCAGACAGGCCCATCAGGTTGAGCAGCGCGTCGGCTCGGCCGCTCGCTACCTCCACGTCGGCGTCACCACGCACGGTGTCGGAGACCACCTTGAGCCGGCGGCAGAACTTGATGTTCTCCGTCACCTTCAGCCAGGGGTAGAGGCTGTAGTGCTGGAAGACCATGGCGCGATCGATACCGGGGCCATCCACCGCGCGACTGTCGACGAGGATTTCGCCGCCGCTGTGGCGCTCCAGGCCACCGATGCTGCGCAGCAGGGTGGACTTGCCGCAGCCCGAGGCGCCGACGAAGGTGACGAATTCGTTGGCGCGAATCTCCAGGTTGACGTCCTGCAGTGCCTGCACCTGCCGGCCCTGGCTGCTGAAGACCTTGTCGACGTGGCGGATGCTGATCTTGCTCTGGCTCATGGCGATTACCTCTTCATCCAGGGGAAGGCCACCCGGCCGAGCCAGCGGAAGGCCTGGTCGGTGAGCAGGCCAATGACGCCGATCAGCAGGATGCCGGCGAAGATCTTGTCGGTCTGCATGTAGCGCTGGGCGCGCAGGATGGCGTAGCCCAGGCCGGAGTTGGCGGCCACCAGTTCGGCCACCACCAGGTAGGTCCAGGCCCAGCCGCAGGTGATGCGCAGGGTGTCCAGCAGTGCCGGTCGGGCCGAGGGCAGGACCACCAGCTTGACGATCTCCGCGCGGTTGGCACCCATGGTCTGCGCCGCCTCGATCTGCGCCATGGGCACGCGGCGCACGTCTTCGGCGACCATCAGGACCATCTGGAAGAAGGTGCCGATGAAGATGATCAGCACCTTGGAGCCTTCGTCGATGCCGACCCAGAGCATGACCAGCGGAATGAACGCCACCGCCGGCATGTATCGGATGAAGTCGGTGAGGGGTTCGAGGAACGCCTGCACCGGGCGGTAGGTGCCGATGTACAGGCCCAGTGGCAGGGCGATCACCGCCGAAGCGAGGAAGCCGGCCATCACCCGGTAGACACTGATGGCGATGTCGCCGAGCAGGCCTTCGTCGCTCCACCAGTGGCCGATGCGCTTGAGCACGGCGTCCGGGCCGGGGAAGAACATCGGGTTGGCCAGCCCGGCGGCGCTGTAGGTCCACCAGAGCAGCAGGGGCAGCAGCAGGCCGGCGGCGGCCAGGGACCAGATGGCGCTGCGCGGCAGCTCGCCACGAATCACCCACCAGCGTTGGCGGGCGGGCTGCGCGACGGGACTGGGCAGGGGTTGGTGGGCGGTCATGGCGTCACCTCCTCATCGTGGAACAGGGGGCGCTGGCAAGGTTGCCAACCACCCGCTGGCGGTGTGGCGCCCAGGCCATTCAGCCAGTGCGTGTTGCACAACAGGTCGGGGTGGTCCGGGTCGGCATCGGCCGGCAAGAGCGCGGTGCCGATGCGCGCGGGCAGGGTGGACAGTTCGATCTGCCAGGGCGTTGCGCCGCCCTGGTGGCGACCGAAGGACAATTCGAAATCCAGCAGTTCCGGGATGTCGCTTGCCAGCAACGCCGCCAGTGAGTCAGCCATGGGCAGCGGCTCGCGGCGCCCAGCGGCGAAGAGGAAGCAGTCACCGGCCAGCAAGAGACAGCCCTGGCGGCCATCGGCGGCGGACAGCCAGGTGCCGCGATTGCGCCCGATGGACTCCGGCAGGCGTTCCCAGATTTCGTGGTAGCTGCCGTCCAGGCCGTCTTCGAGCACCTTCTCGCTGCTTTCGAAATGCATGCGGCCGATGTCCAGGCCGCCATTGGGCGGCTGGAAGTCGATTGCCCGGTGCCACTGGCAGCGCTGGCCGACGACTTCGGTGATGCCGGCGAAACCTGCTTGGGTGGCGAGCTCCTCCGGCGACTGTGGTGCCGGGAGCGGGATGCGCAGATCGGCGAACAGGCGCTCGGTCTGCAGCCAGTAGACGCGGGTGCTGGTGTCGTGGGTGCCGGCGGTGGTGGTCAGCAGGGTGCGCTGCCAGACACCGAGGTAGGCGGGCGGTACCACGGGAATGTTCAGGCCAGGCATGCGTTTTCCTCCCATTCGGCGAGCACGGAGCGGCTGTCCAGCACGCGGCCGAACAGTCCGCCTTCCACCTCGACCATGGCCAGGGCGGCGGCATGCAGCTCGGCGCTCGGCGAGCCGCAGGCATCGCTGACCAGGGTGCAGGCGTAGCCCAGCTCTACCGCCGCGCGCAGGGTGGAAGACACGCACACTTCGGTGGTGACCCCGCACAGCACCAGGTGACCAATGCCCTGACGACGCAGCAACAAGTCCAGGTCGGTGTAAGCGAAGGCGCTGTAGCCGGGTTTGTCGATCACCGGCTCGTTGGCCAAGGGTCGCAGTTCATCAATCAGGTCGTGGCCATATTCACCGCGCACCAGCAACCGTCCCAGTGGGCCGCGTGCGCCGATGGGGGCGCCGGCGTGTTCGGCGCGGCGGCGCTTGCTGTCATGCAGATCGGTGAGGTCCGGGCGGTGCCCCTCGCGGGTATGCACCACCAGCAGACCCAGGGCGCGGGCGCTGTCCAGCAGTCGGGAAATGGCCGGGATCGGTGCGCGCAGGCGGTCGATCTGCAGCCCGGCCTGGTCGGCATAGCCGCCGGGAGCGCAGAAGTCGCGTTGCATGTCGATGACGATCAGTGCGGTGCTCACAGCCGGAACTCCTTGCGCACGGCATCGGCAATGCCGCCGCCGATGTCCCGTGCCATGCGCAGGCCCTTGTCGGCGCTGGAGCCGCGCGCCGAGGACAGCACACCCGACGGCGGGACCCATGCGGTACGGCTGGGGTACATGTCGTAGGGCGGGAAGTCGGCTGGTCCGTCGTCGGGGATCAGGTCCAGGCGCACCAGATTGGGCAGGTAGTGCAGCATCAGCGAGGTCTCGATCACGGCCGCGTGTTCCAGGGCGAAGCCGGGGAAGCCGTCGGGGAATACGTCGCTGAGCGTGGACTCGCTGCAGAAGTCCCAGTGCTCCAGGCGCATCACTTCCAGCGGGCTGGAAGGCCCCAGCTCGCGCAGGGCGAGCTGGATTCCCTCGGTGACGAACCACTGGTTCTCGTAGTGGCCGTCCACCAGCACCAGGCGGGTGACGCCGTGGCGCGCGAACTCGCGCACCGCATCGCGCACCAGGGCGATCAGGGTCTGCCCGTCGAGGCTGGTGGTGCCGCAGAAGTGCTGGCCTCCGCCGCATTTGGGCTGGGACTTGTAGCCGTACGAGAGGGCCGGTGCGACCAGGCCGTCGACCTGGCGGGCCACGTCCTCGCACAGCGCACTGGCCAGCAACGCATCGGTGCCCAGTGGCAGGTGCGGGCCGTGTTGCTCGGTGGCGCCGCAGGGCAGGAAGACCACGGGGGATTGCTCGCGAACGCGACGTTCATATTCGACCCAGCTGAGCTGGTCCATCCGGACGGTCATGATTCGGCCTCGCAGAGAGTGGGGGAAAGGGTGGAAGAGGGGCGTGCGGCGATCAGCGCCGCTGCCAGCACCAGGGAGCCGCCGAGCCATTCGCGCAGGCCCAGCTCGCGCTCGCCGAACCAGGCAGCGGTGAGCACGGCGACCAGCAGTTCGATCACCACCAGCACGGCGGCGCGGCTCGCCTCGACGTGGCTGAAGCCGTATTGCGCGGCGCCCATGGCGGCCAGCCAGAACAGGCCGAAGCCCGCCAGCTGCAGCCATTGATGAGTCTCGATGATGGGCAGTGGCGTGCCTTGCAGCAGGCAGAAGAAGCCACCCAGCGCGGCGCTGCCGATGAAGCCGACCACCGCCTTGCTGGTCAGCGGCACCTGCTCGGCGGCGCGGGTGGCCAGGTTGTTGAGGGCGAAGGCGAAGCCGGCGGAGAGCGCCAGCCAGTCACTGGCGGTCAACGGACGGAAGGTGTCGTGGCTGATGCCGAGGGTCAGGGCGATGCCGAGCATGGCCAGGGCGAGGGCGCCGAGCCGTGAAGGCGTCAGGCGCTCGCCGAACAGCAGCCGGCCGCCCAGCAGGCCCCAGATTGGCGCCAGGTAGAACAGCAGCATGGCGCGCACCACGTCGCCCTCGGACAACGCCGCCACCAGCCCGGCCGTGGCCCAGCCACCGAATACGCAGATGGCCAGCAGGGCGCCGCGTTGCGACCACCATTGCCGGTGTTGGCCCAGCACCAGCGGCACGGCCAGCGCACAGAGCAGTCCATAGGTACAGAGCACCAGCGGCATCCCGGCAAGACCCTGACCGGCAAAGTGCGCCAGGGGCATCCAGCCCAGTCCCCAGAGGGCGGCGCCCAGCAGCAGGACGATTTCCGCGCGCATCAGGCGCCCATCCAGGCGCCGCCATTGGCGCCGAGCATCTGCCCGTGGAAGAAGCTCGCGCCGGGCGAGACGAGGAACAGCACTGCCGCGGCGATCTCCTCGGGTTGGCCAAGGCGGCCGGCGGGGATCGCGGTTTCGCGGGCGATCATCGCCTCGCTCATGTGTTCCACCGAGACCATTGGCGTCTCCACCGGGCCCGGCGCCACGCCGTTGATGCGGATATGCGGGGCGAATTCCCGCGCCAACGCCTTGGTCAGGCCGATCACCCCGGCCTTGGCGGCGCAGTACGCGGCATAGCGTTCGCGGCCGAGCTGCCCCAGCTCCGAGGCGATATTGACGATGCTGCCGCTGCCCCGTGCCTGCATGTGCGTCAGGGCATGGCGACAACAGCGGTAGACCGCGTGCAGGTCGACGCCGAGCAGCGTCGCCCAGTCGTCCTCGCTGGTGTCGAGGAACGGCTTCTCCAGGATGATCCCGGCGTTGTTCACCAGGATGTCCAGCTCACCTTCGGCGAGCACGCGGGCGAACATCTCGGCCACCTGTTCCGGCACTGCGACGTCGGCCTGGACGGCATAGGCGCGGCCGCCCGCGGAGGCGATGCGCGCTACCAGGGCGGTGGCGGCTTGCGGTTGGTCGAGGTGGTTGATCCACACCTGCGCGCCGGCTTCCGCCAAGGCCAGTGCGATGGCCCGGCCGATGCCCTGGGTGGCGCCGGTTACCAGCGCGGTCTGTCCTTCGAGCGGTTTCATCAGTGCATGACCTCGCCATGGCTGACCGACAGCGATTGGCCGGTGAGGGCACTGGCCAATGGGCTGCCGAGAAACAGAAAGGTGCCGGCGAGATCGGCCGGCGTCAGGAGTTCGGGCACCGCCTGGGCGGCAAGAATCTGCGCGAGCTCATCGGTTTCGCTGCGGCCATTGGCGGCGGCCATCACTTGCAGCGAGCGCATCGCCGCGTCGGTGGCGATCCAGCCGGGGCACACGGCGTTGACGCGGATGCGCCGTGGCCCGAGCTCCCAGGCCAGCGAGCGCGTCAGCCCGATCACCGCGTGTTTGCTGGCGACGTAGGCGGAGAAGCCCGGCACGCCCTTCAGGCCCCAGATCGAGGCCTGGTTGATCACGCTGCTGCCGGCATGCAGTTGCGGTAACAGGGCACGGGTGAGGCGCAGCATCGAGGCGACGTTGTTGTCCAGCAGCGCCTGCCAGCGCTGGTCGGACTCGGCGTTGCCACCCTCCAGCGGCGTGGCGTATTCGACACCGGCGTTGTTGATCAGCACGTCCAGCGGCGCGCCGTCGCGCAGAGTGGTGAAGTCGGCGATGGCGGCGCTGTCGCCCAGGTCCAGCGCTTGGCTGCGGATGCCGGTGAGCGCTGCCAGCTCTTCCACGACGGCAGCCAGGGCCGCCGCATTGCGGTCGAGCAGTTCCAGCGTCGCGCCCTGTTCGGCGAATGCCCGCGCCAGGCCCTTGCCGATGCCACTGGCGGCGCCGCTGATGAGCACGCGTTTGCCCCGGTAATCGATCATCTTCAGACCGCCGTCAGGAAGGAGACGCCGACCGCGCCGTAGAAACCGTCGGCGCGGTCCTTGCCCTCGGGGGCAACTTCGCCGTAGTGGTCGTCTACCACACGGCGCAGGCGATGCTGGTGGAAACTCTTGAACAGCAGGTGCATGGGCAGCACCTGGTTGTAGCCCTCACCGTAGAGCTCGTGGTGCAGCTTGCGCAGGCGATACCAGGGGGCCACGGGTTTCTCGTGGTGGGCGTTGTGGTAGGCGAAATTGAGCAGTAGCAGGTCGAGCGCCGGCCAGCGCACCGATACCACGTTGCTGTAGGTGTTCATCTGCTCGTAGGTGCGGTCGCGGGCCTTGTCGTCGGGAATCTTGCCGCCGTCCTCCAACACAGCGAAGGCGTCGTAGGTGTGCTGGTAGGCGTCGGTGAAGCGCAGCACGATGATCATCAGCGTCCAGGCGACGAAGTACAGCAGCAGCGCCTTGATAGAGACTGCCGCGACCAGACCGAACAGCACGCCACGCACCAGCAGTGTCAGTGCTACGCGGCGACGGTTGGCGCGGTGACGCGGGTTGTCGGTGATGAACGGCAGGAGGATCACGTAGTAATGCATGATCAGCTCCACTGCCGGCACATAGGCCCATTCGGCGGTCAGCACCAGGCCGCGCACCCAGCGCGGGCTGCGGGCGAGGAAGGCCTTGGTGTCGAAGGTGATCACGTCGGCGCGGTCAACGTGGTGGCGCATGTGTTTGCGGCGCAGGTCCTGGAAGCCCGCATAACAGCTGCCGCAGAGCCAGCTGCAGGCTTCGCCGGCCCAGGTGTTGTGCGCCGGCTTGGCGAAGATGGTGCCATGGGCGAATTCGTGGATCAGGTAGGCCGCGACGATCATCGCGTGGCCCAGCAGCAGGGTGCCGATGGCGTTGAGCGCCCAGTGATCGGCGAACAGCAGGGCGAAGCCGGCGGCATAGCCACCGAAGGCATAAGCCAGGGCCAGGCTGTTGGGCAGCCGGCCATCGGCGTAGCGGTACAGGGACGCGGACATGGAGACCTCCGTGAGCGCTCCCGCCGTCCCGGCGAGAGCGTCGGGTGGGTGCCTTACTGGGCGAGGGCCTGGACGAACTGGGCGTCGAAGGTCTGGGCGAAGTCGGGGATCGCCGGGATCTGGCTGTTCTCCTTGAGCAGCTGGGCGATCACCGCGCCGCTGCCGAAGAAGGAGTTGGTGGCGTCGGACTTCTCGAAGTTCCTGCTCATTTCCGCCAGTGGGATGTTGTAGACCCCGGCCATCTGCTCCTTGGCCTCGGCGGCACTGACGCCGAGCACCTTGCCGATGATTTCGGCGGATTCATCCGGGTGCGCCTTCATGTAGGCCAGGCCGTCGGCGTAGCCCTGGATCATCGCGGTGATCGCCTTCTGGCGCTTGCCGATGACCTCCTGGTTGAACACCAGCACGTCGGTGATCAGGCCCGGCGCGTCCTTTGATGAATACACGACGTGGAACTTGTCGCCGGGCATGCCGAGGATCTGCGAGACATTGGGCTCGTAGGTCACGCCCACCGGCAGGCTGCCCGAGGCCATGGCGCCGGGGATGCCTTCGGGGGTCATGTTCACCGGACTGACGTCCTTGTCGCTCAGGCCATGGCTCTTGAGCGCATAGGCAAGCAGGAAGTCCGAAGGCGAGAGCGGGTTGAAGCCGATCTTCTTGCCTTTGAAGTCGGCGACGGACTTGATCGACTTGTCGGCGACGATGGCGTCCCCGCCATTGGAGAAATCGATGGGCATCACCACGCGGTACGGCTGGCCCTTGGCGACGCCGCCGACCACCTGGTCGTAGGTGAGCATGCCGCCATCCAGCGCGCCGCCGGTCATCGCGGTGGGGATCAGCGCCGGGTCGTTGAAGAACTGCAGCTCCACCTTCAGCCCGTGGGGCTTGTAGAGGTCGAGCTTGTCGGCGACGTAGAAGGGCGCGTAACCGGCCCAGACAACGGTGCCGATCTTGAGCTTCTCGGCGGCCTGGAGCGTCAGTGGCACGACCCCGGCGGCAGCAAGCAGACAGGCACCGAGCAGGGTCTTGCGCAGGGAACGCAGGGAAAGCGGCATGGTCATGGCATTGCTCCTAACGGTTGGAAATCGGCACGGGATGACATCACGTCTCCCGGGCTTTTCTCCCGCCGTGTAGCCCTGTCCCTAGGGCCGGAAAACTCTCGGACCAGACATCCTCGTGAAAGGACCGGAACCCTAGTTCGCCTCTGGTGCAACTCCAGTGTGTGCCTTGCAGCGTTCGCCCACCCGGTGGCTACCTTGCCGTGGGTGATGCATCCCGTTGCAGGGGACAGAGCAATTGAAATGCCAGCTTTTGATCACGGAAAAAAGCGCCGGGGATTTCAAGCGCTTAGCGTGAATCCCCGGTACAGAGCGGTTGCCGCGTGGACATGCGACGGCACCAAGTCGAGGCGCCTTGCCTTCTATTGAGGCATCAGGCGGCGCTCACAGCGGTGCGCCGCAGCGAGGCAGCCGCGGTGGCCACGAACAGCCCGGCGGCCAGCGCCAGCGCCACCGGTACGCCCTGCGGGCCGAGGTCCATGAGGCTGCCGCTGAGCAGGGGGCCGAGCAGGCTGCCGACGCCCCAGAGCATGCCGGCCGCGGCGTTGGCGGTGACCAGGTCGCGGCCGCGGAAGCGCTGGCCGATCAGCACCAGCGCCAGGGTGTAGACGCCGCCGGCCACTGCGCCGAGGACCATCAGTGCCGGCCACAGCAGCGAAGGCTGGGAAATCAGCCAGGGCAGGGCGAGGCCGATCAGCATGGCGCCCACGCCACACAGCAGGTGCAGGCTGGAGCGGTCCAGGCGGTCGGAAAGCCAGCCCAGCGGCAGCTGGAAGAGCATGTCGCCCAGCAGGATCACCGTGGCCATGAAGGCGGCGATGCCCACTGCATAGCCATGGCTGGAGGCGTACACCGGGAAGAGCGAGAGCACCACGCTGTCGAAGAAGGAGAAGAACAGCACGCCCATGCACAGCGCGGGGGCCACCCGCAGGAAGCCGGCGAGGGAGAAGCTGCGCGGCTCCTCGACGTGTTCGTGGAGGCCTTCCTCGGGCATCGCGAAGGCCACGGTAGCCAGGGCGACCAGGTGCCCGGCGCTGACCAGCAGCACCACCCAGGGCGTCTGCGCACCGAGCAGTGCTACCAGGGTCGGGCCGAGCAGCTGGAAGGCGGTGAAGCTGGTCGCATAGAGGGCAACGATGGTGCCGCGATTCTTCTCGCCGCACAGCTCGTTGACCCAAGCCTCGCCGAGGATGATCGCGATGCCCATGCCGACACCCAGCGCCAGGCGCGCGGCGGCCAGCGCCCAGAGGGAATGGCTGCTGAACTCGATGGCGAGGGTACTGGCGGTACACAGCACGAAGCACAGCAGGTACAGGCGGCGCCGGCTCATCAGCTGGCAGGCGCGGTCCACCAGGGTGGCGGCGAGGATCATGCCGGCCGCTGGCACCGCCGACAGGATGCCGATCTGCAAGGCGCTGGCGCCCTTCTCCAGCAAGCGCAGCGCCACCAGCGGCAGCGTCGCGCCCAGGCTCAGGCCGACGATGGACACGGCGAACAGCAGCACCGCGAGAAGCGGTTTGTTGAGGATGGCTGGGGTATTCATGGAGACCTTCTCATGCCCGGGCGCTCATGCCACGGGCCGGCAAATGCAAACGAGCCCGCCGGGATTCACCGGGGGGCGGATTCGAAGTGCGGAGTGACCGGCGCGAAGGCGCGCGGCGTCCGGCTCAGCAGCCGGTGGGAGGAGAGAAGGTGAAGGCGAAGAGAACGCTGCGACGCAGGTTCAGCACGGCATCGACCTTGCGCACACGCGGAGGCTCCCGGAGGAGGGCGAGCGATGAGTCGGCGAAGCGGCAGAACGGGGTCATGGTGCGGATACAGCGTAGGACGTAGGAAAACGCGCACTCTAGTGAGTGCGCGTCAGACCGTCAATCTCGGCCCGCTGCGCGGTCGAGCTACGTCCGCAGTGTCTGCAGAACGTGCTGGGTAGGATGGTGTGGAGCGCAGCGATACCTATGCTGACCGCGTGCGGGATCGATGGGTATCGCTGCGCTTCACCCATCCTACGACTTGCGAACCGCCGGTAACACCGATCTTACCGACCGTAAACCGGGCTGCCCGACGGCACTTCCTGTGGCCGGCTCAATACATCGCGCCCCGGCAGGAAGGTGCCGAATACGCGCTCTTTGCCCAGCGCCTCGGGGAAGCCGCTTTCGCGGCGATAGGCAACGCGGCCATTGATCAGGGTGGCGTCCACAGCATCGTCGTTGCGCTTCACCAGGCGCGTCAGGCCGATCACTTCCATCGAGGCTTCGCAGACGTCGTCCAGCTCGTCGGTCAGCCCGGCCGGGTTGACCACTACCAGATCGGCGCGGTCGCCGACGCGGATATAGCCGGCGTCGATCCCGGCGAAGTCCGCCAGCTCGCCGGTCAGGCGGTGTATGGCGCGGCCTGTGTCCATGAAGCTCTGCCCGGCCAGTTCGGCATCGCGCACGTACTTGAGCATGCGCAGCGGGAAGTTGTACTGCGCATGGGAAGCCAGGTGCGCGCCGGAGTCGGCGAAGCCCGGCTGTGTCCAGGGGCTGGCCAGCAGCTTGCCCATGACTTCGGGGCGGTGGTTGCCGTAGCAGGTGGTCCACTTGAGGTCATTGCGGTACTGGCCGGCCAGCTCGAAGAAGGCGTCCACCGGATCCAGCCCGCGCTCGCGGCCGATGTCCTCGAAGTTGCGCCCGACCAGGGAGGCGTCCGGGCATTCGCGCACCCAGCAGTCGGACAGGTTGCGGTGCCAGAGGCCGAGGCTGAGGGTCGCCTTGATGTCCTTCTTGAAGCGCTCGCGGAAAGCCGGGTCCTGGATTCTGGTGTAGAGCTCTTCCGGGTCCTTGATGTCGCGCAGCACTTCGCCGGCGCCGAACTCCTCGAAGCCGTTCATGTTCAGCCCTTCGATGCGCACCACGAAGGGCGCGGGCAGGGTCTGCCAGCGGTAGCGGCCACGCAGCAGGCGGTTGGCGACCCAGCCGGAGGCGCGGGTGATGCGGTGCATGAAGGGCTGGGATTTCAGGTCCAGCGCGGTGAGCATCGAGCACTTGAGCGGGCGGCGGAACCAGCCGTGGGCCTGGTAGAGGAAAGCGAACACGTTGATCTTGGTGACGGCGTTGGGCGCGCCCTGCATCAGCGCGTTGCGTCGACGCAGCACGGCGAACAGGCGGGAGAACTCCTTCCAGCTGGCGAAGGTGGAGGGCAGCGGGCTGGACCAGGCGCGGTCGCCGTCCATCTTGTCCAGGCGCGTGGTCATCACCGAGAGGCCGAAGCAGCCGGCGTCCAGCGCTTGCTCCAGCAGTTCTTCCATGCGCTGCAGTTCGGCTTCGGTGGGTTTGGTGCCGCTGATGGCGCGCTCCAGCCCCATCACCGTCACGCGCAGCTCGGAGTGGCCGAGAAAGGAGCAGAGGTTCGGTCCCAGCGGCTGCTGGTCATAGAAGGCACGGTAGCCCTTGGCATCCTTCCAGGTGCGTTTGTCGCGCAGGATGGGCAGCACCTGCTCGCGCGGCACGGCTTCGACGCGGGTGAACAGGTCCGAGCAGTCCTCGGCCTCGCCCAGCACCATGCTGATGGAGCAGGAACCGACCGACACGGTAGTCACGCCATGGCGCACCGACTCTTTCAGCGCCGGCGCGGCGATGGCTTCGGCGTCGTAGTGCGAGTGGATTTCCAGGAAGCCGGGGGTGACCCACCGGCCGCTGGCGTCGATGACTTCCGGGCAACCGCTTTCGTCCAGCGGGCTGACGCTCAGGGTGTCGATGCGACCGTCCTTGATGCCGACGTGGCGCAGGCTGCCGGGGGCATCGCTGCCGTCGAAGTACAGGCCGTTCTTGATGATGATGTCGTAGCTCACAGGAGGCTCCAGGGCGACAGCAGCAGGACGCCGCTGACCAGCAGCAGGCAGTGGATGGCGAGGCGGAAATGGCGTTCTTCGAAACGCTGGTGCAGGCGTTCGCCCAGCCACACGCCGAGCAGCAGCAGGGGTGCGTAGGCCAGCACCTGGGGCAGCGCCGGGTGCAGGCGGCCGTCAAGCAGGAAGGCGACGGTCAGCAGGCCGTTGAGGGTGAACCAGACGCAGACCAGGGTGGCGCGCAGGCGGGTCTTGTCCAGCGGGCGAGTGGAGAGTGCGTAGACCAGCAGCGGCCCGCCGGAAGCGAACAGGCCATGGCAGACCCCGGCGGCGCCGGTGGCCAGCCGCACCACCCAGTTCGGTGTTCTGCCGCGCTCCGGGGCGCTGGCGCGCAGGCGCCACAGTTCGCGGCCGGCGAACCACAGGATCAACACGCCCAGCCCGCGCTTGAGCGGCTGCGGGTCCAGGTGCGGCAGCAGCAGATAGCCGACCAGCATGCCCAGCAGCATGCCTGGCAGTACGGTGCGTAGCAGCAAGCGCGTGTCGATCAGCCGGTGGTGCCGCCAGCACAGGTAACCGGTCATGCCGATGTTCAGCGGCACGAGGATCGGCAGCAGCGTCTCGATGGGCATCAACAGCGCGCCGAGGGACAGGGCAATTACCACGCTGCCGAAGCCGGTGATGGCTTCCAGGGTGTAGGCCAGCAGGATGAAGCCACCCAGGGCGATGGCGGGTGCGTTCATGGGGCGGCCACAACGGCTACGCGAGGTTCGCGGCGCGCCCAGAGCTGCGCCAGGACCAGCCCGGAGAACAGTTGCCAGCAGCCCCAGAACGCCGCGATCAGCAGCATGCCGCCGGCCTGCGGGAAGAAGGTGAGGATCAGCGCCATGCCCAGCGCCGAGTTGTGAATGCCGCTTTCCAGGGTCACTGCGCGTACGTCGGCGTCCGGCAGCTTCCACAGTCGCGCGCAGGTGTAGCCCAGCAGCAGTGCGGTGCCGTTGAGCAGCAGGACCAGCCAGAAGAACAGGTGGAAGTAGGCCATGAACTGCTGGAAGTTCTTGGCGAACGCCATGCCGACGAAACCGAGCATCACCAGCAGCGACAGTTGTCGCATGGGCTTCTCCAGGCGCCGCGCCAGTTGTGGCCTGTGCTTGCCCAGGGTCATGCCCAGCAGCATCGGCAGGATCAGCACCAGTACCACCATGCCCACCAGCTCCAGCGGGTCGATGTGGATCTGCGTGAGGCGGTCGCGGGTCGCCGGGTTCAGCCCTGCGTAGAGAGCGAAGTTCAGCGGCGTGAAGATGCCCGCACTCAGCCCGGATACGGCGGTGACGCTGGCCGACACTGCGACGTTGCCGCGGGCCATCCAGGTCATGATGTTGGAGAAGGTGCCGCTGGGGCAGGTGGCGACCAGGATCATCCCCAGCGCCAGTTCCGGGTCGATGGGCAGGGCAATGGTCAGCAGGCAGGTGGCGGCGGGCAGCAGCAGGAACTGCACCAGCATGCCGATCACCGGCGCCTTGGGCTGGCGCAGGATGCGGGCGAAGTCGTCGCGGCGCAGTTCCAGCGATACGCCGAACATCATCAGGGCAATGATGGCGTTCAGGGCGATCATCGAACCGCCGGAGAATTCGAGATGGACTTCAGGCATCGCCGTTCTCCCGCAGCAGGAGGGCGGGGAGCGGCGAACGGGCAGTAGCCGGCGGCACGGGCGCGGCTCCGGTTTTAATCAGCATGCAAGGCGACTCTTGTTTGTATTTATCGTTGTAATTGGCAAGCATAGGGCAGCGTTACCGCCCGGTAACGGCTCAATCGGGACCTTCACCGGTTAATTCGGGACCATGCCGCACACCATTACCGTCCATTACGCCCAGGGTATCCTGCAGGCCGCCCAGCGCCTGGGGTTGTCGGTGCCTGCCGATCTGCAGGCGGCCAGCCTCGAACCGCGCGTTCCGCTGCAACGCCAGGATGCCTTCTGGGAAGCCATCTGTGCCGCGTCGGGCGACACTTTGCTGGGCCTGCGCCTGGGCAGTGCCCTTCAGGTCGGCCATCTGGACATGGTCGGCGCGCTGTTGATGAGCTGCGACCGCTATGGCGAGGCGCTGGACGCCTTGCTCGAGTATTACCCGATCATCGCCGAGGGCAGCGCGTTCCAGCGCGAGCAGGACACGACGCAGGTGCGCCTGGTCTACCGCCCCAGCTATACCGTGCGCCGCGAGGAGCGGGTGGAGGCCGCGCTGGCCAGCCTGGTGCACCTGACCCGCTGGATCACCGGCGACCGGGTCAGGCCGCAGCAACTGGCCCTGAGTCACTCGGCGCGAGGTGAAGCCGCGCGTTACGTCGAGGTGTTGGAGTGCCCGGTGACCTTCGACAGCGGCGAGAACGCCCTGAGCTTTGCCGTGGCCGATCTCGATGTGCCGCTGATCCAGGCCAATGCCCTGATGCGTGAGCATCTGCGCGCGCTGGCCGATGCGCAGCTCGAACGACTTGGGGCGCAGAGTCTGGCCGCGCGCGTGCAGCAGTTATTGCGACAGAACCCGCGCTGGGGCAAGGAGAAGGTGGCCGAGCAGCTCGAGCTCAGCGGGCGCCATCTCAACCGCAAGCTGGCCGATGAGGGCACCAGCTTCAAGTTGCTGCGCGAGCAGGTGTTGCACGGCATGGCCGAGCAGCTGCTGCGCGAGTCGTCGCGGCTGGGCGAGGTGGCCGAACGCTTGGGCTTCTCCGACGAGAGCGCCTTCGCCAAGGCTTTCCGGCGCTGGAGCGGGATGACGCCGGGACAGTTCCGTCAGGGCAACTGAACCCGTCAGCGTTGGCCGTGGTTGACTGACGCGAGCGCCTGGGCAGCGGGCAGGTCGATTCGCTGGGGGACGCTGCGCTGCAGTTCGATGACGCCGGTGCCGGGCAGCTTCGATACGAAGAAGTGATCGACGCCGAAGAACAGCAGGATCAGGGCGATGGCGCCGATCCAGCAGAGCACGTCATAGTCCAGCGGCCAGCCACGGTGCTGGTGCTGCGAGCGGAGGGGGGGCTGGTTCTTCTTCATGGCGGTCACCGCGTTCGGATGGAGGGTCGGCGAAGCCAGGGGAGTGCCTGGGTTCGCCGACCATTTTCCGGTGGGCGGTGCGGCCGGTGATTCAGGGAGCTCTGTAGGGCGAGTAGGAATTACCTCTACTTTCCTACGCCAAGATCAGGCGCCGGGCAGCGCCTTGTCCTTCGGCCAGAGCAGCCACAGCTGGCCGTCCTGCTTCATGTGCCCGGCCAGCTCGCCGGCCGCATCGCCAGTGCCCCAGAACAGGTCCGCGCGCACCTCGCCGACAATGGCGCCGCCGGTGTCCTGGGCGGCCACCGGGCGTACCACCGGCGCGCCGTCCGGGCGGGTGGTGGAGAGCCACATCAGGCTGCCCAGCGGGATCACCTTGCGGTCGATGGCTACGCTGTAGCCTGGCGTCAATGGCACGTTCAGCGAGCCGCGCGGGCCTTCGTTGCTGTCAGGGCGCTGGCTGAAGAACACGTAGCTGGGGTTGCTTGCCAGCAGTTCATCGACGCGTTGCGGATGGGCGCGGGCCCAATCGCGGATGCGCGCCATGCTGACTTCTTCCTTGCTCAGCTCGCCCTGTTCCACCAGCCAACGGCCCACCGGCTTGTACGGGCGACCGTTCTGGTCGGCGTAGCCCAGGCGCAGTTGGCGGCCGGAGGCGAGCTCCACGCGGCCGGAACCCTGGATCTGCAGGAACTGCAGGTCCATCGGGTCGGGCAGCCAGGCCAGCACGGGCGCATTGACCCCATCGCGGCGGATGCCGGCGGCATCGGCGTAGGGCACCAGGGTATTGCCCTCGAGCTTGCCGCGCAGGCGCTTGTCCTTGAGTTCGGGGTAGACGCTGTCCAGCGCCACGGTGACCAGGTCCTTCGGCACGCCGTAGACCGGTACTGTGTGCTGGGCGTCACGCTGTTGGCTGCCCCGGTAGACGGGCTCGTAGTAGCCGGTGATCAGGCCGTTCCTGCTGCCCTCGGCGGAGCGCAGCTGGTAGGGCTGCAGGTGGGCCTGCATGAACTGACGGATGGCCGGGGCGGCAGCCGGCACGCTCGCCGCATCGGCGCAGGTGGCGGCCCAGATGTCATCCTTCTTCAGGCGCACCGCGCAGGCCGAGCGCCAGGCGTTGAAGCCTTGCAGCACATCGGTGTCGGCGGTCTGCGGAAGGTCCGACCAGTCGGCCTTGGAATAGGTGGGCGCCTGGGCCTCTTCGGGCTTCTTGCCGAACAGGCCGCAGCCCGAGAGCAGGGTGGCGAAGCAGAGGGTGGTAAGGAGAGGGCGGGTCCAGTGGCGGGACGAATCGGTCACGGGCGAGTCCTGGCAGGCAAACGAAAGCCCGCTAGCTTGGGCAGACGCGGGGCGTGCGTCAAACGCATCGGTCGGATTTACATGCCTTGCAACGAATACGCGGGTGGCCCGGTAGAATGTCGGCATGAATTGACAGACGGGTGGTTAGAGCGTGGAGGCAAGGCAGGGTTTCGTCCTGACTCGACATTGGCGGGATACGCCCGAAGGCACCGAGGTGGGCTTCTGGCTGGCCACCGATGAGGGGCCCCGGCATGTGCTGCTGCCACCGCAGACCTCGGTGGCCTTCGTGCCGGCCGAGCAGCGTGTCCGCGCCGAAAAGCTGCTGGCCGGCGAGCGTGGCGCCGAACTACGCGCGCTGGGCCTGCGCGACTTCCAGCAGCGCCCGGTGCTGGGGCTCTACTGCCAGCAGCATCGGCAGCTGATGAACCTGGAAAAGCGCCTGCGCGAGGCCGGCGTGGAAGTGTTCGAAGCCGATATCCGCCCACCGGAGCGCTACCTGATGGAGCGCTTCATCACCGCCCCCGTGGTCTTCAGCTGCGAACAGACCCAGGGCGGCAGCACCCTCACGGCGCAACTGCGCCCCGATCCGGATTACCGGCCGAAGCTGCGGCTGGTCTCGCTGGACATCGAAACCAACATCCGTGGCGACCTCTATTCCATCGCCCTGGAGGGCTGCGGCCAGCGCCAGGTCTACATGCTTGGCCCGGCCAACGGCGTCGACGGGGAGCGCGATTTCGAGCTGGAGTACTGCGACAGCCGGGCTCAGCTGCTGGAACGCCTGAACCAATGGTTGGCCGAGCACGACCCCGACGCCATCATCGGCTGGAACCTGGTGCAGTTCGACCTGCGGGTGCTGCAGGAACACTCCAAGCGCCTCGAAATCCCGCTGCGGCTGGGTCGTGGCGGCGACGAGATGGGGTGGCGGCAGCACGCCACCAGCAACCACTACTTCGCAGCGGCAGCGGGCCGGCTGATCATCGACGGCATCGAGGCACTGCGCTCGGCATTCTGGAGCTTCCCCTCGTTCAGCCTGGAGAGCGTCTCGCAGCAGCTGCTGGGCGAGGGCAAGTCCATCGACAACCCCTACGACCGCATGGCCGAGATCGACCGCCGTTTCGCCGAGGACAAGCCGGCGCTGGCGAAGTACAACCTCAAGGACTGCGAGCTGGTCACCCGGATCTTCGAGAAGACCCGCGTCCTCGACTTCCTGCTCGAACGCGCCAGCGTCACCGGGCTGCCGGCGGATCGCAGCGGTGGTTCGGTGGCGGCCTTCACGCATTTGTACCTGCCGCCGATGCACCGGTTGGGCTACGTTGCCCCGAACCTGGGCGGCAAGGCCCCGGAGGCCAGCCCGGGCGGGTTCGTCATGGATTCTCGGCCGGGGCTCTACGAGTCGGTGCTGGTGCTGGACTACAAGAGCCTGTACCCGTCGATCATCCGCACCTTCCTGATCGACCCGGTGGGCTTGGTGGAAGGCTTGAGCGACCCGTCCGACGAGGCGTCGATTCCCGGCTTCCGTGGTGGCCGTTTCTCGCGGACCCAGCACTGCCTGCCCGCCATCGTCGAGCGCGTCTGGCAGGGTCGCGACGCCGCCAAGCGCGACGGCAACGCGCCGCTGTCCCAGGCCCTGAAGATCATCATGAACGCCTTCTACGGCGTGCTGGGTTCCAGCGGCTGCCGCTTCTTCGATCCGCGCCTGGCCTCGTCCATCACCATGCGCGGCCACGAGATCATGCGGCGCACCCGCGAGCTGATCGAAGGGCAGGGGCACCGGGTGATCTACGGCGACACCGATTCCACCTTCGTCTGGCTGGGGCGTGCCCACGACGAGGAAGAGGCGGCGGGAATCGGTCGTGCGCTGGTCAGCCACGTCAACCGGTGGTGGGGCGAACACCTGCGCGAGGAATACGGGCTGGAGAGCGCACTGGAGATCCAGTTCGAGCGGCACTTCCGGCGTTTCCTGATGCCGACCATCCGAGGGGCAGAAGAGGGCAGCAAGAAGCGCTACGCGGGCCTGGTGCGGCGCGCCGACGGCAGTGACGAAATGGTCTTCAAGGGCCTGGAAACCGTGCGCACCGACTGGTCGCCGCTGGCCCAGCAGTTCCAGCAGGAGCTGTACCTGCGCATCTTCCAGCGCCAGCCGTACCGGGATTACGTACGCGACTATGTAAACCGCACGTTGGCCGGCGAGCAGGATGACCTGCTGATCTTCCGTAAACGTCTACGCCGCCAGCTCGGCGACTATGAACGCAACGTGCCGCCCCACGTGCGCGCCGCGCGCATTGCCGACGACTACAACGAACGCCAGGGCCGCCCGCGCCAATACCAGCGCGGCGGCTGGATCAGCTACGTCATCACGGTCAACGGCCCGGAACCGCTGGAAACGCTGGGTTCACCGATCGATTACGATCACTACGTCAGCCGACAGCTGCAGCCGATTGCTGACGCCATCCTGCCCTTCGTGGACGATGACTTCAGCGCGCTGGTCGACCGGCAGATGGGGTTGTTCTGAAACAAAAAAGCCGGCATCAGCCGGCTTTTTTGTTTCATTGCACATCAGTCGCCACGGTATTCGCAGCCGCTGGTGCAGGTCTCGTGCACGCGGACCTTGGACAGCTCCGGCAGCAGCGGCTTGAGCTGTTGCCAGATCCAGCGGCAGAGGTTCTCGCTGGTGGGGTTTTCCAGGCCGGGAATGTCGTTCAGGTAGTTGTGGTCGAGCTGGTCGTAGATCGGCTTGAAGATCTGCTTGATCTCGGCGAAATCACGAATCCAGCCGGTATGCGGATCGACCTCGCCCTCGATGTAGATGGCGGCCCGGAAGGAGTGGCCATGCAGGCGCCCGCACTGGTGCCCGGCGGGAACATGGGGCAGGCGGTGGGCCGACTCGAAGGTGAATTCCTTGAACAATTCCAAAGTAGCGTGCTCTGTGACGATCGCCGGCCCTGGAACGGGCCGGCCGGAAAATGGGCGCATAGTCTATCACCATCGCACCCGCCGGACCGGCCGATCCGGCCAGCGGCTCACTTGATCGCCAGGCGTCTTGCCAGGCGATTGAGGTTGGCGCGGTCCAGGCCCATCTCACGGGCCACGGCTGCCCAGTTGCCTTCGTGGCGCTCCAGGCTCTGGCTGATCATCCGGCGCTGGAAGGCGTCCACCGCCGGGCGCAGTTCGCCGGCCAGTTCAGCATCGGCGCCGTTGTCGGCTGGGCTCGCTTCGGCATCGGGCGCGCCCTTGTGCAGGGCGTTCAGGGTGAGATCATCGACGCCCAGGCTGAGGATGCGCGAGCGCTGCGAGTGGTTTGCCAGCGCCTTGAGGGAAGCCCGGCCGATCAGGTGCTCCAGCTCGCGCACGTTGCCCGGCCAGGCGTAGTCGACCAGCGCGGCCTGGGCTTCGCGGGTCAGGCGCAGGCTGCGCAGACCCAGGCGCGGGCGGTTCTGTTCGAGGAAGTAGCCGGCCAGCAGCAACACATCGTTGCTGCGCTCGCGCAGGGGCGGAACGCGCAGCGGGTAGACGCTCAGACGGTGGTAGAGGTCGGCGCGGAAGCGACCGGCACGGACTTCCTCGGCGAGGTCACGGTTGGTGGCGGCGATCAGGCGCACATCCACATGGTGTTCGCGGTCCGAGCCCAGACGCTGCAATTGACCGCTCTGCAGCACGCGCAGCAACTTGGCCTGGATCGCCAGTGGCAGTTCGCCCACTTCGTCGAGGAACAGGGTGCCGCTGTCGGCCAGTTCGAACTTGCCGTGTCGTTCGCCCACCGCGCCGGAGAAGGCGCCACGGACGTGGCCGAAGAGCTCGCTTTCCACCAGGGTTTCCGGCAGCGCCGCACAGTTCAGGCTGATCAGCGGCTGGGTGCGCCGCAGCGAATTGGCGTGGATGGATTGGGCGACCAGTTCCTTGCCGACGCCGGTTTCGCCGGTGATCAGCACGCTCAGGTCGCTGCCGGCCACCACCTGGATTTCTTTCATCAGCGCCTGGTGCGACCTGCTCTGGCCGATCAGCTCCCTGGGCTGGTCGCCGGAGGCGCGCTGGTAGGCGTCGGCGCGCTGCTGCTCGTGATCGGCGCGCTGGGCCAGGTCGGTCATGCGCTGGTTGGCCTTCACCGTGGCGGCGGCCAGGCTGGCGAAGGCTTCGAGGTTGTCCAGGTCGCTGGTGGAGAAGCGTTCCGGGTCCAGCGCGTCCAGGGTCAGCAGGCCCCAGGGCTGTTCGTCGACCAGCAGCGGGCAGCCCAGGCAGTCATGAACCTCCAGATGGCCGTGCAAACCCTCCACCAGCCCGTCATAGGGGTCGGGCAGGCCGCAGTCGGCGGCGAAATGCGTTGGACCGGGATGCTCGATGAGGGCACGCAGGCGTGGGTGCTCGCTGATCTTGAAGCGACGGCCGAGGGTGTCCTGGCTCAAGCCATCGACTGCCAGCGGCACCAGTTGGTCGCCTTCCAGGCGCAGCAAGGCGGTGGCGTCGCACGGCAGCAGGCCGCGCAGGGCTTCCAGCAGGCGGCGATAGCGTTCACTTTCCGGCAGCTCGCGGGATAGGTCGGCAACCAGCGGGAGCAGGGTGGCAAGTAGTGGGTTTCGAGTCATTTTGACCTCTATGTTGTCATTATGACGCTGATCAGTGGCGGTCATTATGACTCTTTTCCCATTAAAGATCCCGTGATTACTGGGCTGCAGGGTTGGCACGCTTCCTGAAATACCTGAGGCAGAGAGCACAGGCGACCCCATTCACCGCCTGGCCAACCTGAGGAGATCCAGATGCTGTCCAACGAACACCGTACCCTGGTCAAGGCCACCGTCCCGCTGCTGGAGACCGGCGGAGAGACCCTGACCCAGCACTTCTACAAGATGATGCTCAGCGAGTACCCGGAAGTTCGTCCGCTGTTCAACCAGGCGCACCAGGCCTCCGGCGACCAGCCTCGCGCGCTGGCCAACGGTGTGCTGATGTACGCCCGCCACATCGATGAGCTGGAACAGCTCGGCCCGCTGGTGGCGAAGATCGTCAACAAGCACGTCGCCCTGCAGATCCAGCCGGAACACTACCCGATCGTCGGCAGCTGCCTGCTGCGTGCGATCCGTGAAGTACTGGGCGAGGAAATCGCTACCCAGGAAGTGATCGATGCCTGGGCCGCCGCCTACGGCCAACTGGCCGATATCCTGATCGGCGCCGAGGAGTCCGTTTACCAGCAGAACGCCGAGCAACTCGGCGGTTGGCGTGGCGCCCGGCGCTTCCGCATCGTGCGTAAGGAAGCTGAGAGCGAGGAAATCACCTCCTTCTACTTCCAGCCTCTGGATGGCGAGCCGCTGCTGGACTTCCAGCCCGGCCAGTACATCGGCCTGTCTCTCGACATCGATGGGGAAGAGGTGCGCCGCACTTACTCCCTGTCCGACGCGCCCAATGGCCGTGAGTACCGCATCAGCGTGAAGCGCGAGCCCGAAGGCAAGGTTTCCAACTACCTGCACGATCACCTGCAGGTGGGCGATGAGCTGGACCTGTTCCCGCCGGCTGGCGATTTCGTCCTGCGCGGTGGCGACAAGCCCCTGGCCCTGATCACCGCCGGTGTCGGCATCACCCCGGCACTGGCCATGCTGAAGCCGGCGCTGGAATCCGGTCGTGAGGTCCACTTCATCCACTGTGCCCGCCACGGCGGTGTGCACGCATTCCGCGAGTGGGTCGAGGCGCAATCCGACGTACATCCGCAGCTCAAGCACTACTTCTGCTACAGCGAGCCGCGCGCGCAGGATGCTTCCCACGTCGAGGGCTTCCTCAGCCGCGAGCTGCTGGCTGACTGGCTGCCAAAGGACCGCGACCTGGACGCCTACTTCCTCGGTCCCAAACCGTTCATGTCTCAGGTGAAACGCCACCTGCGCGAGATCGGCGTGCCCGAGCAGCAATCCCACTACGAGTTCTTCGGCCCGGCCAGCGCGCTGGAGGCCTGAACCTGAACGCCGGCCCGATGGCGGGTCGGCGCAACCCGAGGAGGTGTGTGATGGAAAGTCTTTTCGCTTGCCCGCAACGTAATCTGTCGATGTCCTGGTCGCTGCTGACCGGCGGGCTCGTCTTACTGCTGCTGGGAATCGTGGGAGCCTATTTCGTCGATGGGCATCTGAACCTGCAAAGCGTTGTCGCAGCGCATGCCTTCACCATCCTCGGCCCGACATTATTGAAGCTGGGCTACGTGCTGCGGCTGGTGGCCCAACATCAGATGCGCAAGGAAGGCTGGGAGGCTTGCTGTGTTACTGGTTGATCGAAAGGCTCTGCTGACCATTGCGCCCCTGTGGCGCCTGGGCTTCCGTCCGTTCTTCCTGGGTGGCGCGGTGTTCGCGCTGATCGCCATCGCAGCCTGGGCGGCTGTGCTTCTTGGCCTGTTGCCCGCGTGGCAACCATTGGGTGGCTGGCTGGCCTGGCACCGCCATGAAATGCTGTTCGGCTTCGCGGCGGCGATCATCGCCGGATTCCTGCTGACCGCGGTGCAGACCTGGACCGGTCGCCCTGGCGTCAGCGGCAAGCCGCTGATGGTGCTGTCACTGGTCTGGCTGGCGGCGCGGATTGGTTGGCTCGTGGGGGCGCCGCTGTGGCTGGTCACCGTGCTGGAGCTGGCGTTCATGCCGGCGCTGGCCTTCTTCATCGGCCGCAGCCTATGGCAGGTGCGGCAGAAGCGTAACTACCCGATCATCGCGGTGCTGAGCCTGCTGACACTCGCCGATGCGCTGGTGATGGCTGGCATCTGGGCCGGCAACGATGCCTGGCAACGTGGCGGTGCGCTGGGGGCGTTGTGGCTGGTGGCGGCGCTGATGGGCCTGATCGGCGGTCGCGTGATTCCCTTCTTCACCCAGCGTGGGCTGGGCCGCACTGCTCAGGTGCCGGCCTGGAACTGGCTGGACAATGCCCTGCTGGGCGGCACGATGCTGGTGGCGGTACTGAGCGCCGCCGGCATCGGCCTGACTCCGCACCCGCTGGCGGGTTTGCTGTTTGCCGCGCTCGCCGTAGGCCACCTGATCCGCCTGTGGCGCTGGTACGACAAGGATTACTGGGGCGTGCCGCTGCTCTGGTCGCTGCACCTGGCCTACTTGTGGATGCTGCTGGCCCCGGCAGGCATGGCGCTGTGGAACTTCTGGCCGAGCTTCAACGTCAGCCTGGCGATCCACGCGCTCACCGTCGGTGGCGTCGGCGGGCTGATCCTGGCGATGGTCGCGCGGGTGAGCCTTGGCCATACCGGTCGGCCGCTGCAACCGCCGAAGGTAATGTCCTGGGCCTTCGCGCTGCTCAACCTGGGTGTTGTCGCACGGGTGCTGCTGGTGATGTGGTGGCCGCTGGAAGGCCTGAGCATCGCGGCCGCCTGCTGGGTGGTGGCTTTCCTGATGTTCGCCTGGCATTACGGGCCGATGTTCTGGAAGCCGCGGGTGGATGGACAGCCGGGCTGATCAGCGTATCCCTGTGAAGCCGCCAGATGGAGGCTGATCGCGGGCATGGCTAGCTCCAGCAGGAGCGCTTGTCCGCGATTCAGGCCTCGCCTTACTGCCCTTCACGCAGCCGTTTGAGCTCGTCACCCAGCCAGGTGCTGGCGTCCTGTTTGCCCGTCGGGCAATCCACCTGGTAACGCTGGCCACTCATGCTGCTCTTGGTCGCGGCACGCTCGATGAAGTCTTCCGCGCTGCTCACCAGATCCTTGTTTTCCAGGTAGTCCAGCTTCTTCTGCAGGTGCTTGCGCGCCTCGGCAGCCGGGTACTCGCTGCCGTTGCGAATGAACTGGCAGCCGCTGTGTTCGACGAAGCCCAGCAACTGGTTGATTTCCTGCTGCGCCTTGGCGTCGATGGCGGCTTGCGCTCCCGTGCCGATGAACAGGAGGGATACCAGCAGCGAGGGGAGCTTCCGAGAGTGAGACATGGCGATTCCTTGCCGGATGCATGAAGCCGTCGATTATGTCAGCGGCTGCAGGCGTTCGCCGAGACGGCCGCTGTCTACCAGTTCAAGGAACTCGTCGCCCATCCGCCGGCTCTCGTCCATCGCCTTGCGCCAGTAGCGCTCGCGGCCTGCGTCATCGCCAATGTAACGGTGGAAGTCCTTGCGGTCCGGCAGCTTGTTGTGCGGCAGCTGTGCCAGGTATTCCTTCGACGGCGCCAGCAACAGTACGTCCTGCAGGCGGCCGGCGTCGCCGCGGCGCCAGGGCAGACCCTTGTCGAACCAGCCGGGGATGACCTTGTCGGTGAAGTGCGGGTAGAGCACCACGCCTTCGGGCTGGTAGGGCAGGTCCAGGTGGTAGTCCAGCAGGCCGCCGTCGCGGTAGGTACCGGGACCGGCGCCGGGGATGTCGCGCACGCCTTCCATGACCATGGGGATGGAGCCGGAGGCGAGCAGGGCGTGGCGCAGGTTGGCCAGGTCCAGGTGCAGGTAGCGCGAGGGAAAGTCCGATAGCGCTTCCAGCGGTGGCGCGCGGCGGGCGTCGTGGATGATCAATCGTTCGAAGTGCCGGTGCAGGTGTCGGCGGCCGACCAGGTTGTCGCGGATCACCGCGCCCAGGCCCAGGCCGAGGTTGGCCTTGCCGTCCTGCGCGAGGCGGCCGTGGCTCTTCACCACCACCACGTTGAGGCGGTACCAGGGGTTGTCCAGCACACTGGTGTCGTGGCCATCGAGCAGGTCGTCGAGCATCTTCGCGCAACTCTTCGACACGTCACTGATGCTCGCGTTGCGGGCGAAACGCTGCTGGGTATAGAGCTCGCCCAGGCGACGGATGCCTGCGGCGGGATCGGGCAGGCAGGCGCTGGCGAAGCGCCAGGAGCCGATGGAGGCACCGATCAGCGAGCGCTCGCGCGGTGCGCGCGGCAGCCATTCACCGAACAGGGCGAGGTCCAGGCCCTGGATGCCTAACGCCTTCGGACCTCCGGCGGCGCCAGGCAGGATGCCGACATCGTCGGGGCTGAGTCCCTGTTCGCGGATGCGCTGGAGTGCGCGGCTACCGGCCTTGAGGGTGAGGGCGGGGGACTTGATCTGGATGGCGGTCATGCGGGCCTCGCTGTGGCAGGCCGCGATTATAGAGCCTGGAGGGGGGAACAAGGATACTTCAGGGGGTGAATGTGTCTTTCAGATTCAGCTTGAATTAAGTCCCTCGTCTTAGTCTGACAGTCGTGAAATTCCTACGGAGATAAGCACATGAAATGGCTGCTGACCCTGACCGCTCTGACAGCCCTGCTGTTAGGAGCGGGCGTCGCCACGGCCCACGACATTGGCCCCGACGAGGCGCTGCGTCTGCGCGATGCCGGCACTATCCGCCACTTCGAGGAGCTCAACCGTACGGCGCTGATCAAGCATGCCGGCGGTTCGGTGTACGATAGCGAACTTGAGCTGGAGCATGGCCGCTACCTGTACAAGGTCGACATCAAGGACGCCCAGGGCGTCAAATGGGATGTCGAGCTGGATGCGGTCACCGGCGAAGTCCTCACCGATCACCAGGATGACTGATGAAGACCGTTCTGCCGCGCGCAGCGCTGCTCGGCCTGGCGCTCGCCGCCATTGCCGGCGTTGCGCAGGCCCATGACCTGAGCCAGGACGAAGCCCTGCGCCTGAGCAAGGAAGGGGTGATCCGCCCCTTCGAGGAAATCCTCCCCGCCGCGCTGAGCCGCTACCCTGGCTCTCGCCTGCTGGAAGCTGAACTGGAGAAGGAGCACGGCAACTACATTTACGAAGTGGAGTTGCTGACCGTTGACGGTGTGGTGCGCGAACTGGAACTGGATGCCCGCGATGGCCGCATCCTCAAGGATAAGGAAGACGACTGATGCGCCTGCTGCTGGTGGAAGACCACGTACCCCTGGCCGATGAGCTGATGGCGACCCTGACCCGCCAGGGCTATGCGGTGGACTGGCTCGCCGACGGCCGCGACGCCGCCGTGCAGGGCGCCAGTGAGCCTTATGACCTGGTGATCCTCGACCTCGGGCTGCCGGGCCGCCCTGGCCTGGAAGTGCTTCAGGAGTGGCGCAGCATGGGGCTTTCGGTCCCGGTGCTGATCCTTACCGCGCGGGGCTCCTGGGCCGAGCGCATCGATGGCCTGAAGGCCGGCGCCGATGACTACCTGACCAAGCCATTCCATCCCGAAGAACTTTTGCTGCGCATCCAGGCGCTGCTGCGCCGTGCCCGCGGGCTGGCCAACCAGAGCCAGCTGGAAGTGGCCGGCCTGAGCCTGGACGAGTCACGCCAATGCGTACAGCAGGGCGGCAAGGAGGTCGACCTGACGTCCGCCGAGTTCCGTCTGCTGCGTTACTTCATGCTGCACCCCGGCCAGCTGCTGTCGAAATCGCACCTGGCCGAGCACCTGTATGACGGCGAGACCGAGCGCGATTCCAACGTCATCGAGGTGCATATCAACCACCTGCGCCGCAAGCTGGGCCGCGAAATCATCGAGACCCGCCGTGGCCAGGGCTACCGTTTCACCGGCAATGGAGCCGCCCGTTGATATCGATCCAGCGCCGGCTCGGAATCGGGCTCGGCGTGGTGCTGGTGGTGGTCGGCCTGGCGCTGGCGCAGGCAGGCCTCTGGCTGTTCGACCAGGGGTTGCGGCGCTATCTGGTGAACGGGCTGCAGGACGAAGCGGAAAGCCTGCTGGTAGGGATTACCCGCGGCCCTGCAGGGCTGCAGCTGGATGGTCAGCGTGTCGACGCGACCTATGAGCGGCTGTTCTCCGGGCGTTACTTTGTCATCCGCTTCGATGACCAGACCTGGCGTTCGCGGTCGCTGTGGGACAACGAGCTGAAATTGCCCTCGCACAAGGGGCTGGCCAAGGCGCTGGAGAAAGGTCCGGAAGGTCAGCGCCTGCTGGTCTATCGCGGTGACTACAAACGCTACGGCAAGAAGCTCAGCATCGTGGTTGCGCAGGACTACACGCCCGTCCTCAAGAGCTTCAACCGCTTGCGCAATATTGGTCTGGGTGCTGGTGCGCTGGCCTTGTTGTTGATCCTGATATTCCAGGGCTTCACCGTGCGCCGTGCCCTGCGCCCGCTGGAGCGGGTGCGCCAGCAGATTGCGCAGTTGCAGGAGGGCCAGCGCAGCCAGTTGGATCGCCAGGTGCCACGCGAACTGGAGCCGCTGGTGGAGCAGACCAACCACCTGCTGCAGCACACCGAGGACACCCTGCGTCGCTCGCGCAATGCGCTGGGCAACCTCGGCCATGCGCTGAAAACGCCGCTGGCCGTGCTGATCAGCCTTGCCGACCGCGAGGAATTGCGCGATCACCCAGGGTTACGCCGCGTGTTGCAGGAGCAACTGGAGCAGATCGAGCAGCGCCTGGCCCGCGAGCTGGGGCGTGCGCGGCTGGTGGGCGAAGCCTTGCCCGGTGCCCACTTCGATTGCGATGCCGAGCTGCCGAGCCTGTGCGACATGCTCAAGCTCATTCACGGCGACCACCTGGCCATCGACTGGCAGGCACCGCCCGCTACGCGCCTGCCGTATGACCGGGAGGACCTGCTGGAGATGCTCGGCAACCTGCTGGACAACGCCTGCAAATGGGCCGATGCCCAGGTGCGGCTGACGGTGGAGAAGGGCGCTGACGCCTATCGGTTGTGCGTGGACGACGATGGTCCCGGCATTGCCGAGGACCAGCGTGACAGTGTCCTGGAGCGTGGTACGCGGCTGGATGAGCAGGTGGCCGGGCATGGCCTGGGCCTGGGCATCGCGCGGGATATCGCAGCGGCCTGTGGCGGTAGCCTGAAGTTGGAGGCCAGCGAGTTGGGTGGGCTGAGGATTGACGTGGAGTTGCCCCGTAAATCGATCGCGCAATGAAACTGCTGTATCGGAGCGCCTATTATCGGAACCCTCTGACTACTTGATCGCTTCCGGCCGATAGAGGTACTGAGACCCGGAGAGGAACATTGCCCCCCTTCTGAAACGGCCAGCTTCTGTGCGATTGGCCATCGGTATCGAGGGAATGCAATGGTTCTCGATGTGCTTGTTCACTCCCGCGCGAGGAGCTGCCCATGAACTGGGCAGGAGCGCTGTTACTGCTCGTGATCTCAGTCATTGCCATCTGCGCAGCAATCAGACATTCCGCGCAGACTCTATCGGGCGCCGAAGCCGATGCCTGCTTGCAGTCGCATTATCGCGCAGAAACCGAAGTTCCCTCTCCGGCATCTACCGAGACCCGCGCCCGCAGGAGACAAATGGTGCAGGAATTCTGTCTCATGGGGCTGGCTCCCCGCGAACGGGATCTTCCCCGAAGTGAAGACGAGTCTCTGACACGCCTTGGGAAGACCTCTAGACCCTGAATTGATCCATCAACCCCTGCTGATGGTTGGCCAGCTTGTTCAGCGACTGGCTGACCTGCGCCGACTCCTGCGCCTGGCTCGACAGCGATTCGGTCACATCACGAATCCCCGCCACGTTGCGGTTGATCTCCTCGGCCACCGCACTTTGCTCCTCGGCGGCGCTGGCAATCTGCAGGTTCATGTCGGTGATCACACCCACCGCATCGCCGATGCGTTTCAGCGCGGCCACGGCCTGCTCGACCTGGGACACGCTGTCCTGCGCCTGGCGATGGCTGTTGCTCATCGCGCCAACCACGTCACGGGTGCCGTTCTGCAGGCCCTCGATGACCTGGCGGATTTCCTCCACCGAATCCTGAGTGCGCTTGGCAAGGTTGCGTACCTCGTCGGCGACCACCGCGAAGCCGCGGCCGGCTTCACCGGCGCGGGCCGCTTCGATGGCGGCGTTGAGGGCCAGCAGGTTGGTCTGCTCGGCGATGCCGCGGATCACTTCCAGCACCGAACCGATCTGTTCACTGCTCGCCGCCAACCCTTCGACCTGGCTCATGGCGCTGCTCATGTCACTGGCGAGCTCATCGATCAGGCGGGTGGTGTTGTCGATGACATTGAGGCCATCGCGGGTTGCCCCGTCGGCGCCACGGGCGGCGTCGGCGGCCATGGCAGCACTGTTGGCGACGTCGTGGGCGGTGGCGCTCATCTCTTGCGAGGCGGTGGCGACCTGGTCGACTTCGCGGAATTGCTGCTGCATGCCGGCGCTGGTCTGGCTGGCGATCTCCGAGGACTGGTCGGCCGTGGCGCGGGCGTCCTGCACCGAGGATTTCACGTCGCGGATGATCGGCTGCAGCTTGTCGAGGAAGCGGTTGAACCAGCCAGCCAGCTCGCCCAGCTCGTCCTTGCCGCTGTAGTCCAGGCGCTTGGTCAGGTCGCCCTCGCCGCTGGCGATGTTGCGCAGCATGGCAGCAACGTTGAGGATCGGGCGGGTTACGCCACGGGCGGTGAGCCACATGGCGAACAGGCCGATCAGGATGGCGACCAAGCCGAAGCCGAGTTGTGAGACGGTACCCTGCACGCTCTGGTTATCCAGTTCGTTCTGCAGTTCGATGGCCGGGCCGAGCAGGACGTTCTGCGGAACCTCCAGCAGCACGCCCCAGGGCTTGGAGCCGGGGATTGGTTGCAGTGGCTCGACGACGCGCAGTTGATCGTCCTGGTGGAAGACCTGCTCATGGTTGGCGGCGATTGCCTGCAACAGGTCGGTGCCCTGGTTCGGGTAGACCTCCTGAAGCTTCTTGCTCAGCTTGCTGGCGTCTGCGCTGTGGCCGGCCAGCAGGCCGGCGGCGCTGACGATGCTGACTCGGCCCTGGCCTTCGTAGAGTTCCTGGCTGCCTTCCACGGCGATTTCCTGCAGCTTCTCCATGCTGATGTCCAGGCCCATGACGCCGATGACCTTGCCGTCCAGCTCCAGCGGGAAGGCGATGCTGGTCATCAGCATCTTCTTGTTGCCGACGTCGTCGAAGTACGGGTCGAGCACGCACGGCTGGCCGGTGGTCTTGGGGCAGGTGAACCAGGCGTTGTAAGCGCTGCCGCTCGGGCCGGGGCTGGTGTCCTGCAGCAGCGACTCGGCCATGGCTTCGGACTCCAGATGGCCCGGCGTAGCCTGCGACCAGTAGATGGAGAAGCGCCCGGCGTCGTTGCCGCCCAGTTCGCCCTGGCCGGCGAAGAGCTTGTCCTTGCCGTCCAGCGCGTCCGGCTCGAAGGCGACATAGAGGCCCAGCAGCTCGGGGTTGCCTTCCAGTGCGGTCTTCACCTGGCGGGTCAGGTCCTCGCGCAGGTCGTAGGCGTCGAGGAAGCGCTTCTGCGCCTGGTCGCGCAGGAACAGGACCTGCCGCGAGAAGCCCTTGCCGTATTGGTAGGCATCCATGATGTAGCGCTGGATGCGCATGGCCTGGACTTCGCCGCGCGATTGCAGGCGGGCCTGCGCTGCCTCGTTGAGCATTTCAGTGCTCGATTGCTTGACCAGCGAGGTGCTGTGTTGCGTGCGATAGACGGACAAGCCGGAGAGCAGCGAGACGACGCCGAGAAGGCAGAGCCCGGCAAGCAACGTGATCTTCCACTGGATGGAGAGACGGCGCAGGAGCATGGAGGGGAATCCTTGTTTGAACTAAGCCTGGGAATGCCCTGTATATCGGCCTTTCCCGCAGCTTCTTGACCCGTGACGGGGCGAAACGCCGGAAAACAGGCGATTCTGGTGTGCCGTTACGACGAGTGGCGACTTTCAGGCAAAAAACGTGCGCACTACGGTGAAAATCCCGCCGGGCTATTCTGGAAACGTCTTGATTCGACAAGGGTTTTGACAGCCCGACAGGGGTTTGGCAGAGTGCGCGCCTTTTGCCCGCGCGCTGGCGCGGCGATCCGTGAGAGGAGTGGTGAAAATGAATGCGGTGCTGATCGCCATTGGCCTGATGCTGGTGCTGAGCCTGTGTCGCGTGCACGTGGTGGTCGCACTGATCGCCGGAGCAGTAGCGGGTGGTTTGCTGGGCGGCCTGGGCATGGACGGTACGCTCAAGGCATTCAACGACGGGCTGGGTGCCGGTGCGACCGTGGCGCTGTCCTACGCCATGCTGGGTGCCTTCGCCGTAGCCATCGCGCGCTCCGGAATGGCGCACGCGCTCGCTGACCGTGCCCTGGCCATGCTTGGCCGGCACGAGGCGAACGGCTCCAATGGCTTCAAGTGGATGATGGTCGCCCTGCTGCTGGTGGTGGCGATCTCCTCGCAGAACATCCTGCCGATCCACATCGCGTTCATCCCACTGCTGGTGCCACCGTTGCTCTATGTGCTCACGCGCCTGCAGATCGACCGTCGGCTGATCGCCTGCGTCATCACCTTCGGCCTGATCACCCCCTACATGTTCCTGCCGGTGGGCTTCGGCAACATCTTCCTGAATCAGATCCTGCTGGCCAACGTGCAACGCGCGGGCGTGGACGTCAGCGGCATCAACGTCACCCAAGCCATGCTGATCCCGGCGCTGGGCATGGTTTGCGGCCTGCTGATCGCGGTGCTCTTCAGCTACCGGCGCAAGCGCGAGTACGATCTGGAGCGTATCGAGCAGGCCGAGCGAGTCGACACGCCCTACAGCAAGATGAGTCTGCTGGTGGCCGGCGTCGCGGTTGCGGCGGCCTTTGCCGTGCAACTGTTGCTGGATTCGATGATCCTCGGTGCGTTGGTGGGTTTCCTGGTGTTCTCGCTGTCCGGCGTGGTGCGCTGGAAGGAAGCGGACGACCTGTTCACCGAAGGCATGAAGATGATGGCCATGATCGGCTTCATCATGATCGCTGCGCAGGGCTTTGCGGCAGTGATGACTGCTACCGGACAGGTTTCCAGCCTGGTGGACAGCGCTGCCGGTTGGATCGGCAGCAGCAAGGCGCTGGGCGCCTTCATGATGCTGCTGGTGGGCCTGCTGGTGACCATGGGGATTGGCTCGTCCTTCTCCACGGTACCGATCATCGCGGCGATCTTCGTGCCGCTGGCGGTGCACCTGGGCTTCAGTCCACTGGCCATTGTCAGCATCGTTGGCACGGCAGGCGCGTTGGGTGACGCGGGTTCGCCGGCCTCGGATTCCACCCTGGGCCCAACCTCCGGCCTGAATGTGGACGGCCAGCACAATCACATCTGGGACACCGTGGTGCCGACCTTCCTGCACTACAACCTGCCGCTGCTGGTCTTCGGCTGGGTCGCAGCGATGGTGTTGTAGGGCTCTGTAACGGGCCATCGCGCACGGAAAGTTGCACTCGGCAGGCCAACTGCTGACTAATGAGCAGGTTTCCCACCCACGGACCCGCTCATGTTCGAATCGAAACTGGAATACCGGACGTTCCTCGCCCTGCTGCTGGTCGTCACACTGGCCTTCGGCTGGATCCTGCTGCCGTTCTACGGGGCAGTCTTCTGGGGCACCATCCTGGCGATCATCTTTGCCCCGTTGCAGCGCCGCCTGCGGGTGAAACTCAACGGGCGCAACAACCTCGCTGCGCTGATTTCCCTCGCCGTCTGCTTTCTGATCGTGATCCTGCCGGTGACCTTCATTGCCGGTGCGCTGGTACAAGAGGGCGCGACCGTCTACCAGCGGTTGAAGTCGGGCGAGCTGAACTTCATCACCTACTACCAGCAGGCAGTCGCCGCGTTGCCAGGCTGGGCGCACCAGTTGCTGGAGCGCTTCGACCTGGCGGACCTGTCCAGCCTGCAGGAAAAGCTTTCGGCGGGCGCGATGCAGGCCAGCCAACTGGTGGCCACCAAGGCCTTCAGCATCGGCCAGAACACCTTCGAGTTCGTCATCAGCTTCGGCATCATGCTGTACCTGCTGTTCTTCCTCCTGCGTGATGGCCCGACACTGGGCAAGCGGATCAAGCAGGCGGTGCCGCTGAGCGGGGAGCACAAGCAGCATCTGTTCGCCAAGTTCACCACGGTGATCCGTGCCACGGTAAAGGGCAACATCGCCGTCGCCGCGACTCAGGGTGCGTTGGGCGGCCTGATCTTCTGGTTCCTCGGCATCCAGGGCTCGTTGCTCTGGGGCACGCTGATGGCCTTCCTCTCGTTGCTGCCGGCCATCGGCGCGGGGCTGATCTGGGTGCCGGTGGCGGCTTACTTCCTGCTCACCGGGGCGATCTGGCAGGGTGTGGTGCTGACGCTGTTCTGCGTGGTGGTGATCGGTCTGGTGGACAACATCCTGCGTCCGATCCTGGTCGGCAAGGACACCAAGATGCCCGACTATGTAGTGCTGATCTCCACCCTCGGCGGCATGTCGCTGTTCGGCCTCAATGGCTTCGTCATCGGCCCGCTGATCGCGGCGCTGTTCATGGCATCCTGGGACCTGTTCACCGGCCGAGTAGAGGAAGCACCCAACCCGGTAGAGTAGGGCGCGAACCTTGTAGGATGGCGTGGAGCGAAGCGATACCCATCAATGACGTGCGCCAGCAGCATGGGTATCGCTGCGCTCCACCCATCCTACGAAAAGCCGGTATCTCCTGATTCCCGCCCAACAAAAAACCCCGCCGAAGCGGGGTTTTTTGTTGCCTGTAGACCTTAGCCGGCGACGGCTACCAGGCCGCTGTGCTGGAGGATGTCCAGCAGCGGTTGCGGGTAGACGCCGAGGAAGAAGGCGAGCAGGGCGATGGCTACCAGCATGATGCCGCCGGCGCGCTGGGCCCAGTCCAGGGGAGCGTCGTGGCGCTTCATGTTCGGTTCGACCAGGAACATGGTCACCATGACACGCAGGTAGTAGAACAGGCCGATGGCGCTGCCCAGTACCAGGGCGCCGACCAGCCACCAGTGCTGCGACTCGACGCCGGTGGCGACGATGTAGAACTTGCCGATGAAGCCGGCGGTCAGCGGGATGCCGGCCAGGGACAGCATCATCACGGTCATTACCGCGGTCAGCACCGGACGGCGCCAGAACAGGCCGCGGTACTCGAACAGCGCGTCGGCATCGCGACCGCTGTACGGAGTGGACATCAGGGTGACCACGCCGAAGGCGCCCAGGGTGGTAACGACGTAGGTGGTCAGGTAGACGCCGACTGCTTCCACGGCCAGGCCCTTGCTCGCCACCAGGGCGATCAGCAGGTAGCCGAAGTGGGCGATGGACGAGTAGCCCAGCAGGCGCTTGATGTTGCTCTGGGTCAGCGCCAGCAGGTTGCCGATCAGGATCGAGGCGATGGCGATGACCGCGATGGCGTCATGCAGCAGGCCGTTGTTCAGGGCCGCCGGAGCGATCTGGAACAGGCGCAGCAGCACGGCGAACACGGCGACCTTGGCGGTAGTGGCCAGGAAGGTGGCAACCGGGGCCGGGGCGCCTTCGTAGACATCCGGGGTCCACAGGTGGAACGGTGCCAGGGACAGCTTGAAGCCCAGACCGACGACCATCATGCCGACGCCAATGGCCAGCAGCGGGCCATGGCTGGTGCCCTCTGCCAGCGAGGCGCCCAAGGCGGAGAAGCCCAGGTTGCCGGACTCGGCGTAGAGTAGGGCCATGCCGAACAGCAGGAAAGCAGAGCCGGCGGCGGACAGCACGGTGTACTTGATGCCCGCTTCCAGGGTGCGTTTGTTGAAGAAGGCGTAGGCCACCATGCCGTAGACGGGCACCGACAGCAGTTCCAGGCCAATGAACAGGCCGGCCAGGTTCTGCGCGCTGACCAGTACCAGGCCGCCCGCGGTGGACAGCAGCAGGAGCAGGTACAACTCCTCGCGGTTGCCCGGGAAGCTTTCCATGTAGGCGTGGGCGAGGGTGGTGCAGGCCAGGGCGCCGATCAGGATCAGGGCCATGTAGAAGCAGGCGAAGTTGTCGACCACCATGAGCGGGGTGACTTCGATCGGGGTGACTTTCAGCACCGGGATGATCGACAGCAGGGCCAGGTTCAGACCGATCACCGAGAGGGTGGCGGTCATCGAGTGGTTACGCTTCCAGGCTACCGCGAGCATCACCACCACCAGGGTGGCGCTGGTGATGAGCAGTGGCAGGAGCGCGATGAAGTGTTGAATCGTGAAGGTCATTTCGCGCTTACCGTGCTGCCAGAGTGGAGAGGGCGGAACCCAGCCATTGCTGGACGCCGTGCATGGTTGCCGCGGAGGTGTCGAGGACCGGCTGCGGGTAGACGCCGAGCACGATCAGCAGCACCGCCAGGCCGAGCACCATGGAGAGCTCGCGGGCGTTCAGGCCGGCGATGGCGGTGTCGGACTTGGCCGGGCCGAAGTATGCGCGGTGGATCATGATCAGCGAGTAGACCGAGCCGAACACCAGGCCGAAGGTGGCGATCACGGTGATCACCGGAACGACCTTGAAGCTGCCCAGCAGGATCAGGAATTCGCCGACGAAGTTGCCGGTGCCCGGCAGGCCCAACGACGCGGTGGCGAAGAACAGGGCCACGGCCGGCAGGTACGGGATGCGCGACCACAGGCCGCCCATCTTGCGCATGTCACGGGTGTGCAGGCGCTCGTACAGCTGGCCACACAGGATGAACAGCGCGGCGGCGGAGAGGCCGTGGGCGATCATTTGCACCACTACACCCTGCAGCGCCTGCGGGCTGCCGGAGTAGATGCCGATCATCACGAAGCCCATGTGCGACACCGAGGAGTAGGCCACCAGGCGCTTGATGTCGGTCTGTGCGAACGACAGGAAGGCGCCGTAGAAGATGCCGATCAGACCCAGGGTCATGGCGATCGGGGCGAACTCGGCCGAGGCGTTGGGGAACAGCGGCAGGGCAAAGCGGATCAGGCCGTAGGCCGCGGTCTTCAGCAGGATGCCGGCCAGGTCCACGGAGCCGGCAGTCGGCGCCTGGGCGTGGGCGTCGGGCAGCCAGGAGTGCACCGGCACTACCGGCATCTTCACCGCGAAGGCGACGAAGAAGCCGAGCATCAGGATCCACTCGGTGTGCGGCGGCAGCTGGGTCTTCAGCAGGTCGGCGTAGTTGAAGGTCAACACGCCGGTGCTGTTGTAGTGCACGAACACCAGGCCCAGGATCGCCACCAGCATCACCAGGCCGCTGGCCTGGGTGAAGATGAAGAACTTGGTGGCGGCGTAGATGCGGGTCTTCTTGCCATCGTCCGAGCTATGACCCCAGAGCGCGATGAGGAAGTACATCGGCACCAGCATCATTTCCCAGAAGAAGAAGAACAGGAACAGGTCGACGGCGAGGAACACGCCGATCACGCCGCCCAGGATCCACAGCAGGTTCAGGTGGAAGAAGCCGATGCGGCGCTGGATCTCGTTCCACGAGCAGAGGACGGACAGCACGCCGAGCAGGCCGGTCAGCGCGACCATCAGCAGGGACAGGCCGTCCATTGCCAGGTGCACGCTGATGCCGAAACGCTCGATCCAGGGTACCTGGAACTGCAGGGTCCACTGCGGCTCGCCACCCGGCGCCGGGGCTAGCTGGAAGTCGCCGGTGTGCCACACCCACAGGCTCAGGGCCAGGGTGAGGACCATCGATCCCAGGGCGACCCAGCGGGGCAGGGTCTTGCTGGTGTACTCGGCGATCCAGCAAAGGAAGCCGCCGATGAAGGGGATCAGGATTAGCCAGGGCAGAATCATGTCGGGCTCAATCTCTTTCGTGAATTCATTAAGCCAGCAGCAGCGCGCCGAGGAGCAGCGCGGCGCCACCCACCAGGGAAGCGGCGTACCAACGCAGGCGGCCGTTCTCGGTGAGGCTGAGGAGTTTGTTGCCACCGCGGGCGGTGAGCGGGACCAGGACCAGGGTCTTGTCGATCGGGTCCGCGGCCAGCAGGCGGCAGATCAGCAGGTAGGGTTTCACGAACAGCTTGTCGTACAGCCAGTCGAAGCCCCAGGCGTGGTACCACCAGGTGCCGAAGAAGCGGCCCGGTGCGCTCTGGGCGACGGCGCTGACGAAGCGGCGCTTGCCGAGGAACAGCAGGCCCGCCAGCAGGATACCGGCGATGGCGATGGCGCCCGAGGCGATTTCCAGGCTGTGCTTGGCTTCACCCCCGGCGTGACCGGCGCTTTCCGGCAGGACGCCGGCCAGCGGCGGAGTGATCAACGCGCCGATGAAGGTGGAGAGCACGATCAGGACACCCAGCGGCAGCCAGTGGCTGATGCCATGGCCGGCGTGCGCTTCGGTCTTCGCTTCGCCGTGGAAGGCGATGAAGATCAGGCGGAAGGTGTACAGCGACGTCATGAACGCGCCAACCAGACCGGCGATCAGCAGGTTCTGGTGACCGCTGGCAAAGGCTTCCCAGAGGATCTCGTCCTTGGAGTAGAAGCCGGCGGTCAGGAAGGGCAGGGCAGACAGCGCCGCGCCACCGACCACGAAGCTGGCGTAGGCCAGCGGCAGCTTCTTCCACAGGCCACCCATCTTGAAGATGTTCTGCTCGTGGTGGCAGGCGACGATCACCGCACCCGAAGCAAGGAACAGCAGGGCCTTGAAGAAGGCGTGGGTCATCAGGTGGAAGATCGCGCCACCCCAGGCGCCAACGCCCAGGGCCAGGAACATGTAGCCGATCTGGCTCATGGTCGAGTAGGCGAGGATACGCTTGATGTCGGTCTGCACCAGGGCGGCGAAGCCCGCCAGCACCAGGGTCACGGCGCCGATGATGCCAACCAGCTCCAGAACGTTCGGAGCCAGCTCGAACAGACCGTGGCAGCGGGCGATCAGGTAGACGCCCGCGGTCACCATGGTGGCGGCGTGGATCAGCGCGGAGACCGGAGTCGGACCGGCCATCGCGTCGGCCAGCCAGGTCTGCAGCGGCAGCTGAGCGGATTTGCCGACGGCGCCGCCGAGCAGCATCAGGGTGGCCAGGTTGATCCACAGGTCGCCCTTGGCAAAGTGCTGCGGAGCCAGGACCAGCAGCTCCTGGATGTTCAGCGTGCCCAGGTGCTGGAACAGGATGAACATGCCGATGGCGAAGAACACGTCACCCACGCGGGTCACGATGAAGGCCTTCAGCGCTGCGTTGCCGTTCGGTACGTGGTTGTAATAGAAACCGATCAGCAGGTAGGAGCAGAGGCCCACGCCTTCCCAGCCGAAGTACATGAACAGCAGGTTATCGCCCAGTACCAGGAACAGCATGCTGGCGATGAACAGGTTGGTGTACGCGAAGAACCGCGAATAGCCAGTTTCACCGCGCATGTACCAGGAGGCGAACAGGTGGATCAGGAAGCCGACGCCGGTGACCACGCCGAGCATGGTGACCGAGAGGCCGTCCAGGTACAGGGTGAAGTTGGTCTTGAAGTCGCCAACGCTCATCCATTGCCACAGCACCAGGCTGTAGGCGCCACCTTCGGGCGGGTTGCTGTGGAAGCTCCAGATCGCCCAGAAGGCGGAGAGGGCCGCCAGGCCCACGGAGCCGACACCGACCAGTGCCGAGAGATTTTCCGACCACTTGCCGCGCGAGAACGAGAGCAGCAGGAAGCCGACCAGGGGGAACAGGAAAGTAAGGGGCAGCAGGTTCATCCGCGCATCTCGCTGGCAGCGTCGATATCGAGGGTATGGAAGCGGCGATACAGCTGGAGCAGGATCGCCAGGCCAATGCTGGCCTCGGCCGCAGCCAGGCTGAGCACCAGGATGAACATCACCTGGCCGTCAGGCTGGCCCCAGCGGGCGCCACCGACCACGAAGGCCAGGGCGGCGGCGTTCATCATCACTTCCAGGCTCATCAGTACGAACAGGATGTTGCGTCGTACCATCAGGCCCACCAGGCCGAAGCAGAACAGCACACCGGCGAGTGCCAGTCCGTGTTCGAGAGGGATTGCATTCATGGTGTTAGTCCTTCGCTTCGTGGCGGCCGAGGTGGTAGGCGGCGACCAGTGCCGCCAGCAGCAGCATCGAGGCCAGTTCGACGACCAGCAGGTACGGGCCGAACAGGCTGATGCCCACGGCCTTGGCGTCCACGGTGGTGTGGCCGATGCCGATACCGCTCGGGGTGCGCGAGAGCATCCACAGCAACTCGACGAGCAGCACGGCAGCCAGGGCGCCGGGGCCAATCCAGACACCGGGCTTGAGCCACTTGCGCTCCTGCTCGGCAATCGCCGGACCGAGGTTGAGCATCATGACCACGAACACGAACAGCACCATGATCGCGCCGGCGTAGACGATGATCTCCAGGGCACCGGCGAACGGGGCGCCGAGGCTGAAGAAGGTCATCGATACCGCCAGCAGCGAAATGATGAGGTAGAGCAGGGCATGCACCGGGTTGCTGTTGGTGATGACCCGGAAGGTTGCCAGCACGGCGACGCCGGCGGCGAAGTAGAAAGCGAATTCCACGCGACGTCTCCTTACGGCAGCAGGCTCTTGACGTTGATCGGTTCGGCCTCGTTCTGCGCGGCGCCTTTCGGCTTGCCGGCGATGGCCATGCCGGCAACGCGGTAGAAGTTGTAGTCCGGGTTCTTGCCGGGGCCGGAGATCAGCAGGTCTTCCTTCTCGTAGACCAGGTCCTGGCGCTTGAACTCGCCCATCTCGAAATCCGGTGTCAGCTGGATCGCGGTGGTCGGGCAGGCTTCTTCGCACAGGCCGCAGAAGATGCAGCGAGAGAAGTTGATGCGGAAGAATTCGGGGTACCAACGGCCATCGTCCATCTCGGCCTTCTGCAGGGAGATGCAGCCGACCGGGCAGGCCACGGCGCACAGGTTGCACGCAACGCAGCGCTCCTCACCGTCGGGGTCGCGAGTGAGCACGATGCGGCCACGGTAGCGCGGCGGCAGGTACACGGGCTCTTCCGGATACTGCAGGGTGTCACGCTTGCGGAAGGCGTGACCGAAGATCATCACCAGGCTGCGCAGCTGGGTGTAGGTGCCGTGCACCACGTCGAAAATGTACTTGATCATGGTCGTACTCCTTACTGGGTCGCCAGCACGACAGCGCCGGTCACCAGCAGGTTGATCAGGGTCAGCGGGAGGCAGAACTTCCAGCTGAAGGCCATCACCTGGTCATAGCGCGGGCGTGGGATAGAAGCCCGCAGCAGAATGAACATCATGATGAAGAAGCCGGTTTTCAGGGCGAACCAGAAGAACGGGATCTGCGGCAGGATGCCGAAGGGACCGTGCCAGCCGCCGAAGAACAGGGTCGCCAGCAGCGCGGACACCAGCACGATGCCGATGTACTCGCCGACGAAGAACATGCCCCATTTCATGCCGGCGTACTCGATGTGGTAACCGTCGGCCAGTTCCTGCTCGGCTTCGGGCTGGTCGAACGGGTGACGGTGGGTCACGGCGACGCCGGCGACGAAGAAGGTCATGAAGCCGAAGAACTGGGGGATGATGAACCACATGTGCTCGGCCTGGTAATCGACGATGTCGCGCAGGCTGAACGAGCCGACCTGGGCGACGATGCCCATCAGCGACAGGGCCAGGAACACCTCGTAGGAGATGGTCTGGGCCGAGGCGCGCAGGCTGCCGAGGAGGGCGAACTTGTTATTGCTCGACCAGCCGGCGAACAGCACCGCGTAAACGGTCAGGCCGGCCATGGCGAAGAAGAACAGGATGCCGATGTTCAGGTCCGCGACGCCCCAGGTCGGGGTGATCGGGATGACTGCGAAGGCCACCAGCAGCGCACCCATGGCGATCATGGGCGCGAGGGTGAAGATCATCTTGTCGGCGAACGGCGGGGTCCAGTCTTCCTTGAAGAACATCTTCAGCATGTCGGCGCCAAGCTGGAAGGCACCGAAGGGGCCGACCCGGTTCGGACCGTAGCGGTCCTGCCAGAGGCCGAGCAGACGACGCTCGACCCAGCTGAGCAGCGCGCCGCAGACGACCACGGCGAGCAGGATGACGATGGCCTTGATGACCTCGATCAGGATGTCGACGATGGCGGGTGTCAGCCAGCTCATTGCGCAGCCTCCTGCAGACCTTCAGCGACGGCGCCGATGACACCGGCGGGAATGCCTTGCAGACCGATCGGCAGGGCGACCAGGCCAGCGCCCAGCTCTTCGCTCACACGCAGCGGCAGACGCAGTTCCTGGCCCTTGACGGTCAGGCGGATGATCGCGCCTTCGTTGACGCCCAGACGGTCAGCCTCGGCCTTGGCCAGGGTGACGTAGGTCTGCGGGATGCGCTCCTGTACAGGGGCGGCTTTCGAGGAGTTCTCCTCGCTGCCGAACAGGTGATAGAAGGGCACCACCTTGAACTGGCTGGCGGCGGTGTGGAACGGTGCGGGAATCTCGCTGAACCACAGGGCTTCGCCCTTGGCCTCGATCAGGCGCACGCCCGGATCGCCGGCGCGCAGATGACCACCCACTTCGTCCTGGAACTTGTTCCAGGCCTGCGGTGAGTTCCAGCCTGGGGACCAGGCGAACGGAATCTGCTGACGCGGTTCGGTGCTGCCGGCGTAACCTTCCATGGAGAAGGCGAACGCGGAGTCGATGTCCTGCGGTTGGCGCGGCTCGCTCACGTTGATGTTGGCGCGCATCGAGGTACGGCCGGAGTAGCGGTGCGGCTCGCGCGCCAGCTTCAGGCCCTTGATGCGGAACGCGGCGTTCGGCGCGGCTTCGCGGATGCCAGCCAGTTGCGGCTTGGCAGCGACGACGGCGTCGATCACGTGGTCCAGCTGGGTCCAGTCGACACGCTTGCCTTCCAGGGTGCTGTGCAGCGCGTGCAGCCAGCGCCAGCCTTCGCGGACCAGGTTGTCGGCGTTGTAGTAGGTCGGGTCGTAGACCTGGAAGAAGCGCTGGGCGCGGCCTTCCTGGCTGACCAGGGTGCCATCGCCTTCGGCGAAGCTGGCGGCCGGCAGCAGGACGGTGGCCTTGGCGCTGGTGGCGGTCTGCTGGTGGTCGGCGACGACGACGATCTTCGCGGTGGCCAGTGCAGCATCGACAGCGGCAGCGTCGGCGCGGCGGTACAGGTCGTTCTCCAGGATCACCACGGCATCGGCGGCGCCGGAGGTCAGCTGCTCGAGAGCGGCTTCGATGGAGTCACCGCCGAAGAGGGCGAGGCCCAGGCTGTTGGCTTCCGGAACCACCAGGCTCAGGGAGCCGTTCTTCTCGCGGTTCTTCAGTGCGCTGGCGATGTTGGCGGCGGCTTCGATCAGGGCGTTGCTGCCCAGCGAGGTGCCGGAAACCACCAGCGGACGCTTGGCGGCAACTAGGGCATCGGCGATGCGCTGGGCCAGGGCGGCGGCTTCGGTGTCGAGGCCGACGACGGCCGGAGCGCTCGGGTCGATGGCGTGGGCCACAGCGAAGCCCAGGCGGGCCAGGTCTTCGGTGGCGGCGTGCACGCACTCGGCGGCCACGTCGTCCAGGCGGGTTTCATCCAGGCTGGCGATGAACAGCGGGTTCATCTCGTGCTGGGCGATGGTCTTCACTGCGGCGTCGAGCCACGGCTGGATCTTCATCGCGGCGGCCATGTCCTCGCCCTTGCCTTTCACCGACTGGCGCAGGGCCAGGGCGATACGGGCAGCGGTCTGGGTCAGGTCTTCGCCGAGCACGAACACTGCGTCGTGGTCTTCGATGTCGCGGATGGTCGGCACCGGCAGCGGGCCGTCCTGCATCACTTTCAGCACCAGTTGAAGGCGTTGCAGCTCGTCAGCGGAGATGCCGCTGTAGAAGTGCTGCGCGCCGACCAGTTCGGCCAGGGCGTAGTTGCTTTCCAGGCTGGCACGCGGCGAACCGATACCGATGACCTTGCGGCCCTTGAGCAGGGCAGCGGTCTGGTCGAGGGCGCCATCCAGCGAGAGCTTCTGCTTGCTCAGCATCAGCTGCGGTTGGCGCGGGCGGTCTTCGCGGTTGACGTAGCCGTAGCCGAAGCGGCCGCGGTCGCAGAGGAAGTAGTGGTTCACCGAGCCGTTGTAGCGGTTCTCGATGCGGCGGATTTCACCGTAACGCTCACCGGGGCTGATATTGCAGCCGCTGGAGCAGCCATGGCAGATGCTCGGGGCGAACTGCATGTCCCACTTGCGGTTGTAGCGCTCGGAGTGGGTCTTGTCGGTGAACACGCCGGTCGGGCAGACCTCGGTCAGGTTGCCGGAGAATTCGCTCTCCAGTACACCGTCCTCGATACGGCCGAAGTAGACGTTGTCGTGCGCGCCGTAGACGCCCAGGTCGGTGCCGCCGGCATAGTCCTTGTAGTAACGGACGCAACGGTAGCAGGCGATGCAGCGGTTCATCTCGTGGGCGATGAACGGGCCGAGCTCCTGGTTCTGGTGGGTGCGCTTGGTGAAGCGGTACCGGCGCTGGTTGTGGCCGGTCATCACCGTCATGTCCTGCAGGTGGCAGTGACCGCCTTCCTCGCAGACCGGGCAGTCGTGCGGGTGGTTGGTCATCAGCCATTCGACGACGCTGGCGCGGAACTGCTTGGCCTCTTCGTCCTCGATGGAAATCCAGGTGTTGTCGGTGGCGGGAGTCATGCAGGACATGACGAGACGACCGCGTTTGTCGTTCTCGTCGGTGTACTGCTTGACCGCGCACTGGCGGCATGCGCCGACGCTTCCGAGCGCCGGGTGCCAGCAGAAGTAGGGGATGTCGAGACCGAGGGAGAGACAGGCCTGCAACAGGTTGTCCGCTCCGTCGACTTCTAACGTCTTGCCGTCTACGTGGATCGTGGCCATGGGTCTAAGTCTTCGTTGGCCCGTTGTCAGCGGGCGTGGCTAATAGAAATCACGGTTTCATCGGGCCGGCGGCACGCCGCGGCACTGCAACGAAACAACGCCGGGCGCAGTGCCCGGCGATCAAAGCATCAAGCGCCGACAGTCTGCGGTGCTTGTACGGCCTGAGCCTGGCGGGAAATGCCCGCTTCGAACTCGGGACGGAAATACTTCAGTGCGCTGCCCAGCGGCTCGACGGCACCCGGTGCGTGGGCACAGAAGGTCTTGCCTGGGCCGAGGAAGTTGACAAGCTGCTCGAGGGTTTCCAGGTCGCCCTGGGCGCCTTCGCCTTTTTCCAGCGCGCGCAGTACCTTCACGCTCCACGGCAGGCCGTCACGGCACGGCGTGCACCAGCCGCACGATTCGCGGGCGAAGAACTCTTCCATGTTGCGCAGCAGGGAAACCATGTTGACGCTGTCGTCCACTGCCATGGCCAGACCGGTGCCCATACGGGTGCCGACCTTGGCGACGCCGCCGGCGTAGAACAGCGCGTCCAGGTGCTCCGGCAGGAGGAAGCCGGTGCCGGCGCCGCCCGGCTGCCAGGCCTTGAGCTTGTAGCCGTCGCGCATGCCGCCGGCGTAGTCCTCGAACAGCTCGCGGGCCGGAAGGCCGAAGGGCAGTTCCCAGATACCGGGGTTCTTCACCTTGCCGGAGAAGCCCATGAGCTTGGTGCCCATGTCTTCGCTGCCCGGACGGGCGAGGCCCTTGTACCAGTCGACGCCGTGCTCGACGATCGCCGGCACGTTGCACAGGGTCTCGACGTTGTTCACGCAGGTCGGCTTGCCCCACACGCCAACGGCGGCGGGGAAGGGCGGCTTGGAGCGCGGGTTGGCGCGGCGGCCTTCCAGCGAGTTGATCAGTGCAGTCTCTTCGCCACAGATGTAGCGACCGGCGCCGGTGTGGACGAACAGCTCGAAATCGAAGCCGCTGCCGAGGATGTTCTTGCCCAGCAGGCCGGCGGCCTTGGCTTCATCGATGGCGCGGTTCAGGTTACGGGCCGCGTCGACGTACTCGCCGCGCAGGAAGATGTAGCCGCGGTAGGCCTTGAGGGCGCGCGCGGAGATCAGCATGCCTTCCACCAGCAGGTGCGGCAACTGCTCCATGAGCATGCGGTCCTTCCAGGTGTTGGGCTCCATCTCGTCCGCGTTGCACAGCAGGTAGCGGATGTTGAGGGATTCGTCCTTGGGCATCAGGCCCCACTTCACGCCGGTGGGGAAGCCCGCACCGCCGCGGCCCTTGAGGCCGGAGTCCTTGACGGTCTGGACGATGTCGTCGGTGGCCATCTGCGCCAGCGCCTTGCGCGCGGCGGCATAGCCATTCTTCGACTGGTATTCCTCCAGCCAGACCGGGGCGCCGTCGTCACGCAGGCGCCAGGTCAGCGGATGGGTTTCGGCCGCGCGCGCGGTGCGGTTGGGCGTGCCGTAGGAGGTGAGGCGACTCATGCGTAGGCCTCCAGCAGTTTGGCGACGCCGTCGGGACGCAGGTCGCCGAAGGTGTCGTCGTCGATCATCATCGCCGGGGCCTTGTCGCAGTTGCCCAGGCAGCACACCGGCAGCAGGGTGAAGCGGCCGTCGGCAGTAGTCTGGCCGAGGCCGATGCCCAGCTGCTTCTGGATCTCGCCAACCACGGACTCGTGGCCGCCGATGTAGCAGACCATGCTGTCGCAGACGCGGATGATGTGGCGGCCGACCGGCTGGCGGAAGATCTGGCTATAGAAGGTAGCCACGCCTTCGACGTCGCTGTCCGGGATGCCGAGGATGTCGGCGATGGCCGGAATGGCGCCGTCCGGCACCCAGCCGCGCTGCTTCTGGACGATCTTCAGGGCTTCGATGGACGCCGCGCGGGAGTCCTCGTAGTGATGCATTTCGTGCTCGATGGCCGAGCGCTCGGTTTCGCTGAGTTCGAAACGATCAGTCTGGATAAGGGTACTCATGATCAGCGGTCCACGTCGGCCATAACGAAGTCGATACTGCCCAGATAGGCGATCAGGTCAGCGATCATGCTGCCGTTGATCACCGACGGAATCTGCTGCAGGTGCGGGAAGCTGGGCGTCCGGATGCGGGTCCGGTAGCTCATGGTGCTGCCATCGCTCGTCAGGTAGTAGCTGTTGATGCCCTTGGTCGCTTCCACCATCTGGAAGGCTTCGTTGGCCGGCATGACCGGGCCCCAGGAAACCTGCAGGAAGTGGGTGATCAGGGTCTCGATGTGCTGCAGCGTGCGCTCTTTGGGCGGCGGCGTGGTCAGCGGGTGATCCGCCTTGTACGGGCCCTCGGGCATATTCTTCAGGCACTGCTCGATGATGCGCAGGCTCTGGCGCATCTCGCCCATCTTGACCATGCAGCGGTCGTAGGCGTCGCCGTTGGCCGCCAGCGGTACTTCGAACTCGAAGTTCTCGTAGCCGGAGTAGGGGCGGGCCTTGCGCAGGTCGAAGTCGCAGCCGGTGGCGCGCAGGCCGGCGCCGGTGGTGCCCCACTCCAGCGCTTCCTTGGTGTTGTACTGGGCAACGCCGATGGTACGGCCACGCAGGATGCTGTTCTTCAGGGCGGCGGTTTCGTACTCGTCCAGACGCTTGGGCATCCAGTCGAGGAATTCGCGAACCAGCTTGTCCCAGCCACGCGGCAGGTCGTGGGCGACGCCGCCGATGCGGTACCAGGCCGGGTGCAGGCGGAAGCCGGTGATGGCTTCGACGACCTTGTAGGCGCGCTGACGGTCGGTGAAGGTGAAGAACACCGGGGTCATCGCACCCACGTCCTGGATGTAGGTACCCAGGTACAGAAGGTGGTTCAGGATGCGGAAGAACTCCGACATCATGATGCGGATGACGTCGACGCGCTGCGGCACCTTGATGCCGGCGAGCTTCTCGACCGAGAGCACATACGGCAGGTTGTTCATAACGCCGCCGAGGTAGTCGATACGGTCGGTGTAGGGAATGAAGCTGTGCCAGGACTGGCGCTCGGCCATCTTCTCGGCGCCACGATGGTGGTAGCCGATCTCCGGAACGCAGTCGAGGATCTCTTCACCGTCCAGCTGCAGGATGATGCGGAACGCACCGTGCGCGGAAGGGTGGTTCGGGCCCAGGTTGAGGAACATGAAGTCCTCGTTCTCGCCGTGGCGCTTCATGCCCCAGTCTTCGGGCTTGAAGCGCAGGGCTTCCTGCTCGAGGTCCTGCTTGGCGGCGGACAGCGCGTAGGGATCGAACTCGGTGGCGCGCGCCGGGTAGTCCTTGCGCAGCGGATGACCTTCCCAGGTCGGCGGCATCAGCATGCGGGTCAGGTGCGGGTGACCATTGAAGGTGATCCCGTACATGTCCCAGACCTCGCGCTCGTACCAGTTGGCGTTCGGCCAGATACGGGTGGCGGTGGGTACGTTGAGGTCGCCTTCGGACAAGGCCACCTTGATCATCACGTCACTATTACGCTCGAGCGACATCAGGTGGTAGAACACGCTGAAGTCGGCACCCGGCAGGCCGCGACGGTGGGTGCGCAGGCGCTCGTCGACACCGTGCAGGTCATAGAGCATGACATACGGCTTGGGCACATTGCGCAGGAAGGTGAGGACGTCGATCAGGCGCTCACGGGCAACCCAGAGCACCGGCATGCCGGTGCGGGTGGCCTGGACGGTGAAGGTCTCGGCGCCAAAGCGGGAATTCAGTTCGACGACGATGTCTTGGTCGTCTGCCTTGTAAGGCGGGATGTACAGAGCGGAGTCTGCATTCATAGTCTTTAAGTCACTCGGTCAACGGTGGAGTGAAAACGGGCCTCTCGTGGAGGGCCGGATCACACTTCGTCGGGGCTGCGCAGGTTGGTGACCGCAATGCGCTGTTCGCGCTTGAGATCCTTCTGGGCAGGCATGTCGGCGCGATAGACGCCTTGATCGCCTACAACCCAGGACAACGGGCGACGCTCCTGGCCGATGGATTCCTGCAGCAGCATCAGGCCTTGCAGGAACGCCTCCGGACGGGGCGGGCAGCCAGGGATGTACACGTCCACGGGGAGGAACTTGTCGACCCCCTGAACGACCGAGTAGATGTCGTACATGCCGCCGGAGTTGGCGCACGACCCCATCGAGATCACCCACTTGGGTTCCAGCATCTGCTCGTACAGGCGCTGGATGACCGGGGCCATCTTGATGAAGCAGGTGCCGGCGATGACCATGAAGTCAGCCTGGCGCGGCGATGCACGGATCACTTCGGCGCCGAAACGGGCGATGTCGTGTGGCGCGGTGAACGCCGTGGTCATCTCCACGTAGCAGCAGGACAGCCCGAAGTTGTACGGCCACAGGGAGTTCTTGCGACCCCAGTTCACCGCACCGTTGAGAACATCCTCGAGCTTGCCCATGAAGATGTTCTTGTGGACCTGCCCTTCGATGAGCGGGTCTTCTACCGTTTCGCGTTCGCCGATCGGGTACTGATCGTTGGGCGCATCCGGATCGATCCGGGTAAGTTTGTATTGCATCGCCAAAGCCTCATTGTTTTAGCTTCGCCTGCCGTGCGCGACGTGCCGCCGGCGCCCAATCGAGCGCGCCGATACGCCACAGGTAGACAAGACCTGCCAACAGAATTGCTATGAAAATGGTTGCCTCGATCAGACCGGCCCAGCCGCTTTCACGGACGGACACTGACCAGGCGAAAAGGAAGAGGGCTTCGACGTCGAAGATCACGAAGAGCATCGCGACCAGATAGAATTTTGCCGACAGGCGCAGGCGGGCGCTGCCGGTAGGAACGATCCCCGATTCGAACGGTTCGTTCTTGCTGCGACCAAATGCCTTACTGCCAAGCAGGCTGGAAACCCCTAGCATGAAGGCGAGCAGGCCCAGCACTCCTAAAAGGAAGGCGGCGAGTCCCCAGTGTTGAGCTGCAAGTTCAGCTGGATTGGGCATGCCGATACTCCTTCCTACAAATAACGATTGTCTTGGGTTCCAGGCGCAACGCCTGACTACTGCGAACCCGACAACTCAAGGATAGTGAGCTAAGGGTTCAGGTCATCTTTCCAATTTTATGCCCAAAGCCTTCAGCAAGTAAATTTTTCCAACACAAACAGATGCTTCTATTTCGGGCAAAAGGCTTTTGCATTTCCCGTAGCGCCCTGTTTGCGCGACTCTGGATGCCTAGTGTGGCGGCACTTCGGCTTTGGTCGAATAGTACTTTCGAGGTATTTGCCCGCAATAAATCGGCATTCTATAAATGATAAATATTATCATTTGCAGTGTCGTATATCCGTAACTTTACTACATATAAGCGCCGGGGCTTTTATTTCGCCTGGTATCCGACTTCGGATTATTCCTCTGTGAATTCGTTGGTCGTCCAGGCTTGCGGGTGGTTCAATTTCCTTTCCGGACCCATGCCCAGCGCATCTCGCAGCGCACCGGTTCGGCCCCGGAGTCGTCGAGAAGGGTGACCTGGACCAGTGCTTCGCCTCGATCTTCTTCCTGCATTGCGCGGCGCTGTTCCGGTGTCAGCGTGGCGATGGCGCGCAGGCTGCCGCTAGCCCGGCGTAGGTAGTCCACCTTGAGGGTCTTGATCAGCGGCAGCTTGTGATCCGGCAGGTTCATGCCAACGATGCAGCCGCTGGCGGATTCGGCCAGCAGCGCCATGGCAGCAGCGTGAACACCGCCGATGTGATTACGGGCGCGGCGGTGGTTGGCCAGGCTCATGCGCACTTCGCTGTCGAGGAGCTTCTGGATGCGTACGCCAGCCGTGCCGGCGAAGCGCACCTGGGAGCAGAACAGTCGGCTGAGCAGCGGCTCGTGAAGACAGCGCGGGAGGCGCTGGATGAGATGGGCGGCGAGTGCGAGGCGGTTGCGCTTGGGCATGCCTTTCATGGAGGGGCGTTTCCATTCATATAAAGGAAGCGCGAGGCTGGCAGGTCGAGGCGAGCCTGCCCTTGGCGGGCGGGGAGAAGACGTCTGGCGGTTCGGCCAAGCACAAAAAAGCAAAACCCCGGCCGAGGCCGGGGTTTCGTGGAGCCTGCCAGCCCCGAGGGGCTGGTGAGCCAGTTCTTAGTGGAACTGGTTCATGGTGTTGTCTTTACCCGAGGCTTTCAGAGCGGCTTCGCCAGCGAAGTACTCTTTGTGGTTGTCGCCGATGTCCGAGCCAGCCATGTTCTGGTGCTTGACGCAGGCGATGCCCTGACGCAGTTCCTGACGCTGAACGCCTTTCACGTAGGCCAGCATGCCCTGGTCGGCGAAGTAGCCTTTGGCCAGGTTGTCGGTCGACAGAGCGGCGGTGTGGTAGGTCGGCAGGGTGATCAGGTGGTGGAAGATGCCGGCGTGGGCAGAGCCATCGCGCTGGAAGGTACGGATCTTCTCGTCAGCAACCTGGGCCAGTTCGGTCTCGTCGTACTCGACGCTCATCAGCTTGGCGCGGTCGTAGGCGGAAACATCCTTGCCTTCGGCGACGAATGCATCGAACACCTGCTGACGGAAGTTCAGGGTCCAGTTGAACGACGGGCTGTTGTTGTAAACCAGCTTGGCGTTCGGGATGACTTCGCGGATGCGGTCAACCATGCCCTTGATCTGGCCAACGTGCGGCTTCTCGGTTTCGATCCACAGCAGGTCGGCGCCGTTCTGCAGCGAGGTGATGCAGTCCAGGACGCAGCGGTCTTCGCCGGTGCCCTTGCGGAACTGGAACAGGTTGGAAGCCAGGCGCTTGGGACGCAGCAGCTTGCCGCCACGGTTGATCACCACGTCGCCGTTCTGCAGTTCGGCAGCGGAGACTTCTTCGCAATCCAGGAAGGAGTTGTACTGGTCGCCCAGGTCGCCGGGCTCTTTGGTCACGGCGATTTGCTTGGTCAGGCCGGCGCCCAGGGAGTCGGTGCGGGCAACGATCACGCCATCGTCAACACCCAGCTCGAGGAACGCGTAGCGAACGGCGTTGATCTTGGCGAGGAAGTCTTCGTGCGGAACGGTCACTTTGCCATCTTGGTGGCCGCACTGCTTCTCGTCGGAAACCTGGTTCTCGATCTGGATGCAGCAGGCACCGGCTTCGATCATTTTCTTGGCCAGCAGGTAGGTCGCTTCCGGGTTGCCGAAGCCGGCGTCGATGTCGGCGATGATCGGTACTACGTGGGTTTCGTAGCCGTCGATCTGGGCCTGGATTTCGTCCTGCTTGACTTTGTCGCCGGCGGCGCGAGCGCTGTCCAGGGCGGTGAAGAGCAGGTCCAGTTCGCGGGCGTCAGCCTGGCGCAGGAAGGTGTACAGCTCTTCGATCAGGCCGGAAACGGCGGTTTTCTCGTGCATGGATTGGTCGGGCAGCGGGCCGAAGTCGGAACGCAGCGCGGCAACCATCCAGCCGGACAGGTAGAGGTAGCGCTTGTTGGTGGTCTTCAGGTGCTTCTTGATCGAGATCAGCTTCTGCTGACCGATGAAGCCATGCCAGCAACCCAGGGATTGGGTGTAGACGGAGGTGTCGGCGTCATACTCGGCCATGTCCTTGCGCATGATGGCCGCAGTGTACTTGGCGATGTCGAGACCAGTCTTGAAGCGGTTCTGAGCGCGCATGCGGGCAACCGACTCGGGGTTGATAGCGCTCCAGCTGTTACCGGTTTTCTCTTTCAGAGCGGCAACGGCTTTGATGTCGTTTTGATAAGCGGACATGGTCAATCCTTCAAAGTATGTGTTTGGTTGAGCACCGACTTACCCACTCAAGACCTGTATCGAAACGGTATTGGCTGCGGGTTGCTCGCCGCGGGATGGCGAAGGGGCGACCGAAAGAAGGAATGACGCTGGAGGAGTGGGGTAGAGCGGCGTACAGACGGGTGACTGCAGCGGTGACATCCAGAATCGCTTGCCGGCTCGTGGCAGCCGTTGGGCAATGGTGGACGGCTGAATCCGTCACTTCGTGCTGTTGCTAAGGCTTGCTTCCCCGTCCCTCAGGACAACCTCTTGCCAGTCGCAACCTCGTCGATCCGCCTTGTGGGCTTAACAACACGGACCTGCATGGCGGGTGGGCCACTGGCTCGGTCCGAAGGGCTTTGAGGCCCTCTGGTTAGCGGGAGCGAGGCCATCATGCACTTTCAAACGAGCGTTCGTCAAACGTTTTGTAGTGTTTTTTTTGGACTACTACACGAAGGTCTAACGAGGACTGGCAAGTCACCTCCGGAAGGATTAGTCGAGCACTTCGACCTTCACCCGCAGGCTGCTGTCGCTACGTCCCTGGGTACTGTACTGGCGGGTATAGCCGTTCTGGGTGCTCTGGTTGCTCTGGCTGACGCCACCGATCTCGATCCACTGGCCAATGGGCCCGCTGATGCTGGTGTCCGCCGAGCTGGTATTCATCGAGCCCTGGTAATTGCCGTTGAAGCGGTCGTTGCGCGTGCTCAGAGTGATGTGCACCAGATTGCCGGTGATACTGGCGGTCACATACATGCCCTGGTTGGCATCATGGTACTCGGTCTGGCTGTAGACCTGGCCGTAGGGGCCGATGCCGGCGTTGGTCACTGGCTGGCTCTGGCCGACCTGGATGAAGGCGGGGGAGCCTTCGGTGGTGCGCACCTGCTGTGTGCCGCCGCCGCGACTGTTGGTGGATCGATTGATGATGCGCACCTGGTCGCGGCCGTTGACTTCCCCGCGGCCAGCCTGGATGTCCACATTGCCGGCGCTGACCGAGCCGTTCACCGAGTAGCCGCTCTGGCTACCCTGGTTGCCATCGAGCGTATCGACGCTGATCAGTAGTTGATGCGGGCGCGTATCCAGCTGCTCGAGAACCTGCTGCAGTTCGCGGATCTTCGCCAGTTCGGCGTTCACCACCAGTTGGTTTCCATAGGCGGTAACCCGGCCTTCGTTGCCCAGCACCTGCTGTGCCACCGGCAGTACATCTTCGGCGGTGCGGTAGTTGAGCGGAATGATCTCGGTGCGAGGCGCCGCGACGGCGGACAAGCTGAACGCGCAGGCGAAAATCAAGGCGAGTGAGTGTCGGCTCAAATCAGAAAGCTCCGCAGGTTCGGGTCGAGGACGCTGGTGTTCCAGGTCTGTTCGAATTGCGCGATCAGCTGACGGACGCGCCCGGCGTTGTTGTAGTGCGCGTAGCCAGCGTATTCGCCAGGCTCAGGGCGCAGCAGCAGGCCGCAATCGTCGGCGAGGAGGAAGGCGTGCTCCTCGCTCGGATAGTCAGGGTTGATCCGGCGAATCTGGCAGTAGCTGGACAGGCGACGGCTGAGGTTGAGCAGGCGATGGCCTTCCTTCACCGCACGGGTGCTGTCGCGCACCAGGATCATCAGGCGGTTGCGCGGATTGCCCAGCAGCAATTGGGTGCAGGCCTCCTGGATGCTGCTGTGATGATACAGCCAGGGCTCAAGGTCGGGGGTATAGAGATAGAGCGTGCGGCGCGCCTGCTGGATCAGTGCGAGCGCATGGGCGCGGGCCTGTTCGGGCTTGTTGAAACGCTGTAGTTGGTCGCCTTCGCCGAGCTTGAATGGTGCGGGCTCCAGAACTTCAGGCGGCAGCGCTTCGCTGGGCGGGTTATGGACAGTAAAACGCCCCGGTGACTGAAACTCGATATCCGGCAGTTCTACCGGAAGGTCGTCTTGGTCCGGGGCGTTATCCATGTCGCTCCTTGCTCGTCGCTACTCAGGCGCTTTCGCGCACCATGTCCACGTGGGGAAGGCCGGCGTCGAGGAATTCGCCGCTGGCTACCTGGAAGCCTAGTCGTTCGTAGAACGGAATGGCGTAGACCTGGGCTGTCAGCAACTGGCGCTGCAGGCCCTGGCTTTCCGCCTGTTCGATGGCGGCGCGCATCAGCAGGTCGCCGACCTTCAGGCCGCGCCAGTCCTTGAGGACCGACACCCGGCCAATGTGCCCGTCCGGCAGGAGTCGGGCGGTGCCGATGGCGTAGTCGCCTTCGAAGGCCAGGAAGTGCACGGCTTCGACATCCTCGGCGTCCCATTCGAGTTCCGGCGGGACCGATTGCTCGGCGATGAAAACCGCCTCGCGAATGCGCCGCAGATCGGCATTATCCTTCTGCCAGTCCGCGACACGAACCCTGATCTTGCTACTCATCGGCAAACTCCAGACTGCCCTGTTTGATCAGTTCTCCGATGAGCTTACGCCCATCGTCGTCGGCCAGCCATTGGCCGAGATTCCCTTCGTGTAGCGACTCTGCCGAGCAAACCAGCTTGAGCAGGTCGCGCAGTTTTTCCGGCAGCACCACGGTCTGGCCGCTGGCGAACAGCAGCAGGCCGACGTCCACTTCGCTCCAGGCCATGCGGGCGCTGGGATTGCGGATCAGTACTTCGCCGTCTTCGATGGCGGCTGTCAGATCGTCTTCCTCGATCTCCTCGCCAGCCACGAGTTCCGGGTAGCGTGGCTCGGTCATGAACTGGCCGAACCAGGTGAGCAGCAGGCGTTCGTCGCTCATGTGCTCCTGCAGCAGGTTCTTCAGGCGATCGAGGGCGTCGCGCTGGATCTGGTGCTGGTCGGAGTCGCCTTTCATTGCGGCCATGCCGGCGTCGCTGTAGCGCTCCTCGTCGGAGAGGAACTGGGCGAGGAAGTCGGTGAAGTGGGTCAGCACTTCGGCGGCGCTGGGTGCGCGGAAGCCGACCGAGTAGGTCATGCAGTCGTCTTCGGCGATGCCATAGTGGGCCACGCGCGGCGGCAGGTAGAGCATGTCGCCGGGTTCCAGGACCCAGTCGGCGTTCTCCTCGAATTCCGCGAGGATGCGCAGGTCGGCGTGGGGCAGCATCGGGCTGGTGGCGTCGCAGGTCTGGCCGACTTTCCAGCGGCGACGGCCGTGGCCCTGCAGCAGGAACACGTCGTAGTTGTCGAAGTGCGGGCCGACGCCGCCACCCGGTGCGGCGTAGCTGATCATTACGTCATCAATACGCCAGCTGGGGAGGAACTTGAAGTGTTCCAGTAGTTCGGCGACTTCCGGGATGAACTGGTCGACGGCCTGGACCAGCAGGGTCCAGTCGCGCTCGGGCATCTGGCTGAAGGTGTCTTCCTGGAACGGGCCGCGGCGCAGTTCCCACGGGCTGTCGCCGTGTTCGAGGACGATGCGCGACTCGATCATCTCTTCCAGGGCGAGGCCGGCCAGTTCGTCAGGGTCCAGCGGGCTCTTGAAGTCGGGGATGGCCTGGCGTACCAGCAGAGGCTTTTTCTGCCAGTAATCGCGGAGGAATTCTTCGGCGCTGATGCCGCCCAAAAGCTGAAGAGGAATAGCAGGATTCATGGTTAAGTCCTTGAAACAAAAACGCCCGGCACAGCCGGGCGTGCAAAGTCAGGGCGAATCTCAGATGCGCTTGGCCTGGGCGGCAGCGTTACCGATGTAGTTCGCTGGGGTCAGTTGCTTCAGCTCGGCCTTGGCTTCTGCCGGCATGTCGAGGCCCTCGATGAACACCTGCAGGGCTTCGGCGCTGATGCCTTTGCCGCGAGTCAGTTCCTTGAGCTTCTCGTAGGGGTTCTCGATGCCGTAGCGGCGCATCACGGTCTGCACCGGCTCGGCGAGGACTTCCCAGCAGGCGTCCAGGTCGTCGGCGATGCGTGCAGCATTCAGCTCCAGCTTGCCGATGCCCTTGAGGCTGGCTTCGTAGGCGATGACGCTATGGGCGAAGCCGACGCCCAGGTTGCGCAGCACGGTGGAGTCGGTCAGGTCGCGCTGCCAGCGGGAGATTGGCAGTTTGCTGGCCAGGTGCTGCAGCAGCGCGTTGGCGATCCCCAGGTTGCCTTCGGAGTTCTCGAAGTCGATCGGGTTGACCTTGTGCGGCATGGTCGAGGAGCCGATCTCGCCAGCAACGGTCTTCTGCTTGAAGTAGCCCAGGGAGATGTAGCCCCAGACGTCGCGGTCGAAATCGATGAGGATGGTGTTGAAGCGCGCGACGGCGTCGAACAGCTCGGCGATGTAGTCGTGCGGCTCGATTTGGGTGGTGTAGGGGTTCCAGTTCAGGCCCAGATCACCTTCGATGAATTCGCGGGCGTTGGCTTCCCAATCCACTTGCGGGTAGGCCGACAGGTGGGCGTTGTAGTTGCCCACGGCGCCGTTGATCTTGCCCAGCAGCTCGACGGAAGCGACCTGCTTGATCTGGCGCTCCAGGCGGTAGACGACGTTGGCCAGTTCCTTGCCCAGAGTGGTCGGGGAGGCCGGCTGGCCGTGGGTGCGCGAGAGCATCGGCACGTCGGCGAATTTTACCGCCAGCTCACGGATGGAATCGGCGATCTGGCGCATAAGCGGCAGCAGCACGGTATCACGGCCTTCGCGCAGCATCAGGGCGTGGGACAGGTTGTTGATGTCCTCGGAGGTGCAGGCGAAGTGGATGAACTCGCTGACCTTGGCCAGCTCCGGCAGCTTGGCGGCTTGTTCCTTGAGCAGGTATTCCACGGCCTTGACGTCGTGGTTGGTGGTGCGCTCGATGTCCTTGATGCGCTGCGCGTGCTCCAGCTGGAAGTCGTCGGCCAGCTGATTCAGCAGGGCGTTGGCTTCGGCGGAGAAGGGGGCGACTTCAGGGATGCCGGCATGGGCGGCGAGACGCTGCAGCCAGCGAACCTCCACCAGGACGCGGAAACGGATCAGGCCGTACTCGCTGAAGATCGGACGCAGGGCGCTGGTTTTGCTGCCGTAACGGCCGTCAACGGGGGATACCGCGGTAAGGGAGGAAAGCTGCATGGGGCGTTCTCGTAGCTGTCGGTCAACGAAAAGGGCGCACATCATACACGAATGGCGCGAACCGGTCGCCCTTGCGGCGACCGCAAGGAAGTGTTTCAGCTGCGCAGCAGGGGGCGCAGTTCGTTCAGCATTTTCTTCCGGCTGAACAGCATCTGCCAGCGATTGCCGCCGAGCTGTCGCCACAGGCGCGCAGAGCGGATGCCGGCCAGCAGCAGGGCGCGGATGCGCGCGGCGTTGGCGTTGATCTGCAGGTGGCGCATGTCGCCATGCACCTGGATACGTTGACGGAAGGTGCTCAGGGTGTCCTGGTAGAGGCCGGCGCAGGAGGCGATGACGTTCTCGTGGACCAGGCCGAAGTGCTGCACCTGCTGCTGGATCTGGTCCAGGCGGGTGCCCATGATGTCGAGCATGTCGTCGCGCTTGTTCAGCTGGCGTTCCAGGCCGATCAGCGACAGGGCGTAGCGCAGTGGTTCGCGCTGCAGGCTGTTGGGGTCGCGCTCCAGGGCGCTGACCAGGGCACGGAAGCCCTCGCGCAGGTTGGCGGTGTCGCCCCCGTAGACATCGAGGGTGGTCTTCGGGTCGCGCACCAGCAGGCTGCCGAGCATGCAGCCCAGCGGCGCCTCGGGGATCTGCCCCGTGCGGGCCAGGCGGTCTACCAGGGAGGCGGCTTCGAAGACGCCGGAGAGGGCGATGATCTGGTCGTGCAGATCGCTCATGCAGGTTCCTTAGCGAAAGCGGGTTCGGCCGATTCTATGACGCCGCCGCCGAGGCAGATTTCGCCGTCATAGAAGACCACGGACTGGCCGGGGGTGACGGCGCGCTGCGGCTCGTCGAAGACGGCGCGGTAGCCGTTCTCGGTGCGCTCCAGCACACAATCCTGATCTGCCTGGCGGTAGCGCACCTTGGCGCGCAGGGCCTTGGGCTGGTCCAGATCGATGGGGTTGACCCAATAGATGTGCGAAGCGTGCAGGGCGCGGGAGAACAGCCAGGGGTGATCGTTGCCTTGGCCGACGACCAGGACGTTGCGCGCCAGGTCCTTTTCCAGCACGTACCAGGGGCTGTCATCGGCATTCTTCAGGCCACCTATGCCCAAACCTTGGCGCTGGCCGATGGTGTGGTACATCAGGCCGACGTGCTTGCCGATGACCGTGCCGTCGGTCGTCTCGATGTTGCCCGGCTGGGCCGGCAGGTACTGCTTGAGGAAGTCGCTGAAGCGGCGCTCGCCGATGAAGCAGATGCCGGTGGAGTCTTTCTTCTTCGCGGTGGCCAGGCCGTATTTCTCGGCGATGGCGCGGACCTCGGGCTTCTCCAGCTCGCCGACCGGGAACAGGGTCTTGCCGATCTGCTCGCCGCCCACGGCATGGAGGAAGTAGCTCTGGTCCTTGTTCGGATCCAGGCCCTTGAGCAGTTCGCTGCGTCCGTCGATGTCGCGGCGACGCACGTAGTGGCCGGTGGCGATCAGGTCGGCGCCCAGGGCGACGGCATAGTCGAGGAAGGCTTTGAACTTGATTTCGCGGTTGCAGAGGATGTCCGGGTTTGGCGTGCGGCCGGCCTTGTATTCCTCGAGGAAGTGCTCGAAGACGTTGTCCCAGTATTCCGCGGCGAAGTTGGCCGTGTGCAGCTTGATGCCGATGCGGTCGCAGACCGCCTGGGCGTCGGCCAGGTCGGTCATGGCGGTGCAATATTCGGTGCCGTCGTCCTCTTCCCAGTTCTTCATGAACAGGCCTTCCACCTGGTAGCCCTGTTCCTTGAGGAGGAGGGCGGAGACGGAGGAGTCCACGCCGCCGGACATGCCGACGATGACGCGGGTGTTCTGTGGGGCTTTCAGGGAATCAGACATGGTGGCGCATCACGGGTGCAGGTAAAGGCGGGGATTCTACCAGAGCCGAGCGGCAGAGGCTCGGGCTCGGCTCAGTCGCGGATCAGAGCGAGCGGGAAGCGCTCGCCTTCCAGATAATCGTCGATACAGCGCAGAACCAGGTGGCTGCGCCAGCGCTCGGGTTGTGCGGCCAGCTCTTCGCGGGTCATCCAGCGGGCGCCGAGGATGCCGTCGTCCAGTGCGCGCTCGGGGTGATGGCGCACAGGGCGGGCTGCAAAGCAGACGCGCTGGTAGGTCACGCCGTTGCTCGGCGCGGTGTACAGGTAGATGCCGGTGACGGCAGTCAGCTCTACGTCCCAGCCGGTTTCTTCGAGAGTTTCGCGCACGGCGGCCTCGAGCAGGGTTTCGTTGGCTTCCAGGTGGCCGGCGGGCTGGTTGAAGACCTGTTTTTTGTCAGCGGACATTTCTTCCACGAGCAGGAAGCGGCCCTGGTCTTCGACGATAGTGGCGACGGTGACGTGTGCTAGCCAGCGCATGGGTGTATTCCCCTTCGGAAGATGGCGTAAAAGGGCGCGAGTTTAACTTTGTCGAGCGCAGAAAGCAGAACCCCCGGCAGGGCCGGGGGTTCTGGTGTCACACGAAGCGGTTTACGCCAGTGCGTCGATCGCGGCGTTGAAGGTCGCGCTCGGGCGCATGACCTTGCTGGTCAGCTCCGCATCGGAACGGTAGTAGCCACCGATTTCCGCCGGCTTGCCCTGTACGCCGTTCAGTTCGGCGACGATGGCTGCTTCCTTCTCGGTCAGGGTTTTGGCCAGGCCGGCAAAGTGAGCTTTCAGCTCGGCGTCGTCGTTCTGCTCGGCCAGGGCCTGGGCCCAGTACATGGCCAGGTAGAAGTGGCTGCCGCGGTTGTCGATCTCACCGATTTTGCGCGACGGCGACTTGTTGTTGTCGAGCAGCTTGCCGGTGGCGATGTCCAGGGTCTTGCCGAGTACCTTGGCCTTGGCGTTATCGGTCTTGATGCCTTCTTCCTCGAAGGAGACGGCCAGGGCCAGGAACTCGCCCAGGGAGTCCCAACGCAGGTAGTTTTCTTCAACCAGTTGCTGTACGTGTTTCGGAGCCGAGCCGCCGGCGCCGGTTTCGTACATGCCGCCGCCCGCCATCAGCGGAACGATGGACAGCATCTTGGCCGAGGTGCCCAGCTCCATGATCGGGAACAGGTCGGTCAGGTAGTCGCGCAGGACGTTGCCGGTCACCGAGATGGTGTCCTGGCCGCGCAGCTGACGCTCCATGCTGGTACGGATGGCCTCGTTGTAGCCCTTGATGCTGATGTCCAGGCCGGTCAGGTCGTGGTCTTTCAGGTACAGCTCGACCTTCTTGCGCAGCTCGTTGTCGTGGGCGCGTTCCGGGTCCAGCCAGAAGATGGCGGGGGTGTTGGAAGCGCGGGCGCGGGTAACGGCCAGCTTGACCCAGTCGCGGATCGGGGCGTCCTTGGTCTGGCAGGCGCGCCAGATGTCGCCGGCTTGCACTTCGTGCTGCATCAGGACCTTGCCGTCAGCGTCGACAACGCGCATCACGCCGTCAGCTTCCAGTTCGAAGGTCTTGTCGTGGGAGCCGTATTCTTCGGCCTTCTGCGCCATCAGGCCAACGTTCGGTACGCTGCCCATGGTGGTCGGGTCGAACGCGCCGTTGGTTTTGCAGAAGTTGATCATTTCCTGGTAGATGCGGGCGTAGGTGCTTTCCGGCATGACCGCTTTGGTGTCTTTCTGCTTGCCGTCCTTGCCCCACATCTGACCCGAGTTGCGGATCATGGCCGGCATGGACGCGTCGACGATCACGTCACTGGGGATGTGCAGGTTGGTGATGCCCTTGACCGAATCGACCATCGCCATTTCCGGACGGTGGCTGTACACCTCGTGGATGTCGTGGAGGATTTCTTCCTGCTGCGAGGCCGGCAGCGACTTGATCTTGTCGTAGACGCTGGAGATGCCGTTGTTCGGGTTCACGCCCAGCTCTTCGAACAGCTGGCCATACTTCTCGAACACGTCCTTGTAGTAGACGGTGACAGCGTGGCCGAAGACGATCGGGTGGGAGATCTTCATCATGGTGGCCTTGACGTGCAGGGACCACATGACACCGGTTTCCTTGCAGTCCTGCAGGGTCTTCTCGAAGAAGGCGCGCAGTTTGCTGCAGCTCATGAACATGCTGTCGAGGACTTCGCCGTCCTGCATCTTCAGGGTCTTCTTGGTCTCGACCTTGCCGTCCTTGCCGACGAACTCGATGCGGACTTCACCGGCCTTCGGGATGGTGACCGACTGCTCGCTGGAGAAGAAGTCACCGCCGCGCATGTAGTCGGCGTGGGAGCGCGAAGCCATGCTCCACTTGCCCATGCTGTGCGGGTGCTTGCGGGCGTAGGCTTTCACGGCGGCCGGGGCACGGCGGTCGGAGTTGCCTTCACGCAGGACCGGGTTCACGGCGCTGCCCAGGACCTTGGCGTAGCGGGCGCGAGTGTCTTTCTCTTCATCAGTCTGCGGGTCTTCCGGGAAGTCCGGGACGGCGTAGCCCAGCTTCTGCAGTTCTGCGATGGCGCCCTTGAGCTGCGGTACCGAAGCGGAGATGTTCGGCAGCTTGATGATGTTGGCTTTGGAGTCAGTGGCCAGTACGGCCAGGTAGGCCAGATCGTCTTCGATCGCCTTGTCGCCGAGCTTGTCAGCGAAGGAGGCCAGGATACGGCCCGAAAGAGAGATGTCGCGGGTCTCGACGTCGATGCCGGCGGAAGCGGCAAAGGCTTTTACGATAGGAAGAAGCGAATAGGTGGCAAGGGCGGGTGCTTCGTCGGTGAAGGTGTAGGTGATCTTCGAGCGGATGGACATCTCGTTCTAACTCTCTTCTTTGCTGGGCGCGCACAGAGTCTCGAATCGCGTTGGTACACGCTTGCGGTCAGCGAAGTGGTTGACCGACCTTCGAGATTTGCCGCGGGGATATTGGGGCGCCAGTAGAGCGTTGTACGGCGGGATCCTGGTGAGGACGTGCGCCGCTGCGAGGAGAGAGTCTGGTCCCAGACTGCTCGGACCTCGATGACCATTAAGTCATGCCGGCCAGTATACCACCCTAAAGGCAGGGTGAAGCGTGTCCCTTTTTTAGACTAAGGAATGATGTAGTTCGATTACCGACTTGTGAGCTACCCTCTGTGGCTGCAAGAGGGTTTCAATCAAAAAGCGGAGTTCAGCATGGGATACCAAAAGATCCAGGTGCCGGCCGGTGACAAAATCACCGTCAACGCCGATATGTCCTTGAATGTACCGAAGAACCCGATCATCCCCTTCATCGAGGGCGATGGCATTGGCGTCGATATCAGCCCGGTCATGATCAAGGTCGTCGACGCTGCCGTCGAGAAAGCCTACAAGGGCGACCGCAAGATCGCGTGGATGGAAGTCTACGCCGGCGAGAAGGCCACGCAGGTCTATGACCAGGACACCTGGCTGCCCCAGGAAACCCTGGATGCCGTTCGCGACTACGTCGTATCGATCAAGGGCCCGCTGACCACTCCGGTGGGCGGTGGCATTCGCTCCCTGAACGTGGCCCTGCGCCAGCAACTCGACCTTTATGTCTGCTTGCGCCCGGTGCGTTGGTTCGAAGGTGTCCCGAGCCCGGTGAAAAAGCCTGGCGACGTCGACATGGTGATCTTCCGCGAGAACTCCGAAGACATCTACGCTGGCGTCGAGTGGAAGGCTGGCACCCCTGAGGCGCAGAAGGTCATCAAGTTCCTCACCGAGGAAATGGGCGTCAAGAAGATCCGCTTCACCGAAAACTGCGGCATCGGCATCAAGCCGGTTTCCCAGGAGGGCACCAAGCGCCTGGTGCGCAAGGCCCTGCAGTATGCAGTGGACAATGACCGCAGCTCGGTCACCATCGTCCACAAGGGCAACATCATGAAATTCACCGAGGGCGCCTTCAAGGACTGGGGCTATGAGCTGGCCCGCGACGAGTTCGGTGCGCAGTTGCTCGACGGCGGTCCCTGGATGCAGTTCAAGAACCCGGCCACCGGCAAGAATATCGTGGTAAAGGATGTGATCGCCGACGCCATGCTGCAGCAGATCCTGCTGCGCCCGGCCGAGTACGACGTGATCGCCACCCTCAACCTGAACGGCGACTACCTCTCCGACGCCCTGGCGGCGGAAGTGGGCGGCATCGGCATCGCGCCGGGCGCCAACCTGTCCGACTCGGTGGCCATGTTCGAGGCGACCCACGGCACCGCGCCGAAGTACGCCGGTCTGGACAAGGTCAACCCGGGTTCGGTGATCCTCTCCGCGGAGATGATGCTGCGCCACATGGGCTGGCCTGAGGCGGCCGACCTGATCATCGATGGTGTTAATGGTGCCATCGCCGCGAAGACCGTGACCTACGACTTCGAGCGACTGATGGACGGTGCCAAGCTGCTGTCGTGCTCCGAGTTCGGCGACGCGATCATCGCCAAGATGTAACCGGGTGGTTCTCCGCCCATGAAAAAGGCCGGCTTGCTGCCGGCCTTTTTCGTTTCGTCTGATCCTTGACGAATCAGGCTTCCGCCGTGAGGTTCTCTACCTCGCTGCTCGGAGCAGTCTGCGCGGACGGGGTGGATGCATTGGCGTTGACGGGCTGGATGTTCACCGCGTGCAACCCCTTCGGACCTTGCAGGATCTCGAAACTGACGGGTTGGCCGGCCTTGAGTGTCTTGTAGCCATCCATCTGGATTGCCGAGTAATGAGCAAACAGGTCCTCATCTCGGCCATCAGCCAGGATGAAACCGTAGCCCTTGGCGTTGTTGAACCACTTGACCTTACCGCTAAGCATGCTGATATCCCTCTGCAAAGGACTCCATCGCTGGAGTATCATCCACTACTATTCCGCTATGCCTTTTTCTAAAGACTGGCGTCCGGAACTCCTGATACCCTCCGGGGGTATCCTTTGGTTGTAACACCCTTTTGCCGTTAGTCAAGGCGGCGTCGTCTGGGCCTGAGAGGCGATTCAAACTCCGGTCGGCCCACTCATTCACCCACTCGCAAAGCTTTTATTCCAGCATGCATGCAAGTAGCCAGATTCGACTAACATTCAATCAGGACCGCCCGGATCCATTGGAAGACGACGGGACGGGGCTGGCGGTTGAAGAAGCCAAGCCTGCCCTGAAGGCGCCGTCCATGTATCGGGTCATCATGTTCAACGATGATTACACCCCGATGGATTTCGTGGTTGAGGTGCTCGAGCTGTACTTCAACATGAACCGCGAGCAGGCAACCAAGGTCATGTTGACTGTGCATACCCAGGGCAAGGCGCACTGCGGGACCTTTACCCGCGATGTCGCGGAAACCAAAGCCATGCAGGTCAATCAATATGCGAGGGAGAGCCAACATCCACTGTTGTGCGAAATTGAGATAGAAGGTTGATGCGGATGTTTGGGAGCGAGGTGAAGTCATGTTGAATCGAGAGCTCGAAGTCACCCTCAATCTCGCCTTCAAGGAGGCGCGGGCGAAGCGGCATGAGTTCATGACCGTTGAGCACTTGCTGTTGGCGCTTCTGGATAATGAAGCTGCCGCGACGGTTCTGAAAGCGTGCGGTGCGAATCTGGACAAGCTGCGGCGAGACCTGCAGGAGTTCATCGATTCCACCACGCCGCTGATTCCCCAGCACGACGAGGATCGAGAAACCCAGCCAACCCTGGGCTTCCAGCGTGTCCTGCAGCGTGCCGTATTCCACGTGCAGAGTTCCGGTAAGCGCGAAGTCACCGGCGCCAACGTGCTGGTCGCCATCTTCAGCGAACAGGAAAGCCAGGCGGTGTTCCTGCTCAAGCAGCAGAGCGTTGCGCGGATCGACGTGGTCAACTACATCGCCCATGGCATCTCCAAGGTGCCGGGGCATGCCGAGCATCAGGACAGCGAGCAGGAAATGCAGGACGAGGAGGGCGGCGAGTCTTCCACTTCCAGTCATCCACTGGATGCCTATGCCAGCAATCTGAACGACCTGGCGCGCCAGGGGCGTATCGACCCGCTTGTCGGGCGTGAGTCGGAAGTCGAGCGCGTCGCGCAGATCCTGGCTCGTCGCCGTAAGAACAACCCTCTGCTGGTTGGTGAGGCGGGTGTCGGCAAGACCGCCATTGCCGAAGGCCTGGCCAAGCGCATCGTCGATGGCCAGGTGCCGGACCTGCTGTCCGACAGCGTCGTCTACTCCCTGGACCTGGGTGCGCTGCTGGCGGGCACCAAGTACCGCGGCGATTTCGAGAAGCGCTTCAAGGCGCTGCTCAACGAACTGCGCAAGCGCCCGCATGCAGTACTGTTCATCGACGAAATCCACACCATCATCGGTGCCGGCGCGGCTTCGGGCGGGGTGATGGATGCGTCCAACCTGCTGAAGCCGCTGCTGTCGTCCGGTGAGATCCGTTGCATCGGCTCGACCACCTTCCAGGAATTCCGCGGCATTTTCGAGAAGGACCGTGCGCTGGCTCGTCGCTTCCAGAAGGTCGACGTCACCGAGCCGTCCGTCGAGGATACCTTCGGCATCCTGAAAGGCCTGAAGCCGCGCTTCGAGCAGCACCACCACATCGAGTACAGCGATGAAGCGCTGCGTGCCGCCGCCGAGCTGGCTGCCCGCTATATCAATGACCGGCACATGCCGGACAAGGCCATCGACGTGATCGACGAGGCCGGTGCCTACCAGCGCCTGCAGCCGGAAGAGAAGCGCGTGAAGCGCATCGAGGTGCCGCAGGTCGAGGACATCGTCGCGAAGATTGCGCGGATTCCGCCCAAGCACGTGTCCAGCTCCGATAAAGAGCTGCTGCGCAACCTTGAGCGTGATCTGAAGCTGACCGTGTTTGGCCAGGCTGCGGCCATCGAGTCGCTGTCCACTGCCATCAAGCTGTCACGCGCCGGTCTCAAGTCGCCGGACAAACCAGTCGGCTCCTTCCTGTTCTCCGGTCCGACCGGGGTGGGCAAGACCGAGGTGGCTCGCCAGCTGGCGAAGGCGCTGGGCGTAGAGTTGGTGCGCTTCGACATGTCCGAGTACATGGAGCGGCATACCGTCTCTCGTCTGATTGGCGCGCCTCCGGGTTATGTCGGCTTCGACCAGGGTGGCCTGCTTACCGAGGCGATCACCAAGACGCCGCACTGCGTGCTGCTGCTGGATGAGATCGAGAAGGCGCACCCGGAAGTCTTCAACCTGCTGCTGCAGGTGATGGACCACGGCACTCTGACCGACAACAACGGGCGCAAGGCGGACTTCCGCAACGTCATCCTGATCATGACTACCAACGCTGGTGCGGAAACCGCAGCGCGGGCCTCCATTGGCTTCACGCAGCAGGATCACTCCACCGATGCGATGGAAGTGATCAAGAAGAGCTTCACGCCGGAGTTCCGCAACCGCCTGGACACCATCATCCAGTTCGGCCGCCTGAGCCACGAGACCATCAAGAGCATCGTCGACAAGTTCCTCACCGAGTTGCAGGCGCAGCTGGAGGACAAGCACGTGCAGATCGAGGTCAGCGACTCGGCGCGCGGCTGGCTGGCTGACAAGGGCTATGACCCGCAGATGGGGGCTCGCCCGATGGCGCGACTCATCCAGGACAAGATCAAGCGGCCGCTGGCCGAAGAGATCCTGTTCGGTGAGTTGGCCGAGCATGGCGGTGTGGCCCATGTGGACCTGAAGGATGGCGAGCTGGCCTTCGAGTTCGAAGTGATCGCCGCAGAGCCGGCCTGACGTGCATCAGTCAGGCTGAAACGAAAACGCCCGGCATTGCCGGGCGTTTTTCTGTGTGCCGGTTTTACCGGCACCTACCGTCTATCAGCGAGCGCGGTAGGTGATGCGACCCTTGGAGAGGTCGTAGGGCGTCAGTTCAACGCGAACTTTGTCGCCGGTCAGGATGCGGATGTAGTTCTTGCGCATCTTCCCGGAGATGTGCGCGGTAACGACGTGCCCGTTCTCCAACTCCACGCGGAACATGGTGTTGGGCAGGGTGTCGACGACAGTGCCTTCCATTTCGAAGCTGTCTTCTTTCGACATGCAGTAGAACCCTCGGTATCTATGGTTGCCTGAAGTTTCAGGGCATTAAAAAAGGCACACATTGTGCCTGAAATCGCCCCACAACGCCAATGGGTGTTTTCGCGTCAGTTCAACGCCACCCAGCGCTGGTTAACGAACAGCTCGATCGGGCGATACTGGGTCTTGTAATTCATCTTTCGGCAGTTCTTGATCCAGTAGCCCAGATAGACGGCGTGCAGGTTGAGTCGCTCGGTTTCGTTGATCTGCCAGAGGATGGCGAATCGGCCCAGGCTGCGGCGCTCCTCGTCCGGGTCATAGAAGGTGTAGACCGCGGAAAGGCCATTGGGCAGCACGTCGGTGACGGCAACCGCCAGCAGACGGCCCTGCAGGCGGAACTCGAAGAAACAGCTGAACGGCAGGTCGCGCACCAGGAAGGTGGCAAACTGGTCGCGGCTGGGTGGGTACATGTCCCCATCGGCATGGCGCTGCTCGATGTAGCGCATATAGAGGGCGTAGTACTCCTCGGTGAAGGCGGGGCGCTTGCGGATGACTTCCAGGTCGACGTTGCGCTTGATGATGCGCTTCTGCTGACGGTTTGGCTGGAAGCTGGCGGCCGGGATGCGTGCGGGGATGCACGCGGTGCAGTGCTGGCAATGCGGTCGGTAGAGGTGTTCGCCACTGCGCCGGAAGCCCACCTCTGACAGCGAGGCATACAACTGCGCGTCCATGGGCTGGCTGGGGTCGAGGAACAGGGTGGTGGCCTGCTCCTCGGGCAGATAGCTGCATGGATGCGGTTGCGTGGCGTAAAACTTCAGGCGGGCGAGCTCGGTCATCTTCAACCCCTGCGAGGTCCCTCAGGCAAGTTTAAGACAGGCTGAGCGGGTCCGCCTGCGAAGTCCAGTCCTGCGAGGGTGTTTCGTCGAGATGACGACGCAGGTAGCTGGCGAATTCGCGGCGGGAAATGGCGCGGGCGCCGAAGCTGTGCAGGTGCTGGGTCGGCATCTGGCAGTCGATCATCACAAAACCGGCGGCCTTCAGGCGCTGCACCAGGGTGACGAAGGCGACCTTGGAGGCATTGTCAGCGTGGCTGAACATGGATTCGCCGAAGAACAGTCGGCCGATAGCCAGCCCGTAAAGCCCGCCGACCAGTTCATTACTGTGCCAAGCTTCCGCCGAGTGGGCGACACCCAGTCGGTGCAACTGGCAATAGGCGTCCTGCATCGGCGTGGTGATCCAGGTGCCGTCTGCATAATCGCGCGGGCCGGCGCAGCCGCGGATGACCTGTTCGAAGGCGTGGTCGATGGTGGTCTGGTACTGCCGCTGGCGGATGAGCTTGGCAAGGCTGCGCGAGATGTGCAGTTCTTCGGGGAACAGTACGGTGCGCGGGTCCGGTGACCACCAGAGAATCGGTTGGCCGTCCTGGTGCCAGGGGAAGCAGCCATGGCGGTAGGCCTGGATCAGGCGCTGCGGGTTGAGGTCTCCGCCGGCCGCCAGCAGGCCGTTGGGCTCATGCAGGGCCTTGTCGAGGGGTGGAAAGTCAAAATTGCTGCGGGAAAGCCACTTGAGCATAGGGAGGAGGGGAGGGCGAGCCTCCCCTTGGACCGATCAGTTGTCGTCGAGGAACTTTTCAGCGTCCAGGGCGGCCATGCAGCCTGCGCCGGCGGAAGTGATGGCCTGGCGGTAGACGTGGTCGGCCACGTCACCGGCGGCGAACACGCCGTCGATGCTGGTCAGGGTCGCGTTGCCTTCGGCGCCGCCCTTGATCTTCAGGTAGCCGTCATGCATTTCCAGCTGCCCCTGGAACAGGTCGGTGTTGGGCTTGTGGCCAATGGCGATGAATACGCCGGACAGGTCCAACTGGCGGGTTTCGCCGCTTTCGGCATCTTTCAGGCGAACGCCGATCACGCCCATGTTGTCGCCCAGGACTTCGTCCAGGGTGGTGTTCCAATGCAGGCGTACGTTGCCGTTCCTGGCTTTCTCGAACAGCTTGTCCTGCAGGATCTTCTCCGAGCGCAGCTTGTCGCGACGGTGGATCAGGTGGACTTCCTTGGCGATGTTGGACAGGTACAGTGCCTCTTCCACGGCGGTATTGCCGCCGCCGACCACGCAGACGACCTGGTTGCGATAGAAGAAGCCGTCGCAGGTGGCGCAGGCGGAAACACCCTTGCCCATGAAGGCTTCTTCCGAAGACATGCCCAGGTACTGGGCCGACGCGCCGGTGGCGATGATCAGTGCGTCGCAGGTGTAGGTGCCGCTGTCGCCCTTCAGGGTGAAGGGTTTCTGCTGCAACTCGGCGGTGTGAATGTGGTCGTAGACGATCTCGGTATCGAAACGCTTGGCGTGCTGCTCCATGCGCTGCATCAGGGCGGGACCGGTCAGGCCTTCAACGTCGCCGGGCCAGTTGTCGACTTCGGTGGTGGTGGTGAGTTGGCCGCCGGGTTGGATGCCGGTGATGACAACAGGCTTGAGGTTGGCGCGCGCGGCGTACACGGCCGCGGTATAGCCCGCGGGGCCGGAGCCCAGGATGATCAGGCGCGAATGCTTGACTTCACTCATAAAAAGACTCCATAAGCCTTTGTCACGTAAGAGAATGCATGCTCCAATTGAGCAGCCGAAAATCGGTGTTGGGCTATGCTACACCGAACCCCGGAAAGCCGGCAAAAGCGCAGTCAGGCACACCCGGGGTCGCTGGCATCGGCCGGCCAAAGCCGTACAATGGGCATGTTTCGCGGCCCAACGACTCTCGGAAGCGCGCATAGCGCAGGAATAGAAGCGTTTTGAAGGACACCACAGCAAGCCATGCCGCCGCCTGGCGTCAGCAACTGCACTACCGTCTGAAGGAAGGAGCCCTGATCGCGCTCGGCGCGCTCTGCCTTTACCTGTGGATGGCGCTGCTCACCTACGATTCCTCCGATCCGGGCTGGAGCCATTCCAGTCACGTCGAGCAGGTGCAGAACGCTGCCGGCCGCCTGGGCGCGCTGAGCGCCGACATCCTGTTCATGGTGCTGGGCTACTTTGCCTACCTGTTCCCGTTGCTGCTGGCAGTGAAGACCTACCAGGTCTTCCGCAAGCGCCATGTGGCCTGGGAGTGGAGCGGCTGGTTGTTCTCCTGGCGCCTGATCGGCCTGGTGTTCCTGGTCCTGTCCGGTTCCGCGCTGGCCTACATTCATTTCCACACCAGCGGTGCCCATATGCCGGCCACGGCTGGCGGTGCCCTGGGCGAGAGCCTGGGCCAGCTGGGCATCAATGCTCTGAACGTGCAGGGCAGCACGTTGCTGTTCCTTGCGCTGTTCCTGTTCGGCATGACCGTGTTCGCCGACCTGTCCTGGTTCAAGGTGATGGATGTCACCGGCAAGATCACCCTCGACCTCTTCGAGCTGATCCACAACGCCACCAACCGCTGGTGGAGCGCCCGTAGCGAGCACAAGCAACTGGTCGCCCAACTGCGTGAAGTCGACGAGCGCGTGGCTGAAGTTGCCGCGCCGATCGTTGCCGACCGCCGCGAGCAGGCCAAGGTCAAGGAGCGCCTGATCGAGCGCGAGGAAGCGCTGGTCAAGAGCGTGCAGGAGCGCGAGAAGCGCGTGGCGCCGAAGATCGACGTCCCGCCGCCACCCAGCAAACCGGTCGAGCCGAGCAAGCGCGTGCTGAAAGAGAAGCAGGCTCCATTGTTCGTCGATACCGCCGTGGAAGGTACGCTGCCGCCGCTGTCGATTCTCGACCCGGCCTCGGAAAAGAAACAGAGCTACTCGCCTGAATCTCTCGAGGCCATGTCGCGCCTGCTGGAGATCAAGCTCAAGGAATTCGGCGTCGAAGTCATCGTCGAGTCCGTGCATCCGGGCCCGGTGATCACTCGTTTCGAAATCCAGCCCGCCGCTGGCGTGAAGGTCAGCCGTATCTCCAACCTGGCCAAGGACCTGGCGCGTTCGCTGGCCGTGATCAGTGTGCGGGTGGTGGAAGTCATCCCCGGCAAGACTACTGTCGGCATCGAGATTCCCAACGAAGACCGGCAGATGGTGCGCTTCTCCGAAGTGCTGATGACGCCGGAATACGACGAGCACAAATCCACCGTGCCGCTGGCCCTGGGGCACGATATTGGCGGCAACCCGGTCATCACCGATCTGGCGAAGATGCCTCACCTGCTGGTGGCCGGTACCACCGGTTCCGGTAAATCGGTGGGCGTGAATGCCATGCTGCTGTCGATCCTCTTCAAGTCCACGCCCGAAGAGGCGCGCTTGATCATGATCGACCCGAAGATGCTGGAGCTGTCGATCTACGAAGGCATTCCGCACCTGCTCTGTCCGGTGGTCACCGACATGAAGGAGGCAGCCAACGCGCTGCGTTGGAGCGTCGCCGAGATGGAGCGCCGCTACAAGCTGATGGCGGCCATGGGCGTGCGTAATCTGGCGGGCTTCAACCGCAAGGTGAAGGACGCGGAGGAGGCCGGCACCCCGCTGACCGACCCGCTGTACCGCCGCGAGAGCATGGAAGACGAAGCCCCGCTGCTGCAGACACTGCCGACCATCGTGGTGGTGGTCGACGAATTCGCCGACATGATGATGATCGTCGGCAAGAAGGTGGAAGAGCTGATCGCCCGTATCGCCCAGAAAGCGCGTGCGGCGGGCATTCACCTGATCCTGGCGACCCAGCGCCCGTCGGTGGACGTGATCACCGGCCTGATCAAGGCGAACATCCCGACCCGTATCGCCTTCCAGGTTTCGAGCAAGATCGACTCGCGCACCATCCTCGACCAGGGCGGCGCCGAGCAGCTGCTGGGCCACGGCGACATGCTCTACCTACCGCCGGGCACCGGCCTGCCGATCCGTGTCCATGGCGCCTTCGTCTCTGACGATGAGGTGCACCGCGTCGTCGAGGCGTGGAAGCTGCGTGGCGCGCCTAACTACATCGAGGACATCCTTGCCGGCGCCGAAGAGGGCGGTGGCGGTTCGTTCGAAGGTGGCGGTGGTGGTGAAGGCAGTGAAGGCAGCGAGGACGATCCGCTCTACGACGAGGCCGTGCGCTTTGTAACCGAAAGCCGCCGGGCTTCCATCTCCGCCGTACAGCGCAAGCTGAAGATCGGTTACAACCGAGCTGCGCGGATGATCGAAGCGATGGAGATGGCCGGCGTGGTCACCCCGATGAATACCAATGGCTCGCGCGAAGTCATCGCGCCGGCCCCGATCCGTGATTGATTCGACTTCGAGGATTTCGATGCGTCTGATCCGCCTGTTGTTCGTTGCTGCGCTGGCTGTTGCCGGCGTCCAGGCCCATGCCGACGAAGCTGCTGCGCAGCGCCTGAGCGGGATGCTCACCAAGGCCCAGACAATGACCGCTCGCTTCTCCCAGCTCACCCTGGATGGCAGTGGCACCCGCCTGCAGGAAACCGTTGGCACCCTGGGTCTCAAGCGCCCTGGTCTGTTCCGCTGGCACACCGATGCTCCGAACGAGCAGCTGCTGATTTCCAACGGTGAGAAAATCTGGCTGTACGACCCGGACCTGGAGCAGGTCACTATCCAGAAGCTCGACCAGCGCCTGACCCAGACCCCGGCGCTGCTGCTCTCCGGCGACGTGTCGAAGATCGGCCAGAGCTTCGACATCACCGCCAAAGACGGCGGCAACGTGGTCGACTTCACCCTCAAGCCCAAGTCCAAGGACACCCTGTTCGACAGCCTGCGGATTTCCTTCCGCAGCGGCGTGGTGAACGATATGCAGCTGATCGACAGTGTCGGCCAGCGCACCAACATTCTGTTCTTCGATGTGAAGATGAACGAGCCGATGGATGCCAAGCAGTTTGTCTTCGAGGTGCCCAAGGGCGTCGACGTCATCCAGGAGTGACCGGGGCCACGCGACTGCGTCGAGTGCCCTGCTTTGAGTAATGAATAGGTAAGACCTTGGATCTGTTCCGCTCCGCCCCCGTTTCCCAGCCCCTGGCCGCGCGCCTGCGCGCGACCAGCCTGGACGAGTACGTCGGCCAGGAGCACCTGCTCGCCCGCGGCAAGCCGCTGCGCGAGGCGCTGGAGCAGGGCGCACTGCACTCGATGATCTTCTGGGGCCCGCCCGGAGTAGGCAAGACCACCCTGGCGAAGCTGCTGGCCCAGGTCACCGACGCCCACTTCGAGACCATCTCGGCGGTGCTCTCGGGCGTGAAGGAGATCCGCCAGTCGGTCGAAGTGGCCAAGCAGCACGCTGCGCAATACGGCCGTCGCACCATCCTCTTTGTCGACGAGGTGCACCGCTTCAACAAGAGCCAGCAGGACGCCTTCCTGCCCTATGTGGAAGACGGCACGCTGATTTTCATCGGGGCGACTACCGAGAATCCGTCCTTCGAGCTGAATAACGCGCTGCTGTCCCGCGCCCGGGTCTATGTGCTGAAAAGCCTGGACGAAGCGGCCCTGCGGCGGCTGGTCGAGCGCGCGCTGACTGAAGAGAAGGGGCTGGGCAAGCGCAATCTCAGCCTGCCCGACGACAGCTTCGCCATCCTCATGGCTGCCGCCGATGGCGATGGCCGGCGCCTGCTCAATCTGCTGGAGAATGCTTCGGACCTCGCCGAAGACAACGGCGAGATCAGCGCCGAATTGCTACAGAACCTGCTGGGCGACTCGCGCCGACGCTTCGACAAGGGCGGCGAGGCCTTCTACGACCAGATCAGCGCGCTGCACAAGTCGGTGCGCGGCTCCAGTCCCGATGGCGCGTTGTACTGGTACTCGCGCATGCTCGATGGCGGCTGCGATCCGCTGTACATCGCCCGCCGCGTGGTACGCATGGCCAGCGAGGACATCGGTAATGCCGATCCACGCGCCCTGACCCTGTGCCTTCACGCCTGGGACGTGCAGGAGCGCCTCGGCAGTCCCGAAGGTGAGCTGGCGATTGCGCAGGCTATTGTTTACCTGGCCTGCGCGCCGAAGAGCAATGCCGTTTACAACGCCTACAACACGGCGCGCCGGGACGTGGCGGAGAGCGGCTCGCTGGAAGTGCCGCTGCATCTGCGCAACGCACCGACCAAGCTGATGAAGAACCTGGGCTATGGCGACGAGTACCGCTATGCCCATGATGAGCCGGATGCCTATGCGGCCGGAGAAGACTACTTCCCCGAGTCCATGGAACCGCGCCAGTATTACCAACCCGTGCCGCGCGGGCTCGAACTGAAGATCGGCGAAAAGCTGCGCCACCTGGCCAGCCTCGACAAGGCCAGTTCCCGCCGTCGCAGAAAATCCTGAAGTGGCGCCCTTGAGCGCCGCCCGACACTAGACACGAGAAGACACCATGCTCGATTCCAAACTGGTTCGTACCCAGCCGCAGGAAGTGGCCGAACGCCTTGCCACCCGTGGCTTCACCCTGGACGTGGCGCGCATCGAAGCGCTGGAGAGCCAGCGCAAGTCCGTACAGACCCGCACCGAGGCCCTGCAGGCCGAGCGCAACTCGCGCTCCAAGGCCATCGGCCAGGCCATGAAGAATGGCGAGGACGTTGCCCCGCTGAAGGCCGAGGTCAATCGCATGGCCGAAGAGCTGGAGTCCGGCAAGCGCGAACTGGACGCCATCCAGGCCGAGCTGGACAACCTGCTGCTGAACATCCCGAACCTGCCCCACGAGTCCGTGCCGGTCGGCGCCGATGAAGACGACAATGTCGAAGTCCGTCGCTGGGGTACCCCGCGCACCTTCGATTTCGAGATCAAGGACCACGTCGCCCTCGGCGAGCAGCACGGCTGGTTGGACTTCGAGACCGCCGCGCGTCTGTCCGGTGCCCGTTTCGCCCTGATGCGCGGTCCGATCGCCCGTCTGCACCGTGCCCTGGCGCAGTTCATGATCGATCTGCACACCCGCGAGCATGGTTACGAAGAGGCCTACACCCCTTACCTGGTCCAGGCGCCGGCGCTGCAGGGCACTGGCCAGCTGCCGAAGTTCGAGGAAGACCTGTTCAAGATCCAGCGCGAAGACGAAGCGGACCTGTACCTGATCCCGACCGCCGAAGTGTCGCTGACCAACATCGTTGCTGGCCAGATCCTCGATGCGAAGGAATTGCCGCTTAAGTTCGTCGCCCACACTCCCTGCTTCCGCAGTGAGGCCGGTGCTTCGGGTCGTGATACCCGTGGCATGATCCGCCAGCACCAGTTCGACAAGGTCGAGATGGTGCAGATCGTCGAGCCGTCGAAGTCCTGGGAAGCGCTGGAAAGCCTGGTCGGCAACGCCGAGAAGGTTCTTCAGGCCCTGGAACTGCCGTACCGCGCCCTGGCGCTGTGCACCGGCGACATGGGCTTCGGCGCGGCCAAGACCTACGACCTGGAAGTCTGGGTGCCGAGCCAGGACAAGTACCGCGAGATTTCCTCCTGCTCCAACTGCGGTGACTTCCAGGCCCGCCGCATGCAGGCGCGCTACCGTAACCCGGAAACCGGCAAGCCGGAGCTGGTCCACACCCTCAACGGCTCGGGTCTGGCGGTAGGTCGCACCCTGGTCGCCGTGCTGGAGAACTACCAGCAGGCCGACGGTTCGATCCGTGTACCGGAAGTGCTCAAGCCGTACATGGCGGGCATCGAGGTGATCGGCTGAGATGGACTTCCTGCCGCTGTTCCACATCCTGCGCGGACGTCGCGCGCTACTGGTCGGCGGCGGTGATGTCGCACTGCGCAAGGCGCGCCTGCTGAGCGACGCCGGCGCGGTGCTGCGAGTCGTGGCACCGGAAGTGCATTCGGAGCTGCGTGAGCTAGTCGAGGAGGGCGCGGGCGAATTGCTCCTGCGTCCCTACGCCCAAGGCGACCTGCAGGACTGCGTGCTGGTCATCGCCGCGACGGATGATGAGCCGCTCAATGCCCAGGTGTCGCGCGACGCCAACGAGCGTGGCGTGCCGGTCAATGTGGTCGATGCGCCGTCGCTTTGCAGCGTGATCTTCCCGGCCATCGTCGACCGTTCGCCGCTGGTGGTGGCGGTTTCCAGTGGGGGCGATGCGCCAGTACTGGCGAGACTGCTGCGCGCCAAGCTGGAAACCTGGATTCCCGCAACCTACGGCCAACTCGCCGGCCTCGCTAGCCGTTTCCGCGAGCGCGTAAAGCAGCGCCTGCCAGACCTGCAGCAGCGCCGTAAATTTTGGGAAGACGTATTCCAGGGGCCGGTCGCCGAGCGCATGCTCGCTGGCCAGCCGAGCGAAGCCGAGCGCCTGCTGGCTGACAAGCTGGCGTCGCCACAGGCCGAGTCTCGCGGTGAGGTCTATCTGGTGGGCGCGGGCCCGGGTGATCCCGACCTGCTGACCTTCCGCGCCCTTCGCCTGATGCAGCAGGCCGACGTGGTTCTCTATGACCGCCTCGTTGCGCCGGCCATCCTCGAGCTGTGCCGTCGTGACGCTGACCGGCTCTACGTCGGTAAGCGCCGTGCGGATCACGCCGTGCCGCAGGATGAGATCAATCGCCAACTCGTCGAGCTGGCCCAGCAGGGCAAGCGTGTGCTGCGCCTGAAGGGCGGCGATCCGTTCATCTTCGGTCGTGGTGGTGAGGAGATTGATGAGCTGGCGGCCAATGGCATCCCGTTCCAGGTCGTGCCGGGTATCACGGCAGCCAGCGGTTGTGCGGCCTACGCAGGCATTCCGCTGACTCACCGGGACTACGCGCAGTCCGTCCGCTTTGTGACTGGCCATCTGAAGGACGGCAGCACCGACCTGCCGTGGAACGATCTGGTCGCCCCCGGGCAGACCCTGGTGTTCTACATGGGGCTGGTCGGCTTGCCGGTTATCTGCGAGCAGCTGGTACGTCACGGCCGTTCTGCCGACACGCCAGCAGCGCTCGTCCAGCAGGGCACCACGGTCCATCAGCGCGTGTTCACTGGCACCTTGGCCAACCTGCCGGAGCTGGTGGCGGAGCATGAGGTGCATGCGCCGACCCTGGTGATTGTGGGGGAAGTCGTGCAGTTGCGTGAGAAACTGGCGTGGTTCGAAGGGCAGCAATGAAAGGCCTGTACGTAGTGATCCTGGGCGCAGTATGTGCCTTGGGGTTCACTGCGCCGGCCTCGGCGGCCAGCTTTGATTGCAAGAAGGCCAGGCAGGCCGACGAGAACGCCATCTGCGCAGATCGCCAGCTTTCCGAGATGGATGTGCAGGTGGCGACAACCTATCGCCTGCTGCGTGGTCTGTTCGCCATGGGCATGCGCGGCAACCTGGGTGACTCCCAGCTCGCTTGGCTGGAGCAGCGCCGCGCCTGCGGCGCCAACAGGGCCTGCCTCAGGCAGCGCTACCAGGAACGCCTGGACGCGCTGCAGAAGGTCTACGACGGTATCGACAAACCGATCTGAGGGAGGGCGAATGATCGCTCGCGGTCACATTCGCCTCCCAGCTTCAGCCCTTTCGGGCAATCCCTTTGCCCGGCAAACGCTCCCGCCCGTGCGGCCCGGTAAAATCCTGCAGCGGACCGAGCGGTACTACGCCGGTCGGGTTGATGGTGCGGTGGCTGGCGTAGTAGTGGTTCTTGATGTGCTGGAAATCCACGGTTCCGGCAACGCCCTCCAGCTGATACAGCTCGCGCAGCCAGCCGGACAGGTTCGGATAGTCCGCCAGGCGACGCAGGTTGCACTTGAAGTGGCCATGATAGACCGCGTCGAAGCGAATCAGCGTGGTGAACAGGCGCACATCGGCTTCGGTCAGGTATTCGCCCGCCAGATAGCGCTGCTGGCCCAGGCGCTCTTCCAGCCAGTCGAGTTCATTGAATAAAGTCTTGAAGGCCTCTTCATAGGCGTCCTGTGTCGTGGCGAAGCCGGCGCGGTACACGCCGTTGTTCACGGCTGGGTAGATGCGTTCGTTCAGTTCGTCGATCTGCGCGCGCAGCGGCTCCGGGTAGAGGTCCAGCGAGTTGCCGGTTATCCCGTCGAAGGCCACGTTGAACATGCGGATGATCTCCGCCGATTCGTTACTGACAATGCGCTGCTCGTGCTTGTCCCACAGCACCGGAACGGTCACGCGGCCGGTGTAACTCGCATCGTCCTTGGTATAGCGTTGATGGAGGAAGGTCAGGCCGTCGAGCTTGTCGCCCGTGGACCCAAGGGCCTTGTCGAAGGTCCAGCCGTTTTCCAGCATCAGCCAGCTGACGACCGAAACGTCGATCACTGACTCAAGGCCCTTGAGCTGGCGATAGATCAGTGTGCGGTGGGCCCAGGGACAGGCCAGTGATACGTAGAGGTGGTAGCGGCCGGCTTCGGCTCGGAAGCCTCCCTCGCCAGTCGGGCCGGGCTGGCCATCGGCGGTGACCCAATTGCGGCGCTGCGCATTCTCGCGCTGGAAGCGGCCGTCTTTGCTGGTGTCATACCACTGGTCATGCCAGCGGCCATCGATCAACTGTCCCATCTTGATTGCTCCAGAAACGGGGGAGATGGGACCAGTCTATCGGCTCAGGATCGATTGTTTAGCGCAAAAACAGGATCCAAGATATCGACTAAATCGATTTGTCCCGCCCAGCCCAGCGTCTATCAGCTTCCGCGAAGGCTTCGTCGCGCTGCAGCCCCATGGCGCGCAAGGCGAGTGCGATGGTCGCGCGTACGGCCAGCTCGCCGTACGCGTCCTCGGCTGTTCCGCGCCAGAAGTTGGCCAGATGTGCCGGGTCCAGCATTTCTGGTTTGACGTGGCGCAGCGGCGACAACGCAGGCCATTCCTCGTCCCAGGCCTCGCCGTCATGGCAGCCGTAGAGGTGCGAAGTGGCGTCGGGGTTCATCTCGATCTCGCCGCCTTCGCCCTTGATGACGATGGCGTGGTCGCCGAGCAGGCGGCTGCCCTCGCGGTGCACCTCCTGGTAGCCGGGGTGGAAGATGCTTTGCAGCACGCAGGTGGCGCCCAGTGGGTTGATCAGGCGTACCGATGAGTGGATCGGGGAGCGCAGGCCGAGGGTGTTGCGCAGGTCGATCATGCGCTGCAGGCGCGGCATCCAATCCACCAGCGGAGCAAAGGCGATGCCCTTGGCATCCAGCGCTTCACTGACCGAGTTCCAGTTGCGGCACAGTGGCAGGCCTAACTGATCCAGAAGCTGTTCGCTGTAGACCCGGCCAGCGGTATGCGCGCCGGCGCCATGCAGGAGGATGCGGGTGCCGCTGCCGCCCAGGCATTTTGCTGCCAGCAGGTACCAGGGCAGGTGGCGCTTCTTGCCGGCATAGCTGGGCCAGTCCAGGTCCACGGCGATCTTCGGCGTCTGCAGGCGCTCGCGCACAGCCTCGGTGAATCCTGCCAGCTCCTCGGCGCTTTCTTCCTTGTGCCGCAGCAGCATCAGGAAGGCGCCCAGCTGGGCTTCCTCGATCTTGTCGTCGAGGATCATGCCGAGGGCTTCGCGGGCTTCCTCGCGGGTCAGGCCGCGCGCGCCGCGCTTGCCTTTGCCCAGGATGCGGACGAACTGGGCGAAGGGATGTTCGGCGGGTGTCTGCAGGACAAGCGGGGCGATGGTCATAGGCAATTGGTCGGCTTTGGCAGGCCGGCGAGCTTGGCGGCAAGCTTGGCCGGAGTGCCCTTGAACAGGAGGTTGAGGTGCAGGCTGCTGCCCTTTTCAGCGCCCAGTTTCTGGGCCACGTACTTGATCAGCGGACGGTTGGCTGGCGAGAGCTGGAATTCGCCATAGAACTCGCGCAGGAGCAGGAGGATTTCCCAGTGCTCGGGTGTCAGATGGATGCCCTCGTTGTGCGCCAGGGCCTCGGCGGCGACGTCGCTCCAGTCGTTCAGATCGGCGAGGTAGCCGTCCTTGTCCAGCGGCAGGGAGTGACCGTTGACCAGTAGGGTGCTCATAGCCAGGCGTTCACCTTGTCGAAACGGGTGCAGAGCTCGACGAAACCGGGGTAATCCACGGCCACAATGCGGGCGGGCTGATCGTCCAGGCCGCGCGCCTGCAGGTCTTCCTGCAGCGCAAACAACGTGTTGCTGTTGGGCAGCGCTTGCAACGCTCGCGCCGGCTGGCTGCCTGGCTGCAGGGCATAGGTGGCATCGCCCGTCAGCAAGATGCCGTCATCATCGCTCAGCAGCAGCAGGCAGCTGTCGAGGCGGCCGTCATTGAAAGGAGAGTGCGAGAGCAGGTGGAGAGTAGCCATCAGATTGTGATCACCTGGTCGTGAGATTGCAGCAGATTGCGCAGCGCTACATCGTCCAGCGCTTGGGTGGGTAGCGTCAGGCTGTTGCCGTCCAGGCCGCGCTCGGCAAGGCTGCGACTGCTGGTATAGAGTGCTTCCACGCCGAACAGTGGCAAGGCTTGCAGATTGGCCTGCAGGTCCTTCTGCTCCACCGTAGCGGGACGTTGTTCTGGCGCGAGCTGGAATACGCCGTCATCGAGGAAGAGCATCGAGATTGGCAGATCGAAGGCGCCGCCGGCGAGCGCGATATCCAGCGCCTCGCGAGCGGCGGGGCCGGCCCAGGGTGCCTGGCGGCTGATGATCAGCAGGGACTTGGCCATCAGTTGCCTCCGAAGCAGACCAGGCGGTCCGCCAGTTGCGCCGCTTCATGCAGTTGGCCGAGGCCGGAAAGATCCCAGGGCGCCTGCAGGTTCGCGGCGGGACGGGAATAGCGATTGGCCTCATCTGGATTGAGGACACCCCGGCGCAGCGCGGCTGCAATGCAGATCACACCGTCCAGTTGGTGATCGGTGACGAGGCGCGTCCAGGCGGCGGCGACGTCCAGCTCATCCTGGCTGGCGACGGTGTTCGCCGAAGCGCTGTGCACGCCATCCTGATAGAAGAACAGCCGGGTGATTTCATGACCGCCGGCCAATGCAGCTTCGGCAAAGCGCAGGGCGCGTCGGGCTGCCGGAGAGTGCGGCGGGGAGAAAAGGGCGATGACGAACTTCATGGAACGGGCCTGATAGGCGAATTTTCGCAGGATGATACGGCGCTATGCGGATATTTGCCGCGCCGAAAATGAAAAAAGCCCGTCTCGACGGGCTTTTTTCTGGGTGGCGCGAGGATCAGTCGTCGCTGCCCATGATGCCGAAGATCTGCAACAGGCTGATGAACAGGTTGTAGATCGATACGTACAGGCTGATGGTGGCCATGATGTAGTTGCGCTCGCCACCGTGGATGATCGCGCTGGTCTGGAACAGGATCATCGCCGAGGAGAACAGCACGAAACCGGCGCTGATGGCCAGTTGCAGGCCGCTGATCTGGAAGAAGAACGAGACCAGTACGGCGCCCAGCAGCACGAAGAAGCCTGCGGTGATGAAGCCGGACAGGAAGCTCATGTCCTTGCGGGTAGTCAGTACGTAGGCGGAGAGGCCGAAGAACACCAGCGCGGTCATGAAGAAGGCCGAGGAGATAATGCTCGCGCCATTGGCCATGCCCAGGTACATGTTCAGGATCGGACCGAGGGTGTAGCCCATGAAGCCGGTGAGGGCGAAGGTGCTGACCAGGCCCCAGGCGCTGTTGCGCAGCTTCACGGTGAGGAAGAACAGGCCGTAGAAGCCCAGCAGCACCACGAAGAAGCTGGGGTAGGGCAGACGCATCTGCTGCGAGGCGAAAGCCACCAGGCCGCTGAAGGCCAGGGTCAGGGCCAGCAGGCCGTAGGTGTTGCGCAGGACGCCGCTGACCTCTTTCTGCTCCACGGCTGTGGAGTCGAGATATTGCCGTTCTTGCATGTCGAGACACTCCTGTTAAGCGGGATACGGATCCATGACCGTAGTGGTGTTCATCATAACAGAGGGAAAAGCGCGCTGAATCATCAGAGTTTGACAGTGTGTTGCGATCCGGTAATATTGCCGCCCGCTCATGTGGAAGCGTGGCCGAGTGGTTTAAGGCAACGGTCTTGAAAACCGTCGACGGGCAACTGTCCTAGAGTTCGAATCTCTACGCTTCCGCCACTATTACAACGTTGAAAGCCCCGCGCTGCGGGGCTTTCGCGTTTCTGGCGATGAAGCATCGCTTGTAGGGTTTCCTTCCAGTTAGGCGTCGTGTTCATTGCGAATGAATGGCACAAGTTGAACGACGTCAGAAAAGCCAGTCGTCCCGATAGATGATTCTGTAGGACGTTGTTGCGCTCGGTTAAACTTCAAGTACCACCCTCCGGAAAATCCTGAATGAACCAAGTCGAAGATCTCGAGCGGCAGATGCGCGAAGCGCTGGGCGTTGCTCCGAAGCAAGTGAAAACCACTCGGGAAGTCAGCAACCCCATGCGGGGATATCTGATTGTTCTCAGTGTGCGCGCAGAGAGCGGGCCCGCATTTCGCTTCGAGCATCGTTCTCGTTCGCTGAGTCGCACCGAGGCGATCCTGGACGCGGAAAAGGCGGCGCGCACCGCCGGCTACAAGCCTTGGGCCCTGCTGGATGCCGTCGAAGCCTGAGGTCCATCGTCAGGGAGTCAGGCTGTGGCAGGGATATTGGTTTTCCTTGGCGTTCTGCTGATTACAGGTCTTACTTGGCTGACATTGCGCAAGGGGCGTCGCGCAAGCGGAGTCAATCGGAATGACAGCCCCCACTAAACGTTTGGCGCAGTAGATAGCCACGATTCGTTCCGAGGGGGCGAGTACACCAGCGTTTGCGGCGGTGCCGATACTAACTCGGGCGGTGGATGCGACTTCGGCGGTGGAGACTGATCGCTCCGGCCTGTCGATCAACTGCCTCACCATTGACGTCGATCGTTCCTGTCAGAGAGTTCGCTGTACGGCCGTCCTAGACGGCCCGGCAGGCATCTGTCAGCATTTATCCCGCTGCGCCGCATTTCTCTGGCGCTTGCATTTTGGCGAACCGCTTCCAAGCTAGGTCGTAGAGCCGCTTTCTGTTAAGGTTCGGCAATTGTTCGGAGTCTCTTTTCGGGGGCTCGTCATTCCATTCTGTTCAAGGGGTGCTGCGTGATTAAGGTGCTGGTGGTCGATGATCACGATCTGGTGCGCACCGGAATTACCCGCATGCTGGCTGATATCGACGGCCTGCAGGTCGTCGGGCAGGCCGACTCCGGCGAGCGAGGGCTGCAGTTGGCGCGCGAGCTCAAGCCGGACGTAGTGCTGATGGACGTGAAGATGCCCGGCATCGGTGGCCTCGAAGCCACCCGAAAACTGCTGCGCAGCCAGCCCGACGTGCGTGTCGTGGTGGTGACGGTGTGTGAAGAAGACCCGTTCCCGACTCGCCTGATGCAAGCTGGCGCGGCCGGCTACCTCACCAAGGGCGCTGCCCTGGACGAGATGGTCCAGGCGATTCGCCAGGTCTTTGCCGGCCAGCGCTATATCAGCCCACAGATCGCCCAGAACCTTGCGCTGAAATCCTTCGAGCCGGAAAGAAACGCATCGCCGTTCGACACATTGTCCGAGCGTGAGATTCAGATCGCGTTGATGATTGCCAACTGCCACAAAGTGCAGAGCATCTCGGACAAGCTGTGCCTGTCGCCCAAGACCGTGAATACCTACCGCTACCGCATCTTCGAGAAACTCTCGATCACCAGTGACGTCGAGCTGGCGTTGCTGGCTGTCCGGCACGGCATGGTCGACGCCAGCAACTGATCATGGCGCAACCGTTCGATTCGGCGGCTTTTCTGGCCACCTGCAGTGGGCGGCCGGGCGTTTATCGAATGTTCGATGCCGAGGCCAAGTTGCTGTATGTCGGTAAGGCAAAGGACCTCAAGAAGCGCCTCTCCAGTTATTTCCGCAAGTCCGGCCTGGCGCCGAAGACGGCTGCCCTGGTAGCGAAGATTGCCCAGGTCGAGACCACCATCACGGCCAACGAGACCGAGGCGCTGCTGCTCGAGCAGACGCTGATCAAGGAGTGGCGGCCGCCTTACAATATTCTGCTGCGCGATGATAAGTCGTATCCCTACGTCTTCCTGTCGACTGAGGACCCATTCCCGCGCCTGACCATCCATCGTGGTGCGAAGAAGGCCAAGGGGCGTTACTTCGGTCCATACCCGAGCGCTGGGGCTATTCGCGAAAGCCTCGCGCTGCTGCAGAAGGCCTTTTTCGTGCGCCAGTGCGAGGACAGCTACTACCGCAACCGCACGCGCCCATGCCTGCAATACCAGATCAAGCGCTGCAAGGCCCCATGTGTCGGGCTGGTGAGCGAGGAGGAATACGCCGAAGACGTGCGCCACTCGATCATGTTCCTCGAAGGGCGCAGCAATGTACTGGCCGAGGAACTGTCTGCCAGCATGGAGCAGGCGGCGATGCGCCTGGACTTCGAGAAGGCAGCGGAGTTGCGCGACCAGGTGCAGATCCTGCGCCGCGTGCAGGACCAGCAGAGCATGGAGTTCGGCACAGGTAACGTCGATGTGGTGGCGGCCATCGTCACTCCCGGCGGTGCCTGCGTGCACCTGATTAGCGTGCGCGGCGGGCGGGTACTGGGCAGCAAGAACTTCTTCCCGCAGGTGGCGATCGAGGAGGAGGTGGGCGATGTCCTGCTGGCCTTCCTCGGGCAGTACTACCTCAGTCATCACGAGCGCGATCTGCCGAACGAGTTGATCGTCAATGCCGTGCATGAAGACTTTCCGATCCTCGCTTTGGCCATCGAGGAGTCCCGTGGCCGACTGCTGGAAATCACCCCGCGAGTCCGCGGCACTCGTGCGCGCTGGCAGCAGTTGGCGGTGACCAATGCCGAGCAGGCACTGGCCGCCCGCCTCGCGAACCGCCAGCATATGGCGGCGCGTTTCGATGCGTTGGGCGAGGCGCTGGATCTGCCCGAGCCGCCGCAGAGGCTCGAATGCTTCGACATCAGTCACTCCAGCGGCGAGGCAACTGTGGCTTCCTGCGTGGTCTTCGGCCCGGAAGGCGCACTGAAGTCGGACTACCGTCGCTTCAATATTGAAGGCATCACCGGCGGCGACGATTACGCTGCCATGCACCAGGCGCTGACCCGCCGTTTCAGTCGCCTGAAGGAGGGCGAAGGCAAGATGCCCGATATCCTTCTGGTCGATGGCGGCAAGGGGCAGCTGGCGATGGCCCAGGAAGTGCTCCAGGAACTGGCGGTTGTGGGTCTGACGCTTCTTGGCGTTGCCAAGGGCGTCACCCGTAAGCCTGGCCTGGAAACGCTGTACCTCAATGACGCCGAGCACGAGTTCACCTTGCCCGCCGACTCGCCCGCGCTGCACCTGATCCAGCAGATTCGCGATGAAGCGCACCGCTTTGCGATCACTGGCCACCGTGCTCGGCGGGGCAAGGCTCGACGCACCTCGACATTAGAAGACGTCGCTGGCGTTGGGCCCAAGCGCCGGCGCGACCTGCTCAAGCATTTCGGCGGGTTGCAGGAGCTGGGCAGAGCCAGTATCGATGAAATTGCCAAGGCCCCCGGTATCAGCAAAAAGCTGGCAGAGCAGATTTATGCTGCACTGCACAGCGAGTAGAATGCCGGCTCAACTCGCAGACCTTCCGACCCGATGAATATCCCGAACCTGCTCACACTGCTCCGCGTTCTGCTCATTCCGATCTTCATCCTGCTGTTCTATCTCCCGTTCCCGGCCAGTCACCTGGCTGCCAGCGCTGTGTTCGCCCTTGCTGCCGCCACTGACTGGCTGGATGGCTACCTGGCTCGTCGACTGGGGCAGAGCACTCCTTTTGGGGCGTTCCTCGACCCCGTAGCGGACAAGCTGATGGTCGCCACTGCATTGGTATTGTTGGTGGAGGAGCACGCAAACCTGTGGCTGACGTTGCCGGCGGCCATCATTATTGGCCGCGAGATCGTGGTCTCGGCACTGCGCGAGTGGATGGCGGAGATTGGGGCGAGGGCGCATGTCGCTGTGTCCAACCTGGGGAAATGGAAGACCGCGGCACAGATGCTGGCGCTGGTGATTCTCCTGGCCAATCCACCGTTGATGACCTTCTGGGTCCTGGTTGGCTATGCGCTGTTGATCGTTGCTGCCATCCTCACGCTGTGGTCGATGCTGCATTATCTGCTGGCGGCCTGGCCGCACCTGAACGCCACCCCAAAAGAGAAATAAGTTTTTTTGAATCAAGGAGTTGACAGGCATTTCCAAATCGTTAGAATGGCGCCCGTCAACACGACAATGCGGGAATAGCTCAGTTGGTAGAGCACGACCTTGCCAAGGTCGGGGTCGCGAGTTCGAGTCTCGTTTCCCGCTCCAGATTTTGATGATTCGCCTTGAGTCATCCGTGTTATGGCTGAGTAGCAGAGTGGTTATGCACCGGATTGCAAATCCGTGAACGCCGGTTCGATTCCGACCTCAGCCTCCAATAGAAAAGCCCTGTAAATCGAAGATTTACAGGGCTTTTTCTTTAACAGCCCGCTGCAGGGATTGCGAGTTTCAGCAACTTGCGCAGGGGGAATGGGGCTGTATATAGTCCAGCCCTTTCCGGGATCATCCCGGCAATACTGCAACGCGCTACCGCCCGGATGGCGAAATCGGTAGACGCAGGAGACTTAAAATCTCTCGCCCTTTGGGCGTGCCGGTTCGAGTCCGGCTCCGGGCACCATCTTTTTCTCTCCCAAGTCGCAGCAGGTTGCCTGCCCGAACCGAGGCGAGTGCTCCAAACAAGAAACCCGGCCAAGGCCGGGTTTTTTATTGTTTGCCCATTCAGGCTCCGATATTGGCTATCGAGCGTAACTTCGCGCCGGCCTTGACGATGCGGCGTTGGCGCAGCGGCCCGGCAGCTTCGTAGAAATTCTGCAGCGGAACCTCTTCCTTGAAGTGGTCGGCATCGTGCTCCTGCAGAGGGCCGTACTCGGTCGCCAGATCGCGACGAATACGGCTGACCAGGCTGGTCAGCAGCTCTTCATTGCGTTGCTCTTCCAGGCGCACCACGCGACAGGCGATGTGCTCGCCCGCATCCTTGCTCAGCGTCATGATCAGATTGCCGTCCGGTCGAGCCGTGAAGCTCACGTCGAAGTCGGAGAAAACCTGGCAGAGATATTGGGCGGCAGGCAGACGGTCGATTGGCATGGTGTCGTCCTCGGCAGTGAATGGGCTGTTCCTTCCCTTTCATTGCAGGGTGCATACCAATCTGGGTTAAATAAAATATCTTTAAATATCAGTATCTTATGAATTAATGCCGCTTCGTTCTTCATGCAGCTTGCATGGAGGGACGCAAATGTCATGGCATTTTGCACGACGACAGCTTCAGTGCGGGAGCGGATGGTGTCGCGAGGGGTTGGCCTTTGCCTTGTGCCTGGGCTTCTGCAGGCGGGCTCGACGCATCGGTACGCGAAGGATGGCCCACAGCGTAACCACTGCCAGCAGGATCCAGCCGAAAATCATGAGCGTGACGAATGTGCCTGGATTCATATCGATATCCTCACCCCTCCCTAAGGGTAGTTCACCGTCATCGGTGCGCTGTCCTTTCGGTTGAGCGGCATTTCTTCCCGGAGGTTCCATTCAATGGCTTGTCGGGCCTACGAGTATCTGTTATCTGTATGCATATACAGTGTTCGGAGAAAGCTCATGCCGCAAGCCATTCTGGAAGTCCGCGATACCGTGCAGCCTGGCGGAGTAGTCGGTACTCCGTCGCTTCATACCTACATAGTCCGTGCATGTGGCGAAGGCATGACGCAGGCGGGTATTCATGATTGCGACCTGCTGCTGGTCGACCGCTCGGAGCTCGCGGCGCCCGGTGAAATCGTGGTGGCTGCGCTCAATGGTGAGGCGTTGATCCGTCGCCTGGCCATTATCGACGGTTCGTTCGCGCTGCAAGCGGCAAGTGATGGCTTTCCGACGCTGAAAGTCGAGGAGGGCGATGAACTCTCAATATGGGGAGTGGTGCGTCAACGGCTTTCCAGAAGTGACGTTGTGCAGGGCGTCTTGGCATAGAGCGGGTGCGGAATAGAGCGGGGTGCTGACCATTTGCCAGTAACTTCGAGAACTAAATCAGGGCCTTGATGGTCAGATGCGCGTGTCACCGGTTCCGCAAGTCCTCACAAGAGTCGTGCAGCTTGCAATCCGGGGCATTGTAAGGCGGGCGCAGCCTGATTAGACTGCGCGCAACTCGCACCCCTGTCCCTCTCGAAGGACTCCCATGATCAAGAAATGTCTGTTCCCGGCCGCCGGTTACGGTACCCGCTTCCTCCCGGCCACCAAGGCCATGCCCAAGGAAATGCTGCCGGTGGTGAACAAGCCGCTGATCCAGTATGCCGTTGAAGAGGCATTGGAAGCCGGTCTCGGTGAAATCGGTATCGTCACTGGCCGCGGCAAGCGCTCACTCGAAGACCACTTCGACATCAGCTACGAGCTGGAGCACCAGATTCGCAATACCGACAAGGAAAAGTACCTGGTCGGTATTCGTCGCCTGATCGACGAATGCACCTTCTCCTACACCCGTCAGGTCGAAATGAAGGGCCTTGGCCACGCCATCCTGACCGGTCGCCCGCTGATCGGTGACGAGCCCTTCGCCGTCGTGCTGGCGGACGACCTGTGCCTGAACCTCGAAGGCGACAGCGTCCTCAAGCAGATGGTCAAGCTGTACAACCAATTCCGCTGCTCCATCGTGGCGATCCAGGAAGTGCCGCCGGAAGAGACCAACAAGTACGGCGTGATCGCGGGCGAGATGATTCGCGACGATATCTACCGCGTAAATACCATGGTTGAGAAGCCGAAGCCCGAAGACGCCCCGTCAAACCTGGCGATCATCGGTCGCTATATCCTGACGCCGGACATCTTCGACCTGATCGAGCAGACCGAGCCGGGCAAGGGTGGTGAAATCCAGATCACCGACGCCCTGATGAAGCAGGCCCAGGACGGTTGCGTGCTGGCGTACAAGTTCAAGGGCAAGCGTTTCGACTGCGGTAGCGCCGAGGGTTACATCGAGGCGACCAACTTCTGCTACGAGCACCTCTACAAGACTGGCAAGGCCTGGTAATCCCGGATCTTTTCCGCTCTTAGAGAAAGCCACCTTCGGGTGGCTTTTTCATTTCCGGCCTACATCGAGCGTGGAATCGGCATTGCTTCCGAGCCTGGCCCAAGCGGCTGGCCGAAGCTGAACTCGACATAGTTACCGGCCGGATCGCGAAGGCCGCAGTAGTAACCCACGGGGTAGGGTTCTTCCCGTGGCGCCCAGATCAGGCAGCCGGCAGCTTCCGCGTCCCTGGCAATGCGGTCGACCTCATCGTGAGTGTCTACGGCGAAGCCGAAGTGGCTGTAGTCATCGCTTGCCAGGTGGCGTTCCTGGCCGCCGGGCATGATGACGAAAATGAAGCTGTGCTCCTTGCCCGGCTCCGCCATCCAGACAATGCGCGAGCCCTTGCCTTCGCGCTCGTGGATAACGCGCATGCCGCAGAATCGCTCGTAGAAGGCAACGCACGCCTCCAGGTCGGGGACGTGCAGGGCCAGGTGAGTCAGGGTTGAGCGCATGGCATTACCTCCTTCGGGACCGGCAGTTGGCAGGATAGGTCAGGCTCCATGAGGTATGCTGCCCGACATATCCATGCGGAGAACCATGATGTCTTTCGATTTTGACCTGTTCGTCATCGGTGCGGGTTCCGGCGGTGTGCGCGCCGCGCGCTTCGCCGCAGGCTTTGGCGCCAAGGTGGCCGTGGCGGAAAGTCGCTACCTGGGCGGTACCTGTGTCAACGTCGGTTGCGTGCCGAAGAAGCTGCTGGTGTATGGGGCGCACTTCCATGAGGACTTTGAACAGGCCTCCGGATTTGGCTGGACCCTGGGCGAAGCGAGCTTTGACTGGAAGACACTGATCGCCAACAAGAATCGCGAAATCCACCGGCTCAACGGCATCTACCGCAACCTCCTGGTGAACAGCGGTGTCACGCTGTTGGAAGGGCATGCCAAGCTTCAGGATGCGCATACGGTGGAAGTCGACGGCCAGCGCTTCAAGGCCAAGCACATCCTCATCGCCACTGGCGGCTGGCCGCAGGTGCCGGACATTCCCGGCAAGGAACACGCGATCACCTCCAACGAAGCCTTCTTCCTCGAGTCGCTCCCGCGCCGGGTGCTGGTGGTTGGCGGTGGCTACATTGCGGTGGAGTTTGCCGGCATCTTCCATGGCCTGGGCGCACAAACTTCCCTGCTGTACCGCAAGGATCTGTTCCTGCGTGGCTTTGATCGCAGCGTGCGTGAGCACCTGCGCGATGAGCTGGCCAGGAAGGGGCTGGACCTGCAATTCAACAGTGACATCTCGCGCATCGACAAACAGGCCGACGGCACCCTGGCCGCGACCCTCAAGGATGGTCGCGTGCTGGAGGCGGATTGCGTGTTCTACGCCACTGGCCGCCGCCCGCAGCTGGATAACCTGGGCCTGGAGAACGTCTCCGTGGCACTGGATGAGCGTGGCTACGTGAAGGTGGATGAGGCTTATGGTACGAGCGAGCCGTCGATCCACGCCATTGGCGATGTGATCGGTCGCGTGCAGCTGACCCCTGTGGCACTGGCGGAAGGCATGGCGCTGGCGCGCAAGCTGTTCCGCCCGGAGGAGTACCGTCCGGTTGACTACAAGCTGATCCCCACGGCGGTATTCAGCCTGCCGAACATTGGTACCGTTGGTCTTACCGAGGACGAAGCACGCAGCGCCGGACACAAGGTAAAAGTCTTCGAGAGCCGCTTCCGGCCGATGAAGCTGACGCTCACCGAGTGCCAGGAGAGAACCCTGATGAAGCTGATCGTCGATGCCGACAGTGACAAGGTGCTGGGCTGCCACATGGTCGGTCCGGACGCCGGGGAGATGCTCCAGGGCATCGCCATTGCGCTGAAAGCCGGGGCGACCAAGCGGGTGTTCGATGAAACCATCGGCATCCATCCGACGGCCGCCGAAGAATTCGTCACCATGCGGACCCCCGTCGGCGCCTGACGGCGAGGGCTGCAACAAAAAAGCCGGTGCATCTGCACCGGCTTTTTTGTGGGCGTCATTCGCACGGAGGTGGCCGTCAGTGACTGCGCTCCAGCGAAGCGTGACCCTCTTCCTGGCGCTGCGAATAGCGCTGGGCAAGCACGGCACAGACCATCAACTGGATCTGGTGGAACAGCATCAGCGGCAGCAGGATCACGCCAACGGTACTGCTGGCGAACAGCACCGAGGCCATCGGTACGCCGGTGGCCAGGCTCTTCTTCGAGCCGCAGAAGATGATGGTGATGCGGTCCTCCAGGGGGAAGCCCAGCCAGCGTCCCAACAGGTTGGTAGCGATCAGGGCCAGTGCCAGGAGCACGCAGCAGGCCACGACCAGGCCGGCCAGCGCCGGTAGCGGAACTTGATGCCACAGCCCCTGGATGACCGCCGCGCTGAAGGCGGTGTAGACCACCAGCAGGATCGAGCCCTGGTCCACATAGCGCAGCACTGGCTTGTGGCGTTCCACCCAGGCGCCGATCCACGGGCGCAGCAGTTGGCCGGCGACGAAGGGCACCAGCAGTTGCAGGGTGATCTTGCCGATGGCATCCAGCGTCGACATCCCGGTATCGCCATGGGCGCCGATCAGCAGTTGCACGAGCAGCGGAGTGACGAACACGCCCAGCAGGCTGGAGGCTGATGCGCTGCAAATGGCCGCTGGGATGTTGCCTCTTGCCAGCGAAGTGAAGGCAATTGCGGATTGTACGGTGGCGGGCAGGGCGCAGAGGTAGAGCATGCCCAGGTACAGGTCCGGGGTTACCAGGGGCGACAGCGCCGGCTTGAGTGCCAGGCCGAGCAGGGGGAAGAGGATGAAGGTGCAGGAGAAGATCAGCAGGTGCAGGCGCCAGTGGGTGGCGCCGGCGACGATCGCCTGGCGCGAAAGCTTCGCACCATGCAGGAAGAACAGCAGCGCGATGCCCAGGTTGGTGATCCAGCCGAAGATCACGGCAGCGGTGCCTTCGCAAGGCAGCAGGCTGGCAACGGTCACGGTGGCGATCAGCGCCAGGGTGAAGTTGTCGGGGAGCAGGCGTGGGCGAGCCATGGGCACATCTCTCATCGTTGTTGTGTGTGAAAGACCGCTAGGGTCAGGTTCGCACTCTAAGCCCGGATGGATGTGCCGGCTAACGCCAGAGAGTCAGCTTATGTCGCTGAAAGGACAGCTTCGGAGCCCTGTACGTGTAGATCCACGGAACGCACGCTGACCATACCGCGCATGCGCTGGGCGATTACCTCGGCGCGGTAGCGCGGCAAGGTGTTGACCCTCAGGGCGATATCCAGCCAGTCCTCTCGGCGTGAGGATTCGACCTCGGCCGGTACGTGGCCCTGGAGCGCGAACTGGTTCAGCAGTCGGCAAAGGATATCGGCGTCGATCTCAGCCCGGATCAGGTAGCGCACGTCGGCAGCTGCTTCGGTGGGAACCGGGCGGTCCTGTTGATCCAGGGGAAGTTCCACGAGATGGAGAGCGGGGAGTGTCATGACGGCAGGCCGATGCAGGAGAAGTGAGGAGTATTCTGCGGCCCATGCCGGGGATTTATTTGCCTGTTTTTAGCCGCTAGGCGTTTAGGTGTGCATTAATGATTCTCTAAATTTGCACAAGACGAATTATCTATGCCTATTTCACTGGATGCTCACGACCGCAAGATCCTCGCCCTGCTGCAGGAGGAGGCGACGCTGTCCACGGCAGAGATCGCCGAACGTATCGGTCTGTCCCAGTCACCGTGCTGGCGACGGATTCAGCGTCTGAAGGAAGAGGGTGTGATCCGCAAGCAGGTAACCCTGCTGGATCGCAAGAAAATCGGCTTGAACACCCAGATATTTGCCCAGGTGAAGCTCAACGCCCACGGGCGCAATCACCTGACGGATTTCGCCCAGGCCATGGAAGCGTTTCCCGAGGTGCTGGAGTGCCATGTCCTGATGGGGGCCGTGGACTTCATGCTGCGTATCGTCACCGAAGATGTGGAGGCGTACGAGCGTTTCTTCTTCGAACGGCTGTCCCAGGTGCCGGGGGTTCAGGAGATCAACTCCATCGTGGCGCTCTCGGAGATCAAGTCCACCACCACGCTGCCGCTGTCGCGCGGTTGAAGGGCGCCGGAGCCCGGCGCCCGGAGCGATCAGACGCCGCCCAGATAGTCCATCTTGCCAACTTCCACGCCGTTGTGGCGGAGGATGTCGTAGGCCGTAGTGATATGGAAATAGAAGTTCGGGTTGACGAAGCCCAGCAGGAAGTCCGAGCCCTTGAAGCTGACTTCGCGGGTGCGAAGCTTCAGCTCGATGGTGCGGTTTTCAGCGCCTTCGAACTGCTCGGGCTTGAGCGTCTTGAGGAACGCAACGGTCTTCGCAATGCGCGCCTGCAACTCGGCGAAGGTGGTTTCGTCATCGGCGTAGCTCGGCACTTCCACGCCGGCCAGGCGCGCACCAGCGCCCTTGGCGGAGTCGGTGGCGATCTGCACCTGGCGAGCCAGGGCAAACATGTCCGGGGCGAGGCGGGCGTTGATAAGGACAGAAGGGTCGATGGACTTGGCTTCGGCATGGGCGGCAGCCTTGGCGAGAATCGCCGAGAGGTTGCCGAGCATACGGATGAAGACGGGAACGGAAGCCTGGTAGATCGAGAGGGACATGCTGCTTACTCCAGACAGAGAAAGGTGGGCTCGTCCAGCTGGACGGCTGTCGGAGTCTACTGCTGGCGTTGGCGGCTGTCGCGAGGCTTCAGCGCCTGGCCACTTTCGGCGTCGGGCAGCGGTCGGTCTCGATCGGGCCGACGTAAGGATTGCCCCAGCCCATCACGCAGCCAACCATCTGGTTGCGCTGGCGTTCCCAGGCTTCCACCGGGTACTGCTTGCTCCAGGCGGTGAACAGTTGGCGGTCCTGTTTGGACAGCTTCAGGCCGTAGCGGTCGCTCATATAGAAGTAGGTGCGGGCGATCATGCCGCGAATCTGCGCGCGGGGCATGGCCTTGCGTGCCTTGAAGTCCACCACCATCGGGCAGGCACCGTACTGCGAAGGTTTCTGCTGCAGCCAACCGAAGCTGTAGTTGGCGCGGTCGCCGTTGACCTCGCCGATGCTCGGCACCAGGTTGTGCAGGTCGGCCTCGGCTCTCTGGTACACCCGGTCATTGCGCGAGCAGTTCTTGCGCCCGCCACTTTGCCAGCACTGGCGCTGATGGCCGATCACCCAGGCGGGGACAATGTGCTCCCACTCGATGCGCGAAGCCCGGTTGGCATTCTTGCGCGGGGTGTAGCCGCAGCTCTTCAGATCGACCTTGGTGCCGCTGTAGCGGCAGCCGCAATAGAACTCCACCGACTGGCGGGCGTACAGCTTGCGCCCGACCTTCTTGGCTTCCTCGAAGGTGCGTGGGGCAGCAGCGGAGGCAACGGTGGGGATTGCGAGGATCAGCAGCAGGGTCAGGCAGCGTCCGAACATGAGGCGTTCCTTACGAAAGTCGCTGCATCTTACTGATTGAGAAAGAAATGCCAATCGTGGCAATGGAATGGCAAGGGGGGTATTTAAGGCTGGAGGCACTGGTTGAGCTGCTGCGCCAGGTGCCTGCTGGGAATGCTTCGCAACAGGCCTCCATTAGTTCGCGTAAAGGTTTATATGTGTTGTCTATCTGATTGTTTTTAAAGAATAAAATATTATACAAAAAGCTTTAAGAGTCGACGCTATCCGGTTGTTCCAGCAAGGGATGAGTCCCTGGCGTGGGGTTGGGCCGCTAGGTGGCACCTGGGTGGGTGAGATTCGTATATTTAACGTTACAAAGAATTCATAACTATTTGATACATATGGATTTGTATTGCGTGATCGCATTGCCCTGCGCCGAGAGACAAGGCTTGGTAAGCTGGAGCCTTTCCCTCATTCGGGAGATCGTCATGATTGGTCTCAGAAGCCTCGGGGTCATTGTCTGTTGTGCCCTGGCGATGCCCCTCTACGCGCAGCAGTTTTCCACGCAGGACGGGCAGTCCCGGCAGCGCAACCAGAGCCAGCCTCAGTGGCAGCAATCGCCGCCGGCGATCCAGCGCATCTACATCAGCCCAGGCGCGAGCGGCAGCGTGGAGAGCTCCTCCAGCTGGCAGCGCAATGACGGTTATGGCGGTGTCCAGGTGCCGCGCAGCTATGGCGAGACGCGCTCGGGCACGGTGATCATCGATCAAGGCAGCGGCGGCATCCGCCAGAGCATCGAATACCCCAACGGCGCGGTCTATCCGCGTGGCAGTGGCTATTACCAGCAGCAGTAGGCTGGATCAGTCGATCAGGTCGTCGCGGGTCAGGCGGGACTTGCGCAGGCCGCCATGGCTATAGAACAGCCCGGTGTCGCCGCGCCAGTGGAAGAGTGTGGCGAGAAACGCTGAGCTGACCCGGCCTACATCCCAGCTACGGAGTTTGCGGTAGGCCCAGAGCCAGCTGTCGTCGGAGGAAGAGTCGCTCATGGAATCGTCCTTGATTCGGCAAGCGGGAAAAAGTGCATGGGACATTAGTGCGCCAGGTAGGCCTTCGCAAGTCGCTGCTCCCGCAACCACGACCTGCGAAAAGACCCGCGCTGTCAGGCGGTGCTGAGCGCCTTCGACTCCTCGACGTACTCCTTCAGCCAGCGCAGGACTTCCACGGCGTCCCAGCGGCTGGGATCGAACATGGCGTAGGCCTGGCCCTGGTAGCCCACCACATCCAGCGCGCGGTGATAGCCGGCGCGCTGCATCAGGGCCTCGATTTCCGCGAAGCACACGTTGAAGTGGGTGCGGCTGAAGGGCGTCTTGCCTTCTGTGACCAACCCCTCCAGCAGCAGTTCCGAAACGGCCTCGCTGACTTCCTCGATGGCCATGTGGTTCACGGTGTATTTCAGCTGATGGATGCTCACCATCGCTTGCTCCTCAATGGGTATCAGGCCCATGCCCTGTGATCCGAGGTGATCGACGTAGCCAATGGACTGTGGCCTTTCGTCGAGGTTTAAAAAATTTTCGCAAAATACTGTATGCATGAACAGTATTTTCTCCTAGTATCCCTCTCACGGTCTGACAGAAACCCTGAAGTGCCCGCCGCCACTGGCCTGGCGGGCACCTCTCGACGAACAGGAGCGATGGCGATGCTGCAGAAACTGATGCTTTGCGCAGGTGTGGCGATGCTGGCGGGCTGTGCCCAGCCTCAGGCGGACGTTCCGCGCGCCAATGGCGCCTACCTCATCATCGAGGGCAAGGAGGCCTGGGCGGTGCTGGTCGCCGACGGCAAGCGCATCGAAGAGCGCGGTACGGTCCGCGATGCCATCCGTCTGCCGAAGGATCGTTCGGCGATCGCCGCCAGCTATGTGATTGACACGCCCAATTGCGGGCGCCTGCAGTGGCTGACCGAAGGTGAGGGCGACTCCACCGTGCGCCTGTCTTCGCGGGGGGAAGCGGAAGATCTGTCGAGCTGCCAGATAAGCGACGGGCTCAGCCGTGTCTGGACCGCGCTGGATTACTCGAGCTGAGCACCAGCCTCAACTACAGGTGATCTCCAACAAAATGTTTCGGCGGCTCCGCTCTTCACGTTTTTTTCACACCTGGGGGCAGAGGATGAAAATCAGCTAAAGGACTAGCTCCCCATCGAAAGGCCCGCTTGATTGCGGGCTTTTTATTGCCTGTCGACCAAGGTCGGCTCGCCCGCCTGACGCTGCGCGGCTAAGGTGAAGCTCCACGGAGAAGGCGGAGATAGAGATGCAGCGGGTTCTTGCGGAGCGACTTTGGACGTCCCTTGGTGGCCAGGCTGAGCGCCTGAGTCATCTGGCCTTTCGCAGCGAAGGCTCTCTGCCTTCGGCTTTCTTCGTCACCGAACTGGCCGCCGCCAGCATAGCCAGCGCCGGCTTGGCGCTGGGCGAGTGGCTGGAGCCTGAGCCCGGCGCCGCCGCATCGTTGGTCGTGGATCGCCGCCTGGCCTCCTTGTGGTTCTCCACCTCCTTGCGCGCCCAGGGCTGGGCGCCCCCTGACCTGTGGGATGCCATCGCCGGTAACTACCGTGCCCGCGACGGCTGGATTCGTCTGCACACCAATGCTCCGCATCACCGCGCCGCCGCCCTTCGGGTGCTTGGGGCAGACAATGATCGTGATCGGGTCGCAGAGGCCGTGGCGAACTGGGACAAGGGCGAACTGGAACTGGCTATCGTGAAGGAAGGCGGCTGTGCAGCCGAGATGCGCTCCTGGGATGCCTGGAAGCAGCACCCGCAGGGTATCGCGGTTGCCCGCGAACCGCTGGTGTTGCGTGATCTTCAGCTGGTGTCCGCGGCTTCCCTGGACATCGAGATCGACCGCGAGCGCCCGTTGGCCGGATTGCGTGTGCTGGACCTGACCCGCGTGCTGGCGGGGCCCATCGCCACGCGATTCCTTGCTGGATTCGGCGCTGAGGTTCTGCGCATCGACCCACCGGACTGGGACGAGCCTGGCGTGGTCCCGGAAGTCACCCTGGGCAAGCACTGCGCGCGGCTGGACCTGCGTCAACCAGCAGCTCGCGAGCGCTTTCAGGCGCTGCTCGCCAGCGCCGACGTGCTGGTGCACGGCTATCGGGCCGATGCCCTGGAGCGCCTGGGATTGGGCGCCGATGTTCGCCGGAGCATTGCACCGGGCCTGGTGGATGTCAGCCTGAATGCCTATGGGTGGTCGGGCCCCTGGAGCCAAAGGCGCGGGTTCGACAGCCTGGTGCAGATGAGCAGCGGCATCGCCGAAGCCGGGCGCATCTGGCGGGGCGAGGACAAGCCGGTACCGCTGCCGGTGCAGGCGCTCGATCACGCCACCGGCTACCTGATTGCAGCGGCCGCATTGCGCGGATTGGCCGAACGTCGGCGTAGTGGCCGCGGGAGCCGTTGGCGCCTCTCGTTGGCACGTACGGCGCAATGCCTGCTGGAGGCGGGAGTTTCATCAGTGGGTTCGCCGGAGCTGGCGGCCGAGACAGCTGCCGATCTGTCTTCGGGCATCGAGACAACGCCCTGGGGGCATGCGCAGCGCTTGCGTCCGCCACTGCAGGTCGCGGGCTCGCCACTGTACTGGGAGTTGCCGGCCTCCGAACTGGGTTCGGCGCCGGCAGCCTGGCAGCCGGTCAGCCGCGACTGACCTGGAACGCCTCGCCGGTGGCGAAGAAGGCGCCGCCCGCCTGGTAGTGAATGGTGCGCAACTCGGCGCTGGGGAAATGCCAGCGGCCATTGGAGAACGCGCGCTCATCGGCGTAAGCGGCAACCACCTCGGCGATGAACAGGTCGTACTTCTCCTGGTTGTTCGGCTCGCTGATGACCTTGCATTCCAGGTAGGCCACGCAGCCCTCGACGATCGGCGCCTCGACCAGCTTCGCGCGGGCGGTGCGGATGTCCAGTTGCTCGAACTTGTCGCCTTCGCCGCCGTTGCTCGAACCCACTGCCAGGGTCAGCTCAGCCTGCTGGCGCGTCGGCAGCTGGATGACGAATGCGCCCGAGCCTTCTACCAGATGGCGTGACCAGGTGTTGCGGTCCAGTACCAGCATCAGTTTGGGCGGATCGAAGTCCAGCGGCATGACCCAGGCAGCGGCCATGACGTTGGCGACGCCTTCGTGCTCGCTGGTGACGAGGGTGCTCGGGCCGTGGTTGAGCAGCAGGTAGGCCTTGTTCAGCGGCACGTCTTTCAGGTGGTTCATCGAATAATCCTCAAGGCTGGATCAGAGCAGCAGGCCGTCCACTGGCTTCAGCGGTTCAGGCAGGTCGGTATCACCGAGGATCTCCAGCACGGTGATTTCCAGGTTGCGGCTCATGGCATCCAGCGGCAGATCGTTGGGTTGGGTATCGAACGGATCGGCGATCTGATCGCCCAGGGCGTCCAGGCCGAAGAAGGTGTAGGCCAGTACGCACACCGCCAGCGGGGTGAACCAGCCGATGCTGTCCACCAGGCAGAAGGGCAGCAGGAAGCAGTAGACGTGCACGATGCGGTGCAGCATCAGGATGTAGGGATAGGGGATCGGCGTGTTGCTGATGCGCTCGCAGCCGCCCAGCACGTAGGACAGGCGGGTCATCTGCTGGTCGATGGCAGCCAGGGTGATGTCGCTGGCGCCCGCCGCGCGGCTCTGGTCGGCGAAGCGCTGGCCCAGCTCCGCCAGCAACGCGTTGGCCGGATTGCGGCAGTTGGCGAAGGTTGCAGCGTCCTCGCCCAGCACGCGCTTCACGTCGGCGCCTTGCACGGTGCCGCGCAACTGGTCGCGTAGCGTGTAGCCGAAGGCGATCAGCGGCTTGCAGAGCTGGCGGCGGCTTTGCGCATCGAGATCGGGCAGCAGCGAGCGGGTCTGCCGCGCCAGGTTGCGGGTCACGATCAGCAGTTCGCCCCAGAGCGTGCGCGCCTCCCAGAAGCGCTGGTAGGCGACGTTGTTGCGAAAGCCGAGGAAGATCGCCAGCGTCAGCCCCCAGAGGGTGAAGGGCGTGGAGGTGATGATCACCTTGTAGTGGTAGAGCGTGCCGTGGGTGGCCACCACCAGCGAGCTGAGCAGCACCGTGTAGAGCACCTTGCGCCAGATGGCCGGGATGATCGACCCCTTGAGCGAGAACAGAAGGACCCAGAGTGTCGGGGTTTGTGGGCGGAGGATCATCGGGCGGCATCCGGTGGGGCGGAGCGCGCATGATAGCCGAGATAGGCGCCCTGAAGGCGCGTTGCAGAGGGCGACCTTTGTAGGAGCGAGCTTGCTCGCGAACAGCCCCGCAGCGAGGAGGTTCGCGAGCAAGCTCGCTCCTACGAAAAGCGCCCGCTGGAGAGCGGCTTAGTTCTGTTCGTAGAGCTTCACGATGGCCGAGAAGTCCAACTGGCCATTGCCCTGGTTGCTGAAGGTCTGGAACAGCTGCTGCGCGAGGGCGCCAAGCAGCACCGGATGGCGAATCTGCCGCGCCGCCTCGCTGGCCAGGCCCAGGTCCTTGAGCATCAGGTCGGTGCCGAAGCCGCCACTGTAACCTCGCGCGGCTGGTGCGCCGGTGAGTGGATTGTTCACCTCCGAGGCCCAGCAGCGGCCGCTGGAGGTATTGATGATACCGGCCAGCACCTCCGCATCCATGCCCAGCTTCACACCCAGCGACATGGCTTCCGCCACGCCGATCATCGAGATGCCCAGCAGCAGGTTGTTTGCCACCTTGGCTACCTGGCCGTTGCCGGCACCGCCACAGTGCACGAGGTTCTTGCCCATGGCCGCGAGCACCGGGCGGGCGCGCTCGAAGTCGGTCTGCTCGCCGCCGACCATGAAGGTCAGGGTGCCGGCTGCCGCACCGGCGGTGCCGCCGGAAACCGGCGCGTCCAGCATCGGGTTGCCGTGGGCGTGCGCAGCGGCGCTGACCTCGCGGGCGTTCAGTGGATCGATGGTGGACGAATCGATCAGCAAGACGCCGGGCTGCACGTTGGCCAGCAGGCCGTCGTCGCCGAGGTAAACCTGCTTCACGTGGGCGGCGGCGGGCAGCATGGTGATGATCACCTCGACATCGTCGCGCGCCACTTCGGCGGGGGATGCCAGGGCGCGGGCGCCAAGGGTGACGGCCGCTTCCACGGCCTTGGAGGAGAGATCGAAGACACTCAGGTCGAAGCCGGCCTTGAGCAGGTTGGCGGCCATGGGGCCGCCCATGTTGCCGAGTCCGATGAAGCCGATGCGCATGGGGTGGTCCTCTTCTTCTTGTTCGGGGCGCCCGATCGATCAGGCGCAAAAGGAGGTGCCCGCCCGCGTGGTGCCGAACCTGGACCAGCATCCATGCTGAGTCCGGGCCGGCTCGGGGCAGGCGGGCGGGCAGGGCTTACTTGAGGTTGATGGTGGTGTTCACCGCACCGCCGACCTCGTTCTCGTCGAACCAGCGCTCGGTGACGGTCTTGGTCTGGGTGTAGAACTGCACCACCTGCTTGCCGTACGGGCCCAGGTCGCCCAGCTTCGAGCCGCGCGAGCCGGTGAAGGAGAACAGCGGTACCGGTACCGGGATCGGCACGTTGATGCCCACCTGGCCGACGTCGATCTCTTCCTTGAAGTGGCGGGCGGCGGCGCCGGAACGGGTGAACAGCGCAGTGCCGTTGCCATTGGGGTTGGCGTTGATCAGCTCGATGGCCTCATCGAAGGTCTTCACCGACACCACGCAGAGCACCGGGCCGAAGATTTCCTCGCGGTAGATGGTCATTTGCGGAGTAACGCCGGAGAAAACGGTCGGGCCGACGAAGTTGCCCTTGCCGTAGCCGGCCACCTGCGGATTACGACCGTCCAGCTCCAGCTTGGCGCCCTCCTGGGTGCCGCGCTCGATCAGGCCGCTGACGCGGTCCAGCGCCGCGCAGGAAACCAGCGGGCCGACGTCGGTATTGGCTTCGGTGCCGCCGCTGACCTTGAGGGTCTGCGCCTTGGCCACCAAGTCGGGAATCCACTGGTTGGCTTCGCCCACCAGGATTGCCACCGATACCGCCATGCAGCGCTGCCCGGCGGCGCCGAAGGCTGCGCCGGCAATGGCGTTGAGGGTCTGTTCCTTGTTGGCGTCGGGCAGCACCACCGCGTGGTTTTTCGCGCCCATCATGCACTGCACGCGCTTTCCGGCCAGGGATGCGCGGTTATAGACGTGAGTGCCGACGCGGGTCGAGCCGACGAAGGAGACTGCCTTGATGTCCGGGTGATCGCAGATCGCGTTGACCACGTCCGGGCCGCCATGGATGACGTTGAGCACGCCCGGCGGCACACCGGCTTCATGGGCCAGTTCGACCAGGCGCATGGTCACCATCGGGTCCTGCTCGGAGGGCTTGAGGACGAAGGTGTTGCCGGTGGCGATGGCCATCGGGAACATCCACAGCGGGATCATCGCCGGGAAGTTGAAGGGGGTGATGCCGGCGCAGACACCGATGGGTTGCAGGATGGTGAAGGTATCCACGCCGCCAGCCACGTTGTTGGCCAGCTCGCCCAGTTGCAGGTTGCCAATGGCCGAGGCGTGCTCGACTACTTCCAGGCCGCGGAACACGTCGCCTTCGGCATCCGGCAGGGTCTTGCCCTGTTCGGCGGTGAGGATAGCCGCCAGTTCCTTCATGTTCTCGCGGATCAGTTGCTGGTACTTGAGGAAGATGCGCGCGCGGGCGCCGATGGGGGTCTTCTTCCAGGTCCTGAATGCAGCCTTGGCGCTGGCCACTGCGCGCTCGACTTCCTCGGGCGTGGCGAAGGGCACGCGGGCGAGGACTTCCTGGGTGGCAGGGTTGATCACGTCGCGCCATTCGGAGGTGGTGGACTCGACGGGCTTGCCATCGAGGAAGAGTTTGACGGTCGGGACGGCAGGTGCAGTCATCGGGGTTCTCCCAGCCTGAAGGCTTTGTTCTTGTGTGGTCCGATCCTAACAGTGCATTTTTGATGTTCTCAATGCGGTGATGTGCAAGTATGGTCTGCATTTTTGCAGATATAGCGCGCACGGGTGAGTCAATGGACTGGGACAATCTGCGTTTCTTCCTCGAGCTTTCCCGTGCCGGCAAGCTCACCGTCGCCGCGCGGCGCCTGGGGGTGGACCACACCACTGTCGCCCGCCGGCTGCAGGCGCTGGAGAAGAGCATCGGCGCCCAACTGCTGGTGCGCGAACCCGCCGGCTATCGGCTGACCGAGGCCGGCCACGGACTGCTGCCCCAGGCCGAGGCGATGGAAAGTGCCTGCAAGGTGATCGAGAAGCGCCTGGCCGGCACCGAAGACAATCTCTCCGGCAAGGTACGTATCGGCGCAACCGAGGGTTACGGCTCGACGCTGCTGACCTCGCAGCTGGTGGAGCTGAACCAGCGTCACCCACACCTGGGCGTGGACTTGCTGGCGGTGCCGCGCGCGCTGCAGCTGTCGCGCCACGAGGCGGATATCGTCATCACCCTGGAGCGCCCCGGTCGCGGGCCCTACATCATTACCCGGCTGACCGACTACGTGCTGCGCCTCTATGCCTCGAAGGATTACCTCGCCGAGCGCGGGCCGATCGGAACTCGCGATGACCTGCGCGACCATGCCCTGGTGGGCTATGTCGACGACCTGCTCTACAGCAAGGAGCTGCAGTACCTCGACGAGATCGGCCGGCCGCTGCACATGGCGCTGCGCTGCACCAGCATCCTGGCGCAGCAGCGTGCGGTGGCAGAGGGCGCCGGGCTGGCAATCCTGCCGGCGTTCGCGGCAGCCGAGGACTCGTCGCTGCAGCCGGTCCTGGCGGGGGAGATCGAGTTCGTGCGGACCTTCTGGATGCTGATGCCGACCGAACTCAAGGACATCGCGCGCATGCGCACCACCTGGGATTTCCTGCGGGAGAAGGCCGAAGGGAGCCAGGATGTCCTGATGGGACGCTCCGCGTGAGCGTTGCCGAATGAAAGTTTCACAGTGACAGGGACTCGCCAGGAGAGCGCGAGAACCGTTTCAGGAGAAGGAAGCATGGCTGAAATCATTCCGCTGTCGGCGGAACTGGAGCAACAACTGGAAGACCTGCAACAGCAGGCCCTGGTACTACTGCAACTGGCACCGGAGTTGCCACCCGACGCGGTGGTCGCGGCAATCACCCAGTACGTCCGCGATGCCAAGGAGCAACAGCGCGAGGTGGCCGATGACGCGGTCTTCGCGCTCGGAGCCTTGCTCGGCCGGCAGTACGTGGAGGGGTTGGGCTGGCACTGGGGTGACGTCACCTGGGACAACGATCCGGACACGGCGGCCATCGGCGTGCTCAACCCGGACGACTCGCTGTTCAATAACCCGATCGGCTGGGTCAGCCAGGCGCTGGGCAGCGAGGGCGGCGTGGCGTTCATGCTGAGCTACAACATGATCCACGCCAATCAGACTCCGGTCTTCGAGCCGGGGAGCGCGACCGGGCTGTACTGACGCGGCAGCAAGGGGCAGGGCATGGCCCAGCCCCTTGCAACGGCGGGTTACGCCAGGCCGACGTAGAGGTTCTGCACGTCGTCGTTGCCGTCCAGGGCATCGAGGAAGGCTTCGACTTCTTCCAGTTCCGCGTCGGACAGACTTACCGGGTTCTTCGCCTTGTAGCCGAGCTTGGCCGAGGCGACGGTGAAGCCGTGCTCGGGCAGGGCGCGGCAGACGGCGTCCAGGTCGGTGGAGTCGGTGAGGAACAAGGTGTCGCCTTCTTCTTCGCCCGGCTCGAAGTCCTGGGCGCCAGCTTCGATGGCGGCCAGTTCCGGGTCGGCGTCAGCGCTGGCCGGGGTGGCCTCGACCAGGCCCAGGTAATCGAAGTCCCAGGACACCGAGCCGGAAGCGCCCAGCTGGCCCTTGCGGAACAGCACGCGGATTTCCGCGATGGTGCGGTTCACGTTGTCAGTCAGGCATTCGACGATCACCGGTACGCGGTGCGGGGCGAAGCCTTCGTAGACCACGCGCTCGAAGGTGGCGGCGCCGTCCAGCAGGCCGGCGCCTTTCTTGATGGCGCGCTCCAGGGTATCGCGGGGCATCGAGGCCTTCTTGGCCTGCTCGACGACCAGACGCAGTTTCGGGTTCATGTCCGGGTCGGCGCCATTTCGCGCGGCGATCATGATTTCCTTCGACAGTTTGCCGAACACGCGGCCCTTGGCGTTGGCGGCGACTTCTTTATGTTTGGCTTTCCACTGGGCGCCCATAGTCGATCTCTTGCTGGCGGTTGCTGATGGGCGGCAAGTCTACGGCCTCACGCGGCGGCTGGCGATATCTGCAGGATCAACGTTGTGCTGGTACGGCGAACACCGCGCTGGCCTGGGCCACCACCTTGTCGCCTACCGACAGCAGCGCGTTGGCGAATGCCATCTGCCTGCCGCGCCGGCTGTGCAGCAGGCGGATGCTCAACCAGTCGCCGACCTGGGCGCTGGACACGTAGTCCAGGGTCAGGCTGGCGGTGACCAGCGGTTGCGGTGGTTGGCTGGAGAAGGCCACCGCATAGCCCATGCCGATGTCGGCCAGGGTGGCGAGAATGCCGCCGTGCACGCCGCCGCGGCTGTTGGTGTGGCGTTCGTCCAGCAGCAGGCCCAGTTCCAGCGATTCGCCTTCGCCACGCACCAGGAATGGACCGAGCAGGTCCAGCAGCGGGTTGCGGCGTTGCAGCGGCTGAAAACCCTCGGGATAACCCAGATCGGCGACCGCGTTCATTGCCAGCCTCCAGTGTGCTGCTGCAGCACGGCGCGGACGGTTTCGATCACCCGTTGCGGTACCTGGTAGTCCGGGTGCGCGCGGAACACTGCTGCCGCATCCGCGAGGCGGGTGAGGGCGAGCAACTCGCTCCTGGCCTGGCGGGTATCGGTGCCGTCAGGCGGTAATGCCAGCGCCTGGCGCTCGCAGGAGCAGGCGGCCTGGGCGTTGACCAGACCGCAGTGCTGGTGCATGAACTCATCCAGCCGCTGGCGAGCCCGCGACAGGCGCTTGCGGTAGGTCGCCGGCTCGATCTCGAGCACGGCAGCGGCGGTTTCCGAATCCAGGCCAAAGGCGATGTCCAGCACGTAGGCCAGGCGCTGCTCGCGTTCCAGGCACATCAGCATGCCCTGGGTGCAGGCGAGTGCGATGCGTTCGGCGGCGAGCTTGTCGGCCGGCTCCAGCGGGCGCTCGTTGGCCTGGGCCAGGCGCAGGCCGAGGTCGAGCTTTTCCGCCAGGGCTTCCAGCGACACGGTGGGCGTCTCGCGAACCTTGGTGCGCGCGGTCAGCAGCGCGTTGCTGGCGATGCGGAAGGCCCAGGTGGAGAACTGGCTGTCGCCACGGAAACTGGCCAGGTGCGTGGTGATGCGCAGGAGGATTTCCTGGCTGGCGTCCTGGGCGTCTTCACGACGGCCGAGCATACGCAGGGCGAGGTTGTAGACCGGCGCTTGCAGGGCCAGCAGCAAGGCATCGAGGGCGGCGGGTTCGCCGCGCTGGGCGCGTTGCAGGTGTTCGTTGTCGATGGCTGGGAATTTCACGGTGTCCTCCTGACGTGGCCGGCGAAATTCCGGCTCTTCTTCCTTGGACTCGGTGGCCGAGAGTTTTGTGACCGCCCTCAGCCTTGTTTCGAGAGAAAGGCATACAGCCGCTCATCCAGCGAGTGCGCGACGTTGAAGCGCATCCACGGCACGCTGCGGCCATCGGGCATGAACAACTGGCCGGGGAACAGCAGGATCTTCGCCTCCTTGGCGCGGCTGGCGAGCAGGGTGGCGTCATCCACCGCGCGGTGGCGGGCCCAGAGGAACAGGCCAGCGCGGGGTTCGTGGAAGATTTCCAGGCCGGCGGCTTCCAGGCGTCGCGCCACGCTGTCATGGGCTTCGCCGAGCTGGTCGCGCAACTGGCGCACGTGCTTGCGGTGGCGGCCTTGCAGGAGGATGTCCAGGGCCAGGGTTTCGGTGAGCTCCGAGCTGGTCAGGCCACTGACCATTTTCAGCGGAACCAGTTCCTCGATCAGCTCGGGGTGCGCGGCGATGAAACCGGTGCGCAGCGCCGGGGCGATGACCTTGGACAGGCTGCCGATGTAGATCACCCGCGCCAGTTGATCGAGGTTGGCGAGCAGCAGTTGGCCGGCGGGGTCCAGGTCGGCATAGATGTCGTTCTCGACGATGAGGAAATCGTATTTCTCCGCCAGCTGCAGCAGGCGGTGTGCTGCCGCCAGTGACAGGCTGCCGCCGGTGGGGCTCTGCAGGCGCGCCTGGGTGAAGTAGACCTTGGGCCGGTACTCGCGGGCCAGTTGCTCCAGACGATCCAGGTCCAGCCCATCGGCGCTGCGGGGCACGCCCAGCAACTGCGCGCCCTGCAGGCGCAGATTGAGGAACAGGTTGTGGTAGCCGGGCTCATCGACCAGCACCGGGTCGCCGCGTTGCACCAGGTAGCGCACGGTGAGGTCCAGTGCCTGGCTGGCGCCGGCGGTCAGCAGGATCTGCTCGGGGCTGGCGCTGACGCCGGCGTCCGCCAGACGGTCCGCCAGCTTGCCGCGCAGTTTCAGGTTGCCCTTGCTGTGGCCGTAGTTGCCGAACTGGGTCGGCTCTTCCCGCGCCAGGCTGCGCAGGCCTCGCTGCAAGCCTTCGCCGTCAAGCCAGTGCTCGGGCAGCAGGCCGACACCGGGACGGATTTCCATGCCCAGCGGCTGGAAGACCTTGTGCAGCAGCAGGTGCGCATCGAAGTCGAATTCGGTGGGTGCCTCATCGCCGGCGCTGTCCTCGACTGCCGGGCCGCGCACGTAGAAACCGGCATTGGGCACCGCGTTCAGGCAGCCGCGCGCCACCAGCCGATCATAGGCCTCGACCACGGTGAAGTGGCTGACGCCATTGGCCTGGGCGAACTTGCGGATCGAGGGCAGCTTGGCGCCGGAGCGCAGGCGCTGCTCGTCGATGGCCTGGGCGATGCCGTCGACGATCTGGGTGACCAGGGGAATGTCCGAGGTGGGGTCGAGCAACAGCATCCGAAGGTCCGATTCTTGTGTGGGTGAGCGATGGGCGATCTGTACAGGTCCTCGGACCATAACAGCACTGCAATTTCTGCGTTGTCCCTGTGCATGGTGCGGGCCGGGCGTGACCAGCACACTCGGTCACGTGAAGCGGCAAACTGCCGCACCGCCTGAAAGAACAACAAGGACCGCCCGTCATGCGTGACACAGCTTACAACATCGATCCGTCGAGCATTTCCGCCGAAGAGTGGCAGGCGCGCTGCGACCTCGCCGCGCTGTATCGGCTGATCGCGCACTTCCGCTGGACCGATCACATCGACACCCACATCTCGGCGCGGGTGCCGGGCGAGCCGGGGCACTACCTGATCAACCGCTACGGCGTGCTGTTCCACGAAATGCGTGCCTCCGACCTGGTCAAGGTCGACCACGCCGGTGACGTCATCGACCCGCGCTTCGGCCCGAAAAGCGTCAACCGCGCCGGTTTCAACATCCATTCCGCCGTGCACGCCGCCCGCGAAGACGTGGCCTGCGTGATCCACACCCACACGGCTGCCGGCATCGCGGTATCTGCCCAGGAAGACGGCTTGTTGCCGATCAGCCAGCACGCGCTGAAGTTCTACAACCGCCTGGGTTACCACGACTACGAAGGCATCGCCCTGGACCCGGGCGAGCGCTCGCGCCTGGTCAACGACCTGGGCAGTCATATGGTGATGATCCTGCGCAACCACGGCCTGCTGGCTACCGGGCGCTGTATCGCCGAGGCCTTCAACCAGATCTACTTCCTCGAACGCGCCTGCCAGGCGCAGGTCCAGGCCCTGGCCGGCGGCCGCCAGCTGCGTTATCCGCCGCACGCCGTGTGCGAGCGCGTTGCCGTACAGGAAGAGGAGGCGTTGACCGACGGTCTGCACCTGCTGGCCTGGGAGTCGGCGCTGCGCCTGATCGAGGACGGTGAGGCCGTCTACCGCACCTGACCCTGTTATCGTGCCCCGGTCCGCAGAGACCAGGCGCCTGCGTGCTTGAACCATCTGCCAACAACAATGCCAAGAGGTGGAAATGAAAAACCCGATTCTGGGAGCCCTGCTCATGGGCGTGGCGTCCGGCGCCATGGCCGCTGACCTGACCGTGATCTCCTTCGGCGGTATCAGCAAGGACGTACAGACCGAAGCCTTCTACAAACCCTTCGAGAAAAAGGAAGGGATGAAGGTGATCGCCGGCGAGTACAACGGCGAAATGGGCAAGATCAAGGCCATGGTCGACACCGGCGGCGTCAACTGGGACGTCGTCCAGGTGGAGGGCCCGGAGCTGCTGCGCGGCTGCGACGAAGGCCTGTTCGAGCATCTGGACCCGTCGATCCTCGGCAAGGCCGAGGATTATGTACCTGGCACCCTCTCCGACTGCGGCGCTGGCCTGCTGGTCTGGTCGATGGCCATGGTCTACGACGGCAAGCGCCTCGCCAACGGTCCGACCGGCTGGCAGGACTTCTGGGACACCCAGAAATTCCCCGGCAAGCGTTCCCTGCGCAAGGGCGCCAAGTACACCCTGGAGATCGCCCTGCTGGCTGACGGCGTCAAAAAGGAAGACCTGTACAAGGTGCTGGCGACGAAGGAGGGCGTGGACCGCGCCTTCAAGAAGCTCGACGAGATCAAGCCGTCGATCCAGTGGTGGGAGTCCGGCGCGCAGCCGATGCAATTCCTCGCCAGTGGTGACGTGGTCATGAGCACCGCCTACAACGGCCGCGCCTTCGCGGCACAGGAAGAGGGCGTGCCGATGAAGGTGGTGTGGAACGGCAGCCTGTATGCCATCGACTCCTGGGCGATCCCCAAGGGCAGCCCGAACAAGAAGGCCGCCGAGGACTTCATCGCCTTCTCACTCTCACCCGCGCAGCAGAAGATCCATACCGTGAAGCTGGGCTACGGCTCGGTGAATCTGGGTACCACCCAGCTGATCGATCCCAAGCTGGTCGAGCGCCTGAACACGGCGCCGGCAAACCTGGACCAGGCGGTACCGGTGAACTTCGAGTTCTGGGTCGACCATGGCGAAGACCTGGAGCAGCGCTTCAACGCCTGGGCGGCGAAGGGCTGATCGGCGGTTCAGCGCGGGTGACAACACCCGCGTGATCAAGTCGCTGGTGTGGCTCGCCCCTGAGAGGAGTCGTGTTCCCCTGCAGGGGCGGGCCCTGCCTGCGATCCGCCGGTAGAGCTGGCGTCAGTTCAAGCTTTGCGCCACACGCTCGCCAGCCACGGCTGCTGCTCTCGCGGCAGGCCTTCCGGGCGGTAGTAGTGTTCCAGTTCGCGGAACCCCGCGTCTTCCAGCACACGGGTCCAGTTCTCCAAGTCGTGGTAGGAGCCATAGCGGCCGCCGTTCCAGCCTTCCTGGTTCTCCCCGCGCGGGTTGGAGCTGAACAGCACGCCACCGGGTTTCAGTGCCGCATGCAGCTGACCCAGCACGCGCGGCAGCTCGCTGCGCGGTACGTGGAACAGGCTGGCATTGGCATAGATGCCATCGAAGCGCCCGGCGGGCAGGTCGAGGGCGAGGAAGTCCTGCTGCCAGACCTCGCAGCCGCTCGCCTCGCGGGCCATGGCGACGAAGTCGGCGCAGCCGTCCAGGCCGACCGGCTCATGCCCCATTCCCTTCAGTGCGCACAGGTCGCGCCCCGGCCCACAGCCGAAATCGAGCAGCACGAAAGGCGCCTCGCCCTGAATGTGCCGCAGCAGCGCGGCGATGTTCTGGGTGACGTCGTGGTCCCAGGTGCCTTCTCGGAAGGACTGGGCGCTGTCCTGATAGTGCTGCAGGGTGACACGGGAAATGTCACGCAGAATCGGGTTTTCGTTACTCATGACGCAGGCCGGTGGCGAGTGGGTGCCTTCATTCTACGTGGGCCACCCGCATTCGCCGAGACGAAAAAAAAGCGCGGCGCAACCCGTCAGGGCTGGCCGCGCAATCACGCTCAACAGAATGAGGCGACGCAGGTCGTCAGAATTGCTCGGCGCGCAGCTCGAACAGACTGTCGCTGCCGGCGCGGATCGAGCCGGCCAGGGACTCGGTGCGCGGCAGCAGGCGGGCGAAGTAGAAACGCGCAGTGGCCAGCTTGCCGCTATGGAAGTCGTCACCCCGGCCCAGACTGGCCTGCGCCATGCGTGCCCAGAGGTAGGCGTAGGCGGTGTAGCCGAACAAGTGCAGGTACTCCACCGAGGCGGCGCCGATCTCCTGCGGCTGGCTGGCGGCGCGCTCACGTACCTGGCGGGTGACGGATTCGAGCAGGTCCAGCGCATCCAGCAACGGCGCGGTAAAGGCGCCCATGGCGGTGCCGTCGGTTGCGTCGGCGAAAGCGCGGATTTCTCCGGCGAACAGGGCGAGCGCCTGGCCGCCGTCGGCGATCACCTTGCGGCCTAGCAGATCCAGCGCCTGGATGCCGTTGGTGCCCTCGTAGATCTGCGCGATGCGCACGTCGCGCACCAGCTGCTCCTGGCCCCATTCACGGATGAAGCCATGGCCGCCGAACACCTGCTGGCCATGGATGCAGCTTTCCAGCCCGGTGTCGGTGAAGAAGGCCTTGGCGACCGGCGTCAGCAGCGCCACCAGTGACTGGGCCGACTCGCGTTCGGCGGCATCTTCGGCGTACTTGGCGACGTCCAGCTGCTGGCCGACGTAGGTGGAGAAGGCGCGGCCGCCTTCGGTCAGCGCTTTCATGGTCAGCAGCATGCGACGCACGTCGGGGTGCACGATGATCGGGTCGGCGGCCTTGTCCTTCGCCACCGGGCCGTTGGCGGCGCGGCTCTGCAGCCGCTCGCGGGCGTAGGTGACGGCGCTCTGGTAGGACATCTCGGCGCAGCCAATCCCCTGGATGCCGATGGACAGGCGCTCGTAGTTCATCATGGTGAACATCGCTGCCAACCCCTTGTTCAGCTCGCCGACCAGCCAGCCGGTGGCGCCATCGAAGTTCATCACACAGGTGGCCGAGGCCTTGATGCCCATCTTGTGCTCGACCGAGCCGCAGGAGACCGCGTTGCGCGCGCCCAGTGAGCCATCGGCCTGCACCAGGAACTTGGGTACCAGGAACAGCGAGATGCCCCGCGAGCCCGCCGGTGCGTCGGGCAGCTTGGCCAGCACCAGGTGGATGATGTTGTCGGTGAGGTCCTGCTCGCCGCCGGTGATGAAGATCTTGGTACCGGTGACACGGTAGCTGCCGTCGGCCTGTGGCTCGGCGCGGGTGCGGATCAGCCCCAGGTCGGTGCCGGCATGGGGCTCGGTCAGGCACATGGAGCCGGCCCATTCGCCGGCATACATCTTCGGCAGATAGGTGCTCTTGAGGGCTTCCTCGGCGTGGGCATCCAGCGCCAGGCAGGCGCCGGCGGAGAGGGTGGAGTAGAGGCTGAAGCTGGCGTTGGCGCCGTACATCATTTCCTCGAACTGCACCGAGAGCATCTTCGGCATTCCCATGCCGCCGTATTCGGGGTTGCCCGCCAGGCCGACCCAACCGCCCTCGGCATAGGTCGCGTAGGCCTCGCGGAAGCCGGCGGGCGTGCTTACCACACCGTCGGCGAAGTGCACGCCTTCTTCGTCGCCGCTGCGGTTGAGCGGGGCGAGCAGGCCGCCGGTGATCTTCGCCGCCTCTTCGAGGATGGCGTCGGCGGTGTCGGCGTCGATGCGTTCGGCCAGCGCCGGCAGGCGCGCCCAGAGGGCGGGGGCGTCGAACACGTCGTCGAGCAGGAAGCGCATGTCGCGCAGGGGAGCGTGGTAGTCAGGCATGGCGAACTCCGGCGCTCCCCGCTGCGGGGAGCGCACGATGGCTGGCGGAAGGTGGGGTCAGAGGGCGTTGGCCCAGTCGCGCAGGACGAACTTCTGGATCTTCCCGGTGGAGGTCTTGGGCAGGTCGGTGAATACCACGGTACGCGGCACCTTGAAGCCGGCCAGATGCTCGCGGCAGAAGGTCATGATGTCCTGCGGCTCGACCGCCGCGTGCTCAGCCTTGAGGGTGATGAAGGCGCAGGGCGTCTCGCCCCAGCGTTCGTCGGCACGGGCCACCACGGCGGCTTCCATCACGGCCGGGTGACGGTAGAGCACGCCCTCGACCTCGATGGTGGAGATGTTCTCGCCGCCGGAAATGATGATGTCCTTGAGGCGATCGCGGATCTCCACGTACCCGTCCGGGTGCCAGACCGCCAGGTCGCCGGTGTGGAACCAGCCGCCGGCGAAGGATTCCTCGGTGGCGGTGGGGTTCTTCAGGTAGCCCTTCATCACGGTGTTGCCGCGCATGAAGATCTCACCGATGGTCAGGCCGTCGCGCGGCACCGGCTCCAGGGTCTTCGGGTCGGCGACCATCACGCCTTCCAGGGTCGGGTAGCGCACGCCCTGGCGCGACTTGATGCGGGCGCGTTCGTCCAGCGGCAACTCGTCCCATTCCTCGTGCCAGGCGCAGACGGTCACCGGGCCGTAGACCTCGGTCAGGCCGTAGACATGGGTGACCTTGATGCCCATTTCCTCCACTGCGCCGATCACCTTGGCCGGCGGAGCCGCGCCGGCGACCATGGCGTGCACCGGGTGGTCGATGGCGGCCTTGGCCGACTCGGGCATGTTGATCAGTGCGTTGAGCACGATGGGCGCGCCGCACAGATGGGTGACCTGGTGCTCGCGGATCAGCGTGAGGATCTTCTGCGGGTCGACCCGGCGCAGGCAAACGTGGGTGCCGGCCAGCGCGGTAACGGTCCAGGGATAGCACCAGCCGTTGCAGTGGAACATCGGCAGGGTCCAGAGGTAGACCGGATGCTGGCCCATGGACCAGGTCATCTGGTTGCCCAGCGAGTTCAGGTAGGCGCCGCGGTGGTGGTAAACCACGCCCTTGGGATTGCCGGTGGTGCCTGAGGTGTAGTTGAGGGAGATGGCGTCCCATTCGTCCTGTGGCCACTGCCAGGCGAATTCCGGATCGCCCTCGGCGAGCAGCGCCTCATAGTCCAGCGGGCTGACCGCATAACCTTCGCCGTACTCGGGGTCGTCCACGTCGACCACCAGCGGCGGGTGATCGAGCATCCCCAGGGCGGCGTGGATCACGTCGCAGAACTCGCGGTCGGTGATCAGCACCTTGGCTTCGCCGTGCTGCAGCATGAAGGCGATGGCCTCGGCATCCAGGCGCACGTTGAGGGTATTGAGTACCGCACCGATCATCGGTACGCCGAAGTGCGCCTCGATCATCTGCGGGGTGTTGGGCAGCATCACCGCCACCGTGTCGCCGCGGCCGATACCGCGGGCGGCGAGGGCGGAGGCCAGGCGGCGGCAGCGTTGGTAGGTTTCTTTCCAGGTGCGGCGCAGGCTGCCGTGGATGATGGCGGTACGCTCGGGGTAAACGTGGGCGGTACGTTCGATGAAGCTCAGCGGCGACAGCGCTATGTGGTTGACGGCCGCGCGCGGCAAGCCCTGTTCGAAGATCGACATGTGGACACCCTGTGGCTGATTGTTAGCTCATTGTTCTGTTGTGACCCGTGGAGCGCTTGGCAGCAGGCGGGTCGTGACCGGTGCGGCAGTCTGTCGCCCGGTCATTGCGGCGTTTTATAGCAATGTCGAATTAGATATGGAAGTTAAACCTAAGGCGTATGGTATAACTACTATATTCAATTGAAGTGCCTTCGAGCCTCCTCCATGTCCGAGCTGAATACCCTGGTGCGCCTGGTCCGCGAACAAGCTCCCGTCGCCGTGCAGGCGGACACCCTGCAACGGCTTTGTCTCGAGCGAGACGGTGTGTCCCGTGTGCTCTATGTCGAATGGCAAGCGCGCAGCCAGAGCTTCGAAGCCCTGGCCGGTGCCTCGCGCCTGCCGCCGGGCAGTGGTGACCCTTTGCAGGCCAACGACCTGGCGCTACTCGGGGGGCTGGGCAAGCGTGAACGCTTGTCGCTCGGCGAATTGCTCGACGTACCGTGCTGGCTCAGCGGCCGCCTGCGCCGCGCCGGCTGGAGCCAGGGGCTGGCGCTGGTCCTGCCGTTGCGGGCCGAAGCGCCGGGGTTGCTGCTGGTGGAAAGTGCCGATGCGGACGCCGAGGATTGGCTCGGCTGGGTCGGCGAGCTGCTCGGGGAAGTGCTTGCCCTGGCGCATCAGGCGCGGCGTACGGCGCCGCTGCTCAGTGCTGATCCGCAGCCAGCGCTGGTGCTGGACGAGGCGGACGTGCTGGTGGATTGCAACCAGTCCCTGCGCCAGTTGCTCGCCGACTTCCCCGGCAGCGAGCCGCGCGACCTGCTGCCCAGCAACCATGCGCAATTGCTGCGCACCTGCCTGGAACAGGGGCGGGCGGTGCACGAGGTGACCGGCGAGCGCGAAGGCCGGCAGTTTCTCTGGACCTTCGTGCCGATGCCCGGCGAGCGGCAGGTGCTGGTCCACGGCCGCGAGGTCACTGCTTCGCTGCGGGAACAGCGTGAGGCGGCGAGAGCCAGCCGGCTGTACCGGCAGATCATCGAGAACACCACCGACCTGATTTCCCGTCGCACCCTCGACGGCCGGCTGCTCGACGTCTCGCCGGCCTCCTGGACGCTGCTCGGCTACTGGCCGGAGGAGTTGCGCGGCAAGGAGTTGCTGCCGCTGCTGCACGAACAGGACCGCCAGCGGGTGGCCGAGCGCACGCGTGACGCGCTCGTGCAGGACGGCTACGTGACCCTGACCTACCGCTTGCGCCACCGCGACGGCCATTACCTGTGGTTCGAGACCGCCAGCCGCGCCATTCGCGAGACCTATACCGGCCATGTCATGGAAGTGGTCAGCGTGTCCCGCGACATCACCGCGCGGGTGCAGGCCGAGGAAGGCTTGCGGCGCCTGGCCGAAGTGGTCGAGGCCAATACCGACCTGGTGCTGTTCGTCGATCCGGGCGGACGCGTCACCTACCTCAACCCCTCGGCGCGTCGTGCCCTGGGGCTGGACGGCGAGGCTCTGCCTGCGTCCGCTGCGCAGGTGCTGGACGATGGTCTGCTGGAGCAGTTGGAACAAGAGGGCTGGGAGAGCGCACGGCGCAGCGGCGTCTGGAGCGCCGAAGGCCGCCTGCGCGGCCGCGATGGCGCGCCGTTGTCGCTGGTCCTGCTGGCGCACAACGCAGCAGGCGGCGAGTGCTACTACTCGCTGGTGGCCCGTGACATGACCGAACGCGAACTGCGCGAGAACCAGCAACGCCGGCATCAGGACGAACTGGCGCATACCGCGCGCCTGGTCACCCTGGGCGAACTGGCTTCGGGTATTGCCCACGAGATGAACCAGCCGCTGGCCGCGGTGATGAACTACGCCAGCGCCAGCCAGCGCTACCTGAAATCCCTCGACAGCCAGCCGGAAGCCGCACAGCGTGTGGCCCAGGGACTGGCGCAGATCGTCGAGCACACCGCCCATGCCTCGGAAGTGATCCGCCGCCTGCGGGCCTTCCTGCGCAAGGGGCAGCGGCGCATGCAGGCGCTGGACCTGAACCAGGTGGCGCGCGCTGCGCTGGGCCTGTGCGCCTGGGAAGCGGCCAGCGTGAAGGTGGCCATCGGCGAGGCGTTCACCGACAATCTGGCGCCCGTCTACGCCGACCGCGTGTTGCTGGAACAGGTGTTCCTCAACCTGTTGCGCAACGCCGTCGAGGCCAACCGCGAGCGCCATGCCGGCGAGCCCTCGAAGGTGCGCATCGGCAGCCGCCGCGACAGTGACGGGCAGCTCTGCGTCTGGGTGGAAGACGAAGGGCCGGGGGCCAGTCCGGCGGCGTTGGAGCAGATGTTCACGCCGTTCTTCACCAGCAAGCCCGAAGGCCTGGGGTTGGGGCTGTCCATGAGTCGTGGCATCGTCGAAGGCTTTGGCGGCACGCTGGAGGCCGTGGCGGCGCCAACCGGCGGCCTGCGCCTGGAGTGCCGGCTGCCCGCAGGGAAAACCGAACAATGACGGAGACAGTGATGGAAACGGCGGTGGTGTATGTGGTGGATGACGACCAGCGGATGCTCGACTCGACCGTCTGGCTGCTGGAGTCGGTCGGCCTGAAGGCGCGGCCATTCACCAGCGGCCGCGAGTTCCTTGACGCCTGCCCGAACGATGCCCACGCCTGTGTGTTGCTCGACGTACGCATGCCCGGTCTGGGCGGCCTGGCAGTACAGGAAGAAATGCGCCGGCGCGGTCTGGAACTGCCGGTGATCTTCGTCAGCGGCCACGCCGACGTGCCCATCGTCATCCGTGCCTTCAAGGCCGGCGCGGTGGATTTCATCGAGAAACCCTACAACGAGCAACTGCTGCTGGACAGCGTGCAGCAGGCGCTCAGTTCCCGCGAGCACCAGCGTGCCTCGCGGTCCGGGCTGGGCGAGCTGGAGGAGCGCCTGGCAGCCCTGACGCCTCGCGAGCGTGACGTGTTCCTGCCGCTGGTGCGCGGTTACACCAGCCGCGAAGTGGCCGAGCAGCTGGACATCAGCGTCAAGACCGTGGACCTCTACCGTGCGCGGGTGATGAAGCGCATGCAGGCCGGGACCTTGTCCGATCTGGTGGGCATGGCGATCGCGGCCGGGCTGGTCGATCCGTTGCAGTTGCGCCCGGAGTAACCGGTTTACCGGAGGCATTCACCGACAGGGGCCCCATGGGGGCGATCGCGAGCACGGCCTGCTCCTGCAGGGCAAGTTTGAAAGCCGGGCTCGGGGTGCGGCGGATCAAGGGGCGACCCTAGACTGAGGCATAGTCTTTACGGACCGCTGCCATGACCTCCACACGAAGCCTCGTCGACCTGATCTCCGCCCTCGATTGGCCGGCGCTGGCCCGGCAACTCGACGCTGACGGACACGCACTGATCCCCGGCCTGCTGGACAGGGCGCAGTGCGAGACGCTCCGCGCGCTCTACGACCAGGACGGACCCTTTCGCAGCCGCGTGGTGATGGCCCGGCACAATTTCGGCCTGGGCGAGTACCGCTATTTCGCCTATCCCTTGCCGGCGCCGCTGCGGGAGCTTCGCGAAGGCTTCTATCCGCCGTTGCGCGCCATCGCCAACACCTGGCAGGAGCGCATGGGCACAGGCGTTGAATACCCGCCCGACCACGCCAGCTACCTCGACCAGTGCCACGCTGGCGGCCAGCGACGGCCGACTCCCTTGCTGCTGCGCTACCGCGCCGGCGACTACAACTGCCTGCACCAGGACCTCTACGGGGAGCTGGCATTCCCACTGCAGGTGGCGATCCTGCTGTCCCAGCCTGGTGAAGAGTTCGCGGGTGGCGAATTCGTCCTCACCGAGCAGCGCCCGCGCCTGCAGTCGCGGGCGACCGTTGTGCCGTTGCAGCAGGGCGACGCGGTGGTGTTCGCCGTCGCCCAGCGCCCGGTGCGGGGCGTGCGCGGCTATCACCGGGTCAACCTGCGCCACGGTGTCAGTCGCGTGCAGACCGGCGAGCGCTTCACTCTCGGGGTGATCTTCCATGACGCTTTGTGAGGAGTAGCATGGATCGGTCCAGGGAACCGGGAGATCGACATGCACTACGAAGTGATTCAACGCCACCGCAGCGAATACCCCGCGCCGATCACTTTCGCCAAGGGCGCGCCGTTGTTCGTCGGTGAGCGCTACGAAGGCGCCGAGGGCTGGGAAGACTGGTACTTCTGCTCGACGCCCGGTCAGCGCGAGGGTTGGGTGCCGGCGCAGGTCTTCAACATGACCGCGCCGGGCGCCGGGGTGGCGATGGAGGACTACACCGCACGCGAGCTCGACGTGGAGGTGGGCGAGCGGCTGGAAGGCGGCCGCGAGCTGGGCGGCTGGCTCTGGTGCGTACGCTCGGGCGGCGACGCCGGCTGGGTGCCGCTGGACTGCCTGCAGGAAGTCAGCGCCTGATCCCGCAACGCCTGATCTGCAATAGGGTCAGGCCTTGTAGCGGCGTCCAGCGTGCTGTTTGAGCCAGGCCATCAGCCCGCGTTGCTGCACCACCGTGGGTTGCTCCACCAATAGCGCGGCGCTGGCCTTCTGGCGGAAATCGAGCAGACGGCTCATGGCCTCTGCGATCTCCTGGCGTGCCTCCATGCAGGGGGCGAGGGTTTCCTTGTCGATGTAGTAGGCGGCGCCGTCGCTGATGGCGGTGAACTGCGCCTGCCACCCGGAACCCGTGAGCACGCCGGCCTCGCCGAAGACTTCGCCTGGTCCCATGCGGCCGGCCTCGATGGTCTGGCTGTCGTGGGGCAGGGTGACGCTGACCACGCCGGAGTCGATAATCAGCAGGCGGTCGCTGACGTCTCCCGGCGCCAGCAGTACTTCGCCGCGCTTGAACGGGCGGCGCTGCATGCGCTTCGCCAGTTCGTCGCGCTCTTCGTCACGCAGGGCGTCGAACAGGCCCGAGCGCACCAGCAACGCCCGCGCCCGCGATGCGCTCTCGCGCATCGGCGCGTCGGCCTCGGCCAGCAGGTTGATGCCGGCGGCCTGCAGGTGACGGTAGGCGAGGTCGAACAGCTGGTTGCGCACCTCGCGCTTTTCGCCCATGGCGGCGACGAAGCCGCTCATTTCGTACTCCACCCCATCGGGCGCGGACTTGCGCACGCTGACCGCCGGTGCGGGATTGGCCAGCAGGGCGCGGCAGCCGCCGAGGGCGTGCTCCAACGCCTCGACCACCTTGCGCGGGCGGATGTGCGGGCTGACCGTCAGGCTCACGCTGACGCCGTAGAGGTTCGCCGGGCGGCTCAGGTTGAGCACCTTGGCTTTGGCGGCCAGGGAGTTGGGCACCACGGCCAGTGTGCCCTGGGACGTCTGCAGGTAGGTGGAGCGCCAGTCGATCTCGGTGACCTTGCCCTCGATGCCGTCGATGGAGATCCAGTCGTCCAGCTGGTAGGGCTTGGTGGTGTTCAGCACGATGCCGGAGAACACGTCGCTCAGCGTGCTCTGCAGCGCCAGGCCGAGAACGATGGCAACCACCCCGGAAGTGGCCAGCAGGCCCTTCACCGGCAGCTCCAGCACGTAGCCGGCGGAAGCGATGATGGCGACCAGGAAGATCAGCGCGCCGACGACGTCCTGCAGCAGCCGCCCGCCGTGGCCGATGCGTTGCACCAGGAGGAAGCCCAGCACCACTGTCAGGCAACGCGCGGCGAACAGCCACCAGACTATCTGCACGGCCGTGGCGACCATGTGGCTGGGCAGATCGTCCGGCCAGGGCGCGGCACGCAGCGGGTTCATCCCGGCGTTGAACAGCAGCAGGCTGAACAGCAGGAAGCACAGGACGCGCGTTGCCAGCCGCCAGTGTGGATGGGCTGCGCCGACCAGCCGCCAGAGCAGCAGGTCGATCAGCAGCAGGACGGGAGCGGCGAACAGTGGGTGGCTAGTGAGCAGGGCGGGCATCGAGCCTCTCCTTGGAGCGATCGCAAGAAGATGGCACAGAAAGCGCTTTCTGGCAGCGGCCTCAGCTCGGGTTGTGCGAGTTCACCAGCTTCAGCCACTCATCGGTCTCGACTTCGCCGGCGATGCGCAGCTTCGGCTCGCTCTCGTCGAACAGCACCAGGGCGCTGCCGTACTCGGGGGTATCGGTCTCGCGCACCTTGAGGTTTTCGCGCAGCAGGTCGAAGCATTCGCTGTGGGTGACCAGCACCAGGTTGCGGTGCGCGTCCTTGTGCTGGCGAATCTGCTCGGCGAGGTCGCCGTCCTTGCAGGTCAGCAGCCAGTCCTGGCGCGCCACGTTGCGGTCGAACATCAGGTCGGCGGTCTGCACGGTGCGGTTGGCCGGGCTGCTGTAGATGTCGGTAGTGGTCAGGCCCAGGCGGCCGATGCTCTCGCCCATGCTCTTGGCCAGTGCGGCGGCGCGGGCGGTGATGCCGTCGGCGGCACCGAGGCATTCGGCGGTGGATCGGTCGCAACGCTCCATGTGGCGCACCAGCAGGACGACTCCGCCACGGGCCCAGTTCTGCGCGAACAGGCTGCTGCTCGGCACGTCTTCCAGTGGCGTGGGCAGCGAGCGCCAGGCAACCAGGGCGAGAGTGGTGCCGGTCAGCAGGGAAACGGCCAGAAGGCGAAGGCGGGGCAAGGGTCATCCTCGTGCGCAGGCGTCCGCGCGGGATGCGGGAAGCTGGAGGCATGCTGCACCGGGAGGGTGACAATCACGCGATGGGTTGATGACGGGGCGGTGATGAAAGTTCCCCTGCCCATCGGAAGACCGGGGCTAACGGGCGCTTTCGACCACGCTGACGGTGGCTGTGGTGCCAGCGCGAAGGCGGTCGCGGCCCTGGTAGGCCGGGTCGATGGCAATACGCACGGGGATGCGCTGGGCGAGTTTCACCCAGGTGTAGCTCGGGTTGATGTTGGCCAGCAGGCGCGCGCCGGGGGCGTTCTCGCGGTCGGTGATGGCGAAGGCGATGCTCTCGACGCGGCCGTCGAAGCGCTCGCCGCTCATCAGTTGCACGTCCACCCGGTCACCCTCGCGGATGCGCGGCAGCTTGGTTTCCTCGAAGTAGCCGCCGACATAGAAGGAGTCGCTGTCCACCAGCGCCACCAGCGAATGGCCAGCGGTGGCGTAATCGCCGGCACGGGTCAGCAGGTTGGTCACGTAGCCGTTCACCGGCGCCACCACCTGGGTGCGCTCAAGGTCCAGGCGTGCCTGCTTCTGTGCCGCTTCGGAGAGGGCCACATTGGCTTGCGCCAGACCCAGGTTGGCCTGCTCGCGCAGCAGCTGCGCTTCGGCCACGGTGACGTCGGTCTGGGCCTTTTCCCATTCCTCGTTGGAGATGGCCGAGCGTGCCTTCAGCGCCCGGCGGCGGACTTCTTCGCTATGGCGCTGCTGCAACAGCGCCTGATTGGCAGCGATGGCGGCCTGGGATTGGCCGAGTGCGGCGCGGGCGACCTCCACCGCGCGGTCGGTGTGCAGCACCGCCAGTTCGTAGCGCGCCGGGTCGATGGTCAGCAACAGTTCGCCCTTGCGGACGTGCTGGTTGTCCTTCACCCGGAGTTCGACGATGCGTCCGGTGACGTCCGCCGAGAGCGTCACCACGTCGGCGCGCACCCGCGCGTCGCGGGTCCAGGGCGCGCGCGTGTAGTAGGTCCAGGCGAAGTAGCCGAGGATCAGGGCTAGCGTGACCACGGCCAGGGTGATCAGCGGCGGCAGGGCTTTGCGCAGGCTGGTCATTCAGTGCAGCGCTCCCATGAGCAGGATCAGGCCTGCGCAGATGCAGGCATAGAGCGCGCCTTCGAACAGCGCTTCGTGCCAGACCAGGCGCAATACACCGAGGCGACGCAGGCTCCAGTCCAGCAGCAGGAAGATTGGCAGGGCCAGCAGCAGCGCCTGGGCCAGTGGTGGCAGGTAGACCCCGCCCAGCTCGATATCAACGGGCATGCAGCGCGGCTTCCCCGTGGTCGTCGTGGAGGACGGCGGATTCGCCGTAGAGGTCGCGGAAGCGTTCCAGCAGATCGGCGGCCACCAGCAGCGCCACGCCGCTGACGAACACCGGGCGCATGGCATCGCCGCTGGGGTAGTTGCCATGGCCTTGCAGCTCATCCAGCTCGTTGCCCAGCTCGCGCATGGCGGGCAGTACCCGCTGCAGCGGAGCGGCGGGAGGCTGATCGAGGCAGGCGGCGAGTTCGTCCAGCAGTAGCGACAGGCGTTCGCGCAGGGCCTGCGGCAGGCCGTTGGGGTTCAGGCTCTCGCGGCGCAGCTGGTGCAGCACCACGCCCAGGGTCATGCTCGCCAGGCTGCACTGGAAGCGCTCACCGGACTGGCTGTCGCGCGCTGCCGGCAGCAACCCGAGCATGATCGCCAGGCGATCCACCATGCGGCTCTCGAACAGGAAGCGGCGCGCCTCGCTGGGCTTGGACAGCAGCACCGAGCGCACTTCGGCACGGGTGCGGCGCGATTGGCGGCGCAGGCGCGCATCGGCGTCGAATGGGAATACCCAGGCGTACACCAGCAGGGCCAGCACGCCGGCGCTGACATAGCCACCGGCGAACTCGAACCATTGCAGCGAGGTATTGATCCACGCGCCCTGGTTCTGCGGGCCGACCAGCAGGAAGGTGGACAGCCCCAGGCCGATGCCGATGCCGGCAGTCTGCGGGTTGGCCAGGCCCACCGCGATCACGTAGAGCAGAGGAACCAGGAACAGCGCGAGCATCTCGAAGTCGCCGACGCTGGGCAGCAACAGGAATTGCAGCAGCGCCGCCGCCACCAGCGCCATCGCCAGCCCGCGCATGTAGGCCAGGCTCGCCATCAGCGGGCGCGGGAAGGTGGCCAGTAGCGAGCAGAGGATGCCGACCAGGATCATCCCGGCGCGGGCGCCGTCCCAGGCGGTTTCGATCCAGACCCAGCCAGCGCAGCAAAGGGCGACGAAGGCGCGGGTGGCGTTCATCGCGGCGAGATGGAAATCCAGGTGCAGGGCGTGGGCCTGGCTTTGCGGGTAGGAGCTGCTGCCAGGGCGACCTTCCTGAATCGCTTCGCTGAGTTCGATCATCTCGTCCAGTTGCTGCATCAGCCGTGCCTGCTCGAAACGCAACGCCCAGGCCAGGGAGCGCAGCGACGTGGGCAGACCGTCGGCGAGTTCTTCGGCCTGCCGCGCGGCGGCGTCGAAGCGCTGGCGCAGCTGGGTGATGCGCTTGCGGGTGGAGCCGGGCAGGTCGCGGCCGAACTCGGCCAGCTCGGCGAGGCAGGCCAATTCATCTTCGCGCAGGCGTCGCACGGATTCCGGAAGCGGGCCGCTCAGGCGCGCTTCGATCAGCTTGCGCTGGCGCCGCAGGATCGCCAACCGCGAAGTCATCAGCACCAGCTGGTTGGCCAGCTGCTGCACCAGCTCATCGGCGCCGCGCAGCCGCGGGGCGTCGAAATACAGATGGCGACGCAGCATCTCCAGGGCGGCGATCTCGCCCAGCAGTTGTTTCTGCCGTTGCTGGAAATCCTCCTCCAGCTCATCCCCGCGGATCACCGCGGCGGCGTGCACGGCGATCAGGCGGATCAATTGGTCAACCTTGGCGAAGTAGCCCCGCGCCACGCTCTGCGGGCGAGCGAAGAACAGGCTGACCAGGGTCACGCAGGCCACGCCCAGCAGGGTTTCGGTGACACGGGTGATGGCCAGGGTATAGGTCGATTCAGGCGCCGGCTGGGCCAGCAGCGCGACAATCACTGCCGTGAAGCCGCTCAGCACGAAGGCGTGGGAGTGGGTGAAGCGCATCAGGGTGCCGCCGGCCGTGCAGATCGCCAGCCACAGCGCCAGGGTGACGATGAAAGGCAGCGGCGCCTGGGGGAACAGCGCCATGATGGCCACGGCGACCATGGCGCCGATGGTGGTGCCGATCACCTGGGCGAAGCTTTTCTGCAGGGTCATGCCCGCCAGCGGGGTGCTGATGATCACCACCGTCATGGTCGCCCACTTGGGCTGGTCAAGGTCGAGCAGGAACGCCAGGTACAGCGTCAACAGCCCCGCGAGCACGGTGCGCAGGGCGAACAGCAGGGTATCGCGGCCAGGATGGATGATGGCGCGCAGGTACAACAGCATGGGAGACATGCCAGGCCCTCTGGTCTCGGCGGGGCGGCACGGCGTTGCAGCGCGGTGCCGGCGAACCCTGATCAGTGTGGTCGAGGATCGCCGGCTTTGCGGGATTTTTCCTTCAGCCGGTGGCGTGCAGCGATTGCGCCAGACGCTCCTGGATGAAGTCGAGGAAGCACTGGATGCGCAGCGCCAGCTGCGAGTTGCGGTAGTACACCGCATGGATCGGCTGGCGGCGTTCGCTGGTCATCTCCGGTAGCACGTGTACCAGGCGACCGGCACGGATGTCATCGCAGGTCATGAAGCTGGCGAGGCAGGCGATGCCCTGGCCACCGATGGCCAGCTGGCGCAGGGTCTCGCCGCTGGAAGCGGACAGCGACGGCTCGACCGTGAGGGTGTCGCCGCCGGCGTGGCGGATCGGCCAGACGTTCAGCGCCTCGGGCTGGGTGAAGCCCAGCAGCGAATGGCCGAGCAGCTCTTCCAGGTTGGTTGGGGCGCCGTGGCGCTCGAGGTAGTCGGGAGCGGCCAGCAGGTTCAGGCGGCTGCTGCCCAGCGGGCGGGCATGCAGGCTGGAGTCGGCGAGGTGGCCGATGCGGATGGCGATATCGGTGCTCTGCTCCAGCAGGTCGATGTTGAGGTCATTGGTGTTGAGCTGCAGCTCGATGTCCGGGTAGCGCTCCCGGAAGGCGCCGATGTGCGGCACTACGGCGTGCAGCATGAACGGCGAGGCGGCATTGATCCGCAGGCGCCCGGCCGGGGATTGCTGGCGCAGGGCCAGGCGTTCTTCCAGGGCGTCCATCTGTTCGAGGATGTGGCGGGCGTTCTCGAGGAAGAATTCACCTTCCTCGGTCAGCTTCATGCGCCGCGTGGTGCGGTTGAGCAGGGTGGTGCCGAGCTTTTCCTCCAGCTTCGACAGCGCCCGGCTCACGGCCGAGGGCGTCAGCCCCAGCTGTTCGGCGGCGGCGGTGATGGAGCCGCAGTCGATCACCGTGGCGAAGGTCTTGAGTTCGTCGGAGTGGGCTTTCATCGGTGGGCCTGTTCGGGAGCGGCGGGATGGATTGTAGAGAGTTGCCGAGCTCGGAGGGTTGCTTTTGTAGGAGCGAGCTTGCTCGCGAACCGCGTCGTGGCAGGGTGTTCGCGAGCAAGGACTAGGCGTCCCCCTCGGTCCTACGAAGAGCCCGTCAGTACGTCCCCGGATAGGCGCCGCCATCCAGCAGCAGGTTCTGCCCGGTCAGGTAGCCGGCGTGGACGCTGCAAAGGAAGGCGCAGAAAGCACCGAATTCCTCGGCGCTGCCGAAGCGCCCGGCGGGGATTTCCTGTTTGCCGGCCTCCACCAGTTCGCCTTCGTCGCGGCCGCCGAGGGTCGCTGCGCGGTGGTAGCCGCTGCGCAGGCGGTCGGTGTCGAAGGAGCCCGGCAACAGGCCATTGATCGTCACGTTGTTGCCGGCAACCTGCGGCTGGCGGGCAACGCCGGCGACGAAACCGGTCAGGCCGCTGCGCGCGCCGTTGGACAGGCCGAGGGTGGCGATGGGCGCTTTCACCGAACCGGAGGTGATGTTGACGATGCGTCCGAAGCCGCGCTCGGCCATGCCGTCGATGGTGGCCTTGATCAGTTCGATGGGCGTGAGCATGTTCAGCTCCAGGGCGCGCAGCCAGTCTTCGCGCTCCCAGTCGCGAAAATCACCGGGCGGCGGGCCGCCGGCATTGTTGACCAGGATGTCCACCTGCGGGCAGGCAGCGATCAGTGCGGCGCGCACCTCCGGCTGGCTGATGTCGCCAGCCACTTCGCGTACTTCCACACCCAGCTGGCGCAGTTCGGCGGCGGTGGCGGCCAGGGTGTCGACGTCGCGGGCGTTGATCGCCAGGTTCACGCCTTCGCGGGCCAGCGCCAGGGCACAACCCTTGCCGAGGCCCTTGCTGGCGGCGCAGACCACGGCCCAGCGGCCCTTGATGCCCAGATCCATGTTGTTCTCCTGTGTATTTGCCCGGGGAGTGTCTTTGTAGGATGGGTGGAGCGCAGCGATACCCATGCTGCGGGTACACGGCATTGATGGGTATCGCTGCGCTCCGCGCCATCCTACGACGTGTTCGTCCTGTGAAATGGGGGCCGTCGGTCAGGCGATGACCGCTGGCGCCGGCAGGCGACTGATCCATTTACCGCTGCCTTCGCCAGACTTCAAGCGGCGCAGCGCCTGGGGCAGTTCGGCGAAGTCGAAGAACTGCTTCGCCGGCGCCTGCAGTTGGCCGTCGGCGACACCGTGCATCAGGTGTTCTGCACCGTCGTGCAGCTCTTGCCAGTCGAGGGTTTCGCCATGGGCATGGATGCTGTTCAGCGCCACTTCGTGCAATGAAATGGCGGTGCTGAAAGCCGGCAGCGGAGCGTTTTCCTGGCGGTCCTGAATGCACACCAGGTGGCCGTTGTAGCCCAGCAGCGGTGCCAGGCCGGTGGCGTGGTTGCCGCTGACGGTATCGAAGATGCCGTGCAGGCGGCGCGGACCGAGGGCTTCGAGCAGTTGCGGGGCCCATTGGCCGTCGCGGTAGTCGAAGACCCCGGCGACACCCAGTTGCAGCAGGTGCTCGCGGTGTTTCGTCGAAGCCGTTACCCACACACGCAGGCCGCGCTGCAGGGCAAGTTGGGCCAGCAGATAGCCGACCGCACCGCCGGCGCCGGTCACCAGTACGTCACGGTTGTTGCAGGCCGGCAGCTTGGTCAGCGCCTGCCAGGCGGTGAGGCCGGGGCAAGGCAGGCTGGCGGCGGTGGCGTCGTCCAGCGAGTCCGGAACCGGGTACACGGCGCGAGTACGCAGCAGCGTGTAGTGGGCGAAGCTGCCGCCGCGGGTCAGGGACTGGTGGTAGGCGACGCGGGTGCCAATGCGCAGGTTTGCGTCGCTGCCTACCGCGATGACGATGCCGACGCCATCCACGCCAGGCACCTGGCCCGGCTGCCAATCGTCGCGGCCCCAGTCGATCATCTTCCAGTCCACCGGGTTCAGGGCGATGGCGGTGTTGGCGACCAGCACCTCGTCAGGGCCGGGCGTGGGCAGCGGCAGGCGAGTCAGGCTCAGGCCGTCGATGCCGGCGCCGGGCGTCCAGGTCCAGGCTGCATAGTCATTTGCGCAGATAGGGTCGGGGGCGCTCATGGGTACTCCTTGGAAACGGCAAAGCCGCCCCGAGGGGCGGCTGTCAGGCAGTTGCGGATCAATCCCAGGCCGGAGCCAGGCTTTCCGGGCTGGTGATGCGCTCGTTGCGCTCCAGCGCGGCGATGGCAGCCATGTCGGCATCGGTCAGGCGCAGGTCGACGGCACGCAGGTTGCCTTCGAGGTTCTCGCGCTTGGTGGAGGATGGGATCACCGAGTAGCCCAGCTGCATGGCCCAGGCCAGGGTGACCTGCGCCGGGGTGACGCCGTGGCGCTTGGCGATGCCGATGATCACTTCGTCGCCGAGTACCTTGCCGTAGCCCAGGGTCATGTAGGACGTGATGTGGATGCCCTGGCTCTGGGCGAAATCGACGACCTTGCGGTTCTGCAGGTAGGGGTGCAGTTCCACCTGGTTGGTGGCGATCTGGCCGCTGCCCACGGCAGCGATGGCTTCCTGCATCAGCGCAATGGTGAAGTTGGACACGCCGATCTCGCCGGTGAGGCCCTGGGCCTTGGCTTCGGCCAGGGCGCCCATGAACTCGGCGACCGGCACTGCGCCGTTGGGCGACGGCCAGTGGATCAGGGTCAGCTCGACGCGGTCGGTGCGTAGCTTGTGCAGGCTGTCCTTGAGGCTGGGGATCAGCTTGTCGGCGGCGTAGTTCTCGGTCCAGATCTTGGTGGTCAGGTACAGCTCGTCACGCTTGACCTTGGCGCCGGCAATGGCTTCGCCGACGTCGGCTTCGTTGCCGTAGATCTGCGCGGTGTCGATGGCCCGGTAGCCCAGGTCCAGCGCGGTGCGGATGGAGTCGATGACGGTCTGGCCCTTGAGGCGGAAAGTGCCGAGGCCGAAGGCGGGAACGCTCATGGGAAGTCTCCTTGGTCGATCAGTGAGTGGGAACCGCGCCAGGGGCGGCCGGTTCCATGGATTTGTTGCGGTCCAGACGACCACTCAGGGCGGTCAGGCCGAAGGCGGCGAGGGTGACGACGGCGGCGATCCAGGGCGTATGGCCCAGGCCCAGGTGGCTGACCACCAGGCCGCCCGCCCAGGAACCACCGGCCACGCCGAGATTGAACGCGGCGATGTTGAAGCCGGCAGCCACGTCCACTGCATCCGGGGCCACGCGCTCGGCCTGCTGTACGACATACACCTGCAGACCGGGCACGTTGCCGAAGGCGACTGCGCCCCAGGCCAGCACCGTCAGCACCACCAGCCACGGGTTGCCGGCTGTGAAAGTCAGCACCAGCAGTACCGAAGCCAACAGGCCGAAGATGATCTTCAGGGCGCTGACCGGGCCGCGCTTGTCGGCCAGGCGGCCGCCCCAGATATTGCCGATGGCCACCGAGACACCGTAGGCCAGGAGCACCGCGCCGACCATGTTCGGGCTGAAGCCAGCGAGGTCCTGGAGGATCGGCGCGAGGAAGGTGAAGGCGATCAGCGAACCGCCATAGCCCACGGCGGTCATCGCATAGACCAGCAACAGACGCGGTTGCAGCAGTACGCGGGCCTGACGCAGCAGAGGCGCCGGCGGGGTGTGCTGGATGGTCTTCGGCACGAACAGCAGGCTGCCGAGCAGGGCGACCACGCCGAAGGCGGCGACCACCAGGAAGGTCACGCGCCAGCCCAGGTGCTGGCCAATGAAGGTGCCCAGCGGGATGCCGGTGACGAAGGCAACGGTCATGCCGCTGAACATGGTGGCGATGGCGCTGGCGGCCTTGTCCTTGCTCACCAGGTTGGTGGCGATGATCGAGCCGACCGAGAAGAACACGCCGTGGGCCAGGCCGGTGAGGATGCGCGCGACGATCAGCGATTCGTAGCTGGGCGCCTGCCAGGCCACCAGATTGCCAACGGTGAACAGCGCCATCAGGCCAACCAGCAGTGCCTTGCGTGGGATGCGCCCGGTCATGGCGGTCAGCAGCGGCGCACCGACGGCGACGCTGAGGGCGTAGAGGCTGACCAGCAGGCCGGCGGACGGCAGGGTGACGCCCAGGTCGGTGGCGATGGTGGGAATCAGACCGACGATGACGAACTCCGTCGTGCCGATGGCGAAGGCACTGAGCGTCAGCGCCAGGAGGGCGAGTGGCATGGTGGGGCTCCGGACGAATGGGATGCGATGGGAGGCATTGTCCGGAAGTCGTCCCTTGAGAAAAACGTGGCAAACGGCAAAGGATAGTTGAGCCGTAGTCACGAATGGGGGAGCGTCTACGCTGGCCTATTCATAGACATCAGTCACGATGAGGAGTCCGCCATGCATTACACCGGTAGTTGCCACTGCGGCGCGGTGGCTTTCGCCTTCGACGCGGAGCTCGACGAACTGGTGCGTTGCGACTGCTCGCTGTGCGCCAAGCGCAACGCCCTGATGGCCACCGTGCCGAAGGACAACTTCCGACTGACCCGCGGCGATCAGGCCCTGCGCCTGTACCGCTGGAACAGCGGCGTGGCGTTGCATTACTTCTGCGGGACGTGCGGCATCTACGTCTACCACCAGCGCCGCAGCAATCCGGCGTTGCTCAGCGTGAATGGCAGCTGCATCGACAATCTCGACCCCGAATCGATCCCGACACGGCGGGTGGACGGCAAGGGCATGAGCACCGTGGCGGGGCCGAGCGTGTAGGAGCGAGCTTGCTCGCGAACAGCCGCGCTGTGATGCCAGGTTCGCGAGCAAGCTCGCTCCTACAAGTTGTGTATGACGCCCACAAAAAAGCCCCGCATTGCGCGGGGCTCTTTCATTCACTCGTCACTCAAGCGTGCGCACGCAGCTCGGTGCTGAGGCCGGCCTGGGCGATCGTTGCGATCGCCTGGTCGCGTGCGGCCTCGGAGTCGTACAGCTTGCTGGTCAGCAGTTCTGCACCGGTGTTATCGCGGATCACGAAGAAATTCTTGCCGCCGGGGGACATCTGGCGCTTGTAGCGCTCGACGGCCGCACAGGAGCTGCGGAGGCTGTTGATGGCCTGCTCGGCTGCCTCCTGTGTCGGGTAGGCCAGAGTTTCCAGCAGAGTACCGTGGGCCGTGTTCTTGAGCAGAACGCGACGGTTGCCGCTGCTGAGTTCCTTGATTTCATACCAACCGGGCATGTGGTGCTCCATCTATCCGGTGTCAACGTCCTGCGGGTGTTCCCGCAGGGTGACAGGCCAGTTTAGGAGTACGGACGTTCTATTTGTATAGGAAAAGTCCTATTAATCATGAGGTTACTGTATCAATTTGTCTCGGGATCGCTTGCCTCAGAACGTTGCCTTCACCTGCAGGCCGAGTAACAGCGCGTTGTCGATCTCCTGGCCGGAGAAGGCGCCGGGTTCGATGACGTATTGCAGGTCCGGGCGCAGGGTCAGCCAGGGAGTGGCCTGGTAGCCGTAGCTCAGCTCGATCAGTTGTTCGCCGCTGTCCAGGTTCGGGTAGTCCTGGCCATTGGCGAGGGCATTGTTCTCTTGCACTTCGCGGCTGCGAGGGTTGGGCACGGCGCGGCCGTAACCCAGCGCGACGCTGTCTTTCGGACGGCCTTCGAGGGGTTTGTAGAGCACTACGCCTGCGCCATACCACTTGGTGAAGGGCGAGGCGGCGCTGCTGGCGGCAGAGGCCTGACCGAACAGGTGCAGGCTGCGTCCCGTGGAGGTCGGGTCGTTCCACACGGCCTGGTCGATCAGCAGGTAGTGGCCGCTGCGGCCGGAGACTTCCTTGTCGCTGCCGATGCGCTGCACGTTGGAACTGTCGTAGTACCAGCCCAGCTTGTATTCGCCGGGCAGCTCGCCCTGGGGCTTGTAGACCAGCTCGATGGGCACCACGGTGCCGGTGGTGTGCTTGGGCGTGAGGTGCCAGGCTCGGCTGGAGTTGCCGTTGCTGTCCGGGTCGACGTTGAAGGCGGCGATGCGTAGCTGCCAGTCGGGCGCGAAGCTGTACTTCACCCGCGCGCCCAGGTGCGCGTTGGGGTAGTTGGTCCAGCCACTGCCACCGGACATGTTCAGCGGGTGCCCGCAGAAACCGGCGTTCATGAAGCTGCAGAGGATGCCGCTGTCCAGCCCGCCGACGTCGTTGCCCATGGCCATGTAGCCGAGCTTGAGGTTCAGCGCCTGGCCCAGGTCGCGTTCGTAGCTCAGCTCGGTCAGGCGGGTGTAGAGGCCGCCGTAGTTTTCCTGGACCGGCAGGCGGTTGCCCACCAGGTCTTCCGAGGCGCTGTTGCCGCGGCGGTCATTGATCGTCAGCTGGACCTTGCCGCCGTTGTCCAGGCCGTAGAGTTTCGACAGGTCGAACTGCACGCCCAACTTGATGTTCTGCGAGTAGCGCGCCGAGCGGTGCAGGCCGCCGTGGGCGTTGTAGGCGGTCTCGCCGCTGTAGTCACCGGTGAACTTGACGCCGTCTTCTTCCAGCTGGTGGCGCAGGCCGCCCCAGTCACCGGTCAGGGTGGGGCGTTCGAGCAGGCCTACATCGGCCAGCACCGGCAGGGAGGCGACGCACAGCAAAAGGCTGGGCGTCATGCGGAGGGAAGTACGCATGGGTGTCCTTGGAAAACCGATAAAAAAGGCGCGGTGGTAGGGCCGCGCCGGAAGGAGACGCCCGCACGAGGCGGGCGTGATGGGATAGTTACGGCTGGTCGGGCAGGGCGTACGCCATCACGTAGTCGCCGCGGTCGGTGGACTGGCGCGCCCCGCCGGCGGTGATGACGATGAACTGCTTGCCAGTCTTCGGTGAGACGTAGGTCATCGGGCCGCCCTGGCTGCCGACGGGCAGGCGGGCCTTCCAGATTTCCTCGCCGTTGCTGCTGTCATAGGCGCGCAGGTAGAAGTCCTGGGTGCCGGCGATGAACACCAGGCCGCCCTGGGTCGACAGCGTGCCGCCGAGGGTCGGCAGGCCGATGGGGATCGGCAGGTGCATGCGGATGCCCAGGGGGCCGGTGTCTTCCACGGTGCCCACCGGTACCTGCCAGGCCACCTGGCGGGTCTTCAGGTCGATGGCGGTGAGGGTGCCGAACGGCGGTGCCTGGCACGGGATGCCGGCCACCGAGAGGAAGCGGTTCTTGTTCACCGCGTAGGGCGTGCCCTTGAGCGGCACCGCGCCCATGCCGGTGTTCAGCGCCTCGCCACCGCCGGCTGCCGCGCCCTTGTTGGCCGAGGGGATCATCTGGATCCACAGGCCCAGGCGCATGTCGTTGACGAAGATGAAGCCGTGCACCGGGTCGGTGGAGAGGCTGCCCCAGTTCATGCCGCCCAGGGAGCCGGGGAAGCTGAGCGACAGGTCGGTGCCCGGCGCCGTGTACAGGCCGTCGTAGCGCATCTTCTTGAAGTCGATGCGGCACAGCAACTGGTCATAGGGCGTGGCGCCCCACATGTCCGATTCGGTGAGGGTTTGCGCGCCGATCTGCGGCATGCCGATCGAACGCGGCTGGGTCGGTGAGTACGGCTCGTTCGGGATATTGCCCGGCTTGACCGGTACGTCCTTCACCTCGGTGAGCGGCTTGCCGGTGGCGCGGTCGAGCACGTAGATCTGCCCGGCCTTGGTGCCGATCACCACGGCGGGCACGCTCTTGCCATCGGCTACGGGGAAGTCCACCAGGCTCGGCTGCATGGGCAGGTCGAAGTCCCAGAGGTCGTTGTGCACGGTCTGGTAGACCCACTTTTCCGCGCCGGTGGTGGCGTCCACGGCCAGGATCGAGGCGCCGTAGGTGTGGTCGAGCTTCGTGCGCTCCACGCCATAGATGTCGGTGGAGGAACTGCCCATGGGCAGGAAGACCGTGTTCATCGCCGGGTCGTAGGACATCGGCGCCCAGCTGTTGGGGGTGCTGCGCACGTAGGTCTTGCCGTTCGCCGGGGCCTGCTTGTCTTCCGGGTTACCCGGATCGAAGGCCCAGCGCATGGCACCGGTGATCACGTCGAAGCCCCGGATCACGCCGCCGGGCATGTCGGTCTGGACGTTGTCCGCGACGCGGCCGCCCACCACCACGGTGGTGCCGGCCATCAGTGGGGCGGAGGAGAGCTGGTAGTAGGAGTCGGGCACGTTACCCAATCCTGCCTTCAGGTCGACCTGGCCGTTGTTGCCAAAGCCCTGGCAGAACTCGCCGGTGTCCGCGTCCACCGCAATCAGGCGTGCGTCGATGGTGTTGGTCAGCAGGCGACGCTGGCAGTTGGCGCCTGCTGGCACGCTGGCGGCGATGATCGGCGAGCTGTTGGGCTGGGTCGGCTGAGCGATCTGCCGGGTGGCATCGAAGTAGGCCATGCCCCGGCAACGCTGCCAGACCTTGGACTGGGCGTTGATCTCGTTCTTCCAGAGTTCCTTGCCTGTGTCCGCGTCCAGTGCGATCAGGTTGTTGTGCGGGGTGCAGATGAACACCTTGTCACCGACCTGCAACGGCGTCAGCTGGTCTTCCGCACCGTTGCCGTCGCTGAGGGCCACGTCGCCGGTGTGATAGGTCCAGGCCACCTTCAGCTTGTCGACGTTGCTGCGGTTGATCTGGTCCAGCGCGGCGAAGCGGCTGCCTCCCTCGGTGTTGCCGTAGTGCGCCCAGTCTTTCTGCGCGTGGGCCGGGTCCACCGGCGTCAGGCCCGGACCCTTGCCGGTGGGGGCGACGCTGGGATGGGCAACGAACATGTTGCCGGCGGCAATCGCCACCAGCACCGCCAGCACGCCAGCGATGCCGTAGGCACCGCGCCCAGCCTCGCGGCCTGCGGAGCGGGCCAGCAGCGGGTAGACCAGTGCGACCGCCACGCCAATGGCACTGAACATGAATAGCCGCGAGAACAACGGCCAGAACACCAGGCCGCTGTCGGCCACCGCCCAGACTGCCGTGGCCACCAGGAAGGCGGCGAACAGCCAGGCGCCGGCCGGCTTGCGAAGTGCGATGAGCAGGCCGGAAACGGCCATGCCCAGGCCGCCGATGAGGAAGTACCAGGAGCCGCCAAGGCTGACCAGGCGGATGCCGCCGGCTGCCAGGGCGAGGCCGAGGAGGGCGATGATCACGCCCAGGCCGAGGAGGATGAAAGTGCTCGCGCCGGAGGCACGCTGTACCGGTTTCATACAGAAGGTTCTCGCTGTGGAATTCGTCGATTATACGCTTAGCATGCTAATTAACTAGATAGTACAATCGTCGAAGAGGCAAAAGCAGACGAATGAAATAGCCTTCTGCATGCCCGATCACTCGCAACATCCCGACCCACGAAAGCCCTGTGCAGCGGCTGCCGAGACTGGCAGCATCGCTGCTCGGTCCTACAGAAGAATCCTAGTCGCCGTGCCTGCTACCCGCTCTGTCGTACCCGCCCGACTCAAACTGCTGCCGCTGCTGATCTGCGGCGTCGCCCACGGCCAACTGGCCCGCGCACAAACATCGGAAGCGGACAGTGAAGCGCTGCTCGCGCCCATGGTCGTGACGGGCGCCTATGCGCCGGTGTCGAGCTTCGACCTGCCGTTCTCCATCGACACCGTGCAGCAACCGCAGCTCAGTGATGGCCAGCTCGGTGTCAATGTTTCCGAAGTGCTGCAGCGGGTGCCTGGCCTGGTGGTGCAGAACCGCCAGAACTACGCCCAGGACCTGCAGATTTCCTCCCGTGGCTACGGCGCGCGCTCGGCCTTCGGCATTCGCGGGTTGAAGCTGCTCAGCGATGGCATACCGGCCAGCACTCCGGACGGTCAGGGGCAGGCGGCGACGCTGAACCTGGATGTCGCCGATCGCATCGAGGTACTGCGCGGCCCGGCCTCGACGCTCTACGGCAGCAACAGCGGCGGGGTGATCCAGATGTTCTCCCGCGACGGCTACGGCCCGCCGAAAGTTGGTGCGGAAACCACTTTCGGCAGCGACGGCTTCAACAAGAACCACCTCTATGCCGAGGGCGGCACCGACCAGGCCGGCTTCCTGCTCGATGCCTCGCGCATGGACACCGACGGCTACCGCGACCACAGCGCTGCGCGCCGCGACCAGACCTTCGCCAAGGTCAACTTCAAACCCGACGAAGACAGCAGTCTGGCGCTGATCTACAGCAGCCTGGAGCAGAACGGCACGCAGGATCCGCTGGGCCAGACCTGGGAGGCGTACCAGCACGATCCACGTTCCGTGGCCTCCGTCGCCGAGACCTACAACACGCGAAAAAGCATCGACCACCAGCAACTGGGCATGAACTACGAGCGCTATTTCGGCGAGGCGACCCTGCAGTTCAACCTCTATGCCGGCCAGCGCAGCGTGGTGCAGTACCTGTCGATCCCCAGGACGGCGGCCTCCAACTCCCAGCGCGGCGGTGGCGTGGTGGACTTCGACCGTGAATTCCACGGCGGCACCTTGCGCTGGATCCAGCCGGTGCACGGCGTACCGGGCGAGCTGACCGTTACCACCGGGGTGGACTACGACCGCAGCGAGGATGACCGCAAGGGCTTCCAGAACTTCAGCGGCGACCAGCTCGGCGTGAAGGGCGAGATGCGGCGCAACGAGAACGACATCGCCACCAGCCTCGACCCGTATGTGCAGGCGCGCTGGGAGCTGGGTAACTGGACTTTCGACGCCGGTCTGCGGCACAGCAGCATGAAGATGGAAGTCGACGACCACTACCTGAGCAATGGCGACTCCAGCGGCTCGAAGAAATACCAGCAGAACAACCCGTCGCTCTCGGTGATGTATGCCTTCACCCCCGAACTGCACGGCTACGTCAGCGCCGGCAAGGGCTTCGAGACCCCGACCCAGGCCGAAATGGCCTACGCGCCGGGCCTGGCCGAGAGCTTCAACTTCGGCCTCGACCCGGCAACCAGCACCCAGTACGAGATCGGCCTGAAGGCCAAGGTCGCCGGCAATACGCGAATCAACGCGGCGATCTTCGAAATCCGTACCGATGACGAGATCGTCGTCGCCAGTTCCAGCGGCGGCCGCACCAGTTACCAGAACGCCGGCAAGACCCTGCGCCGAGGCTTCGAATTGGGCATGCAGAGCGACCTCTCCGAACACTGGCAGGCCAACCTCGCCTATACCCGCCTGGACGCCACCTACGACGAAGACTTCGTCGAGAGTGGCAGCACCATCGAGAAGGGCAACCACCTGCCCGGCGTGCCCGGCAGCAGCCTGTTCGGCGAGCTGGTGTGGAAGCCGCAGGACGGCATCAGCATGGGCTTCGAAGGCCAGTACCGCAGCAAGGTCTATGTCGAGGACAGCAACGAGGACAAGCCGGCTCCCAGCTACGCGGTGTTCAACTGGCGTACCCGCTTCGAGCAGCACGTCGGGCCCTGGACCTTCCACCAGCTGGTGCGCCTGGACAACCTGCTGGACCGCCAGTACGTCGGTTCGGTGATCGTCGGCGACAGCAATGGGCGCTACTACGAAGCGGCGCCGGGGCGCTCGTGGTATGCGGGGGCGGGGCTGGAGTATCGCTTCGACTGAGAGTCCTGACCGAGGTTTCGCGTAGGGCGGATAACGCGCCAGCGTTATCCGCCGCAAGCCGGTCGGCGGATAACCTGTTCCAGGTTATGCGCCCTACGGTCCTGATCGAGCGGTGGGGTACGGTTCGCGAGCAAGCTCGCTCCTACAGGTTGGACTGCTGCTCTTCGTAGGAGCGAGCTTGCTCGCGAACCTGTATTCCTCCGTGGCCGATCATCGTCTGCGGCGAGCCATGTCCCGTCAGAATCCTCTATCCTCGCGTCCTTTGTATTTCGTGAGACGGGTTTGTGATGGGCAGATGGGCAATGGGCGCACTGTTGATGTGCGTGGCGGGCATGGCGTCGGCGGCTGATCCGCTGTTCGGCAAGTACAACTACGGTGCGGCGCAGAAAGGCTTCGGCAAGCCGCAGGGCTTCGTCGAATGCCTGCAGCCCATGGGCGTCACCGCGCGCTGCAAGGATGGCGTGGACTACGCAGGCACGCGCTTCCGCCTGGCGCTGACCTTCGACAAGCAGAAACTGGTCGAAGCCGTGCTCTACAGCGAATACAACGATGCCGCCTACCGGCGCGTGCTGCAGGAAGTGGCCAAGCGCTTCATGCTGGTGGCCATCGCCGACGACAAGAACGTGGTCGACGTGCTGGCGCACACCCTGAACCCGAATCGCACCGAGGCCGATGCCAAGGCCATCGGTGACTTCGAGACCCACGCGCTGCGCAGCGGGATGATCAGCTACCGCCTCTACGAACAGCTCGACAAATACATCAAGCCGGGCCTCGACGCCCGCCAGGTGCTGGCGACGGTGCCGGCGAGCATTCGCGTGGCCGAGGTCACGGTCAAGCACGGCAAGTCGGAGAACTGGCTGATCGTGAAGTTCGCCAAGCCGGGCCTGGCGCCGAAGAAGCCCAAGGCCTGACCGTAGAAGCGGTAACCGTCCCTACACGGGGCCTACAAGAGCTCCAGGCTTCATATCTTCGTATGAGGCCTTCCCCCGGATTGCATGGAATGGACGATTGTTCGCCGCTGGCCTGACGCAGGACAGTGGCGCACTACCGTTCAATCTGGAATCCGCACATGAAACGTTCCCTGTGGCTGGAGGAAATCGCCTCCGAGCTGACTCCACTGCCTGCGCTGGAAGGCCCGCTCGACGTCGACGTGGCCATCGTCGGCGGCGGCTTCGTCGGCCTATGGACCGCGTTGCGCCTGCTGGAGCTCAAGCCTGACTGCCGTATCGCCATCATCGAACGCGACATCTGCGGCGGCGGTGCCTCGGGGCGCAATGGCGGCTTCGTCATGTCCTGGTGGCCGAAGATCAGCTCACTGGCCGCGCAGTGCGGCAAGGACGAGGCGCTGCGCCTGGCTCGCGCTTCGGCGGCGGCCATTGGTGAGATCGAGGAATTCTGCAAGGCCCACGACATCGACGCGCACTTCCGCCGCGCCGGCTGGCTGTGGACTGCCACCACCGAGGCACAACGCGGCGCCTGGAAAGGTGTGCAGCAGACTTGCGAGCGCCTTGGCGAACCGGTGTTCCAGTCTCTTTCCAACCGCGAGGTGGCGAACCGTGCCGGCTCCGCGCAACACCTCGAAGGCGTGCTCGAAGCCAGCAACGCCACCGTGCAGCCAGCCCGCCTGGTGCGTGGTCTGCGCCGTGTGGCGCTGGAGAAGGGCGTGCGCATCTTCGAGAACACCCCGATGCTCAGTCTGGATCGCGGCCAGCCGGCGGTGATCCGTACTCCTGGCGGAGAACTGCGCGCACCGAAGGTGGTGATGGCGACCAACGCCTGGGCGGCGGCGATTCCCGAGCTGCGCCGCACCATCCTGCCGGTGACCAGCACCGTGGTGGCCACCGCGCCGATCCCCGAGCGCCTGGAACAGATCGGCTGGACCGGCGGCGAAGCCATCACCGACTCGCAGTTGATGGTCGACTACTACCGCACCACCCAGGACGGCCGCATTGCCTTCGGCAAGGGCACCGGGATGATCAGCTTCGCCAGCCGAATCGACGAGAGCTACGACCACAACCCGCAGCTCAGCGACGACACCGAGCAGGACCTGCGCCGAACCTATCCGCAACTGGACGACGTGCCGGTGACCCACAGCTGGTCAGGCCCGATCGACCGTACCTACGACAGCCTGCCGGTGTTCGGCCATCTGAACGGCGCGCCGCACATCGTCTACGGCATCGGCTGGAGCGGCAACGGCGTCGGCCCGAGTCGCCTGGGTGGGCGCATCCTCGCCAGCCTGGCGCTGGGGATCGATGACGAATGGAGCCGCTGCGGCCTGGTTGGCCGCCAGCCCAAGCGCTTCCCGCTCGAACCGGTGCGCTATGTCGGCGGCCTGATGGTACGCGGCGCGGTGCAGCGCAAGGAACAGGCCGAGGCGCAGAACCGCAAAGGCGGCTGGCTCGACCGTACCCTGGCCGGCTTCGCCCCGGCGGGACTCGAAGACAAGGACCTCTAGGAGAAAAGCCCCATGCCCCAACCGATTCTGCTTACCGGCACCGCCGGACTCGAACTGCCGGCGCCTCAACCTGTGAAGGAGCCCCTGGGCTCGCCGGTATCCAGCACCGCGACCCATGCCGAGGAAGGTGAGGGCGGCCTGCTCACTGGCGTCTGGGAATGCACGCCCGGCCGCTGGCGGCGCCAGGTGCTATCACGGGAGTTCAGCCACTTCATCAGCGGCCACTGCCTGTTCATCCCGGACGACGGTGAGCCGATCGAACTGCGCGCCGGTGACGCCGTGCTGTTCCCGGCCAACTGTCAGGGCACCTGGGACATCCGCGAGACGGTGCGCAAGAGCTTCGTGATCATTCCCTGAGACCCGCGATATCCGACGAGCGCAGCGCGATCCAGAGGACGGCCACGTCCTCGGTGGAGTCCAGCGAGCGCTCGGTAATCTCCTCGATGCGGCGGATGCGATAGACCAGCGTCTGCTTGTGCACGTTGAGCCGTTGCGCGGCCTTCTGCCAGGAGCGGTTCTGCTCGAGGAAGACGCGCAGGGTGTGCTGCAACTGGCCACCCTGTTGCGCGTCGTAGTCGGCCAGTGCGCCGAGCACCCGACGATGCACGCGCCGTGCCTCCTCCAGGCTTGAAGGCAACCAGGACTGCTCGCCCTGGGCATCGGCATAGGCCACCAAAGGCCGCTGGCGGTTGGCGTGGGCCAGCGCCAGCCGCGCCTCGCGCAATGCTTCCACCGCCCGCAGTGCATGGCCCAGTGGATTGCTGTGGCCAAGGGTGCAGTCCAGCTCGGCCTGCAGGGTTTCGGCCTGTGTCGGATCGTTCAGCAGCAGGATCAGTTCGTTGCCCTGGTGGCGCACCAACAGGCCCATTCCGAGTCGCTGAAGGCGCTGCTGCCAGTGTTTCGGCAACTCGTCGGCGGCGCGTGCCAGCACCAGGCAGGCCGCATCCACCGGGCAATTCAGCTGCGCCAGCCGTTCCTGCGCGGCGCGTTCGGTGAGGCGCTGCTGCAGCAGGTCATCGAGCAGTTCCGAGCCCAGGCGCAGCATGCGCTCGTGCTCGACCTGGGCGCGCTCCAGCTCGATACCCAGCACCGCCACGATGTGATGCAGCAGGCCGTAGTCGAGCAGTTCGCCGCCCGTGGCGAGGATTTCGCAGGTGGTCAGCGACGGTAGCGGCATCACCAGCGCTTCCTGCTCGCCATTGCTGCAGCGGGTCACGGTGTCCGGTACCGAACGGCGCTGGGCGAGGGTTGCCCGCCAGCTGTCCGGCAGCGGCGACAGGCCTTCCTGCCAGGGTTGCAGGGTTGCGGAGTCGAACAGGAACAGCTGCGCGCGTACATCGCCGCACAGCCGTCGCAAAAGCCCGGCGAGGCCGAGCCCGCGCAAGCCGATGCGAGCACTTTCATAGATACGCGTCACGGCACTGCGGCGCTCGTGTTCCTCCTGCTTGCTGGCGTCGACGATGGCGCGGGTCACAGCGGAGAAGGGCACCGCGTAGTCGGTCATCAGCAGCGGAAAACCCAGTTGGCAGGCTTCGTCCTGCAAGGCCTGGATATCCGCCGGGGCCTGCATGTTCTCGCCGATCATCAGACCTGAGATGCGTGCCCCGGCCAGGCGTTGCAGGTAGTCGCGCTGCGCCTGTGCCTGCACGGGGATGCCGATGCCGGTAGTCATCAGGAGGTCGCCTTCGCCCAGCCATTCGGTCGGGTCCGCCAGCTCGCACACGTGCGCCCAGCGCAGGCGCCGGCCGACGCCCTCGCTGCCGCCAAGCAGGCGGGTGCGCAGGGAGGCGTTGTCGAGGATGTCCTGGATATGGAAAGGCATGGCAGGTCCGCAGCGAAGTAGAACGGGGGCAAGCATGCCATCAGCGCAACGCCTTGTCGCGCCTGGCCTGTGCGGGTCCTGCTGGCTTCGTACCGGGATACGAGCGAGGCCTTCCGAATTGTAGTTCCGTCTGATTGTGGACCCTGCCGGCGAGCCCCAAGACTAGCTGGCAGTGCGCCATGCGAGCCCTTGGAGGCCCCGGATGGCGCCGCCTGCTGCGAGGCAGGCCGACTACTCACCGGAGACCATAACAATGAACAAGATCCTGAGTTATTCCATCGCTTGCGCCCTGGGTTGCGCGGCGACTTTCCCTGCTTTCGCCGACCTCACCGTGGTGTCCCACGGTGGCGCAAACAAGGTCGCCCAGGTCAAGGCCTTCTACGAACCCTACATGCAGCAGAGCGGCAGCCGCCTGATCGCCGACGAGTTCAATGGCGAGATGGCCAAGGTCAAGGTGCAGGTCGACACCGGCAGCGTCTCCTGGGACGTGGTGGAGATGGAGATGCCGGAACTGGCGCGCGCCTGCGATGAAGGCCTGCTGCAGGAAATCGGCGAGCAGCCGGGCATCGCCAAGCTCGCCCCGGAGTTGCTGGATGGCGCGGTGCAGCCGTGCGGCGTGGGTTTCTTCGTCTGGTCCACGGTGCTGGCCTACAACGCCGACAAGCTCAAGAGTGCGCCCACCGGCTGGGCGGATTTCTGGGACACGCAGAAACTCCCCGGTAAGCGCGGCCTGCGCAAGGGCGCCATGTACACGCTGGAGTTCGCGCTGATGGCCGATGGCGTGGCGCCGAAGGATGTCTATTCCGTGCTCGGGACCAAGGAAGGCCAGGACCGTGCGTTCAAGAAACTTGACCAGATCAAACCGAGCATCCAGTGGTGGGAGGCCGGCGCGCAGCCGCCGCAGTACCTGGCTTCCGGCGACGTAGTGATGAGTTCCGCCTACAACGGCCGGATCGCTGCCGTGCAGGACGAAAGCCAACTGCGCGTGGTGTGGAATGGCGGCATCTACGACATGGACGCCTTCGCCATTCCCAAGGGCGCTAAGAATACCGAGGAAGGGCTGCGCTTCATCCAGTACGTGCTGCAGACCGAGCAGCAGAAGAACTACGCGCAGCAGATCGCCTACGGCCCGGTGAACCGCGCCGCCGTCCCGCTGGTCGATGCGGCCCGCCGCAGCAACATGCCCACCGATGAGGCCAACCTGGCCGGCCAGGTGGCGATGAACGCCGCCTTCTGGGCCGACCACGGCGAGCAACTGGAGCAGCGCTTCAACGCCTGGGCCGCCAAGCAGTAAACCTTCACAGTGTGCGGCGTCGCCGCACTTTCAGGCCGCCTTCGGGCGGCCTTTTTTGTGGGCGGATGGGCAGGGTCTCGAAGGGGACTATCGATGTTCGCGAGCAAGCTCGCTCCTACAGGATGCAACGCGCGGATCAGCAGGCTCTTCTGAGGAGCGAGCTTGCTCGCGAACCGGTGCTCCGGCACGGCGGGAGGATTGGCGAATGGAAACGTCGGTGCCCCGCCCACAAAAAAGCCCATCGGGGTCACCGATGGGCTTCGGGTTACGCTTGGGAACGGATCAGGTCGCCAGGCTCAGCGACGCCGATTGTTGCAGCGAGCGGCCCTTGGTTTCCGGCGCCCAGGCCAGGCAGATGAAGAATGCCAGTAGGGTAATCGCCGCACCGATCAGCAGGGTCGCCTGCAGGCCGATGGATTCGATGCCGATGGGCATCAGGTAGGTGCCGGTCGCCGCGCCGATGCGGCTGAAGCCGACCGCTACACCGACAGCGGTGGCGCGCACCGAGGTGGGGAACAGCTCGTTGGGATAGATCCACTCCAGGATGCTCGGGCCGCCCGAAACGAAGGCATAGAAGGCGAAGGCACCGACGATGAACCAGGCCGGAGCATCCGCCCACAGGCCCAGGGCCAGCAGCGGCAGCGCCATCAGCGCAAAGGGCACCACCACCATGGGGCGGCGGCCCCAGGTTTCCACCAGTTTCAGTGCCGGGATCACGCCGATGGCGAAGAGAATGGCGATCATCAGCTCGCCCAGGGTCGAAGAGTTCTCGCCTTTGATGCCGGCGGTGAGCAGGATCATGCTGCCGAAGGTGTAGAGCACGTATTGCGGGGTGATCTGCGCGAAGTAGAGCATGCCGCACATGATGGTGCGCTTGAGGTAGCCGCCCGAGGAAATCATCTTCAGGTCGCTTTTCCACGAACGATGACGGCCACCGTCGTTCAGCTCGGCGACGTCGGCTGGGGTGATCACCACGTCCTTGTCGTAGACCAGCTTGATGACTTTCTGCGCTTCCTCGATGCGCCCCTTGCTGGCCAGCCAGCGCGGCGATTCCGGGATGCCACGGCGGATCAGCACGACGATGATGCCCACCACCGCACCGCTGAACAGCATCCAGCGCCACAGCGAGTGGTCACCGGTCCAGGAGACCATCAGGTAGCCAACGATGAAGGCGGTCATGGCGCCGCAGGACCACGCCAGGCCCGACACGCCGATCATGAAACCACGACGTTTGGACGGCGTGAATTCGGTCAGCAGCGAGGTGGCGATGGGATAGTCCGCACCGACCGCCAGGCCGATGACGAAGCGCAGCACGATCAGTTGCCAGGCCTCGGTGACGAAGGCGGAGAGGCCGCAGGCGATCACCAGCACGGTGAGGTCCAGGGCGTACATGGTTTCCCGGCCGATGCGGTCGGTAATGGCGCCGAACACCGTGGCGCCGAAGAAGATGCCCAGCAGCGAGGCGGCGCCAATCAGCCCGGTTTCCACTGAGGTGGCGGCGATGTCCTGGCCGAAGCCGATCAGCGCGATACCGATCAGGCTGAGGATGTAGCCGTCGAGGAAGGGGCCGCCGCAGCAGGCCAGCAGCAGTTTCCGGTGAAATTTCGAGACCGGGGAATGTTCAATGACATCAAACACGCTCATGGGTACAACCTTTGTTGAATTTATAAGTGGCCAGGCAGCGCGCTTGCGCGCTTCGTGGCGGCGATGACCGTCTGGTGGGAGGCAGGAGCCCGGGTCGATCGCTCTGGCAGCGACGGGTGGAGAGGGTGCAGGGGGCTTGGCGGGCGGACAATTCACCCAAGGTAAGAAGCGCGTCGTAGAGGCCTGTACGATCGTATGAGCCCGCATCGGCGTGGCTCCGTGGCGCGCTGCGCCCTTATGGATGCGGAGTGCAGAACGGGTTTCACGAGATTTTCGTGCCATCCCTGCTATCGCCAGCTCGCTCGCCCAGAGGATCGGGCAAGAATCGCACTGAATCGCACTACTGCCCTGGAAGCAACCGCCTGGAGAATGGCCGGACTCAAGGCGCGTGAGGCCAGACCCTGTCCGAGGGCGCGTGCCCACGCCGTTACGCCAGGACTCCTCGACTCATGCCCCATCGGCAACCTTTGCCCACCATTACAGGCCCGCATCTATCTGGCGCCGGGCCGGCCCTGTTCGTTCCCGTCGACAAGTTCCGGGGAGCACCGACACGCCTGCGGGAGCATGACCTTGGATAGACAGCACCCGGTTCGTTTCGGTTGTGTCGGCTGTGGCGCGTGCTGTCGCGGGCGCTACGTTCCACTGACCCTGGCGGAGTCCCAAGCCTGGCTGCGTCGTGGCGATGAAGTCGCGATCCTTCTGGAGGCCTTCCTCACGGACGATGTCTTGGCACACGACGCCCACTATGACCACTACAGCCGGCGGGCCAGCGAAGTCCCCTGCGGCACTGTCCGACTGAACCTGATTCCGATCTTCGTCGGCGTGGCCCAGCCGCAATGCCCGAACCTGGATGCCGACGACCGCTGCACGATCCACACGGAGCGGCCACTGGTCTGCCGCATCTATCCAATGGAGATCAATCCCTTCATCGCGATCGATCCGGCCAACAAGGAGTGCCCGCCGGAGTCATGGAGCAGTGCGGCAACCGAAGTGTTGATTGCGAGCGACGCCAGGGTGGACCCGGTATTGGCGCAGCTGATCGAGGAGTCCCGAGCAGCGGATCGGCGCGACGCTGCGGAGAAAGTGGCGATCTGTCAGCAACTGGGATACACGGTGACTGCCTACAAGGGCAATGGCCTGGCCTTGTACAGACCGGAACGGGAGCGGCTCTTCGACGCTGTTTCCAGGCGCGGGGCGGCACCGCTGGATGGACACAGGTGGACGGTCGAGGCTCACGGCGCCAGCGTGCTGGCAGTCCTGCAGCAACAGGGTGTGCAGTTGATCGACACGGTGAACAGCGAGCACCTTTTTCTGCCATTGGGGGGCTGACCACTGAGTCCCCGGACGCGGCATGGAAATCCTCGGGACGCCGCTCCTGCTTGGCTGGCCGCAGAGGCTGGGCCATTACCTGGCGATGCCTCAGGGTTTCTCCGCCCAGGTCGCCAGGAAGGTGGGCAGGAATCGGTCGACCACGAAGCGCGGGTTGGGCTGTTCGTCTTCGAGGAATCCCCGGAGGACGAACCCCGCTTCCAGTTGCCCGCCGATCTGCTCGGCCAGGCTATGACCAAACACCAGCGCTTCGCCGCGCTGCTGCCTGTCGTTCAGGGCTTGCGCCGGCAAGTCGCGCAGATCGGAGTAGGGCAGTCTGTAGCGCGGGCGGATCAGCCCTTGCTCGGCCAGCGCCGGGTCACGATCGCCGATGAACACCACCGGGTTGTAGAAGCTGCTGAGCAGCCGGCCACCGTTGCGCAAGGTGCGGAAGCACTCGCGCCAGATCGGTCGGATATCCGGCACATAAAGGTTGGAAATCGGGTGGAAGATGCAGTCGAACGCGCCGTCGACAAAGGCCGACAGGTCGCGCATGTCGCCCAGTCGGGTTTCCAGTTGCAGACCGTCGCGCTCGGCCACTTCTCGATCCCGCGCCAGTTGCTCGGGGCTGGCGTCGAGCACCGTTACCAGCGCGCCGGCTGCCGCCAGAACCGGCGCCTGCTGCCCGCCTCCGGAGGCCAGGCAGAGGATGCGCTGGCCGCTGACATCGCCCAGCCAGGCCGGCGGCAGTGGGGACGGCGTGAGATGCACCTGCCAGTCGCCACGCCGCGCCGCCGCCGTGATCTGCGGCCCGACCGGCTGGCTCCATGGCCCCTGCTGGCGGGCCTGGCGGTCCCAGGCGTCCTGATTGTGCTTGAAGATATCGATGGGCATGCAGACTCCTCTAGGAACTCTTGTGGCCGCGCAGGGCAAGCGCGGCCATCGCGCACGCCAGCAGGGCGATGAAGGACAGATAGAACGCATCACCATAGGCCATGAGGAACGCTTCGTGGCGGATGTGTGCGCCCAGGCGGGCAAGGGTTTCGGCCTGTGCCGGCAGCCATTCGTTAAGGCCGAAGGCGCTATCGGGATCACCTGGCAGGCGCTCCTGCAAAGCGGGCGAGAAAAGCGTTACCTGCTCGCCGATGCGTTCCGAGTGGAAGCGTTCGCGCTGCGAGACGATCTGCGTCAGCGCTGCCGTGCCGACCGCGCCACCGAGGTTGCGCAGCATGGAGAACAGCGCCGAGGCCGAGCCGGCTTCCTGCCTGGACAGCCCGGAGACGGCCAGTACCGACAGCGCCACCATGATGAAGGGCTGGCCGATGCCACGTACCACCGTCGAAGGAATGATCACGTTGGCCGCGCTGTCGGCGTTCAGGTGCGCGCCGAGGTAGCAACCCAGCGCCATGATGGCGAAACCGCTGGCGACCATCAGTTTGGGGTTCAGCCAGCGCATCAGGCGCGGCATCAGCGGTGCCAGAAGCAACTGCACGAGCCCATACGCAATCAGGCTGACGCCGATCTCCCGGGCGTTATAGCCATGCAGCTGGGACAGGTAGTTGGGGACCAGAAATACCAGGCCGAAGGTCGCCGCGCCGAAGATGAACATCGCCGCACTGGCCACGCCGAAGTTGTAGCCGGCCAGCAGGCGCAGGTTGATGAACGAGCGCCGGCCGAACAGTTGCGTGTAGATGAACAGCAGCAGGGCGATCACGCCGATGGCCAGCATCGCGGTGATGAACTCGGAGCCGAACCAGTCCTTGCGGCCGCCTTCCTCCAGCACGATCTGGATCGCCCCCAGGCCGATGACCATGCTGGCAATACCCAGCCAGTCGCCGTTGCGCAGTTTCTGCAGTTGCATCGATTTCGGCTCGATCGACCAGGCCACGGCGGCGAGCAGCAACACACCGGGGATCAGCTGCAGGTAGAAAATCCAGCGCCAGCTGTAGGCGTCGGTGAGCCAGCCGCCGATGGACGGCCCGGCGGCCTGGGCGACGCTGTTGGACAGGCTGAACAGCGCCATGCCCATGGCGACACGCGAGGCCGGCAGCTCGGTGATGATCAGCTGGAACGACAGCGGGATCAGCACGGCGCCGGCCGCGCCCTGGATCACGCGGATGGCGATCAGCGTGGCGAGGTTCGGTGCAAACGAACAGGCCACCGAGGCCGCGAGGAAGATCGCCGAGCCGACCAGCATCACCCGGCGCAGGGAGAACACCTCCACCAGCCAGGCGGTCAGGGGGATCATCACAATCTCGGCGACCAGGTAGGCCGTGGAGATCCAAGAGCCTTCCTCGAAGCTGGCGCTCAGCGAGCCCTGGATTTCCGGCAAGGCGGCACTGGTGACGTGGACGTTCATGCCCGCCATGAAGCAGCCGAACAGCCCGCCGATCACCGCCACCCAGGCCTTGAGCGAGGTCTTCTCGCTGTCACTGGCCATCGGGCTGCGCCTCCGCGCTGTCACGGGTGTCCACTTCGGCGATCACCGACATGCCGGGCAGGATCGGCACCTGTTGGCGGGCGCCGGCATCCAGGGTGATCTTCACCGGGAAGCGCTGGACGATCTTGGTGAAGTTGCCGGTGGCGTTGTCCGGTGGCAGCAGGGCGAAGATCGCCCCGGAACCGGGCGAGAAACTCTCGACGCGGCCGTGCAACACCCTGTCGGGGAAACTGTCCACGCGCACCTCCACCGGCTGGCCGGGGCGCATGCGGCGCAGTTGGGTTTCCTTGTAGTTGGCCACCACGTAGGACTGGTCCACCGGGACCAGGGCCAGCAGCGGCAAGCCAGGCGTCACGTACTGGCGCTGGCGCACACGGCGCTGGCCGACCACGCCGGCTATGGGCGCGCGGACCAGCGTGTCCTCCAGTTCGCTTTCTGCCAGGGCCAGGCTGGCGTCTGCCCCGACGGCGCGAGCCTGTTGCTGTTGCAACTGGGCGACGGCCTGATCGCGGCTGGCCTGCAGCACGCTCAGGCGGGTGCGTTGCCGGCTGGCCGCGGCTTCGGCACGGTTGAAGGCTGAACGCGCGCGGGCGAAGTCGGCGGTGACGCTCTCGAGGCGTTGGTCGCTCGCGGCATGCTGGGCCACCAGGTCACGGTAGCGCTGGAAGTCCAGTTGCGCGCGCTGGCGTTCGGCACGGGCACTGTCGATATCGGCGCCGGCCTGGTCGATCAGCGCCTTTTGCTCCTTCAACTGCGCATCCAGCGTCACCAGCGCGGCCTGCTGCGTAGCGATGGCGGCGCGAGCCTCGGTCTGCCGGGCCCGTGCCTGCTGCACGCGGGCCTGGTAGTCGCGCTCCTGGAGGCGTACCAGTGGGGTGCCGGCGGCGACGCGCTGATTGTCCTCCACCAGCACCTCGGCGACGTAACCGGACACCTTCGGGCTGATGGTGATCCAGTCGGCGCGCACATAGGCGTCGTCGGTTTCCTCCAGGTAGCGGCCAATGTCGGCCCAGTAAAGGCCATAGCCCAGCGCGACGGCGGCGAGGACGCCGCCGCCCAGCCAGATCAGGCGGCGCTTGCGGTCGATCTGTGCCTTCTGTTCGGCGGCGTTGGCTTGCGGGTCATCGACGGCAATGTTCATCGTGCGGGTTCCGTAGCAGAGAGGATGCTCCTGGCAGGTACGCTGGCTGGCGAGTCCTGCCAACCGCCGCCGAGGGCATGGAAAAGTTCGATCTGGCGCTCGACCAGTTGCCGGTCGGCCTCGGCCTTGTCCGCTTCGAGGCGGACCATGGCGCGCTCGCTGTCGAGCACGTCGAGGAAGTCCAGGGCGCCGGCCTGGTAGTTCACCCGGGCCAGGCGGTAGGCGTTGCGGCTGCTGTCGAGCGCTCCGGCCAGCGCGTCGCGGTGGCCGGCTTCGCCGCCGTAGCGGGCCAGGCTCTGGCGAACCTCCTTGAGCGCCACCAGCGCCTGTTGCTGGAAACGGGCGAGTTGCTGGCGCTCGTGGGCCTGGGCGCCATTGAGGCGGGCGCGGGTGACCAGCAGGTTGGGAAAGCTCCAGCTGATCAGCGGGCCGATGGCGTAGGTGATCGCTTCGTGGTCGCCGAGGTCGTGCAGGCGCTCGGCGGAGGAGCTGATCGACGCGCCAAAGGACACGCTTGGGTAGAAGTCTGCCTGGCGCATACCCACTTCATGCCCGGCGGCCGCCAGTGCGCGTTCGGCGGCACGGATGTCCGGGCGGCGTTGCAGCAGCGCCCAGCCATCACCAACTGGCAGTGCCCGGCTCAGCCGAGGCACGTTCTGGCAGCCACTGACCGAGGCCGGCAGTTGCCCCGGCTCGCTGCCGGTGAGCACGCCAAGCTCTTCCAGGGCGGCCTGGTGTTCGGCCTCGAGGCGCGGCAGCAGGGCGCGGGTTTCCTCCAGCAGGCTGCGTACGCGATCCACCTCCAGATCGGTAACCAGCCCGGCACGGCGCTGGCGGACCGTGAGGTCGAGACTGCGCTCCACCGTTGACACCGAATGCTGCTGGATGGCCGACCGCGCGGCGTAGGCGCAGGCATTGGCGTAGGCGCGGGCGGTGCCGGCAGCGACATTGACCTGCAACTGGTCGTGGGCGGCTTGAGCGGCCTCCGCGTTGGCCTGGGCGGCCTGGATTGACTGGCGCACCTGGCCCCAGAGGTCGAGTTGGTAATCCAGCGCGAACCCCGGCACCTGGTTCCACTGCGAGCCGGCGCGGCTGCCGGTGGCCTTGGCTTCGGTCTGGTCATCACTGGTGCGGCCGTAGAAGGTCTGCCAGCTCGCTGTGGTGCTGGGCCAACGTTGTGCTCGCGCCTGGCCGAGCAGGGCCAGCAGTTCATCGACGTGGGCGAGGGAGGCTTGCAGGTCGTGGTTATGCCGCAGGGCCAGGGTTACCAACTGGTCGAGTTGCGGGTCGTGGTACAGACGCCACCAATCGCTGGGCGGGTCCTGCGCGGCGGTACCGCTGGCGAGCGCCTGCCAGTCACCGCCAGCAGGCGGATGGGTAGCAGGCGTCTGATGTTCGCTGACCGCCGAACAGCCGCCGAGCAGCAGGCCGGCACAAGCCAGCGCGAGCAGCGAATGTCGCGGGTTGGAGGAGGGTATGGGCATGTCGGGGAGTCACTTGGGTTCGGACTCCCGCAGGTTAGGGGCTCAGCCGGTGCACCTCTCTCGCACGACCGACAACCAGCCTCGCGAAAATGACAAGCTGCTCAGCCGCGAACCGCCTGGTAGTGGCTGGGCAACTGCCCGAGAACCCGCTTGAAGGTTTGCGAGAAGGCGCTCGGGCTCTGGTAACCGTGCTCCAGCGCCACTTCCAGCACCGAGGCGCCGGCGATCAGGCGTTGCAGGCTGAGGACCATGCGCACACGGGTGCGCCAGTCGCCGAAGTTCATCCCCAGTTCGCGCTGGAACAGGCGGGCGAGGGTGCGGCTGCTCATGTTCAACTGCTGCGCCCAGTCCTCCATGCCGGTTTCGTCCCCCGGAGCGCTGATCACCGCGTTGCATAGCCGCAACAGGCGCGCGTCCCGTGGCATGGCGAGGTGAATGCCGACTGTTTGCGCCGCGTCCATCTCCACCAGCAGCAGTTCGTGCAGGCAACGGCGGCGCTGTTCATTGCCGTCACCCGGCTGTATCGCGCTGGCGGCAACCAGCAGTTCCCGCATCAGGGGCGTCACTGCGATCAGCTGGCAGTGCTGGCCACCCCAGGGCCAGGTGGAGGCAGGCATGAACAGCGTGCGCATGCGCACGCTGCCGAACATGCGGATCTGGTGCTCGGTGCCCGGCGGCACCCACAGCGCGTGGCCGGCCGGAACCACCCAGTTCTTCTGCGCCGCGCCTACCAGCATCACGCCTGAGATCGAATGGATCAGCTGCGCCTGGGCGTGGCAGTGCGGGAGGATTTCCTCGCCGTCCTGGTGGTCATAGGCGAGCGCCTCCAGGGACAGGGCGCAGGTCATGGCGCGAGGCCTTCGGGGCGGGTGGGCGAGTCGAACGGTTGCATGTGGGGCTCCTGGAGGAATCAGCATTCTAGGTGAAACCACCAGCCAGTTTCTGGCGTTAAGTTGCTGTAATTCATTATTGATGGCAATAAATAATCTTGAATTAGACGATTCTTGGAATTATCAAGAAGCTACCTGCCGGGTTCAGTGAGACGAGACGTAAACCGAGGCTTCCTGCGCTGGCGGAATCGCGAAGCTCTCCCGCATGCGCTGCGCCTCCGCCAGTGGCGTGCGGCCGAACAGACGCTTGAACTCCCGGTTGAACTGCGAGGCGCTGGCGTAGCCGACAGCCAGGCTCGCCGCCTGCGCCGTCATGCCTTGGCGCACGATCAGCAACCGCGCCTGGTGCAGCCGTGTGCACTTGAGGTACTGCATGGGCGAGGTACGGGTAATGGCCTTGAAGTGGCTGTGGAAGGACGGAACGCTCATGCCGGCCTCGCCGGCCAGTTGCGGCAGGTCGATGGACTGCGCGTAGCCCGTGTGGATGCGCTGCAGGGCCCTGGCGATGTTGCCGAAGCGGCCACGCATGGCCAGCGCCGCGCGCATGGTGTTGCCTTGGGTGCCGGTCAGTACGCGGAAGTACAGCTCGCGCAGCAGGGCCGGTGCGAGGACGGCCGCTTCCAGCGGGTCGCCCAGCGCTTCGAGGAAACGCAGCACCGATTGCGTCAGTGCCGGGTCCATCGGGCTGGAAAACAGGCTGCGTGGCGCGTCCTCGGTGCATGGCTTGCCTATCGCGTCGATCTGCAACATCAGCTCGGCAGCGAGCTGGAAGTCCAGGTGCAAGTAGATGGCCAGCAGCGGCCGCTCGGCAGTCGCATCGGTTTCCATGGTGAAGGGCACCGGCACCGCGACGGCCAGGTAGTGCTGTTCGTCGTAAACGTAGATTTCATCGCCGAAGTACCCGCGCTTGCAGCCCTGGCAGACGATCACGATGCCGGGATCGTAGAGCACCGGGGTGCGCGCCAGTGGTCGGTTCGAGCGGAGCAGTCGCACGCCCGGAAGCGCAGTGAGGTTGTAGCCCTCCTGAGGAGCCAGTGCGGCGAGCAGGGCGGCCATGCGCGCCTGGTTGGTCCAGGGAGCGTCGTCGTCTTTGTTCATAGAATCAGGCAATACAATCAGAGGTTGAGGTCTCTTGGCGAGAGGCGGTGCTGAGTATTGTGCACTCAATTCCCCCGCAATGGAGTCATCCCATGTCCTATCGAAAATCCCTGCTGATCACCGGCGCCAACAGTGGCTTCGGCTTGGCCCTGACCCATGAGGCGCTCGCCGCCGGACATCTTGTGATCGGCACGGTGCGAAATGAAGAGGCCCGCGCCGGACTTGAAGCGCTGGCGCCAGGGAAGGTCTTCGGGCGCCTGCTCGATGTGACCGACTTCGATGCCATCCCAGGTGTGGTTGCTGAAATCGAAGCGAGCATCGGCCCGCTGGATGTGCTGGTGAACAGTGCCGGCTACGGCCACGAAGGCATCCTCGAGGAGTCACCGCTGGGAGCGATGCGCCGGCAGTTCGAGGTGAACGTCTTCGGCGCCGTGGCGATGATTCAGGCCGTGCTGCCTGCCATGCGCAGTCGCCGCCGTGGGCACATCCTCAACATCACCTCGATGGGCGGTTATATCACCCTGCCGGGCATCGCCTTTTACTGCGGCAGCAAGTTCGCCCTGGAGGGCATCAGCGACGCGCTCGGCAAGGAAGTCGAAGGCTTCGGTATTGCGGTGACGGCGGTGGCTCCAGGCTCCTTCCGCACCGATTGGGCCGGGCGTTCCATGGTTCGCAGCCCGCGTTCCATCGCCGATTACGACGCGCTGTTCGACCCGGTGCGCCAGGCGCGGCAGGAAAAGAGCGGCAAGCAGTTGGGCGACCCGGCGAAGGCCGCGCAGGCGATGCTGGCGGCCATCGAGGCGCCGGTGCCGCCACGGCACCTGCTGCTGGGCAGCGATGCACTGGGCCTGGTACGGCAGAAACTCTCCGCGCTGGAAACGGAGATCAACCACTGGGAAGCGCTCACCCGTTCCACCGACGGCTGAGCGGCGTATCAATACCCGGCGTTACGCTCCTCGGGGCGCAGCGTGAGGACCTCGAAGCCGGTGGCGGTCACCGCCACGGTGTGCTCGAACTGCGCGGAGAGCTTGCCGTCGAGGGTGACCACGGTCCACTCGTCCGCCAGGGTTTTTACCCCGGAATGCCCCTGGTTGAGCATGGGCTCGATGGTGAAGGTCATGCCTTCCCTGAGCACCTGGCCGGTGCGCGGGCGACCGAAGTGGAGCACCTGGGGCGGCTCATGCATCTCGCGGCCAATGCCGTGGCCGCAATATTCCTCGACCACGGTGTAGCCGTTCTGCCGGGCGTGCCGCTCGATGGCGTGGCCGACGTCGCCGAGGCGGGCGCCGGGTTTCACCGCGCGAATGCCTTTCCACATCGCCTCGTAGGTGATCTCCACCAGGCGTTTTGCCGCCGGTGAGACCTTGCCGATCAGGTAGGTCTTGCTCGAGTCGGCGATGAAGCCGTTCTTTTCCAGGGTGATATCGAAGTTGACGATGTCGCCATCCTGCAGGCGGTCCGCCTCGGACGGCACGCCATGGCAGACCACCTGGTTGCGCGAGGAATTGAGCACGTAGGCGAAGCCGTACTGGCCCTTGCTGGCCGGGCGTGCCTGCAGCTCATCGACGATGTAGCGCTCGACCCGGTCGTTCACTTCGAGGGTGCTCATGCCTTCCAGCGGCAGGCTGTCGACGAAGCCGAAGACCTTTGCCAGCAGTCGGCCGGACTCGGCCATCAGCGCCAGTTCTGCCAGGGTCTTGATCATTTCGCACCCGCCGTGGCCGGGTACTTCACCCCAGCTTCCTGCAGCTCACGGGTCACGATCTCGTTGAAGCTCAGGGTCGGCTCCAGCTCGCAGAGCATGCCGATCTTGATCCAGAACGCCGCCTGCGCATTGATCGAGCGGCAGGCGACAGAGCTGGCGCGACGCAGTTGGTCGTGCAGTTCGTCGTCCAGGTTGATGATGCCCATGAACGCCAGTCTCCATATGAAGCATAACAAAACATATATCCATCATATGGCTGCAGCGAGCGGAATGCAAAACGGCCTCGCAGCAGGGGCTCAGTCGGACTGGTGTTCCGTGGCACCGTCCTGCAGGCCGCGCAGCAGGTCCACCAGTGCGCGGGCGCAAGCGGGCAGGGCTTCGCGATCGCGCAGCAGCACGCTGCGCTCGCGAACCACCCAGGGCTCGTCCAGCGCCAGTATCTGCAGGTTCATGGTGCGGCTGTGGCGCACGGCGGCCGTTTCCGGGATCACGCCGATGCCGACCCCGGCTTCGACCATCCGGCAGATAGCCTCGAAGCTGGCCACCTGGATGCGCAGGTTGAGGTCGCCGCCCATGCGTTCCACGCGTTCGCGCAGGAAACTCTGCAGGGTGCTGCCTTCATGCAGGGCAATGTGCGGGTAATCCAGCGTGTCGGCCAGGGTCAGGCGGGGCAGGGTGCACAGCGGGTGACCCGGGGCCACGGCCAGTACCAGCCGATCAGTACTGAAGTGGACGACCTGCAGTCCTTCCGCGCGGACTGGACCGGCAACGATACCCAGGTCCGCGGAGCCATCGAGGATGGCGCGAACGATGTCGCGGTTCAGCCGCTCCTGGAGGTCCACGCTGACGCCGGGACGCTCGGCGAGAAAATCGGCAAGCAGCTCCGGAAGAAACTCAGTCACCGCCGTGGTGTTGGCGAAGATGCGAATGTGACCGACCTGATCGCCGGCCTGGCCGCTGAAGTCGCTTTTCAGATGATCCACCTGGCGCAGGATCAGCCGCGCGTGCTGCAGCAGACGTTCCCCGGCGGGAGTCAACTCGACCCCACGGTTGTCGCGGTACAGCAGGCGGCACTCGAGCTGGCCCTCCAGCGCCTTGATCCGTGCGCTGGCGGCAGCGGCGGAAAGATGGGCGCGGCGCGCACCCTGGGTGAGGCTGGGAGCCTCGGCGATGTGGGTGAAAAGACGCAGGTCGGCGAGATCGAAATGCATGTAACGGGTTCCCGCTAGGCTTGGGGATGAGAGTTGCGTTCGGTGTGGCTTAACGCTGGATTATGAAAATGTGGATTCGCCGAACGCAAGCCCTGCTGCATCCTCGGCGTCATCCACTCTGCCAAGAGGTCACCCATGAGCGATTCGCCGTACGCCGACTGGATCGGCCGTTCCCAGGAACGCGAGGAAGAACTGAGTGCCGTGCTGGTCCGCCGTCTGGCCGTGACCCTCGCGGAAGATGCGCCGGCCAAGGGCGATGCGCTGCCGCCGCTGTGGCACTGGATGTTCTTTCAGGATGAGGTGACTGAGCCGGGCCTTGGCGCCGACGGTCATCCGGCACGCGGCGGCTTCCTGCCTCCGGCCGATGGGCGCAACCGCATGTGGGCCGGCGGTCGTCTGACGTTCCACGAACCGCTGCGTGTCGGCGGCGTGGCCAAGCGCACCACCACCATCCTTAACGTCGAGGAAAAGCACGGGCGCACCGGTTCGCTGCTGTTCGTCACCTTGCGTCACGACTTCCGCCAGGACGGCCGCCTGGCCTTCAGCGAAGAGCAGGACATCGTCTACCGCGAGCCGACACCGCCCAAGCTGGGCAGTGGTGAAGCGCTGCCCGCCGGAGATTGGAGTGAAACGGTGGAGCCTTCGCCGATTCTGCTGTTCCGTTACTCCGCGCTGACCTTCAACGGTCACCGCATCCATTACGACTGGCCCTACGTCACTGAGGCCGAGGGCTACCCCGGCCTGGTGGTGCACGGCCCGCTGATCGGCACTCTGAACCTGCGCGCCTTCTGCCGTGCCAACCCCGAGGCGCGCCTGCGCCGCTACGCCTACCGCGGCCTGCGCCCGCTGATCAGCCCCGAACCGTTCGAGGTCGGTGGCCGTCTGAGCGGACCCGGCAAGGCTGAAGTCTGGGCTGGCAACGGCGCCGGCATCGCCCAGCGTGGCGAAGTGGAATTCGACTGACCGCACCTTTTTGAAGGTGCCTCCAACAAGAAAGACATGAGGTGTTTCGATGACGTCCACCCCCGAAGAGCTCCAGGCCATCCGTGAAGGCGTGCGCGCCCTGTGTGCGGAGTTCCCCGCCGAGTACTGGCGCAGGATCGACGAAGAGAAGGGCTTCCCCGAAGCCTTCGTCCGCGCCATGACCGAAGCCGGCTGGCTGTCGGCGATGATCCCGGAGGAATACGGCGGCTCGGGCCTGGGCCTGGCCGAGGCCTCGGTGATCCTCGAAGAAGTGAACCGTTGCGGCGGCAACTCCGGCACCATCCACGGGCAGATGTACAACATGTTCACTCTGCTGCGGAACGGCAGCGCCGAGCAGAAGGCCTACTACTTGCCCAAGCTCGCCAGCGGCGAACTGCGCCTGCAGTCCATGGGCGTCACCGAGCCGACCACCGGCACCGACACCACCAAGATCAAGACCACTGCCGTGCGCAAGGGCGACAAGTACGTGGTCAACGGCCAGAAGGTGTGGATCTCGCGCATCCAGCACTCCGACCTGATGATCCTGCTGGCCCGCACCACGCCGCTGGCGGAGGTGAAGAAGAAGTCCGAGGGCATGTCGATCTTCCTCGTCGATCTGCGCGAAGCCGTCGGCAACGGCCTGACCGTTCAGCCCATCGCCAACATGGTCAACCACGAGACCAACGAGCTGTTCTTCGACAATCTGGAAATCCCCGCCGGCAACCTGATCGGCGAGGAAGGCAAGGGCTTCAAGTACATCCTCGACGGCCTCAATGCCGAGCGCACGCTGATTGCCGCCGAGTGTATTGGCGATGGCCGTTGGTTCACCGAGAAATCCGCACAGTACGCCCGCGACCGCGTGGTGTTCGGTCGGCCCATCGGGCAGAACCAGGGTGTGCAGTTCCCCATCGCCGAGGCCCACATCGAAATCGAGGCCGCTGACCTGATGCGTTGGCGCGCCTGCGATGAATACGACAGCGGCAAGAACGCCGGCGCCGCCGCCAACATGGCCAAGTACCTGGCGGCCAAGGCCAGCTGGGAAGCGGCCAACGCCTGCCTGCAGACCCACGGCGGCTTCGGTTTCGCCAACGAGTACGACGTCGAGCGCAAGTTCCGCGAGACGCGTCTGTACCAGGTGGCGCCGATCTCCACCAACCTGATCCTGTCCTATGTGGCCGAGCACCTGCTCGAACTGCCGCGTTCTTTCTAATCGACCGGGACGACAAGCGATGAACAATACCCACGCCCTCGCCGAGTTCCTTGCCGGTTTGCGCTACGAAGACCTGCCCGCGTCCGTGGTCGAGTACACCGAAGAACTGTTCCTCGACTGGCTCGGCTCGGCCCTGGCCAGCCAGAACCGCCACCCGATCCCGTTGTTCCAGCGCTACGCCCAGCGCATGGGCCCGGCGAGCGGTAAGAGCCGCGTGCTGGTGGACGGCACCTCGACTTCCGCTTACTTCGCCGCCCTGGTCAACGGTGCCAGCTCGCACCTGGTGGAGCAGGACGACCTGCACAACAGCTCCGTGCTGCACCCGGCCACCGTGGTGTTCCCGGCGGCCCTGGCGGCTGCGCAGGAGTTGGGCAAATCCGGCCGCGAGCTGATCCTCGCCAGCGTCGCCGGCTACGAGGCGGGTATCCGCATCGGCGAATTCCTCGGCCGCTCGCATTACCGCATCTTCCATACCACCGCCACGGTCGGCACCCTGGCTGCCGCAGTGGCCGTGGGCAAGCTGCTGGAGTTGGACAGTCGACAGTTCGTCAACTGCCTGGGCAGCGCCGGCACACAGGCCGCCGGGCTCTGGGAATTCCTGCGGGACGCTGCCGACTCCAAGCAACTTCACACTGCCAAAGCCGCGGCTGACGGCCTGCTTGCCGCCTACCTGACGGCCGATGGTCTGACCGGCGCGCAGAACATCCTCGAAGGCGAGCAGGGCATGGCCGCCGGCATGTCCAGCGACGCCGACCCGAGCAAACTGGTGGATGGCCTGGGCACGCGCTGGGCGTTGTGCGAGACCTCCTACAAGTTCCACGCCTCCTGCCGCCATACCCATCCCGCCGCTGATGCGCTGCTGGGCCTGATGCAGCGCGAAGGGCTCAGGCATGGCGACATCGCCCAGGTCACTACCCGCGTTCACCAGGGCGCCATCGATGTGCTCGGCCGCGTGGTGGTGCCACAGACGGTGCACCAGGCGAAGTTCTCCATGGGCACCGTGCTGGGCCTGATCGCCGTGCACGGCAAGGCCGGGCTGGTGGAGTTCGAGGAGTTCTCCCTGAGCGATACCGATGTCTCGGCTTTCCGCGAGAAGGTCAGCATGCAGCTCGACCCTGAAGTGGACGGCGCCTACCCGCGGCGCTGGCTCGGCCGCGTCGACGTGCTCACCACCGACGGCCGTCAGCTGCACGGTGCCATCGACGAGCCCAAGGGCGATCCGGGCAACGGCCTGAGCCGCGCAGAGCTGGAGGACAAGTTCCGTCGCCTGCTGGCCTTCGCCGGCCAGCGCAGCGAGGCTGAAGCGGACCGCCTGGTGCAAGCCAGCTGGCGGCTGCACCAACTGTCGAACCTCGACGACTTCCACTGAAAGACTCGCGGGCGGCCTGGCCGCCCGATCCCACCGCCCGGTATTTCTGAAGAATTCGCGTCGGCCAGTCGACCGGCGTCTGGAGTTGCCCATGAGTTCGCGTCCCCTCGACGGCATCACCGTCATCAGCCTGGAACACGCTATCGCCGCGCCGTTCTGCACCCGCCAACTGGCCGACCTCGGCGCCCGCGTGATCAAGATCGAGCGCCCCGGCGTCGGCGATTTCGCCCGTGGCTATGACGAGCGCGTGCGCGGCCTGGCCTCGCACTTCGTCTGGACCAACCGTTCCAAGGAAAGCCTGTCCCTGGACCTCAAGCAGGAGCCGGCGCAGACCGTGCTGGAGCAACTGCTGGAAACCGCCGACGTACTGGTACAGAACCTCGCGCCGGGCGCCGCTGCACGCCTGGGCCTGTCGTTCGAAGCGCTGCACGAGCGCTTCCCGCGCCTGATCGTCTGCGACATCTCCGGCTACGGTGAAGGCGGCCCCTATGAGCAGAAGAAAGCCTACGACCTGCTGATCCAGAGCGAGAGCGGCTTCCTTTCAGTGACAGGCGGGCCGGGCGCGGACGAGATGGCCAAGGCCGGTTGCTCCATCGCCGACATTTCCGCCGGGATGTACGCCTACAGCGGCATCCTCTCTGCGCTGCTGCTGCGCGGGCGCACGGGGGAGGGCAGTCGTGTCGAGGTGTCGATGCTCGAAGGCATGGCCGAGTGGATGGGCTTCCCCATGTACTACGCGTTCGAAGGTCAGTCGCAGCCGCCTCGTGCCGGCGCCGCCCACGCCACCATCTACCCCTACGGGCCGTTCCCCACCGGCGATGGCGGCAGCGTCATGCTCGGCGTGCAGAACGAGCGCGAATGGAAGCTGTTCTGCGAGATCGTCCTGCAGCGTCCGGAGCTGGCGACCGATCCGCGCTTTACTGCGACCAGCCTGCGCGTGGCCAACCGTGATGCCTTGCGCATGCTGATCGTCGAAGCCTTCGCCAGCCTCGGCGCCGAGCAGGTGGTCGAGCGCCTGGAACAGGCTCAGATCGCCAACGCCCACGTCAACGACATGCGTGGCCTGTGGCAACACCCGCAACTGGCCGCTCGCGACCGCTGGCGTGAGATCGACAGCCCGGCCGGTCGCCTGCCGGCGCTTTTGCCGCCGGTGAACAGCAATGCCTACACAGCTCGCATGGACGCTGTGCCGGCTTTAGGTCAGCAGACGGATGACCTGCTGCGGGAACTGGGTTATACCCCCGGTGATATCCAGCGCCTGCACGAGCAGGGCGCGGTATGACCCAGGAGAACCCCGTGAGTCAGGAAATTCCCATGGATGCAGTCGCACGAACCGCGCTGTTCGTTCCCGGCAGCCGCCCGGAGCGTTTTGCCAAGGCCCTGGCCAGCGGCGCCGACTCGGTGATCGTCGACTTCGAGGACGCCGTCGAGGCTGCGCTCAAGGCTCAGGCGCGCGACAACCTGGAGGCCTTTCTCGGCGCGAACCCGGATGCCCGCGTACGGGTACGGGTGAACGCCGCTGGCGATCCGGAGCAGGCGGCCGATCTTGAGCTGTGCCGGCGTTTGCCGGGCGTTATCGGCATCCTGTTGCCCAAGGCCGAGCGCGCGATGCAGGTGCGCATTGCCGCGTCCTGCGGCAAGCCGGTCTGGCCGCTGATCGAGAGCGCCCGTGGCCTGCTCGCGCTGGGCGAAATCGCCGCTTGCGAAGGCGTAGAACGCCTGACTTTCGGCGGCCTCGACCTGGCGCTGGACATCGGCATGAGCAGCGGCACCCCGGCCGCCGCAGTGGTCTACGACCAGGTACGGCTAAGCCTGTTGCTGCATTCGCGGGTGAACGATCTGCAACCGCCGCTGGATACCGTCTTCCCGGCGTTCGATGACGCCGAAGGCTTCGCCGCAACCATTCGCCATGGTCGCGATCTCGGTCTGCTTGGCGCGCTGTGCATTCATCCCAAGCAGGTGGGCGTTGCTCACGCGGCGTTGGCCCCCAGTGCGGATGAACTGGACTGGGCTCGCCGTGTGGTAGCGGCGGCGGAAGGTGGCGCGGCGGCCTTCCAGGTGGACGGGCAGATGGTCGACGCTCCGGTGCTGGGTCGTGCCCGGCGCCTGCTGGCCAGCGCGGGCGACTGATCGGTAAGTGCCGTCCGGGCCAGGCTTTTGCGAAGCCGGGCGGCAGCGCAGAGCCGCGTTCTTGACCGGGAGCACCGCCAACCGGCGGATTGCTGATCTACGCTAGGGAGCGGAAAGGCTCCCTTCGTGCGGGGCTTGCGCAGCCACCGTCCGGAGCCGTTCACCCTCATGCCCGATACTTCGCCACGGAAGCTTTCCGGTTTCGACTGGCAGCGCTGGCTGCCGGGTCTCGTCACCCTGCGCAGTTACCAGGCGAGATGGCTGCCGAAGGACCTTGCCGCCGGCCTGGTGCTCACCACCATGCTGGTACCGGTGGGTATCGCCTATGCCGAAGCATCCGGCGTGCCGGGTATCTACGGCCTGTATGCGACCATCATTCCGCTGCTGGCCTATGCGCTGTTCGGCCCGAGCCGCATTCTCGTACTCGGGCCGGACTCGGCGCTGGCCGCGCCGATTCTCGCGGTGGTGCTGGTGCAGGCGGCTAACGATCCACAACGGGCCATCGCCATCGCCAGCCTGATGGCACTGGTCTCCGGTGCGGTGTGCATGATCGCCGGCCTGCTGCGCCTGGGCTTCATCACCGAGCTGCTGTCCAAGCCGATCCGTTACGGCTACATGAACGGCATCGCGTTCACGGTCTTGATCAGCCAGTTACCGAAGCTGTTCGACCTGTCCGTCGATAGCCGGGGGCCCTTGCAGGATCTCTGGTCACTGGGCCAGTCGCTGCTGGCTGGGCACGCCAACTGGCCAAGCTTCGCGGTGGGGGCGGGTTGCCTGGCGCTGATTCTGCTGCTCAAGCCGTACAAGCGCATTCCGGGCATTCTCATTGCGGTGGTCCTGGCGACGCTGGCGGTCAGCCTGTTGGACCTCGGCAGTCATGGTGTGAAGGTGCTGGGCCAGCTGCCGCAGGGACTGCCGTCGTTCACCGTCCCGTGGGTGAGCGATATCAATCTGGTGGACGTTGTTCTGGGCGGCGTTGCGGTTGCGCTGGTGTCTTTTGCCGATACCAGCGTGCTGTCGCGGACCTACGCGGCACGCCTGAAAACCACGGTGAACCCCAACCAGGAAATGTTCGGCCTGGGCGTGGCGAACGTCGCATCCGGGTTGTTCCAGGGCATTCCCATCAGCAGCAGTTCCTCGCGCACCCCGGTGGCCGAGGCGGCCGGTTCGAAGACCCAGCTGACCGGCATCATCGGCGCGCTGGTGGTGACCTTGCTGCTGCTGGTGGCCCCCAACCTGATGCAGCACTTGCCCAATAGTGCGCTGGCTGCCGTGGTAATCGCCGCGGCGCTGGGCTTGTTCGAGATCACCGGCCTGAAACGTATCTTCCGCCTGCAACAGTGGGAGTTCTGGCTGTCCATGGGCTGTTTCGCTGGCGTGGCGGTGTTCGGCGCCATTCCAGGCATCTGTATTGCCGTGGTGATCTCGGTGATCGAGTTTCTCTGGGACGGCTGGCGGCCGCACCACGCGGTGCTCGGACGGGTCGATGGAGTCCGCGGCTATCACGACGTAACGCGTTACCCGAATGCCCGGCGCATCCCCGGACTGGTCATGCTGCGCTGGGACGCGCCGCTGTTCTTCGCCAACGCCGAGCAGTTCCAGAACCAGGTACTGGCTGCGCTGGACGAGTCGCCGACGCCGGTGCAGCGGCTGGTGATCGCCGCGAGCCCGGTGACCAGTATCGACGTGACTTCCGCCGACATGCTCGCCGAGTTGGACAAGCAGCTGGAGCAGCGCGGCGTCGAACTGCAGTTCGCCGAGATGAAAGACCCGGTGAAGGACAAGATGAAGCAGTTCGAGCTGTTCGAGGGTTTGGGCGAGTCGGCCTTCCACCCGACGCTGGGCGCCGCCGTGGATGCCTACCTGGCTGACTCCGGGGTGGACTGGAAACCCTAGGTCGTTTGGGCCTTCGCGCGGCGGCCATCGATCCAGATGAGCATGCCGCTGGCATACAGCGATACCGCGAGGAACAGTGCCATGCGGATGGCGAAGGCGCGGTAGACGTCCTGGCCACCGGCGCTATCCGCCACCGACTGGCCGAGCAGGATCAGCATGGTGGTCAGGCAGCTGACCCAGTACGCCGGGCTCTTGCGCGTGGCTACTGCGGCATACAGGCGACGCCCTTGCCAGAGGGTGAAGAGCAGCACCCAGAGGAAGAACATCCACAAGTGCACGAACAGGCTCAGGGCGCTCCAGACCAGGATCGCCAGCACGCCGGCCAGCAGGGTGGAGCCGATCAGTTCGCGGCTGGCGTGGCGCGCGCGGGTTTCCCCGGCCTGCTGGCCGAGGCTTACCGACTTCATGATCAGCGGCATGAAGCGGTCCGGCGCGATGACCGCCAGCAGGAAGGCCGGCATCACGATCAGCGTGGCGCGCAGAGCGATCCAGCCGACATCCTGTTCACTCGGCAAGGGTGGTGCAGGGGGTGAGGGCGCGTTGGCCGGCTCCGGGAACAGGGCATGGGCCACCGCGGTGCTCAACACAGCCAGCAACATGCCCTTGGCCAGCGCTTCGACCACCGACAAAGCCAGGGTGAAATCACTGGTGCCGGCGGCGGCGATCATGGTCAGGCCGATCACCAACAGGTTCGCCAGCAGGCCATTGCCGCCACGCAGCGCATAGCGGAACACGCAGTACAGACCGACTCCCACCAGCAGCACGCCGCTAAGGGGCGCGTGGCGCAATAGCGGGATCAGCAGCAGGCCGATGCCGCAGCTGAGCATCACCAGTAGTGCCAGGGCCGGAGCCGCCTTGAGCGGCAGGGCCTGGGTGCGCATCGCCAGCAGAAGCACGGCAAGCACCGGGGCGAGAAAGGGAATCGGCATGCCTATGCCGTAGCTGACAGCCAGGCACAACGCCGTACCCCAGGCCAGTCGCAACGCGCGCCTGCGGCGCAGCTGCATAGGATTCAGTTCAGTAGGCCCCGGCTCAGTAGGCATAGCTCAGCCAGCTCATCAGCCACATGAACGCGCGGCCGAGCAGGTTCAGCGGGTTGCCTTCGCTGGGCAGCGCCATGACTTCGGCCTGGCCGCCCACCCGCAGGCCGGCGGGGCTTTTCAGCTGGTCGCGATCCAGTTCGACGATCACCGGGAAGCGCTGCGCCGAGCGCAGCCATTCGCGGCTGTTCTGCACCGTTGGCAACGAGCCCGGCGGTGTGCCCTGGCCGACGCTGACCCCATAACCGATGCTGCGGATTCGTCCCTTGAGCAACTCGCCGGGCAGCGCATCGAGCACTACCAGCACTGGCGTGCCGTTGCGCAGGTGGCCGAGATTGTTCTCGGTCATGTCGGCGCTGATCCACAGGTCGTGGATGGCGATCAGCGTCATCACCGGGCTGCCGGGGCCGACGTAATGGCCGACGTCAGTGCGCAGGTCGGTGATCAGCCCGTCCGAGTCGGCGCGCACCGTGGTGCGGGCGAGATCAAGGCGGGTCTTGGCGACGTTGGCCGTGGCGCTGCGCAGCTGGGCGTTGTCTTCGTCATGACCGCCTTGCTGCTCACGGGCACGCTCGACTTCGGCTCGGGCCGCCGCTACCTGACTGGTCGCCTGCTCGCGGGTCGCCTGCGCGGACTCCAGCCGCCGCACGGAAACCGTGCCGGGGTCCTCCTGATAGAGCCGTTGCAGGCGCTCGGCATCCTGCCGGGTCTTGCGTTCGTTGGCCTGGGCGGCGGCCAGCGAGGCCAGGGCGGAGTCGATGCCTGCGGTGCTCGCGCCGATCTGCCGGCGCACCGTCTCCAGATCCGCCTCGGCGCGCTGCAGGGCGATGCGGTACTGCTCCTGGTCCAGCTCGAAGAGCACTTCGCCCTTGCGCACTTCCTGGTTGTTGCCCACGGCCACGCGCTTCACCGGGCCGGCCACCTCAGCGCTCACCGGGACCACATAGGCCTGCAGTCGCGCTTGCTGGGTGTAGGGCGTGAAACGGTCGGCGAGCAGGTACCAGACCAGGCTGACGACGATCAGCAGCAACACCAGACGCATGCCGCGATCCGGCGCAGACTTGCCGGGAATCGGGGGCGCGGGCGGTGCCGGTGGTGTAGCGGGGGTGTCGCTCATTTCGGGCTTCCTTGGTCCTTGGCGGCTGGGGCGGGCTCATCGAGCAGGTCACCCCAGTCGGTGCGTTGCTGCATCTGTTGCCGGGTGGCGGAATCGATGGGCGCGCGCTGGCTGTCCCAGCCGCCGCCGAGCGCCTTGTACAGCGCCACCAGGCTGCTGACCGCATTGCCGCGGCTGACCAGGTAGCCGTCCTGTTGCTGCAACAACAGTTGCTGGGCATCGAGCACGCGCTGGAAGTCGGCGAAACCTTCGCGGTACTGCGAGCTGGCGAGGCTCAGCGAGCGTTGCGCCGCCTGCGAGGCCTGTTCACGGATGCCGGCGCTCTGCAGCGAGCGCACCAGTCCGCTGGCGGCGTCATCAGCTTCGCGCGCGGCGTTGCGCACATCCTGCTGATACAACTCGATCAGTTGTTGCAAGCGCGCATCTTCCACGCGCACGGCGTTCTTGCGCCGGCCGTAATCGAAAGGGTTCCAGACCAGGCTCGGGCCGGCGGCGAGGTTGAAGCTGTCGGGCAGGTTACTGGCCGAGACGAAACTCCAGCCGAGGCTGCCGATCAGGCTCAGCGACGGGTACAGGTCGGCCTCGGCGACGCCTACCAGCGCCGACTGCGCCACGACAGCCTGTTCCGCCGCGCGGATGTCCGGGCGGCGCTGCAGCAGGCTGGCGGGTACGTCCTGAAGGATCGCGCCGTTGGGCATCGGCAACTGGCCGTGGCGTGCGAGCAGCTCCGGCATCTCTCCCGGCGGGCGGCCGAGGAGGGCGCAGAGGATGTTGCGCAGGGCGTTCACCTGGTTGTCGAATTCCGGGATCGTTGCCTGGGTCGCCAGGTACTGGGTGCGCGCCTGCTGCCAGTCCAGTTCGTCGTTCTCGCCGTGGCGGAACAGACGCTCGGTGATTTCCAGGCTGCGCTCCTGGCGCCTGGCGTTCTCGCGGGCGATGTCCAGGCGCGCCTCGGCGGTGCGCAGGCCGAAGTAGGTGTCGGCTACCTGCGCGCGCAGCAGCACCATGGCGTCGGCATAGTTGGCCTGGGAAGCGAAATACACCGCGTCGGCTGACTCGATGGCGCGGCTGAAGCGGCCCCAGAAGTCGATCTCCCAGCCGATATCGAAGCCGACGCTGGATTGCCAGAATACCGAGTCCCGCGCGCTGGGCGCGCCGTGCTGGTTCTGCTTGAGGTAGAGACTGTCGGCGCTGATCTGCTGCAACTGCGGATAGCGCCCGGTCTCGACGATGGCCAGTTGCGCGCGGGCCTCGGCAATGCGCAGGCCGGCCACGCGCAGACTGGTGTTATGCGCGTCGGCCTCGGCGATCAGGGTGTCCAGGGTCGGGTCAGCGAACACCGTCCACCAGCGGCTGAAATCCGGCGCAGCCGCCCGGTGGCCGGCCTGGTCCAGCAGTGGCGTGCTCCAGTCGTTCAGCCAGGGCTGCACCGGCTTCTGGTAGTCCGGACCGACCTGGGTGCAGCCGCCCAGCAAGGCGACGAGGAACAGGGTGCGGGGTCTGGCGCGCGCTGGCATGGCGTTCTCGCGATCATTCGGCCGGAGTGGCGGGCTTGTCCAGTTTCGGCACCTGCTGGTCGACCCATTGCCAGAACAGCTTGTAGGTCACGGCGAGGATCACCGGGCCGATGAACAGGCCGATGATGCCCTTGACCACCATGCCGCCGAGGGCGCCGATCAGCACCACAGGCATCGGTACGTCGACACCGCGACCGAGCAGCAGCGGCTTGAGCACGTTGTCGGCGAGACCGGCGACGAAGATATAGATGGCGAAGATGATGGTGGTGCCCGTGAAGCCTTCGGTGCTCAGCACGTAGATGATCACCGGCAGGGTAATCAGGCTCGCCGGCGCCTGGGCGATGCCCAGCACCAGCACGATCAGCGCCAGGATGCCCGCCCCCGGCACGCCCTTGATCACGAAGCCTATGCCGATCAGCAGCATCTGGATGAAGGCGATGCCGATCACGCCCAGGGCGACCGCACGGATGGTGGCAGTGCACAGCGCGGAAATGTGCAGACCGCGTTCCGCGCCGGAAATCCGCATGGCGATGCGCTGCGCGGCAATGGTGCCCATCTCGCCGAAGGCCATGATGATGCCGGAGATGATGATCGCCCCGATGAACAGCAGGAAAGCGCCGCCTGCGCTGGCGGCCGCGCCCAGCAACATGCGCCCGGCGTCCTTGATGTTGGGCATGAGGCTGCGCAGTACATCGCTCAGGCTGTTGGAGGCGGCCAGCCAGAAGTCATAGACGCGCGGGCCGATCAGCGGCCATTCGGCCACCGATGGCGAAGGCGCTGGCACGCTCAAGGTGCCGCTCTTGAGGATGGCGCCGAGGCTGTCGACGGAGTCGGCGATGGATGTCGCCATCAGGTAGATCGGCGCTATCAGGACCAGCAGCACGAACAACACGATCAGCGTCGCCGCGTGACCATCCTTCAGCCCGGTGCGCGCCTTCACCCAGCGCAGTACCGGATAGAGGGTGACCGCGAGGATCACTGACCAGAGCATCAGCTCGAGGAACGGCTGAAATACCTCGAAGGAGAAGATCACCAGGGCGGCGACCAGCCCGGCCTTGATGAGAATGTCGAGCATGCCCTGGGAGAGGGCGCCATCGAGCTTGAATCCTGGTTGCATGGCTTTTCTCCTCAGGTGGGGCGGTCATTGCGCTGTTCAGCGCCGGGGTGGGGGTACTCTGGATGTTGTGCGGCGGGCGGCGTGGCGCCGGCAAGGCCGCTGCCATCGTCGTCGAAGCAGCCACCCGGTTCGTCATCGCGTCCCTGGCGGTGCAGTTCCAGCAGTGACTGCACTTCCTGCGCTTGGTAGCGGCGCACCCAGGTCGCGGCCTGTTCCTCGCTTACACCCAGTTCGATGAAGGCGCGCCGGCCCATTTCCAGGCTGGAATAGAAGGTTTCGCGCACCGGGTTGGCGCCCCGGTCGAGCAATTGCAGGACCTGCTGGCGGTTGAGCGCGCGGGCGATCACTCGGGTCCTGGGGTAGAGGCGGGAGAGGGCGTCCACGGTGTTCAGGTTGATCTGCGGATCGTCGGTGGCGACGATCACCAGCTCCGCCTCGCCGACCTTGGCGGCGTGGAGGATTTCCGGGCGCGTCGGGTCGCCGTAGTAAACCGGCACCCGGCCATCCTTGCCTTGGCGATCGATCGCGGCCATCGAGGTATCCAGTGCCACCACCGGCACGCCCTGGGCCTGCAGCAGGTTCGCAACCACCCGGCCCATGCGTCCCATGCCAGCTATCACCACGCGCGGCTCATCGCTCACTTCCGGCGGCCCATCCGGCACTGCAGCGGCGGGCACGTCACCGCGTATCTGCCGGGCCAGCGCCATCATCACCAACGGGACCACCGCCATCGACAGGGTGATGACCAGCACCAGTACATCGTGTACCCGCTGCTCCAGGAGTTGGTGATCCAGGGCGAGCTTGAACACCACGAAGGCGAATTCGCCGCCGGACGCCAGCACCACGCCCAGGCAGATTGCCTCGGAGCGTGCCAACCCACCCGTGAAGCGTCCCAGGCCGAACAGCAGCGGCAGCTTGATGCCCACCAGCAGCACCGTCAGGCCCATTACCAGCAACGGTGTATCGAGCAGCAGGCTGAGGTCGGCTGTCATGCCCACGCCAACGAAGAACAAGCCAAGCAACAAGCCCTTGAGCGGCTCGATCTGGGATTCCAGCTCGTGGCGGAACTGCGACTCGGCCATCAGCATGCCAGCGAGGAAGGCGCCCAGCGCCATGGAGACACCGACGTGTTCCATGATCCAGGCGGTGCCCAGTACGACCAGCAGGGCGGTGGCGGTGGAGAGTTCACGCAACCCCGAGCCGACCGCCCAGGTAAACACCGGGCGCAGCAGGTAACGGCCGCCGATGATCACGATGCCGATACCCACGGCGACCGTCAGCAGTGGGCGCACGCCCTCGTCGGACGGATCGCCGCTGCCTGCCAGCAACGGCACCACGGCAATCAGCGGAATGGCCGCGATGTCCTGGAACAGAAGAATGCCCACGGCCAGCCGGCCATGGGGCTTGCCCAACTCCTTGCGCTCGGCGAGCACCTGCAGGCCGAAGGCAGTGGAGGAGAGCGCTAGGCCCACGCCCAGCACGACGGCAGCGGCAGGCGACTGGCCGAACAGCAGGAAGGCGATCAGCCCGAGCACCAGAGCGGTCAGGCCCACTTGCAGCGATCCCACGCCGAACAGCGAGCGGCGCATCATCCACAGACGACGCGGGGAGAGCTCCAGGCCGATGATGAACAGCAACATCACCACGCCCATCTCAGAAAGGCGGCCGACGTTCTCCGGATGGCTGACCAGGCCCAGCACGGACGGGCCGATCAGGATGCCGGCCAGCAGGTAGCCTGGCACTGCGCCCAGCTTCAGGCGTTGCGCCAGGGGGACGAGTACGACCACCGTCAGCAGGAAAATTACCGTCGCCTGCAGCAGGCTCCCGTCATGTGGCATACATCAGCCCTCTTGTGATTCCTTGCGGGCCGCCTGGCCCTGTCGATACTGCCCGGCGGGCGTTTGTCCCGCCGGCTGCTTCCCGGCCGCCACGTCGCCCCGCTCCCTGGGCTACTCCAGGGAAAGAGAGCAGGGGGCTTGTCTCTGCTACTGCGCCGTTCGGGCACTCGCTCGCACAGACCTCTCATTGCGGAGGACTGCACAGGTGCTGATCGAAGTGAAATGAGTATGGGTGATCCGCAGCTTTTTGCCGGCCGGCGAGCTTAAGTCGCTATTGCCTGTCTAGAAAGGCAACTTCAGCAGATTCAAATACTTACGAGAGCACTGAGAGGGTTAGAGCTTCCAGATCGGGCCGTAGCTGCCAAAGCAGGCATTCGACAGCGCCTGTGGGCGAACGCCGTGGGTTTCGTACCCGCCGAACTCGTTTATTTCCAGGGTCAGCTGAGGGGTGAGCTCCTTGCCGTTTTTCAGCCGAACGCTGTCGAACACCCGCAGCTTCTTGCCGGTGTTGACCACGCGGGTTTCCATCCAGGCGTCGGGCGTGCTGGCTTCATCCAGGCGTGCCAGCAGAGCGTTGTAGAGCGGCAGATAACGGCCATCCGGAGCCTTGCAGTCGATATTGATCCTCTTCACCAGGGCCTCGGCCTCGGCGGAGCTGAAATACAGGCGGCTGCCGAAATCGCGCTGCAGCCTGTCGATGTAGCTTCCCTGGCCGTCGCTCTTCACGGTAACCGTCACCGGTTGCGGGGAAAGGTCCGCCAGGCAGGACTGCCGGCTTCTGTAGAAGGTGTGCGAAACGCGAACACCCGTGGGCTTGTAGATCGCCGAAGTGATCAGTACGTCGCCATTGGAGCTCAGGTGTTCGCCATCGGGAACGTAATCGCCACCATTGCCCCAGACGCCATCCGGGAGGCCGTTTGGCCATTCGGTACAAGTGGCTGGCGAGGTATCGCGGCGGAGTTCGTAGAGGCGGCCCTGGAGAAAATCCATCTGGGGTTGGGCATGAGCTAGGAAGGAAGTCAGCGACAGGCAGGATGCGATGAGCAGTCGAGTCCGATTCAAGCAGTGTCTCCAGGCAGACCATCCAGCACCGGGCGGCATGCACTGATGATAGCTGGTGACTGCACACAAATCGGTCGAAGTTCTCAGCGCCGCTTCGTGAAGGTTGCATTGCAGATCATTGCGCTGGAGACGAGCAAAGGCGCAGAAATCGAGACGCAGAAACTCTGAGAGCCAGGCCACCCAAAGAGGAGGTTGGAGATCACTGGCGGATCAACGGTGATCTGTAATTTAACATAATATACATTATGCGAAGTTATCTATACGAAGCACAGGATCGAGTGTCACAGAATCAACGCCGCCAGACTGTTGTCGCCGTTTTTTAAAAAATGGACTTCCGTTTTTTGAAAAGTGGACTCTTTGATTTCAGTGACTTATGCGTGATCTCTTCGCTGCAGAGCCGTGTCTGTTTCAGTCTCGTTTTCTAAAAACGAGACTGAAACCTTATCAGTGCCACTGACCTAGGAACCTGCGCGCCGAGTCTCTAAATGCAGAAGCTTGCCCCTGCGCATGGTCATCTAAAAAATAAAAAGGCCCTGCAGCCATTTCGCAATGCGAAATGGCTGATGGCGGTCCCATCAGGCTGTAGTGGTGTCACTGGCAGTTACTAACATTCTTTGTGCCTACAAAAAACGATAACCCGAGAAAAAGAGGAAATCCGGAGTGGTAATTTCGCAGCCCGCCTCGTCAGGACTTTCCGGGGGCAAGGGAGCAATCAGGCCGTCGAAGATTGGAGTTTAGACCGATTAGCCTGCGTAACGTTGGAGCCGAAGCCGCCCTTGCCATTGCGCGCTCGAGATTGCTAGTGAAGCTGCGGCCGAATCCCCAGTCCAAAGGGGCAATGCGCTAGGCACTTGCAGGCAGCTATCCATTAGAAAAATTTCGCACTGCGAAGTAAAAAGGCAGCAGGAGCAGCATTTCGCATTGCGAAATGCTCAAATTGCGGCGATCACTGCCCGCCGAGCCATGCCCTCAGTGAATCGATGCATCCTGGCTGAGAGAGCCCTAGCCTTCCGTCACATGGCAATAAATGGTGTCCCGCGTCAACCGGCCAGCTTGCCGTGTCGTCATCAATCGCAAGCCAGTCGCTCAGTCTTGCTCGTGCTGCGTGGCGACTGATCTGTTCGTAACGCGAAGCTCCGTCCCACCAGCTTTGATCTGCCCAGTTGCGAGCCATCGTGCTGTGCCATGTCGCACCAATCACGCGATGTTGAATGGCCTCTGGTAAGTATTTTCGCGCACGATGGTAGCCAAATTGGCGAACCCAACTAGTACTTAGCACAATGCTAACCTGCGGCTGGTCCGCTAGTGCTTGCACCAACAATGGTGCCCACATGAATAGTTGACCTTCACTTCTAAGCTGCAAGCCTTTGCTTGTGTGAAATACTGCGTCAGGATGAAGCACGCCATCAAAGTCGAGAAAAAGCACTTGGGGATGAGGATTCTTAGACATAACTCCAAAACCTAATATGGTCACTTCGAGAGTAGAGTAGCAAGATATTCGCGCGCAATATCCGATAATCATCAGACCCGGATATTGCATTTTCGGTGCTAGAAGCATCAAGCTAGAGGCTTCTTCAGCACCTAGCCGCCAAGAAATGCCACAAGCTATCCAACCGCTGTTCGATACATTCGATCGCTTTCATGAGCTCAATTTCCAGCAGCTGACCAATGAACTGCCGGTTGTTCGTGATTACTTGAGCGGCCTGGATAGTCGCTGCTCAGCCATCGAAAGCTATCAAGCAGTACGTGGCTTTCTGAAGTCTTATGGCGGTAACGAGGCCACCTACAACTCCTATCGTACGCATGTGGAACGTCTGCTTCTATGGAGTGTGCTGATAGCAGAAAAACCGTTGCTTGAGCTACGGCGTAAGGATGCAGAAGCCTTCATGGAATTCTGCCTGAGTCCGCCGGCAAGTTGGATTGGCCCGGTGGTCAGGTCGCGCTTCGTTCGCATTGGCGGGCGCAAGAAGCTCCAGTCCGACAGCTACGCGGTGAACCCCGAATGGCGCCCCTTCAGCAGCACCCTGGCCAAACGTGAGCGCAAGCTTGCCACCGAGGCTCTGAGTGAGCCGCCCGAACGCCCCTATCGCATGGCCCAGGGGTCGGTAGCGCAGGTTTTCGCGGTGTGCGGCAGTTTCTTCCAGCACGCCATGGACGAAGGCTTGACTGAGGTGAACCCGTTTCGCGCGGTCAAGCAGAAGTCCATCTATAAACAGCGCAATACGCTCGATGTCACCTCGCGCTCGCTGACTCAACTGCAATGGAGTTTCGTCATCGAGACGGCCGAGCTCATGGCCGCTGAAGATCCGTTGCACGAGCGCACGCTGTTCCTCATCGCCACGCTGTTCTCCATGTACCTACGCATCTCCGACCTGGTAGGACGCGACAACTGGGAACCGTGCATGGGCGATTTCCGCCGCGATAGCACCGGCAACTGGTGGTTTCACGTGGTTGGCAAGGGCAACAAGGCCGCCAAGATTAGCGTGCGTGACGACTATATTCAGCACTACTTGGTGCGCTATCGCCGTCACCTACAGTTGCCTCCCCTGCCCTCACCCGCTGAAAAGACTCCGCTGATCACCACCCTCAAGGGCCGTGCAGGCCTCTCCGACCGCCACGTGCGCTTGCTGCTGCAGGAGGTCTTCGATCGTTCGCTCAGGCGCATGGCTGAGGAAGGTTGGAGCGACGACGAAGTCGACCAGCTACGCTCGGCGTCACTTCACTGGCTACGCCACACCGCGGCAACCTTCGATGCGCCGTACCGCGACATGAAGGACCTGCAGGCCGACCTGCGCCACAACAGCCTGAGCACCACACAGAACACCTACTACAACTCGCTGGATGAGCAGCGGGCGCACTCCATCAAAGGATTAAAGGTACAGCGCTAGTCGCGTAGCAGCGCAATAGCGACATGAGGTGGCCAGCACCCACCGGTTGGGTTTCGTCAGTCTTGAGAAACTACAGACCTCCCCCTCCGCGCAGCCGCCAATAAATCGCTCCCCTTTCGGGACGGCGCTCAGTCGACCCTCTCCATCATTTTGAGAATGTGATCGTAGGCCTGCCTCGGACGCTTCTTCCTCATCGTCAGTGCCGAAGATCTCCTGGAACGTATCCAGTTCGTCGTCTTCGACCTCTTCATCATTGAGGTCATCCTCTAAGTAGGCTTCTTCCGTGTCACCATCAGATGTGCTTCGCACGTCAAGCTCAGGTCATCGCGAAGCCTGCTGCGCCGTAGAAGCTTGTAGTCAGTATTTACTGGCCATGAAAAGCTGCTATAGAGCTCACTCCATCTATAGGATTCTTTTGCATAATCGTGCAAGAAATTACCGGCATGGCTTCTTCCCTGTAAAAGACCTTCCCTCTATGGCGCCTGTGACATCATCAAGCAAGCTAGAATTCCGCATTCAGCGCACCTTCCGCGATCTTTCCCAAGAGGACGTCGCCGATCATGAGCGGGCGTTGATACTGGCACGGATGGGGTGGGCAGGCGCTATCGGTTGGGACAAGCTACTTGAATCACGGCGCGTTCTTATTATTTCGGAAGCCGGTGCAGGAAAGACCTATGAGTGCCGTGCCCAACAACAGGCTCTGTGGGATGCAGGCGACGCTGCTTTCTACCTCGAACTAGCTCAGCTTTCGACACAAAACCTGCGGGACTTACTTTCAGCAGATGAGGAGGCAAGGCTAGACGAATGGCTGGCAGCCCAGTCCGATATTGCCACCTTCTTTCTCGACTCGATTGATGAGCTTAAGCTAACCCTTGGTTCTTTTGAGACCGCCCTCAAGCGCTTGAGCAAAGCTATTGCCGGCCAGCTCAGCCGCGTTCGAATTATCATAACGACGCGCCCGATCGCTGTTGATCAGCAACTCATTCAACAGCATTTGCCAGTACCAGAACCACTTGAGCTAATCGCAAGCGGAGACTCCTTTGCCGACATCGCAATAGGCCGTCAGAGAAAGAGCTCTGGACAGCGAGAGAAGGAAGCAGCTCCTGTTTGGCGCAACGTAGCCTTGATGCCCTTGTCCGACGAGCAAATCCGGGAGATGGCAACAATCGAAGGTATCGACGATGCCGACGCGCTGCTCTCTGATATTCGTACACGCAACGCGGAGGATTTCGCACGCCGTCCTCAGGATCTCATAGAGCTTTGTACAGACTGGCGTGAACATCGTCGAGTTCGTACCCACTTCGATCAGGTGGCAAACAATATTCGTGTCAAGCTTAAACCGCGCACCGACAGGCAGGAGCCTGCACAGTTGTCACCCGACAAGGCATTTGAGGGGGCAAGTCGTCTAGCACTCGCCTCCCTGCTGACCCGCAAACTGACTATTCGGCTCAGCGTGGAAGCCGACCGGAGTGGTGAGCCGGGAACTGTCCTCGATCCAGCGTTAGTACTGCATGATTGGACGCCTAAGGAGCGCGAAACCTTACTTGAGCGTGCCTTATTTGGGTTCGCGAGTTATGGCCGTATTCGGTTCCATCATCGCTCAGTCATCGAATTCCTCGCGGCGCAATGCCTGAAGGTTCGATTGGGGCAAGGAATGCCGATCAAAGCGGTGAAACGGTTACTGTTTGCCGAGCTTCCGCAGGGTGTCAGAGTCATGCGACCAACGATGCGTCCGGTCGCGGCCTGGCTGGCCGCATCGCAGCCGAGCATCTTTTCCGAAATTCGTGACCATGAACCCGAAGTGTTGCTTGACCATGCAGACCCAGAATCACTTCCGCTCCCGCTTCGCGTCGACGCGTTGCAGTTCTACGTGCAGCGCTATGGCCAAGGTGGATGGCGTGGACTACATGTCCCACGAGTACAGGTGCACCGCTTCGCGTCGCAGGATCTGGAAGACCACGTACAGAACTTGTGGCAGACAGGTATTGAGAATCACGAAGTTCGCGAGCTGTTACTCCAACTAATCGGCGCAGGACAGATGTCCACATGTGCAGATATTGCTCATCGCGTTGCGATCGATATAACAGCAACACACGGAGAGCGCCTTGATGCGATTGAGGCTCTGGTCGAACTCAACGATCAGCGGCTCGAGTCACTGACAATGGCGATGGCGGACACACCAGCACTCTGGCCAGATACTCTTGTGCGTGGCGCCATCATCCGACTATTCCCGCACCACATAGCACCTGAACAGTTCTGCCGGATCCTGAAGCGTATCCAGGAAACGGAAAACACAATCGACGAGCTGAGATGGATGTTGCCTCGCAACATTATCGCCGAACCAAGGTTCGCTCCGGGGTACCTGGAAGCGCTGCGCACAGGTTTGACGGACTTGATTACCAATGGCCTCGTCTGGAAGAAGGAATGGCCGCATCTCGTGAGTTGCTGCTCTCACCTTATTCCGATATTGGCCGCAGTCTGCCTCAGACTGATTTATGGGCGCGAAATGGAAGCAGCTATCCTGCGCTCTACAGTAATCGCGCTGCGCCTCGAGCACGAAAATCACGGCCGTGATGACCCTGTGCAGAGCCTACGCTCTACGCTAGCCAATCTATCGTCGCAACTGCGCGAGGAAATCTTCTGGGCCGACGATGCATTCAGTCAAGGCCTGCATTTAGAAGACGATCCTTGGCGACGGCTACACCAGGCATCGTTCAATGGCCCGCTCAATCTCAATGGCGCACAGGACGGCATTTGGGTACAGCGTACTCTTGCCGATATAGATCGTCCGCTCCCAGAACGGACTATGATGCTCTATGCCTCGCTGCATGGCATTAGGGATGACACCGGCGATCCACGCAATCATATTGAAGGCCTCAAACAATTTGTGGCCGACCAACCAGAGTTGGTCAACCTGCTCGAGCGCCACCTCGCTCCCCCATCTGTAGATCCCGAAGCGGCAAAGCTTAACGCTAGGATCGAGCAGCAGCGCAAGGCCAGCGAAAAACGCGAAGCAAAGCGCCACAAAGACTGGGTGAAGTTCTGGCAAGAGGTTGCCGACCATCCCAAGACCGCCTTCGGCCCAGACCACGAAGGCAGCACCACCTGGAACCTTTGGCAGGTAATGCAACTCTCCGGCAACGAAAGCCGCTCGTCGGGCTGGGATCGCCGCTTTATCGAAAAGTATTTTGGTAAAGAGATTGCCGACCAGCTACGCATCAGCATGCGTTCGATCTGGCGCAACGATCGTCCAACACTTCGCTACGAGAGGCCCGCGGATAAAAGAGGAACATTCCTAATTCGTTGGCAACTCGGTCTGGCCGCAATTGCTGCTGAAGCTGAAGACCCCGATTGGGCATGCAAGCTTTCTGTCGAAGAAGCCGAGCTTGCTGCGCGCTATGCGCCGATTGAGTCGAGCGGTTTTCCGACGTGGCTCGAAGCACTCGCCCGTGAGCATTCCGTCTCGGTCGAACGGACGCTCGGACCTGATCTTACTGCCGAACTTGAAGAGATCGCAGCACCGCGTACATTTGCCATCATGCTTCAGAATATTAGCCATGCGCCCGCCACGGTCGCACAGCTGTTCCTGCCTCGTCTGCGCGCCTGGCTAGATGCCCATACTTGCAGTCTGCGCGACAATGAGGACGAGTTGACTGCAGCCGGGCGGCTTGAGCGAGTACTCAAAATCCTCCTTGAGCATGTCGATGATGGAACAACGAACCACGTATGCCTCATGGCTGAAGACCGGCTGAAGATCAGTACGCCGAATGCGTTTACACAGACGTGGCTGACAACGCTAATGCGATGCGATCCGGCAAAGGGTAGCGAAGCCCTCGAGCGCTTGTTGGCACCGTTTGAACCCGCAGAGACCGGTACTGCGATAGACGTCTTCGGTACACTGTTCGGCGACCGCCACAACAGTCTGCGCGTTGATCTTACGAGACCCAGCTTTACCCCTCAGTTGCTCCTACGCCTTGCCAGACTAGCTTATCGGTATGTACGCCCCTGCGACGATATCGTCCACGAAGGAGTCTTTTCACCCGGCTCCCGCGACGCGGCGCAGGAGGGAAGAAATGCAGTATTGAGCGCGCTTCTCGGTGCCAGTGGGAGCGAAGCTTGGGCAGTCAAACTCGAAATGACTGCGGACCCCCTGTTCGCCCACTTCAGAGACCGCTTAGCAATGCTTGCCCGGGAGAAGGAGGCTGAAGGGGCCGACAACGCTGTTTTCACTGAGCTCGAACTAGATCAGTTCAGCCGCTACGGTGAACTGCCACCGACGACTAGAGATGATATGTTTGCGGTGCTTGTCGACCGACTCGATGATCTTGAAGACTTGCTACTTCAGGATGTCTCGCCACGTGATGCGTGGGCCTTAATCAAAGACGAGAAAGTGATGCGCCGGGAAATCTCTCGTGCCTTGCAGCATGCGTCCAATCATGTCTATCAGGTCGATCAAGAGGCGGTCACCGCCGATGAGAAGGAGACGGATATCAGGCTGCGTTCATTGTCAGGCCAGCAAGGCACAATTGAGCTCAAACTTGGTGAAAATTGGTCAGGCCGTGAGCTACGCGACACGATTAAGTGTCAGCTAGTTACCAAATATATGGCAGCTGAAAGCAGTCGCTCCGGCTGTCTACTCGTAACGGTAGCCAGTGACCGCAAATGGGATCATCCGGACACGGCGGAGAGAATTGATATCAAGGGCCTAAAGACGATGCTCGAGACTGAAGCCTCTCGGGTTGCCAATGACGTGAGTGATTGCATACGACTTACGGTCAAGGTGCTTGATCTCAGACCTCGACTCTCATCGAGTCGAATTGGTAAGCCGTAAGTACCCCCGCAGCCAGCCCTGCCACTGAGCCGTTAAGGTGAAACCAGTCTGGAGCACCAAACGGAAGCAGGTTGTGAGTTCAAATCCCACTACAAAGAGTGATGAAGGAGGCTACGCGTATGTTATCCGGGGATTGGTAGTCACCCTCCTCCTCTGCCGATTCAGCTTGGCCATCCTGGCCCCTGAGCCCCGATCCGTTCGGCGTAATCGTCATCCCAGCTGTAAAAATTAGATTCGCCATCTTTCGGGGCATCAGTAGTCTCTGTCACTCCGCCGCTCCTTACAGCTTAATGAGTCGACGCTCTATCTGTGGACTTGCCCCTATCAAACCGGACACCGGCACCCCGTTAAGTTGATGCTTCAGCCAGGCGCCTGAACTCCCTAGGTGAGCGGTAGTTCAGTGCGCTGTGCGGATGTTCCTCGTTGTAATGCTCGAAGGCGATGGCCAGGTTGCGCAGGGCCGTCGCTCGATCGGGCTTGGGCATGTGACGGATGTAGTCACGCTTCATCGTCTTCACGAAGCTCTCCGCCATGCCGTTACTCTGTGGGCTGCACACCGGAGTTGTCAGCGGCAGCAGGCCGATCTGCCGGGCAAAGGTCCGGGTCTGCTCGGCGGTATAGGCCGAGCCGTTATCGCTCAGCCATTGTACGGGCGACGCTGGTAGCTCGCTACCGAAGCGTTGCTCGATGGCTTCCAGCATCACGTCGCGGACATCGTCGCCACTGTAGCCGTGTGGGCTGGCCACCCAACTGATGGCCTCGCGGTCGCAGCAGTCCAGGGCGAAGGTCACGCGCAGTTTTTCACCGTCCTCGCAGCGGAACTCGAAGCCATCCGAACACCAGCGGGTGTTGCTCGTGTCACCGGCACTGACCGCCGAGAGGCTGCCATCCTGGTAGAGCTTGCGCCAGTGGAACAGTTGGTTGGGATTGCTGCCATTGCGCTGGGCCACCACCGAGACGCTTTGCCCGGGCTCCAGGCTCTCCCGAACCATGGCCAGTTTCTCCTCGACGCCCCGGCGGCGACGCCGCTCCTGGCCGAGCACTTCGATGCTTTTGTCTTTGCTGGTAGTCATAAACACAGTCGTTTGCCTATCCCTTATGGTAAGCCGCCAGCAGCAGCGCGCCAATGAACAACGCACCGCTGGGCAACAACAAACCCACAGGCGACCCGCAGCTTCAACAGTAACGACGTGAGCCAGGTAGTCGGAGGCTTGTGATTCTTGACTCGCTCACTGGCCTCCATCATCTCCTGCTGCAGCTGTTCGGCCTTCTGCTCAAAGTCAGGATCAGAGCTGCTGTGTGTTTCCAGAAGCGCTTCTAGCGCGTCGGCCTTCGCCATGAAGTCGGAAATTAGGCGCTGTTCCTCTTCAAGAAACTGCTTCTGCATCTTGTTCATCACCACTCCTTGGCTCGGCTGAATTCCGGTGTCTTGGGAAACTAGATCAGCAAAAACCATTGCGCCATTAAGGGCCGCTGCGCTTTTTGCCCATTTCCTCAAGCAGGTCGGGGAAACGGCGCCGGACGGCAGGAACATCGCGCAGGCCGTAGATCACGAAGAACGAGCCGAACACCGCCACCAGCCCCTTGATATGCCATTCGTCCGCCAAGAGCCCCAGCGTGACGATCATCAAGCCAAACAGAACCGTTATCGCTTTCATCCCTGAACCCCGTGAAGTGGTGCATCGCACCCTATCCCAGCCCCTCTTGTGGTGCCACTACAGCGCAAGGACTCGTCATGCCCGAACAAACCCTCAAGGCCCACCTGAGGACGCTAACACCGTCCCGAGCATATTCACAGGCGCGCCTCTCCGTGATAGTCACACCTCCCCTCCCGGCAGATTCTTAAGTGCGACAAAAAAATGTATTAGGTGGCTGGGCATTTATTTAGGAGAGGTCAGCTGTAGAATTTCCATCAACCCACTAGAAAACATCAGAACTTAAGAGTTTCGATGCTGGTCAGCGGTGGGATAGGATATCAGGAGGCTTTAAATGAAAGCGTTAATTACCGCAATTGCTATGACTTTCGCCAGCTTTTCATTTGCCGATCAATCCGGCAGCAGCGTGAAAAGCGAGGCCACCCATGATGTGACGCCCTATACCTACGGGCTTAAACTAGATGTCGCAAAGGTGATTTCAATGTCGAGCGAGGACTCTGGCTCTTGCGGAGTCATTCCGGCGACCATAACCTATGTCGACCATCAAGGTCAGACTCATACAGTCAAGTATCAAAAATACTCCAACTCAAGTCAGTGTAACAATGGCTGATATCTACCGGGCCGGGGTGAGAATGCCACTCGCTCCGCTCCGTAGTACTCGTTCATCTTCCATCAACCGTTCCGGTAGATGCTTCTTCAAAAACTCAATCCAGGTCCTGACCTTTGCATCCAGAAAGTGTCGAGAAGGATAGATCACAGAAATACTTCTCTGATTAGCTCTCACCTGCGGCAGCACTCTGACTAGTTCCCCCTTCCCCACCGAAGCGGCCGCGACATAACTTGGAATCAAGCAGACGCCCATGTTCTCCTTCGCAGCTTGAGCGATGGAGTCGGCAACATTCACCGTGAAAGTTTGTCTAGGTGAAATTATTTCATCCATATCATAGCCATCTATTTCCCAGCCTTTCGGAAAGGCAGGATCGTGGAGCCTAAGGCAAGTGTGCGCTTTTAAGTCACCGACTTCCTCAGGAAGGCCATGCTCCCTGATATAGCCAGGGCCAGCACAGAGCACACTATACGTCGTCCCAAGTGACTGCGCGATAAACCCTGAGTCGGGCACGCGGCTATCTGCAGAAATTATGAGATCGTAGCCCTCTGCGAGCAAATCAGGTGTGACTTGAGATAGATTGAGTTCGAAGTCAACATTTGGCTGCAGCTCGGAGTACTGGGCAATTAATGAAATAATATGGTAATGACCAATTCCGTTTGGAGAATGCATGCGCAATTTTCCAAACGCTTCCAGGTGTGCGCCGGCGGCTTCGAGTTCCGCGAGCTTTAGGTCTTCAATGATCGCCTTGCAGCGTTCAAGATAGCGCACCCCAACCTCGGTCAACGCCAGCTTTCTGGTCGTTCTATTTATCAGCTTCGCGCGCAAATGAACTTCCAGCTCTGAAACGCTTCGCGAGACGTGCGGGGTAGAATACCCCAGCGAATCTGCAGCAGCGGTGAAACTGCCAAATTCGGCGACACGTACAAAAATCTGCATAGACTGCACTATATCCAACACGCACTCCTACCTATAAAGTAAAGATCAGACTCGGCGGCACAGCCCACTTCGCCGCCGAATCCTTCAGCTATTTCTTACCCATACTCTTCGGGATTTGCAGCGCCTGCGTTGTGAGTGCAATACAGCTCTTGGTATCTCCTGCAGCCTGAGCCTTCTTGGCCTTGTCATGAAGTGCATAGAACTCATTCACGCGCGCACCGCTTATCCCCTCTTTGCCGCGCGTGTTCATTAACTGCTCCATTTGCGCCAGATTATTGGTGCATAGGTCGTCACCGGCAAATGCACTCGAACAAATGAGTGCGCTAACCACAACGAACATCACCGTACGAATTTTCATGTAGCACCTCCAAGAAGTAACCCCCTCTCAGACGTTAGTGCCACGCCCCCAGTGATCGCCAAGGCGAAGGACGAAAAACTCTGTTTCAAAAATGAAATAATTGCGGGAAGCTCGCTACCACGCTCAACTGACGCCCCGTGCACTGAACGATTGTGCGAGATACTCAATGACAAAGCGCACTCGGGCGGTATGGCGCAGATCCTTATGGGTGACCATCCAGACCTCATACGACTTGGCTCGCTCTCGCAAGGGCCAGATTCTCTGGAGTCCATCGCACAGCCCCATCTCTATCGGTATTTCACCAATGCCCAAGCCTTCGCTTATGGAGCGGCGCACCATCATGCTGGAATTGACGGCAACGACCACGCGCGCTTGCTCAATTGATTCATCGACGAGCGCCGGGTCAGCACGGTCTCGCCAGTAGGGCTCATACATGACCAGATCATGCCCCTTGAATCCCGTGCCAGGCTCTGGCACGCCATTTCTTTCTATGTATTCTGCGGATGCGAACAACCCCATTGGCCAGGCGGCCAGTTTTCTCAAAATGAGGTCTGGGTTCTCCGGACGCTGATTTCTTATTGCGATATCCGTTTCTCGTTTCGACAGATTTACGATCTCTGATGTGCTGTTGAGAATGACGCAGATATCAGGGTGTTTTAGATGCAATTCCTTCAAGGCAGGAATGACAAAGTCATAGGCCAACGAGTCGGTCGTCGATAGGCGCACTTCTCCTGCCTGTTCGTTGTCCGCCCCGCGCGTGCGCCGAGCCAACTCCAGAGCCGCACGCTCCATTTTCTCCGCCATTTCGAATGCCACCTCGCCGATTGCGGTCAACTGGTAACCCGTCGGGGTGCGCAGAAACAGGGTGGATCCCAGATCCACTTCCATGGCGGCGATGCGTCGCCCTACCGTGGCCTGGTCCACTCGAAGCACTCGTGCCGCCCGGCGCAATGTCAGCTCTCGCCCCAGAGCGAGAAAGACCCGTGCATCATCCCAATTCATCAGCTTTTTTCCATGAAGAACAACTGCAACGGAGCGCCGCAAAAACGCAGCGCGCCGCATTTCCGATACTTCCGTACCCTTTAATTCACGCTAGCCACAAAGGCTGGCTTTCACCTTTCTCAGGATTACTTCATGAGCAGCACCAGCAGCAAGCCGTCATCCGACATGACGGTCGTTGAAATCACTCAGCCAGGCGGGCCGGAAGTCTTGAAAGCGACCAAACGCGCGACGCCCGCACCAGGTCCCCGGGAGGTTCTCATCAAGGTCCACGCCGCTGGCGTAAACGGCCCTGACCTTCTGCAGCGCAAAGGCCTTTACGACCCGCCCCCCGGTGCCTCGGACATCCCTGGACTGGAGATCTCCGGAGTGGTTGTGGAACTTGGCAGCGAAGTGACCCGATTCACTGTCGGCGAGCCGGTCATCGCACTTGTTCCTGGTGGTGGTTACGCCGAATACGCCGTCGCAGACGAGCGAACAACGGCACGTCTGCCGCAAGGGCTCTCAATGGCCGAAGCAGCAGCGCTTCCCGAAACCTTCATGACCGTCTGGGTGAACCTTTTCCAGAGAGGTCAGTTCAAGGCTGGCGAGTCGGTGCTGATTCATGGCGGCGCCTCTGGAATCGGTACTACCGCAACCATGCTGGCAAAAGCATTCGGCGCAACGAAGATATTCACCACGGTGGCCAACCAAGAACAGCAACTCGCTAGCCAGGCGCTTGGCGCCGATATGGCCATCAATTACAACGAGCAGGACTTCGTCGAAGAAATCATGAAAGGCACCGACAACCGAGGTGTGGACGTCATCGTTGACATCATCGCGGGCGACTACGTCTCTCGGAATTTCCGGGCCGCGGCCATGAACGGCAGGGTCGTACAGATCGGTGTGATCAAGGGCCCGGCCACGAACGTCGATCTGTTCCCCATGCTGGTCAAGCGGCTCACCCATATCGGCTCTACCCTGCGCTCTCGCAGCCATGACGACAAAGCCGGCATCATGGCAGAGCTGGAGTCGCAGGTTTGGCCGTATATCCGCAGTGGCGCGATCAAGCCCCTGCTCTTCAAGACTTTTCCGCTCGCAGACGCCGAACAGGCGCATGCCCTGATGGAGTCCGGTCAGCATATCGGCAAGGTAGTTCTGCGCGTACTGCAGGACGATTGATGCAGAGGGTGACGCTGCGCCCAGCGAAGCGTCACGCCCCTCCCGTCAGTCGATACCATCCTCGGAAACGATGATTTGGCCCAGGATGTTGTCCACCACCACCGGCGTCTCGAAGAGCTGTACGCTCGGCCTTGTTCCGTATTTCTGCCGGACAAATTCCACCCAGTCCTCGGAGTACTGGGCAAGCGCCTGCTCACGTGACTCCCACAAATACACCCCGCCTACATGTCCTTCATCCTCGGACAAGAGGTAGTACTTGCGGATGAGCCCGGCAACCACCTGATATTGCGGGGCAGTTGTCTCGAAAATCTTCCTGGCATCAGCCAACGCAACTTTCGCGGGAAGACGGATCTGGACGATTGCAGTGATCATTTACATCACCTCCTGAGCTATCTAAAGCCCTGCGCAGGCATGGCCGCCATCAACGACTATCTCCGACCCTGTCATCCCTCGTCCGGCTTTAGAAGCCAGGAGCAGCAAAGCTCCATCCAGATCGCTGCTTGCACAGAATCTCCGGCTAGGAACCCGTGCGCGCAATCGTTCGCCAGCCTCGCTGGAAAGGAATGCATCGTTGATCTCCGTGACAATGTAGCCGGGTGCGATGGAGTTCACGCGGATGTCGTGACGCGCCAGCTCCAATGCCATCGAACGGGTCAGGTGACTGAGACCCGCTTTCGCTGCGCAGTAAGGGCCGACGCCTCCACCGACTCGACTGGAAAGAATCGATGTGACATTGATCAAGCTCCCTCCCCGACCGGAATCGACCATCCGCCTGGCCGACTCCTGGGCCACCATCCATGCCCCTTTCAGGTTGGTATCGACGATGACCTGCCAGTCCTGATCGTCATACTCCAGGACTCGCTTGGTGTCGCTGACCCCTGCGTTGTTGACCACGACATCCAGGCCACCGAAATCCGACTCGATGGCGTCGAGACATTCGATCACCGATTGGCGCGAGGTCACATCCAATGTATAGGCTCTCGCATCATGCCCTTCGAAGCACAGGTCGCTGACCAGGTCACGCAAGCGATCGACACGACGAGCCGCCACCGCAACGCGAGCACCTGCCGCGACCAGAGTCTTGGCAAAATGCAGTCCAAGGCCGCTCGACGCGCCGGTCACCAGGACACGCTGTCCGGTGAGGTCAAAAAGCTGGTTCACAAAGGCATTCACAGTTCACCTCCGGCGACACGCGACAAAATCTTCCGCGCAAGGCTCATGCGATGCACTTCGTTGGGGCCGTCGTAGATACGAAAGCCACGGGCGTCCCGGAAAATCCGGTCGACAATTGCCTCACTGGTGACACCCTGCCCACCCAATACCTGCACGCTGCGATCGATGACTCGCCAGATGCCCTCCGAGCTGATGACCTTGGTCATGCTCGACTCGAAGTTCCCACGCTCTCCCTGATCCAGGACCCAGGCGCAGTGCCAGATGGCCAGGCGAGTGGTGAGCAAGTCCATTTCGTTGTCAGCGAGCATGAAGCCCACACCCTGATGGTCACCGAGCCGCTTGCCGAAGGATTCGCGCCGGTTGGCGTAGGCACACGCCACGTCGTGGGCGCGACGCGCTTGCCCTAGCCAACGCATGCAGTGAGTCAGGCGAGCGGGTGCCAGGCGTACTTGCGCATAGCGGAAGCCCTTGCCCACCTCCCCGAGCACCTGGCTTGACGGAACCCTGAGATTTTCGAAGCGCAGCACGGCGTGACCACCGGTGAAGCAGCTATCCAGCGAGTCCATCATCCGCTCAAGGAAAAAACCAGGCTGATCGGTGTCGGTGAGGAACATGGTGGCGTTGCCGTCCTCGGTACGGGCCATGATGATGGCGAAGCCCGCCCCCTCCGCGCCCGTGATCAGCCACTTTAGACCATTGATGATGTAGTCATCACCATCGCGGACCGCCGTGGTCGTCAGCATCGATGGGTCCGAGCCGGCGCCAGGCGCGGGCTCGGTCATGGCGAAACAGGAGCGAATGTGTCCCTGCACAAGGGGTCTCAGCCAGCGGTCCTTTTGCGCCTCGGTAGCAACAACCTCCATCAGGTGGATATTGCCTTCATCCGGCGCATGGATATTCATCGCCGTTGGCCCGAGCGGCGAGTAGGCGGCTTCCTCGAAGATCACCGCCTTCTCCACATGGCTCAGACCGAGCCCCCCCATTTCACGGGAAGCATGGGGGGTTAGCAGACCGCGGGCGCGGGCCTTCTCCACGAGCTCCTGGCGAAGCTCGCCGGACGGGCCGTGGGCAGTTTGGCGCGGGTCACTTTCCATCGGAAGGATGTCGTTGACGATGAATTCTCGTACACGCGCTTGTAGTGCAATCAGCTCGTCGGAGAGTGCGAAGTTCATTGTTGATTCCTCGGATAGCCCTGGTCAGGCCGCTGGTTTGTTCGGTTGGATGTGGCGGTACAAGCTCTCCAGGACGGTGTCGTGGATGCCTGCCTTTTGGGGGGCATAGGGGGTGAAGTTGAGTGTGCGGATAATCGCGCCATGCAGTTGTCCGCCAAAGCTGTCGATATCGATGATATTGAGGCAGGCGGTGTCCTGCTCGAAGGCAGCAATTCCCTGCAGGCCTATGCCTGCGGCCCAGGCCAGGACAATACGGTTGACGGCGTCGTGGCTGACGATGAGCGCCGATTCCCAGTCATCGTCGCTCAGCAGTGCGTGGAAGGTTCCCAGCACTCGTCGATTGAAGTCACTCCAGCGCTCGCCCCCCAGAAAGGTCGCTTCGGGCCTGGCTGCATCGCGATACGCTCCCAGAATCACGTCCTGCATGGACTGCTCGGGGATCTCACGCAAACGGCCAGCTTTGATCTCGCGCAACTCGGCCATGGGTTCGCGTGGCACCTCCCGCCCCAGTAGCAGTATGTCCAGCGTTTCTTGTGCACGCGGGTAGTCGGAAACCAACACACGGTCAAAATGCGTGTCCTGCAACACCTGACCGAGCGCCCAGGCCTGCAGGGCGCCGCGCCTAGACAGGCTTACCGAGCGTGGATCCAGTGGCCTGCCCTGCTCGTCGAAGTAGTCGACATGCCCATGGCGCACCAGATAGCAGCGCCGGCGTTGCCTTTCGCTGCGGTCAGCGATCATCGCGCACAACCTTCGGATTGCTGATCGCCAAGTGCGCCCTGGTGATCTGCATCAGCGCTTCAAGCATCTTGGCCTGCGCGGCATCTTGCGTATCGAAAACACCATTTCGAATGAAACCGGAAAGCAGGTGGCGCGCGTGTTCCGCAGTGAGCTTCACCAAGCCGTGCTGGGCCAGTACCGCTGACAGAGCATTCGCCTCGATGCGAGCAACCTCTGCCCCAAGTTCGATCTCCCGAGCAGCTACAGACATCGCGCGAGCAATCATCCGGCAGTCATAGTGAAGCTCTTCGCTCAAGGTCGGCAGCAGGCCACCGATAAGCGTGTTTCTGGCAGTGTTCAAAAGGTCGGTCGCGCTGACATTGCTGGCGTTCACAGGCGTTCTCCGCTGAGCAAAAGAATTTCGTGCTCGAGTTCAGGCAGTAGATGACCGGTAAGGGCCAGCTCCAAGGAAGGCTGCTGGCCCGACAGGTGACGCTGCACTTGCTGCAATGCCACTACCGCCCAGCGCAAATGCGCCATCAGTTGCCAGAAGCGCAGATCGTCCCTGGTGACCCAGTAACCAGAGACGGAGGCGTAGCCGACCAAGAACGAATTCACATCACCGATGCCACCCGCCTCACGGTCTCCTCGGGCAAAGCGCCAGCAGCGCGCGGTGAACCAGCCAATGTCCTCACGTGGATCCCCCCATCCGGTGAATTCCCAGTCGAGAACGCCGCTGAGGATCCCCTGATCGACCATGTAGTTGCCGGTCCGATAATCGCGATGAATCAGTCGTGCAGGACGTGGAGCCGGCTTGTTCATTTCGCACCAACGAAGCCCCCATTCGATGACAGGGTGATTGTCCGGCAATTCGTCCAGATAGCCGCGATATTGGTCGATGCTAGCCTGTACAGGGTCTGTGACCGGCGGGGCCAGAAACGCCAGATCCGGATGCTCGGGGGTGATTTGGTGAAGCTGGGCGAGGTTTCGTCCGAGCGCTCTACACAGTTCGTCGCGCATGGGCTCAAGAAGCGGATCTGTGGTTAATCCATGACCACTCGAAATGCCGCTCAATTTGCGCATGATGAAGAAGTCACGGCCAATGACTGAGAGGTCTTGGCATAGCCAGAGAGGCTCCGGCACCTGGACGCCAACCGCGTGCACCGCCGCCAGGACGGCGAACTCCTGGGCTCTGCTCATGCTGACCGCCACTGAGGAAGCGGCATCAGTCCGCAATACCCAGCTCTCGGTAAATTGCCGGGAGCCCATTCGAACCATGCCGTTGAGCAGCCAGTTCTCTTGGATTGCGCCACCGGACAGGCGCTGACCACGCTCAATGCTTACATAATCAGCGCCCAGCTGTTGCCGTAGATACTCTGCAATCGCGGGGAAGGCATCTGGGATGCTGATCCGCAGAGTTGCGGAATCTGGGGGAAAAGTGCTTTGCATCGCTATTTCGAACTCGATGGAGGGTCTACGAGTCCTTGAGCAAGAGCTGGGCCAAATTGTCTTAAATAAAAATAATCACTTATAAAACAGTAACTTAAATATCCATCGCAATCCTTTTTGCGGCAGCCTGCAGCCGGAGCCTATTGCACACTTGAAATTCAAGTTTCAGCATGGAAAAAAGACCGCGAGAGCTCAAACATGCGCAATGAAGAGTATTTGCCCAGGGTGGTAGCCCTGATCACCCACCTACGCATGCCTGAGGGGCCAAGTCGGATGGCCCGGATCGTCGAACAGGTGATCCCTGACTACGTCGGCCGCGCCAGAGTGGAAATCGTTGAGACCACGGTCAATGAACTGCGTGATACAGGACACGATCTGGACGTCAGGGGGAATGTCGACGTCATCATCTGTTCGGGCGCGACCTCCGAGTACCTGAGACGGCATATCTCGACAGCCGTCCTGTCTATTCGCATGGGGGAGTACGATCTTATCCGTGCCCTTGACCTCGCCCGAGCCCGGGCCACGAAAGTGGGCATCCTCAGTTTTCAGCACGCCCACCCGGAGCTGGAAGCGATGTCCTCGCTGTTTACCGTTGATATCCGCCAGGCCACTTACACCAGTTATGAAGAGGCACGCCAGCAGATCCACCGCCTCGTCGATGATGGTTATCGCGTCGTTGTGGGGTCATCTACTGCGGTCGAGATTGCGGAGTCCGCCGGCGTGCAGGGTGTGCTGGCGCTCAATGCCGATACCGTGCGTCGCGCCATGGAGGATGCGTTGGCGATTTGCCGGAGTCGACAGCAGAGCCTGGTCCAGCAACGGCGCCTCAACTCGGTCCTGCGCAACCTATCCGATGGGGTAATCGCCGTGGATGCGGCGGGCATCGTCCAGTCGCTCAATCCACGGATGGCTGCAATTCTGGGCATTTCTGGCGAGTGGGCCCGCGAACGGCCGCTCTCCGAAGTCATACCAGGCTTCGACGTAACGACGGTTCTGTTCAGCGGCGAGGGTGAGGAAAGCCGCATCCTTAAAGTGGCCGGCCGGACGCTGGCGGCGAACATCACGCCCATTATCGAGAACGAAAAACCTGACGGTATCGTTATTACCTGTCAGGAAGCCAATGCCATCCAGCGAGCGGACCGGCGCATCCGCAGTCAGGTGAAGCCCAAGCAATTCACGGCCCGCTATCACTTCGAGCAGATACTTGGCGATACCGCCGGATTTCGCGCCATGCTGGATCTTGCCCGGCGTTATGCCAATGCCGATGCCACTGTGCTGATTCATGGCGAAAGCGGCACCGGCAAGGAATTACTGGCGCAGAGTATTCACAACGCGAGCCAGCGCCAGGCGGGACCCTTCGTCGCCATCAATTGCGCTGCCTTTCCCGAATCGCTGCTGGAAAGCGAATTATTCGGCCACGAAGAAGGTGCCTTCACAGGTGCCCGCAAGGGCGGCAAGGCTGGCCTGATCGAAAACGCCCATACCGGAACCTTGTTCCTGGACGAAATCGGCGACATGCCCGTGACCCTGCAGACGCGCCTGCTTCGCGTGCTGCAGGAGCGCGAGGTGCTGCGCCTGGGTGCGGCCGAGCCGACACCAGTGGACATCCGGGTCATTGCAGCTACTCACCGTGACTTGCGTAAACGCATCAACGAAGGTGTGTTTCGCGAGGATCTCTACTATCGGCTGAACATCCTCCGCCTGGCCATTCCTCCGCTGCGCGAGCGCTCCAGCGATATTCCAATGCTCGCCAGGTCGATTCTGGACAGGCAGGCACCCCAGGGGGCCGCCACTGACTCCTCCCAGGCACTGCTCGACCGGCTCATGCCTCACCTGAAACAGCACAGCTGGCCGGGGAACATTCGCGAATTGGAGAACATCGTCGAGCGCGCCGCATTGTCGGCCCATGCCCTGCATGACAAGAACAGTCCACTGCAATTGCAGGTCTTGTTTGATGAGCTGTTTGAGTCACGATCCACCCTCCCCCATTCCCCGGGCGAAACAAGTGACGCCCAGGACCTGCGCAGTCTCAGCCGGGCCCAGGAGATCAAACGTGTGCAGGAAATGTTGGCGCTCTGCGACGGTGATATGGACGAAGCGGCCAGGCGGCTTGGCATCAGTCGCACAACGCTCTGGCGGCGCCTCAAGGCTGTACAGGTCCAGTGAAGGCCCACCACTAGTTGCAACTCTGAAATCTATTTCAGCCATGAAATGAGTTCGCACGTAAAAAGACGCGAAGGATGAGACGCCCTTCAGTCGAAAACTCATATATCTATTTGATTTTAAATAATTTTAATTCAAAAAAAGAATCTTCAAATAGATTGGCATAGCCCTTGCTGAATACTCGACAAGGGCTGTCGCTGCCATGTGCACAGCTTCGAACCTCAAACAAGAATAAGGCTGGAGGTGCCTGTGCAAGGCATGATGATGAACTTCAACCTGAGTATTGCCGCCATCATGCGGCATGCCCTCACGGTTGCTGCCGAAACCGAAATCGTCTCGCTTTTCGCCGATGGCAATGTGCACCGCTACACCTACGCCCAGGCGTTCACTCGCGCACGTCGCCTGGCCAACGCGCTGGACGCCATGGAATGCCCGGAGGACGCCCGAGTGGGCACCCTGGCGTGGAATGATTACCGGCATTTCGAGCTGCACTATGCGGTGCCGTGCTCAGGTCGCGTCTGCCACACCATCAACCCCAAGCTGTTTCCCGAACAGATCGCCTACATCATTCGCCATGCGCAAGACGATGTTTTGTTCGTCGATCCGCAGTTCCTTCCACTGCTGGAAAGCCTCCAAGCGGAGATTGGCTGTGTGCGTCGGTACGTTGTCCTCTGCGCCGCAGAAGAGTTGCCCGACAGTACACTACCCAATCTGCTCAGCTACGAGACTTTGCTTGCCGAGGCCGATGACGACTACCACTGGCCGGACCTCGACGAAAATCGGGCCAGCGGGCTCTGCTACACCTCCGGGACTACCGGCAATCCCAAGGGCGTGCTGACGAGCCACCGCAGTACCGTCCTGCACGGCATGGCACAAAACATGGCCGACAATGTTGGCTTACGCGCGCTCGACGTCGTCATGCCAATGGTGCCAATGTTCCATGTCAACGCCTGGGGCATGCCTTACAACGCAGCCATGGTCGGCGCCAAACTGGTCCTACCTGGTCCCAGGGTCAGCGATGCGGCAGTCATGGTCCGGCTGATCAACGATGAACAGGTCAGTTTCTCCCTGGCAGTGCCCACTTTGTGGTCCAACATCTCGAACCATCTCGATGCTCAAGGTGGCGAGATTCCATCGCTGAAACGTGCTGTCAGCGGCGGTGCAGCTTGCCCCTTGTCGTTGATCGATGCCATGGGACGACATGGAGTGGCATTAGAGAATGGCTGGGGAATGACTGAACTCAGCCCGATGGGCAGCTACAACAGGCACCAGCCGTGGTACGAGGAGCTGGAAAAGGCGCCTCGTGGCCAACAACTGCTCAAGTCCGGACGGGCATTGTTCGGTGTAGAGATGCGCATCCTGGATGAGGCAGAACGCCCATTACCCCACGACGGACGGTCCTCCGGCTCACTGCAGGTGCGTGGACCTTGGGTACGCAGTGGCTACTTCGGCCAGGCCCCCTCCGAGGGATGGTTTGATACCGGTGACGTCGCGACTATTGATCCTCGTGGCTACATGCTGATCACCGACCGCATCAAAGACGTAATCAAGTCTGGCGGCGAATGGATCTGTTCGGTGGAAATCGAGAACGCGGTCATGGCTCACCCCGAGGTCGCCGAGGCCGCAGTGATCGGCGTACCGCATCCGCGCTGGAGCGAACGCCCCCTGCTGATCGTAGTGCCCAGACATGCCGAAACGCCCCCCAGCCACCAGGAGCTTGTGACCTTCCTGGAAGGGCGAATTCCCAAATGGTGGATGCCCGATGCCAGTGAGCACCTGGATGAACTCCCCCATACCGCCACCGGCAAGGTAAGCAAAAAGACGTTGCGCGAGCGATTCGGCAACTACGCCTGGCGCTGACCCAACACCCTCTGACGCATTTCCCGCATTGGCTCGCCTTTCCGGCGAGCCAAAGGGCAGCCCTACAACAAAAAAAGCGGAGGCACCATGAACGCAACTATTACACCCCATGCGGAGCACTACCAACGAATCCGGGAAAACCCCAGATTCAACGCATTAGTCCGGGCCCGCTCAAGACTGACGTGGCGACTGAGCGCACTGGTGCTGTGTTCATACTTCGTCTTCATGGGAGTCGCTGCGTGCCTGCCGGAGTTGCTGCGTCTGCCGCTTCATCAGGACAGCCACCTGCCCCTGGGAATCCCGGTTGCCATCCTGCTCATTCTTGTCGCTTGGCTGTTGACCGGTTGGTATGTGTACCGGGCGAACACGTACTTCGACCGCCTCAGCGCAAGCATCGTCGGGGAGTGCCAGGAATGAAGCACCTCTACGCTCTGCTCGGCGCAACCACCCTCCTCTGCCAACCTGCATTCGCTGCAGCGCCTGGTGCTGTGGAGCCCGGGGTGAACCTGCATGCCATCGGCATGTTCCTGCTGTTCGTCTCCATTACCCTGCTGATCACCTGGTGGGCTGCCCGCCGGACCCATTCGGCTCGCGACTTCTACACCGCCGGTGGTGGCATCAGCGGATTGCAGAACGGCCTGGCTATTGCCGGTGACTACATGTCCGCATCAACCTTGCTGGGGCTCTCCAGCATGGTCTTTGCCAAGGGCTACGACGGCGTCATCTACATGACTGGCTTCTTCGTGGGCTGGCCCATCCTCACCTTCCTGATGGCTGAGCGCCTGCGCAACCTGGGGCGCTATACCTTCGCCGACATAGTCTCGTTCCGTCTCGATCAGTACCGGATTCGCGTACTCGCGGCCTGCGGCTCGCTGACAGTGGTGTGCTGCTATCTGCTTCTGCAGATGGTCGGTGCAGGTCAGTTGATCAAGCTGCTCTTCGGCCTGGACTACTCCGTTGCAGTGGTAGTGGTAGGGCTGCTCATGCTGGTCTACGTCATCTTCGGCGGCATGCTGGCGACGACCTGGGTGCAGATCACCAAGGCGATCCTGCTGCTCGCCGGTGGAACCCTCCTGATGTTGCTGGCCCTGGCGCCCTTTGACTTCAGTCTGGAGCAACTGGCCCGCCGGGCTGTAGAGAGCCACCCCGCCGGATTGGCCATCATGGGGCCCGGCGGCATGTTGGCGAACCCTCTGAATGTTGCCTCCATGGCATTAGGACTGGTGTTTGGCCTAGCCGGGCTCCCACATATCCTGATGCGCTTCTTCACCGTGCCCGATGCTCGCGAAGCCCGTAAGTCGGTGTTCTATGCCTCCGGCTTCATTGGCTACTTCTTCCTGGTGGTGTGCGTGCTGGGCTTCGCCGCCATCGTCATAGTCGGCACCGACCCTGCCTACTATGTCGACGGCAAGGTGGGAGGCGTGTTGCTCGGCGGCAGTAATATGGTGGCCATGCACCTCGCCAAGGCAGTCGGAGGCAACCTGTTTCTCGGCTTTCTGTCCGCCGTTGCCTTTGCCACCATCCTTGCTGTGGTCGCGGGGCTGACCCTGGCCGGCGCGTCGGCCATTTCCCATGATCTCTATGCCATGGTCATCAAGCGCGGTGCAGCCAGCGAAGCCAGGGAAATTCAGGTTTCGCGCTTGGCAGTGGCGTGCCTCGGCGTGCTGGCGATGGGGCTGGGCATCCTCTTCGAGCAGGTCAACATCGCCTTCCTGGTCGGCCTCACTTTCGGCATTGCCGCCTCGGCGAACTTCCCGGTGCTCTTCATGGCAATGTACTGGAAGGGCCTGACCACACGCGGTGCGATCTATGGCGGATTGACCGGCCTCATCTCCGCACTGGGCCTGGTAATCCTCTCGCCGACGGTCTGGGTCACCGTGCTGGGACACGAGCGAGCCCTATTCCCGTTCGACCACCCGGCACTGTTCTCGATGCCCCTGGCTTTTCTGGTCATCGTCCTGGTTTCCAAGCTTGATCGCAGTGCCAGAGCGGTATTGGACCATGAGGGCTTTGACGACCAAATGGTTCGAGCCCAGACCGGTGTCGGTATTTCCAGCGCCAGCGACCACTGACTCAGCGAGGATGGCTGCCGACCAAGCACCGTTCCCACCACCGTACCAAGAGGTTCCGTAGATGCTTGCCTACAAAGCCCCGTTGCGCGACATGCGCTTCCTGCTCCACGACGTTTTCGCCGCTCCGGCGCTCTGGCAGCGCCTCCCAGCTCTCGCCGAGCGGGTCGACGCAGATACCGCTGACGCGATCCTCGAAGAAGCAGCCAAGATCACCAGCGGGCTGCTTGCACCACTCAATCGTATTGGCGACGAACAAGGCGCACAGTGGAGCGACGGCGTCGTTAGTACCCCTGATGGCTTCCGCGAAGCCTATTCGAATTACGCCGCGGGTGGCTGGATCGGGCTGGCGGGAAATCCGCAGTATGGCGGCATGGGTATGCCGAAAATGCTCTCAGTGCAGTTCGAGGAAATGATGTACGGCGCAAACGCCAGCTTCGCCCTCTACTCCACACTGTCAGCGGGCGCCTGCCTCGCGATCGATGCTCATGCCAGCGAGGAGCTGAAGGCCACCTATCTGCCAGCCATGTATGAAGGTCGCTGGGCAGGTTCCATGTGCTTGACCGAGCCGCACGCCGGCACCGACCTCGGGCTGATTCGCACCAAGGCCGAACCGAATGCCGACGGCAGTTACGCAATCAGCGGTACCAAGATATTCATCACCGGCGGTGAACAGGACCTCACGGAGAACATCATCCACCTGGTGTTGGCCAAACTACCTGAGGCACCGGCCGGCTCCCGCGGCATATCGCTATTCCTCGTGCCCAAGTTCCTGGCTAATGAAGACCGGTCCCTTGGTGCTCGTAACCAGGTGAGTTGTGGCTCCATTGAGCACAAGATGGGCATAAAGGCTTCAGCTACCTGCGTGATGAACTTTGACGGCGCCATCGGCTGGCTGGTGGGTGAGCCGAACAAAGGCTTGGCGGCAATGTTTACCATGATGAATTACGAGCGGCTGTCCATCGGAGTCCAGGGAATCGGCTGCGCCGATATGTCCTACCAGAACGCGGTGAGCTACGCTCGGGACCGTTTGCAGAGTCGCGCGCCTACCGGCCCACAGCAGCAGGACAAGGCCGCTGATCCGATCATCGTCCATCCCGACGTGCGACGTATGCTGTTGACTATGAAGGCGCTGACCGAGGGTGGCCGCGCATTTGCCACCTATCTCGGGCAGCAACTGGACATTGCTAAATACGCCGACAACGCTGCGGAACAATCCCGTGCAGAGCAACTGGTGGCGTTACTAACCCCGGTGGCCAAGGCATTTTTCACTGACACCGGGTTGGAAAGCTGCGTGAATGGCCAACAGGTTTTCGGTGGGCACGGCTACATCCGTGAGTGGGGACAAGAACAACTGGTGCGTGACGTGCGCATCGCGCAAATCTACGAAGGCACCAATGGTATACAGGCCCTGGACCTTTTAGGACGCAAAGTGCTCGCTAACGGTGGTGAACTGCTAACGCTGTTCGCCGAGGAGATACGTGCCTTTGTCCAGACCGCACCAAATGACGAGTTCAGCCGCCCACTGCTAGATGCACTGCACCGGCTGGAAGAGCTAACCCAGCAACTGCGCGTTAGCACCAGCGCGGACCCGCGAGCGCCCGGTGCGGCAGCAATAGAGTACCTGCACGTTTTCGGCTACACGGCCTACGCCTATATGTGGGCACGTATGGCGCGCTGCTCCACTACCGAGAACGACGACTTCCATCGCGCCAAGTTGGCCACCGCGCGCTTCTTCTATGCCCGTCTGCTTCCACGTTGTGAATCTCTGGCCTGCGCAGTGCGAGCCGGCAGTGTCAGTCTTTATGCGTTAGAAGCTGAGCACTTCTGATTCCCGGTTGAGCGTAACAGCGCGGCTCGTGCTCCTTGGAGCCGCGTCTTTTTCTTCTGTACGCATGGCCCAGGAGCCTTGCGTGAAGTGGTGATCCCCAAGGGCGTATCACTGTTTCAGTCCCTCCCCCTCCTCCCCCATCGGGCCCCCGAGCCCGGTGCGGACCCGGCTTTTCCATCAATAACAACAAAGAGGAAGTCGACATGTACCGCACCACTCTCACAACCCAGCTATTACTGGGTGCGAGCGCCCTGATCGCAGGGCTTCCAGCCACCGCCGACATACTCGGTGAATCCAAAGCGTCGCTGGAACTTCGAAACTTCTATATGAATCGTGACTACCGCCAGAACGGTGCGACACAGGCCAAGGCGGAAGAATGGGCCCAAGGTTTCCTGCTGAGATATGAGTCCGGATTCAGCGAAGGCCCAGCGGGATTCGGCCTCGACAGCCTCGCCCTGCTGGGCCTGAAGCTGGATTCAGGCGGAGGACGAAGTGGAACGCAACTTCTCAAGCAAGACAAGGAAACGCGCCGAGCCGACGACGAGTACGCCGAACTGGGCCTGACGGCGAAAGTCAGGGTTTCCCAGTCCGTACTGCGACTTGGCACACTACAGCCACGCCTGCCTACCGTGTCCTACAACGATGCACGTCTGCTTCCCCAGACCTTTCGTGGTGTCCATCTGAATTCGAAGGAGTTCAGCGGAGCTACCCTGGATGTGGGACGCCTGAGCCAGGTGAACCAGCGTAACTCCTCCGACTACGAGAACATGACGGTAAGCAATGGCAGCTCCGGTGCTATTGGTGCCAGAACCAGTAAACGGAGCAATGCATTCGACTTTGCGGACCTGACGTATCAATGGAACAAGGAATTGAGCTCGGGTTATCACTATGGCGAACTGCATGAGCTGTATCGCCAGCACATCGTCAATCTCGTCCATCTGTTGCCCATTGGCGAGCAACAATCGTTGAAGAGCGAATTGCGCTTCGCCAAAGCCGATGACGCCGGAGAAAGCGGTATCGACAACGGCGCCTATGGCGCGATGCTCTCCTATCGGCTTGCCGCCCACACCTTCGGCCTGGCCTACCAGCGCATGACGGGAGACAGCGGTTACGCCTATATCGCCGGCAGTGACCCCTACCTCTTCAACTATGTGCAATTCGGTGATTTCGCCAACCGCGACGAGCGCTCATGGCAGGCGCGATACGATTTTGATTTCGCTGGTCTGGGCATCCCGGGTCTCAGCGTAATGACACGCTATGTGAAAGGTACCGACGTTAACCTGGGTGCCAACAGCCCCACTGGGAGCGAGTGGGAGCGTGATACCGATATCGCCTACGTGATTCAGAACGGCCCGCTGAAGAACCTGGCCTTGAAATGGCGTAACGCCACGGTCCGGGCCAGCCACTTTGGTAACGACCTTGACGACAACCGGCTGATCCTCAGCTACACCTTGCCGATCTGGTAGCCACAGGGAGATGGCCAGCCGGGGCTGGCCATCTCCGCCAGCGAACTGCGCCGCGAGACGGCTCAGCAGACGCGGCGGTATTTGCTGATCCGCGGGGTATCCTGCAGCAACCCGGCGGCGCGGGACAAGGCATCGGCCAGGTGCCCGGTTTGCCAATGCAGCGCTTCAGACTCCGCGCTTTGCCATACCTCAAAAGACGTGAGCTGCAGCGGGTTCTCCAGCGATTGGAAATATCCGTAGTCTAGGCAGCCCGGCTCCTGGCGGGTGCGCAGAGTCAGCTCGGCGAGCAAATCCAGCATGTCAGCCAGCCCTTCGCTTTTCACCATGAAGCTGGCCGTGACGTACAACGTGGAAGGGATCAATGGGGTTACTCCGGATCAGAATTCATGAATGCGGCGAAACATGGAGCAAAAGCACGGCGGCTCCTTCCGAAATGAGAGGGGCCACCGTGCCGGCAGGTCAATTCCGACCTCTTATGGAACAGGTCTAGGATTGCTTGAGGTAGTCGTGAACGACCTTGCCCGGCGCGAGCAGGAAGTTTCCCAGTGTATGGCGCACGGAAACGATCTCGCGAACCGGCAGCGTGGAAATCGGCACTGCTTCGTGATCGAAGAGGTCCAGACTGGCTGCTCCCGTCCAGGCTTCCTTGAGTTCGACAGTCGAGTACTCGAATCTGACCAACTCTGCTATTCGTGGGGTCTTGCCATCGACATCCGGAATGATCTTGAGGACGACCCCTGGCACCTGCATCGATTTTGTCGCTTCGGCCAGATCCACTTCCTTGAACTTGTACGCCATGCTGGCCCGGGCAACCAGGCTGCCGTCGTACTCAAGTGTTCCCACGTAGGACTCGTTGTTCTGCCCAACACGAGGGTGTCCGAACTTCTTCGGCAAGCCCCAGACCTCTCGCCCAAGCATTATCGCCGTGACGTTCTCGGCGACCATCAATGGCCTGAAACTGACGGCCTCGTCCCCCAGGAAGCATGAGATACCCTGGGCGAACTCGTAGTAATCACCAATGCCCGGCGCCACCATCCAGAGGAAGGAAAGGCTGACAATGGGGTCCTTCACCACGAGGGGTTCAGGCACGATAGCTCGCGCCGCTTCGAGGTCCGTTCGATAACTGATGGTGAGCGACGGGCGATCCAGGAACCAACTCGGAGGCTGCGCATACGCAGGGGAGACAAGTGGCATAGCGTAAGCCTTCTGGAGAACGCTTTCGGGGGTCAGTGGAACACTGGCGGATGAGTTGGGTAGGTAAAGGCCGCCGCTGCTGCGGCTGGCTGATGGCGTGTCGCTCAGCGTCCGAGCAAGCAATGGCGTGGAGGCTGCCGCAAGGCCAATGCCGGCAGTTAGGAGGAGTTTTCTGCGCGATAGATCGATGGGGCAGCTCATAGCCGCTTCTCCTGGCGTGCGGGCGGAATGAGCAGGCCTTGTGGGCCTGCATTTTTGCTTCACCGAAACGGTAAAATCCGGCTGCCCGAACCCTTGCGTGGAGGCGTTACAAGCAGCCGGGACTGCACTAGCCAGCCAGTTCCTGCAGCACTCGCTCAGCAACCACGGCCCCAGAGGCTGGGTTCTGCCCCGTGATGACGCGCTGATCGACTACAGCGAAGGACTGCCAGGGCTCAGCCGCCTTCTTGTAGATGGCGCCTCGTTTCACCATCTCGTCTTCGGTCAGATAAGGTACGTACTTGTCGAGCTCCGCCAGCTTCTCCTCGGTGTTCGAGAAGCCGGTGACTTCCTTGCCCTTGATCAGCAGGGAACCATCGGACAGCTTGATGTTCAGCAGCCCGACCGCACCATGGCAAACCGAGGAGACGATGCCGCCCTTCTCGTAGATGCGACGGCTGAGCGCCTGCAGCTCTTCGTTGTCTGGGAAGTCCCAAACCACACCGTGTCCGCCTGCGTAGTAGATCACCGAGTAATCGTCCGCGTTGATCTCACTGGGCTTGAGCGTGGCGCCCAGGCGAGCCATGAAGGCAGGGTCCTGATACCACTGCCAGTCAGTCTCATCGGCCATGGCAAGGCTATGGGGATCGATTGGGGTATAGCCACCCAGCGGACTGACATAATCCACCTGGTAGCCAGCGGCCTCCACTTTCTTCACGAAGTGAACCGCCTCGCCCAGCCAGAGGCCCGTGGCGCGCGCCAGGTTCGGATATTTCGGGAAGCTGGTCAGTACCACCAGCATTTTCTTTTTCACATCACACCTCGTCTTTTTTCAGGTTGCAGGAATCCCGGCGGTCATAGGAAAGAACCGCCTGATGGTTGTCTGATAGGTAGAACTGCTTCGCAGCGCGAGAGCGGCGCTAGGTGCTGCTGTCCAGGCTGCTTCTGCCTAGGGACTGGAACCACTGCGCGTTATCCCAGTAGGCCTTCATCGACTGGATCAAGCCGTCGTCTCCCACCTTGATGATGAAGACGTGGGGCAGGTCGAAATGCCGACCGAGATTCCTGATCCCGAAGGCGTCCTTCGCCTGGGTACCGCTAATGGTTACTTCAAGGACTGCTACGTGTGCCGTGGCATCGAAGTAACTGGCGCTCACCTGGTTGCCGAGATCCGGAAACGCATCGATCAGCGCGCCCCAGACACTCGAGCCGGCAGTGCTGGCCGGCCCCGCCAGCCCAATGGGCAGATAGTCGATCTGTCCGTCCGCTGAAAAGCACGCCAGCATCCCATCGAGATCATGGGCGCGATAGCGTGAAAAAAACTGTTGCGCGAGCTCCAGAGCTGTTTTCAACTTTCTTACCTCCCCGAATGTGCAATTACCTTAATCCGGAGGCCTCCGATGTCGAAAGATCGCGGCCCGGAAATGATCATTTCATTTATGGAACACCTGTTCGATGTATGACCTGAACGAACTTTACCTGTATGCCCAGATTGTCGAGCATCAGGGTATTGGCGCAGCCAGTGAGGCGCTCGGCATTCCGAAGTCGAAGCTGAGCAGGCATCTCTCCACACTGGAGGAGCGTCTGGGAGTCCGCTTGATCAACAGATCAACGCGCCAGTTCGCGGTGTCCGATCTCGGCATGGAGTACTACCAGCAATGCCTGGCGATGCTGTCAGCGGCAGAAACCGCGCAATCGGTCATCGAACACAACACCATGACTCCACGCGGGGTGGTCCGTATTTCCTGCCCCACCGCGCTGCTGAACTTCCTCGTGGCCGGAATGATTGCGCGCTTCATGCAGCGCTATCCCGAAGTGGAAGTGCATATCGACAGCACCAACCGCGTAGTCGACCCATTGCGGGAAGGCGTTGACGTTGCCCTGCGGGTTGGCTTCCCGCCTTTCGAGGACAGCGGCCTCACAATGAAGGTCCTTTCGCAAAGCCCCCAGGAGCTGGTGGCAAGCCCTCGGCTTCTGGAAAGCCTGGGGCCAGCCAATACTCTCGCCGACCTGCAGCGCTACCCCAGCCTCAACAAGGGGCCCTATGCACGCCAGTATGTCTGGAACATGCAGGGGCCCGATGGGGTGCAGGCGACGGTGCAACATACGCCCCGGCTGGTGACCGACGACATGATCACCCTGCGGCGAGTGGCGCTTGAGGACGGGGGAATTGTGCAGTTGCCAAAGTTGGTGGTCTTCAAGGACCTGCGCAACGGCGTGCTGGCTCCCGTTCTGGACGGTTGGAAACCATTGGGAGGGGTTGTTCACGCAGTCTTTCCCTCACGGCGGGGACTCATGCCTGCCGTGAGGAGACTACTGGATTTTCTGGCCGGAAGCTTTGGCGAGCTGGACTTCGAAAACCTTTCGCAAGGCTATGCCTCGCGAGGTGATGAAGACGCCTGCTTCCTGTATGACTCTGGCGTATAGCGGCCCATCCTGTTTCCGGAAAGATCAGATTCCGTCACGCGCCAGGTCCATCGCAAAGTACGTGAGAATCAGGTCAGCACCCGCGCGCTTGATGGCGCCGATGCTTTCCCGCGCCACCCGTCCTTCATCAATGGCACCGGCTAGGCCGGCGAACTTGATCATCGCGTACTCGCCACTGACCTGATAAGCCGCCAATGGCAGGCGCGAGGCGGCGCGTATATCGGCGATCACATCGAGATAAGCTCCCGCCGGCTTGACCATCAGCGCGTCCGCTCCTTCCTGCTCATCGAGCAATGATTCGCGAACCGCCTCGCGACGATTCATGGGATTCATCTGGTAGGCCTTGCGATCCCCCTTCAGAGCAGTGCCACCGGCCTCTCGGAATGGTCCATAAAGCGACGACGCGAATTTGGTCGAGTAGGCCATGATCGCGGTATCGTGGAAGCCCGCTGCGTCCAGTGCCCCGCGAATCGCCAGTACCTGACCATCCATGGCCGCAGAGGGAGCAATAAAGTCAGCTCCCGCGGCGGCAGCGATGACGGCTTGCTTGCCCAGATTGATCAGCGTGGCGTCATTGTCCACGGCGCGGCCGTGCAGAACGCCACAATGGCCATGACTGGTGTACTCGCAGAAACAGGTGTCGGACATGACCACCATTTCCGGCACGGCGTCCTTGCAGGTCCGCGCCATACGTGCCACCAAACCGTTTTCGCTCCAGGTGTCGGAGCCGACATCGTCCAGATGGTGTGATACCCCAAAAGTCATTACCGATCTGATGCCGGCGCGGGCATAGCGCTCAATCTCGCGGGCGAGCATCTTCTCGGGGATACGGTTCACTCCGGGCATGCTGCTGATGGGGACGAAGTCATCGATGCCCTCCTCTACAAATATCGGCAGAATCAGATCATCCAGACGAAACTCGGTTTCCTGGAACAGAGTGCGCAGAGACTCATTCTGGCGCAGACGACGAGGCCGGACGGCAGGGAAAAGATTCGACATTGGAATTCCAGACGGTTTTTCTGCGCGCAACCATATGGCAGTCGCGCGGGGCTGGAAAGACTCAGTGGTGAGAAAGACATTTGCAGCGAGGGCAAAGGGCTCACAGAAGATCACCGCGCCGGGACTGGTCTTCGCGCGGGGTTGGGCCTGCCAAGCAATGGCGACTCAGCCTCCCACTCAGGCGCACTGGTTCAGGCCTCCCGGGTCCAGATCTCCAATTGCTCCTGCTTGACCATCTCCATGGCGCTTGCCGGCCGTACGGTGCGGTACGCAGGTTTCTGTGCTGCTATCACTTCCACTATGGCTTGGATCATCTCCGCTGGATCATGCTGACGATTGAGCTCACGCACCGGCCAGTGCTGGACAACCCGTTCTCCCTGGTGCCACCACTGATCCATGCTCTCCATTCCCGTATCGTTGAAGCCGGTGCGATAGGCACCTGGATTGATGGTTACGACTTCAACTCCATAGGGTTTGAGCTCCTCGTGCATGGCGGAGCAGATGCCTTCCACCGCGTGCTTGGAGGCGGCATAGGCTCCATCGAACGGCACCTTGACCAGACCGGCCACGGAAGAGGTCCAGACAATCCGGCCTCCGCCCCGCTTCACCATGTTGCGGGCAAAGCCTTGCGCCAGTTCGAGCGCTGCAAATACGTTGGTTTCGAAGACCGAGCGAAATACCGTCATGGGAATCTCGACAATGGGTCCAGACTCCATGATGCCTGCATTGTTGAAGAGGACATCGATCTCTAGTGCCAGTGCATTGCGGCGGTCAATCTCGTTCAGGACATCGAGCTTCATGACCTGCATCTCGAGTCCGTCTTGCCTTGCGGCGTTGCGCAGCTCCCAGACCTGGGGCCAGATCTGGCACCCGGCGATCACCTGGTAGCCCCGCGCCGAAAGCTCCCATGCCACGCCTCGCCCGAAGCCTGTGGCGGCTCCGGTTATCAGCACACACTTGCTCATCCTGCCTCCTAGCCCTCCAGATCGCCGTTGCGCATGGCAACGGTGATGGCCTGGGCTGTCGTTGCAACGCCAAGACGGCGACGCGCCGACCGCAAATGGTTTTCCACCGTACGCTCCGACAGACCGAGCGTTGCGGCGATTTCTGCTTGACGCCGGCCCGCTGCAGTCCACGCCAGGACTTCGCGCTCACGCTCGGAAAGTTTTCTGTATACCTCGCCCACTGGCGCCTCCAGCAGCCGGCGAGCGGAGAAGAACGCCGCCGTGGCCACGATGCTCAGCGCCAGGCGAACCCGGGGAGTTGCATCCACCCGCTCCCCGCCAAGGCTCATGGCGCCTTCAAGCCCCAATGGACCGATTGCAATCCATGAACGCCGGGGCCCACCGGGGTGCGAACCACCCGGTAAAGCTCTCCGCCGTTGCCCTTCACCTTGCTCCAGTAAAAGGGCTCACGAGCCTCGATAATATGGCGCTTGACCGGACAGCGTCGGATATAGGTATCGGCGTCGACCGTATGCTCGTCGCCGAACCAGTTGCCCTCTACCCAGTAGATGCGTTCGATCACTTCGTCGCGTGCCGATGTGGCGGAAAACAGGACGAAGCGGTCGTAACCAAACGGCGTGGCAAAGGTGCGAACCGACTCCTGGATCACCGAAAGCGTTTGAGCACTCTCGATCGCAAGGACGGCTCGAAATGCCGCCTCGGCCACGTTCTGAGTCACCCCGCCGCCACCTCTTTCAGCAACGCGGCGGCCGCCAGCTTGCCCAGAGAGTTGCCCGCGAGCGGGCTGTCGCCCGTCAGCAGCTTCCGGTCCTGGTGGGTTGCACCCGAGATGTCCTTGTTGATGATCTCAAGGCCCAGCGCCTTCAGTTCTTCACCGAATTTCCAGGTCAGATGGCCAGGCATGTAACCGATGTCAGGCGTCTTCGCGTCCAGGTCATCGGGAAACGCGCAGATCTTGTAGCCGTTGTAGATGCAGGTGTCCCGGTTTTCACCGATGCCTGCTGCGAGCAGAGCTGCGGGGCCATGACAAAGAGAGATCACGAACTTGTCGTTGGCAGCAGCCCACTGAAGGACCTTCTTCACATCTTCGCTCTCGGGCAGGCCTATCAAGGCCCCGTGCCCGCCCGGAATGAACACGCCGATATAGTCGGAGTCTTCGCCCAGCTTCTGCTCGATCACATCGGCCAGCTTGAGTGGAGTCTTGAACTGATCGCGATACTTGGCGTATTGCCCTTTCACCTCGGCATCTTCGGAGGGCATGGCCCAGAACTCGAATTTCACGGGGTTTCCGGACAGGGTTGCGATGTTGAAGGCAAAACCGGCCTTATCCAAGTGGTACATCGGCAACAGTGTTTCTACGGGGTGGTTTCCCGTGGAAAACATGGTGCCGTTGTCCGTCAGCAGGTAGCGCTCATCGGCCCCGATCATCAGAACCTTCCAACGCCCACCGCGATAGGGATTCGGATAGTCGGCGCCACTGAGGTCTGATTTGGGCGACGTGAACTGGCTGAGAGAGTACGGCGAAGGGAAAAAGGCATTGTCCTCGGCCGGGTCAGGGGTCGGGCGCTTGTCGTCAGTCTGTACGGTAGCCATGGTTTTTCTCCGTCGATCGGGTCGATTACCTGGGGCAATACTAGGAAGGCGTCAAGCCGCCAGGCAATGAGGGATTTCCCTCAACGAACTGCGCTGAGCACGTGAGGCCAACGCCAATCTCAACTGCAATCAGTGAGTCTAGTCGAACAGGAACTCCGTTTTTCCGATCCCGGACTAACGATCATTTCGGCTCTGGAACGCGGAGGTAGACCGTGGTGTGGACCATGAGAGCGGCTCACCTCATTCGAACATTCGCCAAATTCAGGACAGCACCCTTTTCACCTTGAGCATTGTGTTACCTCTCGTACGTACTTGGTTTCCGCTCCTGACTGCGCGCATGCGCATAGCCAGAAGCAGATATTGAAGATTGAGTCCCGCGATCCGTAGCTGCGTCTGTACCCAAGTCAATTCATTGCTGGAATGCCACTGCGCTTGTTGGCTTCGGCAGCAAGCTTCCGCTCTTCCTCATTGGCGAATTCGCGATCCCACGCCAGCACCTTGGGGGTCATCAGGTGGTGCCAAAGCGGCGGGATCATCGCCACCAGGATGGTGGTCAGGTAGCCGCCAATCATCATGGGGGCATTCTGGAAGGGTTTGAGATCCTGATAGGGGACCTCACCTTGCGCATGGTGATGGGAGTGGCGTGTCAAGTTGAACATGGTCCACGAGCTGATGCGTCGATTGGTGTTCCAGGAATGACGCGGCTGCACCGGCGTAGCCGGATTACGGACCATGCCGTAGTGCTCCATGTAGTTGACGATCTCCAGCAACGCCTTACCCCACAGCGCACAGGCGACGAAGAACAGCGCGGCTTGCGATCCGCCCAGGCCATAGGCGGCAGCGACCAGCATGAGGCTCATTGCATGACCGCGCAGCATCGCGTTATACCAGCCATACAGGCTCTGCCCTTTACGCGCGAGTCGCCGCTTCTCGATTTTCCAGGCGCTGATATTGCCTTTTACGGTCGAAGCCAGCACGTGGAAGTAGACATTGCGCCCACGTGGCGCAGTGGCCGGATCCTCGGTGGTCGAGACATACCGGTGATGGCCATAGACATGCTCGATGGAAAAGACGGTGTCGAAGCTGAATGCCAGCAACCAGCGCCCGATCAGCATGGAAACCGGGTCCCAGGTTCGATGGGTCAGTTCATGTGCGGTGATGGTGCCGATCATTCCAATCATCAAGCCGGTCAGCAGCCATGCGGAAACATGATGGCCAACAAAAGTGGTGTCACGGGCGGCAATTAGGTCATGGCCAGTGAGGTGAGTCAGGGCGCCCCCGAAGCCCAGCACGTCGCCATCACTGACGCTCCAGACCGCCGAGAACACAATGAAGCCAAGCAGCGGAAGGGCCAACCAGAGCTGGACGGTGAGTATGCCCGGGTACTTGAATCGAGGCGTGCTGGTATCGTCCCCCGCCACCGCGTCGCCGATCAGGTAGAACGCCAGCACGGCAAGCAGCCCGTAGGTGACCCAGGCGCCGCCGGCAAGCAAGGAAGCTGCAGCCAATAGGCCGATGACATGAAACAGGAAGTACTTCAGGTAATGCAGCACGTTCATGATGTTGTCTCTTGTTATTGGCAGATAGCGGCGGTTGCCGCCGAGTCCCGAACGGTGGTGAAGCGATCCGCGTGAATGTTGCTTCGGTCCACACCAAGGCTGCGCAGCAAGGCCGTGGCGCTGTCGATCATGGCGGGAGGGCCGCATAGGTAAGCCTGCGTGCCCAGCCCGAGCAGCGCCGGTATGTGCGCGGTGACCAGCCCACGTGCGCCATCCCAAGAGGAGTCGCCCGCGATTTCGGAAAGCACCGGGAGGAAGCGAAAGTCACCGTTCCATCGCGCGGCGATGGCGGCGATTTCATCCAGCGCATACAGGTCGTGCTCGCGGCGGGCGCCAAACAGCAAGGTGGTTGGGCGTTCGACGCCACGGTCAGCGGCGTCCCGGAGAATCGCCAGCAACGGGGCAAGGCCACTGCCACCTGCGATCAGCAACAGGGGCGCAGGCGATGGACGAAGATGGAATTCGCCCAGCGGCCCGGCTAGCGTTAGTCCCTCCCCCAGGAGAAGTTGATCATTGACTAGGCTCGTAAAAGCGCCACCTGGCACTCTGCGGATGAAGAAGCTGACCTTGGCATCCGGCTGAGCTGGCGTGGCAAAGGAAAACGCGCGGGAACAGTTCGACAAAGCGTCAAGTGCAAGCTCTGCGTATTGACCTGTCCTGTAAGAAATCCTGTCCTCGAGCTGGACAACCAGCCGGGTGATGTCAGGCGTCAGCTTGTCCTGCCCGACGATCTTTCCGCGCACTCGGCGTAGGGTCTTCTGGCGCTCGAAGTCAACCGCGATTTTCACCTCGCCTCGCGGAACGCTCTGGCAGGCCAATATGTACCCTTGATGGAGCTCGTCATCCGTGAGGATGTAGCTGGTCTCGGTCAGTTCACGCACCTGCCCCGCGAGCAATCGGCACTTGCAGGTGGCGCAGCCTCCCACCCGGCAGCTGTGTGGGAAGTCGATGCCCTCGCGCAAGGCTGCTTGCAGCAGCGTTTCTTTCGGATTCACCGAGATGTCGATTTCATTGATCTGCGCGCGGGTTGGGCGAGATCTGGCAAGGAATGGAAACATCTGTCCTCCTGTTCTGGTTATTAGGATCGGGACAACTGAATCCTATGGACGCATCACAGACGGATGAGAGGGCCTGAGTTGACAATACGGGGGTCATTAATTGACATTCTGTGGGCCGCCGTCCATCACGGAACCGAACGCGCATGCCTGATTTCCTGCTTCCCGTTCAGTACTTGCGTCAGATCGCCGAGCAGCTCCGGGTCATGGGGGCCTCCCCCGGCGAATGGCTCGCCCATTGCGGAGTCGGCCCACAGCAACTCGATGACCCGGAGTACCAGCCCGGCATCAAGCTATTCACCCAGCTCATCGAGCAGGCGCTGACGCTGAGCCATGAGCCGGCATTCGGCCTGCTGATTGGTGAGCGGCTGGTGGTTGGAACGCACGGCGCATTGGGTTTCGCCGCACTGCAAGGAGGGTCGTTGCGGCAAGTCATCCAGTTGCTGGAGCGCTACCTCGCTGTGCGCATCACCCTGGTTCGGGTGCAGCTCGAACAGGACGAAGCTGCGGAACTGGAACACCTCCGCTTCGTGGCGGCGCATCCTCTCGACACGATTGAGCAAACGGTAGTGGAAGCCGTGATGCTGGCTGTGAAGAATATTTTCGATGCCCTCACCCCCGGTAGCCCCCCAATCAGCCGAATCAGCTTCCCATTCCCCACGCCGTCATACGTCGATCTGGCCACCGACATGTTCGGCTGTCCTGTCGTTTACGAGCAGCCTTGGGCGGCGTACACATTCAGCTCGTCGATATTGGACACACCACTTCGCACGGCCGATCCCGAGGCTTTCCGTGAGGCAGAATTAATCTGCCAGCGCGAACTCAAGAAGCTCGGTGAAAAGAGCTCACTTGCTAACCGTGTCCGGCGACTCATGCTGGAACGACAAAGCAGTTTCCCCACTCTGATTGCCACGGCACGCCTGCTCTACATGACACCGCGTACATTGCATCGACACCTGCTGGTTGAGGGCACCAGCTTCAAGCAACTACTTAGGGAAGTGCGCCATTCGCTAGCCATAGAGCACCTCAAATCTGGAAGGCTCTCCGTGGAGGAGATCGCCCGGGCGCTTGGCTACAGCGATGTGGCGAATTTCAGACGAGCTTTTCGAGATTGGGAGGGCGTTCCCCCCTCAGAGTATATTGGCTCGCGTGTCTCTGGCCACAAGGCTAAACAGCAGCCATCCGCTTGATGGTTATGGAGTCAATCGACGAACGCAACACACACCTCGCGGCAGCGAGATCGACGCGGCGAACGGTCGCTTCCAATAGGCTGCTATCGGCTGTGGATTCAACCGGTCGCGGCAGTCTGCAACCGGCCAGAAGCCGACGCTCAGCTTACCGTTGCGGCAAGCAATCACCCATGATTAACAAATGTTAATGAGCCATAGAAACCAGCGGAGCATCATCCGCGCTTTCTGCCGTAACGAAGCTCATAACAATGACAAATCCATCTCCTCAAACTGTCTACGAACTCCTTGTTGCTGCGACGCAACAAGCTCCCCAGGCACTTGCTCTGGCCTTCATCGATGATCTAGATGAGGTCGCTCTTTCGTATCGCCTGAGTCATGAGCAACTGCTTAGCAAGATACATAAGACGGTGCAAATGATGAGGAAACTCACGGGCAAATCGCGCCCCGTGGTTTCGCTTTTGTTGCCAAACATTCCTCAAGCCCAAACGCTTCTCTGGGCCGCCGAAACTGCTGGCGTAGCTAACCCACTCAATCCTCTCTTGAATGAGGAAGCATTGCTCCAGCTGATGTCGAAGGCCCAGACGGATATTGTTTTCGCTCTAGGCCCTCTGCACGGCAGTGAGCTTTGGGATAAGGCTGTGAGCGTTGCTAGTCGGCTACCCAACAGGCCCCTTTGTGTATCCGTCTTCAGCCCTGCTGGAGCGATGCACTACGACTCCGAGGTAAATCGCTACAAAGACGTTCCCCTCGTAGGGGAGGACGCTCCTACGCCAAAGGATATCGCCGCTTACTTCCACACCGGAGGTACAACGGGAACTCCGAAGCTGGCGTGTCACACGCATGAAAATCAGACCACTGCTGCTATGGCAGTGATACGCAGCATGCAACTCACGGGCGCCGATATCGCCATCAATGGTCTGCCAATCTTTCATGTCGCAGGGGCCATCGTTAATAGCCTGGCGGTTCTCGGTGCCGGGGGACAACTCGTTCTTCCCACCGTGTCCGGCTTCCGCAACCCTGAGGTAATTCGCCAACACTGGCGCCTTATCCAGACTCTGCGCGTCACGATCAGCAGCGGGATTCCTACGTCAATGGCCTCAATGCTTGATGCCCCGCTTGAGGGGGCAGATATCAGCAGCCTTCGATTCCTCCTGACAGGTGGAGCACCAGTGCCGCTCAAGCTCCATGAATTGGCCTTGGAGAAGCTGGATCGTCAGCTTTATCAGGCGTACGGCATGACTGAGTCGAGCGGCGTGATCGCTTTGCCAAACCTGGCCATACCAGCGGTTTGGGGCAGTGTTGGGCATGTGTCCTCACCTGTTGAGGTCTCCATCGAGTCGGGCCAAATCTGCGTGCGCAGCCCGATGGTTTTCCCCGGTTACCTTGGTCTTGACTCGCCTGTCACGCCAGATGGCTGGCTCAAAACAGGAGACCTTGGGCACTTGGATGAGGCGGGAAATCTCTTCATCACCGGGCGCGCCAAAGACCTCATTATCCGTAGCGGGCATAACATCGATCCGGCCCTAATTGAGGGATGCCTGGAGGAGCACCCGGCTGTAAGCATGGCAGCCGCAGTTGGCATGCCTGACGAATATGCAGGCGAGCTGCCGGTAGTTTTTGTGCAGCTGCGAGAGGGTATGAGTGTTAGCAGGGACGACCTACAGGCTTACGCGATGGAGCACATCGCAGAGAGGCCCGCATGCCCGAAGAAGATCATCATTCTCGACGCTCTACCGGTCACCGCCGTAGGGAAGGTTTTTAAGCCGAAGCTACGAGAGATTGCCACGGATCTCTTACTGGAAGTACGCGACGGGTCCAGCGCCTTGAAGGCATCGAACCACTTGCGCAGCATCGACCTCGATCGCGTCGTCTTGCCGGTATTCTCCAGCATCCAATCCCAGCAGAGCGGATGCGCGTGTGGCGCCGGGGTAAACTTGACCCGCTGGAGGTCAACCAGGCCATCTGCATGTTCGACAACGATGTCATCTAGTCCCGTCGGCGCGACGACCTCGTCATCGCACTCAAATTTCACCCGGGTGTAACGAGCCGGCGCGTCAAGCCAGTCGCAGAGAATTCTGAGGCCTTGTCGGTTCTGGTAGATGTAACCGGCGGCGGTGATCGCGGTGTTCTTGATTCCTTCAGACATGGGTGAACTCACAGGACACTATTGGACCGCGCCGCGAACTCGGCGATGTAGCAAAAGACAACGATACGTGGCTTGCCTGTTTACCACTGGGAAGCGCAAGACCAGCATTTGCTCCACGGGCATGACGCCTAACGTCCCCCTCAGATGCCCGCGATTATGCTCCGTCATCAAGGTCTTCTCGCCCCCACTTTCGTCTATCTCCAAATCACGCATCCAACTCGGGCAAAAGCCCGTTCCCTAGCCCGAGGCTGCCGGTTTTCGCTGCCGTTTCGCCGGCGTGGCGCGGGCGCGCGTCGGCTGAGCGAGCTGCTGCTCAAGGGTGGACGCCCTGGCCATCTCGGCGGCGGCGACTTGCTGCGCCGCGCTGATCTGGGCCAGCGCCGTATCCAAGCGTTGGCGCAACTGTTCCCGCTGCTTCCCTGCTGCCTTCAGCTGAGCCGTGGCCGCCCTACCTCCGCCCTGGTGTTGATCGATTCCTCGTGCAGCGGTGTTGCCTATCCCAGGGAGCCCGACGGCGTCGATCCGCCAGGCTTCCAGGTCAATGGTCAGCCTTGGTGGTTAAGTCGGGGGATTTGCGCCCTCCTTCAGCACGCCCAATCTTACCGACAACGCCTGTCTATATTTCCCCGCCGCAGAGGCCGAGACGGCGGCCTCCATCTGCGCGATCGCCGCGTCTATTGCACCCAATGCTTCGTGACATTTACTCAGCAACTCATGATAGCTAGCGACTCGTTCAAGCCCTTTCTTGTCGTGCTGGGCAAGCGCGAGCGCCAGTTCCGCCGTCATCAGGCCATCCTCCGGCTTGCCAACACCCAGTTCTGCTTCAGCCTTGCGATACAGAAGCCAATGGTCCTGGTTGAGGATCTCTGGAGAAATCTTCGTGATGACAGCCAGGGCGTCTTCCGGCATCCCCGCGAACAGGAACATCTTGGCAACCGCGCGAGCGTCAAAGCTCTTGATCCTCGTCTGGCTTCCCAGAGCCGTGGCGAATGCAATGCCTGCCGCTGTGATGCGGTCCCGCAAGTCAGTCTTGCCTGCTCGCCCAACCGCTGCTGCGGTGTTACCAAGCGACTCGCAGGCGCTGCTCCATTGGCCCTTATCGACCAGCGCGGGCGGCATCGAGAGGATCTCCGGACATCCCTCGGCCAGCGCCACGCAAATCTCTGGGTGCAGATAGGCAAAAATTGAGGTGAAGGACAGATAAGCCTCATAGAACTGGTCCAGTCCCTCGAGCGCCGACAGCGCAATCACGTCTGCCAGCACCTGCACCTGCTCGGCGTGGCTTACCATCTCGTCGGCGACTTTCCTGTAGGAACGGAGTCGTGCGACGGCCGCCAACGAGACCCGCAGCGGCACATTCAGTGGTGCTGCCAGCACACGTTCGATGAGGATCCGCATGGCGTCCATGCCCGCTGCCTTGATGGGGTGATCGGCATCGTTCTGCGTGCCCATATGCGCAATCTGCAAGTAGGTTGCATGCCACTCGGGACGAATTTCCAGCAGCCGTTGAAAGCAGCTCAGGGCCTCAGGCAATCTGCCGCAGCGACGCAAAGCCTTCCCTTGATGGTGCAACAGCTCGAGGTTCACGTCAGACGTTGGGTCCCCTTGCTGAGCCTGGCCATATTCCTCCGCCCAAGCACTGAAGTGCTGACGCCGATCGTCGTGATCCAATGAATAGGCAAATGCCTCCTGCGCGTCAATGACGCACAGCAGCTCTGGCAAAGCCGCCCCGCCGTGAACTGCCTGGAGGTGGAGCGCCTGCGCTTGGACCAGACTTTGGCCACTGTCCAGTTGCAGCAGCGCATAAGTCAGCCAGTCCGGTTGCTGCGTGAGGCGCCGCTGATAGACCTCCGTCAACTGCGGCGCGCACAAGTGAATTTGTCGGATGACACTGGGGATCATCTCCCCCGAATGCTTTTCGACATACCGCGTTAGCGCAGTGACGATAGGTTCGGCATCTGGCTTGTCGCGTACGGCCTGGCAGATGAGGTCATGCACGGACAGAAGCTCTGGCGCGACTGCCGGCCTGAGTATCGACAGCCCCTGCAGGCGGGACTTTACCGAGTGCCCCAAAAAATGCCCGAGAAATCTGGCATCGTTGGCGAACGAGCCAGAGTTGGCGATCTGCTGCAAGCCGCGGAGGTAGACCGGGTCCAATCGCCGCAGGATTCGCTCCATGATGGCCGCGCCATTGCCATCGGCAATGACCTGCGGGTCAGCAAGGATTTCCTCATAGAGTTCTTCCCGCGGTACGCCTTCGGCCTCCACCAGCTTGCGCACTGTCGCGAGGATGAGCGGCGAGAACCGACACGTCTCGATGAATTTTGTGGCAATTGCGCTGCGCTGGCCGCTCTCTCCCAGAATCATGGCCGCCGCCTCCGTCGAAATGGTCGGCATGCGAAGCGCAGATTTGCTTGGGGGGTTGAGCTGCGACGTCACCAGTACCCGGCCGCCTCGCGCGAACCCCTTGGCGAGGCCATCGAGCGCGCGCTCCCCCAGTTCGCGCTCCAAACTGTCAATGACCAGCAGCGTCCGGTAGCTGTTGAAGATACCCGCCACATTGACGGCAACGCCCCCCCTTGCCCGTTGCACCGAGCTAAGCGAAGTGTCCTGCTTCCAATCGGCGCCAGAAACCCACAGGTAGTTCTCGTAGTGCTGACCTTCCTGTTGCAGGTAGTCAATTGCCGCCTGTGTCTTGCCGGAGCCACTTAGCCCGGTCAGCAGGCAAACACGGCTGCCCTGATCAAAGTGATCGCGGATTGCCGCCACTACGACAGGATCGGAGACGTGGTACTCACACGATGCTGGGGCCTTGCCGTAGTAGGCGTGGTTATCGAGGTCCTGGGCAAAACCCGGGAAAATCGTGGCATAGAACGCCGCAGCGGTCTGGTTCTGCGTGGAGAATTCGAAGATCAACCTGGCCACCTCGCGCGCATCGAGAATGTTCAGACGCTCGCCGTGCTCCCGCGCGATCGCGGTACGATTGAACTTCGCGCGAAACGATTCTGGCTCTTCCTGGCTGCAGATCAGGTAGATCTTGTGGGGCAGCGTGCCGGCGGCATGGTCAAGGACATGCTGTACGTCCTTCTCGATCTTGCTATAGGTCGCGACAGGCGCCTCGGCGTCCGCGCCTCCCGCATCCTGCTCACCGGCCCCCTGCCCTGCTGGAGTTTTGCTTACCTTGCCCTGGAAGTACTCTTTCTCGGCGCTGTATTCGCCGGCGACCAGGAAATCTTGCGAAAAGGTGTCGATGGTGTAGCCGACGGGCCGATAGTCTCGATTGAGCCCGTGGTGGATGAGGCGCTTAGCCTCAAGCAGTTCAATGAGGCTATGCCCCACCACCTCCAGCGTCGAAGCATCGAGCTCGACGACCTCGTCGATCAGGTTGCCGATGATGCGTTTCTTAATGAGTTCGGACTGCATAGTTTCTCTGCCTCGACGGCGCACGAACGGGCCGACTTTTCCTGATGCGACGGCCGTGACCTCGCATCTGCTCCATGAATTCTAGCGACACGACTACCGCCTGGGCATATGGCTGGCAACAGTCTCGGTGATCGCTCCCACCGACCACGCTCACGGCGCGCACCGCAGCACGTGCTGCACTGTCCCGTTTCTCGACTGCATTGCCCCTGTGCCCAACCGCGTTGCCCTGGGCGATAACGTACCCCGACGCCTGTGAGTCCTAGCGCATCGGCACCGCCGTTCCGTTCCGGGCAGTGAGGCACGGGGGCCGGGGACAGGGGCATGCTTCAGCAACTTGATGTTCCCTCGCAGGATAAGTCGGAGTCAGGGGCACGTACCATCCTGACGGGGGGATCCCAAACGAAATGGCCATTGCCTGGAGCCAACGCGGGCGCGCTCCGTGTTCCTCCAGGACCCGCCGCTAGCCCGCCCTAGCAGCCATTCTGGCGCCAGACGAGCAATCCCCCAAGGAAACCGGCCGCTGCGATCCCCGTCGAGCCGAGTAGCTTTAGGATCGCGTCAACCCGAATAGGCCATCAGGATCTGCTGGCCCTACCCGCCCAAATGGCGAAACGCCGTCGTCAAGCACGGATGCGCTAATGGCGGGTCAGTGTCGTTCGTTACCGCCTGCTTTCACTTGGCCATCCGGACCCGCGAAATGCCGGTGCCGCCAACCATGCCGAAAAGTGCCGAGCGCAGACAGGTATCCAACTGCGCCTGGCGCTCACTCAGCGAGACCTCCAGGTCGGCTAGCCGCATTTCCGAGGCCGACGAGCTTCTTCCTCCACCGTGACGACCCGCAGGCGCTCGGTCTTGAGGATGTCGCGGGCAACGCTCCATGACATTCCTCATTCTTCGCCATTGTCTTGGGCGGTGAACCGGTAGGTGAGCGCCTTCGCCGCGAGCACGCCGGCGAACTGAACGGATGTGGTTGGCTGCAATGCGAGCTGGTCTAACGGATTTGTGATTATTCGCACCTCGGGATCGCCTGCCCCGGCTTGAAGGTTGCCAATTACGACTAGAAAGAAGTTGGGAGTAGTCCGCGCCCGCTCGATCTGGCTGGGTTCGAGTCGAATCACGTCAGGGATGGCGCTGGCATGCACCTTGTACTCGTAGAAGTTGTCGAGTTGGTCGACCGCATCTGCCCCGACGTTGTGCTGATTGCGAATGTCGACGATCTCACTTTCGTCGAGCCCCAAAACCCACCGGCAAATCTCTGCGCCAAGGCTCTCCTGTTCCTCTTGCGTGTAGTTGCGCGGGGCCGACCCTGCTCCTGGCGACCGCTTTGCCTTGGGCCTGCTCTTATCGGCATCCCGTAGCAGCTTACCGTTCTTTGTCGGGTCCTTTGGTGTCGCAGAATCTTTCGTGTGGGTTCCCACCCGAATCTCCCCGGTGGGGTTGTTCAGTCTCAGTGTCGAGAGGTCTACCAGGGTCTTTGGCGGCAGCCTCCGCACGATGCCGTCTTCCGCGCTCCCGGTCTGCCTGCCCCCCGGTTTGGCGCTCACCTTCCTCTGACGGCGTCGCTCCGACTCCTCCGACAGCTGTTGGAGCTTGACGCCGCCAGCGGCCTCGCGCTCGGCCCGGGCCCGCTTCTGCTCAGCCTCCAGACTCGCGGCTGTCTTGATCACCTCAGCTCGATGCCCCGCCTTTGCCGCCGCCCAAGCTGCCAGCCAATCGTGGGCCATCCGCCGCGTATCGCTGGCAAAGACCGTCGCGATCGCGTACGCGCCGGAATCCGGATCACCGAGATCGTCCGGGTGGGCGATGTAAAACGTGGCGGCGTCCAGGTCGATCCAAGCTTGCGGCGCGAAGGACAAGACTTTGCCTGGGATGAGATCCTCCAAGGTGACAGTGAGGTCTCGCAGGACGCAGACGTTGAACTGCGATAGCACGTCCCATGACACCCGGATGCTGGCTTCGCTGTACGCATCGCTCAGTGCCAGATCCTTGCGCAGATTTGAAACCGCGCTAGAGAACATGCAGGTGAGCTCGGGGTCATACTCCGCGTGTTCGGCTCCCTTGACCCGCGCAAGGGAGGCGTCGACGCGCGTGAGTCCGTACGGTTCGACCAGTGCGTCGAGCTGCGTAAGCGCCCCGCCCGGAGCCCAGATCGGAATCTGGCCTGACAATCCGCCAGCAATGAGCGGGTTTTCGACCGCGAAGACGGGGCGCGATGACATCCAGTGATCACCCACCCACACGGGGCCTCTAGCTAGCTTTCCCCGTTGATCGGCCGACGTCCCCGCTAGAATGCGCAACGCTTCGAGCATCACAAGCAGTTGCTCGTTGGTCAGGCTACTCCGCTTGGATATCTTTCGGATAATCCCTTTCGCGTCCGCTACGTCCGGAGGACGAATCTCCAGTGCTTTCCACAGTGGATCCGTACCCTCGACGGCCGGAACGAACGACTGCATGGGGCCGAATATGGCGCGCCCGTTTCGAACAACTGACGGTCGCCGCCACCCGACGTTGGTGGCAATCAGCCCCTCACCCTTCCCGAACTCCGAGCGCAGCGCGCCGAGGGTCAATTGACCAGGGCGGCGAGACGCTCCGCGACCGGGGATCTGGGCTGCGAGCGCTCGGTACAGGGGCGCTGCATGGTCCGCAGCTGCGGCCGCATCGGCAGGAAACATGTCTCTAATCGCGCGTAGCCTGTCGAGAAGCTGGTCAGGACGTGGGTCGCCCGCAACGCCCAGGATTGCAAGTACCTCCTGGTACGCAGCATTATCGAGCCGGTCATTGAGGTATTCGGAAGGGTTATTCCCGAAGAAGGCCTCCGTAACTGCCGTCCGAATTCGGAGATTGTCAGGTTCAGTGGCGGCCCCACTGGCAGAGGTGAGCCAGTGAATCGAAGCGGCCTTCGCCACCCACCACGCATCGACGTGGTCCCGATTCTGCCAAGAGCGGTAATCGCTGACCGCACGTACCTTTGTGTAAGGGGCCAGACGGTCCCAGGCCCGATTAAGACTGTTCAGGACCGCGCTCGCGCGGCGGATTCTGTCGGTGGCCTTCTTTTCGCGTGCAATGTTCGAAAGCACCGCATCCAAGTCGGGCGACACTAGATCCTTCAACGTATAGGTTGCCCCGACCTCGTCCATCTGGCTTTTACGCCGTAGCGGCGAGCCGGTCTCGTTGCGACTGACGCCCAGCTCGGTATTCACGAAGCGCTGAGAATGCCCTGGATGCTCGACCAGTCGTGGGGCAGTCTCAGCCCCCAAGTAGCGAAACAGGCGCTGCGCCCCGACCCCTTCGCGGCCGGACTCGGCGCGCAACTTCTCCGCATACCGACTGTGCAGCCAAATCAGGCCTGGCGTCTTGCCTGCGGCGACTCGCCATGCGTTCGCCTCACGCTCGATGATGTAGGCCTCACTCGGCCTCGCCGTCGTGGGTATTGTCTTTCCGGCAGCGTCGTAGGTGACCGCAGCGAACCGGACCGCTTGACCAATGCCGGCCCCCAACGTCGGGCGGTCACCTACTGGCAGTTGTTCAAACGCCACGCGAAGCGCGTCGGCCTGCTCGTCGGTAAGCGGCGCGTTGAGCTCTACGCCGTCGTTGCCTGCTGTCGCGAGCACATGCAACGCAACGGTATCGGTTGCCTCCATAAGAAGGAGATCGGTTCTCCGGAGCCAGCCCCGCACGCTGTGGCAACCCGGCCGCTCCCCGTATGCCGGGTGAAGCCGCTGACCGATGTCGAGAATGTCCCACAGGGTACCCGCCTCCTCGGGCAACAGCACGCCAAGCCCGACAACGTCCGCGGGAGTGACGCGGGAGGCGTCGTCCAGAATGAGGCACGGACGATCTTCGAGCTCGCTCGTGAAGCCGGTCTCTACGGCGATGGCGACGAGGTCCGCTGCGAACTCAGGAGCGCAACAGACGTCGTCAAGCAGCATGAGTGCGTCGACCACCTCAACGAGTTTCGGCGCTTCCGCTCCGATGCTGCGAAGCTCTTCTAGCGTATCTCGCCAACGAGCGTCGTCTGGCCTCACGGCCGCGATAACGGTCCCTGCGCTGCCCGCGACGGTCTTGACGTCGTTAGGAGTCAACACACGCTCGAGTTCCAAAACCTCGTACGCGAGCTCATGGAGGTGATACCGCTGCTCCCCGTCCGGTAGCGTAATTCCCTGGGCGAATGCTGTCCGCGCGGTGTGCATTAAATGCCGATCGAGCTCGGCCCGCAGTTGCCCGGTGGTTTGCCCGTCGTCATCCAACTCGTCTTTGAGAGGAACTGCCGCCCATGCGGCGACCGGGTTTCGCTCAAAGTGGTCAAGCACGGACTCAAGCCACAGGGCACTGAGTGGTTCGATTAATGAGTGATTCCACGGGTCATCGGAGATATCTCGCCGGCTGGTCAACGGATCGAACTGGGCCATCAGGCGAAAGGGCAGACCGATTGGCCGTATCGGAAGGCCGACATGCAGATGTCCGAGGTCCGGGCCGACGAGCGAATACGCAACAGCGATTGGCGTGCGCCGCGCCTGGGCCTTGCGCGCTCGAGTACGGCCCGTGGGCACTGGGACCGACCGTGAGTAGACGACCCATTCCCGGGAGTCGGAGGCCTTAGCAATGCGCCGAGTCATCTCACCGCTGGTGCTCTTAACAAGTTCGGGGGCGCCGCGGTCCAGGTGAAGCTTGGCTAGCTCCTCGCCGGCAGGCCCCCGCAACACCACGGTGTTGAGCGCGGACAAGAAGACCAACCCGGCGTCGCTCCAACGCCTCAACCAATCGGCCACGGCCGTCGCGATTGACGCGTCGGGCGCCAATGGGATCACGAACGTCGTCAGGGCATCCGCTGGCTCCTCACCCGGCCATGTCAGGCTGTTCGTTGCAACCGACAGATCGTTAGCTGCGTAGCGCACCCGGAAGTGGCCCTGATGGACCTCAAGGACATCGGACAGCGCATGGAGCGTTTTCAGACCGATTCCGAACCGACCCAACTGATCCGGGTCGCCGACTTTGAGGCTTAGCCAGGGGATCGCGAGCGCCCACACGTCGTGAAGAGTAAGTCCGGCCCCGTTGTGCCGGAACATGAGGCGCGACCCGGTCGCATCAATCGCAAACTCAGCAGACGTTGCGCCGAGATCGTCGGCGTTTTGGATGAGCTCGGCCAGGCCCTGCAGCCGATCATCGCTGATGTGACCCGCACTCGACTCCGCATTGGCCAGCGCGTTCCGAATGCTCGCAGGCACCTTCTTGCGTTCCGCCGAAAGCGCTTTGACACCAGCGTCCGCGGCTGGCCCGTCTTGAGGAACAAGCGAAAAAGTGCGGGGCACTGCCGGGTCATGGTGAACGACTTCGTGAGCACACCTCGCAGCGTCCTCCGCAGTAAAAATCCGCTGCTCCCGCCGTCTTGCCATGCAGTCACCTAATCCGTGTGTCTTCGTTGCCGCCAAACTTTATGAACCCGCACTTGCGCCGATACGGGGCGCTAAGGCGACCAGAACGCTGTCACATCGCACGATTAACCATTCAGGAAACGATGCGCCGAGCCCCCTAGTAGGCTACCACTTGAAATAACCATGGACCTGCGAAATAACGGCCCACTGCCTATGCACTGCGCTGATTCCCCTGGCGCGCGAGCATCGCCGTCACCACTGGCACAAGCTTACCCTGCATGCCGCCAGCAGGCCTAGGCGAGGCGGGGCGGGGACTCCAGCCGGGTAGTCGGGCCTCCAGCAGCGCTTCGCTGGCCGTATGCCCGCCAACGGACGGTGAACAACGCCCCGGTCACGAACTCGAAGCTGCCGGTTTTCGTGGGCGTTTCGCCGGTTTGGCTGACTTGGCACTGTCGCGCCGGGTACGCACCGCTGGGGTGAGTTGCTGCGCGAGGGTACTCGCTCGCGCCGATTCGGCGGCGGCGAGTTGCTGCGCCGCACTGAGTTGCGCCAGTGCCGTATCCAGCCGCTGACGCAGTTGGTCGTGCTGCTTGCCCACGGCCTTGAGCTGCGCAGCCAGCCCCCGGCTCTCCTCCCGGGCGCGATCCACTTCGCGATGCGCGCGTTCCTCCACGCCGCGCACATAGCTAGCCGAAGACTCGCGCTCCTGCGTCAACTGCTGCTGCGCCACCTGCATCTCCTGGCGCAGCGTGCTGGTCTCGTGCAGCGCTACCTGGCGCTCCTCGGTGAGGGCTGCGCAACGGTTCTGCAGGTCGTCCAGCTGGGCCTGCCGTTGCTCGAGCAAGCGCTCCAGATCGGCCAGGCGGGTTTCCGCGGCCCGCTGCGCGGCCTGGGCCGCCGCCGCCTGCTGCCGCGCCTGGGCGGCGGCCTGGCGCGCTTCCTCCTCCACCGCGGCGACGCGGAGGCGCTCGGTCTCCAGCACGGCGCGGCGTTGTGCCAGCGCCTGCTCGGCGACGCCATCGGCGAGCTGCATGGCCTGCTGCCACACCGCGACAAAGGCGTGCGCCACCTCGGCCGGCAGCCCGGGCAGCCGGATTTCGCCGCGCAGGCGCTGGGCCAGCTGGTCCCACCACTGATCCAGCAGGGCACCGACCCGCGCCGGGCTGCCGCGCCCCAATTCCAGACGCACCCGCTCCACCGTCGGCCGTTCGCCGCGCGCCAAGACCGCGTCCGCCGCGGCGAATACGTCGGTTTCCGGTACGCCTACCGCCATGCCCTGCTCTCCGCTACATTAGGTCTGATAAACGAATGTTATCCGACCTTAATCGATGGAAATTCAATTTTTAATACGTTGAACGTAATGAAAGATAGGCCACTCCTGCCCCCCAGCGACAGCGCCCTGCTCGCCGTCGATCGCCTCGATACCGAGGCGCGCGCCGCTGCGGCCGCCTTCGTGGCTGCCGGCACCGCCGCCAATACCGTGCGCAGCTACCGCAGCGCCCTCGCCTACTGGGCCGGCTGGCTGCAGCTGCGCTATCGCCGACACCTGGAGGATGACGCCCTGTCGGAGGCGGTGGTGGTGCAGTTCATCGTCGATCACTTAGCAAGGCCGGACGGCGGTGGCTGGCAGCATCTGCTGCCGCGGGCACTGGATGCCGTTCTGGTGGAGAGCGGTATCAAGGCCAAACCCGGCCCGCTGAGCTACAACACCGTGCGCCATCGGCTCGCCGTGTTAGCCAAGTGGCACGCGCTCAAAGATTGGGCAAGTCCCACGGAAAGTGCCGGAGTGAAGACCTTGCTGCGCGAGGCACGCAAGGCTCAGTCCCGCCAAGGCATCAGCGTGCGCAAGAAGACCGCCGCCGTGCGCGAACCACTGGAAGCGATGCTTACCACCTGCACCGACGGCAATCGTGGTCTGCGCGATCGTGCCCTCCTCCTGCTGGCCTGGAGCGGTGGCGGTCGGCGGCGCTCGGAAGTGGTGGGACTGCAGATTGGCGATGTTCGACAACTGGATGCGGAGACCTGGCTGTATGCCTTGGGCGCGACCAAGACCGAGACGGAGGGCGTAAGCCGTGAGCTGCCGTTGCGCGGACCGGCAGCGCAAGCGTTGACGGAGTGGTTGGCAGCGGCACCTGCCGACACAGGGCCACTCTTCCGCCGTGTTTATAAAGGTGGGCGCGTCAGCCACGAGGGGCTGTCCGGCGACCAGGTGGCGCGCATTGTGAAGCGTCGCGCTGAGCTCGCCGGCTTGCCGGGGGACTGGGCCGCGCATAGCCTGAGATCGGGCTTTGTCAGCGAAGCCGGGCGCCAGAGCGTACCACTGGGTGAAATCATGGCCATGACCGAGCACCGTTCGATCCCGACGGTGATGGGCTACTTCCAAGCTGGAGCGCTACTCAATAGTCGTGCTACAAATCTATTGATTACCAGAGATAAGAGTGACGGCAATGAATAGAGCGCGCTCAAGAGCCAGGCTAGTCGCCGTCATCCGTTCAGAGGCCTCTGGCACGCACATCGCGAGAAGGCTGCAATGATAACAAAAAGGACCAAATGCCCTCGGCCTCGCTGCACTGGCTGCGGCTACATCCGCAACACTCAATGCACCATGCCGGGGCATGAAGGACCGGCAGGCGGGCCTTCACCACAATAGCCTCAGCACTATCTAGAATATCCACTACAACTCTCTTGACGAACTGAAAGTGCACTCAGTGAGAGCTAAAATAAAAACTGCCCCAACCTCGCCGGTAAACGACGGCAAGGAGGAATATAGTGTTTGCTGAGGGCCTGAGACATCATGACTATGATGAATATCGTGCTCGATTGAAGGCGCTGCTGGAGATCCCTGAATCTGCCAGCGGTCTCGAGATCCATACCATGGTCAGTCTTGGTTTTCCTGCTGCGCATCTGAAGGGGCTCGTTGACGATGAGGTTATTACATCGCTAGAACTGAGTCAGATCATCTCGCTGCAAACTCTGAGGAAGCGGGTCAAGAACGGTCGGCCACTAACCATCGAAGAAAGCGACAGGCTCTTTCGATTAGTTCACATAAAATCAATGGCTGAAGCAATCTTTGGTAACACCGACAAGGCCTCGCGATGGCTGTCCAGGCCCAAGAAGCGATTCTCCGGTATGGCACCATTACATTTACTCACAACCCAGCAAGGCACGAGTCAGGTCGAAGAGATGTTGATTCAAATCGCCGAAGGCTTCGCCCTATGACCAGACACCACCCAAGTGACTATATAGCCTTTTCTATCTCCAGTACGGCTTCACACCGATCAGCGACCAAGCCGTAATCGGCAACTTGGAAGCTCGGCGCCTCTTCGTCCTTATTGATCGCAACGATGACCAACCAGCATCAAACTGCTCAACCCAGAATTGCATCAGGATGGATATCCTTTAGGCCATTAATAAACTCGCCCAAACATCCCTTCAACTCCTTCGGAAGCCCATTTAGAAATTTTATTGTCAATTTATGCTCCTTACTCGATGAAAACCTCATGCCGTGACGACCTATGGCGTAAGCCTCGCCACTATCGACAAAGGCAGGCAGCTGAAGAAGTGGTCTTCGTACATCATTGAATCGTGTGAGTGGGAAAAGTTTAAATACACAACCTATCAGAATAAGCGCCGTCACTCGCGAATACACATGGCTGTCAGAAAGTCCTAGCTTCCTAGCCTGCTCTATAGATGTTACCCCAGCAATGCGTTGAAATCCGGCTTGCTGTTCCCTAGCTATACCATCACCGCAAGGAGGACGCAGACGCGGAAATAAAAAACTTTCAAAAAGTAATCGAGTCACTGCCAAGACATCCGCACCACTCACCACGCAGCCGCGCAATCGGATATAGTCTGCTTTATGGGCTCTGGTCAGGAAGTCCTGCACTCGCAAGGCCAGCATTATATCTCGATCGAGGGAAATACGACGCACCCGCGATATTTTCCCATTTGGAATCGAATTATATTTTTCATTGCACTCTTGAATGAAAACGCCCCAAGATTTATGCAAATTAATCCTGAGCGGGTCCGCAACACTCAAGAATAGCCTATGTTTTACACATATTGGACTATGGAGATAGCACCATGATTTTCTCCAATAAGGGGATTCACCAGAAGAAACATCCTCCTGTAGACATGGATAGCAATATGCAGTGCGCTCCGCCCAAGGGAGCAACCAAGTTGTCCGCGCACTAAAGCAGTCTCTGGCAACTTTCTCCCCCACCCCAAGACTTGAAAGAATGTCAAGAATCTCTACATTCGCAAGATCAAAGTCAGGATCTGCAAGAGAGCTTATATGTTGCAGCACGCCGCTTTGGCCAATAGCGCTACAATACCTAGCCAGCCATGACATTAAGCACTCGTCATACTTTACTGCAGGCAAGCTGAATATCTTCATTCGCCCCTCGCCACACTCAATATCCCCAGGGGCTTGAATAAGCCTTTCGCATCAAGTCTACGGTTATTTTTTCCTCACCGCTCCTTATTGCATAACATGCTGCAGAACGAATCACGCGAACTACAGAGTCCATTCTGCCGCCAGTACGCTCCAGCAAAAAGCCTGTAATTTCCTCTGAGTCCAAGAGGGAAGGTCTTTTCAACGGAATATGTCCCTCGATACCAAGGAGGAAAGATCGAAAGTCATCACTATCCGTCCAATCACCAAGTTCAACCATATTAAATCGCCGATAAAATTGGTCATCGCTCTTCAGTGAAGCATGAGCCGACTTTGTCCCAAAGCCGAGCACAGAAATACCGTACGGCGCATTCGACAGTCCTTTAATCAGCGAAAGATTTCTCTGCTGTTCATTTCGGGGAACTAAAAATGCATCGTGGAGCTCATCCAGCACAATACCTTTAATCTTTCTAAGCTTTATTATGTGCAGCAACTCAACAGGCAAGAAATTTGGGTGCGAACTAGAATGCTTCGCAAGCCCCTTTGGTACGCCCAAGGCGCGATCAAGAATGTCTGGGAACCTAATTCCATCTGGTTTTACCGTCAAATCAACAAAAACCAGTTTATCGCTAAACCGCTTAAAGGAGTGTAGCTTTCTGACAATGCTTGACTTTCCAGTCCCTCCCTCGCCGTACACCAACAGACAAGGCGCCTGATTCCTGTCGGGCACAGCCAACATATTATCAACCATCCTAAATACGTCTTCGGACCGTGGGTAATCTATCCAAGCTTGATCATTCTGGATTTCACCAATACGACGATCATCACTTAAACCCAATAGCTTCCTGCGACAAGAACTTAAATGCTGGCCATCAATCATAGCTTTTACCCTTAAATGGTATCGCCCTTTGCGAATAATTAGGTCGATCCTTCCTACCCTTTTCCTCATCTGGCACGCCAGCCTCGCTCGACTCTCCGTGTTGAGAGGAGAGATATTCAGAGCGCGCCGCCTCAGCCTTTCGAGCCCGTCTTGTCTCGCGCCGACTACTCTTCACAAGTTCCTTATTGTCAAGCACAAAATCGGCCAAGGAATGATCCTCCAACCCTCCAGGCGGCGTATTTTCCGTACGTCGACTCTGTTTTTTTCTTGCACGATATTCTTCAAGGCTAAAATCTGGCTTTGTTGCATCAGAAAAATTGACAGGGAGATACTCACCATCAAGGTATGCCCAGATGGTCTTCAGGGAGAAGGGGTCATACTTAATCATGACTCCAGCCTTCCCCACGTACGAGTTCAAGGCTGCATCCCAGTAAAAACATCTATTGAACTCAATCCCTTCACGACCAATACTCCTGCTCACCTCAGGCATAAAATCAAGCTTGAATTTAAATGGATTTATAACTAAAGGAGGGTGAACTGGAGCGCCGCTCTCAGCCTCAAAATATTCGCTCCATTTGGAGGCGGGTGAACAGCCAAGCGCTGAATGCTTTCGACCATGATATATACAGACCTCTCTGACAAACCATTTTGTGAACTCCTTAAAAGTCAATGCCGACGTCTTGTCACTATCCTGGCCTCGACGCTGTACAACATTTGAGTATGTTGTTCCAGGCAGGAAATGTACTTTGTCAGTCATGAAAGTCCCAATAAGTCTCTCCACATGCCCACCATAATGCTTCTTGCCAAGCGGCCTCCATGCCGGCCGTATATTATTCCGACAGCATGCACTTTCAAACTTTACGCTTCTAAATTCCTTTGCATTATCCATATGGATTACATCAGGCACTCCATAGTATGGATATCTTTCAGAATCAACGCCAAGTTGATTCAGGAATGAAAATTTTGGGAGTGCGGCGTGAGAAATTGCGCACGCGACAGAAACTGCGGATGGTGCATGCAGAGCAAGATAGTACCCAAGAATTACTCGGGTATACTTATCGATGATAACAGTCAGCCATGGCCTACCCAGTGGTTGCCTTAGATTGTTATCCACCAGGATAATATCTATCAGCGTATGATCCATTTGAACCCATTCCAACGGACGAGAAACAAGCTTCTTCCCTGGTCTCGCATCATGCTTTTGGCTTGCCGCATCAGCACCATGCTTTTTCTTGTACAACTCCCTCTCATTGCGCATCTTAAGTCTTTTTCTTACCGCAGTTATCGAGGGTATGGGAAGATTGCCGGCAACGCACTTCGCCTCAACATCTCGCCAAACACCAGAAATGGAAGCAGATTTCCCTACATATACTTCGTCAATACTCTCCTGAATGTGCTTCTCAACTAAATCACTCAGCCTTAATGAGTTCTTGGCAGCCCCTCTGCGGTACCTTAATAGCGAATAGACTCCGACCGCCTCACTGTAACGCCCCTTCAATTTGTAGAAGTTAGACTTAGACATCCCCAGACTAGCGACCGCCTCTTCGAGCTTCATCTCTCCGGAAGAGTAGCGCCTAATGACATTGAGACGTTTCTCTGCTAAAAGGATTTCATCCTCGGAGACACTGCGAGCCAGATCATCAAGCTCCGGAGGTATCAGCGCGACGCCATCATCAGTGATGGCCGGCAAAAACTCTATCTCATCAAGAGAAACGATAAATCTCTTATTTTCTTTCTGACTTACAACTGAAACTTTCTCGCTAGAAATAATGTTCGCAACCTTGCAGACAGCCCCATTGGCCACCACCACAAGCCCCTTTTTTATCTCCACGCCATTCATTAAATTAAGTCCATGCAAGAAAATTCCGTCATATTCACCGCCAAACCAAAATGGTAGCGCGCCATATACAGGTCAATTTCGAAAAAATCCAACACACCGCATATACTTTAAATACCATAATATTCGTTTGGTCAAGATTGGTAGAATTGGCGAAATATATTTCGCTATTCACTAAGCAGTTATCCAGGGCTATACTGAGAAGTTGTTTTTTGGGGGGCATACTAATGGTTTCAGCCGAGCGATCTGCATTTCCTGTACTCCCGAATCAAGTCGTGACCAAGGAGTGATACCCTCTCCGAGTCGGAAATCGAATGTGCAACCGCTCAGCCAAACCGCCTGTCGCGTGGGCGAAGCTAGCCAGTTACAAAAAGCCAATAGTTTTTGGATACGGCGAAGGTCCTGAGGAACACTCGCGGCCGTCGCGAGGGAATCCATAAGGCGTGCGACCTGCGCCTACGAGTACGCGCTACGCCCAGCAACATGAACAGTTCGGGCTTCCGATCGAAAGCTTCCAGTTGATGCAGAACCAGCTCTTTCGCATGTCGGGGAGTCTCGCGCCCACAGAGATGCTGTGCTATCGCCAGCCCCAGATGCAGGACGAAGGAATCATGTTGGACGAGCGCGCTTCCATGATGGAGGGTGTATGTACAGTCCCCATGCGAGCGACTTAGGGTTAGGCGCGTGAGGTCCTGAACGCCAACGACAGCGCTCGAAATCCTATGAAGGCACGCGCGAAATGAATTCGCTAATCGCGGGTCAGGCGAGCACCGGCTTCAGGGCCTTGGTGCATGCCGGGCTGGAGATGGCTGTTGCTCGCTGACAGTCACTGCTGCATTTGGATCGCGGCACTCAATACTGCGCGTACGACTACCAAATCGTGCTGCTTGGACATCGCATCGTCCCCAGCCGCTCGCGACGGGAAGCTATTAGGAAAATGTGGCGATGGAAAGTTTCCTTTCGCTCCCTGAATGTACCTGACGCGCCATAGTCGTTCCCTTCCGCTCCGAACTGATTACTCAAGACGGAGCGATTCAGAATTTAAAGCACTCGCCAGGGCGCAGGTCATATTCATCTGCCGCCAAGTAAGCATACTCCGGTTAAAAATTTCAGCCCAAGAATCTAAGGAGCACCGATTTGTTTTTCAAAAGATGGAACTTCGGGAAGTTTTCATTTTAAATTCCGGTTTTCAAAAAAATTTTCTATATTTATCATAGACATACCGCAGTCCATTTTTTTAAAAAGAGCGACAACTGTCTTTCTGTCGCCCCGGCGCTCTTCACGTCGCCACGGGCTCTTATCTCGCCGCTACAAGAAATCTGATTCGGACTCGATAGCACATTTTCTTCAGCGGCTCCTGGGACCCACCTGATGCACGAATTCTTCCTGGCGTTCTTCATCAACCGCCGCTCAGTGACTTGCTGCTGCGAGCAAGCCGCCGATGTACGCGAACTTCAGTGCGTGCGCGGCGATCTCTGCATCTGACTGTGTCCGATCGGCCGAGGACCTGGCATTCGCTGTGGAATCGTGGAAACACCAGTCGGTTCTCCAGCGAATGCCAGCGGCGCCTAGTGGGCCAAATCCGCCAATACGCTCTTCAGTCGCTCCAGGGTCGCCGGTGTGCAAGCCTGCATCGGCTCGCGTACCTCGTTGGTCATCCAGCCCTGCAAGGCCAGCGCGCCTTTCACCGCCGCCGGATTCGGCTCGGCGAAAGCGGCCTGCATCCAGGGCAACAGGCGATAGAAAGTCCGGCGGGCGGCATTCACGGTGCCTTCTTCCATCTCCCGGAACAGCTGCACGTAGAGATCGGCGCGAATGTGGGATGACGCCGAGATTGCCCCGGCACCACCCAGGCAGAGGTTGGCGAATATCTGCAGGTCTTCCCCGGTGAGCACCGAGACTTGGCCATCAGCGATCAGCGCCATGGTGGTTTCTACATCGCCTGCACAATCCTTGATCGCTACGATGTTTGGATGGCGCACGATCCGCCGCAAAGTTTCGCGCTCGATGCGCACGCCGGTTCGGTAAGGAATGTCGTAGAGCACGACCGGGACGCGGGCGGCGTCGGCCACGGTACGGAAGAAGGCTTCCAGCCCTGCCTGGGATGGGCGGATGTAGTACGGCGCCGGTACCAGCACGCCAGCTAGCGGGCGGCGCTGGATATCGCGGAGGAAGGCCAGCAGCTCGCGCTGGTTGTTGCCCGCCAACCCCATGATCACCTGCTGCGCGGGCACCCACTGCAACACGGCATCGAGGACTGCGAGCTGCTCTTCATGGCTCAATGCGGCAGCCTCGCCTGTGGTGCCACAGACCACGAAACCAGCCACGCCCTGCTCCAGTAGCTGCGCTACCAGGCCCTGCAGCGCCGGGTAGTCCACCGCGCCATCACGAAAGGGAGTGACCAGCGCCACCCAGATCCCACGAAAATTCGACATGCAAAAACTCCTGTTGGCTGACCGTCGGGTCGCCGTCAGGAAGGGATGCGGGAATCAAGCGGGAGGGAGGTTCGACCTTGCGCCTTGTGTCCTGTCAGCCCATCTGACGGGACAGCGCCCCGGTCAAATGAGCGACTGTTTCTTCGATTTCTTGGCAACGACAACGCACGCGCCAGCCTGGGCAAGGAAGCCCGAAGCGGAGAGCGAGTGGTTGAAGATGGAAAACATGAAAGTGCCGTTGCGCGAAATGTCTGACGGATACTGCTGAACGAGCGAGGGAGCTGTCAACTCACTCGCCCTACTTTGCGCGACTGGCTCAGTCCTTTCCGCAGCGACTCTCATCGTGCTGCAGGCTGGCCTGGCTCACCTGGCTGCCCGGCGGCACGCTGCGAGTGAGCCAGACGTTGCCGCCAATGGTCGAGCCCTTGCCGATGGTCACGCGACCGAGAATGGTGGCGCCGGCATAGATCACCACCTCGTCCTCGACGATCGGGTGGCGTGGTTCGCCCTTGTGCAACTGGCCGGTTTCATCGGAGGTGAATCGCTTGGCGCCCAGGGTCACGGCCTGATAGATGCGCACCTGCCTGCCGATGATCGCGGTTTCTCCGATCACCACACCGGTGCCGTGGTCGATGAAGAAGCTGCTGCCGATCTGCGCGCCCGGGTGGATGTCGATGCCGGTCGCCGAGTGCGCCAGCTCCGAGATGATCCGTGCCAGCAGCGGCAGGCCTGCGTTGTACAGGTGGTGCGCCAGGCGATGGTGAATGATCGCCACCACACCCGGGTAGCACAGCAGCACCTCGTCCACGCTGCGCGCGGCCGGGTCGCCCTGGTAGGCGGCGAGCACATCGGCGTCGAGCAGTTTGCGCATCTCCGGCAGCGCCCGGGCGAAATCGCGCACCAGCACCACGGCATGCTCATCGATCCGACTATCCACCACATCTCCCCGCTGCCGCGCGCTATAGCGCAGCTCCAGGCGGGCCTGTACCAGCAGCGCATTCAGTGCGGCGTCGAGGGTGTGGCCGACGAAGAAATCCTCGCTTTCTTCGCGCAGATCATTCGGGCCCAGACGCATGGGGAACAATGCGCTTGCCAGGCGCTCCACCACTTCTTCGATGGACTGGCGCGAAGGCAGCTCACGGCCGCCCTGCTCCGGGTGGCGGCCCGTGCGGCTGCGCCATTCGTTGCGTGCGCCACGCAGGTCCTCGACGATCTGTGCCAGTTGCCAGTTCACCGGGCCATTCTCGTGCAGTCGGTTGGCGTCGTTCATCGCTTTCTGTGTTCCTTGGTCCACGGGGGCTTTCAATCACGTTTGCCTATCCTGATCGGTCGGGCCGCGCAGGACAAATCGCCGGAAGGCATAACCTAATGCCTTTTTCGTAGTACGCAGTGTCTCCCCGGCAACAGTCAATCAACAGTGATGTTGCTACAGCAACACTGCCTTGCTTTCAGAGGCGCGAGAACTGTGCCCTCTCGCCCTGGCACAGGCCTTGCTGCCATGCAGTGCCCGCCATGCAGCCGCCCTCCTCTTCTCTGCCTGATCAAGCGAACCGACAACGACGGCTGCCGGGCCTGAATTCCAATGAAGACTTGCCACGCGTGCACCGACGGGGCGACGCCCCATTTCGACGATGGCAACGAGGACATCCCATGAGTCTCGATATTTTCTGGTTCCTGCCGACTTCCGGCGACACCCGCTACCTGGGTCATTCCAGTAGCGGACGCCCGGCCACCAACGAATACATGCGGCAGATCGCCGTGGCCGCCGACCAACTCGGCTATGACGGCCTGCTGATTCCCACCGGCAGCAGTTGCCTCGATCCGTGGGTGACTGCTGCCAGCCTGGTGCCGGTCACTCAGCGCATCAAATTGCTCGTCGCTCTGCGCACCTCGCTGGGCAACCCTACCGCTTCGGCGCGCCAAGCCGCGACCCTTGATCAGGCCAGCGGTGGCCGCCTGCTGCTCAATGTCGTACCCGGCGGCGACAGCACTGAGCTGGAGGCTGACGGTGTTTTCCTCAGTCATGACGAGCGTTACGCCGCATCCGACGAGTTCCTGACCATCTGGCGTCGCCTGCTGTCAGGTGAAACCGTGGACTTCGTCGGCAAACATCTGAAGGTCAACGGCGCACAGAACTTCTTCCCGCCAGTGCAGAAGCCTTACCCGCCGCTGTACTTCGGCGGCTCTTCCGCCGCCGCCCACGATCTGGCCGCCAAGCATGTGGATGCCTACCTGACCTGGGGCGAGCCGCCCGCTGCCGTGGCCGCAAAGATCGCCGACGTACGCGAACGCGCTGCGCGCCTCGGGCGCACGGTGCGTTTCGGCGTGCGCCTGCACGTGATAGTCCGCGAGACCAACGAGAAAGCCTGGGCGGCTGCGGATGAGCTGATCAGCCACCTGGACGACGCCACCATCGCCGCCGCGCAGTCCAACTACGCGAAGATGGATTCGGTCGGCCAGCAGCGCATGGCCGCGCTGCACGGCGGCGATCGCAACAAGCTGGAAGTGGCGCCCAATCTCTGGGCCGGTGTCGGCCTGGTGCGCGGCGGTGCCGGCACTGCGCTGGTGGGGGATCCGGAAACCGTTGCCGCGCGGCTGCTGGAGTATGCCGCACTGGGTGTCGACAGCTTTGTGCTTTCAGGCTATCCACATCTGGAGGAGGCCTATCGCTTTGCTGAACTGGTGTTCCCGCTGCTGCCCGGCAAGGGGCGCGTGACGGTGGACGGTGTGCTCACGGGCGGTGCCTTCGACGTGCGCGCCGGGCGTGAAAAAGCCCCGGGCGCTGCTGCCTGAGGCGCAATCCAGAACGCTCGGCCGATGGCCGGCATTTGCCCCTGAGTGATCAGGGGCAATCCTTCTCTCAGCCAGTTCTGCCGGTCGGTTCTACCAAGGTCGAGTCGTGGCTGAGCACCTGCGGCATCACCATCAGTGACGTACGCCTCGCCTCCACACAGGCCTGAGGCAGCTTCCTAATCGCCAGCGCCTACTGCGCGAAAGGAAACGTCCTGCACGTTGTGCGCCTCCACGTTGCGCCGAATGGTGTGGTAGCGCTTCTGGTAGCCGCGCAGATCGTGGGTCGGGATATGCAGATGGCGCGCTACATGGCTCCACGCCCGCGCCTCGCTCATGGACTCGTCTTCGGCTTCGAATTCGAATTCCCGTCCATCTCTCACAAAGCTGACGTGGTAACGCTTTGTCAGGGATTCGTCCCACATGACGCCTCCAGGTTTCTGGCTGTATTTCAAGCACTGACAGGACGTCGGCGTCGGCGGTTCAAAGAGAATGATGGCCAGGCCATCGGCAAGCGGTTCAGTCCATCACGACCAGGGAGAGTGTGCCGCCTCCAGCAGATGCATGGTGCAGGACGACGTCGATCCGGTGGGCGGCATGAAGCAGGGTTTCCGCGTCGTGCTCCAGCAACTGCGCGGCCGCCATCAGTGCCGTTGCAGTATCCGGCGTGCAAGCCTTGAGTGCAGCTTCACGCAGCACCTGGACAACGCAGGTCTCGTTGAAAGCCGAGACCATCAGCACCTTTCGCAGTCGTTCCACTTCAGCCTCCATTGCTTCTTGTGGGTGTGCATTGCAGGAATAGCCCGGTTTTTTCTTCCCTACCCCGCCAGCCGACGATTGGCGGGGCCTGCAATAATCACTATGATAGGTAACGCGTTACCAAAAAGACGCCTGCATTGCAGTAACGCGTTACTAATTTGACAGGAGCCAGGATGAAAGACGCCAAGGACAAAGCCACGCTCGATGCCTTCGAAGCGCCGCGCAAAGGCCGCCCCCGCAAGGAAGGCGCCATGACCAACGCGGAGAAACAGGCCGCGTACCGCAAGCGCCGGGCGGAGGCCGGTGGCGGCGCGGTGATGCTCAATAACGAGGAAATCTGGCTGATCTGCCATGCCCTGGATGGCAAGGTTTGGGAGGCGGACAGCGAACAGCGTCAGAAGCTCATCGCCCGGCTGCGCAAACGAGTCGTCTGAAGCTCCTTACATCAAATCAAGCTCCCTACATCAAACCGCAGATCAGTTCCATGCCAAGGTCTCTCACCTGGCGATCGGTGCGCAGTTCATTCCCGTGAATGCCGATCACGTTGGTTCGCGGCGTGGAGGTATAGCGGCTCTGCAGGCTGATCAGGTAACGGCCGTCTTCCTGGCGGTCGCAGGTGAAGTCGAACAGTGGGTAGCTCCGGTGAAGGAGTTCTGCGACGTCATGGCAGCTTGGCGGATTCATCGGGTTCTCCTGCGTTGCTGCGTCCATCCTGCGCCGCTGCGCTGCGAATGGAACCGCGGCCATAGGCCACTACCGACTTCGCCGACTTCGCCCCGCCACTGCAAAGGTCAACGATTTGAGCAGCTTGAAATCAGCGCAACGGCGTTTCTCCAGGTTCGCCAATAAAAGAACCCGGACCGACGGCAGGACTTTACATATAACGACTTTTCGTCGAAGCGATGACGGATCGTTCTGAAAAAGAGTCGAACACCGCTACTCGATATGTTTCGGATGAAGGGAATGCCCGGCATTCAGTTATTCATTTCTCACGGACATTTCCCAAGGAGTAGTTCCCATGGCCGAACATAGAGGCGGTAAAGGCAACTTTGCAGAAGACCCCCAGCGTGCTTCCGAAGCCGGCAGGAAAGGCGGCCAGCACAGCGGCGGCAACTTCAAGAATGATCCGGCGCGCGCATCCGACGCGGGCCGCAAGGGAGGTCAGCGCAGCCACGGCGGCCACTGACCCCGAGCTGGAGAGGCGCTCCGGCGCTCGCCAGCTCACCGCAAACCGTTATTTCCCCCGCAAACGGCGCCGAAGGATCGGCGCCGTTTTTCCTTGGCCACTTTCATGGGCATTGTTTCGTGAAGCAAAGGCGGCGACGCCCCATCACTGGGTGCAGAGCACCTCGCTCACCTGGATATCCGAGCGCGAATCGCGCCCGACCGGGCCGTGCAGCGCGCGGACGAACCGCTGCGCCTGCTCGCGACTCAAACTCTCCTGTCGCAGCACAGTGCTCATGGGCTGGCCATTGCGGCTGTAGCGGATCAGGTACGCGTGCATGGTGCTTCCTCCCCGTGAAGGCGACCGTTCCGTTGATCGGATGGCCTTTGTGCGCAGGAGTCTAGTTCAGCAGCCAGGGTTGTACGGGCGGACTGAGCAGCGTGCGCTGAATGGCGCCCTCCAGGTCGGCGAAGTCCGCCGACTTGGGGTGCACGGGATAAGGTGCGCCCTCCTCACCTTTCTCCGCCCAGGGTGAGAGCACCAGCACGCGCATGCGCGGGCGTAGCGGCAAACAGGCTTCGATCAGGGCTGCGCCAGTCAATGGCCCGGTGAGTTGCTCATCGATGAGGAACAGGTCGATGACCGAGGATGAAGTCAGGTGTTCGATGGCCTCTTGCTCGCTGAGGGCGCTGAGCACCGCATGCCCCTGGCCGAGCAGATGGTCTTCCAGGCGTTGCAGTTGTTCGGGTGTTTCCTCGAGGACCAAGACCATCTTGCTGTCGAATGCTTGCATGTTGCGCCTCTCCCTTTTCGAGTGTGGGCTTATCGAGACGGTCGTGCAGCAAGTTCCACGCCTGTTTTCTGCTGACGGCCAGAGTCTCGTCGCAGAGCCATTGGCGATCCCGAAGATCGCACAGTGCCAGCAGCAGAATGCCCGAATACGAGATGGGTTCGATGCACAATGCCCGATGCAGTGGCCGCGCAGCGGCTGGACCCGGCCCCATATGCCGTCAACCGGAACGGCCTATCGCCACAAGTTGCTTAGTGCGACTGCCCAGCCTGTTAGGGTCAGGACACTTCCCGGATTTTCCCCTGGCCCCTCCGACGGGGCCTTCTTTTTGCCCTGCCCAGACACTCTCCGTGCCCTCGCTCTGGCGCTCTGTACTGAGCTAGTCCAGTGACAGTGCGTACCGATGTTCAACCTGGTGCCGACGACCGTTCACACGCAATACCTGAACCTTCGATAGGGTTGCGACTCACAGCCCACGGCAGGCCTGCGCGCGCCCGATTGATCCGGGCCAGGCGGGTGCAATCGCTTTCCGGCAGGTCGCGGGCGCTGCAAGGTCCGTCTAACCTCCAAGCGAAAACGCATCCGCGAGCGGCCACTGACCCTGGACACGCTGCTGTGACTCGCGAAAGGAGACTCAGATGCCTTCAGTGCAATACACCAACCGTCGGCATGCCGGCGTGGCGCTGGCGATGGTCCTGCGTGACATGCCTTTGGAGAATCCGCTGGTTCTCGCCCTGCCCCGTGGCGGCGTGCCGGTCGGCAAGGAAATTGCCCGCGCCCTCGGCGCCCCGCTGGATGTGCTGCTGGTGCGCAAGATCGGCGCGCCGGGCAATGAGGAATTCGCCGTCGGCGCCATTGTCGACGGCCCAGAACCGAACTGGGTGGTGGACGAGCAGATGCTCGAGCGCTTCGACCCCGCGCCGGAGTGGTTCGAGCAGCAGGTGCTGGAGCAGATCCGCGAACTGGAGCGGCGCCGGGTGCTCTATCGCGGCGTGAAGGCGCCGGCGCAACTGGAAGACCGCGACCTGATCGTGGTCGACGACGGCCTGGCTACCGGCAGCAGCATGCGCGCCGCGCTCAAGTGCCTGCGCGAGCACCATCCGCACAGGGTGGTGCTCGCTGTGCCAGTGGGCCCGGCGGAAACCGTGGAGAAGCTGCGCGATGAGGTGGATGCGCTGGTCTGCCTGGATACCCCGTCGCCGTTCCGTGCGGTGGGTGATCATTACCGCGACTTTCGCCCGCTCAGCGACCAGGAAGTGATTGACCTGCTGGCCAAGTAGCCGCTATCAGCCGCTCTCCCGCTCCAGCACCCGGCAACTGAGCAGATTCAGCCGCTCCATCGGGCCTTCCAGCGGCGCCACGCCAATAGACTGCAGCACTCGCAGCGCGGCGATCTCGCCGATTTCGCGGGCCGGTGGCTTGATGGTCGACAGGCTCGGCAACAGCATCGGCGCGAAGGGATAGTCGCCGAAGCCCAGCACCGCGCAATCTTCGGGAATCTTCAGCCCGGTGCGCTGGCCGGCCAGCAGGCCGCCAGCGGCAAGGTTGTCGTTGGCGAAGATGATCGCCTCCGGCCGCTGCGCTCCTCTTGCCATCAGCGCTTCCATGGCCTGCCGTCCGGCTTCGAAGGGCGCGCTCTCGGTGGGCACGAACATCCAGGGCTCGCCACCCAGCTCGCGCAGGGTATCGGCGTAGCCATCTCGGCGGTCCAGCGCACTGAAGTCACCGGGCGCGCTGTTCTGCACGAACGCTATGCGCCGGTAGCCCTTGGCGTGCAGGTGACGCACCGCCTCCACGCCGACCTGATAGTGCGAGAAGCCGACCTGAATCGGCGCGCGTTCGGGTTGGTAATCCCAAACCTCCACCACCGGCATATCCGCGCCAGCGATCAGTTTCTCGGTGGCCGAGGTATGAAAGTGGCTGGTGAGCACCAGTGCCGCCGGGTTCCAGCCAAGGAAGGCGCGCACGGCGCTTTCTTCCTTGTCTTCGGAGAAATAGCTGGAGGCCAGCAGCAGTTGGTACCCGTGGGCGGCCAAGGTGTCACTGAAGGCCTGGATAGTGTCGGCGAAAATTGGCCCGGAAATGTTCGGCACCACCATCCCCACTACCCTGCCCCGCGCCGAAGCCAGCCCACCGGCTACCTGGTTGGGCACGTAGCCCAGCTCCTCCACCGCCGCGCCAATGCGCTCGCGCAGGTCGTCCGACAGCTGCGCCGGTTGATTGAAGTAGCGCGACACGCTGATGGCAGAAACGCCAGCGCGTTCGGCGACTGCGGTCAGCGTCACGCGTCCTGCGCCACGGCGCTTGCGAGGGGTCTGGCTGGCCAACACGACTCTCCTGCTGCTGAGTGATGGAATGTCAACTTAGGAATATAAACGTAATTTTTAATTATTTGACGATCTATCAGGCGATTCAGGATACTCGTCGATGTTAGCGCTAACAACACAAACTGTCCGCAACGATCCAGCCACTCGCACGAGCGAGCGCTCGTGACAGTCCCGCAGAAAAAAGTCGCCCCGGCAAAAGAGCACCGAGGGCGGACCAGGGTACGAAGGAGTGGCTATGCAATCGCAACATCGGGGGACGCTCGGCCGTCCGCAATTCACCGGCCGGCGCAGTGCGTTGGCCCTGGGTATCGCCAGCGTGATCGGGGCACTGGCCTGCAGCGTGCAGGCCGCCGAAACCACCAGCAGCGACACCCAGTCCGCTGACTCGGCACCAACGCTCAAGGCAGTGACCGTCACCGCCACCCGCCGTGAGGAATCGCTGCAGAAGGTGCCGGTGGCCGTTTCCGTGGTCGACGGTGAGCAGCTGGAGCGCGACAACCGCAACAGCGTATCGAGCATCGTCCAGCAGGTGCCGAGCCTGAACTTTCGTACCGGTGCCTCGAACAAGGACACCTCGCTGTTCGTTCGCGGCGTAGGCACTATCTCCACTTCCCCCGGCGTCGAGCCGAGCGTGTCGACGGTCATCGACGGCGTGGTGCTCGGCCGTCCCGGGCAGGCGACCCTGGACCTACTCGACGTCGAACGCATCGAAGTGCTGCGCGGCCCGCAGGGCACGCTGTTCGGCAAGAATGCCTCGGCCGGTGTGCTCAACGTGGTGACCCGCGAAGTGCCGGACGAAACCACGGGCTATATCGACTATTCGCACTTCGGTGGCGGCAACGAGAACCGTACCCGCTTCGGCATCGGCGGCACGCTGATCCCCGGCAAGCTCAAGGCCAGCGTCACTACGTTGCTGGGCAGCTACGACGGCAATGTCGACAACGTCTACAACGGCCACGAAGTGAACGGCTACAACCGCGCCGGCGCACGCACCAAGTTCGAGATCACGCCCAACGACGACCTCAAGGTCACGCTGATCGCCGACTACATGAAGGGCAATGACGACGCCCCCAGCGGCGTCATCACCAGCACCACCAGCCCGGCTTTCGCCAACGCCCTGCGCCCGGTGACGCCAGACAGCGACAACCGCAAGATCAACAGCGACTACCGCACCCACGTCGACGACACCAACAAGGGGCTGTCGGCGCAACTGGACTGGAACCTGGGCGACTACACCCTGACCTCCATCAGCGCCTGGCGCGGCTGGGACAACACCCAGTGGCAGGATGGCGACCGCCTTTCGCAGGTCACCGCGAGCATCCCCAGCTCCCACGACAAGGGCGAGCTGAACTACGACCAGTACTCCCAGGAACTGCGCCTCGCCTCGCCCAAGGGCGAATTCCTCGAATACGTCGGCGGCCTGTACTACATGCACGCCGTGGACGACGAGACCTACCGCCGCGTGGTGACCTCCACGACTGCGCAGAACACCGGCGTGGCCGACTACAGCACGCGCAGCGATACCTACGCGGTGTTCGGCGAGAGCACGCTGAACTTCACCGAGGATTTCCGTGGTATCGCCGGCCTGCGCTACACCCACGACGACCTGGAGTACGACCACCGCCGCCGTTCCACTTCGGCTACGGCGGTGACCGGCATCCAGCCCTCCACTTCCAGCTCCGGCTCCACCGATGAGGACGGCTGGTCCGGCCGTCTGGGCCTGCAGTACGACCTCAGCGAGCAGCTCACCAGCTACGTCACCTACTCGCGCGGATACAAGGGCCCGGCGTACAACGTATTCTTCAACATGCAGCCGCGCGACACTGAGGCACTCAAGCCGGAGACTTCCAACTCCTGGGAAGCCGGGCTGAAAGCCACCGCACTGGATAACCGCCTGACCGCCAACCTCGCGGTCTTCCACACGGTCTACGACAACTATCAGGCGAACTTCTACGACACAGTCGCAGGCCAGGTGGTGACTCGTCTGATCAACGCCGGCAAGGTGAAGACCGAAGGCGCCGAGCTGGACTTCAGCTACCAGGCCACGCACCAGCTCAAGTTCTCCGGCGCCCTCGCCTACACCAAGGCCCGCGTGGACAGCTTCGCCTGCCCGGCTGGCGCGGCGTCCAGCTGCAACGTCGACGGCAAGCCGCTGCCCTTTACCCCGGACTGGAAGAGCTACGTGCGCGCCGACTACAGCATCCCGCTGGACAGCGGCCTGGATGTGGAGCTGGGCACCGACTACAGCTGGCAGGACAAGGTGCAGTACGACCTCAGCCAGAACCCCGACACCATCCAGGGCGCCTACGGCCTGTGGAACGCCAGCATCGCCCTGGCCGACTACAACGACGGCTGGCGTGTCGCCCTGCTGGGCAAGAACCTCACCGACAAGTCCTACTCGCCCCTGTTGGCCACCGGCGGCAGCTACATCTACCGCATGGTGCCGCGCGACGACGGCCGCTACTTCGGCGTCGAGCTGCGCAAGGACTTCTGATCGCGAGCAATACGCGGCGTCGGCTCGCCCCGGCGCCGTCCATGAGATCGAACCCGCAGCCTTGCGTCCTCCCCAACGGACACACAGGACAACCGAAATGACACGCACCCTTTCCCTTGGCGCCTTCATCATGGCCACCGGTCACCACGTCTCGGCGTGGCGCCACCCGGATGTGCCGGCTGACGGCGGCCTCGACTTCCGCCTCTACAAGCGCCTGGCGCAGGTGGCCGAAGCGGCGAAGTTCGATGCCGTTTTCGTCGCCGACAGCGTGGCCGCGCCCACAGCCGAGATCGCCAGCCGCATGGCGCGTTCCGATCACTTCGAACCGCTGACGCTGCTCTCGGCGCTGGCGGCGGTGACCGAACGCATCGGCCTGGTGGCCACCGTGACCACCAGCTACAACGAGCCGTACCACGTGGCGCGCAAGTTCGCCTCGCTCGATCACCTGTCCGGTGGGCGCGCCGGCTGGAACCTGGTGACCTCCGACGCCGCTGCCGAAGCGCTGAACTTCAACCGTCAGGAACACTTCGGCCACGCCGAGCGCTATGCCCGCGCACGGGAGTTCCACGAGGTGGTCACCGGCCTGTGGGACAGCTGGGAAGACGACGCCTTCACCCGTGACAAGGCCAGCGGCCAGTACTACGACCCGGCCAAGCTGCATGTGCTGAACCACGAGGGCGAGCACTTCCGCGTGCAGGGGCCACTCAACGTGGCGCGCCCGCCCCAGGGACGCCCGGTGATCGTCCAGGCCGGCAGCTCCGAAACCGGCCGCGAGCTGGCCGCGCAGACCGCCGAGGTGGTGTTCACCGCGCAGACCTCACTGGCCGCCGCGTGCGACTTCTACAACGACCTGAAAGGTCGCTTGCCACGCTTCGGCCGCAGCGCGGATGACCTGCGCATCATGCCCGGCGTGTTCGTGGTGGTCGGCCAGAGCCAGGCCGAGGCGCAGGAAAAATTCGAGGCATTCCAGGAGCTGGTGGAACCGCAGGTCGGCGTTGCGCTGCTGTCGCGGATGCTCGGTAACTTCGACCTCTCCGCCTACCCGCTGGACGGCCCGCTGCCCGAACTGCCGCTCACCGACAGCGGCCAGCGCAGCCGCCAATTGCTGCTCACCGAACTGGCCGGGCGCGAGAACCTGACCCTCGCCCAACTGGGCCGGCGCATCGCTGGCGGGCGTGGGCACTACAGCCTGATCGGCACGCCGACGCAGATCGCCGACGAGCTCCAGGCCTGGTTCGAAGGCGGCGCCGCCGACGGCTTCAATGTGCTGGTGCCACACCTGCCCGGCGGCCTGGAAGATGTGGCCAATCACGTCGTCCCCGAACTGCAGCGCCGCGGGCTGTTCCGCCGCGACTACAGCGGCAGCACCCTGCGCGACCACCTCGGGCTTAAGCGCCCGGCCAACCGCTACACGATCTGACGATCCACGAGCCGTCCCCACTGCGGCCCGTCTACCCAGGAGCTTCCATGACCTACCTCGCCCACCCCGACCGCTACCAACGCGTCCCCTACCGCCGCGTCGGCCGTAGCGGGCTGGTACTGCCGGCCCTTTCCCTCGGCCTGTGGCACAACTTCGGCGACAGCGTGCCCCTGGACCGCCAGCGCGCCCTGCTGCGCACCGCCTTCGACCTGGGCGTCAACCACTTCGACCTGGCCAACAACTACGGCCCGCCCTACGGCAGCGCCGAGATCAACTTCGGCCGCCTGCTACGCGAGGACTTCGCCGCCTACCGCGATGAGCTGGTCATCTCGACCAAGGCTGGCTGGGACATGTGGCCCGGTCCCTACGGACAGGGCGGCAGCTCGCGCAAGTACCTGCTCTCCAGCCTCGACCAGAGCTTGAAACGTCTGGGCCTGGACTATGTGGACATCTTCTATTCACACCGTTTCGATCCGGACACGCCGTTGGAAGAAACCGCCGGCGCACTGGCCAGCGCCGTGCAGCAGGGCAAGGCGCTGTACGTGGGCATCTCGTCCTATTCCGCCGGCAAGACCGCCGAGCTGGCTGCCTTGCTGAAGGACTGGAAAGTACCGCTGCTGATCCACCAGCCGGCCTACAACCTGTTCAACCGCTGGGTGGAAAAGGACCTGCTGGCCACCGCCGATGAACTGGGCACGGGCGTCATTGCCTTCACGCCACTGGCCCAGGGCCTGCTGACCGATCGCTACCTGAATGGCGTGCCGGCGGATGCGCGAGTGAACCAACCCGGTGGCGCCTCGCTGCGACCGGAGCACCTGTCCGAAGACAACCTGCGGCGCGCTCGCGCGCTGAATGACATCGCGCAACGCCGTGGCCAGAGCCTGGCGCAACTGGCACTGGCCTGGGTGCTGCGCGACGCCCGGGTGACCTCTGCCTTGATCGGCGCCAGCCGGCCGGAGCAGATCATCGAGAACGTTGCCGCGCTGGATAACCTGACCTTCAGCGTGGAGGAACTGGCGGAGATCGACCGCTTCGCCGTGGAAGGCGGGATCAATCTCTGGGAAAAACCCTCCCACGACTGGAAGGAATGAGCCTGTGACGCTGTTTCATCGATTGCTCGCCGGACTGCTGCTCGTGGCAGGTACAGCGCAGGCGCAAGACCCGGCGCAACTGCGCATTGGCTATCAGAAGGCCTCGGTCAGCCTGGTGCTGGCCAAGGAGCATGGCTTGCTGGAGAAACGCTTCCCGCAGACACAGATCCAATGGATCGAATTCCCCGCCGGGCCGCAGATGCTCGAAGCCCTGAACGTCGGCAGCCTGGACCTGGGCTCCACTGGCGACATCCCGCCGATCTTCGCCCAGGCCGCCGGCGCCGACCTGCTCTACGTCGGCGTCGAGCCGCCCAAACCGCAGGCGGAGACCGTGGTGGTGCCCAAGGACAGTCCGATCCGCAGCGTGGCCGACCTCAAAGGCAAGCGTGTGGCTCTCCAGAAGGGCTCCAGCTCGCACAACCTGCTGCTGCGCCTGTTGCAGCAAGCCGGCCTGACCCTGCGCGATATCCAACCGCTGTACCTGACGCCGGCCGATGCCCGCGCCGCCTTCGAAAGCGGCAAGGTGGACGCCTGGGCGATCTGGGACCCGTGGTACTCGGCGCTGCTGCTGGGCGGCAGCGCGCGCTTACTGGCGGACGGAACCGAGGTTGGCCTGAGCGGGCCGTTCTACCTGTCCAGCCGTGAGTACGCCGGAGCCCATCCCGACTTCATCCATCAGGTGCTGGATAGCCTCAATCAGGCCGAAGCCCTGACCCGCAGCGACGAAGCCGGCAGCGTGGCGATCATGGCGCGCGTCACCGGGCTCTCCCCGGAAGTCATTGCGGAAACCTTCAAGCACCGCCCTCCTTCGCCTATCCGCCCACTGGGCGATGCCGACATCGCCGCGCAGCAACGCACCGCCGACCTGTTCCTAGCCGAGCGCATCCTGCCGCGCGCCGTGGATATCAACGCTGCCCGCTGGAGGCCCTGACTGTTTTCCTAGGATGGGTGGAGCGAAGCGATACCCATCGATACCTGTCCACTTCGATGATGGGTATCGCAAGCTCCACCCATCCTACGCGCTGGGGCGGCGTTCTTCGTAGGAGCGAGGCTCCTGCCCTGGATATTGATCCACCAAAATGGTTATCCATGTTGTTATTTTATATTTCTTCTGGTTATTAGATAGACCAATTCATTCCTTCTCCGCGCCACCATCACGCTGCCACACTCGGCCTCGCCGGCGGGCGACCCCCGCCGCTCTAAAGCGGGCTTCTCCCACCCTCGAGCGCCCGCTCTCGATCATTCCGGGACCCCGTCAAACGAGCGCGGCCCGACAAGGAGCTGGATGTTCATGAAGAAACTCACTGCCGTTACCGCCCTCGCCCTGGCCGTCCTCTCCGGACTGGCCCATGCCGACCGCCTGGACGACATCAGGAAGGCCGGCGTGCTGCGCGTCGCCGCCTTCGACAGCAACCCGCCATTCGGCTTCGTCGACGGCAAGAGCAAGCAGATCGAAGGCCTCGATGTGGATTACGCCAAGGCCCTGGCCGACAAGCTCGGCGTCAAGCTGCAGGTCCTGCCGACCAACCCGGCCAACCGCATCCCGCTGCTGACCGCCAACAAGGTCGACCTGGTGCTGGCCAACTTCACCATCACCCCCGAGCGCGCCGAGCAGGTGGACTTCAGCATCCCCTACTTCTCCTCCGGGCAGCAGTTCATCGTGCGCAAGGGCAGCCTGAAGTCGCCGGACGAACTGAACAAATGGCGCGTCGGCGTCGACAAGGGCACGGTCAACGAGGGCGTGCTGCGCGAGAAATTCCCCGGTGCCAAGGTCATCGCCTACGACGACACGCCCTTCGCCTTCACCGCCCTGCGCAACGGCCAAGTCCAGGCCATCACCCAGGACGGCCCGAAACTGATCGGCCTGCTGGCCAACGTGCCGGACAAGGACAAGTACGAAGTGCCGCCCTTCACCATCTCCAACGACCTGATCGGCGTCGGCATTCCCAAGGGCGAGAAGGCCCTGACCGAGTTCGTCAACCAGAGCCTCACGGAGCTGGAGGCCAACGGGCAGGCGCAGACCATCTACGACACCTGGTTCGGCCCCAGCACCAAGACCCCGCTGGCCCGCCTGTACAGGATCGGCGACAAGAGCTGATCACCTCTGACCCTGCACTCCCCCACGCCCCGGCCCGCCGGGGCGTGTCCGTTTCTCCCGCTGATGGATGCGCCACATGTTCGGCGAACTGCTCGCCCCGACCTACCTGAGCTGGCTGCTCGACGGCTTCCTGCTTACGCTGGGTATTTCCCTGTTCTGCTGTGTCATCGCTACCCTGCTCGGCGCGCCGCTGGCCATCGCCCGGCAGGCAAAGTCACGCTGGCTGTCGTGGCCCGCTCGGGCCTATCTCGCTCTGTTTCGCAACACACCGCTGCTGGTGCAACTGTTCTTCTGGTACTTCGGTTTGCCGGCGCTGATGCCAGAGGAACTGGTGTTCTGGCTCAACTCACCCCATGAGTTGGCCGGGCTGACCTGGCCGTCGTTCGAATTCCTCGCCGCCGCCTGGGGCCTGACCCTCTACACCACGGCCTTCATCGCCGAAGAGTTCCGCGCCGGCATCGCCTCGGTGCGCCCGCAGCAGCGCGAGGCCGGCATGGCGCTGGGCCTTCGCCCGCTACAGGTGTGGCGCTGGGTGATCCTGCCCCAGGCGCTTCGTACGGCGCTGCCGCCGTTGATGGGGCAATACATGAACGCGTTGAAGAACTCTTCACTGGCCATGGCCATCGGGCTCGCCGAGCTGTCCTACGCCTCGCGCCAGGTGGAGACGCAGACCTTCAAGACCTTTCAGGCGTTCGGCATCGCCACCCTGCTGTACATCGGCGCCATCGCGCTGATCGAAGCGCTGGGCCAGGCGATCCAGCAGACCCGCCGCTATCGCCAGGGAGCCTGACATGGAGTTCTCGGTGATCTCGGACAACCTGTCCTACTTCCTCATCGGCGCTTACCCGGACGGCCCGCTGGGTGGCGCGGCGCTGACCGTCGTCCTCGCGCTAGCCTCCGGCATCGCCTCGGCCATCATCGGCCTGGCGCTGGGCATTTCCCTGTCGGTGCTGCGCGGCAGACCACGCCTGCTGCTGGTGGCATTCCTCGGCTTCTTCCGCGCCATTCCGGTGCTGATGCTGATCTTCTGGACCTACTTCCTGCTGCCCATCGTCTTCCATGTCGACGTGCCAGCGCTGGGCACCGTGGTCTGCGCGCTGTCGCTGATCGGCGGGGCCTACCTCGCACACTCGGTGCATGCCGGCATCGAAAGCCTGCCCAAAGGCCAGTGGGACGCCGCCCGTGCGCTGGGGCTGCGGCCGTGGCAGGTGCTCACGCTGGTGATCCTGCCGCAGGCGCTGCCGATCATGCTACCGTCCTTCCTCAACCAATGGGTCTCGCTGATCAAGGACACTTCGCTGGCCTACGTGATCGGCGTCGGCGAGCTGTCCTTCGTCGCAACGCAGGTGAGCAACCGGGTGATGGTGCATCCCACCGAGGTCTTCCTGTTCGTCGCGCTGCTCTACTTCCTGCTGTGTTCGGCGCTGGATCTGGTGGCGGCGCTGCTCACGAAGCTACGGCCGGCTTACCGCAAGACGGCCTGACCTGAAAAAGCCGGATCTCGTGATCCGGCTCTTCCGTTCCAGCGACTTCAGCCTCGATGGCGGTACAGGCTGCGCGCCAGAGCATCCAGGGCGAAGCCCAGCACGCCGATCAGCAACACCATGGCCATCAGCTCCGAGTAGGCCAGGCGATCCCGGGTGTCGAGGATGTAGTAACCCAGCCCTGCGCTGACGCCGAGCATTTCGCAGGGCACCAGCACGATCCAGAGAATCCCGATGGCCAGGCGTACACCGGTCAACACGTGACCGAGCACGCCGGGCAGGATGACCTTGCACAGCGTTTCGAACGGCGTCGCGCTGAGGCTCCTCGACAACTGCAGCCAGCGCGGATCGAGCTGGCGCACGCCGGCGGCGGTATTGAGCAGGATCGGCCAGACTGCGGCAAACGCCAGGAGGAAGTAGATCGGCGAGTCGCCCACGCCCATCAGCATGACTGCGATGGGCATCCACGACAGCGGCGAGATCATCCGCAGGAACTGGAAGGCCGGCGTGGTCGCCGCCTCCAGGTGACGCGAGGCGCCCACCAGCAAGCCCAGCGGCACGCCGACCGCCAGGGCCAGCAGCAGGCCGAGCAGCACCCGTTTCAGGCTGACCAGCACATGCTCGTACAGCTCCGGGCGGGCCAGCAGCTCACCCAGGCTGGTGAAGGTCGCCTGGGGCGAGAACAGCTGCCCCAGGCCGTCGCCACCGAACAGCCGCACGCCGAGCCACCAGAGGCCGAGCAGGATGATGAGCCCGGCGAGGCCCAGCGCCCAGTGGCGGCGCGTGGAAAGTACAACGGGTGTCACGGGGTGATCTCCTCGCTGCGCTCGAAGCTATCGGGGAAGCCAAAGGCGCCCAGGCCGCCGACGCCGGCGATGGCATTGCGCACGAAACGGTCGTCCACCAGGTCCTTGGCCACCTGTGTCGGCTCCAGGGCCGCGAGGAAGCCCTTGTCACCCTGGATCAGCGTGTCCTTCAGACGGCGCACCAGTTCCTCGGTGTAGCTGGGGAACGGGTACGGTTGGAAGTCGATGCGCTCCTCGTGCCAGTCGGCATGGCGGATGGCGCCGTCGGCCAGGTACTGCTGGCGTTCGCTGGCGGCCGGCGCCAACACCCGGCCGAGCACTTCCGGCGCATGGGGCGTGTAGCGGTTCTCACCGTCCTTGGACAGCAGCTTGGCCGCCTCGGCACGGTTGCCGCGGGTCCACAGCTGCGCCTTGACGATGGCGTTGACCACCTTCTGCGACCACTCCGGGCGGTTGTTCAGGTCGTGCTCGTGCATGAACACCACGCAGCACGCATGGTTGCGCCAGACATCGCCGGTAAAGCGCTGGATGCGCCCGACCTTGAGGTTCTCCGCCAGGGCGTTGAACGGCTCGGCGACGATGTAGCCGGCGATGCGCTTGGCGGCCAGGGCCGGTGGCATGTCCGACGGCGGCAGCACCACCAGGTTGACCTCGTTGGCGGCCAGCGCCGCATTGGCCGGTTTACTCACTGCCTGCAGGCCGTTGTCGCGGAGCAGCTGTTGCAGTACCACGTTGTGGATCGAGTACCAGAACGGAATCGCCAGGGTCTTGCCGCCCAGCTGCTTCACGTCGCCGATGTCCGGCGCCACGGTCAGGCCGGAGCCGCCCACATGGTTCCAGGCCACCACCTTGGCCGGCACCTTGCTGCCGTAGCGCGCCCAGACGGTCATCGGCGACAGCAGATGGATGACGTTGACCTGGCCGGAGATGAACGCTTCGATCACCTGCGCCCAGCTACGCAGCAGCACCGGGCGTTCGGCCTTGATGCCCTCGGCATCGAACAGGCCGTTGGCGTGGGCCACCAGCAGCGGTGTGGCGTCGGTGATCGGCAGGTAGCCGATGCGTACCGGGGCATCCGGTTCGCTGGCGGCGCGCGCCTGCAGGCTGGTCAGCAGTGGCAACGCACCGGCGGCGGTGAGCAGCGCACCAAGTTTGAGAATGTCACGTCGGGAGTGTGTGGGGTCGTCCAGGCACATGGGCAGGCTCCTGCGCAGAAGTAGTGTTTGCGTGGGTGCGGCTTGCCCGCCGTAGGGTTTTTAGGATGTCGACCCGCAGGGCGCCCAGTTCCTCGACCAGCTCCGCACGGGGTTGCGGCAGGTCGATGTGCCATTCGCCCAACGTCCGCGCCGGGGTGTCGCCCAGTAGCAGGATGCGGTCGGAAAGCAGCAGCGCTTCGTCGATGTCGTGGGTGATCAGCACGGCGGCGGTACGCCGCTCGTGGATGACGGTCAGCAGCAATTGCTGCATGTCGGCGCGGGTCACCTCGTCCAGCGCGCCGAAGGGTTCGTCGAGCAGCAGTACCTGCGGCTGCCGCGCCAGGCAGCGGGCCAGCGCCGTACGCTGGGCCATGCCGCCGGAGAGTTGCGCCGGCAGGAAGTCGCGGGCGTGGTCCAGCCCGACCGAGGCTATTGCCTCGTCCACACGGGATTGCAGGGTGGCTTTGTCCAGCTTTGGCTGGCGTGCGAAATCGAGCCCGAAGGCGACGTTCTTCGTCAGGTTCAGCCAGGGCAGTAGGCTCGGGTCCTGGAAGGCCACCGCGACGCGAGGGTGCGGGCCGTCGATCGGCTGACCGAGCAATTGCACGACGCCAGCCGCGGGCTTCTGCAAGCCGGCCAGCACGCGCAGCAGGCTGGATTTGCCGACACCGCTGGGGCCCAGGATGGAGACCACCTCTCCGGCGGCCAGCTCCAGGGCGAAGCCTTCCAGCACGCTGCGCCAAGCGTTGTCTCCGGGATAGCCCAGGGCAACGTCGCTGGCCTGCAGGATCGCTTGGCTCATGCCTTGGCCTGCTTCTGCAATTCGGCGCGCAGCTGCACCAGGCTGGGTGTGACGATGGGCACGAAGGCCGACTCACGCCAGCGCCGGGCGAAAGCCGCGCCGTGCTCGGTGAGATAGGCCTTGCCGCCGCTGGCTTGCAGCTCCAGCTGGACGGCGGCAGCCGCGCCTTCGGCCAGGCCGATTCGGATGCGGAACAATCGCGCCGGCTCGGTCAGGAAAGCGCCATCCAGCAGGCCTTCACGCAAGCGTGCCACCTGCTCGTCCAGCTCATCAGCCAGGCGCTGCTCTTCCTCGCGCAGCACCGAACGCCGGTCGCTCAGGTGCTCGCGTACCGACTCCAGGGCCTTGCGCGTCAGGCCGATGGTCATGGCGCATTGCAGGCCGAGGAAGGCCGGGCGCACGCGCGGCAGGTAGTGGCGGGCATCTTCGTGCAGCAGCCAGGCGCGCGGCAGTTCGACCGCGGCGAAGTCCAGCGCAGCGGTGTTGCTCGATTGCAGACCGAGCAGTTGCAGGTCGTCGGAGCGGGTCAGGCCCGCGCGGTCCGAAGGGATCGCCGCCACCAGCGGTGCCGCGCCCTCTCGCTCGATGGCCGCCGCGACCACGAAGCGGCCCTTGCGCAGGTTGGTCACCCAGTGCAGCCGGCCGTCGAGGCTCCAGCCATCGCCGGTCGGCGTCGCGTTCACTTGCAGGCTTTCGATGCCCGAGAGGAACTTCATGGCGTTGGACAGACCGGTGGCGCCGGCCAGGCTGCCGTCCAGCAGTTCGCCGAGCAGAAGGTCGCCCAGCTCGCGATTGGGGCTCTGCAGCAGGTATTCGATGAAGGCGCGCTGGCCCCAGAAGACGAAGGCGGCCGTCAGCGAATGGCCCGCTACATCGGCGATGGCGTCGATCGCATTGAGCACGGTGCCACCGCTGCCGCCGCGCTCTTCGGGCACGCCAATGGCGAACAGCCCGGCCGCAGCCAGTTGCGGCAGCACGCTCTGTGGGTCGGTGTGGCCGAGGTCGAGGCCCTCGGCGTGCTCATCGAGCCAGCGGCTCAGGGTCGGGTCGAGCATGTTGCTCTCCTTGCTTGGGCGGCACTTGCCGCCCGGTCACACGAAAATCAGTTCGCCGCCTGTTCCCAGCGGTACTTGCCCAGCTCGGGGTTCAGAGGGGTCTGGGCCAGCACGTTGGCGAAGTTGCACAAGGTCGCCAGGCTGATACCCAGCAGTACTTCCAGGGCGTTGCCATCGGTGAAACCGGCAGCGCGGAAGGCAGCAAGGCCCGCATCGCTCACCGCACCGCGGGTGGCGATGGATTCGCGAGCGAACGCGGCCAGGGCTTCCAGGCGCGCATCGGGCAGTTCGCGCTGTTCGCGCAGGGCGGCTATCACTTCCTCAGGCAGCTTGGCCTTGTTGAAAGCTACCGCTGTGTGCCCGGCCACGCAGAAGTCGCAGCCGTGGGTGGTGGCGGCGATCAGCTGGACCACTTCGCGCTCCGGCAGGCCGAGGTCGGCTTTGCCGTTGAGGCCGGATACGGTGACGTAGGTTTCCAGCGCGGCCGGTGCGTTGGCCAGCACCCCCAGCAGGTTGGGGATGAAGCCGGAGCCCTTGAGCGCATTCTCGAGGAACGGCTTGGCGGCTTCCGGGGCGCTGTCGAGGGTCTGGATGGGCAGGCGGGACATGGTTCGACTCCGTTGAAATGGGGTGTCGAAAAAGTCTGTTGGTAATAAGAAATCCATTCAATATTCTAAAGTCGCTATCACTTGCTCATGAGTCTTTCCATTAGATGATTTCGTCCAGCCCCCTGGTTGATTGGTTATTAGACAGCCTTGAACTGAGCGCGAGCCTGTTTCACGTAGGGCGCTATTGCGGCGGCTGGCACGCTTCGACCCAGGGTCTGGCGCGGGCCAGTTTCCACCTCGTGGTACAGGGCCACTGCTGGCTGCACCTGGACGGCGAGCCGTCGTACCGGCTGGAAAGCGGTGACGCGGTGTTCATCCTGCGCGATGTGCCGTATCGGCTGTCCAGCGAGTCCAGCGCCGAGGAGGCAGCCTGCCAACCGCGCCAGAGCATGACCGCCCTGGAGTTGCAGGCCGAGGATGGCGTGGGGCTGGTCTGCGGGTTCTTCCATTTCGATTCGGGGCTGTCGGCACTGATCATCGACGCCCTGCCCGCCTTCCTCGTGCTGCGTGCCGAGGAGCCGTCCCAGCGGGCCGCGCGCAGTCTGTTCGAGCTGATCCTCGAGGAATGCCAGCGGCAGCCGACACCGTCGCAGCAGATGCTCGAACGCCTGAGCCACCTGCTGTTCCTCTACGTGCTGCGCCAGCAGGTGGTAGGCAATCCGACCCTGGGCGGGCTGGTCGCCCTCGCCCGCCAACCGCAGTTCGCCGGCTTGCTGGAGCGGATGATCCAGCAACCGCAACTGCCCTGGACGTTGGAAGACATGGCGGGATGCGCCGGGCTTTCGCGCTCGGCTTTCTTCAAGCGCTTCAACGAAACCAGCGGGCAGTCCCCCGGCCAGGTATTGCTGGCCCTGCGCATGGGCCAGGCATGCCGGTTGCTGAAGGCCGACCAGAGCGTGGCGGAAGTGGCCGCGTCGGTCGGCTACCAGTCCATCGCTGCGTTCACCCGCGCTTTCCACAAGGCCACCGGACAGCAACCGGGAGCGTTCCGCCGCGCCGCCAACTAGGTTTCTGCGTGCTTGATGCATGTCATGGCAAATGTAAACAATCCGTAAATGCGAGTGATTCGTGATTGTGAATTTCGTACCTTGACGAAATTCCTCGCCAACGGACCCTCATCATGCACGTCAGCGCCTCGCTTCCCCGCCGCTTCCTGTCCTGCACTGCCCTGCTGCTCGCCGGCCTCGTGCTGAGCCTCCCGGTCCAGGCTGCCGAGCGCAGCCTGGACACTGCCTTCGGCCCGGTGAAGGTGAAGGACAATCCGCAACGCGTCATCGCCCTGGGCGAGAACGCCCTGGATGCCAGCCTGACCCTGGGCGTGACACCCGTTGGTTCCCTCGCCAGCCGCGGCGGCACCGACCTGCCCGCCTACCTGAAGGCGAAATCCGGCCCGCTTCCGCTGGTGGGCACCGTGCGCGAAACCAACCTCGAAGCCGTGCTCAAGCTGCGCCCCGACCTGATCCTCGCCGCTCCCGGCCTGACCCGCGAGCAATACGCCAAGCTCAGCCTGCTGGCCCCCACCGTGGTGCCCAAGGGCGGCTCGCTGGACGACTGGCGTGGGGCCTTCCGTGTCTATGCCGATGCGCTGGACAAGCAAGCCGAAGGCGAGCAGCGACTGACCGAGATCGACCAGCGCATCGCCGCATTGCGCCCACGCCTGCCCGCAGACACCAGCGTCAGTGTGGTGCGCTGGAATCCGCAGGGGCCGATGATGATGTCCGGCCACCTGTTCGTCGGGCAGCTCCTCGATCAGCTCGGCCTCAAGGCCAATGAGCTGGCGAAGCAGACCGACAAGCGCCCGCACACCGACATCCTCAGCCTGGAAAACCTGTCCAAGGCCGACGCCGACTGGATATTCCTCGCCACCCTCAACCCCGATGGTGAGAAAGCCCTGGCCGAAGCGCGCCAGCAACCGGCGTTCACCCGCCTGAAGGCGGTCGAAGCCGGGCACCTGGCCAGCGTCGACGGACAGATCTGGAGCAGCAGCTCCGGCTACCTCGCCGCCCAGCAAGTGCTGGATGACGTGGAGAAGGCCCTGCTGCACTGATGCTCGCCAACCGTCTCGCGCTGCCACGGGCTCTGGCGTTCGCGGCAGCGTTGCTCGTTCTGCTGATCCTCGCCAGCCTGCTGGTGGGTGCCGGCGATGCCGGCCCCTGGCAGAGCCTGCTCGCACTGCTGGGCGGTGCCGATGACGACACTCGCTTTGTCGTTCACACGCTGCGCATGGCGCGCACCGAACTGGCTCTGCTGGTCGGCGTGGCACTGGGCGCCGCCGGCCTGCTGCTGCAGTCGGTCACGCGCAACCCGCTGGCCGAGCCCGGCCTGCTCGGTGTGAGCGCCGGTTCCTCGTTCGCCGTGGTGCTGGCGATCAACCTGGGCGCCACTGCCGCCGGGATGAACCTCGCCGTGGCCAGCTTCGGCGCGCTCGGCGGTTGCCTGCTGGTGCTGCTGGTCTCGCAGTTGCGTGGCGTGGGGGAAGACCCGGTACGCCTGGTACTGGCCGGCGTGGCCTTCTCCGGGCTGCTCACCGCGCTCAGCAGCCTGATGCTGCTTTGGGATCAGCGTACCGCCGACGAAGTCCGCTTCTGGGTAGTCGGCAGCCTCGCCGGACGCCCGCTGGAAACCCTGCGCGGCTGCCTGCCTGGATTGGTCCTGGGGCTTGCCGTGGCGCTGCCGCTGATTCGCCCGCTGGCCGCCCTGGCACTGGGCGAACGGGTCGCCGCCGGGCTCGGCCATCATCCGCAGCTGGTGCGCGTCGCAACCTTGCTGGCCGTGGCGCTGCTGGTGGGCGCCGCCAACGCCGCCGCTGGTCCGATTGCCTTCCTTGGCCTGATCGTGCCCTTCATCGCCCGCCGCCTGGTGGGTACCGACATCCGCCGCTGCTTCGCTTTGTGCCTGCTGCTCGGCCCTTGTGTCCTGCTGCTGGCGGACATCATCGCGCGCCTGCTGGTGCGACCCTATGAACTGCCGGTGGGCGTGGTGACGGCTTTTGTCGGCGCGCCCATCCTGATTGCGGTGGTGCGCTCCCAGCGCCTGCCGACCCTGCAAAGCCGATGAGCATCCCGACCACTCCTCCAGGCCATGGCGTGCTGCGCACCGGCCGACACTCGTTGCTCTGGCACCGGCGCAGCGCCACCGTGGGCATGGCCCTGGCGGCCATGCTGCTCCTGAGCCTGGTGTTCTGCCTGACTTCGGGCGATCTCGGAATGGGTGAGGCCTTGGCCGCGCTGCTGGGGCGGGGCGACGAGATGCAGACCCTGCTGGTGCGTGAACTGCGCCTGCCGCGCCTGCTCGCCGGCTTGCTCAGTGGTGCCGCGCTGGGCGCCGCCGGTTGCCTGATGCAGACCCTGGCGCGCAACCGCCTGGCCACGCCGGGCATGGTTGGCATCGACAACGGTGCCACCGCCTTCGCGGTCGCCTCCATCGTCGCCGTGCCCACCACCTTGGCACCGTCCGCCCTGGCCCTGAGTGGCGCGGCGACCGCCGCTGCGCTGACCTTCGTTCTCGCCGCCGGTGCCGGCGCGCGGGGCTATCGCTTCATCGTTGTCGGGCTGGGCATCGGCGCTCTGTTCGGTGCCGCCACCAACCTGATGCTGGCTCGCGCCGACATCGACGCCGCCAACGCGGCCTATCCCTGGACCGTCGGCAGCCTCAACGCCCGCCCGGCGCTGGCCGTGTGGCTGCTGGCCGGCGGCCTCGCGCTCGGCCTGCCGCTGGCGAAGCTGCTGGCGCGGGCGCTGATGCTGATGCGTTTTTCCGACAGCGTCGCCATCGGCCTCGGCGTGCGCCTTTCCGCCATGCGTGCGGCGACCCTGGCGCTGAGCGTGGCCCTCACCGGTCTGGCCGTGGCTGTGGCCGGGCCCGTGGGGCTGGTGGCGCTGATCGCACCGGAAGTGGCGCGCTACCTTGGTGGCCGTCATGGCGTGCCAGTGCTCAATGCCGCCCTGGCCGGTGCCCTCCTGACGCTACTGGCCGACTGGCTCGGTCGCACGTTGCTGGCACCGGTGGAAATCCCCGTGGGCATCGTCATGGCGGTGATCGGTGCCCCCTACCTGCTCTGGATCATCCTGCGTCAGCCTGCCGGGAGACAGCCATGACCTCCATTTCCCCCAGCACCACCGCGCCGCTGGAAACCCGCGCGCTGAGCATGGCCTACGGCGAGCGCTCGATTATCGAGGGCCTGAACCTGCGTTTGCCGGCCGGCCAGGTCACGGCCATCGTCGGTCCTAACGGTTGTGGCAAGTCCACGCTGCTCGCAGGCCTGGCACGGCTACAGAAACCCAGCGGCGGTGCCGTGCTGCTCGATGGCAAGGCCATCGGCAGCCTGCCCACTCGCGAAGTAGCAAGGCGCCTGGCGCTGTTGCCCCAGGATGCCAGCGCGCCGGAAGGCCTGACAGTCGCCGAGTTGATTCGCTTCGGTCGCCAGCCGCACCAGGGGTTGTTCCAGCAATGGAGCGAGAATGACCAGCGCATCATCGAATCGGCGTTGCGCGCGGCGGATCTGGTCGAGTTGGCTGAGCGCCCGCTGGAGTCGATGTCCGGCGGCCAGCGCCAGCGCGCCTGGATCGCCATGGCCATCGCCCAGGACACGCCGTTGCTGTTGCTCGACGAGCCCACCTCGGCGCTGGACCTGGGCCACCAGATCGAGGTGTTCGAGCTGATCCGCCAGTTGGCGGAGGCCGGCAAGACCATCGTCATGGTGGTCCACGACCTGTCGAGCGCGTGCCGTTATGCCGACCACCTGGTGGCGATGAAGGACGGGCGCCTGCTGGCCGAGGGCGCGCCGTCACAAGTGGTGACTGCCGGGTTGGTGGAGGCACTGTACGGTGTGTGCTGCACCCTGATGAGCGACCCGCTCAGCGGCACGCCGGTGATAGTCGGCGCTAGCCGCGCCAGACGCCACGAAGCCGCCGGAACCTGAGGCCCGCGGCTGCTTCGCGTGCGACGGATCAGCCGCGCGACGCGCTGACCAGGCCGTCCAGCCACTCCTGGTGGCCGTTGATCATCGGGTTCGGCCGGGTCCGCGCCAGCTCCTGGGCGGGTTTGCCGACCTGGGTTTCCTGGGTGAGGATGCGTACCCGTCCACCGGGCAGGTTTTCGATCAGCCAGGCGTGATGAACGTCCAGCCGCGTATCGCTGTCTCCTTCCGCCCAGCCGTGCCAGGCCACCCGACCCGGTTCGTCATCACGCGGTGGTACGTACTCGGTGACCTCGGCCTCGATGGGAAAGCCGAAGGTCTTGAAGGCGAAACGCGCACCCAGGTTCAGGCGCGGACCGCTGCCGTCGTGGAAGACGATAGCGGCGACGTTGCTGTAGTAGGTCGGCCAGGCTCGGGTGTCGGCCAATTGCGGCCAGACCTCGGCGGCGCCCAGGCCCGCCACGATGACTTCATTGGACGCGAAGTTGTCAGTCAGTCCCGGCAGGTAGCCTTCGGGCCAGAATATCTCGTGCATGCTGCTCTCCTTTTCTCCAGGGCATGGCGGCGGGAATAGCGTGGACGCTGATCCGCCACCGCGCCAATTCATGTGATCCGACAGCGTTCCAGCCAGTACGCGCAAGGCGCCGGCAGGCCTGGGTGAAGGCCATGGCATAGACTGGGCCTCAGGCTCATGGCGGGGGTGGCAAGGGGGGGATTTCCATGGATTCGCTGATCACGGCGGCGGCCTGCGCGCTGGCCGCCGGAGATCCGCTGGGCGCGCTGAATCGAGTGGCCCTGCGGGAAGACGCGCCTGCTCTCGCGCTTCGGGGTATCGCCATGGCCCAACTGGGTGATTTCCCTCGTGCCCGCACCCTGCTGCGCCGCGCCGCCCGCGCCTTCGGTGGCCACGAACCCATGGAGCGCGCCCGCTGCCGGGTGGCAGAGGCGGAAGTGGCGCTGGCCAGCCGCGAGCTGAACTGGCCGACCGGACCACTGGAACAGGCAGCGCAGGTGTTGCAGGCCCATGGCGATACGATCAATGCCGCCCATGCCCGCTACCTGCTGATTCGCCGCGCGCTGCTGATCGGTCAATTCGATCGAGCCGATACCGCGCTCGCCGAGTCGGTTCCGGAATCGCTGTCGGCGCCCTTGCGCGCAGTGCATTGGCTGATCGCCGCCGGCATCGCCGTCCGCCGACTTCGAGCGGGCGAGGCACGAAGCGCTCTGCGCCTGGCCGCCGAGGCGGCTGCGACGGCCGCCATTCCCGCCCTGCGCGCCGAAGTCGAGCAGGCACAGCGCCTGCTCGAGGCACCGGCCGCGCGGCGGATCGACCGCCACAACGCGTGTCTGCTGTCGCTGGATGAAGTGGAGAGCCTGCTGCGCTCCGACGCCCTGGTGGTGGACGCCGGCCGCAACCGTATTGGCGATCTGTCACTGGGCAGCCGGCCGGTGCTCTTCGCCCTTGCCCGCGCGCTGGCCGAAGCCTGGCCCGGCGATGTATCGCGCGTCGAACTGATCGGCCGGGTGTTCCGTACCCGTCATCCGGACGAAACCCACCGGGCGCGCCTGCGGGTGGAGATCGGCCGCTTGCGGCGCCTGCTGCAACCCAGGGCGGGAATCGAATCGACACCTCAGGGTTATGGGCTGGTTGCCGCCAATCCGGTGGTCCTTGCGCCACCCCTGGAGGACGCCAACGCTGAAGTGCTGGCGCTGCTCAGCGATGGTCAGGCCTGGGCCAGCTCGGCCCTGGCACTGGCGCTGGATACCAGCCAGCGCAGCGTGCAGCGCGCCCTCGAAATGCTGGCCCTGGCCGGTCGGGTGCAGGCGCTGGGGCAAGGGCGTGCGCGGCGCTGGACCCTGCCACCGGCTCCGGGAATCGCGACGACCTTGTTACTCCCCGCGCCCTTCGGTGTCTGAATAGGCTGAAGGCTCCCACCCACAACGTGAAGGGCTACACCATGACTACCCACTACAAGCAATCTCCGGCGCAGGTGCTGCAGGAATATGGCCCCTTCCCCGGTGTCAGCGCCGTCCACGGCCTGACCTTCGACGGCCAGCGCGTCTGGTTCGCCGTCGGCGAGCGCCTGCAGAGCCTCGACCCGAAGGACGGTCGCCTGGAGCGCTCCATCGAGGTCCCTGCCCACGCCGGCACGGCTTTCGATGGGACGTACCTCTACCAGATCGCCGAAAGCCGCATCCAGAAGATCGACCCGGCCAGCGGCCAGGTGCTCTCGACCATCCCCGCACCGGGCAATGGTGGTGATTCGGGCATGGCCTGGGCGGAAGGCTCGCTCTGGGTTGGCGAGTACCGCGCGCGGAAGATTCATCAGATCGACCCGGAAACGGGTGAAGTCCTGCGCACGATTGATTCAAATCGTTTCGTCACCGGGGTCACCTGGGTCGAGGGTCAGCTCTGGCATGGCACCTGGGAACCGGAGTCGACCTACAGCGAGCTGCGGCGCATCGACCCACAGTCTGGCGCGGTCCTGGAGCAGCTGGACCTGCCCGAGGGCGTGCATGTCTCCGGCCTGGAGGCCGACGGCGGAGAGCGTTTCTACTGCGGTGGCGGCAACAGCGGCAAGGTGCGGGCAGTTCGTCGACCGCGCTAAGCCCGGCATTCTGGGCTAGTGTTGGCACCTCACTGGAGACCGCCGCACTGGCCCGGAGCGCGAGCATGGATTGGCTGGAACACCGTATTCCCCCGCCCCTGGTGGCGATCATCACCGGCCTGCTGATGTGGTTGGCGGTTCGCCCGATCACGGAGCCGGGCAGCCGTCTCTGGCTGGCCCTGCTGGTGGCATTGGCAGGAGTTGCAGTATGTCTGGCGGGCGTGGCGTCCTTCCGACGCGCCCGCACCACGGTCAACCCGCTGAAGCCGGAGAGCGCGTCCTCGCTGGTGGTCGTCGGTATCTACCGGCATACGCGCAACCCCATGTACCTGGGCTTCGCCATTGTCCTGCTGGGCTGGTGCGTGTTCCTGGGGTCCGCACTGGCGGTGCTCGGCGTTGCGGTCTTCGTGCTTTACATCGGGCGCTTCCAGATCCGGCCGGAAGAGCGTGCCCTGCGCGATCTGTTTGGTGCGGAGTTCGACGCCTTCTGCGGCCGGGTGCGACGCTGGGTCTGACAGGCATTTCACAGATATCCATTGCCTTCTGACAGAAAGAGATGAGATATTTGCAAATGCTAAACATTCTCATCAAGGCTTATCGTGTCCCCTTCGCTCTTGCTGGTGGAAGACGACTCCCGTCTTCGCCTGGACCTCGAACGTCATTTCTGTCAGCGCGGCTTTGCCGTCACGACCTGCGCCAACGGTGACCAGGGGCTGGTGGCCGTCCACCAGAATGACTTCGACCTGGTCCTGCTGGACATCATGCTCCCCGGCGTCGACGGCCTGTCGCTGCTGGATACGCTGCGTAGCGCCCGCTCCACGCCCGTGATGCTGATGTCCGCCCTGGGCGCGGAACAGGACCGCATCACCGGCTTTACCCGTGGTGCCGACGACTACCTGCCCAAGCCCTTCAGCCTCGCGGAGCTGGACGCGCGCATCGACGCGCTGTTGCGCCGGGTCAATCTGGATCGGGCGCGCACGGCACCACGGGCACAAAGCTCGCTGCACTTCGACGACGAGCTGCAGGACGTTTCCCGCCATGGCGAACACGCGGGCCTGACTCACTCCGAGTACCGCCTACTGGTCACGCTGAACGCCCATGCTGGTGAAGCGCTGAGCAAGAGCTTCCTTTACCAGAGCGTGCTGCACCGCGCCTATACGCGCCTGGATCGCGGGCTGGATGTACACGTCTGCAACCTGCGCCGCAAACTGGCCGCCATCGGTGCGCAGCAGGTACAGATCCAGGCCGTGCGCGGCCAAGGCTACATCCTGGTGGATGCGGAACGTCATTGATGCGCCGCCACCCTCTGCTGTGGAAACTCGCCGCGCTGCAGGTCGGTTTCTGCCTGCTGCTGACCTGGCTGATCTGGACCTGGGGCCTGTCGCTGGAGCGCAGTACCTACTTCCTCGGCGAGTCTGACCGCGACTATCTCGCACGCTACGCCGAGCAGGCCGAACTGGTCTGGGAGCAACAGGGCGCCGAAGGCGTGGAGCGCTTCCTCCGTGAGCTGTCCGCCACCGAGGACACCTGGGTCGCGGTGATCGGCGAACACCTGCAGAGCCTGGGCACCACGCCGCTGACGGCGGAGGAATCCAGCCACCTGACCTTCATGCGCAAGCTGGACTGGCCGATGAGCCGGCGCCTGCAGGACGAGCTGCCCTATGTCAGCATCGAGTTTCCCGAGCACCCTGAGCGCGGCCGGCTGGTCATGCAACTCCCCGAGCGCTTGCTGCCTGGCGGCCTGACGCCCTGGACGCACCTGTTCAGCCATGGCGTGGTGCCGACCCTGCTGGCCGCCCTCCTCGGCCTGTTGATCTATCGCCACCTGGTGTTGCCACTCAATCGTCTGCGCGCCCGTGCCGATGCCCTGCGGGCGGACGATCTGGACAGCGAAGGGCCCGGCACACCGCTGGCCCACCGCCGTGACGAGCTGGGCGAACTGGCGCTGGCCTTCGATCACATGGCCGAGCGTCTGCGCCACAGCCTTGCCCAGCAACGACTGTTGCTACGTACCCTGTCCCACGAGCTGCGTACACCGCTGGCCCGCCTGCGCATCGCACACGACAGCGACCTGCCCCCGGAACAGCTGCGCGAACGCCTGGATCGCGAGATCAACGACATGCAGCGTCTGCTGGAAGACACCCTGGATCTTGCCTGGATGGACACCGAGCGCCCGCAGCTGGAGCGCGAGCCGGTGCTGGTGCTCTCGGTGTGGGAAGCGCTGCGCGAGGACGCCTGTTTCGAAAGCGGCTGGGACACCGAGCGCCTGCCCTGCTCGCTGGGCACCGAATGCGTGGTGCAGGTGCACCTGGACAGCTTCGCCCAGGCCATCGAGAACCTGCTGCGCAATGGCATCCGTCACTCACCGCGCGGCGGCAGCGTGCGCCTGGACGGCTGGCGCGACGGCAACTTCTGGCACCTGTGCGTGAGCGACGACGGACCCGGTGTCGCCGAGGAAGACCTCGAACGTATTTTCCAGCCCTACCAGCGGCTGCAACCGTCCGAATCCAGCGGCTTCGGGCTCGGACTGGCCATCGCCCGGCGTGGCATCGAGCTGGCCGATGGGCGCCTGTGGGCGGAGAACGGCAAACGTGGGCTCTGTCTGCACCTGCTGTTACCCGCCGCCGCGGACAAGCATTCCATCGCAAGTGTTTAGAAAGTTAATGCGCTTTACTAGCAAATAGCAGTCATTATCATTTGTGATCTCTTAGTAATCGTCCTCCTTCGGAGATCACCGATGTCGTCCCGTCCGATGCAGTTCCTTCCGCCCTTCCTGCTGCTTTCCAGCTGCCTGCTGTCCTTCGCCGTACAGGCCGCCAGCGCCGATTCCGAGCCTGTCGAACTCGACAGCGAGACCATCGTCGCCACCGCCGCCGAGGAAGCCAAGCAGATGCCGGGCGTGTCGATCATCACTGCCGAGGACATCAAGAAGCGCCCGCCGGCCAGCGACCTATCGCAGATCATCCGTACCATGCCGGGCGTCAACCTGACCGGCAACTCCACCAGTGGCCAGCGCGGCAACAACCGCCAGATCGACATCCGCGGCATGGGCCCGGAGAACACCCTGATCCTGGTGGACGGCAAGCCGGTTTCCAGCCGCAACGCCGTACGTTACGGCTGGCGCGGCGAGCGCGACTCGCGCGGCGATACCAACTGGGTGCCGGCCGATCAGGTGGAACGCATCGAAGTGCTGCGCGGCCCGGCGGCTGCTCGCTATGGCAACGGCGCAGCGGGCGGCGTGGTGAACATCATCACCAAGCAGGCCGGCAAGGAAACCCACGGTGACGTCACCGTCTACAGCAACTTCCCGCAGCACAGCGACGAAGGTGCCACCCAGCGCATGACTTTCGGCCTCAACGGCCCGTTGACCGACACCCTGAGCTACCGCGTGTACGGCAACGTCGCCAAGACCGACTCGGACGACTGGGACATCAACGCCGGCCACGAATCCAACCGCACCGGCAACCAGGTCGGCACCCTCCCCGCCGGTCGTGAAGGCGTGCGCAACAAGGACGTCAACGGCCTGCTCAGCTGGCACCTGACGCCCGAACAGACCCTCGATTTCGAAGCCGGCTTCAGCCGCCAGGGCAACATCTACACCGGCGATACGCAGAACACCAACAGCAACGCCAACGTGAAGTCCATGCTCGGTCACGAGACCAACCGCATGTACCGCGAGAACTACTCGATCACCCATCGTGGCGAGTGGGACTTCGGCAGCTCCATGGCCTACCTGCAGTACGAGAAGACCCGCAACAGCCGCATCAACGAAGGCCTGGCCGGCGGCACTGAAGGCATCTTCAGCAACACCGATTTCTACACCGCCACCCTGCGCGACCTGACCGCCCACGGCGAAGTGAACCTGCCGTTGCACGCCTGGCGCGACCAGACCCTGACCCTGGGCAGCGAATGGGTGCAGCAGAAGCTCGACGACCCCAGCGCCAACACCCAGACCACCAGCGAAGGCGGTTCGGTGCCGGGGCTTACCAGCAGCAACCGCGACACCACCTCGCAAGCGCAGATCTTCTCGCTGTTCGCCGAAGACAACATCGAACTGCTGCCCGGCACCATGCTCACTCCGGGCCTGCGCTGGGACCACCACAGCATCGTCGGCGACAACTTCAGTCCGTCGCTGAACCTGTCCCATGCGCTGACCGACGCCGTCACCCTGAAGGCCGGTATCGCCCGTGCCTACAAAGCGCCCAACCTGTACCAGCTCAACTCCGACTACCTGCTGTATAGCCGCGGCCAGGGCTGCTACGGCCAGAGCACCAGTTGCTACCTGCAGGGCAACGAGGACCTCAAGGCGGAAACCAGCGTCAACAAGGAACTGGGCATCGAGTTCAACCAGGACGGGCTGATCGCCGGCCTGACCTACTTCCGCAACGACTACAAGAACAAGATCGAGTCGGGCCTCTCGCCCATCGATCAGGCCACCGGCGGCACCGGCAGCTATGCCAACGCGGCGATCTACCAGTGGGAGAACGTACCCAAGGCGCTGGTCGAAGGTCTGGAAGGCACCTTGACCATCCCGCTGAACGAGCAGCTGAAGTGGAGCAACAACTTCACTTACATGCTGCAATCGAAGAACAAGGAAACCGGTGATGTGCTCTCGGTGACGCCGAAGTACACCCTGAACTCCATGCTCGACTGGCAGGCCACCGATGCCCTGTCGCTGCAGGCCAGCGTTGCCTGGTACGGCAAGCAGAAGCCGAAGAAATACGACTACCACGGTGATCGAGTCACCGGCACCGCCAACAACCAGCTCTCGCCCTACGCCATCGCCGGGTTGAGCGGCACGTACGTGTTCACCAAGAACCTGAGCTTCACCGCAGGCGTCGACAACGTCTTCGACAAACGTCTGTTCCGCGAGGGCAACGCCCAAGGCGTGGCGAACATCGAAGGTGCGGGTGCCGCGACCTACAACGAACCGGGCCGCACGCTGTACACCAGCCTCACCGCGTCCTTCTGATTCGTAGAACGAGAAAAAACCTGATGAGACCTCGCCTCCTGGCCCTGGCACTGGCATTCGCCGTGCCGGGGCTGGCAGCGCATGCCGCGCCTGCCCCCGACCAGAAAATGGACACCCACCTGCTGCAACGCACCGACCTGGCCTACCGCTTCAGCGAGTTGAAGCTGGACTCCGCCGACGGCCAGCGTCATTACCAGTTGTGGATTGCCCGCCCGAACCACCCTGCCCCCGCCGCCGGCTACCCGGTGGTGTGGATGCTCGACGGCAATGCCGCCGTCGGCGCGCTGGATGAGAAACTGCTGGCCGAGCTTAACGCGGGCAAGGCCCCGCTGCTGGTTGCTGTCGGCTACCAGACGCCGTTGCGCATCGACCGCGCCGGCCGCACCCGCGATTACACGCCGCCGCGCGCTGCCGTCGCCGAGCAGAAAGACCCGCTTACCGGCGACCCCAGCGGTGGCGCTGATGCCTTCCTCGACCTGATGCGTGACCGGATGCTGCCGGCGGTGGCCGCGCAAGCCCCCCTCGACCGTGCGCAACAGACGCTTTGGGGGCATTCCTACGGAGGCCTGCTGACGCTCCACGCGCTGCTTACCCGGCCGCAACAGTTCAGCTTCTACGCACCCGCCAGCCCTTCGTTGTGGTGGGGCGACGGCGCCATCCTCGAAGAAAAGGCCGGTTTTGCCCAACGCTTGGCCGGGCACCCGGTGGAGTTGCTGCTGATGCGTGGCACCGGGGAACCTTCCCGCCCGCGTGACAACGTCAAGCCCAGCCCGCCCCGCGCAGCGCAGGACCTGGTGGAGGAACTGGGCAAGGTGCCGGGCGTGCAGGCGCAGTTCCATGCCTTTGACGGCCTGAGCCATGGGGAAACGCTGGGAGCTTCGTTGCGCTATCTGTTGCAGACGCGCTTCGTTGACTAGCGCCCACCTCCAGGCACGTTTGCAGGATGGTGTGGAGCGCAGCGATACCCATCACTCACGGCACCTCAGCATGGGTATCGCTGCGCTCCACCCCTCCTACGAAACTCCTACAAAGAGCCCGCCGGCGCTCACACTGCGCCGGCAATCTGCTCGCGCAACCAGCGATGCGCCGGGTCGCGGTGCGAACGCTCGTCCCAGAGCATCGACATCTCGTAACCCGGCACCTCCACCGGCGCTTCCACCACGCGCAGCGCCGGGTTTTCCCGCACCAGCCGCGCCGGCACCATCGCCACCAGGTCGCTACTGGCAAGTGCCGAGATGACGAAGAGAAAATGCGGCACCGACAGCGCCACGCGTCGGCTCAGGCCGACCGCCGCCAGCGTCTCGTCGGTCACGCCGCTGAATCCGCCGCCATCGGGCGACACCATCACATGTTCCAGCTGGCAGAACTGCGCCAGGGTCGGCTTGCGCTTGAGCTTCGGGTGCCCGGCGCGGCCGGCCAGCATATAGCGCTCGCTGAACAGTGTTCGGCGGCGCATTCCCGGCGGGCTGCCCTCGGTAGTGTGGAAGGCCAGGTCGATATCACCCTGCTCCGCCTGCCGGGCGATGCGCGGCGGGGATAGCTCCAGCAGCGCCAGACGAGTGCCTGGAGCGCTGCCGCGAATGGCGCTCAACGCCGGCAGCAGGATGGTGGATTCGCCGTAGTCCGTCGCGGCGATGCGCCAGGTATTGTCCGCCTGGGCCGGGTCGAAGGGTGCTGACGGCGCCACCGCCTGCTCCAGCGCCTCCAGGGCGATGCGCAGGGGTTCGCGCAAGGACTCGGCCCGCGCCGTCGGACGCATGCCGCGCGGTCCTGGCAACAACAGCGGATCGCCGAACATGTCGCGCAGCTTGGCCAGGTGCACGCTTACCGAGGGCTGCGAAAAGTTCAGCTGCTCGGCTGCACGGGTCACGTTGTGCTCGCGCAACAGCACGTCGAGGGTGACGAGCAGGTTGAGGTCGAGACGCCGTAGATTAGTCATCCATATACCTGGGATTTCGGATATTCATTTCAACTATACCGCTGAACATCCCATCCTGCGTCCATTCCCACCTGACGGATGACCGCCTCCATGAACGTACTGATTGTCTACGCACACCCCGAACCGCGCTCCCTCAATGGTTCGCTGAAGGATTTCGCCGTACGCCACCTGCAGGCCGCCGGCCATGAAGTGCAGGTCTCCGACCTTTACGCGATGAACTGGAAAGCCACGCTGGACGCCTCCGACAGCCTCGACCGCGACCCCGATGCGCGTTTCGATCCATCGCTGGACTCCAAGCGCGCCTACGCCGCAGGCCGGCAGAGCAGCGATATCGCCGCCGAACAGGAAAAACTGCGCTGGGCCGACACGGTGATCCTGCAGTTCCCGATGTGGTGGTTCACCCTGCCGGCAATCCTCAAGGGCTGGTTCGAACGGGTCTACGCCTATGGTTTTGCCTATGGCGTCGGCGAGCACTCCGATGCTCGCTGGGGCGACCGCTACGGCGAAGGCAACCTGGCCGGCAAGCGTGCCATGCTGGTGGTCACCACCGGTGGTTGGGAATCCCACTACAGCGCGCGCGGCATCAACGGGCCGATCGACGATCTGTTGTTCCCGATCCACCACGGAGTGCTGCACTACCCCGGTTTCGACGTGCTGCCGCCCTACCTGGTCTATCGCACCAGCCGTGTGGATGCCGAGCGCTACGCGCAGATCGAGCGGGAGCTGGGTGAGCGCCTGGACAACCTCCAGACCACCGCGCCCATCCCCTTCCGCCGGCAGAACGGCGGCGACTACGAAATTCCCGCGCTGACCTTGCGGGAAGAGATCAACCAGGGCGCCACTGGCTTCGCAGCGCATCTGGATTGACCTTATGTTCGCGAGCAAGCTCGCTCCTACAGGGGCATGCACGCGGCTTTTTGTAGGAGCGAGCTTGCTCGCGAACCGCCCACGCCTCAGGGCCTCACACGAGGCTCCGCTTCGAAGGCGCTGCGCAGTAACTCGACGAACTCCGGCGCCGACGGGATCTCTGCATCGCCGATACGCTTCACCGGTACTGCTGGCGTCCAGGAGTTCATCACCACCGCGCCGCTCAGGCCGGGCAGATCCTGCGGGTCGATGGCACGGGTCACCTGGCGCACGCCCAGGTGTTCCAGTTGCCGCTGGAGGATGCCCATGGTCGTCCCGGTGAGCATCTTCGCCCTTGGCCAGACCACGGTTTCCCCATCCCAGAACGCCAGGTTCCAGATGGTTGCCTCGCTGAAACGGCCACGGTGGTCGGTGAACACTGCATCGTCGAATCCGGCGGCCACCGCTTCGCGCAGGTACCAGGTCTTGGCGATCTCGCCGACGTGCTTGATCTCCGGCAGCACCCGTTCGTGGCCGGCGATGGCCAGTGACAGAGGGCCCTGCGGACCGTCAGACGGCGGCGCGGTACGCACCAGCAGTTCGGGGCGGTGCTCGGGGCCGGCTACGGTGAATTCCCCCGCGGGCGAGTACACCGTGGCCATCAGCGAAGTATCGTCCGGCGCCTGCTCCAGCGCAGCGCGCAAGGCGGCGCAGATTTCCTCGTCGGCATGACTCTGGCCGAACAGGCGCTGCGAGGCCTTGCGCAGGCGCTCCAGGTGCAGGTCCAGGCCACGGATGCCGCCGCCGCGCACCTGCATGGCGGTGAAGTGGGCGTAGCCGGCAAAAGCCAGCGGCGCGAGGTCGTCGGCACTGGCGGGCTGGGCGTTGCGTTGGGTGATGTAGGGGTGGATGGCGGCTGACATGGCGCTGGCTTCCTCTGCTCGGTTTTCTTCTGGAGAACCTTCAAGGGAATCTTCAAGGTGGTCCCACTATCGGCCTTTGACGAAGCCTGGAGAAACGAGTATTTCTCGACGGATCATCAAGCAGGATTTGAAGATCGATGAGCCGCTCGTTTCCCGGCATCCGCTCGCTGCGCACCTTCGAGGCCGCCGGCCGCCACCTGAACTTCACCCGCGCCGCCGAAGAAGTCGGTCTCACGCCGGCGGCGGTCAGCCACCAGATCAAGGAGTTGGAAGACCAGCTTGGCCTCGGCCTGTTCGTGCGTACCAGTCGCAGCATCCAGCTGACCCCGGCGGGCGCCTTGCTGCTGGAAGCGGCAGCGGAGTCCCTCGGCCTGCTGCACCGCGCCACCGTGCGGGCGCGAAGGCTGGCGCGCACGTCGGAGCAATTGCGCGTATCGCTCACGGCGCGCTTCGCCACCCACTGGCTACTGCCACGCCTGCCGAAGTTCCGCGCGCTGCATCCAGGGTTGAAGCTCAGCTTCGACGTCAGCGACGAACTGCGCGACTTCGCCGTCGACGATATCGACCTGGCCATTCGTTTCGGCAGCGGGCGCTACCCCGGCCTGCAGGCCGAGCGCCTGTTCGATACCCAGATCGTTCCGGTGTGCTGCCCCAGCCTGCTGGAGGATGGCCCGCCCCTGCGCGAGCCGCGCGACCTGCAGGCCCACACGCTGTGCCACGTGGTGTGCGAAACCGAAGGTGCCGCCTGGCCGGACTGGTCGCGCTGGATGGCGGCGGCCGGTGTGGAAGATTTCGACGCCAGCGGCTGCGTGACCTTCGAGGACACCAGCCACGTGGTGCAGGCGGTGCTGGAGGGTGGCGCAGTCGGGCTGGCCGACCACGCCATGGTCGCTCGTGAACTGGAGCAGGGCCTGTTGGTGCAACCGTTCGAGCTGGGCGTGCGGGTCGCCGAGGACTACGCCTACAACCTGGTGTACCCGCTGGCCAGCGCGGACGACCCGCGGGTCAAGGGCTTCCGTGACTGGATCCTGCGGGAACTGGCCGGCTGACTCAGTCGTTCTGCGGCACCACGCGAGCACCGGCACCCTGCCCCTCGATGTAGACCTTCGTGCCGGGTTTCAGGTCGGCATTGACCGGTTGCGTGACCGAGACCAGTACGCCACTCTTCATCCGCACGATGATCTGCTGGGCTTCCTGAGGCTTGTCGTACTGGCGCTGCTCGGCGTAGTTGCCGCCCACTCCGCCCGCCAGCGCACCGGCGATCATCGCCACGTCGCGGCCGGTACCCCGGCCGATCAGACTGCCCAGCGCCACGCCTCCCAAGCCCCCGAGAATGGCACCCACTCCGGTGTCGTGGTTGGTTTGTACCTGGGTGTCGGTAACCTGCTCGACCACCCCGGTGCGGATTTCCATTTCCCCCGGCGCACTCGCACCGCCGCTGCCCCCGCCATCCATCCCGGCACAGGCGCTGAGGGCGAACACGATGAAGCCGATGAGGAATCCATGGTTGATGCGATGCATGGCGATCTCCTTGGTTGGGTTGATTGCCGACCCCGGCGGCGCATGCCACCCAGCCTGCTGAGCATTGCCCGGATTCGCTGAATTGCCTGCCCCGCACAGGGATTGCGACGGACGGTCGGACGGGGTACAGGCTGCCACCAGGACTTGCCTTCGCCGTGCTTTCCTGCGACAACGCACGCCCTCACGGCAACAGGCCGCCAGCACATCAGGAGAATGCCCATGGGCAACGAACTGCAGATCGAAGATGTCGTCGTCGGTGACGGCAAGGCCGTGGTCAAGGGCGCCCTGATCACCACCCAGTACAAGGGCACCCTGGAGGACGGCACGGTCTTCGACTCCTCGTACGACAAGGGCCGCCCGTTCCAGTGCGTGATCGGCACCGGCCGGGTGATCAAGGGCTGGGACCAGGGCCTGATGGGCATGAAGGTCGGCGGCAAGCGCAAGCTCTTCGTGCCGGCGCACCTGGCCTACGGCGAGCGCCAGGTCGGCGCGCACATCCAGCCCAATTCCAACCTGCTGTTCGAGATCGAACTGCTGGAAGTCCTCACCCGCGACGACTGATGCTTATCCAGGCTCAGGCGGGAGCCGTTTCCACGTTGCGCCGCATGGCCAGGATCGCCGTCGGCCCCTGGGCCTTGCGGGTGAACCAGAACACCCGACTCACGCCACGGGTAATCGCCACATACGCCAGGCGCAGCTGTTCGTCCTGCTGGGCCTGGTCGTAGCTACTGGTGAAGAAGCCGCACGCCGCGTACAGCGCGCTGCGCAGCGGGTGTTTTTCCGGCGGCGCGCAGTCGTCGACGATGATCGCCACTTCCGCCTGCAAGCCCTTGGCGCGGTGAATGGTCATGCCCTTCACCGGCAGCTTGCGGTCCAGTTCGCCGAGGATCGTCTGCAGGGTTTCATTGCGCCGACTGAGCAGCAGCACGGCGGTCTTCTCCCGTGACCCGCGCGCGGCGACGTGCTCGCACTGCTTGCGGATCTCCTCCAGCAGGATCGGCAGGCTGTTGCGCGCATCGAAGCGTTGCACCAGTTTCACCCCGTGATCGCCTGTCTCCGCTGACTTGAAGGCGCGACAGGTCTTGGCCTGCTTATTGGCCACTCCCACCAGCACGCGCTCACCGTCACGAATCACCGGGTCGATGCTGCGGTAGTTGGTCTCCAGCAGCAGTACGCGGCTCTTGCGCCGGCCCTTGCTGGGGAAGTGCCGGTCGAAGTCCATGAACAGCTCCGGCGAACTGCCGCGCCAGGCGTAGATGGACTGCCAGTCATCACCGATGGCCATCAGGCTGACGGCTTCGCCGCGCCTGGCAAGATCGCGGTGCAGCGCCTGCAACCATTGCACGATCTGTGGCGAGACGTCCTGGAACTCGTCGATCAGCAGGTGCTGGAACGGTGCCAGGGCTTCGGCCGGCAGCTTGCCATCGCCGAGCTGGTCGGTCAGGCGCTGGAACGCCAGGTTGAAGGTCAGTAGGCCCTGCTCCTGCAAAGCCGTGTCGAAGGCCGCCCAGAACAGCTGCAGCGCCTCGATGAACTGGCGCTCGCGCGGCGGGCAGCCGAGCTGCTTCGGCTGCAATTGGGCGATGCGCAGGCCGATGCTTTCGATAAAGCCGGACTGGGCATAGAAAGCTTCGAACAGCGGCAGCGCGGTGAATTCGCCGGCCAGCTTGAAGGCATCCAGGGGCGCCTTGCCGATGCGCGGCGGTTTGCCGTCTTCCCCCGCCTCGGGCGGTGGCGGCAGCTCCAACAGTTGATGCACCAGCCCACGGAACTCGTGCTGCTCGGCGTAGCATTGCTGGTAAACCTGCTTGAGCAGGCGCTGCTGAGCCGGGCGCAGGCGGCCGGCTAGCAGCGGGTTGTCCAGCTCGTCGGCCGGAGTGCGTTCGTCCAATTGCTCGAACCAGCGCGGATTCTTCAGCGCGACTTTCGCCAGGGTGCCCATCGCCGAATGAAAGGTCCGTATGCACTGCCGCGCCTGCGCCGCATCGAACGGATGGCCCCAGTAGCCAAGCACTTTGACCAGTTGCTCGCGCAACTGCGCGCAGGAGGCGTTGGTGAAGGAAATCACCGTTACCTTCTCGGCATCGATGCCCAGATGACAGAGCATGTAGACGACGCGCAGAACCAGCGTCGTCGACTTGCCGGAACCGGCGCCGGCGAAGATGCGGGTCAGCGGCTCGGGAGCGAGAATCATCGCCCACTGCTCGTCCGACGGCAGGCTGACTATCCCATGGGCGGCGGCCTGGGCCACCCGCTGGCGCATGTCGAGGGCGTGCTGCTCGTCCGGTGCCTTCGCAGTGCCATAGATGCCGGCAGCCGCGGGGGCACGGGGACGCTTGGGTGTGGGCGCGTCGCCCTCCTTTTTCACCTTGGCGGCGCGCTTGGTCGGCGTCTTGACCTTGGCTTTGCCCTTGCCACGCCCGCCAGGCTGCGGCTGCTCCGCTTCACGCTCGGCGCGCAGGTATTCGGTAGTGCGGGGGAAATAACGCGCCAGGGCCTCGGCGAGCAGGCGTTTATAGCGTTCGACAGCAGACTCCATGGGCCCATCCGATCAATTACAGCGTTGAATCATAAGCGCTTTCGGTCAGGGACAGGCAATCGATCCGGCGGTTCCGCGAGGCTCCGGAAAATTGATAACCATTAGCGATTGGATTAGAGTCGGGCTCCCGCTTTTCCCGGCCTCGCCACCCTGATGGAAGACCTCATGTTCGAACTGGAAAATGTCAGTTTCAGCGTCCCCGGCCGCACCCTCCTGCAACCGCTGAGCCTGCAGCTGGCCGACGGCAACATGATCGGCCTGATCGGCCACAACGGCTCGGGCAAATCCACTCTGCTCAAGCTGCTGGCCCGCCAGCAACAGGCCAGCGGCGGCAGCATCCGCCTGGACGGCAAGCCGCTGCAGGATTGGGGCAACCGCGACTTCGCGCGCCAGGTGGCGTACCTGCCGCAGCAACTGCCGCAGACCGACGGCCTGACCGTACGCGAGCTGGTCGCCTTCGGCCGTTATCCCTGGCACGGCGCTCTCGGCCGTTTCACCGGCGAGGACCGCCAGCAGATCGACCGCGCGCTGGACCTGACCGACACCCTCGCCTTCGCCGACCGCCCGGTGGACCTTCTCTCCGGCGGCGAACGCCAGCGCGTCTGGCTGGCCATGCTGCTGGCGCAGAACAGCCGCTACCTGCTGCTGGACGAGCCGACCTCGGCGCTGGATATCGCCCACCAGGTAGAAGTGCTCTCCCGCGTCCACGAACTCAGCCGCGAGCTGGGCCTGGGCGTACTGGTGGTGCTGCACGACATCAACATGGCGGCGCGCTACTGCGACCACCTCATCGCCCTGCACGGCGGCCGCCTGCTGGCCCAGGGCACGCCGGCCGAACTGATGCGCGGCGAGACGCTGGAAGATATCTACGGGATTCCCATGGGCGTGCTGAGCAACCCGGTGGATGGGTCTCCGATCAGCTACCTGCGCTAAGCCCCAGCTGGGACGAACCGTCCCCTGCCAGCCTTCCCCGCGAGCGCATCTGTAGGATGGGTGGAGCTTGCGATACCCATGCTGCTGCGTGTGCGCGGATCTCGATGGGTATCGCTGCGCTCCACACCATCCTACGTCCTTGCGCCACCCTAATCCCCGTGTGAACGGAAACGCCCCTCGCGGGCATGGCCGGGAGCCCCTCTCCCACAGCGAGAGAGGGGCCGTTCGGCACAGGATGAAGCCTCGTCGTCAGCCGTAGGGTGCATAACCTGGGACAGGTTATCCGCCCTACGGGAGTTCCGTTACAGGTCGCTTGCCTGGGCCGGAGGCTCGTCGATCAGCGGGCAATTGTCGCAGTTTCCGATGCTGCCCAGGCGGTAGCGTATGCAGCACGTCCGGCGCTGCCGCCAGAGCCCGTCCGGGCGCTGCTCGCAGGACACCTCGATATACTGGATCGGCTTGTACAGCGGATTGCGCGTGCCGTCCGGACGGCGCTCAGCCTCCAGCAGTTCGCGGCCGTGGCCGAGCATCGGGGCCAGCGGCGGCAGCTTGGCCATCTCGGTGATGAACCACTCGAAGTAGTTGCCAGCGTTGCTCCAGAGCACCTTGGGCGACAGGCGCACCTCAGCGGCCAGCGCTTGCACGAAGGGTTGCAGATGATCTTCCAGCAGATGGGCAAAGCGCTGGAACGGATCGCCGGGTGGCGCGGCGAATGACCCACCCTCCCCCGGCAGCTTGAAGGCTTCGGGAATGCCCTGGGCGTCGAGCACCACTTCGATGTCATCGAACGCCAACGGCAACGTGCGGCCCAGCACCAGCGCAGCGGCAACCACCGGCGGAATGAGGCGGACCAGGTACCACTTGGACCACTGCGAAGCCAGTGCGCGGCGGTCGCCGTCTGCGTGGGTCGGGTCGAAGCGGCGCAGCACGCTGTCGAGCATTTCCCGCTCGAGCAAGGTGCGCGCGGGGACAGAGGGGCGTGGATCATCGCGGGTCACCAGCACCTCGCGGTAGCTGGCGAACTCGCCGAAATACAAGGGTGCGAGGGCCGCGATCACCGACAGCCCTCAGTCAGGCAGAGAAGCGCCGTCAGCACAGGCCGCAACGCTCGAAGAAGGTTTCCCGGCTCTGCACCATCAGTGCGGCACGCTTGTGCGGGAAGTTGAATTCCTTCTCGCGCCAGAAGCCCAGGCGCTGCATGTGGCCGATCATCTTCGCATTGTCGGCGCGCGGCTCGGCGACGATGCGCTGGGTACGCGGGTCGTCCAGCAGCAGGTAGTGCACCAGGGCGGTCATCCAGCTTTCCACCTTGTGCGGGCCACGGTGGGATTCCTCGCCCACCAGCATGTGGATGCCACGGTCATAGTCGTCCACTTCGTAGAACGGCGCGATGCGGTCTTCCTTGGCCCAGTAGGCTTCGTAGTAGGCGAAGGGCTGGTCATCGATGCAGCCGATCAGGGTGGTGGTGTGCGGGTCGGCGGCGGCTTTTTCCAGGTAGGCACGGTGCTGCTCCAGGGTGCCGCCTTCCTGCCAGAACTCCAGCACGCGCGGGCTGTTCTGCCAGCGGTTGAAGCGCTCGAGGTCCAGTTCGATATCCAGGGTGCGCAGGGAAATCCACTGGCCCAGCCTGGCGTCGAAGCGGCGGTACACCTCGCCCTGCGGCTTGGGTGCGCGCAACGGATGGCGGCGGCCGCCACTCATGCGATAGACCTGCGGGTAGTTGGCGCTGGCCGCGCCCTTGTGCCAGGCAGCCCCCAGTTGCCAGAACGCAGTGCGCTCGATCTGCAGGCGTCCGCCGACTTCATCGCGGCTCACCAGGCCTTTTTCGAGTGCCTCGGCGGGCAGGTTGGCGGCGGCGAACTGCACCCGCTCGCTCTGCGCATCGCCCGCGAAGGTCCAGTAGGCCAGCGCCCACAATGCCTCCACGGTCGGCGCGGCACTCAGTTGCCAGCACTCGCCTTCGCGCTGCGCGTTCAGCAGCGGCTGGCCGGCGAGCAGCAGGGTCAGGCCTTGGGTTCCGTGGTCGGCGGAGAGCTGGCGGCCGTCAGGCAGCGGCAGCGAGAAACTGGGCGTCATGGTGGGCTCCCTTTCATGAATGCAACGACCCCGCCCGTATGACGAGCAGGGTCGGAAGAAATTTAGTCGGCCCGGAAATCGATTCCGGGCCTGTGGATCACGCGCTTTCCGCGGTCAGCGGGCGCGTCGGCTTGTGCGCGGTCTCGTGCGGCGGCAGGTGTTCGAACATCGAGGCGGCGATTTCCTGCGCGCGCATCGGCAGCACCGACAGCAGCGTGTCGCTCAGGCCGTGGCTGTCCTGGGTGAAGCCCTGCAGGTAGATACCGGCGTGCAGGCGCTCGTCGGCCAGTACGCGGTAATCGCGGCCCACTTCGAAGTCGCCCAGGTAGTCCTGCAGCGGTGCGAGCAGTTCGCGGTGCGACTTGCGCTCGTAGCCGGTGGCGAGGATCACCGCGTCGTAGCGATGGGTTTCCACCGCTCCGGTGGCGCTGTCGCGCAAGGTCAGTTCGATACCGTCGGCGTCGGCCTTGGCGGCCTCCACATTGCGGCGGCAAAGGAAGGCATGGCGGTCCACGCCGGCCACCTTCTGGCGGTAGAAGATGCCGTAGATACGCTCGATCAGGTCCAGGTCCACCACCGAATAGTTGGTGTTGTGGAACTCCTGGATCAATTTCTCGCGCTCGGCCTTGGGCTCGTTGAACACCAGGTCGGTGTAGCGCGGGGCGAAGATCTCGTTGACGAAGGGGCTGTCGTCCGCCGGCTTGAGTACCGCGGCGCGCAGAACCATGTCGACCTTCACCGAAGGGAAGCTGTCGTTCAGGTCGATGAAGGCTTCGGCCGCGCTCTGGCCGCCGCCGATCACCGCGATGCGCATGGGCTCGTTCTGGTTGCAGCGCTGTTTGGCCATGCACTCCAGGTAGCGGGCGTGGTGGAACACCCTCGGGTCGTCACGCAGGTGGCTGAAAGCCGACGGGAAGCGCGGCGTGCCGCCGGTGCTCACCACCACGCTGCGAGCCAGGCGGAAGCGCTCGTGGCCACGGGCGTCAGTGGAGAGCACCTTGACCAGCTCGATGCCGTCAGGGCCTTGCACCGGCTCGACGCGGCTGACGGTTTCGCCGCAGACACGCTGCTCGGCGAACTGCTCGCTGACCCAGCGCAGGTAGTCGTTGTACTCCATGCGGCACGGGTAGAAGGTGCCCAGGTTGGTGAAGTCGATCAGCCGCCCCATGGCGTGCAGATAGTTGACGAAGCTGTACGGGCTGGTGGGGTTGCGCAAGGTCACCAGGTCCTTGAGGAAGGAAATCTGCAGCTCGCTCTGCGCCACCAGGGTGTTGCCGTGCCAGCGGTAGTCGGCCTGTTTGTCGAGAAACAGTGCGTGGTAATGGCGGCCCTCGCGTCGCGCCTGCTCCTGCAGGGCGATCGCCAGCGCCAGGTTGGAGGGGCCGAAACCGATGCCGAGCACGTCGTAGGTCGGGGTGATCATCTGGGTCATGGTGCCAATGTCCTGTGTCGCGATGGCCGTGGGGCGTGACCACGCGGGAGTCGGCGGCTTACTGCTCTGCCTGGAGCGCCCCGCCATCCGGCGGTCAGCGCTCGCTCCTGCGTGTCGCCCATGATTTGCGCTGTCGATAGCGCGTTATCTGGAGAGACGAGACAGGCTTTGGGAAATTTAGAATGATTCTCACTAAGTCATGAAAATTTCAGAATGACGGAGAGTTGAGCGGCGCCAGCAGTCTGCGTGCGGGCACGCAGAAATTAATTCCCGGCGCAGGCCATACGTCTGTGTATGTAATTGCGATGGGCGCCGCGCGGTTCGCGAGCAAGCTCGCTCCTGCAGGCGGGGTTCGGGCGTTCTTTGTAGGAGCGAGGGGGACGCCCAGTCCTTGCTCGCGAAGCAGACAATGGCAGGGAGCCTGGAGTAGCTACCCCTGCCCGCTCCAGGCCTTGAGGCGCAGCCGGCAATGTTTCATCGCGTTGACGATGTGTTTCTCCACCATGTCGCGAGAGATGCCCATGGTCTCGGCGATCTCGACATGGCTGCAACCCTCGACCTTGCGCAGCAGGAAAGCACGGCGACAGGCCTCGGGCAGTTCGCCAAGGGCGCGCTGGAGCAGTTGCAATTGCTGCTGGCGGCTGGCCTCCTCCTGCGGGCAGCGCTCGTCGAGGCAGCCTTCGCGATCCAGGGTCTCCAGCTCTTCGGTGCGGCGTACACGGCCGCGCCGGTGCAGGTCGATACTGAGGTTGACCGCCGTGCGATAGAGAAATGCGCGGGGTTGTTCGATATGCTCGTCGCCCTTGCGGTCGAGCAGGCGCAGGAAGGCCTCCTGAGTGACATCGGCAGCCGCCTGGCGGTCGCCAAGGCTGCGGTTCAGGTAGAGGGCCAGTTCCTTGTAGTAACGGATGAACGTGCTTTCCACCCAGGCGGCATCCTAATGAAAAAACAGCCAAGGCTGTAGGCACCTGCTGACAGTCCGAGTCAGGCTTATTTATAATCACTCGCATCAACGCGAAAAGAAAGTGTGATATCGGCCGCAAACGGCCTTACCGAGATTCCTGATGACCAGCTCCCCCGCCCCGTTCGACGATGACCGCATCAGCGCCGAAGCTGCGCATTGGTGCGCGCGTCTGCACGACGAAGAGTGCAGCGATGCCGAACGCGCCGAGTTCGCGCAGTGGCTCGCGCTCGACCCGCGGCATGAGGTGGAGTACGCGGCGATGCTGGACATCTGGCAGCTCTCGGAACTGCTGCCACCGACACCGCGCGCTGCATCCGCAGCGATAGCACCGACACCACTGAGCGAGCGCCGCCCCCGAAGCAGTACGCGCCGCCCACGTAGCGGCAAGCGCATTGCCGCCGTGGCCGCTGGCGTGCTGGTCGCGGTCGGAGCCTTGTGGTCGGCAGGCTGGTCCGCCGGTCTGCTGCCGTCCAGGGTTGGCTATTACGCTGCGCAACCGGGTGCACGCGAGGTGGAACTGGCCGACGGCTCGAAAGTCGAGCTCAACAGCAATTCGCAACTCTTCTTCGCCGACTTCCGCGACCGTCGCAGTGCCTGGCTGAAAAGCGGCGGCGAAGCCTACTTCCGCGTCACCCACGACACCCTGCAGCCGTTCTCGGTCTACACCGACAACGGCAGCGTGCGGGTCACCGGTACGCGTTTCAACGTCTGGACTGACTCGCACCAGATGCTGGTCACCCTGCTCGAAGGCTCGGTGGTGGTCAGCCCGCCGGACAGTGTCGACGGCAACAGCGCCCAGCTCACGCCGGGCATGCAGGCGCGCTACAGCCAGGGCAGCCAGCGCATCGAACTGGCCCAGGTCGCCCCCGCCGGCGCCATCGCCTGGATCGAGGGCAAGCTGGTGATCGATGACCTGACCCTGCAGTCGGCCATCCCGCTGATCAACCGCTACCTCAAGCAGCCGGTATTCCTCGACGACGCCACCGTCGCCGCCATGCGCATTGGCGGCATCTACCGCACCGACGACCTCCAGGCGCTGGTGGATTCCCTGCCCAAGGTTCTGCCGCTGGAACTGCGCAAGGACAATCAGGGCCGCACCGTCCTCGCCAGTCGATACGTACAGCTCTAACCCCTACAGAGACCTCGGCAGCTGCGCCGACTCATTTGCGACAAATTCGCAAATTCTCTTCAGCTTTCGCTCCGCTCATTCGTCTTGATAGGAACGATTCGGATTTGCCGATGATTTCCTGATTCGCGCACCGTCTCGTCCCGTTGTGCGGCCCGCCTTCCGGCGGGTCGGGTCCAGGAAAAGACGATGCAGACTCCCGCTCCAAGCGCTTTCCGCGAAATGCTCAAGTTGCTGCGGCCTTATTGGCTGCCGCTGGCCCTCGCTACCCTGCTGGGAATTCTTGGCGGCGCCGCGATTACCGCGCTGCTTGCCACCATCAACTACGGCCTGCATTCCGAAGGAGGCATGTCCGCCGCGTTGCTGCTGGGTTTCGCCGGCTTATGCGCCGTAGCCTTGATCGGCTCGATCATCTCCGACCGCGGCACCAACTATGTCGGCCAGCACGTCATCGCCAGCCTGCGCAAGGATCTGGGCAGCAAGATCATCGCCGCACCCATCGAGCAGATCGAGCGCTACCGCAGCCACCGGTTGATCCCGGTGCTGACCCATGACATCGACACCATCAGCGACTTCGCCTTCGCCTTCGCGCCGCTGGCCGTCGCGCTGACCACCACGCTGGGCTGCCTGGGCTACCTGGCCTGGCTGTCACCACCGATGTTCCTCGCCACCGCTGTGGCCATCGTTGTCGGCAGCGCCGTGCAGTACGTCGCACGGGCGAAAGGCATCAAGGGCTTCTTCGAAGCACGGGACAAGGAAGACGAGCTGCAAAAGCACTACCGCGCCATTGCCGAGGGTGCCAAGGAGCTGCGCATCAGCCGCCCGCGCCGCTTCCAGCACTACAGCGAACGCCTGCAGGGCACCGCCGACGAAATCTGCGACATCCAGCTGCGCTCGATCAACCTGTTCAACGTCGCCAAGGGTTTCGGTTCGACGCTGTTCTTCATCGTCATCGGTGTGGCGCTGGCCTATCAGTCGCTGTGGCCGAGCACCGACCAGGCGACGCTGTCCGGCTTCATCCTGGTGCTGCTGTACATGAAGGGCCCGCTGGAGGGGCTGATCGGCCAGCTGCCGGTGGTGACCCGCGCCCAGGTTGCGTTCCGCAGGATTGCCGAACTGTCGGTGCGTTTCTCCTCGCCAGAGCCGAACCTGCTGCTGGCCGACGACGGTCGCAAGCCGCTGGACTTCCAGTCCATCGAACTGCGCGACCTGGCCTACCACTACCCCACCGACGACGGTTCCCGTGGCTTTGGCGTCGGCCCGCTGAACCTCAAGGTCAGCCGAGGCGAGATCCTCTTCATCGCCGGTGAGAACGGTTGCGGCAAGACGACGATGATCAAGCTGCTGCTCGGCCTCTACGCCCCGCGCGGTGGCGAGTTGCTGCTCAACGGCCAGCCGGTGGGAGACGCCAACCGCGATGACTACCGCCAACTGTTCACCACCATCTTCGCCGACTACTTCCTCTTCGAAGACCTGCTCAAGGGCAGCCAGGACATCCCGGCTGAAGCCAGCCGCTACCTGGAACGCCTGGAAATCGCCCACAAGGTCAGCCTGCAGGGCCAGGAATTCTCCACCACCGACCTCTCGACCGGCCAGCGCAAGCGCCTGGCCCTGGTACAGGCCTGGCTGGAGAAACGCCCGGTACTGGTGTTCGACGAGTGGGCGGCGGACCAGGACCCGGAGTTCCGCCGGATTTTCTACACCGAGCTGCTGCCCGAGCTGCGCGCCCAGGGCAAGACGCTGATCGTGATCTCCCACGACGACCGTTATTTCGACGTCGCCGATCGCCTGCTTCGCATGAGCGCCGGGCAGATCGTGGAAATCGCGGAGCCCCGCGCCAAGGCGCCACGGGGCGGTTCCGGCATGGCGATGCATTGACGGCCGGCGGTCCGGATGGCCGCCCTCTTCATAACGCCGTCACTCAGCAACAAAAAAGATCGAACGGATTTTTCCGGTTTTTTCCAGCCGGCGCGTCACATAAAGCTGAATCATTCTTATTAGAAACTGCATTAAGATCATAGGAGCTAAACAAGTGAGTCGCACCCGCACTGCGCTGCAATCCCAGCACAAGGTGAAGCCTCTGGCACGCCTGGTTCGCGCCACCGCCCTGGGCATGGTCCTGGCGGCTTCCGCCGTGGAGGCCGCCCCGGTCCGCATCGACATCCCGGCCCAGTCCCTGGCGTCCGCCCTGACCAGCCTGGGCGCGCAGTCGAACCTGCAGATCGTCTTCAACCAGACCCAGGTGCAGAACCTGCGCGCCCCCGGCGTGCGCGGCGAGATGGAGCCCACCCAGGCGCTGGAGCGCCTGTTGCAGGGCACCGGCATCAAGTACCAGGTCGAAGGCAGCCGCGTGACTCTGCTGGGTGCCGACTCCGCCAGCGGCGACACCCTGAACATGTCCGCCCAGGTCATCACCGGCACTGTTGAGGGTGAAGACAGCTACGTGCCGCGCACCTCCAACAGCGGCAGCAAGACCGATACCCCGCTGCTGGAAATCCCCCAGTCGATCTCGGTGATCACCCGCAAGCAGATGGACGCCCAGGGGGCCCAGACCGTGACCGAAGCGCTGCGCTACGTGCCCGGCGTCAAGGTGGAAGCCTATGGCCTCGACCCGAAAGGCTTCGACTGGCTGTATATCCGCGGCTTCAACGCTCAGGCCACCAGCGACTACCTCAACGGCCTGCGTCAGCAGAACAACAGCTACGCCTTCTTTCGCAGCGAGCCCTATGCCTTCGAGCGCATCGACGTGGTCCGTGGCCCGTCCTCCAGCCTGTTCGGCCTGGGCGACGCCGGCGGCATCGTCAACCGTGTGAGCAAGAAGCCCACCGCCAACCACATCAACGAAGTCGAACTGACGGGCGGCAACCATGACCGCAAGCAGGGCCAGTTCGACCTCGGCGGCGCGCTGGACGACCAGAACCAGTTCCTCTACCGCGTGGTGGGCCTGGCCCGCGACTCGAACACCCAGGCCGAGTACGACGACGGCCACGAGGTCGAGGACAACCGCTACTACATCGCCCCGTCCTTCACCTGGGCGCCGGACGAAGACACCAGCCTGACGATCCTCACCGACTTTCTGCGGGACCGTAACTCCGGCTCGATCTTCGACTACAGCGTCAATGGCCACCCTACCGGCACGCTGCTGGGCGACCACAACTACAACCACTTCGACCAGGACCAGTACACCCTGGGCTACGAGTTTCGCCACCGTCTGAACGACACCTGGGAGTTCCGCCAGAACGCTCGTTACGGCCAGGTCGACCTGATCTTCAACAACCTGCTGCCGCAACTGCAGGTCGGTCGGAACATCATCCGCACCGCGGATCGCTTCGACCAGCACATGGACACCTTCAACCTCGACAACCAGTTGCAGGCCAACTTCGACACCGGCGCCATCAAGCACACCCTGCTGATGGGCGCGGACTACAGCTGGCAGGACGCCAATATCGCCCGCTGGCGCACCCTCGGCCCGTCGCTGAACCTGGATAACCCGGTGTACGGCCAGAGCGTGCCGCGTCCGACCAAGGACACCACCCTCGCCGGCCAGGCGATCGACTACGACCAGAACATCGAGCAGATCGGCGCCTACCTGCAGGACCAGGTCAAGTTCGACGACCACTGGATCCTCACTGCCGGTGGCCGCTACGACTACGTGCGCAACGACCTGGACAACCACGTCGGCGCCCACAGCATGCAGAAGGACAACGCCTTCACCGGCCGGGTCGGCCTGACTTACCTGACCGACTTCGGCCTGGCGCCCTACGTCAGCTACTCCGAGTCCTTCGTGCCCAACACCGGCATCAGCTCCGACGGCAGCGCCTTCAAGGCCAGCGAAGCTCACCAGTACGAAGCGGGCGTGAAGTTCCAGCCAGACGAAACGCTGTTGATCACCCTGGCCGCCTACGAGCTGACCAAGGAAAACATCCTCACCAACCAGCTGAATGCCAACGGCGTACCGACCGGCTTCAGCGAGGCCACCGGCGAGCAGCGCTCGCGCGGCATCGAGGCCGAGCTGAAAGCCAAGCTGGACCAGAACTGGGACCTGCTGGCCTCGTATACCTACACCAAGGCCAAGATCACCAAGAGTAACGATGCCAACGAAGGCAACCGCCCGGCCAACGTGCCCGAGCACATGGCCAACGGCTGGCTGAACTACACCTTCCACGAAGGTGCGGTCGACGGCCTCTCCATCGGCGGCGGCGTGCGCTACACCGGCTCGCTCTACGGTAACAACGCCAATACCTACCACGTCGACAACTACACCCTGTTCGACGCCGGTGTGAGCTACCCGCTGAACAAGAACGTGACCCTCTCGGTGAACGCCCAGAACCTGCTGGACGAGGAATATGCCGCGACCTGCGACAGCCCGATCTCCTGCTACCCGGGCCTGCGCCGGACCGTCATGACCAGCGTGAAGTACAGCTGGTAAGGCACTCGTGGAGGCGGCTCGCGTCGCCTCCACGCGCTCTTTCCGGGCTCCCTGTACGCAGGGGGCCTTTCTTGTTTCAGAAGACTGTTGTTTCAGAAGCCTGTTGCTTCAAGCGAGGAGTAGTGCATGTCCCTCACCCGTCGCCATCTGTTGCAGGGGCTCGCCATCGGCGGGCTGGCCTGCGCGTCCGGCCTGCCGGTGTTCGCCGGCGAGCGCCTGACGCGGATCGTCGCGCTCAACTGGGTGGCCGCCGAGACACTGCTGACGCTGGGCGTGCCACCCCTGGCGATCTCCGACGACCGCTATTACCGGGTGCGCATGCCCACCATGGCGCTACCGGAAAGCGTGCGTGACGTGGGGCCGTACTGGGAACCCAACCTCGAGCTGATCCAGCAGCTGCAGCCGCAACTGATCCTCAGCGACCCGATGACACCGACCTTGCAGCGACGACTCAACGGCATTGCACCCACCGAGAAAGTCGCGATCTACCCCGCTCCCGAGGGCGCCTGGAAAGCCACTACCGACTTCATGAACGACCTGGCGCGGCGGCTGGGCGTCGAACAAGCCTCCGCCGACTACATCGCCGCAGGCGAACTGCGCCTGGCAGAGCTGCGGGCGAAGCTGGCAAACCGCAGCCTGCCCCCCGTGTGCGTCGCCGTACTCAACCAGGACGGCCGCCACGCTGCCGTCTACGGCAAGAACAGCATGGTGCAGGACGTGCTCGACCGACTGGGCGTCGAGAATGCCTGGCAGGGACCGGTCGGCCCCGTGGGACTGGCCATGGTCAGCATCGAGCGGCTGGCCGAACGGCCGGACGCGCATCTCGTGTATGTCGATATTCCCACCACTTCGGCACGCCTGCAGAGCCTGCGGCAACCCAACGACCTCTGGGCCAACCTGCCCGCCGTCCGCCAGGGCCACACCCTGACCCTGCAGCGCTTCTACCCCTATGCCGGCGCCGCCTCGGTGCTGGACCTCGCCGAACGCATCGCGGCCTACCTGGACAGCGCCACGGAGGTCGCCCATGTCTGAATCGACCCTCGACCTCTCCGCCCCGCGCAGTGGCCTGCCGCTGGGCCCGGCGATCTGCACGCTGCTGCTGACGATCCTTGCTGGCCTGCTGGTGTTCCATGGCCTGCAAGGCGCCCTGCCCCGCGACCTCTGGTGGCAGGCGTTGTGGTCGCCGAACCTGGACGACGTGCGCCAGGTACTGCTGCACTTCAGCTTCTTCCCGCGCCTGGCGGTGAGCTTGATGGCTGGCGCCGCGCTGGCCCTGGCCGGCACGCTGTTCCAGCAGATCCTGCGCAACCCGCTGGCGGAGCCGGTGACCCTGGGAGTGTCCGCCGGCGCCAACCTCGCCCTGTCGGCCGCCACCATCTTCGCCCCCACCTTGCTGGTGCATGGCCTGGAAGCCGTCACCCTCACTGGCGCTGCGCTGGCGGCCTGCCTGCTGTTCGCCTTCGCCTGGGGCCGTACCCTGTCACCGCTGCGTTTCATCCTTGCCGGCATGGTCATCAGCCTTTATTGCGTGTCCCTCAACGCGCTGCTGGTGCTGTTCAACCACGACTACCTGATCGACCTGCTGCTTTGGCAAGCCGGCTCGCTGAACCAGAGCGGCTGGGACGGCGTGCTGTACCTCGCCCCGCGCCTGGCGGTGGCCATGGTCATCGCGCTGCTGATGGTGCGCCCGCTGGCCGCATTGGGGCTGGAAGATGAAGGTGCCGCCGCGGTGGGCGTGAACCTGCTGCGCACCCGTGTCATGGGCCTGGCCGTGGCCGTGTCGTTGAGCGCGTTCGTCACCAGCGCCGTGGGCATGTTGGCTTTCGTCGGCCTTGCCGCGCCAGCGATTGCCCGGTTGTGCGGTGCGCGTACGCTCAGGCAGCGTCTGATCTGGGCGCCGCTACTAGGCGCTGCGCTGCTCTGCGTGGTGGACCAGATCGCCCGCGAGCTGTCGCGCTTCGCCGGGGAAATTCCCGCCGGCATCCTCACCGGCGTCTTCAGCGTGCCGTTGCTGCTGTGGCTGCTCAGTCGCCAGCGCAGCGGCGGCATCGTCCCTCGCCTGGCGCCGGCCAAGCCGCAGCGCGAGCATCCTTGGCGGCTGATCATCGGTGCAGCGATATTGCTCGGCATGCTGACCTTGCCGGCCATCTACTTCGCGGTGGACGCCAATGGCTGGCACTGGGGCGACGCCGGCCTGAGCGACGCCATCCTGCAATGGCGCTTGCCGCGTGTGCTCGGCTCATTGGCTGCCGGTGCCATGCTCGCCGTGGCCGGCCTGCTGGTGCAGCGCCTGACCGGTAACCCCATGGCCAGCCCGGAAGTGCTGGGCGCCACCTCCGGCTCGGCGATCGCGGTGCTGGTGCTGTTCCTGGTGATGCCGCAGCCGCAGGCCTACATGGTTCCGGCCGCCAGCATCGGCGCATTGCTGACCCTCGGCCTGCTGCTGTGGTTCGCCTGGCGCAAGACCTTCAATGCCGAGCGCCTGCTGCTGACCGGCGTATGCCTGACCACCCTGCTGCACTCGCTGAGCACCCTGCTGCTGGCCAGCGGCGATCCGCGCATGACGGCGATGATGAGCTGGATGACCGGCTCGACCTATCAGGTGGATGTGCTGTCGGCGACCACCGGGCTGCTGGTCGGCGCCGTAATGATTGGTGTCAGCCTGCTGCTGGCTCGCCCGCTGGACCTGCTGACGCTGGGCAATGGTACAGCGACCGCGCTGGGACTGAGGTTGCGGCTGAGCCACCTGACCATCCTGCTGACGGCCGCGGTGCTCACCGCCACCGCGACCATCATCGTCGGCCCGCTGAGCTTCGTCGGCCTGATCGGCCCGCACATCGCCCGCCACCTCGGCGTGCGCCGTGCCGCGCCGCAAGTGCTGCTGAGCGCGGTAGCCGGGGCGCTGATCATGGTGGTGGCGGACTGGCTGGGGCGGAATATCGCCTATCCGTGGCCTGTGTCGGCGGGATTGCTGGCGGCGTTCATCGGTTGCCCGTACTTCCTATGGTTGATGCATCGCGAGCGCAAAGGCTGAGTTAAGCGGCCTTTCGTAGGATAGGTGGAGCGCAGCGATACCCATGCGGTCGGTGCACGGATTGATGGGTATCGCTTCGCTCCACGCCATCCTACGGCGCAGGATTGGAGCGGTCGCAGAATCAGGCTTGCTGCAAGGCGCGGGGGCGGTTGCTGCGGTCTTCGGCGTCGGCGGAAACGGCCTGCTGCAGCTGGAAGTCGAACTCGATCTCGGCGAAGCGCCCTTCCACACCGCGCGCCTGGGCGGCGGCCGCGTCCTCGACGAAGCGCACCTCGCCGATCAGGCCGTCGCGGGTGGCATAGGCGAAGTCGTCCCACAGGTACTGGTCACCGGCCAGGTTGATCTGCGTGGTCAGGTGGCGATGGCCCGGCGCGGAAATGAAGAAGTGGATGTGCGCCGGGCGCTGGCCGTGGCGGCCGAGCTGGTTGAGCAGCTCCTGGGTCGGGCCATCCGGCGGGCAGCCATAACCACTGGGCACGATGCTGCGCGCCTTGTAGCGGCCTTCGCCGTCGGTGACGATGCGCCGGCGCAGGTTGTACTCGGACTGGCTGCTGTCGAAGTACGAGTAGGTGCCGTTGGTGTTGGCGTGCCAGAGATCGACCACGGCGCCGGCCAGGGGCTTGCCGTCGAGGTCGAACACGCGGCCGGAGAGGAACATCACGGTGCCGGCGTCCTTCCCGTCGTCCATGCGGGTTTCGCCTTCGGACAGCGGTGCACCGGCCACATACAGCGGACCTTCGATGGTGCGCGGAGTGCCACCTTCGATGCCGACCGCCGCGTCCTGGGCGTCCAGTAGCAGGTCGAGGTAGTGCTCGATGCCCAGGCCGGCGACGACCAGGCCGGCTTCCTGGCGCGCGCCGAGGCGGTTGAGGTAGTCCACCGCCTTCCAGAACTCATCAGGGGTGACGTTCATGTCTTCGATGAGCCTGGCGGTGTCCTGCAGGATGCGCAGGATGAGGTTCTTCACCCGCAGATCGCCTTGGTCGTTCAGGGCGCCGCTGGCTTCTTCGAAGAACTTCTGGATGTCGGCAGTCTGGGAAATCTTCACGGTCACGGCGATTACCTCGTTCTTGTTGTCTGGGAGTCAGCCATCAGCTCGCGCGCAGCACGGCTTCGCGCTCGACGCGGTGGAACACGCGATTGAAGTACACCAGGCTGTCCTGGCGCTCGCGCACAGCGACCTTTTCCAGCTCGACGAACATCACCGTGTGCGAACCGACTTCCTTGCAGTCGCTGATGCGCCCTTCCAGGCTCACCAGCGCCTGGCGCAGCACCGGCAGGCCGGCGTAGCCGTCGTCCCAGAGGTCCCAGGTGAAGCGCTCTTCCATGGAGACCTTGGTCATCCCGGCAAAGTGCTTGGCCAGCTCTTCCTGCTCGCCGCACAGCACGTTGACGCATAGGTGGCCGTTGCTGCGGAACACATCGTGTGTCGCGCTGCCGCGGTTGACGCAGACCAGTACCGTGGGCGGCGAATCGGTGACCGAGCACACCGCGCTGGCGGTAATGCCACAGCGGCCTTCCGGGCCGTTGGTGGTGATGATGTTCACCGCCGCCGGCAGCTGGGCCATGGCGTTGCGGAAGTCGATCTGGGTCTGGCTGAGGGTGTTGGCCATTTCTTCGCCCCTTGTGCTGGAGTGGCCGGCACGCCCGGCCTTTCTTGTAGGGGGCCAGCGTAGGGCAGCGCCGCGGAACGAAACATTCAGACGATTACCACGCCAGAAGGTAGTGGCCGCTAGTCATGTAGGTGGTTTCTTTATCGTCAGCCTCGGCGACTATGGGTATGCTCCGAGCCATGCCATTGCGACGACCGGGGCCTACACCCGGCGGACGCGGCCTACGTGCAGCTCTACAACGATAAAAAAGAAAGTGGCAACGCCTGATGGAAGCTAGAAAACCCGTGGTCTACATCGTCGACGACGACAAGGACCTGCGCACCTCCCTCGCCTGGCTGCTCGAGTCGGTCAGCATCGAGTCGCTGTGTTTCGGCGGTGCCGAAGAGTTCCTGCGCGAATATGACCCCCGACTCCCCGCCTGCCTGGTGCTCGACGTGCGCATGCCCGAGACCAGCGGCTTCCAGTTGCAGGAAATGCTCAACGACAAGGGCATCAACCTGCCGACCATCTTCGTGACCGCCCACGGCGATATCCCGATGTCGGTGAAGGCGATGAAGAACGGCGCGCTGGATTTCGTCGAAAAGCCCTACAACCCACAGCAGATGCTGGACCGCATCCAGGCGGCGCTGAAAAGCGCGGTGCAGGTACACGCAGGTCAGGAACAGAAGCAGGTCCTGCAACACAAGCTCGACCTGCTCACCGGGCGGGAGCGGGAAATCCTGATGATGGTGGTGGATGGCAAGGCCAGCAAAGTCATCGCCCGCGAGCTGAACATCAGCGTCAAGACGGTCGATGTGCACCGTACCAAGATCAAGGAAAAGATGGGCGTGAGCAGCATCGCCATGCTGGTGCGCGAAGTGCTCAACGTGCCGCTGGAAGAGTCGCGCCCCTGAGCGGGGCACTTTCCTTTACCGGGCGTCGACGCGCTCGCCGCACAGGTCGAGCGCGAACAGCCGCTCGACCTCGGAAGGCGGCAGGCCACTGCCGATCAGGCTGAACAACTTGCCCAGCGCTGCTTCACGAGTCATCCCACCGCCAGACACCAATCCGGCATCGCGCAGACGACTGCCGGCCGCGTAGACATCGAAGGCCACATGGCCCTGCGGGCACTGGCTGATCGCCGCCAACACCACGCCGCGAGCGTGGGCTTCGCGCAGAGCGGCCAGCAGGTCTTCGTTGTCCGACGGGCCGGTGCCGCTACCGAAACACTCCAGCAGCAACGCCTGCACGCCGGTTCCCAACAAAGCGCGCAGGTGCTCGGTGCGCAAACCGGGAAACAGCGGCAGCACCACAAGGTTCGCCGGTTGGCGCGGCTGGCGGTAACTCAACTCGGCAGGCAGCGACTCGGCACGCTCCCCCTGGCGCTCGCGGGGCAGTACGGCGAAAGCATCGAAGGCGTCGCTGCGCAGCTTGGTGACACGGGCGCCGTGCATCAGCTCGCCGTTGAAGAACAACCAGACGCCCGGCTCGACGCCGCGCTCCAGCGCTGTCAGCGAACCCAGCAGGTTCGACGGGGCATCGCTACCCGGCGCGCCCATGGGCTGCATGGAGCCGGTCAGCAGCACCGGCACCTTCAGGCCCAGCAGCAGGAACGACAGCGCGGCGGCGCTGTAGGCCAGGGTGTCGGTGCCGTGCAGCACCAGCACGCCGTCATGACCGCCCTGCTCCACCGCATGGACAATGGCGTCGCGCATGGCCAGCCAGTTGGCCTGGGTCATGTTGGCGCTGTCGAGCAGCGGTTGCAGTTCGGCAAAGGTCCAGTTGAGGCGAGTCTCGCCCTGGCCTTGCAGTTGTTCGCGCATGCGAGCTTCGAAACCGCCAGCCGGGGCGAGGCCTTCGGCGGTTTGCAGCATGCCGATAGTGCCGCCGGTATAGAGGACGAAGAGATTCTTCACTCGACGCATGCCAGTGCTCTTGTAGGAAAGTTCACAGGATAAACCGCGAGGCCGGGAGAAGTCCCGGCCTCGCGTATCAGACCAAAGTCAGCGGATCAGCCCTGGGCGGGCAGGCTGCCGTGGGCCGGAGCAGTCGAATTGATCTTGTGCGCATCGCGCCAGGCATCGTGGTCGATGTCCAGGTCGGCGAACTTGCTGGCGTCGAACACCGGGCGCTCGATGCCGGCGCGGCGTTGTTCGTCGTAGTCACGCATCACGCGCAGCCCGGTCTTGATCAGCATCGCCAGGGCCACCAGGTTGACGAAGGCCAGGCAGGTCATGGTGATGTCGGCGAAGGCGAACACGGTGCCCAGGTTCTGCATCGAGCCCCAGAGGATCAGGCCCAGCACCAGCACGCGGAAGGCGATCAGCGCGGAGCGGCTGCGACCGACGATGAACTGCAGGGCGTTCTCACCGAGGTAGTAGTTGTAGGTGATGCAGGTGAACACGAACAGCGACAGCGCGACGCTGACGAAGATGCGACCCCAGTCACCGACCACGGCGGCCAGCGAGTTCTGCGTCAGGGTGATGCCGTCGCCTTCGAAGCCGGGGGTGTAGAAGCCCGAGAGCAGGATCAGCAGCGCGGTGCAGGTGCAGATGACGAAGGTGTCGAGGAACACGCTGAACGCCTGGACCACGCCTTGGGAGGCCGGGTGACGCACAGCGGCGACAGCGGCGACGTTCGGCGCACTGCCCAGGCCCGCTTCGTTGGCGAACACGCCGCGCTTCACGCCCATCACGATGGCGCTACCCAGCAGGCCGGCGAAGGCCGGTTCCAGGCCGAAGGCGCTCTTCACGATGGTGGTCAGCATGCCCGGCACCAGTTCGATCTGGGTGACGATCACGTAGAGGGTCACGGCGATGTAGGCCAGGGTCTTGACCGGCACCAGCAGGTCGGAGACCGCCGCAATGCGCTGGATGCCGCCGAAGAACACGATCGCCAGCAGCACGGCCAGGGCGATGCCCGAGTACAGCACCGGGATGTCGAAGGCGTTCTGCAGCGAGTGGGTCACAGTGAAGGCTTGCAGGCCGTTGAAGGCAAAGCCATAGGTGACCAGCAGCAGGACCGCGAAGGTCAGCGCCATCCAGCGCAGCTTCAGGCCGTGCTGGATGTAGTAGGCCGGGCCGCCGCGATACAGGCCGTCGCCGTCGCTGCGCTTGTAGACCTGGGCCAGGGTGCATTCGAAGAAGCTGCTGGACATGCCCACCAGCGCGGTCACCCACATCCAGAACACGGCGCCGGGGCCACCCAGGGTCACAGCAATACCGACACCGGCGATGTTACCGGCGCCCACGCGGCCGGCGAGGCTCAGCATCAGGGCCTGGAACGAACTCAGCTGGCCGGACTGGCCGCGGATCGACTCCTTGAACACACCAAACATGTGGCCGAAGTGGCGGAACTGGACGAAACGGGAACGGATGGTGAAGTACGCACCGAGTCCTACGATGAGGACGATGAGGACTTTCCCGGAGAGGAAATCGTTGATCGCGTCGAGCATGTGCTGGGGCCTCGATTGTTATTGTGGGAGCACGGACCTGGGGCTGGCCCGCTCACTGGGGGCGCATGGTTGCGCCCGAAGCCTTGCGAAACAATTTCGCGGCTTGCTACGAATTGACGCCACTTGGCGCTATTATTGCGCCAGTCGCATCACCTGGACCTGGCACGAATGTCCGAAAACCTCGGCCCCAATCTCAAGCTGCTGTGCGCCCACTACCGCTCTATTTCGGAGGTTTGCCGGAAGCTTGCGATCAACCGCGCGCAGTTCAACAAGTACCTGGGTGGGCAGAGCCAACCCACGGCCTACAACCTCAAACGGATTGGAGATTTCTTCGGTGTCGAGGATTACGAGCTGCAATTGCCCCCTGAACAGTTCGCCCGACTGATTGGCGCACGGGGTGCCTCGCCGGCGAATAGTCAGCGTCATGATCCGCTGCTCGAAATGCTCCGTCCCTTGCGCGAGCACGCGGGCAACCTGTCGCGCTATTGCGGCTACTACTTCGAGTATTCCAACTGCATGTCAGTGCCGGGCTCGATCCTCTTGTCGCTGGTGCACCTGTATGAAGAGGACGGCAACTTCCTCTTCGAGCGCCAGGAGCGCCAGGAGCGATCCAGCAGTACCGATGTGCAGGCCGAGGACTGGGTGCGCTGCCGCTACCTGGGTGCAGCCTTCCAGCTGCAGGACCGGGTGTTCCTGATGGACTACGAGTCGCTCACCGTCAACGAGATGAGCCAGACGATCCTCATCCCCAGCTTCAAGAGCCGCATCACCCGCCTCAACGGCCTGAAGACCGGCGTTTCCAGCGGCGACCGGCGCACCCCGGCGTGCACTCGCGTGGTCTGGGAATACCTGGGCCCGGAGATCAACCGCATCAGCGCCTATCGCCAGGTGAAGCTGTACCAGCCGGACGACCCGCGCATCGACGACGACGTGCGTCAGCGCCTGCAGGTCGGGCCGATCCGCCATGGCCTGTTCGAGATCGAATGACGGGCAGAACATTATAGGAGCGAGCATGCTCGCGAACCCGCCCAGCTCCCGAGCCGCCGGCAAATCCGTTCGCGAGCAAGGACTGGGCGTCCCCCTCGCTCCTACAGGAAGAGCAACGTGTCTACCGCTTGCGGCTCTGCAACCACGCCGCTGCCACAGATCACCGCGATACCCAGCAGCGCCGACGGTTCCGGCGTATGGCCGAAGATCACGAAGCCCAGCAGCCCGGCGAAGACGATCTGGCAATAGCTGAACGGTGCCAGCAGCGCTGGCGCCGCATGCTTGAAAGCCTGGGTCAGGAACAGGTGTGCGGTCATCCCGCAGGTACCCAGGGCCAGCATCATCAGGCCATGCACCAACCCCGGCCATTGCCAGAAGAACGGCACCAGTGCGCTGACGATCAGGGTGTTGCACAGCCCGGCGAAGAAGTTGCTGGTGGTCGGGCTGTCCACCTGGCTGAGCTTGCGCGTCAGCAACTGGTAAAAACTGAAGCACAGCGCCGAGCCAAACGGCAACAGCACCGCCGGGGTGAACAGGTCGCCACCGGGGTGGACGATGATCAGCACACCAGCAAATCCCACCAGCACCGCCGCCCACTGCCCGGCACTGACCCGCTCGCCCAGCAACGGTACCGACAGCGCCGTCACCAGCAGCGGTGCGAGGAAGTTCACCGAGGTCGCCTCGGCCAGCGGGATGTACTGCAGGCCGGTGGTGAACAGGAAGCTGGTGCCCAGCAGGCACAGCGCGCGGATCGTCTGCAGGAAGGGATGACGGGTGCGCAGCACGGCAAGGCCGGCGCGCGGCAGGAAGATGCCCGCCATCAACAGCGTGTGCACCACATAGCGCGCCCACACCACCATGACGATGGGATAGATGCTCGCCAGGTACTTGGACAGCGCGTCGTGGCTGGAGAACAGGAAGGTCGCCAGGACGATGAGCAGGATGCCCTTGAAGGGTTGGTGGACGCCGGACAACGGCGATTGACTGGTACTCATCGACTCACGGATTCACTAGGCAGATGCGGCGGGCGCGAGGCCAACAGGAAGAGCAGGACAGCCTAGCAGGGCGCGCCGGAGAAAGAATCCGTCACGCCAAGCCGGGAGCACCTCGCGGGTCCGCTGAAAGGCCGCACGATACAAGTCCCGCGCAGCATTGTGTCGGCCATCCTACGCGTAGTGCCGGCGGATGAATGTTCCATTTGGTTAATTGCCGTTCGAACAGCGAACGCTTACGCCTCGGGCGAATTGCGAAGGCGCTTCGCGGAGCACCACTATGGCCCCAGTCGCCGCCTCGATGCGCCGCCAACAACTACTAATAAGAAAGGCCCGTTCACATGCTCACGCTCTCCCTGGCACGCCCGCGCGCGTGCATCGCCCCCGCCGTCTGTCTTCGCACGCTTGCTTGCACGCCCCTCGCGCCCGGCTGATCGCCTGATCCGCAGTCGCTGACCGTTTTCAACCTCCATCCGCCGCTCCTGACAGAGCCGCGCGGAGGGCCTCGTTCGCCCCGAACAACGACAAGAATGCCGAGGGAACCCCCATGCTCCGCCACCTGCCCCACCTCACCATCAGCGCCTGCCTGCTACCCGCCCTGCCCGTCCTGGCCAGCGCCGAGGAAGCCGGTTTCCTTGAGGAAGCCAAGGCCAGCGTGCTGCTGCGCAACTTCTACATGAACCGCAACTATGTCGGCGAAGCCCGCCAGGGCAAGGCGGAAGAATGGACACAGAGCTTCATCCTCGACGCCCGCTCCGGCTACACCCAGGGCACCATCGGGCTAGGCCTGGACGTGCTCGGGCTGTACAGCCTGAAGCTAGACGGCGGCAAAGGCACGGCCGGCACCCAGTTGTTGCCGACCCACGACGACGGCCGCCCCGCCGACGACTTCGGCCGCCTGGCGGTGGCCGGCAAGGCCAAGGTGTCGAAAACCGAATTCAAGGCCGGTGAATGGATGGTGGTACTGCCGATCCTGCGCTCGGATGACGGCCGCTCGCTGCCGCAGACCTTCCAGGGCGCACAGGTCACCTCGAAGGAAATCGACGGCCTGACCCTCTACGGCGGCCAGTTCCGCCAGAACAGCCCGCGCAATGACGCCAGCATGGAAGACATGTCGCTGTTCAATCGCCCGGCCTACACCTCCGACCGCTTCAACTTCGCCGGCGGCGAGTACCGCTTCAACGGCGACCGTACCCTGGTCGGCCTGTGGAATGCGCAGCTGAAGGACATCTACCAGCAGCAGTACCTGCAACTGCAGCACAGCCAACCGCTGGGCAACTGGGTGCTCGGTGCGAATATCGGCTACTTCTGGGGTAAGGAGGACGGCAGCGCCCGTGCCGGTGACCTGGACAACCGCACCTTCTCTGGACTTTTCTCGGCAAAGTACGGCGCGAGCACCTTCTATCTCGGCCTGCAGAAGGTCATGGGCGAGGACGAGTGGTTCCGCGTCAATGGCACCAGCGGCGGTATCCTGGCCAACGACAGCTACAACGCCAGCTATGAGAGTGCCAAGGAGCGCTCCTGGCAGTTGCGTCATGACTACGATTTCGCCGCTTTCGGCGTGCCCGGCCTGACCCTGATGAATCGCTACATCCAGGGCCGCAACGTGCACAACACCAGCACCGACGACGGCCGCGAATGGGGCCGCGAAAGCGAACTGGCGTACACGGTGCAAAGCGGCACCTTCAGGACGCTGAACCTCAAGTGGCGCAACTCCAGCATGCGGCGCGACTGGGGCAGCACCAACAGCTTCGACGAGAACCGGCTGATCATCAGCTATCCCCTCTCGCTGCTTTGATGCAGCTCCTGCAATCCATGAAAAAGCCCCGGCATGCCGGGGCTTTTTGTGTGCAGCGGGCGGCTTACTGGCCGACCGGCTTCTCCGCGTCTTCCGCCTCGATCTCTTCCAGCGCGAGTTCCAGCCCCCAGCTGGAAGCTTCCACCGGCTGGGCGGCGGCCGGGGGAGCGACGGGCGCCGGAGCCGGCGCGGCAGGCTTGGCCGCTGCGGGCGTGGCAGCGCTGCCGACGCTACCCGGGTTGTCCTTGTACAGCTTGAGCTTCAGACGCAGGTTGTTCGCCGAGTCGGCGTTCTTCACCGCTTCTTCCTCGGTGATTGCGCCCTCCACTGCCAGGTCGAACAGCGCCTGGTCGAAGGTCTGCATGCCGAGGGCGCGGGACTTGTCCATGATTTCCTTGATCGAGCTGAAGTCGCCGCGCTTGATGATATCGCTGATGGTCGCGGTGCCCAGCAGAACTTCTACCGCTGCGCGGCGCTTGCCGTCCTGGGTACGCACCAGGCGCTGGGAGACGAAGGCCTTGAGGTTGTTGCCCAGGTCATTGAGCAACTGCGGCCGGCGCTCCTCGGGGAAGAAGTTGATGATGCGGTCCAGCGCCTGGTTGGCGTTGTTCGCGTGAAGCGTGGAGATCGCCAGGTGGCCGGTGTCGGCGAAGGCCAAGGCGTGCTCCATGGTCTCGCGGTCGCGGATCTCGCCAATCAGGATCACGTCCGGCGCCTGGCGCAGGGTGTTCTTCAGCGCGGCATGGAAGCTGCGGGTGTCCACCCCCACTTCGCGCTGGTTGATGATCGACTTGCGGTGCCGGTGCACGTATTCGATGGGGTCTTCGATGGTGATGATGTGGCCGCCGCTGTTGCGATTGCGGTGGTCGATCAGCGCCGCCAGGGAGGTGGACTTGCCCGATCCGGTGCCGCCGACGAAGAGCACCAGGCCACGCTTCTCCATCACCACCTTGAGCAGCACTTCGGGCAGATTCAGATCGGCGAACAGCGGGATATCCAGCTTGATGTTCCGCGCCACGATGGACACTTCGTTACGCTGCTTGAACAGGTTGATACGGAAGCGGCCGACGCCCGCGACGGAAATCGCCAGGTTCATTTCCAGTTCACGGTCAAACTCCGCGCGCTGCTCCTCATCCATCAGCCCGTAGCCAATGCGGGCGACGTCGCCGGCCTTCATCGGTTCGTTGGTCAGGGGTTTGAGTACCCCGTTGAACTTGGCACAAGGCGGAGCACCGGTGGAGAGGTAAAGATCCGAACCATCCTGGGTGGCCAGGATCTTGAGCATCGCTTGGATATCCATTGAACTGCATCCGTACGCAAGGTGGCGGCAGACGCTGTCTATCAGCAGCGTCCTAAGAATAAGAATTGGCTGATTGACTCTATGGAGCACTCCAGTGCCAGACAATGCAACCCATCGCGAAATGCGACCTGCATCACTGCTGCCGTACAATGCCCCGCAAACGCTTTCATTCAAGGACACAAACCAATGCCCGTCGCCATGGCCCGCCACATCCTGGTCAAGACCGCCGCCGAAGCCGAGCAGATCAAGCAGCGCCTAGCCAAGGGTGAGGACTTTGCCGCCCTGGCGCGCAAGCATTCCACCTGCGCTTCCGGCAAGCGCGGTGGCGACCTGGGCGAGGTGCGCCCGGGCCAGATGGTCCGTAGCATCGACCAGGTGATCTTCAAGAAACCGGTCGGCGTGGTTCAGGGGCCGGTTAAAAGCCAGTTCGGCTACCATCTGGTCGAGGTCTATTTCCGGGACTGAGGGAACCGCGACACATGACACCGCAACAGATCGCCCGCTTCTGCCTGGAACTCCCCGGCGCCCGTGAAGACATCAAGTGGGGTAGCAACCGGGTGTTCTCGGTGGCCGGCAACAAGATGTTCGCCATCCTCGATTTTCTTGACAGCGGCAACGGCGGCCTGGCCTTCAAGGTCGGCCCGGAGCTGTTCCTGGGCTACGTCGACCGCCCCGGCATCCGCCCCGCGCCCTATCTGGCACGGGCCTTCTGGATTGCCATGCAGCGCCCCTACCCCATGGGCGACGCCGAATTGCGCGAAGCGCTGACCCGCTCGCACCAATTGGTGGTCGCCCGCTTGCCGAAGCGCCAACGCCTGGGCCTGGTGCTGGAGACGCCCTGATGCGTACGCTGGACTGGGAAGGCATCTGGCACGCGCCGACGGCCAGCTGGGAGTCGCTGCAGCTGGACGAGCGTCGCGCCGAGAGCCAGCTCCGCGCCATCGATGAAGCAGGCGGGCCCTCGTACCAGCTCGACTACCAGTTGGAATGGGATGATCAATGGCGTCTGCGGGAAGCGCATTTCAGTGTGGAAAGCGCCCGCGGCACGCATCAGCTGCACCTGCTGACCGATGGCGATGGCCACTGGCAGAACGCCGAAGGCGACTCGCTGGAGGACCTGGGCGGCTGCCTGGACATCGACATCTGGCCGTCGCCTTTCACCAACACCTTCCCCATTCGCCGCCTGCACCTGGCCCATGGTGAGCGCCGGGAGCTGGCCGTCGTCTATCTGGAAGCGCCGGCCCTCAAGCCCGTGCGGATGCGCCAGGGCTACACGCGGATCGACGCCCACCACTATCGCTACGAGAACCTCGAAGGCACGCAATTCCAGGCGCTGCTGAGCGTGGATGACGACGGCCTGGTCATCGATTACCCCACCCTCTTTCGCCGCGCCTGAGCCGCTTTTCGTAGGAGCGAGCTTGCTCGCGAACGATTCGTCCGGCCGGCTCCGTGTCAAACGGTTCGCGAGCAAGCTCGCTCCTGCAACTCGGCACTGACTTGCAGGTAGTTCGTTAGCTAGCTTTCCTACACGCCAGACGCGGTCCATCATGTAGGACCACTCGCCGTACCGAACCGCAGCACATGTCCGCCGATTCCCGCTCGTCCTCGTCCACCACCCTGCAAGTGGTGTCCGTCGTCCTTTTCACCTTCATCGCCTACCTGACCATTGGCATCCCGCTGGCCGTGCTGCCCGGCTACGTGCACAGCGACCTGGGCTTCGGCTCGGTAATGGCTGGCCTGGTCATCAGCATCCAGTACCTGGCCACTCTGCTGACCCGCCCCTACGCCGGCAAAGTGATCGACACCCTCGGGCCCAAGCGCGCCGTGCTCTACGGCATGGTCGGCTGCGCCGCTAGCGGTGCACTGATGCTCGGTTCCTGGGCGATGCAAGGCCTGCCGTGGATCAGCCTCGGCCTGCTGATGGTCGCGCGCCTGGTGCTGGGCACTTCGGAAAGCCTGGTCGGTAGTGCGTCCATTGCCTGGGGCATTGACCGTGTCGGCGCGGCGAACACCGCAAAAGTCATCTCCTGGAACGGCATCGCCAGCTATGGCGCTCTGGCCATCGGCGCGCCGCTGGGCGTCCTGATGGTCGGACAGCTTGGGCTGTCCAGTCTGGGCGGCAGCGTGGTCCTGCTAGCCATGCTGGGTTTCGCCCTGGCCTGGCCCAAACGCGCGGCAGCCCTGGTGCATGGCGAGCGGATGCCCTTCCACCACGTGCTCGGGCGGGTATTCCCCCATGGCATGGGCCTGGCGCTGGGTGGCATCGGCTTCGGCACCATCGCGACCTTCATCACGCTCTATTACGCCAGCCTTGGCTGGAAGGACGCGGTCTACTGCCTGACCGCCTTTGGCGGCTGCTTCATCGGTGCACGCCTGCTGTTCGCCAATGCGATCAACCGCCACGGAGGCTTCCGCGTCGCGATTGCCTGCCTGTCGGTAGAAAGCCTCGGCCTCCTCCTGCTGTGGAGTGCCCCGACGCCCTGGATTGCCCTGGCTGGCGCGGCGCTGACCGGCTTCGGCTTCTCCCTGGTTTTCCCTGCACTGGGCGTGGAAGCGGTGGGCCTGGTGCCTGCCTCCAATCGTGGCGCCGCCCTGGGCGCCTATTCGCTGTTCATCGATGTGTCCCTCGGCATCACCGGGCCGCTGATGGGCGCCGTCGCCAACGGCTTCGGCTTCGGCTCGATCTTCCTCTGCGCCGCACTTGCGGCATTCAGCGGGCTGATTCTCAGCCTCTGGCTGTTCCAGCACTCGTTCTCCCGCTGACCGTGGCGTCGCGGCAACCTGCCGCGACTTCGCCCATCCCCCGCGAGCCGGCGTGATCCGGTAGCCAAAACCGCTGATCAGGTAATCATGACGGGCGCGTGACAGAGGCTGGACGAAAAAGTTCGAACCTCTGCTATTATCCCGCGGCGCCGGGGCGACCACGCCCCGAATACAACCAAAAGAATATGCCAGCACAGGACTCCACCTACCCCGATCACGCACTTCGGGGCGGAGAGCTTTTTCTTTCTGTTCGCTGGCGCTGCACCATTAAGGAAATCAAGATGCTGAACCACCGGATCAGTCTGCTCGCACTGGGGATCCTCGCGTCGACCGCTGCAATGGCCGATGACCAGTCCACCGCCAAAGGCTTCACCGAAGACAGCCACCTGGACCTGTTCTTCCGCAACGCCTACATGAACCGTGACTACAAGCACGGCCGCGACGACAAGGCAGAGTGGGGCCAGGCCGCCACCGCCACCTTCACCTCCGGTTTCACCCAGGGCACCGTGGGCTTCGGCGTTGACGCGTTCGGCATGTACGCCCTGCGCCTGGACGGTGGCCAGGGCAAGAGCGGCGCCGCCGGCATCGACTTCTTCAAGCAGGGCGACAGCGGCGAAGCCGCCAATGACCTGGCCCGCGCCGGTGGCGCAGTGAAGGCTCGCTTCTCCAACACCGTGATCAAGTACGGTGACCAGATGCCGGCCCTGCCGATCCTCAGCTACGACAACTCCCGCCTGCTGCCGGAAAGCTTCACCGGCACCCTGATCACCTCCAAGGAGATCGAAGGCCTGGAGCTGAACGTCGGCCGCTTCACTTCGGAAACCCGCAAGAGCGCCGAAGGGCGTGACAGCGGTGGCCTGAAGCGCATCGATGTGTTCGGTGGCAGCTACAAGTTCACCGACAACTTCAGTGGCTCGCTGTACGGCTACGAGAGCGAAGACGTCGCCCGCAAGCAGTACATGAACCTGAACTACGTCATCCCGGTGGCCGACAAGCAGTCCCTGACCCTGGACTTCAACGGCTACCGCACCCGCGTGAACGAAGACTTCGCTTCCGACAACGGCATCGACGGCACCAAGAACACCATCTGGAGCCTGTCGGCCGCCTACAACATCGGCGTCCACACCTTCATGATCGCGCACCAGCGCAACAACGGTGATTCCGGCTATAACTACGGGTGGTACCAGAATCAGGGTGGCCTGGGCGACGGCGGCACCACCATCTGGCTGGCCAACTCCTACTGGTCGGACTTCAACGGTGAAGACGAGCGTTCCTGGCAGGGCAGCTACAGCCTGGACTTCTCCGAGTACGGCGTGCCGGGCCTGAGCTACACCGTGGCCTACGTCTATGGCGACAACATCAAGACCGCCGAGACCAGCAACGGCAAAGAGCGCGAAATCTTCAACCAGCTGAAGTACGTCGTACCGAGCGGCCCGGCCAAGGACCTGTCGGTCAAGCTGCGTGGTTCCTGGCTGCGCGTGTCCAACGACGCCCGCTCCTACAACGATGACGGCAACGAAGTGCGTGTCTTCGTCGAGTACCCGGTCAACATCTTCTGATGACCTGATCAGGCTCGAAGGAAAACGCCCCGTGGCAGCGATGCCACGGGGCGTTTTTCGTTCTGACTTGCTTCTTCCAGGCCGCCTACTCCAGGCTGCGTCGCCTGGGCAACCAGGGCATCGGCGGCAGCGCCATGCGCAGGATGTAGAAGCACAGCAGCAGGATGAGCGCGCCAGCCAGGAAGGAGCCGAGGCGCTGGGCCGGTTCGAGCGTGTCATTGAGCACATTGAGGAACAGCATCGCGCTGCCGCCCAGCATGCAGGCCAGCAGGAACACCGAGAGAATGTAGATCTTCAGCGTCAACAACCGCCAATGCCAGCGCATGCGGCGGCGGACGGGGACTTCATCGGGGGGAAGTTGCGGCATGATCCATTGCCTCCTGACAGGTTTCTGACGGGCTCACGCAACTGCGGCATGCGACGTCGAGATATTGGCAGGATGCTAGCCATCATCGTGCAGAATGCCAAGTCGCACAGCGCGCAACCGTCGGGTCGCAGGCTGTGCGCCGATGAATGGCTGCTGCTCAGCGCACCACGCTATTGATGTCGTGGCGATTGAGCGAAGTACGCATTTCTTCGTACCACTCCGGGATCACGTCCTTCAGGCGCTCCTTGGCATCTTCCAGCTTGAACGGCTGGGTGTAGCGCTTCTTGCGGTAGGAGTAGATGAAGTAGGTGCCGTTACGGTAGAGGATTCGGTCGAAGGTGTAGAAGCCGATGTGCGTGCCATTGCAGCGCGCGGTCAGCACCATGTCGCCCTCTTCGTAGGGCAGCACGCCCTCGGCGCACTCGTAGGTGAAGAACTCGCGCACGTCGTCCCAGTCCACGCCATCGCTGCTGGCGTGCAAAAAGGCTTCGGCCTGCTCTTCGGACTCGTCGGAGTGGTCGCTGTACCAGATGAACAGCGGGATGCTCTGGTTGGTCTCGTCACCCAGCCAGCTCTCGCCGTCCAGGTACTGCGCGCTGCGTGCCAGGCTGGCCTGAACGCGGCGATGGCTCTGGCGGTACTCCTCCAGCTGCTCGTCGAAGGCCGGCGAGTCCTGGCCCAGCACCACGCCTTCCATGCCCTTGATCTCGCTCACGCGCGCCAGGTACTCGGCATACAGCGCTGCGTCCTGGATCACGGTGCAGGTGTCACGAGTGAGGCTCAGGCCGATTTCGGTGAAGTTGGCGCTGCCCAGCACGACCACATCCGGCTCGATCAGGAGCAGCTTCCAATGCACGCTGTTCTGCGCGCGGAAGTCGACGTGGAGGGTGACGTTGGCGCCGGCATCGCGGACGCAGAAATCGATGAAGTCCGGCGAGCTGAACGAGTTGATGGTGCCCACCAGCAGGTCCAGGCGATTGCCCTTTTCCACCAGGGTTTCGATCAGTGACTCGGTTTCACTGGCGGAGGCCGAGACCACGGTGATCAGCTTGTCGCTGACCTGCTCCAGGTAGTGCCTGAGCGAATGTTGAGCGTTTAGGATTTTCATACAGCCCCCACCGGAATTCTGAACACCGAATTCTGATGCAGGACTATGGGGGGTTTCAACTGTCTGATACTGCCACACGCCCGCAGAACGGGAGCTGTAGCGGCAAAGCATGCAGCGCAGGCCTGGCTGTGGCATAATGAGCGGCTTTGCCAGGCGCCTGTCAGCCTCGTTCGACAGCGCATGCCTTCCCTGCCCGCCCGCGCCGTCCGCGCCCGGCGCGCACCATGTCCAGCCAAGGGTCAGTCAGTTGATTTCCACCGCCAATATCACCATGCAGTTTGGCGCCAAGCCGCTGTTCGAAAACGTTTCCGTCAAGTTCGGCAACGGCAACCGCTACGGCCTGATCGGCGCCAACGGTTGCGGCAAATCCACCTTCATGAAGATCCTCGGCGGTGAGCTGGAGCCTTCCGGCGGCCAGGTGATGCTGGAAAACGGCGTGCGCCTGGGCAAACTGCGCCAGGACCAGTTCGCCTACGAAGACTTCAGCGTGATCGACACCGTGATCATGGGCCACGAGGAATTGTGGAAGGTCAAGGCCGAGCGCGACCGCATCTACTCCCTGCCGGAGATGAGCGAGGAAGATGGCATGGCCGTGGCCGAGCTGGAGGTCCAGTTCGCCGAGTTCGACGGCTATACCGCCGAATCCCGCGCCGGTGAACTGCTGCTGGGCCTGGGCATTCCACTGGACCAGCACTTCGGCCCGATGAGCGCCGTCGCTCCGGGCTGGAAGCTGCGCGTGCTGCTGGCCCAGGCGCTGTTCTCCGACCCGGACCTGCTGCTGCTCGATGAACCGACCAACCACCTGGACATCAACACCATCCGCTGGCTGGAAAACGTCATCACGGCGCGTAACAGCACCATGATCATCATTTCCCACGATCGTCACTTCCTGAACAGCGTCTGCACCCACATGGCGGACCTGGACTACGGCGAGCTGCGCCTGTTCCCGGGCAACTACGACGAGTACATGACCGCAGCCGAACAGGCCCGCGAGCGCCTGCTGTCGGACAACGCCAAGAAGAAAGCCCAGATCGCCGAGCTGCAGACCTTCGTCAGCCGCTTCTCGGCCAACGCCTCCAAGGCCAAGCAGGCCACCAGCCGTGCACGCCAGATCGACAAGATCCAGCTGGAAGAGGTCAAGCCGTCCAGCCGCGTCAGCCCGTTCATCCGCTTCGAGCAGCACAAGAAGCTGCACCGCCAGGCAGTGACCCTGGAGAAGGTCAGCCAGGGCTTCGACGGCACCTCGCTGTTCAAGAACCTGAGCATGCAGGTGGAAGCCGGCGAGCGCATCGCGATCATCGGTCCGAACGGCATCGGCAAGACCACCCTGCTGCGCACCCTGGTGGGCGACATGTCGCCCACCGCCGGCGAAGTGAAGTGGACCGACAGCGCGGACGTGGGCTACTTCGCCCAGGACCACGCCGAGGACTTCGAGGACGACTACAACCTGTTCGACTGGATGGCCCAGTGGACCCAGGGCGGCGAGCAACTGGTGCGCGGCACCCTCGGCCGCATGCTGTTCTCCAACGACGACATCAAGAAGTCGGTGAAGGTGATCTCCGGTGGTGAACAGGGCCGCATGCTGTTCGGCAAGCTGATCCTCAAGCGCCCCAACGTGCTGGTGATGGACGAGCCGACCAACCACCTGGACATGGAATCCATCGAGTCGCTCAACCTCGCGCTGGAGAACTATCCGGGCACCCTGATCTTCGTCAGCCATGACCGCGAGTTCGTGTCCTCCCTGGCCACCCGCATCATCGAACTGTCGGAAAACGGCGTGACCGACTTCAGCGGCAGCTACGATGACTACCTGCGCAGCCAGGGCGTGATCGTCTGATCAACGCCAAGCTGCAATGAAAAAGCCCCGCCCAGTGCGGGGCTTTTTCTTGCTCCTTGATCTTCGTAGGAGCGAGCTTGCTCGCGAACCTGTCTGACACCAGTGCAGCCGGGAAACCTATTCGCGAGCAAGCTCGCTCCTACAAGGGGCACCTTTTTGCTCAGCCCCGGATCAACGCCCCGACGTCTGCATCGTCGCGCTACCGAGACTGACATCGAAGAATTCCGCCGCCGAGGCCGCCAGGTCACGGTGGATGGCCTGCCGGTCCAATCCCTGGGTGTCAGTGCAGAGATCCGGCGTAGCTTCCTTCTCCTCCTCCGAACAGGGCGACATGAAGACAAAGTGCCCTGCCCCATCCAGCACTCGCAGGTCCGCCTGCTGCGGCAGCTTGCGCGCCAGCGCGCCGGCATTTTTCTTCCAGTCGAGAATCTTGTCATCGTTGCCGGTATAGAGCAGCACCGGTACCTGCACGTCTTCCAGCTCATGGACGCCATACATCAGGCTCAGCGGCGCCAGCAACAGCAACGCGCCGATGCGCGGATCGGCCATCGGCACCAGATCATTGCGATCGGCGCGCACCTGGCCCTTCTCGCTGCAGGCATCGCGGTCGTCCGGGCGCTCCTGGCAATATTTGATCAACCGTTCCAGGCGTGGCTGGGCGCCGGCCAGGATCAGCGCAGTCTCACCACCGGCGGAATAGCCGATCACCCCGACCTTGCGCGGATCGGCAATGGCCGCAACCTTGGGATCGAGCAAGGCGGCGCTGATGGTTTCCGACACCTGCAGCGGCCGCCCGTAAAGGTTGCTCATCGCGCCCAGGCGGCTGTGGTCATGCAGGTTATCGCCGGGATGCAGCAGGGTCACCACCACGAAGCCTTTGCGCACCAGCGCCTCGATCAGGTCACGATGGGCCAGCGGTGTGCCGTAGTTGCCATGGGACATCACCAGCAGCGGGAAGCGACCGTTGGCAGTCTGCCCTTCATAGGCGACATCGAGGATGAAATTACCCAGGTGCAGGGGCTGTTCGGATGCGCGCGTGGGATAGAAGGCGATGGCCTTCATCGGTTGCTGGTCCAGCGGGTCGCTCACCTGCAGGCGGTGAAAACCCACATTCCAGCCCTGCGCCGCCCAACTCGCGGTACTGAAGGTAACGAGCAACAGGAACCAGAACAGGCGCCTCGCCATGGTGCAGTTCGCTCCGATTTGTCTCCAGATCAGGCGCCACGAGGCTTGTTGGTGAATGCAGAGACCGCCGGGCGCCGCCTGGAGAGAACCTCTGCATAGTACGCGCCAGCGGGACTGGCTCCGTGCCCGCAGACAGACGGCAGTGCCCAGGCGCAAAAAGCCCCGCATGGGCGGGGCTTTTTCTGCTCACGGCAGCGATCAGGCGGCGGCGAACTGGCTGGCGATGCTCGCCTGGGCGCCGGCGATGGCGTTGCGGCGCGGCTCGTCACCGTAGGCCAGACCTTCGGCACGCACCACCTCGATATCGGTGATCCCGAGGAAGTTAAGCACCAGCTCCAGGTAGTTCTCGTGGGCGACACCGCTGGGCTGGCCGGCATGGATACCACCGGCAGTGGACACAATGATCACTTTCTTGCCACCGGCCAGGCCTTCCGGACCGCTCTCGGTGTAGCGGAAGGTCTTGCCGGCGACGGCGATACGGTCGATCCAGGCCTTCAACTGACTGGGGATGGAGAAGTTGTACATCGGCGCGCCAATGACGATGGCGTCGGCGCTGAGGAATTCCTCAATGCTCTTCTCGCCCAGATCGGCTTCGTGCTTCTGCGCTGCGTCGCGCAGTTCGGCCGGGGTCCCGGCAGCAACCAGACTGGCAGAAGACAGGTGGCTGATGGCGTCGGCGGCCAGGTCACGGTAGGTCACTTCGACGCCGGGCTCGGCGGCGGCCCAGGCAGCGACCAGTTCAGCGCTCAGCTGGCGGGAAGTGGAGTTGTCGCCAAGGATGCTCGAATCAATGTGCAGCAGTTTCATGAGTCTTCTCCAGTCGATGACGCCAAGTGAGTTGGCGGAGGAATTCGTCGTTGGAGGCAAGACTACGCATGTAGCCAATCTTCGATAAGTCGGCAAAAATGCAATGATTCGTCTCACCAGCAGGACAATCCCATGCAGGACCTCAATGATCTCTTCTATTTCGCCAAGGTGGTGGAAGCTGGAGGCTTCGCCGCCGCCGGACGCCTGCTGGGCCTGCCGAAGTCCCGCCTGTCGCGGCGCGTAGCGGAACTGGAAGCGCGCCTGAATGTGCGCCTGCTGCAGCGCACCACCCGCAAACTGGCCCTCACGGACCTGGGCGAGCGCTATTACCGGCATTGCCAGGCAATGCTCGTGGAAGCCGAGATGGCGGACGAAGTCGCCGCGCAACTGAGCGCCGAACCGCGCGGACGGGTGCGCTTGTCGTGTCCGGTGGCGCTGGCGGAAACCTCGTTGAACGAGATGCTGCCCGGATTCCTCGCGGCCTATCCGCAGGTGAACCTGGAGCTGATGCTGACCAACCGCCGCGTCGACCTGCTCAACGAGAGTATCGATGTCGCCCTGCGCGTGCGCTCGCCGGGGGATGAGGACCTGTCGCTGATCTCGCGGCGTCTGCGCCGGGCGAAGACCGCCCTGGTGGCCGCGCCCTCGCTGCTCAAGGGCGTCAAGTTGCGCACGCCGGAAGACCTGGCCACCCTGCCCGTCCTCGGTGCCATCGACAATGATCGCCGCGTGCACATGAAGCTGACCGGCCCGCAAGGTGAGGTGAAGGAAGTGGCGCTGGAGGCGCGACTGGCGGTGGAGGACTTCAACCTGCGCAAGAACGTGGCACTGGCGGGACTGGGCGTGACCATTCTGCCGCTGCATTACTGCACAGGGGAACTGGAGGACGGTCGCCTGGTGCGTGTACTGCCCGCCTGGAGCGAGCCTGAGGCCTACCTGCAGGCAGTCTACCCGCACCGGCGCGGCATCCTGCCGGCGGTGCGGGCGTTGCTCGACTACCTGGAGGAAGGCTTCTCGAAGGACGACTGGCCCGTCTGACTGGATCGATCAGGTCGGGGCGGCGCCCAGCCCAAGCAGTGCGCCAATCCAGCCCAGCAACCGGCCACCGCTGAGCCAGTCGATCCAGAACAGCTGGTGCAGCACGACGATGGCCCAGAACACCAGCTGGAAGGACAACTTGCGGGTCTTGTGACGGAACACCTGCTGCGCGAGGAAAGCGCCCGGCCAACCGCCGAGCAACTCCAGCAGATGCAGGCTCTGTTCCGGAGTACGCCAGTCGTTGCGCTCGGCACTGCGCTTGTCACGCCAGTAAGCGAAGAAAGCCAGGATGCTGAAGACCGGATAGAGCAGCAGGAACCAGACGAAGTAAGCCTCCTTCAGCCAGAGCACCGAGCCGATGACGGGCAGCGCCAGCAGCACTGCGAGGGCGACCAAGGCGCGCCCGAGCGAGCGTTTCGGTGCACTGGGGAAGGCTACTTCGCGGCCACTGCGAACGCGCTCGCGGGTGGCTGTCGCGGCGGGTCTGCGGCGAATGGCCGGAGTATCGATGGCCAGTCCCGCCAGACGGGCATGATCGGCGCGGGGGCGGCCGTCCTTGCCGGCGCCTTCGACGTAACAGACCTGGTCGCCCGCTGCCGGGCGGCGGTCGCCACGAAAGTCGGAGATATGCAGGAAGACTTCCTTGCCGCCGGCCTGGGGACGGATGAAGCCGAAGCCCTTGTCATCGTCCCAGCGGCTGATGGTGCCGTTCTTTTCCACGTTCACTCGCAATCGGATCAGGGTTTGGCGCTGCTCCAGTCGATCAAGGCGAACTGCCAGGTCGCCAGGATCAGCAGGCCGAACACGATACGGTACCAGGCAAAGGCCGCATAGCTGTGGTTGGCGATGAACTTGAGCAGGCCGCGTACGGCAATCATCGCGAAGATGAAAGAGGTGATGAAGCCGACGGCAAACACCGGCAAGTCCGCAGGCTGAAAGACATCGCGATACTTGTAGCCGGAGTAGACCGCAGCACCGACCATGGTGGGCATCGCCAGGAAGAAGGAGAACTCGGTGGCTGCCTTGCGCGACAGGCCGAACAGCAGGCCGCCGATGATGGTCGCACCGGAGCGCGAGGTGCCCGGGATCAGGGCCAGGCACTGGCAACAGCCGACCTTCAGGGCTTCCTTCCAGGTCATGTCGTCCACGGTTTCGGCGTGGATCACGTGCTGGCGCTTCTCCGCCCAGAGCATGATCACGCCGCCCACCACCAGGGCCACGGCCACGGTGATCGGGTTGAACAGGTAGTGGTGAATGTAGTCGGCGAACGCCACGCCCAGCACCACCGCCGGGAAGAAGGCGATCAACAGGTTGACGGTGAAACGCTGTGCCTTGGGCTGGGTGGGCAGGCCACAGACAATGTCGAGAATCTTGCGGCGAAACTCCCAGACTACCGCCAGGATGGCGGCCAGCTGGATGATGATGTTGAAGGCTTCGGCCCGCTCGCCGCCAAAGCCGATGAGGTCCGCCACGATGATCTGGTGGCCGGTGCTGGAGATCGGCAGGAACTCGGTAAGCCCCTCGACCACGCCCAGGATGAAGGCCTGAAAGGCGCTCCACAAATCCATACTACTGTCCCCCGCGAGGCACGCTGGCTCGCTCATTTCTAATGGTTATTCCCCGCTGTCTGCTCCTGGCGCCCAAGCGCCACAGCGGCGTCGGCATGCTAATGCATTGCCTGCAGATCGCTACGAAATTCACAAAAATTTCTCCTGCGCAGCGCAAGCAGAGCATGCGTTGGCACTTCGGCAAAATTGACTCTGCCTCCGTCGCCAGGAAGATGCAGACAACCGCGATCCGGGCGGGTTCGCGCCATCATGCAAAATGCCTAATTCATTGAAAAGACTGCAGTACTCAAGTACCAAAAAACCTACAAATTCTTCGTTTCTGTTAGCACCACGAAACACTCGAATCCCCGCAAAGGCCTGCGGATCGGGCCTCGCCCTTCCCCACCCAAAGTTGTGTATCACCGACGAAACAGAATCCGCTTCACCCGTGATAAAGGCCCCGTTCTAGGGCCTGCGAAGCGCTTTGGCACGGCAGTTCTGTATCAGCGTGGAAACACTCGCCCCCCAATGGCTCACATGGCCTCGCGCCATGTCATTGATTCTCAATGACAGTTTAAAAGCGGCACAGCAACTGCTCCTCCTTGGTACCGCTGGTTAGGGCTCAGCGCACCAAGAAGGAACCGCCATCATGGGGAACATCGACTCACGGATAGTCGGCATTCTCGTCACGCTCGCTTGCGGCGCGGCCAGCGTCCCGCTGTGCCCGGTTGCACAAGCCGGCGACGGCACCATCGTCCTGCAACGCCAGGTGCAGCCACGCGTCGCCACCCGGCCGACCGACATTCCCGACCCAAACCCGATCACCGTCAACCCGAACATTTCCGAGCAGATCGTGCGCCAGACCGGAAACGCGGAGCTGAGCGACAGCGACTTCGCCGGTGTCACCAGTGGCTCCAGCCTGCAACGGCACATCCTGCCCGGAGGCCAGCTGGTCGGCATGGACAACGGCGCCAACCAGACCCTCAACGGCAACAGCATGGGCGCGGGTGCGGCCGGTGGCGGCGCCGGCATCTCCAACTCGGTGAACCGCACCGTCCAGCAAGGGCTTTCGCCCCTGCGCATGCTGACGGGGGACCGCTGAGATGAACACCCGCCTGCTCGCTCTCCCTCTCCTGCTCTGCAGCGTCACGGCCCTGGCTGCTGATCCTTCGACGGTCAACAACGCCAGCATCGACAGCGCCGTACGCAATTACCGCGGCGTCGCCAGCGTGAACCAGGCCGCCGGGGATGCACAGCAACAGGCTAACGGCCGAGCCATTGCCATCGGCAGCAACGCCCAGGCCACCACCCAGTTCCGGCAAACGGTCAACGCCTTCGTCGACCCCAGCCAGGCCGCGTCCGCCAGCATCACCGGCAACGCTTTCACCAACGGTAACGGAGCCCTGGGCGTGAACCAGGCAGCCGGGGCCGCCAACCAGCAAGTGAACGCCATGCGGATCAGCGTCAGCGCGATTCCGCAGAGCGTCGATGACAGCGTGCTTTCCCAGCAGAACGTCGCGCTGCCAGTGAACTCAGGCTCGATGGACGCCACCACGGGTAGCCGGCAGGTCGTTACCAGCGACCAGGCCTTTGCCGGCAGCCGGGGTGTCGTGCAGATGAGCCAGAGCGCCGGGGTCGGCAATCGCATTGCCAACACCCTGAGCATCCGGGTCGCGGATTGACCCAAGCCAACTCCAATAACACTAAACACGCCAAACAAAGCAAAGGAGATACACCATGAAACCAAGAATGGCTCTGAAGCCTCTGGTTTTCGCTGTTGCAGCGGTCATGGCTGTAGCAGTGCACGCGGATAACCGTAACAACAACGGGCATGGTCACGGCCACGACAATGGCCACGGTCATGAACAACATCAACCCAAGACCCCGTACGATCCCTACAAGGACCCACGGATCGAGGCAGGCGCCAGTGCAACGGTGGAAGACACCCAGGAAAGCAGCGACAACACCGTGGTGAACATGGGCACCAAGAACACCGCGACAGTCGACGGATCGTTGGGGAACGCATCCGGGAACGTAGGCGTCAACGTCGCCGCCGGCGATATGAACCAACAGGCCAACGCCGCCGCCCTGGCGACTGCCGATGAGAAGTTCATCTTCGGTACCGCCTATGCGTCGACTGAAGTGACCCAGAACAACACGGACAACCAGGCCTGGAACTTCTCCACCACCAACAAGGCTTCGCTGAACAACTCCGGCAGCAACTCCTCCGGGAACATCGGCATCAACATCGCGTCGGGCAACTACAACCAGCAGAAAAACGACATGGCAGCCGCCGTGTCCGGTGGTCGTAGTGCTGACTCCTACAGTGGCGCCACCCAGACCTCCAGTGGCAACACCGTGGGCAACGTAGCCTTCCTGACTTACGAGAAGGAAACCTTGCGGTCCACCTTCAGCGCCCATGGCACCTACAAGGGAGCAGGTGCAGGCTACGTGGTCGACGAGTCGGGCCGTGGCGGTCATGACGATAGCCGCAACAGCGGTGGCAGCAAAACCGACAAGGATCCGCTGTTCTTCGTCGAAGCTGGCACTGTTGATCTCAGAGGCCAGGCCACCTATCAGGTGCTGATCCCCACCGGCTGGAAAGACCCGGTGCGCAACGATGCCTCCATCAACAACTCGCTCAACAATGTGTCGGGCAACCTCGGCGCGAACGTTGCGGCTGGTGTAGGCAACCAGCAGAGCAACTCGCTGTCCATCGCCGCAGGCTGCAAATCCTGCCTGTAAGCGAAACGGCGTAGCACCTGGAGGCTCCGGCAACGGAGCCTCCTTCTCCTGAGCCACCCCAAGGCGTCACGATCATGCGTACGTCCGCCCTGCTTTTGCTCGCCCTTCTCTCGCTCACGGCACAGGCCGCGCAGCTCCCCTTCGCCGTTCTTCCCGGTGGGGCGGTGGCCTACAAGCCAGTCGAGAGCATCCGTGAGCGCAAGTTCAGCAATCTGGTCCAGCAGAAGACCGATTTCAGCTGCGGCGCCGCCGCGCTGGCAACGATCCTCCGCCAGGCCTACGCGCTGGACGTGGACGAGGAATTCGTGATCAAGGGGATGCTGGTCCGGGCCGACCCGGACCTGGTGCGCACGCAGGGCTTTTCGATGCTCGACATGAAGACGTACCTCGAAGGCATCGGCATGCGCGCACGCGGGTACCGAATCCCGCCGGCGTCTCTGGAGAAGCTGACGATCCCGGTGATAGTGCTGATGGATATCCGTGGCTACAAACACTTCGTCGTGATGCAGCGTGCCTACAAGGGCTACGTCTATATCGGCGACCCGGTGCTGGGCCACAAGCGCTTTACCCAGGAAGATTTTCTCAAAGGCTGGAACGGCATCATCTTCGCCGTCATCGGTCCGGGCTACGAACAGGCCAATGCCCTGATGAACCCGCCCGACCCACTGACGGCCAGGGACCGAATCAATGCGTTCAGCCCGGTCAAGGATGCGGAGCTCATGGAATTCGGTTTTATCCAGAGCGACTTCCTCTAAGACCGCACAAGAACGGAAGGCAGGAATCCTTCCGGGGAGAACCCCAATGAAAGTGATCCCATTGCTTGCCGCCACCTGCATAGTGGCCTGCCTGCCGGTCCAGGCAGAAAGCGTCTTCAAGCCGATCGAGCTGAAGGATCAGGAGCTGGCCCAACTTCGCGGCAAGTACGTGATGCCTGGCCGGGTCATCAGCTTCGGCATCGTCATGAGCAGCACCTGGAAGAACGCCGTGGGCGACAACATCGGCGCCAGGGTCAGCATGCAGGTCCAGGAGTCGACCATCAAACCGCAGTTCTACGTGACCACTATCGATGAACCGGCCACCGGCAACCCGGCTCCGCCCGCGGCGGGTACCGGCACGGTCACCGGCGGAGCGGGCCTCAGCCAGTCCCAGGGTGTCACTCAGAGCGTTCGCGCAGCAGGCGACTACAACACGGCCGCCAACACCGTCAGCATCGACGTGAAGGAGGCCGACCAGCCGCCGCCCGCCGTGGCCCAGCAGGGCACACCGCTGAACAGCACTCCGATTACCGCCAGCAACGGCGCCGGTGACGTCAGCGTCACGCCGGGCAATGGCAGCATCCAGCTCGCCATCAATGCCAACGGCCAGGGTGCCGCCATGCAGCAACTGGCTGCCGGCGGGCTGCTCCAGGCCGCGCAGATGGTGGGTGGGAATAATGCCGTCAATAACCTGGCACAGCTCAGCGTGGTGCTGAAAAACAACCTTCCGTCGTCTGGAGCGCTCGACTGCAATCTCGACCAACTCAAAGGGCTTCGCACTATGGGTATGTGATCTACGCTCCAGTGCGACTGTGAGGTCCAACCTATAAGAAGGACAGCGCGCCATGCACCGATCGCTATCGCTAGGAACTGCAATCTGTGTATCCGCATTACTCCCCTCGACCTTCGCCGCTGCGGCGACGGAAGCCGAGGTGGAGACGTTGAAGCAGGAGCTGCTTGAGCTGAAGCAGCGCTACGAGGCCCAGCAGAAGGCCCTGATGGTGCTCGAGCAACGGGTCAGGCAGGTCGAGGAAGCTCCGGCCACGCCCGCCCAGCCCAAGCGCCTGGTCACCTCCACCGGCAAGCCGACACCGCCCGGAACCGGCAACACCGTTGCCTCCAGCGGCAGCTCCTACGGCGAGTCGCTCAAGGATGACGCCAGCCCACCCAAGAGCGTTGAGAACCTCTACGACGAGGCCAGCGGCTTCTTCGGCAATGGCGCGTTCAGTTTCGAGACGGGCATTACCTACACCCACTACGACACCAAGCAGCTGATCCTCAATGGCTTCCTGGCGTTGGACACGATCTTCCTGGGCAACATCGGCGTGGACAACATCAACGCCGACAACTGGACCCTGGACCTCACCGGCCGCTACAACTGGAACAACCGCTGGCAGTTCGACATAAACGCCCCCGTGGTCTACCGCGAAAGCACCTTCGAATCGGCCGGCGCCGGCAACTCCACGGCGCAGTCCACCGACGAGAAGGTCACCCGCGACCCGACACTGGGCGATGTCAACGTCGGCATCGCCTACAAGTTCATGGACGAAACCGAGTCGCGCCCCGACGCGGTGGTCAGCCTGCGGGTCAAGGCGCCCACCGGCAAGGAACCCTACGGCATCAAGCTCAAGCGCGCCTCGGACAACGACAACCTCAACGTGCCCGAGTCCCTGCCTACCGGCAACGGCGTATGGTCGGTCACCCCCGGCATCTCGCTGGTCAAGACCGTCGACCCGGCTGTGCTGTTCGGCAGCCTCTCCTACACCTACAACTTCGAGGAATCCTTCGACGACATCAGCCCCACCCAGGGCGTGAAGCAGAAAGGCAAGGTCGATCTCGGCGACTGGTTCCAGATCGGTGCGGGCGTGGCCTTCGCCCTCAACGAGAAGACCAGCATGTCGTTCTCCTTCTCCGACCTGATCGCCAAGAAGAGCAAGATCAAGGCCGACGGCGGCGACTGGACCACCGTCACCGGCAGCGACGCCAACGCGGCGTACTTCAACTGGGGTCTGACCTACGCGTGGAGCCCCAACCTGACCATCGTGCCGAACCTGTCCATCGGCATCTCGCCGGATGCGCCGGATTTCAGCTTCAGCGTGAAATTCCCGTATTACTTCTGACGGTACGGCAGTCCAAACACAAAGGCCCCCTTCCGGGGGCCTTTGGCATTCTCCATCGCCGCGTCCCTGCCGGCTCGGGTCATGACCGAGGATCGCGTGTGGCGTGCACCTGCAGGTCGAGCCCGGTGTCAGCTCGTGGGGGCGGATTAGCCGGATCGCCGTAGGATGGGTGGAGCGCAGCGATACCCATGCTGCCTGTGCAGGAGAGCGATGGGTGTCGCTGCGCTCCACACCATCCTACAGTCGGACACCGGCGCAAGGGTTTTCGCGCGGAATCTCCCGACAAGCTCTCAGTTCCCGCAAGCCACCGCGCCAGGTACGCGCTTCGGCTGCTGCACGCTTGGGAACGCCCCTACACTGCGCCGGCGTTGCGGTCCTACGAGCCTCCTGCTTAGCGTTTCGCCCTGCCACAGCGTCATCGTGGCCAGGTGTGGAAACCTGTATTGACCTAACCAATGCAATAGCGGGAGCAATCCGGCATCACCTCGATGCCGGGTCGCTTTGCTGCCTATGGCGGACCGTGTGAGGCGGACTTCGGTCCGGCCGGGTTTGGTTAGGCTCAACCGGTTTTCCACCCTTGCACGGTCCGCCTCCCCATTTCGGCAGTTTCGGGCGGCGGCTTCTTGAACGTACAAGGAGCTCCAGCATGAACCTTTCGATCGCCCCGGCCGACGACGGCCTGATCCCGACCCCTTTCATTCGTTACAACCGCCCATTGCGCGCCCTGCTGATCGAGCAGCAGGCGTGGTTTGTCGCCAGCGATTTGGGCAAGCTGCTCAGCTACAAGATCGGCGCGCCCTTCCTGACCCGCCTGGACAGCGACCAGCTTCGTCACGAGCGACTCGCCGGCAAGCCTGAGCCCGAGCTGCTGGTCAGCGAAAGCGGTCTGTACGCCCTGCTGCTGGTCTACTGCTACCACCCGGAAAACCGCAGCCTGCGCCAGTGGCTGAGCAACGAAGTGGTGCCCGCCCTGCGCGACCGCTGCAACCTCGACACGCGCCTGCCACGCCGGCGCATGCAAGAGCTGCTGGGCGAATTACTTCCGGTCATGGATTGGCAAGGCAACCTGTGGCTGCGCTGGCGCGACGCCGTAGGGTTGATGGAAAACCACCTTCATGCCTGAGCCGCTCTCGTAGGATGGGTATCGCCTAGGCTCCACCCATCCTACGACTCGCCCCGGCGCGGCATCCGTAGGGCGCATAACGCGCCAGCGTTATCCGCCGCAGGGGGCTGGCGGATAACCCGTTCCGGGTTATTCGCCCTACAACCCGGCAGCGGATTGCACCCGCAGGAGCGCACCCGACGCACGATTGCGGGCACCGCCTGGTGGCAGGGTGAAACCACGTGATCGCCTGCGGTTGCACCGCATCGCGGCGGGTAACGGCTCCACGTCCGTTCCCGCCCCGACCGGTTTCCCCGCCCTAGCGCAACTGATGCTTGTGCAACAAGCGATAGAAGGTCGGCCGCGAGATACCCAGCATCCGCGCCGCCACACTGAGGTTATCGCCGTGCCGGGCCAGCGCATCGCACATGGCCTGGCGCTCGGCACCGAGCTTGTATTCTTCCAGGGTCACCAGCGGCAGGTGCGCCGAGCGGCCCTTCTCCCGCTCCAGACCCAGGTCGCGGGACTCGATCTGCCGTCCCTCGGCCAACACCAGGCCACGCCGCACCCGGTTGGCCAGTTCGCGCACGTTGCCCGGCCAGCTGTGCTCGGCCATGGCCGCCAACGCATCGTCCGAGAAGCGCCGCGGGCGGCGGCCGGTCTCGACGCTATAAAGGTGCGCGAAGTGATTGGCCAGCAGCGCCAGGTCGCCATTGCGCTCACGCAACGGCGAAGTGGATACCTGCAGGACGTTGAGCCGGTAGTAAAGGTCCTCACGGAACAGCCCCGCGCGCATTGCCTGCTCCAGGTCGACGTGGGTCGCCGCCAGCACCCGCACATCGACATCGATCGGCTGGCTGCCGCCGACGCGTTCGATCTGCTTCTCCTGCAAGACGCGCAGCAGGTTGGCCTGCAACTCCAACGGCAGGTCACCCACCTCGTCGAGGAACAGCGTGCCGCCGTTGGCCTGTTCGAAGCGGCCGATCTTGCGCTGGTGCGCCCCGGTGAACGCGCCCTTCTCGTGGCCGAACAGCTCGGACTGGATGAGCGCCTCGGGCATTGCCCCACAGTTGATCGCCACGAACGGCCGGACCGCCCGCCTCGACTGGCGGTGCAGGGTACGCGCCACCAGTTCCTTGCCGGTGCCGCTCTCGCCGCGGATCAGCACGGGCGACTCGGTCGGCGCGAACTTCGCCAACAACTTGCGTAGTTCACGCACATCGCGGCTCTCGCCCAGCAACTCGTGCTGGTGATCGTCACTGTGCACACTGCCACGCCCGCGCAGACGCGCCATGCCGAACGCCCGACCGAGGGTGACCTGCACGCGCGCTACATCGAAGGGCAAGGTATGGAAATCGAAGAACCACTCGCTGACGAAATCGCCCACCTCATTGAGAGGCAATACGTCCGGGCTGAGCACGGCTATCCACTCCGTGCCGCTGCGGCTGATGAGTTCCTTGACGGACTCCCGGCGTTCGAGATGCCGGGGTTGCAAGCGCAGCAGGCCGACGTCACAGCCGCGATTGCTGGCACCGTCCAGCTCGCAACTGTCTACCTCCCACCCTGCTGCCCGTAATCCGGGTAATAACCTGCGGCAGTCGTCGCACGGATCGACAACCAGCAGGCGACGAGTATTCGCGGCTGCCTCGAGCATGCTCCCTTCCTTGGCGCCATTATTTTGAAAAACTTTAAAAAACAGTTGGTTGGCGCTCCAATTTGTAACGCTAGCAATATCTTGACGCCGCACATCGACCGTTTTCCTATAAGGTCAATACCGAATCGATCTCACCACCCGCGACCGCGCCGCTTGACTTCCAGACGCCGAACGAACTCCTCGAGCACCAGCTTGTAAAGGTCGTCTCCCAGGTAGACGTCCTCCACCCCACAATCGATGTTCGGGTTGTCGTTCACCTCGATGACCACCACCCGGTCCCCCGCCTGCTTCAAATCCACGCCGTAGAGCCCGTCGCCGATCAGGTTGGCGGTTTTCACCGCCAGTTCCACGACCTTGCGCGGCGCCTCGTGGACGGCCATCGTGCGGAAATCGCCGCTCACTTCCTGGGCGTCCGGGCTGTGGTCGTAGATCTGCCAGTGCCCCTTGGACATGAAGTACTGGCAAGCGAATATGGGTTTCTGGTTCAAGACGCCGATCCGCCAGTCGTATTCGGTATAGAAGAACTCCTGGGCGAGCAGCAGCACCGAGCGCTCGAACAGCTCCGCGCTGGCCTTGAGCAACTCCTCCTGGTTGCCCACCTTGATCACCCCGCGGGAGAAACTGCCGTCGGGAATCTTCAGCACCAGCGGGAAACCCAGGCGCTCGCCGACCTTCTCCAGCTCCGCCGGGTTGTCCTTGTAGAGGATCTCGGTGGCCGGCATGCCCAGCTTGTGGCTGCGCAGCAGGTCGGCGAGGTAGACCTTGTTGGTGCAGCGCAGGATCGACACCGGGTCGTCCATCACCACCATGCCCTCGCTCTCGGCCTTCTTGGCGAAGCGGTAGGTGTGGTCACTGACGCTGGTGGTCTCGCGGATCAGCAGTGCGTCGTACTCGGCCAGGCGCGAGTAGTCCTTCTTTTCGATCAGCTCGACGTCTATGCCGAGGCTGCGGCCGATGCGGATGAAGTTCTTCAGCGCCTTGCGGTCAGACGGCGGGAAGGCTTCTTCCGGGTCGTGCAGGATCGCCAGGTCATAGCGGTACTGCTTGCGTGAACGCGGCTTGCGCCAGATCTGCCGGCTGAAGCCCTCCAGCGCGGCGGCGAACTGGTCCTCCTGGTCCTCGCGCAGCTTGTGGATGTTGCCCGGTTTCACCCCTTCGATGTGCCAGCCCCGGTTCTTGCGGAACTCCACCAGCAGCATCGGGCACGGCAAGGCTTCGAACAGCTGGCGCGCCAGGTCCTGCAACGGTTCGATATCGGTGCGGCCGAAGTACAGCGTCAGGGTGAAACCATCGGTGCTGCCATAGGGATGATCGGCCAGCGCCTTGTCGAGGGTCTTCTCCAGGTCCTCCAGCGCCAGGCTGTAGAGCGACTTCTTCGCCAGTTCGCTGATGCTGCGCACCGACGGGATCACCTTGTGCCCGCGCGCTTCGGCCAGCAGCGAGCAGTAATAGCCGTGGCCCAGGTACTTGTAGTTGCGGCACAGGTTGATCACCTGCACGCGCTTGCCATTGTCGTCGTCGATGGGCATCTCCAGGTACTCCTGGGCGGTGACCACGTCTTCGCTGGGGTAGTACGAAGCCCAGTCTTCCTTGCGTTCCACGATGATGAACAGCTTGCTCACGACACCTCCGAAGCTGGCTGGCGCGCTTGCCGCGCCCTGCCCCTGGGACAATACTGGTTGAGCTTCGACCGCAAGACGCAATGCCCGTTCGCAGCCAGCACCGGACAAGGTGCGCCCCGCAGATTAACGAATGCTTACTCTATGAAACTCCAGTTCCGCGCTGCCACCGCCGACGACCTGCAAGCCCTGGTCGACATGGAAAACCGCTGTTTCGAACACGACCGCCTGTCCCGCCGCAACTTCCAGTGGATGATCACCCGCGCCCACGCCAGCCTGACTGTCGCCGAATCCGACGGTCAGTTGCTGGGCTACGCGTTGGTGCTGTTCCACCAGGGAACATCGCTGGCACGCCTGTACTCCATCGCCGTGGACGAACGCGCCCGCGGCATCGGCCTGGGCCAGAAGCTGCTGGATCGGGCCGAGGCCGAAGCGCTGCAGAACGACTGCGCCTACCTGCGCCTGGAAGTGCGCCCGGACAATCGCGGAGCTATCGCCCTCTACGAACGTAATGGCTACCGCCCGTTCGCCACGGTGCGCGACTACTACGAAGACCATAGCGAGGCCCTGCGCTTCGAGAAGCGAATCCGTCACATCAACGAGCGCACCCACCGCCATGTGCCCTACTACCGGCAGACCACCGAGTTCACCTGCGGCCCCTCGGCGCTACTGATGGCCATGGGCGCACTGGAACCCGAGCGCCACCTGGAGCGTCGCGAGGAACTGCGCCTGTGGCGCGAGGCGACCACCATCTACATGACCGCCGGCCACGGAGGGTGCAGCCCCCAGGGGCTGGCGCTGGCGGCACACCGCCGGGGATTCCGCGTGCAATTGCAGTTGTCGGAGGATGGCCCGTTGTTCCTCGATGGCGTGCGCAGCGAGGAAAAGCGCGAAGTCATGCGCCTGGTCCACGAGGACTTCGCCGCCGAACTGGCTCGCAGCGACGTGGAACAACTGCTGCTCAGCCAGTTGGACATTGACAGCGCACTGGAGGCTGGCGGTCAGCCAATGGTGCTGATCAGCAGCTACCGCCTGACCCGCTCCAAGGCGCCGCACTGGGTGACCGTCACCGATTGCGACGAGGACTTCGTCTACCTGCACGATCCCGATGTCGACCACAGCCAGCACCGCGAGCCGCTGGACTGCCAGCACATCCCGGTGAGCCATGGGGAGTTCGAGCAGATGAGCCGCTTCGGCCGCAGCAAGCTGCGCGCGGCGGTGATCCTCTACAAGCGCTGACGCTAGCCGGCCAGCGCCTCGCCACCGAGCCTCAGCACGCCAGTGTCGATGGCCAGGTGCACCAGCTCGGCGTGGGACACCACCTGCAGCTTCTGCTTGAGCAGAGTGACGTGGTTCGACACGGTCTTTGCGCTGATGCACAGGTGCTCCGCCACCTGGCGCACCGGCAGGCCACGGGCGAGCATCACGAAGATCTCGAATTCGCGCTGGGTCATGCCCTGCAGCCGTGGGTCCTGGCCATCGGCACCCTGGGGCTGCCGCGCCAGCTGAGTGGCCAGCGGCTGCTCGATGTAGGCATGGCCGGCCAGGATGCGCCTGACCGCCTCCACCAGCACCGCCGGTGACGCCCCCTTGGTGATGTAGCCCGACGCACCGGCGTCCAGCGCCTGGCGTACCAGGGGCAGTTCGTCGTGCATGCTGAAGAACAACACCCGCAGTTGCGGCAAGCGCTGGCGCAGCCGGCGGGTGACTTCCAGGCCACTGATACCGGGCAGGCCGATATCCAGGATCACCAGACTGGGGACGCTGCGCTGCACTGCCTCCAGTGCGGCTTCGCCATCGGCGGCCTCGATCACCTCGACCTCGGGGAACAGGCCACGCAACAGCGTGGCAATGCCATCGCGGACGACGAAATGGTCGTCCACCAGCAGAATCTTCACATCCTCTCTCCTTCCATCACGCTTTCCGTCAGCGGCATCCACAAGCGCAACGCCAGACCGCCGCCCGGACGGCGGCGCAGGTGCAGCTCGCCTCCCAGGCAACGTGCGCGTTCGCGCATGGAGCGCATGCCGATTCCCGCGCGCGGCAGCCCCTGACAGCCCCGGCCGTCGTCACGCACCCAGAGGAACAACCGCCCCTCGCGTCTCCGCAGAACCACACGCACATGGCGAGCGCCCGCGTGACGGGCCACGTTGGTCAGTGCCTCCTGCAACAGGCGATACAGGTGGGCCTTGGCAATGGCAGGCAGGGCGGGCAGCTCGTCCAGACGAAGCCGGCAGGCCACGCCCTGGCTGGCTTGCCATTGTTCGATGTGCAGGCGCAGCGCCTCTTCCAGGCTGACCCGCTCCAGCACCACCGGATAGAGATCGCGCACCAGCGCGCGGAAGCTTTCGTTGAGTCCCTGGCAATGCTGCTCCAGGCGGTCGAGCGTGACGACGCCGATACCGTCCTGGCGCTCCAGGCTACGCAGCAGGAACACCTGCGCACGAATTCCGGCAAGGTATTGACCGATGTCGTCGTGCAGCGCCTGGGCGAGTTGCAGGCGTTCGCGCTCCTGCACCGCGAGCAGCGCACGGGTCAGCTCGGCGTTCTCCACGCAGGCATGCTCCAGCGCCGCCGCCATACCGTTGAAACCGCTGGCCAGGCGTTGCGCCTCGGGTAGCGAGTGATCCGGCAGACGCACCTGGAACTGACCGCGGGAGACATCCCCCAGCGCGCCATGCAGTTGCTCCACTACCCGCAAGCCACCGCGCACCGCCCAGCGGATCGCCAGCAGGCTGGCCAGCAGCGCAACGCCGAACAGCACCAACAGCTGCACCAGCGAATCGCGCACCTCGTCGATTTCATCGAGCGGATCGAGGCTCAACTGCACGCGCCGGCCATCCGCCAGGGTCAGCAGGGTTGGCGCCGGCAGGTCCGGGTACAGGCGCGTCACCAGCCAATCGTCCAGCCCCGAGTGCGGCGCGGGCGCAGCAGTGTCCAGCCAGTGCACGCGTACATGGCGCAGTCCGGAGGTGAGGTCCGGATCAAGGCTGGCGGGGTCGCGTTGCGCCGCTTCGCGCAGGTAGTCGAGCACGCCCCGGGCGGCGTCCATCTCGCGGCGTACGTCGTCGTTGCCCTGGTGCAGCAGAACGACCAGGCACACGGCAGCTAGCAGGCCGAAGAACAGCCCGACCAGCAGGTTGATTCGCCACAGCGCCGACATCTACGGAACGCTGCGACAGGTCGTGATACACCCGACCGGCGCCACGGGTGCCCGCAGTTCCGCTGCCGGCAGATAGCCGTTACGGGTATAGAGAAAATCGAAGCCGAACAGGCTGAGCATCAGCAGGATCGGCAGGACGAGAGTGACGGCGATACGCATGGCGACGCTCCTCTTCTGGTTCTTGTAGCGCCATCCTAGGCCGTGGGGGCGACGCGCAACCTACTACCTTGGTACTGCCCCAACCGGTACTTTCTGCATATTTGCCGCACCCCTGGCGCTTCCTATGCTGGCCGCACAAGAACTTGTCGACCCGGAAAAGGAGTCGCTCCATGCGCCAGTTCGTCCTGCACGGCGTGGCCTATCTGCTCGCGGTTGCCTGCGCCGCTGTCTTCAGCATCGACGCGCGTGCGGAGGATGCCCCCGAGCTGGACATCCGCATCGGCTACCTGGGCTACACGCCCGATCCCGGCCCGCTGCTGTCCAACGTCATCCCCGAGCCCACCGACGCCGGCCTGCGCGGCGCAGAGCTGGCGATCACCGACAGCAACAGTACCGGGCGCTTCCTAAAGCACCACTACAGCCTGGAGGTCGCCAGCACCGACACCCCTGAAAAGCTGCTGGCCGAAGCCAGGCGCCTGCACGATGCCGGCCTGCGCCTGTTCGTGGTCAACGCCCCGGCCGACTCCCTGCGCCAACTGGCTGCCGCTTTGCCGGACAGCCTGCTGTTCAACGCCGGTGCCGCCGATGACGAGCTGCGCGCCAGCCAGTGCCCGGTAAACGTGCTGCACACCCTGCCCAGCCGACTCATGCTCAGCGACGCCCTCACTCAGTTCCTGGTGCTGCGCAAGTGGACGCGCTGGCTACTGATCGTTGGCCAGCGTCCCGAGGACGCCGCCTACGCTGCCGCCTTGCGGCGCTCGGCCAAGCGCTTCGGCGCGAAGATAGTCGAAGAAAAACCCTTCACCTTCGACAACGACCAGCGCCGCAGCGCCCAGGCCGACATGGCACTGTTCACCCAGTCCAGCGAGGACTACGACGCCGTGCTGGTGGCCGACGAACACGGCGATTTCGGCGAGTACGTGCCCTACAACACCTGGCTGCCACGCCCCGTGGCCGGCACCCAGGGGCTGGTTGCCACCGGTTGGCACAAGACCGTGGAAACCTACGGCGCCGCGCAATTGCAGAAGCGCTTCGAAGAACACGCCGGACGCTGGATGAACGACCGCGACTTCGCCGCCTGGATCGCCGTGCGCAGCATCGCCAGCGCCGTCACCCGCTTGCGCAACACCGACCCCATGACGATCCGCACGCTGTCGCTGTCCCCCGACCTGCCGCTGGACGGATTCAAGGGCTACAAGCTCGGCTTCCGCCCCTGGGACGGCCAACTGCGCCAGCCGATCCCGCTGGTACAGCCGCGCGCACTGGTCAGCACCTCGCCGCAGGAAGGTTTCCTGCACCCCACCAGCGAACTCGACAGCCTCGGCCTCGACGCTCCGGAAAGCCAGTGCCACCTCGCCGACGCAAAGCCATAACAAGAATCACCTTGAGGAATCCGCCATGCCCCGCCTGCTTGCCCTCTCCTGCCTGAGCCTCGCGCTCGGCCTCGTACCCACGGCCTTCGCCGCCACCGCTTACGTCTCCAACGAGAAGGACAACAACCTCAGCGTCATCGACCTGGACACGCTGACCGTCACCGGCAGCATCGACACCGGCAAGCGCCCGCGCGGCCTGGCGCTGTCCCACGACAACAAGCTGCTGTACGTCTGCGCCAGTGACTCGGACACCGTGCAGGTGATCGACCTCGCCACCCGCAAGATCGTCAAGCAACTGCCTTCGGGCGCCGACCCCGAGCAGTTCGCCCTGCACCCCAATGACCGCTGGCTTTACGTCTCCAACGAGGACGATGCGCTGGTCACCGTGGTCGACACCCACACCGCCCAGGTGCTCGGGCAGATCGACGTCGGCGTCGAACCCGAGGGCATGGCGGTGAGCCCGGACGGCAAATGGGCGGTGAACACCAGCGAGACCACCAACATGCTGCACTGGATCGACACATCGACCCAGAAACTGGTGGACAGCACCCTGGTGGACCAGCGCCCGCGCCATGCCGAGTTCACCCATGACGGCTCGCAAGTCTGGGTCTCGGCGGAGATCGGCGGCACCGTCAGCGTGGTCGATACCTCCAGCCGCAAGATTCTCAAGACCCTGCGTTTCACCATCCAGGGCGTACACCCGGACAAGGTGCAGCCGGTTGGCGTGCAGCTGACCGCCGACGGCAAGCTGGCCTTCGTCGCCCTCGGCCCGGCCAACCATGTCGCGGTGGTGGATGCGAAGACGTTCGAGGTGCTCGACTACCTGCTGGTGGGCCGCCGCGTCTGGCACCTGGCCTTTACCCCGGACGAGAAGACCCTGCTGGCCACCAACGGTGTCAGTGGCGACGTCTCGGTGATCGACGTCGACTCGCGAAAGGTCACCAAGTCGATCAAGGTGGGCCGTTATCCGTGGGGTGTGGTGGTGACGCCATGAACGCGCCCACCATGAACGCACTCAGCATGAATGCGCTGGCGGTCCGCGACCTCGGTTTCTCCTACGGCCCGCGCCGTGCCCTCGACGGCCTCGCGTTCGAGCTGCCTGTCGGGCGCTTCACCGCCTTGCTGGGGCCCAACGGCGCCGGCAAGTCAACCCTGGTCGCCCTGCTCACCCGCCTCTACGACCTGCAGCAGGGCGAGATCGACGTGCTCGGCTGCAGCCTGCGCCGCCAGCCGCGCCTGGCACTGCGCGAACTGGGCGTGGTGTTCCAGCAGAGCACCCTGGACCTGGACCTGAGCGTGGAGCAGAACCTGCGCTACCACGCAGCCCTGCACGGCCTGCCGCGCAGCGTGGCGAACGAACGGATTGATGCCGAGCTGGCCCGCCAGCAGTTACTGGAACGCCGCCACGACAAGGTCCGCGCGCTCAACGGTGGTCACCGACGCCGGGTGGAGATAGCCCGTGCGCTGCTGCATCGCCCTCGCCTCCTGCTGCTCGACGAAGCCAGCGTCGGCCTCGACCCGGCGGCGCGCCAGGCGCTCAACGAACACGCACGCCGGCTGTGCCGCGAGGACGGCCTGGCGGTGCTCTGGACTACCCATCTGCTGGACGAGGTGCGCAGCGAAGACGCGTTGCTGGTGCTGGATCGAGGCCGCCTGGTCGCCCGAGGCGAAGCGCGGGACATCTGCGCACCCGATGCCGGCAACCTGGAGCGCACCTTCGAGCGTCTGACCCGTCTGGAGGCCTGCGCATGAGTGCCGTGGAAAGCCTCCGCTTCGGCCCTGCCGCCTATTGGCAATGCCTGCGCGGCATCGTCGTGCGCGAATGGTTGCGCTTCGTCCTGCAACGCTCGCGCTTCCTCAGCGCGCTGGTACGTCCTCTGCTCTGGCTGCTGGTGTTCGCTGCCGGTTTCCGCGCCGCGCTGGGCATCTCGATCATCGAGCCGTACGACACCTACGTCACCTACGAGACCTACATCGTGCCGGGGCTGTGCTGCATGATCCTGCTGTTCAACGGCATGCAGGGTTCGCTGTCGATGGTCTACGACCGCGAGATGGGCAGCATGCGCGTGCTGCTGACCAGCCCGCTGCCACGCGCTTTCCTGCTGGCCAGCAAGCTGCTGGCGACTGCGCTGGTGTCGCTGCTGCAGGTCTACGCCTTCCTGCTGATTGCCTGGCTGTATGGGGTGCAACCACCGGCTATGGGGCTGGTGGCGGCGCTGCCGGCGTTGCTGCTGGCCGCCCTGTTGCTGGGGACGCTAGGGCTGCTGCTATCCAACGGTATTCGCCAGCTGGAGAACTTCGCCGGGGTGATGAATTTCGTCATCTTCCCGCTGTTCTTCCTCTCCTCCGCGCTCTACCCGTTGTGGAAGATGCGCGAAGCCAGCCAGTGGCTCTACTGGCTGTGCGCGCTGAACCCGTTCAGCCATGCGGTGGAGCTGGTGCGCTTCGCGCTGTACGAGCGCTTCAACCTGCTCGCCACGGGCGTCTGCCTGGGCCTGACGCTGCTCTTCGCCGGCCTCGCCGTGCTGACCTTCAACCCGCAGCACGCCGCCCTGCGCAAGGGGTGAAACCTACTACTTTGGTACCGGTTCGCCCCTCCTGACGTCGAATTTCCAAAGCCTCACAAGCGGCATCTAATGGCCACTACAAGAAGAACGACCAGAGATACCGCCATGCCTCGCCTTGCTCCTGCCCCCTACGGCCATGTGAGCGGCTGCCTCGCCGCGTGCCTGCTCAGCCTTGCCCTCGCGCTGCCGACCGCGCAGGCCGAGGACGCGCCACTGTTTTCCGCCGACGGCTACCGCCAGGCCCAGTACCGCAGCCCCACGCCGCCTTCCGCCGACCACGCCACCACGCTCGACACCCGCGCCCTGCAGGCGCTGCTCAAGCGCGAGCCGCAGACTCGGCTGGTAGACGTCTACCGTCGCACCTTTCTCAACGGCCAATTCGTCGAGGACGAAAAGCACCGCAACCTGCCCGGCAGCCTGTGGCTGGCCAACGTCGGCACCGGCACCCTGGAGCCGCAGTGGCAGGCCTACCTGGAGCAGAATCTCTCCCGCCTCACGGAGGGCGATGCCAAACGCCCGCTGGTGTTCTACTGCCGTTCCGACTGCTGGATGAGCTGGAATGCCATCCGCCGCGCGCATGCGCTGGGCTATGCCAGCCTCTACTGGTACCGTGATGGTATCGATGCCTGGGAACAGGCAGGACTGCCCCTGCAGGACGCCCAACCGCAACCGTTTCCGTGACACTTGCTTCTGTGACACCTGTAGTAGCCTGCGACCGCAAGCCGCTCGCCACCCATAACGACAACAACGAGGTGTAGGCCATGTACAAGATCCTGATCGCCGACGATCACCCGCTGTTCCGCGAGGCCATCCACAACGTCATCGCCGACGGCTTCCCCGGCAGCGAAGTGATGGAGACCGCCGACCTCGACAGCGCCCTGGACCTGACCCAGGAACACGACGATCTCGACCTCATCCTGCTCGACCTGAACATGCCCGGCATGCATGGCCTGAACGGCCTGATGAGTCTGCGCAACGAGGCACCGACCATACCGGTGGTGATCGTCTCCGCCGAGCAGGACAAGCAGGTGGTGCTGCAAGCTATCACCTACGGCGCGGTGGGCTTTATCACCAAGTCGTCGCCGCGCGTGCAGATGACCGAGGCCATCGAGCAGATCCTCAACGGCAACGTCTACCTGCCGTCGGACATCATCCGCACGCAGAAATCCTCGCCACGCCGCAGTGGCCAGGAGGATCACAGCATTCCGCCGGAACTGCTGCAGGCGCTGACCCGCAAGCAGTTGCTGGTGCTGGAGCGGATGACCAAGGGCGAGTCGAACAAGCAGATCGCCTACAACCTGGAGATCGCAGAAACTACCGTGAAGGCCCACGTCTCCGCGATCCTGCGCAAGCTGAAGGTGCATAACCGCGTGCAGGCCATCCTCTGTGCGGGCGATATCGACTTCGCCGCCTACCTTCGTCGTTGAAGCGAGGCCCGCCGATTCATAAAGTGCCGTTGCGACCGCTACCGGGAACCACTCGATGCCCTCCACCCGCACCCTGAGCCTCACCGGCCTGGCGATGATCGCCTTCGCCGGCAACTCCATCCTCTGCCGCCTGGCCCTGAAGGCCACCAGCATCGACGCGGTGAGCTTCACCGGCATCCGTATCTTCTCGGGCGCCCTGGTGCTCGCCCTGCTGCTGCAACTGCGCCACCGGGTCGCCAGCGAAGGCGGCAACTGGCGCGCGGCGGCGGCGCTGTTCGTCTACGCCGCAGCCTTCTCTTACGCTTACGTACAACTGGATGCCGGTACCGGCGCCCTGCTGCTGTTCGGCGCGGTGCAGGTGACCATGATCCTCGTCGGCCTGCTGCGCGGAGAAAGCCTGCGCGGGCAGGCGCTGGTGGGCTTCCTGCTGGCCCTGGGTGGGCTGCTGGTCCAGCTGCTGCCCAGCGCCAGCGCTCCACCGCTCGCGGGTGCGCTGCTGATGCTGCTGTCCGGCGTGGCCTGGGGGCTGTACTCGCTGCTCGGGCGCAAGGGCAGCGATCCGCTGGCGATCACGACGGGCAATTTCGTGCGCGCCATTGCCTTTGCGGCGTTGCTGGCGGTGTTCTTCCACGCCGACCTGCGCATCGACACGCTGGGCATCGTCTATGCCGTGCTCTCCGGCGCAGTCGCCTCGGGGATCGGCTATGCGATCTGGTACAGCGCGCTACCGGGCCTGTCGGCCATCCAGGGCGCCTCGGTGCAACTGAGCGTCCCGGTCCTGGCGGCCCTTTCCGGCGCCGCGCTGCTGGGCGAAGCGATCAGCCTGCGCCTGGCGCTGGTGTCACTGGCAGTGCTGGGTGGAATCGCGCTGATCCTGCTGGCCAAGGTGCGTGCGCCCGCCGCCCAGCGTGCCTGAACGAGAGCTTTTCGTAGGAGCGAGCTTGCTCGCGAACCGCCCAACGCGGAAACATCGTTCGCGAGCAAGCTCGCTCCTACAGGTCCATCTGGCGACGGAGTATCCCTGTAGGAGCGCGCCACGCGCGCGATCGCGGGCATGGCGCGCTCCTGCAGGAGAGACGCTGCAGTCTGCCTCGATTAACCCGGGGCCGGAGCCGCTAGCGAGCGTTATCGATCAGATGGCACAGCGCCGTCTTCAGCTTCATCGGCCGCACCGGCTTGTGCATCAGGGTGTGCCCCAGCTCGCGAACCTGTTGCTTGAGCTCGTTGCTGTAGTTGGCGGTGATCATCAACGCTGGTAGCGGCGTGCCACGGCGCGCGTTGATCGAGGCCACCGCATCGACGCCGTTCAACCCGTCGTCGAGGTGGTAGTCGACGATCAGCAGGTCTGACTCGGCGTGGAAATTGTCCACCTGGCGCGCCAGGTCCTCTTCCGACAACGCCGTCACCACCTGGCAGCCCCAGGCTTCCAGCAGCGTGCGCATGCCGGCGCAGATCGAGGCGTCGTTGTCCAACACCCACACGCGGGAGCCACGCAGGCGCTCCAGCAGGCCGTCGGTGGTCCGCTCCGGTTCCGGTGCAGTGCGCGCCACGCGGCGCGCCAGCGGGACTTCGATGGCGAAGCACGAGCCCTTGCCCGGTACCGACTCCACCTGGATGCGATGGCCGAGCATGCGCGCGATCTTCTCGACGATGGCCAGGCCCAGGCCCAGACCGCGATCCTGGTGGAAACGCTGCACATCGCCGCGCTTGAACTCCTGGAATATCTCGCCCAGCTTGTCGGCGGCAATGCCCACGCCAGTATCCCAGACCTCGACCCACAGGCTGTGCCGACGTCGCCGGCAACCCAGCAGCACACGGCCGGAAGGCGTATAGCGAATGGCATTGGTCAGCAGGTTGCGCAGGATCCGCGCCAGCAGCTGGATATCGCTGCGCACCTGTGCGCCGCAAGGCACGAAGTCCAGCGCCAGTCCCTCGCTGGCCGCTACCTGGCGGTACTCGGCGGCGAGGTTGCCGAGCAGCTCGCTGACATCGAACGAGGCAATGTCCGGCTTTATCACCCCGGCATCCAGCTTGGAGATGTCCACCAGGGTGCCGAGCAGGGTCTCCACGTCCTCCAGCGACTGGCTGATGTTGCGTACCAGCGCCTCGTCACTGCGCTCCTGGAGCGCGCTGGTAAACAGGCGCGCGGCGTTCAGCGGCTGCAGCAGGTCGTGGCTGACGGCGGCGAGGAACTTGGTCTTCGACAGGTTGGCCTGCTCGGCCTCGCGCTTGGCTTCGCGCAGGCGGCCCTCGACCTGGCTGCGCTCGTCGATCTCGCGCTTGAGCTGGTCGTTCAGGCTGGTCAGCTCGGCGGTGCGCTCACGCACCCGCTGCTCGAGGTTCTGGTAGGCCTGGTGCAGCGCCTCGGCGGTGCGGCGGCGCTCGGTGATATCGCGGATCAGCACGAACAGCCCGCTCACAGTGCCGTCGGCCTGGCGGTTGGGCACGTAGGAGCGCTGCATGTAGCGCTCCTGCCCGGCCAGATTGGTCTCGGCGATCTCGAAGGTCACACTCTCGCCCGACAGCGCGCGTTCGAAGTACGGTTCCAGGCGCTGGCAGTGTTCGGCGCTGTGCACCTCGCGCAGGTTGCGTCCGAGCATCGAACCACTGGGCCAGCGGTACCACTCCTCGTAGACCTTGTTGGTGAAGTCGTAGTCGAGGTCGGCAGTCAGGTAGGCGATCAGTGCCGGCACCTGGTCGGTGATCAGGCGAATCCAGCGTTCGCTCTCGCGCAGCGCCTCGGCATGGCGATAGCGCTCGGTGATATCGGTGAAGGTGTTGACGAAGCCGCCGGTGGGCAGCGCGTGGGTGCGGATTTCCAGCATGCGCCCGTCGAACAGCCGTTGCTCGATCACGCCCTCCGCCTCCCCCTTGCGCGGGCGGCTACGCGGGGTCAGCAGCGGCAGTTCGCTGTCGGCCATGACCTCGGCGAAGGGCCGGTGCGCGCCAATAGGCGCCAGCCCGCAAAGTTCCAGGAAGCGCCGGTTCCACAGCTCCAGCGAGCCATCGGCGCCGACCATGGCGACGCCCTGGGACAGGTTGTCCACGGCGCGCTGCAGCAAGTGCGACTTCTGCGCCACCGCCTGTTCGCGGCGGGCCATTTCATTCTGCTTGATCTCGGTGATGTCGCTGTAGAGCACGACCAGTCCACCGTCGCGGGTCGGTCGCTCGGTGACGCGCACCCAGCGGTCGTTGCGCAAGCGATAGAGGGTGTGTTCGTCGTCGCTGCTGCGCTGCTCCTCGACGATCAGCCCGCTGCTCTGCGCCAGCCGGCGCACTTCGGCGAGCCGCGTTCCTGCACCGACACGGGCGCGGGTCTGCGCCCAGAACGCACGGAAGCGCTCGTTGTACAGGACGATGCGCTGCTGCGGGTCGAACAGCACGAAGGCATCGGAGATGCTCTCGATGGCGTCCAGCAGGTGCTGGTGCGCGGTCTCGGCGCGCAGGCGGGCATCGCTGAGCAGCTGGTTGCTGGATTTCAGCTCGACCATTGCCTCGCTTAGCGCATCGGTGCGTTCGCGCACCTGCTCGGCCAGCACCACCGAATGCTGGAAGGCACCGTAGGCGTTGTCGCCCCGCGAGGTAGCCGACTCGACCCGCTCGATCAGCGCCGCATTGATCCGCTGCAGCTTGCGGTTGTCGCGCTCCAGCTCATCGATGCGCGCGCGCAGCTCAGCATCCGGCGTTGCCCCGAGGACGGCCAATGGCGACACCGGTGAAGGTCTGGTTGATATGCATGCCATTGAATTGTTCCCCGTAGGTGTTGAAGCCGATCACCTGCTGGCTGCGGAGAAACTCGGCGGTGGGCTCGGTATCGCCGGCCACCTCCAGCTCCAGACGCCGCAGGAAGCAGTCGCAGCCGATGGTCAGCAATGGCGGGCCGAGGCGTTCGTGCAGGCGCTGGAACTGCGCCTGGAGCCCCGGCAACAGCGGTCCGGTGCTCATGGCGGTGAGGACGATGCCGTTCTCCACCGCGCAGTAGAAGGTCAGGCTGAGGTCGTCGTTGATCTGCTGGATCGAGCGTACGTAGTACTGGTCGCGCACCCGAACCGCCAGCGGATGTGCCGGGAACAGCGAGAAGTCCAGCTGTTCCAGCGGCACCCCGACCAGCCGGGCAAACTCCAGCGCGGCCGGCTCGGCGTTGAGCTCCAGCACGCGGCGGCTGTCGCTGTCGGCGCGGGTGACCACCAGCTTCTCCTCGCTGGGCAACACGTGGTGGGTGGTGAACACCTCGAAGTCCAGCCAGGTGTTGAACAGCACCACTACCGCCGCGCCCGTGTGGAACTGCCCCTGGTAGTAGACGTGGGTATGGGTCAGGTGGTTGTCGTCGCCGGCCGAGCCGCCGAAATGCGGAATGGCGCCCAGCGCGGCGCTGAGCGCGGCGAGCACCACCTCTTCGCGGCTGGAAAGGCCGTCGAGCAGAGTCAGGGCGAAACTGTGGTCCTTGATCGGCGCCAGGCCGGCGCTGCGGCAGTCCGCCACCAGCGACTCGACCATCTGCTGCGCGTCGATCAGGCTGAAGCGCTCCATCTCGTCCACCAGCGCGCAGGAGATGGCGAAGTTGCGCAGGTCGAAGCCCACGGCGGTGACGCAGCCACGGCCGTAGCCCTGCGGGGTGATCTCGCCGGCGGTGGTGCAGCCGGCCAGGTCGATGCCGCCGAAGTACTGCTCCAGCGCGGCGGCCAGTGCCGGCAGGTCGTACTCGGCCGAACAGAAGAACAGCACAAAGCCGAGGTTGGGGTGGATGAGCTGGCGCGCCAGGTCCTGGGCGACCGCCTCGACGTCGCGGGCGTTGGACATGCCGCGAACGACTCCTTGTGTTTCGTGCATGGCGTACGCCCAGTCAGGATATCGACGTGGGCATTCTACGAAGCAGCCAGGGCGCGCCCCATGCTACTTGGGTCGCGGCGGGTCTATCCGAAAGTAGCGGGATACCTTGTAGGAGCGGAGCTTCTCCGCGATCCGTCGGCAAGCGGGTTCGCGAGCAAGCTCGCTCCAACAGGCTGGCCACACACCGGAATCAACCTGTCCGCGCAGCTTCCGCCGCGATGGGTTTCGCGGACAAGGTCCGCTCCTACGGCGCTGATACGCCATCAGGTCCGCATCAGGCAACCGGCCAGAACAGCAACGTCAGCACCAGCATCCCGGCGTAGAACCCGGTCTCCAGCGTCTCCGTCCACGGCTGGATGCGCCGCAGCGCGCCGTAGATGTGCACCACCACCATGAACCCCGCCACCGCCGCCAGTACTTCGAAAGTGGTCACCAGCGCCTCGCCGGTCAGCGCCGCGCGCAGCATGAGTGCTTCGACGATGAGTATGAACGCCCCCAGGCAGCGCCCGAAATACACCGCCAGATCGGTGTGCTCCGGCAGCGTCCACTGCATGACCCGCGCCCACAGCAGCGGCGCCAGGAAGATGGGCAAGGCGAACACCAGGGTGGTGGCGAGGGACAGAACCAGCAGGTAACTCTGCGCGTGCGCGCTCCACAATCCGATCATGACAAACCTTCCTTGAGATGAAGAAAAAGGCGGGCGACACGCAGTGCCGACCCGCCGAAATGGAGCCAAAGGAGTTGGGGACTTACCAGTTGAGGACGGCACCTACCGCGAAGGTGTCGGTGTCCTCGCTGACAGTGGAGCCTTTGCGGCCGTCGATCTCGTAGACGTTGTACTCGGCCACCAGCTTCAGGTTGTCGTTGATGGTGCGGAAATAGGCGATGCCCTGGGTGGAATAGTCCGCCGCGCTGCCCAGGCCGTTGCCGTCGTCGCGGGTCTCGCCAGTGGACAGCGCCACGCGGTTCTTGCCCCAGCTGTAAGAGCCCTGCAGCAGTACGCCATGGCTGTCTACTTCACGCAGCGCGGCTTCGCCGGCATTGTTGGTGAAGAACGGGTTAATGCCCTTGGCGGTGAAACCGGAACCGGTCAGCGAGAAGCCGCCCATCTTCGCCTGGATGCCGTACCCGAGGCCCTTGGAGGTCACGCTGTCGACTTCGTCGTTGGTGTTCTTCGAGGTCTGGTAGGCGCCGTTGACCCAGCTGTAGATCTGCGCGCCGCCGAGGTCGAACTGGTAGCTGATCTCGCTCTCGTAGCGCGGGTTGTCCTGGTAGGCCTTGTCGTCGAGGCCGTCGCTGGCGTCCTTGTCGATCTGGTTGGTGTCGATCGGATCCATGATGCCGACGGCGACGCGCAGGCCGTCCACCAGGTTGTTGTTGCGGTAGGTGATCTGCGAGGTCGGGAACGGGTACGGGTAGCCGGTGCCGATGTTGCCGAAGGACACGCCCTTGCCGTCCACCAGGCCGAGGGTATCGCTGGCGTTGCCGAAGCCGGCGAGCAGTTCGTCGAGGAAGATGTTCGAACGCGAGAACAGCCCGAAGTCCTTGCCGATCAGCACCTCGCCCCAGTCGCCAGCGACGTTGCCGTAGAACTGGCGGACGTCGATGGCGGTGTCGGTGCCGTCCTGCTCGCTGTCGTTGATGGTCACCCAGAACGAGGAGCGTCCGGTGAGGGTCAGGTCGTCGATCTTCTTGCCGAAGTTGAAGCCGATGTAGTTGGGCAGGAAGCCCATTTTCACCCGCGACTGGCGGCGGTCGTAGGTGTCGCCGTTACGGTCGACGTCGCTGTTCACATAGAAGGCGTTGAAGTAGCCGTCGGTGGAAAAGGTGGTGTCGTCCTTGTCGTACAGCATGATGTCGGCGCGAGCCCCGCTCGACACTGAAGACAGGGCCAGGGTGGCCAGTGCCAGCGGCAGCAGCTGGCGGCGGACGGCGATCTTGTTCTTGTTCATGGCGCTCTCCGGGTGGATGGATCGACTGCGAGTCAGTCGTGTCGGAGGCGATTATCGAAACGCCGCAAGCCACGCCATACGCTGCTTTGGCGCTGGATGCACAGGTCTTGAGAGCGTCTTGCGGGAGCACGGCGCAAGGCTCTGCGACTACCGCTACCTGGGGTGCGCGGCGATGGTCGCGGGTACTCGCGACCGCCGGCCAGCTACCTTGGGCCAAGCCGCCAGGCGTAAGGCAAAAGTCGCCCTGGGCACCGCCTTGCGGACAGTACCCTCAGCCGGAAGGAGGAGAGTCAGGAGCGGCTGAGCAGCAGCCAGTGACCGCCCTGGGCGGAGCTCAGCGCCGAATGTGCGGCGCGCAGCTCGGTGGCGCAGAGATTGCCGAGCGCCTGGACCATGGCCTCGCGGTGCAACGGCCCGACACCGACCACCTGGTCGCTCCAGGCCTGCTGCAGGCGCTCGGCGAAATCGCTCGGCGCACGTGCCAGTTCGGTGGCCAGCGGAGCACGCAGGCTGTCGACACGTTGCGGGTCGATGCGCAGCAGGGCTTCTCCCTGGCGATAGAGGAAGCTGTCGACCTCGGCCTGCAGCTCTACGGCCGACAGCAAGGGCGACTGCACGGCGAAGAGGATGCCGCGGCGCATACCCACCTGACGGAAACCGCAGTACAGCGCATAGGCCAGCTGCCGCTCGCCGCGCAGCCAGTGGAAGAAGGCCGGTTCCAGCACGCGGGCCAGCAAGCGCCAGGCGGCTTCGTCCGACGCCGAGCGGGACCCCAGCGGGCAGAACAGCAACAGCGCCGCCTCGCCCGGCAGCTCCAGCACCTGGCGATGCCGGCCGGCTGGGCCATCTCGCGGCGGCAACGCGCTGGTGGTCGAGTAGCCGGCCAGGGTGTCCGGCAGCTCGAGGCCCATGACCAGGTCGTCCCAATGGGCGGCGGACCAGTCCGGTGAAGCGTCACCGTCTCCGGCCAGCACCTGGGGCAGCAGATCGAGCAACTGGCGGATCGGCATTTCCCCTTCGCGGCGGCGGCGTTCGGCAGCGAACAGACGCTCCCCCTGCCCCAGCACCGCGGCAGCGGGATGCTGAAGAGCCTGAATCGCACCCTCGGCCAGCTCGGCAAGGTGGTTCTTCGCCCCCGACAGCATCAGCGTCCAGTCCCTTTCCATGGCCTCCAGGCGCAGGCTAGCGCCCTCGTGACGCGCCGCGCCAGCCAAGGGGCGCAGCGCCTGGCGGGCGCAAAGGAATGCGATCCGGCCCGGTGCCTGCGCAAAACGCCAGCGCAGGTAAAGGGCCGCGGGCTCGGCTTGCGTGACCGCTTGCGTCGGTGTGAAGGTCCACGGCTCGCCACGCAGCGGCTCGATACTGCGCTGCGGGCTACGCGTGACATCGAGGGCGAAACCGGCCGAGGTCAGCGACTCGCCGATGACCGACTCACAGGCAAGCAGGCGGATCAGCCGCGACGTCACCAGTTGGTCGAGCCATACCACTGGAGTAGCACTTCCCGCGCGGCGCTGCAGCTGCTCCAGAACGCCGGTCGGCTTATCGACAGGTGCGGCGGCGAGAACATCCGCCGGCAACTTGCGCAGCGCCTCCAGCCAGGAGCGGAAGGCCGACTCCACCAGATCGGCGGTGGAGGCTTCGGCCAGTTCGAAATCGAAACGCAGCATGGCCTGGCCGTTGGCGAAGCGACTCAGGCGCATACGAGCAGTGTCGGCCAGTCCGTTCTGTCCCAGGCAGGCCAGCAACGATCCGGGCGCCTCGTCGGCCAACCAGCCCTGCAACTGCTCCAGCAACGCGCACCCCTCGCCCACCACACCCTCCAGTGCGAAGGCCAGGACCAGTCGCGGCGCGCCGGTCAGGCGCAGCTTCAGTTCGTGACCGGCCAACGGCAGGAGGGACTCGTCGCTGGCGGAGTCGGCCAACGCGCCAGACGAGAACACCGCGGCTTCGCGCTCGGCCAATGCCGCCAGTTCTTCCAGCGACTGCGGCCCCTGCAGCCAGAGCTCCAGCGCCCCGCCAACCTGGCAGGAGCGGATGAAGTCACGCAGCGCCTTCTGGAACTCGGCGCTTTCCACCTTGAGGCTGTCGCGGCGGCCGGCCACGAAGCGCCCCAGCGGGTGCCCCGGCGCCACAGCCAGCGCCAGGGCGGCATCGATCAGGGTGTCAGGGTCGCGGCCGCGGGCGAGGAACTCGGCCTCCAGCACTTCGCGTTCGGCGACCTGTACGGCCTCGTCCAGCACCGGCCGCGCCAGCATGTCCACCAACCGTGCCAGCCCGTCACTCAGGGCGTCGGCCGGCACTTCGAAGAAGTAATCGGTCTGTCGCGCGCGGGTGCTGGCATTCACCCGTCCGCCTCGTGCCTGCACCCAGGGCATGAGGCGTTCACCTTCGACGAAGCGCTCGCCGCAAAGGAACAGCAGGTGCTCGATGAAGTGGGCAAGGCCGGGGAAGGCTTCCGGCTCATCGTGGCTGCCACGGGCGATCCGCAATAGCGCGGCGGCGCGGCTGGCACCGGGGGCATGGATGACGGTGGCGCGCAGGCCGTTGGCGAAGGTCAGGGACTTGGCGGGAAGGCTGTTCATCGGCATCCGGTCCGGTTCAAGGCTGTCACCATCGTCGAAGGCGCGGCAAAGGGAAATACGGCTTTGGCAGCAAGCGCAGCCCGGCATTGGCCTATGGCGGCATGCCCGCTACCATTTCCGCCTCCACTCCACCCACGGTTTTCCCTTGAAAGGAGCACGCTGGTCATGAGCACCGCCCTGCTGATCATCGACGTCCAGTCCGACCTGTGTACCGGCGACTACGCCTGTTTCGACATCGACAACGTGCTGCAGCGCATCAACGGCATGAGTCGCGCGGCGCGAGAGGCCGGCGTGCCGGTGGTGCTGGTGCAGCACGAGGACGACGACCTGCAGTATGGCAGCGCCGGCTGGCAGCTGGAACCGCGCCTGCTCACCGACAGCACGGACCTCAAGGTGCGCAAGACCACCCCAGATTCCTTCCTGCGCACCGAGCTTACCGACCTGCTGCAATCGCGCGGCATCGATCACCTGGTGATCTGCGGCCTGCAGAGCGATTACTGCGTCGACACCACCACCCGCCGCGCCCTGGCCCAGGGTTACGGCGTGACACTGGTGGGCGATGCCCACTCCACCGTCGATAACGTCGTGCTCAGCGCCGCGCAGATCAGCGCGCACCACAACGCCGTGCTGGGCAGCATCAGCAGCTTCGGTCCGCGCGCCAAGGTTGTCGCGGCTGCCGACGTGCGCTTCTGAGAGGCACCATGAACTTCGACTGGAACGATATCCCGATCCTGCTCGCCCTCGCCCGCCACGGCAGCATGAGCGCCGCCGGCCGCGCGCTGGGCGTCGATCCCTCGACCATGAGCCGGCGTCTGGTGGCAGCTGAGACCGCGCTGCAGACGCGCCTGTTCATCCGCGACAACGCCGGCTACAAGGCCACCGATGCCGGCGAGGCCTTCCTCAGCCATGCCGAGCGCATTCTCGGCGATGTGCAGAGCATGTTGCTGGAGACCCGCGACGAAGCCAGCGCCATCAGCGGCAGCGTGCGCATCACGGCGGTGGATTTCCTCTTCAGCCACTGGCTGGTGCAGCACATGCCCCACCTGGCGCGAACGTACCCGGCCCTGCAGCTGCAACTGATTCCGGCGAACCGTTCGCTGTCCTTCACCCGCCGCGAGGCCGACTTCGCCCTGCGCCTGGCGCGCCCGGCGGAGGACGCCGCACTGGTCATGCGCAAGGTGGCCGACATCGGTTTTGCGGTGTACGCCGCGACCTCCTTCTCCCGCGTGCCGGTGGAACTCTGGCCACAGCAGGCCTGGCTCGGCTATGGCGAGGAGCTCGACGATACCCCGGAGATGGCCTGGGTGCGTGGCTTCGCTCCCAAGGCAAACCTGGCCCTGCGCGCGAGCAGCGTGACGACGCTGATCCACGCCTGCCAGAGCGGCCTGGGCATGGCGCTGCTGCCCTGCATCCTCGGCGATCGCGAGGGGCTGGTGCGGCTCTCCGGGCCGGTGGTCGCTCGTGAAATCTGGCTGCTCAGCCATCGCGATGCCGGCCGTATCGGACGCTTCCAGGCAGTCAGCGACTGGTTGCGCGAGGTCTTTGACCAGGATGCCGCCCAGCTCAGCGGCGAGCATCTGGATGCACGGGTGCTGGGGCCGGTGGAGATCAGCCGGGGCTGAGCCTGAAAAAGCCCGGATATCCTGCGATATCCGGGCTCGCTGCCATCGGTGCCGAATGCGTGGTTACGGCTGGACTGGCGGCAGGTACTGCAGGGTGGTGCCCAGCGCCCAGAGCAGGAACAGCACCAGGGGTACGTGGACGAGCAGCTGGACGAAGCTGAAGCCGATCAGGTCGCGCGCCTTCAGGCCCAGCACACCCAGCAGCGGCAGCATGTAGAACGGGTTGATCAGGTTCGGCAGCGCCTCGGCGGCGTTGTAAATCTGCACCGCCCAACCCAGGTGGTATTGCAGCTCGTTGGCCACCTGCATCACGTAGGGCGCCTCGATGATCCACTTGCCGCCACCGGAAGGAATGAAGAAGCCCAGCACCGCCGAGTACACGCCCATCAGCAGCGCATAGGTATCGTGGGAGGCGATCTGCACGAAGAAAGTGGAGATGTGGTGAGCGATGGTGGAACCGTCACCGCCCTTCACGGTGGTCAGGATCGCTGCGATGGAGCCGTACAGCGGGAACTGGATCAGTACCCCGGTGGTGGTCGGCACGGCACGGGCCACGGCATCGAGGAAGTTGCGCGGACGCCAGTGCAGCAGCGCGCCCACCATGATGAACAGCAGGTTGTAGGTGTTCAGCCCGGAGATCGCGGTGATCGCCGGCTTGGTGCTGAACTCGTGGAACAGCCAGCCAGCGGCCAGCGCCACCAGCATCAGGATAAGCAGCGGGCTGTGTTCCAGCCATTCGCCGGGGCGGGTCGCCTTCGGTGCGCTGGGCGGAGTGAAGCTGACGTCCACGCCGCAAGCCTTGGCGTCACGGGCACTGGCCGCGCCGGGGGCAGTCATGTAGGCAATGACCAGCGACACCAGCACCAGAGCCAGCAACATGACGCCGGACTGCCAGAGGAAAATGGTCTCGGTGAACGGGATGACGCCGGTGATCGCCAGGATCGACGGCGGCAGGCTGGCGGGGTTGGCCTGCAACTGCGCGGCCGACGACGACAGGCCCAGCGCCCACACGGCGCCCAGGCCCAGGTAAGCGGCGGCTCCGGCGGCGCGGTAGTCCATCTTCAGGTCTTCGCGGCGCGCCAGGGCGCGTACCAGCAGGCCGCCGAACACCAGGGACAGGCCCCAGTTGAGCAGCGAGGCGACCATGGAAATGACCGCGACCCAGGCAACTGCCGAACGGCCATTCTTCGGCACGCGGGCGAATAGGTCGATGAGACGGGAGGCTGGGCCAGAACTGGCAACTACATAGCCACCAATGACCACGAAGGCCATCTGCATGGTGAAGGGAATCAGGCTCCAGAAGCCGTCACCGAAGGCCTTGGCGGTCTCGGTGGCCGGCGCGCCGATGGCCAGCGCAGCGACGGTGACGATCAGCACCGCGAGTGCGGCGAAGACCCAGGAGTCGGGGAACCAGCGTTCGGCCCAGTTGGAACAGGCCATGGCGAAGCGCGCGGAACGGCTGTCCTGCACAGCAGTACCGGGGGTGTGCACGTGGGAATTCATAAGGTCTACCTCATTGTTCTTGTCATGGCTCAATTCGGATGAGCTCGTTGTGGCAATGGTGCGGTGTTCAGAAACAGAAAAACCGCCCGGCCTGCGTGGGGCCGAGCGGTGACGCAAGGGTTTGCCGGCACCGGGGGACGCCGAAAACCGCGGCGGGATGTCGTCTGTCGGTGTGCCCACCTCCCATCCCACCTGCCGGAGCAGCATTGCTACAAGCCGCCCGGCGCTCGCCAATAGGTCGTTAGTCGCGCGCCTCAGTCCCGGACGAGGGCCATGGCGACACCCTGGCCACCGCCGATGCACAGGGTCGCCAGGCCCTTCTTCGCATCGCGGCGGAGCATTTCGTGGAGCAGCGTCACCAACACGCGAGCGCCGGAAGCACCGATCGGGTGGCCAAGGGCGACGGCGCCGCCGTTGACGTTGACCTTCTCGGCGTTCCAGCCCAGCTCCTTGCCGACCGACAGGGCCTGAGCGGCAAAGGCTTCGTTGGCCTCGATCAGCTCGACTTCGTCGAGACTCCAGCCGGCCTTTTCCAGGCAGCTGCGGGTCGCGGTCACCGGGGCGATACCCATGATCGAAGGGTCTACGCCGCTGCTGGCATAGGCTTGGATGCGCGCCAGAACCGGCAGGTTCAGACGCTTCGCGCGCTCGGCGCTCATCAGCAACACTGCCGCAGCGCCATCGTTGAGGGTGGAGGCGTTGCCGGCAGTGACGGTGCCGTCCTTCTTGAAGGCAGGCTTGAGCTTGCCCAGGGACTCGGCGGTGGTGCCGGCGCGCGGCTGCTCGTCGGTGTCGAAGGACAGCGGCTCGCCCTTGCGCTGGGGAATCAGCACCGGGGTAATCTCGTCCTTGAAGCGGCCAGCTTCGATGGCCGACGCGGCTTTGAGCTGGGACTGCGCGGCGAAGGCGTCCTGCGCTTCGCGGCTGATGCCGAACTTTTCTGCCAGGTTCTCGGCGGTGATGCCCATGTGGTAGTCGTTGAAGGCATCGATCAGGCCGTCGCGCAGCAGGGTGTCCTGCAGCTCGGCATGGCCCATGCGCAGGCCGGTACGCGCCTTGGGCAGCACGTAAGGCGCGAGGCTCATGCTCTCCTGGCCACCGGCGATGATGGCGTCGGCATCGCCACAGCGAATCGCCTGGACGCCGAGGAACAGCGCCTTCAGGCCGGAGCCGCAGAGCTTGTTGAGGGTCATCGCCGGCACTTCCACCGGCAGGCCGGCGCCGATGGCGGCCTGGCGCGCGGGGTTCTGCCCGGCACCGGCGGTGAGCACCTGGCCGAGGATGACTTCGTCGATCTGCTCCGGCTTCACGCCGCTGCGCTCAAGCAGCGAGCGGATGACCAGGCTGCCCAGTTCATGGGCGGGAATATTCGCCAGGCTGCCCTGGAAGGCGCCGATGGCGGTGCGGGTGGCGGCAACGATCACTACGTCTTGCATGAATTTCTCTCCGGAAGGCTTGGGCTGCCCTCTCCCCCCGCCCTCTCCCGCAAGCGGGAGAGGGGGCTGTTCGCGTCAGGCTGACTCCCGTGCCAATCCCGGCACCGTGTCAGCCCCTCTCCCTTCAGGGAGAGGGTTGGGGAGAGGGAATCGCGGAATCACTCAGAAGGTCATTTCCTTCACATCGTCCGGCACGATCAGGCGGCCGGCGGTCTTCTCGGCGATCTCGGCGACGCTCACGCCCGGCGCGGTCTCGCGCAGGATGAAGGCGCCGTCCTCGATCTCCAGGTAGGCCAGGTCGGTCAGCACCTTGCGGATGCAGCCGGCACCGGTCAGCGGCAGCGAGCAGCGCTCCAGCAGCTTGGACTCGCCGTCCTTGGAGGCGTGGGTCATGGTCACGATGATGTTGTCCGCGCCGGCCACCAGGTCCATGGCGCCGCCCATGCCTTTTACCAGCTTGCCGGGGATCATCCAGGAGGCGATGTTGCCGCTCACGTCCACCTCGAAGGCACCGAGCACGGTAAGGTCGACGTGGCCGCCGCGGATCATCGCGAAGGATTCGGCAGAGGAGAAAATCGACGCGCCTTTCACGGCGGTCACGGTCTGCTTGCCGGCGTTGATCATGTCGGCGTCGACGCTGTCTTCGGTAGGGAACGCGCCCATGCCGAGCAGGCCGTTTTCCGATTGCAGCATCACTTCCATGCCCTCAGGCACGTAGTTGGCGACCAGGGTCGGGATGCCGATGCCCAGGTTCACGTAGAAGCCGTCCTGCAGCTCGCGCGCCACGCGCTGAGCCATCTGTTCGCGGGTCAATGCCATCTTCTTGTCTCTCTTGTCCGGTGGGCTCAGGAACGAACGGTGCGCTTTTCGATGCGCTTCTCGAAGGTTCCCTGGATGATGCGGTCGACGTAGATGCCGGGCGTATGGATCTGGGTCGGGTCCAACTCGCCCGGCTCGACGATCTCCTCCACCTCGACGACCGTGATGCGGCCCGCGGTGGCGACTACCGGATTGAAGTTCTGCGCGGTGTGGCGATAGATGACGTTGCCGTAATGGTCGGCCTTCCAGCCCTTGACGATGGCGAAGTCGCCGGTGATGGCGCGCTCCATGACGTAGTGGCGGCCGTCGAACTCGCGCACTTCCTTGCCGTCGGCGACCGGGGTGCCGTAGCCGGTGGCGGTGAAGAAGGCCGGGATGCCGGCGCCGCCGGCACGGAGTTTTTCCGCCAGGGTACCCTGCGGGGTCAGCTCGACCTCCAGTTCACCGGACAGCAGCTGCTGCTCGAACAGCGCGTTCTCGCCAACGTAGGAGGCGATCATCTTGCGGATCTGGCGGTCCTCCAGCAGCACGCCGAGGCCGAAGCCATCGATGCCGCAGTTGTTGGAGACCACGGTCAGGCCCTTCACGCCCAGCTTGCGGATCTGCGCGATGAGGTTTTCCGGGATGCCGCAGATGCCGAAACCGCCCGCCAGTACCGTCATGTCGTCGGTGAGCCCGACAAGGGCTTCCTCGTAACTGCCTACACGCTTGTCGAGTCCTGCCATGTTGCTGCTGCCTCTTGTATTTGGAATGTCCGACCCATCGGTCAGAGAGCGAATGCAGCTTCACCGGCGGAGACTGATTTGTTAAGTTTGTTTTTCCAATCGATTGATTTGGCGATCTTATAAATGACCGTGAAGCAGCTGCGCGCCTTCCTCGCCGTTGCCCAGAGCCTGAGCTTTGCCCAGGCCTGCGAGCGCCTGCACCTGTCGCAACCGGCACTGAGCCTGGCGATCAAGAGCCTGGAGGAATCCCTGGGCGGCCAGCTGCTGGTGCGCACCACCCGCAGCGTGGCGCTCACGCCCGAGGGCGAAACACTGCTGCCGCTGGCCCGCCGCCTGCTGGCGGACTGGGACAATGCCGAGGAAGTGATGCATCAGCACTTCACCCTGCAACTGGGCAAGGTCTCCATCGCCGCCATGCCCTCCTTCGCCGGCAACCTGCTGCCCGCCGTGCTGCGCACCTTCCGCGACCGCCACCCGAAGGTGAACGTGGCGGTGCACGACGTGATCAACGAACAGGTGCTGGAGATGGTCCGCAATCGCCGGGTGGAACTGGGCATCGCCCTGGAGCCGGACAGCCTGGACGGGCTGATCTTCACTCCCTTCTATACCGACCGTTTCGTCGCGGTGCTGCCGGCGGATTCACCGCTGGCGAATGAGGCGCGAATTACCTGGGAGCAGTTGCTGGAAGATCACTTCATCACCCTGCAGCGCCCGTCAGCCGTGCGCTTGTTGCTGGAAGACCAGCTGGCGTCACGGCACGGTCGACTGCCGGTGGCGTTCGAAAGCCACCAGTTGGTGACGGTGGGCCGGATGGTGGCCGAAGGACTCGGCGTCAGTGCGGTGCCGCGCCTGTGCCGGCAGCAGATGGAAGAACTGGGCGCGCGCTGCGTAGCGCTCGACGAACCGCGGATCGAGCGCCGCGTGGGGCTGTTCTGCCTGGCGGAGCACCAGCTGTCCAGCGCCGCGCAGGCGCTGAGCGATGTGCTGGTGAAGGGGACGGACTGGGTGGGATTGGAGCGGCAATGAGATTGACCGGTAGGAGCGAGCTTGCTCGCGAACAGCCTCGCGGCGGGGCCGGTTCGCGAGCAAGCTCGCTCCTACAGAAAGCACCGCAGGGTGCTACGGGTATTCGCCCCCCATCCGCAAGCTGATCTCCCGCGCCGTCTCCAACAAAGTCCGCGCTGCCTCGCCGTGCGCTTCAGCGGCAAAGCTCGCCTGCGAACCCACCACGGTAATCACCCCGGCCAGTTCGCGGCCGGTCTTGAACAGCGGCACCGACAACGCGTTCACCCCCGGCATCAGCAAACCGTGGATCGCATGCAGTCCTTCGCTGCGAATGCTCTCCAGCACTGACTGGTCCGCGCCCTCCTCCAGCCCGGCCTTGAACGCCGCGAACACCAACCCGGTGGACGAACCGTGCAGCGGCAGCACCGAGCCGACCTGCGTTACCAGCGTGACCATGCCCTGGGCCGGCTCGACCTGCACTACGGTGGGCCCGTGGCTGCCCCAGATGGCGAGGAAGCAGGTCTGTCCCAGCGCATCGCGCAGATCGGCCAGCGCCGGGCTGGCGACCTTCACCACATCCAGCCGGCGGATTGCGGCCAGGCCGACGTACAGCGCCTCACGCCCCAGGCCGTAATGGTTGGTCAGCGGGTCCTGCTCGGCGAAACCGCTGGCGATCAGCGCCTGCAGGTAGCGGTGGACCTTGGCCGCCGGCATGTCCAGGTATTCGCCCAGATGCTTGAGCGAGGTGCTCGGTGCAAGGTCCGCCAGGGCCTTGAGGATCTGCGTGCCCACCTCGGCGGACTGCACCTTCGCGCCCTTCGTCGGGACGGTGTCTTCGGTGTCGTTCATGGTCTTCAACTTAAAGGAACTCCCAGACGGACTTGACGGGCCGCCGACACGAAATTACGTTAATCGTAATTCAATTACGATAAAAAGAGTGAAACCACCATGACCGCCTCCCCTGCCTACCAGTCCGGGTTCGGCAACGAATTCGCCAGCGAGGCCCTGCCGGGTGCACTGCCCGTGGGCATGAACTCGCCGCAGCAGGTGCCGTTCGGGCTCTACGCCGAGCAATTCTCCGGCACTGCCTTCACCGTCCCACGCAGCGAGGCCCAGCGCACCTGGATGTACCGCATCCGGCCGTCCGCCGCGCACCCGCGCTTCGAACGCCTGGAGCGGCAGATCACCGGCACCGCCCTCGGCCCGGTCACGCCCAACCGCTTGCGCTGGAACAGCTTCGCGACGCCCGAGGAGCCTACCGACTTCGTCGACGGCCTGCTATGCATGGCCGCCAATGCTGAGGCAGAGGCCTGCAGCGGCGTCAGCCTGTATGCCTACCGCGCCAATCTCTCCATGCGCCGGGTGTTCTTCAACGCTGATGGCGAGCTGCTGATCGTGCCCCAGGCCGGCCGGATGCGCCTGGTCACCGAACTGGGCGTGCTGGAGCTGGAGCCACTGGAGATCGCCGTGATCCCGCGCGGCATGCGCTTGCGCGTCGAACTGCTGGAAGCCGAGGCCGCCGGCTATGTGGCGGAAAACCACGGCGCCGCCCTGCGCCTCCCCGACCTGGGCCCCATCGGCAGCAATGGTCTGGCCAACGCGCGCGACTTCCTCACCCCAGTGGCGCACTTCGAAGACGTCGAAGGCCCGGTACAGCTGGTACAGAAGTTCCTCGGCGAACTCTGGGCCACCCAGCTCGATCACTCGCCGCTGGACGTGGTCGCCTGGCACGGTAACAACGTGCCCTACAAATACGACCTGCGCCGCTTCAACACCATCGGGTCGATCAGCTACGACCACCCGGACCCGTCCATCTTCACCGTGCTGACTTCGCCCAGCGACACCCACGGCATGGCCAACATGGACTTCGTGATCTTCCCGCCGCGCTGGATGGTGGCCGAGAGCACCTTCCGCCCGCCGTGGTTCCACCGCAACCTGATGAACGAGTTCATGGGCCTGATCCAGGGCGTGTACGACGCCAAAGCCGACGGCTTCGTCCCCGGCGGCGCCTCGCTGCACAACTGCATGAGCGCCCACGGCCCGGACAACGCCACCACCGTGCAGGCGATCGCCGCCGACCTCAAACCCCACAAGATCGACAAGACCATGGCCTTCATGTTCGAGACCGGCCGCGTGCTGCGCCCCAGCCGATTCGCCCTCGACTGCCCGCAGCTGCAGGGTGACTATGACAGCTGCTGGAGCGGCATGCAGAAGACCTTCGACCCTTCCCAGGAGCAGTAACATGAGCACCGCCCAGAACACCCAAAGCTGGATCGAATCGGCCAACGGCCACCCGGATTTCCCCCTGCAGAACCTGCCGCTGGGGGTATTCAGCCCACCCGGCGACTCGCCCCGTGGCGGCGTTGCCATCGGCGACTACATCTTCGACCTCAAGACCGCCTGCGAAACCGGCCTCTTCCACGGTGCTGCCCACCAGGCCGCGCTGGTGGCCAGCGGCGACAGCCTGAACGCATTCTTCGCCCTGGGCGGCACGGCCCGCCGTACCCTGCGTGACGCCTTGATCCACCTGCTCAGCGAAGGCTGCGGCGAACAGAAGCGCATGGAACACCTGGGCGCTGCGCTGCTCAAGCCGCAGGCCGCGTGCCGCATGCACCTGCCGGCCAAGATCGGCGACTACACCGACTTCTATGTCGGCATCCACCATGCGCAGAACGTCGGCAAGCTGTTCCGCCCGGACAACCCTCTGTTGCCCAACTACAAGTACGTGCCCATCGGCTACCACGGTCGCGCGTCCACCGTTGTGCCCTCCGGCACCGAAGTGCGTCGCCCCAACGGCCAGACCCTGCCCGCTGGCGCGGAGGCACCGGTGTTCGGCCCCTGCGCGCGGATGGACCTGGAGCTGGAGCTGGGCATCTGGATCGGCCAGGGCAACGACCAGGGCAAGGCCATCCCGATCAACGCCGCGTCCGGTCATATCGCCGGCTTCTGCCTGCTCAATGACTGGTCCGCACGCGACATACAGGCCTGGGAGTACCAGCCGCTGGGGCCGTTCCTGTCCAAGAGCTTTGCCACCACAGTGTCACCCTGGGTGGTCACCGCCGAGGCGCTGGAACCGTTCCGCGTCGCCCAGCCGGCCCGTCCGGAAGGCGATCCGCAGCCGCTGCCGTACCTCTACGACCAGGGCGACCAGCACCGCGGCGCGCTGGACATCGAACTGGAAGTCCTGCTGCACACCGCCCGCATGCGCCGCGAGCACCAGCCGGCGGAGCGCATCGCCCTGAGCAACACGCTGAACATGTACTGGACCGTCGCACAGATGGTCGCGCACCACAGCGTCAACGGCTGCCGCCTGCAACCGGGCGATCTGTTCGGTTCCGGTACCCTCTCCGGGGAAACCCCGGACAGCTTCGGCAGCCTGCTGGAGCTCACTGGCGGAGGTAAACAAGCGCTGGTGCTGAGCAACGGCGAGGAACGCCGCTTTCTCGAAGACGGCGACGAGATCATCCTGCGCGCCCGCTGCCGCCGCGAGGGGCATGCCTCCATCGGCTTCGGCGAGTGCCGTGGGCGGATTCTGCCCGCCCACTGACAGGCTTACCGCCGCGCCCGGCACTCCACGCAGGATGGCGTGGAGCGAAGCGATACCCATCAACGCCCCGCGCCATCAGCATGGGTATCACTGCGCTCCATCCATCCTACGAATCGCCATCCCGATCTCCGCCGTGAACTGGCTCTTCGTAGGAGCGAGCAAGCTCGCTCCTACAGGTTTGCCACACCTGAATGGCGCGCAAAAAAAACGGGCCCGAAGGCCCGCTGCTAAACGAGGGTGTTGCTCTCACTATCAATCAGTGCGCGATGCACACCGACTTGATTTCGGTATAAGCCTCGACCACGGCGCGGCCGAATTCACGGCCCATGCCCGACTGCTTGACGCCGCCGAAGGGCATGCTCGGATCGAGCAGCACGTGGGCGTTGACCCATACGGTGCCGGACTCGATGCGCGGCACCAGGTTCATGGCCTTGGACAGGTCGTTGGTCCACAGGCTCGCACCCAGGCCGTACTCGCTGTCGTTGGCCATCTCGATGGCCTGGTCTTCGTCGTCGAACGGCAGCACCGCCAGCACCGGGCCGAACACTTCGTCGCGGGCCACGGCCATCTGCATGGTCACGTCGGCCAGCACGGTGGGCTGTACGTAGAAACCGTTACCAGCGATCTGCTCGCCACCGCAGACGATACGCGCGCCCTGCTCGCCGGCTCGGGCGATGTGTTCCAGCACGCTGCGCTGCTGCTTGGCGGATACCAGCGGGTTGATCTGCGCGCTCGGGTCCATGCCCTCGCCCAGGCTCATGCCAGCTACTGCGGAGGCCAGCTTTTCGACGAACTCGTCATAGCGCGAACGGTGTACGTAGAAGCGCGAAGCCGCAGCGCAGACCTGGCCGTTGTTCAGCAGACCGCCCAGCAGCGCGCCCTGCACGGCATTGTCGATATTGGCATCCGCCAGCACGATCATCGGGTTCTTGCCGCCCAGTTCCAGGGCAAAGCGGGTCATGTTCTGCACGGCGGCCAGACCGACGCTGCGACCCACCGCCGTGGAGCCGGTGAAGGACACCTTGTTGATCAGCTTGTGGCTGGCCAGGCCGCCACCGATACGCGGGCCGTCGCCGGTCACCAGGTTGAACACGCCGGCCGGCACGCCTGCTTCGAAGGCCAGTTCGGCCAGGCGCAGGGCAGTCAGCGGGGTTTCCGAGGCGGGCTTGATCACCACGCTGTTGCCGGTGGCCAGTGCCGGGATCAGCTTCCACACGGCGATCATCAGCGGGAAGTTCCACGGCACGATGCCGGCCACCACACCTACCGGCTCGCGGCGGGTATAGGCGGTGAACTTGGCGCCGGGCGGCAGCGGGATGGAGACGTTCAGCGACTGCCCTTCGATCTTGGTCGCCCAACCGGCCATGTAGCGCATGAACTCGACGGTGGCGCCCACATCCAGCATGCGCGAGATGTTGATCGACTTGCCCTGGCTGAGGGTTTCCAGCTGGGCCAGCTCTTCGCCGTTGGCTTCCACCAGATCGGCGAAGCGCAGCAGGATGCGCTCGCGGTCGGCCGGGCGCAGGTCGGCCCAGACCCGGGACTTGAACGAAGCCTGGGCGGATTTCACCGCGCGGTCGAGCAGGTCGGTATCGATGTCGGCAACGCTGGAGATGGCTTTACCGGTGGCCGGGTTGAGCACGTCGGTGCGGGCCCCCTCGGGCACCACCCAGGCGCCGTCGATGAAGCAGCCATGCTTGCGCTGCAGGAAGTCAGCGACCTTGGGCAGGATTTCAGTGACGTTCATGGTCTCTCCTGAGGGATCAGTGCTGCTGGCTCAGCCAGCAGGTGAGCGCCCGCCGCTCGGCCGCGTCGGCCAGGCCTGCGAAGGGCATGTAGGTACCGGGCACGGCGGCCTGGGGTTGGCTGACGAAGGCGTCGAGGCTGTCGCGGGACCAGGCCGCGCCCTTGCCCTTCATCGCCTGGGAATAGCTGAAGCCAGCGAGCGATCCGGCCATGCGACCGACCACGCCATGCAGGTTGGGGCCCATCATGCCGGGGCCGTCGGCCTTGGCGGTGTGGCAGATCGAGCAGTCGCGGGCGAACACGGATTCGCCCTGCTGGGCATCGGTTGCCGGGCAGTCGCCGGCGAACGCCAGGATCGGCTGCAGCAGCGCGCCGGCCAGCAGCAGGCCAAGGGCGCCGAATCGGAACTTGTTGCGGGACATCGGGATATCACCTTCGAGTACAGCGTGCGGCCGAGAAGGCGCGCGTCATCGAAAGTGATTGTTGCCAGCGGCGCTGGGCGGGGTCTTTTCCTCTGTGCCAGTCGTATTGGCGGGAGTGCCAGGATGGCGCTCAGGTGACGAGGATCATTGTGCGAAAGCGTTCGCGGGTACGGTACGGGTGCACCCCGGCAGCATGGGTATCGCTGCGCTCCACCCATCCTACGAAGGCGTCAGTCGAGGGCAATGGTGCAGGCGGGCATCAACGTAGGATGGCGTGGAGCGCAGCGATACCCATCATTCCCGTGGATACCGCTCGCACCACATGAATCAGTTGGCGTAGCGCTTGCGATACTCGCCCGGAGAAACACCAAAGCGCCCTTTGAACGCCGTGGAGAAGTAGCTCGAGTCGGAGAATCCCCAGGCATAGCCCAGCGCCGACAGCTTCTGCTCGAACTGGGCGTTGCGCAGGGTCTCGGCGCAGAAGTCCAGGCGGCGGTTCTTGATGTACTGCGCCACCACCAGACCCTTCTTGGCGAACATGCGATACAGGCCGCGCACCGAGATGCCCACTTCGCGGGCGATCAGCTCGGGGCAGAGTTCTTCGGCGCCGATGTGCTGGTCGATGAAAGCCGTGGCCTTGCGGAACATGCGTTCATGGTTGTCCTGTTCGGCGTCCTGGCTGGCCAGCGCCGGGCGCAGCAGCGTCACCAGGGCGTCCAGGGTCGCCTCGCTTTCCAGCATGCCGAGGCTCTCCTGCTGGCTGGTCTCGACGATCAGGCGGTTGGCGAGCACGGCGATCGGCGAACTGGCCGGGATCTTCGACGCGCAGGTGACTTCCGACATGCGCAGGCCGCGCTCGATCACCTGGCGCGGCAGGATCAGCGAAAGCTGCCGGGACTCCTCCAGGTACGTCATGTCGCTGGGCCGGCTGGCATCGATCAGGCTGATGTCGCCGCGCGACAGCTCCACGCGGTTGTCGCCCTGCTCGAGGCGCGAGCGCCCTTCGAGCTGGAACACCGCATAGTAGTGCCCGCCTGCGCTGGAACCGACTTCCTTGCTGGTCCGGTACAGGTGCACCTGAGCCATGTCGACCACGGAAAGCTTGATCGCACCGCCCTGGTACTCGCGCAACCGTCCATGGAACTGGGGCCCGAGGGTGCGCGCATCGAAACGACCGCACGCCCGGTTGACCTGTCCCAGCCACGCCTCGAAAGCGTCATCCCTCAATGTCGATGAAGAATTCATGACCTGCAAAGCCTCACACGCATTGTTTGTTGTTATTCAGCGACGGCCTCACGGGCCTGTCGTCATCGTCCGTCGCTCATCTTCTCAGGAAGACTCACGCCGGTGTCCCCACCCTGCAACCGCAGCGCTGCAGAGCGGGAGGCATTTTTCACGCCAACTCCTGTCAGTTCAATCCGCCGAAGCGCTTGTAGAAGCTCTCGCCGACATCCGGTAACGGGCCGTCAGCGGTCTCCAGGTTGCGGTTCAGCCAGTCCTCGGCCTTGGCGTGGATCAGTCGGTAGATATTGCGGCACAGCTGCCGTGCCGCGCGCCCTTCCCAATCGCCCGGCAACAGTTCGTCGGGCAATTGTGGGTCACGCAGGAGCAGCCGGCGGTATTCGTGGATCAACAAGGTGCGCGCCAGGAAGCAGTCTTCCGGGCGCAGCTGGTCCTGCTCGCGCAGCGCTTGCCAGAGCGGGCGGAACAGCTGGATGAATTCGCTGTAGTGCTCGCCGAGTTCGTCGATCTTCCAGCTCTCGCGTACCTGCATGCGCATGGCCCGGGAGGCCAGCACGTCCTGGGCGCGGGTTTCGAAGACGATGCAGTCGTCGGCCACATCCAGGTCCTGCAGGGTCGCCATCACGTCGCTGCGGTCGGCGCGCGGGCAGGCCATTACGGTCGGCGAGATTGCGCCGAAGCCTTGCCATTCCAGCTCCTCGCGGACCTGCTTGCGCTTGTCGGCAGCGATCTGCGAGAGCATCACCAGCGTCCAGGAGCCATCCCAGGCCGGCAGGCTGGAGCTGTACACGCGCTTGAAGGCCTTCTCGAACCGCCGCCGGCCGGTGCCGGTCAGGCTGTAGTAGCTGCGCCGGCCGACCTTCTCGGCGGTCAGCCAGTCTTCCTTGGTCAGGCGGAAGATCGAGGTGCGGATCAGCCGCTCGTTGATGCCGAACGGCTCCAGCAAGTTGATCAGGCTGCCCAGCCAGACGGTACCGCCATGGGGTTCGATGGCATCGCCATAGAGGGTGATGATCAGCGAGCTGGCGCGGATCGGCGTCTGTTCCTGGAAGCGATTGATCAGCTGATTCAGCGGTGCTAGAGCGGTCATGGCACGTTGCGCAGGCGAAGGAGCGGCGACTATACCTGCCCGCCGCACCGACTGGCCATTGGAGCGAACCCCAGTACTCATGCGTCCTTCCCTGCCCCAGCCTCTGCCTTGGGCCGGAAACCGGAGTCGCCCAGGCGCGGGCGTTCTTCTTCTACCTCCGTCAGCGGCTGGCACTCCACCAGGCTTTCGATGCAGCGCTTGGCCAGGGACTGGTATTCCTCGGTTCCACGGCGCTTCCAGGCGATTTCCTCATCGCTGAGGCTACGCTTGACGCTGGCCGGCGCGCCCATCACCAGGCTTTGCGGAGCGCACTCGAACTTGGCCTTGACGAAGGCCGCGGCTGAAACGATGGAGCGCGGGCCGATCTGCGCATAATCCATCACCACGGCGTTCATGCCTACCAGGGCGTCCTCGCCAATGCGGCAACCATGCAGGACCGCGCCATGGCCGATGTGGCCGTTGCGCTCCACCACGGTGTCGCTGTCCGGGAACCCGTGCATGACACACGTGTCCTGAAGGTTCGCGCCTTCTTCGAGAACGATCCGCCCGAAGTCGCCCCGCAGCGCCGCCAGCGGACCGATATAGCAACCGGGGCCGACGATGACGTCGCCGATCAACACGGCAGTGGGATGGACATAGGCGGTCGGGTGAACGACCGGGCGCACGCCTTCGAGGCTATAGCAGGGCATCGGGTTCTCCTGCGGCGCTGCCGGCCTTCGGCATCACCGCACAAAGCGATTTGTTCTTTTGAAAATCTTGTATCACATCAAAGCGAGTACCTCCAGTCTAAAACTGATGTATCACTTCTGGCCAACCACGAAAGAACAACAAAAAGCCTTATAAAACCAGCAAATACGCTGCACTCAAGACCGCCATCAGCCACCTTTGATACCTGCCCTGTGGCACCGCCAGAAACATTTTAGACACGCGATTAAACTTTCGTAGTTGTTTTCTTGTATCGCTTTAGGCCTATACTGCGGGAAGGCCGGAGTCGGGCAACGCCTGCCTCCCATAATTCCAATACAGCCGGCCATGCAGCCGCGCGTGCAGCCTGAGGACGATGTCATGCCTCGCACCCTTGCCGTTCAGATGCCTGAAGCAGGCGTCCGCCTGATTACATTGCAGCGCCCCGAGGCGCTGAACGCCCTGAACACCGAACTGCTCGGCGAACTGGCCAGTGAACTGGACGCCGCCGAACAGGACGTCGAAACCCGCGCCGTGGTGCTGACCGGAAGCCGCAAGGCGTTCGCTGCCGGCGCCGACATCAAGGAAATGGCCGAGCGCGACCTGGTCGGCATCCTCAACGATCCGCGCGTCGGCTACTGGCAGCGCATCGCTGCCTTCTCCAAACCGCTGATCGCCGCCGTCAACGGCTTTGCCCTGGGTGGCGGCTGCGAGCTGGCGATGCACGCTGACATCCTGATCGCCGGGGAAGACGCCCGATTCGGCCAGCCGGAAATCAATCTCGGCATCATGCCGGGCGCAGGCGGCACCCAACGCCTGCTGCGCGCCGTGGGCAAGCCGCTGGCGATGCAGATGGTACTCACCGGCGAAGCCATCGATGCGCGCCACGCCCAGCGCGCCGGTTTGGTCAGCGAAGTCACCCAACCCGAATTCACTGTCGAGCGCGCCCTGCAGGTCGCCAGGAGCATCGCCGCCAAGGCGCCACTGGCCGTGCGCCTGGCCAAGGAAGCGCTGCTCAAGGCCCAGGACACCGATCTGGCCAGCGGCCTGCGCTTCGAACGCCACGCCTTCACCCTGCTGGCCGGCACCGCCGACCGCGACGAAGGCATCCGCGCCTTCCAGGAAAAGCGCAAGCCGGCCTTCCTTGGCCAGTAGAGCCGGGACCGCTGAGCGCACCCCCCTTTCTTTTCTGGCAAAAGCCTGCCCTTTGATGGAGCGAGTCCGCCCATGAACTTCGAGCACATCCTGTTTTCCATCGAGGACGGCGTCGCCCTCCTCAGCCTGAATCGCCCCGAGCAGCTGAACAGCTTCAACACCGCCATGCACGGCGAAGTACGCGAGGCGCTCAAGCAGGTCCGGCAGAACCCCGAGGCCCGTGTCTTGCTGCTGACCGGCGAAGGTCGCGGTTTCTGTGCAGGCCAGGACCTATCCGACCGCAATGTCGCGCCGGGTGCCGAGGCGCCCGACCTGGGCCAGTCCATCGAGCAGTTCTACAACCCGCTGATCCGCACCCTGCGCGACCTGCCGCTCCCGGTCATCTGCGCGGTGAACGGCGTGGCCGCTGGCGCTGGGGCGAACATTCCGCTGGCTTGCGACCTGGTGCTGGCGGCGCGCTCGGCCAGCTTCATCCAGGCCTTCTGCAAGATCGGCCTGATCCCCGACTCCGGCGGTACCTGGACCCTGCCGCGCCTGGTCGGCATGGCCCGCGCCAAGGCGCTCGCCCTGCTGGGTAATCGCCTGACCGCCGAGCAGGCCGAGCAATGGGGGCTGATCTACCAGGTGGTGGACGACGCCAGCCTGCGCGAGGAAGCGCTCAAGCTCGCCCGTCATCTCGCCACCCAGCCGACCTATGGCCTGGCGCTGATCAAGCGCAGCCTCAACGCCAGCCTGAACAACAGCTTCGACGAGCAACTGGAACTGGAGCGCGACCTGCAGCGCCTGGCTGGGCGCAGCGAGGACTACCGCGAGGGCGTATCCGCCTTCATGGAAAAACGCACCCCCAGCTTCAAGGGCCGCTGATCGATGAGCGCACTGTCTAAAGACGCGAAAGTCGCGGTGATCGGCGCCGGCGCCATGGGCGCGGGCATTGCCCAGGTCGCCGCCCAGGCCGGCCACCCGGTAAAACTCTACGACAACCGCCCCGGCGCCGCTGCCCAGGCCATCGATGGCATCGACCGCCAGCTTGGCCGGCTGGTGGAGAAAGGCAAACTGGGCGCAGAAGATCGCAGCGCCATCGTCGCGCGCCTGCAGCCGGTGGAGGCCATCGAGGCGCTCGCCGATTCGAAGCTGGTCATCGAAGCCATCGTCGAGAACCTGGAGGTCAAGCGCGGCCTGTTCCAGCAACTGGAAGCGCTGTGTGGCGAAGACTGCATTCTCGCCAGCAATACCTCCTCGTTGTCCATCACCAGCCTGGCGGCCGGTCTCAAGCGTCCGCAACAGGTGGTTGGCATGCACTTCTTCAACCCGGCGCCGCTGATGGCGCTGGTAGAAGTCGTCTCCGGCCTGGCCACCGATCCGGCGCTGTCCGACAGTCTCTACGCCACCTCGCTGGCCTGGGGCAAGAAGCCGGTTCATACCAAGTCCACACCCGGCTTCATCGTCAACCGCGTAGCGCGCCCCTTCTACGCCGAAAGCTTGCGCCTGCTGCAGGAAGGCGCTGCCGATTGCGCCACGCTGGATGCACTGATGCGCGACGCCGGCGGCTTCCGCATGGGCGCCTTCGAGCTGACCGACCTGATCGGCCATGACGTGAACTACGCCGTCACCTGCTCGGTGTTCGCGGCCTATTACGGCGACTTCCGCTTCCAGCCTTCGCTGATCCAGAAGGAACTGGTGGATGCCGGCCGCCTCGGCCGCAAGAGCGGCCGAGGCTTCTACGACTACGCGGAAGGTGCCGAGAGCCCGCAGCCGGCCAACCTGAGCAGCACCACGAACATCAGCACCTGCGTACTGGAGGGCGATCTGGGCGTCGCCCAACCGCTGGTTCAGCGATTCAAGGATGCGGGCATCGAGATCACCCAGCGCGCCGGCACTGGCCTGCTACGCGTCGGCGATGCAGTGATCGCCCTCTCCGACGGCCGCCTCGCCAGCCAGCGCGCCAAGGAAGACGGCCTGCGCAACCTGGTGCTGATCGACCTGGCACTGGATTACACCAAGGCCTCGCGCCTGGGCATTTCCTGCTCGGCCGATACCACGCCCGACGCACTGGACCAGGCCGTCGCCCTGCTGGCCAAGGCCGGCATCGCCGCCAGTCGCCTGAGCGACAGCCCCGGCCTCGCCGTGCTGCGCACCGTCGCGATGCTCGCCAACGAGGGCGCCGATGCCGTGCTGCAAGGCGTCGGCAGCGCCAGTGACATCGACCTCGCCATGCGTGCTGGCGTGAACTACCCGCAAGGCCCGTTGGCCTGGGCCGGGCAGATCGGCATCGGTAACGTGCTGCGCGTGCTCGACAACCTGCAGGCCGCCTATGGCGAGGACCGCTACCGCCCGTCCCTGCTGCTGCGCCGCCTGCACGCGGAAGGGAGAGCTTTCCATGACTGACGCCACCCAACTCGCCCGCGCCTGCGCCGAGGCGATGTACGAGCGCGACCAGGCCACCCGGCGCATGGGCATCCAGTTGCTGGATGCCGGCCCGGGCAGCGCCAAGCTGTCGATGCGCGTACTCGAGGACATGATCCAGGGCCACGGCACCTGCCACGGCGGCTACCTGTTCGCCCTCGCCGACTCGGCCTTCGCCTTTGCCTGCAACAGCTACAACGACGCCACCGTCGCCATCGGCTGCAGCATCGACTACGTGGCACCGGCCCGCGAGGGCGACGAGCTGATCGCCAGCGCCTGCGAGCAGAGCCGCAGCGGCCGCACCGGCAACTACGACGTACGCATCGAGAATTCCCAGGGCCAGCTGATCGCCCTGTTCCACGGCAAATCCTACAAAGTGCGCGGCACCGTGCTGGCGCAGGAGACCTTCGAATGACAGACCTCACCGACGCCCTGATCATCGACGCGGTGCGCACGCCCATTGGCCGCTACGCCGGTGCACTGTCCGGCGTACGCGCCGACGACCTCGCGGCGATTCCGATGAAGGCCCTGATGCAGCGCCACCCGGAGCTGGACTGGAGCGCCATCGATGACGTGATCTTCGGCTGCGCCAACCAGGCCGGCGAAGACAACCGCAACGTTGCCCACATGGCCTCCCTGCTCGCCGGCCTGCCGGTGAGCGTGCCGGGCACCACGCTCAACCGCCTGTGCGGCTCGGGCCTCGATGCGGTAGGCAGCGCCGCCCGCGCCCTGCGCTGCAACGAGGCCGGATTGATGCTCGCCGGCGGCGTGGAATCCATGTCCCGCGCACCGTTCGTGATGGGCAAGTCCGAGCAGGCCTTCGGTCGCAGCGCGGAAATCTTCGACACCACCATCGGCTGGCGCTTCGTCAACAAACTGATGAAGCAGCAGTTCGGCATCGACTCCATGCCCGAGACGGCGGAAAACGTCGCCGAGCAATTCAACATCAGCCGTGCCGACCAGGACGCCTTCGCCCTGCGCAGCCAGCACAAGGCCGCCGCCGCCCAGGCCAATGGCCGCCTGGCGAAGGAAATCGTCCCGGTGGAGATTCCGCAGCGCAAGGGCCCGGCCAAGCTGGTCGAGCAGGATGAGCATCCGCGCGGCGACACCACCCTGGAACAACTGGCCAAGCTCGGCACGCCGTTCCGCGAAGGCGGCAGCGTCACCGCCGGCAATGCCTCGGGCGTCAACGACGGCGCCTGTGCCCTGCTGATGGCGACCCCGGCCGCTGCCGCGCGCCACGGCCTGAAGGCCCGCGCCCGCGTCGTCGCCATGGCCACCGCCGGCGTCGAACCGCGAATCATGGGCATCGGCCCGGTACCGGCGACCCGCAAGGTGCTGGAACTGGCTGGCCTGTCGCTGAACGACATGGACGTGATCGAACTGAACGAAGCCTTCGCCGCCCAGGGCCTTGCCGTGCTGCGCGAGCTCGGTCTTGCGGACGACGACGTGCGGGTGAACCCCAACGGCGGCGCCATTGCACTCGGCCACCCACTGGGCATGAGCGGCGCGCGCCTGGTCACCACCGCCCTGCATGAGCTGGAGGAACGCGGCGGCCGCTACGCCCTGTGCACCATGTGCATCGGCGTCGGCCAGGGCATCGCCCTGATCATCGAACGGATCTGATCCATCGGCCGGATCGAACCCCGCACCGCCAGTCGCCTCCGTGCAACGACTGGCAGGCAGAGCAAAGTCTCTGGCAGGGGTTCGAATCCTTCCGCGAACGGGGGCGCTATCCTGCTCCCATGACACTCGCAGCCCTCACCGGGGCTGGCGTACAAGAACAAATCGAGTGAACCCATGAACATGTACCATGATGCCGAACGCGCCCTGCTTGACCCGATGGAAACCGCCAGTGTCGACGAATTGCGCCAGCACCAGCTGGAGCGCTTGCGCTGGAGTCTCAAGCATGCCCACGACAACGTCCCGCTGTACCAGAAGCGCTTCGCCGAAGCCGGCGTACACCCGGACGACCTGACTTCCCTGGACGATCTTGCCAAGTTCCCCTTCACCGGCAAGAACGACCTGCGCGACAACTACCCCTACGGCATGTTCGCCGTACCGCAGAGCGAGATCGTGCGCCTGCACGCCTCCAGCGGCACCACCGGCAAGCCCACGGTGGTCGGCTACACGCAGAACGACATCGACACCTGGGCCAACGTGGTGGCGCGCTCCATTCGCGCCGCCGGCGGCCGCAAGGGTGACAAGGTGCACGTGTCATACGGCTACGGCCTGTTCACCGGCGGCCTGGGCGCGCACTACGGCGCCGAGCGCCTGGGCTGCACCGTGATCCCGATGTCCGGCGGTCAGACCGAGAAGCAGGTCCAGTTGATCCGCGATTTCCAGCCGGACATCATCATGGTCACCCCGTCCTACATGCTCAACATCGCCGACGAGATCGAGCGCCAGGGCGTCGACCCGCACAGCCTCAAGCTGCGCCTGGGCATCTTCGGCGCGGAACCCTGGACCGCCGAGCTGCGCCGCGCTGTCGAAGAGCGCATGGGCATCACTGCCCTGGACATCTACGGCCTCTCGGAAATCATGGGGCCGGGCGTGGCCATGGAGTGCGCCGAGACCAAGGACGGCCCGACCGTCTGGGAAGACCACTTCTACCCCGAGATCATCGACCCGGCGACCGGCGCGGTACTGCCCGACGGCCAGTACGGCGAGCTGGTGTTCACCTCGCTGTCGAAAGAAGCGCTGCCGATGATCCGCTACCGCACCCGCGACCTGACCCGCCTGCTGCCGGGCACCGCGCGGCCGATGCGGCGCATCGACAAGATCACCGGCCGCAGCGATGACATGCTGATCATCCGCGGCGTCAACGTGTTCCCGACCCAGGTCGAGGAGCAGGTACTGAAGATCAAGCAGCTCGCCGAGTGCTACGAGATCCACCTGCACCGCAACGGCAACCTCGACTGCATCGACGTGCATGTCGAACTGCGCCACGACCAGCAAGGCCTGTCGGCGGACGAACAGAAGGCCATCGGCAGCGAGCTGGGCAAGCAGATCAAGACCCACATCGGCGTCAGCGCCCGCGTGCTGGTGCAGCCGTCCCACAGCCTCAAGCGCTCGGAAGGCAAGGCCTGCCACGTCTACGACAATCGGCCCAAGGGCTGATCGGTCGGCGTCATCAGGAAGCCCCGCCTCGGCGGGGCTTTTTGCTTTTTTGCTTTCTGTAGGAGCCGCGCCGCCATGCCTCGCAGGGGCGCCCCTACTCCGACCGCCCGTCAGCCGGCTGCGTTCGCTGTCGATTTCCCGCCCCGCCCTTCGACTATTCCTCAAAGGCAGTCGGCACTCGCCGTCCGCCACACCCAGGAGATGAACGATGAACTATGTCGATGGCTTCCTCGTACCCGTACCCACCGCCAGCCGCGAGCGCTACATCGAAGTTGCACGCAAGGCGGCGGCGCTGTTCAAGGAGCATGGCGCCCTGAGCGTCGTCGAGTGCTGGGGCGATGACGTACCCGAGGGCAAGGTGACCTCCTTCCCCATGGCAGTGAAGCTCAAGGAGGGCGAAACCGTGGTGTTCTCCTGGATCACCTGGCCCAGCAAGGCCGCGCGCGACGAAGGGATGAAGAAGTTCATGGAGGATGCGCGAATGAAGACCGACTTCAACGACATGCCTTTCGACGGCCAGCGCATGATCTTTGGCGGCTTCCAGGTGATCGTCCAGGCCTGATGCCGGCCCCTGCCAACTCGCACGGCCCTTTGTAGGAGCGAGCTTGCTCTCGAACGATTTTCCCGGCAGCTCCGGCGCAGGGTGGGTTCGCGAGCAAGCTCGCTCCTACAACCCCTAACATCCGCATACGATTCACTCATAAGAATACATTTTCGTATCGCTTCATCGTCTTGCCAAAGCATGAGCAGTGCGCGCATCACGCAAACCGTTACGCATCATAAATCCATAACATACCTGCACAATCAGCGATTTTCATGAATTTAAATCCATGAAACTCGCTCCCTCTCGCGCCCGCAACAACGCTGAAAACCGGCCAAGCGACACACAATCCAATTACGACACATCATTTAGTGTTAGACATTCATTTCTGTATCATTTAAAAATACAGCCATGGCCAAGGCCGTCCCACGAACAAGACAAAAGGCTGGAGACACAGCATGTACGCACAACTGGTTGAGACCGGCGTGAAGCGCATCAAGGCGCTGGAGGAGATGTCCCCCGAGGAACGTGCCTTCCAGGAAAAGATCGATGCCGAGGTGAAGATCGAGGCAAAGAACTGGATGCCCGACGCCTACCGGCAGACGCTGATCCGGCAGATTTCCCAGCACGCCCACTCCGAGATCGTCGGCATGCTGCCCGAGGGCAACTGGGTGACCCGCGCCCCGACCCTCAAGCGCAAACTGCAGCTGATGGCGAAGATCCAGGACGAGGCTGGCCACGGCCTCTACCTCTACAGCGCCATGGAAACCCTGGGCGCCGACCGTGACGCCGAGATCGCCAAGCTGCACAGCGGCAAGGCCAAGTACTCGAGCATCTTCAACTACCCGACGCTGAACTGGGCCGACATGGGCGCGGTGGGCTGGCTGGTGGATGGCGCGGCGATCGTCAACCAGGTGGTGCTGCAGCGCACCTCCTACGGCCCGTACTCGCGCGCGATGATCCGCATCTGCAAGGAAGAGAGTTTCCACCAGCGCCAGGGCTACGAAATCCTCCTGACCATGATGCGCCACGGCAACCAGGCGCAGAAGGACATGGTCCAGGACGCCATCAACCGCCTCTGGTGGCCGGCCCTGATGATGTTCGGTCCCAGCGACGCCGACTCCCCCAACAGCGCCCAGTCCATGGCCTGGAAGATCAAGCGGCAAAGCAACGACGAGCTGCGCCAGCGCTTCGTCGACCAGACCGTGCCGCAGCTCGAACTGCTCGGCTGCACCGCCCCGGACCCGGACCTGAAGTGGAACGAGGAGCGCGGCCACTACGACTTCGGCGACATCCAGTGGGAAGAGTTCTACGAAGTGCTCAAGGGCAACGGCCCGTGCAACACCGAGCGCGTCGCTACCCGCCGCAAAGCCATCGAAGACGGCGCCTGGGTCCGCGAAGCTGCGGTCGCCTATGCCCGCAAACAACAACAGAAAAAAGACGCCGCCTGAGTCGCGAGGAGAGAAAAGTCATGTCCGAGTGGACTTTGTTCGAAGTATTCGTGCGCAGCAAACACGGCCTGAACCACAAGCACGTCGGCAGCGTCCACGCCGCCGACGCCGCCATGGCCATCGAGAACGCCCGCGAGCTGTACACCCGCCGCAACGAAGGCGTGAGCCTGTGGGTCGTGCCCTCCGCGCTGATCACCGCCTCCTCCCCCGACGAAAAGGATCCGCTGTTCGATCCGTCGCAGGACAAGGTCTACCGCCACGCCAGCTTCTACGAGCTGCCGCCCGAAGTCGGCCACATGTGAGACGCGTGCGATGAACCCGAACAACGACAAGATCGAATACCTGCTGCGCCTCGCCGACAGCGCCCTGATTCAGGGCCAGCGCCTGTGCGAATGGTGCGGCCACGCCCCGGCGCTGGAAGAAGAACTGGCGCTGATGAACGTCGGCCTCGACCTCGTGGGCCAGGCACGCAACTGGTACGAATACGCCGTGGAACTGCTGGACGACGGCCGCGACGCCGATGCCCTGGCCTTCCGCCGCGACGAGCGCGCCTTCCGCAACCTGCTGCTGGTGGAGCAGCCCAACGGCGACTTCGCCGTGACCATCACCAAGCAGTTCCTCTATGACACCTGGCACTTCCATGTACTGCACGCCCTGAGCAGCTCCAGCGACGAGCGCATCGCCGCCATCGCCGCCAAGGGCCTGAAGGAAGTCACCTACCACCTGCGTCGCTCCGGCAAATGGATGCAGCGCCTGGGCGATGGCACCGAGCAAAGCCATGCGCACATGCTCGCGGCGATTCCGCAGGTGTGGCGTTTTACCGTCGAACTCTGCAACGCCGACGACATCGAGCAGCGCCTGTTCGAAGCCGGGATCGCACCGAACCCGACCGAGCTGGCCGCCGCCTGGAAGTCCAAGGTCGCCGACATCTTCGCCGCCGCGACCCTGCCGGTGCCCGAACCGGCGGTGAACTTCTACCTAAGCGGCCGCCGTGGCCTGCATACCGAGCACCTGGGCATTCTGCTGGCCGAGATGCAGTTCCTCCAACGGGCCTACCCCGATGCGACCTGGTGAGCTGATTACCAGCGATCGCGGCGCCCGTGCCGGCACGGCTGACGACCTCAGCCGCGCCTGGCACGTGCTCGGCGCGGTGATGGACCCGGAAGTGCCGGTGGTCAGCGTGGTCGACCTCGGCATCGTCCGCGGCCTCGACTGGCAGGACGGGCATCTGCACGTGGTAGTCACCCCGACGTACTCCGGTTGCCCGGCCACCGAGGTCATCGAGCAGGACATCCAGCACGCCCTGGAGCACGCCGGCTTCGCCGCGCCGCAACTGGAGCGCCGGCTGAACCCGGCGTGGACCACCGACTGGATCAGCGACAGCGGCCGCGAAGCGCTGCGCGTCTACGGCATCGCTCCGCCGTCCGGCAGCACCAGCAAGCGCAGCCTGCTCGGTGAAAGCCCGGAAGTGTGCTGCCCACAGTGCGGCAGCGCGCACACCGAGCTGCTCAGCGAGTTCGGCTCGACCGCCTGCAAGGCGCTGTACCGCTGTGTCGACTGCCGCGAGCCGTTCGACTACTTCAAGTGCATCTGAGCGGCAACGCCGCCGGAGAAGAACAATGAGCAAGTTCCACAGCCTGAAAATCAAGGAAGTACGCGCCGAAACCCGCGACGCCGTGTCCATCGCCTTCGACGTCCCGACGGACCTGGCCGACAGCTTCCGCTTCCAGCACGGCCAGCACCTGGTCATGCGCACCCAGCTCGACGGCGAGGAAGTGCGCCGCTCCTACTCCATCTGCAGCGGCGTGAATGATGGCGAGCTGCGCGTGGCGATCAAGCGCGTGCCGGGCGGGCGTTTTTCTGCCTACGCCAACGAGTCGCTGAAGGTCGGCGCCAGCCTGGAAGTCATGCCGCCAGCCGGCCACTTCAACGTCGCACTGGACCCGGCACGCCACGGCAACTACCTGGCGGTCGCCGCCGGCAGCGGCATCACGCCGATCCTGTCGATCGTCAAGACCACCCTGGAAACCGAGCCGAACAGCCGCGTCACCCTGCTCTACGGCAACCGCTCCAGCAACGCCGCAATGTTCCGCGAACAGCTCGAAGACCTGAAGAACCGCTACCTGCAGCGCCTCAACCTGATCTTCGTGTTCAGCCGCGAACAGCAGGACGTCGACCTCTACAACGGCCGCATCGACGCCGACAAGTGCGGCCAGCTGTTCAGCCGCTGGCTCGACGTGAAGAGCCTGGACGCCGCCTTCATCTGCGGCCCGCAGGCAATGACCGAGACCGTGCGCGACCAGCTCAAGGGCAATGGCATGCCGGCCGAGCGCATCCACTTCGAACTGTTCGCCGCCGCCGGCAGCGAGAGCAAGCGCGAAGCCCGCCAGGCCGCCGCCGCAGTCGACAGCGCGAAGAGCCGGATCACCGTGATCAGCGATGGCCGCGAGCTGTCCTTCGAGCTGGCCCGCAACAGCGTCAGCGTGCTCGATGCCGGCAATGCCCAGGGCGCCGAACTGCCCTACTCCTGCAAGGCCGGCGTGTGCTCGACCTGCAAGTGCAAGGTGGTTTCCGGAGAAGTGGAAATGGACAGCAACTTCGCCCTGGAGGATTACGAAGTGGCGGCCGGCTACGTGCTGAGCTGCCAGGCGTATCCGGTCAGCGACAACGTCGTACTCGATTTCGACCAGCTCTGAGCCGTTCCTGTAGGACCGAGGGGGACGCCTAGTCCTTGCTCGCGAACCGCACTCTGCCGCAGCCCCGGCATGCGCAGAAGGATTCGCGGACAAAGTCCGCTCCTACAGGGTGGTCCCGGCGCGCTTTGCGTAGGAGCGGACCTTGTCCGCGAACCGCCGGCAAGGCCGGCGTCGAGCAGGCTCGCCTTCTGCGACAACGATTCAGCTCCACCGCCAGCGCCCCACAAGGACCCTGGCGGACCTTTTCCGGCGGCTTAGTCCCGCCAATTAATCAAGCGCCGCCGACGCCCACCCGGCGCGGCGGTCACCGGCACCAGCCGGCACCCTTGCGTAGCGATCCGGAGGAAGACAACCATGGCCCAAGAGCCAATCCTGCAAAGTTTCATCGGCGGCCGCTGGGTCGGCCAGCACGGCGCCCAGGCGCTGCGAAGCGCGCTCAACGGCCAGACCGTGGCACGCACCCACGAAGAGGCACTGGATTTCGCCGAAGCCGTCGCCCATGCCCGTGAGCAGGGCCTGAAAGAACTGATGTCCATGGACTTCCAGCAGCGCGCCCAACGCCTGAAGGCCCTGGCGCTGTACCTCACCGAGCGCAAGGAACAGCTCTACGAGATTTCCCGCCACAGCGGCGCCACTCGCGCCGACAGCTGGATCGACATCGAAGGCGGCGCCGGTACGCTGTTCGCCTACGCCGGCGTCGGCGGCCGCGAGCTGCCCTCGGGCAACGTCGTCCACGAAGGCCCGGCCATGCCGCTGGGCAAGACCGGCAAGTTCGCCGGCAGCCACATCCTGGTGCCGCGCGGCGGTATCGCCGTGCACATCAACGCCTTCAACTTCCCCATCTGGGGGATGCTGGAGAAGTTCGCGCCGAGCTTCCTCGCCGGCATGCCCTGCATCGTCAAACCGGCCACTGCCACCAGCTACATCACTGAAGCCGCCGTGCGCGTGATGCACGAGTCCGGCCTGCTCCCGGCTGGCAGCCTGCAGCTGATCATCGGTGGCACCGGCGACCTGCTGGACCGTCTGCAAGGCCAGGACGTGGTGACCTTCACCGGCTCCGCCGACACCGCCGCCAAGCTGCGCGTGAACGCCAACCTGATCCGCAACTCGGTGCCGTTCAACGCCGAGGCCGATTCGCTCAACTGCGCCATCCTTGCGCCGGACGTCACCCCGGACGATGACGAATTCGACCTCTTCGTCAAGGAAGTAGCCCGTGAGATGACCGTCAAGGCCGGGCAGAAATGCACCGCCATCCGCCGCGCCATCGTCCCCGCCAAGCACGTCGACGCCGTCGCCGAACGCCTGCGTGAGCGCCTGGCCAAGGTCGTGGTCGGTGACCCATCGGTGGAAGGCGTGAAGATGGGCGCCCTGGCCTCCCACGCGCAGCAGGCCGACGTCGCCGAGCGCGTGGAAGCCCTGCTGAAGTCCAGCGATCTGCTCTTCGGCGCGAAGGACGGTTTCGCTCCACGCGGCGACGGCGTGGCCGAAGGCGCGTTCTTCGCCCCGACCCTGCTGCGCAGCCGTGATCCGCACGCCGAAGGCGGTGCCCACGACATCGAGGCCTTCGGCCCGGTGACCACCCTGATGACCTACGACGACATCGACGAGGCAGTGGCCCTGGCCGCACGCGGCAAGGGCAGCCTGGTGGCCAGCCTGATCACCCGCGACCCGCAGGTCGCCGCGAAAGTCGTTCCGGTCATGGGCGCACTGCACGGTCGCCTGCATATCCTCGACCGCGAATCCGCCGCCGAATCCACCGGCCACGGCTCGCCGCTGCCGGTGCTCAAGCACGGCGGCCCCGGTCGCGCCGGCGGTGGTGAAGAGCTGGGTGGCCTGCGCGCAGTGAAGCACTACCTGCAACGTACCGCCGTGCAGGGCTCGCCGAGCATGTTGATGGCCGTCACCGGCGAATACGTGCGCGGCGCCAAGGTGTACGAGACCGAGGTGCACCCGTTCCGCCGCTACTTCGACGATCTGAAGATCGGCGAGTCGCTGCTGACCCATCGCCGTACCGTCACCGAGGCCGACCTGGTGAACTTCGGCTGCCTGTCGGGCGACCACTTCTACATGCACTTCGACGAGCTGGCGGCGAAGGACTCGCAGTTCGGCAAGCGTATCGCCCACGGCTACTTCGTGCTCTCGGCGGCGGCCGGCCTGTTCGTCTCCCCCGGCGTCGGCCCGGTGCTGGCCAACTACGGCCTGGACACCCTGCGCTTCATCAACCCGGTGGGCATCGGCGACACCATCCAGGCCCGCCTGACCTGCAAGCGCAAGATCGACCAGGGCAAGAAGAGCCCCAAGGGCGAACCGCAGGGCGTGGTGGCCTGGGACGTGGAAGTCACCAACCAGCTGGGTGAACTGGTCGCCAGCTACGACATTCTGACCCTGGTGCTCAAGCGCGCGTGATGCGCTGATCGCTGCAACTCCAGTGTCATTCTCGACCGGCCTTCGGGCCGGTTTTTTTATGCCTGCACCACACCCTGTAGCGCGTAGGGCGGATAACGCTGGCGCGTCATGCGCGTTGCGGTCCTGGCACGATCGGCACTTCGTAGGAGCGATCTTGCTCGCGAACCTGCCTCACCCCTGACGCATCCTACGCATGCTGTTCGCGAGCAAGCTCGCTCCTGCCAGTTTCCGCCCCATCGGAGCCGCCTGGCCCCCTCTGCCTTCTCCCGCGGAAAACCCCACCTTGCGTCTTTGCGCATTTCTGATATCGCCCCACCCCGCGCCCTCCGTACCTTCTCCCTGCCCGCTGCTCCTGACGGCGGGCGCGTGCACCACCCCATAAAACAACAAGAAGGGCCGCCCCATGACTCCACGCATTCAACCGTCGGCATCCGCCGGCCATCTCCCTTGCCCGCTGCGCCCAGGCGCACGCGGCTGACTGCCGCTCACTACTTCGATCAATCAAAGGCAAGGGACAACCACCATGCTCAAACAAGGCGTACTCCGCTGGCCCCAGATCGCCGGGCTCGGCATTTCACTGGTCATCGCCGGGCAGTTCTCCGGCTGGAACTACGGCCTGGCCAGTAGCGGCTGGGCCAACATGCTCGTCGCCACCCTGCTGATGGCCGTGCTCTGCGGCGGCCTGGCACTGTGCGTGTGCGAACTCTCCACCGCCCGGCCCCACGCTGGCGGCGTGTTCGCCTACGCACAGCTGGCCTTCGGACCCTTCGTCGGCTACCTGGTCGGTGCCGCCTGTGCACTGGCTTTGACCATCGGCACCGGCGCGGCCGCCAACTTCCTCGCCGCCTACATGGAATCGGTGTTCGGCTTCGGCGGCTGGCCGGTACGCATCGGCCTGTTCGCGGTGATCATCGGCATCCACATCATCGGCGTGGGCGAGGCTCTCGGGCTGACCCTGCTGGCCGGCGCGGTGGCAGCCATCGCACTGCTCGCCTTCGGCGGCGCCATGCTGCCCCACGTGCACTGGGAGAATCTGCTGGCTACATCCGGCAGCGCACTGCCGGGCGTGAGCGTCTCCGGCGTGTTCGCCTGCGTCCCCTTCGCCATCTGGATGTTCATCTGCCTGGAGCAGGTCGCCTCCGCTGCCGAGGAAGCCGCCGAACCGGGCCGCAGCATGCCGCGCGGGATCATCGCCGCCGTCGGCACCCTGCTGCTGACCGCCCTGACCGTGGTAATCAGCGCGCCGGGCGCTGCCGGCGTGGAAGTGGTCGGCAACGCGGGTGATCCGCTGTACGCCGCCATGACCCACGGCGGACTCTACGGCGAGCGCGACTGGCTGCCCTTGCTGGTCGGCTCCGGCGCCGTGTGCGGCCTGCTGGCGACCTTCTTCTCGGTGGTGTTCTCCGCCTCCCGCCAACTGTTCGCCCTGGCCCGCGACGGCTTCTTCCCCGCCGCTCTCGCCCGCACCAACCGTCGTGGCTCGCCCTACGTGGCCCTGCTGGTGCTGACCGTGATCGGCCTGCCGCTCACCCTGGTGCCGCCGGAAAAACTCCTGCTGTGCATCGTCCTGCTGCTGGGCAGCTGCCACCTGGTGCTGTTCGCCGCCTACCTGCGCCTGCACCGCACCCAGCCCGGCCTGGTGCGCCCCTTCCGCCTGCGCGGCGGCCCGGCCGTGGCCAGCGTCGGCATGCTGCTGACACTGGTGGTGATCGCTGCCTGCTTCCAGCTGGAAGTGGCCATGCTCAGCGCCCTGGCGCTGGTGGTCGTCGCACTGATCCTCAACTACCTGCTGCGCGCCGCGAGCCGCGCCGGCAAGCCCCTGGAGAATGCCGAGAATGTCTGAAGCAACCCTGCTGCAACGCCGCCACCAGGTCATGGGCGATGCTTCGCCACTGTTCTATGACGAGCCGCTGGAGCTGGTGAAAGGCGAAGGCGTCTGGCTCATCGACGCCGCCGGCAAGCGCTACCTGGACTGCTACAACAACGTGCCCTGCGTCGGTCACTGCCACCCCAGAGTGGTAGCCGCCATGGCCGAACAGGCGGCGACGCTGAACATCCACACCCGCTACCTCAACGAGCGCGTGGTGCGCTACGCCGAAAGCCTCACCGCGACCTTCGCCGACCCACTGGACAGCCTGATGTTCACCTGCACCGGCAGCGAGGCCAACGAACTGGCCCTGCGCATGGCGCGCTTCGCCACCGGCAACAAGGGCATCATCGTCAGCGACTACAACTACCACGGCAACACCACTTCGCTGGCGGCGGTGACCACCGCGCTGCCCAGCTCGGAGCCGTTCTCGGTCCATGCGCGGGCCTTGCCTATCCCCTGCCTGTACCACGCGGACGGCACGCCCGAGCAGGTCGCCGACCGCTATGTCGCCAAGGTCGCCGAAGCCATTGCCGAGCTGCAGGCGGCCGGCGTAGGCCTCGCGGCCATGTTGATCGACACGCTGTTCGCCAACGAAGGCATCCCGCGCCTGCCGGCCGGCTACCTGGAGCGCGTCGCCAAGCTGGTGCGCGAGGCCGGCGGCCTGCTGATCGCCGACGAGGTGCAATCGGGCTTCGCCCGCACCGGTGATCACCTGTGGGGCCACCAGTCACACCCGCTGGTGCCGGACATCGTCACCCTCGGCAAGCCCATGGGCAACGGTTTCCCCCTGGCCGGTCTGGTGACCAGCCGCGAGCGCGTCGAATCCTTCGGCCGCGCCAACCTGTACTTCAACACCTTCGGCGGCTCGCCCGTGGCCGCGGCCGTCGGCCAGGCGGTGCTCGACGTGATCGCCGAAGAGGACCTGCAAGGCAACGCCCGGCGCCAGGGAGCTCGCCTCAGCGCCGAACTGCATCGACTCGCCGAGCGCCACTCGATCATCGGCGACGTGCGCGGCCAGGGCCTGTTCTTCGCCGTGGAACTGGTGCGCGACCGCACCAGCCGCGAGCCGGCAGGCCTGGAGGCACGGCGCATCGTCAACGCGATGCGCCAGCGCGGCGTGTTGATCAGCAAGATCGGCGGCGACGACAACATCCTCAAGATTCGCCCGCCACTGCCCTTCCAGGGCGAACACGGCGAGCTGTTCATCCACACCCTGGACCAGGTCCTGGGCGAGCTTTGAAGGAAACCGGCATGACTGACTTCTCTTTGCTCGACCATGACCAGCAGATCGCCTGCCTGCGCGACCTGGCGCTGGACGCCCTGCACCACTGGGACGGCGACTTCGTCGGCCTGGAACTGCTCAAGTACCGCGAGAACGCGGTGTTCTGCGCCACCCGCAGCGACGGCACCCGTAGCGCCCTGCGCGTGCACCGCGGCGGCTACCACAGCGAGGCGGCGCTGCGTTCCGAGCTGACCTGGATGGAGCAACTGGCCGCCGGCGGCATCGGCGTGCCCAGCATCATCCGCACCCGCAGCGGCGAACACCTGGCCGAGGTACGCAGCACCGCACTGGCGGAGCCGCGCTTCGTCGACATGCTCGGCTGGCTTGGCGGCAGCACCCTGGGCTCCGCCGAACAGGGCCTGAGCGCCGATGGCGACATCGAGGCGCTGTTCCACCAGGCCGGCGCCGTCGCCGCGCGCATCCACCTGAATTCGGCCCAGTGGCGCCAACCCAACGAATTCACCCGGCACGCCTGGGACGAGGAAGGCCTGGTAGGCGCCAATCCGTTCTGGGGACGCTTCTGGGAGCTGGACCTGCTCAGCGACGACCAGCAGGAACTGCTCCAACGTGCTCGACAGGAGGCCCGCCTCGACCTGCGCCGCTACGGCCGCAGCCTGGGCAACTTCGGCATGATCCACGCCGACCTGGTGCCGGAAAACCTGTTGCTCGAAGGCGGCGAACTGCAGCTGATCGACTTCGACGATGCCGGCTTCGGCTGGCACATGTTCGAGCTGGCCACTGCGCTGTACTTCTGCCTGGACGACCCGCGCCTGGCACAGATCCAGGCGGCGCTGCTGGCCGGCTACGACTCGGTCAAACCCCTGTCCGCCGCCGACCGGTCCGCCCTGCCGCTGTTCCTCGCACTGCGCGGCACGACCTACCTGGGCTGGGTGCACACCCGGCGCAACAGCGAAACCGCACGGGAACTGGCCCCCATGCTGATCGAACGCGCCTGTACACTGGCCGCCGCCTACCTCGCCGACCGCTGAAACTGGCAGAGCGCCGCAACACCCTGGCGTGCAGGCACAAGCCTGCACGCCAGCGCTGACCGATACTCGGCGCACCACCGAGGTGAACCGCCATGACCGGCATAGCCCGCCACCAGGCAACCGACTCCGATGAACTGGCCTGCGCCCTCGCCGGCTGGAGCCAGGACTACACCCAGCTCGGCCATGGCCGCCTGCAGGCGGAGCTGCTGCATGTGCAGCTGCCCGGTGCCTCGCTGATCTACGAACACTCCAACCTGCACCTGCACGAGAACATGGCGCCACCGGCCGGACACCTGGTGATCGGTATTCCCCTGCGTGCCAGTGCCGATTCGCGCTTCAACGGCCAGTCCCTGCATGACGACACCCTGCTGGTGCTCGAAGGCGGCCGCGAGCTGGAAATCTGCGCCGCCGGGGAAATCCACATGCTCGGTCTGACCTTCAGCCAGCCGCAGCTGGAACGCCTGCTCGGCACCGAAGAGCGCGAGTTGTTCGAGCGCGCGCTGCAGCAACGGCGCCTGCAACTTTCACCGACGGGGGCCGGCGATCTGCGCCGCAGTCTCTGTGGCGCCCTCGCCGCCTTCGAGGCCGAACCGTGGCGGGTGGACGATCCGCAACAGGCCGGGCACGCCGTCGCCCTGGTGCTGAGCCACGTGCTGCAGGCGCTGGAGGAAATTCTTCCCGGCAGCGACCGCGAGGGCGCGCCACGCTCATTGCAGCAGCATCGCCGGCTGGTGCTGGCAGCCATCGAGCGCATGCAGGCGGACCTTTCCGAGCCACTGTCGTTGCTGGAACTGAGCCAGAGCCTGAACACCAGCCAGCGCACCCTGCAGTACTGCTTCCGGCAGATCTGCCAGAGCACGCCGCAGCAGTTCTTCCTCAGCCTGCGCCTGGCCGAGGCGCGCCGCCGGCTCAAGCAGGAGCCGCAGCAGAGCATCACCAGCCTGGCGCTGGACTTGGGCTTCGCCAGTTCCAGCCATTTCTCAGCCTTGTACAAGCGGTTGTATGCGGAGCAGCCGTCGCTGCTCTCGCGCATGCGCTGAGCTTCTGCTCTTCGTAGGAGCGAGCTTGCTCGCGAACAGATCCACCGGCAGTTCCCGCGTCAAGCGGGTTCGCGAGCAAGGACTGGGCGTCCCCCTCGGTCCTACAAAAGGCACCCCATCGGATCTGGCAACCACACCCAATCACTTGGCAGACACACGCAACGGCACAACGCCAGCCCTTACTTAGCATCGGCAGAAGACCCATCCCCTCCAACCGACAAGAACAACGGATGCCTTCGCCATGACCCACGCCGCCGTGCTGCGCCCCACCCTGCTCGCCCTGCTCATCGCCGGGGCCAGCTCCGCCAGCGCCTACGAGCTGTACGCCACCGACGACACGCACCTGAACGCCGATCTCTCGGCGACCTTCGGGCTGTTCCACAGCCAGGAGCGCTACAACATGACTGGCACGCTGGATGAAGGCTCGTCCTCCTGGCAGGAAGGTTTCATCAAGTACGGCCTGAGCGGCGACCAGAAGCTGGGCGGTGCGGGTACCGCCTACGGTGCCTTCAACCTGATCAGTTCCGGCACCTGGGGCGACGGCGACGCCGCCGGCTTCACCGACGGCTCCGAACGCACCACCAAGATCGAGGACGCCTACGCCGGCTGGCGTTCGGGCAACCTGTTCGAAGCCCTCGGCGAGGACGGCATCGACCTCTCCGCCGGCCGCCAGAACATCGTGGTCGGCGACGGCTTCCTGATCGACGGCGACGCGCTGAACATGGGCAAGGGCCTGGCCGACGGTGAATACAACCGTGGCGGCGCTTACTACCTCGCCGGCCGCCGCGCCTTCGACGAAACCGCTGTGCTGCGCATCGGCGGCAAGGAAGGCTGGCGCGGCGACCTGATGCGCCTGAAGTCGGACAACCGCGCCCAGGCCAACTCCGAGCTGTACGTTGCCACCCTCGAGCACGTCGCCCCGGAAGCCACCTTCGGCCTGACCTACATCGACGTCACCGACGTTGACGAGCGCTACGCCTCGCCCATCCAGCTCGACCGCAAGGACATGAAGACCTACAGCCTGCGCGGCACTGGCAACGCCGGCGTGGAAAACCTGTTCCTCTCCGGCGAATACGCCTGGCAGGACAAGGACAACGCCCAGTACAGCGACGACAGCGAGAACGCCTGGTACCTCGAAGCCGGTTGGACCTTCTCCGACATCGCCTGGAAACCCTACGTCAGCTACCGCTTCAGCCGCTTCTCCGAAGGCTACGACACGCTCTTCTACGGCTTCAGCCGTGGCTTCGGGACCTGGTTCCAGGGCGAAGTGGCGGGCAACTACTCCGGTCCGTTCAACAGCAATACCCGCGTGCACAACGTCGGCGCCAAGGTCACCCCGCTGGAGAACCTTTCCATCGGCGCGCAGTACTTCGACTTCCACACCCTGGACACCGACCTGGGCAACACCGACGGCCGCGAGCTGGACCTCTACGCCGAATGGGCGATCAACGAGCACCTGGTGATCATCCCGCTGGTGGGCCTGTACCAGCCGAAGAAAAGCGCGGCCGAAGGCGGCACCCAGATCGGCAACGACGACAGCAACCTGTACAGCCAGCTGATGTTCTCCACCACCTTCTAAGCCCCCTCACCCAGCAGAAAGAAGAGCCCGCCATGCCCAGCCTCCTGACTTCGATCCAGGGCCGCATCACCTGGCTGGCGGGCCTCTGCCTGCTGCTGGTCTCCAGCGTCCTGATCGGCCTTTCGCTGTACCAGGCGCGGCAGGACAGCCGTACCATCCAGCACGACAGCGGCGAACTCTTCGCCGTTGCCGCGCGGCACAACCTGGAAACCCAGGGCCAGGTGCAGGCCCTGCTGATCCGCGAACGCCTGCAGAACAACCTGCTGCTCGGTGAAGGGCTGCTTCGCACGGTGCAGACCCTGCGAGCACAACAGCGTCAGGGCGTCCTCGACCCCGCCGCGCTGCGCACCGCGCTCAATCATTCGATGGCCGATACCCTCGGCGCCCACCCGGAGCTGCTCGGCCTGTTCCTGGTGTTCCAGCCCGATGCGCTGGATGCCGCCGACGGCCAGTTCACTGCCCGCGAAGACCTGGGCAGCAATGAAACCGGCCGCTTCGCCCTCTACCTGCTGCAGAACGGCAAGGAGACCCAGCGGGTGATCGGCACCGAGCAAGTGCTCGGCGACACCACGCCCGGCCCCAGTGGTCAGCCCTACAACGCCTTCTTCACCTGCTCCACCGGGCACGCCCGCCCCTGCGTGCTCGATCCCTACTTCGACGACGCCTCAGGCCAGCGCCGGCTGGTCACCAGTGTCACCCTGCCGCTGCTGGAGAACGGCAAGGCAATCGCCGCCGTGGGCTTCGATATCGATCTGGCGGCGCTTCAGCAAAGCAGCGCAGATGGCAGCCGCAGCCTGTTCGACGGTCAGAGCCGCATCCGCATCCTCAGCCCCAACGGCCTGGTTGCCAGCGACAGCGGCGATGCCTCGAAACTGGGGCAGAGGTTCGACGACAAGGCCCTCCTCGCCGAGATCGCCGCCGGGCGCTCGCAGTCCAGCGACGACGGCGAATCCATCAGCGTGCTGCACAGCCTGGCGCCGGTGCCGGACGCCGCCCCCTGGGGCATCCTGCTCAGTGTGCCGCGCGCGGTGATGCTCGCCCCGGCGGAACGTCTAAAGGGCACGCTGGATGATCTGCGCTGGAAAAGTACCGCACTGGAGACTGGCGTCGGCATCGCCGCCGGGCTGCTCGGCATGCTGCTGGTGGCGCTGACCGCGCTGGGCATCAGCCGGCCGATCCTGCGCCTGGCGCGCATGCTCGAGGACATCGCCGATGGCGAAGGCGACCTCACCCGCCGCCTGGACTACCCGCGCCGCGACGAACTGGGCCGCCTGGCCACCGCCTTCAACCGCTTCCTCGACAAGCTGCAACCCAGCATCGCCGCCGTGCAATCGGCGACTCGCGAGGCGCACTCCACCGCCGACCGCTCGGCGCAGATCGCCCGACAGACCAGCGACGGCATGCAGCAGCAGTTCCGCGAAATCGACATGGTCGCCACGGCGCTCCAGGAGATGTCCGCCACCGCCCAGGACTCGGCCCGCAGCGCCGCTCGCGCCGCCGAAGCGGCGCGCACGGCGGAACAGGCCTGTGACGATGGTTTCCGCACCCTCGACGCCACCAACAGCGGCATCGACCTGCTGGCTACCGGGATGAACCAGGCGATGGCTGAATTGCAGCAACTGGCGGCAAGCAACGAGCAGATCGGCTCGATCCTCGAAGTCATCTGCGGGATCGCCGCGCAGACCAACCTGCTGGCCCTCAATGCCGCCATCGAAGCGGCGCGCGCTGGCGATGCCGGGCGCGGTTTCGCCGTGGTCGCGGACGAAGTACGCGGGTTGGCCCGGCGCACCCAGGAGTCGGTGGAGGAGATTCGCCAGGTGATCGAGAATCTGCAGGCCCGCGGCCAATCAGTGACCAGCGCAATGCAGGGCAGCTTCGCCCAGGCCCAGGGCAACGTCGATCAGGCGCGCCGGGCCATCGACGCGCTGCGCCGGATCGGCGAGGCGGTGAACCTGATCAGCGAGATGAACCTGCAGATCGCCAGCGCGGCAGAGGAACAGAGCAGCGTCGCCGAGGAAATCAACCGCAACATCGCCGGCATCCGCGACGTCACCCAGACCATTTCCGACCACGCACAGCAAGCCGCCAGCGCCAGTCGCTCACTGAACGACCTGGCCAGCCGGCAGCAGGGATTGGTGGAGCAGTTCCGCGCCTGACTCAGATGTCGCTGCAGCGCGGGGTCTGGCGCAGGTACTTGACGGTGTGCTGCTGGCCCTGGGAGTCCAGGTAGACCATGGTGGCCTGGCTGACTTCGCAGCGCTCGTTGGGTTGGGAGATGCTCAGCACCTTGGCCACGTCCAGCGGCATGCCGTAGTGGTACACCGCCGCGTTGTCGGCGAAAGCGCTGAAGGACAGCAGCAAGGCGGGAATGGCGAAGAGTGCGCAAAGGGTGGATTTCATGACAGGAACCTCAGGGATCACGCGGGTCGCGTCGATCGTGGCCCACTGCCATAAATTTAGCCGATGGGACCTTTCCTACACAGCACGACTTCGACAATGCATTTCTGCAGATCGCGCAACAATGGCACCTTGTTAGTCCTCCTGCCCTGTGATTATCACGCCCTCTGTTAGCTGATTGGCAGCATTCGAACCCCTGAAGCGTTTGCAGCCACCGCACTCTCCCGCAAGAATGATCGTCATCGATCGGATCGGGAGGCGCCATGAAGCGCGTGGCCATGCTGCTGTTCCCCGGCGTGCAGGCGCTGGATGTTTCCGGGCCGCTGGACGTGTTCGCCGAGGCCAATGCCTTCGTGCCCGCCGGCCAGGGTTACCAGGTGATTACCCTGGCTGCGCCGCCGTTGCCTTTGCGCGCATCCAACGGGCAACTGCTCGGTGCCGACTTCAACCTCGAACAGGGCCACGGCGCCGCCGATATCCTGCTGGTGCCGGGTGGGCCGACCTTGCCGGAAGAGTCGCCTGCATCCGAGCTGCTCGACTGGCTGCGCAGCGCTTGCGCCCTGGCACCGCGCTACGGCTCGATCTGCACCGGCGCCTTCCTGCTCGGACATGCCGGACTGCTCGACGGCAAGCACGTGACCACCCACTGGAGCGATGCGCGTCGGTTGGCGGAATTGTTCCCGCAGGCACAGGTCGAGCCGGATCGCATCCATGTCCGCGATGGAGCGCTGGTGACGTCGGCGGGCGTGACCGCCGGCATCGACCTGGCGTTGGCCTTGGTCGCCGAGGACCACGGCGCAGCGGTGGCGCTGTCGGTCGCGAAACGGCTGCTGGTAGTGGCACAGCGTCAGGGCGGGCAATCGCAGTTCAGCCCCTTCCTGCAGGCGCCGGCCGATGAAGGCTCGCCGGTGGCGCGCATCCAGCGCTATGTGCAGGAGAACCTCGACCAGCCGCTGGGCGTGCCGCAACTGGCCACCGAGGTGGCGATGAGCCCGCGCAGCTTCGCCCGTGTGTTTGTCCGCGAGGCGGGCGTAACGCCGGCCGAGTTCGTCCAGCGCGCCCGCATCGACGCCGCGCGAGGGCTGCTCGAAGGCGGTGATCTCGCCTTGAAAGTGATCGCCTGGCGCTGCGGCTTCGGTAGCGCGGCACGCATGCGGCTGGTGTTCACCCAACGCCTTGGGGTGACGCCGACGCAGTATCGGGAGCAATTCCGTCGCGACGGTTGATCCGCCACGCCAGAGTGGCCGGAGTGCCCCGGCGCAGGATGGCGTGGAGCGCAGCGATACCCATCAAATCGGTGCATGAGCAGCATGGGTATCGCTTCGCTCCACTCATCCTACAGCCCCGCTATGGCTCAGATCGGTGGCGCCGAGCGCAGCATCACCGACTTCAGGGCGAACGCCGACTTGATCCCCGCCACGCCGGGAATCTGCGTCAGGGTGTTGGTGAGGAACAGCTGGTACGCCGACAGGTCCTTCACCACCACCCGCAGCATGTAGTCGGCGTCGCCGGTCATCTGGAAGCAACTCATCACCTGCGGCGCCTGGACGATGCGTTCTTCGAACCGGGCGAGGTAGTCGCCGGTCTGTTTTTCCAGGGAAACCGAGACGAACACGCTCATGCCACCGGAAAGGCGCTCCTCGTCGAGCCGGGCGAAATACCCCTGGATGTAGTGCTCCTCTTCCAGGCGGCGTACCCGGCGCAAGGTCGGGGTCAGCGACAGGCCGATGTTCTGCGCCAGATCGCGCCACGAGAGGCGGCCATCGTCGGCCAGGGCGCGGAGGATTTTCAGGTCGGTGCGGTCGAGATCAGCCATTTTCTGTCGTACTACTCAGCGCTGTTTTTATAGTGCAAACACACTAATCCGTAAGCTCTGAGCTAGTCAATTTGGAGCAAAAAACCAATCGGTCACACCTATACTGAAACCACAACTACAACAACCGAGGACCTCACCATGAGTGATGTCACCCCCCGCCACGCGACCCCGCGTGGCACCCGCACCGTAGCCCTACCCGGCCGGGTGCGCCCGCCGGGCATGGCTTCTTCCGTCTGCTGATCCACACCCACGATCACAACTGGAGACCCGCCATGACCGACTATGCTCCGCTTCGCCTGCACGTCCCCGAGCCCACCGGGCGTCCGGGCTGCAAGACCGACTTCTCCTACCTGCACCTGTCGCCCGCCGGCGAAGTGCGCAAACCCGACATCGACGTAGAACCCGCGCGGACCACCGACCTGGCCTTCAGCCTGGTACGCGTGCTCGACGAGGACGGCAACGCCGTCGGCCCCTGGGCCCCGGACCTGAGCCACGAGCAGTTGCTGCGCGGCATGCGCCTGATGCTCAAGACGCGCCTCTTCGACGCGCGCATGCTCACCGCCCAGCGCCAGAAGAAGATGTCCTTCTACATGCAGTGCCTGGGCGAGGAGGCCATTGCCACCGCCCACACCATGGCGTTGCGCGACGGCGACATGACCTTTCCGACCTACCGTCAGCAAGGCATCCTGATCACCCGCGACTACCCGCTAAAAGACATGATCTGCCAGCTGCTCTCCAACGAGCAGGACCCGCTCAAGGGCCGCCAGCTGCCGATCATGTACTCCAGCCGGGAGAAGGGCTTCTTCTCCATTTCCGGCAACCTCGCCACCCAGTTCATCCAGGCCGTCGGCTGGGGCATGGCCTCGGCGATCAAGGGCGACACCAAGATCTCGTCCGCCTGGATCGGCGACGGCGCCACCGCCGAATCCGACTTCCACACCGCCCTCACCTTCGCCCACGTCTACCGCGCGCCGGTGATCCTCAACGTGGTCAACAACCAGTGGGCGATCTCCACCTTCCAGGCCATCGCCGGCGGTGAAGGCACCACCTTCGCCAACCGTGGCGTGGGTTGCGGCATCGCTTCGCTGCGGGTGGACGGCAATGACTTCCTCGCTGTCTATGCCGCCTCGCAATGGGCCGCCGAGCGCGCCCGCCGTGGCCACGGCCCCAGCCTGATCGAGTGGGTCACCTACCGCGCGGGTCCGCACTCCACCTCGGACGATCCGTCCAAGTACCGCCCCGCCGACGACTGGACCAACTTCCCCCTCGGCGATCCCATCGCTCGCCTGAAGCAGCACCTGATCGGCCTCGGCATCTGGTCTGACGACCAGCACGAAGCGCTGAAGAAGGAACTGGAAGCCGAAGTGATCGCCGCGCAGAAAGAGGCCGAGCGCCACGGCTCGCTGGTGGACGGCCACGTGTTCAGCGCCGCCAACCTGTTCGACGACGTCTACAAGGACCTGCCGGAACACCTGCGTCGGCAGCGCCAGGAGCTTGGGGTATGAATGCCATGAACCCGCAACACGAGAACGCCCAGGCGGTCACCAGCATGACCATGATCCAGGCGCTGCGCTCGGCCATGGACGTGATGCTCGAGCGCGACGACAACGTCGTGGTGTTCGGCCAGGACGTCGGCTACTTCGGCGGCGTATTCCGCTGCACCGAGGGCCTGCAGAAGAAGTACGGCACCTCGCGGGTATTCGATGCGCCGATCTCCGAGAGCGGCATCATCGGCGCCGCCGTCGGCATGGGCGCCTATGGCCTGCGCCCGGTGGTGGAAATCCAGTTCGCCGACTACGTCTACCCGGCCACCGACCAGCTGGTCTCGGAAGCCGCGCGCATCCGCTACCGCTCGGTCAACGACTTCACTGTGCCGATGGTGGTGCGCATGCCTTGCGGCGGTGGCATCTACGGCGGGCAGACCCACAGCCAGAGCCCGGAAGCGATGTTCACCCAGGTCTGTGGCCTGCGCACCGTCATGCCGTCCAACCCGTACGACGCCAAGGGCCTGTTGATCGCCTGCATCGAGAACGACGACCCGGTGATCTTCCTCGAACCCAAGCGCCTGTATAACGGCCCGTTCGACGGCCACCACGACCGCCCGGTGACCCCATGGTCCAAGCACCCGGCCAGCCAGGTTCCCGAGGGCTACTACAGTGTTCCGCTGGACAAGGCCGCCATCGCCCGCCCCGGCTCGGAACTGACGGTACTGACCTACGGCACCACCGTCTACGTGGCCCAGACTGCCGCCGAGGAAACCGGCATCGACGCCGAGATCATCGACCTGCGCAGCCTCTGGCCGCTGGACCTGGACACCATCGTCGAGTCGGTGAAGAAGACTGGCCGCTGCGTCATCGTCCACGAAGCCACCCGCACCTGCGGCTACGGCGCCGAGCTGATGTCGCTGGTGCAGGAGAACTGCTTCCACCACCTCGAAGCGCCGATTGCCCGCATCACCGGCTGGGACACGCCCTACCCGCACGCCCAGGAATGGGACTATTTCCCCGGCCCCGCCCGCGTCGGCGCGGCCTTCAAGCGCGCCATGGAGGTCTGAATGGGCACTCACGTCATCAAGATGCCGGACATCGGCGAAGGCATCGCCGAGGTCGAGCTGGTGGAGTGGCACGTCCAGGTCGGCGACGAGGTCCATGAGGACCAACTGCTCGCCGAAGTCATGACCGACAAGGCCACGGTGGAAATCCCCTCGCCGGTATCGGGCAAGATCATCGCCCTGGGCGGCGTGCCGGGCCAGGTGATGGCCGTAGGCGGCGAGCTGATCCGCCTGGAAGTGGAAGGCCACGGCAACCACAAGGAAGCCGCGCAACCCAAGGCCCAAGAGGAAGCCCCGGCCCAGCCGGAAGCCAAGCCGGCCCCGGTCGTCGATGCGCCCAAGCCAGCACCGCGCGTGGAGAGCAAGCCAGTCGCCCCGGCCGCGCGCCCCGCTCCGTCGCCGGCTCCCCGTCGCGCGCCGGGCGAGAAACCACTGGCCTCGCCGGCGGTCCGCCAACGCGCCCGCGACCTGGGCGTTGAATTGCAGTTCGTCCAAGGCAGCGGCCCGGCCGGACGCATCCTGCGCGAGGACCTGGAACACTTCCTGGAGCATGGCGGCGCCACCATCGCTTCGGGCTACACTGCACGCCACGATGAGCACCAGATCCCGGTGATCGGCCTGCGCCGCAAGATCGCGCAGAAGATGGCCGAGGCCAAGCGGCGCATTCCGCACTTCAGCTACGTCGAGGAAATCGACGTCACCGACCTGGAAGACCTGCGCGTCCACCTCAACGCCAAGCACAGCGCAGCGCGCGGCAAGCTCACCCTGCTGCCCTTCATCGCTCGCGCCATGGTCGTTGCCCTGCGTGACTTCCCGCAACTCAATGCGCGCTATGACGACGACGCCGACGTGATCACCCGCTACGGTGCCGTGCACCTGGGTGTCGCCACCCAGAGCGACAACGGCCTGATGGTGCCGGTGCTGCGCAACGCCGAATCCCGCGACCTGTGGGGCAACTCCGCGGAGGTGGCACGCCTCGCCGAGGCCGCCCGCCACGGCAAGGCCAGCCGCGAGGAGCTGTCCGGCTCGACCATCACCCTCAGCAGCCTCGGCGCCCTGGGCGGCATCGTCAGCACGCCGGTGATCAATTACCCGGAAGTCGCCATCGTCGGGGTCAACCGCATGGTCGAGCGCCCCATGGTGATCAACGGGCAGATCGTCGTGCGCAAGATGATGAACCTGTCCTCGTCCTTCGATCACCGGGTGGTCGACGGCATGGATGCCGCGGCCTTCATCCAGGCCGTGCGCGCCCTGCTCGAACATCCCGCCACCCTGTTCATCGACTGACGGAGCCGACTCGTGAAGCAGAACCAGACTCTCGAAACCACCCTGCTGGTGATCGGTGGCGGCCCCGGCGGCTACGTCGCGGCGATCCGCGCCGGCCAGCTGGGCATCCGCACCGTGCTGGTGGAAGGTGCTGCCCTGGGCGGCACCTGCCTGAACATCGGCTGCATCCCGTCCAAGGCACTGATCCACGCCGCCGAGGAATACCTGAAAGCCCGCGAGTTCGCCGGCAAGTCGCCGCTGGGCATCAGCGTGCAGGCGCCGAGCATCGACATCCAGCGCACCGTGGAATGGAAGGACGGCATCGTCGACCGCCTGACCACCGGCGTCGCCGCACTGCTGAAGAAGCACGGCGTCACCGTGGTCAACGGTTGGGCGAAGATCGTCGACGGCAAGACCGTCGAGGTCGATCTCGCCGAAGGCGGCACCCAGCACATCCACACCGAACACCTGCTGCTGGCGGCCGGCTCGAAGTCCGTGGAGCTAGCGTTCCTGCCGGTGGGCGGCAATGTCATCTCCTCCACCGAAGCCTTGGCACCGAAGACGCTGCCCAAGCGCCTGGCGGTGGTTGGTGGCGGCTACATCGGCCTGGAACTGGGTACCGCGTACCGCAAGCTGGGCGTGGAAGTGACGGTGGTGGAAGCGCAGCCACGCATCCTGCCAACCTATGACGAGGAGCTGACCAAGCCGGTAGCCCATTCTCTGCGCAAGCTGGGCATCGAGCTGTACCTGGGCCACAGCGTGATGGGCCTGGAGCCGGACGGCAAAGGCCTGCGCGTGCAGGACGGCGCCGGCTCGCAACGTGTGATTGAAACCGATCAGGTGCTGGTCGCGGTCGGCCGCCACCCCAACACCGCCGGCTGGAACCTCGACACCCTGCGCCTGGACATGAACGGCCGTGCCGTGCAGATCGACGACCAGTGCCGCACCTCCATGCGTGACGTGTGGGCGATCGGCGACATCGCCGGCGAGCCGATGCTGGCCCACCGCGCCATGGCCCAGGGTGAGATGGTCGCGGAGATCATCGCCGGCAAGCGTCGCGCCTTCACCCCCACGGCCATTCCAGCCGTGTGCTTCACCGATCCGGAAGTGGTGGTGGTCGGGCTGTCGCCGGAACAGGCCCAGGCCGCCGGCCATGAAGTGCTGACCGCGAGCTTCCCGTTTGCCGCCAACGGCCGTGCGATGACCCTGGAATCCAGTGACGGATTCGTCCGTGTGGTGGCCCGCAAGGACAACCACCTGATCCTTGGCTGGCAGGCCGTGGGCAAGGCTGTCTCGGAGCTGTCCACGGCGTTCGTACAGTCGCTGGAAATGGCTGCCTGCCTGGAAGACATCGCCGGCACCATCCACGCCCACCCGACCCTCGGCGAAGCGGTGCAGGAAGCTGCGCTGCGCGCGCTGGGGCATGCCTTGCACGTCTGAAGCCGGCTCTCTCCAACGGGCTTCCCCCTCCTGACCCGCCGATTGGCGGGTCTTATTTTGCCGGCCGGCTTTTCGTAGGACCGAGGGGGACGCCCAGTCCTTGCTCGCGAACCCGTTGTCCCACTGCGGAGATCGTTCGCGAGCAAGCTCGCTCCTACAGGTCTGCCGTTACGTCGTACCCCCTACGTCTGGTCGATCACCGCCCAGCAAGTGAGCTTGGTTATTTTCGAGACCTTGGAAGGGAAACCACCGGATCGCCGATTTTCTTCATGCTTAGCTCCAAGATCGCTGTATTTACCGGCACACCTTGCCAATCTCCATCAACATTGACCAAATTAACCATTTGGTACATTTTGACTCCACAGGCCTGCCCCATAGGCCATACAAGAACAACGGAGCCAAATTCCATGCCGCAAACCCTGCTCGTGCTCAACGGGCCAAACCTCAACCTGCTCGGCACCCGCGAACCGGCTACGTACGGCCACGAAACCCTCGACGACATTGCCGCGCTTTGCCAGCGCACCGCCACCGAACTGGGTCTGGAAATCGAGTTTCAGCAGACCAACCACGAAGGCCAGCTGATCGACTGGATCCACCAGGCGCGTGGCCGCTGCGCCGGGATACTGATCAACCCCGCCGCCTGGACCCACACGTCGGTGGCGATTCGCGATGCGCTGGCCGCCGTGGAGTTGCCGGTGATCGAAGTGCACTTGTCCAACGTGCACAAGCGCGAGGAGTTCCGGCATCACTCGTTCGTCTCCGCCATCGCCTTGGGCGTGATTGCCGGGCTGGGCAGCGACGGCTACCGCGCCGGCATCCAGCACTTTGCCAAGCTGTTGCAGGGAGACGCGCCGTGAACGACTACCGCACTGTGCTGGCTGGGCTGATCGGTGCCGGCATCCAGGCTTCGCGCACCCCGGCCCTGCATGAGCGCGAAGGCGACGCCCAGGGGCTGCGCTATCTCTATCGGCTCATCGACCTGGACAGCCTGGGCGTGGATGCCGGCGCCCTGCCCGACCTGCTCGCCGCCGCTGAACGCATGGGCTACACCGGGCTGAACATCACCTTCCCCTGCAAGCAGGCGGTGATTCCGCTGCTGCACGAGCTGTCCGACGAGGCGCGCGGCATCGGCGCGGTGAATACCGTGGTACTACGCGAGGGCAAGCGGATCGGCCACAACACCGACTGCCTGGGCTTTGCCGAAGGCTTTCGGCGCAACCTCGGCGATGCCGCGCGCGAGCGTGTGGTGCAACTGGGCGCCGGCGGTGCGGGTGCCGCCGTGGCCCATGCGCTGCTCAGCGAAGGTGTGCGGCAGCTGACGATCTTCGAAGTGGACTCGGCCCGCGCCCAGGCGCTGGTGGACAACCTCAACGCGCATTTCGGCGGACAGCGCGCGCGGGTCGGTCACGACCTGGCCGGCGCAGTCACCGAAGCGGACGGGCTGGTCAACACCACGCCCGTGGGCATGGCCAAGCTCCCCGGCGCGCCCCTGCCGCTGGAGTTGCTGCACTCGGGCCTGTGGGTAGCCGAGATCATCTACTTCCCGCTGGAGACCGAGCTGCTGAGGCATGCCCGCCACCTCGGCTGCCGCACGCTGGATGGCGGCAACATGGCGGTGTTCCAGGCGGTGAAGGCGTTCGAGCTGTTCAGCGGCGTGCCGGCGGATGCGGAACGCATGTTGGCGCATTTCGCCAAGATGTGAGTTTACAAAGAGCGTAGGAGCGAGCTTGCTCGCGAACAACCTTCGCTCCAGATCCGAATCCGGTTACGGCTGCACGTACCGTAAAACCGCCTCGATGATCATCTCCTTGTGCCGCGCCTTGATCGCCGAGTCCTCCAGCTCGACCTGGAACAGCGAGCCGACGGTGTGACGGTTGGACACCCGATAGAAACAGAACCCGCTGATCAGCATGTGCACGTCGATGGCCTGCAGGCCATCGCGGAACGCGCCGCTGGCGGCGCCGCGCACGAGGATGTCCTCGATGGTACGCAGGATGTTGCTGTTCATCGAACGGATCGCCTCGGAGCCGGAGGCGAACTGGCCGTAGTGGATGTTCTCGATGCTGACGATACGCACGAAGTCGACGTTGCGGTCGTGGTGGTCGAAGGTGAAGTCCACCAGCCGGCGCATGGCTTCCAGCGGCTCCAGCTCGGCCAGGTGCAGGGTCTGCTCGGTGCCGCGAATGTCGCCGTAGAGTTTCTCCAGCACCGCCTGGTAGAGCTGCTCCTTGCTGCCGAAGTAGTAGTAGATCATCCGCTTCGAGGTGTTCATGCGCTCGGCGATGGCATCCACTCGCGCCCCGGACAGCCCCTGCTGGACGAACTCGACGATGGCCGCCTGGAGGATGTCCTCGCGGGTCTTCTCCGGGTTGTTCTTGCGGCCCCGGCGGGCAGTTTCAGCAGGAGTCGGCTGGGTGGCGCTGTCGGTCATGGCTTTGCATCGTCAGGCAGGCGCCAGGGGCGACTGCTTCATGGTGAAGAGGTGCGCGGATTATGCGCGCCCCTACGCCTTTCAGGCAAAGCGCAGCGGCTCAGACCTTCGGTCGACGCGTGGTGCCGTTGCGCGCCTGGGCCATGGCCGCCAGGCGCACGGCGACGTTGGCCGCGCCGTAACCCGCATAGCCGCCACGACGCTGGATGATTTCGAAGAAGAAGCGCTCCTCGAACGGCTCGGTGTACACATGGAACAGCTCGCCGCCGTTGGCGTCCCGGTCGTAGAGCACGTTGAAGTACGCCAACTCGCTGAGGAACTCGTCATCGAAGTCGAAGCGCGCCGCAAGGTCGTCGTAGTAATTGAGCGGGATTTCCAGCAGTGGCACGCCGGCATCCTTGGCCCGCGCGACTTCGGCGAAGATGTCCTCGCAGGCGAAGGCGATGTGGTGGACGCCGGAGCCGCGATAACTGGACAACGCATGGGAAATCGCCGTGTTGCGGTTCTCCGAGATGTTCAGCGGCAGCCGCACGCTGCCGTTGGCGCTGCGCAGGGCGCGGCTCTTCACCAGACCGTAAGGGTCGGGCAGCACCACTTCGTCGTCGGCCTCGAAGTCGAACAGGCCCTTGTAGAACAACACCCAGCTGTCCAGCCCATCCGCCGGCAGCGCCATGGCCATGTGGTCGATGCGCTGCAGCTGGCCGCTGGGCTGGGCCTCGGGATCGAGACGGAAGTCGACGTCATAGATGGTCTGCCCGGCGGCACGCGCTTCGACCAGGTAGATCAGGCTACCGTCCGGAGCACGCACGGCGGGAATCTCCCGCTCGTTGGGGCCGACCAGCCCGCGATACGGTTGTCCCTTGTAGTCCTGCGCACGCTCCAGCGCACTGGCGGCGTCACGCACACGCAAGGCGGTGGCGCACAGCGACGGGCCGTGGGCTTCGAAGAAGCTGTGGCCGAAGGAATATGGCTCGGCATTCAGTACGATGTTGATGTCGCCCTGACGCAGCAGGCTCACCGCCTTGGAGCGGTGTTCGCCCGCACGGGCGAAGCCCAGGCGCTCCAGCCAGTTGCCCAGGCGTGCGCCAAGCGCTTCGTCGACAGCGAACTCAAGGAACTCGACGCCGTCGAGCTGGCTGGCCGGCGGCGGTGCGAACAGGCAGCCAAGCTGTTCCTGCGGGGCGCCTTGGTCGAGCAGACGCTCGCGGGTTTTCTCCTCCAGGTACAGCAGCGAACGCAGGCCGTCGGCGGCGTTGGCGCGCGGCGGCGCAGCGCGGAAGCCGTCATTGAAGATTTCCAGCGACAACGGACCGCGATAGCCGCTCTTCAGGATCGGCGCGAGGAAGCCCGGCAGGTCGAACTCGCCCTGCCCGGGGAAGTTGCGAAAGTGCCGGCTCCACTCCAGTACGTCCATGGCCAGGATCGGCGCGTCGGCCATCTGCACGAAGAAGATCTTCTCCCCCGGAATCTGCGCGATGCCGGCCGAGTCGCCCTTCAGCGAGAGGGTATGGAAGCTGTCGAGGATCACCCCCAGCGCCGGGTGGTTCACCTCCCGCACCAGGTCCCAGACTTGCTGCCAGGTGTTCACGTGGCGCCCCCAGGCCAGCGCCTCGTACCCCACGCGCAGGCCACGGGTACCGGCGCGCTCGGCAGCAAGGCCGAGATCCTCGAGGAGGAAGTCGCGCTCGCCCAGGGAGTCGGCGGCGACGTTGCTGCACATCAGCACCAGGTCGGTGCCCAGCTCCTGCATCAGGTCGAACTTGCGTTCCAGGCGGTCGAGGTTGCGCGGCAGGCGGTCGCGGCGGCAGCCCTCGAAGTCGCGGAACGGCTGGAACAGGGTGATCGCCAGCCCCAGATCCGCGCATAGCCGGCGTACGTCGCGCGGGCTGCCGCCGTAGTAGAGGAGATCGTTCTCGAAGATTTCCACGCCGTCGAAACCGGCGGCAGCGATGGCTTCGAGTTTGTCCGGCAGGGTTCCGCTCAAGGAAACGGTGGCGATCGAACGTTGCATCTCTGGACTCCTGCCGGGCGGGGTGAGGGGCTTGTTGGAATCGGTCTCCGGCTGCGTCTGATTATTCTGGCGGTCCCGGCCGGCAGCAATTTAAAGTGTACTAACTGGTTAGTTTTGTGTTCGATTACCGAACCAAAGGCCGTTTATCGAATTGACGCTCCTCCGGTCGCTGCTCAAGATTTAGCCACGTCGACGCAATCCGGCTGCCCGGGGACCTGCCTCAATCCCTGGAACAACGACAGCCGCTGCGAGATGGCCTGCGTGTCATCCATAACAATTTCAAGAACGGGTAAATGCTCATGTACATCCCCCACCCTCGCCTCGCTGCTTCCATCCCTCATCCGCAAACCGTCCTGGCCCGCCTGATGCCAGGGTTATGCAGCCTGCTCGGCCGCCATCGCGCCCACTGATTTTCGCCAGCCACCGCATGCCCCTCCTCAAGTCCACGCCGATCGGCGGTGGAGCACGGGGAACGCCTGCGGCACGACAATAATTCCTGAGGCTGCGCGTCAGCCCGATAACGGATGGCCCCGATCATGATCCATACGCAATCCGCTCCCCTCGCCGCCGTCGCTCCGCACGGTTCCTCCTTCTTCGGCAAGGTGCGTGGCGCCATGGCCGTCGGCAAGGTGCGCTGGGGCATGCTCGCCCTGGTGTTCTTCGCCACTACCCTGAACTACATCGACCGCGCCGCCCTGGGCGTGATGCAGCCGATCCTCGCCGAGAAGATGGCCTGGACGGCCATGGACTACGCCAACATCAACTTCTGGTTCCAGGTAGGCTACGCCATCGGCTTTGTGCTGCAGGGCCGGCTGATCGACCGCATCGGCGTGAAGCGCGCGTTCTTCTTCGCCGTGCTGCTGTGGAGCTTCGCCACCGGCGCCCACGGCCTGGCCACTTCGGCAGCCGGCTTCATGGTCTGCCGCTTTATCCTCGGCCTGACCGAGGCGGCCAACTACCCGGCCTGCGTAAAGACCACGCGTCTGTGGTTCCCGGCCGGCGAACGTGCGGTGGCGACCGGCATCTTCAACGCTGGCACCAACGTCGGAGCCATGGTTACGCCCGCCCTGCTGCCGCTGATCCTCTCGGTCTGGGGCTGGCAGGCGGCGTTCCTGTGCATGAGCGCGCTGGGCTTCGTCTGGGTGGTGCTGTGGAGCCTGAAGTACTTCAACCCCGAAGAGCACCCGACGGTGAAGCAGAGTGAACTGGACTACATCCAGGACGCCGACGAGCCGCCCGCCGAACGCGTGCCCTTCTCCGCCGTACTGCGCATGCGCGGCACCTGGGCCTTCGCCCTGGCCTATTCGCTGACCGCCCCGGTGTTCTGGTTCTACCTCTACTGGCTGCCGCCCTTCCTCAACCAGCAGTACGGCCTGGGCATCAGCGTCACCCAGATGGGCATCCCGCTGATGCTGATCTGGTTGACCGCCGACTTCGGCAGCATCGGCGGCGGCATCCTGTCGTCGTGGCTGATTGGCCGCGGCATGAACTCCATCCACGCACGCCTGCTGTCGATGTTCATCTGCGCCTGCGCCATCATCGGCGTGATCTTCGCCGCCAAGGCCAGCGGCCTGTGGATCGCCGTGGCCGCCATCGCCCTGGGCGTGGGTGCGCACCAGGCCTGGACGGCGAACATCTGGAGCCTGGTGATGGACTACACGCCCAAGCACCTGATGAGCACGGTCTTCGGGTTTGGCGGCATGTTCGCGGCGATTGGCGGCATGTTCATGACCCAGGTCGTCGGCTACATCCTCACCGTCACCCACAACAACTACGCGATCCTCTTCACCATCATCCCGACCATGTACTTCCTCGCGCTGGCCTGGATGTTCTTCATGGCCCCCCGCAAGGTGCCGGGCACACAGGCGTGAGATCGACTCGCGCAGGGCGCATAACCTGGAACAGGTTATCCGCCGATGCCGGCGTGACGGACGACACAAGGCCGGCATAACACCTGTCCCGCTACGAACAACCCCACCAATTGGCGGGGCTCTTCATTGCGCTCACTGTTTCAGCGGCGTCAGCACCGGGGCGTTCTCGTCCAGCAGCATCCACACCAGCAGCTTGGCCGGCTTCTGGTTGCTGGCATTACGCGACACCAGGTGTGGTGTGTTCGGTGCCTCGTACCAGGACTGGCCGGCCTGGTAGGTCACCGGCTTCTGCCCTTCCAACTGGGAGATCACTGCGCCTTCGAGCACGTAGGCGAACACCGAGCCACTGTGCACATGGGCGCCGGAGGCCTGCCCGGGCTCATAGGACACCGTGATCATCAGGCCTTTCTTGCCAGCGGCGTCGGGGAGTTTCTGTTCCTGCTGGACCTCGATCTTCTCGGCATTGGCCGCGTCGCCGTGGGCGAAAACGGGCAGGCTCAGGGCCAGGCCGAGGCCGGCGAACAGGAACTTCAGGGACGTGGATGCGAGCATGGTGGAATCCTCGGGTGGTCAGGTCGTGGGATTCACGCTACGCCTCGCGAGGTGGCGGACCAACAGCCAATTCCGCGGAAGATCGGGGTGCCATTCGTGGATACCGGATGGTTCGTGCCATGCGGGTTCGCGAGCAAGGACTGGGCATCCCCCTCGGTCCTACCGGTAAAGCCGGTCTGCTCTTCGTAGGAGCGAGCTTGCTCGCGAACCGGTGCACCAGCCCAAAAAGAAAGCCCCGCACGCTGGCGGGGCTTTCGAGGTGCGGCAAAGGATCAGCCCAGCAATGCACTCAAATCCAGCAACCCATCCTTGCGCGGCGGGCACCAGTAGTAGCCGCCGGTCAGCGGTCGGCTGAAGCGGTACAGCGCGTCGGTGATGCCGTCCTCCAGCCCGCTCATGCGGCGCAGTTGCACTTCGAAGGCATCCAGGGTGCAGCCGAAGGCGAGGAACATCAGCCCGGCGTCCTGGCCCTGGGTCCAGGGCATGGAGCGGCGCACGATGAAGGCTTCCGGCTCGAAGCTCTCCTGGGCGGTGCGCTTGACGTGGGCGGACTCCGGCGCGTCGTCCAGTTCTTCGTTGTCGCTCAGGCGACGGCCCATGATGTCGTCGCGCTCGTGCTGTGGCAGCGCGGCGAAGTCCTGCAACTGGTGGCGCCATTGCTGGATCGCGGCGAAGCTGCCGCCGGCCCGCCCGGTTTCACCTTCGACGATGGCGGCGGCGATGGCGTCGTCGTCCTGCGGGTTCTCGGTACCGTCCTCGTAGCCGGTCAGGTCGTGGCCGCTGCCGTGGCGGAAGGCTTCGGTCAGGCTGGTCAGCTCCAAAGCCGGGGCCAGCAGGGCCTGGACTTCCTGGGTACGCAGCAGCAGCTCGCCGCGCTCGTTGCCACGCAGCCAGACCCACAGGGCATGCGGGGTCGAAGGGTTGTCGACGCCCACCCCGGAGATCGCCGGGAACTCGCGCAGCCCCTCGATACGACGGCCGAGCGCACGCACCAGCGACTCACCGAAGCCAACCACCGCGCGCTCGCCATCGGCGAACTGCAGCAGGCGATCCAGCGCGGCAGGCAGGTCCTGCAGCGACTTCAGATCGAAGAACAGGTGGCGGGCGTGGGCGGGAACCGGGGTGGCGAGAATGCCGGGCTGGTGAAGGCTCATGACAGCGTCCTTGAACGAAAGAGCGGCGATTCTAATCGCCCCGCGCACGAATCCAAACCGCTCTGTATCAAGGACTTGGCGATCAGTTCGCGGAGGTGTCGAGCTTGCGCTTATGCCGATGCCGCACGTAGCGCCACAACGCCAGACCGGCGAACACCAGCACCACCATGGCGAACACCGGCAGGCGGTAAGGCCGCAGGTTGCCCAGCCACTGCTCCAGCAGCTGGCCGGCCCAATAGCCGGCGCTGGCGAACAGCAGCGCCCAGCAGAAGGCACCGAGCAGGTTGATCAGCAGAAAGCGCAGCGGGCCTACCCGGCTCGCGCCGATCAGCAGTGGCCCGGCCAGCCGCATGCCGTAGAGAAAGCGCACCGCGAAGATCGACAGATGCGGATAGCGTTCGATCAGAGCGGTGACCCGCTCGATGGCCAGCCCGCGTCGTTGCAGCCAGGGTACGGCACGGTCGCCCGCGCGGCGGCCGGCCCAGAACAGCAACTGGTCGCCCAGGGTCCCCGCCAGCGTCGCCCACACCACCACCGGCGTGAAGCCCAGCAGCCCCTGATGCGCCGCGATGCCCGCCAACAGCAGCATCGACTCGCCCTCCAGCAGGCAACCGAGGAAAAGCACCGGATAGCCGTAGCTGGAAAGCAGTTGGGCCAGATCGAGATGCTCGAACATGAGGGTCCTTCGAAAGCGTGCCGTGCCAAGAGCCTAGCGGCTTGGCGGATGTTCTGCTTATCGAACATCGACTGTAAAAAATAATCGACTAAACGGTCACTCCAGATCGTTAGCAACCAATCAAATCAATCCTTTAGCTACACCATTCGTCTAAGGATGTAATTTTTTTCGCTCATGAGCGATTCAAGTGTTTGACATATTTAACGGATTTGGCAGACTGCGGCCCGTTGTCGCAACTGGTTACGTTTTTCCGGCTCCACTGCCTGGTGCACCGGATGACCTCGGCCGCGCAACACAACAAAAACAACTTTGTCAGTCGTGGCCCACCTGCCCGAGTTTCGTCTCGGCAGCACGGTTCCCGGCGAGCCAACGGAACGAACAAATGCTGATCTGGTTTGTAGCGGTGTATCTGGTGATCACCGTAGCTGTCGGTTTCTACGCCACCACCCGCGTGCACAACTCCTCGGACTACGCGGCCGCCGGTCGTAGCATGTCCTTCCCCCTCGTCGTGACCATGGTGTTCGCCACCTGGTTCGGCTCCGAAGCCGTGCTGGGCATTCCGGCCACCTTCCTCGAAGAAGGCTTCGCCGGAATCATCGAAGACCCCTTCGGCTCCTTCGGTTGCCTGATGCTGGTCGGCGTGGTCTTCGCCCGCCCGCTGTACCGTCTGAACCTGCTCACCATCGGTGACTTCTTCCGCAAGCGCTTCGGCCAGCACGTGGAAATCTTCACCAGCCTGGTGATCATCATTTCCTACATGGGCTGGGTCGCCGCACAGATCACCGCGCTGGGCGTGGTCTTCAGCGTGCTCTCCGACGGCGGCATCACCACCACCCAGGGCATGATCATCGGCACCATCATCGTCCTGCTGCACACCCTGTTCGGTGGCATGTGGTCGGTGGCGCTGACTGACTTCCTGCAGATGATCATCATCGTCTGCGGCCTGTTCTACCTGGTCTGGCTGATCGGCGACATGGCCGGCGGCCCGGTCAACGTGATCAGCCATGCCGCCAGCGAAGGCAAGTTCACCTTCCTGCACGGCACCTCGGCCAAGGACATCGTCGCCTTCCTCGGCGCCGCGGTAACCATGATGTTCGGCTCCATCCCGCAGCAGGACGTGTATGCCCGCGTGATGTCGGCCAAGACCGAGACGATCGCCAAGCGCGCCACCATGACCGGTGCCTGCTGCTACCTGGTCTTCTGCATGCTGCCGATCTTCCTGATCTACGCCGCGCAGATGATCGAGCCGGAGATGGTCAAGCACTGGCTGACCGAAGACTCCCAGCAGATCCTGCCGCGCCTGATCCTGGAACGCACCCCGCTGTTCGCCCAGATCATGTTCTTCGGCGCCCTGCTCTCGGCGATCATGTCCTCCGCCTCCGGTGCCCTGCTGGCCCCGTCGGTGACCCTGACCGAGAACATCGTCAAGCACTTCCTGCCCAACATGAATGACCGCCAGGCCCTGCTGGCCATGCGTTGCAGCGTGCTGGCGATGACCGTCGCCACCTGCCTGTTCGCCCTGCTGTCCAACGCCAGCATCTACGAGATGGTTGGCAACGCCTACAAGGTGACCCTGGTCGCCGCCGTGGTGCCGCTGTTCTTCGGCCTGTTCTGGAAGCGCGCCACTACCCAGGGTGCCCTGACCGCCATCGCCTGCGGCCTGATCGGCTGGGTATCGCTGGAGCTGGGCCACCAGGAAGGCGACTTCTGGCCGCCGCAGCTGGTGGGCCTGATCTGCAGCGCCATCGGCATGATCGCCGGCTCCCTGGCTCCGCAATTCAGCGCACACCGTGGCGAAAGCGTGTCGGACATGGCCGCCGCCGCTGCCAGCAACTGATTGCCTGAGCAAAGACGAAAAAGCCCCGCCTGATGCGGGGCTTTTTCATGGGCGTCGTCAGAAGGTGAAATCCACCGCTGCAAACAGCGCCCGCCCCGGCTGATTGTAGGTACTGGCGCCGGCGCTGCTGGCATTGCCTTCACGATAGATCTGCTTGTCGAAGACGTTGTTCACGCCCACCCGCACCTTGTAGTTCCGAGTGAAGGCGTAGCCGGCGCTGACATCCACGAGGCCATAGGGATCGAGATCCTGTTGTGCGGCCTCGTCGTAGTCCTCCTGCAGGCGATAGTTGTAGCTGGGCGACTCCTGCTTGCCGTAGTAGGTGCCGGCCAGCTGGAACGACAGCTGGTCGGTGGCCTGCCAGTCCAGTGTGGTGTTGACCGTGTATTTGGGAATCACGCTCAGCGGCTCGCCGGTGTCGCGATCGTCGTTCTTCATCATCACCGTGAGGTTGGTGTTCCAGTCCAGGGTCGGCGTCAGCTCGACGAAGAAGTTGCCCTCGACACCCTCTACCAGCGCCTTGTCGGCATTCACCCACTGGGTGACACGGCGCCCGCTGTTGATGGTGTAGAGCACATCGGTGCCACCGATGATCTTGTTCTTGTAGTCGTTGCGGAAGTAGGTTCCGCTGACGCGCCAGTCGCCCTTGTCGTAGAGCAGGCCGATTTCCTTGTTGATGCTGGTTTCCGGCTTCAGGTCGGCATTGCCCACCAGGTAGCAACCACCGGAGTTGGTCTGGTTCACGCTGCAGCCGTTACCGCGGCTGTACAGCAGGTAGTTGGGATTGGACTGGTACAGGTTCGGCGTCTTGTAGGCGCGAGCGATGCCGCCCTTGATGCTCAGCGCGTCGGTGATCTGGTGCGCCAGGTTCAAGCTCGGACTCCAGTTGTCGCCGAACTGGTTGTGGTGGTCGAAGCGCAGGCCGGGCGTAAGGGTGGTGTCGCCGTACTGGATGTTGTCCTCGACGAACAATGCGTTGCTGCTGGCGGTCATCTTCGAATCGGAGCGGTCGAATCCGGCAATCGCATCGCCCGAGCCGTTGCTCGGATCGAAGCTCTGCGGGCGGAACGAGCCCTGGTCGTTGAGCGACTCGTAGAGGTATTCACCGCCAAGGGTCAGCATGTGCGGGGTCTCGCCCCAGGCCAGCGGCAGGTTCACCTCGCTGCTGGCGCGGGTATTGCGCAACCGCGACATGGCCGCGCCGGTATCGTTGATCGAGCCTTCCGGCCCGCCGGCCAGGCCTTCGTTCATCCGCCAGTTGCGCACGTACTCATAGTTCAGCGAGCTCTTGGTGGTGCCCCAGTCGAAGTGGCCGAGGTGGGTCAGGTCCCAGGTACTGCGCTGGATGACATTGGTCTCGTGGCCGTAGAGGCTGGAGATGTAGTCGATGTCGCCGCCGCCATTGCTGTTCATGGTGTCGCCGGCATAGATGTTGCCCTGGCGCCCATAGCCGGCGCTCAGTTCCAGGGTGTGTTCGTCGTTGACCCGCCAGCTCAGCAGGCCGTCGATGTCCTTGTTGCGCACACCCTCGCGACCGGCCGGCAGCGCCGCCTTGGCCTGGTCAGCGTTGATGTCGAGGTCGTCCGCATCGGTCTTCGACAGACCGCCGTAGGTGCGGAAGGTCAGGTTGTCCGCCAGGGCGCCGCTGAGGTTGAAGTTGGCGCGCTGGCTGGCGCCCTCGGCCTTGTCCTCGGGCATCAGCGTGTAAAGGCTGACCTGCCCCTTGAGCTCTTCGCTCGGGCGCTTGGTAATGATGTTCACCACCCCGCCCATGGCGCCGGATCCATAGCGCGCCGCTGCCGGACCGCGAAGGATCTCGATTCGCTCCACCGCCTCGGCCGGTACCCAGTTGGTATCGCCCCGGGTATCGCGGTCGCCGTTCCAGCCATAGCGCACGGCATTACGCGAACTGGAGGGCTTGCCGTCGATGAGGATCAGGGTGTTTTCCGGGCCCATGCCGCGCAGGTCGATCTGCCGGTTGTTGCCGCGGGCACCACTGGCGCTGTTGCCGGTCAGGTTCACGCCGGGCTGGCGCCGGATGATCTCCGACAGGTCGTTGGCCGGCGGGTGGCGCTCGATGTCCTCGGCGGTGATCACCGAGGAGCCCAGCGCCTGCTTGGCCTCCTGCTCCGCGGTGACGACGGTTTCGCCGAATTCCACGACGTCACCGGGGATCTCGGCATCGGCGGCCATCACGGCCAGCGGCTGAAACGACAGGACCATGGCCAGCGCCAGGCGATTAGGGGTGAATAGGGACTCCATGTGTGCTCTCCACGCAACTGCAGGGGCAAGTCGACCTCCCCGGCGGCGCAGTATTCGCGGACTCCCCCGGTCGATCAGGTCGACTCAGGCGTATAGAGGGTATCCATATGCAGATGCGAATCACTATTATTTACTAAATTTACGAAACGCCCCTTTGCGTTGTTGACAGGAGCAGACAGCCTCTGCCGCCTACCGCTTGCTGGATGCACTGATCCGCCTGGACGCCTGATCCGCGCGGAACATGTGACTGGCGGCGCATCCCTGCCTATCCTGAAACTCGACCCGTCGAGGACAGACGAACCAGCCAGCCCGCCCCAGCACGGACCCGGCCCCATGGACAGCCCCCTGACATCGCGCCCCGGCGCAGCGCTCCGGCCCCTCGACGACGCCCCTGGCACTCGTCGCCCGTCCACGGTGGCCGCATGAAGCGCTGGAGCCGCAAGCCCCTGACCCTGCGCGTACTGATCCTGGTCTTTGTCCTGCTTGCCGCCCTGGCAACCCTCGGCAATAGCCTGTACATGGCCTATACCGTGCAACGCTCGGCCCTGATCCACTCGACCCTGGAAGCCAACCGCGCCTATGCCGCCAAAGTCGCCTCGAGCATCAGCGAATTCATTCATTCGGCGCAGCGCAACCTGGCCTTCAGCGCCAATATCCTCGCCGCGCACCAGGGCGACCACGCCGTATTGCGTGCTGAAGCGATGCGCCTGCAATCCCAGGACACCTACTTCAACTCGATCGCCGTCGTCGACGCCCAAGGCAAGGTACTGGAGGCCTATCCCGACTCCCTGCAGATAGTCGGCACCACACTGCGCTCGGTCGGCGTTCAACAGGCGCTGCAACTCAAGCGCCCGACAGTCAGCCAGGCCTACGTATCCATTGCCGGCAACCTGGTGGTGTTCATCTCCCAGCCGATCATCAGCCCCTCCGGCGAATACCTCGGGCTGGTCGGAGGCTCGGTGTACATCCTCAAGCAGAGCGTGCTGCACACCATCATCGGCAGCCACTTCCACCACGAGGGCACCTATGCCTTTGTCGCCGACGCCAACCGCCGCCTGCTCCACCACCCCGAGGCTCAGCGTGTGGGCGAACTGCTCAAGGACAATCCGACCGTGGAGTCCGCCCTGCGAGGCGAAACCGGCTCGATGGAAGTGCAGAACACCCAGGGCATGGAAATGCTCGCCGGCTACGCCCAGGTACCTGAAGCCAACTGGGCGGTGGTGGCACAGAAGCCGCGCGACCTGAGCCTGGCCCCGCTGGGCCTGCTGATGAAAGACATGTTCTTCGGCCTGATCCCCGCCAGCCTGCTGGGCGTGCTGCTGATCTGGGGCGGCGCCCTGCTGATCACCCGGCCGTTGCGGCAACTGGCCTACAGTGCCGAGCGCCTGTCGGCGCCGGAAACGCCGGGCGAGCTGCGCGCCATCAATACCTGGTACCGCGAGGCCGCAGCCATTCGACAGGCGCTTTTGACGGGTGTAGGGCTCATGCAGCAGAAGCTCGGCCGGCTCAGCCAGGAAGCCCAGAGCGACGCCCTCACCGGCCTGGCCAACCGCCGCGCACTGAGTGCGGCCCTGATAACACTCGAGCAGTCTGCCCTACCCTATGCGGTGCTGCTGCTGGATATCGATCACTTCAAGCAGGTCAACGACAGCTGGGGTCACGACGCCGGCGACGAAGCTTTGCGCCAGGTCGCCAGCGTGCTGCGCGACTCTTCCCGCGCCGAAGACCTGGCCTGCCGCTCCGGGGGTGAAGAGTTCGTCCTGCTGCTGCCGGGGACAAGCCTGGAAGCCGCTCGTAGCATCGCCGAACGTATCCGCGAGACAGTCGCCGGCACGCTGATTCCGCAGGTGGGCAAGGTCACCCTGTCCATTGGCGTGGCCGAGAGCGGCGGCACATCGCGTCCGTCCGATGCCGTGCTCAAGCAGGCCGACCAGCGCCTGTACAGCGCCAAGCAGGCCGGCCGCAACCGGGTTGTCAGCAGCGACGCGCCCTGACCTGTCGCGCTGCGGATAAACCGTTCGTCCCCTTTCTCCGAACAGCCGAGCCGTGCCACCAGTCTTACCTGAACACGGCGCGCGCTCGTCCCGACTCCCTGCGCCACCCGGTCATCGGGTTTTAGTCAATCGAAGGAGGTGCCGACGATGGGCTGGAACGATCATCAGGACGTGGAACTCACCGACGGGCTTCGTCGTCTGCTCGACGAAGGAACGCTGGATGCCAACGGCGACCCGGCGATACTCGCCCAGTACATCCTCAACCACGGCTTGGCCGCCCTGTCCGAGGACCAACAACAGCAGTTCCAACGGGAGCTGCTGCCCTTGCTCAACTGTCGAGCACGAAGCGAAGGGCTGATGCCGCAGGGCGAGTTGGACGCGCTGATCAACGACCCGGGCAATGAAGACCCCGGTTCACTGATCGAGGTGGAAACCTCGGAAGGCTTGAACCTGCGACGCTGATCCCCCACGACGGCTCCCTCGCGGTGGACCAGGGGCGATCCCCTAACCCGTGCCCCTGACCCTCAGCAACAGGGAATACAGCTGCTCGCGGTCGAACGGCTTGGGCAGTCGCGGGACCGAGTCGGCGAGGATGTCAGGACGACCGGCGTAACCGGTGGTGAGCACGCAGGTCAGCGCCGGCTGGAGCAAGCGTACTTGCTGGATCAGCTGCATGCCGTCCATGTCCGGCATGGCGAAGTCGGTGATCAGCAGGTCGAACGGTGACTGCTCCAGCAAGCCAAGCGCCGTGCGCGCTGACTCGGCACGGGATACCTGGCACCCCAGATCGGCCAGCAGCGCGCTGGTGCCCATGAGCACCAGCGCGTCGTCGTCCACCACCAAGACCCGAAGGCCCAGGGGTTCATCCGGGTCAGCACTCATCTCAATCGGAGTGGCCACTTCCGGCACCGGCGATTCCGCCTTGGGCTTGACCGCCGGCAGCCAGATCTCCGCCGTGGTACCCATGCCGGGTGTGCTGCGCAGTAACAAGGCACCACCCTGCTGCTGGGCCAGCCCGTGGACGATCGAGAGCCCGAGGCCAGTGCCCTTGCCGGTGGCCTTGGTGGTGAAGAAGGGCTCGGCAGCGCGGCGCAGGGTGTCCTCGTCCATGCCCTGCCCGGAGTCGGTGACCGCCAGGCAGACATAGTCACCGGCTGTCAGCTTGCCGCTCTGGCGCGGCCCGACCTGGGCGTTGCGCGCCGAAAAGGTGATGCTGCCACCGCCAGGCATGGCGTCACGGGCGTTGGTGGCAAGGTTGATGATCGCCAGCTCCAACTGGTTCTGGTCACTCATCACGCAGTCCAGTTGCAGCGGAAAGCGGGTTTCCAGGGCGATGGTCGGCCCCAGGGAGCTGACCAGCAGCTCGCTCATGTCCTGCAGCAGCACGGGTAGCTGGATCGGTTGCGGGAACAGCCGCTGCTTGCGGGCGAAGGCCAGCATCCGCTGGGTCAGCTGGGCACCACGGCGGGTCGCTTCCAGGGCATTGCGCCAGATGCCCTGGACCTTTTCGTTATCGCGGGGCAGCTGCCGCTCCAGCAATTGCAGGCCGCCGAGGATCACCGTGAGCAGGTTATTGAAGTCATGGGCCACCCCACCGGTGAGCTGGCCGAGGGACTCCATCTTCTGCGACTGGATCAGCTCGTCGCGGGCGCGCTCCAGTTCCTCCTGGGCGCGACGTTTGTCGGTGATGTCGCGGGTGATCTTGGCGAAGCCCAGCAGCTTGCCGGTATCGTCGAACACCGGGTCGATGACGATGTTGGCCCAGAAGCGCGAACCGTCCTTGCGCATCTGCAGGCGCTCTTCCTCGTAGCGTCCCTCGGCCAGCGCAGTATCCAGGCTGGCCTGCGGGACGCCGCCCTGGCGGTCCTCGTCGCAGTAAAAGCCGTCGAAATGTCGGCCGATGACCTCCTCCGGGTGATACCCCTTGATCCGCTCGGCTCCGGAGTTCCAGCTGGTGACATGGCCCTCGGCATCGAGCATGTACAGGGCATAATCGGTCACGCCATTGACCAGCAGACGGAACTGCTGCTCGCTGCGCCGCAGGGCCTGCTCGGTTTCATGCTGTTCAGTGCGGTCGCGGGTGATCTTGGCGAAACCCAGCAGCTCGCCATCGGCACTGCGAATGGCGTCGATCACCACGTGGGCCCAGAACGAACTGCCATCCCGGTGCAGACGCCATCCTTCACTCTCGTAACGGCCGACCCGCGCCGCCTCACCCAGGGCCAGCTCGGGCAGCCCGGCCTCACGGTCGGCGGGCGTGTAGAAGCGTGAAAAATGCTCGCCGAGAATCTCGTCGGCGGCGTAGCCCTTCAGCCGTTGCGCTCCGGAACTCCAGCTGCTGACCCGGCCATCGGGGTCAAGCATATAGATGGCATAGTCGGTAACCGCCTCGACCAGCAGACGGTAGCGCGCATCTTCGACGAGTTGGGCGGTGCTGGCGGTCGTGTCGGGCATCAGATCGGCTCTCTTGGCTCATTGGAGCAAAGCATAGGCGTAACGGCCCCATCGGAGATGCCGCCAGACGGCGCTCAATCCAGCGGCAGGTAGAGGCTGAACGCCGCGCCCTGCCCGGGCTCGCTGCGCAGTTCGATACGACCGCCGTGGGCCTGGACGATCTGCTCGGAGATGTACAACCCCAAACCCAGCCCAGCGATACGAGCCGCGCCGGCACCGCGCTCGAACTGCTGGAAGATGCGCCGCTGCTCATCGACGCCGATGCCGTCGCCATGGTCGCGTACGCAGAGCTGCGCCTGTCCCTCCTGCACTGCGACAGTCACCTCCACCGGTTGGCCGGGCCCATAGCGCAAGGCGTTGCTGACCAGATTGCTGATCACCTGCTCCAATCGGTAGGCGTCCCATACTCCCTCCACCACCTCGGGCGAATTCAGGCTCAGCTCGCAGCCAGCAGCCTGGGCCTGCACGGCGAAGTTGCCCAGCACGCGACGGGCGATGTCGGCGAGGTCGGCCGGTTCCGGGCGGATGGACAGCTTGCCCGTGCGAATGCGCGAGACATCGAGCATGTCTTCGATGAGTCGGTTCAGGCCGGTAAGCTGGCGTTCGTCGCGCTCGAACAGCACGCCAAGGCGGTCGGCCGCGAAGTGCTCCAGCTTGCCCTTGGCCAGGTGCAACCGACGCAGCTGGGTATCGAGCATCAGGCCATTGAGCGGCGTGCGCAGTTCATGGGAAACGATAGACATGAAATCGTCGCGCATCTTCACCGCGCGCTGCAGTTCCACCTGGGTTTCGCGCAGCTCGGCAAGCAGTGCATCCTGCTCCGCACGCGCCTGCTCCAGCGCTTCCAGCTGCCGTGCCAGCACCTTGCGCTGGCGGTACAGATCGACGAAGACGTTCACCTTGCTGCGCACCGCATGGTTGTCCAGCGGTTTGTAGAGAAAGTCCACCGCGCCGCTCTCGTAACCCTTGAAGGCATAGTTCAGCTCACGCCCGGCGGCGGTGACGAAGACGATGGGGATATTCTTGGTGCGCTCGGTGCCGCGCATCAGCTCGGCCAGGGCGAAACCGTCCATGCCCGGCATCTGCACGTCGAGCAGCGCCAGGGCGAATTCGTGCTCCAGCAGCAGCGACAGCGCCTCGTCCGCCGAGGACGCCTTGAATACCTCACGACCCTCGCCCTTGATCAAGGCCTCTAGTGCCAGCAGGTTCTCCGGCAGGTCATCGACGATCAGCAGTTTGCTTCCCTGGTTACGCAGCATGTGGGGTGCCCATTCGGGTCAGGAGCGCGTGAATCTCACGCAGCGGAAGAATGTAGTCCGGGGCATGCAATGCGATCGCCGCCTCCGGCATGGTGGACACGGCGGCTTCGGCCGGGTCCTGGACGATACTCAGCCCGCCCTGGCGCTGGATGCGCACCAGCCCCTCGGCGCCATCCTGGTTGGCACCCGTGAGCAGGATGCCCGCCAGCCCCTCCCGGTAGGCGTCGGACGCCGAGTCGAAGAGGATGTCGATCGACGGCCGGGAGAAGTTCCTCGGCGCCTCGCGACTCAGGGCGAAGGTGCGTTCCCGCTCGATGGACAGGTGATAGCCGGCGGCGGCGAAGTACAGCGTGCCGGCTTCCACCGGCGCCTTGTCACGGGCCTCTTGCACCGGGATCGCCAGGCGCCGGGCGAACAGGTCCACCAGCTGGCTCTCATGGTTTTCCGGCAGGTGCAGCACCGCCACCATGGGCAAGGCGAAGTCCGCCGGCAACCCGCCGAAAAGCTGGAACAGGGCGTCCACGCCGCCCGCAGAGGCGCCGATGACCACGGCCTGGATCGTGCGTTGCGCGCTCATCGCTTGCGAAACACCCGCTCGCGGCGATTCACCACTTCGAATTCCGAGGCGAAGTCGGTGAAGTCCAGACTTTCCTTGCTGCCCAGGCCGAGAAAACCCCGGTGGCACAGCGATTCGTGGAACAGCCCGATGGCGCGGTTCTGCAACTGGCGATTGAAGTAGATCAGCACGTTGCGACAGGAGACCAGGTGCGTCTCGGAGAACACGCTGTCGGTGGCCAGGCTGTGGTCGGCGAAGGTCACGTTGGCGCGCAGCATCTTGTCGAACAACGCGCCGTCGTAGGCCGCCGTGTAGTAGTCCGACAGCGAACCCTTGCCGCCGGCCGCGCGGTAGTTCTCGCTGGCCTGGGCCAGATCCTCGACGGCGTAGATACCGCGCTGGGCCTGTTCCAGCGAGCGCGGATTGATGTCGGTGGCATAGATCAGCGTGCGTTCGAGCAGACCTTCCTCGTGCAGCAGGATAGCCAGCGAATGCACTTCCTCGCCGGTGCTGCAGCCTGCCACCCACAGGCGCAGCGACGGGTAGGTTTGCAGCACCGGCACCACCTCCTGGCGCAGCGCGAGGAAATAGCTGGGGTCGCGGAACAGCTCGCTCACCGAGATGGTGAGGTACTGCAGCAGCTCATGGAAGGCGTGCGGGTCGTGCAGGATGCGCTCCTGCAGCGCCGATATGCTGCGGCACTCGAAGAGCTTGGTGGCATGCAGCACACGGCGCTTGAGCGAGGTGCCGGAGTAATCCCGGAAGTCGTAGCTGTACTTCAGGTAAATCGCCTCGATCAGGAGGCGCAGCTCGATATCCTGGCTGCGATCGGGCATGTCAGATGCGCTCCAGCTTCGGCAGCCAGACCCGGACCAGGGAGAACAGGCGATCCAGATCGATGGGCTTGGCCAGGTAATCATTCGCGCCCGCGCGCAGGCACAGCTCGTGGTCGTCCTTCATCGCCTTGGCGGTCACCGCGAGGATCGGCAGCTTCTTCCAGCGCGCGTCCTGGCGGATCAGCCGGGTCGCTTCGTAGCCGTCCATCTCCGGCATCATCACGTCCATCAGCACCAGGTCGATGTCGCTCACTTCATTGAGCTTCTCGATCGCTTCGCGGCCGTTGCGCGCCACTTCCACCCGCGCGCCCTTGTGCTCCAGGGCGCTGGTGAGGGCGAAGATATTGCGCACGTCGTCGTCCACCAGCAGGATGCGCCGCTCCTCGAACGCGCGGTCGCGATTACGCGAGGTGCGCAGCATGCGCTGGCGTTCGCTGGAGAGCTGCGACTCGACCTTGTGCAGGAACAGCGTCACTTCGTCCAGCAGGCGCTCCGGCGAGCGCGCGCCCTTGATGATGATCGAGCGTGAATACTTGAGCAGCTCGGCTTCCTCGTCACGGGTCAGGTTGCGCCCGGTGTAGACGATCACCGGCGGGAAGGAGCAGATGTCCTCCTCGCCCATGCGCTGCAGCAGTTCGTTGCCCTGCATGTCCGGCAGCTTGAGATCAATGATCATGCAGTCGTAGATGTTCTTGCGCAGCAGCTCCAGGGCCTGCGCCCCCTGCTCCACCGCGGTGATTTCGATGTCGTCGTCGCCGATCAGGCGCGAGACGCTGTCGCGCTGCAGTGGGTCGTCCTCCACCAGCAGGATGCGCTTGACCTCCTGGGTCAGCTTGGCTTCCAGCTTGCCGAACACCTCGCGCAGTTGCTCGCGGGTAGTGGGTTTCAAGGCATAACCGATGGCGCCCAGGTGCAGGGCCGCTTCACTGCGATCCTCCACCGACACCACATGCACCGGCACATGGCGGGTACGAGGGTTGGCCTTCAGGCGCTGCAGCACGGCGAGGCCGGATTCGTCGGGCAGGTGCATGTCCAGCAGGATGGCGTCGGGGCCGTGCTCATCGGCCAGGCGCAGGCCCTCCTCGGCGCCCATGGCGACCAGGCAGCGATAGCCCAGCTCGCGGGCCAGGTCATAGAGGATACGGGCGAACTTCGGCTCGTCCTCCACCACCAGCACGCAACGCTGCCCCACATTGACCTGCTCGCGGTCGTCGGCGAAGGCCGCCGCAGCCGGCGCGCGCACCACCGGCGGCGCGACCGGGGCCGGCGCCACGATTGGCGCGGGCGCACTGACGATTTTCTCTTCGGCAGGCGCCTGGTAGTTCAGTGGCAACAGCAGGCTGAACACACTGCCCTTGCCCGGCTCGCTGCTGACGATGATGCTGCCACCCAGCAGGTGCGCGAGGTCGCGGGAGATCGACAGGCCCAGGCCGGTACCGCCGTAGCGACGGTTGGTGGCGCCATCGGCCTGCTGGAAGGCTTCGAAGATGCGCGCAAGCTGGTCCTCGGCGATGCCGATACCGCTGTCGCGCACATCGAAGCGCAGGCCCTCGGGCGCGGCGCTCACACGCAGGGAAACCTCCCCGGCATCGGTGAACTTGAAGGCGTTGGACAGCAGGTTCTTGAGGATCTGCTCGACCCGCTGGCGGTCACTGTAGAGCAGCGTCGGCGCGCCCTCCTCGACCTCGGCGACGAAGCGCAGCCCCTTGTCATCGGCCTGTGGGCGGAACAGTGTTTCCACCGCCTCCACCAGACGCCGCACGTGGGCATTCTCCGGGCGCACCTCGAGCTTGCCGGCCTCGACCTTGGAGATGTCGAGGATGTCGTTGATCAGGTTGAGCAGGTCGTTGCCGGCGCCGTAGATCGACTCGGCGAACTTGATCTGCTCGTCATCGAGGTTGCCCTGCTCGTTGTCCGCCAGCAGGCGCGCCAGGATCAACGAACTGTTGAGCGGCGTGCGCAGCTCGTGGGACATGTTGGCGAGGAACTCGGACTTGTAGCGGCTGGCGCGCTGCAGTTCGTCGGCGCGGCCCTGCAGGTCCAGACGAGCCTGGTTCAGCTCGGTGTTCTTGCCGTCGAGGTCGTCGCGCTGGGCGGCCAGTTCCTGGGTCTGTTCGGCGAGACGTTCGTTGGTCTGCTCCAGTTCCGCCTGCTGGGCCTCCAGGTGCGCCTGGGACTCCTTGAGGACCCGCGACTGTTCCTCCAGCTCCTCGTTGGCGGTTTTCAGCTCTTCCTGCTGCACCTGCAGTTCTTCGTTGAGCTGCTGGGTTTCCGCCAGCACGTCTTGCAGGCGCTGGCGATGCAGCGCCGCCGCCACGGCACTGCCCAGGGTGTCGGCCACGCCCTGGAGGAACGCTTGCTCGCGGTCGCTCAGCGAGCGCAGGAAGCCCAGCTCCAGCACGCCGACCACGCCCCCCTCATTGAGCAACGGCAATAGCGCCACGCTCACCGGCGAGCCGTTGCCCAGCGCCGAATTGACCTTCAGATAGTCCGCCGGCAACCCGTCCAGCACACGCAGCTTGCGCTGGCGCGCGGCCTGGGCAATCAGGCTTTCATCGGCGGCGAAATATTCCACGCCTTCCTGTTCGCGGGCGAAGCCGAAGGTCGCGCCGCGCAGCAGGCCGCCATGGTCATCGCGCACGTACAACGCACCGATAGGCGACCCGACGAACTCGCCGAGGAACTCCATCAGGTTGCGTCCCAGCGAAGGCAGCGACTGCTGGCCGATCAACTGCTCGCTCAGGCGGCTCTGGCCATCGCGCAGCCAGGCCTGTTGCTGCAGCTGCTCGTTATGCAGCACCTGCCGCCGCAGGGACTCGGCGTAGGACTCGGACAGGCTGACCAGTTGCCGGCGCCCGAAGTAGGCCAGCAGCGTGCCCACCACGATGCTGAACACCAGGTAGAGCACCACCACGCCGGTGGACAGGGTCGAAGCGAACTGGTTGCGGTCGTGGCGCAGTTGCTGCTCGGTGTTGATCATCGCGCCGTACTGGACGCGGATGGCGTCCATCATGCTCTTGCCGCGCCCGGCCTTGATGGCGTCCGCCACGTCCTGGCCGCTGCGGCGCAGCTGGATCATCTCCTGGGCGAAGCTCAACCACTCTTCCTGCATGGAACCCAGGCGCTGCACGCGCTCCACCTGCGGGGGATTGTCGGCCACCAGTTCGGCGAGGTTCTTGAGCCCCGAATTGATGCGCGGCCGCGCCTGCTCCAGCGGTTCGAGGAAGCGTGGATCATTGGTGATCAGGAAGCCGCGCAGACCGCTTTCCTGGTCCACGCTCAGGCGCTGCATCTCGTTGGCGCTGGAGATCACCCGATCGGTGTGCTCGACCCACCCCAGCACGTCGAGCATGTAGAGAATCAGACCGATGAACAGCACCGCTCCCAGCAAACAGATGCCCAGCGGCAGCGCCATGTTGCGCGCGAGGATGCGGCGGAAGGCGCTTTCGTCGGCGACGACTTTCTGGTTCATCGATGGATTCCCTGATGCAGTCCTTCCCTGGAAGCAATCGGCCGGTGTGGCAGCGACGGCAAGAAAGCCAGGTAAGTGTTTGAAGTTATTGTAAGAACATTCTTAAAACGGCAGAAATATTAATGTGAAGCGTTGTAGGCTACACACCGGCTGGCCAATTGACACGCGACCCCGCACGGGCGTTCGAATTATTTGCGACCGGCCACGGAGAAAAGTGGAATCTTCTGTCACGGGGCCTTTCCAACGTCCGACAAGGAACAGAAGATCAATCGATCGCAGGATTTGCTCGATGCCAAGCTCCCAGGGGAACACCCCTATTTCGCCAGGCGATTTCCTCAACAGCAGTAGCGCCATGGCGCCGCTGATTCGTCAGCATGACTGGGCATCCTCCCCGCTCGGCCCCATGGATCAATGGCCGGCCATCCTCAAGGGCATCCTCGAAGTCGGGCTGAACTCGCGCCTGCCGGTGTGTATCTACTGGGGCCCCGAATTCATCCTGCTGTACAACGATGCCTGGAGTGCCATTCCCGGCGACAAGCACCCCGCCTGCCTGGGCCAACCGGCCCACGTCGCCTGGTCGGATATCTGGTCGATCCTCGACCCCATGTACAACGGCATCCTGCAGACCGGCGTCGCCGCCCACGAAGAAGATCGCCTGCTGCCCATGGTGCGGTTCGGCTACGTCGAAGAAGCCTACTTCACCTACAACGTCAGCCCGATATTCGGCCAGGACGGCAAGCCCGTCGGCCTGTTCAACACCGCCGTCGAGACCACCAGCAACGTCATCGAACAACGCCGCCAGCGCCTGCTCACGCGCCTGGCCGAACGTCTCGGGCAGGCCGAGGACAGCGCGCAGATCTGCGCCCGCGCTTTCGCCCTGCTTGCGGAAGCCAACCATGACGTGCCCTTCTGCCTGCTCTACCAGGCCGGCACCCTGCTCGGCTCCTGCGGCACCGACACCAGCGACCGTTTCGCGCCAGCGCAACTGACGCTCGACGACGACCCACTGCACCTGTTCAACGGTTTGAAGGAAGCCCATCAGTCCCCGCTGGGCAGCCAGTACGTGCGCGCCTTCGCACCCTGGCCGGAAGTGCTCGACAGCACCTATGCCACCCCGCTATCCGGCCACGTCGACAGCCTCGCGGTGTTCGGTATCAGCCCGCGCCGACGCCTGGACGAGCACTACGCGACCTTCTTCAAGGAACTGGCCGCCCTGCTCGGCCATGCGCTGGCCGCCGCCAGCCAGCGCACGGAGGAACGCCGGCAGAAGGAAGCGGTACAGGAAGAAGCCCGCCAGCGCACCCTGGAGCGCGACCGCGTCTGGACGGTCAGCCAGGACCTGCTCTGCGTGCTCGATCACCAGGGCGTGCTGCGCAGCGTCAACCCGGCCTGGTCCAGCCTGCTGGGCTGGAGCGAGGAGCAGCTCACCGGCCGCAGCAGCGAAGAGCTGGTGCATCCGGACGACCTCGCGCCGAGCATCGACATCCGTGCCACCCTGGCCCGTGGCGAGCGCCTGCAGCACTTCGAGAACCGCATGCGCCACGCCGACGGCAGCTACCGCTGGATTTCCTGGCACGCCACCGAGGAAAGCGGCGTGATCTATGGCTGCGGCCGCGACATCACCGAGCAGAAGCGCGGCGCCTTGCTGCTGGAGCAGGCGCAGGCTGCCCTGCTCAATGCCCAGCGCATGGAAGCCGTCGGCCAGCTCACCGGTGGCATCGCCCATGACTTCAACAACCTGCTGGCAAGCATTCGCTTCAGCCTCGACCTGATCACCCGACGCGCGCCGCCCAACGCCCAGCCGGAGCTGAGCCACATCCTTCACGCTGCCACCCAGGCCACCGAGCGCGCCGCCGAGCTGACCCACAACCTGCTGGCGTTTGCCCGTCGCCAGGCGCTGGCGATGCACCCGGTGGACCTCGCCCAACAGTTGCGCGACTGGCGCGATGAGCTGGTCGAATGCGCCGGCCCCGACGTCGCCCTGACGCTCGCCCTGGATGACGTGCAGAGCGTCCTGACCGACCGCGACCAGTTGCACAAGGCCATGCTCCACCTGGTGGAGAACGCCCGCGATGCCATGCCTGGCGGCGGACGCCTGGAGATCGCCCTGCAGGGCCAGGACATCCTCACCGGCGAACATGACCTGCCGGCCGGCGATTACCTCGCCCTCTCCCTGCAGGACAACGGCCAGGGCATGAGCAAGGCCACCCTGCCCCACGTCTTCGACCCCTTCTTTACTACCAAGGGCATCGGCCCCAACAGCGGGTTGGGCCTGTCGATGGTCTACGGCTTCATCAAACAATCCGGCGGGCACATCCGCCTGCGCAGCGAGTCCGGCCAGGGCACCTGCGTCACACTCTATTTCCCGAGAGGCAACTCAGTGGTCAGCATTCCCGACGTCCCGACGCCCCCCAATGAACCGGCCAACCAACCACTGTGCGTCCTGGTCGTCGAGGACAATGACCTGGTACGCATGCTCACCGTGGAAGTACTGGAGGAGATCGGCTACCAGGTACTGCAAGCCGAGGATGCTGAAGAGGCGTTGCCGATCCTGCAGGGCGACACCGTCATCCACCTGCTGCTGACCGACGTCGGCCTGCCGGGCATGAACGGCGAGGAGCTGGCCAGCGCCGCGCGGGATGTCCGTCCGGAGCTGCCAATCCTGTTCGCCACCGGCTTCGCCGAGATCGTCCACATCGATGGCAGCGAGCTGGCCACGCGCATGTCGATGATCGCCAAGCCCTTCTCCATCGACGCGTTGCGCGACAAGGTCAACGGCATGCTCGGGCGCAAGAACGGCTGATCGACCAGCGCCCCTTCAATGGCTGAGCAGCACGCTCAATGTCGCGCGCAGCTTGCCCGGCTTCACCGGTTTGTTCAGTAGCGGCATCCCCAACCGCTGCAGGGCGCGGCGACAGTCGTCGCTGCGGTCGGCGGTGATCATCAGCGCCGGCAGCTCGCGGCGGAAATACTCGCGCAACCCGCGCACCGCCTCGCACCCGGTACGCCCCTGGTCGAGGTGGTAGTCGGCCAGGATCACCTCCGGCGCCTTGTCATCCAGCGCCTGCAGCGCTTCCTCGTAGCTGGTGGCCACCAGCACCTCGCAGCCCCATTGCCCGAGCAGCGCGGCCATGCTGACGAGGATCGCCTCCTCGTTGTCGATCACCAGCAGGCGCCGACCCGGCAGCGGGTCGCCAGTCACAGGGCGCGGGCCGCTCTCGACCGGCCCTGGCTGCGGCAGGTCTCGCACCAGCGGCACCTCGAGGGAGAACACCGAACCACGCCCCGGCATCGAACGCACCTGCACCCGGCAACCGAGGATGCCGGCGATGCGGTCGACGATAGCCAGCCCCAGACCGACACCCCGGCGACTGGCCGCGCGGCCGGCGTCCAGCTGGTTGAATTCGAGGAAGATGGCTTCCAGCTGGTCCGCCGGAATCCCGCGTCCGGTGTCCCAGACTTCCAGCCTGACGCTATCGCCGCGGCGGCGCGCCGCGAGCATCACGCTGCCGCGCTCGGTATAGCGGCATGCGTTACTGAGGAAGTTGCGCAGGATGCGCGACAGCAAGCGGTGATCGGTGCGCACCGCCAGCGCGGGAATCCGTGAGCGCAGACGCAGCCCGGCGGCGCGAGCCACTTCGTCGAACTCCGAGACCAGCGGGCCGAGCAGTTCGTCCAGCGGATACACCTCCAGGTCCGGACGGATCGCGCTCTGATCCAGACGGGCGATTTCCAGCAGGTCGGTGAGCAGGTCCTCGGCGCCCTCGAGCGCCTGGTGCGTGCGCTCCACCAGTACCTGCTCGGCGTCCGGCAGCTTGCGTTCGCGCAAGGTGGAAACCAGCAGGCGCGCAGCATTCAGCGGTTGCAGCAGGTCATGGCTGGCGGCGGCCAGGTACTTGTCCTTGCTGTTGTTGGCGGCTTCGGCGGCGTCGCGGGCCTCGCGCAGTTGCTGGTTCAGCCCTTCCAGCTCACGGGTACGTTCGGCGACGCGCTGCTCCAGTTCCTCGTTGAGGTTCTGCAGGCGCTGCTGGGCCTGGACGCGCTCGGTGATGTCAGCGACGAAGCCCTCCACCAGGCCTTCCTCGTCCGGTTTCATCAACAGGTTCATGAGCACGATGACATGACTGCCATCGCGGCGGCGCAGCCGCGTCTCGTAGCCGAACAGCCCACTGCCCTCGCGCAGCAGCGCACGGATGCGACGCATCTCCGCCTCACCACCGACGAACAGCTGGCTGGCCATGTCCTGCAGGTTCCACAGCACCTGTTGCGGGTCGTCATAGCCGAGCATCCGCGCCAGCGCCGGGTTGGCGGCGCGCAGGCCCTGGCTCAGGCTGGCCTGGAAGATGCCGTGGACGGCATGCTCGAACAGCCACTTGTAGCGGTTGCGCTCGGCCTCCAGCTCGTCCAGCCGCGCCACCAGCTCGGGGTAGTGGCTCTTGCGCGCAGAATGGCTGCCCAGCCCGAGCAAGCCGGCCAGGGCCTGTTGCTGCTGCTCGTCAGAGGGCCTCGCCATACACCACCTCGACATCGCGCTGGCTGGACTCGCGAGGGTTGGTGAGGATGCACGGGTCCTGCATCGCGTGGCGCGAGAGGAAGGGAATGTCGGAGCTGCCTACACCATGCAGGCCGAGGCTTTCGTGGAAGCCTACGGCATTCTTCAGGGCGATCAGGTGCTCCACCAGGCGCTGGCGGATCTGCGCATGGTTCATGCCACGGCAGTCGATGCCGAAGGTCTCGGCAATCACCTTGAAGCGTTCCGGCGCGGCGCTGTAGTTGAAGGCCACCACGTGCTCGACCAGCACCGCGTTGCACAGCCCGTGCGGCAGGTCGAGGTAACCGCCAAGGCTGTGGGACATGGCGTGCACCGCGCCGAGAATGGCGTTGGAGAACGCCAGCCCCGCCTGCATGCTGCCGAGCATGATCTTCTCGCGCAGGGCAATGTCCGCCGGATTGGCGATCATCTGCACCAGGTTGCCGTTGATCAGCCGCATGGCTTCCAGCGCATGAGGGTCGGTGAGCGGCCCGTGGCCAGTGGACACGAAGGCCTCGATGGCGTGCACCAGCGCGTCGATGCCAGTGCAGGCGGAGAGGAACGGGTCCATGGTCAGGGTGGTTTCCGGGTCGATCAGCGATACGTCGGGCACCACTGCCTTGCTGACGATGGAGAACTTCATCCGCTCGTCCTGGTTGGAGATGATCACGAACTGCGAAACGTCTGCCGAGGTGCCGGCGGTGGTGGGAATCAGGATCAGCGGCGGGCTGGGCACGCGCAGGGTGTCCACCCCCTCGAACTCGAGGATGTTGCGGCCGTGGGCGGCGACGATGCCGATGCCCTTGGCGCAGTCCATGGGGCTGCCGCCGCCGACCGCGACTATCACGTTGCAGCCTTCGCTGCGGTAGACGTCGGCGCCGCGCATGACTTCTTCCACGCGCGGATTGGGCGACACATCGGTGTAGCGGCAGAAGGCAATGTCCTGGGCGGCCAGGCTGGCTTCGATGTCAGCGACCCAGCCGGCAGCGACTACACCGGGGTCCGACACCACCAGCACCTTGCGGGCGCCAAAGGTTTTTACGTAATTGGCGACATTGTGCCGGCATCCGGCACCGAAAATGATCTCAGGCGAGACGAATTTGCGCAGCTGGCTGAGCTCGTGGGACATCGGGGGCTCTGTCGTTATTGTTATGGGATATTTCCGGCAGCCTACTGCATCCGTCAGGTATTGCAATGCGACCTTGGCAGACGGTTCTTACAGCCGGCTCGGGCCGGGATCAGCCCCCCAGAAGCGCCTGATAGAAGCGCCACTCGGCCTCCAGTGCATGGGCCTGGTTGGCGGCCTGGCGGAAACCGTGGCGCTCGCCGGCGTAGCGGTGCACCTCCACCGGTACGCCGCGCTGGCGCAGGCTGTTGACCATGGCGTCGGTCTGTGCCGGCACCACCACCGCATCCAGCTCGCCCTGGAAGAAGATCACCGGCGCGCGGATGCGCTCGGCCAGCAGCACCGGCGTGCGCTCGCGGTAACGCTCGGCGTCCTGTTGCGGGTCGCCGATCAGCCAGTCCAGGTAGTCCGCCTCGAACTTGTGGGTCACCCGCGCCAGCGCCTGCGGGTCGCTGACGCCATAGAGGCTGGCGCCCCCGCGCAGGCCCGGCAGCCGCGCCAGCGCCATCAGCGCGCTGTAGCCGCCAGCACTGGCGCCACGCACGAACACCCGCTGACGGTCGATGCGCCCGGCCCTGGAGAGAAAATCCAGCGCCGCGCCGATGTCCTCCACTTCCACCTGCCCCCAGCCCAGGTGCAGGCGCTCCCGGTAGGCGCGGCCGTAGCCGCTACTGCCGCGATAATTGATATCGGCAACGGCGAATCCCCGGCGCGTCCAGAACTGGATGCGCCCGTCGAATACCGGGTAGCAGGCCGAGGTCGGCCCACCGTGCAGGAACACCACCAGCGGCGGCGCCCCGTCCGTGGCGTAGGGCGGATAGAAGAACCCGTGGCCGCATTCGTCCTCGCCCACCGGGTAATGGAAGGCCTCGCCACGGGACAATTCGGCCTCCGGCAGCGGCCTCTCGCCACCGGCCAGCACCTGGGTGGAGCCATCCACCCGCCGGATCGCCAGCAGCGTCGGCAGACGGTCCGGCGCGGCGGCAATGCAATAGAAGTGGCGCTCGTCCGCGGCCAGCGAACGGAAGCGGCTGTACTCCGGTGCAAGTCTGCGCTCCTTGCCGCGCTCGTCATAAACCACCAGCAGGCCGCAACCATCGACCTGGCGCGTCGCCAGCAGCCTGCCGTCCGGCAACGGCAGGAAGGTGCGCCCGCCCAGCTGCCAGGGTGCGCTGGCATGGTCGGCGGCAGCACTGGGCAAGGTGCCGTGCCCTTCGTGGTGAGGCTGCCAGTAGCCATCACGGTCACTCAGCCAGTGCAGGCGGCCGTCCTCGGCGAAGCGCGGCTGCTGGATAGACTCGTGGCGAGCCTGCCCGGCCAGGCAGCGCTCCTCCCCGGCGAACGACTCGCACAGGCGAGTGCGCGTCCAGGGCTGGTGCGGGCGATCCCACTCCACCCAGACGATGCGATCGGCTCCGCTGTCAGCCACCGGGGAGGCATAGAAGTCCGCGCCGGACGCGATCACCCGGCGCCGGCCATCGGCGTCGAGACGAACGATGCGGTGGCTTACCCCGCCGCTGCCGTTCTCTTCTTCCACCGCCAGTAGCGCGTTCCACGCAGGCACGTAGTGCAGGTCGCCATAGCGGCAGTCGTCGCGATGGGTAATAGGCCGAGGCGTGCCACCCAGGCGCAGCCAACGCACCTGCTGGTCACTCTCTTCCACCCAGGCCACGCCGTCGGCGGTGGCGCAGCAGGAACCGCCGCCGTATTCGTAGACGCGGCTGCGCACCGAAGCGCCGGGCGGGGTCAGCTCGACGCTCTGCCCCTCACGGCGCAGAAACAGCCGACAACGCGCGCTGGAGGGGTCAAACGCCGCCCACAGCAAGCCGCCATGGGCCACGTGCAGTTCGGCAAAATCCCCCGCGGCGGCGACCGCGCGTTCGGCACTCCAATCGCTGCGTTCCACGCTCACGCCTTGCAGATCAGTTGCGAGGCGCGCTCGTTGCGCAGGGTCAGCGCACTGAGCGGCGCGGCCGCCGTTTCCGCCTCGCGACGGGCGTCGAGGATGATCCCGTGGTGGGCCGACTTGGCGCACACCGGGTCGGTGGCTTCGGCATCACCGGTGAGCATGAATGCCTGGCAGCGACAGCCGCCGAAGTCGCGCGCTTTCTCGTCGCAGGAGCGGCACGGTTCGGGCATCCACGCGTCACCCCGGAAGCGGTTGAAGCCGAAGGACTCGTACCAGATGTGCTGCAGGCTGTGCTCGCGCACGTTGGGGAACTTCACCGGCAGCTGCCGCGCGCTGTGGCACGGCAATGCGGTGCCGTCCGGGGTGACGTCGAGGAACACGCTGCCCCAGCCGCCCATGCAGGCCTTCGGGCGCTCCTCGTAGTAATCGGGCACCACGAAGATCAGCTTGCACGGGTTGCCTTCGGCGGCCAGGCGCTCGCGGTACTCGGCGGTGATGCGCTCGGCGCGTTGCAACTGCTCGCGGGTCGGCAGCAGGCCGGCGCGGTTCAGTTCGGCCCAGCCGTAGAACTGGCAGGTGGCGAGTTCGACGAAGTCGGCCTCCAGCTCGATGCACAGCTCGATGATGCGCTCGATGCTGTCGATGTTGTGCCGGTGGGTGACGAAGTTCAGCACCATCGGGTAGCCGTGGGCCTTCACCGCGCGGGCCATGGCGAGCTTCTGGGCGAAGGCCTTGCGCGAGCCGGCGAGCAAGTTGTTCACCTCCTCGTCGGCAGCCTGGAAGCTGATCTGGATATGGTCCAGCCCGGCGTCGGCGAACTCCTTCAGGCGCTTCTCGTTGAGCCCGATGCCGGAGGTGATCAGGTTGGTGTAGAACCCCAGCCCGCGTGCGGCGGCGATCAGCTCGGCAAGGTCCTGGCGCACCAGCGGTTCACCGCCGGAAAAACCCAGCTGCGCCGCGCCCATCTCGCGGGCCTGGCGGAACACCTCGATCCATTGCGCGGTGGACAGCTCTTCGCCGCCCCTGGCGAAGTCCAGCGGGTTGGAACAGTACGGGCACTGCAGCGGGCAGCGGTAGGTCAGCTCGGCCAGCAGCCAGAGCGGAGGACCCACCGGCGCCTCAGCGCAGCTCGATCCAGAATTGCGCATGGGCCACCTCGAGGAATGCCAGGATGTCTTCGTCGATGCCCGGCACGCCAGGGAAATCGGCGCGCAGGCCATCGATGATGCCGGCCACATCGGCTTGCCCGTCGACACGGCCGAGGATGGCCCCGGCGCTGTCGTTGAGCTTCACCATCCCTTCAGGATAGAGCAGCACGTGGCACCCCTGGGCCGGCTCGAACTGCAGGCGGAACCCCCGGCGCAGCGCCGGTACGCTGTCCAGTGAAGGCAGACTCATCACATTACACCCCTGTGCCACACGCGCTCGGCTGTCACCGTGTGGTACGGCGGGCGCTCCAGTTCATAGGCCATGCTCATCGCGTCGAGCATGCTCCAGAGCACGTCGAGCTTGAATTGCAGGATCTCCAGCATGCGCTCCTGGGCCTCGCGGGTGCGGTAGTGCTCCAGGGTGATGCGCAGGCCGTGCTCGACATCGCGGCGCGCCTGGGACAGGCGCTTGCGGAAGTAGTCGTAGCCGGTGGCGTCGATCCACGGATAGTGCTGCGGCCAGCTGTCCAGGCGGGACTGGTGGATCTGCGGGGCGAACAATTCGGTCAGCGAGCTGCTGGCCGCCTCCTGCCAGCTGGCGCGGCGGGCGAAGTTGACGTAGGCGTCCACCGCAAAGCGCACGCCGGGCAGCACCAGCTCCTGGGACAGCACCTGCTCGCGGTCCAGCCCAACGGATTCGGCCAACCGCAGCCAGGCCTCGATGCCGCCCTCCTCGCCCGGCGCGCCGTCGTGGTCGAGGATGCGCTGCAGCCACTCTCTACGCACTTCGCGGTCCGGGCAGTTGGCGAGGATGGCCGCGTCCTTCAGCGGAATGTTCACCTGGTAGTAGAAACGGTTCGCCACCCAGCCCTGGATCTGCTCGCGGCTGGCGCGGCCCTCGTACATGGCCACGTGGTACGGGTGGTAGATGTGGTAGCAGGCGCCCTTGGCGCGCAGTGCCTGTTCGAATTCGGCGGGGCTCATGGCTTCGCGGGTCATCGCGAGGCTCCTTCTGAAAGGGCCGTCACAGGAAGATGCCCATGCCGTCGAACGCCACCTCGATGCCGCGCGCATCCAGTTCGGCGCGTTCGGGCGAGGCGATGTCGAGGATGGGATTGGTGTTGTTGATGTGAATGAGCACCTTGCGCGGCCCGTCGATGCCATCCAGCACCTCGATCATGCCGCCGGGGCCGCTCTGGGCCAGATGGCCCATCTCGCTGCCGAGCTTGTCGCCGACTTCGCAGACGCGCATCTCGTCGTCGCGCCACAGCGTGCCGTCCACCAGCAGGCAGTCGGCGCGGCGCATCCATGCCAGTAGACCATCGTCCACCTGGCCCAGGCCCGGCGCGTAGAACAATTTGCCGCCGGTGGAGGTGTCCTCGACGAACAAGCCGATGTTGTCGCCCGGATGCGGATTGCCCCGGTGTGGCGAGTACGGCGGTGCGCTGCTGCGCAGGGCGATGGCGGTGAGGCGCAGGCCCGGGCAGGCCGGGATGACGAAGGGCTCGGCATCCAGCTCGATGAGGTTGTGCTTCAGCCCGCCGTTCCAGTGCGACAGCATGGGGAACAGCGGGAAGCCGGTGGACAGGTCCTGATGGACCATTTCCGTACACCACACCTCATGCGGGCAGCCTTCGCGCAGGCTGAGCAGGCCGGTGGTGTGGTCGATCTGGCTGTCCAGCAGGACGATGGCGGCAATCGCCGAATCACGCAGGCGCCGCGCCGGCTGCAGCGCCGGGAAGGACGCCAGCTGGGCGCGGATGTCAGGTGAGGCGTTGCAGAGAATCCAGTTCTCGCCGTCGTCGGACAGCGCGATGGAGGATTGCGTGCGTGGCTGCGCGATCACGCTGCCGTCGCGGACGCCGCGACAGTTGCGGCAATTGCAGTTCCACTGGGGAAAGCCGCCACCGGCGGCCGACCCGAGAATTCGGATGTGCATGACAGTGCCCCGTGGGCAGGGGCCCCGGCGGACCGGGGCGCAGTGGATCAGCGGTTGGCGAAGTACAGGGTCACTTCGAAGCCAAGGCGCAGGTCGGTGAAGCTAGGCTTGGTCCACATGGGTCTGTCCTCTTTCTTGTTGGAAGGCGCCGGCAGAACCGGCAAGGTCGAGTTAAACACCAGGGTCAGGCACTCCGAATGATACTTTCGAAGGAGATTCCCCCCTGATTTGGTAGCGGGCCCGCGACAGCTGTCGCGCCCCGCCGCTACAACTGTCCCATCGCTGCGACAGTCGCTGCCCGGTTGCGCCCGCGCCCTTGGGCGGCGGGCGGTCTGGCGCGGGGTTCGGCGTCCCGCGCGGTAGGTTTCGGCACAGGCCTTGCTCGGGCTCTCGTCGCCCGTGACCGACCGGTCTAGACTGTGCAGTCCCAAGAGACTCAGTCCTAGGATCGGTCCTACACGAAGCCGATCCCCTACAAAAACAATGCGCCGCAGTCCGACTGACGGCCGCCGGGAGTGACCATGCACCCGCAATCCCTGGACAACTGCCCGAACGACCTTGCCGCCTTCATCGCCGATCACTTCGGCGAGCGTGACATCCAGCCCGAGGGGGCGATTGCACGCTCCTGGTACCGCAGCGTGATGGAGCACCGTCTCGACCCCCGTGCGCGGGCGGAAAAACACATCCTCACCGCCGGGGAAATCCGCGAGCACCAGAGCCTGCACCAGGACTACCTGGCGATTGCCAGCCAGGGCGTCACCGGCCTGGCCCGGCGCGTGCTGCCGGCAGGCTTCGCGGTGCTGCTCAGCGACGAGCGCGGTATCACCCTCGATGCGCGCCTGCCCAGCGAGCGCGACCGCTACACCCAGGCCGGGCTGATCGTCGGTGCGCGCTGGGACGAATCCATCGCCGGCACCAACGGCATCGGCACCGCCCTGGCGGCCGGTGAAGCGCTGACCATCCACCGCCAGGAACACTTCCTGGTGAGCAATTTCCGCCTGAGCTGCTCGGTGGCGCCGATCTTCGATGCCCAACATCGGCTGCGCGGTTGCCTGAACGCCACCTGCCTGTACAACGACGGGCCCAAGGATGCGCAGTACCTGACCCTGCAACTGGTGATCCTGTATGCCCGGCTGATCGAGAACGCCAGCTTCCGCCAGCGTTACCGCGACCGCCTGACGCTGTCGGTGAAGGCCCGCGACGAGGTGTCGGACCTGGCCAACGAACAGCTGATTGCCCTCGACGAACAGGGCCGGGTGATCGGCGCCAACCATGCCGCCTTCACCGCCTGCCGGGGCGACCTGCTGGGCAGCCGGATCGAACAGCTGCTTGCAGCGGACGTCGGCCAGTTGCTCGACCTGAGCCAGGGCGGCGCGCGGGGCATTCGCCTGCGCACCCTGGCCGATCACGCGCTGGTGGATGTGGGCCTGCGCACCCCAGCCAGCCCACCGCGCCGCCAGGCTCCGCCGCGCAGCGGGTCGCACAGCCCGGAACATCCCGACCTTTCTCGCCTCGCCGGCTCCGACCCGCGCCTGCAGGACGGTGTGCGCAAGCTGCGCAAGGTGCTCGACAAGGGCATTTCCATCCTGGTCACCGGCGAGACCGGCACCGGCAAGGAAGCCTTCGCCCGCGCCATCCACCACGCCAGCGCGCGCCATGCCGGGCCCTTCGTCGCGCTGAACTGCGCGGCGATCCCTGAGAGCCTGATCGAGAGCGAACTCTTCGGTTACCGCGGCGGCAGCTTCACCGGTGCCAGCAAGAAAGGCATGAAGGGCAAGCTGGAACTGGCCAATGGCGGCACCCTGTTCCTCGACGAGATCGGCGACATGCCCGCGCATTTGCAGACGCGCCTGCTGCGCGTGCTGGCCGAGCGCGAAATCCTCCCGCTGGGCGCCGAAGCCCCGGTGGCGCTGGATGTGCAGGTGGTCTCCGCGACTCACCAGAACCTCGCCGAGATGATCCGCGCCAAGGGTTTCCGCGAGGACCTGTTCTACCGGCTCGCCGGCATGACCCTGCAATTGCCAGCCTTGCGAGAGCGCAACGATCGCGAGGCGCTGATCGACAGCCTGCTGGCGGGCCTGGACGGCGACCTGCACCTCGACAGCGCGGTGCGCGAGCGGCTGCGCGGCCATCCCTGGCCGGGCAACATCCGCCAGTTGCTGAACTGTTTGCGCTACGCCGCCGCGCTGGCCGAAGACGGCCGCATCGACCTGGACTGTTTGCCGATGGAGTTGCATCAGGCCACTCCCGCCAGCGTCGCCAAAATGCAGCCGCCAGCCACTGCCCTCGCCGCCCGCCTGGACGACGACGAGGCGCGCCACCTGCTCGCCGTACTGCGCGAGTGGCAGTGGAACATCAGTGCGGTGGCGGAACAGTTCGGCATTGCCCGGTCGACCCTGTATCGGAAGATGAAGAAGCACGGCATCGTGCAGCCCAACGCGTTGTATTGATCGCTTCCCTTTTCCCTGCGCTCGACCGACTCCAAGCGCAGGGAAAAAGGAGCGAGCCGCACCTGGCAAGGACGGCCCGCCCAGTCAAACCTTGGTCTGTTTACAGCGCGGTTTCGCCCTCCCTGGAGATTCGCCGCATGCCTTGGCGCCCTCTCCCCAGCCCTCTCCCTGAAGGGAGAGGGAGCCGTCCGTGCCGGCTGATGGCACGGCTTCACCCTGCGCCGACCCAGTCCCCTCTCCCTTCGGAGCGGGGCGCGCAGCCAGGGTTAGGGAGAGGGGCTCTTGCGGACGCCACCCAGGCACGGACTACCCACCAGCTCACTCCTGCGCATACACCACATGGGTATGGGTGTACTCGTACAACCCATGCTTGCCGTCCGCGCCGCCGATGCCGGACTTGCGTGTACCGGCGTGGAAGCCCTGCATCGCCTCGAAGTTCTCGCGGTTGATGTAGGTCTCGCCGAAGTCCAGCTCGCGACTGGCCTTGAGCGCGGCGCTGAGGTTGCGGGTGTAGATCGATGAGGTCAGGCCGTAGTCGCTGTCATTGGCCAGGGCGATGGCTTCGTCGAGGTCCTCCACCACCTGGATCGGCAGCACCGGGCCGAAGATCTCCTTGCGCATGATCTCCATGTCGCCCTTGCAACCCGCCAGCACGGTGGGCTGGTAGTGGAAGCCCTTGCCAAGATCGGCCACGGCGCCGCCGGTTATCACCTGGGCGCCCTGCCCGGTCGCCGTGCGGACCATCTGCGCAACCTTGTCCAGGCCGATGCGGTTGACCAGCGGGCCCATGTCCAGGTCGGCCTGCACGTTCGGGTCGCCGAAGCGAGTGGCGGCCATGGCAGCGGCAATCTTCTCGATGAACTGGTCGGCTACCTGGCGCTGCACGTAGACGCGCTCGGCGCAGTTGCATACCTGCCCAGTGTTGATCACCCGCGAGGCCTTGATGGCGTTCACCGCCAGCTCCAGGTCGGCGTCGGCGAGGACGATGGCCGGCGCCTTGCCACCCAGCTCCAGGTTCAGCTTGGTGATGTTCGGCGCGGCCGCGGCCATGATCCGCGAGCCGGTGGCGACGCTGCCGGTGAAGCTGATCAGGTCGACGCCTGCGTGGCTGGTCAGCGCACTGCCAGCGCTGGCACCGGTGCCGCCGACGACATTGAACACACCAGTGGGCAGGTCGGTCTCCGCCACCAGGCGAGCGAACTCGAAGCAGTTGATCGGCGTTTCTTCACTGGGCTTGATGACGATGGTGTTGCCGGTCAGCAGGGCCGGCGCCATCTTCCGTGCGATGAGGAAGAACGGGAAGTTCCACGGCAGGATGCCCGCCACCACGCCCAGCGGTTTGCGCAGCAGGAAGATGTGCTCGCCGGCGCGGTCGCTGGTCAGCACCTCGCCCTCCAGGCGGCGCGCCCACTCGGCCATGTAGTCGAGGTAGTCGGCGGTGAAATTCACTTCCACTTCTGCCAGCGCCGGCACCTTGCCCTGCTCGGCGGTGATGATCTTCGCCAGGCGCGGCGCGTTGGCGCGCACCTTCTCGGCAATCCGGCGCAGGTAGCCGGCACGCTCGATGGCAGGCTTGGCCGCCCAGCCCTTCTGCGCCTTGCGGGCGGCGTCGATGGCACTGTCCACCTGGGCCGCGCTGGCCTCGGGGATACGCGCCAGCAGCTCGCCGTTGGCCGGGTTGTGCACCTCGATCAACGGCTCGCCGGCGACGAAGCGGTTGTCGATGTAGTGCTGGTAGGTCGTTACGTCAGTCATGAGTCGGTCTCCTGCGGGACTGCTTCTTATGGAAAGGTCACTTGGCGGCGGTCTTCTGCGCGCCGGCCAGTTGTTCCTTGAGGTCGTAGGCGCGCTTGATCAGGTACTGGTGCACAGCTTCGGCCTGCTGCAGATCGAGATGCCCCTGGAACGAGGGCATGCCGTCGGGGATGCGGCCGCCATAGACGATGCCGAGGAAGCGCTGGTGGTTCTCCGCACTGAGGGTGCGCAGGTCGGGCACCACGCCGCCGCTGATGGCGTTGATGCCGTGGCACTGCGAGCAACTGGAGTTGAACAGCTCGCGGCCCTGGTCGATCTGCGCGGTGGTGCCGGTCAGCTGCGGCGGCTCGGGCTTGCGGTCGGCCCACTTGTAGTTGATGTCCGGCAGCCTGGCGGTGCCGCCAAGCTTGTAGGTCAGCACCTGGGCGTTGGGCTTCACCCCGGCACGGAGCGACAGGGCGCCGGCGAAAGTGGAGAAGGCGCCGCCCCAGCCGGCCATGAAGGTCACGTATTGCTCGCCGTCCACCTCATAGGTGATCGGCGCGGCCATCACGCCGGTGTTGGCCGGGGATTCCCAGAGCTTCTTGCCGGTCTCGGCGGCGTAGGCCACCACGCGGCCATCGGCGGTGCCTTCGAATACCAGGTTGCCGGCGGTGCTCAGGGTGCCGCCGTTGAAGATGGTGCTGTAGGGCACTTCCCAGCGTTTTTCCTGCTTCACCGGGTCCCAGGCGATCAGCTTGCCGGTCCAGGTGTCGGCGATCTTGCGCAGGCCTTCCGGGTCCTCGGGCATCATTCCGGTGTTGACGTCGAGCTGGTAGATGCTCTTGAACTTGGAGCGCGGCGGTGCTCCGTCGACGTCCTGGTACATCGCCGACATGATGTGCGCCGGGATGTAGACCAGGCCGGTGTTGGGGTTGTACGACATGGGCTGCCAGTCATGCGCGCCCCAGAACGCCGGCTGGATCAGCCGCGCCTTCTTCTCCGGGTCCTTCCAGTATTCGGCAACCTTTTCGTTGCGGATCGGCCGGCCGGTCTTCAAGTCGATGCCGGTGGCCCAGTTGATCGGGATGAAGTTCTTCGCCGAGAGCAACTCGCCGGTCGCGCGGTCGATGACGTAGAAGAAGCCGTTCTTCGGTGCCTGCATCAGCACCTTGCGTGGCTTGCCGTCGATCTCCAGGTCCACCAGCATGATGTGCTGGGTGGCGGTGTAGTCCCAGGCATCGCCCGGCGTGGTCTGGTAGTGCCAGACGTATTCGCCGTTGTCCGGGTTGATCGCCACGATGGACGAGAGGAACAGGTTGTCGCCCTTGCCTTCGCTGCGGATACGCGGGTTCCACGAGGAGCCGTTGCCGACGCCGATGTACAGCAGGTTCAGCTCCGGGTCGTAGGACATCGAGTCCCACACGGTGCCGCCACCGCCCTGCTTGTAGAAGTTGTCGCCGAACCAGGTCTTGGCGGCGATTTCCATGCCCTTGCCCTTGGGCATTTCCTTGGGGTCGCCGGGTACGGTGAAGAAGCGCCAGTCCTGCTTGCCGGTCTCGGCATCGTAGGCGGTGATGTAGCCACGCACGCCGAACTCGGCCCCGCCGTTACCGATGATCACCTTGCCCTTCACGATGCGCGGCGCGCCGGTGATGGTGATGCTGCGCGAAGGATCGGTACGGGTATCGACGCTCCACACGCGCTTGCCGGTCTTCGCGTCGATGGCCTCCAGGCGGCCATCGAGCACGCCGACGTAGACCTTGCCCTTCCACACCGCCACGCCACGGTTCACCGCGTCGCAGCAGGCTTCGCCGGCGCGGCTGCGGTCGGACTGCGGGTCGTACTTCCACAGTTGCTCGCCGGTGCGGGCGTCCAGCGCGTAGACGATGGAGAACGGCCCGGTGGTGTACATCACGCCATCGACCACGATGGGCGTGGCTTCCACGCCACGGTCGATGTCCAGCTTGTGGCTCCAGGCCAGGCCCAGGCCACCGACGTTGCTCTGGTCGATCTGCTTGAGCGGGCTGTAGCGCTGTTCGTCGTAGGTGCGGCCGGTGGTCATCCAGTTGCCCGGCTCGCTGTTGGCGGCAGCGATGCGCTTGCCGTCGACGTTGGCCGGGACCTCAGCGGCGTGAAGGTGGGGGGACAGACCGGCCATCAGCAGTGAGGCAGTCAGCAGGGAGTGACGCAGGGCGGGTTGCAGGCGAACGGAAGGCACGTGCAGGCCAATCGATCTCATGGAGGTTCTCCGATTCTTGTTGGTGCCGCGGATCGTTCGCCGCAGCTTGCAAGGCTCAGAGCAACCGCTGTGCCAGGCTTTTCGAATCGGGCTGAGAAGCTCGCCGTTCGGGGCTTCTGGCGTTTTCTGACGGGTCTGGAGCGGGTGTTGCGGGCGCTACAGGTGTTGCGCAGTCGGGATGCACCTGTTGCGACCGTAGGATGGGTGGAGCGCAGCGATACCCATGCGGTCGGCGCACCCGATTGATGGGTATCGCTGCGCTCCACGCCATCCTACGGAACGTGCCTCGCCGGATAATCCGGCGCATGGGCGGGTTCGCGAGCAAGCTCGCTCCTACAGGTCAGGTCTGGCGGTTTTCTGTAGGAGCGAGCTTGCTCGCGAACAGGGGCTTGGCGGAAAAAAGAAAACGCGGCCGGAGCCGCGTTCGACGAAGGCCGTCACCCGTGGAATGGGTACGGAAGCGGACGGCCGCCCGAACCGGGCGCGTCGACACAAGGGATGCCTGGTGGAGTGCCAGGCGGGGTACACCGGAAAGGGACCGGCAAACCTGATGGGGGAAGGTTCGCCGGTTTACTGCTGAGGGTCAGAAGAAGCCCAGCGGGTTGATGTCGTAACTCACCAGCAGGTTCTTGGTCTGCTGGTAGTGGTCCAGCATCATCTTGTGGGTTTCGCGGCCGACACCGGACTTCTTGTAGCCACCGAACGCGGCGTGGGCCGGGTACAGGTGATAGCAGTTGGTCCATACGCGGCCGGACTGAATGCCCCGGCCCATGCGCCAGGCACGGTTGATGTCGCGGGTCCACACGCCGGCGCCGAGGCCGAACTCGGTATCGTTGGCAATCGCCAGGGCTTCGGCTTCGTCCTTGAAGGTGGTGACGCCCACCACCGGCCCGAAGATTTCCTCCTGGAACACGCGCATGCCGTTGTGGCCCTTGAGCAGGGTCGGCTGGATGTAGTAACCGCTGGCCAGGTCGCCTTCCAGGCGCTCGCTGGAGCCGCCGGTGAGCAGCTCGGCGCCTTCGCCCTGGGCGATGTCGAGGTAGGACAGGATCTTCTCGTACTGCTGCTGCGAAGCCTGGGCGCCGACCATGGTCTCGGTGTCCAGCGGGTTGCCGCGCTTGATCGCCTTGATCTTCTTCATCACCTCGACCATGAACGGTTCGAAGATCGACTCCTGCACCAGCGCCCGCGACGGGCAGGTGCAGACCTCGCCCTGGTTGAAGAAGGCCAGCACCAGGCCTTCGGCAGCCTTTTCGATGAAGGCCGGTTCGGCCTGCATGATGTCCTCGAAGAAGATGTTCGGGCTCTTGCCGCCCAGCTCCACAGTGGAGGGAATGATGTTCTCCGCCGCACAATGGAGGATGTGCGAGCCGACCGGGGTGGAGCCGGTGAAGGCGATCTTGGCGATGCGCTTGCTGGTGGCCAGCGCCTGGCCCGCTTCCTTGCCGAAGCCCTGGACGATGTTCAGCACGCCCGGCGGCAGCAGGTCGCCGATGATCTCGGCCAGCAGCATGATCGACAGCGGGGTCTGCTCGGCCGGCTTGAGCACCACGCAGTTGCCGGCGGCCAGCGCCGGGGCGAGTTTCCACGCGGCCATCAGCAGCGGGAAGTTCCACGGGATGATCTGCCCGACCACGCCCAGCGGTTCGTGGATGTGGTAGGCGACGGTGTTCTCGTTGATCTCGGCGGCACCGCCTTCCTGCGCACGGATGCAACCGGCGTAGTAACGGAAGTGGTCGGCGGCCAGCGGCACGTCGGCGTTCAGGGTTTCGCGCACGGCCTTGCCGTTGTCCCAGGTCTCGGCGACGGCCAGTTGTTCCAGGTTCAGTTCGATGCGGTCGGCGATCTTCAGCAGGATCAGCGCGCGGTCCTGTACCGAAGTACGACCCCAGGCATTGGCGGCGGCGTGGGCGGCATCCAGGGCGAGCTCGATGTCCTCGGCGGTGGAGCGCGGAAACTCGGCGATGATTTCGCCGTTCACCGGCGAGGTGTTGCTGAAGTACTGGCCCAGCACCGGCGCAACGAACTCGCCGCCGATGTAGTTGCCGTAGCGCGGCTTGAGGGTGACGACGGCGCCTGGGGTTCCGGGTGCGGCGTAGATCATGGGGGTGCTCTCCTGTCGGTTCCCGGCCTCCATCGGCCAGGTCATGGAGCGATCTTAGGCAACGCCCTTCCCGGCCCGGAATGCCCCCATGGGAGCGGTGGGTTACTCATTTGGTAGTAGATGCGGCGAGCGTCGCAGGTTGTAGGGCGCATAACCCGGAACGGATTATCCGCCGACGCCACCACGGCGGATAACGCTGTCGCGTTATGCGCCCTACGGTGCCGGGTGGTTCGCGAGCAAGCTCGCTCCTACAGGTGGCGGCGAGCATCTGATGTTGCTTATCAGCGCAAGGTCCGCCGCGAAGGATTTCGCGGACAAGGTCCGCTCCTACGGGAACTCCACAACACGGCTCTGGCTGTGGCTATGGCTCTGGATTTTGAAGGTTTCCAGAGAGACTTCCGCACACGCCGAACGCCCCGTTCAGGAGGCCTCGTTGAAGCGGAGTTTCAGGGGTTGAGCGACATGGATGTCGCGAGAGCCGCGATGGGCCAGGGATGGCCCTTCGCGGCGGGCCCCTGAAACTGCGCTTCGACGAGGGAATTTTTCGCCTTAGCGAAAAACCGGATGTCCGGGGCAAGACCTTTGCCTACTTTCGGGCGTTTGCCAAAGTAGGTCGCCCGAGGGGGCGAAACCCAATGCATCCGCGCACACAGATGCGACGCAGAAACGCCCAATGGCCATGCACGCGAACAGCGCCAACAGCGCGCCAAAACAATGGGCCGGCACAATGGACGGCCCCTGCTCACCTCACGCGAACATCATTTCTTGGCCACCAGATCCTTCGGCAGCTTGAAGGTCCAGATCATCCCGCCCTGGTCCAGGTCCTTGATGCGCTTGGCCACCTCGCCGCCCCACAGCGGCACCGCGCCGCCCCAGCCGGACAACACAGTGACGTACTGCTCGCCGTCCATTTCCCAAGTGATCGGCGAGGCAATCACGCCCGAGCCGGTGTTGAACTGGTAGAGCTTCTTGCCGGTCTTGGCGTCGAAGGCCATCAGGTAGCCCTCGGGGTTGCCGGTGAACACCAGGTTGCCGTGGGTCGCCAGCACGCCGCCCCACAGCGGCGCGTAGTTCTCGTAGCGCCAGACCTGCTTGCCGGTCTTCGGATCGATGGCGCGCAGCACGCCGATGTACTTCTCGTTCAGCGGCTTGATGGTGAAGCCCGCGCCGAGGTAGGCCGCGCCCTTCTTGTAGGCGATGTTCTCGTTCCACATGTCCATGCCCCACTCGTTGGACGGCACGTAGAACAGCCCGGTGTCCTGGCTGTAGGCCATGGGCATCCAGTTCTTGCCGCCGAGGAAGGACGGCGCGACGAACACCGAGCTGCCCTTCTCCGTGCCCTCGCCCGGCGCGCCCGGACGGTGGGCGTCGTCGTAGATCGGCCGGCCGTTCTCGTCCAGGCCCTTGGCCCAGGTTACCTTGTCGACGAAGGGGAAGCCGCGGATGAATTTTCCGTTGGTGCGGTCGAGCACGTAGAAGAAGCCGTTGCGGTCGGCGGTGGCGGCGGCCTGTACGGTCTTTCCGCTGTCCTTGTAGTCGAAGGACACCAGCTCGTTGACGCCGTCGAAGTCCCAGCCGTCGTGCGGGGTGGTCTGGAAGTGCCACTTGATCGAGCCGTCTTCCGGGTTCAGCGCCAGGCGCGAGGAGGAGTACAGGTTGTCGCCGGGGCGCAGGTGCGAGTTCCACGGCGACGGGTTGCCGGTGCCGATGAACAGCGAATCGGTGCTCGGGTCGTAGTAACCGCCCAGCCACGGCGCGGCGCCGCCGGTCTTCCACAGGTCACCCGGCCAGGTCTTGCCCGCCTCGCCGCCGGAGATGCCGTTCTCCACCGCCTTGCCGTCCTTGTAGACGTAGCCCATGTGGCCTTCCACGGTTGGCCGGCTCCACAGCAGCTCGCCATTGGTGGGGTTGTAGGCCTCGATCTTGCCGACCACGCCGAACTCGCCGCCGGCCACGCCAGTGATCAGCTTGCCCTTGGCAATCAGCGGCGCGGCGGAGATGGAGTAACCGGCCTTGTAGTCCGCCACGGTCTTCTTCCACACCACCTTGCCGGTGTCCTTGCTCAGGGCGACCAGCTTGGCGTCGAGGGTGCCGAAGATCACCAGGTCGCCATACAGGGCCACACCACGGTTGATCACGTCGCAGCAGGGCATGATGCCGTCGGGCAGGCGCGCGTCGTATTGCCAGAGCTTGCGACCGGTGCGTGCATCGGCGGCGAATACCCGCGAGTAGGAGGCGGTCACATACATCACGCCGTCCTTGATCAGCGGTTGCGCCTGCTGGCCGCGCTGCTTCTCGCCGCCGAAGGACAGCGCCCAGACTGGCCGCAGTTCCTTCACGTTGTCGCTGTTCAGGGTATTCAGCGGGCTGAAGCGCTGGCCCTGCTGGTTGATCCCGTTGACCACGATCTGGTCGGTGCGCTTGGCAGCGTCGCTGATGTCCTGGTCGGTTACCCCGGCGTGGGCGCCCAGGGAGGCCAGGCTGATGGCGGTGAACAGCACGGTGCGGGCGAAAGGTTGAAGCTGTCTCATGGCGGTGCGCCTCTGCGATTGTTGTTGTACCCGGGAAAATTTCCCGGTCTGTCGCAGATTCTTGGTTTGGTAAGGCGGGCCAACAATTGAACGCAGTGCCGAATTCCCTAGTTCCTTGGTAGCAATACCGGGCCGCAGCGCCACGAAATTCAAGGCTTACGTAGGGCGGATAACCTGTTCCAGGTTGTCCGACCTACGCTCCCTGGCAATCCGTGAATGTAGGATGGGTGGAGCGCAGCGATACCCATGCAGGCGGTGCACCGGAATGATGGGTATCGCTTCGCTCCACGCCATCCTGCGAAAGCAGGATCAAGGCTCATCGACGCGCGGCAAGGCCTGCTGCTCATAGCGCGGATAGAGATGGCTGACGCTGCGGATCAGCTCGTAGCGCGTCAGGCTGACGCTGGCGAAGCGCTCCGGGATGGACGTACGCAGGAGGTCGTTCATGTCGGCGCCGTGGGCGATGCCGTCGCGCATCACGCTGTCGAGCCAGCCGAGGTAGTCGCGCATCTGCGCGAAGGGACCGGCATCGCTGGCAATGGGGCCGTGGCCGGGGACGATCTGTTTCCACGGCAGCTGCTGCAGCGTATCCAGGTCGGCCAGCCAGACGTCGAGCCCCGGACTGTTCGGCGTGGTCAGCGCACGCTGGTAGAACACGATATCCCCGGCGAACAGCACACCAGTGGTCTCATCGAGGATCGCCAGGTCCGCGCCGGTGTGCCCGCGCAGGCCGACCAACCGGAACCGATGGCTGCCCATCGTCAATTCGCCCGGCGCCACCGTCTCGCTGGGCAGCACCACTTCCGTGCCGCGCATCCAGTCGCCCACCAGGCGATACATGTTTTCCGCCATGGCGTTGCCCTGCTCTTTCAGCAGCTTCGTGGTGCCGGCCAGCGCGCCGATGGGCACGTCGGTAAAAGCCTGGTTGCCCAGCACATGGTCGGGGTGGTGATGGGTCAGCAGTACGCGTTTCACCGGCTTGCCGGTGGTCTGCTGGATCAGCGCGCGCAGGGCTTCGCCATAGCGTTTCGACGGACCGGTATCGATCACCAGCACGCCGTCGCCGGTATCGATGAAGGCGACGTTGACGATCGCGCCGCCGTTGTCCTTGGCGAAATTGTCGGTGCTGCCTTCCACCACCCAGGTGCCCTCGGCGATCTGCCGGGGCTGGAGGTGGTACTGCAGGTCGGCCAGTGCCGGCAGGCACAGGCACGCGAGGGCGATCAGGAGAAAACGCATGGGCACCTCGTCATCTCAGCGCAAGACGGCCTGAAATTCGTTGCCGTTGTTGTCGTGCAGCCAGAGTTCGGTTTGCGGATGGCCGCGCACCTCGAAAGTGAAGGTGGGGTTCTCGCTGACTGCCGGGAACAGCTCCAGCCTCGCGAAGACTTCGCCGTCCGGGCCGCGCAGTTCGGCGTGGTCGATGTAGAACTCGGGGATGCCACCAACCAGGCCGTTGTCCATCGGATGGGACACCGAGAGCCGCACCCGGCTGTATTCACCCTTGGGGTAAGCCTCGCCATGGACCTGTCCGAGGCGGTCTTCCCAGCCCGGCTGCGCGCGTACCACGCTGGGCGCGGTACAACCTCCGCCGGCGGCGTCGATCCAGGCCGAGCCCACATGCCACACGCCCTTCTCGTCGCGCAGCGCAGCACGGATCGGCGTGGCCTGTTCGATGCGGATACGCACCGCCAGCAACGGCTCCAGATGTTCGCCCGGATAGAGCGTCAGCACATGGGGAATCGGGTTCAGCTCGGCCCACAGCAGCAGCCGGTCGAAGCGTCCCGGCAAGGCACGAGCATCGATTTCCACCGGCACCTGGCGCGCGTCTTCGGCGAACGGCGGCACGCCGAGTTTCACCCGTTCATCGAAGACGTAAGGCTCGCCGTTCAACAGACGCTTGTGGTGGTACTCCCACATCACCGAGGGCATCGGGTCGCCCTCCACCGCCGCTGCCAGCAGCGGCAGCGGCAGCGCACAGATCCCGAGCAGCAGTTCGCGCCGGTGCATCATGATTCCCTCACTGCACGTCCTGGTAGAGCCCCGGCAGTTCGTAGCGCATGCCGTAGACCGCGTAGAGCTTTTCCATCTCGCCGCTGCGCACCAATTCCTCCAGCTCGCCGTCCAGGGCGTTGGAGAGCTGGCGATTGCTTTCATGCACCGCCATGCCGATGTCCCACTCGGGCTGGCCGAGGTTGGGATAGGTGTTCCCGGCGTTCTTCAGGTGCTCGTCGGCGGCTTGCGCACGCATCCAGTCCAGCTCGCCGCGCAGCGCCATCACCGCGTCGACCTTGCCCGCGCGCAGGCCGTCGAAGGCCGCTTGCGTGCTGGGGAAATGCACGGTCATGCGGCTGAGCTGGCCGCCCAGCACCGAGGTCAGGTAGAACGACGGCACGCTGTCCAGTTCGACGCCGACCGGGTGTTCGCGGAAGGCGGCGATGGTGTCCACCTGCGGCAGCCGGCGGTCGTCGCTGACCACCTGCCAGCGCTCGCGCTGGTAGGGGCCGAACATCACCACCTGCTCGTTGGCGAACTCGCCGACATCGTTGCGCCGGTTGGCGTACTGGCGGTCGTAGGGCACGCGCAGCATCACATCGGCGACCACGCCGGGCCGCAGGTAGTGGCCCTTCCAGATGAAGTTGCGCAGGTCGTCGTCCAGGCGCTCGCCGGGCGTGACCCAGAGGAATTCCGCACGCAGGCCCAGCCCGCCGGCCAGGCGCTGCGCAAGGTCGACATCGACCCCGCGCAGCTGCCCGCCCTGCATGAAGCTGTAGGGCGGGAAGTTCTCGTACACCGCCACCCGCAGCACACCGCTGGCGACCATGTCCTCGTAGGGGCGCACCCCGGCCTGCGCTTGCCCGATCAGCAGACACAGGCCGAACAACCAGACGAACAGGCGCATGGCGATCACTCGTCCACGTGCACGCTGTCCAGGTAGGTACGGATCGCCCAGAGGCCTTCCTGGCTGATGAAGTCGGCCATCTTCGGCATGTACACCGCACCGTCACGCACTGCGCCGTTGATCACCCGCTCCTTGAACCACTCGTCCCCCTCGGCGCCGACGTCGAGCATGCGCAGGTCGGGGGCGATGCCGCCGGACTTGGCTTCCAGGCCATGGCAGCGCGCGCAGTTCTGGTTGTACGCCGAGGCGCCGATCTCCACCGCCTTGGCGTGATTGGCGTAGGGCTCGCGGTAGGGGTTGGTCTCGCGCCATTCCTTGCCCAGCGGTTCCAGCCCCGTGGTATCCACTGCCTGGGGCGTCACATTGCCGTGGGACAGGGCCAGCCCCGAGACACCCAGGCCGGCCACCAACATCAGGCCGCACAGCACGTTCTTGTTGTTCATCACTTCATCCTCTCATCGAGATGCTTGGCAAGGCACGGCGCCCGGAAAGACGCCAGTGATGACGATGGTAAGAACGCGCGCCTTGCGGCCGAATCCTGCTTTGGATGCTCCCGCCTACTCCCTTCGTACTAGGACGGCGGTCGGCCATTGCCGGCGCTTTGGCAGCAAGTCCAAGTCATGCCCGCACCGGGAAATAGTCCCGGCATCGCCGGGAGCTTTTCCGTTCCCCGCCTGCACGCCCTGCTCCCACCATGGATTCGCCGCGGCACGTGCAGCGGCCTGCCGCCATCCATCACGGGAAACCACCATGAGAACAACAACAGCTCCCCTGCGCCTGGCCTTGAACGGTCTCGCCTGCGCCATCGCCCTCACCGCCGCCGGCTCCGCCCTGGCAAAAGACGTGACCTGGGACGACATCGCCAACGACCACAAGACCACCGGCGACGTGCTGCAGTACGGCATGGGCACCAACGCCCAGCGCTGGAGCCCGCTCAAGCAGGTCAACGAAGGCAACGTGTTCAAGCTGGCTCCGGCCTGGTCCTACTCCTTCGGCGACGAAAAACAGCGCGGCCAGGAGTCCCAGGCCATCGTCAGTGACGGCGTGGTCTACGTCACCGCCTCCTACTCGCGGCTGTTCGCCCTCGACGCGAAGACCGGCAAGCGCCTGTGGACCTACAACCACCGCCTGCCCGACGACATCCGCCCGTGCTGCGACGTGGTCAACCGCGGCGCCGCCATCTATGGCGACAAGATCTACTTCGGCACCCTCGACGCCTCCGTCGTGGCGCTGAACAAGAAGACCGGCAAGGTGGTCTGGAAGAAGAAGTTCGGCGACCACGGCGCCGGCTACACCATGACCGGCGCGCCGACCATCGTGAAGGACGGCAAGACCGGCAAGGTGCTGCTGATCCACGGCAGCTCGGGCGATGAGTTCGGCGTGGTCGGCCGCCTGTTCGCGCGCGACCCGGATACCGGCGAGGAAGTCTGGATGCGGCCCTTCGTCGAAGGCCACATGGGTCGCCTGAACGGCAAGGACAGCACCGTCACCGGCGACGTGAAGGCGCCCTCCTGGCCGGAGGACAAGAACTCTCCCACCGGCAAGGTCGAAGCCTGGAACCACGGCGGCGGCGCCCCGTGGCAGAGCGCGAGCTTCGATGCCGAGACCAACACCATCATCGTCGGCGCCGGCAACCCCGGCCCCTGGAATACCTGGGCGCGCACCGCCAAGGGCGGCAACCCGCACGACTACGACAGCCTCTACACCTCCGGCCAGGTCGGCGTCGACCCGAGCACCGGCGAGGTGAAATGGTTCTACCAGCACACCCCGAACGATGCCTGGGACTTCTCCGGCAACAACGAACTGGTGCTGTTCGACTACAAGGCCCAGGACGGCAAGATCGTCAAGGCCACCGCCCACGCCGACCGCAACGGTTTCTTCTATGTGGTCGACCGTACCAACGGCAAGCTGCAGAACGCCTTCCCCTTCGTCGACAACATCACCTGGGCCAGCCACATCGACCTGAAGACCGGCCGCCCGGTGGAGAACGAAGGCCAGCGCCCGCCGCTGCCGGAACCGGGGCAGAAGCACGGCAAGGCCGTGGAGGTCTCGCCGCCCTTCCTCGGCGGCAAGAACTGGAACCCCATGGCCTACAGCCAGGACACCGGTCTGTTCTACGTCCCCGCCAACCACTGGAAGGAGGACTACTGGACCGAGGAAGTGAACTACGCCAAGGGCAGCGCCTACCTCGGCATGGGCTTCCGCATCAAGCGCATGTATGACGACCACGTCGGCACCCTGCGGGCGATGAACCCCACCACCGGCAAGGTCGAGTGGGAATACAAGGACCACCTGCCGCTCTGGGCCGGCGTGCTGGCCACCGCCGGCAACCTGGTGTTCACCGGCACCGGCGAGGGCTTCCTTAAGGCCTTCGACGCCAGGACCGGCAAGGAGCTGTGGCAGTTCCAGACCGGCAGCGGCATCGTCTCCCCGCCCATCACCTGGGAGCAGGACGGCGAGCAGTACATCGGCGTGACCGTCGGCTACGGCGGCGCGGTGCCGTTGTGGGGTGGCGACATGGCCGAGCTGACCAAGCCGGTGGCCCAGGGCGGTTCCTTCTGGGTGTTCAAGCTGCCCAGCTGGGACAAAAAGACCGCCAGCCGCTGATGCACTGGCCCGCGTCGAACCCGGCGCGGGCCTTTTTCATTTTCCCAGGAGATCGCCATGCGCCTGCTCGCCTGCCTGCTCTTCCCCCTCTCCGCCCTCGCCTTCGCCACCAGCCAACCTGCGCCGGACGTCGATGACGATGCGGCCACCGTCATCGCCGGCTGCCGCATCGAGCCGGACAGCCAATGCCCTAATGCCGACCTGCGCGGCGCCGACCTGCGCAACCAGGACCTGACACGGATGAACCTGTCCGGCGCCAACCTCGCCGGAGCGGACCTGCGCCACGCCAAACTGGACCTGGCCAATCTGCAACAGGCGCACCTGAACGGCGCCGACCTGACCCGTGCCAGCCTGCAACAGGCCAATCTGCGTGGCGCTGATCTGAGTGGTGCCAAGCTGGTCGCCATCCAGGCCTGGGGACTGTTCGCCCAGGGCGCGCAGTGGCAAGGCGCGGACCTGACCGCCGCCTACCTGGAATTCGCCCGCCTGAGCGGCGGCAAGTTGCATCAGGCCAACCTGCGTGCGGCCGACCTGGAAATGACCTGGCTGTCCCGTGCCGATCTCAAGGGCGCCGACCTGCGCGACGCCAACCTGCAGGAGGTGAAGCTGGCCGAAGCCAACCTGGAAGACGCCGACCTGCGCGGCAGCCGCCAGCGCTTCGGTAATTTCCAGGGCAGCAACATGGCGGGCTGCAAGGGCTGCCCGGGGGGCTGGGACTGACAGCGGACACGGCGCGGGGATTGGCCCCATTGGTCTGCCGGTATTGCCGGGAATTGGCTATTCGAACGTCGGCGCGCCGGCGTTACCTTAGCTCCATTCCCCGTACTACCGCGGGCCCCACTGGAGATCACCATGAGCGCACGAATCGAATGGGCCAAAGCCGCCCCCGACGCCTACAAGGCCATGCTCGGCCTGGAGCAGGCCCTGGCCAAGTCCGGTCTGGAAACCTCGCTGCTGGAGCTGATCCGCCTGCGCGCCTCGCAGATCAACGGCTGCGCCTACTGCGTGAACATGCACGCCAATGACGCGCGCAAGGCCGGCGAGACCGAGGCACGGCTACAGACCCTGAGCGTCTGGGAGGAAACCCGCTTCTTCACCGAGCGCGAGCGCGCTGCCCTGGCCTGGGTCGAAAGCCTCACCCGCCTGCCGGAAAAGCATGCCCCGCAGGACCAGTTCGACGCCCTGCGCGAACACTTCAACGATGCCGAGATCGCCAACCTGACCCTGGCCATCGCCACCATCAATGCCTGGAACCGCTTTGGCGTGGGCATGGCGATGGTGCCCTGAGCAGAGAGCCCTGACACCCGTAGGATGGGTGGAGCGCAGCGATACCCATGCTGCCGGCGCGTGGAGCCGATGGGTATCGCTACGCTCCACGCCATCCTACGAATTGCATCTGTGGCTCACGCAGGGCGGGACACGGGCTCTTGATCTTGTAGGAGCGAGCTTGCTCGCGAACGTCCTCGCAGCGGGGCCAAGGTTCGCGAGCAAGCTCGCTCCTACGAAGAGCCGACCCGTCACTCGACCAGCGTCACCTGCTCCGGCTCGCGCTTCATCAGCACACGACCATTGCGGACCGAATACAGCGCCTTGGTCTGCTGGCGCACCGCCTCATAGTCGCTCTCCACCCCCAGTACCAGCAGGTTGGCCGGGCGGCCGGCGGCGATGCCGTAGCGCGCGCCCAGGTTCAACGCGCGGGCGCTGTTGTCGGTGACCAGGTCCAGGGCCCGCTGCAGGTCATCGAAGCCCATCATGTGGCAGATGTGCAGGCCGGCATCCAGCACGCGCAGGATGTTGCCGTTGCCCAGCGGGTACCACGGGTCCTTGATCGAGTCCTGGCCGAAGCAGACGTTCATGCCGGCGCGGTCGATCTCGGCTACGCGGGTCACGCCACGGCGTTTCGGGAAGGTGTCGAAACGGCCCTGCAGGTGGATGCTCTCGGTCGGGCAGGAGACGAAGTTGATACCCGAACGCTTGAGCAGGCGGAACAGCTTGGAACAGTAAGCGTTGTCGTAGGAACCCATGGCCGTGGTGTGACTGGCGGTGACACGGCCGCCCATGCCGCGCACGCGGGCTTCCTCGGCGAGCACTTCGAGGAAGCGCGAGTTCGGGTCGTCGGTCTCGTCGCAGTGCACGTCCACCAGGCAACCGGTGCGCTCGGCCAGGTCCATGAGGAACTTGATGGAGCTGACGCCCTGTTCGCGGGTGTTCTCGAAGTGCGGGATACCACCGACCACGTCCGCGCCCAGGCGGATCGCCTCTTCCATCAGCTCGCGGCCGCCCTCGTAGGACTCGATGCCTTCCTGCGGGAACGCGACGATCTGCAGGTCCACCAGGTGGCGCGCCTCTTCACGGACTTCCACCATGGCCTTGAGCGCGGCGAGGGTCGGATCGGTCACGTCGACGTGGGTGCGCACGTGCTGGATGCCATGGGCGGCCAGCATGCGGATGGTGGTGTGGGCGCGGGACTTGGTGTCCTCGTGCGTAATGGTTTCCTTGCGCTGGGCCCAGCGCTCGATGCCTTCGAACAGCGTGCCGCTCATGTTCCATTCCGGCTCGCCGGCGGTGAGAGTGGCGTCCAGATGGATGTGCGGCTCCACCAGCGGGGCGATGGCCAGGTTGCCACGGGCGTCGATGTCGTCGCCGCTGGCGGCCACGCTGCCGGTTTGCTGGACGACTTCGGCAATGACGTCGCCTTCGCAGCGGATGGTGAACAGGCCGGTCTGCTTGCGCAGCGAGGCGTTGATGATTTTCATGGGCTCGGAGGTCCTCTTCAGGCTATTCGTGGCGCGGCGCACTGGACATACGCCAGATGAGCAGCGCCACGGAGGTATTCAGGCGGAACTGCGCGTCGTCCAGGGACTGGCCGCTCAGGGCCTCGATGCGCGCGATCCGCTGGTTCAGGGTGTTGCGGTGGATGCCCAGGCGCTGTGCGGCCTTGAGGGCGTTGCCGTTCTCCTGGACGAGCGCGTCGAGCGTCTCGATCAGCAGGTGCGGCTGCTTGCGGCCCGCGTCAGTGAGTGGGCCGAGGGTGTCCTTGAGGAATTGCTCGACCACCGCGCGATCGGGGATCGCCCGCAGCAGGCGCAGCACGCCCAGCTCACGGTAGTCGCAGAAGCCACCGGGCGCCTGCATGCCTTCGGCGACATCCAGTGCCTGACGGGCTTCGAGCAGCGCGCGGGGATATTCCGCGCAGCTGTCGGCGCAGGCGGAAAGACCGAGGTAAGCACGCAGCGGTGCCAGTTCCTGTTGCAGCCCGGCCGCCAGGGCTTGCAGTTCGGCGCGCCCGACATCGGCCAGCAGCAGGACGAACAGGTCGCCCTGGATCACCACCGGCAGGCGCTCGCGGCGTTCCTGTTGCCAGCTTTCCAGATGGTCGAGCAAGCGCTGACGGGTCAGCTGCAGCGCGCGCTCGGCCTCTTCCGGTTCATGCCGCTGGAATAATCTGTCGACGCCGGACAGCCGCAACGCCACCAGACGGCGCGGGACCTCCAGCGGCAACTCCAGGTGTTGCGCACGGCGGCGGACGATTTCCAGGCTGGGGAAGTCGCCGCTGAGCAGCTGGCCGAGGATGTCCCGGCGCGAGGTCTTCACCTGGGTCATCTGCACCAGCGCCGTGCCAATCAGGTGGGTGACGATGACCATCTTCAGCGCGTAGGGCTGCTCGATCAGCGGCAGACCCTCGGCTTCGGCCAAATGAATCACGGACTCGGGAATGCGCCGGATGAACTCGTCGCCGGTGAGGATGACGATGCCGGCGATGCCGCTGGCAACGCCTTCGCGCACCAGCTGCAGCAGGTTGGCTTCGTCACGGCTGTGGTTGATGCCCGTGACGAACACCAGTTCGCCCCCCATCACCCAGTCGGCGATGCCAACGTTCTCTGCCACGTAGGACCAGCGCACGCTGCGATGCAGATTGCGTGCGCCGGCCCGCAGCGCGAGGCTTTCCAGCCCTGGCAGACGGAGGATTTCCTCGACGCTCAGGCTCAAGCGCGCGGCTCGGCCACCGGCGCGCGGGCGCGGGTGACTTCGGTGAGGACGATGTAGCAGATGGCCGACGCGGCGATGCCCACCAGCGGCGCGATCCATGGCGAGGCATAGGCCAGGCCCGCACCGACCGCGTAGGACACCAGACCCGAGACGTTGAATGCCGGGATGTGGGTGCCCACCAGCGCCGGGTATTCGCCGCGGTTGCGGTACCAGTAGTCAGCCATGATCACGCCACCCAGCGGCGGGATGATCGAGCCCAGCAGCACCAGGAACGGGATCAGCCATTCGTACATGCCACCGATGGCGAGGATGATGCCGACGCCGGCGGCCAGCAGGGTCATGGTGCGGCGACGCTCGCTGCGCACCAGATGGCAGGCGGCGGCGGAGACGTTGTAGATGGTCGGGCCCTGGATGGTCCACAGGTTCAGGCAGAGCATGATCACCGCGGCGAAGGACAGCCCCTGCAGCACCATCACTTCGACGATGTCGGCGTTCTGGTAGACGATGGCGCACCAGGCGCCGGCGACGATCATCAGGCCGTTGCCGATGAGGAAGGCGACCACGCTGGCGATCACCGCGATGCGCCCGCTGCGGGCCATGCGGGTCCAGTTGGTGGCCTGGGTTGCGCCGCTGGCGAAGGTACCGAAGACCATGGTCACGGCGGCGGAGAAGGTCAGGGTCTGGCTCGGCTCCTTCGCCAGCAGGCCGCTCCAGCCGCCGGCGTGGTTGGTCGCGATGACCATCGACGCCACCAGCAGGATGAACATCAGCGGCACCGACACGCGGGACATGATGTCCAGGCCCTTGAAGCCGATGATCGCGGTGATCGAGAACAGCAGGCCGAACACCACCATCAGCGGAATGTTCAGCCACTCGGGCAGGCTGAGCATCTTGACCAGCACGATGGCGACGGTGGCGGTACCCCAGGCATACCAGCCCAGTTCGGCGAAACCGAGGAGGAAGTCTGACAGTTTGCTGCCGCGCTCGCCGAAGCAGAAGCGCCCCATCAGCACTGTGTTCAAGCCGCTGCGCGAGGCGATCAGGCCCAGGGCGGCGGCGTAGATGGCGAGCAGCACGTTGCCGATGAAGGCCACCCAGAGCATGTCGACGAAGTCGAAGGCCATGCCGATCTTGCCGCCGGCGAACATGGTGCCGGTGAAGAAGGTGAAGCTGAACAGGACCATGGCGATGGGCAGCAGGCCTTTGCGCCCTTCCCTGGGCGTCGCGCTCAGGGGGAACTCACTGGGGGAACTCATCGAGAGGGGTCTCCGCGAGGATTGGTTGAGGACTCCCGGCACAACGCAAATAGCGGGCCGGAAAAGCCAATCAGGAACGACGCGGAAATTTTGAGCACGTCGAACATTGTGAACTGTTCACAATGCACACTTCCGGTGGGTGTAACGGCGTTTCAAGATAGCTCAAATGTGCATTGTGCGGATTTTCGGGGCACGATGCAGCTTTTTCGCACCAAAAACTGACGAAGCCTTGATCCATGCCTGTGCCGTTCGGCGGATTTTCTCCTTCCAAGCCCGGCAGCCGTCTGCACTTTCTCCCTGCGACACCCTGTCACCCCCAGACAAGGAAATGGCACGGACAACAAGTCCGGCACGAACCGACGCAGGCAGACTCTCCTCAATGTTCCGTCCGCTGTCCGCCCCTGGCTGACGGCCTGATAACAACAGATAGCCCGCCAACAAGAAAAAGGGAGTACCCGCCAATGAGCGTCGCCAGGTTCCTCGCTCCATCGGTCCTCGCGCTGGCAACTTGCCTCGCGATGGGCGCAGCCCAAGCCGAGCTGCCGACCGAGAGCATCGGTGAGACCGTCTTGCCGTTCCCGCCCTCGCCGCACCGTGCGTACATCGTCGACGTGGAGTTCGAGAACTTCATCGCCGGCCGCGTCACCGTGGTCGACCCCGAGCAGAAGAAGATGCTCGGCATGGTCAGCACCGGCTTCGTCGCTCCGTCCACCCTGAGCCACGACGCCAAGACCCTGTACTCCGCTGATACTTTCTACTCCCGCGGCACCCGTGGCGTGCGCACCGACGTGCTGACCGCCTGGGACACCTCGAACCTGCGTCCGAAGTGGGAAGTGGAAATCCCGGCCAAGCGCGCCTCGATCCTGACCCAGAAGTACGCCCTGGGCACCAGCTCCGACGATCGCTTCGTCTACATCTACAACTTCACCCCGTCCACCTCGGTCACCGTGGTCGACACGCAAGAGAAAAAGGTCGCCAGCGAAATCGCCATCAGCGGCTGCGTGCTCAACTACCCGGTGGGCAAGCGCGCCTTCGCCTCGCTGTGCGGTGACGGCCAGCTGCAGATCACCAAGATCGGCGACGACGGCAAGGAAACCGGCCGCAGCCAGACGCCGTTCTTCGACCCGAACAAGGAGAAGCTCAACGAACGCGGCCTGGCCGTGGGCGAAACCTACTTCTTCGTGACCACCGACGGCATGGTCAAGCCGGTGGACGTTTCCGGCGACAAGCCGAAGATGCTGCCGAGCTGGTCGCTGACCACCGACGAAGAGCGCAAGAAAGGCTGGGGTACCGGCGGCTGGCAGTTGATGGCCGTAGCGCCCAAGCTGAACCGCCTGTACGTGCTGATGCATGAAGAGCACAGCGCCGGCAAATGGGAAGACCCGAGCCCGTTCATCTGGGTCTACGACCTGAAGACACAGAAGAAGATCGGCACCCTGGAAGCGCCCAAGCCGGTGTGGAGCCTGCATGCCACCACCGACGACAAGCCGCTGCTGCTGGGCACCGACATCGAAGGCGGTCTGCAGATCTTCGACCTGAAGACCGGCAAGTACAACGGCGCCATGGACAAGATCGCCAAGACCCCGATCCTGGTCCTGAGCCACTAAGCCTTTCCAGAAAGCCAACCGAGAGGTACGGAAATGTTTTCCGATCCGATCCTGATCATCGCCAGTGCGGTGGCCGTCGCGGTGCTGTTTGCCAGCGCCGCCAGCCACAAGCTGCGCGCGCCGATGCGCTTCGCCCGCCAGGTCGAAGACTACGGCCTGCTGCCGGCCTCGCTGGTCGGCCCGGTGGCCCGCGTGCTGCCAGTGGTCGAGGGCGTCATTGCCTTCGCCCTGCTGGTACCGGCGAGCCGCCACGTCGCGGCCCTGGCCGCCACGGCGCTGATCCTGTTCTATGCCGGCGCCATCGGCATCAACCTCTGGCGCGGTCGCCGCGACATCGACTGCGGCTGCTCCGGCCCCGGCCAGATGCAACCGCTGCGCCCGGTGCTGCTGCTGCGCAACGCGATCATCGCCGGCCTCGGCCTGCTCGCCGCCAGCAGCCCGCAGGCTCGCGAGCTGGGCGTGTTCGACGCCTTCGTGATCCTCGCGGCCAGCGCCGTCACCCTGCTCCTGTACGCCGCGGCCGACAGCCTGCTGGCGAACCATCCCCGTCTGCTCAAACTCATCGGAAGGTGAACAAATGGAAGGCCTGATCGTTTCCAACATTCTTCTCTGGGTGCTGCTCATCGCCCTCGCCTTCACCGTGATGGCGCTGGTGCGCCAGATCGGCGTCCTCCACGGCCGCATCGCTCCGGCCGGCGCGCTGATGGTCGACAAGGGCGTGGCCGTCAACGAGCCTGCGCCGAAAGTCACCGCCGCCGACCGCCATGGTCGCCCGGTCAACTTCGGCTATGAAGGCGAGCGCGGCCAGCTGCTGTTCTTCCTCTCGCCGACCTGCCCGATCTGCAAATCGCTGCTGCCGGCAATCAAATCCATCGCCAAGGACAAGGCCGGCGAGCTGGAGGTGATCTACGTCAGCGACGGCGACATGGCCGCCCAGCAGGCACTGATCGCCGAGCATGGCCTGGAGAAAGCCGCCTACGTGGTCGGCCCGGAAGTCGGCATGACCTACCAGATCGGCAAGCTGCCCTACGCCGCGCTGATCGACAGCAAGGGCGTGCTGCGCGCCAAGGGCCTGGTGAACTCCCGCGAACACCTGGACAGCCTGTTCGAGGTCGAGCACCTGGGCAGCGCCACCCTGCAGCAGTACATGAATGGCCACAGCCACAACGGCGTGCACACCCACGACGCCAGCCACGGCCACAGCCACTGATCACGGAGAGAACAAGAATGAAATTCCTCGACAACCTGTTCGAGCGCTCCTCCCGCCAGGTGGCCAACGTCACCTCGCGGCGCAAGCTGCTGGGCCGCTTCGGCTCGCTGCTGGTGGCCGGCGCGGCGCTGCCGATCATCCTGCCGATCGACCGCACCTCCAAGGCGCTGGCCGCCGAGGCCCCCAAGGCCGGCGATCCCGGCGACCCGAACAGCTGCGACTACTGGCGCTACTGCTCCATCGACGGCTTCCTCTGCTCCTGCTGCGGCGGCACCACCACTTCCTGCCCGCCCGGCACCGATGCATCCCAGGTGACCTGGATCGGCACCTGCCGCAACCCGGCAGACGGCAAGGACTACATCATTTCCTACAACGACTGCTGCGGTAAGCACAGCTGCTCCCAGTGCGCCTGTACCCGCAACGAGAGCGAGGAACCGCTGTACCGTCCGTTCAACAACAACGACGTCAACTGGTGCCTGGGCGCGGAGTCGCGCATCTACAACTGCACCGTCACCATCATCCGCGGCGTCGCGGTCTAGGTCGGGAGAAGTCACATGCGCAGTCTCGTTGTCGGCGCCCTGCTCTGCAGCCTGGTCGCCCCCATCGCCCAAGCCCGTGCGATCCCCGATCCGCACCAACGGCCGGCGCCCGGCAACGAGGAGGTGCAGAAGCCGATCTCCCAGCAAAGCTATACCCCGGCCACCAACTACCAGCTGCAATGCGCCGGCTGCCACCTCACCGAAGGCAGCGGCAGCAAGGCCAACGACACGCCGCGCCTGCACGGCTTCGTGGGCAACTTCCTGAAGGTCGACGGTGGCCGGCAATTCCTCGTGCGCGTACCGGGCATGTCCCAGTCCGCGCTGAACGACGCGCAACTGGCTGAGCTGCTCAACTGGCTGCTGCGCAAGGAAGGCATGGCGGGCGACAGCATGCCCGCCGAGTTCAAGCCCTACACTGCCGAGGAAGTCAAAGCCACGCGCTACCAGGCCCTGCTCAACCTGCCGGGCACCCGTGCCGGGTTGATCCAGGAAATGCGCAAGCAGGGCATCACCATCACCGATGGGATGAGCGATGCATACTGAGTGATTGCTCCGGCGGCTTGCCCGCCGGGATGTTTTGCCTCCGCACTAATGCCCGCTGCTCCAGCGGGCTTTTTTATGCCTGGCCGGCGCTCCCTGCGGACTGCTTTATGTAGGAGCGAGCTTGCTCGCGAACAGATTCTCCGACGGCACTGGCATCAAAGCGGTTCGCGAGCAAGCTCGCTCCTACGAAGAACCGCTACGGCATGCACCTTAGGACGTAGGATGGGTGGAGCGCAGCGATACCCATGCTGTCGGCGTGCAGGATTGATGGGTATCGCTTCGCTCCACGCCATCCTACGGCGACGCCCCCTGTAGGAGCGCCGGTGCTCAGCTGCTCTCGCGCACCATCAGCTCGAACCCCAGATCCATCACCGGTTCACTCACCGGCTTGTCGTTGATCAGGTCGAGCAGGCGTTCCGCCGCATGGGTGCCGATGGCCTTGCGCGGCGTGCGGATGCTGGACAGGCGCGGCACCATGAATTCCGAACTGGGCAGGTCGTTGAAGCCAAGCACCGCCACCTGTTCGGGGATACGGATGCCGTGGCGCATGGCTTCCAGCAAGGCGCCGTGGGCAAGGTCGTCGTTACCGAAGAAGATGCCTTCCACCTGTGGTTGGCTGGCCAGCAACTGGCGGAACAGCTCGCCGCCCAGGCCGACCGAAGACGGTCGCGGCGTGAGGATTTCCAGCGCCGGGTCATAGCAGCCGGTCTGCTGCAACGCGCGGCGGTAACCTTCGCCACGCAACAAGGTGCGTTGATCCAGCTGCGCGCCGATGTAGGCCAGGCGCTTGCGGCCACTCTTGAGCAGGTGCCTGGCCGCCGCCTCCCCCGCACGAATCTGCGAGAAGCCCACGCAGTGCAGCCCTGCACCGGGGTCGAGGTCCATCATGTAGACGCTCGGCACACCGCTGGCCTCGATCATCCGCCGCGCGCTTTCGGTGCGGTCGAAGCCGGTCAGCAACAAACCGCGCGGCTGGTAGGCGAGGTAGTTGCGCAGCAGGTTCTCTTCTTCGTCGCGGGAATAGTGGTAGTTGCCGATCAGCACTTCCAGGCCGCGTGGATGCATCACCGCATGGATGGCTTCGAGGGTTTCGATGAACAACTGGTTCGCCAGCGACGGCACCAGCACCACAATGTTGTGGCTCTGCTTGGAGGCCAGCGCTCGGGCAGCCGGATTGGCCACATAGCCCAGTTCGCTGGCCGCCTGTCGGACCTTTTCCGAGAGTTCCTCGGCCACCGTGCTCACCCCGCGCAGGGCGCGCGAGGCGGTGATCGGGCTTACCCCGGCGCGGCGCGCCACGTCGTTGAGCGTGGGTTTGCCAGTGGTGCGGGAGTTCCTGTCGTTCTTCTTATCGTTCTTCTGGGCGGTCATCAGGCGTATTGCCAAATAAAAATCGAGGCACTAAGGTAGCGCTGTCTCGCGACCAGGGCAATTGCCTGAGGCCGGCTCAACCGGTCCCTCGCCCGCCGTCAGATAACCTCTGCCGAGAGCGCGAGACACACCGACTAGAATGACAAGAATACGGAGGCAGCCGATGCTTTTCGTTACGCCCAATAAAGACAGCGCTGTCTCAGCCATGAGGCCCTCCATGACCACCTCCATCGATGCCGTGCTCATCATGGGTGTCTCCGGATGCGGCAAGTCCAGCGTCGGCGAGGCCCTGTGCCTGCGCAACGGCGCTTTCGCCATCGAGGGCGACTCCTACCATCCCGCCGCCAACATCGAGAAGATGAGCGCCGGCATTCCGCTCACCGACGAAGACCGCGCCGGCTGGCTCGACACTCTCGCCGCCGAGCTGCAGAAAGCCATCGCCGCCGGCCAGCGCCCGGTCCTCACCTGCTCCGCGCTCAAGCTGATCTACCGCGAACGCCTGCGCCGCGCCGTGCCCGGCCTGGGCGTGGTGTTCCTGGAGCTGACCCGTGACGCCGCCGCCGAGCGCGTCGCCACCCGCCCCGGCCACTTCATGCCGGCCAGCCTGATCGACAGTCAGTTCGCCGCCCTCGAACCACCGTTGAGCGAACCGCTGACCCTGCACCTGGATGCCACCCGCCCGGTCGATGACCTGGCCGAAGCCGCCCACCTGTGGTGGCGACAGCATTCCAGCGACTGACCCCAATAGCGCCTGCCCGCTCAAGATAGCGCTATCTCAACTCACCAAACTCTCTACACCCTAGAGAAGAGCCGCTCCGGCACACAACGACAACAACAGGAGAGCCCCATGCTCGGCATGTCCCACGAGACCTATCTGCTGCTGGATGCGGTGGTCACCATCATCGGCCTGATCCTGCTGATCACCCGCTTCAAGATCCACCCCTTCGTTGCCCTGATCATCGCCGCCGGCTTCCTCGGCCTCACCTCCGGCATGCCCGTGGCGACCATCGTCAAATCCTTCCAGGACGGTTTCGGCGGTGTGCTCGGTTTCGTCGGCATCATCCTCGCGCTGGGCACCATGCTCGGCAAGATGATGGCCGAGTCCGGCGGCGCCGATCAGATCGCCCGCACACTGATCCAGGCCTTCGGCAAGCAACGTGTGCACTGGGCAATGATGCTCGCCGCCTTCCTGGTCGGCATCCCGCTGTTCTTCGAGATCGGCTTCATTCTGCTGGTGCCGCTGGTGTTCATCGTGGCGCGGCGCAGCGGCGTATCGCTGATCAAGATCGGCATCCCGCTGCTCGCCGGACTCTCCGCCGTGCACGGCCTGGTGCCGCCGCACCCGGGCCCGCTGCTGGCCATCGGCGTGTTCGGCGCAGACATCGGCAAGACCATCTTCTATGGCCTGCTGGTCGCCCTGCCCACCGCCGCCATCGCCGGCCCGATCTTCGGCGCGTGGATTTCCAAGGTGATCCCCGGCCAGCCCAATGAAGAACTGGTCGCTCAGATCGCCCACGAGCCGGACACCAGCAACCTGCCGAGCTTCGGCGTCACCCTGTTCACCGTGCTGCTGCCGGTGTTCCTGATGCTGCTCAAGACCTTCGCCGACGTCATGCTCGCCGACGGCCATGTGGTGCGTGCCTGGCTGGACATGATCGGCCACCCGATCACCGCCCTGCTGCTGGCCCTGCTGCTGTCGCTCTACACCTTCGGCCACGCCCGTGGCTTCGATTCGAAGAAGATCCTCAAGCTGCTCGACCAGAGCCTCGCGCCCACTGCCGCCATCGTGATGATCATCGGCGCCGGTGGCGGCTTCAAACAGATGCTGGTGGCCAGCGGCGTGGGCGACGTGATCGGCCACATGGCGGTGCACGCACAGATTTCGCCGATCCTCCTGGCCTGGCTGGTGGCCGCGGTGATCCGCATCGCCACCGGCTCCGCCACCGTCGCCACCATCACCGGCGCAGGCATCGTGGTGCCGGTGATCGACCTGATTCCCGGCGTCAACCGTGAGCTGCTGGTGCTGGCCACCGGCGCCGGCTCGCTGATCCTGTCCCACGTCAACGACGCCGGTTTCTGGCTGGTGAAGCAGTACTTCAACATGAGCGTGATGGAGACCTTCAAGACCTGGACGGCCATGGAGACCATCCTCTCGGTGGTCGGCCTGGGCTTCATCCTGCTGCTGTCGCTGTTCGTCTGATGCCCTGATCGATGGGTATCGCTCAAAAACACCCGGCGAGCTCCCCAAACCGCCCGCCAACCGGATTCCTGCAACGAGGTATCGCCCGTGACTTCCTCCGCAACTCCGAAAGCCCCCGCGCAACCCACCTGGCCCCGCGATTTCGACATCCGCGCCCGCTACGCCGAGCAGCAGGAACTCCTGCAACCACTGCCCGCCCCACATCCAGTGCAACACCCGTAGGGCGCATAACGCGGCACGCGTTATCCGCCATCCGCCCACGCCCCGAACCCCACGGCGGATAACCGCAAGCGGTTATCCGCCCTACGAAAAGCATGGCGATAGTGCTGAATCGATTTACTAAACCGTAGCTACGATCTAAAACAGACCCGTCGCCCACCTTCCCCCGAGGGATGAGTCATGCCCGACAACAACAAGCTGGACCATCTGTTCCCCCGCCTCACCGACATCCCCGACGCCTGGCGCCCCGACGCCCCCGTCGAGCAACGCGAGTATCTGGTGAACGGCGAACTGCGCCACTGGGACGGCCCGCTGGCGCCGGTGCGCAGCCCGGTGTTCCTCGCCACCGACCGGGGTGATGAGCCCGTCATCCTCGGCAGCACGCCATTGCTCGATGCCGACGCCGCCCTCGCCGCACTGGATGCCGCCGTGGCCGCCTACGACAACGGCCAGGGCGAATGGCCCAACCTGCGTGTGGCCGAGCGCATCGCCCACGTCGAACGCTTCCTCGCCCGCATGCGCGAGCAGCGCACCGCCGTGGTCAAGTTGCTGATGTGGGAGATCGGCAAGAACCTCAAGGACTCGGAGAAAGAGTTCGACCGCACCTGCGACTACATCGTCGACACCATCCAGGCACTCAAGGAACTGGACCGCCGCTCCAGCCGCTTCGAACTGGAACAGGGCACCCTCGGGCAGATCCGCCGCGTGCCGCTGGGCGTCGCGCTGTGCATGGGCCCGTACAACTACCCGCTGAACGAGACCTTCACCACGCTGATCCCGGCGCTGATCATGGGCAACACGGTGGTCTTCAAGCCCGCCAAGTTCGGCGTGCTGCTGATCCGCCCGCTGCTCGAAGCCTTCCGCGACAGCTTCCCGCCGGGCGTCATCAACGTCATCTACGGGCGCGGCCGCGAGACCGTCAGCGCGCTGATGGCCAGCGGCAAGGTCGACGTCTTTGCCTTCATCGGTACCCACTCCGGCGCCGCCGACCTGAAAAAGCTCCACCCGCGCCCGCACCGCCTGCGCGCCGCCCTCGGGCTGGACGCCAAGAACCCCGGCATCGTCCTGCCCAGCGTCGACCTGGACAACGCCGTCAGCGAAGCCATCACCGGCGCCCTGTCCTTCAACGGCCAGCGCTGCACCGCGCTGAAGATCCTCTTCGTTCACGAAGACGTGCTGGACAGCTTCCTCGACAAGTTCAGCGCCAAGCTGGCCGAGCTAAAGCCCGGCATGCCCTGGGAGCCCGGCGTAGCGCTGACGCCGCTGCCCGAGCCGGGCAAGGTCGACTACCTCAACGGCCTGCTGGAGGACGCCCTGGCCAAGGGCGCCAGGGTCATCAACGCGGGCGGTGGCGAAAGCCGCGAGAGCTTCTTCTACCCCGCGCTGCTCAGCCCGGTGCGCGCCGACATGCGCCTGTACAGCGAGGAGCAGTTCGGTCCGCTGGTGCCGGTGGTGCCGTACCGGGACATCAAGGAAGTGATCGACTACGTCCTGCAGTCCGACTACGGCCAGCAGCTCAGCCTGTTCGGCGACGACCCCGAGCAGATCGGCCCGCTGGTGGACGCCTTCGTCAACCAGGTCGGCCGTATCAATATCAACGCCCAGTGCCAGCGCGGCCCGGACAGCTACCCCTTCAACGGCCGCAAGAACTCCGCCGAAGGCACCCTCTCCGTCCACGATGCGCTGCGTACCTTCTCCATCCGCACACTGGTGGCCACGCGCTTCACCGATGCCAACAAGGCGCTGATCAGCCAGATCATCCGCGACCGCGATTCGAGCTTCCTGACTACCGACTACATCTTCTGACACTCAATTGCGCAGAGCCCCCTCTCCCTAACCCTGGCTGCGCGCCCCGCTCCGAAGGGAGAGGGGACCAGGACGGCGCAAAGCGCAACCATGGTCCCATCCTGATACCAAGGCGCCAGGAGCGCACAGCTGGCACGCCTCACTCGAATACCCCCTCTCCCTTCAGGGAGAGGGCTGGGGAGAGGGAAACCCCCAGGCACCCCGCCTCCAGTGAAACGCGTGCAAACCATCCCGACTAACGCCCATCGCCAATTGAAACAACCCGGTAAACAGACCCCACTACCCTTGCCTTAAGTCAAAGGGGTCGCCCTCCTTGACCCGATAGTCTGCGCACCTCTCGACGAGTTCGATATCCGTCGTCTGACCAACAGTGGCAACGACCGATAGCGAAGCGACGTAAGCCTTTGCCACGAAACCCACGGATTCCCAGCAAACCAGGGAGCAACCCTATGAGTGGCTACAACGCAGTACTGGCGAGAAACACCGACAAGGCACCCCAGGGCATCGGCCCGTATGCCCAGACCGTCGCCTTCTCCCACTACAACAACCTGTCCGCACAACTCCCCGTCGACCCCGCCACCGGCAAACTGGTCGCCGGCGGCGTCAAGGAACAGGCCGAGCAGTGCTACCGGAATCTCAAGGCCGTGGTGGAAAGCATCGGCCACAAACTCGACGACAGCGTGCGCATCTCGATCTTCCTGACCGACATCGCCGATGCCGAAGCCATCGCCAAGGTCCACGCCACCTTCTTCCCGGACTACCTCCCGACCCTCACTACCGTTGGTGTGACAACCCTGCCGCTGGGCGCCAAGGTACAGGTCGAAGCCCTCATCACCTGCGGCGAAGGCACCATTCCCAACGCCCCGCAGGCCGGCGACCTGATCAAGGTCGAAGGCAGCACCGAGAACGCGCCGCTGAATGCGCTCTCCACCCAGTCGGTCGCCTTCTCCCACTACAACAACCTCTCCGCACAACTGCCCATCGACCCGCGCACCGGCAAGCTGGTGGCCGGTGGCATCAAGGAACAGACCGCGCAGTGCCTGCGCAACATCAAGAACATCCTCGAAGGCATCGACGTGCCCTTCGACGACATCGTGCGCATCACCGTCTTCGTCAAGAACCTCGCTGACATCGATGCGGTGAACCAGGTCTACACCACCTTCTTCCCCGATTCGGCCATCGCCCGCGCGGTCGGTTACTTCCCGGCCCGCACCGTGGTGCAGGCGAAAGCGCTGCCGCTGGACGCCCTGGTGCAAATCGAAGCCGTGGTATCCCATGGCGACGGCACCCCGCCGCAAGCCGTGGAAGACCGCCACGGCATCGTCATCAAGGCCCACAACACCGCCGCCGCACCGCGCTGCCCCTACTCCACCCAGACCGTCGCCTTCTCCCACTACAACCACATCTCCGCCCAGCTGCCGCTGGATGTGAAGACCGGTGAACTGGTGGCAGGCGGCGTGAAGGAACAGGCCGCGCAGTGCTTCAAGCACCTCAAGGCCATCGTTGAAAGCATCGACCATGCGCTCGCCGACGTGGTGAAGGTCAACGTCTTCCTGACCCGTATCGACGACATCGCGGTGGTGGATGAGGTGTACGCCACCTACTTCCCGGGCGGCACTCCGGCCCGCCGTGTCGTTGGCGTCTCGGCCCTGCCCAAGGGCGCGGCAATCCAGATCGACGCCGTGGTCGCCAACGCCGAAGGCACCCCGCCGGCCGCGTGAACGCGCCAGAACTGGAATCACCGTTTCTGACCGGCTGACTCCACCCCATCCCCACACGCCAAACGGCCCCCTCTCCCATCAGGGAGAGGGCTGGGGAGAGGGCAACGCCCAACGCCGACCTTCCCCTGAACCTGTAGGAGCGAGCTTGCTCGCGAACCCACTTCACTCAGCGGAGACAATCACTCCCTCCGCCACCACCTCCCCCGCCTCTCCTCGCGCATCAACCGCGGCACCTCCCCCATCGGCACCCACAGCTCTCCCTGCCAGTCCAGCACCGCCACCGGCCGCCCCTCGCCTTTCGCCTGCATGCGCTTCGGCTGCCCCGCAGCCACTCGACCCTGATCCCTGAGCGTCGGCAACACATGCCCGGTGATCCACTTGCGCAACTCCCGATGCTCCGGATCTCGAAATCGCTGCAGCACATGGAAGACGCCAAAGTCATTGACCAGCAGCACGACCTCCTCCCCGCCCCCCGTCACCAGGTGCGCGTCGCGAAAAAGGTCCTCATCCAGACGAAGAACATACGACTCGACCCGCTCACGGATCAGATAGCCCAGCTCGCGGGCGACCAACCAGGGCTGGTTGTCGATCAACACGCCGCGCAGGGAACGGTTGTAGCGGTGGAATACGGTGGGAACGTAGATGTCGTCCATGTGCTTTTCCTAGGTAGTTTCGAGAAACCACCGCCCTGATCGTCGCCAAACGATGAGGGAGGCGGAGCCACACAGGGTTGGCGAACCGGCTACCTAGGTCCCGGCAGACCCGAAGGTCTCCCTGTGCGGCCCGCCATAGCACAGAGCCGTGGACGTGTAGATACGTCACGGTCTGACAAAGCGTCACCGCGCCTAGGTAGTTTTTCGAGTCGCCAAACCCGGCCCTGTCGCTTTCACAGGGGCGTCGGGAGGTTATGAGGAAGGCTTGCAGCGGTCAAGCAAGGCTGGTTGGCATATGCAAACTAAGTTGCTGCCGATGGCGGCTTCCGACCCAGGCTGTGTGAAAACGTCGTCCTCGCCTAGAGTTGCTGGAGCAACCTCAGCGGGGCGGCGTATGAAGCGATTCATCGAAGAGACGAGCCGGGCACAAGTCAGCTTGCTTCCCGAATGCCTGGATGACTTCGTCGCCGAAGACAACCCGATCCGCGTGGTCGAAGCCTTCGTCGAGCAACTCGATCTGGTGGCCCTGGAGTTCGATGGGGTCACTCCTGCCGTAACTGGGCGACCGTCCTATCACCCCGCCGTACTGCTGAAGGTCTACATCTACGGTTACCTCAACCGCATTCAATCCAGCCGTCGCCTGGAGCGCGAATGCCAGCGCAACCTCGAGCTGATGTGGCTGACTGGGCGACTGGCTCCGGACTTCAAAACCATTGCCGACTTCCGGCGCGACAACGGCAAAGCCATTCGCAATGTCTGCCGGCAGTTCGTCGTGCTGTGTCGCCAACTCGATTTGTTCTCCCAGTCGCTCGTGGCTATCGACGGCAGCAAATTCAAAGCGGTCAACAACCGTGATCGCAACTTCACCCACGGCAAGTTGCGCGCCCGGATGGAGCAGATTGAAAAAAGCATCGACCGCTATCTGGCAGCGATGGACACCGCCGACCGAACTCAATCCGATGTCGCCGAAGCCAAGGCCAGTCGCCTCCAGGACAAAATCGAGAAACTCCGCCAGCAGATGCAGGCGCTCAAGGAGATGGAGCAGCAGCTACGTGAAGCACCGGATGGGCAAGTCTCGCTCACCGATCCGGATGCACGCTCCATGGCTACCAGCGGCAAAGGCACCGGCGTAGTCGGCTACAACGTGCAGACTGCGGTCGATACCCAGCACCACCTGATCGTTGCGCACGAAGTCACCAACGTCGGCCATGACCGTGCGGCGCTCGCCTCGATGGCCGAGCAGGCTCGAGAGGCCACCGGGTCTGAAAGACTTAGTGTTGTTGCCGATCGAGGCTACTTCAGCGGGGTGGAAATCCTCGCGTGCGAGCAGGCGGGCATTACTCCCTTCGTGCCCAAGCCGATGACCTCCAGCAGCAAGGCTGAAGGGCGTTTTGGTAAACAGGACTTCGTCTACATAGCCGCTGATGATGAGTACCAATGTCCTGCTGGGCAGCGTGCAATCAAGCGCTTCTCGACGGTGGAAGATGGCCTCGAGTTGGATGCTTACTGGAGTTCTGCCTGCCCGAGCTGCCCGATACGCAGCAGCTGCACCACGAGCAGTTATCGCCGACTCAAACGCTGGCGGCACGAGGCGGTGCTGGAGGCCATGCAGCAGCGGCTGGATCGCGAACCCGAGATGATGAGCGTGCGCCGCCAGACCGTGGAGCACCCGTTTGGCACGCTCAAACATTGGATGGGCGCGACGCACTTCCTGACCCGAACACTCCCCCGAGTCAGCACGGAAATGAGCCTGCATGTGCTGGCCTACAACCTCAAGCGGCTGATGAGCATCTTTGGCGTCACCGGTGCAATGGAGGCAATGCGGGCCTGAGGCCGGCCATTTTCCGGCGTCTCTCCACCACAAAAACCGCTGCAGATCGCCTCAGCAGGTACTGGCAGCGGCTAACAGCCTGTGGTCGATCCAGTCGCACGCTCCTTCGGGGCCCAATTCCAAATGCGGTTCTGATGTAAGTACTTCGACGTTTTCACACAGCCTGGACCCATAGCGGACATCCGCCTCCCTGCCAATGGGGCGTCCGGTAAGTTGCGCTTCGCGATGAAGATTTTTGCAGTCCCTTTTCCCCAGCCTCAGCTTGGAGCATCTAACCTTGCTCACAAGTTGAAATGGAATTCAGGAGGCTGTATGCCGCACACGGCCGTGTCGAAGGGGAAGGTCGATCTGACCATCGGTAATGGACAGCGCTATCTAATCGCTGCATCGGTAGTCATCGCACTCCTTTCGTTGCTGGACTTAAATGGTGTATCGCTGGAGAGCGTCCAGGCACTTGTAGCGACCGTTTCAGTGCAGTTGGCCGACACCATTACCCACCTCGTCCAAGCTCGCCCACTACCTGGACGCTCAGCTCTTACCGTAGTCGTCGCTCTACTGTTGGCTGCGCTGGGCTTCTTCTACTTCCTGTATTCGATTCCTGTAAAGCTCATGAGGAGCAAGTATCTTCGGCAGCGTAGAGGATGGAACTACTTGGGACTACTGATCAGCTGTGTTTTTTTTCAGGCGCTGTGCGCAATTCTCCTGCACTTCCCAACACTGAGAGCGTTCAGCGCAAGACCCGATGGGAAGCTCACCAAGACAGTGGTTTGGATTATTCAGACTGACACAGGCCTGGGCGTCACGTTGGTTTTCCTCCTGACTTTGACCGCATATCTTTACGCTACTTTGATCAAAACGGCCTACGCCAATCTGACCTCGTCGAAGGATCGCGACGACAACTGCTGAAGGGCCGCTTCTGGCCGATCTCTGCCGCTGGTGAGAGGCAGCTACCGACCCATAGCTGACATCCGGATTTTCAGGACATTGAGTAGACTTGGCTCCCACGTCATCTATTTCGAATACAAATGAACAGCGAGTCTTCCCGAAGCAAGGCGTACGTCCGTGCTCAGGCACATGGTTCCGGGCCACTGTCTGTTGAGGGCTATCAGCAGACTGTGGAGGTTTGCGGCCGTCTCCCCAGCGGCTGGCTGTTCCGCTACCGGATCGTTTGTAGCTTGGACATCCCTGCACATGAGCAGGAGTTGTTTGCCGGCGCTGCAGGTTGCCTAGTCGCTGATGATGGGCAGGTACATGATTTGTTGTACCCGATGTTCATGGACATGCTTCGCTCGCTGGAATAGCTCACGCGTCTGCTTCCAGGCTATTAAAAAATGCCGCGTTGACTCATGCCTCCCTGAACGCAGGGTAGCAATTCAGATGATGGAGGAGCTCATGTATACGGTGGTGGTCGTTGCAGATCGTCCAGACTTCAGGTGCTTTCTGGATCTACTTTTTGGCCCTGGACGAAACGTGGACACAGAAGGTGACTCGTACCCTGTGAACAGTCGCTCTTGGACGTTACTGCATATGAAAGACAGAGAGAGCGATGCCCCTTCCGTAGATATCCATGCCAGTGAGGTAGATAAATCGCGGTTCAAGGTGCAATCCGAGTCATCAAGACTCGAGGAGTTAGCTGCGTTGTACCTGTACCTGACTTGTGGTGAGACGATCTCAAATTCGGATCAGGCGCTTGATAAAGCAGTTATTGAGGAAAAGGGGACTGAGGAAAAGGGGACAGATTTATTATCTCTACTCTAAACGTCCGCTATCGGTCGATTGCTGCCCCTGGTGAGAGGCCGCTACCGCCCCATAGCAGTCGGAGGGATTAGTCATGGAGTCGCGTCACTGAGGTCGGCCGAAAGAACCTCGTAGACCAACTCTCCTTCCCGAAACGTGGCTCGCCACTCGGGAAAGCCTGCACGCTGCTCACAGAGTAAGCGGACAGTGCGGCCACCTTTGGAATCCCAAGCTTCTTCGACGACAGCAACATCGCCAGACGCTGGCGTCCGTGCGTTCAACCAGTCAGAGAAGACAGCCGAAGATTGGTCAACTTCCATCAGCCTTACGGTATCGCCCTTGGCAAGTGTCATGTTGTCTTCCTTGGAGCCCCAACTCTGAGTGAATTCTACGATGGCTGGAGACTGTCCGCTTCTGGCCGATAGCGGCCCCTGGCGAATGGCCTCGCCCTGACAGTTCATTGGCGGCAACCGGACGCTTCTACATCGCTTGTCTCTGCCGAGTGACCGTAACTATTTATTGCGCAGCGTGCTCATCGAACAGGGGGGAGATCCCTCGCCCTGCCCCTCCGCCCCAGCCCTGAAATAGCCGCCAGCCAAGGCGGGCAGCCACTGCGAACTCACCTGACGCGCATCGCGGAAGCTCGGAGATATGCCTGTCAAGCCGGCAAGCCAGAGCGCTTGCCATCGCGCTGTCATAAAAATTTCACAGGACCCGATCACAGTATGGCAGCCCGATATCAAAAGGATTGCCCTCGATGAAAAGCTTTGTGAAATCTGCTGCGATCGCCGTTACGCTGTCCATGTGTGCCACTTCCGTCGCCTTTGCCGACGAAAGCGTCCGCCTGACCGGCTCTGGCGCCAGCTTCCCCGCGCCGATCTACCTGACCTGGTTCAAGGACTTCAGCAAGAAATCCGCTGGCGTCACCGTGGACTACCAGTCCAAGGGCAGCGGTGCGGGCGTACAGGATTTCCTCAACAAGACCGTGGACTTCGCGGCCAGTGACTCGGCCATGAAAGACGAGGACATCGCCAAGGTTGCCGAAGGCGTGCAACTGCTGCCGATGACCGCCGGCGAAATCGTCCTGGCGTACAACCTGCCGGGCAGCCCCAAAGGGCTGAAACTGCCGCGCGATGTTTACTCCAACATCTTCCTGGGCAAGATCACTCAGTGGAACGACCCGCAGATCGTCGCGGCCAACCCTGAGCTGAAACTGCCGGCCCTGCCGATCACTGTTGTCGTGCGTGCGGACTCCAGCGGCACCACCGCTGTGTTCACCAAGCACATGTCGACCATCAACCCGGAGTTCAAGACTGCCCTGGGTGAAGGCAACACCGTCAACTGGCCGGCCAGCGACAAATTCATCAAGTCGCCGAAGAACGATGGCGTGACCGCTACCGTTCGCCAGACCCCTGGCGCCATCGGCTACATCGAGTACGGCTTCGCCAAGCTGGCCAAGGTCGACTTCGCCCAGCTGCAGAACAAGGCCGGCCAGTACGTCGTGCCGAACGCAGAAAGCGGTGCTGCGGCGCTGGCTGCCGTGAAGTTCCCGGAGAACCTGGTGGCCTGGCTGCCCGATCCGGACGGCGCCCAGTCCTACCCGATCACCTCCTACACCTGGATGATCTTCCGCAAGCACAACGAGAACCCGGCCAAGGCCAAGGCCATGCGTGAAATGGTCGAGTACGGCCTGACCGAAGGGCAGAAGATCGCTGATTCGATGGGCTACATCCCGCTGCCGCAAGCAGTCGTCGATCAGGTTCGCAAAGCTTCCGCCAACATCCAGTAACGCCTGCGAGTCTTCATCCGGTGTGGGCTGTCAGCCACGCCGGATGAGACCTCCACCTGTTCCGGAACTCCCCCATGACCCAACCTTTTGTCGTACCGGTAAATCCGGACTCTGCCTGCCAACCGCCATCCGCGAAGGATTTCCTGGTTGACCGGACCTTCCGTGCCATTGCACGCCTGGGTGTGGTCCTGATTCTGGTGCTGGTCGTTGCCCTCGTGTTCGAAGTCGGCCGCAAGGCCTTTCCGGGCATGGAGAAACATGGCCTGGACGTTCTCCTGGGTTCGGTCTGGGACGTCAACCAGGGCAAGTACGGCATTTTGCCGGCCATCTGGGGCACGCTCTACAGCGCACTGATCGCTCTGCTGATCGCAGGCCTGTTCGGCGTCAGCATGGCGATCTTCCTGACCCAGGATTTCCTCCCCGCCAAGCTTGCGGCGGTGTTCCGTACCATCGTCGAACTGCTCGCTGCCATCCCCAGCGTCGTTTACGGCCTGTGGGGGATCTACGTGGTGATCCCGGCCATTCGCCCACTGACGGCGTGGTTGAACAGCGAACTCGGCTGGATACCCTTTTTCGGCACATCGTTGAGCGGGCCAGGCTTGCTGCCCGCCTCTCTGGTGCTTGCCATCATGATTCTGCCCACCATTGCCGCGGTCTCGCAGGACGCTCTTGCCAGCGTGCCGATGAAGACCAAGCAGGCCGCCTACGGGATGGGGACCACCCATTGGGAAGCGATCCTCAAGGTGATGGTGCCCTCCGCTGCCACCGGCATCTTCGGCTCCCTGGTCCTGGGCCTGGGCCGCGCACTGGGTGAAACCATGGCCCTGGCCATGCTGGTCGGCAACGCGAACACCATTTCCCTGTCGCTGTTTGCACCGGCCAACACGCTGGCAGCCTTGCTGGCGCTGAACTTCCCCGAAGCCGGGCCGAACGAGGTTGAAGTGCTGATGTATGCCGCACTGGTGCTGATGTTCATCACGCTGATCGTGAACGTGCTCGGCTCCATGATCATGCTTTACGCCCAGCGGGGGACCAAGTAATGACCAGCCTCACTCCCACCGCATCCGCCCTGCCGAGCCTGCAGCGCAAGCTCGAGGGCCGCGCCCTGCGCAGCCTGGTGCTGACCACGCTGGTCTGGATCGGCGCCCTGCTGGCCAGTGTGCCGCTGATCTCCGTGCTCTACATGCTGATCACCCGCGGTGGTGCGCGCCTGAGCCTGGAGGTCTTCACCGAACTGCCACCGACCGGCTTCGAGACCGGCGGCGGCTTCGGCAACGCGCTGGCCGGCACCTTCGTCATGGTCGGTATCGCCGCCGCCATTGCCGTTCCGGTTGGCATCATGGCAGCCGTCTTCCTGGCTGAACTGGGGCCGGACAGCAAACTGGCGAGCGCCGCGCGCTTTGCCGCCAAGACGCTCACCGGCCTGCCCTCCATCCTGGCCGGGGTCTTCGCCTACGCCCTGGTCGTGATGACTACCGGTACCTACTCAGCTCCGGCGGGTGGCGTGGCATTGGCCGTGCTGATGCTGCCGATCGTCGTGCTCACGGCCGAAGAGTCGATGAAGATGGTGCCCAAGATCATGAAGGATGCCGCCTACGGCATGGGCTGCACCCGCGCCCAGGTCATCTGGAAGATCGTACTCCCTACCGGCCTGCCGGCGATCCTCACCGGCGTCATGCTGGCCGTGGCGCGCGCCGCAGGCGAGACCGCGCCGTTGCTGTTCACCGCGTTGTTCAGCAACTACTGGATCTACCACGACGGCAGCCTGGCAGTGATGAACCCCACGGCCTCGCTTTCCGTACTGATCTACAACTTCTCCGGCATGCCTTTCGACAACCAGCTCGAGCTCGCGTGGGCCGCATCGCTGGTGCTGGTGATGATCGTGCTGATCGTGAACGTCATCAGTCGAATTTTTGGCAAGCCCAAGTTTTAAGATACGGAGCATCCGAATCGTGAACACTGCTACTGCACCGAAAGTCGCCCCGGTTGGCGCCGAGACCCAGGTGGTCATGGACTGCAAACTGGACAAGATTTTCTACGGCAACTTCATGGCGGTACGTGACAGCCACGTGCCGATCGAAAAGAACAAGATCACCGGTTTCATCGGCCCTTCCGGCTGTGGCAAGAGCACCGTGCTGCGCAGCCTGAACCGGATGAACGATCTGGTGCGCGGCTTCCGCTTCGAAGGCCATGTGCACTTTCTCGGGCAGGACGTCTACGGCAAGGGCGTGGACCCTGTCGTTGTGCGCCGCTACATCGGCATGGTGTTCCAGCAGCCCAACCCGTTTTCGATGAGCATCTTCGACAACGTCGCCTTTGGCCTGCGCCTCAATCGCTACAAGGGCGACATCGGCGACCGGGTCAAGCATGCCCTGCAGGGCGCCGCGCTGTGGGATGAAGTGAAGGACAAGCTGAAGGTGAGCGGCCTGTCGCTCTCCGGTGGCCAGCAGCAACGCCTGTGCATCGCTCGCGCCATTGCCACCGAACCGGAAGTCCTGTTGCTGGATGAGCCGTGCTCGGCACTCGACCCGATCGCTACCCGCCGTGTCGAGGAGCTGATGGTCGAGCTGAAGAAGGACTACACCATCGCGCTGGTCACCCACAACATGCAGCAGGCCATCCGTGTCGCTGACACGACGGCATTCTTCTCGGTGGACATTTCCCAGGGCACGCGCACGGGCTACCTGGTCGAAATGGGCGCAACCAAGCAGATCTTCGAAAGCCCGCGGGAAAAAATGACCGAGGACTACATCAGCGGCAAGTTCAGCTGAGTCGAACCCGCAGTCGTATGAAGCCACACACCTCTTCTTCAGGGTTGCCCATGTCTGCCACGCGCCGTCTTGATCTGCGAGCGATTGAACGTGCGCTGCGTGAGGTGCAAGGCCGTTTCGGTGAGCTCAGCCAGTGCTTTACCGAGCCGCGTGATCCGTTCACCGATGAAGTGCTGCACAACGTGCTGGAGGGTTACGCCCTGATCGACGACTACGTCGCACGGGGCGTCGACCTGTTCGATCTCCAGCAGGTAAACCTGATGCTGGAGATCAACGCCACCGTGCTGTGCGGCCGAGACCCTGCCCGTCGGCTGGAATTCGCGCCGCACCTGGCGGCCACCGAGGCGCACTTCTTCAACAACGTGGAAGGCGGCATCAAGGACCTGTTCAACTGGTACAGCGCGTATCGCAGCGAATCGGTGTGGAAGCGCGCGGCCGGTGTCTATGTGCGGATTCTGAGCAAACCGCAATTGTTCATCGAAGGCAACCATCGCAGCGGCTCGCTCATCGTCAGCTATCTGCTGATACGTGCCGGGCTGCCACCGTTCGTGCTGACCCTGGACAACGCCAAGGGTTACTTCAACCCGTCATCGGTCATACGCAACTCCGCCAAACATGGCGTAAAGGCGCTATTCGAATTGCCCAAGATCAAGAAAAAGTACGCCGCCTTCCTCGAAGATCAGGCAGCGGATTCGCAGCGATTTTTCCTTGGCGAAAAACACGCCTCCGCCTGTCAGGGAGGTGCCTGATGAATACGCAGCCCATGCTCGCAACCTGCCTGGCCATCAAGGATCAGCTGTGGGACGCCATGAAAGGCTCCCTTGCGCCTTACCGGTTCGAACGCCCGCGCATACGGATTTCGTTCGATATCGATGACACCCTGGCCTGCCTCCCCCACCACAGCGACGTCGAGCCCAGCAGGCTCCCGGTGTTCATTCATCGCTGGCTTGGCGAACCGCTGCGTATCGGGACCCGCTCCCTCACCCGGGAACTACGCCGCCAGGGCTGCAGCATCTGGGTCTACACGTCCTCCGGCCGCACACCGTCCTATATCAGGCGCTGGCTGTTGTTGTACGGCATCCACGTCGACGGCGTGGTCAACAGCGTTCGGCACAACCAGGCCCTGACCGAGCGCGGGATGGCGAACGCCCCCTCGAAACTTCCGCCGGCATTCGATATCGACCTGCATGTCGACGATTCCGAAGGCGTGAAGAGCGAAGGCCATGACCACGGTTTCCGCGTCGTTGTCGTGCGTCCGGACGATGAGCGCTGGGCACAGAAAGTTCTGGATTCGGTGGCTGAACTCCAGGAAATGCTGGATCGACAACAGCAGCCAATGGCTGCAGCAGCCTGAGCCGTCAACCCTGCGGCTCGTTGCTGACTGGCAAACGTCTTCACCCTGCCCATCGCCCGGAACCTGCAGCGTCGCGGATGTCGCTCCTTAGCCGACTCCCTCAAGGTTACGCCCCGGCTTAGTACACCGTGCGGGGGCCTCGCCACCTCATCGATGGAGTCCGCCGTTCAGCAGGCCACTCCAGGCCAATCCAATCGCCTCCGCAGATCAGGCTTCTGCAGCCCCCCTGTCGAATTGCCCTGCCCCGGCGCCGCTGAACTTTGACAGCGTGAGCTCCCAGGTCGCATGCTGAGCGAATACGTGACGCCCCACGAGTCGCCAGCACCTCAGCGCCGTGGGCGATCAGTTGAAGTACAAGTCTGTTCACCTGACTTCCGGCGCCAGCGCCCATGCCTGACCTCTCGCACATCCACCGCCACTTCACCGAGTTGGTGATCAGCCCCATCACCAACCAGCTCACCGGCCTCTTCGACCTCAGCGGCCGCGTCGGCGTGGTGTTCCTGTTGTGTTCCTACGCCATCGCCTACGCCCTGTTCCGCTTCCGCCGGCAGCGCGGGCTGACGCAGGCGACGTCGTTCTGGCAGTTCGTTGGTGGCAGCCGGGTGAATCTGCATCGCTCGGCGCTGCTGGATTACCGCTACTACCTGGTGCGCGGGATTCTCAACGTGGCGCTGATGGTGCCCATCGTCGGGATCATCGATCCGTACATCCTGCGCTCAGGCGATTACATTGCCTTCTTCACCCACCTGTGGGGTGCGCGACCACAGGTGGGCGAGAACCTCGGGCTGTCGCTGCTCTATGGACTGGGGGTGTTCCTGGTCAGTGACTTCAAGAACTACTGGGTGCACCGGGCCTTCCACTCGCGCTGGCTGTGGGCCTTCCACAAGGTGCATCACTCGGCGGCAGTGCTGACGCCGATCACGGCGAGCCGCGTGCACTTCGTGGAGAAGCTGGCAGCCAACCTGGCCGGGACTGTGCTGCTGGGCGCCTACGCCGGCATTTTCTGGTACGCGTGCGGCGGCCAGATCAGCGCCTACACGCTGTTCGGCGTGACCTACATGATCCTGCTGTTCAACGTGCTGGCGACCAACCTGCGCCACAGCCATGTGTGGCTGTCGTTCGGGCCGCTGGTCGAGCACGTGATCAACAGCCCCGCCCAGCACCAGATCCACCACAGCGACGCACCCCGCCACTTCAACCGGAACTTCGGCATCAACCTGTCGCTGTGGGACTGGATGTTCGGCACGCTCTACGTCACCCAGCGCGCGCCGGAACCAATCCAGTTCGGCGCGGGGGAACACGACGATGCGCGGTATTCGTCGCTGTGGAGTTTGATCGTAACGCCGTTCGTGGAGACGGTGCGGAAGGTAACAATGGCGAGGAACCAGAGAGTACGGCCCTCCGATCGCCCCGCACGGAATCGCCACAGATGAAGGTCAATTCTATGGCCAACCTGATCTCATTCGTTGAACAGTAGCTGCTGACGGAATGCTCCGTTTCCGAAGCTTTTCGGATAACCGCGGGGATCAATCATTTGTTGGACACGCTGCAGAATGTTTCCTTCCTCGTAAAGAATCTGGCAGGACGCCTGATCGAATGCGCTTCGTAGCAGTGGTTTGACTTGAGCCACTGCATCAGAGGGTGCGCAGACACCAACGGTGACGATGTCGAGTTGATCCGTAGGGTCCTTATACAGATCAAACGCCAGCAAACTCTCCGGTTGATGGCTGCTGAGGAATGCATACACATCGCCATGCCCCGTCGGCGTCCGATCGAAGTACAGGTCGTACAACGCCGCAATCCGACTCTCATCGAGTCGAAGCAATCCGATTATTTTTCGCCATTCACTCAATAACACAGGCTCTGCATCGTCATCTGCCCAATGGCAAAGATCCGGCATTGAAATCACTAGACGAAATTGTTTAACCCGAACGAGACTTTCCATTGCAGTTCCTTAACGATCGCAGGCCATGCGCTCAATCACTACTGCTCCCCAGCAGAATCCAGCGATTGCTCTGGGCGTGAATGTCGTAGGCGAAATCCCAGAACACCGGATAGGCGGGATGTCCTTTCGCGAACCAGAAGGCAGTAACCTCTTGCGCATCATCGAGATGCGCGTCGCATAGAATCCTCTCCGTCAGAGCAATGATCTCGCCTCGCTTTGCTTCCAGATCGATAGGCCCACAGCCGGGATCGCCTGGATAGAACATGCTCTCTATGATCTGCGAACGAACAACGCTTCTGGCAACGGTCTCACTGCCACCGACAACAGCATCCTTGGAAACAGACTTTTTCAGTGCTTGCTCCAGAGAAAGTTGTGCCTCGAGCGGACCGTACAGAGCGATCCAGACCTGATAATTCATGCCATAGAGCAGTCCTTCTAATTGTGCGAAGTACTCGGGTCGTACATCTCGATCTATCTGCATGCATCCCACTCCTTGGCGTGAAAAGGCCAGGATCCTAACCAAGGAATATACCCATTCGAAAGCAGCCCTAGGTGCTCTCCACCTCAGTTCTCATTCCCACACCCCTGCCCCCACACCGGATACCGCAGCGTATGCCGTTGCCCGGCGCTGTCCTCATAGGTCATCTCCACCTCGCGAATCCCGCAGAAACCCAGGTCCGGTGCCTGCACCACGCGCTGGATGTCGAGCTTCTGGCCGTAGTGGTAGTCCTGCGCCGGTGGTGCCTCCTGCGCGGCGAGGGCCACGCAGGAGGTGAAGAGGCAGGCGACGGCGAGAAAACGCTTCATGGCCGTTCCCCGGAGGACGAAGCGCGCGGCATGGGGGCGCCAGTCATGCTGGGGAGGACTTCGTCGCGGCGGATGAAGCCGTGGAACAGCGCGGCGGCGAGGTGCAGGAGGATGGTCGCCAGCAAGGCGTAAGCAATGACCGTGTGGGCGCTGCGCAGGATGGCGTGGAGTTGCACCGAGGGCGCCACCAGCGCCGGCAGTTCGAAGCCGCCCCAAAGCACCACGGGGTAGCCACCGGCGGATTGCATGGTCCAGCCCACCAGCGGCTGGGCCAACAGCAGGCCGTAGAGCACGAGGTGCGAGAAGTGTGCGGCGCTGCGTTGCCAGCCGGGCATGTCGCTGGGCAACGCGGGGATGCGATGGGTCAGACGTACGAGGATGCGCAGCAGCACAAGCACCAGCAACGCAGCGCCCAGGGGCTTGTGGATGGCGATCAGGGTAGCGTGGCGCGGCGAGACGCTGGCAACCATGCCAAGGCCGATCAGCAGCATGGCGAGCACCAGCACGGCCATGAGCCAGTGCAGCACGCGCAGGGAGAGCGGGAAGTAAGTCGGTTTCATCAGTGGGTCTCCTGGGCCTGCTCACGGGTGCGGCGGTTGAAGGATTCCGAATAGGCGGCCGAGCGTGCGCTGAGCAGCGGGTCGTCGGAGGCGCGGATGCCGTCGGGGAGGATCAGCGGGTCGTAGTTGACGTCACGGCAGTCACCGCCGATTTCCGGTTGCAAGCGCTCGATCACCAGTTCCCCGGCATCGACCTTGCGGCGGCTGTCGGGCCAGGCCTGGGTGGCGTCGGTGGTGCTGTCGCCGGGTTCGCCCAGGGTGAACTGCAGGCGCCAGCGCAGCGGGCCGGCGGCGATGCGCTGGGCCAGCTCAGCGGCGAGGAAGTCGGCGTCGCCGCGCTTGTCGGCGGCCAGCGGTTCGACCGGTGCCTCGGGCTGCACAGACCAGCGCACGGGCTGTTCCTTGCCATCCTTGTTCACCAGGTAGAAGGCGTTGAGGCCGTAGTAGGCGCTGTTGGCGTAGCTGGAGGACGGTGTGGAGGTCTTCATCCACTGCAGGAAGGGGCCGGTCTCGGGGTGCGCCTTGAAGAAGGCCCCGGCCTTGGCCGGATCGGGCTTACCGGTGCCCGGTTGCGGCGCGGTGGCCTGTTGCAGGGCGAAGAAGCTGGCCACGTCGCGGACGACGAAGACCGGCATGGCGTTCATGCCGGTGCGCCATTCCTGGCCATCGGCCGGCAGGAAGCGCAGCGCCAGGCTACGGATCGGCGCGGCGCCGTCACTGGCCTTGGGGTTGCCGCCGGGGATCGCAAGGCGCCCCACTACCGGTACACGGCCGACGGAGAACAGGCTGGCGCGCGAGAGGTCGGCCACGCCGCCGTTGCTGTCGAAGTGGCCGATCACGCACAGGCCCTTGGCATGGTTGCGCCGGTACCCGGGGTAGACTCCGCCGTTGTGCTCCAGGGTGTTGATGACCTTGTCCGGGGTGAGGCGCTGCGGGTCGAGCCAGCCGGCGACGTAGGCAAAGACGGCGGCCACGCCGAGTACCACGGCGCCGATGGCCGCCAGGCGCAGGGGCACGCTGGGTGCGGTGGGCGGTGTTTCTGTCATTTCCAGCTCCTCAGGCTTAGGCTGAATGCGTTGAGCCGGTACGACGCACCGTGCCACGGGTTATTCCCGCCAACCCCGAAAGAAATATTTTTTCGCGGGACGGGAATAGATCGCTGCCACAGACGTCTTTCTCGCTCGAACCCACCCACTCCCGGCGCCCCGATGCATTCACTGGACGACCATTCACTGCGCGAACTGCTACCCCGGCTGCGGCGCTTCGCCCTGTCGCTGACGCGCAGCGCGAGCAGCGCCGACGACCTGGTCCAGGCCACCCTGGAGAAGGCGCTGTCGGCCTGGACCGGCCGCCGCGACGACGGCGACCTGCGTGCCTGGCTGTTCTCGATCCTCTACCGGCACTTCATCGACGGGCAGCGCCGGGCCAAACGCTACGCCCGCCTGCTGAGCCTGTTCGGCGCGGACAGCGCGGTCAGCGCATCGCCCGAGGACATCGTCAGCGCACGCTCGACGCTAGAGGCCTTCGAGCGCCTGCCCGCCGAGCAACGCGCGCTGCTGACGCTGGTCAGCGTCGAGGGCCTGAGCTACCGCGAAGTGGCCGAGGCACTGGATATTCCCATGGGCACCGTCATGTCCCGCCTGTCGCGCGCCCGCACGGCGCTGCGCGCGCTGAGCGAAGGACAGACGGCGACTCCTTCTTTGCGGGTATTGAAATGAACGAACGCATTCCCGACGGCACGCCCCAGGAACAGGACCTGCACGCCTACCTCGACGATCAGCTGGAACCGGCGCGTCGCCAGTGGGTGGAAGCCTGGCTCGCCACGCACCCGGACGACGCCCGCCGCGTGGAAGGCTGGCGGCAGGATGCGCAGCAGCTGCGCGCGGCCTTTGCCGGCCAGGCGCGCGGAGCCATTCCCGAACAACTGGACCCGGCGCGGATTCGCCGGCAGATCCAGCAGCGCAGACGTTCGCGCCTTGCGACGGCGGCAGCCTTGTTGATTGCGCTGGGCGTCGGTGGCATGGGGGGTTGGCAGATGCGCGGCGACGCGATGCTGCGCGGCATGCTGCCGATGCAGGATGCGGTGCAGGCTTACCGGTTGTTTGCCGACGCCGGCCAGAACGGGCTGGACCTGCGCGATGGAGGCGACCTGCATGGTTGGCTGGCGCGCTACCTGAAAGACGCCCCGCCGCCACCGGCGCTGGAGCAGGTGGGATTGAAGACCGTCGGGGCGCGGTTGCTCGCCACCGAACAGGGTGCGGCGGCGCTGGTGATCTACGAGGATGGCCAGGGGCGTCGGTTGACCTTCTTCATCCGCCCGCCGGGACCGCGCCATGAGATGTTGCCGCAGGGGCAGCGCACCGATGGCGACCTGCTGGCGCGTTACTGGAGCCAGGGTGGCTACAACTATGCGCTGGTGAGCCGCAGCGATGATCCGCAGGCTCAAGCGGTGGGGCAATTGGTGGGGTTCTAGCGGTGGGCTGTGGCGCTGATGGGTATCGCTGCGCTCCACACCATCCTACGGGCAATCAACCGGTGGAATAACGGTGGTGGATAGCATGGTCGTTTTCCATGGTACGCGGCCACGAACGCAGGATGGGTGGAGCGCAGCGATACCCATGCTGTCGGTGCGACCATTGATGAGTATCGCTGCGCTCCACGCCATCCTACAAAGGCTCTGGCGTCAGAAGGCGAAGCAGGAACAGCCGAAGGCGCCCCAGAAGCCCTGGAAGTCACTCACCGGCACGCTCGACTGGCGCGCGCGTTCGTGGCTGTGGCCATGCACGCCGCAGGAGCCGACACACTGGTGCACGGCATTCTGCAGCGGCGCTTGCGGGCGCCAGTGGCCGGGGACCTTGGCCACCGGCGACCAGTCCGGCAGCACCGGGATCGCCGTCGGCGCCTGGCGCTCGAAGTCGCCACTGCCGAACACCACGCGGCCGTCGACCACGGTCAGCACCGATTCGATGGCCTTGATCTCTTCCTCCGGCACATTGAAGTAGTCCGCGGAGAGCACCGCCGCGTCGGCCATCTGCCCGACCTTGATCATCCCTTTCTTGCCCTGTTCGTTGGAGAACCAGGCGCTGCCATGGGTGTACAGCTCCAGCGCGGTGGCGCGGGACAGGCCTTCGGGGTACAGCTCCAGTCCGCCGACGGTCTTGCCGCTGGCCATCCAGTACAGCGAGGTCCAGGGGTTGTAGCTGGATACACGGGTGGCGTCGGTACCCGCGCCCACCGGCACACCTTCGGCGAGCATGCGCTTGATCGGCGGGGTCGCTTCGGCGGCCTGCTTGCCATAACGGTCGACGAAGTATTCGCCCTGGAACGCCATGCGGTCCTGGATGGCGATGCCGCCGCCCAGCGCCCTCACCCGCTCGATGTTCTTCGGCGAGATGGTCTCGCAGTGGTCGAAGAACCAGTGCAGACCGTTGAACGGGATATCCAGGTTGACCTTCTCGAACACGTCGAGCATGCGCGAGATCGACTCGTCATAGGTGGCGTGCAGGCGGAACGGCCAGCGCTGTTCGACCAGGTGGCGCACCACCGGCTCCAGCTCGGCTTCCATGGTGCCGGGCAGGTCGGGACGTGGCTCGAGGAAGTCCTCGAAGTCGGCCGCCGAGAACACCAGCATCTCGCCGGCACCGTTATGCCTCAGGAAGTCACTGCCCTGGCCGTACTTGACGCTGCTGGTCCAGTTCTTGAAATCGGCCAATTCTTCCTTGGGCTTCTGGGTGAACAGGTTGTAGGCGATGCGCACGGTGAGCTGGTTGTCTTTCTCCAGCTGTTCGATGACCTGGTAGTCGTCCGGGTAGTTCTGGAAGCCACCACCGGCATCGATGGCGCTGGTGACACCCAGGCGGTTCAGCTCGCGCATGAACTGGCGGGTCGAGTTGACCTGGTACTCGAAGGGCAGTTTCGGCCCCTTGGCCAGGGTCGCATAGAGGATCATCGCGTTGGGCCGCGCCACCAGCATGCCGGTGGGCTCGCCGTTGCTGTCGCGGACGATCTCGCCACCGGGCGGGTTCGGGGTGTCCTTGGTGTAGCCAACGACGCGCAACGCGGCGCGGTTGAGCAGCGCGCGGTCATACAGGTGCAGGACGAACACCGGGGTGTCCGGCGCCGCCTGGTTCAGCTCTTCAATGGTCGGCATGCGTTTCTCGGCGAACTGGAATTCGTTCCAGCCGCCTACCACGCGCACCCACTGCGGCGACGGTGTGCGCAAGGCCTGCTCCTTGAGCAGGCGCAGGGCATCAGCCAGGGACGGCACACCTTCCCAGCGCAATTCGAGGTTGTAGTTAAGCCCGCCGCGGATCAGGTGCAGGTGCGAGTCGTTTAGACCGGGAATCGCAGTGCGTCCCTTGAGGTCAATGACTCGGGTGGCGCCAGCGCGCAAGGCCATGGCCTCGGCCTCGGTGCCGACGGCGATGAACTTGCCGTCGGCGATGGCCACGGCGGTGGCCTCGGGTTTCTCGCGGTCGACGGTGTGGAAGCGGCCGTTGGTCAGGATCAGGTCGGCGTACATGGCAATTTCCTCTTTCGATCAGCGGGCGTTGAGCCAGGCGGAGAACAGGCGCGTGGCCCGTGGCATGAAAACGTAGACCACCAGCAGGACGATGGTCGCTACGATGAGCATGTTGGCCGGCACGAAGCCGCCCAGTAGCGGGATTTGCGTGAACAGCGGGCGCCAGAGCTGCGGCACCAGCATCACCAGCGGCAGGATCACCAGGTAGGAGATGGCCGCCTGTTTCCAGCGCGGCGGCTGCTTCTGCGGGTTGTCCGGGGTGGTGAACCAGAACTCGTGGGCGCGGTGCAGCTCCTTCTGTTCACCGTCGATCAGGTGCGGGTCGGCACGCTTGATCAGTTCGCGGCGTTGCGGCGAGTCAAGCCAGGCTTGCAGTTCGTTGGCACTGGCGAAGCGCAGCACCGAAGTGAAGTGCTCACCCTGGCGCATCACGTCCACGCCCAGGTGGCCGGGGAATTCGCTGGCGGCGCGGGTCAGCTCGCGCAGGATGGCTTCATACGCGGCGACACTGTCGGGGCGGGCACGGTGGCGGATGATCAGGGTGACGGATTCTTGCTCAGTGGTCTGGTTCATGTGGGTTCCCTCCAGAGAAGTGGCCTCCCCCGCCTGGCGGCGAGGGAGGAAAGCGGCTTACTGCAGGTGGACCTTCAGCTCCTGGCCGGCCTGGCGCATGGCGGCTTGAACGGCCGGCACCTTGCTCACCACGTTGAGCAGGCCGTAATCGTGGATCATTCCGTTGTAGCGCACGGAAGTGACAGCCACACCCGCGGCATCCAGCTTGCGACCGTAGGCTTCGCCTTCGTCACGCAGCACGTCGGACTCGGCGGTCTGGATCAGGGTCGGCGGCAGGCCCTTGAGCTGGTCGGTGGTGGCGCGCAACGGAGAAGCGTAGATCTCGGCGCGCTGTTTCGGGTCGGTGGTGTAGCTGTCCCAGAACCACTGCATCATCGGTTTGGTGAGGAAATGCCCCTGGGCGAACTGGTTGTACGAGCCGGTCTCGAAGCTGGCATCGGTCACCGGCCACAGTAGCGCCTGGAAGCGCAGCTTGGGCGTGCCCTTGTCCTTGGCCATCAGTGCGACCACCGCCGCCATGTTGCCGCCCACGCTGTTGCCGGCCACGGCCAGGCGCTTGCCGTCGACATTCAGCGCCTTGCCATGCTCGGCGACCCATTTGGTGGCGGCGTAGGCCTGGTTGATCGCCACCGGGTAATGCGCCTCGGGGGACGGGGTGTAGTCGACGTAGACAGCGACGGCGCCGGAATTCACCACCAGGTCGTGGATCAGGCGGGCGTGGGTCGGGTAGTCGCCCAGCACCCAGCCGCCGCCGTGGAAGTACATGAACGCCGGCAGCGTGCCCTTCACGCCCGCCGGGCGGACGATGGTCAGCTTCACCGGGCCGACCTCGGTCTGCACGGTCTTCTCGCTGACCTGGGTGCCGGACAGATCGACCTTCACCGAAGCCTGGGCGCCGGTCAGGACCGCACGGGCATCCTTGGGCGAGAGGGTTTCCAGCGGCTGGCCCTTGCCGGCTTCCAGGGCTTCGAGGAAGGCCTGGGTGTTGTGTTCGACAGTCGGGTTGCCGGCGGCGAAGGCATTGCCGATGGCCAGGGCGAGAGAGGCAGCGAGCAGGGATTGCTTGGCGTTCATGATTCGGTTCCTTGAAAGTGGGGGAGGTTTTCCGAGAGGACGAGCGCATCTTGATCCCAGCCCACAAAGCGCGGAATAGACAGGGTTGCAGGGTCGCTTTGCAGTTTTGCAAAGGCACCGCCCTGCCCTCTGCATGGCTGCATTGCGCAGCTCCGGGGCAGGTCCATATTGATTCAGGTCAGGCGCAATCTGGCCTGGCCATGACGTTTCTCAATACCCATGCCGGATTCGAAAACTTTCTGACATAGCTCAACGGCGCGTTCTGGGGTGGCGGTCGACAATCGCCGCCGACACCAACCCCCGTGAGCGACTCACAGTGCCGGTAGACCACCGCTGAACCCCACCTCCCCACCCCTTCACGCCAGGAATTCACTGGCGCGGCACACGGAAAACGAGCACCCGGGTTCTCTTCACCCATCCCGCCGAGAGGCGGTAGGAAACCGTGATGAAGAACACCCCATTGATGCTTCTGCTGGCCAGCCCGCTGGCCGTGGCCACCGCAACGGCGGCCAACAGCGTCACCGAAACCGATCAACGCTATACCGCCAACCAGAGCGGCCAATACGAAGACTTCACCCAGGTCGGCACCATCAAGACCTTTGCCGTGAGCAACGGCGCCATCATTACCATGACCGGCCCCAGCGGCTCGCCCCTGGTACTCACAGGCGTCAGTGGCAAGGTCGATGGCAATACCCTGGATATCAAGAGCGCCAACAGCCTGGTCACCGTCAACGGTGACATCAGCTACAACTACGGCAGCAACACCAACTCGGCCAGCAAGTACGTCTACAACGGCATCGCGGTTACCGCGGGCGGGCGCTTCGTGCTCAACGGCAACCTCACCGCCACCTCCACCAGCTCGGGCTACAACAGCCCGAAAAGCGCGATGTACGTGGACGGCGCTACTTCCAGCGCCGAGCTCAACGGCAACGCCAACCTGACCATCGCCGGCGGCAAGGGCCTGTTCGCCGCCAATGGCGGGACCATCGACATGACCGCGAAAGACGGCGCGCCCTATGTGCTGACGGTCACCAACAAGTCCAGCCAGCGCTCGGTGGAGGCCAATAACAACGGCACCGTGACGCTCGACCTCGTGGACATGAACGGCACTGGCATCAGCAACGGCGTGGGTCTCTATGCCACGGCGAACTCGTCGATCACCTTCATGGGGGGTGACTTCAACCAGGGCAGCAACAGTCGCTACGGCGCCAACGCCCTGTTCGCGCTGAACCACTCCAGTGTCACCGCCACCGGCTACGATGGCGGCCACCTGCGGATCAAGACCGCCGGGACCAACGAGATCGGCGCCTGGGCCACCGGTAATTCGCAGGTAACGATCAACAGCGAGCAACACCAGGACTTCCAGACGGTGATCCACACCACCGGCTCCGGCCAGTCCCACGGCCTGGCTGCTGGCTCTCTGGGTGGTGGCAGCGCCAGCTCCCCCACCAACAGCACCGGCCACGCCGGCTCCCAGTACGGCAACTCCGAAGTGACGGTGTACGGCAAGGTCGACATCACCACCGAAGGCAAGGACTCGGCCGGTCTGCGGGTCATGGGCGACGGCGCGAAGATCACCCTCACGCCCCTGGTGGCCGGGGTGCGCAACAGCATCAACTCCGCCGCCAGCGCGATCCGCTACTCCTTCGCCAATGGCTACAGCCTCGCCAGCGACGGTGATCGTCTCGAAGGCGGCCAAGTCATCGACCTGACCGATACCGACATGGCACACCTCGACGGCGCCACCGGAACCGCCGGGCTGATCGAGGTGGGTGGCCTTGCCGGGCGCACCTCCGACGGCCAGAACGCCGGCATCATGAACGTCGCCGACGCGGTGCAGGATGCCACCCTGAACCTCGCCAACAGCAGCGCCACTGCCCGGGACGGGCGCAGCCTGCTCAACGTCAACGCCAGCCAGAACAGCACCGAGGGCGTGTTCGCCAGCAGCTTCACGCTCAATGCGCAGGACAGCGAGCTGGTGGGCCGCGCGGTGACTGACAGCACTGTTGCAACGGACGGCAGCGCCAGCAGCGCCACCCTCAACCTCAAGGGCTCGCGCTGGTACCTGCTGGACAAGAACAGCGGCGAGGCAGCTCACTACGCCACTTCCAACCTCACCGCGCTGGACCTGCAGGACGGCTCGCAGGTCTTCCTCAACAGCCGCGAATCCTGGCAGAGCGGCTTTGCCGCCAACCAGCCGGAGCACTATGGCAGCCTGCAACTGGGTTCGCTCAGCGGCACCGGGGCGTTCCACTTCTACACCGACATCGTCAACCAGCTGACCGACAAGCTGAGCATCAGCGAAGCCGGCGGCAGCGCCGGCAACCACTCGGTGCTGGTGGCCAACGACGGATCGCAGAGCACCCTGGGCAACGAGCGCATCGAGATCATCGAGACCAATGGCGGCAGCGGCCAGTTCGGGCTGTACGAGGGCGCGCTGGTGGAGCTGGGTGGCAATACCTACGCCCTGCGCAAGAACGAGGACGACAACTGGGAGCTCTACGGTTACACCGCGCCGCCGGTGGATCCGGGCCCGACCGACCCGGTCGATCCAACTCCGCCGGTGGATCCCATCCCTCCAGTCGACCCGACTCCTCCAGTCGACCCGACGCCCCCGGTCGATCCGACTCCGCCCGGCCCGATCGAACCCGGCGACCCGGTCGCGCCGACACCGCCCGGCCCCGCCCCCGGTCCCGGCACCTCGACCACCCGCGCTTTCCACGCTCAGGTGCACACCAACTACCTGCTGTCCTACCTCGACATGCAGACCCTGCTGCAGCGCATGGGTGAACTGCGCTACACCGAGCGCGATACGGACGGCAACGTCTGGCTACGTACCAATGGCGGCCGCCTGCACTCCTTCGCCGGCAGCAACTTCGACGGCTATCGCCTGAGCTACCAGGGCATCCAGCTGGGCCTGGACCGCCGCGTACCGGTGAGCAGCGGCGACCTGTTCGTCGGCGCCATGATCGGCCACACCGAGGCCGACCAGAGCTTCGACGAAGGCAGCGGCGGCGCGCGCAACACGCATGTCGGCATCTACGGCACCTGGCTGCACGAGAACGGCTTCTACCTCGACGCCGTGCTCAAGGCCGCGCACCAGAAGAACAACTTCAGCGTCAACGACACCCAGGGCAACCGTGTGAAGAGTTCCGGCAGCAGCAAGGGCTACTCCGCTTCGCTGGAAGCCGGCAAACGCTTCACCCTGCACCGCGAGAAGGACAGCCAGTGGTTCGTCGAACCCCAGGCACAACTGGTCTACACCGACCAGGGCGGCTTCTCCTCGCGCGCCAGCAATGGCCTGAAGATCCACTACGACGACTACGACTCGCTGCTGGCCCGCGCCGGCGGTATCGTCGGCTACGAGCTGAGCAACGCGAAACACAAGTCCGAGGTGTACCTCAAGGGCGGCTACGTGCGCGAACTGATGGCCGATGACATCGGCTACCGGATCAACGGCACGCCCAAGCAGAGCTCGGACTTCAGTGGAGGCTGGCGCGAAGCGGCCGTGGGCGTCTCCACGCGTCTGACCGAAGGGCACAGCCTGTTCATGGAAGTGGGCTACCGCGACGGTGACAACTTCGACCAGAACCACGCCAACGTCGGCTACCGGTTCGAATACTGAGTCACCCGGGGCGGCTGGTAACGGCCGCCCCATTCTTTACAGGCGTACCTCTGCGCACCGTCCGGCACGCCACGGATGCCGGCGCGACGTTTGACCGGTACAATGCGCGATTGCCCGTGCCATGCCTGATAAAGAAGAAACCATGTCCCTGCCCAAACACCATCTGGAACTGCTCAGCCCTGCCCGCGATGTCCACATCGCCCGCGAGGCCATCCTGCATGGCGCCGACGCCGTCTACATCGGCGGACCGAGCTTCGGCGCGCGGCACAACGCCTGCAACGAGGTGAGCGATATCGCCCAGCTGGTGGAATTCGCCCACCGCTACCACGCACGGGTGTTCACCACGATCAACACCATCCTCCACGACAACGAGCTGGAACCGGCGCGCGCGCTGATCCACCAGCTCTACGACGCCGGCGTCGATGCGCTGATCGTGCAGGACCTGGGGATCATGGAGCTGGACATCCCGCCGATCGAGCTGCACGCCAGCACCCAGACCGATATCCGCACCCTGGGTAGGGCGAAGTTCCTCGATCAGGCCGGCTTCTCCCAGCTGGTATTGGCCCGCGAGCTGAACCTGCAGGAAATCCGCGCCATCGCCGACGAGACCGATGCCGCCATCGAGTTCTTCATCCACGGCGCGCTGTGCGTGGCCTTCTCCGGCCAGTGCAACATCTCCCACGCCCAGACCGGCCGCAGCGCCAACCGCGGCGACTGCTCCCAGGCCTGCCGCCTGCCCTACACCCTGAAGGATGACCAGGGCCGCGTGGTGGCCTTCGAGAAGCACCTGCTGTCGATGAAGGACAACAACCAGAGCGCCAACCTAAGCGCACTGGTGGACGCCGGCGTGCGCTCCTTCAAGATCGAAGGGCGCTACAAGGACATGGGCTACGTGAAGAACATCACCGCCTATTACCGCCAGCGCCTGGACGGCATCCTCGCCGAGCGCCCGGACCTGGCCCGCGCCTCCAGCGGCCGCACCGACCACTTCTTCGTGCCGGACCCGGACAAGACCTTCCACCGCGGCAGCACCGACTACTTCGTCAGCGACCGCAAGATCGACATCGGCGCCTTCGACTCGCCGACCTTCACCGGCCTGCCGGTGGGCACCGTGGAGAAGGTCGGCAAGCGCGACCTGCTGGTAGTGACCAAGGACCCGCTGTCCAACGGCGACGGCCTCAACGTGCTGGTGAAGCGCGAAGTGGTCGGCTTCCGCGCCAACATCGCCGAGCCGAAAGGCGAATTCGAAGAAGACGGCGAGAAGCGCTACCGCTACCGCGTCGAGCCCAACGAGATGCCCGAAGGCCTCTACCGGCTGCGCCCGAACCACCCGCTGTCGCGCAACCTCGACCACAACTGGCAGCAAGCGCTGCAGAAGACTTCCGCCGAGCGCCGTATCGGCCTGTCGTGGGTCGCCAGGCTGCGTGAAGAGCGCCTGGAACTGACCGCCACCAGCGAGGAAGGCGTCAGCGCCAGCGTCGCTCTGGACGGCCCGTTCGGCGCCGCCAACAAGCCGGAACAGGCGCTGGACCAGTTGCACGACCTGCTCGGCCAGCTGGGCACCACCCAGTACCACGCCGACGCCATCAGGCTGGACGCCCCGCAGGCGTTCTTCATCCCCAACTCCCAGCTCAAGTCGCTGCGCCGCGAGGCCATCGAGGCGCTCACCGAAGCCCGCGTGCAGGCCCATCCGCGCGGCGGCCGCAAGGCCGAGACCAATCCGCCGCCGGTGTACCCGGAGTCGCACCTGTCCTTCCTGTACAACGTGTACAACGAGAAGGCCCGCGCGTTCTACCACCGCCACGGCGTGCAACTGATCGACGCCGCCTACGAGGCCCACGAGGAAACCGGCGAAGTACCGGTGATGATCACCAAGCACTGCCTGCGCTTCTCCTTCAACCTGTGCCCGAAGCAGGCCAAGGGCGTGACTGGCGTGCGCACCAAGGTACAGCCGATGCAGCTGATCCATGGCGACGAAGTGCTGACCCTGAAGTTCGACTGCAAGCCGTGCGAGATGCACGTGATCGGCAAGATCAAGGGCCACATCCTCGGCCTGCCGCAGCCCGGCAGTGAAGGCGTGAACACCATCGTCGGGCAGATCAGCCCGGAAGACCTGCTCAAGACCATTCGCAAGCCGGCGCACTGAGCCTCTTGTTGTAGGAGCGAGCTTGCTCGCGAACAGATTCCCGGCAGTTCCAGCGCTGGGCGGTTCGCGAGCAAGCTCGCTCCTACAAACGGCAAGAGCGGTCCCCCTGCGCGATTTCCCGATCCCCGCTATGATCGGGACATGCCCACCACGCCCCCGCTCCGCCAGCAATGTCCGCCCGGCGCCTGCAATTGCGACCGGGAGCGGCTATTGGAGACACCCAACGCCGACCTGCGCATCCTGCTGCTGACCCGGCACGAGGAACAGCGCCTGCTCGAACGCCTGGAAAACCTCAAGGACCTGTCGGACCTGGAACGCCTGCAGCACAAGCTCTTCGATCAGTTGGGCATTCGCCTGCACATCGCCCCCGGCTTCAACGAGGTGCGCACCATGCGCGGCATCGAGTTCGACTTCGACGAGCAACCCGGCCTCTGCCGAAAAACCCGCCAGGCCATCCCCGCCGCGATCCGCCGGGGCCTGGAGAAGAACCCGGAAATCGCCTGGCGCCTGCTGGACGCTCACGACCTGCTGGGCGGCATCTAGCCCAACACCCCAGCACTTTTTGTAGGAGCGAGCAAGCTCGCTCCTACAGGTCAGTCCTGCGCGTCCCTGGACTTGACCATCGCCCCGGCCAGCTCGTGGCTACCGCGTATCTCCAGCTCCGCCGCGGCCCCCAGCCGATCGCGGTCCTCCTTGTTCTGGCTGAGCTTGGACTTGCCGATGATCTCGCCGATTTCCACCTCGATGCCGACGATGTTCGCCAGCATGCCGCTGATGAATTCCGGGGTGGAGTCGCTCATCTTCCACGGCTTGTCCTCGCCGGCCTCGTGGGTACGGGTCAGGCGGCCGACCACGCCGCGCACGAAGCGCTCCTCGTCCATGACCTTCAGACGGCCGCGTACATGCACCACCTGGTAGTTCCAGGTCGGCACCTGGCGATGCGCCTCGTGCTTGCTCGGGTACCAGTTGGGCGAGACATAGGCGTGTTCGCCACGGAAGATCACCAGCACCTCTTCACCGTCGGCCTCCCGCCACACCGGGTTGTTGCGGGCGACGTGGGCGCGCAGCAGCGGTTTTTCGCCAGAATGCTCCAGCTCGAACGGCAGATGGTTGGCGTCCAGCAGGCCGTCATGGCCGGTGACCAGAATGCCCAGGGGATGCTCACGGATCAGCCGGTGCAGCTCCTCCGGGCGGTTTTCCTCGAAATGCGCGGGTAGGTACATGTAAGGCCTCGACAGCGGGTGGTGGCGGCCATCATGCCGCGGCATTGGCACCCTATAAAGATCCATTAATGCCTTTGGTAATAGAGCCAATCTCCGGTGATCGATATTTTGGTACAGCCTATGCATCGCCCCGCTGGACGGCGATGGTGCCGCCCCCTACTCTAGCCCTTGGCCAGCATTCGCCCCGGATGGCAGACACAGGCTCCCACTTTCGATGACCGCACCCGAGTTCCCCGCCGTTCCTCCCCGGCAGCAGTACCAGGGGAGAATTCCGCCGCGCCTGCAGGATGCCTACAAGGCGTACGTGGTCCAGCATTACCGGCGTTTCCTGCTGGCGATCAACTTCATCGCCATGGCCGCCTACGACTCCTATGTGCTGGCCGATGCCCTGCTGATTCCGGACATGGCGAAGGAATCGCTATTCCTGCGCACGACCCTGAGCCTCCTCGGCCTGATCAACATCTTCCTGGTGTTCCGCTTCAGCCGCAGCGTCCTGGTGATGGACTTGCTGATGCCGGTGCACGACATCATCTCGACCATCGCCTGGTTCGAACTGCTCAAGCGCAGTGCATCGCCCGACGTGCCGTTCTTCCTCTACGCCTCGGTGGTGTTCATCCTGCTAGGCAACCTCGGCGTGCGCTATTCCTTCAAAGGCATCGCCGTGGTATCGGCGGTCATCTCGGCGATCATTCTCTACAACGTCTGGCTGATCCATGACGGGGCGACCAAGCCGCTGCTGATCTTTACCCTGGTCTACCTGCCCATCGCTCTGTTCAGCCTGTTCATCAGCTGGACCAACATCAAGGGCGTGCGCCAGGCCTTCCTCGCCGATCTGGAGGAGCGCCGCCAACGTTCGGAGCTGGCCGCGCTCAACCTGCGGCTGCAGGAGCTGGCAGCCACCGACGGCCTCACTGGCGTGGGCAACCGCCGCTCCCTGGACCTGCAGCTAAACGAGAGCTGGCACGGCATGCGCGCCCACGGCCGACCTTTCGCCCTGCTGATGGCCGACATCGACTACTTCAAGCCCTACAACGATCATTACGGCCACCAGACCGGCGACCGCTGCCTGTGCCAGGTGGCCGAAAGCCTGGTCGGCACCCTGCGCGGCGGGCGCGCCAACGTCTATCGTTATGGCGGCGAGGAGTTCGCCATCCTGCTGGAAGCGACCAGCGCCGAGGACCTGCGCTGTGTGGCCGAACGGCTGCGCGAGCAGGTGGCCAGCCTGGGCATCGAGCACTTCTACCGGCCCGACAGCCTGCGCCACCTGACCATCAGCCTCGGCGCGGCGATGGCCAACGAGAGCGGGCTGCAGGAGCCAAGAGAGTTGCTTGCCCGCTGCGATCAGCACCTGTACGTGGCCAAGCAGAGAGGTCGCAACCGTGTGCAACTCAGCGGCATGCCAGGCGTCTGACGAACGACACGCAACCGGGCGCATGCAACCGGCGCCTCCCTGCATTCCCGCCGGGCGAAGCCCCCAGCGCACGGCAACCGTCACAGGGACCGACCCAACGAGGCCAGAGTGAAACGCGACATCCGTCTTGCCATTCTCCTGCTGTCGATCATCAGCCTCGCCGTGGCCGCCGCCACCGCGTGGGAGCTGTGGTCGGCGCGCGAGCGCACGCTGGCGGAAACCACCACGCACAACCTCAACCTCACCCAGGCCCTGGACACCTATGTCGAGGGCGTTATCACCCAGAGCTCCATGCTCCTGCTCGGCCTCGCCGAGCGCCTGGAGCACGAAGGCCGCGACGCTCCGCAACTTCAGCGCCTGGACGAACTGGTGCAGCGCCAGCAGCACCTGCTGGTGCAGCTCAACGGCGTCGGCATCTACGACGCCCAGGGTAATTGGCTGATGACCTCCACCGGCCCCTTCCCGCCTGGCTCCAACAGCGCCGACCGCGCCTACTTCATCCACCATCGCGACAATCCCTCGCTGGAGGCCTACATCGGCGAGCCGATCCACAGCCGATCCACCGGCGTCTGGGTGATCACTGTCAGCCGGCGCTACAACGACGACCAGGGCAATTTCGCCGGAGTGATAGTCGCCGCCCTCGGCGTGCAGGACTTCCTCCGCCTGTTCGGCAAGATCGATATCGGCAAGACCGGCGCCATCGGCGTGGCCACCAGCAACGGCCAGGTACTGGTGCGTTATCCCTTCCGCGAGAGCGACATGGGCCGGGTACTCTCGCGCTCGCCGATCTTCACCCAGTACCTGGACAGCGCCACGGTCGGCAGCGCCACCTTCGCCTCCTCGCTGGACGGCATCGAGCGCATCTACGCCTTCCGCAAGAACGAGCGCTACCCGCTGGTGACCTCGGTGGCCCTGGGCAAGGACGAAGCCCTCGCCGCCTGGGCCGCCGATGCCCTGCGCACGGTGGCCATTGCCTTCGGCCTGCTGATGGTCATCGTCGTCATCGGCAGCCTGCTGATCCTCGCCATCCAGCGGCGCATCGGCACCGAGCGCCTGCTGCGCGACGCCCGCGAAGACCTGCTCAAGGCCAACCGTCAGCTGGAGGTGCTCGCCTCGCGCGACCCGCTGACGGGCCTGGAGAATCGCCGCAGCTTCGATGAGCACCTGATCGCCGAGCTGCGCCGCGCGCACCGCGAGCGCACACCGCTGGGGCTGCTGCTGATCGACGTGGATCACTTCAAGCGCTTCAACGACACCTACGGCCACCCGGCCGGCGACGACTGCCTGCGGCGCATCGGCCGCGTTCTTGCCGACAGCGTGCGTCGCCCCGGCGACCTTGCCGCGCGCTATGGCGGTGAAGAGCTGGCGGTGATCCTGCCCAACACCGGAGCCGATGGCGCCCTGGCCGTGGCCGAACAATTCATGCAACGTCTGCGGCAGGCCAACCTGACCCACGCCGGCAGCCCGGTCGGCCGGATCACCGCGAGCATCGGCATTGCCACCCTGCCCGGTGGCAACGACAGCAGCCCACAAGCCCTCATCGAAGCCGCCGACCGTGCGCTGTACCGTGCCAAGGCGGCCGGCCGCAATCGCCTGGAAAGCGCTCCGGCCGCGCAGGAATCCGCGCCATGATCCTCGACCCTGACCTGCTCGATGCCTTGCGCACTGCCCGCCACGTCGTGGTATTCACCGGCGCCGGCGTTTCCGCCGAGAGTGGCATTCCCACCTTCCGCGACCGCCTTACCGGACTGTGGGAGCGTTTCGACGCCGCCTCACTGGCCACTGCCGAGGCCTACCGCGCCGACCCGGCGCTGGTCTGGGGTTGGTATGAATGGCGACGCAGCGTCGTCCATCGCGCACAGCCCAACCTCGCGCACCTGGCCATTGCCGCCCTGGCGAGCAAGGTACCCAAGCTCACGCTGATCACCCAGAACGTCGACGACCTCCACGAGCGTGCCGGCAGCCTGGACGTCACCCACCTGCATGGCCAGCTGGAACGCCCGCGTTGCTTCCAGTGCCAGCGTGACCCGGACGCGCCGTTGCCGGTACCGGACGAACCCGAGGCCGGCCGCCGCGTGCAACCACCGGCCTGCGCCCATTGCGGCGGCCCGCTGCGTCCCGGCGTGGTGTGGTTCGGCGAAAGCCTGCCGATGGACGCCATCACTCATGCCTTCCAGGCCGCCGAACAATGCGACTTGCTGATCTCCATCGGCACGTCCGGCGTGGTCTACCCGGCGGCGGAAATTCCCGAGATCGCCTGGCGCCTTCGCGCGACCGTCCTCCACATCAATCCCGTCCCCGGCCCCCTGCACGGCGAACGCGACTTCGCCCTCGCCAGCGCAGCCGGCATTGCCCTGCCCGCATTGCTGAACGAGGCGTTCGCCGAGCACTGATCGCGCAACAACTTTCGACCGTAGGATAGCGTGGAGCGCAGCGATACCCATCATTCCCAGCTCGAACTGCATGGGTATCGCTGTGCTCCACCCATCCTACGAAACTGACCCCACCGTAGGGCGCATAACCCGGAACGGGTTATCCGCCGAAAACGAATTCGCCGGCCTCCCGTGGCACATCCAGCGATAACGGACTTGTAGGAGCGAGGGGGACGCTCAGTTCTTGCTCGCAACCCCGCGCAGCTCGGCGCCGTTGGGAAATCCAATTCGCGAGCAAGCTCGCTTCTACGAAGAGGCAGGCTGCGCGAGGCGGCCTACACCGCCGGCATCTGCAAGGTCACACAGTGAATGCCGCCACCGCCGGCGGCGATCGGGTCGATGTTCAGCTGCACGATCTCCCGGTCCGGATACAGCTCGCTGAGCAAGGCGTGACAATGCTCATCGGCCGCCGCATCGCCGAACTTCGGCGCGATCACCCCGCCGTTCACCGGCAGGTAGTTGATGTAACCGGCGGCGAAGTCCGGGTTGTCGCGGTTGTAGGCGTTCGCCTTGGGGTTCATCGGCGGCGGCAGACTGTGCAGTTCAAGCTTGCGCCCATCGGCGTCGGTGGCGCTCTTCAGAATCTCCAGGTGCCGGCGAGTGACCTCGTAGTCGTAGGAGCGCTTGTCGTTGTCCAGGTTGACCACCACCACACCCGGCTCGACGAAGCGCGCATAGAAATCCACGTGCGCATCGGTGATGTCCTTGCCGCGGATGCCCGGCAGCCAGATCACCTTGCGCAGCCCCAGCATGTGCTTGAGCTCGGCCTCGATACGCGGGCGCGTCCAGCCCGGATTGCGGTTGTCATTGAGCCAGCAGCTCTCGGTGAAGATCGCCGTGCCGTGGCCGTCCACCTCGATGCCGCCACCCTCCCCGCACAGCTCGCTGACGAGGGCTTTGGCTTCCAGGTCCTCGGCGAGCGCCGCCGACACTTTGCGGTCGCGCTCGGCGTGCTGCTTGCCGCCCCAGCCGTTGAAGTTGAAGTCGGCCAGCGCCATGCCGCCCGGCGCGTCGTTGACCAGGAAGCAGCCGCCGTAGTCGCGCACCCAGATGTCGTCCACCGGAACAGGCAGGAAGTCGACGTTCTGGCCGCCGCACGCGCGCTTGGCTTCGGCCTGTTGTTCCGGCCGGCAGAGCACCGTCACCGGCTGGAATTCGGCAATGGCGCGAGCCAGTCGCGCCACCGTGGCGTTGACATCCGGAACCATGTCTTCCCAGATGTCGGCGCTCGCCGCATAGGCAACGAACACCCGCTCCTGCTTGCGGTGCTCGTCGGGCATGTACCAGGGCTTCGCCGCCAGGGCGACGCGGCCCAGGCCGAGCCCGAGGCCTGTCGCCAGCGTCATGCCGGCGCCGAGCAGGTTCCTGCGTGTCATCATCCTCGCCTCCTCAGCCGCCGGTGCCGGTTTTGAAGCTGGTCCAGGTGCGCATCCGTGAACGCATGTCGCGCTGCGGGATGTCCTTGCCGGGGAATAGTCGCGCGTAGGCCTTCTCATCAAGATAGATGTCCGGGTTGTCGCGCATGCTCGCCTCGACCATCGGGCGCGCCTTGGCGTTGGACGTCGGGTAGCCGGTGGCGTTGCTGATCGCCGCCATCACCTCCGGACGCATCAGGTAGTTGATCAGTGCGTAGGCATACTCCGGGTGCGGCGCGTCCGCGGGAATGGCCATGGTGTCCATCCATACCGAAGTGCCTTCGCGCGGCACGCGGTACTCGAAGCGCTCGGGCTTCTTCGCCTCGTCGGCAGCGCGTTGCGACTGGATCACGTCACCGCTGTAGCCCAGCGACAGGCACAGGTCACCATTGACCAGTTGAGTGACGGGCTGCGACTGGAACTTGCGGATATACGGGCGGATGCCGTTGAGCACCGCCAGTGCGTCCGCCAGATCCTGCGGCTTGCCGCTACGTGGGTCGCGGCCGAGGTAGTTGAGCACCACGGCGAGCACTTCGTCCGGCGAGTCGATCATCGAGATGCCGCAGTCGGCGAAGTGCCTGGCCATCTCCGGCTTGAACATCAGGTCAAGACTGTTCACCGGCGCGCCGGGCATGCGCTGCTCGATCTTTGCCTGGTTGTAGGTCAGGCCGATGCTGCCCCAGGTGTAGGGCACCACGGCATGCCGCGAGTACGGGTACTTGGTCTGCAAGTCGCGCAGGCCCGATTCGATATCGCCCAGGTGCTCCAGCTTGCTGTCGTCGAGCTTCTGCAACGCGCCGGCGCGCATCAGGCGCTCGGCGACGGTATCGCCGGGGAAGATCAGGTCATAGCCGCTGTGCCCGGCCATCATCTTGGCCTCCAGCGTCTCGCTGCTGTCCATCACGTCGTAGATGACGCGGATGCCGGTCTCTTTCGTGAAGTTGGCCAGGGTGTCGGAGGCGAAGTAATCCGCCCAGTTGAACAGGCGCAGGACCTTCTCTTCGGCCATAGCCGGTTGCAGGCAGCACGCCAGGGACAACCCCAGCGCGCCCATCATCAGGTGCTTGTTCATGGTCAGACTCCTTGCCAGCGCGGGTGCAGGTGGCGGCCATCGAGGCCGAGCAACGGGCCGTACATTTCCGGCCGGCGGTCGCGGTAGACGCCCCAGGTCAGGCGCTCCTCGCGGGCCAGGTCGAGGTCCAGCTCGCGGACCAGCACGGCGGTCTCGTTGCGCCCGGCTTCGCCCAGCAGCGCGCCCTTGTGGTCGGTGATGAAGGACGAGCCGTAGAAGCGCATGCGCAGCCTGTCATCACTGGGCGCCACTTCCTCACCGATACGGTTGGCCGCCAGCACCGGCAGCAGGTTGGCGGCAGCGTGGCCGCGCTGGGCGGTCTGCCAGTGGTCGCGGGAGTCCAGCTGCTCGGCGCCCGGTTCGGAGCCAATCGCGGTGGGGAACAGCAGCATCTCCGCGCCTTGCAACGCCAGGCAGCGAGCAGTCTCGGGGAACCACTGGTCCCAGCAGATGCCCACGCCGAGGCGGCCGACGGCGGTGTCCCAGACACGGAAGCCGGTATCGCCGGGGCTGAAGTACTCCTTCTCCTGGTAGCCGATGGCGTTGGGGATGTGCGTCTTGCGGTACACCCCGAGCAGGCTGCCGTCAGCGTCGGCGACGGTCAGCGAATTGAAGTAGGCGTTACCGGCCCGTTCGAACCAGCTGATCGGCAGCACCACGTTCAGCTCTGCCGCCAGGCTGGCGAAGCGCTGCAGCAGCGGGCTGTTGTCATACGGCTGGGCCAGGGCGAGGTGGGAATGGTCCTGCTCGATGCAGAAGTACGGCGTGGCGAACAACTCGGGCAGCAGGATCAGTTTCGCTCCCTCCGCCGCCGCCGCGCGCACCTGGCGCTCGGCTTCGGCGAGGTTGCGCGGCAGGTCCCAGCTGCAGGAAAACTGCAGCACCGCGACGCTCAGCTTGCTCATCACAGGCCTCCCAGCGGCCAGGCCGGCTGCTGCTGGGTAATGCAGTGCACACCGCCGCCGCCGTGGGCCAGGTTATTGATGCGCACCGGCACCACTTCGCGACCGGGGAAAGCACGGGCGAGCACGGCGGCGGCTTCGTCGTCGGCGGCGATGCCGTAGGCCGGCATGATCACCGCACCGTTGGCCAGGTAGAAGTTGGTGTAGGAGGCGCAGAACACTTCCGCCTCCGGGTCCACCGCGGCGCTGGCTTCGAACAGTTCGATCAGCTCGAAGGAGCGACCCTGGGCATCGGTGGCCAATTCCAGCGCGCGACGGTTTTCCTTCGCGACCTGGGCGTAGACGCTGGAGCTATCGTGGGTAGCATCCACCAGCAGCACGCCAGGACGGGCGAAGGCGCACACGCCATCGACGTGGCCGTCGGTCATGTCACCGGTGACGTACTGCGGGTCGCCCGGCAGCCAGATGGTCTTGGTCACACCCAGCAGGCGGCTGAAGATTTCCTCCATCTCGCGCTTGCTCACGCCAGGGTTGCGATTGGGGTTGAGCAGCACCGACTCGGTGGTGATCAGCGTGCCCTCGCCGTCCACATGGATCGCCCCGCCCTCGTTGGACAGCGGCGTACCGAAGCAGTCGAACCCGAGGTTATTGAGAATGCGACGGCCCAGGCCTTCGTCCAGGGTGTGCTCGGACTTGCCGCCCCAGGCGTTGAAGCGCCAGCTCACGCCGGCTACACCCTGCTGCGGATGGCAGACGAAGGTCGGCCCGGAATCACGGCACCAGCTGTCGTCGATGGGCAGCGGCACCAGCTCGACATTCCGCCCGCAGAGTTCGGCGGCGCGGGCCACGGCGGACGGGTCCACCACCAGCTTCACCGGCTCGAAGCGGGCAATAGCGTTGGCGACACGGGCGAAGTCTTCCTGCACCTGCTCCAGGGTCACGCGCCAGCCGCCCTCCCAGAGCGGACGGTTGTGCGGGAATGCCATCCAGGTCGCCGCGTGGTTGACCCATTCGGCAGGCATGCGCCAGCCGTTCTGCCTATCGTCATTGCGATGCATATTCGAACCTTCGGTAAGGAATTTTTATCGGAGGGAAAGGGTTAAGCGGCGCCTGATGACAATGCTAGGCCTGTGAAAACGTCACAACAAACGATAGATTTTGCGTAAATCTGATTAGACGAACTTATCGATCATGCTCAAACACTGGCCACCCCTGAATGCCCTGCGCGGCTTCGAAGCCGCCGCGCGCCTGGGCAGCTTCCACAAGGCCGCCGAGGAGTTGCACCTCACCCAGTCGGCCATCAGCCAGCAGATCCGCAGCCTGGAAAGCTTCGTCGAACAGCCGCTGTTCTATCGCTCAGGGCGCAAGGTCGCGCTGACCGACGCCGGCGCTGACCTGCTCAGCACCACGCAATCGATGCTGCAGCAACTGGCCGTGGGCATCCGCCGCCTGGACCAGTACCGCAAGCCCAACCAGCTGGTGGTCAACACCACCCCGGCTTTCGCGCGGCACTGGCTGGTACCGCGCCTGGCCGACTTCCACGGACGCCACCCGCAAATCGACCTCTGGCTGCTGACCACCGACGAAACCCCGGACATGGCCAGCCAGACCATCGACATCGCTGTGCGCGACGATCTCACTGCCCAGGCCGAGTGCCGCTTCCGCGTGCTGCTGGAGGATCGTCTCTATCCGGCTTGCCACCCTTCTCTGCTGACGCAGCCGGAGCCTGCGCGCACCACGCTGCACGGCGAACGGGAAATGGACTGGGCGCACTGGCAGGTGCAGGGTGGAGCGGACGTCGGCCAGCGCAGCGAGGGGCTGAACTTCTCCGATCCGGGACTGCTGCTCGACGCTGCCAGCCAGGGGCTGGGTATCGCGTTGGTGAGCCAGTTGCTGGCCGGCGATGCCCGTAGCAATGGCCTGCTCACCCCACTCAGCGAGCAGACCGTGCGCGGACCGAACTGGTCACTGCTGGTGCACCAGCAGAGCGAACGCAATGCGCAGGCGGTGGGCTTCTGCGAGTGGCTATCCGCCGCGCTGGGCGTTTCCCTGTAGGAGCGAGCTTGCTCGCGAACAACCCAGCACCGGAGTGGCCGGCTGACTCTGTTCGCGAGCAAGGACTGGGCGTCCCCTCGACCCTGCGAAGAGCTGTGCCAACCGCCCCCCCCTCTCCCCACGCAGGACTTTCACCACCGTAGGGCGCATAACGCCTATGGCGTTATCCGCCTTGTCGGCGAATAACCCGTTCCGGGTTATTCGCCCTTCGAAAACACCACCAATCAGGCCTTCCCCGTTTTCAACCGCCCCCGCTCCTTCTTCCCCGCCAACGCGCTCTCCGCCGCCGTCTTTACCAATCGCTGGAAAGTCGGACACTCCGCGTGGCTGGGCGCCGGGCATGCCGCCGCATGGCGCAACCCGCGACTCATCGCCCGCAAACGCTTGATCGTGGCATCCAGCTCATCCGCCTTGGCCTCCAGCATCTGCCGGTCGATATTCGCCCCGCCGTCACCGGAAAACATCGAGCGGATCTCCTCGAGGCTGAATCCGGCCGACTGCCCCAGGGTGATCAACGCCAACTGGTCAAGAATCTGCGGTGCGAACTGCCGGCGCGCGCCGGGCTTGGCGAGCGAAACGATCAGTCCCTTCTCCTCGTAGAAACGCAGGGTCGAAGCCGGCACGCCGGAGCGCCTGGCCACGTCAGCGATATCCATGGAACACCTCTTGACCTCAAGTTCGCTTGAACTTGTAGGTTCACGCCAAAGCCCTTGCCGGTCAACCCGGACGCGGCTTTGACCTTGCGTAAGAAACAGGAGAACTCCATGAAAAGCATCGCCATCGTCTACCACAGTGCCAGCGGCCGCACCGAGCGCATTGCCCTGACCATCGCCAACGGCGCTCGCCGGGTGCCCGGCTGCGAAGTGCAGTTGCTCCAGGCCCACGAGCTGATCGAACGGCCACAAGCGCTGCTTGCCTACCACGGCCTGATCCTCGGCTCGCCGACTTACCTGGGCGGCGTCTCGGCACCGCTCAAAGCCCTGATGGATGCCACCGGCCCGTTGTGGCGCCAGCAGAGGCTGCGTGGCCGCCTCGCCGCCGGCTTCACTGTCTCGGCACTGCCGGCCGGCGACAAGCAATCCACGCTGATCTCAATGTTCACCTTCTGCATGCAGCACGGGATGCTCTGGGCCGGCAACCCGATCCTTCCCGAACAACATCAGGGAGTGCCTGAGCACGAAGCCGCCAACCGACTCGGATCCTGGTCCGGCCTGATGGCCCAGGCCGACAAGACCGCGCCGGACTTCTGCCCCGGCGACCTGAAGAGCGCGTTCATGTTCGGCCAGCATTTCGCCGAAACCCTCAGCCGCCTTCAGCAGCCAGAGCTCGAGCCCGCGCAGGAGTGCCACGCATGATCCCGCGCCGTTACGCCCCGCTGCTGTTTGCCCTGATGCTGTCCGGCGTGATGACCCTGCTGGTCTCCGGCCTTTCCACCGGCCGCGCCATCGGCCTGGCACCCGACTTCGCCCAGTTCTGGCTCGGCGCATGGCTCGCCAGCTGGGGCATCGCCTTCCCGCTGGTGCTGGTCATCACCCCACTCACTCGCCGCCTGGTGGAGAAGCTGGTCCGCGCGTAGGCCCGATGGCGCCACCCTGAAAAGGAACATCCGGGGGCCTCGTGCGTAGGATGGCGTGGAGCGCAGCGATACCCATCGCTTCGTACCACGCCACGGCATGGGTATCGCTGCGCTCTACCCGCCCTACAAAAGCCGTCGAGGCAACGAGTTCCTGCAGGGGCTAGCGGTTACTCGCGAATCCCGTCGGTGAACCGGCAGAAGCCGTCACGCACCGCGCCCTCGGTGGTGTACATCCCCCCCAGGGTGACGAAGACATAGCTTACCTTGGAGCCGGAGCCTGACTTTTCCACCACGACGTTCAACGGTGCGTTACGACTGCTCAGGATCACGCCCTGATAGGCGGAGATGGTGCCGCTCTTCTCGTCGGCGTTCTGGATGGTGAAACCTTCCTTCACCAACGTCTTCTGCGCCCGGTCGAATACCTTGGACACCGGCATGTCCAGCTGGACGTTGGAAGTGAAAGTCTTGCCGGCGATGAAGCCGCCTTCGGTGTTGAAGTTGTCTTCGCACTGGTTGCCGGTCTTCTGGTGCGCACAGCCCTGCAACAGGGCGGCAGCGAGCAGAATCATCGTGACTCGTCGCATCATCGTTCCTTGATCTCGTGGGGCCGCCATCCCTGCGGGTCTACAGCGGCGAAGGGGTTTTATAAGCCGAGGGCGCAGGACATGGCTAGAACTTTCCTAAGCTATTGAGGCCTTCTACTCGGCGATATCCTCTCGCTGTCGCTCAAGCGTAAGGGTTGGCATGGTTCGGCTCAACGATTGAGCCACCACCAACTACCAGCCTACGCCGTAGACAGTCGATTCGGCGCAAAGCACTTCGCTGTGAGGGGCAGCGCCGAAGTCCAAACGCCCCGCCATTATTTGCCACCATTTCGACATCATCATGTAAAGTGTCCGAGCCATGCCTATTCGCAATTGGTGAACATTTGCGCCCACATAATGGACAGTTCGAATGTGACTGCCTTAATAAGGACACCCCGTGAACGATCGCTACGAGATTGGCAGACGAACAATCCTCGGCCTCTACATACTTATCTCCACTACTCCCCTGTTTTTCCTGAACATGGCTGGCATCGACTCGCTCGACGAGCGAGGCTACTTGACTTTTGCCATGCTCATCTGGAGCAGCGGCTTTGCATTCCACTATCTGAGCGTGCTTCTTCCACTACCAGCCAATCGAGAAAACTTTCATTACTGGACTCCGCTCGCCAAGCGACTGATCTCCCTTCCCGGTATTGTTCTGCTTACATTTGGCGGTATGTACATAGTTATCCGCTTCGCCAATGCAAAGGAATTACCGGACTGGCTGGAGTTTGTTACCTGCCTGGTCATACTTGCCATTGGATTCTGGCGCTCGCTATCACAGGCGCAACGCTTTCATCAAAGCGTCAACGCACTTACTCATTTCATTCAACAGAATCACCCGCACTGAAAGGCTGTCGTGGAGATCTGGCGTTAACCCCGGCCGTCAGCTAGAGACTCGAACTCAGGGCGAATAAGTTCTAAACCGAAGCTTCCCACCTAAGTCTGCGCAGCGGGCCTACGAGGCGCCCTCCTATTCTCGCCCGGTCGCGGTCAATTCCGCGACCGGGTTTGACAGCCCGACAAACCAGGCGCGGTACATCTCCCTTCGGATGCGTGTGGAAACGAGCGCATCGTTTTCGTAGGCATTCGTGCGTCCAAAGAAATACTCTACGGCGCATCAATGGTGGACCGCGCAGGGAGACCAATTGGTCTGCCGGCTCCTGGTTCCGGTCTGTCAACCCTGCGCGGTCTGCCACCCTTCGATGACAGCGGCGAGTGGCAGCTCTCTTAATGGACTATCCAGGAGCTTTGCCCATGCAAGACCATTTCTACACCCCCACCACCTTCCAGCGACACAACCACACGTTGCGCGGCATCCTGATCGACGACCAGCCGTGGTTGGTCGCCAGCGACCTGGCGCGGCTATTGGCCATGGATTATCCGCAAACACTGGCGCGCCGAGTGGAGCCTTATGAAGTGCAGGAAGTCCGCCTGCTGTCCGCCAGCGGTGCGGAGCTCACCACGGACGTCATCAACGAAGCGGCGCTGTACAAGGCGCTGATCCGCTTCGGCCATCCGGAGAGCCGCACACTCGGGCGCTGGTTGGCCGAGCAGGTGATTCCGCTGCTGCGCGATGCGGGCAAGGAAGGGTCGGAGCAGCCGCGCCGGCTGCTGATGCGCTGGGCGTCGCAGCGCGTGGCGGTGCTGGATTGGCAAGGCGAGCTCTGGGTGCCCTTCCAGCAGGTGCCGACCTTCAGCCCGTTCAAGGGTCGGCGCAGCTGGCTGGGGCGGCTCAAAGGCAGTGCGCCGAGCCATGAAGCTGGCGTCTGACGGCAGGCAAGTGCCTCCCCGGCGCGAGTCCGGGGAGGCTGCCGATCACCAGATCGGCAAGGTGTAGCTGACAATGAAGCGAGTCTCGTCCATGTCATTGCCGAAGCTGCTGCGGAAGGTGCTGTTGCGCAGCTTGAAGCCGACGTTCTTCAGCGGGCCGCTCTGCACCAGGTAGCCGACGTCAGTGTCGCGCTCCCATTCCTTGCCGTCGCCCTGCCCGTTCAGCAGGTCGATGTTGTCGCCGCGCAGGTAGCGGGTCATCAGGCTCAGGCCGGGCAGCCCGTAGGAGGCGAAGTTGAAGTCGTAGCGCAGTTGCCAGGAGCGTTCGTCCTTGTTGGCGAAGTCGCCGATCTGCACGTAGTTGACCAGGTACGGGTCGGTGCCGGACAGGTAGGCGAAGCCGGTGTCGCCGGACATGCGCTGCAGGCCCAGGCCGAACGCCTGGTTGCCGAGCTTGTAGGTGAACATGGCGTTGAGCGCGCGGTTGTCGACGTTGCTGCCGCCATCATCGGTGGAGCGCGCCCAGCGAATGTCGGACTTCAGCGACTGGCCTTCGGCGATCGGCAGCGTGTGCACCAGGCTCACGTAGTGCTGGCGGTACAGGTCTTCGAGGTTGGCGTAGTGGTAGCTGGTACTCAGCTGGCTGTTCCAGCGGTAGGTGCCGCCGGCGATGTTGAAGCGATCGCTGGTGAGGTGGCTGCCGGTGACGATGTTGCGCTTGTTGCCGCGGGTCATCGACAGATCCTCGTTGTTCGAGGAGTCGCGCTGCTTCACTTCGCGCAGCTGGCCGAGTTGCAGGTCGAGGTCGTCGAGCTCCTTCGACTCCACCAGCGCGCCCTGGAAGGTCTGCGGCAGCAGGCGGGTGTCGTTGTACTGCACCACCGGCAGCTTGGGCAGCAGCGTGCCGACCTTCAGCGTGCTCTTGGACACGCGCAGCTTGGCGGTCAGGCCGAGGTCGCTGTAGTCGTCGGCGGCGCGCTTGTCGCTGGCCGAGTACGGCAGCAGGCCGGAGCCGGAACGGTCCGGGCTGGAGTCCAGCTTGAGGCCCAGCAGGCCGAGGGCATCGACGCCCACACCCACGGTGCCGTCGGTGTAGCCCGATTCATAGCGCAGCAGGAAGCCCTGGGCCCATTCTTCGGACTTGGACTGGGCGGCGCCGCTCTGGCGGTAGTCGCGGTTGAAGTAGAAGTTGCGTGCTTCAATGCTGGCCTTGCTGTCGGCGAGGAAATCCGCGTGGGCGAACGAGGGCAGCAGCGCCAGTCCGGAGACCAGCACAGGGGTACGACGATTTTTCATTGTTCTTGTTTCTTTCTACTGGGGTGTTGGCAAAACGCCGGACCGATGAGGCTGGCCCGGCCAGGGGAAGAACTGGGTCAGAGAGTCTTTTCCAGCTCCGGTACGGCTTCGAACAGATCGGCGACCAGGCCATAGTCGGCGACCTGGAAGATCGGCGCCTCTTCGTCCTTGTTGATCGCGACGATCACTTTCGAGTCCTTCATGCCCGCCAGGTGCTGGATGGCGCCGGAGATACCGACGGCCACGTACAGCTGCGGAGCGACGATCTTGCCGGTCTGGCCGACCTGCATGTCGTTCGGCACGAAGCCGGCGTCAACGGCAGCGCGGGAAGCGCCGACGGCAGCGCCCAGCTTGTCAGCCAGGGAGTAGAGGATCTTGAAGTTGTCGCCATTGCCCATGCCGCGGCCGCCGGAAACGACGATCTTGGCAGCGGTCAGTTCCGGACGGTCGGACTTGGCCAGTTCTTCACCGACGAAGGCGGACTTGCCGGCATCGGCCGGGCCGGAAACAGCTTCAACAGCGGCGGAACCACCTTCGGCAGCGACGGCGTCAAAGCCGGTGCCACGCACGGTGATGACCTTGACGGCAGCCGAGGACTGCACGGTAGCGATGGCGTTACCGGCATAGATCGGGCGCTTGAAGGTGTCGGCGCTGACGACTTCGATGATCTCGGAGATCTGGTCGACGTCCAGCAGGGCGGCAACGCGCGGCAGGAAGTTCTTGCCGTTGGTGGTAGCGGCGGCCAGCACGTGGCTGTAGCCCTTGCCCAGCTCAGCGATCAGCGGAGCCACATTCTCCGGCAGCTGGTGCGCGTAGGCGGCGTTGTCGGCGACCAGCACCTTGGAAACACCGGCGATCCTGACAGCGGCTTCGGCCACGCCACCGACGTTCTGGCCGGCGACCAGCACGTTGATTTCGCCGCCGATCTTCTGCGCGGCGGCAACGGTATTCAGTGTCGCGGCGCCCAGCGCACCATTGGAATGTTCTGCAACAACCAGGACAGCCATCAGATCACCTTCGCTTCGTTCTTCAGTTTTTCGACCAGTTCGGCCACCGACTTCACCTTGATGCCGGCGCTACGTGCGGCGGGCGCTTCCACCTTGAGGGTCTTCACGGTAGAGGCCGTGGAGATGCCCAGCACGTCCGGAGGGAGGAATTCCAGTGGCTTCTTCTTCGCCTTCATGATGTTGGGCAGCGACGCGTAGCGCGGCTCATTCAGGCGCAGGTCGGTGGTGACGATGGCCGGCAGGTTCAGGGCAACGGTCTGCAGGCCGCCGTCGATTTCACGGGTGACGTTGACCTTGGAGCTCGCGACTTCGACCCTGGAGGCGAAGGTGCCCTGGGCATAGCCGGTCAGCGCCGCCAGCATCTGGCCGGTCTGGTTGTTGTCGCTGTCGATGGCCTGCTTGCCGAGGATGACCAGCTGCGGCTGCTCTTTGTCGACCAGGGCTTTCAGGGCCTTGGCGACCGCCAGCGAGTTCAGCTCGTCGTTGCTCTCGACCAACACGGCGCGGTCGGCACCCAGCGCCAAAGCGGTGCGCAATTGCTCCTGCGCGCCACTCGGGCCAACCGAGACCACCACGATCTCGCTGGCGACGCCTTTCTCTTTCAGGCGTACGGCCTCTTCCACGGCGATTTCGCAGAAGGGGTTCATGGACATCTTGACGTTGGCCAGATCAACGCCGGAGTGGTCCGCCTTGACGCGGACCTTGACGTTGTAGTCGACCACGCGTTTTACCGCGACCAGTACTTTCATCAGGGATATTCCTTGGCTGGCGCCAGCATGCATCGGCGCTGCGATGGGTTTGGATTCGCGAGCAAGCTCGCTCCTACAGGTATGTACCGATTTGCTCTTCGTAGGAGCGAGCTTGCTCGCGAACGGATTCAGGCCAGGGCGTCAGGCCTCACCGAGCTGCTCGATCACACCCTCGGTCTTCAGCTGCGCCAAACGCGCATCGTCCAGACCGAGGCGGCGCTTGAGCACCTCGTCGGTGTGCTCGCCGAGCATGGGCGCCGGGCGCTGGTATTCCACCGGCGTCTCGGAGAGTTTCAACGGGCTGCCGACCATGCGGAACGCGGGGTTCTGCGCGTGAGGAATCTCCACCAGCATGTCGCGGGCGACCACCTGCGGCTCGTCCAGCGCGCGGCCGATGTCGTTGATCACGCCGACCGGCACCTTCATCGCGTGGATGCGTTTCACCCAGTTGTCGGCGGTGTCGCCTTGGAAGTGCTCGGCGAGCTTGCCGACGATGATGTCGCGGTTGCGCACGCGGTCGGCATTGCGGGTGAAACGCGGGTCCTTGGGCAATTCCGGCAGGCCGATGGCGTCGCACAGCGAGACGAACTGGCTGTCGTTGCCGCAGGCGATGATGAAGTCCATGTCCTGCGCGCTGAACACCTGGTACGGCACGATGTTGACGTGGGCATTGCCCTGGCGGCCCGGCGAGCGGCCAGTGGCGAGGTAGTTCTGGCTCTGGTTGCCGAGCATGGCGACCTGCACGTCCAGCAGCGCCATGTCGCAGTGCTGGCCGCGGCCGGTCTTCTCGCGGGCCAGCAGCGCGGCCTGGATGGCGACCACCGAATACAGGCCGGTCATCACGTCGGATACAGCGACACCGACTTTCTGCGGACCGGCGCCGGGTACACCATCCTTCTCGCCGGTAATGCTCATCAGCCCGCCCATGCCCTGGATGATGAAGTCGTAGCCGGGCTCCTCGGCACGCGGGCCGGTCTGGCCGAAGCCGGTGATGGAGCAATAGACCAGGCGCGGATTGACCTTCGACAGGCTGTCGTAGTCCAGCCCGTACTTGGCCAGCGAACCGGCCTTGTAGTTCTCGATCAGCACATCGCACTCGCCGGCCAGGGCGCGCACCAGCGCCTGCCCTTCCTCCGTCGCCAGGTTCAGCGCCACCGACAGCTTGTTGCGGTTGGTGGACTGGTAGTACGCCGCCTCGCTGCTGTCCGAGCCATCGGCTGCCTTCATGTAGGGCGGGCCCCAGCCACGGGTGTCATCCCCTACGCCGGGCCGTTCGATCTTGATCACTTCCGCACCCAGGTCGGCCAGCACCTGGCCACACCAGGGGCCGGCCAGCACGCGGCTGAGGTCGAGTACGCGGTATCCGCTCAAAGCACCCATCTTCACATCCTCACTGACGCGCTCAGGCGCGCTCGATAACCATGGCGAGCCCCTGGCCCACGCCAATGCACAGGCTGATCACCGCATAGCGTTGACCGCTGCGCTGCAGTTGTCGCGCCACACTCAGCGCCAACCGCGCGCCGGAAGCGCCCAGCGGGTGGCCGACGGCGATGGCGCCGCCATTGGGGTTGACCCGCGCGTCGTCGAAGTCCACGCCCAGGCCGTGCAGGCAGCCGAGCACCTGAGAGGCAAAGGCTTCGTTGATCTCGATGATGTCCATGTCGGCCAGGGTCAGCTCGGCGCGCTGGAGCGCCTTGTTGATCGCCTCCACCGGGCCGACGCCCATGATGCGTGGCTCCACGCCGACGGCCGCCGCCGAGAGAATCCGCGCCAGCGGCTTGAGGCCGTGGCGCTCGCCCGCAGCGGCCGAGCCGATCAGCAACGCGGCGGCGCCATCGTTCACGCCGGAGGCGTTGCCGGCGGTGACCACGCCACCTTCGGACAGCGGTTTCAGACGCGCCAGTGCGGCGTCATCGGAAGACGGGCGCGGGTGTTCGTCCTGCTCCACGACATTCGGCGGCGTCTTGCGCCCGGTGGGTACGCTGACCGGGAGGATTTCCCCGGCGAAGAAACCGGCCTGGCGGGCGGCTTCATAGTTGGCCTGGGAACGGGCGGCGAAACGGTCGGCCTGCTCACGGCTGATGCCGAATTCGCGGGCTACGTTGTCGCCAGTCTCCGGCATGCTGTCGTTGCCGAATCCGGCGACGATCTTCGGGTTGGGGAAGCGTGCGCCGATGGTGCTGTCGAACACCGTCAGGTCGCGGCTGTAGGCGGTCTCGGCCTTGGCCATGACGAAGGGCGCGCGGGACATGCTTTCCACCCCGCCGGCGACGAACAGCTCGCCTTCACCGCAGGTCACAGCGCGTGCTGCGTCGATGACGGCCGCCAGCCCACTGGCGCACAGGCGGTTCACCGTCTGGCCCGGCACGGTCACCGGCAGGCCGGCGAGCAGCGCGGCATGGCGGGCGATGTTGCGGCTGTCCTCACCGGCCTGGTTGGTGTTGCCGAGGATCACGTCCTCGATGGCTTCGCCCGGCACCTGGGCGCGGGCCAGCAGTTCGCGGATCACCTGGGCGATCAGGTCGTCCGGGCGTACCGGCGCCAGGGCACCGCCGTGTCGGCCGAAGGGGGTACGCAGGCCGGCGTAGATATAAGCATTGAGCATCGGTGTCTCCTTGAATCAACTAGGCGCCGGGCTTCAGCCCGGCGCAGGCTCGGCGTGGCGCAGCGACAGGCCGAGCGCGGCGCGGCGGCGCAGCCACGGGCCGGGGCGGTAGCGGGCGTCGCCGGTAAGGTCGGTCATGCGTTCGAGGATGTTCAGCAGGCGCGCCGGGCCAACGCTGTCGCCCCAGGCCAGCGGACCGTGCGGGTAGCCCAGGCCACGGCGCACGCCTTCATCGAGGTCGTCGACGCTGGCGATACGCTGCTGGACGATGTCGCCGGCCAGGTTGACGATCAGCGCCAGCACGCGCTGGGCAACGAAACCGACGCTGTCATTGATGACCGTCACGCCTACGCCGTCAGCCGCCAGCAGCGCATGGGCAGCATCGCGCATTGCCGAGGAAGTCGCCGGGTTCTGCATCAGGCAGCGGTGGCGTTGCAGGTCCAGCAGGAGGTCGATGCAGACCGTGCGCGTCGGCTCGGTGCCGAAACGCTGGCAGGCGCTGGTGGCGTCGATCCCGTAAGGAGCCAGCAGGCACAGCGCTTCGCTGCTCGGCTGGGCGCCCTGTTCCAGCGTCGCGCCGAGTGTCTTCAGCAGCTCGCCGAGCACTTCACGGTCCTGGTCGTTTTCCGCGCCGATCCACACGGGCGGCAGTGCTGCAACACTCGGTACCGGTTGCGGCGCCGGCGGGTCGATCATCTTGCCGTCTTCATAACGATAGAAACCGCGACCGACCTTGCGGCCGACGAAACCGGCCTCGAGCATCTGCCGGGTCAGCGCCGCCGGGCGGTAACGCGGCTCCTGGTAGAACTGGTTGTAGATGGACTCGATCACCGGGTGGGACACGTCCAGCGCAGTGAGGTCGAACAGCTCCAGCGGCCCCATGCGGAACCCCAGACCCTCGCGCAGGATGCGGTCGATGTCGGCCGGTTCGGCGATGGCTTCCTTGAGCATCTGCAGGGCTTCGGTGCTGTAGGCGCGGCCGGCGTGGTTGATGATGAAGCCGGGGGTGTCCTTGGCGCGGATACCGCGATGGCCCATGCGCGCGGCCAGCTCCACCAGGCTGTCGCCGACCTGCGGATCGCTGGCCAGGCCGTCGATCACCTCGACCACCTTCATCAGCGGCACCGGGTTGAAGAAGTGGAAGCCCGCCACCCGCTCGGGATGCTGGCAGCCTCGGGCGATGCTGGTGACCGACAGCGACGAGGTATTGGTGGCGAGGATGCAGTCAGCGCTGACCACCGCTTCCAGCTCGGCCAGCAGCGCCTGCTTGGCGTCCAGCCGTTCGATGATCGCTTCGACCACCAGATCGGAATCTGCCAGCTCGCTCAGGGCCCCGGCGACCAACAGGCGGCTCAGGGTCGCATCGGCCTCTGCGGCAGTGATCTTGCCCTTCTCCGCCAGCTTGGCGAGGGTACGCCCGAGGCTGTCGCGGGCGGCTTGTGCCGCGCCATCACGGGCATCGAAGAGTTTCACCTGGATGCCGGCCTGGGCGGCGATCTGGGCGATGCCGCTGCCCATGACGCCGGTACCGACGATGGCCATGCGTTCAATGCGCTTGATACCAAAAGAAAGGGTCATGCTCATTCCCCCAGGAAGCTGGCTTGGCGTTTTTCCAGGAAGGCGGCGGCACCCTCCTTCTGATCCTTCGAGTCGAACAACAGCTGGAAGGCCTTGCGCTCCAGGGTCAGGGCGCTGTCCAGCGGCAGGTCGGCGCCGGCCAGCATCACTTCCTTGATCTGCGCCACGGCCAGCGGCGGCAGTGCGGCGATCTCGGCGGCCAGTTCCAGTGCACGCGGCAGCGTGCGGGCGTCTTCCACCACTTCACTGAGCATGCCGATGGCCAGGGCTTCCGGCGCCTTGATCAGGCAGCCGGTCAGGGCAATGCGCATCGCCTGGAACTTGCCTACCGCACGGATCAGCCGCTGGGTACCGCCGGCGCCGGGCATCAGGCCGAGCTTCACTTCCGGCTGGCCGAAGCGCGCCGACTCACCGGCGACGATGATGTCGCAGTGCATCGCCAGCTCGCAGCCGCCGCCCAGGGCGAAGCCATTGACCGCAGCGATCACCGGTTTCGGACAGCGGGAAATGGCTTCCCACAACAACTCGGTATGGCGGCGGTACATCTCGATGGGACTGGCCTGGGCGAACTCGCGAATATCGGCGCCGGCGACGAAGCACTCCTCACCGCCGGTCAGCACCACCGCGCGAACCTCGCGGTTGTCGCTCAGGGCGCGGAAGTGCTCGGCCAGTTGCTGGCGCACGGCGGCGTTCAAGGCATTCTTGGCTTCCGGGCGGTCGATGCGGACAACCGCCACGCCATCGGCCCGGATATCGAGATGAACCACGTTGGTACTCATGACAGCGAAGACCTCTTATTGTTTCGTCTGACGAAACTAGATTCCGTATTTCGATTTCATCATAGAGACACCGAATCCTGGCTGTAAACGGTGATGATCGATTACCCCTTCAAAGCCAGTGAAATCGCGGCATCTGAAATTTTTACCTGCACGTCTGTACTAACCAGTCCAGACCCATTACAATTTCGTCTGACGAAACTGAATTTTATTTTATTGATTTTCCGTGAATAGGGGTTCTACCATGCGCCGCAACAAGACGGAGATGGATTCGGCTGCGCCGACGAAAAACGAAGGTGAGATCGGCCTGCTGGAACGGGGTCTGTACGACCCGGCCACGGCACTGAGCGAAGAGGAAAACAGCGGCCAGTTCGTCACGGCCCTGGCTCGCGGCCTGGAGATCCTGCGCTGCTTCACGCCACGGGAAAACGTGCTGAGCAACCAGGACCTGGCTCGCAAGACCGACCTGCCCAAGCCGACGGTGACGCGCCTGACCAACACCCTGATGCGCCTGGGTTGCCTCAAGCGCGAGATGCATTCGGGCAAGTACCAGCTCGACGTCGGCGTGCTCGGCTTCGGCTACGCAATGCTGTCGAACCTGTCGATCCGCGCGGTGGCCCATCCGCTGATGGAGGAACTGGCCAACCACGCCCAGGCGGCGGTGGCCATGGCTGCCCGCGACCGTCTGCAGATGGTGTACCTGGACGTGGTCCAGGGACAGGGAAACATGACGATGCGCCGGCAGATCGGCAGTTACCTGCCGCTGGCGGCGAGTTCGGTGGGCCGCGCGTGCCTCGCGGCGATGCCGGAGAACGAGCGGGAGTTCCTGCTCGAGCACATTCGCGAACGCGAACCGGATACCTGGCCGGCCATCCGCAAGGGTCTGGACCGCGCCTTCAGGGACTACACCGATTACGGCTACTGCCTGTCGATCGGTGAATGGCACCGCGACGTCAACTCCGTCGCCGTGCCCTTGGTACACCCGCAGTACGGCCTGCTGGCCTTCAACTGCGGCGGTCCGAGCTTCCAGCTGACCCGCGAGAAGCTCGAGGACGACATCGGGCCCCGCCTGATCAACATGGTCAACAACATAGGTGCCGCCGCTCGCTGAATCTCGGGTGACGGTGCCTCGCCAGACTGGCCCGCTCGCGGGCCTTGTGAGGAGTGCACATGATCCGAGACCCAGAAACGCTGCAGATACTTCTGGACTCCATCCACCAGTTTGTCGGCGAAGTGCTGATCCCGCGGGAGAACGAGGTCGCCGAGACCGACGCCATCCCGCAGGACATCATCGAGCAGATGCGCGAGATGGGCCTGTTCGGCCTGACCATCCCCGAAGACTTCGGCGGCCTGGGCGTGACCATGGAAGAAGAGGTGAACATCACCTTCGAACTCGGCCGCACCTCCCCCGCCTTCCGCTCCTACATCGGCACCAACAACGGCATCGGCTCCATCGGCATCCTGATCGACGGCACGCCGGAGCAGAAAGCCCACTACCTGCCGAAACTCGCCAGCGGCGAACTGCTCAGCGCCTTCTGCCTGACCGAGCCGGACTCCGGCTCCGACGCCGCCTCGCTGAAGACCACCGCTGTGCGCGATGGTGACTTCTATGTGCTCAACGGCACCAAACGCTTCATCACCAACGCCCCGCACGCCGGCATCTATACCGTGATGGCCCGCACCAACCCGACGATCAAGGGTTCCGGCGGCATCAGTGCTTTCATTGTCGAGCGCGGCACGCCGGGCATTTCCCTGGGCAAGCCGGACCACAAGATGGGCCAGAAAGGCGCGCACACCAGCGATGTGATCTTCGACAACGTACGCATCCCGGCCGGCCAGCTCATCGGCGGCGTCGAGGGCGTGGGCTTCAAGACCGCCATGAAGGTGCTCGACAAGGGCCGCCTGCACATTGCCGCGCTGAGCGTCGGCGCCGCCGAGCGCATGCTCGCCGACGCACTGCAATACGCCCTGGAACGCAAGCAGTTCGGCCAGCCGATCGCCGAGTTCCAGCTGATCCAGGCGATGCTCGCCGACAGCAAGGCCGAGATCTACGCCGCCCGTTGCATGGTGCTGGACGCCGCACGCAAGCGCGATGAGGGCCGCAACGTCAGCACCGAAGCCTCCTGCGCCAAGATGTTCGCCACCGAGATGTGCGGCCGCGTCGCTGACCGCTGCGTGCAGATCCATGGCGGCGCCGGTTACGTCAGCGAGTACGCCATCGAGCGCTTCTACCGCGACGTGCGTCTGTTCCGGCTCTACGAGGGCACCACGCAGATCCAGCAGGTGATCATCGCCCGCAACATGATCCGCGAAGCCCAGGCCTGACCACCCCATCAGGCGGCGCGTGGCCACGCACCTCGCGCCGCCGACTCAAAGCACCTGCCACACGCTTACCGAGGATCGGCACACCGGTCCGCCAACAACTACAACAGGTAATTCGTTCATGGAAAACACTGCTTCCGCGACGGCTGCAACCGCCGCCACCCAGAGCAAGACCTGGGTACTCGTCTTCGCCTTCTGCTTCATCGGCCTGCTGATCGATGGCGCGGACCTGATGCTTCTCTCCTACAGCCTCACCAGCCTCAAGGCCGAGTTCGGCCTGAGCAACCTCCAGGCCGGCAGCCTGGGCAGCGTCACCCTGGCCGGCATGGCCTTCGGCGGTATCTACGGCGGCTGGGCGTGCGATCGCTTCGGCCGGGTCAAGACCGTGGTCTGGACCATCGTGCTGTTCTCCGTCGGCACCGCGGTCCTCGGACTGACTCACAATTACTGGCAGTTTGCTGCCGCGCGCTTCGTCGCCTCCCTCGGCCTGGGCGCCCTTTACGTGGCCTGCAACACGCTGATGGCCGAATACGTGCCGACCAAGTACCGCACCACCGTGCTGGGCACCCTGCAAGCCGGCTGGTCGGTGGGCTACATCGTCGCCACCCTGCTGGCCGGCTGGATCCTGCCGGACCACGGTTGGCGCTACCTGTTCTACATCGCCATCATCCCGGTGGTGCTGGCCGTGGCCATGCGCAAGCTGATCCCCGAGCCCGCTGCCTGGGTCCAGGCACAGGCAGAACGCCAGCAGCGCAAGACCGCCGGCCAGTCGAGCAGCGTCGCCGCCGTTCCGCGCCAGAACGCCTTCCGCCAGATCTTCAGCGATCCGAAGGCCAGCCGCATGTTCCTGTTCTGGGCGCTGACCGCCGGCTTCCTGCAGTTCGGCTATTACGGCGTGAACAACTGGATGCCGTCGTACCTGGAAACCGAGATGGGCATGAACTTCAAGGCCATGACCTCGTACCTGGTCGGCACCTACGCGGCGATGATCCTCGGCAAGGTACTGGCCGGCGTCGCCGCCGACTGGTTCGGCCGCCGTACCGTGTTCTCCTTCGGCGCCCTGGGCACCGCCGTATTCCTGCCGGTGATCGTGCTGTTCCACAGCCCGGAGAACATTCTCTGGATGCTGGTGGTGTTCGGCTTCCTCTACGGCATTCCCTACGGCGTGAACGCCACCTACATGACCGAGAGCTTTGCCGCCGCCTTCCGTGGCACAGCAGTCGGCGGTGCGTACAACATCGGTCGTATCGGCGCAGCCATCGCCCCGGCAGTGATCGGCTTCCTCGCCACGCAGATGTCCATTGGCGTGGGCTTCCTGGTGATGGGCGCGGCGTACTTCATCTGCGGTGTGATCCCCGCCCTGCTGATCCGCGACAAGCAGTTCGACCCGCAGCAGGAGTGACCTGAGCGCTTAGCGCCCAGCCACGAAAACGCCCGGTGCACTGCACCGGGCGTTTTTGTTTGCACGCACAAAAGGACATCGGGACAAAATCGCAGGCAAAAAAAGCCCCGCCGAAGCGGGGCTTTCTTGTCAGCGATGTCGATTAGACAGCGCGAACTTGTTCAGCTTGCGGGCCTTTCTGGCCGGCAGTCACAACGAAGCTGACCTTCTGGCCTTCGTCGAGGGACTTGTAGCCGTTGCCTTCGATCTGACGGAAGTGAACGAATACGTCCGGGCCGCTTTCCGGGGTGATGAAGCCGAAGCCCTTCTCAGCGTTGAACCATTTGACGATGCCGTTTTGACGATCGGACATGATGTTGTCTCCTAAAAGAATGCTAAAGGCCGGCCGAAAGCCGACCGGCGATGAGCTGAATGCGTAGTGAAGAGGTGCCGAGGAGATGGAGCATCTTGTAGAAGAACATCAAGTCGCGGAACTCGTTACTGGGCAGGCAGCCCATGCAGAATACAAGGTTTGGCGCTAATTCATAGCTTTTTTTCACGACCAGTGGTGATTTTGACAAATGGTCGAGCTATCCCGGCCAAATACGCAAAAGACGTGTAGGCTGGCGGGGCCGGTTTGGCGCCCAACGCAAAGGTGACTTCATGACTGATTCACAGCTGATTCGCGAACGTTCGGAGCTCGATGAAAAGATTGCCGCTTTCCTCTCCCAGGGTGGCGAAATCCAGGAAATCCCCGTTGGCCAACTGGCAGTGAAGGTCGAGCGGAAATCGCAATGGGCGAAGTCCGAGAGCAAGAAGCCGGCGTCCTGAACGACTGAATGCATGATGAAAACCCCGCCATGGCGGGGTTTTGCATTTCAGTGGCTGAGGTAATGGTTCGACAACCAGTTCAGCGCCCTGCCCGGCCGCGTCAGCGCGTCGATGAAGCTGGGCCCCCAGAAGCGGATGTCATTGGCCTCCAGCACGGCATACATGTCCCGGTGGCGCGCCTGGCGCTCCTTGAGCGGCATGCGCAGCGCTTGTGCCATGGCCTCGGCCAGGGCGCCTCGATCATGGGGGTTGATGATCAGCGCGCCGCCCAGCTCGGCTGCGGCGCCGGCAAACTGGGAAAGGATCAGCACGCCAGGATCGTCCGGGTCCTGGGCGGCGACGAACTCCTTGGCGACCAGGTTCATGCCGTCGCGCAATGGCGTCACCAGGCCGATCCGCGCATGGCGCATGACCATGGCGATGTCCGCGCGCTGGTGGTTGCGCGCCACGTAGCGCAGCGGCACCCAGGACACGGCGCCGAAGCGCCCGTTGATATGCCCGACCCGCGCGCTGACGGCAGCGTCGATATCGGCGTACTCGGGGATGTCTTGGCGGCTGCCGGGGGATATCTGCAGGCAGGTCACCCGGTTGTGCCACTGCGGATGGCATTCCAGAAAGCGCTCGTAGCCATCGAGGCGATTGACGATGCCCTTGGAATAGTCGAGCCGGTCCACGCCGACCATCAGCGCTCGGCCGCCCAGACTCTCCCGCAGGTCTTCGGCGGCCTGGCTCAGCGAGGCTTCTTCGGCCAGACGGCGGAAGCCGGAGGCATCCACCCCCACCGGGAACACGCCGACGCGAAAGTGCTGGTCCTCCAGGTGATAACGGCGCCCATCGGGCGTCGCCGCCCCCACCACACGTGTGAGATAACGAGCGAAGTTGCTGGCGTCGTTCTCGGTCTGGAAGCCGATCAGGTTGTACTCGGTGAGCGCGCGGAGCAGTTCGTCGTGGTGCGGCAGCGCGGTGATGAGGTCGGCCGGCGGCATCGGGATATGCAGGAAGAAGCCGATGCGATTGGCATGCCCGCGCCGCCTCAAGGCCAGAGCCAGGGGAATCAGGTGGTAGTCGTGGACCCAGAGCACGTCGTCCTCTTCCAGCAGCGGGCTGAGGCGCTCGGCGAAGAACTCGTTGACGCGCTGGTAGCCGCCGAACTCCGCTTCATTGAACTCGGCGAGGTCCACCCGGTAATGCAGGATCGGCCAGAGCACCCGGTTGGCAAAGCCGTTGTAATACTCGTCGAAGTCCTGCGGATGCAGGTCGGTGAGGACATAGCGCAGGTTGTCGCGCTGGACGGTGGCGGGCGGCCCCGGCTCCTCGGCCTTCCGCCCGCTCCAGCCGAACCAGATGCCTTCGCGGTTGCGCATGGCGGCCTCCACCGCCACCGCCAGGCCACCGGGCGCCGGGCCGTTGCCATCGGGCAGCCCGACCCGGTTGGAGATCACCACGAGGCGCGACATAGTCCCTCCTCCCAGCCGATCGACAGACGCATCGCGGAGTTGATCAATCCCGCCATGGAGTAAGTCTGCGGGATATTGCCCCACAGCTCGCCGGTGTGCGGGTGCAGGTCTTCGGAGAGCAGCCCGTAGTGGTTGCGTGCGGCAATCAGCTCTTCGAACAGCCGGCGCGCCTCGTCCATGCGGCCAATGGCGGCCAGCGCGTCGAGGTACCAGAACTTCACCACCAGGAAGGCGGTTTCCGGCACGCCGAAGTCATCCGCCGCGGCGTAGCGCAGCATCTGCCCGTTGACGTTCAGCTCGCGGCCGATGCACTCGACGGTGGCGATGAAACGCGGATCGTCGGCCGCGATGATCCCCAGTTCGTTCATCAACAGCACGCTGGCGTCGAGATCATCGTGGCCGAAAGCACCGGTGAAGCTTTGCTTCTTCTCGCTCCAGGCTTCGGCCAGGATGCGCTCGCGCAGTCTGGCGGCCCGCTCCATCCAGTCACTGGCAGTCCGCTCCTGCCCCAGGCGCCGGGCGATGTGCCCGACGCGGTCACAGGCGACCCAGCAGAGCAGTGCGGAATGGGTGTGGATGCGTTTGCGCCCGCGGTACTCCCAGATGCCGGCATCCGGCTCGAAGGCCGTCCGTTCGGCATGGCGCGCCAGCGACTCAAGGAGTTGCAGCATGCCTTCGTTGCTGGGCTTGGGCAGGCGCTCGTCGACGAAACTCTGCAACACCGCCAGCGCCACCGAGCCGAACACGTCGTGCTGGTTCTGCTCCACCGCCTGGTTGCCGACGCGCACCGGGGCGTGGTTGAGGAAGCCGGCGAGGTCCGGCTCGATACGCTCGGTGAGGTCCAGGTTGGGAATGATTCCGTACAGCGGCTTGAGTTCGCCATCACCGCTGGCCACGGTGGTGATGAAATCGATATAGCCCTCCATGGTCCGAGTGGCACCCAGGCGGTTGAGGGCAAGGATCACGAAGTAGGCATCGCGCAGCCAGCAATAGCGGTAGTCCCAGTTGCGCTGCGAATCGGGCGCCTCCGGCACCGAAGTGGTGGCGGCGGCGATGATCGCACCGGTGTCTTCGAAGTTGCACAGTTTCAGGGTGATGGCCGAGCGGATCACCACCTGTTGCCATTCGAAGCAGATGGCCAGCCCGCGCACCCAGTCGTGCCAGTGGTTCTGCGTGCGCTTGAGGTAATCGCGCACCACTTCGCCGGGTGCGTTGCCCAGCGCCTCGTCGAGGCCGATCACCAGGCTCACAGGATGCCGTAGCGCGAACGGCGTTTCGTGCTGGATATACCCCAGGGGCGCATCAGTGGTCAGACGCAGCGGCTCGTCGCCATCCAGGTAGCGGATATGCCCCGAGCCGCTGGAGCCCTGGCTGGGCTTGCCGTAGCCGTGGGTCGGGCGCACGCGCAAGGTGATCTTTGGCATGCCCTCGATGGGCTCGATCAGCCGGCACAGCTGTGCTGGCCGGTAGATGTCGCCGTGCTGCAGGAAGCGCGGAGCGAAGTCCGTGATGCGCACCGCCCCGCCGCTGTCATCTCGTAGCACGGTGGTGATGATCGCGGTATTGCGCTGGTAGTCGGATGTGCTGCTGACCTGATTCTCCAGCACCACGTCGGCAAAGCCTTTCTCGTCATCTCCGGCCAGCAGCCGGGAAAAGGCTGGATCGCTGTCGAAGTTCGGATAGCACCACCAGACCAGCCGCGCCTGCGGGTTGACCAGCGCGGCCACCCGGCAGTTGCCGATCAGGCCCAGTTCCAGGGCGCCTTCCTGTGGGTTCGTCATCGCTGAGGTCCTCCTGCTGCTTGCATGAGTGCTTCACGGACTTGCTCCGCGTCGCGGAACACCGCGCTGGCGCCGGGCAAGGCACGCCCGACCGAGAGGCCCAGGCCGCCCAGTTCCGGCATCAGCGCGATGGCGGGTTCGTCGGTGACGTCGTCGCCGATGTACAGCGGCAGACGTCCGGAAAAGTCAGGCGTTGCCAGCAGCCGCTGGATCGCCTGGGCCTTGTCGACGCCTTCGGGGACAACTTCGTAGACCTGTTTGCCATTGAGCAACCGCAGCCCTGCGCCTTCCGGCGCACGCAGCAATGTCTGCAACTCGGCACGCAAATCGGCGGCCAGCGAGGGCGCGGAGCGGAAGTGCAGCGCGTAGCTGCTGCCCTTGTCTTCGGCATGGATTCCGACATGCCGGCTCGCCAGGGCGGTCAACTGCATTCGCAAGCAGGCAGGCAGGTCCTTGGTGGTGCGGCGCAAGGGGCTGTCGCCGCTTTCGCGCCAGTGCGCGCCATGGCCGCCGCTGGCGGCGAGGCGCAAGGGTTGCAGGAGCCGGTCGAGCTCTTCGACCGGGCGGCCGCTGATCAGGGCCAGGGCACCGTCGAGTCGGCGATGCAGCTGTGTGAGGGCATCGAGCAGCCCGGGCGGTACGACGACCGCGCCGGGGGATTCGGCGATGTCCAGGAGGGTTCCGTCGACATCCAGGAACAGTGCGGTCTGCTGAGGTCGGCTGAGCCAGAGGATCAGCAGCGCAGTGGCTGAGGCCTCGCTATGCGGGACCATGGCCGTGTCGACAGGTCCCCGTGGTACGGGACGTGACATGAGCCATTTCTCCATGTTCAGGGCGTGCCGCACGGCCGTGGGTAGCCGGCGCGGACGTGAAAGGGAGCACAGCGACCCTAACATGCGGGACAGCGAGGGTCGACCGCGGGTTTCACCCTGGCGACTACTCTGGAAGGCTCAGGCCAGAGCTGGCGGGGGCTGCAAGGAATGCTTGCGGAAAATCACGGATGGGATTTCCCTGACAGAAAGAATGGAATCCTCTGCCTCACAGGAAGTGCGCCGTTTTCGAGAATGCGGCAGGCCACTCTTTCATGAGAAAAATCCATGCCTCCGCTCTCCGCGCTGGTACTCCAGGCTTCCGGCCTGCACCGCTCCACCGCCGTTACTGCACTGCATCACCTGGGCTACAGCTTCCTGTCCGAGGTCTCCAGCAATGCCTTCGCGCTGGATCGGCTGCGCAGCCAGGGGGGCGTCCATCTGCTGATCTGCGATGTACGCATCGACCCGGTATCACGCCTGGAGTTTCTCCAGACCGTGGCTCGCGAACGCCTGGCCCATGGCGTGGTCGTCAGCGGGGAGATGGCGCCGGGCACCTGGAGCGCCCTCTCCCACCTGCTGCAGTTGCAGGGCATGAAGGTGTTCTGGCTGGGCAACGAAGCCGGGACACTGGAGCGCCTGCGCGCCCTGCTCGCCGACTTCCAGCCCCGGGAAGCGCAGCTTGGCCTGCCCCTGAACGAGGCCGCTGCAGACGACGAAGTCGAAGCGGCCAATCTGTCCTCCCACGGACGTCTGCGTGCCCACCTGCAACCCAAGGTCTCCGTGGCTACCGCGCAGGTTTATGGATTCGAGGTGCTGGCGCGCTGGCAACGGGAGGACGGAAGCGTTCTGCTCCCCAGCGAGTTCCTGCCGGGGCTGCGGCGTGCCGGCAAGCTCGACAGCATGCTCTTCGAACTGATGACCCAGGCCGTCGAGGCCCTGCGGTGCCTGGGGAACAACGAGCTGAAGCTGTCCTTCAACCTGGAAGCCGAGCAGATCGCCCAGACCGACTTTGCCGCCGCCGTAGAGCGCAACCTGCGAGCGTTGGACTTCGATCCCCGGCGTATCACCTTCGAGCTGACCGAGAGCTCGCCGCTGCACGCACCGCCGCTGAGCCTCGAGAATGTGCTGCGCCTGCGTCTGCTCGGCTGCGGCCTGGCCATCGACGACTTCGGCTGTGGCCACTCGACCCTGCAGCGCCTGATGGAGCTGCCGTTTACCGAGATGAAGCTCGACCGCCACCTGATCGCCGACGTGAACAACGGCGACCCGCGCCGACTGATCGTGCTGCGCAACGCTCTCGCGCTGGGTCGCGAACTGGGCCTCAAGGTAATCGTCGAGGGCGTGGAGAACGCCGCGCAGCTTCGTCAGCTGCAGCAATTGGAATGCGATTGCGCGCAGGGTTACCTGTTCGGCAAGCCGATGGATGCCAGTCAGGTTGGCACCTTCCTGCGTGGAGCTCCCTTGAAGCTGCAGAAGCTGGAAGCGGTTCAGGCGATACGCCCGGCGCAGTGAGAGGCGGAAAAGAAAACGGCTGTTGCGGACTTCCTGTCCGCAACAGCCGTCTGGATTGTCCTCAGCAAAGGACGCAGGAATTGTAGGCCATTGGCCATCAGCCCGTCTTCCCAGTTCTCCCGCATGACCTGTAAATCAGCACAAACGCGACAAAACACCGCAAATTGCCCAGGCAATACCCGCCAATTCGCTGCACATTCGTCCCAATAGTGTCGGCTATACGACGATTGGCCCGGTTTTGCTCCATTGCTCGACGTGATGTCGATCACGCCGTTTCGCCCTAGCCCGCCGATGAACTGTCTGGTTACCATGCCCGGCTGCACGCTGGATGCCAGGAAGGCATAAATCCAAAGGGATCGCCCCAGTGTTGCCCACCTTCAGTTTTGGCAGCCGCTACATGCCCCAGTCTTCTGTGCGTTCGCCCCGTCGCTCGCTGGTTCGCCTTGTCCTGACCGGCACTGGCTCCATCGTCGTTGCCGCCCTTGCCTTCTTTGCCTGGCAAGGCTTCTATCCGGTGCAGGCCACCGATGACTGGTCCGTCGCCGTCCTGCACAAGAACGTGCAGAAGGCCGCGTCGCTGGTTCCGCTGCCCGATGGAAGCCTGCTGGTCAGCCAGGAGCTGAAGAAGGACAAAGGCAACATCCTGCGCATCGCCGCCGACGGCCAGCGCCGGGTCATGGTCGATGGGCTGTCCAAGCCCGATGGCATGATCGCCGCCCGGGGCGGCTGGGTGTTCAGCCAGGAGTCCGACGGCAGGCCGGTGCAGATGCTCAAGGACGGCAAGATCACCGACCTGTTCATGGGCCAGTCGGTACAAGGCCTGTGGGACGACGGCGAAAACCTCTATGCCATCGAGGACCGTGGCGAAAACGGCCGGCTGCTGCGCTACCGCTGGAGCGATGGCGAGCTGACGGTGCTCCGCGACAAGCTGCAGGAAACCGAATCCGTCACCCGCTGCACCGACGGCAGGCTGCTCTACACCGAGAAGAAGAAAGGCGTCGTGCACCAATTCAGTGACGACGGCAAGGACCCGGTGCTGCTCGCCGGCCTGAACCAGCCCACCTTCCTGATGTGCGACCAGCGCGGCTTGTGGATCAGCGAAGACTCCACTCACCGCGCCCGCCTGCTGCTGTGGGACGGCAAGGGCGAACCGCACACCATCCTGTCCTTCCTCAAGGCGCCGCAGTCCATCGTGCCCGACGGCAAGGGCGGCTACCTGCTCGCCGAAGGCGGCCGCGACCGCGTGCTGCAACTCACCCCAGCCAAGTGATGCCCCGGGCGGCCGCCAAGGCCGCCCTATTCCTGCGCCGGCATTACCCGCCCAGGTATCACCTCGACCAGCGCATCGATCGCCAGCCGCACCTTGCGTGGCAGCTGGGCGGTCTGCAGCCAGGTGGCATGGACGTCGTAGAGGAAGCCCGGCTGCCCCGGCAGCAACTCCTCCAGCGCACCTTCCTCGATGACTTCGCGTACCAGCCAGTACGGCAGCCACGCCAGTCCCATGTCACGTACCGCCGCATCAGCAATGGCCGCCAGGTCATCGAAACGCAGCCGCGAGTTCGGCGCGAACTCCACCGGCCCCTGCCCGTCGCGGGGGAACAACCAGGGGTTGATGCGCCCGGAGCGGTGGTAGACCAGGACCCGATGCTCGGCCAGCGCTTCGATATTCTCCGGCCGCCCGTGCTCCTCCAGATACGCCGGCGCAGCACACACCACCATGCGCTGTCGGCCGATGCGCCGCGCGATGATGCCGTCTCTGGGTTGCGGCTCGCCGGTGCGGATCGCCAGGTCGATCTGCTCCTCCGCCAGATCCGCCAGGCGGTCACTGAAGCGCAGGTCCAGCTCCAGTTGCGGATAGCGCTGCGCCAGCTCCAGCAGGACCGGCGCCACACAGCGCCGGCCAAAATGCACGGGCATGGCCACCCGCAGCCGACCTCGGGGCTCGGTTACCTCTCCGGCGGCGAGGATGTCCGCCGCCTCGGCATCGGCCAGCAGGGTGCGGCAGCGCTCGTAGTAGATCCTCCCCGCTTCGGTCAGGCTCTGCCGGCGCGTGCTGCGCATCAGCAACTGCGCGCCCAGACGCTCTTCGAGAAAGCGCACGTGCTTGCCCACCATGGGGGCGGACATTTCCAGGGCATCTGCCGCCGCCGCGAAGGACCCGAGGTCCACCGCGCGGACGAAGACTTCCATGCTGGTCAGACGATCCATTCGAAACTCCTGATTTCGACCAACTGTTTCTATACGCCATTTAACCAGCGAATCCCATGACTGATAGTCGCTTTACGTCAAATCACTTTCGACTGGGAGCATCACATGGAAAGCACCAAGACCCGCGCCATTCGTTTCCACCAGTTCGGCGGCCCGGAAGTCCTGCGCATCGAACCGGTGGACGTTCGCCAACCCGGCGCGGATGAAGTGCGCATTCGGATCAAGGCCCTGGGGCTGAATCGCGCCGAATCGCTGCTGCGCACGGACCGCTATATCGAGAGCCCGCTGCTCCCCTCCGGGCTGGGGCTGGAAGCCACAGGCGTAGTCGAAGCAGTAGGCAGCGCGGTGCAGGGGTTCCTGCCGGGGGATGCAGTGAGCGTCCTGCCACCGACCTCGATGCAGCAGGATCCGACCCACGCAGAGCGCCTGGTGGTCCCGCAAGCTCGCCTGGTAAAGAACCCGCCGGGACAGGCCTGGAGTGACGCCGCCGCCACCTGGATGCAATACCTCACCGCCTATGGCGCACTGGTCCAGGTGGCCGGGCTGCGCGAGGGAGACGTCGTCGTCATCACCGCCGCCTCGAGCAGCGTCGGCCTGGCCGCCATCCAGATCGCCCGTAGCGTGGGCGCGGTGCCCATCGCGGTGACCCGCACCTCGGCCAAACGTGAAGCCTTGCTGCAGTCCGGCGCCGAAGAAGTCATCGCCAGCGAAGCGGAGAACCTGCGCGCGCGCCTGCTCGAGATCACCGGCAAGGTCGGCGCACGGGTGGTGTTCGACCCGGTGGGCGGTCCGATCTTCGAGCCACTGACTGCGGCCATGTCCGAGGGCGGCATCCTCATCGAGTACGGCGGCCTGAGCCCCGAGCCCACGCCCTTCCCGCTGTTCGAAGTGCTGAGCCGTTCGCTGGTCCTGCGTGGCTATCGCGTCTACGAAGTGCTGGAAGATCCGCTGCGCCTGCGCGAAGCCGCAGCGTTCATTTACGCCGGCCTCGCGGACGGCTCGCTGCACCCGGTGATCGCCCGTACCTTCACCTTCGACGAGATAGTCGAGGCTTACCGCTACCTGGAATCCAACCAGCAGTTCGGCAAAGTCGTGGTCACCTTGTAGCCATCAGATACACTGCCCCGGCGCGGCTCCCCGCCGCGCTGGATGCAGCGGAGCCGAAATGCCAAGGGAAAACTTCAACGACCTGATCGCCTTCGTCACCGTGGCGCGCGAAGGCAGCTTCACCAAGGCAGCGGCGCAACTGGGGGTTTCCCAGTCGGCGCTGAGCCACACCATCCGCGCGCTGGAAACCCGCCTCGGCCTGCGCCTGCTCAGCCGCACCACTCGCAGCGTCTCGCCCACCGAGGCCGGCGAGCGCCTGCTCAATACCCTGGCTCCGCGCTTCGAGGAGATCGAAGCCGAGCTGGCGGCCCTCAGCGACTTTCGCGACAAGCCGGTCGGCACCCTGCGCATCACCGCCGCTGAACACGCGGCCAGCACCGTGCTCTGGCCGAAGCTGGCGAAAGTGTTGCCGGATTATCCGGACATCAAGGTCGAGGTGAGCATCGACTACGGCCTGACCGATATCGCCGCCGAACGCTTCGACGCTGGCGTACGCCTGGGCGATCAGGTGGCCAAGGACATGATCGCCGTCCGTATCGCCCCGGACCTGTGTATGGCAGTGGTCGCCAGCCCCGCCTACCTCACCCGCGAGGGCCGCCCGCTGGATGTACCGGCGCTGGCCGGCCACGACTGCCTGAACCTGCGCCTGCCGACCTACGGCGGACTGATGGCCTGGGAGTTCGCCAAGGACGGTCACGAAGTGAAGGCGCGAGTCGAAGGCCAGCTGACCTTCAACAGCAGCCCGCACATCCTTCGCGCGGCGCTGGATGGCTTCGGCCTCGCCTACCTGCCCGCCGACATGGTCACCGAGCACGTCGCCGCCGGGCGCCTGGAGCAGGTGCTGGAAGACTGGTGCCCGACCTTCCCCGGCTACCACCTCTACTACCCGAGCCGGCGGCAGAAATCCCGCGCCTTCACGGTGCTGGTGGACGCACTGCGTCATCAGGATTGAAAGTCGGGCGCATCACGCGCCCGGCTTACACCACTCAGAGAGTGGCCAGGTCGATGACGAAGCGGTAGCGCACGTCGGAGCGTTCCATGCGCTCGAAGGCATGGTTGATCTCGTCCATGCGGATCATCTCGCACTCCGGCAGGATGTTCTTCTTGCCGCAGAAATCGAGCATTTCCTGGGTCTCGGCGATTCCGCCGATGGGCGAGCCGGCGATGCGCCGACGGCCGATCAGCAGCGGGATGCTGCTGATCTCGTCGATGGGACCGACCTGCCCCACCAGCACCAGGGTGCCGTCCACATCGAGCAGCGGCAGGTAGGGCTTGAGGTCATGTTTCACCGGCACGGTGTCGATGATCAGGTCGAAGCTGTTGGCTGCGGCCTTCATCGCCTGCGCATCGGACGACACCAGCAGCGCGTCGGCACCCAACTCCAGCGCGTCAATGCGCTTGTCCGCCGTGCGGCTGAGCACAGTGACGGTGGCACCCAGGCCGACCGCCAGCTTCACCGCCATATGCCCCAGGCCGCCGAGACCGACCACGCCCACGCGGCTGCCCGGCCCGACGTTCCAGGTGCGCAGCGGCGAATAGGTGGTGATACCGGCGCATAGCAGCGGCGCCGCCTTGCTCAGGTCCAGGCCGTCCGGCACACGCAGGACGAAGTCCTCGCGCACCACCAGTTGCTTGGAATAGCCGCCCTGAGTTGCTTCGCGGGTCACGCGATCGCGGTCGTTGTAGGTCTGGGTATTGCCTTCGCGGCACAGCTGCTCCTCGCCCTTGCGGCACTGATCGCACACCTGGCAGGAATCCACCATGCAGCCCACCGCCACGGCGTCACCGACCTGGTAGCGGGTAACCTTCGAGCCGACTGCGGTCACCCGGCCGACGATCTCGTGGCCCGGCACCATCGGGTAGCGACTGAAACCCCAGTCATTGCGGGCCTGGTGCAGGTCGGAGTGGCAGACACCGCAATAAAGGACGTCCATCGCCACGTCGTTGTCGCGCAGTGCACGACGCTCGAAGGTGAAGGGCGCGAGCGGGTCCTGCGGGTTCTGCGCGGCATATCCAAGGGTCTTCATCGGCATTGCTCCTGACACTGCAAATGGATCGGTTAAAAGAGTGGGTTCAACGGGCCGGGCGGCCTTCGACGGGATAGGCAGGATCGCTATAGCCGGGCGTGGAGGCATGGCCGGGCGGCACCAGGCTGTTCACGAAGGCTTCGTCTTCGGCGGTCAGTTCGAAGTCCAGCGCCGGCAGGTAACCGTCCCAGTGCTCTTCCGTACGCGGCCCCGCGATCAGCGAGCTGACCAGGGGATTGTTCAGCACCCAGGCCAGGGCGAAGGCAGCCGGAGTGGTACCACGGACGACGGCGTGTTCAGCGATGCGCTGGGCAATCTGCAGGGATTCGGGCCGCCATTCGGTCTGCTGGATGCGCTTGTCGCCACGGCCGACGCGGGAATCCGCGGGCGGTTCGGCGCCGGGCCGGTACTTGCCGGTAAGCACGCCACGGGCCAGCGGGCTGTAGGGCACCACGCCGATGCCGTAGTGGCCGGCGACGGGCAGTTGTTCGACCTCTGCGGTGCGGTCCACCAGGTTGTACAGCGGTTCGCTGCAGATCGGTCGGTCCATGCCCAGCTGGTCGGCCAGGCGCACCACCTCGGCGATACGCCAGCCACGGAAGTTGGACAGGCCGTAGTAACGCACCTTGCCCTGGCGGATCAGCTCACCCACTGCGCGCAGCCCTTCTTCGAGCGGCGCATCGACGTCGGTGCGGTGGAAGTAGAGGATGTCCAGGTAGTCGGTGCCCAGCCGGCGCAGGCTGTCTTCCACCGACTGGTAGATCCACTTGCGCGACTGGCCGCGATGGTTCGGGCCATCGCCCAGGGCGTTGCCGAACTTGCTGGCGATCACCCAGTCATCCCGGTGGGCGGCTACTGCGCGTCCGACGACCTCTTCGGAGCGACCCTTGTGATAGACGTCAGCCGTGTCGAGGAAATTGACGCCCTGCTCGAAGGCCTTGTCGATGATGCGCCGCGAGGTTGGCTCATCGGTTTCGCCGCCGAACATCATCGCGCCCAGGCACAGGGGCGAGACTTTCAGGGCACTACGGCCCAGGTAACGGTATTGCATGGAGTACTCCTCAGGCGGCGTCGCGCTCGGCAAACACGCGGCGGGCAACGCCCAGCGCAGTTGAGGCAGTGGGCCAGCCGGAATAGAAAGCCAGATGGGTGATGGCCTCGATCAGCTCCTCGCGGGTCAAGCCGTTGTCCAGCGCCTTGCCCAGGTGGAAATGGAGTTCGTTGGCCTGATAGCGCGCCACCAGGCTGGAGACGGTGACCAGGCTGCGGTCGCGTGGCGAGAGGCCGGGGCGCTCCCAGACATCGCCGAACAGCACCTGGTCGGTGTAGTCGGCCAGCGCCGGGGCGATGTCGCCGAAAGCCTTGTGGGCGGTGGAGGCTGGTTCGTTCATGGTGTTCTCCGCTTGGCCAGTGAACTGATGGACCATGCTAGGCCGTGCCGGACCTGCGATTAAGGAGCAAAACGCGTTTGGACCTATGAGGCAACCTCATGAATGCCCGGCGATAACCCATGAGCCAGGCTCATAGGCGAATGCGCTTTTGCCCGTCTAATCACCTGCAAAGTCCTTGAGTAAAGTCCATTCCAGACGTTTCGCCGGGCAATCCTGCCCTTCCCGCTTCAGGACTGACGTTCAACTGGAGAGACTTCGATGGACAAGCGCGCACTGGGCCAGCATGGCCTGCAGGTATCGACACTGGGTCTGGGGTGCATGGGCCTGAGCTACGGCTATGGCCCAGCGGTTGATCGTTACGATGGCATCCGTTTGTTACGTACGGCTTTCGATAGCGGCGTGACCTTCTTCGACACCGCCGAGGCCTACGGCCCCTTCGCCAACGAGGAGCTGCTGGGTGAAGCCCTGGCGCCAGTGCGCGATCAGGTCGTGATCGCCACCAAGTTCGGCTTCAGGAACGGTGACGTTACCCTCGGCCTGGACAGCCGCCCGGAGAACATCCGCGCGGTGGCGGAAGCCTCGCTCAAGCGCCTGAAGACCGACTGCATCGACCTCTTCTACCAGCACCGCGTCGACCCGGACGTGCCCATGGAAGACGTCGCCGGCACCGTCGGCGAGTTGATCCGCGAAGGCAAGGTGAAGCACTTCGGCCTCTCCGAAGCCGGCCCGCAATCCATCCGCCGTGCCCATGCGGTGCAGCCGGTGGCAGCACTGCAGAGCGAGTATTCGCTGTGGTGGCGCGAGCCGGAAAAGGAAATCCTCCCGCTGCTGGCCGAACTGGGCATCGGCTTCGTGCCTTTCAGCCCGCTGGGCAAGGGCTTCCTCACCGGCGCCATCGACGAGCGCACGCAGTTCTCGGCCAACGATTTCCGCAACGTCGTGCCACGCTTTTCGGAGGAGAACCGCAAGGCCAATGCGGGCCTGATCGAGGTGCTCGGTCGCATCGCCGAGAGCAAGGGCGCGACCCGCGCGCAGATCGCCATTGCCTGGCTACTGGCCCAGCAGCCGTGGATCGTGCCGATCCCCGGCACCACCAGGCTGCATCGGCTGGAAGAAAACCTCGGCGCGGCCTCACGGGTGCTGGACGCCACCGACCTAGGCGCCATCGAAGCGGCATTGCGCGAAATCGAGATCGTCGGTGAGCGCTATCCGGCGCACCTGCAGCAGCGCGTGGGGCGCTGAGCAAAGCAAGCCCGGCCCCCGTCGGTGCCGGGCTATCGCCATCAACCCTCGAAAGTCACCGCGCGCAGGGGTGCGGTATTGACCTTGAGCTCGAACACGTCCGGCCGCGCATAGTGGCCGCAGACGTCGAAGTCGAGGTTGCCCTGGCTGAGCTGGCCCATATCGAGGTCCGCATACAGCTCGGTCTCGCAGTCGAACACCGGCCCGGCCAGCACCTCGCCCAGCGGGCTGACAATCATGCTGCCGCCACGCATCACGTAGTCGTCTTCCTGGTGCGTCAGGCCGAACGCCTCGCGGTGTTGCTGCGGGTACTCGCCGAGGCGGATCGCCTGGCATGCCGAGAGCACGAACACCCGGCCTTCCAGTGCAATGTGCTGCATGGACGCAGCCCAGGACGGGCGATCATCCGCCGTCGGCGCGCAGTACAGCTGCACGCCCTGCGCATACATGGCCTGGCGCAGCGCTGGCATGTAGTTCTCCCAGCAGATGACGCTGCCCAGCACCCCGAACTCGGTGTCCACCGGCTCGATGGTCGAACCATCGCCGAAGCCCCAGATCAGGCGCTCCTGGCCGGTGGGCATCAGCTTGCGGTGGTAACCAGCAATGCCGCGTCCGGGCACCAGGGTCACGGCGGTGCAGTACAGCGTACGGCCATAGCGTTCGATGATACCGACCACCGTGGTCACTCCGGTCTGCTCGACGCTCTCGGCGAGCGCCGCCAGCTCCGGACCATCCAGCGCCACAGCGCCTTGGACGTAACGCTGGTAGAGATCGCGCCCGGCCGCGCTGCGGTTGCCCACCACGCTGCCAAAAGCCGCGCCTTTGGGGTAGCCGCCGATGTAGGCCTCGGGGAATACCGCCAGCTTCGCGCCCTGCTCCGCCACGCGGCGCAGGATGCCGGCGGCCTTTTCGACGCTGGCCATGGGCTCGTAGGGAATGGAGGCGGCCTGGATGATTGCTACACGGGTCATGGGGACTCCTGAATTTCCTGGATTGAAGACTTAGAAGCGGCTGATGTCGTTGTCGCGGGTTTCCGGCAGGGTCTTCCACAGCACCACCAGGCACACCAGGGACACCGCCGCGAGATAGGCCGCAGGGAGATTCGCATCGCCGGTCTGGCGGATCAGCGCGGCGGCGATGAAGGGACCGGGGCCGGCGAGAATGGCCAGCGCCAGGTTGTGGCCGAGCGCAGCGCCGGTGGAGCGGATCGAGGCCGGGAAGACTTCCACCAGCAGCACCACGTCCATGACCGCCGTGATCGCCACCAGCACGCCTATCACTGTCAGGCCGAGGAGAATCGCCAGCGGGTGGCCGGTGTTGAGCAGCAGGAAGATCGGATAGGCCAGCAGCGTCAGCGCAGCCGCCGCGGCCAGCAGCAGCTTGCGTCGGCCGATGCTGTCGCTCAGACGGCCGATCAACGGGTTGACGATGACGTAGACCACCAGCGCGATGCTGCACAGCCACAGCGCACTGCTGCGCGGCATGCCGACGGTGCTGACCAGGTGGTTGTTGGCGTAGGTGATGAAGTAGTAGAGCGACACACCGAACAGCGCAGAGAAGGCGAAGGTGGTGATGAAGGCACGGCGGCGCACGGCTTTGCTCGGCGCTTGAGCCTTGTGCGAATCACGCTGGCGCACCATTTCCTCGTACACCGGGGTATCACCCAGCTTGCGGCGGATGAACACGGCGATACCGGTCATCACGATGGACGCCACGAACGGCAGGCGCCAACCCCAGGCCGCCAGCTGCGCATCGTCCAGCGCCGAGGAAATGCTCGCGGCGGTGAAAGTGCCGAACAGGAAGGCCAGCCCGGCCGTGCCGGTGATCACACTGGCCGCGGTGGCGCGGCGGTTCGACGGTGCGCTCTCGACAATGTAGATGCCGGCGCTGGACCACTCGCCGCCGACCATCATGCCCTGGATGAAGCGCATGGCGATCAGCAGGATCGGCGCGGCGATGCCGATTGCCTCATAGGAGGGCAACAGACCGATGATGGTGGTGCACACGCCCATGCCGAACACCGTGATGATCAGCACCGCGCGGCGGCCGAAACGGTCGCCGATGGGGCCGAGGATCAACGCGCCGAAGGGCCGCGAGAGGAAGCCCACGGCGAACACCGCCAGCGACGAGAGCAGCGACACGCCCGGCGCGCTGGAGGGGAAGAACAGCATGCCGATGACGGCGGCGAAGTAGCCGTAGATGGCGAAGTCGAACCACTCCATGAAGTTGCCGATGCCGACCGCCATGGCCCGCTTGCGGATGTCCGACTGCCCGCCCCTGGTACGGATGCTGCTAGCACCCAAGCTTTGCGAAATCGCGTCCACAGGATTCTCCATCCCTTGTTATGGTTGTGTGGACGCCAGACTAGGAAGCCCCACGACCGCAGGGCAAACGATTAGGAAATATGAGCCGGATTAACGTACGTAATATCGCGCGGATCGACCTGAACCTGCTGCTCACCTTCCATTGCCTGATGACCGAGCGCAGCGCCACGCGCGCCTCGGCCATGCTGCATGTGACCCAGGGCGCGGTCAGCTCGGCACTGCGCCGGCTGCGCGAGCATTTCGGCGACGAACTGTTCATCCGCACCGCCTCCGGCATGCAGCCCACGCGCAAGGCCATGGAACTGGCGCCCAAGATCGCCGAGGCGCTGACCTCGATCTCCGGCGTGCTGGGCAACGAGCCGGAGTTCTCCGCCCACGACTCCAGCTACGTGTTCAACATCGGCCTGTCCGACGATATCGAGGCCTACCTTGCGCCGCGCATCGTCAACGCTGCCGCAGCAGACGGCCTGGGTGTGAGCTTCGCCTTTCACCAGAGCAACAGTTCGCTGTGGAAACAGTCCCTGCAGGACCCGGACATGGACCTGGTGATCTGTAGCGAGCCCAAGGACTTCAACACCAGCTACTCGTCCCAGGTGCTGTTCTCCTCGTCCTACTCCTGCCTGTTCCGCCCTCGCGGCCGGGCGGCGGACGAGCCCATCGCCCTGGAGGAGTACTTCGCCGCGAATCATGTGAGGGTGTCCTACGATGGCCGGCGCGGCTTCATCGACGACCTGTTCGAGGCCGCCGGTTATGCCCGGCGCGTCACCGCTTCCTTCACTCACTTCAGCGGCGCGCTGACGACGCTGATGAGCAGCGAAGTGATCGCGACCATCCCCAGCTTCGCCGCCGAAAGCTATGCGGCGATGACCGACCTGAGCGTCAGCCCGGTTCCCTTCCCGGTGCCATCGTTCCGCTGCTTCATGGTCTGGGACATCGCGCGACACAACAAGCCGCACCACGAGTGGCTGCGGCAGTTCATCGGCGAACTGGCGCAAAAACTGGGGTGAGCGACCGGCTCTGCCGGGCTCTTGATCTCGTAGGAGCGAGCTTGCTCGCGAACCGCTTGACGCCGGATTCGTCGGGAAAATGGTTCGCGAGCAAGCTCGCTCCTACAGTCCGGTCAATGTGCATCGATGGGCATAGCCGCGCCCCACGCCATCCTACGCAGGGCCCGGCCCCAGACGCGGAGCCCGCTCTTGTAGGGCGGATAACACGTCAGAGGCTTTCCAGCGGCATCGGCCGATACAGCGGCTCGCTGGCCAGCACCTTGATGCCCGACGGCGAGCTTTCCAGCAGCCGGCGCTCGCTGTCGGCCACCAGCAGTTCCAGGCCGTAGCCCAGCTCCCCCAGGCAACAGGCGATGCTGCCCACGGCCTCCTTCGCCCAGGGCTGGTCGGAATCGAAATGGCCGAGCAACTGGCCGTGGCGCCGGACGATGAGGCGGTATTTCTGCATGGCGGGCTCTCGCGAAATTGAATGGGAAGAGCACTTGGTATCGAATCGAAACATTGACAAAGCCTACCGTCCTGGCAGATTTTGTCCAGGTAGTTTTTGGTCGACACCATTTCCGAGCCCGAGAATCCCGTCATGAGCCTGCCCGCCGTTTCCCTCGCCGCCCTCCTCACCGGCAAAGCCGTGCCCTTCACTCGCCCAGGCTCGCGCAGCGCCATCGCCAAGCAAGCGCGTCAGGCCAGTCTGGCGGTGACCAAGCTGGGGCTGGAGAACGACGAGCAAGGCGACCTGCGCGTGCACGGCGGTATCGAAAAGGCCATCCACCACTATCCCCGCGAGCACTATGCGGACTGGGCCACCGAGCTGGGCGAGCATCGGCTGCTGGGCCGGCCCGGCGCATTCGGCGAGAACTTCAGCACCACCGGCTGGACCGAAGCGGATATCTGCCTGGGCGACCGCATCCGTGCTGGCACGGCCTTGCTGGAGGTGTCCCAGGGGCGCATGCCCTGCTGGAAGCTCAACGACCGTTTCGAGGTGGCGCAGATGGCCCTGCGGGTGCAGGAGTCCGGGCGTACCGGCTGGTACTACCGCGTCCTGGAGGAAGGCGCGGTGGCCGCCGGCGCAATACTGGAACTGGTCGAGCGGCCCCATGCCGAGTGGTCGCTGAAGCGGCTATCCGCCGTGCTGTTCAACAAACGCGTGGACGCCGATGTGCTGCGTGAATGCCTGGAACTGCCTTTGCCGCCGAACTGGCGCCGCACCCTGTCCAGACGCCTGGAGAACGGCGCAGTGGAGGACTGGAGCCCGCGCCTGGAAGGCAGCCCCAAGGCCTGAATCAGGACTCCATGGCGCGTGCCGGAGCCTCTGCCGGCGCACGGTGCAGACCGATGGCCCAAAGCACTCCGACGGTAAGCAGGACGATGGCTAGCGCCTCCACCGGGCCCGGCAGCCGCTGCTCGTTGATGTAGGCATAGGCACAGGCGAACAGCGTCTCGAAGACGATCAGCTGGCCGCCCAGGCTCATCGGCAGGCGCCGCGTGGCAGCGTTCCACAGGCCATTGGCGACCCACGAACCGAACACGGCAAGGAACAGTGACACCCACAGGAACACCATCCAGCGCTCCGAGGAAATGCCCGAGGGCACCGCCTGGGGTGCGATCAGCACGCCCAAGCCCGCCAGCACCACCGCCATCGCGCCAGTGACCACGCCGATCAGGGTCGACCACTCGTGGCTGTTGAAGTGACTGGCCTTCAGGTAGCGCGCGTTGGCGCTGGCGTACCAGGACCAGCAGGCGACGCCACAGAAGCCGCAGACGATGCCGAGGATGCGTTCGCCCGGCGTGCTGCCGGAGGCCATCAAGGCCGTTGGATCCAGGTTGATGCAGAGGATGCCCAGCGCGACCAGCACCAGTGGCAACTTCATCCGCGACAGCGGCAGCGAATCCTGCTCGGAACGGCTCTGGTAGGCGATCGCCAGCGGCATGATGCCGTTGATCAGCGAGGCTGCCGCCACCCCGGCGAACTGCACCGCTGCCGAGAGCAGCGCGAAGTACAGCAGGTTGCCGGCCAGGGACAGGCGTATCAGTATCAGCAGGTCGTCGCGGCTGACCCGGCGCATCAGGCCCAGTGCCACCGGCAAGGCAATCAGCAGCGAGATGGCGCCATACAGTGCAAAGCGCACGGAACTGATCAGCAGCGGGTTGAATTCCGGCACCAGCGACGGCGCGAGAATCACCCCGCCCCAGATTGCCCCTGCCATGCCTGCATAGACCACCCCGCGCTTCATTCCAACAACCTCGATACTTCGGTGAATGCCCATAAAGAGCCGCCACGGTAGCGGTTGTGATAGGTTCTGACCAAGGATAAATCCGCACCGAGACATTCCCCTCAGGAATACCTAAGACCTTTCACCGGAGAGCCGCCATCAGCCGTTACCTGCGCACCCTGCCGCCCCTGGAAACCCTCATCACCTTCGAGGCCGTGGGCCGCTATGGCAGCTTCACCCAGGCCGCCACCGAGCTGTTCCTCACCCAGAGCGCGGTAAGCAAGCAGATGCGCGCGCTGGAAGACAGCCTCAAGGTGCCGCTGTTCGAGCGCAAACCCCGTGGCGTCACCCTCACCGCTGCCGGCGTCGAACTGCTGGGTACCGTCGACATGCTCCTCGACCGTCTGCAACACAGCGTGCGGCGCATCCGCAACGTTCACCAGAGTAACGCCGTGTCGGTACTGGCGACCCATGCCATGGCGCAGTTCTGGCTGTTTCCCAGGCTGATCGAGTTCAACAAGGCGCATCCGGGCATTGCGGTGCATGTTCATGCGATCAACGAGATGGACGAAGCCAGCCTGGTGGATTTCGACCTGGGCATCCTCTACGGCGGGGGCGACTGGACCACCCTGGACAGCCGCTTCGTGCTGCCGGAAGTGGTCTACCCCGTCGCCCGGCCGGACTTCGATGCCACCCGCATCACCACCCTCGACCAGCTCGCCGCCGCCCCGCTGGTGCAGCTGGATACCTCGGCCTGGAGCTGCCTGGACTGGCACGACTGGTTCGGCCACTTCGGCAAGGACTACCAGCCGGCCGAAAGCGACCCGGTGTTCAACCAGCTCACCCTCGCCTACCGCGCCGTGCAACAGGGCATGGGCATCGGCCTGGCCTGGGGCTTCATGGCCGACGAAGCAGTGGCTAACGGCGAGATGCAAAGGGTGACTGATCTGGCCATGGTCACCGAGCGCGGCGAATACCTGGTATCCCTGCGCCACCGCCAGCTGTCACCGGCGGCGCAGCTGTTCCATGACTGGTTGCTGGCGTCACTGGGGCTGGACGAAACGCCTGCGTAAGCACTCGATCACCTGCTCGACCGGCGGCCCCTGCACTGCGGGCGGCACGGGCGCTTCGCCGAATTCGCGCCAGACGAACAGGGTCAGCTCGGCGCCGTCGGTCTGGGTGGCGGCGTCTTCGACATGAGCGAACTGGGTGAGCGAACGGTAGCGCGCATCGGCCCAGAACAGTTCCTCTACCCAGGCGTATACCGGGATGAAATGGAAGTGGATGGGGAAGCCCGGTGAATGGCCGAAACGGCCGATGTACAGCCATTTGGGTTGCAGGGTCTCTTCGAGGATGCGCTGGACTTTCGCCATCAACACGCCCATTTCCGCCAACGCGGCCTCCGGCAGATCGGCCAGGGATTCCACCGGCCGCTTCGAGCCGAGCATCAGGTAGCCCGGCAAGGCAGACGCCAGATGGTGATTGAGCAGCCAGTGCTCGGTCTGGTGGATGACGTGGGTGGAAGGAACCTGCATCGACTGGCGTCCAGCGCAAAACGGGACACCAGCCTAGCAGACCGAACCCTTGAGATCGTCCTTGCAGAGTCCTTCAGGCGAGCGCGACCCAGCCGCGGAAGGCGAAGCCGACATAGAAGGCCTCGATGCGACTGAATCCTGCTTCCCAGAGCAGCGCTTCATCCTGCTCGGGTGTGAGGATGTTCAGGTACGCATCCACGGCACTGCGAGCCTGCTGCGCATTGGCGGGTTCCATGCCGGCGCTGACGGCGAACTCGGCATAGCGCGACAGCCAGCGCGCACGCTCGCCAGCGCCCTGCGGTACGCAAAGATGCGCCATCACGAAGGCAGAGCCTGGCCTGAGCCGGGAATGGATCTCCCGCAGCACGCGCAGGCGCTCCGGCTCGGGCAGGAAGTGCAGGGTCAGCAGGCAGGCGCCACCGTCGAACGGGCCCTCTGGTGCGTCTTCGACATAGCCCTGCAGCAGGTCGGCACGCTGGGCGTTCGGCCCGAGCATCTGGGCCGCCACCGCTAGCATCTCGGCGGAAGGGTCGACGCCGGTGAAGCGCCAGGCCGGCTGTGCCTCGGCGAAGGCTCGCAGCTCCATGCCGCCGCCCGCGCCAAGCACCAGCAAATGGCCGTCGTGCGGCGCCTGCTCGGCCAGCAGGATCGCCGCCATGCGGTGCAGATCGAACAGGCCGGGCACGAAACGCGGCGGGTTTTCCGCGTAGCGCGCGGCGGCGTCGGGGTCGTGGAAAGGGGCCATCAGTTCGGAGTGGTTCATGCAGATTCCCTTGCGTTTCACTCGCCTGCGAACAGCTTCTTCAGCTCCCGCTCGCTCACGGCCTTGGCCATGGCGGTGAGGAACACCTTGAACAGCAGCCCGCAGAACATCGCGGTCAGGGCGATGGTGAAGAAGGTCGCCACCAGCCAGTCGACCGGCGCCCAGCCACTGGCGATCACTACCGGACGGTAGACCAGGGTGCCGGCGATCACCACCCAGTGGCTGAAGCAGTAGAAGCATTGGAACAGGTGGCCGACCTGCGGGTGGACTTTCCAGGCCAGCCCGCGCAGTGGCGCGAACAGTTCAGTCTGGGTGACGGTCATGGACAGGGCGGATGCGGCAATGGCCAGCGCAAGGCAGGTCCACAGCGCGCCGGCCAGCGGCGAGTTCAGGAGGTCGGTCATGGGAGGGTTCCTGGTGGGATTGTACGTGACGCTTCGAATCTTTCGTTACTTTTAAAGTAACCTGATCAGGCAAGCCGGGTCAACGCCGGTCATCGACCGGCACTTCAGCCAGAAACCCTCAGTGGTCTTTCGGGTAGAGCATGGTGAAGCGTTCGGCGAGATCTGCCAGGGACACGGCGCCCAGGCGCTCCAGGAGGATAGCGGTGGCCTGTTCCATGGCGTCCTGCAGTGCGTCATTGACCACCTTTTCCACCAGGCAATCCGGGTGCACGTTGTCGAAACCCATGGCGAACAGGCGCTCGCTGCCCACCGCGCGGTAGACATCCAGCAGCGTGACCTGGGCCAAGTCGCAGTCCAGCGTCCAGCCGCCGCCATGGCCCTTCTCCGAGCGCACGTAGCCCGCTTCGCGCAGGCCGCCCATGGTCCGCCGCACCACCGCAGGGTTGGTACCGAGCATCTGGGCGATGCGCTCGGAGGTCACGGGCTGGTCATCGCGGGCCATGTGCAGCAGCACGTGGAGCATGCGCGAGAGGCGGCTATCGGTTCGCACGGCGGGGTCTCGAAGGTGGAGGCGCCTGCATCATCGCACCCTGCCGAGGCGAGGTTCAAACCCGTCTGCCACTGGCATTACCACGGGAATGGGCGACAATGGCGGTCACGCGCCCTCTTCCGCCTTCCCGCGAGCCTCCCGACCATGAACGATCTGTCCATCCAGCTGGTGCAGACCGGCCCTGAACACCAGGACCTGATCCGCAACCTCTACCAGTACTACGCCTATGAGTCATCGGACTGGGAAGACGAAGACGTGGAAGTCGACGGCCGCTTCTACATTCACGAGGAACACCTGGCGCGCTACTGGAGCGAGCCGGAGTGGAGCGCCAACCTGATCCTCGCCGACGGCTTCATCGCCGGCTTCCTGCTGGTGGAAGGCAGTGAGTTGCCGGGCATCGACGCGCTGGAGCTGTCGGACCTGTTCGTGCTGAAGAAGTACCGTCGCATGGGGATTGGCCGCGCCCTGGCCAACCAGGTGCTGCTGGGAAATCCCGGCCCTTGGCTGGTGCGCTTCTATTCCCAGGATGAGGTGGCGGCGGCCTTCTGGAAAGCCGTGTTCGCCGACCTGCCGCGTCCGGTGCAGAGCATCGAGCCGGGGGACGATCCACAGCTGGTGAGCTACCTGATCAGCCCGGCCACGCACTGAGAGCCCTGTACGCCAGGATCAGTCTTCTGTCATTTCCGATCATTGAGCGACTTGCCGAACCGGCCGTATCGTCCTGAGCGAACAACAAGAAGCTCAGGAGCTATTCCCGTGACCGCACTGAACCTGCACCCCCAGGCCGCCGCTTCGCTGGCCAGCTGGCACCAGATGGTGGCCGCCAAGAACCTGTCCAACCTGCCGCAACTGCTGGCACCCAACGCGGTGTTCCGCTCGCCCATGGCGCACTCGCCCTACCCCGGCGCTCCGGTGGTCTCGACCATCCTCAACACCGTGCTGCAGGTGTTCGAGAACTTCACCTACCACCGCGAGCTGGCCACCGGCGACGGCCTGAACGTGGTGCTGGAGTTCAGCGCCACGGTGAACGGCAAGGACCTCAAGGGCATCGACATGATCCGCTTCGACGAAGACGGCAAGATCGTCGAGTTCGAGGTGATGGTCCGCCCGCTCAGCGGCCTGCAGGCGCTGGGCGAGGAAATGGGCCGGCGCCTGGCGCCCTACCTCGCGGCCGCCAAGGCGCAGACCGCCAAGAGCTGATTGCCCGCCACGGGGATTTCTGCTGGGATGAGCCATCACCCGCTTCAAGGAAATCCCCATGGCCTCCTATGAGGAACTCTTCTCCATCGGTGAAGGCTTCGACGCCTTCGTCGCCCACGGCCTGGCCGGCGAGATCGCCGGCGTGCGCAAGGTCCAGCAGTTGCTGGCCGAGCCCGGCACGATCAGCGCCGATACCCTGCGCCGCATCCAGGGCGTCGAAGGCCACTACCGTTTGCTGATCGCCGGCGAGATGTGGTGCCCGGACTGCCAGATCAACGTCACCGTGATGGACCATCTGCAGCGCCTGCAACCGCGAGTGGAGCTGGCGGTGATCACCAAGGGTCGTGCCGAAGATGACCTTCGCGAACGCATGGAGCTGGATCGCATCCTGATTCCGGTAGTGCTGGCGCTCGATGGCGACTTCCAGCCGGTGGGCCGCTTTATCGAACGGCCGCAGGATGTGGTGGCGGGTGGCGATGCGCTCAAGCCGGCTTACCGTGCGGGCGAGTACCTGGAAAGCACGCTGCGCGATTTGCTCGATCTGTTCGAGAAGGCCGAAGGCCGCGCCTGACCCCTCCTTGCAGATACGTAGGGCGCATAACCTGGAACAGGTTATGCGCCGGCACTTCAGCCTGCCGCGAAATATCCATGGAAATGCAGTCGTAGGATGGGTGGAGCGAAGCGATACCCATCAGCGGAGTTGCCGGCCAATCGATGGGTATCGCTTCGCTCCACGCCATCCTACGAGGGGACCGGACGCCATAGACTTCGCAGTGAAATCGAAGGCATGAAAAAGCCCCGCTATGCGGGGCTTTTTCGTTCAGGCCAAACGGGTCACATCGAGTACTTGACCGTGAACATCAGGTTGCGCGGCTCGCCGTAGTTCAGGTTGCCGAAGCTGATGCCGCTGTAATAGTACTTGTCGAAGATGTTGTTGAAGTTCACCCGGGTATCGATGTTCTCGTTGACCTTGTAGCCGAGCATGGCGTTGGTCACCGTGTAGCCGCCCTGCTGGAAGCCGGTGGTGGTGTCCTCGGTCTGGCTCTGGGTCACCAGGTTGCCGCCCACGCGCCATTGGTGCAGTTCGCCCGGCAGGGTGTAGCTGGTGGCGAGCTTGAACAGGTGGCGCGGCTTGCTGGGGTCGAACTGCTTGCCGACGTTGTCCTCGTTGCTGTCGTGCTTGTACTTGGCGTCGACGTAGGTGTAGCCGGCCATCGCCTGCCAGTTCTCGGTGATGGCACCGCTGACTTCCATGTCCACGCCCTGGCTGCGGACCTTGCCCGAGGCGCGCGAGCAGTAGATCGAGGTCGGCGAGCTGGGGCACGGCGAGGGGCCGCTGGTGTCGTCGGTGGCGCGGTTTTCCTGGTCGATCTGGAAGATCGCCAGCTGGGTGTTCAGCGCACCGCCGAAGTGCTCGCCCTTCAGGCCGATCTCGTAGTTCTTGCCGGTGATCGGGTCGAGCAGGCTGCCACTGGCGTCGAAGTTGCTCTGCGGCTTGAAGATGTCGGTGTAGCTGGCATAGACCGAGTAGACGTCATTCAGGTCGTAGACCACACCGGCGTAACGGGTGACGTTGCGAGTGACCTTCTGGGTGCCGGTGTCGTTGTGCGGGTCGGCTTCGTACCAGTCCAGCCGGCCACCGAGGATGACCTTCAGCGGGTCGGCGACGTTCAGGCGGGTGGTGACGTATGCGCCCTTCTGCTCCTGGTCGAGCTTCATGTTCCAGAGGCTCATGTCGATGTTCGGCTTCTGCACCGAACTCGGGTCCCACTTCGTCGGGTCGAACGGGGTCACCGGCGAGCCGTCGTTGTAGGTCAGGTCGCCCCAGCCGCCGTGGCCGTCGAAGCGCTCTTCGCGGTAGCTGCCGCCGAACACCAGTTCATGCTCGCGACCGAAGGCCTGGAACGGGCCGTTGGCGAAGGCGTCGTAGCTCTGATGGTCGTCGGTGTAGGAGTATTGACCCGGCCCCATGGTCATGGTCGGGCAGCCTTCGGTGTAGTAGCAGCTGTTGTACAGGCCGAGCATCTCGATGCGCGCCCACAGCTTGTCGGCGGCGACCTTCATCTGCCAGCCATTGTCGAAGCGGTGCACCACGTCGCCGAACAGGTGGGTGGTGGTGGTATCCCAGTAGGACCAGTCGGCGCCGTAGTAGTCGGAGCGCTTGAGGTCCAGGTGACGGCCACCCAGCGGCGCCGGCAGGCCCACCCAGTTGTCGTTCTTGTTGTCGTTCTGGTAGGACGCCCCCAGGGTCAGGGTGGTGTCCGGGTTCAGGTCGGCCTCGGTGATGCCGTAGAGCACGCCGCGCTCGCCGCTGACTACGTCCTGGAAGCTGTCGCGGGTCTCGTAGGCGGCCACCGCGCGACCACGCAGGGTTCCTTCGCTGTTCAGCGGGCCGGATACGTCGACCTGGCTGCGGTAGCGGTCCCAGGAACCGGCACTGCCTTCCAGGCTCATGTGGAAGTCCTGGGTCGGACGCTTGCGCACCATGTTGACGGCAGCAGCCGGGTTGCCGGCGCCCTGCATCAGGCCGGTGGCGCCTCGCACCACTTCGACGCGGTCGAACATCGCCAGGTCGGCGGCGCTGATGACGTCCTGGGTGTAGGTGGAAATACTGGTGGCCAGGCCGTCGTACATGATGTTGTCGACGTCAAAGCCGCGCGCCGCGTAGCTCACGCGGGCCGGGCCGTACTGCTGCACGGTCATGCCGGTGACGCCGCGGATCGCGTCGTCGAGGTCCTGCATGTTCTGGTCTTCCATCTGCTGGCGGGTGACCACGCTGACCGACTGCGGCGTTTCGCGGACGGTCATGTTCAGCTTGGTGGAAGTCTGCATCACGCCCGTGGTGTAGGAGCCGGTGCCTTCGGTGGTACCCGGCGCCACGCTGGCGGCGCCGACGATCTCGGTGGCGCCCAGGTCGACGCTGTCAGTGCCCGACGCGCCGCGTGCGGTACCGCTGACCTGCGCGTTATTGCCATTGACCGTGCCTTGCAGGCCACTGTCCGCCAGCAGACGATCGAGTGCCTCGCTCGGCTCCATGTTGCCCTTGAGTGCCGGCGCGCCAACCTTGGCGATCTGGGCACGATCATAGGAAATCCGCATTCCGGTTGCGGATTGCAATTGCTCCAGGGAAGCGGCCAGGGGCTGCTTGGGCAGGTTGATGGCCACGGGGGCCGCCACTGCGGAGAGAGCAAAAGTGGAGAGACTGAGCAGGAGCGCTCCCGACGCTACGTCTTTCATCTGCTGAAGGATCCTTCGGTGCGAGGTTTGCGCTCTGGCGGCGCAATGACTCGGGTTGGCGAATGCCGGCGTGGTGGACGCCGACGGGGAGCCAAAGTGTATGCAGATGTAAATTCTTTGTAAATGCGAATACTTCGTATCTTATTTCTCAAAACACGCAGTGCCGCTCCAGCGCCCGCTCCTACAGGGGCTTATCATCGTTGCGCTTCTCCAGCATGAACTCGATGAAGGCCCGCACCCGTGACGGCACATGGCGTGCGTGGGGATAGATCAACAGGAAGGGCCGCGTCGTCTGCCCGTAGTCCTTCAGCACTTCCACCAACTCGCCCCGCTCCAGTTCTTCCTGCACGGTGAAGCGATACGCCTGCATCAGGCCGCCACCGCACTTCGCCAGGGTCGCGGTGGCCAGGTAATCCTCCAGCACCGTGAGGCTGCCGGCCGTCTCGATCTCCACCCGCTTGCCGTTGACCCGGAAGGACCAGGGCACACGTCGCCCGGTGCTGGGCAGTTCGAACTGGATGCATTCGTGCCCGGCGAGATCGTCCGGCGTCTGCGGCATGCCGGCTCGCGCCAGGTACTCGGGCGTGGCGACCACCACGTTCTCCGCTTCCTCCAGGCGCCGCGCCACCAGGCTGGAGTCCGCCGGGTCGCGGCCACGGATCGCCAGGTCGTACCCTTCGTTGGCGAAGTCGATGTTGCGGTTGCTGACGTGCACCTCCACCTGCACTTGCGGATAGCGTCGACGGAATTCCGGCAGCCGGGGAAACAACCGGTAATGCGCGTAGGGTGTGGGCACGCTGATGCGCAGGCGCCCGGAGGCGATGCTCTGGCCGCCGCTGACTGCGCGCTCGGCATCCACCAGTTGGGTCAGCGCCTGGCGGCATTGCTCGAAATAACTGCGGCCGTCATCGGTCAGGCGCATCTGCCGCGTCGTGCGAACGAACAGGCGAACGCCCAGGCGCTCTTCCAGTCGCGCCACCGATCGGCTTACCGCAGCCGGGGTGATGCCCGCCTCGTTGGCGGCGGCAGTGAAGCTGCCAGTCTCCGCAGCGAGGCAGAACAGCTCGATGCTGCCCAGTTGCAGGTCGTCGAAATGGCGGGGCATGGCGCAGCTCGATTATTTACATGAGGTATCAATTCAAATGCCATCAGCCTTATTTTTCAATCATTGATTGCAACCTAGATTGGCTTCCAAGACGCGGGCACACCGCCCCGCCCCACTATCGGAGCAATCACCATGAGCAAGACCGTCATCGTCACCGGCGCCTCCAGCGGCCTCGGCTTCGCCATCGCCAGCGCGTACCTGGAACGCGGCTACAACGTGGTCGGCAACGCCCGCACCCAGGCCCGCCTGGAGGAAGCCGCCGCCCGGCTGGGCAACCCGCACAACTTCCTCGGCGTGGCCGGCGACATCGCCAAGCCGGACACCGCCCGGCGCCTGTTCGCCCAGGCCATCGAGGCTTTCGGCCAGGTGGACATCCTGATCAACAATGCCGGTATCTTCATCACCAAGCCGGTGGGCGATTACACCGAGGAAGAGCTCGACACCATCGTCGACACCAACCTCAAGGGTTTCTTCTACCCCTCCCAGGCCGCCGCGCAGCACATGGCAGCCAACCGCTCGGGACACATCATCAGCATTACCGCCTCCATCGCCATGCAACCCAACGTAAAAGTCCCGGCGCTGCTGCCGGTGCTGATCAAGGGCGGCCTGAATAGCGCGGTGCGTGGCCTGGCCCTGGAGCTGGCGGCGTCCCACGTACAGGTCAACGCCGTGGCGCCGGGGATCATCGAAACCCCGTTGCATCCCGACGACGAAGGTACCCGCGCCTTCCTGCGCGGCCTCTCGCCCAGTGGCAAGATTGGCAACCCGCAGGATATCGTCGACGCGGTGCTCTACCTGACCGACTCGACCTTCGTCAGCGGAACCATCCTCAACGTCGACGGTGGCTCCACCACCGGCGTCTGGTAAGCCAACCTTTACAACAACAACGGAGAACCGCCATGCCCTACGTAAATATCCAGGTCACCGACGAAGGCGTGACCGCCGACGAGCGCCGCCAGCTCATCGAAGGCGTCACCGAACTGCTGGAGCGCGTACTGCGCAAGCCGCCGTCGACCACCTATGTGGTGATCCAGGAAATCGCCACCGACGCCTGGGGTGTAGGCGGCAAGACCGTCGCCGAACTGAAGGCGCAGGGCAAGCACGGCAGCAGCTGACCCAGCGGGCACGCTGGAGGCTCACCAGAGCCTCCGGCGCTTGCCATGCACCAAGCTGGTGCTGATAGGATCGGGAGCCTACCCGCTCCCATCGACAGCCGAGGCAAGGAATGCTCGCCGCGCTCAAGCGTTACCCGCTACAGGTCAACCTGCTGCTCTGCGGTACCTTCCTGCTCACCCTGGGCCGCGCCATTACCCTGCCCTACCTGGTGATCTACCTCTCGACCCAGTTCGACCTGCCCGTCAGCCGCATCGGCCTGATCATGGGCGGCGCCCTGTTCGGCGGTTCGCTGCTCAGCCTCTATGGCGGCTTCCTGATCGACCGGATGCCCGGCTTCCGACTGATCCTCGGCTTCGGCACCTGCTTCGTCGCCGCCTTCGCCGGCATGCTGCTGACCACCCAGCTGTGGCTGTTCTTCCTGTTCCTGCTGGGTTTCAACTTCGCCTATTCGGTCACCGACGTGGTGGTGAAGACCATCTTCGGACGCCTGCTGCCGGCCGGCGAACAGGGCCGCGCCTTCTCCATCCGCTACACCCTGATCAACCTCGCCTATGCCATTGGTCCCTTCATCGGCGCAGCCCTGGCGCAGTGGCACGCCCACGTGCCCTTTGTGGTATCCGCAGTGCTGGGTGGCCTGTTCCTGCTGGCCTTCCTGCGTTACGGGGACCGGGGCATGCGCCCGGCGGAAGGTGTTGCGCCACCGTCGTTCATCGCCGTGATCGGCGTGCTGGCGAAGGACCATCGGCTGATGTACTTCACCCTCGGTGGCGTGCTCACCGCCGTGGTGTTCGGCCAGTTCTCCGCCTACCTGTCGCAGTACCTGGTGGCCACCGGCACCGCGGAGTACGCCTACCAGGTGATCCAGACCCTGCTGGGGGTCAACGCCGTGACCGTGATCGCCCTGCAGTACCTGCTGGGCAAGCGCATCGGCAATGAGCACCTGCAGCGCTGGCTGATCGTCGGCCTGGGACTGTTCGTGCTCGGCATCGTCGGTTTCGGCCTGTCCCACAGCCTCTGGCACTGGGGGCTGGCGATGGTGGTGTTCACCCTGGGCGAAATCATCGTGATCCCCGCCGAGTACATGTTCATCGACCGCATCGCGCCGCCGCACCTGCGCGGCGTGTACTACGGCACGCAGAACCTGGCCAATCTCGGCGGTGCCTTCGGGCCGATCCTGGTGGGCTGTTTCCTGGCACTGTTCGCGCCGCACTGGGTATTCGTCATGCTCGGCGCGTTCATCATCGGCGGCGGGGTGTTCTATGTGCTCGGCTCCGCGTTGAGCGAACGGCAGGCACGGGGTGCTTGACCTCAAGTCCACTTGAACCGGGATGCTGCTTCCATCGACTTACCCGAAGGAAACAGCCATGCCCCACTCCCTCACGCTTCTGCTGCACATCGCCGGCATCGGCATTGGCGCCACCCTGCTGATGGATGGCTGGACCGTCCTGCGCAAGCACCTGCTCGGCGTTCCCTCACTGGATTACGCCCTGCTCGGGCGCTGGATCGGCCACATGCCGCGCGGGCAGTTTCGTCATGCACCCATCGGCAAGGCAGCCCCTGTCGCCGGCGAGCGCGCGCTGGGCTGGCTCGCCCACTACCTGACCGGCCTGCTGTTCGCCCTGGCACTGGTCGCCGTCGATGCCCCTTGGCGTTGCCACCCTACGCTGGCGCCCGCCCTGTTGTTCGGCCTGGCCACCGTGGTGCTTCCCTTCTTCGTCATGCAACCGGCGTTCGGCCTGGGTATCGCCGCCGCGAACAGCGCCAACCCTGCAAAGACTCGCCTGCACAGTTTGCTCACGCACCTGGTGTTCGGCCTTGGCCTGTACCTCGCCGCCCTTCTGTTCGCCCCGCTCCTGTGCAGTCGCTGAGCTGGGCTACCCTTCTCTGCGAGAAACGACCCGCAGGAAGCCACGGATGAGCCGCATCGTCGTCGCCGACCCACAGCCCTTCGTCCGCGAGGCATTACGCCAGCGCCTGACGCAAGCCGGCCACGAAGTCGTCGGCGAAACCGGTGACGGCCGCGAGGCCCTGGCCCTGGTGCAACGTCTGCACCCGGATCTGTTGCTGCTCGATCTGGACCTGCCACGCCTGGGCGGCCTGGAGCTGCTGCAACGCCTGCGCAGCGGCAAGACGCGGCAGAAGGCACTGGTGTTCACCCAGCGTTCAGGCGCGCACTACCACGAACTCAGCCAGCAGGCCGGTGCGAGTGGCTATGTGCACAAGGGCGACCAGCCCGCTGAACTGGACGACGCGGTGAAGCTGGTGCTCAGCGGTCGCAAGGTCTTTCCGGCACGCCAGAGCAGTGCTTCAGCCGCCGATCTTGCTCCGGGGGAAGTCATCACACCGCGCGAACTGACCGTGCTGCAGTACCTGGCCCAGGGTTACCGGATCAAGGACATTGCCGACGAACTGGCGATCAGCGACCGCACGGTGAGCACCTACAAGACCCGCCTGCTGGAGAAGACCCACACCGACTCACTGATCGACCTGATTGCCACTGCACAGGTCCGTGGCCTGCTGAGCGACCAGCAGGTCCTCCAGCTCGCCCAACGCCCCCTGCACGGAATGAGCAAGGTGGAGGGCATCGAGCAACTGCTCGGCCTGCTGCCCAATGCCGCCAGCCTGTGGAGCATCGATGGCGTACTGCTGACCTGCAACCAGTCCTACGCTGAGCAGCACGGCCGGAGCAAGGCCGCGCTGATCGGCTTGTCGATTTCCCAGGTGGCCATCGTCGACCCGAAGCAGCTGGCCCGGTACCAGCGCGAATTTCTCGAAGGCGCAGCCCTAGGCGTGCCATTTTCCCTGGTGGTTTCCGGTGAGATCGAAGGAGAAGCGCGAACCTATCGGCTGATCGGAGTGCCGATACGCGAGGACTCCGGCTCAATGCTCGGTGTGCTCTGCTACTACGTGAACGTCACCGAAAGTGAACAACTGGTGGAGCGCCTGCAGGAGGCCAGGATCTACCTGGAGTCGCTGTTCGTCAGCCGGGCGGCGTTCCTCCTTTCTTCAGGCCGTGACCTGCTGCAGGAGCTGAACGCTGTCGCCGATCTGGTCGGCGCACTCCGAATGGATCATGCCAACGACCCCAAACTGGGAGAGGTGCCCCAGCACCTGGAGAAAATGCGCGACAAGCTCGAAGTACTGATGGAGCTGATCGAACTCGACCGGGGCACCCCGTTGATGATGCCTCGCCCGGAGGAACTCAACCGCCTGACCCAGGACGCCCTGCAAGCCAGCGAGCCGCAGCAGCCATTCGAGCCCGACACGGAAGCCCTGTGGGCCTGGATCGACCGGGGGCGCTACCAGCGCCTGCTGGCAGTGCTACTGCGCGCGTTGCACAAGGCAGGCCTGCAAGACCTCAAAGTCAGCGCCCACGGCACCTCCCTGCCCGGTGCCGAAGTCGAGTGGCGACTGACTATCCGCAGCAACCATGGCACCCCCCTACAGCTACCACTGACGGGGATGGCCGACCAGGCGCGAATTCATCTGGCACACCGCCTTAGTCGCCTGCTGCATGGCGAACTGCTGCTGGATGGCGATGCCGAATCGGACATCGCCGCCTTGATCCAACTCAAGCTCCCCAAGGGAAACGCCCGCTTCTAGTGCAACCACTACAGAGCAATCAGGCGCCCACGATGGGAGCGCCCCGACGCTGACCCGATGCTCGCTCCATAGTCCCGCTATGGAGTTGCACCATGAAATCCACCCCCCGCTACCCATCGACCGTCACGACCGATTCTGCCCTGGCGCAGCTGCGCCGATCCCGTCTGGCCCAGGCTATCAGCCTCGTCCTCGCCAGTCTGTTCAGCCTACGGGTGATCGAAGCCGAAGCCGAGGACAGCGTCACCGAGGCCGACACCGACGACCTCAACCAGCCCTCCGAGGCCGGCGTAGTCATCGAGCCCGCGTTGCCGTCCTACCTCGACCTCGCCCTGGAGGCCGCCCGCGAGGCACCGACGGTCTACGCCAGTCGCGCCCTGCTCGGCGCACCGCCACCGATCAATGTGACGCTGGCCGGTGGCGTTGGCGTCATCACCGGTTCCCTGGCCGAAACCACTGTGAAACTGAGCGCCAGTGACAGCTTCGGCATCAAGACCAGCGGCAATGTCAGCTTCAACCAGGGCCGCATCGAGACCAGCGCCGTTACCGCAGCGACGGCCAAAGGCCAGACCGGCGCACGAATCTCCTCAGGCGACACCCTGACGCTCAGCGGCAGCAGCATCGTCCTCGACCCGAAAACTGCCGCCAGCGTCGCCATCACGACCAACGACCTCACCGGCTTGCGGGTGGACGCCAACGGCGCGGCACACCTGACCGACACCCAGGTCCTGGTCGGTGGCGGCGCCAAGGGCAACAACAACCGCGGCCTCGTCAGCCAGGGTCAACTGGACATGCACGGCGGTTCCGTCAGCACAACGTCCTGGGGAGCGACCGGCATTGCGCTGGAGAACGCCGCCCAGGCCCGACTGGACAACGTCGCCATCACCACCTCCGGCGCCCGCAGTACCACCACCGGTGGTGCCCATGGTGTACAGGTGAGTGGCGGCAGCTCGCTGTCCGCCGACGGCATCCGCGTGGATACCAACGGCGGCTCGGCCTACGGCCTGCGTATCGACAGCGACTCCTCGACGACACTGACCAACAGTGCCGTGACCACCGCCGGCGGCAACGGCCATGGCGTGCTGGTCGACGATGCGACCGTCGACATCGACGGCGGCACCATCACGACCTCCGGCAAGGGCTCGGTCGGTGTCTGGGCTCGCAACGGCGCGCAGGTGAGCCTGACCGGCGACACTCGTGTTCACACCAGCGGTGCGGCGGTCTCCGCCGCCAGCCCGGTGGATGGCGAAAAGCTCCTGAGCCTCAGCCACGGCCTGCTGGCCGGCGGCAGCGGCACCCTCATCGATGCCCGAGGGCTGACCCTCGACATCGCCGCCGGCAGCGCCAGCGCTGCGCGTAGCGAGGACGGCGCACGAATCAAGCTGGACGCGGCCGACATCAGCGCCAGCGGCAGCGCCACCAGCACAACCACGACGGCTGCCCTGCATGCCTTGTCCGGCAGCCAGATCGAGCTTTCCAATTCCGCCCTCGCCGTAACCGGCACCAATGTCGGCGGCGCTCGCGCCGAAGGCAACGGCAGCCATGTTTCCCTGAACCACTCCAGCGCCAGTGTGAGCGGCACCGGTAGTGTCGCCAGCCCAGCCGCCGGCGCGCGCGCCATGGGCGGAGGCAGCGTGGCGCTGGACCACGCCACACTGCAGGTGCACGGCCTGACTTACGGACACGGCGTGTCCCTCGAAGGCGCCGGCTCCAGTGGCCTCCTCAGTCACTCCACGGTCAGCGTCGACGGCAACCGCTCCATCGGTCTCAACATCACTGGCGGGGCCAGCGCCACGGTCGATGCCAGCAGCATTGCCGTCGACGCTCCCGTCGGCGCCGTCGGCCCCTGGTCGCCCGGCGTGCTGGTGGAAGGCACCGGCTCCAGCCTGCAGATGACCGGCAGCGACGTGCTTACCACGCCCAAGACCAGCTACGGCGTGCAGGTTCGCGATGGCGCCGACGCGAACCTGGCCAACGGCAGCATCACCACCCATGGCAACTACTCCACCGCACTGGCCGCCGGCAGTGCTGCCACCACCGTACCGGGCTCGACCCTCACTGCCAGCAACCTGACCGTCACCACCCACGGCAACGACAACGCCATGGGCATAGTCGCCGACCTCGGCGCCACGGTGATCGTTCATGGCGGCTCGGTCACCACCACCGGCAACGGCTCGCCAACTGCGGGCAACCTCACCTTTCCCCACGGCCTGGCAGCGCGCAATCCCGGCGCCCTGCTGGTAGCCGACGGCACCAGCGTGCTGACGCAAGGCTCCCAGGCCTACGGCGCCGCCGTGGACGACGGCGGCAGCATGATCCTGGGCAACCTCAGTGTGAAGACCGAGGGTGAATACTCGGTCGGCCTCTACGCCGGCATCGGCTCGGCCAAGCCGGGTGCCGTCGGACTCTCCGCCAGCCACGTCACCGTACAGACCACAGGCGACCACGCCGCCGGCGCCCTGGTCAGCCGCCAGTACAAGGACGAAACCGCCACACTGGACCTGAGCGACAGCAGTATCGCCACTCAGGGCATCGCCTCACACGGCCTGCGCGCCGAATCCGGCGGCGCACTGAGCGCGACCAACAGCACCGTCAGCACCCAGGGCGAACAGGCTGTGGGCGTGTTCGCCAACAACACCGCCACCGCCCGCCTGGATGGCGTTAGCGTGAATACCCAGGGCGACTTCGGCCATGGCGTGGTGGCGCGCCAGGGTGGCAGCGTCGATGCCGAATCCGTCGTGGTGGCGGCACAGGGTGCGCAATCCGCAGCGCTCTATGTGCAGGGAACCGAAACGCTTCCGGGCCAGGTGAGCATGGACCACGCCACCCTCTCCAACCGCGATGGAGCCACCCTTGCCACGGCCGGCGTCGCCGACATCGCCCTCAGCCACAGCCTGGCCGGGGGCAGCGGCCAATGGCTGAACGTCGACCGTTCCGTGGCCAGTGACGGCAGCGCCAGCCCCGACATGGGTACCGGCCAGTGGCAAGGCCTCGGCCGTAGCGAAGATGCCGTTGGCAACGCTCGCCTCGACCTCTCGACCTCGCTGGTCAGCGGCACGGCGAAGACCGCCGCCGGCAGCCACTCGGACGTCACCCTTCGCGACACCAGCCTCTGGCAACTCACCGGTGATTCGAACCTGAGCGTGCTGCGCAACGACGCCAGCCTGATCGACTTCAGTGTCGAGGGCGGCTACAAGCGGCTGAGCGTCAATGACTACCACGGCGACAACGGCACCCTCGCGCTGAATACCTACCTCTACAAGGACGACTCGCCTTCCGATCAACTGGTGATCGACGGCGGCAAGGCCACTGGCGACAGCAATCTGCGAATCAAGAATGCCGGCGGCCCCGGAGCGCTGACCGAGGGTAACGGCATCAAGGTTGTGGACGCGGTGAATGGCGGCACCACTGAGGCCGACGTCTTCCGGCTGCTCAACCGGGTCAAGGCCGGTCCGTACGAGTACACCCTGCACCGCTCGAGCCTCGATGACAGCAACGGCGAGGCCTGGTACCTGCGTTCGACGAAGGACGCGACTCCGGTGAATCCGGTCAGCCCTGTCGATCCTGTCGATCCCGGCCGCCCGGTTGATCCGGTTGGTCCCGTCGCGCCTGTCGACCCGAGCAATCCGGTCGCTCCTCTCGCCCCTGTCACGCCGACCGCTCCGGCACCGACGCCGCAGGTCCCCAACTACCGGGCCGAAACCTCGCTGTACAGCGCGCTCCCCGCCATGGCGCTGAACTACAGCCGCGCCCTGGTCGATACCCTGCATGAACGCGTTGGCGAGGAGCGGCGCAATGCCACCGACCCGCTGCCCAGCGAAGAAACCGACACCTACGGCCCGTCCCTGGGCTGGGGCCGGCTGATCCACCAGAAAGGCAAGGACAGCCTGTCCAGCGGCGCCGACTACGACTACCGCATCCAGGCCTTCCAGGTCGGCGCCGATCTCTACCGCAACGAAGACACCGACGGCAGCACCGACCAGGCCGGTCTTTCGCTGCAGGCCGGGCGCATCAAGGGCAGCGTCGACCATACCGATGGCCAGGACGCCGGCGACGACAGCTTGCGCTCCTATGGAATCGGTGGCTACTGGACACACTTCGGCCCCAAAGGCTGGTACCTCGATGGCGTGCTGCAATTCAACCGCTTCGACCTGCAGGCCCGCGCCAACGACGCCGGATCGATGAAAACCCGTGGCCACGGCGTCACCGCCTCGCTCGAGGCCGGCTATCCGTTCAAGCTCAACCGTGACAAGACCCTGCACCTGGAGCCGCAGGCCCAGTTGATCGTCAGCAAGCTGAAGCTCGATGACAGCCACGACGACGCATCCGATGTGCGTTTCGAGGATGTCGACTCCCTCACCGGCCGGCTCGGCGTGCGGCTCGACAAGGACTGGTTCCGCGAAGACGACCAGGGACGCATCCACCGCACCAACGCCTGGGTCCGGCCGAGCGTCTGGCACGAGTTCAAGGGCAAGGCCAAGACCGAGTTCTCCTCGGCCAACGGCTACATCCCCTTCGGCACCGACATGGATGGCACCCGGGGCGAACTGAACCTGGGCGTGGACTACCAGCTCAACGAGCGGACCAGCGTCACCGGATCGCTGGGATATCAGAAGTCCTTCGATGGTGAAGGCCGCAGCTACGAAGGCATCCTTGGCATCAAGGTGAAATTCTGAGCCTCAGGCATCGACCGGCGCAGCGCCTCCGGGCGCTGCGCCGCTTTTTCGTTTCCCCCGGGAGAACCTCATGCAACACGCCGACAGCCGTATCCTGCGCGCCGTACGTACCAGCTCCTTCAACAACGAAGTCGCCGCCGAACTGCTGCGCGAACTGGGCTCCTGCAACGTCACCGAAGAACAGGCCCGACGCATTCGCTGTGCCGCCCGACAGTTGCTGCTGGACGCCGATTCGCTGGAAGGCGTCTGGCAAAGCCTGAACGCTCAGCAGGATGGGTGGAGCGCAGCGATACCCATGCGGTCAGCGCCGCCAACGAAATGATGGGCATCGCTCCGACAGGTCAAGGCGCCGGAGTCAGCTCCGTAGGGCACATGACGCGCCAGCGTTATCCGCCGAATGACAGCCGGCGGATCACCTGATCCAGGTTATTCGCCCTACGCTGCGCTGGGGGCGCCGAGGCTCAGGCGTGCTGCATCCCCGCCCGCTTGAGCAACTGCTTGCAACGCTCGGACAGATGCACCACGCGCAGATGCTTACCGGCTTTGCTGTAGCGCTCGCGCAGGGTCATCAGCGCGGCGATGGCCGAGTAGTCGACGAAGCTCAGGTGCGCGCAGTCCAGGGTCACCTGCAGCGGATCGTTCGCCGGGTCGAACTGATTGAGAAACGGCGTGGTGGAAGCGAAGAACAGCGTGCCATGCACACGGTACAGCTTGCTGCCGTCAGCTTCGTCATGGATGTCCGCATACAGTTCGCGAGCATGCTTCCAGGCGAAGTCCAGCGCCGCCAGGATGATGCCGCAGAACACCGCCGTGGCCAGATCGGTGGCGACCGTGATGGCGGTCACCGCGATGATCACCAGCACATCGCTCAGCGGCACCTTGTTCAGCACCCGCAGCGAAGCCCAGGCGAAGGTCTGCTGCGACACCACGAACATCACCCCCACCAGCGCCGCCAGCGGGATGCGCTCGATCAGCGGCGAGAGGAACAGCACAAAGAGCAGGATCATCACCCCGGCGACCACGCCGGACAGCCGCCCCCGGCCGCCGGAGCTGAGGTTGATCACCGTCTGCCCGATCATCGCGCAGCCACCCATGCCGCCGAACAGCCCGGAGACGATGTTGGCACCACCCAGCGCCACGCACTCGCGGTCCGGGAATCCACGGGTCTCGGTGATCTCGTCGGTGAGGTTGAGCGTCAGCAGGGTTTCCAGGATGCCGACCATCGCCATGAGGAAGGCATAGGGCGCGATGATCCGCAGGGTTTCCAGGTTCCAGGGAATGTCCGGCAGCGCGAACGGCGGCAAGCCGCCAGCGATATGTGCCATATCGCCCAGGGTGCGCGTCGGCAGGCCGAGCAGGTACACCGCGAGGCCGACGCCGAGGATCGCCACCAGCGCCGGCGGCACCGCACGGGTCAGCTTCGGCAGCCCGTAGACCACCGCCATGGTCAGCGCCACCAATCCCACCATCACGTACAGCGGGTTGCCACTGAGCCAGTGCTCGCCGTCCTTGAAGTGTTCGAGTTGGGCCATGGCGATGACAATGGCCAGGCCGTTGACGAAACCCAGCATCACCGGGTGCGGCACCATCCGTACCAGCTTGCCGAGGCGCAACAGGCCGAACAGCATCATCACCACCCCGCCCAGCAGCACCGTGGCCAACAGGTACTGCACACCGTGCTGCACCACCAGCGCAACGATCACCACCGCCATCGAACCGGCAGCGCCGGACACCATGCCGGGGCGGCCGCCGAACAGGGCGGTCAGGGTGCAGAGGATGAAGGCGCCGTAGAGGCCCATCAGCGGATTGAGGTGGGCGACCAGGGCAAAGGCGATGCACTCGGGCACCAGCGCGAAGGACGTGGTGAGTCCGGCCAGGACATCGGCACGCAAGCGGGCGGGTTTCATTTTTCTACTCGGAACGGGGACTGCGAAGGGGCGGCAATGGTACGGAAAACCGCCCTGCCCGGCCACCCACCGGTCCCGCGCCTGCCTCAGGCCTGGGGTCTTACCAGTGCACCATTGAGGAACAACTGCTCCAGCACCTGGGCGGAACTGGAGCTGGCCGCGCGGCCGTAGCGCTCGGCGTCGACCATGCCGTAGAGCATGGAGAGGAAGAGTTCGGTGAATACCGCAGCAGTGATGTCGATGCGGAACCTGCCGCTCTGCTGGCCGCGCAGGAAGAAAGCATCCACTGCTTCGGTGTAGTAGCTCCAGCGCTCGGTCGTCGCCTGCATGTCGAGGTTCTCGGCGCGGTACTGGAACAGCAGGAAGTTCAGCATGTCACGGTGCCGCAGGTGCTCAGCGATCAGCTGGCGCAATGCTTCCAGCGGCTCGGCACGCTGCAGCTCGGCGGCTTCGAGGATCTGCCGGATCACCACATGTCCGTAGTCCTCGAGCATCTCCATCAACCCGTCACGGGTGCCACAGAAGCGGTGCAGCGTCGCCTTGCTCACCCCCGCCGATTCCGCCAGCTCCTTCAGCGTCGCCCGAGGGCGGTCGACGATGGCGACGGCCAGCGCCTTGAGCAGACGTTCATCGTGGGCGGAGAGAGTCATTCGGGGGCCTCGTGTCAGGTGGCGGATCGTCTCATTGTGCAGAAAAAGGCCTCTCTTTTGAAAGGTCATGACACATTTTATACACCACAGAAGCAAATGAGACATTATTGACTCATTTAGAGTTTGAAAGGATCATACGCACCTTTCCAGATAGACAGACCCCGGGTGAAACATGGGCAGGTTGCGTGCAGTAGGGACAATCAGTGCGTTGGTGGCAGCGTTGGCGCTGGCCGGTTGCGGACAATCCGGTGAACCCCAGGCGGCCGCCGAAACGGCGCGCCCAGTGGATGTGGTGGCAGTCGCGACCGAACCCCTCACCCTGACGTCGGAGTTGCCGGGGCGTATCGAGCCGATGCGCGTTGCCGAAGTACGTGCGCGGGTGGCGGGCATCGTGGTGCAGAAGCGCTTCGAGGAAGGCGCCGACGTCAAGGCCGGCGACCTGCTGTTCCAGATCGACCCGGCGCCGCTCAAGGCTGCCGTGTCCCGCGCCGAGGGCGAGTTGGCGCGTGCCCAGGCGGCGCAGCAGGAAGCCCAGGCGCGGGTGAAGCGCTACGAGCCGCTGGTGAAGATCGAAGCAGTCAGCCAGCAGGACTTCGACACCGCCACCGCCGATCTGCGCAGCGCCCAGGCTTCGGTACGCTCCGCCCAGGCGGACCTGGAAACCGCGCGCCTGAACCTGGGCTATGCCTCGGTCAAGGCGCCGATCTCCGGGCGCATCGGCCGCGCGCTGGTGACCGAGGGCGCACTGGTTGGCCAGGGCGACGCCACCTTGATGGCGCGCATCCAGCAGCTCGACCCGATCTATGCCGACTTCACCCAGCCGGTGGCCGACGCCCTGCGCCTGCGTGAAGCGCTGAAGAGCGGCAACCTCCCCGCCGGCCAGAGCCAGGCCCTGAGCCTGCGCGTCGAGGGCACGCCGTACGAGCGCAAGGGCGAGCTGCTGTTCACCGATATCTCGGTGGATCGCGGTACCGGCCAGGTCTCGTTGCGCGGCAGATTCGACAACGCCGACGGTCTGCTGCTGCCAGGCATGTATGTGCGCGTCACCGCCCCGCAGGGCACCGACGCCAAGGCCATTCTGGTGCCGCAACGCGCCGTGCAGCGCGCCACCGACGGCACCGCTCACGTGCTGGTGATCGGCGCCGAAAGCCGCGTCGAGACCCGCCAGGTGCAGACCGGCGCCATGCAGGGCTCGCGCTGGCAGATCAGCCAGGGCCTGGCCAGCGGCGACCAGGTCATCGTCGGTGGCCTCACCGGCCTGCAGCCGGGTGCCAAGGTCGAAGCCCGTCAAGCCGATCAAGCCCAGAAGCAACAGCAGCAACAGCAGGCGTCGCGCCAATAAGGCGAGGACCGCCGCGAGGAATTCCCCATGTCACTGTTCTTCATCAAGCGCCCCAACTTCGCGTGGGTGGTGGCGCTGTTCATTTCCCTGGCCGGCCTGCTGGCCATTCCGCTGCTACCGGTCGCCCAGTACCCCAGCGTGGCGCCGCCGCAGATCACCGTTACCGCCACCTACCCCGGCGCCTCGGCGCAGGTGCTGGTGGACTCGGTCACCAGCGTGATCGAGGAGGAGCTCAACGGCGCCAAGGGCCTGCTCTACTTCGAATCCACCAGCAACTCCAACGGCATGGCCGAAGTGGTGGTCACCTTCCAGCCCGGCACCAACCCGGAACTGGCCCAGGTGGACGTGCAGAACCGCCTGAAGAAGGCCGAGGCGCGCATGCCCCAGGCCGTGCTCACGCAAGGGCTGGAAGTCGAGCAGACCAGCGCCGGCTTCCTGCTGATCTACGCGCTGAACTACAAGGAAGGCTCCCAGCGCACCGACACCACCGCCCTGGGCGATTACGCCGCGCGCAACATCAACAACGAGCTGCGCCGCGTACAAGGCGTCGGCAAGCTGCAGTTCTTCTCCTCCGAAGCCGCCATGCGCGTGTGGATCGACCCGCAGAAGCTGGTCGGCTACGGTCTGTCCATCGATGACGTGGGCAATGCCATTCGCGGGCAGAACGTGCAGGTGCCGGCCGGCAGCTTCGGCGCCTCCCCCGGCAGCACCGAGCAGGAGCTGACCGCCACCCTCGCCGTGAAGGGCACCCTGGACGATCCGGCAGAGTTCGGTCGTATCGTCCTGCGCGCCAATCCGGATGGCTCCACCGTGAAGCTGGCCGACGTGGCGCGCCTGGAGGTGGGCAGCGAGAGCTACAACTTCACCGCACGCCTGGACGGCAAGCCCACCGTGGCCGGCGCCATCCAGCTCTCGCCGGGCGCCAACGCCCTGCAGACCGCCGCGCTGGTCAAGGAACGCCTGGCCGAGCTGTCGGTGAACTTCCCCGACGACGTCGAGTACTCGGTGCCCTACGACACCTCGCGCTTCGTCGACGTGGCCATCGAGAAGGTCATCCACACCCTGCTCGAAGCCATGGTGCTGGTGTTCCTGGTGATGTTCCTGTTCCTGCAGAACGTGCGCTACACCCTGATCCCGGCCATCGTGGTGCCGGTGTGCCTGCTGGGCACGCTGACGGCGATGTACCTGCTGGGCTTCTCGGTGAACATGATGACCATGTTCGGCATGGTGCTGGCCATCGGCATCCTGGTGGACGACGCGATCGTGGTGGTGGAGAACGTCGAGCGGATCATGGCCGAGGAAGGCCTCTCCCCGCCTGCCGCCACCGTCAAGGCGATGGGCCAGGTGTCCGGCGCGATCATCGGCATCACCCTGGTGCTCTCGGCGGTGTTCATGCCGCTGGCGTTCATGGCGGGTTCGGTGGGGGTGATCTACCAGCAATTCTCCCTGTCGCTGGCGGTGTCGATCCTGTTCTCCGGCTTCCTCGCCCTGACCTTCACCCCGGCGCTGTGCGCGACCCTGCTCAAGCCGATCCCCGAAGGCCACCACGAGAAGCGCGGCTTCTTCGGCGCCTTCAACCGGGGCTTCAACCGCCTGACCGAGCGCTACACCCTGCTCAATACCGCGCTGGTCAAGCGTGCCGGGCGCTACATGCTGATCTACGCCGGCATCGTCGCCCTGCTCGGCTACAGCTACCTGCGCCTGCCGGAATCCTTCGTGCCGGTGGAAGACCAGGGCTACATGATCGTCGACATCCAGCTACCGCCGGGCGCCACCCGTGCGCGGGCCGACGTCACCGGCCAGGAGCTGGAGCAGTTCCTCAAGTCGCGCGAGGCCGTGGCCTCGTCCTTCCTGGTGATGGGCTTCAGCTTCTCCGGCATGGGCGAGAACGCCGCACTGGCCTTCCCGACCCTGAAGGACTGGTCCGTGCGCGATAAATCGCAGTCCGCCGAGGCGGAAACCGCGGCGATCAACGAGCGCTTCGCCGGCATCAGCGACGGCGCGATCATGGCCGTTACCCCGCCGCCCATCGACGGCCTGGGCAACTCCGGCGGCTTCTCGCTGCGCCTGCAGGACCGTGCCGGCCTCGGCCGCGAGGCGCTGCTGGCGGCCCGCGACCAACTGCTCGGTGAGGCGAACGGCAATCCGAAGATCCTCTACGCCATGATGGAAGGCCTCGCCGAGGCCCCCCAGCTACGCCTGGAGATCGACCGCGAAAAGGCGCGCACCCTGGGCGTCAGCTTCGAGTCCATCAGCAGTGCGCTGTCCACCGCCTTCGGCTCCTCGGTGATCAACGACTTCGCCAACGCCGGCCGCCAGCAACGCGTGGTGGTGCAGGCCGAACAGGGCGACCGGATGACCCCGGAAGCCGTGCTCAAGCTCTACGTGCCCAACAGTGCCGACGAGCTGGTGCCGCTGTCCGCCTTCGTCAGCACCCGCTGGGAAGAAGGCCCGGTGCAGCTGGCGCGCTACAACGGCTACCCGTCGATCCGCATCTCCGGCGACGCCGCCCCCGGTGTCAGCACCGGCGAGGCCATGGCCGAAATGCAGCGTCTGGTGAGCGAACTGCCAGCCGGCATCGGCTACGAATGGACCGGCCTCTCCTACCAGGAAAAAGTCGCCAGCGGCCAGGCCACCCAGCTGTTCGCCCTGGCGATCCTGGTGGTGTTCCTGCTGTTGGTGGCGCTCTACGAGAGCTGGGCGATCCCGCTGTCGGTGATGCTGATCGTGCCCATCGGCGCCCTCGGCGCGGTGCTCGCGGTGACCGTTACCGGGCTGCCCAACGATGTGTACTTCAAGGTCGGCCTGATCACCATCATCGGCCTGGCGGCGAAGAACGCGATCCTCATCGTCGAGTTCGCCAAGGAGCTCTGGGAACAGGGCCACAGCCTGCGCGACGCCGCCATCCAGGCCGCGCGCCTGCGCTTCCGGCCGATCATCATGACGTCCATGGCCTTCATCCTCGGCGTAGTGCCGCTGGTGGTCGCCAGCGGAGCCGGCGCCGCCAGCCAGCGCGCCATCGGCACCGGGGTGATCGGCGGGATGCTCAGCGCCACGCTGCTCGGGGTCATCTTCGTGCCCATCTGCTTCGTCTGGCTGCTGTCACTGCTGCGTCGCCAACCCAAACCTGCGCATCAACCGTCGGAGGTCGTGCAATGACCGCCCTGCACAAACCCGCCATCACCCTGCTGCTGGCGCTGACCCTGGGGGGTTGCTCGATGGCGCCCACCTACGAACGCCCGGAAGCACCGGTGGCGCAGAGCTGGAGCGGCCCCGCCGCCCAGCCCGGCACCGCGGCGAGCCACCTGGACTGGCAGACTTTCATCGTCGACAGCGAACTGCGTGAGCTGGTGAACGTCGCGCTGGACAACAACCGCTCGCTGCGCCAGACCCTGCTGGACATCGAGCAGGCCCGCGCGCAGTACCGTATCCAGCGCGCCGATCGCGTGCCAGGGCTGAATGCGGCGGCCAACGGCAATCGCCAGCGGCTGCCGGCGGACCTGTCCAACAGCGGCGGTTCGGCGGTGAGCAGCAGCTACCAGGTCGGCCTGGCGCTGCCCGAGTACGAGCTGGACCTGTTCGGCCGGGTGAAGAGCCTGACCGACGCCGCGCTGGAGCAATACCTCTCCACCGAGGAAGCCGGCCGCAGCGCACGCATCGCGCTGATTGCCGAGGTCAGCCAGGCCTATCTCACCTACGACGGCGCCCAGCGTCGCCTGCAGCTGACCGAGCAGACCCTGGCCAGCCGCGAGGATTCGCTCAGCCTGATCGGCCAGAGGCGTACTGCCGGCGCGGCCACGGCGCTGGACTATCAGGAAGCGCTCGGGCTGGTGGAACAGTCCCGCGCCGAGCTGGAAAGCAACGCGCGGCAGAAGCAGCAGGCGCTCAATGCCCTGGTGCTGTTGCTCGGCACATCCGATGCGGCCAGGCGTATTCCGCAGGTGCCGCAGGACAAGCCCATGCTGATCCAGGACATCGCGCCCGGCACCCCGTCGGAACTGATCGAGCGGCGCCCGGACATCCTCGCCGCCGAGCACGTGCTCAAGGCGCGCAATGCCGATATCGGCGCGGCCCGCGCGGCGTTCTTCCCACGCATCAGCCTGACCGGCAGCTTCGGTACGTCCAGCGCGGAAATGTCCGGGCTGTTCGACGGCGGCTCGCGTTCGTGGAGCTTCGTGCCGACCTTGTCGCTGCCGATCTTCGATGCCGGCCGCAACAGCGCCAACCTCGACCTCGCCAAGGTGCGCAAGGATTCGGCCGTGGCCGCCTACGAAGGCACCATCCAGACCGCATTCCGCGAAGTGGCCGATGCGCTCGCGGCAACCGACACCCTGCGCCGTGAAGAAGCCGCGCGCCGTGCCCTGGCCAACACCACCAACGAGACGCTGAAGCTGGCCAAGGCGCGCTACGAAGGCGGCGTCGACAGCCACCTGCGCTACCTCGATGCGCAGCGCAGCAACTTCGTCAACGAGTCGGCCTACATCGAGACCAGCACCCAGCGGCAGATCGCCCTGGTGGATCTGTTCCGCGCCCTCGGCGGCGGCTGGAATGGGGAGGCGACGGCGCAGCGCTGATCCACCACCTTGGCTCCGGTTCACGTAGGGCGCATAACCCGGCACGGGTTATCCGCCGCCATGGCGGATAACGCCTCCGGCGTTATGCGCCCTACGGTGCTGCTCCTCTGCCGACGGATGGCCCGCGCCTACCCTAACGCCATACAAGCGGACTGTGTCCGCGATGACTCCAGCCCCGAGAAGCTTGCCGGCTGGCACGGGGCCTGCGCGCTGCATCAAAGCGGGCGATCAGTCGCCGAACACCGGCCGGAAGAAGCTCCGCTCGTAGCTGAGAATGCAGCGGGTTTCTTCCGCGTAACGGAACGCGGCCTGGCATTCGGGATCGTCCATGGATTGCTGTCGGTAGCGTTCGTAGTCGGCCAGGCTGGGGAACGTGAACATCGCCAGGGCAATGTTGCTGGCCCCCTCGGAGGGCAGGAAGTAGCCGTGGTGCTGACCGCCGAAGCGCTCCACCAGGGGAATCCACAGCCGGCCGTAGTGTTCGAATTCCTTGAGCTTGTACGGGTCCAGCACGTAGCGCAGGTAACAGGTGACCATCTTGCCAACTCTCTTGCGTTGAATGGGACGGCCACTCTACCTAGTCCTCGCGGGAACGCCTAAACAGCCTTCCCGGCATATGGCTCTTCGTAGGAGCGAGCTTGCTCGCGAACAGGCCTCCCGGCGACCTCGTCGTCAAGCGGTTCGCGAGCAAGCTCGCTGCTACAGGTCACAGCCCGCCTGCGACATGTCAGCCCGTATCGCCCGCCAGCCCGTTAGACTGGACGCACCTCCCTATTCACCAGGGGCACGATGCCCCTTTCCACGGACGTCGGCACAAGACCGGCGCGGAGCACAAGGCATGAACTTCGAGATTGTCCTCGACCTCTTCGCGGCACTCTGTTTCGGCGCACTGATCGGCATGGAGCGCCAATGGCGCCAGCGCTTCACCGGCGTTGCCACCCATGGCTTGGTAGCCCTGGGCGCGGCCACCTTCGCCACCCTGCCGTTCCTGCTCGGCGCGGAGGACCAGGTGGTGCGGATGTCCGCCCAGGTGGTCACCGGCATCGGCTTCCTCGGCGCAGGCGTGATCATGCGTGACGGCCTCAGCGTTCGCGGCCTGAGCACCGCGGCCACGGTCTGGTGTACCGGCGCCGTGGGTGTGCTGGCTGGCAGCGGATTTCTGCTCGCGGCGCTGTGCGCCACCCTGCTCATCGTGCTCTGCAACCTGACGCTGCCGGCGGTGACCCGCTGGATTCAGCGCCACGCTCCCATCGAACCCAGCACCGAGCGCTACTACGAAGTGCAGGCCGTCACCGAATCCCAGCATGAAGCCCTGGTGCGCTCTACCCTGCTGCGCCGCCTGGGTGCCAACGGCCTGGCCTTGCAGAGCCTGGAAAGCCACACCCGCAAGACTGGCGGCGAGGTGGAAGTGAGCGCTCTGGCGCTCGCGCCCCGCGAGCAGGACAGCCTGCTGGAAGCTCTGGTCGGTGAGCTGGCCTTGGCGCCCTATGTGTCGGCCGCCAGCTGGTCGGTCAGCGACGGGCCCCAATGAGCGCCGCACCCTGAAAAAGGGAGCCGATGGGCTCCCTTTTTCATGATATCCGGGTCAGGCGAACACGAAGTACTTGCGCACCGTCTCCACCACTTCCCAGGTGCCCTTCATGCCCGGTTCGATGACGAACACGTCGCCGGCACGCAGGTGGACTGGCTGCTCTCCCTCGGGGGTGATGACGCAGTAGCCGTCGAGGAAGTGGCAGTACTCCCACTTCTCGTAATTCACCTCGAACTTGCCGGGGGTGCAGATCCAGGTGCCCATGATCTTGCTGCCGTCCGCCGACAGGTAGGCGTTGAGGTTGACGGTGTGCGGGTCGCCGCCGATGCGCTTCCACTTGGTCGCGTCCAGCACGGGCGTCGGGCAGGTGTCGCGCAGGACGGTGATGAAATCGGACATGTCAGCTCCAGGTCGTTTCAATGAGGGTTCGCCACCCTAGGCATCGGCCGCCGGCAGCGATTGCCTGGTTCCGACATCGGTTTGCCTGCCAGCGCTGCCTGACAGATTTGTCATCCGCCGCTCACGCCAGCGTTATCCACGCTCCTACACGATGCCCGTGGCCCTCGCCACGCCTGGGCGAAAACAACAACAGCAGGCGGTAACCGACCATCCTGCCCTTAGGAGCACATCATGTACCGATACAAGTTCCCGCTGGCGGCTTCGCTGCTGGCACTGGGGGTCGCTTCGCCGACCGTCCTCGCCGAAGGCAAGTCCGAGGAGAAGGCCGAAGGCTTCCTCGAAGGCGCCAGCCTGGAAATCCTCAACCGCAACCTCTACTTCAACCGCGACGCCCGCCACGGCCAGTCGATGCCGCCGCGCGGCAACGGCTACTCGGAAGTCTGGGCCCACGGGATCATCGGCAGGTTCGAATCCGGCTTTACCCAGGGGACGGTCGGCGTGGGCGTTGACGCCTTCGCCATGGTCGGCTTCCAGCTCGACACCGGCGACGGCCGCAACGGCGCCGGCAGCTCGGTGGACGTATTGCCCACCGATAACGACGGCCGCACCGAGAGTGACTACGCCAAGGCCGGCGGCGCCGCCAAGGTGCGCCTGTGGGACACGGTGCTGAAGGTCGGCGACGTGTTTCCGGAAACGCCCGTGGTGCATTACGGCGACTCGCGCCTGCTGCCGGAATCCTTCCGTGGCTTCACTCTGCAGAACACCAGCCTGGAAGGCCTGACGCTGCAAGGCGGCCGCCTGCACTCCATGAGCCAGCCGCAGTCACGGCAGATGGACGACGGTTTCGCCACCTTCTACGCAGGCCCGGTGGACTCCGACTGGCTTGCCTATGGCGGCGGCGACTACGCCATCAACGACAACGCCAGCGTCAGTCTCTACAGCAGCCGCCTGAAGGACGCCTGGAACCAGTACTACTTCGGCACCGCGCTGAACTTCCCGCTCAGCGAGGGCGTGGAGCTGTTCGGCGGCTTCAACTACTACAAGTCGCAGGACGAGGGCCGCGAGCTGCTCGGCGAGTTCAACACCAACATCTGGAGCGCCAGCGCCGGCGTTCACTTCGGCGCCCACCGCATCGCCGTCAGCCACCAGCGCAACAACGGCAACAACGACTTCGACTACCTGCGCCAGGCTGACTCGATCTACCTCGACAACTCCATCCAGTACAGCGACTTCAACTCGCCGAAGGAGCGTTCCTGGATGGTCCGCTACGACCTCGACATGGCCACCTACGGCGTGCCCGGCCTGAGTTTCATGACCCGCTATGCCCGCGGTACCGACGCCGACTACTCCAACGCCAACGCCGTGTACATGCGCCGCGACGACAACGGCGATCCACTCACCGACCAGAAGCGCTGGGAGCGTGACATCGAAGCCAAGTACGTGTTCCAGGAGGGCCAGCTCAAGGACCTGTCGCTGCGCATACGTCAGGCGACGACCCGCGCCACCGCCTTCGAGTCGGACCTGGATGAGGTGCGGCTGATCATCGAGTACCCCTTGGCGGTGCTCTAGGACCATCGCCTGGGGGGATGACGAAATTGTCAGCTACGCCTCAGCCTCCCGTTAGGCGCCCCTGCGTATAACGGAAGGCATCACCGCCCCCAAGGCAACTGGTGATGATTTCCCCCGCAAGACTGCTCCACTTCCTGGCGCTCCACGTGCCCCTTTGGAGGAAGAGGAACCCTCGGCGCCCGCATGGGCGCCTTTTTTTGCCGCTTTCATCGTCATCGCCGCTGCCCATGCCACCGACTCAAGCCGATGCAGAATTCTGCGCGGATTCCGGACGCGAGCTTGTCCGTCCCCGCCGACGATGCCACTCTCTGGCGATCCTCACGGTAGCGGACCACAGCCTTGAAGCTTTCGACACTCATTGCGGCGTTGCTCAGCCTGCTGGTGAGCAGCCTCGCCAGGGCCGACGACTACCGGGTCGTCACGGAGGACTGGGCCCCTTACAACTATCGGGAGAATGGACGGATCACCGGGCTTGCCACGGAAATCGTCCGCGCCATCATGCAGCGCACGGGCGACCGCTTCGAGGTCGTCCTGCTGCCCAGCATGCGCACCACCCGCGACCTTCAACTGCGCCCAAAGACCATCATGTTCTCGTTGTTCCGCACGGCGGAGCGCGAGCCTCTGTACAAGTGGGTGGGGCCGATCGTCGAGGAATCCATTCACGCCTACCAGCTGGCCGGTGCCGAGGCGCCGATCACTACCCTGGCTCAGCTGCGACAGGCCAGGCGAATCACCACGCGCCACGCCGGCCTGGTCCCGAATACGCTGGCGGCGCAAGGCTTCGACAACCTCGACCCACGGGCAGTGGAAAGCGAGCAGCTGTACCGCATGCTCCTGGCCGGCCGCACCGGCATCATCGTCGGTGACACCGACGCGGGCGTCGCCTATTACAGCAAGCAGCTGAACATCGCCGCAGGAACGCTACGGCGCATTCCCATCGAGCTCTATCGCTCTTCTCTGTACATCGCCTTCAGTCGCGACAGCGACGACGCCCTGGTTGCGAGCTGGGCCAGCGCTCTGGAGGAAATGCGCCAATCCGGCGAGCTGGAGCAAATCCGGCGCCGCTACGAACACGCTGACGAGCACTGAGTGGTTTCGTCGCCAGGGCGATCAGGCCCTGACGACAACCGCGCTCATCAATCCGCCTGCGAAACCTCCTCCTCGCGACGGTGGATCCACCGATACAACGCCGGCAGCACCAGCAATGTCAGCGTGGTCGAGGACAGGATGCCGCCGATCACCACGGTCGCCAGCGGCCGCTGCACTTCCGCGCCAGTGCCGGTCGCCAGCGCCATGGGCACGAAGCCCAGGGAAGCCACCAGCGCCGTCATCAGCACCGGGCGCAGGCGGGTCAGCGCGCCTTCACGGATCGCCGCATCGAGGCCGCGCCCCTCCTCCCGCAAACTGCGGATGAACGAGATCATCACCAGGCCGTTGAGCACCGCCACGCCCGACAGCGCGATGAACCCTACGCCCGCGGAGATCGACAACGGGATATCGCGCAACCACAGCGCGACCACGCCGCCCGTGAGTGCGAAGGGAATCCCGGTGAATACCACCAGGCCATCGCGGACGTTGTTGAACATCATCAGCAGCAGAGTGAACACCAGCAGCAACGCCACCGGCACTACGATCTGCAGACGTTGCGCCGCCGACTGCAACTGCTCGAACTGGCCACCCCAGGTCGTCCAGTAGCCGGCCTGCAGCTTCACCTGCTGCTCGATGCTGCCGCTGGCTTCGGAGACGAACGAGCCGATATCCCGGCCACGCACGTTGGCGCTGACCACGACGAGACGCTTGCCGTTCTCGCGACTGACCTGGTTCGGCCCCTGCACCAGCTCCAGGCGCGCCACCTCTCCCAGGGTGATGAAACCGATGCGCGAATCGATGGCGTTGGCCGGAGCCGGCACCGGGATCAGCATGCGCGACAGGGCGTCGATATCGCTGCGCAGGTTCTCTGGAAGGCGCACGATCAGGTCGAAGCGGCGGTCGCCCTCGAACAGCGTGCCTGCCTCGCGGCCACCGATGGCCACGGCGACGTTGTCCTGGATGTCGCCGACATTCAACCCGTAGCGCGCCGCGCGCTGGCGGTCGATGTTGACGGTGAGCACCGGCAGGCCGCTGGTCTGCTCGACCTTCACCTCGGACGAGCCCTGCACCTGACGTAATACACCGGCAATCTGCTCGGCAGTCTGGTTCAACACGTCCATGTCATCACCAAAGACCTTCACCGCCACGTCACTGCGCACCCCGGAAATCAGCTCGTTGAAGCGCAGCTGGATGGGTTGCGACAGTTCATAGGCGCTGCCCGGCACACCATTGGCGGCGTCCTGGATTTCCGCTTCCAGTTGCGCGCGACTCTTCTTCGGGTCGGGCCACTGGTCCTTGGGCTTGAGCATCACGTAGGCGTCGGAGATGTTCGGCGGCATCGGGTCGGAAGCGATCTCGGCGGTACCGGTACGGCTGAACATGCGCAGCACCTCCGGCACCTTGTCGAGTACCTGGCGCTCCAGCCGTTCCTGCATGGCCACCGATTGCGAGAGGCTGGTGCCCGGCGTGCGCAGCGATTGCAGGGCGAAGTCACCCTCGCCCAGGCTGGGCACGAACTCGCTGCCCATGCTCCTGGCGAGCAACCCCGAGAGCACCACCAGCACGGCGGCGCCGGCGAATACCAGCGCACGGCGCGCCATCACCCAGTCCAGCACCGGCTCGTAGGCACGGCGCGCACTGCGCATCAGCAGGTTTTCCTCTTCCTTCACCTTGCCGGTGATGAACAGCGCGATGGCCGCCGGGACGAAGGTCACCGAGAGGATCATCGCCCCCAGCAGCGCCAGCACCACGGTGAACGCCATGGGGTGGAACATTTTCCCCTCGACGCCGGTGAGGGCGAAGATCGGCAGGTACACCACCATGATGATCAGTTGCCCATAGATCAGCGCGCGCCGCGCTTCCTTCGACGCGGCAAAGACCTCGTGCAGACGTTCGCTACGGGTGAGCATGCGCCCATGATGCTGCTGCGCGTGGGCCAGGCGGCGAATGGCGTTCTCGACGATCACCACGGCGCCGTCGACGATGATGCCGAAGTCCAGCGCGCCGAGACTCATCAGGTTGGCGCTGATGCGGTTGCTGAACATGCCGGTGAAGGTGAACAACATGGCCAGCGGGATCACCATGGCGGTGATCAGCGCCGCGCGGATGTTACCCAGGAACAGGAAGAGCACCGCGATCACCAGGATCGCCCCCTCGGTGAGGTTGCGCTTGACCGTGGCGATGGCCTTGTCCACCAGCTGCGTACGGTCGTAGACGGTCACCGCCTTGACCCCGGCCGGCAGAGTGCGGTTGATCTCGGCCAGCTTCTCGGCGGCGGCCTTGGCGACGGTACGGCTGTTCTCGCCGATCAGCATGAACACCGTACCAAGCACCACTTCGCGGCCATCCTCGGTGGCGGCGCCGGTGCGCAGCTCACGACCGAGGTCGACCTCGGCGACGTTGCGCAGGCGGATCGGCGTGCCGTCGACATTGGCGACCACGATGTTGGCGATGTTTTCCAGGCTGCCCACCTGCCCCGGTGCACGCACCAGCAATTGCTCGCCGTTGCGCTCGATGTAACCGGCGCCGACGTTGGCGTTGTTACGCTCCAGCGCGGCGATCACATCGGCCAGGGTCAGCCGGTAGGCTGCGAGACGGCGGGTGTCCGGGGCGACCTGGAACTGCTTGGCGAAGCCGCCGATGGTGTTCACCTCGGCCACGCCCGGCACGTTGCGCAACTGCGGCTTGATCACCCAGTCCTGGATCACGCGCAGGTCGGTGGGCGTGTATTCGCTGCCGTCCTCCTTGCGCGCGCCCGGCTCGGCTTCGATGGTCCACAGGAAGATTTCTCCCAGTCCCGTGGAAATCGGCCCCATGGCCGACTCGACGCCCTCCGGCAATTGCTCGCGGGCCTGCTGCAAGCGTTCGTTGACCAATTGGCGAGCGAAAAACAGGTCGGTGCCATCCTTGAAGATCACCGTCACCTGGGACAGCCCCGAGCGCGAGATCGAGCGCGTCTGCTGCAGGCCGGGCAGTCCCGCCATGGCGGTCTCCACCGGGTAGGTGACGCGCTGCTCGGTCTCCAGCGGGGTAAAGCCCGGCGCCGAGGTGTTCACCTGCACCTGCACGTTGGTGATGTCGGGTACCGCGTCGATGGGCAGCTTCTGGTAGCTGGCGATACCCAGGCCGGCCATGGCGAGGACGGCGAGCAACACGAGATAGCGTTGCTTGATGGCGAAACGAATGATGCGTTCGAACATGTTCTCGCTCCGTCAGTGCGCGTGGGACGCCGAGCTCTTGCCCAGCTCGGACTTGAGGACGAAGCTGCCTTCGGCCGCCACCTGATCGCCGGCGGCAAGCCCGGCCAGCACCTCGACCTGACCTGCGCTGCGCGCGCCGAGATCGACCGGACGCGGGTCGAACCCTTCGGTGCTGCGCACGAAGACGCTGGGCTTGCCTTCCACCTCCTGGATCGCCTGCTCCGGCACCGCGACCGCCACCTGCCGCGCGCTGCTGCTTACCCGCACATTGACGAACAGGCCGGGACGCCAGGCGCCATCGGGATTGGCCAGGGTGACGCGAGCCACCGCGCTGCGAGTCTGCTCGCCGAGCAGGTTGCCGACGTAGCTGACGCGACCGTCGACCTGCATGCCGAGGTCTGCCGCCTCCACCCGCGCCGGCTTGCCCACCTGCACCCGCGCCAGGTCCTGCGGCGCCACGCTGAAGCTGGCCCAGACCCGCGACAGGTCGGACAGCGTGAAGGCCGCCGTGCTCTCGCTGACCACCTCGCCTGGCACCAGATGCTTCTCCACCACCACGCCGTCGAAGGGCGCGCGCAACTCATAGCGATTGCCGCCGGCACTGGCCGATACACCGCTCAGGGCGTTGGTCTTCTGCTGCGCGTTGGCCAGGGCGATGCGCGCCTCTTCCAGGTCCTGGCGCGCCTGCAGGTAGTCCTGTTCGGCGGAAATCTTCTCCTGCCACAGTTCCCGTTCGCGCTCGAATGTCTTGCTCGCCAGGGCCAGCCGGCGCTGGGCGGCAGCCAGCTCGCTGCGCAGCTCGGACACCTGCTGGCTGGCGATCACCGCCAGCAGCTGGCCCTTCTTCACGCTTTGCCCGAGCTCCACCGACACCGCTTCCACCACGCCAGGGGTGCGCGGCACGACGTGCGCGGTGCGGTCCTCATCGAAACCGATCTCACCGGGCAGGCTGAAGGCTTCATCCAGCGCCTGTGGGCCGGCGGTCACCAGCTGGATGCCGGCGGCCTCGATCTGCGCAGGGGTCAGGTGCAGGCCTTCCTCCTCGTTGTCTGTTTCCTCGGCGACGTGATGTTCACCATCGGCATGGCTGGCCGCTTCGGCATGGCTGGCCGGCGCAGGGTTGCCATGGTGCTCGCCGTCCGCATGGGTGGCGTCGTCGAGGTGTTTGCCGCCGGCCTGTTCGCTGCCCATCCAGGCGTAGGCGCTGACGCCTAGAGCGGAGGCCAGCAGAACGGCGGCGGCGAGAGGGGTTTTCTTGATCATGGAAGCTCCGGTAAATATCCCCCGGCGCCGCGCCGTGGCGCCGGCACCGCAGGGTGATGGAGGGTGCTGAAGAGGTCGTGGACGCACCAGTGCGCGGGCAGGCTCACGGTCGGCGCGGCAGCAGATGGCATCAGGGTCACGAGCAGCAGGCCGAGCCAGGCGCGACGGCGGTTAGCGGGCCGCGCCGACATCGCCGTAGACCCGTTCGATGCGTCCCCAGGCATCGCTGACCTGGGCCAGCGCGCGCAGGTACTGGTCGCGGGCGGTGATCAGGGTGCGCTGGGCGTCGAGCACTTCGAGGAAGCCGAACTTGCCCATCTCGAAGCCGCGCGTGGCGCTTTCCACGGCGGTCTGGGCACTGGGCAGGATGGTCTGGCGGAAGGCATTCACCTCGCCCTGGGCGGTACTCCACTGCTGCAGCGCCTGCTGGGTTTCCTGGCGCAGGCGCAGCTCGGTGGCATTGCGCAGGTCGCGGGCCTGATCGGCACGGCGCGACTCGGCGAGGATGTTGCCCTGGTTACGGTCGAACAACGGCAGCGGCAGACTGAAACCGATCACCGCGATGCGGTCGCGGTTGCCCTCCTCGATCGCTTCCTGGCTCCCCAGGCTGACATCGAGGTCGGGGATGCGCTGGGTCTTCGCCAGGCGCACGGCAGCTTCGCCTTCATCGATGCGCCCCTGCGCCAGGCGCATCGGCGCGCTATCACCGAGGCGGCGCAGCAGCTCATCGGGGGTTGGCAGCGCGGGCAAGGACTGCGCGCCGTCGTTGCGCACCCCGGTGAAGTCCGGCGACGCAAGCCCCATCAGCGCGGCCAGCGCCTGGTTGGCGTCGGCCCGTTCGCGACGGGCGCGCTCCTGCTCCAGGCGCACTTCGGCCAGTTGTACCTGCGCGCGGTTGGCCTCCAGTGGCGGCGCCTTGCCGGCACGCACACGGCCATCAGCGGCAGAGACGCCCCGCTGCGCCAACTCGACGGACTGTTGCGCCAGGCGCTCGCGCTCCTGGGCACGCAGGGCGGTGTAGAACACCGCGATCACCTCGCCACGCAATTGATTGCGCCGGGCTTCCAGGCTCAGCGCCGCCACATCCTGGCCGCGCTCGGCCAGTTCCACCCGTGCGCCGCGCTTGCCGCCCAGTTCCAGTGGCTGGCTGATACTGAGGGTGGTGGTGCGGTTGCGCGATTCGGTGCCCTCCTGCTCCCAGGACAGCGTCGGGTTGCGCAGCAGGCCGGCCTGCTCGCGCAGCCCCTGGGCAATACCGATTTCCCGGCCGCTGGCAGCCAGCTCGGGGTTACCGCTGGCGGCCGCCTGCAGGGCATCCTCGATGCCGATCTCGCGGGCCTGCGCCCAGCTTGGTGACTGCCAGAGCAGCAACGCCAGCAGCGTCGCCTGCGCGGCGAATACAGAACGTCTTGAAAACACGGCGAACCTCGCACGGTGGAGTCAACTTCGACGGCATCCCGTCATTTCCACCGGCGAATCTAGAAGTGCCTCTCTAGCGACAAGGTGACTGGATAATTACAAACATGTAATTGGCCATCCGCCGACGTCCCGTTGTATGTATTTAAAAAGGCCGCACGCCGCTTCCAAGTAACTTCAGGAAACAATTCAAAGCATTCCAACGAAACCCTAAATCTCCTGAAATTCCTTGCAGACCAGCGATCTACAGAACTTTGAGCACTTCTTTCAGAACCGCAAATGCGACATCGCCATCGTTGACCCTGAAGTCGCTACAGCTTCTAGACTGCGCGCGTTTTTCGCAGTCCGGATGAACTTTCCTGCACCTGCGGCACCACTCTTCACGCAATTACCGAGTAACTATTCATGAAGATCCTGCTCATCGAGGACGACCACAAGACGGCCGATTATCTGCAACAGGGGCTGAGCGAAAGCGGCTATGTCGTCGACCGCGCCGACAACGGCGTCGACGGCCTGCACCTGGCCCGGCAGTGCGCCTACGACCTGGTCATCCTCGATGTGAACCTGCCGCAGATGGACGGCTGGGACGTGCTCGCCAGCCTGCGTCAGCACAGCGACATCCGCGTGATGATGCTCACCGCCCGCGGCCGCCTCACCGAGCGGGTCAAAGGCTTCGACCTGGGCGCCGATGACTACCTGCTCAAGCCCTTCGAGTTCCCCGAACTGCTGGCCCGCGTGCGCTCGCTGATGCGCCGCAGCGAGCGCATCGACCAGCCACAGGTGCTGGAGATCGGCGGGCTGGAACTGGACCCCGGCCGCCATCGCGCCTACCGCGACAGCCAGCGCATCGACCTGACCAGCAAGGAGTTCGCCCTGCTGTACCTGCTGATGAGCCGCAGCGGCGAAGTGCTTTCGCGCACGCAGATCATCTCGCTGGTCTGGGACATGAACTTCGACTGCGACACCAACGTGGTGGAAGTCACCATTCGCCGTTTGCGCGCCAAGATCGACGATCCCTTCGCCGACAAGCTGATCCACACCTTGCGCGGAGTCGGCTACGTGCTGGAGTCCCGCGCATGAAGCCGGCCAGCCTGTCGCTGCGCATCGGCCTGTGGGTCGGCGTGCTGGGTTCGGTGCTGACGGTACTGCTGCTCACCCTCGCCTACGTCGCCCTCGATCATCAGCTGGACCAGCGCGCCCACCGCGAACTGGAAGACAAGCTCGGGCAACTGCGCCACGCGCTGGAGGCCGACCCCGGCCTCGCCGCCCTGCCCCTGCGCGGCCATGCCCTGCAGGATCAGTTGATGGGCCACGATAATCTCAGCGCTGCGCTGCTCGCCGAACAGCCTGGAAAATCGGCGCTGTTCAACAGTGGGTCGCCCGCTGATCTGCCGGCGCTCGATGCATTCGCCGGCACTGGCCGTGCGTTCGGCTGGAGCGCGCCGGATGGCCGCCGCCTGCTCACCGAGCGCAGCCTGATCCGCCTGCGCGACGGCAATACCCTGCGAGTATTCCTGACCCTGGATCGCCGCGAGGATGACGCCCTGCTCAGCGCCTTCCTGCGTTCGGCCTGGCTGGCGGTGCCGCCACTGCTGCTGCTTATCGCCCTCGGCGCGCGCCTGGTGGCCAAGCGCGGCCTGCAACCTTTGCGAAAATTCGGCCAGGTGGCTTCTCTGATCACCACTCAGGATCTCAGCCATCGCATCCCCGTGCAGGACCTGCCGCGGGAACTGGGCAAGGCCGCGCGGGCGCTGAACCTGATGCTGCACCGACTGGATGGCGGCGTGCAGCAGCTGACGCAGTTCTCCGACGACATCGCCCACGAACTGCGCTCGCCCATCGGCAACCTGCTGGGCAAGGCCCAGGTAACGCTGTCGCGGCCGCGGCAAAAGGAAGAGTACGAGACGGTGCTGGCTGCCAGCACCGAGGAGCTGGAACGAGTCGGGCGGATCGTCAGCGACATGCTGTTCCTCGCCCAGGTCAGCCACCCACGGGCACTGCTGCCGCAGGAGCCAGTGCGGCTGGAAGAGGAAGCGGCGAAGGTCGCCGAGCTGTTCGACTTCAGCGCCGAGGAGAAGTCGCTGCGCATCGTCATCGAAGGTCACGGGCTGGTGGTGGGCGACCGCCTGATGATCCAGCGCGCCATTTCCAACCTGCTGTCCAACGCCATCCGCCACACGCCCAAGGGCGAGCGCATCAGCGTGCAGGTGCGGGGCGATGGGGAGGCCGTGACGCTACAGGTACAGAACCCCGGCGCGGGGATTTCCGCCGAGCACCTGCCGCACCTGTTCGAGCGCTTCTACCGGGTGGACAAGGGTCGCTCGCGGGCACAGGGCGGCACGGGCCTCGGGCTGGCCATCGTGCGCTCGATCATGGAGCTGCACCTGGGCACCGCCTGTGCGCAGAGTTCGGAGGAAGGGCCGACGCGCTTCCTCCTGAAGTTTCCTCCGCCACCTGACTGATCGCCGTCCAGCTCAAGATCAGCGGGTGGCACGGCAGGCGACGCGCTCGGTGCGGTACTCGATGGCCTGTTCCTCGCCGAAGGAGTCCTTGTAGCGCAGCTGCACCGGCACCACGCCGCAGTCGGCGCTCATCGGAGTCACCGCCACCACTTCGGCAATGTCCAGGTTCATCCCGTAGGTGTACTGCTTCGCCTCGGCGATCTGCGTCGGCGTGGGCGCGCTCTGGCGGGCCTGCATGACCTGCTGGCGGGCCTGTTCCATACGGGCGAAGGTGATGTCGCCGCCACCGTCGGCCAGCGCCAGGGAGGATACGCCGGTCAGAACAGCGATCAGGAAGAAGCGGGAGAGTTTCATGGCAGTCACCTCGTGGGTGGTTGGAAGTGACTCCACCTTAAGTGCCCGCCGCTAACGGGAAGCTGAGGCAAGGATGACGATTCGGTTATCCAGCCTTGATCGATCATTAGCAATTTCTCACCACTCATCCGCGCAATTTCCCACCGGTGAACTCTCGGCATCCGACAACTGTCTGTGTGCTGTCGGCCCACCGGGTGGGATCCCTGGCCATTGGCCACCCGGACAGCTCTGAATCCTTCGTTTCAAATAAATCGCCCGGCCGGCGTTTTCGCTCCCGCAAGGCGGGTTTCGTTCCAAGTCATGTGAAGATTGCCCATGTCCCTATCGCGTCGCTTCCCCGCACGAGTTTCTCCCCTCCAGACCCGCGCCCTCGGTGCCTGCCTGTTCGCCGGCCTGCTGGCAGCCGGCGCTCCGGCCCAGGCCGAGGAGCCCGCCAGCAACGCGCGCTGGGTGAACGACAGCCTGAGCACCTACGTGCGCAGCGGCCCTACCGACGGCTACCGCATCGTCGGCACCCTGACCTCCGGGCAGAAGGTCCAGTTGGTCAGCACGTCCGGCGACTACAGCCAGGTGCGCAGCGACAGTGGCAACACCGTGTGGATCGCCAGCAAGGACCTGCAGGAGAAGCCGGGCCAGGCCGAGCGCCTGCCCTCCCTGGAACAAAAGGTCACCGAGCTGACCACCCAGCTGCAGACCATCGACGACAGCTGGAAGAACCGCGTGCAGGGCATGCAGGAAACCCTGGACGCGCGCAAGAAGCTCATCGACGAACTGCAGGCCGCGCGCACTGCCCTGGACGGCGAACTGAGCCAGGCGCGCTCGCAACTGCGCGATGCGCAGGCGCAACTGGGCGATGAGAACAAACAGGTGCTGATGCGCTACATGGCTTACGGCGGCAGCATTGCCGGCGCCGGCCTGCTGGCCGGGCTGATCCTGCCAACCATGTTGCGGGTGCGCCGCAAGCGCAGCACCGAGTGGGTCTGACACCTCAGTCCAGGCGCAACTCGTACTGCCGATAGCCCAGGGCGTCACTGCCCTGCGGCTCGAACCCGGCTCGCTCGTACAGGCGCCGCGCCGGGTTGTCCGGGCGCACGCTGAGCTTCAATCGCGTGTAGCCTTCCTGCCGGGCATCGGCGATATAGCGCTGCAACAGCGCCGCACCGACACCCTTTCCCCGCCACGCCACGCTGACACCCAAAGTGCAGAGCTCCGCGCTGCCCTCTTCGGGTAACCAGAGGCTGTAGCCGACACTCTCGCCTTCATGCTCGGCGATGGTCAGGCGCTCGAAGTGCTCCAGCCAGCGCGCCAGGTGCCGGTCGAAGTCTTCTCGCCAGCACGCCTCGTGGGCAGGCTCCCACTGGCGGATATAGGCCTCCTCGCCTCGCTGGACGTAGGGCACATCGGTGATGCGGGCGGGGCGGAACGAGAAACTCATTGCAGGCGTCCATGAAAGGTTCCGGGCGGTACGATCAGACCCTCTCATCTGTCGCCCCTTGCAGGCAAGCCGACTGATCCGCCCGGACAGTCCCTGCCGATGATCGCTACCGTTGATTCGCCATTGGCCAGTGGCGACCCACCTCACGCCACCTCGCTCTCCACCCCCGCATCCAGGTCCACCAGCAGCTCGATCATCGCCCGCGCCGCCGCCGAGAGGCGGTCGCCGCTGCGGGTGACGATACCGCAGCGGGCCTGGAGGATATCGACGTTCTGCGGCAGGTTTCGAAAGTGCAGGCGCACCAGCTCCCCGCGCGCCATCGGCTCGCTCAGCGCCTCCTCCACGGCGATGCCGATGGCATCGGTCTGGCTGACGATGCGCACCAGCGAGGCCATGTCCTCGCACTGCACGTTGGTGCTGATGTCGATCTTGCCGCTGAGGTTGGCGAGCATCTTCCGCGCGCTGGGCGGGATCAGCGTGGCCGCCAGCGGGTAGGCGAACATGTCGTTGGTGGAGAGGCTTTCCTTGGCCAGTAGCGGGTGCCCCTCGCGGCAGAAGAACAGCCCGCTGCGCGGCTTCAGCGCGCGGGTCTGGAAGTTCGGGTCAGCCTCGAAATGGCGGATATCGGCGACGAAGAATTCGATCTCCTCGCGACTCAGACTGCGTGCCAGGCGCTCCCAGTTGTCAACACCGAACTGGATATGGATGCGCGGGTAGCGCTGGACGAAACGTGACACCGCATCGGACACCAGTTTCTGCGCCGGCGCCGGCCCGCTGCCGAAGCGCAGCTCGCCCGAGTCCAGCTTGTTCAGCCGGGCCACCGCGTGGCTCAGGTTGTTGGCGCCCTGCACCAGGCTCAGCGCGTGCTGCAACACCACCTGGCCCTCGGGGGTCGGGCGCAGATCCTTGCTGCCCCGGTCCACCAGGCGGCAGCCCAGCTCCTGCTCCAGGCCCTGGATGCTGCGGCTGAACGCCGGCTGGGTGATGCCCATGGCGTCGGCGGCGCGAACGAAGCTGCGGTGTTCGTTGAGGGCGATGAAGTAGCGGAGTTGGCGCAGATCCATGATGCATTTCCGGCATTGAAAATAGTGGGCAAAGGCATTTGCCGCTCGTTATGCGCTGGTTTTAAATGCAAGCTCTTATTCCGTCAACGAAGAATAAAACAAACATCTATTCTTTTATGAACTAAGAATATAGCTCAGACCAGGAGTCGCCCGATGCCAGCCTTGCACCGCCTCTCTTCGCGAATGTGCCTGTCCCGCTGTCGCTGACAGCAAAGCCGCACCCACCCACAACGAAAAACGTCGTTCGCCACTTTTGCCTGGCGCGGCCCCCTTTTGCCCGCGAACAGCGTGCAGAGACAAGGACACAGCATGACTTCGAGACACTCGCCCTTCCCCTTCAAACCGCGCCGGCTGCGGGCTCCGGACTACGCCGTGGTCCTGCTACTGGCCCTGGGCGGCGCCCTGCCCGTGCTCGCTGAGGAAACCGAGGACGCCACCACCGGCGGTGAAACCAGCAAGCCCGTCGGCGCCGCGCAGGCCAAGGCCGACGCCACCCTGGGCAAGGTCACCGTGACTGCCCGCCGCCGCGAGGAAGACTCGCAGAAGGTGCCGACGCCGATCACCGTGGTCGGCGGCGAAACCCTGGAAACCCAGCGGGTCTACAAGGTGCAGGATCTGCAGCAGATCCTGCCCAGCGTGAACGTCGCCTTCATCCACGCGCGGCAATCGAGCATCGCGGTTCGTGGCATCGGCAACAACCCGGCCAGCGACGGCCTCGAAGGCAGCGCCGGGGTCTACCTGGACAACGTCTATCTCGGTCGCCCGGGCATGGCGGTATTCGACCTGCTGGACATCGAGCAGCTGGAACTGCTGCGCGGCCCGCAGGGCACGTTGTTCGGCAAGAACACCACGGCCGGTGTGCTGAACATCAGCACCCGCGCCCCGACTTTCACGCCGGAACGCAGCGTGGAGGTCTCCGGCGGCCAGGACGGCTATTTCCAGGGCAAGGGCACCGTCTCCGGGGCGCTGACCGACACCCTGGCCGGGCGCGTCTCAGCCTACCGCACCCGCGACGACGGCTACATCAAGAACGTCCACGACGATAACTACCTGAACGGCGGCGAGCGCCAGGGCATTCGCGGGCAACTGCTGTTCAAGCCCAACGAAGACTTCGACCTGCGCTGGATCAACGACTACAACGAGGAGGATTCCAGCAACGGCAGCATGGTGGTGTATGGCGCCGCCGACCGCTTCTGGCAGCGCGCCGCCGCGGTGGGCGCCTCGCCGATTCGCGATCCGGACCGGCACAAGGTCAACATCAACAGCCGCCAGCACGTCAGCGTGCACCAGGGCGGCAGTTCGGTGGAGGCCAACTGGAACCTCAATGGCGGCTACAAGCTGACCTCCATCAGCGCTTACCGCTACTGGCACTTCACCCCGGCCAACGACGAGCAGCTCAACGTCTCGGCAATCAACAACACCGGGGTCGAAGTCCACGACCGCCAGTTCTCCCAGGAAATCCGCCTGGCCTCGCCTACGGGTGGCTTCTTCGACTACGTGCTGGGCGCCTACGCGTTCAACCAGAACCTGGGCAACAAGACCTTCACCGACTACGGCCCGCTCGCCGATCCTTACCTGCTCGGGGCAAACCTCAACGCCCTGAACAACACCTACTCCAAGGCCAACGGCAAGATCGAAACCGACAGCTTCGCGCTGTTCGCCCAGGGTACCTGGCACCTCACCGACAAGCTGGACTTCACCGCCGGCCTGCGTGGCACCTACGAGGAAAAGGACGCCAAGGTCGAACGCTTCGATCCGGTGGGTGGCGCACCGGTTACCGGCGTCGGCGCGGTGGTGCGGCGCAACCAGCTGGGCGCCTACGACTCGGGCGACCTGAGCCTCTACAGCTTCGCGCCCTCGGCGCTGCTGAGCCTGAGCTACCAGTTCACCGACGACCTGCTGGGCTATGCCTCGCTGTCCCACGGCGAGAAGTCCGGCGGTGTGAACCTCGCCGTGGCCAGTGCGCCAACGGCCGGCGCCGACTCCCTGCTGGTCGGCCCGGAGCGCGCCAATGACGCCGAACTGGGGATCAAGACGACTCTGTTCGACAACCGCCTGCAACTGAACACCAACCTGTTCTGGACCGGCATCCACGGCTACCAGGCGACCACCCTGTACCAGCCGCCGGGCTCGACCCAGCTGGTCTCGGTACTCTCCAACGCCGGCAGCGTGCGTTCGCGCGGCCTGGAGTTCGAAGCCACCGCCCTGCCGATCCGTGGCCTGACGCTGAACTTCAACGGCTCCTACAACGACGTCACCTACCTGTCGTTCAAGGACGCCCCGTGCCCGGCGGAAGTCTCCACTCAAGCCAATGCACCCGCCACCTGCGACCTCACTGGGGATCGGGTGGTCGGAGCCTCCAAGTGGATCGCCAACCTCAATGGCGAATACGCCTGGAACCTCGACGACGGCATCCGCCCCTACGTGACCGGCAGCTACTCCTACCGCTCCGAGGCCGAGGGCACGCTGGACAACTCCGACCTCTCGAAGATCGACGGCTACGGCCTGGCGAACTTCTCCGTCGGCCTGCGCAAGGACCTCGGCGACGGCCAGCTGGACGCCTCGGTCTGGCTGAAGAACGCCTTCGACAAGGACTACTACCTGGCCGCCTTTGCCAGCATCAACGGCTCCTACACCGCCTCGGTAGGGCAGCCGCGCACCCTGGGCGCCTCCGTTCGATACGACTTCTGATCCCCATCCGCCGCGCTGACGGGCGCGGCGCTATTGCCACAGCAAGAGGACGATGAGATGAGCAACGCAGCACAAGCTATCAAGCAGGACCTCGCCAACCTGGACATCCACCCGGTCGCCGGGCGCATCGGCGCCGAAATTCGCGGCGTGAAGCTGTCCGGCGAGCTGGACGCCGCCACCACCGACGCCATCCAGGCCGCACTGGTGAAGCACAAGGTGATCTTCTTCCGCGACCAGACGCACCTCGACGACCAGGGCCAGGAGGCGTTCGCCAAGCTCCTCGGCAATCCCGTGGCACACCCCACCGTCCCGGTGCAGGAAGGCACGCACTATCTGCTGGAACTGGACGGCGCCCAGGGCCGCCGCGCCAACTCCTGGCACACCGACGTGACCTTCGTCGATGCCTATCCCAAGGCCTCGATCCTGCGCAACGTGGTGGCCCCGGAGTCTGGCGGCGACACCGTGTGGGCCAACACTGCCACTGCCTACGACGACCTGGCGCCGGAGCTCAAGGCGCTGGCCGATTCCCTCTGGGCGGTACACAGCAACGAATACGACTACGCCAGCGTGCGACCGAATGTCGACCCGGCGCGCCTGGAGGAATATCGCAAGATTTTCACTTCCACCGTCTACGAGACCGAGCACCCGGTGGTGCGCATGCATCCGGTCAGCGGCGAGAAGACGCTGCTGCTGGGGCACTTCGTCAAGCGCCTGAAGGGCCTCTCGCAGCATGATTCGGCGCACCTGTTCGCCGTGCTGCAGAGCCACGTCACCCGCCTGGAAAATACCGTGCGCTGGCGCTGGCAGCCGGGCGACGTGGCCATCTGGGACAACCGCGCCACCCAGCACTACGCCGTGGACGACTACGGTACCCAACCGCGCATCGTGCGCCGCGTGACCCTCGACGGCGATGTGCCGGTGGGTGTCGACGGGCAGCGCAGCCGGACGATCAAGAAGGTTTGAGCCGTAACACCCAAAGCTGAAAGCCCCTCTCCCTAACCCTCTCCCTGAAGGGAGAGGGGACTGGATCGGCGTGAAGCGTGGCCAGGGTCCATTCCTGATACCGATTCTTCAGGAAAACACCGCTGGCACACTTCACTCGAATACCCCCTCTCCCTTCAGGGAGAGGGCTGGGGAGAGGGAATCCCCCCACTCAGGACTATCCCGATGACCCAATCCAACGCCCTCCAGCAATCCACCCCGGAACCCTTCGCCATCGTCCCCCTCGACGCCCCACTGGGCGCAGAAGTACGCGGCCTCGACGCCCGCGAGCCACTGACGCCGGAACAGATCCTGGCGATCAAGCAGGCCCACCGCGAGCACCACATCCTGATCTTCAAGGACCAGCAACTCGACGATCAGCAGTACCTGCGCTTCGCCACCCTGTTCGGCGCGGTGTTCCAACCCCCAGCGGACGTCCCGGTGCTGTCCTCCGGCGCCGATGGCAAGGCCCCGGACATCGTCAAGGTGGCCAACACCGAGGACGGCGAGCTGGGCAACTTCGCCCTGCCGGCCCACGTCGACCATCAGTGGACGCCGATCCCCTCGTCCGGCTCTTTCCTCTATGCCCTGGAGGTACCCAGGACAGGCGGTGAAACCCAGTTCACCAACCTCGCTCGCGCCTATCAGACACTCGATGAGGCGACCCGCGCCGAGATCGATCCGCTGCGGCTGATCAACTACAACCCCTTCATCCGCCTGAAGAGCGGCGGCTACAACGGCACCTTCGTGCGCTACCGCACCCCGGACATCGAGCCCATCCAGGGCACCGAGCACCCGCTGGTGCGCACGCACCCGGAGAGCGGCAAGCGCGTGCTGTTCCTCTCCGTGCACACCGAGGTGGAAATCCCCGGCGCCGATCCGCAGCAGGGCGCGGCGCTGGTGGAGAAGCTGCGCGAGCATCTGCAGAAACCCGAGCTGATCTACAGCCACAAATGGTCGGTCGGCGACATCGTCTGGTGGGACAACCAGGCCGTGCTGCACGGGCGCAACGCCTTCCCGGCCAGCGAGAAGCGCCGCCTGAAGCGCATCAGCCTGTCCGGCAGCCGGCCGTTCTGAAGCCAGCGTAGGGCGCATAACGCTGGTGCGTTATGCGCCCTACGGAGCAGGAGTTTCTGTGCGAGTGCCATTGAACCTGTAGGAGCGAGCTTGCTCGCGAACCGCCTAATGCCGGAGTACCCGGATAATCTGTTCGCGAGCAAGCTCGCTCCTACAAAACAGCCGCCCTATGAGATTCCGTTACCCAGTGCTTTCTATGCTTATGCGAAATCGTTTCTTGTCCTGAATCAATTATTCCTTTTATCCTTTCGGCAACTCGTCATAACAAGTTATGAACTATGGCCGAACTACTCCCCCTCTCTCCCGTTCCTCTCTACAGCCAGCTGAAGGAAATCCTGCGCACGCGCATCCTCGACGGCACCTATCCGCCGCTCAGCCGCATGCCGTCCGAGGCCGAACTGGGCAAGGCCTTCGAGGTCAGCCGGATCACCGTGCGCCAGGCGCTGGGCGACCTGCAGAAGGAGGGGCTGATCTTCAAGATCCATGGCAAGGGCACCTTCGTCGCCAAGCCCAAGGCATTCCAGAACGTCAGCACCCTGCAAGGCCTGGGTGAGTCCATGACCCAGCGCGGCTACGAGGTGATCAACCGCCTGCGCAGCTTCAAGACCGTGCCGGCAAATGCCCAGGTCGCCGCCCGCCTGCAAGTCGCCGAGGGCGAGAACGTGGTGCAGATCAAGCGTGCCCGCCTGGTCAACCGCGAGCTGGTGTCGCTGGAGATCACCTGGCTGCCCGAGCACGTCGGCAAGCGCCTGGAGAAGGCCGACCTGGTCAGCCGCGACATCTTCCTGATCCTGGAGAACGACTGCGCCCTGCCCCTGGGCCACGCCGATCTGGCCATCGACGCCATCCTCGCCGACGCCGAACTGGCCGGCGCGCTGGAAGTGGAAGAAGGCTCGCCGGTGATGCGCATCGAGCGCCTGACCCACACCGCCGACGGCGCGCCGCTGGACTACGAACACCTCTACTACCGTGGCGATGCCTTCCAGTACCGCCTGCGCATCGACCGCCACAAGGGACCGCAGCAATGAGCCAGTTCGACCTCTCCCAGATTCCCGAGGACAAGGAACTCGCCTACGACATCGTGGTGATCGGCGGCGGCACCGCCGGCCCGATGGCCGCGATCAAGGCCAAGGAAGCCAACCGCGAGTTGCGCGTGCTGCTGGTGGACAAAGCCAACGTCAAGCGCAGCGGCGCCATCAGCATGGGCATGGACGGCCTGAACAACGCCATCATTCCCGGCCACGCCACGCCCGAGCAGTACACCAAGGAAATCACCGTCGCCAACGACGGCATCGTCAACCAGGCGGCGGTCTACGCCTACGCCACCCACAGCTTCGAGACCCTGCAGCAGCTGGACCGCTGGGGCGTGAAGTTCGAGAAAGACGAAGTTGGCGACTACGCAGTGAAGAAGGTCCACCACATGGGCGCCTACGTGCTGCCCATGCCCGAGGGCCATGACATCAAGAAGGTGCTGTACCGGCAGCTCAAGCGTGCGCGCATCGAGATCACCAACCGCCTGGTGGTCACCCGCCTGCTGACCGACGCCGATGGCGCAGTCAACGGCCTGCTCGGCTTCGACTGCCGTACCGCGCAGTTCCAGGTGATCCGCGCCAAGGCCGTGGTCCTCGCCTGCGGCGCTGCCGGTCGCCTGGGGCTGCCCTCGTCCGGCTACCTGATGGGCACCTACGAGAACCCCACCAATGCCGGCGACGGCTATGCCATGGCCTACCACGCGGGGGCGGAGCTTTCCAATCTGGAGTGTTTCCAGATCAACCCGCTGATCAAGGACTACAACGGCCCGGCCTGTGCCTACGTCACCGGCCCGCTGGGTGGCTACACCGCCAACAGCAAGGGCGAGCGCTTCATCGAGTGCGACTACTGGAGCGGCCAGATGATGTGGGAGTTCCACCAGGAACTCGAAGGCGGCAACGGCCCGGTATTCCTCAAGCTCGACCACCTGGCCGAGGAAACCATCCAGACCATCGAAGACATCCTCCACAGCAACGAGCGCCCCAGCCGCGGCCAGTTCCACGCCAACCGTGGCACCGACTACCGCCAGCAGATGGTGGAGATGCACATCTCCGAGATCGGTTTCTGTTCCGGCCACTCGGCTTCGGGTGTCTGGGTCAACGAGAAGGCCGAAACCAGCGTCAAGGGCCTGTACTCGGCCGGCGACATGGCCGCCGTGCCGCACAACTACATGCTCGGCGCCTTCACCTACGGCTGGTTCGCCGGCGCCAATGCTGCGCAATACGTGGCCGGCCGCGAGTTCAGCGAGGTCGATGCCACCCAGGTCGAACGCGAACGCGAGCGCGTCTTCGCCCCGCTCAAGCGAGAGCACGGCCTGCCGCCAGCGCAGGTCGAGTACAAGCTGCGACGCATGGTCAACGACTACCTGCAACCGCCCAAGGTGACGAAGAAGATGGAGATCGGCCTGCAGCGCTTCGCCGAGATCGCCCGCGACCTCGACCAGCTCAAGGCCAACAACCCCCACGAGCTGATGCGCGCCATGGAAGTCAGCGTGATCCGCGACTGCGCCGAGATGGCCGCCCGCGCCTCGCTGTTCCGCACCGAAAGCCGCTGGGGCCTGTACCACCACCGCGTGGACTACCCGCTGCGCAACGACGCCGACTGGTTCTGCCACGCCCATCTGAAGAAAGGCGAGGACGGTGCGATGACCAGTTTCAAGAAGCCCATCGAGCCCTATGTGATCGCGCTGGATGAGGACGAGCAGCAGGCTTACGAGAAGCTGCGGGTGAAGAGCGAGGCGGCTTGAAAGATTGGACTAGCAGCCTGAAAAGCCCCTCACCCTAACCCTCTCCCAGAGGGAGAGGGGACTGTCCTGAGCGGCGAATGAATCGTTGCTCGCCGGCTGACTCGGTGCTTTCCACCCTCACCGAACGGCCCCTCTCCCTCTGGGAGAGGGCTGGGGTGAGGGAAGGCCCGAGCACCAGAACCACCCAGGAACACCGAACAGAATCAGCCCGCCGCCATGACGGCCGGCAAAGCAACACGATGAGGACCGCGTGCCATGGCCTACCAACCCCAGGAAATCTTCTTCCGCTCCAGCGCCCCGGTGACGGTGGACGAGGACAAGTGCATCGCCGACAAGGGCTGCACCGTCTGCGTCGAGGTCTGCCCAATGGACCTGCTGGCAATCAACCCCGCTACCCAGAAGGCCTACATGGCCTTCGACGAATGCTGGTACTGCATGCCCTGCGAGAAGGACTGCCCGACCGGTGCGGTGCGCGTCGAGATTCCCTACCTGCTGCGTTGAGCTTGCGCTCAACCCGGGTATCGCTGTGTTCCACCCAGGCTACGGGTGCTTCGTAGGATGGCGTGGAGCGAAGCGATACCCATCATTCACATAAGAAACGCCATCCGGCCCCACCGCCGGACGCCTGATGCACTGCCCCTCGTTTCCCACCGCAAGGCCTGCGGCGGAGACGATTCCAACACTCATGATTCGAGGGGAACACCCATGACCTTGCGCACCACCCTGGCCGGCCTCGCGCTCGCCATTGCCAGCGTTACCACCGCTCAAGCCGAGACCATCCGAGTAGCCATCGGCACCCAGGACACCACCATCAACTGCGCCGCCGGCGGCCTGTTGATCCGCGAACTCGGCCTGCTCGACAAGTACCTGCCCCACGACGGCAAGTACCAGGACGCGCAGTACGATGTGCAGTGGAAGAACTTCACCAGCGGCGCACCACTGACCAACGAGATGGTCGCCGGCAAGCTCGACTTCGGCGCCATGGCCGACTTCCCCGGCTCGCTCAACGGCGTCGCCCACGAGGCCGCCGGCAAGCGCAGCCTGTTCATCAGCGTGCTGTCGGGCAGCATCGAGGGCAGCGGCAACGGCATCGTCGTGCCCGCCTCATCCAAGGTACAGTCGCTGGCCGAGCTCAAGGGCCAGACCATCTCCGTGCCCTTCGCCTCCACCGCCCACGGTCTGCTGCTGCGCGCCATCGCCGCCCAGGGCTGGGACCCGGAAAAGGACGTCACCATCATCGCGCAACCGCCGGAAGTCGCCGGCTCCGCGCTGCAAGCCAACAAGATCGCCGCCCACGCCGATTTCGTGCCCTTTGCCGAGCTGTTCGAAAGCCGTGGCATCGCCCGCAAGATCTATGACGGATCGCAAGCCAAGGCGCCGACCTTCCACGGCGCGCTGGTGGAAGCCGACTACGCGCAGCAGTACCCGGAAATCGTCGAGGCCTACCTGCGCGCAACCTACGAGGCCAACCAGCTGCTGGCGAAGGACCCGGAGAAATACAGCGAGCTGATCGAGAAGGTCGCCGGCATCCCCGCCGAGGTGAACTACCTGTTCCACGGCCCGCTAGGCCTGCAAACCCGTGACCTGACCTGGAAGCCGGAATACCGCCAGGCCGTGGCCACCGCCATCGACACCCTGAAGCTGCTGAAAAAGGCCGACCGCGGGCTGAACGTCGAGCAGTTCGTCGACGACCGCTATATCCGTGCGGCCTTCAAGGCCTCCGACGCCGACTACGACGTTGCGCTGAAGAACTACGCGCAGCAGCCGCTGCTGGGCAACGATGCGCTGACCGGCAAGCCGATCGCCGACACCCGCCACGTCACCCAGATCTGGGTACGCGGCGAACCGAAGGTGCGTAGCTACGCGACCGCCAGGGAAGCGCTCGGCCAGTTGGCCGAGCTCAAGCAACAGGGCAAGGACATCCGCGCGGTGTACGCCCAGGCCAGCGACAGCGGTATCAAGCTGCTCGCCGGGCAGGCCTGGTTCGTGCGCGGCAAGGATGGCGCGCTGGATGCCTTCCTGCTGCGCGAACAGGCCGACGCCTTCGCCCGTCAACACGGCGGAGAAGTCGCCGACTTCGCCGCCGCCAGCCAGCAGGCCGTGGCCAGCCGCTGAGGTCAGCCACTCGGGTAGATCCCCGGCGCCCCGTGCGCCGGGACTCGACGGAGAACGATGATGAACACCACCACTCTCTCCCGCTGGAGCCTGCGCCTGGTCTCGCTGCTGGTCTGCCTCGGACTCTGGCAGGTGCTCAGCGCACGGCACGTGAACCTCGGTCTGGTCACCTTCGCCAACGTGCCTGGCCCGCGTGACGTACTCGATGCTGCCTGGAGCCTCGCGCAATCGAGCAAGCTCGGTCGCCACCTGGGCAGCAGCCTGCTGCGCGTGCTGGCCGGCTACCTGCTGGCGGCCTTCGCCGGCATTCTCCTCGGGCTGCTCATCGGCCGCGGCCGCTGGGCCCGCGACAGCCTGCTGCCGCCACTGGAAGTGCTGCGGCCGATCCCCGCGGTGGCGTGGATTCCGCTGGCGATCCTGATGTTCCCCAGCTCCGAGCTGTCGATGATCTTCATCACCTTCACCGGTGCGCTGTTCCCCATCCTGCTCAACACCATTCACGGCGTGGAAGCGGTGGACCCACGCCTGCTCGCCTCCGCCCGCAGCCTCGGCGCCGGCCGCCTGGCGTTGCTGCGCGAAGTGGTGCTGCCGGGCGCTGCGCCGAGCATCGTCACCGGCCTGGCCATCGGCATGGGCACCTCGTGGTTCTGCCTGGTCACCGCCGAGATGATCTCCGGGCAATGGGGCATCGGCTACTACACCTGGGAGTCCTACACCTTGCAGAACTACCCCGACATCGTGGTCGGCATGCTGCTGATCGGTGTGCTCGGCATGGCCAGCAGCCTGCTGGTGCGCCAGATCGGCGCCCTGGTCACACCCTGGCAGCGCCAGGCCGGAGGCAAGCCATGACCCTGCCCGCCAGCGCACCGGGGCGCGTACGCGTCGACGGCCTGTCGATCCACCTGGGCAACGGCCGCGATGCCTTCGAGGCCGTACAGTCCCTGAGCTTCTCCATCGAGCCGGGCGAATTCGTCTGCGTGCTGGGCCCGTCCGGCTGCGGCAAGTCCACCCTGCTCGGCGCATTGGCCGGGCACCTGACGCCCAGCGCCGGCAAGCTGGAAGTGGACGGTGCCAGCGTCGCCGGTCCCTCGCCCGAACGCGGCATGGTCTTCCAGCACCACACCCTGCTGCCCTGGCGGCGCGTGCGCGATAACGTCGCCTTCGGTCTGAAGATGCGCGGCGTGGCCCGCTCCGAGCGCCATCGCCAGGCCGACGAGATGCTCCAGCTGGTGGGCCTGAACGGCTTCGCCGAGCGCTGGCCGTCGCAGCTCTCCGGCGGCATGCAGCAGCGCGTGGAAATCGCCCGCGTGTTGATCAACCAGCCGCGCCTGCTGCTGATGGACGAACCCTTCGGCGCCCTCGACGCACAGACACGGATGATGATGCAGGAACTGCTGCTGGACATCTGGACGCGCCTGCGCACCAGCGTGCTGTTCATCACCCACGACATCGACGAGGCGCTGTTCCTTGCCGACCGCATCCTGGTCATGAGCCCGCGTCCCGGACGCATCCTCGAAGACATCCGTCTCGACTTCCCGCGCCCGCGCCACGCCGACCTGCTCACCACGCCAGAATTCTCCCGGCTCAAGCGCCACTGCCTGGAACTGCTGCGCCACGAAGACGGCCGCCAGTTGCCACGCCTGACGCCCCTGGGCCTGCCCACTCCTCAACGGATACCGCGATTCGCCATATGACTGCCTTCAACCCCTCCTACAACATCAGCACCGACAACCCCGACATCCTCGACCTGCAACCGCGCCTGCAGGATGCCGACCCCGGCGTGCGCCGCATCGCCCTGATCGAGCTGGCCGACCTGGAGGACCCCGATGGTCTGCCCTGGCTCGCCGCCGCCCTGACCGGTGACGAAGCCGCCAATGTCCGCGCCGAGGCCGCACGCCTGCTGGAAGCCTGGGAAGAACCCGAGGTGGTGGACGCCCTCTGCCAGGCCCTCGCCGACAGCGACAACGACGTGCGTGAGGCTGCCGCCCAGAGCCTGAGCGAACTGAAGACCCGCGAAGCCGGCGTGCGCCTGCTGCCGTGGGCTACGCACAGCGATATCTTCGTCCGCCGCAGCGCCTTGCGCGCCTTGCGCGAACTGCGCCTGGAGGATGCCGCCGAACCTGCACTGACTGCGCTGGGCGACAGCGATGCCGGCGTCCGCCGCGAAGCCGTGGGCATCCTCGGCTGGCTCAAGCGCACCGACGCCCTGCCGCACCTGGCGCGCCTGACCCGCGACGACCCGGACGCTGAAGTCCGCCGTGCCGCTGCCGGCGCCCTCGGCCTGGCCATCGATGCCAGCGTGCTGCCGGCCCTGCAAGCCGCGCTGGCCGATCCGGCCTGGCAGGTACGCGAAGAAGCCGCCGGCACCCTCGGCAAACTGGCCCTGACGGGTGCCGGCGAAGCACTGGTCAAGGCGCTGCAGGATGACTTCTGGCAGGTGCGCCTGCGCGCCGCCCGCTCGCTGGGCAAACTACGTTACCTACCGGCGCTGCAAGGCCTGACGGTCGTGCTCGGCCACGGCATCAGCAACCTGCGCAAGGAGGCCGCGCTGGCCCTGGGCGAGCTGGGTAGCGGAGACGCCGTGGAGGCGCTGCGCAACGCCGAGAACGACGGCGACCCGGAAGTCCGCAAGGCCGTGCGCATCGCACTCTCTCAGTTGGAGCAAAAGCCGCCGCTGGGGCAATCGGCATGAACACCCCAGTCGCCCTGCACCGCTCCAGCGCCGAAGGTGAGCTGCGCATCCGCTGGAGCGACGGCGTCGAACAGTGCATCGCCTTCGCCCGCCTGCGCGGCGCCTGCCCCTGCTCGCAATGCCGGGCAGCGCGCCTGCAAGGGCGCATCGACCTGGTGAAGGCTGGCGTCGGCCTGCAGCAATTGAACCTGCAGGGCTACGGCGTGCAACTGGTGTTCGACGACGGCCACGACCGTGGCATCTATCCCTGGGATTACCTGCGCGGCCTGGCCTGAACCCTGCGCTCATGCAGATGACGCGCTGGCGCATCCAAACTGACGTGCAGGAACATGCCGCGCGGCGGCAGGGTGATTAGCGTTCGCACCATACCCACAAGAACGCCAACCACCGAGCGCTATTCACCATGCATCCATCGCTTTCCCCGCGCGTCATCGCCATCACCGGAGCCTTCGGCAACCTCGGTGCGGCGCTGGCCATCCAGGCCGCCGAAGCCGGCGCGCAGCTTGTGCTGATCGACCGGGCCGAGACTCCACCCGTTGACTTCCGCGCCCCCGACGGCGCCCTCCTGCTGACCGGTATCGACCTCGCCTCGCTGGCCGATGCCCAGGCGGCTGCGCGCCTGATCGACGAACGTTTCGGCCGGCTCGATGCGCTGGTGAACGTCGCCGGAGGCTTTGCCTGGCAGACCCTGGCCGAAGGCGACGTGGAGTGCTGGGACCGCCTCTACACCCTCAACCTGCGCACCGCCCTGTGCGCTTGCCAGGCGCTGCTGCCGCTGATCCGCCAGTCCAGCGCCGGGCGCATCGTCAACCTGGGCGCCGGCGCTGCCAGCCGGGCCGGCTTCGGCATGGGCGCCTACGCCGCCTCCAAGGCCGGCGTGCTGCGCCTGACCGAAAGCCTCGCCGAGGAGTTGAAGGACCAGGGCGTCACGGTCAACGCGGTACTACCGAGCATCATCGACACGCCACAGAACCGCGCCGCCATGCCCGAGGCGGACTTCGGTCGCTGGGTCACAGCCGACCAGCTGGCGGGCGTCATTCTCTTCCTGCTCGGCGATGCGGCCGCCGCCATCACCGGCGCCGGGATTCCGGTCAGCGGCCGCGTCTGAGCGTGCCGACGGACGCCGCTGGCCTCGGCGGCGCCCGACTTGCTAGATTGCACCCGCTCTCCAACCGGACCACCGGACCGCCCCACACGCCATGCATCCCGCCACCGCCAGTGCCGCCTTCGTCAATCACGTGCTGAACACCGCCGAGCAATACGGCTGTGACGGCGAACTGCTGCTGAACGAAATCGGCTTGCAGCGCGAACGCCTCGCCGACCCGATCCTGCGTATCCCCATGCACCAGTTGCGGGCCCTGCTGGAACTGTCGGTACGCATGAGCGGCCTGCCGCACTTCGGCCTGCTGGTGGGCGCAGCGGTGCGTCCCGGCAGCTATGGCGTTCTGGGTGCGGTATCGATGACCAGCGCCACCCTGGGCGAGTCCATGAGCATGATCCGCCGCTTCGGCAAGATCGTCTTCGACAGCCCGTCGAGCCAGACACACATCGTCATAGGGGACGGCCGCGTACTGCTGGAAGACCAGCGCATCACCGAACTGGAACCCTACTGCGCCTGCCAGCAGGACGCCGTGCTGGCAGGCTGGACGGCCTTCGGCCGCTGGCTGATCGGCAGCAGCGCGCCGCTGCTGGAAGTGCAGATGATCCACGCCGCGCAGGGCGACGCCGCCCTGTACGACGAGTTCTTCGGCTGCCCCGTACAGTTCAACGCCCCGCGCAACGCACTGGTGTTCCCCGAGGCGATGCTCGCTGCACGCATCCAGGGCGCCGACCCGCGCACCCACAAGAGCCTGCTGCTGGAGGCGGACCTGCAACTGGGTCGCTCCTACGCACCGCTCTCGGTGATCGGGCGCCTGCGGGCACTGCTGATCGAGCACATGCCCGGCGGTGAGGTCAGCCTGGAAGCACTCGCCAGCGAACTGGCCATGTCGCCACGCACCCTGCAGCGCAAGCTGGCCGCCGAAGGCGAAAGTTTCTCCCAGGTGCTGGAAACCATGCGCATGGAGCTGGCCGATCATTACCTGCGGCGGACCGATTCCAGCGTCATGGAGATCGCCCTGATGCTCGGCTTCTCCCAGGCCAGTGCCTTCAGCCACGCCTTCCGCCAGTCGCGCGGCATCTCCCCGGCGGACTTCCGCAAGACCCTGCGCAGCGCCTGAGCTCCGGTGCCGCGCACTGACGTAGGGCGCATAACGCCCCAAGCGTTATCCGCCGGCCTGCAGGCCTTGTGCACATGAAAGTCGGCGGATAACCGCAAGCGGTTATTCGCCCTACGTGAGTCAACCCAGGCCGCCGCTATACCACCTCATCACCCGTCCGAATTCCGAGAGGATTGACGTCGCGCGACATGCGCTCTGGCGCCCTGCATCACGCCCGCTTCTCGGCAGCGCGTTAGCCTCCTCGCATCATAAGAAGGAGGCAGAACATGCCCAACATGATCGTCTACGCCGTGCCGGCATTCCTCGTGCTGCTGCTGGTCGAACTGCTCTGGAGCTTCTGGCGGCGGCGCCAGACCTTTGCCCTGGCCGACAGCCTGTCCAGCGCCTCGCTGGGGCTCAGCGGCCAGGTCATCAACCTGTTCGTGCGTGCCCTGAACTTCGGCGTCTACCTGCTCGCCTACCAGTACCTGGCGTTGTTCGACCTCTCCACCTCGCACTGGTGGGTCTGGGCCATCGGCCTGCTCGGCTACGACCTCTGCTACTACTGGCACCACCGCATGGGCCACGAGGTGAACCTGGTCTGGGCCTCCCACGTGGTGCACCACTCCAGCGAGGAGTTCAACTACTCCACCGCGTTGCGGCAGACCAGCACCGGCTTCCTGACCAACTGGTTCTTCTACTGGCCGCTGGCGCTGATCGGTATTCCGCCGACCGTGTTCATCGTCGCCGGCGCGGTGATCCTGGGCTACCAGTTCTGGATCCATACCCGCCACATCGGCCGCCTGGGCTGGTTCGACTACTGCTTCGCCTCGCCGTCCAACCACCGCGTGCACCATGGCCAGAACGAGTACTGCGTGGACAGGAACTACGGCGGCGTGCTGATGCTCTGGGACCACCTGTTCGGCACCTTCGCCAAGGAGCGCCCGGAGTCGGAAGAACCGATCATCTATGGCATCCACGGCCAGCTGAAGACCTTCGATCCGCTCAAGGCGAACTTCCACAAGTACCGCGACCTGCTCGCCGACGCCCGCCTGGCCGATAACTGGAAAGACCGAATCCGCGTCTGGTTCGCCCGCCCCGGCTGGCGCCCGGCCGCCGCCGAAAGGCTCGATCCGAAGCCGCCCCATGACATCAGCGCGTTCCGTCTCTACCGCCCGCGCATTTCCGCCGCCACGGCCTTCTACTGCCTGCTGCAGATGCTGTTGCTGATGGTGCTGGGCATGGGCTTCCTGGCCTTTGCCTACCAGTTGCCGCTGGCCGGGAAAATCCTCGGCGCGGTGTGGATCATCGCTTCCCTCTGGGTACTCGGCCGTAGCCTGGAGAACGCACCGGGCAACGGGCGCTGGCAGCTGCTGTGGCTGGGATCGCTGGCCATTCCGGCGGCCCTTGCGCACCTGCAATGGGGCCTGCCGGTGGCCTGGGCAGTGGCGCTGTTCGTGGGCGCAACGCTGGGCCTGCTCGGCATGCTGCTGCGTTCGCTGCGCCAGCCGCAACCGCTGGAGGCCTGAGATGAATACCAGCGTGATCTGCGAGCTGTTGCTGTGCGCCGCCAGCCTCTGGGCAGCGGTGGACAGCCTGAAGAATAAACACGGCTGGCGTACCCTCGGGTTCGCCCTGATCGCCGTCACCGCGCTACTCGGCGCGCTGGTCTATGGCGGCCTGGAAGCGACACGGCCGGCGCACCAGGCGATGACCAGCCTTTCCGGACGCATCGCCTTGCTGCTGATCGCCATCGGCAGCCTGCACGGCGTCACCCGCCATCTGCTACTGGCCGCCCTCGCCGCGCTGATGCTCTGGCTGCCGGACAACCTGGCGCTGGCCGGCAACCTCCTGGCGCTCATCGCCATCGCCTGGCCCGGCCGGTCGCAACGCTGGCCGCTGGCGATGGCCGGTGCCCTGCTGTTCGTTCTCGCCGGCCTGGGTATCGCCGGTCGGGGCGAGTGGCAAGGCATCCCGCGCGTGGACCTTTATCACCTCACGCTGATGCTGGCGACATTGTGCTGGACGCTCGCGCGGTTGCGCGGCACGCGCTGGCTGCCTGGCAAGCCAGCTTCCCTCGCCCGCTGAGCAAGGGCGATACCGACTACTGGAGACCTACGCCCGGCGTGAACGCAACACGCCCATTGCCTTCGCAGAGCACTATCCGAAGGGGCGCCGCCACGAGGCCCCGTCTGATGACACACACAATAAGAACCAGTCGTTGGAGTAGCCTCACATGACCACCAGATCCCGCAAGCGTCGCTTGCAGACCGGGTCCGCCTTTGCCTGCGTTTTACCCCTGATGCTCAGCGGCCAGTCGAAGGCCGTCGAGTTCAGTTTCCTCGACAACCAGCTCAGTGGCTCGCTGGACACCACCGTGTCCTACGGCGCGCTGTGGCGCGTGCAAGGTCAGGACAAGACCAACAACGACGTCAACAGCAACGACGGCAACCGCAACTTCAGCACCGGCCTGGCCTCGGAGGTGTACAAGATCACCTCGGACCTGGAGGCCACCTACCAGAATTACGGTCTGTTCATGCGCGGCTCGGCGTTCTACGACACGCAGATCATGGACAAGCGCAACGACTACTACGACCACAACGAGCCGCCACAGCCGTCGCAAAGCTACCCGCACAACGACCACTTCACCGACGCTACCCGCGACACCGCCGGCCACCGCGCGGAAATCCTCGATGCCTACCTCTACGGCAACTGGGATATCGCCGACCATCCGCTGAGCGCGCGCCTGGGCAACCAGGTCTTCAACTGGGGCGAAGGCGTGTTCTACCGCGGTGGCATCAACACCACCAACCCGGTGGACGCCGCCAAGTTCCGCCTGCCCGGCTCGGAGCTCAAGGAAGTACTGATGCCCGTGGAGGCAGTCAGCTTCAACGTCGGCCTCACCGACAACCTGTCGATGGACGCCTTCTACCAGTGGAACTGGAAGGAAACCCGCCTCGACCCGGCCGGCACCTTCTTCTCCGAAACCGACCTCTTCGCCGACGGCGGCAACACCGGCTACACGCGGGTGAAGGCGCTGTCCGACCCGACCTTCCAGAGCCTCTACCCGATGCTCTCGGCCAGCCACTTCGCCGGCCTGCAGGGCACCGACTACCTGGACCAGAACGGCTACTTCAAGGTCAGCCACATCGGCCAGGACATCAACGCCAAGAACGACGGCCAGTTCGGCGTGGCCTTCCACTACATCGCCGAGCAGCTCAACTCCACCGAGTTCGGCTTCTACTTCGTCAACTACCACGCCAAGGATCCGGTGATCTATGCCGACCTGAACAAGAGCTACGCCGGGCTGGACATGGACCAGTTGGCGCAGCTGGTCGGCTCGCCGTCCTACGACGCGCTGGTGCAAAGCGGTGGGCAGATGCTCGGCCTGATCAACGCCGCCGCCGCAGTGGACATGGCCAACCAGGCCAACGCCCGCCGCGAATATGTGGAGAACATCCGCATGTACGGCCTGAGCTTCAACACTACCCTGGGCGACGCTTCGCTGTTCGGCGAGATCGCCTACCGGCCCAACCTGCCCATCGGCGTGGCCACCACCAACGACCTGCTCGGCGACATGCTCGCCCAGGCCGGGAAGATCGCCGACGGGCAGAAGGTCAATGTCGGCGGGCAGATGGTCGGCCTCGGCGGCGCGGTCCACGACTACGAGCGCGTCGAGTCCTTCAACAGCTCGCTGGGCACGATCTACAACTTCGGCCCGTCGCTGTCCTTCGACTCGTTCATGGGCGTGTTCGAAGTGGCCGCCGAGCAACTGCGCGGCAGCAGCCTGCAATACACCGCGTATGACGGCAGCACACGCTACTACTCCGGGCGCAGCAATGGCGCGTACGTCTCCGGCTTCGACCGCAGCGACCAGGTCAACCGCAATGCCTACGGCGCCACCCTGCTGCTGACCGGCACCTGGAACGATGTGTTCGCCGGGGTCAACCTCTCGCCCTACGCCGTCTACAAGGACGACTTCAGCGGCAACTCGCAGCAGGCTGGCAACTTCATCGCCGGGCGCAAGGCCTACACCCTGGGCCTCAAGGCCACCTACCTGAACAGCCTGGAAGCCGAACTGCAGTACACCGAGTTCTACGGCGCCGGCCAGGAGAACGCCGCGCGCGACCGCGACAACGTCGGCTTCAACGTCAAATACTCCTTCTGAGCGGAGATTCACCATGGGCAACATCCGTACCCTGGCCGGCGCCGTGGCGCTGGCCCTCACCGCCAGCGGAGCGCTGGCGGCGGTCTCCCCGCAGGAAGCGGCCAGGCTGCAATCCACCCTCACCCCGCTGGGCGCGGAAAAGGCCGGCAACGCCGCCGGCAGCATCCCCGCCTGGACCGGCGGCATCACCCAGGCCCCGGCCGGCTTCAAGCCCGGCCAGCATCCGATTGACCCGTACGCGGCGGACAAGCCGCTGTTCACCATCACCAAGGCCAACCTGGGGCAGTACAAGGCCAACCTGACGCCCGGCCAACTGGCGATGTTCGACAACTACCCGGACACCTTCCAGATTCCGGTGTACCCGACCCGCCGCAGCGGCTCGGCGCCGCAGTGGGTCTACGACAACACGTTGAAGAATGCGACCAGCGCCAGGCTGGCCGAGAACGGCAACGGCTTCGTCGATGCCTTCGGTGGCATTCCCTTCCCGATTCCACAGAGCGGTGTGGAGGCGGTGTGGAACCACATCGCCCGCTATCGCGGCACCTTCATCGTGCGCCGCTCCGCCGAGGCCGCCGTGCAACGAAACGGCGATTACTCGCCGGTGGTGACCCAGCAGGAAGCACTGTTCAAGTACTACCAACCCGGCGGTAATTTCGAAGGTCTGGGCAACCGCATGTTCTACTTCCTCGCCTTCACCAAGAGCCCGGCGCGCCTGGCCGGCAGCGCCGCGCTGGTGCACGAGACACTGGACCAGGTGAAGGAGCCGCGCCAGGCCTGGGCTTACAACGCCGGCCAGCGCCGCGTACGTCGCGCACCGAGCCTCGCGTACGACACGCCCATCGCTTCGTCCGATGGCCTGCGCACCGCCGACGACACCGATATGTACAACGGCGCGCCGGACCGATACGACTGGAAGCTGCTGGGCAAGCGCGAGATCTACATCCCCTACAACAACTTCCGGCTGGCCAGCGGCGAGGTGAAGTACAAGGACCTGCTCACGCCCAACCACCTCAACCCGCAATACACTCGCTACGAGCTGCACCGTGTGTGGGTGGTCGAAGGCACGCTCAAGCCAGGCGCGCGGCACATCTACTCCAAGCGCGTGCTGTTCCTCGACGAAGACAGCTGGGGCGCCGCCGAAGTGGATCAGTACGACGGCCGAGGCGAGCTGTGGCGCGTGTCCATGGCCTACCTGCGCAGCTACTACGAGCTGCCCACCACCTGGACCTCCATCGACGTCTTCCACGACCTGCAGGCGCGCCGCTACGTGGCGATGAACCTCGACAACGAAGAGCCGGCCAGCATCGATTTCACCCAGGCGCTGCCGGACGGCGAGTACTTCAGCCCCTCGGCATTGCGCCGCCGCGGCACCCGCTGACCCTCGACCCCGCGGGGCGCTGCGCCCCGCCAACCTCTGCAAGGAACTCCGATCGATGTCCAGACCCGCCCTCACCCTCAAATGGTTCGGCTGCTACCTGATGCTGCTGGGCCTGGCACTGATGCTGCTGCCCAACCTGCTGCTCGGCCTGTTCCACATCGCCGCCACGTCGGAGGTGTGGATACGCATCGTCGGCGTCCTGGCGTTCAACATCGGCGTCTACTACCTCGCCGCCGCCCGCAGCGAGTCGCAGCCGCTGTTCCTCGCCTCGGTGTATACCCGCGCCCTGGTGCTGGCCAGCTTCGCGATCTTCGCCCTGCTGCAACTGTGCGAGCCCATAGTGGTGCTGTTCGGTGCCGTGGATTTCTGCGGCGGCCTCTGGACGCTGCACGCCCTGCGCACGGAGAACCGCGCACGCGCCATCAGGAACTAGACTTGCTGCTTTCCGCGTCACCAACGGAGGCCGACGCCATGCAACCTGTCACGCTCACTTTCGCCACTTGCCTCGCACTCCTGGGTGCCCTGGCTGGGTATGCCCAGGCCGAGGGCGATGTCGCCAAGGACGTGCGCGAGCTGCACCGCGATCTCGACAAGGGTGTCGACCACGACGCCAAGGAGATCGACAAGGGCTACAAGCACGACAAGCACGAGGTGGACAAGACCGATGACCACCTCGACAAGGAGCGCCACAAGGAAGACAAGCACCTGGACAAGGAAATCAAGAAGGACCTCTGATCCTGTCTAGGTCACCGTGCGCTGCAGGTGCTGGAGCACCCTCTCGACGGCCTTCTCCAGGCAACCCTTGAAGAAATGGTCGGCGCCGGCATAGAGCAGCACTTCGCGCTGGTGGGGCCGCGCCCAGGCCAGCAGGTTGGTCAGCGGCGCCATCTCGTCCGCCTCGCCATGCAGCAGCAGGCACTCGGCCGGCACCGCCTGCGCTTGGTAGTCGCGGCCGCCGGGAACCGTGCCCACCGGCAAACCCATCAGCACGATGGCATCCGCTGGCGGTGACAGCTCGCTGGCCACGCGGGCGAACACATAGGCGCCGAAGGAAAAGCCCACCAGCGCCAACGGCAGGCCGGGATACTCATTACGCAGATACGCGATCACCGCGAGCATATCCTGCGCTTCGCCGATGCCTTCGGCGTACGCGCCTTCGCTGCCCTCCACCCCCCGGAAGCTCGGCCGCACGGTCAGCCAGCCAGCACTGCACAGTTTGCGCGACAGGGTCAGCGGCACGCGGTGCTTCGGGCTGCCGCCCAGCAGCGGCTGCGGATGACTGATCAGGGCGATGCCCCGCACCGGCATGCCCGGCCGGTCGATCAGCAATTGCAGCTTGCCCACCGGGCCATCGATCAGTTGCGTGCGGCGCTCTTCTTCGGACATCGACTCTTCTCGCGGGGCGGGAACGGAGCGCCGATTGTAGCGCCCCGCCCGCATTCCAGGCTCGCAGAAGACCGCCCTGCAAACCGGGAATATCTGCGCGTGACGTCGGGTCCTGTAGGAGCGAGCTTGCTCGCGAACCGCTTGATGCTGGAGCGGCCGGGCAATCCATTCGCGAGCAAGCTCGCTCCTACGAAGAGCTCCCAGGGCAGCACCCAGCAAGGTGCTGCGTTGGCGTTACAGGATCGACAGCGGGTAGTCGACGATCAGGCGGAACTCGTTGACGTCGCCCTCGGCCTGGTCGGCATTGCCGCGGTGAATCGCCTCGCGCAGACGGAACGACAGGTCCTTCGCCGGCCCGGACTGCACCACGTACTTGGCTTCCAGGTTGGTCTCGTGGTGCTTGCCGTCCTCGCCGTAGCCATAACCGCGATACTCGCTATCGGCGGCCATTTTCGTGCCGTCGATGCCGTGGCCGTTGACGTAGCGAGCCATGAAGCTCAGGCCGGGAATGCCGTAGGTGGCCATCGCCAGGTCATAGCGCAGCTGCCAGGACTTTTCCTCCGGACCGTTGAAGTCCGAGTACTGGATGGAGTTGGCGAGGAAGATCGAGTCGCCGGTATCGCCGGGGCCGTTGACGCCGAAGGCCACGTAGTCGAACGGCGTGTCGCCGTGGACCTTCTGGTAAGCCAGCGTCAGGGTGTGGGCGGTGAGGAAGGTATACGCGGCGGCGGCAGACCAGGTGGTGTTGCTGATCTCGCCGGCCTTGGCGCTACCGTCGTCGTTGGTGCGGTAGATGTTGAAGTCGAAGTTCAGCGACTGGTCGTCCGCCAGCGGCAGCGTGTAGTTGGCGTTGCCGTAGTACTGGCGCCACACGTCTTCGAGCTTGGAGGCATAGAGCGAGAAGTTCAGCGTGTCGTTGACCGCGTACTTGCCACCCACGTAATCGATGCTGCTGGCCTCGACGTTGGCGTAGGAGGCCCAGATGCCGTGGTCGCCGTTGGTGGTCACCGGGCCGTTGCCGCCGGTGAAGTGGCCGCCGTCCAGGTCAAGCCCGGCGATCTCGCTGCTGAGCACGTTGAAGCCAGTGGCGGTCTGCGGGAACAGCCGGGTACCCCCGGCAGCGAACACCGGCGCGGTAGGTTGCAGGTCGCCCCAGCGCAGTTCGGTCTTCGACACGCGCAGCTTCACGGCGCCGCCGGCACGGCCGTATTCGCTTTCCGGCGAGCCATCGTCACGCACCGGCAGGTTGCCAGTGCCGGAGGTGCCAGCGCCGCCATCCAGGCGGATGCCCCAGTTGCCGAAAGCCTCGACACCGAAGCCGACCGTGCCCTGGGTGAAGCCGGAGCTGTAGTTCAGCGTGAAGCCCTGGGTCCAGTCCTTGCGGTCACCGGCACCGGACTTGCGGTCGCTGTTGTAGTAGTAGTTGCGCATCAGCAGCGAAGCCGTGCTGCCTTCGATGAAGCCGGTGGCTTCGGACTGGTCGGAAACGACGGCGGCGTGCGCCAGTTGGAACGGCATACCGATGATCGATGCGCTGACGCAGGCACCGAGCAATGAGAGTCGGAACGCGGACATCTGCTACCCCTTTGTTGGTCTTGTCTTGGCAGGTCTATCGTTTTTAGTGCGAATAACTTTCTTATGTTTCCCCGCCATAGGCAGAGCGAGCGAAGAAATAACAATCCGCTGCTCCACCCTCCAACCAGCCTTGTCGATAGTTGATATCGAGACGAATGATTCAGCATTTGCCGCTATCGCCATTAAGCTTGCGCCCCGATGAAGAACATGAGTCCCGGATGCCCGCTCCAGAGCGTCCGGCCGATTGCTCCACTTCATCATCCTTTGGTTTGGCCGCCTCCCCAGGCGGCCTTTTTTTGCCTGTTGGAAAGTTATGGAACAGACGTTCCAGGCCATTTCCCGGATAATTATCCCGACCACTTCCAGAGTTGTTCGGACGGTACTTCCCGGTAACTTCCCCTGAACTTCTCCGGTAAGGTTCCGCAGGATCAGGCAACGCTTGTGCCTACCGGAAGTTCACCCGACACACCGTTCATCCCCTGTGCCATTCCTCCCGCGACGAGTCACTTGCGCAAAGCAAGTGACCGCTTTAGATTACACCCATAATCTTTTCCAGCCAGACCTCGCCTGTCGCCTTGCAGGCCCGTTACAGGGCGGCCCGATTAGATGATGGCTTTAATTCAAATGGATTCAATCATGCGCAGAACCACCTTCGAACACCTGCCCTGCCCTGTGGCTCAGGCGCTGGATCTGATTGGCGACAGCTGGAACGTGCTGATCCTGCGCGAAGCCTTCTACGGTTCCACCCGCTTCGACCAGTTCCTCGCACGATTGGGCATTGCCAGCAACGTCCTCACCCGCCGCCTGCGCGCCCTGGTGGACAGCGGCCTGCTGCAACGCAGCCAGTACAACGATCACCCGCCCCGCTACGAGTACCTGCTTACCGAGAGTGGACGCGACCTGCGCCCGGTGCTGCTCACCCTGCTGCAATGGGGCCAGCGCCACGCCGGCATGGCCAGCACCGCCGAGCTGGTGGACACCCGCAGCGGCCAGCCGGTGCACATCGCCCTGGTGGACGCCGACAGCGGCGAACCTATCGGCCCGCAGCACCAGATCCATCGCCGCGAAGGCGACCGACTCGTCCCCGTCCATCACCGTCCCCAAGCCGCCCTTCCCCACGTAGATCACGCCTGAGCGAGCACTGCCATGAACCAGTCCGTTACCCTTCCCGCCTCGCCGGCCGTCGATACGGCCAGACCGAAATCGCGCAAGGCCCTCAAGCTCGCCGTCGCCACGGCTGCCTTGCTCGGCGTCGGCGCCTACGCCGGGCACTGGTGGCTCGACGGACGCTTCCTGGAAAAGACCGACGATGCCTACGTCGGCGGCGACGTGACGGTGATCAGCCCGCGCGTCGCCGGCTATATCGCCGAGCTGAAGGTGAGCGACAACCAGCTGGTGCACGCCGGTGACCTGCTCGCCCGCATCGACGACCGCGATTACCGCGCCGCCCTGGCCAAGGCCGAAGGCGCAGTTCACGCCGAGGAAGCGGCGCTGGGCAATGTCGACGCCCAGGCTTCGCTGCAGGACGCGCTGATCCGCCAGAGCCAGGCGGAGATCGATGCGGCTACTGCCGAGGAAGTACGCACCCGCGACGACCAGCGCCGCTATGCCACCCTTGTACGCACCAACGCCGTGTCGGTAGAAGCCGCGCAACGCGCCGATGCCAGCTTCAAGTCCGCCCGCGCCAACAGCGACAAGGCCCACGCCAGCCTGCTCGCCGCGCGGCGCCAGCTGGACGTAATCCACAGCCAGCGGCAGCAGGCCCTGGCCGCGCTGGAGCAGGCCGTCGCCGCCCGCGACCTGGCGCGCCTGGACCTCGGCTACACCGAGCTGCGCGCCCCGGTGGACGGCTACATCGGCAACCGTCGGGCACGGGTCGGCAGCTACGTGGCCGCCGGCACCCAGCTGCTCGCCGTAGTGCCGGCGCAAGGTCTGTGGGTGGACGCCAACTTCAAGGAAGACCAGCTGGCGCGCATGCAGCCTGGCCAGGCGGTGACCATCGAGGCCGACATCCTGCCCGGCAAGGTCTTCCACGGCCACCTGGACAGCCTCGCCCCGGCCACCGGCGCGCAGTTCAGCATCCTCCCGCCGGAGAACGCCACCGGCAACTTCACCAAGATCGTCCAGCGCGTGCCGGTACGCGTGCACCTGGACGACGCCGACGGTCGCCTCGGCAACCTGCGCCCCGGCCTCTCCGTGCTGGTGGAAGTGGACACCCGAGCGCACGAGCATGGCTCGGCCGATCAACGCGTCGCCCAGGACACCCGGCCGTGAGCCTTTCGCGCAGCCAGTTCTGGAGCAACGACACCGTGCCGGTGGAAAGCATTTCCACCGGGCGCAAGGTCATCTCGTTCGCCTGCATGTGCCTGGGGATGTTCATCGCCCTGCTGGACATCCAGATCGTCTCCGCCTCGCTGCGCGACATCGGCGGCGGACTCTCGGCCGGTGCAGATGAGCTTGCATGGGTGCAGACCAGCTACCTGATCGCCGAGATCATCGTCATTCCGCTCTCCGGCTGGCTGTCCAAGGTGCTCTCCACACGCTGGCTGTTCGCCGCTTCGGCACTGGGCTTCACCCTCACCAGCCTGCTCTGCGCCATGGCCTGGAACATCCAGAGCATGATCGCCTTCCGCGCGCTGCAGGGTTTTCTCGGCGGCTCGATGATCCCCATGGTGTTCACCACCGGCTTCCTCTACTTCGACGGCAAGCAACGGGTAATAGTCGCCGCCACCATCGGCGCCATCGCCTCCCTGGCGCCGACCCTGGGGCCGGTGGTGGGCGGCTGGATCACCGACATTTCTTCCTGGCCCTGGCTGTTCTACATCAACCTGGTGCCGGGGCTGTTCGTCGCCATCGTGGTGCCGATCATGGTGCGCATCGACAAACCCGACCTGTCGCTGCTCAGGGGCGCCGACTATCCGGCGATCGTGCTGATGGCACTGTTCCTCGGCTGCCTGGAATACACCCTGGAGGAAGGCCCGCGCTGGAACTGGTTCAGCGACGACACCATCCTCGCCACCGCGTGGATCTCCGGCCTCTGCGGCATCGCCTTCATCGACCGCAGCCTGACCTCGGCGCACCCCATCGTCGACCTGCGCGCCCTGAAGGAGCGCAATTTCGCCCTCGGCTGCCTGTTCAGCTTCGTCACCGGCATCGGCATCTTCGCCACCATCTACCTGACCCCGCTGTTCCTCGGCCGGGTACGCGGCTACGGCGCGCTGGACATCGGCCTGGCGATTTTCTCCACCGGCATCTTCCAGATCATGAGCATCCCGCTCTATGCCGCCCTCGCCCGTCGAGTCGACCTGCGCTGGATCCTGCTGCTGGGCATGGTGATGTTCACCCTGTCCATGTATGAGTTCGCCCCGCTGACCCACGACTGGGGCGCGGCGCAGCTGATGTTCCCGCAGGCCCTGCGCGGCATGGCCCAGCAGTTCTGCGTGGCGCCCACGGTGACGCTCGCGTTGGGCTCGCTGCCGCCCGAGCGCCTGAAGCTGGCCTCCGGGCTGTTCAACCTGATGCGCAACCTCGGTGGCGCCATTGGTATCGCCGCCTGTGCCACGGTGCTCAACGACCGCGCCAACCTGCACTTCCTGCGCCTGGCCGAGCACCTCAACAGCGGCAACGAAGCACTCAACCACTGGCTGGCGCCGTCCATGGACCTCACTGGCGAACCCTCGCAGCAGGCGCTGAAACACCTGTGGGACCTGACCTGGCGCGAGGCGCAGACACTGACCTTTGCCGATGCCTTCCTGCTGGTGGGCGCGTGCTTTGCGGTGACGTTGCTGCTGGTGCCGCTGATGAAGAAGATCGCCCCACCGGCCCAGCCGAGTGCCGACAGTCATTGAGCCGCGAGGACTTCCTCGAGGAAGGTCACGAAGACGCGGATGCGGCTGGACTCGCGCAGGCTCGGCGGGTAAAGCGCATTGATGCTGCCCACCGTGCTGCCGGGGTACACCTGGTAATCCGGCAGCAGGCGCTGCAAACATCCGCTGCGCACGTCCTGGGCCACCAGCCAGTCGGACAGCAGGGCAATGCCGCCGCCAGCCAGCGCTGTCTCTCGCAGGACATCGGCGTTGTTGCTCTGCAACCGGCCCTGCACGTTGAGTGCCCAGGTTTCCTGGCCGTCGCTGCAGGTCCAGGTCGAGTGCGGACCGCCGTAGTCGAAGCGCAGGCACGGGTGCTCCATCAGTTCCAGCGGATGCCTGGGCGTGCCGGCACGTTCCAGGTAGCCGGGGCTCGCCACCAGCCAGCGGTCGAACTGGCCGATGCGCCGGCTGATGATGTCGTCGCTGACCAACGTCGCCCCCAGGCGAACGGACAGATCGATCTGCTGTTTGGGCAGGTCGACCAGTTGGTCGTTCAGCGACAGACTGACTTCCAGTTCCGGATGCTGTGCCAGCAGACGCCCCAGGTGCGGGGCGATGACGCGGCGACCGAACTCCACCGGCACGCTGACCCGCAGTCGGCCCTTGGCCTCGCTGCCGCGGTCACTGACCAGACCATCGGCCTCCACCAGCGCATCGAGGATTTCCACGGCCTTGTCGTAGTAGGCCTGACCGGCCAGGGTCGGGCTGCTGTGGCGGGTGGTGCGGTTGAGCAGTGCGGCGCCCAGTTCCGCCTCCAGCGCAGCCACCTGCCGGGTCACCGAGGAAGTCGCTACCCCGAGCTTGCGGGCCGCCGCCGAGTAGCCGCCACAGCGCACGGTCTCGACGAACATCGACAAGGCCTGCAGTTTGTCCATGGCGGGACTCCGGTAGGGGGAAATCCCAGAGTGTACCCAATCACTTCTGCCGTTGCCTTGCACGCCTGTGCTCTCAGGCGTGGCCTTCACCGCGCAGCAGGAAGAGCAAGGTGGCAATGGCCGGGATCACCGCCGCACCGATGGCGAACGGTGTCCAGCTGATGGCCTCGTAAAGCGGGCTGGCGACCAGCGAACCCAGCGCGCCGCCGACGAAGATGCTGGTCATATACACCGCGTTCAGGCGCGCCCGGCTATGCGGGTCGAGGGCGTATACCTCGCGCTGGCCGAGCACCATGTTCAGCTGCACGGCGAAGTCCAGCAGCACCGCGCAGACCACCAGCCAGAAGAACCCCGCGCCGGGCAGCGCCCCGAGCAGTAGGGCGAGCGGCGCCAGCAGCAGCGCCACGAGGGTGCCCTTGAAGGTGTGCCCGGCATCCGCCAGACGCCCGGCAATGGGCGCGGCGACGGCACCGACTGCGCCGACCAGGGCGAACAGCGCGACCTGGGTCTGGCTGAAACCGTGGTGGCGGATCAGCTCGATGGGCGCAATGGTCCAGAAGGCGCTGAATGCAGCGAACAGCAGACCCTGGTAGAGCGCACGCTCGCGCAGCACGGCGTAGCGCCGCGCCAGCGAGAACACCGAGCCGATCAGCTGCGGGTAGGTCGCGCTATGGGTCGGTACGCGGCGCGGCAGTGCCACCGCCATCACCAGCGCAATCACCAGCATCAGCACCGCTGCGGCGAGGAACACCCCGCGCCAGCCGAAGACTTCCGCCACCAGGCTGGACACCGGCCGTGACAGCAGGATGCCCAGCAACAGGCCGCCCATGATGTTGCCCACCACACGCCCCCGGGCCTCTTCCGGCGCCAGGTGCGCGGCCAGCGGAACGAGTATCTGCACCGCCACCGAGGTCAGACCGATCAGCAGCGCGCAGGCCAGCAGCACCGAAGGCGAACTCGCCAGCCCGGCACCGGCCAGGCAAAGCGCGACCGTCAGGGTGAAGCCGATCACCAGCTTGCGGTTCTCCAGCAAGTCCGCCAGCGGCACGAGGAACAGCAGGCCTATGGCGTAACCGAACTGGGTCAGCGAAACAATCAGGCTGGCGTGCTCGGTAGACAGGCCAATGGCCGGGGCGATCAGCTCGACGATAGGTTGTGCGTAGTAGAGGTTGGCAACCACCGCGCCGCAGCAGAACGCGAGCAAGGCCACCATGGCAGAGGAAAGGGTCGGTTGCGCAGGGGCAGCCGGGAGGGAAGTCGAAGCGGAGTTCATGACCATTCCTTGAGGGGAAAACAGTGGCGCCAGACTATGCCGCTGCCCCCTTGCACAGAATCGGTCGGGCCGGCAAAACAGCGGTGCGCGAAACGCAACGCTGCGCGCCGGGGACTGGCTTCAGGCCATGTCGCTTTCGCCGAACTCCTCGGCAAGGAAGTCGATCAACGTGCGTACCGAGGGCAGCAGGCCACGGCGCGACGGGAAGATCGCATGGACAATGCCGCACTTGGGCGACCAGCCCGGCAGCAATTCCACCACATTGCCGGCGGCCAGGTCCTCGCGTACCGCCACACGGGGTACGTGGGCGATACCGACGCCAGCCAGCACGGCATTGCGCAACGCCAGCAGGTCATCGGTGACCATCCGTGGCTTGTGCGAAATCAGCAGACGCTCGCCTTCATCGTTGAACAGCTCCCATTGATACTCGCGCTGCATGCCACCCCAGTGCAGGCTGGGCAATTGCCCCAGCCCCATGGGCGAGCTGTCGCCGGCCATGCGTTCGAGCAGTTCAGGGCTCCCCACCAGGCACTGGGTACTGTTGGCCAGCACCTTCATCACCATGTCGGTGTTTTCCAGCGGCGGGAAGCGCACCCGCAAGGCAATGTCGAAACCCTCGTGGAGCAGATCGACGCGGCGGTTGGTGCTCTCGATGAACAGCTCTACCAGCGGGTACTTGAGCATGTAGCGAGTGAGCATCGGCCCGACCCAGGAGTTGAGCAGCGTCGTCGGGCAGGCCAGGCGTACCAGGCCGCGCGGTTCGGCGCGGTTGCGCTCGATTACCTCGGAAGCCCCTTCCGCCTCGATGCGCATCGCCACGCAGCGCTGGTAGTACTCCTGGCCGATTTCCGTCAGCGAGCAGTGCCGGCTGGTGCGGTGCAGCAGGCGAACGCCCAGGCGTTCCTCCAGTTGGGCGATGCGCCGGCTGAGCTTGGACTTGGGGATGTCCAGCGCACGGCCGGCCGCGGCGAAACCACCCTGCTCCACCACCTGGGTGAAGTAATAGAGGGTGTTGAGGTCTTCCATGGATCGTTCTCCGGATGGAACGCTGGCAAAGTCCGGCAGCTTACCGCATCGGGCAGCAGCAGATGAAAGACGAGGCAACAACCTGCGGGTTGATCGCCTTCCCGCCCAGCGCCTAGAATTGCCGCGCCCACCTACGGGCATCCTCTCTGATCCATCGAGGTCCGAATTCATGTTGGAGATAGCAGTAGCCCGATAACCGCAGACGCCTTGCCCAGCAGGCGGGACGGTTATCGATGCGCACAAACACTGGCGGACACCCTCTTGTGCCCGCGGTTTCTACGCACCTACTGCAATCAGGTTTCCACCATGAACATTTCCAGATCGGAACAACGGACCCTGCACGTCCTCGCCAAGGGCGGCCACATTTCCTTCCAGCGCGACGACTCCGGTCGTATCGTCTTCGTCGAGTGCTATACCCGTGACGGATACGTACTGGCCGACTGCACCCTGGCGGTCTTCAGGAAGCTGAAGAACAAGCGCCTGATCCTCTCGCGCGGCGGTTCGCCGTACCGCATCAACGCCAGCGGACTGGGCGCCGTACGCCCGCAACTGGACAACCGCTGACAGCCCCGGCCGGGCCGCCAGCGGCTGCCCGGTCGTTTTCACAAGGAATGGCACCATGCAATACGACATCCATCCCGAACGGCCCAACGATGCGGCCATCATCCGTCAGGTGACCGAAGCGGCCTTCGCCGTGGCCGAGCACAGCGACGGTACCGAGGGCGCCATCGTCGATGCGCTACGCGCTGCCGGCGCGCTCAGCGTGTCGCTGGTCGCCACGGTCGCCGGCGAGGTGGTCGGCCACATCGCCTTCTCGCCGGTCACCCTCGATGGCGCGGACCTGAACTGGTACGGCCTCGGCCCGGTCTCCGTACGACCTGACCTGCATAGCCGAGGCATCGGCGCCGCACTGATCCACGCAGGGCTTGAGCAATTGAAGGCGCTGGGCGCGCGCGGCTGCGTCGTGCTCGGCGACCCACGCTACTACCGGCGTTTCGGCTTCGCCCAGGACGCTGCGATCCGCTATGCGGGTGTACCGCCGGAGTACTTCATGGCCTTGTCGCTGGACGGTTCGACAGCCGCTGGCAGCGTCGCCTACCACCCGGCTTTCTCCGCGTCCTGACGCGGGCCTGGCGGGCCTTTTCGCGAGGCCCGCCCGTTCATCGATCAAAGGAAGGAACGTTCATGAATGCGAGGATTCGCGCGGCCGGCGTGGCCGATATCGACAGCCTTTTCGACATCCGCACCAGCGTGCAACAGAACCACCTGAGCCGCAGCCAGTTGGCCGAACTGGGCATCACCCCGGCGGCACTGAAGGACGCGCTGGAGTCCGGCCCCTGCACTTGGATCGCCGAGCTGGACGGCATCGCTGGAGGCTTCGCCATGGTGGATCTGGAGTCGGGGGAAGTCTTCGCGCTGTTCGTGCGACCGCACTGCGAAGGCCGGGGGCTGGGGCAGCTATTGCTGGCGGCGGCGGAACAGCAGCTGTTCCGCGAGCACGGGACGATCTGGCTGGTGACCGATGGCGGCGAAGAAATTCGCGCCAATGGCTTCTACCTCAAGCAGGGCTGGACACTGGCCGGGCGCATGGATGAGCGGGATGTACGTTACGAAAAACATCGCCCTTCGTAGACGGCAATCAAGCCCGTAGGATGGCGTGGAGCGAAGCGATACCCATCAGCTTCGCCGGGAACCTTTCGATGGGTATCGCTTCGCTCCACCCATCCTACGAACAGACTTGCCTCGGCAATTGGCAGTCTCAAAGCAGCGACTTGCCCTGGCTGAGGACCTTGTCGCACACCTGCTTGGTGACCTTTTCCTTGATGCCACTGCCGGACAGGTCGAGGCTCTTGCCGTCGCTGCCGGTCAGGATGCCCTTGGCGCCGTCCTTGTAGCCGCTGTCGCTGGTAGTGGTATTGCCTGGCAGTTTGCCCAGCAGCTTGTCCTTCACCTGGGTCGCCGCATCGGCGTTGAGGTAGTTGTTCTTGGCGCAGTACTCCAGCAAGCCGGCGACGTTGCCACTGCTGCCGGACGACACCGACGACAGGTTGCCAAGGCCGCCGAGGCTACCGGCAACATCGCCAAGGGAGGCTGCCTGGGCCAGCGTCCAGGGCAGCAGTGCGGCGGCAAGAACGGCGGGAATCAGTTGACGGGCATTCATGACGATCTCCTGGTTGCAGACGACGTGGCGCCAAGCGCCACAGCGAGTGTAGACATCAACGGCCACGGACCACGCGATAGACCAGCGCCCCGAGGCTGCCGCCGACCAGCGGAGCGAGCCAGAAGGCCCAGAGCTGTTCCAGTGCCCAGGGTGCGGCGTAGAAAGCCACGGCCAGGCTGCGCGCCGGGTTCACCGAGGTGTTGCTGACCGGGATGCTGATCAGGTGGATCAGCGCCAGGGTCAGGCCGATGGCCAGTGGCGCGAAGCCCGCCGGAGCGTCACGGTCAGTGGCGCCCATGATCACGAAGAGGAAGATGGCGGTCATGATCACTTCGCAGAGCAGTACTGCGCCCAGACTGTAGCCGCCGGGCGAGTGATCGCCGTAGCCGTTGGCGGCGAATCCGCTGGCTGCGTCGAAGCCGACCGCACCGCTGGCGATCAGGTACAGCGCGCCGCCGGCCAGCAGACCTCCGACGAGCTGGGCAAGGATGTAGGGCAGTACGTCGGCGGCCGGGAAGCGACCGCCAACCATCAGGCCAACGCTCACCGCCGGGTTGAGGTGACAACCGGAGATCGGGCCGATCGCGTAAGCCATGGTGACGACGCTGAGGCCGAAGGCCAGTGCGACGCCGAGCAGCCCGATGCCATGCTCCCCGAAGTTGGCGGCGAGAACGGCGCTGCCGCAGCCGCCCAGGACAAGCCAGAAGGTGCCGATGAGTTCGGCGGCAAGTTTCCTGTACATGATCGTCTCCCTGGTACCGGAGCACCGGTTCCGCACGGAATATCGAAGGGGAACGGGAGGGCGTCAGTGCCCTCCCCGTGGGTCTTTGCCTACCAGAGGTAGCGGTAGCCGAGGGTCACGGCCCAAGGTTGCTCGAGGTGGTCGCCCTTGGCGTAGTCCACTTCCAGCGAGACCTTCTGCTGGCGGCTGACCTGCAGTGCCGCACCGGCCCCCAGTTCGCCGCGCGAGCCGGGCAGCTCGTTGTTGAGCTTCTCGCCGTTGACGCGGACATGGGTGTTGCCGGCCAACTCGTCGATGTAGGACGCGGTGGCGTAGGCCTGCAGACGCATGTCCCGGTCGAGCTGGATTTCCTTGCCGCCGCGCACGCCGAGCCGACCCTGCAGCGAGTCGGTGTCGCTGGCACGCACCTTGAGACCGTCGCTGCTGGTGTAGCGCGGACCTTCGAAGTGGGTGGCGCTGAGCTGCACCTGGGGTTCGACGAACCACTGGTCCTGCAAGTCGATGCGTTTTCCGCCCTCGACACTGACGCCGTAGGCGTCGGCCTTGTAGTCGCCTTTCACCGGCTGGCCGAGGTTGGTCGGAACCTTCACGTCGCCGTCCATGTGGCTGTACTTGATGACGTTGTCCAGGTACCAGCCATCGTCGCGCAGGTAGGTGGCGTAGGCGCCGACGCTGGTGCTGTCGAGATGTCCGCGGCTGTTCTCGGTGAAGCGGATGCGCGATTCGCTGGCGCCGACCATGGCGCCCAGGTACAGGCGAGCGCCGTCGAGGTGGATGGCCTTGTCGGCGCCGATCTCGACGCCATCGAGGTTCTGTTCGAAGGCCCGGCCATAGTGCTCGCCCATGCGCATACGCTTGCCGATACCGCGAATCCAGACGCCGCCGTCGTCCTGGCTCAGGCGCAGTTCGCCCAGACGCTGCACCAGGGTGCCGAGCTCGGCGTAGTACAGGTTGGCCGCGGCGCTCTGCATACCCAGGGCGACGTTGGAACCCTTGGAGATGATGTCCGGCTGGCTGGTGCCGCCGCCCCCGTTGGAGCCCTGGTCACCGCCGTCGCTGCCTCCCTGGCTGCCACCGTCGGTGCCGCCCTGGTTCCCGCCCGAGCTGCCGCCCTGATCGCCGCCGTCCGTGCCGCCCTGGTTGCCGTTTTCATTGCCTCCATCACCCGGATCAGGAGTGGTCGTCCCGGGCTCACCGCCATCACCGGGCCCCGTGGAGGGCTGGTCGGGGTCTACCGGATCGGTCGGATCGACCGGGTCGACCACATTCTTGCCGGACGCGACCAGGTACCAGTCGTTGCCCTGCTGCTCGAGGGTGTAGCGGTAGGCGCCGGCATCCACATGCTCGCCGTAGAGACTGAAGACACCAGGGCTGCCCTGGGTGCCAACGACGCGCAGTTGATCGCCGCCCGCTTCCTTGCCGCTGTCGGCGACCACCAGGGTATGGGCACCATAAGCCTGGCCGCCCACCAGGATCAGGTCGGTCTGCAGGCTGGAAAGATCGGTGTTCATGTCGAAAGTGCCGGCGCCGGTCAGGTCACCGGTCATCGACAGGGTGTGGTAACCATTGGCGCCGAAGGCCACGGTAGCGCCGTCCACGTCCAGGTTGCTCAGGCTGGAGTCGGCGTTCAGCTGCCAGCGGGCGTTGTGCAGTGTCATGTCGAGCAGGCCCTGGTCGCCGTCCTGCAGACGGGTGTCGCCATGCAGGTCGCTGCCTTCGCTGGTCATCTTCAGCGAGCCATTGCCGGCGACATCGGCCAGCAGGCCGGAATCCCCGACGTCGAGGCTGGAGTCGGTCAGTGTGGACTGCAAACTGGCGCCCTCGGCGATGGCATAGCCGACGCCGTTGCCGGCCTGCAACTGGCTGCCCGTGGCATTGAAGGTGCCGGCGCTGCCGGTCTGTGCCGTCACCACGGCGGCATCGCTGGTCACGCGGCTGGCGCTCAGGTCCAGTTGTGCCTGGCTGCCGGGCTGGTCGCCCTGGCTGAAGAGAATGGCCGAGCCATTGCTCGAATCGATCTGGCTGGCACTGGCGGCCACCGTCCCGCCGTTGTCCAGGTGGATGCCCGCGCCGCCGCTGCCGGTGCTGGAAAGCTGGCTGCCGTCGACGCTGATGGTGCCGGAGGCAGCGGCATGTACCGCCGCCGAGCCGGCGCCGCTGCTGCTCAGGCTGCTGTCGGTGATGCCGATGCTGCCGCCTTCGGCCGTCCAGGCGCCATCGGCGTTGACGCCGCGGGTGGTCACCTGGCTACCCTCGGACAAGTCGATACGGGTGCCCTGCCGGGTGTAGAGGCCATGGCTGCCCTCGCCTTCGGTGACGATCTGGCTGTTCTGCACCTGCGCCGAACCGCTGGCGTTGTTGACCATCACCCCGATGCTGGCAGCACCGTGGGTGGTGACGCTTGAGTCCTTCAGGGAGTTCTCGGCGCTGTTGCTGGAGATGTGCACGCCATGGCTGCCCTGCCCGGCAGTTTCCAGGGTCGCGCCGCTGACCTGCAGCGAAGCACCGTTGTTGGCCTGGATGGCGGTGCTGTCATCACCGGAGGTGGAAACCTGGGAATCCCCCAGCGTCAGGGTGCCGTTGTTGTCCAGTAGTACGCCGGCGCTATGGTCGCCCACGGTACTCAGCGCACTGCCGGTGACCTGGGCCGCACCGTTGTTGTGGGCGTGCACCGCGGCGGCGTTGTCGCCGTCGGTAGCGACAACGCCGCGCACCAATGCAACCTGGCCGCCGCTCTGGGCGTCCAGGCCGTAGTCGTTGTCACCGTGGGTACTGACCTGGGAGTCGACGATGTTCACCGTGCCACCGTTGACCTGCAGGCCGAAGCTGCCGGCGCTGTCGACTTCCACGTGGTCGACCTCGTCCTGCTTGCCACTCCACAGGTTGAACAGCAGACCGCCGCCGCTGCCGGTGTTGTGCACCCAGCCACCGTCCATGCTGAATTCCATGTCGTTGACGGTAATGGCGGCCTGGCCGGCATTCACGTCGAAGTGGGCGTCGTGCAATTCGCTGGTGTTGTTCTCCCAGGGGGAAAACGACTGCGGGGTATCGAAATCCTCAGCCAGCGACGGCAGCGCCGCCAGCGAAGTGATCACCGCTGCCAGCAACGTGGGAAGAAACGGCGGCGCGTGTCGGCTCGTCGGCGAAAGGTTGCGGGTGTTCATCTGGTAGCCCTCCAGAATCCATGTCTGGCCGGCGCGTGAGCCGGTCTCTGGGGGCGATTCTTCTCGGAGCGATGAGCTCCGAAGATGGGAAAGCATTTACCGTTGCGTAGGAAACTTCCTACTCAAATTCTGCAGGGCGGGCGGAAATGCTCTAGCGTTGAACGAGACTTCGACAAGGAAAAATGCCATGGGCCAGGTGCTGATCGCCGACGGACATCCGGTCACCCGCCATGCCGTCCGCGTGCTGCTGGAGAGCGAAGGCCACGCCATCGCCGGCGAGGCCGAGGACGGTCTGGACGCCCTGCGCCTGAGCCTGGAACGCCCCGCGGACCTGTTGATCCTCGACATCGACCTGTCCCGTCTCAACGGCCTGGATGTGATGGCGCGGCTCAAGGCCCACGGCGTCGACTTGCCGGTGCTCGCGTTCAGCGCCCAGGACTCGGAGCACATCGTCGGACGCTTCCTGCAGGGCGGTGCCTCGGGCTTCGTCAGCAAGCACGACGACTTGCGTGAGCTGAGCCTGGCCGTGGCCATGCTGCTGCGCGGCCGCAGCTACTTTCCCATGCGTCTGCTGGGCAACGTCAATCTGCCCCAGGTGCGCAGCGGTGAGCGCGAGCGGGTGGCCAGCCTGTCCAACCGCGAACTTTCCGTGCTGTATTTCCTCGCCAGCGGGCGCAACAACCACCAGATCGCCCATGAGCTGACCATCAGCGAGAAGACCGTCAGCACCTACCGCACGCGCCTGCAGCACAAGCTCAACCTGCACAGCCTGGCGGAACTGATCGACTTCGCCCGGCGCAACGCGCTGGTGGCCGCCCCCCAGGCCGAACCCGAGCAGCCGGCGCCGGCCAGTGACGAACTGGTGATGCTGCGCAGCCTGGTCGACAGCCTGCCCGATGCGCTCTACGTACGCGATACCGGTGGCCGCCTGGTGCATGCCAACCTCGCCTTCCTGCGCCTCTACGACGTCGACCTGGCCGAGGTGCTGGGCACCCGAGCCATGGACGTGGATTGGTACGCGCCGGCCCAGGCCGAACTGCTGCACCAGTACTTCCTACAGGCCGTGGCCGCCGAACAGGCCTTCGCCCGCGACATCGAGCTGCGCATCCACGGCCAGCGCCGTGTGTTGCACCACTGGGGCAAGCCCTACCGCGACGCCCAGGGGCGGCTGCTCGGAATGATCTGCGGCAGCGCCGACATCACCGGCCGCCAGGACCGCCTGCGCGCCATCGAGGCGGACAAGCAGCAGGCCGAGCTGAGCAACCGGCAGAAACTCAACTTCCTGGTGCGGGCGAGCAACGAGTTCAGCCTGCCGCTAGGGGCGATGCACGGCCTGCTGGAGATGGTCCTGCAGCGCGCCAGCCTGGAGCCGGCCGACCGCCAGGCGCTGGAGTGGATCGACGGCACCAGCCGCGACCTGCTCAGGCTGACCGCCGACCTGCGCCAGATCGCCCGCCTGGAAAGTGGCGAGGAGCAGATGCAGAGCCTGCCATTGAGCCTGGAAGAACTGTTGCACGCCGCACTGGCCAGCGCCGCTGCGCCGGCCAGCGTCAAGGGGTTGAAGCTTGAGGTCGGAGTGGCACCACCGCTGGATCAAGCGGTACTGGGCGATCCCTTGCTGCTGCGCAAGATCCTCGACTACCTGCTGGCCTACCTGATCCGCGAAACCACCGCCGGCATCCTGCGCATCGGCCTGCATGGGCAGGTCGAGCACGAGCACCTGTCCGTCCGTCTCAACGCAGCCCCCATCGCCAGTACCCCGGAAGACCCGCTGGCAGTCTACTCGCTGGAAGAACTGGCCGCCGACGCTGCACGACAGATGCTGCAGGACGCGCCAGTCGGCCTGATCGTCGCCAAACGACTGGTGGGGCTGCTCAAGGGCGAGCTGGTACTCGCAAGCCCTCCCGGCCAGGGGACGACCGTGAGCCTGCACCTGTCCCTGCCGCTGGCGTAGAGCTCTCGCTGGACAGGTTGGGAGGCGTAGGGCAACAACGCGCCAGCGCTGCCCCCATTCGCTTTTCCTAGGATGGCGTGGAGCGCAGCGATACCCATCAGGCCCACGTGCCGGCAGCATGGGTATCGCTGCGCTCCACCCATCCTACAGATCGAGCCACGCCGCCCTCTTCCTTCAGTAGCCAACGGATTTCAGCACCTCGCCCACCCCCTGGCTCGGCGGGCGGCCAAGGAAGCGCAGCAACTGGTCGGTGCGATTGGTGAAGAAGCCGTCCACGCCGGCTTTGCTCAACTGGTCGAAGTCCACCGCGTCATCGACCGTGTAGGCATGCACGAACAGACCACGCTCATGGGCAGCCTGGTTCATCCAAGGCTGCACCAGGTCCATGTAGCTCTGGTCGCCACGGGCGGTCAGGGTCACCGAAGGGCCGACACCCTGGGCGCCATTGGCCTTGGCCCAATCCAGCCAGGCGAAGAGTTCTTCCCTGGATTTCACTTCCTGGCGGGCATAGAAGTCTGCTTTGATCTTCTCGCCGGACTGGGCGAAGGTCGTCGGGCTCTTCGCCGCCAGGTAGCCATCGCCCACCCACAACAACAGGATCTTCGGCACCTTCGGCATGCTCTTCTGCAGCAGCTCCAGGCTGCTCTTCTCGAAGGTCTGCAACACGATCTTGCCCTGGGGTTCGCCATCGGCGTTGAGCCAACCGCGGTTTTCCAGCGCCTTGCGCAGGTCTTCCTCGATACCGGGGAACTGCCCCGGCGCCTTGGTTTCCAGGTAAAGGCCGGGGGTTTCGCCACCGCCTTCGGCGATGTCGATCAGCTCATCGAGGGTCAGGATGCGTACACCCACGTACTTGGAACGCGCGCGCTCGGGATAGGCGGCGTTGAACCAGCTGCCGGCGTCCAGGCGCTTGAGCTCGGCCAGGGTGAACTGACTCACCGGCGCCTTTTCGCGACCCGGGAAGACCTTGGCGACGTCGGTGGTGCGCTCCAGGGTGTCATCGTGCACCGCTACCAGCACGCCGTCCTTGGTGCGCTGCAGGTCCGCTTCCAGGTAATCCGCCCCCAGGTCGCGGGCCGCGAGGTAGGCCGGCGCGGTTTCTTCCGGGGCGTCGTGGGAAGCCCCCCGGTGAGCGATTACCGTCGGCCAGGGAACGCCGGCAGCCTCGCTCAGCGTGCGGCCGGGCGATTCCTCGGCGCTGGCGGTGACACTGGCGACAGCCAGTACGAAGGTGCCCAGTACAGCAGCGAGACAACGGCGCATAGGCGAAAGCCCCCCTTTCCCGATTGAGCGGCCCAGTCTGCCGGCGGCCTGTGAACATCCTGCGACGGCTGGAACGACAAGGCCCGCGAACGATCGCTCGTTCGCGGGCCTTTGCTCTTCCCTGCCCGATCAGCGCGGCAGGTCGAAGCGGTCGAGGTTCATCACCTTGGTCCAGGCCTTGACGAAGTCATGGACGAACTTGCGTTCGCCGTCCGAGCAACCATAGACCTCCGACAACGCCCGCAGCTGGGAGTTTGATCCCAGTAGCAGGTCGATGCGGCTGCCGGTCCACCTGGCTTCGCCGGTCTTGCGGTCGCGGCCCTCGAACTGGTCGTTGGCGTCCGAGGTCGGCTTCCACACCGTCCCCATGTCCAGCAGGTTCACGAAGAAGTCGTTGCTGAGTGTACCGGGGCGCGCGGTGAACACGCCGTTCTGCGAGCCACCGGTGTTGGCGCCGAGCACACGCAGGCCGCCGATCAGCGCGGTGACTTCCGGCGCGGTCAGGGTCAGCAACTGCGCCTTGTCGATCAGCAACGCTTCGGCCGGCACCGAGAACTTCGACTTCTGGAAGTTGCGGAAGCCATCGGCCACCGGTTCCAGCATGCCCACCGAGTACACGTCGGTCTGCTCCTGGCTGGCGTCCATGCGGCCCGGCGCGAACGGCACGCTGACCTTGTGGCCACCCTTGCGCGCGGCCTCTTCCACGCCGGCATCGCCGGCCAGGACGATCAGGTCGGCCAGAGAGATCTTCTTGCCGCCAGCAGCGGAAGCGTTGAACTCAGACTGGATTTCACCCAGCACGCCGAGCACCTTGGCCAGCTGTTCGGGCTGGTTCACCGGCCAGTCCTTCTGCGGCGCCAGGCGGATGCGCGCGCCGTTGGCGCCGCCGCGCTTGTCGGAGCCACGGAAGGTCGAGGCCGAAGCCCAGGCAGTGGACACCAGCTCGCCGACCGACAGGCCCGAAGCCAGCACCTTGGCCTTGAGCGCAGCAATGTCGGCATCATCCACCAGCGGGTGGTTGACCGCCGGAATCGGGTCTTGCCAGATCAGCTCTTCCTTCGGCACTTCCGGGCCCAGGTAGCGAGCCAGCGGGCCCATGTCGCGGTGGGTCAGCTTGAACCAGGCACGGGCAAAAGCGTCGGCGAACGCTTCGGGATCTTCGTAGAAACGACGGGAAATCTTCTCGTAGGCCGGGTCGACGCGCAGCGAGATGTCGGTGGTCAGCATCGACGGCGCGCGGCGCTTGGATTTGTCATGGGCATCGGGAATGCTGCCAGCACCCGCGCCATTCTTCGGTTGCCACTGGTGGGCGCCGGCCGGGCTCTTGGTCAGTTCCCACTCGTAGCCGAACAGGTTCCAGAAGAAGTTGTTGCTCCAGCGCGTCGGCGTGGACGTCCAGGTGACTTCCAGGCCACTGGTGATGGCGTCGCCGCCCGAGCCCGTGCCGAACTTGCTGACCCAGCCCAGGCCCTGGCTTTCCAGGCCGCCGGCTTCCGGGTCGACGCCGACGTTGTCCGCAGGGCCTGCGCCGTGGGTCTTGCCGAAGGTGTGGCCACCGGCGATCAGGGCGACGGTTTCCTCGTCGTCCATGGCCATGCGGGCGAAGGTCTCGCGGATGTCGCGGGCAGCGGCTACCGGATCGGGGTTGCCGTTGGGGCCCTCGGGATTCACGTAGATCAGACCCATCTGCACGGCGGCCAGAGGGTTTTCCAGGTCTCGCTCACCGGTGTAGCGCTTGTCGCCGCCCAGCCAGGTGGTCTCCTCGCCCCAGTACACGTCCATGTCCGGTTCCCAGACATCCTCGCGGCCGCCGGCAAAGCCGAAAGTCTTGAAGCCCATGGATTCCAGGGCGACGTTGCCGGTAAGGACGATCAGGTCGGCCCAGGACAGCTTGGCGCCGTACTTCTGCTTGATCGGCCAGATCAGCCGGCGCGCCTTGTCCAGGCTGACGTTGTCCGGCCAGCTGTTGAGCGGGGCGAAACGTTGCTGGCCACGGCCGGCGCCGCCACGGCCATCGCCGATGCGGTAGGTGCCGGCGGCGTGCCAGGCCATGCGGATGAACAGCGGACCATAGTGGCCGAAGTCGGCCGGCCACCAGTCCTGGGAGTCGGTCATCACGGCGCGCAGGTCGGCCTTGACCGCTTCCAGGTCGAGGGTCTTGAAGGCCTCGGCGTAGTTGAAGTCCTCACCCATGGGGTTGGACTTGGAAGAATGCTGGTGCAGCAGGTCCAGCCTCAGCTGGTTCGGCCACCAGTCACGGTTGGAAGTACCACCACCAGCGGTCTGGTGGAACGGGCAGCTACCTTTCTTTTCTTCACTCATTGCAGGCTCCTTGGGGGCGCCTATCGTTGGCGCCTTGTATTCGCACAACCCATCAGAAGATAGATCAACTGGGCGAGGCTGCTATTGCAGTTTTCGATTGGCTTGGACGGTAAAAGGCTATCGATGGGGATGGCGAAAAGCCTTGTTACAGAGGGGATGCGCCAGAGGGGCCGGCGCTGGGCGGTTGGCGGGCGTGGCCCGCTCCTGCAGGTTGGGCTGAAGCGCTCGTGGCCTTGCAGGAGCCGGCCATGCCCCGCGATCGGCATACGGCCCTTGCGGACCGCACCGTTACTCCATCAGAACGCGAAGCAGGAACAGCCGAAGGCGCCCCAGAACCCGGCGAAGTCGCTCACCGGCACGTCCTTCGTGCGTGCGCGCTCATGGCTGTGGCCATGCACACCGCAGGAGCCGATGCACTGGTGCACGGCCTGCTGCAGCGGAGCCTGCGGCCGCCAGTGGCCGGGGACCATGGCCACCGGTGACCACTCCGGCACCACCGGGATGCTCGGCGGGGCCAGCTTGTCGAACTCGCGGTCACCGTGAACGATCTTGCCGCCCACCACGGTGAGTACCGACTCGATGCTCTTGATCGCCTCTTCCTCGACGCTGAAGAAGTCCTCCGAGAGCACCGCCAGGTCCGCCAGCTGGCCGGCCTTGAGCATGCCCTTCTTGCCCTGCTCGCTGGAGAACCAGGCGCTGCCGTGGGTGAAGAGCTGGATCGCCACTTCACGGCTCAGCCCTTCCGGGTAGAGGCTCAGGCCGCCCACGGTCTTGCCACTGACCATCCAGTACAGCGAGGTCCAGGGGTTGTAGCTGGACACGCGGGTGGCGTCGGTACCTGCGCCCACCGGCACGCCTTCGGCCAGCATGCGCTTGATCGGCGGCGTCGCCTCGGCGGCCTGTTTGCCGTAGCGATCGACGAAGTACTCGCCCTGGAAGGCCATGCGGTCCTGGATGGCGATACCGCCGCCCAGCGCCCTCACCCGCTCGATGTTCTTCGGCGTGATGGTTTCGGCGTGGTCGAAGAACCACGGCAGGCCGTTGAATGGAATGTCGCGGTTGACCTTCTCGAACACGTCGAGCATGCGCGAGATGGACTCGTCATAGGTCGCGTGCAGGCGGAACGGCCAACGCTGTTCGACCAGGTGGCGCACCACCGGCTCCAGCTCGGCTTCCATGGTGCCGGGCAGGTCCGGACGCGGTTCGAGGAAGTCCTCGAAGTCCGCCGCCGAGAACACCAGCATCTCGCCCGCGCCGTTGTGGCGCAGGAAGTCGGTACCCTGGCCGTAGGTCACGCTGCTGGTCCAGTTCTTGAAGTCCGCCAGTTCTTCCTTGGGCTTCTGGGTGAACAGGTTGTACGCGATGCGCACGGTGAGCTGGTCGGCGTCGGCCAGTTGCTGGATCACCTGGTAGTCGTCCGGGTAGTTCTGGAAGCCGCCACCGGCGTCGATCACGCTGGTCAGGCCGAGGCGGTTCAGCTCACGCATGAACTGGCGGGTCGAGTTGACCTGGTACTCCAGCGGCAGCTTCGGCCCCTTGGCCAGGGTCGCGTAAAGGATCATCGCGTTGGGACGGGCGATCAGCATGCCGGTGGGCTCGCCGTTGCTGTCACGGACGATCTCGCCGCCGGGCGGGTTCGGGGTGTCCTTGGTGTAGCCAACGACGCGCAACGCGGCGCGGTTGAGCAGTGCGCGGTCATACAGGTGCAGGACGAACACCGGGGTATCCGGCGCCGCCTTGTTCAATTCCTCGATGGTCGGCAGGCGGCGCTCGGCGAACTGGAATTCGTTCCAGCCACCCACTACGCGCACCCACTGCGGCGACGGCGTGCGCTGGGCCTGCAGGCGCAGCATCTCCAGCGCGTCGGAAAGCGACGGTACGCCCTCCCAGCGCAGTTCGAGGTTGTAGTTCAGGCCACCGCGGATCAGGTGCAGGTGCGAGTCGTTGAGGCCGGGGATGACGGTGCGGCGGTTGAGGTCGACCAGTTTCGTCGACTCGTCGCGGTAGGCCATCGCCTGGGCGTCGGTGCCAACCACCAGGAACTTGCCGTCGGCGATGGCCACGGCCGTGGCGTGCGGGCGCTCCGGGTCGACGGTGTGCAGCTTGCCGTTGAACAGGATCAGGTCTGCGTTGCTCATATTCGGGTACCTCAGTGTTGCAGGAAGGCCAGCAGGTCTTCGTTGAGTTGTTGCGCGTGGGTCACGGCAAAGCCATGGGGTGCGCCGGCGTAGACCTTGAGTTCAGCGCCCGCGATCTGCTGGGCGGCCAGCTTGCCGGTGGTCTCGAACGGCACGATCTGGTCGTCGTCGCCGTGGATGACCAGGGTCGGCACGTCGACCTTGGCCAGGTCGGCGCGGAAGTCGGTCTCGGAGAAGGCGCTGACGCAGTCCAGCGTGCCTTTGAGCGACGCCAGCAGAGCGATATTGAGGGTCTGGGTGAGCACGCCGTCGGAGACTTTCTGGCCATGGTTGGTGCCGTAGAACGGCGCCGCGAAGTCGGCGATGAACTGGGCGCGATCCTGCAGCAGGCCGGCCTTGATGCCGTCGAACACGCCCTTCTCGACGCCCTGGGGGAAGTCGGCGGACTGGCCGAAGATCGGCGTTACGGCGCCCAGCAGGACCAGGCCGGCGACGCGGGAGGTGCCATGACGGCCGATGTAGCGGCTGACGTCGCCGCCGCCCATGGAGAAGCCCACCAGCGTCACGTCACGCAGGTCCAGGTGCTCGATCAGGCCGGCGATGTCATCGGCGAAAGTGTCGTAGTCGTAGCCGTTCCACGGCTGGCTGGAGCGACCGAAACCGCGACGGTCGAAAGCGATGGTGCGGTAGCCGCGGCTGCTCAGGTACTGCATCTGGTATTCCCACATGTCGCCGTCCAGCGGCCAACCGTGGCTGAACAGCACAGGTTTGCCGCTGCCCCAGTCCTTGTAATAGATCTCGGTGCCGTCGCGGGTAACGAAAGTGCTCATGGAAACTCCTCTGCCTGCCATGCAGGACGATGGGATACGGGCGCCACGCGGGCGCCTGGGGAGGGAAAGCTCAGTTGGCATTCAGCCAGCCGGCACAGCGACGGGTCACCCACGGCATGATCAGGTAGACCACCGGGAGAACGATGCACAGGGTCACCAGCAGGTTGCTCGGCACCACGCCGGCCAGCACCGGGAAGCGCTCGAACGCAGGCCCCCAGAGCGGCGGGATGACCATGGTCAGCGGGCTGATCACCAGGTAGGTGAGCAGGGCCTGCTTCCATTTCGGCGGCTGGCGCACGTTGCCGTGCTCGGGGGTGAACCAGAATTCGGCGTCGTTGTGGATCAGTGGGTGATCGCCCTCTTCCAGCAGCGGCAGGACTTCGGCGACCAGCTCGGCGCGCTCGCGGGAGTCGATCCAGGCCTGCAGCTGGCCGGCGCGGGCGAAGCGCACCACGGTGGTGAACATCGCGCCCTCGCCGTCTGGACGGATCACGTTCACACCCAGGTGCCCCGGCTGCCGGCGGGCGGCGGCGACAGTGCGGCGCAGCCAGGCCTCGTAGCTGGGCAGGGCTTCACAACGCACCTTGTGGTGCACCACCAGCGTCACCACGCTGTTCAGATCGATGGTTTCGGCGCTCATGGGTGTCCCGGACTCATGGTTGAGGTCCGCTTACTATGGCGTCGGCGACGGCCGTCCGATTGGACGCATGTGCTGGGTTGAGGCTTTTGCATTCGTAGGGCGGGAACCCGGAACGGGCTATCCGCCCTACGGTGGTGATGGGCGACCTGCAGGAGCGAGCTTGCTCGCGAACGCTCTTCCTGGCCGCTCCAGCGCTGGGCGGTTCGCGAGCAAGGACTAGGCGTCCCCCTCGGTCCTACGAAAAGCATCGGGGGGCGCGACGTGAAGAACGGGAGGTCGGGCTTTTTCAGGAGCGGCTCAGGCCGCAGCGCTGGCGACCTCGACCTGCCGCATGTAAGCCCGCGCCGTGTTCGGCACCCGGTAGCGCACCTCGCATTCACCCTGCTCCACCCATAGCAAGGACTTGTCCGCCAGTTGGCGCACGGCTGCAAACGCGCAGTCGCGGCACAGTTGGTCGCCATCGAGGGAAGCAACCGCCGCGTCCAGGGTGAAATCCTCGCCCAGTTGCGCGAGCAGGCGCAGGCAGCGCTGCTCTGCAGCGTCGAGCAGGCCGTAGCTCCAGTCGTAGGTCGCACGCAGGTTCTGCTGGCGCGCCGGGGCGGTGCGGCGGCCGGGCATCAACAGTTGCATCGGTGTGTCCAGCAGTGCCGGCAGCCCGGCGAGGCCAAGGATTCCCACCTGCCGCGCGGCCATCTCGATGGCCAGGGGAATGCCGTCCAGCCGCCGGCAGATGTCGATGATCGCGCGCACTTGCCCGGATTTGAGTTCAAAGCGGTCGCAGACCTCCCGCGCGCGCATCACGAACAGTTGCACTGCCGAACTGCACATGGCCAGCGCGAGCGGCGCATCGTCCTGCACAGGTACCTCCAGCGGCGGCAGGCGTACCACGCGCTCGCCCTCCGCGCGCAGCGGCTCACGACTGGTGGCCAGGATGCTCAGTGCTGGGTGCAGGCGCAACAGGTGCTCCACCGCCTCGGCGCAGCGCTCGGCGAGGTGTTCGCAGTTATCCAGCAACAGCAGGGTCGCTTCAGGGGCCGGCTCGCGCAGGAGAATGGCGAGGCTCTGGCTGAGGGAGACACCGTCGGGATCTGCGGACAGGTCGAGGAAGCGCACCTGGTTGAAATGCTTGCCGAGTTGCTCGGCGGCGTGGATCGCCAGGGACGTCTTGCCCATGCCACCGGGGCCGACCAGGGTCATCAGGCGCGTGGCGGGCATCTGCTTCACCACCCGCTCAAGCAGCGCCTGGCGGCCGACCAGGCCCATCAGCAGCACCGGCAGGTTGCTGGCGCGCACCTCGCAAGGCCGTGTCACCGCCCGCGCCGGAGCGACCACGCTCTCCACCACACCGACGAAGCCATAGCCGCGCAACGGCACATTGGCGATGTAGCGCTCACCCGTGCGGCCTTCGCCGAGGGCACGACGCAGGGCCGCGATGTGCACACGCAGGTTGATCTCCTCGACCACGGTGTCGCCCCAGACCTCCCCGATGATCACATCCTTGCCGATGATCTCGCCGGGCTGGCGGATCAGCACCTGGAGAATGTCCAGCGCCCGGCTGCCGATACGCACCGGGCGATCGCCCTGCAACAGCTGGCGCTTGTAGGGGTGAAACTGGAAGCGACCGAACTGCAGGATGGTCTCGGTGCGGTTTTCCGTGCTTGCGCTCATGTCCTGCTCACGTCTGCGGATCTGACGGATCGCTCTACAACGGGTCCTCCAGGCGATCTGGCCAGTACCGAGGTGACGCGCCCCTGATGATTGGTCAGGGTATTCTCCCGCCCCCGTGTGACAGCGCAATTCCCGCGGGGGGAAGGATTCGGCCAACTTGGGTGCGCCAGACGGTCAACCCGCGAAAATTGCGGCGCACTGCCATCAGGCGAAGCCGAATTGCTCGCGATACTGGCTCGGTGTCATGCCGATGCGCTCGCCGAACACCGTGCGCATGTGCCGAGGGCTGCCAAAGCCGCTGCGACAAGCTACCTGCTTGAGCGGCAGGTCGCTGCTCTCCAGCAGCTTGCGCGCGTGGTCGATGCGCGCGCTCTGCACGTACTGCATGGGCGTCATGCTGGTCTCGCGCTGGAAGGCGCGGGCAAAATTTCGCGGGCTCATGGCCACCCGCTCGGCCAGGCGGTTCACCGTCAGCGGCTCGTCGATGTGGTCCACCACGTAGGCCTGGGCGCGGGCGATCACTGAGCCGTCGCGCACCACCGAGACCAATAGCGGGCCGAACGGGGTCTGACCACCCTGGCGCTTGAGCACCACCAACAGCACCTTGGCGACCTCCAGGGCGATCTCCTTGCCATGGTCCTCGGCGACTACTGCCAGCGCCATGTCGATGCCAGCGGTGACCCCTCCGGAGGTGATCAGGTTGCGGTCGATGACGTAGATGCGCTCGGCCTGTACCTGAGCGCGCGGGTAGAGCTGTGCCAGCCGTTCCAGGTAGTTCCAGTGGGTGGTGCAGCGGTAGCCGTCGAGCAACCCGGCGGCGCCGAGCAGGAAGGCGCCGGTGCACACTGCACCATAGCGTTTCGCGGCGCGCGCCGCTGTCGGCAGCCAGGCGTTGAGCATCTGGTTGTCGCCGTTGTAGGCACCGGGTCCGCCGGGTACCAGCAGCAGGTCCACACCGGCGAGCAGCGCTTCCAGCGGCAGGTCGGCGCTCATCTTCAAGCCACTGGAGGCACGCACACCTTCGGCCTTCGCCGCCACTGTCAGCAGACGGTAATGCCGCTCCGGCGGCAAGTAGCGATTGGCCATGGAGAACACCTCCATCGGTCCGGTCACATCCAGCGCCAGCACATCGTCGTACAGCACCATGGCCACTGTTTTCATTCTTCTACTCGCACGCAAACGGGGCTTGGCGGTCTCGCGTGCCCCGGTATCAGGAAAAAACCACTGTACCCATTCACCGCGTCGGCGAATCGCACATTTGCATCATTCTGCGCCAGCCGGGCTGAGCACACAGGTCCAATAAATGCCGGGGCGGCGGCACCATAGTTCGCCAAATGCAGCCTGCGGGCAGGCCTTGCAGAACTGCAAAGTGCCCCTGCAAGGCTGTCTGTTCCGCGCCTTTCGCCAATCGGCAAAGATGCATCCACGGTTCGGCACCGACCACAACGGACCGGACCCAACGACCACTTCAACCCCATTCAACCCCGTCATCCAAAAGGACGATTCACATGACCGCCATCGCCAAAGCCGTTCCCGGCAAGACCCTGCTCAACCCCACCGACCACACCCTGATCATGATCGACCACCAGTCGCAGATGGCTTTCGCCACCAAGTCCATCGACGCAGTGACCCTGCGCAACAACGCAGCCCTGGTGTCCAAGGCGGCCAAGGAATTCGGCGTTTCCACCATCCTCACCACCGTTGCCGAGAAGAGCTTCTCCGGCCCGATGTTCGACGAGATCAAGTCGGTCTTCCCCGACCACAACGTCATCGACCGCACCAGCATGAACACCTGGGAAGACCCGCGCATCGCCGTGGAAGTGAACAAGTTCGGCAAGCAGAAGATCGTCCTCGCCGGCCTCTGGACCTCCGTGTGCATCGTCGGCCCAGCCCTGTCGGCCATTGACCAGGGCTTCGAGGTCTACGTGATCGCCGACGCCTGCGGCGATGTCTCCACCGAGGCCCACGAGATGGCGATGCAACGAATGATCCAACTGGGCGCCCGCCCCATGACCTCCGTGCAATACCTGCTGGAGCTGCAGCGTGACTGGGCTCGCGGCGAAACCTACAACCAGACCGTCAAGACCGCCATCGAGAACGGCGGCGCCTATGGCTTGGGCCTGATCTACGCCAAGTCCATGTTCAACGCCAGCGAAGGCCACTGAGCCTGAGCGCCAGAAAAAGGGCGGCATTGCCGCCCTTTTTCTTTGCCCCGGACAACCCACCATGCCGACCCACGACCGCTCCCCTGCCCTGGCGCTCCTGTTCATGCGGGTGACAGCCGCCCTGCTGCTCCTGCAGGTACACGGGCTACCCAAGCTGCTGCACTGGCAAAGCGAGCTGCAGCACATCGAAGACCCCTTCGGCCTCGGCGCCGTGCCGACCCTGGCGCTGGCGGTGTTCGCCGAAGTGCTCTGCCCGATCCTGCTGATCCTCGGCGTTTTCGCGCGCCTCGCCTGCCTGCCGGTGATCGCCGTGCTGCTGGTGGCGCTGCTGTTCGTCCATCCGCAATGGTCGCTGGAAGAAGGCCAGTTCGCCTGGTGGATGCTGATTCTCTTCACCGGCCTGGCGATCGCCGGCCCCGGCGCTTATCGCCTTCCCCTGCCCCGTTTCGTGACAGCCCTGATGGAGCCGCGCCCGTGAAAAGCCCGCTGATACCCTGCCTCCTGGCGCTGGCCTGCACCCAGGCCCAGGCCGCCGACTGGTCGCTGCTGTCGCGCAACTACTTCCTCGACAACGACTACCGCAGCCCCGGCCCCAACGGCCAGAGCCTGCGCCGCGAATGGGCACAGGGTTTCATCGGCAGGTTCAGCAGCGATATCACGCCCGGCACCATCGGCCTGGGCGTCGATGCCCACGCCTTCCTTGGCCTGAAGCTCGACGGTGGCCGAGGTCACGCCGGCACCGGTTTGCTGCCGCTGGACAGCGACGGCCGCAGCGAGAGCGAGTACTCCGATGCCGGCGGCGCGCTGCGCCTGGTGCACGAGAAAACCAGCCTCGCCTGGGGTGAGATGGAAGTGGCAACCCCGGTGTTCGACACCGGTGACAAGCGCCTGCAACCCGAATACGCCACCGGCTGGTTTCTCGACGACCGGAGCCTGCCGGGCCTGCGCCTGCAAGCCGGGCGCTTCACCGCCTTCAAGAACCAGAATTCCAGTTCCAGCCACGGCGAGTTCGAAAGCTACGGCGCCAGCACCCGCTTCGGCGGCCTGAGCCTGGCCGGCGTCACCTGGAGCGCGCCGGATGCCACCTGGGGCGGCGCGCTCTACGCCAGCCAGCTGGACGACATCTGGCACCAGGCCTATGCCAACCTCAACGGCCGCTTCGGTCGCTGGTCGGTGGACGCCAACCTCTACAAGACCGGCGACAGCGGCAGCGCCCGCGCCGGGAACATCGACACCCTGGCCTGGAGCCTGCTGGGCAAGGTCGCACTGGGTAGTCACGCGTTGAGCCTGGGCTACCAGCAGATCGACGGCGACACACCCTTCGACTTCGTCGGCGGCGACTCCATCTACCTCGCCAACTCCATCAAGTACGCCGACTTCAACGGCCCCGGCGAGCGCTCCTGGCAGGCCCGCTACCAGTGGGACGGCGCCAGCTCCGGCCTTGCCGGGCTGACCGTCTCGGCGCGCTATGTGCGCGGCAGTGACATCGACGGCACCCACGCCCCTTGCGGCGGCGCCTACAACCCCATGGAAGGCGGCGCCTGCCAGCCCGCCTACGGTGATGGCGGGAAGCATTGGGAGCGCGACCTGGATGTTCGCTACGTAGTGCAGTCCGGCCCGGCCAAGGACCTGGCACTGAGCGTCGCGCAGGTCTCCCACCGCGCCAACGACGCCCAGGGTGGCGCGGATATCGACCGTATCTACGTGATCATCGAGTACCCGATCAAGGGCACGTTCTGAGCCTGCGGCCCCACCTGCGCAGGGCGGATAACGCGCCAGCGTTACTCGCCACAACTGAACCGGCGAATAACCTGTTCCAGGTTATTCGCCTCACGATTCTGAGCCGTTTACGGGTAAGGCCCGCTCGAGGATTCCACTGGAAAAGCACGTCGCAGGATGGAGTGGAGCGATACCCATCATTACCCTGCTCCAACGGCATGGGTATCGCTGCGCTCCACCCATCCTACAAATGCCGATGAATTCCGTTCACGGCACCGGCGCGCTCATGTATTCGACCATCCGCTCACGCAGCCAGCGCTCGGCCGGGTCGTTGTCGTGGGCGGCGCTCCAGACCAGCGAGAGCTCGGCCGGCTTGATCTCCAGTGGCGGGGCCTCGGCGCGCAGGCAGCTGTCTTCCACCAGTGCGCAGGCCGCGTAGTCAGGGACGGTGGCGATCATCTCGGTGTTGCGCAGCAGCGCGCGCAGGCTGCCAAACTGCGGCACGGCCAGCACCACCCGGCGGCGGCGATCGATGCGTTCCAGGTCCAGGTCGATGGCGCCGTTCAGGTCACCGGAGAACGACACCATCACGTGCGGCCGCGAACAGTACTCGTCGAGGGTCAGCGGGCCGGGGCGGCTGTCACCGCGCAGCACCTTCACGCCGATATCGCGCAACTTGCGGCGCTTGGCGTTGGCCGGCAGGTCGGTGGTATAGCTCACCCCGGCAGTGATTTCGCCGGAAGACAACAGCGCCGGCATCAGCAGGAAGTTGGCGCGCCGCACCACCACCGTGATGTTCGGCGCATCCTGCTGCAGGCGCGCCAGCAGCGCGGGGAACAGGCCGAATTCGGCATCGTCGGAGAGGCCCAGGCGGAAGACGTTGCAGCTGCTCTCGGGCTCGAAGGTCTTGGCGCGGCTGACCGCAGCGGAGATCACATCCATCGCCGGGCGCAGTTCCTCGAAGATGTGCAGCGCCCGGCTGGTGGGCTCCATGGCTCGCCCGGCGCGCACCAGCAGCGGGTCGTCGAACAGGTCGCGCAGGCGCGCCAGGGCGGCGCTGACGGTGGACTGGGTGATGAACAGCTTCTCGCCGACGCGGGTGAGGTTCCGCTCCAGCATCAGGGATTCGAAGATCACCAGCAGGTTCATGTCCAGGCGGCGCAGGTCGTTTCGGTTCATGGCTGGTCGCTCGGGGCTGTGGGAGTGGGCATCTTTGCACAAGACGAGGGCCTCGCCAGTCGACCACGTAACACAGCGATCTTATTGGACGCATGTGCTTGATGGCGGCCTCTGAGCGCAATTCGATTGAGCATCGGATCACCTTGATTTACCTTGTGTTTTTCCTTAATCGAAGCCGCTTTACGCCGCCGCTGGAAGCTAACAGAAGAGAGACGCCATGCCCGCACCTGCCCACCAGGTAGCGACCATGCTCGCCCCCCAGACCCACCGCCTGGTCCGGCAGCTCATGGAGGAGCTGGAAAGCCAGGGAGACGGCCTCCACCAGGCCAGCCAGCGCCTTTGCCAGCACCTGCTGGAACACTACCGGCTGCCTGAGCCCCGCAACGATGGAGCAGATACCGGCGAACGCCTCGCCCTGGCCCCCTGGCAGGAGCGCAAGGCCAAGGACATCCTCGCCGGCAGCCTGCTCAGCCGCCTGTACATTGCCGATGTCGCCGAGCAGTGCGGCCTGTCGCGCAGCCACTTTTCCCGCGCCTTCAAACAGGCCACCGGGCTCGCGCCACGGGAATGGGCGCTGCGCCTGCGCATCGACCGTGCCCGCGAGTTGCTGGCCAGCGGCGACGCGCCAATCTCCCAGGTCGGCCAGGAATGCGGCTTCGCCGACCAGTCCCACTTCTGCCGCAGCTTTCGCAAGCTGGCGGGCTGCACACCGAACCGCTGGCGGCAGGCCAGTCGGGTGGGCGGGACACAGGAATTGGCCTCTTCGTAGGAGCGGACTCCGTCCGCGATGTTTTCATCCAACTCCGGATGGGTCCGAGCGGCCATGAGTTTCGTAGGGCGCATAACCTGGAACAGGTTATCCGCCAGACGCGCCACCGGCGGATAACGCTGGCGCGTTATCCGCCCTACCTTCTGTTCGCGAGCAAGCTCGCTCCTACAGGGTTGGCATGAAGGGATAACCCTGAGCTCGCCGATGCGCTCTTCGTAGGAGCGGGCCACGCCCGCGATCGCGGACAAGGTCCGCATCTTCAGATGCAAATCTTCCATTCAGCTTCGTTCAGCCATGGTTCAGCGAGGATCGGCCGAATCTTGAGGTATGACAGTCCTACAGCGATTTCCTAGGTCTACGCTTCCCTGCAGTTAATCACCTTTCCCACTTGGCAGGAGCCGGGAGTCAGAGCATGACTGCACAGCAAACCACCGACGGCAAACCACAAACCACCGACTGGTACCGCAAGAGCGTCGACCAGACCCTGGCCGATCTGCAGACCAGCGCGGAAGGCCTCTCCCCCGACGAAGCCGAGGCGAGGCTGCTGCGCGTCGGCCCCAACGCCTTGCCGGCCAAGGACGTCGACCCACTCTGGCTGCGCTTCGCCCGGCACTTCAACGACGTGCTGATCTACATCCTCCTGGCCGCCGCCGTGGCCACCGCGCTGATGGGCCACTGGACCGACACCATCGTCATCCTGCTGGTGGCAGTGATCAACGCCGGCATCGGCTTCTTCCAGGAGAACAAGGCGGAGAAATCCCTCGCTGCCCTGCGCGGCATGCTCAGCAGCACCGCCCACGTGGTGCGCAACGGCAAGAAGATCGAACTGGACGCCAGCCAGCTGGTACCCGGCGACATCGTCATCCTGCGCCCCGGAGACAAGATTCCCGCCGACGTGCGCCTGTTCGACGTGCACCACCTGCAGGTCGAAGAGTCCATGCTCACCGGCGAATCACTCACCGTCGGCAAGCAGGCCGACGCGCTGGACACCGAAGCGCTGCTGGCCGACCGCCTGAACCTCGGCTTCTCCGGCACCAACGTCAGCGCCGGCAACGCCCGCGGCGTGGTGATCGAGACCGGCGGCAATACCGAACTGGGCCGCATCAACAAGCTGATCGCCAACGTCGACGAAAGCGAAACCCCGCTGCTGCGGCAGATCGCCGAGCTGGGCAAACGCATCTTCCAGCTGATCATCGGCATGATGGTGGCGCTGTTCATCATTGGCTTCTTCTGGCACGACTACCCGTTCGGCGAACTGCTGCTGTCGCTGATCAGCCTGGCCGTGGCCTCGGTCCCCGAGGGCCTGCCGGCCATCGTCTCGATCATCCTGTCGCTGGGCGTGCAACGCATGGCGCAGAACAAGGCGATCATCCGCAAGCTGCCGACCGTGGAAACCCTGGGCGCCATGAGCGTGATCTGCTCGGACAAGACCGGCACCCTGACCATGAACGAGATGACCGTGAAGAGCGTGCTGCTCGCCAACGGTCTCTACGGCGTCGAAGGCCAGAGCTACGAGCCCAAGGGCCGCATCACCTTCGGCGGTACCAGCGACGAGCTCGACTGGTCGCAGCACGGTGCGCTGGATGCCTTCATCCGCGCGGTGGACATCTGCAACGACAGCAGCCTGCAACTCAATGACGAAGGGCGCTGGGGCGTGGTCGGCGGCCCCACCGAGGGCGCGCTGAAAGTCCTGGCGCGCAAGGCGGACCTGCCGGAGATCGAGTTCCAGAAGTTCGGCAAGATTCCCTTCGACTCCGCCTACAAGTACATGGCGCGCCGTTGCGACGTTGCCGGCCAGAGCCTGATCTACCTCAAGGGCGCGCCCGACGTGCTGCTGCGCATGTGCCAACAGCAACTCGGTGCCAACGGCGTGGAGCCGCTGGACCGCGAGTACTGGGAGCGCGAGATGAGCTTCATCGCCGGGCAAGGCCTGCGCATGCTCGCCGCCGCCTACAAGCCGGTACAGCCCGATGACGGCGTGATCGACCACGAGGACGTGCAGGACGGCATGATCTTCCTCGGCGTTGCCGGCCTGCTCGACCCGCCGCGCCCGGAAGCCATCGAGGCCATCGCGCTGTGCAAGCGCGCCGGCATCCAGGTGAAGATGATCACTGGCGACCACCCGGACACCGCCGTGGCCATCGCCGGCATGCTCGGCATGGGCAACGACCTGCGTGCCATGACCGGCCAGGAGCTGGAACAGGCCAATGATACCCAGCTGAAATCCCTCGCCATGCAGTACTCGGTGTTCGCCCGCACCAGCCCCGAGCACAAGCTGCGCCTGGTGCGTGCACTGCAGGCCAACGAGGAAGTGGTCGGCATGACCGGCGACGGGGTCAACGACGCCCCGGCGCTGAAACAGGCCGACGTCGGCATCGCCATGGGCATCAAGGGCACCGAGGTGACCAAGGAAGCCGCCGACATGGTGCTCACCGACGACAACTTCTCCACCATCGCCGGCGCCGTGCGCGAGGGCCGCCGGGTCTACGACAACCTGAAGAAGACCGTGCTGTTCATCCTGCCGACCAACATGGCCCAGGGCCTGCTGATCGTCATGGCGATCCTCGCCGGCGCGGTGATCCCGCTGGCGCCGCTGCAGATTCTCTGGATGAACATGGCGACCTCCACCACCTTGTCCTTCGCCCTGGCCTTCGAGCCCGGCGAGCCGGGGATGATGCGTCGGCCGCCGCGCAACGCGAAGGAATCGATCCTCAACGGCTTCGCGGTCTGGCGGGTGCTCTATGTGGGCGGCCTGCTCACCGCCGCGGCCTTCCTGCTGGAAGCCTGGATGGTCAGCAACGGCCAGGACACCGACCACATCCGCACCATGATCCTGCACACCCTGGTTACCGCGCAGTGGGCCTACCTGTTCAACTGCCGGTTGCAGGAAGAGTTCTCGCTGAACACGGCGCTGCTGCGCAACGGCGCGCTGCTCACCGTGACCCTGGCGCTGATCCTGCTGCAGTGCTTCGTGATCTACGTGCCCTTCATGCAGACCGCCTTCCATACCGTCGCCCTGCCCTTCAGCGGCTGGCTGATCTCGCTGGGCATCGGCATCGCGGTGTTCTTCGCGGTGGAACTGGAAAAACTGGTGATCCGCCGCTGGAAAGCCTCGCGCGGCTGACAGGCTTCTCGTAGGAGCGAGCTTGCTCGCGAACAGCCCCAAGCCCCTCCCTCGCCGGAGGGGCTTTTTTGGGCCAGCGCTTACTGCCCCGCGCGATCCTGCAGGCATACCCGGCGTCAGGCCGTTCGCGAGCAAGCTCGCTCCTGCAGATCGGCGCCAGTGTGTGAGTCCATCTTCCGCCCCGTAGGGTGCATAACGCGCCAGCGTTATCCGCCCTACGGTCTGTAGGAGCGGTCAGAACAACGGCAAGGTGTAGCTGACGATCAGGCGATTCTCGTCCTGGTCGCGCTGGGTCGGCGTGCCGGAGCCGCTGGCGGGCAGGCCGCTGCGCAGCATGGCGTTGCGCCAGGAGAAGCCCAGTCCCTTGAAGCTGCCCTCGGGGATCACATAGGACAGCGTCAGGTCGCGCTCCCACTCGCCCTCGTCGCCGCTGGCGGTCTTCACGTCGTCGCCCTTGAGGTAGATCGCCGCGAAGGTCAGGCCCGGCAGGCCGGCCTGGGCGAAGTCGTAGCCGTAGCGCGCCACCCAGGTTCGCTCGCCGGCATGCAGGAACTTGCCGATCTGCACGTCGGTGATCAGGTAGGCGCTGCCGCTGGCACCGTCGCCCCGGTTCAGGTACGGGAAATCGCTGTCACCGTTCATGACCTGATAGCCGGCACCGAAGCTGTGGCCGGACAGGCTGTAGGTGAACATTCCGCTGTAGGTGCGATTGTCCACCTCGCCCTTGGTCACCCGGTTACCGTAGTAGCCGCTGGAAAGATAGCCGTCGGCTCGCCCTGAGGTGCTGCCGTTCTTGCCATCGGAATCGCTGTCGAAGGCGCGCAGGTCGGTCTTCAGCACACCGGGGCCGAGGTTCAGGCTGTGTTGCAGGCCGAGGAAGTGCTGCTGGTAGAACTCGCTGAGCTGGCCGTAGTAGTACTGCAGCGTCAGGTCCTTGCTCAGCTTGTAGTCGCCGCCGGCATAGTAGAACTCGTTGCTGTCGCGGGCCGTCGCGCCGCTGTTGGCGCCCTGGATCGACAGGCCGCGCCAGTCGCTGGAGTTGCGCCCGCGGGTGTGTTCCAGCTTGCCGGCCACCAGGCTCAGGTTGTCGATGTCGGCGCTGGTCACCTGCCCGCCCTCGAAGGTGCCGGGCAGCAGGCGACCGTCGTTGTAGGTCACCACCGGCAGCTTGGGCATCAGGGTGCCGTAGCGCAGTTCGGTGCTGGAAATCTTCGCCTTGAGGGTCGGACCGAAGCTGCTGAAATCGTTCACCGCCTCGCCGTTTCTTTTCGACGGGAACACGGTGCCGGCCTGCTGACTGGCGGATTCGTAGTGGGTGCCGCCGCCACTGTCCAGCCGGACGCCGAGCAGTCCGATGGCGTCGACGCCCACCCCCACGGTGCCCTGGGTGTAGCCCGAGGCATAGTTGAGGATGAAACCCTGGCCCCACTCTTCCTGGCGGCTCGGTTCGGCAGTGCCGTTGCGGTTGTCACTGTTGATGTAGAAGTTGCGCAGGGTCAGGCTGGCCTTGCTGTCTTCGAGGAAGCCGGCAGCCTGGGCGGCAGGCACGAGCAGGCCGAGGGCGGCGCAGGCGATGGCGGCGCCCAGGGTGGAGTTTTTCATTGTTGTCTCCGGATCGTGGATTTCAGGGTGAGCGCCGCCCGTCCCAGCAGAGCGGGCAGACGCGAGGTTTCTAGCTTTTTGTAGGAGCAAGCTTGCTCGCGAACGGGCAAGCTCAGGGCTACCCGCAGCGTCTGGCGGCGCTGCGGGCGTTCAGGCGCGGATCAGGTCACCGGAGCCGGATTGAACAGCACCAGGTCGTTGTGCAGGCGGTGGCGTTCAGCCCAGGTGTGCACCTTGCCGCTGGCCACGTCGAGATAGAGCTGGAAGATTTCCCAACCCAGTTCGTCGAGGGTCATGCGCCCGGAGGTGACCCGGCCGGCGTCGACGTCGATCAGGTCCGGCCAGCGCTCGGCCAGCTCGGTGCGCGTGGCCACCTTGATCACCGGCGCCATGGCCAGCCCATAAGGCGTGCCGCGGCCCGTGGTGAAAATGTGCAGGTTCATCCCGGCGGCCAGTTGCAGGGTGCCGCAGATGAAGTCGCTGGCCGGGGTGGCGCAGTATTGCAGGCCCCTGCCCTTCACCCGCGCGCCGGGCGAAACGACCCCGGCGATGGCGCTGTTGCCGGACTTGGCGATGGAGCCCATGGCCTTCTCGACGATGTTGTTCAGCCCGCCCTTCTTGTTGCCGGGCGTCGTGTTGGCGCTGCGGTCGGCCATGCCGCGGGCGAGGTAGCGGTCGTACCAGTCCATCTCGGCGACCAGTTGCTCGGCCACCTCGCGGGTGGCCGCGCGGGCGGTGAGCAGGTGGATGCCGTCGCGCACCTCGGTGTTTTCGGAGAACATCACGGTGGCGCCAGCACGCACCAGCAGGTCCGCCGCCACACCGAGGCCGGGGTTGGCGGTGACGCCGGAGAAGGCATCGCTGCCGCCGCACTGCATGCCCACCACCAGCTCCGAGGCCGGCACGGTTTCGCGGCGGCGCTCGTTCAGCACCACCAGACGCTCTTCAATCAGCTCGAGAATCTGCGCCACCATGCCCTGGAAGCCGTTGCCGGACTCCTGCAGGCGGTACAGCCACTGCGCCTCGTCCTGGCCGGCGGTGAGCGCATCGCCGTCCATCAGTTGCACCGGCTGCAGCTTCTCGCACCCCAGGCCGATGACCAGCGCCTGGCCGCCTAGGTTGGGGTTGCGCGCCAGGTTGTACAACGTGCGAATCGGGATGATCGCGTCCGGCGCGTTGATCGCCACGCCGCAGCCGTAACTGTGGGTCAGCGCCACTACGTCATCGACGTGCGGGTACTTGGGCAGTAGCTCGCGGCGGGCGCGCTCCACGCAGTGGTCCAGCACGCCGGTCACGCACTGTACCGTGGTGCTGACGCCCAGCAGATTGCGCGTGCCGACGCTGCCGTCGGCGTTGCGGTAGCCCTCGAAGCTGTAGCCGGTCAGTGGCTCGGCGGCGGGCGGCACGTCGGTAGCCAGCGGCAGCGCATCCAGCACCGGCGGCTCCGGCAGGCTGAGCAGCTGCTCGGTGACCCAGCGACCCTTGGCGATGGGTGCCAGCGCATAACCGATCACCGTGCCGTAGCGCAGCACCGGCGCACCTTCGGCTATGTCCACCAGCGCCACCTTGTGGCTCTGCGGGATCGACTCGGCAGCTACCAGTTCGTCTGGAAAGCGACCGCCAGCGGCCACGCCCTGGTCGTTGACGACGATGGCGACGTTATCGTCCGCGTGCAATTTCACGTAGCGCGGCGAGTCCTGGTGCGGGATCAACTGCATGACACTCATCTCCGAAATACCCCCGGAACTGCTCAGGAATTGGCCGGGGCCAGACGTTTTTCATCGACACGGCGCGGCGACTTGGGCGCTTCGTCGCTCAGCTCTACCCGCTCGATACGGCCGACGATGAACAGGTAGCTCAGCACCGCCACCAGGGCGTTGGCGCCGACGAACACCAGCGCCCACTTGAACGAGCCGGTGGCGCTGATCAGGTAGCCGATGACGATCGGCGTGGTGATCGAGGCCAGGTTGCCGAAGGTGTTGAACAGGCCACCGGAGAGGCCGGCGATCTGCTTGGGCGAGGTATCCGCCACCACCGCCCAGCCCAGCGCACCCAGGCCCTTGCCGAAGAACGCCAGGGTCATGAAGCCGACCACCATCCACTCGGCATCCACGTAGTTGCAGAACACCATGGTGGTGGACAGCAGCAGGCCGCAGACGATGGGCAGCTTGCGGGCGAAGGTCAGCGAATGGCCGCGGCGCAGCAGGTAGTCGGAGATGATCCCGCCCAGTACACCACCGAGGAAGCCCATCAGCGCGGGCAGCGAAGCGATGAAGCCGGCCTTGAGGATCGACATGCCGCGCTCCTGCACCAGGTACACCGGGAACCAGGTGAGGAAGAAGTAGGTGATCGCGTTGATGCAGTACTGGCCCAGGTACACGCCCAGCAGCATGCGGCTGCGCAGCAGCTGGCTGACGTAGTGCCATTTCGGACCGTCACTGGCGCGCTTCTGGTCCATGTCGACCATACCGCCGCCGGCCTCGATGGCGGCCACTTCAGCGGCGTTGGTGCGCGGGTGTTCCTTGGGGTTGTAGATGGTCTTCATCCAGATGCCGGCGAAGACCATGCCCAGCACACCCATCACCACGAACACGTGCTCCCAGCCGAAGTGGAAGACGATCCAGCCCATGATCGGGGCGAACAGCGCGGTGGCGAAGTACTGCGCCGAATTGAAGATGGCCGAGGCCGTGCCGCGTTCGGCGGTGGGGAACCAGGCAGCGACGATGCGCGCGTTACCGGGGAAGGACGGCGCCTCGGCGAAGCCCACCATGAAGCGCAGCAGGAACAGTGCGATCACCGCACTGGCCACCGGCAGGTAGCCGACGAAGCCCTGCAGGAAGGTGAACAGCGACCAGATGAAGATGCCCGCCGCATAGACCTTCTTCGAGCCGAAGCGATCCAGCAGCCAGCCGCCGGGAATCTGCCCGGCCACGTAGGCCCAGCCGAAGGCGGAGAAGATATAGCCGAGGGTGACCGCGTCGATGCCCAGGTCCTTCTGCAGGCTGGAGCCGGCGATGGAAATGGTGGCGCGGTCGGCGTAGTTGATGGTGGTTACCAGGAACAGCATCAGCAGGATCAGGTAACGCACATGCGTCGGTTTGGCGGTTGCTTGGCTCATCGATTGCGTCTCGTGTCTTGTTTTTATGGGAGCGACCGGCGCATGCCGGCCAGATTATCAGCCGGCCCGCTGCGGCGAGCCGTTACCGCCTCCTTGCCGACGTACGGCGGCCGGGGCCGGTACGTCCGTTCCGACTCGCGTACTGACGACATGCGCGAGCGACACAGGAAAGTGCGCGCCATGACCGGCAGGCAGCCGGATGGCGAAGTGCTTGAGAGCGTGGAGCGAAGAAAACAGCCCCGTCGGACGTCTGCCGAGCAGGCAAGACGACGCGACGCGGCCAGGGAACGGGCGCGGGGGAAGCCGGCGCGCGACGGCGCGGCGATGTGCAATCGGATGTGCGATCGATTGATTCAGCATGACGACCTACCAGCGAAAGTGAGCGGAGTGGGAAGCTCGCGGCGCGTTCAGCGCCTGGGTTCGCGGGTACGTGTCGACTGCGGGCAGACGATGGTCATGGTGGTTCCCCTGCTTTGTTCTTGTATCGGGGTTGCGGGTGCTTACGCAGCGGGCGGCGATGGCAAGGGCCGCCCGCTGAGCCGGTCAGGCGCCGACGTAGGCGGTCTTCACCGTGGTGTAGAACTCCTGGGCATAACGGCCCTGCTCGCGCGGCCCGTAGGACGAACCTTTGCGACCGCCGAACGGCACGTGGTAATCCACGCCGGCGGTGGGCAGGTTGACCATCACCATCCCGGCCTGGGCATGCCGCTTGAAGTGCGCGGCATGCTTGAGCGAGGTGGTGGCGATCCCGGCGGAGAGACCGAATTCGGTGGCGTTGGCCTGGGCCAGCGCTTCGTCGTAGTCCTTCACCTTGAGGATGCTGGCCACCGGGCCGAAGATTTCTTCGCGGTTGATGCGCATCTCCGGGGTGGTCTCGTCGAACAGCGCCGGGGCCATGTAGTAGCCGTCGGTGGCCAGCGCCAGACGCTCGCCGCCGCACAGCAGGCGCGCGCCTTCGTTGCGGCCGATCTCGACGTAATCCAGGTCCTGGCGCAGCTGCGCTTCGGAGACCACCGGGCCGATGTCGATACCTTCATGCAGCGCGTTGCCGACCTTGATCCTGCGCATGCGCTCGACCATGGCCTCGACGAAGCGCGGGTAGATACCTTCGGTGACGATCAGCCGGCTGGAAGCGGTGCAGCGCTGGCCGGTGGAGTAGAAGGCGCTCTGCACCGACAGTTCCACGGCGCTGGCGAGGTCTGCGTCGTCGAGGATGATCTGCGGGTTCTTGCCGCCCATCTCCAGCTGCACCTTGGCACCACGGGCCACGCATTGTGCGGCGATGCGCCGGCCGACACCGACCGAGCCGGTGAAGCTCACGGCGTCCACCTGCGGGTGGTTGACCAGGGCTTCGCCAATCACGCTGCCACGGCCCATCACCAGGTTGAACACGCCATTGGGGAAACCGGCGCGGGAGATGATTTCCGCCAGCGCCCAAGCACTGCCGGGCACCAGGTCGGCGGGCTTGATCACCACGCAGTTGCCGTAGGCCAGGGCCGGGGCGATCTTCCAGGCCGGGATGGCGATGGGGAAGTTCCACGGGGTGATCAGGCCGACCACGCCCACGGCTTCGCGAGTTACCTCGACGCTGACGCCGGGGCGAACCGAAGGCAGCAGGTCGCCGGCCAGGCGCAGGCATTCGCCGGCGAAGAACTTGAAGATGTTGCCGGCGCGGCCGACTTCGCCGATCGCTTCGGGCAGGGTCTTGCCCTCCTCCCGCGCCAGCAGCGCGCCCAGCTCGGCGCGACGGGCGAGGATCTCGCTGCCGACCTTGTCCAGCGCGTCGGCGCGGGCCTGCACATTGCTGTTGGACCAGGCCGGGAAAGCGGCGCGGGCCGCCTCCACCGCCTGGTTGACCAGCGCGGCGTCGCCCAGGGCGTAGTCGCCGACCACATCGGAGAGGTCGGACGGATTGCGGTTCGGGGTCGCGTCGGTAGCGGCCAGCCACTGGCCGTCGACGTAGTGCGAATACTGTTGTGCCACGGGAACCTCCGGCTTACTGCGGGCCGAGTTTCTTGATCAGCGCGTCGAGCATCTCGACTTCTTCGCCGGTGAGGTCGGTCAGCGGTGCGCGCACCGGACCCGCGTCATGGCCGACCAGCTTGGCGCCGGCCTTGATGATGCTCACGCCGTAACCTTCGCAGCGGTTGCGGATGGCCAGGTAAGGCAGGAAGAAATCGTCGATCAGGCGGTTGACCGTCGTGTGGTCGTCAGCGGCGATGGCGTTGTAGAACTCGATGGCGGTTTTCGGGATGAAGTTGAAGACGGCGGAGGAATACACCGGCACGCCCAGGGCCTTGTAGGCCGCCGCATAGACTTCGGCGGTCGGCAGGCCGCCGAGGTAGGTCAGGCGCTCGCCCAGGCGGCGGCGAATGGCGACCATCGGCTCGATCTCGCCGATGCCGTCCTTGAAGCCGATCAGGTTCGGGCAGCGATCCGCCAGTTTTTCCAGGCTGTCGGCGTTCAGGCGGCAGACGTTGCGGTTGTACACCACCACGCCGAAGTCCACCGAGCGGCAGACCTGCTCGACGTGGGCCACCAGGCCTTCCTGGCTGGCTTCGGTCAGGTAGTGCGGCAGCAGCAGGATGCCGGCGGCGCCCTGCCGTTCGGCTTCCTGGGCGTAGGCGATGGCCTGGCGGGTCGGGCCGCCGGCGCCAGCGAGGATCGGCACCTGGCCACGGCAGGTATCCACCGCGGTCTTGATGATCGAAGAGAACTCGTTGGGCTCCAGCGAGAAGAACTCGCCGGTGCCGCCAGCCGCGAAGAGTGCACTGGCGCCGTACGGGGCCAGCCACTCCAGGCGGCGGGCGTAGGTGTCCGCGCGGAAGTTGCCCTGGGTATCGAAGTCCGTCACGGGGAACGACAGCAGACCGGACGAAAGGGTGGACTTCAGTTCTTGTGGATTCATTGGCGATCACCCTGCAAAGCGAATTTTTATAGGAAGAGGTGGAACGACAATCGGCTTATGGCGTCTTGTTGTCAGTCATCGTACAACTACAAATAAAAGACGACAAGTCATCAGACAACCTTTTCTTCCGCCCGCTCGTCAGCCGAGTTTTTCTTCGGCCGATTCGTGGGCGCGGCGCAGGCGTTCGCGGGAGTTGGTGAGGTGCAGGCGCATGGCGGCGCGGGCGGCGTCGCTGTCGTGGCGGGCGATGGCCTCGAAGATGTCTTCGTGCTCGCGGTTGACGCGTGCCAGGTACTGGCCCTGGTCATCATGGGCCAGGCGCGCGGAGTTGAGCCGGGTACGCGGGATGATACTTGCCCCCAGGTGGCTCATGATGTCGGTGAAATAGCTGTTGCCGGTGGCCTCGGCGATGCGCAGGTGGAACTGGAAGTCCGAGGCCACGGCGTCGCGGCCATGGGCCTGGCTTTCCTCCAGGGCGTCCAGGGCTTCGCGCAGGCCCTGCAACTGCTCCGGCGTACGACGCTGGGCGGCGAGCCCGGCGGACTCCACCTCCAGGCTGATGCGCAGTTCCAGCACGGCGAGCACATCGCGCAGGGTCACGATGGTTGCCGGGTCAATGCGGAACGGGCCGTCCTTGGGCGTGTCCAGCACGAAGGTGCCGATACCGTGGCGCGTCTCCACCAGCCCTGCGGCCTGCAGCCGGGAGATCGCCTCGCGCACCACGGTGCGGCTGACACCCTGCTCGGCCATGATCGCCGACTCGGTGGGCAGCTTCTCCCCCGGTTTGATGCGACCGTCGCGGATACGCGCGGAAAGCTCGGCGACCACGTCGTGGGCGAGGCTGCGGGAACGTTTGCGGGGAAGCGGGCTGGTGGGCATGGGAGTCGCTGGATAGAAAATGAGAGGTAGTCATCGTACAACATCAGGCGCTACGGGGGCCATGGTCGACCAGGTTGTGTGATGACTGCCCTGCCCCACGCTCCCAGCTTCTTTATGTAGGAGCGAGCTTGCTCGCGAACGATTTTCCCGGTAGTTCCGGCGCTGGGAGGTTCGCGAGCAAGCTCGCTCCTACAGGAAGAACCGTAGTGGTGGATGCGAGGATCGACTGGCCGCCGTAGGAGCGAGCCGACCGCATGCCCCGCCCGGACATCCATGGCAGGTCGGCTCGCCCCTACAGTGCCACGCCCTTCCCTCCCCAGGTCCCCGGCCCTTTCCCGTCCGGGAAAGGAGGCGTACGCCGGGTGTTTCCGTGTTCACCTCATGGCCCGCCGGGCCATCCCCGGATGACCGTTCGTGCGGGGTACCTCGCTACATCAACCGCGCCTTGAGCAACGGCCGCAACAGGTAGTTCAGCACGCTGCGCTTGCCGCTGAGGATGTCCACTTCGGCGACCATGCCGGGGATGATCGGCAGCACCTCGCCGTTACGCGTCAACTGGCTACCGTCGGTCTTGATCAGCACCTGGTAGTAGTACTCCTTGCCGTGCACCGTCTCTTCTTCGATCGTATCGGCGCTGATCTGTTCCAGGGTGCCCTTCAAATCACCGTAGATGCTGTAGTCATAGGCAGTGATCTTCACCTTGGCCGGCATGCCCGGCACCAGGAAAGCCACGTCGCGCGGCTTGACCTTGGCCTCCACCAGCAGGCGCTCCTCCACCGGGATCACCTCCATGATCGGCTCACCCGGCTGCACCACGCCGCCACGGGTGCTGATCAGCACGGTGTTCACCCGCCCACGTACCGGCGAGAGGATTTCCGTGCGGCGCAACTGGTCCTTGCGCTGCTGGACGATGGGCTCGATCTGCGCCAGTTGGGCCTTCTTCTCCTGGCGTTCGGTGTAGGCGTCCTGGAAGTAGGTGTTCTTCAGTTCGGTGAGCTTGCCACTCAGGGTGGCGATGTCCTGGCTCAGCTTGAGTGCTTCCATCTGGCTCACCGCGCGTCGTGCCACCAGCGGTTCGACCAGGGCCAGCTGGCTCTGCGCCAGGCGGATCTGCTTCTGCAGCGAACGAGTATTTTCCTCCAGTTTGTCGCGCCGCGACTTGAACAGCTCGCGCTCGGAACGCGCCACCGGGCCATCGGCGGGCATGCCTTCGGGGAAGACGATGTGATCCTGGCCCATCACCTCGGCATCCAGCCGGGCAATGGCGGCGCCGAGCACTTCGGCCTGGTTGGCGGCTTCCTGCCAGGAGGTCTCGAAGTGCGTGCGATCCAGGCGTACCAGCGGCTGGCCCACCTGCACCAGCTCGCCCTCCTGCACCAGCAGACGGTCAAGGATGCCGCCCTCCAGGCTCTGGATCTTCTGCATGCGGCTGAACGGCACCACCCGGCCGTCGCCACGGGTCACCTCGTCCAGCTCGGCCCAGGCCGCCCAGGCAATGGCGGCGACCAGGCTCAACAGCAGCGCCCAGAGCAGCGGCCGCGACACCGGATGACTGGCGGCCAGCAGCGGGTCCTGCAACTCTCGGCGCAGGCGTTCGGCGGCACGGGATTCACTGGCCATGGACGGCTCCTTCCTGTCCGGGAATATGGACCGTGCGGTCCTTGACGATCTGGTCCAGGGTGCCGTCCATCACCACCTTGCCCTGGCTGAGCACCACAGCGCGAGAAGCCACGGCGAGCATGGTCTTCTTGTGCGTGGTCATCACCAGGGTGCGGCCTTCCAGCCAGCGTTGCAGATACCCGATGACGTGCAGCTCGGTACTCTGGTCAAAGGTGGCGGTGGGCTCGTCGAGCAATACCACGGGCGGGTCCTGCAGCAGCACCCGGGCCAGCCCCACGGCCTGGCGCTGGCCGCCGGACAGGCTGCCGTTGCCCAGCAGCGGCAGGTCCAGCCCCAGCGGGTGCGAGCGGACGAAATCGCCCAGGCCGACGCCGTCCAGCGCCTCGAACATCTCGTCGTCGCTGATCGCAGCGCCTTCCAGATTGAGGTTGTCACGCAGGGTGCCGAAGAACAGGGCGACGTCCTGAGGCAGATAGCCGATGTGCCGGCGGCGGTCGGAAGGGTCGATCTGCGCGATGGCCACGTCATCGAGCAGCAGACGACCGGATTGCGCGTCGTAAAGCCCGGCCAGCAGGCGCAGCAGGGTCGACTTGCCCGCGCCGTTGCCGCCCAGCAATGCGATGCGTTCGCCGGGACGAATCTCCAACGCCGTGATGTCCACCGCCGGCGGATTCTCGCCGTGGGCCAGCTTCAGGGCTTCCAGGCGGTAGTGCCCGGCGAGACGTTCCTTGCGCACGAAACGCTTGTCCTGCGGGCGCTCCATGGGCGCCTTCATCAATTGGTCGAGCCCTTCCATGGCCACTTTGGTGTGCTGCCAGCGGCCCAGGATGCCGGCGGCCTGGGCCAGCGGCGCCACCGCGCGGGATGCGAGGATCGAGCAGGCCACCAGCGCGCCGACGCTGAGCTCACCGGCACTGATGCGGTACACGCCGAACACCACTACGCCGACGTAGCACAGCTGCTGGACGATGCTCGCGCCATAGGACAGTGCCGTGGTCAGCGTGTGGGTGCGCATGGCGTTGCCAGCCAGCTGCGCGGTGAGATTTTCCCAGAGGTGCAGGCAGCGGCCCTCGGCACGGGTGGCCTTGACCGACTCGAGGTTCTCGATGGACTCCAGCAGGATGCCGTTCTTCACCGCGCCCTCGCGCAGGTTCTCCCGCGACAGCCGCGCCAGCAGCCCCTGGCAGAACAACCCGGGCAGCAGCATCAGCAGCGCCGCCACCGCCGGCACCCAGACCAGGTGCCCGCCGATCAGCGCGATGATCAGCAGGAACAGGAACACGAACGGCAGGTCGCTGATCATTGCAGCACTGGACGCCGTGAAGAATTCGCGCACGCCCTCGAACTCGCGCACCTGCGTACTGAACGCGCCCACCGAGCCGGGCTTGGCGGCCAGCCGGGTATTGAGCACGCGCTCGAACAGCAGGGTCGACAGCTGCAGGTCGATGCGCTTGCCCATGGTCGTCAGCAGGTGCCCCCGCAGGGCACGAATCACACCCTCCAGCACAATCGCCAGGCCCACGCCGGTGGCGAGAATCCACAAGGTGTCCATGGCCGCGTTGGGCACGACCCGGTCATACACCTGCATGGCGAACAGCGCTGAAGCAATCGCCAGCAGGTTCGCCATCATCGCCGCCATGGCGACTTCGAAGTAGGAGCGCCAGAGGCGTTTCAGCGGGCCAAAGAACCAGTGGTCCGGCTCGCGCCGGGCGAAGTCGCCGACGCGACCGTCCGCGCGGTAGCGGCACTTGGCGAAGATCGCCACGCCGCTGTAGCGGTGCTGCAGCTCGGCCAACGGAATTCGCTCGACGCCGCCGTCGCTGTACGGCACCAGCACGCTGGCCGTCTGTTCATCCTGCTCGCAGAGCACCAGGGTGCCGCCGTCTTCGAGCAGCAGCAGCGCGGGGAGCAGGTAGCTGTCCATCTTCGCCAGGGCCAGGCGCTCGACCCGCGCAACAATGTCTGCTCGGCGCAGGGCGCGGGGCACGAAGCGCAGCGGCAGGCGGCCCTGGTGCAGCGGCATGCCCTCCCCCAGCTCGGCCACTCCCAGCGGTCGGCCCAGCTGGCGGCACAGCAGGGAAAGCCCCTGGCGCAGCGGATCGGCTTCATCCTCGTGTTCCGCCAGCAGCACCACATTGTCGGCGTTCATCAGGAGGCTCCCGGAGACAGGTGGTTTTCCAGCATCGGCCCGAGCAGGCCGATCTGCGCGGCGGCGCGGTATTCCACGCGCTTGCGCTCGAAGCGCAGGTTGGCCAGCTGGCGTTCAGCCTCGAAGCGTTCGCGCTGCACGTTGAGCAGGTCGATCACGTCGCGCCGGCCGACTTCGAACTGGTCACGGTAGACGCCGCTCACCTGGTCCGATTCACGCACCTGCTGCACCAGCGAATCCTGCCGCCAGCGCAGGGTGTCGTCGGTGTCGAACAGGGTCTGCAGCTTGCGCTTGATGTCGCGTTGCATGGCATCGCGGGTCCAGCGGGTGGACTCCAGGTGTTGCTGGGCGGCGGTGGGCCGACGGAAGTTGGAGAGACCTTCGAAGGTATCCATGCGCAGGCGCAGCGAGACGACCGAGTCGTTCTCCAGGTGTCCACCGATCTCCCGGCGCAGCGACGAGGCCTCCAGGTTCACCTGCGGAAGCAGCGAGGCCTTGCTCTCGCGCAGCCTGGCCTCGGCCACCTCGGCGTCCTCGGCGGCCTTGCGGTACAGCGGGCTGTCGACGATCAGGCGATTCATGTCGGTTCCGACCAGGTAGCGTTGCATGGACAGGGGCTCCGGTTCGGCGAGGTCGGCCGGCGGCTTGCCGACCAGTACCTCGTACTGGTTGCGGGCGTCCTGCAGGGCGCCTTTCTCCAGCGCCAGCTGTTCCTGCGCGCGGGACAGTTCGAGGTTGGCGCGGTCCAGTTCGCTGCGGTCGGCATAGCCGTCGCCGCCGCGGGCCTGGGTCATCTCGCGGATGTCACCCAGGCGCTGGATGTGCTCGCGCACAGTCTCGATCCGCGCCTGTGCGGCAAGCACGTCGAGGTAGGTCTCGACGATGTCCAGGGCAGCGTCCTCGCGGCTCACCAGCGCGGACTCGTCGAGCTGGCGATGGGTGGCCTTGGCGCTGTCCACCTTGCTCTTCATCCGGCCCCAGTCGTAGAGCATCTGGGACGCGGTCAGGTCGTAGACGACTTCGCCGAAGTCGAATTCGTTGGGCCCTCCGGACATGCTCACCTGCGGGTAATAACCGCCCTTGCTGATCTCCACATCGGTCTTGCCGCGCTCCGCCTCCGCCACCGCGGCGCGGACTTCGGGATGGATGGCGAGGCCGGCGCGCACGGCCTCGTCCAGTGTCTGCCCCTGGCCTGCCGCGCTGATCAGCAGCAGGCCGTACAACCAGGCGTTGCGTGGTGTCATGCAGTGCTTTCCTTCTCCCGGAAACGACGGTTCAGGACACAACGACGTGGACGGTGTTTTCCTCCACCAGCAGCGTATTGCTGCCGAAGCTGTAGACGTCGTAGCTGACGCCGCCATGCACCTGGTTCACCCCCGTATCCACCGCGCCCCTTACCGTCAGCGTGTCGTTGGCGTCGCCGGTGACCTGCAGGACGTTGTTGGCATCGGTCACCGCGTCCACCTGGGCGGCGGTTAGCGTCAGGCTGCCGCCGGTATCGCCCTTGCCCATGTCCACCCGCTCGATGTTGGTCCAGGTGCCGGTGCCGGCCGCGCCGTAGTTGAGGGTGATGCCGTGGTCGAGCATCACGGTGTCGAAGCCGGTACCGCCGTCGATGGACTTGAAGTTGGTGGCCTGCAGCTGGACGGTGTCGTTGCCATCGCCGGCCTGGACGATGTCGCCGGTACCGACATGGAGGAACAGGTCCGCCCCGGCATTGCCGAAGAAATGCTCGGCACCGCTCTGCCCGACGAACACATCGGCACCCGCTGTCCCGGTGACACTGATCTCGCCGATGGCCAGGCTCAGCCCCGAGCCGGTGAGCGAGATGCCGTAGGTCGCGCTCTGGTGACCGCTGGCGTCATAGGCGATCAATTGCAGGCTGAGCTGGCTGCCCAGGTTGAGGATTTGCGTGACGGACAGGCCGAGCTGCCCCAGCAGGTCCGCCGCCAGCAGGTTGATGGTGAAGTGCCCGGTGGCATCGACAACCGGGTGCAGCGTGACGTTGGCCGCCGGCGTGATCACCTGCACCGCGAGGCTGCCCCCGGCGATCGCCGTGCCGCTGATGCCCAGTGCCGGCGGCAGCAACCCGACGGCCAGGCCGAGCCCGCCGATGGTCACAGTGTTCTGCGTGAGCACATTCTCCAGGTTGATGCTCGCCAGGTTGCCGAGGTTGCCGGCGGCATCCCGCGATCCCACCGACACACTGGCGTCCAGCAGCTGGTCCCAGGTCAGGCTCAGGCCCAGGCCGCTGAACAGGTCCACCTGGGCGAGGCCCGCGTTACTGGCAGTCAGTTCGGTGTGCGAGGTCAGCCCACTGACGTTCACGTCCACCACCAGCGTGCTGTTGGCCTCACCACTGATACCCAGCAGGTTGCTCGCCAGGGTCAGTACCGGTGTGGCCGGCGCAAGGGTGTCGAGGACGAAGCTGGCCGGCGTCGCCGTCAGCCCGCCATTGACGTCGGCGGTGAGGGTCGCCGCGCCCTGCGGGATCACACCCACTCCGGCGGCAGGCAGCACGGTTACCAGGGCCACTCCCGCCAGAATCTCCGCGGCAGTGAGCACGTGGGCCTGGGTGTAGCTGTAGCCGCCCGGCCCGCTGTAGCGCAGGGTCAGGGTCTGCCCGGCGCGGGCACCGGCGGTCAGGCCGACACGCACCTGGATGCCGTCGCTCAGCTCGGCCTTGTTGATGTAGCCGTCGGCGGCCTCGGCGATGGTCAGCACCGGGCGCGTCAGGTCCGGCGCCTGGATCTGGATCGCCGCGCCGGCATTGCCGGCGGCATCCACGGCGTTCACCGTCAGCAACTGCCCTGCGGTCAGGGCCGGGCTGAGGTTGACGGTGAAGTTGCCGCTGGCGTTGGCCTGGACAGTGATCGGGTTGGCCGTGTCGCCGTTGATGATGACCTTCACCGTGCTGTTCGCTTCGGCGATGCCGGTGAGCACTGTGCCATTGGCGGTCACGCTCAAGCCGCTGGGCGCGACCGGCGCCACGCTGTCGATGCCGATGGTGGTTGCCACACTGGTGTTGCCGGCAGCGTCCTTGGCCGTCACGCTGACCTGAGTGTTGTTCGCCAGCGGGCTGCCGGGCGTGAAGCTCCAGTTCCCGGTGGCATCGGCGGTGACCTGCGCGATGATGGCGCCGCCGACCTTGAGGATTACCGTCGAACCGATCTCCGCCGTGCCGCTGAGTACACTGCCGTTGCTCGGGGCGACTACCGGAGCGGTGGGCGCCACGGCATCCACCGTGACACTGGCGGCGACGCTGATATTGCCCACCGCATCCTTGGCCACCACGCTGACCTGGGTGTTGTTGGCCAGCGCCACGCCAGGGGCGAAGCTCCATTGCCCCTGAGCGTTGGCGGTGACCTGGCCGATGATGTTGCCGCCCACGCTGAGCACCACCGTGGCGCCCGCCTCGGCCGTACCGGCGAGCAGCACGCCATTGCTGGGATTGATCACCGGGGTGGCCGGCGGCAGCGCATCCACCGTGGTGCTGGCGGCGATGAGACTGACGTTGCCGGCGGCATCCTTCGCCACCACGCTCACCACCACGCCGTTGCCCACCGGTACTCCCGGTGTGAAGCTCCAGAGGCCGCTGGCGTTGGCCGTGACCTGGCCGAGCAACGCGCCATTGGCTCCCGTGATGATGACCGTGGAGTTGGCTTCGGCAGTGCCGGTGAAGGTGATGCCGTTGCTGGCGGCAATGGTCGGCGTGTTGGGTGCGACGCTGTCCACCGTGACGCTCACCGCGCCACTGGTATTGCCCGTCGCATCCCGAGCCACCACGCTGACCTGCACGCCATTGGCCAGAGGCACACCGGGCGTGTAGGCCCAATGGCCGGTGCCGTCGACCACCACCTGGGCGATGGGCACGCCCCCGACGCTGAGTACCACCGTGGCACCCGCCTCTGCCGTGCCGGTGATCTGTCCGCCATTGCTCGGCGAGACCACCGGTACGTTCGGTGCCAGCGCGTCGACCACCAGGGTAGCGGCGCCGCTGAGGTTGTTGCTGGCGTCGCGCGCCACGACGCTGATCACGGCGCCATCGGCCAGCGGTGCTGCGGGCGTGAAGCTCCAGCTGCCGTTGGCTTGCGCGGTCACCTGGCCGACGAACACACCGTCGACGCTCAGCAGGATAGTGACGTTGGCTTCGGCGGTGCCGCTGATCACCGTGCCGTTGCTCGGTGTGATGACCGGCACGGCCGGCAGGCTGGAGTCGATGACCACGCTGGTCCCCAGGCCTTCGTTGCCGACCGCGTCACGGGCGCTGACCACGACTTCCAGGCCGTCGGCCAGCGGCGAGCCCGGCACGTAGTGCCAGTTGCCGCTGGCATCGGCCTTCACTTCGATGATCAGGTTGCCGAAGCCATCGCGCAGGATGACCGTGGCATTGGCTTCCGCGGTGCCGGCGAGTACGGAGCCATCGCTGGGCGTAACGGTGGGGACCGGCGGCGCCAGGGCGTCGATGGTGACGCTGACGCTGGCGCTCAGGTTGCCCGTGGCGTCCACCGTCAGCACATCCACCACCGTGCCGTTGGCCAGCGCCGAGGGTACCGGGAAGGACCAGGTCCCATCGGCCTGCACCGCAACCCGCGCCAGTTCCACACCATTCACGCTGAGCACCACGGTGACGCCCAGTTCGGCGCTGCCGCTGAGCAGCGTGCCATTGCTGGGGTCGACCACCGGTGGCTCGGGCGCCTGGCTGTCGACCACGGTGGACGCAGGGCCGCTACTGTTGCCGGCGGCGTCCTGGGCCACGGCGGTGACCGTGGTGCCGTTGGCCAGCGCCGGGCTGGGACTGAATGTCCAGTCGCCGCTACCGTTGGCCTGGGTAGTGCCGATGAAGTTGCCGTTGCCATCGCGCAGGATGACGGTGGCGTTGATTTCGGCGGTACCGCTCAGCACGGTGCCATCGCTGGGCTCGATGGTCGGTGGCGGCGGCGCGACGTTGTCGACGGTGGTGCTGACCGCTGCACTGGTATTCCCGACCGCATCGCGGGTGGCGGCCTGGATGACCACGCCATTGCCCAGCGGCGTGGCCGGATCGAAGGACCAGTTGCCGGCGCTGTCGGCGACGGCGGTACCGATGGGGTTGCCGCCGCCATCGGAGAGCACCACGGTAACGCCAGCCGTGGCGGTACCGGTGATATGCACGCCATTGCTTGGGGCAATGGTCGGGACGGCCGGCGCCACGGCGTCCACCGTGGTGCTGGCTGAGCCGCTGGTATTGCCGGCAGCATCCCGCGCCACGACGTTGACCACGGTGCCATCGGGCAGCGCTGTGCCGGGTGCGAAGGACCACTGCCCCGCCCCATTGGCGCTGACCTGGCCGATGGGATTGCCGTTGCCGTCGGTGAGAATGACCGTGGCGTTGGCCTCGGCGGTCCCTTCGAGCAGCGTGCCGTTGCTGGCGTCAATGGTCGGGGTGGGCGGCGCCAGGTTGTCGACCGTGGTGCTGACCGGGCCGCTGGTGTTGCCGGTGGCATCCTGCGCCACTGCGTTCACCACGGTGCCATTGGCCAACGGGGTTCCGAGTGTGAAGCTCCAGTTGCCGCTGCCGTTGGCCGTGGCCTGGCCGATCAGGTTGCCGTTGCCGTCGGTGAGAATGACCGTGGCGTTGATCTCGGCGGTGCCGTGCAGCTCGGTGCCGTTGCTCGCCGCGATGGTCGGTGCGGCGGGCGCGACCGAGTCCACGGTGGTGCTCACCGTGCCGCTGGTGTTGCCGGCGGCATCCTTGGCCTGGGCAATCACCTGCGTACCGTTGGCCAGCGCCGGGCTCACCGCCAGGCTCCAGGCGCCGTTGGCACCCGCGCGTACCTGGCCGATGGCGTTGCCATTGCCATCGGTGAGCAGTACCAGCGCATTCGCTTCGGCGGTGCCGGTCAGCAGCGTGCCGTTGCTCAGGTTGATGGTGGGGTCGGCCGGGGCGGTGGTGTCCACGGTGGTGCTGACCGAGGCGCTCTGGTTGCCGGCGGCGTCCACCGACACGGCATTCACCGTCGTGCCATTGGGCAACATCGTCGACGGCGTGAAGCTCCACTTGCCGTTGCCATCGACGCTGACCTGGGCGATCGAGTTGCCGTTACCGTCAGTGAGCACGATGCTCGAACCGGCCTCGCCGGTGCCGCTGAGCACAGTGCCGTTGCTGGGCAGGATGGTCGGCGTGGTCGGCGCGTTGGTGTCCACCTGGGTGCTGGCCGGGCCGCTGGTGTTGCCGGCGGCATCCTGGGCGATGGCGATCACTGTGGTACCGCCGAGCAGCGGTGGGTTGGGCGTGAAACTCCACTGCCCGGTGCCGGCATTGGCAATCACCTGGCCGATGGGGTTGCCGTTGCCGTCGATGAGGATGACCGTGGCCCCCGGTTCGGCGCTGCCGGTGAGGACGTTGCCGTTGCTGGCGTCGATGGTTGGTGCGGCCGGTGCCAGCGCATCCACCGTGGTGCTGGCGGGTTGGCTGGTGTTGCCGGCGGCGTCCTGCGCCACGGCATTGACCACCGTGCCGTTGGCCAGCGGCGCGGCGGGCGAGAAGCTCCAGTGCCCGCTGGCGTCGGCGGTGACCTGCCCCACCGGGTTGCCGTTGCCATCGCTGAGGATCACGGTGCTGCCGGCCTCGGCAGTACCACTGAGAACAGTGCCATTGCTCGGATCAACGGTCGGAGCGCCGGGCGCAAGGCCATCGATGGTGATGCTGGTTTCACCGCTGACCTGCCCGCCCTCCACCGCCACGGCGGAAATTTGTGTGCCATCGGGGAGCTTCGAGGGCGGCGTCCAGCTCCACTTGCCGTCGCTACCGGCGCCAACTTCGATCAGCATCACGCCGTTGCCATCGAGAATGCGCACGATGACGTTGGCCTCCGCGGTCCCGCTGATCACGCTGCCATCGCTGGGAGAGATGATCGGCGCACTCGGCAGCGTGGCGTCCACCGTCACCGTCGCTGGCGGGCTGATGTTGCCCGCCGCATCGCGGGCCAGGGCAGTCACCAGGGTCGTGTCGGCGATCGGACTGGCCGGCGTGAAGGTCCAGTGCCCACTGGCATCCGCCGTGGTCTGGCCGATGGCAGTGCCACCCACGCTCAGCAAGACGGTGCTGCCCGCCTCCGCCGTGCCGCTGAGCACTTCGCCGTTGCTGGCGCTGAGGGTCGGTGCGGCAGGCGGGTCGGCATCGATGGTGACGCTGGCCGGCGTGCTCTGGTTGCCGGCGGCGTCCCGCGCGATGACCTGCAGCACGTCGCCATCACCCGGCTGCGGGCTTGGGTTTAGCGTCCACTGGCCGTCCGGGCCGGCGGTGGTGCGGCCCAGTTCCTGGCCGCCCGCGGTGGTGACGATGACCGTGCTGCCCACCTCTGCCGTGCCGCTGAGTGCGCTGCCGTTGCTCGGCGCGACGGTTGGCGCCGCCGGGGGCGCGGCATCGATGACGATGCTCGCCACGGCGCTGGCGTTGCCGGAAGCATCCTGGGCAATCACATCTATCCGGGTGCCGTCGGCCAGGGGCGGACTCGGGGTGAAGGTCCAGCTGCCGTCCGGGCCGGTGGTAGCCTGGCCGATCAGCACGTTGTTGGCGTAGACCAGCGTAATGGTGCTGGCGATCTCGGCAGTGCCGGTGATCACCGTGCCATTGCTCGGGTCGATGCTCGGGGCGACGGGCGCGGCGGAGTCCACCACCACACTGTCACTGCCACTGATGTTGCCGGCGGCATCCTGTGCGACTGCGCTGACGGTCACGCCGTTGCCCACCGCTGGAGTGGCGGTAAAGGTCCAGTGGCCCTCGGCATCCACCAGGGCGCGGCCGATCTCGCCGCCCGGCCCGCTGAGGATGACGGTGCTGCCCGCTTCGGCGGTGCCGCTGAAGGTGGTGCCGTTGCTCGGCAGGATATCCGGCGCGCCGGGAGCGACGCCGTCCACGCTGCCGTTGACGACAGGCGTGGTGTTGCCGGCCGCGTCGGTGCCCTGCACCGAGACGGCCGTGCCGTCGCCCAACGGGCTGCCGGGCGTGTAGCTCCAGCGGCCGTCCTGGCCGACCTGCACACGGGCGACCTCACTGCCGGCGACGCTGACGATGACCGTACTGCCGATTTCCCCGGTGCCGCCCAGGACGCTGCCGCTGCTTGGGTCGAGGGTCGGCGTGGTGGGCGCGCTGGAGTCCACCGTCACCTGGACCGGGCCGCTCTCGTTGCCTGCAGCATCGCGGGCGACGATGGTCACCACGGTGCCGTCGGCCAGAGGCTGGTCCGGGGTGAAGGTCCAGTTGCCGCCCGCACCGACCGTGACCTGCCCCAGCACATTGCCGGCGCCGTCAGTGAAGACCAGGACACTGCCCTCCTCGCCGGTGCCACTGAGCACGGTGCCATTGCTTGGCGTGGCCGTCGGGTCCGTCGGCGCGCTGCTGTCGATGGTCACCACCGTGCCGTTGCTGGCATTGCCCGCCGCATCGGTGGCGACCACCGTTACGCTGCTGCCATTGGGCAACGGTGATGCCGGGGTGATGCTCCAGTTGCCCTGGCCGTCGGCGGTGGTCTGGCCCACCGGGTTGTTGTTCGCATCGGTCACCGTGACCGTGCTGCCCGGTTCGGCGGTGCCGCTGATCTGCGTGCCGTTGCCGGGGTTCACCTGCGGGTCTGCCGGCGGCGTGGCGTCGACGGTCAGCGTGGTGGTGTCGCTGCGGTTGCCGGAGGAGTCCACCGCGACCACGCTGAGGGTCGCACCATCGGGCAGCGGCGTGCTCGGGGTGTAGCTCCAGCTGCCGTCGGGCCCTACCGGTACTTCGGCGATCACCTGGCCATTGGCGGAAATCACCACCACCTGCGCGTTGGGTTCAGCGGTGCCGCTGAGCTCGCTGCCGGTGCTGGGTGCGACCACCGGCGCGGCCGGTGGCTGCGCGTCCACGGTCACACCCGCCGTACCGCTTTCATTGCCCGCCGCATCGCGGGCCATGACCGTCACCTGGGTGCCGTTGGGCAGCGCCGGTTGCGGGGCGAAGCTCCAGACGCCACCCGCGTCGGCGAGCGCCTGGCCGATCACATTGCCGCCGGCATCGCGCAGGATCACCGTGGAGTTGGCCTCGGCGGTGCCGGTGAAGAGATGGCCATTGCTCGGATCGACCAGCGGGGTCGGCGGCGCCACGGAATCCACCGTGGTGCTCGCCGGCTGGCTGACATTGCCGGCCGCGTCGGTGGCCGTCACGTTCACCTGCGTGCCGTTGGGCAGCGCGGTACCGGGTGTGAAGGTCCACTGCCCGTTGCCATCGGCCGTGACCACGGCGATGGGATTGCCGTTGCCATCGCTGAGCGTGACGGTCGAGCCGGGTTCCGCCGTGCCCGACAGCGTCACGCCGGTGCTGCCGTTGATGGTCGGTGCGACCGGCGCCACGGCATCCACGGTGCCCGTGACCGGTACGCTTTCATGGCCACTGACCGGGTCGACGGCCACCACCTGGTAATCCGAACCGTTGGGCAATGGCGTCGCCGGCGTGACACTCCAGTGGCCATTCCCGTCGGCCGTGGTGCGGCCGATTTCATTGCCGTTGGCATCGCGCACTATCACCTGCTGGCCGGCCTCGGCGGTGCCGCTGATGACGCTGCCGTTGCTCGCATCCGGTGTGGGCGGCGTGGTCAGGTCGCTGTCCACCGTGGTGGTGGTTTCCGCACCAACGTTGCCGGCCGCATCACGCACCGCCAGGCGCAGCACGAAGCCACTGGGCAGCGCCTGGTTGAAGCGGAACAGCCAGGCTCCATTGAGCCCCACCGCCGCCTCGCCCAAGGGGTTGCCGGCGGCGTCCATGATGACGACGGTGCTGCCCGGCTCGGCGGTGCCGCCGATCTGCGTGCCGTTGCTTGGCCCTGCCGTGGGGGCATTGGGAGCCAGGTTGTCGACGGTGATCTGCCCCACCGGGCTGACGTTGCCGGCCGCGTCCGTCGCGGTGGCGAGCACCTGGGTGCCATTGCCCAGGGGTGTACCCGGCGTGTATGACCAGTCCCCGGTCACCGGATCGGCGGAAACCTGGGCGATGGGATTGCCGTTGCCGTCGGTGAGGGTCACCGTGCTGCCCGGCTCGGCGGTGCCATGCAGGACATCGCCGTTGCTCGCGTCGATCTGCGGGGCATTGGGGACCTGGCGGTCGATGACCACGGGGGTTGGCTGGCCGACGTTACCGGCGGCGTCACGGGCGACCACGGAAACCTGCGTGCCGTTGGGCAGGGCCGACGGCGGCGTGAAGGTCCACTGCCCGGTGGCAGCGTCGGCGGTCACCTGGCCGATGGGATTGCCGTTGGCATCGAGGATGATCAGGGTGGCGCCGCGTTCGGCCGTACCGCTGAGGATCAGGCCATTGCTGGCATTGACCTGCGGCGGCGGCGGCGCGGCGGCGTCGACCACCACGCTGGTGGGCTGGCTGGAGTTGCCGGCGGCGTCGGTGGCGGTGACCACCACCACCGTACCGTCTGGCAACGAAGCCCCCGGCGTGAAGGACCACGCACCACTGATGCCGTCGGCGCGGACCTGAGCAATGAGGTTGCCCTGTGGGTCGGTGAGGCTGACCAGGCTGCCGGGTTCGGCGATGCCGCTGAGGACGGCGCCATTGCTGGTGTCCACCTGGGGCGCAACGGGTGCCACCCCGTCAACGACCAGCCCGATCACCGGGCTCTGGTGGCCGCTCAGCGGGTCCACGGCGACGACCTGCAACTGGGTGCCGTCAGGGAGCTGAGCGCCGGGGGTATAGCTCCAGTGGCCTCCTCCATCGGCAGTGACGGAGCCGATCAGGTTGCCGTTGGCGTCGCGGATCTCCACGCGGTCCCCGGCATCCGCCAGGCCACTGATGCTCAAGCCGTTGCTGGGGTTGACCGTGGGCGCCGAGGGAATGCTGGCATCCACCGTGACGCTGGCCGCCGGCCCGGTGTTGCCGGCGGCGTCCCTGGCGCTGACCGAGACCTGCACACCGTCGCCCAGCGGGGGGCTGAAGGAGAACTGCCAGTGGCCGCTGCCGTCGACCTGGGCCTGGCCGATCACCTGGCCGGAGGCATTGGTCAGCAGCACCGTGCTGTTGGCTTCCGCGCTGCCACTGAACAATCCGCCATTGCTCGGGTTGACCGTGGGCGCTGCCGGGGGCTGGGTATCCAGGGTGATCTGCGCCGGGCCGCTGAGGTTGCCGGCCGCGTCCCTGGCGACGACGGTGACCTGGGTGCCATTGGGCAATGGCGAGCCGGGCTGGTAGCTCCAGTGGCCGTTGCCGTCGGCGACGACGGTCGCCAGCGGGGCGCCGTTGCCGGTGGTGAGCACCACGGTCGCGCCGGCTTCCGCCGTCCCCTCCAGCCCGCTGGCGTTACCCGACGTGATGGCCGGCGTGGACGGTGCCACGGCATCCACCGTGACGCTGGCGGGGCCGCTCTCCCCCTGCGGGCCTCGTGCTACGGCGGTAACCACTGTACCGTCGGCCAGCGGCGTGAGCGGGGTGAAGCTCCAGTGGCCGTCGCCGCCCACCAGGGCCACGCCGATCAGGGTGCCCTGGGCATTGCTCAGGTAGACCTGGGTGCCCACAGTCGCCGTGCCCTGGAGAACATGACCGTTGCTCGGTTCGATGACCGGCGCCGGCACCGCGCCGCCCGGCGCGCTGACGGTGGCGATGGGGCTGGCGTTGCCGGCGGCGTCGCGAACGATGATGGAAATGACCTGGCCGGCGGACAGCGGCGACTCCAGGCTGAGATTGAAACGCCCATCGGGACCGACCTGCACGGTCAGGTCAGGGATGCCGTCATTGTCGAGATCGATGGACAATGAGCTACCCGGTTCGGCGATACCCGCAAGGCCACGACCGTCGGCGCTGATCGCCAGGTTATGGGCGGCCTCCGGTGGCGTGGTATCCGGCGCACTCACCACGGTGGCCGGCCCGCTGTTGCCGGCCGGGTCGGTGACCGTCACCGTGACGCCCTGGCCATTGTTCACCGGGCTGGGCAGGGTGATTTCGAAATGCCCGTCGGAGCCGGCGACCCCGGTCGCATCGGGGATGCCATCGCCGTTGGTGTCGACCTTCACGGTGGAACCAGGCTCGGCGCTGCCGCTGACCTTGCTGCCATCTTCCGACACCGTGACACCGGTCGCGGCGCCAGGAGCCGTGGTATCCGGCGCGGTGACGGTGGTACCGGAGCTGGCACTGCCACCATTGGGGCCGCGCACTACCACGGTGACATTTTCGCCGTTGCTCAATGGCGGGCTGACCGGTATCTGGAAATTGCCGTTGCCGTCCACCGGCGCGGTGTAGTCGGGCTGGCCGTCACCGTTGACATCCACCTCGACGGTCGTACCCGGCGTTGCACGGCCGGTGATCACGCTGCCATCAGGGCTGACCGTGACATCGGTCGCCGGCGCGGGGGGCGCTGGAGGGTTGCTGCCGCCGCCACCGCCGCCACCCCCGCCCCCACCGCCGCTGCTGGCAATGGCAGCGCCGCCAGCAATCACTGCGGCGCCGGCGAGGATGGTCCCGGCCGTGCCCAGCCCGGCGATGCCACCTGCCGCAGCGCCGGCCTCGGCACCGGTCAGGGACTCAAAGCCGGCGTCGATGGGCGCGGAGACGTAGGTGGGCATCAGCGTGCCGTCGGCCGCAACAGCATCCAGTTCGGTCACCACCAGGTCGCCCTTCTCGTCCACGAGATAAAGCTGGCTGGGCGGCTGCCCTTCGGCGAAGAAATTGGCGATGCGGATGGTCTCGCCATCCTTGAGCTGCACCACCAGGTCCGCACCAACCTGCTGGTAGCTGGCGACCGCGTCGGCGGTGACATCCAGGGCCACGTTGCTGGCCTGCTGGAGAACGATGCTTCCTTGTACCGTCTGCTGCGTGGCGCTGGCCACCTGCACTTGAGACGCCACGACCTTCGCCTGGATCGCCATGCTGACTTCCTCTGACCGGAATATTTTTTTGTTTATGGCCAGAAAGAGATAGCAGCTTCTGTACAAGGCGCCGGGAGCACTCTCAAAGGCTCCTGGCCAAAAGGTTTAATCGAAAGGTAGTAACCTAAGCACCCGCTGGAAAGTTCAGAGTTTATTGTCCACTCGCAGATATAAGCGCTGATATCAGGCCGGTTCACTCTCGACAATTAATTGACATTCTCTGTAAGCAGCGCCACTTCCGGGGCTTACTCCCGCCATCGCGATTTGGCCGTCGCACTTTGCCGCCCCGACACCTCCACGACAATATTCAGTCGCTTGTTTGACTATCGCCAATGGCTTACACGACTGTAATCCCTGGAGTACAAATTACCGCTCGTCGGAAAATACGAGCCCAGCAAACCTGTCGGTACGGTCATGCCAATCCACAGACCAAAGGGTCGCTGAAGCCCGGCGCAGAGCGAAGCGGCGAAACAGACGGGTTGACATGCAAAATTGAATGTAAAGGCCCAACCTCCCACGGTTCGAATAGCAGTTCGTCACCGGCGTAGACGCGAGCGCAAAACTTCGACTATTGCGCGGATTCGCCCTCCTCATTAATTCACCAGGGCAGGATCTGCGGTTTCGAAGTTGCCCGGCAGTTCACAGGACACTCGGACATCAAGGGAAATGAGAGATAAAGCGGGAAGCCCGAGCGTTATACCGGGCAGATCGCCCTGACTAAAGTTCGGCAAATGGCGAAATAGAGGATGTTCAATAAAGGAATTCCGAAGACCGAACTTTAAGTCCGGCCTTCGGAACTCGCTTATTCAGCGAGGCAATTTAAAGCGCCATATCGCTGGAGGCCTTTTCCGGTGCCGGAGCGGCGTCGGTCGGCTGTGCAGCCGGAGCCTGGTCGATGGCCGGCGGCGGGTCCAGTTGCAGGACCTTGGCGGTGTAGCTCCACTCCTGGAAGGTTTTCTCCGGGCTGTCGTTCAGCTTGGTGCCGTAGCTGGGGACGATCTGGTGGACCTTGGCCTGCCACTCCGGGGTAGCCAGCTTGTCCTTGAACACCTTCTCCAGCACGTTGAGCATGATCGGCGCGGCGGTGGAGGCGCCCGGCGATGCGCCCAGCAGGCCGGCGATGCTGCCGTCGGCGGAAGCGACGATCTCGGTGCCGAGCTTCAGCACGCCGCCCTTGTCCGCGTCTCGCTTGATGATCTGCACGCGCTGACCGGCCTGCCACAGACGCCAGTCCTCGGCCTTGGCCTCCGGGAAGTACTCGCGCAGGGCGGCGAGGCGGTCGTCGTCAGACAGCATCAGCTGGCCGGCGAGGTATTCCACCAGCGGGTATTCGTCGATGCCTACGCGGGTCATCGGCCAGACGTTGTGGACATTGGTGCTGCCCAGCAGGTCGAGGTACGAGCCTTCCTTGAGGAACTTGGTGGAGAAGGTGGCGAACGGCCCGAAGAGGATCACGCGCTTACCGTCCAGCACGCGGGTGTCCAGGTGCGGCACGGACATCGGCGGAGCGCCGACCGATGCCTTGCCGTAGGCCTTGGCCAGGTGCTGCTGGGCAATGGTCGGGTTCTCGGTGACCAGGAACGAACCGCCCACCGGGAAACCGGCGTAGTCCTTGGCTTCCTCGATGCCGGATTTCTGCAGCAGACGCAGTGCACCGCCGCCGGCGCCGATGAAGACGAACTTGGCGTCGGTTTCGGTGACGCTGCCGTCCTTGAGGTTCTTGTACTCGACGCGCCAGGTGCCGTCGTCGTTGCGGGTGATGTCCTCGACTTCGCTGGAGAGCTTCAGGCTGAAGTTCGGCCTGGTCTGCAGGTAGCCGGCGAACTGGCGGGTGATCTCGCCGAAGTTCACGTCGGTGCCAATCGGCGTCCAGGTGGCGGCGATCTTCTGCGCCGGGTCGCGGCCCTGCATCATCAGCGGCACCCACTTGGCGATCTGCGCCGGGTCCTCGGAATACTGCATGCCGCGGAACAGCGGGCTGGCCTGCAGGGCTTCATAGCGCTTCTTGAGGAAGGCGATGTTGTCGTCGCCCCAGACGAAGCTCATGTGCGGGGTGGAGTTGATGAACGAGCGCGGGTTCTTCAGCACGCCGTTCTGCACCTGCCAGGCCCAGAACTGACGGGAGATCTGGAAGGACTCGTTGATCTCCACCGCCTTGGCGATGGTGACGTTGCCGTCTTTATCTTCGGGTGTGTAGTTCAGCTCGGCCAGGGCGGAATGGCCGGTGCCGGCGTTGTTCCAGCCGTTGGAGCTTTCCTGGGCGACGCCGTCCAGGCGCTCGACCATCTCCATGCTCCAGCCCGGTTCCAGCTCGTTGAGCCAGACGCCCAGGGTGGTGCTCATGATGCCGCCGCCGATCAGCAGCACATCGACCTTCTTGGTTTCCGCGAACGCGGGCGCGCAATTCACTGCCAGAGCGAGGCCCAGCAGCGCCCCGCTAACTTTCTTGATCATCGAAAGGTTTCTCGTCGTTAGGGCTTGGCCTTCCCCACCAGCGTCATTCAGCGTGAAGGCCGGACCCCGCGCACAGGGCGCGAACGATGGGCAAGGCGACAGATGACGAGGATGAGTCGGGACTCAGTTCCCTCCTCCGCCGGCTCTGAGGCCTGCTTGATGGAATGAGGGACGTCCTGCGCAGAGAGACACGCAAAGCCTTCGGCTTTGGCTTTTGTTGTGGGAGGGATGCATGGTCTGCTGAAACGTTTGCGCATTCTATAGAAAGCGCACCTCATCACCAACCGTTTCGCTCAACTATCCGTTACGCGGTGTTCCTGCCAGCTGTCGCGCCCCGGTCGCAGGTCGCGCACGGCACTGGGCACCCGCCCCGTCCAGCGCTTGAACGAGCGACGGAAGTTGGTGGTGTCGGTAAAGCGCAGGTACTCCGCGACTTCCTCGTTGCTATAGCCCTGTGACCAGTACAGATAAAGCGCCACGTGCTTGCGCACCTCATCGTGCACAGCCTGGAAGTGCGTCTGGTGCTTCTGCAGCTTGCGCTTGCAGGTGGCCGGGCTGATGCCCATGCGCTCGGCCAGCTGATCGAGGCTCAGCGGATCGCGGGCCTCGCGCTGCAGCAGGCGGTACACATGTTCCAGCACGCCTTCGCGCAGGCCCAGTTGGTCCTGCTCGCGCCGGGCATCGCGCTGCGCCGCCTGGCCAGCGGTGAGTGAGGCGCGCGGCCAGGGTTTCACCAGGTATTCGCGGGGGATCAGCATGGCGTCGACATGGCAGTCGAACTGCAGGTTGAGCCCCAGGTGCGCCTGGTACTGCTCGATATAGTCAGGTCGTTCATGGGCGAACAGATACTTCCACGGCAGGCGCTCCTCCGACAGCCAACGTGACAATGAGGTGACCGCCGTCATGCCGCTCTCCACCAGAAAACGCCGGGCACCACCGATACCGCAGGCATCCACCCAGTACAGACAGGCAACGCGCTCCTCCACCAGCAGGCGCGGTGCAAGCAGCGGGCTGAAACGCGCACGGTGGCGGATCAGCAACTCCAGCGCCTCCTGCAGGTTGGCCGCGTGCATCAGCGCACCACTGGCGGCGCCCTGATGTCCCGGCAGCAAGCGCTGGCCAAAGAGAAAACCCAGTTCCTCGCCGCCGCTGCCCTGCCGGCAATTGTCCACCAGCCGCAGGTACTGCTCGACGCTGATCAGCCGCTGGCCCGCGATGATGTCTTCCTGGAACAGCCCCGTGCCACGCAACAGGCGATGGCTGTCCAGTTCGCGGCTGAGCGCCAGGTCGAGCAGGCAGGCGGGCTGGTGCTGCGCCGGGATGAAGCGCAGGTCGCGCTCGTAGTAGTTCAGTCGGGCATCCATGCGGCACACCTCACGCGCTGCGCGCCAGTCGCGGCCGCGATTTGGCCCGCGCCATGGCCAGGCTCAGGCGCTCCAGCAGGTTGTCCGCTGATTCATCACGCGCCATGCAGGCCACGGCAGTGGCACTGAGGGCGAGGCTTTCGCCCTGCGGCATGCTCTTGTGCGCATAGGAACGCACCGCGCGCTCCAGCTCCCCGGCGATGCGCCAGGCCTGGGCCTCGCCAGTGCCAGGCAGGAGTGCGACGAAACGGTCGCCCGCCAGCCGGCACAGCAGATCGGAGTGGCGCAGGTTGAGCAACAGTAATTGGCTCACCGCCTGCAGCACCCGGTCACCCTCGGCATGACCATGCTGGCGATTGAAGGGCGCGAAATCGTCCAGGTCCACCAGCACCAGGGAAAACGCCTGTTGCTCCTCGCCAGAGCGACGCTGCTCCAGCTCGATCTGCCGGCGCAGGTAGGCCGCGCCATTGAGCGGAGTAAGGCGGTCATGGTGCAGGTGCTCGCGGAACAGCCGCTCGCGCTTGCTCAGCTGTTGGCCGAGGGCCTTCTGCTCCTTGCTCCAATGGTACAGACCCAGGGTGATCAGCAGCAGGCCGATGGGCATCGGCGCCGACTCGAGCCAGTGGTCCCAGGAAATCTCGGCGGGCAACTGGATGAACTCGTCGAGAGCGTCCATCCACATGGAGAAGAACACCGCGCCCAGCCCCACCGCCAGCAAGGTAGTGACTCGCCCGGCAGGCCGGTGCGCGAGCACCAGGCATACCCAGCAGAACGCCAGCAGCGCCGACCCACCCTCGCCCACCACGTCGAGCCAGTCGATCCGCTCCCAGGTCTTGATGTGCCCGGCCGCGAGGTAGAGCAACAGGCCAATGTTGGCGAGCGCCACCAGCGCGATCAGTTTCAGCCGGTGCAGCTTGAGCAGGTTGGACATGGGAGTGGTATCCGCGAACGAGTGACGGAGGCCAGCCAAACAGGTCCGCGTGATGCTTTGATGACAGTGCCGAGGGTGCAATCGGCTCACTCGAAACTGCCCTCATCCTGCAAAAAAAACCTGTGCCGCCAACACCGACGCCACGCGGCGCGACCTGCCGCCGGGGCTGAGCCGAACGCACCGGGTCAATTGGGCTCAAAAACACCCTTGTCACGGCTGAAACCCCGGTATTCCGGGGCTCGCAGGCCATCGCTGTCACGTAACCGTCATTCCCGCTGCCTAGCTTCCGCTCCCCAGTTGACCGGGCCGAATCGCCCCGGTCGAAGGAACGGGCACAAGGGGAAATGCCGTGATCGATCAACAATTGCCGCGGACGCTGCGTCCGCTGTTCAAGGTCAGCGCCCTGGCGCTGGCGATCGCCGCCACACCGTCGGGCTGGGCCGAGGAAGCTGCCGAGGTTGGCGAAAGCGTCACCGTGTACGGTCAGGCCGACAGCCTCGACAAGGCCCTGCGCCAGCAGCGCCGCTCCGACAGCGTGGAGAGCGTGGTACACGCCGACAGCATCGGCCAGCTGCCCGACAGCAATGCCGCCGAAGCCCTGCAACGCGTACCGGGGACCTCCATCGAACGCGACCAGGGCGAAGGCCGCTTCGTACGGGTTCGTGGCCTCGGCCCGGACCTCAACGCCGTCACCATCAACGGCACCCTGGTGCCCTCGCCCGAGGCCGGACGCCGAGCCGTGGCGCTGGACGTACTGCCCAGCGAACTGATCCAGTCGCTGTCAGTGGTCAAGACCCTGACCCCGGACATGGACGCCAACTCCCTGGGCGGCACCATCGAGGTTGAAAGCCTCTCCGCCTTCGATCACGACGGCCTGTTCTTCAGCGGTACCGCACAGACCAGCTACGACGAGAACACCAACCGCTTCAGCCCGAAATACTCCGGCGCCGCCAGCCAGCGCTTCAGCCTCGGCGACGGCATCGACAACTTCGGCGTGGCCGCCGCACTGAGCTGGCAGAAGCGCAAGTTCGGTTCCGACAACGTCGAGACCGGCGGCGACTGGGATTTCGACGACGGTGCCCGACTCAACAGCCTGGAGCAACGTGACTACGACATCCAGCGCGAGCGCAGCGGCGGCGCGCTGAACTTCGACTACCGCCCCGACGACGACAGCAAGCTCTGGCTGCGCACTCTCTACAGCGAGTTCAAGGACAACGAGACACGCCAGTCCACCAAGATCGACTTCGAGGACGCCCTGGCCGAAGGCGAAAGCGGCGAAGCCGAGGTGGAGCGCCGCCTGAAACACCGCGAGGAAACCCAGACCATCCAGTCCTACGTCTTCGGCGGCGAGCAACGTCGCGGCGACTGGACCTTCAGCGGCCAGGCCGGCTGGAGCAAATCCGACGAGGACAGCCCCGGCCACATCGACCCGGTCGTTTACAGCGGCGGCGACATGGACAGTGGCTGGTACGACAGCGAGAAGCCACGCCTGAACATCGACCCGGCGTTCTACGACCCGAGTCAGTTCAGCCTGGACAAGGTCGAGTGGGGCAAGTCCTACACATCAGACCGCGAGAAGAACCTGCGTCTGGACCTGGCCCGCGACTACGACCTGGCCGGCAACCCGTCGACCTTCAAATTCGGCGGCAAGCTCAGCCGGCGCACCAAGGACAACGACGAAGAGGTCTGGCAGTACGAGGACCTCGCCGACGCCGGCCTGAGCGACGACCAGCTGAACCTCGCCAACGCCCTGGACGGCACCGTGCACTACCGCCTGCAGAAGTTCGGCCAGGGAATATCCGCCGACGCGGTCAAGCGCCTGATCGGCGGGCTGGATTCGGCGCAGTACTACGACGAGGAAGCCTCCACCATCAATGACTTCCGCATGCACGAAGACATCGACGCCGGCTACTTCATGAACACCGTGGACGTCGGTGACTGGCGTTTCATCGCCGGCCTGCGCTACGAGGGCACGCACTTCGAGGCCAGGGGCACCGGCATCGACAACGGCGACTACCAGGCCATCGAGCGCAAGCGCGACTACCACAACTGGCTGCCAGGCCTGCATGCCCGTTACCAACTGGACGACCAGACGCAGATTCGCGCCGCCTGGACCAACACCGTGGTACGCCCGACCTTCGAACAACTCGCGCCCGGCTATGCCATCGATGGCGACGAAGCGGAGTTCGGCAACCCGGACCTCGCCGCCCTGCGCTCGCACAACCTGGACCTGGCCATCGAGCGCTACCTGGGGCGCGCCAGCGTGGTTTCGGCGTCGCTGTTCTACAAGGACATCAAGAACTTCGTCTACAACACCGACCTCGCCGGCAGCGGCGCCTGGGCGGACTTCGACGAGGCGTCCACCTTCGCCAATGGCGACAAGGCCAAGGTCTACGGCCTGGAACTGGCCTGGTCGCAGAAAATGGTCATGCTCCCCGCGCCCTGGGACGGCCTGCTGCTGGGCGCCAACGCCACCTTCAGCCGCTCGCGCGCCGAGATCGCCGATGCCGACGGCAACCAGCGCAACATCGACTTGCCCAGCCAATCCGACGTCACCGGCAACCTGCTCATCGGCTACGAGAAGGACCGCCTGAGCCTGCGCCTGACCGCCAACTACAAGTCCGACTACCTCTATGAGGTCGGCAACGTCAGCGACAAGCGCTACGACAGCCGTGTCGACGACCAGACGCAGATCGACTTCAGCGCGCGCTACTCGCTGACGGACAACCTGCAGGTGTTCTTCAACGCCGAGAACCTCGGCGATGAGCCTTACTACATCTACAGCGGCCACCGTCGCTACAACTACCAGTACGAAGAGTACGGCCCGACCTACACCGTCGGCCTGACCCTCACCCACTTCTGAGGACCGCGCACGCCGGTCCGCCGGCGTCCGCGCAGCACCACAAGGACAGACGCCCTCCATGAAACGCCGCTACTCCCTTGCTCCGCTGCTCGCCGGCCTGCTGCTGGCCGGCCATGCCTGCGCCGAATCCGTCGCCCTGCAACCCTGGCCGACCCGTGCCAAGGCCCAGGCCATCGCCTTGCTGCCCGGCGCCGGCAGCGTCGTCGCCAGCAAGCGCGACGGCCTCCTGCTGCTGGACGAGACAGGCAGCGAACGCGGTCGTCTCGCCGGCCGCTACGACTTCCTCGACCAACGCCCCTGGGGCGACGGTAGCCTGCTCGCCACTTTCGACCGCGAACGCCAACAGCCGCTGTTGCAGCCGTTGGCCGGCAACGGCCACTGGGGCGCTGCGCTGCGCCTGCCAAGCCCGGACTTCGCGGTCAACGGCCAGTGCCTCTACCGTGACGCCAGCGCCAACCTCTACCTGTTCCTGGTCGGCGAGAACGGCCAGGGCGAGCAATGGCTGGTCGGCCACGGCCAGCGACTCGAACGCGAGGCGCGCAAGGTGCGACGCCTGGCCCTGCCGCCGAGCGCCGAGCTGTGCCGTACCGACGACAGCGACGGCACCCTGTACGTCGACGAACCCGGCATCGGCCTGTGGGCCTATGGTGCCAACCCGGAGGCAGACGGCAGCCGCCTGCCGGTGGACCTGAGCGCGCCCTATGGCAATCTCGCCGGATCGGTCAGCGGACTGGCGGTGGTATCCGGCGGTGTGCTCGCGCTGGACAAGGGCCCGGCCCTGCAACGCTACGTGCGTCAGGGCAACGGTTGGGAGAACCTCGGCGCGATTGCACTGAGTGGCCCGAAGAAAGCCGAACAACTCGCAGCCGCCGAACAGGCCGGCACGCTGCGCATCGTCCTGCAGGACGATACCAGCGGGCACTACTACCACGCCGAAGTCCCTGCCCTGCCCGCACACGCCGAAGGCCCCCGCGCGCTGCCCGAGGTGATGCCGGCGGTGCAGACGCAGAGCGTGCAGCGTCATGGCGACGCCGCCGATGACCCGGCGATCTGGGTCAGCGCGAAAAACCCGAAACTCAGCCGCGTACTGGGCACCAACAAGCAGGAAGGCCTGCTGGTCTTCGACCTCCAGGGTCGCCAGTTGCAGAGCCTGGCTTCCGGTCTGGTGAACAATGTCGACGTGCGCCACGGCTTCCGGCTCGGCAATCGCCGCGTCGACCTGGCGGTGGCGAGCAACCGCAGCGACAACAGCCTGACGCTGTTCGCCATCGAGCCGGCTGACGGCAAGGTGCGCGAGATCGGCCGCGTGCCAACGCCACTGGAAGAAGTCTACGGCCTGTGCCTGTACGCCCCCCGCGACGGCGACATTCAGGCCTTCGTCAACGACAAGGACGGTCGCTTCCAGCAATACCGCCTCAGTGCCCCCAACGGCAAGGTGAAGGGCGAGTTGCTGCGCGAGTTCCGCGTCGCCAGCCAGCCCGAGGGCTGCGTTGCCGATGATCGCAACCAGCGTCTGTTCCTCGGCGAGGAAGACGTGGCCGTCTGGACCCTCGGCGCCGAGCCCGACACACCTGGCGTGCCGGAACAGGTACTGGCCGTGGGCGACCTGCTGCATGACGACGTCGAGGGCCTGGCCCTCTACCAAGGCGCCAAGGCGAGCTACCTGCTGGTCTCCAGCCAGGGCAACGACAGCTACCTGGTGCTCGACGCCAAAGCACCCTACCGCGTGCGCGGTGCCTTCCGCGTTGGCCTGAACGCCGCTGCCGGTATCGACGGCACTTCGGAAACCGACGGCATCGAGGTTACCTCGGCCAACCTGGGCGGTGCGTTCGGCCAGGGCATGCTGGTGGTGCAGGACGGCCGCAAGCGCCTGCCCGAAGGCACGCAGAACTTCAAGTACGTGCCCTGGGCGGAAGTCGCCCGTGTCCTCGATCTCGACTGACCACCGCGCTCCCCTCAAGGGGAGCCCTACCGGGAGACCACCATGCAAGCCACACTCGAACATACCAGCCTCTGGGGGCTGGTCGAAGCCGCCAGCCCGCTCGCCCAGGCCGTGCTGCTGATCCTCCTGGCCGCCTCGCTGTTGAGCTGGTACGTGATAGTCCAGCGCAGCCTGTTGCTAGGCAGCGCCCGTCGCCGCCTGCGCACCTTCGAAGCCCGCTGGCGGGCCAGCGGTGACCTGCCGCGGCTGTTCCGGGAAACCGCCGAGCCCGGCGAGGACGCTGGCGTCGAACGCATCTTCCACGCTGGCTACCAGGAATTCCTGCACCTGCGCGACGAGCCGGGAATCGACCCGGCGCTGCTGATCGAAGGCAGCGAGCGCGCCATGCGCGTGGTCATCGCCCAGGAGGAAGAACGCCTGCAGCGGGGCCTGCCGTTCCTCGCCACCGTTGGCTCCACCAGCCCCTACATCGGCCTGTTCGGCACCGTCTGGGGCATCATGAACGCCTTCATCGGCCTCTCCGGCGTGCAACAGGCCACACTCTCCACCGTCGCACCGGGCATTGCCGAGGCGCTGGTGGCCACCGCCGTCGGCCTGTTCGCGGCGATCCCGGCGGTGATGGCCTACAACCGCTTCGCCGCCGGTTCCGATCAGCTGCTGGGGCGCTACTGCGCCTTTGCCGAACAGCTGCAGGCCCAGCTCAACCGCCGCATCCACGCCGCCCCGGCGCTGGCCGCGGCGGCCTGAACGGAGGCCGGCCATGCGACGCATACGCAGCAAGCACGCGCCCAAGGCGGAAATGAACGTGGTGCCCTACATCGACGTCATGCTGGTGCTGCTGGTGATTTTCATGGTCACCGCACCCATGATCCAGCAGGGCCTGAAGGTGGAGCTGCCGAAGGTGGCCAGCGAAGCGCTGCCCAGTGAAACCGAGCGCCCGGTGCTGACCCTCACGGTACAGGCCGACGGCGGCTACCACTGGTACCTGGGCAGCCAGGTGGACACCGAGCAGCGCACCGACGTTGCCGGCAGCCTGGACGAGCTGACCGCCAAGCTCACCCGCCTGGGTACCGACACCCAGGTGCTGATCCGCGCCGACCAGGCGGTGGACTACGGCCGGGTGATCGCCGCCATGGCCGCGCTGCAACGCGGCGGCGTCAGTGATGTCGGGCTGATCACCGAGGCCCCGCAATCGTGAACCCGAGGATCACCCGCCGCGCCCTGCCGGCCGCCATCAGCGCGGGGCTGCACGCCCTGGCGCTGGTCGGCCTGTACATCGGCTTCCATCCATCCGCGCCGACGACACCGGCGCCGAAGGTGATGCGCACCGCGCTGGTCAGCCTGCCGAGCCCCTCCCCCGTGGTCCCGACGCCCCCCGCGGTGCAGCCTCCCGAGCCCGTCACCACGCCAGCACCGCAGGCCGAGCCGCCCCCGTCCAAGCCGCAACCCGATGTGGCCCAACTGGCCAGGCGCAAGGCCGAACAACGCGAGCGCGAGGATCGCCAACGCGAAGAGCGACGCCAGGAGCAGCAGCGCCTCGCCGAGCAGCAACGCCGGGAACAGGAGCTGCGCGAACGTCAGCAGGCCGAACAGCAGGCCCGTGCCGAGCGCGACCGCCAACTTGCCGCGCAACAAGCCGCTGCCGCCGAAGCTGCCCGCGCCGCGCAGAACTACCAGCCGCTGGTGAAGAAGGCCCCGACTTACCCGGACACAGCCCTCGATCGGCGCCTGGAGGGGGACTGCACAGTGGAATACACCGTCACCCCCAACGGCTCGGTGCGCGACCCGCGCGTGGTGCCCGGCGCCTGCAGCCACAGTGTGTTCGAGCGCCCGTCGCTACAGGCCGCCACCCGTTTCCGCTACCAGCCACGGGTGATCGACGGCCAGGCCGTCACCGTGGCCAACGTGCGCAACACCTTCCATTACCGGATCCAAGAGACGTCCCGATGAGTGCTGAACCAACCGATTTCCACGCCCAGCTTTCCGCCTTCGACGACCAGCCGATCAACCCCTCCGGCAACGTGCCGATGAGCGAGCTCATCGATGCCTCGCGCCGCCGCCTGCTGAAGAACAGCCTGGTGCTGGGCGCCGTCGGCTTCCTTGGCGGCAGCCTGTTCCCCGGCCGCTCGCTGTTCGCCGCCGACGCCCCGGTGCCCACCGGGTTGCTGGGCTTCAAGGGCGTGCCGGTGCAGCAGGACCCGAAGTTCGACCGGGTGATCGTCGCCGAAGGCTACAGCGCACGGCCGTTCTTCTCCTGGGGCGACGCCGTGGTGAGCGGCTCACCGGCCTGGAAAGGCGACGCCAGCGAGGACTGGAAAGCCCAGGAGCTGCAGGCCGGCGACAACCATGACGGCATGCACTACTTCCCCTTCCCCGATGCGCCGGACAGCCACGGCCTGCTGGTGATCAACCACGAGTACATCAACCCGACGCTGCACCCCAAGGGCCAGACCTTCGAGGCCCGCCCCGATGGTTCGCGCGGCCGCCCGGAAGGCGAAGTGCGCAAGGAGATCGCCGCCCACGGGCTGAGCGTGATCGAGGTGAAGAAGGACGCCGGCGGCCACTGGCAGCGTGTCGAAGGCTCGAGCTACAACCGCCGCATCACCGGCAGCTCGCCGCTGGACCTGTCCGGTCCCCTGGCCGGCCACGACCTGCTGCGCACCGCCAGCGACCCCGAGGCCAGACAGGTGCTCGGCACCCTGAACAACTGCTCCATGGGCGTTACGCCCTGGGGCACTTACCTGGCCTGCGAAGAGAACTGGCACCAGTACTTCGTCAACCGCGACAAGGGCGACTACGCCCAGCGCGTTTCGCACAAGCGCTACGGCCTGTCCAACGGCCAGTTCAGCAACTATTACGCCTGGGAAGCGGTGGATGAGCGCTTCGACGCCACGCCCAAGGCGGACCAGCCCCACGGCGGCCACGTCAACGAGCCGAACCGGTTTGGCTGGGTGGTGGAGATCGACCCATTCGATCCGGCATCCACGCCGAAGAAGCGCACCGCCGTCGGCCGTTTCTGCCGCGAGTGCTCGACCCTCTCGCTGGGCGCCGACAACCGCATGGCCTTCTACTACGGCGATGACACCAAGGGCGAGTACATCTACAAGTTTGTCCCGGCGGGCCAGTACCAGCCGAACAACCGCGCGGCGAATATTGACCTGCTGGACGAAGGCACCCTCTACGTCGCCCGCTTCAACGCCGACGGCAGCGGACAGTGGCTGCCGCTGGTGCACGGGCAGAACGGTCTGACCGCCGAGAACGGTTTCGCCAGCCAGGCCGAAGTGCTGGTCAACGCCCGCGCTGCCGCCGACAAGCTCGGCGCCACGCCCATGGACCGCCCCGAATGGGTCGCCGTGCAGCAGACCACCCGCGAGGTCTATGTCAGCCTCACCAACAACGATGCGCGCGGCAAGAAGCAGCCGGTGGACGCCGCCAACCCGCGCCAGGAGAACCTTCATGGGCAGATCCTGCGCTGGAACGAAACCGGCGGCGATCCGACCGCCACCACCTTCCAGTGGGAAATCTTCCTGCTGGCCGGCGAGCACAAGGGCGCCAGCGCGCCGGAGAACCTGATCGGCACCATCAACGGCGACATCTTCTCCTCGCCGGACGGCCTGTACTTCGACACCGCCGGTCGCCTGTGGATCGAGACCGACTACGACGACGATGTCCCGGCGATGCAGGCCATGGGCTGCAACCAGCTGCTCTGCGCCGACCCGCACAGCCGCGAGGTGCGGCGCTTCCTGGTCGGCCCGCGCGGCTGCGAGCTGACCGGCATCACCCAGACGCCGGATGGCAAGACGCTGTGGGTGAATATCCAGCACCCGGGCATCAGCTTCCCGGCCAGCGACGGCAAGAGCATCCCGCGTTCGACGACGTTGGTGATCACCAAGGACAATGGGGGCGTGATCGGGACGTAACCGCCGGCCGAGCCGGTTCGCGAGCAAGCTCGCTCCTACGAAGAGCAGGAGCGAGCGTAGAACCTATAGAAGCGGCCACACCCGCGATCCGGCCGGTATCCAACCCAATTTTCCGGCCACAAGCGCCCGACACGGGTTTGGTAGCGGGCATGGCCCGCTCCTACACATACGCGCCCACCATGCACCACAACGTTACCGAAGCGCACCGCAAGCGCGCACGAAATACCCTATCCGTTACCGTTTCGCCCCGTCCCATTCCATCATTCCCACCCCGCCTTCCTACGCCTACCGCTCTACCCCGGCCAGTTCCAATCATTTCGCCAGCATTGGCACGGCAACTGCTTAACTGCATGCATGGATAATTGGATCCAAAAATCCACGAGGAAACACCCCATGCGCCTGGTACCCGCTGCCCGCCCGCCGATGAGCGCCGAAGACGAGGCCTACGACTATCTCCTCCAGGCCATCTGCACCGGCCGCTACAAGACCGGCGACCGCCTGGTGGCCGAGGACATCGCCAGCGACATCGGCATGAGCCGCATGCCCGTGCGTGGTGCCTTCAAGCGCCTGGACGCCGAGGGCCTGGTGACCCTGCGACCCAATCGCGGTGCCATCGTCAGCGGCCTGAACATCGAGGAAATGCGCGAAGTCTTCGAGATGCGCAGCGCCCTCGAAGGCCTGGCCATCCGCCTCGCCGTGCCGCAACTCACCGACCGAGACCTGTCCCGCCTCGAACGCATGCTCGACGAAATGGACGACTACCGCGACGACAGCGCCGGGTGGGTCAGCCGCCACCGCGCCTTCCACGAATACCTCTGCAGCCTTTCCGGACGTCCGCGCCTGCAACGGCAGATCACCGCGCTCTACTCCGTGATCGAGCCGCACATGCGCCTGTGGCTGCAGCACGTCGACAAGCCCATGAGCGCCCGCGAGGAACACGCGGTGATCCTCGACGCCCTGCGCTCGGGCGATGCCCGCGAAGCCGAGCGGGTGATCTGCGACCACATCGAGGGAACCATCCCGTCCCTGGCGAAATTCCTCGAGGCGCAAGCCACCTGAGGCGCCATCCACCAACGCGCAATCCACCCAAACGAAATCCACGAAGCCGATCCACGAAGAAGAGAATCGAAGCAACGGGCGCCTAGACCCGTACTTCTGTGTCCCTGAACTGCCCCTGGCAACCCCACCCCGGAGAGCAACATGTTCGAACGCAGGATCCCGCAGTGCCTTCTCGCCCTTTGCCTGGCCGCCCCCCTGGCGCATGCCGATGTGAAGATTCCCGACCGCTTGCAGAACGCCAGCAAGGTCACCTTCTGCGGCGGCATGGACTCCCCGCCCATGGGCTTCTATGACGCCAACCAGAAGCTCACCGGCGTCACCATCGACCTGGGCGAAGCCATCGCCAAGCGCCTGGGCGACAAGAAGATCGACTGGCGCATCACGCCCTTCTCCGGGCTGATCCCGGCGCTGCTCGCCGGTCAGTGCGACATGCTTGTCGACCAACTGTTCGACAAGCCCGAGCGGCGCGAAGTGATCGACATGGTCAACTACATGTACTCCAGCCAGGCCGTGGTCGTCGGCAAGGGCAACCCCGAGGGCATTCACACCCTGGACGATCTCTCCGGCAAGAAGGTCGCGGTGCTCAACGGTTCAACCATCCGTACCCTGCTCGAGGCCCACAACGAGAAGCTGGCAAAGGCCGGCAAGCCGCCGATGAAAGTGGTGGTCTACAACACCGACACCGACGCCTTCCAGTCCCTGCGCATCCGCCAGACCGACGCCTACGGCACCACCGTGGAAACCGCCGGTTACTACCAGAGCACCGCGCCGGACCTGTTCGAGATCGGCGTGCCGGCCTTCGCGCGCATCCTTACCGGCCTGGGCATCCGCAAGGAAGACAAGCAGCTGAGCGAAGCCGTCACCCAGATCATCAAGGACATGCAGGCCGACGGCAGCTACGCCGCGCTCCTGGCCAAGTGGCATATCGAAGGCGACAAACTGGACTGAGGTAACGAGACATGAACTTCAGTTGGGACGTGTTCTGGCAGTACCTGCTGCGACCGAGCGATATCTACCTCTACGGCCTGTGGCTGACCTGCGTGATCGCCGTCAGCGCCATGCTCCTGGGCTGCGTGCTCGGGCTGCTGGCGGCGCTGATGCGCCTGTCAACCAATCCGCTGCTGCAATACCCGGTGCGTTTCTACGTGTGGCTGATGCGCGGCACGCCGCTGCTGGTGCAGATCGTCTTCCTCTACACCGCGCTGGCTGCTGGCGGGATCTTCCGCTTCGAGGACCTGGACCTGGGGTTGTTCATCCTGCCGGGCAATATCCAGGCCGCGATCATCGCCCTGGGCCTCAACGAAGGCGCGTACATGGCCGAGATCATCCGCGCCGGTATCGGTGCGGTGGACAAGGGCCAGTACGAGGCCGGCAAATCCCTCGGCATGACCTTCCCCAAGCTGATGCGCCGCATCGTGCTGCCGCAGGCCTTCCGGGTGATCGTTCCGCCGCTGGGCAACGAGTTCAACGTGATGCTGAAGAACACCACGCTGGTCAGCGTGATCGGCGTACAGGAACTGTTGCTGAGCACCCAGATGGTCACCTCGGCGACCTTCCGCGTGTTCGAGCTGTACCTGGTCGTGGCGATCTACTTCCTCGCCCTGACCACCCTGTGGGGCTTCTTCCAGCGCTGGCTGGAAGTGCGCTTCGGCAAATCCGATGGCCAGCCAGCCGCCTCGAACCGCCTGTTCGGCCGGCAGGCGATGAAACTGCTGAGGGGGCGTTGAGATGATCCCGGACATGAAAGACGTGGTAATCCAGGCCCGCGACGTGCACAAGGCCTTCGGCGAACTGGAAATCCTCAAGGGCGTTTCCCTGGAAGTACGCCGGGGCGAAGTGGTGGTGCTGATCGGCGCCTCGGGCTCGGGCAAGACCACCTTCATCCGCTGCATGAACCACCTGGAAGACATCCAGGGCGGCAGCATTCGCGTCAACGGCGAGCTGATGGGCTACCGCGAACGCCCGGACGGCAAGCTGGTGCGCGACTCGGAAAGCAACATCGCCCGGCGTCGCCGCGACATCGGCATGGTCTTCCAGCGCTTCAACCTGTTCCCGCACATGACCGTGCTGGAGAACATCATCGAAGCGCCGACCCAGGTGCTCGGTGTGCCCAAGGGCGAGGCGCTGGACCAGGCCCGCCGTCTACTGGCACGGGTGCGCCTGTCGGACAAGGCCGAGCACTACCCCGGCCAGCTCTCAGGCGGCCAGCAGCAGCGCGTGGCCATTGCCCGCGCCCTGGCGATGAAGCCCCAGGCCATGCTCTTCGACGAACCCACCAGCGCGCTGGACCCGGAAACCGTGGGCGAAGTGCTGCAGGTGATGAAGGAGCTGGCCGACGAAGGCATGACCATGGTGGTCGTCACCCACGAGATGGGCTTCGCCCGCGAAGTGGCCGACCGCGTGGTGGTCCTGCACCAGGGCGAGCTCATCGAAGAAGGCCCGCCCGCGCAGGTCTTCGGCAATCCGCACCACCCGCGCACGCGGGAATTCCTCAGCCGCGTTCTCTGAAGATAAGGACAAGTCATGCGTAAACGCGTTCTGTTCGCCAGCACTCTCACCCTCCTCGCCTGCGCCACCGCCGCCCAGGCCGACGACAAGCTGGTGCGCTTCTACAACTGGTCCGACTACATGGGCCCGGACACCCTGAAGAACTTCGAGAAGGACACCGGCATCAAGGTCCAGTACGACGTCTTCGACACCAACGAAATGCTAGAGGCCAAGTTGCTCTCCGGTCACTCGGGCTACGACCTGGTGGTGCCGTCGAGCCAGTTCCTCACCAAGCAGATCAACGCCGGCGTCTACCAGAAACTCGACCGCGCCCAACTGCCCAACTGGAAGCACCTCGACCCGCGCCTGATGAAGCGCCTGGAAGCCGCCGACCCGGGCAACCAGTACGCCGTGCCCTACATGTGGGGCACCGTGGGCATCGGCTACAACTACGACAAGGTCAAGGCCGCCCTGGGTGACAACGCTCCGCTCGATTCCTGGGACCTGATCTTCAAGCCGGAAAACCTCGCCAAGCTGCACGGCTGCGGCGTGGCCTTCCTCGACGCACCGGTGAAGATCATCCCGCAGGCGCTGCACTACCTGGGCCTTGACCCGAACAGCACCAACCCCGAGGACTACACCAAGGCCTCCGCGCTGTTGCAGAAGCTGCGTCCGTCGATCACCTACTTCAACTCCTCCAAGTACACCACCGACCTCGCCAACGGTGACATCTGCGTGGCAGTCGGCTATTCGGGCGACGTGATGCAGGCGCAGACCCGCGCCCAGGAAGCCGGCAAGAAGATCGACGTGCGCTACGTGATCCCCAAGGAAGGCGCCAACCTCTGGTTCGACATGCTCGCCATCCCGCGCGACTCGAAGAACCCCAAGGGCGCCCACGAGCTGGTGAACTACCTGCTGCGCCCGGAAGTCATCGCCCCGGTCAGCGACTACGTCGGCTACGCCAACCCCAACCCCGACGCCACGCCGCTGCTCGACCCGAAAGTCCGTGACAACCCCGGCATCTACCCCAGCGACGCGGTGATCGAGAAGCTCTACGTCTCCGCCGACCTGCCGCCGAAAATCCAGCGCGTGATCACCCGCGAATGGACCCGTATCAAGACTGACCGCTGAACCGAAGAGAGTTTTCCATGCTGAGCTTCTCTGCCCACGAGTACCCCTACGCCTCCCAGCGCCAGAGCGTGTTCGCCCGCAACGGCATGGTCGCCGCCTCGCAGCCCCTGGCTGCCGAGGCCGGCATCGCCATGCTGCGTGCCGGCGGCAACGCCATCGACGCCGCTATCGCCACCGCCGCCGCGCTGACGGTGGTCGAACCCACCGGCTGCGCCATCGGCGGCGACGCCTTCGCCCTGGTCTGGGTCAAGGACCAGTTGCACGGCCTCGACGCCAGCGGCCACGCGCCTGCCTCCCTCTCCATCGACAAGGTAAAAGCCGCCGGCTTTGAGAAGATGCCGGTACACGGCTGGCTGCCGGTCACCGTGCCGGGCATCCCCTCGGCCTGGGCCGAGCTGTCCGCACGCTTCGGCAAACTGCCTTTCGCCGACCTGCTGCAACCGGCCATCGCCCTGGCCCGCGACGGCTTCCCGGTGTCCCCGGTGGTTGCCTACCAGTGGGAAATCGCGCGCCAGGAATACCAGCAAAGCCGCGCCGCCGTGCCAGCCCTGGAAGCCTGGTTCGACACCTTCACCGTGGACGGCAAAGCCCCCTGCGCCGGCCAGCTGTTCCGCAACCCAGCCCAGGCGAAAACCCTCGCCGAACTGGCCGAGACGAAGTGCGATAGCTTCTACCGTGGCGCCCTCGCCCAGCGCCTCGCCGAGCACTCCGCCGCCACCGGTGGCGAGCTAAGCGCCGCCGACCTGGCCGGCTACAAGCCCAAGTGGGTCGAGCCGATCAAGACCAACTACCGTGGCTATGACGTCTGGGAAATCCCCCCCGCCGGCCAGGGCCTGATCGCCCTGATGACCCTGAACATCCTCCAGGGCTACGACTTCGACCAGCGCGACAGCCAGCTCACCTGGCACCGCCAGCTCGAAGCCATGAAGAAGGCCTACGCCGACGGCCTGCACTACATCACCGACGCCGAGCACATGCGCGTCAGCACCGCCGCGCTACTCTCCGACGACTACGCCGCGCGCCGCCGCGCTGAAATCAGCGATCAGGCCGCCGAGCCGAAACACGGTGACCCGCTCTCCAGCGGCACTGTGTACATCGCCACCGCCGACGGCGAAGGCAACATGGTCTCCTTCATCCAGAGTGCCTACCACGGCTTCGGCTCCGGCGTGGTGCTCCCCGACAGCGGCATCGGCCTGCAGAACCGTGGCTCGGAATTCAGCCTCGACCCGGCGCATTCCAACGCGCTGGCGCCGGGCAAGAAGACCTTCCACACCATCATCCCCGGCTTCCTCAGCAAGGATGGCGTGGCCGTCGGCCCGTTCGGCGTGATGGGCGGCTACATGCAGCCCCAGGGCCACGTGCAGATGGTGATGAACCTGGTCGACTTCGGCCTCAACCCGCAGGCCGCGCTGGACGCCCCGCGCTGGCAATGGCTGGGCGGCATGAAAGTCGGCATCGAGCAGCACGCCAACCGCGACCTCGCCTTCGGCCTGGCGCGACGCGGTCACGAGGTGGAGATCGCCTGCGACCTCACCGACTACGGGCGCGGCCAGATCATCGTCCGCGATCCTGAAACCGGCGTGCTCTGCGGCGGTACCGAGCCGCGCGCGGATTCGCATATCGCGGTGTGCTGAGGAGAAAGCCATGCATGCTCGTGACCTGAACCTTTCACCACTGATACTGGGCGGTAACGTGTTCGGCTGGACGGTGGACGAAGCGATGTCGCGACGCCTGCTGGACGCGGCGTTCGACGCGGGGCTGAGCAGTATCGATACTGCGGATATGTACTCAGTCTGGGTGCCGGGTCACGAGGGCGGCGAGTCGGAGGCCATCATCGGCCGCTGGCTCGCCAGCCAGCCGGGGCGCCGCACTGAGGTGACGCTGTGCACCAAGGTCGGCGCCGAACTCTCGGTACAGCGGCGCGGGCTGTCGTGCCGCTGGATCCTGCAGGGTGTCGAGGACTCCCTGCGGCGCCTGAACACCGACTACATCGACCTGTACTTCAGCCATTACCCCGATGACAGCACGCCCCACGAAGAAACCCTGCGCACCTACGAAGACTTGATCGCCTCGGGGAAGGTACGCGCCATCGGTGCGTCCAATTTCAGCCGACAACAACTGCAGGCAGCCGAAGCCACTTCACGTAGCAACGGCCTCCCTGCGTATTCCGCACTGCAGGTCCAGTACAACCTCTACGACCGCGCGGGCCACGAAACGGAAACCGCAGCCATCGCCGCCGAACACGGCAACGTCGTGGTGACCTATTTCAGCCTCGCCTCGGGCTTTCTCACCGGCAAGTACCGCGCCCCCGGCGACCTCGCCGGTAGCGCCCGTGGCGAAGACCTGGAGGGCTACTTTGATACCCGCGGATTGAAGATTCTCGCGGCGCTGGGCCAGGTCGCCGAAGAAACCCACTCGACGCCGGCGGAGGTCGCGCTCGCCTGGCTCCGCCAGCAGCCAGGCATCGCCGCCCCCATCGCCAGTGCCACCAATGAACGCCAGCTCGCCAGCCTGGTATGGGCTACCCAGTTGAGCCTTTCCGCCCCCCAGCTGACAACCCTCGACCTAGCTAGCCGGGCAGGCTGACAAGCTACTGCATGCCATCCTTCAAGGGGGCTTGTGAGCAGAGCGCAGCAACCCTTATCATGAGAAGCATTCTCAAATGATAAAAATTCCGCCATGCCCCCGGTCGATGCTCCCCTCCATGCCGCCGTTAGCGAGCTTTACCAGCACCATCACGGCTGGCTGCAAGGCTGGCTACGCCGTCGCCTGGACTGCCACGAACAGGCAGCGGACCTGGCCCAGGACACTTTCACCCGCCTGCTCGGTTCACGCCGGGTGTTGGATGCACGCGAGCCGCGGGCTTACCTTACAACGATAGCCAAGGGGCTGATGATCAACTGGTTCCAACGCCAGTCGCTGGAACGCGCCTATCTCGAAGCCCTGGCCGGGCTTCCGGAAGAGCTGGCCCCCTCCCCCGAACAGCGCTACCTGGTGCTGGAAACCCTGCACGAGATCGACGCCCTGCTTGCTCGTCTGCCTGACCCGGTACGCCAGGCCTTCCTGTTGGCGCAGATCGAGGGGCTGAAATACGAGGCCATCGCCCAACGCCTGGGCGTGTCCCTTGGCTCGGTGAAGCGCTATATGCAGCAGGCCTTCCGTCATTGCCTGGAGTTGATGGAATGACTGCCGCCGAGCCCATCGCGCCTCGCATCCTCGACGAAGCGGCGGACTGGCTGGTGCGCCTGCAGCACGATGCCAGCGAGGAAACCCGCCGCGCCTGCGCCGACTGGCAGCGGCAGAGTCCGCAGCACGCCCGCGCCTGGGACCGCGCCGAGCGCCTGCTGGGCCACCTTGGCAGCTTGCCTCCCGCTCTGGCCATGCCGACGCTGGGCCGAGAACGCACGCTGGACCGCCGCCGCGCCCTCAAGCAGCTTGCCGTGCTGCTGGCCGTCGCTCCGGTAGGCCTCGCTACCTGGCGCACACAACCCTGGCAGGATTGGCTGGCCGACCAGCACACCGCGGTGGGCGAGCAGCGCAAGCTGCCGCTGCCCGATGGCAGTCTGCTCACGTTGAACACTGACAGCGCCGTAGATATCGCCTTCACTCCCGCACAACGCCTGGTGCGGTTGCTGCGCGGCGAAATATTCCTCGATACCCGCGCGGACAGCCGCCCGTTCCTGGTCACCACCCGCGAAGGCCGGATGCAAACCGCCGAGGCACGCTTCAACGTACGCCAGGCCGACGGCGCGACCCGAGTTGCCGTGCAGCACGGGCGCGTGCAGGTGTCGCCGTTGCAAGGCTCCGGCCAGTGGCTGGGTGCCGGGGAGTCCGTACTGCTGACCGCGCAATCCATCTCTGCCATGCCCAGCACGCCGAACCCGGATGCCTGGACCCACGGCATGCTGATGGCCGACCGCCTGCCCCTGCAGGCACTGCTGGGCGAGCTGAGCCGATATCGCCGCGGCGTGCTGCGCTGTGACCCTGCGGTGGCGCAACTGGCGGTGTCAGGGGCTTTCCCGCTGCTGGACAGGAACCTCGCGCTGTCGATGCTGCAGGCCACCTATCCCCTGCGAATCCGTCGGGTAACGGACTTCTGGATCACTCTGGCAGCCGCCTGAAGACAGGCACCGGGCGTTGATGCAAAATATTTTCAAAAAGAAGTGAGACTTTTTCTCACTTCAGCTGGCAACAGGGGAACATCTCCCGACACGAAGCCCGCAGAGGCCCGAAGGTACCCCGTCCATGTCCAGCAGCAGACACGCACACCCCTCTTCACTTTCCCTGGCGGTACGCACCGCCCTCCTCTCCCTGGCGGTGGCCGTGGCGACGCCGGTGACGGCCGCGCCGGCAGCCAGCGAAGTACGCAGCTACAGTATTTCCCCCGGTCCACTGGGCCGCGCCCTGGCCTCGTTCGCCGCCGAGACCGGCGTGCACCTGTCCTTCGACCCGACGCTGACCGACGGCCTGCAGAGCCCCGGGCTCAAGGGTGACTATTCAACCCGCGGCGCCCTCGAGCGCCTGCTGCAAGGCAGCGGCCTGGAACTGGAGCAGCGCGGTGACGGCACCTTTACCCTGATTCGTTCACCCAGTCCCGATGCGTTGCAAATGCAGCCCTCTCTGATCACCGGGCAGGCTTCCGGCCCTGAAGACCTGCCTGCCGAGTATGCCGGTGGTCAGGTGGCGCGTGGCGGACGCCTCGGCCTGCTGGGCAACACCGACCTGATGGACGCGCCTTTCAGCATCACCAGCTATACCGAGCAGACCATCAATGACCAGCAGGCCCGGAGCGTCGCCGACGTACTGGCCAACGAACCTTCAGCGCAGATCGGCAGTGCGCGCACCAACCTCAACGAGGACTTCTCCCTGCGCGGCTTCCCGGTGGTCAGCGCCGACGTCGCGCTCAACGGCATGTACGGCCTGGCGCCGTTCTTCCGGGTACCGGTGGAGATGGCCGAGCGCGTGGAGGTGGTCAAGGGTCCGAGCACCATGCTCAACGGCATGCCGCCCAGCGGCAACGTCGGAGGCGCAGTGAACCTGGTAACCAAGCGCGCCGGTGCCGAACCGCTGAACCGGGTGACCCTGGAGTATCTGTCCGACTCGGTGTTCGGCACCCACCTGGATGTCGGCCGTCGCTTCGGCGAGGGCAAGGAATTCGGTGTGCGCTTCAATGGCGTGTACCGCAACGGCGACACCACGGTGGACAAGCAGGAACTGGAAGACAGCCTGGGTTCCCTCGGCCTGGACTACACCGGCGAGCGCCTGCGTCTGTCCGCCGACTACATCACCCAGCGCGAGGACCTCACCAACGTCGTCCGCCAGTTCAGCGTTGGCCCCGGTGTCACCAAGATTCCCCATGCACCGGACAACGACCTGAACTATCCCGGCTACGGCGACTCGGAGATGACCGACCGCACCCTGGTGTTCCGTGGTGAATACGACATCGCCGACTGGCTGACCGGCTACGCCGGCTATGGTGATCGCCGCAGCGAGATGGACGCCCTGGCCGGCAACCCGGTGCTGATGGGCAACCAGGGCGATTTCGTCTCCAGCCCGGCCTGGCAGGTCTACGACGTCGGCTCGCACTCCGCCGAGGCCGGCCTGCGCAGCACTTTCGACACCGGTCCGGTGCAGCACAAGCTGAATTTCGGCGCGACCCGCGTGGTGCAGAACTCGGACATCTTCTTCCTCTACACCGCCTTCCCGTCGCGCGCATCGAACCTCTACAACCCGGTCTACTCCGGCACGCCGAGCACGGACGATTATCCGAAGAACGTGCAGAAGTACACCGCCGCTACCCTCACCAGCTACGCGCTAGCCGACACTCTGTCGATCCTCGACGGCCGCGTCGAGCTGACTCTCGGCGCACGCAAGCAGCGGGTGGAATCGCAGAACTACGAAATGAACGTCGGCACCCCGGTAGGTGAAGGCTACGACGAGGAGAAGACCACGCCCATGGGTGGCATCGTGGTCAAGCCGTGGGAAAACATCTCGCTCTACGCCAATTACATCGAAGGCCTGAGCCCCGGTGAAACCGCGCCCATTGGCACCGTCAACGCCGGTGAAATGCTCACGCCCTACGTTTCCAAGCAGAAGGAAGTCGGCGTCAAGGGCGAGTGGGACGGTTTCGGCGCTACCCTGGCTGCGTTCGAGATCAAGCGCCCGAGCAGCGTCAACGACAACGGCCGCTTCACTCGTGGCGGCGAACAACGCAACCGCGGCCTGGAGCTGAGCCTGTTCGGCGAGGTAGCCAAGGGCGCGCGCCTGCTCGGCGGTGCTTCCTACACCCAGGCCAAGCTGACCAAGACCCAGGACGGCCAGTACGACGGCAACAACGGTATCGGCGTACCGCGCCGCCAGCTCAATCTGGGCGGTGAGTACGACATCACCCAGGTGCCGGGCCTGACTGTCACGGCCCGGACGATCTACACCAGCGAGCAGTACGTGGACCAGGCCAACGCCCTGAGCATTCCCGACTGGTGGCGCCTGGACCTGGGCGCGCGCTATCGCTTCGAGACCCTCGGCAAACCGGTAGTGCTACGCGCCAACCTGGATAACGTGTTCGACAAGGACTACTGGGGCACTTCCACCGCCGGGTACCTGTACCTGGGCGAGGGCCGCACGCTGCAGTTGTCCGCGAGCGTGGATTTCTAAATGGATGTTTAAAGAAGAAAGAGCCTGACGATGACCGCCAAAGCCCTCCGCACCTGGTACCTGGTGCACAAGTGGACCAGCCTGATCTCCACGGTATTCCTGCTGATGCTCTGCCTCACAGGCCTGCCGCTGATCTTCCACGAAGAGATCGAGCACACCTTCGAGCCGCACCCGGAGCTCAAGCCGCTCACCGAGCAGTCGCCGAAGATCGACTACGACGATGTGGTCGCCCGCGCGCTGGCGACACGGCCGGGTGAAGTGGTGCGCTTCGTGTATTGGGAGCAGGACGATCCGCTGGGCGGCGTCATCACCGCGCCAACCCTGGTGCCGCCGCCGGAAGATGGCCACGTGCAGCCTTTCGACGCGCGCACCGGGGAGTTCTTCGAGGCCCTGCCGCCGCCGGGCGGCTTCATGTACATCATGCTCAAGCTGCACACCGACCTGTTCATGGGGCTGCCCGGTTACCTGTTCCTCGGTTTCATGGGCCTGCTGCTGGTGGCTTCGCTGGTCTCCGGCGTGGTGGTCTACACGCCGTTCATGCGCAAGCTCGACTTCGCCACCGTGCGCTCGCAACGCAGCTCGCGCCTGAAGTGGCTAGACCTGCACAACGTGCTGGGCATCGTCACCCTCGCCTGGGTGCTGGTGGTGGGCGTCACCGGGGTGATCAACACCCTGGCGCTGCCGATCCTCATGCTCTGGCAAGGCGGCCAACTGGCGGAGATGACCGCACCGTACAAGGACGCGCCGCCGCTGGAGCAGCTCGGCTCGCTGCACAAGGCTATCGACACCGCACGCAAGGCCGCGCCGGACATGGAGGTCAGTTTCGTAGGCTTCCCCGGCACACAGTTCAGCAGCAAGCATCACTACGCCGTGTTCATGCGCGGTAATACGCCGCTGACCGAACGCCTGCTCAAACCCGCCCTGGTGGATGCCGAAACCGGCGAACTGACCGACATGCGCGAGATGCCGCTGTACGTGAAGACCCTGCTGCTGTCCCAGCCGCTGCACTTTGGCGACTACGGCGGCATGCCGCTGAAGATCGTCTGGGCGCTGCTGGATATCGTCAGCATCGTGATCCTCGCCAGCGGCCTGTACCTATGGCTCGGACGCCGCCGCACGCCCATCGAGAAACGCCTGGCGGAACTGGATTCCGGCGGCCTGAGCACGGAGATCAAGGCATGAGACGCGGACTCTGGATGATCTTCCGTTGGCCCGTCGCGCTGGCCGTGCTGAGCACCTTCGGGCTGCTCTCGGCGCTGTTGGGCGACGGGGTTTTCGACGTGTTGTCGTGGATTTCCCTTGGTGTTCCGCTGCTCCTGATCGTCATTGTATGGATGAGAATGCCCCGCCGTCCCAAGGAGCCAACCCCGAAATGACCGCCATGCCGCCCCAGGCCCCCACCCTCAACCTGCGCCCGCTGATGTTCGAAACCTTCGTCTGCACGGTAGCGGTGATGTCCTTCGTCGCGCTGATCGGCCCGGTGGCGCGCACCCTGGGCCTGGCGCCCTGGCAGGCGGGCATGACGGTGACCATGGGTGGTATCGCCTGGATGCTCATGGCGCGCGTCTGGGGCATTGCCAGCGACCGTCTCGGCCGCCGCCGCGTCCTGCTCAGCGGCCTGGCCGGCTTCGCGGTCACCTACGCCCTGCTCTGCGCCTTCATGGCCCTGGCGCTGAATACCTCGATGTCTCCGCTGCCGGCCTTCATCGGAATAGTTGCGCTGCGCGGACTGGCGGGAGGCTTCTACGCCGCCGTGCCGGCCTGCTCGGCGGCATTGGTGGCCGACCACGTGAACGCGGACAAGCGTGCTTCGGCCATGGCTGGGCTCGGTGCCGCCAGCGCCGTGGGCATGGTGGTCGGCCCGAGCTTCGCCGGCCTGCTGGCCATGCTCGGCCTGGCCTTGCCGCTGCTGCTCACCTGCCTGTTACCGCTACTGGCGCTGGGCGTGTTGTGGAAATGGCTACCGCACCACGAGCGCACCCACGAGCGTAAAGGCCCCGCCCTGGCAATCAGTGACAAGCGCCTGCGCCGCTCGCTGACCCTGGGCTTCATCGCCATGGTCTGCGTGACCGTGGCGCAGATGACCGTTGGCTTCTTCGCCCTCGACCGCCTGCAGCTCCCCCCGGCAGACGCCGCCCGTGTAGCTGGCATCGCGCTTACATCCGTGGGCGTGGCGCTGATCTGTGCGCAGATGCTGGTACGCAAGCTGAACTGGGCGCCGCTGCGCCTGATCGGCGTGGGCGGCAGCATTTCCGCGCTGGGCTTCGCCACAGTGTGCTTCGCCGTGGCACCGTGGATGCTCTACGCCTCCTGCTTCGTTGCCGCCGCCGGCATGGGCTGGGTCTTCCCTGCCGTCTCGGCGCTCAACGCCAACGCCGTGGAAGCAGACGAGCAAGGCGCTGCTGCGGGCAGCCTAGTGGCCGTGCATGGGCTGGGCATGATCAGCGGCCCATTGCTGGGCACCCTGCTGCACCAGGTCGATAGCCGTGCGCCTTATGTGCTGGTCGCCGCCTTGCTGCTGTTCGGCATCGCCTGGACCGTACTGCCGCGCAAAGGCGCCGCTGCATGACGCTTGCCGACGGCCTGCTGCTCGCCCTGCTCGTCGTCGCCTTGCTTGGCTGGTGGCTGCGTCGTCGGCCCCTGGCAAATGCCGCCGCCCTGCTCGCGCTGCTCGTGGCGCTGTATGGCATGTGGGACGATCGCTGGCAGGCTGCCGTCGGCGCAGTCGTCGCCGTACTCCTGGTGCTGGCCCTGTTGCTGCGGCGCAGGCACCCGGCACGAGTGCCAGTCTGGTCGGGGATGTTCTTCACTCTGCTGACAAGCCTGGCTGTCGCCGCACTGTATTTCTTCCCGGTCTCACCGCTACCCAAGCCCGGTGGCCCCTACCCGGTCGGCATGCGCGACTTCGAGCTGGTCGATGCCAGCCGTACTGGCCTCCTTGGCGCGCCAACCGGCAAGGCCCGGCGCCTGCTGGTGCGCGTCTGGTATCCGGCCAGGCAGGCGGTGGACGCGCAACCGCGCCACTACTTCAGCGATGCCGAAAGCCGCAGCACCGCGCGCGGTTTCGGTGAGCTGTTCCATTTCCCGCCGCTGCTCACGCACCTTCGTCACTTGCGTACCAATTCCTACGAAAACGCGCCGCTGCGGGCCGACCTCGGTCGCCTGCCCGTGGTGCTCTACAGCCACGGCTACGGCTCTTTCGCCGGCATGAACGGGCGGATCATGGAGGAACTGGCCAGCAATGGATATGCGGTCTACTCCGTACAGCACACGGGGGATGCCTCGCCCACGCTGTTCCCAAACGGCGAAGTTGCCCCCACTGATCCGGCGCTCTACGTCCACCTTCGCGATGCCTTAGAGCACGGCTTCTCGCCACTTCTGCTGCAAGGTTACGGCGAGGACGATCTGGCCCGCCGCCTCGACGGCCAATTGCGTTTCGCGACCGAACTCAAGCCGCCAGCGGACCGCGCCATCCATCTCAGCGCGCCGGTCTGGCTGGCGGACCGCCTGTTTGTCCATGACCGTCTTCAAACCGGCGAAGTCCCCCCGAGTGTCGCCGAAGTGGTGGCCGCCAGTGACTTCGATCACGTGGGAGAGATGGGGATGTCCTTCGGCGGTTCGACTACTGGTGCGGTCTGCATGGTCGATCAGCGCTGCGCAGCGGCAGTGAACCTGGACGGCGGCGACTTCGACTTCACGCCCTTCGACCGGGACCTGCCGGTACCCATGCTGATGCTGCATTCGGACCTGTCGCTGTTCTACCGCATGCTCGGCGTCACGCCGCCGACCCAGCCGCGCAGCTTCAACGACTTCGCCTACGAAAGCCTGGCGCACGCCGGCCAGAATCCACGCATCCACCGTCTGGTCATGCGCGACACCCTGCATGCCGGCCTCACCGACAATGCGCTATACCTGCGCCGCCCACTGCGCGACAAGCTGATCGGCGGCGCCCCCACCGACGTGCTGATCGAAGCACCGGCCACGCTGGTGCTGGGCTTCTTCGACCACTACCTGCGCGGCCGCGACAATGGTTTTCCGCAGGCGCAGATGGCGCACTGGTCCGACTGGGTGACGCCTTACAGCAACCGTGCAGTGAGCCAGTGGTGGAACGCTCTGCCGGAAACCGAGCGCGCCCAGTGGGAACAACGCATCCGAGCCATGCACATGCAGCGTCAGGCGTTGGGGCGGTAACTCGGCGAATCAATCTGTTGGAGCGAGCCTGCTCGCGAACCCAGCATCAGCCTGAATCGGCCCGCTCGACTTTTTCGCGAGCAAGCTCGCTCCTACAAATGCAGCCGGTCAGGCATGCCAGCAACGGTACCAGCCCTCCTGCTCGGTCACCTTCAGCGGCGCCTGGTACAGCGCAGATAGGTGCTCGCTGGTGAGGACCTCGGCCTTGGGCCCGTCGGCGACCACCTTGCCCTCGGCAATCAGCACCACGCGTTCGATCTCCGGGATGATCTCGTCGAGATGATGGGTGGTGATGATCATCGCGTGCTCCGGGCCGCAGAAGCGCCGCAGCAGGGTCAGCATCTGCAGGCTGGCGCCCATGTCCAGACCGTTGGCCGGCTCGTCGAGAATCAATGCGCGGGGCTCGTGGATCAGTGCGCGAGCCAGCAGCAGGCGGCGCTTCTGGCCGGTGGAGAGGCGCTGGAACATGCGCTCAGCGAAACCGTCCATCTCCACGATGGCCAGCATCTCGCGCGCTTTGGCGACCTGCTCCGGCGTGGGCTGCAGGTGGCCGTGGCTGCCGATGGCGCCGAAGAAACCGGAGATCACCACCTCCAGCGCCTGGGTGAAGGGCGTGTAGTCTTCCTGCAGGTCCTGGGAGACGAAGCCGATACGGCTGCGCAGGTCCCAGATAGTGACGTTCTCCAGGCCAAACAGGCTCAGCGAACTGCCCTCGCGATCCACCGGGTAGAGCTCGCGGCTGATCAGCTTGAGCAGCGTACTCTTGCCAGCGCCATTGGGGCCGAGGATGGCGACCTTCTCGCCTTCGCCGATATGCAGGGAGAAGCCGTCCAGCACGCGGGTCTGCTGCTGGTAGGCGGTGACATTGTTGAAGTCGATCATGGGGCGTTTCATGTCCGGGCTTGGGGCAGCCGCTGACAGTAGGCGCGTTAGCCTTCGTACTCAAGCCTTCATCGAATCGCAACTACGCTTTCCGCATTTCCCGCCAGCGAGTGAAACGCGATGAGTGAGCAGGAACCTCCCAGCCTCGATGACGACATCTGCATCCACATCTTCTCCGTCTCCGCCACCATGGTCGGCGTGTGCCTGACGGTGATTGGCATCATCCGGGTCATCCTCACCCTGCGCCGGGAAGACCTGATCATCGACGACCTGGTGGCAGTCAACATGATGTTCTACCTGGTCTCGGCGTTAACTTCCTACTGGAGCTTGCGTACTCACCGCACCCTACGTGGTCAGCGGATGATGCGGGTAGCTGACACCGTATTCCTGATCGCCTTGGCTTTTACGGCTGTTAACGCCGGGTTCATCACCTGGGCGATGACCTCCACACCCAACACATGATCCATTGGACCGCATCCAAGTCCATGAGGTGCACCTTCACGCGAGCAAATGGTCCTGACAGGAGAGAGCCGCATTTCGCTGACCAAGAGCATTAGCAGGGTTTCGACGCCCAAGACCTGGTCGGCGCACTGAACCTGATGCAGGTCTATTTCGACAGCAACTCTGATCGCATCACCGCCGACAGCCTCGACATCCTCCAGCGTGCAGCCGAAGCCATCAAGGCCGCTCCGCAAGGCACCCATATCGAAGTCGGCGGCCACAGCGACAGTCTCGGCACTGACCAGGGCAACCTCGCCATGAGCCAGAAGCGCGCCGCGGCCGTCGTCGCCCAGCTGGTGAAACTGGGAGCGCCGGCCGGCGTCCTGAGCGCCAAGGGTTACGGCCAGACCCGGTCGGTGGCGGATAACGCGACCGAGGAAGGGCGTGCGAAGAACCGTCGTATAGAGTTCACCGTCCTGACCGAATAAGACTGCCAGCCGGTTCGATCGGCCCCTGCCATGTGCAGGGTCTGATTGGCCGGCTCCCGCCCCCCTCCACTCATCCGAAACACTCAGCTCCAATCGTCCGGCGTAAACAGCGCGTTACACCCTTCAACTGGGCTCGCCACACGGCTCCTGACGGGCGAGCTGCAATAAAGTGCTTGCCTGGCTATTTAAGTGAAGCCGCGTTATGCCGGAATGATCATTGACAGTTCGAGGGGGCTTCAGTGAGATGGCCTTTCGTTCAGGCAAATGGCATTGCTGGCCGACTGTGTGTGCGTTGTGTCCTGCAATGCCGCGATGACGAAACTTTGGCGATCCCGACTCGCTTACGAAAGTTTTCTCGTTTCATCGACACAGGAGATGCCGGCGATGTTGAACCAGGCACCCCGCGATACCCAGGACGTTGAATTCGACGAGCAATTCTTCCTCGCCTTCGAGATCCAGGTCCTGCAAAAGGCCCTGCCGGCCTTCGAAGAGGCTTCGCGCTTCGCCCGCGACCGAGGCCTGCGCTGCAGTGTGGAATTGATCACCAACGCAGACGGCCATCCCGAACTCAGCCTCAGCGCCACCCAGCGTGACGACCTGCCGGACAGCTGTTATCGCCTGATTGCCGACCCGGCGTCCCAGGGCATAGTCCACGAGGAGTTCACCGCGGTGAGCCGCCGCACGCGCCGCCAGGGCGCACGCCTGGCGACGTTGACCTCGCGCTCGCTGGAGCTGCAACTGGAGGCTTTCTTCATGCACGCCTTTGGCATGCGGCTGGACTACAACGTCCTGCGCCTGGACTACTCTTACGAGCATGCTTCTGGGCTCTAGGCCCTTTCCGACGCCGCCGGTCGTCGGTTCGGCCGGTGGCGGAACGAGCGTTCCGTCGGACAGTTCCTGCAAAGGATGATTTATGGCAACGATGAACGCGTCGAAGTCGCTATTATTCGCGCCCTGTGCGCCACCTCGTGCGTGTTTCCTCGTTGTCGCTTCGCCATGAATGAATTCCTCGTGCATTTTCAGGACGGTCACTGCCTGGGCAAGACCGTGCTGCGCTCGTTTTCCCGTCAGATGACCCTCTCCGAGGCGCGCGTGCGCCTGCAGGCCTGCTACCCGCTGCGCGTTCCGCACCTGTTGAACATCCTGCACCTGACGCCGATGCTGCCCGGCCGCTGATCCGGCCCAACCCGTACAGTTTTCCTGCGCCACTGTGCCTGCAACCGGGCATCGACCGTGGCTAGAGTCGTTCGTCCCGACTTCGAGCCGACCTCCAGGAGCACGCCATGGCCGACCTGCAGATTCGCCCCGCCCACGCCGAAGACGTGCCGGGCATGCTGGAACTGATCTTCGAGCACGGCCCCAACGACTGGAACTTCCTGCCCGAAGGACCGGTACGCGAGCACTTCCAGGGCATCGCCGAGGGAGCAATATGGGCGTTGGTCGCAGTGGATGGCAACGAGCTGCGCGGCCTGGTGACTTTTCATGAAAGCGATGCCTTCGGCCGCTTCCAGCAGAATGGACGGTCACGCCATGCCTATATCGCCGAGGCTACGGTGCACCGTGGCGAAGCCGGACGTGGCCTGGGTACCCGCCTGCTGCGCGCCGCCATCGCCGATCTGGTCGCCCGTGACCTGCCCGACATCTACATCGAGCGACACGAAGAGAACCCCGGTTCCGCCGGCATGATGCGCAAGGCCGGTTTCCAGGAGCTGGAAACCTTCGCCGACCCGCAGCGCCGACCCAATGGGTCACGGCGCACGACGATCTGCTACCTGGACGCGCGAGCCACCGCCGGCTGAGCCTCGCCCAGCCCCGCGAGGGCTTGCCGCGCCGCCTCACCGGCCTGTTCCAGCACCCGGCACTTCCAGCCGTCCTCGTCTACATAGAAGGCATCACGCAACTGGCGATGAATGCGCAGGGCCTTCTCCGGCGGCACGCCGGGATTGTTGGCCAGCCACTGGTCCGCGCGCAGCGCCTTGAGCACCTTGAGCCCCGGCAGCGTGCCGTACTCCAGGGCGATGGCGGTCAACTCGGCCTGCGGGCACTCGCTGGCAGCGCTGAGGATCATCTGCCCCTGCAACTGCACCGACACCGATCCCCCTTCGTGCGCCGAGGTCACCTCCGCGCCCCACCAGCGGCGGGTTCGCGCCAGGGTCTGCGGATCGTTACCGCCCACATAGATGCGCTCGGCATGGCCCTTGGGGCCCAAACCGGTGTGCAAGTCGATCCAGCCCAGGCGAGCGCACTCGCGAGCGTGCTGGCGTAGTACCTTGCGCACGGCCTGGTTGCTCCAGGTCGGCTGGGCGCCGATATAGAACAGGCCCTTGGGGTGGCTGTCCTGGCCGCTGGAGATGGCCGCCTGCAATTGCTTGCGTCCGTGGCGCATGGCGTAACGCAGCAGGCGCAGGTGGCTGGCGAAGGATGGCCAGCGCCGCGGAATCAGAATCGGATCGAGCGCGCCATAAGCCTGGTTGCGCGGGCGCGGTTGGGAGAAGTCGATGAAATTGCGGTTGAGGTCGACGTTCTCGTGGGTCCAGCGCCGCCACCAGGAGAAACCATGCGGGTTGGCCGCGTGCAGGTAGAGCACCGCGCAATCAGCCTTGGCACACAGCTCCAGCCAGTCGGGATCGTTGAGCAGTGCGACCTGCACTGCCGAGCCACAGAAGCCTTCCACCCCATGGCAGCCGCTGCTGATGATCAGCAGGTTGCGCGCATCGCGCGGGCCGCTGCGCGCCACATCCAGGGCAAGGGGCTCACCATCGCGGCCCGTCAGCGGATGACGGTGGGATTCGACAACCAGGCCGGCGGACAGGCAGGCGGCCAGGAATTTGCCACGCGCTTCGGCGTAGCTCTGGGAAAAGCAGGCAGACGGCTTCATCACCACTCCGGATGATTGGATTCGAGTCAGGAAAACGGGCCCGACGCGCGGGCCCTTTGAAGAAGATCAGGCGTGGCCGACAGCACCGGGCAGCGGCGCTTCGTTATGCTCGCCCTGCAGGGACTGGCGGGTACGCTCGGGGGCGATGATCCGGCAGCCGAGGATGGCGCAGACCACGGTAAGCACGCCGAACAGGCCGAGTGCGGTCTCGAATCCGTGGGCGATGTCGCCGCCGCGCAACTCGACCAGTTGGCCGACAATCCAGGGCGCAAGCATGCCGGCGCTGGTCATGCCGCCGATATGGATCGCCAGCATCGAGCCGCGTTGCGCGCTCGGGGCGATGTAGGCGACCAGGGTATTGCAGAAGGTTGGCAGGACGTTCACCAGGATCGCACCCAGGGCATAAAGCACCAGGATCGCCAGACGATCGCCGTGCAGCAGCGTCAGCGCGCAGAAGGCAACGCCAGCGACCGCCGCGAAGAGCATCGGCGGCAGCACCATGGCGCGCTGCACCGAGGCACCGCGCTTCATCGCCCGTTGCGACAAGGTCGAGAGCAGCAGGTTGGCGAGGATTACCCCGACCGTCACCACCATCACGGTGTAGCCCGACTGCATGGGCGTCATGTCCTGGCCCTTCTGCAGGTAGACCGGCACCCAGCTGTACACCAGCGCGGTGGGCAGGTAGCTGAGGAAGCCCATCAGGGTGATCCAGATGAAGCTGCGGTTGAGCAGCAGGCGGCTGTACGGCAGGCGCAGCGACGAGCCTGGCCCCTCCTCCTCGGTTTGCTGTCCTTCACGGCCGAAGATGAGCCAGACGACCAGCCAGAGCAGCCCGAGCAGCGCCAGCAGGAAGTACGCGGTGCGCCAGCCGAAGTGCTGGATCGCCAGCGGCAGGCTCAGCGCGCCGAGCACGGCACCCAGCATGATCGATACCTGGATCAGCGCCGAGGGCAGCACCCGCTCCTTCGGACCGAACCACTTGAAGCAGGCATGCTGGGTCACCGCCGTGCCCGGTCCGGTGCCGGCTCCCAGCAACAGGCGCCCGGCGACCAGTGCGGCGAAGCCGCTGGACAGCGCTACCAGCAGTTGCGAGGCCATCCATACCACTGACATGCCGGCGAGAATCCAGCGTGTCGGGAAGCGGTTGGCGAGGAAGCCCACCAGCACACCCGAGATCGAATAGAGAAAGAAGAACGCGCTGCCGATAAAGCCGAACTCCGTCGGCGAGAGCTTCAACTCGTCGATGATCTGCGCGCCAGCGAAGGCGAAGATGGTCTTGTCCAGCACGCTGATGATCATCACCAGCATCAGGAGCAGGAGAACTGCATTGCGACGATTCATGCCAGGGCTCCGTTACCGGGAGTAGTACTCAGAGAAGTTTCCACCAGCCTCACCCAGAGGGCCGCGCCGAAGGGAATGGCGCCGTCGTTGAAGTCGTAGCCGGGATTGTGGACCATGCAGCCGCTGGGGCCGCTGTTGCCGTTACCGAGGGCGATGTAGCAGCCGGGGCGGCGCTCCAGCATCCAGGCGAAATCCTCGCTGCCGAGGAATCCCGAAGGGATCTCGGACAGCAGGCGCTGCGGGCCGACCAGCTCGGTCAGCACCTGGCGTGCGAGCCGGGTTTCTTCCGGCGTGTTGACCAGCACCGGCACCAGTTCCTCGTATTCGTACTGCAGCTCCATGCCGTGCACGGCGGCGACGCCACGGGTGATTTCGCCGATGCGCCGCTTGAGCAGCTCGCGCACCTCAGGCTTGGTAGCACGCACGCTCAGACGCAGGTCGGCGTGGTCAGGAATGACGTTGGCCGCCTCCCCCGCCTTGAGCATGCCCACGGTCACCACCCCCACTTCGGTAGACGGCACGTTGCGCGCGACGATGCTTTGCAGCGCCAGCACCAGTTCGGCGGCAGCAACTATCGGGTCACGGGCCAGGTATGGCATGGCGCCATGGCCGCCGACACCGGTCAGGCGGATAGACACGCGGTCGGAAGACGCCGTCAGCGCGCCTTCGCGAGTCAGGAAGCAGCCCACGGGCAGACCCGGCGCGTTGTGCAGCGCGTAAACCGCATCGCACGGGAAGCGCTCGAACAGGCCATCGTCCATCATCGCCACGGCGCCGCCCAGGGTTTCCTCGGCAGGCTGGAAGATCAGGTTGAGGGTGCCGTCGAACTGGCGCTGTTCGGCCAGGTCAAGGGCGGCGCAGAGCAGGATGGCCGTGTGGCCGTCGTGCCCGCAGGCATGCATGCGACCCGCGTGCTGGCTGGCATAGGGAACGCCGCTGGCTTCCTCGATGGGCAGCGCATCCATGTCGGCGCGGATGCCGATGCTGCGGGCGCTGTTGCCCTGTCGCAGCACGCCGACCACGCCAGTGCCACCGACGCCCTCATGGACTTCATAGCCCCATTCGCGCAGGTAGCCGGCGACGATGGAGCTGGTGCGCGCCTCTTCGAAGCCCAGTTCGGGATGCTGGTGAAGGTCCCGGCGAATCCGGGCGAAGGCTTCCTGGGAAGCCAGTAACCTTTCTAGGGTGGGGTGCTGACTCATGCCGCATCCTGCTCATTGTTCTGATGTGGCCGGCAGGATGCCCCACGCGCGAAGCACTGAATAATGACCTTCGCGCATGCTTATCAAAGGTGGTTATCGACGCCGCTCATTCTGTCTTGCGCAGGTGCGGGCCCTTGAAGGCGTAGACCAGCTCGTCCACCAGGGTCTGCGCCTCGCGGGTCATCAACTCCGGCGGGCGGCAGACCAGGGAGATATCGGTGCCGGGTACCGTCTCGGCGATATCCAGCGCATCGAGGGTGCCCGAGACGATGGGCAGGTCGAACACCCGCCGCGACCAGAAGCTCACCGCATCGGTATTGGCCGCCAATTCCGCGTAAAGCACCACCGAGGCACACTCGATGACGCGCTCGGGATGACGAACCTGGTACTGCTCGAACATCTGCCCGGCGAGGGAGACGTCGAGCGAGTCGGGCACCAGCCATTCTTCGTCGAGCAGCTCGTGCAACGAACGCGCATTGCGCAGCGGATGACCCTTGCGCACCGCCAGCGTGGTGGGTTGGGCATACAGTTCCTGCCAATGGAAACCGTCGACGTTGCGCGAAGACGGTTGCGAGGTCAGCACCAGGTCCAGCTGGCCTTCGCGCAGGCCTTCGAGCAGCTTGGCGGGGCGCAGTTCGCTGATCTGCAGTTGCACCTTGGGGTAGCGCTTGCGGTAACGCAGCAGGCAGCTGGCGAACTGCTGGCTGGGCGTCACCGGTGATACGCCGATGGCTACCCGACCGTCCATGGCGCCCTTGAGCGTTTCGATCTCATCCCGCGCACGGCGCACTTCTTCCACCACCAGCCGCGCGCGGCGTACCAGGCGCTCACCGTATTCGGTGGCGGTGATGCCACGGTTGGATCGCACCAGCAGCGGCACGCCCAGCTCGGCCTCCAGCTCCTTGATGCTCTTGGACAAGGCGGGCTGGGAGATGTGCAGCAGGCGCGAAGCTTCCTGGATGCTGCCGCTCTCGCAGATGGCGACGATGGCGCGGAGTTGATGCAACTTCATGGTTTGGACGACGGCTCGGGATCGGTAACAGGTCCGAACATAAAGCAAAAACGAGGCCGGCGTGAGTAACGGTTGGTAAACGGGCGCAGACCGGCGAGTCGCGCAGCGGGCCTTTCGTAGGATGGCGTGGGTATCGCTGCGCTCCACCCATCCTACAGTCGAGGTTTCCTGGCAGTTCGTAGGGCGCATAACGCGCCAGCGTTATCCGCCATTCAGGATCGAATGAAAAAAAGCGGCCCGAAGGCCGCTGAATGAACACAAGGAGCGCCGGTGAGCGCCAGTAAAGCCCGCCGTCAGCGGATGCCCGTGGCGCGCAAGGCGTTGGGGGTGAAGTCGTTGCTGCTCGACTGCACGGCGAAGTCGTAACTGCTCTTCTCCTCGTTGCGCAGGCCGGACACCGTGTAGCGGCCGGACAGCACGTCGTAGTGGGTTTCCGCCGTCAGCCAGGTGAACTGCTGGTCGTAGAACGGCCGCGCATGGCCCTCCGACACGCGCCAGAGGCTGCCACGGCCATCGTAGGCGTCGGCCTCGGCGATCTGCCAGCTGTCCTCGTCGATGTACAGATCACGCTTGCTGTAGATGTGGCGCTGGCCCGGCTTCAGGGTCGCCACCACATGCCAAACGCGGTGCAGTTCGTAGCGGGTGTGGTCCGGATTCAGGTGACCGGGCTTGACGATGTCGTCGTACTTCAGCGTCGGCGAGTCGAGCGCGAAGCTGTTGTAGGGGATGTACAGCTCCTTCTTCCCCACCAGTTTCCAGTCGTAGCGATCCGGCGCGCCGTTGAACATGTCGAAGTCGTCGTAGGTGCGCATGCCTTCCGCACCGGGGCTGTCGTAGCCCACTTGCGGGGCGCGGCGCACGCGGCGCTGGCCGGCGTTGTACATCCACGCCATGCGCGGTTCCTTGACCTGGTCGATGGTCTCCAGCACCAGCATCACGCTGCCCGCGCGGCGCGGCGGCGAAAGAATCTCCTGGCGGAAGTAGTAGAGGATGTTGTTCATCTTCGCCGGGTCGTAGTCCTTGAGCCCGAACGGGAAGGCGAACTGCTCCTTCATGTAGCTGATGGTGTAGGCGCCGTTGGTCTGCGGGTTCATCTGCGCCGTGGTGCGCAGCATGGCGTTGCTACGGTAGCGGGTGACGTGGTTCCAGATGACTTCCAGGCCGCTCTGCGGAATCGGGAACGGCACGGTCATGGTGAAGTTGTTCAGCCCATTGCCACCCTCGGCCAGCGAGGTGGCGGTAGCGTTCTTCTTCGCCGCGTCGATCACCGTCTGCGGGTAGCTGGCGCTGCGGTGGCTCGGGTAGACCGGGATGCGGTAGCTGTCGGGGAAACGCTGGAACATTGCCAGCTGGCCCGGCGTGAGCTTGTCCTGGTACTGGCTGGCGTTCTGCGCGGTGATGGTGAACAGCGGTTTGTCGGCCGCATACGGATCGGCGAGGAAACCACCGGCATCGACCTTGCCGGCGTTGGGCGCCAGGCCACCGGTCCAGGCCGGGATACTGCCGTCGGCGTTGCCTGCCTTCTCAGCGCCAATCGGGGTGAGTTCATTGCCCAGGCGCGCGGCCTGGTCGGCTCCGACCGCAGCCATGACCTGCCCGGCGAGCAGGCTCAGCGTCAGGCAGCCCGCCTGCAACCATTGCTTGTTGTTCATGCTTGTACCTCTGGGACGGATAGGCATCAGAAGCTGACGCCCAGGCTGACGGCGAGGAAGTCGCGGTCGGTGTTGACGTTGTAATCGCCGCCGAAGTAGTCGGTGTAACTGATACTGGCGGTGTAGCGGCTCAGGTACTCGGCATCGACGCCGACGCTCACCGACTTGTCGCCTTCGTTGAAGGTCGGGCCGTAGCCTTCCACGTCATGGGAGAACGCCAGGTTCGGACGCAGCGAGATGCCGCCGATCAGGTCGTTGTATTCAAGGCCGGCGCGCAGGCGGTAACCCCAGGAGTTCTGGGTGTAGAAGCCCTTGTCGTTGCACTGGCCGGGGTTGGCGGTGTTGACCACCTTCTCGCACAGCGCGTTGCCCGACAGGCCCAGCAGGGACGAGGAACCGGCGCTGGCCAGTTCGCCGTTGCCGTACACGCTGCTGCGGCCGAAGCGCAGGTCCGAACCATCGGTGGAGCCCAGGTCGCCGATATGACCGAAGCCGATCTCGCCGACCAGGGTCAGGCGTTCGGCAGCGATCACCGGAATCTGGTCGAAGGTGTTGGTGAAGGTCATCTGCGCCTGGGTATAGGGCATGCGCTTGTAGCCCTGGATCAGCGAGCCGTAGCTCGAATCCGCCCAGCCGCTGGCGAAGATCGGAAGGCCGGCATTGACCAGGGCATTGGTGGAGGCCGAACCGAGGGTGGCGGCGCCGGAAACGTCGCTGGAGTTGATGCCCAGCGGCATGTTCGGGCGGTAGCTGATCTCGCCCTGCACCGCCGTGCTGCCCCAGGTGGTGTTGAAGCCCAGGCCGTAGAGGCGGATGTCCTCGGGGTAGTCCAGATACCAGCTGGCGGTGCTGCGCCCGCCCTGCCCGATCAGGCCACCCACCGGGTCGGCCAGCGCGCCCTTGCCCACCACCCAGTTACTGGTGGGGGTGCGGCTGTGGTAGTTCATCGCGTAAGCAGAGAACTCGGTGTCGTTGACCATCCAGCGCAGCGCCACGCCGAACTGGCCGCCGTCACGGGCGTCGTGGTCCTTGGTGCGCGGCACGTAGCCGTAGCCACCCTTGATGCCAGTGCCGTCGATATCGCGATCGAAGTCGCTGCCGTTCACCGCCATGTTGATGTCGCAGCCCTTGGCCGCCACGTCGCTGCCGAAGAAGGTGCCGCAGTTGTCCGGCACGGTCTTCTCCCACTCCAGCTGGTAGAAGGCCTCCATGGACAGGGTGTCGGTGAGCCCCTGGTTGAAATACAGCATGCTCACCGGGATCAGCGCTTCCTTCACCTCGGAACCGGGACGGCGCAGCGCGGCAACGTCTGCCGGGTTGATCGAGTTGATACCGTTCTGGATGAACGTGCTCTCGCCCCAGCTCACCACCTGGCGACCCAGGCGCACGGTGCCCGGCAGGTCGTGGATGTTGTAGTTGTGGTAGAGGAAGGCGTCGAGCAGCTCGGCGCCGGAGGACTGGGCGGCGGTATCGCGGCCGCTGTCATCGATGTCGTAGAGCGGGCGGTGCTCGTCCTTCAGTTCGAAGTCGTACCAGTACTTGCCACGCAGGAACAGGCCGCTGTCGCCGTACTTCAATTCCAGATCGTGCAGACCTTTGAAGATCTTGGAGAAGGTCTCGCCCTTCTTGAAGTTCAGGCGACCGTCATCGGAAGTCTGGCTCGAAGCTGTGCCGCCGTTACGGGAGCCGATAAACTTCTTGTCCGGACTGTCCATCGCCCAGCTCGCGCCGATGGACAGCGTCGAGTCGAAGCGCCCCTCGATTTCCCCCACGTTGAAGCTCACTGCCTGAGCCGAAGATGCCCCGCCAAGGGCCATGCTGGTCGCCAGCGCCAGCGCGTGCGGCTTGAAGCCTGCGGCGCCGGTTATTGTTCTTTTCATGCTGCTCTCCGCCTGGATCGTGCTGGTCACGGCAAGCCGTGCCACCCCTGCTCCGCGGCTCTTGGGCCGGGAGGCGGTCGCATGGTAAGAGCGCTGTCACAACGCTGACTTCTGAAAAAAAGTGATGCCCATAGCCAGAATGGAAGCGCCGCCGGGTTACTCCCCGTGGGCGATAACCGACGGCTATTGCGATACCCAGGATTCAGCCGACCGCCGCCGCACATTGCCCTAAAGTCCGCCGCCATCAGCGACTCCCCAACGATGAGGTGGACCATGAAGATTGCGTTGACCGGCGACAGCATCCTGCAACGCCGCCTGAACAGCCGCGACGACGAAACCCTGCGCCCGCTGTTCGACCTGCTGCGCGGCGCCGACGTCAGCTTCACCAACCTGGAAGTGCTGCCCAACGATTTCCAGGGCGACGCCGTGCTGGAAAGCGGCGGCTCGCACTTCGGCGCGCCATCCTGGATTCTCGATGAGCTGGTGGACGGCGGCTTCGACCTGTTCTCCACGGCCAACAACCACAGCCTGGACTACGGCATTGCCGGCCTGCACGCCGCCCACGCTCAGCTGGAAAAGCGCGAGCTGCTGTTCGCCGGCACCGGCCGCAACCTGGAAGAAGCCCGTCGCCCGGTGTACTGCACCAAGCCCGGCGGCACCGTCTCGCTGCTGGCCTGCACCTCCACTTTCGGCAAGGGTCAGGAAGCCAGCGAGCAGACCCGCGACATGCCTGGCCGCCCCGGCCTGAACCCGCTGCGCTACGACACCGTGCACCAGCTTGACGGCGCACAGATGGAGGCCATGCGCGGCATCATCGCCAGCCTCGGCCTGGACCGCCTCTACCAGGGCGCAGTGGACCTGGGCTTCGCCCATCCGATCCCCGACCCGTCGCTGGCGGTGTTCGGTCCCTTTACCCCGCTGCTGTTCCGCCAGGGCGAGAGCGCCCGCCTGCGCACCCTGCCGCGCAAGAAGGACATGGACGAGATCCTGCGCTGGGTCGAGGAGGCACGGACGATGTCGGATATCGTCGTGCTGAGCATCCACGCCCACGAACTGGGCCATGACGCCACCGGCGACTGGAACCTGGAAGCGGCCGCCGAGTTCATCCAGCCGGTGGCGCGGCGCATGATCGACGCCGGCGTCGACATCGTGGTCGGCCACGGCCCGCACCTGCTGCGCGGCATGGAAATCTACAACGGCAAGCCGATCTTCTACAGCCTGGGCAACTTCATCGGCCAGAACGAACTGGTGGAGCGCCTGCCGGCGGACAGCTACGAGCAGTTCCGCGTGGACCGCAACCAGACGCCGTCGAAGGTATTCCTGCAACGCACGCAGAACGACACCCGCAGCTTCCCCTCCGACTCGCGCTTCTGGGAAAGCCTGGTGCCGGTGTGCCAGTTCGACGGCCGCCGACTCACCGGTATCGAACTGCACCCGGTAAGCCTGGGTCTGGGCGAGGCGGTGCACCGCCGTGGCCGCCCGCGCCTGGCCGAAGGCGACCACGCACAAGCGATCCTGCAGCGCTTCGCCGCGCTGTCGGAACCCTACGGTACTCGACTGTCGATTGACGGTTCGATTGCGCGCGTCTGCCTTTGATAAGGCGCCTTGGCGCGGGGCAGTCACAAGCCGCCTCGCGCCCTCCACTTCCTGTAACCATGACAGCCGCCCGCATCCTTATCGTCGAGGACGACCTGCGCCTCGCCGCACTCACCCGCGAGTTTCTCGAACACCACGGTCTCACTGCCAGCGTGGAAGCCGACGGCGCACGTGCGGCCGCTCGGGTAATGGATGAACGTCCGGACCTGGTGATCCTCGACCGCATGCTGCCCGGCGAAGACGGCCTGTCCATCTGCCGGCGCATCCGCCCAGGCTACGCCGGAGCCATCCTGATGCTCAGCGCCCGCTCCGAAGACACCGAACAGATCGACGGCCTGGAAAACGGCGCGGACGATTACGTCTGCAAGCCGGTTCGCCCCAGCCTGCTGTTAGCCCGCGTGCGCACGTTATTGCGCCGCCGCGAAGCACAGGAAATCGCGCCCGAGTGCCTTCAGATCGCCGGGCTGCGGCTCGACTCACGGCAGCGCGAAGTCCACCGCGATGGCCAACGCATCGACCTCACCGGTGCCGAGTTCGACCTGCTCTGGCACCTCGCAAGCCGCGCCGGCCAGACGTTGAGCCGCGACGAGCTGCTCCTTGCCCTGCGTGGCATTCCCTACGACGGGCTGGACCGCTCGGTGGACGTGCGCATCGCCCATCTGCGCGCCAAGCTGGGAGAAACGCCCTCACATCCGCTGATCCTGACGGTGCGCGGCAAGGGTTATCGGTTCGTTGGTTGAAACGCTCTCGTAAGGCGTGTAACGCGTCAGCGTTATCCGCCGCCGAGCGCCGGCGGATAACCCGTTCCAGGTTATCCGCCCTACAAGGCTATCGGTTTATGGGTACCCCAAACCTGTAGGAGCGAGCTTGCTCGCGAATGATCCGACGCCCTGTCCTGGAGGTTCGCGAGCAAGCTCGCTCCTACGAAAAACGAAGCGCATCCGGTAGGCTGGTGGCTCGCCTTATCCAGAGCCCAGCGCCATGCTATCCCTCACCTGCCCTCACCTGATCGGCGACCACGTCGAACTCATCCCTCTGCGTGCCGAGCACGCCGACGCCCTGCTCGAAGCCGCTGCCGATGGCGAACTGTGGAATCTGAAAGTCACCGTGGTACCCGGCCCGGACACGGTCGCGGCCTACCTCGCCAAGGCTGCAAAGGGCCTGGAAGAAGGCAGCGTCCTGCCCTTCGCCATCCTCGACCGGCGCACCGACAGGATTGTCGGCAGCACCCGCTTCTGGAAGGTCGACCGCGTCAACCGCAAGCTGGAGATCGGCCACACCTGGCTCGCCCTGTCGGCGCAGCGCACACCGATCAACACCGAGGCGAAGTTCCTCCTGCTCAGCTACGCCTTCGAGGAAATGGACTGCGTGCGCGTGCAGTTCACCACCGACGAGCTGAACGAGAAATCCCGCGCCGCCATCCTGCGTCTGGGTGCAGTGCAGGAAGGCATCGTCCGCCATGAACGGATCATGCCCGACGGGCGCAAGCGCAACTCGGTGCGCTTCAGCATCATCGACAGCGAGTGGCCTGAGGTGAAGGCGCGGCTGCTGGAAAGGCTCGGCCGCGCCCCGGCCTGATCTCACTGAGGATCAGCTCAGCCCTGGTAGAACACCTCGTCGCTGTACGGGTACCACCAGGAGTGGATCTGCGGCTGGTGGTCGATGATCACCATCTTCGAGCGGCGGAACGCATCCAGGCCCTGGCGGCCCAGTTCGCGGCCCATGCCGGACATTTTCCAGCCGCCAAACGGCAGCGCATCGTTGTCGATCAGCGGGTTGTTCACCCAGACCATCCCCGCCTCCAGGCGGTCCGCCGCTTCCATGGCTTCGGCAAGATCGGTGGAGAACAGCGAGGCGCCGAGACCGAAGGGCGAGTCGTTGGCCAGGCGCACGGCCTCGTCGAAGTCCTTCACCTTGCAGATCGCCGCCACCGGGCCGAAGCACTCCTCGTGGAAGATCGCCATGGCCGGGGTGACGTCGGTGAGGATGGTCGGCTCGTAGTACCAGCCCACCGGGAACTGTTCCGGGATGCGCCCGCCGCAGACCAGCGTGGCGCCCTTGGCGATGGCGTCGTCCACCAGACGGATAACCTTGGCGCGCGCGGCCTCGCTGACCATCGGACCGATCTCGGAACGCTCCAGCCCGTGGCCGATGCGCAGCGCGCGGGTCCGCTCGGCGAAACGCGCGACGAACTCGTCGTGCACATCATCGACCACATAGAAACGCTCGGCCGAGGTGCAGATCTGCCCACTCAGGTGGAAGGCTGCGGTCACCGCGCCAGCCGCCGCGACTTCCAGCGGCGCATGACGGGAGATGATCATCGGGTCGCTGCCGCCGGCCTCGATCACCGCCGGCTTCATCCGCTCGGCGCACGCCACCGCCACCGCCTTGCCGGCGGCGACGCTACCGGTGAAGGCCACGGCATGGGTGCGCTCGGACTGCACCAGGCGCTGCGCGGTGCTGGCATCGCCCGACACACAGCTGACCATCCCCGCCGGCAGCACCTTGAAGTGCTCCATGAATTTCAGCGTGCACAGCGTCGTGCTCTCCGCCGGCTTGACGATACAGGCGTTGCCCGCGGCCAGCGAAGCAGCCAGGGTCCAGCACATCAGCAGGATGGGGAAGTTGAACGGCATGATGTGCACGCTGACGCCATAGGGCTCGTAGCGTACGTGCTGGAACGAGCCGAGCTGCGTGGTGCCGGCCACCTTGCCGGCCTCGTCGCGAGCCATCTCGGCGTAGTAACGGAAGATCGGCGCGCAGTTGGCCAGCTCGCCCATGGATTCGGGGAACGGCTTGCCCATCTCCAGGGTCATCAGCCGCGCCACTTCGCGCTGGGTGGCCTGGTCGGTTTCGATGGCATTGGCCAGTTGGTGCAGGATCGCGGCGCGGGACTTCGCGTCCACACGTTTCCACTCGCGCTGGGCCGCGTTGGCCGCGTCGATGGCGGCGTCCACGTCCTCGGCGTCACACAGGGCGATACGACCCACCTGGGTGAGATCGGCGGGGTTGATGATGTCGCGCAGGCGCTGCGTCGCTGCGCCCTGATAGTGGGGGCCGATGAAGCGCAGGGGCACGTCGCTGTGAAAGTCGGTCATGGAAGGCTCCGCAGGGATTCGGAAGAAGCCAGGCGCTGGGCGATCACATCGCTCTCCAGCGGTTGGCGCCAGTTCGGTAGATGAGCGTCGAGCAGCGCCGCCAGCGGACGCAGGTGTTCGTTGTCGAGCGCACGCTGGAACAGCCGCAGCACGCGCGGCAGGTGTTTGAGGTAACCGTGCTTGCCGTCGCGCCTGGCCAGGCGCACAAAGATGCCCAGCACCTTGGCGTGACGCTGCGCGGCGAGCACCTGGAAATCGGCCATGAAACGCCGGCCGTCCACTTCCGGGCGCTGGCTGAGGTAATGGGTGAGCAGCGTCACGCGCAAGGTTTCGGGAATGTCGCGGCGCGCGTCTTCCAGCAGGGACATGAGGTCATAGGCCGGCGCGCCGAACAGTGCGTCCTGGAAGTCCAGCAGGCCGCACGCCGCCACCCCCGCCCTGCCCTCCAGCAGCATCAGGTTGTCGACGTGGTAGTCGCGCAGCACCAGCACTTCACGGCGCATAGAGACGTCGCGCCAGAGCGCCGCGAACTCCGCCAGGTAGCGCTCGCGAATCTGCGCGGCGGCCTTGTCGCCCACCAGCAACGGCGCGTACCAGTCGATGAACAACGCCGCCTCGTCCGCCAGCTTCTGCCCATCGTAGGCTGGCACGCCTTCGGCGGCTTGCGGGCCGGCACGGTGCAGGCGTACCAGGGCGTCCACGGCGAGGCGGTATAGCTCCGTCTCGCTGTGGCCGGCGGCGAGCAACCGGGTGTAGGTGGCGTCGCCGAAGTCCTCGATCAGCGCCAGGCCCAGCTCGCGATCGGCAGCCAGCACGCCGGGGGCCGACAGCCCGCAATCGCGCAGCAATTGCGCCACCCGCAGGTACGGCGCCAACGGCTCGGCACCGGGTGGCGAGTCCATCAGCAGCAGCGCTTTACCGTCCAGGCGGAAGTAGCGGCGCGCCGAGGCATCGGCCGGCAGCGCGACGAGCGCTGCTTCGGCCAGGCCACTGCCGGCGAGAAAGGTCTCGCGGGCCGCGGCACGGGTGGTTTCGCAGGACAGGTTCATGGCATCACCGGATCATGTAGACCTTCTTGATGGTCTCGTGCACGGTGCACACACCCTTCCAGTCCTTGGGGAAGAAGGCCGCGGTGTCCGGCTCGATCTCGATCACCTCGCCGGACTCGTGCACGTAGGTGCAGCGGCCTTCGAGGAAGTGGCAGAACTCGTCGCTGGTCACGTGGCAGAACCACTTGCCCGGCGTGCAATGCCAGATGCCGCATTCGGACTGGCCTTCGGGCCCCTTGTGCAGGACCACGCCGCTGACATGGGACTCGCCCTCGAGCATGGTCGGGATCACGCCCCAGTCCTTGAGTTCGGTGACTTGCAGCGGGCGGTAGATAACGGGGGTCTTCATGAATTTCTCCAGCAATGGCCACCCGCTTGGGCGGCCGGATAAGGCGTAGGGCGAACAACCGCTTGCGGTTATCCGCCGATGGGTCCGGCGCAAGGTCGATGGCGGATAACGCTTGAGGCGTTATGCGCCCTACGAGCCCTCCCGGTCAGGCCAGCATGTAGAGGTTGCGCAGGGTCGCGTGCACGGTGCACTCGCCGGTCCAGCCGGCCGGGAACAGCACCAGGGTGTCGGGCTCGACCTCGATCACCTCGCCCTCGTCGGAGCGATAGGTGGCACGCCCGGCAACGAAGTGGCACAGCTCATCGCGCGGAATCGACAGCCGCCAGCGGCCGGGGGTACAGACCCACAGGCCGGTCTCGGGGCTGTTGTTCGGCCCCTTGAACAGCAGGCGTCCACTGGAGTGCGACACACCCTCCAGCGCATCGGACTGCACGCCCCAGTCCACCAGGTCGTCGTAGTCGCGGGCGCCACGGATGTGCGGCGCGCTACTGTCGGCCTTGAATTCAGCCATGGTTCACCGCCTTGCCGCCCATCAGTTGGTCGAGGATGCGCGCGGCGTCTTCCGGGCCCTTGCGCGAACGCATGTAGTCGCTGGTACGCGCCAGGCGCTCCTGCATCAACTGGTCGCCCAGCAACTGGGCGATGTTGCGCGCCAGGTCTTCTTCGCTCCAGTCGTAGCGGTCCATGCGCAGGCCGTGGCCGCTTTCCTGGGCACGCATGGCGTTGTCGTGGCCGTCCCAGACGTAGGGCATGACGATCGCCGGCTTACCGAAGAACAGGCACTCGGTGAAGCTGTTGTTGCCGCCGTGGTGGATCACTCCGTCGACCTGGGCGATCACCGAGGGCTGCGGGTACCAGTTGGAGACGATCACGTTGTCCGGCAGGTCGTCGTACTTCTCCACGTGCTCGCCGACATTGAACAGCGCGCGGTACGGCAGCTTGCCGATGGTGGTGACCAGGCGCTTGAGCAGCTCGACGTCGCCCGAGCCCAGGCTGCCGAAACTGACATAGAGCAGCGGCTTGTCGTTGTGCGCCTTGAACGGCGGAATCTCGTAGGGCTTGTCGCTGCGCACGCAACCCTGCAGGTAGTGGAATTGCCGCGCCGGCAGCGGGTGGCGGCGCTGGAACTTCACCGGGTCCGGGTACAGCAACAGGTTCATGTAGGGCGACTCTTCGAAGAAGGTGCCCAGCGGATACGGCCGCTCACCACACTCGGCAAGGAAGTCGTTGAAGTCGGCATGGATCGGCGCGATCACTTCCTCGAAACGCTTCTGGAAGCGCGCGTGGCCCTCTTTATCGTCCGCGCTCATGCCCGACAGGTAAGGCGGAATGTCCGGGTCGTGCACCTCGTTCTCCGAGCAGGAGATGATCCGCACCCAGGGCTTGCCGTAGTGCTTGATGGCCGGGAAGAGGATCACGTTGTCCACGCAGATCAGGTCCGGCTTGATCTTGTCGAGGATCGCCGGCAGCTCCTTCTGCGCCCACTTGGAGGTGGAGACGATGGCCTTCCAGCACTCCTTCACGTAGTTGTCGAGCTGATCGATCGGCGCCTTGCGGAAGTTGGGAATGTGGCCGTTGATGAAGTCGGTCCAGTAGCGCGCCATCTCCTCGGCCGGCATCGGCTCGGACATGTTCACGTAATGCTCCTCGAAGCCGTAGGCCGAGTACACCCCGGTCATGCCCGGATCGGTGAGAAACACCGCCTTGTGCCCCAGCGCCTCGCAGGCCTGGGCGATGCCGACGGAGTTGAGGGCCGGGCCGTAGGCGGCCTCGGGGAAGAAGGCGATGACCTTGCGTTCACTACTCATGGTGCTCTCCTGTAAGTCTTGTTCTTGAAGCAATCAGTGAGTCAGCACGCGGCCGTGCCGCGCATCCCAGCCCAGGCGCACCGGCATGCCGGCGGCCAGGCGCAAGAAGTCGTAGTCCGAGGACGGCACGCGGACGATCAGCGGCTTGCTGGACAGCGCCGTGTTCACGTGCAGGTTGGTGTCCAGGCCGTGGTAGGCGACTTCCGCCACCTCGCCCTGGATCTGGTTGTCGGTGGCCGGCGTCGAGTCGGTGAGCACGCGCAGGCGCTCCGGGCGCAGCGCCAGGGTCACGCTCTCGGGGCTCGCCTCGGCGGTGGTCTCGATGTTCAGCACCTGGTCGCCGGCCTGCAGGCGGTTGGTGCCCACGCGACGGCCCTCGATCAGGTTGCTGACGCCGATGAAATCGGCGACGAAGCGGCTGCCCGGGTTCTCGTAGAGTTCGCTGGGGCTGCCGCACTGGCAGACCTTGCCGTCACGCAGCACGACCATGCGGTCGGACATGACCAGGGCTTCTTCCTGGTCGTGGGTGACCATGATGAAAGTGATGCCGCTCTCGTGCTGCAGGCGCTTGAGCTCCAGCTGCATCTTCTCGCGCAGCTTCTTGTCCAGCGCGCCGAGGGGTTCGTCCAGCAGCAGCACGCGCGGGCGTTTGACCAGTGCGCGGGCCAGGGCGACGCGCTGGCGCTGGCCACCGGAGAGCTGGTCCGGCCGGCGATTGGCGAGCGGGCCGAGCTGCGCGGTTTCCAGCACCGCGTCGACGCGCTGGCGAATCTCACCGGCCGGCAGCTTCTCCATCTCCAGGCCGTAGGCGATGTTGCCGCGCACGGTCATGTTGGGGAACAGCGCGTAGGACTGGAACATCAGGTTCAGCGGGCGCTTGTTCGGCGGCAGCGGCGAGATGTCCTGGCCACCCAGATAGATCGCTCCGGAACTGGGCGTCTCGAAGCCGGCGATCATCCGCATCAGCGTGGTCTTGCCGCAGCCGGAGGGGCCGAGCAGCGCGAAGAACTCGTTCTCGCGGATCGCCAGGGACACCTGGTCCACCGCCGTCAGGCCCTCACCGTAGGATTTGCTGACCTGGTCCAGCACCAGCAGGTCGGATGACTTAGTCATGGGCTTTGGGCACCTTGTTCAGACGTTGGGAGGCGAACAGCGCGGTGAAGCTGACCAGCATCACCAGGGTCGCGAGGGCGTTGATTTCCGGGGTCACGCCGAAGCGGATCATCGAGTAGATCTGCATCGGCAAGGTGGTGGAGGCGCTGCCGGAGCCGGAGTTGAAGAAGGCGATGATGAATTCGTCCACCGACAGGGTGAACGCCAGCAGCCCGCCGGCCAGCACGCCGGGGAAGATCGCCGGCAACAGCACGCGGCGCGCGGTGGTGAACCAGCCGGCACCCAGGTCGATGGAAGCTTCGAGGATCGAGTAGTCGAAGTGCTTGAGGCGGGTGCGCACCACCGCGCAGACGAAGGCGATGTTGAACACCACGTGGCTGAGGATGATGGAGTGCAGCCCCAGGCTCATCTTCAGCAGGTTGAAGAAGCTCAGCAGCGCGATGGCCAGGACGATGTCGGGAATGATCATCGGCGCCATCAGCAGGGTGTCGGCAATGTTGCTGCCTTTCTTGCCGCTGTTGCGTGCGCGCATCTCCACACCGAGGGCGAGCAGCGTGCCGAGCACGCAAGCGATGAAGGTGGAAGTCAGCGCGACGATCAGGGTGTTCAGCGCCGCGTGCTGGATCGAGGCGTTGGCCAACAGTTTGCCGTACCACTTCAGCGACGCACCGCCCCACGCGGTGGGCAGGCCGCTCGCGTTGAACGACAGGAGGATCAGCACCAGGATCGGCACATAGAGGAAGGCATACACCAGCCACAGGTGTGCGCCGAGGGCGATGCCCGAAGAGTTACGCATGGCGTTCGCCCTCCGCGCCCTGGGCCCGGCGCGAGACCATGGCCTGGATGAACAGCAACAGCAGCATGATGCCGATCAGGAAGAAGCTCAGCGCCGCGCCGAACGGCCAGTCCCGCGCAGTGAGAAACTGCGCATAGATCAGGTTGCCAACCATCTGCACCTGCTTGCCGCCCAACAGGTCGGCGGTGATGAAGTTGCCGATGGAGAGCACGAAGACGAACACCGCGCCAGCGGCCACGCCCGGAACCGAGAGCGGCAGGATCACCCGGCGGAAGGTGGTCCAGCCGGAGGCGCCGAGGTCCCGTGAGGCTTCCCAGAGTTCGTTGTCGATGCGCGACAGCGAGCTGTAGATGGCGAGAATGACGAAGGGGATGTAGTTGTAGACCAGTCCCAGCACCACGGTGGCGTCGGTGTAGAGCATGTTGATCGGCTCGCCGCCGTAACCCAGCAGGCTGAACAGGCGGTTGAGCAGGCCCTCGCGGTTGAGCAGCACGATCCAGGCGTAGGTGCGGATCAGGTAGTTGCTCCAGAACGGCAGCATCACCAGGAACAGGTACACGGCCTGCCGACGCGGCGTGGTCCGGGTGATGGCGTAGGCTGCCGGGTAACCGATGAGCACCGCGAACAGCGTGGCGAGGCCAGCGATCTTCGCCGAGCGCAGGAGGATATCGAGGTACAGCGGGTCCACCGCGCGGCGGTAGTTTTCCCAGGTGAACACGTAGTCGATGCCGCCATAGGCACCGCGCTCGAGGAAGCTGTAGACCAGCACCAGCAGGCACGGCAGCAGCAGGAACAGGGCCAGCCAGCCCAGACCGGGCGCGAGCAGCCAGGCCGACAATTTGCGGTCGGCGGATAAAGCGGTCATGCGTAGTTCCCCCAACCCCACGCCAGGCGGGGTGCTTCAGGGTTATTCCGGAGAGCGTTGCGGGGCGCCGGCGCGACGCCCCTCCGCAGCCTTACTGGGCCGCCATGATCTCGGTCACGGCGCGGGTGTAGGCCTTCTGCGTGGAACCACCGACGTCACGCAGCTGCTGCTGCTTGACCAGCTCGGCCGGCGTGGTGGTGAGGTTGGGGTACTTGGCCAGCAGGTCCGGCTTCAGGGTCGCCATCGCCGCCTGGTTGGGCACCTTGTAGAGGATGTTCTCCGCGACCCAGGCGTGGTTCGCCGGCTCCAGCATGTAGTTGATGAAGCGGTAGGCGGCGTCGGGGTTCTTCGAGCTTTTCAGCACGACCATGGTGTCCACCCAGAGGTCGGAGCCCTCTTTGGGCACGACGAACTTGATCGACTCGTTGGCCTGGGTGCCGTAGTTGCACCAGCCATCCCAGGCGTGGGCCATCAGCGCCTCGCCCGAAGCCAGCTTGGAGTAGAAGGTGGTGTCGTCGAAGGACAGCAGACGCTTCTTGGTGGCGATCAGCTGGTCGCGTACCGCGTTGATCTGATCCGGGTTGCCGTCGTTCACCGACCAGCCGTTGGCCAGGAAGCCGGCACCGAGCAGCCAGCGGTCGGTGGCCAGCATGGTGGTCTTGCCCTTGAGGGCATCGGAGGGCTTGAGCAGGTCGCTCCAGCTCGACGGCGCCGGGCTGACCTTGTCCGAGCGGTAGCAGATACCGGTAGTGCCCCAGGTGTAAGGCACGGAGAAATGGTTGCCGACGTCGTACTCGAGCTTCTGCGCTTCGGGGTAGAGATTCTTCAGGTTCGGCACCTTGGCCGGATCGATCTCGGCGAGCAAGCCCTGCTTGTGCAGGATCTCGGCGAAGGGCGAGGAAACGAACACCACGTCATAGCCTTCGCCGCCGGAGGCCATGAGCTTGCCCATGATCTCTTCGTTGGTGGCGTGGAGGGATTTGTCGGCTTCAAGGCCGGTGGCCTTCTGGAACTTCTCCAGATTGTCCGGGGCCATGTAGCCGTCCCAGATGGAGATCACCAGATCCTTGGCGCTGGCCGTGGTGGCGGACAGCGTGAGCGCGAGGGTTGCCCCTGCGTAGAGCATGGTCTTCAGCTTCATCTTGCGCACCTGACGATGGTTGTTTTTGTGTGTCGACGGCAGCGGAACGAAAAGCGTACTACATGTCTTTTTTTCAAAATAAAAACCGAACCACTGGCGAAGTCAATACTTTCTTGCATTCTTGTTGCACCACCCCCGCTGTGGCATAAGGGGCTCGCCCTCTGCCACGGGCCCGCTGGAGAGCATCGGCTTGAGCAACGTCACTGAGAAAAAACCGCGCACCAATCACCTGGAACTCGCCCGGCGCGTCATCGAGCACGCCCAGGACAGCGGACTGGGCGAAGGCGACGCGCTCTCGGAACAACAGCTGGCGCGCACTTTTGGCGTGTCGCGCACGCTGATCCGCGCAGGATTGGATCTGCTGCTGGAACAGCAACTGGTGGCCCACGAACCGGGCAAGGGCTATCGCCTCGCCGCCGACCCTTCCGCCCAGGTGCTCGGCCCCGCCCTGCCCCAGGCCGAGGAGGAAGCGCTGGCCGCCTCGGTACTGCGCGACCGCATGGCCGGGCGGTTGGGCAACAGCCTCAGCGCCAGCGAGCTGATGCGCCGCTACGACATCGGCCGCGCCGCCGCGCAGAAGGTGCTGGCGCAGCTCAGCGAAGACCAGGTACTGGAGCGCGGCGCCGGACAGAGCTGGTCGTTCCGCCCCTTGCTGAACAACCTCGCGGCGCTGGAAGACAGCCTGCGCTACCGCCTGATCCTGGAGCCCGAAGCCCTGCTCGCCCCCGGTTTCGACCCCGATCTCGCACGCCTCGCCCTGCTGCGCGGCGCCATGGAAGAACTGCTCGGCGCGCCCATTGAGCGCTTCGACGTGGCACAGTTCCGTGAACTGGACATCGGTTTCCATGAACTGATCGCCCAGGGCTGCGGCAACCGTTTCGTTGGCGACTCGCTGCTGCAGCACCAGCGCCTGCGCCGCCTGCCCAACCTGCTGCCGATGGTCAGCGTGCACCGTCTGCAGGAAGCCCTGCGCGAGCACCTGAAGATCATCGAGCAGATCGAGCGTGGACAGCTGGAAATCGCCGCCGACCTGATGCGCCTGCACCTGCGACTGTCCTTCGCTCAACGTCCGCAGACCGCCAACCGCGGGATTCCGCAGTCATTCGCCGGGGCGCGCCGCTAAGTATTTTTCATTCACGGTGTTTTTTTTAACGAAAAAATGCAGTATCAGTTTCACGCAGTGCCCGTGAGCAACGCCCGGATGTGCCCATGACGCAAAGAACAAGAACCGTCGCCTTCTTCCCCGAGGCCAGTTTCGGCGCCGCGCTGAACTGCATCGGCATCGCCCAGGCCCTGCGCGAACTCGGCGCGCGCCCGGTGTTCATCTGCCATGCGCATTTCCAGGGGATATTCGCCGAGTACGGTTTCGCCGAGTACCCGCTGCAGCTGGACTCGCCGCTGTCCGCCGCCGACCACCAGCACTACTGGGAGCGCTTCATCGAGCGCAACGTGCCGTACTTCGACCAACCGCCCCTGGCGCAGATCGACAGCTACGTGGCGCCGGCCTGGGAAGCCATCATCGACACCGCCATCGAGTCGGAAAAACCGCTGCAGCAGTTGCTCGCCCGACTCAAGCCCGATGCCATCGTGCTGGACAACGTGGTCAGCTTCCCGGCCATCGCCGCCGCGGGCTGCCCCTGGGTACGCATGGTCTCCTGTGCGGAAACCGAGTTGCCCGATACCGCCGTGCCACCGTACCTGTCCGGTGCCAGCAGCAGTGATGCGCAGGCCTGTGAGACCTATCGCGAACACTACCTGCAAGCGACAAAGCCGGCGCACGAGCGCTTCGCCCGTTTCCTTGCCGACTGCGGCCACCCCGCCCTGCCCGCCGGCCAGTTCCTCGAAGACTCGCCCTGGCTCAACCTGCTGCTGTCGCCGACGCCGGTGCGCTACGAACGCGAGAAACCGCTGCCGGCGGAACGCTACCTGTACCTAGACGGCTGCGTGCGCAGCGAGGCACCGTACATCCCACCGCAGTTCCCCCGACACGACGAGGCGCCGCTGATCTATGTGAGCTTCGGCAGCCTGGGCGCCGCCGACGTGGCAATGATGCGCCGGCTGATCGACGCCGTGGCCCAACTGCCCTACCGCTTCCTGATCAACGTCGGCGCCTACCGCGAGCACTACGACACGGTGCCGGACAACGTCTACCTCGACAGCTGGTACCCGCAGCCAGCGGTGCTGCGCGAGTGCCAGTTGTTCATCCACCACGGCGGCAACAACAGCTTCTGCGAGGCGCTGTACTTCGGCCTGCCGTCGGTGATCATCCCCTACTGCTGGGACGGCCACGACAACGCCCGGCGCGCCGAGGAAGTCGGCGTGGCGCGCTACCTGCCGCGCTTCGAGAACCCGCTGGCGGCGCTGCCCGGCGCACTGGCCGAACTGCTCGCCGACAAGGCCATGGAGCAACGCCTCGGCACCGTTCGCGAGCAGATGCAGGCCTCGCGAGGCACCGAAGCCGCGGCGCGGGCGATCCTCGGCATCTGCGCTGACTGAGCACTGATTGGCACTGTCGAAGTGCCCGCGATTGGCACTCTGCTATGGACCCTTCCGCCCGTAAGCTGGGCTCCAGCCACCCTGGAGCCCGGCATGACCGCCTTCGATGACCAGCCGACCCTGCTCGGCGACACCCTGCAATTACGTCCGCTACGCGCCGATGATTTCCAGGCGCTGTTCGCCGCCGCCAACTCGCCGGAAACCTGGGCCGGTCACCCGGCCACCGAGCGCTATCGCCACGAGGTATTCGAGCCCTACTTCCAGTTCCTGGTACAGGCCGGGGGCTGCCTGCTGATCCTCGACCGGCAGAGCGGAGAAGCCATCGGCTGCTCGCGCTACTACCCGGTGCCGGACCAGCCGGACGACATCGGCATCGGCTTCACCTTCATCAATCACCGCTACTGGGGCGGCGCGACCAACCGCGAGCTGAAGTCGCTGATGCTCGGTCATGCCTTCCAGCGTTTTGAGCGCGTGTGGTTCCACATCGCGCCGAGCAACATCCGCTCGCAGAAAGGAACCACAAAGCTCGGCGCGAGGCTGGCGTACGAGGCGCAACTGGACCTCTCCGGCACGCCCGCTGCCTGGCTTTGCTACGAGCTGCCGCGTGAACGCTGGGCAAGCGTCGTGGGCCGCTAGACGAGCCCGAGGAACGGGCTCGGCTGCTGGCCGGAGTCAGACCCGTTCGATGCCCGGCAGGGTCCACTGCCCGGCCACCACCGGCTGCTCCGGCCCGTAGATCCGCAGGATCAGGTTGAACGGCCCCTGGCGGGTCGACGGCAGCCAGTTTGCCTCGTGCTCCTGGCTGGGCGAGTCGGCCTGGATATAGAGCGTCACCCCACCATCGGCATCGTGCACCAGGGGATCGCGGCTACTCAGGCAGTAACGCTGGATGGAGTTATCGACCAACTGCCGGTCGGGCAGATCGTAGAGCGTCAGCGACCAGAACTCCCTGGCCGGCGGCAACTGCCCCGGTGCGAAGCGCAGGCGATAACGCTGTCCGCCTTGTAGCGGCTGCTGCGTGCTGTCCTGGCGGCTGCCAAGGTAGATCGCCTCCTCCACGCTGTTGCCGTAGATACCACTGGCCGCCGCCGCGGCACGGCTCAGGTAGTCGTTGTGCATCGCCGCGCGGGTGCCGAACAGCCCGGCGGAGGAACGCAGTGTGGCGCCCTTGGCCTTCAGCTCCTCCATGCCCTGCTGGATGCCGGCAGCCAATGCCTGGCGCTGGGCCGGGCTCAGTGTGGCCGGGTTGAACGGCAGCCCCGCTCCGATGCCGGCGCGAGCGAAACGCTGGCGCAACTCCACCTCGCTCGGGTCCACCGGGCAGAAGGCGAGAATCTGGTTCAGGTGCGCAATGAATCCCGCGCCGAGATCGCGCGGCAGTTCCCACGGCAGCCATTGCACCGCCGGCGCGGCAGCAGGCGCCGAGCTACCGGCAAAGTCGTGCAGCGGCCGCAGACGGTACTGCTGCTGGAGTTCGCGCACCGCCGGCAGGTCGTCGGCACTGCGCAGGCCGGTGCGCCCCAGGACCATGGCGATCTGCGTCTCGCTGCGCAGCACCTGGCGTATGCCGGCGGGCGTCTGGCCTTTCCAGTTCGGCCCGGCGATCAGGTAGTCGCCCGCTTCGCGGCCGGTGCTGAGCACGCCGACATAGCCGAAGTTGAAGGTGTACTGGTCCACCAGCTGGTGCACGTAGTAACGGTCGTCCGCCACCGCCGGGACGCTGAGCACCCAGGGTTCGGCGCGCAGGTCGAGCCAGGCCCAGGAGTACGGCGTGTCGTTGTTGGGGGTTACCACGTCGCGATTCTTCGGGGTGAAGAGTTCGCTGTAATGGCGGAACACACCGAAACCGCCGACGTACTCGGGCGAAGCGGCATCCAGTGCCTGTTTGTGCATCGTCTGGTAGTGCATCAGCATCGGGTAGGCGTAGATCCACGCCTGACGGACGATGTCCTGGTACACGGCCGGGTCGCTTTCCAGCGCGTCGGGTGCGGCCAGCAGCCAGCTCGGTACGCAGCCCAGGCCAAAGCCGAGCGCGCCGCTGGCGCCGAGGAAACGGCGGCGGGTCAGAATCGGTGGCATGGCTTACTCCTGGCTGTTGACGGGCTGCACGGCCGGCGGCTGGTAATCGCCCTTGAGCGCTTTTTCCTGCGGCAGGTACATGCGCAGGATCAGGTTGAACGGTCCCTGCGGCGCCGGCAGCCAGTTGTCGCTGCTGGCCGGCTGGGCATGCTGGATGTTCAGGGTCAGGCCACCGTCGGCATCCCGTTTCAGGTTGCTGGCACTGTTGATGGCGTAGCGGTTGAGTGCGTTGGCCGAGAGCATCTGGGTCTTGCCGTCGTAAAGCGTGATGGACCAGAACGCATCGACCGGCGGCAACTGCCCGGGAGCGAAATGCAGGGTGTAGGCACGACTGCCGTCGAGTGCCTGGCCGGCAGCGTCGACACGGGTGAGCGGGTACATCGCCTCCGCCGGGTCGTTGGCGTAGATGTATTTCCAGGCGACCGCCGCCCGCGTCAGGTCGTCATTGCCGTAGTGCCCGATGTTGGCGGGAGAGCTCTGCCAGCCATTGACCGGCGCGGCGAAGCGCTCGCTCGCGGTGCGAATCCTTTCACGCCCGGCCTCGGCACCCTGCTGCACGGCCTGGGCGATATCTGCCGGCAGTTGCTTCGCGTCGAATGGCTTGCCTGTGCCCACGCCGATCTGCGCGAACTGCGCCAGGCGCTGTTGCTCGTCGGCGCTCCAGGCATGCCAGGCGGACAGCCCGTTGAAGTCGACGAAGGCGTTTTCCGCCGGGCCTTCCTTGGTCGGCAGGTACTCGGGCACATCCATCTTGTGCGGCAGCAGCGTCGGCTGGGTGCTGCGCAACTTGTAGCCATCCATCACGGCCTTGGCCGCGTCGAGATCGGCCTCGCCATCCACGGCGGTGCGGCCGAGCAGGAAGACGATGCGGCTGGGCGAACGGATCACCTTGCCGCTGAAGCCTTCGGGCTGTCGGCCGTCCCAGTCGGGGCCGGCGATCAGGAAGCTGCCGGCCGCCCGGCCGGTAGCGCGTGTGCCGATGTAGTCGAGGTTGTTGGTGCGCATGTCGATCAGCTGAAAGCTGTAGTAGCGCTGCGGCACCGCCGGCACGTCGAGGAGTACCGGGTGTTCGCGCAGGTCGAGCAGCGCATAGGAGTACAACGTGTCGTTGTTCGGCGAGACCACGGTGCGGTCTTCCGGGCCGAGCAGCGTGGTCTTGTTGTACAGGTAGTTGACCGGCAGCTTGGCGGCGATGGCCTGCAGCGTCTTGCCGTGTTCGGCAGTGGCGAAGGCGAACAGATAGGCCGCTTCGGCCAGGTCGCGGGCCTGCTGCGCAGTGGGCGCGGCGGCCCAGGTGTGGCCGGCGAACAGGGGCAGGATGGCGAGTGCGGGCAGCCAATGGCGCATGGAGTTTTCCTCGTTCTTCTTGTTGGACCGCCCGGCCATGCGGCGCCACGGCGGATGTCGGAGCAGAGTGCGGCATCCCGCGTGGGCGGCGGTCAGCCCCAGCGGACAAAAAGCGATCATGGCGGGCCGCTGGTTGCCAGGACGGCGCAAGAGCCCCGGCCATGTCCGGCCGGGGCAAGGGGCACGACGCTACTTCGCCCAGCGACGCAGGTCGGACGGAGTGTAGTCGCTCATCTTCGCGTGTTGGCCGGTCTTCAGGCCGCTGCTCTCTTCGTTCATCAGGCCGTTGACGAAGTAACGCCCACTGATCAGGTCATAGGCCGCTGCCAGCGCCTCGTAGGTGAACTGCTTGTCGTAGTACGGCATGGCGTGGGACTGGTAATTGCGCCACAACTCGCCACGGCTGTCGTAGAGCTCGCCGAGGAGGATGTTCCAGCTGTCCTCGTCGAGGTAGTAGCGGCGCTTGCTGTAGACGTGGCGGGCACCCGGCTTGAGAGTCGCTTCGACGACCCACACGCGGTGCTTCTCGAAGCGCGCCAGGTCGGGGTTCAGATGGCCCGTCTTGAGAATGTCGGCGTACTTCACCGTGCGGTCGTACAGGCGGAAGCTGTTGTAGGGCACGAACAGTTCCTGCTTGCCCACCAGCTTCCAGTCGTAGCGGTCCGGCGCGCCGTTGAAGCCATCGAGACTGTCGGCAGTGACCATGCCGTCGCTGTAGCGCGCGCTGTTGTCGTAGGCGATCAGCGGGGCACGGCGCACCCGGCGCTGGCCGGGAATGTACTGCCAGGCGGCGCGCGGTTCGGCGACCTGGTCCATCGGCTCGTGGGTCAGTACCGCCTCGCCGGACAACCGTGCCGGCTCCAGCACACGGGTCTTGAACAGGTACAGCAGGTTGGCGTCCTGCGGCAGGTCGTCAACGGTCTCGGCGTAGTTCATGTCGGTCTGCGAGCGAACCAGGCTGTAGACGCCGTTCTCCTTCACGTTGGCCGAGCTGAAGGTGCGCTCGATGCTGCCGCCACGGTAGCGGGTGATGTGATTCCAGATCGCTTCGACGCCTTCGCTGGGCAGCGGGAAAGGCACGCCGCGCTGGTAGTTGAGGACGCCGTTGCCACCGTCGGCAAGCTTGGCCTTGCTGGCGTTGTCGCGGGTCGCCGCGTTGATCTCGTCGGGCAGCCGCGCGCTGCGGTGGCTGGGGTAGACGTTGATCCGGTAGGTGTTCGGATAGCGCTTGAGCATCGCCTGCTCGCCCGGGCTGAGCCACTGGCTGTATTGCCCGGCGTTGGCCGGGGTGATGCTGAACAGCGGCTTCTCGGCGGCGTAGGGATCGGCGTAGCCGCCCTTCGCGTCGACCTGCCCCGCGTCGGGTTTCAGGCCGCCGTCCCAGGCGGGAATGCTGCCGTCGGCGTTGCCGGCCTTCTCGGCGCCGACCGGTGTCAGGCTGCTGCCGAGATCGGCTGGAGTATTGGCGGAGGCATGGGCATGGGCGCAGAACGCCAGGCCCATGGCCAGCGCCAGGGCGGTAATGTTCGAAAGGTGCATGGGGCGGTTCCTCAGAAGTCGACCTTGGCGCTGACGCTGTAGAAGTCGCGGTCGTCGAGCGTGCTGTACTTGTTGTTGCCGAAGAAGCTGTTGTAGCCGAACTCCAGGCTGTAATCGTTCAGGTAGTTGAAGGCCAGTGACAGGCCGGCGGCCATCTGCTCTTCCTGGAACGGGCCGCCCGGATCGTAGGAGTAACCCTCCACGTCGTGACGGAAGTTCAGGCTGGGCAGCATGTTCACCCCCGGCAGCACGTCGCTGTATTCCAGGCCGGCGCGCAGGCGGTAGCCCCAGGACCAGGGCGTGGTGAAGCCGTCGTCGGTGCAGTAGCGGTTGGTCACGCCACTGGCCACGGTGTTGCACTTCGTGCCATTGAGCGGCGCGCTGCGGCCGAAGGCGGAGTTGCGCCCCAGGCGCTCGTCGCCGACATCGCCCACGTGCACCACGCCGGCTTCGCCGAGCAGGGTCAGGCGGGTGGCGCCGAGCACGTTGTCGATGATCTGGGTGGCCGAGGCAGTCATCTGCCACACCGGCTTGCGCTCCCAGCCGTCCAGCGTCTGGCCGGTGGTGGAGGCGTTGGCCGACACGTCGGTGATCGACGAACTGCCGCCGGGGCCGGTGATCATCGCCACGTTCATGTCCGGGCCGTTGAGCGCCACCGGCATGTTCGGCCGGTAACTCAGCTCCGCCGCCAGCGAGGTGCCCCAGCCGGGCAGAGCGCCGTTGATGCTCAGGCCGTAGAGGTGAATGTTCTCCGGGAACGCGGCGGCATACACGGGGCCCTGTACGCGTCCGATGGGGAAGTTCCCGGGCTTGCTGTTGTCGCGCGCGGTGAGCTGCAGGTAAGGCAGTCGCGCGTGGTAATTCACGTAGTAGAACGCCGCCTCGGCATCGTTCAGCGAGCTGATCAGGGTGCGCAGGGCGACGCCCCACTGGCCCTGGTCGGACGGGTCCTGGTCATCGCCGTGGGCGGCGTACAGGCCGCCTGCCTGCATCTGCGCGTCAGTCTGCACCTGGCTCAGGTAGAGCGGACCACAACCGGGCTGGATGGCGTCGCTGGTGGCGAAGAAGGTGCCGCAACCGTCCAGCACGCTGGGCCGCCAGTTGTACTGGTAGAAGCCTTCCAGGTTCACCTTGTCGCTCAGCCCGAGGTTGAACGAGAGCATCTCCACCGGCAGCTGGCCTTCCTTGATGTCCACGCCCGGCTTGTTGAAGGCGCTGTAGTCCAGCGGGTTGATCACATTGATACCGTTCTGGATCAGCACAGCCTCACCCCAGGACAGCACCTGCTTGCCGAGCTTGAGGTTCAGCGGATGTTCGGCGACGTCGAAGTCCTTCCATACGTAGGCGTCGAGGGTGTCGAAGCCATGAAAACGCGCCAGGGTCGGCCAGCCGCTGTCGTCGAAGTCCTTGAAGCGGCCGTCGCCGGTCTCGTAGGCATGGTCGTACCAGTACTTGAAGCGGATGAAGGCGCCCTGCCCGTCGCCCTCCAGGCTGAAGTCCGTGAGGCCCTTGAACATCTGCGAGATGGGGTCGCCCTTCTTGAAGTTCAGGCGATTGTCGTCGGCGCTCACACTGGTGCCGTCGGCATTGTCGATGTGCTGCGCCTGCACCGCGTTGGCGTGGGTCATCAGGTGCCGATCGGGGTCCTGCGCCGACCAACTGGCTCCAAGACTGAGGGTGGTCTTGGTGGACAGGCTCCAGTCGTCGTTCAGTTCGAAGGTTGTGGCCTGCGCACCAGAGGCGCTACTGACGGCGAGGGCCAGCAGAAGAGGTCGGCAGATGCAGTGCTGGCGCTGCCCCACGAAAGCGAGGGGGACAGGGGCCGGATGGATTCTTGTCATTATGGGCTCCGGAGGATGGGTACCGCCGGCCCACCATGAAGGGAGCGGACGCGGCAGCCACAAGCCGGGACCGACAAAATTCGATCATGCCGGGTATTGGCCGAGGCGGAACTGCTTGGGCGTAACACCGAAGCGCTTGCGAAAGGCGCGGATGAAGTTGCCGCTCTGCCGGTAGCCGATGCGCTCGGCGATACGCTCGATGGGCTGGTCGGAAGAACGCAACCAGATGCGCGCCAGACTCAGGCCGTCGCTCTCCCCGTCCTTGCGTGTATCACCCCATTGGCGCCGCAGGCTCTGGTAGAGGAACTCATTGGCGCCCACCAGCGGCGTGGCCAGCAGCGCCGTGGGCAGCAGCAGGAACGGCGAAGGCGCCACCCGCCAGGGCACGCCCCACTCGACGAGCGTCGACGTGCAGCGCTGTTGCGCAGCGACGCCGGCCTCCCGGCACACCTGCGCCGCCGGCAGCCCGACACGCCGGGCAATGTTGCGGATCAGGGTCAGCACCGCGGCATCCAGGCCGAAGTGGTGCAGGTCGTCACGCACCAGTTCAAGGGTCAGGCGGGTGACTTCGCCCTCTTCTTCCAGGCGCGATTGCACGCAGTTGGTCACCGTGGGCAGGTACTGGCAGAAGGCGGCAAGGCTGGTGCCCAGGTCCGGGGCGGAATCCAGCAGGATGTTCAGGCCCTGCAGGCAATGGGTGGCCATGCTGTTGAGCAGCTCGCAACCGAACTGCGGATTGCCGCTGGCGCGCTCGCACTCGCTCCACAGGCACTCCACCTGGTCTGCCGGGATGTGCGCGCGATGATCCGCCAGCTGTGCCTCGGCAATCCCTGCGCGCAGGCGCAATTCCGCCGCGCACAACCCCAGGCGGGCGGCATGCAGGAGGATGGTGCTGGCGAAGGCGCTGGAGGCGAACAGCAAGGGCGACATGGGATAGGTCCGGTTCGGCAGGCGGTTTACTAGACCAGCTGACTCTGCTATCCATCAAATTCATTCGACTCAACTCTTTTATGCGCAGGACGCATGATGGAACTCAGACAGCTCCGCCACCTGGCCGCCCTCGCCGACTTCCAGAACTACCAGCGCGCTGCCGACGCCATTGGCCTAAGCCAGTCGGCACTGAGCCGCAGCATCCAGTCCCTGGAGCGCGACCTCGACTGCCTGCTGGTGGACCGCCAGAGCCGCGACTTCCGCCTGACCGGCCAGGGCGAGCTGGTGCTGCAGCACGCGCGGCGCCTGCTGGCCGGTACCCGTTCGCTACGCAACGAACTGCAGCAGTACAACGGCCTCGATGCCGGCGAGCTGCGCTTCGGCTGCGGCCCTTATCCCGCGCAACTGCTGGTGCCCGAGGCCATGGCCGATTTCATCCGCGCTCACCCGGCGATCGATGTCGGCTTCCTGATGGGCGACTGGGAACAGATGGCGCAGCTGCTCAGGGAAGAACAGGTGGAATTCTTCGTCGGCGACGCCCGTGAATTCGCCGACGATCCCGATTACCAGGTGCGCTGGATGGAGTTCCGCCCCGGCCGCTTCTTCTGCCGTGCAGGCCATCCGCTGGCCGGCGCGGAGCACCTGAAGCTGGCCGACCTGCTCGACTACCCGCGCGTCGGCACCCGCATTCCGCCGCCGCTGCGCAAGGTGCTGGCCGAGGTGATCGGCGAACGCGACTTCCACATGAACATCGAATGTGCGCAGTTCGCCGCGATCCTGCACATCGTCGCACGCTCCGATGCGGTCGGCCTGGCCGCCGTGGAGGCGCTGCACGACCCAGTGCAGCATGGCGAAGTGGCCCTGCTGCAGATCACCGACATCCCCCAGGATCGCCCCGAACTGCGCCTGCACTACGGCATCGTCAGCCGCGCCGGCTTCGGCCTGTCGCCGGCAGCACAAGCGATGATCGAGGCAATCTTCGCCGCCGACGAGCGCCTGCCGCGCGGGCTTGTCGGTGCCAGGCGCAATGCGTAAGGTCGTCCCGCCCGCCCCACCGAGCCCTCTCACGCAATGAGCCCAGCTTCCGCCCATCCGTCCAACGCCTTCTACGCGCCGACGCTACTGCCAGCCATGGAAGAGCTGCTCGCCCGCGGGATTGCCGCCACGGAGCTGGAGGCCTGCATGCGCCGGACGCTGCTGGAGCTGCGCACGCCGCTGGTGCGCGTGCCGCTGTTTCTCTCCCGGCGCTTCTGGGACCTCGCCGAGCGGGCCAGCGGCGAAGCCGCCATCGGCCTGCTGGCAGGCAAGCGCTTCGTGTCGACCCTGACCAACGGCCTGACCTACCTGTTCGATGTGGCGCCGACCCTGGAAGCGGCCTGCACCTACTTCGCCCGGTACTTCCCCTACTTCAACGGCTCGCTGTACATCGAACTGCGCATCGAGGACGACAGCGTCGCCCTGGTTCTCTCCGAATGCGGCGCGCTGCTGTCCGGCCGGCAGAGCCGCGAGTACACCCTGGTCGGCATCTGCAGTCTGCTGCGCCGCAAGCTGCTGGCCAGCGGCATTGCCCAGGACCCGCTGCTCGGCATCCAGTTGCCCGGTCACGCTCCAGCGAACGCCGAACTCTATGAGCAAACCCTGCGCGCGCCTCTGCACTGGTGCAGCGATGTGTCCGAGATGGTGCTGCAGCTGCAACCGGCGCTGTTCCTCCAGCCGCTGTCTCCAGCCAATCCCGAGCTGGAGGCGACCCTGGTCGGCATCGTCGAGCAGGCGCGCGGGCAGACCCAGCGAACCCTGCTGGACGAAGCCGCCGACCATATCGCTGGCACCCTGGCGGAGGGCGCGAGCTTCCAGTCCTTCTGCAAGACCCGTCATCTGACCGAGCGCACCGCCGCACGGCGGCTGCTCAGCCACGGCTGGCGCTACAGCGAGCTGCTCGACGAGCAGCGTCGCTACAAGGCGCTCGACCTGCTGGACGACCCGGTACTGTCGCTCGCGCAGATCACCGACCGGCTCGGCTATGGGGATCTGCAGAGTTTCTCCCGGGCCTTCGGTCGCTGGTACGACAGCAGCCCGGGCGCCTGGCGCGAAGCGCAAAGGCGCAGAGGATGAGCGGGACCCGCCCTGCCCTGCTCGACAGGGCGTGAGCGACTCAGCGGGTCCAGAGCGGATCGGTGGTGAAAGCGATGGTCAACCAGCGGTTGGGGCCTTCGCCGCCGATGGCCTCGCCGATCTCGTCGCGCAGCCTGTCCCACTCGGCCAGCGTCTGCGCCGGCCAGTTCGACGGAACGATGAAGTACAGCTCGATCTGCTGCGCCCGCCCGACCTTGGCGACGTAGGCCTGGTAGGCCAGGAACCCGTGCTGAGCCACGGCGGCTGCGGCGACTTCGTCGACGTGCTCCTTCAACTCGGGCGGCGTGACCAGGAGGATGTCCTTGAACGCCTGGCGAATGGTCAGGAAGGGAATCGGCAGGATCACCAGGCAGATCAGCGCCAGCACCGCCGGGTCGACATAAGGGCCGATATGCGCGTAGCCACTCACGGTAGCCACGTCACCCACCAGAAAGGCGATCAGCAAGGCCAGGGAAATGCTGCCGGACATCACCCAGGATTTCGCATCGAGGGCGACGAAGTCCGAACCGATGCGCTTGTTGGCGCGGAACTGCACCGCCGCCAGGGCGAAACAGACCAGCGTGGCGACCGCCGCATAGAGAATGGCGAAGCCGAACTCCAGCGCATGGCCGCCGGTGAGCAGCCGGCCGATGGCGTTGATCAGTGCATACAGCGTAACGCCCGAGAGCAGCGTGCCGTTGAGTGCCAGCACCATGGGCTCCAGGTGCCAGAAGCCCATGTTGAAGCGCTCGGCCAGACGCCGGCTGGCGTCGCCCTCGGTGGTATGGCGGCGGATCAGGGTGGCCACCATCAGCGCCAGGCCGCTCATGCTGGCATCGGCCAGGGAATAGACGCCGTCGAAGACGATGGAGAAGGATCCCGAAAGCAGGCCGACGATAATCCCGAAACCGGCCAACAGCACGGTCACGATGATGGAAAGCCGCAGGATGCCCTGTTCTGTTTTCATGGCTGGCGTGCTCCTCGCGCCTTGAGTGGTCGCGTCGCCGGAAACAGGCCCGAAGGGCACTGGCGGCTTCGCTGGGGGGCGCGACTATATGTCAGCGCCGGCACCAAGGCTATTGGCGCCCGGGCAATGTCGCTATGCACTTTCGCAAGGTGGCGGACGGCCAGGAACAACCCCTTGTACGCAGCGGCCCCGCGTTGGCCACCCCATGGCAATGCTGCCCACTGACATCGTAAGCTTCGCACAACCCAGCCGAACCCCTGGATGGTCAACAGGCCCGCGCTGGAAAGGGTTGCTCAAGGAACTGAAGCAATACCCTGCCCGCCCCCCCGGCACAGCCCGTTCGTTGCCCACGCTTATCGCCAAACACAAGGAAGCGTCATGCGTAGCGTCAATCTCCTGATCATGTTTGCGGTGTCCGTCATCAGCGCACTGTCCGGTGCGTTCAATCTGCTGAACGGGGTCAAGCATTACCCCAACAGCCTGCCCTTGACGGTGTTACTCGTGGGCCTTTCGCTGATTTCGTTCGCCTACGCACTGCTGTTGTTGAAGCCCGCCGACAAGAGCGACACCGGGCAATGGCTGATTCTCCTGTGTTATGCCATCAGCGCCGTCTCCGGGACCGTCGCCTGCGGCATCCTCGGTACGCTCCCCTTCATCATGCAAAGCATGGCTTTGAGTCTCGTCCCGACGCTGAACTCCCTCAGGCTTCCGTTCCTGGTCTGCGCACTTCCTGCAGTGGCCCCCTACGCCCTGGCCGTCGTCTACCTGCGGCGACAACGCGCCGCCCTTCGCCTGACTCCAGGCCAGTAGCAGCGCCGCCCCTTGTGGGCGAGTCAGGCCGTGCGCAGCGGCACTTCCTGCAACAGCCACGACAGTGCGAAAGCCACGGCGCTGACCAGGCATGCCACCAGGAACACCCAATGCATCGCCCCGGAAAAGGCCTGCAGGTAGGTCTGCTGCAGCGCCACCGGCAAGGCATGCACGGCGGCCGGCGACAGGTTGGCCGGGGAGCCGGCGCTGGCCGGGAAGCTGCCGGCGAGCCGGCTCATCAGCTCGTGGGAGAACAGCGCGCCGAACACCGAGACGCCAATGGAACCGCCAATGGAGCGGAACAATGTCGCGCCGGAAGTGGCCACGCCCATGTGGCGGAACTCGACGCTGTTCTGCACCGCCAGGATCAGCACCTGCATCACCATGCCCAACCCCGCGCCCAGCAAGGCCATGTAGAGATTCATCTGGACCATCGACGACTGCAGGTCGAGGCGGCTCAGCAGCGCCAGGGCGATGGCCTGCAGCAACGTGCCGAGAATGGGGAATACCCGGTAACGTCCCCAGCGGCTGATCAGCCTGCCGGTGACTGCCGAGACGATCAGCATCGCCCCCATCAGCGGCAGCATCTGCAAGCCCGCACTGGTCGGCGTGGCATCCTTGACCACCTGCATGTAGAGCGGCAGGAAGGTCACCGAGCCGAACAGCGAAACACCGACGGTGAAGCCGATCAGCCCGGCGAGGACGAAGGTTCGATGGCGGAACAGGTGCAGCGGCATGATCGGTTCGGCGGCGATGCGCTGTTCGTGGACGAAGCCGATCAGCCCGACGACAGCGAAGAGCGCCAGGACCATGATGTCGATCGAGGCCCATTTCAGGGTGCTGCCGCCCAGGCTGGTGATCAGCACCAGCGAGGCCAGCGCCAGGGTCAGGAAAAACGCGCCGAAGTAGTCGATGACGTGCTTCACCCGCGCGACGTGGGGCTTGAATGCACTACCGATCACCAGCAGGGCGAGCAGCCCCAGTGGCAGGTTGATGTAGAAGATCCAGCGCCAGGACAGCTGCTCGACCAGGAAGCCGCCCACCAGCGGGCCGACCACGGTGGCAAGGCCGAACACACCACCGAACAGCCCCTGGTAGCGGCCACGCTCGGCCGGCGGAATGACATCGCCAATCGCCGCCATCGCCACCACCATCAGTCCTCCCCCGCCCAGTCCCTGAAGCGCGCGCAGGAGAATCAGCTCAGTCATGTTCTGCGCCAGCCCGCAGAGTGCCGAACCCACCAGGAACAGCACGATGGCGGTCTGCAGCACCAGCTTGCGGCCATACAGGTCGCCGAACTTGCCGTACAGCGGCACCACGACGGTGGAGGCCAGCAGGTAGGCGGTCACCACCCAGGACAGCAGATGCAGGCTGCCCAGTTCGCCGACGATGGTAGGCAAGGCAGTGGACACGATGGTCTGGTCCAGCGCCGCGAGGAACATCACCAGCAGCAAAGCCGCCAGCAACAGGGGAATGGAGGGTTGTGCCTCCCCGGCGTCGGCTGCGGGACTCGCATGGCTGGCCAGGGTTTGATCGGAAGCCGGTTGCATGGGGCTGACCTGAAGAGAGGGGACATCGTTGCGCGGGAATGCAGCCGTGTGCGGACTCAGCAGTCCGCCGCGGTAGCCCGCAGTTGGTACTGACGACCTACCTCCCGCAGGCCCGCCAGGGTGAAGCTGTACAGCTGCGCGGTGACCACTTCACCGGGCATGTCGAGGATGTCGCGCAGGGCACCGTGCCCGCCGCGGGGGCCGATCAGCAGCATTGCCCAGGGCGCGGTCACGCTGAGGATGCAGGGGACCAGCGTGGGGTCGTCTGCCGGGATCCCGGTGATCTCGCTGAACAGCTGCTTGAGCAACGTCAGCTTCAGCGCCTTCTGCGGATGCAGCACCTCCTGACCGTGGCTGCTGGGCGCCAGGGCTTCGGCGGCGAGCACTCGCAAATGCCAGCTCTCTCGTCCACGCGACGCCTTGCGCACCACCAGTTCGGTCAGTGCAAGCAGCTTGTCCGGCGCGGGTTGCTCGGCCTGGATGATCCGCTGCAGATCGGCAATATCGAGAAAGCGCCGCCGGGCCTCCCCAAGCACCGCTTGGTAAAGACCGCTGCGGCTGCCGAAGTGGTAGTTGATCGAGGCCAGGTCCACCTCCGCCTTGGCGGCCACCGCCTTGTTGCTGGTTTCGGCGAAACCGAGGGTCGCGAGCAGTTCGCCGGCGGCTTCGAGGATGCGGATTCGGGTCGCTTCACCATCTTTACGGGATTCGCGGGAGGCCATGGGTTTTCCTTGGCGCAGGAACGATGTCGACCAGACTGACGCAGGCAAACTCTAAATTCAATTTAAATTTAGATTTAACGACGAACTGCGCCCCCAGCGACGGCTTCAGAATGAGCGACCTCGACCACCGGGGACGCTACTACCAGGAGCCTTTGTCGGCGGTGGATTCATCATTTGCCGACGAAAACAGAGACGATTTGTGCTGATTCAGGTGATCCCAAGGGCTGTATGGAATAACCTTGCACCACGCAATCAACCTCGAAGCTGTGAATTGAACAATGGGTTTTGAACAACTAGCTGGGCTACGTGACCGCCTGCGGGCAGAAAAAGAGCAGGCCAAGGCCGCTGGCGAGAAGCGCCGCAAGCCGAAGGCCCCACCGCAGGAGAAACCTCGTGAGCAGGATCCTGCGCTGGAAGCGATCTGGCGATTGCAGCGGCATTTTCCATTGGCCTTCCCCGTGAATCCGGCGCCCAAGGTTCCGCTCAAGGAAGGGATTCTCAAGGATGCCGAGCAACACCTGGCGCAACTCGGGATAACCAGCGAGCAGCTCAAACTGGGTGTCGCGGCGTGGTGCCGGGGAGCTCGATACTGGGCCAGCATGGTGGAGAACGCACCGCGCCTGGACTTGAACGGCCAGGCAGTCGGCAGCGTGACCGCCGCCCAGGCGCTGCACGCGAAGCAGCAGGCTTCGCGGCAACGCAGCCAGGAGCGTCGGAATCGGGAGAAGTTGAAAAATCGTACTCCCGCCACCGCCGAAACCACTTCCGATACCACCACGGCTCAGTCTTCGGACTGAGCCCGGTCGCGGCTTTCATCGTCTCGGCAATCCCTCCGGCGAGTGACTGGCCAACACGGCAGCTTCGGGTCAGAAGCTGCCGGTGACTGCCGATGCGCTGAACCGCTAGCGCCCTACCCGCCTGGCGTGCGAGCGAGCTCCGCAACAGAGCCCGGGCGAATCCGGTTCAAAGGCACATGCGATAGCTGCCTGCCGATCGGGTCATTGCGCCGCCCTGATCCACTCAGCGGCTCTCTCAGCAATCATGATGGTCGGTGCGTTGGTGTTGCCCCCGATCAGGGTCGGCATGATCGAGGCATCGACAACCCTGAGCCCTTCGATGCCATGCACGCGGAGCTGGTTGTCCACCACGGCCATCTCGTCGCTCCCCATCTTGCAGGTACCGACAGGGTGATAGACGGTGTCGGTGCGCCTGCGCAACAGCTCGATCAATTGCTCATCGCTGGCCAGGTCGCTGCCGTACAGGTCCTTCAGGCCATAGCGCGCCAGCGGCGACTGCCCCACGATTTCCCGCACCATGCGATAGCCCTTGAGCAGCGTGCCGACATCGTCGTCGTGGCCGAGGAAATTCGGGTCGATGCGCGGCGGCGCGAAAGGATCGGCCGAGTGCAATCCGACGCTGCCGACGCTCTTGGGACGCAGCACGCAAACGTGACAGCTGAAGCCGTGCCCCCAATGCAGCTTTCTGCCATGGTCGTCGATCGGTCCGATGACCGCGTGCAGCTGGATGTCCGGGCGTGGCAGCTCCTGCGAGGTCTTGAGGAACCCCCCACTCTCCGCGCAGTTGCTGGCGAAAGGACCGGTCTTGTGGCGCGCATATTCGACGAAGGCCTTTCCCATCTTTACCGTACCGCTGGCGGAGATTCCCAGCAGCGAGGTGTCGTGGCTTTTGTAGCAGGCCACGATATCGGGATGATCCTGAAGGTTCTGCCCGACCCCGGGCAGTTCATGGTGCAAGGCAATGCCCTGGGGCTTGAGTTCGCTCTGCGCGCCGATTCCCGAAAGCATCAGTAGCTGCGGGCTGGCAAACGCCCCTGCACTGAGCAGGACCTCACGGCGCGCCCGGATCTCCAGGCGCTCGCCTTTCAGCGATACCTGCATACCCACCGCACGCTTGCCTTGCAGCAGGATACGCTGAGCATGCGCACCGGTAATGACGGTCAGGTTGCCGCGCAGCTCGCGGATGGGCTTGAGGAAGGCGGCGGCGGCGCTCCAGCGGCGCCCATCGTGAATGGTCACGTCGTAGTGCCCCACGCCCTCCTGCTCGGCGCCATTGAAGTCGGCGTTGCGTTGATGGCCCGCCTGGCCGGCCGCGTCAAGGAACGCATTGGTGACCGCGTGCGGCTGCACCCGCCCCACATGCAACTCGCCCTCGCCGCCATGGAAAGGGCTGCCACCCAGATGGTGGCCTTCACTTTTCCGGAAGTACGGCAGGACGTCATCATAGGACCAGCCGGGGTTACCGAGGGCTTGCCAGTCGTCGTAGTCGCTGCGGTGACCACGGATGTAGATCATACCGTTGATCGAACTGCTGCCCCCCAGGGTTTTCCCCCGTGGCTGGTACCCATGGCGCCCCATCAGGCCTGGCTGTGGCACCGTCTGCAATGCCCAGTTCACATGGCGCGTCGGGAGGATCGCCGCCACGCCGATCGGAGCATGGATCAACGGGGAGGTGTCTTCGGAACCGGCCTCCAGCAGGCACACCCGCACTGACGGATCGGCACTGAGGCGATTAGCGAGTACGCAGCCAGCCGAGCCGGCACCAACGATGACGTAATCGAATTCCATACTTGTTCTTCTCGGTTCGCGGATGATGGGCACCCGGCAGATCACGGGGTGCCGGGGTCTGGAATTCTTCGTCGATGAGGAGCAAATTAATTGATCCTTGACGACTAGCATTTGATTTTTGACGACTGTGACAGCACTCATCCGCACCACCTCGTTCATTGGATTTCCGCAGTTGGTCGCGCAGCTGGGCGGCGATCCTGCCCAGTTCCTGCGTCGCTTCCAGATCGACCCACGCGCACTCGAAGATGACGACGCGCGGGTCCCGCTGAGATCGCTGGTGGCGGTGCTCGAATGTGCTGCCAATGAGCTGGACTGCCCCGACCTGGGTCTGCGCATGGCGGAGTATCAGGACCTGCATGTCCTGGGGCCCGTCGCACTGATTGCGCGAAACTCGGCAACCGTCGGCCAGGCACTGGAGGAGATATCGCGCTTCATCGGCTACCACAGCCCCGGCATCGACGTGCAACTCGACCGCTCGGAGCCTGAGGCGCCCCGGCTGGTGATCGAGATCCGCCTGCCCGGCCCAACGAGGCGGCGACAGATGCAGGACCTCGCGCTGGGCGTGGGATACAACACGATGAAATTGCTCTGCGGCAGCCAGTTCAGCGCCCAGGCCCTTCTGCTCGCCGGGGCCGGCTCACTGCCCTCCGCCCGGTACCGGCGCTACTTCAGGACGACCATCTATTTCGGCCAGGACTGCAATGCCCTGATCCTGAGCCCGGACCAGCTCGGCCAGCGAATCGAGCGTCAGGACGCCCAGTTACACCGGGTATTGCTGGACTACCTCAGCCCCTTCGATGCACAGGGCTCCGCTGGCCTGGTGCGGCAAGTGGAAACGCTGATCCTGCGGACGTTGCCGACTCAGCGCTGCCGCATCAGCCTGATCGCCGAGCAGCTGGGGTTGCATGAACGGGTGCTGCAACGGCGCCTTGCCGACGAGGGAACGGGCTTCGAGGCGTTGCTGGAACAGGCTCGGCGCTCCTGTGCGCAGCGCTATCTGGCCGAGCGCCATATGCCACTGTCCCAGGTGGCTGGCCTGCTGGGCTACAGCGAACAAAGCGTCTTCAACCGTGCCTGCCGCCGCTGGTTCGATGACACGCCGCGCGGAATGCGCCGACAGTTGCTCGATGCCGCAGACGCCTCGCTATCGGCCGATCTGCCTGACTAGGACGGAGCATCGCGGCGCTATCTCACCAGCCCCAGCTCCTTGGCGCGGACGATGGCCTGGGTGCGGCGCGCCACTCCAAGCTTCACATTGATCTTCTGCGCATGGCTCTTGACCGTGTGCAGGGAAATGAAGAGCTGCTCGGCAATGTCCTGGTTGGACAACCCCTGGGCGATCATCTTCAGCACCGACAGCTCACGCGGGCTGAGCAGCACCGCGGCGGGCTGCTGGTCGTCGGCTCGGAGGGATTCCTTCCCCCAGCGAACCAGGCCCGGATTGCGCAGGCTGCAAGCGTACTCCGCACTGACCATGCCGATCTGCCGGGACAGCGACATCGCATCCAGCAACGCCCGCCGCGCGGAGAGCTGCTGGCCCTTGGCATAGTGTGCCTCGGCCAGGCCGAACCACAGTTCCACCGCCAGAGCGCGCCGCTCCTGCTGAAGGGCAGCCTTGAGCATCCCTTCGAAGATTGCCGAGACATCCTCCCCCGACGCCAGGCGTGCATGGGCAAGCGCCAGCTGGAGGTGTTGCACCAACTCGGGGTTGCCATAGGGTGGCCTCTTGCGGGCGGGGCCGCTGTACTGCAGCAGACACGCTTCCAGCGCAGCGCGGGCACGGCTGGCGTGCCCCTCCTGGATCCAGAGCCGGGCGTAACCCAGCAGCAGCAGATTCTGGTACAGCGGCTCGGTGATGTTGCGGAACTGCAGCAACCGCTCGGCATCGGCGAGACGGAGATGGGCTTGCGAAAGGGACTGTTGCATCGCATCCAGCTCGGCCAGCCCTATGTATCCCCAGGAGGCGGCTGGATCTTCGCAGTCCAGGCACTCCTGCAATCCAGCCTCGAAGTGTCCACGGGCCGCGGCGTATTGGCCCAAGCGAGTCAGCAACGCTCCCAGGCGCAATCTTGTTCGACCACTCAGCGGATTGGCTTCGCCCCTCCCCGAAGCATTCAGCTCGTGGTGGAGCTGTTCCGCCAGGCGCAGTGCGGCCTTGAGCTCGCCGCGCATCTCCAGGAGCTGTACCTGCTGCAGCAGCAGCAAGGCCTCGAGCACCCGGCTGCCGTGGCGGCGAGCCACTCTGATGGCGTCGCGGTGGAACTGCTGGGCCGTCTCGAGGCGCCCGTCGACTATTTCCACTTCGATGAGCGCTGTCAGCACTATCACGTGTTGTGCCCAGGCGGACTCCGGCAGGTTCTCCAGCGCCTCGCGCATATGCGGGGTATCGACCCTGCCGCGGTGGTACTCGAGCTTGCCGCTGAGTGCCTGGCACTGTGCGAGCAGTTCACGCTGGCGCTGCGCCGTCGGCTGCGGCAGAAACCGTTGCAGTTGCGCGGCGCAGATCTCGGCTTCATCCAGCCGACCGCTGATGAGCAGCGCCCAGGAGTTGAGGATCAGCAGCCGAGGGGTACTGGAAATGAGTTCCACGGGTAAAAGGTTGCGCCAGCGAAGCACGCGCGCCATCTGGCTACCGTGCAGCAACCTGTCGCGGTTGAAGTGCTGCAAGAGACTGGCGGCGATCTCAGCCTGGTCAGCCAGCAATGCATAGTCGATGGCTTGGCGAATCTGCTCGCGCCCCGCCGCCCATTGGCATGCATGGCGGAACAGAGCGCGCTTGAGATTCTGCGCCACCTCCGCTGCGAGGATGCTTCCCACCGCTGGCCTCACGCGATGCAGCCCTTGATCGCTGTCCAGCGTTTCGATGAATACGCCCGCCTCCAGCAATTGCTGAAGCAACAGCTGACCTTCGCCAACACCGAGCACATGCTCGCAGAGAGAGGCATCGAAATCCTGCAGGCAGGAAAGCTTGCAAAGCGCCTGTCGCAAGTCGTCCGACAGCTCGGCGAGCACCTCCTGCTCCAGATACCGGCGAACCAGTGCATTGCCCTGAGCGGCCTCTGGTGGCTGACCAGGATCGCGGCCATGCAGGCGCAAGCGGATGCCAGCGAACCACCCATCCGTCTGAGCCATCAGCGCCTGCACCGTTGCAGGCGGAGCTTCGCCATAAAGACTACCCAGCAGATCGCGCAACTCGGCAGCGGTCATGGCCAGATCGTCAGCCCCGAGCTCGAACAACTCCCCTTCCAGCAGCAATCGCTCCAGCTTGCAGGCAGGCCGACGTCGGCTCGCGAGCCACCAACGCACATTTGCCGACGAGGCGTGAAGCAGCAGGTCGAGGAGCCGGTCAAGACGCTCATCACCCAGCTGCGGCAGGTCATCGAGCATGATCCAGAGAGGGCCATCCTGTTGCGCCAGGCAGGCAAGCACGCTGCCCACGTCATTGCCAACCAGGCCGAGCGCCTTGGCCAGGAGACTCAGCAGTGAGTCTTCATCCAGGCGCAGCCCCTTCAGATCCAGCCAGTGCAGGCGCGTGCCTTCCGGTCGAGCCTGGGCGCACTCGCGCAGCAGCACGCTCTTGCCACTACCGGCCGGGGCGCAGATCAGCCGCAAGCGGCACGAAGAGTGAAGAAGCGCCTGGCTCAGGCGTGGGCGTGGCAGGAAGCCGGTGGGCAAGGCGGGAGCGCGGCACGGGTCCGTGTAGATAGTCGCCGTGGGCATGGCGTTACTCGTTGGTTTGCAGTGAGACAAAGGAGGCATCGTACGGATTGAAGCGCCGGCTGTATTGGACTTGCCGACGATCTGGCACAAAAAAGGGCGGCCCATGGGCCGCCCAACACGGAGTTGCTCTGTGAAACCCTGCAGCCTCAGCGCACGCCAGTCTGGCGCAGCGCCGCCGGGGTGTAGTCCGCGGCAAGGGCCTTGGCACCGAACACGATGCTCTGCCGCTCTTCGTTCTTCAGGCCCATGACCGAGTAGCGCCCGGAGATGACGTCGTAGAGGGCTTCGGCGGTATAACCCGGCACCTTCTGGTTGTAGTACTGCTGGGCGTGGCCTTCGCCGACGCGCCAGAGCTGGCCGCGACCATCGTAGTGGTCGACCTCCGCCAGTTGCCAGGTGTCCTCGTCGAAGAACATGTGGCGCTTGGCGTAGATATGCCGCTCGCCGCTCTTCAGGGTGCCGACGACTTCCCACACGCGGTGCAGCTCATAGCGGGTCAGGTCCTGGTTGATGTGGCCGGCCTTGATGATGTCGTCGTACTTGAGCGATGGCGAATCCAGCTTGTAGCTGTTGTAAGGGATGTACAGCTCCTTCTTGCCGACGAGTTTCCAGTCATAGCGATCCGGCGAGCCGTTGTACATGTCGTAGTTGTCGGAGGTGGCCAGACCGTCGGCGGCCGTTGCCGGGCCGTCGTAGGCCACCTGCGGAGCCCGGCGCACGCGGCGCTGGCCGGCGTTATAGACCCAGGCCTGACGTGGCTCCGTCACCTGGTCGATGGTCTCGTGCACCAGCAGGACGTTGCCCGCCAGGCGCGCTGGCGCGGTCACGCGCTGGATGAAGTAGAAGAGGATGTTGCCGCCCTTCTCCTTGTCGAAGTCCGCCAGGTTGGCCGGGTACGACACCTCGTCCTCGAAATGCACCATCGAAAAGGTACCGTCTACCTGCGGCTGCACGCGGGTGATGTAACGGTGGATGTTACCGCCGCGGTAACGCGTCTCGTGGTTCCACACCAGTTCCACGCCGGTCTTGGGAATCGGGAAGGCGTAGTAGCGGCTGTCGAAGTTCTGCAGGCCATTGCCGCCGGCTAGCAATTCGGTGCGCTGGGCGCTGGTCTTGGCGGCGGCATAGATTTCGTCCGGCAGCGCGGCGGTGCGATGGGTCGGATAGACCGGGATCTTGTAGGTGTCCGGATAGCGCTTGAACATCGCCATCTGGCCGTCGGTGAGCTTGGCCTTGTACTGCTCGGCGTTGGCGGCGGTGATCACGAACAGCGGTTTTTCATTGGCGAAGGGGTCCGCCAGGAAGCCCTTGGCGTCGACCGCGCCGGCGTTGACTGGCAAGCCGCCGGTCCAGGCCGGGATACTGCCATCGGCATTACCGGCCTTTTCCGCGCCCATGGGCGTCAGGCTGGCGCCCAGTTGGGCCACTTCGGCCGCAGGAGCCGCTGCCATTACGCTGCTGGCCAGCAAGGACAGGGCCAGCACGCCGGACTGCATCAGGAATCGTTGATTGAGCATTGCTTGGTCCTCTGCGTTAGAAGTTCACGCCGAAACTGAGTGCGACGAAGTCGCGGTCGACCGAGGTGTTGAAGTCGCCGCCGAAGAAGTCGGTGTAGGAAAGGCTGGTGGTGTAGGTGTTGGCGTAGTCCGCATCAACGCCAAAGCTGATGGCCTTGTTGCCCTCGTTGAACAGGCCGTTGGGGCCGTAGCCGTGGACGTCGTGGGACCAGCTGATGTTCGGGCGCAGGTTCACCCCGGCAAACACGCTGTTGTAGTCCCAGATCGCCCGGGCGCGATAACCCCAGGACGTGGAAGTCACGTAGCCGTCGTTATCGCAGTTGGTGGTCAGGTTGGTGTAATCGTTGTTGCCCACCGCGCCGGCAATGGTGGTCTGGTTCAGCGCACGGCAGGTATTGACCGTGCCGGTGGCGGGTAGCTCTCCCGGACCGTAGACGGGGTCGCGGCCATAGCGCGCGTCCTGCCGCGAATCCAGGCCGCCTACATGCACCACGCCCAGCTCGCCGACGAGGGTCAGGCGTTCGGCGCCCATCACCTGGTCGAAGAAGTGCGTCAGGGTGGTCTGGAACTGGGTGATTTCCTTGCGGCGATAGCCGTGCAGGTCCTGCCCCGGCGTGGCGTCGAGCACCGACGCGTTGCCGTAGGCGGCGAAGGCCGGGTTGATCGCCGCCAGTGGCCCGACGCCGGCGAACAACAGGTCGGTGGTATTGAGCTGCACCGGCGCGTTGGGTCGATAACTCACCTCGCCGCTCCAGGCCGTACCGGTGGGCAAGGTGGTGGAGAAGCTCAGGCCGTACAGGTGAATATCCTCGGGGTACTCCATGAAGTAGCTGGAGTTGCCCGCCACCACCAGCGGTGCACCGGCACCGGCCCGGGCAGCAACGTTGTAGAGCCCCTGCGACGGCGAGGTCACGCTCAGGAACGGTGCGCGGCTGTGGTAGTTCATGAAATAGGCGCCGAACTCGGTGTTCAGCGGGTCGAACAGATAGCGCAGCGCCAGGCCCCACTGACCGCTGTCACGGGCATCGCGGTCGCCGGCACGGCGTACCAGGGTGCCCTCGCCGTTCTGGTCGATGTCCATCGAGGTGCCCGGCAGCGCGGCATTGATCGCGCGGCCCGCGGCCAGGTTGTTGGTCAGCAGGCGCAGGTTGTTCGAGCAGCCATCGGCCACCACGTCGGCCTGGGAGAAGAAGGTGCCGCAGTTGTCGACGACGGTCTGGTCCCACTCCAGCTGGTAGAAGGCTTCGGCGGAGAGGCTGTCGGTCAGGCTCTGGGACACATAGAACATGTTGACCGGGATCAGGCCTTCCTTGATCTCGGCGCCGGGGCGGCGAAAGGCGGCCACGTCGATCGGGTTGATCGAGTTGATGCTGTTGAGGATGAAGGTGCTCTCGCCCCAGCTCACCACCTGCTTGCCCAGGCGGACCGAGCCCGGCTGATCGGCGATGGTGTAGTTGTGGTAGACGAAGGCATCGAGCATCTGCGCGCCGGAGGACTTGGCGCCTTCCTTGCGGCCGCTGTCGCTGATGTCCTTGAACGGGCGGCTTTCATCCTTGAGCTCGAAGTCGTACCAGTACTTACCGCGCAGGAACACGCCGGTGTCTTCGTACTTGAGCTCGAGGTCGTGGATACCCTTGAAGATCTTCGAGAAGGTCTTGCCCTTCTTGAAGTTCAGGTGACCGTCGTCGGAGGTCTGCGACAGACCCTTGCCACCATTGTTGACGCCAATCAGGTCCGGATCGCCACCGCGAAGCGCCCAACTGGCCCCCACGGACAGAGAGGAATCGAAAGTCCCCTCGATCTCACCGATAGTGAATGTCGCGGCTTGGATCTGTGCGGCACAGCCCATTGCTACGGCAAGTGCAAGTGCGTTTGGGACGAATCCGGCGCGCGCTGTTTTTGTTGTCATGCGGCTTTCCCGTGGTTGGTGTTGGCCCGGGAAAACTAATCAGTAAGCCTGCTCCACGTAAGCGACGAAGTAGGGATTCAAAAAATCATACTTAGGTATGAGCGCGACCCTGTCGCTGGCGTTAGCTGGCAGATGGACGACGCTCTTCTGGCGAGGAGCCAACGAACAAGCTTCCCGATACGTGCGCTACCGTCGATTGGCCTGTCGTGAAATGTTCATTACTTGGTCTGATGCAAGCTCGGTACAGACAGGCATCCACAAGACCGCCAAGGCGAGCATCCTCGCTCAGGCCATCTTTCCAAGTGCGGATGTCGAAAGTTGGAAATCAGCCAAGTGAAGCGCGCTCCGGCACCTGCACATCATGGCCTTGCTTGCGCAGCTGGGCCGCCACTTCCTCGCAGGCTGGCCGCGCAACCTCGGCAATGCAACGAAACACAGGGGCGCGCCGGGGGCAGCGCCTGATAACGCAAGCCCCGACGCTGGCGATCTATTGAGGGTGCCTCGACCGCCCGCTGGCCATCACGGACAGCGCGTGCCGCCGCCAGCGTTGGCCTGCGCCACCTGCTCGGCGAACTTGCGCAGGTTGGTCTGCTGCGCAACCACCAGCGCCTCGACGCTGGGACCGGCCGGTGTCTGCAAGCTGCTGCGGCAGACCAGAGGTTTGTCCGAACCGCGACGCTGCAAGCGCCAGCGCGCATCGAGCAACGCGTACTGGCCCGGCACCGAGTCGAAGCGCTGCACGTCCACGCGCAGCAACGCGGCGCCCGAACCCGGCGCTCCGAGCTGGTCTTCAAGGGCGTTGCGGAATTCATCCACCAGGTTGGCGCCCCACCACTCGGTTTCCAGGATTGCCAAGCCGCTGCCACCCTGGCGAATGACGAGCTGCGAGCGATCGACCTGCGGCGGCATGGACACCCGCTCCACCTTCACCTGGCCGCTGGCCGGTCCGCCCGGCTGGGCGGGCACGAGCGTGTGGTAATGGATGGGCGCACTACTGCAGCCCCACATCATGGGGAACAGGCCGGCCAGGAGAAGCATGGGCAGCTTCGGCATCTGAAGTCTCTCCTTGATCAGGGCTGAAGGTTATCGGCGTCGGCGTTCTTCGGCCGCCCGCGGATCAGCGATTCCGGGTGACGCCCCAGGTAGTCCGACAGGTCGCGCAGGGAGCGCGACATGCGGTCCAACTCATCCAGGGTGTCGCTGAGCTTTTCGCGCTGCGGCGAGTTCTCGCCCAGCGCCGAATTGGCCGAGGCCAGCGTCGTACGGACCTCATCCAGGGTCTTGGTAACCCCCGGTAGCGTCTGGGTGTTGAACTGCTTGAGGCTGGTCTGCAGCTCACGCAGGTTGCCGTCCAGGTTGTTGGCGATGCGTTCGAGCGGCAGCTTGCCGATGCGGTCCACCACGGCCTGCAATTGTTCCTGGAGCTTCGCCAGGCTGCTGGGCACCGTCGGGATACGCAGCGGCCGTGCAGTGGCATCGAAGGCCACGGGTTTGGCATCGGGATAGAAGTCCAGCGAGATGTACAGCTGCCCGGTCAACAGGTTGCCACTGCGAGCCTGAGCGCGCATGCCGTGCTCGACGAAGCTGCCGATCACACGGGTGACACCGCTCTGGTCCCCCACGGTGCTGTCGAACACCTTGAGCATTTTCTGGTGGACAGGTCCGAGGCGCTGCGGGTAGATCACCGCATCGACCACCACCGGGAATATCTGCAGTTTCTCGTCGTAGTCCAACTGGATATTGGTGACCTTGCCGAACTCGACGCCCATGAACTCCACCGGCGCGCCGACGCTCAAGCCACGCATGGACTGGTCGAAGCGCAGGCGCAGGTACTGCGGCAGGCCGGTGGGCGGAGCCAGGGCATTGTCACGGTCGGCGTAGAGGTCGAAGGCCTGGCTGTCCTGGGCGGCGGCCGATTCCTCGCTGCCCTCGGGAGCGCCAAAGGCCAGCCCTCCGACCAGCAGCGCCGACAGCGATTCGGTGTTCACCTTCAGGCCGTTGGCGCTGACGTCGACATCGACGCCACTGGCGTTCCAGAAACGCGTGTTCTGGGTCACGAAGGCGTCATTGGGCGCCTTGATGAAGATACCCAGATCCACGCCCTTGCCGTCGCTGCGCAAACCGTAGGAGGTCACCTGACCCACCGGAATCTTGCGGTAATAGATGGGTGAACCAATATCCAGCGAGCCCAGGTCGTCGGCGCGCAGGACGAAACTCTTGCCCTTCTCGCCGTAGGTGATCGGCGGCGGCGCTTCCAGGCCGGTGAAGCGCTTCTGCGGCTTGCTGGATTCGCCCGCGTCGGCGCCGATGAAATTGCCCGAGAGCAGCGTGTCGACGCCCGTCACGCCACCGGCGCCAATGCGCGGGCGAACGACCCAGAACTTCGCGCCTTCGGTGGCGAAGGATTCGGCTTCCTTGTTCAATTTGACGCTGGCAGTGACACTGTTCTTGTCCTTGGCCAGCTCGACGCCCTCGACTTCGCCGATCACCACGCTGCGGTACTTCACCTGCGTCTTGTGGGCGACCAGGCCCTCGCCGGTCTTGAAGGAGATCTCGATGGTCGGCCCCTGCTCCAACCAGCTGCGCACGATCAGCGAGGCACCGATCAGCAGAGCCACGATCGGCACGATCCAGACAAGCGAGACGCTCCAGCGCCGGGTGCGGACCTGCGGTTGCCCCGGGGTGTGCTGCTCAGTGTGCGCCATCGATAGGGTCTCCCTCATCCCAGATATGCCGTGGATCGAAACTCATGGCCGCGAGCATGGTGAACACCACGACCATTCCAAAGAAGAGAATGCCGGCGCGCGGCTCGATGGTGCCCAGCTCGCGCATCTGCACGAGGGCCGCCACCAGCGCCACGACCATGACGTCGAGCATCGACCAGTAACCGATCAGCTCGACGAAGCGATACAGCTGCGAGCGTTGCCGGCGCGCCCAGGCGCTACGATGCTGGGCGGTCCAAAGCAGCAGCCCGAGGGACAGGAACTTGATCGCCGGCACACCGATGCTGGCGATGAAGATGATCAGGGCGATGTCCCACGCGCCGCTTTCCCAGAACTCGAGCACACCGCCGCCGATGGTGCTGTCGATACCCTGGCCGAGCATCTCGGTATGCATGACCGGCAACAGGTTGGCCGGTACGTAGAAGATCAGCGCCGCCACCAGATACGCCCAGCCGCGGGCGATGGCGTCGTGCTTGCGGCTATGCAGCGGTGCTCCGCAGCGCTCGCAACGGTGGGCATTGCGACGGGTATCGCAGGCCACGCCGCAGCCGTGGCACAGGCAAAGGTGCAGGTCGCTGGCCAGCGGCGGCGTGCTCATACGCGCTCCCACAGATCACGGATGTCCTTGCCGGCGATGGCGATGATCAACACGCTCAGCGCAGCCATGGCCACCAGGCCGATACCGGGGATCACATCCAGCAACCCAGCCAGCTTGATCACCGCGACCATCGTGCCCAGCAAACAGACTTCCAGCATGCTCCAGGGCCGCAGCGCTTCCAGCCAGCGCATACAGAAGGCGAAAGCCGGGGCACGGTGCCCAGCGAGGGCGAAGGTCAGCACCCAGAGGAGCAACGAGACCTGCAGGGCCGGCGCCAGGATGATCGCAAGGCCGGTGATCAGTGCAATGAAGGTGATGGGACCGTTGCTGAGGATCAGCACGGCATCCCAAAGCGTCGCAGAGTTGCTCAGGCCCTGCATGCTGATAGTCATCACGGGATAGGCATTGGCGAAAGCCAACAGCACGGCGCCGGTCAGCGCCAGCGCCAAGCGTTGCTGCACCGTCAACGCATTGTGCCGCTGCAGCACCCCGCCGCAGCGCACACACGCCGCACGCTGGTGACGCTGTAGCGGCTGGCGTTCGTACACCGCGTCGCAGTACTCGCAAATGATCAGGTCACTGGCCGCTGCCATAGGCGCTCTCGTAGCGAGCCGGCGACTGCCGGCCAGGAAAATCGCTATCCACGACGAGAGCCTTGTTGCGGGCTCTGGAGCGATCCGGAAGATGTCAGCAGAAGACTAGTCGAGGATTTTCGATATGGGCGGCGACGCGGCGAAATCTCGCTAAGGAAATGCTGAGCCCACACTCCACTGCATAACAGCAGCGCGGCATGCGCCGACGATACTGGGCGGGTACCACTTCAGCAGGGACCTGCGTCGAGGCGCGATTCCTTCATGCCTTGCGCCCCCCTGAAATCACCGTGCTCCTTGCGATATCTCCAGGGTGTTCCGCCGGACCGGATTCAAATCGGCAGCCTTATCCGCGACACCCCGAACAAGCTGGCACTCAAGCAGACCCAGTTGAAAGGCACGGAAGGCTCCGGCGAGCTCGAGCGGCCCCGTGAAAACATCCTGGGCCCAGCGCGGGCCGCCCGCTGCCGACCCTCAGCTCCTCGGTGCCTGCAACTGCCCTACCGCGCCGAGGAAGATCTTCAGGGTCGCCTCCACCACCACACCGATCGGCGCCGAGTAACGGCTGCGCACCCAGGCCGCGGCGGCATGGATGGCCGAGCCGGCCAGCGCCGCACCGACCAGCGCCATCTCGCGCGGATCATGGGAAGCGATCGGCACGCCCGCACGCTCGAGGTACTCCATCATCAGTTCGGCGAACTCCCCCATGTGCCGGCTGTAGAGCTCGTCGACCCGCGGGCTGACACCCAGCACTTCGCGGTGGGTCACCTGGGCGAACTGGGGATTGGTCATGGCCTCGAAGAAACAGGTCAGCCCCGCACGCAGGCGCAGCTCCACGCCACCCGCCGCCGCGTCCAGCACCTGGCTGAGGCGCTCGCGGTAATCGGCCATGAGCTGCTCGTAGCAGGCCACCAGCAGGTCCTCCATGGTCGTGAAGGACTCGTAGAAGTAGCGGTTGGTCAGGCCCGTCGCCGCCGTGAGGGTGCGCATGGTGGTGGCGTGGTAGCCCACGGTACCGAACAGCTCGATACCGGCCTCGATGAAGCGCTGCCGCCGCTGGGCGGCACGCTCGGCCACTGCCACACCGGAATAGGTGCGCTCCGCCGACGCATCGGCGGGGGAAGGTAATTCACTCATGGCGAAATCTTACTCCTTGACAACAAGCGTTGTCACACCCCAGAGTTAACTGACAACAACTGTTGTCACAACCATTCGTTGTCATGACCACTCGTTGTCATAACCAGGGTGCAACTCGATGACTAAAACAAAAAACCACGGCCCCGCTTCTGTCGACGTCCTGATCATCGGTGCCGGCATCTCCGGCATCGGTGCCGCCTACCACCTGCAGAAGGACTGCCCGACCCTCTCCTACACCATCATCGAGGCGCGCGCCGACCTGGGCGGTACCTGGGATCTGTTCCGCTATCCAGGCATCCGCTCCGACTCCGACCTCTTCACCTTCGGCTACGGCTTCAAGCCGTGGAAGGAGAACAAGGCTATTGCCGATGGTGCCTCGATCAAGGCCTACATCGCCGAAACCGCCCGCGAGAATGGCATTGACCGGAACATCCGCTTCCAGCATCGGGTGATCGACACCGACTGGTCGAGCGAACGGCAGCGCTGGCAGGTCACGGTCCGCCGTGAAGACAGCCACGAGACGCAGGTCATCGAGGCGCGCTGGATATTCACCGCCGCCGGCTACTACCGCTACGACCAGGGCTTCGCTCCCGACTTCCAGGACCAGGAGCAGTTCCAGGGACCGATTGTGCACCCCCAGCACTGGCCGGAGAACCTCGACTACCGCGGCAAGCGTGTAGTCGTCATCGGCAGCGGCGCCACGGCGGTGACCCTGATTCCATCGATGGCGGCGGAAGCCGCGCATATCACCATGCTGCAACGCACGCCGACCTATGTGCTGCCGGTGCCCGCGCAGGACCCGATCGCGCGCCGGCTTCGTCCGTGGCTGGGCGTCGACCTGGCGTTTGCCCTGACGCGCCGCTTCAACATCGCCAAACAACGCTGGGTCTACGCCTTCTGCCAGCGCTTCCCGAACAAGGCCCGCGAGATCATCCGCAAGCTGAACAGCCGGATGCTACCGGAAGGCTACCCGGTGGACGTTCACTTCAACCCGCCCTACAACCCCTGGGAACAGCGCATGTGCGCAGTGCCCGGCGGCGATCTGTTCAAGGTGATCTCCTCGGGCAAGGCGTCGATCGTCACCGACCACATCGAGCGCTTCACCCCGACCGGCATCCAGCTTCGCTCGGGCGAACACCTCGAAGCCGACCTGATCGTCACCGCCACCGGCCTGAACCTGCAGCCACTGGGCGGTATCCAGCCGAAGATCGACGGCCAGGTGGTGCCCCTGGCGCAGTGCGTCACCTACAAGGGCATGCTGCTCAGCGGCATCCCCAACTTCGCCATCGCCATCGGCTACACCTCCTCGTCCTGGACGCTGAAGATCGGCCTGCTGTGCGAACACTTCACGCGGCTGCTCGGCTACATGGAGAAGCGTGGCCATGAGGTCTGCACCCCCAGGGCCGACCCGTCGATGAAGACCGAACCGCTGCTGAACTTCGGTGCCGGCTACGTCCAGCGCTCCCTCGACAAACTGCCCCGGCAGGGCACCAAGCATCCCTGGTCCATGTCCTGGAGCTACGCTGCCGACGTGAAGGTGTTTCGCAAGGGGCGTATCGACGACCCAGCCCTGGAGTTCGTCTCCGCCAAGGTGGGAGGAGCGCACGCATGAGCCTGGCCCTGCACGAAGAACGCTTCGCGACACTGCCCAGCGGCCTGCGTCTCTGTTACTCGGAACACGGTAGCGAGACATCACCGGCCCTGGTGCTGATCGCAGGGCTCGGCCTGCAGATGGTGTATTGGCCTGCCGCACTGATCGACCGCCTGGTGGAGAGCGGCCTGCGGGTCATCTGCTTCGACAACCGCGACGCCGGGCGCTCCGGGCGCAGCTCGACGCCCCATCCAAGCCAGTTCCAGCAGTTACGCGGCAAGGCCCCGGATGCCTGCTATGGCCTCGAGCAGATGGCCGACGATACCGCCCAGTTGCTCGAACACCTGGGCATCGGCACCGCCCATCTGGTCGGCATGTCCATGGGCGGGATGATTGCCCAGACCCTCGCCTACCGCCATCCGGGCCGGGTGAAGTCGCTGGTGTCGATCTTCTCGACCACGGGCAACCGACGCGTCGGCCAGCCCGCCTACTCGACACTCTGGCGCCTGTCGCGGGCCAAGGCGCCAACGTCGCGGGACGAAGCGATAGCCAGCTACAGCGCGATGATGAGCCACATCGGCGACGCCAACGCGCCGGACGCGCTGAGCCAATGGCAGGACTATTCCGCACTGGCCTGGGTGCGCAACGGAGAGCGCGCCGACGCGAGGGCGCTGTTCCGGCAGATCGGCGCGATCCTCCGCTCCGGCGACCGCACGGCCCACTTGCAAACCATCAGCGCACCCAGCCTGGTGCTCCACGGGGACCGGGACCGGATGGTCCACCCCAGCGGCGGTGAAGCAACCGCCAGGGCGATTCCCCGCGCGACCCATCAGGTGATCCGTGGCATGCGCCACCAGATCGACTCCTACCAGGCGCATCAGCTCTCCCGCTTGATTGCCGACCACATCCAGCGTCACTCAGGACAACAATCATGAACCTCGATAATCAGGTTGCCGTGCTCACCGGGGCAGCCAGCGGCATCGGCCGCGCCCTCGCGCAGCAGCTTGCGGGAAAAGGCTGCCACCTGGCCCTGGTCGACCGCGACGAGGCCGGCCTGCGCGAGACCCTCGCCCGCCTCCCCCGCACCGACCGCCACATCAGCCTGCATGTGCTCGACCTCGCGCAACGGGATGCCGTTCGCACGCTCCCGGAACAGGTACTGCAGGAGCACCCGACAGTCCACCTGGTGATCAACAATGCCGGCGTTGCCGTCGGTGGCAGCTTCGACCGGGTGAGCGAGGAAGACTTCGACTGGCTCATGGCGATCAACTTCCAGGCCGTCGTCGACATCACCCGCGGCTTCCTGCCGGTGCTCCAGCGCAACGGCGCCCGCGGCAAGTTCGTCAACGTGTCCAGCCTCTACGGCCTGGTTTCCCCGCCCGGCCAGGCCGCCTACAGCGCGAGCAAATTCGCCGTGCGCGGCTTCAGCAACTCCTTGCGCCATGAATTGCGAGGCAGCAGCGTGGACATGATGGTCGTCCATCCGGGCGGCATCGCCACCTCCATCGCCACCAACGCCAAGGCCCCGAAGGACATCGACCCGGCCGAGGTCGAACGCCAGCGCAAGGAAATGAACCGCCTGCTGCGCATGCCGCCCTCCAAGGCGGCAGGCATCATCCTCAACGGCATCGAGAAAGACCGCGCACGGGTCATCGTCGGCATGGATGCGCTGATCCTCTCGATCATCGAGCGACTGGTGCCAGTGAACTACTGGGGCATCGTCGAGCGGCTGATGAATCAGCGCGGTCGAGCAAGGTAAAAGCCCCTCACCCGCCGGGCAATTCCGAGGCCGGCCCTGCTGGCCTCTTTGCTCCGCACCGCTGCCGGCGCTCACCTCAGGTCTGGCGGACTTCCTGCGAGCATCGGGTAATCTTTGGCCCCCCATGACCTCGACTGTGCGAGGTCCGCTGCGCCGGCCAGGAAAGGATTGGAATACGAACAGCAAGGGCACCGAGCCTGAAGTGGCGACGAGTGGGACGGCACGAGCCTGCGGCCATCCGCTGGCGCGCCGAGTATGATCAGGTTCCGCAAACTTCAGCGAGCCCCGACCGTGAGCAGCCCTCTTCCCTTCGGCACAGACGATGCCTCCTACCAGGCCGCTGGCGGCATCGACGGCCTACGCCGCCTGGTCGATGACTTCTACCGGTTGATGGATGAACTTCCGGATGCGGCCGAGCTGCGCCGCATGCATCCGGAGAACCTGGAACAGTCTCGCGACAAACTGGCTTGCTTCCTCAGTGGCTGGCTGGGCGGCCCCAGACTGTTCAGTGAAAAGTACGGCTCCATCTCCATCCCGTCCTTCCACGCCCAGTGGCCGATCGATGAATCCCGCAGTGCCGCCTGGCTGGGCTGCATGGAGCGCGCCATTGCCCTACAGCCCTTCTCGCAGGAGTTCGCCGACTACCTGCTGACGCAGCTGCGTGTGCCAGCGCGGCGGGTAGTACAGGCGAGCCAGGCGCGGCACAGCTGAGCTACCTGCACCGCCTGCCGGACCGTTGCCCAGCCAAGATGTCTTCGCCCGATGTCTGCCGGTTGCAATTGGCAACGACCGGGTCCTAGCGGACACGCAATGCCGAGGTCAACTCGAGATCCAGTACCGTGACAGACTCGCAAGGGCCGACCTGTTTTCCACCCGGTCAGGCCCGAACGCCTAGTTGCATCAGAAACTGTACTTGACCGACAGCATCATGTTCCTCGGCTCTCCATACACATTGCTTGGCACCGTGACGGAGGAACTCAGCGAGTTGTAGTACTTCTTGTCAAACGCATTGTTCAGGTTCAGCTGCGCATCAATATGGGCAGTCGGCTTGAACCCCACCATGAAGTCCACGAGCGTGAAGGCGTCCTGCTCGACCATGTAGGTGGTGCCTTTGTTGTAGATGCGGTTCTGCCGGTACAGGGAGCTGCCAATGCGCCACTGGTTGAGCTCGCCGGGCAAGGTGTAGGTCGTGCTCATCTTGAACAGGTGCCGCGGTATGTCGGTATCGAACAGCCGCCCTTCATTGGCCTTGTTCGCATCCTTGCGATATTTGGCTTCGGTGAAGGTGTAACCGGCACCCAGTTGCCAGTTGGGCGTGAGCTGTCCTTGCAGTTCCAGTTCGATACCTTTGCTGCGCACCTCGCCGGCCGCCTCGTAGCACGAGGTTGTGGGGTAGCTGGGGCAAATGCTCTGGTCGGTGATGGCCTTGGCGCGGTTCTCCTGGTCCAGCTGGAAGATGGCGGCCGAGGCGTTCAGGGCACCCTCGAAATACTCGCCCTTGATGCCCAGTTCGTAGTTCTTGCCAGTGATGGGTTCGATGACCGAGCCTGAGGTATCGAAGTAGCTCTGCGGCTTGAAGATGTCGGTGTAGCTGACGTACACCGAGTGATGCGCGTCCAGGTCATAGACCAGGCCGGCGTACTTGGTGACGTGGCGGTTGACCTTGAGTTCAGTCTCGGTGCCCTTATAAGGGGCGCTGGTATCGTTTTCGTACCAGTCCAGGCGGCTACCCAGAATCAGTTTCAGCGGGTCGGCCAGGCTCAGGCGGGTAGCCGCGTAAGCGCTGTTGAGCTTCGCGTTGGTGTTCTGCCAACCGTACTTGGTCTGGCTGGCAACTTTCGGCGTGTCGCCGTTCCAGTTGTGTATGTCGATATTGCTGTGCAGCAGCACGTTTACCGGCACGTCGCCATTGAACACCACGCGACGATGGCTGGCACCGACCACCAGTTCGTGGTCGCGGTCCAGCAGGCGGAACGGGCCGCTGGCGTAGGCATCGAAGCTGTTCTGGCTTTCCCGGTAATGGCCGGCGCCGACGTACTGGTCATAGGTCTGGGTGGCGGTGCGCCCCAGTATGTAGGTGCCCAGCATGTCCAGGTCGGCCCAGGTCTTGGTGGCCGACAGGTTGAGTTTCCAACCGTTGTCCAGGGCGTGTTCAATGGCGGCATACGCGGAGGTGCTGGTCTTGTTCCAATACTCCCAGTCATTGCTCAGGGAGGTGGAGCGCGACAGCTTCAGGTCACTGCCGTCGAAGCCGACGGGCAGGCCGGTCCAGCCGTTACCGTTGTAGTCGTCCTGCTGGCGCGAAGCGCTGACCGTGAGGGTCGTACTGTCGTTCAGGTCGGCCTCCACGATCCCGTAGAACAGGTTGCGCTCGTTATCCAGAGAATCGCGGAAGCTGCCCTGGGTCTGGTAAGCGGTGACAAGCCGACCGCGCACGGCTCCGTTGTCGGTCAACGGACCGGACACGTCGAGGTCGGTACGATAGCGGTCCCAGGTACCGGCGCTGCCCTGGATGCTGGCCTGGAACGTTGACGTCGGACGCTTACGAATCAGGTTGATCGCCGCCGAGGGGTTCCCGGCACCTTGCATCAGGCCGGTGGCACCGCGCACCACCTCCACACGGTCGTACATGGACATGTCTGCCGAAAGCAAGTCCTGGGACAACTGGGAACTGTCGAGGCTGGTGGGCAGGCCGTCGTACATGATGTTGTCAAGCGCAAAGCCGCGGGCGTAATAGGTGGAGCGCTCCGGTCCGGTGCGCCGAATGACCATGCCCGGGGTGTTCTGCACAACGTCATTGAGGTCGGCCAGAGCCTGGTCGTCGATGCGTTGTCGGGTCATCACCGTGACTGACTGCGGCGTCTCGCGCAGCGACAGCGGCAGCTTGGTGGCCGTGCTGTTGCTACCCGTGGTGTAGGAACCGGTGTTTTCGGTGGTTTCCCCCAGCCCCTGGCCGATCACCGAAGTGGCGTCCATTTCCAGCGCACCTTCGGTGGATGCAGCCACCAGCGTGTAGCGACCATCGCTTTCCCGCACGGCGCGGATGTCCGTTCCGCTCAGCAAGGTGCGCAGCCCCTCTTCTACCGGGAAGCTGCCATCCAGACCCGTGCTGTTCAGACCGCGGGTCAATCGCGAATCGAACGACAGCACGATTCCCGACTCGGCGGCAAAACGCGTCAGCACCTGCCCCAGATCACCCGCAGCAATCTGGTAGCGCTGCGTATCGGCCAGCGTCGGCAGTGGCGCCAGCAAAGCGGAGCAAAGGATGGCCAGCCGCACACGAGCGCGCAGAGGGTGCAGGGAATTTACCTTGGGGGTATGCGGGGAGTTCATCGTCGTCCTTCTCTCATGGTCACCGACCGCTCAAATCGGCCGTCCTTCATGGGTCGAACGAAGATGCGAATTGATATCACCCGACATGAATTATTTTTGCGGATCAGGCCGGCGTGACCGTAATCCAGAAGCGTGTGCGGCGCTCCACCCGCACCGGCAAGGCGCTGGTCAGCGCACGGAAAGTCTCTTCGGGGTCGTCCAGCTCGAAGGTGCCGCTCAGGCGCAAGTCCGCCACCTGCGGGTCACAGCGCAGCAGGCCAGGTCGGTAGCGACCCAGATCGGCCAGGAAGTCGGCCAGGCGCTGGTCGTTAGCGATCAGCAGTCCACGGGACCAGGCGTCTGCGGCGTAATCCGCCGTGCGCAGGGAGACCACCTCGGCTGCATCAAACAGACAGGCCTGCCCCTGATCCAGCGCGGTGACGGCCAGTGCGTTCCTCGGCTGCACCTGCACAGGTCCGCTGAAGACCTCCACCTGGGTGGCAACATCGAACTGGCGCACCGAAAAACGCCCGCCCACGGCCCGGACGTCGCCCTGCCGCGTTGCCACGCTGAGGCGCGAACCCGCCACGGCGTTTACCAGCACTTCACCGCTGCGCAATGTCACCCAGCATTGCCCGTCGGCATAAGCGACATCCAGGGCGCTCTGGGTATTGAGCAGCAACTGGCTGCCATCGGCGAGGGTGACCGGCAGTCGCTCACCAATGGCGCTGCTGTAATCGGCGAACAGCGCGCCCTGCTCGAATTCGCGGTAGCCGCCAAGCCCGAGCGCGCCCGTCCCCAGGGCCAGCAGCATGCCCTTGAGAACAGTACGACGGCTGCTGCGCCGGTCCTCGCGCGCCAGGCCGAAGACCCGGCCACTGAAATCACCAGGCATCCCCTGCAAGCGTCGCTGCAATCTCTCAGCCTGCTGCCAGGCCCAACCGTTGTGCGGGGAGGCATCCAGCCAGCGCTGCCAGGCTTCGCGATCCGCAGCAACGGCGTCACCGCTGGCAAACAGGCTGAACCAGTCCGCCGCCTGCTCGATGGAATCCAGTTGCGCAGCGCTGATGCCGGCGCCGCTCACAAGCCGTGCTCCAGGCTGTAGAGCATGCAATGCCGCGAGGCCTTCGCGATGTAGCGGTTCACCGTAACGAGCGACACTCCAAGGGTCTGGGCAATGCAGCGGTAGGTCATGCCATCGAGCTGGGACAACAGAAAGGCCTGGCGCACCTTGTCACCGAGCGCGGCAAGCATGGCGTCGAGCTGGGCCAGGGTCTCCATGAGGATCAGGCGATCCTCTTCGGATATGTCCAGGGCTTCCGGCGCCTCGGCCAGGGCCAGCAGCCACGCGCGCTCCAGGCGCTGACGGCGGTAGTGATCGATCATCAACCGGCGCGCGACCGTCGCTAGAAAGCTTCGCGGCTCACGCATGGCCTCGATGCGCCCCTGCCGGTCGGTACTGCCGAGCAGGCGGACGAAGACGTCCTGCACCAGGTCAGCCGCCAGTTGGCTGCAATCCACACGGCTGCGCAACCAGCCACGCAACCAACGGTGCTGTTCCTTATAGAGGTCGCCTACCTCCAGTTGCCGAATCGGGCCCTGGCTCGTCATCGCCAATCGTCTTCCAGGTGCAAATAGGAATAATTATCATATCAACCCTGGAGAAATCCGGGCAACCTTCGTCAATGCGCTGTAGGGATTTTCTTGCGGCGACATTCGCCTGGCGACGTCCGCTTCCGGTCGATAGCAGCCTCGCGCCAGGGACAGCCATCGGTCCATAACGAACATCGGAGCGATGCCAACTCAATAGCGCACCGAGCGCTGCACTCCGCGCCCAGCCGATTTCTCGCTACAGCGAATCGCCTTTCTGCGTCAGCAGACAAGTCCTCACCGAGCGTCGCTCGTGACCTCGACAAGGATTTTGCCGATCACCGCAGCGGACTCCATTGCCTCATGGGCGTCGGCAATCTGATCCAGGCGCACCCTCGTCCCGACTTCGGGCACATAGGCTGCTGCCTTGATGTCACTCGGATTCAGCCCCAAGACGACAACGCGTCTTCGCACTCCCCCCTGCCCGGGACAGGTTCAGCAACCTCCCCTACCTCGAGTACGTCCCGGGTGCTGCCCTGTACCTGGTAGAAGGCTGCCTTCATCGTTGTTTTTCCTTGGGCGCCCGAATGATTGGCCGCTGCAGTTGATGGCGACTGGTCAACTGTTCAGCGACATGGGTTTATCGCCGCCAGCCGGCACCCCAAAGAGCTTGCGCACCCCGTTGAGAAAGGCGCCATAAGGCCGGCCCAGAACGAGCATCATCACGGCTGCGCCGAGCGTGCCTCGCAACAGGCCCACCCCTGAAGCACCACTACTGGCGATGATCGCCGCATAGATCGGCACCTGGAAACTCAGCAGAGCGAGACTGTCCCACAACAGCCTGGACATCCGGCGATCAGTGGCTCGCTTCATCACCCAATCCCTCCATAGGCCGTATGGCCTCGCGACGGGAACCATCAGCAGCGCCCCCAGGATCCGGGCGTGAAGCACCTGGTCCCACGCCATGCCGGCAAGGAATCGTTCATTGATGATCCCGGTGGTGGTGAAAAACAGGATCAGCGCAGTGGTGTCGGCAATGAATGCGGTTTGACGCTTTTGCCATGGCGAGCGTTGAAGCAAGTCACCCCTCCTATTCCGGTCTTGCCAAGCTGCGAGTCACCTATCCGGCAAACAGGTCCTTGACCAACAGCACATCAACCCGATGCACCTGGGCTGGATAGGCAAGAATCTCGTTCATCCGGGACCTGTCGCGGAAAATGTCCCCACCGCCCCCGGCAACATGCGCGTCGCGCCCCGCAATACTCGGGAATGCCTCGAATATGCCGAAGGTAGTCGCTGAATAACGGACACCAAACCAGGGCCCTGTCGCGGGCTCACCAAGTACGCATCCATGGATGTCACGCAGCATCTGGATAACGGCTTCCTCTTTGCCTGGACGCGCCTCGATGTGGATGTAGAAAGCCTTTGGCCCTTCGTCGCCATTCTCACCAAGCACTTCGACACCTCGATGGAGCTGGCCGCCGCTGGAATACTCGTTGCCCCGAACCGGGCCCGGTGATGTGACGAGGCTTTCTCCGGGGAAGCAGGGAGCTTTAGGGTCTGACATTGCCTTATCCTCCAAGTGCAGATTCGTGTTCCTGATCACCAGGAGTCTCTGTTCGTCGTCAACGGAGAACAATTGCGATCTCGACAAGTGCCTTTCGGAAAGTGAAAGGTTCAGCGATGGATACAGGAGGTTCCCAGCATGCGGCTACCCTCGCTCAGGTCTCTTGAGGCGGCCCTGGCCGTCGCCCGCCTCGGCAGCCTTGCGGCGGCGGGTGACGAAATGGCCATGTCGGTACCGGCGCTGAGCCGACGCATTGCACAACTGGAGTCGGACCTGTCGGTACGCCTCTTCGACCGAGTGCCCCGAGGGGTGGTTGTGACCCCGGCGGGCGAGGCTTTTCTGGCCCGAGTCGCCCCCGCACTCGCGGAACTCCGGCATGCCAGCCGTGACGCCAGAGGTGAGCATGATCATGTCGTGCGACTGTCGACGATTCCCACCTTCGCCACACGCTGGCTACTTCCCCGCCTCAGTCGCTTTGAACGCGAGAACACCGATATTGAAGTCGACGTTCAGACCTCAGCGGTTCTGGAAGACCTCGATGCCCGGAATCTGGATGCGGTCATCCGGCTATCGAAGGCAGCAACCGCTCCTACAGGCCCTGCACTCGCGATTCACCTCTACCCTGTCTGGAGCCCGGATCACATCAGCGACATAACCGACACTGCGGATCTTCTGCGACACCGTTTACTGGGACCGAACCATCGTCCGGAATTCTGGGCGGAGTGGCTGAACGCACATCAGCTTGAAAAGGAGGAGGTCCGCATCCGCCCTGTCGACTCCGCGCTGCTCTACGAGCGCGCCATGCGCGGGGATGGCGTTGCCATCGGCATAGAACCGTTGGTTACGCCATTGATCGAACAAGGGCGCCTGGTGGGCCTGACCGACCATCGACTCCGCTCCGGACGAGCGTTCCATTTGATTGAGCGCAGCGGCCAGCTCTCAAGATCGGCGCAACGCGTACTGTCGTGGTTACGCTATGAGTTCGCGCATCAATCACCGTGACGGCCTGCTGCTTCAGCAACTTGACCCGAGCCACGAACCATCGCGGACATCCAACCGACTGCCGGGATGGTTCGAAATGGCAGATCCGCGCAAACCTGAACCCATCGGGCAAAACACAAGCGTTCAAAAAAATCGCAACGATCCAATATGCGCGTCGATCCAGTACGCACACTGGCAGCTGTTACCGACTAACAGGAGCCTATCGATGGCCGTTGCACATGCCGCCCCTGGCAAGACCCTGCTCAACCCCTCCGATCACACCCTGATCATGATCGACCACCAGTCGCAGATGGCTTTCGCCACCCAGTCCATCGACGCAGTGACCCTGCGCAACAACGCAGCCCTGGTGTCCAAGGCGGCCAAGGAATTCGGCGTCTCCACCATCCTCACCACCGTCGCCGAGAAGAGTTTCTCCGGCCCGATGTTCGACGAGATCAAGTCGGTCTTCCCCGACCACAACGTCATCGACCGCACCAGCATGAACACCTGGGAAGACCCGCGCATCGCCGTGGAAGTGAACAGGTTCGGCAAGCAGAAGATCGTCCTCGCCGGCCTCTGGACCTCCGTGTGCATCGTCGGCCCAGCCCTGTCGGCCATTGACCAGGGCTTCGAGGTCTACGTGATCGCCGACGCCTGCGGCGATGTCTCCACCGAGGCCCACGAGATGGCGATGCAACGAATGATCCAACTGGGCGCCCGTCCCATGACCTCCGTGCAATACCTGCTGGAGCTGCAGCGTGACTGGGCTCGCGGCGAAACCTACAACCAGACCGTCAAGACCGCCATCGAGAACGGCGGCGCCTATGGCCTGGGCCTGATCTACGCCAAGTCCATGTTCAACGCCAGCGAAGGCCACTGACGGCCGCCTGCACTCACCCGGGGGCGGCTCCCACTTTCCGGAAGTAAGCCCCCTCACCCCTCAGCTGCTCCTTCTGGTCGTCCGCCATGGCGCGCTCCAACAGTGTCATCGCCTGTAAAACCCTCATGCGCGAGCTGACCGTACTGGACAGCCACTGGGTGTCCGACAGCGGCAGCTTTGAACGCCAGGCGCCAGTGGCGATTGCGCTGCCGCCGGACTAGTCGCCGATGGCCAGGTCCTCCAGCGACTGCAGGCTCAGCCGCGGAGTGCTGTTCTCCAATGCGCAGGCGTCTGAGCCGCGCAAGGCCACAGTCACGAGCCAGAGCGTCGCTCGGGCAGGCTGATGAGTGGCTTCCAGGGCCTCTGGAGCGTCCTGGGCTGTTCGGCTTCGCCTTCTGTAACCGCCCGTAGGCTCCGAGCCCGCTCATCTCCCCGCCAGCCGGTTCGCCGGCGAACCCACTATCCTTGCCCTCGGCCCCACCAGCAGAGCTTGCCGGAGCGAATCTCTCGATGTCCCCACCTCCCGCGTCCCAGTCCTACTCCATCCAGCGCAACCGCAACCTTGCGCCGGACCCACAGCAAGTGCTTGAGATTCCCGGCAGCGATGGTTTCGCCATCATCGTGCAACTGCAGGACTTCCCCGCACACCGTTTGTGGCGCGGTAGCCAGCTCGCCTACAACGGCGGGCACCGCCAGGGAAGCAGCTCCATCGCCAACCTGGGCGCGGAGTTGCGCTGCCAGCATATGGCGGCCTATGACAATGTGCGCCTGGGCCTGCCGCGCAGCAGCCTGGATGAGTTGTTCCGCGAGGAAGGCATCCGCGGCCACGCGAACCTGAACAGTGCCCAGGACATCCTCGACCCGGTGATCTATCACCTGGCCCAGGCCCTGCTACCAACGCTGGAGCGGCCGGCCGAGGGCAACCGGCTATTCATCGACCAGGTCATGCTCGCCCTGGCCCTGCACATCGGCCCTCGCTACGGCAACGCCAGCCAGCCCACGAGAGGCCACACGGGCCTGACACCCTGGCAGTTGCGCCGGGCCAAGGAACTGCTGGTACACCACCTGACCGACGGTCTTTCGCTGGAGCAGTTGGCGCGGGAGTGTTCCCTGTCGCGCAGCCACTTCAGCCGGGCTTTCCGCCAGAGCACGGGGGTCAATCCCCAGGACTGGCGCCTGCAGATGCGCGTGGACAAGGCCAAGGAACTGCTGCTGCATTCCGACCTGGAGCTGGCCCGGATCAGCCAGGACTGCGGCTTCGCCGACCAGTCGCACATGTCACGAGTTTTCCAGCGCGTAACGGGATCACCGCCAGCACGCTGGCGGCGTGCCAGTCGTTTCGCGCGTGATTGCCCGACTGACCAATAGCCGACACAGACGCTACGCGATAACCGACGCAACGGTTTTGCCCTTCCCGGAGACGGACTCAAATGGATGAGGCCGATTCTGCCCCCACCACGAGGTAACACTCGCGGCATGTGCATCATTGGCACTGGGTATCCACCATGATCCTGCCGTGATGGTCCGCGCTCTGGCGCTCAACCTCCCGCAGGATGCGGCCTCCTGCCAGGGGCGGGTATCGGCCAGGAGCGGACGGTGAAACTTCAACCCGCAAACCTTTACAATCAGCTTAATTTTTTCTAGTTCTCGATCCGAAAAAATGAACACATACAAAGAAGAAAATCGGAAGCGGCTCATACAGCTCATTGATCAGGTTTCTTTTGAAAAGGAGCCTGAGGGATGGACTCATGTCACGACAATGGCAGTTGGAGGGCTGGAGTCTGTAGGGTTTTCTCAGCTCGGCCCGTACCTATTAGTGGTGTCGAGCGCTGGGCGAGGCCTAATTGACTGCGAGACAGGCGAGAAAATAGCGCGCGATTACGAAGCCTACGCAGGGTTAAGCAAGGTAGGACTGCATTGCCAGGGAATCGGAGTGACTGCAGATGAACTGGTACCGCTTGGTGGAATTTCTGGAGGCGGCTTACCGCTTGGCAATAGCGCCGGGGACTGCTTGGAGGTGGTGCATCCAAATTGGCCTGAAAGCAACCTCATTCTCAGCAAGTCATTCAAAAGCCCACTCGTACCAGGCCATCAAACGGAATGCAGGATAATTTACGTCGAACATCTAAGGGCGTACGGATTTTCATGGTGTGGCAACTATATAGTTGCCGCCTGCGGTAGCGATCTTGACTTATGGTCTCGGAATTCAAAGCTGTAGGGGCGCGCTCTTTATACTGAGTTGATTTCCCTATTCAAGAAATCCACTTCTGGGCGAATCTGTTACCGGCAGCAATCGGCCAGAAGTGGACGTGCATATAGTTAATGCACGACAAATGGCTTAGATGAAGCGAGGTATTGATACGTGGAATCGTTAGCCTACATCGGTAGAAATAAACAGAGCACTGAATATCTCAACTGCTTCGCATAGCGCGCGGTTGGTACGGCGGGTCGGGGGCGCATATTCTTTCAGATTATGCAATTGGCGGAGCGATAGGCTGGCGAGTGAAAGCAGAGAGCTACGCATCCTCCCATGATGGAGGTGGAGACCTCCTCAAGCGCTTTGGAGTCATCCCTCATCTGTTGAATCATGCCAAGCGTACGGAGTGCCAAGTGCTCGTCAGATGCTAATTCGCTGAGTTCTAGCAATAGCTCGGCGACCAAATTGTCATTGTACGAAGCGGTTCGAGTGATGCGCACGACTTGAAGCTTATTGAGGGTCATAGCTCACTCCGGAGAATCGCCAAGAGAATTGGCAAGCCAATTGACGTGGAGACTAAAATGAGTATCTTTCCAAGTCCGCCACCTGTCATTAATAATCAACTGAGTTGCCCCTCTTTTCTGATTCGAGAACTAGAAGAAATGATCCGTCCGCGCAAACCGGCTGCCAATAGTGCGTTCGGAACCCCAGCTGTAGTGCGTACCTGATTCTGAGGGGAGCGAACTGCAGCTCCTTCAACCGAGATTTCTCTGGAGCGCCGCCGGATTCTGGAATGGGCGCATGAAAGCGACCTGCCGTCCGCGTGGGTGCCTGCAACTGCCGATTCGACACAATGCGCCGGCGCGACTCAAGCGACTAAGTACTGCCCCGGAAACGGGTTTGAGAGAGATGCATGGGGCGTCCGCGGGGCCTAGATCTTGATGGTGCCGGTCACCAAGCCATAGATCCCGCCGAGAGCGGCAGCAATCGTCACTACGAATATCAACAACTCGACACCGGAGAACAGCCGAGCGCTCTGCTCCTTCCTGGCCCAGAAATAAAGCACCGTACCGGCCAGGCAGAGCACTGCCATCAGCAGAACATATTCGAGCCCGGCAGCCACGAACATGAACAGGGTGTAGATAACGGCAAGCGCACCGATCACCAGGTCGCGTCCTCGCTCGCCGGAAGTGTGCTCGTAGCCTTCGCCGCCGCGCGCCACCTGCACGCCGTAGATGGCAACCAGCAAGTACGGCAGCAGTGCGGTGACACTGGTCATGTCCAGCATGAGGTTGAAGGCATCGCGCGACCAGAACGTCGAAATGACGAAGCAGGAAACCACCCCGTTGGTGAGCCAGAGCGCGTTGGCCGGAACCGCGTTGGCGTTCTGCGTCCCAAAGACCCTGGGCATGTCTTTGGAGCCGGCGGCGGCGAACAGCACTTCGGCACAGATAAGCGACCAGGCGAGGTAGGCGCCGAGGACCGAAACCAGGACGCTGATCGAGATGAACACCGCCCCCCAGTGGCCGACGACCAGCTCCAAGGCCCCCGCCAACGAAGGATTGGCAACCCCTGCGATGACCGCCCGTGGCGCTACGGCGTAAGGCAGGAGGGTTACCGCCACCATCAGGCCGGTAACGGCGACGAATCCCAGGATGGTGGCGCGACCGACGTCCGAGCGAGTCCGCGCATAGCGCGAGTAGACGCTGGCCCCTTCGATGCCGATGAACACAAAGACGGTGATCAGCATCGTGTCCCGCACTTGCTGCAGGAGGGGCTTCTCCGGCATGCCGGTGCCGCCGAAGAAGTTCTCGGCGAATTGATCGTAGTGAAAGAAGAAGATGAACGAGAGGATGGCCACTAGGATCGGCACGATCTTCGCGATGGTCACCACGGTATTGATATAGGCGGCCTGCTCGACCCCACGCAGGATGAGGAAGTGGAACAGCCAGATGCCGACCAGCGAGACGGCGATGGCCGGGGCGCTGCTGCCATCGCCGAAGACCTCGGGAAAGAAGCGCCCGAGCGTCGAGCCGATCAGCACCCAGTAGAAGACATTGCCCAGGCAACTGCCCAGCCAGTAGCCGAATGCCGACAGAAAGCCTACGTAGTCGCCGAACCCGGCCTTGGCGTAGGCGAAGACGCCAGAGTCGATGTCCGGGCGCTTCGCGGCCAGGGTCTGGAACACCCGAGCCAGCATGTACATTCCGGTGCCGGCGATCGCCCAGGCGATGATGGCGCCGAAAGGACCGGTCGCGATGGCGAAGCGTCCCGGCAGGTTGAAGATGCCAGCACCGACCATGGAGCCGACAACCATCGCGAAAAGCGCAAGCAGAGAGAGCTTGGTGACGGGGCGTTCACTCACGTTGACCTCCAATATCCCTGGCTGCCATGGGAAAGGCTTGCAGATGCTGCGCGAGGCAGGTGGCTCGGCTGGCGCAGAGTATAGCCACAGACATAACGCACATCGGGCATGAGGCAGAAGTTGCCGAGCGTCACCGTTTTCAGAAGTTTCTCGGCCATACCGTTGCTCTGCGAGCGGCACAACGAGAGGCAGTGGCAGCTGGCCAATCTGCCGAACAAGGGTACGGGCTGTTCAGCGGTACAAGTCAGCTGGTTTCACGCAGCCACTGCACAGACGTCGACGGCAACGCTCCGCCAGGGTGTTGCTCGCAGGCCTTCAGCACCGCATTGCGAGGGATGCCCGGCAATATCTGAAGTTTCAACCATTTTCAAATCGACCATGGCAACGGGGTGAAACCCAGGCGAGCGGATCATGAGGAGAAGCCGCTCATGCCAGGTAAGACGAGCGCATCCAACCTGCCCGAAAGCTGCAATTAGTCTCTGGAGGGCTGACGCGAACATATGTCCGCTATGGGTCCAGGCTGTGTGAAAACGTCGTCCTCGCCTAGAGTTGCTGGAGCAACCTCAGCGGGGCGGCGTATGAAGCGATTCATCGAAGAGACGAGCCGGGCACAAGTCAGCTTGCTTCCCGAATGCCTGGATGACTTCGTCGCCGAAGACAACCCGATCCGCGTGGTCGAAGCCTTCGTCGAGCAACTCGATCTGGTGGCCCTGGAGTTCGATGGGGTCACTCCTGCCGTAACTGGGCGACCGTCCTATCACCCCGCCGTACTGCTGAAGGTCTACATCTACGGTTACCTCAACCGCATTCAATCCAGCCGTCGCCTGGAGCGCGAATGCCAGCGCAACCTCGAGCTGATGTGGCTGACTGGGCGACTGGCTCCGGACTTCAAAACCATTGCCGACTTCCGGCGCGACAACGGCAAAGCCATTCGCAATGTCTGCCGGCAGTTCGTCGTGCTGTGTCGCCAACTCGATTTGTTCTCCCAGTCGCTCGTGGCTATCGACGGCAGCAAATTCAAAGCGGTCAACAACCGTGATCGCAACTTCACCCACGGCAAGTTGCGCGCCCGGATGGAGCAGATTGAAAAAAGCATCGACCGCTATCTGGCAGCGATGGACACCGCCGACCGAACTCAATCCGATGTCGCCGAAGCCAAGGCCAGTCGCCTCCAGGACAAAATCGAGAAACTCCGCCAGCAGATGCAGGCGCTCAAGGAGATGGAGCAGCAGCTACGTGAAGCACCGGATGGGCAAGTCTCGCTCACCGATCCGGATGCACGCTCCATGGCTACCAGCGGCAAAGGCACCGGCGTAGTCGGCTACAACGTGCAGACTGCGGTCGATACCCAGCACCACCTGATCGTTGCGCACGAAGTCACCAACGTCGGCCATGACCGTGCGGCGCTCGCCTCGATGGCCGAGCAGGCTCGAGAGGCCACCGGGTCTGAAAGACTTAGTGTTGTTGCCGATCGAGGCTACTTCAGCGGGGTGGAAATCCTCGCGTGCGAGCAGGCGGGCATTACTCCCTTCGTGCCCAAGCCGATGACCTCCAGCAGCAAGGCTGAAGGGCGTTTTGGTAAACAGGACTTCGTCTACATAGCCGCTGATGATGAGTACCAATGTCCTGCTGGGCAGCGTGCAATCAAGCGCTTCTCGACGGTGGAAGATGGCCTCGAGTTGGATGCTTACTGGAGTTCTGCCTGCCCGAGCTGCCCGATACGCAGCAGCTGCACCACGAGCAGTTATCGCCGACTCAAACGCTGGCGGCACGAGGCGGTGCTGGAGGCCATGCAGCAGCGGCTGGATCGCGAACCCGAGATGATGAGCGTGCGCCGCCAGACCGTGGAGCACCCGTTTGGCACGCTCAAACATTGGATGGGCGCGACGCACTTCCTGACCCGAACACTCCCCCGAGTCAGCACGGAAATGAGCCTGCATGTGCTGGCCTACAACCTCAAGCGGCTGATGAGCATCTTTGGCGTCACCGGTGCAATGGAGGCAATGCGGGCCTGAGGCCGGCCATTTTCCGGCGTCTCTCCACCACAAAAACCGCTGCAGATCGCCTCAGCAGGTACTGGCAGCGGCTAACAGCCTGTGGTCGATCCAGTCGCACGCTCCTTCGGGGCCCAATTCCAAATGCGGTTCTGATGTAAGTACTTCGACGTTTTCACACAGCCTGGGTCGGTAGCGGACTATCGCTTGGAGACAAGGCTGCCCCGTGCCCTCTTAACCAAGTCATGCGACACATGCTGACAAAATGTGGACGCTCTCCTACCAAGACGAGAGCGTCCAAGAACTCAAAGAGTACAAGTCAGAGCCGGTTCACTCAGAAGCTCACATTCAGCCCCAATCGAATGCCGTTGTCCTTGTAGCCGTCGCCGAACTGCCCGGAGTAACCCAGGCCCACGGTGGTGCCGCTGGCGACCTGCGCGGTCACGCCCAGTTGCGCCAGGGCGGTGTCCTGCGCCAGCGGTGTGCCTTTGACGGTGAAGGAATCGCCACCGGCAAATGACAGCTGGCGCTTGGGGTCGAGGTCGTCGAACGTGTGTTGCCAGCCGAGTGTGCCTTGCAGCGCGAGCGGCACCGAGCCCAGGGTGGTCAGCGCCGTCGAGGCGTGCAGGCCGAGGCTGCCGTAGGTCACTTCGTCCTTCTCGCTGTCGCCGTGCAGGGCGCTGCTGCCGCCGTGTTCCTTGAAGCTGTCGCTGTCGACCTTGACGTGCGCCAGGCCGGCGAAGGGTTCCAGGGTGAAGTCGCCGGCGGCGATGGCGTAGCCCAGTTCGCCGAAGACCTGCGTGGTGTTGGCGTCGTAGCTCGCCTTGTCGTGCTCGGCGAGGCCGCCGGCCTGGACGTGGCGGCTGCTGTCGATGTCATTCCACGCCTGCGACGCGCCCAGGCGCAGGTTGATGGCGTCCCATTGACCGGCGGCGAACAGGCTCAGCGAGGTGCTGTCGATGTCGGCTGAGGAGCTGCGGGCATCTACGTCCAGGTTGCTGCTGCCGTAACCGACCGCCATGCCCATGCGCCAGTTGTCACCAACCGGCAGGTCGATGCCCAGCAGGGTGCCGCGGCTGTCGTGATCCAGGCGCGCGGTGTTGCTGTTGCCGCTGGTGTCGCCCCAGCCGCCATAGCCTTGCAGCCAGAAGGTCATGCCGCTGTCGGCATCGGTGTGCAGGATGGCGTCGGTGGAGGCTTGCCCCTGGGCCGCGCGCAGGCGCTGGCCAATGGCGTCGCGCACGTAGCGGCTGTCGTCGAACAGCGCGCCCTGGGTGCTGGCATGCAGTTCGCCGGAGAGGCTGTCGTAGGCAGTCTGAGCTTGCTCGGCGGAGAGTACGCTGATGGCGTTGTACAACGTGCCGGTGCCCAGCGATTCGATGTTGGCAGCGATCGTGCGCTGATTGTAGGTACGACCCGCCGAGATGAAGCTGACGCCGTTGCGCTCCAGGGTCAGTTCTACGCCACTCGCACTGTAGGCCAGTTCCGGGGTGAGGAATGCCAGGTTGCTGCTGACAGTGGCGAAGGTGCCGTTGAGCGCGGCAGCCTGGACGATGCCGTAGGTGGTGCTGGGTGCCCAATCGCCCGCCCCGGCGAGTACCTGGAGGTTGGCGCCGGCGAGGGTGACGGTGCTGGTCGAGATCAGCTTGTCCGAGCTGCCGTCAGGGTTGGCTTCGATCTGCAAGGTGGAGCCGGCGGCCAGGTTGACGTCGCCGTCGACGTGCAGCGTGCCGATGGAGTTGCCCGGATTGAGCGTGGCGCCGCTGGCGACGTCAAGGCGGCCAACGAGGGTGCCATGGCCACCCAGCAAAGCGCCGTTGGCGACCTGCACATCGCTGGCCAGGCTCGCCGTGCTGCCGCTGGCACCGCCGATGATCAGGCTGCCGGCATTGACCTGGGTTCCACCGGTGATGCTGGACTGGCCGTTGAGCACCAGTTTGCCGCTGCCGGTCTTGCTCAGGCTGCCGGCGCCGTTGAGGTTGCCATCGTAGACGCTGTTGGTGTTGTTGCTGCCCACCTGCAGTTCGCTGCCCGCTGCAAGGGCCAGGTCGCCCTCACCGCTCAAGGCACCCAGCACGGTGGTGCCACTGACACCGACCGCAGCGGCATCGCTGACGTTCAGGCTGGCATTGCCCAGGGCATTGTCGCCGCTCAGGGTCAGGCCGCCGTCGAGGATGTTGAGAGCCCCGCTGAAGGTATTGTCACCGCTCAGGGTCAGGTTGCTGGCGCCCTGTTTGGTCAGCGAACCGGCACCGCTGATGACGCCGGCCAAGTTCAGGTCATTGCTGCCGGCGAGGGTCAGTTCACCGGCGAGGGTGACGGCATTGTTCAGCGTGAGTGCCGCACTGCTGTCCAGCGTGGTGCCTGCGGCTGCGGTCAGGCTGCCACTACCCAGGGCGCCTGCGTTGCCCAGCACCAGCGTGCCGCCATTGAGCAGGGTGCCGCCGCTATAGGTGTTGGCGCCGTTGAGTGCCAGTGCGCTGCTGCCGTTCTTGGCCAGCGAGCCATTCCCGCCCACGTTGCCGTTCAGGGTCAGGTCGTGGCTGCCGGCCAGGGTCAGTTCGCCATTGAGGGTTACTGCATTGTTCAGCGCCAAGGCCGCACTGTTGTCCAGCGTGGTGCCGTTGGCGGCGGTCAGGCCGCCGCTGCCCAGGGCGCCGGCATTGCCCAGCACCAACGTGCCGCCATTCAGGGCGGTGCCGCCGGTGTAGCTGTTGTTGCCATTGAGCAGCAGAGTACCGGCGTCCAGTTTGGCCAGGGTACCAGCGCCAATGAGGCTGACATCCAACGAAGCAACCTTGCCGCTGTCGACGCGCACGGCAGCAGTACCATTGGTACCGTTGACCAACTGCAGCATGCCCGAGCTACCGCCAGCAAGGGTGTAGCCATCGCTCAGGAACTGCAGGCCTGTCACGCTCTGGGTGCCATCAACGGTGACCACGCCACTGGCACCCTGGAATACCGCGAAGGTGTTGTTCCAGGCCCCGTTGAGGTCTGCATTGGCGGTGGTCCAGTTGGCATTGGCGCTGTTCCAGGTACCAGTGCCGCCTTCGATGATGCCATTACCCGTCAGCTGGCTGCCATCCCAGAATCGGACATTCGAATCGCCGCCCACTACCAGGTTGACCTGGCCGTAGACGCTGGTTTGCAGTCCCAGTTCGCTGAGAGGAACCCCACTTCCGAGCGTCCCAAACGTCAGGCCGTTGTCGGTCAGCGCTCCACCGTAATCGAACAGGCGGTACACGCCGGCACCGAACCCACCCGCGTCGGAGATATTGAGCTGGCCGTCCAGGGTCAGGTTACCGGCAACATCTGCCAGGCCTGGCTCACCCAGCACTGGAGCGCCCAGCGCTGCGTCGACAGACGATCCGCTGTTGAGTACCAGCGAGCCCAGGCCCAGGACGCCACCGCTCGCGAGGCTCAGATGGCCACCACTGCCGATCGTGACCGCACCACCCACGTCGCCTCCACCGGCCAGGGTCGCGCCGCTCTGCACAGCGACACTGCCATTAACCAGAGTGCCATCGACCCGCAGGGTGCCGGCATTGAGCTGCACGCCGCCGCTGAAGTTGTTGCTGCCATTGAGCGCAAGGGTCGCCGAACCGTTCTTGGTCAGCCCGCCACTCCCGAGAATGCTGCCGTTCAGCGTCAGGTCGTGACTACCGTCGATGGTCAGGTTACCGGTCACCTGGACGCTGTTGCCGATCGTCCGTGCGGCAGTGGTGTCCAGGGAGGTGTTGGCGGAAGCCCGCAGGAAACTGCTGCCCAGGGCCGTGTTGCTGTCGAGGATCAGCTTGCCACTGGTCAGCTGGAAGGTGTTGGCCAGGCCAGCGCTGTTACCACTCAGGGTCAGGTCGCCCGCCCCTGTCTTGGTCAGCGTACCGGTGCCGCTGAGCGCACCGGAAAGGCTGGTGGCGGTGTCGTTGTTCAGGGTCAGGTTGCGAGTGGACAGGTTGATCGCGTTACCGATGTTGAGCCCACTGACATCCATGCCGGAGTTGGCCGTCAGGCTCAGTTGGCCGCTGCCCAGGGCGGTGTTGTTCTGCAGCACGAGGTAACCGCCGCCAAGGGTAGAGTTGCCGGTGAAGTCGTTGGCGCCGCTCAGGGTGAGGGTATTGGCGCCGGCCTTGTTCAGCCCGCCGGTACCGGAGACTTTCCCCGACAGGGTCAGGTTGCTGGTGCCGGTCAGGGTCAGGTTGCCATTGAGCTGGACCAGGTTGGTCAGGGTCCGTGCGCTGCTGGTATCCAGGGCCCCCGTGCCACCGACGCCGGCAGTGATGGTGGCTGCACCGATGTCGCCGAGATTGCCCAGGGTCAGCTTGCCGCCATTGATGAACGCGCCGCCGCTGACATCGTTCACGGCATTCACGGTGACGTTGCCAGCGTTGACGAACAGGCCACCGGCGATCGAGTTGGCTCCGTTGAGGATCAGGTTGCCGCCGTTGCTGAACAGGCCGCTGGCGAAGCTGTTGGCGTTGCTCAGGGTCAGGTCGCCGCCGGAGGTGGACTTGGTCAGAGAGCCAGTGCCATTGATCAGTCCGCTGAGGGTCAGGGCGCCGACGTTGTCCACCGTGAGGTTGGCGCCGTTGAGGTTGATGGCATTGTTCACCGTCATCGCGCCCGTGGTCGCCAGGATGCTGGCACCGGTGACGTTGAGCCCCTGGGGGCCAAGCCCAGCGACATTGCCGAGGGTTATGGTGCCGCCTGCAAGGGTGGTGCCGCCGGTGAAGTTGTTGGCGCCACCAAGAGTCAGGTTGCCGGTACCGGTCTTGGTCAGAGCACCACTTCCGGTGAGCATGCCGTCGAGCGACAGGGCATTGGTACCGGTGGTGACCGTCAGACCGTTGGTGCCGAGGGTAATGCCACTGGCCACCGTCGCCCCGGCGGTCGCAGCCCCCAGGGCACCGCCGTTGGCGGTAATACCGGCGCCGGTCAGCGCGGCACTATCGACATTGAGCAGGCCGCCGCTGAGCAATACGCTCGGGCTGATGGCACTGGCGCTGAACAACTGGTTGGTCAGCGACCAGGTACCGCCAGTGACCACCAGGTTGTTGAAGTTGACGTAGTTGCTGCCGTTGATGCTGCCGGTATTGGACTGGCTGTTGTCGGGGTTCAGTTGCAGGTACAGGGTGTTGCCGTTATTGAGGGTACCGCCGTTGACGAACCCGGTGGCGGCATAGGTGAGGCCCAGGCTGATGATGCTCGGCAGGTCGAGGGCGACGCCGTTGCCCTTGTTCACCGATGACCCGGTACTGGCGTAGAAGCTGTTGGACAGGCCGCCGGCCCCCAGGTTGACGCTCCCGTTGATGGTGCCGCTGTTGGTGAAGGTGTTGCCGATGCCTCCCAGGGACACGGCCTGCAGCGCCACCCGGCCGGTGATGGTGCCGGTGTTGGTCACAGTGTTCCTGGCGCCGCCACGCATGGCGACTACCGGGATATCTTCTTCCGGGACATTACTGTTGCTCAGCGCCGTGGCGCCGATCAGCCCGGAGTTCTGCAGGGTAGAGGAGCCGCCAGCGCCGTTTTCGATGATGACTGCATTACCATCCAGGCTGCCCATGAGGCCTGCAGGGAGTCCAGTCGTGCTTCCCTTTAGCACACCGCTGGACAGGTTCCTTACGGTCACCGTGCTGCCGGCGGCATTGGAAATTTTCAGGCCGGTGGTCTGTGCGGACATTCCAGCGAGCAAGGCCGGATCAATCCGCCCGCTGTTGTTGACAGTGACCCCGGTGCCGGTGAGGCTGACCACCGGGGTGCCCTGTATTATTGGCGTGATGGTCGCGCCGCTCACTACGTTGAAGGTCAGGTTGGAGTTTGCCGCTGACTGATTACCAATCGTTGCTCCACTGCAGGTAAGAATACTTCCTGCAGTGGAGCAGACCGCTAGCGCATCGGGGCTGGATGCGGCGCTGATCAAACCGGCTGCGCTAAGCGCTACAGCGAGGGCCAGGGGGTGACGACGTACGCGAAATACGGAAGATGCTCGACTGCCCACAACACTGCTCCATTTGTCGCTCGCAATTCATCCCTGAAGCACAGAACTACCCAGCGCTTAACGAACTGGAAAATCCTGTAGCAGTAGAAAGGCTGAGCTTGGCGAATTGTTTTTTTGATGGTGGCCTTTTTACTTCAAATGGCCACCACATGAACAGCGCTGTTCATCCCCTTTCAAGGGAGGCTCCGGATTTTGAAGGTGAGATAGCAGCGGAAGAGTCAGAGTCCTCCGCTGAGAGTCCAGCTCAAAACTGAGCTTCGAATGCCTTGTTGAGCGCCACGCAATCGGTGCTCAGGGTCGACTGATGGAACATCTCTTCCACGTACTGCGTGGCGAATTGTTCCAGGCGCTGTGCACGAAGTGCTTCACGCAATTGCTCACGAACTTCTTCAAGCCCGCCGATGCGGGCCGGCCAAGATTCAACGCCTCGCGGACGTTGCTGGGCAAAACCACCGCTGCGCGGCAATGCCAGGGGGAGTGAGCAGGCTTTATTAGCGGCTCAGAAAGATCAGATTGGCCTGTCGAGAAAGACCTCGACACCAACTTCTCCCGTCCGGAGGTCAACTCAGGGACAGCGATTACCCTGGGCGGGTTAACGGATTCCACTGAGCGTCCGCTATGGGTCGGTAGCTGCCTCTCGCCGAGGGGGGAGCCGGGAAGCGAACCCGCCCCTGTAGCTCGCGCAGAAATGAATGATCCACTTGTTTCATCCAAATCCATTACAGTTCCCATCCAAGGCCAAATCACCTGGACACTGAATGGACAAGCAACAGATCGAGAAGCTGATCGAAACGGAGTTCGACTCTCTGCCTCGAGTACTGCAGCAGGCGGCAAAATTCGTCATCAGCAACCCCACGGAAGTGGCTCTCGACTCCATGCGTGGAGTGGCACGCAAAGCTGGCGTTCAACCTGCTGCGATGCTGCGCCTCGCAAGACACCTGCGATTCGACAACTACGAAGTCTTTCGCGAGCACTTCCGAACCTGGCTGGCCGATCGTGATTCGCCACTGACTGATCGAGCCAAGGCGCTTCGCCAAGGGCCGCACGGTGACGCCAATGCAGAGCTGGTGAGCCTGTGGCTCGACGCGGAGTCGCATAACCTCGTCCAGACCCTGGGAGCCGAACGACATCCGTCCATAGCCGACGCACTTCTTCTCCTGCAGCAAGCTGGGCGCATTTACGTAATGGGCCTGCGCAGCCTGTTCTCGGCCGCTTTCTACTTCAACTACACCTGCAGCATGTTCATGGATAACGTGACCATGGTAACGAGTATCGGCGGCACCTTTGCCGATGAGCTTCGGCGCATCAGTGAACGGGACGTACTCCTGGTGTTCAGTTATCACCCCTATACCCAGGACTCGCTGAAGGCGATCGCTTTCGCTACGGAGCGCGGTGCAAAGATCATCACGGTCACGGACAGTCCTTTGGCGCCCACAGCTCCCGCGGCGAGCTGTGTTCTGCTAGCCCCCAACACCACCCCTTCCCTGCTTCCGTCCGTGTTACCGGCCCTGGCGGTTTCGCAGACTCTGGCCGCCCTGCTGATCGCCAACAGTGCCGACACGAGCATGCAGGAGGTCGCCAACAGCGAGGCCCAGCTCCGCCATTTCAATGTCTACGTGAAAGAGCGCTGAGGCCTCTCGGCGCACCCCAAAGGTACTCCGCCGACCGTTTGCAACATTCGTTTCAAAACCCAGTTGACGCTCCCTGCAACGAGCCTTATGCTCGCCCCGAAATGAAACACATGTTTCATTCAAAATAAAAAATGAAACACTTGATCTGCCAACAATAACTCCAACGAGGCCCCGGAAATGAGTGATTCCACCCCCTCTGTAGCCCATAAAGGCGAGGCCAAGCTGAGTCGTGCGCTCAAGCAACGCCACGTAACCATGATCTCGCTTGGCGGGATCATCGGCGCAGGCCTGTTCGTAGGCAGCAGCGCCGTCATCACCACCATTGGCCCAGCCGCTGTACTCAGCTACGCGCTGGCCGGACTGGTCGTCCTGCTGGTCATGCGCATGCTCGGCGAGATGGCTATTGCGATTCCCGGCATTGGTGCCTTCACCGAATACAACCGCGTCGGCCTGGGCGACTGGGCAGGCTTCACCTCCGGCTGGCTGTACTGGTACTTCTGGGTGATCGTGGTTGCCGTGGAAGTCGTCGTAGGCGCCGGCATGCTGCATCGCTGGATACCCGTGCCCGAATGGATCATCGGCATAGTGCTGCTGAGCACCATGACCGTGGTGAATCTGCTCTCGGTACGCTCCTACGGCGAGTTCGAATACTGGTTCGCCTCGCTGAAGGTCGCCGCGATCATCGTCTTCATCGTCGTCGCTGCCTCCTACGCGCTGGGCATCACCTCCCCTGCCCCGACCTTCGGCAACATCGTCGAGCATGGCGGCTTCATGCCGTTCGGCTTCCAGGCAGTGATCGCCGGCGTACCCATGGTGATCTTCGCCATCTGCGGCGCCGAGATCGCCACCATTGCAGCGGCAGAGTCGGACGAGCCGGCTCGCGGCGTCGCCAGCATGACCCGCTCGGTCATCGTGCGGGTGCTGACCTTCTACGTCGGTTCGATCCTGCTGATCGTCTGCGTCGTGCCCTGGGATACGCTGAAAGCAGGCCACTCACCGTTCGTGGCGGCCATGGACCTGATGAACATTCCGTACGCCGGCGACATGATGAATGCCGTGGTGCTGATTGCTGTCCTCAGTTGCCTGAACTCGGGGCTGTATGTTGCTTCCCGTGTGCTGTTCAGTCTCGGCCAGCGGGGCGAAGCTCCCACAGGCATGATCAAGCTGTCGGCAAATCGCGTACCGCAACGCGCCATTCTGTTCAGCAGCGTTATCGGCTTCGTGGCAGTGCTCAGCTCCATTGTCTCTTCCGAGGGGGTGTTCCTCTGGCTGGTCAACGCCTCGGGCGCAATCATGCTGTTCATCTACCTGCTCATCGCCGCTGCACAGCTGCGCATCCGCTCGCGCTTCGAGCGGGAAGCCCCCCAGGCGCTCAGCTTGCGTATGTGGTTGTTCCCCTGGCTTACCTACGCCGTGATCGCAGCGATCTCCGCAATGCTCATTGCAATGGCGCTACGTCCTGAATTCCAGACCCAGTTCGTCGCCTCCGTCGTTCTGCTTGCCGTCGTGCTGGCCATCTACAAGCTGCGCAAGACCGCCAGCTCTGGCTCGGCAGCGCACCTCGACCAGATCCTTCGCGCCCGTCGCGCCAACTGACGTCACCGTCATTCTGCGAGCCGCCCAGCGGCGGCTCGCTCACGCTGGAGATACGCATGAACTACCCCGATGACGCCCCCGCCTCTCAACAGATCTATGCGCGTGCCCGTCATGTGCTTCCCGGGGGCAACACCCGTACGACGGTCTACATGAAACCGTTCCCGCTCTATGCAGTTCGCGGTGAAGGTTGCAGAGTCTGGGATGCCGATGGCGCCGAGCGGATCGACTGCATCAACAACTTCACCGCGATGATCCATGGCTACTGCCACCCGAAAGTGGACGAGGCTGTACGCAAGCAACTTGCTCTGGGCACCTGCTTCGGCATGCCCACAGAGAGCGAGATCGAGCTGGCCGAAATCCTCTGTGAACGCCTCGCCGGCGTAGACCAGGTACGCTTCACCAACTCCGGTACCGAAGCCGTGATGATGGCGCTCAAGGCCGCACGAGCCTTCACCGGCAGAGAGAAGATCGCCAAGGTCGAAGGTGCCTATCACGGCTCTTACGACTACGCCGAGGTGAGCCTGGACTCCGCACCCGCGAACTGGGGCGACTCGGCACCGACTTCCACACCCTATGCCAAAGGCACTCCCACCGGTGTGCTCGATGACGTGGTGGTGCTGCCGTTTAACAATACCGAACTCACCGAGCGTCTTCTCCGCGAGCAAGCCGGCCAACTGGCCGCCGTGCTCGTTGACCCGATGCCCAACCGTGCCGGCCTCGTACCGGCTACTGCCGAGTACATGGCATGCCTGGCTCGCGTAGCGAAAGAAACCGGCACTCTGCTTATCTTCGACGAGGTGATCAGCCTGCGTCTGGGCTACCACGGTGCCCAGGGCATCTGGGGCGTGAAACCCGACCTCACCACCCTGGGCAAGATCATCGGTGGCGGTTACCCCATCGGTGCCGTGGGTGGTCGTGAAGAAGTGATGGCCGTGTTCGATCCCACCTCGGGCAAGCCAGCGCTCCCACACGGCGGCACCTTCTCCGCCAACCCCATCAGCATGCGAGCGGGCATTGCCAGCCTGCGTCTGCTCGACAAGCCTGCTTTCGAACGTCTCGAAGCTATCGGCAATCGGGTTCGCCAGGGTATCGATGCCGCCTTCGAGCGCCTGGGCATTCCAGGACGCACCACCGGTCGCGGTTCATTGCTGAAGGTTCACTTCACTAACAACGCGGTGGTGGATTACCGCAGCGCCTACCAGAACGCAGACACCGCCAAGCTGCTGGCCACCTTCAATCTTGGCTTGCTCAACCGAGGCGTCCTGGCAGCCAGCTATGGTCTGATGGCGCTCTCGACCAGCATGTCAGACGCTGACATCGATCAGGTGATTGCCGCGGCCGAAGGTGCCTTGCACGACGTCGTACAGAGCCTGGAAACGGCCCAAGCAGTTTGAGAGGTACTTCCAAGATGAATCAGCCCATCAACAGCAGCCCGTACTGGTGGGAGGCAGCACCACTCGCCAGGGTCACCGGCGAGCAGTTGCCGAACTACAGCGACGTGGTGATCGTGGGCGCCGGCATCACGGCCATGTGCGCAGCCATCCCCCTTCTTCGAGCGGGACGCAGCGTGACTATCGTCGATGCCGGAGAGATCGGCAGCGGTGCCAGCACTCGTAATGCCGGATACATATCGCGCTCCTTCAAGCACAGCTTCGGCGACCTTGAACGCAAGCACGGCCAGGACTATGCCATCCAGTTGCACCGGGAACTGCAGCAGTCCGTGGACTCCGTACGCCACATGGTGCAGAGCGAATCGATCGACTGTGATCTTCAGATGATCGGTCGCTTCATGCCAGCCCCAACGGCAGCAGCCTATGAAGCCCTGGCGAATGACCTGGATACCCAGCGTCGGCACCTGGGTTTCGAGTTCGAGATGATTCCCCGTGAACGAGTCCGTGACGAACTCGCCACGGACATTTATCAAGGTGGAGCCCTGCTGCCCGACCTGGGTGGACTGCACCCTGGCAAGTACCACGCAGGGCTTCTCGCCAGCGCACTGAAATCAGGCGCGACGGTGATCCCCAATACCCACGTCAGCAACCTTCAACCGCAAGGCGATAGCCAGGTACGAGTGGAGACATCGCGTGGCGAAATCAGGGCCAGGGATGTGGTCGTGGCTACCAATGGCTACACCGACTCTCTGCTCCCCTGGCTGCGTCGTCGCATCATCCCATTCGACGCACACATGATCTCCACCGAGGCCCTGTCCCCGCAGTTGGTGAAGCGAATAATCCCCAATGGTCGGGTATGCATCGACACCAACCACAACCCGTTCTTCGTGCGCCAATCGCCGGATGGCACCCGCCTGCTGTTCGGCGCCCTCACGGGCGAGCAGCCCGATACTCCTGAGAAGAAGGGCGAGCGCTTGCGCGCGTTGCTGTGCCGCCTGCTACCGGACCTGGGCCAGGTAGCCATCGAGCATTCCTGGACTGGCCGCTGCAGCGGAACCTTTGATCTGTACCCGCACCTGGGCACTCATCAGGGCATCCACTACTCGCTGGGCTACTGCTTCGTAGGTGTGCCGATGGGCACCTACCTGGGCGGGAAGATCGCCGCCGGCATTCTCGGTCGCACGGACGCCTTCACGGTCTTCCGTGATCGCAGCTTCCCCAGCCTTCCCCTCTACAGCGAGAAGCCGTGGTTCCTGCCGGCTGTGTTCGGCTACTACCGCTTCCTCGATCGACGCACACCTGCCGGTGCTCTTGCGTGAGCCCTCTTTTGACCAACGGAGTATTCCAATGACAACCCAATTCCCGCGCGTCACTTACGCCACTCAGGGCGAAGACCTTTCAGCGCTGCATGAGTTTCTGGACAAGGAAATCCCGGCGTTTCGCGCCAAATGGCTGGGCCGTCACTGGCCCAATCTGATCGATGGCCAAGCAAGCGAACAAGGCACCCAGTACTCGGCTTTCAGCCCGATCGACAACGAGACACTGCTGGGTACCTTCGTATCCGCCGACACCATTGCCGTTGACCGCGCGGTCCAGGCCGCTCGCAAGCAGTTCAAGACCTGGGGACACACTCCCTGGCAGGAGCGAGTAAAAGCCCTCCAAGGCTGGGTGGAAGTGCTGCGTCGCCGCAAGTACGACATCGCCATCGCCTGCCTGCTGGAGATCGGTAAATCGCGTATCGAAGCACTGGGCGAAGCCGACGAAGTCCTCGATATGGTCGAGTATTACTGTGGCGAGTACGAGCGTAACAACGGCTACCTGCAGCCCCTGCGCCGCGAATTCCCCACCGAGGAAACCAGCACCCGTCTGCGCCCGATCGGTGTGTTCGGGGTGATCGCGCCGTTCAACTTCCCGCTGGTGTTGTCTGTAAACCTGGTCACCGGCGCCCTGCTAGGCGGCAACACCGTGGTGTTCAAGCCCTCGCCCAACTGCGGTATCACCGCCAACCTGCTGGTCGACACTCTGCGTGAAGCGGGCCTGGGGCATCTGATTCATCTGCTCGCCGGCCACGACGAATGCGGCAAGGCACTGGTCGCCCATCCCGAGATCGATGGCATCGCCTTCACCGGCTCCTACGCCACCGGCATGGCGATTCATCGTGAGCTGGCCAAAGCGCCCTACTCCAAGCCGCTGATCGCCGAGATGGGTGGCAAGAACCCCGCCTACGTCTGTGCCAGTGCGAACTTGCAACACGCAGCTCGTGGCGTGGCGCGCTCGGCGTTCGGCCTACAGGGCCAGAAGTGCAGCGCCTGCTCAGTGGTCTACGTCGACAGCAAGGTGAAAGACGAATTTGTCCAGGCACTGATCGCTGAAGCCAACCAGGTCGCCATCGGCGATCCGCAGACTCGCGATGCATGGATGGGCCCGCTCTACGATTCGGCAGCCATCGAGCGTTTCCTCGACGCAGTTCAGACTGCGCGACGCGATGGCGCCGTGCTGTACGGCGGTACCCGTGTGGAGAGCGCACCTTATGCCCAAGGCCATTACGTGGTTCCCGCAGTGGTAGAGCTGCCTAAAGACCATCCCCTGGTTCGTGTAGAGCTGTTCGCCCCGTTCGTAGCAATCCGTTCGGTAGATGGCCTGGAAGCGGCACTGGTAGAAGGCAATGCGGTTAACTACGGGCTCGCGGCTGGCGTCTACACCACCGACGAAGCTGAGCTGCAGTACTTCCTGGAACATGCAGAAGCCGGCGCTCTCTACGCAAACCGTCCCAGCGGTGCTACCACCGGCGCCTGGCCGGGCGTACAGAGCTTCTGCGGCTGGAAGGGATCGGGGATGAGCCACAAAGGTGGCCTGGGCCCTAACTATCTGCCTCAGTACATGCGCGAGCAGAGCCGCACGATTCTTCGTTAAGCCCTCCCTTCGCACCCAGGATCGCCCCGGTTTCTGCCGGGGCGTTTTCATTTCTGGACTGTTTTAGACTTTCGAGCACTGCGCACCACTGCGTAATCGGCACCCGTAACTGACTCGATACTGCCTCTGACCAACGGCAGCTATCGGCCAGGAGCGGACATTGAGCAACCCCATCCTATTCAGCCCATGGTCCCACGCTTTTCTACGAGGAAGTCGATCAGCGCCCGCACCTTGGCTGGCATCTGGGCGCGCGTGGGGGCATACAGGTAGAAGCCGGGGAAGGACTGGCACCAGGGCTGCAGCACGCGCACCAGTTCTCCGGATGCCAGTTGCTCGCGGACGCAGACGTCCAGGTACTTGATCAGCCCGACGCCCTGGACGGCGGCCTTGAGCATGCTCTCGTCGTCGTTGAAGACGACGCTGCCCCTTGGCTCGAACACCTGAGTGATTGCCTCGTCCTCCGGCGACGTAAAAGCCCAGCGATCCAGCGTCCCGCTGCTGGTGAAGCGGTAGGCGAGGCAATTGTGCTGCACCAGATCGGCCGGTGTCTGCGGGATGCCATGGCGCTTGAAATACGCTGGTGATCCGACGATCGCCATCTCGATTCGCGGCGTGATCGGCACGGCCACCATGTGTTCGTCCAGGCTCTCGCCCAGCCGAACCCCTACATCGGCTCCGTCGGCAATGATGTTGGCGAAGCCATCGTTGAGTACCAGTTCCAGCCGCAATCCGGGATAGCGGGAAAGGAATTCCCCCAGGTGGGGCTCCAGCAATGTCCGTGCGGCGATGCGAGAGGAGTTGACTCGAATCAGACCCGTTGGCGCAGACGTCACTTCACTGAGCTCGGCAACGGCTGTGTCGATCATCTTCAACGCGGGCGCTACCGCCTCGAACAGGCGCCGGCCTTCTTCGGTCAGTGACATGTCCCGTGTCGTGCGATGCAACAACCGGACATTGAGCTGCTGCTCAAGACCTTTGAGGTGCTGTGAGAGTGCCGCCCGGGAAATTTCCATCTCCGTCGCGGCCTTGGTGAAACTGCGATGGCGGGCGATGTGGACGAACCAGGCCAGGCCGGGAAGCAGCGCAGGATTGATCGACATATTGTTTAGCCTTGCTTACGAGTCATGTCGATTTTGGCACGTTTTTCCAAAACAAAACTGGGCCTAGCATGAATCCATCGAGCAACGCCCTGTTGCTCACTCCCAGGAGCCAGGCTCATGCAACACATCCGCATTCAAACCCTCGATGGTCATGGCATCACGCTCGCCGCTGATCTCCATCTGCCGGCCGGTTTCGACCAGAACAAACCGTACCCCGCCATCGTCGTCGCCCACCCCGGTGGCGGCGTCAAGGAGCAGGCCTCCGGCTTGTATGCTCGCAAGCTGGCCGAACAGGGCTTCCTGGCAATCGCCTTCGATGCGTCCTTCCAGGGTGAAAGCACCGGCATGCCGCGCCAGCTGGAGAACCCCTACATCCGTACCGAAGACATCAGTGCCGTGATCGACTACCTGACGACTCTTCCGTACGTCGATACCAACCGAATCGGCGCGATGGGCATCTGCGCAGGCGCCGGTTACACCGCCAACGCTGCGATCAATGACCGCCGCATCAAGGCAGTTGGTACGGTCAGCGCCGTGAACATCGGCCAGATGTTCCGCAATGGCTGGGAGAACACCATCAAGGATGCCGAGGCCCTGCCGTACATCGAGCACGGTTCCCAGGCCCGCACCCAAGATGCACAAGGCAAGGAGCTGGCCACCCTGCCCCTGGCACCGATGCGCGAAGAAGATGCCCCCAACGAAGAACTGCGCGAAGCCTGGGAGTACTACCACACCCCGCGCTGCGAACACCCCAATGCACCGGGCTTCATGACCGCCCGCAGCCTGCCGCAGATCATCACCTACGACGCCTACCACAAGGCCGAGGCCTTCCTGACCCAACCGTTGCAGATCGTCGCGGGCACCCAGGCCGGCAGCAAATGGATGAGCGATGACCTGCTCGCCCGTGCGGCCTCCAGCGACAAGCACCTGCACCTGATCGAGGGCGCCAACCACATGTCGCTCTATGACAAGCAACCCTATGTCGACGAAGCCATGTCGGTGCTGGCCGGATTTTTCCAGAGCCGCCTGTAAGCCATTCCCTTGTTCGGAGCACGCAGCATGACCACCATCCAGCACGTCACCTACCGCAACCTGGGCTGGGACTCGGCCGCCAACCTGTACCTGCCGCCGGGTTTCGATGAGAGCAAGAAATACCCCACGATTGTCAGCACCCACCCCATTGGCAGCTGCAAGGAGCAGACCTCGGGCAACGTCTACGGCCAGCAACTGGCCGAACAGGGCTTCGTCGTACTCGCCTTCGATGCCAGCTTCCAGGGCGCCAGTGGTGGCGAACCACGCTTCATCGAAGACCCGGCCATCCGCGTTTCCGATATCCGCTTCGCTATCGACTTCCTGGTCGCCCAGCCCTATGTGGATGCGCAACGCATTGGCGCCATCGGCATCTGCGGTGGTGGTGCCTACACCATCAACGCAGCGATCACTGATCACCGCATCAAAGCCCTAGTCTCGATTACCGGTGTCAACTTCGGGCGGCTGATCCGCGAAGGTTTCAGCCAGTTCGATCCGCTCGGCGCCCTGAAAGCGATGGCCGCCCAGCGCACCGCCGAAGCCCAGGGCGCGCCACGCCATGTGATCGACTACCTGCCGGAGTCGGTGGAAGCCGGGAAACAGGCCGGCCTGACAGACATCGACGTACTGGAGGCCACCGAGTACTACAAGTCCGCACGCGGCCAGCAACCCAATGGGGCCACCAGTGGCCTGTTCTCCTTCAACAGTGCAGCGATGGCCTGGGATGCATTCGCCCATGCCGAAACGCTACTGACCCAACCGCTGCTGGTGGTGATTGGTGACAAGCCCGGTGCCTTTGGCGCCTACCGCGACGGCTGGGAGATCTATGGCCGGGCAGCATCGGCTGCCAAGCAGATTTTCGTCGCCGAAGGCTGGTCGCACTATGACCTGTACGACAAGCCAGAACCTGTGGCCCTGGCCATGGCTCAGGTCGCGCCCTTCTTCAAGGAATACCTGTAGTCCACGCAAATCGCAGACGCGGAGCGCCTCATGAAAAATGTACTCATCCTCGGCGCCACTGGGCAGATCGCTTCGTGGGTCGTACGAGGGCTTGGGCAACTGAGCGGAGTGCAGCAGACCTTACTGCTGCGCGACCCCAGGAAGCTTTCCGGAGCAGAGCCTGAAAATGCTCGAGTGGTTATCGGCAACGTGCTGGATCAGGAATTGCTGCGCGAGGTCATGGCAGGCCAGGACATCGTCTATGGGAACCTCAGCGGCGACGATCTGGAGGAGCAGGCAAACAGCGTGATCGATGCCATGCAGACCAGTCACGTCAAGCGCCTGATCTTTGTCCTTTCACTGGGCATCTACGACGAAATCCCTGGCAAGTTTGGCCAGTGGAATCACGAAGTCATCAGCGAGCCGCTCAAGTACTACCGGCGCGCAGCCGATGCCATCGAAGCCTCAGGGCTGGAATTCACCATCCTGCGCCCAGCGTGGCTGACCGACGAGGACGAAGTGGACTACGAAACCACCGGCAAGGATGAACCGTTCAAAGGCACGGTGGTGTCGCGCAGGAGCGTGGGCGACCTGGTCATCCATCTGATCCGGACCCCCGGCCTGCATGTGGGTGCGAGTCTGGGCGTGAATAAACCCGGGAGCGAGGGCGACAAGCCTTACTTCATGTAGTCCCTGACTGAAGCATTCCCGCCAGCCAAGTGGCGGGGACGCCATTGAGGCCGGATCGGCGTCGTACCTGAACGTCCGCTATGGGTCTGTAGCCGCCTCTCACCAGGGGGCAGTCATCGGCCAGAAGCGGTCTTTGGCGTGGAATGCCCCGTATCGGAACACATCAAGTGGGGGGCGCCGTGGAAATGGGCTAAGTTGTCGTCCCATCCTCAAAACTGACCTGTCATTCCTGCGCGAGTATTTGATGCTGAGCTCTACCCTTATCAACGGCCGATCAACAACACCGCCCTTGCAGGACGACCCCCTGGTGCCCTGGTGGAGTTTCACGAAAACGGTTTTGGCCGCGACTGCTCTGACATTGGTGCGCGACGGTAGGCTCGATCTGGATGCGTTGCTTCCCGAAGGTGCCTTCACTCTGCGCCAGCTTTTGCGTCACGAAGCAGGCCTTGCGGACTATGGCGAACTGGCCGAGTACCACGCCGCCGTAGCCAACCATGAACCAGCATGGCCCGCAGACGAAATGATGCGGCGCCTGGATGGCCACCGCCTCCGATACAGCCCCGGAACGGGTTGGCGCTACTCGAATGTTGGTTTCATGCTGGTAGCCCAAATCATCGAGCGTGCTGCCGATTTGCCGCTCTCAGAGGCTCTCCGGCAACAAGTCCTGGGCCCGCCCGCTGGGCATATCGACGGCTCGCTTGGCAATGGAGCGAACTGAACTGAGTGGAGCGTGCCTGGGCAGTTCGTTGAATTACGACCCCGGCTGGGTCTATCACGGACTGCTGATTGGCCCTGTCTCGCAGGCTGCCCGGCTGCTTGATGGTGTGCTTGCAGGAGATCTCCTGCCCGCCAACCTGCTTCAGGAAATGCAGGCGACGCGAGTACTGGGCGGCCCGATGGCAGGCCGGCCCTGGGTAGCGCCTGGGTATGCGCTGGGCCTGATGCGAGGAGGCATAGAGGGTGATCTGACGTTGGCTGGGCATACCGGGTGCGGGCCAGGAAGCGTTATTGCGGTCTATCGATGTGCCGTTGGCGACTCCACCGCCTGCTGTGCCATGCACGCGATGGGGGCGGATGAGGCAGCTCTCGAAAAGCAGCTTGTGCAAAGGATACGACAGGCACTGGAAGCCAGACGCTGAAGCTGCACCAGCCTGCTCGGAGCGCCTTCTCTGCGCAATGTCCTCCCTGGGTCGTTAGCCAACAGTGAACCACCCGTCTTCGAACCCCTTGAAGACGTGGCGCGATGTTCGCCAACGCGCGCTCAACTTTGGCGTCCTTCTCTCCCACAGAAGCGACATGGAACATGATATCCCGAGCAGTTTCGACATCCGCCCAGGTGGTGCGAGGAAAGGTACCCGCACGCCTTGGTCGGCCTGCCAGGCCGGACCTGCCCTCAGGCAGGCCCGGTATTCGCCCGATTCAAACCTGATATCTGGCTGCCGGCACGTTGCGCGACAAGTTGGGCATCAGTTTCTGGCGCGCCGTTTCATAGTCATTCAAGTCGTTGATTTCCGGTAGCGCCGGAATGGTGACGAACTCGCCCTGGTCGAGCCCGGCGAGCGCCGCATCCACCATGTCGTCCGCCTTCATCACGATAGCGTCCGGCAGATGTTCCAGCGGTGTGCCGGCCAGGCCCCAGAAGTCGGTGGCGGTTGCACCAGGCAGTACCACCTGTACTCGGACGTTCTTGTCCGCCAGTTCATGGCGCAGCGATTGACTGAAGGCGAGGACGAATGCCTTGGAGCCACCGTACACACCATTCAGCACCTCCGGTGCAATGGCGACGATGGAAGCGATGTTGATCAGCGTGCCGCCACCGCGAGCGACGAAGCCGGGCACGGCGGCATAGGTCAGGCGCGTCAGCACATTCACGTTCAGCGTGAGCAGGTCCTCCAGCTTGTCGACATTCGACTCCAGCAAGGGGCGGGTTGCACCGACACCGGCGTTGTTTACCAGCACAGAGATGCTGGCATCCGAGCGGAGCAGATCTTCGACCCGGGCCAGATCGGCCCTGTCGGCCAGATCGGCGACCTCGACTTCAATGGCACGTCCGGTTTCATCGCTCAGGCGCTTGGCCAGCGCATTCAGACGCCCACGGTTACGGGCGACCAGGATCAGGTCATAGCCACGACGAGCCAGGCGTTCAGCATAGATGGCGCCAATTCCGGACGAGGCGCCGGTGATCAGTGCAGTACCAGGTTGAGAGTGAGTCATGTCGATTCTCCAGCGGCGGTTGGGAGGAACTGGAGATCAGAATGCAGCGGCTTGGCGATATCTCAAATGACGTATAAGGTAGTGATTAAGGACATTCGAGAACTCATCATGCACCGCATCGGCTATCTGCTTACGGACGGGTTCCAAGTGCTCTCCCTGGCCACCCAGTCGGTCTTCGAGTTTGCCAATCTGGTGGTTGGCAAGCCGGTCTACAGCATCGAGCACTTCTCGCCATCCGGAGGCCTGGTTCGTTCCTCGCTGGGCCTGACGATGCAGACCCGCCCCCTGCAAGCGCCAAGACTGGCCGACACCTGGATGGTGGTCGGGGTTAACAACCCGCTGGAGAGCGAGACAGCAGCAACGGTTCTCGACTTCGTGCGCAAGGCCGGTAGCCAAGCGCGCCGCACCGTCGGTATCTGCACTGGCGGCTTTATCCTCGCAGAAGCAGGGCTGCTCGCCGGGCGGCGTGCAACAACTCATTGGGCCTACGCCCAGGCCTTGCAGAGTCGCCATCCAGATATCTCGGTCGAGGAAGATCGTATCTACATCGTCGATGGGCCCTTCTGGACATCGGCCGGCATGACCGCCGGCCTCGACCTCGCCGTCGGCCTGGTGGAGAAGGATCTGGGGCCCGAGGTCGCCCGCTCGGTGGCGCACAAGTTGGTGATGCACCAGCACCGCTCGGGTGGTCAATCGCAGCACTCTGAAATGCTCGACCTCGCCCCCAAATCCGATCGTATCCAGAGCGTCCTGAACTATGCCCGACAGCACCTGAAGCAACCGCTGGGCGTCGAGGAACTCGCCGATATCGCACACCTCAGCCCCCGCCAGTTCACCCGCGTGTTCACCGCCGAGACGGGGCAGTCCCCGGCCAAGGCCATCGAAGGGCTGCGCCTGGAAGCCGCCCGGCTGATGATCGAGCAAAGCCGCCACTCACTCGATGTAGTGGCCAGGGAGACAGGTTTCCGAGATCGCCGTCATATGCGAGAAGTCTTCATGCGCGGCTTCGGTGTGCCGCCACAAGCCGTACGCCGAGATGCTCGCAGGGTAATGCCTGCTCATTCCGGACTGACTGATGGGCAAGCAAGCTGATTGCTTCCCATGAATCCGCATTGGCACAAAAATTAAGTCAGCACTCCATGCTCGCATGGGAATTCAGGCAATCCTGGGCTGCCCTCAAGCTGCACGACAGCATGTTGGGGATAGTCGATGGCAAACGCAGTAAGACGACCATTGCCATCGCGACGTCATGGATCGAAAGCCTCCTGAAGATCGGATATCGTCCTGCGTTAAACCAAACAAGCGCAGAGGCGGATTCCCCATGAACATCGTCATTCCCGATGACTACCAGGACGTGATCCGGACGCTGGACTGCTACACCCGACTGGCCGGGCACGATGTCCACGTGCTGCATGACCTGGGGCCCGCCTCGCCGGACGAACTGGCTGCGCGCTTCGCCGATGCAGACGCGCTGGTGCTCACCCGCGAGCGCACCCGCATCGACGCTGCGCTGCTCGACAGACTGCCCAGGCTCAAACTGATCAGCCAGACGGGCAAGGTCTCGGGGCACCTCGACCTGGACGCCTGCACCGAACGCGGCGTCGTGGTGACGGAGGGTCGGGGCTCGCCCGTGGCGCCCGCCGAACTGGCCTGGGCGCTCATCCTCACCGCACGCCGGCAACTCGTTCCAGCCATCGAGGCGTTCAGGAGCGGGCAATGGCAGGTCAACCTGGGCCACGCGCTGGCCGGGCAGACCCTGGGCATCTGGGGCTACGGCAAGATCGGCCAGCGTCTGGCGCGCTACGCCCAGGCGTTCGACATGCCGGTGCTGGTCTGGGGCAGCGACAACAGCCGGGCCGCCGCCGTCGCCGACGGCCATCAGGCGGCCACTTCGCGCGCAGCCTTCTTCGCCGAAGCGGATATCCTCAGCCTCAACCTGCGCCTGTCCGACAGCACTCGCCATGGGGTCACCTCCACGGACCTGGCTGGCATGAAGCCCAGCGCCCTGCTGGTGAATATCAGCCGCGCCGAGCTAATTGCCCCCGGCGCGCTACGGCAGGCCCTGGACGCCGGCCGGCCTGGCTACGCGGCCGTGGACGTGTTCGAGCAGGAACCTCTGCTCGCCCCCGACAACGACCTGCTGAATCATCCCCGCGCACTCTGCACCCCGCACCTGGGGTACGTGGAGAAGAACGGCTACGAGCTGTACTTCGGCGATGCCTTCGACAACGTGGTGGCGTTCTTCGACGGAGCACCGAAGAACATGGCGAATCCGCAAGCCCTGGCGGCTGGGCGGACGCAAAGGCCCTAGCGGACTCTGCCGCTTCGGCGCATCAGGGCCACGCACTCAAGCTGGAAAGTGGCAAGGCCCTGCGCAGCACTCGAAACGGACACAGATCCCGACATGAGCCGGATACCAATCTCCAGCGAACCTGAAGATCGCCGGCGCACTGCAGTACCAGGCAGCACGACAGCGCATCCGACCTCGCCGAGGAAAGAGGCAGGTACGGGCAGGCGAAATGCACCGTCGGCAGATAGAAAAACGTCGGTGCGCCGCCTTCCCAAGGATCATGGCGGCCCGGCAAGATAGCGGCATTCGCCGCCGCTTTTCGGTGGTCCCCGTCTGCCTTGCGCCACCGGAGTCGTATGCAACCGCGCGACCTTGCCGCCTACCTGTTCCTCGCACTCGGCTGGGGGCTGTCCTTTCTCGTCCTGCTCAAGGCCATTGCCGGGTTCGGCTGGGTGGGCGCGGTGAGCTTCCGCGCGCTGATCGCCAGCTTCACGCTGTTCGCAGTGGCGAAACTGTCCGGGCGCCGGTTGAATTTCGAAGGACTGTGGAAACCACTGTGCGTGGTCGGTGCCACGACGGTGGCCGGCCAGTTGATCGGCATGACCTACGCCACCCCACGCATCGGCACCGCCATGGCGGCGATCTTCGTCGCCGGCATCCCGCTGTTCTCCATGCTCATCGGCCGTCTCTGGGGCCTGGAGCGCATCACCTGGAGCGGCCTGGGCGGGCTGGTCCTGGGCTTCTGCGGCATGGTGCTGCTGGTGGGATTCCCGGCGGTACCGGTCACCCACGAATTCATCCTCGGCAGCGCAGCCTCGGTGTTCGGCGCGGTTTGCGCGGCCTTCGGCAGTAACTACGCGAGCCTCAGACTACGCACCGCCGGTCCCTGGGAAGTCACTTGCGGCGCCTTCGGCATCGGCGGGCTACTGACGCTTCCGTTGCTGATCTGGGTGCCGGTTCCGGGTACGCCGCAACCGGTCGACTTCCTCTTCCTGCTGCTCTGCGGCTGCGTGCTCAGTGCGGTGAACTACGTCGTGTACTTCCAACTCGTCGCGCGCATCGGGGCGACGAAAACCATCAGCGTGGAATTCGTCGTCACCGTCGTCGCCGTTCTGGTGGGTGCGCTAGTGCTGGGCGAAAGCCTGTCGCTGATGCAAGGCGTGGGCGCGCTGATCATCCTGATCGGTTGTGCCCTGGTGCTCGGGCTGCTGCCCGGCACCAGGGCGCGCGCCATCACTTAGCTGACCTGGGCCTGGGCGATGCCAGTTGCGGCGTCGTCGCGGTCGATCACTTCCATGGGCAGGCGCGAGGTTTCACGCAGTAGCCAGGAACACACTGCCACCAGCAATAGCGCCGCCGCGCCGTAGAGCGCCACGCCGAACGGGTTGCGGCCCGTGGCGATGAGGATGGCCGTGGCGATGCTCGACGCCGTGCCGCCGCCCAGTGCCGCGCCGATCTGGTAGCTGAAGGAAATCCCCGAGTAGCGCATTTCCCGCGGGAACTGCTCAGCGAGGAAAGCCGGGATCGGCCCCTGGGTCGCGCCCATGAAGAAGCCCACGGCGACGTACGCCAGCAACGCCAACGGCAGGTTGTGCAGACCGATCAGCGGGAAGAAGGCGAACAACCCCAGCGCCATGATCGCCGCCCCGAAGATCATCACCGCGCGGCGCCCAAAGCGATCCGACAGGTGGCCGAAGAACGGTGCGGACGCCACGATGGCCACCGACAACGAAAAATCGAACAGCAAGGCGTGGCTGCTGCTATAGCCGATATCGGTCGCGTAGGCGAGGAAGAAGGTGCTGCCGATGTAGGCGATGGTGACGTAGCCGAAAGCGATGCCGATGCACAGCAGCAGCTCGCGCGGACGGCGGCGGAAAGCCTCCATCAGCGGCATGCGCGCCTCGGCCTGCGGCGCGGCCTTGGGCGACGGTGCGGTGTTCTGCAGGCGCGCGTAGAGGCCAATCAGCACCAGCAGGCCGCCAAGCCAGAACGGGATGCGCCAGGCGATGCCGCTCAGGTCATCGTCGAAGGCGAAGCTGACAATGGCGAACACCGCCGAGCCGAAGATGCCACCGATGCCGATGCCCATGCTCGTGAAGCTACCCCACAGACCGCGGCGACCCTTGGGTGCAACCTCGATGCCGAACAGCGCCGCCCCGCCCCACTCCCCGCCGGCGGCGAAGCCCTGGACCAGCCGCAGGAGTACCAGCAGGACGGGCGCAGCCGCGCCAATGCTGGCGTGGGTTGGCAGGAAGCCGATCAGCAGGGTGCTCGCCCCCATCAGCACCAGGGTGGCGACCAGCGCCTTCTGCCGGCCGTAGCGGTCACCCAGGTGGCCGAACACCACGCCGCCCAGTGGACGGGCAAAGAAGCCGGCGCCGAAGGCTGCAAAGGCAACCAGCACGGCGGTCAGGCGATCCATGCCGGGGAAGAACAGCTGCGGGAAGATCAGTGCGGCGGCGTAGCCGTAGATGACGAAATCGTAGAACTCCAGCGCGGTACCCATGCCGGAGACGCAGAAGGTGCGAAAGGCCGAGCGCGAGCCAGGAGCTGCGGGCGTGTGGTCGATCATGGCGGTTCACTCTTGTTTTTTTGGCAACACGAAATCCGCGCGGCGGCCGGCAGGCCGCCACGGGGCGTTGGTTTAGATGCGATAACGCGTAGGACACACAACCCGGAACGGGTTCTCCGCCGACAGCTCGGCGGCGGATAACGCTGGCGCGTTATGCGCCCTACGAACTAGAAACGCAGGAAGCCTTCGTCGGCCAGCTTCTTCGGCGTACCGGCGACGTACTCCAGGGCGCAGTTCGTGGTGTCCAGACCGATGCTCAGCAGGGTTTCCCAGCGCTCGGTATCCGGCTCGGACATGTCCGGGTGGAAGCAAACCACCGCCTGGTCGCCGTCCGCGCCGCAGAAGGCGTCGGCACGCTCGCGCAGGGCCTTGCCAGTCATGCCGGCGGTGGCGGCCTTGAGGTGTTCCAGGCGCGCATAGGTGGTAGACACGTCCGCCGTGCGCTCGCCCCAGCTCAGCTCGCCGTCGAGGAAGTGGTTGGTGTGCAGCAGCCAGCCATCTTCGCGCGGTACTACCACGGCGGTGTGTGCCGGACTCATCTCGATGCTGGCGGCGCGGGCGCGGACGTCGTTGCGCGTGAACACAGTGAGCACCGTGGATGCGCTGACCCGCGCCGACCGCGCCAGGTCGATGGCCTCGGTGACGCTGCTGGCTTCTTCCAGCACCCGACGGGCGATGGCGTGCACCGGCACGCCGGCGCTGCCGTCGTCACTGGCGTGGTGCAGGATGTTGAAGTGCACCCCCAGCCCTGCGCTGTTCACGCCGATCTTGCCGAGCATCCCGAACTCGGTGAACAGTTTGGCAGTCAGGCCGGTACTGCCGGTGAAGCCCAGCAGCAGGCCGTGGGGCACCAGGCTGTCGTGCCAGTCCCAGGTCTGCAGACTGCGCGGTGCAGCAGCACCCGCCGGGGCGTAGACGGAGGTGGAGCATTCGCCTTCCACCGGTTGCTCGGGCATTACCGCCAGAATCTCGGTGCGGGCGTTCAGCGCCGCCAGTTGCCAAAGCGGCAGGCCGACGCCCAGGGCCAGGCCTTCGACCTCCTTCGCCAGGGCCGGGCACCAGTCGGCCAGCGCTGCCAGGCTCGCTTCGCCAATGGCGCGCGCCTTGTCGATCTCCACGCCGACGCGCGGGAAGAAGTCCAGGTACAGCGCCACGGTCTGGCGGATCTGCTCGGCGAAGGTTTCACCTATCTGCCGGCCACGCTGCAGCGGGTCGCGGATGTCGGTGGTGAAGGTGTGAAGAATCACGGCAAGGCTCCTGTTACTACATGAACGAATGAATTGAAGCAAAGCGCACTTTGTAGAATGAAGAAGGGTCAGGGTTTGTCGCACGCTTTTTAACTATGGCCGACTATAGACTTCGCGGCCGGCAAACCAGGTCTTGAGCACTCGGGTATCGCGCAACGCCTCGGGCTTGACCGTGAACACGTCGCGGTCGAGCAGGACCAGGTCCGCCTGCTTGCCCGGCTTGAGCGACCCGATGCTGCCCTCCAGACGAATAGTGCGCGCGGCGTTGAGGGTGTAGGCCTGGAACATGGTCTGCCGGTCGATGTCCTCAGCGGCGTTGAGCACCCCTTTCGGGCCGACGCGCTGGATCGCCTGGTAGATGGCCTTCCACGGATCGGGCGTGGTAATCGGCCAGTCGCTGGCGCCGGAAATGGTCGCGCCGTTCTTCAGCAGCGAGCGCGCCGGGTACATGTGCAGGAAGGCCATGGCACTGACGTAGGGCTTGACCAGGTCGACGCTGTTCTCGTCGGCGGCCGCCCAGTACAGCTGCATGGCGGCAATCACGTCGAGCGCCTTGAAGCGCGGGAAGTCCTTGGGATTGACCATCTGCAGGTGAGTGATCGAATGCGGGATGCCGCTGTGGCGATCCTTGCGCGCCTGCTCGATGCCGTTGAGCGACTCGCGCACCGCGCGGTCACCAATGGCATGGATGTGCACCAGCCAGCCACGGGCGTCGGCGGCGCTGACCAGCTCACCGAAGTGCTTGGGATCGATCAGCAACTCGCCGTACTTCTTCGAATTGCTGTAGGGCTCGATCATCGCCGCGCTCTGCGCCGGAATCTCGGCCACGCCGTCGGCGAATACCTTGATGCCTGGCAGCGTCAGGTTGGGAACATCAATGAATTGCTGGCGCACCTTGTCCAGTTCGTCGAGGTCGGCCGGTGTGGCCTTGGAGTCGGCCATCAGCAGCGCGGCGACGTGCGCCGTCAGCCCGCCCTGCTCCGCCAGCAGCTTGTAGGCCGGCAGCACGCCAACGGAGTCGTTGTGGATGTCACCACCGGGGTTCTCGTTCGCCAGGGGCTCCATCCAGGCGGTGATGCCCAGCTCGTGGTAGTAGCTCTGCGCGCCCTTCAGGGCCTTGAGCAGCTCGTCGTTGCTGGCCAACGGCAGCAGCGCCTGCACCGGGTACAGACCGGCATCCACCAGGAATCCGTTGGGCTTGCCGTCGGCGTCGTGGCCGATGGTGGCCTGCTCTTCGCCCTTCAGCGACTTGACCTTGGCCACGTCGATCCCGGCGAGGTCGAGCAGCGCCTGGTTGGCCCAGCCGGTGTGATAGTCACCGCCGGCCAGGAGGATCGGCTGCTTTGCCCATTCTCCCTGGTTGAAGCGCTGCTGCAATTCACCGAGTTCGTCCCAGTACGCCGTCGGCACGCCACCGACATAGAGGAACTGGCCACGCCGCGCGCGGCCGTCGTCACGCCACTGGCGCAGCTTGCCCTCGAACTCGGCCAGGGGCAGGTCCTGGTTGTCCAGGTTGGCCTGGAGCATCTGCAGGCCGCCCTTGACCAGGTGGGTATGGGCATCGATGAAACCGGGCATCAGCACCTGACCCTGCAGATCGATGACCTGGGTCGACGGCTGCCGGAGCTTGAGGACCTGCGCATCGGAGCCGACGGCGAGGATACGGCCGTTCTCCACCGCCACCGCCTGCTGCAGCGCCTGGCCGGGTTCGGCGGTGTAGACCTTGCCGCCGTGGAAGATGAGGTCGACGGCGGCCATAGTTTCCATCGAGGAAAAAGCGCAAGCCGCCGACACCAGCGCCGGAATCAGTAGTTTCATCGCAGAGCCTTCGTTATTGTTGATCTGTGACGAAGGTTAAGCAAAAGCCCCGGCGGCTTTAACACTGACTTCCCGCACAACTTCTGTTCCTGTCAGGAAGCAATCCATGGACAAGATGACCGCCCTCACCATGTTCGTCGCCACCGCCGACCACGGCGGCTTCAGCCGCGCCGCCGAACAGCTGGGCAAGACACCCTCGGCGATCACCAAAGGCGTGGCGCAACTGGAGGCCGACCTGGGCCAGCGCCTGTTCGAGCGCACCACGCGACGCATGGCACTGACCGAGGCCGGGCACATCTACCTGGAAGGTGCGCGCTCGGCGCTGATGCAACTGCAGCGCGCCAGCGAAGAGGTCGAGCAGTTGCAGACCGAGCTGCGCGGCAGCCTGCGCATCGTCTCGCCACCCTCCTTCGCCCCGGCCTTTTTCAACGCGGTGTGTTGCCGCTTCCTGCGCGAGCACCCGCAGGTGCGCCTGGAGGTGGACCTGTTGGACGAGTTCGTCGACCTGGTGGAAGGCGGCTACGACATCGCTCTGCGCGACGGCCCCATCGACCTGCCGGACGTGATCGCCCAGCCACTGATCGAGAACCGTCTGATGCTCTGCGCCAGCCCCAGGTACCTCGCTGAAAAGGGTCTGGAGGTGACATTGGAGAACTACGAGCAGCACGACTGGCTGATCTTCCGCCACCCACTGCTGAACCGAAATTTCTGGTGGGTGCAGAAGGACGGCGAACGCCTGCGCATCCGCCAGCCGGTGCCGCGCATCGCCAGCGACAACTACGATTTCCTGCTCTCCTGCCTGCTGGACGGACAAGGGCTGCAGTTCCTGCCGCAATGGAGCGCGCTGCCCTACCTGGAAAGCGGCGAGCTGGTGGAGCAGCTACCCGATTGCTGGCGCGACCAGAGCGCCTTCGGGCCCTGGGTGCATGTGCTCTACCTGCCGCACCGGCGCAGTACGCGCAAGGTGCGGGTGTTCATCGAGTACCTGCGCGAGCATCTGCAGGGGAAGGGGTTGATCTGATCTACGTTCGCGCCAGCTGGTGTAATGGCATACCTGAGCACCCAGGGCGTTCTGTGCCCTCCCAACAAAGCCGGCGCTGGGCGGGTTCGCGAGCAAGCTCGCTCCTACAGGCATGTACGTAGCTGCTTTTCGTAGGAGCGAGCTTGCTCGCGAACAATGGCCATCGATGTTCCGAGGCGCCACGTGCAACATTCACCGCGCCGCGCATCGACCTACTTGATGTACCACCCCCAAGGCTGGTCGCTGAGGTACTCGGTGACCTGTTTGGTCTCCAGGTAGTTGTCCAGGCCCCACACACCCAGCTCGCGGCCGATGCCGCTCTGCTTGTAGCCACCCCAGGGCGCCTGGGTGAAGGTCGGCTGCGAGCAGTTGACCCAGACGATGCCGGCACGCAGGCCCCGGCTCACGCGTTGGCAGCGTGCGGGGTCGGCGGACATCACCGCCGCCGCCAGGCCGAACTGGCTGTCGTTCGCCAGGCGCAGCGCCTCGGCTTCGTCCTTGAAACGGCGTACGGCGAGCACCGGGCCGAAGATTTCCTCGCGCCACACAGCACTCTCCAGCGGCGCGTCGATGAACACCGTCGGCTCGACGAACCAACCCTTGTCCCGATGCGCCGGGCGCTTACCGCCGGTCACCAGTTTCGCGCCATCGCGCACGCCGGCCTCGATGGCCTGCAGCACCTTGGCATGCTGACCGGCGCTGACCAACGGGCCGAGCAGCACACCCGGTTCCAGGCCGTTGCCGATAGTGATACGGCGGGTTTCTTCCACCAGCCGCTCGATCAACCGGTCGTGCAGCCCATCCTGCACCAGCAGACGCGAAGTGGCGCTGCATACCTGGCCCTGGTTCCAGAAGATACCGAAGAGAATCCACTCCACGGCCGCTTCGACATCCGCATCATCGAAGACGATGAACGCCGACTTGCCGCCCAGCTCCAGGCTGACGTTCTTGATGTCCTGGGCCGCCGCCTGCATGATCGCGCGCCCGGTCGGCACGCTGCCGGTGAAGGCCAGCTTGTCCACGCCCGGATGCGCCGAGAGCGGCGAACCGGCGTCGCGGCCCAGACCGGTCACCACGTTGAGCACGCCCTTGGGCAGGCCCGCGGCATCGGCCGCGGCGGCCAGCTCCAGGGAGGTCAGCGGCGTCAGTTCGGAAGGCTTGAGCACGGCAGTGCATCCGGCAGCCAGCGCCGGAGCGACCTTCCACGAAGCCATCAGCAGCGGGTAGTTCCACGGAATGATCTGCCCCGCTACGCCGACCGGCTCGCGCAGCACGCGGCAGGCAAAACGCTCGTCGGGCAGCGCGACCACTTCACCGTCGTCATTCAGCCCTTCGGCCAGCTCGGCGTAGTAATCGAAGCAGCCGATGGCGTCGTCGATATCCCACTGCGCCTCTGGCAGCGGCTTGCCGTTGTCCTGCACTTCCAGACGGGCCAGGTCCTCGCGGCGGCCACGCAGGTTGTCGGCGATGGCACGCAGGTAGCCAGCGCGTTCCTTCCCGGTACTACGACCCCACTCACCCTCGTCGAAGGCCCGGCGCGCAGACTGCACGGCGCGATCCACATCCTCGCCGGTGGCGGCGGCGACTTCGGTCAGCACCGTTTCGCTGGAAGGTTCGTACACCTCAAAGCGGCCGCCTTTCGCGGGTGCCTGCCACTGGCCATCGATATAGAGCTGGTCGCGCATGCGAAGGTCTCCTGAACGGGTTGGACTATTTGTGGACCGAGCATAGGGAAATGGGCGCGGGATTGATAACGCAGCTGCCGTGCATGCGGGCACGCGCGGAGCGGGCCATGCGGGGACATGGCTCTCGTAGGATGGGTGGAGCTTGCGATACCCATCGTCAGGGTCGCCAGCGATTGATGGATACCGCTTTGCTCCACGCCATCCTACAAAGCGATCCGATCACGAAGTCGCCTTCTGCTCCAGGTAGGCCTTGGGCGACAACCCCGTCTCTTCGCGGAAGCAGCGGTAGAAAGTGGACAGCGAGCGGAATCCCGCCGCCCGCGCCAGTTCGTCGATACGCGTGACGCTGGTGGCGTCGCCCAACTGACCGAGCAGGTGGCGCAGGCGCAGCTGGTTCAGGTACTGGTAGAAACTCAGGCCCAGCACCTGGTTGAGAAAGTAGGAAATCTGGTTGCGCGTGTAGCCGGTGGCCGCCGCGACCTGGGGCATGTCCAGGTCCGGGTTGAGAAACGGCCGGCTCTGCTGGAAATACTGCTGGATGTCGCCGCCCAACTGGCTCAACTGCCGCGCAGAAAGCCCCAGGCGGCTGTCGGCCATGCGTGGCTGCGGTTCGCCGGCGGGTTTCTGCGGCTGACCGACCAGCGCCGCGTGCTCGTTGACCCGAATGATCCGGCCATCCCGCACGGTATAGGCCTCGGTGGTGCGGAAGGACACCAGACCTTGCGTGCCGCGCAGGGTCACCTGGTACTGCAGGAAAGCCGTGTCGCCGTCCACCCGCAGACGGTCGGTGTAGACCTGCGATTCATCGCCCGCCGCCGGCATGCTGGTCTGCAGGTATTCACGCAGTTCGTTCGGCGCGATCCGACGCCCCTGGAAGAAGTCGTTGTACTCCACCTGCGGGTCGAACAGCGCCATCAGCGCTTCGATGTCATGGCGGCGCCAGGCCTGGTGATAACGCATCACCACGGCGTGAGTAGCGGCGCTGGCCGGATCGGGCTGGTAGGTCCTGCCTTCGAGCGTGGCACTCCAGCCCTGTTCTTCGCTCATTGTTTTCCCCTGCCGGTCTCGGCCGGCTTTTCCTGCTCCGGGCGTGCCCGCAGAAAGCGTTGGAGCGTATGCCTGGCCCCCGGAAGCGATTACAAAACTCGGACGCGGCCCGAAGACCGCTTTTTCTTCCGACATTCTGCCGGAGTTTTCCGATGACATCCGCCCTTCTTGCGCACACCACTCCCCGACCCTTCTGGCTCGACACCCTTGATCCTGCTGCTGCCGCACCGGCGCTGGAAGCGGATCTACGCTTCGACCTGGTGGTGGTAGGCGGCGGCTTCACCGGTCTCTGGACTGCCCTGCACGCCCGTCAGCGCTGGCCCGGCGCGAGCATCGCAGTGGTCGAGGCGCGACGCTGCGGCGGCGAGGCCAGCGGGCGCAATGGCGGCTTCTGCGCACCGAGTATTTCTCACGGTGTAGGCAATGCCCTGCGCCGCTGGCCGGAAGAAGCCGAAACCCTGGTACGCCTGGGCCGTCAGAACCTCGATGAATTCGAGGCGGACCTCAAGCGCTTCGGCATGAATGTGGAGTTCGAGCGCCGCGGCAAGCTCAGCGTCGCCGCCCAGCCCTGGCAGGTCGACGGCCTGCGTGGCATGCAGCGCAACTATGAGCGTTTCGGTATCGAGTCCGCTTTTCTCGACAAGGCGCAATTGGCCGGAAAGTTGGACTCGCCCGCCTACCAGGCCGGCGTGTTCGAGCCCAACTACGCGCTGCTCAACCCGGCGAAGATGGCCGCTGAGCTACGCCGTGTCTGCCGGGAGCAGGGCATCGAGCTGTTCGAGAATACCCCCGTGCACGAGCTGCACCAGCGCGGCGACCGCCTGCTGCTGCGCTGCGACCGTGGCGAACTGGAGGCCGGGCAGATCGCCCTGGCGACCAACATTGCCCCGCCGCTGCTCGGCCACCTGAATTCCAGCGTGATCCCGGTGTACGACTACTCGCTGGTCACCCAGCCGCTCAGCGACGAACAGCTGCGCGCCATCGGCTGGGTCGATCGCTACGGCATCGCCGATGCCGGCAACCAGTTCCACTACCTGCGCAAGACCGCCGACAACCGCGTCCTCTGGGCCGGCTTCGACGCCATCTACCATTTCGGCAGCCGCCGCGACGAATCCCTGACCCAGCGTCCGGAAAGCTTCGAACGCCTGGCCGGGCAGTTCCGCGAGGCCTTCCCGCAGCTTGGCCCGGTGCAGTTCAGCCATGCCTGGGGCGGCATCATCGACACCTCGGCGCGTACCACGCTGTTCACCGGTTGCGTGCTCGGCGGGCGCGTCGCCTACGCGCTGGGTTTCACCGGCCAGGGCGTCTCCGCCAGCCGTTTCGCCGCCTTGAACATGCTCGATCAACTGGGTGGCGAGCGCACCGAGCGCACCGAACTGCGCATGACCTCGCAGAAGCCCTTCCCCTTCCCGCCCGAGCCGCTGCGCTACCTCGGCGTACGCCTGGCCCAGCGCTCGCTGGCCAAGGAAGACCGCAACGGCCGCCGCGACCTGCTGCTCAAGACCTTCGATGCCTTCGGCATCGGTTTCGATTCCTGATGGAGAACTTCATGCCCACCCTGCCCCGCCATGTCATCGACTTCGCCAACCCCGAGCTCGCCCCGCAGGAACGCGAGATCAACGACCCGGCCATCGTCGATGCGCCTTACCAGAGCCGCAGCTGGCGGCACTTTGCGGCACCGGAAAAGAGCGCCATCGCCGGCATCTGGGAGGCCGGCGTGCACCTGGAGCGTTGCGAGTGCGACTACGACGAGCTGTGCCACATCCTCGAAGGCACCGTACGCCTGACCGATACCGACGGCATGGCGAAGACCTTCGGCCCGGGGGATTCCTTCGTGGTCGCGGCGGGGTTCAAGGGCACCTGGGAAAACCTCACGCCGGTGCGCAAGGTCTATTTCATTCTCGGGTGACTTCAGTGTTTGCCGACTGTTCGCGAGCAAGCTCGCGAACAGCCTGAAAACCGGCATCACCGGTGACGACTCTGACCTGCCTCTACTCCGCCCCCAAACCTGCTTCCTCAGCGCAAACCTACGCCACGCTCCTCAGCCCCCGCTGGCCGTACGTCCCCCAAAGCTCCACCGCCGTTTGAAAGGGCTATAACTAGCGAAACGAAACGGCAGGTCGGCAGGCTCCCCCCTGCAGCGACAGCCCCTATTGGCGTTTCCCCCTTGCATGGATCAGGTACTCCCGAGCCTGATCGGCGCCCGCGGCGCGGAGCGGTTTGATGAGTTCCAGAACCTGGCGATGGGCTCGCAGGAGCCTTCCTGGCTGCATCGGACTGGCATTGCTGGTCGCTCCGCTCTACGCCAGCGCCCTGTTCAGGTGCCAGGCCCGCGACGGGACCGTCAGCCACACCAGCCACGCCGTTGCCGGCGCGCACTGCACGCTTCAGAACGGCAAGACTGGCCAGACCGGCAAGACGAGTGCGACTGCTGGCGCCAGGTCAAAGGCCGCGCCAGCAGCCGCACGCGGGGACGATCCGGGCTCAGGACGGGTTCGGGTCTACACCTTCGTCCACAAGGGTGTCCGCCAGTATGTCAGTCGACGTCCTGTCGGGATCTCCGCGCGGGTCGATGTGATCGATGTGTATTACATCAAGGGTTGCTACCTGTGCATGGCGCCGAAGGATTTCAACGTCGCCACGCTGCGCCTCGACACCCGCTCCTATCGCCGGGAAATCGAGGCCGCCTCACTGCGCTACGGCGTCGACAGGGCGCTGGTCCGCGCGGTGATCCATGCCGAATCGGCGTTCCAGCCCAACGCCATTTCCATTGCCGGTGCCCAGGGGCTGATGCAGTTGATGCCCAATACCGCCGAGCGCTTCAACGTCAGCGATCCGTTCGATGCGCGGCAGAACATCCGCGGCGGCGTGCGCTATCTGGCCTGGCTGCTCAAGCGCTTCAATGGCAACCAGAGGCTGGCGCTGGCCAGCTACAACGCCGGGGAAATGACCGTCGACAAGTACAACGGCATCCCTCCCTACGCCGAGACGCAAACCTACGTCGCCCGCGTGCAGTCCCTGACCGAGCGCTATCGCAATCATCCGTAGACGGTGGGGTCAGCGGGGGTTCGCGAGCAAGCTCGCTCCTACAGAAAGCACGCCGAAGCTCGCCCGTGGGTGTAGGAGCGAGCTTGCTCGCGAACCGCGTTGATGGGACGTAGGGCGCATAACCTGGAACAGGTTATGCGCCGGCTTTTCGGCGGACAACGCTGACGCGTTATACGCCCTACGAAGGGCACCAGGGTTTCAGCCGAACTTCCACCCCGCCGACGCCAGTCGCGTATCCAAGGCGGCGAGGTCGGCTTCGACCCGTGCCGCAGGCTCCGGCATATACGCCAGCGGATCGGGCAGCGTGGACGACTCACCGAGGAAGCCTTCCGTCGCCGCATGCAGGCAGTACGCACTGTAGGCCGGGTTATAGCCGCCCTCCTGCACCACCAGCAGCCGCCCAGAGCACAGCTCGTCGGCCAGTGCGCGGGCACGACGGGCCAGGCGATTGAAGCCCTGCATGGTCACCAGTTGGCGGCCGTTGGGGTCGAACTGCGAGGCATCCAGGCCGTTGGCGATGATCAGCAGGTCCGGCTTGAAGGCGCGCAGCGCCGGCTCGACGAAGCGGCTGAAGACCATCTCGTAGAGCTGGTCGCCCGAGCCCATGGGCAGTGGCAGGTTGAGGTTGCTGCCAAGCCCCGCGCCATAGCCACGCTCATCCACCGCGCCGGTCTGCGGGTGGCTCGGCCCCCAGGCGCCGTGGTCCATGTGCAGCGACACGGTGAACACCGACGGATCATCGTAGAACCCCTCCTGGGTGCCATTGCCGTGGTGCACGTCCCAGTCGACGATGGCAACGCGTTCGAGACCGGCCGCCTGGGCTGCGCGCGCGGCGATCCCGGCATGGTTGAAGAAGCAGTAGCCGTCCGCCATCGCCGGCGCCGCATGGTGGCCCGGCGGGCGCACCAGGGCCATGGCCGGGTTGCCGCTGGCCAGTATGCTTTCCAGCGCCGCCAGGCTGGTGCCGGCGGCGGCCAATAATCCGCCAAGGCTGCCCGCAGCCATCAGGGTGGTGCTGCTGAAGCGCTTGCCCTGGGCATCCGCCTCGAAGATGCCGCGCAGGTAATCGGCATCGTGGAAGCCCAGCAACTCCTCTTCGCTGGCATGGCGACCTTCATGCCAGCGCAGCGAGCCGGCCACCGGCCCGCGCTGGAGGATGGCGCGCATGTTCAGCAGCCGCGGATTGCTCTCCGGGTGCTGCAGCTGTTCGGCCAGCAGGTCGCTGGGTGGCGCCTCGAACACGCCGGCGGCGGTGTCGTGGCGCAACACGTCGTCGTGCCAGAAAATATCCATTGTGTGACTCATCAGAAGCCCTCGGTCTACTTCGCTGCACCCTCGGGCGCAGACACGCAACACGGCTTCGCCCCCGGCAGTATGCGGACCGGGGGCGAACCTCCATCAGTCGATAATGGTCAGCTCGGGCGGTATCTCCGACAGGCTCACCGAACCTTTCTCGCCACACAGCACGGTGTCGCCGAGCTTGATACCGAAGCCTTCGTTGTACAAGGACAGGTTGGGTTCGATGGAGAACGACATGTTCGGCTGGAACACGTGGTCGTCGGCCTCGTCCACCATCATTGCTTCCAGCCAGGTCGGCGGGTACGCCAGGCCCAGGCTGTAGCCGATGCGGTGCACGCGGGTGCGCGAGAGGTCGATGCGGTCGAGGATCTGGTTGCACACGCGGTTGGCCTCGCCCACCGGAGTGCCCGGCTTGGCGATCTCGATGGCGGCGTTGAAGGCCTCGGTGAGCAGGGTCGCCACTTCCTTCACCCGCGGGCTGGGTTTGCCGATTACAACGGTGCGCATGAGGATGGCGTGGTAGCGGTTGCACACGCCGGCGTGTTCGAGGATCACCACGTCGCCGTGGCTGATGGTCTGGCGGTGCGGCATGGCGTGGGTCATGGTGCTGCGGCGGCCGGTGGCGCACATCGGGCTGATCGCCGAGTACTCGCTGCCAGCGCGGCCCAGGGCGTTGGCGACGATGCCCGCTACTTCCACCTCGGAAATGCCCGGACGCAGCGCCTCGAAGGCGGCCAGCATGCCCTGGTCGGCCATGCGCGCGGCGCTGCGCTGGTATTCGATTTCCTCGGCAGTCTTGATCAGGCGATTCTCCGCGACCAGCGGGCCGGCGTCTTCGAAGCGGGCTTCGGGCATGTAGCCCAGCAGCGCGTTGTATTGTGCCGGGGAGAAGGTCGAGGCAGTCATTTCCAGGCCGATGCGCGCCTGGCTCAGGCCCGCCTGGGCGAGCACGTCGGCGACGATCTTCAGCGGGTCCTGCTTGGCGATGTCATAGAAGATCGCCTCGTTGATGCACGACAGCTCCCAGGTGCAGGGCTCTTCGCTGGTGCGGGTGAGGAACACCGGTTCGGCCAGCTTGGGCGAGATGATCAGCGCCTGGTACCAGAGGAAGCCCAGGCTGTCGAAGCCGGTCAGGTAGTTGATATTGTCCGGGTAGTTGACCACCAGGGCATCCAGGCCACGGTCGGCCATGCGGCGTTTGACGGCTTCGACGCGTTGACGGTAGGTGCGAGCGGGGAAAGCAGTAAGCATGGGGATTCCCTCCTCAGGGACAAGGTGCAAGCGATACAGGCGTTTTTTGTTTGAGGCCGCCATCCAGCGGCCATATGCGGGGTTAAAACAGTCAGCTGGGTGGCTGGTGCCGCGCCAGGTACAGGCGCACCAGCATCACCACCAGGGTGAGGACGATCATCAGGGTGGACACGGCGGCAATCGCCGGATCGAGGTTGTAGCGCAGGCCGTCCCAGATGCGCTTGGGCAGCGTCACCACGTTCAGGCCGCTGGTGAACAGGGTCACCACCACTTCTTCCCAGGACATCACGAAGCCCATGAAGAAGCCGCCGGCCACGCCACCGCGCACGTTGGGCAGCAGCACGTTCCACAGCGTCGGCCAGAGCCCGGCGCCGAGGGAGCGCGACGCCTTGTAGAGGCTCTGGTCGAGCCGCGCGTAGGCCACCAGCAGGGCGATGACCGAGTACGGCAGCGCCATCAGCAGATGGCCGAAGCCCACGCCCAGCAGGCTGTCGAGTACGCCCAGGCGGGCATCGAGGTAGTAGATCGACATGGCCGAGACCACCTGCGGCACGATCATCGGCAACAGCACGATCGCCGTCAGCAAGGTGCGGTGCCGGCGCTGCAGCCAGATGCCGGTGGCGAACAGGAAGGCCAGCGCCGTGGACAGCGCGCCAACCACCAGCGCCAGGCCGAGGCTCTGCAGGATCGACACCAGCCAGGCGCCGTCGAACAGCGTCGCGTAGTGGCGCAGCGACCAGTCGCCGCCCGGGAAGGCCAGGTAGCGCTGGTTGCCGAACGACAGCGGGACGATCACCAGAATCGGCAGCAGCAGGAACAGTGCCGACAGCGACAGGGCGAGCCAGGACAGCCAGCGGCCGATCGGCGGGCGTGGCAGTTGCGGCTTTTTCACGCCCTTGGGCATGGCGGAGAGATAGGTTCCCTGCGGAGTCACAGCTCAGTCCTCCCGAGCAGGCGGCGGTAGCCGATGAGTTGTCCGAACAGCAGCGCGCAACCGACCACCAGCAGCATCAGCACGATGCTCAGCGCCGCGCCCAGGCCCCAGTTGGACAGCTGGAACATCTGCACGTAGATGTACTCCGCAAGCATCGCCGCCTTGCCACCACCCAGCAGCGCCGGCGTGACGAAGCAACCGAGGCTGAAGACGAAGACGATGGCCGATGCAGCAACCACACCTGGCAGGGTCAGCGGGATGAAGATGTCCTTGAGCGTCTGCCAGTGGCTGGCGCCCAGGCTGCTGGAGGCCCGCAGCAGGCTGTCGTCCACCTGTTTGAGCGAGGACAACAGCGGCAGCACTGCATACGGCACCATGAAGTGCACCATGCCGATCAGCGCGCCCAGTTCGTTGCGCACCAGTGGTGGCGGCGCATCGAACCAGCCCGTGGCCATCAGCCCCTGGCTGACCAGCCCACCGTTGCGCAACAGCACCAACCAGGCGAAGGCGCGGATCAGCATCGACAGCCAGAACGGCAGCAGCACGAACAGCTCGATCAGCTGCCGGCCGCGTGGTGTCGCGAAACGCCAGCGGTAGGCGATCAGGTAGGCGATGGCGACGCTGATCGCGGTGGTCAGCAGGCAGATGCGCAGGGTGCGCCAGATCACCGCCTGCAGGTTGGCGTTGTCGGCGATGGCCGCGTAGTTCTGTGTGCCCCACTCCGGCAGGCTGAAGCTCCAGCCCAGCACGCCGAGGGTCGGCAGCAGGTAGCCGACCACCACGAGCAAGGGCAGCGGCAGGATCAGCAGGCCGTAGACCGGCAGCACGCCCGGTGCGAAACGTCGCATCTCAGCCACCGATCAGCGCCAGGTAGCGCTCCAGGGTTTCGCCGTAGTGCTCGGCGTGCCACTTGTTGTTCAGCGACACCTGCTTCTTCAGGTTGTCCGGCGCAGTGGGATTGATCGCCTGCAACTGCGCACTGAGCAGGTCGTTGGCCTTCAGGTTCACCGGGCCCATGTTGTAGACCTCCATGAGCTTTGCCTGCACCTCCGGTCGCAGCGCATAGGCGATGAAGTCCATGGCCGCCTTGGCGCCGGCCGGGTTGCCCTTGGGCACCATCCACACCGAGGGCGAGACGATACCGCCATCGAAGCTCCAGTCGATCTTGCCGGCGGTGTCGTTCTTCACCAGCTCCGCGCGGGTATGCCACATCTGCGCCATGCTCACTTCGCCATCGCGGATCAGCTGCTGCGACTCGGCGCCGGTGGACCAGTGGGTGGCGATGTGCGGCAGCAGCTCCTCGATCTTGCGCAGGGCGCGGTCCACGTCCAGCGGGTAGAGCTGCTCCGGCGGCACGCCGTCGGCCAGCAGCGCGCACTCCAGGTTGGCGCTCATCCACTTGTAGAGAGTGCGCTTGCCCGGGTACTTCTTCACGTCCCAGAAGTCGGCCCAGGATTTGGGCGGGTTCTTGCCGAACTGCTCGTGGTCGTAGCCGATCACGTAGCTGTAGGTGTAGTTGGCGAGGCCGAAGTCATGCACGTCGCCATAGCCGATCAGCGACTTGTCGACGATGCCGTAGTCGATGGGGGTGAGGAACTTGTCCTTGCCCAGGCGGTAGGACGAATACATCTCGCCGTCGCACACATCCCAGCGCACCGCGCCGCTGCTCACCTGGGTCTTCAGCGCACCTTCGGTGGGGCCGCTGCCGTCCACTTTCAGGGTCAGGCCGGCAACCTGGTCGAAGCCGCCGAAGCTCTTCTCGAAGGCCGGCACCGCGTCGCCGCCCCAGTTGGCCAGCACAAGGTTGCCGCCCGCAGCGAAAGCACGGCTGCCGGCACCGAAAGGCAAGGCGCTGGCAGCAGCAAGCAGCAGCAGGCTGCGGTTGAAATCGCGGCGGCTGATGCCGGCGCGCTCGCTTTTTTCAGCGGCGACTTCGATGGCGTCTTCGATGAAGCCTTGGCCTGCTTTTGGATAATCGCTCATGTGATTGCTCCCCGATGGTTTGTTTTCGTTATGCGTGGGTCAGGCAGACAACAGGTGGCAGTGCTGCGGCGACCAGCTGCACCAGTAGCGCTGGCCGCTGCGCAGCTCGCCCAGCAGCGGGTGCGACACCGGCAGGCGCAGGTCCAGGCGTTCGCCCTGCTCCAGGGTCAGTTCGAGATTGACGTGGGCGCCCTGGTAGGTGGCGCTGCCAGCCGTGGCGCAGAGGCCGTTGTCGCGGCCGGCGTCCTGCAACGGGCGCAGGTCGATGTGCTCCGGGCGCACCGCCAGCCAGCTCTTGCCGCCCTGACTGGCCTGGACCGAATAGGCCGCCCGCAGGTGCTGGCCACGGAAATCACAGAGCGTGGCCTCTGCCTCGCGGCCCACCACGCCGACCTCCAGCAGGTTGGTATCGCCGAGGAAGTTGGCGACGAAGCGGCTGGCCGGACGCTCGTAGACCTCGCGCGGAGTGCCGAGCTGTTCCAGGCGGCCCTTGTTGAACACGGCGATGCGGTCGGAAAGTGCCAGCGCTTCTTCCTGGTCGTGGGTGACGAAGACGAAGGTGGTGCCGAAGTCCTTGTGCATCCGCGCCAGCTCGCCCTGCATCTCCTGGCGCAGGCGGCGGTCGAGGGCGGACAGCGGCTCATCGAGCAGCAGCAGTCTGGGCTTGAACACCAGTGCGCGGGCCAGCGCCACACGCTGCTGCTGGCCACCGGAGAGCTGGGCAATGCCGCGATTGCCCATGCCGCCCAGGCCGACGCGTTCCAGCACGTCCGCCACCCGGCGCTCGATCTCGGCGCCCGGCACCTTGCGGATACGCAGCGGGTAGGCAACGTTCTGCGCCACACTCATGTGCGGGAACAGCGCATAGCCCTGGAACACCACGCCGAAGTCACGGGCATCCGGCGCCAGGTGGGTGATGTCGCGGCCGTCCATCTCGATGCGCCCTTCGCTGGGCTCGACGAAGCCGGCGAGCATCATCAGCGTGGTGCTCTTGCCCGAGCCCGAAGGGCCGAGCAGCGTGAGGAATTCGCCCTGGCGGATGCTCAGGCTGAGGTCGCTCAGGACCTGCAGGTTGCCGTAGCGCTTGCCCAGGCCGAGCAAGTCGACGAAATGCTGCATGGCGGATCTCCAGCCGTTTTTTCTTGTTGATCGGTGTTGGCTTGGGCTCATCTTCTGTGCAAATTTAACTAACGACAATTCAATAGATTTCCGCCTGAATCGTTAGTCAAATTCACGAAAGAAGGTCCCTCATGCGTCAGAACAGTGCGTTCCGCCTGCCCTCTCTCATCGCCCTGCGCGCTTTCGAGGCGCTGGTCCGCCAGGGCAGCATCAGCCGCGCGGCGCTGGAGCTGCACGTCACCCATGGGGCGGTCAGTCACCAGGTGAAGAAGCTGGAAGAAGAGCTGGGCGTGGCGCTGGTGGAACGCCAGGGTAAGGGCGTCAAGCTGACCCCGGCCGGGCGCCAGCTGAGCCAGCAGATCAGCAGCGCCTTCGACCAGCTGCGCGACATCCGCCGCGCGCTGCCCACCGAGGAACCCGCCGGCGAGCTTCGCATCGCCTGCGCCCCGGCGCTGCTGGCGCGGGTGTCATCGCTGCTGGAGAAATTCCTGCGCAACTATCAGGAGGTCGCCCTGCACCTGCTGCCGATGAGCAGCGACCTGGGCCAGGTGGACATGGTGATCTCCTTCGGCGAGACGCACATCGAAGGCCAGCGCTTCGCCGCGCTGGGTGACATCCGCTACTTCCCGGTGTGCAGCCCGCGCCTGCTCAACACCCAGGAACACCTGCGCAAGCCGCGCGACCTGGCGCGCCAGGTACTGCTGCACGAGGACGACGGTTTCGACTGGAGCCGCTACTTCCTCGCCGCCGGCGTGCCCGGCCTGCAAGCACGGCAGAATGTCTTCCTGCCCGACGCCTACCTGACCATCCGTTCCGCGCTGGCTGGCGGCGGCGTGACCATCAGCGACCATATCCTCGCTGGCGAGGAGCTGGCCGAAGGCCGCCTGGTGCGCCTGTTCGACATCGACTTCCCGGCACCCCACCCCTACTTCCTGATCATCCCGCCCCACGGCAACCAAGCCCTGGCGCGGGAGTTCGCCGATTGGCTGCTGCATGAGCTGGAGGCGATTCCGGCGTTTGATTGAGTGGCAAGATGCTCTCGTAGGATGGTGTGGAGCGCAGCGATACCCATCAATTTCGTGCACGGACAGCATGGGTATCGCTTCGCTCCACCCATCCTACGTACTGGCAGCGATTCCGGCGTTTGATTGATGACCGCATAGCCGCGCGGTCCGGTGATGGGCCAGTTCGCGAGCAAGCTCGCTCCTACGAAGAGCACCATGGCGCACCCTGTAGGAGCGAGCTTGCTCGCGAACAAATATCCGCAGCGGCGGGCGGCTATGTCATCAGAGCTTCTTCCCACCCAACAGGAAATGCGACAACGCCGGAATCAGTATCAACGCCCCGAGCATGTTCCAGAGGAACATGAAGGTCAGCAGAATCCCCATGTCCGCCTGGAACTTGATCGGCGACCAGGCCCAGGTGATGACGCCCGCCGCCAGGGTCACGCCGACCAGTGCCACCACCTTGCCGGTGAAGGCCACCGCCTGCTGGTAGGCCACCGACAGCGGCAAACCGGCCCGCTGCATCTGCAACTGCACACTGAGCAGATACAACGCGTAATCCACCCCGATCCCCACGCCCAGTGCGATCACCGGCAGCGTGGCGACCTTCACGCCGATGCCCATCACCACCATCAGCGCCTCGCAGAGGATCGAGGTGAGCACCAGCGGCAACAGCGCCACCAGCGTCGCGCGCCAGCTGCGGAAGGTGATCAGGCAGAAGATGCCCACCGCCGCATAGACGTAGAACAACATGCGATGGTTGGCCTCGCGCACCACGCGGTTGGTCGCTGCCTCGATGCCCGCGCTGCCGGCGGCCAGGAGGAACTGGCGGTCCGGCGTACTGTTGGCGCGGGCGAAGTTCTCAGCGATGCCGGCCACCTCGTCCAGGGTCTGCGCCTTGTGGTCCTTGAGGAAGGCGATCACCGGCATCAGCGAGCACTCGGTGTTGAACAGCTCCGGGGTGTTGACCGAGGCCTGCTGGGCGGCGTAGTTGAGCACGTCCTGGTTGCGTTGCAGGCTGGCGAACTTGGGGTTGCCCTCGTAGGTGCCGGCGGTGATCTGCCGTACCGCATTGACCAGCGAAGTCGTGGCCTGCACGCCTTCGTGCTGTTGCAGCGCCCAGCCCAGGCGGTCGGCGAGGACCAGCGTGCGGTAGTTCAGGCAGCCTTCCGGCGCGGTCTTCACCATCACCGCGAAGAGGTCGCTGGACAGCGCGTAGTGGCTGGTGATGTAGGCGTTGTCGCGGTTGTAGCGCGAGTCAGCGCGCAGCTCCGGGGCGCCGGCGTCGAGGTCGCCGATCTGCAGATGCTGACTGACCAGCAGGCCGCCCACGCCCAGCAGCGCTGCCACGGCCAGCGCGATGGTCGCCCAGCGACGTTCGGTGAAATGGTCCAGCAGCGCCCACAGCTTGCCGATGCCCTGCTGGCGGTCCACCTGGCGCTCCTCGCGCAGCGCACGCTCGGCGGCACGCTGGCTGACGCCCACATAGGACAGCGCCACCGGCATCATCAGCAGCGAGGTGAAGATCAGCACCGCCACGCCGATGCTGGCGGCAATCGCCAGGTCCTGGATCACCGGGATGTCGATCAGCATCAGCACGGCGAAGCCCACGGCGTCGGACAGCAGCGCGGTGACGCCGGCCAGGAACAGGCGGCGGAAGGTGTTGCGCGCCGCCACCTGCTTGTGGGTGCCACGGCCGATGTCCTGCATGATGCCGTTCATCTTCTGGGTGGCGTGGGACACGCCGATGGCGAAGATCAGGAACGGCACCAGGATCGAATACGGGTCCAGTGCATAGCCCAGCCAGGCCACCAGGCCGAGCTGCCAGACCACCGCCAGCAGTGAGCAGCCGATCACCAGCAGGCTGCTGCGCAGGCAACGGGTGTAGAAGAGGATGATGACGAAGGCGGTGACCACTGCCAGGCCGAAGAACAGCATCACCCGCACCAGGCCGTCGATCAGGTCGCCCACCAGCTTGGCAAAGCCGATCACATGCAGGCGCACCGGGCCCTTGCCCTCCTCGCCAGCGGCGAAGGCGCGGGCGTCGCCCAGGTATTCGTACTTCAGCCTCAGGTCGTCGAGGGCACGGGAGAACTCGCGGTAGTCGATGCCCTTGCCGGTGGCCGAGTCGCGATCGAGCAGCGGCACCACCAGCATGCTGGAGCGGAAGTCGTTGCCCACCAGGCTGCCGACGATACCGGCGCGGGCGATGTTCTGACGCAGCTGAGCGATGGACTCCGGTTTGCCGTCATAGCCGTCGGGCATTACCGGGCCGCCCTGGAAACCTTCCTCGGTGACCTCGGTCCAGCGCACCGCCGGCGACCACAGCGACTTCATCCAGGCGCGGTCGACGCCGTGGCTGAGGAACAACTGGTCGCTGATCTGCCGCAGGCTGTCGATGTAGGCCGGGTCGAAGATATCGCCGTCGGGGTTCTCCACCACCACCCGCACCGAGTTGCCCAGGCCGCGCAGCGCGGCGCGGTTGTCCAGGTAGTTGCGGATGTAGGGATCGCCGTGGGGGATCATCTTTTCAAAGGCCGGGCGCATCTCCAGGCGGGTCACGGCCATGTAGCCCAGCACCAGGGTGACCAGCGCGATCAGGGCGATGAACAGCGCACGGTGGTTGAACACCAGGCGCTCCAGCAGGTTGCCGCTGTGGGTGTCGAAGTCCCGCAGTTCGCGGACTACAGGCATCTCGCCTTGCTTCAGGTCGACCATGAGGCTGTCTCTCTATCTCTTGTTCTTATGGTTCTTGAACGGGTGAGACACCGGCGCGCTCAGCGCACCGGCATCGCGTTCTCGCGGATGCCACGGGCGCCGACCAGCAGCAGCCGACCGGGTCCGGCCACGGCGCCGCTGACGGGCAGGCGCTCGGCCAGGTCCAGGGCTTTGAAGCTGGCACCGCTGTCATCGCTGACCAGCCCCTGGCCGGCCTGGCTGAACAGGTACAGCCGGCCGTTGGCGTCGAAGCTGGCGGCGGTCAGGCTCACCGGCAGGCCGGTATCCACGGCCGTCCAGCTTTCGCCGCCGTCGAGACTGCGGATCGCGTGGCCGCGCAGGCCGTAGGCGAACACCAGGCCGGGCCGCGCGACAACGCCGAAAAAGCTGCCGGCGTAGGGCGACGGCAGGGCGACAAAACGCGGCTGCTGACTCTCCTGTCGACTCACCGTTCGAGAAGCCAGACGCAGCAGCAGGCCCTGCTCGCCAACGATGAACAGGTCATCGCCGCTCGCCGTCATGGCGGTCAGGTGCAGCGCCTGGGGATTGTCGATGCGGTGGTTCCAGGGTTCCCAGCTGAGCCCGCCGTCGGTGGTGTGCAGGATCAGGTTGAAGGCACCAACCACGAAGCCCTCACGGGCGTCGCGGAACCACAGGTCGAGGAATGGCTTGTCAGCGCCCTCCTCCTTCAGCCGCTGCGCCTGCGCCAGCCAGGTGGCGTTGTCCGGCTGCGGGTGGGCGTTGTAGTAATCGATCATCAACTGGCCGATCTGCCGGCCGTCGAGCTGGCGCTGCCAGTGCAGGCCGCCATCGGCGCTGTGCAGGACCACGCCGTCGTGTCCGACGGCCCAGCCGTCCTGCGGTGTGGGGAAGCGCACGGCGGTCAGGTCGGAACTCACCGGCACCTCGGCCTGGCGCCAACTGCTGCCGCCGTCATCGGAATACAGGATGTGGCCACGCGCGCCCGCGCTGATCAGCCGGTTGCCGGCGCGGCTGATGGCCAGCAGCGGGACACGACTGGGAACATTGCTGTAGACGGCAGGCAGGTCGAGCACATCGACGAAGCCACCCGCGTCGTCACCGGCATGGGCGCCGCTGGCCAGCAGCAAGGCGCCCAGGAGCAGCAGGCGCTTGAAGGGAATCTGCATGGAGCTTTCCTCGGGTAGAGCAGCGGCGGCCCCGGCCGGGACCGCCGCCCGTGGTCAGCGGATGCCGCTGCCGGCCAGCGCCTCGGGGGACCACTGGGTCTTGGCCAGCGGATCGATGTAGGTGATGCCGCCGTACGGGCCGACCACGCCGTTGATGTTGTAGGAACCGGCGGTGAGGTCGTAGATCATGAACGGTGTGGCGTCCGGGATGCGCTTGTCATAGCTCTGGCTGAGGAAGGCGAAGGAGCCGCGGTAGAGCTGGCCACGGGCGTCGTACTGGTCGGAGGCCAGGGCCACCCAGCTGTCTTCGTCGAGGTAGAAGCGGCGCTTGGCGTAGATGTGTCGCGCCCCGGACTTCAGGGTGCCCTCGACGACCCACACGCGGTGTTTTTCCCAGCGAACGTAATCCGGCGAGAGGTGGTTGGGCGTGACCACCGGCTTGATGTCGCTGACGTAGGTCAGGCGGTAAGTGTTGTAGGGCACGATCATTTCCTGCTTGCCCACCAGTTTCCAGTCGTAGCGGTCCAGCGCACCGTTGAAGACGAACACGTCGTCGTAGGTGCCGGCACCGGCCATGCCGGGGTTCGGGGTGTCGTAGGCAAGGTTCGGTGCCAGCTTCACGCGGCGTTGGCCGGGCAGGTACTGCCAGGCGCGGCGCGGCTGCTGCAACGGGTTGGCGGCGTCCTTGAGCATCATCGCCTCGCCGGCGCGGCGGGCCGGGCCGCTGTAGTACAGCTTCATCTGGTAGTAGACCTCGGAGCCCTTCACCGGCTGGGTGAGGTCTTCGTACACCGGGTAGTTGATGAAGGCCTGGCCGGTGGTAGCGAGGTTGGCGCTGCCGGAGGCGTCGACGTTCCAGGAGTCGTACTTGGCCTTGATGTTCACCCCCTGGTAGCGCAGCAGGAAGTTCCACATGGCTTCGGCGCCGCTTTGCGGAATCGGGAACGGCACGCCCGGCAGCGCGTTGTCGATGGCGGTGCCGCCTTCCAGCGACTGGGCAGTGACGGCGTTCTTCCTGCTGTTCTCCAGCACGGTATCCGGCAGCGCGGCGCTGCGGTGCGTCGGGTAGACGTCGACGCGGAAGGTCGGATAACGCTTGGCCAGTTCCACGGTCGTGGCGCTTAGCTGGTTCTTGTACTGCTCGACGTTCTTGCCGTCGATCACCAGCAATGGCTTTTCACCGGCAAACGGGTCCGGACGCATGCTGTCGCCGGCCTTGAAGCCGGCCGGGGCGCTGGTCAGGCCGCCGCTGTAAGCGGGAATCGCGCCGTCGCTGCTGGCGGCTTTCTCGGCGCCGACCAGGGTCAGGGTGCTACCCAGCTGGGCGGCATCCTGCGGGGAAACGGCGGCCTGAGCCAGGCCGCAGAGGCTCAGGCCGAGGGCGGTGGCGATCAGGGTGGGTTTGAAGTTCATGCTGTGTTTCTCCTGCTTCGAGCTCGAAGCCTGGGGTGAAATCAGAAGGTGGCCTTCAGGGAGGCGGTGACCATGCCGCGGTCCTTCAGCAGGGGCGCGAGGCCGCCCTGCGAGGTGATCTGGCCGGGGATGCACTGGTACTGGCCGTTGGCGCCAGGGGTGTTGTTGTCGCGGCCGCTTTCGCAGGTGTCGAAGGGGCCGAAGGCGTCGACGTACTTCAGGTCCAGGCGGTACTTCTGGTGGAAGTCCGCAGCCACGCCGATGGAGTAGCTGCCGGCGTCTTCATTGCCGCCCAGTTGCACCGCCGAGTTGCCGTGCAGGCCGACGTTGTAGGCCATGGGCATGGACAGGTCGACGCCGGGGAAGGCCTGGTACCAGGTCGGGGTGAAGTTGGCCGACATGGCGTAGGCATTGGTGGTGACCTTGTCGACGCCGTGGTAGCTGGAGTCGCCCTTGAAGGTCTGCTCGCCTTCGGTGACGTCGATCAGGTGCGTCAGGGTGCCTTCGACGGCCAGGGACGAGGCGTCCCACAGCGGGGTGGCGCCGAAAGTGACCAGGCCGTTGAGCACGACGTGGAAGGTCTTGCCGCGAGCGAGGCCGGTGTCGCCGTCGCTGGGCAGCTCGCCGATCAGGTTGGCGCCGTTGACCGCGCCGCGCTTGGCCGCTGCATAGAGCGTGGAGTTGACCGTGGTGAAGTTGCTCGCCAGCGGCATGTTCTCGCGGTAGTTCAGGTCCATGCCGACGCTCACCCCGCCGATTTCCTTCGACAGGCTGATACCGTAGATGTCGATGTCATCGGCGTACGCGGTGATGTAGTTCATCCCCTGCAGGCCGGCGAGGCCGGGCTTGTGCAGGTTCGGCGCGTCGATGAGCACCGCCGGCAGGGTGTCGGAGGTGTTGCGGTAGTAGAAGCCCAGGGTGCCGTCGAGCCATTCCGGGCTCCACTTGGCCATCAGGCCGAAGTCGCCGGTGTTGCTCGGCTCGCGGTCATGACCACGCGGCGCGCCATAGAAGGCGTTCTGCGCGGGCAGCGGCAGCCAGAAGACGTTGCCGCCGTCGTTGAGCATGTCGTAGGGGCCCATGTAGGTGCCGCCTTCGGGGAAGCGCGAGTTCTCGAACTCGAGGAAGTACTGCGCGGCCAGGGTCAGCTCCGGGTTGACCGTCAGCGAGGCGGACAGCTGGTTGCGCGGCATGAACAGCTCTTTCGCCTCGGTGCCGGGCACGTTGTACAGCTTGCCCAGGTCCAGGGCCGACTGGCCGTAGTTGATGCCGTTGGCGGCGCTGAACAGCGTCTCGCCCCAGTAGATGGTGTGGCGGCCGAGCTTGCCGCTGAGCTGCATGTCGTCACCGACCTGGTGGCTGGCAAAGACGAAGGCATCGAGCAGCTCACCGGACGGGCCGTTGTAGTAGCGGTCGGCGAAGGTACTCAAGCCATGGGTGGCCGGCTGTGCACCCCGCGGGGAAATCACGGTGCCGTTGCGGCTGACCAGGTGGCCGGCGTTGCCCTTCTGGCCGGGGAACGGGTTGTCCGAGCCGACATCATCGTAGGCATGGTCGTACCAGCCGGCGGCAGACAGGCGGAAGCCCATGCTGTCGCGGTAGACGAAGTCCAGTTCGCTGAGCAGGTCGAAACGCTGGGTCACCGGAGTGCCGGAGGAGAAGTTGCGGTCGCCGTCGTTGGTGTTGGCAGTACCGGCGATCTTGCTGTTGGGCGACTCGACCCGTTGCCCGTAGCTGAGCTTGACGGTGTTGTCGAAGCGAATCGACAGGTCGGGGTTGCCGGTGTCCAGCTCGAAGGCCTGCAGCGACTGGCTGGCCATCGCGGTGACGACAGCGGTTGCCAGCAGGCAGCGTTGCAGGGGGTTGCTCTGATGATGCATGCGTGTGCTCCGTTTCTTGTTGTGGTCGGGACGCTTTCCGGGCCCGTCCCGCAGCCCCTTTCGCGTGCGCCAGGGCGCACGAGGGCCTGCCCCGGCGTGAACGCCGGAACCGGGGGTTGCTGTTGAGTCAGGGGTGGTGAATCAGCTGTCCAGCATCTGGATCAGCGCTTGCGCCTCAGGCCAGTCGCCGAATCCCGAAGCGGGGTTGAGGTGGCCGACACGGCCCAGTTCCACCAGGCTGGCGCGCCAGTGGCGGGCCATGCGCTGCACGGCCTCAGGGCTCGCCAGCGGGTCGTTGTCACTGCAGGCCACCAGCGTGGGGAATGGCAAAGGCTCCAGCGGCAGTGGCGCCCAACCCATTTCGGCCAGGACCGCCGGCTTGGGATAATGGGCAGGCCAATCGCCGTCGAGATCCGGCGGTGTAGCCAGCAATGCGCCCTTGATCGGTCGGCTGTAGCGTGCCGCCCAGTGGGCGACCATCAGTACACCGGCGCTGTGGGCAACCAGGATCACCTCGCCGTCGATGCTTTCCAGTTCGCGCTGGATGGCATCGACACGGGCGCTCAAGTCCAGCTTGTTCTCGGTCAGCGGCGGCACGCTGCGAACATTGGGCAGGCGCTGCTGGAGCAGGGTCTGCCAATGCTCGGCCACGTGGTCGCGCAGTCCGGGGACCATGAGGACGGTGGTGGAAGTCTTGTTATGGCTCACCGATTCACCTTTGCCGTGATTTCGAACTTGTTGGACAGACAGTAGAGATGCACCGGTGAAGGTGCTTTGCATTGAGCGTCAGGCACTTCGCATTTGATGACAGGCCCTGCCCCGCCTGAAGCCTCGCCGCCCGGCTGCATGGCTTGCACCACGGGACGTACGGCGCATTCCAGAGCGCCGCAGGCACTGGCCGAACTGCGAAACTTCGTACACGCTTGGTTACAGCTGCCGATAGAATCTGCTGTCATCGACCCAGCCAGCGTGCGCTCGGCCGTCGGCGTCCCCGGACCCCGCCGGCACGCAGCAACCACAAGAACAAGAAGGCGATCGGCATGACTCCAATGGTTCGCATTGCGGCCCTGACCAACTACCTGGAAGTGGCCCGACACCTGGGCCTCAACCCGCAGCAGCAACTGAGTGCGGTGGGCCTCTCTCAATCCATGCTCGAGCACCCGGAGCAGCGCATCCCCGTCTCCGCGGCGGTCAGTCTGCTGGAGGACTCGGCGCGCATCAGCGGCTGCGAGACCTTCGGCCTGCGCATGGCCGAATCGCGCCAACTCGCCGACTTCGGCGTGATCAGCCTGCTGCTGTCGCACCAGGCCACCCTGCGCGAGGCAATGGACACCATCATTCGCTACCGCCACCTGCTCAACGAATCCCTGGCGCTGTACGTGGACCAGGAAGGCAAGATGGCGATCCTGCGCGAGGAACTCCTCACCGTACCGCCGATGCCCATGCGCCAGGGCCTGGAGTTGGCTCTGGGCACGCTCTACCGCCTCTGCGCCGCCCTCCTCGGCCCGCACTGGCGACCGATCAGCGTCAACTTCAGCCACGACGCCCCGGCGGACCTGCAGGTCCACCGGCGTCTGTTCGGCTGCAAGATCGAATTCGGCAGCGAGTTCAACGGCATAGTCATCCCCGCCGCCGACCTCGACGCCGCCAACCCGATGGCCGACCCGGCCATGGCGCGACATGCGCGCAGCTTCGTCGACTCCCTGCCCGGCGCTACCGACGGCAGCACGCTGAACGAGGTGCGCAAGTCCATCTACCTGCTGTTGCCCATGGGCCGCGCGACCATCGAGCAGATCGCCCAGTCGCTGGGGCTGAACGTGCGCACACTGCAACGGCGGCTGGAAGACAACGGCGTGACCTTCTCCGACCTGATCAACGAAGTCCGCCGCGAACTGGTGCTGCGCTACATGGAGAACCCACGCTATTCGCTGGGGCGCATCGCCGACCTGCTGGGGTATTCGATGCCCAGCTCGTTCACGCGCTGGTTCGCGGTGCAGTTCGGTGTGTCGCCGGCGGTCTGGCGCAAGGAGCATCTGGGGCGAGAGGGGGAGTGATTCATTCCTGATAGGACGGTGCGGTGCGGTTCGCGAGCAAGCTCGCTCCTACAAGAGCACGCTTTGGCTTTGGCTTTGGCTTTGGCTTTGGCTTTGGCTTTGGCTTTGGCTTGGCAAGGCTTCCAGATAAACGTCAGCGCACTCCTGAACGGGGCATTCGGCGCGCGCGGAAGTTTCTCTGGAAGTCCTCAAAAGCCAAAACCAAAACAGTTCGCAGGATGGGTGGAGCGTAGCGATACCCATCGAGTCCGTGCAGCAACAGCATGGGCATCGCTGCGCTCCACACCATCCTACCGAGTGCTTCACCGATTACGTCGGCGTTATCGGGGGCCAAGGTGATCGGAGTTCCTCTGGAAGCCCTCAAAAGCCAAAGCCAAAACAGGAGTCGTTGCGTAGGGCGCATAACCCGGAACGGGTTATCCGCCGATACCACGTCGGCAGATAACGCTGGCACGTTATGCGCCCTACGACTTACGACCGACGCAGCGGGATCAACCCGCGACCTTCAACATCCCCAGCACCAACAGGGCCAGAAACACCGTCTCCCCCACCATCAGCAGGATCGGTTTCACTCCCACCGTCGCCAGCGCCTTGAGCTGGGTCTTCATCCCCAGCGCTGCGATGGAAATCACCAGGCACCACTGCGACAGCTTCCCGCCCGCCTCCACCACCAGCGACGGCAGGAAGCCGGTGCTGTTCACCGCCGCCAGCAGCACGAAGCCCACGGCGAACCACGGCAGCAGCGGCGGACGCTTGTCCCCCGGCTCCACGCCGCGGGCGCGGGTGATCATCGCCGCGCAGAGGATCACCGGCAGCAGCATGGCCACGCGCATCAGCTTGACCACCGTGGCGCTGTCGCCCACGTCCTTCGAAAGGCTGTAACCGGCACCGACCACCTGGGCCACATCGTGGATGGTGCCGCCAAGGAAGATGCCCGCCTGCAATGGCGGCAGGCCCAGCGAGCGGACGATCATCGGGTAGAGGATCATCGCCAGGGTCGACAGCGCCGAGACACCGAGCACGGTGAACAGCGTGGCCTTCTCCTTCTGCGTGTGCGCTGGCAAGGCCGCCGCCAGGGCCAGGGCTGCCGAGGCGCCGCAGATAGCCGTGGCGCCGCCGGTCAACAAACCGAAGAGGAAGTTGAAGCCCATGGCTCGGGCCGCCGCGATGGACACCAGGATAGTCACCGTGACCAGCACCACCACCATGACCACCGGCTGCCAGCCCAGCTCGGCGATCTGCCCGAAGGTGATGCGGATACCCAGCAGTGCCACGCCCAGGCGCAGGATTTCGCGGGCGGTGAACTCGATGCCGGCCTTGCAGACGCTGTCGGCGGAGAGGAAGTTCATCGCCAAGCCGAGCAGCAGCGCAAAGAGCATCACCGGCGCGCCATAGTGTTCGGACAGGAAGGTGGCAGCGGCCGCCACCATGGCGCTGACCAGCAGGCCCGGCAGCAAGGTGCGGCTGCGGCTGCCGAGGGCAGAAATCGTCAGCGCGGTCATGCCGACACCTCTTCATCGGCAATCACCACGTGGCACTCGCCGGCAATCCAAGAGATCCCGTGCCGGCGCAGGCCGAAGCCCTTGATACCCGCCGGGCAACCCGTGGCCACATCAAAGCGTAGGCCATGGGCCGGGCACTGTAGCCAGCGGCCATCCAGGCGACCGCTGAACAGCGAGGCGCCAGCATGGGGGCAGCTGTCGTCGATGGCATGCAGTTCGCCGTCGATATCCAGGAGCAGGATGAGCCCCTGCTCGTGGTGGATCAGGCTCCGGCCGCCGCGCGCTGGCAGGCGTTCGGCGGGGATGTGGATCGAACAGCTCATGCCGGGATCGCCTCCGGGAACTGTCGTTCCAAAGCTCGGTGGAGGGCTGCCAGCAGCTGTTCCGGGCTCTGCCCGCCCAGGGCGAAGGCACGGCCTTCAAGGAGGAACATCGGCACGCTGGAGTCAGCCAGGGCGACGCGGCGGCCGATGAACTGGCGGGCACCATCGGCCAGGGCATCCTCGAAGTCAGCCTCCTTGAAATCGCAGGCGCGCAGCAGACGGCGCAGGGTGTCGCGGTTGCCGATGTCCTGGCCGAGCTGGAAGTGCGCGCGGAAGATCATCTCCAGCAGCTGCTCCTTCTGACACTCGCTGCCTACGTGCACCGCGCGCTGAAACACCCGGTGCGCATAGGTGGTGTTGGGCATGGTGAGGATGCGTTCGAGGTCGAGGTCGACCTTGGCGCCCTCCGCCGCCCGCCGCACTTCGCCCATGCGTGCCTTCACAGCACGCTTGCCGCCCAGACGGCGCTGGTAGAACTCGGCAAAGGGTTCGCCGTCCATCGAAATCTGCGGCAGCAGTTGCAGGCCGAGCCAGTTCACCCGCACCTGCAGCTCGGGGCGCTGGCGGGCCAGCAGGCGCAGCGCGACGTCGAGGTTGCGCTTGCCGATCAGGCACCAGGGGCAGATGAAGTCGAAAGTCATGTCCAGATTGAGAGTCGGCATCAGGCGCCCTCCTCTTCGCCGCGCAGGCGGCGCATGTCGTTGTGGTAGTGGCGGCGGGCGTAGATGAACACCAGCGCGGCGAGGATGCTCAGCAGCGGGATGAGCTGGAAGGCGCGATCCAGGCCGATATGGTCGGCCAGTACGCCGGTGAGCAGCGGGCCGGGGGCCAGGCCCAGCAGGTTGTTGGCCAGGGTCAGGGTGGCAAAGGCAGTGCCATGCACAGCGGGTGCGGTGAGGTTGGCAACCATGGCGCCGGACGGCCCCGAGGTGCCGGCCGCGACCAGCATGCCCATCGCGATCAGGCTCAGTTGCGCGGTGCCCGGCGGCAGGTGGAAGGCGATGGACAGCAGGACACAGCTGACCAGGCAGAAGCCGATGGCGAGAATGATCTTGCGCGGTGGATTGGCGCGCCCCAGACGGTCGCAGAGGATGCCGCAGAGCACCATGCCACTGCCGCCCACCAGCACGATGACCGCCGAGATCAGCCCGGCCTTGCCGGTGTCCAGGTGGTAGTAGCGGTTGAGGTAGCTGGGGATCCACACCATCACCGCGGCGGCAACGAACAATTGCAGGCCGCTGCCCAGATAAGCGGCGATCACCGAACGGCTGCCGAACAGGCTGCGCAGCGAGCGTCCGCCGGCCTGTTGCCTGGCTTCGGCGGCGGCAACCGGCGCGATGCGTTTCTCGCTGACGATCAGCGGATAGAGCAGCGCCAGCAGCAGGCCGAACAGCGCCATGCCGGCAAAGGCCCAGCGCCAGCCCAGGTGCGCGGCAAGCACTCCGCCCAGGCCCATGCCGAGTACCGAGCCGAACATGCCGCCGGCCATGAAGGCGCCGGTCAGAGTGGCGCGCAGGTGCGCCGGGAACACCGAGATGACCACGGCGATGCCGACGCTGCCGTAGGCGGCCTCACCGACGCCGACGAAGAAGCGTGCGGCGAACATCTGCGGGAAGGTCTGTGCCACGGCGCAGCCCAAGGTGGCGAGGCTCCAGAGCATGGCCATCAGCGCCAGGCTGCGCACGCGTCCCCAGCGGTCGGCGAGCAGCGACAGGGGGAAGGTCAGCAAGCCGACCATCACCGCGACGATGCCGCTGAGCAGGCCGAGCTGCGCATCGCTCAGGGTCCATTCGGCCTTGAGCAGCGGAAAGACGGCGTTGAGTACCTGGCGCGACATGTAGTCGGAGATCAGCAGGCCGAAGGTCAGGGCAAACACCACCCAGGCATAGCGGCGCGGCACGCTGGGTTCAGCGGCAGGGATGTCGCCCAGGGCGACGGAGGGGATGGCCATGGCGATAGTGCTCCGGGTGGGTCAGTGGATTCTTGTTGTTCTGGTTGAAAGCCGGCGCGGGTTACTGGCAGAACCCGCGCCGGAGCCTGTCACGCGCGTTGCGGGACGGACTTCTGGCCCGGCTGGCGGTTGGGCGCCATGCCGTTCATGCGCAGGGTTTCCTCGACGCTGTCGTACTGCACGCCGATCTTGTAGATGGCGCGCGCTTCCTTGCCGCTGGCGACCTCGCGACCCAGTTCATGGGCGACGCGGACGCACTGCTGGATCTGCTCCACCGAACTCATGCGCTGGCCGTGCTGGCCAATGATGGTGTCCTCGATGCCGCAACGCGGGTGCAGCCCCATGGCCATCGCCATCATGTTGAACGGCAGGACGTTCTTGAGCAGCGATTCGGCAGTGACGGTGGCGCCGTCCGGAGCGCGGTGCACGAAGTTCATGAAGTTGAACGGATTGGGGCCGTCGAAGCCGCCGCCGATGCCGATCCAGGTCAGGTTCAGCGGGCCCTTGTAGACGCCCTTGCGCACCAGGCGCTCGAGGGTTTCCAGGGCGTGCATGCCGGTGAGCTGGAAGTGCGGCTGGATGCCGGCGGCCTGCAGGCGCTTGAGGTGTTCCTCGACCCAGGCCGGGCCGGCCGGCACGGTCATCTCGCTGTAGGCTGCCTGGTACAGCGGGTTCTCCAGGGAGGTGCCCTTGAGGTACTCCGGGTAGAGCAGCTCCATGATGTTCATCTGGGTGGTGTTGATCGCCACCGTCACCTGGTCGGGCTTGGGAGTCAGCTCGGCGAGCATGTGCCGGGTGTCGTCGGACAGCCACTTGGCCGCTTCGCCGTCACTTTCCGGGGCGAAGGAAATCGAGCCGCCGACCTGGATGATCATGTCCGGCACGGCTTCGCGTACGCCGGCGATCAGCTCGTTGAACTTGGACAGGCGCTTGGAGCCCTTGCCGTCCAGCTCACGTACGTGCAGGTGGAGCACGGTGGCGCCGGCTTCATAGCAGTCAACGGCCTTCTGCACCTGCTCGTCCATGGTCACCGGGATGTCTTCGGGGAAGTCCTCGGGCATCCATTCCGGACCATAGGGCGCGGTGGTGATGACCACCTTTTCCTGGTTCTCGGGGTGCAGCGAATCGTCGAAGAATTGCATGTCTGTCTCCTGGAATTGTTCTTGTAGGGGGCTTGTTTCGAGACTCAGAACGGCTTGTCGCCGATGATCCCGGCACGCTCCATGCGGCGCGTGCAGGGTGGGTAGTCCATCACCGCGTAGTGCTGGGTACAGCGGTTGTCCCAGATCGCCACATCGTTCTTGCGCCAGCGCCAGCGCACCTGGAACTCGGGGATGTACACCTGGCTCACCAGGTAGCGCAGCAGGTCCGAGGCACCCGGGTTGGCGTCCTGGCCGAAACGCACGTTCTGCGGGGTGTGGTAGTTGCTGAAGTGGGTGGTGAAGGCGTTGACGAACAGCACCTTCTCGCCGGTCTCCGGGTGGGTGCGTACCACTGGGTGCTCGGCGTCGGGGTACAGGGCCTTGAGCGCCAGGCGCTTGTCGATGGGCATCGCCGCGCCGAAGCTGGCCTCGATGCTGTGGCGTGCGCGCAGGTTGGCGATGCGCTCCTTGATCTCGGCCGGCAGCATCTCGTAGGCCAGCGCCATGTTCGCCCACATGGTGTCTCCGCCCACCGGCGGGCACTCCACGCAGCGCAGGACGCAGCCCATTGGCGGCACCTCGCGCCAGGTGGCGTCAGTGTGCCAGGCGTTCTCGTAGCGGTCGTTGGGCAGGTCCGGAGTCTTGTAGATCCGCACCAGGCCCGGGTGCTCCGGATCGCTGCCGGCCACCGGGTGGTCCTCCAGCTCGCCGAAGCGATGGGCGAAGGCGACGTGCTCGGCACGGGTGATGTCCTGGTCGCGCAGGAACAGCACCTTGTGCTTGAGCAGCAACTCGCGCAGCTCGGCGAACAGCCCTTCATCGCGGGAGGCGTCACCCAGGTTCACCCCGGATATCTCGGCGCCGATGCTGCAGGTCAGACGTTCTACGTGCATGGCGGCGCCCTCAGATGACGAAGATCGACGAGCCGGTGGTCTTGCGCGACTCGAGGTCGCGGTGGGCTTGCACGGCATCCTCCAGCGCGTAGTGCTGGTTGATCTCGATGCGGATGTCGCCGTTGCCCACGTGGGTGAACAGTTCGTCCAGCAGCGCCGCCTTCTCCGCCGGGTCGGCGATGTAGTCGGCGAGGGCCGGACGGGTGAGGAAGATCGAGCCTTTCATCGCCAGCAGCACCGGATCGAACGGCGGGATCGGGCCAGAGGCGGTGCCGACGCAGACCATCAGGCCTCGGCGCTTGAGCGACTCCAGGGAGGTCATGAAGGTGTCCTTGCCGACACTGTCGAAGACCACGTCCACGCCACGGCCATCAGTCAGTTCGCGCACCCGCTCGGCCACGCCTTCGCGGCTGTAGTTGATGACGTGCTCACAACCGTGGGCGAAGGCGATCTCGGCCTTGGCGTCGCTGGAAACCGTACCGATCACCCGCAGGCCGAGCAGCTTTGCCCACTGCGCGACGATCAGCCCGACACCGCCGGCGGCAGCATGCAGCAGGATGCTCTGGCCCGGCTTGAAGTCATGGATGCGCCGCAGCAGGTAGGCCGAGGTCAGACCGCGCATGGTCATGGCGGCAGCGGTCTCGAAGGCGATGTTCTCCGGCAGGCGGATCAGCGGCGCCGCCGGTACCAGGCGCTCGGTGCTGTAGGCGCCGAGGGTGTTGATGAAGCCGGTGTAGGTTACGCGGTCACCGGGCACGACGTTGTTCACACCCTCGCCCACCGCGACCACCACACCGGCGGCCTCCACGCCCATGCCGCTGGGCAGCGGGACGGCGTAGGTGCCATTGCGGAAGTAGGTATCGGCGTAGTTCAGGCCCACCGCCACATGGCGGATGCGCACTTGCCCCGGGCCGGGCTCGCCGACCTCCACGTCCTCGTAACGCAGGACTTCGGGTCCCCCTGTTTCATAGAAACGAACGGCTTTGGCCATGGCCGGAATCTCCAGTTGTCTTGTTGTCGTGGGCGCCCCGTTTGGAGCAGGCAAGCGCCCTTTGAGCGGACAATAGGCAGGGGCCGGGCAGGAAGCTTCACATCGTGCGACAGGGGCTTTTCATTTCATGACAGGCAGCACGCGCCCGATTTTCGTAGGAGCGAGCTTGCTCGCGAACAGTGTTCACCGGCGGCACAGGCGCAAAGCGATTCGCGAGCAAGCTCGCTCCTACAGGGGGGCCATTCTGGGGGGAACGGCTGCGGCCGGGCGGCCGCAGCGCGGGGATGGATCAGTGGAACGGGAAGATGTAGTTCATCCAGGCCGCCATGCGCAGGAGGATCTTGCGCATGATCGCCACGTGGTGGAAATGCTGGCTGTACAGCGCCGCCTGGCCGTAGGAGCCGCCGGGCATCAGGGTGGCGTACTGGGCGTAGTCGGGGTCGGTGATCTCGATGAACACCGGCACACGGCCAGCCGGCGGTGAGCCGGTGTAGCTGAGCAGGGTGCCGGAGGGCTGTACCTGGCCTTCACCGATCACACCGATGACCTGCTTGACCTTGCCACTGAAGACCTTGCCGGGAATGCCGTCGAAGGCAATCTCCGCTTCGTCCCCGGCGGTGAGGCGCAGCTGGCTGTTCTGGCGCATCCAGGCAACGAAGTACTGGCCCTCGTCCGGCACGAAGACCATCGAGGGACGCAGCGGCAGGCGTGTCGCCATCATGCCCGGGCGCAGCGAAACGTGGGTGACGAAGCCTCGGGACGGAGCACGCACCACCGAGTTGTCGAGGTTGAACTGGGCCAGCCCCAGTTGTGCGTTCAGGTCATCGACCCGCGCGGTGGTCAGATCGACGTCGCGCTTGTTGCCCACGTTGCGCAAGGCCAGTTCGCGGGCGCGAGACTGGTCGGCGCGCGCCGACACCAGTTGCGCCTTGATCGAGTCCAGTTTCAGCTGGAACGGTTTGGGATCAAGGCGGAAGAGCACGGCACCCTTCTCGATCAGCTCGTTACTCTTCACCGGTACTTCGATGACCTGCCCGGTTACTACCGGAATCACTGGCGTGGTGACGAAATAGGTACGCGCCACTTCGGAATACGGGTGGTTGTAGTTCATGGTGAAGATCAGCGCACCGATCAGTACCACACCGCCGAGCACGGCGGTTGGGACTGTCCACTTGTTCAGCGGGATGCGGAAGATCTTGAAGATGGCAATGCAGATGGCGGTGTAGGTCAGGATCAGCAACAAATCCATGCTTCAGCCCTCCCCGCCCGGCTGTTTCGGTACAGGCGGCGCCGTGTCGGCGCCGGTCGCTCTGCCTTCCAGTACTTCCAGACGCTGGCGCAATTCCGCCAGTTGTCCTTCGAGATACTCCGCCTCGGCTTGCGGTGTTCGGCCGTGGTGGAATCCCCAGCCACGGTCCTTGCGGTACAACATGGCCCAGATCCAGAGGAACGGCCAGAGTGCGTGCAGGGTGAAAAGACTCACCCATCCGGCCGCGTGGATCGCGTCCTGATGGGGGTGATCGCGGTGCACCGCGATCTCATAGGGAATGTCGTGCAGCACGATGATGCCGTAGAACAGCACCACCGCGGCAAAAATCAGTATTCCCAAAGCAACGTAGTCGAGCATCCCGCCCTCCTTGCCACCTGGCCCAGCGCCAGGGCGAATGGCTTGAGTATGGATGAGCCCCGGCGTTCTGCACGAGCGGCGAGAGGGCCGCACGGCGCGGTTTCGCACAATCGCCAGATACCAAATGCCGCAGACGCCCCATTCGTCAGGCCGGGCCCTCCAACACCGGGTTTTCGCTTTCACTCGTGGGAGGGATCATCCAGGAGACATGCCATGGGCAAGTCCACTTTTCTGCTGCTGATCGTCGCACTGGCCGTGCTGCTCGGCGGCTCATCCTGCGGTACTCACAATCGCCACCCGGACGCGCCACCCCCGCCGCCCATGGACGAGGGTCAAATGGGCTACCAGCGCATTCCGCAGCAACAGATCCAGCCACAGGTGCAGTCCATCCCGCGGCGCTAGGGCAAGCGTTCTTCGCCGCAGCGAAATCTCACGGGTGCCGAGTACGGAGCCTGCCCGCCGGGCTCAGCAGGATCAACCGCGCCACCAGCAGGGCCAGCAAGCCAACCACGGCGAAGACGATGAGGATCGCCACGCCGCCACCCTGGTCGAGGAAATCGGTCAGCGCCGCGAGGGCCGCGGCGAGGAACAGCAATACCACACCGAACCACTGCATCCGCAAGGCGCGCAGGTGCCAGGATGAGCGCTGATGGCTCAGGAAGTTGCTCTCGTTGTCCATTTTGCAATCTCCGCGAGAGGTGTTCTTCCACGCTATCAGGCAATCCGGCGGACGGAGCGATAGCTGACGAAACGCTCGCCAGCGGGCCGATCCGCCGACATGGCATCACGAAAATGGCCTGCGGTTCGCCTGGTCGCCCGCTCGCTTCTTGTCTGCGGGGCTCATCAGGTAAACGGTGAGGATGAACCGTGCCGGCACCAGCGACAGAAGCCCCAGCGCTCCCAGTATGGCGATGGCAGTGATGCCTCGCGGGTGTTCGGTGAAATCGGTGAAGAGAGCCAGCGACACGGCCACGATGAACATGACCAGCCCGAACCCTTGCATCCATCGCGCACGGCGGAACCAGGGGGACTGGCGAACGGCTTGCAGGTTCTCGACTTCATCGTTCATGACAGATTCTCCAGCGGGGGTGATCCGTCACGCTAACAAGCGTCGCAGAGCCTCAGCGACGTGACAGGCGAAAGTGCCAACCCGTACTCACTGACTCAGTTTCTGCGCGACACGCTCGACGATCTCCTCCTCCTTCAGTCCCCGGCCGAAGTGGTCGAGATAACCGCCCTCCCTGTCCAGCAGGAACAGGAAGGTGGAGTGATCGACCGTGTAGTCACCGGGCCTGTCGCCAGTGGGTACCTTCTTGTAGAACACGTGATACTCGTCGGTAATGCTGGCGATCTCCTGCGGCGTTCCGGTGAGGCCGACGAACTCCGCATCGAAGTGCCCGACATAGCCCTTGAGCTGCTGCGGCGTATCGCGTTCGGGATCGAGGGTGACGAAGATCGGGCGGGGTTTCACGCCCTTCTCCTGCTCCACCGCGCGGGCGATGCGCGCCATCCTGGCGAGGTCCGTCGGGCAGATGTCCGGGCAGGAAGTGAAGCCGAAGTAGAGCAGCGCCGGACGCCCCTCGTAGCTGCGCTCGGTCACCCGCTGGCCGTCCTGGTCGACCAGGCTGAACGGACCACCGACATCATCGCGGGTCGCTGCACCAGCGCAACCCGCCAGCAGGGCCAGGCAGAGTATCCAGAGCCGCATGGTCAATAGCCTCCCGAATAGGTCAGCGCCAGGCCGACGATGTTGGAGTTCTCACCCTGCTGTTTCTGGGTGCCGGCGGAGACGTCCAGCTTGAGCTGCCCGGTGATGTTGTAGACCACGCTGAATTCGTTGAGGTAGTCGTCGGGCGTATCGCCCAGGCTGTAGCTCTTGTTGGTGCGCGTCAGGCCGAAGGCCCACAGGCCCCAGTCGAAGGTCAGCGAGGTGGTCAGGTACTTCGTGTCGTTGCCGGCGATGGCGTCCTCGTTGTCGACGTCGGCGTACTCGATGAAGGGCACCAGGTCCATGTATTGCCGGTCCAGCGTCGGCCCCAGGGTATTGCCGTGGAAGGCCCAGATATAGCGCGCTGAAGCCAGGCGGATGATTTCATCGTCCGGTTCGCCCTGCCCCTCCACCGCGTCGCCCTCGCGACTGCGCGCGTAGCCGGCCTGCAATTCCAGGTAGGGAATCGCCGGGATCGCCAGCCAGTTCACCATCACCGCGTAGGAGTCCAGCTTGCCGGTATTGGCCGGGCCGCCGGCGTCCTTCTTGAGCATCTCGCCGTGGCGGAAGTACGGCCGGCCCAGGTACGAGTTGTCGGCGGTATACAGGCTCAGGTTCGGTTCGATGTTGCCCAGACTCTGGCTGAAGAAGCGGTACGAGTAAGTACCGCCGAGCATGCCGTCCATGTCGTAGGTATCGACGAAGTCGCTGGTATAGAGCCCCGGCGCCTGGTCCATGGCGCGGCCGATGGGTACGTGGTACTTGCCGACGACGAAAGCCTGGTTGTCGAACTGCTGGTAGTAGTCCAGCTCGTTGATGACCATGCCGACATCTTCGAAGAAGCGCTTCTCGCCGTTGTTCGGCGGGTCGATCGGGTTGATCTCGGTGGAGAAGCGAATCTGCGAGTCGCGGCTGAAGCGCAAGTAGAAGGTGCTGTTGATGTCCGGGTAGCCGTCCAGCGTCTCGCGGCCGCCGGGCTGGGAGTGGTCGGCGCGGGTGTAGTCGTACTGGAAGGTGGCGTCGTAATCCAGGCCGACGTTGGGGTACTGGCCGTCGTCGGCGTGCGCGACGGGACTGGCCAGCAGTGCGCCGAGCAGCGGCAGGGTCAGGCGATTGGGGTTCATGGCGGCGCCCTCACTTGGCCAGCGGGTTGGACTTGTCGAAGTCCCGCCCGGTGTTACGCAGATAGGCGCACGTCTGGTTGTCGCCGTAGATGCCGCCCAGGGGTTCGAGCTTCACCGCCTGCTCGTAATCCTCCGGGCGTACTACCTGGATCGCCTGCATCATGCCGCCGTCCTCGTGTTCGAGGATGTGGCAGTGGTAGACGAACTTGCCGAGCATCACCGGGTCGCGGAACGGAATGCGCAGGGTGATCGAGCCGGTAGCGGGGATGTACACGTTGTCCCGGTAGCCACTGAAACGCACCGGCTTGCCGTTGATCTCGACGACCTGGAAGTCGGTCTGGTGGATGTGGAACTGGTGCAGTTCCTGGGATGGGTTGTACAGCCGCCACTCCTCCAGGTCGCCCAGTTTCACCGTGGTATTCACCTTGCCCGGATCGAAGCGCGTGCCGTTGATGTAGAAGGTATTGGGGTCACTGTCCGAGTCCTGGAAGGCGAACTGGCGGACCCGCGCGACTTTCTCCTGGCGGAAGTCTTCGACCTGCGGATACGCACTGGTGATCTGCTTCGTCGCCACCGCCGCGCCACTGGAGTTGAGGATGGCGAGCCGCTGCGCCGGATAGGTATCCCCCGCCGGTCCCGTATTGGCGGCGCCCATGGTGATGTCGTGCTGGCCGGCCGCCGGCCCCACCACCAGCACGCTGAAGCGCGCCGACGGGCCGATCAGCACCTCTTTCGCATCGACCCGCCGGGTCACCGTGTTGCCGTCGCGGGACAACACCTGCATCGACTGGCCATCGATGGCGATGCGGAAGTACTGGTTGGCGGCGATGTTGATGAAATGCCAGAGCTGCGTCTCGCCCGGCTGGATATCGAGGGTCGGTTCGAACTGGCCGTTGATGGTGCGGATAGAAGGCGCGCTGGTGATGACCTCGGTGGCGTTACGCCCGGTCAGGGTCTTCTGGAAGTTGCGCAGCACCAGCACGCGTTCCCTGATGCCCTTGAGCTCGGGGAACGGATCGAGGATGCCGTCGACGATGATCGGCCCCGCGATCCCGGCCGACACCTGGTACTGCGACCCGCCGTGAAAGTGGCTGTGGTACCAGTACGCACCGGGGCTGTGGTTGGCGGGAATCGCGAAGTGATAGTCACCGACTTCATGGGATCGGGTCTCGCGAAAGATGCTGTCGCCACCGTCCAGCGGCGTGACCGTCATGCCGTGGAAGTGCAGGTTGGTGATGTCGTCCATGCGGTTGTCCAGGCGCAGGGTCAGCGTGCCGCCGGGCTTGAGCCGCAGCAGGGGCGAATCGTACTGGCCGTTGAACACCAGGGTGTCGTAGCGCACGTTGCCTACCGCCACCTCGCGGCGTTCGGCGGTCAGCGTCGCCGTCGTGGTGCCCTGGGCGTCGTAGCTGAATTCAGGTGGCGGCTGGAGGGGCGCGGCGGACGCGGCACCCAGGAAGAACGCAGCGAGCGGGCACAGCGCGGCGAGCGGCAGGCGCAGTCTGGACATGGTCGACCCCGTACGGTGGCGATGGGCAATGGACCGGAGCCCGGGAAGGGCCCCAGCCGTCGCCCGAAAGGTCGGAACTGCGCTGCGTGTGACGGCTACTGGGAATCGTTATAGCCAACCCGCAAAACGAGTTGAAACCAAGGTCCCAATCTTCCGTCGAACGGTCAGGACGCACGCTAGAGCGTTGCGTCGTTGATACAGATCCGGGTGCCCGGTGCAGAACTGTCTATCCTTCACCCGGCTGTCACGAAACAGGGATGGGCTCATGCCGAAGAAGCTGGTGCTGGTAGCGCTCGTGGCGCTGCTGCTGGGGGGTGGAGTGTGGTGGTACCTGCACTCCCGCGAAGGTGGTGACAAACGCCTGGTGCTCTACGGCAACGTGGACATTCGCCAGGTGTCGCTGGCCTTCACCGGCAGCGAGCGCATCGCGAAGATGAATGTCGAGGAAGGCGATCAGGTCAAGGCTGGCGACGTGTTGGCCAGCCTCGACACGCGCACCCTGCGCTTGCAGATCGACAAGGCCCAGGCGCAGATCGCCGCTCAGGAGCAGAATCTGCTGCGCCTGAAGAACGGCTCGCGCCCCGAGGACATCGACCGGGCGAAAGCCCAGGACAAGGCAGCCCGCGCCCAGCTCGACCTCGCCAACACCCAGCTGCGCCGGCTGCAGAACATTCGCGCCAACAGCCCAGGAGGCCGCGCCGTCAGCCAGCAGGACATCGATAGCGCCACCTCGCAACAGAAAGTCGCCCAGGCCGAGCTGGAAGACCGGCAGAAGTCCCTGCGTCTGGCCCAGATCGGCCCGCGCGCGGAGGACATCGCCCAGGCCGACGCCCAGCTCGCTGCCGCCCGTGCCGACGTGGCACTGCTGCAGCACAACCTCGACGAAGCCGACCTCAAGGCGCCGCAGAACGCCACCGTGCGTTCGCGCCTGCTGGAACCCGGCGACATGGCATCGCCGCAGCGGCCGGTGTATTCGCTGGCCCTGACCGATCCGAAATGGATTCGCGCCTACGTCAGCGAAACCAACCTGGGGCGGATCAAGCCCGGCATGAAAGCCCAGGTGTTCACCGACAGCCACCCGGACCAGGCCATCGACGGCCACGTCGGGTTCATTTCCTCGGTGGCCGAATTCACGCCCAAGTCAGTGCAGACCGAGGAGCTGCGCACCAGCCTCGTCTACGAGGTACGCGTACTGGTGGCCGATCCGGACAACCGCCTGCGCCTGGGCATGCCGGCCACGGTGCGCTTCGCCGACGAGCCGCGCTGATGGCCTCGGTTCAGGCAACCCACGCCGAATGCCCGGTCATCCGCGCCGCAGGCCTGGCCAAGCACTTCCTGGTGAAAGAGTCAGGCAAGACCGTGCAGGCGCTCAAGGACATCAGCCTGGACATTCCGCGCGGCCAGCTCACCGCCCTGGTCGGCCCGGACGGCGCCGGCAAGACCACCTTCCTGCGCCTGGTCGCGGGGCTGCTGCAGGCCGACTCCGGCACGTTGACAGTGCTGGACCTGGACGTCCATGCCCAGCCGCAGCAGGTGCAGGACCGCATCAGCTACATGCCGCAGCGCTTCGGCCTCTACGAAGACCTGAGCGTGCAGGAAAACCTTGACCTCTATGCCGACCTCCATGGCGTGCCACACCAGGAACGCCAGGAACGCTACCAGCGCCTGCTGGAGATGACCGACCTGGCGCGTTTTACCGACCGCCCCGCGGGCAAGCTCTCCGGCGGCATGAAGCAGAAGCTCGGCCTCGCCTGCACCCTGGTGCGCTCGCCGGACCTGCTGCTGCTCGACGAGCCCACCGTCGGCGTCGACCCACTGTCGCGCCGCGAACTGTGGGAAATCATCCAGCAGCTGATCGAGCAGGAACAGCTCAGCGTGCTGGTCTCCACCTCTTACATGGACGAGGCCGAGCGCTGCGCCGAAGTCTTCCTGCTGCACCAGGGCCAACTGATGGCACAGGGCGACCCGGCATCGATCCGCGAGCACGCCGACAACCTCTGCTTCATCGCCACGCCACCCTCGGACGAGCCCGCGCGCACCCTGCAGGCCCGGCTGCTGGACGACCACCAGAACATCGTCGATGCCGTGCCGCAGTCCGGCGAAGTGCGCTTCATCCGCCAGCCCGACGCCGACCAGGCCGCCCTGGACAAGCTGCTCGACGGCGCCCCGGTGCGCCAGGTGGATGCGCGCCTGGAAGACGGCTTCATGTTCCTTCTGCGCGCCCGCAGCGATGCCGAGCAGGTCGACATGGATTCGCTCAAGGCCGGAACGCACCGCCACGCCGACAGCGACGAAACGGTGATCGAAGTAAAAGACCTGGTGCGCAAGTTCGGCGACTTCACCGCCGTGGCCAGCACCAGCTTCAGCGTGCACCGCGGCGAGATCTTCGGCCTGCTCGGACCCAACGGCGCCGGCAAGACCACCACCTTCCGCATGCTCTGCGGGCTGCTGCCGGCTACCAGCGGCACGCTACAGGTCGCCGGGGTCAACCTGCGCCACGCGCGGGCCCAGGCGCGGCGCAAGGTCGGCTACGTGTCACAGAAGTTCTCCCTCTACGGCAATCTCTCGGTGGCGGAGAACCTGCGCTTCTTCGGCGGTGCCTACGGCCTGGGCGGCAAACAGCTGAAGCAGCGCATGGACGCGGTTTCCCGGCAGTTTGATCTGACCGGGCAGGAAGATTCGCCCAGCGGCCAACTGCCCGGCGGCTTCAAGCAGCGCCTGGCGATGGCGGTCGGCTTGCTCCACGAACCGGAAATCCTCTTCCTCGACGAACCCACCAGCGGCGCCGATCCACTGGCCCGCCGTGGCTTCTGGCAGCGCATCACGGCGCTGGCGGCCTCCGGCACCACCATCATCATCACCACCCACTTCATGGAAGAAGCCGAGTACTGCGACCGCATCGTCATCCAGGACGCCGGCAAGCTGCTGGCGATGGGCACTCCGCAACAGGTACGCGAACAGGCCGGCGGCCAGGGCAGCACGCTGAACATGGAGCAGGCGTTCATTGAAATAGTCGAAAGCAACCGTCATCACGCCAAGGCAGGCGCCGCATGAGCGCTGGCGGCTTCTGGCGGCGCCTCGCGTCACTTACCCGCAAGGAAGTGCGGCAACTGGTGCGCGACCGCAGCAACCTGCTGATCGGCATCGGCCTGCCCATCGCGCTGATCCTGATCTTCGGCTACGGCCTGTCGCTGGACGTCAAGCGCGCCATCGTCGCCATCGTGCTAGACGACCCCTCCCCCGTGGCCCGCGACGTGGCCGCCGGGATCAGCCGCACCGAGTATCTGGAACCGCACCTCGTACGTTCCTACGCCGAAGGCGAGAAGCTGATGCGCGCTCGCGAGGTGGACGCGGTGGTGCAGTTCCCCTCCGACTTCACCCGCAACCTCAACGACGGCCACGCGCAGATCCAGGTGCTGGTGCAGGGCTCGGATGCCACCCGCGCCGCCAGCGTTTCCACCTACGTCAGCAGCGCCCTCGCCGGCTACGCCGAGAAGCAGGCCGACCGTGGCTCCGGCCCGGCAAGCCAGGCTGGCGCGGTCACCATCGTCCAGCGCATGTGGTTCAACGCCGCCAACACCAGCACCTGGTACCTGGTGCCGGGGCTGATCGTACTCATCATGACCCTGGTCGGCGCCTTCCTCACCGCCCTGGTGATGGCCCGCGAATGGGAGCGCGGCACCCTCGAAGCGCTGTTCGTCACGCCAGTTCGGCCGGTGGAAATCCTCCTGGCGAAGATCATCCCCTGCTTCGGCATCGGCATGATCGGCCTGGCGCTGTGCCTGCTCGCCGCGCGCTTCCTGTTCGACGTGCCGATCTACGGCTCCTTCATCGTCCTGGTGATCGCCTCCATGCTCTACATGCTGGTGGCGCTGGGCATCGGCCTGCTGATCTCGGCGGTGACCAAGAACCAGTTCCTCGCCAGCCAGATCGCCCTGCTCGCCAGCTTCCTCCCGGCGATGATGCTCTCGGGCTTCATCTTCGACCTGCGCAACGTGCCCACCGCCATCCGCGTGATCGGCAACCTGCTGCCGGCGACCTACTTCATGGAACTGGTGAAATCCCTGTTCCTGGCCGGCGACTTCTGGCCGATGATCCTCAAGAACTGCGCCATCCTCGCCGCCTACGCCGTCGCCCTGCTGGGCCTGGCGCGGCTGGTGACGCGCAAGCGGCTGGACTGACTCCCATGGAATTTCTCTGGCGCATCCTCAACCTGTGGCGCAAGGAACTGCTGGTAATCCTCAAGGACCCGGCCAACCGCATCGTGCTGGTGGCACCGGTGCTGATGCAGAGCGTGCTGTTCGGCTACGCGGTGACCTTCGACCTCAACGATGCGCCCTACGCCGTGCTCGACCTCAGCCATAGCGAATCCTCCACGCGCCTGATCTCGCGCCTGGATGGCAGCGGCATCTTCCACCGCGTGGCGACGCTCACCCGCGTGGAGGAAATCCAGACGGTGATCGACGAGCAGAAGGCCCTGCTGGTGATCCACATTCCCTCGGACTTCCAGACACGGTTGGCCCAGGGCGACCCAGCACCGATCCAGGTCATCCTCGACGGGCGCAACTCCAACACCGCCGGCTCCGCCGCCGCCGGCCTGGCCGTGGTGGTGGATGAGTTCAATCGCGAACAAGGCCTGGCCTCGGCGCCGATCAGCGTGGTCAGCCGCTCCTGGTACAACCCCAACCTGGAGACCCGCTGGCCGCTGATCCCGGCGCTGATCGCCACCCTGAGCATGATGCAGACGCTGATGCTCACCGCGCTCTCGGTGGCCCGCGAACGCGAACAGGGCACCTTCGACCAGTTGCTGGTGACGCCCTACACGCCGCTGGAAATCATGCTCGGCAAGGCCATTCCGCCCCTGCTGATCGGCATGGTGCAGGCCACGCTGGTGCTGCTGATGGCGCTGTTCTGGTTCCGAATACCCATGGCCGGCTCGCTGTTCAACCTCTACGGAGGACTGGCGGTGTTCACCATCGCCTGCGTCGGGCTTGGCATGTCGATCAGCGCGGTGTCGCTGAACATGCAGCAGGCGATGCTCTACACCTTCGTGCTGATCATGCCGCTGACACTGCTTTCCGGCCTCGCCACGCCGGTGCGCAACATGCCCGAGTTCCTGCAGATCGTGACCTACGCCAACCCGCTGCGCTTCGGTATCGACCTGATCCAGCGCGTCTACCTGGAAGGCGCGACGCTGGCCGACGTCGGCCTGAACCTGATCCCCATGCTGGTGGTGGCCGCCGTCACCCTGCCGCTCGCCTCGTGGCTGTTCCGCCACCGGCTTGCGTAGCGGATCACCCGACATGACGAGCCAATGCAATACCCTGACAGGGAACTTCCTTGGAAATGGACAGCCATGAGCGACACCAGCCAGTTCATCGTCTTCGCCGTCACCCAGCTCGCCCTGCCGTTTGGGCTCGGGTACCTGTATTGCCGGAAGAAGGGCATCCCCACCAACTCCTGGCGCGCCGGCGGCATTTACCTGATCGCCCTGTCGGCGGCGATGCTGTTCTTCATCGGCCTGCTCGGCCTGCCCACCCACGTGAAGAACGTCGGCATGGTGAGCAACCGCTCCATGGGCCTGGCCTGCGGCCTGATCGGCATCTTCGGCGGCCTGCTGATGGGCTATGTCGCACGACGCTTCGAGGGCACTTCGGATGACTAGCTTTGCAAGAGGGTGTCAGCCATGAACCTCACTTCCCGCTTCGTCTCACTGGCCCTGCTGGGTAGCAGCCTCGCCGGCTGTGCCGTGGGCCCCGACTACGAGGCGCCGAAAACGCAGATGCCGGTCAGTTGGCAGGCCGCCCACTCCGGCAGCGGGCAGTTGCACCCGGCCGAAGGCGCAACCCGGCTCAGCGAGGACTGGTGGAGCCTGTTCAACGACCCGGTGCTGAACAACCTGCAACGCCGGGCCGACAAGGCCAGCCCCGACCTCAACACCGCCGTGCTGCGCTTCGCCCAGAGCCGCATGCAGCGGCAGATGGTGGCCGCCCAGCGCGGCGTCGACGTCAACGCCTCGGCCGCGGTGAACCGCCAGCGCCTGAGCGAGAACGGCTCCAACGCGCTGATGATCCAGCGCATCGCCCTCACCGGCGACAGCGACCAGATCGCCAAGGTGCTGGCCGAGCCCTTCACGCTTTACCAGGCCGGTTTCGACGCCTCCTGGGAGCCCGACCTGTGGGGCCGCATCCGCCGCTCCATCGAGGCCGCCGACGCCAGCGTGGCGGCGCAGCAGGCGATGTTCGAGGAGACCCGCCTGGGCGTGTCGGCGGAGCTGGCGCGCAGCTACTTCGAGCTGCGCGGCGTGCAGCAGCAGATCGCCGTGGCCCGGCAGGACATCGCCGCCACCGAGGAGTCCATGCAATTGATCCAGGTGCGCGCCGACGGCGGCCTGGTGGACGATTTCGATGTCGAACGCCAGCGCGGCCAGCTCGCCGAACTGCGCGCCAGCCTGCCGCAACTGCAGGCCAGCGAGAGCGCGGCGATCAACCAGATCGGCGTGCTGATCGGCGCCGAACCGGGCAGCCTGCGCGATGACTTGATGCCAGTGGAACAGGCCGAACCTCAGACGCCGGACCTGAGCCTGGGGCTGCCGTCGGAAGTGGCGCGCCGGCGGCCGGATATCCGCGCCGCCGAAGCCCAGCTGCACGCGGCGACCGCCAACATCGGCGTGGCAGTGGCCGACCTCTACCCGACGATCCGCCTGGGCGCGAACTTCGGCTACGAATCGGTCGAAGACAGCCAGTTCGGCGACTGGGGCAGCCGCACCTGGGCAGTCGGACCGAGCCTGTCGCTGCCGATCTTCGACAACGGCCGGCGGCGCTCACAGATCAACCTGCGCAAACTGGAACAGCAGGAAGCGGCGGTGTCCTACCAGCAGACCGTGCTCAAGGCCTGGCAGGAAGTGGACGACGCGCTGACCCACTACGGTGCCGAACGCCAACGCAACCAGCGTCTGCAGGAAAAACTGCGCAGCAGCGATATCGCCTATGGCATGGCCAAGGCGCGCTATGCCGGCGGCATGACCGACTTTCTGGTGGAGCTGGACGCCCAGCGCGCCTACCTGCAATCGCGCCGCGATGTGGTAGACAGCAATACCCAACTGCGCCTGACGCTGATCGCCCTGTGCAAGGCGCTCGGCGGCGGTACGCCAGCGCCAGCCGCTGAGGTCAGTTTGTCTGGGCGGTGACTTTGCCGTCACGCAGGTCCTTGGCAACTCGCCGCTGCATCTCATAGGCCGGCGCTTCCACGGCGTTGAAGTCATCGGTGTAGCGCGTAGCGAACCCCTGCACGCCCCACTCCTGGTATTGCTTCACGTGCCATAGCTCGTGGGCCCAGAGGGCGACGTCCTTCTGGGCATCGTCCTCGCTGCGGAAGACGATCACATCCACCAGGGTGACGGCCTCGGTGTCGGGGTTCTGCATGATCGCCTGGCCGGCATTCAGGTCGTCCAGCGCGCCGATGGAATAGCGCGCCGCCATCAGCACGTCGTCGGGGTAGTAAGGCTGCAGCTGGGCGCGGATCTCCAGCGGGATCGGCTCGGTGCCGCCCTGCACCGCCTGATCGCGGGACTGCTGGAGCCATACGCCCAGTGCCTGCGCGGCCATCTTGCGGGTATCGGTGAGGACTGGCCCTAGCACAGCGCCCAGGTCCGGCAGGCACATGCAGGTGTCCAGGCAGACCTGGCGCTGCCCCGATGGGCAAGGCACAGCCAGGGCGTCGACGGACGCGGCCAACCCGGCGAGCAGCACCAGGGCGCGCAGGAGGCGGGTTGCAAGGGGGGATGGCATGAAAGGACTCCGCTACAGCGTGGAGAGAGGCTAGGCAGTTGGACCATGGCGCGGCGCGATCATGCCATGGCGCCAACAAAAAAAGAGCGCTGGCGCGACGTATGAAACTTCTGATAGCTTCTGAACCATGAATGCCGCCAACCGCACCTTCCAGCCGATTATTACCACCATCGCTCCGATGGTGGGTTAGCGCATTCAAGCGAACAACCAAACCCGCCTCCCGGCGGGTTTTTTAATGCCCGCCGTCCGAGGCTCCCGATAGAGGAGACACTGATGGACCAGGCAACCCACCCAAACCAGCACCCCTTGCAGGCGCTCATTCAGGCCGCCGACGAAGCCATCGGTCGCGAGGACTTCGATGCGCTGATCGAGTTCTACAGCGACGACGCCCTGCTGGTGGTCAAGCCCGGCCTGCTGGCGCGCGGCAAGGCACAGATCCGCCAGGCCTTCGTCGCCATCGCCGAACACTTCGGGCACAACCTGCGGGTGCGCCAGGGACGACTGGAAATCCTCGAAACCGGCGACACCGCGCTGGTAGTGGCGCAGACCCTGCTCGACACCAGCCACGGCAAGCTGAGCCGTCGCGCCACCTACGTGTTCCGCCGCGAAGCCGACGGCGCCTGGCGCTGCACCGTGGACAATTCCTATGGCACCGACCTGCTGGAGGCGACTACATGAACCCGCAGACAGGCACGCTGCACCTTCTGTGTGGCAAGGCGGCTTCGGGCAAATCCTGCCTGGCGCGTGAGCTGGCCGAAGCACCGGGCACCGTGATGCTGGCCGAGGAACACTGGCTGGCCGAGCTGTTTCCCTGGGGCATCAGCAACCCCGACGACTACCAGCTCTACGCCCGCCGCGTGCGCAAGGTCATGGGCCCCCACGTGGTCGGCCTGCTGCGCGCCGGCACCAGCGTGGTGCTGGACATCCCCGCCAACACCCTCGCCGACCGCCGCTGGCTGATCGACCTGGCGGAGCAGGCTGGCGCGGCGCACTGCCTGCACTTTCTCGACGTCGACCCGGCCACCTGCCGCAGTCGCCTGTTGGCGCGCCACGCCATCGCCCCGTTGGCAGCGCCGTTGGACCCGGCTGGCTACGAGGCGCTCAACCGCTACTTCGTCGCCCCGCGCCCGGAGGAAAGACTGCAGGTGCAGCGCCATGGCGCCTGAGCGCGTAGAATCGCCGCCCCGATTGACCCCGATCGCCTGAATCAGAAAGACCGGAAAGATGAACACCGAAGCCATAGCCACCCTGCGCGAGCAACTGCTCGCCGCGCTGAACCCCGCTCCCGTGGAAACCCGCCGCCTGTTCCACGGTCGCGGCCGGCGCTGGCCGGGGCTGGAGCAGGTAACCGCCGACTGGCTGGAAGGTGTGCTGCTGGTGTCGCTGTTCCGCGAGCCGGAAGGCGAGGAACTGGCCGCGCTCAGGACGATGCTGAGCGAACTGGCCGATAGCGAGACCTGGCGCGCCACGGGCGCCCGCAGCCTGATGCTGCAGCACCGCTACACCCTGGAAAGCACCATGGAAGTGCTCCATGGCGAAGCCTTCGACGGCTGGCAGATCAGCGAACACGGCCTGCGCTATCAACTGGACCTGGGCCGCAAGCAGAACAACGGCCTGTTCCTCGACATGCGCTATGGCCGCCAGTGGGTACAGGCCAACTCCGCAGGCCTGCGCGTACTCAACCTGTTCGCCTACACCTGCGCTTTCTCCGTGGCAGCGATGGCCGGCGGCGCGCAGAAGGTGGTCAACCTCGACATGGCCCGCGCCGCGCTCAGCCGTGGCCGCGACAACCACCGCCTGAACGGCCACGACCTGTCCAGGGTGAGCTTCCTCGACCACGACCTGTTCAAGTCCTGGGGCAAGGTGAAGAAATCCGGCCCGTACGACCTGATCATCATCGACCCGCCAAGCTTCCAGAAAGGCAGCTTCGTCCTCGACAAGGACTACGCCCGCGTCCTGCGCCGCCTGCCGGAACTGCTGGACGGTGCCGGCACCGTGCTGGCCTGCGTGAACGACCCGGCCGTCGGCGTCGACTTCCTGCTCCAGGGCATGGCCGCCGAGGCGCCGCAACTACGCTTCGTCGAGCGCCTGGAAAACCCGCCGGAATTTGCCGACATCGAGGAAGACAGCGGCCTGAAGGCGCTAGTGTTCCGCCTGGGTTGATTCGCTGAGTCGGTGCGATGCGGTAGAGCAAAGAGCGACCGTAGGATGGTGTGGAGCGAAGCGATACCCATCGATTCCGAGTACCCGCTGCATGGGTATCGCTTCGCTCCACCCATCCTACAGAGCTGATGCCGCTGCCCCTGTAGGAGCGGGCCATGCCCGCGATCGCGCCCATGGGGCGCTCCTACAGAAAACCCCGACATCTCCCGATGAAAGGCCGCCACAACCCTTGCGGCCGAGCCCCCATCACGCCATCCTTGCCACTGTATGTAAAACCAGTGCCTGGCCCACTCAAGAAAATGCCCGCGCCGCTCGACCCCAGCCTCTACTACCTGACCAACTTCCACCGCGCCCTCGACTGGATCGACGAGCGCTACGCCGACCTGCTCGACGCCGAGGAAGCCCGCTTCATCGCCGGTTTCCGCGCGCTGCCGCTGCCCTCGCGGGCACTGCTGGTGCGGCTGGTGATGCGCAAGGGGCCACATTTTCGCGCGAGCAAGCTGAACTATGCGGAGATCGGCGATATTCCCAACGCCGCCGCGCCGCTGCTGGAGCTGGGTTGGCTGGACGACGCTTGTCCGCTCGCACTAGACGAGCTGCTGCCGCTGCTGCTCAAGGACGAACTGCTAGCGCGCTTCCGCGAGGACCTGCCACGCGGGCCGCTGAAGAAGGCCGATCTCTACGAGCACCTGCACGCCTACCACGGGCAGGTGCAGCCGTTCGCAGGCTGGTATCCGCAACTCGACAGCCTCTACACCCTGATGGCGACGCCGCTGTGCGACCGCCTGCGCCTGCTGTTCTTCGGCAACCTGCAGCAGGACTGGTCGGAGTTCGTCCTCGCCGACCTCGGCATCTTCCGTTACGAAAGCGTCCCGTTCACCACCGACTCCCGCGCCTTCCGCCGTCGCGACGATCTGGAGGCCTATATCCACCTGTGGAACGGCGCCGTCCGCTTCGAAGCCGGCGAACCCATCGCCGAGTTGGTTGCGGAGCTGGGCGATTTCGCCAGTGACAACGATTACCTACAGGCGCGCCACGGCCGCCTGCTGTACCGCATGGCCTACCAACTGGAGCGCGAAGGCGAGCTGGAGAACGCGCTGGCGCTGTACCAGCGCACCGTCACCGGGGGCTCGCGGCAGCGGCAGATCCGCGTACTGGAACGCCTGCAACGCTTCGAGGAGGCCCATGCACTGGTGCAGGCAGCACGGGCCGCGCCGGAAAGCGACGGCGAGCTGCAACTGGTCGAGCGCGCGCTGACGCGGCTGGTGCGTCAGCTCGGCTTGCCGAAGGAAAAGACCGCCAGGCCCGCGCCACCGCTGCGCATCGACCTGGAGCTGCCGCGTCCGGACGTCAACGTCGAATTCGCTGTGCAGGCCGTGCTCCATGAGGAACGAGCGCCCGTGCACTACGTGGAGAACGCGCTGGTCTGCAGCCTGTTCGGCCTGCTCTGCTGGGAGGTGATCTTCGCCCCGCTGCCCGGCGCGTTCTTCCACCCCTTCCAGGCCGGCCCCAGCGACCTCAACCGCGGCGACTTCGTCAGCCGTCGCTCGGAAAGCTTCGCCGCGCGCCTGGCGCTGCTGGACAGTGACGCGTACCGGGTGGAAATCCGCGAGACCTACGCCGCCAAGCACGGCATCCTCTCGCCCTTCGTGCACTGGGAGCTGCTCGACGAAAACCTGCTGGACCAGGCCCTGCACTGCCTGCCGGCGGCACACCTGAAATTGTGGTTCGAACGCCTGCTGGCCGACCCGAAGGCCAACCGCGCCGGCATGCCCGACCTGATCCAGTTCTGGCCCGCCGAGGCGCGCTACCGGATGATCGAGGTGAAGGGCCCCGGCGACCGCCTGCAGGATAACCAGAAGCGCTGGCTGGCCTTCTGCGCCGAGCACGGCATGCCGGTAGAAGTCTGCTATGTGCGCTGGCAGGGCGAGGCGGACGAAAGCGAATGAGCTACGCCATCGCCGTGCGCGCGCTGTGCGAATTCACCGCCAAGGAAGGTGACCTCGACCTGCGATTCACCCCAGCCCCCACCGCCCAGGAAGGCATGGCCGGGCACGCCACGGTGGTCTCCCGGCGTGGCCTGGGCTACATCGCGGAATTGCCGTTGCGCGGCGAGTATCCGGGGCTGGTGGTCAGTGGCCGCGCTGATGGCTATGACCCGGATGCCAACCTGCTGGAAGAGATCAAGACCCACCGCGGTGACGTCGCGCGCATCCCGCAGAATCACCGTCTGCTGCACTGGGCGCAGGTGAAGGTGTACGGCTGGCTGCTGTGCCAGACGCTGGAAATCGACGCCATCGACCTGGCCGTCGTCTACTTCAACGTCATCACCCAGAAGGAAACCGAGTTCCGCGAGCGCTTCGCCGCCGACGACCTGCGCGCCTTCTTCGAGCTGCAATGCCAGCGCTTCGTGCAATGGGCCGAGCAGGAAAGTGCCCATCGCATCGAGCGCGACCGTGGCCTGGAGGCGCTGCGCTTTCCTTACGCCGACTTCCGCCAGGGCCAGCGCATGCTCGCCGAGTCGGTGTACCGCGCCGCCCGCGACGGCAAGACACTGATGGCCCAGGCCACCACCGGCATCGGCAAGACCCTCGGCACCCTGTTCCCGCAGCTCAAGGCATTCCCCGGGCAGCAGCTCGACCGGCTGTTCTTCCTCACCGCCAAGACTCCCGGTCGCCGCCTGGCCCTGGATGCCCTGTCGACCCTGCGCCAGCAGGACGCCGCGCAGCCCCTGCGCGTACTCGAACACGTCGCGCGCGACAAGGCCTGCGAGCATCCGGACAAATCCTGCCACGGCGACTCCTGCCCGCTGGCCAAGGGTTTCTACGACCGCTTGCCCGCCGCCCGCGAGGCCGCGCTCAAGCGCCGCTGGCTGACCCAGGAAAACCTGCGCGAGGTCGCGCTCGAACACCAGGTCTGCCCCTACTACCTGAGCCAGGAGCTGTGCCGCTGGGCCGACGTGGTGGTGGGCGACTACAACTACTACTTCGACATGACCGCCCTGCTCTACGGCCTGACGGTACTCAACGACTGGAAGGTGACGCTGCTGGTGGACGAGGCGCACAACCTCATCGAGCGCGGCCGCGGCATGTACAGCGCCGAGCTGGACCAGTCCGAGTTCAACGCCCTGCGCAAGGTCGCCCCGGCCGGACTGAAAGGCGTGCTGGAGCGCGTCGGCCGGCACTGGAACCAGATGCACCGCGACCAGGAGGTCGATTACCAGATCTACCCGACGGTGCCGGACCTGTTCATCGCCGCACTGCAGAAAGCCGTCAGCGCCATCACCGATCACCTCACCGACCAGCCCACCGGCAACGAGGCCGAGTTGCTGCGCTTCTACCTCGACGCCATGCTGTTCTGCCGGCTGGCCGAGGCCTACGGGCCGCACTCGCTGTTCGACATCACCCGCCACGACGGCAGCGGCCAGCGCACGCTGTCCACCCTGTGCCTGCGCAACGTGGTGCCGGCGCCCTTCCTCGCCGAACGCTTCGAGGTGGCCCACAGCACCACGCTGTTCTCCGCCACGCTGAACCCGGCCAATTACTATGCGGACCTGCTTGGCCTGCCGGAAGACACCACCTGGCGCGAAGTGGAATCGCCGTTCCACGCCGAGCAACTGGAAGTCCACGCGCTGAGCAACCTGTCCACCCGCTATCAGCACCGCGAGGCCAGCCTCACGCCGATCAGCACCCTGATGGCCCGGCAGTTCCGCGCTCGCCCTGGCAATTACCTGGCCTTCTTCAGCAGCTACGCCTACCTGCAACAGGCACTGGAGCGCTTCGCCGCCGAACACCCGGACATCCCGCGCTGGGTGCAGTCGCGCAGCATGAACGAACTGGAGCGCCAGGCCTTCCTCGACCGCTTCACCCCGCACTCGCAGGGCATCGGCTTCGCCGTACTCGGCGGTGCATTTGGCGAGGGCATCGACCTGCCGGGCGACCGCCTGATCGGCGCCTTCATCGCCACGCTGGGATTGCCGCAGGTGAACGAGGTCAACGAGGAGATCAAGCAGCGCATGCAGGGGATGTTCGGCGACGGCTACGACTACACCTACCTGTTCCCCGGTCTGCAGAAGGTCGTCCAGGCCGCTGGGCGGGTGATCCGCACGCCCACGGACTCGGGGGTGATCTACCTGCTCGATGATCGCTTCAACCAGCCAGCGGTACGGCGGTTGTTGCCCAGTTGGTGGAAGACCGAGCGGTTGAAGTTCGTGGCCGACCCGCCGCAGTTCAAAGCGCCGCAAGGGTATCTGCTGTTGTAACCCATTGCATTGGGTGGCCCCCGTACGTTCGTGTTCCGCCGTGATGCTGGTGCGATCTGGTCGCGGGCATGCCTGCTCCGACGGATGACGCCCCGATGCGTCCGAATGGCCGTCAGACCAACCGCCATTGACGGCACCTTTCTACCGGATAAACTGTATATCCATACAGTTATCTCCGAGCAACCCCATGTTCATCCTCCCCATATCCCTTCCCTGGCCCTCCCGCCGGGCGCATGACCGTCGCCGCTCGCCGGCCGGGAGGCCGTGATGGGCAGCGTGGTCGCACTCGATACCCTGCTCCACCAACGCCAGGTCTGGAAAGGCCAGCCCCAGGGCCTGCCGCCCAGCCAGCAGCCCACTGGCCATGCGGTGCTGGATGCCGCCCTGCCCACTGGCGGCTGGCCGGAAGCGGCGCTCAGCGAAATTCTCCTGGCCGCCGAGGGTACCGGCGAACTGCAACTGGTCTGGCCGACCCTTGCGCGACTCAGCGCGGCAGGCGAGCGCATCGTGCTGGTCGCCCCGCCCCATGTGCCCTACCCGGCCGCCTGGCAGGCCGCCGGCGTCGCGCTGGAGCAACTCGCCATCGTTCAGGCCAGCGGCCGCGATGCGCTCTGGGCCGCCGAGCAGTGCCTGCGCTCGGGTAGTTGTGGCGTCGTGCTGTGTTGGCCGCAGCAGGCCGATGACCGCGCCCTGCGCCGCCTGCAGGTGGCGGCTGAAACCGGGCAGACCCTGGCTATCGCCTACCGCTCGCAGCGCGAAGCGCTCAACCCGTCACCCGCCGCGCTGCGCCTGGCGCTGGACGCCAATCCGGCACAGCTGCGCGTACTCAAGTGCCGTGGCGGCCTGGCACCGGCGCGCCCCATCCCACTGCCCTGGCACTGAGGCCGGCATGCTCTGGGCCTGTATTCTCCTGCCACAGCTGGCGATGGACGGCGTGCTGCGCGGGCGTGCCGAACCGGACGCCGCCCTGGCGCTGCTCGCCGGGCCGACCCAGCGTCGCGTGCTGCAGGCGGTGAATCCGGCCGCGCGGGCGTTGGGCCTCAAGCCCGGCCAGTCGCTCACCGCCGCCCAGGCCCTGAGCCGCGATTTCGCCACCGCCGAGTACGACCTGCGCGACGTGCAGCGTTGGCAGGACCTGCTGGCCGCCTGGGCCTATGGCTTCAGCTCGCAAGTCAGCCAGCACTATCCACGCGCGCTGCTGCTGGAGGTGCAGTCCAGCCTGCAACTGTTCGGGCCCTGGCCGCGCTTCGAGGCACGCCTGCGCGAGGAACTGGACGGGCTGGGCTTTCGCCATCGCATCACCGCCGCGCCCAACCCAGCCGCCGCGCGCATCCTCGCCAACGGCCACGACGGCCTGGCGATCCACGACAACGAGCAGTTGCGCCAGTACCTGGGCAGGATGCCGCTGGAGCGCCTGGGCCTTGAGCGCGACGCCACCACCTCACTGGGCCGCATGGGCCTGCGCAGCCTGCAGCAACTGCTCGCCCTGCCGCGCGAGAGCCTGGCCCGGCGCTTCCCGCCACAGGTACTGCGCCAGGTCGACACCCTGCTCGGCCTGCGCCCGCTGGCCCTGGAGTACTACCGGCCGCCGGACCGCTTCGAGTCGCGCATCGAGCTGAACTTCGACGTGGAGTCCACCCAGGCCCTGCTGTTCCCGCTGCGCCGCCTGACCGGCGACCTCGCCGCCTTCCTCGCCGGGCGAGACAGCGGCGTGCAGCGCTTCGTCCTGCACCTGGAGCACCACGAAGGTGCCGACACGCCAATGCCGGTCGGCCTGCTCAGCGCCGAGCGCGAGGCGGCCATGCTCTTCGAACTGAGCCGTGGCCGGCTGGAGCAATTGCAACTGCGCGCCCCGGTACATAGCGTGCGACTCATCGCCGACGACCTGCCGCCCTTCGTGCCTCAGCACCGCGAGCTGTTCGACGACCGCCCGCAGCAATCCCAACCCTGGGAACAGTTGCGCGAACGCCTGCGCGCGCGGCTGGGCGACGACGCCGTGCACAGTCTCGGGGCACGCGCCGACCACCGGCCGGAGCGTGCCTGGCAGGATCAGTCCACCCCGCCCCGGCAAGTCACCGACGTTCCGCGCCCCGGCTGGCTGCTGGCCGAGCCCCAGCCGCTGCGCGAATTCGCCCCGACCCTGCTGGCCGGCCCCGAGCGCATCGAGTCCGGCTGGTGGGACGGCGAGGACATCCGCCGTGACTACTACCAGGTACGCACCCGCAGCGGCCAGCGCGCCTGGGTGTTCCGCCCGGTGGGCGAAAAGGGGCCGCTGCTGCTGCACGGCTGGTTCGCATGAGCGCGGCGGATCAAAGCATCGGCTACGCCGAGCTGCACTGCCTGTCCAATTTCAGCTTCCAGCGCGGTGCCTCCAGTGCGGCCGAGCTGGTCGAGCGGGCGAAGAAGCTGGGCTACCGGGCGCTTGCGATCACCGACGAATGCAGCCTTGCCGGCATCGTCCGCGCCTGGCAGGCGGCGAAGGAGCAGGAGTTCATCCTCATCACCGGCAGCGAACTGAGCATCGAGCAAGGTCCGAAGCTGGTGCTGCTGGCCGAGAACCTCACGGGCTACGAGAACCTCTGTCGCCTCATCACCCACGCCCGTCGCCGCGCCGAAAAGGGTAGCTATCGCCTGGTGCGTTCGGATTTCGACGGCAATCTCGACCACCTGCTGGCGATCTGGCTGCCACAAGACGACCAGGACGACGACGGCCTCTGGCTGCGCGAGCGCTTCCCCGGGCGCCTGTGGCTGGGCGTCGAACTGCACAAGGGCCCGGACGACACCGGCAAGCTGCGTCGCCTGCAGGAACAGGCCGCGCGCCTGGGCCTCTCCCCCGTGGCCTGCGGCGACGTGCACATGCACATCCGTGGCCGCCGCGCCCTGCAGGACTGCATGACCGCCATCCGCCAGCACCTGCCGGTGCACGAGGCCGGCCAGTATCTCTACCCCAACGGCGAACGGCATCTGCGGCCGAAGGAGGCGCTGGCGGCGATCTACCCGGCCGAGTTGCTGGCGGAGACCTTGAAGATTGCCGAGCGCTGCAGCTTCGATCTGGGCAAGGATGTGAAATACCAGTACCCGCGCGAGCTGGTTCCCGAAGGCCATACGCCCAGCACCTGGCTGCGGGAGAAGACCGAGGAAGGCATCCTTCTGCGCTGGAAAGACGGTGCTACCCCCGCCGTTCGCAAACGCGTCGAAGATGAACTGGCACTGATCGCCGAGCTGAAGTACGACAGCTACTTCCTCACGGTCTACGACATCGTCGCCTTCGCCCGCAGCCAGAAGATTCTCTGCCAGGGACGCGGCTCGGCGGCCAACTCGGTGGTCTGTTTCGCCCTGGGCATCACCGAGCTGGACCCGACCCGTGAACATGTGCACCTGCTGTTCGAGCGCTTCATCTCCCGCGAGCGCAACGAGCCGCCGGATATCGACGTCGACTTCGAGCACGACCGTCGTGAGGAAGTCATCCAGTACGTGTTCCGTCGCTACGGCCGCAGCCGCGCCGCCCTCACCGCCGTGGCCAGTACCTACCGGGGCGCCGGCGCGGTGCGCGACGTGGCCAAGGCACTGGGATTGCCGCCGGACCAGGTCGGCGCGCTGGCCGACTGCTGCGGCGCCTGGAGCCGCGAAGCACCACACGCCGACCGCCTGCGCGAAGCCGGCTTCGACCCGGAAAACCCGACCCTGCGCCGCGTGCTGGCGCTGACCGACCAGCTGGTCGGCTTCCCCCGGCACCTGTCGCAGCACCCCGGAGGCTTCGTCATTTCCCAGCAGCCGCTGGAAACCCTGGTGCCGGTGGAGAACGCCGCGATGCCCGAGCGCACCCTGATCCAGTGGGACAAGGACGATCTCGACGCCGTCGGCCTGCTCAAGGTCGACGTGCTCGCCCTCGGCATGCTCAGCGCCCTGCGCCGCTGCTTCGACCTGATCGAGCGCTATCGCGGGGAGCGTTACACGCTGGCCTCACTACCGCAGGAATGCGCGAAGACCTACACCATGATCAGCCGCGCCGACACCGTGGGGGTGTTCCAGATCGAGTCCCGCGCGCAGATGGCCATGCTGCCGCGCCTAAAACCCAAGACCTTCTATGACCTGGTGATCGAAGTAGCCATCGTCCGCCCCGGCCCGATCCAGGGCGACATGGTCCACCCGTACCTGCGCCGGAGGAACAAGGAAGAGCCGGTCGTCTATCCCTCCGAGGAACTCAAGCCGGTGTTCGAGCGCACCCTCGGCGTGCCGCTGTTCCAGGAACAGGTGATGCAACTGGCGATCATCGCCGCCGAATACACGCCCGGCGAAGCCGACCACCTGCGCCGCTCCATGGCCGCCTGGAAACGCCACGGCGGCCTGGAACCGCACCGCCAACGGCTATTCGAACGCATGACCGCCAAGGGCTACGAGCAGGACTACATCGCGCGCATCTTCGAGCAGATCAAGGGCTTCGGCAGCTATGGTTTCCCCGAATCCCACGCCGCCAGCTTCGCCCTGCTCACCTACGCCAGTTGCTGGCTGAAGTGCCACGAACCGGCCGCCTTCACCTGCGCGCTGATCAACAGCTGGCCCATGGGCTTCTACAGCCCCGACCAGCTCTTGCAGGACGCTCGCCGCCACGGCCTGGAGATCCGCCCGGTGGACGTGCGCCACAGCCACTGGGACTGCACCCTGGAACCCATCGCCGATCGCCAGCCGGCAATCCGCCTGGGTCTGCGCATGGTGCGCGGGCTACGCGAAGACGTCGCCAACGGCATCGCCCAGGCACGCGGGCAACGCCCCTTTGCCGACGTCGCCGACCTCTGCCTGCGCTCCCACCTTGACGGCCGCGCCCGCGAGCAATTGGCCGACGCCGGCGCCCTGCGCGGCCTCGCCGGCCACCGGCACAAGGCGCGCTGGGCGATTGCCGGGGTCGAGCCGCAGTTGCCGCTGTTCGCCGGCCAAGTCACCGAAGAAGCCCCCGTCAGCCTGCCGCTGCCCAGCCGCGGCGAAGACCTGCTCACCGACTACGCGACCCTGGGCACCACCCTCGGCCCACACCCCATGATCCTGCTGCGCGGCGCCCTCAAGGCCCGGCGCTGCCGCAGCTCAAGGGAACTGACCACGCTGGAAGCCGACCGCCCGGTGCGCGTCGCCGGCCTGGTGGTCGGCCGCCAGCGCCCGGGCACCGCCAGCGGCGTCACCTTCGTCACCCTGGAAGACGAATTCGGCATGATCAACGTGATCGTCTGGCGCGACCTCGCCGACCAGCAGCGCCGACCCTTCCTCAGCGCCCGCCTGATGCAGGTGGACGGCACCCTGGAAGCCAAGGACGGCGTACGGCATGTGATCGCCGGACGGCTGACGGACCTGAGCGGATTACTGGAGGGGCTGGATGTGCGGAGCCGGGATTTCCACTGAGCCTGCAAAACCAATCTCGCAGGAATGCAGCTTCGTAGGATGGCGTGGAGCGCAGCGATACCCATCAGCTCAGCGCACCAACTGCATGGGTATCGCTGCGCTCCACCCATCCTACCGAGAGCACTCATCCACCCAGCAGGTAAAGGACCAGCTCACCCACCGACAACGAGAACAGGTATGGCCCGGTAAAACCTACCCAGACGAGCAGCGCAACCGGCGTATAGAGCAGCACCAGCACCACGCGGGCGCGGCGGCTGCGGAGCATCAGCCAGAAGATCTGACCCAGCGCGAACAACGCGCCGCACAGGACGGCGGGATCGAAGATGGCGTGGAACCGGCCGTAATCGCTCAGCGCCCAGATATCGCTGCCCATGACCCGATACATCGCCAGCGCCATGCCGGACGCGCCCAGCGCAATAGCCAGCAGAGCCCCTAGAAAAACCCAGCACGCCAGCCGGACCAGCCCTGGTTCAGCGGGCGCGGATTGTTCGCCTTCCATAAGCCTTGTCGCTCCTTCGCATGACGGCCCGACACTACACAACCCCGGCCGATTTGCGAAAGACCGCGCGGACGCCTTACGCTGCCGCCATTCCTCTTTTCGGCCCCGAGCATGATCACCCTCCGCCACATCGAAGTCTTCCGCGCGGTCATGACCACCGGCAGCGTCACCCGCGCGGCGGCGTTCCTGCACACCAGCCAGCCCACCGTCAGCCGCGAGTTGGCGCGGCTGGAACAACTGGTCGGCTTCGAACTGTTCCTGCGCGAGCGCGGGCGGTTGGCACCGACCGCGCGAGCGTTGATGCTGTTCGAGGAGGTGGAACGCTCCTTCACCGGGCTGGACCGCATCGTCGCCTTCGCCGGCAGCCTGGGGCAGTTCGCCGAGGGCAAGTTCTCCATCGGCTGCCTGCCGGCGCTGTCCCAGGCGCTGCTGCCGGAAGCCTGCAAGCGCTTCAGCCGGGAGAATCCGGCGATCAGCCTGGAAGTGGCGGCGCTGGAGTCGCCGCACCTGGAGGAAGCCCTCAGCGCCCAGCACCACGACATCGGCCTGATCGAGAACGACGACGCCCCGCGTGGTACCGAGTTGCAGCCGCTGTTGGCGGTGGACGAAGTATGCATCCTCCCGGACGGCCATCCGCTGCTGACCCGCGAGCGCCTGGAGGCGGCGGATTTTGCCGGCTTGCCCTTCGTCAGCCTGGCCACCAGCGACCGCTACCGGCACCTGATCGACGCGGTATTCCTCGGCGCCGGCGTGCAACGCCAGATGCAGGTGGAAACCCACAGCGCCGTCTCGGTGTGCAGCATGGTCCGCGCCGGATTGGGCCTGGCCGTGGTCAACCCGATCACCGCGCTGATGTTCCAGGGCCAAGGCATCCAGTTGCGCCCGCTGGCCTTCTCGCTGCCGTTCCAGGTCAGCGTGGCGAAGCCGCTGTACCGCCCCGCCACGCCGCTGCGCGAGCGCTTCGTGGCGGCACTCCAGGCAGAAGCCGGCGTACTGGTACAGCGCCTGCGCGAAGCCGGCGTCGGCTGCACCCTATATCAAAATTGAATTGACCAGATAACAAGCGGCATTATTCAGCCATGCAAAGGGCCGGTAGACTAGCGCCATCTATCTTCGGAGCCCATTCATGACTTACCTCGCCCTGCCCCGCGCCGAACAGCTCGCCCTGCAATTCGGCACCCCGCTGTGGATCTACGACGCAGCCACCATCCGCGGCCAGATCGAGCGCCTGAAGAGCTTCGATATCATCCGTTTCGCCCAGAAGGCCTGCTCCAACCTGCACATCCTGCGCCTGATGCGCGAACAGGGCGTGAAGGTCGACGCCGTCTCCCAGGGCGAACTGCTGCGCGCCCTGGCCGCCGGCTACTCGTGCCGTGAAGATGAATCCGAGATCGTCTTCACTGCCGACCTGCTGGACCGCACCACCCTGGAAACCGTGGTCGAGCACGGCATTCCGGTGAATGCCGGCTCCATCGACATGCTCCGCCAGCTGGGCGAAGTCGCCCCCGGCCACCCGGTGTGGCTGCGCATCAACCCCGGCTTCGGTCACGGCCACAGCAACAAGACCAACACCGGCGGCGAGCACTCCAAGCACGGCATCTGGCACAGCGACCTGCGCGCCGCCCTGGACGTGATCCGCGAATGCGGCCTGCGCCTGGTCGGCCTGCACATGCACATCGGTTCGGGCGTCGACTACGGCCACCTGGCCCAGGTCGGCGAAGCCATGCTCGGCCTGGTGCAGCAGGTGAAGGATGCCGGCCACGACCTGTCGGGCATCTCCGCCGGCGGCGGCCTATCCATCCCCTACCGCGCCGGCGACCCGGAAGTGGACACCGCGCACTACTTCCAGCTGTGGGACAAGGCGCGCAAGGCCGCCGAGGCCGTGGTCGGCCACGCGCTGCACCTGGAGATCGAACCGGGCCGCTACCTGGTCGCCCAGTCCGGCTGCCTGCTCAGCGAAGTGCGCGCCACCAAGGATGCCGGCCGCAACCACTTCGTGCTGGTGGACGCCGGTTTCAACGAGCTGATGCGCCCGTCCATGTATGGCAGCTACCACGGCATCCGCGTGCTGGCCGGCGACGTGGCCAGCCGCGAAGTGATCGACACCGTGGTGGCCGGCCCGCTGTGCGAGTCCGGTGACGTGTTCACCCAGGGCGATGGTGGCGTGGTCATCCCCCGCGCCCTGCCGCGCGCCCAGGTCGGCGACCTGCTGCTGATCGAAGACACCGGCGCCTACGGCGCGTCCATGTCGTCGAACTACAACAGCCGCCCGCTGATCGCCGAGGTACTGCTCGAAGGCGCCGAAGCGAAGCTGATCCGCCGCCGCCAGCGCGTGGAAGAGCTGCTGGCGCTGGAAGAAGAGCTGGGCTGATCGACAGAACAGGAAACATCGGCGCTGGGCAGTTCGCGAGCAAGGACTGGGCGTCCCCCTCGGTCCTACGAAGAGCACGCCGAGGCTGATTGCAGGAGCGAGCTTGCTCGCGAACCCGCCCCTCGCCGGCCCGGCCGGCGTGGTACTCGCCGCTACCGGGAAGGCACCCTTCTCACCGATCGATGCGCGTCGACAGGATGATCGACGACATCGTCCGCTCCACCCCGTCCAGCGCCCCGATGCGGTCCAGCACCGCATCCAGGTCGCGGATCGATAGCGCCTCGACGATCACGATCATGTCGAAGTTGCCGCTCACCGAATGCAGCGTCTTCACCTCGGCGATCTTCTCCAGTGCCTGCACCACCTGGTGCGACAGCTTCGGCAGCGCCGTCACCAGCACGTGGGCGCGCACCAGCGACTGCGCGTAGCTGTCCGACACCTTGATCGAATAGCCGCTGATGACGCCCTGCTGCTCCAGCCTTTCGATACGGCTCTGCACCGTGGAGCGCGACACGCCGAGCTTGCGCGCCAGCTCGGAAATCGACTCGCGGGCGTTGGCGCGCAGCAGGTTCAACAAGGCTGCGTCGGCGTTTTTCGTCATATTGCTCATGGTATTGGTCAATCTGCCTGAAAGCTCTCGCCAATCTTGCAGATTGTCAGGTTCATTTCAACGACGAGCTTTGCAATAGTGATTGCCAAGGCGAGCCCGGCAGCTCGCCGTTTCTTTGCCCGCGCGCCATCCATCGACTGGCCTCTGCGGGCCGCGCAAAGCCTTGCCAAGCTGGTGATACAAGCCGGCGAGCCGCATAAGTCGAACAAGATTGAAGGGAGCCTTCCATGCACAAGAACCGCCACCCCCACACCCCCGGCAAGAAACCGGTAACCATCTTCGGCCCGGACTTCCCCTTCGCCTTCGACGACTGGATCGAGCACCCCGCCGGCCTGGGCAGCATCCCCGCCGAGAAGCACGGCCAGGAAGTGGCCATCGTCGGCGCTGGCATTTCCGGCCTGGTGGCAGCCTACGAGCTGATGAAGATGGGCCTCAAGCCGGTGGTCTACGAGGCGTCGAAGATGGGCGGCCGGCTGCGTTCGGAAACCTTCCAGGGCGCCGACGGCATCATCGCCGAGCTGGGTGGCATGCGCTTCCCGGTATCCAGCACCGCCTTCTACCACTACGTCGACAAGCTCGGCCTGGAAACCAGGCCCTTCCCCAACCCACTGACCCCGGCCTCGGGCAGCACCGTGGTCGACCTGGAAGGCACCAGCCACTACGCCGAGAAGATGGCCGATCTGCCGGAAATCTTCCGCGAAGTCGCCCAGGCCTGGGCCGACGCGCTGGAAGACGGCGCGCGCTTCTCCGAAATCCAGGACGCCATCCGCGAGCGCGACACGGTCAAGCTCAAGGCCCTGTGGGACGAGCTGGTGCCCAAGTGGGACGACCGCACCTTCTATGACTTCGTCGCCACCTCCAATGCCTTCTCGCGCCTGTCCTACCGCCACCGCGAAATCTTCGGCCAGGTCGGCTTCGGCACCGGCGGCTGGGACTCGGACTTCCCCAACTCCATGCTGGAAATCTTCCGCGTGGTGATGACCAACTGCGACGACCACCAGCATCTGGTCGTGGGTGGCGTCGAGCAGGTACCGCGCGGCATCTGGAGCCACGTGCCGGAAAACTGCGCGCACTGGCCGGCCGGCACGTCCCTCGCCTCCCTGCACAACGGCGCACCGCGTCCGGGCGTGAAGAAAATCGCCCGCGCTGCCGATGGCACCTTCGCCGTCACCGACTACTGGGGCGATACCCGCCACTACGCCGCCGTCCTGGCGACCTGCCAGACCTGGCTGCTGACCACCCAGATCGAGTGCGAGGAAGCGCTGTTCTCGCAGAAGATGTGGATGGCCCTGGACCGCACCCGCTACATGCAGTCCTCGAAGACCTTCGTGATGGTCGACCGGCCGTTCTGGAAGGACAAGGACCCGCAGACCGGCCGCGACGTAATGAGCATGACCCTCACCGACCGCCTGACCCGCGGCACCTACCTGTTCGACAATGGCGACGACAAACCCGGGGTGATCTGCCTGTCCTACTCCTGGATGAGCGACGCCATGAAGATGCTCCCGCACCCGGTGGAGAAGCGCGTGCAGCTGGCCCTGGACGCCCTGAAGAAGGTCTACCCCAAGGTCGACATTGCCGGGCATATCATCGGCAACCCGATCACCGTGTCCTGGGAGGCCGACCCGCACTTCCTCGGCGCCTTCAAGGGCGCACTGCCGGGCCACTACCGCTACAACCAGCGCATGTACGCACACTTCATGCAGGAGGACATGCCCGCCGAGCAGCGCGGCATCTTCATCGCCGGTGACGACGTGTCCTGGACCCCGGCCTGGGTGGAAGGCGCGGTGCAGACCTCGCTCAACGCCGTGTGGGGCATCATGAAGCACTTCGGTGGCGCCACCCATCCGCAGAACCCCGGCCCGGGCGACCGCTTCGCCGAACTGGGCCCGATGGAACTGCCGGACTGATTCCGGGCTGACGAAGAGCGCCTCGCATGAGAGCGGGTTCAGGTGCACACTGCCTGACCCGCTCGCGTTTTTTCCAAGGAGACCATCATGTACCTCGCCCTCTACCAGTGCCCTCCCGGCCCCGAGGATGTCGCCGGCAACCTGCTGCGTCTGGAGCAGGCCGCGCAGCAGGCGGTGCAGAACGGCGCGGACCTGCTGGTCCTGCCGGAGATGTTCCTGTCCGGCTACAACATCGGCGCCAAGCGTGTCGCGGAACTGGCGGAAAGCTGCGACGGCCCGTCCGCCCTGCGCATCGCCGAGATCGCCCGCCAGCACAAGCTCGGCATCCTCTATGGCTACCCCGAGCGCGACGGTGACGCCATCTTCAACAGCGTGCAGCTGATCGACCGCCAGGGCGAGCGCCGCGCCAACTACCGCAAGACGCACCTCTACGGCGACCTCGACCGCAGCCAGTTCAGCGCCTCCGACGAGCCGCCGGCGATCTTCGAGCTGGACGGCTGGAAGGTCGGCCTGCTGATCTGCTTCGACGTGGAATTCCCCGAAGCCGTGCGCACCCTCGCCCTGGCCGGCGCAGACCTGGTGCTGGTGCCCACCGCCAACATGCGCCCCTACGAATTCGTCGCCCAGGTGCTGGTGCCGACCCGCGCCTTCGAGAACCAGGTGTTCCTCGCCTACGCCAACTATGTCGGCAGCGAGGGCGAAATCGAGTACTGCGGCCTGAGCAGCATCGTCGCCCCGGATGGCCAGGTGTTGACCAAGGCCAAGCACAGCGAGGAGCTGCTGGTGGCCGAACTGGACCCGCAGCGCATCGCCCTGGCGCGCGAGGGGTACAGCTATGTGCACCTGCGGCGACCGGTGCTGTATCGCAGCTGAGAAAACCCGGCATCACGCCGGGCTTTTACTTCTGCACGTTCGGGCTCACGCAGGAATACGTAGGATGGGTGGAGCTTGCGATACCCATGCTGCCGGGCACGGACTACTGATGGGTATCGCTGCGCTCCACGCCATCCTACAAAACTGAAAAATGCCCGGCATCACGCCGGGCTTTTTCGTTCGACATCACGCCCACCACACGGCACGCCACCTTGTAGGAGCGCGCCATGCGCGCGATCGCGGGCATGGCCCGCTCCTACAGGTTCGGCATTTGCGTTGCATTGCGGTGACACGCCTGGCAGCTGCGCACCGGCCCGCTGGCGTGGAAAGCCTGCAAGCGTTCCAGATGGCAGCTCTGGCAGAGCTGATGGAAGTCCGCCTCGATGCGCACGGCCAGCGCCGGGCTCTGCTTGTGGCAGAGGATGCAGGTGCGGTTGCCGGAAACCGAAGGCGACTGGTCCTTGTAATCGTGGTGGCAGGTGATGCAGTTCACCGAAGCGTGCGGCTCATGGGGGAACGCCAGCGGCATCAGCGGGCGGCCTTGCTGCCAGTGCTCATGGGCAAACCAGGCCCCCGCCGACAGCGCCACGCCAGCGGCGACGCAAAGACCGATCCAGGTTCGCTTCACAGTGGCAGCTCCACATTCGCCAACAGGCTGTAGAGCGCCGACATCCCGACGATCACGATGCTGGCCGCCAGCGCGAACCAGGTGGCCCTTTGCGCGGTATTTCGCTTACGACCGCTGATGCCGTTGCCAGGTTTTGGCAGGCGCGGCCAGACGGCCACCACCAGTATCAGCGCGACCAGCAGCACGCCCTTCCAGACACCGCCGCTGTAGTAACCCGCACCGAGCACATGCACGGCCATCAGCAACAGGGCGAGCAGGCTGCCACCGTAGTGCCAGCGACGGAACGACGCCGCACTGCTGCTCCAGCGCGGACGCACGCGATTCAGGCTGGAAATCGCCAGCACCAGCATCAGAACCGCCGACGCCAACCCGGCCAGCATGTAGCCCGGCGCGGAGGGCAGCAGGTCCTCTATCAGCAAGGGCTCATCGACCAACAGCACGACGATGTGTACCAGCAGCAATGCGATGGCGACAAAGCCCAGGTCGCGGTGCAGGCGCAGGAAGAACTTGCCCTCATAGAGCGGGCGAGGCTGAGGGCGGCCACCGATGACGAAGAGCAGCCCCAGCAGGCAGCCACCGAGCAACCCGGCGGCATTGGCGAAATCCCAGGCATAGCCGAGCCCCGGCATGGCGCCGAGGCCGAGCAGGACGGCGACCGGCAGCAGGCAGCCGAGCGCCAGGCGCGCGATCAGCGCAGGCATGGGATCTCCGAACGAGGGATTCGTCGTCGGAGGCTAGCAAGCGCCGACGGCGCGCGAGTGTCGCTGTCTGCCAGACGAATTGCCAGCTGTGCCACCGCGCGCCGATCTTTCCTTGTAGGAGCGAGCTTGCTCGCGAACGGGCTCACCGGATATGCCAGCGTCAAGCGGGTTCGCGAGCAAGGACTAGGCGTCCCCCTCGGTCCTACAGGACGCCGGGGTCCGTAGGATGGGTGGAGCGCAGCGATACCCATGCTGCCTGGTGCAGAAGAATGATGGGTATCGCTTCGCTCCACGCCATCCTACGCAGAGCGGTCCGGCTTACAGGTCGAGCACCAGCCGCGCGGATTTGGCTCGCGAGACGCAGGCGCAGATCTGCTTGTTGGCGGCCTTCTCCTTGTTCGACAGGCAGTTGTCGCGGTGCTCCGGCTCGCCTTCCAGCACTTCGACGATGCAGGTGCCGCAGATGCCTTCGCGGCACTCGGTGTCGATGTCGCAGCCATGGGCCTGCAGCACGTCCACCAGCGTCGAGTCCGCCGGTACGTGAAGCACCACGCCGGAGCTGGCCAGTTCCACCTCGAAGGAGCCGGCCGGTGCCGAGTGGGCGGCCGGGTCGGCCTGGAAGTGCTCCAGGTGGATGGCATCTTCCGGGCGGCTGCGCGCGGCGATCTCCACCACCTTGTTCATGAACGGCGCCGGGCCGCAGGTGTAGACGTGGGCCTGCTTCGGCGCGCGTTCCAGGCAGTCGCCCAGCACGCGATCGAGGTCAGCGGGTTCGACGCCGTAATGCAGTTCCACCTTGCCGGCGAAGGCCTCGCTGGCCAGCAGTTCGACGAAGGCCGCGTGCTCGGCGGAACGGGCGAAATAATGCAGGCGATAGGGCTCGCCCTTGGCGTTGAGACGGTAGGCCATGCTCAGCAGCGGCGTGACGCCGATGCCGGCGGCGAACAGCACGTGCTCGCGGGCTTCCGCTGCCAGGCGGAACAGATTGCGCGGTGCGCCGATGTCCAGCTCCATGCCTTCTTTCACCTCGTGCAGGGCAACGGAGCCGCCGCGGGAAGCGCCCTCCTTCTTCACCGCCACCAGGTAGGCGGCACGGTCATCCGGAGGGCTGCACAGCGAGTACTGGCGAGTCACCCCGGTGGGGCCGGTGACGTCGACATGGGCGCCCGGCTCGTAGGCGTCGAACGGCTGGCCATCACAACGTACGAGGCGGAAGGAGCGGATGTCCTGCGCTTCCTCGACGATCCTTTCGATTCTGACCTTCATCATGGCGTTACCTGCAAGGCGTTGGGTGCGGGCTCTGTGGCCCCTTTCCCGGCCTCTTTGTGACGAGCGGACGGGTGTTTCGGTTGGGTGAAGGAGCGAGCTGGGGCTCACTCGGAAAATCTGGGAGTGGACGGTTGTTCCCTCTCCCTGAAGGGAGAGGGAGTGGTCCGTGCCGGCTGACGCTGAGGATTCAACCTGCACCGATCAGTCCCCTCTCCCGCTTGCGGGAGAGGGTTAGGGAGAGGGGTTCTTCAGTTCCCCCACTCAAGCTCAGGCCAAGCGTAGGGCGCATAACGCGCAGCGCTATCCGCCGTCCGCCCAGCCCAAACCCTCAGCGCATGAACAACCCACCATTGATATCCCAGCAGGCCCCCGTGACCGACCCGGCATTCTCCGCACACAGCAGCAGCACGCTGTCGGCGATGAAGGTCGGGTCGCCCAGGCGGCCGGCGGGGATGGTCTTGAGGATCTGCTCCAGGCGCTCGGGCGCGACGCTTTCGTAGACCACCGACAAGTCCAGCGGCCCTGGCGAGATCGCATTGACGGTCACACCCTGCGCCGAGAGCTCGCGGGCGAACACCTTGGTCAGCGTTGCCACGCCGCCCTTGGCCGCGGCGTAGTGGCCGCCGGTGGCGGTGCCGCCGTTCTGCCCGGCCAGCGAGGCGATGTTGACGATGCGGCCGAAGCCGCGCGCGGCGAAGTGCGAGCCGAACACCTGGCAGGCGACGAAGGTGCCGCGCAGGTTCACCGCCATGGAGGCGTCGAAGTCCTCCGGGCTGATGTCCATCAGCGCAGCTACCTTCGACATCCCGGCGTTGTTCACCAGGATGTCGGTGCCGCCCCAACGCTCGGCGAGCACATCGCGGGCACGTTCGAAGTCGGCCTTCTCGCGCGCATCCAGCTTCAAGCCAAGAGCGGTTTGGCCCTCCGGGTCGAGTTCATCGGCCAGGCGCTGCACCGCCTCCTCGTTGAGGTCGGCCAGCGCCACGCGCAGGCCGGCAGCGTGCAAGCGGCGCGCGATGACTTCGCCGAGCCCGCGTGCGGCGCCAGTTACCAGGGCTACTCGTTGCATGGCTCGGCCCTCAGAGCAGGAAGCCGAGCGCATTGAGCGCGTCTTCGGCGTTGATCAGGCGGATCACCTTGCGCTCCAGGCGGGCTTGCCCGTCGACGAAGCGGATGCGGTGGTTCAGGTCGGCAATGAACGGCGTCGCCACGCCACGCTTGTAGGCGTAGAGCACCTGCGCCGAGTTCACCTCGACGAGGTCGCCCGCCGCTTCCACCAGGGAAAAGCGCGAGACGGTGCGCACGGTCTTCGCCGCATCCACCGCCGACGGCGAATGGCCGCCGGTGAGGCGTTCGATACGCAGCGCACGCATGCGCGCGTCGTCGAAGACGTAGTTCAGGCGCGAGGCGAAGTCGTCATCCTCGCCGTCGATCGGCACCACGTAGACGCCGTCTTCGCTCCACAGCTGCGACCACTGCGCGTAGTCCTTGCGGTCCAGCAGCTCGGCTTCGCGCCAGACGAATTCGATGGCCTTGGCCAGCGGGCCGGAGAAACCGTTCAGGGTGTCGTTGCTCATTGGCTCATCATCCTTTTCCACATCTGGTACGCCTCGCGCATGCCGCCCTCGTCGGTGGCGTGGGAGACCTTGTCGCCGTTCTCGGCAACCACTTCGCGGTTCAGGCCACGATTGACCAGGATCGGCGCGTCGACGCCGGCATAGGAGCCACGCTGCACACGGTCCCAGGCCTCGGCGTCATCCGGGCTGCCGAAACCGAACGGGCCCTGGAAGTGCTCGTGGATGCGCATGCGCTCGCGGTTGGCGATTTCCGGGCCGCCGTCCATGCCCAGGGCGACGTGGCGAATCTCGGTCTCGGTGACGGAGATCGGCCGCAGCACGCGGAAGAACGACATCGACATGGCCACGTTGGGGAACAGGTTGAGGTTGAAGCCGGCGCCATGCAGCGAGCGAACGATGCGACGCACCTGTTCCGGCTGCATGGTCTTCGACAGTTCCTCGGTGACGTGGGCGAAGCGCTCCTGCAACTGCTCGGTGCCGTCGTCGTGGTCGAGGTCGACGTGCTCGGGAACCATCACCATCACGCTGTGGCCGTTGCCCAGGGCGTGGGTGACCGCCTGCTCGTCGCTCATGAACGAGAGCATCTCCTCGGTCTCTTCATCCACCGAGGACATGAACGACTTGTGCACGATGGGGAAGTGGTAGCCGTCGGTGGTGTTTTCCAGCTGGATCTTCCAGTTGCCGCGGAAGGTGAACTTGTGTTCGCCCTGGGTCTTGATCGGGTAGCCGGCGCCCTGCTTCATGAACAGGTCCATCCAGTGCTTCGCCCCGCCGAGGAAGTCTTCCAGCGGCTCGATCTCGTCGTTGTAGGTGGCGAACACCATGCCGGCGTAGCTCTCCACGCGCAGGCTGGTCAGCGGCAGCTCGGACTTGTCGAGGATGTCCTCGTAGCCATCCGGGTACGGCAGCGCACGCAGCTTGCCGTCCAGCGCGTACGACCAGCTGTGGTACGGGCAGGTGAAACCGGTGGCGTTGCCCTTGTGCTTTTCGCAGACGGTGGCGCCACGGTGGCGGCAGCGGTTTTCCAGGACGTTGATGTTGCCCTTCTTGTCGCGCACCACGATCACCGGGCGGCGGCCGACGCTGGTGGTCTTGAAGTCACCGGCGTTGCGCACTTCGCTTTCGTGGGCGACCCACACCCAGGTGCGGTAGAAGATCTTGTCCATCTCCGCTTCGAACAGCTGCGGGTCGTTGTACAGCGAAACATCGACGCGGTCGTCGCCGACCAGCTCTTCGACGCTGCGCGACCGGGCGATCAGCCGGTATTCGTGAGCGCTCATGCCCATCTCCTCATGCCGATTTCTTATGTTTTGGCGCAGGCCGCGTGGCGGCCAGGCTGTGTTCGAGTTGCGCGCCGAAGGCGCAGACGCGTTCGTCGTCGCCCTTGCGGCCGACGATCTGCAGGCCGACTTTCAGCCCGCCGCAATCCAGGTCCACCGGCACGGTCAGCGCCGGGTGTCCGCTGAGGTTGAAAGGCCGCACCAGAGGCGTCATGCCGGCCACCGACTTGCCGTTGCGCGCATCGCTGAGCAGCGGCGGCAGGTCGGGCATGGTCGGCAGCAGCAGGACTTCGAAATCCTCCAGCGCGGCGTCGATCGCGCGGGTGAAGTGCTCGCGCACCTTCTCCGCCTCGGCGCGCTCGGCGTCGGTGGTGCGGCTGGCCAGCAGCAGGCGCTGCTCGACGTCGGCGCCGATCAGGCCCTTGCCGGTCAGCGCCGCGTAGGCGGCCCAGTTTTCGTGATTGATCACCACCAGCCCGGCCTGGAAGGCCGCCTCGAACTCGCCGAGGAAAAGGTGGCTACGGCGCCAGCCAGCGCGGTCGGCGGCGGCACCCAGGCAAGCCTGGATGTGCGGCGCGGACGGCACTTCAAGGAAGGCCACGCGGGCACCCTCGCCCGGCAGCTGCACGTCGCCGAAACCGGGGCAGATAACCTGCATGGCGGCGATCAGGTCGGCCATGTTGGCGGCAAACGGGCCGACGCAATCCAGGCTGCTCTGCGCCGGGTGCACGCCGTCGCGGCTGACGCGGCCGAAGGTCGGCTTCAGCCCGGCGATACCACAGCAAGCCGCCGGCACGCGCACCGAACCACCGGTGTCGGTGCCCAGCGCAATGTCCGCCAGGCCCGCCGCCACGGCGGACGCGGAACCGCTGGACGAGCCGCCGGGCACGCGGTCCGGCGCCATCGGATTGATCGGCGTACCGGTCCAGTCGTTGATGCCCGTGACGCCGAAGGCCAGTTCGTGAAGGTTGGTCTTGCCGACGATCTGCCAGCCGGCGCTCAGCACGGCGTCGACCACGAAGGCGTTGCGCTCGGCCGGCGCGGCATCGGCCAGCGCGCGGGTGCCGCAACGGGTCGGGTGGCCGGCGATGTCGATGCTGTCCTTGACCGCGACGCGTTTGTCGCCACTACCGAGAATGAATTCGCTGACGAAGGTGCTCATGCGCGGCCCTCCTCGACTTGGCCCAGCAGGCGTTGCGACAGGCGCTGGGTACGGAAGTGGCTGATCTGCCAGCGCCCGTCGATCTCGCGGAAGTCGATGTCCAGGCGCGTGCCGAACAGCTCGGTGTGGCCCTCGGCATAGGTCGAGAGCTGCTGCATGATCCACTGCCCGCGCGCGGTGCGACCGTCGACGCGGATCGACTCGCTGGTGAGGAAGTGCAGGTTCAGCGTGAAGTGCGGCGACGGCGGCAGGTAGCCGAAGACGAACGCGGCGATGGCCTCGCGGCCCTGGTGATGGCCGAAGGTCTGCGCGGTGGAAGTGCCAATGCCCTCCCACACCGCATCCTCGCTGAACAGTTCGGCCAGCTCGCTCATCGCCACCGGCGCGTGCGGCACGTCGCAGAGGTCCATGTAGCGGGCCATCAACCGGCGCACCTGGCTTTCCCCTTCGAGGGTCTCCAGGCGGCGGTTCAGCTCGGCCATGCTCAGGCTGCTCATGGCTCAGGTCCGCGCGGCTTCGGGAATGGTCAGCGGACGGCCGATGCGCGCCTCGACCTTGGCGTACTTCCACAGGCTGTACTCGCCCACCGGGGTGGTGCGGAACAGGTTGCAGGCGTCGATCACGGTCTGGTGGCAATCGACGTCGGCCATGATGTAGACGGTCCAGGGCGAGGTGGTGGACGGGCCGACCATCAGGCGGTCGTCATCCAGCACGCCGAGCACGTTCATGCCCGGCAGCGCGCCGAGGTCGCTCATCATCTGCGAGAAGCCTTTCCACACAGTGATGCCTTCACCGGTGGGCAGGTCGAAGAACGGTTGGGCGATGCCGATGCAGAACAATACGCGCAAGGGTTCGGTGGTCGGACGAGTCATGTTTCTGGGTCCTTGTTCTTATGGGGTCGAATCAGATGTATCCGGGGAACGGCGGCACATCGAGCAGCACCGCGCCGGCACCGTCGTACATGCCATCGCTCAGGAAGGCGTGCTGGGTCACCACCATGGCGTCGCGCAGGTAGCGCTGCAGCGGGTGGTTGAGGTAGATCGCCGTGGTGCCGGCCAGGCTGTAGGCGCGGCGCACCACATCGGCGCCGGCACGGGATACGTGCACGGCGGCCAGGCGCAGCTGGCTGACCTGCTCGGGCGTCACGGCGTTGCCGGCGAGGATGGACTCCCAGACGCTCTCGGTGGCGTCATAGAAGAAGCCGCGCGCGGCCTGCAATTCGGCTTCGGCCTTGCCGATCTCGATGCGTACGTAGGCCCGATCACCCAGCTTGGGCGCGCCGGTCACGCCGCTGGAAGACGCCATGCGGGTGATCTCGTCCAGCGCCGCGCGGGCCAGGCCGAGGTTGACCACGGCAAGCACCTGGGCGGCGTAGGCGATGGTCGGGTAGCGGTACAGCGGCTCGTCGATGTTCGACTCGCCGCCACGGATGAAGGTCCAGTCGTCCGCGACGAAGGCGTTGTCCAGCTTCAGGTCGTGGCTGCCAGTGCCCTTGAGGCCGACCACGTTCCAGTTCTCGACGATCTCCACGTCCCTGGCACGCAGCAGCGCAGTGCGTGGCTTGCCGCCCGGACCGCCGATACCGATGCCAACGCCGAGCACATCAGCGCCCTTGCAGCCGCTGGCGAACTTCCAGGTGCCGCTGACGCGCCAGCCGCCTTCCACCTGCGTGGCCGGCTGGATCGGGAACAGGCCGCCGGCGAACACCAGGTCCGGGCCATCGGCATAGAGCTCGGCGAGAGTGTGGCGCGGCAGCGCGGTGAGGTAGGTGCTGGCACTGCCGAAGCTGGCCACCCAGCCGGCGGAGCCGTCGGCTTCGGCGATGCGTTCGACCAGGCGCAGGAACTGCGCCGGCGGCAGCGCGTCGCCGCCGAAGCAGCGCGGGGTCGCGGCGCGGTAGATGCCCACGTCGCGGAAGCGTTCGATCATGTCGCGGGGAACGTGGGAGCGGCTGTCGAACTCGTCGCGGCGTTGGCGGACTTCGTCGAGCACGCGCTGGAATTCGAGGGCACGGCCGTCCGCATCGAGCGGTTCGGCGAGGGCGGCACGCAACATGGCGTCATCTCCGGTTGTTCTTGTAGGGCCGGCCCGTTCGATGCGGGCCGGTCGTCGTTGGGGCCAGTGTATGAACCGCCGTGCACGCCCAACTATTGGGGCGTGCAGCCCCATGACTAAAGAAATCCCCTAGTCGGTGCCGAGTTACTCCGCAGTCCCTTCGCGTTACGCTGCGCGGTATAAAGACAGCACTGCCCAAAGAGTCCCGCATGATGTTCCAGCCCAAGCCCGACGACTTCCTCGCCCTGCTCCAGGCCATGCCGCTGTGCGTGATCCTCCATGACGTGCAGACCAAGGAAATCCTCTGGGCGAACAACGCCGCGCTGGCCGTGCTCGGCTTCACCCTCGAAGAGCTGGTGCCGCTCAAGGCACCGGACATGACTGCCAAGGCCCCGCAGTACCGCCGCTCGGTCGGCCTGCGCTGGCTGGAAGGCGCCGCGCGCACTGGCCAGCGCACCATCGAGTGGTGCTACCGCTCCAAGCAGGGCGTGGAAATCCTCTCCGAAGCCGTTGCCACCCGCGTGCCTCTTCAAGAGCGCGACGTGCTGATGGTGCAGTTCCGCGATATCTCCCGGGAGAAGCAGGTCGAGCGCGACCTGCAACGTTTCGAGAGCCGTCTGAAGGCCTTCATGCAGGACCTCGCCGAAGGCGTGGCGGTACTGGATGCGGACGGCAAGCTGCGTTTCCTCAGCGAATCCGCCCTGCCGCTGCTGGGCGGCAGCCAGGACGACTGGATGGCGCACAACTTCCTCGGCCGCTGCGACAGCGCCACGCGCCCGCGCCTGGAACACCACCTGGCGATGCAACCGCCCAGCCGTGAGCCGTACTCCGTCAGCTATCAGTTGCAACGCCTGGACGGCGAATGGCGCTGGCACCACGCGACCTGCCGCTACATCGAGATCGAGGACGACCTGGTCGGCCACCTGCTGCTGTTCCGCGACGTCACCGAGCAGGTCCGCGCCGCCCAGGCGCAGCGCCAGAGCGACCAGAAGCTGGAGTACCTGGCGCGCTACAACGCCATGGGCGAAATGGCCCTGGCGATTGCCCACGAACTCAGCCAGCCGCTGGCGGCCACGCGCAATTTCATCGAGGGCGCACTGATCCGCCTGGACCGCGAACAGAAGGCCGAAGCCTCCGCCGCCTGGGGCCTGGACAGCGCCGTGCGGCAGATCGAACACGCCTCGCTGATCATCAAGAGCGTGCGCGAATACGTGGTGAAACTGGAGCAGGCCGAACAGCGCATCGACCTCAACGAACTGCTCGGCGAGACGCTCTACTTCATCAGCCTCAAGGCCCAGCCCAGCAACGTGCGGGTGGAGCTGGAGCGCTGCGACGAACCGCTGTGGGTGAGCTGCGAGAAGGTGCTGGTCGGCCAGGTGATCCTCAACCTCGCCTTCAACGCCATCGAGGAAATGCTCAACCTCCCCGAGGAGCGCCGCCTGCTGCGCATCCGCACCTCTCGCGACGGCGACAGCGCGCGGCTGTGCGTGCTCGACCAGGGCCCCGGCATCGATGCCGGGACCAAGGAGCGCCTGTTCGACGGCTTCTTCACCTCGAAGGTGAGCGGCAACGGCATCGGGCTGGCGCTGTGCCAGAGCATCGTCTCGCGGCACCGCGGCGATATCTGGGCGGAGAACGTCGAGCCGTGCGGGGCGATGTTCTGCTTCGGGTTGCCGTTGGCGGATCCGTCGTAAACAAGGCACGACGCTCTTCGTAGGATGGGTGGAGCGCAGCGATACCCATCCTACCGATGGCAAGGCCGGCACCGTAGGGCGCATAACCCGGAACGGGTTATCCGCCGCGCCCCTGCGGCGGATAACGCTGGCGCGTTATGCGCCCTACGAAAAGCCGCCAGGCCCCTCGAAATTTCCCACCGGCAAACCGCCTTGTGGGCTTACAAGGGCCGTCGCTAGATTCCAGTCCGCCACGGTCAATCCCGTGGCCGGGTGTGAAGACCTGTGCGAAGGTCGGCGCGATTGCGCCGAAGGTGCATACGAAAACGGCGAACGTTTTTGTAGGCCCCCATGCAACTGTAGGAAACTACAGCGCCTCAATGGCGGATCGCGTGGGGAGGCCTTCGGGCCTGCCGGTGCCGGCCTCCGGTTCTTCACCCCCACGCGGTCCGCCTCCCTTCCAGGGATGGCGGTTCCCCTGTCGAACCGGAGTACCCGCCATGGATGTCTTACCCGCACTCACCGCCACTACCTTCCTGCGCCACAACCGCCCGCTGCGGGCGATGATGATCGACAACCAGCCGTGGTTCGTCGGCACTGACGTGGCGCGCCTGATCGGCCTGCATCACCCCACGGTGCTCGCACGCCGTCTGGAAGAGGACGAAGTCCGCGAGGTCCGCCTGCTCAGCCAGAGCGGCAACGAAGAGCCCACCGAGGTCATCAGTGAGCCGGCCCTGTACAAGGCGCTGTACCGCCACAGCCACCCAGAGAACCGCACCCTCGGCCGCTGGTTCCGGGAGGAGGTGATCCCTCTGCTGCGCGACCAGTACCAGACCAACCCGCACCAGCCACGGCGCATGCGCCTGGTCTGGCTGGATGGCTACGTCAACGTGCTCGACTGGCAGGGCGAGGTCTGGGTGCCGCTGGACGACCTGCCGACCTTCACCCGCATCGAGGACAAGCCGACCGGCCCGCGTGGATTCTGGAAACGTTGAACGCGTCAGTGGAATAACAGCGGCGCCCGAAGGTGCTGTTGCTGGCTCAGCACCGTAGGGCGCATAACCCGGAACGGGTTATCCGCCGATAGACACGCGACGGATAACGCTGGCGCGTTATGCGCCCTACGAAAAGCCGCCATGCCGGAGCCCACCAACGACAACGGCGCCCGCGGGCGCCGTTGTCGGTTCAGGAAGGAGCCTCAGCCGTGGGCCTTCTTGATGATCGCCTCGGCAATGTTCGCCGGCGCCTCGGCGTACTTGGTGAACTCCATCGAATAGCTCGCCCGCCCCTGGGACATCGAGCGCACGTCGGTGGCATAGCCGAACATCTCGCCCAGCGGTACCTCGGCGCGGATGACCTTGCCCGCCGGCGTATCTTCCATGCCCTGGATCAGCCCGCGCCGGCGGTTGAGGTCGCCCATCACGTCGCCCATGTAGTCCTCCGGCGTCACCACCTCGACCTTCATCACCGGCTCCAGCAGCACCGCGCCGCCCTTCTGCGAGAGCTGCTTGGTGGCCATGGAGGCGGCGATCTTGAACGCCATCTCGCTGGAGTCGACGTCGTGGTAGGAACCGTCGAACACCGAGGCCTTCAGGCCGATCAGCGGGTAACCGGCGAGCACGCCGTTCTGCATCTGTTCCTCGATGCCCTTCTGGATCGCCGGGATGAATTCGCGCGGGATCACGCCGCCGACCACCTCGTTGACGAACTCCAGCCCATCCTTGCCTTCGTCGCCCGGCTCGAAGCGAATCCAGCAGTGACCGAACTGGCCACGGCCGCCGGACTGGCGGACGAACTTGCCCTCGATCTCGCACTTCTTGCGGATCGCCTCGCGGTAGGCCACCTGCGGCTTGCCGATGTTGGCCTCGACGTTGAACTCGCGGCGCATGCGGTCGACGATGATGTCCAGGTGCAGCTCGCCCATGCCGGAGATGATGGTCTGCCCGGTTTCCTCGTCGGTCTTGACGCGGAACGAGGGGTCTTCCTGGGCCAGCTTGGACAGGGCGATGCCCATCTTCTCCTGGTCGGCCTTGGTCTTGGGCTCCACGGCCACGGAGATCACCGGGTCGGGGAAGTCCATGCGCTCGAGGATGATCGGCTTGTCGATGGAGCACAGGGTGTCGCCGGTGGTGACGTCCTTCATGCCGATCAGCGCGGCGATGTCGCCGGCGCGCACTTCCTTGATCTCCTCGCGCTGGTTGGCGTGCATCTGCACCATCCGGCCGACGCGCTCCTTCTTGATCTTCACCGAGTTGAGCACCGCATCGCCGCTGCTCAGCACGCCGGAATAGACGCGGGCGAAGGTCAGGGTACCGACGAAGGGGTCGGTGGCGATCTTGAAGGCCAGCGCGGAGAACGGTTCGCTGTCGTCGGCGTGGCGCTCCAGGTGCTTCTCTTCGTCGTCCGGGTCGGTGCCGTTGATCGCCGGGATTTCCGTGGGCGCCGGCAGGTAGTCGATCACCGCGTCGAGCACCAGCGGCACGCCCTTGTTCTTGAACGAGGAACCCAGCACCGCCGGGACGATCTCGTTGGCCAGGGTGCGCTGGCGCAGACCGGCCTTGATTTCCTCGACGGTCAGTTCCTGGCCTTCGAGGTACTTGTTCATCAGGTCGTCGTTGGCTTCGGCGGCGGCCTCGACCATGTGCGCGCGCCACTCGTCCGCCAGCGCCTGCAGCTCCGCCGGGATGGGCTCCTCGGTGTAGCTGGTGCCCTGGTCGGCATCGTTCCAGACGATGGCCTTCATCTTCACCAGGTCGATCTGCCCGGCGAAGTTTTCCTCCGAGCCGATGGCCAGCTGGATCGGCACCGGGGTATGCCCCAGGCGCTGCTTGATCTGCGCGACCACGCGGAGGAAGTCGGCGCCCTGGCGGTCCATCTTGTTGACGTAGGCCAGGCGCGGCACGTGGTACTTGTTGGCCTGGCGCCACACCGTTTCGGACTGCGGCTCGACGCCATCGGCGCCGCTGAACACCACCACCGCGCCATCGAGCACGCGCAGCGAGCGCTCCACCTCGATGGTGAAGTCCACGTGGCCGGGGGTGTCGATGATGTTGAAGCGGAACTTGTGGTCGTACTGCTTGGTGGAGCCCTGCCAGAACGCCGTGGTAGCCGCCGAGGTGATGGTGATGCCGCGCTCCTGCTCCTGCACCATCCAGTCCATGGTCGCCGCTCCGTCGTGCACCTCGCCCATCTTGTGGTTCACACCGGTGTAGAAAAGGATGCGCTCGGTCGTCGTGGTCTTGCCGGCATCGACGTGAGCGACGATGCCGATATTGCGGTAAAGCTCGATGGGCGTGGTGCGAGCCATGGTGTGCTCCGTATCTGCTGGGTGACTGCCGGGCCTGCTGCTGCGGGTCCGTTGCCTGCGCGGGACGGCGGGAGAAGAGCGGCGTCAGAAATTTCTGAGCGCAACAGGCTCAAGGTAGCGCGTCTTCGTGGCAATTCCAGTGTCGCGCGGTCGCGGATGTCGCAGTCCGACCGACTGCGTCGCTGCGGCATTGCGTTGAGAGATGGGAAAACCCTAAAATGATAGGCATTCTCAAATGAAAATCTGACGCACGCACCGTGGCCCTCGTCGAAACCCCTTCCCCGCAGCACCTGCACACCCTCTACAACGAGCACAACGGCTGGCTCCAGCAGTGGCTGCGCGGCAAGCTGGGCAACGCCTGGGATGCCGCCGACCTGGCCCACGACACCTTCCTGCGCCTGCTCCGGCGACCGCTGGACGATCTCGGGGAGCGCCCGCGCGCCCTCCTCACCCACATCGCCAAGGGCCTGCTGGTGGACCGCTGGCGGCGCCAGGAGATCGAGCGCGCCTACCTGGAAAGCGTCGCCGCGCTGCCCGAAGAGCTGGCGCCCGGCCCGGAAACCCGCGAGCTGATCCTCGAGGCACTGGAGCGCATCGATGCCGCTTTGAACGAGCTGCCGGCACTGGCCCGCGAGGCCTTCCTGCTGTCGCAACTGGACGGCCTGACCTACCCGCTGATCGCCGAGCGCCTGGGCGTGTCGTTGGCCAGCGTGAAGCGTTATATGCGTGCCGGTTTCGTCGCCTGCCTGAGCGTCGCCTGATGCGCGAGCAACCGCTGGACCCCGGCATCCTCGGCGAGGCCGCCGACTGGCTGGTGCGCCTGAATGAGCACCCGGCCAGCAGCGCCGACCTGCAAGCCATCGAACAATGGCGCGCCCGCAGCGCCCAGCACGCCGAAGCCTGGCGCCGCGCCGAAGCCCTGCTGGGCCTGCGCCAGCTGCCGCCGGGCCTGGGCCGCAACAGCCTGCAACGCACGGGCCTGAGCCGTCGGCAGATGCTCAACCGCCTGGGCGTGCTGATGGCCGTGGCGCCGGCCGCCTGGCTGGCGGCGCGGCAGATGCCCTGGGCGGAGTGGAACGCCGACCTGCGTACGGCTGTGGGTGAGCGCAAGCACCTGCGCCTGCCTGATGGCAGCCAGCTGACCCTGAATACCGACAGCGCGGTGAACGTGGTCTTCAACGCCCGCGAGCGACGCCTGAGCCTGCTCGAAGGCGAAATCCTCGTCGACGCCCTGCCCGACCCGCGCCCCTTCCTCGTCGACAGCCGCCACGGCCTGCTTCGTACCTCCACCGCACGCTTCAGCCTGCGCGATCTGGGCGATGCGTGCCGGGTCGCGGTGCTGGACAAGGAGGTCAGCGTCGAACTGCCGGGGTACGCCAGCCAAGTCGTCAGCGCCGGCCAGCAGCTGGTCTTCGGCACACAGGGATTCCAGTCCCTGCAGACGGCGGACGCCAATGCCAGCGCCTGGGAGAACGGCATGCTGCTGGCCCAGGGCATGCGCCTGGACGATTTGCTGGGCGAGCTGGGCCGCTACCGCAGCGGCTTCCTGCGTTGCGATCCGCGTCTGGCCGACCTGCGCGTGACCGGGGCGATTCCTGTTGGCGACAGCGACGCAGGGCTGGCGCTGCTGGCGGACATGCTGCCGGTGAAGCTGCGGCGGATGACGCGCTATTGGGTCACTGTGGAGCCTGCATGAGCTGATTCCGCCTCACTGCGATCGATCGCGTTGGGCACGTCCGTAGGATGGCGTGGAGCGGAGCGATACCCATCGGGCCCGCCGCCGACAGCATGGGTATCGCTCAGGCTCCACCCATCCTACAAAAACCGCCTCACTTCACTCGTTCTGCCAAAACACCGCCTGAAAAAAATTCACTCACCCCTGACACCATTTTCGCTCTCGCCCGGTGAAGAGGAAGACAACCTCTATTTGCCGACAGGAACACTCCATGCTCCTCCGCTCCCGCCTTCGCCCGCACTCCCTCGCCCTGGCCGTCGGCCTGGCCCTGACCGGTGGCGTCGTGCTGCCCACCCTGGCCGCCGAAGCCGCCAGCCAGCAGCGCCAGTACGACATCGCCCCCGGCCCGCTGGGCGAGGTGCTGGCGCGTTTCGCCGCCCAGGCCGGCGTGCCGCTGGCCTTCGAGGCGCAAGCGCTGAATCAGCAGCAGAGCGGGGGACTCAAAGGCAGCTTCGCGCCCGAGCAGGGCCTGGAACACCTGCTGCAAGGCAGCGGTTATCGCCTGGTGCGCAAGAACAGCGGCTACGGCGTGGAGGCGGCGCCGGATGACAGCGGCGCCCTGGAAATGGACGCCACCACCGTCAGCGGCGCCGTGCAGCGAGGCGAACTACCGCCCGCCTATGCCGGCGGCCAGGTCGCCCGTGGCGCGCAGTTGGGCATGCTGGGCAACCAGGACATCCAGGATGTGCCCTTCAGCTTCGCCAGCTACACCGCCAAGACCATCCAGGACACCCAGGCACAGACCGTTGGCGACGTGCTGCTCAACGACGCCTCGGTGCGCCAGGGCAACGGCTACGGCAACTTCTCGCAGATCTTCGTCATCCGCGGCCTGCCGCTGAGCACCGACGACGTTTCGCTCAACGGCCTGTACGGCGTTACCCCGCGGCAGATCATCGGCACCGAATCGCTGGAGCGCGTCGAGCTGTTCAAGGGGCCCAACGCCTTCATCAACGGCGTGACACCCAGCGGCTCCGGCATCGGTGGCGCGGTCAACCTGCAGACCAAGCGCGCCGAGGACGTCCCCACCCGCAGCGTGACCCTGGGCTATGGCAGCGACAACCAGATCGGCGAGCACCTGGACCTGGGCCAGCGCTTCGGCGAGGACAACCGCTTCGGTGCGCGGGTCAACCTCGCCCAGCGCGAGGGCGAGACCGGCGTCGACGATGAGAACCAGCGCTACAAGCTGGCCACCGTCAACCTCGACTACCGTGGCGAGCGCCTGCGCCTGATGACCGACTTCGGCTACCAGAAGCAACGCATCAACCAGGGTCGCCCGGTGGTCTACGTCGGAACCGGTGTTACCAGCATCCCTCACGCACCGGACGCCGACGACAACTACGCGCAGTCCTGGAGCTATTCGCAGCTCGAAGACACCTTCGGCATGTTCCGTGCCGAGTACGACCTGAACGACAACTGGACCGCCTATCTCTCCGGCGGCGCCAAGCACACCCGCGAGAACGGCTCCTACTCGGCCCTGACCCTCAGCGACAACAATGGCACCGCGGGCGGCGGCATGATGGACGCCACCCACGACGAGGACAACAAGAGCGCCATGGCCGGCCTCAACGGCCACTTCGCCACCGGGCCGGTCAGCCACCAGATGAACCTCAGCGTCGCCGGCATCTGGGCCGAACAACGCAGCGCCTACACCATGATCACCAAGCGCTACCCCACCGACATCTATAACCCAGTGCAGACGCCCAAGCCCGCGCCGACCCTGACCGGCGGCGACTACAGCGACCCAGGCATCGTCGGCAAGACGCTGAACAAGAGCCTGGCCGCCGCCGACACCCTGGGCTTCCTCGATGACCGTGTGCTGCTGACCGTCGGCGTGCGCCGCCAGAGCATCGGTACCGACGGCTGGAACTACGTCGGCAAGCGCACCGCCAGCTACGACGAGTCGATCACCACACCGGTCTACGGCCTGGTGGTGAAGCCCACCGAGTACCTGTCGCTTTACGCCAACCGCATCGAAGGCCTGGCCGCCGGCCCGACCGCGCCCAGCAGCGCCTCGAACTTCGGCGAAGTCTTCGCGCCGAACCGCTCCAAGCAGGTGGAAGTGGGCGCCAAGCTGGACTTCGGCAGCTACGGCGGCAACCTGGCCTTCTACCGCATCGAGCAGCCGTTCAGCACCACCGACCCGGATTCGAAGCTCTTCAGCGTCGACGGCGAACAGGAAAACCGCGGCGTCGAGCTGAACGTCTTCGGCGAACCCGTCGACGGCCTGCGCCTGCTGGCCGGCGGCACCTGGATCGACACCGAGTTGAAGAACACCGCGGGCGGCAAGACCGACGGCAACCGCGCCGTGGGCGTGCCGACCTTCCAGTACAACCTGGGCGCCGACTGGGACGTTCCCGGCCTCCAGGGCGCCGCCCTCAACGGCCGCGTGCTGCGCACCGGCGGCCAGTACCTGGACGCTGCCAACGACCTGAGCATCCCGGCCTGGACTCGCGTCGACCTCGGTGCCCGCTATGCCTTCAAGGTGGACGAGCGTGACGTGACCCTGCGCGCCAACCTGGAAAACGTCGCCAACAAGTCCTACTGGGCCTCCACCATCGGCGGCTACCTGACCCAGGGCGACCCGCGCACCCTGAAGCTGTCGATGACCGTGGACTTCTGACCCTCTTCGCGACACGGACGTCGCCCCTCTCCCCTCGCCGCCAGCGCTTCAGCCCTGAAGTGCTGGCGCCCGGCAAGCATGCCGCAACACTCCCGGCCGTCTCGTGACTGGATCGGAACACCCATCCGGGTCCATGCTAGTTGCTCGCCCATTTGCCGGAGTTCGCCCCATGAGCGACGCCATCACCATCGATTTCGTCTCCGACGTGGTCTGCCCCTGGTGTGCCATCGGCCTCAACGGCCTGCTGGAAGCCATCCGCCGGGTAGACGGCGAACTGACCGTGGAGCTGCGCATCAAGCCCTTCGAGCTCAATGCCGACATGCCCGCCGAAGGGGAAGACCTGGTGGAGCACCTGCAGCGCAAGTACGGCAGCAGCGCCGAGGACATCGCCCGCAACCAGGAGCACCTGCGTTCCATGGGTGAGGAAGTCGGCGTGCACTTCGACCTGAAGAAGCGCAGCCGTATCTACAACACCTTCGATGCTCATCGCCTGCTGCACTGGGCGGCGGAATCGCACCGCGACGTGGCGCTCAAGCAGGCGCTGCTACACGCCTACTTTGGCGAAGGGCGCGACCCGAGCGACCCGGAAGTACTGCTGGAAGTGGCCATCAGCGTTGGCCTGGACGCCGTGCGCGCGCGGGAGATTCTCGACAGCGACGCCTATGGCGACGAGGTAGTGGCCGAGGAGGATTTCTATACCAGCCATGGCATCCGCGCGGTGCCGGCGGTGATCCTCAACGGCCGACAGTTGATCTCCGGGGCGCAGAGCACCGACTACTACGAGCAGGCGCTGCGCCAGGTGGCGCGCCATGCGCCGTTGCCGGAGTGACTTGTCCGCCTTGCTGAAAAGGCATGCTTCGCGTGGGCCTCGATTTTTCCAGGGGAGATTGTCATTCAGGGTCAACCCTCTCCCCCCGCCCTCTCCCTGAAGGGAGAGGGAGCTGCCCGTGCTGGCTGACGCTGCGGCTTCATCCTGCTCCGGACGGTCCCCTCTCCCTTCAGGGAGAGGGTTAGGGAGAGGGAAACTCCGGCGCGGACTTTCAGCCGTAGGGCGCATAACAAAGAAAAACGGCGCCCGAAGGCGCCGTTTCCATGCAGCATCGGTCGATCAGAGCGCCGACCAGCCGTCCATCTGACCACCCAGGTCAGCGGAGTGCTCGGACAGCAGCGCCGCGTAGCCGCTGATGTGCTCGTGGGAGAGCTCCATCACCGGGTAGGCCAGGACCTGCCAAGGCAGCTTGTCGTTGCCGTCGTACTCGGAGTACGCCACTTTCTGCCCGTTCTGCAGCAGCATGATGGCGAAGTCCAGGGCGGACTGCTCGTCCGGGAAGATCACCGCGAACTCCACCTCATGCTCGAGGGAGAGGTCTTCGCCGTCTTCCTGCAGGGCCCACAGGGCATCGCCGATTTCGTCTTCCGGGAAAAGCTGCTTGTCGCGGCTCATGTCACTGCTCCAATTCGATTTACAAAGTGCCCGGTGTGGGCACGCCCGCGCAGGATACCCGTCCTGCATGACAGATGCCGGAAAACTTCGCCGGCACCATCGTCTTTCGTGATGTTCACCATCACGGCGTTTCACTTCCGCCCTCGCCGGCTTAGCGCGACGATGCGTCCATCGGGCCTGCGCCCTCCCACATCGAGCCTGCGACCATGCACAGCACCGACGAGGCGTACCGCATCACCTACATCACCCTGGACGAGGTGCAATTGCACTTCGAGACCCAGGTCGCCGTCACCGACGAGGAAGGCGGACTTGCCCTGCACAGCGCCACCACACTGCCCGAAGAACGCCGGGTACTGCGCGAGCTGATCTGCGAGGCGCACGAACAGCAGGCCCTGGTCGCCTGATCTCAGGAAAGCTTAGACCCTGAACGGCAAATGCCCCGCTCATGCGGGGCATTTGCTATCACGGGCGGGCCTCAGGCCTGCAACTGATTGCCGATCGGCAAGGTGCGGATGCGCTTGCCGGTCGCCGCGAACAGCGCATTGGCCAGCGCGGGCGCCAGGGGCGGCACGCCCGGCTCGCCGACGCCGGTCGGCGGTTCGGCCGACGGCACGATATGCACCTCCACCACCGGCATCTCGTTGATGCGCAGAACCTGGAAGTCGTGGAAGTTGGACTGGTCGACCTTGCCGTCGGTCAGGGTGATGGCGCTGTGCAACGCCGCCGACAGGGCGAAGCCGATGCCCCCTTCCATCTGCGCCTTGATCACGTCGGGGTTGATCGCCAGGCCGCAATCCACCGCGCAGACTACGCGGTCGACCTTGAAGCTCTTGTCCGCCTTGTAGGTCACCTCCACCACCTGGGCGACGAAGCTGCCGAACGACTCGTGCACGGCGATGCCGCGGCCGCGCTGTTCGCCGTCCTTGCCCTTTTCCAGCGGCGCCAGCCAGTTCGCCCGCTGCGCCACCAGTTCCAGCGCGCCGCGATGCCGCGGGTGTTTCTCCAGCAGCTTGCGGCGGAACTCGTACGGGTCTTGCTTGGCGGCGATGGCCGCTTCGTCGATCAGGGTCTCGGTGGAGAACGCCGTGTGGGTGTGGCCCACCGAGCGCCACCACTGGGTCGGTACCGTCACGTTCTCCGCCAGCGCCTGCTCGACACGCAGGTTGGGTACGGCGTAGGGCAGATCGGCGGCGCCCTCCACGGCGATCTTGTCGACGCCGTCCTTGACCATGAACTTCTCGAACGGCGTGCCGACAATGAAGGATTGCCCCACCAGCCGCTGCTCCCAACCCACCAGGTTGCCCTGGGCGTCCACCGCCAGCCGCGCGCGGTGCAGGAAGGCTGGACGGTAATAGCCGCCACGGGTGTCGTCCTCGCGGGTCCAGACCATCTTGATCGGTACCTTCACGCCCTGTGCGCGGGCGGCCTGGGCAATCGCTGCGGCCTCCAGCACGTAGTCCGAGTGCGGGTTGGCGCGGCGGCCGAAGCTGCCGCCGGCGTACAGCTGGGTGATGCTTACCTGCTCGGGCTGCAGGCCCAGCAATTGCGCCACTGACATCTGGTCGCCGGTCTGCCACTGCTCGCCGTTCCAGATCTGGCAGCCATCTTCCTTGAGGAAGACCACGCAGTTCAGCGGCTCCATCGCGGCATGGGCGAGATAAGGGAACTGGTACTCGGCCTCGATCAGGTGCGCCGGTTTCTCCAGCGCCTTGGCCACATCGCCATCGTTGCGCGCCACCAGGCCCGGCTTGCTGGCCATGTCACGGTACTGGGCGAAGATTTCCTTGCTGCCCATCTTGAACGCCTTGCTCTCGTCCCATTCGACCTGCAGGGCATCACGGCCCTGGCGCGCCGCCCAGGTGTTCTTTGCCAGCACCGCAACCCCGGCGAAACGCCGTTCGCTGCCGGGGAACTGCACGACCTCCACCACGCCGGGTACGGCCTTGGCCTTGCTTGCGTCGACCTTCGCCGGCACGCCGCCGAAGCGCGGAGGGTGGGCGACCACCGCCACCAGCATGTCCGGCAGGTGCACGTCCTGGGTGAACTGCGCGGTGCCGTCGGTCTTCGAGGGGCTGTCCTTGCGCGGCAGTTGTACCTGGCCGATCAGCTTGAAGTCCTTCGGCTCCTTCAGTTTCACATCTGCCGGCACCGGCTGCTTCGCCGCTGCCTCGGCCAACTCGCCGAAGCTCGCCTTGTGTCCGGAGGGACCATGGCTGACCACGCCGTTCTGTACCTGGATCTGCTCGGCGGGCACCTTCCACTGCTCCGCCGCCGCGCCGACCAGCATGGCTCGGGCGCTGGCGCCGGCCTTGCGCATCTGTTCGAAGGAGTTGGCCATGGCATTGCTGCCGCCGGTGCCCTGCAGGTTGCCGAAGGCCAGGTTGGCGTAGCGCTTGGCGTCCGCCGGTGCGCCTTCGACCTGCACGTGGCTCCAGTCGGCGTCCAGTTCCTCGGCCACCAGGGTAGCCAGGCCGGTGTAGCTGCCCTGGCCCATTTCCACGTGCTTGGCGATCACGGTAACGGTGCCGTCCGGGGCAATACGGACGAAGGCGTTAGGTTCGAAATCAACAGCCGCCTGGGCATCACCCAGCTTGCCCAGCAGCGGCGCGAAATAGATGCCCAGGGCCAGGCCGCCGGCGCCGCGCAGGAAGCTGCGGCGGCTGACGTTGAGGATGCTGCCGGGCTCGGCCGGCTGCGGGTCGATACGGGGTTCGAGCATGGTGTCGGTCCTCAGGCCAGGGTCTGGGCGGCGTCGTGGATGGCCGCGCGGATCCGCGCATAGGTGGCGCAACGGCAGATGTTGCCGCTCATGGCAGCATCGATGTCGGCGTCGCTGGGCTTCCTGTTCGAGGCCAGCAGCGCGGTGGCCGACATGATCTGCCCGGACTGGCAATAGCCGCACTGCACCACGTCGAGCTTGCGCCAGGCGTCCTGCACGGCCTTGCCGGCGGCCTGCTCGGCCACTGCTTCGATGGTGGTGATCTTCTTGCCGGCCACCGCCGCCAGCGGTGTGACGCAAGAGCGGGTTGGCTGGCCGTCGATGTGGACGGTGCAGGCGCCGCACAGCGCCATGCCACAGCCGTACTTGGTGCCGGTCAACCCGGCAACGTCGCGGATGGCCCAGAGCAGGGGCATCTCGCCGGGGGCGTCGAGTTCGTGGTCCTTGCCGTTCAGGTTCACGGTAATCATCAGGGAGTTCACCTCTTCATGCGGGTGATGGAATGGAGGCGAAGCGCACCGGCTCCGACACGCAATGGGTTCAGCCTAGGCGCAGGGGCCGGCAGGTGCCGCGACAATACGCGAGGAAAGCGCCGAGCGGTTTGCCTGGTTCTCTTCAGGCTTGCCTGATACTGCGGGGGATGTAGCGGTGTATAGAAGGCTCTATTCCGTAACTTTGCGGCCGGCCGGAGCCGCTCCTGCCCTGTTCAAAAATGCCACTGCTGCTCTACGTAGGATGGCGTGGAGCGCAGCGATACCCATCGATCCCGCGCATCGACAGCATGGGTATCGCTGCGCTCCACGCCATCCTACAAACGGGTGAGCCAGGAACGCGCCTGACAATGGGTGCAGGGATACCGGAAAAGAGTGCGCGCACAAAAAAGCCACTCCGAAGAGTGGCTCTTTCAGCTACGGATGACGGATCACTCCGGCATTTTCATCACCACACGGCCACCGCCCGGGCAGGTTTCCATGTAGTAGTTGGCGTCGCGGTACTGGGCGAAGTCGAACACCCGGTCGATGCTCGGCTTGAGCAACTGGTCGGCGGTCATCTGGTTGATCGCGGTCAGCGCCCGTTGCACGGCTTCGTCGTTGCGGGTCAGGCCGATTTCCGGTTGGCCGGTGAAGTCCAGCACACAGTGACGGTAGAACTGCAGGTGCTTCTTGAACGCCGCGCAGGCCGGGAAGGCTGCATCGTTGCCACCGTTGATGCCGTACAGGATCAGCTTGCCGCGCGGGGCCGCCACGTCGCCCAGCAGTTTCATCTGCGGGCCGGCGCACTGGTCGAGGACGATCTCCACGCCTTCACCCTTGGTGAAGCGCTCGACTTCCAGCACCAGGTCCTGTTCCTCGGTGTAGATGATCTTGTCCGCACCCAGGCCCTTCAGAAACTCGCGGGTTTCCTCGTGGCTGGTGGTGGCGATCACCTGGGCGCCCAACGCCTTGGCCAGTTGCACCGCCTGCGGCGCCAGGCAATGACCGGCCTCGGTGATCAGCACACGCTGGCCGGGCTTGATCTGGGCAAGCTCTACCAGAGCGAAGTACGAATACATCAGGCCGGTGTAGTGCACCGCCGCCTCGACCGGGGTCAGGACATCCGGATAGCGGGTCAGCGAGGTGCGCGGCAGGATGACGTGGTCACCCCAGGCCGGATAGAGGTTCGGCGAGTTCGCCGGGAAACTGGCCACCGCCATGCCGGGCTCGAGGTCTTCAACGCCCTCGCCCACGGCTTCGACGATGCCGGAGAGTTCATAACCGATGCCCGCCGGCAGCTTGGCCTGATCCGGGGCGAGGTTCTGCCGCCAGAGCACGTCGCGCCAACTGACGCCCAGTGCCTGGGTACGGATCAGTACTTCACCCGGCCCCGGTTGCGGGGTCGGCATCTCCTCGATCTTCAGGACCGAGGCGTCACCGAACTGGTGGAAACGGATCATGCGGGACATCACATACCTCGCCTTAGTAGTGCTCATAGCCACGGACTCTATCCGGGCTTTAGGGGTGACGCCACCGTTCACCATTGATAATTGACATAAACGGCGATGATTCGGCACGTGTCGCAAGCCTTGTCCGGCGCGGCTGCAAGGCTCTGCGCCGGGGCTGTCCAGTGGGCCGGGGTGGCTCTGTTCATACAGAGTCAGACCACACTGCCGGGGCGAGATTCTCATTAAAAAAGTGGAAATTGATCAAGGACTTATCTGACAGGCTTGACTCAGGACACGCTCGGCCTCACTTTTCCCCCATCGCCAGGGAGTCCCCATGAACCGCAACGACCTCCGCAAGGTTGACCTCAACCTGTTGATCGTTTTCGAGACGCTGATGCATGAGCGCAGCGTGACCCGCGCCGCGGAGAAGCTGTTCCTCGGCCAGCCGGCGATCAGTGCGGCCCTGGCGCGCCTGCGCGGTCTGTTCGACGATCCGTTGTTCGTACGCACCGGGCGCAGCATGGAGCCCACCGCGCGGGCGCAGGAAATCTTCGGCCACCTCTCGCCGGCGCTGGACTCCATCTCCACCGCCCTGAGCCGCGCCGCCGACTTCGACCCGGCCACCAGCAAGGCGGTGTTCCGCATCGGCCTGTCCGATGACGTGGAGTTCGGCCTGCTGCCGCCGCTGCTGCGCCGCCTGCGCTCCGAAGCGCCGGGCATCACCCTGGTGGTTCGCCGCGCCAACTATCTGTTGATGCCGCAACTGTTGTCCTCCGGGGAGATTTCCGTTGGCGTCAGCTACACCGACGAGCTGCCGGCCAACGCCAAGCGCAAGACCCTGCGCCGCAGCACCTGGAAGATCCTGCGCGCCGACTCGATTCCCGGCGCGCTGACCCTCGATGACTACTGTGCGCGCCCGCACGCGCTAGTGTCCTATGCGGGCGACCTGGACGGCTTCGTCGACCAGACCCTCGCCGAGATGGACCGCAAGCGCCAGGTGGTGCTGGCCGTGCCACAGTTCGTCGGCCTCGCCCAGTTGCTGGCCGGCACCGACATCATCGCCACCGTCCCCGAGTACGTGGCCCTGGCACTCACCGCCGCTGGCGGCCTGCGCGCCGAGGAGCCGCCCTTCCCCACCCGCCTGGCCGAACTGTCCATGGTCTGGCGCGGCGCCCAGGACCAGGACCCGGCCGAGCGCTGGCTGCGCTCGCGGATCACCATGTTCGTCGGTGACCCGGACAGCCTCTGACGCAACGCCCTCCCGATTCCGCCTGTAGGGCGCATAACCCGGAACGGGTTATCCGCCGGCACCGACGCGGCGGATAACGCCCGAGGCGTTATTCGCCCTACATAACGCCGCCTCCGCGCAATCTCCGTGCCCATTCCTTCTATCTATTCATGCGCATAGTGCAAAGGCTTTTATCACTCCACGTGATAATCAAAATGCACTCGTTCGATTAGTTCCCAAGCGCCCCCTTGCGCAGACTCCGCTCCATCAGAAATCCCAAAACCAATTAGATCGCCGGAGTCTTTTCCATGGAGCGAAATCTGAACACCTTGCGTATTCCGTTGGCGTTGGCCGCCGTGCTGGTTCTCAGCGCCTGCGGCAAGGGCCAGGAGGCGGCACAGAACATGGCCGCCCCCAAGGTCAGCGTGGCGGACGTCATCGAACAACCGATCAACGAATGGGACGAATTCACCGGCCGCCTGGAGGCGCCGGAATCCGTCGAACTGCGCCCGCGTGTCTCCGGCTACATCGACCGCGTCGCCTTCCGTGAAGGCGCGCTGGTGAAGAAAGGCGACCTGCTGTTCCAGATCGACCCGCGGCCGTTCCAGGCCGAGGTGCATCGCCTGGAAGCCCAGCTGCAACAGGCTCGCGCCAACCAGACCCGTACCGTCAACGAAGCGTCCCGCGGTGATCGCCTGCGTGCCACCAACGCAATTTCCGCGGAACTCGCCGACGCCCGCACCGCCGCCGCCACCGAGGCGAAAGCCGTGGTCGCCGCGACCCAGGCGGAACTGGACAACGCTCGCCTGAACCTGTCGTTCACCCAGGTCACCGCGCCCATCGACGGCCGCGTCTCGCGCGCCGAAGTCACCGCCGGCAACCTGGTGAACAGCGGCGAAAGCGTGCTGACCACCCTGGTCTCCACCGACAAGGTCTACGCCTACTTCGACGCCGATGAGCGCGTCTACCTGAAGTACGTCGACCTCGCCCGCAAGGGCGGCCCGGACGCCCGTGGCACCAGCCCGGTGTACCTGGGCCTGACCGGCGAAGACGGTTTCCCCCACCAGGGCCGCCTGGACTTCCTCGACAACCAGGTCAACCCCAAGACCGGCACCATCCGTGGCCGCGCCGTGTTCGACAACGACGCCAACCAGTTCACCCCCGGCCTCTACGCCCGCATCAAGCTGGTCGGCAGCGGCACCTACCCCGCCGCGCTGATCAAGGACGAAGCGGTCGGCACCGACCTGGGCAAGAAGTTCGTGCTGGTGCTCGACAAGGACAGCAAGGTGCAGTACCGCGGCATCGAGCTGGGCCCGAAACTCGAAGGCCTGCGCATCGTCCGCAGCGGCCTGGTCAAGGGTGACCGCATCGTGGTCAACGGCCTGCAACGGGTTCGCCCCGGCGCCCAGGTCGATGCCCAGGGTGTCGAGATGGCCAGCAAGGAAACCCTCGCCAACCTCGAAAGCCAGCGCCAGGCGCTGGAGCAGATCGAGGCGCCGAAAGTCGCCGAGAAATCCGGCAAACCGGGCGCGCCTCGCGGCTGACCCAACCCGTAATTCCTGAATCGATGTACCAGGCCCTGTCCCACCAGGGCCTTGGGTGACCTTTGTCCCGGGTTTGGCGAACCGCAGCGTTCGCGACAGGAACCAGCCATGAACTTTTCGCAATTCTTCATCCAGCGGCCGATCTTCGCCGCCGTGCTTTCGCTGATCATCCTGATCGGCGGGGCCATCTCGCTGTTCCAGCTACCGATCAGCGAATACCCCGAAGTGGTGCCACCCACCGTGGTGGTGCGCGCCAACTTCCCCGGCGCCAACCCCAAGGTGATCGGCGAGACCGTTGCCGCGCCGCTGGAACAGGCCATCACCGGCGTCGAGAACATGCTCTACATGTCCTCGCAGTCCACCGCCGACGGCAAGATGACCCTGACCATCACCTTCGCCCTGGGCACCGACCTGGACAACGCGCAGGTGCAGGTGCAGAACCGCGTCACCCGCACGCAGCCCAAGCTGCCCGAGGAAGTCACGCGGATCGGCATCACCGTCGACAAGGCCTCGCCCGACCTGACCATGGTCGTGCACCTGACCTCGCCGGATAACCGCTACGACATGCTCTACCTGTCCAACTACGCCATCCTCAACATCAAGGACGAGCTGGCGCGCCTGGACGGTGTGGGCGACGTTCAGCTGTTCGGCATGGGCGACTACTCCCTGCGTGTGTGGCTCGACCCGAACAAGGTCGCTTCGCGCAACCTGACCGCCACCGACGTGGTCGCGGCGATCCGCGAGCAGAACCGCCAGGTCGCCGCCGGCTCCCTCGGCGCCCCGCCGTCGCCAAGCGACACCAGCTTCCAGCTGTCGATCAACACCCAGGGCCGCCTGGTCACAGAGGAAGAGTTCGAGAACATCATCATCCGCAGCGGCCCGGACGGCGAGATCACCCGCCTGAAGGACATCGCCCGCGTCGAGCTCGGTTCCAGCCAGTACGCCCTGCGCTCGCTGCTGGACAACCAGCCGGCGGTCGCCATCCCGATCTTCCAGCGTCCCGGCTCCAACGCCATCGCCATCTCCAACCTGGTGCGCGAGAAGATGGCCGAGCTGAAGAAAGACTTCCCGCAGGGCGTGGACTACTCCATCGTCTATGACCCGACCATCTTCGTTCGCGGCTCCATCGAAGCGGTGGTGCACACCCTGTTCGAAGCCCTGATCCTGGTGGTACTGGTGGTCGTGCTGTTCCTGCAGACCTGGCGCGCCTCGATCATCCCGCTGGCCGCCGTGCCGGTGTCGCTGATCGGCACCTTCGCGGTGATGCACGCCTTCGGTTTCTCGCTCAACGCGCTGTCATTGTTCGGCCTGGTACTGGCCATCGGTATCGTGGTGGACGACGCCATCGTGGTGGTGGAGAACGTCGAGCGGAACATCGGGCTGGGCCTGACGCCTATCGAGGCGACCAAGCGCGCCATGAAGGAAGTGACCGGGCCGATCATCGCCACCGCGCTGGTGCTGTGCGCCGTGTTCATTCCCACCGCGTTCATTTCCGGCCTCACCGGGCAGTTCTACCGGCAGTTCGCCTTGACCATCGCGATATCGACGGTGATCTCCGCGTTCAACTCGCTGACCCTGTCGCCGGCGCTGTCCGCCGTGCTGCTCAAGGGTCACCATGAGCCGAAGGACCGCTTCTCGGTGATCCTCGACAAGCTGCTGGGCAGCTGGTTGTTCCGCCCGTTCAACCGCTTCTTCGACCGCGCCAGCCATGGCTACGTCGGCACTGTCACCCGTGTGCTGCGTGGCAGCTCCATCGCGCTGCTGCTGTATGCGGGACTGATCGGCCTGACCTACCTGGGCTTCTCCAGCACCCCGACCGGCTTCGTGCCGCAACAGGACAAGCAGTACCTGGTGGCCTTCGCGCAACTGCCCGACGCCGCCACGCTGGACCGCACCGAAGCGGTGATCAAGCGCATGTCGGAAATCGCCGGCAAGCACCCGGGCATCGAGCACACCGTGTCCTTCCCGGGCCTGTCGATCAACGGCTTCACCAACAGCCCCAACAGCGGCATCGTCTTCACCCCGCTCAAGGACTTCAGCGAGCGTAAAGGCCCGGGCATGTCGGCCAACGAGATCGCCGCCGAGCTGAACAAGCAGTTCGCGGATATCCAGGACGCCTACATCGCGATCTTCCCGCCGCCGCCGGTACAGGGGCTGGGGACCATCGGCGGCTTCCGCCTGCAGATCGAGGACCGTGGCAACGCCGGTTACGAGGAGCTCTACGCACAGACCCAGAACATCCTCAACAAGGCCCGTGCGCTGCCGGAGCTCAACCCCATGTCGGTGTTCACCAGCTACCAGGTGAACGTGCCGCAGGTGGATGCTGCCATCGACCGCGAGAAGGCCAAGACCCACGGCGTGGCGATCAGCGACATCTTCGACACCCTGCAGGTCTACCTGGGCTCGCTGTACGCGAACGACTTCAACCGCTTCGGCCGCACCTATCAGGTGAACGTCCAGGGCGAGCAGCAGTTCCGTCTCGAACCCGAGCAGATCGGCCAGCTGAAAGTGCGCAACAACCTGGGTGAAATGGTCCCGCTGGCCACCTTCATCAAGATCAGCGACACCTCCGGCCCCGACCGCGTGATGCACTACAACGGCTTCATCACCGCCGAGATCAACGGCGCCGCCGCACCGGGCTACAGCTCCGGCCAGGCCGAAGCCGCCATCGAGCGCCTGCTCAAGCAGGAGCTGCCCAATGGCATGACCTACGAATGGACCGAACTGACCTACCAGCAGATCCTCGCCGGCAACTCCGCGATCTACGTGTTCCCGCTCTGCGTGCTGCTCGCCTTCCTGGTGCTGGCCGCGCTGTATGAAAGCTGGGGCCTGCCGCTGGCGGTGATCCTGATCGTGCCGATGACCCTGCTGTCGGCCATCGCCGGGGTGATCCTGTCCGGTGGAGACAACAACATCTTCACCCAGATCGGCCTGATCGTACTGGTGGGCCTGGCGTGCAAGAACGCGATCCTGATCGTCGAGTTCGCCAAGGACAAACAGGACGAAGGCATGGACCGCCTGAGCGCGGTGCTGGAAGCCTGCCGCCTGCGTCTGCGGCCGATCCTGATGACCTCCATCGCCTTCATCATGGGCGTGGTGCCCCTGGTGCTGTCGTCCGGCGCCGGCGCCGAAATGCGCCATGCCATGGGTGTCGCGGTGTTCTCCGGGATGCTCGGCGTGACCTTCTTCGGCCTGTTGCTGACCCCGGTCTTCTACGTGCTGATCCGCCGCTTCATGGAAGCCCGTGAAGCGAAGAAACAGGCGCATGCCGCCCTGAGCCACACGACCCACAACGAGGCCCACCAGGCATGAGCGTCATGACCATCAATGCTGTGAGCAAGAGTGCCGTGAAACTGTTCGTCCCTTCCCTGCTCGCGCTGGCCCTCAGCGCGTGCATGGTCGGCCCTGACTACCAGAAGCCGGACACCGCGCCGGCCCATCTGGACAGCAACGCCCAGGCGCAGAACTACGACCGCAACCGCTTCGAAGACGCCTGGTGGAAGCAGTTCGACGACCCGGTGCTGACCCAACTGGTCGACCAGTCCCTCAAGGAAAACCGTGAGCTGCGCGTGGCCTACGCCCGCGTGCTGGCTTCGCGGGCAATCCGCGACGACGTGGCTAATGACCGTTTCCCCACGGTCACCAGCCGCGCCGAAGGCCAGGTCGGCAAGGGCCAGGTACCCGGCCAGACCGAGGACCGGGTCAACCAGGAGCGCTACGACCTGGGCCTGGACATGATCTGGGAAGTCGATCTGTTCGGCCGCGTGCGCCGCCAGCTGGAATCCAGCGACGCACAGAGCGAAGCCATAGTCGCCGACCTGCAACAGCTGCAGGTCAGCCTGATCGCCGAGCTGGCCGATGCCTACGGTCAACTGCGCGGTGCGCAGCTGCGCGAGAGCATCGCCAGGAGCAACCTGGACAACCAGCGCGAGTCCCGCGACCTGACCATCCAGCTGCGCGACGCCGGCGTCGGCAGCGAGCTGGACGTGCAACGCGCCGAAGCGCGCCTGGCCTCCACCGAAGCCAGCGTGCCGCAACTGCAGGCGGAGGAAGTGCGCCAGCGCAACCGCATCGCCACTCTCCTCGGCCAGCGCCCGGACGCGCTGAGCGTGGACTTGTCGCCGAAGAAGCTGCCGGCCATCGCCAAGGCCCTGCCGATTGGCGATCCGGGTGAGCTGTTGCGTCGCCGTCCTGATGTCGCCTCCGCCGAGCGCCGCCTGGCAGCCGCCACCGCGGACGTGGGCGTAGCCACCGCCGACCTGTTCCCGAAAGTCAGCCTCGGCGGCTTCCTCGGCTACACCGCCGGCCGTGGTTCGCAGATCGGCTCGTCCGCCGCCAGCGCCTGGGGCGTCGCCCCGAGCATCACCTGGGCGGCCTTCGACCTGGGCAGCGTGCGGGCTCGTCTGCGCGCTTCCAAGGCCGACGCCGACGGTGCCCTGGCGACCTACGAGCAGCAAGTCCTGCTGGCCCTGGAAGAGTCGTCCAACGCCTTCAGCGACTACGGCAAGCGCCAGCAGCGCCTGGTCTCGCTGGTGCGCCAGTCCGAAGCCAGCCGCAACGCCGCGCAACAGGCCGGCCTGCAATACCGCGAAGGCACCGTGGACTTCCTCAACCTGCTGGACGCCGAACGCGAGCAACTCGCCGCCGAAGACGCCCAGGCGCTGGCGGAAGTCGACGTGTATCGCGGCATCGTGGCGATCTACAAGGCCCTCGGCGGCGGCTGGCAGCCGACACCGGCGGCCTGATCGGTCCTCCCCGGTCGAGAATCTCTCGACCGTTCTGGCCCTGCGGTCTGACGCTCCGGACCGCGGGGCTTTTTTATGCCCGCGGCACACTGGCGACTCCTAGCTATTGGCACACATGTTCCGGAATCTGTCAGATACTTAGATTCTGATCAGTATTTTCTGATAGCAATCGAAAATAAGCTGAACCCAGATCGAATTCAGAATTCACTGACGTCATGAATCAGGGAAGCCCGCTCCGTGCTCAACAACGAGGTCGAGAGAAGTCCAACCCCCTCCCGCGACACCGAGCTGTGCCAACTTCTCCTCGGCGTCAGGCGCGGCGACGTCATCCACCCTCACTTGAAACGGCTGCTGGTACACCTCGGATTCGCCGAACTGCGCGGCCTGCAACTCGCCCTCACGGGCAAGGGCCGACTTCTGCTGGAGAGCTGAGCTTGGGCTGAGCGTCCCGGGCCGCTATGATCCGGGCCGACTTGCCAGGGATCAAAGGAGTTCGGTCCTACTCTGGCCTAGACTCTCTATATCGGACCTTTCAGACAAGGACTCACCGTGGACGCCACTGCTCACTTCATCCCGCTGGACCCCACGTCCCTCTTCATCACCCTCGGCATCATCGTCTTCGGCATGTTCATGCTGGGCATCGGCTTCACCATCCGCCACCGCCCGGTGGGGGTATTCCTGATGTGGGTCGGCACGCTGAGTATGCTGTCGATCATCAGCTACCGTATCTACCTCGCCACCTCCGTGTAGCGGTGCAGATAAAAAAATGGCGCCTTCGGGGCGCCATTTTCGTTTCATCCCGCCTTAGCGCCGCATCGCCCTCGCATAACCCTTGGGCGAGAAGCGCAGGGTCACGCCCAGCATCAGCACCACCGACACCGCCAGCAGGATCCAGGAGGCCTGGAAACTGCCGGTGCTGTCGCGCAGAGCGCCGGTGACGTAAGGCACGATGCCAGTGACGATGAAGCCGATGCCCTGCACGAAGGCCGCCAGGCGCCCGGCCGCCCCGGCGTCGGCGAGGTGGTCCAGGGTCAGGGTCAGGCTCAGGGCGAAGCAGGCACCCAGACCGTAGCCGATCAGCGCCACCCACAGACCCGGCAGGTGCAACGGTGCCGAGATCAGCCCGATGAACCCGGCAAGCTGGATCAGCAGGCACAGGCAAAGCCAGCCACGACGATCCAGCGAACGACGGATCAGCAGTGGGATGGTCAGCGCAGCGATCACCTGGAAGATGGTCATCAGGCCGATCAGTTGGCCGCTGGCCTGGGCCGTCCAGCCAAGCTGGCGGTAATACACCGGCAGCCAGGCCACCATGCTGGTGTAGCCGCCGTTGATCAGGCCGAAGTACAAGGCCAGCAGCCAGGCGCGGCGGCTGCCGAAATAGTGCTGGACCTTTTGCTGCGGCGGTGCGGCCACGGGCGCCTCTCGCGGACGCGCCACGGACCACAGCAGCAGGCCGACAATGGCCAGCAGCAGCCAGGCACCGAGGCCGTCCTGCCAGCGATGGAAGTGTTCCGATACCACAGGCGCCAACACCGCTGCACTACCGCCGCCAGCCATCAACGATGCCGAGTACAGGCCCATGGCCGACGGCACCTTGTGCGGGAACCAGCGCTTGATCACGCCCGGCACGAATGCCTGGATCACCGCCACGCCACAGCCTGCCAGCACTGCGCTGGCGATCAGGGCGAAACCGCTGTCCAGCAGCAGCCGCCAGAAGCACGCCGCGCCGATGGCCAGCAGGCCGAGCACCATGCCCCGGCTCTCGCCCAGGCGCGGGCCGACCCACGGCAGGCCCAGGGCGAACAGGCCCATGCACAGCACCGGCAGCACCGTCAGCATCGACAGGCCCTGGAAGCCCAGGCCGGTGGCGTCGTGGATGTCGGCCAGCAGCGGGCCGATGGAGGTGAGGATCGGCCGCAGATTGATGCCCAGCGCGACGATCACCAGCAGGCCGATCCAGCCGGCGTGGCTGCTCTGCCCCGCCGCTTCGCCCTGCGCCGGCAGGGTCATGCCGCGGCTCACGTGCGTTGCTCCTGCCAATAACCGTACAGACCTTCTTCACCACTCGGGCGCAACGCGCGCAGCGGAACCGACTGCCACTGCGGCGGCTGGGTCATCTGCTGGTACACGGCGGCAGTCGACAGCCCGAACGGCTCGCCATCGTCGTTGGAATAGGCGAAGTAGGCGCCCTCCACGCCGCAAAGGTGCATGGCCGCCAGGCACATCGGGCACGGATGTCCGCTGGCGTAGATCACGCAGCCGTCCAGCCGCGACATGCCCAGCACCGCCGAGGCACGGCGGATCGCCAGCAGTTCGGCGTGGGCGGTGGGGTCGAAATCCAGGTGGATGGAGTTTGCGGCGCGGGCGATCACCCGCCCGTCCTTGACCAGCACGGCGCCGAACGGGCGGCCGCCGGCCTCGATGTTGTCGCGGGCCAGTTGCAGGGCCTCGCGCATGAAGACTTCGTGTGACATGGCAGTTTCCAGCGAATCGGTTCGATCAATGCGCGCCGGCGACTTCCAGCATCCTGGCAATGGTGGTCTGGTTGCGCTGGCGGGCGTGTTGCAGCGGCGTAACGCCGTCGTTGTCGGCCAGGTTCAGGTCCGCCCCGGCTTCAATGAGCTGTTTCACGATGGCCTGGTGACGCGGGCCGCCGTCGCTGAGCAGGATGGCTTCGAGCAGCCCGGTCCAGCCCAGCTTGTTGACATGATCGGGATCGACGCCAGCCTTGAGCAGCGTGGCCACAACCTCCACATGGCCGCGCTCGCACGCCGGAATCAGTGCCGTGCCGCCATAGCGGTTGGTACTGTGCAGGTCGGCGCCATGGGCCAGGGTCAGCTGAAGGATTTCCAGGTGCCCGGCCGCACCGGCCAGCAGGTAGGCGCTGTCGTGGATGCGGTTCTGCCGGTTGACGTCGGCGCCAGCGGCGACCAGCAGTCGCGCGACTTCCGCACGATTGCGAGCGGTGGCCAGCAGCAGCGGCGTATTGCCTTGTCCGTCGGTCACATCCACTGGCACACCGCGTTTGAGCAGCGCCGCGACCTCGGCTTCGTGACCTTCGCCGGCCGCAGCCAGCAATGCGTCTGCAGCGGCGCGGCTGTGCACGTCCTCGGTCTGGATAGTCGGCATGTCCATGGACGCTCCCCCGTGATGACTGTCTTGCCTCGACTCTCGCTCGATCAAATGAACAGCTGCAGTATGACGAAGGGATGTTCTATGCTGAAATTAAATAGAAACATGACTTCCAGTGGAAATCAGAATGCTTGATCCCAACCTGCTGCGCAGCTTCGTGATGGTGGTGGACGCCGGCAACTTCACCCGCGCCGCGGAACTGCTGCACCTGACCCAATCCACGGTGAGCCAGCAGATCCTGCGCCTGGAGCAGAGCCTGGACTGCCGTCTACTGGACCGCAGTCAGCGCCAGGTGCTGCCCACCGAACAGGGCGAACGGCTGCTGGGTTATGCGCGACGCATCCTCGAACTGGGCTCGGAAGCGCGCGAGGCACTGAGCAGCGAGCACAGCGAGGGCGTGCTGCGCCTGGGGATGCCGGAAGATTTTGCCGGCGAGCGAATGATGCCGCTGCTCGCGGCCTTCAGCGCCGAACGTCCGAGGCTGCGCCTGGAGGTATCCAGCGGCCTCAGTCAGGAACTGTTGCGCCAGTACCGCAGCGGCGAGCTGGACCTGGCGCTGGTCAAGCAATGGGGCGCGGACAGCGACTGCCTCGCCCACTGGCCCGAACCGCTGGCTTGGCAGGACAGCGCCACCACCCCCGCCGCCGCCCGCGACCCGCTGCCGCTGGTGGTGTTCCCGCTGGGAGCGCTGTATCGCCAGGAGATGATCCACGCCCTGGAGGCCAGCGGTCGGCGCTGGCGCATCAGCTACAGCAGCGCCAGCCTGGCAAGCCTGTCGGCGGCGGTGGCGGCGGGCATGGGCGTCAGCCTGCTGCCCCTGCGCGGTCGTCACGAAGGCCACCGTGTGCTGACCGTCGAGGACGGTTTTGCCCCCATCGAGGGACTGGAACTGGCGCTCTACGCCCGTCCGGAGCTGGGCAGCGCCGGACGCAGCCTGTGTGAGCAACTGCGCGAGCTGTGCGCGCAGCTGGCCGCGACTACACCGGCACGCTGAGACGTTCGAGGAATTGCTCGGCCGGCACCGGCTTGCCTAACAGGAAGCCTTGCAGCGAATCGCACCCCAGGCGGGTGAGGAAGTTCTGCTGTCCGGAGGTTTCTACCCCCTCGGCAACGATCCGCAGGTCCAGCGCCTGGCCCAGGGCAACGATGGCCGAGACGATGGCGGCGTCGTCGCTGTCCTGCTCCAGGTCGCGGACGAACCCGCGGTCGATCTTCAGCTCGTTGGCCGGCAGGCGCTTGAGGTACAGCAGGCTGGAGTAGCCGGTGCCGAAGTCGTCGATGGACAGGTCCACGCCCATGTCCGACAGTTTGCCGAGGATCTCCAGGCTGGAATCGGCATCGCGCATCGCCGTGGTCTCGGTGATCTCCAGGGTCAGGCAGCGCGCCGGCAACTGGTGGCGCTGCAGCGCGTCGGCCACCGACTGCACCAGGGCGGCATGGCAGAACTGCAGCGCCGAGAGGTTCACCGCTACCCGCCAACTTTCGTGGCCCTGCAGGTACCACTCGCGCATCTGCCGGCAGGCCTCATCCAGCACCCAGTCGCCGATGGGGATGATCAGCCCGGTTCGCTCGGCCAAAGCGATGAAGGTGTCAGGCATCATCAGCCCGCGCTGCGGGTGCTGCCAGCGCAGGAGCGCCTCGGCGCCGATGGGCTCGCCGCTGGCGGCGAACTTGGGCTGGTAATGCAGGGTGAACTCGCGGCGATCCAGCGCCGCGCGCAGGTCGTGCAGCAACTGCAGGTGGTTGCGCGCGTTGGTGTTCATCGACTGCTCGAAGAAGCTGTAGCCGTTCTTGCCGTTGCCCTTGGCGTGGTACATCGCCGCGTCGGCGTTGCGCAGCAGTTCCTGCTGGGTAGAACCGTCGCCCGGATACAGCGTGATGCCGATACTGGCGGCGATGCGCAGCTCCTGCCCGGCCACCTGGAACGGCTGCGCCAGCAGGTTGACCTGCTGGCTGGCGACGGTCACCGCATCCTCGGCTTCGGCCAGTTCGGCGAGTACCACGAACTCGTCGCCGCCGATGCGTGCCACCGTGTCTTCGCTGCGCAGGCTGTCGCGCAGGCGCTGGGCCACGGCCTTGAGCAACAGGTCGCCAACATGGTGGCCGAAAGCGTCGTTGACCGGCTTGAAGCCGTCGAGGTCGAGGAACATCAGCGCGAAATGCCCGCCGCTACGCTGCACCTTGCCGATCATCTGCTCGATGCGATCCTCCAGCAGGACACGGTTGGGCAGGCGCGTGAGGTTGTCGTGCAGGGCAAGCTGGGTCAGCTCCTGGTTGGCCTGCGCCAGCGACGAGGTGAGCTGCGCCGTGCGCGACTCCAGGCGTGCGTCCAGTACCGAAGTGAGCAGCGCGATGCCGATCACCGCCAGGGTGACGATGATGATCAGCAGCGCCAGCCAGTCACTGTCCAGGCCACTGGGTGACGCGCCGCAGAAGCTGTCCTCGGGGAAACGCGCGGCGGCCATGCCGGTGTAGTGCATGCCGACGATCGCCACACCCATCACCAGTGCCGCACCGGCACGGGCCAGGCGCACGTAGGGCGTGTTCTGCCGCAGCTTGAAGGCAATCCATAGCGCAGCGCCGGAAGCCGCCACGGCAATCACCAGGGAAAGCCCGAACAACGTCGGGTCGTAGTCGATGCCCGGCTGCATGAGCATCGCGTACATGCCCAGGTAGTGCATGCAGCTGATCCCGGCACCCATGGCCAGCGCGCCACAGAGCAGATGCCAGAGCGGCAGGCGGTCCTGGCTGACCAGCGCCAGGGCGAACCCTGAACTGAGCACGGCGATGGCCAGCGACAACAGGGTCAGGGTGAGGTCATAACCCAGCGGGATCGGCAGGCTGAAGGCGAGCATGCCGATGAAGTGCATCGACCACACGCCGATGCCCATGGCCACCCCGCCGCCGCCGATCCACAGCAGCACCGGCCAGCCGCGGGTGGTCGCGATGCGCCCGGCCAGGTCCAGCGCGGTGTAGGACGCCAGCATGGCGACGCACAGCGAAATCAGGACAAGGGCGGGATCGTAACTACCGGCAAGCATGGGGGCTCTCTGATGCACTCGGGCGCTGATGGGCGCACGCGGTCCCTGCGCGCAAAAGTCCGGGATTCTAGCGAAGACCGATGAAGCGGAACCAGCGCTTCCGGTGGATTTTCTATCGGCGTGCCCGCAGCCGCCTTGAGGCCGTTCAGCGGGACGCGGGCATGATCCACCACAGGTCCATTCCGGCCGAAACGGCTACCCTTTCCCTGACCATCACCATCGGAGCCACCCTTGGCGAAGCAACCCTCGATCCTCAGCCTGCCCTTCCGCCGCCTGGCCAATCCTTATACCCGCTATCGCTACGCCGCCTGGATCCACTGCGTACGAGTCGGCCTCGCCCTCCTCGCCTCGATGCTGATCACCAGCGCGCTCAAGCTGCCCCACGGTCTGTGGGCCTCGGTGACGGTGCTGGTGGTCATGGGTGGCCTGGTCCACCAGGGAACGATTCGCGGCAAATCCTACGAGCGGGTGATCGGCACCCTGGTGGGGGCGGTTCTGGGGCTCTGTGTGATCGCGGTTTACGACAGTACCCGCTCGCTCACGCTGACTTTTCTGGTGATGTCGGTACTGGGCGCGGCCTCGGCGTTCTATGCGATTCGCCGACCCGGCTACGTCGCGCTGCTGGCGGGGATCACCATGTGCATTGTCGCCGGCCCCGGCGAGACGGGGTTCACCGAAGGACTATGGCGCTCGGCCAATGTGCTGATCGGCGTCGCGGTGGCACTGCTGTTCTCGCAGATCTACCCGTTGCGGGCAGTCTATGTCTGGCGCTACCTGCTCTCCGACAACCTGCGCGCCTGCGCACGGATGTATGGGCAGTTGTCGTCCAACCACGACTTCACGCCCGAACACTTCGCCCGCCAGCTGGAGGAACTGGACCATCGCCTCGTGGCTTCGCGAGCCCATCTGGGGCCAGTGTCGCGGGAGACGGGCATGCCGCTGCGTGAGCTGGAAATGCTCCAGCGCATCCACCGCGCCATCATGGGCACCCTGGAATCACTGATTGCCTCACGGCAGTTCGCCGCCGAGGCCGGGGAGATAGAACCGGTGCCGACCAGCCTCGACACGCACCGGCAGATCATCGGCCGCCTGCTGCTGCAATCGGCCCACGCCTTGAAGTTCAGTCGTACCAGCAAGCTGGTGCAGGCCTGCCAGGGCCTGGAGAACCTGCCCACACGGCCACACAACCTGACCGACTCCTTCGAGAAACAGGGCTTCTACTGGCTCACCCTGCGTCTCTATGAACAAGTGGAGATGCTGTCGGAAAAGCTCGCCAGCACCTCCGAACACTGGAACATCCAGAGCCGCGACCGAGCCTGAACCCGATCGCGCTGCGGTCATCTAGAACCCATCAGGCGCCGAAGCCACCGTCGATGGTCAGGCTGGCGCCGGTGATGTAGCCGGCTTCCGGGCCCGCCAGGTAGGCGACGAAAGCGGCGACTTCTTCCGCACGGCCGTAACGACCGACCGCCATCAGGTCCATCAGGGAAGCCGCGAAGTCGCTGTCGGCCGGGTTCATGTCGGTATCCACCGGGCCGGGCTGCACGTTGTTCACGGTGATCCCGCGCGGGCCAAGGTCGCGGGCCAGGCCCTTGGTCAGGCCGACGATGGCCGACTTGCTCATGGCGTAGACCGCACCACCGCCAAAGGGCATGCGATCGGCGTTGGTGCTGCCGATGGTGATGATGCGCCCGCCCTGCCCCATGTGCCGCGCAGCGGCCTGGGTGGCGACGAAGACGCTGCGCACGTTCACCGCCAGGGTGCGGTCGAGGTCTTCCAGGCTGAACTCTTCCACCGGGGCGATGGCCAGCACGCCGGCGTTGTTGACCAGGATATCGATGCCGCCGAAGCGTTGTGCGGCGGTATCGATGGCTTGCTGCACCGAGGCTGCGTCGCCGCTATCGGCCTTCAGCGCCAGGGCGCGGCCGCCGGCGGCTTCGATGCTGGCGGCGAGGTCTTCGGCCTTCTGTGCCGAGCTGACGTAGGTGAAGGCCACGGCGGCGCCTTCACGAGCCAGGCGCTGCACGATGGCGGCGCCGATGCCGCGGGAGCCGCCCTGTACGAAAGCGACTTTGCCGGCGAGGGATTGAGTGGTTTGCGTGGTGGTCATTTCGTGTCTCCAGGAATCGAGTGGGGGAGTAAGTTCGACGGGGCCAGTTTCGCGCTTGCACTCCTGACCCGGTAGCTGGTAATCGCTATATTCAGTCGATACCAAACGTCCGGAATGAAACCCATGGAAAGCCTGATCAGTATCGAATGCTTCGTCCGCAGCGCCGAGGCGGGCAGCTTCGCCGCCGCCGCACGCCGCCTGGGCCTGACGCCGGCGGCGGTGAGCAAGAATGTGGCGCGGCTGGAGAACAACCTGGGCGTGCGGCTGTTCCAGCGTAGTACCCGCAGCCTGGCCCTGACCGAATCCGGCGAGCGATTTCTCGATGAGGCCAGCGGCGGCCTCGCCAGCCTGCAGAGCGCCATCGCCAACCTGGCCAGCGCCGACGGCCAGCCCAGCGGAGCGCTGAAGGTGAGCATGGGCCTGGTGTTCGGCCGCGACTACATCCTGCCGCTGCTGGGGGACTTCCTCGGTCGCTATCCGGCGATCCGTCCGGACTGGCACTTCGACAACCGCCAGGTCGACCTCATCGCCGAAGGCTTCGACGCCGCCATCGGCGGCGGCTTCGAGCTGCCGCCCGGCGTGGTGGCGCGCAAGCTGTGCCCGGCGCACCTGGTGCTGCTGGCCTCTCCCAGTTACCTGGAGGGCCGCCCGGCGATCCGCTACCCCTCCGACCTGCCGAGCCACGACGGAATCCGCATCCGCTCGCCGCAGACCGGCCGCGTACGCCCCTGGCCGCTGACCAACCGCCAGCAGGCCCAGGCGCCGATCGCGCTGAAGGAGCGCATGACCTTCAGCGACCCGGAAGCCGCCTGCGTCGCCGCACTGATGGGACTGGGCGTGACCCTGGTGAGCATGCAGCACGCCGTCCCGTACCTGGAGAGCGGCCGCCTGGTGCGTGTGCTGCCGGACTGGTACGTGGACGCTGGCAACACCGCGCTCTACTACGCCGCGCAGAAACTGCTGCCGGCCAAGACGCGGGTATTCATCGAGTACGTCATCGAGCACTTTCGCAGCCAGGGCCTGGAGCGAAAGTTCAGCGCGATCTGACCAGCGACACGGCGGATCGGGGTTTTCCTGACTAGCGTCAGAACTGAAATGAATTCGCGGGACATTCGCTTGTCGGTAGTTAGCAAGCTAACGTAATTTCGAACTTCTTCGATTCGGCATTCGAGATGCAAGGAGAACCTGCATGAAAAAGTACGCCCTGCTCCTGGCCATGGTGTTTTCCGTACCGGCTTTCGCCGACAGCGCGCTGTGCGACGGCAACCTGCAGCAGATCAACGACTTCCTCAAGACCGCCAACCCGAACGCCACCGGCGTGAAGGTCAACGCAGTCCACGAGTACCTCGCCAAGGCCGAGGAAGCGAAGAAGGCCGGCAATTACGAGGAGTGCGTCAACCAGTCGAGCCAGGCATTGCGCGTGATCAAGAAGCCCGCCAACCGCTGATCCGCACTGGAGATGAAAAAGCCCCGCCTAGGCGGGGCTTTTTCATGGGCGCAGTCAGGCGAAAGACTCAGCCGCAGGAGACCTGCTTCACCACCTGGCTGTCATCGACGTCGATGTTCAGGCGCTGCGAGTTGTACTCCATGGTCACTGGCTGGTGCGGGGTGAGCACGCGGGCAACGCTGGCGCCAGCATCGCGGCGAGCTTCTTCGGTCAGGGTCGGAGTGACGACCTTGCCGATGATCGACTGCACCGCCTTGGCGTTGCAGGTGCCGGTCATGGCCGGCGAACTGTCCGCAGCCGGCTGGGCCGCATCGGACGAGGAATCCTTGGAACTGCAACCGGCAAGGGCGGCGACAGCGAGAAGCGACAAGAGAGTCACTCGGTTGAAGGGCATGGAAGGTCTCCCTGATTCTTCATGGATAAAACGCGAAAGGCGCAACCTTACCAGCCCGAAGGCTGCGGCAGCGCGATGGATGTATTGCAGGCTGATACATGCCAGGCCCGTCGCAGAGCCGTACGGCGCCATTTACACAACCTTTACACCGGCGGCGTTACGATTCTTTCGAGGCCGATGTCTCATAGATACCTGGTTCCTCGCCGGGTTCCTCAGGAGGTGCATCATGCTTCACCGTCTCCCCCAGATCGCCCTGCTCTGCGCCGGCCTTGCCCTCGCCGGCCAGGCCGCGGCCAACAGCAATACCGATGCCGCCGCGATCGGCGCAGTGGTTGGCGCCGTTGTCGGGGGTGCAGTGGTCGCCGGCTCGCAACCCGCGCCGGCGCCCTATTACGCTCCGCCGCCCCCGGTGGCCTATTACCCGCCGCAACCGGTGTACTACCAGCCTGCGCCGGTCTACCAGCCCGTGTATCAACCGGTGTACCGACCGGTCGTGGTGGTGCCAGGCCCGCGTTACTACGGGCCGCCCCGCTACTATGGTCCGCCGCGCTATTACGGCCCAGGCTACTATGGCCCGCCGGGACACTACCGTCACTGGTAGTGGCTGTGACAGACGAAAGACCCCGCTTCCCGGCGGGGTCTTTTCATTCAGGCTGGCAAACGAATGCTCCCGGCCAACTCCTCGAACAGCGTCACTACCGCCCGCAGCGCCCGGCAATCCGGTCGCGTCAGCAGCCAGAGATGGATGCTGCAGCCGGGAAGCTCCGGCTCCAGTATCTGCAGCCCGTCGTCCGGGCGCAGCAGGAACGCTGGCAGCGCAGCCAGCCCCAGCCCCGCGCGGCAAAGGTCGAGCACCGAGAGCATGCTGTTGCAGCGATAGGCCGGGAGCACCGTCGGGAACGCCTGGCGGCGCCAGGCGACGCTGGAGTGATCGGGCAGAAAGTCGTCCGGGGCGATCCAGCTCATATCCTGCCAGGGACGCTCGCCTTGCTCGGCCAGGTAGTCGCGGTGGGCACAGAGGACGTAGTGCACCTCGCCCAGCTTGCGTCCCACCAGATGCTCCGGCGGCGCATTGGTCAGGCGCAGGGCAATGTCGGCGTCGCGGCGGCTGAGGTTGGCGAAGGCGTTGGAGGTGGTCAGTTCCAGATTCAGCGCCGGGTAGCGCTTCATGAAGCGCGCCAGGGCCGGCAGCAAAAGGCCCTGCAGCACGGTGTCGGAACAGGTCAGGCGCACGGTGCCGCTGAGCACGTCGTGGCCCTGCTCCAGGCCCAGTCGCGCCGCTTCCAGCGCCTGCTCGGCCAGTTCTGCCTGGGTCGCCAGTTGCTGCGCGGTGGCCGTGGCGAGGTAGCCGTTGCGGCCCTTCTCGAACAGCGCGGTGCCCAGCGCCTTCTCCAGCCGGCGCACGGCACGAAACACGGTGGAGACGTCTACTTCGAGCAATTCCGAGGCACGCGCAAGGCTGCCCCCTCGCACCAGCGCCAGCACCAGGGCCAGATCGGCGTACTCCAGACGGTATTGCATCGACGCACTCCAAGGTTGCGCAACCGCCCATTTCGATTGCGCCTGCGCAACTATAAATTGCCTCCCATGGGCCCGCCAATGGGCCACGACGCCAGGGGAAAAAAAGGATGGGAAAACGTCGTAAAGCACTGCGGATCGGCCTGATCGGAGACCGCGACAGCCGCGTCACCGCCCACTGGGCGATTCCCCTGGCCCTGCAGCAATCGCTGCTGCCGCACTCGGGCACGCTGCGCGTGGACTGGCTGGACACTCCGCGCCTCGCCCAGGGCCTGGACCTGGAGCCGTACTCCGGTTTCTGGTGCATCCCTGGCAGCCCTTACCTCGACACCGAAGGCGCCCTGCGGGCGATCACCTTCGCCCGCGAAAACGACGTACCCTTCCTCGGCACCTGCGGGGGCTTCCAGCATGCCCTGCTGGAGCGCGCGCGCCATGTCCTCGGCTGGAGCGACGCGGCACACGCCGAGACGGACCCGGATGCAATGCGCACGGTGGTCCATGCCCTGCCCTGTTCACTGGTTGAGGTCAGCGAAACCATCCGCCTCACCGCCGGCTCGCACCTGGCCGCCATCTACGGTCTGCCGGAGATTCGCGAGGGCTACCGGTGCAGCTACGGGGTGAATCCGGCGTTCCAGGACGAGCTGTTCGGCGGCTCGCTACGCGCCTGCGCCCACGGAGAGGACGGCAGCATCCGCGCGCTGGAAGCGACCGACCATCCCTTCTTCGTCGCCACCCTGTTCCAGCCGGAGCGCAAGGCGCTGGCCGGTATCGCTGTGCCACTGGCCGAGGCGCTCCTGTCCGCCGCCTTCCGCCATCAATCCAGCCAAGCGCCCATCCAGTCATCCAGCCAAGAAGCCGTCCACGCCGGGAACGCCGCATGATCGCCAGCACACCGCAACCGCCCTACTACGCCGTGACGTTCACCTCCTACCGCACCGAGCTGGACGAAGGCTACGGCGCCACTGCCGAGCGCATGCTGGAACTGGCCGCACAGCAGGACGGCTTCCTCGGCGTCGAGTCGGCCCGTGGCGCCGATGGTCTGGGCATCACTGTCTCCTACTGGCGTGACGAAGCCGCCATCCGCCAGTGGAAGCAACAGGCCGAACACCGCATGGCCCAGCAGGCAGGCCGCCGCGACTGGTACAGCGCCTTCCGCGTGCGTATCAGCCGGGTCGAGCGCGAATACGGTTTCGAACGCTGAGCGACCCGTTCTGGCCCAGACACGACATGCCGGGTTCGATGCCCGGCGCACATCGTCTAGGCTGGTCCCCATTCAGCAAAGGGGGACCGACGCATGCACCGACAAGCCAGTGAACTGCAGGCCGCCTACCTGGGCGAAGTCCGCGGTGAGAACTTCTTCCTCGGCCTGGCCGAGCAACTGCCGGAGGGGGCGTCCTCGATGCTCCTGCTGGCGCGACTGGAGCGCCAGACCGGCCTGCGCATGGCGCGGCTGCTGCAACGCCATGGCCTACCGCTGGGCGACACCGCCCACGCCGCCGCCCAGGGCCGCCAGCGTGCCGCCGACTGGCTCGGGCTTGACTGGCCGCAGACCCTGGAAAGGCTCGAAGTGCTGGTGGAGCCCTACGTCCAGCGCTACGACAGCCTTGCCAACCAGGGCGACGACGATGACCGCGACATCCTCGACGACCTGGCCGAGCACGAGCATGCCCTGCTGGAGTTCACCCGCCTCGCCCGCGAGGGGCAGATGAACGCGGCCAAGGCCACCATCAGCCGCCTGCTGGCCGCACCAGCCTGAACCTGACAGGGAGCACATCCATGGCGCTATCGCCTTTCCACCTGGCCATTCCCGTCTACGACCTCGCCCTGGCCCGGCACTTCTACGGCGAGGTATTCGGCCTCGCCGAAGGGCGCAGCAGCGCCCAGTGGGTAGACTTCGACTTCTTCGGCCACCAGCTGGTGATCCACGAGCACCCACGCACCGCCAGCCAGGAGGCGGCGCACACCAATGCCGTCGATGGGCATGACGTGCCGGTACCGCACTTCGGCGTGGTGCTGCCGTGGGAGGACTGGGAGCGTCTGGCGCAAAGGCTGAGCGAGCGCGGCACGCGGTTCGTCATCGAACCCCATGTGCGCTTCCAGGGTCAGGTGGGCGAACAGGCAACGTTGTTCCTCTTCGATCCCTGCGGCAATGCCCTGGAGTTCAAGGCCTTCAAGGACATCGGCCAGCTGTTCGCACGCTGAGTGGCGACCGACCATCCTCCGTGGAATCCGCCTTCAAATCTACTAGAGGTTTCCTACATCGATCTTCCCTAGCCGTTTCTAGGATGGCGCCCGTCCCCACCGTTCACCTCGAGGTGACCCGACGTGCGCCCACTCCGCTGGCTGACCCTTTATCTCTTCTGCATCCTGGGCGCGCCGTTCGCCCTCGCCGATGACTACGACACACCCAATTGGCGTCGCTACGACAACGCTGCCATCGAGCGGACCTACCAGAGCGCGGGATTTTCCGCCCGCGCTATCGAACTGCGCGCACAGATCCGAAGCGCGCGACGGAACCTGAAGGTATCGAGCTCCGCCCGGGAACCGCTCCTGGCGCCCTACCCACAGGCGGAGGAGCACAGGTCGCTGAGCCCACGGGTTACCTCACGCATCATCGAGCGTGCCCATGAACTGATCGGTACGCCTTACCGCTGGGGTGGTGAAAGCGAAGCGTCCGGCTTCGATTGCAGTGGCCTGCTCGTCTACCTGTACAGCACCATCGCCAACCGCAAGCTACCGCGCACCACCACCTCGATGATCGCGCAAAAGCGCAATGCCGTGGATCAGGATGAGCTGCAACCGGGCGATGCGGTGTTCTTCAATCATGACGGCACGGGGCGCGCCAGCCACGTGGGCCTGTACATCGGTGGCGGCCGCTTCATCCACGCACCGCGCACCGGCAAGACCATCCGCATCGACTCGCTGGACAACCACTATTGGCAACGCAGCTATACGACCGCCCGACGCTTCAGCGGGGAATCCGGCTAACCGTCGAATGCAAGTCACCACCTGATCTCTTAATCGGAAAATGCCTACAGGGTTTTGCAGTTTCCCCACGTTAACTCGACGCGGGAGATTTCTAAGATAGCGCCCCGTTCCACTACCTAGTCACACGATGTACCCAAGATGCGCTTCCTCACCTTGCTGAGCACGGTCCTGCTGCTCGCCCTGACCGTTCCCCTCGCCGAAGCCCGCGAAGCAAAGCGCGCAACGCCGCACAAGGCGACGTCGAGCCTGTCCCGTGCCAGCCATGGGAAAGTCGTCAATCGCAACAACGTGCGGCCGCATCGCGACCTGAAGCGCCCACAGCAGTCGGGCGTGCACCCGGCCCAGCCGACCACCAACACACGTGTGGTGGCTCGTGCCCGCCAGCTGATCGGCGTGCCCTACCGCCATGGCGGCACCAGCGTGGCCAACGGCTTCGATTGCAGCGGGCTGTTGGTCTACCTGTTCCGCACCGAGGCCGGCATGAAGCTGCCGCGCACCACCGGTGAGATGATCGAAAGCGGCAGCAAGCGTGTCGGTCGCACCGAACTCAAACCCGGCGACGCCGTGTTCTTCAATCGCAACGGGCGCGGCAACGTCAGCCATGTCGGCCTGTATATCGGCAACAACCAGTTCATCCACGCGCCCAGCACCGGTGGCCGAATTCGCCAGGACTCCCTGGACGACCGCTACTGGGAACGCAGTTTCACCACCGCACGCCGCTTCAACGGCTGACTCCACTTCCACCACCGGACGCCCCCTGACGATGCCCAGCCTGCTGGTCGAGATTGTGCGTTACACCGATGAGTGCTTCGCGGGCTGGGCCGAGTGCCGCCTGATCGACGCTGGCGGGCGCGATTGGCGCTTCCTCAAGCCGCGCGCACTGCTGCGTACCGCCAGCCTGGACGACCGCCTGCCCGCCATCGGGCACATCGCTTGCGAAGTGCTCGAGCGACTGGACGGCACCGTGCTGGTCAGCACCGAATTGCCGCGAGGCGTCCGCTCGCTGGACGGCGAGAGCCGCTTCCGGATCCCCCTCAGCGCCCTGCGCGAGGACTGACGCGGGCTCAGTCCCGCGTCGCCTGCCCTTCCTCGGCGATCTTCGCCGCATCCCAGCCGCCGCCCAGCGCGGCGATCAGCTGCACGCTGGCAGTCAAACGACTGCCGGTGAGGGTCAGCAATGTGCGCTCGTTGGATAGCGCGGTTGTCTGGGTGGTGACCACGTCGCTGTAGTCGATGGTGCCGGCCTTGTACTGGTTGGTGGTCAGGCGCAGCGCCTCGCGCGCGGAATCCAGCGCTTCATGCTGCACACCGCTCTCCTCTTCCAGCACCTTGAGCTGGACCATGTAGTCCTCGACCTCGCGGAAGCTGTCCAGCACGGTCTGCCGGTAGCTGGCCACGGTCTGGTCGTAGCTCGCCTCGGCCTGCTCCACCTGGGAGGCGATCAGCCCGCCGTCGAACAGCGTCATGGCGAACTGCGGGCCGATGGACCAGTAGCGGTTGGGCGTCTCGATCCAGTTCTGGAAGCTGCCGCTTCGGTAGCCGCCAGCGGCTGTAAGGGTCAGGTCGGGGAACCAGGCGGCCTTGGCTACACCGATCTTGGCGTTGGCGGAAATCACCTGGCGCTCGGCGGAAGCCACGTCAGGGCGACGTTGCAGCAGTTCGGATGGCAGCAGCGCCGGCACATTCGGCAGGCTCGGCACGCCCTCTACGGCGGCCAGGGAGAACTGCGCCGGCGGCAGGCCGACCAGCACCGCGATGGCGTGCTCAAGCTGCGCACGCTGGTACTTCAGGTCGATGGCCTGGGCCTCGGTGCTTTTCAGCTGGGTCCGTGCCTGGGCGACGTCGGCCTTGGTAACGATGCCCGCGTTGTACTGGTTCTCGGTGAGCTTGAGCGAACGCTGGTACGCCGTGACCGTGTCGTTGAGCAGTTTGATCTGCTGGTCCATCACGCGCAGTTGCAGGTAGTCCTGGGTCAGCTCCGACTGCAGCGACAGGCGCGAGGCGGCGAGGTCCGCAGCGCTGGCGTCCATGCTGGCGGTGTCGGCCTCCAGCTGTCGACGCAGCTTGCCCCACAGGTCCAGCTCCCAGCTCACGCCAAGGCTCGCCGAATAGCTATTGCTGATCGAACTGCTGCCACCCCCGCTGCTGACGGTGGAGCCGTCAGGCAGGCGCACGCTGCCGCCACTGCCGGTGCCTTGCCCGGAGCGGGTCTTGCCGACGTCGGCGCTGATGGTGGGGAAGAACGAGGAGCGCGCGCCCTTGGCCAGCGCCTGGGCCTGGCGATAGGACGCGACCGACTGTGCCAGGGTCTGGTTGGCGGCAACCAGGCGGGTCTGCAGGTCGTTCAGCTTGGTGTCGCCATACAGTTCCCACCAGGCACCGTGGTTGAAGCCGTCCTGCGGCTTCGCCAACTGCCAGCCCTCGCCCTCCTTGAAGCTGGCGGGCACCGTCAGCTCGGGGCGCTGGTAATCCGGGCCGATGGCGCAACCAGCCAGGGCCACGGCCAGCGCCAGGGGAAGAAGTGAACGGGAACGGATCATACGGGTGTCTCCAGGGCGCCGTCGGTGCGCACGCCGCGCTTCTTGTTGACCCAATGGCGCAGGCGGTCGAGGTAGAGGTAGACGACGGGGGTGGTGTACAGGGTCAGCAACTGGCTGCCGATCAGGCCGCCGACAATGGTCATGCCCAGTGGGCGGCGCAGCGCGGCGTCGCCACCGATGCCGAAGATCAGCGGCAAGGCGCCAAGAATGGCGGCCAGGGTGGTCATCATGATCGGCCGGAAACGCTTCATCGCCGCTTCGAGGATCGCGTCGCGCGGCGACAGGCCAAGGGTGCGTTCGGCGTCCAGGGCGAAGTCGATCATCATGATCGCGTTCTTCTTCACGATGCCGATCAGCAGGATCACCCCGATCAGCGCGATCAGCGACAGCTCGGTGCGAAACAGCATCAGCGTAAGCAGCGCGCCGACGCCCGCCGAGGGCAGCGTGGAGAGAATGGTCAGCGGGTGCACGTAGCTCTCGTAGAGGATGCCCAGCACGATATAGACCGAGATCAGCGCCAGCAGGATCAGCCAGGGCATGTCGTTCTGCGTGTCCTGCACCGCGCCGGCGTTGCCTTCGAAGGTGGCCTGGATTTCCATCGGCAGATGGATGGGTTCCACCGCTGCCAGGATCGCGTCACGGGCCGGGCCGATCTGCGCGCCCTGGGCGAGGTTGAAGGAGAAGGTGGTGGCCGCGAACTGGCCCTGGTGGTTGACCTCCAGCGGCGCCCGGCTCGGCTCGATATGGGTGAAGGCCGAGAGCGGGATGCGCTGCCCTTCGCTGTTGATCACGTAGACCTGGCGCAGCTCCTCCGGCGTCTCCTGGTACGGCTGGGCGACTTCCATCACCACGTGGTACTGGTTCAGCGGGTTGAAGATGGTCGAGACCTGGCGCTGGCCGTAGGAGTTGTTCAGTACCGCGTCCACCTCGGCGACGTTCACGCCCAGGCTCGCCGCGCGATCGCGGTCGATCACCAGGCGGCTCTGTACGCCCTTGTCCTGGGCGTCGCTGTTCACGTCGACGATCTGCGGCACCTTGTTCATCGCCGCCTCGACCTTGGGCGCCCATTCCCGCAGCAGGTTCAGGTCGTCACTGCGCAGGGTGAAGTCGTACTGCGCGTTGCCCTGGCGGCCGCCGATGCGCACGTCCTGGCCCGCGACCAGGAACAGGTTGGCGCCGGGCACCTCTGCCAGCTTCTTGCGCAGGCGGTTGACGATGGCTTCTGCCGAGTCGCGCTCGGTGATGTCCTTGAGGGTGACGAAGAACGAACCGGTGTTGCTCGACTGCCACTTGCCACCGCCGACGAAGCCCACCACGTTCTCCACGCCGGGGTCTTCGGAGAGGATCTTGCGGAACTGCGCCATCTTCTTGTCCAGCGCCTGGAACGAGATGCTCTGGTCGGCCACCGCGAAACCGCGCAGGCGCCCGGAGTCCTGCTGCGGCAGGAAGCCCTTGGGCACCACCACGAACAGGTACAGGTTCAAGGCGATGCAGCCGAGCATGATCATCACCATCAGCCGCGAGTGCTCCAGCGCCCAGCTCAGGCTGGCGCGGTAGCGCTGCATGAAGGCGACGAAATAGCGGTTGCTCTGGCGCTCCACCGAGGCCTTCTTCGGCCCGCGCTCGACGGGCTTGAGCAAGCGCGCGCAGAGCATCGGCGTCAGCGTCAGGGAAACCACCAGCGACACCAGGATGGCCGCCGCCAGGGTCACGGAGAACTCGCGGAACAATCGCCCGGTGATGCCGCCCATGAGCAGCAGCGGGATGAACACCGCCACCAGCGACAGGGTCATCGACAGAACGGTGAAACTCACCTCTCTGGCCCCACGAATGGCGGCCTGGATCGGCGGGTCGCCCTCTTCGATGCGCCGGGCGATGTTCTCCACCACGACGATGGCGTCGTCCACCACGAAGCCGGTGGCGATGATCAGCGCCATCAGCGACAGGTTGTTCAGCGAGAAGCCGCACAGGTACATCACCGCGAAGGTACCCACCAGCGATACCGGCACCGCGAGGCTAGGGATCAGCGTGGCGCGGCCATTGCGCAGGAACAGGTAGACCACCAGGATCACCAGCACCACGGAGATGATCAGGGTCAGCTCGGCTTCTTCCAGGGACGAACGGATCGACGGGCTGCGGTCGTCCATCACCGACAGTTTCACCTGCGGACCGAGCACGTCCTGGATGACCGGCAGCTGCTCGTGGATCGCGTCAGTGGCCTCGATGATGTTGGCGCCGGGCTGGCGGGTGATGATCAGCAGCACCGCTGGCAGGTCGTCGGAGAAGCCGGCGTTGCGCACATCTTCCACCGAGTCGGTGACCGTGGCGACATCCTTCAGGCGTACCGCTGCGCCGGTCTCGGCGTTGTAATGGACGATCAGCGGCGCGTACTCGCTGGCCTTGCGCAGCTGGTCGTTGGCGTCCACCTGCCAGTGCCGCTCACCGAACTCCAGCGAGCCCTTGGGCCCGTCCGCGTTGGTGTTGTTGATGGCGGTGCGCACGGTGTCCAGGGAGATGCCGTAGTGGCTGAGCTGGTCCGGATTGACGTCAACGCGCACTGCCGGCAACGAGGAACCGCCGATGCTCACCTGCCCCACACCCTTCACCTGCGCGAGCTTGGGCGAAACGATGGTCGAGGCTAGGTCGTACATCTCACCACGGGTGTAGGTGTCCGAGGTCAGGGTGAGGATCATGATCGGCATGTCCGACGGGTTCGCCTTGCGGTACGTCGGGTTGTTCGGCATGCCCGAAGGCAGCAGGCTCATGGCCGCGTTGATCGCCGACTGCACCTCGCGCGCGGCGCCGTCGATGTCCTTGGACAGGTCGAACTGCACGATGATGGTGGTGTTGCCCAGAGAGCTGCTGGAGGTCATGTCGGTGACCCCGGCAATGCGCCCCAGCGAGCGCTCCAGCGGCGTCGCCACCGTGGAGGCCATGGTCTCCGGGCTGGCGCCAGGCAGCGCCGCCTGCACCAGGATGGTCGGGAAGTCGACGTTGGGCAGCGGCGCCACCGGCAGCAGGCTGAACGACAGCGCGCCGGCCAGCATCAGCGCCAGGGTCAGCAGGCAGGTGGCGACCGGGCGCAGGATGAACAGGCGCGACAGGCCGCCCATCAGCCGCGCTCCGCCGGGTCAATGCTGTTCACGTCCAGGCCATGGCGCTGCCGCCAGTTGGCCCAGCGCGTGGCGAGGCGATCGAAGTACAGGTAGATCACCGGCGTGGTGAACAGGGTGAGCAACTGGCTGACCAGCAGGCCACCGACCATGGTGACGCCCAGCGGCTGGCGCAGCTCGGCACCGGCACCGCCGGCGAGCATCAGCGGCAAGGCGCCCAGCAGCGCGGCCATGGTGGTCATCAGGATCGGCCGGAAGCGCAGCAGGCAGGCCTGGTAGATCGCCTCATGGGGCGGCTTGCCCTCGTTGCGTTCGGCGTCCAGCGCGAAGTCGATCATCATGATCGCGTTTTTCTTCACGATGCCGATCAGCAGGATGATGCCGATGATCGCCACGATGCCGATGTCCTGCCCCGAGAGCATCAACGCCAGCAGCGCGCCCACGCCTGCCGAAGGCAGCGTGGAAAGGATGGTCACCGGGTGGATGAAGCTCTCGTAGAGGATGCCCAGCACGATGTACATGGTGACGATGGAAGCCAGCACCAGCAGCAGGGTGTTGGACAACGAGGCCTCGAACGCCTGCGCCGCACCCCGGAAGCTGCCCTGCAGGCTGACGGGCATTTCCATCTGTGCCTCGACATCGCGGATCGCCTGCACCGCCTCGCCGAGGGCGACGCCCTTGGCCAGGTTGAAGGAGATGGTCGCGGCCGGGAACTGGGCGATGTGGTTGACCGCCAGCAGCGTGTGGCGCTCCTCCACACGGGCCAGGCTCGACAGGCGCACCTGGGTGCCGTCGCTGGACGGCACGTAGAGGTTCTCCAGCGACTGCGGGCCGATCTGGAATTCCGGCGCCACCTCCAGCACCACGCGGTATTGCGTGGCCTGGGTGAAGATGGTGGAGATCAGCCGCTGGCCGAAGGCGTTGTAGAGCACGCTGTCGATGCTCGACAGGCTCACGCCCAGGCGCGAAGCGGTGTCGCGGTCGATGTTGATGTAGGCCTGCAGGCCCTTGTCCTGCCAGTCGGTGGCCACGTCGGCCAGCTCCGGCAACTGCTGCAGGCGGTCCACCAGGCGCGGTACCCAGTCGGCAAGGACATCCGGGTCGGCGTCCTGCAGGGTGAACTGGTACTGGGTGCGGGCAATGCGGTCCTCGATGGTCAGATCCTGCACCGGCTGCATGTACAACTTGATGCCGGCGATCTGGTCCAGCTCCGGCTGCAGGCGGTGGATCACCTCGCTGGCGGTCACGTCGCGGTCCGCGTGGGGCTTGAGGTTGATCAGCAGGCGGCCGGTGTTGAGCGTGGCGTTGGTGCCATCGACGCCAATGAACGAGGACAGGCTCTCTACCGCCGGGTCCTTCAGCACGATCTTCGCCAGGTCCTGCTGCCGATTGGCCATGGCCTGGAAGGAGATCGACTGCGGCGCCTCGGCGATGCCCTGGATCACCCCGGTGTCCTGCACCGGGAAGAAGCCCTTGGACATGAAGAGGTAGAGCAGCGCGGTGAGCACCACGGTGCCGATGGCGACCAGCAGGGTCAGCGGCTGATGGCGCAGCACCACGCGCAGGGCGGCGGCGTAGCGCTCGATCATGTTGTCGATGAAGCGCCCGGCGGCCCGGGCGAAGCGCCCTTCCTTCTCCGGCTCGATGTGACGCAACAGCTTGGCGCTGAGCATCGGCGTCAGGGTCAGGGAAACGAAGCCCGATATGAGAATCGCCACCGCCAGGGTGATGGCGAATTCGCGGAACAGCCGCCCGGCCACGTCGCCCATGAACAGTAACGGGATCAGTACGGCGATCAGCGAGAAGGTCAGCGAGATGATGGTGAAGCCGATCTGCTTGGAGCCCTTGAGCGCAGCTTCCAGCGGCGGGTCGCCCTTTTCCAGGTAGCGCGCGATGTTCTCCACCATGACGATGGCGTCGTCGACCACGAAACCGGTGGCGATGGTCAGCGCCATCAGTGTCAGGTTGTTGATCGAAAAGCCGGAAAGGTACATCACGCCGAAGGTGCCGATCAGCGACAGCGGCACGGCGAAGCTGGGGATCAGCGTGGCGGAGATATTGCGCAGGAACAGGAAGGTGACCATCACCACCAGGCAGACGGCGAGGAACAGTTCGAACTGCACATCCGCCACCGAGGCGCGGATGGTCGTGGTGCGGTCGGTGAGCACCGTCACTTCCAGGCTGCCGGGCAGGGTCGCCTGCAACTGCGGGAGCATCTTCTTGATACTGTCGACCACCTCGATGACGTTGGCGCCCGGCTGGCGCTGGATGTTCAGCACCACCGCCGGCGAGGTGTTGGCCCAGGCGGCCAGGCGTACGTTCTCGGCGTCGTCTTCCACGCTCGCCACGTCACGTACGCGCAGCGGCGAGCCGTTCTTGTAGGCAATGATCAGGTCGCGGTAGGCGTCGGCGGACTTGAGCTGGTCGTTGGCGTCCAGGGTCGAGGAACGGGTCGGGCCGTCAAAACTGCCCTTGGGGCCATTGAGGTTATTGTTGGTGACGGTGGTCTGCAGGTCTTCCAGGCTCAGGCCGGCAGCCGCCAGCGCGCCGGGGTTGGCGCGGATTCGCACGGCCGGGCGCTGGCCGCCGCTGATGCTGACCAGGCCGACGCCGGAGATCTGCGAGATTTTCTGCGCAAGGCGCGTGTCCACCAGGTCCTGGATCTGCGGCAGCGGCATGTCCGGGGACATCACCGCCAGCGTCAGGATCGGCGCATCCGCCGGGTTCACCTTGCTGTACACCGGCTGGTTCGGCAGGTCCTTGGGCAACAGGCTCTGCGCGGTGTTGATCGCCGCCTGGACTTCCTGCTCGGCCACGTCGAGGTTGATCTGCAGGCTGAACTGCAAGGTGATCACCGAGGCGCCGCCGGAGCTGGTGGAGGACATCTCGTTCAGGCCCGGGATCTGTCCCAGCTGGTTCTCCAGCGGTGCGGTCACCGAGGAGGTCATGATGTCTGGGCTGGCGCCGGGGTACAGGGTCACCACCTGGATGGTCGGGTAGTCCACTTCCGGCAGGGCCGAGATCGGCAGGAAGCGGTAGGCGATGATCCCCGACAGCAGGATTGCCACCATCAGGAGCGTGGTGGCGACCGGCCGCAGGATGAACAGGCGGGACGGGTTCATTCGCTCTTACCGCTGTCCTGGACCGCAGTGTCCGAGCCGAACGGCTTGGCGGTGGACTTGTCGCCCTCTTCCGTCGCGGCCGCGCGGGCCTTCTCGTCGGAGCTGGCGATGGTCATGCGAGTGCCGTCGCGCAGGCGATCGGTGCCTTCGACGACGACGCGGTCGCCCTCCTTCAGGCCCTCGGTGACCACCACGCGCTCGCTCTCACTGGTGCCCAGGGTAACCAGCTGGCGCTTGGCCTTGTTCTCCTCGCCGACCAGGTAGACGTAGGTACCGTCGTTGCCGCGCTGCACTGCGTTGGCCGGGATGGTCAGCACGCCCGGCAGGGTCTCGGCGAGCAGGCGCACGTTGACGAACTGGTTGGGGAACAGCTTGTGGTCGGCGTTCTCGAAACCGGCCTTGAGCTTGACCGTGCCGGTGGTGGTGTCGATCTGGTTGTCCAGGGTCTTCAGCACGCCGGTGGCCAGGGTCTGGTTCTGGTTGCGGTCCAGCGCTTCGACCGGCACCGGCTTGTTGCTGTAAAGCTCGCGGGCGATGGTGCCCAGTTGCTGCTGCGGCAGGCTGAACACCACGGAGATCGGCTTGACCTGGGTGATGACCACCAACGGCGTGGTGTCGCCGGAGGTGACCAGGTTGCCCACGTCCACCTGGCGCAGGCCGACGCGGCCGGAGATGGGCGCGCGCACCTGGGTGAACTCGAGGTTGAGCTTGGCGTCGGCGACCTGGCCCTGGTTGGTCTTCAGGGTGCCCTCGTACTGGCGGACCTGGGCTTCCTGGGTATCCAGGGTCTGCTTGGCGATGGAGTCCTCGGCATACAGGCCCTTGTAGCGGGCGAGGTCGATCTGCGCGTTCTTCAGTTGCGCCTGGTTCTGCAGCAAGGTGCCCTGGGCCTGGTCCAGCGCCGCCTGGAACGGACGCGGGTCGATCACCGCGAGCACGTCGCCGGCCTTTACTTCCTGGCCCTCCTGGAACGGTACCTTGACCAGCTGGCCGCTGACCCGCGCACGAACGTTGACGGTGTTGTAGGCCGTGACCGTACCCAGTGCGTGGTAATGCACCGGCAGGTCACCCTTGGTCACCGGCGCGACGCTGACGGTCACCGCCGTACCGCCCTGCCCCGCGGCCATCTGTCCCGGCCCCGGACGCCCGCCACGCCCACCCTGGGCTGCCGGCGCTCCCGAAGACGTCGAATGCAGCCACATGATCAGCCCCACCACGGCGGCGAACAGCAGCGCCGTGATGAGCCAGGGGCGCAGGGTGCGAAGTTTCGAGGGCGATCCGTTGCTTGCAGTCATGGGGCTCTGTCTTTTGAAAAGGGGGCTTGGCGCAAAGAAGTGAGAATAGCGAGGCTGAACGATAAGCACAGCCAGGCCACAGGCAAAGTCTCTTTACCCGCTATTTACCTTTGATTAACCGTGGCTTACGAAATTCCGGGGCATTGCGACCCGGATTGGCCGGAAGGGTTCCCGGCCTGACGGACCGACCCTGGCGGGTCGGCCCGGCTTTCTCACGAAAGCAGCAGCGTCATCAGGCCAGGGCGGCGATGGCGGCAGCGTAGTTCGGCTCGTCGGCGATTTCACCGACCAGCTCGCTGTGCAGCACCTTGTTCTGCTCGTCCAGCACCACGACAGCACGAGCGGCCAGGCCGGCCAGCGGGCCGTCGGCGATGGCGACGCCGTAGTTGGCGAGGAACTCGCGGCCACGCAGGGTCGACAGGTTCACCACGTTCTCCAGGCCTTCGGCGCCGCAGAAGCGCGCCTGGGCGAACGGCAGGTCAGCGGAGATGCAGAGCACCACGGTGTTGGCCAGCTTGCTCGCCTCGGCGTTGAACTTGCGCACGGAGGTGGCGCAGGTCGGGGTGTCGACGCTGGGGAAGATGTTCAGCACCTTGCGCTTGCCAGCGTAGGTTTCCAGGGTGACGTCGGACAGGTTGCCGGCGACCAGCGACAGGGCCGGAGCCTGCTCGCCTTTCTGCGGCAGCTTGCCATCGACGGAAACCGGGTTGCCCTTGAGGGTGACTTGAGCCATTGCTTGGGTCCTTCTGTGAGGGATGGCGGCGCTGGCGGGTTGCCAGCGCCGCAGGAGGATTCGGGGCCGGAGCAGATGCTAGCACGACTTGCCCGAGCGGATTGCTCGGACATGCATCCTGCCAACCCTCCCCTCAGGCCCGGCTCAAGCGGCAGCCGCTGCGGGAGCGCCGGCAGCAGCGCCCACGAAGGCCTGGTCCTGGAACCCACGCGGCAGGCGCTGGGTGCCGGGCATGGCGGCCAGGCGTTTCTCCCAGAAGCTGCGCCAGTCGTTGTGCACGGCTTCGGCGCGGGCCTTGCGCTGGGCCCGGCGCGCCGCATTGCGGGCCAGACGCCGAGCTTCCTTGTAGACCTCGGTGTTGCGGCAGCTGCGGCATTTCACCCGGTTCAGCTCGCTGGTGGATTCCAGGTGCTTGCCGGCATGACCGCAGGCCAGGTGGCCTTTGACCTTGTAGTGAGTGACCATCGCGGATTCTCCCTGTCCGGCGAGCGCACCCTCGCCGCTTGGCGGTGTCGCAGTCGGGCCAGCGGTGCGTGCCGATTGACTACGACGCTCAGGGAGTTGGACGGGCCGCTACGCGGCGAGGTTCGAATTTTCTGGCGTGGACGAGCCTCAGTGCGTCGCCACCATCCGCGCACCGAACAGCAGGTAGCAGCAACCGGCGAAGCGATCCAGCGCCCGGCGGAAGCGCCGGTAGACTCCGGCCATGCGATCGCTGGCGAAGACCAGGACCACGCAGCAGTACCAGCTGAAAGACAGCGTCACCATCAGCGCGATGGCCATGCCCAGCAATGCAGCCGAGGGCGCAGCCGGCATGGCGGTGGCGAACAGGGTGGCGACGAAGAGAGCGGTCTTGGGGTTGGTCAGGTTGCCCAGCAGGCCGAGGCGGAAGGCGGAAAAGGCGCTGCGCTGCCGCGAGACCTCGGCGAGGCTTTCGCCACCGTCGGCTGGCGCCTTGCGCTTGAGCAGTTTGATGCCGAGGTAGACCAGGTAGGCGCCGCCGGCCAGCTTGAAGCTCAGGTACAGCGCGGGTGCTGCGCTGAACAGTGACTTGATCCCCAAGCCTCCGGCGAGCCCCCAGACCACCGTGCCGCAAGCCACACCCAGCGCAGCGATGAAGCCGTGGCGGCGCGAATGCACGGCAGCAATGCGCGCGGTGGTGAAGAAGTTAGGCCCCGGAGTGACCACCGCCACCGCCCACAGCAGGGCGACGGAAAGCAGCGGTGCGAAGGTGCTGGCGGTCATGGGGAGGCCTCGTCTGAATAAATAGCGAGAGCGCATTCTAGCGCCCTCGCACGCACCTCACTCTTCCAGATGACAGACGCAGCACAGCTTGTTGCCATCCAGGTCGCGCACGTAGGCACCGTAATAGGTCGGCGAGTAGTTCAGGCGCAGGCCGGGCGCGCCCTCGTCCACCCCGCCCAGTTGCACGGCGCGAGCATGGAAACTGTCGACCTGATGCCGCGTGCGCGCCTCGAAGGCGATCAGGCTACCGTTGCCGACGCTGGCCGGCGCACCGTCGATGGGCTCGTAGACGCAGAACACTACGTCGCTGTCCGGGTGGGCGAAGATTGCCCGCTCCGGCTGATGGCGATGCACCTTGAGGACGATCCCCAGCGCGCCCAGTACCTTGCCGTAGAACTCGATGGCGCGTGGCAGGTCGTTGGTGCCGACGGTGATATGGCTGAACATGCCTCGCGCCCTCCTGGCTCAGTTGCCGGCGTGGGCGCGCTCGATGGCGGCCATGTCCAGCTTCCTCATGCCCATTACCGCCTGCAGCGTGCGGCTGGCCTTGGCCTTGTCCCGGTCGGCGACCATATCGCCGACATGGCGCGGGCAGATCTGCCAGGACACTCCGTAGCGATCCTTCAGCCAGCCGCAGATTTGCGCTTCCACCGGCCCGCCAGCGCCAAGCTTGTCCCAGAAGTGGTCGATCTCCTTCTGGCTGTCGCACATCACCTGCAGCGACAGCGCCTCGGTGAAGTTGAAGGCCGGGCCGCCGTTCAGGGCGATGAAGGTCTGGCCATCGAGTTCGAACTCCACCGTCAGCACCGAGCCGGGCACGCCGCCATGGCGGTCCTTCTCGGCCTCGGGGTAATAGGCGGTCTGCACGATCCGCGAGTTGGGGAATATCCCGGTATAGAACTCGGCCGCTTCCTCGGCCTTGCCGTCGAACCACAGGCAGGGGGTGACGCGTTGCAGGCTGGACATGGTGAATCTCCTGATTCTCGCGCGGTCGGCTTGACCGGCATGCAGCTTGGTCGCCTGGGCGACGACGGAATCGACAAGTCTAGGCGGACTTTCGCGCCTCACCGGACGACCGGTCGAGCGGCATGCCGAGTCCGTGGCCAAGAATCCCTGCAAACGAAAAAGGCACCCGAAGGTGCCTGTTCATACTCCGTAGGATGGGTGGAGCGAAGCGATACCCATGCTGTTCGCGCATCGGAATCGATGGGTATCGCTTCGCTCCACGCCATCCTACGAACACCGCTCGCCCCTATCCCCGGCAGTGGGCACTGGAACGAGCGGCATGCGCTGTCGGATCAGCGCGCTACTGCCCTGGCCCGTGCCTGGTGCAGCTTCTTGTAGCTTTCGATCAGGCGCAGGTGCTTGTCGAGGCCTTCCAGCTTGGTGCTGGTGGGCGTCAGGCCGTAGAAGCGCACGCTGCCGTCCAGCGAGCCGAGTACTGCGTCCATGCGCTCGTTGCCGAACATGCGACGGAAATTGGCCTCGAAGTCGGCGATCTCCAGCTCTTCGTCCAGGTGCACTTCCAGCGCCGCATTGAGCGCCTGGTAGAACAGCCCGCGTTCGACGGTGTTGTCGTTGTACTGGAGGAACATCTCCACCAGTTCCTTGGCGTTCTCGAAACGCTTCACGGCCAGGTTGATCAGCAGCTTGAGCTCGAGGATGGTCAACTGGCCCCAGACCGTGTTGTCGTCGAATTCGATGCCGATCAGCGTGGTGATGTCGGTGTAGTCGTCCACCTCGCAGCTCTCCAGGCGCTTGAGCAGCGACTTGAGACGAACGATGTTGAGGCTGTGCAGGTTGAGGATGTCCGCACGGAACGCCAGCGCCTTGTTGGTGTTGTCCCAGATGAGGTCTTCCACCGGGTAGATTTCCGAGTAGCCCGGCACCAGGATGCGGCAGGCGGTGGCGCCCAGGTGCTCGTACACCGCCATGTAGACCTCCTTGCCCTGCTCTTCGAGGATGCCGAACAGGGTCTGTGCTTCCTGCACGTTGGAGTCGTCGCCGTGCCCGGAGAAGTCCCACTCGACGAACTCGAAGTCGGCCTTGGCGCTGAAGAAGCGCCACGACACCACGCCGCTGGAGTCGATGAAGTGCTCGACGAAGTTGTTCGGCTCGGTCACCGCCTGGCTTTCGAAGGTCGGCTTGGGCAGATCGTTGAGGCCTTCGAAGCTGCGGCCCTGGAGCAGTTCCGTGAGGCTGCGCTCCAGCGCCACTTCCAGGCTGGGGTGGGCGCCGAAGGAGGCGAACACGCCGCCGGTGCGCGGGTTCATCAGGGTCACGCACATCACCGGGAACTCGCCGCCCAGGGACGCATCCTTGACCAGCACCGGGAAACCCTGCTCCTCCAGGCCCTTGATGCCGGCGACGATACCCGGGTACTTGGCCAGCACTTCCTGCGGCACATCCGGCAGCGCCAGTTCACCTTCGAGGATTTCACGCTTTACCGCGCGCTCGAAGATTTCCGACAAACACTGCACCTGCGCCTCGGCCAGGGTGTTACCGGCGCTCATGCCGTTGGAGAGGTAGAGGTTCTCGATCAGGTTGGACGGGAAGTACACCGTCTCGCCGTCGGACTGGCGCACGAACGGCAGCGAGCAGATGCCGCGCTCGGTGTTGCCTGAATTGGTGTCATAGAGGTGCGAGCCGCGCAGCTCGCCGTCCGGGTTGTAGATCTCCAGGCAATGCTCGTCGAGGATTTCCTCCGGCAGCGCATCCTTCGCGCCCGGCTTGAACCAGCGCTCGTCGGGGTAATGCACGAACGGCGCGTTGGCGATCTCCTCGCCCCAGAACTGGTCGTTGTAGAAGAAGTTGCAGTTCAGTCGCTCGATGAACTCGCCCAGCGCCGAGGCCAGCGCGCTTTCCTTGGTGGCGCCCTTGCCGTTGGTGAAGCACATCGGCGACTGCGCGTCGCGGATGTGCAGCGACCAGACGTTGGGCACGATGTTGCGCCAGGAGGCGATCTCGATCTTCATCCCCAGGCCGGCGAGGATCTCCGACATGTTGGCGATGGTCTGTTCCAGCGGCAGGTCCTTGCCCTGGATATAGGTGCTGGCGCCGGCGGCGGTGCTCGGCATCAGCAGCGCCTGGGCGTCGGCGTCGAGGTTTTCCACTTCCTCGATGACAAAGTCCGGGCCGGTCTGCACCACCTTCTTCACCGTGCAGCGGTCGATGGAGCGCAGGATGCCGTGGCGGTCCTTCTCGGAGATGTCCGCCGGCAGCTCTACCTGGATCTTGAAGATCTGCTTGTAGCGGTTTTCCGGGTCGACGATGTTGTTCTGCGACAGGCGGATATTGTCCGTGGGGATGTCACGGGTCTGGCAGTAGAGCTTGACGAAGTAAGCCGCGCACAGCGCCGAGGAAGCCAGGAAGTAGTCGAACGGACCGGGAGCCGAGCCATCGCCCTTGTAGCGAATGGGCTGGTCGGCAATCACCGTGAAGTCATCGAACTTGGCTTCGAGTCGGAGGTTGTCGAGAAAATTGACCTTGATTTCCATGCGGGCATTACCGTGAAAAAGTAGAAAGCGAACGGGCCGGCATTATCCGGACAAAAGCGCCCCGGGGATATCCCGATATGCCCGGCGCCGGTCGGGAAGCCTGCTCTCACGGCAGCTGCGCAATCGACGCGCGGTCGAGCGCAGGCAGCCTGTAGCCCCGTGCTTCGGGTAAGATGCGCCGCCTCAAGCGCCCGCTACCCCGTACAGAAGGAATCCACCGTGCTCACATCCCAGGTCATCATCATCGGCGCCGGCGCCGCGGGACTGATGTGCGCCATGAGCGCTGCCGCGCGCGGGCGGCAGGTCCTGCTGATCGACCACGCCAACAAGGCCGGCAAGAAGATCCTCATGTCCGGTGGCGGGCGCTGCAACTTCACCAATATGTACTGCGAGCCGGTCAACTTCCTGTCGCACAACCCGCACTTCTGCAAGTCCGCGCTGGCGCGCTTCACCCAGTGGGACTTCATCGCCCTGGTGGCCAAGCACGGTGTGCCCTACCACGAGAAGAAGCTCGGCCAGCTGTTCTGCGATAACAAGTCCAGCGACATCCTCGGCCTGCTGCTGGACGAGTGCGAACAGGCCGGCGTCGACCTGCGCCTGGATACCTCGGTAAGCGAGATCGCCCGCCTCGACGAAGGCGGCTACCAGTTGCAGACCAGCCTCGGCCCGGCGCGCTGCGAGTCGCTGGTGATCGCCACCGGCGGCCTGTCCATCCCGACCCTGGGCGCCACCGGCTTCGGCTACCAGATCGCCCGCCAGTTCGGCCACAGTGTGCTGCCGACCCGCGCCGGCCTGGTGCCCTTCACGATCACCGACCCGCAGCTCAAGGCCCTGTGCACCGAGCTGTCGGGCACCTCGGTGGAGGACTGCCGGGTCAGTTGCAACGGCCAGAGCTTCGTCGAGAACATCCTGTTCACCCACCGCGGCCTCAGCGGCCCGGCGATCCTGCAGATTTCCTCGTACTGGCAGCCGGGCGACACCATCAGCATCGACCTGCTGCCACGTGTCGACCTGCCCGTCTGGCTCGTCGAGCAGCAGCGCGAGCGCCCAAACAGCGAGCTGAAGACGCTGCTGGGCGAGCTGTTCACCAAGAAGATGGCCGGCCTGCTGGCCGAGCAGTGGTTCGTCTCCAAGCCCATGAAGCAGTACACACCGGGCGAGCTGAAGGCGATCGCCGAGCGCCTGGGCGACTGGCAGCTGGTGCCGGCCGGCACCGAAGGCTACCGCACGGCGGAAGTCACCCTGGGCGGCGTCGATACCCGCGAGGTGTCGTCCAAGACCCTGGAATCGCTGAAATCCCCTGGCCTCTATTTCGTCGGCGAAGTGCTGGACGTCACCGGCCACCTGGGCGGCTTCAACTTCCAGTGGGCCTGGGCTTCGGGCTACGCGGCGGCGCAGTTCGTCTAGGGCATCGATGCAATCGTCGACCGGGCGAGCGGCAGGCCCGGTCGTTCCACATCAAGTGTGACGGCGGCAGAGCCCTAGACTGGGACACCAGACCCGGCCAGTCCGGCGCGGGTATCGAACCCGGAGCCGCCATGCCAACGCTCGCCAGCCGTACCCTCGACAACGGACTCGACACTGGCCTGGAACGCCAGGGCCGCATCGACCTCGCCTGCGCCTTCCGCTGGGCCGCACGCCTGAACCTGCACGAAGCCATCGCCAACCATTTCAGCCTGGCGCTGTCGGCCGACGGCCGCGATTTCCTCATCAACCCCTACGGCCGGCACTTCTCGCAGATGCGCGCCAGCGACCTGCTGCGCCTGCACACCGACGACCCCGAGGCGCTCAATCGCCCCGACGCACCGGACATCACCGCCTGGGCGCTGCACGGCGCGCTGCACCGCAACAACCCGCAGGCACGCTGCATCCTGCATGTGCACTCGAAGTACGCCACTGCCCTCGCGTGCCTGGCCGACTCACGCCTGCCACCCATCGAGCAGAACAGCATGCGCTTCTTCGAACGAGTAGCCATCGACGAAGGCTTCGACGGCATGGGCCTGGGCGACGAGGCCGAGCGCGTCAGCCGCCTGCTGGGCGACAAGCCGATCCTGCTGATGGGCAACCACGGCTTGCTGGTCGCGGCACCCAGCGTGGCCCGGGCCTTCGATGACCTCTACTACTTCGAGCGGGCCTGCGAGGTCTACCTCACCGCCCTGGCCAGCGGCCGCCCACTGCGCATCGCCAGCGACGAGGTGGCGCGCAAGACCATGCAGCAATGGCTGGATTATCCGGGCTTCGCCGAGCGGCATTTCTCGGCACTGCGGGAGATGCTGCTGGAGAGCGAGCCCAACTTCGCGGGTTGACAGGCCTCTGTAGGAGCGAGCTTGCTCGCGAACCACTCGACGGCAGTTCGGTGCATCCGGCGGTTCGCGAGCAAGCTCGCTCCTACAAAAGGGCGACCGCGCAGTGCTGGCTATCGCGCCCTACGAGAGTCGCTAGAACGTAGGGCGCATAACGCCACAGGCGTTATCCGCCGTGAATGGCGGATAACCCGCTCCGGGTTATTCGCCCTACGAGGTGCTGACGCCCCAAGTTGCAGACATGCGTGGGAGCGGACTCCGTCCGCGATCGCCCCCGCTTCGCACCAGACACCATCGCGGACAGAGTCCGCTCCTACGAAAAGCCTTTACGCCGTCAGCTATCGCGCCCCAGCGGCTGGCGCATCACCGGTGCGGTATAGGTCTGGGTGCGGTCCGCGCTGGGCGGGCAGCCGAAATGGGCGCGGTAGGCGCGGGAGAAATGCTCCAGCGAACCGAAGCCGGAGCTGGCCGCCACCTGCGCCACGCTCAGGCGTGTCTGTTGCAGCAGGCTGTGCGCACGCCCCAGGCGCAGGACGATGTAGTACTTGAGCGGCGACAATCCCGTGTGCTGCTTGAACTGTCGTTCCAGCTGACGGCGCGAGAGGCCGACCCGTTCGGCAATGGCATCGCACTCCAACGGTTCCTCCAGCGCCTGCTCCATCAGCGCGATGGCGCGGCGTACCTTGCCACCGTGGGCGTGGGCATCGCTCTGCCGGCCCTGCAACTGGTGCGCGCCAGGCTCGCGGGTTTCGCCCAGCAAGAGATGCATGGCGATCTCCCGCGACAGGTCAGCGTCCACCCGCTGGGCGATCCAGCCCAGCATCAGGTCGAGGATGGCGCTGGCCCCGGCGCAGGTCAGGCGCTGACGGTCGAGGGTGTAGAGCTGCGCGCGGGCCTGGACCTTCGGGTAACTCTCCTGGAAGCCCTGCAGATTGTCCCAGTGCACCGCCGCCGGAAAGCCATCGAGTACCCCGGCGGCCGCCAGCAGCTCGGTGCCGGTCTCGATGCCCGCCAGCGTGGTGCCGAACGCCGCCTGCCGGCGCAGCCAGCTTTTCAGTGGGCGATTGCGCGCATGCTTGTGCACGTCGAAGCTGGCGATGACGAAACAGGCATCCCAGCCGCGCTCCGGGTCGATGGCCTCGTGCACCACGCTGGTCAGGCCATTGCTGGCCGTGACCGGTTCACCGTCGAGCGACAGCAGCTGCCACTCGAACAGCGCCTCGCCGCCCAACCAGTTGGCAATGGCCAGCGGCTCCACGACCGCCGCCAACCCCAGGCCGGGAAACGACGGCAACAGCAGCAGCCCCACCCGCAAGGGCTCGCGGCGAAACCGGGAAGGCGGTGCAACACTGGCCATCGACTCTCCTTAGCGTTGTTGGTACTGCCACTGCGGGTGCAACCAGACCGGCACACTGGCCGCCGGCAGCGGAGGTATTCCCCGGATCATATCGCTGGCCTTCTCGGCGATCATCACCGTTGGCGCATTGGTGTTACCGCTGACGATACTCGGCATGATCGACGCATCCACCACCCGCAACCCCAGCAGCCCATGTACGCGTAGCTGCGGATCGACCACCGCCTCGGGATCGTTGGCCGGCCCCATCTTGCAGGTACCACTGGCGTGGTAGCCGGTCTCGGTGACCCGGCGCGCCCAGGCGTCCAGTTCGTCATCGCTGTGGGCCAGCGGGCCGGGAGTCAGCTCTTGCCCCGCCAGACCGCGCATGGACGGTTGGCGCATCAATTCGCGCACCAGCCTCGCGCCGGCCCGCATGTCGGCGCGGTCCCGTTCGGTCTGCAGGTAATTGAAGAGAATGCGCGGCGCCTGCCGTGCCTCGGCACTGCGCAAGGTCACGCTGCCCAGGCTGGTGGGACGCATCAGGTCGATGTGCACCTGGAAGGCATGGTCCGGCACCGGGGCCACGCTGCCCGGCTGCACCGCCAGTGGCATGAAGGTCAGTTGCAGATCAGGGTGTTCGACGCCAGCGCGCGAACGGATGAAGGCTCCCGCCTCGAAATGGTTGCTCGCCGCCAGCCCATCGTGGTTGACGAACCAGCGGGCGCCAATCCACCACTTGCCCGGCGCGCGGGTCCAGGGATAGATCGACACCGGTGCCTTGCACATGAACTGCACGACGCTATCCGGATGATCGTTCAGCCGCCGGCCCACGCCGGGCAGGTCGTGCTTGACCGCGATGCCCAGCTGGCGCAGCTCATCCGCCGGGCCGATGCCGGACAGCAACAGCAGGTGCGGCGAATTGATCGCCCCGGCGGTCAGCAGCACTTCGCGGCTCGCACGGGCGGTCAGCGCCTGGCCGTTCTGTTCGTATTCCACGCCCACCGCGCGATCACCCTCGAAGACAACACGCAGCGCCAGCGCCCCCGTGGCGACGGTGACATTGCCGCGCCCCAGCGCCTCGCTCAGATACCCACGCGAAGTGCTCCAGCGCCGCCCCTGGCGCGTGGTGCGGTCCACCGGGCCGAAGCCTTCCTGGCGGTGGCCGTTGAGATCGCTACTGCGCCCGTAGCCGGCCTCCTCGCCGGCCGCGACGAAAGCCGCGCACAGCGGCGTATCGATGTTGCCCGGCGTGACATGCAGATGCCCCGCCGCGCCGTGGTAGTCATCGGCGCCGTTGGCGTGGTTCTCAGAGCGAATGAAGTACGGCAGCACGCGCTGGTAATCCCAGCCTTCGCAGCCCTGCGCGGCCCAGCCGTCGTAATCGCGGGCGTGGCCACGGATGTAGACCATGCCGTTGATCGACGACGAGCCGCCCAGCGTACGCCCACGCGGCGTGGCGATACGGCGGCCATCCAGGTACGGCTCCGGCTCGCTGCTGTAGCTCCAGTTGTAGCGGCTGCCGCCAACGACGATGCCCACCGCCGAGGGCATGTCGATGGTCCAGCTTTCATCCGCCGGGCCCGCTTCCAGCAGCAGGATGCGCACGGCCGGATCGGCGCCCAGGCGGTTGGCCAACACGCAGCCGGCCGACCCCGCGCCGACGATGACGTAGTCGTAGTCCATGGCCATTCCTCAGCGCTGCGCGCCGTGAATGCCCTGGAACACCAGGCGATGGAAGTGATGTACCAGGTGCTCGCTCTCGTTGCTGCGCTCGGCGTCGATCATGTAGCGGCCCTGGTCGTAGCCCATGGAGTGCAGGCCTTTCTGCACGCTGATGTTCAGGGCGATATCTTCGGGCCCCAACTCCTCGTTCATCCAGCGCATGCAGGCCTTGCTCACCTCGGCGGTCTGCTCGTTCGCCGAGTAGTAGCCGAAGCGCAGCAGCGAACGCTCGGCGTCCAGCGGAATCATGATGAAGGTGCCGAGGAACTCGGAGAACGGGAAGGTGTAGAAGGTGTTGTTCGGCCACAGGCCGATATTGAAGAAACACTCGTCGGGGTTGAGGTCGCTGCGCAGTTTCACGCCGTAGGCTTCGCCGGCCGCAACGTTCGCCGGGGCGATGTAGGTCCACCAGTTGTCGCGCTTGGTCAGTCGGTAGCCCTTGAAGTCGATCAGCTTGGCGAGGTCGATGTGACACGGCCCGGAGAGCTTGAAGTGATAGCCCTCGATGGAGTTGTCCATGATCACCTTCCAGTTGGCCGGGACGATGACGTCGGCCTCCTCGATCAGACGCATGTTGGCCAGGTTCGGGAATACCCGGTGCATCTCCTCGTCCGCGCCGGGGAACAGCTCGGCCAGCGACGGCGCGTTGGGGTCGAGGTTGAAGTAGAGGAAGCCGCCCAATTCCTCCAGGCGTACCTGCGGGATGGCGAACTCGTCCTTGTCGAAGTTCTTGATCCGCTCGCAGCGCGGTGCACTGCGCAACGTGCCGTCCATCTCGTAGCACCAGGAGTGGTAGGCGCAACGCACGATGCCCCCGGTGTTGCCGCGGCGCTCCTCCAGCAGGCGGTTGCCGCGGTGCTGGCAGACGTTGTGGAAGGCGCGGATGTCCCCACTGCGGCTGCGGGCGATGACGATACTCTGGTCGAACAGGTCGCAGACCACGTACTGGCCGATCTCGGCGAATTCACTCAGGTGCCCGGCGACGTGCCAGGAGCGCAGGAAGATGTTGTCCCGCTCGGCCTTGAACAGCGCCTCGTCGAAGAAATAGCGCGACGGCAGGGTGAAGGCCTGCTCCGGGTCCTGGCGGTCCCAGCCGTCGATGGAAGTACGCAGTTTCAGGCTCTCGATGGACGACATGTTCGACTCTCCTCGGCTTCTTCTGGCGTGGCCGGCTCATGGTCCGGCGGCTCGGTTCGAGGACAAATCTAGGGGCACCCCTGCGGTGACTCTTGATGAAAAACGACAAGTTTTCTGGGGGTTTGATCAAGCTGCCTTGGCCTCTCAAGTCAAGCCTGGAGAAGCCCCTCTCCCTAACCCTCTCCCTGAAGGGAGAGGGGACTAGATCGGTGCAAGCTGAAACCGTTGCGTCAGCCGGCACAGACGGCTCCCTCTCCCTTCGGAGCGGGGCGCGCAGCCAGGGCTGGGGAGAGGGCCACAGAAGTATCCGATAAAAGACATGACACCCCATTGGCAGCAAACGAACGACGGCTGTCCGGATTCGCTCCCTCGCTCTCGTTGTCCGCGCAAGGCCACGGATTTCCAATGGAACCGACCGCGATGCAACCCGCGCCGCGCCTTGCCAATCCAGCCCTGGAGCCCGCCATGAGCCTCGATCTGAACGGTGTCAAAGTTCCCGACAGCAGCCTCGCCAAGGCCATCACCGAGATGGTCCGTGACAACGCCACCCCGCTGCTCTTCCACCACTCTTCCCGCGTCTATTACTGGGGCGCACTGACTGGCGCGCGCAAGGGGCTGAAGTTCGATGTCGAGCTGCTCTACGCCGGTGCGATGTTCCACGACATGGGCCTGATGCCGCGCTATTGCAGCCAGTGCGAGCGTTTCGAAGTGGACGGTGCCGATTGCGCGGCGCAGTTCCTGCGCAGCCACGGCATCGCCGAGAGCGATATCGACACGGTGTGGACCGCCATCGCCCTGCACACCACGCCCGGCATCCCGCAGCACATGAAGCCGGAGATCGCCCTGGTCACCGCCGGGGTGGAAATGGACGTGCTGGGCATCGCCTACGAACAGTTCCCGGACGCCCAGCGTGACGCCGTGGTAGCCGCCCACCCGCGCGGCGGGCAGTTCAAGCAGGACATCCTGCAGGCGTTCTACGACGGTATCAAAGCCAAGCCGGAAACCACCTTCGGCAACGTCAAGGCCGACGTACTGGAAATGAAGGACCCAAGTTTCGTGCGCGGCAACTTCTGCGAGGTGATCCTGAACTCCGACTGGGCCAGCTAAGGCTCTTCGGCCAGGGGCGTGCCCAGCACGCCGGGCTCGCCCAGCAGCTGCGTCAGCCACTGCATGAAGGCGCGTACCCGCTGCGGCAGGCGGCGATGGGCATAAAGCAGGGAGATTTCCATGGGCGGCAGCGCAATGTGCTCCAGCACCGGCACCAACCGCCCCGCTTCCAGGTCATCCAGCACGCCATGGACAGGCACCTGGATGATCCCCAGCCCGCCCATGGCCGCGCTTTCGTAGGCTTCGGCGTTGTTCACCGACAGCGCACCGCCCATCGGTACGTAGCGCACCTCGCCATGATGCAGGTACTCAAAGCCCGGCGGCCGCGCGCCCAGCACGGTCACGTAGTGGATCAGCTGGTGTCCGGCAAGATCGTCCAGTGATTGCGGCGTACCTTTTTCGGCGAGATAGGACGGGCTGGCGCAGCTCACCTGCGGGAAATGCCCAAGGGTGCGCGCCACCACAGACGGGTCGTTCACCGCGCCGACCCGCACCACACAATCGAAGCCCTCGCGCACCAGGTCGACGCGTCGGTCAGTGCAGCTCACTTCCAGCTCCAGCGCCGGGTGCCGCGCGAGGAATTCGCCCAGGCGCGGCATCACCAGCTTGCGCGCCATCACCGTTGGCATGTCCACCCGCAGGCGGCCGCCGAGGGCTCCGTCGTCCTGGCGGAACAGGCCCTGGAGTTCGTCGAGCTGGGCCAGCATGTCCTTGCTGCGCTCGTACAGCACCAGGCCGTCCTGGGTCGCGGTGACGCGCCGCGTGGTGCGTTGCAGCAACCGCGTGCCGAGCAGTTCCTCCAGTGCCTGGATGTGCTCCGAAACCGTGGAGCGCGGCAGGCCGAGCTGCTCTCCGGCCTGGGTGAAGCTGGCCAGCTCGGTGACACGGATGAAGGTGCGAAGGAGGTCGGGGCGGATCATGGTGTGGTCCTCACTGGGGAGCGCCGACAGGTCTATTGTTCGCCATTACCGACCATTCTTTCCGATTTCAGACGATTTATCACAAGACAATCGAACAATAAGCTTCTTCTCAATCCCACCCGCTCTCCCTCTCAGGAAAGGAGCTTCGCCATGACCCGCAAGATCGCTCTCATCACCGGCGCCAGCCGTGGCCTTGGCCGCAACGCCGCCCTGCACCTCGCCGCTGCCGGCGTCGACATCATCGGCACCTACCGCAGCCAGGCCGACGAAGCCCACGCCGTCGCCGCCGAGATCGAACAGCACGGCGGCCGCGCCGTGATGCTGCCACTGGACGTGGCCGACAGCGCCGGTTTCGCCGCCTTCGCCGAGCAGATCCGTGCCACCCTCGGCGAGACGTTTGGCCGGCAGCACTTCGACTTCCTGGTGAACAACGCCGGCATCGGCCTCTACGCCAGCTTCGCCGAGACCAGCGAGGAGATGTTCGACCAGCTGATGAACATCCAGCTCAAGGGCCCGTTCTTCCTGACCCAGAAGCTACTGCCGCTGATCGCCGATGGCGGCCGCATCCTCAACGTATCCAGCGGCCTGACGCGTTTCTCGCTGCCTGGCTACGCCGCCTACGCGACCATGAAAGGCGCGATGGAAACGCTGACCAAGTACCAGGCGAGGGAGCTGGGCGCGCGTGGCATCGCGGTGAACATCCTGGCCCCCGGCGCCATCGAGACCGATTTCGGCGGCGGCAGGGTGCGCGACGACGCGCAGCTGAACCAGCAGATCGCGGCGAACACCGCGCTGGGCCGCGTCGGCCTGCCGGACGACATCGGCGCGGTGATCGCGGCCCTGCTCTCCGAAGGAGGCCGCTGGATCAACGGCCAGCGCGTGGAAGCCTCGGGCGGCATGTTCCTCTAACCGCCCTGGCGGGTACCTGCTTTTCGTAGGATCGAGCTTGCTCGCGAACATTCCCCGCAGTGAGCGGTTCGCGAGCAAGCTTTTTCCTACAAGCCCCTCGTCTCTGGAAACCGCTCTAGCTCGCGGATTTTCTCAAATTTCGCAATAAATATTTACCGCGAAAATTCCTGCAACATTCTGTTACGGCCTCTAGTCTAAAAACGCGCGTGGAGAAGACGAATCGCAGATTCCGCCTGGGCGAAGGACCCGTTCAGCCGATCTGCACAGCGCCCCGATAGGGCGACTTCGCACCCACGCTCCACTCATCCGGCACGCGCCGGGAGTGCAGATCACCGTGAACTGACCTGGCAACACGCGTCCCATGCCCCTCGACAACGAGCGGACGGGTGTTGCCTCAGGAGCCGAAATGACCGAATACCCCAAGGGCTTCACCCGGCGCCAGCTGCTGAAGTCTTCCGCCGCGTCCCTGGCCGTCGGCGCCGCCGCCAGCGCCCAGGCCGCCACCGTGATCGGCACGCCGAAATGGCTGCCCTTCGACCACAATGGCCCGCTGCACTACGACAGCCCCGGCTGGCAGTTCTTCACCCCCGAAGAAGCCACCGAAGTGGAAGCGATAGTCGAACAACTGATTCCCGCCGATGAGCTGAGCGTCAGCGGCAAGGATGCCGGCTGCGCGGTGTTCATCGACCGCCAGTTGGTCAGCGACTACGGCGACTTCGGCCGCCTGTACATGCAAGGCCCCTTCACCCCCGGCACGCCGGCGCAGGCCGACCAATCGCCGCTGACGCCCTGCGAGCGCTACCGCATCGGCCTGGCGGCGCTGGGCAAATATTGCCAGGCCACCTTCCAGAAGCCTTTCAGCGCCCTGCCCCCCGAGCAGCGCGACAAGGTGCTCGGTGAGCTGGAAAAAGGCGCCATCCGCCTCGAGGGCATCGACGCCAAGCTGTTCTTCCAGCAACTGCTGGACAACACCATGGAAGGCTTCTTCGCCGACCCGATCTACGGCGGCAATCGCGACATGGTGTCGTGGAAGATGCTCGGCTTCCCTGGCGCACGCTACGACTACCGCGACTACATCGGCCTGCACAACCAGAAGCTGAACCTCACGCCGCTCTCCATCATCGGCAGCTCCGCCTGGACCAAGAAGGGTTAAGCGCACCATGGCCAAGAAACTACCTTCCACCGACGTCGTGGTTGTCGGGCTCGGCTGGGCGGGCTCGATCATCGCCCATGAGCTGGCCGACGCCGGCCTCAATGTCATCGGCTTCGAACGCGGCCCCTGGCGCGACACCGCCAGCGACTTCAACCTTGCCTCAGCAGCAGACGAACTGCGCTACAACCGCCGCCAGGAACTGATGCTGCGTACCCGGCAGAACACCTGCACCATGCGCAACAAGGAGTCGGAAACGGCGTTGCCCATGCGCGCCTGGGGCTCGTTCCACCCCGGCAACGGCACCGGCGGTGCTGGCAACCACTGGGCCGGCATTACCTTCCGCTTCCAACCCGAGGAATTTCGCCTGGCCAGCCACCTGAAGGAGCGCTACGGCAAGGAAGTGCCTGCCGAGCTGACCCTGCAGGACTGGGGCACCACCTGGGAAGAGATGGAGCCGCACTATGACGCCTTCGAGCGGCTGGCTGGCGTTTCCGGGAAGGCCGGCAACCTGGCCGGCCAGATCGTCGAAGGCGGCAACCCCTTCGAGGGCGCGCGCTCACGCGAGTACCCCAACCCGCCCACCGCGCAGACCTATGCCCCGACGCTGTTCGCCGAGGCCGCAAGCAACCTGGGCTACAAACCCTTCCCGGTGCCTTCGGCGCTGGCCTCCCAGGGCTATACCAACCAGTTGGGCGTGACCATGGGGCCCTGCACCTTCTGCGGCTTCTGCACCAACTACGGCTGCGCCAACTATTCCAAGGCCAGCGCCATCGTCAACGTCATGCCCGCGCTGATCCGCAAGCCCAACTTCAGTGCCCGGACCAACTCCGAAGTGCTCAGGGTGACAATGGACAGCACCGGCAGCCGCGCCACCGGCATCGTCTACGTCGATTCCAGCGGAGAACAATGGGAGCAGCCGGCGGACATCGTGGTGGTGGCCGCGTTCATCTTCGAGAACGTACGGCTGATGCTGCTCTCCGGCGTCGGCGAGCCCTACAACCCGATCGCCAACACCGGCACCACCGGGCGTAACTTCGCCTACCAGACGGCCAATAGCGTCAAGCTGTTCTTCAAGGACAAGAACTTCAACCCGTTCATCGGTGGCGGTGCCATCGGCATGGGCATCGACGAATTCAACAACGATAACTTCGACCACTCCGGGCTCGGCTTCGTCGGCGGCGGCAGCACCCGCGTGACACCGATCGGCGCCGCGCCCATCGACTCGCGCCCCACGCCACCCGGCACACCGGCCTGGGGCTCGGCATGGAAGAAGGCCACGGTGGAGAGCTATCTGAGCAACATGTCCATCGGCTGCGAAGCCAGCAGCTATTCCACGCGCGGCAACTACCTGTCGCTGGACCCCAACTACAACGACCCCCATGGCCGACCGCTGCTGCGCATCACCTTCGATTTCCCGGAGAACGACCTGAGGATGGCGCAATACTGCACCGACAAGGTCGCCGAGATCGCCCGCAGCATGAACCCGCAGCAGATAGTCCCGGCGCCGCGCAAAGGCCCCTGGTCCAATACCTCCTACCAGTCCTCGCACATTGTCGGCGGCTTCATCATGGGCGCCGACCCGAAGAACAGTTCGGTGAACAAGCACCTGCAGGTCTGGGGCGTGCCCAACCTGTTCGTGGTGGGCTCTTCGGCCTTCCCGCAGAACCCCGGCTACAACCCCACCGGCACCGTTGGCGCGCTGGCCTTCAAGGCCGCCGATGCGATCCGCCGGCTGTACCTGAAGCGCCCCGGGGAGATGATTAGCGTATGAAGACCCTTCTCTCTCTGGGCACCCTCGCCCTGCTCGGCCTCAACCTGCAGCCAGCCTTCGCCGGAACCGCCGCGGACTCCTACAACCTGGTTGAAAAGGGCCGCTACCTCGCCGTACTCGGCGACTGCACCGCGTGTCACACCATCCCCGGCCAGGCGCCCTTCTCCGGCGGCGTGGCCATCGAGACACCGTTCGGCAAACTGGTCGGCGCCAACATTACCCCCGACCCGGAAACCGGGCTGGGACGCTGGAGCTTCGAGGACTTCCAGGCCGTCATGTCCACCGGACACAGCCGTGGCGGCAAGCGTCTGTATGGCGCCATGCCATTCACCGCCTATACCAAGGTGCGCCGTGAGGACAACCTGGCGCTCTGGGCCTACCTGCAGACCCTGCAGCCGGTGCACAACCCGGTGGAAACCAACCAGCTGCCCTTCCCCTTCAGCGTACGCACCAGCCTGATCGGCTGGAACTGGCTGAACTTCACCCAGGGCGAATTCGTGCCCGCGCCGGACAAGTCGGCACAGTGGAACCGTGGCGCCTACCTGGTGGAAGGCCTGGGCCACTGCGGTACCTGCCACACGCCGAAGAACCTGATTGGCGGTGACGACAACGACCACTTCCTCGCCGGCGCCAACCTGCAGGGCTGGGTTGCCCCGGACATCACCGCGAACCCGCACAGCGGCATCGGCCAGTGGAGCACCGAGGACCTCGTGCAGTACCTGAAAACCGGTGCCAACCGCTTCGACATCGCCTCCGGCCCCATGGCCGAAGCGGTGGAGAACTCCACCCAGCACTGGACCGACGAAGACCTGCTGGCGGTGGCGGTGTACCTCAAGGATGGCGCGGCGGGCAAAGCATCACCGGCGCCAGTGGCAGCCACCGACGCAGCGATGGTCGCGGGCAAGGCGATCTACGCCGACCGCTGCTCGGCCTGTCACGTGAGTAGCGGTGCCGGTGTGAAGAACCTGTTCCCGACACTGGCTGCCGCCCCGCTGGTCAACAACGACGACCCGACCTCGCTGATCCGCGTGGTACTGGCCGGCAGTCGCGCCGGCGGTACCGATGCTGCGCCGACGACGCCGGCCATGCCCTCGTTCGCCTGGAACCTCAGCGACGACAACATTGCCGATGTGCTGACCTATGTACGCAATACCTGGGGCAATGCAGCGGCACCGGTCACCACCAGCCAGGTTGCAGATCTGCGCAAGGAACTGGCCCAGTAAGGCGCAAAGAGCGTTGGAGCGGACTTTATCCGCTCCAACGCATCCTGCTGTCTCGTACTCCGCAGGAGCGGGCCCGCGAACCCCTCCCCGGCTTCGCGCTGCCCGGCGCCCCGCCCCTGCGAACGCCCGGCGCCCGGGCGTGGCAATCACTTCAGATGACGCTCGGCGGCGATCTCCGGCAGGTCGGTGCGACGCAGGTAGGTGAGCAGTGCCTCGTTCAGATTCAGGCGATCATGGATGTTCTGCTCGGCGAGGATCTGCAGGCATTCGCGGCTCAGGGTCATCACCAGGCCGTTCTTCTGCGCCCAGACGAACTCGCAGGACGGGCGGATGCTGTCCTCGGCCACATCCATGCCGAAGGAATCCTCGCTGAAACGCACGATGTACTTGCCGGTCTTGAGGTTGAAGCCGACGAAGCCCGACAACCCGTCGGCGGCAGTGCAGATATCGCTGGAAGTGATGGCCATGGTGGTGCCCCTGGATTTTTCCTGTTATGGATTCGCACGCAGGAGGTCCCCGCTTCTATGAGCGGGTGAACGTCGAATTCTGACAGCGTTGCCGGCGCCTGCTCAGGGGCCGGTTGTCGCACCCCGCGCTGTTGCCTGGGCAACAGTTGGCCAGCAGCGTTGCACCAGAAGGAACAGCAGCCGCTGTCCCGGCCAATCACCAAGTGTCTGATCCGCCAGAAATTTCCTCTCGTGGCACGGCTTTCGCTCTGCTCACCCTGCGGCACCTTCGCCGCTGTGCAGCCCCGAGGAGCCCGAGCCATGAGCCAACAACCGATCCGCTTCGCCTACTGGGTCCCCAACGTCAGCGGCGGCCTGGTGGTCAGCAAGATAGAACAGCGCACCCACTGGGACATCGATTACAACCGCCAGCTGGCGCGCATCGCCGAGGATGCGGGGTTCGACTACGCGCTGACACAGATCCGCTTCACCGCCGGCTACGGCGCCGAGTACCAGCACGAGTCGGTCGCTTTCAGCCACGCGCTGCTGGGCGCCACCGAAAAGCTCAAGGTGATCGCCGCCATCCTCCCCGGCCCCTGGACGCCGGCACTGGCGGCCAAGCAACTGGCGACCATCGACCAGCTCACCGCCGGACGCATCGCCGTGAATATCGTCAGCGGCTGGTTCAAGGGCGAGTTCCAGGCCATCGGCGAGCCCTGGCTGGAGCACGACGAGCGCTATCGCCGCTCGGAGGAATTCATCCGCGCCCTGAAGGGCATCTGGACCCAGGACAACTTCACCTTCAAGGGCGACTTCTATCGCTTCCACGATTACAACCTGAAACCCAGGCCCATCCAGCGCCCGCACCCGGAAATCTTCCAGGGCGGCAGCTCGCGGGCTGCCCGTGACATGGCTTCGCGCGTATCCGACTGGTATTTCACGAACGGCAACAGCGTGGAAGGCATCAAGGCCCAGGTGGACGACATCCGCGAAAAAGCCGTCGCCAACGGGCACTCGGTGAAGATCGGGGTAAACGCCTTCGTCATCGCCCGCGACACCGAGGAAGAAGCCCGCGCGGTGCTCGCCGAGATCATCGACAAGGCCGACCCGGAAGCGGTGAACGCCTTTGGCCACGCGGCGAAACAGGCCGGTGCGGCGTCACCGGAGGGCGAAGGCAACTGGGCCAAGTCCAGCTTCGAGGACCTGGTGCAGTACAACGACGGCTTCAAGACCAACCTGATCGGCACGCCGCAGCAGATCGCCGAGCGAATCGTCGCGCTCAAGGCCGTGGGCGTGGACCTGGTGCTGGCGGGCTTTCTGCACTTCCAGGAAGAGGTGCGCTACTTCGGTGAAAAGGTACTGCCGCTGGTGCGCGAGCTGGAGCAGAAGAAAGCGCGGCAGACCGAAGCGGCCTGATAACCAGGGATTCGGCGCACCCGATCGTCTCCAGGCCGGACCACAGGCGGACTTTGGTTCGCGAGCAAGCTCGCTCCTACGAAGAGCACACCGAAAGTCCCAGTGACTGTAGGAGCGAGCTTGCTCGCGAACGCCCTCAGGCGCCCTGTGTCAGGTGCTTCGCAATCGCCGTGCGCAGCGGCGGCAGGTTCTGCGCCAGGCGCAGGCCGGCATTGCGCAGCAGACGAACTGGCGGGCGCGGGTCGGTGTACATGCCGACGATCAATCGGGTGGCCTGGTAAAGCGGCCAGGTCGCCAGGCGGTGAGCCATGGCGTAGCGGCGCAGCGGCCAGGTACCGCCGATATCGCCGCCCCGGCGATGGGTAGCAAGGATTTCATTGGCCAGCCGACGCTGGCTCTGCAGACCGAAGTTGAAGCCGTGCGCGGTGACCGGGTGCATGCCGACGGCGGCATCACCAATCAGCGCACTGCGCGGACCGACGAAACGATCCGAGTACACCCCGACCAACGGGTAGCTGTGACGCGGGCCGAGCAGCTCCATGCCGCCCAGACGGCGGTCGAAGCGACGCTCCATCTCATGGGCAAAGGCCTGCTCGTCCAGTTCCAGCAGCGGCGCCATCTCGCGCTGCGGCAAGGTCAGCACTACGGAGGAGCGGTCGCCATTGATCGGCAGCAGCGCCAGGGTCTGTCCGTAGCCGAACCATTCCCAGGCGACGTTGTGGTGCGGTTTCTCATGGGCCATGCGGCAGACCATCATGGTCTTGCCGAAGTCCTCCATACTCGCACCGATACCCAGCATGCGGCGAGTCTCGGAAAAGCGACTGTCGGCGGCGACCAGCAGGCGCGCATGGACGCGGCTGTCATCGTCCAGGGTCAGCGCCACGCCATCCTGCCGGACCTGCAGCGAACGCAAGGCGCGTCCGCACACCAGCGAGACATCCGCGCACTCGTGCACTGCGTCGAACGCAGCGCGGCGGATCATCTGGTTGGAGACGAAATACCCCAGTTGCTCGGCGCCGGCCTGCTCGGCCTCGATGCGCAGGGTGAACAGCGAAGGGCCATTGAGCACCTGGGCATCGCGCAGCGGCGAGACTTCCTCGGGATCGATCCGTGACCACATCCCCAGCCGCTGCAGTTCGGCGCGGGAGGCATGGGTCAGGGCGATCTCCCGGCCGTCCTCGGCAGGCTCGGACACGGCGGCCAGCGGCTGGCGGTCGATCAGCAGGATCGACAGGCCGTTGCCCGACAGCGAGCGGGCCAGGCAAAGCCCGGCGGGGCCGGCGCCGACGATGGCGATGTCCACGTGCATGGGTGACTCCTTTCGCTTGGGATGGGCGGTCCCGGAGTCTAGGCTGGCCACTGGCCCGTTTCGTTGCCGTGGATCAGTGGCCCGCGGCGAATACCTCCAAATAGACAGGCCCAAGCAGCAGGCCCTAGATCGACAGCCGCACGCCCCGCTGCGGGTCGATCACCGTCGCCCCCCGGCGCTTGTTCACCACCAGCTCGCCGATTTCGATCAGCCGCGTGCGCGTGACGTTGCGGCTCAGCCCAAGCAGATTGGCGGTGTGCACCTGGTTGCAGTGGCAGAAGCGATAGGCCGCGCGCAGCAAGGCGTCTTCCACGCGGGCATGCAGGTTGCCGCCCTGCTCTTCGAACAAGCGCTGGAAGGCCTGCTGGAGAATCTGCTCGGCACCCAGGGATTCCAACCGTGGTTCTTCGCTGCGCTCGATGCGCAGGTTCGACAGGTGCAGGTCTTCGGCACGCACCACGCCGTCGCGGCAGATCAGCAGCGTGTGGTGGATGACGTTTTCCAGCTCGCGGATGTTCCCCGGCCAGGAATAGCTGCGCAGTTTCTGCGCGGCTTCCGCGCTCAGCTGGCTCTGGCCGTAGCCCAGGCGCCGGCTGTACTCGGCGATGAAGTGGCGGGTCAGGGGGAGGATGTCGCCGGGTCGCTCGCGCAGCGGCGACAACTCCAGGCTGACGACATTGAGCCGGTAGTACAGGTCCTCGCGGAAATGCCCGGCGTTGATCGCCTTCTCCAGCTGCACGTTGGTGGCCGCCAGCACCCGCACGTTGATCGGAATGCTCTTGCGCGAACCCAGGCGCACCACCTCGCGCTCCTGCAGGACACGCAGCAGCTTGACCTGGATCGGCATCGGCAAATCGCCGATCTCGTCGAGGAACAGGGTGCCGCCGTCGGCTTCCTCGAACCAGCCGGCCTTGGCCGCCAGCGCGCCGGTGAAGGCCCCCTTCTCGTGGCCGAACAGCTCGGCCTCGACCAGGGATTCGGAGAAGGCCCCGCAGTTCACTGCCACGAACGGCCCGCTGCGTCGTGAGCTGAGGTTGTGAATGTGTCGCGCCACCAGCTCCTTGCCAGTGCCGGTCTCGCCGATGATCAGCACGCTCGCTTCGCTGGGCGCGACCTGCTGCAGGTGGTCGAGCAGCGCCTGGGATTTCGGGTCCTCGAAAACCTGGGCGGTAGCGCGGATGGAAGTGGCCAGCGCGGGGGATTTGGGCAGGGTCAGCAGACCCTCGGGGGTGGTCGCGTTCATGAGTAGAAAGTCGGTTGCGGCAGTTGCTGGTTCAGCGCCCAATCACCCAGCTCGCGAACCTTGTAGTCCACCGGGTCGTGCAGGGTCTGGGTGCGCAGGTTGCGCCAGTAGCGGTCGATGCGCAGCGCGGCGTGGGTGGAGCGCGCACCGGTGACCTCGAACAGGCGGTTGCAGATTTCCAGGCCGTTGCGAGTAGCGGCGACCTTGGCGGTGGCGATGGCCACGGCCAGCCGCCCGCGTTCGTCGGCATCCAGCGCAGCGCCCTTGCTCCAGGCTTCGTCGAGCAGTTGTGCGGCGCGACGGACCAGCAGGCGCGTGCTTTCCAGGCCGACCCAGAACTCGCCGTAATGCGCGAGCACGTAGGGGTCCTCGCCGACCGTGGCGGCACTGGAGCGGAACCACGGACGGGCCTCCTTGAGCGTGTATTGCCGCGCTTCCTCGAAGGCGCCTTCGGCGATGCCGAGGAAGACATGGGTGAAGATCAGCTGCGCGATCAGCGGGCGCAGGCAGGCGAACGGCGTGCTCAGCGGGCCCGGATCGAGCAGCAGCTCGCTCTCCTCCACCCGCACGCGCTCGAAGGTGGCGCTGCCGCTGTCGGTCTGGCGCTGGCCCATGTTGTCCCAGTCGTGGCCCAGGCTGATGCCGCTGCGCGCGGTGGGGATGGCAGCGATCAGCAGCTTGCCGCCCTCGCCGTCGAGTGCCGAAGCGATGAGCATTTCCGAGTCCAGCGCGCCGGAGCAGAAGCTCTTGCGTCCGGAGAACTCGCGCCAGCCGGCGAAGGTGCGCGAAACGGTGCGGGTATCCAGCGGATTCAGCGCGTTGCCCCAGAACCATCGATTGCGCGCGGTCAGCTCGAACCACGGCTGCCACTGCTCCGGGCGGGAGAACAGGCGCACGGTTGCCAGCATCAGGTGCTGGAAGCCGAAGACGTGGGCGATGGAGCTGTCGACCACGGCAAACTGGCGCACGACGTCCAGCGTGGTGCTCCAGTCCGCACCCAGGCCGCCGTACTCGGTGGGGATGATCAGCGACAGCAGTCCGCTCTGGCGCAGCGCATCGCGCTCGGCCTTCGGCGTCCCGCCACGGATGTCACGCTCGGCGGCGGTTTCGGCGAAACCGGCGGCCAGGCGCTGGGCGATCTGCCCGGGTGTCTGTGCGTCGAGACGCGTATTGGCGTTCACGCTCGCTTCCTCTTCTATCGATTCGGGATGCGCCGGGCTCCTGCCCGGCACATCAGGGGGATCTCAACCGGCCTTGCGTCCGGGCAGCACGTCGTTGGCGATCATCTCGCCGAAGGGCCCGGTGAGATTGGTCACGCCGCGCCCGGCGAGGCTCGCATAGGGCTCGGGCAGCAGCGGGAAGACCAGCTCGGCGAAGCGGTAGGCCTCTTCCAGGTGCGGGTAGCCGGAGAAGATGAAGCTGTCGATCCCCAGGTCCGCGTATTCCCTGATGCGCTCGGCGACCTGCTGCGGATCACCCACCAGTGCGGTACCGGCGCCGCCGCGTACCAGGCCGACACCGGCCCAGAGATTGGGGTAGATCTCCAGTTGGTCACGGCGGCCGCCGTGCAGCGCGGCCATGCGCCGCTGGCCTTCGGAGTCGAAGCGGGCGAAGGACTTCTGCGCGTTGGCGATGGTCTCGTCGGAGATGTTGGCGATCAGCTTGTCGGCGGCCTGCCAGGCTTCTTCGGCGGTCTCGCGGACGATCACGTGCAGGCGAATGCCGAACTTGACGGTGCGGCCCTGTTTTGCGGCTTTCTCGCGCACATCGGCAATCTTCTGCGCGACCGCTTGCGGCGGCTCGCCCCAGGTCAGGTAGACGTCCACCTGCTCGGCGGCCAGATCGTGAGCCTCGGCGGAGGAGCCACCGAAGTACAGCGGCGGATAAGGCTTCTGGATCGGCGGATAGAGCGCCTTGGCGTTCTCCACCTGCAGGTGCTTGCCATTGAAGTCCACGGATTCGCCCTGCAGCACGCGGCGCCAGATACGCAGGAATTCATCGGTGACTTCATAACGCTCGGCATGGCTGAGGTGGATACCATCGCCGCGATTTTCATCCGGATCGCCGCCGGTGACCACGTTGATCAGCAGGCGTCCGCCGGACAGCCGATCCAGGGTCGCGGCCATGCGCGCGGACACGGTCGGCGAGATGATCCCTGGACGGATCGCCACCAGGTAACGCAGGCGCTCGGTCAGCGGCGCCAGGGCCGAGGCGACGACCCAGGAATCCTCACAGGAACGGCCGGTGGGAATCAGCACGCCGTAATAGCCGAGGGAATCGGCAGCCTGGGCGATCTGTTTCAGGTACGGCAGCGACACCGGGCGCGCGCCCTCGCTGGTGCCGAGGAAATGACCGTCGCCGTGGGTCGGCAGGAACCAGAACACGTTCATCGCGGGCTCCTCAGGCGGTCTTGCGCAGTTGCGGGCGGACGAACAGCGGCGCGGCGCGTTCGGCGGCCAGCTGTATGCGGGCGCGCAGGGTGTCGCTGGTGATCTGGTAGTTGGCGAAGTCCGCTTCGCTGGCGTACACGCCGATGGGCAGCGTGATCGACTGGAAGAAGCTGAACAGCGGGCGCAGCTGGTGGTCGAGGACCAGCGCGTGGCGCTCGCTGCCGCCGGTGGCGGCGAGCAGTACCGGGGTGTCGATCAGGGCGTTCATGTCCACCAGGTCGAACAGGTGCTTGAGCAGGCCCGGATAGGAGCCGCGGTAGACCGGCGACGCAACCACCAGCAGGTCGGCGGTCTCGATCTCGCGCAGGGTGGCTTCCAGCTCGGCGGAGAGCTCCTGGCGCGACAGTGCGGCGCCCAGCGGGCGGGCGATGTCGGCCAGTTCGATGACTCGGGCGTCTACCGGAAGCTGCTCGCCGAGGGCGTCGAGCACGGCCTGGGTGAGCACCAGGGTGCGCGAGGGGCGATAGGTGCCGCCGGAGACGGCGACCACTTTGATGGGGCTGGTCATGGGTTTTCCCTGTTGACTGTTGCGCTAGGTACAGAGGCCTAGAGCAAGGGGCGTACCAACAGGAAAATGTGCGATTTCAGGGCACTTCAGCCGGTTTTCCCGGTGCTTCGTGTCACTGTGGCAACAGCGCTGCTGATCGACTGTTGCCCTGGCAACACCCAAGGCTCAGTGCGCGGCCATTTCGCGCAGGCCGTGGGAGATGTTCAATCCTTCCAGCTCGGCCACGTACTCGCCGGTAGTGAGCAGGCCGATGCAGGGTGTGGCGCCACGCTGACGCAACTGCCCCGCCGCCAGCTTGCGCGCCAAAGCCACCGCCGCCATGCAGGGAATGTTCGGGCCGTGGTCTTGCTGCGCGAGCATTTCCCAGCACAGCGCCAGCGGCTTGCCGTCGCCATCGACGCCCTGCAACTGGACGAACATGCCACTGCGCCCGTCGCCCAAGGGCTCCATCGCCACAGCGATGCGGTGCAGGCCGGCGCCCAGGCGCGCGGCATCCTTCACCAACCCGGCACGCACCAGCCAGGACAGGCCCCAGGTGCCGAACTGGGTAAGGCCCAGGCCAAGGCCGGCGGAGAAATGCACGTCCTGCACGCCGGGGTAGCGCTGCGGGAACAGGTCGAGGTCCGGTACGTCACAGTGGGCCAGCCAGCGTTGCCCCAAGGGAGCCGGAAAACGGTGGCGATTCAGCCCCTGCCAGCCGTGCACGTCCTGCCAGCGACCCTGGCGCCACTGGCGCAACGGCTTGCCACAGTAGCCCAGCACCGCGGATACCGTGGCCTGGCCGGGAATCTTCGCCGAGGAACTGATGCCGTGGTGGATGCTGTCCAGGCGCTGGAAGCGCGGCAGCAAATCGTCGATCACCGAGGCGGCCAGCGCAGGCACCGAACTGGCGCCGCTACAGACCAGCACCCCGGCGCTGCGCGCGGCACGATCGAGTTCGTGGATGCCGCAGACGAATTGGCGAGCGTCGGCCAGGTCGATGTAGTGCGCGCGGGCGCCGATGGCGGCGCGGGCGACGCGGTAATCCTGCCCCTGGAAAGGGCCGGCGGTGGAGATCACCAGGTCGACTTTCAGGTCGTTGAGGCGGCCGGCCAGCGTCGGCTGGTTCATGTCCAGGCAAACCGCCTCGCCGCCTACCTGCGCGGCCAGCTCATTGGCGCGCCGTTGGTCGCGCCCGCCCACCAGCACGCGGATGCCGTCGATGCCGCTGAGGCGGCGCACGATCAGGCTGCCGAAGTTGCCGTAGCCGCCCAACACCAGCACGCGAAATTTCCGTTCCATTGCCACTGACCCTGTTGCTCCCTGACTGCTGCTGGCGGTGCCAGCTCCTTCATCCCGGCTTTGCGCCCCCGTAGCGGGGCAGATTGTCCTCCAGCGGCCACCAGGTGGCGCGGGAATCGACGTAGTAATGTGCTTCGAGCTTTGTCCGCACGGGCTCGTCCAGGGTTCCCGCACGCACCCGCAAAGTTTCCGGCAACGCATCGCGGGCGCTGTAGATCGGCGATCCGCAGGTGCGGCAGAACACGCGTTTCTTCTCTGGCGTAGCGCGGTACTCGGCCAGCTCGGACTCACCGCTGAGCAGGCGAAACGCCACGCGATCCACGGGAAGGTTGGTGGCGAACGGCCCGCCCTGCGCCTTGCGGCACTGGCCGCAATGGCAGACCTGGATTGGCGCCAGCTCGCCGCTGATCTCGTAGCGCACCGCGCCGCACAGACAACCGCCGGTATGCATGGCCCTGCTCCCCGCCCAGTTTCACGAAGCGATGGAGTCTAGATCAGGCCCGGTGACATGCACCACCGTACTGAGGGGTGGTTCGGCTTTCGCGGCTGCCGCCTCACTACAGATGGCCATGGCAGACGCCAGCACCAGCGGTGCCGACGCGGCGGATAACGCGCTACACGGACGGCTGGTCGTCGCTGCCCCAGCCCAGCGGATAGAGCAGTTCTTCCTTGTAGCCGGCCCACACCCTCACGGCCGCCGGGAAGCTCGCGTCCAGTTCGGTATCCCCGCTGTCCACCAGCAGCGGCCGGCCTTCGAGGGTGCCGAGCTTGCGCTTGGTGGCGACCACCCGCAGGCGCTCGATACCGATGGCGCGCAGCACACGCGGGCTGATCTGCTGGTTGCCGCGTCCGAGGATGTGTCCTTGCCCGCCGATGGCGGTGACCAGCAGGAAGGCTGGATGCCCGCTCACCAGCTCGAACAACTGCGCCTCGGTGACATCATGGGCGATCACTTCGCCGTTCTCGATCACGTCGACGCCCAGCAACGTAGTGTCCAGGTGCAGGTCGGCGGCCAGCCCGTGCAGGGTCGAACCGGGCCCGAAGACGTAACGCACGTCGTCTTCCCAGCTGTCTTCCAGCCAGGCGGCAAGATCGGCCAGCACCAGTTCCTCGGTCTCCATGCCGGCCTGCTTCACATGCTGCATGAAGTGACCTTCCTCGGGCACCGTCAGTTCGGCATACCAGCGCGCAGCGACACGACCCTCGCGCAGCGCCGCTTCGTCAAGGTCGCGCACTTCGCCCTGGGTCAGGCGCACCAGCCCGCCGTCCACCAGCCGCCGCGCCAGTTCTCCGGCGGCGCGCGGGCTGATGGTATAGACCCCGGAATGGATTTTCACGCCGGCCGGAATGCCCAGCACGGGCTGGCCTTCGCGGGCCACCTCGGCCACATCCCGCGCGGTGCCATCGCCGCCAGCAAAGAGAATCAGCGCCACGCCGGCCTCCTGCAACGCCTGCACGGCGTGACGGGTATCTGCCGCGCTGGTCTGCGCCTGCTCCAGTTCGCCCACCAGACGATGGGCAAAGCCCATGTCCGCCAGCAGATCAGCCCCCATGGCGCCGGGGAAGGAGAGGAACTCCAGGCGCTCGCACACCGGCAGCAGGTACTCCAGCGCAACACGCGTGCGCTCTGCCGCCCGAGGTTCGGCGCCGCGCGCCAAAGCCAGCTCCGCGACGCCGTCACTGCCCTTGAGCGCGGTCGGGCCGCCGATACCGGCCAGCGGATTGATGATCAGCCCTATGCGAATCCTGTCCATACTCATCCTCGAGGGAAACTTCTTCGAACCACCGGTGCAACGCCGGGTCGGACCAAGGAGCGGCAAATCCCGAACCACTATAACGACAAGCAAACGACCGGGGACTTCGCGATTGGCACGCAATCTGCGAGGGCATTACGGTCGTCTGTCTTCGGTGACGGTTCTTCGGCGCTGCCCTGCGCAGCCTCTGTCACCGGGGTTTCATCTGATCTGCCTAGACTGCAATGCACTGATGTAGAGGAGATTGGCCATGAGCCTGCAAACCCACCGTGAATCCACTCCCCGCCCCGCTCCGCGCAATCCGCAGCAACCAGTCGGCGGCTCGATCATCGATGCTCAGGGCCGTGAAGTCCCGATCACCGAAGACATGATCCAGCGTGCCTGCCAGGAACTGGACAAGACCTGCGAGCCGCCGCGCCGCTGAGCGGACTCAAAGCACGGCGACGCGTGCGCCCTACTCCCCGACCCGGTTGGCGCCCAGCGCGGTCAGCAGGCTTTCCAGGCGCGGAGAGTCGCCCTGGATGTCTACCCACAGCCCGGTGATCTCCCGGCGCGGCGGGTAGTGCTTGCGTAACGCGTCAAAGGCTGCCCGCCGGGTCTGGGTGTCCCCTGCCAGGCTACGGCGGAAATTGGCGTCATCGCTGCGCGGGTCGTACACCGCACGGCAGAGCATCGCCAGCGCCCACTCCGGGTCGCATTCTTCCTTCAGGCTCAATTCGGCCAGCCATTGCGTGGGCAGCAGGTCGTCCAGGTCGACGGCCGGTGCGCTTTGCTGCCAGGCGCAGAAAGCCTCGTAGATCTGCGCCGTGCCGCGCAGCTTGCCGTCCAGGCTGTAGCCGGCGATGTGCGGGGTGGCAATGCGGCAGAGTTCGGCCAGACGTACGTTCACTTCCGGTTCGCCTTCCCAGACATCCAGCGCGACGTCGATGTCGGCGCCGGATTCCAGGTGGATACGCAGCGCCGTGTTGTCGACCACGCCGCCCCGGCTGGCGTTGATCAGCCAGGTGCCGGGACGCAGCGCCTTGAGACGCTGCGCGTCGATCAGGTGGCGCGTCGGGTTTTCACCGTCGCGGGTCAGCGGCGTATGCAGGCTGATGACGTCGCACTCGCGCAGTACTTCTTCCAGGCTGCGGAAATCACCGCCTTCAGCGGCGGCACGCGGCGGGTCGCACACGCGCACGTCCCACCCCAGGCCGCGCAGCACATCCACCAGGCGGCCGCCCACCTGTCCTGCGCCGACCACGCCATAACGGCGTTCGGACAGCTTGGCGCCGTGCACTTCGGCCAGCACCAGCAGGCTGCCCAGCACCCAGTCCACCACACCGCGCGCATTGCAGCCGGGCGCACTGGACCAGACGATGCCGGCCTTGGCGAAGTAGTCGAGGTCCAGGTGATCGGTACCGATGGTGCAGGTGCCGACGAATTTCACCTGGCTGCCTGCGAGCAGCTCGCGGCTGACATCGGTCACCGAGCGAACCAGCAGGACTTCGGCGTCGCCCAGGGCGGCGCGATCGATGCTGCGTCCGGGCAGGCGACGGATGTCGCCATGGGCGCCGAAGAAGGCTTCGACCAGGGGGATGTTTTCATCGGCAAGGATACGCATGGGCAGGCTCCAGAAATCGGCTGCGGGTACTTTACCAGCGCTGCTGCGCGCGGTCCCGCACAGCCATGCAGGGCGCATAACCTGGAACAGGTTATGCGCCGCTCCCTTCAAGGCGGATAACGCTGGCGCGTTATGCGCCCTACGTCAGCGCCGATCCTTCAGCCCTGCGCGCGGTCCCGCGCGACACAGGCAAGACTTCCTGACTGACGCGTCAGCCCTTAAACTGGCCGGCTTCCCGCCAATTCTTCTTGCCAAGGAAAGCCGTGACCAGCCTCACCCAGCCCGTCTCTCGCGGACGGCGCACCGCCATCGAACTCAAGGAACTGCTGACCCTCGCAGCACCCATCATGATCGCCCAGCTGGCGACCACCGCCATGGGCTTCGTCGATGCGGTGATGGCTGGCAGCGTGGGGCCGCGCGACCTGGCCGCAGTGGCGCTGGGCAACTCGATCTGGATTCCGGTGTTCCTGCTGATGACCGGCACCCTGCTCGCCACCACCGCCAAGGTGGCCCAGCGCTATGGCGCGGGCGACCAGGCCGGCACCGGCCCACTGGTGCGCCAGGCGCTGTGGCTGGCGCTGCTGGTTGGCCCGCTGGCGGGCGCGACATTGTGGCTGCTGTCCGAGCCGATCCTGCGGGCGATGAAGGTCGAGGAAGCCCTGATCGAACCCAGCTGCTTCTACCTGCGCGGCATCGCCTGCGGCCTGCCGGCGGTGGCGCTGTACCATGTGCTGCGCTGCTTCAGCGACGGCCTGGGGCGCACCCGGCCGAGCATGGTGCTGGGCATCTGCGGGCTGATGCTGAACATCCCGATCAACTACGTGCTGATCTACGGCCACCTCGGCTTCCCGGCCCTGGGCGGCCCCGGCTGCGGCTGGGCCACCGGCTCGGTGATGTGGTTCATGCTGCTGGGCATGCTGGTGTGGGTGAACGGGGCCAAGGTCTACAAGCCGAGCCAGCTGTTCAGCCACTGGGAGCTGCCGCAACCGAAGGTGATCGGCAGTCTGGTCGCCGTCGGCCTGCCCATCGGCATTGCGGTGTTTGCCGAGTCCAGCATCTTCTCGGTGATCGCGCTGCTGATCGGCGAACTTGGCGAGAAAGTGGTGGCGGGCCACCAGGTGGCGCTGAACTTCAGTGCACTGGTGTTCATGATCCCCTACTCGCTGGCCATGGCGGTGACCGTGCGCGTGGGCCAGTCCCTCGGCGCCGGCGCACCGCGCGATGCGCGCTTCGCTGCCGGCGTGGGCATGGGAGCCGCGCTGGCGTACGCCTGCGTATCCGCCAGCGGCATGCTGCTGATGCGCGAACACATCGCCGGGCTCTATACCCAGGACCCTGAGGTACTGGCGCTGGCCGCCACGCTGCTGGTGTTCTCGGCGCTGTTCCAGTTCTCCGACGCGGTGCAGGTCACCGCCGCCGGCGCGCTGCGCGGCTACCAGGACACCCGCGCGACCATGATCATGACCCTGTTCGCCTACTGGGGCATCGGCCTGCCGGTCGGCTACAGCCTCGGCCTCGCCCACTGGCTGCAGGAACCCACCGGCCCGCGCGGGCTGTGGGAAGGCCTGATCGTCGGCCTGACCTGCGCGGCGGTGATGCTGTGCATCCGCCTGTCGCGCAGCGCCAGACGGCAGATCGTGCTGAAGGAAATGCGCACAGCGGGATAACGAACGTCCCATGACGCAAAAAGCCGCCCGAGGGCGGCTTTTACTTGGGGAAATCCTGCAGGAAAAGCAACGGGGTAGGATGGCGTGGAGCGCAGCGATACCCATCAATTTCGTGCACGGACAGCATGGGTATCGCTTCGCTCCACCCATCCTACGAACAGCCCCTTTCGCGCTCAGTCGGTGACCAGCGCCGGCTTCGGCCGGCTGCTCAGCGTAGTGCCCACCGAGGCGACAATGATGGCGCCGATGGCGATCCACTGGTGCGACGTCAGTTGCTCGCCGAGGAACACCAGGCCGGACAGCGCGCCGAACGCTGGCTCGATGCTCATCAGGGTGCCGAAGGTGCGCGCCGGCAGACGGGTCAGGGCGACCATCTCGAGGGTATAGGGCAAGGCACTGGAGAGGATCGCCACGCCCAGCAAAGCCGGGAACAGGCTGACATCGAACAGCGCCATGCCACTGTGCACGAGGCCGATCGGCGCCACGCAGATGGCCGCGATGCTGATGCCCAGCGCCGCACCCTGCGCGCCCAGGTCATTACCGGCACGCTGGCCGAAGATGATGTAGAGCCCCCAGCAGACACCCGCACCCAGCGCCAGGGCGGCGCCCTTGGGATCGATGCCGTTGCCGAAGTCGGCGATGGGCAGCAGCAGGCCGAGGCCGACCACGGCGATGGCGATCCACAGGAAATCGATGGGTTTGCGCGAATAGAACAGCGCCACCGCCAGCGGCCCGGTGAACTCCAGCGCCACGGCGACGCCCAGCGGGATGGTCTGCAGCGCCATGTAGAAGGTCAGGTTCATCAGGCCCAGGGTCACGCCATAGATGAACAGCGGCTTGAGCGGCTTGCCACGCAGCGAAGTGCGCCACGGTCGAAGGATCGCCAGCAGGAGGATAGCCGCGAAGATCAGACGCATGGAGGTCACGCCTTCGGCGCCGAGCACCGGGAACAGGCTCTTGGCGACCGACGCGCCGGTCTGGATCGAGGCCATGGACACGATCAGGATGAGAATGGGGAAGGCAGTGGAAATGAAGCGAGAGCGAGGCATGATGCGGACCTGAACAGGCGTTGCAACGGTTGGGATTTCTTGGTTGACTGTTATGCGCAACATAATGCGCAAAAAGGCCAGAATGAGCAATATACTGCCCACTCCTTCCGAACGTCCCAGCGTCCTGGTGCACGTCGCCGATAACGTGAAGACTCACCGCCGTAGCGCCGGCTTCAGCCAGGACGCGCTGGCCAAGGCCTCGGGCGTCAGCCGGCGGATGCTGGTTGGCATCGAGAGCGGCGACACCAATGTCAGCCTCGCCACCCTTGACCGCATCGCCGCCGCCCTGCGCGTGACCTTCGCCGACCTGGTGCGTCCGCCCTCCACCGGCGGCCTGACCCGTGTCGACGCGGTAGCCTGGGGCGGCCAGCAGGCCGACAGCCGCGGCACCCTCCTCGCCAGCACCCCCGCGACCCGCCAGGCCGAGCTGTGGCATTGGTCCCTGGCACCCGGCGACCGCTACAACGCCGAGCCCGATGCCGAAGGCTGGTACGACATGGCCTACGTGATCGAAGGCCGGCTGACCATCGTCCTCGCCGAAGAGACAGTGGACGTCGAGGCCGGTGGCTTCCATGTGTTCAAGAGCAACCAGCCGTTTTCCTACCAGAACCATGGGGATGTGCTGGTGCGGTTTGTGCGCAACGTCGTGAATTGAATGTCGCGATCAATGTTTAAGCGCCGCATCGGCGCGTGCTGGTAGTTCTGGTTTCGCCTCTCGGCGAGTCCCTTTTGTCAAACGCCACAAAAGGAACCAAAAAGTCTTGCCCCTCCATCCGGTTTTTCGCTTGGGGCGAAAAATGCCCTCGTTGATTCGAAGTTTCAGGGGCACGCCGCGAAGGGCCATCCCTGGCCCATCGCGGCTCTCGCGACATCCATGTCGCTCAACCCCTGAAACTCCGAATCAACGAGGCCTCCTGAAAGGGGCAGTTCGGAGTGTGCGGACATTTCTCTGGAAGACCTCTGGAGCCAAAAGAAAAAAGCCCGCATCGAGCGGGCTTTTTGGGCTGGAGCAAACGGTCAGCTGCCCTGTGGCATCTCCCCCCGCGCCAGGCGCGCATTGATATCGGCGATCACCGCCGGCAGTTCGACGATGGTGTCGATCAGGTAGTGCGGCCGCGAGCCCTCGAACATCTGCCCGATGCGACGACGCTCCTGATCGAGCTTCTCGGCCGGCAGCGCCTTGTACTGCTCGTAGGTCAGCCCAAGGGCGTTGCCCGAGCAGGTCAGCGCCACGGTCCACATGCCGGCGCTACGGCCCTCGAGGATGCCCGGCCAGGTGTCGTCGACCTTCACGCAGGCTGCCACGTCGTTGATGCCCAGGGCGATCACGTTGGCCAGCGCCTGCGCCGGGTGCGGACGGCCGTTGGGCACTTCATCGGTGGCGACCACGTGGTCGGCGACGTAGCCGTTGGTCTTGGCCAGGGCAACGACCTTCTCCATCACCACCGCCGGGTAACCGGAGCAGGAACCGACCTTCAGCCCGCCTTTGCGTACAGCAGCAATGGCGTCCAGTGCGCCGGGAATCAGCGCCGAGTGCTCGGCGATCTTCTCGATCTGCAGCGGCATGAAACGCTCGTAGATGGCAGTGACGTCGTCGTCGCTCGGCACACGGCCGAACTTGGCCTTGTAGCGCTCGGCGATGGCCGGGATATCGCACAGGGTACGGATGTGGTCCCACTTGCCCATGCCCATCGGGCCGCGGGCTTCTTCCAGGCTGACCTGCACGCCGAACTCGGCGAAGGCCTCGACGAAGATCTGGGTCGGCGCGAAGGAGCCGAAGTCGACCACGGTGCCGGCCCAGTCGAGGATGACAGCTTGCAGTTGCTTGGGTTGTTCGTAATTCATGGCGTTCAATCCTGTGAGAATTCGGGCGGGCGTCAGATTTCGAAGACTTCCATTTCCTTCAGCGTTTCGGCGATGGCCGCGACTGCAGCGCGCATGCCGCTGGCGTCGACCTGGCCGATGCAACCGACGCGGAAGGTTTCTACCTGGGTCAGCTTGCCCGGGTAGAGGATGAAGCCCTTCTCGCGCACCCGGTTGTAGAACTCGGTGAAGCTGTAGCGAGCATCACTCGGGGCGTGGAAGGTGACGATGATCGGCGCCTGGATTTCCGCCGGCAGGAAGCTGCGGAACCCGAGCTCGGCCATCTCCGCCAGCAGAGTCTGGCAATTGTTTGCGTAACGCTGATGACGGGCCGCGAGACCGCCCTCTTCCTCGTACTGGCTCAGCGCTTCGTGCAGCGCAGCCACCACGTGGGTAGGCGGAGTGAAGCGCCACTGGCCAGTCTTGGCCATGTAGGCGTGCTGGTCCTGCAGGTCCATGGACAGCGAGTGGCAGTTGCCGGTGCTGGCATTCAGGGCGGAGCTGCGGGCGAAGACGAAGCCCATGCCTGGCACGCCTTCCAGGCATTTGCCGGAAGCGGCGATCAGCGCATCGAAGGGAATGTGGCGAGCGTCGATGTCCAGCGCGCCGAAGGAACTCATGGCATCGATGATCAGGCGCTTGCCGTGGGCCTCGATGACCCTGGCGATGTCCTGCAGCGGATTGAGGATGCCGGTGCTGGTCTCGCAGTGGATCAGGGCGACGTGGGTAACACTGGGGTCTTCAGTGAGCAGGCGATCGACGTCGGCGGCGGTGGTCGGCACGTCCTCTTCGGTTTCGAAGGTGCTGAACTCGCGGCCGATCACCTGGCAGATCTTCGCCAGGCGCTTGCCATAGGCGCCGTTGATCAGCACCAGCACCTTGCCGTCACGCGGCACCAGGGTGCCGATGGCGGCTTCGACGGAAAAGGTACCGCTGCCCTGCAGAGGAACGCAGGTGTGGGTCGCTTCGCCGTGAATGATCGCCAGCAGGCGCTTACAGACGTCGGCGGTCAGGTCGTTGAAATCGCGGTCCCAGGAACCCCAGTCGACCATCATGGCGCGACGGGTGCGGGGGGACGTGGTCAGCGGACCGGGAGTCAGCAGGATGGGGGCTCGCTCGGCAGTGCTCATGCTCGATTCCTCTTTCTTGGGAACGTCGTCAGGGCTGAATTCGGTTGGGCCGGGCGGGTTCGCCGTGGCCTGGGCATAACTTGCCGGCCGGGCAGATATCGTTCAAATTGTTTATCACGATGCACTGCATAAGCCGGACATATACCTCATGAACCTCTTCCAGCTCCGCGCCTTCGACGCCGTCGCCCGCGAACGCAGCTTCACCCGCGCCGCCGAGCGCCTGTTCATCAGCCAGCCGGCGGTGACCGGGCATGTGAAGGCGCTGGAGGAGCACTACCAGGTCAACCTGTTCCGCCGCACTGCGCGTGGTGTAGAGCTGACAGAAGATGGCGTACGCCTTTCGGCCATCAGTCGCACGCTGTTCGCCCTGGAAGAGGAAGCAGAGGCCATGCTCGACGCCAGCCGCGAGCTGGTGACCGGGCGTATCGAAGTGGCCGCCGACGGCCCACACCTGGTGATGCCGATGCTCGCCCGGTTGCGTGCACGCTACCCCGGCATCACCGTCAACCTGCGCCTGGGCAACGCGCAGGAAACCCTCGCCGCGCTGATGGACGAGCACGTCGATATCGCCGTGCTGACCGAGGTGGAGCCGCGCGCCGGGCTGTTCCTGCGCGAGCTGGTGGAGTCACGCATCTGCGCCCTGGTGCCAGCCAGCCATGCCTGGAGCGGGCACGCTGGCGAGCTGCCGCTGGGCGAGCTGGACCAGCAGATCATGGTGCTGCGCGAGCCCGATTCGATTACCCGCCGGACCTTCGATGCAGCCTGCTCGACGGCCTCGGTGGAGCCCCGCGTGCTGCTGGAACTGGACAGTCGCGAGGCGGTCACAGAAGCGGTGGCGGCGGAGCTGGGAATCGGCATCGTGTCATCACTGGAGGTCAGCCCGGACCCGCGGGTAAAGGCGATTCCGCTGAGCGGCGATGGGCTGCTCAACCGCCACGCCATCGGCTGCCTGGAACGGCGCCGGGGGTTGCGGGTGGTGAGTGCGTTCCTGGAGTTGGCGGAGGGCTGATAGTCATCGCCTGTGAATCGACTTTAGGAACGCCGCGCGCCGATATCCCCTGTAGGGCGTTATCCGCCGTCCTGGCGGATAACCCGTTCCGGGTTATTCGCCCTACAGGTGCCGACGGAACCTTCGGATGAATGCGAACAGCCGCCCTACTCCGTCGGTAAATCTTCCTTCACCAGATCGAGAAAGGTCGCCACGATCCGCCGCGTGCTCTGCTCACGCAGGCACACCAATGTCTCGCTCATGCGCCAGTGGCAGTCGAGGATCGGCAGCGCATGCACGCGCGCATCCGCACCCAGTTCAGCAGCCGAAACCACACCCACACCAATCCCCACTGCCACCGCTTCCAGCGATGCCTCGCGACCTTCCACTTCGATGGCTGGACGGATGCGCAGGCCGGCGCGGGCCATTTCCGCTTCGAGCATCTGCCGGGTCACCGAGCCCTGCTCGCGCAACACCAGCGGCGTGTCGTCGAGATCAGCCAGCTCGATGGATGCGCGCCCGGCCCACGGGTGACTGCGGCCGACGAAGGCAACGATGGGATCGCTGCGCAAGGTGAAGGTCAGCAGGCGCTCGTCCTGCACCTCGCGCCCCAGCAACGCCAGGTCCGCCTGGTAGTCGAACAGGCGCTGCAGGGATTCGTCGGTGTTGCCCGTCTCCAGCTTCACGCGGATGCCCGGATGGCGCTGGCAGAAGCGCGCGATCTGCGGCAACACATGCACCGGTGCATCCACCGCAAGGGTCAGGCTGCCGGTCTGCAGCGCGCTGGATTCCTGCAGCAGCTCTTGCGCCTCAGCCTCGATCACGAAAAGCCGCTGGGTCACCGCCAGCAAGCGTTCGCCCAGTTCGGTCAGGCGCACCGAACGCTTGTTGCGGTGGAACAACAACACGCCGTAGCGCTCCTCCAGCTTGCGCACCTGGTCGGACACCGCCGGCTGGGTGAGGAACAGGCGCTCGGCGGCGCGGGTGAAACTGCCGTGTACCGCGACGGCATGGAAGGCCTTGAGCTGGGCGTGGGAAACGGACATGGGCGCGCCTCTGCGGGAAGGTTCTGACCCGTCATCCGCCATCGGACAGAACACGACTGAAAGGTCATTCGCGCAGAACACTAGCGTCATGGCGCTCTGTCATACAAGCCCAGCTTATTTTTGAAATCTGATAAATCGATTTCAGTTATTTATTCGAAATTGTTTCCATCGCTCCACCGCCGCTTCTCAACACCTGCGAGGAACGGCGGCACAGAACAGCTGCAGCGATTCTGACCCGCACCGCAAAGACGGCGCGACGTGCTTCCAGAACAACAACAAGAAACAGGCGTTACTCACTGACTGCCGGCACAGCACAACAACAACGAGGTCAGACCATGCTCAACCCTCACGGCACCGCTTCGCCGCGCGCCTCCCTGGCGCGCTGGAAATGGCAGATCTTCGCCATCACCTGGCTGGCCTACGCGGCCTTCTACTTCACCCGCAAAGCCTTCTCGGTGGCCAAGCTCGGCATCGCCGAAGACCCGACCTTCCATCTCGACAAGATCGCGATGGCCAACCTCGACGCCATCTACCTCACGGCCTACGCCGTGGGCCAGTTCACCTGGGGCGTCTTCGCCGACCGCTACGGCCCGCGCGTGGTGGTGTTCGGCGGCCTGCTGATCTCCGCCGCTGCCGCCCTGGTCATGGGCAGCTTCGCCACCCTGCCGATCTTCGCCACCTGCATGGTGGTCCAGGGCCTGGCGCAATCCACCGGCTGGTCGGGGCTGTGCAAGAACATCGGCAGCTTCTTCGCCACCCATGAGCGCGGCCGGGTGCTCGGGCTGTGGAGCACCTGTTACGCCTTCGGCGGGCTGGTCGCCTCGCCCTTCGCCGGCTGGTGGGCCTATGAAGTATTCGGCACCTGGCATGCTGCGTTCTACTCCACCGCCGCTGTGGTCGGCGCCGTCGCCATCCTGTTCCTGCTGCTGCAACGCAACCGCCCGCAGGACGTCGGCCTGCCGCCGGTGGAAGCCGATGTGCAGCAGCCCGAGGCGGTGAACTACGCCGGCTTCAAGCACGAGGGCGAGAACGGCAAGTCCCTGCGCATCCTCGGCAAGGTGTTGCGCAATCGCACCGTGCTGACCCTGGGCCTTGCCTACTTCCTGCTCAAGCCGGCGCGCTACGCGATCCTGCTTTGGGGCCCGGTGATCGTCTACGAACGCATGCCGGGGCTGGGCAAGGTCGGCGCGGCAATCCTGCCGTCGGCCTTCGAAGTCGCCGGGTTGCTCGGTCCGATCCTGATCGGCTACGCCTCGGACCGCATCTTCGGCGCGCGGCGCATGCCGGCCTGCGTGATCAGCCTGCTCGGCCTGACGGTGTGCCTGGCGCTGTTCGTCCCGGCCATGCAGACCGGCAGCAGCCTGTTGGTACTGGCCCTGCTGTTCATGATGGGCCTGACCCTGTACGGACCGGACTCCATGATCAGCGGCGCCGCTGCCGTGGACTTCGGCACCGGCGAAGCAGCCGGCACGGCAGCAGGTTTCGTCAACGGCTGCGGTTCCATCGGCGCGATCCTCGGTGGTCTGCTGCCGGGCTACTTCGACACCTACACCGTGTTCATCGGTTTCACCGTCACCGCGCTGATCGCCGCCGGCATCCTGATCCCGCACTGGAACAGCCGTCCGGAAGCGGCCAACCAGGCACACTCCGGCAACGACGAACCCCGCCTGAACGCACGCCCCGTGCGCTCCTGAGTCCCGCTTGCCCCTCACCAGCCGGCTGAGGGAATGGGCGAGGCGCCCCGCGCGCCTCGCCCTTTTTTCATTTCCCCTTACACCAGCGGAACCACGGATGGGCTTGTGCCATCAGTCGCAGCTGAATAACATTGATTATCATTTGAAAATTATTCCTGCTGGACGCCCTTGTGAGCACTTCCAACCTCGACGCGGTCTTTCTGGCCCAGCGCCTGCCGCTGCTGCGCACGCTCGTTCGGATGGTGAAGAACCCGAGCATCGCCGAAGACCTGGTGCAGGAAACCTACCTGCGCGTCGCCCGCACCCTGCTCGAACGCCGCATCGATCACCTGGAACCCTTCCTCTTCCAGACCGGCCGAAACCTCGCCCTGGACCACCTGCGCCACTTGCGCATGCAGTCGCGGACCATGCTCGAGGACGTGCCTTTCGATGTGGTGCAGGCTGTGCCGGCGCCGGGCTCCAGCGCCGAAGACCAGTTGCACGCGGAGAAACTGCTCGAACGCCTGGGTGCCACCCTCGAAGAACTCAGCGAGCGCCAGCAGCGCATCTTCATCCTCAGCCGCCTGCATGGCTGCGGCTACGCGGAGATCGCCGAGCAGCTCGATGTTTCGGCCAGCACGGTGCAGAAGGAACTGAAACTGATCATGGCAATCTGTGTCGGACTGGTCAGCCGCCTTGAGGAAACGGTATGACGGACTACCGTTCGCCGGCCGATTCGACAACAATGCGCGGCTCACCCTCTCAGCACCGCCCCGAGGATCGCCCCTTGCCCCACGCCGCCCCACCCGACGACCAGCAGATGGCCGAAGCCCTCGACTGGCTGATCCTCGAGGACGACATGGACGCCGCCACCCGCGCGCGCTTCGATGCCTGGCTCGCTGCCAGCGAAGGCAACGCACGGGCGTACCAGCGCGTACGTGATGCGTGGCAATCGCCACTGCTGCCGGTCGCTGCCGCGCGCCTGGAGCGCAAGCGGGGGCAGGCCATGGTTCAGCCACTGCGTCGCCAGCACCGTTTCTGGAAGCCGGTCGCCACGGCCGCGGCGCTGGTGCTCGCCATCGGTATCATGGTTCAGGGCGACCTGCTGACGCGCCTGCGCGCCGACCATCTGACCGCCGTGGGCGAACGGCAGAAAGTCCAGTTGGCCGATGGATCGAACGTGCTGCTCAATACCGACACCGCGTTCTCCAGCCGGGTCGATGACCAGCAGCGCGTCGCCCGCCTCTACCGCGGCGAAGCCTTCTTCGACGTTGCCCACGACCGCAGCCGCCCGTTCGAGGTGGAAGCCGGGCCGGTGCAGGTCACCGTGCGCGGCACGGCGTTCGCCGTGCGCTACCTGGGCAACGAGGCGGAAGTCAGCGTGCAGCGCGGAGAGGTGGACCTGCGCACGCGCCTGGACGACGCCCGCGTCAGCCTTGGCGCTGGCGACAGCATCCGCGTCGGCCCGCAAGGTTTCGGCGAACGCCAGCACGGCACCGAGGCCGAATCCCAACTGGCCTGGGTGAAGGGCCGCATGGTGTTCGAGAACTGCCCGATGAGCCAGGTGTTGGCCGAGTTGCGCCGTTACTACCCCGGCTGGATCGTGAACACCAACGAGCGCCTGGACAACGTCAGCGTCACCGGCAACTGGCGCCTGGACGACCCGCTGGGCGTGGCCCGCTCGCTGGCCCAGATCACCTCCGCCGAGCTGCACGAATACCCGAAACTGCTGATCCTCAACTGATCGCCTTCCAGCACGGAAAATATTTTTACGCGATTCGAAAGGCTCGTTCGTTTAGTCAGAAGCCAATGCAATAGATTCGCATTTACGAATGCGAACAAAGACTGACTAAGAGAGCCCTTCGATGACCATTGCTTCTTCGCGTGCCCCTCTGCGCCGGCTGTCCGCGCCGGCCAGCATCTCGCTGCTCGCCCTGTCCATCGGCCTCGCCAGCCTCCCGGCCACTTCCGCCCTCGCGGCCGAAGCCAGCCAGACCCAGGCCGGCTACAGCTTCGATATCGCCCGTCAGCCGCTGCCCCAGGCACTGAACCAGTTCAGCGCGGTGACAGGCTGGCAGGTAGGCGTTGCCGGCGACCTGGCCGACGGCGTGGTATCTCCGGGTGTCAGCGGCCGCCTACCGGCGGAGCGCGCGTTGAAGACCCTGCTCGGCGGCACCGGCCTCACCGTGCGCCAGCTCGGGCCGCGCAACGTGGTGCTGGAGCGCAACCTGTCCTCGGTCTCCGAGATGCAGCCGCTCACCGTCACCGCTACCCGCCAGGCGCAGAGCGTCACCTCGGTGCCCTCCACGGTGAACGTCGTCGGCCGCGAAGAGCTGGACCGCAAGAACGTCAACACCATCAAGGAACTGGTGCGCGACATGCCCGGCGTCTCCGTCGGCGGCACCGGCAACCGTGCCGGCATCACCGGCTACAACATCCGCGGCATCGACGGCGACCGCGTGCTGACGCAGGTGGACGGCGTCGAGATTCCCAACAGTTTCTTCAATGGCCCGTACGCGCAGACCGAGCGCAACTACGTCGACCCGGAAATCGTCAAGCGCGTGGAAATTCTCCGTGGTCCGGCTTCGGCCCTGTACGGCAGCAACGCCATCGGTGGCGCGGTGAGCTACTTCACCCTCGACCCGGACGACATCATCAAGGACGGCCAGGATGTCGGCGCGCGCCTGAAGACCGGCTACAGCTCCGCGGATGACAGCTGGCTGACTTCCGCCACCGTCGCCGGCCGCCACGACGACTTCGACGGCCTGCTGCACCTGAGCCAACGCAACGGCCATGAGACCGAGTCCTACGGCAGCCACGGCGGCACCGGCCTGTCGCGCACCGAAGCCAACCCGGAAGATGTGCGCACCACCAACGTGCTGGCCAAGCTGGGTTGGAACTACGCCGAAGGCAGCCGCTTCGGCCTGGTCTACGAGAAGTACAAGGACGACGTCGATACCGACCAGAAGAGCGCCTACGGCGGCCCGTACTTCAATGGCGCGCCGACCATCCCCGACTCCGTACTGCCCGGCGGCATGTACCAGTGGCGTACCGGCAACGACACCATCACCCGCGAACGCTACGGCCTGGAACACCAGATGCTGCTGGACAGCGCGGTGGCCGATCACCTGAAGTGGACCTTCAACTACCAGATCGCCAAGACCGACCAGAGCACCGACGAGTTCTACTACCCCATCACCCGGCAGATACTGCGCACCCGCGAGACCCAGTACAAGGAACGCCAGTGGGTGCTCGACCTGCAGATGGACAAGGCCTTCGCCCTGGGCGACACCGACCACCTGCTGACCTACGGCACCACCCTAAAGCGCCAGAAAGTCACCGGCTACCGTGAAGGCGGCGCCACCTGCCTGGCCGTCAGCCGCACCTGCCCCACCATTGGCGGCCCGAGCACCGTGGCCAGCGACCAACTGGCGCGCAGCAGCGACTTTCCCGATCCAACCATCGACACCTATGCCCTCTTCGCCCAGGACGAGATCCGCTGGAACGACTGGACCTTCCTGCCCGGCCTGCGCTATGACCACACCCGCCTGAAGCCGCACGTCACCGAAGAATTCCTCAACACCGTCGACCAGAGCGGCGATGGCGAAGTGAGCAGCGAAAGCAAGACCTGGCACCAGCTCTCGCCCAAGCTCGGCGTGACCTACGCGTTCAACGACAACTACCTGTGGTACGGCCAGTACGCCCAGGGCTTCCGCACCCCGACCGCCAAGGCGCTGTACGGCCGCTTCGACAACCCCACCAGCGGCTACCGCGTGGAGCCCAACCCGGACCTGGACCCGGAACGCAGCCAGAGCTACGAGACCGGCCTGCGCGGCAACTTCGAGGAAGGCTCGTTCGACGTCGCGGTCTTCTATAACAAGTACCGCGACTTCATCAACGAAGATGCCATCACCCCCGGCTACGATGAACCGACCTTCACCAGCAACAACATCAAGCACGCCATCATCAAGGGCGTGGAGCTGAAGGGCCGCCTGGAACTGGGTGCCTTCGGCGCACCACAAGGCCTCTACACCAAGGGCTCGGTGGCCTACGCCTACGGCCGCAACAAGGACACCGGCGAGCCGATCAACAGCGTCAACCCGCTCACCGGCGTATTCGGCCTGGGCTACGACGAGCAGGCCGGCCGCTACGGCGCCCTGCTCGACTGGACCCTCGTCAAGCGCAAGAACCGCGTGGACGACAGCCAGTTCAACGCCCCGGACGGCACCAGCAGCCAGTTCAAGACCCCGGGCTTCGGCATCCTCGACCTGACCGGCTACTACAAGCTGACCGACGACCTGACCCTCAACGCCGGCCTGTACAACCTCACCGACAAGAAGTACTGGCTGTGGGATGACGTGCGCGGCTACGACGGTGTCGGCGAAGCCTCGGTACTGGCCCCGGCCAACCTCGACCGCCTGACCCAGCCGGGCCGCAACTTCGCGATCAACCTGGTGTGGGATATCTGATGCACTGACTGGCACGGGATTGCTGATGAACCCCGTGCCAACTCTGTTCGCGAGCAAGGACTAGGCGTCCCCCTCGGTCCTACGAAGAGCATCAAACCCTGTAGGAGCGAGCTTGCTCGCGAACCCGCTTCGATCCGGCATCACCCATTGAACACCCGACAATCTTTACGCTTTCCCAACGCTGATTCGTCTCGTCTGTAAAGCCCTGTAATTTCAAGGAATTGGACATGACCACCCTGGAACTCCCCACCCTGCGCTCGCAGCGCCTGAACGCGCTGACCCACGCCCCCCACGAGCGTCTCGACCACGCTGTGAAGGCCCGCGAGCCCTTCTCCAGCCGCGAGCGTTTCGCCCGCTTCGTGGTCGCCCAGTACCTGTTCCAGTCCGAGTTGCAGGCCCTGTACCAGGACGCCGAGCTGGGCAAGATCTTCCCTGACCTGCCCCAACGCTGCCGCGCCGAACAGGCCCGCCTGGACCTGGCCGACCTCGACACCGAAGTGCCCGCCCCGGTTGCCGGCGCCGTCGATAAACCGAGCCTGGCCCATGCCCTGGGCTGGCTGTTCGTTTCCGAAGGCTCCAAGCTCGGCGCTGCCTTCCTGATCAAGCGCGTCGCCGCGATGGGCCTGGACGAGAACACTGGCGCGCGCCACCTGGGCGAGCCCGAAGGCGGCCGTGCCGAGGGTTGGAAACGCTTCACCCGTACCCTCGACGCCCTGGAGCTGAGCGAGGCCGAAGAGCGTGAAGCCGAAGCCGGCGCCATCGCTGCTTTCGAGCGCTTCTCCCACCTGCTGCAACACAGCTACGACAGTGCTCCCGCCGCCGTCTGACGCTCTCGAGCGCGCGCCTGCCAATGCGGCGCGCGCCAATCCCTTCGGCCCCGCGCGTTCGCGGCTGGCCCGACTGGCGTTTGCGTTGCTGGCTTATACCAGCCTCGGAGTAGGTATGGTGGGATTGGTGGTGCCGGGGTTGCCGACCACCGAGTTCGTCCTGCTCGCCGCCTGGGCCGCGTCGAAGAGTTCTCCGCGGCTGTCTGCCTGGCTGGAGAACCACCGGCTGTTCGGACCCATCCTGCACAACTGGCGCAACGGCCGCGCCGTCGCCCGCCGCGCCAAGATCAGCGCCAGCCTGGCGATGCTCGCCGCCCTGGCGATCATGCTGATCACCCTGCCCCACGGCCTCTGGCTGTACGCGGTGATCCTCGGCATGGCGGTTGGCAATCTGTGGATCTGGTCGCGCCCGGACATGCCCCGGCCGTAGCCAGCGCGCAGTAGCGGACTTATGCTGAAGGTCCGATTCCGCACCTCTGCCACGAGCCATGAACCAGCCCACCAGTAAAGTCGATGCCGTCCTCGCCGAAGCCCAGCGCCGCCGCGAAACCAGCTACCGCGAAAAAGCCCTGAAGATGTACCCCTGGATCTGCGGCCGCTGCGCTCGCGAGTTCAGCGGCGTGCGCCTGCGCGAGCTGACCGTCCACCACCGTGACCACAACCACGACAACAACCCCGAGGATGGCTCCAACTGGGAACTGCTGTGCCTGTTCTGCCACGACAACGAACACCAGCGGCAGGTCGACCTGCATTACCAGAACAGCAACGATGCAGGCGCAAAAGGGCCGAAGGTCACCCACAAGGGGCTGGCCGGGCTGGCGGACCTGCTGAAGAAGAAGGACGACGAGCAGGCCTGAGGCGCTGCCCTTGCGTAGGATGGCTGGAGCCTGCGATAACCATCAGCCGTTTCCGAACGATTGCGATGGGTATCGCTTCGCTCCACACCATCCTACGAAGAACGTCTATCCACGCAGGCCGGCAACGATCTCCAGCGAGCGCAGGCGCAGCTCATGGTCGTAGATGTCGCTGGTGAAGATGATCTCGTCCACGCCGGTCTGCTCCAGCAGGATTTCCAGACGGCTGCGCACCTTTTCCGGACCGCCGATCACCGCCAGGCCGAAGAAATTGCCCACGGCATCCTGCTCATGGGGCAGCCACAGGCCAGCCATGCTCTTCACGGGCGGCTTTTGCTTGAGGCTGTCGCCACGGATCAGCGCCAGCACACGCTGGAAGGCGGTGGTCGCCAGGTATTCGGCTTCCTCGTCGGTCGGCGCGGCTACCAGCGGCACGCCAATCATGGCATAGGGCTTGTCGAGCACCGCCGAGGGCTGGAAGTTCTCGCGGTAGATGCGTAGCGCGTCGTGCAGGTAGCGCGGCGCGAAGTGCGAGGCGAAGGCGTAGGGCAGGCCCTTCTGCGCCGCCAGATGCGCACTGAACAGGCTGGAGCCCAGAAGCCAGATCGGCACGTTGGTGCCCTCCCCCGGAATCGCCAGCAGCGACTGCTGGGAACGGCGCGGGCCGAGGAGCATTTCCAGCTCGGCAACCTGCTCGGGGAAGTCTGCGCCATCGCCCAGTCGATCACGACGCAGCGCGCGCATGGTCGCCTGGTCAGCGCCGGGCGCGCGGCCCAGGCCCAGATCGATGCGGCCAGGATAAAGTGTTTCCAGGGTACCGAAGTTCTCCGCCACCACCAGCGGTGGGTGGTTGGGCAGCATCACCCCACCGGAGCCGACGCGGATGCGCTCGGTCTTGCCGGCGATGTGGCCGATCAGTACGGCGGTGGCCGAACTGGCGATGCCGTCCATGTTGTGGTGCTCCGCCAGCCAGTAGCGGGTAAAGCCCAGGCGCTCGACGTGCCGGGCAACTGCAACGGCATTGTTCAACGCCTCGGCGGCAGTGCCCTGGTCGCGCACGGGCACCAGGTCGAGCATGGAGAAGGCAATATCTGACAGGGACTTCATAGGCACTCCGATTCGGGTCACGCAGGCGCCAGCATGCAACGCCGCGGACATGACTTTGAGCGTGACTCTAGCGAGGCCCTCCCCGCCTGACCACTTGTCGGGATCGATAGTGCTCATGCCGCCGAGTGATAAAGGGTTGCCTACCCATTGCCATCACCTGTTCACGAGGCGGTCACCGCTCTGTCATGCGGGGCGGCCAGAATGCCCTTGCGCTGAAGGACCAGCGCCCCATCTCTACAGGAATCCGCCGCCAATCCTCCCCAGGCAACGGCGAATCCTGTGGCCTACAAAGCAAAAAGCCCGCCTCCATGCGGGCTTTTTGCTTTGTCATCGCCGGAAACCTCAGTCGCGGTTCTTCACCATTTCGAAGAGTTTCAGGCGGTCGCTGATTTCCTGCAGGGTGTGGCGGAACGGGTCGTGCTGCTCGCTGTGAGCCGGGTCGACGAAGTTCCACACGATCACCTCGCTGGAAGTCGGCAGCTCGTCGCCCTCGTCGGTGGACTTGTCGCACAGGTCGATCAGGTAATCGAAATGCTGGCCGCGGAATTCGTCGATGGACTTGCTGCGCAGGCCTTCGACGGAGATCCCGGCGTGCTCCAGTACGTTGCGCGCGCGGGGGTCGATGGCGGTCGGACGGATACCCGCGCTGAAGGCTTCGAAGTGCTCGCCATCGGTGTGCCGCAGCAGCGCCTCGGCCATCGGCGAGCGGGCGTCATTGGCGACGCAGACGAACAGGACTCGGCGTTTCTCGGTCATCTTTACCTCGGCACGGGGTCGGCAATGCGCCCCTTATACGTCAGGCTTTATGACAGGGCCGTGTCAGTACCATGAAGGCTCACAACACGATGTAGTCGCTGCGCTGCACGATGCCGCGGCTCTCGCCCTCCACCAGGTGCACGTAGCGCCCGCCGACCTGGTCGATGGCGATGCAGTCGTCGACGTCGATCACCGCGTCGGTGTGCGCCTTGTCCCAGCTGCGCGGCATGCGGCGCTTGGCGCGTACCTTCGCGTCGGCGGCGTCGCGCGCGGCCACCAGCACATATTGGTGCGCCTCGCCGAAACTGCCCAGCTCGTAGCCGCCCAGGTTGACGAAGAACAGCCGCTGCTCGCCCGGAGCCGGCATCGCCTCGCTGAACTCGACACGATAGGCCTCGACGCCATCCACCTCCAGCCAGGAGTCGATGTGCAGGCCGTCCGGGCTGCCGAACCAGGCCTCGCGCAGTTGCGCATAAGTGGACTTCAGGTTGTCGCCGATGACGAAGGCGACATCGTGGACTTCGATCCGGGCACGCGGATGGCGTCCGCCCAGCATGACTACGAACAGCATTTCAGGCCCTTCCCAGGTTTCAGACTGGCTCTGACAGATTCGTCATATGGCAGGTTCAATCTACTGGCGGATAAATGGCCATCCGCCAGTGCGTCCAGTGGGTGGGCAATCGCTATATAGAAAGTTATATTCTGATCCTTCGTTTCACTGCCCCGATGTTTTCCCATGCCCCAGACCGCGCCTACCCCGACGCGCCGCCGAAAGCGTCCTGCCCTCAGCATCCGTGACCGCAACCGCCAGCGCATCCTGCTGGCCGCTGGCGAAGAGTTCGCCGAGAAAGGCTTCACCGCCGCCAAGACCCAGGACATCGCCAGCCGCGCCGAGCTGCCCAAGTCCAACGTCTACTACTACTTCCAGAGCAAGGAGAACCTTTACCTGCGCCTGCTGGAGAACGTAGTGGATGCAGTACTGGAGGCCTCAGCCCTGCTGCGCGAGTGCGACGATCCTGCCTGGGCGCTGCCTGCGCACATCCGCGCGCGCCTGCACATCGCCCGCCAATGGCCGCACGCCTACAAGGTATTCGCCAGCGAGATGCTCCACGGGGCGCCGCATCTGCCGTCGGAATGGCTGCAGCGCCTGCGCGCGGAATCGCGCCGCAACGTCGAGTGCATCGCCGCCTGGATCGACCGCGGCCTGCTCGCCCCGGTCGACCCGCAGCACCTGCTGCTGAGTATCTGGGCCGCCACCCGCACCTACGTCGATTTCGATTGGCAGATCGCGATGATCACCGGCAAGGCGCAACCCGCCGCTGACGACTTCGAAGCAGCGGCGATGACCATCACCCGCCTCGTCCTGCGCGGCACCGAACCGGAGCCGGCCGCACGCCTGCGCCCTCTCCCGCTGTAGCGTACGGCGGCGTCTGCACTAAGCTGTGGGAGTCCGCGCGGCCTTGCACCGCGCTCGTACCCGTCCGGGAGACGCCATGAAACCGCTACTGATCGCTTCGTTGTTGCTGATCGCCGTGCAGCCCGCTGTTGCCGCCATCCCCATGCTCAACTACGACTGCCCGAACGATGTCCAGGTCCACACCGACGAGGGCGGGCCCATCTACATCAATGGCAAGGAAGCCAAGATCAAACAGAAGAACGACAAGTACATCGAGGCCAAGGGCGAAGGCGTAACCGTCTCCATCAGCCTCAATGACGACGGCAGCGCCACCGTTTCCTATACCGGGCCCAAAGGCGCAAACGGCATCTGTCAGCCCGCCGAGGGCGACTGATTCAGTTCTTCGGCGCGCGCCCCAGGCAACGTTGGTAACGCTCGTCCACGCGCTGGGCGAACCAGGCAGTGGTGAGCTGGCGGGTGATCTTCGGGCTGTGCAGCGTGATGCCCGGCAGCATCGCCCGCGGCATCGGCTTGCCCGCGGAACGTTCGGCCAGCGCGAAGACCTTGGTGTAGAGCTCCGACTTGGTGAATTCCGGCTTGTCACCCAGTTCCAGGTCGCGACGGATTTCCCGCTCGCTCATGCCCAGTTTCGGCCCCAGGGTGCGCACCGCCTTCTCGGTGCTGCCGGCATCGTAGCTGCCGTAGAGGATCACGTCCCCGTCCAGTGCCAGGGTGATGCCGGTGAGATCCGCCACCACACGCTGGAACGCCGCGTTGCGGCTGGCGTACCAGCCGGCGTTGAAGTCGGCGAAGCGGTAGAGCTGGCGCGGGTAGTTCACCGGGTAGCCCAGCAGGTGGGCGATGCCGAAGTACATGCCGCCACGGCGGCTGAACACTTCGCGGCGAATACTGCCGTCCACCGGATACGGATAGCCTTCGGCATGTGCCTGGGCGAACTCGATGCTGACCTGCATCGGCCCACCGGTGTGCACCGGGTTGAAGCGGCCGAACAGCTGCTGCCCCAGCGGTACGCCGCCGATGAAGTCATCGAAGATCGCGCTCAGCTCCCGCTCGGTTTTCGCACTCGCCAGGCGTTGGCTGTAGGTGCGGCCGTTCGGCGATTTCAGTGCCAGCGCGGTATCGATGAGGAAACCCGGCACATGCACCTTGCTTGCACGCCGATCGATCTCGGCGCGGGCGATCTTGCCCAGCCCTGGCACAGACGGATCAGCCTTGAAGTTGGACTCCTGCTCGGTGATCGCCACCACCGAGCAGAGGTTCTCGGTGGTCGCCGGAATGCGCTGGGTGGTGAAGGCGACCTGGATGTCCTTCGCCCAGCCCTGGCGGTCGGACGCGCCAGCGGGAATCAGCTTGGCCAACGTGCCGCGCACCTCGTCCGGCGTCGGCTCCGGCACGCTGGGTGCACGGGTTCCGCAGCCGGCCAGCGCCAGTAGCGCAGCCGCACCCAGCAGCTGAATGAATCGTGATGATGGCCTTTTCAGGCTGAATGAATCCGCCGTCAGGGCAGCCGCAGTCATAGTCCGTTCCTTGCTTGAATTCCGCCTACAGGACCGGTGCGCAGCGGCACAGGTTCCCCGGCATTGTCAGGCAAGCACGGATTTCAGCGCCAGGCCAGGCGCCGCAGGTTCAGGCTCCAGCCGCGCTGCATGCCGGCAGCGGCCAGCAGGATGGCGACCACGCCCAGCCATTGCAACGGAGTCAGGCGGTGGCCGAAGGCTAACCAGTCGACGAAGATCGCGGCAATCGGGTAGATGAACGACAGCGCACCGGTCAGCGCCGTCGGCAGCTTCTGGATCGCGCCATAGAGCAGCACGTACATGATGCCGGTGTGCACGATCCCCAGGGTCGCCAGGCTGGCCCAGGCGCTGCTGGCCTGCGGCAGCGGCGACAGGTTGGCCCAGGGCGCCAGCAGCAGGACACCGGTCACCGCCTGGATCAGCGCGATCAGGTGCGGCGGCACGCCGGTCAGGCGCTTGATGATCAGCGCCGCCAGCGCATACAGGGCCGCCGCGCCGAGAGCCAGGGCGACGCCGCCCAGATAGTCGCTACCCACCTGCCCTGCCTCGCCGTGCGCGCTGACGATCGCCAGCATCCCGACGAAGGAAACGCCCAACCAGACGAGTTTCTGCGCCGTCACTTTCTCGCCGAGGAACAGCGCGCCCAGCAACACCAGCAGGAACGGCTGCACGTTGTAGACCGCCGTACCGATGGCAATGGATGCTCGCGAATAGGAGCCGAACAGCAGCACCCAGTTGCCGACGATAGCTGCGCCACTGAGCAGCGCCAGGCCGAACGTGGCGGGGGTGAGAATACCGGGGCGCAGTAAGCCCATGGCCGCGCAGATCGCCAGGAGCGTCGCGGCGCCGAACACACAGCGCCAGAACACCACGTCCAGCACCGGTTGACCCGAGACCACCACCAACCAGCCGATGGTGCCGCAGATCAGCATGGCGCTGATCATCTCCAGGGTGCCGCGTTTGATCTGCTCGTTCATGGCTCACCTCCACTCGTTGGAGACCAGTATGAACAGGCGGATTCGTGCACTCCATCGCCTGGCGCAGGCAAATCTCGGCCATCACCTTTACTATCAAGGCAATTACCCGACTTCACCTTTCGAGGCCAAGATGACCGATGAAATCGACCAGTTGCTGATTGCCGCGCTGATGGATGACTCGCGCCTGTCCCTCAAGGCACTGGCGCAAGTCAGCGGCCTGAGCTCGCCCAGCGTTGCCGAGCGGCTGCGCAAGCTGGAAGAGCGCCAGGTGATTACCGGCTACACGGTAAATGTCGATCCACGCGCCTTTGGCTACCAGTTGCAGGCCATCGTCCGGGTTCGCCCGCTGCCGGGAAAACTGCAGGAAGTAGAGAAACAGATCCTGGCGATCCCCGAGTTCACCGAGTGCGACAAGGTCACCGGTGAGGACTGCTTCTACGCGCGGATGTGCGTGCGCTCCATGGAGCAGTTGGACGAGATCCTCGACCACCTCAATGGCTTCGCCGAAACCAACACCGCCATCGTCAAGAAGAGCCCGGTGAAGCGGCGGTTGCCGCCGATGGCGTGAAACGGTTTCTGGGGGCAGGCGGCGGTTCGCGAGCAAGGACTAGGCGTCCCCCTCGCTCCTACAGGTATGCCACTGCGTTTTTCGTAGGAGCGAGCTTGCTCGCGAACCCGGGACAGAAAAAGAAAAGGCCCCTTGCGGGGCCTTTGTCCTATCAGGGCAAACTCAGCGCGATGCCTTGCGGCGCAGCGCCGACGGGCTGAAGTTTGAATCGTCCGGCGCCGGCTGGCTGAAGTCGGCGGTGCCGGGCTCCTCGTTGTCCAGCCACTGGATGCTATAGCGGTGTGCCTGGAGGTCATGGAAGGTGTCCAGCGCGGTCCACACCATCGGCTGCTCGTAGAAGCTCTTCAGGTACGCCAGCGACACACGCCACAGCTCACCACGGCCGTCGTACTGGTCCACCACGGCGGCACCCCAGCTGTCCTCGTCGAGGTACAGGGTACGACGCGAGTAGATGTGCCGTGCTCCGGGTTTCAGCTTGCCATCCACGACCCACACACGGTGCAGCTCGTAACGGGTGTACTTGGGATTGACGTGGCCGGGCGTGAGCAGGTCCTTGTACTTAACCTCCGGGCTGGTGATCTGGTAGTTGTTGTAAGGAATGTAGATTTCCTTCTTGCCCACCAGGGTCCAGTCGTAGCGGTCCGGCGCACCGTTGTACATGTCGGTGTCGTCGGCGGTGCGCAGGCCATCGGAGTCTTCGATCGGGGTGTCGTAGGCCAGCGTAGGGGCGCGGCGCACGCGGCGCTGGCCGGGGTTGTAGCCCCAGGCCTGGCGCGGTTCCTTGACCTGGTCGAGGGTCTCCTGCACCAGTGCTCCGTTACCGGCCAGGCGGGCTGGGGCGGTGGTGAAGGTCATGTAGTAGAACATGGTGTTGCCGAGCTTCTCGAAGCTGCCCTTGGGGTCGTAGAAGCGGAACAGCGCCTCGTCCTGGGAGGTCACCAGCGAGTACGCGCCATTGCGCTGCACACCGGCCTGGGAGGAGCGGCGCACGATGTAGGTGCCACGGTAGCGGGCGATGTGGTTCCACACCGCTTCCACGCCGCTTTGCGGGATCGGGAACGGCACGCCGCCGTAAGCGTCGGAGAAGCCGTTGCCACCCTCCACCAGCTTGGCGCTGGTGGCATTCTTGTAGATGTTGTCGTAGATCCACTGCGGCGCCGAACCGCTGCGGTGGGTCTCGTAGACCGGCATCTGGTAGGTATCGGGGTAAGCGTTGAACAGCGCGATCTGCCCCGGCGTCAGGTTGCCCTTGTACTGGTCCAGGTTGGCCTTGGTGATGACGAACTTGGGCTTCTCGCCGGCATAAGGATCGACGTGGTGCGCGCCCGGTCCCTTATAGCCGGCAGGCGCCGACGTCAGGCCACCACTCCAGGCAGGAATGCTGCCGGCGGCATTGCCGGCCTTTTCCGCGCCCATGGGGGTGAGGCTGCTCTTCAACTGGGCGGCCTGGTCGGCCGAAACCGCTGCACGCGCATCGGTGACGGCCAGGGCCGCCAGCGTGGCAAGGGCGATCAGGGAACTCTTCTTGTACATGGTTCTCTCCGGATCAGAACGAGTATTTCGCGGTGATCGAGACGTTGTCGCGGTCACGCATGGAGTTGCTGGAGCCGGCGCCGTAGTAGTTGGTGTACTGGGTGCCGACCTCGAAGGTGTTCAGGTAGCTGGCGTCGATACCGAGGGTGTAGGCCTTGCGGCCTTCGATGAAGTTGCCGGTGCGGTCGGAGTTGCCGCTGAAGTCCTCCTGGTAGACGGCGTAGGGCGAAAGCTTCACCCCAGCGTAGACGTCGTTCCAGCTACCGGTGAGCAGCAGGGTGTAGCCGTAGCTGTCGCGGCTGATCTGCACGTCGTCGTCGTTGCCGCCGACGTAGGCCTTGTCCTGGGCGCCGACGAACTTGCGCTCTGTGCCGTCCCAGGCGGTGTACTTCAGGCTGCTGCCGCGGATGTGCTCGGAGGCCAGTTCCGCCACGCCGGTCATGGAGTCGAAGGTGAGGTGCGGGCCGAAGTTGTAGATGGTCGACAACGAGATGTTGTAGGTCTCGGCGCGCTCATAGTTCTCGAACAGGCTGCCACGGCACAGCTGCTTGCCGGCCACTTCGGCGCAGGCCTGGCCAGCGGCGACATTGCCGTCGTAGAGGTTGGTCTGGCCCAGCACGCCCTGGGTCAGCAGGTCGCCGAGCAGGTCGTCGGTCGCCGAGATGCTGATGGGCATGTTCGGCCGGTAGGCGATCTCGCCGGACACCGAGGCATCGCCCAGGGTGGTGTTGAAGCTGAAGCCGTACATGCGGATGTCTTCGACATAGTCACGACGGGCTTCGGCGTTGCTGGCCATGTCCAGCGTGGCCAGGCCTGGCACCGCTTCGCCCAGGCCCAGCGGACCGAGCAGGTTGTTCAGTGCGTCGACGTCCACGCCCTGGTAGTTGCGCAGATCGACAGCGACCTGGGGCTCCTTGGCGTGGTAGTTGACGAAGTAGAAGCCGAACTCGGTGGAGTTGAGTTCCTCGGCGATGTAGCGGAAGGCGACGCCGAACTGGCCGTCGTCGCGCGCCTCGATGTCCTTGCCAACGTTGGCCACCTTGAAGGTGCCGGTGTTCGGATCGAGGAAGGCATTGGGACCATGGGGACCATTGCCGAGCAGACCGAGGGAAGCGACGGTCGGGTAGCCGGCCAGCAGCTCCTTGATCAGCGGGTCGGTTTCGGTGGTGTAGGCCGTTTCACCGCCGTCGCTGAACAGGTCGGTGTCGGAGAAGTAGGTACCCACCGAGTCCAGGCGGGTTTCCTTCCACTTCCACTGGTAGAAGGCCTCCATGGACAGGTCGTCGGTGAGGCCAAGGTTGAAGCTCAGCGCCTCCACCGGCACCAGCACTTCCTTGAGTTCCGAGCCCGGCAGGTGGAAGCGCGCGGCGTCGACCGGGTTGATGGTGTTGACCCCGCCCCGGTAGAACACGCCCTCGCCCCAGTTCAGCACCTGGCGACCGACGCGGCCGGTCAGCGGATGCTCGTCGACGTCCCAGCTACCGGACAGGTAGGCATCCAGCAGCTCGGCCTTGCGCCCGGCAATGTGGCGGGTGTCGTCGGTGAAATGATCGTCCTGCGGGTACGACTGACTGGGACGCTCCACGCCGTTGGTGGTGCTGTAGTAGTCGTTGCGCTTGTCCATGATCTGCGTGTCGTAATAGGCAGTGCCACGCATGAACAGGCCATAGTTCTGGTACTTGGCCGACAGGTCGGAGGTGAGCTTGAAGACTTGGGAAACCAGGCCGGTATCGAAGTTGCGGTTGCCGTCGTCGGCGTTGATGTCGCTGATGTTGTTCTTGTCGCGGCCCTGTACCCGCCACATGGCGCCGTAGGACAGCGTGCTGTCCAGCGAGCCGGTGATCTCGTTCTCGGCCAGCTTGAACTCCAGGGCCTGGGCCGACCCCGCCACCAACAGCGGCAAGAGTCCCATCAACGCCCCCGCCCGCCGCGGCGCCCAGAAAATGGACGAACGCGCACCCAATCGACTGTTCATAGACAGCATTACCTCCATGGCCAAGATTTATCGCTCCGGTCGTTGCGGCCGGTGCTGTTCTTATTCGTTTCTCGGCTGCCGGTGGCCTCGGACAAGCCGGGCTACCGTGCAGTAACACTCCTGCCAGAGCGCTTGCGGGCGCTTTGGCCCCCTCTCCTCTTCTGCTTGCACGCCGGGAGTTGGGACTATCGTGCAGGCAAAGTAACAAACTGTTTCTCCCCTGCCAATGGAAAGGATGTAATCCGTGCCTTTCAACAGGCAAAGAAAAGCCCGGCACATGGCCGGGCTCTTTCGTATAGCGAGTTCGTACGGGGATTTCTGACCGCGAGACTTACTCGACGGTGAAGGTCTTCTCCGCCAGCAGGCGGTCGCCCTGGAACACCATGAAGCGCCACTGGCCCTGCACCACCTCGTGATTCTCGGTGAACTGATAGGCCATCACGTCGGTGGGCGCGCCCACCACCAGCTTCTGTACGACCTCGAACTTGTCGTGACGCTGGCCGTCCGGGGTTACCACGCCGGGAGTGAAGTACAGCAAGGTCAGCGGGGCGTCGCCTTCCTGCTTGCCGCTGAGCTGGTAGCGCATGCCGAACTTGGTGCCCAGCTTGGCCGGCACACGGGTCGTGGCTTCGATCTCCTGCTCGCTGCGCGTGAGCACGCGCTCGCCCGGCTGATAGTCCTTGTAGTTGCTGACGAAGACGCCGTACTCGACCGGGCCGTTGACGCGCACTTCGGCAAAGGCCGAGGAAGCGAAGGCGGAAGCCAGGGAGAGAGCCAGGACTGCTGGCAGGCGGGAAATGGACATGTCGCGCTCCTTGTTGGGGTCCGCGCGAGGCTATGACATCGCCGTGACAGCCTGATGACAGCTTGACGCCGTGCGGGTCGGCCGGGCGCCAAGCGTCTATCATGCGTGGATCGGACCACTGGACACCATCATGAGCGACAGCCTGCTGACCATCCGCCCACGCGCCGAAGACGTCGAGGGCGTGCCCATCCTGCGCCCCCTGCCCTCGGCACAGCGCCGCAGCGTCGGGCCCTTCGTGTTCTTCGACCATATGCTCGAAAGCCGCTTCGCGCCGAAGCATGGCATGGACATCCGCCAGCATCCGCACATCGGCCTGTCCACCCTCACCTACCTGTTCGAAGGCCAGGTTCAGCACAAGGACAGCCTCGGCTCGGACCAACTCGTGCTGCCCGGCGACGTCAGCTGGATGACCGCCGGGCGTGGCGTCGCCCACGTCGAGCGGACCCCGGCCGATCTGCTGCACAGCGGCTCGCGCCTGCACGGCCTGCAAGTATGGCTGGCGCTGCCGCGCGAGCTGGAAGGCTGCGAGCCCAGCTACAGCCACCACGCCAGCGCCAGCCTGCCGGAAAGCGAAAGCCTGGGCGTGCGTATCCGCATGATCGCCGGCGCCGGCTTCTGCCTGGAGTCGCCGGTGCCGGTTCGCTCGAAGACGCTTTACGCCGACCTGCAACTCAGTGCCGGTGCGACCCTGGCAATCCCGGACGAGCACCCCGAACGCGCGCTATACCTGATCGAAGGCGAAGCGCTGCTGGACGACGAGCCGCTGCCGCTGCACCAACTGGTGGTACTGCCTGAAGGCGAAAACTTCACCCTCTCCGCCTGCGGCGACTGCCATGCAGTGATCATCGGTGGCGACCCGCTCGACGGGCCCCGGCGGATGAACTGGAACTTCGTCGCCAGCGACCCGGGCCTGATCGACAGCGCCCGCGAACGCTGGGCCGCCCGCGACTGGCCAACGGTGCCGGGCGAACTGGAACGTATCGAATTGCCGCGCTAGCCGTACAAAGAAGTCGATCAGAAATCGCCGCCCCGCTGTCGAAACCGGCGAATGCTTGAGGCCCCGTGCAGCGGCTTGCCGCAGCATCGCGCGCCCCGAACCCTTGCCGACGGCAAGCCCGCTACTTCTGGCCCAAGGAGTCCGTGATGGACCAGTCGACCACCAACCGCCACACCAGCGCCCTCACCGTACTGACCCTGCTGTTCTTCATGTGGGGCCTGATCACCTCGCTGAACGACATCCTCGTGCCGCACCTCAAGGCAGTGTTCACGCTGTCCTATGTCCAGGCCTCTCTGGTGCAGTTCTGCTTCTTCGGCGCCTACTTCATCATGTCCTTCCCCGCCGGACGGCTGGTGGAGAAGGTCGGCTACAAGAGCGGCATCATCGTCGGCCTGGCCACCGCGGGTATCGGCTGCCTGTTGTTCTACCCAGCGGCCGGCGCGCAGTCCTACCCGTTCTTCCTCGCCGCGCTGTTCATCCTCGCCTCGGGCATCACCCTCCTGCAGGTCGCAGCCAACCCCTACGTGAACATACTCGGCCCGGCGGCCACCGCAGCCAGCCGGCTGAACCTGACCCAGGCGTTCAACGCCCTGGGCACCACCGTCGGCCCGCTGGTGGGCTCGGTGACCATACTCGCCATTGGCGCCGGTGCCGCCTCGCAGATCGGCAGCTCCGCCGCCAGCGAAGCGGACTCGGTGAAGGCACCCTACCTGGTCCTGGCTGGCCTGCTGTTCGCCATCGCGGTGCTGATCGCCCTGTTCCGCCTGCCAAAGATCCACCACGGCGAACCCACCGACGGTGTGGCCGGACGCCAGTCGATCTTCGCCCACCGCCACCTGATCTTCGGGGTCATCGCGATCTTCTGCTACGTCGGCGCCGAAGTGTCCATCGGCAGCTACCTGGTCAGCCTGATGGGCCAGCCGGACATCGCCGGGCTGCCGGCGGACCAGGCCGGCAAGTACCTGTCGTTCTACTGGGGCGGCGCCATGGTCGGCCGCTTCATCGGCAGCGCCCTGATGCGCGCCATCGCGCCGAACCGCCTGCTGGCCTTCAACGCCGTGGTCATCGCCGTGCTGATCGGCATCGCGCTGAGCGTCGGCGGGCATGTGGCGATGTGGGCGCTGATCCTGATCGGCCTGTTCAACTCGATCATGTTCCCGACCATCTTCTCCCTCGCCCTGGAAGGCCTGGGCAACCTCACCAGCAAGGGCTCCGGCCTGCTCTGCATGGCCATCGTCGGCGGCGCCCTGATGCCGCTGGTGCAGGCCTTCTTCGCCGACCGCATCGGCCTGCTGCCCTCCTTCGCCGTGCCGCTGGTGTGCTACCTGTACATCATCTGGTTCGGCGCACGCGGCTACCGCGCCGACCAACCCGCCACGGCCCCCGCTGGCAGTGTCTGACGCTGAACCCTGACAGGGCGCAGTACCTGCGTCCCTATCACCTGATTCCTACCGCCCTTTCGGCCTGCTCGCCCTAGCTGGCGTCACGCTGCTCCCGAAGACTTCCTTCCTTTTCCCTACACCCGGCCATGGTCAGGGTGTCGGGCATGACACTCTCTGGAAGGAGTCCCCCATGGCTGATCCCCTCTCGCTGGTCGTCAACGGCCAGTCCTGGCCGCTTGCCGTGGCAACCGATACGCCCCTGCTGTACGTCCTGCGCAATGACCTGCAGCTCAACGGCCCCAAGTTCGGCTGCGGCCTGGGAGAGTGCGGCGCCTGCACCGTCCACCTCGATGGCGTCGCTACCCGATCCTGCATCACGCCGGTCTCCGCAGCCCTGGGGCGCCAGGTCACCACCCTGGAGGGCCTCGGCACGCTGGATGCCCCGCACCCGGTCCAGCAGGCCTTCATCGACGAGCAGGCCGCGCAGTGCGGCTACTGCACCAACGGCATGGTCATGACCAGCGCCGCCCTGCTCGCCCGCAACCCCAACCCGAGCGACGACGAGATTCGCCAGGAACTGGCCTACAACCTCTGCCGCTGCGGTACGCATATCGAAATCCTCAACGCCGTGCGCAGGGCTGCCGGCAGAAGCAGTGATGACGCAGAGGGGAATCCGGCATGACTCCACTCAGCCGTCGCAACTTCCTCAAGGCCGGCGGGGTGCTGCTGGTCAGTGTCCAGTTGCCGCGTCCGTTGCTCGCACAGGGCACCGACGCCACGCTGCCGCTCGATCAGGTCGACAGCTTCATCGCCATCGCCGGCAACGGCACCATCACCGCGGCCTGCGGCCATGTCGACCTCGGAACCGGCATCCGCACCGCCCTTAGCCAGATCGTCGCGGAAGAGCTGAATGTCGACATCCGGCAGGTGACCCTGCTGCTCGGCGATACCCGCTACACCCCCAACCAGGGGCCAACCATCGCCAGCTCCAGCATCCAGGTCAGCGCCATTCCCCTGCGCCGTGCTGCGGCCGAAGCGCGGGAGTTCCTGATGCAGCGTGCGGCGCAGGCCCTGAAGATCGACATCCGCCAACTCGACTGCGCCGACGGTGCCATCTTCGTCAAACGCAAACCGGCCCGCCGCATCGGCTATGGCGAGTTGCTGCAAGGGCAGCGCTTCGAGCTGAAGATCGATGCCAGCGCGCCGCTCAAACCCCACAGCACATACCAGGTGGTCGGCCATTCGGTGCCGCGCCTGGACATCCCTGCCAAGGTCACCGGAGGGCTGACCTACGTGCACGACATGCGTCTGCCGGGCATGCTCCACGGCCGCGTGGTGCGCCCGCCCTACACCGGCGCCGACGTCAACGCTCCCGTGGGCCGAAGCCTGCTGGAAGTCGACGAACAATCCGTGGCCCATTTGCCCGGCTTCGTCCGCCTGCTGGTGATCGGTGATTTCATCGGCGTGGTGGCCGAGCGCGAGGAGCAGGCGATTCGCATCGCTCGGGCGCTGAAGGTGCGCTGGAAAGGCTGGAGCGACCTGCCGCCCCTGGGCCTCGACGACCTGGCGGCGACCCTGCGCGCCCACCCCAAGCAGCCGCGCATGCTGCAGGACGACACGCAGATGGACGCCGTTCTCAAGCAGCTCGACCGTCCGCTGCAACGCACCTACGTCTGGCCCTACCAGCAGCACGCCTCCATCGGTCCGTCCTGCGCACTCGCGCACCTCGAAGATGGCGTGATGAAGGTCTGGTCCGGCAGCCAGAACCCCCACGACCTGCGCGCCGACCTGATAACACTGTTGGGCATGCCGCCAGAACAGGTCGAAGTCATACGGATGGAAGCCTCCGGTTGCTATGGCCGCAATTGTGCCGACGACGTGGCCGCCGATGCTGCCCTGCTGGCCGTGGCTGTGGGCCAGCCGGTACGAGTGCAGCTGATGCGCGAACAGGAGCATGGCTGGGAACCCAAGGGCTCGGCGCAACTGATCGATGTCCGTGGCGGACTGGACAAGGACGGCAACGTAGCCGCCTACGACTTCGCCACCTGCTACCCCTCCAACAACGGCATCAACCTGGCGTTGCTGCTCACCTCGCGGGTAGATGCGAAGCCCCAGGTGACGCGGATGGGTGATCGCACCGCCGTGCCGCAATACGCCTACCCACACCTGCGCGTGGTATGCAACGACGCAGCTCCCATCGTCCGGGCGTCCTGGATGCGCGGCGTGTCGGCCTTGCCCAACGTCTTCGCCCACGAATCCTATATCGACGAACTGGCGCAGATGGCCGGCGCCGACCCCATCGAGTTCCGCCTGCGCTACCTGCACGATGAGCGCGCCATTGCGCTGATCAAGGCGCTGGCTGCTTCCGCCCACTGGCAGCCGCGCATCTCCCCCAACCCGCAGGCGCGCCAGGGCAACCTGCTGGTCGGCCGCGGCTTCGCCTACGCACGCTATTTCCACAGCGATTTCCCGGGGTTCGGTTCGGCCTGGGCCGCCTGGATAGTGGACGTCGAGGTCGAGCCGCACACCGGCGCGGTCCGCGTGACCGACGTCCACGTAGCGCAAGACTGCGGGCAGATGGTCAACCCCGACGGCGTGCGCCACCAGGTCCACGGCAACGTGATCCAGGCCACCAGCCGGGCTCTGCTGGAGTACGCGACCTTTGATCGCAGCGGCGTCACCAGCCTCGAATGGGGCGGCTACCCGATCCTCGGATTCCCGCAGGTGCCGAAGATCACCGCGCTCCTGCTCGACCGTCCCGGCACCCCGCCGCTGGGAGCCGGCGAATCCACCTCGGTGCCCAGCGCCGCCGCCATCGCCAATGCGCTGCACGACGCCACCGGCGTGCGTTTCACTCGCCCGCCGTTCACACCAGAGCGAGTTCGTGCCGCACTGCAGGAGAACCATTCCGCATGAAGAACCTCTCTCTGGCCGTCATCGGTGGGCTGGCCGCTCTCGTTGCAGTGGGCCTTGCCGTCTCCTGGCAACCACGCATTGCGCCGATCGACCCACCTGACCCCGACAGTTTCAGTGTCGAATCCATCGCCCGCGGGCGACAACTGGCGGCCCTGGGTGATTGTGCGGTCTGCCACACCCGCGAGGGTGGCACGCCGCTGACGGGCGGCCGCGCCATGGTGACGCCGTTCGGCACGCTCTACACCTCCAACCTCACCCCGGATCGCGAGACCGGTCTTGGCGTCTGGTCCTTCGAGGCCTTCAAGCGCGCCATGCGGGAAGGCGTCTCACGCGAGGGCGACTACCTCTACCCCGCCTTCCCCTACACCGCCTTCACCCGAGTCGACGACGAGGACCTGCGCGACCTCTATGCCTACCTGATGAGCCGCCCGGCCGTCGAGGCAGATACCCCGGACGACCGCCTGCCCTTCCCCTACGACCAGCGCCAGATCATGGCGGGATGGAACTTCCTGTTCTTCGACAAGGGCCCTTTCCAGCCCCAGCCGCAGCGTGATGCGGCCTGGAATCGCGGCGCCTATCTGGTGGAAGGGCTGGGCCATTGCAGTGCCTGCCACTCACCTCGCAACGCCTTGGGTGCCGAACGTACCGGCAAGCATCGCTTCGCCGGCGCGACCGTGGACGGCTGGCAGGTCCCGCCGCTCAATGGTGACAGCAAGCCCGCCGTCCCATGGACCCAGGCAACCCTGTACGACTACCTGCGCAACGGTTACTCGCGCTACCACGGCGCCTCCGCCGGCCCGATGGCGCCGGTGGCCGCCGGGCTCACGCAGCAATCGGACGCAGACCTGCAGGCCATGGCGCGCTACCTCGCGACCTTCCTTCCGGAACAGGTCGGCGACTTCTCACCAGAGAAACGCGCCGTCGAACTGGAGCAGCGCACCTACGGCACGCTACAACCCGTCAGTGGCAGCGGAGGGCGGATATTCAATGGCGCCTGCATGGCCTGCCACCATGACGGTGACAGCCCGAAGTTCAATGGTGTGCGGCCGTCGCTGGCGGTGAGCAACAACCTGTATGCGGCTGCGCCGGACAATCTGCTGCGGGTGATCCTGGACGGCATCGGCCATCCGGCGCGGCCGGAGCTGGGCTACATGCCGGCTTTCCGCAATAGTCTGAACAACGAGCAGATCATCGCGCTGGCGCGCTATCTGCGGGAGGACTTTGCCGGCCTGCCAGCCTGGCCGGACCTGGAGTTCAAGGTGGCCAAGCTGCGTTGAGTCCGGCACGGGGGAGCGGCGCGATACCCTCCCCCGATCCGGTCAGGCGTCGAAGCGCTCGTCCAGCAGATCGAACATCGCAGCGAAGGCGCGGCGCGCCACCTTGGCGTCGTACTGCATCTTGCCTGGGATCTGCGCATGCGGATCGGTGAAGGAATGCGCGGCGCCGCCGTAGCTGGTCAGGGCCCAGTCAACCTTGGCGTCGATCATTTCCCTGGCGAACTCGGTCAGTTGCTCTCGCGGCACGAAGGGGTCGATGGCGCCGTCGAGGACCAGCACCGAGCCCTTGATGTTCTGCGCATCGGCCGGATTCGGCGTATCCAGGGTGCCATGGAAAGACACGGCGGCGGCCAATGGAGCACCGTCACGGGCCAGCTCCAGGGCACAGCAGCCGCCGAAGCAGAAGCCGAAGGTGGCGAGTTTCGCGGTATCGATCGGCGCCTTGTCGGCCTGGTCAAGCAGGGTCTTGAGCGAAAGCTGCATACGCTGGCGCAGCAACGCACGGTCGTTCTTCAGCGGCATCATGGCGGCGCCGGCCTGCTCCGGGCCATTGGGCCGGACGTCCTTGCCATAGAGATCGGCGACCAGCACCACATAGCCGCGCTCGGCGACCTTGCGGGCGATGTCCACTGCGCCCTGGCTGACGCCCATCCAGTTGGGCGCCATCAGCAGGCCGGGCCGCGAAGCGGTGCTGGCAGCATCGAACACCAGTTGGCCTTCGAAAGCCACGCCATCGAGGCTGTAGGCCACAGGTTGCACGCTGATCTGACTCATTCGGGTATTCCTCTAGTAAATGCCGGAGAAGCCTGTCGAACCGAGAGTAACCTTAACCAACGATCTCGGGTTTCGACAGAAAATCCAATCAGGGCCAGCGGAAGACAAGCAACCGCCCCTGCCCCCTTTCAGTAGATGCTGACAAGCACATATCGCTGTGAATTGCCGAGCATCATCGCTGCTCGAACTCCTCCAGCACATCGCGGGCATGTTCGCGGATGAAGGCCCACTTCGACGTCAAACCCTGTTGCGCGGCCTTCACTTCGTCGGCCTCGAGCGTGCAGAAGCCACAGCCGGGCGCCAGGGCCTCGGCGACAGCTGGCGCCATATCCGGGTACTGCGCCAGCACTGCTTCGAGTGGGCGGTAGTCAAGGGGGCGGTGCTTGCCACGATCGCGGAAGGAGCGATAGGGAGCGCTGAGCCCACGCGCAGCCACCTCGCTGGGCAGCTCGCTCAGATGCGCGGCAATCAGGTCCATGCGCTCGAGGCGTGCCAGGGCTGATGCGGCCCAGGCCCGCTCGCTCTCGCTGGCCGCCGCGTTGCACAGGGTAGCCTCAAGCGTGCTGATGACGTCGGGACTCGAGTGGTTGATCTCGGCAAGCAGCATGCTTGCCTGCCATGCTTCGCCAGCGCTGCGCCCGGCAACCACATCGAGCAGGGCCGGTACGGCTGCTTCGCCCAGAACGCGGGCGAGTGCGTCGTACTCGCCAAGCAGCGGTCCAGGCGGAGCGGCCCGCACGGCTTGCGACACCACCTCTGCGATCCGCTCCGTCAGCGGCAATGCAGCGATGCGGGCACGCTCGCGTTCAGCCTCGTCGTACATCGGGAAGTGGCGCAGCAGCTGTGCGCGAGTCAGGCTGAGCGGCACCAGCTCACCGGCTTCATCCGTGGCGACGACGATGAAGTGCTTGTCGACCAGACCTTCCTTGAGCAACTGAGCACGAGCCCGCTTGGCCGCCCGGGGGAAACAGTGCAGGAAGCGTTCATAGACCGCCTCCCAGGCGCTGAAGCTGCCCTTGGCGGTGGCTTGCGCGAACTCGGCGCACTGCGTCGCCCACTGGTCCTGCTCGTCGCCCGGCTCGAAGCCATGGTCATCGGCGTACTGGCCCAGATCCGGGCCGGACCAGCGCAAGTCCTCGCTCTCATCGCCGTAGTCTGTGGCCACCCGGGCCAGGACCTCCTCGGTACCGACCGTCACCATCGGCCAATAGAGCACCGAACCATCGCCGTAGAACTCGTGAAACATCGCGCCGTAGACGGTCTCGTCCGGACAGGTTTGGCGAATGTTCCGCACCGCGTTCACGACCTGGCCCACGGCGACGTCTTCAAGGGCTTTCCAGTCGAACTTCTTCTCTGAGGGCATCCTTACTCTCCGCAGTTGCCGACACGCAGAACATACCGGGTGGCTGTCATGACGGCTCGTCGATCGCCAGCAAGCTACGAACCAGTCGGGCGGCGTAGTGCGCATCGAAGCGGTAACCACCACCGGCGTGAACGATGCTGCCGGCGGCGAGCCGCGCGTCCCACCAGTCACTCAGAAAACCGGGGGCATAGCCGCCCGTGCAGAATCCGTAAGGATCGGTCACATAGCGGGTGGTCAGCATCAGCGTGTAGCACGGGCGCCGGTAGTCGCTCTGCTCCCGGGAGCAGTCATGGAAGTCCTCGTACGACTCGGCGAGCTTGAGATGGGAGAACAGCCAGAACATGGCGTCGTACATCAGATGCGAATCCGCGTCGGCATGCAGGGCGAAGAAGCCCTTGGCGCGCACGATTCGCTCGGCCAGGCGCCGGATGCTGCGCTCGCCATCGGGCAGTTCGACCGCCGCGGCATCCAGCGCACGGCGCAGGATGGGCGACAATGTGCCGCGCTGCACTGTGGCGAGGTCGGCTTCAAGGGTTGCCTCGTCCTCGTCGAACTCGCCCTCACTGACCAGCCCGCGGATGAAGGTCGCGAAATCCGGCGCGACCTCGGTAATCGCATAGTCGGCTTCCTGGTCGACATGGACGACCCGTGGCTCGCCCTGCGGCCCACAGTGGCGGTAGTCGAGCATGATCATCTCGTGCCCGGCACTGGGGGTATTGGCAATGGCGATGCCGATGTCGGGATAGCCCCACTCGGCGCGCATGAACGCCGAGCCAAGATCACCGCACAGCGAATAGGTGGCGGTGCGCCCGATGGCGTAGAGACCGCTGATCGCGATGTGATCCTCGGCCCAGCACGTTGGCTCGGTCATCGGATAGCAGCAGCGCTCGACGCCACCGCCATTGCGCAGGCGTGCCAGTTCCACGTAGGCATCCGGCAACCGATAGCCGCACTCTGCCTCGATCTGCGCAATCAGCTCGTCGCTGGGCGCAGGCTCGGTGTAGTGGCTGGCCGAATAGTCGCCATCGTCCCAGAAGCCTTCAAGATCGAAGCCCGCGAAGGCCCCCGTGGTTCTACCGGCAGGTTGCGTCATGCCATTCTCCCCTGGGGCGCAGGAGCCCGTGTCCGCGCCGAGTCAGCTTGCCGAGTCGTTAATAGCTGGCGTCGGCCAATCCTTGCACTGGGTCTTTCGCAGTCCGGCCCAATGAGAAACGCCACGATTCCAGCACTGAAATCGTGGCGTCTGTTCCAGCCCGGACGGGGCTTAGGCGGAAAGCTCCACCAGCAGCTTGTTCAGGCGGCGCACATAAGCGGCCGGGTCTTTCAGGCTGTCCCCCGCGGCCAGGGCGGCCTGGTCGAAGAGGATGTGGGTCAGCTCGCCGAAGCGGTCTTCGTCGGCTTCCGCGTCGAGCTTCTCGATCAGCGGGTGGGCCGGGTTGAATTCGAAGATCGGCTTGGCTTCCGGCACCTTCTGCCCACTGGCCTCGAGGATCTGGCGCATCTGCAGGCCCAGGTCCTGTTCGCCGATGGCGAGGATCGCCGGCGAATCGGTCAGGCGATGGGACACGCGCACCTCGGCGACTTCATCGCCCAGCGCGGCCTTCAGGCGCTCGGCCAGGCCCTCTTTGGCCTTGGCGATCTCTTCCTGGGCCTTCTTGTCCTCTTCGGAGTCCAGGCTGCCCAGGTCCAGGTCACCACGGGCGACGTCGACCAGCTGCTTGCCGTCGAACTCCGGCAGGTAGCTCATCAGCCACTCGTCGATGCGGTCGGTGAGCAGCAGCACTTCGATGCCTTTCTTGCGGAAGACTTCCAGGTGCGGGCTGTTCTTCACCTGGGCGAAGCTTTCGCCGGTGAGGTAGTAGATCTTGTCCTGGCCTTCCTTCAGGCGACCGATGTAGTCGGCCAGGGAAACGCTCTGCTCGCCGCTCTCGTCGCTGGTGGAAGAGAAACGCAGCAGGCCGGCGATCTTGTCCTTGTTGGCGAAGTCCTCGGCCGGGCCTTCCTTCAGCACCTGGCCGAAGTTCTTCCAGAAGCCCTTGTAGGCCTCGGCGTCGTTGCTCGCCAGCTTCTCCAGCATGTCCAGAGAGCGCTTGGTCAGAGCGGACTTCATCGAATCGACGATGGGGCCGGACTGCAGGATCTCGCGGGAGACGTTCAGCGACAGGTCGTTGGAGTCCACCACGCCCTTGATGAAGCGCAGGTACAGCGGCAGGAACTGGTCGGCCTGGTCCATGATGAACACGCGCTGCACGTACAGTTTCAGGCCGCGTGGGGCCTCGCGGTGGTACAGGTCGAACGGCGCGCGGGCCGGTACGTAGAGCAGCGAGGTGTATTCGAGCTTGCCCTCGACCTTGTTGTGGCTCCAGGTCAGCGGGTTCTCGAAGTCATGGGCGATGTGCTTGTAGAACTCCTGGTACTCCTCGTCCTTCACCTCGGTGCGCGGACGGGTCCAAAGGGCGCTGGCACGGTTGACCACTTCCCACTCGGTCTCGGCCGGGGCCTCTTCGCCAACCGACTCTTTCGGCAACTCGATGGGCAGCGCAATGTGGTCGGAGTACTTCTTGACGATGTTGCGCAGGCGCCAGCCGTCGGCGAACTCGTCCTCGCCGTCCTTCAGGTGCAGGACGATACGGGTGCCGCGCTCGGCCTTGTCGATGCTCGACACATCGAACTCGCCCTCGCCTTTCGACGACCAGTGCACGCCCTCGCTGGCCGGAGCACCGGCGCGGCGGGTGAACACGTCGACCTTGTCGGCGACGATGAAGGCGCTGTAGAAGCCCACGCCGAACTGGCCGATCAGGTGGGAATCCTTCTTCTGGTCACCCGAGAGATTCTTCAGGAAGTCGGCGGTGCCGGACTTGGCGATGGTGCCCAGGTGCGCGATGACTTCCTCGCGGCTCATGCCGATGCCGTTGTCTTCGAGGGTGACGGTCTTGGCGTCCTTGTCGAAGCTCACACGGATTTTCAGCTCGGCGCCGCCTTCGAGCAGCTCAGGCTTGGCCAGGGCTTCGAAACGCAGCTTGTCGGCGGCGTCGGAAGCGTTGGAAATCAGTTCGCGAAGGAAGATTTCCTTGTTCGAATACAGGGAATGAATCATCAGGTGAAGCAGCTGCTTCACTTCGGTCTGGAAGCCCAGTGTTTCTTTTTGAGTCTCCGCGCTCATTGTTTCTCGCTCCGAGGATGACAAATGCCGCGTCATGCGGCCGATGTCAGCGAGATGGGGGCTTCCCGAACCAATTCAAGGGGTTGGCGAAAAATAGCCGGAGCCCAGGCGCCGGAGCACCGGCCAAAGGTCAGTGTGTCGGCAACTCGATCTCGGTGATTTCGCTGGGGCGCAGCGTGTAGCTGGCCTCGCCCGGCCCCTCGATAACCCGACGAATGACAACACGGCCGTCGGCATTCAGCCCGACGAAGACGCCCTCGGCGGTACGGCCGCGCTCGGTGGTCACGCGCATGCTGCGGTTGACGTAGCGCTGGGGGGCGGCCAACAGGCGCTCAAGGGACAGGTGGCCGCTTTCTTTCGCCAGCGGCGCCGAGGTGCTGACCGTGGCAGGAGAAGGAGTCTGAGACGGCACCGCGGAGGCGCTTGCCGCCTTCAATCGCGGATAGTGGTCGCCGTACACACCCCAGCCGCGCGTCGGGCTCTTCTCCAGCTTCACCTGCAGGTCCTGAGCCTGGCCGTCCATCTCGACGGTCAACGGGACCTCCTGGGTGGCTCGCTGGGTATCCAGGGTGGGCAGGCGGGTGATGGCGACGTCGCGCCGGGCGAAGCGGCGCTGCAGGTAGTCCTGCAATACGTAGCGCTGGGTATCGCGGGAGTCGAAGCGGGGATCCACCTCGCCGTCACGGTAGCGCAGGCGGTCGGTGAAGACTTCGATGCTGCCCGACAAGGTGGTCTGCATCTGGGCCGGCAGGACTAGGTGGAAGGCGCCTTCCATGCGGTTGGGCGCCTTGGGCGTCAGGTCCAGGTGCAGGCTGTAGCCGCGCTGCAGGCGCACGGCCTCGGGCAGATCCTGGCCCGGCGCGAGCCAGCTGACTTCGATTTCCGGCAGGCTGCCCTTGTCGTCGGGCAGCACGTCCAGCCGGACCGGGCCGCTGACCGGCGCGGCCAGGCGTACCTGGACTTCGCGGTGGGCGTAGAAGTCCTGCCCTTCGCGCAGGCTGAGCACACCATCGATGAACTCGGCCTGCTCGGGCACGAAGGGCTTGCCGTTGAGCTCACCGCGCAAGTCGATGGCCAGCTCCGGCTTCACCACCGGCTCCGGCTTGAGCCATTCCAGGCGGAAGATCGCTTCCAGGCGAGCACTGTCCTGGCTGGCCAGCATTGTCAGGCCGACCACCAGCGGAATGCAGCCCAGTCCACCGAGAGCGACGGCACTGCGGGCCTGGCGCCAGTGAATCAGGACGAACAGCAACGCCAGCGGCGGCAGCAGGCTGGCAATTCCCCAGAACAGGCTGCGCTCGAAGGCGCGGGCGATCAGCCAGACGTACCCGGCGAGGATCAGCAGCAGGCCGAGCAGGATCAGCAGCGTATCCATTCAGGCGCCGTCGACCTTGAAGTGCGCGCGGGCGGTGGCAATGGGCTCGGTACGGGTGGTCTGCCAGGCGGTGATGGCGACGTTGGCCACGCGCCGGCCCTGGCGCCAGACCTGGCACTGCGCGTAGGTATCGCGGAAATGCCCGGCGCGCAGGTAATCGATGGAGAAATCGATGATCTTGGGCATGTGCGGGATACCCATGAACATCAGCAGGTGCAGCAGCGCCGATTGCTCCATGAAGCCGGCGATCACGCCACCATGCAGGGCCGGCAGCGTTGGGTTGCCGATGTTGTCCGGGTTGGCCGGCAGATGGAAGATGGCGTCGTCGCCCAGGCGCAGGCAGCGGATGCCCAGTAGCCGGGCGTAGGGAATCATCTCCAGCAGCGGATCGTAGTTCTTGCTCTCGTGCGCTGCACGCACCATCGCCTCGATGCTCACCGCGCTCATCCCTGGCCTCCATCGACGTCACGCTTCACAGTGCCGGCGGATACCGCCTTGCCCATGCGCATGAAGGTGCCAACCACGTGGGCGATGGGCTCCGCGGGGTCGTCCTGGTAGGCGTAGCCGCGGGTAAAGATGATGTTCGGGGTGACCCGGTAGCACTCGGCGAACCCGTAGACGTCCTTGTGCGGCTGCGCCGGGTGCATGTAGTCGATGCGCAGGTCCAGGGTCGGGCAGATCTCGAATTGCGGCAGCACGCAGACCGTGGAGATGCCGCAAGTGGTATCCATCAGCGTGGTGATGGCGCCGCCGTGGATCACGCCGGTCTCCGGGTTGCCGACGATGGCTTCGCTGTAGGGAAGCCGCAGGGTCAGGCCGGAGGCGTCCGCCGCGTGTGCGCTGATGCCCAGCAACTGGCAGTGGCGCAGCGCCGACAGGAAGCGTTGAGCGCGCTCCAGGAGTGGGTTTTCGGACATGGGAGGGGTCGACCGATTGACTGCACGGGGCCGCATCATACCCCGTGCGTCGTCACTCCTGCAGTGATGGATTACAGGGCCTGCGGAATATTCGTTGAACTAATTCACACAACCCTGGTTCAAAGGGCTAACACCAGGAAAGCCGCACATGGAGGCTCCGCATGAAAAAAACCCTTCCCTTCGCTCTGCTGATCGTTGCCGGTCTCGGCCTTGCCGCCTGCGACAAGAAAGAAGAGCCGAAAGCGCCGGCCGCACCCGCCGCGACCGAGCAGCCGGCAACTCCGGCGCCGACCACCCCGCCGGCACCTGAAGCCTCCCCGGCTACTCCGGCTGCCCCGGCCACCGCGCCGCAGGAGCCCGCCGGCGACGAGCAGAAGCAGCAGTAACAGCGCTTTTGCCGCACAGAACAAGGCCCGCTGATTGCGGGCCTTGTCGTTTCTGTCGTTTGCCGGTCAGCCGCTGGGGGGAATGTCGTTGTCCCGTGGCGCGTCGCCCTGCAGCGTCGGCGTGTAAACCATCACGTGGAGCACGCTGGAGTGGAATTCACGCTGGTACAGCACGCCTACCACCCCCGCCGTCACCAGCATGAAGATCCACGGGTTGATGAACCAGGCCAGCATGGCCAGGGCGAAATAGTACGTCCGCAGGCCCTGGTTGAACTGGTGTGCCGCCAGCGACACCACGCGTGCTGCCCGTTCGGCGAAGGACTTGCGCTCCAGCTCACCGACGTTGCGCTCCCCCACCATGGGTGCGGAGCCGATCAGTACCGCTGCGAAGTTGTATTGGCGCATGCACCAGCTGAAGGTGAAGAAGGCATAGACGAACACCACCGCCAGGCAGAGCAGCTTCAGCTCCGAGAGGCCGCGGGTCGGTGGCGTGACGAAGGGCAGGTCGGCCAGCACGGAGATCGTGCGCTCCGCGGAGCCCAGCAGGGTAAGGATGCCCGCCAGGATGATCAGGGTGCTGGAAGCGAAGAACGAGGCGTTGCGCTCCAGGTTGCCGATCACGCTGGCGTCCGCCACGCGGTTGTCACGCAGCAGCACGCGACGCATCCAGTCCTGGCGGTAGAGGTGCAGCACGCTGGCCAGGCACGCCGTGTCGCGGGCCTTGGTCTTGGCGTAGCGGGTGTAGCCGATCCAGCAGAAGACGAACCAGAGGATGGCGAGCAGATTCCAGAAATACTGGATGTCGAACAGGTCGACGACGTCGGTCATGGATTTCCTTGCGATTCGAGACGGAATGAAGTCAGTACGCAGCCGATAGACGCCAGTTCCTGCTCTCAGGACACGAATTTCGCTGTCGAGGACAACACCTTCGCCCACAGCGCCCCACCACCCGCACTGCCCACCCAGGGCCTCGATCCGACCAACACCATTTCTGACTAAAAAACCAATATTGACGATATCGTCATTTTTGTTAGATTCCGCCTACCCGGATCAGCAGCATCCGGGCCCACTGTCTGGCTGCGGATCTCCCCCATGCATAACAACAATGAGCTCCTCCCCGAATCGGTCGATGTCCTGGTGATCGGCAATGGCCCGGTCGGCGCGACGCTGGCTTCCCTGCTGGGCCGCTATGGCGTGGACGCCCTGGTGATCGACAAGGCCCACGACATCCTGCCCATGCCGCGCGCGATTGCCCTGGACAATGAAGCGCTGCGCATCCTCCAGCTCGCCGGTCTGGAGGAAGACGCGTTCGAAACCGTGGTCATCCCCCAGGTGAAGATGCACTGCCCCATCGTCGGCCAGTTCGGTCAGGCCAACACCAGTGGCCGCATCGATGGCCACCACAAACTGGTGACCTTCTATCAACCGGATCTCGAACAGGCGATGCGCCGGCAGGCCCGGCACTATGCAAACCTGCGCTGCCTGGGAGGCCTGGAGCTGAAGGACTTCACCCAGGACGGCGGCGGCGTCACCGCCACCCTGGTCGATGAAGCTGGCGTACAGCACCCGATACGCTGTCGCTATCTGGTCGGCGCGGACGGCGCGAGTTCGCGGGTGCGCGGGTTGATCGGCCAGGAGTTCAACGGCCAGAGCTACTCGGAGGACTGGCTGATCGTCGATGCCGGGTCCCGCCAGGGGAAGGCCATCGACCACGTCGAATTCCTCTGCGACCACCGCCGACCGACGCCGCACATGCCCGCCCCCGGTGGCCGCGAGCGCTGGGAGTTCATGCTCCGCCCCGGCGAAACCCGCGACGAGATGGAAGACCAGGACCGCATCCGCGCCCTGCTCGCACCCTGGATCGAGCCGCAGCAGCTGACGATCGAGCGCCGGGCGGTCTATCGCTTCCACGCCCGCTGCTGCGAGCGCTTCCAGCAGGGACGGGTATTCCTCGTCGGCGACGCCGCGCACATCACCCCGCCCTTCGTCGGCCAGGGGTTGGTGGCCGGTTTGCGCGACGTGGCGAACCTGGCCTGGAAGCTCTCCTGGGTCCTGCAGGGCCGCGCCAAACCGCAGATACTCGACAGCTACGATCAGGAGCGCCGGCCCCACGCGCGGGAGATGATCGACCTGGCCAAGCTCATGGGTCGCCTGGTCATGCCTGGCAATGCGCTGGCGGCGGCGCTGATCCACGGCCTGATGAAAACGCTGCGACTGATCCCGGCAGCACGACGGCACTTCGAGGAGCTGGACATCAAGCCCAAGCACCGCTTCCGCCGCGGCCTGTTCGTGCGCAGCGCGCGGCGTGCGCGGCTGGCCAGCGGCGGGCTGTTCCCCCAGGCCTGGGTACGCAATGCCGGGCGCATCTGCCTGAGCGACCAGTTGCTCGGCGACCGCCTGCAACTGGTCGGCCTGGGCACCGACCCGCGCCGCTGGCTCGACGCTGCGCAACAGCAGCAATGGCTGGAACTGGGCGGCAGCTTCCTGCAGATCGGCCATGCCCGCGACGACAGCCGCGCCGATCTCGCCGAAACCCTCGACGGCTCGTTGCTGGCGCCCTGGCCTGCCCCGACGCTGGCCGTGGTGCGCCCTGACCGCATCATCATGCACCAGGGCAGGCCCGAACAGGCCGCCGACCTGCTGCGCCATTGCCAGGCGCTGCTGCGGGCATGAGCGGGTACCGGTCGGCCATGGGCTTCCCGTATCATCGCCGCAGCTCCGCAGACGAATGACCGCCATGACCGACCGCCAGCCCCGCGAAGACGACAGCGAACCGCTCACCCGCGGCCACAAGAAGCGCGCACGCACCCGCCAGGGGCTGCTCGATGCGGCGCTGCGGGTGTTTGCCCGGCAGGACATCGCGGCCACGGTGTTCCAGGACCTGGCCGCCGAGGCGCAGGTCTCCACCGGCACTATCTACAACTACTTCAAGACGCGGGAGGAGCTGGCCGAGGCCGTGGGCATCTCACTGGCCAGCGACTTCTCCGAGACCATCAGCCAGCTCAGCTCCGGTATTTCCAGCGGTTCCCGGCGACTGGCCATCGGGGTACGCATGTTCGTCCTGCAAGCGCAGTCCGACCCGCAGTGGGCCAGTGCGCTGTTGCGGGTGATCCACTACGACCAGGCCATGCACTCGACGCTGGCCAACCACGTTCGCGAGGACCTGCGCGGCGGGCTGGCCGAGGGCGTGTTCAGCTATGCCAATGAAGACATTGCCCTGGACCTGGTGATCGCCTGCGCCACCGGTGCCATCCGCGCCAGCCTCGAGGGCCGGGCGCCGGAGGGCCAGGACATCCTGCTCGGCGAGATGATCCTTCGCGCCCTCGGCGCCACGCCCGCCAAGGCCGCGAAGATAGCCGCCCTGCCCTTGCCGCAGGGCGACTGAACGCCCATCAGGCCTGCGCGACCCAGCGCCGGTAGCGACGCGACAGCCTGCGCAGCTTCAGCTGATTGCCGATCAGCGCCAGCAGCGGCGACGTGCGAGGATTGGTCGGGCGTCCCTCGCTGAGCAGCGTCAGTTGCTTCTTCACCACCGACTGGGTCGCCACCGCGGCGAAGGCTTTGTTCTTCCAGGCCACGACTATCGGCTCGACCTGCGCACCCTCGCCCGCCTGCCAGCGCCGTGGCAGCGTCGGATCGACCGCCAGCGCCGTGGCCATGCCGATCATCGCCACCGGCCCCTGCAAGGCACGCTCAGCGACCTCTCGCCGGCGAATGCCGCCAGTGACCATCAGCGGCATGCGCGCCGTCGCGGCGATGCGTTCGGCAAATTCGAGGAAGTAGGCCTCCCGCGCCAGCGTGCTGCCGTCGCGGGTCTGGCCCTGCATCGCCGGGCTTTCATAGCTGCCACCGGACAGCTCGACCAGGTCCACGCCCCGCTCGTTGAGCAGGCGCACCACGGCTTCGGCATCCTCCGCCGCGAAACCGCCACGCTGGAAGTCGGCGGAATTGAGCTTCACCGCCACGCAGAAGTCCGGCGCCACGCGCTCGCGGATCACCTCCACCGTACGCAACAGGATGCGTGCGCGATTCTCCAGGCTGCCGCCCCAGTCATCGTCGCGCCGGTTGCTCAGCGGCGAGAGGAACTGACTGAACAGGTAGCCGTGCGCGGCGTGCACCTGTACGCCCGTGAAGCCGGCACGCTCAGCCAGCACGGCGGCGTTCAGGTAGCGCTGGATCAACCCGTCGATCTCTGCGCCGGACAGCGCCCGCGGCTGGGCGAAGACGCCCTTCAGACCGGGAATATCCACGGCGATGGCCGAAGGCCCCAGGGCAGGTTGGCCGAGATCGGCCATCAGTTGGCGACCGGGGTGATTGATCTGCATCCAGGCCTGCGCGCCCTGGCTGCGACAGACCTCGGCCCAACGACGGAAACGCGGCAGCCGGCCGTCGTCCTCCAGCACCACCCCGGCCGGGCCGGTCAGAGCGCGGCGATCGACCATCACGTTACCGGTGATGATCAGCCCGGCGCCGCCTTCCGCCCAACGCTGGTAGAGGCGCAGCAAGGTATCGCCAGGGGCGTGGTCGGCATCGGCAAGGTTCTCTTCCATCGCCGCCTTGGCGATGCGGTTGCGGATCACCTGCCCATTGGGCAGGCGCAATGGTTCGAACAGAGTGCTCATGGATTCGCTTCTCCGGTAATGGGCCCTGGCTCAACGGCTGCGCACGCGCTCGACATAGGCGCCGAGCGGGCGGGTGAGGCTGCGTTTGATCCGGCTGGCGAACGACTCGCCGCTGTGGATCGGCGCGGGCACCACCTGCTCGCGGGCGTCCCGGTACTGCGGGAACAGGCTCAGCGCGTGGCCACGGTTGATCCCGTAGCGCTGCGTGTCCGACCACAGGGTGTTCTGCTCCAGCGTCTGGCAGGACAAGGTCGTGACCGGCGCCGGGGCGAAGGGGAAGTCGCTGCCGAAGAGAATCTGCGAGGGCTCCACCAGTTCCTTGAGCGCCGCCATGGAGTAACGCGACGGCGACAGCGCCGTGTCGAAGTAGAAGCGCCTGAGGTAGGTCATCACCCCTTGCGGGGCCTTGTCCTGGAACTGCGGCAGGGCGTTGGCCAGGGACACGCGCCAGGCCACGTAGGGCAGGAAACCGCCACCGTGGGCGAGGATCCAGCGGATGCGCGGGTACTTCTCCAGCGTGCCGGTGAGGATCAGGTTCACCGCCGCGCGGGTGGTGTCGCAAAGAAACTCGACCAGGAATCCCGGCGCGGCGATGCCGAGTTTCTCGCTGCTTTCGTGCATGTTCGGGTGGACGAAGACGATGGCCGCGCGGCGGTCCAGTTCGGCCATCAGTTCGTCGAAACGCTCATCGCCCAGGAACACGCCATCGGTGCTGCCCAGCAGCACCACGCCTTCGGCCTTGAGTTCATCCAGGGCACGGACGGTCTCGCGGCAGGCAGCTTCGGTGAAGGGGGTGGGCAGCACGGCGAAGTTGCCGAAACGCCCCGGATGATCACTACGCATCTGCGCGGCGAAGTCGTTGCAGCGCATCGCCAGCTCGCGGGCCTGCTCCACTCCCCCGCCGAAGTGCACGCCCGGCGCCGACAGCGAGGTAATGGCCGTCTGGATGCCGTTGAGGTCCATCACCTCGATGGACTTCTGCGGCGACCATTTCGGCAGCGGCGCGCCGGCCACCCTATCCAGGCCCTTGTTCGCCATGACCTCGACGAAGGCCGGCGGGATGATGTGGTGGTGCACGTCGATTCGACCTTGTTGGATCGTCATTCTTGTTGTCCTTGTGTGATCCGTGAGGGGCTACGCCGCCCGGGCGATCTTCATGGCTTCGTTGAACCACAGGGCCACCGCGAAGCGCCCCTGCAGCTGGCACTGCCCGCTTTCGACGGCGCGCAGCATGTCGGTTTCGTCGCGGCTGAGCATCACCCGCAGCGCATCCGCACTGCGTTGCCAGTGCTGGATGAAGTCCGGCCGGCGGTGCTCGCCGCGATGCAGGCTGAGTACTCCGCCACGCAGTTGGTAATAGCCGCCGACGCCATCGGCGGTGCGTATCTGCAGCACGAACGAGTCCTCGTGGAGCAGTTCGCGCAGGCGCGCCGAGCGTCGTTCAGCCCGGCGCAGCAGCGGGATGGAGGCCAGCAGGAGCAGGCGCAGTTTCAGCGAATCGATGAACAGGCTCATGGTCAGCGGACTCCGCGCAGACGGTTGAACAGCGAATAGCAATCGACCGGCAGGCTGTCGCCACGCCAGCACACATGCTGGTCAGGCCGCACCAGCACGAAGCGGCGCTCATACAGGGTCGCCAAGTATTTCTCGTGGATCGGCAGCACGTTCAGCGGTACGCCGCACTCCTGCGCCGCCTCCTGCAGTGGTGCGCAGGCCTCGGCATCGGTGTCGAACACCAGCAGGGTGTAGCCACCCAGCGCAAGCTGATCGAAGAGTGCCGTGCCGTCCTCGCGAAACGCACTGGGCAGGCGCGCGCCGGACCAGGTGGTGGGCGCGTAGCGAATTTCCTCATACGCAGGCTCGCTGGCGGTGTCCGCTTCGATCGCCGGCGAGCCGTGGTAGCGGTAGCCGATCTCCACACCCAGCGACTCGTAGAGCCGCGATACCTTGCGTTCGAACTCGCGTCCGGCGGCCTCGCGCGCCGCCTCACCGGCTGCTCCCTGGGCGAGCAGCCCATCGTCGCGACGCATCTGCGCCTCGAAGGTCGCCGCCGCGCATTTCTTCACGTGGTCGCGGTTGCGCCGGGCCACGGGCAGGCGCTCCGCCTCGTAGCTTTCCAGCAGGCGCGGTCCGCCCCAGCCGGCCAGGCAGGCCGCGAGTTTCCAGGCCAGGTTGTGCGCCTCGGCGACCCCGGTGTTCATCCCCAGCCCGCCGGTGGGCATGAACTGGTGGGTGGCATCGCCGGCGATGAACACCCGCTGCCGGCCGAACGAACGGGCCACCAGAAACTGCGGGCGCCAGGGGCCGGACTGGACGATCTCGTAGCGCAGCCGGGTGCCGAGGGCAGCGTCCACCACGCTTTCCAGCGACTCACCGGGGCGCGGCGCAAAGGGCCGGTGCAGCACGTAGTCGTTGCGGCTGGCATCGGGCGACACCAGCAGGCCGGCGAAACCCGGCCGGGTCAGCCAGGTGTGCCAATAGGGCTGGTTGTCCGGGAACAGTCCGGCGATCTCATCGGAGCGCAAGTGAATGATGAACAGCTCGCCAACCAGGTCGCGGGTGCCGTCGTAATCGATATTGAGGAAGTTGCGCACGCGGCTGTTGGGGCCATCGCAACCGATCAGGTACTGGGCGAAGAACTGCTGCGCTTCGCCGCTATCCACTTCATGGGCCATCGCCACCACGCCAGTGGAGCCCTGCTCGAAGCCATACAGGCGCCAGCCCATGCGCAACTCGATGTTCGGGTCGGCTTCCACCTCGGCCATCAGCACCGGCTCCAGGTGCATCTGCGCGATGCGCTGCATCGACTCCAATGGCAGGCTGCCGTCGCGGCAGGCGCGGATGGCCTTCTCGGCCTGGCTGACCGGCTGGTAGATCAGGTGACGATCGGACATCACGCTGTAGAACGGCCCGCTGGCCGAAGCCGCCATCGCCGAATACTGGTTGGCATCGACCGGGTTGCCCGCCGCGCGGATACGCTCGGCGAGGCCCAGCTGGCGGAAGATTTCCATCGAGCGGCAGTTCACCACGTCCAGCTTGGGATGCGTGGTGGTCTGCCGACGATCGTTGAGCAGCACCGAGCGAATCCCCAGGCGACTGAGGTTCAGCGCCAGGGTCAGGCCGACCGGGCCGGCGCCGCTGATGAGAACGGGGGTGTCGATCATGCCGCCACTCCTTGGGGTTGATTGCTGTGGCGGACCAGCGAGAGGCCGGCGAGAAAGCGCTCGGCGACGCGACCCAGCTGGTCGGCGCGGCCGGCATCGAAGACATAGCGGTCGGGGCGGATCAGCACGAAGTCCATGTCGGCTTCGTCGAACCAGTCCTGCAACGCACCGGTAGGGTCGCCCAGTACCGGGCCGTCCGGGTCTTCGGCGAACTCCAGCACGCGCAGGCCCACCTGCTGCGCCAGGTGCTCCAGCTGGGCGCGCTGGGTGTCAAGGCAACCGCGTCGGGCGAGCAAGGCGAAGCCGTGGCCCAGCGCCTCGTCGAGCAGCACTCGCTCGCCCTCCTCGTCCCGCAACACTTTCGGCTGCAGGGCCAGGTGACCGGACAACCGGTGGCCCCAGCCACAGAAGCCGGCGGCCAGCGGCTTCTTGCGGTTGGCCTTGTCGGCGAACGCCTTGTTGGCGAATGGCAGCATGCCGGCGATGCGGAACAGCAGCCAGTCGCGCAGGAAGGCCACGCCGCGGTGGCGGGTCTGGATGACGTTGCCCAGGAACATCGCGCCATTGATGATTTCGCGCACGTGGGCCGAGCGCTCGGCCTCGTAGTCGTCGAACAGTTTTTCCCGCGCTGCGCCACGCAGCACCATGTCCAGGCGCCAGCACAGGCTACTGGCATCGCGCACGCCCGAGCACATGCCCTGGCCGAGGAACGGCGGCATCTGGTGTGCCGAGTCGCCGGCCAGAATGATCCGGCCATTGCGCCAATCGTTGGCCCACAGGCCGTGGAACTTGTAGTAGGCGATACGGGTGATCTCGATCTTGTCGAGATCGACGAAGTCGCGCAGTTGCTGGCGCACCAGATAGGGGTCGGTGGCTTCGCGCTCGGACTTGCCTCCGGTGACCATGAACTGCCATTCGTAGTACGGGCCGGCCATCGGCACATAGGTCACCGGCTGCGCCGGGTTGCACACCTGCGAATGGTTCGCCGGCAACAACGCATCCTTCTCGCCCGAACGGGTTTTGGTATCGACCACCACCCAGGCCTCGTCGAAATCGGCCGACTCCAGGCGCAACCCGGCCTCGCGGCGGACGAAGCTCTTGCCGCCATCGCAGCCGATCAGGTAGCGCCCCTGGAACACGCGTGTGCTGCCGTCACGCTGCACGGCGGTGGCACGCACACCTTCGGCGTCCTGCTCGACGCCAGTGACACGGCAGCCATACACCGGGGTGACGTTGGGGTAACGCTTGAGGCCGTCGTGGAAATGTCGCTCCAGGGTCGGCTGGTGGAACCACCAGGCGCCGGGATGGCCGTAGCGGCGGTCCTGGCTGCCGATGCGCGAGCGGGTGACCGGCTTGCGCCCGGGACGCAGGATGATCTCCATGTCGGTGAACGATTCGCTGGTGCGGCCGATGTCGTCGGCCAGGCCGGCGAACTGGAAGATACGCATGATCTCATCGTCGAAGTGCACGGCACGCGGGGCGTAGTACAGGTCCTCGTCGCGCTCCAGGCCGACCACCGACCAGCCGTAGCGGCCCAGCAGATTGGCCAGCACCGCCCCGGTAGGGCCAAGGCCGACAATGATCACGTCACAGGTTGTCGTTGTTGTTGTGGACTCTTGCATTGCTTGCTCCAGGGGAAGACATCGCCGAATCATTTTGAACACCAGTGTTCAATTCAGTCAACTGGAGATCAATCTTGATCGGGTTTAACCCCAGAAACTCCCTGTCCAGAGCCTTTCCAAAGAGCCACCCAAGTACCCAAAAGGCGCGAGGGACGGGAGAAACCGAGGAAAAAGCAGCAGAAATGACGAGCAATAGACCCTGTTGACTTATTTTGAACGCACGTGTTCAATCACTCCACGCTTGACGTTGGAGCCGTCTTTTCATGGAAACCCTCAACCCCGTACAACGCCGCATCCACCAGGCCGCCCTGCGCCTGTTCGCCGAGAAAGGCGCCAGCCAGGTGAATATCAGCGACCTCGCCCAGGAAGCCGGTGTGGCACGGGGCACCATCTACAACAACCTGCAATCCATCGACGACCTCTTCCAGCACGTGGCCAGCCACCTGGCGGCAGAAATGCACCAGCGCGTGGTGAAGAGCTTCGGCGAGACCTCGGACCCGGCCCTGCGCCTGGCCAACGGCATCCGTTTCTTCATCCGCCGGGCCCACGAGGAACCGCACTGGGGCGCCTTCATCAGCCGCTTCTCGATGAGCGACGAATCACTGCGCGGGATGTGGTTCGGCCCACCCACCGCCGATCTGCTCAGCGGGCTCGCCAACGGCCGCTACAGCTTCCGCCAGGAGCAGCTGCCGTCGGCGATCTCAATGATCGCCGGCGCCGTGCTCAGCTCCATGTTCCTGGTCCTGGAGGGCCACCGGGCCTGGCGTCAGGCCGGCAGCGACGCAGCGGAACTGACCCTGCGCGCGCTCGGCGTGGCGCCGGAGGAAGCACGCAGCCTGTCCACCGGTGAGCTGCCGATGCTGCCACCCGCAGACTGATCCACCCGAACCTGCCAACGCCCCTTTTCAGGGGCGATGGCGAAGCCTTGCCTGACGAAAGCCACGGAGAACAACAAGCATGAGCCGTCAGCCCCCTTCCACAAGTCAGCCCGTCGCCCAGGCCACGCCGCAGCCGGCACGCCATCCGCAGCCGACGGTCAGGGCTCGGGCGCTCGCCCACCTGATCTTCGAGCGCCCGGACCTGGAGCAGGCCGAACGCTTTCTCGGCGACTTCGGCCTGACCCTGGCGCGCCGCGATGCCGACTGCCTGTACCTGCGCGGCACCGGCCCGGTGCCCTACTGCTATCGGGTGGAACGGGCGGCGCAGGCACGCTTTGTCGGCTTCGGCCTGGCCGTGGCATCACGTGAGGACCTGCAACGGCTGGCACACCTGCCGGGTGCATCAGCGATCCAGAAGCTGGGCACACCCGGCGGCGGCGAAAGCGTGAGCCTGCGTGACCCATCCGGCTTCATCGTCGAGGCGATCCACGGCCAACAGCCAGCCAGCGAATTGGCGCACCGCCCGCCGCTGCCACTGAACCAGGCCGACGAGGCGCCGCGAATCAACGCCACCCAGCGCCCGCCGGTGGCGCCGCCGGACATCATCAAGCTCGGCCACGTGGTACTCGAAGTGGCCGACTACCAGGCCACCTGCGCCTGGTACACCGAGCATTTCGGCTTCATCCCCAGCGACGTGCAGGTGCTGCCCGATGGCTCCCCGGCGGTGGCCTTCCTGCGCCTGGACCTGGGTGATACGCCCGCCGACCACCACACCCTGGCGCTGGCCCAGGGCTTCATGGCCGCCTACAGCCACAGCGCCTACGAAGTGGTGGATGCCGACGCCGTCGGCATGGGCCAGCGGGTACTGCGCGAGCGCGGCTGGAAGCATGCCTGGGGCATGGGCCGGCACATCCTCGGCAGCCAGATCTTCGACTACTGGCAGGACCCGTGGGGCGACAAGCACGAGCACTACTGTGACGGCGACCTGTTCACCGCCGAGCGCCCCACCGGGCTGCACGGCGTCAGCCCCGAGGCCATGTCGCAGTGGGGTCAGCGCATGCCCAAGAGCTTCACCAAGCCGGCGATGAACCTGCAGAAGCTGCGCATCCTGCTGCACAACCTGCGGCACAGCCCGGACCTGACGCTGCGCAAGCTCATCACGCTGGCGCGGATGTTCGGCTAGGTCCGCAGTACAACAAAAAGCACAACAACAATCGCCGCCCCGACGCGGCCCAACGCAGTCCCAGGAGTCGCTCCCATGCCCGTGCACGTAGTCCGCTTCGAACACCAGAACGAAACCCGCTGGGGCGTGCTGCGCCAAGGGCGCATCAGCCCCCTGCCCGGCCGCTACGCCAGCACCGGGGAGCTGATCCGCCAGGTTGAGGTCGAGGAACTCACGAACGTGCACGGGGATGAATTGGCGTTGGACTCGGTGAAGCTGCTCTCGCCTATCACCCGCGACCAGCAGTTCGTCTGCCAGGGCGCCAACTACCGCCAGCACATGATCGAGTCGGGCATGGACCCGGACGCCAAGCACTTCAACATGATCTTCACCAAGGCGCAGAGCTGCATCGTCGCCGCTGACAGCGACCTGATCAAACCGCGTCAGGTACGCTTCCTCGACTACGAGATCGAGCTGGGCCTGGTGCTGCGCCGCGACATCACCGGCAAGGTGGCGGTGACCGACGCCAACCTGCATGAGTTCATCGCCGGCGTGGTGATCGTCAACGACTATTCGGCGCGCGACATCCAGATCCCGCAGATGCAGTTCTACAAGGGCAAGAGCTTCCGCACCTTCGGCCCGGTCGGCCCCTACCTGTGTCTGTTGCAGAAGAACGACATGCGCTACCTCAAAGAGCTGCAGCTGCGTCTGACGGTCAACGGTGAAGTACGCCAGAGCGACAGCACCGCCAACCTGGTGCACGGCCCGGCGGAGACCCTGAGCGAGCTGTCCGGCGTGCAGGATTTCGTCGCCGGCGACCTGATCGCCACCGGCACGCCGGCAGGCTGTGCGCTGTCGGTCCCCTCACCGGCCAAGCAGCGCATCGCCGCACTGCTGCCCGAGCACATCAAGTGGAAAGCCTTCCTCAAGACGCAGGCGGGGCGCAGCCAGTACCTCAAGGCCGGCGACCTGGTCGAGGCGAGCATCCGCAGCGCCGACGGCGTGATCGACCTGGGCGTGCAGCGCAACCGCGTGGTGGAGCAAGCCTGATGGCCGTGCAGACCCTCGCCGACATCCAGGCGCTGGAAAGCGTCCCGCTGGCCCGCCGCGAACTGCCTGCCAGCACCTACGAGGCCCTGCGTCGCTGCGCCGTGCAGCACGGCCAGGCGACGGCGCTGAGCTTCTTCCTCGAAGCCAGCAACTTCCGCCGTACCCACGACTGGACCTACGCCGAGCTGTTCGCCGACATCACCCGTGCCGCCAACGCCTTCCACCGGCTCGGTATCGGCCCGAAGGACGTGGTCGCCTTCCTCCTGCCGAACCTGCCGGAAACCCATTTCGTCATCTGGGGCGGTGAAGCCGCGGGCATCGTCCTGGCGATCAACCCGCTGCTGGAAGCCGCGCAGATCGGCGACCTGCTGCGCGCCGCCAATGCCCGGCTGGTGGTGACCCTGGCGCCGACACCCGGCAGCGACCTGTGGCCCAAGCTGGTCAGCCAGCTCGACAGCCTGCCCAGCGTGCGCGACGTGCTCTGGGTGAGCATGACGCCCTACGTCGGTACCGTGGCATCCCTGGCGCTGCGCTGGATGGCCCGACGCGAACGCGGGCGCCACCCGCGTCTGCGCATCCACGACCTGCGCCACCTGATGCGCCGCGAGAATGGCAAGCAGCTCAGCAGCGGCCGCGTGATCCGCGCGGAGGAGGCCTCTTCCTACTTCTGCACCGGCGGCACCACCGGTCTGCCGAAGATCGCCAAGCGCAGCCACGGCTCGGAAGTCTTCAACGCCTGGGCCATGGCCGCCAACCTGCAGCCGCGCCAGAGCGGCCAGGTGATCTTCTGCGGGCTGCCGCTGTTCCACGTCAACGGCCAGCTGGTGACCGGGCTGATGCCCTGGACCCATGGTGACCGGGTAATCATCGGCACGCCCCAGGGCTATCGCGGCGAAGGGGTCATCCCGGCCTTCTGGGCAATGGTCCAGCACTTCGGCATCAACTTCTTCTCCGGCGTGCCGACCGTCTATTCGGCGCTCCTGCAGCAACCTGTCGCCCACCATGACCTGTCCAGCCTGCAGTACGCATTGTGTGGCGCCGCGCCGATGCCGGTGGAGCTGTTCCGCGAGTTCGAACGCGTGGTCGGTGTGCGCATCCTCGAAGGCTACGGACTGACCGAAGGCGCCTGCGTCTCGTCGAGCAACCCGCCCGACGGCGAGCGCCCGATTGGCTCCATCGGCCTGCGCCTGGCCTACCAGGGTATGCGCGCGGTGATGCTCGACGACCACGGCGACTACCTTCGCGACGCCGAAGCCGACGAAGTCGGGGTGATCGCCATCCACGGCCCGAACGTCTTCCTCGGCTACCTCGAGGCCAGCCACAACAGGGGCCTCTGGATCGACATCGGCGGGCAGCGCTGGCTGAACACCGGCGACCTCGGGCGGCAGAACGCCCAGGGCTACTTCTGGCTCACCGGGCGCAAGAAGGAGCTGATCATCCGCGGTGGCCACAATATCGATCCGAAGCAGATCGAGGAGGCGCTGCAGGCCCACCCGGCAGTAGCGCTTGTGGCAGCGGTAGGCAGCCCCGATCCGCATGCCGGCGAGATTCCCGTGGCCTATGTGCAGCTCGCCGCCGGTCAGCGTGCCGACACTGCCGCGCTGCTGGATTTCGCCAACCAGCGGATCAGCGAACGCGCCGCGGTGCCCAAGCGCATCGAGATTCTCGACGCCCTGCCGGTGACGCCGGTGGGCAAGATCTTCAAGCCCGCGCTGCAGCAACGCGAGATCGCCCGGGTGATCCACCAGGAAGCGGACAACCAGGGCCTCGCCGGCATCACCGTGGAGGTGGTGCAGGACGCCCGTCGCGGGCTGGTGGCGCAGGTTCGCGCCGGCTCCGGGCGCGATGAACTGGCCCGCGCGCTGGGCCGCTACAGCTTCGCGGTGGACTGGCACGGCTGAGCCTGACCGCACCGCTCGCATCCAGAACAAGAACAAGATGAAGGAAGTGCCATGCGACCCCGACTGCCCCGAGCCCTTGCCCTGCTGCTCGTCCTCGCCCTCCCCGGCTGCGAACGCATCCAGCACGCGGCCTTGGACGCGATGGTCAAGGACCACACCGACCCGTCGCTGATCCAGGGCGGCAACGCCATCCGCGTCATCCTCTGCGGTACCGGTACGCCGCAGGCCAACGCCACCCGAGGCCAGGCCTGCACCCTGGTGGCGGTCGGTGGCCGGCTGTTCCTCTTCGATGCCGGCGAGAACGCCATGCGCAACCTGGAGACCAGCCACGTCCCGATGCAGGCGCTGAACCAGGTGTTCATCACCCACTGGCACTCCGACCATTTCAACGGCCTGGGCGCGCTGATCAACCACAGCTGGATCTACGGCCGGCAGACGCCCTTCCTGGTCTATGGCCCGCCCGGTGTCGAACAGGTCGTCGAGGGACTGGCCATGGTCTACGCCCAGGACGCCGGCTACCGCAGCGCCCATGCCCTGCCTCCGACCGACAAGCAGCTGGCGTTCGCCGAACCTCGCCGGGTTGAAATCGCCCAGGGACAGGAATTGGTGCGCGTCTATGACCAGGGCGGCGTGACCATCGATGCCTACCGCGTCGACCACCATCCGGTGGAGCCGGCCTACGGCTATGTGCTGCGCTACCAGGGCAAGAAGCTGTTCATCAGCGGCGACACCCGCGTCAGCGAGCGCTACCTCGAAGCCATGCGCGATGCCGACCTGGTGGTGCATGAGGCGATCAACGCCCACCTGGTCCGCGAGGGCGCTGCCGCGCTCGAACGCACCGAGCAGAAGGATCGCGGCGCGCAGGCCGTGCGCGTGCTCGACTACCACGCCGACACCCTGGAGCTGGCCCGCATGGCCCAACGTGCCGGCGTGCGCCATCTGCTGCTCACCCACCTGATTCCCGCTCCGGACAACGTCCTCGCCCGGCGGATGTTCGTCAGCGGCATGGCCGATGAATATTCGGGCGAGATCACGCTCGGGGAGGACGCCCTCGACCTGAGCCTCTAGCGCCTCCACCCCACCACCTTCATCAACTGGCCCGCGCCTCGCGGGCCAGCGGGGAACCGCTGCGCCCGAAAAAGGGCCGGCAGACGACAGAACAACAACAAGAGGTCGTTTCAGATGAACCGCAGATCACCCGCCTTGCACCTGCTCGCGCTCCCCGCCGCCATCGGCCTGGCCCTTTACGGCGACGGTGCGCAGGCCTTCACCTTCTCCCTCGGCGAGATCGAGGGACAGTTCGACTCCAGCCTGTCGGTCGGCGCCAGCTGGGCCATGCGCAATGCCGACGCCGGCCTGCTGCACAGCCACAGCTCCGATGACGGCAAGCGCAACTTCCGCGAGGGCGACACCTTCTCCAAGGTGTTCAAGGGCATCCACGACCTGGAGCTCAAGTACGGCGACTCCGGCGCCTTCGTCCGCGGCAAGTACTGGTACGACTTCAAGCTCAAGGACGAGCACCTGCACTTCAAGGACATCGACGACCACGGCCGCGAGGAAGGCGCCAAGGCCTCCGGCGCCGAGTTCCTCGATGCCTTCCTCTACCACAACTACAGCATCGGCGACCTGCCCGGCACCGTGCGCCTGGGCAAGCAGGTGGTGAGCTGGGGCGAGAGCACCTTCATCCAGGGCGGCATCAACGCCATCAACCCGATCGACGTCGCCGCCTTCCGCCGTCCTGGCTCGGAGATCAAGGAAGGGCTGATCCCGGTGAACATGTTCTATGTGTCGCAGAACTTCAGCGAGCACCTGTCCGCCGAGGCCTTCTACCAGCTGGAATGGCAGAAGACGGTGATCGATAACTGCGGCACCTTCTTCTCCACCACCGACGTGATGGCCGACGGCTGTAACGGCCTGGCGGCCGGCCCGGTGATCGACCAGAACCCGCTGGCGGTCCAGGCCCTGGCGCCGGCCGGGATCAACCTGACCGACGAAGGCATCGTCATCCCCCGTGGCAAGGACCGCGAGGCCCGCGACGACGGCCAGTGGGGTGCCGCATTGCGCTGGTTCGCCCCGGAGCTGGACAGCGAGTTCGCCGGCTACTTCATCAACTACCACAGCCGCCAGCCCTACCTCAGCGTGCGCAGCGGCCCGCATGCCGCCGACCTGGGTTTCGCCCCGCAGCTTTGCGGCAACCTCGGCATACCCGACGCCCTCTGCGGCGCGGTGATCGGCAGCAGTGCCGGCCAACAGCTGACCCAGGCCTACCGGCTGGGCAGCGCCCAGTACTTTGCCGACTACCCCGAGGACATCCAGCTCTACGGCCTGAGCTTCAGCACCAGCCTGCCCACCGGCACCACCCTGGCCGGCGAGATCAGCTACCGGCCGAACATGCCGGTACAGATCAACCCGGTCGATCTGGTCACCGCGACCCTGGGCATCCCTGCGCTCACACCGGTCTACGGCGATGCTCCGGCACCGGCCAACGACGCGACGCTCAAGGGCTATCGGCGCAAGGAAGTGACCCAGGCACAGGTCACCGCCACGCACTTCTTCGACCAGGTGATGGGCGCCGACCGCCTGACCCTGATCGGCGAGATCGGCGTCACCCATGTCGGCGGCCTGGGCGGCGACGACGAGCTGCGCTACGGCCGCAGCCCAGTGTTCGGCCAGGGCGCGCTTTACCCCGACAACAGCCTGTGCACCGGCAACAGCGTCACGCCGCAGTACTGCAACGACTCGGGCTTCGTCACCAGCACCGCCTGGGGCTACCAGACGCGGGCGATCTGGGAGTACGCCGACCTCATCGACGGCGCCACGGTACGGCCCAACCTGGCCTGGTCCCACGACGTCCACGGCTACGCCCCGGAGCCGGGCTTCAACCAGGGCGCGCGAGCGATCAGCGTCGGCGTCGATACCACCTACCTCAACACCTACAACCTGAGCCTTTCCTACACCAACTTCTTCGGCGGTAAGTACAACGTGAATACCGACCGGGACTTCCTTGCCCTGAGCCTTGGCGTGTCGTTCTAAGCGGAGAAACCCCATGAACAAGAAACTTGCGTGCGCTTCACTGCTGTTCCTGGCCCTGCCTTTCAACCTCCAGGCCGCCGTTCCCGAAGCGGAAGCGGCGAAACTGGGCAACGTCCTTACGCCCCTGGGCGCGGAGCGCGCCGGCAACGCCGACGGCAGCATTCCTGCCTGGGACGGCGGACTGCCAGCCAATGCGGGCAGCCGCGGCGCCGACGGCCGCCTGAGCGATCCTTTCGCTGCCGACAAGCCGCTGTTCACCATCACCGCGCAGAACATGGCGCAGTACGCGGCGAACCTCACGCCCGGCCAGCAGGCGCTGCTGCAGCGCTACCCCGACTACCACCTCAACGTGTACCCCGCGCACCGCTCGGCGACCTACCCGGCCGCCGTATTGCAGGCCGTGGCCGCCAATGCGCGGCATGCCAGCCTGGTCGAAGGCGGCAACGGCCTGAAGGACTTCCAGACAGCGATTCCCTTCCCCATTCCGCAGAGCGGCGTCGAGGCGCTGTGGAACCACATCACCCGCTATCGCGGTGGCAGCGCCCAGCGCCTGCACGTGCAGGCGACACCCACCGCCAACGGCACCTACACGCCGACCTACTTCCAACAGCAGTTCAGCTACCGCGACCAGCTCACCGACTACAGCCCGGACAAGGACAACAACGTCCTTTTCTACTACAAGCAACTGGTCACCGCACCGGCGCGCCTGGCAGGCGACGTAGTGCTGGTCCACGAGACCCTAGACCAGGTCCGCGAGCCGCGCATGGCCTGGGTCTACAACGCCGGCCAACGTCGCGTACGCCGTGCCCCGCAGATCGCCTACGACGGCCCCTACCCGGCCTCCGACGGCCTGCGCGTGGCGGACAACCTGGACATGTTCAACGGCGCACCGGACCGCTACGACTGGAAGCTGCTGGGCAAGAAGGAAATCTATGTGCCGTACAACAGCTTCACCCTCGACTCCACCGCCCACCGCTATGACGACCTGGTCAAACCCGGCCATCTCAACCAGGACCTGGTGCGCTACGAGAAACACCGCGTCTGGGAAGTCGAGGGCACCCTGCGCGCTGGCGAGCGGCACATCTATGCCCGCCGCGTGCTGTTCCTCGACGAGGACACCTGGCAGGCCGTGCTCGCCGACCACTACGACGGCCGCGGCACCCTCTGGCGCGTGGGCGAAAGCTTCATGACGCCGCTGTACGACAAGCAGATTCCCTGGCTGGGCGTGGAAGCGATCTACGACCTGATCAATGGCCGTTACCTCGTATCCGGCCTGACCAACCAGGAGAAGTCCCAGGTGGAGTTCGGCTTCAGGGCCAGCAGCGTCGACTACACCCCGACGGCGCTGAGGAACCAGGGCATACGCTGATTTTCAGCCAACCGGGTAAACCGACCCGCATGAAAAAGGCCGCCTTGTGGACGGCGGCTTTTTGATATAACTATATGTTTTTTAAGTATTTTTAAAATCACAATCTAAACAACCCCCCACTTAACCCCCCACTTAGAATCCTGGCACATTTGAGCTATTGCTACTGTCCCCCTAACCTTGCAAGTGACTCTCTCGCCCTCTGCAGAAGGGGATGGCATGCACTAATCACGTCCATGCTGTGATCTGGGCGCTACAGACTAAACGGGGCAACAACTTCAAACGGCTAGGGCATGGAAAGAACAGGCTTGGCTTCTGTAGAGCCACAATTTTGAAGAGCCTGCGCCTGGGGCTAGCGCGCCGGTAACTAATAACGTGCCAGCAACTTCTAACTTGCCCTCTCGAATCGTCGTCTGAAGCGGAGAAAACCCTACTGCAACATCTCATCAGGAAATCGTACGTACTTTAATGCTCTGCCAGTCACTCCATGGAAATAGTCCGCAGGAGAAAAATCAACTAACTGCAAGACCCTAAGCAACGAAATTACCTCATATGCGAGTTCAATTAAAGGGGGATTATATGTATCCGCCGAGGGATCAGATATCGCAAAAGCTGTAGCGACCCGAGGATCAACAATCACGTGCTCATCCGCGGAGATATACCTGAAAGAAGAGCCCCGCACATCGCAGTACATATTAGGCCAAAGATTCTTATCTCTTGTCCTCTCAAAAAAACCACAAAACTCCGACTGAAGACTTTCCGCGGACAGTGACTTCTCAGTCAAGATAGCACCAAAAATCTGATGGTAAAATTTATCCTTACTCAGAAGCTCCCTGCTAGGAACAAAATAGTTTTTCCCGCCATTTGTCCTATCTAATCTTTTAACCGAAACTATATTTTCAAATGACTGCCTAAGAACAGCAGCGCTAGCAATGGACGCCTTATTCTCGATAACCGCCACAACAGACTCAACCATGAAATGCTTTACATCACCAATCTCAAACACCGAGTGGTAATCGTCTCGATACACAACTATATCTATTTGATTACTAATACCGCCAACGGCATCAATAACAAAACCTGTCCCAACCTTATACTTCCCTGGAAGGATCCTCTCCAGAAATCTTCTTAAAATCTGCTCTCTTGCTCGACCATTCTCACCTGGATGCTTAATTTCCCTCGTAAGATCCAACTCATCCAGAACCCCTTTATTAAGCGCTCTTACAACTTCCCTTGTAAGCATCTTCAACCACTCCAAAATACAAATGAACACCCAGCGAAGATAAGCATTACCATGCAAACATAGACAACCGGCAGAAAACTCACATCGCTCGATTAATATCTATCATCTTGTACCACCTTAAAAATTCAGGACCATCCACCTCCCGACCTCAGCACCCACCTCATTCTTAGGTATATACTCCTGTTCCAATCGACCTTTACCCAATCCCAGCAAATATGAGTATAGATTCCTCTCGTCCGCTTGAAGCCCACACGGCGGAGATACTTGGGCTGTCACTGGTTCCTCTACAGCCGATCCGGGTGCATACAGCTCATATATGTCCTTTGACATAAGAAGAGCAGAAACATTTGGGCATAACTCCCGGCTCCTGCCGAGCATCAATAGCCCCCAACTGTCTATGTCCCCCCAATAGGCCACCTTCTTCTCTTTTAGCCAGGGTGCCCCCATCCACTGCAGATCAAGTCCGCAACCAAGTACCGCGATGGTGTCAGCAATCTCAGGCAGTTGGTGGAAGCATTTTTCGTTCTCCACAACAATCAGCCGAGACCCCGGAAGCCGAGACTCCATGAGCTCAGCGGTTGTGAGGCGGAGCTTCTTAAAGGGAAGCAGTCCATCGCACAGAGGTGCAACCAGTACCCAGTGTTCGCTCTCTTCCAGGGCCCCGAGGAAGGTGTTGAGCCCCACCTCAGAAGGCTCGCCCTCAAAACGCTCATCCAAAAGCCGAGTTAGTAGTCCGGCGTTGCGCTCGAAGAACTTCGTATCCACCCCGTGCTCGGCCAACAAGCGTAAGGGGCGCCCCATGGCGCAGCGTGGCTGGAGACGCAGGGCCAAGTCAGCAGCAGCAATGACCTCCCCCGGATCTTTCTTGATCCAGAGACTGCGCTGAGTGACGAGCAACGCTCTGAAGGCCGCATCCACGCCCTCAACGATGTGCTCGAGGTCTGCATACTCCTTGCCTATCGTCGCATCCATCGTTGCAGCGACCCATTCGGATGGGTTGCGCAGACACCACTGCGAAGGAAGCAGAATCGGTTCGGCGCCAGCGCGATAACTGACTGCCCCCCACTCCACCGACCCAATTGCCACCGATCTCCATGAATCAGCGTGGCGCTGCACGGCGCCGGGATCTTGAGAAAACTCCCTAGCGGAAGGCGTACCAATGCTCACGCAAAGAGGCCACTCGCTGAAGCCAAGAAGCCGATTGCTACGCGTCTCAGACTGATACCACTGACGAGCTAGCTTCCGGCTTATCTCAAGTGGTGATTTCACTCTGCACCTTCATCCTCTGTTGATAGTGCTCATCCAACGCTTCCCAGCTAAGAGAGACCAAACTGGAGTCCATGCCTCTACGGTGAACAACGATCGCGGACCGAGTGTGATGGCGCAGCAGCCTCATCTCCTTGTTCGGAGTGATGAAGATGGCGTGTAAACCGAACTCCCGTAGCGCTCCAATGATTCGAGCCGCCACGGCATGAGAGCTTCGGGAGAAAGCTTCATCCAGGATGATGGAGCCAAAAAGCGGCCTCCTACTTCCGTCTGGGCACAGCGCATAGCTCAGCGATGCCGTTAAGACATGGGAGGCGATGATTTCTTTCTCGCCACCACTCCCACCTTGCGAACCTGTACGGGTCTCGATCGTGTTACCTGTCTCCCGATCGATCACTGAGACTGCAAACTCCAGCCGGAAGCGAGGATCAAGTAGGGCACGAGCGGCCTGAGTCCGATTCCGCTCACAAGCCTCGCGAAGAATCACCACGAGCTCTCGAAGGGCCTTGTAGTGGCTCTCCCCTTCATCCTCAATGAACCTGGCCGAATTGAGAGCACGTTGCGCACGCTGCAGTGAACGAATGCTGTCGTGTGAGACCTTATTTGCAATCAGTCTCAGGTACCGCCCTGCCTGGAAATCGACCCGGCACATTGTGCTATTCAAATCGTCCAGTCGCTCCTCAATCAGCGCGACCTGCTGCTCGATGTAACTCAGTAACTGAGTCACACCGTCATCGGAGGAGCGGTTTAGGTAGTCCCGGAATCGCTTCAGCTTCTCTGGCAATGCCTCTTCGGTGAGTACCCTCAGCCGATCCAAGTACTTGTGCACGTCATCAAGCTCGCGCCCAGCATCTACCAGAGCTCCGGTGTCCTCTTTCAGCGCATCCGACATTTTTTTTGCGAGTTCGGTTTTCAGCCTGCCCAGTCGATCGTCAAGGTCCCGAACTTCCCCCTGCAGCGTTCGAGTCAAGCCAATCTCAAGGTCTCCAATTTCCGCCAAATACTTCGGAGCGATCTCAGGCAAGTATCTAATCGCGAGCTCACGTTCCTGATCACTCATCCCTTCCTCAGACCGATTGAAGGCTTTACGAGTATTCGATGCAGCCTGATCCAGGCTGGTATTCACCGTGGCTCTCTTCACGATCGCCTTTTGGTGATGCTCGTCTAGCCCCTGGATCAGCTCCTCAGCCTCATCCACGGCTAATTTGGCAGCCGCAAGGTCAGTATCAGGCCGCAATAGCGCCTGGATTCCCTGGTTCAGCTCGTCGAGCTGCCTTTGCGCTCCAGGAAGGTCAATGTCCGCGAAATCGACTTGGGCGATCTGTTCCAAGGCCCTAATTTGTCCCTCAAGCAAGCTAACCGCTGCTAGAGCATTTTTGAGCTCTCGAGCAGCGTGCGATTGCCGGTCACTGACCTCATGGATCTGACTAGCCAACTGGGCCAAGCGGTCGCGGTTATCGAAGCCTGTGAGCCAATCGTCTTCCAAACGCAGCTGATCCTGTTTGTCGTAGAAGCGGGCCTTACCTGACATGAGCCCCTCGGCAGTCATCGCATGAGGTGTCGATCTCAGAACCTCTGGGCTGTCAACGCAGTGCCGATCATTCTCCGCAAGCAGCACCTTCAGTGCCTCTCGATAGGGATGATCCTTGTAAGTGAGCTTTCGGGTGAAGCCATCCGGCATGAAGACCGCGGCTGACTCAGGACGCTTAACTTCCAACAAACGGACATGCAGTCGGTTATGCCGATTATTGATCCAACGAAGGGCATGCTCGATGGAGTCCGGCGGCACCAGAATCCGTAGGCGATGACCGCCAATTGCCCGTTCAATGGCCCCTCTCCATCGATGCTCCTCACTCTTGACCTGAACGAGCTCTGCCACAAACGGCAGAGCGCTTTCGTCGAGACCAAGCTCTGTGGCCAAATCAGAGCGAAGGCTCTGGAAATCAGGGCGCAAATTTGATCCGGGACGACGCTCAACCTCTTGTCGTTCAGTCTTAAGTTTTGTGAGCAAGCTCGACTGCCCACTCTCTGTGACGCCCAATTGAAAGGACGTCATTTGAGCCTGCTCCAGATCTACCTTCAATGTCACAAGGCGCGACTCGGCCTTAGCTTGGTTTTCACGCAATATCGATGAGTCGAGCTCCCCCGACAGACCTAGGTTTCGAGCAAGCGATTGATACTGCCGTGAGGCTACTTCGAGCCTCGATGCAATTGCGCTCCAATCACGTACGCGCGCTCTCAGCTGGTCAATGTTGGTGCCACCCTTCAGCAGGTAGAGCTGTCGCAATTCGCCAGCGCGACGCCTCTGTGCTTCGAGGAGTTCGTGCGCAGAGGCCACGTCCGTCTCAGCCCGTCGATGTTCGATCCGCAGGCGCTCAGTCTCCGCCAACCACAAGCGGTGGCCCTGCTCCGCATACCAAACAGGCACAAGCCGCTGCAGGGTCGCCTTCTCACCTGCTTGGCTTTCAAGTGATTGATAACGCGACCATAGATCTGCAATCGGCTCCAGCGTACGTTGTTGCCGGCGCGCGACCTCGAGCTCACTATGGATTTCAGTGAGGTCATCAAAGCTATCAGCCACTTCTGCAGCACGATCAAAAGCCGCACGATCATCCAGCACCAGCTCACGAAAAATCTCGTCGATGCTATTGAGCTGCTTCAACCCTGAGGCTCGATTCAGAAGATTGAATGCGTTCTCTCCGACCTCAAAGAAATCCCGTAGCCGAGCTAGGTATTGCTTCTTGCTTTGATACGTCCAAATCCCCGCTTCCGAGCTCCCCATCTTATTCAGGGCAGCCATCCCACCCTCATGCTGAACACTGAGCCAGTGTTCAAGCGTATGGTCGGGAGAGGTACTGAATATCCAAAGCTTCTTCATGTCAGTGGCAGATGAACTGGTGCCCTCAAACCAGAGCAACGCACCAAGCCTAACCATCCCAGACTCACGCTTGAGCGTGGCGGAGATTCCTGTAATCGTCTTGCCAGAACGAGCGATGTGGGACTGCCCAGCACTCCCATCTCCAGGACCTGTTACACCACGAACATACGAGGCCAGATCCCTATCGCTGTCGTGACCACCAGTGGATGCAAGGTTGTACCGGGGGGTCGAGCAGATGAGCGTCATTAGCGCATCAACGAGGGTCGTCTTACCGCTCCCAGTCGGACCAATGACTGCGGTCCCCGCACCGTCAATCGGCGCTCGATGAAACCTTTGAAAGCCACCCCAGTTGAACATCTCAAGCGAGGTGAGAACGAAGGTTTCGCTATCCCGCCACAAAGCTTCCTGCATCACTCTTCGACCTCCCTGGTCGCATCGTTCTGGTCGCTTCCCAATCGCTGTTGGTCCTGAATCCAAGCTAGTAAAGCCTGCAGGTTCTCAGGGTTTGCCAGGTGGGCAATGATCGGCCGAATGATAATGTTGTCATGTACGTCCGGCGTGGACACCAAGCCATGCCCCTTCAACTGATCCAGAAGCGTGAGAACGCGGTTACGCTCTTTCGCATCACTCCCCAAGTCGCCAAGGTAGACCTGTAGCTGAGGGATGAGATCGTCCACCGCAACCTGCGCAACCGTCGTCCCGACACCACTTTCCTGCTCTGACACAATGAAGTGTTGGCGCAGTATCGCGATGAGCAGTGATTGCTCCAGGTTCAGGCGCTGCCTTCGCACGAGCGGGTGTGACCACTCATCTGGATCTGCGCGGACGTCCTGCCGAACTGTCACGAAGGCAAGCCCCCTTATCTCGTCGATACTAACGCCCAGATCGAGGGGCTCAAGAATGTTTGCGATCTCAGCGGCATGGGTGACGGCTAGGCGATAGAGATTTGGTTTGTGGCTGTCCTCCAGCAAGCCGTATTTAAGAAGCTCCTGCACGGTTTCTCTAATGCGGCCATGAGTACGATGACTATCGTCGGATGGCTCGTGAGTCTGAGGGGGAGTCGCTTGCTCTGACTCATCAGCAGGCAAACCTTCCGGCCGCGGATCATCCCCTGCCGAACTTGCCAATTGATCGAAAATTCCCGCCATGCTCACAACTCCCAATCAATGTCTTTGAGTGCAGCGCTATCCATACCGACGAGAGGAAGATGGAACCGCCAGCGTTGCTGTTCTGAGTCAACCAGCTCGACGCTTTCAGCCTCATCCTCGTAAACATGGAGCCCCGCCTCACGCGCCATTCCTAGCCACAGGGAGAATGTCTCCAGGTCGTGCGCTGGTGGCAGCAATGCGGCTAGTTCGCCAAGACTCAACGGTCGTCCCTGTTGAGCCAGTACCGACAGTGTCTCTTGGATGAGTGCATTTCGATCCAACCCATCAAATGCATCCCAAAAGTCCGAATCAATTTCGTCCAAACCAGCTGAAACGACATCCAGATTCAACTCTGCGTCGCCCTCCGTACTGAAGTCCTTAAACCGCAGACGCTCAACAGACGGGACACCGGAAATTGGGATCCCAATAGGAGGCAATGGCACAGCTTTGCGGCGCTCGCTTTGGCGCTGCCAGTCCAGCCCCAACGCCGCACTGAAAATGTCGTGAAGTAACTGGCCTACTCGGTGGTGTTCGAGGGCAAGCCCAGTCTTCATGAACCCTTTGACGTCCCTCTCGCTGCGCGCTCTTGCCTGCAGCACCGACTGAGATTCCTGGACCAGTCGCAGGACGAGCCATCGCATTTCTTTCTGCTGGCCACGCTGGAGGGCTTTGGAAGCAGCTGGATGACGAAGAATTGTTCGAACTCGCACGCGCATCTCGTCCAGCTCAATGGACTGTCGCAGTTGCTGTTGGAAGCTGTCGAACACCCGCCCTTCAGGTGTGCTCAATAGCGAGTCCTGTCCATCGAGTAGAAGGTCCACGATGTCGCCACGGTGGTACTGCTCGCTAATGATCGACTGGCGAAGTGCTCTGTCTGCGTCGCGCCAAGAGTCCTCAACCCTCCTGAAGTCCGCGCGCAGGCTCGTCGCCAGGCTATATACCTCTCGGATCCCCTCGATCGCCTGGGCCTCATCAAGAACGACAATGTGGCCAGCTTCCACCTGCTTCAGCTCATGCTCGAGATCTTGGATACGACGACGCAGGCTAGCAATGCGCCCCGTCGGGCTGGGGTTCAGATTGGTCTCGAGATTCTCGATCTCGCGCTGCACGACGGATAGTCGTGATGCGGTAGACGTCATCATTCGGCTGTCTAGTGACTCTACAAACTGAATCGCGACTTCTAGAGCATCCGTCGCGTAGACACGACCTTCGCGCTCGACGATCAGGCGTCGCTTGATCCACTCCCGCAACTCACGCCCTGCCTGGAGGTGGACATTGTCAGCATCGATCTCGAAAAGCTCTTGGCTTGCGTAGCTGGCAAGGAGCTCTGACAAGCCTTGAAGCGCATCCTCTACAACGATCCCATCGTTGGCTTTCTCGAATAGCGTGCGGAGACAACTAAGGACTAAAGGCGCCCGTCGCGAGGCCAAAAGCAGCCAAGCCGGATGCTGGCTGCGAGAGGAGACATAACGCTCGGTAAGCTGCTGAGTGCTCTCTTCCATGTCAGTATCTCGCGTGAGTCCTTCACTACTCGAATTACACCAACCATCCGGTGCCCTAATCCCCTCATCCCTTAGGGCGACTACCCAGCTGGAGGGGATAGCTGCGGAAATCACATCTTACCGCCCCATCAGCCCAATAATGGAGCCTCAGGAGCCTGCTATCAATAAATGAAGGTTTGATTTTTATCAAACCAAACGGAAATTTTCCAAGCGTACCCCCCCTCTTTCCCATTGCGCCTCCTGGATAAAATCGGTAGCTCTACAACGACAAAAATCTCCTTTGGAAGGCCCTTGAATCTGAAGCAATTAAATTTCAATTCTGCCACCACTTAGCCGACCGACACTGAAGCTCACCAGCGAACAGCACACACCCAAGAATCTGAAATCTTCACCCGGGGAAAAGAAATGGAAACCATGGAAATAGTGTCATCCTTGTTAATGGAATACATTTCAGAAGCAGAAAAAAATGAATTCCTTAGAGATCATGACTCCAGATTCCAAGAGCTAAGGAGCTCAGTAAAGAAAAAATCTGCGAACCTCCGCCCACCACTTAACGTCGTCTCGCAGCGTCTTTACACGATTGCAGACCATTCCTTTTACTGCGTAGAGCTTTTTAACTATAAGTGTTACCTACTAGCCAAGGGAATTATTCACGCTCTAGAAACCAGCAACCCTCTCTCACTGGCAAACAATTGCCATTCCCTCTTGGAACAGATAGCCACACTAAATTATTGCATGCAAGCGATTGAGGAGATGATTAACGACCTAAAGGACCAAGGAGCGCTAGAAAAAATTAACAATATAATTCTAAAAGCAGAGACAACACTACAAAGAACCTATGCCGGCCGGGGAGGTAAAAAAGGTGGACCAAAAGAGGAGGAAGCTATACACGTAAGCTCCTCCATAAGAGAGCTACAGAAAATAATCACTGACGCACAGCAGTCTTACGATTATCTGTGCGAATTTGTCCATCCAAACTATGGAAACAACCTACTGATTTCAAGTGGAGTAATAGGGACGGGTAAGATAGGAAGTCGCGAAAACTCCGACGAGTCCATAAAAAAGATTGCATCCATCAGTTGCAATCTACTGAATTTTAGCCGAAAAGTTAATCACACCACCTACCCTTACCTTACCTGGCAAGCACACCACTACGTGGAGATCTGCCTTCAAAAAGGAGCAAAAATCACTAATGTTTTCTCTACTAAGAAGCCAGTCCCTCAAGGCGACGGACGCTCAAAAGAGACAGCATTTTTCTTTAAGAACGCAAGAACAAGCCAAGAAGCCATAGCTTTAAGCTACCAATACCTTACCGAAACAGGGAGCAGCATAGATATCCGAAGAAAGACAAACGGAGGCGCCATCACCGAAAACGGAATAGTATATATTTACGACATCTGGAAAACCGAATCCGGAACTATCTGGTTTAAAATTCCTGGATACAAAGGAATTTAATAGACTTCAGTTTAATTCGGCTGCCTCCTGACTGTACGATTAATAGCAAGCGGACTGACGCAAGAGTGATACTTGCATATCCTCCCCAGCATGCTCCATCGAGCCGTGCTGGCGGGGATTACCATATAGACTGCTCTGGACGGTATATTAGCTAACGCGCCTCCGCCAGTGACTGCATATAAATTCGTTTGAAAGCGTACAGCGAAGATTAGATATCTGGACCTGAGCAGGACGCGGCAATCAGTTCTAAATTCGGATTTGGCCTTAGCTCACTACTCGCCGCAGAGTGCGACCACCATGATGTTTTGGATGTCATCGCCACTTGAGTATGCCTTGTCATCGATGACTGCGAACCTTTGAAATCCCACATAGCCACCAAATCCATTCTTAGCGTTGTACTCCCCGCAAATAGCCCACTTTGACGGGTCTGGGGAGATACCCTTAGCTACAAGGTTCCGCACCTGTAATGAGCCAGGGTCTTTTAGCTTCGCAGAAAGCGCGTTGACTGCCTTAGACTCACTACCTTCGGGGGCTGGGTAAGTTACTCGCGGCGCATTGGGCGCCGTACTGCTGACGAGCGACTCTTGCACATCACTCCTCTTTGACTGACTGTCGGCATCATCGATTACACCACCGCAAGGTACTTGCCCAAAAGTGGTGTTACCTGCAGCATCCTTGCACTTGTATACCTGGGCAGAGCTATAGCTCGAGACGCCAGCCAGCGTAGCAACAAGAGCAAGCCTTACGAAAAACCCTGTTGATCCTTTCATGTGTCTATCCCTGACTCTCACGGGCACCCGCGGGCATTTTTCTCCGCTAGGGGCAGTTGTCGAACTAACCGAGCAATGCAAGGTTGGGTAAATCAGCTCAGAATGCCAAACTCAGCGAGCAGCCCTCCCTCGTTGCGCCTATGCACACCTCAATCGGAACTCGTTTCAAGCGTGAACCTCCAAGACGCAATTCTTGCATTACTGCTCGCCGCAAAAATTCACGGTACCGATAGCGCCCTCAGGGTAACAGCGAAGCGCTGTGCTAAGCAGCTCCCACGCAGCAAACGCGACATCCTCCACAACATTGCGACGAGCCGTGAACCGTTAAAAATGGTCCATCACATCGCGTCCAACCTCGACTAATCCGCTCGTATGCCCCCTGACCAGAAACTCTCACTGAGGAGTCTGGTCGGGGGCGCTCTGACGAAGAGGAGCTAGCACGCAGAGACGGCGTACCATCATTTCAATCACTGGGTGCCGGCACACTCGGTGATAGTCTGCACTGGCATCTTCATGATGGAACGGATTCAAGACTCTCGAAGCCTATCCGCCTCTTCCAGTTTCGCTCGAAGGACATGATCAGCGACCTCAAGTAACCGTGCTTTGACAGCGGCGATGCAACTATCGCCCAGCTGTGGGTTCATGGGACGGGAGATAAACCGGTCTCGCACTTCCTCGTCCGGGTCACCCGCAAGCTCCAACAGAGCCTCTTCACTACCCACGAATTGAGGAAAACTCAGAAGCGCATCCACCAGAGCAACTCGAACCTTATTGTCAGGGTCCGTGACGAGTACCTGTTGCGCCTCAAGCCCCAACTGAGACCGAGGTGCAGCCTCAGCTATCAGTTTCAATTTCACTTGTTGGAACGAGTCTTCAGCGAGAACCGCCTGAGCGTTCGGTAGCATTTTCTTGCTCTCGACAAAGGCCAAACGCACAGTCAAATCAATGTCCTGGGCTAGACGTATTTGTGCCTCTTCGCACAACTCTCCAAGCCAAGGAAATTTGGCCAGAGTTTTTCTGACGCTAATCGACTCGTCACCTGTCAGTAGTACCTGCACACTAGGCTCCAGAGCTGGATAAGTCGCAAGTAGTTGGCGAATCGGCTGCTCATCATCGCGAGCAAGCACTTCCTGCACCTGAAGGGAAATGGACTTTCCCGGAAGATCCGAATGCTGGACTAAACGAGCGCGCACAGTCTTATCGGGGTCAAAAGCCAGCAATCGCTGAGCAGCTTTACTTGGACGATTCAGGGCCGCAACGGCGCGCCGAACGGCAACCTCCTGATCCTGGGCCAACTGTATTTCCAGCTCACGATCCATCCGCGAATCACGAAGCAATGCTGCACGTACCCCCGCCTCGGGGTCGGCTAGCAGCTTGATCAAGACGTCTCTACCGACACTGTCATTTCCAGCCACCATCTCACGCACCTTCGCGTTGTGGTGAGTAGCCAGTCGCTCATGCAGGTCCTTCGACAGCGCGGGGTTGCTCGCTAGTGCCTGAAGCACTTCCAGTGACGGTGAGCTCTCAACCCAGGTCGCTTGAAGTTCAGCGGGCAACTTACGGTTACTAGCCAGGGCCAGCTTGAGTCTAAGCGCTTGCGTCTGGGTACTTCCGGAGATTGCTGTCCCCCAAAAACCCATAGCCACTCCGAAGATTGATTGGGCTGACTCGACCCGAAAAATCTCTGCCATCAAGGCCGGCCCAATTGCAGAGTTACCTGCCAAAGCCTCCCGCACCTGCTGAGTCCCTGCCTTAAAGAGTCGCTCATACTCGAACTCCACAAGGCTTGGGTTATGCGCTAGCGCGGTCTGCACATCTTCGACATCATGGATGAGCTTGTTAACAACAGATGCGGTCAGATCAGGAATGCTAGCCAAGCGCGCGCGAACATCGATTACCTTGTCGTCAGCGACTTGTGCCTGTATCGAACCTGCCAAGGCCTTATTTTGCGCCAGCGACAGTCGTGTAATCAGGTCGCCGCTATCGAATAGGTCCTGCTGCACATCGACGCTGATTGAGGTGTTCTCTGCCAGAGCCCACCTCACTTCCGGCAAGTCGCCAGCAAGAATTTTCTGGACCTCATCGGGTAAATCGGCCGAAGAGGCAAGGCATACGCGAACGTCAAGAGCCGAATCATTCACTAGGTGAAGTTGAACACTCGGAAATATCTTTCTCCGCCCCCGTGCCAAACATTTACGAACGTCTTCATGCGTGTCGTGCATCAGTCTCTCGGCGACGGCAGCCGTGAGAGCCTCGTTACCGGCAAGCGCCTCACGCACGGAGGGGCTACTGTCCTTAGCCAGCTGTGCCTGAACATCGGTGTTAAGTGCACTATTACCAGCCAACTCCGTGCGTACTCTGCGCGACTCGTGCCGACTCAAGGTGATTTGCAGCAATGGCGAAGCTAGGTGGCGGCTGCCGGCCAACTTCTCCTGCACATCTTCGACGTCCTTCATCAGGCATTGGATAGTCGCACTAGCCAGAGCCGGATGTTCAGCCAGGTCGCAGCGCACTGCCACGCTGGGGTCCTGTGCCAACAGTAACTGTGCGGGAGCCCCCAGATTGCTGTTGCGTGCCAACGCGCGACGCACCTCTAAGCAGTCCGTGACCAGTTTCAACTGAACTGAATCTGGAAGCATCGCCTCGCCATCACGATTAGCCAGCGCTTCCCGCACGTCTTGATTCTCGTCACGAGCTAGAACTAGCTGCATGGCTTCGCTTAAACCCACTAGCTCAGCGAGGCTTTCGCGGACTTCAAAAGACTCGTCGCGAGCCAGCGTCATCTGCACGTCCGGATGCAGAATGTCATTACTGGCGAGGAAGTTGCGCACAGTGGTTGCTGGATCTTTTGCCAGCCGCTGCTGAAGCTCTTTGCTCAGACTTTTACCCAAGGCTAGTGCCCTGCGCACGACCGGATCCTCATCTGCAGCGAGCCTCTGCTGGAGCGCTTCATGTGTACTTCTGCGAGCCAACTGAAGCTTCTGTAGAGGCTCCAGTTTCAGTCGATCAAATTGAGCTGCTAGCAGATCCTGGGGCGCGTGTGCATGCATGCATGCCAACTGCAGTAGCTCAGGGTCGAAGCCACCCTCACTCTCCACAATGTTGATTCTTAGGGTGAGTACTTTCTCTGGGCAGTTGGGGTTGCGATACACCGCGGTCCGGACTTTCAGATCGCCGTCACCCGCCAGTTTCTCCAAAAGGTCGTCTGGGCAGTCCTCACTCTTAGCAACTTCTTCGCGGCGCAGCGGGTTGGGGTTCTCAGCCATTTGGATCAACTGAGCCACACTTAGCCCGTCACACGTGGAGGCTGGCTTCAGCTTGAGCTTCTCAAACAGCTCCTCATACTTCGCTACTTGATCACGCAGGGTCTCTCGTAACGGTACTGTCCGCTCGATGGCAGCCTCCAGATCTTCGAAGCGAAGCTCGCGCCCCTCTAAGAATGCAGTCTCCCGCGCCTCGTTGACCGCGTTCTGGATATCCGCACCGGCGTAATCACGGCACTGACTGACCAGCTTGCTACGAGCCTCTGCAGTTAGATTTGACTGCTCCCCCTTAAGGTGAATATCGAGAATCGCTCCTCGCTCCACTGCATTGGGGAAGCCAACGTAGAACACCTCGTCAAATCGACCTTTGCGGAGGAGCTCTGGAGGTAGTGCGGTAATGTTATTGGCAGTGGCAATTACGAACACCGCACCGGTTTTCTCCTGCATCCATGTGAGGAAGTAGCCAAATAGCCGTGAGGAGACCTCCGAGCCACTGCCACTATTCATACCAACGAACGCCTTCTCCAGTTCGTCGATCCAGAGAATGCAAGGGCTCACAGATTCCGCCATGGACAGAGCACGGCGCATGTTGTGCTCGCTTTCTCCGACGTACTTACCTAGCAGCGATCCGATGTCCAGGCGCAGCAGCGGCAATTGAAAAAGGCCGGCCGCAGCTTTGGCAGTCAGCGATTTACCGCAGCCGGGCATGCCTGCAATCAGGACCCCTTTAGGTGCCTGTACTCCAGACTCATGTGCCTCGCTCAGCCGGCGGAAAATCTGCTCCCGACGGCGTAGCCACTGCTTAAGATTCTCCAGGCCGCCGATGTCCGAGGCACTTTCGCTCACCTTGAGCATTTCCAGCACGCCACTCTTGGCAATGACCTGCTCCTTCTCGTACTGGATCAGAGACAACGCGGCGTCGTTGATTTGCTCATGCTGCTGGCGAGCCATCGCCAACGCCGAACGGATATCTTCTTGGCTTAGGCCGCTGCAGGCAGCATGCAGACGCTGGCGAAAATTTTCAGGTACCGACAGCTCGAGTTCCTGACAGACCGCATCGAGCTGTTGAGCGATTTCATCACCACGAGGCAGTTGCATAGGAAGCAGCGTTATCTGCGCTTCAATCTGAGGCGGGATATGCAGCGTTTCAGAGACCAGCGCCACTGCAGCTGTCCCTCTGTGATGACGCTGGATCCGGTTGAGCAACTGCTTTAGCCGAGCCACTGCTAGTGGCTGGTTCTCCAATGCACTCCGTGCATCCTTGATGACAAACAGCTTGCCGTCCAAATCATCATCAAGCAGCGACGGTAAGCTGGTGGCCAAGTCAGTGTTCGACGTCTCGCTGGAGCGTGGTTGCTTGTTGAAGAAATCCACCCATCCATAGCCCAGATTCCACTCTTTAGGATGCAGGCCTAGGTCACTGGAGATGTCCTGCAGCATGGCGTCGACCCTGGCCTCCTCACCGGACTGAATGAACAACCCGGGGTAACCGGCAACCAGGTGGGACTTGATCTTATCCTTGAGTTCGAGAAGGCTCATCGTGGTCACCAGGACGAAAGAAAATTCGAGGCAAAATCGCTGATGCCGCGACCAACAGACTCAATGGCCCGTCCCGCACTCTGAGCGACAGTAGCTGCCACCCGGACCGAAACCTTCGCCACAATCTTGCTAGCGCTGTAGATCACCTCGCCAATCTTCCCACCGGCCATCCCACCGGCTACACCACCAACGAACCCACCGACGACCGTGCCTATCGGACCCAGCACGGTGCCAATAGCGGCCCCAACTGTTGCCCCTTTAGTGGCTCCTGCAATCGCCATAGTCGCACTGACAGTGGTATTCCCGATTTCATCGATGGCTTCCTGCCCTGTGAGCTCTCCCTTGCCCAGCTTGTAAAGCACCTTCGCGTTCTGCAGACCTACACAAGCGATGTTGGTGATCAAGCCCGCAGGGGTATTGCGCAAGGCGGCACCCAAGAAGCCATTCTTCGCCGCAACAACCAATGCACCAGAGATCGCAACCTGAGCGGCGATGTTCGTGCCGGAGCGGAGCGAACTCTCGAAGAACTCCTTGAGGTCTTCACTGGCACTGGGATTCTCTCGACCATTTAGTCGATTCCAACCGCGGCGAGCCAGGATCCGCGCACCTTGCATGCCCGCAGCGATGCAGGCGCCGAGCAAAGCCTGCTTACCAATTTGTTTAGCGATGTCGATACGGTTGGTGTCTTTCCAATCGTACTGCCGAGCTTCCTCTTCAGCCTGTGCCTTTTGCTGTCGATCCCGAGCTTCCTCCTTCGACAACGGCTTTGATTTCACACCGCCAGCTTCGATTACCTCGGTGCTATTGGGCACATCAGCGCCCTGCCCCTCGGGAACCAAACGCTGCTGATCACCGTAGTCACCACGCTCGAACTGACTATTGGTCGCGCTGGCGTCAGCCCCGTACTTCGACTGGTAACTGCCTACGACATTGCCCTTACCGTCGACGATCTCGATGTCGACCGAATTCAACTCGCGCGAGTGGACCATCCGTGCACGGTAGGGGCTGCCTTTGACAGCCGCATCGATGTTGAAGGTATCAACGTGATGCTGCTCAGCAATCAATCCATTCAGCTGGGGATTCTGGTTAATCGCACCAGCTTGGGTGGTCACGATCCTTTTGGCATTTTCAGTGGCTTTAGCCAGCGCTTCATCGATGTTGCCGGCATACAGGCCCACGTGCACCGAGCCAGAAACAGCAGCACTCGTCTCGATCTCTCCAGCCAGCCACGACGCCTTGCTGCGCCCTTTGTCCAAATGGGTCTGCAGCGATTCTCGGGTGTCATTGAAGACGGCAGTGGACCGGATCACCTGACGGCTTGTTTCCAGCAGCTCTTCTTCGTCTTTCCAAAGCTCCGGGTACTTGCGGAACTCGTCGCTAAGCCACTCTTCCAACGGCTTCTCACCGCGCTCATTGCACGAGGCGACGAACGAGGCGACTACTGAGGTGGCCTTGTCGACGTTTTCTTCGCTTCCGAAGAGAGTGCCTTCAATGCGAGCCGCTTGGCCCTCAGCGATCTCATCAAGATTAACGCTGCTGTCCTTGTCGTAGTCGTCGCCTAAAGGCTTTTCCATTTCAGTCATGGTGTGTCCTGCTTCACTGCAGATAGTCGTTTAGTTCGTCCAGCAGCTTCTGCTGCAGCCAGACGGGTTCGATGATCCGTACGTGTGGAATCCAATAGCGGATGATGGGTAGCAATTGATTGGGATGGTTGGCTTGGCAACGCAGGAGCAGCTGACCGTTTTCTCGCTGTTCGATCAGCTCCTGACGAGGGAGCACATTACGCCGCAGAAAGTAATGAGCATTGTCGGCGGCTACTTGTAAGGTGACTTCGAATCGGTTTTGACCGAACCAGATATCGTCATCCTCATGGATCTGATTCTGCACCTCAGGGAGAGGCTCAAAGACTTCCTGCATCACCTGTAGGTCGCAGATACGCCCCAGAGCAAAGCTCTTCAGGTGGCCACTTTCAGTGGCAGCCAAGTACCAGATACCCTTGTTGTGGATCAGCAGATAGGGCTCCACCTGCCGAGCCTTGTCGGTGTAGAGCATTCGGCAGCGTTGGCGTCGCTCGATGGCTTGGCGCAGTTGGCGAAACACCTGGTCATGCGGCTGGCTGGCCTCAAAATGGCCGTTACGCACCAGAAAACTGGTATTGCCTTGTTTCAACAATTCCAGCCAGGAGCGACGACTAATCGCAGAGGGAAACATCTGCTCGACACCACTGAGTCTGGCAAAGGCCTGCAGGTCCGTCGGGGAGAGCTCGCTCTGGTACTCAGCAGCGAGTTGGATGCGGCCATTCCCCAGTGGAGCGATCACGTCACCCAATCGGTTCAGATCTCGATAAATCGTGCGTTCACTTACCCCGAAGCGCTCGGCGAGCTGTTGACGGTCCAATTGCTCGCCCAGATGTAGCAGGCGCAGGATCTCCGCCAGGCGCCATGCAAGGGTGTCATGGAACTCAGATGCCATTCAGATGCTCTTCCAATAAGCGTTGAACAGGAAATCTAGCGCCTACCTTTGACAGGTTATGTCAGTGCGACTCAGCGCACTTTGATAAAAGTCGGAACGATAGCGAGCATGATGCCTTATGGCCATCTCTCCAGCTTTTTTTATTGGGCACGCGCTGGATATTGGGGCACGCTGGTCGGGCGGAGCATCGAAGATCTTGTGCAATCTCAACTCCACGTCAGTTAGCGCTGGCTGTCTGAGAGTCACGCTGAGCCACATCCAGGGACTTCACAGCACGGCGCTCAAACGCGATGCACTGCGCGGTGTACTGATCCAGATCCTTCCCCCAAATTTTTGCCAGGGAAGCGGGACACAGCAGCACAACCGCCCCGTACGAATACAAGGCGAAACCTTCCACTAGATACTGCTTCTCCTGACTGAAGGAGAGTGCCCATTTCTTGGCATCCAAGCTGTGCGCTGGGTATTCCTCATTGCTAATTAAGTAGCGTTTTACCGTACGGTCGCTGACTCCTAGGAGCTTGGCTGCAGCGAGCGATGGCAGGCTCAGTAGGCTAGGCATCGTCAGTACCAGTACCCCCAGAAACAGCAGAACGCCGGACAGTGCGGCCTTGATCTGAGCTCGCTTCCCTTTCGATGCTGCGATGAAGTAGCCAATGGCCGGAGACATAGAGGCAATCATCGTGACAAAGCAGAACAGCAGCTTTTCTTGCCAATCACCCACGCCCAATTTCGCCTCAAAAGAGGCTTCCACGAAGGTTGCCGGGTACATTCCACAAAACGCCGTAGCACCGACCATCACCGTTAACGTCGCACAGGCTAGAAGCTTCCTCGGTAGGGTATGAGCTGCAACCAAAGCTTCAACCCTTGTGCCATTAGCTCGGATGAAGGACCAGGAGAACACCGCGGGCGGTATGAAGACACTTAGCAACCAAGCAGGTCCTGCTGAGCCATCCACCGCATAAGCAACGCCGATGGGAACGATAATTCCAAGCATGGCCGCTCCTGTCAGAGCGATTACCTGGCGCACAACCTTTTCGGCCTGACCCGGAAAAGGCCGCAGCCAACCAAAAAGCCCAGACAGAATCAGGGAAGTGATCAGCATGGCGCCGAGGATAAGCACGAAGGCCAGTATGTAGGCGAGCCAGAGAACTACCAGCCCGGGGCCTAGCTCAAGCGACGGCAAGAGCGCATCAGGACGACCGATGTAATGGGTGTAAATCGCCAAATTGACGATACCGGCGAGAGGCGACAATGCCGCAACAACGGCGAAAATCCAGCCGTAGTGATCTTTGACGACATTCAAGACCCAAAGGGCTAACCCCTGCCCTTGGACGTTTGGAATATTTTCGTGCTGCATGCGAGCTCCGGTCAAATGGATATCTCCTTATAGCGACCGTCTAGCACGCGACTTTAAGCCGGACTCGTGCGTTACGCTGGACCGAAATAGATCGCCGATAGCTCCCAGTCTCCAAGCGGGGGTTTCCACTGAAAAAGAGAGACCGGAACTACGGATCTCCGAGGCAGCACGGGAGCGCATTCTGGTGTGAGCGGCGCGTTCAGACGCTGGTCAAAAACGGCCTAGCGTAACCGTAGAACTCCTCATGCACGGAGCGCTTCACATTCCAACGCCTCGGTTCAGAGGGCGGAGTCTCTCGCTCTTCGCAGACTGTCATTACAAGACGGCGCTTCGCTCGCGAGACCCCAACAAAAAATGTGCAGCGCTCTTCTGCGGCCTTGCCCCAGAAGGTCTCTTTCTCGACCCCTAGGATGATCACTGAATCGAACTCCAGCCCCTTGCTCTTATGCATCGTCAGGATCCGCACTGACTGATCATCAGCAAAGCGCTCCAAGGCCTTTGGCAGGCAAGGCTCAAGCTTGAGCAGCTCAGCAATTCGCTCTTTGGTCAATCGAATGACCTCGACAAGCCGCTCACGGCTTTCGTAGTCAGGCGACAGGGCCATCAGCGTCTCAATCTGCACATGCTGCAGGAACGCTCTTGCAGCCTCCCACCAACCAGAAAATGGATCATCAAGTAGCTCCGCCAATGCGATCGCGGCTCGCTGCTGCTTAATCAGGCGATCAAGCTCTTTTCGGGCGCTGGACTGAACGTCTTCGTCGTCGGCAAATGGTGCCAACAGATTTATCAATCGAACCCAGGCCTTCGGCTCTCGCTGTCCATATAGACAAGACAAGTAGTCCACGATGAGACGTGCGGCAGGCTCTACCGAAATGTCCTGCATCTGCTGTTCGTTTCGGTAAGGTATTGCCCTCTTCTCCAGGGCGGCGACCAACTGCCAAACGTAGAGATCTGGCTGCTTTGAAACCAGAACAGCAATCTCTGAGGGAGGCACCCCTTCCTGATTCACCCAGCCGGCAATGAGGTCCGCCAGGTACTCAGCTTCCTTTCCGCTATTCTCGAAATTCCAGGCAATGATCTCCCCCTCGCCTCCCTTGATCTGCGACTCAGGTACTGCGGCGGCTTCGTCAAGCACGCGAACAATTTCGTTCTGCATGCGCAACAGGCGGGGCTTGGAGCGGAAGTTGCGGTACATGTTCAAAGGCAGCGCATTGAAGTCCTTGGCAAACGCCTCGAAGATCCCATCCAGGGCACCTGCCCACCCCATGATTTTCTGCTTCGTGTCGCCGACTGCTGTCAGGCGAATTGGCGTGTCCTGGAAGGCCAGTTTGATCAGCTCATACTGGCGGTCTGTACAGTCCTGAAACTCATCCAAAAAGACATCACTATAGGTCTGGCGAATTGCATTTCGCGCAACCGTAGACTCTCTCAAGATTCGAATGGCCAGCGGCACCAAATCAGAAAACTCAATCTGATTCTTTACCCCGTCTACCTTCCTATCGCTGATTTTGTAGCCCGGAGCCAATGCGTACTTTCCGGTCAATACTGCCCGAAAGCGATCGATGATCCGCTTCGCAAACGCGTGGAATGTGTAGCTATCGAACCGCACCGCGAGATCCGTGCCACAGCGCTGGAGGACACGTTCCTTCAGATTTTTGCTGGCGTCGACCTTGAACGAGATGGCCAGAATTCTCTTCGGGTAGCGGCAGTTTCCGGTTCGTAAAAGAAAGTCGGCCCGCTGCGCCAGCATTTCCGTCTTACCAGCACCTGGCCCCGCCGTCAGAGCGAGGCTTTGCTTACGCGCCTTAGCAGCCGCAAGTGCATTTGGCTCAAGTTGAAGCCCATCTGCCGGCGTCCAATCCTCTGCCTTGATCATTCGGGCAGCCCCTCCAACTTCGTGATTGCTGCATCAATCAGTCGGCTTAGTGAGGGCGGCATAGACGCCAGTAGGTCTTGATCCTCTAGCTTTGCAAGCGCGTCGATGTGAGCAGCAGGCTTGCTCCCGAGCTTAAAGCGCTGGTGATAGGTATCGAAAAGGCTCAGCTCAGAGGCACTGTACTGGGCGGAGTTAACGTGACTCTTGCCTAGGACCGCCTTGATCGTAGCTGTGTCTGGAGCGCCGTAGGAAACAGAGTAGGCTGTTGGATACGCAAGCAACATTGCGAAATCCAAGTCCATGGGCGAAGAGAAGAATATGCCCCGCTCCTCTAGCTCGCTGAGGTGCTCCGGGTAGTCGCGTACAAGTTCAGTAGGGTGGTTCCAGGGGTGAATGGTGAGGGTTGAAGGCAGCACCATCGCTGGCTTGAAGATGGCCAGTTTGTCGTTAACGTACTTGATTCGTCCCCAGCCGGCGGCATAGCGCGCAGTATCGAGATCCAGCAACGTCAAGTAAGGGATCTCCAACGCCTCCAATAGGCGCCAGAAGTGGTTAACGTGACGCCCACCCAAAGGAGCAATCGTTACGGCAGCTTCATCGATGGGCACCCCTTTCGCGCGAAAGAGTCGAGGCAACACAATCTCTTCGCTATCGCCCTCTCCGAGAATGATCAGTCGAGAGAAGTAGATCTCGGGAAACGCTTGGACAGCCTCACGCACGAACTTGTGCGCATCATCGGTCGAAGCCGGAAGCTGAATCGTGGTGACCTTAGTGTGCCTGGACCCAGTCAGTCGCAGGTACCGAATGTGACCAGGCTCGACCCGCCGCAGCATTGAGGGTGCATGGGTCGCGATCAAGGCCTGAGCATCGTTCTGACTTGTCATGCTATTTAGAGCACTGACAATCCGTCCCAGATAATGCGGCGACAGACTGTTCTCAGGCTCCTCGACCGCCACAATAGTGAACACAGGGGGGCGAAGCTTTATCACGTCAAATGAGGTATCGGCCTCCGAGAGAACAGCACGTCCGATGGCTTGAGATGCAAGAACAAGCGACAGGTACAGCATCGACTTTTGGCCATCGCTAAGCCGAGAGAAATCGACCATTTGGTCATCATGGCCAGGTGTGAAAGAGACCGACATGTGGCGTAAAAGCGCTTCAATCTCAGAAGCCACGAAGGTAATTTTTGGATCAGTAAAAAACTGTCCTTTATGGAGCCGCGCCCATGCTGCCCTTAGCTGTTCGCTCAGCATGCCAACTGAAGGGTTAGCCTCCAAGCTGCCACTGATCTGATCCGTGAGCTCCTTAACGGCCTCTCGCTCGGCGCTCCACTGAACTGATCGAAGCATCCGACCTAGCAAGGCATTCGCCCCATAGGTGATGTGATCAGCAGGGTCTCTGCGTGCAGGTAGGTAGTGGACCTGGATGTGGTTCCGCTCAGAGCGTGGCACTTTCGTGGTCGACAGAGGCGAACCGTCAGGATTGACGTCCAGGACATACACCAGACTTTCCTCGATGTCGCCATCCAGCCCCATCGTCGCAGTGAGGCGAAACCTAACCCGGGCCAGGCCATCCGCTTCGTCTAGGCGCATGTGCCCAAAATGAGGGGCGACCGTACTGTTATCAGAGTCGAGCCCTAGCTCCGGGAACACAAAATCGGCCTCGACCCAAAGCTGACGTTCGTCTGGAGCTGCCTGCTCGTCGAACGGCACGTGGAAATCAGAACGCTGTACCCGCCGAAGAGCAGGATCAAACGCGAATAGCCGGCAAATGGCCTGGAGCGCGGCTGTTTTCCCCGATCCATTCGGGCCGATCAGGTACGTAATGTCTTCGAGAGTGAGCTCAGTAGGTTCCAGCCCGTAAGATTGAAAATTCGACAGACGAAGCGCTTGCAGTTTCATGGTCGATGACGTTCCTTGTTTTTTGATTCACAGATTACTGCGGCCCGAGCCACCAAAGCGTGCTACCGACTCAGGCGCGAATCTCCGTGCCACCCAGGATCCACGACAGGACTGATCACGACATTGATATCTATTAAGGCGCATCGAGTTAGGTGGTCTTTATGCAGCGAAGACAAGGGCCCCCGTCAATCTGGATATGAATTCTGCCCGCGAGGCGTGGCTTCCTGCCGAAGCAGGAGGCCCATTAAAAAAGGAGCTTGCAAAACATCACGTCCAGGGCTCGGAGGATGCACAGAAAACTGAGGGATTCTGAATCCACCACCCCCTCCTCGTTGCAATCCACCCCCTCACCCTGCAAGTCATTGCCATACTGCGGAAACGACTTCCATCAGAGTGTCGCCTAAGCGACACTCTTGCCCCCCGTAAATAAAACACAGGGCTCAAGAAAACGGACATACACCTTGATCCTGACTTTTGCCAGTGGAGCTAGCCCTAGCACCACATCCACCCCGTAAATCGCCCCTACACCATCGTACTTTTCGGCTGAGTGCCGATTCTCTGTTTCCCGAATTAATCTTCGCTACAAAACAGCCAAACGGCCCCACCTAGGTGCAAACAATAGGCTGATAGGCCTCGAAGGCTCTATCTCAGTGCATACCGTCAACATCCCTCGCTTCTAATGGCATCTTGCCAGACCCTCTCCGCGACACCTTGAAACTATTGATCGAGCGTTCAACGGAAGAACGCGACTCAGCAAATTGGCATATCGGTTGCAATGGTTCGTTTGCTTGCTAATTAAATTTCCAAGCACTCAACCTGCGGCAGAAAAGGCCCGCCGGGAGGGGAAAGTTTTGCCCGAATGAAAGCCAAGGAGGTTGTATGGAAGCACGACAAGGCATGAGCCGGCGCGACTTGCTGGCATTGATTGGCAAGACCGCGGGCGCGGCAGCGATGTATCAGGCAATGACTTCGTTGGGCTTCGCAGCGGAGTCCGACTACCACGGTGAGATACACCTCCAGGGGGCACCCAAGGGTGCCAGCGTCCTCGTGCTGGGAGCGGGTCTGGCAGGTATGACGGCCGCCTACGAACTGCGCAAGGCCGGCTACAAGGTGCAGGTACTTGAATACAACGCCAAAGCCGGTGGCCGCTGCTGGACGTTGCGTGGCGGCGACCGCTTCACCGAAATGGGAGGCGCCACCCAGCACTGCGAGTTCGACTCGGGCCTCTACCTCAACCCCGGGCCGTGGCGTATCCCGTATCACCATTACGCGGTGCTGGATTACTGCAAGCGCTTTGGCGTGCACCTGGAGCCCTTCGTTCAGGTCAACCACAACGCGGTGTTCCACGCCAGCAAGGCATTCGGCGGAAAGCCACAGAAAATACGCGCTGTACAGGCCGACTTCCAGGGACACATCGCCGAACTGCTGCACAAGGCCGTCGGCCAGAACGCGCTGTCGGCCAGCGTGACCCGCGAGGATGGCGACAAATTACTGGAAGCCCTGCGCGACTGGGGCGCTCTGGACGGTCAGGGGCGTTACCTGAAGTCGCCAGCAGCGAGCCTGCGCCGTGGTTATGTCTCCGACCCAGCCGGCGGGCTGATGCCGCTGGCGCAGGATTCTGATCCGCTGGACGCCGCGGAGCTGGTGCGCTCCGGCCTCTGGCGACACCTGATTGATGGCCAGGAATACGACTACCAGACCACCTTGTTCCAGCCTGTCGGCGGCATGGACATGATCGCCCAGGCCTTCGCCCGCCAGGTCAACGACCTGATCCGCTACAACAGCAAAGTCACCGCCATCCAGCAGGATGACAAGGGCGTCACCGTCACCTATGTCGATCGCGAAGGCGCCGGCGCACCGATGCAGGCCAAGGCCGACTGGTGCGTGTGCACCCTGCCGCTGTCGATCCTCGGCCAATTGCCACTGAACGTCAGCCAGGACATGCAGGCGGCGATCCGCTCGGTGCCCTACGACGCCTCGGTGAAGATCGGTCTGCAGTTCAAGCGGCGCTTCTGGGAGGAAGACGAGCGCATCTTCGGCGGCATCAGCTACACCGACCTGCCGATCGAGAAGATCAGCTATCCCAGCACCGACTACGGCAAGCCTGGAAAGGGGGTGCTGCTGGGTGGCTACGTCTGGGGACCAAACGCCTACGAATTCACCGCCATGAGCCCACAGGAACGGGTGAAGAAGGCCGTCGAGTACGGCGCGCAGATCCACCCGCAGTACACCGCCGAGTTCGACAACGGTATTGCCGTCGGCTGGCATCGCGTGCCCTGGACCAACGGCTGCTATGGCATGTGGACCGAGGAAACCCGCGCCCAACACTACCGCAACCTGTGCCAGATCGACGGACGCATCGTCCTGGCTGGCGAACACGCCTCGTACATTCCAGCGTGGCAGGAAGGAGCCGTGCTGTCCTCGCTGGATGCGATCACCCGACTGCACACCCACATCGTCGCCAGCCAGCGCGCCGCCTGAGGCAAGGAGAAGCCCATGACCCGCCCCCGCTCACCACTCGCCGCCCTGGCACTCTGTGCAGCCCTGTCCGCTGGTGCCGCTCAAGCCGCTGAACAGCCCCCCTTCTCAGGTCCCGACCACTTCGACGAAAGCAGCGGGCAGGCGCTGTTCCAGGGCATCTGCCAGGGCTGCCACATGCCGCAGGCGCAAGGCGCCGAAGGGGCCGGCCATTACCCCGCGCTGGCCCACAACTCGCGCCTGGCCGCGGCGGCCTACCCGATCTATATGGTCAGCCACGGCAACGGTGGCATGCCCAGCTTCAAGGACTACCTCAGCGATGAACAGATCGCCGAGGTGGTGAACTACGTTCGAACCCACTTCGACAATCACTACGCCGACACCGTGAAGGTCGACGACGTGAAGAAGATCACCCAGCGCTGAGACTCGCGCATCACACAGGAAGGACTCCATGAACAAGACTCTGCTAACCCTAGGATTGGCCTGCGCCACGCTGGCCGCAAGCGTCACGACACAGGCCGCGGAAGTGATCCGACACAAACTACCGGGCTCGGACTTTCCCATCGCCCTGGCGGTGGAAATCCCGGCCTCCGCCACCGTGGTCAACCTCAGTGGCGTGGTGCCCGGCGTGATCAACACCAACGCACCGAAAGACAGCCTCAAGGCCTATGGCGACACCGAGGCGCAAACGGTCAATGTGCTGCAGAGCATCGAGAAGAACCTGCAATCCCTCGGCCTGAAGATGGGCGATGTGGTGAAGATGCAGGTTTACCTGGTGGGTGACCCGGCCAAGGGCGGCAAGATGGACTTCGCTGGATTCATGAAGGGCTATACGCAGTTCTTCGGAGGAGCGAAGCAACCCAACCTGCCCTCACGCTCGGCATTCCAAGTCGCTGGTCTAGCCAATCCCGGCTATCTAGTGGAAATCGAGGTGGTGGCAGTACGCCCCTGACGAAAGATCGAGTGGGGGCAAATTTGCCCCCACTCTAAACAAGCAGTAACTCATCCAGCCGGCAGCATCACCCTACCCGCCAATCGAGTGTCGTCCAGAAGACGTTTCTCTCTCCGCAAGCTCTCTACGATCAGATCCGAAGGCCCCACAAAAACAAATCAAGTGCCTCTGGAGAGTCCAATGAATACCTCACCGCTTGCCTGTATAGCTCGCCGTCAAGCCCAAGAAATGCCCAAGCGTCTTGCACTTTCTTTCGAAAGCCGTCACATCACCTACCAAGAGCTGAATCGTAGGGCGGATCAAGTAGCTCGCGGGCTGTGGGCCGCGGGCGTATACGGCGGCCGAAAAGTGGCGACAGTTCTTGATGGCTGCACAGAGCTGTACGAGATAGGCATAGGGGCCGCGCGTGCTGGAGCTACGCTCGTGCCACTAGCTCACAGCCTCTCCGCAGAGAAAATTCTGGAGGCTCTGAAAGACTGTCGACCGAAGGCTATTTTTGTATCGCCGCAGTCAATGCAAAAGCTCGAACGGATCAGGCTGCAATTGTATTTTGTAGAGCTGGTTGTTGTCGCCGGACAGCACTTCGCCGATTGGAGGTCGAGCCAGGTCGACTGCGCGAATGAAGTCTCCCCCTGGATTGGCGATGTTGTGCTGCAGAGCTACTCATGGGATGCCAGCGGCTCTCCCTGCCCTATAAAACTCAAGAGCGCCGATCTACGCAGCGACTTTCCGAAGTTGATGGCGAATGAAGCTGCCGTGTTAGACGAAGAAAACGCGGTTGTTGATATTGCCAGCGAGGCTGAACCAGTGCATAGCCTTCTAAGCGGATTAACGGCCTTGGTATGTGGCGCTCATGTGCGGTTAAAAGGCTAGGGCTGGCTAGCCCTAGCCTTTCAATCGTCAGCTCTGCGCAAGGAACTCGGTGAGCAGTTGGTTCACCTCAACCGGACGCTCTTGCTGTATCCAGTGACCCGCCCCCTCAATCAGGTACTTGCCCGAAAGCTGGATGGCATTGAACTCGAGGGCGTCATACTCCTCACGTGTCATGGTTAGGACACCATCTTGCTCTCCTGAGATGAAGAGCAGGGGTTGGGTGACGACGGCGCCATTCCAGAACGGAGTCATCTCCCAGTTTCTGTCCATGTTGCGATACCAGTTGATCCCTCCAACGAAGCCTGACTTCTCAAACTGGCTGACAAACACCTGCAAGTCGGTTTCGGTGAGCCAGGACGGAAGTTGCTCCGGCTGGATGAGGTTATCGACCAGGCGAGTCGTCTTACTGAAGGCTATGAAGTTCGGCGGGTTGCTGCTCAGCTTCGCTTCCCCGGAGCCGGCATAGAGGATCCCCAGAAGACTACGACGGACGTCTTCTTCAAACTCCTTCTCTACCAGCCCAATTTTCTGGAAGTAATCTTGATAGAAGTGCTTCTTCTGCGTCGCTAGAGCGAATCTCAGATTTGGGCGCGCTCCTCGCCTGGGCATGTATGGCACGCTGAGCAAGCCAACCTTAGTGAACTGATCTGGGCGTAACAGCGCACAGGCTGCAGCCACCATCGATCCCCAATCGTGGCCGACCACCGCTGCATCGCGGACCCCCAGCTCATTGAGCAACCCAACCACGTCGCCGACCAAATTCATGATGTGGTAACTGGGGATATCCGAAGGGACCTCTGTGTCACCGTACCCACGCTGGTCAGGTGCAATTACGCGAAATCCCGCATTTGCCAAGTGCTCGATCTGGTGCCGCCATGAGTACCAGGACTCCGGCCATCCATGAAGGAGAACCACAACAGGGCCTTCGCCTTGTTCGACGTAGTGCATGCGGATTCCGTTAGTGAACACGTGGTGATGCTTAAGGGCGAGCATGGCGTTCGTCTCCAGAACGTTAGGAATGAGGAATCACCAATCCTAGGATTCACCGTTCGAGCGAAGTGTCATGCAGATTACATTCTGGATGTTATTTGACATCCAGAATGGATGATGAATAGCATCCAGATCGATGCATTAGGCAGTCCCCGTCACTTACGGCAAGGAACAACTCAAATGCACCTTCAGTTCGTCTACGACTACCGAAGCCCTTACGCCTATCTGGCAAATACCCAGCTGGCGAGCCTGAATCACCCAGTTGAGTACTGTGCCGTGGACATCGTCGCGGTCATGAAGAAGGTCAATAACCAGCCCTCACCGGCTTGCCCTGCAAAATCCAGGTACTCGGGTGTAGATGCTGGCCGGTGGGCAGCGCTCTACCAAGTTCCATTGAAGCCCAATAGCCGGCTTTTCAAGGCACTTCGCAGCCAAGAATTCGACGGTTCACTGTTTTCCAGGGCGGGGATTGCTGCTCAGTTGCTCGGTGCTTTTGAAGTCGTCCACCCCACACTTTTCGAGGCCATTTGGGCCGGCGACGACGACCTGCTCAGCGTTGATGGACGAAAGGCGTTTCTAGAGCGGCTCGGCGTCGAAGTAGATATCTGGCAGATAGCAGACTCCGCGCCTGTTCGCGAACAGCTAGCCGAAGCCAACGATGAAGCGGCTAGCCGGGGAGTCTTCGGCGTACCCACGTTCTTCTGTGGGGATGAGCAATTCTTCGGAAACGACCGGCTCGACTTTGTCAGAGCTGCATTGAAATCAGCACAAGAGGCGTGAAATGAACGAGCAAAAAATCGCAATCGTTACCGGTGTTGGCCCTGGTACAGGAACTGCCATTGTCCGTCGCTTGGTCGCAGACGGTTTCAAGGTCGCCATGATCGCCCGCAACAATGAGCGGCTGAGAAAACTTGAAGAAGAGCTGCCAGGTGCGTTGGCTTTCGCGGTTGATGTGACCGATACCAACCAACTTGATGACGCATTGAGTCGTATTGAGGAACAGTTGGGGCGTGCACACGTACTGGTGCACAACGCTGTGGGAGGTACCTTTGGCAATTTCCAGCAGATCGATCCCAAGGCTTTGGAGGCCAACTTCCAAACCAACGTAATGGCGCTGCTGCACCTGGTCAGGCGGCTTGCCCCTTCAATGATCGAGAAAGGCGAAGGAGCGATCGTCGTCACAGGGAATACGTCTGCACTCCGAGGCAAAAGTCATTTTGCAGGTTTCGCTCCCACAAAGGCGGCTCAGCGGATTCTGGCTGAATCCATCGCACGTGAACTGGGGCCGCAAGGCGTGCATGTGGCTTATCTAGTCATCGATGCCGTCATCGATGTTGAGTGGACTCGGAAAATGCGTCCCGATGCGGCTGACGATTTCTTCATCCAGTCAGATGACATTGCAGCAGAGATATCCCATCTCATTCATCAGCCCAGGAGCGCATGGACTTTCCTCGCCGAGATACGCCCCTTCGGCGAAAAGTGGTAAGTCTGTGTCGTTGGGCCGGATGGTATGCTCCGGCCCAGCATCAACTGAGAGGCAGACGCAATGGGGCACTCACAGGCCAGCAAAGAGTCGACGCATGATCGCATCGTGGAGATTGCGGCCGAGCGCTTCTGCGAGTTGGGTATCGATGGCCTAAGCATCGCCAACCTGATGAAGGAAGCCGGCCTCACGCACGGTGGCTTCTACAAGCATTTTGCTTCGCGAGATGAGCTGGTAGCAGAGGCACTCGCGAGCGCGTTTAAGCGCTCGGAAGCACCACCGCGGGCAACCCAAGTCACCTTTAAATCTCTTGTTTCAGAGTACCTAAGCGATAGTCATCGAGATGCGGTGGGGACCGGCTGCGCTGTCGGGGCACTGGTCAACGATGTAGGTCGACTCCAGGGAGAGGCAAAGGACCTTTATACCCAGAAGGTGAAAGCAAATTTGCGCGGCATCTCGAGACTAATTGGGCAGTCGGAGAAACAGGCTGTGAGTGCGGATGCGATGGTCGCTTTCTGCGCCATGGTGGGGGCACTTGGCCTATCTCGCGCCGTATCGGATGACAAGCTGTCCAAGGAAATCCTTTCTGTGGTCAGCCAGTTCTTGCTGCACTCTTTTTCGCCGGTTCAGAAGTAGTCGCTACTGCTTTGTGGATGCCGCCAGCTCATTCCAACTGGCGGCATCGGACTCGTCAGAAGCGGTAGGTCAGCTGCGCGGTGAGGCCATGAGCACTGTTGTCGTACCTAGCGCTGTAGGCCGGCTGCAGGCCGGAAGTGTTCTCTTGGTTAATCGAGGCCGTGCTTTCCCATATGTAGGCATAGGCGAAGTCGATCGTCAGATCATCCGCCGGCGAGTAACCGGCTCCTAGCGTGACACTATGACGATTCCCTACTGGAATGCGCACCGAACGGTTCTCGTTTGTTGCCGGAGATGGGTCATAGGCGAAGCCGGTCCGCAGCACCCACTGCGGGCTCAATTGGTAAGACGTCCCCAGTGCTACAGACCAAGTGTCATGCCAGTCCACGTCCTCACCAATACTTCCAAATCCCAAAGCCAGGCCAAGCGGAGGGACGCCTTCATTCTCAGCAACGAACGCCTTGAGGCGACTCCATCGCGTCCAGGTCGTCCCCAGGTAGCCCGTCCACTTATCGTCGAAACGATAGGTTAGAGAGGTGTCTACTGATTCTGGCAAGGTTACGTCTAAGCTAGTGCCATAGCGGCCGTTAAGGCCAAAGGCAGCAGGTGAGTCTGAAACCGTCGTATGGCCTTTTAGGGTGTAATCGACCTTCGATCGATACGTAAGCCCCCACGTTGCAGCATCACTAAGCTCAACCATCACGCCGAGGTTATATCCGACTGCGGTGTCGTCCCCCTTGATTTTGATCTCTGCGTCCTTGCCAGCAGGGTTCAATGCTGCAGTGGCCAAGTTGTTTTTCAGCTCGCCGTCAATGCGATTGATAGTGACGCCCCCGCCAACGGAGATGGAATCGTTGATGCGGTAGCTTATGGTTGGTTGAAAGGTGACGACCTTCACCATGCTATACGAGCCGTGATACCGCCCTTGAAACGAAGACTCATAATCGTTGACTAGCCCATAAGGGGCATATACGCCGATGCCGACACTAAAGTCATCGTTCAACGGGGTTGAGGCGTAACCGAATGGAACCGCTGCAAGCGGCGCAGAGTCGCCCTTATTGGACCCAGAGGCATCGCTGGACACTCCGCTGATGTCAACACTGGGATCGATGACAGCGAATCCCCCGCTCACCTCGGCACGTTTGAGCTTCACCAGTCCAGCAGGGTTACCAAAGATAGTGCTGGCATCCAGGGCGCTTGAAGCTCGGCCAGCGTAAGCGGTACCAGCTCCACTGGCGCTTTGTTCATTCAAGGCAAAGCCGTTCGCGTGTACTTGCAGCGAAAAAGCATAGGCCGCAAGGGCCACGGCACCCGGAAAAGTCTTCTTGTACATTGTCAGCTGACTCCGATTCGGAAAATGGCCATCTCGTGACTACTGAGATGGTCGCAACCGCATTCCGACGTTTTTGGCAAACGCGTCTCGAAATATGGCGACCGAAATCCTATTGAGAACCCTGGGAACGAAGTGTCGGCCAGGTGACAGTTGACGGGAGGGAGGCCCCCTTAGTGCTGAAAGTCGTGCGGATCGAAAGCCTAAGAGGGGCGCTGGTAAGCGACTTTTCTTACCTGACTACATGTCGCCTGAAGTGCTCTGATACCAAGCAATACCAGCACCGTCGATGCTTTTATCGACCAAGCCATCTGAAATCAGATAGTTGAGGTTAGCGACGCTTTCACCTGTAGCCATAGTCAGCAGAAAGCCATCAGACATCGTAATCGGTCGACCAAAAAGGCATTCGAATATGTCCACGGCTCGGTGAGGTCGCTGCAGCAGCTTGAGCAACTCATCGAAGATGCAGCTCTGTATGTCTCTCAGATGATCAAGGCGCGCGTGCAATCCCCTAAAACACTCGTTATGAGATGGCAGCACAAGCGCATCATCACTTACAGACTGTTTAAGCTTGCTCAAGGAAGCAAGCCAATCCCGCATGGGATCGGCATTAGGCTGCAGGGATGGAACCGATACATTGGAAGTGATTCTGGGGAGGACTTGGTCACCGGAGATGAAAAGCGCAAGCTGTGGGCAGTAGAGGCAAGCGTGTTCTAGCGTGTGCCCCTTACCTACAATGACCTTCCAATCGACGTCTCCTATCGAGATCAGATCCCCATCTGACAGACATCTGAAAGAACTCGGCAGTGGGTGAACCGAGCTACTGAAGCCGCCGTACGATTGTTGGAAACTCTGCAACGCCTCATCGCTCCACCCGGCGCGGCGATAAAACTCAATCTTCGCTGGTGGCGCTTGTAACTCCGGCTCGAGCAGTGCTTGGCACCCGTGGTACTCGCCTGCGGTCATCCATAACTCGCAGCCAAAACGATGCACCAACCAACCAGCCATACCAACGTGATCGGCATGCATGTGCGTGCAAATGACCTTTGAAATACGAGCACCACAGAGTGCCTCGTCAAGCACGTAACGCCAGGTTGACTCGACGATGTCATTACGAATGCCGGTGTCGACGATGGCCCACCCATCACCGTCCTTAATCGCCCATAGGTTTACATGGTCCAGACGAAACGGGAGTGGCATGCGTATCCAGAGTACCTCTGGCGAAACCGCAGTCACTGAGCCCAGTTCTGGCTTTGCGAAGGGGTAGCTCAAGGCAGTGTTCATGATCTCCCCTAGTACAGGCCTGGAATGCTGGGATAGGACGCCAGATAGTCCATCGAGTACTCTGTGGCCTCTGCAACCTCTCTAGCCCAAGATTCAGACCCTGCGATCCGAATCAGCAGCCCTGCTCCCAGCATTGCAGCAAAGTGACTCATCGCCTCTTCACGGTTCCTTCCAGAGTCTAGAGCAGCCCTGATTGCAGTGTTAAGCAATCGCTCCACGCCGACTCTGAACTCCTGGTTTAACGATACGGCGTGGTCTTCATCTGGAGCGTCTCGGCTAAAAGCAAGCACCGGACAGAGTCCCTTTTCAGCAATCGCAAGATAGGCGGAAGTCAGGCTATGGATAGGAGAACTCTCCGTAGCCTGCTCTGCCGAAGACTCCCAGAAATTAAGCGCATCCTTGAATGCTTGTTGGAAGGCTTCATGCGCAAGCGCTTCCTTCGATTCGAAGTATTTGTAAAACCCACCTGTCGTCATACCCAATGCGCCCATGATATTGGAGATACTCACTGCATCTACCCCACGCGAGCGGAACAGAGAGACGGCGACGCTCAGTATTTCTTGCCGGGTACGCGCGGCTTTCTCGCTTGATGCTTTGCTCATAGCTTGACTCCTGGCACTACCAGGTTCGACTGACATAGCTCTGTTCGGACTTCTTCAGACGGCGCATGGTCGCAATGGTCTGATTGCGCTTACCAATCACCCGCCGTTGCCAAAGTCGCTCCAGGCTCAGGGCAGATCTTTCCGTCCCCGACCACGCACCGACGAGCAAGCGCTTCCCCGCTGCTATTGCATCTGGGGACTGCTTTTCAAACTCCGCACACAGTGCATAGGCTGCGGACATCGGGTCTTCGGCAATGTGCGTAATCAGCCCAAGCTCTTTTGCGTCGCTAGCAGATATGGTCCTTCCAGAGAAGGTCAGCTCCATAGCCACGTCCTTGGGCAAGAGCTCACGCAATAGCACCGATCCCCCCATATCAGGTACGAGTCCCCAGTTGGACTCCATGATGGAGAGCTGAGCATCCGGAGACGAGATGCGAACATCGGCTCCAAGTGATATCTGCAGACCTGCGCCAAAGCAGTTGCCATGGATAGCTGCAATCACGGGAACGCTCAGCGTTCGCCAGATCATGGAAACACGCTGATAGCGGTTTTCTGTGGGTTTCCAGAGGGGAATGAACGCTCGAAGCTTTGCCCATTTACCGCCACTGAGAATGGACTTGAGATCCATGCCTGAGCAAAAAGACGGACCATTACCTGTGATGATCACAGCGCGGATTTCGAGGTTGGTCTTTAGGTATTCAGCACACCGAATTAGCTCCAGGAGCATCTCCGTGCTGACTGAGTTGTGCTTATCAGGGCGGTTCAGTCTGACCACCGCGACGGACTCAATTGCATCGAGCTGAATGTGCTTCCACATAGGTACTACCATCGGTGATTTGCCCAAAAAAACGAGAGCTGTCGAAGGTGCGTGGCCCTCGACAGCTCTCAAGCCCTGGGACAAGGGAAGGAAAATTTCTCAGACGACCTCGAAAAGACCGGCTGCGCCCATACCGCCGCCAATGCACATCGAGACGACAACAAACTTCACGCCCCGGCGCTTGCCTTCAAGCAGCGCGTGACCAACCAAGCGCGCGCCAGTCATACCGTACGGATGTCCAATGGAGATGCTTCCGCCATTGACGTTGTAAAGCTCTGGGTCGATTCCAAGCTTTTCGCGGCAGTAGAGCACCTGGCACGCGAAAGCTTCATTCAGCTCCCACAGGCCGATATCCGACACTTTCAGGCCATGCTGCTTTAGTAGTTTCGGGATGGCATAGATCGGACCGATGCCCATCTCTTCGGGAGAACAACCCGAAACGGTCATTCCCCGATAGATACCGAGCGGCTCAAGGCCACGTTGCTCAGCAAATCGTGCCTCAGTCAGTACGCAGGCGGATGCGCCGTCCGACAGTTGACTTGCGTTACCACCGGTGATGACGCCGCCTTCGAGGACAGGCTTAAGCTGAGAGAGTCCTTCATAAGAAGTATCCGGGCGATTGCCCTCGTCCCTGTCCAGCAGCAAGTCTCGGAAGCTGATCTCGCCAGACTCCTTGTCCTGCAGCTTCATGCGAGCCTGGTACGGAACGATCTCATTGCCGAAGAGACCTAGATCCTGGGCGCGCGCCGTACGCAATTGCGACTCCAGTGAGTAGCTGTCTTGCTCCTCCCGGGAGATGCCGTACTTCTTCGCGACAAACTCAGCAGTGTGAAGCATCGGCATGTAAGCATTTTTTACCGCTGCCACGACGTTCGGATCGGCCTCCTTGGCGACCCAACCGAAGTATTCGCTCTGCACAGCGGAGATGTTCTCCTGGCCGCCGGCAATGACAGCTTCCATTCCATCGAAAGTGATCTGTTTCGCTGCCGTCGCAATGGCCATCAGACCAGAGGAACACTGGCGATCCATAGTCTGCGCCGGCACTGTGACTGGCAGGCCAGCTGCGATGATTGCATTACGAGCGATGTTCCCGCCGGCAGTACCTGCTGCCAGTACAGTGCCGATTACTGCATCCTCGAACACCCCACCTTCAAGGCCGGAGCGCTCCACCGCATGGCGAATAGTGTGCGCCATGAGGGTCGGTGATTTTGTGTCATTAAAAGCGCCGCGGAATGCCCGGCCAATCGGAGTACGGGCAGTCGAAACGATAACAGCCTCACGCATTGCGAGATCCTCGAATTAGCTGGGCAATTTGACGCCCAGGGCACCGGCAGCTTTGCGGACAAAGCGCATGGTCTGATCGAAAGCGCCTTCCAGCGCCGCCTCACCTTCAGGGTTGGATATCTCGCCAAATCGCGAGGCGATTACTTCGGGAGTGCGCTCCTGCTCGTGTAGGAATAGGCCATCGGTTTCGTAAAGGTGGCTACAGGCAAATACACCTGCGCCGGCACCCAGGATGACCTTGGACGGTGCTTCTTCACTGGCGAGGAACAGCAGGCCTGGAGTGATGGTTTCCGGAGCAAGAAGCGGCACGATAGGTGGAGGAATCAGTCCTTCGGTCATCCGAGTTGCCGCTGTGGGCGCCAATACGTTCACGCGAATGTCGTTTTTCTGGCCTTCCAAATGCAGCACGTTCATCAGGCCCAGCATCGCGGCCTTTGCGGTACCGTAGTTCGCCTGGCCGAAGTTGCCGTAGAGGCCCGACGCGGACGAGGTCAGAACGATGCGGCCATAGTTCTGCTCGCGCATCAGATCCCATACAGCCTTGGTGCAGTTCACAGTGCCGCGGAGGTGAACATCAATCACCTTCCAGAAGTCGTCGAGAGATCCCTTAGCGAAGGTCGCATCGCGAAGGATTCCGGCGTTATTGATCAGAATGTCAACGCGCCCCCACTTGGATCGAGCCTGCTCCACCATGGCCTCGACTTCGTCGTAATTGGCCACGTTGGCACCATTGGCAATCGCTTCGCCGCCGGCTGTGCGGATCTCCTCCACCACTGCCAGAGCAGCGTCTGAACTTGCTCCACTTCCATCCCGAGTTCCACCGAGGTCGTTGATGACGACCTTGGCACCACGAGCTGCCAAGCCAAGGGCGTGAGAACGCCCAAGACCATTGCCTGCACCAGTTACGATCGCTACTCGACCGTCAAAACGAATAGTCATTTCTTGTCCTTCTGTACGTCGGGTCAGACCAGGATCATCGAGATCCACTCAGCAGCAAGTGCCGGCCTTTCTTCGCCTTCGATCTCAACGGTGATGGATGTGATGACCTGATAGCGGCCCTCGCCAGCTTCGGTGAAGTCCGTAATCACGAACTTGGCGCGGATGCGCTTGCCACTGCGTACAGGAGCCAGGAAGCGGACTTTGTTGTATCCGTAATTGATGCTGGCCTTCATTCCCTCGAGAGCAGGAAGGGTCTTCTCGATCAGGGAAGGCAGCATCGATAACGTCAGCAGACCGTGAGCGATGGTTCCACCGAACGGTGTTCCCTTAGCTTTAACTGGATCGATATGGATGAATTGATGGTCTTCGGTGATATCGGCGAAGCCATTGATTCGCTCCTGGTCCAGAAGCACCCAAGGAGACGGTTCCAGATCCTTGCCAATGAGCTGGCGGAGTTCGTCAGCGGAGACAGTACGATTGGTCATGACCGAGTCCTTCAGCGGGTGGTGGAGTAGCCGCCATCCAGCGGGATGATGGCGCCGGTGATGTAAGCCGAGGCCGCCGACGAGAGGAAAATCGCGGTCCCGGCTACGTCAGATGCCAAGCCGACGCGACGGCGGGGAATCGTCTCGGTGATTTGGTCCGCGTTCTCCTTCAACATGAACTCAGTCATCTTCGTCTCGAACGGGCCCGGGGCGATGGCATTCACGTTGATGTTCGCGCGGGCCAGATGCGCGGCCAGATGGCGAGTGAGGTGATGCACGGCGGCTTTGCTTGCCGAGTAGGAGTAGTTGCCGTAGCCGGGACTGGTCAGACCATCAATGGAGCCGATGTTGATGACGCGGGCGGGGTCTTCATCGGTACCGGCACTCTGCAGGGCAGTTCCCAGCTTTTGAGTCAGGAAGAAAATGGACTTCAGGTTGATGTCCATGATCTTGTCCCAGCCGTTCTCCGGGAACTCGCCGAACTTGGCGCCCCAAGTTGCGCCGGCGTTGTTTACCAGGATGTGCAGCTTTGGCTCGCGGCGGAGAAACTCCTCCGCAAATGCGTTCACCTGCTCCATTGAGGAGAGGTCTGCTGCGATTCCGATGGCTTCGCCGTACTGCTTAAGTTCGGCTTCAGCTTCAGCGCATGCCTCGGCTTTGCGGGAAACCACATAGGTCTTCACGCCGGCCTTAACCAGGCCTTTGGCAATCATCAGGCCAATACCACGTGTGCCGCCGGTCACCAGCGCGACTTTTCCGCTCACATCAAACAGATCATTTCTCATGGTCAACAAATTCCAATTAAAAATTGAGGCTTACTGGATAAGCGCGAAGGGACTGCTCGATCTCGAGACCCGCCATTAAACGACTGACGCGAACCTCGGTTTCTGGCAGCAGGTAGGCGAAGTAAAACTGGGCCTGAGCGCGTTTTGCGACCTTATCGATCGGAAGGTTGTTGCTATCCAAGGCGAAGAGCACGCGTAGCCAAAGCGTGGCCATGACACCGTGACCAACTAGCCAGAGGAATTCGCGTGCACACTGCAGAGCCGCAAAAGGAGAGCGCTGCAGCTCTTCTTTCAGCACGCTCACCACATCTTCAATACGGCTAAGGAGCTTGAGTGTCCGCTTTACGTACTCAACGTGGCTCTCGTTGCTCGGAAGCTCCGCTATCTGGCTGCGTAGCCAATCCACTGTTGCGTCGATAGCTTGATGTCGACCGTCATCAAGGCGCCGGAGAATCAGATCCAAAGACTGAACATCGTTGGTGCCTTCGTAGATCGGCAGAATCTGCACGTCGCGCAAAAGAACTTCGATGCCGGTGTCGCGGATGTAACCGTGGCCGCCGTGTGTCTGCATCGCGGCTGTTGCGACGTCGACACCAATCTCGCTGCTGATGGCCTTGGATGCGGACATCAAGACCGGGAGGATGACCTGAGCACGCTTCGTCGAGTCAGCCCCTTTGGGACCAAGCGACTGCTCATTCACCAGCGATGTCATAAATGCCAGCATCCGCGCCGACGAAGTTAGCGTACGCATGCGCACGATCTCGCGGCGGATGTTGGGGTGGTCAGCGATGGGAATCGAACCTTTATTGCCACCGACCAAATCGCGGCCTTGAATTCGCTCCAGGGCATACGCGATTGCATTCTGACTAGCAATCTCCGCCACACCGATAGCCTGGAAAGAGGTACCAATCCGGGCCAGCTTCATCATGCTAAACATGCCCATCAGCCCTGCTCCGGGCGCGCCCACAATCCAGCCTTGGGCCCCCTCAAAGAGCAGTTCAGCAGTAGCTGATGCATGAATGCCGAGCTTTTCTTCTACGCGAGGACAAGTCACCCCGTTGCGGGCTCCCAGCGCCCCGTCAGCAGCAACGCTGAACTTAGGCACGATGAACAAGCCCAACCCGGCCAGGCCAGCTGGCGCACCCTGGATTCGTGCCAAGACCAGATGCACGATATTTGGGGTGAGGTCGTGATCGCCACCGGTGATGAAGATCTTGGTGCCCGAGAGTCTATAAGTACCGTCCTCAGCCTCGGTCGCGATGGTGCGTATCAAGGAGAGATCGGTACCGCATTGCGGCTCGGTCAGGCACATGGTGCCGTTCCACTCCCCGCTACCAATTTTCTGCAGATAGGTTTCCTGCAGATAAGGGGAGCCAATTGTCTTCAGCACCGAGTACACGCCCAGTCGAATCGACGCATACAGCGCGAACGACATGGAGCCTGCACTCAGAAGCTCGTCGCAGGCAAAACCAAAAGGTAAGGGAAGCCCTTGTCCGCCATCCTCGATAGCCGTGTGTAAGGCACCCCAGCCATCCGTTACGAAGTCGTTGTAAACCTCGTGGTATCCAGCAGGCGCTTTCACACCCTCATTGGTAACCAGGCAGCCCGCACTATCAGCAGATGCAATGAGCGGCACCAACCGCTCGGAGACAAACTGCCCCAGGGTTTCCAACACGGTTCCGAGCGTCTCTGCCGAAGCGTCCTCGCCCGAAATCGCCTCGTACTCCTTGGCCAGCACGTGGCCGGCCAGGAATTTGTATTCACCCACAGGGGCTTGGTAGGTAGTCATCGCCTACGTCCTCATTCGCCTTTGAACGTCAGGCCTTTCTGCAGAACAGCAGCACCTTCTTTGGTGAAACGGTCTACAGCGTCGATCATGTCGGCGGTGGCGAAGGTGGCGGGGCCGGACTCCAGCAGACGCTGATCGGCAGCGCCCAAGCCATGAGCGACTGCGGTGTTGATCAGGTGCTTGGACGCGGCATAGGCGACGGTGGGGCCATTCGCCAATTTGGCGGCGTAAGCGCGGGCTTTGGCTTCGACTTCGGCGTCCGGCATTACGCGATTCACTAGCCCCCACTCGAGCATCGTCTTGGCATCGTAGATCCCGGCGCTGAAGACCATCTCCTTGGCGCGAGCCAGGCCAACGCGGGCAACCAGACGCTGGGCCCCTCCGAGCAGGGTGGTAGTGGCAATACGTGCTTCCACCTGACCGAAGTTGGCCGACTCGCCGGCGAAGATAATGTCGTGGATCTGCGCCATTTCGCAGCCGCCGCCCAGGCACATGCCCCGCACGGCGACTACCGTCGGGAACGGCAGGTTTTCGAACCGCTGCATTTCCGGGATCGAGCGGTTGAGCATACGGCGAGCGAAATTGGCATCGCTGCCGGTGAAGTTACTGATCACATCGGCCCCGGCGCAGAAGTGATCACCTTCAGCGATCGTCAGGAACGCACGGGCCTTGGCCTCAATTGCCTGATCCACCGCATCCATCAAGCCGCGGAAGGATTGGTTGGTCAGCAGGTTCATTGGGCCGCCGCAGAAAGTTGCAATCGCCAGAGCGCCATCCATTTCGAATTTAACGGTCATGCTTTTAACTCCTAAGTGCAGGTTTCACCGGGCAAGCCGGTAGCGTCCCGCTCACGAAGAGCAGGCAGGAAAAATGAAAAATCAGCGTCCCTTAAAGACAGCCGGCCGACGCTCGGCGAAGGAGCGCAACCCTTCCATGAAGTCTTCCGAGGAGAAGCACTTCTTCTGAATTTCGGGAATGCAGTCGATAGCGGCTTGCTCGCCCTCTTGCAGATACTTGAGCGCAGCGGCTTTGGCCGCACGCAGGCCGATCGGCGCGTTCTTGCAGATAAGACGGGCAATCTCCATTGCGCGCTCCTTGTGCTGCCCGAAGGGGTGCACTTCCTGGACGAAACCGATCTCCAGTGCGCGCTGGGCGTCAAACTCGTCGCACAGGAAAAGGTGGTACATCGCGTTGCCCCAACCCGTGCGGGTGAGGTAACGGAAGTGAGCCCCACCGAGCGGAGCGATACCGCGTTTCGACTCCATCTGGCAGAACGTGGCTGTATCCGCCGCAATCACGATGTCGCCCGCCAGCATCATTTCGATGCCTACGGTGTAGGTTTTGCCATGGACCACAGAAATGACTGGCTTTGTGCAGCGGTTGTACAGACCGAACGGATCCACCCAACCCTCGGGTAGCGGTTTGACGGTCGCATTCGGACCGAAGAATTTCGGCATATCGAGGCCGGCAGTAGTGTGTTCACCTTCGGGGCACAGCACTGCAACCCAGATGTCATCGTCGTTGTTAACCGTGGTCAGGTGCTCAGCCAACTGCTCAATCATTTCCGGACTAAATGAGTTGAGCTTGGCGACGTTGTCGACGGAAATAACGGCAATGTGATCCTCGACGCTCATGCGAACTTCGCCAGCTTTTTTCTCTTCGCTCATGAAGTAATCCTTCCTTTAGGGGCTGCTGATAAACCAATCGGAAACACGCTCGCGTTCGCGTAGCGTCAGGCGACACCGCGTCCCTGTTGCTTCCAGTAGGGTTCTTTGATTAGGCGGCGAAGGATCTTGCCGGTGGCGTTACGTGGAAGGTCTGCGACGAAATCGACTGTCTTAGGGATCTTGAAGCCAGCAACCTTTCCTCGTGCGTGGGCAATGAGCTCCTCAGCACAGAGTGCGACTCCCGGTTTGAGGACGGCTACGGCTTTAACTGCTTCGCCCCATTTCTCGTCGGGAACACCAATCACTGCGACGTCAGCGATTGCGGGATGGCTGTAGAGGATGTTCTCTACTTCTGCGGGGTAAACGTTCTCTCCCCCCGTAATGATCATGTCCCGCTTGCGATCGTAGATGTAGAGATACCCACGGTCGTCGATGTAGCCCATGTCGCCGGTACGGAACCAGCCATCCTGAATCACCGCGAGCGTTTCATCCTCGCGATTCCAGTAGCCTGTCATTATCTGGGTGGAGCGGCAGACGACTTCGCCGATATCCCCGGACGGTAGGGGCTGGTCGAATTCGTCGATAACACGGATTTCTACACCTGCAGTCGCACGGCCGCAGGAAAGCGCAAGATCAGCGTCACCTGCCGCAATCTCTTCGTGGTCATCGACCGTCAGATAAGCGATCGGTCCCGAGGTCTCCGTCAGTCCATAGATCTGCCCAAAGCCGGTGTGAGGCAGCGCGGCCATTGCCTCTTTCAGCAGCGATGTAGCCATCGGAGCTGCGCCGTAGAGAATTTTCTTGAGGCTTTTGCACGACTTGCCAGTTTGCTCCATGGCGGCAATCAAACCGCGAACCATCACAGGAACCATGAGCGTCATGGTCACTTGCTCGCGCTCGATGGTCGCGACGATATCTGCGGGGACAAAGTCGCTGACAATAATTAACCGTGCACCTCGTGCCAGCCCGAAGATGCCGAGCAGGGAACCTGCCACGTGTGCATGTGGCAGGCAGAGAAGCACGACATCGCCGTGACCAATCTGACCGCAAGGACTCCGCTCGCCAGTGACCAGGGACGAAAGAGGCGCCTTGAAGATACTTTCGCTGGAAAGGCGAACCCCCTTCGGAAGGCCCGTTGTCCCACTGGTGTAGATCTGTAGACAGTCGTCGCGCTCACGCATCGTCGACTGGCCGGCGGTGTCCGAGTACTTGTCACGCCATGACGCATAGGCATCGCCCATGACAATTACCTGCTCGATGAAATCAAGCTGCGGCCTGATCTGGTCGAGCAATGCCTCAAAAGCCACACCGACGAAAAGAACTCGAGGGCGACAATCGGTCAAGACCTGAGCGATTTCGGCTGCGGAAAGCCTGATATTGAGCGGGGTTAACGCAAGGTTGGCTCGAGCAGAGCCTATCCATACCTCATAGAATTGGTCACTGCTAAAATCGAGGATCGCGACACGCTCTTGCTCTGTCACGCCAAAAGCTGCGAGGCCGTTAGCCACCTTGTTGGCTTTAGAGTCCAACTCCACAAAGGTGGTGCGAGCATTTCCGCAGACAAGAGCTGTTTGATCAGGCGGCAAAGCAGAGTTCGCGCGAGCGACGTCCGCGAGGGTCAACTCAGTCATCAACGTATCTCCTGAGCGCCGTGATTATTTTTGGATGGCGCTTTCAGGAATCGATGCTAGGAAAACCCGGACCTCAACAACGTCTTCCAGATGACACTTCGTTGAGCATTTTTCGCTGCCACTAGTCTGTCAGTGATCTCGCCCATGACGTTGATTGGCTGTGATGTACCGACGAAGGCCATCGGGGTCCTTCACAGTGACCTTTCCGTAATTGGTCTCTATGAGGTCAAGCTTCCTCAGCTCAGTAACCACGCGATTTACGCTCTGGCGAGTCGAACCAACCATCAATCCGATGTCAGCCTGGGACAGAGGAATATTGGTTCCTCTTTGGGCATCAGAAATCCAGAAAAAGCGAGATGCAATTCGCGCTGGGACAGGCTGCGTAAGCAGCTCTTCCAAAAGCCTTAGCGCCCCTCGCAAACGACGGCTCAACTGAGCAGAAACGGCAGCGGCTGCCTCAGGATGAGCCGCCAACAGTGCGTTAAAATCTCTGACCGGCCAGGCCCTCAACTGAACCTCACCGCGAGTGATGAAAGACACTGACGAAGGGTCGCCATCGGAGACGGAACTGTCCCCTACCATGTCGCCAGGTTGATAGATGTAGATCAGAACCTCTTGGCCATCCTCAGTGAAGATACACTGACGTATCTCCCCAGCTATGATCTGGAACACCTCAATGACGGGGTCCCCCTGGCGGTAGATAGTAGTGCCATCGCCGTAGCTTCTGATCCGCGCATTCGCGTGCAACGCAGCGCGAACCCCTGAACTCAGGTCTTCGATCCAGTTGAAGCCGCTCATTCTTGTTCTGGCTCCCATCGGTGGTCATGCGAGAGCAGTCTGTTCGTCACATCGACACACGCTGTGTCACCTGCAAGACAGTTGCAGGCCTATCCATTGAGGTAGAAAGTATCCGAACATCTGTTCGGCTTAATCTAAACAAACGTTCGGTAAGTGGTCAACGACCACCTATCTCAACCTACCCAGGAGTCAATCGGTGCGACCTCAGAAAATTTCGCGCGCTGAATTGCTTGGCCTTTGCGCCAACGTGTTCAAGCGTTACGGGTACCACGGCACGACGATGGATGCTCTGGCCGGCGCTTGCGGCTTGACGAAAGCCTCCTTCTATCATCACTACCCCAATAAAGAAGCCTTGATGAGCGACGTCCTCGTCTGGACTCACGAGTGGGTAAACGAAAAAGTTTTCAGCATTGCATACGACGAGAGCAGGACGCCTAAGAAGCGGCTGTTGGACATGGCTAAAAAGGCAAAGAACCTTTACAAAGACGATAGTATCGGCTGCCTCATGGGAGTCATCGCGGTGGATGCTACGTATTCGCTCCCAGAGCTGATGCCCCAGATCCGCCAATTCCTCAACGACTGGGCCGAGGCACTCGCACATCTGTTCGAGACTCGAATGAGCAAGACTATGGCCCTGAAACAGGCCAAGCAGACTGTGGCAGACTATGAAGGAGCGATACTCCTTTCTCGAATTTACGGCGACTTCAGCTGCTTCGACAGAGCCACTGCTCGTGTGGAGGGTCTACTAGAGTAACGAGCGGGCAGCTATATCCGCAGCTGCCCTGCTCGTTTAAAGCCGCAATTTAGAACTTTAACGTTGCGCCAACATAAAATCGGCGACCGTCTTCGACGTAACCATAATCATCATATCTGATAGTCTTATCTCCGAGATTGTAAACACCACCACGAAGTGACAATGACTTAGATACCTGGTACACCCTGGTCTGTCCCGGAACTGGTGGACAGGTAGTTAAGAGTTACTGCTCGCATAGCGCCGCTCAAAATCCATCGGACTGAGATAGCCCAGCGTCGAATGGCGGCGACGGTAATTGTAAAAGCGGATGTAGTCGAACAGGTCGGTTTTCGCCTCGTGATAGCTGGCATAGCGCGTCAGGTGCACCCGCTCAGCCTTCAGCGAACGGAAGAAGCTCTCCATCGCAGCGTTGTCCCAGCAGTTCCCCGGACGTGAATGGCTGGGCACGATTCGATGGCGCCGGAGCAAAGCCTGGTAGTCGTACGCGCAGTATTGGCTGCCACGATCCGAGTGCAGCAGCACTTCTTCTTTCGGCTGTCGGCGTACAACGGCCATCTCCAGCGCGGCGTGTACCAAACCCTGTTGCATGCGGTGGTGCATTGCCCAACCGACGACGGCGCGTGAGTAGAGATCGAGCACGACGGCCAGATACAGCCGGCCTTGATCCGTCCGCACGTAGGTCATGTCCGATACCCAGTGCCGATTGGCGCGATCCGAGGCGAACTGGCGATCCAGATGGTTCGGGGCAATCGGCAGAGCATGGCGACTGCTGGAAACCAACCGCCAGCGCTTGCGCGAGCGAACGCGCAGACCGGCCTCGCGCATCAGTCGAGTAACCCGGTGTCGACCACACGCATGCCCCATGGCCGCCAACTCGGCCTTGATTCGGCGATGGCCATAGATCCCATTCACCTCATGGTGGATGGTACGGATCTCCTTGCTCAGGCGCCGATTCGCCATCTCTCTCGCCGAGGGAGGCCGCTGCTGCCAGGCATAGAAGCCGCTACGGGATACCCGCAGCAGCCGGCACATCGGCGCTACGGGATAGCGACCGGCCAACGCCTCGATCGCGCGGAACTTCACTTCGTGGGCTGCGAGAAGATGGCGAGCGCCTTTTTTAAAACATCACGCTCCATGGTGACCTGCGCCAACTGCTGGCGTAGACGACGCAGCTCCGCGCTCTCGCCCCGCTGCCTGCCGTTGCCCGGAAAGGCATCGTCACCTTGCTGCTCGTACTGGCGCTTCCATTTGCCCAGCAGACTTTCAGCGATACCGAGCGTCTCGGCTACATGACGAAGCGGCGTGCCGGCAAGCACCTGGTCTACCGCCTCGCGTTTGAAGGATTCGGGAAAACGTCGTCTGGTCTGGGTCATGAACACTCCTTGCGGTGGCCATTATCCACCTTAAGTCAGTGTTCACTCAGCCCGGGACAGACCAACCTACCCTCATACTCAAGTTTTGGATTTAGGCTTTGGGTCTGGCTTGGGCTTCGCAGCTGCCTTAACACTGGCCTTAGCTGGCGCTTTCCGAACCTTCGTGGTCGCCGCCACTTTAGCCGCCCCCTTCTGGCGCTGCTGACCAAGGTTTAAGATGAGAAACACGACTTTCACCTCTCCGAAATCTCCCTGGTAGCGCGCTACAAATCCGGGCGGGCGGGAGTCCACATGTGCTAAAGCCTCCTGCCCCAAATACGTAAACTCCGGGGGGCAGGCAGCCTCGCACGCAGTCTCCAGGAACGACAAAAGCGACACCTTATCCTCCAGGTAGGCGTAGCTAAGATGGAAGAACATTCGCGTGGTGCTGTAGCCAAGCAACTTCTGGAAGTGGCTTTCGACATTAGCTCTCACTGCGTTCTGGTTTACCGACCTCTCGCAGATGAGCGCCTCTATCACCGATAGCGTTGTGCTCCCCCACATGACCTGGAGGTCCCTTTCTCCGGGGTTGCCCTTCGCGGTGAATCCACCTTTGGATTGATCCACCACAGTCCAACCCAGGAATCGCACACGGGCGGCAAGTATCTGCTGGATGAACGCGTTCAGATCGTCCTCGCAAGAGTCGATACAAACGCCTTTCATCATGGGTACCAGGGAGATCAGAGCATCTCCAGCAGCTCGCACGAACTCAATTAGCAGCGACTCAAATGCATTCTCCTCTTGCGTAAGCATCTGGGCTTGCTGCTGAGGGTCTAACGCAAGAAAGCGCGCAAGGGCGGAAGGAAGTTCGTCCCTGAGGCTATCGTATATCGAGGCTTCCGGAACTGACAGATAAGGCGCGCCGCTAGCAATATGAGATCGTGCGGCAGCAAGGATGGGTGTTCGGCCACAAGCATGCTCTGCCGTGTCCAGCTCAGTTGTTGCCTTGGACTTTTGGCCCATTCTTGCCAAAGCAACAGCCCGATAGGCTGATGCAGTATCTTGCAGTCGGGTAAAAGTCACGGCAGCCAAGCTTGCCTGTGCCTGCGCGGGCTCGGATAGAGCTAGCAGCAGGAGAGCCCTATTGCACTCAAACGCCTCGTCTGCTCCTTCAGCTCCTCCCTGCAGCTTTGACGTCATGCCTTGGGCTTCCATGAGTATTTGCTGACCTTCTCGGACCTGCTTCCCTTCTAGCAAACAGAATCCGTCACTCCCCAGAAGAGCTCGCAGTGCAGCAGCAAACCAGTTCGTTGCTACTGCCCAAGATGGGCGCCTGGAAAAAAGCTGAGCGAAAGTGGATCTTGCGCCCATTGGGCTTCCGTTGATGCCATTCAGAGCTGAGATTGCCTGGGTAAACTCCAACGACTCCCGGGCTTGCTGTCGGTCCACTTGAGAAAAGTGGGCAGGCACCTCGATACGAGCAATAGCATCCCAATCCTGATGCAAACAAAGAATCTGGAGGTTGTTTTGAAACCGCTCTAGCTCTCGCCCTGGTACCTGTCCCCAGGTTCTGAGTTGCTCCTCCGCCTCCATGTATTTCATTGCAGCTTTTGCTGCTCCGGCCGCGATCAGCTGGGTGATTCGCGCTTGCATCTCCGGTAGGGAATAAATGGCTCCTGCATCACCCGGTGCAAGATCAGCAATACGCTGTTCGATCTGGAGTCGCAGGTGAGAAGGACTCCGCTGAAGTATCTGTGCCAGAAGCAGCGGCTCATCGGTCTCCAAAATCGCAGCCAAAAGGCGCTCCTGATGAGCCCTGTTGACCTTCCCTAGAACAGCAGCCAAGTCAAAGGCCAAGGGGCGATCTTGCGGTTGCACACCGACTCGAGATTCCTCACGCGGAGCAAATGCAGCAACGCGCCCCTTCTCCTTGTGCTCAATAGCACCAACTTTGACGGCTGAGATCAGCGCTTGAAACAGGTCTTCAGCAACATCCGCCGCGCTACCAACGGTTGCTCGGCATAGAATTCGAATGTGGGCGCGAATGGACCGAGCAATCGTTGTCGCGGCAATGTACTCATTCCCCGACTCGTCGAGTAAAGCGTTCAGCCTAGCCCGTACATCGAGTGGATAGAGAAACGCTTGGCGCAACTGTCCATCTCGTAGAGAGACTCGCCCTAGTGCAGCCGCTGCCGCGGATCCAATTCGGTGCGTTTCTAATGAATAGCTGCCAGAAGCAATCGAGCCTGCATAGCCGCGGACAACTGCGTCAGCATCAATTTGCTCATCAAGCGCGCCAATGACACACAAGTCTAATACCGCAGCGAAGGCTGGCTCCCCTAAGCCACGCTGAACTTCATCATGACTTAACGACTCGGCGAGCTCGATCAGTACCCCACTCTTGCATGTGGCCAGCTCTCGCTTGAATGCCAAATACAACGAATCGCCAAGAGCAGCATCGTCGATGAAGGCTCGTGGCGCTCGCTCATGGAACCACCTAAGGAGTGTTGCAACATCCTGGACGTCAGCACTGTTCGCCCGCAGGTGCTCACCGAGAATCGAGACTGCGTCATCAAAAGCCTCCGCCCGATCGAGCAGATGCGTACGACTCAGCAATTCGCGCTCCCAGCCTCCCGACGGAGATGCCCACTGTGCGATGACCAGGCACACCAGACCCGAACACCTAGGATCCAGCACCAAGTCGGCAAGTAGGCTCGGGGAAGTTTTGACATCAAGCAGTAGCGTGTTGAAAAGCACTGCGCGATCAATAGCAAGGGTGACCAGTCGCGTCGCGAGAGGATATGGCGCCGGAGAGTGGTCAGCATTGACCACGTCTGAGAGGAGAATCCTCATCAAAGCAACCAAATCACTAGACAGCACGTAAGACTCGAAAGTGAATCCTTCCACTGACCTGGATTGAGTCCAGAGTGCCTTCTCTACCGCAGTGCAAGGCGTAGGCCGAATGTCACCAAAGAGTCGAAACCCTTCTGGTGCTAGCTCCACCTGCCTGAGATATCTGTCGCGTGACTTTTCCCACGAGAGGAGTTCAGGCTCCTCAAACAATAACGTGAGGACCGTCTCTTGGAATATCTCAGCGTCAGCGTCGCTCCATACCACTCGAGGAACCAAGGATGGGCACTCCAAGAGCTTCCAGCAGTCGACCCATCGGCGCAGTGCTTGAGCAGGAGAGGTCTCTTTCTGCAGGAAGTCTTCCCATAGCCTTGCAGCGACCCACTCCGGCGTCCGAACAACGATCTTTGGCAGGTTTCCGTCGGTCGACGCGAATGACTCAACAAGCTCTGCCACGCCCGGGTCATGGCGAGTCTCAACCTCGAACTCGAGTCGATAACAATGTAGATCCGACAACACTCTCTGAACGGCGCCTAAATCTCCTCGCTGCGACTGAGCTATTGCGTAGCGAAGGCTTCGCTCGGCTCCGACGCGCCCCCAAATGCAACGAAGCCACCCCGCATCAACTGCTGCCTCAAGGTCTGCCAAAACTGTGTTATCTGCAGATAGCCGGTTGTAGGACGTGCAAGCAGTCGACCACTCTGAATTGGGATGAAGCACCAGGCCAGCCAAGAACCTTCGAGCCACTTCGTCCTCGACCACTCTCACGTTGGCACGGTACGAACCATGCCGTGGGCCGACGCTGAGCTTGCTGGCAAAGCGTTCTCGTAAAATGGCACGGGTCTCGTGTGGAGAGTGGCGCAAGCTGGCAAAACGCGACATCGAGCAGATCCTTCTTCAACATCCTGAGATCCAATTAGCGCTCCACCATTACACAGTAATCATCGACACGCACTAGTAGACTGAGCACCTTTCTCACATTGATCTACACGAACCGCGTCTGCCTATTCTCTCGGTCCTAGCCTTGTGATGAGGACTAGCCTTGGCTGTATCCAAAGCCATGCCGTCCATCGCCATAGTTTTTTGTGGAGGCCTTGCAGAGGTAGCTACCCCGATAGAAAAACTCGTCTAATCCTTCGATATAAAACCCATGCCGTTTGAGTCTGTACCCGGCGCCTCCAGGGATCTCGACCAAGCCGCGGACATCGCTTACACGCAGTTCCAATGCACGGGCCCAAGACTCTTGGAGTCGATTGAAGATGTTCTGCTCGCAGGACGTTTTCTTACCTATCGTGAAGTAGGCATCTGCATTGAGCAGTATTAGCAGGTGATAATGTGGTCGCTCTCCCTTACCCACCTCTCTGGCCCAGAAATATCTCACCCTGCTGTCATGAGCGTATTGATTACGAGCCTGAGCACGCTGTCGATCATGCTTGATCTTTGCCTTAAAGGATTCTAGAAAAAGATTGATGACCTCGTTGGTGTAAGCGTGCTCTGGTAGAGAAACACCCAACGGCAAACGCAGATCCACTCTGAATGCAAAAACCCGTGGATATTGATCTATAGCTCGCTCAATTGTGCGCAAGAAGCGCTGGAGATACTGCTCAATAAGTGCTCCCGCCTCAACCATTACGGGAAGCCCCTGAAAGGTCTCAGCGCTGTGGAGCCGGAGGTTTGTGTTGCTTGAATGGCGAGGCATGGAACTAACTCCTTTGTAAGTCTCATACTCTTCACCAAATGATTAAATCTTAACAAATAAATAATTTACTCTAACCAAAATTAAATACAGACAGTCTATAAGGCAATATACACACCAGACCCCGAAGAATCTATAGAGGTGTAAGATTCATATTACCCGCACCGAAGAAGAAAACCTCGACAGACATGGATATCAAATCTCAAAAACCCAAGACTTCTTGACGCCCACAACAGCCCAATCACTCCGAAGATATATCATCGCACACCTTAACTACACATCCCCTCAACCACCCTCAAGCCTCTCTTTTATCGTAGTTACGGCCATTCCTTGTCTCTCCTACCACTTCGGCATAAACACCAGGGCTGCGCTGAGCGCAGCCCTGGTGTTTATGCCAAATTACTGAATACCTACCCGCTCTACGCAACACTCAGATCGGAGTCACGTTCATCAATTTTGGTGAGCACCCAATCAAGTACTTCCTCCTCTACCCAGCCCGTGCAACGTTCACCCAAAGAGACAGGCTTGGGGAATGTCCCATTAGCGATAAATCTATAGATGGTCGACCTGGGCAAACCCGTGGTGGTCATTACCTCTCGCAGTCGCATGATCCTCATGAACGTGGCCCTCCTGTTCGTTCAGAGGATTGGCGGAGTCTTTAAAAAAAAACGCTAAGGATGCTCCTCAGCAGCTATCAAACCGTCCATCCCGCAGGAAAATGGTCGCTCAGACCTGAATTTTCGGAAAGTTTGAGCCACGTCAATACGCGCCGGAATCTCCCAAAAACCTAAGGCCAATCGTCATTGCACCCCTGCTATTTTTGCTACGCCTAGCAGCAATAGCGGATTTTTAGGAAAACGAGATGAGCGACGCGAAGACTGAATCCATAGAAAACGAGCAGCTGAGATGGAGCGATGGATGGCCATGCTTCCGAGAGCACAGCCTTTTTGAGAGTGCGGTGGAGGAATCTTCCCGCCAGCAGGAAGTGCCCCGAGAAATGTCAATGATGTGCGCGCTCGGTGCCATGTCAACGGTTTGTCAGCAGTACGTTGATGTTGAAATGCCTCGAGGGAACCGATCGCCGATCGCCCTGATGCTGTTAACGATTGCAGACTCCGGCGAGCGCAAGACCACTGCTCAGAAGTACTTTTTTGAGCCAATCATCGCTATCAATCAGAAGGCTCTCGACTCTAACAATGATGCACTCCGAGAACACCGCATCCAGCACCAGATCTGGGGAACTCAGAAGCGACAGTTAGAGCGAATGTATAGCAAGCATGCAAGTGCAGGTGAAAAGGAAGCTGCCGATGCAGCCATTGAGAGTATTCGGGAGCATTTACAAAATGAGCCGGCTCCCGAGGCATCACAAAAATTCCTCTATGAGGACACAACCCCTCAAGCGCTAGTTCAGTTTCTCTATGAGAATGCTCAGCACGGCTGCCTATTGAGCAGCGAAGCCAACAGCATCTTCAACGGAAAAGCTCTGAATGATCTCGACAAACTAAATACGCTCTGGGACGGCGGAACCCTGATTGTCGACCGTCTATCCAGGGAGCCAATCACGCTCAGCGGCGCTCGGCTTACATTGTCGTTAATGACACAGCCAAGCGTAATATCAAAGTTCATGGGACGACGAGGAGAAGAGGCTCGAGGTACAGGTTTTCTTGCCCGTTTCTTTGTTGTGAAACCTAAATCCATGGCCGGTAAACGGTCAAGTAAACAAGGAGTATCCAAATGGCCACGAAAAGAAGCATTTGGCAACAAACTCCGAAAAATCATGAACACCCCAGCGCCAAAAAATCGACAAATACTGAAATTCTCCGAGCCAGCCAAAAGCCTCTGGTTTGAAATTAACGAATATATTGAGAAAAACATGGATGAAGACGGACTGTACTACCACATGAAAGACCATGCATCAAAACTATTAGAGAACACCAGCCGCCTAGCTGCAGTTCTGCATGCATTTGAGCGCGATTCTAATGATGATACCGAGATAGACCTATTCACTTTGCAATTCAGTTGGAAGTTTACTCAGACCTGTTCTAGGCATTTTGCAAAACATCTAGCGAATGAGCCGCAAATTGTCACTGACGCGTGCGAGCTTGCGAACTATCTCTTGCAAGAGTGCCATAAAGACACAAGAAATAAGGACATTATTGATGATGGTCTACCCGGAGCCAGAGAGCGCGCAGCGAACTCGACTCTCCCCCCTCATCTCAAGCAGGGAGCAAGAGCAACGGTTACCCTTACAAAAATCAAGCAATACGGCCCCAATAGACTTCGAGGCAGGGCTAACTCCGAGAGGCTTCAAGCGGCTATTGAACTGCTCACTAAAATTGGCCACCTAAAAAAAGAGGGCCCCCACTACAAATTCAAAGAATCCATCTTGCTAGATGAGCCGCCAAGGCTCAGAAATGGAATCGACATAACAGTTAACGCCCTCCCCTTGTTCAACGATCAAGAGTTCGTAGAACTTGAACGGCGCGTCGGACGACACGAGAAAGGGCATTACTACATCACTGTCTCTAGATAATTATATTCTCGAGCCTAACGAGCCTCAGTAGAGGCTCGTTGCAAAAAAAATTGCTCAGCCCCCCCCGCAAAATTGCTGCGGGCAAAGGGTCGAGATCGCTTGGCGAGTCATTGTCATTCTCTAAACGAGGCCAGGCAGTATTCAACCAAGCCCTCGCCAAAGCTCTCCCAACTCAACGACTTCGACGAATCGCTCAGCAGAGAAACCTTCGGCGTACATCGAGCCGTGGTCGTCCTCACTAGCCTGCCCCACCGGGCGCAGAAGATGCTTTTCGTCCCTCAGAATGACTTCAAGCACCTCACGAGACACAACTCTGAACCCATCCACTGACTGTCCATCTAACTCGATGGATGTGTCGACTATCCAGGCATGCATGTCCACTTCTGGATGCTGACCGCGGTAGCTCAACCTGGCACGTAAACTCTGATCTGTCCTCAGTGCATCAGCAACTGTAACGCGCTTACGACGCAGCTGCCACGCAGCCTTACGCAGTGTGGTCGTCCGATGGAGCCAGACCTCGTGGGGTGTCGAGCGGATGTATCCCGACTTGACCTCAAGCAACAAGAGCACCCCATCCAGTTGGCAGATCAAATCCACCTCTCCAGCGTCCTCCTCCTCTGACGCCGGCGGGCGATATCCAACCTCAACAGCGAAGCCACGTTCTCTCAGACGCTCGGCCAGCATGAGTTCCACGCGTTGAGTCTCTGCGAGCAGGCTAGAGCGACGCGCATCCACACGCCGCAAATTATTCAGCGCTGCAGTCACGTTGTTTTGGAGTGCAACAACCCATGGGAATTGAAAACTGTAGCGCCCAATTTTGTAGAAGGGTCGCTCATAGAGCCTTGGAACGGGCATCCGCGGCTGCAATTTCAGCTGCTCTGATAAGGACTTTAGGTCGCTGCTCCAGAATCTCAGGATCGACCTGGCCGAATCTATGCTGCCCTTGGGGTGCTCCTCACAGGCAGTCCATGCCTTAATTCGCAGTAGCTTTTCCTCACCCTCAGACCATGTCATCGGGAACCTATTCTCGCCCACCTCCATGCCCTTCATAGCCAGTCGACCAAGCGCGTGAGCAACCACTCCAGACTCACGGAAGTGGTCCTGAAAGGGCTGGATAAACTCCTTCTGGAAAAACACCGACGTCAGCTCGCTCGCCAGCAAAACGTGCTGAAGCTGGACCCATGAACCATCACCGAGTGATAGTTCATCTCCGATGCCGTAGACCTGCTGCAGCTGTAGCTTGCTGCGAATCGTCTTGATGTATGCCAGCTGGTTCAGTTCATGATTCTCAGCCGAGCCGATCACTTCTCCTGCCATGCCGGAGTCGATGAACTCCTGTACAGCACGGTTCATCCAGTAGTGCCAGAGCAGATCGTACTTACGCCCAGTGCGACGCCACTGCTGCTCCCCCTCCTCCGAGCCGTTGTAGATGACAGGCTCGCCTGGCTTTAACTGGTAACGGCAATCAGGGTCGAAGCAGAACCAGTTAATCGAGCCTTCGTAATCAATTCGCTCCTGCATTGCTGTCGTCAGCACGGCTAGCGACTCTAGATTGGTACGGGTCGCTGCCGGGATCACGGTACCTGGCTCCGTGAAGAGAATCGGAGCGCAATGCTGTTTCAAGGACTGCCCCAATCGCTGCTCGCTCAGGCGAAAATCCTCTTCCTGGCAGGTTTGGAGCTTGCGAAGAATGATGCGGTTGTAGACCTCCCACTGCCTACCAGCGGGATCGCCTCCAGCAGCATCAGCGAACGACTGATAAGCGAGGATGCTCAGGTACGTAAGCAGCTCGAACAGTGACAATTGTTTCAGCTGATTTTCGGCCTGAAGAATGAGCGCATCGAAGGGTTCTAGCTGCTCGAGGAGGCGGTCGCAAACTCCGAAGAAGACGCGCCACTCCTCATCATCCAGCGCGGTTCGAAGGCCAATCAAGAGAGGCGAATCTACACGTTCAAAGAGCTTCGAATAGCGAATCGCCCACCTGAGTGTCTCAGGGTTTTGGGTAGCCAGATGCACCAATAGATCGAGACTAATTGCGTCGTCGAAATACAGCACTCGGCTTAATGCGAGGCTTGCTAGCTTGGAGTCCTGGACAGTCTGTTGATCCCGCCAGAACGGTGCTGAAGCCAAGCCTAAAGCTCGGTCATGAGCCGAAGTGTGCTTACCGGCAGGTCGCTGATCCAGAAAGTGATGCAGGCACTCATCTAGAGCGCGGCTACTACCTCCTACCGACTGACTCCGCCTGAAGATCTGCTGGTAATGCTGCAAGCATCGATCTCCCTTCTCACTCACCCGCTGCACTCCTAACAGCCCCTTCTAGCTGTATCAAATTCTAATGCATCCTAAGGTAGAGTTTTGCATGGCGACCGCCGCCCCTTTTGCACCCTCCCTGCTTATCGCGGCGACTTGAACGCGCATCACCTTGCTGCATAGCAAGATCCCCCCGTTGAACCGCACAGTCCTTGGATGCTCCGCAGCCCCCTCAATCAACGACCAGGGCGAGGCGTCGACAGGGTTCCATCCCCATAAACACCTTCCTGCAATGCTCTGGATGTAGCCAAGTCACTCTGATAGCTTTTTGCCTTCCCCCCATGACAAGGAAGGTAAAATGGCTATCCAGGATGAAATTCGCGAATGGTTGCTCAATCAACCAGATTGGCTACAGGAAGCAACCGAGAGACTACTGAATAAAGGAGAATTGGGGGCAGATGATCTGGCTGCCTTAGTGGCTCTTATCAAGACGCCGGCCGGCCAAAAACCAACGAAACATCGACAGTTCGACGCATTGCTGAAGGCCCCAAACGCCACAGATACGCTCCGCTTGGTACGCATTGGAGAAATTAGTGGTATCGAGAATCTCGAGCCTAGGAGCCCACTCGAATTTGAGTCTGCGAACCTGACGGTCATCTACGGCCATAATGGTTCGGGAAAATCCAGCTACACCCGCATTCTCAAGAAGGTTACGGGCAAGCCGCGAGCTCTAGAGCTGAAGCCAAACGTCTTCAAAGCTCCTCCTCAGGAGAGCAAATGTCAGATCACTTCTCTCCAGAATGGTGTTGAAAGCAGCTCTACGTGGCGTGTCGGCGACGCCCCAATCGATATTTTAATGGCCGTTGATATCTTCGACAGCGACGAAGCCAGCCACTACCTCACTGCTGAAAGTGCAGCCACCTATATACCGCCAATGGTGGGGTTATTCGAAAAGCTGGCAAGCGTTACCGAACAGGTCCGGGAACTGCTGAGTGCTGAGCAATCGAAGCTGATCAGCACGCTGCCAGCGCTACCAGCTGTATATCAAGGAACAGAGACCAGTCGAACCTATTCCACCCTGGGCACCCTTAAGGCAGCAGCTCTAGATTCCGCTTTGCTTTGGAAGGCAGAGGATGAGCAGCGCTTGGTTGACCTGACTGAGCGATTGAAGGCAGATGACCCAAGTGGCTTGGCAGCGCAGAAGCGCCGCACAAAAGCTCAGGTGCAACAGACTGTCAACGCTCTAAACCAGGCCTCGATCCTGTACGGGGCCAATAATGTGCAGACGCTGCGTAATTTAAGAGCCGAGGCCCATGAAAAGCGGCAGATCGCGATTGAAGGAGCCCAAGTAAAATCGGCGGTACTTGACGGCATAGGAACTCCGACATGGCGCGCGATGTGGGAGGCGGCTCGAGAGTACTCTTCGACCCCCTATCCAGAAAAACCATACCCCGTAACGGAAGAAGCACGCTGCCTTTTGTGCCATCAAGAACTAACCGCTGAGGCCCAGCAGCGCCTCAAGGATTTCGAGACTTTCGTCCACAGCAAGCTGGAGTCCGACGCCGAAACTGCCGAAGCGCTCTATAGCCAGAATCTTGCGCAGCTCCCAGCTATCGTCACAGCGCAACAGATTCAAACGCAGTGTGAGGCTGCCGGCCTCACATCTGATGATTGGCATCAATTCTTCAAGGGCTTCTGGCACAACGCCTCCCTCGTGCAGATAGCGCTTCGCAGCCATGAACAGGTAGAAGCGGCTGTGCCGCTGAGTGATATCTCAGCTCACATACAGGTCCTGATTGGCTATCAAGACCAGTTGGAAGGCTCAGCAGCTCAGTACGATCAAGACGCTGTTGGGTTCGATCGCGCCCAAGCATCTCGAGACAAATTAGAGCTAGAAGCTAAAAAATGGGTGACAGAGCAAGCAGCTGCCATTCGTGCTGAGGCCACACGCGTCACCAAGGTAAATGAGTACGAAACTTGGAAAGGATCTGCGGGCTCACGCGCTATTTCGTTGAAAGCTGCTGACGTCACACAGAAGGTAGTTACCGACGCGTACATCGCCCGTTTCAATCGAGAGCTACAAGCCCTCGGTGCAACCAGAATCCAAGTCGAGCTGGTCAAAACGAGAACCAGAAGCGCGAAAGTCTTCCACCAGATCCGCTTGAGGGGAGCTCGCAATGAGCGGGAAATCGTTGGTAGTGTACTGAGCGAGGGTGAGCGTCGGATTATCTCTCTAGCAGCTTTCTTGGCCGACGTTTGCGACAAGCCCGGCGTTGCTCCGTTTGTATTTGACGACCCAATCTCCTCCTTGGACCAAGACTTCGAATGGTCTGTCGCGTGCCGCTTGGTTGAGCTAGCCAAGACACGGCAGGTGATTGTCCTGACACACCGCTTGTCCCTATACGGCATCCTGGAGGATGTATCTAGAAAGGCAGGGGATAAATGGAAGGACGAGCATTACAGACCAATGTGCATCGAAGCGTACAGCGGCGCTGCCGGCCATCCTGCTGACCAAGACGTTTGGAGGGCTACCACGAAGAAGGCCAATAACATTCTGTTAACGAGGCTTGATGCAGCGAAGAAGGCCGGAGACTCCGATGGTGCAGCTATGTATAGGGCACTTGCCCAAGGCATCTGTAGTGAGTTCCGCAAGCTCGTGGAGCGCTCGGTGGAGGACGACCTGCTGAACAAAGTGGTGCAGCGGCATCGCAGAAGCGTCACAACCGAGGGCCGGCTCGGAGGCGTTCCAAGCGTCACTATTGATGATTGCAAACTCATTGACAGCTTGATGACCAAGTACAGCTGTTACGAGCACAGCCAATCTGCAGAGGCACCAGCATTTATCCCTGAGGAACCAGAGCTGCGAGCTGATCTCGAATCTCTGAAGAAGTGGAGAGACGACTTGACCGCACGTCGCGCCTTGCCTGCTGCACTCGCCTAGCGCACGCGAGCAATCAGGAGTGCGAGGCATCAGTAACTTCATTCAGGACTAATGCCTCCACTCTCCCCATGTACTGGATCCGCGTGCGCCATGCAAAACAAAAAACATGGCTTAGCGCGGCCGCCTGACGTCGCCGTTGAACAATCTCACTTCGAATTGGCGCTGCGTGTTATAGCGTCGCCCCCCCTATTGCTGATGCCCCAAGCGCGTGCGCAACGCTGAGAGCGAGATCGAAGCCACTTAGATCTATATCTAGCAACAGACGTTACCCATCTGTCTTACCTCCAGTAGAGATCTGATTCGAAAAAAACTCAGTCATACATCACTGCAATGACATACCACCAGGAGATCCTCCGACCATGTCATTGCACTGCCCTAGCTGTCATTCGCTCAGGATCATATCTGCAAAGCCCACTATGAAGGCCGGCATTATTGTCGGGACTCTCTGTGGCGCAGCTCGTGGCGCATCCGCGGCGTTGGCTGCTAATAGATTCAGCGTCGTAGGCCCCCTCGCCAGCCCTCTAACTATCTCCCTCAGCTTTCTCTCTGCGGTCATTCTACGAGGTCTGACCGGGGCCATTAGTGGATGCGTACTCGGCGTACAACTCGGCGAGCAAATCGATCGCCAGCTACTCGCCGATCACCTCTGTTTGACCTGCGGACATCGTTTCAACCTACCAGCCTGATCAACTTCGCTCCTCTTCTCCCCTTCCCTTTCATTCCGCCGGTGCTGCGCGTTGCGCAGCGCTTTATGCCGGCCATTGTTCACAAGGAAACTCATCATGGCTCATCTCGTAGAAAGCATGGCGTATGTCGGTGCAGCGCCCTGGCACGGCCTAGGTAGCCGATTGTCTCAACGGCAGCCGCTGGAAGTCTGGCAGCGTGAAGCCGGCATGAACTGGCAAATCCAGGAAAGCCCCGTTCACTTCAAATCAGACGCCGCTGGCCATCTCGGCAGCATCCACTCTTTCCCCGAGCAGAAAGTTCTCTATCGCTCTGATACGAAGGCCCCCCTCTCCGTCGTCTCACAACGCTATCAAGTTGTGCAACCGCGAGAGGTGTTGGAGTTCTACCGGGACCTCACACAAGTCTCCGGCTACGAGCTTGAAACCGCCGGCGTGCTCAAAGGCGGTCGTAAGTTTTGGGCACTGGCTCGCACCGGACAGAACACCTCGCTGAAGGGCAACGATCTGGTTAACGGTTATCTGCTGTTGGCTACGTCCTGCGACGGGACTCTGGCTACCACTGCAACTCCGACAACTGTGCGGGTCGTGTGCAATAACACCCTCACCATCGCCGTCGACGGCGCCACCCGGGCGATCAAAGTGCCGCACAGCACCCGCTTCGATGCTCAGGCTGTGAAGAAGCAACTAGGCATCGCAGTCTCGCAATGGGACGAGTTCATGTACCGCATGCGTATCTTGGCTGACACCGAGGTGCACCCGCGCGAAGCAACGAGCTTCTTCATGAACGTCCTATGCGACGTGAGAGCAAACCAGGAGATACCCGACAAGCTCGTTAACGAGCGCGCCCTGCGTAAGGTGCACGAACTATATGAGGGTGCCGGGCGCGGTTCGCATCTGGAAGCAGCCAAGGGAACCGCGTGGGGACTGCTCAACGCAGTCACTGAGTACGTGGATCACGAACGGCGCGCGCGCAGTAATGAGTACCGCATTGACTCGGCGTGGTTTGGTCAGGGGGCGGTGATCAAGCAGAAGGCGCTGGATGCTGCTCTTGCGCTCGCAGCCTGACTAGGTAGATACGGCCAGAAAAAGCGCTGACTCCGATCCCGGGTTCAGCGCTTTTTCTTTGGAGGCTTCAATCGGTTGGCAAAGCGCTCAAGAGTTTCAACCAACAACTCCCTGTCCTCAACGGCAAGCGGCTCCAAGAGATCATGAATGCGATTGGCTTGATCGACTGCACGCGGGCTAGATTCGGTCAATAGCTCAACGAGATCGCACTCAAAAATCGAAGAAAGCTCGATCAACCGCTCAATATTGGGCTTCACGAGCCCGCGCTCGATCCGAGACACAGCTTCATTACCAAGCCCCAAAAGCTCGGCCACTTCTTCCTGAGTCATTCCCGCCCGCTTCCGCTGCTTGGCAATCGCTTGACCTGTCAGCAGCGCCAGTCGTTTTACATCGTCACTGAGCATACAACCCTCCATTCAACTCGAATGGTTGGCCATCGCCTGGTTGACATTAAGTACATAGAAATTTGAATATCCACCTTATGAGTGGAATTTCAACAAAAGGAGTGTGATCGGCCAGGAGAGGGCATTACGAACGCAACTGCAGCTTCGTGAGACAGCAGATCGTGGACCTAGCTCTAAGTGACTGAGGTTTGACGGTTTCGACAAGACGAACTGGGGGCTGGCAACGAGCGAGCCCCCTCTTAACAAATCTACCCAGCAAGGAAATTCAAAGAGGGAACCCAATGAAAATCGCAGTAATCGTAGCCCTTGTTCTGGCTACCGCAGCAACGGTCACTCAAGCGGCTAACAACGTCATGCCCTGCTCGAAGCCGTGGAATCTGAAAAGCACACCATTTGACGGTCTATTCACTGCTGCTGAGGGGCCGGTCAGTACGTGCTTACCGCTCGATGCCCCTAAAGTCGCTCGCCTCGTCATGCCTAATGGCGAAGTACGGTTCGTCTCCGGGTACAAGCCGGTCACCTGTGGTGATGATGGAATCTGCGCCCTGGGCAAGGATTTCTATGGCAATGCGCCCAAAGGAAACTATGTCGTCGCGGCAGGTTGGTACATGGGCGTCGACACGGCCGGCAACCCGGTTTCCTATGCCAACGGCACAGGCCCGGGTTTCAACGGGAACCGTCAGGCTGCCAACTCTCTAGGCAAGCGAGAGCCCGGTGAAAAATTCCATGCCGTCTGCCCTATCAACGACAGCGACTACTGCACCGTCGATACGCCTGTGGGGTTTGTCACGGTGAAGCTCGCCAATCTGCCCACTTTTGGCATTCCGGCCGTCAATGAAGCGGATGTGGCAGCCAAAGGAGGGAACTGCGACTCCCTGCCCATGTGCTACGACAAGAACGGCAATCAGATCGGCGTAAATGCCGACATGCTCCCGAAAAAATAACCCCCTAAATCCCCCCAATGCCCTGTGGAAGCCATCTTCCGCAGCGGGCTCGCTCACCCTAAGGAAATGACATGAGCACCAGTTTTGATAACGCCCAATCCAACGGCGCTGACGCCGTCGGCAATCAATGGCACTACGAGCAGAACGGCGAACGTAAAGGCGGCTTCGATCAACAGCAGATCATCGATTTGATCCGCAGTGGAACGCTGACCCACGGCTCGATGGTTTGGAAGAAAGGCATGACCGCATGGGCCAAGATCGAGCAAACCGAGCTTCGCCAGCACCTGGACGAGTTTGGGCCGCCGCCCCTCACCGGCTCCGGCGTAAACAACAAGATTGTCTGGCTGATCGCCTTCGCTCCGATCATTGGCTATCTGCTGGAGTCCTTCGTTGCCGGTCTGTTCGGTGCGAATGAAGCACAGTGGGAGCGAGCCATGTCGGAGAACCGCTACTGGTACGTCACCCTGGCATTGAACATTGGCTTATCCGTGCTCGACTCCAAGCGCCTCAAGCAAGCCGGTCATGATGTCAGCCGCTTCAAAGGCTGGGTATTTGTGGTGCCGGTTTACCTGTATCAGCGCTCCAAACTGCTGAACCAAAACCTCGCCTACTTCATCACCTGGATCGTCTGTTTCTTCATCAGCATTGGTGCTCACCAGGGCTAAGCGCCCCAACGCATCAGCAGCAAATCCCTTGCATGCCCAGCCGGTGAAGACCTGCTGGGCTTTTTTATGCCCGGAGGCTTCTATGGCTCACGCCTATTTCACCCCCAGCTCGGACCTACCTCGCCCAGCCCTACGCTTGGTAAGCACGAAGGATCTGTCTCGCGATGACTGGCTTGCTGTCCGCAAACGCGGCATTGGCAGCTCCGATGCAGCCGCTGCTGTCGGCCTTAACCCCTACAAGTCACAGCTGGAGTTATGGCTGGAGAAAACTGGCCGCGACTCTGGATTGCCTAAGTGTGATGTGAACGATGAGGAAAGCCCCACCTACTGGGGCAACATCCTGGAATCGATCGTTGCGCGGCATTACACCCAGCGCACCGGCAATCGAGTACGCCGTGTCAATGCCGTGCTGCAGCATCCTGACGCGAAGCTCGATTGGATGCTCGCAAACATCGATCGTGAGGTCATCGGCTCAGAGGAAGTCCAAATCCTCGAGTGCAAGACCGCTGGGATCAATGGCGCCATCCTTTGGAGAGAAGGAGTACCCGTCTACGTACAACTGCAGGTAATGCACCAACTGGCGGTCACGGGGAAGCCGGCGGCGGACGTCGCCGTACTGCTCGGTGGTCAGCACTTGGAGATCCACCGCATCGAGCGTGATGACGAGCTCATCCATTGGCTCATCGAACTGGAGAAGGAGTTTTGGGGCTATGTCCAACGTGACACGCCTCCACCGGCTGACGGATCGGAATCTGCCGAGCGCGCTCTGCGCTGCCTGTACCCTCTCGACCAAGGGCGCACATTGGATTTCTCTGAGGACGTCGTCCTATCGGCGGCATTCAACGAATTGAAATCTCTACGCGCCACTCTCGATCGCCAGAGCAAACGTGAGGCGGAACTGAAACAGCAGCTGCAACAGGCAATGGGCGATGCCAGTCGAGCGGTGTTCGCTAATGGCATGGTGTCCTGGCGCAAGGCAAAAGACAGCGTCGTATTCGATGTCGCTCAAGCCCTAAAAGAGAAACCCTATCTCCTCGCACGCTACCCCACCACCAAATTGGGCAGCCGCCGTTTCTTGATTCTCTGAATGCGATTCCCCCATTGGCCACCCCGATGCGATTGCTCATCGGGTGGCCTTTTTTATTCATCCACTGGAGAACCACCAATGCTCAAAGGCCTGGCTATCACCCCGCCAGTGATCGGGCGGATTTCCATCGGCAAGGTCGTCGAAAAGAACGGCAAACGCCTACCGGAGAAGGACGACCAATTCACTATCACCACCCAGGTTCAGGTGCGGGATCACTGGCTGCTACACCCTATCGATGAAGAGCTACGCAATGCTCAAGGCGGCAAGATCCGCAGCATCCCGATCCGCCTGCTATTCAATGCTCCAGATCTAAATTTTCGTGCTGAGTACTACCTATTCGATCGCCAGACTGGTCGCCCTGTCTGCGTGGGTGATGGCGAGACCTGCAGGCGCCGCGGTAAAGACGGAGTCGAGTCGATGCCCTGCCCTTCGCCTGACGGCTGCCCACTCGCCAAGGGCGGCGCCTGTAAGCCCTATGGCCGGCTCAACGTTGCCATCGGAGATGAGGACTCGCTAGGCAGCTTTGTGTTTCGCACGACGGGCTTCAACAGTATTCGTACCTTGGCGGCTCGACTGCAGTACCTCCAGGCAATTTCCGGCAATCGTTTGGCCTGTCTTCCGCTGGAGCTACGTCTTCGTGGAAAGTCGACACGACAAAGTCATGGGCTGCCGATTTTCTACGTGGACATCACTGTACGTAACGGCATGTCGATGGAAGAAGCGCTTCACCATGCTCGTGAAGTCGATGAGGCACGACAGGCTGCAGGCTTTGATCAGAGCTCCCTGGACGCAGCAGCGCATTTGGGGTTAGCCAATGGAGCATTCGAGGACAGCGAAGATGCGTGTGAAGTCATAGTCCAGGAGCTCCTTCCAGAAGCCCCAACCGCTGCAGGCATATCCCCAACCACAGCGGGCACACCTGACAGCTTAACCACACGCCCCACGCTCTCGGCGCTCCTGCGTGATAGGGCCCAAGCACGCAATCAGTAATTCACCAATGGACGACGACAGGCATCGAGATCAGCTCGAGGCCGACCTATACCCACAGGAGTAAGAACCATGCTTAGCCTCACACGCAGCGTCGGCAAAACCATTCGCATTGGCAATGACATTGAGGTCGTCATTCTTCGCATCAGAGGCAACCAGGTGCGAGTCGGAATCTCCGCGCCGCCCCACATCACGGTGCATCGCGATGAAGTCTATCGCCGCATCCAAGCTAACCCGGCACCGCCCTGCTGCTAGGCAGTCTCGCAGGAGATCATCCATGGGTTTGATGCGTTTTTTAGGCCTGCTATTTGTGTTGATCAGCATCTTCGCCGGTAGTGCAGCCGTAGTGGCGCTGGTGATCATCGCGGTGCGTTTTTGGCCACTGATGCTGGTCATCGTGCTGACCCTTGTCCTATTTCAATTTAGGCCCAAGTCAGCTCACAAATCTAAGAGATAAAGCGCCATAAGCAGGAGCCCGCCGGGCTCCTGCTGCTTTTTCTTTTTTGGTCGACAGGCATCTACCGCCAGACATTAAATTTGGACCAGCTCGTCATCCCCGCAGTCGCTTTAACGTGCGGAGCCGGACGAAGACTCAGCTACGGACTCGACTCTCTTGAGGGCTCGAATGACCGGTTCCAAGACTGCAAAGTCGCAGAGCAGACATGGGTTGTAGTGGAAATCCGCGCCTCAAGCGAGAGCTAATGATGGAGTGCTTCCGCGGCCCGCGGAGGCAGTCACAACGTGGCTGGGACCACGACCACAGTCGCCTGAATGTCGACTCGAAATCCAAGACGCTGAAAGCGACGCTTCTCCGCGTGCTGGACAACCACGAAGGCAGGATGACGCTTGTTACAAGCGAACGCTTTCTTGTATTGGAAGCGTTGCAGTTCAGCTGAGTGATGTTGGTGGAGAAACTCAACCGTCGAGAACAATTGTGAGACGGCGTGCTCTCGCCAATGGGCCCTCTGATCCTTTAGCTCCACCAAGTACAGGGCCCGGTCTGTGGTCAGCATTCCATCGCAGCGCCCTCGATTTGGCTCATCGGCATCCTGCATCACGCACTTGTCGATTGCGGTGAAGAAAACGTCGTGCTGTGAGGGGTTGTGGACCGTGGCAACCCACTTTTTCTGAGTAGCAGTGTCGACATAGGCGCGGGTATGGTTCTGATCATCACACACCCCAAACTGCGCTTCCGTGTGAGGGCCGCTCTGGCACTGTGAATCGAAGAAATTCACCTAAATCTCCTCTTCCAAGTCCAGCAGTTGGTCAAACAGCTCGTTCCCCACACTCAACCAGTTGTTCAGTAGATTTCCGTCCGAAGGTATACCCTCAAACGTGTGCAGTCGACTGATGCTGCCATCGCGCTCGTTGCACTGATAAATCGCCACATCATCAGCCTCCAGCAAGGCTTCCTCAGGAACGATCCCGTAGAGCTTTGCCAACAGATCCTCTCGCTTTTCCTTGAGAAGGCGCTGCTGGAGGTGCCTTCCCTGAATCGCAAGGCTGAGGTAATTGACGATGTAGGGGCTGTGCGTGGTTAGCACAAGACGGTTGTGCGCCCCCTCATTCTGGAACTCCAACAGACTTTTGAGCATTTCCCACTGTGATGATGGGAAAAGGTTCTGTTCAGGCTCCTCAACGATATTGATGAAGGCCTGCTTGTTAAAGCGTGACGAAAGCACTGACATCGCCACTCGCCTCTGCTCTGGCGTCAAGGCTGAGTTCGACAAAATCTCTTCCACTTCTTTTCTGAAGCGATCTGTCTCCTGTGTACTCATGAGCTGCTGACTTTCTTCGGCGCCTTCCCGCACGGTTCTGGCAAGGTGCTGACTCACCAGATATACAGGAACGAGGGATTGGAAGCCGCTAGATGCATCGGTAAGCCGCAGCTTATGCCCTGTACCCTTGAGGCTCAGGATGTCATTTAGCTTGTCGTACTCGATCTCGGTGTCGTTGATCGGCAATTTGACCGATCCTTTCATGCTCTGCTTGGCCAGATCGAAAGCCGTGAGGAACTCCTTCAGCGACTCAGAAGAGAGCTTCAACTCCTTGGGATGTCTGACGTAAGAGATGAAATTTCGCTCTGCTGGGACGTACATCACCTGAGGCAGTTTGTAGACCCGGCTTGGAGACTCCATGATGCTCAATTGGCCTTTGGCGTAACTGATCGAGTACGCGTCGCCTTCGTACTCAATCTGCGTATCCCCTCGGTCACCTGTTTCCAAATAATTTTCTAGGCGGTGATAGCTCAGGAATTGGCTCTTCAATCGGCCTTTACGCTCGAACCATTTCTTCTCATAGTCCCCACGAACCAGAGCTTTTTCGATCCAAGCGAACGTGGAATAGAGCTTGGCCAAGGTGCTCTTCCCGGAGCCTTGATTGCCGATGAAGACGGTAACGCGCTTGAACTCAATCCAGCCGTCATCCCCAAGACCGGGGCCTATAGGGCCGAAATTCTTGACGCGGAGCCGAATCATGGTGTGTCTCCAATTCATACTGCAGGTCTGGTTTTCACGCTCAGTTGGAGCGTTTCAAGCGCTCTGCGAAATACCAGATAGACGAGAGGTGAGGCGCTAATTTACCTGCTATTTACCTAGCCTGAAAATTTTCAGTGCCGGGAATTCTCACTGCCATCGATATCCTGCTCGATGCAGCTTCGTGAGGAAAAAGTGCTTTTGACATCGTCGCTGAGTCGCCAAAGGTAGCGACAGGCAAACACACACTGATGTCCCCTACGCCGCGCAATCACGAACCACCGCCGATAGCTCCGGCCAAGGCTAGCCCTCTTCTGTGCGGTTAGCGATGATTGAAGGGGAATCGTCGTCTGTTGAACTCGCAGCAAGGCTACCAGCTTGAAAATTATCGCTATAGCTCCACTAGCAAGCTCCAGTGCGGGGCAGATCCTCGCGCTGATAAAGACGCTCGACGCAAACCTGATCATTCTTCCAGGGCACTGTGCCAACACTCCCTCCGCAGCGCGAGTCCGTAGGGCTCTTCCACAAGGCACGTTTGTCTTTCTTGAGGCCGGTGAAAAGCAGCAGGCTTCGCCTTATCTGATTTCCTTCTCCGCAATCGACAAGCTCCCTAAACAGGTATTCGGCACCTCGCCAACCAAGCAAGATCTTCTGGACCTTGAGTCGTGCTTCCCATACCGGACCGTGCAAGTCGGAAAGCATTGGGTCTCATTCATTCTGTGCGGCGAGATTAATGCCTTCAAAGCAGATGGATCAGAAAAATCCGGCATCAAGCTTCCTTTCGACATCCTGATTAATCCGGCTCATTCGGTGATGGGGCGCTGGCATATTCTCGGTAAAAAGCTCAGCGCCCTCTCCCACCAGGGCGTGGTCGTTCACACCGCCAATAATCTTCGGGACAGCGGCCGCCTTACAACTGATGTTCGCATCTATGCCGGTGGCCGGCAGGTGGGAGAACGAGATGGGAATGAGTTTGCAGCGTGGTGCACCTACGAGATCCCGTAATCGAATCAGTAATCTAGCTCCGCTGGCTCATCCGCATTCAGCCAGAAACGGCCGGTCGCCTCATAACCTCTGCCGGCCTTTACAGACTGAAAGCGGCCTCCCTTTTGCTCCGGGAGGTATGCAAAAATCGTCCGAAATGTGACGGGGATACGTATGAAAGCGAATGCTGTTTTCAAGGGAAGTGCCTCAATCGGCAACTCCGGTATCAAGAAGCACTTCAAAAAGGCGGAGCTTTGGCAACCTCTATTCGAGCTCGTCTGGAATGGCTTCGATGCTGCCGCGAGCATCGTATCCATCACTGTGGTCGAGAACGATATGCACGGCGTGGAGCGTGTCGTAGTACTAGACAATGGTGACGGCATAGAGTTTGACACCTTGAGCGATACGTTTGGCAGCTTTAATGACTCAGCGAAGAAAGCCAACCTTTCAATGAAGGGCGAGCACGGACGCGGGCGCCTCGCGTTCCATCTGCTTTGTCGCAACGCATCATGGTTCACTAGGTTCAACAACATTGATGCTGTAATTGACGTCGCTGAGCCAACCATCAAAGATTTTGAAGGGCGACTTCTAGATAGGACCGAGCAGAAGCAGGAGCTGCTGACGCAGGGGAAAGGTACTCTGGTAGAGCTAACGCACTTCACTGGAGCTCTGCCAGAACTGGATAAGCTTCGCGAAAAATTCTCCGTCGAGTTCGGTTGGTACCTTGCGGTGCATCCGGAAAAACTGGTTGTGCTGAATGGAGTACCCGTTCAGGTCCCGAAACATGAAGTGGTTCAGAAGGAAATTGCAGCTGACGACGCTATCTTCCTGGCCCAGGTGTTTCGCTGGGAGCAACGGCCCACTTCGGAGCTGTCGTACCTATACCTGCTCAATTCCAAAGGTGCACCTGTCGAAAAAATACTGAGCTCGCTCAATCAGAAGCCGAATTTTTTTACCAGTATATGTGTGACATCAGCATGGGCTGACACCTTCTCGAAAGAGAGGGATCTGCTGAATCCGGACGCGCACACTCCGGCGTCACCTACCTGGAAGAAGTTCAAGTCCCAATTGGACCGTTTGAGTCAATCCGTCTATGACGACTTCCTGCGCCTGCGTGCCGAGGAGGTGGTTCAGGGCTACGAAGATGAAGGTTACTTCCCTAGCTACGCGGGAATGGATGAATCGGAGAGAGCATGGCGACACAAGCACACCCGCGAGCTGGTGCGAAAGATTTACATCGCTGAACCGCGAGTCTTCCACAATACCAACAAGAAGCAGGCGAAGCTGATCATTCGCCTTCTAGATAGGCTCGCCGTTTCAAACGAGAACGATGCCCTACTTGATGTGCTTGAAAGCGCGCTCGATCTCGACGAAAAATCGATGCAGGATCTAGCGAAACAACTGCATCGCACGACGCTTGAGAATATCGTCGCGAGCATCGAGGTGCTGCAGCGACGAGCTACTGCGGTGCAGCAGCTGCGGTATGTGATGAATGAGCACTACCGCGAGGTTCTCGAAACGCCTGACCTGCAAAAGATCATAGAGAGCAACACATGGCTACTCGGGCCGCGCTACGAGACCATAGGCGCGGAGGAGGATACGTTTGCCAAGATTGCTCGCCGTATGCGGGATGAAGTCATTGCCCGGTCGCCGCTGAGCCTGGAAGACATAGATGAAGAGGCCGATTTCCCTGGCGCACAGCGGCAAGTCGACCTTTTCATGGCTCGCAAGTTTCCAGCCTTTGATTCGCTAGGGAACAGAATCTACAAATGCATCGTGGTAGAGATAAAACGGCCGGCGATATCTCTTAATAAGAAGCACCTTCGGCAGCTTGAGGATTACGCAGAAATCATTGCCAGGGAACCACAGTTCAAGTCGGAGAAGATTCACTTCGAACTCATCCTCCTTGGTCGCCAGATTTCCTCAGCGGACTCTATCATCAAAAGCCGATTGAAAGATCATGTCTTGCGCAACGATCCAGGCTTAGTGACTGATGACCCGCGCATGAAGCTATATGTCATGAACTGGTACACGTTGCTTGATGGCTTCGAGCTGACGCACGGCTTCATGCTCGACAATCTCAAGCTCAAACGAGGCGATTACACCACCACGACCAGAGAAGAGTTGGTTGCAGAGCTGCAGGCCGAGCACTAAAAAAAAAGCACTAACACCGCCCGCAGCTGCAGGAAGCGCTTCCGCTTCGAGGCCGGTGCCGGAGCCGGAGCCGAATCCAGAGGGCGAAAGCTAAATGACAGAAATGGGGCGGCAGTCTTCGCAAGCCAACTACTGCAATCGGCCGTTAGCGGACCAAAGCTGCAGCGAAGCACACACGGCGACCTGATGTTTGCTGCTTCGGCTAATGTCAGCTGCTCTGCCTCAAGTGACAAGTCGCCACCAGCCGACCAGGACATACTCCAAGGCTGAACCAGTCGGGCCGTGTATCCAGGCGCTGTAAACCCATGGCGAAATAATGGCGCGGGCAGGTACTCTTTGAGCTCGGTAATTTCACCCTCATCGGAGGGTGGCTGCACATCACTCTAAGGAAAGAAGATGATCTCGGTTTCAGGCTTAAGGCTTCTAGCAGTCGCAGCGTTCGCGGTTTTGTCAGTGGGCTGCATGGACTCGACTCATTTTGTCAAAGACGGCAAGTCGACCGGCCTGCCCGCCCACTCGAGCTACTACGTGGCTCTCCCTGAAGATGGGCAGTACGGCGCGAAGCCCTACCCTGGCTCGGGCAAGATGACCTCCAGCATCATTAAATCCGCACTTCAGAAAAACTCCCAGAAGGTGACGAGTTCAAGTCGCGTTGAAGACTTCGATCAAGCCCTCAACAGCGCCCGTATCGGCGGTTACAGCTATCTGGTTTTTCCGACCATCCTGCATTGGGAAGACCGCGCCACTGAATGGAATTTCATGCGCGATAAGGTCGAAGTAAAAATTGATATCGTGGATGTATTCTCCGGTGAAGCGGAAAGCTCCACTGTGATTGATGGCAAAAGTGGGATTGCCACCCTGGGTGGCGACCATCCTCAAGACCTCCTCCCAGATCCGATCAACGAGTATTTCCGCTCAGCGCTTTATGGCACCGCTCAGTAAAACGCTACTTGCCGCATCAGCAAGCATTTACCTTTAGGTCACTCGAATGCTTTTCGTGGAATGCGGCGTGCACACGTGGCCAGATCGGTGATCTCAACGGTGCGCACGGTGCCCGCACGGAGATCGTTTTTTCATCGAGATCGGTACCTGCTTCTGGCCGGAAGCTGCCTTTGCCCAGGGGCAGCAATCGGCCACTAGCGGACCGTCGTAGCAGCTCATAGCTTCTTCTGCGGCGTAGCTGGTGATGATTTTCCGATGCTGAGCTATGTTGAAAAGGCTCTGGTCGTTGTAGACGCCGCAACCGCGGAAGACCAGCCCAAACAATCGCTTAACTTTCATTTTTGCTTCCGGACAGCAGCCATGAAAGACACCGAACGTGAAATGATCGAGCTCGCAACCCTAGCCTTCCTAGAGCTGACTCCCTCCTTACGCGAACAGATCAGACTGCTAATTCCTGCTTCGATGTCTCGCGAGGAGGCTGCGTCTTTCTTTCGGCATAAAGCCTGGTCAGAGCTGTGCCATGCGGCAAAGCAAGCAGGCATTCAACCAATGGATTACGCGAGCCAGGTGATAGAGCTGTATCGTCGTGACCTTGCGCAGGACAGACGGCTGCCCCCCGGGGATCTACTCAAACTACTTGGATAGGCGCCCATGCGATCCACTCGCTTAGTGTGGAAGCGCAAGAGCCTCTTTTACTGTGGTCATGAGTGCCGTGAGATCAAATGGCTTGTCGAGAAAGCGGTAGGCCGGGAAGTCTCTACTCCAGGAGCCACCTGACATAATGATAATGGGGATGCTTGGGGATCTCTGCGCAATTTGGCGCGCTAGCTCCAAGCCGTCAATTTCTCCTGGCATTGAGATATCAGTGAGCAGGAGGGCAAGTTGACTTGGATTTGCATTGATCCACGCGAGTCCATCATCAGCACTTCCAAGAACGATGGCGGGGATTCCGTAATCTTCCATCGCCAGCCCCAGGACTCTGGCAAGAGTCGAATCATCATCGAGAATGAGTACGTATGTGACGCATTCTGTGGGTGGGCCTCGGAGCGTTTCCATGCCTAATCTCCTGCGTGTGCAGCGGTAGAAGGCACTGCCTCGCCTACGTTCACATTATTCGCGTTACCCGTTTTTTATCCGACGCACGGTGGAGTTGATGGGTAGCTCAGCCAAATCAGGTTTACGCCAGTACTCTGACCTCTCGCTGCGAGCCATCCAGAGCTGTGGGTAATTTCAGGCTGCTTTTGAATGCCCGGTGAATGCCCGTGACTCGCTTGTAGGCTCTCCAAAATAAATACGCAGCACTCAATGTTGCGCCGAAGCTCGTTGAAGCGCTGAGCAGAAAAGGGGGGATCAGATGGGGGGGCTTCTGTAGAGAGCTCATCCGCCAACATCCTCAGAAAGCACGTAGCGATGTTTAGACCAGAGGTGAATCGTCGATCGTCCATACCGTCCTCGGCTGACGACCGAACGGGGGAAGGGATTTCCGCCAAAACTCGGGCGCTATGAGGTCACACTCCTCCCTTATCTCTGATTCTGCAATCGATTTGGTTGAACACAGGGCCTAAGGGCGTGTCACCTAGTACCTGTCGATGTCAGCTATGGGTCGATTTCTGCCCCAGATGCGACGCCATTTCCGCCCCACAGAGGTCTGGGCAGAACGGCGATCCCCACCAAATCCCGCGCAGACTCTCAATCAATGGCGCCGCTCGCACCAGACAGTTGCCATTTCAATACCTTGCCTTCGCGCATCAGCAAAGCATTTCCAAGGGCCCGTGGCAGAGCAGACGATTTGGTTGGCGGCTCTTACCAACACTTCGCGCGGTACCAGGTCACCTGGAGCTCCCCACTCGAACTCAATGAGGGCTTTCGCTCCGTTCGGGTGGATATAGCTGATTGGGCCGGGTCTATCCGTAATCAGGCGCATTGCAACGCCCTCCCGCTGAATCTCGATACCAGCATTAGTCCGCCCGACGTTGCTTTCCATGGCATTGCATCTAGTAGACCGCTTGGAGGGACAATGGACCCTTTATTTGGTCCTGCTATCCCCTCCGAGCCCCTCGGGCAGCGGTCCAAGGAACATCTTCCTGAGGCGCTCATGGCCGATCACCCGCGCCAGTTCCGCGATTACGCAGTACATGAATATCAAGGTGACGAGCAGAATCTGCACCGCCCAGAAACGCGGCCAGTTCATGGACGTCCACAGCAAGGAATTTGCATCCATCAGACTGGGGGCCTCCTTCCAGTACTCGTAGAGCCGCTCCAGGTAGTGCACGCAAAGTGCAACCAGAGCGTACATCAGGGTCTTCCAAGAGACGTTCCAGATCAGCGGCTTTTCGGGAAAGCGGTTGATGAATGGCAGCATGTCGGCCACCAGTACCGACTTGCCAAGTACCAGCGAGGCGATCAGAACCGAAGCTGTCACGGGAAGTGGTACGCCCGTTCCTTTGATCATGAGCGCGCGAATGGCAGCGACGATGTGCAGGATGACGAAGAAAAAAATGGTCGGCGGAAGTGCCTTCATGAACTCATGTTTAATCTTGAGCAAGACCGTATTCATGTGTTTTCCCTTCTACTGGCGATGCGCTGAGATAAGACTCGTTCATTAATTCCTTGTGGGCGAACATTGGAGGTCATCAGGCCATGCGGACACCGGCGACGTTCATCGTTGCGATTCAGGGGCTCACACCTGCTGGGTAGGCCTTACTGCCAAGCACTCCTCCGTTGAGCGACTTGCCGTAATAGCCCTGGTCGGACGCATGGAAGTCTTTCGCCGTTTTGGCAACGTCTCCCTTGAAACGGGGGTCCTGCGGCCGCTCCCGGCTGTTCATGTAAGCCGCCACATCCCATGCCTGCTGGACATTGAGTTGCACGCTCTTGCCCAGGGGCATGTTCTCGTAGATGAAAGTGGCGGCGGTATTGACCCGGTGCATGCCTGCACCCCAGTTGTAGGACTCGCTGCCCCACAGCGCAGGAATCACCGGTAGACCCGCCATCCTGCGCCCTTCACCCTGCTGGCCATGGCAGATCGCGCAATACTCCGTATAGACCTGCACGCCCCGCTCCGGAGAGTAGGTCTGGGGCGGGGCTGGCAAGGCGGCAAAAGCGCGCCCGGGCATGCGTTCGCGTCCTTCCATCTTTACTCTGTCAGCCAAAGGGCCCGGCAAGACGAAGGACTCGTCTCGGCCGCCACGCTGCAGTTCATCGTCGCTGAGTTCCGGCACCGGCTTATTCTGCATGCCGTACATATCCAGCAGACCGCCCATGAGCAGCCAATAGGAATAGGCAGACATCGCCACCAGCTCGGGAGAGCCCAACTCGGGGGCCTTCCCGTTCATGGAGTAGTTGAAGCAGCCCTGAATGCGCTCGGCGAAATTGTTCACGCGGTTGTCTTTCTTTCGAAAGGCCGGGTAGGCCAGGTACGCCGCCCACATCGGTGCGGCATAGGCCTTCGTGCCGGCATCCAGGTGGCAGTTGGTGCAGTTCAGCTGGTTACCCACATAGCGACCCTTGAGTTGCTGGGTATTGACGAACAGCTGGTAGCCACGGCGAACCTTGTCGCCAAAGGCGCCGGCAGGGACTTTCGAGAGGTCACGCGGTGTGAAGTAATGGGAGTCCTGGGTCTTGGGTTGTGCGCTGATTTCCTCCATCGCCGTGGTCACCACATCGGCCGCGTGTACCGGCAGCGCGAGGCTTCCCGCCAAGGTCATGCAGAGCAGGGTTCTGTTCATGAGCTTTCCTCAGCGAATCGCCGCCAGATAGCTGGCCAGCGCAGTGATGTCCTTGTCGTTCAGGCGCTTGGCAATGGCGCCCATCATGCCCCCCGAGTCACCGCCACGCTCGCCCTTGCGCCAGGCCTGCAATTGCGCCTGCAGGTAGGCCGCCTGTTGCCCGGCGAGCCGCGGGAATGGCCCCGAGCCGACGGCCGACGGGCCGTGGCAGCTGAAGCAGGCTGGAATGTCGCGGGACAGGTCGCCCTGGTAATAGAGCCTCTCGGCCGGCGAGGCGGCGGGCTGTTGCCCGCGAACCTGCAGCGCCGGCAGCTTGCCCTGGGCGGCGTAGTAAGCGGCAGCCGGCTGCAGCAGATCGGCCGAGGCGTAGGCTTCGGCCATCGGCCCCATCAGCGAATTGCTGCGCTGTCGTGAGTTGAAATGCGCCACTTGCGCCGAAATATATTCGGCTGAGAGCCCCGCCAGCGCGGGCCCTTGCGCCGTACCCTCGCCATGCATTCCATGGCACACGGCACAGGCTTGGACCGCATCCGGTACTTCATCGGCGATGGCCGCTCCGGCAATACAGGAAATCAGTAGGACAGCAGGCCATCTGCGCATCGAGTATCCCGCCTCTATGTGCTGCGACAACCCTGAGTGTAGGTAAGGTAGACATACCTAACCTTCCCCTGACAAACAGGCGATCGCTTTCGCTGAGTGCCACCGAGTACATCTAAACCGAGGTGGAAATATTCGTCTTGATGAGGTTGAACACGTTTCCTAAAACCCCAGCGAGAATGCTGAGTAAGCGCATCAATCACTATTTCCTTTACCCACCTTGAGCTGCCGTCGTCGCTCTATTGGGGGAACACCGAACCATCGGTGGTGTGCACGACAGAACGAGGTAGTGCGCCGATAACCCAGTTCCGAGGCGATTTGTCCGATGCTCAAGTCTGACTCGCTGAGCAATTCTTCGGCTCGCCGACGGCGTATGTCATCGACGTGCTCCTCGAAATCGATTCCGTCATTGGCTAGGCGTCGCTGAAGAGTCCGCGGGTGTAGATCAAGTAGCTTGGCAATCTGCTCCAGGCTACACGTCTGCTTAGGCAACAAAGCTTGGATGTGCCTCTCAACTTCGAAGCCCAACTTCTCGTCGGCACTCGTATGGGCCTCCAAGTAGAACCGAACGATGGAATGCAGCATTGCGTCATGCCGAGAGCACGGCTGTTGCATGTCACGTTGGCTGATCGCAATTGCGTTGTGATCCTGGCCGAATAGCACCTGGCAACCAAAGTAACGCTGGTAAACATCGAGGCTAGCTTGGGGTTGGTGGCGCAGCAGTACCATCGCCGGTCTCAGGGGGCTGCCTAATAGCTCCGACATCAGCAGACGTCCGTGCAGCAGCGATTTTTCGACGATTTGCGGTATGTCCTGAATGCACGGCAGGGCGTTGTCGAAGCAAAGCAAGGTGCAGCCAGGCCGGCGCTCCAGGTGGAACAGAATTGAGGGGCTATAAACACGCATGTAGCGTACAACGGCAATCAGCCCTTCCCCAGCCGTGGGGGCAGTCTGAGCCAGATGCTGCAGAGGTCCCAGCAATGTCGATTTCTGCCGGGTTGCCAGTTCGAGTCCAAGCTCGGGCATCCCGAGCGCATAGGCGCTGCCCTCAAAAATCTGCGCAAGGCTCTTGTACGAAAACTTCTTCTCGTAATTGCCGACCACATCCATACCAATCCGATGCGGTGAAAGGTGCTCGCGAAGTGAGCCCCCTCGTTCAGCAAGTAACTCACCAAATTGCAGAAATGCAGTCCCGCGAATGGTGTCCATGCTGCGGCGCTCCCTGTGAAAAAAGCGGCAAGCCATCCGCCGTCGCTGATGGCTTGCCGTTGATACCGTCCGGCATCAGAAGGAGCGTTAGGGGGTGACGATGTTGAACCAGAAGTCGAAGTTGTCCATGTAGCTCATCAACTCGTCCAGCTTGCCCTGATCGCCCTGCACTTTGATCTCGCCCGAGCCCTCTGCGTCCTTCAGCGTGGTCTCCTTGAGCATGATTTTGTTTAGGGTGTCGCGGGTCAATGTGATGGTGGCGTCGGCATCGTTCGCCTGCATGCCCTCGGTGTGGTTGAGCACGCCGTTGACCATCTCCAGGGTGTACTTCTGCTTCAGGTCGGTGAAGTCGAAGTTGAGGGTGATGTGCTTGTCGGCGACCTCAGGCCCTTTCAGGCGCATGGCCAGGTAGTCGAAGAACAGGTCCAGGTCCATCGCCTTGACGGTGTCGGGGCTGGCGGTGTCCGGGGTCGGCAGCTTCTGCACGCCGTTGCGCAGTTCCTGCGCGCCGGTCAGGTAGAAGTTGCGCCACGGGCCGCTCTCGGCCTGGTAGCCAAGCTGTTCCAGCGCATCGGCCTGCAGGTTCTTCGCCGCCTGGTTGTTCGGGTCGGCGAAGACCACGTGGTTGACCACCTCGGCCACCCAGCGGAAGTCGCCCTTGTCGTAGTACTCCTTGGCCTTCTTCAGCACGGCGTCGGCGCCGCCCATCATGTCGACGTAGCGCTTGGCTTCTTCCTCGGGCGGCAGTTCCCACAGGGTCGCCGGGTTGCCGATGAACCAGCCCAGGTAGAGCACGTAGGTGGCCTTGACGTTGTGGTTCAGCGAGCCGTAGTAGCCACGGTTGGAGAAGCGATCGGCGATGCCCTTGGGCAGCTTCACCTGCTCGGCGATCTCGGTCATGGTCAGGCCCTTGTTGGCCAGGCGCAGGGTCTCGTCGTTGATGTAGCGGTACATGTCGCGCTGCGAGGACAGCTGGTCGCGGACTTCTTTGTTGCCCCAGATCGGCCAGTGGTGCTGGGCGTACATGACCTGCACGTCTTTACCCCACAGCTTCAACGACTCATTGAGGTACTTCGACCAGGGCAGCGGCTCGCGGATCTTCGCGCCGCGCAGCGAGTAGGTGTTGTGCAGGGTATGGGTGGAGTCCTCTGCCGCGTTGAGGGCCTTCTTCTCCTTGATGTAGATAAGCATCTCGGCGGGCGCCTCACTGCCTGGGGCATAGAGGAACTCGTAGGTCAGACCGTCAATGACGCGCGTCTCACCCGTTTTCCCGATGATATCGGTCGGCGGGATCAGTGTCACAGTACCGGTGGAGGTGGTAGTACCCAGACCTGCACCCAACTGACCATTCGCGTTTGGCGGCAGCAGGTTGCCATACATGTAACTGGCACGCCGGCTCATCGCGGTGCCGGCCATGACGTTCTCTGCCACGGCGTGTTCGAGGAAGCCCAGCGGTGCGTAAATCTTCACCTTGCCGGACTTCACATCCTTCTCATCGACCACGCCGCGCACACCGCCGTAGTGGTCGATGTGGCTATGGGTGTAGATCACCGCTTCCACCGGTTTCTTCGGTCGGTGCGCGTAGTAGAGATCCAGCGCTGCCTTGGCGGTTTCTGTGGAAATCAGCGGATCGATAATCGTGATGCCTTTCTTGCCTTCGATGAAGGTTATGTTCGATAGGTCGTAGTTGCGCACCTGATAGATGCCATCGGTGACTTCGAACAGGCCGGAGATATTGATCAGCTGCGATTGCCGCCACAGGCTGGGGTTGGTAGTGGCCGGCGCCGCCTCACCTTCCTTGATGAAGTTGTATTTGGCCGGGTCCCAGATCAAGTTGCCCTTTTCACCTTTGACCGGCTCGGTGGGTAACGGCGCAATGAATCCCTTGTGGGCCAGTTCGAACGAGGTCTTGTCGTTGAACGGCAGCTCCTGCAGCAGGGCATCGTTAGCGGCCTTGGTGGCGTCGGTGGCCGGCTTGGGCGCTTCAGCGGCCCAGGCCTGGGTGGTCATAGAAATGGCGGCAGACAGGAGGAAGGAGGCGCTCAGCTTCCACAGGCCATTGGTAGCTCGTTCCTTGCTGGTCGATTGCATGATCGTTTTCATCTCAAGCTCCTTGCGGGGGTGCGCTGTACCCTCCGGGGCAACTGCCAGCGGTGATCGATGAGCCATTTGGCTCTGGGTCTTTCTATTTGAAGGCTGCAAAGCACCCGGCACCAACAACGTCGGCGCCGGTGCCGGTGCCGGGGTTACTTGTTCTTGAGGCTCTCGTAGGACTTGACCATGTCGCGCGCCCAGCCATCGAGCACGGCCTTGGCGTCGTTGGCGGTCATGACCTGGGAGGAGTTATCCAGTTCAGCGCCCGCGCCCTTACGCACAACCTGGGCAACCACTTCGCCATTGCCGCCGTCGAGGAAAGCGGCCTCGGTAGCGATGCTGGTGTCCTGGTCACGGATGCCAGTAGCTGCGCTGACGCCAGCGGCGACTAGGGCAATTGGGATCACTTCGTAGGGTTGCAGCCCCTTGGTCGAAGCGCTGACGGCGGTAATCGCCGGGCGCACTATCAGCACGCCCGGGCCTGGGCCATTGGCGAGTGGCAGTGCCTTGGCGAACTGGGTCTGGAGAACCTGGTCGTAGTAGGTGGTAATGCCTTGCAGGGTCTTCTCCGGAATCTTCTCGGTCGGCTGCGGTTGCGGGTACAGCTGACTGCGCTCAACGTACACACTGGTAAAACTGCCTACGTCCACACCAGGTTTGATCCAGCGCATTACCGGGGCGCCCGAGGGCGATTTCTCTTCTTTGAGCGCCTTATAGTCCTTGAGGAAGCCGGAGTACTCCTCCGGAGCCACGTATTTGCTCGCGCACCCCGCGAGCGTCAATGTGGCCAGACACAGCGGTAACGCCAACAGTTTCCAATTCATCGAGTTGCTCCTTGTGGACGGATTTTCATTCAGTGTCAGGGCCACGGTCTTCTTGCCGCGTGCTGTCAGAAGCGCCACGTCGCGCCCCCGCCGATGATGTGCAGAGCGGCGTTGTTGTATGTGCCAGAAAGGGTTTCGCCAGAGCGCGATTTGGTCTGCTCGTCGTCCATATCGCCCAGCCATACGAGGGTGTAAGCCAGGTGAACGTCCAGCCCGTCATCGAGCTGGTAATTGACTCCAGTGGCGAGGCGCCAAGTCTCGGCCATGGGGTTGTCGACGGTGCGGTCTTTGTCATCGACAGCCGAGCTGTCGTAGCCCAGACCAAAGCTCCAACGCAGGCGAGGGTTGGCCTGATATTGAGTGCCGATGGAGGCGTGCCAGGTGTCCTTGTATTGGCGGTCTACAGTGCGATCCACCCCACCTGCGTTCGCATCCACCTCCACGCCGATCTGGCCGAAGTCGCTCCAGTCCTGCCAGCCCAGGCTGCCCAATAGTTTCCACTGCGGGTCGAGTTGGTGGGCGATGCTCAGAGTTGCGGTCTGCGGGATGTTCATATCCAGTTCCAGCGAATCCACATCCAGCCGATTGAGCGCCGCATTGATGATCGGATTGCTGACCTTGCGAAGATTCGGGCTGTCTTCGAACTCCAGCTTCACTTTGCTGGTGTAAGTGAGGCCGATCTTGGTGCGCTCACTGAGGTCGTAGAGCAATCCGATATTCACGCCGGTGCCGACGTCAGTGTCCTTGTATTCCAACTGGCCGTCGGGGGTGTCGCGCAATCCCAGTAAGTTGTTGTTGATGGCCATCTCAGTGCGGTAGTAACCGTAGACGATGCGGGGGCCAATGCCGACAGAGAGCTGGTCGGTGAACTTGTGCGCCAGGGTGGGCTGGAAGGACACACCGATAACCGCCGACTCCTGGCTGAAGTAACGGCCGGCCCAGTCATCGTCGTAGTTCACCGCCAGGCCGAAGTTGCCATACATACCGAAGCCGATAGCTGAGCGGTCATCAATCTGATGACTGATGAACAGGCTTGCACCCGGCAGCCATTCCAAGGCGTTGCCGCCTTCGTTGCCATCGAACTGATTGTTGCTGTCGCGTGAGAAGCGCAGATCGCCAAGGATGACCTGGGCGTTCACGCTGAGCTGGGTACCGGCCAACTGTGCAATGCCGGCGGGGTTGCTCATTAGGATGCTGGGATCGCTTGCCAATGCTGCCGAGCCAGCGTTGGCGAGGCCGTTTCCTTCCTGGCCAGCCTCGTAGATCAGAATGCCGCCAGCGAACGTGGGACTGCAGAAGCCAACAAGGAGCAGGCCAGGAACCAAGGGTAGCGACGCCCACTTGGCTCGCCTTTGATCAGAGTTCATTTAGCGCTCCTTGCTCATTCTGATACCTCCTACCACACACGCAATGCGCGGTAGGCCATAGCTCCGAATGCACTCTGGAGACGACTACTGGTTAGACCCAAAGGAATCTTTGACTGTCAAAGTAGCCTAGATAGCCAATCGCGATGTGCAAGCTGGCTTTTGATTCAAGACGCGATTAAGACGTAATGCACGACACGGGAAGGTGCATAAAGGCAGCTCAACTCCGATGATTGCTGTCGTGGAAAGAGCGCTGTCTGCGGGGCTCATGGGAGTGATAAAACGTAGCGCCACTCATCGACTGACGCGAAATGAGTGATAGGGATCTATGTCAGCAAAGAGGCAGGAGGTGTTACGGGAGATCTACGTTACAAGGCCCGTGCTGCCGACCGGTCAGGGCACATTCATCCCGGATGCTCATTAACCATTGAGCTACGCTGCAAATGTCTTCTGACCAAGACACTTTAGCCGCCCGGTTACTCCATGGCCGGGCGGCTTTCTTTTCTGAAAGAGTGCTCGTGGCAACGGACGCTGCCAAGCGAATCATGGGCGGCGACAATAGGGAAACTAGCTCGGCAGATCCCGCTGATCCGCGCCCCCCAAGAGCGCCCCGAAACTGTCAGTGGTGCTTATGCTTATGTTTGTGGCTGTCATGATGGTCGTGATCGTCCGCTAGGCTATTGCCGACTGCGCTGCCTGCCGCCCCACCTAGACCGGCTCCGATTAGACCTCCGGTAGAACCACCCACATTGCTTCCAATCACTTGGCCACCCGCCGCCCCCAGGCCACCACCGATTGCAGCTTCAGTCTTCTTTCCATCTTTCGCAGACATAGCGCCACCAGCCGCACCGCCAACCCCTGCGCCGATTGCTGCTCCGGTGCTGCCACCTACCGCATTACCAACAACGCTGCCCAATGCACCACCCAGTCCGCCACCAACTGCCGTGTTAGCGGTTTCACCAGCCATGACGCCTTGCGAGGCCAAAATAGTGATTGCAAGGGCAGAGAGAGACTTTCGCATCATTTCATCCTCAGAACTGTACACAAGACAACCAGTCTGTAGGACGCAAAAAATACGGACAAATCAACCTGCAGGCTTCATCGACCTGGATCAATAAATGTGTCCACAACTCGCCCGCCTATCGCTTCAGCGCGGTTCGATCCTTCTAGGCATGGCTAGTTGCAAATGGGCTTTCGCGATGTCCGATATGGGTAGGTAGCTGCTCACCGTTCCGATCAAGGCCGACCAGTTCAAGGCGTTAATGGAGTTGACTGATAGCGCCGCCAGCTCGTCAGGCGAGCACTGAGCTTCTTATGCTTAACGTCCGCTATGCGTCGATAAAAAACTACCCGACTCGGGGGGGCGAGCCGGGTAGCACGGGACGCGAATGACGAATGTAGTCCAGATTAGCCAGCTTTCTACGACCGGCTTGGCCTGAAAAACTATGCAAGGACAAAGGCCACATTTGCGGATGTCGCCTTACGCCTTCAGCTTCCTTTCTGCCAGGCGCATAAAGAATTTACCGATAATTGCACTATGCCAGTATGACTGCTCGCGCCATTCTGAGTAACTTTGCAGGCCTCGCAGGCACTGCTAATTTTCCTCAGTAATGAGCTCAGCCAGTGCGTCGACAATTACGTCGGAGTTCCGCACCAACACCTGAAGATGGCTTTTGACTAGCGCGGCGGTTTCGCTATCCCCATGCTGCAGCTCGATCCAAATTGCCAACTCCTCGACAGCTGCGCCGATGGCATTGATGTTCTCGTTGAGGCGATAAAGCACAACGGGCAGGCGTGGCTCTGGCATGGCATCTGTCTTGAGAAAGGTTCATGGCATCGGTCTTGCCTGACGTCAGGGATAACCGCAACTCCCAGGGACGGAGTTGCATCGATCAAGGGAGGATAGCTCCGTCATGAGAGGTTTTGAGAGAAGCCTATACCTGTATGGTTTCCCTGTATTTCTCGTACTGGTCGGGCTGATCGGCACGACGCTGATTGGCTCAACAACGATCTCCGCGAACGGTCTGGATCAGATTCTGGCCCCCTTCAACCAAATTGCCCTCTTCGCCTCCTATGCGGCGGTTGCAGTGGGACTGATCTGGAGTGGCTGGAATGCATTTCGCCAGCGTCGATTGTCTCGTGGCGAAGACCAAGCTGAAGGCACGACTCACGAAGAACGGTCAGTGAAGCGCTGAGTTTCCCAGGCTGAACGTCCGCCATGGGTCGATAACAGATGCTGTAAAGCAGCAGCGCGAAGCTGTCGCTCATGGCTGCCCCTCGTCTGCCCTACAGTCCGACTGTTCGTCCCACTTCTCTTCATGCTCTAAGCTGGCATCAGCACTATCTGGCTTCCTCAATCAAGAAGGATTTTTCTTATGGGATTTCTGGGCCTAAATCGCCGCGATGGGGAGCAAATCCGATTGATCATTGAGCCAGGCAGCAATGCCGAGATCCTGTTCCAAGAACTTCTGCGCAACGGCATCACTATCCAAATCAATGCAACCTCGAACCCAAACCAAATTCGAGTAAGCATTGATGCACCTAAGCAGATCACGATTCTTCGAGGGGAGTTGCTTCAGCCCTAGGTTACGTCTCGATTAAGGGCGAGCTGCTACTGCACAGGCCAAGAGGCTAGCCTGCAGGATGCGTGTGAAAGAAAGTCCGCTTTGGGTCGGGAGCCGCCTCTCGCCAACAGCAAAAATGGGCAGATAGCGGACGATCTAACCCCGAAAGTTGTGGCCCCTTTTGCCCTACAGCTGAATTTCCCGGAGCAGAAGGCGCTGCTACCATCAGGTCCGTGTGGCTTGCTCATCAATTAATAGCTCGCCAGCGCCTTCTGCTATGAGGGGCAGGCAGCACCTCCTTTCCGTCCTGGAACACACGGGCTGATTGTCCCTCCGGCAAGTACACAACCACCGCGCGGGCGAGAAACTCCATGTCGAACGATGATGAGCCTTCTTCGGTATCAGTCCGGATTTGCAGAAGGGCTCCGGGCGCTATCCAGAACTCATGGGATTTAGGCTCCAGCACCAGTAACAGCTGCCGGCCCGTTCCATTGATGAAGTTGAATTCGCCTCTGTCATCGGTCATAGGACGCTCCGTGAACCGGGTGACCGGCCACTTCCATGGCCGGCCACGTCCTGATCAGGCATCGCCCACGTTGGGCCGATACTGCGGATACTCCGCCAGCGCCTGGTCGCGCTGCAGATAACCGGCGGCCACATCGGCCTCGATGGCCGCTAGCGGCCGCTCTTTCGGCTGTCCCCAGCCACCGCCATTGGCCGTCACCAGGCGCAACAGATCGCCCTGCTGCAAGGGCACCCGGTTGGCGCGGCTGAAGCGTTTGCGGCCCCCGTCGGCCGACAGGACTTCCGCGTAATTGCAGGTTCCTTCGCCGCCGCCATCCACGCCCCACGGCGGGGTCACACCCCGGCCGAAGAAGGTCGAGATCCAGGCCTTGTCCGAGAGTATGCGATAGTCCAGCACCACTCCCCGCCCACCCCGCTGGCGCCCTGCTCCGCCGCCCTCGGGATTGAAGGCATAGCGCTCGACTAACACGTCGTAACAGCGCTCGGTGATCTCCACCGGAATATTGCTGGTTTCGCCATTACCGACACAGAACTGGCCACTTTGCCCATCAGCATCCTGGGCGGCGCCCCAGCCACCGACCAGAGGTTGCACCAACAGGTATTCCTCGCCGCTTTGGCGGTCGTGGCCGTTGAGCACCATCGAACACACCGATCCTAGCTGGCCGGCGATCAAGCGGTCCGGCAGCAGCGGCGCCAGAGCCCGGCGGATCACGTCGGCGGCAGCAACCATCGACTCGAAATAGGCCGAAACCGGCGCCGGACGCTGCGCCGTGCAGATGGTGCCGGCCGGGCAGATCACCTCGATGGGGCGGAAGCATCCAGCGTTGGCCGCCACACCCGGGCGCACCACACCCATGAATACTTCGCGCACTGCCGAGTGCAGGCCAGCCAGGGTGTTGTTGATCGGCCCCGGTGCCTGCAGGCTGGAACCGCTGAAGTCGACCAGGAAACGAGTGTCGCTGATTTCCACGCGCACCTTGACCTGGAATGGACCGTTGCCGAGGCCGTCCTCGTCGATAACTTCCTCGGCGTGGAAGACACCTTTGGGCAGCGCCTTGAAACTCTCCAGCGTCATCGCCTCGCCGTGCTCCAGCAGGCGCTCAATGGCATCCAGGGTGGTGGCCTCGCCGTACTTACCGACGATGGCCAGCAGACGTCGCTCACCAACCCGCAGGGCCGCCGCGCAGGCGTGCATGTCGCCGATGGTCATCTCCGGCAGGCGCACGTTGGCGGCGATCATGTCGACCAGCGCCTGGTTGATCCGGCCCTGGTCGTAAAGACGGACAGTTGGGAACTGCAGCCCTTCCTGATAGATCTCGCTGGCGTCGGAGCTGAAGCTGCCTGGGTCCTTGCCGCCCACCTCAGTCCAGTGTGCCTTGTTGGCGGTCCAGGCAATCAGTCGATCGTCATGGAACACCGGCATGATCATCGAGACGTCGGACAGGTGGGTGCCGCCGCCACCATAGGGGTCGTTGGTGATGAACATGTCACCGGGGTGGATGTCCTGGGCCTTGAACTTCTCCAGCACACTGCGCACAGCGCCATCGAGGGTGCCGATGAAGCCGGGGATGCCGTTGCCCTGGGAGATCAGTTGGCCGCCGGCGTCGGTCAGCCCGATGCCGTAGTCCAAGGCTTCATAGATGATCGGGCTCATGCTGGTACGCTTGAGGGCGATGAACATTTCCTCGCCGATGGCCACCAGGGCGTTCTTGATGATCTCTCGGGTGAAGGGGTTGGCGTGCGGCATCGTCATGCCTCCTGTGCCTGGATATGGATGTGAAGGCCGCCGTAGGCGTCGACCTCGACGCTGTCGCCCGGGCGCACAACGCTGGTGGTGGTGGCCTCTTCGATGATTGCCGGGCCGGCGAAGCGCATGCCCGCCAGCAGTGCCTCGCGTTGGTAGATCGGCGTCGGCAACGCCTGGCCGGGTTCGAATTCGACCAGGCGCTCGCCGTCGCGGGCCACCTCGGCGCCCACGCCCAGACACGGCGCCAGCGGCGCGATGGGTGACTTGGGCACCTCGGCGAATGCCACCATGTGCAGGTTGACCACCTCCACTGCGCCGTCCAGGCGGAAGGTGTAGTTCTGCCGGTGGCGCTCGTGGAAGGTATCCAGCACCTCCTCCAGATTTCGGCTTTGCAGCGGGATCTTCACGGTGTGCTCCTGGCCCAGGTAACGGGCATCCAGTTGCCACTCGAAGCGCAGGCTCTGGCGAGCTAGGCCATCACCGGCGAACTCGGCCTCGGCGCTCGCCTGCAGCGCCTGGAAAGCCTGCTCCAGCTCTGCAAGGCCGGCTTCGTCGAGGACCTGCAAGTGGGTCTGGATGTAGTCGCGACGGACGTCGAGCATGAGCATGCCCCAGGCGGAGAACACCCCGGCGAACGGCGGGATGATTACCTTCGGAATTCCCAGTTCTGCGGCCAGCGCAGTCGCGTGCAAGGCGCCACCACCACCGAAGGCCATCAGGGCGAAGTCCCGCGGGTCGTAGCCACGATTCACCGAGATCAGCTTGAGCGCGTTGACCATGTTGGCGTTGGCGATCTGCAGCACGCCATGGGCCAGCAGCCCGGCGGAAACCCCGAGGCGCTCACCCAGTTCGGCGAAAGCCCGTTCCACGCCGTCGAGATCAGGCTCGATTTCGCCATTGGCGAAGCGCCGCGGGTTGATACGCCCGGTGAACAGGTTGGCGTCGGTGGTGGTCGGCGCCTGGCCACCCCGCCCATAGGCTACTGGTCCCGGCGTGGAGCCCGCGCTCTGCGGGCCGACCCGCAGGCTGCCGGCGGCATCGACCCAGGCGATGCTGCCTCCGCCGTTGCCGATTTCGACGATGTCGACCACCGGCGTCATGATCGGGTAGCCGGAGCTGGTCGGGGTCTTCTCGATCACGTAGTCATTGCTGATTTCGACGCTGCCCTCGTGTATCAAGGAGCACTTGGCGGTGGTGCCGCCGATATCCAGCGCCAGCAGCTCGGTCTCACCGATCAGCCGACCGTAGGCCTGGGCGCCGAGCATGCCGCCCACCGGGCCCGACTCCACCAGGCTGATCGGGTCGTTCTTCACCGCAGCCACTGGGGCGATGCCGCCGTTGGACTTCATGATGAAGGGCGCCTGGCGCAGCCCCTTTTCCAGCAGGTGTTTCTGCAAGTTGTCCAGGTAAGCGCAGGTGGCGGGCATCACGTAGGCCGAAAGGACGCAGGAGTTGCTGCGCTCGTATTCGCGCCAGGCGCGGCTGACTTGGTGGGACGCGATCACCGCCACTTCCGGCCAGTACTCGTGGATGGCCGCGACCAGGCGCTGCTCGTGCTCGGGGTTGCGATAAGCGTGCAGCAGGCAGATGGCAATGGCTTGCACTTCTGCCTGGCGCAGCGGCTCCAGCAGGCCCGGCAGCTCCTCCAGGGCCAGGGGGGTCAGGACCTCGCCGCGATGGTTCAGGCGCTCGCTGATTTCCAGGCGCAGTTGGCGCGCTACGAAGGGCGGCGGCTTCTGGTAGCGCGGATTGAAAATGTCCGGTGCATTGCCACGGGCGATCTCCAGCACGTCGCGAAAGCCACGGGTGGTGATCAGTGCGGTCTTCACGCCCTTGCGCTCGGTCAGGGTGTTGATCACCACCGTGGAGCCATGGGCGAAGAATGCGATGTCGGCACTGTCGACGCCGCTCTTGTCCAGCGCATTGAGCAGGCCCCGCTCGAAGTTCGGGGGTGTGGTGTCGGCCTTGACGGCATGGATCACGCCGTCTTGCAGATAGACCAGGTCGGTAAAGGTGCCACCGATATCGGTGGCGACGCGGATTGCCATGGCTTGCTCCGGTTGCTAGGGCCAGGCGTGCCGGCGGCGGCCGGCACGCTGGCGTTCAGAAAGTGTGGGAAACGCTGAAGATGAAGCGGCCGTCGTTGCGCAGGTATTCGCCGCTGTTGTGGAAGCGCCCGTGCAGGTCGGTGTCGACCCAGCTGAGCTTGGTGTCGATCGGCCCGAAGCTGCGCTTGAGCGAGGCTTCCCAGTTGCTGTACTCGTGGGCGCCGGTCAGCGCGGTCTCGCGGTAGTACTCGCCGAAGGCATGGCCGGCCATGAGGTACAGATCGGTCTTCCAGGGCAGATTGAAGGTGTAGTCGGCCGCCACGTAGTGAGACTCCAGCGACGTGCTGATCATGTCGTCGGAGTAGTAGTAATAGGCATTGAAGTTGCCGTAGCCGGCGCTGAAGCCGACCTCGGTGTAGTTGATGTTGTAGTTGGTGTCGGGGAAGTAGTAGTAGTAACCGATCATCCCATAGCGCATGCCGTTGGCCATCTGGAGGTTGTACCCGGCGTAGAGGTCGACCTCGATGTCGGAGCCGTCATCGTAGGGGTCGCCATCCCTGAAGCTGTCGGTGTTGGACACCCAGGTGCCGGCGTAGGCGCCGCTCTCACCCGCCCAGTCCAGCGTTGCGCTGAGCGCCGGGTCATTGCCCGAGTAGCCGATGCCGCGCATCTGGTACTCGCTGGTCAGCGCCACCGTGCTGGAGATCTGCGCCTGGGCCGCGCCGCAGCAGACCAGGCCGGCGAGAAGTAGGGATTTGCTGTTGTTCAAGGGAATCTGCTCCTGAAGCATTCTTGTTGTCGTGGGGCGAGCGAAGCCAGCCGAGCGTCTCTGTCGGTTTCCTGCGGGCAAGGCTTCGCCCTCCGGGCCGGGCCCGGTGCCCTGGTTCAGCGGTTCAGTGAGGGATCAGCTGCGTTCGCGGTGGACGCGCCCCTGGCTGCGCAGGCCAGAGGCCAATCGCTGCAGCGCCAGGTAGGCGACCAGCGCCACCAGCAGCGAGTCGAGGGTCGGCTGGGTGGTGAGGGTCCAGCCTTCGTAGGTGGTCATCCACGCCAGGACGCTGGCCAGCGCCCAGCTCAACAGAGCCGGCCAGCCGAAGCCCGGCAGGCGCTCCAGGTCCTCGACGCGGTAGCGTTGGTGGCTGAGGATGAAGAAGTCGGCCAAGTAGACGCTCGCCAGCGGCGGGATGACGATGCTCAGCGCGAGGATGAAGTCGAGGAAATGACTCATGAAGCCGCCCAGGGCCAGCGCCGTGGCGACCAGGCTGCCGAGAACGCTGAGCTTCCAGCTGGCGGCGGGGGTCACGGTGGCCAGGGTCAGAGTTGCCGAGTAGAGGTTGGCGGTGTTGGTGATCCAGGTGGAGAACACCAGCACCACCAGCGCCGGCAACAGCACGCCGAGGACCGCCATGATCTCCATGATTTCGCCCTTGCCGCTGACGATCGACAGTAGCCCGCCAACGATCAGCACGAACGGGAAGCCGACCACCATGCCCAGCAGCGTGATCAGGGCATCCCGATCACTGCGTGCATAGCGGGTGAAGTCCGGCATCAGCACCGGGGTCAGCACCACCATGCCGATGGTGCTGGAAATCGCCAGCGCGACGCTGTCGCCGCTGCCGGCAAAGCCGAGCAGTTGCCCGGAAGCGGCGCGGCCCAGCCCCAGGTACAGGGTGTAGAGCAGGAACGCCGCCATCAAGGGCACAGCGCAGATCGACAAGCGATCGAGCCCGCGCAGGCCGAAGATGGCCATCAGCGTCATCAGCACACTGCCCCACAGGCTGTGCAGCCATGCCGGGGTGTCCATCCCGAAGGCGCCGTGCAGCGCACTGGCCACCGTGCTACCAAAGATGTCCACCGTGGCGGCATAGAAGCCCAGGAGCGTTACCGCCATGATCACATTGAGCAGCTTGGCACCATGTCGACCGAAAGAGAACTGCAGCACCATGTAGGTGCTGAGGCGGCTGCGCACACCGGCCAGCGCGGCGAGCGCAGCCAGCACACCGAGCACGGCGCAGACGCCAATGAAAACCCAGCACGCGGAGTGGAAACCCACCTTGGCGGTGACATCGGCGCCCAGCCAGAACACAGGCAGGGTCATGCCGATGCCGAAAGTGATCAACGCCAGTCCGTAGCCCGATACCGTCTCTTCCTGCGGAACCGGTCTGCGGGTGTACCCCTCGGTTATCACGCTTTCACTATTGCTCATGCTCGCCTCTCACAGGGCAATGCCGGTCCCCGCCGTGACAGAAGGGACTCCAGCCAGTCATTGGAATTGTTATGAGGCGCTCGCGAACGCGGAGAGAATCTTATCTGCCCGGAGCAAACGTAAACTTCGTTTTTAGCGGTGGCGGAATGCACATCCGACGGATTTTCAGGCCCTGGCCGCAGATTGTTCGGCGCCGGCGACCTTCGCCCGCAACCAGGCGGCGACCTCCGGCTCCAGGTCCGCCGCGAGCTGCCGACAGACATTGCGCTGGTAGGCATCCAGCCAGTCTCGCTCGCTCGCCGAGAGCTGATCGCGATCGATCAGCCCCGGCTCGAACGGCACCAGCGTCAGCGCCCGGAAACCCAGGAAACCGCGATGGACCGGGCATTCGACCACCTCGTAGAGATTCTCCTGGCGAATCCCCAGCTCCCCTTCCAGGTAAACCCCCGGCTCGATCGAAGTGATCATTCCCGGCCACAGGGCCACGGCACTGGCATGCGGTGCAATACGCTGCGGCCCCTCATGAACCTGCAGGTAGCTGCCGACCCCGTGACCGGTGCCGTGGGCATAGTCCAGACCGGCCTGCCACATTACCTGCCGTGCAACGACATCCAGTTGCCGACCGCTGGTGCCTGCCGGGAAGCGGCAGTCGGCCAGGGCGATGTGAGCTTTCAGGACCCGGGTGTAAAGCTCACGCTGGCGCGGCGTGGGCAGCCCCAACGACAGAACTCGGGTGACGTCCGTCGTGCCCTGGGGATACTGGCCGCCCGAATCGATCAGCAGCAGGTCGCCCGGCCGCAGGGTGGCAGCCTGCCCTGGCACGGGTAGATAGTGCGGTTGCGCGCCATTGGCGCCGCTGGCTGCGATGGTGTCGAAGCTCGCGCCGCGATAGTCGGCATCCATCCGCCGGCATCGCTCCAGCGCGGCGGAAACCGCGAGTTCGTCCGCGCCCAGGAAGTCCTCGGGTCGGTTGTCGAATGCGTGCAGGAAGCGGCACAACGCCAAACCATCTCGGCGGTGCGCCTCGCGAGTGCCGGCCAGCTCCGTGGCGTTCTTGCAGGCGCGCAGCAGAAGCACCGGGTGAGCCGCCAGGTGCAACGCGCAGCCGCTGGCGCGCAACAGTTCCAGGCTGTCCGCATTGCAGCCGGCTTCGTCCACCCAGACACGCAGGGCACCGCGCTGGCGCAGCAATTCGTCCATGCGCCCGCTGGCGCCTGGGGGCAGCAGGCGCACCGCCTCCGGCAACCAGTCATCCGGCAAATCCAGGCGCTGCGCATCGATGAACCAGTCCAGCCCACAGTCGGCATAGAGCAGGCCGCAGCTGAACGGCAGCGGCGCGATGGCGATGTCCTGGGCGCGCACGTTCAGCAACCAGGCCAGCATGTCCGGCGCCGGCAACCACAGGGCATCGCAAGCGTTGTCGCGCAGTTGTGCGGACAGTCGCTGCAACTTGCTGGAGGCGCTTTCTCCTGCCCACTCCAGGGGCTGGGCGACCACCTTGCTGGCTGCGGCAGCAGGACGCTCCCGCCACAGCGTATCGACCGGGTTGCCCGGGCAGCCGCGCAGGCTCCAGCCACGCGCGCCGGCCAGACGCTCCCAGGCCTGCCACTGCGCCACACTGTGCAACCTGGCATCGGCCAGCAGGCCGGCACCGGCCGGCAACCGGTGCTCCAACCAGGCGAACAGCTCGTCGTCGTCCAGTTCCAGGACTTCCAGCCATTGCGCGCATTCCCGCTGGGCTTGCAGGCTGTAACGGCCATCGACCAGCAGTGCGCCGCCGTCCGCCACCACCGCGAGCAGCCCTTGGCTGCCGGTGAACCCGCTGATCCAGCGCAGGCGTTCGTCAGCGGGGGCCAGATCCTCGTTCAGGTATTCGTCGCTGCGCGGCAGCAGGAAAGCAGCGGCGCCGACCTCGGCAATGCACTGCCGCAGCGCTTCCAGGCGTTCTGCATACATGCTTTAGGCCCTCCGGTAGGCGCGCAGGATGCGGACTTCTGCCTCGGGCGCGAGGTATTCCTCGGGGCCGGCGGCGGCGAAGATCGCCTCCACCACCGCCATGCCTTCGCACACTTCGCCGAATGCGGCGAAGCCCTGCCCGTCGGGCTGGCGGGCGCCGCCATGGTCGAAATGCGGCTGGTCGCCGATGCAGACGAAGAAGTCACCTTCGGCGCTGTCGGGCTCCTCGCGCCCCATGGAAAGGGTCCCATGACGGTGGCTGAGACCGGTCTGCAGCGTGGACTCCAGAGGGATCATCGGCAAGTTGCTCGCCGCCAGCGGACGCGTGCCACCATGGATCACTCTGATCCGGACCGGATCGCTCGGCGTCTGGTTGCGGGGGTTGACGATGCGGAAGATGCTGCTGCCGTCGTAACGACCGGAGTCGACGTAAGCCAGGAAGTTCGCAGCGGTCAGCGGTGCGCGGTCAGCATGCAGACGCACGCTGAAGCTGCCCATGGAGGTTTCCAGAGTCACGACAGGTTGGATGTTAAGCATTCGGACCTCGACAATCGGGTGGTGCCCCATTGTCGTCAGCAGGCCCTGCTGGGAAGTCGAAGTTGCCGGGGTCATACCGCAGATGCTGCGTCTTTCGCCACCGGCCGCCGCAATTTATGCGCCGCCGAGCATCACTCGCGCCAGATCAGGTTATCCAGCGGGTAGCCGGCAAACCATTTGGGCTTGTCGAGAATGAAGTGGCTGTTGATGTTCTGGATATTGGGGTTGTCGTCGATCAACTGCTCGCACAGGGCGTTGAAATCACCTACCGTCGAACAGGTGGCAAAAGCGATGTAGTCGTACTCGCCGTCGACCTTCAGGCAATCGACGAACTCGCGCCGTTGGCGAATGTAGCGCTCGAACTGCACCCGCAGGTGGGTGGCGTGATCGCGCAGGCGGAACATAACGTAGGCCATGACATTGATGCAGATCGCATCGAGGTCGATGGAGGCCATGTACTGGCGGATGTAGCCAGCTTCCTCGAGCGCTTTGGTCCGCTGCAGGCATGCGCTGGGGGACAGGTTGACCTTCTCCGCGAGCTCCAGATTGCTGATGCGCGCATTGTTCTGCAGCTGTTCGAGAATGGCCTGATTGATGCGGTCAAGCTTGAGCCGTTTCATTTGAATATCCGTGCTTCTATGCAGCTGTAAGGGCCAACTGACCAGGGTACTGATGCAACCGCCCCCCCACCGCAAAGTTTGATAGTTCGAAGGCGCGCGATGCTATCAGCTTCATTCAGGGAAGTATCACGAATGGCCGCAGGCCGCGAGTTCCCACCATCTGCTCGATCAGAGCTCCCAGCCAATAGCTGTAGGAGAAGCACTGAAACATCCGTCGTTTCAGCCGCGGATGACATCAATCCCCTCCATCCCCGTACCCAGCACCATTGACGATCATCTGCGTCCATAGAACCTCGCTTCCGAAGGTCTGCTACCGGCCATTAGCGGCCGCTGAGATATTCACTTCCTGAGGGGCGTGCGCCACATGAAATACAGCAGCAGGATTGCCCCAACGCTGAATGGGATGGAGGTCACTGGCGCAAACTGCGATACGACGCGCCCCGCTGCGATACCAACGATGCTCGCGAGTACCAGGAAGCAGCAGTCGCTTTTCTTGTGAGTGCTGCGGATGAGGAAACTCAGCATTACTTGCACACCAAGAGTACGGCCAATCCGAGCATCATCACGCCAGAAACTCGCCCCACTAGCCGCGCAGCCGATGGGCGCGCCGCGAGCATGATTCCAGCCCCAACGCCCACTAGGGAATACACGACGGCGCAACTGGCGGTATAGAGCAGGCCGAGAACCAGTATTTGAGTCGAAAGACTCCATGCAGCCGTCAGGCTCGTCCACGGCGGCAAGAATGCCAGGAAGAACAAAAATGCCTTGGGGTTCAGCCCACTGACTAGCGCGCCACGCAGGAACATCCTCCACCTGCTCCCACAGGCGTCGGCCGCATCCGAAGCCTGCGGCACTGGTGGATTGCGTAGCAGGCTGATTCCGAGCCAGGTCAGATAGAGCGCGCCGAAAATCGTCAGGGCCAGCATGACCGTCCGGTTGCCCGCGATAAGCATGCCAAAGCCGGTTGCCACGATCAGCGTCAGCACGACGTAACCCGCCAACAATCCACCCACAGCGGCCATGACTCCCCGCCCACGAATTCCCGCTGATATCGCATAGGCCCAATCGGCCCCTGGTGTGAAGACGAACAGAAGGGAAAAAGCCCAGAAGGCCAACAGCGTTGCGCTACTCATCGTCGGTACCCGGCAGTCACTTGTGCAGTGCAAGGCCCTTGATCGCCTTGTCCACCGCCTTCTTCGGGCCACGCACCGCCAGCCCGACCAGGTTCATGCCGTCAGCGTCTTCAGCGCGAAATACTTCGCGATTTGCCTCATCGTGGTAGGTCGTGAACATCGCGAAGACGTACGGCAGCATCGTCAGCTCGCGCTCCAGACCAACACGTCGGGCCTTCTGCAAGCCTGCAAGGTCGGCCTCGAAGATCAGCATCGGCTGTCCGGAAAGCTTGCCGTAATGATGGCCGGCCGCGTCCACATACGGCTCGCCCATGATTTCGGGAGCTGCTGTAGCGATCCCGGTGGCAAGGAAGGCGACTACATTCAGACGCTGCCAGGTCGGCAGGTCGTCTCGGACGATGAAGGCTATCTTGGTGTCGAACATCGCAATCTCCATGCAAAGCGGAGATGCCATGTTCGGAGACAGGGAAGACTCAGTCTGTAAGGTTCGTGCACTGTCGTTGATAGGCTGCTGGAGTCAGCCTGTATGCGCGGCGAAACCAGACACCGAGGTGACTCTGGTCGGCAAAGCCCACCTCGGCAGCCACCGCCGATGGTGTGAGTCCCGCCGCCAGAAGTGCGCGCGCCTTGCGCAGGCGAAGCCTTACGAGATAGGCGTGCGGCGACTGGCCGAAGGCTTTTTTGAACTGCCGCGTGAGCCTGAAGCGATCGATCCCTGAATAAGTCGCCAATTCGTCCAGCCCAACATCTTCGGCCATGTTCGCATGGAGAAAATCCCGTACGCGTTGCATCTCCGCATTGGAGTCTTGCTTGATGGAAGGCGCGCGCAGGCAAAGGTGCCGAGAAAGCAGGCGGAGCAAGTCATCCATGCTCTGGTCTCGTGCCAGGCGGCCCTCCGTGTTGTGAATAGCGAGGAACGCCTGTTGGATTGCCCCAATCAACTGGGCATCGTCGCTCAAGGTGTGCTGGAAAGCAGCCTGAAGACTGGACGCGTCTCCGAGCCCCAGCCGCTCAGTCATGCCGGAGACGTAGGTCTGCGGAAGGTAGAGCATCCCGTAGGTGAAGCCATCCTGTTCCGCTGCATGTCCATCGTGTACAGCACCCGGCTCGATGAGCATTGCACTGCCGGGAGTGCTGGTATGAACGGCTCTGTGGCAGTTGAACTGCTGCGCGCCCTGGTAGGTGACGCCCACCAGCAACTCATCGTGATCGTGAGGATCGTAGGCATGCCCCTGGAAATGGGCGTGCAAGCTCTCGATGCCGGTGTCCTGATCGCGGCGAACTCGGATCCAGTCCTGACTTGTGGGGTCGTGCAGCTCGAGCGTCATACAGTGGCCAGTATTCGAATGCCATGAGGAGCAGGCAGTTTGGTTTTGCCAAGGTTGCGTCAAAAAAGATAATGACAGTAATCTATTTTCTCAAGCCAAGCCGATAAATGCCAGCGTGCGAGAGGACATGAAATGGAAGCATCTAACAGGGCAGAACCGCTGTACCTCGATGACCTGTCCGTGGGAGACGTGTTCATCAGCGAGACGCATTCGCTGAATGCCGAGCAGATCGTCGAGTTCGCGTCGGAGTTCGATCCACAACCCTTCCATCTGGATGCCGAGGCTGCCGAAGACTCGTTTTTCCGAGGGCTGGCCGCCAGCGGATGGCATACGACTGGGATCACCATGCGCCTGCTTGTGAAGAGTTTCCCCCTTGCCTCCGGTGTAATCGGAGCTGGCGCAGAGATTTCCTGGCCCCAACCCACTCGCCCAGGCGATGTGCTTCAGGTCACCAGCAAGATTGTCAATATCACCCCCTCTCGCTCCAAACCTGATCGCGGAATCATCGTCGTCGAGTGCATCACCAAGAACCAGGAGGGCAACGTGCTTCAGCGCCTGGTAACCAAGGTGCTGTGCTTCCGGAGAAAGGACTGAACTCATGGGACGCTCGTCGCACGCCAAGGCCTTAGAGAATCGCGCGAAGATCATTGATACGGCGGCGGCTCTGTTCCGCGAGTTTGGCGTCGATCAAGTCTCGGTGGCCAACATCATGTCTACCATAGGGATGACCGTTGGCGGGTTCTACAAACACTTCGATTCGAAGGACGCTCTGGTAACGGAAGCGCTCTCACAGGCATTTGATGACTCTCGTGCGGCGTGGGAAGGCGTTTTTCAGCAGGCAGACAGGAAGGAGGAAAGCCGCTCGGTCGCGCTGGTTCGTCAGTACCTGCTCAACAAGTCGCCGAAACGGCGTTGTCCACTGCTGGCATTCGCCCCCCATGTCGCTAATGCCAATTCCACCGCGCCCGCCAGGAAGGCCTACCAGGTGGGAACGAAAGATCTGCTCGACACGTTCCTCAGCGAGATCGGTTGCTCAGCTTTCAGCCCAGAGGGGACTGACCAGCAGCGGAATGCCCTGGTGCTTTTTTCTGCGATGGTTGGTGCCCGTGCTCTGTCCCAGGCAGCTGGCAAAACTGACTGGATGCTGGCGATCGAATCGGCGATCAACGAGACGGCAATGAAGTGATGGTTGCCGCCCCCCCCATTCCGACGGAAAGAGCTTTAACCGTTGTGAGTTAAGCGCCTTCGTTGCCGAAGACGCTAAATTGCTAGCGAAAAAGATCAGCGTTGCCGCACGTCAGACCGGCCGGAAGCAGTACACCGCCAGCTTGTTGCCATCCAGATCGCGGGCATATGCCGCATAGGCGTGGGGCGCCCAACCGCGCGGCCCCGGTGCGCCTTCATCAACACCGCCGGCTGCGACGGCCGCCGCGTGAAAAGCGTCCACTGCGGCGCGATCAGGTGCCTCGAAGCTAACGGTGACGCCGTTGCCGACGCTGGCAGCGGCGCCATTGGCAGGTTTGAGGACGAAGAACGACGGCGCAGCCTCTCCCCAGATTGAGCCGTTGTCGTCGAGATCGGCAATGCGTTTCAGACCGAGCCGGCCCAGTACGTTGTCGTAGAAGGTTCGGGCATTGCCCAGGTGGTTGGTTCCGACGGTGACGTGAGTGAAGACGCCCATATGAGGATGTTCTCCTGTGAGGTTCGTGGTGTGGGATGGTCGAGCAGGATCGCCTGATATCAGCGACCAAAATGAATAACGCTGCGAATGCTCTCGCCTTCGTGCATCAGCTCGAGAGCGTGATTGATATCGGTGAGACCCAATGTGTGGGTGATGAAGGTATCCAACGGGATCTCGCCTTTCTGGGCCTTTTCCACGTAGCTCGGCAGCTCGGTACGGCCCTTCACGCCGCCAAAAGCGGAACCGCGCCAGATACGACCGGTGACCAACTGGAACGGACGGGTGCTGATTTCCTGGCCAGCGCCGGCGACGCCGATGATGGTGGATTCGCCCCAGCCCTTGTGGCAGCACTCCAACGCCGCGCGCATCAACTGGACGTTGCCCACGCACTCGAAGGAATAGTCCACACCGCCGTCGGTCATTTCCACGATCACTTCCTGGATCGGCTTCTGATAGTCCTTCGGATTGACGAAGTCGGTGGCGCCCAGTTCCTTGGCGATGTCGAACTTGGCCGGATTGATGTCCACCGCGATGATGCGCGAAGCCTTGGCCATCTTCGCGCCGATGATCGCCGCCAGGCCGATGCCGCCGAGACCGAAGATGGCGACGGTGGCACCCTCCTCCACCTTGGCGGTGTTGAGCACTGCGCCGATGCCGGTGGTGACGCCGCAGCCGAGCAAGCAGACCTTCTCCAGCGGCGCTTCCTCAGGGATCTTGGCCAGGGAGATTTCCGGCAGCACGGTGTACTCGGAGAAGGTCGAGCAGCCCATGTAGTGGTAGATCGGCTCGCCCTTGTAGGAGAAGCGGCTGGTGCCGTCGGGCATCAGGCCCTTGCCCTGGGTGGCGCGCACGGCCTGGCAGAGGTTGGTCTTGCCGGATTTGCAGAATTTGCACTCACGACATTCGGCGGTGTACAGCGGGATCACGTGGTCGCCCACTTTCAGCGAGGTCACGCCCTCGCCCACCGCCTCGACGATGCCGCCACCTTCGTGGCCGAGGATGCACGGGAATACGCCCTCGGAATCCTGGCCGGACAAGGTGTACGCATCGGTGTGGCAGACACCGGTGGCGACGATACGCACCAACACTTCACCCTTCTGCGGCGGCGCCACATCCACTTCGACGATTTCCAACGGCTGGTTTGGAGCGAAGGCGACGGCGGCACGAGACTTGATCATGTAGAAATCCTGGATGAGCTCGGACGCGACCCGCCGCCTGGGCGGGCCGTTTCCGATGAGAAAATGACGGCGTGCTGGCCGCTAGTAAGAAAGGGGCGTCCGTGCCCCGGATCGTCGGTTAGAGCGAGGCCTGGATTCGCTGGGCGGCATCTGCGCTGACCCACTCATGCCAGACCTCCGGATGCTCCTTGAGGAACAGGCGGGCCAGCTTCTCCGAGTCGATCCGTTCCTGGCTCATGCGCGCCAAGTTCTGGTTCAGCAAACCGATGGGGATGTTGACCTTCTCCAGCACAGCCACCAGCTCGGGCGCCTCGTCCTTGAAGGTGCGAGACAGGCCAACCGCAGTTTTCACTGTGCGATCAATACCGCCGGCTTTCTCCGCCAGCTTGATGGCATCCACCTGCCCCATCAGCGGCGTCGGCGACCAGTAGTAAAACAGCACAGGCTCGCCGCGTTTGACACTGGACAGCACAGCGGCGTCCAAAGCTGCGCCGGTGCCGGGGCGGAAGTTGGTGTAGCTTTCTGATAGGCCGTAGTCCTTGAGCATATTGGTGTTGTCTACTTCGCATACCCAGCCGGCGGGACAGTTGTAGAAACGGCCTTTAGAAGGCTCCTCCGGGTCGCTGAACAACGCTGCATATTTGCTCAGGTCAGCGATGGACTTGAGATCCGGCGCCTTGGCGGGAATGTTGCGCTTGGCGTCTCCCTCCACCACGAAGCGAGGTACGTACCAGCCTTGCTCGGCGCCAACGATAGGCGCGCCGACCGCCACGACCTTGCCGGCAGCGGCAGCCTTGTTCCAAACCTCGCTGCGGCCGATCCACTCTTCACCGAAGACCTGGATGTCGTTACCGATCAGCGCCGTCTCCATGATCAGCGTATTGCCAACCATCTCGTCGGTCTGGCAGCCGTAGCCTTCCTTCAGCACGATCATCATGAGATCGGTGATCAGCATGCCGCTTTCCCAATTCAGCCCGGCGAACTTCACCGGCTTACCAGACTCGCACCATCCGGCGGCCTGGCTCGACCCACTGGCACCTAGCACCCCCAAGGAAATCAACGACACCATCAGGGCTTTCTTGTAGTTCATTTTCGGACGCTCCTGCATAGCCATCTGAGTCGGATTCCGCGCGCCGCCACTCTGGGTGGCAGCGGGCATCACCCTGCCTGGAATGTGGATCTTCTGAGCGCCTGCGCACGCAAGCGTATCAACGGTGTTGCTAGTTGTACTGCCCAGCTCTGGTGGCTGTGGTCATGCGGTCGTACGCCCGTAGAAGAGCTGGCGGGCATAAGGACTGAACTCAACGTCGGGTTGATCGACATAGGCAAAGACGGCGTTGAGACGCAAACGGTCGCCCTCCACTGGCGAGACACGGTGCAGTGAATAGCGACCACGGAACATTGTCAGTGTGCCCGGCACCTGGGGCAGCGCCTCCACCTTCTGGGTGGACGGATCATCGAGGAACTGGCGCACTGCTTCGAAGCAATCATCACCCTCCCGACGAAGCATGCGCACGTATTCGAAGTCGCCGCCGGCGTTTGCCGCCTGCAGGGACAGCGTGACGCTGAAGTCCGAGCGATCGAAATGCCAGCCCAGCTCCTGTCCCACCGAAAAGCCCTGCAGGTTCAGTGCCGCCAATGGGTCGGCGTGACGGTAAAGCACGTCGCGACCCAGCACGTCTTTGATGAACGCAAGCACGTCATCCGACTGATAGATGTGTCGGGTGAGGTTCTCCTCGGGGATGTCGGCGTAAGCGACCGTATCCTTGGCAGTAGTCATCAATCGACGCAGAGGGTGCCCTGCATCGACGTCGTCCACGGCCGGTTTGAAGTAGACAGTGTGCTGCTCGCGGAAACGGAACATTTTCGGGTGCAGGGCCAGGGTCTGCCGCGCCGTGGTTTCCACCGCATCGTCACGGACGAAGCCGGGGAAGATAGCTACCCCTTCTTGCTCCAGCGTGGCGCGGCTGCGAGTGACCAGGTCTTTATAGGCAATGCTGTTGCGGTCAGTAATCGGGTACAGCTCAAGATCGACGATCTCGGCCAGTGGTACGGGGTTAGCGAGGGGGTGGGTCGTCATGATTGTTGTTCTCCAGTGGCTCCTGCGAAAGCAGATTGCATTGGAGGGAAAATCAAGTCACGCTCATAATTTTACGGATTTTTGTGAAAAATTTTCAGGCCTGAGCGATGAGACTGACACTGGATCACCTGGTGATGCTGCAGACGCTGGCGGAAGTTGATTCGCTGACTGCAGCGGCCGAACGGTTATGGCTGACCCCCTCGGCCATTAGCCATCGCCTGCGCGAGGCAGAGCGCCGATTAGGCGTGGAGCTGACCGAACGCACGGGCGGAAAATTGCGACTGAGCCCTGCCGGCATCAGGCTCGAACGCGCCGCGCGCGACGTCATCACCACGTTGCGCGAAGCTGAGGCGGAAGCCAGGTCAATGGGCGGAGGCGTCACCGCGTTCCTGCGCATGGGCGTCACCTCCTACGGGCCGTTCCGCTGGATTCCGAAGTTCATCAAGCACTACACCAACCTGCGCCCGGACATCGAAATAACCTTGGTGACGGTGCCGCGTAACGAAGTTTACGCCAGCCTGATGCAAGGACGGCTGGACGTCTCCATCGTCGACGATGGCATGGTACCCAGCGGTGTCGCCCGCTTGCCGCTGTTCCGCGACGACCTGATCGCGATCATGGCAACGGATCATCCGCTCGCCGAGCGCACGAGCATCACTGCCGAGGACTTCAAGACCTACAACTTGATCACCTATTCCACCGACCGCGCGGCCGGTTGGGAGTACGACCGCTTCTTTGCGCCCGCCAGTATCCTGCCCCGGCGCATGATTACCGTTGAACTTATCGAAGCCATCGTGGAGCTAGTACGCTCTGGTTATGGCATCAGCATCCTGCAGCGAGACTTGGTAACGCCCAGTATCGAGCGCGGCGAGCTAGCATGGGCACAGCTGAACGACGGCCTGGATATCGCTTGGAACGCCATTGTGCGTCCCTCCGAAGCAATCGGAAGCGAGGTGGATCTCATGAGCAAGGAACTGGCGGTTTGGGTCGAGAGCCAGGAGTATCTGAGAAAGCACTGAAGCCCCCAGCGACGAGCCTGGCTCGTCATACAGCAGACCTTCCGACACATCCGAAGGGTCTCTGCCTCAACAGGATGGAAATGGCCACCATGAATGCACTCGCTTATCCCGATACGAAGCTGCTTATCGACAATGTCTGGCGGCCAGGGAGTGATAATCGTTGGATTGAAGTCATCAATCCCGCCACCGGCCAGTGCATCGGCCGAGTAGCGCACGCCACCGTCGATGATCTGGAACTTGCCTTGACTGCTGCGCAAAAAGGCTTCGAAACTTGGCGAGCAACCCCCGCCCATGAGCGAGCAGTCCTGATGCGGCGCGCGGCAGGTCTGCTTCGAGAGCGAATCGAACAGATCGCCCCGCTGATCACGCAAGAACAAGGCAAGCCGTTGCTCGAAGCTCGCGCTGAGTTAGCAGCAGCAGTTCCGATCATCGAGTGGTTTGCCGATGAAGGGCTGCGGGTATATGGCCGAATTGTCCCCTCACGCTCGCTCGATGTTCAGCAATTGGTGCTCAAAGAGCCTGTTGGACCCGTCGCTGCGTTCACTCCGTGGAATTTCCCGGTCAACCAAATCGTACGTAAGCTAAGCGCAGCCCTCACTACCGGCTGTTCCTTCCTGGTCAAGGCCCCGGAAGAAACACCTGCCTCGCCGGCTGCATTGATCCAGGCGTTCCTAGATGCAGGCCTTCCCCCAGGAGTGCTGGGCCTCGTCTACGGAGATCCGCAACAGATTTCCTCGCACCTGATCGCACACCCAATCATTCGCAAGGTCACCTTCACCGGTTCGACTCCCGTTGGCAAGCAACTAGCAGCCTTGGCCGGCGCGCACATGAAGCGGGTAACCATGGAGTTGGGTGGCCACGCTCCCGTGATCGTCGCAGAGGATGCCGATGTTGAATTGGCAGTCAGCACTGCAGGGCTATCTGCGTTCCGCAACGCGGGCCAGGTTTGCATTTCTCCTACTCGCTTCCTGGTACACAACAGCCGCAAAGCTGAGTTCAGCCAAGCGCTGGTACGCCACGCCGAAGCGTTGCGAATAGGTGATGGCCTGGATGAGAACACCACCCTAGGCCCACTGGCGAATGCACGGAGATTGAGCGCCATGTTCGCCTGCGTTGAGGATGCCCAGGACAAGGGTGCAGTGCTGTTGACTGGTGGAAAACAAGTCGGCAAAAGTGGCAATTTCTACGCACCCACCATCTTGGACGACGTGCCGCTGAACGCGTCTCTATTCAACGACGAGCCTTTCGGGCCAATCGCTGGCATTCGAGGGTTCGATGACCTCGAGGAAGCGATAAATGAGGCCAACCGCCTAGCATACGGACTCGCCGCGTACGCTTACACGCGATCCATAAAGACCGCACATGCGCTCACCAATCGTCTTGAGGTGGGGATGGTCTGGATCAACCAGCGAGCGACCCCTTATGCCGAACTGCCCTTTGGCGGAGTTAAGGATTCTGGCTATGGAACTGAGGGCGGCAGCGAAGCCCTAGAGGCCTACCTGAATACCAAAACAGCCTCAATTACGGCAATTTAGGAGAGTCAGGGCATCCGCTCGGGGTCGACACGTTGGCACAAACACAACGACTGAGTCGATGCAGGGCCCAACTCTCGCAGGCAGTTCAACCTTCTAAAGGGGGTTATAGCTTGGGTTTCTCGGACACGCCGCTGCAAGCTTGTAAGGCGCATTTAACAAACACCGTGGAAACTGGGGCCCCACAAAAGAACATGGCGCCTCAGAAGTAAGACTGGGGGCGCCATGTTCTTGTGGCCGCCACCCTAAAGCAGATTACGCAGATTGGTGGTGCTGTCCGTCAATGTGGCCGCATCAATGGATTTTCCGGAAGCCGCCATGCGCTTGAAAGCGGCCATATCGCGCCCCTGGTTCACAGTCACCACCGCGAGCAAACGCCCTTCTGCATCCAGCTCAATGACGCTGAACGCACCGTCCCCCATCTTGCCGCGCAGCAACACCTGCCCAGTACCAGTGAAGAATCCGAGGGTCTGCAGGTTGCACTGATACTGATCGGACCACAGCCACGGCATTTGCGCGTAACTCTCCTCGTTTCCGACCATGTTCGCCGCGGCCACCTGGGGCTGATGTTCGGCTACTTGCCAGGACTCCACCCGCACATGACGGCCGAGAAGAGGATTGAAGTGACTGGTCACGTCACCAGCGGCAAAGATATGCGGATCGCTGGTTCGGCACTGCGCATCGACCACAATGCCATTCTCAACCAGCAGCCCCATCTCGGTCGCCAGTTCGACATTCGGCAGAGCACCGATACCGACGAGAATCTCATCGGCCTCATGAGTGCCCCGATTTGTCTCTATGACCAAGCCGTTTGCCCCTCGCGAGATCTTGCTCGGGAGGGTATCCAACTGCACGTCTACACCAGCCTGGCGGTGCAGTTCCAACAAGTAATCGCCGATGACCTTGGGCATTACACGCTGTAGCAGCGAAGGCGCGGGTTCGACCACGGTGACTGTACAACCCAACTTGCAGGAGCTGGCAGCGACCTCCAGACCGATGAAGCCACCCCCGAGAATGACCAGCCGCTTGCCAGCGACCAATCGTTCACGCAACTGACGAGCCTGCTCGAGGGTCCTCAGGTAGAGCAGTTCCACCCCCTCGCCGACCTGTCCAGGGTAAGGACGCGCGCGTGAGCCAGTTGCCAGGAGCAATTTCTCGTACGTGATCGTTTCCCCATTCGCCAGCTCGACCTGCCTGGCGCCACGATCGATCTTCGCCACACGGCTCCCGAGGCGCAGCTCAATCTGCTGACTCTCGTAGAAGTTCTTTTCCTGGATGAAAGCCTTGGCTTCATTTTCGACGTTGAACAGCGCGTCCTTGGAGAGGATGGGGCGATCATAAGGAAGCTCCGCCTCCTCTCCGACGAGGCAAACCTGCGCCGCAGGAGCCAGGGAACGAAGCGACTCAGCAGCACGACGACCAGCCTGGCCCGCACCGACAATCAGATAATCCGCATGCATGGCGTACTCCTAGAGAAGCGAAAACTTGGGGCGATCTAAAAGAACTCGCTCGACCCATTGCGCAGCGCGCAACAAGCGATCATCGCCAAAGCGCGACCCCACCAATTGAATGCCAATGGGTAGCCCGTTCTGGCCTGTGAGCGCCGGCAGCGAGATGGTCGGCACACCCAGCAACATCCACAACCGACTGAACAACGGATCACCCGTACCCTCGCTGGCAAGCGGAGCGGTTCCAGGAGCGCTCGGGGCTAACAGCACGTCCCACTCGTCAAAGACCGAAGAAGTCGCAGCCATACCCTGCTCGGCGCTGGAACGCGCTTCGCTGTACTCTTCGGTGGACAGGCTCTGACCATATTCGATGAGCGCGAGTAGCGGCTCGCTGAGCTGATCCCGATAGCCGTCGTGCTCGGGAGCTAGGCTGCGTGCTGTTTCGTAGGCCATCACCTTGCGCTGCATATCCGCAAATAGCGCGAAGCTGGGCGGTAGCTGGGCATCTCCAACTCGGGCACCACAGGCACCAAGCGACAACAGCAGCTGCTCCAGTGCGTGGCGTGTCTCAGGAGAGGCCTGCAGCCAATCCGGTGTGCGGCAGAGCCCGATGGAAGGAATCCAGCGCTCACTGCTACTGAAGGGAAATACGGTGTCAGCCGTGAGCACCGAGCGCAGCAGACGAGCATCCTCGACAGAGCGAGTAAGGACGCCCAGCGTGTCCAGCGAATGCGAGAGCCCCTTCACTCCCATTGTCGGGAAATCGCCGTAAGTCGGCTTGTAACCCACGACACCACAATAGGACGCCGGGCGAATCAGCGAACCTGCCGTCTGCGAGCCCAATGCCGCCGGCACCATGAGGCTGGCAACGGCTGCAGCAGAGCCACTGGAGGAGCCACCTGGCGTGTGATCCAGGTGGTGCGGGTTTCTGGTCTTGCCGGCTTTGAAATAGGCAAACTCAGTGGTGACGGTTTTGCCCATCATCAAGGCGCCCGCGCGCTTTAGCAGCGCCACGGAGGCAGCATCCATTGCTGGACGACGGCCTGCATAGATCGAAGAGCCGCTGCAGGTCGGCATATCGCAGGTATCGATGATGTCCTTGATGGCAACAGGCACGCCGTGGAGAGGACCACGAACCAGCTCGTTGTCCAACCGCCGAGCCTCGCGCAGAACCTGATCCGGGTCAATATGGACCCAAGCTCCCACTTTAGATTCTTTCGCCGCAACAACAGCCAGACAATCCGTTGCCAGCTCCACGGAACTCAACTCCCGGGTCGCAATAGCCTCCGCTGCCTGTACCAGGCCAAGCTCATGCGGGCGCATCAGCAGCCTCCAACGCCTCCAGGGCGGCCTGGAAGGGTTTCAGCGGACTGAAGAAGAAGCCGCCGTCGAGACGACCCAATAGCCCTTGCTTATCCAGCACGCCCAGACTGATAATCGGCCCGAGCTCCAGCCGGCAGGCCTGCCTCGCATCCAGCCCGGTACGGTAAGCCTGCGACTTGAGCAGTTGCGGGTGCGGATACTGGAGCAGTTTGCTCGGGAAAGCCCTTCCATACTCGGAGCAGGTCTTCGCCAGACGCTCTGCTGTCAGCGGAGCGAGATCACGCGCCATCGCTCCACTACCAAAGGCATCGACAATGGCGCTGTCGCCAATTGCTCCCAGCGCACATTGACGAACCTGTTCATCCGCTCCGGGAACCAGCGGCGCATCTCCGGCCGTCACGAACCAGCGACCCGGCATCGCAGATATCTGGATACCAAACTGTCTACCGTTGCCACCAATAGCGGTCACGACACTGCTGCCCGGAACCTCTTCCGCCGCGAGGAAACAGCACTTCACAGCCGCCATCCACAGGTTCAGGAAAAATGCCGCGGAGTGCTCAAGGAAACGTCTGGCTTCATCGTCAAAGCCGTCAGAGCCGGCACGCAGCAGGAGCGCTTGTGCAATCAGTTGGCTGCCTTGCTGTGTCCGACCGTGGCAATCATCCCCCGCAGCAAGCGCTGCATCCGCTACCGAGAGCAGATCTATCGGGCTGCGTGCGATGACGGTCTGGAGCTGGGGCGCCAGATGCCGATTAATCCAGCGCAGGCGCTCCAGAACATTCTCGCTGTATTGCCCGACGCGCATCACTGGGCCGTCACCACCGTTGATGGTGCTGAAACTCTTGCGAGATGGGCAGCTGCCATCCTCGATCACCAGCAACTGCATACTCGGAGACAGCGCATCCGCCAGCGGAACAGCACAGCCGTGATCCTGGGCGGCATACAGAGCCACTTTGCCGGACATCAGCAGCTCTTCGGCAACCTGCCGGTCAGTAGCCCATTCCTCGAACAGAATGGCCATCAACATCGAGTTTTTCTGCGGAAGTGAGATCAGGCTGCGCTCGGTGATCGGCGGGCCTGCGTGGAGCAGATAGCGCCCTTCCAGACTGAGCACCGCTCTGGCAGAGGCAATAGTGGTCCAACGGGGGCGAGAACCAATCATGGCATCGACCGCCATGGAGTCCGCTAGATGACGGCGCAGGGCAAGATTCATTACTCACTCCCCTCTTCGACCCAGGTCTCCGCAAAGGCGAGAAACGCCGAGTTGAGCTTGCCGTCGAGGAAGTCGCGCTCCACCACCACGCCGTTGAGCATTTCTCCGTTGAGCCGGATCTCTCCCTTGTCCGCGCCCTGAAACAGGCTGTACATCCGGTGCTCACCAGTCGCAGAAATACTCGGCCCGACGTCAGCAGCAAAAGGGCTCTGCAGTCCTTTCCAGGCCAGCGACAGACTCACATCACCAGCTGCAATGGTCTCCACCCATTGAGTCGGATCTTTCTCATCGGTACTCCCACAGGTGGCCTGCAGCAGCGTGATGTGGGGCAGCGCTTCACGTCCGCGGAAAGCGCCGAATTTCGGCACGAAGTTGGTCAGCAGGTAATCCATCAGTTTCAGGTTATCGCCGATGCACAGATTCCTTGCCGCGGGATACCCAGCCTTTGTGGCAGGATCACCCAGCAGGAGAATGCCGCGACCACGACCGTACTCAGATGCGATCACGCGGAAATAAAGGGCCAAGACCTGCCAATCGCCCTGGGGATCGGAAGCACTTTTCAGGTAGATACCCGGGTTTTCTCCCGACCAACTGACGACACCATTCTGGATGACGGGCATGCGTAGACTCCTAAATTCTTGTTATGCGATTTGCAGGGTGTTCTCGAACAGACCGATCAACACCACCTCGTTTTCAACCTTGACCGGATAGCGCCGGGCACAGGATTTGGCGGGCGCGCAGAGGACCTCGCCAGTCGCGATATCGAATCGCGCCTGGTGCAGAGGACATTCCACTTCGCCGTTCTCGATCCAGCCCTCGGCCAGCGACGCATCGCCATGGGGGCAGCGATCTGCCAGCGCATGGAAGCAACCATTGAGGTTGAAGACGGCAATCGCCTCATCGCCGATCTGAACTCGCTTGGCCTGCTCGTCGCCGATGTCATCTACCCGACAAGCGACAGCCCAATCCTCTTCGCGCACGGTCATCAGGCGTCCTCCACCACAGACTCAAGCAACTCGACCCGATAGCCATCCGGGTCGAGTACGAACGCAATTTCCCGGGTACCGCCCGACATGGGACCAGGCTCCCGCACCACCGATACGCCGGCGGCGCGCAGACGCTCCACAAAATCACGGAGAGAACTCACACCGAATGCCAGATGCCCCCAAGCCGTCCCCTGTTCGTATGGCTCGGTTCGATCCCAGTTATGTGTCAGCTCCAGGACTGTTCCACGCTCTTCCTCTTCGAATCCGATGAAGGTGTTGGTGAAACGACCATTGGGGTAATCCGTACTGCGCAGCAGGCGCATTCCCAACTGGCCAACGTAGAAGTCCAACGAACGCTGCAGATCCATGACCCGCAGCATCGTGTGCATCAGGCGTACCTGCATGGATCAGTCCTTCATCGCTTGGAGAACGAGGTTCTGGAACTGATTGGCGCTGTCTTCCCAGTGCGGCGACATCACGCCACCATCGTTCATGACCGAGGAACGACGACCTTCCTGCAGCAGCTCGGCAATCTCGTGGTCCTCCTTGTGCACGCTGTACCAGAGGTTGCAGAGGTTCTCTTTGTCGGAGTCGGTGTAGTGCTGCTCGCCCACGCTGTAGAGAACGCGGAACTGGCGAGTGCGATCGGCCGAGACCGGGATGTTCAGATGCACACCCGCCTGGTCCGGCAGGTAGATACCCAGGACGAAGTTGGGGAACAACGTCAGGTAGCGAGCGCTCATATCCAAGGCACTGGACTTCGCGGTCGTTTTCTTCTCCGCCTCAAGGTCGATCGCCGAGCCCAGGCAGCGGCCGTCGACGATGGTGTAATGGTCCTTCAGCGGCTGGCCCGACGCGGTCTCGTCATGCACGATCGGAACGTGGTACGGCTCGATGAAGTTCTCCATCAGGAACTTCCAGTTGCACTTCACCTCACCCAGATCAATCTTGCCGATCGGCTTGAGCAGCTTCACGTCGAGGATCTTGATCTGCTCGGCGAAGGAGCGGGAGTACTCCTCAAAGTCCTCGGCATCACCGGACAGGTTGACGAAGATCCAGTCGTTCCACTCCACATGGCGTACACGCTTGAGCCCGTGATCGGCGCGGGAGAAGCCGGGTACGTCCTGCTTGCGGAAGCCGCCAAAGTGCGGGGCCGCTTCGAGCCCGCCATCGAGCGAATAGGACCAGGCGTGATAAGGACAGCTGATCGAGCCCTGGACGTTGCAGCGATCGGTGACGAGCTTCAGTCCGCGATGACGGCAAACGTTATGGAAGACGCCAGCCTCTCCATCGTCGTTGGAGACGATGAGCAGCGGCTGGCCAGCGACCTCGATCGGAGCACAGGTACCAGGCTCGACGAACTCATGAACAAAACCGACGAAGACCCAGTTCTTCGCGAATACCTTGTCTTGCTCCGTACGATAGAACTCTTCGCTGATATAGGCACCTTGGGAAAGCCCGGGGAGAACATTACCGGGCTCCTCGGTGAACGACTGCTCACGAATGCGAATAACTTCTTCAACGACTGACATATTTTTATTCCTTCCTGGTCAGGCTGATGGCGAGTTTGAATGACTCGACCTTCATCCTAAAAACGCACTACCAGGGGAACAAACGATAAGAATTCAAAGGCGGATGAGAAAAAATAAATGGGACAGAGATGACATGACTCATCGGCTAGGAATGATTGACGCAAAAAGTCTTTTGCCCAACACTCGAATAGCGCTCAATGCGTACGTCGATCTAGCCTTGCTGCATACAGAACAAGAATCATGACCAATCGACTTCCCCCCCTGAACACCCTCAAGACCTTCGAGGTCGCGGCGCGACACCTCAGCTTCACACAGGCCTCCCTGGAGCTGAATGTCACTCCTTCCGCAATCAGCCATCAGATCAAGTTGCTGGAGGAAAACCTCGGGATCCGGCTGTTCCGTCGCGAGAACAATCGCCTGTTGCTTACGGATGCGGGTAGCTATCTGCTGCCGGAGTGCAGCCGCACTTTCGCGCATTTGCTGGATGTCACCCAGAAGGTCCGTGAGCTGGGGAATGACCGCCCACTCAGCATCGCCTTACGCCCGTACTTCGCACAGAAATGGCTGATGCCTCGTGTATCGTCCTTCTGGCAGCAACACCCTGAAATCGAGCTGAGCCTGCACCACACCATCCAGTTCTCACCAACCAGCCTCGACACCTACGACATCGCCATTGCGTGGGCCAGCGGGCATTTCCCGGGCCTGGAGTCGTACCTTCTGGTGAATGGCGACCTCACACCTGTCTGCAGCCCTCGCACTTTGACGGCCCTTGGAGAGCCAGTGACTGCGGCCTCGCTCGCGGGGCAAGTCCTGCTGGACGAGGAAACACCGGACAACTGGGATCGTTGGCTTGAAATGGCCGGGCAGCCACGTCTGAAACCGTTCAAGCGGGTGAGCATCGACGACACGAACGTCAGGCTGCATGCAGCGATCGATGGCCAAGGCTTCATCCTGACCTGCCTGTCGCTGCTGGATCGGGAGCTGAGTGAGGGTACTCTGGTGGCGCCATTCCACACGGCATTACCACACTACTCCTACTACCTGCTGTACCGCCCAGACGTCCTGAACAATCCACAGGCGCGTATCTTCATCGAGTGGCTCAAGGCCCAAGCCGCCTGAGTGACTTGATAGCTCTGCGATAACTCTTGGGATACGCGATTGCGGCCATCTGCTGGATGGCCGTGGCCCCGATGAGTGGATCTCATCCAAGCCAATGAAAAATTCTCACAGGTGACCAAGTATTTATACTTCGCGCCTTCGGCACGAATTCCATACCCTCCTGCCTCATAAATCTAATAATTTCTGAGCAGGAGATATGCAGTGCGTGAAACTTCCCTACCCCAGCCGCACAAAGTTGTAGTTACCGGTGGCAGCGGACGTCTCGGCCAATATGTAGTCGAGCAACTTCACAAAAACTTCGAAGTCAAAGTTCTTGATCTTCGGCCGCCCAAACAGAATGTCGAGTTCGCAGAGGCGAATGTTCTCGACCTAGATACTCTTCGTAAAGAGTTCGTGGGTGCAGACGCAGTAGTCCACCTAGCCGCCATCGATTTTGATCACCAGGCGAAGCCCGAGGACTATATTCACGTCAACGTCCAGGGAACCTGGAACGTGCTTCAGGCAGCCAATGAACTGGGCATCAAGCGCGTCGTTCTCTGCTCCAGCATCTCGGCCTGTGGTCTCTCCGAAGCGAATCCGTCGTTCACTCCGGAATATCTGCCGGTCGACGAAGAACATCCTCATTACCCCATTCAGGCCTATAGCGTCAGCAAGCAGCTGATGGAGAACATGGCCGCCAGCTTTGTTCGCCGCGGCGACATCCAGGTCGTGTGCCTGCGCCCAATGATGGTACTGATTCCTGAGAACATCGCGCCGACCATCGAGCGCGCCGATGATCAGTCCTCTCGCTGGCTGTTCTACTACATCACCCCCGAGGACTGCGCGCGCGCCTTCGAGGCTGCGCTGCGAGCGACTCACGTCAACAGCGGTAACTTCTTCATCACCGCCCAGGACAGCTGCCGTGCGGAGCCAACCCTGCAATGGGTGGAACGAGTACACGGCAAGCTCCCGGAGATTCGCGACAAGGAACGCTACGAGCGCGACCCCTACGCCTCGATCTTCTCCGGCGACAAGGCTCGTCAGGAACTCGACTTCGTTGCAGAAAGTCGCTGGCAGGACTTCCTGAACGCCTGATCCCCCACTCCGGTTCTCACGGGCCGGATTCCTTTAAGCTTCTCACGGAGGATCCAGTCCCGTCCGTACATCTACTTGCGCGCGAAATGTCCTTGATCGGCGCCGCTCGATGAACGAGCAGGTCGTTGCCGAACCCACGAATGAAAACAATTAGAACGGGTGAATGAAATGACAGTGATCACCGGATCCGACTCAACAACACTCGCTGACTCCTCATCAGCGGCTAATCGTGGTTCCTCCATCATCGACGACAGCCCAATGACCTTCTTCCATTGGCGGCTGCTCTTTCAATCCGCTGGCGGCCCCTTCCTTGATGGTTGGCTGCTGAGCATCATCGGCGTTGCGCTGATCGGTATGACGCCAGCGCTCGGTCTGTCCGGTACGGACCTAAGTCTGGCTGGCGCGGCTGCACTCATCGGCATTTTCTTCGGCGGTCTGATTTTCGGTCGAATGACCGACATCATCGGGCGTCAACTGATGTACACGATCGACCTCATCGTTCTGGTTGTGGGGTCCGTGCTCTGCGCCTTCGTCGATCATGCCTGGCAGATCATTCTGCTGCGCTTCCTGATCGGGGTGGCTATTGGTGCCGACTACCCCATCGCTACGTCATTGCTCGCCGAATGGCTTCCCACCAAACAGCGTGCAGCAATGCTCGGTTCGCTGGTGGTTGCATGGTTCCTGGGAGCAACCGTCGCGACCTTCCTGGGCTTTACAATGGTCGAGTATCTTGGCGAGGATTCCTGGCGCTGGATGCTGGCCAGCTCAGGTGTACCAGGCCTGATTATCCTACTGATGCGAATCGGTACCCCGGAATCCCCGCGGTGGCTGATATCCAAAGGCCGGATCGAAGAAGCACAGGCAGTCGTAAGAAAGATTTATGGACAAGAGGCAGATCTTTCGTCCATCCGCGATGCCGAATCGGTTCGTCCGAAGCGTCTCGGATACTCGGCGCTTCTCCAGGGGGAGTACCTCAAACGTACGTTCTTCTGCGGAATGTTCTATCTCTGCGCTGTCACACCGGTCTTTGCGATTTACACCTTTGGCCCCGTCATGCTGTCGGCATTCGGGCTGAGCGAAGGAAATCTCAGCAATATCGGCTACGCCTTGATCTCCCTGCTGTTTTTGTTGGGTTGCCTTCCGGCACTACGCCTTTCGGAAACCGTCGGACGCCGACCACTTCTATTGTGGTCCTTCGCTCTGATGATTCTCCCGTTCCTCGCGCTTGGCATTGCTCCTGAGGCCCCCGTTGGGCTGATCGTTTTCTGGTTCTGTCTCTACGCAGTAACCTCGGGCGGCCCGAACATCCTCGAATGGTCCTATCCGAACGAACTGTTCCCCACCGACATCCGCGCTACCGCGATGGGTGTGATCACTGCGGTCAGCCGAATCGGCGCAGCGCTGGGAACCTTCCTGCTGCCACTTTCACTGGAGCACTACGGCGACGGCGGTACCATGTTGATCATGGCGGCCATGACAGCAGTTGGCTTCGTCATCTCCTACTTCTTGGCACCGGAAACCAAAGGCCGTTCACTGTCTGAAGCTAGCGGAATCTAAGCGCAATCTGGTCCTCGGCGAAAATCCGAGGGCCATGACTCGCGCGTCCACGCCTGACGCGCCGGCTAAAGAGAATCATAGCTCTCACACTCTCCGCTGCAGGAAGAACTATGCAGCGGATTTTTTGCCTGGATGCCCGCTATGGATCGATCTCAGACCCTCTTCAGCTAGGGCGATCGACCAGTCTCGGAAAGCCCAAACGCGTCCCCATCTCCCTATTTCCAGTAACCGTCCTTCTTGCCGTCTGGATAACGCCCACTTAAGATGCGACAAATTCGCATCTGCAAGCCGTTATCACGCAAGGATTCGCGTTGACATCTCCGCCCGCTCCCAGCGTCCATCACGCCGACATTCACTCGCTGTATCTCGATCACCACGCCTGGTTACTCGGCTGGCTGCGCAAACGCCTGCGCCACGCAGACAATGCAGCCGACCTGGCCCACGACACTTTTGTCCACCTGCTCGGCAAGCCAACGCAACTGCAGGAAGTCAGGCAGCCACGTGCTTGGCTGAGCGTCGTCGCCCGCGGTTTGCTGATCGACCGGGTGCGCCGTCAGCGCGTCGAGAAGGCCTATCTGGAAGCCATTGCCCATCTCCCCGAAGCGGAGATGCCCTCCCCAGAGTCGCAGTTGATCCTGCTGGAGACCCTCGCGCGAATCGATGCGGTACTGGATGGCCTGGCGCCGAAGGTACGTAACGCGTTTCTGCTGTCACGGCTCGAGGGCCTGGGCTACAAAGAAATAGCCGAGCGCCTGAACGTGAGTCTGAGCTCAGTGGAGAAGTACATGGCCACCGCCATTCGCCACTGCTTTCTGGCACAGCAATGAGCACCAGGGAACTGCCGGACGCAGTACTCGACCAGGCCATCGGCTGGCTGGTGCGTCTGCAATCGGGCTATGCGGACGAGCAAACGCAGACGGCCTGCCTGCTCTGGCGGCAGGCAGATCCGATTCACGAAACCGCCTGGCAAGCCTTGCAGTCCAGCGAGTCGGCCTTCGGACGCATGGCCGAACTACCCGGCGGTGTCGCACTGGACATCCTGCAACGCCTGCAGGGCAAGCGTCACGGCCGCCGCCAGGCACTCAAGGTGCTGGGCTTTGGCGTGGCAATCGGCAGCCTCAGTGGCTGGGGACTGCGTGAGCGCCCGCTAGCAACCTGGGGGGCGGACTACGTCACCGGTGTTGGTGAGCATCAGCAGTTCCTCCTGAGCGACGGCACTCGTCTGCAGCTCAATACCTCCAGCGCGGTGGACGTGCGCTTCACCGCACAGCGCCGGACGATCGCATTGCTGCGCGGCGAGATCTTCATCGACTCGGGCAAGGACAGCGAGGCACCGGCGGGTTATCGCAGCCTATGGGTGGAGAGCCGCCATGTTCGACTACAGGCCATCGGCACCGCCTTTGCTGTGCGCGATGAAGCCGAAGGAACGCGCTTGCGGGTCGAGGACGGGATCGTCGCTATCCATCGCGCAGACGCACAGCCGATCCGGGTGTTGGCGGGCGAGGAATACCTGATCCTCGGCTCAGGCACCCGACGGGTCGAACACAGCACCATGAATGCCAGCGCCTGGACACGCGGCCAGCTTGTGGCGAAGCGCATGCGCATGGCCGACCTGATCGAGGAGCTAGGGCGCTATCGCCAGGGATGGCTCAGCTGCGACCCGTCGATTGCTGCGCTGGAGGTCTCCGGCGTATTCCAGCTCGACAGCATCGATGACGTCCTCGACGCCCTCGCCGATTCGATGCCGCTGCGCGTCCAGCGCTTCACGCCGCTGTGGATTCGCATCGTCGCTCGCTGAGCTAAATGCAAAAAATTCTCGATAACGATTACGGTTTTTTCCGAGCCCTTCGGCAGACAGGAAAACACACTGCCATTGCCAAGGAGCTTGTTGTCCATGCCATCCCTTTCCTCGCCGTCGCGAGCATTGCGTCGCACCACCCTCGCCCTCACCCTTCGCGGCATTCTCCTCAGCAGCACCGCCGTCGTGTCACTGGCCAGCATCGGCGTGCACGCTGATCAAAACGGGACTCATCGCTACGACCTACACGCCGGCGCGCTGGAGGATTCTCTGAACGGGTTTGCCCAGGCTGCCGGGATCACGCTGCCTTTCGATCCATCACTGACCCAGGGCAAGCAGGCGCCAGCGCTGCATGGAGAATTCGACGTACAGAGTGGCCTGGATCAGTTGCTGAGCGGCAGTGGGCTGGCAGCTCGAAGGAGCGCCGGCGGCAATTGGCTGATCCAGCCCATTCCCGCCGCCGAAGGTGCCCTGGAAATGGATCCTCTGACTATCTCGGGGTTGTCCCCGGGGTCGGTGACCGAAGGCACCGGCTCCTACACCACCGGCAGCTCCAGCACCGCGACGAAGCTGAACCTCTCGCTGCGGGAAACGCCACAGTCGGTCAGCGTCGTCACGCGCCAGCAAATGGACGATCAGAATATGCAGTCTCTGGAGGACGTTGCCAGGGCTGCCACCGGCATCAGCACAGCCAAGGACTTTGGCACCGAGCGCTCGCGTTACTTTTCTCGTGGATTCCAGGTAAACGACCTGCAATACGACGGCGTGCCAACGAGTATTTCCGAGAGTTACTCGATGGATGTGACCTCGGTGAACAACATGGCAATCTACGACCGTGTAGAGTTCGTTCGCGGCGCAAACGGTCTGATGCAGGGGGCTGGCAACCCCTCGGCAGCCATCAACCTGGTGCGTAAGCGCCCAACGGACACCTACAAGTTCAAAGCAGAAATTGGCGCTGGCTCCTGGGACAATTATCACAGCCAGATCGATGTGGGCGGGCCATTAAACGAACAGGGCACACTGCGCGCCAGAGCAGTGCTGCTGTACAACGCCGGCAACAGTTTTGTAGACCGCGCTGACAAAGAGAACCAACTCTTTTACGCCATCGGTGAAGCCGACTTGAGCGAAGCCACTACCGTAAGCCTGGGTACCGTGCTGCAAAAGGATTATCACGGCGGCTATGACTGGGGCGGTCTTCCCACTCAACTCAATGGCAGCTTCTATCCACTGTCGCGCTCCAGCTCTTTTGCGCCGAGCTGGGCCCACCTAAACAAAATTAATCGCACAGTATTTGCTGACATCAAGCATACGTTCAACGACGACTGGAAACTGACGGTCAACACCAACCTGACCTGGTCGAACGCAGATTTTCTCGGGCTCTACGGCAACAACATTGGTAATGACCAGTTCCGCCTGTTCACCAACGACACCAAATACGACGATGAGCAAATCAGCCTGGATGCGGCGCTGAACGGCGCGTTTTACCTGCTTGGCCAACGCCACGAACTGGTGTTCGGCGCTAACGCACGCAAGGATCGCTTCATCAACGAATCGCGCTACAACAACAACCCAAGCGTGGTCGACATCCTTGATTTCGCCCCGTCGCAAGTGGCCTCGCCCACTTATGGCTACGAGCGCATCCAGTACCGTAACGTGCGCAAGGACAAGGGAGTGTATGCCGCCACCCGGTTGAACCCCACCGACGACCTGCATGTGATCCTTGGCAGCCGCTTCAGCTGGGTCGACTACGCCTCTGCCGACTATGAGGACCGCTTCAAGGAAGACGGAAAAGTCATTCCCTACGCCGGTGTGGTCTATGACCTGACTGACAGCGCCTCGGTTTACGCCAGCTACACCGAGATCTATCAGGTTCAAAACAACTACGACATTGACAACAAGCTGCTCGACCCGATCACTGGCAGTAACTACGAAATAGGCCTTAAGAACGAGTTCTACAACGGGCTGCTCAATACCTCGCTGGCGATTTTCCAGGTCGACCAGAGCCATATGCCCCAGGCGGTTACTGGCGCAGCACGTATTTGCGGGCCGGGGCGTACCTCAACCTGCTATGAGGAAGGCGGCAAGGTACGCAATCGCGGTTTCGAGGCTGAGGTGTCCGGCGAGATTCTCAAGGGTTGGAATGCGGTAGTGGGCTACACCTACAGCCACCCCGAATATGTAGCTGGAGCCCGCAAGGGCACTGATTATGCAACTGAAACCGCCCCCCAGCGGTTGTTCAAACTGGCGAGCAGCTATCGTCTTCCCGGAGAGTTGAGCGACTGGCGCGTGGGCGGCGACCTCTACCATCAGAGCAAGGTCTACCTGGGCAACGTGGAGCAAGGCGTTTACAACCTAGTCGGTCTGAACGCCAACTACCAGATCAGCCGCAACCTGAGTGCGCAACTGAATCTCGACAACGTGTTCGACAAGAAATACTACGCCTCGATCTATAACTCGAACCTGGGTAACTACTACGGCGAGCCGCGCAACTTCGCCATCACCCTGCGATACGAGAACTGAGGTGTTCCAGCCTCGCCGTAGCCCAACGGGTTGCGGCGAGATCGCAACATTGGCTTCAAGCTTCGGCCGGGTTGCTTTGTAACCGTTCGCGGACGTTTATGACCCTCCGCTCTAGGTTGAGGCCCTTAGCCTCGGTCAGCAATCGGCCAGAAGCGGACATCCGCAAAGACAAGTTGAGCAGCAGGAGAATGTCGATTCAGGCTCGTCTCGCTGCCATCGCGTAGCGGTCTCATCCAAGCTCTCGGAGCGTCCCGACCTTACAAGAAACCGGTGCGCCAGCCACAAGGACATCATGACTTGGCTGATGCCCGGTTGCACATCGCGTAGCCGGGCATCTCTGACCTAGGTTTTGCCCTCGATTCGACTGAGACAATCCTGCCCGCTACGGAGATTGCGTTTCAGATCACCCATGTATCGAATCCATGGACCACCGCAGTGCCTTACCATCAGGATCCCAATGAGTCGCAGCACGGTGGTCAGCGCGATCGGATGCGCCGAACAGACGTTCGCGTCCTCCTCCGGAATAGCCCACACCGAAGATAGAGAACCAATCCAGCATCGCCGTCGGGTTGGCACGGGTGCAGCCCGGCTGGTGTATGACCAGGAGCCACACAATTTCGCCCAACCTGCTCGGTATCTTCTGATAACGGCGAAAGCCCACCACCCTCACCGCGGTTCATTGCCCCGCAGACAGCCATCCTAGAAGGCGTACTCCGCCCCCACACTCAGGCTGCGCCCGTTGCCACTGAGGAAGGTCGGCTGGCTGGCATCGGCACGGTTGCGGATCACGTAGCTGCTGGCGTAGGTCTTGTCCGCCAGGTTGTCGCCCTGCACGTACACGCTCAGTCCTTCGCGGGCCTTATAGCTGGCCTTGAGCCCCCAGAGCGCGTAGGAATCCTGATAGTTGTTGCGGGTGTTGGCGTGGTCGGTCGGAGTGTCCTGCGGCAGCCAGCGCAGGTTCGGTCCGACGCTCCAAGGCCCGCGCCGGTAGAGCAGCTCCGCCGCCCAGAGCTGACGCGGCACGCCGGCGATCTGGTTGCCCTGGAACTCGCCGCCACGGAAACGGAAGTCGCTGAAGGTCCAGGCCACTCGGTAGGCCAGGTCGCCGCCGATGCTGGCCGAGGTCGGCAGCAGGCCGTTCAGCCCCGCTTCGACACCGCGGTGGCGGGTACGTGATCCGTAGTTGTAGGTTCCCACCTTCACCCCGTAGGAGTCGCTGGTGGAGATCAGTTCGTCTTCCACGTCGCTCTGGTACAGCGTCAGGCTCCAGTCGGTCTGGGCGACGCGTCCGGTACCGCCGATCTCATACGTGGTAGCGCGTTGCACGTCGAGGTTGACCAGTTGCGCTTGTGCCGCCGCGGGGGCCACGGGAGAGACTTCGGCGGAAATGATTTCCCAGAATGTCGGCGCTTCGTGACTGCGGCTGATGTTGGCGTACCAGCGCAGGTCAGGGCTGGGCGTCCAGTTCAGGCCGATCTTCGGCGTTGCAAAGTTCCAGCCCTGATCGAGGTGACCGGCGCCGTCACGCGAGTCCGCATCGCGGCGGACATCGCTCCACTTCACCTCGGTGACCAGGGTCCAGTCCGGCGCCAGGTGCCAGTCCACGCCGAGCAGCAGATCCAGGTTTGACGCCTCCAGGTCGAAGTTGCCGAAGCGCTGCATGCGGCTGCCGTTCTGCGGATTGTTGGCATACAGCTCGCGCGTCATGTCGCTGTAGGACCAACTGGTGCCCAGGCGATAGCCGAACAGGCGCTGTTCGCCTTCGAAAAGCCATTGCGCGCCGAAAGTATCGCTGTCGGTCAGGGTGTGGCTGAGCGGGTCGGTGAAGTCGTCCTGGGTGTTCTGCCCGTAGACGCCGAAGCTCTGCTGCCAGCCCGCCCCGCTCCACTGCGTACGGTTGGCCAGGCGCAGTTGTTGGGTGTCGCGGTGCGGATCGCGCTTGTAGATGTTCAGCAGGCGGTCCTGCGGGGTGTTGCCGTCGCCCAGCACGCTGCGTGGATCGTCCTTCAAGCGAGCCTTGGTGATGACGTTGGGGATCTCGAAGGTCAGGTCGCTGTAGGACAGGTAGCTGCGGTTCTGAACGCCGTTGCCCAGGTCCAGGCCGACGTTGCTCTGCACCACCGTGCGATGGGAAGCGGAGTGATGGCGATAGCCGTCGTACTCGTCATGGCTGACACTCAACCGCGCATCGTGCCCGCCTCCATCCAGCCCGGCGGCGGCCTGCAGGCCCTGGCGGCCGAAACTACCAGTCTCCAGTCGGACACGTCCGGCTTCGTCGGCGCCAGTCAGCGAGTTGAACTCCAGTTCGCCACCCAGGGCAGTCGCACCGGGGCTGCCGGCGTTTGTACCGCGTCGGGCGCTGATCCACGAGGCGTTGCGCGGCTCCAGCAGACCGATGATGAAGGAGCCATCCGCCTCGTTGAGCGGCAGACCGTCCTGCAACAACAGCACGCCGCGGTTGACCGGGTTGCTCTGGATACCCGAGCCGCGAATATTCAGGCGCGGCTGATCGGTGCCGCCGAAGAAGTCCTGGATCACCAGGCCGGGCTGGTAGTCCAGCGCGTCGCGCAGGGTCGCCAGGCGCGTCTCCTGCTGCGGCTCGGCGAGATTGGTTCCGCCGGGCACGCGGGCCAGGCGCTCGCTTTCGGTCTGCGCCGAAACGCTGACCGGCGCGGGGCTTTTCCCGCTGACCTGCATCGGCTCCAGTTCGATGCGATCTTCCGCCAACGCCGCCAGCGGCAGCAGGCCGAGGGCCAGCAGGGGAAATGAGAGTTTCGAAGGGAAGTGGCGTTTGGGGGACAAGCAACGACTCATGACAAGCTCCGTCTGCACGAAATCTGACTTACCAGCTCAGGTAGAACATGCCCTTGGCCAGCAGCACGATGCCGACCATGTGGCTGAAGACACTCAGGTGAATCCGGCGGAAATACGTCGAGTTCATGCGCCCGCAGTAGAGCAGGAACATGGCGGTGAAGAAGTGCCCGAGTACGCTCAGAGCGAGGAGGATCTTCAGGCTCAGCAAGGTGCCAAAGGAGGACGCCAGCGGGTCTGCCAGTAGCGGCAGGTAGCGCGTCCAGACCATGCCCAGGCCGGCGCTGAACAGCACCAGCAACACCCAGGGCATCAGCCGCCGCGCACGCTTGCCGATACCCTGCTCCACCTGGCGCATTACCGCGGCCGGCACGTGCTTGCGCACGCTCTCGAAGATCAGCACCTCGAAGAACACCGTGCCGATGAACATCAGCGCGGCGAACAGGTGCAGGGTCAGCAGGATCGGATAGAGCATCGCGCGGGTATCTCCAGGGCCAGCAGGGTCTGATGGAGGAGCGCCACCGCTTGATCGGCGGTGTGTCCATTGAGGTAGAACGGCAGCAGCGCGCCGTTATTGACCAGTACGAAGCGCTCAACCAGACCGACCAGCTCGGCGGGGTGGTGGCTGACGCAAAGCAGGGCAGCACCCGAGCTGGCAAGCCAGTCGCGGCAGAGCTCGAGCAAGGATTCGCGCAGGGCCGGGTCCAGCGCGCTGAATGGCTCGTCAAGCAGCAGCAGGTCCGGCTCAACCGAGAAAGCGCGCGCCAGGGCAACGCGCTGTGCCATGCCCCCGGACAATTGATTCGGCCAGGCGCGCCCGTGGCTGGCGAGGCCGACTCGCTCCAGCCAAAGGCTGGCCAGCCGACGCGCCGTCGTACGGTCGTGGCCGATGGCGCGCAGGGGGATTTCCAGGTTCTCCGCGACCCGGCACCAGGGCAGCAAGCGCGGCTCCTGGAAGGCCAGCACGGGATGGCGGAATCCGTTGTCCACTTGCCCTCGATGGGGCCTCAGCAGGCTGGCCGCCAGGCGCAGCAGGCTGCTCTTGCCGGCGCCACTGGGCCCGAGAATGCCAACCCGCTCACCGGGTAGCAGGCGCAGGGAAGCGTCGGCGAGTACCTGCCGTTCGCCCAGCCGCAGATCGACTCCGTGCCACTCAAGCATGGGCGGCCTCCTGCCAACGGCCCATGCGCCGCTGCAGCGGTTGCAGCAGGAGGAACTCCAGTGCAGCGACCAGCAGCAGGATAAGCAGAGTCCAGGCATACAGCCCGGCGCTGTCGAACGTACTGCGCGCGTTGGCCAGCGCGAAACCGGCTCCACTTTCCGCGCCAAGCACTTCAGCCATCACCACCAGGCGCACGCCGCCGCAGGTGGCGATCAACACTGCCGCTCCAAGCGGCGCGGTCAATGAAGGGATATAGAGCCGCCGCAACTTCTGCCAGGGACTGAAGCGGTAGACCCGCGCCATCTCCAGCAGGCCGCGGTCAACCATCTGCATGCCCTTGACGGTGTTCACGTACATGCCCGGCGCCAGCATCAACACGCTGATCAGCACCACCATGGCCGAGCCCAGGCCGACCCACAGCATCGCAAGCACCACGACCACCACCGGCGGCACCGACATCAACAGCCAGCGCAGGGGTTCCAGCAGACCGCGTACACGAGCGTCCAGCCCGGCCAGCAGGCCCAGACAGAAGCCCAGCAGGCAACCCAGTCCAACACCCAAGACGATGCGCAGCAGACTGGCGCCGGCATGAAGACGGAAGTCGGCCTCGAAAGGCAGGCGAGCCATGGCTTGCAGCGTCTGCCAGGGAGTTGCCATGAGCAGCGAGCCCAGGCGCATCGCCAGCAGTTGCCAGCCCACCAGCAACAAGGCGCCACCCAGCACGGCCCAGCGTCGGGAAGTCATTCGACTCATCTCACGGCCCATAGAAGCTGGCAAGTGGCATGGAGCCACCGATGGCCTGCGGATGACGTTCGGCGATCAGGCCGAACAGCGCCTCCAGAGGCCCGCGTGCGACGCTGGCGGCAACACTGTCCAGGCGCGTGACGCGGATGGACTCCTCGACCGCCTCCACCGGCAAGTGCGGCAGGTGCCGATGCACCAGCTCCGCGCAGTCCCGCGGCTGCGTACTGCACCAGCGGGCGGACTCGGCATAGGCGGCCTCCACGGCGCGCGCCAACTCGCCGTCCTCGGCGCGCTGCGGGCTGCTCATCAGTCCTGCCTGAGGCAGTTCAGGCTGTTGAGGGAAGGCCTGCTTCCAGGCGCTCTCCAGACTTTGCACACGGTAGAGCGGCGCCCCACCCTTGCTGCGGTTGCGCCAAAGCAGCAGGGACACCGCCGGCTCCACCAGCAGGGCGTGATCGGCGCGACCGGCCAGCAGCAGCGCCTGGGCGTCCTGGCCGTCGCGGACCGGGCGCAGCGTCAGGTCCTTGCCCGGCTTCAGGCCATGGCTGAGCAACAGCTCATCGATCAGGATCGCCGGCAGATCGCGCTGGAAAGGCAGCACCACGTCCTTGCCGGCCAGGTCGGCGAAGCCTTTCACCTGAGGGTCGCGGCTCACCAGCCAGATGATTCCCCACACCGAGACGTTGAGCAGCCGCACGTGCTGCCCGCGCCCAGCCATCAGCGCCGGCAGGTTCACCGGGACAGCGCTGTAGTCGAGTTCGTTCTTGGCCAGCAGCACGCGCAGCTGGTCGGGGTTCTGCCAGAGGTGGAATTCGACGCGCTCGGCGTACTCCGCCAGGGCATTGGTTTCCACCATGTGCAGCAGCGGAAAGCTGACCACCGCGCCGGGGCCACCCAACCGCAAAACCTTTTCCCGGGCCATGCCGGCCGGGGACGCCAGGCAGGTGCCGGCGACCAGTGCAAGTGAAAGGAAGAGGCGCGGTAGCCTCCGATTGATTGATATGCGAATAAGTCTTATCTTCATTCGCAAATCATTGCAGCCCGCACGCTCATCACGAATGACAAATGTTAAGTTCGCGCCAGATCGTGGTGAATGCCTGCGATTGTTGGGCGCCCTCCCCCAGTTCGCCGACCTGCCGGACGCCCTCATGGCCGGATTGTGTGAGTCGGCAACCTTGCTCCGCGCTGAAGCCGGCAGGCTGTTGTTCCGCGAAGGCGATCCTGCCGAGCATTTCCTGCTGGTACGGCGTGGCTGTGTGGAAATGCTGCGCTTCACCTGCGATGGCGAGGAGCGCGTCTTCCACCTGTTCCGCGAAGGTCAGTTGATCGCTGAAGCGGCCATGTTCATGCCTCACGGCCGCTACCCGATGAACGCCCGCAGCCAGGGCAGCGGCGAGTTCTTCCGACTGAGCCGCAACGCGCTGCGCAAGGCCTGCGAGAATCATCCGCCGCTGGCCATGCGCATGCTGGAAAACCTCAGCTTGCGCCTCTACCGCCAGGTGAACGAGGTCGACTGGCTGACGGCGAGTTCCGCCTCCCAGCGTCTGGCCGCCTATCTGCTCGGCCTGCACCGTCGCCAAGGCGAGCGTCTCAACCTGCCGATCAGTCAGCGCCAGCTCGCCACACACCTGGGTATTCGCCCGGAATCACTCAGCCGGTTGCTGTCCGATTGGCAGCAGGCCGGACGCATCCAGGGGCGACTCCGGCAATGGCTGCTGTGCGACCTCACCTACTTGCAGGACCTGGCCAGCCCGGCAGTACGTTCTTTCTGAGCGAGTCGGATTTCGGCTATCGCTTCAACTGGTCGGGGCAGCAGCCTGGAAAGGCACGCAGCGATGTAACGCGCACCATGTTCAGCATTGTTGGTTTTCGCCGCGAGACGATCCCGAAAGGCATCGCGGATAACCTCAGCGCTCCATTCACCGATGCAACCGCAACACCGCCTCCAACTCCTCGCGCAGCCAGGGCTCGTCGATCTCCGGCAGGCGCTGGGTTATCTGCCGGGCGACCCAGCGCTGGCCGCGACCAATGAAGTCGAAGCGCAGTTCCAGGTCATCAATGGCCATGGCGCTGGCGTGGAAGTCACCGACGCCGGTATCGGGCGTGACACCAAGGCGTTCCAGGCATCGACGCAGGCGCCGGCAGCTTTCCGCCTCGCCCTGATGCAGATGCTCCAGGCGATTACGTGCCACCAACTCCTCGGCCTGCCGCAGGCTGTCGAGCATCACCCGCGCACCGGCACGCTCGGCGCGCATCAGCGTCTGCAACCAGTCAATCAGTTCGTCGGACATGAAGCCCTCCAGGTCTTGGCGAGAGCCCATCCTAGACTGCCTCATGAAGCGGTTTTAAATGAATTGAATTGCACTGACGCTGCAATTTCTCGAATGCATCCAGCTTGCGCTGTACCTCTTCATTTCCGCTGCGTCGCTCGTCGGCGTTGATCCCGGACAAGGCATTGCAGAGCCGCCGCATGCCAACACCCCACCTTAAGATCAAAGTTACTGCACTTATGCAGCATTATTATTCGTTTGTTGCATCCATCGCGTCTGTTCAGACTGATCGGGCTCCCTGCGGCGAATTGCCTCCTAACTGCCTAGTTCGCCTTGCCGCATTCGTGCGGGCAGGGAGCCGTCAGTCAACCGGAGTACGACGGAATCAAGATGGACAGCGCGATACCCCTCGATCAGCACACCTCCCGCGACGCCGAATACAACTACGACATCGTTCGCCGCTTCACCCTCACCACCCTGGGCTGGGGCATCCTCGGGATGCTCATGGGCGTGTTCATCGCCGCCCAACTGGTATGGCCGCAACTGAGCCTGGAGATGCCCTGGACCAGCTTCGGGCGCATCCGGCCGATCCACACCAACCTGGTGATCTTCGCCTTCGGCGGCAGCGCGCTGTTCGCCACCTCCTTCTACGTGGTGCAACGCACCTGCCGCGTGCGGATCATCTCCGACAGCCTGGCCAACCTGCTGTTCTGGGGCTGGCAGGCGAGCCTGGTGTCGATGCTGGTGAGCTACCCGCTGGGCATCACCACGTCCAAGGAATACGCCGAGATGGAGTGGCCCATCGCCGTCTGGGTGACCTTCCTCTGGCTGGTGTACGCCTACCTGTTCTTCGGCACTATCGCCCGCCGCAAGGTGCGCCACATCTACGTCGGCAACTGGTTCTACGGTGCCTTCATCGTGGTCACCGGGATGGTCCACGTGGTCAATCACCTGGCGATTCCGGTGACGCTGCTCAAGTCCTACCCGATCTACTCGGGCGCCACCGACGCAATGATCCAGTGGTGGTACGGCCACAGCGTGGTGGGCTTCATCCTCTCGGTGGGATTCCTCGGGATGATGTACTACTACGTGCCCAAGCAGGCCGAGCGGCCGATCTACTCCTATCGCCTGTCCATCGTGCACTTCTGGGCGATCATCACCCTGTATATCTGGGCCGGCCCGCACCACCTGCACTACACCGCCTTGCCCGACTGGGCGCAGAGCCTGGGCATGGTGATGTCGCTGATCCTCCTGGCGCCCAGTTGGGGCGGCATGATCAACGGCATGATGACCCTCTCGGGTGCCTGGCATAAGTTGCGCACCGACCCGATCCTGCGTTTCCTTGTGGTGTCGCTGGCCTTCTACGGCATGTCGACCTTTGAAGGACCGATGATGGCGATCAAGACGGTGAACTCGCTGTCGCACTACACCGACTGGACCATCGGCCACGTGCATGCCGGCGCCCTGGGCTGGGTGGCGATGATCTCCATCGGCGCGCTCTACCACATGATTCCCAAGCTCTACGGCCGCGAGCAGATGCACAGCGTCGGGCTGATCAACGCGCACTTCTGGCTCGCTACCATCGGCACCGTGCTGTACATCGCCTCGATGTGGGTCAACGGCATCACCCAGGGCCTGATGTGGCGCGCGGTGAACGAGGACGGCACGCTGACCTACTCCTTTGTCGAAGCGCTGGCTGCCAGCCATCCGGGCTACATCGTGCGGCTGATCGGCGGTTCCACCTTCGCCAGCGGCATGCTGCTGATGGCGTGGAACACCTGGGCCACAGTGCGCTCCGGCAAGCCGGTGTCGAACCTTGCAGCGGCTGCGGCCTGAGGACTCGACGATGCTGCTGAGCCTGATCGGCCTGATCGCCTGTACAGCCGCCTGCTGGCGGACCTGCCGCAGCGACGGCGAACAAGCGGCGCTGCTGCCCTTCGCCGACGACCCGAATGCCGCGCGGCGCATGAGCGCGGCCACCGGCCGGCACTGCGAGCGGATCGTCCAGCCCCTGCCGGAACCACCACCACCGTACCGAATGCGCGCCTGATCTCCAGCGCTCCTGTTTTCCAGCCTTCTGGTTTCCCAGCCCCATGGACGGGGCCTCCCCGAGTGCCGATGTTGGCACCTTGCAGGGCTCTTCCCCGCGAGAGCCCGTTTTTTTCAAACTTCGCTCCACGGACCTACCGATGCCCGCCCTCACCGGCTGGCGGCACCGCGCCGCCGCGTACCTGCCAGACATTCCCCACACCCGCCCGCGCGAATGGCTGCGCGCCTCGCTAGGCGCCAGCCTGGGCTTCCTGCTCAGTGCCGCCACCTGCGGCCTGCTGTTCGGCTCCGCGGTGGCCCTGCACTTCGCCGGAACCTGGGCTGCTTCGGCAGTGCTGCTGTTCGCCGTTTCCTCCGGCGCCCTGGCCCAGCCCTGGTCGGTGATCGGCAGCTACCTGTGCGCATCACTGGTAGCGCTGCTGATCGGTTTATGGCTACCCGCCGGCATCGCCAGCGCGGCCCTCGCCCTTGGGCTTAGCCTGCTGCTGATGTACCCACTGCGCTGCCTGCATCCGCCGGGCGGCGCGCTGGCCTTCTGCATGGTGTTCGCCTCGCCGCTGCCCGGCGAGCCCAGCTGGATGGCGCCGCTGCCGGCCATCAGCGGCGGCCTCTGCCTGGTGCTCCTGGCCCTGCTGTTCAACAACCTCACGCGCATGCCCTACCCGCGCCGCCGAAGCTTTGCGCCGGACAACCACCAGACCCAGGACCCGGCGCCCGGTGCGCGAGTCGGCATCCAGGCCGCCGACCTCGACCAGGCGCTGGACGAGCTGGACTCCTTCATCGACATCACCCGCGACGACCTGGAACGCCTGGTGCGCAGTACCGAGCGACATGCCCTGCGCCGCAGCATGGGCGAGACCCGCGCGCGGGAGGTGATGTCCCGCGACCTGATCTGCGCTTCGCCGGAAACCCCGCTCAGTCACGCCCTGCGCCTGCTGGTGAAGCACCACCTGAAGGCCTTGCCGATCCTTGACGAGGAGCGCCGGCTGGTGGGCATCGTTAGCCTGATCGACCTCCTGGTGCCCAGGGGCGTCTGGTGGACGCGACTGCTCGGCGGCATCGGCCTGCGCCGCGACCGTCTGCTGGGCGAGGTGATGACCAGCCCGGTGCTGCACGTGGATGCCGACACCCATGCGGTGGAGTTGATCCCGCTGCTCTCCGACCACGGTCTGCACTGTTTGCCGGTGCTGGAGCGCGGCGAACTGGTAGGCGTGATCACCCAGACCGACCTGATCGCCGCCCTGGAACGCGACCTGCTCAGTCATCTGGGCTGACCGACCTTTCCGTTACACTGGCCGACTGAATCGCGCAGAAGCCTCCGCATGGACATCGACCTCACCCGTACCTTCCTGGAAATCGTCCGCCACGGCAGCTTCGTGGCCGCCGCCGAACGCATGCACGTCACCCAGACCGCGATCACCGCACGGGTGCAGAAGCTGGAGGCGCATCTCAACTGCACGCTGTTCGTGCGTAACCGCGCCGGTGCACGCCTGACGCCGGACGGCGAGGCCTTCGTTACCTACGCCAACCAGATCCTGCAGACCTGGGAGGCGGCCCAGCGCGACCTGCCGTTGCCCGAAGGCATCCACAACGTGCTGCACATCGGTGGCGAAGTGAGCCTGTGCAACCCGTTGATGCTGCGCTGGGTCAGCCGTATCCGCCAGGCAATCGGCGACCACGCGGTACGCGCCGAGATCGGCGACGGCCACAGCCTGCTGCGCCAGCTGGAGCTGGGGGTGCTCGACGCAGCCCTGGTCTACCAGCCAACCTACTGGCCGGGGATGCAGGTGGAGCAGTTGCTGGAGGAGAAACTGATCCTGGTGCGTGCGCAGAACCCCGAGCCCTACGTCTACATCGACTGGGGCGAAGGCTTCCGCCAGCAACACGACAGTGCCCTGCCGGAACTGTCCAAGGCGCCGGTGTCGTTCAACCTCGGCCCGCTGGCGTTGCAGTACATCCTGGAGAACGGTGGCTCGGGCTATTTCCGCACGCGGGTGGTGCAAAGTTACCTGGACCGCAAGGTGCTGCGCCGGGTGCCCAAGGCGCCGGAGTTCAGCTACCCGACCTATCTGGTGTATTCGCGGGACCGCGATTCGCAGGCGCTGCAGCAGGCGTTCGAGCTGCTGCGCGAGGTGGTGTCGCAGGACCCGGACTGGTCACAGCGCTGGGATCCGATGATTTGACGTACCGGCCGCCACAGGAGAGAGCCCGGTCTCAAACTCGTGCGAAGAACTACGAGGAGCAAGCTCGCCTCTGTAGGTATTGCCCTTCCCCTTCCGATAACCGACCCCGTTCAATGGCTGCCCTCCACGGAGGGCGTCTGTTGACCATAAGCGGAAACCGGCTCGACGAGTCCTAGCTCAATACTTGCTGCTCACGATGTGTCGCCACAAATCTTCTGAGCAGTTCTGCTGCTTCCGGCGCAGGCACGATGGCATCAATCATCTGCTGAGGATCGTACCCTTCGGATCGGAGCAACGGCGCCCGACGCCGGATGCAAGCCGACAAGATCTCAGGGGTGAATTCCGGATGGAACTGCGCCGAAATCGCGTTTCGTCCATAGCGAATGATTTGGTGTCCATCATGCTCCGTTCGCGCCAAAACTGTCGCCCCAGGAGGCGCTTCGAGAACGCTCTGCTCATGCGTCAGTTGAGCGAAGAACGATTGGGGACAGCTTTCCAGCAACGGATCATCGCTGGCGTCCGACAGTAACAGAACCCGCTTGCACCCCAGCTCACGTCCGTCAGGGTGGTAGTCGACTCGACCACCCAAGGCGTGGGCCATGAGTTGGTGGCCATAGCAAACACCGAACAACGGCATTTCCAAAGCCAAGGCATCGCGAATCCATTGAGCCGTCAATTCACTCCAAGGCAGCCGTTCTGTGACCATCGCCCAGGAGCCGGTGATGATGGCAATTCGATCTGGATCAGGTGGTGGCAGAGGATCGCCTTCAAACACTCGCACTACCATCATTTCATCCAGAGGAACGGCGAGCAGCCGACTGAACCAGTCGCAGAGATCGCCATGGACATCGCGTATCTCCGCCGGCGGAGTACCTACCTGCAGCAGCAGGATTGAATGAATTTGCATGGAGAGACCTGAGGCTTGGCCATTCAGCTTGCCCTTGCCGCGAATTCGCGTTCAGGTGGCCAGAAGTGCTATCGGGAGTTCAATCGCCGAGGGCGAATTCCGCTGCGGCTTCAACGTGGGTGGCTGTGGAGTCGAAGCCGGGCAGCGGCAATCGATCTGGATGGAGAATCAAGCAAATCTCGGTGCAACCGAAAATTACTGAGTCAGCTCCCCCTGCCTTTGCGCGCTCTACAATCTCGACCAGAGCCGAGCGAGACGACTCAAGAATTCTACCCAAACTGAGCTCGTCAAAAATGATGTCATGAATGCGCTCGCGATCTGGCTGCGCCGGTACCATCACTTCGATCCCACGGTTGCGCATCCGGGCTGGATAGAAGTCGCCCTCCATTGTGTAGCGGGTAGCGATCAGCAAGGGCCTGTTGTAGCCATTTTTTTTAAGCTTATCCGCCATCACATCGACGATATGGATGAAAGGTAACGAAGTGGCTGCGGCGACCTCTTCCGCGACCAGATGCATCGTCACCGCACAAATCATCACGCATTCGGCACCAGCCAGTTCCAGGCTTCTGGCTACACCTGCCAACTGTCGACCAGCTTCATCCCAACGGCCAGATCGCTGCAGCTCGACAATGTCTTGAAAGTCGACGGAGTGCAGTAGTACAGGCGCAGAATGCAGCTTGCCGAGCCGTTGGTTGATTGCCTGGTTGAGTTCGCGGTAGTACACCGCCGAGCCTTCATAGCTCATGCCACCTATAAGCCCAATTTTTCGCACCCGAGTCTCCTGCATCGCTTGTCGCCTGTGGATGGAGAGGCAGTTTAGGCTGACGTATGATTCTCAAAAAATGAATTATTGAAATACGGAGTTCTTGTTTTGAGAAACCTGGATCTCGACTCCCTGCAGATATTCAAGGCGGTGGTGGACTTCAACGGCATCACCAACGCCGCCGCCCAGCTCAACAGGGTGCAGTCCAACATCACAACCCGTGTGAAGAATCTGGAGCAACGCCTGGGCGTCGAGCTCTTCCACCGTACTGGGGGCAAGCTGATTCCGACCACGGAAGGTAACTTGCTGTACGAGTATGCGGAAAAGTTGCTGCGCCTTTCTGCGGAGGCTGAGGCCGCCCTTCGCAGCGGAGCTCTGAGAGGCACGTTGCGTATAGGAACACTCGAAAGCACGGCAGCAGCCAGATTGCCTCCGTTGCTGTCGAGCTATCACGAACGCTTTCCGGACGTACTGCTTGAACTCATTTCAGGATCGTCGGACGTCTTGATCAGCAAAGTGCATCGGGGTGATATCGAGGCCGCTTTCGTTGCTGATCCCTTCAACGCCCTGGGCCTCGATTGTCAGGAAGCATTTGTCGAAGAACTGGCGTTGATCGTGTCCCGCAGCAGTCCGGTGAGCAACGCCCGAGATCTGCAGGGTACGACCATCATTGCCTTTTCCGAGGGATGCTCCTATCGACGCGTAATGGAGGGGTGGCTGGCTGCCTGCGAGATTGCCCCTGCACGCGTCCTGGAGCTGGCCTCTTATCACGCGATCACTGCTTGCGTCGCTGCGGGGACAGGGGTCTCTATTATGCCTCTTTCTGTCCTGCGAGCAGTGCAGGCCGAGCACCTGGTGCGAGTCCTTCCCCTCCCCGGGCCATTCGCACGCAGCCGCACCCATCTCGTGTGGCGTAGCGGTCATCGATCCAGCGAGCTGACTGCCCTCCAGGCTGAAATCAGCCGAACTCGCTGATCATACAAAACTCATTCGGTGACGGGCTGCCCAGTACTAGTGGGGGCCGCCTTTTTCCAGCGCCTGAATGTCCGCTATGGGTCCAGGCTGTGTGAAAACGTCGAAGTACTTACATCAGAACCGCATTTGGAATTGGGCCCCGAAGGAGCGTGCGACTGGATCGACCACAGGCTGTTAGCCGCTGCCAGTACCTGCTGAGGCGATCTGCAGCGGTTTTTGTGGTGGAGAGACGCCGGAAAATGGCCGGCCTCAGGCCCGCATTGCCTCCATTGCACCGGTGACGCCAAAGATGCTCATCAGCCGCTTGAGGTTGTAGGCCAGCACATGCAGGCTCATTTCCGTGCTGACTCGGGGGAGTGTTCGGGTCAGGAAGTGCGTCGCGCCCATCCAATGTTTGAGCGTGCCAAACGGGTGCTCCACGGTCTGGCGGCGCACGCTCATCATCTCGGGTTCGCGATCCAGCCGCTGCTGCATGGCCTCCAGCACCGCCTCGTGCCGCCAGCGTTTGAGTCGGCGATAACTGCTCGTGGTGCAGCTGCTGCGTATCGGGCAGCTCGGGCAGGCAGAACTCCAGTAAGCATCCAACTCGAGGCCATCTTCCACCGTCGAGAAGCGCTTGATTGCACGCTGCCCAGCAGGACATTGGTACTCATCATCAGCGGCTATGTAGACGAAGTCCTGTTTACCAAAACGCCCTTCAGCCTTGCTGCTGGAGGTCATCGGCTTGGGCACGAAGGGAGTAATGCCCGCCTGCTCGCACGCGAGGATTTCCACCCCGCTGAAGTAGCCTCGATCGGCAACAACACTAAGTCTTTCAGACCCGGTGGCCTCTCGAGCCTGCTCGGCCATCGAGGCGAGCGCCGCACGGTCATGGCCGACGTTGGTGACTTCGTGCGCAACGATCAGGTGGTGCTGGGTATCGACCGCAGTCTGCACGTTGTAGCCGACTACGCCGGTGCCTTTGCCGCTGGTAGCCATGGAGCGTGCATCCGGATCGGTGAGCGAGACTTGCCCATCCGGTGCTTCACGTAGCTGCTGCTCCATCTCCTTGAGCGCCTGCATCTGCTGGCGGAGTTTCTCGATTTTGTCCTGGAGGCGACTGGCCTTGGCTTCGGCGACATCGGATTGAGTTCGGTCGGCGGTGTCCATCGCTGCCAGATAGCGGTCGATGCTTTTTTCAATCTGCTCCATCCGGGCGCGCAACTTGCCGTGGGTGAAGTTGCGATCACGGTTGTTGACCGCTTTGAATTTGCTGCCGTCGATAGCCACGAGCGACTGGGAGAACAAATCGAGTTGGCGACACAGCACGACGAACTGCCGGCAGACATTGCGAATGGCTTTGCCGTTGTCGCGCCGGAAGTCGGCAATGGTTTTGAAGTCCGGAGCCAGTCGCCCAGTCAGCCACATCAGCTCGAGGTTGCGCTGGCATTCGCGCTCCAGGCGACGGCTGGATTGAATGCGGTTGAGGTAACCGTAGATGTAGACCTTCAGCAGTACGGCGGGGTGATAGGACGGTCGCCCAGTTACGGCAGGAGTGACCCCATCGAACTCCAGGGCCACCAGATCGAGTTGCTCGACGAAGGCTTCGACCACGCGGATCGGGTTGTCTTCGGCGACGAAGTCATCCAGGCATTCGGGAAGCAAGCTGACTTGTGCCCGGCTCGTCTCTTCGATGAATCGCTTCATACGCCGCCCCGCTGAGGTTGCTCCAGCAACTCTAGGCGAGGACGACGTTTTCACACAGCCTGGGTCGGTAGCTGCCTCTCGTCAGGGGCAACATTGGCGGACTTTAGCCTCCCTGGTGAAAATCGAAAATAGGCTGGTCGGTGCAAGGTCTCTGCAGCCTTCCGTAGTAAGCGCGCTGCCTGCGGATGAAAAAGGGGCCGCCTGACGGCAGCCCAAAGCGCTCCGGAACTGAGCGCATACCTGGCAGTACTACCGTCATCGAGTGCTTGCCAGGTGGATGCCGACGGCTAGCGCAACCAGGCCGGCGGGAATTGCGAGTAGTGATATGAAGTCGATCTGTCGCGAGCGCTTGATGACGTCAGTGAGGTCATCCATCTCGGCAGCCCTGCTTCGCCGGAGGACAGGGATTACGCAGAGGATATTGCCGACAACGGCAATCAAGCCTGCCACGATCTTCACTGCGTACAGGCCCGAAAACCGGTCGGTGTCCACCAGCATCAAGCCGCTCACCAGCACCAGCAAAAACGCCGGCGTCTCGAACATCAAGTCGATTTTTCTATGCATCGCAGCCACCGAGAAGCCCTGGGCTCTGCTTTGACTACGGCTTCTCTCCAAAAGAAACTCGACCGACACGACGCCCAGCCAAAAGGCGACGCCGAATAGATGCAGCTGCAATAGCAAGGACATTGCGTTGCCTCGGGTATGAGTGAATTTCTCAATGCCACCGCACGTGAGCATCGAGCGGAAAGCGAAGCCTCGGGCTATTGACCGCCTGCTCACCGGCCATCCCCACTGCGAGCACCATGATGGGAATCGCCTGCTGCGGGATCGGTAGGACTTCACGCAACCTGACCTCGTCGAAGCCCTCCATCGGACAAGTCGAAAACCCATGACTCTGGAAAGCCAGCATCAAATTCTGAGCAGCTAGAGCCGAAGACTTGACTGCCCATAGCCGCATTTCCTCATGGCTATTCGGGGAGCGCATGATAGGGTTACTCAGTCCCGAGACTCGAAGAAGAATGCGTTTGAAAAATCCACGGACTCCCCAGAGCCCTTGGTTGTACTGGAAGGGTGCAATGGTCTGGTAAAAGTGCTGAATACGCTCCGGGATCAAAGGTTCTGGCCAGTGTTCTAGAATGTCGGAGCAGGCCTGCTTCCAGGTATCAGGGCGCGCTAAGATCGCGATCAGCAGCGGTGCCTTTGATGCACTCTGGCGCAGACAGACTGGATGCAGCTTTTGCAGCAACTGTGGATTGCGCACCACCTCGAATGACCATGGCTGCAGGTTGCACGAGCTGGGCGCCAGCACTGCAGTCTGCAGGCAATCCCAGATCACACCATCAGGAACTGGCTCTGACGTGAACCGGCGAACAGCGCGCCTGCTTTCTGCCAAAGCACGGAAATTCGTGGCCTGCGTTTCGGCAAAGCCCTGCCCGGATAGAGACCTCACGACTTGGCCCCAAAATGCCCAGTGGTGGCTGTTGGCTGAGCAGTAAGCCATCGAAGCACATCCGCCCATAATGGCTGCGCGTTCGCCCTGAAATAGCCCATGTGACCAATCTGCGGCAGCTCGGCGGAAGGCGTGATATCTCGGCGAAGTAAAGGCGCATTCTGGTAGGCCTTCACGAATGCATTTCTCGATTGCGGTGGCGCCCATGGGTCATCGATCGCCGTTGCAAATACACAAGGCGTGCGCACCTGCGCATAGAGGTCAACCAGGTGTTGCATGTCGGGGGCGTCGAAGTAGTAGTGCGGATAGGCGCACCACCGCTTCCAGTCCTTGTATACACCGAGTGGGAGATCATCCCCCATGCCGAGCAAACTCCAGGCCATATACCCCTTCCACCTCACGATGGCGGGCAAAACGAAGCGCCAGAGAAACCTGACCTTCAGCGCTTCAGCCTTGCTCATCCAGCCCGCCCAACCTGCTCCGCTACCAAAGGTGTACGCCGCCGCCAACTTCTGATGATTGGGCAGCAAACCGATGGCGTGACCACCAAAGGAGTGGCCTACCCAATAGATCGGCAACGCCTCTTCGCCTAGCAGATCAACTGCCGCCGCCAGGTCAAGATAAGCCCAGTCCAGATAGGACATCTCGAACCCTTTAAGGGAGGCTGGTTTTGACTCTCCGACTCCGCGATAGTCCAGGGTCAGGACGTTGAATCCTTGGCTGGCCGCAAACTCTGCAAATCGTCGATAGAATCTCTGAGAGACTCCTGTTGCACCCGCCATCAGCAAATTGCCCCTCGCGACACCAAAAGCGCGATAGCGGTAGGCGGACAGGCTGAATCCGTCCTTGGCCAACACTCGCAGCGGGACTATCTCGATTGCCAGAGTGCTGTATTCCTGCCTTGTGTTCATACCTTTAATCCAGACGATCAGAACCGATTTGACGAAGAGGTGGCCTGAAAGTCAGAGCCCCCTCAGGGCGAGGTTTAGCGGCCTTTGAATGCCGGCTCCCGCTTCTGCATCATCGCCATCACACCTTCGCGTACGTCCTCCGTGCGGATCAGAGCGAAGAGCAGTTCATTGAGCTGAGAAAGCGCTGCATCATCACCCTCATCTCGCGCCTGAAACGCCGAACGCAGCGTGGCCTTGACGGCGAGCGGCGCGGCCTTGGCGATTCGATCTGCATACTCAAGGGCACGATCGAGCTCCCGGCCGGGCTCGACCACCTCGTTAACCAGTCGCATGCGCAAAGCTTCAGCGGCTGAGAACTCCTCTCCGGTCAACATGTAGCGCATGGCGTCTGCCCAGCCAGCTGCTTGCGTGAACCGCACGGTGGAGCCCCCCGAGGGCGGAATCCCGCGCAAGACTTCCAAATGCGCAAAGCGCGCATTGCTGGCGATGACAGCGATATCAGCGTTCAGGATCAGCTCGATCCCCGCCGTCCAGCAGGTGCCCTGAACAGCGATGACCACCGGCTTGGTACGGCGAGGTTTAGCGACACCCCAGGGATCGATTCCATCCGCTGGATACTGGAAGCCACCCGAGATCAGTTTCGGAGTGAGCTCCATCAGATCGAGCCCAGCGGTGAAGTTTTCCCCGTGGGCAAATACAACTGCACAGCGCAGCTCATCGTTGCGTTCGTACTCGCCCATAGCCAGTGAAAAGTCTTCCAGCATGGCGCTGTCGAACGCATTGCGTTTGCCGGCCCTGTCCAGACCAATCAGGAGAACTGCACCTCTCTGCCCACGGGAAACACGCCCCGGCCCACTGTTCGCTTCGCTCATCTGCTGACCTCCTTTGGATAATTGAAATCCGAACTCAGGTTACTGACCACCCGTTCGGTTACTGGAAACTAACCAAACATTCGGTAACCGTCAAATTGAGATAGCCAGGCTTATGACATACAATCAGCGCACCTAATCATGACCAGGATTTGTCCGTGCGCCCGTTGAAAATCAGTCGAGATGAGCTGCTGCACCGATGCGCTAGCACCTTCAAACGCCATGGCTACCACGGGACGACCATGGACATGCTGTCCACTGCTTGCGGGTTGACGAAAGCGTCCTTCTATCACCACTACCCGAACAAGGAGTCATTGCTGAGGGATGTGTTGGAGACAACTCACCAGAAGCTGAAGCAATCCCTGTTCGCAATTGCCTATGACGACAGCAAGCCCCCGGTTGAGCGCATGACGGTATTGGGCAAGAAGGCGAAGAAGCTTTTCCAGGACGACACGATCGGCTGCCTGATGGGTGTGGTGGCCGTCGATGCGAGTTACGCCAATACAGACTTGATGGAGCCAATCCGCGCCTTCATGGATGACTGGGCGGCGGCCTTTGCCTACGTCCTGACAAGCAGCCACGGCGAGGTGCGCGCCCAGGCGCTTGGCCGACAACTTGTGGCGGACTACGAAGGGGCCATCCTGCTAGCGCGGATCTACCAGGACACAACCATGATCGATTCAGTTATCGCCCGCACCACTCAAATGCTCAAGGTTGCAGGCTGACTCCACCCCACGGTAAGTAGACACCTCAAGTGGGGCGATCTTGAGAGACTGAATGTCCGCTATAGGTTGTGGATTCAACCGATCGACGCAACAGCCTGATTAAAACACTCGGCGGGAGTCGAGTACCCCAGGGTCTTTCTGGGTCGTTCGTTCAACCGCCGAGCGACCTTATCCAGCGAGTCCTGCGAGTACAGCGAGAGATCAGTTCCCTTCGGAAAGTACTGCCGTAGCAGGCCGTTGGTGTTCTCATTCGTCCCGCGTTGCCAAGGATTCTGTGGATCACAAAAGTAAACTTGGATATCCGTCGCCAGAGTGAAGCGCTTGTGAGCAGCCATCTCCTGGCCTCGATCCCAGGTCAGGGATTGGTAGAGCTCCTGAGGCAATCGCCGGGCATTCTCGATCAGTGCATTCACCACTGTCTCGGTGTCCTTTCCATCTACTTTCACCAGCATCACATAGCGGCTGCGGCGCTCAACCAGCGTGGCAATCTGACTGTTCTTACTGCCGCACAACAGATCGCCTTCCCAGTGCCCTGGTACCGCACGATCCTCAACGCAGGCCGGCCGTTCGCTGATGGAAAGCGTATCGCTGATGCGACCATGGTTGTCGGTTTTCTGGGTGTGGTGACGCGACCGGCGCATCGCACGGCTACGGCGCAGATACTCCAGTAACTCTTTCTTCAATGCGCCGCGGGCCTGGATGAAGAGGCTACGGTAGATGGTCTCGTGTGACACTTGGTCGGCCACGTCCGGATATGTACGCTTCAACCATCCAGCGATCTGCTCGGGCGACCACTGGATCTGAAGCTTCTGGGCAACAAGCTGCGCCAACTTTGGGGACTGGGCAAGCTTGCAAAGCTTGGGGCGACGGGCCCTATCCCATGCCGCCTGATCAGCCTGGTTGGCACGGTAGCTTCGACAACCACCGTTACGGCTGATCTCGCGGCTGATGGTGGATGGAGCTCGTTCCAGGCGCATCGCTATATGCCGAATCGACTGGCCAACAGCAAGTGCTCTCGAAATCTCCTCGCGCTCAGCTAGTGTGAGCGCCAACCTGGAACGTCGTCGAGTAGCTGGGCGAATACCGCCTGTCTCCGCAAGAATCCGCTGGATCGAGGAATGATTCCGGTCAAACAGCTGGGCAATCTGCTGGAGGGAATCACCTGCCTTCCAGCGATCCCACATCAGTGCTTTCTGGCTTTCGGTGTAGTAGATCCGAGGCCTTTGCTTCATCTGCAACACTCCTCCTGATTACACAGGGTTCAGTGTGTTGCGTTCACCGGTTGAATCCACAGTTGATAGCAGCCGTCAGGAGCACTCTCCGTTCATTCATTTGAATGATGAGTTTTTGCTCCGCTCAACTAAGGTAAAAGCTACAAATTCTGGCGCATCCATCCAACGTATGCGCATCTCAACTCCGGCCTCGAGACTAAGCCCGCTTCAAAGTGAATGCAGGCAGTTGGCCTTCGCTCTGGCAATCGAAACTGCGCCGCCCGCAAGGGAGAATCAGGATGAGTAAGGCACTGCTAGTCAAGGTTCGTGGGAGCTTGAACGCAACGAAGATGAAAGGCATTGCTGCATCAGTTGGCAGCACAGGCTTGGAGGAAATTCTAAAGATTCCCGCCCAACGGGGAATCGCCGGAGCAGCAGGCGTAGCGGCGCCCCCAGGTTCGACTTGGTACAGGGCGCCCTTGCAGCCTGGAGCGAACCCATGGGATGCAGCCCATGCGATGCTACTACAGGCCCAGGGAGCCGCCCTGGCGGGCTCCGCTGGCGCACAAATCGAATTCATCGAACCGGATATCGAGCAGGCCTGGTTTCCTGAAGCTACACACGCCATGCAAGCACTGGGAGCTGCCGCCTGCACTTTTCACGCTCAGGACCCGTCCGGCCAAAAGGCTGTAGCACACGCAGGCAACGACTGGCATTTACAGAGCCAGTACTCGCAGTTAGACCTTGCGAGGAACCTTGTCGGCCGTGCACAACAGCAGGCTATTCGGATAGCCCATTTAGATACCGGCTACGACCCCAATCATGCTTCCTTGCCGCTGAACCTGGACAGGCAGAATCAGCGAAACTTCCGCGATCCTGGCTTTCCTAACAATGCGGCCGATCGCACACCGTCTGGTTGGACCAGCATTCGAAATCAAGGCCATGGTCACGCCACGCTGAGTCTGCTGGCGGGCAACCAGATCCAGCCCCTTCCCGCCACAAATGCCATAGCTGGATTTATTGGTGGAGCCCCTTACGCGACAGTCATCCCCGTCCGCATCGCGGACTGGGTCGTGCGGTTCTCCACCAGCACCATGGTCCAAGGCTTTCAATATGCAATAGACCAAGGAGCCCATGTACTGTCGATGAGCATGGGGGGACTGACTTCACGCGCGCTGGTAGACGCGGTCAATCTTGCTTACGAGCATGGCCTCTTTATGGTCACCGCCGCAGGCAACAATTACGCGAAGATGCCAACGCCTGGTTCCATTGTCTTCCCGGCACGATACCAGCGTGTACTCGCAGCCTGTGGCGTGATGGCCGACGGCAGAGCCTATGCAGGCCTCGACCTCGGCACAATGCAAGGAAATTATGGGCCGATGTCGGCGATGCAGACTGCTATGGGCGCTTTCACGCCAAACGTTCCATGGGCGGAGTTTGGATGTAAAAGCCTGGTGAGCATGGACGGTGCCGGCACCTCGTCTGCCACACCGCAATTGGCCGCCGCCGCAGCCCTATGGATGGCAGCACATGCACAGGCACTTGCCGCCTACCCCAAGCCCTGGATGCGCATCGAAGCTACGCGGATGGCCCTATTCAAAACGGCACTCAGTAACACCGCGGTTATGGGCAAGGAAGAAACATTTGAGAAGATCGGCAGAGGCATATTGCAGGCCGATGCGGCGCTCAAATTTGCTCCGGCCAATGCAGCAGATCTTCACAAGACCCCTCCAGCAGAATCCAGCTGGGGATGGTTGAATCTGATATTTGGCGTCGGCGGCGTGAGCCTAGCTTCCAATCAGCCAACAGTGCTAGCCGAAATGTTCGCGCTCGAGCTAACTCAAATGGCACAGCGCTATAGGGAGGTCGATGAAGCGTTGGCAGACACTGGGGTTACCACCGGCATCGCACCAGCATCACTCAACCGCTATTTCGAAGCAGCACTGGATGCTGGCACCCCCTCCACACAACTGAAAGCCTTCCTAGAGCAGCATCTCGGCCGCAGATCTGTTGCGGTGAGAATCGCACCTACCCCCGTTGCGCCAAGACCAAAGATCGAGCGCAAATCCAAGGTACTACCATCACCGCCTCGCCTCCTGCGCGTCTATGCCCTCGACCCCTCCATAGCCCAATCGTTAGATGCTGTTGAGGTGAACCAAACCACCATCAGTGTCCCCTGGGAAGAAGACCTGAAACCCGGACCCGTTGGCGAATACCTGGAGGTAGTGGACATCGATCCGGCCTCCAACCGTCTCTACGATCCGGTGGATCTGAACAATGACAAGGTATTGAGACAACACGGATTGCCGCCTTCCGAAGGGGATCCAGCCTTTCATCAACAGATGGTCTATGCAGTGGCAATGAAGACCATCAAGAACTTCGAGGAAGCCCTCGGCCGACGGGTGCTTTGGGCGCCGCGCTGGGCCAAGGTCACTAAGCGCAATGGTCAATCGCAGCTCAAAGCGTATAGCGTGCGCCGACTGCGCATCTATCCCCATGCGTTGCGCACTGACAATGCCTATTACAGTCCAGACAAGGTCGCGCTTCTGTTCGGCTATTTCCCTTCGAAGTCTCAGACTAACGACCCAACGCCAAACGGCACCATGGTTTTTTCCTGTCTATCGAGTGACATCATCGCCCATGAGATGTCGCATGCTTTACTCGATGGCTTACACCGCCGCTTCCAGGATGCATCGAATCCGGACGTGCCGGCGTTCCACGAGGCCTTCGCCGACATCGTGGCGATCTTCCAGCACTTTTCCATTCCCGAGCTCGTTCGCTTTCAGATCCGACAGACCCGGGGTGCACTGGGCGCCGCTGCCTTGTTGGGTTCTCTAGCCAAGCAGTTCGGTGAGGGAATTAATCGTGGCGGACCATTGCGCGCCTATCTCGCCGTGGGCGACAAACCCATCTACCCAGAAGAACTAGATGTACACGCGCGTGGCTCGATCCTCGTATCGGCGATTTATGAGGCATTCCTCAACATCGTTGACCGCCGAACCGCAGACCTTATCCGTATCGCCACCAACGGCGTCGGACATACTCCCCAAGGAACATTGTCTAGCGACCTGGTCGAACGGCTGACCGAGGAAACCTGTAAGACGGCCCGTCACGTACTGCGAATGTGCATCCGCGCACTGGACTATTGCCCCGCAGTGGACATCACGTTCGGTGAGTATCTGCGGGCACTAATAACCGCAGATATCGACCTAGTACCGGTTGATCGCTACTACTACCGCGTGGCCTTCATGGACGCATTCCGCAAGCGCAACCTACTGCCTCGTGATGTGCGAACAATTTCCGAAGATTCATTGGCATGGGGCTCGTTAGCGAACCCGCAACCGACGTGGTTAGGAGAGCTGCTGAAAGGGCTGAATTTTGGATGGGATCTCAAACTGAATAGAGAGGAAATCCACCAGCTCAACGAATCCAACCGCTGGCTGCTGTGGACGCGTATTTCTGATCTGCTCAAACACGATCCCTCACTTTATCCAGTGTTCGGGTTGCTTCCTGGCGTACCACGATACTCAGCCGCAGGGGCAGTCGTTGGGCAAGCAGACGTGGGTAGAACCACTTTTGATGTCCCCAGCGTTCGCCCTGCGAGGCGGGTTGCCCCCGATGGAAGTTTTCTCACCGAAGTTGTTGCCACCGTCCTGCAGCGTCGACGCGTCCCGGTGGATCCCGCGGACCCCGATGGGCCCCAAATGTGGTTCCGCGGCGGGGCAACGCTACTACTGGACCCGCGAGTAAACGACTGCAGTATCCGTTACGCGATCATCAAGGATAGCGGCAGCGAGACTCGTCTAGATCGGCAGCGACGGAGCGCTTCTGACCAGTCTCTGGGAGCGCTACAAGCACTCTACTTTGCCTCCTCGCCGAACGAACCGTTTGCTCTTCTGCACGCACACAATGGAGGGCTCAGCCATGCCCGCTAAGCCCTCTGGCTTCACCATCCGCCATTACTGCCAAGGCATCGGAGACTGTCACCTGCTTCGCTTTCGGAAAAAAGGCGGCCAATCGTATTGGATGCTCATCGACTGCGGGATCCATACGGCTGTTACGGGAGGCTCCCAAATCATCGACGACATAGTCGCCGATATCTACCAACGCACTGACGGAAGAATCGACGTTCTGGTGCTCACCCACGAGCATACTGATCACATCTCAGCCTTTAGGGAGTCCTCAAAGCGGTTTGAGAAATTCACTGTCGATCAAGTGTGGATGGCCTGGACAGAATCTCCGAGCGACCCTAAAGCCCAGGAACTGGACAAGTTCAAGAAGCAGGCGCTGAACGCACTCTCCAGTGCCAGCCGTCAGTTGCATGGGGCCCTCCCTTTCGGAGTGGAAAACTCAGCCACGACGCTACGCGACGGCATCGATGAGCTCCTGGGCTTTAGTTTCGGCGCACAAGGAGAGACGGTGCGCGGCATGCGCGATGCTGCCGGCAGACTGGCCAAAAATGGCATCCGCTACCTTGAGCCCGGACTGGCCCCGCTGGACATTCCTAGCGACCCGGCCATCCGTGCATTCGTCTTAGCACCTTCACGAAACGCGACCTACCTGAATATCGTCGACAGAGTGGGTGAGCGTTACCAAATGGCCAGTGACGAGGATGGATTACGTATTGCCGAGACACTTTCAAATGCGTTTTCTGCGGCCAGGCCGGATAGCAGCTTCACTGACATAACAGCGCCGTTTGATCCTGCCGCGGGTACACCGCTCGACGAGCTTCGCCAGGTAACCAAGTCTCGCGGGAATCCCATCTGCGACTTTGCGTCCTCGCACTACTTTGGCCCCTGTGAGCCCGGCCCTCTCGTTGCCTCCAAAAAACGTCGGCGGACTTCCGACACAAATGAAACGGACCAGCAATGGCGTCGAATCGATTTTGACTGGCTTAGCTCGGCCGGTGCTCTGGCAATGCAACTCGACAATAAAATCAACAACACAAGCCTCGTGCTGGCCTTCGAAATTGTTGAATCAGGACGCGTATTCCTCTTTGCCGCTGATGCCCAGATAGGCAACTGGCTGAGCTGGGAAGACACAAAGTGGACTATGGCCAACGGTTCAGTTGTTACAGGACCTGACCTGCTAGAGCGGACGGTCTACTACAAGGTGGGGCACCATGGCAGCGAAAATGCCACGGCAAAGGCCAAAGGTCTCGAGCTAATGACCAGCGAAGATCTTTCGGCATTTATACCTACCAACGAGAGCGATGCGAAAAAAGTTCGCTGGGGTGAAATGCCCTTCCCTTCGTTGCTTAAAGCTCTTGGGGATCATTGTGGACCACGCGTTGTTCGTGCGGACGACCCTCAATTGCTGGGCGGAACCGCCCCATTTAGCGCTCCTTCGGGCTCCATCCAGAAAGTACGGTTAGGTAGTGTCGGCAAGGGAGGTGACCCTCGTCGCGTGTGGATAGAGTTCGATGTGGCGTAGCCACCACGATTCGAGGCACTCCACGTTGCGTGAATCAATGCCATTTGCAGCCTTTGCCAGCCCCTTGCGAAGGCCCACAGATAGACCCGCGTGGATGCGATTAGGTCTGCCTATGCGGCAACAGTAACGTGCAATACCCAGGCAGGGGATGGCTCCAGGTCACCTCGAGAATAGCCAGCTAAATCCCGGCATTGAGAGTCAATCCTAGACAGGCTCAGTGCGCCCTTCGCCACCAAAAGCGCTCAGCCTACTTTAGATGGCCAGCCAATGGCTCGATCAGGATGGGCCCTAAGCAAACTTTGAACGACATGGTGGCACTTTGGCATAATCCTATCCCCCTCGCTTAGCGCAGCAGAGCGAATCAGGAATGACTGGGCAATGAGTGCGTTGAAAGGAATCCAATGATCCAAGCAAGTATCGTCCACTACTGGCAAGCGGTGGAACTGTTGCAACCGCAGGCCGCTCCCGCCATTAAGAAACGGGACAAGAATTACGAAGCCTTCTTCCATGACATATCGGCGGCTGCCCCTGTACTTCCTTGGTCAGCAAACAGCCCTCTAGCGCGTGAGGCGATTCGAAAAGGTAGGGTCTGGAGCCACACGCTCTTTTGCCATCTCTACGACAGCCGCGATATCGCCAAGAAGCTGGCAGAGCTCTATGGTGAGGACGAAGGCTACAAGGAGCCGCAAAAACGCGACTCTGCCCTGTTCTCAGTTAAGTTCGATGCCAGCGGCCACATGATTGATGAGAGCCTAGTGCTCTCCAGCGAAGCCTGGTTTCTGGCGAAGGCGATGGCCAACAAGGATTGGACGCGCGGTTTCGATGAGGATCAGGACGCTGTCCGAGCAAGGGCGAAGGCTCATCTGGGTGGTGAAGTCACAGATAGCGGCATTATTCGTCTGACCAACTTCATCCGGAAATACCTCGGGCTTGAAAGCTTCTTCGGCCCCCTAGGCAAGCGCTCGCATCGCGTGCGATCGATGCCTACCAACCCCAGCAAACCAGAGTTGGAAGATGACCCACTAAACAGCTTCATCATGGGCGACTTGGCCGATGTTGGAGACAGTTTGGCAATAGGCATCAGCAGCGCTCCACTAACTGGCTACCTCAGCCTCCATGATTCCGCGAAGCGTCTGCACATAAGCGAAGATCGAAACTCTAGAGCACTCGTGGAGCGCCTCTTCCCCACACATTATTCAAAGGGATGTTGGCCTGCTGAAAAACACTTAGGGCTTGTTCATTCGCAGCAACTGGCCGTCAACACGATCCTGACCGAGCTCGCCAACAGCGAGGGACTGCTCGGGATCAATGGGCCGCCCGGGACCGGCAAAACTACGCTATTGCGTGACCTTATTGCAGCTATCGTCACTCAACGCGCCGATGTACTTGCCTCGTTCGCACGGCCGTCGGAGGCCTTCCTGAAGAACGGGAGGGAGAAGGCGAATAGTGGGGGGAAAGAGCTGATCAGCTACAACTTGAACCCCAAGCTATACGGCCATGAAATTGTGGTTGCCTCCTCTAACAATGGCGCCGTCGAGAACGTCACCCTTGAGCTTCCGCAGAGAGACAAGATTGATGAAAGCTGGCTCAAAGAGGCGGACTATTTCAGCGAAATTGGCGAGCTGGTAACTGGAAAGCCGGCTTGGGGCCTCATCTCTGCCGCACTGGGCAGCAAGGCCAAGCGTACCCAGTTCGTAAGCCGTTTCTTTTATGGCGACAGCTCCAAGGATGTACCGAAAGACACAAAAGCAAACGATATCGAGCCCAACCTTGACGAGATTGATGTCGAGGCTCCGGAAGATGAGCCAACACCGGAGCCAGAATACTCCGGCACAGCGTCCGAAGCCAAAAGCCATGCGAAAGGATTCTTGGACTGGCTCAGCAAGCAAATCGATCTGGGGCGGACAAAGGAGCAGCACCAAAGCAGCTGGGAGTCTGCAGTAGAAGAATATAAGACGGCCATAAGCCGGGCCAACAAACTCAGTGCCAGTGCAGCGGAAATTGGCCAGATCATCGAGGCATTCCTCAAGACAGATTGTGCGGCCCGCCAGAAGGAAGAAAGCTTGCAACTGCAGGCCCAAAAGCTTGCAGCTGCCAAATCTGAACTAGCCACCCTCCAGAAGGGCAGTCTACCGATCGCTAACAACAATCTGCGACTTCGCTCGGTGGCGCTGCAGAATCACCAGAATCGCAAACCGGGGTTCTGGGCCAATCTCTTCAGCTTCTGGGGCGCCTATCGACGCTGGGCCGCGTTGCTCGGACCTCTGCAACTGCAGTACGACCTGGCAAAAAAGGCACATCAGCCTATTGCCTCGGCTGAGATACGATTGCACGCCGAGCAGATGGTCCAGGAGAAGCTCCAGAGGGATGGACAAGATGAGCTCAAGAAATTGCGCGAACACGCCCAAACGCAATTCGCGAAAGCCCGGGCGCTGGCCATCACCTGTCAGGCGGTCCATCTACTCTCCTGGCTCGACACCGACGTCATCGGCAGAGGTAACGAGATTGAACTGGCAGAGCCTTGGATAATTAAAGACTGGCGTCAAGCCAGGGCCAAGGTCTTCCTACAAGCCCTGCAGTTGCACCGCACGTTCTTCCAAATCGAAGCCAAGCGAATCAGAGCGAACCTGCGCTTCGTCACCGATATGCTGGGTGGTGGACGCTACTCAGGTGTTTCCAGAGACGCGATCCGCTCAGTTTGGGCCTCGCTTTTCATGGTTGTCCCGGTGCTGAGCAGTACCTTTGCATCCTTCGCGCGGTCTTTCGGTTCATTAAATGCAGGCGAGATAGGTTGGCTCTTGGTCGATGAAGCCGGGCAAGCGACACCACAGGCGGCCGTTGGCGCATTGTGGCGCTCAAGGCGCGCAGTGCTTGTAGGAGACCCCTTGCAACTGCCCCCGATCATCAGTGTGTCTGATGCTGCTCTGGAGCATATGCGGAAGTGCTTTGGAGTAGGGACACATTGGCTGCCTAACCGGCAATCAGCACAAACCCTCGCCGACCAAGCTACCCCTTGGGGAAACATGCTCGGCCCTCGCGACTCCAAGAACTGGGTAGGCTTGCCTCTCGTGGTCCATCGCCGATGTGATCGCCCCATGTTCGATCTTGCCAACCGAATAGCCTACGACAATGCCATGGTGTACGGGACGCTGGCCCCCTCCCCTGCAAAAGAAACCAAAGCCAAGCTATCCACCGGCTGGATTCATGCGACGGGTATATCCACGGGCAATTGGGTGGATGCCGAAGGGGACGCGCTACAGCACCTGATGGCCCGGCTAAAAGACGATGGTGTGCCTGACAAAGATATCTCTGTCATCACGCCCTTCCAGGACGTACGCCGTCGTCTCAATACCATGCTACCCGAAGAGACGACCCGCGGGACGATCCACACCATGCAAGGCAAAGAGGCGCCTGTGGTAATCATGGTGCTGGGTGGTAACACCGCAAGCCCTGGAGCTCGTGACTGGGTGGTCTCCACCCCTAATTTGCTGAACGTCGCAGCTACTCGTGCCAAACGGCGCTTCTATGTTATTGGCGATAGGGATGACTGGGCCAACCGGCCACTTTTCTGCGATGTAATGGACCTGCTCCCGGCACGCGCTCGGGTAAACCACAAGCTGGATAACGCGCCCCTTGACGGGTAGCGCAGCGTCATTGGTGAAACGCTTTTTCCACTACTTACCCGCCGAGATTAGAAACGATGAATACTCACTTTCGCCGCAGCGCTCGTCCAAATGAAGACCTCCCCAAAGAGGAATACCCCAAAGAGGTACCCCCCGATGCGCGAATTCCCTCGCGCACCTATGCCCGCTTCGATCATCTGGAAATAGACACAGACGCCAAGTCCGTTCTTCTGGCGTTTGATCTGGTCGATGCGAAATGGCTCGACCAGCAAGGGCAACAGAATCCGCTACTCAACATGGCGAACCCCATGGGTACAGCAGATGCCTGGAAGGAGTGGAAGCGATTAAGTCCACATGACGCACCCAATCCGTTTGAGTCGATGCCAATGTACCGACTAGAACTCAAACTGGGCGATGGGCAAGGCTTTTTCGGCCAGCCGTCTCTACCTCCGATAGACAACCCTCGAGCCCTGCGCAACGTAGCCGGAGATCTTGAGAAAATGTGGTTTGAGGTGATTGTCTCCCGCCAGGTGGATCCAAAAGGCGTCGTGGCACAGCTCTATCCTGGGCTTTTCAGCGCACCAACGCCGATTTACGTGCGCGGGAGGATGCCGTCGTCGCGAAAGAATCGGGCACTGTCGGCGATCTTCTCGCTGGCACACCTTCCAACCTTAACCACCAAGCAGCTGGAGAGCGAGCTATCCACCGCGGTGGCCGACCTATTGGCGGTATATGACGTAGGGCAAGGCAATGCCAATGCACTGCTTTCCTACGCAAGAATACCAACGCATTACTACGATCTCGGTGCAGGGGTTTATCGAAACCAGCACACAACCCCTTACCCGCTCGCATTCTGCTTTACGATGGAACCGCCAATTCTGCTATCCCACTGGGATGCCGATCATTGGGCCGGCGCCTACGCGGTCATGGTCAATAACACTTACCCTGCGCTTAAAAGAAAATGGATCGCCCCGATGCAGGACGTCGGACCACTGCACATCGCTTTCGCCCATGATGTAATCAGAAATGGCGGGGAATTTTTCATCTACGATCCCGCACCAGGTGAGATTGGCAATGCGGCACTTTCGCCTCAAAGGCGAATTCGCTTTATGCGCGGAGAGGGTGCGGACCGAAATGGAACAGGCATCGTCCTAGCTATCGAGGAACCTAACCACGTACCTGCTAGGAGCTGGCTGCTTACCGGCGACTGCGATTATCTATACTTCATGGAGAGCTTGGCTCCGCTTCCCCCTGTGGGCTTGGTCGCGCCTCACCACGGAGCAGATCTCGACAAAGCAAGCCCCATTCCCAAACCGCCTGCAGACGTTGACTACAAGCGACTGGTGTACTCCTTTGGCCCAGGCAACAAACACGGAAAGTCTGTCCAGCACCCAACTTCCGAGGGCGTGAGCGCGCACAACAGTGCGGACTGGGACCATAATCGTTGGAGCTTGCTGAAACCTGGTAGCCCTGCACCGGGTGGAGACATTTTGGCCACCTGTGACCACGCCCCGGGTAGCGTTCGTGGAGGTGCACTGATCGGTTGGGACACCCCCCCTTCTATCGCCCATACACCATGCGGAGGCACGCAGTGCTCCATACCCATTAATCAAAGTTAACCTGCTCCAGCATCGGCTATGCGGCAGCACATAAGTACTCCCGCCTAGCCGGCCTGCGGTTACCCCAACGTTAGCCGAAACTTTGCTGTCCACCGCGTTGGGATCACATATTGCGAAGGATGAATAGTAAGGGGGGGGCTAAGAATTTTCGTAAATACTATTCAGGCGCTACCGCGGTGCTTGTATATGGAAATCTCGTAACAGGAAAGACACCCACGCAACAAAACAAGCAAGAAACTTGATCAGAACCTCCCCCCCCACAAGTCGCTAAGACGCTTCAAGGGAGCAGCCGAATAAACTATAGCCACGACAAGAAAAATGACCAAACCTCCCCCCAAGAAGGACATGGCCCGCTCACTTAAAGTCCCACTCTCAAATCCCTCCATGAAGAGTACAAACCCCAAAACAAGAGCCACTGCAAGCAGTATGGCTGAGAGAGTGCAAGTAACAGCAACCAATATCATCCAGAGCTTTACAAACATGCGAAAACCCGCAGGAAGAAAAGACCTTCTTCATCATGTAGACCCATCACCTGCTCCGCCGGCCAACTGGCACAATCTTGTATAATCGACTATCTCCAGCTCTTTTCCGTGCACCGTAATCAACCCACGTTGCTGCAGCCTCGCAAATGCTCGCGAGACCGTCTCCATCGCGACCCCTAAATAATCACCGATTTCACTGCGGGACATGCTGAGACGAAGGACGTTCGCAGAATACCCACGAGTACTAAGTCGAGCAGAAAAATTCAGTAGAAAAGTGGCTATTCGCTCTTCAGAAGCCTTTTTTGACAAGAGCAACATCATTTGCTGATCTACCCTAATTTCGCGACTCATCGTCCGCATCAACTGACGCCGCAATTGGGGAATTTTCTCAGCCAGCTCCTCGAGCTGTTCAAAGGGAATTTCGCAGACAGATGTAGACTCAAGTGCTTGCGCAGACATTGGATAAAAACCTTCATCCATACCAGCCATTCCAAGTATTTCACTAGGAAATTGAAAACCTGTAATCTGCTCCAAGCCACTGTCAGTGATACAAAAACTCTTAACTGACCCACTGCGAATAGCAAATACTGCCTGAAAAGCCTCTCCCTGGCGAAACAAAAACTCTCCCCGCTCAATTGGCCGACTGCGCTTAACCAACTTATCAAGCAAGTCAACCTCATCATGCGCCAGTGAAAAAGGCAGACAAAGCTCAGCTAGGGTGCAATCTCCACAATGGACCCTTCTCCGAACAATCTTTCTATTAAACTGCCCCATCAACATCAGCCTCAGCGTCCGTACTGACCTTGCTTAAACTAACCAGGCGTCAATCCTGAGGAAATCACATAAAAAGGCGGATAGCCTCTCAGGAAAAACAAACAACAGACCATGACAAAGGAACTATAAAAAACTTCAAAAGCTCACAAACAGTCAGCCCAGACAAAAACCATAAACAAACAAGCACAAAAACCCAAGGCAACACATAGGTCATTGCTTTTTATCAATGATCGCTAAGCTGGAATAATAAAGCAATATCCCACGAAACCGCCAAGGTGTCCCCTCACACCTAAACGTCCTGAAATCTCTCGCTGTCACAGCGCACTAAGGCCCGCGCCCCATTTCGCTAGTTCTGCGCAGGCAGTATCCTCTTCAGCTTGTTAGCTCTAAACACTCCAGGGCTCATCTTAAACCAGCGACGACAGGCCTTATGGAAACTGCTAACCTCCTTAAATGCTAGCAACTCCGATATCTTAGAGATATCTAGCGAACCATGAGCCAGATAATATTCAGCCAATTGATTGCGAACTTCATCCAATAGAATCTTGAAATTACTCCCCTCCTTTGCCAGACCACGCTGCAAGGTTCGTTCCCCGAGTTTTAGAGCCACTGAAACTGACTTCATGTCACTCACGCCTTGTGCCAATTGCTCCAGAAGCACTTTCCTCACTGAATCGCTATAGGTCAGCCGGCGGAGCCTATCTACTTGCGATCTCGCAAAGTTATCGTGCATCATCAGCAAGCCTTCATCAGCAGTACTCAAAGGCTCTAATAGCATTTTCTTATCAAGCACGACGCTGGTCCTACCTGCGCCAAACTTCACATTGCTACCGAATAGGCGCGTGTGCTCAGATACATCCAACGGCTCCTCATAAGAGAAAACAACCTCCTCAATCAGTACCTCCCGACCTCCTAAGGCCCACTTCAAGAAACCTAACAGCGAGGAAACCGCTATGTCCTGCAGGACGTGGGAAGCCTCGCTTTTATTCTCTTGATAAACAACCGACCAAATTCTAACCCCTCCCCCCTCGTCATCCAGTCCGACTATCAATCCATTCCCTATCAACTCCGAGTACTTCACTAAGTACTCTAATCCTTCCATCAAACTATGGCTCGACAGAATGACGTAGCCCACCAATTGAAATACACCAGGAAGGAAATTTTCATAGGCACGCAACCCAACATGAGCCACCCCACATTCCTTAGCCGATATATCTGCCAGCCTGACAAGATCATCCGAATCGAAGAAGCCGCCGGTAGCTTGCAGCTTATTTCGGTCAACACCCGCTTCCTGGCACAAACGCTCAGTATCTAAGCCTTCATACTTTAAGACATTCACTAGCTGACTTATCAATCCTGAGCTTATTCTGAACACTTGATTCCTCCCTTCAAAACTCCAGACAAGAGCCATCCAATCGCTATTAACCTGACTACCCCCTTAACCAAAATCAAAGCACAATACTTTTAAGTCAAGCACTGTCATCCAGGGACATTAATCCGGCACCAGAGGACACTTTCAGAAGAGCAATTGCCGACCTTAATTTCGACAATATTACGCTTGACATCTAAAAAATTCGACACAAGGCAGTGAAATAGCCGATGACTAGCATTTGGGAGACAGAGGGAGCCTTGCAGGATCGCTAAGGATGACTCACAAGCTATTTACGAATAAATAAAATCGACAGACTTTTACACCAAAATCGAGAAAACCCTCAAAATTAAACATTAGCCTTCCACCCCCCAACCTGCATGAAATACACCCGACCAAACCATAGGAAAAACCAATCTATAGCCCGCAAGATTGCACAACAAGGAGAAAACATTAAAGACATAAAAGCACGACCAAGTTAAACCAGGCGCGCCTCAAAAGTGCACATTAACAGCAGGCCCTCATAGCTGACACACCGACATCGACGGAACGACAATATAGTTTCACATCTAAAATTGGTAATCACGCTCCTTTTCCATAGCGACATACTACAAAAACAGCAGCACGGACGAGATAACCGCCATATCTCAAGGGCACATCCAAATTCAGAAATTTATGGACATACAGAATTACTATTAATTAATACACCGAGTCATCGATGGCTTTGCGCACATCTACGGCACCGGCCTTTACTAATATTGATACTATTAGGAGTTATGCGAAAAGCGCCGCCCGTGGAGCATCTCGCACCTTCTGTAAAGAAGACATCTGAACTCAGGCCAAAAAAAAGGCCGCGATTGCGGCCTCTTTTTCAGCGCTGTAACCAAGACTCAACAAGATCGTTGCCGTACTCAGCTTTCCAAGCTTTCAGAACCTTGTGATTGCCACCCTTGGTCTCGACAACCTCGTTGGTGTGCGGGTTCTTGTAGACCTTAATGGCACGGGCCTTACGTTGAGTCGCAGAACCTCGAACCACGGACCTCCCAACCGCAAGATGGGACTCGGGATCCAAAATGGAAACGACATCACGCAGGCTCTTACCATATTCCTGCATCAGCTTCTTCAGGTCTTCCTCGAATTTTATCTCACGCTTGAGGCCAGCATCATTTTTCATAGACTCCAGATAGGCCAGCTGCTCCTGGAGGGCTTTTTCTGCGGCACGAAACTCAGCGAGTCTAGACATACTTGGTTTCCTTTAGTTCTACAGCTGGATAGGTCAATTACAATAGCTAAAAAAATAGTAATCTTCAACCACTACCCGGATTCAAATTTACAATTATTCGAATCCGCTCAAGAGCGAAGAGATTTCACCATTTTCAGGCCAGGCAGCAGCAGTTGATATCAAGAAATTTATTTCAAGTAGATTACGAATCTGAAAGCGACCACTCCACGACATCGACATGGACTTCGGAATGCCCGTCAAGTGTTTCTACCTTTCTCCAAGCGAACGCCTAATTATCTATCAAAGCCTCTATCTCAAGGCATCCTTTCGAAAGCCTGCGAATAGAGCGCAAGTACGTCGCGCTGGCCAACCCCACGCTAGAGGCTTGCTTGATCACTCCACATACCGACGCCTATGTATTCATGAGCTTGCGCGCTAGGGAATTCTGCGAAAAGTACCTGGATTATCGGGATTTCGTACTCAGCCTATTCCGCAACCTGCCCGACGCTTGGTGCAATACGCAACCTGCGTCATCAAGACACTGAATGGCGCATGGAGGTCGACGTGATTCGCGGCAGAGAGCAACCACCGAAGCGGATTACTTATGCGGTAGAAGCAATTGGTGATATCTAGCGGCAGAGCACTAGTCCAATATGTCCTACAACGCTGCCAAACTGATCCTAACGAGCTGTAGGCGAAGGCTGCCGTACAACAAATCCTGGCCGCGACTCTGGACAATCTACAACAGTGGATCTATCAAGGAACATGCGCCAGGGATCCGCATTATGGGCCCAACAATTTTGATCTGCCTGGATCCTGGCCCTCATTGGAACAAGGGGTCGTAAGCTCTGCAACGAGCTTAGCGACAATGATATGTCTGAATCTTAGGAAGAGATTATGACCGACAGACGCCCAATCAATCCCGACGTCAATGTGCCCAAGCCCGGAGGTGGAGAGCAGCCCCGGTCCAGAAATAACGACGGCCGTATACGTGAAAAACGCAGCGACGCTGGAAAACCTAAGAAGAAATAAACCTCTAGCCCAAAGATCCTAATTTTCTAGACCAAAGGCCCGCCTCAGCGCGAAGACTCGTGCTGAGGCGGGCCTTGCTGTGCATTTCAGGACAGTCAAGACACGCTCTCATCGCGCGCTACCTGCTATATCCGCTATGTGCGCAACAACTCGTCAGCAGAATCTTTTGGCCACTCGCCATCACATTCCCCCTTGGCTAGGATGCGCTATGCAAGGAAGCGCGTGCCGAGGGAGGACTCGGCTCGAGAGCCTTCCGCCGCTTGGCCGTATGGTCGGGTAGGTACAAGGAGAGCCGTATGAGTGACGAAGTGATTGAACAGCCCGATAGCGAACTGCCCCAGGACACACAAGCAATCGTTCAGGCTGTTGAGTCTGCTCCGATTAAAACAGTCCGCATCCAGGCCACGTTGGTTGCAAAGCTAAACCTGGCAGACTTCCAGAACTCGGTACCGGTGATTCGAGAGCTGCGTCTGGTCAACGACACGGATCGGAAATACAGCGGCCTAGAACTTCAACTCCTTTCTGACCCGCTCGTCTTTAAAGCCAAAACATGGCACATCGACACGCTTTCGCCTGGCACGTTCCTACCCATTCCAGGCCTAGACCTACAAATTGATGGTGCCCTGCTCGCCCGGCTTACTGAAGCCGAGCAAGCGGTTGTCACCCTAGCTCTGACAGCTCAAGGCACTAGTGACACAGAGCGCCAAGAAATCGCTCGCCTTGAGTTGGCTTTGGAGCTCCTTCCCCGCAACCACTGGGGCGGTTTATCACATCTTCCCGACATGACAGCCGCTTTTGTTCAACCTAACGACATTGCAGTCGAACGGTTGTTGAAGAAGGCAGCGGAGTTGCTACGAGCACAAGGGAAAGATCCCGCTCTCAATGGTTACTCCGGCGGCTCCGCACATGCGTGGGAGATTGCCTCAGCCATTTGGGCTGCAGTCGCATCCCTCAAGTTGGACTATGCCCTTCCGCCCGCCAGTTTCGAACAGTTCGGCCAGAAAGTCCGTAGCCCAAGCCACATCCTTGAGAGTGGTCTGGCAACCTGTTTTGACCTGTCTCTGCTGTTCTGCGCCGCACTGGAGCAGGCGGGCCTAAACTCCTTGCTGATCTTCACTCGTGGCCACGCATTTTCAGGCTTCTGGCTCAAAGCTGAGGAGTTCTCCAACAGCACCGTCGACGACATCACCGCTCTGCGTAAGCGGGTAAAGCTCAACGAACTGAAACTTTTCGAAACCACGCTGATCACCCAACCAAACACACCTTCACTTTCTTACGCGATCGAGCGCGGCGCTCAGCACCTCGCTGAAGGACAGGAACACGACTTTGAGCTCGCACTAGATATCCGTCGTGCTCGGCTACAGCGAATCAAGCCTTTGGCCAGTGCGGAGGCGACACCAGTTCTGAGCAGCACGGATCACGAGCAGCACAACGAGGGGCAGGAACTACTTATCGACCTGCCACCTGAGCTTCCAGATGAAGCCCCCGTGGAGTTTGATGTTGCCTCGCTGGATCCAAAGGACCGCCTCGCGCGCTGGCAACGAAAGCTGCTGGACCTGTCCTTGCGCAACAACCTGTTGAATTTCAAAGCAGGGAAGAAAGCGGTACGCCTGGAGGCTCCCGACGCTGCCGCACTGGAGGACATTCTCGCCAGCGGTCAGCAGTTGAAGCTGCTGACTCGACCAGACCTCATGGATGGTTCTGATCCTCGCGACCAAGCATTGCATGAAGAGCGAGAGCGAGAAGATGTGCGACGTCAGCACGCCTTGGACGCACTAAAGCGCAAAGAGGTGTTCGTGGGTCTGCCCGTCTCGGAGCTCGACACCCGACTCACCGAGCTTTATCGCGGTGCGCGCACGAACCTTCAAGAGGGGGGCTCCAATACTCTTTTCTTAGCACTTGGATTCTTGACCTGGACACGAGAAGACCGAGAAAGCCAACGCTATCGGGCCCCACTGATTTTGGTCCCCGTAACGCTAGAGCGAAAGAGCGCGCGCGCGGGCTTTACGCTGGTCATTCACGATGACGAGCCGCGATTCAACCCAACCCTGCAGGAAATGCTTCGCCAGGACTTTGAACTTAGCCTGGGGATCGGTGAGGGTGAGCTTCCAAAAGATGATTCAGGTCTGGACGTCGCGCTGATTTGGCGAACGGTCGCTCAAGCGGTCAAAGACATCAAAGGTTGGGAAGTCAGCGAAGACGTCGTGCTATCGATGTTCTCGTTCGCCAAATACCTAATGTGGAAGGATCTATCGGAGCGTTCTGAAGCCCTCCGTCAGAGTCCCGTGGTCAAGCATCTACTGGATACGCCCCGCGATGCGTTTGACGGTGGCGGGAGCGGCACATTCCCAGAAGAACGTCTACTGGATTCGCAGTACAGCCCACAGAAGGTCTTCTGCCCTCTTCCCTCTGATTCGTCACAACTATCAGCTGTGTTGTCGGCGGCTCAAGGGCACGATTTTGTGCTCATCGGCCCACCTGGCACCGGCAAGAGTCAGACGATCGTGAACATGATCGCCCAGTTCATCGCTCAGCAGAAACGAGTGCTGTTCGTCTCCGAGAAGATCGCTGCACTAGACGTAGTTTATCGACGACTGCGAGAAGTCGGACTGGGCGAATTTTGTCTTGAGGTTCACTCGAGCAAGTCGAAGAAAACCGAAGTTCTCTCCCAACTACACTCTGCATGGGAGGCTCGCGGCACTGCGGATGCCGCGACTTGGCAAATCGAGGCCCAGCGCCTCCAGGGGCATCGCGACGTCCTGAACCTGTATGTCGAACGGCTACATGAGTGCTATCCCAACGGGTACACGATCTACAACGCTATTGGCATCGTCAGTACCAACCAGGATCTCGCACCCATAAATCTCGCCTGGCTATCTCATTCGCAGCACCAATCCGCTGACATGCTTGCACTACGAGAAGTTGCGGATCGGCTCGAGGTGAATGCGCAAGCTGTCGGATTCAGTACGTTAAACCAACACCCGTTGCACCTGATCGGGAAAAACGATTGGTCTCCGACTTGGCAGCACAAGGTCATCGAATCAGCACGTGAACTTGGCCCATCCATATCTGTTGTGCAAAAGGCGAGTGAGCGCTATTGCCAGATGTCGGGTTTGCCTTCGCTGCCAGCCAATAGCAGGACTCTCAGGGGACTGGGTGCGTTGGCGAAACTCCTTCCTTCTGCCGCCGGACAGAACTGGAGCTTTGTCCTACGCCCCGATGCACGGGCCATCGGGCAACGCTTAGAAGCAGGCGTGAAGCTCATTGAGCAACACCGTGCCCTCAATCAAAAACTCCCAGCCTTCTGGACATCCAGCACGCTGGAAGACTGTCAGCGCGGAGTCGGTCTATTGGCTCGGCATGCGGAGCTTAGATCCGGCCTCCCCGAACCCTGGCCAGTGGCGGGCATGATTTTGCTCAACCAAGGCTTGGAGACCCTCACAGAGGCTGAGCGAATCAAACAGTCCCTATCTGTCGCCTACAACGACACGATCGAAGCCTTGGATGTCCAAGCCCTTCTGAAAGAATGGGAAATAGGAAGTGAGGCATTCTGGCCCAAATCCTGGCTCGTCCAGCGCAAGATTCGAGGCTTATTAACAGGTACTCAAGTATCCCCGTCGCCTACATCCATAGCTGAGGACCTTCAACGCTGGATCGCTATTCGCGAGCTCCGAGCTCGATTGGATGCTATCGATCCAGGACAGGCCGGTAGCCCTGTCTGGAATGGCTCCAAAACAGATCCAGCACTTCTTGCAGTGACCATGCGAGCACAGGCAGCGCTTGCAGCTTCTGCTGAGGGCCGTCAATGGTCAGATGAAGGGTTCGATCTCATCACTCAAGGGAAAGCCGGCCTCGCGATCAAAGAGACACTTGAGCGCATGCGGGAAATTCGTTCTATCGAGAGTGAGATTTCTACGCTGGAGCCACTTTCCAAGGCCACGGGCTCGCTCTGGTCCGGCTTGCAGACTGAGGCAAAGGCACTCAACGCAGCGATGGCATTCCAACGTGCACGGCGGCCGGTTCAGCACGAGGGTCGACTTGAGGAAGAGCATGAGCTCGTCGCCAGCGGTGCTTGTGGCGATTCGCTCCAGAGCGAACTAAGGACTCTCAGGCAACGTGAGACAATCGAGCGAGAGCTGGGCAATCTGACTGACCTACGTGAGCTAACCTCGGGTCTCTGGCTGGGGCTGCAAACAAAAGAGGATGCGGTCTCTCGCGTACTGAAGTTCCATGCACACTTAGCCGGAGCAATCTCCGCACTTGTCCAAACGCCTGAGCATGTCGAAGGTGTGAAGTCTGCCCTGGCGCGCTTGCTCGGCGACGCCAACGCACTACTCGAACCCGAAGCTCCGTTAACTCAAGCAGGACGCGAGCTACTAGATTCGCTGGACCACTACATCACGCAGACACACACGTTTGTCGAAGCTGGGCAATTCATAGCAGAGGATGCGGCAAGATTTGGTGAACAAGACCTCACCCAGCAGCGCCTTCACTGCGAGCAAATTGTGCAAGCTGGCAATGGCTTACGCGCTTGGTGTGCTTGGAAGAAGGCATGCGATGAAGCATCAGCGCTTGGCCTGCTGCCTTTAGTTGATGCCCTAAAAGCCGGCCACGTACCGCAGGGATCCGTACGCAAGTCCTTCGAGACAAACTACGCGCGTTGGTGGCTCAACACGGCTGTTGATCATGAGCCTGTCATTCGCACATTCGTCAGCGTCGAGCATGAGCAACGTATTCGCGACTTCCGAGCATTGGACGATCGCTTCACCGCGCTTACTCGCGATCTGTTGCGTGCACGCCTTTGCGCTGAACTACCTACCCAGGACTCGGTGAGCAAGAACTCGGAATGGGGTGTGCTTAGGCACGAGATCACGAAAAAAACTCGCCACCTGCCGCTGCGTGAGCTGATGTCGAAGATCCCCGACGCGCTCACCAAGCTTACGCCGTGCTTGTTGATGAGCCCTCTCTCCATCGCCCAGTACTTGGCCGCAAACTCGAGCGTCTTCGATGTAGTGATCTTCGACGAGGCGTCGCAAATTCCGGTATGGGACGCGATCGGTGCGATCGCTCGAGGCAAGCAAGTGGTGATGGTCGGAGACCCCAAACAGCTTCCACCAACATCGTTCTTTGATAGAGCTGAATCAACTCAGGATGACGCTGATGTCGAAGCCGACCTTGAAAGCATTTTGGACGAGTGCATCAGTGCTAACCTGCCAATCCGAAACCTTAACTGGCACTACCGCAGCCGGCATGAAAGCCTGATCGCGTTCTCGAATCAAAGGTACTACGAATCCAAGCTAGTAACGTTCCCCTCCCCTGTTACCACCGATCGCGCTGTCAGCCTGCACATCGTCAACGGTGTCTATGAGAAAGGGTCGGCACGTACCAATCCGGCTGAGGCCAAAGCCTTGGTTGGCGACTTGATCGGCCGTCTTCGCAGCCCCGGATTCAAAGAGAGCAAACTGACCATCGGTGTCGTGACCTTCAACGGTGAGCAGCAGAAGCTAATTGAAGACCTTCTCGATACCGAGCGTAGAAAGGATCCCGCGCTGGAAAGCTATTTCTCGGAGAGCGAGCTAGAACCCGTCTTCGTGAAGAACCTGGAGAGCGTGCAGGGTGACGAGAGAGACATCATGTATTTCTCGATCACCTACGGACCAGATGCAGCGGGCAATGTGGCGATGAACTTCGGCCCGCTCAACCGTACTGGCGGCGAGCGCAGGCTCAACGTTGCCGTTACCCGAGCCCGCCATGAGCTTCGTGTCTTCAGCACACTGCGAGCCGAGAAAATCGATTTGGCACGCACTCAGGCATTGGGTGTACGCGATCTCAAGCACTTCCTTGAATTTGCAGACCGCGGTGCTCGTGCACTGGCCGAGATAGACACTGGCAGCCTGGGCGGATACGACAGTCCTTTCGAAGAGGCCGTTGCAAACGCGTTGCGCCTTAAGGGATGGCAAGTTGTCACTCAGGTCGGCGTGTCGTCATTCCGAATCGACCTGGCAGTAGTCGATCCCGATGCCCCAGGCCGTTACCTCGCCGGCATAGAGTGCGACGGAGCAACCTACCACCGCAGCGCAACAGCTCGTGATCGCGACAAGCTCCGCGAACAGGTACTCAGAGGCCTTGGATGGGAAATCCTTCGCATCTGGTCGACTGACTGGTGGATCGACGGCCAGGGTACCGCTCAGAAGATTCACGAGCGCCTTGAAACTCTGTTGGTCGAAAGCAGACAGCACCGCGCGGCACGGGAAGTCCAAGAGCAGTTGGCGGCTATGGCAGCTAAGAGCGAAGTTCCACTTGAAGACAATGTCGTTGAATTGCCAGTCGACCGCTCTCATCTCAAAGAAGCTGACGGCTCCGTAGAGCCGGAAGCTGAACCCGAAGAGGCCGAGATGCCGATGGCGCGCTATGCGCGCCCCCAAAACGACACAGGGCGTACCGCAATTGGCTTCGCTCTCTACCGTGAGAGCGACCCGCTGAGCGCCGTGGAAGGTGTAGACCCAGACGCATTCTTCGAGGCGAGCTATGACACCGTCCTGGACATGATGATCAAGCACGTCATCGAAGAAGAAGGCCCTATTCTCGACACAACGCTTGCACGCCGAATCGCCCGTGTTCACGGATGGAAGAAAACCGGGGCAAGAATTCGTGATCGAGTAGCCTCCGTGGCAGATCGTGAACAAAGCAAGGTTGAAGACGAACTTGGCCAGTTCTACTGGCCTCGACGCTTAGCCGATCGCGAGTCCATCGTGTACCGGCAACCAGCCGATGCCAACAGTATTCGCCCGGTAGACGAGATATGCGGCTTGGAGCTTCTTGCGCTCGCTCGCTCGTTAGCTGATCAGAGTCTTGTTGGCGATGACCTGCTATATGCCATGGCGCGGGAACTCGGACTGAGCAAAGTATCTGCCTCAGCACGAGCAAGGATCCAAGGGGTGATCGACAAGCTGTTCTCCTGAACAGCTGGCGGCGCTCCAGAACCAGCTATCGCGCAAAACGACGGCCATACGGTGGAAGACTCTCCAGCCGTATGGCGTCCGTCGCCATACCCGGAGGGAACATGGGTTTATACATTCGCAAGTCCGTTCGCGTCGGGCCATTCAAGTTCAACTTGTCAAAATCCGGGATAGGGGTCTCAGCAGGCATCAAAGGACTGCGGGTTGGGACCGGCCCAAAAGGAAACTACATCCACATGGGGCGCGGCGGTTTCTACTACCGCCAAACGCTCTCATCGCAAGGTGTTCCCCCCACTACTGCTACCCCCAAATCGAGGCCCACTCCGCCTCCCGCACAGGAGATCCAATCAAGCACGCATGAGCCCCTCAGGGAAATTGACAGTGGCGAGATCGGCCTGATGGTGGACTCTTCATCTCAGGCGCTCGTCGAAGAACTCAACACCAAGCGCAGACGTATACGTCTTTGGCCCTTTATCACTGCTCTCACGGTCGGCGCATACGTTCTCATCGCCAACAAGCAACTACCGTCTTGGGCTGGCCTCACTGTGCTAATCGCAGGTGGCTTGCTGACGGCGGCAGCTTATTACTGGGATCAATTGAGAAAAACGACCGTAATGCTGTACGACATCGAGTCGGAATTTTCAGGTGTTGTCGAGCAGTTGCATGCGGCCTTCGAAGGAGTCAGAAGCTGCCGTGCGACCTGGCATTTACAAGCCCAGGGGAAAGTAACAGATCGCAAGTACCACGCCGGCGCCAGTCACTTAGTCACCAGAAGCTCGATAGCCCTGGGACTGAAAAATCCACCCTTCGTCAAAACCAATGTCGCAACCCCAAGCATCCCGGTTGGCCGTCAGACGCTGTATTTTTTCCCGGACAAGGTACTGGTATTCGAAGCCAATGGTGTCGGTGCTGTCTCTTACGAAAACCTACGAATCGACATCTCCACGACAAATTTCATCGAAGACGGCGCCGTCCCTAAGGACTCTGAGATCGTCAGCACGACTTGGAAATTCGTGAACAAGAAAGGTGGACCGGACAAGCGCTTCAAAAATAACCGCAAGCTGCCCGTCGTACGCTACGAAGAGGTGCAGTTTACGAGCAGCACAGGTTTGCTGGAGCGCATTCAGATCTCCTGCGTCGGGCGCACTCAAGCCTTAGCTCAAGCGATCAACAGCATCGGAAGGGCAAAAGGAGAGCACCTTTAACCACCCCGGTAAGCAAAAAAGGCATTAGCGACTGCCCAGCTAGGTTAGGAGCTCAACGGCAGCTACTGCCCACACTGACTAATGGCACTTTGACTCTTTTTGTAACATCGATATAGTGCCGACATATCCACACTACTCAAAGGGACGTTGAGATGAAAAAGCGCGAATTCCTACTGCCGCTCGCCACGCTTACCGCTGCGGTAACCGCTAACCAAGCATCTGCATCCACTGCCATCACCAATACCGATAAAGCTACGGAAGACACCGTCATTGAGAACCAGGCTGCGGCACTGCCTATCGTCAACGTCGGCGAGCAAGTGGTCACCGGCCGCCAAGGTGAGAACCTCTTCAGCTTCATCCTTAAGCGTGGTGAAGACGGCCAGATGGTTGCTGCTCACTACTCGCATAGCTCGCATGCATCCCATAGCTCTCACAGCTCGCACTATTCGAGCCGCTAATGGCTGGTCTCGCTGAGCTGACCTTCGACAGTCAGCTGTACGGTGCCGAAGCGATCCAGAAGGCGGCATATCGCTCTATGCACGCCTTCACGCTCGATCTTAAGGTCGATGGCGGGAGCATGATTTGCAGGCTGATCGGGAACATCACAACTGAGCAAGACGCGTTTGAACGCGCTGTCGAAGAATTCCGCAAGGACGTCCTCGACTACCAGCTGCGTGCGCAGCTTCAGACTGAAACCGCTCCCATCCGAAACCTCATCATGGGATTGGCTTTCTCCAACGCCAGGCTGAACTGAAGTGAGTAAATTCCAGGGACTGGATGCCTATACCCGGCGAGATGGGTACGAGCTGCTGCCGTTCAAATTCGATCGTCTCGAGGGTGATGACTATGTCATTACCAACATGACCGGCGAACACCTTGTCGTGCCTATGCCGGAGTTGCGCGCCCTCCTCTCCAAAGATCTGACCGCTGAGCATCCGCTGTACGCGTCGCTACGTGCCAAGCATTTCATCCGATACGCCGATGAGCAGGCACCGCTGGATCTGCTTGCGCTGAAACTACGCACACGACTTTCGCGATTAGCCGGCTTCACCAGCCTGCACATCTTTGTCGTGACCCTGCGGTGTGACCACAGCTGCCCATACTGCCAAGTGTCCCGGCAGATGGACGGGGAAACCTCGTTCGACATGACGCCAGAGATGGCAGATAAGTCGCTGGATTTCGTTTTCCGATCCCCCAACCCAGCGATCAAGATCGAGTTCCAGGGCGGCGAGCCGCTCTTGAATTTCGAGATGGTGCGCTATGTGGTCGAGGCCGCCAAACGGCGCAACCTGGTTGAAAAGCGCGACCTGGAATTTGTTATCGCCACCACGCTTTCACTGCTCACGGACGAAGTCCTTGAGTTCTGCCACGAGCACGACATCATCCTGTCAACCTCGCTCGATGGCCCAGCAGACCTGCACAACGCAAATCGCCCGCGCGTCGGTCGTGATAGCTACGAGCGCTTCGAAGCAGGCTTGACCAAGGCTAGAAATGTCCTCGGCGTGGACAGAGTCAGCGCCCTGATGACTACGACAGATAAGAGCTTGGCTCGCGTCCGAGAGATCATCGATGAGTACGTCCGCCTGGGTTTCAACGGCATCTTTCTGCGAGCACTTTCTCCGTATGGATTTGCGATCAAAACACGCAAATTCATGACCTACGATACGGAGCGTTGGCTGGAGTTCTACAAGGAAGGGCTCGCGTACATCCTTGAGCTGAACAAGGCAGGCATCCCCTTCGTTGAGCACTATGCATCGCTGGTCTTGAAGAAAATGCTGACTAGCAATGATCCGGGCTACGTCGACCTGATGAACCCCGCCGGCGCCGGCATTGCTGCGATCGTCTTCAACTACGACGGTTCGGTCTACGCCTCGGACGAGAGCCGGATGCTCGCAGAGATGGGTGACCAGTCGTTCCGGCTGGGCAACATCCTGACTGGCAGCTACGAAGACATCATCCTCTCCGATGCGCTGCTCGATGCTTTGGAGCAGTCCTTCACGCTAAGTGCGCCGATGTGCTCCGATTGTGCCTTTGAGTCCTATTGCGGCGCTGAGCCAGTCTTCCATCACGCCATCTTCAAAGACGTCCTGGGCCGCAAAGCTGAGTCCTCGTTCTGCAAGCGGAACATGACCATCTTCAAACATCTCATCGGCCTGATGCAGTCTGATGCATCCACTCGCCGCCTCTTCATGCAGTGGGCAAACGCATGCTGAAACTCGCTGGGAAAGTCGGTCGAATCCAACTCGTCGAAGTCCAGGATCGGCCATTGCTTCTGCAGGTCAGCACCAACCCGGAGCTTCCGATGGTGCTACGAACGACTCGAGCATTTCTGGTTTCTTCGCAAGATATTCCGGCAGGCTACCAGCACTACCTATTCCCGGAATCTCTTGATTGGCGTACCCAAGAACTGGAAGGCAAAAGCTCCTTCACTCTGCTGCCCAATGACTACGACTACCTAGGCCACAACGACATCATCCGGCTGGACGGCCAGGCGATCCGAGTGCTATTCAGGGCCAACTCCGGTCACAACTCGCTATTGGTGACAGAGCAGTGCAACCACTACTGCCTGATGTGCTCTCAGCCCCCCAAGAACATCGACGACAGCTGGATCCTCGATGAACTTGAGACGCTGATTCCCCTGATCCCCAGGGAGACACCTGAGGTAGGTTTTTCAGGCGGGGAACCGACGCTGGCCGGCGCTCGATTCATCAATCTCATCCGGATGATGAAGTCGTATCTGCCGAGGACTGTCGTCCATGTGCTCTCCAATGGACGTACGTTCGCTGACGAGAATTTTGCTCGCCAGTATGCCGAGATCGATCACCCCGACATCATGATCGGAATCCCGCTCTACTCCGATGATCCCGACCTGCATGACTACATCGTTCAAGCACCGGGGGCATTCCAGGAAACCGTACAAGGAATCCTCAACCTCAAGCGTCTTGGTCAGAAGGTTGAGATTCGGATCGTGGTGCACAAGCAGTCAATCAGTCGCCTGCCGCAGCTGTGCGAATACATCGCAAGGAACCTACTGTTCGTCGATCACGTGACGCTGATGGGGCTGGAGATGATCGGCTTCACACGCGCCAATCTGGACGCCCTATGGATTGACCCCGCGGACTACCGAGACGTCTTGAGTGAGGCAGTAGGAATTCTGGCGGCCTATCGCATGAACGTCTCGGTCTATAACCACCAGCTGTGCCTGGTGAACGACGACGTACTCCCCTATTACCGCAAGTCCATCAGTGACTGGAAAAACGAATATGTTCCTGAATGCGACGGTTGCACACGTAAATCGCAGTGTGGAGGGTTCTTCTCTTCTGGGGTACGCAATGGTTACAGCCGAGCGATCTCTCGATTCACCGACGCAGGCCCTAAGAACCCCAACACCTAAGCAAAAGATACTGTCCTACTGGTAAGCACAAATGCCCTCCGGTGACGGGATCGAAAAGAAGAACATCAATTTACCGAATCAGTCACCTCCAAAAGAAACCTCGCCCAGTCGGCCATCAAAGGTCGGCGCTTCTCTAAAAAATCGGTTCGTGAGTACGAGCTCTCCGTGCTACTCCGCTCATCATGCGCCAAAGACAACTCGCAGACCTCTCTCGGATAGTTGGTGCACTCCCCCGCCCAATCCCGGAACGTCGAGCGGAAACCGTGGCAAGTCACATCCTCATACCCCAAATCATCGAGCAGAAGATTTCGCATGCCATTTGCGTGCATAACCCCAGACCTACCATGCCCAGGAAATACATACGGGGAGTCTTTTACCCTCGGGATTGATTCAAGAAACGCGACAACCTCGTCAGCCAAAGGAACTGTAAATGGCTGGCGTGTTTTCATCCGAGAGCCTTCGAGATTCCAGGTCCGCTTTTCCCAGTCGAACTCATCCCATTTGGCGAACCGAACCATATGACTGCGTGCACCGGTGAGTAGCAGGAACTGCAAAGCCTGAGCGTTCCTAATATTCAGTTCACCAAGCTTGCGCATCAATGCTGGAGCGTCTTTCCACTTTAGAGCAACAAAGCTCTTACTGGTCCGTGCCTTCTTCTTATCAGACCTGCTCAGAAGATTGTCCAGGTGGCCTTTCCAGCGCGCAGGGTTCTCACCGTCTCGAAGACCCCGGGCTTTAGCAGCATCTAGAACTTGCTCAATTTGCGAGCGCACCTCATCCGCAGTACGGCTTTTGACAGCCCAGATTGGTCTCAAAATACCTAAGACATCTTCGGTCGATACGTCTCTAGGACTGAGCTTACCGATGCTGCTAAAGACGTAGATTTCTAGCTTGCGAATCCACCCCTTGCGCCAACGATCAGACCACCCCCCGCTATGCGCTTCGAAGTATTCCCTTGCAATTAGCTCAAATGTCTTCAGCCGAGCCAGCCTTTCTCTCTCGGCATCTTCACGAGCTCGCCGTTCAGCATCGCGAGCCTCTAAAGGATCAATACCCGAGCTGATTTGAAGGCGAAGAGCGCTGCATGCCAGACGAGCGTCCTTCAGCCCCACCTGGGGATAGGCGCCCACTCCCATCTCGCGGCGACGGCCATTTAGTTGATACCGGAATATCCAGCTCTTCCTGCCCGAGGTTTGGACGGTTATCCGCAACCCTTCTCCATCCTCATAGCTACCTGCCTGCAGAAGGTTCTCCACCTGCTTAGCGGTTAACTTCCCCATCCCCAGAGCTCCTCTATCGTCTTAAAACAAGGAGGCCACTCACTGCCAACCCCCCACTCAACCCCCCACTTATTCCCCCACTTTCACTGGGATTCAGTCAAGCGTCTTGGGACGTCTTGAGACTCACTCGATCACGAAACCCAGCAAACACGGGGCCTCCAGGCGAAAAATGGGACGTTCTGAGATATTCTGGGAAAATAAAAAGGCCGCCTTGTGGGCGGCCTTTTTCAGGGATGGCGGGATATCAGGCCATCGCTTCCTGGGGTTTGCCCAGCAGACGGTCGATCACCACCATCACGGCCAGCATGGCCACCGAGGGGATCAGCCAGGCGAGGCCCTGTTCGGCCAGCGGCAGGTGCTCCATCCAGGCTGGCATCCAGGCATCGAGCTTGGCGCCTTTCAGCGCGTCGATGATGCCGAAGACGAAGGAGATGACCATGACCGGGGCGACGATACGGGTTTGCGAACGCCACAGGCTGGCACAGAAGCTCAGCGCCACCAGCACGATGCACGGCGGGTAGATGGCGGTCAGCACCGGGATCGAGAACTGGATGAGCTTGGTCAGACCCAGGTTCGACACCAGCAGCGAGAAGCCGGCCAGGATGATCACCAGGCTCCGGTACGACAGCGGCAGGATGCGGCAGAAGTACTCGGCGCAGGCGCAGGTCAGGCCCACGGCGGTGACCAGGCAGGCCAGCGCGATGAGCACGGCGAGGAAGGTGCTGCCCAGCGAGCCGAAGGTGTGCTGCACGTAGGCGTGCAGCACGGCTGCGCCATTGGCTGCACCAGCGGCGATGTCGTGGCTGCCGGCACCCAGGCGGAACAGGCTGATGTACACCAGCGCCAGGCCCACCCCGGCGATCAGGCCGGCGATGATGGCGTAGCGGGTGATCAGCCGCGGCGACTGCACGCCACGGGAACGGATCGCATTGACGATGACGATGCCGAAGACCAGCGCGCCGAGGGTATCCATGGTCAGGTAGCCATTGACGAAGCCCTGGGAGAACGCGGCCGTCTGGTAGGCCGGCTCAGCAACGCCGATGGGACCGGCCGGCAGCATGAAGGCGGCGATGCCCAGTGCGGCCAGGGCGATGATCTTCAGCGGCGCAAGGAAGCGGCCAACAGTATCGAGCAGCTTGCCCGGATACAGCGAGATCACCAGCACGATCAGGAAGTACACCAGGCTGTAGAGGAACAGCGGCAGCGCGCCCTCCCCGGTCAGCGGCGCCAGGCCGACTTCGAAGGAGACGGTGGCGGTACGCGGGGTGGCGAACAGCGGTCCAACCGACAGGTAGCAGACAGCCGCCAGCAACCCACCGGCGACCTTGCCGATGGGGTGGCTCAGCGTGTCCATCGCACCACCGACCTTGGCCAGGGCAACCACGGTAATCACCGGCAGGCCAACGGCGGTGATCAGGAAGCCCAGCGCGGCCATCCACACGTGCGGTCCCGACTGCAGACCCACGATCGGCGGGAAGATGATGTTGCCCGCGCCGACGAACAGCGCGAAGGTCATAAAACCAAGTGCCAGGACGTCCTGGCCTTTCAAGACTTTCATGAAGGGAAATACCACAGTGCTGAAACGGTTTCGTGGTCTCCCAAGGCACGCACGCCGTACGGACGTGACAAAGCCGCATCGAACGGGATTGGCCGGCTCACGCCTGCGCCTCCTGTGATGCTGCTGTCATCGGTACGGAGAGTTGTTCTTGGAAGTCCGATAGCAGAGGTTTTCCAAGGGCTCGTGGCCCGTTTGCTCCTGCATTCTGGTTATCCCGACATCCTTGCCGGTCAGGAATCGCCGTCGCCTCCGGGTAGGAATTGACGGTGAGCGAGCCTTCCCTTGTGGGGAACGCGACGCTTCATATAGTTGCTAGCCTAACGATCTATTCCGATGAACTGCACTGACATACGTCAGATCGTCCGCGCAATGATCGGCGATGTCGCCTGAACGACACTTTGTAGACGCAGCCATAACGACAGAGGCCACCCGAAGGTGGCCTCTGTTGACGGACGGTTAAATAAGCGAGGCGCTTACTTGACCGGCCAGCCGGTCAGCTCGGCCAGGGCCTTGCCGATGTCAGCCAGGGAACGCACGGTTTTCACACCAGCGTCCTGCAGGGCGGCGAACTTCTCGTCCGCAGTGCCCTTGCCGCCGGAGATGATGGCGCCGGCGTGGCCCATGCGCTTGCCGGGCGGTGCGGTGACACCAGCGATGTAGGACACCACCGGCTTGGTCACGTTGGCCTTGATGTAGGCAGCGGCTTCTTCTTCAGCCGAACCACCGATCTCGCCGATCATGACGATGGCTTCGGTTTTCGGGTCTTCCTGGAACAGCTTCAGGATGTCGATGAAGTTGGAGCCCGGGATCGGGTCACCACCGATGCCCACGCAGGTGGACTGGCCGAAGCCGGCGTCGGTGGTCTGCTTCACTGCTTCATAGGTCAGGGTGCCGGAACGCGACACGATGCCTACCTTGCCCGGCAGGTGGATGTGACCCGGCATGATGCCGATCTTGCACTCGCCGGGAGTGATCACGCCCGGGCAGTTCGGGCCGATCAGGCGTACGCCCAGCTCGTCGCACTTGACCTTGGCTTCCAGCATGTCGATGGTCGGGATGCCTTCGGTGATGCAGACGATCAGCTTGATGCCGCCGAAGGCCGCTTCCAGGATCGAGTCCTTGCAGAACGGAGCCGGAACGTAGATGACCGAAGCGTCAGCGCCGGTAGCTTCCACGGCTTCCTTGACGGTGTTGAACACCGGCAGGCCCAGGTGGGTGGTGCCGCCCTTGCCGGGGGTCACGCCGCCAACCATCTTGGTGCCGTAGGCGATGGCTTGTTCGGAGTGGAAGGTACCCTGCGAGCCGGTGAAGCCCTGGCAGATGACTTTGGTGTCTTTATTGATCAGGACGCTCATTACTTACCCTCCGCGGCCTTGACGACTTGCTGGGCAGCGTCGGTCAGGCTGGTCGCCGCGATGATGTTCAGACCGCTTTCGGCCAGGACCTTGGCGCCGAGGTCGGCGTTGTTGCCTTCCAGACGAACGACAACCGGGATTTTCACGCCGACTTCTTTCACGGCGCCGATGATGCCTTCGGCAATCATGTCGCAGCGAACGATGCCGCCGAAGATGTTCACCAGAACGGCAGCGACGTTGCTGTCGGACAGGATGATCTTGAACGCTTCGGTCACGCGCTCTTTGGTGGCACCGCCGCCAACGTCGAGGAAGTTGGCCGGCTTGCCGCCGTGCAGGTTGACGATGTCCATGGTGCCCATGGCCAGGCCAGCGCCGTTGACCATGCAGCCGATGTTGCCTTCCAGCGCGACGTAGTTCAGTTCCCACTTCTGCGCATGGGCTTCACGAGCGTCGTCCTGGGACGGGTCGTGCATGGCGCGCAGCTTGGGCTGACGGTACATGGCGTTGGAGTCGATGTTGATCTTGGCATCCAGGCAGTGCAGGTTGCCGTCTTTCTTGATCACCAGCGGGTTCACTTCCAGCAGCGCCAGGTCGTAGTCCTGGAACAGCTTGGCCAGGCCGACGAAGATGTGGGTGAACTGCTTGATCTGATCGCCTTTCAGGCCCAGCTGGAAGGCCAGCTCGCGACCCTGGTAGGGCTGAGCGCCAACCAGCGGATCGATGGTGGCCTTGAGGATCTTCTCAGGGGTTTCGTGCGCCACTTTCTCGATGTCCACGCCACCTTCGGTGGAGGCCATGAAGACGATGCGACGGCTGGAACGGTCGACAACGGCGCCGAGGTACAGCTCCTTGTCGATGTCGGTGCAGGATTCCACCAGGATCTTGCTGACCGGCTGGCCATTGGCGTCAGTCTGGTAGGTCACCAGACGCTTGCCCAGCCAGTTGGCGGCGAACGCCTTGGCGTCCTCTTTGCTCTTGACCAGCTTCACACCGCCCGCTTTACCGCGGCCACCGGCGTGTACCTGGGCTTTAACGACCCACTCGGTACCACCGATCTTTTCACAGGCTTCTGCGGCCTCTTCGGGTGTGTCGACGGCGAAGCCCTTGGATACGGGCAGGCCGTACTCAGCGAACAGCTGCTTACCCTGATATTCGTGGAGATTCATGCTTGTCTACCGTTTTCGTCTTGGGTATTGCGCATTCGGCGCGGCGCTCGTGGCACCACGCCACCTGTGACCGAGTCCCCCTCGGGGGAGAAACGATCCGGCGGGTCGGGCGGCAGCCCCTCGCAAAAGACTGCCGCCCTCCCCGCCGTGGTCCCGTTCCTTAGCGCTTCTTGCGGTTGGCGATGTGGATGGCGTGGCCATTCACTGCCAGGGCCGCTTCGTGCAGCGCTTCGGACAGAGTCGGGTGGGAGAAGACCATCATGCCCAGGTCTTCGGCACTGGTGCCGAATTCCATGCCGATCGCGCCCTGCTGAACCAGCTCGGCGGCGCTCGGGCCGATCACGTGGACGCCCAGTACGCGGTCGGTCTTGGCATCGGCGATGACCTTGACCAGACCGGTGGTGTCGTTGGCAGCCATGGCACGGCCACTGGCGGCGAACGGGAAGGTGCCGACATTGACTTCGACGCCTTCGCCTTTCAGCTGCTGCTCGGTCTTGCCGACCCATGCGATTTCCGGGTGGGTGTAGATCACCGACGGAATCAGGTCGTAGTTCATCTGGGCCTTGTGGCCGGCGATGCGCTCGGCAACCATCACGCCCTCTTCCGAGGCCTTGTGCGCCAGCATGGCGCCGCGAACCACGTCACCGATGGCGTAGACGCCCGGAACGCTGGTCTTGCACTGGTCATCGACGAAGATGAAGCCGCGCTCGTCCAGGGTCACGCCGCTGTCGGCGGCCAGCAGGTCGGTGGTCACCGGGCGACGGCCCACGGCCACGATCAGCTTGTCGAAGGTTTCCTTCTGCTCGCCGTTGGCGTCGGTGAAGGTCACGGTGACTTGCTTCTTCTTCACGTCCGAACCGGTGACGCGAGCGCCCAGGCGGATGTTCAGGCCTTGCTTGGTCAGGACCTTCAGGGCTTCCTTGGCGATCTGCTCGTCGGCAGCCGGGAGGAACTTGTCCAGGGCTTCCAGGACGGTGACTTCAGCGCCCAGGCGAGCCCAGACCGAACCCAGTTCCAGGCCGATGACGCCAGCGCCGATCACGCCCAGCTTCTTCGGCACGCTCTGGAATTCCAGGGCGCCGGTGGAGTCGACGATCACGTCTTCGGTCAGCGGGGCCGGCGGGATCTCGACCGGCTTGGAGCCCGAGGCGATGATGATGTTGTCGGCTTCCAGAACCTGGGTCTTGCCGTCCAGGCCGGTCACTTCGACCTGCTTGTTGGCCAGGACCTTGCCGTGGCCTTCGAAGGAGGTTACGCCATTGGCCTTGAACAGGGTGGCGATGCCGCCGGTCAGGTTCTTCACGATGTTGGCCTTGCGGGCAATCATCGCCGGAACGTCCATCTTCACGCCGCCGGTGGAGATACCGTGGATGTCGAAGCCTTCTTTGGCTTCCTTGTACTTCCAGGAGCTGTCCAGAAGGGCCTTGGACGGAATGCAGCCTACGTTCAGGCAGGTGCCGCCGAGAGCGACCTTGCCCTCTTTACCGATGTATTTCTCGATGCAAGCGGTCTTCAGGCCGAGTTGGGCGGCACGAATAGCGGCTACGTAGCCGCCAGGGCCGGCACCAATCACAACCACGTCGAATTTCTGGCTCATGTCTCAATCCTTATTCCGGTGAAGCGGACGGCCCCTTTCGGGGCCGTCGTGTAGTACGGGGCCGTCGTGTGAACTGACGTATCAGACGTCCAGCAGCAGGCGAGCCGGATCTTCCAGCAGATCCTTCATGGTGACCAGGAAGCTTACCGCTTCCTTGCCATCGATCATGCGGTGATCGTAGGACAGCGCCAGGTACATCATCGGCAGGATCACGACCTGACCGTTAACGGCCATCGGGCGTTCCTGGATCTTGTGCATGCCGAGGATGGCAGTCTGCGGCGGGTTGACGATCGGAGTCGACAGCAGGGAACCGAATACGCCACCGTTGGAAATGGTGAAAGTACCACCGGTCATGTCTTCGATGGACAGCTTGCCGTCTTTGGCTTTCTTGCCGAAGGTGGCGATGCCGTTCTCGATCTCGGCCAGGCTCATGAACTCGGCGTTACGCAGAACCGGTACGACCAGACCGCGGTCGCTGGAAACTGCCACACCGATGTCCTGGTAGCCGTGGTAGACGATGTCGTTGCCGTCGATCGAGGCGTTGACGCCCGGGAAGCGCTTCAGGGCTTCGGTGGCGGCCTTGACGAAGAACGACATGAAGCCCAGGCGAACGCCGTTGTGCTTCTTCTCGAACAGGTCCTTGTACTTGTTGCGCAGGTCCATGATCGGCTTCATGTTGACTTCGTTGAAGGTAGTCAGCATGGCCATGGAGGACTGGGCTTCGACCAGACGCTCGGCAACCTTGGCGCGCAGGCGGGTCATCGGAACGCGCTTCTCGACGCGGTCGCCAGCGGCGAACACGGGAGCGGCGGCAGCAGCCGGAGCGGCGGCCTTGGCGGCCGGAGCAGCAGCCGGGGCGTTCTTCTTGGCTTCAACAGCGGCTACGACGTCTTCCTTGGTCACGCGACCGCCCTTGCCGGTGCCGGCCAGGCTGTTCGGGTCGATGCCGTTCTCCTCGGCCAGCTTGCGGGCGGCCGGCGAGAGGATGTTGTCGTCGCCAGCGGCGGCAGCCGGGGCAGCAGCGGCCGGAGCGGCAGCCGGAGCCGAGGCGGCAGCCGGAGCGGCAGCGGCAGCACCGCCTTCGCTCAGCTTGCCCAGCAGCTCGTTGGAGAGAACGGTGTCGCCTTCGTTCTTGACGATCTCAGCCAGGACGCCGTCGGCTTCGGCCAGTACTTCGATCACGACCTTGTCGGTTTCGATGTCGACGATCAGCTCGTCACGCTTGACGGCTTCACCGACCTTCTTGTGCCAGGTTGCGACGGTGCCGTCGGCAACCGATTCCGGGAAGGTTGGGGCTTTGATTTCGATAGCCATTATGTGTGTTTCCTTAAATTCGGTATCAACTGCGCGTTGGCGTTAAACGGTGAAGGCGTCCTGCAGCAGTTTTTCCTGCTGCTCGGCGTGCATCGAAGCGTAGCCGCAAGCCGGAGCTGCCGAGCCTTCGCGGCCCGCATATTCCAGGTTGAGACCTTTCTTGTGCGCGGCGATGACACGACGCATGTGGTGCTGCGAGCAGAACCAGGCGCCCTGGTTCATCGGCTCTTCCTGGCACCAGACGATGTGCTTGAGGTTCTTGTACTGCGACAGCACCTCGGCAAGATCGTCTTCCGGGAACGGATACAGCTGCTCGAGACGAACGATCGCGATGTTCTCGAGACCTTCGGCACGACGCTTCTCCAGCAGGTCGTAGTACACCTTGCCGCTGCACAGCACGATGCGGTCGACTTTCTTCGGATCCAGGCTGTCGATCTCGTTGATCACAGTCTGGAACGAACCGTCGGCCAGATCTTCCAGGGTCGAGATGGCCAGCTTGTGACGCAGCAGCGACTTCGGCGTCATCACGATCAGCGGCTTGCGCAGCGGACGGATCACCTGACGGCGCAGCATGTGGTAGACCTGGGCCGGGGTAGTCGGCACGCAGACCTGGATGTTCTGCTCGGCGCACAGCTGCAGGTAACGCTCCAGGCGCGCGGAGGAGTGCTCCGGACCCTGGCCTTCGTAGCCATGCGGCAGCAGCATGGTCAGGCCACACAGTCGTTGCCACTTGGTTTCGCCGCTGGTGATGAACTGGTCGATCACGACCTGCGCACCGTTGGCGAAGTCACCGAACTGCGCTTCCCACACCACGAGTGCATCCGGGGTGGTGGTGGCGTAGCCGTATTCGAACGCCAGTACAGCTTCTTCCGAGAGGTAGGAGTCGTACAGGCTGACGCGCGGCTGGCCGTCGAACAGGTTGGCCAGCGGGATGTAGACCGAGTCGTCCTTCTGGTTGTGCAGCGCCGCGTGGCGGTGCGAGAAGGTGCCGCGGCCGACGTCCTGACCGGTCATGCGGACCGGGTGACCTTCGAACAGCAGGGTGGCGTACGCCAGGTTCTCGGCGAAGCCCCAGTTGATCGGGAAGCCACCGGCAGCCATCTTGGCGCGGTCTTCGTAGATCTTCTGTACCTGACGCTGCATGACAAAGCCGTCCGGAGTTTCCAGCAGCTTGTTGGACAGGTCCTGCAGGGTCTTCAGGTCGCAGCGGGTGTCGTGACGCGCGGTCCAGGCGTGGCCGATGTACGGGCGCCAGTCGACGAAGAGCTCCTTGTTGGGCTCCTTCACCAGGCTCTTCACCACGTGCAGGCCGTTGTCGAGAGCGTCGCGGTATTCGTCGACTTTCTCCTGGGCCTGTTCGGTGGTCTGCACGCCAGCGGCGATCAATGCGTCGGCATAGAGGTCGCGGGTGGTGCGCTGCTTGGCGATCTGCTGATACATCAGCGGCTGGGTGCCGCTCGGCTCGTCGGCCTCGTTGTGGCCGCGGCGGCGGTAGCAGACCAGGTCGATGACCACGTCACGCTTGAACTGCATGCGGTAGTCGACGGCCAGCTGGGTCACGAACAGGACCGCTTCCGGATCGTCGCCATTCACATGGAAGATCGGCGCCTGGATCATCTTCGCCACGTCAGTCGCGTACTCGGTGGAACGAGCATCGTCCTGACGGCTGGTGGTGAAGCCGACCTGGTTGTTGATCACGATGTGGATGGTGCCGCCCGTCTTGTAAGCACGGGTCTGCGACATCTGGAAGGTCTCCATGACCACGCCCTGCCCCGCGAAGGCGGCATCACCGTGGATGGAGATCGGTACGACCTTGTCGCCTGTGCCGTCTTTGCGACGGTCCTGACGAGCGCGTACCGAGCCCTCGACCACCGGGGAAACGATTTCCAGGTGCGAGGGGTTGAATGCCAGGGCCAGGTGGACTTCGCCGCCGGTGGTCATGACGTTGGAGGAGAAGCCCTGGTGGTACTTCACGTCACCCGAGCCCATCTCGACCAGCTTCTTGCCTTCGAACTCGTCGAACAGCTCGCGCGGGTTCTTGCCCAGGGTGTTGACCAGGACGTTCAGACGGCCGCGGTGGGCCATGCCGATGACGATTTCCTTCACACCATAGGAGCCGGAGCGCTGGATGATCTCGTCGACCATCGGGATCAGGCTCTCGCCGCCTTCCAGGCCGAAGCGCTTGGTGCCCGGGTACTTGGTGCCCAGGTACTTTTCCAGGCCTTCGGCAGCGGTCAGGCGCTCGAGCAGGTGGGAACGGGCGTCGGCGGAGTACGTCGGACGGCCGCGCACGCTTTCCAGGCGCTGGGCGAACCAGTGGCGCTGCTCGGAGTCGACGATGTGCATGAACTCGGCGCCGATGGTGCTGCAGTAGGTCTGCTTCAGCGCATCGATGATTTCACGCAGGGTCGCCTCTTCCTTGCCGATGTAGAGCTCACCGGTACGGAATGTAGTGTCGAGGTCTGCAGCGGTGAGCCCGTAGTGTTCGAGCGACAGATCGGAGGGAGCAGTACGCACCCAGAGACCCAGCGGATCGAGCGATGCTGCCTGATGTCCACGCAGACGGTATGCCAGGATCAGACGCAGGACTTCAACCTGCTTTTTCTCGTGCTCGGTGCTTACGCTGCCAGCGGAAACAGGCGCGGCGCGGCGCTGGTTCTTGGCCAGGAGTACGAAATGATCACGGATAGAGGAATGCGAGACGTCGGGGGCAGGATTGCCGTCGGCGGGGAGCTTCTGGAAGTACGTGCGCCACTCTTCTGGCACAGCGTTCGGGTCGTGCAGGTAGAGCTCGTAGAGCTCTTCGACGTAGGCAGCGTTTCCACCGGATAGATGGGCACTGTTCCACATCCGCTGCATTACGCTTTCGTGCATGCTTGGTCACCCTCGGTAAGGGGACTCCACCTGTGGAATCTCTGGCGCGAAGTCATACACAGCGACTTCAAGCCACCGATCCCCGCAGATAGTCCGGGTACCAGCCCGGATGCCCCTGCTGGTCATATATACGTTTTCAAAACAGGACCCCCGCTTTGTGGGCTTGGGTCCTAGGGACTGTACCGCCGGACAATGTTCCGGCGGCACAGGTGTCGCTCTTGCAATGATCTTTGGGCGCTGGGCCCTCAGATCAAGTGCCGCTCTGCAGCAGCATGTTACGGATGTGACCGATTGCCTTGGTGGGGTTCAGACCCTTCGGGCAGACGTTCACGCAGTTCATGATCCCGCGGCAGCGGAAGACGCTGAACGGGTCATCCAGGCTCGCCAGGCGCGCCTGAGTTTCGGTGTCACGGCTGTCGGCCAGGAAGCGATAGGCTTGCAGCAGCGCGGCGGGACCCAGGAACTTGTCGGGGTTCCACCAGAACGACGGGCAGGAGGTCGAGCAGCAGGCGCACAGGATGCACTCGTACAGACCGTCCAGCTTCTCGCGCTCTTCCGGGCTTTGCAGACGTTCGATGGCCGGGGCTGCATATTTGTTCTGCAGGAACGGCTTCACGCTCTCGTACTGCTTGTAGAAGATGCGCATGTCGACGACCAGGTCACGGATGACCGGCAGGCCCGGCAGCGGACGCAGGACCAGCTTGCCGCCCTTCAGGCCAGCGGCCGACAGGGGGGTGATGCAGGCCAGGCCGTTCTTGCCGTTGATGTTCATACCGTCGGAACCGCACACGCCTTCACGGCAGGAACGACGGTAGGAGAAGCCCTCATCCTGTTCCTTGATCAACGCCAGCACGTCCAGGACCATGATGTCCTTGCCGTCGGTATCGACCTGGAAGTCCTGCATGTAGGGTGCAGCGTCCTTCTCAGGGTTGTAGCGGTAAACACTCACTTGCAACATGGCGGGCACCCTTAGTAAGTACGAACCTTGGGTTCGAATGCCGGAACAGTTTTCGGCGCGAAGTTGACGGCACGCTTGGCTACACGCTTCTCACCCGGGAAGTACAGGGTGTGGCACAGCCAGTTCTCGTCATCGCGCTCCTCGAAGTCTTCACGGGCATGCGCGCCGCGGGACTCTTTGCGGGCTTCGGCCGCAATCGCAGTGGCTTCGGCCACCTCGAGGAGGTTCTGCAGTTCCAGCGCTTCGATACGCGCCGTGTTGAATGCCTGGCTCTTGTCGTTGATCTTGACGGTGGCGATACGCTCACGCAGATCAGCCAGCTGAGCGATACCTTTCTGCATGTATTCACCGGTACGGAATACACCGAAGTAGTTCTGCATGCAGGATTGCAGCTCGCGCTTGAGCGGGGCGACTTCTTCGCCGCTGGTGCGCTCGTTCACGCCATTCAGACGATTGAACGCGGACTCCAGGTCGGACTCGGAAGCACCGCGGTGCTCGATACCCTCTTTCAGGGCCTTTTCCAGGTGCAGACCGGTGGCACGACCGAACACGACCAGGTCGAGCAGCGAGTTGCCGCCCAGGCGGTTGGCGCCGTGTACCGATACGCAAGCCACTTCGCCTACGGCGAACAGGCCTTCGATGATCTGCTCGTTGCCGTTGGCGTCCATGGTCAGGGCCTGGCCATGGATGTTGGTGGCAACGCCGCCCATCATGTAGTGGCAGGTCGGGATAACCGGGATCGGAGCGACGACCGGGTCAACGTGGGCGAAGGTCTTGGACAGCTCGCAGATGCCGGGCAGGCGGCTGTGCAGAACTTCTTCGCCGAGGTGGTCGAGCTTCAACAGTACGTGGTCCTTGTTCGGGCCCACGCCATTGCCGGCGATCACTTCTTTAACCATGGAACGGGCAACCACGTCGCGGCCGGCCAGGTCTTTCGCGTTCGGAGCATAACGCTCCATGAAACGCTCGCCATGGGCGTTGATCAGGTAGCCACCCTCACCGCGGCAGCCTTCGGTGACCAGTACACCAGCGCCGGCGATGCCGGTCGGGTGGAACTGCCACATCTCGATGTCCTGCACCGGCACGCCAGCACGCAGGGCCATACCGATGCCGTCACCGGTGTTGATCAGGGCGTTGGTGGTGGAGGCGTAGATACGGCCGGCACCGCCAGTGGCCAGGACCACGGCTTTGGAGCGGATATAAACGGTGTCGCCGGTTTCGATGTCGATGGCGATGACGCCAACCACATGACCGTCCTGGTTCTTCACCAGGTCAACGGCGTACCACTCATTAAGGAAGGAAGTACCGCTCTTCAGGTTGGCCTGGTAGAGGGTGTGCAGCAGGGCGTGACCGGTACGGTCGGCTGCGGCGCAGGTACGGGCAGCCTGGCCACCCTTGCCGAAGTCCTTGGACTGGCCACCGAACGGACGCTGGTAGATGCGGCCCTGCTCGGTACGGGAGAACGGCAGGCCCATGTGTTCCAGTTCGAACACGGCTTCCGGGCCGACGGAGCACATGTATTCGATAGCGTCCTGGTCACCGATGTAGTCGGAACCCTTGACGGTATCGTACATGTGCCAGCGCCAATCATCGTTCGGATCGGCCGAAGCGATGGCGCAGGTGATGCCGCCCTGGGCGGATACGGTGTGCGAACGGGTCGGGAAGACCTTGGTCACCACGGCAGTCTTGTGACCGCCCTGGGCCAGTTGCAGCGCAGCGCGCATGCCGGCGCCGCCACCACCAACGATGATGGCGTCGAAGGAAAGAGTACGAATGCTAGCCATGGATCAGTTACCCCAGAGAATCTGCACACCCCAGACGAAGAATGCGAACATGGCCATGCCGCATACCGCCTGGACGAGGAAACGCACGACAGTCGCGGACTTGCCCAGCGCCATCGGAGTCAGGTAGTCGGTCGTGATGGTCCACATACCGACCCATGCGTGCACGCTCAGGGAAACCAGCGTCAACAGGCTGAAGATCTTCATCAGGCTGTGGGAGAACAGACCATGCCACTCGGCGTAGGTGATACCCGGGTGAGCGATCAGGAAGCCCAGCAGGAAGAGAACATAAGCCGCGAGAACGACCGCGGAGACGCGTTGGACCATCCAGTCATAGAGACCCGAACGCGACAAGTTAGTGACGTTAGTTACCATACCCATACCCCCGCCAGAACGATCAGCACCACTGCGACAGCGATGACGATTTTCGAACCACGCTTACCGCCTTCCAGTGTTTCGCCAATACCTGCATCCATGATGAGGTGACGAATACCGGCTACCAGGTGGTACAGCAGCGCAGACAGCAGGCCCCAGATCACAAGCTTGACCAACGGATGGGTCAGACACGCCTTCACCTGCTCGAAGCTTTCTTCCGAAGCGAGGGAACGATCCAGTGCAAACAGCAGCACTGCGATACCCACGAACAGAATGACGCCAGAGATACGGTGGAGAATCGACGTGTAAGCAGTGATAGGGAGTTGGATGGTCCTTAGGTCTAGGTTTACGGGTCGTTTGCTATTCACGGCTTTTTTCACACTGAGAGCCCTTCTATGGATCAGGGCTAGTTGTCGGGAGGTGCACTTGTCAGGTACCCATCACCTTCGGGAGTGACAACCACCAATCAAGCGAGGCCGGACGGCCCTTGGCGGCTGGTCGCCGAGTATAGACAGTTAGGCTCCTAATGACAACGGAAAGACCTTCACCTAAGGACTAATTGCCGCACCCCCCGAAAAGGCGTAAACAGGCAAATTTTTCCGGCAAAACAGAGGCTTGGAGGAGCCAAACTTCTCCGATTGTGCAAATTGACATTCGGATTTATCTCTCTATAGTGGTGCGGGCCCTGCGTGGGGGGTCGTACAGATGATTTCAAGCATAAATAGGAGGCCATCATGGCTGACAAAAAAGCGCAGTTGATCATCGAGGGCGCTGCCCCCGTCGAACTGCCTGTCCTCTCCGGCACGCTGGGTCCCGATGTCGTCGACGTGCGGGGCCTGACCTCCACGGGTCACTTCACTTTCGACCCCGGCTTCATGTCCACCGCCTCCTGCGAGTCGAAGATCACCTACATCGACGGTGATAAAGGTGTGCTGCTGCATCGCGGCTACCCGATCGAACAGCTCGCCGAGAAGTCCGACTACCTGGAAACCTGCTACCTGCTGCTCAACGGCGAACTGCCCACTGCCGAGCAGAAGGAAAAGTTCGTCGGCACCATCAAGAACCACACCATGGTTCATGAACAGCTGAAGACCTTCTTCAACGGTTTCCGCCGTGATGCGCACCCGATGGCCGTGATGTGCGGCGTGATCGGTGCCCTCTCCGCCTTCTACCACGACTCCCTGGACATCAATAATCCGAAGCACCGCGAAGTCTCGGCGCATCGCCTGATCGCCAAGATGCCGACCATCGCTGCCATGGTGTACAAGTACTCCAAGGGCGAGCCGATGATGTACCCGCGCAACGACCTGAACTATGCAGAAAACTTCCTGCATATGATGTTCAACACCCCTTGCGAGACCAAGCCGATCAGCCCTGTGCTGGCCAAGGCCATGGACCGCATCTTCATCCTGCACGCCGACCACGAGCAGAACGCCTCCACCTCCACCGTACGCCTGGCGGGCTCCTCGGGTGCCAACCCGTTCGCCTGTATCGCCTCGGGCATCGCTGCCCTGTGGGGACCGGCTCACGGCGGTGCGAACGAAGCCGTTCTGCGCATGCTGGACGAGATCGGTGATGTATCGAACATCGAGAAGTTCGTGGCCAAGGCCAAGGACAAGAACGATCCGTTCAAGCTGATGGGCTTCGGCCACCGCGTGTACAAGAACTTCGACCCGCGCGCCAAGGTCATGAAACAGACCTGCGACGAAGTTCTCCAGGAGCTGGGCATCAACGACCCGCAACTGGAACTGGCCATGAAGCTGGAAGAAATCGCCCGCCACGACCCCTACTTCGTGGAGCGCAACCTCTATCCGAACGTGGACTTCTACTCCGGCATCATCCTGAAGGCCATCGGCATTCCGACCAGCATGTTCACCGTGATCTTCGCCCTGGCGCGTACCGTGGGCTGGATCTCGCACTGGCAGGAAATGCTCTCCGGTCCGTACAAGATCGGCCGTCCGCGTCAGCTGTACACCGGCGCCACCCAGCGCGACTTCGTGGACCTCAAGGCCCGCTAAGCGCAACGGCGTACGAGAAAAGGCCGCCTTCGGGCGGCCTTTTTTATTGCCCTGGCTTTTCTGTAGGAGCGAGCTTGCTCGCGAACCGCTTCACGCCGGTGCGGCCGGGCAATCCCTTCGCGAGTAACAACTGGGTGCCCGTCGCTCCTGCAGATGCAAAAAAACCGCCCGAAGGCGGCTTTTTCATGGAGGGGAAGAACAGCGCCGATTACTTCTCGGCAGCGCTGCGCAGACCCTTCAGGGTGTTCATCGGCGCATCGACCACGAAGCTGTTGGCCAGCCAGGACGGGATGCTGCCACCCGGCTCGGTCTGTACCTGGTAGGTCACTTCGGTCACGCCGGCGCCCTTGGGCACCAGCTTCCACTCGCCGATCAGCTTCGGCACGCGGATTTCGCCCTTCTCTTCCGGAATGTAGGTCGGCTCGGCCTTCAGGTGACGAATCAGGCCGCCATCGGCGGTCTTCTCGGTGGTCACATGGATCACCACGTCACGGCCGGTCACCGGCCAGGGCATGTCGATCTTCGAGTAGGTCCAGGAATTGTCGCCCTCGGTTTTCAGCAGGCGCATCTCGGCACAGGCATGAATCCACTTGCAGGAGCCGGCCACGTCTTCCTGCAGGGCGTTGATCTTGGCCACATCGGCCTTGATGTCGACGACGCCACGGTAGGCCTTGTACTTGGAACCTGCCACCGGGCTGAGGAAGACCTTCACACCGTCGTCTTCCTTCTCCAGCTTCCAGTCTTCCGCCAGGGCAGCACCGGCAAAGCCCATCACGGCAGTGGCCAGCAGGGTCATACGCAATACACCACGCATCGTCTTACCTCTCTTTATTCTTGATCTTGTGGGGGCAGCAAATGCCGCTGCCCCGTCGCAATCCGCGGTCTTGAGCGGGTCGGGGCGTCAGTATGGACCGCGAAAACGTGACTTCCAAGTCACATCAGGCGGCGGTGATGCGTTCCCACTCGGTGAGGATCTGCAACGCCTGCTCATTACTGCTGCCGCAGGCTTCGGCGTCCGCATCGAAGGCCGCACAGACCTTTGGACGCCGCGAATCGCCGAATAGTTTGCACAGATTGCGTTCATCCAGCTGCACGCAGCGCACGCCCGCCGGCTTGCCGTCAGGCATGCCGGGGATGGGCGAGGAAATCGACGGCGCTATGCAACAGGCGCCACAGCCGATACGGCATTGCATGGGTGAACTCTCTATTCGACGTCAGGGCGTTTCAGGGCCGGGGGAGCAGCAGCCCCTGCTCGCGCAGCGCCGCCACCAGGTGCTCACCCTCGGCAGAGCCAGCGCGGTAGAACACCGCCGGCTCACCAATGGGCGCGGGGACGTCGACCATCCCGCCGGAAGCTACCTCGAAGGCGCTGCCGCTCCACAGGTGCACCCAGCGGCCCTCGGGTAACGCCACGTTAAGACGCTGCACCCCAGGCTCCAGCACCGGGGCCACCAGAAATTGGTCGCCGAGCATATAGCTCGTCGGCGTTTCCGCCAAGCTGGCCGGATCAGCGGGGAACTCCAGCCACAGCGGGCGCACCAGCGGCCAGCCGTGCTGCGCCGCCTCCTCCATCAGGCGCTGACGGTAGGGCGCCAGCTCGCGGAACACCGTGGCGAAGCGCTGCAACTGGGCCACGGTGGCCGGCGTGCTGTAGGCCTGCACGTTGTCGTCCGGGCGATTGCCCTCGTGGGTACGCAGCAGGCTGGTGAAAGCCGAGAACTCCATCCAGCGCAGCAGCAACTCCTCGCTACGGTGGTAGTTCCTGATCGGGCTGCTGATGGTGGTGTAGCCACCGGTGTCGCTGTGATTCAGGCTGAAACCGGAGACGCCGCCGGACAGCAGCCCCAGCAGCGCGCTGTGCAGACCGTCGTCGGCATCCCAGGTCACCAGTTGGTCGCCCAGCCACAGGCTGGTGGTCAGGCCCGGGCTGCGACTGTACGCCGAACGCATGAAGAACAGCAGGTCGCCGGGCCCCTCCTCGTCCACCAGTCGCCGGTTCAGCTTCGCCCACAACTCCGGATAGCGATTGTGCAGGACGGCAGCCGACTCGCCGGATGCCAGCTTCGCCTCGTAGGGCAAGGCCTCGCCGAAGTCCGCCATCCAGCCGGAAAAGCCGGCACCGAGCATTTCCTCGCGCATCACCCTGCGCAGCCAATCGGCTGCCTGGGGATTGGTCAGGTCGACCAGGCCGGCGCTGAAGCTGGTGTTCTGCAACAGCAACGGCTGCCCTTGCGGACCCACAGTCAGGTAGCCGTGCTCCAGCGCTTCCCGGTAGAGATTGCGGGTCGCCCCGCCCTTCTCCGCCGTGTCCACAAGGAAGGGATTTACGTAGGCCAGGCTGCGAATACCCCTGGCGCGCAGCTCGGCGTTGAAAGCCGACCAGCCCGGATAACGATCGCCATCCAGCACCCAGTTCCACCACAGCTGCTTGCCGAAACTGGTCGTCCGTTGGCCGACCCAATCCTGCACCCAGACGCCCGCCAGCGGCACCTTCGCCTCTTCGAATTGCCGAACGATGGCGCGCACACGTTCGGTGCCGCCCTGCAGCCCGAGGATCACGCCCTGCTGGGTCCAGGCCGGCAACGGCGGCATGCGCCCGACCACCGAGGTATGCGCCTCGATCAGGGCCTTGGGGCTGTTGCCTTTATAGAAGTGGGCCTGAAGCTTGCTGGCATGCACCTCCAGCGCCACCCGCTGCTCGTCGCGCAGGTCGAAGACCTGGTACTCCGCTGCCTCGCTGAAGAAGCCGTGCAAGCGTGAAGTGAGATAGAAAGGTACTGGCGCATAGGTGGTCCACCAATCGCCACCGGCGCGGTTGGTCAGGTCGGCGGCCAGGGTGATCGGTTGCAGGCCGCGTCCAACGCCCTGCTCCTGCACCAGAATCGGCAGGCGGCGCCCGCTCAGGTCGAAACGGGTGAACTGCTCGCCGAACCCATGAAATTGCTCGTCTGCCTCCCGCGCCCACGCCAGGTAGAGACGGTTCAGCGCCGGATCGTCCAGACTCACATCCATCACCACGCCACGTTCGCCATCGGCACGCAGCGCAAGAATATAGGGAGCCCGCCGGCCATCGGCACAGCTGAGCGTACCGGAGATCAGTAATCTGTCCGCTTCAGCGCGCACGGCGGCCAACTGTTGCTGGCGACACAGCAGCTCACGGTGTTCGTGGACGAACATCGCGCCGCGATGCTCTTCGGCCTCGACGCGACCGATGCCCGCGGCGAGGAATCCGCCACGGGTCTGCCACAGCGTCTGCGCAGGGTGCTCGCCGGCACGCAGGGCAAAGGAAGCACCATCCCACTCCAGGCGATAGTCAGCCAGTTGCCAGCTCTGCCCGGCCGCCATGGCCGGCGCCACCGCCAACTGCGCCCAGACCGGCCTCTGCTGCCACCACTGCCACCCCTTCCAGCCGCCCAACGCCAGCAACCCCAGCGCCAGTAGCGCCGCCATTCCCCGCCATACGAACCTGATCAATCTTCCGCCCCTTGGCTGTCGCGTCGCGCATCCACTAGGCTCAGGCGCAGTCCCTTACTGGAGCCGCTGCCATGCCGGTCTGGCTGCAAACCGCGTTTCTTCTGTCGCTTTCCAACCTGTTCATGACCTTCGCCTGGTACGGCCACCTGAAAACCCTGAGCAGCAAGCCGTGGATCATCGCGGCGCTGGTCAGCTGGGGCATCGCACTGTTCGAGTATTTGCTGCAGGTGCCTGCCAACCGTATCGGCTACACAGTGATGTCGGTGGGGCAGCTGAAGATCATGCAGGAGGTCATCACGCTTGCGGTCTTCGTGCCGTTCAGCGTGTACTTCATGCAGCAGCCACTGAAGCTCGACTATCTATGGGCCGGCTTGTGCCTGCTGGGCGCGGTGTACTTTATCTTCCGCGCCTGAAGCGATCAGGAGCGGCGCACGACGATCTCTGCGACCGATGGCGCCACCTTCGGCATTGAACGGAGATCAGGACTCGGACGAGTCCTGAAGGCGGGTGATCAGGCTGGAAGTGTCCCAGCGCCCGCCGCCAGCGGCCTGCACCTCGGCGTAGAACTGGTCCACCAGCGCCGTGACCGGCAGTTGCGCACCGTTGCGACGGGCCTCGTCAAGGACGATCCCCAGGTCCTTGCGCATCCAGTCCACGGCAAAGCCGAAGTCGAAGCGACCTTCCAGCATGCTCTGGTGACGATTCTCCAGCTGCCAGGACTGCGCGGCGCCCTTGCTGATCACTTCCATCGCCGCCATGCCGTCGAGGCCGGCGCTCTGGGCGAAGTGCAGCGCCTCGGACAACCCCTGCAATAGGCCACCAACGCAGATCTGGTTGACCATCTTGGTCAGTTGGCCGCTGCCCACCGGCCCCATGCGCCGAACCATGCGCGAATAGGTGGCGAGCACCGGCTCGGCGCGGGCGTAGAGGTTCGCGTCGCCGCCGACCATCACCGTCAGCGCGCCATTCTCGGCGCCGGCCTGTCCGCCGGACACCGGCGCATCGAGGAAGCCCAGCTCACGCTCGGCCGCCGCCACTGCCAGTTCGCGGGCCACTTCGGCCGAAGCGGTGGTGTGATCCACCAGCACGGCGCCGGGCTGCATGCCGGCCAACGCGCCCTCCTCGCCCAGCACCACACTGCGCAGGTCATCATCGTTGCCCACGCAGCACATGACGAAATCGGCCCACTGTGCGGCGTCACGCGGGGTTTCGGCCGAGCGCCCGCCAAACTGCTTGACCCACTGGGCGGCGCGACTCGCGGTGCGGTTGTAGACGCACACCTCATGCCCTTCGCGCGCCAGATGCCCGGCCATGGGGTAACCCATCACGCCCAGACCGATGAATGCCACTTTCGCCATTGCAGTCCCCTTGTCCTTGTAGCCGGTCAGCCTAGCACAGCGGTTTGCCGGTCCCGCAAACGCCTTCCATACTCGATTCGAACCCAATTTTCTAACCCAACCACGAGCACCGACTATGCCCCACTGGCTGGTGATCGACCTGGAAGCCACCACCGAGGAAGGCGGCTGGCCGGTCGAGGAAATGGAGATCATCGAAATCGGCGCGAGCCTGGTCGCCGAGGCAGACGGCCGCGAGCTGGACCATTTCCAGCGTTTCGTCCGGCCGCAGCGACGCCCACTGCTGACGAGCTTCTGCCGCGAACTCACCCATATCACCCAGGCCAACGTCGATGCTGCCGCGCCGCTGCACGAGGTCTGGCCGCAATTCGAGCGCTGGCTCGCCCAGCACAGCCCGCGCTTGGCCGGCTGGACCAGTTGGGGCGATTACGACCGTCACCAGCTGGAACTGGAATGGCGCCGCCAGCACCTGGACAGCCACCTTTCCCGCGTCCCCCACGTCAACCTCAAGCAGCGCTTCGCCCAGGCCCGCCAGCTCAAACGCCAGGTGGGCCTGAACGCCGCGCTGCACCTGGCCGGCCTGCACTTCCAGGGGCAGCCGCACCGGGCCCTGGAGGACGCCCGCAACACTGCCCGCCTGTTACCGCTGACACTGCCGGTCGCCGGCTGAAAGCACCCTTCACCTTCTGACCGCACGGTCGCCTGCGCCGCTCTAGTGACGGGGCCTGCGGCCTTGGGCATACTGGCGGGCCCTTTTTCACCCCTCTAGCAGGAGAAGCCCATGTTCAAGGTCAACGAGTACTTCGACGGCACCGTCAAATCCATCGCCTTCGACATGACCGCAGGCCCCGCCACCATCGGCGTGATGGCTCCCGGCGAATACGAATTCGGCACCAGCCAGTTGGAGGTGATGCATGTCGTCGCCGGCGCGCTGACCGTCAAGCTGCCGGGTAGCGACAGCTGGGAAACCTTCGAAGGCGGCAGCAACTTCACCGTGCCGGCGAACAGCAAGTTCCAGCTGAAAGTCGCCCAGGACACCGCCTACCTCTGCGAATACCGCTGAATTCGGCGCGTCATGAAAACCGGCCCTGGTGGCCGGTTTTTTATTGCCCGCGCAAAGCTCTGACGAAACATCGGTTGGGGAGCTTGCCCTCTCCCTGAAGGGAGAGGGAGCTTTCCGTGCCGGCTGCGGCCATTGTTTCAACCTGCGCCGAACGGTCCCCTCCCCCTTCAGGGAGAGGGGAAAACTCAGGCACAGGGTCCCAGGAGCCTCCGTTTACGAAATACACCTGTGCAGCCCGGCCTCAAGATCAGCCCGCAACCCCGCATCCTTCTCCGCGATGAACACCAGTCGCGAGCCCTGCGCAGCCTCGGCCGCTGTCGCCGGGCGCAGCTGATAACGCCCGCCCACATACTGCAGCCAGACCGCCTCGCCCTGCCCCGCCAGGTGAATCAGCCCCTTGAGGCGCAACAGGCCGCGCGGCAAGGCCTCCAGCCAGTGTTTCAGCCGCGCACCATCGAAGGTGGAGTCGCCCTGCCAGCTCCAGCTGTCGAACAGATCGCCATGGTCGATGCCTTCCTGCCCATGGGGGCGCAGCTTGCGGGACGGCTCACCAAGCAGCAGCTCATCGGGAATCTGCGCCTGAATGGTTTCCAGCACCCGCGCGCCACGAGCGAAGCGCTCGCGCTGGCTGGCGCGCTCATCGGCATCCAGCAGATCGCACTTGTTCAGCAGCAGCAGGTCGGCAGCTGCCGCCTGCATGCGCTCCAGTCGCGCGTATTCGCCTTCCAGCGGCTCGCGGCGGGCGGCATCGACCACCGTAAGGACGGCGTCCAGGTGCAGGCGCCTGCGCAGCTTCGGGTAGCCCAGCGTCTGCACGATGCGCTGCGGGTCGGACACCCCACTGCACTCGATCACCACCTGTTCCAGCGGCGGATGCATATTCGCCAGGCGTTCCAGCTGCGCCAGCAGGTCATCCTGAACACTGCAGCAAATGCAGCCGTTCTCCAGGCTGTACACGGCCTCGGTCTGCTCGGCGATCATGCCGGCGTCGATGTTCAGCTCACCGAAATCATTGACGATCACCGCCAGGCGCCGGCCTTCGCAGCGCTCCAGCAGGTTGCGCAGCAGCGTGGTCTTGCCCGCGCCGAGGAAGCCGGCGACCACCGTCACCGGGATGCTCGCGGCGTTCATGCGTTGACCCCTTCGATGCGCGGCGGCTCGCCCTGCCACACCGCCGCCAGCGCGGTATCGCTGAACTGGCCGAGGCGGTCATACACGGGACGGCCCTCGACGAACGTCAGCTGCACCTCGGTGCGATGGATGTAATTGCGCGCCGGCTGCTCGAACAGGTTGCGATCGAGCACGATGAAGTCCGCCGACTTGCCCGCCTCCAGGCTACCGGTGAGCCTCTCCAGCCCCATGGCGTAGGCACCATTGAGCGTCGCCACGCGGATCGCCTGTTCCAGGCTGATCGGCTCGCCGAAGCAGGCCGGGTCGTCGTTCCAGGGGTTCTGCCGGGTCACCAGGGTTTCCAGCGCCAGCCACGGGTCGATGGACGCCACCGGCCAGTCGGTGCCGAATACCGCAATGCCGCCGGCGGCCAGCACACCCTTGAAGTCATAGATGCGCGTCAGGCGATCCGTGCCGTAGCCCGAGCGCGCGCCGCTGGCGAAGGGTGTCGGGTACCAGGCCGCCGGGGAAAACTCGGCGATCACTTCCAGCTCGCGGAAGCGCTTGAGGTTGCCCGGATGCAGGATGGTGCTGTGCGCGCACTGGTGGCGCACGCCGCTGAAACCGTTGCGCCGGCGCGCCTCGGCCACCGCATCGAGGAATACGTCGGACGCCGCGTCGCCGGTACAGTGGGCGATGACGCGGATGCCGCGGCGATCCATGTCCACCACCATGTCGGTGATGTGCTCCGGCGTCAGGTTCAGCTTGCCGCGCCAGGCGTCCTCACCCGGCCAGGGCGTAATAAGGAAGGAAGAGCGCGGTTCGACGGTGCCGTCAAAGTGGAATTTCACCGCGTTCGCCGACAGCCGCGCGCTGCGGTAATAGTGACGCTCGCCGGCGAGCAGCTCCCAGCGGCGCCGCACCGGGAAAATGTCGTCCTGCCAGCTGATCGCCGCTTCCACGCGCAGGGTCAGTTGACCGGCGTCGTCAAGGTACTTGAGGGCGTCCAGGCGGTTCTCGCAGACGTGCAGGTACTTGGCCGCGGTGACGCCGCGCGAGCTCTGGAAGTGCACGCCTTCGCGGTAAGACTGGCGCAGCACCTTGGCCGGGGTCGGCGGCATGGCGGCGTGGATCAGCGCGTAGGCGCCGTCGATCAGCAGGCCGTTGGGCTCGCCGGTCAGTTCGTCGCGCTCCAGGTAGCCGTTGCGCGGGTCGGCAGTACTGGCGTCGATGCCGGCCAGCTCCAGCGCGCGGGAGTTGACCATCATGGTGCCCCACATGCGGTCCAGCAGCGCCACGGGGCGATCCGGCAGGATGCTGTCGAGCCACTCGCGGCCCGGCTTCAGCCCGGCTTCGCGGAAGGTGTAGCGCACCCAGTATTGGCCGTAGACCCAGCCGTCGCCGGGGTGGCTGTCGGCGTAGTCGCGGATCGCCTTGGCCAGTTGCTCCGGGGTCGGATCCTCGATACCGACATCGAGGTCATCGGCGTAGCGCGGGTTCAGCGCCAGGTCCGGGTGGGTATGCATGTCGTGCAGGCCGGGCATGCAGAACGCACCTTCGAGGTCACGCACCAGGGTATCCGAGCCGATCAGGTGCTCCATGTCCTCGCGACGACCCACCGCCAGCAGCCGGCCATCGCGGATGGCCACGGCCTCGGCCCAGGGCTGGGCGGGGTCCAGGGTATAGAAGCGGCCGTTGTGCAACAGCAGTTCGGCGAAGCGGTCGGTGGGGGAATTGGAGGAGCGGAAGCGATCCGGAGCGGTCATGGGAAGCCCTTGTTGTTCTTGTCCGTGGAGGCAGTATAGGGCTCGGCTTTCGGCCACCGACTAGCATAAGATGACAACTCACTAGCACAAGAAGACAGCCTGAGCCTGCGCCATGCCCGCCGCTTCCTTCGACATCGATTACGCCGCCCGCCAGCTGTTCCGCCACTTCCTCGACGAGTGGCGCGCCCGCCCCGCCTTGCCGGCACTGGCGCCTTTGCTGGGTGGTCTTGGCCTGCCTACCGGCAGCGAGGCGGCAGCCGCCGAGATGAACTTCGCCCGCTATTACCGGCTGCTGCAGCAAGCCGCCGGGCTGCTCGGCCCAAGCGATTTCTTCCTGCGCCTGGGCCAGCGCTACAACCTCTATGACCTGGGGGTGATCGGCTACGCGCTGATCAGCGCGGCCAACCTGCGGCGTTCCTGGGACATTTCCCTCGGCCAGCCGTCGAGCCTGATGCCGCACCCGATCCACACCCACCGCGAGGAAGTTGGCGAGCACATCCGCCTGACGCTGCAGCTGCCACCCTTCAGCGAGGTCGAACGTATCGCACTCTGCGAGGAATGGCTGAGCAGCACCTGGCGCTGGCTGTGCCAGCGCCTGCCGGACCTGGAGCACTGCGCCAGCATGCAACTGCACCTGCCCTACCCGCCGCCAGCCCATGCGGCCCTGTATGGTGAACTCTTTCCCGGCCCCTGCCAGTTCAATGCCGGGCAGGCGGAACTGTGGATGCCGAAGGCATTCCATGACCTGCCCTTCTCCACCGCCAACCCCTCGGTCAGCCGGCTGTGCCAGGCACAGGGCGCGGCGACCCTGGCCAGCTTCGAACGCGGCCCGGCGCTGCCCGATGACGTGCGCTACTACCTGCTGCAGAACGCGCGCATCCCGCTGCCGGACCTGGAACAGACGGCCGCCTGGCTGCGCCTGCCGCCGCACACGCTGCAACGTCGACTGCGCGAATACGGGCTGACCTTCAAGGGAATCGTGCTGGAAGTGCGAATGGCGCTGGCCCAGCGTTACCTGCTGGCCAGCCGGATGGCATTGCAGGAAATTGCCTTCCTGCTCGGCTATGAGCACGTCACCAGTTTCCACCGGGCATTCCAGCGGTTTACCGGGACGACGCCGGAGCGATTCCGTGCCAATGGGGGGAAGGAGCAACCGTAGGCTGGGTGGAGCTTGCGATACCCATCATTGCGCCTGATCGAGAATCGATGGGTATCGCTTCGCTCCACACCATCCTACAAGGGCAGCCGCATCAGGCTTCCTTCTCGCAGTTGATCATCCAGGGCACCCCGAAGCGATCCTCCACGGCGCCGAACAGCTCGGCCCAGAAGGTCTGGTCCAGCGGCATGGTCACCTTGCCGCCCTTGCCGAGCGCTTCGAAGAGACGTCTGGCCTCGGCCTTGCTGTTCACGTTGAGGGTGATCGATACGCCCTTCACCCCTTCGTACTGGCCGCACTGGGGCGAAGCATCCGAGCCCATCAGCACGTGGCCGTCCACTTCCAGGCGGACGTGGATAATGCGGTTCTTCAACGCCTCGGGCATGTCCTCGCAGCCCGGCGCGTCGGAGAAGCGCATCAGCGCTGGCAGCTCGGCACGCAACACTTCGGCGTAATAACGGAAGGCTTCTTCGCAGTTGCCGTCGAAGACCAGGTAGGCATTCATCAACATGGCGGTATCCTCCAGGCTCAGGATTTGCTGGCGATTTCGGCGCGCAGGCGCTCTTCCTGCTCGCGCAGTTCAGGGGTGAATTCGCAGCCGAAGTCCTCGGCCTCGAATATCTGCCGGATTTCGATCTCCGACTGGCCGTCGAACGGGTTCGGCGAGCGTTTGACCCAGTCGATGCACTCCTGCAACGACGCGGTCTGCATGATCCAGAAGCCGGCGATCAGCTCCTTGGTCTCGGCGAACGGGCCGTCGATCACCTGCCGCGACGCGCCATCGAAGCGCACCCGCGCGCCCTTCACGCTGGGGTGCAGTCCTTCGCCGGCCAGCATCACACCGGCCTTCACCAGTTCCTCGTTGTAGGCCCCCATGGCGGCGAGCAGCTCTTCCTTGGGCATCACACCGGCTTCGGAGTCGGCGGTGGCTTTGACGATCACCATGAAACGCATGGTCTTTCTCCTCTTGTCATTCTCTTGTCGTTGTCAGCGTGGCGGCCGGTGGTTACCGGTTCCTGACAAGTAGTCGAAGGGCGCGCCGGCATTTCGACAGACCACTTCATTATTTTTCCGGGCAGGGCTACGGGGGCACTGAGCATAGGCCGGCGATCGCGTTGGCGCTGTGGACGGACCACGGATTCACGGCCGTCCATCAAGGCCGGGAGCGAGTTCAATCTTCTCGCCAGCCAGCCTCCCTACCGACACCGACAGACGAATGGCTGACTGGACAGCCCCGGTCGTGCTCCCTAGATTCAGTCCTTTTCGCATGACACGGAGCATTGCCCCATGAGCCTGGAATCGGTTCGCGCCTTCTTCGCCGAAAAGGCCCCCGACATCGCCATCATCGAGCTGCAAACCAGCACCGCCACCGTCGCCCTCGCCGCCGAGGCCCACGGTGTGGAGCCGGGCCGCATCGCCAAGACCCTGTCCCTGCGGGTCGGCGAGCGCACCGTGCTGGTGGTCGCCCGCGGCGATGCGCGGCTGGACAACCGCAAGCTCAAGGAAGCCTTTGGCGGCAAGGCCAAGATGCTCGGCGCCGAGGAAGTGGTAGAACTGACCGGCCATCCGGTGGGCGGCGTCTGCCCGTTTGGCCTGGCTACGCCGCTGCCGGTGTATTGCGATGTGTCGCTGCAGGCGTTCGACGAGGTTCTGCCAGCCGCCGGAGCGGTGCACAGCGCGGTAAGGATCGAACTGCAACGCATGCTGGAGTTGGTCGAGGCCGATTGGATAGACGTGTGCCAGGAGCTTGCCTGAAGCCCCTGCTCTCCTGACCGGGTTCGCGAGCACGCTCGCTCCTACAGGCCAGCGTCGGCGCACACCTTGTAGGAGCGAGCTTGCTCGCGAACGCTTTACCTCCCCGCCCCATGAACTGCCGGTGTGCTCCAGCGCTGTTGCCACAGCAACACCTGCCCAACACTTTGCTGCCTGCCCAGCCGCGCAACTGTTGGACAAAACTCCCAAGTCGTTGATTTATATGTAATTTAATTTCCGGCACAGCTTGTGCAATGACCTGATCAGACAGACCCGAACGCCGGGTCGATTCATCTGCCGAGGTCGCTGTACTGCCATGCCCCCACTCCCCGAATCCGCCCACTACGACATCCGCGAACCCAACGCCCAGCGGATCGTTTCCGATGCGCAAGCCATCGAAGTCGCCCACCAGATCGCTGCCTTCCTGCTCGAAGGCTCCGCCGAGCGCGACCGCAACCGCGAAGTCCCGCCAGAGGTCGTCGAGGTCTACTCCAACAGCGGCCTGTGGGGCATCACTGTGCCGCGCGAGTTCGGTGGCGCCGAGGTGTCCTACGCCACGCTGGCGGAAGTCATCGCCATCGTTTCCGCCGCCGACCCGTCACTGGGGCAGATTCCGCAGAACCACTACTGCCTGCTGGAGGACATCCGCCTGCAGGGTAGCGACGAACAGAAGCGCTTCTTCTTCGACCTCGCGCTCAAGGGCAACCGCTTCGCCAACGCCCTGTCGGAAACCGGCGGCAAGAACGTCCAGGACATCCAGACTCGCCTGCGCCACGACGGCGACAGCGTGCTGATCGATGGCCGCAAGGGCTACTGCACCGGCTCGCTCTACGCCCACTGGATCGGCGTGCTCGGCCTGGACGAGCAGAACAACGCGCAACTGGCCTTTGTCCCGCGCGGCACGCCGGGTCTGGTGATCGTCGACGACTGGGCCAGCATCGGCCAGCGCACAACCTCCAGCGGTACCGTGCTGTTGGAAGGCCTGCGCGTACCAGCGTTCAATGTCTTCCCCACGCACCGCTCCTACGACGTACCGACCCTGGCCGGCCCATTCGCGCAGATCACCACCGCCGCCATCGACGCCGGCATCGCCCGCGCCGCCCTGCGCGACACCATCGCCTTCGTCCGCGAGCAGGCGCGCCCGTGGATCGACGCCGGCGTGGAGAAGGCCAGTGAAGACCCCCTGACCATCATCCAGGTCGGCGAACTGGGCATCCGCATCGAAGCCGCCGACGCCTTGTTGGAGCGCGCCGGCAAGGTAATGGACGCCGCCCGCCCGGCGCCGGACGAAGACAGCGTGGCCCGCGCCTCGGTCGCCGTGGCCAAGGCCAAGGTGCTGACCACCGAAGTCGCCATCGACGCCACCAACAAGCTGTTCGAACTGGGTGGCACCCGCTCCACCCTCGCCCGCCACGGCTTCGACCGCCACTGGCGCAACGCCCGCGTGCACACCCTGCACGACCCGGTGCGCTGGAAGTACCACCTGGTCGGCAACTGGCTGCTCAACGACCAGCGCCCGCCGCGCCACGACTGGAACTGAGGCCCTCGCCATGAGCAAGCAGATTCGCCTCAACGCCTTCGCCATGAACTGCGTCGGCCACCTTTCGCCCGGCCTCTGGCGCCACCCGCGCGACCAGCAGGCTGCGCGCTACACCGACATCCACTACTGGATAGAGCTGGCGAAAACCCTCGAGCGCGGCAAGATCGACGGCCTGTTCCTCGCCGACGTGCTGGGCGTCTACGACGTCTACCACGGCGACGCCGACGCGGCGCTCAGCGCCGGCGCGCAGGTGCCGGCCAACGACCCGCTGCAACTGGTCCCGGCGATGGCCGCGGCCACCGAGCACCTGGGCTTCGGCATCACCGCCTCGGTATCCTTCGAACATCCGTTTCCCTTCGCCCGGCGCATCTCCACGCTGGACCACCTGACCGGTGGCCGCGCCGGCTGGAACATCGTCACCTCCTACTTGAGCAGCGGCGCGCGCAACCTGGGGCTGAAGCAGCAGCTCAACCACCAGCAGCGCTATGCCCTGGCCGAGGAATACCTGGAGGTCTGCTACAAGCTCTGGGAAGCCAGCTGGGACGATGACGCGGTGGTCGCCGACCGCGCCAGCGGCGTCTACGCCGACCCGCGCAAGGTGCATCCCATCGAGCACAAGGGCGAGCATTTCGAAGTGCCCGGCTTCCACCTCAGCCAGCCATCGCCGCAGCGCACCCCGGTGCTGTACCAGGCCGGCGCGTCGAGCCGCGGCAAGGTCTTCGCCGCCGGCAATGCCGAGTGTGTGTTCGTCGCCGCGCCCACCAGGAACATTCTCCGCGACCAGGTGGCCGACTTGCGCCGCCTCGCCGTGGAAGCCGGCCGCCAGGCCAGCGACGTGCTGGTGCTGAACCAGCTCACGGTAATCGTCGCGCCCACTGACGCGGAGGCCCTGGCCAAGCTGGAAGACTACCGCCAGTACAGCGACCGCGAAGGCACCCTGGCGCTGGTCTCCGGCTGGACCGGCATCGACTTCGGCGAGTACGCACCGGATCAGGTGTTGCGCCACGTACAGAGCGACGCTATCCAGTCCGCGGTGGATGCCTTCAGCGCTGCCGACCCACAGCGCCAGTGGACCGCCGCCGAGATCGCCGACTACTGCGCCCTGGGCGGTGACGGCCCGCTGCTGGTGGGCTCGCCGCAAACCGTGGCGGACCAGTTGCAGGCCTGGGTCGAGGAAACCGATGTCGATGGATTCAACCTCTCCAGCCTGGTGGCGCCGGAAACCTTCGTCGACATCGTCGACCTGCTGGTGCCGGAGTTGCAGGCACGCGGCCTGTTCAAGCGCGAGTACGAGCAGGGCACCCTGCGCCACAAGCTGTTCGGCCAGGGCGACCGTCTCGGCGCCTCGCACCGCGCCGCGAAGCTTCGAAGAGGCGCCGAATGATGGACGGCTGGTTCCGCAACCTCGACTGGCATGACCTCGCCCAGGCCTGCCTGGACACCCTGGCCATGCTCGGCGGCGCGCTGGCCTTCACCGTGCTGTTGGGCCTGCCGCTGGGCGTGCTGCTGTACCTCACCGGCAAGCGCCAGCTACACGAAAAACCCGGTCTGTACCGCGCGCTTTCCGTGGTGGTGAACATGCTGCGTTCGCTGCCGTTCATAATCCTGCTGATCGTGCTGATCCCGGTCACCACGCTGGTCACCGGCACCTCGCTGGGCGTGCCCGGCGCCATCCCGCCGCTGGTGGTGGGCTGCACACCGTTCTTCGCGCGGCTGGTGGAAACCGCCCTGCGCGAAGTCGACCGCGGCCTGGTGGAAGCCACCCAGGCGATGGGCGCCAGCACCTGGCAGATCATCTGGCACACCCTGCTGCCGGAAGCACGCACCGGGCTGATCGCCGCCGTGACCGTCACCGCCATCGTGCTGGTGGACTACACCGCGATGTCCGGCGTGATCGGCGGCGGCGGCCTCGGCGACCTGGCCATCCGCTTCGGTTACCAGCGCTTCCAGACCGACGTGATGATCATCACCGTCGCCCTGCTGATCCTGCTGGTGCAGGCCCTGCAGATGAGCGGCGACCGACTTGTAGCACGCTACACCCGACGCTGAATTCCCCGCCCACTCCCTCTCCGGGAGCGGCATCCAGAACACCCGCCGGCAGCCGGGCCCCGCTGCCATCAAGGCCCCACGTCCACACCACGACGGCCCACCCACTACTGCCAAGGAGCAACACCCATGAAAAAGGCCATCGCCATTCTGGCAGCCGTCGTCGCCTTCTCTGCCCACGCAGGGGAGAAACTCGTTGTTGGCGCCACCCCGGTGCCCCACGCCGAGATTCTCGAGTTCGTCAAACCGGAACTGGCCAAGGAAGGCGTCGACCTGGACATCAAGGTCTTCACCGACTTCATCCAGCCCAACCTGCAGCTCGCGCAGAAGAACCTCGACGCCAACTACTACCAGTACCGCCCCTTCCTCGATGACTTCAACAAGACCCGCCACACCGACCTGGTGCCGGTGGTGGGCATCCACATCGAGCCGTTCGGCGCCTACTCCACCAAGTACAAGTCCCTCGCCGAGCTGCCCGACGGCGCCAGCGTGGCCATCCCCAACGACCCGGTGAACACCGGCCGCGCCCTGGTGCTGCTGGCCGAAAGCGGCCTGATCAAGCTCAAGGATCCGACCAATCCGCAGTCCACCGAGCGCGACATCACCGACAACCCCAAGCACCTGAAGATTCGTGAACTCGAAGGCGCCCTGCTGGCCCGCGCGGTGAAGCAGGTCGACCTGGCCTTCATCTTCGCCAACTACGCCCTGGAAGCCGGCATCGACACCAAGAGCGCGCTGATCGTCGAGAAAGGCAAGGACCTCTACGCCGAGTTCCTTGTCGCCCGTCCGGACAACATCCAGGACCCGGGCATCCAGAAGCTGGCCAAGGCGCTGAATTCGCCGGAAGTCCGCCAGTTCATCCTGACCCGCTACAAGGGCGAGATCGCCCCGGCGTTCTAAGCGAACGCCGAACCCTGTAGGAGCGAGCTTGCTCGCGAACCTTTCGCCCCGCAGCGGGGTTCGTTCGCGAGCAAGGGCTGAGGCGCCCCCCTCGGTCCTACGAAAAGCCCGTGCGGTGAGGGACCACCCACGTCGTAACTTCAGCCACAAGAAGGCAATGCATGACCAACGAATCCGCACCCAAGGACTTTCGTGACCAGGCGCCCCGGCAACTCCCGGCGCGCCGCATCCTCAACGACGCCCAGGCCATCGAAGCCGCCCACGAAGTGGCCCGCCTGGCGAAACCCGGCGCCGCCGCCCGCGACCGCGAGCGCGCCCTGCCCTGGAGTGAACTGGAGCACTTCACGGCCCTGGGCCTGGGCGGCATCAGCATCCCCCGCGAGTACGGCGGTGCCCAGGTCTCCTACGCCACCGTGGCCGAAGTTTTCCGCGTGATCTGCGCCGCCGACCCCGCGCTGGGGCAGATTCCGCAGAACCAGTTCGGCCTGCTCAACGTCATCGACAACGTCGCCAGCGACGCGCAGAAGCGCATTCTGTTCGGCGGCGTACTCAACGGTCGGCGCATCGGCAACGCAGGGCCCGAGCGCAATACCAGGAACACCCTCGAACTCAAGGCACGGCTGGTGCGTGACGGCGAACACTTCCGCGTCAGCGGCGAGAAGTTCTATTCCACCGGCGCGCTGTTCGCCCACTGGGTCGCGGTAAAGGCCATCGATGAAGAGGGCCGCGCGGTCATGGGCTTCGTCGAGCGCGGCGTGGAAGGCCTGCGCATCGTCGACGACTGGTCCGGCTTCGGCCAGCGCACCACCGCCAGCGGCACCGTGCTGCTGGACAATGCCCCCGTCGCAGGCTCGCTGGTGATCCACAACGGCCGCCTGGCCGACGTGCCCAACATTCAGGGCGCCGTTTCGCAACTGATCCAGGCCGCCATCGATGCGGGTATCGCGGCGAACGCCCTGGAAGATGCCATCGACTTCATCCGCACGCGCACCCGCCCCTTCATCGATGCGAACGTCGAGCAGGCCAGCGAAGAGCCCTTCACCATCGCCGAGATCGGCCGCCTGCAGGTCGAACTGCACGCCGCCGAAGCACTGCTGGAGCGCGCCGGTCATGCGCTCGACGAAGTCAGCGCGCGGCCCATCGACGACGAGTCCGCCGCCCGCGCCTCCATCGCCGTGGCCGAGGCCAAGGTGCTGACCACCGAGATCAGCCTGGCCGCCAGCGAGAAGCTCTTCGAACTGGCCGGCAGCCGCGCCACCCTCGCCGAATTCAACCTCGACCGCCACTGGCGCAATGCCCGCGTGCACACCCTGCACGACCCGGTGCGGTGGAAGGTCCAGGCGGTCGGCGCCTACCACCTCAACGGCGCCCGCCCGGCGCGTCATTCCTGGATCTGAGGAGCGCCGATGAACAGCCTCGTACTGAACAATCCCAAGCCGATCACTCCCGTCCATATTATCCGCAGCGACGACGAAGCCCTCGACGTCGCCCGCGCCCTGGCGGCCGACTTCCGCGAGGGCGCCATCGCCCGCGACCGCGAGCGCCGCCTGCCCTGGGACGAACTGGAGCGCTTCAGCCGCTCAGGCCTGTGGGGCATCACCGTGCCGCGCGAACACGGTGGCGCGGGCGTTTCCCGCGTCACGGTGGCCCGCGTCATCGCGATCATCTCGGCCGCCGACGGCTCGCTGGGGCAGATTCCGCAGAATCATTTCTACGCCGTCGAACTGCTGCGGGTGAACGGCAGCGAAGAGCAGAAGGCTCGCCTGTTCGCCGAGGTCCTGGTCGGTGTGCGCTTCGGCAATGCGCTGGCGGAAATCGGCACGCGCACCGCCCACGACCGCACCACTCGCCTCAAGCGCGAGGACGGCCAACTGCGCATCCATGGCCGCAAGTTCTACAGCACCGGCGCGCTCTATGCGCAGCGCATTCCGACCCTGGTGATCGATGACGACGGCGTCCAGCAGTTCGCCTTCATCGCCCGCAATGCCAAGGGCGTGGAAGTGATCGACGACTGGTCCGGCTTCGGCCAGCGCACCACCGGCAGCGGCAGCGTGGTGTTCGACGGCGCGCCGGTGGACGAGCGCGACATCGTGCCGTTCCAGAGTGCCTTCGAGCGCCCGACCACAGTCGGCCCGTACGCGCAGATTCTCCACGCCGCCATCGACGTCGGCATCGCCCGCGGCGCCTACGAGGATGCGCTGGTGTTCCTGCGCGAGAAGGCGCGGCCATGGATCGACGCCGGCGTCGACAAGGCCAGCGACGATCCCCTGGCGATCAACGAAGTGGGCCGCCTGGCGATCCGCCTGCATGCCGCCGAGGCGCTGCTGGATCGCTCCGGCCGCGTGCTCGATGCCGCCACCGTCGAACCGACGGCCGAAAGCGTTGCCGCTGCGTCCATTGCCGTGGCCGAGGCGCGGGCGATCACCACCGAAGTTTCACTGCTGGCCGGCAGCAAGCTGATCGAACTGGGCGGCAGCCGCGCCAGCCTCGCCGAACTGGGCCTGGACCGTCACTGGCGCAACGCCCGCGTGCACACCCTGCACGATCCGGCGCGCTGGAAGTACTTCGCGGTGGGCAACTACTACCTCAACGGCCAGTTGCCGCCGCGCCGGGGAACGCTGTGATGCCCTTTGCCGTATCGGCTCTTCGTAGGAGCGAGCTTGCTCGCGAACAGCCCCAGCGCCAATCGGTTCGCGAGCAAGCTCGCTCCTACAGGACCTCTGCCAGCGAGGATTTCCCATGAGCCAGAAGCAGATTCTCCTCAACGCCTTCAGCATGAATTGCGTCGGCCACATCAACCACGGCCTGTGGACCCATCCGCGCGACCGCTCGACGGACTTCAACAAGCTCAGCCACTGGACCGACCTTGCCCGCCTGCTGGAGAAGGGCCTGTTCGACGGTCTGTTCCTCGCCGATATCCTCGGCGTCTACGACGTCTACCAGAACGGCATCGAGCTCACCGCGAAAGAAGCCATCCAGCTGCCGGTGAATGATCCGCTGATGCTGGTCTCGGCCATGGCCGGCGTTACCCGGCACCTGGGCTTCGGCGTCACCGCCAACCTCACCTACGAGGCGCCCTACCCGTTCGCCCGGCGGCTCTCGACGCTGGATCACCTGAGCGACGGCCGCATCGGCTGGAACATCGTCACCGGCTACCTGGAGAGCACCGCCCGCGCCATGGGCCAGGAGCGGCAGATCGACCACGACCGTCGCTACGACCGCGCCGATGAATACCTGGAAGTGCTCTACAAGCTCTGGGAGGGCAGCTGGGAAGACGACGCGGTGCTCGCCGACCGCCAGCGCCGCCTCTATGCGCAGCCGGGCAAGGTGCACAAGGTCCGTCACCATGGCGAGTTCTTCGACGTCGAGGGTTACCACCTCAGCCAGCCATCGCCGCAGCGCACGCCTCTTCTGTTCCAGGCTGGCGCATCGAATCGCGGACTGGCCTTCGCCGCGCGCCACGCCGAGTGCGTGTTCGTCTCGGCGCAGACCCGCGAAGCCACCCGCGCTCTGGTGGACCGCATCCGCCAGGCGGCGGTGGATGCCGGCCGCCGGGCGGACGACATCAAGGTGTTCATGGGCATCAACGTCATCGTCGCACCAACCGAGGCCGAGGCCCGCGACAAGCTCGCCGAGTACCGCCGCTTCGCCAGTGCCGAGGCGGGGCTTGCGCACTTCGCCAGCACCACCGGTATCGACTTCTCGCGCTATGCGCTGGATGAGCCGATCCGCTACGAGAAGACCAACGCCATCGAGTCCGCCACCAAGGCGCTGACCGTCGCCCGCACCGACGCCACCGTGCGCCAGCTGCTCGAGCAGCTCGCCCTCGGCGGGCGCTACACCACGCTGGTGGGCAACCCGCAGCAGGTCGCCGATGAGCTGCTGGGCTGGATCAACGAGGCGGGCCTGGACGGCTTCAACCTCACCCGCACCGTGGAGCCGGAAAGCTACGCCGACTTCATCGAGCTGGTGGTGCCCGAACTGCAGAACCGCGGCGCCTACAAGACCGCCTACGCCGACGGCAGCCTGCGGGAAAAACTCTTCGGCGCCGGCCGCGCCCGACTGCCCGCGCGGCACGTCGGCGCGAGCTACCGCCAGGCAACCGCCACTGGAGCGACTCCAGCCTTCTCTCTTCAAGAAAACTAAAAAGGATTCGTTGCCATGCATGCACGCTTCAAGCTCACACTCGGCCTTTCGCTTAGCCTCCTCGCCGCTGGCCTGGCCCAAGCCGCCGACACCCTGCGCCTGGGCACCACCGCCGCCTTTGCCCCGCCGCTGGAAGTGGCGGTGAAGGAGGCCGCCCAACAGGGCCTGAAGGTCGAGCTGGTGGAATTCACCGACTGGAACGCGCCGAACATCACCCTCGATCACGGCGACATCGACGCCAACTACTTCCAGCACACGCCCTTCCTGGAGAACGCCAACCGCGAAGGCGGCCTGCACCTGAAGGCGTTCGCGCCGGGAATCATCAACAACGTCGGCCTGTACTCGACCCGCTACAAGGCCATCGCCGACCTGCCCGATGGCGCCAAGGTCGCGATCGCCAACGACCCGATCAATGGCGGTCGCGGCCTGCAGCTGCTGCAGAAAGCCGGGCTGCTCAAGCTCAAGGATGGCGTGGGCTACAAGGCGACGCTGGACGATATCGTGGCCAACCCGAAGAACCTCCAGATCATCGAACTGGAGGCCGTGCAGCTGGTGCGCGCGCTGGATGACGTCGACCTCGCCCAGGGTTACCCGCATTACATCCGCCTTGCCGGGACCATCGATCCGAACAGCGCGCTGCTGTTCGACGGCATCGAGAACCGCGAGTATGTCATCCAGTTCGTCACCCGTGACGACTTCAAGGACCCGGACGGCCGGCTGAAGCAATTCGTCGATCTCTACCAGCACTCGCCGCAGGTCCGCGCCGCCCTGGACAAGGCCCATGGCTCGCTCTACCAGCCGGGATGGCAGTAACCGCCGACGCATCCCGTATCTGTAGGAGCGAGCTTGCTCGCGAACCGCCCCGGCGCGGGAGTTGGTTCGCGAGCAAGCTCGCTCCTACGAAAAGCCCTCGTGCAAGGCTGGCATTTCCGGTGGAAGGCCAGACTGGCCGCACACACCGAACCAGTCCCCTCTCCCTTCAGGGAGAGGGCTAGGGAGAGGGAAACAGCCCCGCTCCGAACTCCAGAACAGGCCCCCACCATGGTCAGCTTCAACCGCAATCTCGAACTCGCCACCCAGCACATCGCCCTGCGCGGGCTGGGCAAGACCTACGCCGGCCACCATGGCCCGGTGGAGGCACTGAGCGACATCGAACTCTCCGTCCGCCGTGGCGAAGTATTCGGCATCATCGGCCGCAGCGGCGCCGGCAAGAGCTCGCTGATCCGCACCCTCAACCGCCTGGAGCAACCCAGCGTCGGCCAGGTACTGATCGACGGCGAGGACATTGGCGCCTTCAACGCCCAGCAACTGGTCGGCCTGCGCCGTCGCGTCGGCATGATCTTCCAGCACTTCAACCTGATGTCAGCCAAGACCGTGGCGCAGAACATCGCCCTGCCCCTGCGCGTGGCCGGCGTGCCCAAGGCGCGCATCGCCGAGCGGGTGGACGAACTGCTGCAGCTCGTTGGGCTGGAAGACAAGCGCCACGCCTACCCGGCGCAGCTCTCCGGCGGGCAGAAGCAGCGCGTCGGTATCGCCCGCGCGCTGGTGCACCAGCCGGAAATCCTGCTCTGCGACGAAGCCACCTCGGCGCTGGACCCGGAGAGCACCCAGGCCATCCTTGCACTGCTGCGCGACATCAACCGTCGCCTGGGCCTGACCATCGTGCTGATCACCCACGAGATGGCGGTGATCCGTGAGATCTGTGATCGCGTGGTAGTACTCGAACGCGGGCGCATCGTCGAGCAGGGCGATGTCTGGGAAGTCTTCGGCAATCCGCAGCACGAGGTCAGCCGCACCCTGCTCGGCTCGCTGCAACAGCACCTGCCGCCGGACCTGCTGGCGCGGCTGGAGCATCCCTCGGACAACGAAGTCATCCTCGACCTGCACTACACCGGCGTGCGCGAACAGGAGCCGGACCTGCTGGCCATCGCCCAGGCCCTGGGCAGCCGCGTCAGCCTGCTGCACGGTGGCATCGAACGCATCCAGGGCCGGGCACTCGGCCGCCTGCTGCTGAGCGTCGCCGTGCCCGCCGCCAGCGCCCCGCAACTGCTCGAACGTGCCCGCGATGTCGCCGACCGCCTGGAGGTGCTCACCCATGCCTGAACGCCTGCTGCAAGGCCTGCTCGACACCCTGCTGATGATCGGCGCGTCCTCGGCCATCGTCCTGCTGGTGGGCATTCCGCTGGCTTTGGTGCTGGTCACCACCGGCCCCGGCGGGATCTTCCAGGCCCGCCTGATCAACCAGGGTCTGGGCAGCGTGGTGAACGTGCTGCGCTCGATTCCGTTCCTGATCCTGATGGTCGCGCTGATTCCCTTCACCCGGCTGATCGTCGGCACCAGCTATGGCGTGTGGGCCGCGGTAGTGCCGCTGACCATCGCCGCCACACCGTTCTTCGCGCGCATCGCCGAGGTCAGCCTGCGCGAGGTCGATCACGGCCTGATCGAGGCCGCGCAAGCGATGGGCTGCCAGCCCCGGCACATCATCTGGAACGTGCTGTTGCCCGAAGCGCGGCCGGGCATAGTCGCCGGCTTCACCATCACCCTGGTGACCATGATCAACTCCTCGGCCATGGCCGGCGCCATCGGTGCCGGTGGCCTGGGCGACCTCGCCTACCGCTATGGCTACCAGCGCTTCGATACCCAGGTGATGCTCACCGTGATCATCCTGCTGGTGGCGCTGGTGACGCTGATCCAGTTCGGCGGCGACCGCCTTGCGCGCTGGCTCAACAAGCGCCTGTGACGTTCGTCGGCTGAGTCCGCCACGGCCCTGCTCCCACGCGGGTTGCGTCTAACCTGACAACACACCCGCCCCTCCGTGCCCCGGCACAGCTCGTGGATGCGTGGCGTCCCTGTGCTCACTGCGGAGGCGTTCGTCATGGCCAACCCCCTTTCCACCCTGGGTATCGTGCATACCGCCATCAGCCTGGTGCCGCTGGTCGCCGGGTTGTGGGCGTTCTACCAGGCGGGGCGCATCGATCCGCGCAGCCCGGCCGGACGCTGGTACGTCTACGGGATGATCCTTGGCGTGCTCACCGCGTTCGGACTCTCCAGCACGGGAGGCTTCAATGCGGGCCACGCCATCGGCATCCTCTGCCTGATTGCCATCGCGGTGGGCAGCTACGCGCAACGGATCAGTGCGCTCGGCGGACTGGGCGAATACCTGGAAACCGCAGCCATGAGCTTCAGCTTCTTCCTGATGATGATCCCCACGCTCAACGAATCCCTGTCGCGCCTGCCGCCGTCCAACCCCATAGGCCACGGCCCGGACTCGCCGCCGGTACAGACGGCCGTGATGATCGCCTTGCTGGTCTTCATCATCGGCGTGCTCTACCAGTTCTACCGCATCCATCGCCGCCGCATGCCACCGGCACGCCCGGCGCACTAAGGGTCTATGCTGGCGGCGTCCCCTTTTCGGAGCGCCGCCATGACCGTCCGCCGCATCGTCGCCAACCTCGCCACCGGCAAGCCTGCCGAGGTCGCGCGTTTCTACCGCGAGCTGTTCGACCTGGACGTGGTGATGGACCACGGCTGGCTGATCACCCTCGCCAGCGGCGACAGCGCGCCGGCGCAATTGAGCCTGGCCAGTGAAGGCGGCTCGGGAGCGCCGGTACCGGACCTGTCCATCGAGGTAGACAACCTCGATGAGGTACACGAGCGCGCCCTCGCAGCTGGCCACGAGATCACCTACGCACTGACCTTGGAGCCGTGGGGCGTGCGGCGCTTCTTCCTGCGTGATCCGTTGGGGACGCTGGTGAACGTGCTGCAGCACGTCCATTGAAGAAGGTTCGCGAGCAAGCTCGCTCCTGCAGGAGGAGCACCCAGGCACCTGCAGGAGCGAACCTGTTCGCGAATGACCTCAGCGATTGAGGAAAGCCAGCAGGTCCTCGTTCACCTGGTCGGCCAGGGTGGTGCACATGCCATGGGCGCCCCCCTTGTAAACCTTCAGCGCTCCGCGCTGGACAAGCTCCACCGAACGCTGGCCAGCGGCGCCGATGGGCACGATCTGGTCGTCGTCGCCATGGAGGATCAGCGCCGGCACGTCGATCTTCTTCAAGTCCTCGGTGTAGTCCACCTCGGAGAACTCATGGATGCACAGGTATTGGCCCAGGTGCCCGCCGGTCATGCCCTGCAGCCAGAAGTTGTCGATCACCCCCTGGGACTGCTTCGCGCCCGGCCGGTTGTAGCCGTAGAACGGCACTGCCAGGTCCTTGAAGAACTGCGAACGGTCTTCCTTCACGCCCTTGCGGATGCCGTCGAACACATCGATCGGCAATCCACCGGGGTTGGCCGCAGTCTTGAGCATCAGCGGCGGCACCGCACCGATCAACACCGCGCCGGAAAGGCGCTTGGTGCCATGGCGGCCAATGTAGCGCGTCACCTCGCCACCACCGGTCGAGTGGCCGACCAGGGTCGCGCCCTTGAGGTCCAGCGCCTCGATCACCGCCGCCAGGTCGTCGGCGTAGGTGTCCATGTCATTGCCGTTGGCCGGCTGGCCCGAGCGGCCATGGCCGCGCCGGTCATGGGCGATGACCCGGTAGCCCTTCTGCACCAGGAAGAGCATCTGCGCATCCCAGGCGTCGGCGTTGAGCGGCCAGCCATGGGAGAACACCACCGGCTGCCCGCTGCCCCAATCCTTGTAGAAGATCTCAGTACCATCTTTCGCTTTGACGAAGCTCATTTAGGTCGTTTCCTTCAGGGAGTGGTTGAAAAGAAACGCCGCAACTTCAGCGATAGCGGAGCGCTCTACGGCGGCCTTGAGCATAGCCAGCGCGGTGACGCCGGCACCCGCTCCCGGCAGCTTTCCGACGAGCGACGGCTCAGCCGATACCCGCCGCGAACAACCCGCCGAGCCAGTCGGAGAACACCCGCAGGCGCCGCGACATCTGCCGGCGCACCGGATGCAGCACGCTGACCGGCAGCGGCGGCGGCTGCCAGGCGCGCAGAACCTCCACCAGCTCACCGCTGGCCAGGCCCTCGCGCAGGTGGTAGCGCGGCGCCTGGATCAGGCCGAAGCCGGCACGGCAGGCAGCGATGTAGGCGTCGGCGTTGTTCACCGCGATGCGGCTGGGTAGCCGCTGGGTCCGCAACTGGCCGTCGAAGCGGAACTCCAGGTCGAAGATGCGCCCGCTGGAGGCCGACTGGTAATTGACCGCCAGATGTCCTTCGAGCCGATCCGGATGTTCGGGCAGGCCGAACTCCTGCGCGTAGGCGCGACTCACGCAGGTCAACTGCTCCAGCTCGGCGATGCGTCGACCGACCAGGCTGGAATCCGGCAGTTCACCGGCGCGCAGCACGCAGTCCACGCCCTCGCGCACCAGGTCCACCTGGCGGTCATTCAGGCTCAGTTCCAGCTCGATCTGCGGGTAGCGCCGGCAGAACTCCGGCAGCGCCGGGATCACCACCAGCCGCCCCAGCGAGCTGGGCAGGTCGATGCGCAGCTTGCCGCGCGGGTTGTCAGGCGAGTCGGAGAAGCAGTTCTCCGCCTCCTCCAGGTCCTCCAGCAGGCGCACGCAGCGCTCGTAGTAAGCCTGGCCATCGGCGGTGACACTGACCTGCCGCGTAGTGCGGCGCAGCAGTTGCACCCCCAGGTGCGTCTCCAGTTGCTGGATCAGCTGGGTCACGCTGGCGCGCGGCATCTGCAAGCTATCCGCCGCCTTGCCGAAGGCCTTGAGTTCGACGATGCGGGTGTAGACCTGCATGGCCTGCAAGCGGTCCATGGCGCGCTCCGATTATTCATCCAGGCCGAATAGTTAAACCGCAATCTGCCAGTTTATCCATGCCTGACAAACAACAAGAATGGTCCTGCCCCTTTCCTCACCCCGGAGAATCCCGCATGAAGACCCGTCGCCTGGGCTCGCAAGGCCCCGTCGTCTCCGCCATCGGCCTCGGCTGCATGGGCATGTCCGACTTCTACACCACCGGCAGCGATGAGGCCGAATCCATCGCCACCCTGCACCGCGCGCTGGAGCTGGGCGTCACCCTGCTCGACACTGCCGACATCTATGGCCCGCACACCAACGAGGAACTGCTCGGCCGCGCCCTCAAGGGCAAGCGCGAACAGGTCTTCCTCGCCACCAAGTTCGGCATCGTGCGCACCCCGGATCAGCCGCAGGTGCGCGGCGCCAACGGCAGCCCCGAGTACATCCGCCAGGCTGTGGAAGGCAGCCTGAAGCGCCTGGGTACCGACCACATCGACCTCTACTACCAGCACCGCGTCGATCCCAAGGTGCCCATCGAGGAAACCGTCGGCGCCATGGCCGAGCTGGTGAAGGCCGGCAAGGTGCGCTATCTCGGCCTGAGCGAAGCCTCGACCGAAACCCTGGAGCGCGCGCACAAGGTGCACCCGATCACCGCACTGCAGAGCGAGTACTCGCTGTGGACCCGCGATCCGGAAGAGAACGGTGTGCTGGCCGCGTGCGAACGCCTGGGTGTCGGCTTCGTGCCCTACAGTCCGCTGGGTCGTGGCTTCCTCACCGGCGCGCTGAAGAGCCCGGATGATTTCGCCGAGGATGATTACCGCCGCTCCAGTCCGCGCTTCACCGGGGAAAACTTTGCGAAGAACCTGCGTCTGGTGGACAAGGTCGCCGAGCTGGCCGCCGCCCGCGGAGTGAAGCCCTCGCAACTGGCACTGGCCTGGGTGCTGGCCCAGGGCGAGCACCTGGTGCCGATCCCCGGCACCAAGCAACGCAAGTACCTGGAAGAGAACGTCGCCGCCGTGGACCTGGCGCTGACCCAGGCAGAACGACTCGAACTGGACGCGATCTTCCCGGCCGGGGCAGCCGCTGGCGGGCGTTACAGCGAACAGGTGATGGCGCTGATCCAGTAAAAGCTCTGCATCGGGGCTCCGGTGGACGCTCGCAGCGGTTATGCTGACGAGGTCTACCGGAGGCTCCATGCGATTCGTTCCCGCCGCACTGCTCTTGCTTTCCTTCCTTCCCCTCGCCGCCCACGCGGATGAGGAATGCCAGGTGACAGCCGTGTTCAGCGGCGACCAGCTGACCTGCCAGCGCGCGGACGGCGGCGATACCACCATCCACCTGCGCGGCATCACCGCCCCGGAACTGGAACAGCCCTTCGGCCAGCGCTCCCGCGCGGCCCTGGTGCAACTCGCCCTGGGCAAGAGCGCCACCCTCAAGCACGCCGAGCAGCTTCCCGACGGCAGCCTGCGCGCGGCGGTCTGGGTCACCCCGGCGGAATGCCCGAACTGCGGTCACACACTGGATATCGGTCGCGCACAACTGAGCATCGGCCTCGCGCGCTGGCGGCAGAGCGACGCGCAGACGCCTGAGGAAGTCGGCCAGTACCAGTTCGAGGAACACGAGGCCAAGGCACGCCGCACCAACCTCTGGCGCAAGCCCTGAGCTCAATTGCTGACGTAGTGCTGCAGGATGCGGCGGTCCTCGCCATCCTCGACCAGCTGTTTCAGCGTCTGCGCGTAGCGACGGACGAAGTCCTCGTCCTGGGTGCGCTTGCTGAAGGCGACTTCCGCCGACTCCGCTGAAACCACCACGCCGGTAGGTTCGATGCGCTTGGCCAGACCCAGCTGCTGCAGCTCGTACTGGCCGCTGTGTTCGTCGGCGATGATGCCGTCGATACGGCCCTTGTCGATCATGTGCCAGAGGTTGCTGCGGCTGGGGTTGAAGAACACCCGTGCCGCGTAGTCCGGGTCGGCCATCAGCTGGCGGTAAGGTTCGCCATAGGAGACGTCGATCTGCGCGCCGAGGCGGAAGTCACTGCCGGGCAAGTCGGAAAGCTGCTGCAGGCTGTCGCGCTGGGCCAGGCTGCGACGGACGAAGAGGATATTGCGCGAGGGCGGCAACACGGTGCCGGAGAACCAGGCGTAGGCTTCGCGCTCGGGCTTGCGGAAGGCACCGGGCAGCACGTCGAGGCGACCGAGCTCGAGCTCCTTGAGCGCCCGCGCCCAGGGCAGCTTGACCATCCGCACCTCGCAACCCAGGCGCTCCAGCACTTCACGGTTCAAATCGACGTACAGGCCACCGACGCTACCGTCGGGCAGCTGCATGCTGAAGGGTGGGTCGTCATCCCAGCGCAGGGTCTTTTCGCAGGCGGCCAGCGGCACACTGGCCAGCGCCAGGCCCAACAGGACCAGGCGCTTCAGGCGCGCATGCGCAATGAATGGCAGGCGAAAGGCTTGCAACGGCAAGATCACGACTCACGGCTGGAGAAGGCGGATGCCCGGAGTGTATTGAACCCGGTGCCCGCCTTGCCAGCACTGATCTGTTTCGCACGTTGGTCCCGCCTCGCTCACTGCCAGCCGTAGCGCCGGGCGAACCATCCCTTCACGGCCTGGGTCAGCGCCATGTAACCCAGCAGGATTGCCACCAGCCACGGCCAGTAGCCCAGCGGCAGCGCCTGCATGCGGAAGGAATGCGCCAGCGGCCCCATGGGCAGGAAGATCGCCACCGCGACGATCACCAGGGTCATGCCCAGCAGCGGCCAGGCAGCACGGCTCTGCAGGAACGGAATGCGTCGGGTGCGGATCATGTGCACCACCAGCAGTTGCGAGATCAGTCCCTCGACGAACCAGCCGGACTGGAACAACGTCTGGTGCGTCGGCGAATTCGCACCGAACACGTGCCAGAGCACGAGGAAGGTGGCGATGTCGAAGATCGAGCTGATCGGTCCGAAGAACACCATGAAGCGCCCCAGCCCGTCCGGGTTCCACTGCTGTGGCTTGCGCAGCAGTTCGTCGTCGACATGGTCGAAGGGAATGGCGATCTGCGACAGGTCGTAGAGCAGGTTCTGCACCAGCAGTTGCAGCGGCAGCATCGGCAGGAAGGGAATGAAGGCGCTGGCCACCAGCACGCTGAACACGTTGCCGAAGTTGGAGCTGGCCGTCATGCGGATGTACTTGAGCATATTGGCGAAGGTGCGGCGCCCTTCGATCACGCCCTCTTCCAGAACCATCAGGCTCTTTTCCAGGAGGATCAGGTCGGCGGCTTCCTTGGCGATGTCCACCGCCGAATCCACCGAGATGCCGATGTCCGCCGTGCGCAGCGCCGGGGCATCGTTGATGCCGTCGCCGAGGAAGCCGACCACGTGGCCGCGCTCGCGCAGCACACGCACCAGGCGCTCCTTGTGGCTGGGAGTCAGCTTGGCGAACAGCGTGGTGCACTCGGCCAATTCGCCCAGCGCCGCATCATCCAGTTCGTCCAGCTGCGGTCCAAGGAGCACGCCCTCGACCACCAGCCCCACATCGCGACAGACCTTCAGGCTCACCCGGTCGTTGTCCCCGGTCAGTACCTTCACAGCCACGCCGTTCTTCGCCAGTGCTCGCAGCGCCGGGGCGGTGGTTTCCTTGGGCGGATCGAGGAAGGCGATGTAGCCGGCCAGGCACAAGTCGCTCTCGTCCGCCACGCCATAGGTGTCACGGGTTGGCGGCAGCTCGCGGGTGGCCACGGCTACCACCCGCAGGCCTTCCTGGTTGAGCTCGTCGGCGACCGCGCGGATGTTCTCCAGGCGCGCCCCGGTGAGGGGCTCGATGCCATCGGCGGTTTCCACCGTAGCGCAGACCGACAGCACTTCCTCCAGCGCACCCTTGCAGATCAGCAGGTGGTTGTCCTCGCGCTCGCTGACTACCACCGACATGCGGCGGCGGGCGAAATCGAAGGGAATCTCGTCGAGCTTGCGGAAGCGGCTGTCCACCTTCAGCGCATGACGCAGCTCGACGTGCTCGAGCACGGCGACGTCCAGCAGGTTCTTCAGCCCGGTCTGGTAATGGCTGTTGAGGAAGGCCAGTTGCAGCACGCGGTCCTGCACCTGGCCGAAGGCGTCGGTGTGACGCTCGAGGACGATGCGGTCCTGGGTCAGGGTGCCGGTCTTGTCGGTGCAGAGGATGTCCATGGCGCCGAAGTTCTGGATGGCGTCCAGGCGTTTGACGATCACCTTGCGCCGGCTGAGCACCACCGCGCCCTTGGCCAGGGTCGAGGTGACGATCATCGGGAGCATTTCCGGGGTCAGACCGACTGCGATGGACAACGCGAACAGCGCCGCCTCCAGCCAGTCGCCCTTGGTGAAACCGTTGATCAGCAGGACCACCGGCGCCATCACCAGCATGAAGCGGATCAGCAGCCAGCTGACGCGGTTGACGCCGGTCTGGAAGGCCGTCGGCGTCGGGTCGCTGGCAATGACCTTCTCGGCCAGGGAGCCGAAGTAGGTGCGCGTACCGGTACCGATCACCACCGCCAGGGCGGAGCCACTGACCACCGTGGTGCCCATGAAGCACAGGCTGTCACGCTCCAGCGGGTTACCCTGGCGGGCGTCGCGCAGCTGGGCGAATTTCTCCACCGGCAGGGATTCGCCGGTCAGTGCAGCCTGGCCGACGAACAGGTCCTTGGCGCTGAGCAGGCGTACGTCCGCCGGCACCATGTCGCCAGCCGAAAGCCACAGCACATCGCCGGGCACCAGCTCACGGATCGGCACTTCCAGCCGCAGCGCGGGGCCATCGCCTTCGGCACTGCGGAACACCGTGGCGGTGTTGCTGACCATCGCCTTGAGCTTCTCGGCGGCACGGTTGGAGCGCTTCTCCTGGATGAAGCGCAGCAGCGTGGAGATACCCACCATGCTGCCGATCACCACGGCGGCCTCGACGTCCTCGGTGAACCAGGAAATGGTCGCCAGCACGGTGAGCAGCAGGTTGAAAGGATTGCAGTAGCAGTACCACAGGTGCATCCAGGCGCCGATGGGGCGGTCCTGGTCCACTTCGTTGAGCCCGTCGCGCTGGCGGCGCTCGCTCGCCTGGGTCTCGTTGAGGCCTTCGCGCCGGCTTTCCAGGCGCTCCAGCACCGTAGCCGATTCCAGCGCGGACCACTCCAGCAGGGCCGCAGTCAGCGAATTGGGCGCCTGCCTCCCGGCGGCGGAACCGCGCAGCAGGTCGCGCGCGGCCAGCCGGCGCAGTTGCCGGGCCGGGAAGCCCTTGTTGATGAATTCGAGCAGGTGGGTCCTGATCAGGTCCAGGCGCATGATGACTCTCCCCTTGTGCGCCACATCGTCCGGCGGCGGGGGCAGTCTGTGCTGGCTACCTTAAGGGGCCATGAAGGCTGGCAGAGTGCCAAGGCGCAGCGAATCGGCAGCGTGAAGCACCGCTGCCGACCGCACTCAGAAATCGCGCTTGTAGAAGATGTCCAGCGAGCTGGCCAGTCCGCTGGCGGCCTCCAGGTAGACCTTCTTGCTCAGCAGGTAGCGCAGCGCGATGGTGTTGGCCGGTTCGAACACACCCACCCCATAGCGCAGGCTCAGTCGGTCGGAGAGTTGGCCACTGGCAACCACGCTGGTGCTGTTGCCGGTGCCTTCGGTGTCCAGCTGGAAGTCCTGGATGCCCAGCCTTTGCGCCACTTCCCCGGTCAGCGGCGCGCTGCCGGCCAGGCCAAGCGCCAGGGCAGCTTCGCCGAGCATGTTGTTGTCCTCGCCGCTGGACATCGGGCGGCCCAGCACCAGGTAGGACAGCGCCTGCTGCTGACTCATGGCAGGCTCGGAGAACACCTCGCTGCGCGGCTGCTCGGCATTGCCGGTCAGGCGCAGGCCGGCCACCACATCGTCGACCTTGCGGATAGCCTCGACATCGAGGAACGGCTGGTCGATTGGCCCGGCGAACAGCAGGCGCGCACGGCGGATGGTCAGCTTCTGGCCATAGGCGCGGTAGCGGCCGTTATTCAGGCGCAGCTCGCCACGGGTGTCCATGTTGTCGCCGATGTGTACCTGCCCGGCCAGCTCGGCGTTCAGGCCGAAGCCACTGAAGGTCAGCTTGTCGCTGCCGACCCTGACGTCGATATCCATGTTCAGCGCGAGGGCGCTTTTCGGCTCCTGCTTCTCGCCGACGATCACGGTGTCATCGGAGACCTTGACCGTGGAAGGCGGCAACTGGCGGATAGTGATAGCGCCGCGCGGCACCTGCACCGAGCCGGAAACCGCGAGTCTTTCGCCCGCCATCTGCACGGTGAGATCCGGCTCGACTTCCAGGTTGGCGTAGGGCTCGACGGTCACCGGCAGGCGGCTGCCGCGCAGCTTCACGTCGACTTCCAGGCCACTGACCCAGGCGATGCGTCCGGACAGGCTGCCGTTGCCGGTCTTTCCTGCCTTCCAGTCGCCACTCAGATCGACCTGCTCACCGGCAATCCGCGCGGTCACCTGCAACTGCTCGAAACGGGTCGGCAGGTCGCCGCCGGAGATTTCGCCGTCGTTCAGGCGCAGCTCGCCATCCACCCGTGGCGCCAGCAGGCCACCGGAAATCTGCCCACTGCCATTGAGGTGGCCCTTCAGGGTTTCCACCATGGGCGCAAAGGGCCGCGCCACGGAAATATCCAGGCCATTGAGGCTGAAGGTGCCGCTAACCGGCTTGGCCTTGGGCCGCGGATCGAGCTGGACCTGGGCCTGCAGACTACCGAGTTTGTCGCCGAGGAACTGCAGGCTGGTGTCGATGCGCCGGGGCGTCAGGCGGCTCTCCAGTTGCAGGCGCTGGTAGGGGAAGTCGACCCACTCCTCCTGCTCCTTGATGCGCAGGGTGCCGTTATTGGCATTGATCAGGATGGAGCCGTTGGGGCCGCTGGCGGGCAGGTCGAGCTGCACATCGCCGTCGAGCTTGCCCTTCCAGGCGAAGTCGTCGGGCAGCCAGCGTGCCAGGCTGTCCAGCGGGAACTCGCGCAGGTGCATGCGCAGGCGCGGGTCGGGCATCAGCCGCTGGTCTTCCATGCACAGGCTGGCAGGGCCGGAAGCCCAGCAATGGGCGCCGAGGTTGATGCGCCCGTCCGCCAGGCGCTCCAGGCGCGCCGGCTGCTGCAGGCGCCAGTCCTGGCCGCCGCTCTGTATATCGCCTTTTGCGAGACGCCCGCGCCAATCCTTGCCGTTCCAGTTGCCATCCAGACCGAGGTCGAGCACCACCGGCTTGCCTTGCAGGTTCAAGGCGATCTGCTGGCGCTTGAGGTCGCCGCTGCCGTCCAGCTTGAGCACGCCGAAATCCGTATCGCCGCTACGCAACCCCTGGGCCGTCAGGTTCACCCGGCCGCGCTGGGCGGCATCGAGGGAGGCGCTCAGGTCCAGTGTGCGCAAGCCCTGGTCGGCGTAGGCGACGCGCTGGCCGTCGAGCTTCAGTTGCCCTTGCGGCGCCTGCAGCGTACCGGCCAGATCGAGGCGACCGCTGACCTGGCCGAACAGCTGCGGCCACAGCTGGCCGAGACGATTCAGCGCGATATCGAGTCGACCGGAGAGCCGCTGGTCCAGCGCGGCTTGCCCGCTGATGCGGTTGTCGCCCAACTGCAGCGCCAGGCCATCGACCTTCCACGCCTGCCCCGCCGCCGTGGCGTTCGCCTTGAAGGTGGCCGGCTGGCCACGCAGGCGGCCCTGCAAGTCGAGGTTGGCGTCGAGGTTCAGCGCTTCGCCCTTGAGCGAGCCCTTGCTGCGCAACGGCCCGCCGAGGCGGCCGGGCATCTCTTCGAGCCAGTACGCCGGGTCGAGATCGGACAGGTCGAGGGCGGCGTCCCAGGTCACCGCATCGGCGAATCCAACTTTCAGGTGCCCTTCGGCCTTGCCCTGCCCCGCCACCAGTTTCAGCGACGGCAGGAAGACTTCCGAGAGATTGCCCGACACTGGACTGGCCAGGGTGAAGTCGCCGGCTGGCCCCTTGAAGGCGCCGTCGAAGTTGCCCAGGTAGGCGCCGTCGCTGTAGCTCACTTCGGCCTTGAAGGTGTGCACGCTCACCGGCGGCTCGTCGATTGCCGGGTACAGACGACGCCAGGGGAAGTCGAGCCAGTCGAGCTGGGCGTTGGCGGCGAAGGTATCCTCCCAGTCCAGACGGCCGGTCAGCGCCACGCGCTGGTCCTGGGCGGCGCTCAGGTCGAGCGCGGCGATGTCCGCGCCCTCGGCATCGACACGGCCTCGCAGGGTGAGCACCACCGGGCTTTCCTCGGCGGGCAGCACGGCGGCGCCGGCAAGCTGATAGCCATCCTTGAGGTTACCGCTGGCATTCAGGCGCAGCTGGTTCAGCGTCAGGGTATCGGGCAGCGAGGCATCTGCCTTGAAACCGTCGGCAGTCACCAGTGCAGTGGCCGGCAGGTTCTCGGCCAGCGGCTGCAGGTCGCCGTCCAGGTTGCCGTTCAGGTACCCACTGCTCTGCGCCTGCAATTTGAGATGCCCCATCAGCTCGCCCTTGGCCTGCAGTTGCAAGGTCCAGGGCTTCTCGCCCGGCGCGGGCAGTCCAAGGGTGCCCTCCGCCTCCAACGGCCAGCCCTGGGTCGGCTTCAGCAGGCCCTTGAGCGATAGGCTCAAACCATCGCGCGCGAGTTTCACCGAGTCGATGTGCAGGCCTTCATGGTCCCAATGTGCCGCCAACTCGGCGTCACGCAGCTGTTCCTGGCCATCGAGCAGGAAGCGGCCGATGCGGATATCACCCAGCTCCAGCGACAGCGGCAGGTTCAGGTCGGGCAGTTCGATAGGGCCGGATGACTCGTTCGGTTCGCTCGGCGGCAGGGTCAGCAGCACTTCGTTCGCCACGACCTTGTGCAGGCACAGGGTCATACGCAGCAGGCAGGCAGGTGACCAGTCGATCTGCGGCTGGTCCAGCACCAGGTGGGTGGCGCCGTCGGTCCATTCCAGGCGTTTGGCGCTGAAGCCGCCCGCGAGGCGGCCGTCGAATTCATCGACACTCAGGCCCGGCACCCAACTCAGCACCGCTCGGCTGCCAGCGGGCGTGCCGATCAATAGCCCGACCGCTATCACCAACAGGAGGATCAGCCCGAACAGGCCGACCAGACTCCAGCGCAGCGTGCGCATCCAGCCCGCGCGGCTCACAGCTCAGGCCCCATGGAGAAGTGCAGGCGGATGCCGCCGTCCTCGTCCAGGCCGTCGGCGAGGTCCAGGCGCAGCGGGCCGACCGGGGAAATCCAGCGGATGCCGATGCCGACGCCGGTCTTGATCGAGGGGAAGTCCAGCGAGTTGAATGAGTTGCCCTGGTCGACGAAGGCGGCAATGCGCCAGCGCTCGGCGATGGGGTACTGGTATTCGACGCTGCCGGCAACCATGTAGCGGCCACCGATGCGGTCGCCGTCGGAGTTCTTCGGCGACAGTGTCTGGTAGTCGTAGCCGCGCACGCTCTGGTCACCGCCGGCGAAGAAGCGCAGCGACGGCGGGATCGCACTGTAGTCGTTGGTGGCGATACCGCCCACCTGGATGCGTCCGAGCAACCGTTGCCCTCCCCAGAAACTGGTCACGCCCTTGGCCATGGCATTGATATGGGCAACATCGGCGTCCGCCAGCAGCCCTTCCTTGGCGCCCTTCACTTCGAACTGCAGGCGATAGCCCTTGCCAGGGTCGATCTTGTTATCGGCTTCGAGAATCGAGTAGCCGATGCCCGGCATCAGGAAGCTGCTCAGGCCCGAATCATCGCCAAGCTTGTACTCCTCGCGCTGCCAGTTCAGCGAGACGACCCGCTGCCAGCCGCTGTCGAGCTTGTGGTGCCACTCGCCGCCGAGGGTCAGCAGCTTGCTCTCGGTGTCCACCAGGTCTTCGTACTGATAGCCGCTGGTGAAGCGCAGCTTGTCGGTGAGCGGCGGATCGAGCGGAATCTCGTACCAGGCACCGACGTTCTGACGGGGCGCGGAAACCTCAGCCTCGAAGCCCAGGCTGTGGCCCTGCGGGTTGACCCAGTGGCGGGTCCAGGTGGCCCGCGCACGCGGCCCGACGTCGGTCGAGAAGCCCAGTCCAAGCCCCATGGTCCGAGGCTTGCGCGCTTCCAGATGGACGTGCACCGGCACCACCTCGCCATCGGCATTGGTCGGCGCGGCATCCACCCGCACGCCATCGAAGTAGCCGCTGGACTGCAGCGCCTGGTTGAGGTCGGCAATCTGCTCGGAGTCGTAGTCGGCCCCCTCCTTGAACGGCACCATGCGTTGCAGCAGGTCTTCGTCGAAGGGGAAATCGCCGGCGAAATCCACCTTGCCCAGGCGGTAACGCGGCCCGCTGGCGTACACCAGTTCGATGTCCGCCACGCCGGCTTCGGGGTCGATACGCAATTGCTGCTGGGTGAACTGGCCACGGAAAAAACCGAAGCGCGAGGCCTGGTTCTGGATCAACCGTTTGGCGTCTTCGTAAGCACCGTGGTTGAGCTGCGCGCCGGGCTTCAGTGCGTCCCCCCCGGGCACCCGGAAGCTCTTGAGCTTGGCTGCCGGGCCATCGACGCGCACGGTGACATTGCGCAGGTGAATGGGCTCGCCGGGCCGGACATTGATGCGCAGGGTGGGCACCTTGTCATCGGTCACCCGGCCACGGATGCGCGCCTGGTAGTAGCCCAAAGCCTGGGCGGCCTTTTGCGCCTGCTCCACGGCATTGCGCCGGAATCTTTGCAGGGCCGCCTGATCACGCTCGCCAAGACTGCCCACATAGGCCTCGATATTGGCCTTGAGCGCAGTGTTGGCGGGGGTGACACGAACGTCGAGATGGGCTTCGGCCGCCAGGGCCCTCTGCAAGCAGAAGGCCATTACCAGCAGCAGCCCAAGCAATCCTTGGACAACTCTCATGGCGCGAAATGCTAGCACGGGTTTTCCCCGCCATGCCTTCCCCTAGAGCGCAGGAAAGGTCTGAGGAAACATTTTCAGGCCTATCCCGCAGAGACTTTCGCCGCCTCTTGCCTATGGTTGGGGTGGAACAACACATGCTCGCGGATCGGCCCCAGCGCCACCTCTCCCAGCTCCTCGTAGCCGTGGCGCCGGTAGAACTCCAGATAGCGAGCATTGCCCGTATCCAGCACCAGCCCTTGCGAACCACCGTCCTCGGCGCACCAGGCATGCAGCGCGTCCAGCAATTGCTCTCCCAGGTGCTTGCCCTGAAACTCCGGATACACGCCGATCAGCGGCACGACGTGATACGGCCCCGGCGGCAGGCAGCCGATCACGGCGGCGTGGTAGTCCAGGTAGCGTCGGGTGCAACCCAGGCCGGTGGTAAGCAGCATGCGCATGCGCCAGAACCAGCTCTCGGTGACATCCAGGCGACGTTGCGGTGGAACCACCAGCGCCACGCCCACCAGGCGATCCTCGACCAGCAGGCCAATCGCCGGCAGTTCCTCGAGGAAGTGCTGGTTGACCAGTTCGCGGACGGTCGCCCGCACGCGCTGGTCGAATCCGGCGCGGTCGGACTCGAACAGGTAGGCGAAGGTCGGTTCGTGGCGGTAGGCGTGATAAAGCAGCGAGCGGACTTCACGGCTGTAGTTGCCGTCCAGCAGACGGACTTCGGCGAGGGTATCAGGCATGCGGACGCCTCTTCGTGTGAGTTCTTCTTATGGTTATGAGTCCAGCCACAAAACCCTAGCAGCGCCTCGCCGGGGTCGCCAGGGTCGGCCAACCTGGGCTAGCATCGTGCTTTTGCTAGGGCGCTCAGGATGAAAATCGTATCCTTCAATATCAACGGTTTGCGCGCACGTCCCCACCAGCTCCAGGCGATCATCGAGCGCCACCAGCCGGACGTGATCGGCCTGCAGGAAACCAAGGTCGCCGACGAGCAGTTCCCCCGTGAGGAGATCGAAGCCCTCGGCTACCACGTGCACTACCACGGCCAGAAAGGCCACTACGGCGTCGCCCTGCTCTCCCGCCAGGAGCCGCTGGAGCTGCAACGCGGCTTCCCCAACGATGGTGAGGATTCCCAGCGCCGCTTCATCTGGGGGACCTTCAAGGACGCCGACGGCCAGCCGATCACCGTGATGAACGGCTACTTCCCCCAAGGCGAAAGTCGCGACCATCCGGTGAAGTTCCCCGCCAAGCAGCGCTTCTACGCCGACCTGCAGGATCTGCTGGAAACCCGCTTCCAGCCCGACCAGCCGCTGGTGGTGATGGGCGACATCAACATCTCGCCGGAAGACTGCGACATCGGCATCGGCGAAGAGAACCGCAAGCGCTGGCTGAAGACCGGCAAGTGCAGCTTCCTGCCGGAGGAACGCGAATGGCTGGCGCGCCTGAAGGGCTGGGGCCTGGTGGACAGCTTCCGCCTGCAGAACCCGAGCGTGGACGACCGATTCAGCTGGTTCGACTACCGCAGCCGTGGTTTCGAGGACACTCCCAAGCGCGGCCTGCGCATCGATGTGATCCTCGCCTCCGAGGCCCTGCGCGGCCGCATCGCTGAAACCGGTGTGGACTACGACATCCGCGGGATGGAAAAACCCTCGGACCACGCGCCGATCTGGCTGCAGCTGAAGTAATCGCCCTGAACGAAGAAGCCCGGCCAATGCCGGGCTTCTTCATTTCTCGGTGACAGCTCAGGCTTCGTCCGCACCAGTTCCGACCGTTTTGCTGATAGCGCTGTAGGTCGTATTGAAGCGCACGGTCTCGTTGAAACCCTTGACGATGGCACCGAAGCGCTCCTTGGCATCGAGCAATTGCTTGAAGCGATCGGCCAGTTCCGAGCTCTGGCGCTGCAAGCCGGCCTCGCGGTCGTCGAGCTCCTGCCCCCGCGCACGCAACTGGGTCTGCTGGCGGTCGATGCTCTGCTGTTCCTGGCTCAGGACCTCGGCGCGCTTGGTGGTAGCACGGTCGCGACTGTCGACAGTTTCCGCCAGGGCCTGCAAAGCGCTACTGCGTTCCGCAAGAACAGCGGCATTATGTTCGGCGACGCGTTCGATACCTTGCTTCTCTTCCTGCAGGCGTTGCTCCTGCTGGCTCAGGCGCTCTTCCCGCTCGACCAGTTGACGCTCACGCTCCAGCGTCGCCAGGCGACGCTCCTCAAGCGCCTCGCGCATCTTCACGATCTCCAGTTTCTGCTGCGACAGACCATGGGCCATGCCAGCCAAAGAGTCGAGGGTGGACTGCACGTCGTGCAGGACACCATCGGTTTCAAGAGCCGAAGACTGGTACGTGGACACTGCGGACTCCACGGATACCCGGGTGTTCGCGGCTTCGGTGTTGGCGGCTTGGGCTTGAGCATTCATGGTGGGGAGTTCCTCGTGGAAAAAGTAGGAGGTAGGCTGGCTGGCTGGCGAAGTCGGTGTCGCCAGAGCCTTATTACATTCATGATCCAGTGGCGACTCCGGCAGTCGCAGCGAATCGAGCAGCATGGCGGCCGCTTCGGCTTCGGAAACCGCGTGCTCCGCAGAGGAAACACCAGCCGCCGGCTCCAGCGGATCGACGGTCTCGGAGCAATCAGCCCCTACAGCCCCTAGCCCCGAGCAGGCCGAAGCCAATTCGGCGAGATCGCGCTCGAGGTTTGCAAAGGCCTCGACGGTTTGCGGGTCTGCGGACTGCCCGGCAGGCGAACTAGTACCACCAGGGATCGGGATATACCCCGCTGATAACGCGGGGCGCTTGATGCTCTCGGTGGACGAGAACTGGTGCGCCTTGAGGCAGGACAGCCCGTCGTCGGTGCCCGGAGAAAGAAGTACGGCTACCTGATCGGATGACTGGGAGGCAGTAATGGCTGACAAGCCTTCCTCCAAGTTTCCTTCGAACCGCTTCGCATCTGAAGTCATGAAACGTCCTACCTTGAGGGTGGTCAGCCGCATCTCCCCTGCGCGCCGTTCGACAACTCGAACGGGACCGCAGGCTCAATGGTGATGCCGCTTGGAATACAAGGCATCGAGGCCAACGGAAAGAATCGATGAGCTGCCCCGTTCTTCCTTGGTTGCAGAAGAGCAGGACAGGTTGCAGGAAGAATTCTTACAACTCGGCTCTAGGTTTAATGTCAGTAATTTCTTGCATGAACGAAGGAAAACTATGCAAGACCAGTCTGACTGGGACGCCTCATACCCGAGGCGCACCGTTCCATTCAAACCTGCGGCGGACCTATCAAAAAAGGACCGAATGATGCCCTTTAGAGCAGGCCAATCTCCTGGCTGATGCTGAACAGCTCATCCAGGCTCGTCGCCGAAAGCTTTCGCATCAACTGCCGCTTGTGCTGACCGATGCTCGCACCCGACGACGCAAGGACCTCTGCCAGCGAAGCGACCGAACGCCCCCGATGCAAGCCGTGCAGAACGGCAACCAAATGAGTAGGTAGCGCCAACGCCGACTCCAACCTGATGTCACCACTCATTGGCAGTCGATAGTGTTCGGGAAACACCTTGCCACCGGCCAGAACGGCATCGACGGCCCGACCGAGCAGCGTCGAACGGTCATCCATCAGCAAAAAGCCCGACACGCCAATACGAATCGCTCGCTGAATGTTCAGCGGCGAAGCAAGACTGGAACACACCAGCACTGGGGTGGTCGGTTTCAGCCTGCCATCGCGCCGGAGCATGGTAACCAGTTCCATGCCATGAATGTCCGGCAGCTCCAAGGTCACCACCAGGAGATCGCACTCACTGGCATCCAGGCCGATCAACGCCTGCCGCGCATACTTGAAGTGCACGTCGCACTGATGGCCGTGGTCCAGCAGGAACCGGCGAATCGTGACGAAATCACGCCGCGACGGCTCGATCAATACTATGCGGGCCATGTTACTCCTTGCAGCGAAGGCCCCGCGGGCCGGGTGCTACATGGCGTATTTAAAGAACCCACCGCAGCAGTCGTTCCCGCAGAAATGTCTTTGAAGGCCTGCCCTAGGGGGATACGCCACTGGCGCAACGGAACGGGCCGGACAACTCCATGTCTCGGCAGTTTCCATTGCACCAGCCCCCCCAGCAGCGGCAGTTCTCGACCAGCGCGCCCAACGACACGCCAGTCGTTTCGGTCATTCGCTAACCGTCTTGGAAATGGCAGACAGAGTGCTGTTGAACTGCACAGTCTCGTTGAAGCTCTTCACGATGGCGCTGAACTTATCCTTGGCGCTCTGCAGCTGCTTGAGCCGAACGCCCAGTTCCTCGTTCTTGCGCTTGAGGCCACTCTCGCGCTCATCCAGCTCGCTGGCGCGATGGCGCAGGCCGGCCGCCTGCTCATCGATGCGTTGCTGCTCCAGCTGGATCGACTCGGCACGTTTGATCGTGGTCTTGTCACGCAGGTCGACGGTTTGGGCCAACTCCTTGAGCGCTTCACTGCGCTCGGCAAGCAGGCGATTGTTCTCGGCGGCCATGCGATCGAGATTGGTCTTGGCTTCCTTGAGATGGTTCTCCAGTTGCTGCAGGCGTTCCTCCTTGTCGCTGGCTAGGCGCTCACGCTCCTGCAGTTGGTTGTTCCATTCCTCCAGCTCTTCCTGTAAACGTCCCGCCGCCTGCTTCTGCTGGGTCAGTCCCTGAGCCATGCCCGCCAGGGAATTCAAGGTGCTCTGCACATCGGACAGCACATCGTCGGGATCAGCTTCGAGCTGGGGCACACTCAAGGTCGCCGCCACTTCCTGCAGTTCCACCGAAGTGATAGGAGCAGTGCTCTGCGCATCAACCTCGATTGACTCATCGTGCATTTCGGTCATATCAGTTTCCTTCTGGATAAAGATCCCCTGAAGCGCCGCTGCTTCGGGGATGCTGTCGTCGGCCTGCTGGACGTTGGCAACATGGAGGGCGGAGGCGCCTTGCGCCGGACTCGCAGCCACAACCGGATCGACCTGCGCCATCGAAGGCTGTTCGTGCCCAGCATTGGTCGCCGCCAGCACGACCAGCGCGTCCTCGAGACTCGCAATCATTGGTTCGAGACCAAAATCGCCGGTGACAGCTGCGTCGTCGGGCTGGACCATTACCTGCCCGGCCGCCGGGGCCGGTTCGGCCTCGTGATCCGACTCGGTGGGTTGCATGGGCACGACGGCCGCAGGGCTCTCCATCTCCTGCTGTGCCGAGGCATCAGTGATTTCCGCCTTAGCTTGCCCGACAGTCTCTTCGGCAATAGGCGCGCGCACATTGATGGTTTCGGGTGCAACCACTTCCGGCTCGCCGGTTACCGCCACACCTCCCGTCGGGGACTGCTCGACCGCAGCCTCGACCCTGTCCTCGCTCATGCTCTCCATCTGCGCTCGATCAACGATCGGTGCAGAAGACTCCAGCTTCGCCGACACCTGCGCCCGAGCAGCCGGTTTCCTGGCAAGACGCACGCCGCTGACAACGATGACTGGCGTCGCCGCTTTCGGTACTTCCAATACGCTCTCGGGCTCAGGCTCAGGCTCAGGCTCAGGCTCAGGCTCAGGCTCAGGCTCAGGCTGAAGGCCGAACTCAATCTCTGCCACAACCTCAGGGGCTTCTGCTTCCGACACCTGGGTGGAGCCTATCTTCTGCGACTGCAATTGCTCGGATTGTTCATTAGTCTCTGCATTCAGCACACCAGCCTCCAGTAGGGCCGTGGCTTGTTGCGCAGCTTCCGCCACCACACCCGCTGAAAGTTCGAGCTCAGGTTCCATCTTGGTAATTGCCACTTGCGCTTCCATTTCCAGCATGTCGTTAAGGGTGACTTCCTGCGCAGGCAACTCGGCAACGGTCTCTGCAGATAGCTCCACCTGAGCAACGGTTTCGGGCGACGGGATTTCGCGTAGTTCGACGCTTTCCAGGGTTTGCTGTGCAGCAGGTACCGCAACGGACTCGAGCCGGTCAGTCGGGACAGGAGCATCAGCCACATCTGCGGTCGCCACAATCCGGCACCCATCCGCTGCAACCTGCTGCTCGATCGTCGGAATCGGTTCGGCAACCTGCCCTTGGGGAACCGAAGCGGCCTCGGGGCTTTCCTGCGCTTCGTGACCACCAACCGTCAGGAAGTCCTGATCCACGGATTCCGACGAGACACTGCCGGCCATTCCAAGCGCGTGCAGTTCGTCGATACCGGCAGTAGAGTCCATCGCAGACGGTTCATTGACGTCGGAGCTCCCTGCCTCCGGCGGTAGCTGCTCAGTGACGGCGTTGATCCTCGACTGCCGGGCGAAATTCGCGAAGTCGAGGATCATCTCGGTGGCCAGTTCGAATCCCACGTCCTCGATCCTGGCGGGTACATCCTCGTCTTCCTCCGGGTGTCTCAGGACACTTGCTACAGGCGGCCGAACGCTCAGCATTCCTGCCCTGGACAACAAATGCAGCCAGGAACGCAGCGGCTGCAGTGGCAAGCGAATCCCCTGGAAGGTCAATGCCCGAGGCGCCGGCAGACTCAGAGCACGGCGGCGCCACGGCCGCCCCCAAGCGGTGGCGGATGCGACATGCACGGTCAGCGAGGTCGGTTTGACGCGATGCTCAGGGCCAGTAGAGGCTGGCGCGCTATGGGATTGGGTCATGGTCACTTTCCGGGCGGGGACATTGAAACGACGCAAGTTTCGCTTGGCCGGAAAACGGGTGTTATCAGACTTTCCTGATGAGCCAGGAGATTTTTCCTATCACTTCGTCAGCGCCCTTTTGTCATCAGCACCGGCAAGGCCCGGCTCAGTCCTGGCGCCAATGCGACAAGGGCTTTCGGGCCCCAGTGTCGGAAAAGCGCTGAACGAGGCTCGCGAGATCCAGCAGCAGCACCAGGACGAAAATCGGGCTCACCAGCAGGAGCATCGGGGCTGCCGCCACGAGCGCTCTTTCCGGAGCGATGACCAGGGTGCCGGCCATCAGCATTACCAGAAGGATGAGTACCAGCTTCATCAGGACCGACGCAAAATCGAGGGTCTCGTCCATTTCGTTCTCCGGCACGGTCGATTCGAGTGACCTGTATAGCCACGGACCAAGGAGATCGAAATCGGAAACTTCCGGCAATCCAGCAGTCATGTCTGAAGGCAGCTGGAACTGCTCTGTCCTGCTGCGAAGCGTCATATCGATGCAATGATTCCGACTTAATCTGCCGCGCCAACGATGCCTCAAATGGAAGTTGACCCATGCAGTACAAGTCGAGCCCCAGCGATACCCAACCCTGGCCCGTCACCATCGCCTGGCTCACCATCGCGTTCATCTGCTACGCGTTTCCCTGGTCGGCCTTTGCCGCCCTGCCCTCGTCCCAGGACGGTGAGCCGGTGCTGCGCATCCAGGGTTCCAACACCATCGGCGCACACCTGCTACCGGAGTTGGTGAAGGGGCTGCTGGTCACCGAGGGCTACAGCGACGTCAGCGCCAAGCCGGGCAAGGCGGAGAACGAACAACGCATCATCGGCCGCAGCAAGGAAGGCAAGGAGGCCGTCATCGACCTCGCCGCGCATGGTTCCAGCACCGGCTTCGTTGCCCTGAAGGACAATACCGCCGAGCTGGCCGCCGCATCGCGGCCGATCAAGGACACCGAGGTCGCGGGCCTGTCGGCATCGGGCAACCTGCGCAGCGCCAAGGCCGAACAGGTGATCGGCATCGACGGCCTGGCGATCATCGTCAACGCAGCCAACCCGCTGGACGAACTGACCACCGATACGCTGGCGCAAATCTTCTCGGGCGAGGTGAAGACCTGGGAGGAAATCGGCGGGCGCGGCGGTGCCATCCGCCTGTACTCGCGCGACGATAACTCCGGAACTTTCGATACCTTCAAGGAGCTGGTGCTGGCCAGCCACGGCAAGGCGCTGGCCAGTGGCGTGCAGCGCTTCGAATCCAGCGACCAGCTGTCCACCGAAGTGAGCAAGGACCCGCAAGGCATCGGCTTCGTCGGCCTGTCATCGATCCAGAAGTCCAAGGCCCTGCGTATCGCCGATGGCGACTCCCAGGCCATGCCGCCGTCGACCACCCTGATTGCCACCGAGGACTACCCGCTGTCGCGCCGCCTGTTCCTCTACATGAAACCCGAGGAACCGAACCGCTGGGCCCGCGCCCTGCTGCAATTCGCCCAAGGCGACAAGGGCCAGGCCCTGGTGAGCGCCAGCGGCTTCGTTGGCCAGCGCGTACAGGCGGTGAAGATGGCTCCGCGCGCCAGCATGCCGGAGAACTACCAGGCCCTGGCACGTGAAGCCGAGCGCCTGTCGGTGAACTTCCGTTTCCGCGAGGGCAGCGCCACCCTGGACAACAAGGCCCAGCGCGACATCGACCGCCTGCTCGCCTACCTGCAGCAGAACGGCAAGATGGACAAGCAGGCGGTGCTGGTCGGTTTCGGCGACCCCAAGCAGGACCCGGCCCGCGCCGAGTTGCTCTCCAAGCTGCGCGCCATGGCCGTACGCCGCGAACTTGCGAAGGAAGGCGTGATGTTCCGCGAGATCAGCGGCATGGGCGACGCCCTGCCGGTAGCAGCCAACAGTGATAATGACGGGCGGGTGAAGAATCGCCGTGTCGAAGTCTGGGTCTACTGATCCTTCTGGTGATCAGCGTCTAGACTGTCTGAAGCAAGCTGATCGCCCGATCCGGAAATGATGTAGGAACTTGTTACGTTCCTTCGCTTGTCTCTGTCGGGCGCTCTGCTATTTTCCCGCCAGTGACGCCGGGCCCCTCTGACGGTTACCAACCGCCATGTCGGAGTCACTTTTCGACAACGACACTAAGGGAGGGGCCACATGACAGCTCTGCACGCCTTTTTGACCGAACCATTCCTCGGAACCGCCACCTGGTTCTGGCTGGCCTTCCTGGCCATCGTGATTCTTCTGCTCGTACTCGACCTGGGCGTCCTGCAACGCGATCACCATGAGATCGGCGTGCGCGAGAGCCTGATGCTTTCCGCCGGCTACTTCGCCTGCGGCCTGGCCTTCGGTGGCTGGGTCTGGTACGAGTTCGGCGCCACCAGCGCGGTGGAGTACTACACCGGTTTCCTCGTCGAGCAGTCGCTGTCCATGGACAACGTGTTCGTCATGGCGATGATCTTCGGCTTCTTCGGCATTCCCCGCCGCTACCAGCACCAGGTCCTGTTCTGGGGCATCCTCGGCGCCATCGTGATGCGCGCGCTGATGATCGGCCTGGGCGCAGCGCTGGTGAAGGAATTCGAATGGATCATGTACGTGTTCGGCGCCTTCCTGCTGTTCAGCGGCGTGAAGATGCTGCTGGCCAAGCATGAAGCCGAGCCGGACCTGGCCAACAACCCGGTGCTGAAGTTCCTGCGCAGGCACATCCGCATGACTGACACTCTTCACGAGCACCACTTCTTCGTGAGGAAGCCGGACGCCTCGGGCAAGCTGGTGCGCTACGCCACTCCGCTGTTCCTGGCGCTGATCCTGATCGAGCTGGCTGACCTGGTGTTCGCCGTGGACAGCGTGCCGGCGATCTTTGCCATCACCCAGGACCCGTTCATCGTCTACACCTCGAACATCTTCGCCATCCTCGGCCTGCGCGCCCTGTACTTCTCGCTGGCGGCGATGATCCACCGCTTCGTCTACCTGAAGTACGCCCTGGCGCTGGTGCTGGTGTTCATCGGCACGAAGATTTTCCTGCATGGATTCATCGGCAAGGTTCCCGCGGCCCTGTCCCTTGGCGTAACCTTCGGACTTTTGGCGGGTGGCATACTGCTATCCTTGCTCAAGACCCGCAGAACCAGCGAGGAGCCGCTGGAAATCGTCAGCCAGGAGAGCATCCATGCAAGCGCTGGAGGTGAGGATCGAAGCCGTTGAGTTTCGCGGCCGGGCCTATTGGCAGGTCCGTCTCGGTCGTCGCGCGCTGCGCTTCCCCCATGAGGCCGCCGCGCGCGCCTTTGCCGCCCAGTTGCACACGCGGCGGGAGTGGTTGATCGAGCAGCGGTCCATGACCGATGGGCCGGAGCCTTCTCCTACGCCATGAATGAACAAGGCCAGCGCAAGCTGGCTTTGTTCTTTGGAAACGACTGTTCGCGAGCAAGCTCGCTCCTACGAAAAAAGCCACTCCCCACCCAATAAAAAGGCCCGCATCAGCGGGCCTTTTTATTGGGGACTAGCGATCAGCGGCTGCTGCGCAGAGCGTCCTTGGGCACATATTTGCCAATCTCGTACTTGCCGATGGCTGCGCGGTGCACCTCGTCCGGGCCGTCGGCCAGGCGCAGGGTGCGCTGCATGGCGTACCAGTAGGCCAGCGGGAAATCGTTGGAGACACCGGCACCGCCGTGCATCTGGATGGCGCGGTCGATCACCTGCAGGGCAACGTTGGGCGCCACGACCTTGATCTGGGCAATCTCGCTCTGGGCGAACTTGTTGCCGGCCTTGTCCATCATGTATGCGGCATTGAGGGTCAGCAGGCGGGCCTGGTTGATCTCGATGCGCGAGTTGGCGATGTGGTCGATGTTGCCACCCAGGCGTGCCAGCGGCTTGCCGAAGGCGGTGCGGCTGACGGAACGCTTGCACATCAGTTCCAGCGCGCGTTCGGCCATACCGATGGAGCGCATGCAGTGGTGGATGCGGCCTGGGCCGAGGCGGCCCTGGGCAATCTCGAAGCCGCGGCCTTCACCCAGCAGCACGTTCTCGTAGGGCACGCGAACGTTCTCGAAGAGCACTTCGGCGTGGCCGTGCGGGGCGTCGTCGTAGCCGAATACCGGCAGCGGGCGAAGGATTTTCACGCCGGGGGCGTCGGTGGGCACCAGGATCATCGAGTGCTGCTGGTGGCGCGGCGCGTCCGGGTTGGTCAGGCCCATGAAGATCATGATCTTGCAGCGCGGGTCGCAGGCGCCGGAGGTCCACCACTTTCGGCCGTTGATGACCCATTCGTCACCATCGCGCACCGCGTTGGCTTCCATGTTGGTGGCATCGGACGAAGCCACGCCCGGCTCGGTCATGGCGAAGGCGGAACGGATCTCGCCGCGCAGCAGCGGCTCCAGCCAGGTGCGCTTGTGCTCTTCGGAGCCGTAGCGCACCAGCACTTCCATGTTGCCGGTGTCGGGCGCTGCGCAGTTGAACGGCTCGGAGCCGATCAGCGAGCGGCCCATGATCTCGGCCAGCGGCGCGTATTCCATGTTGGTCAGGCCGGCGCCCAGTTCCGACTCGGGCAGGAACAGGTTCCACAGGCCTTCGGCCTTGGCCTTGGCCTTGAGGTCTTCCATGATTTGCGTGGGCTGCCAGCGGTCACCCTGGGCCACTTGCTCCTCGAACACCTTCTCGGCGGGATAGACGTTGGCTTCCATGAACGCGGTAAGGCGCTCACGCAGGTCCTGAACCTTGGCGGAATAAGCGAAATCCATGGGGGCTAACCTTCTGGCGGCGGTTGTTTGTGTGGTGATGATGCTAGAACAGCCAAGGGCATTTACCCAGCCTATTATCCGAATCAATGAACATTCATAACCCGTATGGACCTGAGCGCAGGTTCGGGTATGATCGGGCCAAAACAATGACAAGCGGGAGCCCTGGAATGAACCTCAGCAAGGTCGATCTGAACCTGTTCATCGTCTTCGACGCGATCTACACCGAAGCCAACCTGACCCGCGCCGGACAGATTGTCGGCATTACCCAGCCCGCCGTTTCCAACGCCCTCGCCCGCCTGCGTGAAACCTTCAACGACCCGCTGTTCGTGCGCACCGCCCAGGGCATGGTGCCCACGCCGATGGCGCAGAACATCATCGGCCCGGTGCGCAACGCGCTGCAGCTGCTGCGGGTCTCGGTGCAGGAGAGCCGCACCTTTACGCCAACCCAGGCGAGCAAGACCTACCGCATCAGCATGACCGACCTCACCGAGGCCATCGTCCTGCCGCCGCTGTTCCAGCGCCTGCGCCGCCTGGCGCCGAACGTGCACATCGAAAGCTTCCTCTCCAAGCGCCGCGAGACCACCAAGGAACTGGCCGCCGGCCGCCTGGACTTCGCCGTGGATGCGCCGCTGAACACCGACCCGCAGGTGCGCCACGTCAAGCTGATGGAAGACCGCTACGTCTGCGCCATGCGCCAGGGCCACCCGCTGGCCAAGGACAAGGTGACGCTGGAGGAATACCTGTCGGTGGCGCATATCCAGATTTCCAGCCGCCGCAGTGGCCTGGGATACGTCGACCTGTCGCTGGGCAAGATGGGCCTGCAACGCAAGATCGCCCTGCGCTCGCAGCACTACCTGATGGCCTCCACCGTGGTGCAGCAGACCGACATGGTGGTCACCGTGCCCGAGCGCTTCGCCCGCCATCACGGCCTGCATTTCGTCGATCTGCCGGTGAACGACGTGCCCAAGCTGGAAACCCACCTGTACTGGCACGAAAGCACCGACCAGGACCCCGCCAACCGTTGGATGCGCGAGCAGATCATCGAGCTGTGCCAGCAGGTGACGGCGCGGGAAGCGCGCGAGGCGGCAGAGCGCGCCTGATGCTTCAGGCGATGCCCATTGATGGGTATCGCTGCGCTCCACGCCATCCTACGTTTACTAAGATTGGATCGCGTGATGCGGCCGACCTGGTAGGAGCGAGCTTGCTCGCGAACCGCCCAGCCGCAGAATTGCCGGCGAGCATTGTTCGCGAGCAAGCTCGCTCCTACGAAAAACAATCCGTTCCGCCTGACAAGCCACCCGCAGACCCCGCCCTGCCGAAGTGCCTGTCCAACGAACAGGCCGGGGTCTGCCGGCGAACCCCTTACAGACTCCGTGCGATCACCAGCCGCTGCACGTCGCTGGTGCCTTCGTAGATCTGGCACACGCGCACGTCGCGGTAGATGCGTTCCACCGGGTAGTCCTGCAGATAGCCATAGCCACCGAGCGTCTGGATCGCTGCGGAGCACACGCGTTCGGCCATTTCCGAGGCGAACAGCTTGGCCATGGAGGCCTCGGTCAGGCACGGCAGGCCGGCTTCGCGCAGGCTGGCGGCGTGATGGACCATCTGCCGCGCCACGGCGATCTCGGTGGCCATGTCGCTCAGACGAAAAGCCACGGCCTGGTGCTGGATGATCGGCTTGCCGAAGGTCTCGCGCTCGTGGGCATAGTCGCGGGCGTATTCGAACGCCGCGCGGGCCATGCCGACGGCTTGCGAGGCAATGCCGATACGCCCGCCTTCCAGGTTCGCCAGGGCGATGGCGTAGCCCTGCCCCTCCTCGCCCAACCGATAGCTCGCCGGAATACGCACGTCATCGAAGGCGATCTGGCAGGTATCGGAGGCGTGCTGGCCGAGCTTGTCCTCGACACGCACCACGCGGTAGCCGGGCGTGTCGGTGGGCACGATGAAAGCACTGATACCCTTCTTGCCGGCCGCGGCGTCGGTCACCGCGAAGACAATCACCAGGCCGGCATGCTGGCCGGAAGTGATGAACTGCTTGCTGCCGTTCAGCACGTAATGGTCGCCGTCACGGCGCGCACGGGTCTTGAGGAAGCTGGCGTCGGAGCCGGCCTGCGGTTCGGTCAGCGCGAAGGCGCCGATCATCTCGCCACGGGCCAGAGGCACCAGGAACTGGCGCTTCTGCTCGTCGTTGCCGAACTTGGCAATGGGCATGCAGCCCACCGAGTTGTGCACGCTCATGATGGTCGAACAGGCGCCGTCGCCGGCAGCGATCTCTTCCAGCGCCATGGCGTAGGCCAGGTGCCCGGTCTGTGCGCCACCCCACTGCTCCGCCACCAGCATGCCGAGGAAGCCGAGGTCGGCCATTTCCTTGATGGCCTCGGCCGGGAAGCGGTGCTCGCGGTCCCAGTCGGCGGCGAAGGGCTTCAGCCGCTCCTGGGCGAACTGGCGGGCAACGTCGCGAATCTGGAGGTCTTCTTCGCTGGGAATCATGATTCGCTCCTTAGGCCAGGCGCTCGACCGCGATGGCCGTGGCTTCGCCGCCACCGATGCACACCGAGGCCACGCCGCGCTTGAGGTCGTACTGTTTGAGGGCCGACAGCAGGGTCACGATGACCCGCGCGCCGGACGCGCCAATCGGGTGGCCGAGGGCGCAGGCGCCGCCGTGAATGTTGAGCTTGTCGTGGGGGATATCCAGGTCGCGCATGGCGGCCATGGCGACCACGGCGAAGGCTTCGTTGACCTCGAACAGATCGACGTCGCCGATTGCCCAGCCGGTGCGTTGCATCAGGCGCTCAACTGCGCCCACCGGGGCGGTCGGGAACAGGTTCGGCGCATCGGCGAAGGACGAATGGCCACGGATCGCCGCCAGCGGCGTGAGGCCGCGCTTCTCTGCTTCGGACAGGCGCATCAGCACCAGTGCGGCGGCGCCGTCGGAGATGGAGCTGGCGTTGGCCGCCGTCACGGTGCCGCCTTCGCGGAAGGCCGGCTTCAGGGTCGGGATCTTGTCCGGCTTCGCCTTCGGCGGCTGCTCGTCTTCGCTGATGGAGCGCAGTTCCTTGCCGGCCTTGGCCGTCACCGGGACGATCTCGTCGGCGAAGCGGCCTTCGCTCATGGCCTTCTGCGCGCGGGTCAGCGAGGTAATCGCGTAGTCATCCTGCTGCTCGCGGGTGAAGCCGTACTTCTCGGCGCAGTCCTCGGCAAAGGTGCCCATCAGGCGGCCCTTGTCGTAGGCGTCTTCGAGGCCGTCGAGGAACATGTGGTCGAGCACACGGCCGTGCCCCATGCGGTAGCCGCTGCGGGCGCGTTCCAGCAGGTACGGCGCGTTGGACATGCTCTCCATGCCGCCAGCCAGGGCGACGCGGGCGCTGCCGGCGAGGATGGCGTCGTGGGCCATCATCGCGGCCTTCATGCCCGAGCCGCACATCTTGTTCACCGTGGAACACGGCGTACCACGTGACAGGCCCGCGCCCAGCACTGCCTGGCGTGCCGGCGCCTGGCCCTGGCCGGCAGCGAGCACGCAGCCAAGCACGGCTTCATCCACTTCTTCCGAGCCCAGACGGGCGCGCTCGACGGCCGCGCGGATCGCGGCTGCGCCGAGGGTGGCGGCGGTGACGTCCTTGAAGTCGCCGAGGAAGCCGCCCATGGGAGTACGGGTGGCGCTGACGATGACGATGGGATCGTTCATGGCAATTCTCCTGCTTACTTCGCGGCCATGCGGATGGCGCCGTCGAGACGGATCACCTCGCCGTTGAGCATGCTGTTCTCGATGATGTGGCGAGCCAGCGCGGCGTATTCGTCCGGGCGACCCAGGCGCGGCGGGAACGGCACGCTGGCGCCGAGGGAGTCGCGCACTTCCTGGGGCATGGCGGCCATCATCGGCGTCTCGAAGATGCCGGGGGCGATCGTCATCACACGGATGCCCGAGCGCGCCAGTTCGCGGGCGATGGGCAGGGTCATGCCGACCACCGCGCTCTTGGAGGCGGAGTACGCGGCCTGGCCGATCTGCCCGTCGAAGGCGGCAACCGAGGCGGTATTGATGATGATGCCGCGTTCGCCGCCGGCGTCCGGCTCATTCTTCGCCATGGCTTCGGCGGCCAGGCGCAGCATGTTGAAGGTGCCGATCAGGTTGATGTTGATGGTACGGGCGAAGCTCTCCAGCCCGTGCACGCCGTTGCGGCCGAGGACTTTCTCGGCGGGCGCGACGCCCGCGCAGTTGGCCAGGCCATGCAGAGCGCCGAAAGCATCCAGGGCGAGTTGCACGGCGGCTTTGCCGTCCGCCTCGCTGCATACGTCGGTGCGGATGAAACGCGCGTTGGCCTCGCCCAGTTCGGCCGCCTGGGCCGCGCCGGCTTCGGCATTGATGTCGGCCAGTACTACCTTGGCGCCGGCGCTCACCAGCAGCTTCGCGGTGGCCGCGCCGAGGCCGGAACCGCCACCGGTGATGAGGAATACCTTGTTCTGGATCTGCATGGAGTCTCTCCGCTGGACTTAGTGAGCCGCCGCTTTCTCGGCCGCTTCGCGTTGCTTGGCGATCTCCTGGTTGCGCAGGAGGAAGCGCTGGATCTTGCCGCTGGGGGTCTTGGGCAGTTCGTCGACGAACTCCACTTCCCGCGGGTAGCTGTGCGCCGACAGTCGCTTGCGCACGTACTGTTGTAGTTCCTCGGCCAGCTCCGCGCCCGGTCGGTAGGACGAGCAGAGCACCACGAAGGCCTTCACCAACTCGGTGCGCTCCGGGTCCGGCTTGCCGATCACCGCCGCCTCGATCACCGCCGGGTGTTCGATCAGCGCGCTCTCCACGTCGAACGGGCCGACGCGGTAGCCGGAGGTGGTGATCAGGTCGTCAGCGCGGCCGACGAAGCTGATGCTGCCGTCGGCGTTCAACTCCACGGTATCGCCGCTCAGGTAGTAGTCGCCGACGAAGGACTTGGTCTCCATGCCCTGGTAGCCGGCAAACCACATCATCGGCGAACGCTTGCGATCCATGGCGAGGATGCCCGGCTGGCCGGCGGGCAGTTCGTTGCCCTGCTCGTCCAGCACCACCACGCGGTGGCCGGGAATGGAAAAGCCGGCGGCGCCCAGGTGCACCGGGTGCTGCAGCTCGTGGTGGTTGGCCAGCACCATGCCCAGCTCGGTCTGGCCGTAGTGGTCGTGGATGGTCACACCCAGCTCGCTGGCGAACCAGCGGATGACTTCCGGAGTCAACGGCTCACCGGCACTGCTCACCGCACGCAGGCGGCCCCTGAGCGGTTTGGACACTGCCTCGCCAGCCGCGATCAGCAGGCGGTACGCGGTCGGCGAACCGGCCAGGTTGGTGATGCCGTACTTGTGCACGATGCGGCAGGTGCTCTCCACCGTGAACGCGCCTTCGTAGAAGGTGATCGGATGCCCCATGGCCAGCGGCCCGGTGACGCCGTAGTAGAGCCCGTAGGCCCAGCCCGGATCGGCGAGGTTCCAGAACGAGTCCTCCTCGCGCAGCCCCACGGCATCGCGCATGTAGCCGACGAAGGCGACGATGGCCTTCAGCGGCACGGCCAGCGGCTTGGCCAGCCCGGTGGTGCCGGAGGTGAACATCAGCAGGAAGGTGTCCTCGCCGCTGCGCAGTACCGGTTCGAAGTCCGGGGAGTGGCGTTCCAGTTCGGCCCAGAAGCTGTAGTCGCCATGGCGGATGCCCTGCCCCTTCGGCCCGCCGACAGTCACCCGCATGGGCGCGTCGGGCACCTCGTCGAGCTTGCCGCGGTTGGCGCCGTCGGTCACCACCACCTTGCTGCCGGCCAGCTTCACTCGGTGCTCGATGGCCTTCGGCCCGAAGGCGGTGAACAGCGGTTGATAGACCGCGCCCAGGCGCCAGGTGCCGAGGACGGCGATCAGCAGTTCCGGGGTGCGCGGCAGCATGCCGGAGACCACGTCGCCAGGCCGCACGCCGAGGCTGTGCAGGAAGCTGGCGAAGCGGCCGGAGAGTTCCTTGAGCTGGGTGAAGGTGTAGGAAGCGCTGTCGCCGTCCTTGCCTTCCCAGAACAGCGCGATGCGGCCAGGCATGGCGTGGCGGTCGCAGCATTCGACACAGGCATTGAGGGCATCGAGGTTGCCGGCCAGGACGGCATCGGCGGTGGTGCGGTAGTCGAACTCGGCTGTGGCGGCGGTATGGGAACGCATCACTGGGGACTCCCGGTTTGTTCTTGTTGGAGTCCCCTAATGTTCCCGCCGCGCGGGGGCGCGGGCAATGTCGAAAGCCGCCAATCTGGATGAGCGGATTGGACAGCGGTTGTGCTACCGGGGCGTTCCCTACGCGGGCTGCCCTCTCCCTAACCCTCTCCCTGAAGGGAGAGGGGACTGTTCGGAGCGCTCTGATAGCACTGCGCTTGCCGGCGGACTACGCTCGTCGCATCACGCCGAATGGCTCCCTCTCCCTTCAGGGAGAGGGCTGGGGAGAGGGAAAAGCCCGAGCACCAACAGCAAGCATCAAACCCTGAATTGATCCATCAACCCCTGCTGATGGTTGGCCAGCTTGTTCAGCGACTGGCTGACCTGCGCCGACTCCTGCGCCTGGCTCGACAGCGATTCGGTCACATCACGAATCCCCGCCACGTTGCGGTTGATCTCCTCGGCCACCGCACTTTGCTCCTCGGCGGCGCTGGCAATCTGCAGGTTCATGTCGGTGATCACACCCACCGCATCGCCGATGCGTTTCAGCGCGGCCACGGCCTGCTCGACCTGGGACACGCTGTCCTGCGCCTGGCGATGGCTGTTGCTCATCGCGCCAACCACGTCACGGGTGCCGTTCTGCAGGCCCTCGATGACCTGGCGGATTTCCTCCACCGAATCCTGAGTGCGCTTGGCAAGGTTGCGTACCTCGTCGGCGACCACCGCGAAGCCGCGGCCGGCTTCACCGGCGCGGGCCGCTTCGATGGCGGCGTTGAGGGCCAGCAGGTTGGTCTGCTCGGCGATGCCGCGGATCACTTCCAGCACCGAACCGATCTGTTCACTGCTCGCCGCCAACCCTTCGACCTGGCTCATGGCGCTGCTCATGTCACTGGCGAGCTCATCGATCAGGCGGGTGGTGTTGTCGATGACATTGAGGCCATCGCGGGTTGCCCCGTCGGCGCCACGGGCGGCGTCGGCGGCCATGGCAGCACTGTTGGCGACGTCGTGGGCGGTGGCGCTCATCTCTTGCGAGGCGGTGGCGACCTGGTCGACTTCGCGGAATTGCTGCTGCATGCCGGCGCTGGTCTGGCTGGCGATCTCCGAGGACTGGTCGGCCGTGGCGCGGGCGTCCTGCACCGAGGATTTCACGTCGCGGATGATCGGCTGCAGCTTGTCGAGGAAGCGGTTGAACCAGCCAGCCAGCTCGCCCAGCTCGTCCTTGCCGCTGTAGTCCAGGCGCTTGGTCAGGTCGCCCTCGCCGCTGGCGATGTTGCGCAGCATGGCAGCAACGTTGAGGATCGGGCGGGTTACGCCACGGGCGGTGAGCCACACCAGCAGCAGGCCGACAATGGCGGCAATCAGGCCGAAAATCGTCTGCCACAGCGCACCGCTGGAGTTGCGTTCATCCAGCTGCTTCTGCAGTTCCAGCGCCGGAGCCAGCAGCACATCCTGCGGTACGTCGAGGACCACGGCCCAGGGCTTGGTAGCATCCGGGATCGGCAGCAGCGGCTCCAGCACGCGCAGTTGGCCGCCTTGCTCCAGCACCTGCGGACGGCCGCCGGCCTGCAACGACAGCAGCTCCGCAGCCTGGTCGGGGATGGCCTTGGCCAGCGGCTGGCCAAGCAGTCCTTCGTCGCTGCTGTAGCCGGCGAGCAGGCCGGCCGGGCTGACGATGCTGATGCTGCCGGCACCGTCGTAGAGCTGACGGTCACCATCGGTGGCCAGTTGTTGCAGACGGCTCAGGCTGATGTCGATGCCGATCACCGCAATGACCTTACCCTGGTCGATCAGCGGGAAGGTCACGGTGGTCATCAGCACCTTGGTGCCCGAGGCGCTGTCGAAATAGGGGTTGAGCACGCAGGCCTTGCGGGTCTGCAGCGGGCACAGCTGCCAGGTGTTGAACGGGCTGCCGTCGAGCATGGCCGAGGTGTCGGCGATCATGTCCTCGGTGACGGCCAGGCCGGTCATTTCGCCAGAGGCCTTCTGTGCCCAGTAGGCACCGAAGCGGCCCTTCTCGTTGCTGCCGGCGTCGGCCTGGTCATGGAAGGCGGCGTCCTGCCCGTCCAGCGCATCGGGCTCGAAGACCACGTAGAGGCTGAGCAGGTTCGGATTGCTCTTGAGGCCGTCGCGCACCAGCAGGTTGAGGTCCTTGCGTACGGCGGCAGTGTCCGCGCCATGCTGGGTGGACTGATCGCGCAGCTGGGCGACCTGGCGGGAGAACTGGTTGCCGAAGTGGTAAACGTCGGTGAAGAAGCGCTGGATGATCTCCGCCTGCTGCTCGCTGCGCGCCTGCATCCGCGACTTGGCGGCGTCCTTGAGCATGTCGGCGTTGGCCGCCTTGATCAGCTCGGCGTCGTGGTTCATCCGGAACAGCGAGAGTCCGACCAGCAGGCAGACGATGCAGAGCAGGCAGAGGCCGGTCAGCAGCGTGATCTTCCACTGGATCGAGAGGCGGGACAGGGGCATGGAGGGACGTCCTTGGGAGAGAGCGGATCTGTGTTGTTGTATCGGCTACAAGGGCGGCCACTTGAGCCACGCCCTTAAATGTCAGGGCTCCTGGCGGATCAGCGCGCGGTATTGCCCCGGCGTGGAGCCGGTCCATTTGCGGAAGGCCTTGTAGAAGGCGCTGGTGTCGGCAAAACCCAGCTCCTCGGCGAGATCAGCGAAGTTGCCGTCGCCGCTGTCCAACCGCGCGATGGCGAGGTCGCGGCGCAGCTGGTCCTTGAGCGCCTGGTAGGACTGCCCCTCGGCAGCCAGCTTGCGGCGCAGGGTCGAGGGTGCCATGTAGAAGTGCCCGGCGAGGGCATCGAGGTCCGGCCAGCGCTCGAACTTGAGGCTACGCAGGTAGGCCTTGGTGCGTGCGGTGAGGCTCTGCGGATCGCGGTAGCGCACCAGGATGTTCGCGGGTGCGCCACCGAGGAATCGCCGCAGCTCGCGCTCGTCGCGGCGTACCGGCAGATCGAGCGCTTCGGCATTGAACAGCAGCCGCGACTGGCGACGGGCAAAGTTGAGGTTCTCGGTGAACATCACCCGGTAGTCGGCGATGAAGTCCGGCTGCAGGCAGCGCAGCTCGATGGCGAGCACAGGAATGCGTCGCCCCACCAACCAGCAGGCCAGCCCATGCAGCATCAGCCACAGGGTGAAGTAGCAGAAGGCACGCGGCGCCGGGCTCTCGGGTTCATCGACGACGATGGCGGCCAACCCGTCCTGGCGAGTCAGGCGCGGGGTGAAGCCATCGAACACCAGCCCCATGAAGCGCAGCGCGGCATTCATTGCCGCTTCCAGGGTCGGTTCGCGGATGGCCGCGGCGGCCATGAAGTTGAAGCTGCCGGACTTCATTCGCCGGGCGTTCATGCCGAAGAACTCGTCGTCCATCTCCTTGGCCAGGCGCAGCCATAGCCGCGCGTAGGCCTGGCTGGAAACCCGCGCGTAAGGCTTGCCGAACAGATCGGGGGCGATGCCGGCGGCCGCCAATAACGGCCCGTCATCGCGACTGGCGCGACGAAACTCGGCCAGCGCTTCGCTGACCAGGCGGATCGAGATGGTGCCCTTCTCTACGCCCATGGCGCCCCGTGTTCAGGAGCGCGCACGTGGGCGCAGGAAGCTGCCGGACGCTCAGCCACGCTTGCTGCGCACCTCTTCGATGCTGATCTCGCGCATGCGGAACTTCTGGATCTTGCCGGTCACCGTCATCGGGAACTCGTCGCAGAAGCGGAAGTGGCGCGGCACCTTGAAGTGGGCGATGGCGTTCTTGCAGAAGGTACGCAGCTCGTCTTCGGCGACGCTATGGCCGGGGTGGAACTTGACCCAGGCCACCAGCTCCTCGCCGTACTTCTCGTCGGGGATGCCGATCACCTGGGCGTCGGCCACAGCGTGGTGGGTGTAGAGGAACTCCTCGATCTCGCGCGGATAGATGTTCTCGCCGCCACGGATGATCATGTCCTTGCTGCGCCCGACGATTCGTACGTTGCCGGCTTCGTCCATCTCGGCAAGGTCGCCGGTGAGCATCCAGCGCGCCGGGCTGATGGCCTCGGAAGTCGCCTGCGGGTTGTTCCAGTAGCCAAGCATCACGCTGTAGCCACGGGTGCACAGCTCGCCGATGGTGCCGCGCGGAACGATGCGGCCGTCGCCGTCGATGATCTTGCTTTCCAGGTGCGGCTGGGTGCGACCGACGGTGGTGACGCGGGTTTCCAGGTCGTCTTCCGGGCCGGTCTGCAGGGACACCGGGCTGGTCTCGGTCATGCCATAGGCGATCTGCACCTCGGCCATGTGCATCTCGTCGATGACCCGACGCATCACTTCGATCGGGCAGGTCGCGCCGGCCATGATGCCGGTGCGCAGGCTCGACAGGTCGAAGTCGCGACGAGTCGGATGATCCAGTTCAGCAATGAACATGGTGGGTACGCCGTACAGCGCGGTGGCCTTTTCTTCCGCCACTGCCGCCAGGGTCGCCTCGGGCTCGAAGCTGGGCGCGGGGTAGATCATGGTAGAGCCGTGGGTCAGGCAGCCAAGGTTGCCCATCACCATGCCGAAGCAGTGATACAGCGGCACCGGGATCACCAGGCGGTCGTTTTCGGTGAGGCCGAGGCTATCGCCGACCATCAGGCCGTTATTGAGGATGTTGTAGTGGCTGAGCGTGGCGCCCTTGGGGAAGCCGGTGGTGCCGGAGGTGTACTGGATATTGATCGGCTCGTCGAACTGCAGCAGCGCCTGGCGCTCGGTGAGTTCGGCCGCGGCGATGCCACGGCCCAGCGGCTCCAGCTGGCTCCAGCGCAGGAAGCCGGTGGGCGCGGTATCGGACAGGCTGATCACCCCGCGCAGCTCCGGCAGGCGGTCGCTGGACAGCTCGCCCGGCCGTCCCTGCCCCAGCTCGGGCAACAGGTCGGCGAGCATGCCGTGGTAGTCGGAAGTCTTGAAGGCATCCGCGCACACCAGCCAGCGGCAACCGGACTGCTTGAGCGCGTATTCGAGTTCGTTCACCCGGTAGGCCGGGTTGATGTTGACCAGCACGGCGCCAACCTTGGCGCTGGCGAACTGGGTGATACACCACTGCGCGCAGTTGGGCGCCCAGATGCCCAGGCGGTCACCGGGACGCAGACCGAGAGCGAGGAAGGCGCGGGCGATGCCATTGACCACCTCGGCCAGCTCGGCCCAGGTGTAGCGCAGCTGCTGGTGACGCACGACCAGGGCCTCGCGCGCGGCGAAACGCTCGACGGTGGCGTCGAAGGCAGCGCCGACGGTCATGGCCAGCAGGGGTTTGTCCTGGGGGCCGCGGGTGTAACTCAGGTGGTTCATGGCTTTCCCTTGTTGTGCTTGTTCTGGGATCAACGCTGAACGATCGGTCCAGGCAGCGGCGCAAAGCGCCGAGGACCAGGCTGACTCAACTGCAACCTTCGGACTGACTGACCGGTCGCGGGCTGCAGGGCATGTTTACGTTAACGTAAAGGTAAACGCAACCCCGACCTTCGATCACGCGGTCAGCCGGGCGCCTCCGCTTCATTCAGGATAGCTACTCACAAACCGTGCCATCCGTCCTGAAAGCCATATGCGACAAGGCTTTGAGAAGATTTCCAGGCTTGCCCCGCGAACGCTTTCCGGTTGCATTTCGCAACAGCTCGGGCAAGCTGCCGCGCCACCGCCGCCAGCAGTCCTAGCGGCCTGGCTGGAAAGCCGTCGATACGTCTCAGGTTGTCGCAATCTGAGACTCCCCGCGCCACGTGCGCTAGCACGGGCCTTGCAGTAGAATTCGACGAAAATGCCTACATGGATGTAGACAAAATCCCACTCAACGCTTGCGAATCACATCCATGACTACTCGTCGTTCGATACTGAGCCTGCTGTTTGCCTGCGCCGCTGTTGTCTGTACATCGAACTCCTTCGCCGCCACTCCTGCCAAGGCGGCCTCCCCGAAAGATCTGGTGCTGGCCTCCGGCAGCGCGCTGGTGGTCGACCTGGAGAACGGCAAGACCCTCTACTCCAGCAACCCCAACCTGGTGGTGCCCATCGCCTCGGTGACCAAGCTGATGACCGCGATGGTCACCCTGGACGCCAAGCTGCCGATGAACGAGCTGATCCCCGTGGACATCTCCGAGACTGCCGAGATGAAGGGCGTGTTCTCCCGCGTGCACCTGGGCAGCATGATCAGCCGCCAGAACATGCTGCTGCTGGCCCTGATGTCTTCGGAAAACCGTGCTGCCGCGAGCCTCGCGCATAACTATCCGGGCGGCTCGAAGGCCTTCGTCGCGGCCATGAACGCCAAGGCGAAATCCCTCGGCATGACCAGCACCCATTACGTCGAGCCCACCGGCCTGTCGATCCACAACGTCTCCGACGCCAACGACCTGATCCGCCTGGCCAAGGCCGCCTACACCTACCCGCAGATCCGCCAGCTGAGCACCACCGCCACCAGCGACGCGCGCTTCAGCAAGCCCAGCTACTCGCTGAGCTTCTTCAACACCAACCCGCTGGTGCGCAGCGGCAAGTGGGACATCCGCCTGACCAAGACCGGTTTCACCAACGACGCCGGCCACTGTCTGGTGATGGTCACCATGATGAACGGTCGCCCCGTCGCCCTGGCCTTGCTAGACGCCTTCGGCAAGCGCACTCACGTGGCCGACGCCGCCCGTATCCGCCGCTGGGTGGAAACCGGCGTCGCCTCGCCGGTGCCCGCCGTCGCCCTGCAGTACAAGGCCCAGCGCAGCCAGGCGCGAGCCGCCAGCATGACGGCCACCGCCGAGTAAGCCCCATCGCGCTGGCGGAGCCCGCTCCGCCAGCTGCCCTCTCCTGTTTCCCCTCTCCTTCCTCCTCTCGCTCTGTCGCTTCAGCCCTGCTGGATGGCGCTTCCGTCACTTATATGCCGACCGTCATTCAATGCTAGTATGACGACCATAATATTTCTGCAAGCGCTGGAGCCCGCGATGACCGAACTGACACTGACCCGTGAACAGAAGATTGCTGCCTGGGAAGCGGTCGCCGCGCAGATGCGCCAGCGTCTGGCCGAGCCCGGCGTGGTGTCACTGCAGGAGATGCGTGGCAAGACCCCCCAGGAATTCTTCGACGGTATTGGCGCGGGTGAGCTGCCTGCCCCGCCGATCAACGCGCTGATCGGCTTCGTTCCGCTGGAATGGGGTCAGGGCCGCTTCATCTTCCAGGGCACCCCGGACATGCGCCATTACAACCCGCTGGGCACCGTGCACGGTGGCTACGCGGCCACTTTGCTGGACTCGGCCATGGGCTGCGCGGTGCACACCATGCTCGAACCGGGACTGGGCTACACCACCACCGACCTGCGCATCAGCTACATCCGTGCGCTGACCCGCGACACCGGACCGATTCGCGCCGAGGGCACCATCGTGCATGTCGGCCGCTCCACCGCCCTGGCCGAGGGCCGCCTCTACGACGTGGACGGCCGCCTGTACGCCACCGGCTCCACGACCTGCCTGATCCTCGGGCGCTGAACTTCCCAGGAGAACGACCATGACTTCCGTCGTCATCGCGGGTTACGCCCGCTCCCCGTTCCATTTCGCCAAGAAAGGTGCGCTGATCGACGTGCGCCCGGATGACCTCGCTGCACAGACGGTGAAGGCACTGGTACAACGCAGCGGGCTGGATGCCAACCTGATCGAGGACCTGATCATGGGTTGCGCCTACCCCGAGGCCGAACAGGGCATGAACCTGGCGCGCATCACCGGCTTCCTCGCCGGGCTGCCGGAGACGGTGGCGGGCGCCACGGTGAACCGCTTCTGCGGCTCGTCCATGACCTCTATCCACTTCGCTGCCGGGCAAATCCAGCTCGGCGCCGGAGAGGCCTTCATCTGTGCCGGCGTGGAGTCCATGACCCGCGTCCCCATGGGCGGCTTCAACCTCGCGCCCAACCCGCGCCTGCTGGCCGAATTCCCACAGGCCTACATGCCCATGGGGCAGACGGCCGAGATCGTCGCCGAGCGCTTCGGCATCTCCCGCGAGGACCAGGAAGCCATGGCCGTGGGCTCCCACGCCAAGGCTGCCCGCGCCCGTGAGCAAGGCCTGTTGGCAGCGGAGATCGTGCCCATCGACACACCCAACGGCGTGGTCAGCGAAGATGGCTGCATCCGCCCCGGCACCAGCCTGGAAGCACTGGCGCAGCTCAAGCCGGCCTTTGGCGGCAGTGTCACCGCCGGCACCGCCTCGCCGCTCACCGATGGCGCAGCGGCCGTGCTGGTGTGCAGCGAAGACTTCGCCCGCGACAACGGACTGGACATCCTGGCGCGGGTGAAAGCCGTCGCCGTGGTCGGCTGTCCGCCGGAAATCATGGGCATGGGCCCGCTCTACGCCACCCGCAAACTGCTGGATCGCAGTGGACTGCGGATGGCCGACATCGACCTGATGGAGATCAACGAAGCTTTCTCCAGCCAGGCCCTGGCCTGCCTGCGCGGCCTGGAACTGGATATCGACCGGGTCAACCTGCATGGCGGCGCCCTGGCCATCGGCCATCCGCTGGGCGCTACCGGCGCACGCATCACCGGCAAGGCAGCGGCGCTGCTGAAGGAAACCGGCGGGCGCTATGCCATCGCCACCCAGTGCATTGGTGGCGGACAAGGGGTGGCGACTTTGCTGGAAGCCGTGCGCTGAACACTCGCTTATCGTCTCGAAATGCTCCTCTGCCTGAGCATGCCCTCTCCCTGAAGGGAGAGGGTTAGGGAGAGGGAAACCACTGGCGCAGCCTATCAACGGATCGCCTCTGGGCCCTGGCCATCTTGCTGCCTGCCCTGAATCACCCCCCTGCGCCCACCCTGCGTTAGAATGACATCCAGCATTCCATGCACCGCAGGAGACAACCGGTCATGCGTTACTCCGAAGACCACAAGGCCCAGACCCGCGAACGCATCATCAACGAAGCCGCGCAGCGCTTCCGCAGCGAAGGCGTCGATGCCACCGGCCTGCAGACCCTTATGAAGGCGCTGGGCCTGACCCACGGCGGCTTCTATGCGCACTTCAAGTCCAAGGACGAGCTGGTGGAAATCGCCCTGCAGCAGGCTGCTGCGCAGCTGCGTCCGGTCGTCGATCAGCAGTTCGAGAAGGAAGACCCGCTGCCCGGCTTCATCGACCAGTACCTTTCCACCGGCCACCGAAATGCGCCGGGCAAGGGCTGCCCGCTGCCCACCATCTCGGCGGAACTGGGCGCACGCGGCCACGCCAGCGCCACCACCGATGCCATCGTCCAGGCGCGCATCGATGCCATCGAGAAGGCGCTGCCGACCGAGCATTCGGAAGATGAAAGCGTCGCCCTCCTCGCCACCCTGATCGGTGCGCTGGTGCTGTCGCGCAGCGTGGCCGACCCAGAGATGTCCGACCGCATCCTGGACAGCACGCGCCGGCATTTGAAGCGGGAGATCGGTGCGGCGGAGTGAATTCCCCACGATAGATGCATGCGGCATCTTTGTAGGGCGCATAACGCGCCAGCGTTATCCGCCAATCAAGGGCCGGCGGATAACCTGTTCCAGGTTATTCGCCCTACGCCACTGACGTACGGCCAGCCCTGCGCCCGGACCCTGTAGGAGCGAGCTTGCTCGCGAACCTGCAAGGCACGGTGCCAAGCAGTTCGCGAGCAAGCTCGCTCCTACAAAGAGCCGCGCATAAAAAAGCCCCGGCACAAGGCCGGGGCAAGCTTTTCGCCACTCAATTGCTCGGTTATTCCACCGCGACGCCATAACGCTGCGCCGGAGCGCTGCGCGACAGGTTCGGCGCCATCTTCAGGCGTGCGGCGGTAAAGGCTTCGAACTCACTCGCATCCGGCAGCGCCGGCAAGGTCACCACTTCGCCCTGGGCCAGGCCGGCCAGCGCGGCGTCGACCATGTGGTTCACGTCCATCAGCATCTCCGCGGGCAGTGCGGAGATGTCGGTGCCGGCGCGGTCCCAGATTTCGGTACGGGTGGCACCCGGCAGCACGGCCTGGATGCGCAGCCCTTGCGGCGCCAGTTCCTGCTGCATGGATTGGGTCAGGTTGAGCACGAAGGCCTTGGTGGCGCTGTAGCTGCCGTTGAACAGCTCCGGCGCCAGCGCCAGCACCGAGGCCACGTTGATGATGGTGCCGCGACCGCGCCCGGCGAAGGCCTTGGCGGCAGCGCCGGCCAGACGCGCGGTGGCGATGACATTCAGCTCGATCATGCTTTCCAGGCGGTCCAGGTCGGTCTCCAGCAGAGTGCCGTTGATCGCCACGCCGGCGTTGTTCAGCAGCAGGCTGATGCTGGTGTCCTCGGCCAGGCGCGCTTCGACGCGAGCACGATCCTCGCGGCGGGTCAGGTCGGCCTTGAGCACATCCACCGAGACGCCGTACTCCTCACCCAAGCGCGCGGCCAGCGCCTCCAGGCGTTGCTGGTCACGGGCCACCAGCAGCAGGTCGTAGCCCTGGGCAGCCAGGCGTTGCGCATAGGTGGCGCCGATGCCGGAAGAAGCGCCAGTGATCAGAGCGCGGCCCAGTTCGGATTTGGCATTCATGGTTCTTTCTCCAGTGGGGCGACTCGCCCGCATGCAAGGGATGTGAGGGCCCGCAGGCCGTCTGGAATGTCCGGCGCGCTTTGGATGTCGACCGTCATCTGAAGTTGAATATTATGCTCATAATATTATCTGTCAACACCCTCCTCGCAAGGGTGACGAGTGGTCGGGAAATCGGCAGAACCCACGCACGCCGCGGCCTACAGCCTTCCGGCAGTTTAGATTGCCCATTCTAGAGCGCTCGCGAGAGTCTTTCCGGCGTCTCCACACAAGAACAAACCGGGAGCCACCCCTGCACCTTTCTGCCTGTCTCAACACCGGCGATGCCGGAGGAGGACACATGCGATTGCGCTGCTTTTTCCTGGGCTGTGTTTGGGATGAAGGGAATCTGACCGAGGTCGGCCATGTGCCGATGGTTTGCCAACGCTGTATGCGCTGCGGTGCGCAGCGTTATCTGAGCCCCGAGCCGGACGGCTGAGGTCGGCCGCAAAAAAAGCCCGGAGCACGCAGGTGCTCCGGGCATCGGGGTGTTGCTGGCTGAAGATCAGTTGGCCACGAAGGCCTGGCTGGTGGTGATCGCCATGTCGCCGCCGGGCAGCTTGAGGTCGCCGATGCGCTCCAGGCTGTCGGCATCGAAGATCGCCACGTCGTTCAGGGTGCCGGTCAGGTACAGCTTGTTGCCGGCCTTGTTGGTCGACAGGCAGTAGTAGGAGTGGTCCAGGTTCGCCGCCTTGACCAGCTTCTGCTCCTTGATGTCGTACTTGGCCAGACGGTTCAGCACGCCGTAGACGATGTTGCGGTCCTTGGCGGAGCGGATGCCGCTGAAGTACACCTCGGTGACCGGGCCGAAGTCGACGGTCTCGGTCTTGCCGGTGGCCAGGTCGATGTTGAAGAAGCCGTATAGGAAATCGGCCGTGGCCATGTCCTGCTTGGCGTCCTTGAACTTCGCCGTGGTGTAGAGCAGCGAGAAGTCACGCGGGTAGGTTTGCTGGTTCCACACGTAGAGCACATCTGGCGGCGCGTAGTTGGGGCGCTTCCAGTTGCGGCTGGGGATGACCACGTCGAACTTGCCGGTCTTCACGTCCACCTTGTAGATGTCCGGGCCCGCCACGTACAGGGTGCCGTCGTCGCCGCTCTGCATGATGGTCAGCTGGCGCGGCGCCGGGAAGGTGCGCACGGGCTTGGCCCCCATGCCATCAGCGACGGAATACACCTGCAGGCGCGGCTGCTGCACCTCGTAGTGCTCGGCGAGGATCAGCGTCGGGTTGGCGATGGCGTAGATCTCCTTGCCGTCGTGGCTGACGGTCATGGAGAACATCGCCCGCGCGTTCTCGCCCGGCTTCTGCGCGATGGTGGCGTGGAACACCGGCTTGCAGTCATCGAGCTGGATGCCGTAGATGTCCGCATAGTGGTTGCTGAGGATGTAGGCGACCTTGCGGTCCGGCGAGAGCTGGGTCATGCCCGGGCCATAGGCACCGGGGATGGTGCAGGTCTTGAACAGCTTGTCGGTCTGCATGTCGATGACGTGCAGGTTGTTCGGGTAGTTGGTGCTGATCAGGTACTCGTGGCCACTTTCCAGCGCCTTGCCGGTGTCGGCGCCGGCATCGGCGGCGACGGCTTGCAGCGCGCAGGCCAGCGAGAGGCCGCCGAGCGCGGCGGCGAATGCTTTTCTGGACATGCAGGTTTTCCTCTTGTTCTTCTGACTGCTCATTTGTCGTCCGGGAATACGGTGCCGAGGTTGCGCCAGTTCTCGGCCGAAGCCTGCGCATCCTTGTTCCAGTCGGGGTAGGTGCTCATCATGTCCGGCACCTGGGCCGGCCACCAGCAAGGGTCGGAGCAGCCGTAGAGGTCCGCTTCCATCGGCTGGCAGAGCGAAGAAACGCCGCCGAACACGTCGACTTCCCAACCCGGGTCGGTGGTGGCCGCGCAGCCGGCCACGGAGTTCATCGCCACCACGTCCTCGATGCGATCCTCGGCGGCGGCCTGTTCGAGCTTCTGTGCTTTGGTGTTGATCGCTTTCAGATGTTTCATGTCAGTGCGCCTTCCGCGGAGTGATGTGGCGGTCGATGAAGCTGGGGTTGGAAGCCATGATCCGGCTGTAGACCTCGATGCCGAAATCGACCCAGTCCCTCATCAGTTCGCAGTAGTGGTAGGTGGGGTGCGCCGGGTCGCCATAGCGCGCGTAGCTCTCGTGGTAGCAGCCGCCGGAGCAGAGGTTGCGGATGTGGCAGCTGGCGCAGCCGGTATCGGTACGGTCAAGGCGCTGCGACAGGAAGTCGTTCAGCTCGGCCTGCTTCACCCCTTCATGGACGTTGCCGAAGGTCGGCAAGGACGACCCAGTGAAGCGGTGGCACAGGTTCAGTTCGCCCTTGTGGTCCACCGCCAGCATCTTCAACCCGGCACCACACGGCAGGGCCTTCTTCTGCCCTTCGTGGATGTCGGTGATCAGTTGGTGCAGGTTGGAGAAGCCGATGTTGCGCCCTTCCAGCGCCTCGTCCAGGTAGCGGCGACCGAGGGCCTTCATGCCGGCGAAGACCTCCTTCAGCTCGTCCCCGGTGAGGTTGTAGCTGCTGATATCGCCCGAGGTGACCGGGGCGAAGCCGACTTCGGCGAAGCCCATCTCGTTGAACAGGTGGTTCCAGATGGTCTCGACGTCGGTGACGCCGGTGGTCAGGGTCACCCGCGCGCCGACCGGCCGTGCGGTGTAGCGCGACAACAGCATGTCGGCCTTGCGCCGCACCACGTCATAGGTGCCCTGCCCGCCTACGGTGATGCGGTTGCGGTCATGCACCGTCTTCGGCCCGTCGATACTGATGGACAGCCCGAAGCGATGGGCGTTGAGCCAGTCGACGATTTCCTCGGTGAGCAGTGTGGCGTTGGTGGTCATAACGAAGTCCACCGTCTTGCCCAGCTCGCCGAAACGGCGCTCGCAATACGCGACCATGTGCTCGATGAGCGGGCGGTTGGACAGCGGTTCGCCGCCGAAGAACACCACGGTGTAGCGCTGCTCGTCGGGGGATTCCTGGATCAGCATTTCCACCGAGGCTTCGGCAGTTTCCGCGCCCATCTTCTTGCCGGCGGAGGGCTTGTCCAGGTCTTCCTTGTAGCAGTAGGTGCAGCTCAGGTTGCAGCCGGTGTTGACGTTCAGCACCACGGTGTTGAGCGCAGTGCGGTCAACCTTCTTGATGCCGATTTCAGGGGTCAGCGGCGAGCCGTCGCTGACCAGCTCCAGCGCGATCAGCTCGCGCAGGGTCTCGTCGATTTCCTCGGCGCCGAAGCGCCCGCTAAGACGCTGGGTCAGCTCGTCCGGCGAGCAGGCATGCCCGCGCAGCGCGTCGATGATCCCGCCGGTCAACTCGTCGCTGGCGAACAGCGAGGAGCTGGGGATGTGGAACAACAGGCGGTCGGCGTCGACCTGCACTTCATGCAGGTTGCGCTCGACCAGATTCAAGATGGCGCCCATGGCGACCTCCCGGAACTTTCTTGTTATGCCCGCCCGCAGGCGGGCCACACGCGTTCAGTTCATCCGATCCCGCATCACGGAATCGGCGGGTTGTTCCAACGCTGCACGGTGACGATCATGTGCCCTTCGCCCTTGTGCGACTGGCCAGCGTCGTCCACCGCGGCAATCACCTTCAGGTTGCCGGCGTTGTTGGTCATCATCTTGCGCGCCGGGTTCGGGCCGGCGTCGCCCGGCGTGAAGATGCCGCTGTCGGCGTCCATCACCCCGGCGTACTTCACGTCCTCGTCTTCTTTGGCGCGGTCATCGAACGGCTCGACCGACCACTGCGCGGGGAACACACCGATGCGGAACGGCTTGCCGTCGGCGCCCTTGCCCCAGGCCTCGGCGTCGAAGCTGCCCTGGACCTTGGGAGTAGAGCCGCCATTGCCGCCGATGCGGGAAATGGAGAACTCCGGCACCACCTTCACTTCGGCGATGTCCTTGTACACGGCGAGGCTGCCACCCTTGGCGGTGCCCACGCTGACATCGCGTTCGCCCACGGCAGCAGCGGCATCGGCCTTGACCTTGACGGTCACGCGCTCCGGCGTCTCGGAAACCACCGAGACGACTTCCACGCCCTTGCCGAACGACGGCTTGCCCTTGAGCCCGGTGCCGACGACGCTGACCTCGGTCTCCGCACCGGCCTTCAGGTAGGCAGGCTGCACGCCCAGCACGTGGCTGGTGCCGTCCTTCGCCGCGACGAAGTCCAGGCCGCGCTCGTCGTGGGCCTTGTCGAACATGCGGCCCTGCATCTGGCCGTTGAGGGCAGCGAATACCTGGCGCATGGTCACGTCGCCGACTTTCACCGCGCCGCGCCATTCGTAGCCGTTGTAGAGCACCGCGCTGCCCTCGCCGTCGAACGGCGAGCCGTCGGCATACTTGCCGGTCACGCTGACCTTGAAGGCGTCGTCGCCATCCTTCGCCACCTTCATGCTGCCGGCCACATCACCCTTGCCCGGCATGTGCCCGGCGAAGCTCCACTCGCCCGCCAGTGTCTCGGCCTTGGGCCGGTTCTTCTGCCAGTCGCTCCAGGCCTTGTCTTCCAGCGGGAAGCGTTTGGCCAGCTCCGGGACCATCTCTTTCTTCGCCAGGTCGAACCAGTCGCGGTCGCGGGCCAGGGCCTGATACTCCAGCGACGGCCAGCGGCCGAGGTGGAAGTTCACCAGCTTCTCCCACTCCGCCGCCGGGCGGCGTTGCAGGGCGATGCGCGCGCCCGAGTGGCAACGGGCGCACATCTGCTCGAAGTTGGTATCGAATTTTTCGACGGTGTTCAGCCGGCGCTCGAGGGCGTAACGCACGCCCTCGGTCTCGCTGGGCGCCAGGCCCTGCTTGTCGGCGAGGAACTTGACCACCGCACGACGCTCCTCGTCGGTGATCTTCAGGCCATACATCACCTGCATGCGGCCGATACTCATCAGCCAGCCCTCGGGCGTCTTGCGCTGGTGGCTGATACGGCTGAGGGAATTGTTGCCTTCGGGCGTATGGCACGCCTGGCACTTGGCGTTGATGATCGCCTGGCCCTCGGGTGCGGCCTGGGCCGTCTGGTGCAGCGCAAGGGCCAGTGCGGCCAGGGTTCCGGCACCCAGATAGTGCCGAAGTCGTGTCATCTTCAAGGTCAGGCCTCCTCGGTATTCTTGTTGGTTATTCGCGCCCACCGATGGGCTAAGAGCGAGCTCTTGAAAGCAGTTTTGCAGGTTGTGTGCCACTACTGCGCAAACCCCGCCAAATCAGGCCTTCGGCGGTATTTGCAGGCACACCCGGTGGATACCACCGGGGTTGCGACGTCACATTTCGCGATTGCTGTCTAACTCTGAGACAGGGCCCGTGAGACACCCTCCGAAGCAGTATGGTCCGGCTTGCGCAAAGCGCCGCCCGCCGGGAGCATCAGGGCGCCGAACAGCATGGTGATCAAGCCGACCCAGACCAGCGAGAGGAACGGGAAGCGGCGTACCACCACCACGCTCTCGATGTCGTCGCCAGGCTCCTTGAGCAGACGCGCCGAGGCCGGCACCCAGATCTGCAGATCACCGCTCCAGCCACGGACGATGAACGGATGCAGCACATAGCCGCGGTCCGAGGCGAAGCGCGCGTAGTGGTAGTCTAGGATTTCGCAGAGCTGGCGCACCGGCCCCTGGTAGGCCGGCGGGTTGCCCCGGCTGTCCTGGAACAGCGCGTGCCCGGCCAATGTGCGCTCGCCATCGCGCAGCTCGACCTTGGCCACCGCGTGGTAGCCGGAGAAGTCCGGCCGGCTGGAGTCCGGCGAGACGCGCATCTGCATGCCGCCGATCACCGCGTGCCATTGCTCGAAGGAAGTGCCCGGCGGGATGCTGATCTGCTGGTAGCTGTTGAGTGCCGTGGCGGCCAGCCCGCCCACCAGCGCGATCACCGCGCCGCCATGTACCAGCGCCAGCCCCCCGCTGTAGCGCAGGTTGCCCACCCGCCGGCTGCGCCACAGGCTCTGCATGCCCCAGAGCAGGCAGCTGCCCATCAGGAAGGCACCGCCCAACAGCGCCGCATCCAACCACGGCAGCACCCGCACGATGTTCTGCGAGAGCATGCCATCGCCGTTGTAGCCGTCACTCAGCCAACCGCCGCGCCAGCCGGTCCAGAACATCACGGCGGCCATCAGTACCGTCGCCAGCAGCGCCAGCCGGGGTCGCCCGCAACGGCGAAGGAAGCTGTAGCCGCCCATCAGACCAATCGCCGCCAGCAGCGGTACGACCCAGTGGGCCAGGCCGTAGCCGTTGACGTCCCACTGGTCGAAGGCGCGGCGCAGGCTGTCCATCTCGGCGGTGGTGGCCCAGGCAGTCAGGGTTTCGAAGAAGGGTTTCAGCTCGCTCGGCCGCTCCATCCCCAGCCATTCGTAGAGGTGCGCCTGGAGCAGCGCACCGAGGGCCAGCAGCCCGATGCCGGCGAACAGGTAAATGGCCACGTCCAACGTCCAGTCCGAGGCCCCACGCCGACGCCCTGCCCGCTTGCGCAAGCGCCACCCCGACAGCAGATAGAACGCTGCGAAGGCCAGCAGGATGAATGCCAGAGCCAGATGGCTGAGCCAGGAGGTGGTGCCGATGTAGCGGTGCGAGCTGGCCAGCACCGTGCTGCGGGTTACCGCCATGGCGCCGCAGGCCATGGCTGCCGCCAGCAGGCTGAGCGCTGGTAGCAACCGAGCGTAGGCGCCGTCCGCGCGCCAGCGACGGGCGCCGTGCAACACCGCGCCGAGCAGCGCCCAGATGATGAACGCCGAGGTCTGCACCGGGTCCCAATGCCACAGCTGGCCGTAGGTGAAGTCTTCCATGGCCCATGCCATGCCCACGCCAATCCCGGCGCTGAGAATCAGCCAGGCCCAGCGGCTGTAGCGCGGCATCACCCAGCCATAGGCATGGCCGCCTCGTCCCAGCGCTTCCAGCGCGGCACCGGCCGGTGCCAGCACCCAGGCGTAGGCGCAAAGGATCAGCGGTGCATGCAGCGACATCCAGAAAGTCTGCAGGTGGGCGTTCATGCCCTGGCTCGGCTGCGCGGTGAGCCACTCTGCCGGCGTCGCACTGAAGGGGCCGAGCCAGGCAGCAGTCGCCACGTACCAGGCGGCGATCAGCGCCATGCCGCGCCCTGCCCAACCGGGCAGCCCAGCGCCCCTCAGGGCAATTGCCATGCAGAAGGTTCCCAGCAACAGGACCGTGCCTTCGTCGCCGCCCCAGAGGTTGGAGAACTTCAGGTAAGCCGGCAGCGCCGCACTGCTGTAGAGCCAGGCGTAGCGCAGCTGGAAGTGGTCGGCCACCAGGTGCAGCGCCAGTGCCAGGCAGGCGCCGCACAGCGCGCCGACCGCCACCGGCCATGCGAGCGCGCGCCACTCCTGGCGGACCGCGCCAAGGGCAATCAGCGCGGCCAGCCCCCAAAGCAACGCATTGCCCGTACCGGGCAGCAGCCACAGCAAAAGACAGATCAGCGCGGCGGCCAGCGGCCCCGTCCTCCACGGCAACGACAGGTGCATCCTCTTCAAGCCAGGCCTCCTTGTGCAGCGCCGATGCGGCGCCGGGCGAAACAGCCAGCGCTTCACGTTGCGTGCCAGAGGGAAAAAACCTTGTGAATCAGCAATATGAGCCAAGGCAGCAAGCGACGCGACGTGGCAGATCGCGACAGCTGTAGCAGCCTGAGACAGTTTTACCCGTTATAGACGATGGTCTAATGGCACTGCGCCACTCTCCAGCAGTGATCGCGAGAAAGGCGCCAGCCAGACACGTCGCTGTGCATCGGCTGTCCGGAACAGGTGCCAATCCGCGCCAGCCGGGGGATTGCCGGTGATGGCCAGTGGATATCCGTGGCAGGCCGATTATGCTTTTCAATGACCTTGCGGCGTGCCGCAGGGCTGCCTGTATGCACGCTTTGCGCAATCCGTACGACCTGACATCAGCCCTGGGCTCGAGTGCGGTAACGGTATTGAGGGACTCCGGCCCAACACAAGAACAAAACGGAGACGAACATGGCACAGACATACAGCCCGTCCGCGGGCAACGCGCCTTCCACCGGAGTGACGAAGGAGGAGCGCAAGGTCATCTTTGCCTCCTCGCTGGGCACCGTTTTCGAGTGGTACGACTTTTACCTCTACGGCTCCCTGGCGGCGATCATCGCCAAGCACTTCTTCGCCGGGGTCAACGAAACCACCGCCTTCATCTTCGCCCTGCTGGCCTTCGCCGCCGGTTTCGCGGTGCGGCCCTTCGGTGCCATCGTGTTCGGCCGCCTGGGCGACATGATCGGGCGCAAGCACACCTTCCTCATCACCATCGTCATCATGGGCGTGTCCACCGCCGTGGTCGGCCTGCTACCGGCCTACGCCACCATTGGCGTCGCGGCGCCGATCATCCTCATCACCCTGCGACTGTTGCAGGGCCTGGCGCTGGGCGGTGAGTACGGCGGCGCTGCCACCTACGTCGCGGAGCACGCGCCCAAGGGCAAGCGCGGCTTCTTCACCTCGTGGATCCAGACCACCGCGACGCTCGGGCTGTTCCTCTCGCTGCTGGTGATCATGGCCTGCCGCACCGTGCTGGGGACCGAGGCATTCGAGGCCTGGGGCTGGCGGATTCCGTTCCTGCTGTCGATCCTGCTGCTGATCATCTCGGTATACATCCGCCTGCAACTGGCCGAGTCGCCGGTGTTCATGAAGATGAAGGAAGAAGGCAAGGCGTCGAAGGCGCCGCTGACCGAATCCTTCGGCCGCTGGGACAACCTCAAGGTGGTGATCATGTCGCTGCTTGGCGGCACCGCCGGCCAGGCCGTGGTCTGGTACACCGGGCAGTTCTACGCGCTGTTCTTCCTCTTGCAGACCCTGAAGATCGACCCGCAGACCGCCAACCTGCTGATCGCCGGCTCGCTGCTGCTGGGTACGCCGTTCTTCGTGTTCTTCGGCAGCCTGTCCGACCGCATCGGCCGCAAGAAGATCATCATGACCGGCTGCATCCTGGCCGCTCTCACCTACTTCCCGATCTTCCATGGCCTGACCCAGTTCGGTAACCCGGACGTGTTCGCCGCCCAGGAGAAGAACCCGGTGACGGTGGTGGCCGACCCGAACGCGTGTGCCTTCCAGTTCGACCCGGTGGGCAAGGCCAAATTCGTCAGCTCCTGCGACATGGCGAAAAGCCTGCTGGCGAAACGCGCGATCCCTTATGAAAACCTCAAGGCCGAAACGGGCGCCGTCGCCCAGGTGCACATCGGCGACAAGGTCATCGCCAGCTTCGAAGGGGCCGGTATGCCGGCGGCAGAGTTCAAGGTGCAGTCCGAAGTCTTCACCGCGCAGCTGGCCGCCTCGCTCAAGGAAGCCGGCTACCCCGAGAAGGCAGATCCTTCGAAGATCAACCACCTGATGATGCTGGTGCTGCTGACCATCCTGGTGATCTACGTGACCATGGTGTACGGGCCGATTGCCGCGTGGCTGGTCGAGCTGTTCCCGACGCGCATCCGCTATACCTCCATGTCGCTGCCCTATCACATCGGCAACGGCTGGTTCGGCGGCTTCCTGCCCACCGTCGCCTTCGCCATGGTGGCCGCCACCGGGGACATCTACTACGGCCTCTGGTACCCCATCGTCATCGCGGTGATGACGGCGGTGCTGGGCATCCTGTTCCTGCCGGAGACCAAGGATCGGGATATCACCCACTGAGGTTGCGACGCCACGCCGGCCCCCTCTCCCCGGCCTTCTCCCTGAAGGGAGAGGGGGTTTCCGTACGATGCAGAATCCTGATGCGCGTCTTTGACTGAGTTGCCGGCTGAAGGCAGACCATGACCCAGCGCCGAACAGTCCCCTCCCCCTTCAGGGAGAGGGCTCACCCTGCTCCGCGCCCCTCCACAAACAACCCTTCAAACGTCTCAACTGCTGTCGCAATGTGCGACAGCAGTTCCACTTCGTCGTTATTCATAAACAAAATAACTATTTTAATTTCAATCAGTTAAACCAAAATAGCAGCCTTGGCACAGCCGTTGCGATGCTCCGCCTCAACGTTCCTGAAACAGACAACAAGAGGCCACCGCAATGCTCGCTTCCCTGCCCATCAAGCCCGAATCCCGCGCCTTCCTGCAGCGCGCCCCGAAGATGCTGATCGGTGCCGACTGGACCTCCGCCAGCGACGGCGCCCTGATGGACCTGCGCAACCCGGCCACCGGCGAAGTGCTCTGCCAGGTGCCGGCCGGCACCGCCGCCGATGTCGACCGCGCCGTACGCGCCGCGCGCCAGGCCTTCGATGACTCCGCCTGGAGCCGCACCCGCCCGCGCGAGCGGCAGAACCTGCTGTGGAAGCTCGCCGACCTGATGGAACGCGACGCCGACCTGCTGGCCGAGCTGGAGTGCCTGAACAACGGCAAGAGCGCCGCCGTCGCCCGCGTGATGGACGTGCAACTGGCCATCGACTTCCTGCGCTACATGGCCGGCTATGCCACCAAGATCGAAGGCACCACCGTGGACGTGTCCATGCCGCTGATGCCCGATGGCGAATTCCACGGCTACATCCGCCGCGAAGCCGTCGGCGTGGTGGGCGCTATCGTCGCCTGGAACTTCCCGCTGCTGCTGGCCTGCTGGAAACTCGGCCCGGCGCTGGCCACCGGTTGCTCGGTGGTGCTCAAGCCCGCCGACGAAACCCCGCTGTCCGCGCTGAAGCTCGCCGAGCTGGTGCTCGAAGCGGGCTACCCGGCCGGCGTGTTCAACGTCGTCACCGGCGCCGGCATCACCGCCGGCGCCGCCCTCTCCCACCATCCGCTGGTGGACAAGCTGACCTTCACCGGCTCGACCCCGGTGGGCAAGGAAATCGGCAAGGCGGCCATGGACAACATGACCCGCGTGACCCTGGAGCTGGGCGGCAAGTCGCCGACCATCGTCATGGCCGACGCCGACCTGGCCACCGCCGCCGCCGGCGCCGCCCAGGCGATCTTCTTCAACCAGGGCCAGGTCTGCTGCGCCGGCTCGCGCCTGTACGTGCAGCGCAAGCACTTCGACAACGTGATCGCCGACATCTCCGGCATCGCCAACGGGATGAAGCTGGGCAACGGCCTGGACCCAAGCATCGACATGGGCCCGCTGATCTCCGCCAAGCAGCAGAAGCGCGTGTTCGACTACATCGAACTGGGCCGTGACAAGGGCGCGACCATCGCCTGCGGCGGCGAGCAGTTCGGTCCCGGCTACTTCGTCAAACCCACGGTGATCGTCGACGTCGACCAGAAGAACCCGCTGGTGCAGGAAGAAATCTTCGGCCCGGTGCTGGTCGCCATGCCCTTCGACGACATCGAGGACGCCCTGCGCCTGGCCAACGACAGCCCCTACGGCCTGGGCGCGAGCATCTGGTCCAACGACCTGGCGGCGGTGCACCGCATGGTGCCGCGCATCAAATCCGGCTCGGTGTGGGTCAACTGCCACAGCGCGCTGGACCCGGCGCTGCCCTTCGGCGGCTTCAAGATGTCCGGCGTGGGCCGCGAGATGGGCGCCGCCGCCATCGAGCATTACACCGAGCTGAAGTCGGTGCTGATCCGCCTGTAACAGCCCGCTTGTCTACCTCGCCCGCGCGGTCCCCCTGCGCGGGTCTTGCATCCCCCGGTCGCGGCAGCGCACGGGGGATTTTTTTCTGTTTCCCAACCCCTGAGCGGGAGCCAAACCGAGCGCGTTCTGTAGGAGCGAGCTTGCTCGCGAACCGCCCAGCCCCCAAGTCGCCAGTACGTCTGTTCGCGAGCAAGCGCGCTCCAACAACGGCGGGCGGCCCGCCGTTGGAGAAGCTCAATCCCGATCCGGCGCCCCCAGCGGGAACAGCGGCCGGTGCGGTCGCGCTTCCTCCACCGCGCGGGCGAAAGAGGGGCGCGCCAGCAGGCGCGAGCGATAGGCACGTAGCGTCGGGTACTGATCGCCGATGGGATGGGTCCAGTCGGCGTAGAAAAGCGACGGAGCCGCAGCGCAGTCGGCGAGGCTGAAGCTGTCCCCCGCGGCCCAGGTGCGCCCTGCGAGTTCTTCTTCGAGCCAGGCGTAGGCCAGTTCGAGTTTGCTCACCGCGTGGGCCAGGCCTTCTGCCCGCTTGGTTGCCTCGCCGCTCATGGCCCCCAGCACGGCGTGCTGCACCGGAGTCATCACGTGCCAGTCGAAGAAGCGGTCGAGAAAGCGCACCTCCAGCGCCTTGAGCGGGTCGTCCGGCAGCAGGCGCACCGGACCGGGATGCTTCAGGTGCAGGTACTCGATGACGATGCTGGTCTCGGCGACGCTGTGTTCGCCGTCCAGCAACACCGGGAATTTCGCCAGCGGCCACAGGCGCAGCCAGTGCGCGCCATTCTCCGGCTCGTCCGGGCCGAGGCCGCGAAACTCGAAGGGCGTGGCGTTCTCGTAGAGGGCGATCAGCACCTTCTGCGTATAGGAGGAAAACGGGTGGCCGAACAGGACAAGGGACATGGCGGGGTCACCGGGGGCAGACGAAAGTACTCAGCGTAGACCCGAATGACCGCGCCATGGATTGCTCAGCAGGCCGGCGCCTGCCCCTGGAGCGAGCGCGGCGGTGCGAAGCGGCTGGCGAGAGCGAACATCACCAGGCACACCAGCGCCATACCGATCCAGGCCGGCGCCAGGCTGGCCATGGATTGCCGGGCCAGCCCCGCCAGCAGCGGGAACAGCGCCGCGATCAGGTAGCCCACGCCCTGCACGAAACCCACCAGCGCACCAGCTTCGGCGGGGCTGCGGGCGCGGTCCATGGCGACGATCAGCGACAACGGGAACAGCGCGCCGATGCCCAACCCGAGCCCGATCATCGCCACCAGTACCAGCTGCTGCGGCCACATCACCAGCGTGAGCAGACCGCCAAGCAGCAACAAGATGGCCAGCAGCAAAGCCGGGCGACGGTCCGGCAGACGGTCGATGAAAGCGGACACCAGCATGCCGGCGACTACTTCGGTCAACGTCAGCCCGCCCAGCAAGGCCCCTGCCTGGGCCGGAGTCCACCCCAGAGAGGTGTAGTACGGCGGCAACCAGGCCAGCACTAGCACGTACGCACCCGTGCCCAGGCCGAAGAACAGCGCCAGCCACGCCCCGCGCCGGGCGATCCCGGAGAAGGCCGGCGCCGCCGAACGGACAGACGCCTCGCCCTTCGCGGATCGCATCCAGACCGGCAGCGCCAGTACGGCGGGCAGCGTCCAGAACGCCAGCGCCGGCAGCTCGCCCCAGGCTTTCGCCAGCCAGGGAGACGCGACGCTGGCCAGCACCGCACCGCCCATGATCGCCGTGGAATAGGCGCCCATCGCACCACCGACCCGCGCGCCGAAGCGCTGGCGGATGAATACCGGCAGCAGCGCCTGGCAGGCGGCAATGCCCAGGCCGGCAAGCACCGCGCCACCGAGCAGCCCGACCTGCCCTGGCAGCAGGCGCAGCGCGCAGGCCAGGGCGATCAGCAGCAAGCCGAACGCAACGCCACCGCGTACGCCGAGATAGCGCAGCAACTGGGCGGCGCCCAGCGCACCCAGCCCCATCAGCAGCACCGGCAGGCTGGTGAGCAGGCTGGCGAGGCTGTCGGACAGTTTCGCGGACGCCTGCAGCGCATCCAGCAGCGGACCGATGGAGGCCAGTGCCGGGCGCAGGTTGAGGCCGGCCAGTACGACCGCCAGCAGGCAGGCGGTCAGGGAAATGCTTCGGGGCATGGGACGCATCCTTTCAGTGGGGCGCCGGCACTTGATCGCAGCGGCGGCACAGGCGAATATCTCTACATCAAGACAAATTCAATGTATCTCGACATCAAGATAAAAAGGAAGCCCCCATGGACAGAGCCGCGTTCGCCGTCGAGCAATGGCGCCAGCAACTGCCCGAGCTGGATACCGACGGCATGCTCCTGCTCGGCCGTCTGGGCGAGGCCGCGCAGGTGATCGCCCGCGACCACCTCAATCCGCTGTTCGCCGACTTCGGCCTGCAGCCGGGCGAGTTCGACGTGCTCGCCACCCTGCGTCGCAGCGGCCCGCCCTTTCGCCTCACGCCCACGGTGCTCTACGAGGCGGCGATGATCTCCTCCGGCAGCATGACCAACCGCCTCGACCGCCTGGAGAAACAGGGCCTGGTGCAGCGCCTGCCCAACCCGGAGGACGGCCGCGGTTCGCTGGTTGGCCTCAGCGATGCCGGCCTGGCGCTGATCGATCAGGCTGTCGGCGCCCACGTCGACAACCAGCGCCGGGTACTCTCCGGGTTGAGCACCGCCGAGCAGAAGAAGCTCGCCGGCCTGCTGGAAAAACTCCTCGCCAGCCTGTCCGAAGACGATCGCTGAGAGCCTTTGCGCCGATTGCACCGGCGGGCCTGCGCACGCAGGAATCGGTCTCCCGGAGCGGCTCCTGGCCAGCACCCCGTCTGCCGGCCATGTCGTTTTTGGTCATGCCCACGGCGATTTCGAGCAACTCGCCACCCACCCTCTGCCTTAGCTTGAGTCCCGCGTGAAGCGCACCGCGCTGCGTCACCGCGCCCGACCTAACAATTTCAAGAAAAGGCCGACAGATGAGTGCTCCCCATGCAAAAGGCGCCAATGGCGATCTGGTGCAGGGCTTCAAGCCCCGCCACGTAACCATGCTCTCCATCGCGGGGATCATCGGCGCGGGGCTGTTCGTCGGCTCCGGCCACGCGATCGCCGCCGCCGGCCCCGCGGCCATAGTCGCCTACGCCCTCTCCGGGCTGCTGGTGGTGCTGGTCATGCGCATGCTCGGTGAGATGGCCGTGGCCAGCCCTGACACCGGCTCCTTCTCCGCTTACGCCGACCAGGCCATCGGCCGCTGGGCCGGTTTCACCATCGGCTGGCTGTACTGGTGGTTCTGGGTGCTGGTGATTCCCATCGAGGCCATCGCCGCCGGGGTCATCCTCAACAACTGGTTCCCGCAGGTCGAGACCTGGGTCTTCGCCTTGTCGATGACGCTGCTGCTCACCGTCACCAACCTGTTCAGCGTCGCCAAGTACGGCGAGTTCGAGTTCTGGTTCGCCATGCTCAAGGTGGTCGCCATCGTCGCCTTCATCGGCCTCGGCGCGGCGGCGCTGCTGGGTCTGCTGCCGGGACGCGAAGTCAGCGGCCTGCACAAGCTGATGGGCGAGCACGGCGGCTTCATGCCCAACGGCTGGACAGCCATCTTCAGCGCGCTGATCACCACCCTGTTCAGCTTCATCGGCACCGAGGCGGTGACCATCGCCGCCGCCGAATCCAGCGACCCCAGCCGCAACATCGCCAAGGCCACGCGCTCGGTGATCTGGCGCATCAGCGTGTTCTACCTGCTGTCGATCCTGGTGATCATCTCGGTGGTGCCGTGGAACGATCCGCGCCTGGTGGAGATCGGCTCCTACCAGCGCACCCTGGAACTGCTGAACATCCCCAACGCGCAATTGCTGATGGACCTGGTGGTGCTGGTCGCCGTGGCCAGTTGCCTGAACTCCTCGGTGTACATCGCCTCGCGGATGATCTATTCGCTGAGCCGCCGCCACGACGCCCCGGCCTTCATCCAGCGCACCTCGGCGGCGGGCGTGCCGCGCGCGGCGGTGATCGCCAGCACGCTGATCGGCATGTTCACCACCCTGCTCAACTTCTTTGCGCCGGGCCGGCTGTTCGAATTCCTGCTGGCCAGCTCCGGCTCCATCGCCCTGCTCGTCTACCTCGCCATCGCCGTGTCGCAGCTGCGCATGCGCGGCATCCTGCGCCGGCGCAACCACGAGCTGGTATTTCGCATGTGGCTGTTCCCCTGGCTGACCTGGCTGGTGATCGGGATCATCAGCTTCATCCTCGCGGTGATGTTCATCATGCCGACGCACCGCATCGAGGTCAGTTCGACCCTGGCGCTGACGGTCATCATCATCCTGCTCAGCCAGACCAGCCGGCGCACTTCACCCCCTCACCAGACCGCCATCGGCCGCCGCGCCGTGCGCGGCTGAGCCAGCCACCCACACGCAGACGAGGTGCCGATTGGTCGAACGCCGCCAGTTCAGTGGGGCCATGCAGGGCCGCAATCTGCGCTATCTCGAGGGCGAACCCCAGGAGCCCAGCCGCCTCGCGCGGGTGGGCTTCCTGCTGCTCGAACACTTCTCGCTGCCGGCCTTCACCCAGGCGCTGGATACGCTGGTCACCGCCAACCTGATCCGAGTGCAATCCTTCGCCACCGAGACGTTCAGCCTCGACGGCGAGTCCGTCACCAGCGACCTTGGCCTGGTGATCTGCCCCGGCGCCACGCTGACCTCGGCGCAGCTTGCGGACCTGGACCTGCTGGTGGTCTGTGGCGGCCTGCGCACACCGCTGCGTGCGATGCCCGAACTGACGCGCCTGCTACAGACGGCCGCCGACAAGGGCATCGCCCTCGCCGGCCTGTGGAACGGCGCCTGGTTCCTCGGCCAGGCCGGCCTGCTCGACGGCTACCGCTGCGCCATCCACCCCGAGAACCGCGCAGCGCTGGCGGAGATCGCGCGGCACAGCAAGGTCACCAGCGAGAGCTACCAGGCCGACCGCGACCGCCTCACCGCCGCCAGCCCCACCGGCGCCTTCAACCTGGTACTGGAGTGGATCAACGCCCGCCACGGCCGCGAACTGGTGGACGCCATCGTCGATATCCTCGCCTTCGAAGAATCGCGCTTCCGCCGCACCCGCCCGGCGCTGCACGAGAAGCTCAGCGAACCGCTGCGCGAGGCGATCAACCTGATGAGCGCGAACATTGAGGAGCCGCTGAGCCAGGACCAGCTGTCGAGCTACGTGGGGCGTTCAAAACGGCAGATCGAGCGGCTGTTCCAGGAGCAGCTGGGCACCACGCCGGTGCGCTATTACCTGGAGCTGCGCATCACCGAAAGCCGCCGCCTGCTGCAGCATTCCAGCCTGCCGATGTACGAGGTCGGGCTGGCCTGCGGCTTCGTCTCGCCCAGCCATTTCAGCAAGTGCTACACGTCCTTCTATGGCTACTCGCCGTCCAAGGAAGCGCGCCACGGCTGCGTGAAAGCCCAACGAACCCTGTAGGAGCGCGCCATGCGCGCGAATCGCGGGCATGGCCCGCTCCTACAGGTTGACTGCGGCACCAGCCTCGTAGGGCGCATAACCCGGAACGGGTTATGCGCTGAATGGGTGGATAACGCCTGAAGGCGTTATCCACCCTACGGGACTGCCTGGAATACCTCGCCGAAGATGCCGCCCCCCTCGATAGAACACGTTCGTAGGATGGCGTGGAGCGCAGCGATACCCATCTGGGTTTCGCACGACAGCATGGGTATCGCTGCGCTCCATCCATCCTACAAGGCACCGCACTGACCCGTGTCTACGAAGAGGCCCTACCGCCAACCATAAAAAACCGCGCCCTGGGGCGCGGTTTCTTATACGACGTGAAGCGACGAGCCGATCAGCCCAGCGGCGGCGTGCTCGGCGGCACCAGGCGCTTGGAACCGGTGGCCTCGAAGGCGGCGGCGAAGCGCAGCAGCGCCGAGTCGTCGTAGGCGCGACCGGCAAAGGTCAGGCCCACCGGCATGCCGATGTCGGCCATCACACCCATCGGCACGGTAACGGTCGGCACGCCCAGGTGACGGATCGCCAGGTTGCCGTTGGCGACCCAGATGCCGTTGCTCCAGGCGATGTCGGCCGACTCAGGGTTCACGTCGGCATCCGCCGGACCGACGTCGGCCACGGTGGGGAACAGCACGGCGTCCAGCTTCAGCTCGTCCATCCAGTCTTCCAGGTCGAGCTTGCGGGTCTTTTCCAGGCCACGCAGGCCGTCGGGCAGGCTCTCGATCTGGTCCCAGCTCTTCAGGCCGCGCTTGGCCATGTTGACGTACTCGTCCATGCCGGCGACCAGGTCGTCCTCGCGGTTGGGCAGGGTGCCCGGATCGTGCGGGAAGATCTGCGGACCATCGACGTCGGCCAGCTTGTTCAGCTTGGGGTCGCCGTTGGCGCGGAGGAAATCGTCGAAGCCCCAGCCGGACAGTTCCCACAATTCGTCATGCATGAACTGCTCGGTGACGAAGCCACGGTTGAATACGGTCGGTGCGCCAGGGCGGTCACCCTCGCAGTTGGAGACCAGCGGGAAGTCCACTTCGACGACTTCGGCGCCAGCGGCTTCCAGGGCCTTGCGGGCCTGTTCCCAGAGGTCGATGACCGAGGCGCGGGTGTTGATGCGCTGGCCAGTCGGACCGCCGATGCCGGGCTTCTCGCTGGTGCCGGCCAGTTCGTCCTTGTTGATGAACATGCGCGGCACGCCCAGGCGCTTGCCCTTGAGCGCTTCGGGGCCGGCGGCGAGGTCCAGGTAGGACGACGGGCGCACGTCGCTCACGGCCGGGATCGGCACCCACGGCTGCAGGCGCCAGAGGTCGCCACGCTTGTCGCTGTCTTCGGCGACGACCACGTCGAGCACTTCCAGCAGATCAGCCATGGTGCGGGCGTACGGCACCACCACGTCCATGGTCGGGGTCAGCGGCCAGTTGCCGCGTACCGAGATCACGCCACGGGATGGGGTGTAGGCGCACAGGCCATTGTTCGAGGCCGGGCCGCGACCGCTGGACCAGGTTTCTTCCGCCAGGCCGAAGGCCGAGAAGCTCGCGGCGGTCGCGGTGCCGGCACCGTTGGAGGAGCCGGAGGCGAAGGGCGCGGTGAGGAACTTGCGGTTGTACGGGCTTTCTGCGCGGCCGTAGACGCCGCGCTGCATGCCACCGTTGGCCATGGGCGGCATGTTGGTCTTGCCCAGGCAGATGGCGCCGCCGGCGCGCAGGCGCTCGACGGTGAAGGCGTCGCGGTACGCAACCAAGTCCTTGAAGGCCGGGCTGCCGGAGGCGGCGGTCAGGCCCTTGACCAGGTAGCTGTCCTTGGCGGTGTAGGGGATGCCGTCCAGCGGGCCGAGGGTCTCGCCACGGGCGCGGCGGGCGTCGGAGGCTTCGGCTTCCTTCAGGGCCTCGGTGTTGCGCACGACCACGGCGTTGAGCTGGGTCGGACCATCGTAGGCGTCGATGCGCGCGAGGTAGGCCTTGACCAGTTCAACCGCGGTGGTGCGGCCCGACTCCAGGGCTTCACGCAGCTGCGCAATGGAAACTTCGGTTACCTCGATCATGCTTTCACCGTCGGCTGAAGGTTGGTGGGAAAGGGCAGGTCTGCGTCGCGACGGACCCAGACAGCGCAAGTCGGAAAATGCGTGTTCATCTCGATTCTCTTGTACTTCTGTTACGCGACGGGAGTGAGTTTACCGTCGGCCGGCGGCGGCGTTCAGCGCCCGGCGGACAAACCGGATGCGCATCCTGGGCACGGAAAGGCGAATACAGCCGCCAGGGCGCACACACTGGCATGCCCGATCAGAATACACAACAGTCGTAAATTAAAAAAAACGCCCATCGAGTGGGGGCTCGATGGGCGATATGTGGGCGCTGGGGGGAGCGCCCCTGGAGAGTGATTCAGCGAAAGCCCGATGGCAGACACTGACGCAGGCCATTCGCCGCCTGCCGGCGCTGGGCGGGTCGCTGGGGGAAGCGGCCGGCCCGAAGATGAATCAGATCATTAGCTGTGCTGCGAACACTGGTAGGCGGCATCCAGCAGCTCGCCTTTGTCCTGCCAGGCGCTGCGCTGGTAGGCGCTGAAGTGGTTGCCGCCAGTGATCGGGGTCACCTGCACGATGCCGCTGGCCAGCAGCGGATCGGCGCTGCCAGTGAGCAACTGCCGAGTAGTACCGCTGTCGCTGACGAAGGTAGCGGTGCCGGGGGTAAGCCTGCCGTCGATACAGTTCAGGTAAGCGCTGCTGTCCTGGGTAGTAGTGCCGCCGAGGCTGTCCCAGCTCAGTTGGGTTTCGCAGGTCGCTGCACAGCCGGTCAGGCTGGCCACGGCCAGTACCAGCGGGCCAAGGGCGATCCGGGCGGCCATTCGATTGAGTGTGGGGCGCGCTGTGTTCATCGTTTCTGTCCCTGCGTCGGTTCAACCTTCTCTTGGGACAGATAGTCCGCCGCGCACGGCCTGCGCACCACTCGATTGCATCGATAGTGAGACTCGACGGTATTGATGGTTGCACGCCGCTTCGCAGGAAGTTCGAACCCTCCCCGCCCGGCCGGGTCGCAAATCAGGAAGCCCCCGTCTTTCCAACCCCGGAGGACATGCCATGAGCTATGACTGGGACCTGATCGAACGTCTGCTGCTGCGCGCCCAGGAATGCGCCGACCAACCCTACAAGGCCCGCGAGTGCGGCGAGGAAGTCGCCGAACAGCACCGTCTGCAGGGCGAGCCGCTGAACAGCAGCGTGGACCATCTGAAAAGGGTTGCCGGTGACCTGGAGGGTGATCTGCTCAGGAACGGCTATATCCGCCAGCGTCCGCGCGAGCATGGCGGCACCGGCAACAACTTCGAACTGACCGACCGCGGCACTGAGCTGCTCACCCTGATCAGCCGCAGCTTCCCGGACCACCTGGTGTTCCGTCAGTTGCTCGACGAACAGGGCGAAACCGCCCTGCTGCCGGACTCCTTCGACCTGCTGGCCGAGCGCGCCACCCGCGACCGGGTGAACGACCGGCCGGAACGCTGAGCGATCAGGCGCCAGCCAGCTCCATCACCATCTCGTGCCACGCCATGCCGCCGTGGTCCGACGCCGACGGCTTCACATAGCGATAGCCCATGCGCTCGTACAACGGCACGTGGCGATCCTTGCACATCAGGTGGATGGTGCGCTTGCCCAGGCCGCTCATGCGTTCGATGAAAGTGCGCATCATCAGCGAGGCGTAGCCCTTGCCCTGCTGCGCCGGGTCGATCACCACCGACATGATCACCACGTTGGGCGCTGCCGCGTCATGACCGACGAGTTCCTTGAACGCCTCGTCGGACATCACCACCTCGAACGCACAGCCGCTGTTGATGAAGCCGATGATCTCGCCGTCCAGCTCCATGATCAGGAAGCCTTCGGGATAGTGCGCGATGCGCGTGGCGATCTTCTCGCGGGTGGCTGCCTCGTCGCCTTCATAAGCGGTGGTTTCGATCTCGAAGCAGCGGTCGGTGTCGGCGGGGATGGCGGTGCGGAAGGTCGGGGCAGTCATGGAGAATTCCTGGCAGAACGAAACAGGACGGCATGGTAAAGAAACCCGGCCGCCCCGTCTCGCCGCCCTGCCCTGCGGCTCAGCGCTACGTTTCAGTGCGGCGGCAGGCGCGCGATCACCTTGATTTCGAAATCGAAGCCGTACAGCCAGGTTACGCCCACCGCCGTCACCGTCGGATAGGGGGCGGCGCCCCAATAGTCGGCGGCGACCTGCCAGGCACGCTCGAAATTCGCCTGGGGGTCGACCATGAAGATCGTCACGTCCATCACGTCCTCGAAGGTGCAGCCGGCGGCGGCCAGGATCGCATTGAGGTTAGTGAAGGCGCGTCGCACCTGGGCGTCGAGCCCCAGCTCGGGCGAGCCGTCCTCGCGACTGCCCACCTGACCGGAGACGAACAGCAGGCCGTTGCTGCGGATGGCCGGGGAATAGCGGTTGCGTTCATAAAGGGCCTGGCGGCCGGCGGGGAATACCACGTCACGAGTCGTCATCTGCTTGCTCCATCGAGGGGTTCAACGATGGAGGCAGGTTACGGTGCGTAGTGACGGCGATAATCGGGCAACACTGGCCAACATTGTTTGTAGAATCCAAACAATCAGCCCTTTCTCAGCGCCCTTTCAAGGGTCCAGCCGGAGCCGCCATGGACCGTTTCGATGCGATGCAAGCCTTCGCCCGCGTGGTGCAAACCGGCAGCTTCACCAAGGCCGCCGACACCCTGCACATGAGCCGCACCAGCGTCACCCAGCTGATCCAGCAACTGGAAGCGCGGCTGCGCGTGCGCCTGCTCAACCGCACCACGCGCAAGCTCAACCTTACCGCTGATGGCGCTGCGTACTACGAGCGCGTGGTGCGTCTGCTGGCGGACATGGATGACGCCGAGACCAGCCTCTCCAGCGCTGCCGCGGTGCCGCGCGGACGCCTGCGGGTGGACGTACCCAGCCCGTTGGCACGTCTGCTGCTGATCCCTGCCCTGCCCGACTTCCATGAGCGCTATCCGGACATCCAGATCGACCTGGGCGTCAGTGATCGAATGATCGACCTGATCGACGAGAACGTCGACTGCGTGGTGCGCGGCGGCGAACTCACTGACCTGTCACTGATGGCTCGCAAGGTTGGCGACCTGGCCCTGGGCGTCTTCGCGGCGCCCGCCTACCTGCGGCGCGTCGGCGTGCCCCGACATCCGCGCGACCTGGAAGACGGCCAGCAACGCATCGTCGGCTACCTCTGGGCGCGCACCGGCAAACCGCTTTCCTACGCCCTGGAGAAGGACGGCGAGAATGTCCAGGTCCACGGTCGTCCGGTGCTGACGGTGGACGACGGCAACGCCTACCTGGCCGCAGGAATTGCCGGCATGGGCGTACTCTGGTTGCCGCGCTACATGGCATTGGACGCCCTGGCGCGCGGCGAACTGGTGGAGCTGTTCGGCGACTGGAGCATGCCGAGCATGCCGCTGTACCTGGCCTTCCCACCCAATCGCCACGTCAGTGCCAAGCTGCGGGTGTTCATCGACTGGGTCGTCGAGCTGATGGCGCGGCATGCGCCGGTGGCCCAGCCGACGCTGTAGCCACCGCAGCTTCAACCCAGGCGCATGGACAACTCCACATCGTCGGCGAAGGGAATCGACAGGTAGCGCCCGCCCGGCAGTCTCACTTCGGCAAGGTACTCCGGGCAGTAATCGGCGTTGTCCGCGATGATCATCGCACCGGGGCGCAGGCGACTTTCCACCAGGGCAAGAATGTCCGGGTAGAGGGACTTGGCGCCATCGAGCAGCAGCAGGTCGATGCGTTCGGGCAGATCGTGGGCCAGGGTCTGCAGCGCGTCGCCCTGGCGGATCTCTACCAGGTCGGCGACACCGCCGGCCACCAGGTTGGCGTGCGCCCGCGCCACTTTCGAAGGTTCGAACTCGCTGGTGATCAACCGGCCGCCGCCGTTGTCGCGCAGTGCTGCCGCCAGATGCAGGGTGGAGATGCCGAACGAAGTGCCGAACTCGACAATGTGCTTCGCGCCGATGCCACGCGCCAGCATGTACAGCAGCGCACCAGTCTCCCGCGAGACAGGCAGCGGCTGGTCCTTGAGCTGGCCATAGAGTTCGCGGTACTGCGTCTTGCTCTGCATCAGGCGTGTCAGCGCGGCCTGGTCGAGGTTGGCGAAGGCCGGGCTGGACTGCGGAGAAGCCGCGTCGGCCTCCTCGAACAGGTGTTGCAACAGGGGCGCCACGGGGGCGGAAGTGAGGGTCGTCATGGTGGGTTTCCCGTGTGGAATTTGAGTGCGAAACAGCGCCCGACTAGAATGCGATCTTTTCGTCAGGTTTTACTATTCGCATTGCCGGAGCCAGCCATGAGCGAACGCCGCAGCCCGCGTATTTCCACACGCAAGGAACCGAAACAGGCCCGTTCCAACGACCTGGTGACGGCCATTCTCGACGCCGCTGTTCAGGTTCTGGAGAAGGAAGGCGCCCAGCGTTTCACCACCGCGCGGGTCGCCGAGCGTGCCGGGGTCAGTGTGGGCTCGCTGTACCAGTACTTCCCGAACAAGGCCGCGATCCTGTTCCGTCTGCAGAGCGATGAGTGGCGACAGACCACCGAGATGCTGCGCGGCCTGCTAGTCGATGAAAGCCAGCCGCCGCTGCAGCGCCTGCGTAACCTCGTGCACGCCTTCATCCGCTCCGAGTGCGAGGAGGCGCGCATGCGCATCGCCCTGAGCGATGCGGCTCCGCTCTACCGCGACGCGCCCGAGGCCCGAGAGGCCAAGGCCGCCGGCGCGGGGATTTTCCACGCGTTCATTGCCCAGGTCCTGCCACTCACCAGCGAATCGCAACGCACACTCGCCCGCGAACTGATCACCACGACACTCGGCTCGGTGGGCAAGCAGTTCTCGGAAAGCCCGCGCAGCTCGGAAGAGATCGAGGCCTTCAGCGGAGCCATGGCGGATATGTTCTGCGCTTACCTGGAAAGCCTCGCGAAGTGACGGCTCAGGCCCTGCACTCCACCAGCAGCACCTCGGCCCTCGCCCCCGGCATCATCGCCTGCAACCCGGCAACCAATTGGTCGCCCGCCTCGTGCAGGGCCTTCAGCGGCATCTCCGGCAGGCTTTCGAGGATGAACCACATACGCTGAGCCTCTGCGTCCAGGCGGGTGCGCACACCCTGCCGCCAGTTCCAGCGCCGGCAGGTAACGCCAATCTCGTCGCGCCAGATGACCTCGCCGGCATCGGGAGACTCATGGGCCGGTGCGCCGTCCTTCATCGTGTCGAAGGCTTCGCTGCCCCCGGCAATCGTCAGGCTGGGCGTGCCGACGTAGGCGGCGAGGTTTTCCCCACCGACAGGAATCGCGAACTGCACGCTGATGGCGTTGTACAGGTCCACCACCGGATCGATGCTCGGCAGGCTGCCGTCACGCAGCGCGCGCTTGCGCAGCGCCTCCGCCGAACAGGGCGTGCGCTGGGGCTTGGCGCCGAAGCGGCGGAACACCTCGGCCCAGGCCGCCAGGTGCGCATCGGCCCAGGCCGGCTCGCTCGCCTGGAGTGCCGCGCAGGCCCGCTGCAGGGCCTGCTCCGCCACTTCCGGATGAAGGATCGGCGCCGCTTCCAGGGTGATGCTCAGGGCACGAAAGCCGGGGGCGATGGAAGCAATGGCAGGATCGATGTGAGGTGTGACGGGTTGCATGGCGATTTCCTTGGTGTACGGCGAAACAGGGTGATGCGGACTCTCGGGTTGCCCGCCTCAACGGCGGACGAAATTGCGCTTGTTGTAGTCGCCCCAGGCGACGGAAAGGGTATTGAGCAGGCAAAGCAAGGTGGTCCATCTGGACTTCATTGGAATAGCTCCGGAAACAGTGGGAATGGGGCACGAACAGCGCGCCCGACCCGCACAGTTCTACCGACATGGCGTCATCGCTGCCATGAAATCCCCGAATGAATAATTAGCCCTGCTTATGCAGAACCGCACAAATCAGCTTCGCTAATCCCGCCAGGCTTTAGTTGAACTGAACTGTCGGGCCGCAAAAAACGTGCATTGAAGTGCGCCCTTGTCAGCGGTGAGATGACCAGGCGGACAACCCGCCGCCAACGCCCACCGACCACAACGAGAAAGAGGTTCGCGCCCCATGCGCACGCTGATCAAAGTCCTGGCCCTGGCTTCCACCACCCTCCTCGGCGCGCCCTTCGCCGCGACCGCTGCGCAAGTGCCCAAAGCTGCAAGCCCGGCCTTCGTCGTACACAAGCTGACGGACTTCCTCTACGCCATCGGCGAGCCGAACTACTACCAGAAGAACTATTCGTACCTGCTGGTGGGTTCGCAGCAGGCGCTCATGTTCGATTCCGGCGCCAACCAGAAGGAAGACATCACCCAGGTCGCCCGCCAGATCACCGATAAACCGCTTTCGGTACTGCCCTCGCACCTGCACTTCGACCACCTGGGCGGGCTGCACAACTTCCAGAGCATCTACCTGGTGGATACGCCCTTCACCGCCAGATTCCGTCGCGCCGACGGTCTCTACCAGGTGCCCGAACCGGTCTATCTGGGCAACATCGACCACATGACCCTCGCACCCTTCAAGGTTTCGCGACTGGTGAAGCCCGACGAGGTGATCGACCTGGGCGGCCTGAAGCTGCGCCTGCTGAGCATGCCCGGCCACACGCCGGACGAAGTCGCGCTGTACGACGAGGCGCACAACATCCTGCTCTCCGGCGACCACCTCTATCCGTCCTGGCTGCTGGCAGGGAACCTCAAGGACTATGTCGCTTCGCTGGACAGTACCCTGAAGGTGATCAACCCGCAGACCACGCTCTACGGCGCCCACGCCGACGAGGACCCGAGCAAGGTGCCCGCGATGACCTATGCCGACGTCGTCGCGGTTCGCGACAAGATGCAGCAGATCCAGGCCGGTCGCGCGAAGGGCGAAGCCTTCAGCGATCCGGAGCTGATCAAGAGCTCGGAGCTGTACAAGGTGGAGAAGGACATCAGCATCCTGACCGACATCCAGTTCACCGATGGGCGCGGGTACGGGTACTGAAACCCGCGCTCAGTCCGCCTTTTTGCAGGCTCACCCAACCCGCAGCGCTCCCGGGCTGCGAACTACTCACCCACCGACAGCAACCACTCGATGAACGCCCGGACCTCCGGGCGTTCGCGTTTCGCCTCTGGGCAGACCACGTAGTAGTTGTGCACCGCCGCTACCGAGATCGGCAACGGGCGCACCAGCCGCCCTTCGTCGAGATCGCGCTGTGACACCGTCTCATCGCTGAGCGCCACGCCGAAACCATCGCGCGCCGCCTGCAGGACCATGCCGAAATCCTCGAAATGGATGTCCTCGGCGCCCCCTCGATAGTGGCCAGCCTCGGCCAACCATTGCTGCCACTGGCTACCATCGTCCTCATGCAGCAACCGGTGCCGCGCCAGGTCAGCGGCCTCGCCGATGGCCAGCGGCCCGCGCAGGTACTGCGGGCTGCACACCGGCGTCATACGGATACCGTGCAGCAGGCGCCACCAGACACCCGGCCACGGCGGCGTGCCGTAGATCACCGCCACGTCGGCGCGGCGCCAGTCCACCTGCGGCATGCCCGGCGCGGTGATCACGCTCACCCGCACCGAACGCGACTCCTCCATGAAGCGCAGCAGCGGCCGGGTCAGCCACTCCACGCCTTCGGCCGGCGGGATCGACAGACAGATTTCCACCCGTTCCTCTTCCAGCCTGAGGCCCGTCTGCAAGGCCTGGACGGCCTCGGTGATCTCACCCATGGCACGGGCCACGCGCTGCTGCAGCTCCCGTCCACCGGCGGTCAGCACCAGCTGGCGACCGCGTTTCTCGAACAGTTCCACCCCCAGGCTGGCCTGCAGCGCCTTCACCTGCTGGCTGACCGCGCCCGTGGTGACGTGCAGCTCGACGGCGGCCGCCGCCAGGCTGCCCAGGCGGGCCACGCTTTCGAACACCCTGAAACTGTGCAGCGGCGGAAGGGCCATCTCTATGCGAAATCCGGCGAAGAGCGAGGCGGACGGTTATAGCAGGCCCGGCCTCGGCAGGGGAGCACCGCCATCACCTCACAGCGCTGGCCCGCAATTTGCGATGACCTGTGTACAGCGGGCCGGCAAGAACCTTTCGGAGCTTTGCATGCAGCCAACTGGTGCTTTTGGATTCAAACATGCACACATTTCGTGCAAGGCACACCGAGTCAGGATTTCATGCAGAACGCCGATTGCAGAGCTATCGAACCTGAGAAAACACATAACCGACCGGTCAGATTCCGGACCATCGGCCATAAACATGTATACAAAACAGTGGATATTTCCCACGAACTTTGTCTACAGTGGCCGCACAACAAAAACAAGCGAGTCCTCAGCCATGAATGATCGTTCAGCTGTAGCGTCCGCCGGAGCACGCCCGGAAGACGAGAACCTCGGAATCGGCGCCAACCTGGCGTACGGCCTGCAACACGTTCTGACCATGTACGGCGGTATCGTCGCCGTGCCCCTGATCCTCGGCCAGGCGGCCGGGCTCTCCCCCAGCGAGATCGGCCTGCTGATCGCCGCCTCGCTCTTCGCCGGTGGCCTCGCCACCCTGCTGCAGACCCTCGGCATCCCCTTCTTCGGCTCGCAGATGCCGCTGGTGCAGGGCGTATCCTTCGCCGGTGTCGCCACCATGATCGCCATCCTCGGCGGCGGCTATGAAGGCGGCGGCCTGAACGCCGTGCTCGGTGCGGTAATGGCAGCCTCGTTCATCGGTTTCCTGATCACGCCGATCTTCTCGCGCATCACCAAGTTCTTCCCGCCACTGGTTACCGGCATCGTCATCACCACCATCGGCCTCACACTGATGCCGGTGGCAGCGCGCTGGGCCATGGGTGGCAATCCCAAGGCAGCGGAATTCGGCAGCATGGCCAACATCGGTCTCGCCGCCCTCACCCTGGTGATCGTCCTGCTGCTGAGCAAGCTGGGCAGCGCATCCATCTCGCGCCTGTCGATCCTGCTGGCCATGGTGATCGGCACCCTGATCGCCGCCGCCCTGGGGATGACCGACTTCTCCCGCGTGGCCGAAGGCCCGATGGTGGCCTTCCCGGCGATCTTCCATTTCGGCATGCCGACCTTCCACGTCGCCGCGATCCTCTCGATGCTGATCGTGATCATGGTGACCCTGGTGGAAACCTCGGCGGACATCCTCGCCGTCGGTGAGATCATCGGCACCAAGGTCGACTCCAAGCGCCTGGGCAACGGTCTGCGCGCAGACATGGCGTCGAGCATCCTGGCACCGATCTTCGGCTCCTTCACCCAAAGCGCCTTCGCCCAGAACGTCGGCCTGGTGGCCGTGACCGGCGTGAAGAGCCGCTATGTGGTCGCCACCGGCGGCCTGATCCTGGTGACCCTCGGCCTGCTGCCGGTGATGGGCCGGGTGATCGCCGCAGTACCCTCCTCCGTGCTCGGTGGTGCCGGCGTGGTGCTGTTCGGCACCGTGGCGGCCAGCGGTATCCGCACCCTGTCCAAGGTGGACTACCGCAACAACATGAACCTGATCATCGTCGCCACCTCCATCGGCTTCGGCATGATCCCGATCGCCGCTCCCAGCTTCTACGAGCACTTCCCCAGCTGGTTCGCCACCATCTTCCACTCGGGCATCAGCTCGGCGGCGATCATGGCCATCGGTCTCAACCTGCTGTTCAACCACCTCAAGACCGGCAACTCCAACCAGCAGTCGGTGTTCGTCGCCGCCGAGGAACGCACTCTGCGCTACCGCGACATTGCCGCGCTGAACGAAGGCGACTACTTCCAGAACGGCAAGCTGTACGACGCCGAAGGCAACGAGGTCCAGGTGGTCGGCGACGATCACGACCACGATGAGCACCACGCGCCCGCCGCCAAAACGGTGAAGCGCGAGACGGTGAACAGCAGCGCCTGACGATCTGTCCGATGCTCATGAAAAGGCCCCTTGCGGGGCCTTTTTCGTTTGCGCCGCCCAAAGGCCGGTTCAGTGCAGCGCCACCGCCGAGTCTTCTTCGGCCGAGGCCACCACCATGGCCACCGGATCAGCATGGGGCGGCACTGATTCCGCTTCGGCCTCGGGCGGTGCGCTCACCTCCAGCATCAGTGACGCGGAAGGCCCGCCTCCCGGTGGCGGATTGACCACCACCACGGTCAGGACGCCGCCAACGGCCACATCCTCGGGCAACAGCTGGAAGGCCAGGCGCGAGCTGTCGGCCAGCGACGTCTCGCGCTCCCGCCCATTCACCTGCACCCGCGCTCCTCGACTGAACCCCTTGCCGCGCAGGGTGACGTAGAGCGACTGGGCGTCGAGAACCGGCGGCTGCGCTTCGGTAATGACCGCCAGGGGGTTTTCCAGTGGATCCTTGCGCCGCGCGTCACCAGCAGGATGGCGAGTGCGGAACAGCGCATCGAGGAGGACGGCGAACTTGTCGGTGCCCTGCTTGGACGCCATCCCCACCAACCCGGCCATGGCCATCAGCCCGTAGAGGTTGACGCTGGCCGGGTCGCTCGCGGCATTCACTGCCAGGAACACCGCACGCACGATCAGATAGAGCAGCAGCGCCAATGCCATGCCGATGCACGGCTTGAGCAGGTATCACCAGATCCAGCTGGCCATGAAGCGGTCGTTGCCAACGAAGTCGCCGAACGACTTCGCGACATGGACGAAACTGCCCAGCGCGCCGGCAACCATGACCATCACCAGCAACCGCGCATCCGGCCCCGGGCACCAACCGATCAGGCATTGCACGCCAGGGTCGCCGACCGCGCCAGCGGGTGGGAATTTTGGATAGGACTGCGGCCACAGGCTGACCAGGGCGACCGCCAGGACCAGGGCGAAGAGCATCAGCCCGGCGCCCATCAGGGTGATCTGCAACGCATTGGCGCGTCGTCTCTTGCTGCGTGTCTCCATCATGCGCTCCGGGCAGAAGGCCAGCGGGGAAAACGCCCTGCCGCGAAGGGCGTTTTCCGCCTTCGCACGACGGACAGAGAAATTCACGTTAGCGCAGCGCAAAGCCGCTGCAAGAGGCCCTGGTGATTTTTTAACCGCTGTCTCGATGGCGTTACGTAATGCCGCCGAAACAGCGCCCGCAAAGCCCCGTGTTCAGGCCACTTCAGCCTCAGGCAGGGACCCGTCCAGTAGTCCGATAAATGCCCGCAACGCCGGCGTATCGGTGCCACGCCGCCAGAACAGCCAGGTCGTCGCGTCGGCATGCTGCGGTGCCAGGCGGTGGATCGCCACGTTGCGACCGCCGGCCAGGCTGTCGAACATCGCCCGCGGGATGATCGCCACACCGCCACCCGCCGCGATGCAGGCGAGCATGCCGTGGTAGGACTCCATCTCGACGATCTTGCCCGGCACCACGCGGTGCTCGGCGAACCAGCCTTCCAGGCGCTTGCGGTAGGAACAGGTATCGCGGAAGGCGAACACCGTCTCCCCGGCCACGTCCCGCGCGTCATGCACCGGCGCATGGTGCCTGGCGCTCATCAGCACCAGCTCCTCGCGGTACACCGGCTGGCCGTCCAGTTGCGGGTGGTTGGCCGGGCCGTCGGCGAAGGCGGCGATGAAACGGCCGGAGAGCACCCCGTCGATCATCTCGCCCGAAGGGCCGGTGGAAAGGTCCAGCTGCACCTTCGGGCACTGCTGGTGGTAACGCGCGAGCATCTCCGGGATACGCACTGCCGCCGTACTCTCCATCGAGCCCAGGGAGAAGCCGCCATGGGGCTCGGCCCCCACCGCCACCTGCCGGGCTTCCTCCACCAGATCGAGGATGCGCTCGGCGTAATCGAGGAAGCTGCGGCCCGTAGGCGACAGACGGAGGCGCAGCTTTTCGCGGAGGAACAGCTCGGTACCCAGCTCCGCTTCCAGCTGCTTGATCCGCGTGGTCAGGTTCGAAGGCACGCGATGCAGACGGGCCGCGGCGGCGGTGATGCTGCCCTCGTGGGCGACAGCGCGGACGATTTCCAGCTGGGTCAGGTCCATCATTCTCTCCGAGAGAAAGAGTCTTTCTTGATTATTCATTTTACATGAATGAATGCACATCTTAATTTCTGCGCCATCCCGGAGCCACCCGCCCGGACGAACGACCGGCCTTGCGCCCTTACACAGAACAAGCAGGACTCACCATGAACCAGATTGCCGCCATCCCCGCTGCCATCTCCCGCAGCCCCGCCACCGGCCAGGAACTGGCCCGCTACAGCTTCGAAGACGCCGCCCAGCTGGAAACCTCGCTGGCCCGTACCGATGCCGCGTTCCGCCAATGGCGCGACACCAGCATCGCCGAGCGTGTCGCCGTGCTGCGCAAGATGGCCGAAGTGCTGCGCGCCAACGTCGAGCCGATGGCCCGCATGGAAGCCCAGGAAATGGGCATGCCGGTCACCCAGGCCCGTGGCGAAATCAACAAGTGCGCCAACCTCTGCGAGTGGTACGCCGACAACGGCCCGGCCATGCTCGAAGACGAGAAGACCAGCATCGAAGGCGCGTACATCTCCTACCTGCCGCTGGGCCCGGTCCTGGCCGTGATGCCTTGGAACTTCCCCACCTGGCAGGTCATGCGTGGCGCGGTGAGCATTATCCTGGGCGGCAACACCTACGTGCTCAAGCACGCGCCCAACGTCATGGGCTGCGCCTATCAGCTGCGCGACGCCTGGCTGCAGGCCGGCCTACCGGAAGGCGTGTTCGAGGTGCTGAACGTCGAGCCGCCGCTGGTCTCCAAGGCCATCGCCGATGACCGCATCGCTTCCATCGCCGTGACCGGCAGTGTCGGCGCCGGCGCCGCCATCGCCTCCCAGGCCGGTGCCGCGCTGAAGAAGTGCGTCCTCGAACTGGGCGGTTCCGACGCCTTCATCGTGCTCGCCGACGCCGACCTCGATGCCGCCGTGAAAGCCGCCGTCGCCAGCCGCTTCGGCAACTGTGGCCAGGTGTGCATCGCCGCCAAGCGCATGATCCTCGAAGCATCCATCGCCCCGGCCTTCACCGAGAAACTGCTGGCCGCCGTCAAGGCACTGAAGATCGGCGACCCGCTGGCGGACGACACCTTCGTCGGCCCCATGGCCCGCTTCGACCTGCGTGACGAACTGGACGGCCAGGTACAGCAGGCCATCGCCGATGGCGCGACCCTGCTGCTGGGCGGCCACAAGCTCGAAGGCGAAGGCAACTACTATGCTCCGACCGTGCTGGCCAACGTGAAGCCGGGCAACACCGCGTTCAAGAAGGAAATCTTCGGCCCTGTCGCTTCGCTGATCGTCGCCCGTGACGCCGAGCATGCCCTGGAGCTGGCCAACGACAGCGAGTTCGGCCTCTCCGGCGCGATCTGGAGCGCCGACAAGGCCAAGGCCCAGCACATGGCCCGTCGCCTGGTCAGCGGTGGCGTGTTCATCAACGGCTTCTCCGCCTCCGATCCCCGCGTACCGATCGGCGGCGTGAAGAAGAGCGGCTTCGGTCGCGAGCTGTCGCACTTCGGCCTGCGCGAGTTCACCAACCCGCAGACCGTGTGGATCGACCGCAAGTAAGTCGTTCTGAAAGCAGAAGGCCCCTCTATCGCCAAGCGGTAGCGGGGCCTTTTTCATCGGCAATGCGCCGTGCCTGCTCGCGAACAGAATCGAGCCCGGACTCAGGCCGTAGGGCGCATAACCTGGAACAGGTTATGCGCCGGTGCATCCTGCGGCGGATAACGCTTGCGTGTTATGCGCCCTACAAGAACTTGAGACGCGCCTGCAGGTTGAATCAGGGTTTGGCCGCGTTCTTCTTCAACTGCAACAGCTCCCGGGTGCTATGCCGCAGGTTCTCGGCCAGGCTGCCCTGCTCATTGAAGCAGTCTTCGACCAGCCAGCCCCCGGCCGTGCGATGCAGCAACAGGCCAAGGTCACGGTCCTCCCCCGTCAGGGCATCCTTGAGCACCACCCGTGCCTTGATTCGCTCGTCGTCCACCGGAGCAAACTCCAGCGACTTCACCTTGATATCGCCCCAGTCCTGGCAATCGCACAGCGGATCGCCACCCAGGTAGCCCAGTTCACCGTCGGCGGCATCCTGGTCAGCCTTCATCAGCGCGATCAGCGAGGCATCGTAGACGTCCTCTTCCTTCAGCGACGGGTTCGGCACGCCCGGACCGTCCGGCGAGTAGCTGGCATACAGCTGGCGCACGAAGCGCTCCGCGCTGGCGGTGTCGGCCACCGACGTCGAAGCCGCGAGCGAGGTATCGAAGAGCGTCAGCAGGATCAGCGACAGGGCAAAGGCGGATCGCAGGAAGGCCATGGGATTCTCCATCGGGCAGCCGCACATCATCGCCCGACGCAGCCTCGAAAATCCGTGAAGTGGTTAAAGCTGCGGGCGATAGCCCTGGGACAGCAGCCAGCCCTGGAAGACCCGGCGGCGCTCCGGCGGCAAGTCCGCCAGCACCTGCGCCTCCGGCTCCACGCGCAGCCGCCGCAGCCAGGGCGCCAGCTCCAGGCCATTCAGATGCCAGATGCCCAGCGGCTGGTCGGCGCTGACTACTACTTCCGCTTCGTCGACGAACTCGCCGTTAAGCACGGGCGCGCGCTCGATGCGCAGGCTGGCGAAGTCCGCCGGCATGTGGCTCGGCTGCTCATCCGGCCAGGCGCGGCGCGCCTGCCAGAACGGCTGGTCGGCCCAGTGTGTTTCGCTGGCATAGAAGTCGCGGCCGACGCGGGCGAAACGCAGGAACAGCTGCTCGACCCGCTGCTGGTGGAAGCGTCGGGCCAGTTCCGCCCGCTCCGGCGCGCGCAGCAACGTGTTGACCACCAGCGGCGCCTGCAAGGCCGAGGACAGCGACTGGAAGATGCCATTGCCCGACAACGGGTCCACCGCCATCGCCGCATCACCCACGCGAATCCAGTTGTTGCCACAGGCTTCCAGGCAGACGATCGCCGTACTGCTGCGGGCGTGCAGGTCCAGTTCGCACTCCCTGGCATCACCGAAGAATTGCCGGACCAGCTTCGACGTGCTGCGGCGCTCGCGGCAGTAGTCCGGCAGTTGCTCGCGGGGCGGCAGTTGGCTGCTGGCGACATCCAGGGTGAGCTGCCAGTAGCAGCGCCCATCCTCCAGCCGCGCCATCCACGCCCAGCCATCGGCCAGGCTCTCCACTGCCGTTGCCAAGGGGCCGGGTTCGCCCTGCCAGCGGTTCAGCAGGCTGAGGGTTTCCGGGCCGCGCCTGGCCTTCATGCCCTTCTGGTTCAGCGGCGCCTGCCGGCCACGGGCCTCGACCAGAAAGACGCCCTGCACTTCCCGGCCGTTTTCGAGTTTCACGCGCCAGCCGGAGCCATCTTCCGCCACGCCCAGCACCTGGGCTTCGATCAGTTCGACGCCGGCTTGCCGCAGGTCCTCGCGCAGTCCTGCATCGAAGCGTGGGCGGTCGAGGACGCATTCGATATTCTGCGCGCTTTCCACACCGTTCCAGTGCACCCGACGTTGCGAGGGCGGCGCGGCACACTCCAGCGCACGGCTCAGACCGGCATTGCGAAGGCCTTCGAGCACGCGTTGGGAAACACCTTCGACGGCGGCGAAGCGGCGCCATTCGCTGATCACGATGACCGGATGCCCCAGGCGACGCAGACCGAGCGCGACGGCGGCTCCGGCGGGGCCGGAGCCGAGGATCAGGATCGGGAGTTTATTCATGCTCCGAATACCCTCTCCCTAACCCTCTCCCTGAAGGGAGAGGGGACTGTCCGGAGCGGTTGGGAAGATTGGCGTTCGGCTGAGCATTGCTGAGCAACAGGAAAACTGCGTACCTCCAGCAGCGCCGAACAGCTCCCTCTCCCTTCAGGGAGAGGGCTGGGGAGAGGGAACTGTGCTCGACCTCCACTCACAAACTCACCTTCCGCTCGATCCCCCGGAAAGCCGCCTTCTCGCGCATCACCTCGACGAGCTGCACATTCGAAAGTTTCGGCCGCTCGACCAGCAGCGCCGCCAGATGGCTACTGAAGGCCGCGCAGCCCAGGCTTGCACCGGAGCGCCCAGCAACGGTCACCGCCGCGCCGAAATCCGCCTGCGGGCTGTCCAGCCAGGACCACTCTCCTTCGCCGCAACGCGCATCGCCCGTCACCCGGATCACCCCCGGATAGCTCGCCGGAAACACAGGCTCACCCCGCGCCGGGCTGGACGCGCAAACCAGCACGCCGGCTTCGATCAGCTCCGCCACGGCCTCACGCAGGATGGGGCGATCCTGTCGCACGCCCAGGCTCAGGTTGATCACCCGTACGCCCTGCTCGCCCAGCCAATGCAGCGCGGCAGCTATTTGCAGCGGGCTGGTCACGCCACGCTCATCGAAGACCTGGGCGACGCAAAGACGGGCACCGGGCACATGGGAAAGAATCGCTTCGCAGACGACGCTGCCGTGGCCCAGTGCATCCGCCAACGAATCACCCTCGGCATGGCCGTCGTCGGTGAGGAAGAAGCGTCGCGCACCGCTGACGCTCGCGGACTGGGACTCAGCGAAACCACTATCGACCACCCCAACGCGCAGCTCAGGCCTCATGACGCTGCACCGGCTGAGCCTCGCGCACACGCATCTGCCCATCCTGCAATTCCAGGTGCAGGTCTGCAGCGGCCAGGGTCGAAGTACGGTGGCTGATCAGCAGGCGCGTGCGCCCGGCGAACAACTGGTCGATGGCCGCGATCACCTCGCGCTCGGTGCTCTCGTCCACCTGCGACGTAGCCTCGTCGAGCACCAGGATCAGTGGGTCCTGCAACAGCGCGCGGGCGATGGCGATGCGTTGCTTCTGCCCACCGGAAAGCTGCTGGCCGCGCTCGCCCAGCGGGCTGTCGAGGCCTTCGGGCAGGCTGGCGATCAGGCTGCCGAGCTGCGCCGCGCGGGCGGCCTTCTCGATGGCCTCGCGGCTCGACTCGGGCGCGCTGTAGGCCAGGTTGTCGGCCAGGCTGCCACGGAACAGCACGATGTCCTGGCTGACCACCGCCACGCGCCGACGCAGGGCTTGCAGGTCAAGTTCGCGCAGGTCCACGCCGTCCAGCAGGATGCGTCCCTGGTCGGGGTCGTAGAAACGTTGCAGCAGGTCGATCAGCGTGCTCTTGCCAACGCCCGAGGGGCCACTCAGCGCGACCTTGAGGCCGGCGGGAATCACCGCCTGTACAGCTTGCAGGACCGGCTGCGCGCGGCCCGGCCAGGCGTAATGCAGGTTTTCCAGGCGCAGCTCACCCACCGACGGCATCGGTCGTGGCGCGGTGGGCGAAACGATGGTCGCTTCCTCGCCGCGCAGCTCCATCACCCGGCCGAGGCTGACCGTCATGCGCTGCAGCGCGACGTACAGGCCGAGCAGGCTCTGCACCGGCCCGATGGCCATGCCCAGGTAGGTGGAAAAGGCAATCAGCGAACCCAGCTGCCAGGTCCCCTGCACCACCCAGTAACCGCCGACCAGGAAGGCACAAGCGCGGGACAGCGACATCAGCGTGCCGGGCACCGCCTGGGTGAAGAATTCGGTGAGCTGCAGGCGCAGCAGCTGGCCCAGGTAGCCCTGGCCCAGCCCTTCCAGGCGCCCGGCTTCGCGGTTCTGCTGGCCGGCAGACTGGATGAACTTCATTGCCGGCAACGTCTCGACGAAGAACGACGAAAGGTCCGCCGAACGCTCGCGCAGGCCGCGCGCCTCGCGCTCCACCTTGCGCCGCATCCAGCGTAGCCAGAGCACGTCCAGCGGGATCAGCAGCGCCACCAGCAGCGAGAGTTTCCACGACAGGGTGAGCAACAGCACCAGCGCGCCAACCAGGCCGATCACGCTGGAGACGGCGGAGAACAGCGAGTCCACGGCGAAGCGCTGGATCTCGGCGACGTCACCATCGAGCCGGGACATCAGGTCGCCGATGCGGCGGCGGCCGAAGAAGCTCGGCGACAGGGTCTGCAGGTGGCGGTACAGCGCGTCGCGCAGGGAGAACAGGATGCGCCCGGACAGGCGAGTGTGCAGGTAGCGGTTCAGGCCGGACAACGCCGTGCCGACCAGTCCGACGACGATCATCGCCCCAGCCACCATCACCAGCACCGGGAAGTCCTTCGCCAGCAGGCCGTCATCGATCAGCGTCTTGGTCAGCCACGGCTGCGCCAGCACCAGCAGCGAGGCGCAGAACGACAACCCCAGCAGGCCGGCGATAGCGGCCTTGTGCGGACGCACGAAGCCGTACAACCAGCGCAGCGAGGCCTTGAGCGCCTGAGGGTCGTCGCTCTCGATAAGGCGGGTGAAGAACATCAGCCCACCTTGAGTTGCTTGAGCTTGCGGTACAGCGTGGCGCGACTGATACCCAGCGCGTCGGCAGCCGCGGAGACGTTGCCCTGGTGGCGCTCCAGCGCCTGGCGGATCAGCTCCAGTTCGTTCTCGCGGATGCTGCCGCTCTGCGGACGCTCGCCGGCGGCGAGTTCGTCCAGAGTGCTGTCCGGCAGGTGGTCGAGGTTCAGTTCCTCCTCGCCTTCCTCGCGCATGGCCAGCGCCGTGCGCAGGACCATCTCCAGCTGGCGGATGTTGCCCGGCCAGTGGTACTCGCGCAGCAGGCCGAGCAGTTCGGCGGAAAGTTTCACCTTGGGCGCACCGAGGCGCGCAAGCAGGCCGCTAGCCAGTTCGGCGAGGTCGTCGCGCTCGCGCAGCGCCGGCAGCTTCACGCTGATGCCGTTGACGCGGTAGTAGAGGTCTTCGCGGAAGTGCTTTTCTTCCACCAGGCGCTTGAGGTCGCGGTGGGTGGCGCAGATCAGCGCGACGTCGATGTCCTGTTCCTCGCCGGCCCCCAAGGGCGCCACCTTGCGCTCCTGCAGCACGCGCAGCAGGCGCGCTTGCAGGGCCAGCGGCATATCGCCGATCTCGTCGAGGAACAGCGTGCCGCCGTGGGCCTGCTGCAACCGGCCGACCATGCCACCACGCCGCGAGCCGGTGAAGGCGCCGTCGCGGTAGCCGAACAGCTCGGACTCGATCAGGCCTTCGGGAATCGCCGCGCAGTTCACCGCGACAAAGGGCTTGTCGCTGCGCGCGCTGGCCTGGTGCAGGGCGCGGGCCACCACTTCCTTGCCGCTGCCGGTTTCACCCAGCAGCAGCACGGGGAGTTCGTTCACAAGCCCCTGGCGCGCCATGCGCAGGGCACGGGCGTAACGCGGGTGACTGCCGGCCAGGGCTTCGAGTTCGGGACCGGCGGCCGGGCGTGGCGCGCGGGCGCTGACCGGCACCGCGTGGCTGCGCAGCGGTGCCTGGAGCGTCTTGTAGAAAAGCTCACCCTTGGGCGTCTGCAGGCTGCCGACACCGCCCTGGTAGAGACGGCCGAGCAGCTGGTCGCCGCGCAGGCCGAGAAGGTCTTCGCTGCGCCGGCCCACCAGGCTTTCGCGGTGGGCACCGAGCAGTTGGCAGGCCTGGCCGCTGACGGCCAGCACCTTGCCGTCGAGGCCCAGCGCCAGCAGACCCTGCCAGGCGGAATCCAGGTACTGGCGGCGGTAATGGAAGGCGATCACCACCTGCCCCGGATGGCTGACGGCGAACAGCCGCGCCTCGATCTGGAACACCGCGAGGCTGAGCAGCGAGAGGCTTTCGCGCGGGCCGGAAAGCGGTCCTTCGCGGGTCATGTCGAGCACGCCGAGCAACGTGCCTTGTGGCCCTTCGATGGGTACCGAGGTGCAGGAGAAGCGGCTCAGGCGGTCGAGGAAGTGTTCGCCGCAGTCGATCTGCGTGGCGCGTTTTTCCACCAGCGCGGTGCCCAGGGCGTTGGTGCCGCGGGACGCCTCGCTCCAGCAGGCGCCCTGGACGATGTCGGCCAGTCCCTTGCTCTGCATGCGCTCGCGGGCGCCCTCGACGGAGAGGATGGTGGCGTCGGCGTTGGCCAGGATGATCACGCCGTCGTGGCCCTGGCGCTGTTGCAGGTAGTCGAGCTCGGGGGTGGCGGCGTCGAGCAGCAGGCGGTTGCCGGCCAGCAGCACGTCGGGTTTGACGCGCGTGTCGAGGCCGTGCTCGGTGCCGCTGGCACAGTCCAGGCCATGGCCGACGCTGCGCCGCCAGGAGGCGTCGATTTCCTCGCGGAGCACGCCGCTGGGGACTTCACCTTCCTGTTGCAGGCGTTCACGGGCCAGGTGGGCTTCACGCAGCAGGTCGCTGCTTATTGTTCTTGTAGTCATGCATCGCTCCGGTAGGTTCCGCGCCCCATTTCAGGGAGGTCGGGCGCGGAACTCGCAGGCTGGTCAGGGCTGTGTACACCCGCAGACGGCGTCAGTAAAGGGGAAGCCCCCGGTAGGAAAGTCTAGTAGGGAGCAGCAGGCAATTCCCGCGCCACTCCCCCTTCTCACTCGCTTGCTGCGCCGCCATCGAGTTGTGTTGACAGTGACTCAAGGCAGGTTTACGTTAACGTAAAGGTAAACGACCTAGCAAGAGCATTCCCATGGCCACGACCTACACCATCTCCGAGCTTGCCCGCGAACTGGACGTCACCACCCGCGCCATCCGCTTCTATGAAGAGCAGGAAATGCTCAGCCCCGAGCGCCGCGGGCAGGAGCGTGTCTACAGCGCGAAGGACCTGGTGGCCCTGAAGCTGATCCTGCGCGGCAAGCGTATCGGCTTCTCGCTGGCCGAGTGCAAGGAGCTGATCGACCTCTACGACCCCAGCAGTGGCAACACCCGGCAGTTGCAGACCTTCCTCGACAAGATCACCGCGCGCCGCGCGCAGCTTGAGCAACAGTTGCTCGACATCGAGCAGATGAAACTGGAACTGGACACGGCCGAGGAGCGCTGCCTGGCGGCCATGGCCGAGACTGACAAACCCCGCAAGCAGCGCGCCACGAGCTGACCTCGCCGCCCTGCCGCTCCCTCATCCGCATATAAATACAAGTACAGGTGATCCCATGAGCTACCCCTCCCTCAACTTCGGCCTCGGCGAAACCATCGACATGCTGCGCGAGCAAGTGCAGGGCTTCGTCGCCAGCGAACTCGCCCCGCGCGCCGCGCAGATCGACGCCGACAACCTGTTCCCCATGGACATGTGGAAGAAGTTCGGCGACATGGGCCTGCTCGGCATCACCGTCGCGGAGGAATACGGTGGCGCCAACATGGGCTACCTGGCCCACGTCATCGCCATCGAGGAGATCAGCCGTGGCTCGGCGTCGGTCGGCCTGTCCTACGGCGCGCACTCCAACCTGTGCGTCAACCAGATCAAGCGCAACGGCAACGCCGAGCAGAAAGCCAAGTACCTGCCCAAGCTGATCAGCGGAGAGCACATCGGCGCGCTGGCCATGAGCGAGCCCAACGCCGGCTCTGATGTGGTGTCGATGAAGCTGCGCGCCGAAAAGCGCGGCGACCGCTTCGTCCTCAATGGCAGCAAGACCTGGATCACCAACGGCCCGGACGCCAACACCTACGTGATCTACGCCAAGACCGAGCCGGAGAAAGGCGCCCACGGCATCACCGCATTCATCGTCGAGCGCGACTGGAAAGGCTTCAGCCGTGGCAGCAAGTTCGACAAGCTGGGCATGCGCGGCTCGAACACCTGCGAGCTGTTCTTCGATGACGTGGAAGTGCCGGAAGAGAACGTGCTGGGCGCCGTCAACGGCGGCGTGAAGGTGCTGATGAGCGGCCTGGACTACGAGCGCGTGGTACTGGCCGGCGGCCCGATCGGCATCATGCAGGCCTGCATGGACGTGATCGTCCCCTACATCCACGACCGCAAGCAGTTCGGCCAGAGCATCGGCGAGTTCCAGCTGATCCAGGGCAAGGTCGCCGACATGTACACCCAGCTCAACGCCAGCCGCGCGTATCTGTACGCTGTGGCCCTGGCCTGCGACCGTGGCGAGACCACCCGCAAGGACGCCGCCGGGGTGATCCTCTACACCGCCGAGCGCGCCACGCAAATGGCCCTGGACGCCATCCAGATCCTCGGCGGCAACGGCTACATCAACGAGTTCCCCACCGGCCGCCTGCTGCGCGACGCCAAGCTCTACGAGATCGGTGCCGGCACCAGCGAAATCCGCCGCATGCTGATCGGCCGCGAGCTTTTCAACGAGACTCGCTAATCCCGACTCGCCGATTCGTAGGATGGGTGGAGCGAAGCGATACCCATCGGCTCGACCTGCGATGGGTATCGCAGGCTCCACCCATCCTACCTGCCCTTCGCACGTGGAGACGCCATGACCATCCTCGGCACCCAACTCAACACCCGTTCCCCGGAATACGCCGCCAACGCCGCGACCATGCTGGAGAACGTCCAGGACCTACGCGCCGTCCTCGGCCGCGTCCATGAAGGCGGCGGCGCCGCCGCCCAGGCCAAGCACACCGCGCGCGGCAAGCTCTTGGTGCGCGAACGCATCAATCGCCTGCTCGACGCCGGCTCCCCTTTCCTCGAAGTCTCCGCCCTCGCCGCCCATGACGTGTACGGCGAAGACGTCGCCGCCGCCGGCGTGGTCGCCGGCATCGGCCGGGTGGAAGGCGTGGAGTGCATGATCGTCGGCAACGACGCCACGGTGAAAGGCGGCAGCTACTACCCGCTGACCGTGAAGAAGCACCTGCGCGCCCAGACCATCGCCCAGCAGAACCGCCTGCCGTGCATCTACCTGGTGGACTCCGGCGGCGCCAACCTGCCGCGCCAGGACGAAGTCTTCCCCGACCGCGAACACTTTGGCCGGATCTTCTTCAACCAGGCCAACATGAGCGCCCAGGGCATTCCGCAGATCGCCGTGGTGATGGGCTCCTGCACCGCCGGCGGCGCCTACGTGCCGGCGATGAGCGACGAGACCATCATGGTGCGCAACCAGGCCACCATCTTCCTTGCCGGCCCGCCGCTGGTGAAGGCCGCGACCGGTGAGGTGGTGAGCGCCGAGGACCTGGGCGGCGCCGATGTGCACTGCAAGACCTCCGGCGTGGCCGACCACTACGCCGAGGACGACGAGCACGCGCTGGCCATCGCCCGCCGCTGCATCGCCAATCTCAACTGGACCAAGCAGGGCCAGCTCAACACCCGCGCCCCGCGCGTCCCGCTGTACGCCAGCGACGAGCTGTACGGGGTGATCCCGGTGGACAGCAAGCAGCCTTTCGACGTGCGCGAGATCATCGCGCGCCTGGTCGACGGTAGCGAATTCGACGAGTTCAAGGCGCTGTTCGGCACCACCCTGGTGTGCGGCTTCGCCCACTTGCACGGCTACCCAGTGGCGATCCTCGCCAACAACGGCATCCTCTTCGCCGAGGCCGCGCAGAAAGGCGCGCACTTCATCGAACTGGCCTGCCAGCGCGGCATCCCGCTGGTGTTCCTGCAGAACATCACCGGCTTCATGGTCGGCCAGAAGTACGAGGCCGGCGGCATCGCCAAGCACGGCGCCAAGCTGGTCACCGCCGTGGCCTGCGCCCAGGTACCGAAGTTCACCGTGATCATCGGCGGCAGCTTCGGCGCCGGTAACTACGGCATGTGCGGCCGCGCCTACGACCCACGCTTCCTGTGGATGTGGCCCAACGCGCGGATCGGCGTGATGGGCGGCGAGCAGGCCGCCGGCGTGCTCGCCCAGGTCAAGCGCGAGCAGGCCGAACGCGCCGGCAACGCGCTGTCCGCCGAGGAAGAGGCGAAGATCAAGGCACCGATCCTCGAACAGTACGAGCGCCAGGGGCATCCCTACTATTCCAGCGCACGACTGTGGGACGACGGCGTGATCGACCCGGCGCAGACCCGCGACGTACTCGGCCTCGCCCTCTCCGCCTCGCTCAACGCGCCTGTCGAAGCGACCCGCTTCGGCGTCTTCCGCATGTAAGGCCGCTGCCATGACCGACTCTCAGAACATCGCCTTTCAGAATATTGAGCTCGATATCGACCCGCGCGGCGTCGCCAACCTGTGGCTGAACCGCCCGGAGAAGAACAACGCCTTCAACGCCCAGACCATCGCCGAGCTGATCCAGGCGCTGGCCTCCGTGGCCAGCGACGACCGCGTGCGCCTCGTCGTGCTGCGCGGCCGTGGCCGCCACTTCTGCGGCGGCGCCGACCTGTCGTGGATGCAGGAATCCGTGCAGCTGGACTACCAGGGCAACCTGAACGATGCCCAGCAGCTCGCCGAACTGCTCTACAACCTGCACCAACTGCAAAAGCCGACCCTGGCCATCGTCCAGGGCGCGGCCTTCGGCGGCGGCGTGGGTCTGGTCTCCTGCTGCGACATGGCGCTGGCCGCCGAGGACGCGCAGTTCTGCCTGTCCGAAGTGCGCATCGGCCTGATCCCAGCCACCATCGGCCCGTTCGTCAGCAAGGCCATCGGCCAGCGCGCCGCCACCCGCTACGCCATGACCGCCGAGCGTTTCAGTGGCATCCGCGCCCGCGAGTTGGGCCTGGTGGACGAAACCTACCCGGCGGCCGAACTGGACGACGAGGCCGAGGCCTGGATCGCCAACCTGCTGAACAACAGTCCGGCGGCCCTGGTGGCCTGCAAGGCGCTGTTCCATGAAATCGGCGCCGGTGAACTGACCCCCGAACGCCGCCGCTACACCGAAGCCGCCATCGCCCGCATCCGCATCAGCCCCGAGGGGCAGGAAGGCCTGCGCGCCTTCCTGGAGAAGCGCAAGCCGGCCTGGCAGGAGCAAGTCTGATGAAGAAGATCGATACCCTGCTGGTGGCCAACCGCGGCGAGATCGCCTGCCGCGTGATGCGCACCGCCAAGGCCCTGGGCCTGACCACCGTGGCCGTGCACAGCGCCACCGACCGCCACGCTCGCCACGTCGAAGAGGCGGACATCGCCATCGACCTGGGCGGCGCCAAGCCGGCTGAAAGCTACCTGCGCGCGGACGCCGTACTGGCCGCCGCGAAAGCCGCCGGCGCCCAGGCCATCCACCCCGGCTACGGCTTCCTCTCGGAGAACGCCGGCTTCGCCCGCGCCTGCGAAGAGGCCGGGCTGGTCTTCCTCGGCCCGCCGGCCAGCGCCATCGACGCCATGGGCAGCAAGTCCGCGGCCAAGGCCCTGATGGAAACCGCCGGCGTGCCGCTGGTACCCGGCTACCACGGCGAGGCCCAGGACTACGCCACCTTCCAGCTCGAAGCCGAGCGTATCGGCTACCCGGTGCTGCTCAAGGCCGCCGCCGGTGGCGGTGGCAAGGGCATGAAGGTGGTCGAGCGCGAAAGCGAACTGGCCGAGGCGCTGGAGTCCGCCCAGCGCGAAGCGCAGTCCGGATTCGGCGACTCGCGCATGCTGGTGGAGAAATACCTGACCAAGCCGCGCCACGTGGAAATCCAGGTGTTCGCCGACCAGCACGGTCACTGCCTGTACCTCAACGAACGCGACTGCTCGATCCAGCGCCGCCACCAGAAGGTGGTGGAAGAAGCGCCGGCACCCGGTCTCTCCGCCGAGCTGCGCGCCGCCATGGGCGAGTCCGCCGTGCGCGCTGCCCAGGCCATCGGCTATGTCGGCGCCGGCACCGTGGAGTTCCTCTACGACGAAGGCAGCGGCCAGTTCTTCTTCATGGAGATGAACACCCGCCTGCAGGTGGAGCACCCGGTCACCGAAGCCATCACCGGCCTCGACCTGGTGGCCTGGCAGATCCGCGTCGCCCGCGGCGAGCCGCTGCCGATCACCCAGGAACAGGTGCCGCTGAATGGCCACGCCATCGAAGTGCGCCTGTATGCCGAAGACCCCGAGGGCGGCTTCCTGCCCGCCAGCGGCCACCTCGCGCTGTACCGCGAACCTGCCGCCGGCCCCGGCCGCCGCACCGACAGCGGCATCCGCGAGGGCGACGACATCTCGCCGTTCTACGACCCGATGCTCGCCAAGCTGATCGCCTGGGGTGAGAACCGCGAGGAAGCGCGCCAGCGCCTGCTGTCGATGCTCAGCGAAACCGCCGTCGGCGGCTTCAAGACCAACCTCGCGTTCCTGCGTCGTGTGCTGGCCCACCCGGCCTTCGCCGAGGGCGAACTGGACACCGGCTTCATCGGCCGTTACCAGGACGCCTTGCTGCCCGCCCCTACCGCGTTGCCTGAACGCTTCTGGCAGCTGGCTGCGGAGGCCTGGGTGCAGAGCGAAGCCGCCCGTGTGCGCGGTGACGACGCCCACTCGCCCTGGTCCGCCCAGAGCGGCTGGCGCAGCGGCCTGCCAGGGGAAACCGACCTGCACCTGCTGGCCAAGGGCGAGTCGCAAGTGGTGCGTCTGCGCCATGCCGACGGCCAGCGCATCGCCCAGCTCGATGGACAGTACCTGGACGTGAAGGACGGCGAGATTCGCCGCCGCCACCAGGTGATCCGCCGTGGCGACAGTCTCTATCTGGAATGGAACGGCGAACTGGTCGGCGTGCAGCGTTTCGACCCCATCGCCGAGGCCGAAGCCGCGCATTCGCACCAGGGCGGCCTGGGCGCGCCCATGAATGGCAGCATCGTGCGCATCCTGGTCGAACCCGGCCAGAGCGTCGAAGCCGGCACCGCGCTGGTGGTGCTCGAAGCCATGAAGATGGAACACAGCATTCGCGCGCCGCACGCTGGCGTGGTGAAATCGCTGTATTGCAGCGAAGGCGAGCTGGTGTCCGAAGGGACGGCGCTGGTCGAACTGGAAGAAGCGCCCGCCTGACACGAGCTTTTGTAGGAGCGAGCTTGCTCGCGAACCCGCTTCACTCCGATCACCTCGGGTGCAATGCGTTCGCGAGCAAGAACTAGGCGTCCCCCTCGCTCCTACGAAGAGCAATAGCGCCCTTCGCACCCATCCAACGAGGACATTTCATGACCCTGCCCCAATCCGTCCGCCTGGTCGAAGTCGGCCCGCGCGACGGCCTGCAGAACGAGAAGCAACCCATCGCCGTGGCCGACAAGGTACGCCTGGTGGACGACCTGACCGCCGCCGGCCTGGGTTACATCGAGGTCGGCAGCTTCGTCTCGCCCAAGTGGGTGCCGCAGATGGCTGGCTCGGCCGAAGTCTTCGCCGGCATCCAGCAGAAAGCCGGCGTCACCTACGCCGCCCTGGCGCCGAACCTGAGGGGCTTCGAAGCCGCGCTGGAATCCCAGGTGAAGGAAGTCGCGGTGTTCGCCGCCGCCTCCGAGGCCTTCTCGCAGAAGAACATCAACTGCTCGATCAAGGAGAGCCTGGAGCGCTTCGTCCCGGTGATGGAAGCGGCACGCCAGCATGGCGTGCGCGTGCGCGGCTACGTCTCGTGCGTGCTCGGTTGCCCCTATCAGGGTGAAGTGGACGCAGCGCAGGTCGCCGCCGTCGCCGCGGAACTGCACGCCATGGGCTGCTACGAAGTTTCTCTCGGCGACACCATCGGCGTCGGCACCGCCGGCGCAACCCGCCACCTGTTCGAGGTCGTCGGCCAACGTGTGCCGCGCGCGCAACTGGCCGGGCACTTCCACGACACCTACGGCCAGGCCACGGCGAACATCTACGCCAGCCTGCTGGAAGGCATCGCGGTGTTCGACAGCTCGGTCGCCGGTCTCGGCGGCTGCCCCTACGCCAAGGGCGCCACCGGCAACGTCGCCACCGAGGACGTGCTCTACCTGCTCAACGGCCTGGGCATTCACACCGGCATCGACCTGGACCTGCTGATCGACGCCGGCCAGCGCATCGGCGCGGTGCTCGACAAGCCAAATGGCTCACGCGTGGCCAAGGCGCAACTGTCCAAGCGTTGAGACACTGCGCTTTTCGTAGGAGCGAGCTTGCTCGCGAACAAAACCCGCTGCCGGCCCGGTTCGCGAGCAAGCTCGCTCCTACGAAGAGCCCCTCCTGCTGACCCTGCCGCCACATCCCGGTACAGTGCGCCCTCTGCCCTCTCCGCGCACGGCCCACCGATGACCGACTCCCACAGCCTCAAGGACTACCCCAGCGTCCGCCAACTGGCGATCCGCTCGCTGTTCGAGATCTTCGAGCAGTTCAGCGAAGGCACGGTGATCGTCGACCGCGAGGCGCGCATTGTCTGGATCAACCAGCGCTACGCCCAGCGTTTCGGCCTGGACAGCGCCGAGCAGGCCGTCGGCCGCCCGGTGGAACAGGTAATCCCCGGCAGCCTGATGCGCGAAGTGGTCAGCAGCGGCCGGCCGATGCTGCTGGACATCCTCGACATGACCAAGGACCCGCTGGTGGTCATGCGCGTGCCGATCCGCGACGACGCGGGCGAGGTCATCGGTGGCATCGGCTTCGCCCTGTTCGACGAACTGCGCGCGCTGTCGCCGCTGCTCACCCGCTACCAGCGCATGCAGGCCGAGCTGGCCTCGACCCGCTCGCTGCTGCAGGCGCGCCAGGCGAAATACAGCTTCGGGCATTTCATCGGCACCAGCGCCGCCAGCCTGGAAGTGAAGCGCCGCGCGCGTCGGGGTGCCGCCAGCGAAGCGCCGATCCTGCTGCTGGGCGAGACCGGCACCGGCAAGGAGTTGCTCGCCCACGCCATTCATGCCGCTTCTCCACGCGCCGACAAACCCTTCGTCAGCCTCAACGCCGCCGCTATTCCCGAAACCCTGCTGGAGGCCGAATTCTTCGGCACCGCGCCGGGCGCCTTCACCGGCGCCGACCGCAAGGGCCGCGCCGGCAAACTGCAGATCGCCCAGGGCGGCACGCTGTTCCTCGACGAGATTGGCGACATGCCGCTGACCTTGCAGAGCAAACTGCTACGGGTGCTACAGGAGAAGGAGTTCGAACCAGTCGGCTCCAACGAAGTCCTGCGCAGCGACATCCGCCTGATCGCCGCCACCTCCATCGACCTCGACGCCGCCGTGCGCGAGGGCCGCTTCCGCGCCGACCTGTTCTACCGCATCAACGTGCTGCCCATCGAAATCCCGCCGCTGCGCGAGCGCCTGGAGGATTTGCCGGCACTGTGCGAAGCCATCCTCGACGGCCTGCGCGACGACCGCCAGACGCTTTACGAACTGAACGCCGATGGCCTCGCCCTGCTCGCCCGGCATGCCTGGCCGGGCAACGTGCGCGAACTGCGCAACCTGCTGGAGCGCACTGTGCTGCTGGGCGACCGCCCGCAGATCGACGCCGCCGCGCTGCGCTCGGCACTGGGCGAGTTGCAGCCACTGCCCGCCGCCTCGACGACACCGGGAACCCGTCTGGCCGAGGGGCAGGACTTCTACGCAGCGCGGGACGCCTTCGAGCGCGAGCTGATTGCCAACACCCTGGCCGAGCACGCCGGCAACGTCGATGCAACCGCGCACCGCCTGGGTCTGGGGCGCTCGACGCTGTACAAGAAGATGGCAGCATTGGGCTTTCAATCCTGAAAAAGAGATAAGTCTCAAAAAAGAGACAATCACTCAAAACCCTTGATTTAAGGCCCCCAGGCGATCCAATCCGTCGCCTTGTCTCCAATTAGAGACAAACCGCTTCTCCCTATTCGCGAAAATCTCAAAATAAGACTTACAAATCAAATAGTTACAATCCTGGCACGGTCCTGGCTATGTCGCCTCTCGCGGCCTTCGCGCCGCACAGCCGACATAACAACAATCAACGCTGCCCGAACGCGAACAGACCCCAGCGGACACCACGGCTAGTCCCGCTTCGCACACGGCGCCGCGCCAGGAGATCACCCGATGAGCCGCTCCACGCTCAATCATGCCGCCGTCATCACCGCCCTCGGTTCCACCCTCGCCCTTTCGCCCCAGGCCTTCGCCGAATTCCTTGCCGACAGCAAGGCCAGCGTCGAACTGCGCAACTTCTACTTCAACCGCGACTTCCGCCAGGACAACGCCGCGCAATCCAAGCAGGAAGAGTGGGCGCAGGGCTTCCTGCTGCGCTATGAATCCGGCTACACCGAAGGCACCATCGGCGTGGGCGTCGATGCCCTCGGTCTGCTCGGCGTCAAGCTTGACTCCAGCCCCGACCGCGCCGGCTCCGGCCTGCTGCCGCGCGACAAGGACAAGGTCAACGGCGCACCGGACGACTACAGCGAGCTGGGCCTGACCGCCAAGCTGCGCGCCTCGAAAAGCACCCTGAAGATCGGCACCCTGCTGCCCAAGCTGCCCACCGTGCTGGCCAATGATTCGCGCCTGCTGCCGCAGACCTTCGAAGGCGCGCACCTGAATTCCGCCGAGTTCGCCGGCCTCACCTTCGACGGCGGCCGCCTGCGCCAGGTGAGCCAGCGCGACTCGTCCAACCGCGAGGACATGACCGTCACCAGCGGCAGCGCGCGCGGCATCGTCGCCACCGACACCAGCGACCAGTTCGACTTTGCCGGCCTGAACTACAAGTGGACGCCACAGCTCGCCACCGGCTACAGCTACGCCAAGCTCGACGGCCTCTACGACCAGCACATCGTCAACCTGGTGCACGTGCTGCCCATCGCCGCCGGCCAGTCACTGAAGACCGACCTGCGCTACGCCCGCTCCGACGACGACGGCCACAGCAACGTCGACAACCGCGCCTTCGGCGCGATGCTCACCTACACCCTCGGCGGCCATGGCTTCGGCGCCGGCTACCAGAAGATGAGCGGCGACACCGGCTTCGCCTACATCGGCGGCACCGACGCCTTCCTGGTCAACTTCGTGCAGATCGGCGACTTCGCCAACCGTGACGAGAAGTCCTGGCAGGCGCGCTACGACTACGACTTTGCCACCCTCGGCGTGCCCGGCCTGACCTTCATGACGCGCTACCTGTCCGGCGACAACATCGAACTGGGCGCGGGCAAGCCCGAAGGCAAGGAATGGGAGCGCGATACCGATATCGGCTACGTGGTGCAGAACGGACCACTGAAGAACGTCGGCGTGAAGTGGCGCAATGCGACAGTTCGCTCCAGCCACTTCGGCAACGACCTCGACGAAAACCGTCTGATCCTCAGCTACGTGCTGCCGCTCTGGTAATCGCCTGATCGTCACTCGCCCCCACTACAACAAGAACGACGCGCGGCCCGAGGCCGCGCGACAACTGGAGATACTTCGATGAGCGTGGTCATCGCCCTCGCGGCCCTCGCCCTGCTGATGCTCGCCGCCTACCGCGGCTACAGCGTGATCCTCTTCGCCCCCATCGCCGCGCTGCTGGCAGTGCTGCTGACCGACCCTTCCGCCGTCGCCCCGGCCTTCACCGGGGTGTTCATGGAGAAGATGGTCGGCTTCGTCAAACTCTACTTCCCGGTGTTCCTGCTCGGCGCGGTGTTCGGCAAGTTGATCGAGCTGTCGGGCTTCTCGCGCTCCATCGTCGCCGCGGCCATCCGCCTGCTCGGCACCAGCCAGGCGATGCTGGTGATCGTGCTGGTCTGCGCCCTGCTCACCTACGGCGGCGTGTCACTGTTCGTGGTGGTGTTCGCGGTCTATCCGTTCGCCGCCGAGATGTTCCGCCAGAGCAATATCCCCAAGCGACTGATCCCGGCGACCATCGCCCTGGGCGCCTTCAGCTTCACCATGGACGCCCTGCCCGGCACCCCGCAGATCCAGAACATCATCCCCACCGCCTTCTTCAACACCACCGGCTGGGCTGCGCCCTGGCTGGGCGTGATCGGCAGCCTGTTCGTGTTCAGCGTCGGTATGCTGTTCCTCCGTCGCCAGGCCGGCAAGGCGCGCGCCGCCGGTGAAGGCTACGGCACCGAGTTGCGCAACGAGCCGGAAACCGCCGACGACATGAAACTGCCCAACCCGCTGCTGGCGCTCTCGCCGCTGGTGCTGGTGGGCGTTGCCAACCTGCTGTTCACCCACTGGATTCCCCAGGTCTACGGCAAGACCCACAGCCTGCAACTGGCCGGCATGGCCGCGCCGGTGGCCAGCGACGTAGCCAAGTTGACCGGCATCTGGGCGGTGCAGGCGGCGCTGCTGCTGGGCATCCTGCTGGTGCTGGTGACGAGCTTCGCAGTGATCCGCAGCAAGATCGCCGAGGGCAGCAAGACCGCCGTGTCCGGCGCACTGCTGGCGGCCATGAACACGGCTTCGGAATACGGCTTCGGCGCGGTGATCGCCTCGCTGCCGGGCTTCCTGGTACTGGCCGACGCACTGAAGAAGATTCCCGATCCGCTGGTCAACGAGGCCATCACCGTCACCACCCTGGCCGGCATCACCGGCTCGGCGTCCGGCGGCATGAGCATCGCCCTGGCGGCCATGTCCGAACAGTTCATCGCCGCCGCCCATGCCGCCAACATCCCGCTGGAAGTACTGCACCGGGTAGCGGCCATGGCCTCCGGCGGCATGGACACCCTGCCGCACAACGGCGCGGTCATCACCCTGCTCGCGGTCACCGGCCTGACCCACCGCGAGGCCTACAAGGACATCTTCGCCATCACCCTGATCAAGACCCTCGCGGTGTTCGTGGTGATCGGCACCTTCTACGCCACCGGAATCGTTTAAGCCGGTTGTTTTCAAGCGGTCGCCGCGCGGCGACCGCCCCGTTCCAGAGGAGATTTGCATGACACTCAAGGGCAAGACCGCACTGGTCACCGGCTCCACCAGCGGCATCGGCCTGGGCATCGCCGCGCGCCTCGCGCAGGCGGGCGCCAACGTGGTGGTCAATGGCTTTGGCGATATCGACGCGGCCGTGCGCGAGCTGTCGGTGCATGGCACGCGCATCGGCCACCACGGCGCGGACATGGCGCAACCCGAGCAGATCGCCGAGATGATCGCCTACGTCGAGCGCGAGTTCGGCAGCCTCGACATCCTGGTCAACAACGCCGGCATCCAGCACGTCGCGGCGCTGGAAGACTTCCCTGTGGAGCGCTGGAACGCGATCATCGCCATCAATCTCTCCTCGGTGTTCCACACCACCCGCCTGGCACTGCCGGGCATGCGCCAGCGCGGCTGGGGGCGCATCCTCAACATCGCCTCGACCCACGGCCTGGTTGCCTCCGCCGGCAAGAGCGCCTACGTCGCCGCCAAGCACGGCGTGATCGGCCTGACCAAGACCACTGCACTGGAAACCGCCACCACGGCCATCACCTGCAACGCCATCTGCCCCGGCTGGGTGCTGACGCCGCTGGTACAGCAGCAGATCGACGCGCGCATCGCCGCCGGCGCCAGCCCCGAACAGGCGCGCCACGACCTGCTGGCGGAGAAACAGCCGTCGCTGGATTTCGTCACCGCCGACCAGCTCGGCGAGCTGGCGCTATTCTTGTGTTCTGAAGCCGCCGCGCAGGTTCGCGGCGCCGCCTGGAACATGGATGGCGGCTGGGTCGCGCAGTGATTCCTGAGCCCCACCGAAGCACTTCCGGCGACGCTTCATGTCAAGATGATGGGTACCGCCTGTCGGCGGTGCCCACCGATCCTTCGCTGGAGTCGTCGTCAATGAACCCACTGCTCTGGACACCCTCCCCCGAACGCATCGCCGTCACCCGGATGGACGCCTTCCGTCGCAAGGTGGCGCAGCAGCACGGAGTCGACCTGCCCGACTACGCTGCGCTGCACGCCTGGAGCATCGCCGAACGCGAGGCCTTCTGGCTGGCCATCGTCGACACCTTCGGCGTGCAGTTCCACGAGGCGCCCACGGCGGTCCTCGAGGAAGGCCCGGAAATGCCCGATGCACGCTGGTTCCCCGGCGCCACCCTGAACTTCGCCGAGCACCTGCTGCGCCGCCGCGACCACCAGCCGGCGCTGATCGCCATCAGCGAGGATGAACGCCGCGAGGTCATCAGCCATGCCGAACTGGCCGCCCAGGTTGCCGGGCTGCAACGTGCCCTGCGCGAAGCCGGCGTAGGCGTCGGCGACCGCGTCGCGGCCTTCATGCCCAACACCTGGCAGACCGTGGTCGGCATGCTCGCCACCACCAGCCTGGGCGCCACATGGTCGAGCTGCTCGCCGGACTTCGGCACCCATGGCGTGATCGACCGTTTCGGCCAGATCGAGCCCAAGGTGCTGATCGCCTGCGCCGGCTACCGCTACGCCGGCAAGGTGCTGGACCTCACCGCCAAGCTCAACGAAATCCTCGCCCAGCTGCCCAGCCTGGAACAGCTGGTGATCGTCCCCTACGCCAACGGCCACGCTCGCCGCAGCGACTTCCAGACGTCGGCGCGGGTCAGTCTCTGGCAGGACTTCTTCCACAGCGGCGGCGAACCGGTGTTCACGCCGGTGCCCTTCGACCACCCGCTGTACATCCTCTACTCCTCCGGCACCACGGGCGTGCCCAAGTGCATCGTCCACGGTACCGGCGGCGTGCTGCTGCAGCACCTGAAGGAACACGGCCTGCACGTCGACCTGGGCCAGGACGACACGCTGTTCTACTACACCACCTGCGGCTGGATGATGTGGAACTGGCTGGTCTCGGGCCTCGCCGTCGGCGCCACGCTGGTGCTCTACGACGGCTCACCCTTCCACCCCGGCCCCGAGCGCCTGATGGACCTGATCGACGCGGAGCACATCAGTGTGTTCGGCACCAGCGCCAAGTACATCGCCGCGCTGGAGAAAGCCAATGTGCGCCCGCGCCTGACCCACTCCCTGGAGCGACTGAAGACGCTCCTCTCCACCGGCTCGCCGCTGGCCCACGAGAGCTTCGACTATGTCTACCGCGACGTGAAACCCGACCTCTGCCTGTCGTCGATCTCCGGCGGTACTGACATCGTTTCCTGCTTCGCCATCGGCAATCCGACCGCGCCGGTGTGGCGTGGGGAAATTCAGTGCAAGGCGCTGGGCATGGCGGTGGAGGTCTGGGACGAGGCCGGCAAAGCGGTGTTCGGCGAAAAAGGCGAGCTGGTCTGCGTGCGGCATTTCCCGTCGATCCCGGTGGGCTTCTGGAACGACGAGAACAACGAGAAGTTCCTTGATGCCTACTTCGCCACCTTCCCCGGCGTCTGGGCCCACGGCGACTATGCCGAGGAAACCGAACACGGCGGCCTGGTGATCCACGGCCGTTCGGATGCCGTACTCAACCCCGGCGGCGTGCGCATCGGCACGGCGGAAATCTACCGTCAGGTGGAAAAGGTCGAGCAGGTGCTGGAATCCATCGCCATCGGCCAGGACTGGCAGGGCGACGTGCGCGTGGTGCTGTTCGTGCGCCTGCGCGACGGCGTGGACCTCGACGAAACGCTGCAGGAACGCATCCGCCAGACCATCCGCAGCAACACTACCCCGCGCCATGTGCCAGCGAAAATCCTCGCGGTCACCGACATCCCGCGGACCACCAGCGGCAAGATCGTCGAACTGGCGGTGCGCAACGTGGTGCACGGGCGGCCGGTAAAGAACACCGACGCATTGGCCAACCCGCAGGCGCTGGAGTTGTTCAGGGATCGCAAGGAGTTGGAGAGCTGAACGGGTGGTTGGGTAGAGGCACAGCATGGGTATCGCTTCGCTCCACCCATCCTACGAGAACCCAACCCACGGCATGCGCCTGCGATCGCCACATGAGACGCTCATACATAAGCAGGCAGACCTCCGGATGCGTGGTCCGGAGGTCGCTGTGTAGGATGGGTGGAGCGAAGCGATACCCATCAATCCCGTAACGGGCTACTCGTCCAGCGACTCGGTGCCCAACTCGTCCCACACCGCCTCGGCGAGGTGGAAGGTGGCGTTGGCCGCCGGAATGCCGCAGTAGATTGCGCTCTGCAGCAGCACTTCCTTGATCTCCTCGCGGGTCACCCCATTGTTGCGTGCGGCTCGCAGGTGCAGCTTGAGTTCGCCTTCGCGGTTCATGCCGATCAGCATGGCGATGGTGATCAGGCTACGAGTGTGGCGCGGCAGGCCGGGGCGGGTCCAGATATCACCCCAGGCGTGGCGGGTGATCATTTCCTGGAACTCTTCGTTGAAGGCGCTGCGCTTCTCCAGGCTGCGGTCGACGTGGGCATCGCCGAGCACCGCGCGGCGGACCTGCATGCCGGCTTCGTAGCGTTCTTTCTCGTCCATCTCAAACTCCGTCAAATCCCCGTAGGATGGGTGGAGCGCAGCGATACCCATGCTGTCATCGCACAGAACCGATGGGTTTCGCTGCGCTCTACGCCATCCTACGAAGAGCGGTTAAGCGCGCAGGAAGTCCAGCACACGCTGGCTGAAGGCATCGCCGGCCTGCACGTTGGACAGGTGCGCAGCGCGGAATTCCGCGAGCTCCGCACCGGGAATACGCGCCTGCAGGAAGCGGCCGTCCTCGGTGGTGGTCACCGGGTCGGCAGCGCCGCAGACCACCAGGGTCGGCGCCGTGATCGCGCCGATTTCGCCGCGGAAGTCAGCATCGCGCACGGCCGCGCAGTTGGCCGCATAACCTTCCGGCGACGTCTGCGCGAGCATGTCGACGATAGGCTCGACCTTGCCCGGCTGGCCTTCCGCGAAGTCTGCCGTGAACCAGCGCGAAATCGACGCATCGCGCAGGTTGCGCATGGCCTCGGCGCCGCCACTGAGCACAGTTTCGATGCGCGGGTTCCACACCTCAGGCGTGCCGATCTTGGCAGCGGTGTTGCACAGCACCAGACGCTCGATGCGCTCCGGCGCGTGAATGCCCAGCCACTGGCCGATCAGGCCGCCCATGGACAGGCCGCAGAAGTGCGCGCGAGGGATGTCCAGTGCGTCCAGCAGGGCCAGCACGTCACGGCCATTCTGCTCGATACTGTAGGGACCGGGAGTGACCAGCGAAACGCCATGGCCACGGGTGTCATAACGCAGCACGCGGAAATGTTCGGTGAAGGCCGCGACCTGCGCGTCCCACATGTGCAGGTCGGTGCCCAGGGAGTTGGACAGCACCAGCACCGGCGCACCGGCCGGGCCTTCCAGTTGGTAGTTCAGGTCGCCATCGGCGAGACGTACGGCAGGCATGCAAGGGCTCCTAGCGCGCTTCTTATTGCAAAGAAAGTTCTTGATGTTCGGCCAGCGCGCGCTCGACCCAGCGGCGCGCCTGGCCCAGGTAATGGGCAGGATCGAGCAGGCGATCCAGCTCCCCGGCATTCAGTTGAGCGGCGACTTCGGCATTGGCACCAAGCACCGCACGAAGGTGCGCGCCATCCTTCACCGCCTGCTTGCAGCACTGCTCCACCAGGTGATGCGCAGCATCGCGGCCGATACGCTGGGCCAGGGCGATACTCACTGCTTCGGCCAGTACCAGGCCGCGGGTCAGGTCGAGGTTGGCGAGCATGCGCTCGGCATCCACTTCCAGGCCCGGCACGAGGGACAGCGCCTGTTGCAAGGAACCGGAGACGAGACAGCACAGCTCCGGCAGGCTTTCCCATTCGGCGTGCCACAGACCGAGGCTGCGCTCGTGCTCCTGGGGCATGGCGGAAAACAGCGTCGAGACCAGTCCCGGCGCACGAGTCGCCGCGCCGATCAGCACCGCAGCACCCACCGGGTTGCGCTTGTGCGGCATGGTGGAAGAACCACCCTTGCCCGGCGCGGAAGGTTCGAAGACTTCACCGGCCTCGGTCTGCATCAGCAGGCTGAGATCGCGGCCCAGTTTGCCGAGGCTGCCAGCGATCAGGCCGAGCAGGCTGGCGAACTCCACCAGGCGGTCGCGCTGGGTGTGCCAGGGTTGCTCGGGCAGTTGCAGGTCCAACTCTTCCGCCAGCGCCTCGGCCACGGCAAAACCCTGCTCGCCCAGGGCGGCGAGGCTACCGGAAGCGCCGCCGAACTGCAGGCACAGCAGGCGCGGCTTGAGCTCGTTCATGCGCTGGCGATGGCGAGTCATTGCACCCAGCCAGCCGGCGACCTTCATGCCGAGGGTGACGGGCGTGGCGTGCTGCAGCCAGGTTCGGCCGACCATGGGTGTGCCAGCGTGGGCTTGGGCTTGAACGGCGAGCGCGTCGGCGAGCTGGGCGAGATCGCTCTCCAGCAACTCGATGGCGGCGCGCAGCTGCAGCACCAGACCGGAGTCCATGGCGTCCTGGCTGGTGGCTCCAAGATGCACGTAGCGCTCGGCCTCGGCGTCCTCGGCAGCGATGCGTTTGCCCAGCGCCTTCACCAGCGGGATTGCGGAATTGCCAGCGCTGCAGATGGCCTGGGCCAGTGCATCGAAATCGTAGAGTTCGGCACGGCAGCCGGCGGCGATGGGCGCCACGGCGCTCGCCGGGATCACACCCACGCGCGCTTCGGCACGGGCCAGTGCGGCCTCGAAGTCGAGCATGCCCTGCACCCGGCCCTGGTCGCTGAAGATCGCGCGCATGGCGGGCTGGGTGAAGTAGGCGTCGAACAGCAGGTTGGTGCTCACGGGTTGGCTCCGGAGATCGGCGGGCGTGGTCGGGACAGTATGATCGCAGAGACGAACCTTGTAGGAGCGAGCTTGCTCGCTCCTACAAGAGCTATACGCGCTCGACCACCAGCGCCACGCCCTGCCCTACGCCCACGCACATGGTGCACAGTCCCAGCTTGCCGCCCATCTTCTGCAACTGGTGCACAGCGGTCAGCACCAGACGCGCACCACTGGCACCCAGCGGATGGCCGAGGGCGATGGCGCCGCCGTTGGGGTTCACCCGCGCATCGTCATCGGCGACGCCGAGTTCGCGGGTCACGGCCAGCCCCTGCGCGGCGAAGGCTTCATTCAGCTCGATGACATCGAACTGCCCCATCGACAGGTTCAGCCGCTCCAGCAGCTTGCGCACCGCCGGCACCGGGCCGATGCCCATCACTCGCGGGGCGACGCCGGCGCTGGCCATGCCGAGCACTTTCGCGCGCGGGGTGAGACCGTGTTTCTTAACCGCTTCGGCACTGGCGAGGATCAGCGCCACAGCGCCGTCGTTGACGCCCGAGGCGTTGCCGGCGGTGACGGTCTTGCCTTCACCGTTGACCGGCTTGAGCTTGGCCAGCGCTTCGGCGGTGGTGTCCGGGCGCGGGTGTTCGTCGGTGTCGACGACGGTCTCGCCCTTGCGGCCCTTGATCACCACCGGGACGATTTCCTCGGCGAAGTAGCCGTTGGCCTGTGCAACACCAGCGCGCTGCTGGCTGCGCAGGGAGAAGGCGTCCTGGTCGGCGCGGTTGACCTGGTAGTCGTCAGCCACGTTGTCGGCGGTCTGCGGCATGGCATCCACGCCGTACTGCGCCTTCATCAGCGGGTTGATGAAGCGCCAGCCGATGGTGGTGTCCTCGATCTTCTGTCCACGACCGAAGGCGCTGTCGGCCTTGCCCATCACATAGGGTGCGCGGGACATGGACTCCACGCCGCCGGCGATGACCAGCTCGGCCTCGCCGCTGGCAATGGCGCGGAAGGCAGTGCCCACCGCGTCCAGGCCCGAGGCGCAGAGGCGATTGAGGGTGACGCCCGGCACGCTTTCCGGCAGGCCGGCCAGCAGCAGCGCCATGCGCGCCACGTTGCGGTTATCTTCGCCGGCCTGGTTGGCGCAGCCGAGGTAGACCTCGTCCAGCGCGGCCCAGTCGACTTGCGGGTTACGTTCCACCAGCGCCTTCACCGGCACCGCGGCGAGGTCGTCGGCGCGCACGCCGGACAGCGAGCCGCCGAAGCGACCGATGGGTGTGCGCACGGCATCGCAGATGAAGACCTCGCGGCTCATTCCTCACCTCCCAGCTGGCCGTGGGCGGCGGCGGTGCGGGCTTCAAGGGCACGCAGGGCTTCCAGTTCCACGTCGGTCGGCGCGACGGTTTCAGTTACCTGCTCGGCGAAGCGGATCGCCCAGCCAGTAGCCTCCACAACCTGCTCGCGGGTCACGCCCGGATGCAGAGAAGTGACGATGAATTCGTTGCTGCCGGCTTCCGGCTCCATGATGCAGAGGTCGGTGATGATCGCCACCGGGCCTTTACCTGGGAGGCCGAGTTGCTGGCGGTGGTCGCCGCCCTCGCCGAAGCCGACCGAGGTGATGAAGGCCAGCTTGTCGACGAAGGTACGGTGGGACTGCTTGAGGATGATCAGCACTTCCTTGGCGGAACCGGCGATCTCCGGCGCGCCGCCGGCGCCGGGCAGGCGCACCTTGGGCTTGTTGTAGTCGCCGATGACGGTGGTGTTGATGTTGCCGAAGCGGTCGACCTGGGCGGCGCCGAGGAAGCCGACGTCGATACGTCCGCCCTGCAGCCAGTAGCGGAAGATCTCGCCGGTGGGCACCACGGTGTCTGCGGTTTCGGCCAGTTCGCCGTCACCGATGGACAGCGGCAGCACGCTGGGCTTGGCGCCGATGGGGCCGGATTCGTAGATCAGGACCACGTCCGGCGATGCGGTCAGGCGCGCCAGGTTGGCGGCCTTGGACGGCAGGCCGATACCGACGAAGCAGACGGCGCCGTTCTTCAGGCGGCGGGCGGCGGCCACGGTCATCATTTCATTGGTGCTGTAGGCGCTCATTACTTGGCCTCCGCGAGCTTGCTACGAAACTCGCTGAAATCTTTCGTGCCACGGATGTAGGTATCGATCCAGGCGTTGAAGGTGTCACGGTCGCGCGCGATCGGGTCCCAGGCCTGGTAGAAGCGGTTGTCGCGCTCGGAGTAGCCGTGGGCGTAGGACGGGTGCGAACCGCCCGGCACCAGACAGACGGCGGACAGCGCCCAGGTCGGCAGTACGCAGGAGTTCATCGGTGCGTTAAGGTCGTCGACGATTTCCTCGACGGTGACGATGCAGCGCTTGGCGGCCAGGGCGGCTTCCTTCTGCACACCGAGGATGCCCCACAGCAGCACGTTGCCCTTGCGGTCGGCCTTCTGCGCGTGGATCACGGTGATGTCCGGGCGCACCGAGGGGACGGCGGCCAGTTGCTCGCCGGTGAACGGGCAGTTGATGAACTTGATGTTCGGGTTGACCTTCGGCAGGTCGGAGCCGGCGTAGGCACGCAGCACCGCGAACGGTAAGCCCGAGGCGCCGGCGACGTAGGAGTTGGCGAGGTCGGCGTGGCTGTGCTCGTCGATCTCCAGGTCACGCGGCCAGCCCTTCTCCACCGCGTCACGCAGGCGATGCAGCGAACCGACGCCGGGGTTGCCGCCCCAGGAGAAGGTCAGCTTGCGCACGCAGCCGGCGCCGATCAGCAGGTCGTAGACCAGGTCGGGCGTCATGCGCACCAGGTGCAGGTCTTTCTTGCCCTGGCGGATCAGCTCGTGGGAGGCAGCGGTCGGGATCAGGTGGGTGAAGCCTTCGAGCGCGACGGTGTCGCCGTCGTTGACGAAGCGCTCGACCGCTTCGCGGAGAGTCAGGAGTTCAGCCATGGTCGGTCTCGTTGTAGGCGTGGTGCAGGTGGGAAAAAGGTACCGCCGGGGGGATGGGCGAACAATGCGATAATCGACTATTGGTGCGAATATCGAACACTTCTCTTAGGGGGCTAACGGCTGTGCTTCTGGCTGGAGATTGCCATCCGAGTGGACGCGAACGCCAAAGCAACAGGGAACGCTGGGTAGGATGGGTGGAGCGCAGCGATACCCATGCTGGCGGTACATGGATCGATGGGTATCGCTTCGCTCCACGCCATCCTACGGCGGGGTTACCGGCAGGGTCGGAGCCGGCGGAAAATCAGGCTTGCTGCAAGGCGCGGGGGCGGTTGCTGCGGTCTTCGGCGTCGGCGGAAACGGCCTGCTGCAGCTGGAAGTCGAACTCGATCTCGGCGAAGCGCCCTTCGACACCGTGCGCCTTGGCAGCGGCTGCATCCTCGACGAAACGCACCTCGCCGATCAGGCCGTCGCGGGTGGCATAGGCGAAGTCGTCCCACAGGTACTGGTCACCGGCCAGGTTGATCTGCGTGGTCAGGTGGCGATGGCCCGGCGCGGAAATGAAGAAGTGGATGTGCGCCGGGCGCTGGCCGTGGCGGCCGAGCTGGTTGAGCAGCTCCTGGGTCGGGCCATCCGGCGGGCAGCCATAACCACTGGGCACGATGCTGCGCGCCTTGTAGCGGCCTTCGCCGTCGGTGACGATGCGCCGGCGCAGGTTGTACTCGGACTGGCTGCTGTCGAAGTACGAGTAGGTGCCGTTGGTGTTGGCGTGCCAGAGATCGACCACGGCGCCGGCCAGGGGCTTGCCGTCGAGGTCGAACACGCGGCCGGAGAGGAACATCACGGTGCCGGCGTCCTTCCCGTCGTCCATGCGGGTTTCGCCTTCGGACAGCGGTGCGCCGGCCACATACAGCGGACCTTCGATGGTGCGCGGAGTGCCACCTTCGATGCCGACCGCCGCGTCCTGGGCGTCCAGCAGCAGGTCGAGGTAGTGCTCGATGCCCAGGCCGGCGACGACCAGGCCGGCTTCCTGGCGCGCGCCGAGACGATTGAGGTAGTCCACCGCCTTCCAGAACTCATCAGGGGTGACGTTCATGTCTTCGATGAGCCTGGCGGTGTCCTGCAGGATGCGCAAGATGAGGTTCTTCACCCGCGGATTGCCCTGGTCGTTCAGGGCGCCGCTGGCTTCTTCGAAGAACTTCTGGATGTCGGCAGTCTGGGAAATCTTCACGGTCATGGTGCGATCCTCAAGTCTTGTTCTTGTCGAGTCGTACGGAACGAAAATCAGCGGTCGTCGGAATGGATCGAGGACGGATGGCGGCAGAGCCCGTCGACCTCGATGTCCATGTAGGGGAACAGCGGCAGCTGCATCAGGGTGTCGTGCAGTTCCTCGACGCTGGCGAGGTCGAACACGCTGTAGTTGGCGTAGTGCCCGGCGATGCGCCACAGGTGGCGCCACTTGCCCTCGCGCTGCAGGCGCTGGGCCAATTCCTTCTCGTCGGCCTTGAGCTGGGCGGCCTTGGCCGGGTCCATGTCGACGGGCAATTTCACGGTCATCTTCACGTGGAACAGCATCGGGTCTTCTCCTCTATCGGGCAGTCGGGAAAGGTGGCAGGTCAGGTACGGCGGAAGCGCGCCAGGCGCTCCTCGTCGAGCGTCAGGCCCAGGCCGGGCGTGCGCGGTACGTGCAGCTGGAAGTCACGGTAAACCGGCGCCTCGGTGACGATTTCCTCGGTGAGCAGCAGCGGGCCGAACAGCTCGGTGGCCCAGGTCAGCTTCTCCAGGGTGAGGAAGGCGTGGGCCGAGGCCAGGGTGCCGACGGCGCCTTCGAGCATGGTCCCGCCGTACAGCGCGATACCGGCCGCCTCGGCGATCTGCGCGGTACGCAGCACGGCGCGCGGGCCACCGTTCTTGGCGATCTTCAGGGCGAAGATGCTGGCGGCGCCGTCAGCGGCGAGGCTGAAAGCGTCGGCCACGCTCTCGATGGATTCGTCGGCCATGATCGGTGCCGGGCTGCGCTGGTTCAGGCGTATCTGGCCGCTGCGGTTGATGCGCGAGATGGGCTGCTCGATCAGATCGATGCCGTTCTCGCCGAGCACCTGGCAGCCACGGATGGCCTGGGATTCGTCCCAGCCCTGGTTGACGTCCACACGCACGCTGGCGCGCTCGCCCAGGGCCTGCTTGATCGCCACCACGTGCTTGAGGTCATGCTCCAGCGGGTTGGCGCCGATCTTCAGCTTGAAGATGCGATGGCGGCGAATGTCCAGCATCTGCTCGGCTTCGGCGATATCGCGGGCGGTGTCGCCGGAGGCCAGGGTCCAGGCCACTTCCAGGCTGTCACGCACACGGCCGCCGAGCAGTTCGCTGACCGGCAGGCCCAGGCGCTTGCCCTGGGCGTCGAGCAACGCGCTCTCGATGCCGGAGCGGGCGAAGGTGTTGCCCTTGATCGACTTGTCCAGGCGCTGCATGCAGGCATTGATGTTGCTGGCGTCCTGGCCCTTGAGCAGCGGCGCGAAGTGCGCATCGATGTTGGCCTTGATGCTTTCCGGGCTCTCGTTGCCGTAGGCCAGCCCGCCAATGGTGGTGGCTTCGCCGATACCCTCGACGCCGTCGGAGCAGCGCAGGCGGATGATCACCAGTGTCTGCTGCTGCATGGTGTGCATGGCCAGCTTGTGCGGGCGGATGGTCGGCAGGTCGACGATGATCGACTCGATGCGTTCGATGACAGGGCTACTCATGGACGGCGTTCCGGTCTGGGATTTCTGGATAGGCCGGGCCGCACATCGGCGATACCCGGAAGGTCTTTTCACAATTGACGAAGGATTGCGCCGGGGCCTGCAGGCAGTCCAATATCGTTGCCATCTTGTTGCATACCCTGGAGGTATCATGGAGCTGCGACACCTGCGCTACTTCCGCGAAGTGGCCGGCACCCTCAACTTCACCCGCGCCGCCGAGCGCCTGCACATCGCCCAGCCACCGCTGAGCCGGCAGATCCAGCAGCTCGAGGAACTGCTCGGCGTGCCCTTGCTGGAGCGCGGCCGGCCGCTGCGCCTGACCGACGCCGGGCGCTACTTCCACGAGCAGACCGGCACCCTGCTTTCGCAGCTGGAAAGCATCTGCGAGAGCACCCGGCGCATTGGCCACGGCGAGCGCCAGTGGTTCGGCATCGGCTTCGCACCGTCGACGCTGTATGACGGACTGCCCGAGCTGATCCGCGAACTGCGCGGCGACGCCGGGCTGGAACTGGGGCTGCAGGAAATGACCACGGTGCAACAGGTCGAAGCGCTGAAAAGCGGGCGCATCGACATCGGCTTCGGGCGCATCCGCATCGACGACCCGGTGATTACCCAGCAGGTATTGCGCGAGGAACCGATGGTCGCCGTGCTGCCCACCGGGCATCGCCTGCTCGGCGCGCCGCTGAGCCTGGAGAAGCTGGCCGGCGAGGACTTCGTGCTCTACCCCGCCAACCCGCGCCCCAGCTATGCCGACCATGTGCTGGCGCTGTTCGCCAACCACGGCCTGAGCGTGCGCGTTGCCCAGTGGACCAACGAACTGCAGACCGCCATCGGCTTGGTCGCCGCCGGCCTGGGCGTGGCGCTGGTGCCGGCGTCGGTGCAACAGCAGCACCGCGCCGACATTGGCTACGCCACACTGACCGACGCCGAGGCGGTCTCGCCGATCATCCTCAGCCAGCGCCGCGGCGACGTCAGTGCACCCCTGCAACGCTGCCTGCAACTGATCGGCGCGAACCGGCCGTAAGCGCATCATCGCGGCGCCTCAGCCCAGGTCGCCGCCACCCACCGGCAGGGTCACGCCGGTGATGTAGCTGGCTTCGTCGGAAGCGAGAAAGAGGATCGCGCCCACCTGTTCGTCGATGCTGCCGTAGCGCTTCATCAGGCTGCTCTCGACGGTCTGGTCGACGATCTGCTGGTACCAGAGCTTCTCCTGCCCGCTTTGCTGCGCCGCGTTGCGCGGGATGCGCCGGGGCGGTGCCTCGGTGCCGCCGGGCGCGGTGGCATTCACCCGTACGCCACGCTCGGCGGTCTCGAACGCCAGGCACGCGGTCAGCGCATTCACCCCGCCTTTCGCCGCGCCGTAGGGCACGCGGTTCACTCCACGGGTGGCAATGGACGAGACATTGACGATGGCTCCCGCGCCCTGTTCCAGCATCGGTACCAGTGCCGCGCGGCAGCACCACAAGGTCGGGAACAGCGAGCGGCGTACCTCGGCTTCGATCTCCTCTTCGGCGTAATGCTCGAAGGGTTTCGCCCAGATGGTGCCGCCGACGTTGTTGACCAGGATGTCGAGGCGACCGAAACGCGCGAGCGCCTGGTCGACCACGCCCTGGCAATCGGCGAAGCGCTCCAGGTCAGCGGTCAGGGTGAGCACGTCGCCCTGCTGGCCAAGGGCGTCCTGCAATTCGTGGACGATCTCTGAGCGGTCCACGGCGATGATCCGGGCGCCCTCTTCCACCAGCCGCTCGGCGACGCGCCGTCCGATGCCCTGGGCGGCGCCGGTGACGAGGGCGGTCTTGTCTTGGAATCTTTTCATGGTGACCTCATAGCCTCGGGCGGACACCCCTTGTAGGAGCGAGCTTGCTCGCGAACCAAGGCCCCGCTGCGAGGCTGTTCGCGAGCAAGCTCGCTCCTACGAAGAGCAGCACTGCCCACCATTCAGGTATCGGAGTTCAGGCCGCGCTCGCGGCAAACTTCTCGTAGTAGAAATTCGCTGGCGTAATCCCCTGCTCGCGAATGAACTGGCTCACCGCCTCGACCATCGGCGGCGGGCCACAGAGGTAGAGGTCCACCTCGCCGTCGTTCAGGTGTGCCGGCTCGATGTGCTGGGTGACGTAGCCCTTGTGCGGGTAGCTGCTCTCCGGACTCGCCACACAAGCGCTGAAGGTGAAGTTGGGAATGCGCGCGGCGAAGGCTTCCAGGCGGTCCATTTCCACCAGGTCGAAGTCGTGGGTAACACCGTAGATCAGGTGCAGCGGATGCTCGCTGCCACGCTCGGCGATCTGTTCGAGCATCGCGGTGAAGGGCGCCAGCCCGGTGCCGCCGGCCAGCAGCAACAGCGGCCGCCTGATCTCGCGCAGGTAGAAGCTGCCCAGCGGGCCGGCCAGGGTCATGGCATCACCGTCTTTCGCCAGGCCCGTGAGGAAGCTGCTCATCAGGCCGCCCGGTACGTTGCGAATCAGGAAGCTGACCTCACCGCCCTTCTGCAGCGAGCTGAAGGAGTAGGCGCGGCTCTGCTCGCTGCCCGGCACCTGCAGGTTGACGTACTGCCCCGGCAGGAAAGCCAGCTGGCTCAGCGACTCGCCCTTGATCGACAGCGCGATGGTGCTTTCGGAGAGCTGGCGCACCGCGCTGATGCTGGCCTGGAAACTGGCCTGGGCAGTCTTGCAGACTTGCGAAGAGGCCGGTACGCGCACCACGCAATCGCTCTGCGCACGCATCTGGCAAGTGAGCACGTAGCCCTGCTCGGCTTCGTCCTCGGTCAGCGCGTCCTCGATGTATTCCTGGCCGAGGTCGTAGCGGCCGGCTTCGGCGAAGCACTTGCAGGTGCCGCAGGCGCCATCGCGGCAGTCCAGCGGAATATTGATGCCCTGGCGATAGGCCGCGTCGGCCACGGTTTCGCTGGAGCTGGCGTCGATGAAGCGGGTAACGCCGTCTTCGAAGTTGAGGGCGATCTTGTGGTTCATGGCGTGCACCTCGGCACCGCGCAGGCAGCGTCGCGCGCGGCGAATCCACGCGCGCGACGCACGGCCCTGACGGCGGAATCAGATGTGGTAGATGTCGATGACTTGCCTGACGTAGTCGTTCTTCAGCACGACCTTCTTCGCCTTCACCAGCGGCTGCTCGCCACGCACATCGAGCGTGTAGAAGCTGGTGCCGAAGTAGCTGTCGACGGTCTTGTAGCGGAAGCTCAGGGTGTGCCAGTTGAAGCGCACCTGGCATTGCCCGTCGGCCTCGCCCAGCACCTCGATGTTGCTGAGGTTGTGCGAGGTGCGGGTGTCCGGCAGGGTCGCGCTGGAGCGCTCGGTCTTGATGCGGAAGACTCGGTCTTCCAGGCCGCCACGGTTGCCGTACCAGATCAGCGAGATTTCCCGCTGCGGGTCTTCGGTGAGCTGGTCGCGGTCGTCCCAGGAAGGCATCCAGAAAGTGGCGTCGGCGGCGTACAACTCCAGCCAGGCGTCCCAGTCCTTGTCGTCGAGGTAGCGAGCTTCGCGGTAGAGGAAGTCGCGGACGAGTTCGTAACGGCTCATCACACGCCCTCCTCTTTCAGTGCAATGCGGTTGGCCTGCTCGGCGGCCAGCACATCGATCATGGTCTGCTGCCAGTACTGGTGTTGCAGCACGAACAGCCCCTCGTCCTCGGTGCGCACGCCGGACAGCGCCGGCGCCAGGTCGATTTCCCGCGCTGCGTCGTCGCCCCCTTCGATCCAGTGCTTCGCCCCGCGCGACATGTCATTCCAGCCGCCGGCACTGCCCTGGTAGGCCTGCTGGCAGGAGCGGAATTCCTCCAGGTCGTCCGGCGTGGCCATGCCGCTGACGTTGAAGAAATCCTCGTACTGGCGGATGCGCTGGGCGCGCGCCTCGGCACTCTCGCCCTTGGGCGCAATGCAGTAGATGGTGATTTCGGTGCGGTTGACGTCGATGGGCCGGGCGACGCGGATCTGCGAGCTGAACTGGTCCATCAGGTAGACGTTGGGGTACAGGCAGAGGTTGCGCGAGTTCTCGATCATCCAGTCGGCGCGGGCCTGGCCATGGTCGCGGGCCAGTTCGTCGCGGCGCTCGAAGGCCGGGCGCGCCTCGGGGTTGGCCCAGCGGGTCCAGAGCAGCAGGTGGCCGTGGTCGAAGGAGTAGAAGCCACCGCCTTGCTTGGCCCAGCCGCCGGCACTCATGGTCTTCACCTCGCTGCCAGCCTCGCGCGCCTGGCGCTGGTTCTGGGTCGCGGCGTAGTTCCAGTGCACGGAGCTGACGTGATAGCCGTCGGCGCCGTTCTCGGCGGTGAGCTTCCAGTTGCCTTCGTAGAGGTAGCTGGAGGAACCGCGCAGGACTTCCAGGCCCTCGGGGGACTGGTCGACGATCATGTCGATGATCTTCGCCGACTCGCCCAGGTGCTCCACCAGCGGTTTGACGTCGGCCTTCAGGCTGCCGAAGAGGAAGCCACGGTACGACTCGAAGCGCGCCACTTTGGTCAGGTCGTGGGAGCCTTCGCAGTTGAAGCCTTCCGGGTAGCCCGCCTCGGCCGGGTCCTTGACCTTGAGCAGCTTGCCGGAGTTGTTGAAGGTCCAGCCGTGGAACGGGCAGGTGTAGCTGGAACGGTTACCGGACTTGTGCCGGCAGAGCATGGCGCCCTTGTGGCTGCAGGCGTTGAGGAAGGCGTTGAGCACGCCATCCTTGTTGCGCGCGATGAAGATCGACTGGCGGCCGATCGTCGTGGTCAGGAAGTCATTCTTCTCGGGAATCTGGCTTTCATGGGCGAGGTAGACCCAGTTGCCTTCGAAGATGTGTTTCATCTCCAGGTCGAACAGGCGCGGGTCGGTGAACATCTCCCGCCGGCAGCGGTAGACGCCCTTCTCGGGGTCTTCCTCAAGCAGTGAACGCAAGTAGTCGATACCCAGGGACATGGCCGGGGCCTCCGTTGTTATTGTTCAGGCAGGCTCAGGTTAGGGCTGGGTTGGAGGGGGCAATATCCGCTGAGTGCAGAGTGCTATCCGTTTTGTGCAGGGCGATCGACTTATGGATAGCGGCAGGATGATCGCCGATTTTTTCGCGCGCAGAGGACAGTCCCCTCTCCCTTCAGGGGGAGGGTTAGGGAGGGGGCGTTCAAAGCCCGCACCAATACATCATCAGCGCAGCCGGCACCCTCTCCCCAGCCCTCTCCCTGAAGGGAGAGGGGGCTGATCGGCGTGAGCGATCAGGGCGGTGTCACTCTGGACCAACGACAGAGCTGGATTCAGCCGCGCCGCCTGAACGTCTCCGACGGCAACTCGCCAAACTGCTGCCGATACCCTTCGGCAAACCGCCCCAGGTGCAGGAAGCCATAGTCCAGCGCCAGCTCGGTCACGCTGCGGACATTGCACGCCGGGTCCGCCAGGCAGGCGCGGATGCGCTCCAGCTTCAGGCGACGAATGTACTGGCGCGGCGTGGTGCCCGCGTGGCGCTCGAACAGCGCGTACAACGAACGCAGGCTCATGGACGCCTGGCGCGCCAGGGCCTCGACGTCGATGTCTTCGCGCAGGTGGTCTTCGATGTAGGCCTCGATGCGTTCGAAGGAAGCACTGGCACCCGCGATGGGCTCGCGGCTGACGTTGGTCTTCAGCAGGGTCAGCAGCTTGCTGGCGACTATCTGCTGGTAGTGCTCGTCGACCCGAGCCAGGCGCTCGCCGGCTTCGGACTCCTGGCAGACCATCGACAGGAGATTGACGAAGCCTTCCAGCTCGCCCAGCTGGTAGCGGTTTTCGGTGAAGCGCACACCGGTGCGCGGAGAGTTCCAGCGCTGCTCGGCGCAGATGGCTTCGAGCAGGGCCACCGGAATCTTCAGGATGAATTTCTCGCAATCGTCCGAGTAGGTCAGGTCGACCGGATCGTCCGGGTTGATCAGCAGCAACTCGCCGGGTGCCAGGTAGTGTTCCTGGCGCTGGCCGCGCCACAGGCAGTGGCCGCTGAGCAGGATTTGCAGGTGGAAGATGTTCTCCAGCGCAGGAGAGGTGACGCGTACCGCGCCGCCGTAGCTGATGCGGCACAGGTCGAGACTGGCGAAGCGGCGGTGGTTCAGGCTGGCCTGGGGATGGCCGTGGGCCGGCAGGCGCAGGTCGTGGGTGCCCACATGCTGGTTGACGTAGCCGGACACCGCATAGGGGTCGGCGCGCTCGAACACGCGGCTGCGCTCGCTCAGCAGGCTTTGCATACAGGCACTCACTCTTGTGTTTGGCCGCGCTCTTCGTCACGGCTCGTGCGCCCAGTCTATGCCGTGGTCCGGAATACGGACATCGGCCGGGATGGACGGTCGTGCGGGCAATCCAGATGCCAGGCAGGCCCGCGAATCCGCTTCACCCTAGGGGCCGGTAACGGCCGGCGCAATTCGACTTGCGGCGCAGTGTTCGCCAATCGCACGCTTTCGGCGCCTACTCATTGCCAGCAGGTGGTGCCAGTCCCCGTACCGGTGTTGCTGCGGGTGCCGGCCTGGTCGAGGCTCAGCGTCAGGCACTGACCATCCTTGGCCTGGGAACCCTTGGCAGTGGCAGTGAGCGTGTAGGCGGTGGCGGTGACGTTGGAAATGGCCAAGCTGTAGTACTGCAGCGCGTTGACATTGCTGGTCATGTTCAGCGCCGCAGCGGTACTGGCGTAGGCGTTGTTCTGCGAGTAATAGCGCTCCTGCCGGGCCGCCGCTTCGCTGAGCACGGCCTGGGCTTCGACCCGATGACTGCGCAGCACATAACGCTGGTAACTGGGGAACGCAATGGCGGCGAGGATCGCCACGACCACGACCGCGATCATCAATTCGATCAGGGTGAACCCCCTCTCCCGCCGACGCTGGTTCATGCTTGCTCCCTATCAGTTGGCTGGCTGGATCTGCCAGGTACGCCGGCCGCTCACCGTGCCGGAGTTGGTGCGAATGGCATCCGACAGGCCGGTGGTGCCGCTGTCGGAGCCGCTGTAGGTGTATCCACCGGAGACGCTGATGTCGCCGCCCCCGGTGATGAAGGCCGAGAGCGCATCGAAGGTACCGTCGTTGTTCAGGTCGAAGACGTTGTACGGGGTCTGTCCGCCGCGCTCGGGATCGATGGCGTAGCGGGTGCCGGATAGCCCGGCCGCGCAGGTGCCGGTCTGCGGCGTGGAGCTGCTGAAGATGAGAGCGGAGCCATAGAGCGTCATGTCGTAGATCTGCCGCTCGCCGGTCACCGGCAAGTCGAAGTACCAGCCCCATTTGTTGACGTTGGCATCGGCGGTGTTGCCGGAGGTGTCGTACCAGGCCACTTCGTTGTTGCTCAGGGTGTAGATCGGGGTGCTGTTGAAGGTGCCTGTACTGAGCGTCTGCGCCTGCAGGTTGCTGCGCGTGCGCGCCGCCGTCAGCGAGGAACTGGTGGCCTCGCCGGCGATCTTGCGGTCCCAGACGCCATAGATGCTCTGTTGCGCGGTGGAGGTCTTGTCGGCAGTGAGCAGGTAGCGCCCCGTCCCGAAGGCCACGATGTAGCCGGCCCCGCTGGGGTGGTCGACCAGAGACGGCGCGACGGTGATCGGCTGGCGCGTACCGCTGGCGTTGCGCGCAACGTACAGCGGGTTGCCGCCAAAGGACACGGCGTAGCGCGCCTCCGAGGCCGTGCTGTTGAGGGGGTCGCCCACGCTGGTGTCGATCAGATCGAATCGCCAGAGGTTGCCCAGCAGGTCGCCGCCGTAGGCATAGTCGGCGATACCGTCACTGTTGGCGTCGGCCACGAACAGCCGCGACAGCCCGTTGTTGAGGGCATCCAGCGAGGCGGTCTCGGCGGCGGTCAGGCTCGGGTTGGCGGTGATCTTCTTCAGCAGCGCGCCGGTCTGGATATCGATGATCAGCAGCGAGGCGCTGCTGCTGCCGATGTCGTAGCCGTTGGGCACCAGCGCCACCCACTTGCCGTTGTGCAGGCGCGCGATGGAGGGCCGCGCCGCGGTGTAGCCGAGGCTGCTGTCGTTGTCGCTGGTGAACTCCCAGAGCAGCGTGGGCGCGGTGGGATCGGTGACATCGAGGGCGAACACCTCGCGGCCGCCAGCGCCGAGGCTGCCCAGCAGGACCTTGTGCCAGGCCGAGCCGTAGTAGACGTCGGACACCACCGGGGTGCCGTCGACGAAATAGCGGTGCTCGGTGCCCTGCTGCTTGCCATAGTCCGGTGCGGTGAGGGCGTTGAGGTTGGGGATCACCGCACTGGGGATGAAGGCGAACATCTCGGCGCCGGTGGCCGCGTTGAAGGCATGCAGCATGCCGTCGTTGGCACCGACGTAGACCACCGAGGGTTTCGCCGCCAGGGCCGTGGCGAACGCCGCATACGTCGTGCTGCCCTCCAGGGTGTCGGCCCGCGAGGCCAGGTAATCGGAGCCGCTGACCAGCACGGGCGCCGAATTGATCATGTCGCCGAGCAGCGTCGTGCGGGTACGGAAGGTGTTGTTCTCACCCCGCAGGAAACCGACCCGCGCTTGCCCCTGGGTGTCCACCACGCCCGTGACGGTGCGGTTGAGCTGGGTCTGTTGGGCAGCGGTCAGGTTGCTCCAGTTGAAGGCGGTGAGTGCTCCGCCCTTGGCGAACAGGATGTTGCGCGCACTGGGCGTGCCCAGTTGCGCCGACGCCCGCCACAGCGTGGTGGTGGTCGTGGTGACCGCGCCGGAGCTGCCGGTGGTCATGGTTCGCTGCTTTTTCAGCAGGTCTCCCGTCCAGTCGCCGGTGACGAAGCTGGTGCCGTAGGTATAGCTGCCGCTGTCCAGCGACTGCGAGTCCACCGCCACGGCAGCCACCGACGTGTTGAGCTGGAGAATGTCGTCGAACGCCGATTTCAGCTGGGCCGCCAGCTGGCTCGGGTCGCTGACCAGGAAGTAGTTATCCGGCACACCGTCGCCATCGCGGTCCCAGCTGTTGAGGTCGGTCTTGCCGTACTTGGCGGCGTACCACAGCGGGTCCTGCAGGGTAGTCACGGCGGTGGTCGCCGAGGGTGTGAAGTTGCGCGTGTGATAGGCCGGGCGATTTCCGCTGAGCGCCCCGCTGCTGCCGCTCAGGCCGGGCAGCAGGGCGCAGGTGATGGATGAGCAATCGCCGGGTGACCGACCGTCCGGGGTGTCGAGCTTGTAGCGAGTACTGCCGCTGCCGCCGCCGGTCACTTCCAGGTACACGCCATCCTTGGTGGTACCGGCCATGGTGTAGCCCATGTGCGACTCGTCCCCGGCCACCGAATATTCGGTCTGGCTGGTCACGTCCACGGTGCCGTCGCCCTTCGCCGTCACGGTATAGAGCACGATGGCATCCATGTCGTAGTCACGGCCCTGGGCGGAGTCGTCGTAGACCACGCGGAAGGTGATGGAGGTGAGGTTGCCGGCGCTGTCGCGGCTCAAGGTATCGATGTAGAACCCGGTGATCTGGCTGACCACGCCCTGGCTGACGTTCATGCTGAAGGGCACCAGGCGCAGGGTGCCCTTGCTGGTCTTGATGCGGATATTCGGCAGGGTCGAGGACAGCGCGATGGAAAAGCTCTGCACCTTGTTCGAACCGGCAGTGGTGAGGACGTTCTGGCTGCCAAAGTAGGACACGGCCGAGGTCGCGTAGCTGCCCTGGCGCGTGGGCTCCTCGGCAAGCCCGCGGATCGTGGCGAAGCTGCTCGCGGTCTTGGCGGTGGGCGCCGAGTCGTTGGTGCCGCCGGACTGGCCGACGTTCACCGAAACACTGCCACCGACTTCGCGGCTCCACAGGGTCGCACCGATACTGGCGAAGTCGAAGCCGATGTCGGTGGTCGGCCGGCTGTCGGTGCCCAGGGTGCTGCCGGGCACGTCGGAATCGTAGCTCGGGTTGACGTCGCTCATCAGCGTCATGAACGGCCGGGTGCAGGACGGATAGGTACTGTACGGATTGCTCCAGGTGGTCAGGCTGGAAAGGCCCAGGTTGGTGTCGGCGGTGCCGGCTGCATAGGCGCTGTTGGGTGCCTTGCCCGCGTAGTAGCGCAGGGTTTCGTAGCTCATCTCGCCCAGCGGATTGCCCCAGTCGACACACTTGCCGTTGGTCAGCGGGTTGAGGTTGTAGCCGCTGGAGTCGGTGCAGCCGGTAGAGAACACCAGCCGGTCGAGGTTGGCGACGATGCCGCTGTTGTTGACGTAGCAACGGCCATTCAGGCAACCGGTACCCGTGGTGGCGTCGGTGAGGAAGCGTCCGTTGGTACTGCTGTATTCGTTGCTGAACGACGAAGCCGCCTTGCGTACCACGCCACCACGCAGGTTGTTGGTGTAAGTCCCGGTTACCAGGCCGAAGTACATCTTGTCCGCCGAGCCGTAGTCGTGCAGCACGCCGGTCGGTTTGTAGACGCTGCCGTACTGCGTGCAGTTGCTTTCCAGCAGACCCGCCACACAGACCCGCACACGCACGTTGAGGTCATAGGCCGGGACGATGGTGGTGTCGCTGTTGGTGGTGCTGGTGAGGGTGTTGGTGCCCTGGGCCGACTCGCGCGACACCCAGCCCCAGATTCGGTAGGTCCCCAGGGTCTGCTGGGTGCTGGTAATGATCCTCAGCCTCGGCACCGCAGTACTGTTGTACGCACCCAGTGTGCCGGTGCCGATCGAGGTATTGGCGAAGAGCACGTACTTGCCGTTGGTGGGCGCGCTGATCGGCGTGTAGTCGGCGATGCTGTAGCCATCGCGGGCGACGCTCAGGTACTCCTTGCCCCAGCTGTGCGCGTCGTTGGGAATGAAGGCTCGCTCCAGCACGGTCGACAGCGCGGTGTCGGTAGAACGGTAGCCGCCATAGAGCACCTTGCGCAGCACATCCTGGCGTGACATGGTCAGGTAATTGAGGTAGTCCCCACTCCAACGGCCCACGGCGCTGGTGCACTTCTTGTTCGCTGTGGTGGAAGACGGGGTGAATGCTCCGCTGAGTGCATCGTAGAGGTAGCACTTGTAGGAATCGAAGTAGCCGGTGTAGTCGATGGCGGGCTTGTAGTAGGTGTCCAGCTGGCCATCGCCGTCGATGTCGGAAGCATCGTTATAGGCCGGGAAATAGAGCTTCTGGTCACGACCGACCACCAGCATGTTCATTGGCGGGGCGATGTTGCTGACGAACAGGGGCGTCTGCGCCAGTGACGCGCCCCACGCCTGGGCACCCGCCAGGCAGGACAGCAGCAGGACCAACGTCGCGCGCAGCATTCTCATGGGGTAACAAGCCATGGCGTCGGCATCCTTGTACGAGCGCAACGATTCACTGGATCACCAGCCCGAAGGTGGAGCGCAGGCACAGCGCATCGGCGCCGCAGGCCTTGCTGGTCGCGGTGCCCTTGTAGGCCTGGGAGTTGACCTCGTAGTAGTAGGTGCACCCCACCTGCCCCTTCGACAGGTAGGAGTTGGCGCTGCCACCCCCACCACCCTTGCAGTTGTTCGAGATGTAGCGCAGGTACCAGCGCGCACTGCGCAGCAGGCTGGTGCCGCCGTCCATGCCGGAGTAGAGGTTGGACTTGCTGAAGTCGGTGCTGTAATTGGTTGCCGCCGCAGTGAAACAGGGCGAGGTGCCCGCCGTGCAGTTGTCCAGTGCGCGGGTGTTCTTGCGCAGGCGCCCTTCCCCTTCGCGCAGCGCGGACTCGGCCGCGCTCATCAGCCGCTGCTGCTCCAGGCGATTGCCGGTCATCCGCCCTTCCAGTTGCATGCCGCGCATGCCGCTGACGGCAGCCAGGGTGATCAGCAACAGCATCACCAACGCGACGAACAGCACCGCACCGCGCTGCCGTTGGAAGGACAGTCCGTTCATGGCATCAGGTTCCTCAACATGCTGGTACCGCTGACGATGCGCCGCACGGGCCCGTCGCCGTCGGTGCAGGCCTTGCTGCCGTAGAGGTCCTGCCAGCGCTGGCAGGTAGTGGCAGTCAACCCGCCACTCACCGAGTCGCTGCTGGCCAGCAACAGGGCGTAGCGCAGGCTGCGCACCGTCTGGCCGGTGGCGGGCGCGGCGACGTACTTCGCGACCTGGCGATTGAATTCGTCGCTCTCGCTGTCCACCCCGAAGTCGAAGCGCAGCGCCACTACGTTCTCCACCAGGGTGCTGCCGTTGCAGGTCAGCTGGCCGTTACTCAGGGTGAGTTTCTCGACCACATTGTTGCTCGGGCTGTAATTGCTGTAGGGCTTGTTGACCCCCGCGCGGCTTGCCAGCGAAGCGCCGGTGCAATCGACGTCGGTGGTGTCGCGCGGCTGGTAGCGCAGGCAGACGGTATTGGCATCCACCCGCACCAGCGCCTGGCCGGCCGAGAAGACGCAGCCGTTGCTGGTCTGCGCGGGAAACGCGGCGGTCATCCGCGAGGACGGCAGGCGCCGGTAACCGGCTTTCGACAGGCGCCCCTCCAGCATCTGTTGCGCGTAGCGCGCGTTGTCCTGGTTCTGCGCCTGGCCATCGAAGTAACGCGAACGGTTCTGCCCGTCGAGGAACATCTGGGTCACGCCCAGGATCAGGAACAGGCTCAGGCCCATGGCGATCATCAGCTCGATGAGCGTCACCCCGGACTGAGCCCCCGCACTTGGCCGACGCATCCTAGGGTTCCTCCCGCAGCACGTATCGGCAGATGGTGTTGTCACCCGTGGCGTTGGCATCCAGGCACTCGCCCGCCTTCACCCGCCAAGCCAGCTGTATCTCGATGGCCGACCCACTGTTGCTGCACTTGCTGGTGCCATTGGTGCGGCAGACATAGAACTCGCTGGCCAGCTCCGAGGCACCCGGCAGCGCCTGGTTCACCCGCTGCGCCCAGCAGGCCAGGCGCTGGCTGGCGGTCAGCGTCGCCAGTGAGGCACAACTGCTGGGAGCGGTGGGAAACGAAGCGCTGGCAGCCTTGTAGTAGCCCCAGCTGGCCGGTGGCACCACCTGGGCCGCGCTGCCGTCCTGGGTGGAGTAGATATCGGTGCGCATCATCTCCATCAGCTCGTCCGCCAGCTCCGCCGCGTTGCTGCGCAGGATGGTGTCCTGGGCATAGCTGATGGTGCGCCCTTGCATCGCCAGCATGCCCAGCACGCCGAAACAGGTAACCAGCAGGGCCACCATGACCTCCACCAGACTGAATCCCGCCGTACACCGGTTCGCCATGCTCCGCCTCATTGGCCGCTAGCTCCCTGCAGGCTGATGTAACCCGAAGCGGCCACCTTGATGCTGAACGCCTTGCTGGTGCCGCTGCTGGAAATGCCCAGATCAGCCGCCGCGGCGGTGCCATCGGGCTTGAACGAAAGATTGCTGATGCTGCTGCTCACGCTGAGGCTGCTCGGCAGATCCAGACGCTGGCTCACCACAGCAGTGGTGATCGACGCGCAGGTGCTGGCGCGCACGACTACCCACTGCAGGTTTCCACTGCTGGGGCAAAGCGTGAGGGTCTGGCGGGTATTCACGGCGTCGGCGCGAGACGCCTGGAGCAGGCGATAAAGCGTCGAGGAGGCGCTTTGCACCCGGCTGGATTCGATCAGGTAGCGGAAGCCTGGCAAGGCCACGCCGGCGAAGATCGCCAGCAGTGCGACAACCACCATCAGCTCCACCAGGGAAAAGCCTTCCTGGCGTCCGCGACCCCGCCGCAAGGTCAGGCGGGAAAATGAGCATCCAACTGCATGAAGAACCATGGATATTTCCAACGATGGTCAGGTGGCCGGGCCCCGTGTGGAGCCCCCCTTGCGGGGTGCCAGGACAAAGATTGGCTAATGGTCCGACAGCAATTTCTTCAGGGAGTTGAATCTATTTCAGCGAAACGGAACGTTTTTTCGACCGTTCATTCCCGCTCAGCGACCGTTCATCCTTTTGACGCCAGAACCACCGACATTGCGTCGAGTTCCGTAGCGCCGTAAACGCCTGCTGGCGGAAAGGCCGCGACCTTGCACCGCGGCCCTATCGGAAGCGTCTGTCAGGTGGCGTCCGCGTGGCTCACCAGCCCCTTGATCACTACGGCGGCCGTGGCAATGGCAGCCGGCACCATCAGCGCAGTCAACACCTGTTCGAAGTTCCAGCCCAGGCCCAGCAGGGTCGCGCCGATCCAGGCACCGAGGATGGCGCCGAAGCGGCCGATACCGAGCATCCAGGAAACTCCCGTGGCGCGGCCCTGGGTCGGGTAGAAGCGCGCCGCCAGAGACGGCATGGCCGACTGTGCGCCGTTCACACACATGCCGGCAGCCAGCACCAGGGTCGCCAGCAGCGTGACGGTGCCCAGGCTCTGCCCGACGAAGTAGGCGAACACCCCGGCCAGGCAATAGAAGATGCCGATGACCTTGTGCGGGTTGAAGCGGTCCATGGCCCAGCCCACCGCCACCGAACTGAGCACCCCGCCAAGCTGGAACAGCGCACCGATGAACGCGGCCTGCTCCATGCTCGCACCGGCGTCACGCATCAGCGTCGGCAGCCAGCTGGTGAGCAGATAGACGATCACCAGGCCCATGAAGTAAGTCAGCCACAGCAGCAGGGTTCCCGCGCTGTAGGTGCCGGAGAAGATCACCTTGAACACGTTTCGGCTCTGCACCGTCTTCTGTTCCGGCACGCTGAAGTCACGGGCGGTGACCACTTCGGACGGCGCGATGGGCGCCAGCACGCGCTTGACCTTCTCCGCCCCGCGATTGCGCACCACCAGGAAACGCGCCGACTCCGGCAGCCACACCAGCAGCACCACCGCTAGCAGCAGCGGCAGCACGCCGCCGAGCAGCAGCAGGCTGTGCCAGCCGTAGGCCGGGATCAGCTTGGCGGAGACGAAGCCGCCCGACGCCATGCCCAGGTTGAAGCCGCAGAACATGCTGGTCACCAGCAGCGACTTGAGACGCTCAGGGGTGTACTCCGAGAGCAGCGTGGTGGCGTTGGGCATCGCCGCCCCCAGGCCGATGCCGGTCAGCAGGCGCAGCGCCATGAGCTGTTCGAGGTTGCTGCTGTAGGCCGAGAGCAGGCTGAACAGGCCAAAGAGAAACACCGCCACCACCAGCACGCCCTTGCGCCCGAAGCGGTCGGCCAGCGGTCCGGAACCCAGGGCGCCGAACACCATGCCGATCAGCGCGGCGCTCATCACCGGGCCGAGGCTGGCGCGGTCGATGCCCCAGTCCTGGGTCAGCGCCGGGGCGATGAAGCCCATGGCGGCGGTATCCAGGCCGTCGAGGAAAACGATGAGGAAGCACAGCAGCACGATGCGGCACTGGTACAGCGACAGCGGCTGGGCGTTGATGAAGGACTGGACGTCGAGGGTGCCGGCAGCGGGCACGTGAGCGGAACTGGTCATGCGAAGACTTCCTGCGAAGGCGTCGTCGCGGGAAGGCCGGCAGGATCGCCCTGCACTCCCGCAAGCTGGACAGGAATGAGTCGCGAGCCGGTGGACGCACGGACCGGCGGATGGGGCAGGCACACAGGGGCCATGGCTGACGCTCATTGTTGTTATTGCCCGTCCGGCTGGACGGGTCGAGCAACAGTACGAAGAGACGCCCGGCCGTTCAATTCGATAATCGCGCCAGTGGGCGGTTAGCGAACGGGGATTGCCAATGGCCGGCGTAAGACGCGCCGGCCCTCCCCCACACTCAATGGAACAGCCGCGTGCCCAGCTCGCGACTGGCCTCCAGCAACACCGGCAGGAAGCGCGTTTCCAACTCCTGGCGCGACACACGGCCAGCATGGGTACCGACGTTCAACGCAGCCAGAACCTGGCCGGCGGAGTCCTTCAGCGGCACGGCGATGGAGCGCAAGCCGACTTCCAGCTCCTGGTCGATGATCACCCAGCCCTGCTGGCGGATTTCGGCGATGCTCGCGCGGAGCATTTCCGGGGTGTGCACGGTGCGGCTGGTCTTCACCTGCAGATCGGCGTGGACCAGGTAATCCTCCAGCGCTTCGTCGTTCAGCCCGGCGAGCAGGATGCGGCCCATGGACGTGCAGTAGGCCGGCAGGCGGCTGCCAACGCTCAGGTCCACCGAGATCAGGCGCTGCGGCGTGGCCGAACGGGCGATGTAGAGAATTTCGTCGCCTTCGAGCGTGGCCATGGAGCAGGCCTCGTGCAGTTGCTCGCTCAGGCGGTCGAGGATCGGCTGGGCGGTGACCGCCAGCGGCGTCGAGGACAGGTAGGCGTGGCCGAGGGTCAGTACCTTGGGCAGCAACGAATACGTGCGACCGTCGGAGGTGACGTAGCCCAGTTTCATCAGCGTGTGCAGGCAGCGGCGTACGGCTGCGCGTGGAATCTCGGTGCGGTGGCTGATCTGCGCGATGGTCAGGTGGCGCTTGCGCTCCTGGAACGCATGGATCACCGCCAGGCCACGGGCAAGCGAGGTCATGAAGTTCGGGTCGCCGGTGAAGGCCTCGATGCGCTTGGCCGGTGAAGCGATGATCGGCGGCGCGAGGGGCGGCAGGCTGGCACGGGGGGCATCGGTCATTGTTGTTGTCCTGGCAGGCGAGTGCCGGGCGATTATCGACACGCACGGGCGATTATCGCAACACGACTGACCGATTATCGAACGGAGCTTATCGACACCCCGTACCACTGGCGTAGGGCGCATAACGCGCCAGCGTTATCCGCCGTTCACAAGCCGGCGCATCGGTGCCGACCTGGGTTCGCGAGCAAGGACCAGGCGTCCCCCTCAGTCCCGCGGGTATACGCCAGCGCGCTCTTCGTAGGAGCGAGCTTGCTCGCGAACAGGGCCAACAGCCGGCGCGAGGGCTTACAACGGCTCCAGCTTCAACTGCCGCAAGCGGCTCAGCGTGCGCGAAAAGTCCAGCGCCGCCCCGCCCGCCGCCAGGTCCTCCAGCGACACCGTGGCAAACAGCTGCAACTTCAACTGCCGGTCATAGGCGATGTCGATGAAGTTGAGGAAACGCATGCTCACATCCGGCGGGTAGTCCGCCAGCGGGCCGAGGCCGCTCACTGCCATGCGCGGGTAGTGCTCGATCAGCCAGAGGTAATCGCTGGCCGAACGCGGGCGTTCGAACATCTCGCTGAAGTCCATCCACGCGCAGTGATCGTCGTGGGCGTGCACCTTCAGCGGGTGGTGATTGACGCTCAGCACCTCGTCGAACTTCGCATCCGCCGCCAGCCCCAGCCGCGAGCCGATCAGTTCGAGGTCATCGGCGCGAGCGGGCCAGAGAAAGCTGCCCCACTCCTCCAGCGACGTGCTGTGCTCGCGGTAGTCCTGCCCGGCATCCACCGAGATCACGTCGAAGCGTTTCTCGATCAGCTCGATGGCCGGGCGGAAGCGCTCGCGGTACAGCGGGTTCGGACAGAGGTTTTCCGGCTCGTAGTTGGACGTACAGACCAGGCCTACACCTTCGTCCACCAGCACCCTCAGCATCCGCCCCAGGAGCATGGCGTCGCCGATGTCGTGCACGTGGAATTCGTCGAAGCACAGCAGCTTGGTTTCTTCAGCGATGGCGCGGGCCACACGCACCAACGGGTCGGACTGCCCGGTGATCGCCAGCATGCGCGACTGCAATTCCTGCAGGAAGGCATGGAAGTGCACGCGGCGCTTGGCCTGGGTCGGCGCGGCGGCAAAGAACTGGTCCATGACGAAGCTCTTGCCGCGCCCCACGCCGCCCCACAGGTAGACGCCGGCCACCGGCTTGCGCAGGAAGCCATGGCGGCCGGCGAGGAAGTCGTCGAGCCAGGTGGCGAGGTGGTCCACCGCCGTCACCTGGGCCTCGTCCGCCCGGTAGCCGCGCTCGTCGAGCGCGGCCGCGAAGTGCCGCCGAACGCGGTCGGCGACCGGCTCGGCGGATGTTTCCTGTAGTCGTGTGTCAGAAGTCAAAGAACACCGTTTCCGCATTTCCCTGGACGCGGATATCAAACCGGTAAGCGAGCTTCCCGTCCACCTCGCAACGCTTTGCAATGAGGGTTTGCCGACGTTCGGGCTGCTCGATCAGGTTCAAAACCGGGTCCACGGCGTTCGCTTGCGCCTCGTCATCGAAGTACAGGCGCGTCTGCAGATGCAGGTTGATGCCACGGGCAAACAGCGAGACGTTGATGTGCGGTGCCATGGGCACGCCGGCAGCATTTTTCACCACGCCGGGCTTGATGGTCTGCACCTGCCACTCACCGGCATCGAAGGTGGTTGCCGTGCGTCCGAAGCCGTTGAAGGGCTTTTCCAGATCGAAGGCAGCGTCGTACACGCCTTCGTGATTTGCCTGCCACAGCTCCAGGAAGGAGTCGCGGATCAGGTGGCCGTTGCCGTCATACACATGGCCGATCAGCAAGATGTGTTCGCCGGGCGCGCCGGGCTTGGCCATCTCGCTCCAGATTTCCTGGTCGCGGGCCGGGTTACCGGCGGCGGCCAGCGCCAGGCCGATGTGCACGTAGGGGCCAGCAGTCTGCGAGGGGGTTTCCGGCAGCAGTTCGATAGGCATGGTCGGTCCTCCTCAGCGGTTTTCGAAGTGGGTCTTGCGCTGGCCGCGCAGCACGATGTCGAAACGGTAGGCCAGGCAGTCCATGGGGTTGGCGTTGCTCATGTCGAGCTTGGCGATCAGGCTTTGCACCGCCTCCGGGTTGGCAATGGATTTGACGATGGGGCACATCGGGATCAGCGGGTCACCCTCGAAATACAGCTGGGTGACCAGCCGTGTGGAAATCGACGGACCGCTGATGGAGAAGTGGATGTGCGCCGGGCGCCAGTCGTTCGGGCCGTTGCGCCAGGGATACGGGCCGGGCTTGATGGTGCGGAAGACGTAGCGCCCTTCGCTATCGGTCAGCGCGCGGCCGACGCCGCCGAAGTTCGGGTCCAGCGGCGCGAGGTAGCGGTCGTTCTTGTGACGGTAGCGGCCGCCGGCGTTGGCTTGCCACATCTCCACCAGGGTGTGCGGCACGGGCTTGCCGTACTGGTCCATGACCCGGCCGGAGACGATGATGCGCTCGCCGATGGGCAGGCCACCGTGGTCGAAGTTGAGCAACAGGTCGTTGTCATGCTCGCCCATCTTCAGGTGCGAGAAATCCGGGCCGCTGGTTTCGGAGACCGATTGCGGAATGCTCACCAGCGCCTGGCGCGGCGAGCGGGCGATGGAAGTCTTGTAGTCAGGCGTCAGGGCTTTGGGGTGCCAGTTTCGGTCACGAATGACGAAGCGGCTGTTCTCCGCGTCGGACATGTCGGTCTCCTCTTGTTGGATTTATAGGAGCCTGTTGCATCAGGCAGTGCGACGGAGTGTCGCCCGCCCCTCCCACGCCGAACATTGAAAAGATACCCGACAACCATAACCAAATGGTTATGGATAAGTTCCCTCTCGATACGCTTCCCCAACTTCCCGCAGCACCTCCAGGCACCAGTGCGCCCCGAGCGAAAGCGGCAGCGTCGAGTTGCTGCACACCCCTACCGAACCGCCCGGTTCCTGGACATCCAGCGGCAATTCGAGCATCTCGCCAGAGCGCAGGTCCAGGCGTACCGAATCCAGCGGGGCAATCCACAGCGCGTCGCTGGTCAACACATAACGGCGGCTGAGTACCGTGGACAGGGTTTCCAGTTTTCGCCGCGGCTGGCCGAGGCCGCTTTGCACCAGCAAGCTATCAGCAGACTTGCGGATGGTAGTACCGGCCAGCGGCAGCACCAGCGGCCAGTCGTCCAGCGCCGAAGGCGGCAGCGGGCGGCCCAGCAGCGGGTGCCCCGCGCGGGCCACCAGGGTCATGGACTCGCTGTACAGGTGCTCGAAGGTCAGCCCCTGGATCTGCGGGCTCTCGGTCATGCGGCCAACCACCAGGTCCAGCTCGCCCACCCGAAGTTGCGAGAGCAGATGCGCGCTCGGCCCGGTCACCACGCTGACCACCAGCGCCGGATGGCGCTCGTGCAGGCGCCGCACCGTCTCCGGCATCAGCAGGCTCTCCACGGTGGAAAGCACGCCCAGGCGCACGGTGCTGGAGGCGTACTCACCACCGCGCAGGCTGTTCACACCATCGCGCAGTGCCTGCACGCAGGGACCGGCGTAACGCAGGAAGGCGACACCCGCCTCCGTGAGGCTGGCACCGCTCTTGCCGCGCTCGAACAGGCTGGCTTCCAGCAGGTCCTCCAGCTCCTTGAGCGTCTTGGAAATCGCCGGCTGGCTCACCGCCAGGGCGTCCGCCGCGCGGGCCAGGCTGCCCTGGCGGGCTACCTCGAGGAAGCACACCAGGTGGCGGAACTTGATACGCGAATCGATATTCATGGCAGCTCAGCGCAGCTCGCGGAACGCACGGGGCGAAACCCCGGCGTAGCGCTTGAAGAATCGGGAGAAGTAGGCAGGTTCGGAGAAGCCCAGGCTGTCCGACACCTGCTGGATGGTCATGGCTGTGTACACCAGGTTGCGCTTGGCCTCCAGCAGCAGGCGCTGGTGGATCATCTGCAAAGCCGACTGCCCGCCCAGCCGCCGGCACAGCGCATTGAGGTGTGCAGAGCTGATGCCCAGCGCCGCCGCGTAATGCTCGATGGGCCGGTGTTCGCGGAAGTCCTGCTCCAGCAAGCGGCAGAACGCGTGTACATGCTCGACGCCACGGTCCTGCTGGCTGGCCTCGGCGCGGGACTGCGCCAGCGCCCGGCGGCTGAGCCAGACCAGCAGCAGGTTGAGCAGCGACTGCAACATCAGGTCGCGGCCCGGCGCCGACTGCGCGTACTCGCGCTCGATGGACTCGAACAGCCCATCCAGCTCGCGCTTGCCCTCGCCCACGGTGAAGCACACCGCTTGCTCCAGCACCGAGCTTTGCAGCAGGCCGCCGAGCTGCTCGGCCAGCGGCAACCCCATGCTCAGCACCCAGCCCTGCACGTCTTCGGCAAAGCGGAAACCGTGCACCGCCAACGCCGGAGTGACCTGCAGCGAAGCCTCGCGGACCGGCGTCACCTGCCCCTCCACTTCCAGCTCCGCCGCGCCGGACTGCACATAGAGCAGCTGCACCAGATCGCCATGCCGATGCGGTCGGATTTCCCAGTCGTGCAGACGGCTGCGCGAGGCGATGGATTCGCAGTGGATCAGGTCCGGCGTCGGCCACACCGTCGTTTCGCCATACAGGCGGAACACCGGGACCGGCGTGTCAGCAGGTTGTTCGATCACCGCCCACATCCATGAAAAGTCCAAGAAGACTGTTGGAAATTACCTTCAAAGGCCTTCCTCATCCACAAAAAATGCAGGAGACAAAAACAACAGCGCTCTCCAAGGAGCCACCCCATGAAGACTCAAGTCGCCATTATCGGCGCCGGCCCTGCCGGCCTCCTGCTTGGCCAGCTGCTGCACAAGGCTGGCATCGACAGCGTGATCCTCGAACGCCAGACACCCGACTATGTACTCGGCCGCATCCGCGCGGGTGTCCTTGAACAGGGCACCGCCGACCTCCTGCGTCAAGCCGGCGCCAGCGCGCGGATGGACGCCGAAGGGCTGCTCCACGACGGTTTCGAGCTGGTCCTCAACGGCCGTCGCGAACGCATCGACCTCAAGGCCCTCACTGGCGGAAAGCAGGTCATGGTCTACGGCCAGACCGAAGTCACCCGTGACCTGATGCAGGCCCGCGCGGCCAGCGGAGCGATGAGCGTGTACGAAGCGGCCGACGTGGAGCTGCATGACGTTACCTGCGAAAAGCCCTACGTCACTTTCACGCACCAGGGCGAACACGTACGCCTGGACTGCGACTACATCGCCGGCTGCGACGGCTTCCACGGCGTGGCCCGGCGCAGCATTCCCGTCGAGCGCCTGAAAACCTTCGAGCGCGTCTATCCATTCGGCTGGCTCGGCCTGCTCAGCGATACCCCGCCGGTCAACCACGAGCTCATCTACGCCAGCAGCGAACGCGGCTTCAGCCTGTGCAGCCAGCGCAGCGTCACCCGCAGCCGCTACTACCTGCAGGTGGGGTTGGACGAGAAAGTGGAAGACTGGTCCGACGAGCGCTTCTGGGAAGAACTCAAGCGCCGGATTCCCGAAGACGCCGCACGCCAGCTGGTCACCGGTCCATCGCTGGAAAAGAGCATCGCCCCGCTGCGCAGCTTCGTGGTGGAGCCGCTGCAATACGGCCGGTTGTTCCTCGTCGGAGACGCAGGCCACATCGTCCCGCCCACCGGCGCCAAGGGCCTGAACCTCGCCGCCAGCGACGTCGACGCGTTGCACCGCATCCTGGTGAAGGTCTACGGCGAAGGCCGCACCGACCTGCTGGAGCAGTATTCGCCCATCGCCCTGCGGCGCATCTGGAAGGCCGAACGCTTCTCCTGGTGGATGACCTCGATGCTGCACCAGTTCCCCGACAGCGACGCCTTCACGCGGCGCATGCTGGAGACCGAACTGGACTACTTCCTCGGCTCCGAGGCCGGCCGCACCACCATCGCGGAGAACTATGTCGGCTTGCCTTTCGAGGAGGTGGCCTGACGCCGATTTCCCAGCTCCGTAGGGCGCATAACGCGCCAGCGTTATCCGCCGTTCAAGAGCCGGCGGATAACCTGTTCCAGGTTCTTCCCCCTACGATTCTGTAGGAGCGAGCTTGCTCGCGAACCGCCTTACACCGGAGCTGCCGGTAACGTCGTTCGCGAGCAAGCTCGCTCCTACAAACAGCTCACGACTATTCTTACCCTCCAGCCACGCCGCTCGCCGCGACACCGCCGGAGGCCACCATCGACCCGGACGAAGCCAACTTCCTCAGCTACCTGCTCGCCGAAAGCGGCGACGGGGATGCGCGCGCCTTCGCCGCGCTGTACCGCTGCACCGCCCCTCGGCTCTACCCACTGGCGCTGAAGCTGAAGAGCGATCAGACAACCGCCGACGCCCTGTTGGTCGACACCTTCCTCCATGTCTGGACCGACGCCGACCGCTACCACCCCACGCGCATCGCTGCGCTGGACTGGATGGTCGCCCTGCTCTACCAGCTCGCCGACCACCCCTCCCCGCCACCCAGCGACGAACCCTGGCCGGAGCTGCCGCCACCGGACGAACTCTGGCCCACCATCCATGCGCGCCTTCCCGACGACGAAGACGACAGCCCCGGCCTGCGCTGGCCACTGATCATCGCCAGCGTGGTCGGCCTGCTGATCGGCGCGGCGATCTGCCTGAGCCTGCTGCTGGAACTGCGCCCTGGGTGATTGCCTGAAAGACGATGGGTATCGCTTCGCTCCACGCCATCCTACGAGCGTGCCACTTACCCACCCCGGAGCTCCCCGTAGGATGGGTGGAGCGCAGCGATACCCATGCTGCCGCCGCGTATAACTCCTGCCTTTGAAATCGGCGACATCCCGGCCTGCTCGCTGACCCGCCATAAAAACCCTGAATTCCGTAAGCCATCACCTTGCCAATCCGGCCGGTACTTGGCATAAACGTCCGATTCTTTTTCGCACACATAACAAGGAAGTTTCGATGCGCATTCTCGGACGCGTCCTACTTGCAGTCCTGCTACTCCTCTTGCTCGTCGGCGGCGTCATCGCCTGGTACACCGCGCATCCCAATCTCCCCGAATATTCCAAGCCGGAGAAGATGGTCCACCTCGACCAGTGGAGTCCGGCAGACCGCGAAACCTACTACTACACGCCCCAGGGCACCCAGGTGAAAGGCCTGCGCTACGACTGGTTCACCCACCTCGAGCAGCCCTTCAACAAGGACAAGTTCGCCAGCCCGGAAAACCTCGCGCGCTTCGGCTTCCTCATCGAGCCCGAGCAGATTGGACGCGCCGCCGACGACACGCTGGCCGCCACCGCGCTCACTACCACAAAGAATCCCGGCAACCTGCCCGTCGGCTTCGCCCGCCATCAGGACGGCGAGACCGGCGCCTGGTACCTCGACATCACCTGCTCCGCCTGCCACACCGGCGAGCTGCGCTACAAAGGCACTGCCGTGCGCATCGACGGCGGCGCCGCCATGCATTCCATCGCCTCCACCGTGCCCACCCTGCGCGGCGGCGCGTTCGGCCAGGCGCTGGGCGCCAGCCTCGCGTCCACCTACTACGTGCCGTGGAAGTTCGACCGCTTCGCCAAGGGTGTCCTGGGCGACCGCTATCCCAAGGGCAAAGCCGCGCTCAAGCGCGACGTGCGCAACGTCCTCGGTACCCTGCTCTCCACCGCCTGGAACGATACCCACCGCGGCCTCTACCCGACCCTGGAAGGGCCCGGCCGCGCCGACGCCTTTGGCCGCATCGCCAACAGCGTGTTCGGCGACGGCATCGACGCCTCCAACTACCGCGTCGCCAACGCCCCGGTGAACTACCCGCAGGTGTGGGACATCTGGAAATTCGACTGGGTGCAGTGGAACGGCTCCGCCATGCAGCCCATGGCGCGCAACATTGGCGAAGCCCTCGGCGTCGGCGCCACCCTGCGCCTGTTCGAAAGCGACGGCAAACCGGTGATGGGCGATGAGCGCTACGCCTCCAGCGTGCGTCTGCGCGACCTCTACACCCTCGAAGAAACCCTCAAGCAGCTGAAACCGCCGACCTGGCCGAAAGCGGTCTTCGGCGACATCGACCTGAAGAAAGCCTCCCAGGGCCGCGCGCTGTTCCAGGCCAACTGCGTCTACTGCCACGGCCCGCATGTGAAGGAACCCGGCGCGGCGGACTACATCGCCCCGGCCCGCGTGCCCGAGTGGCGCATGAAGATGGTACCCACCAGCGAGATCGGCACCGACCCGACCACCGCCGACAACATCGCCGACCACACCTTCGACGTGCGTCCGCTCAAGCTCAAGGTCGAAGAGCTCAAGGGCATGAACGTCCACCTCTATCCCGAGAACGACGAGAAACTCGACCTGTCGAAGATCTCCGCCGCCAAGGGCCTGGCCTACGTTACCGCCTTCGTCGAGCAGCGCGCCTACCGCGACGCGCACATCAGCGAAGCGCAGCAGCAGGAAATGAACGGCTACGGCCTGCCCATCGGCGTGCAGGAACTGCGTGCCTACAAGGCCCGCCCGCTGGACGGCATCTGGGCCACCCCGCCCTTCCTGCACAACGGCTCGGTGCCCAACCTGTTCCAGATGCTCTCCCCGGTGGCCGAGCGCGACGCGCAATTCTGGGTCGGCAGCTTCGAGTACGACCCCAAGTTCGCCGGCTACCGCACCGAGCGCTTCCCCGGCGGCTTCCTCTACAAGACCAGCGTCACCGGCAACAGCAACCGCGGCCACGAATTCCGCGACGGCTGCCGCAAGGACGGCGTCATTGGCCGCGCCCTGTCGCCGGAAGAGCGCTGGGCGCTGGTGGAATACCTGAAGGTACTGGGCAACGCCGAGTACGAAAGCAAACTCGACCCGAACGTCCCCAGCCAGCCGTGGACGCCCGGGCCGAAGTGCGAATAACCGGCCAGCGCTAAACGGTCTTTTGTTCTTTTGTAGGAGCGAGCTTGCTCGCGAACCCGCCCAGCTCCGGCGCCAACGGAAAATCCGTTCGCGAGCAAGCTCGCTCCTACAGGTAAAGCTCCCGAGCACCACCGAATCACCGACCCCATCCCCTCTCCCCTCAGGAAGAGGGCTAGGGAGAGGGAAACGCCCCAAAGCCAGCCCGCACGGGCCAGGGAACGGAATCCCCTCCACAAAAAGAAAACACCAAAGGACCCCGTGCCATGCGCTCCCTGCTCACCCGAATCTGGCTCTTCCTCGGCAAATGGCTCGGCCGTCTGCTGCTCGCCGTCGCCGCCATCGGCCTGCTCGGCTGGGGCCTCGGCAGCCTCTACTACGCCTGGAAATTCTCCGGCCCCGTTTCCGCCCAAGAAGAAATCCCGCCGGGCGAAGCCCAGCTCACCCAGGCCATCATCGAAGACGCCGTGCGCATCGTCGAACAGCACCGCGACAACACCCGCGTACTGCGTGACGCCCACGCCAAAGCCCACGGCTGCGTGAAGGCGGAAGTGACCGTCGCCAGCGACATCGCCCCCGGCCTGCGCCAGGGCGTGTTCGCCGAACCGGGTCACAAGTGGGAGGCCATGGTCCGCTTCTCCAACGGCAACGCCTACCCGCAGTTCGACAGCGCCCGCGACGCCCGCGGCATGGCGATCAAACTGCTCGACGTCCCCGGCGCCAAGCTGATGCCCGGCAAAGGCCACGACACCGAACAGGACTTCGTCATGTTCAACCACCCGGTGTTCTTCGTCCGCGACGTCGCCGAATACCGGCAGAACTTCGCCGCCCAGGCCAGCGGCCAGAAGGTCGCCGCCTTCTTCCCCAGCTGGAAGCCCAGCACCTGGGAAATCCGCCACCTGGTCATCGCCCTGCAGACCCTCGCCCCCGCGCCCGACAGCCCCTTCGAAACCGGCTACAACGGCATCGCGCCGTACAAGCTGGGCCAGGCCAACAACATCAAGTTCCGCGTCATCCCGCAGACCGAAGGCTGCCCGGCTTACCAGCTACCCAAGCTCAATGAAAAGCTGCCCAACTTCCTGCGCACCGCCATGTACCAGCAACTCTCGGTCGACCGCGTCCCCGCCTGCTTCGCCCTGCAAGTGCAGAAACAGGACCCGAGCAAGTACATGCCCATCGAAGACACCAGCGTCGAATGGAGCGAATCCGATGCCCCCTTCCAGACTGTCGCCACCGTCAACATCCCGCCCCAGGACTTCGACAGCCGCGAGCAGAACCTCGCCTGCGACAACATCTCCTACAACCCCTGGCACGCGCTGCCGGAGCACCAGCCGATTGGGGGCATTAACCGGCTGCGGAAGGCGGTTTATGAGGCGGTGAGTGTTTATCGGCATCAGAGGAATGGGGTGGGCGGGGAATAGATCGGTCCTTAGCTCTAATTAGCTAGGGCTAAGCAGGAACAGGAATTTCGAATCGCCACACAGGAGTGGGACATGATCGAGAATCTCCTTATCACTCAAAATGCACAATTTTTCAGAGCAGAAACGGCTTTAACTACTGCAGGACTTCTATCCATATTGGAGTCAGCCAGCGATAACAAAGAGGCCGATACCGATTTTATAATAAACCTATTAAAATCTGAGCGCCCCCTTCCTGACGGAAGTGGTCAATACACATTCAGCATTCGAGTATTTCCCAGCACGAGACCAGTGTATTTCATTGACTCGGACCTCTTCGACACAATATACGCATATATAATAGTTATTGAGCTAGGCGAAAATATAGCAATTCTAAAGAAATCCTGCGCAAGCATTTCAGATGCTTGCGAAAACCATCTAACGGCAATCACCAGCAACTCTCTTACCGCGTCATTTAGTGATGATGATGCTGAGTTTCAAAAAATAGCACTACGAAACATGACCATCTCTGATAGGGCCATGCGTGCCAGAGCATATGAAGCTGCCGACCTGAAAGGATTACTATCAACACACGCAGCAGGAAGATCAATCCCATACTTCTTCAAAATAAAAATTTCTGGAACCACTAAAACAATCTCTTCCCAGACAGGGCGAGTTGTAGAATCATCAGAGCGAAGATCACTAGACGAAATTGCTCTATGGGCAAAGCAGCAATTCGTCCAAATCAACAACCCATCACTTCAAAAGACGTTTCTAGACTCTTTTGCAAAAATGATCGATCTAGATGAGGTCTGGCAACACTCCAGACCTTCCGCCATCTTAATCGAGAACTCTTACATCGTCGACCAACTAATAAACACCCAAACCCCACTAAAGTACACTACTCGGCGCGGCCGAAAACTAGACCTCACTCAAAAGAACTTGAATAAGCTAACATCAACTTTAGAAAAAGTTTACGAAATCGCCCCCGACCTCTCACTAGACTCCCCACAATTTCCCGCAAAGATCAGAAAGAACAAAAGCTCTATTAGCTTAATCAGCAGAACATTACAAAATATAAGCCTACAAGAAAACGGCAAGGACATAACGCTACAAGCTTACATATCGAAGCACCTTCTAACAACAATTTGCTTCGAAGATCCCAAGTACATGTATTTTATGGGGAAATGCTTCGAAGACAGCGCAGGAATCAGTGAGATCCCGAGCCTTCTCGATATACTTCAGCCGCACCCTCAAATATCTCGCTCGACATCTGAAAAGGGAACATTCGACGCCAACAGCATACAATTCGACAGAAACTGCGTATTTGGCGCCATTGAAGAAATACACAACAACGATGACTTCTTGTTCTGTGATGATCTAGGGAACGAGTGGGCGGACCACATCTCATTAAACAGCTCCAACCCTTCCATTAGCTTTATTCACTCAAAACATGGAGATCCAAGCTGCTCTGCGAGCAACTTACATGACGTCGTAGGACAAGGAATAAAGAACCTAGGCAATATGTACTTCACAAAGGATCAAATGCTTCACAAAAGAACAAGCAAGTTCAGAAATCTATATAGCGGAACCCGCATATCTCGAACAAGACTAGGCAGCGGACGTCACTTAGGCAGATTTATTGACTCGCTACTTCAAGACTACCGCCTTAATCGGCGCTGCATTCTTGCTTGCTCGTTTCTTTCAAAATCCATGCTTCAACGTGAATTCTCAAGAATCCAGAGAGGAGAGAGAGTTCCTGGAAACGTCACACAACTTCTCTGGATTATTTCCTCCTTTGCTCATGCAGCAAAAGAAATGAATATAATACCCATAATCTACTGTAGCCCATAAATACAGTTAGCTTTCGTTTATCGTTGACGTCAATAAAGCTTCGTCATACCCTCTTCTCGCCTCGTGAAACTGACGGGGCCGGGTTTAGCAGCCCGAACGATCAGAGTGCGGAAACGCCTAGCGATTTTCGGCGATGGAATTCGCCCGGAATTTGCCTTGACGGTGGGCCGCATTGGGAGACCTTCGGGTCTGCCGGTCCTCTGGTCCCGGTCTGCTAACCCGATGCGGTTCCGCCTCCATTCTGTTTAGCAGCGGAGGGGGCGGTCCTAATGACCAGTAAAGGACTCCCTCTATGGACGATCTACCCTTACCCACCCCACTCCCCTTCCTCCGCCATCGCCGTACCCTGCGCGCGCTGCTGATCGACGATCAGGTCTGGTTCCTCCTCTCCGATTTCTGCCGCGTCACGGGCTATACGCACGAAGACCGCATGGCCATGCGCATGGCCGACGACCAGATCCGCCAGGAGCGGCTGCTGACCGAGGACGGCCTGGAACTCGATTACGTGCTGATCAGCGAATCCGCCGTGTACCAGGCGCTGGTGCTGTTCAATGTGCCGGACTACGGTTCGCTGCGGCGCTGGATCAGCGGCACGGTGGTGCCGCAGGTGCGCAGCCAGTTCAAGGCCAGCAGCCCGCGCCATGTGCAGTTGCAGTTCGAGCGGCAATGCCTGCAGGTGCTGGATTGGCAGGACGATCTCTGGGTGAGCTTCGGCGACTTGCCGCGCGTGCTCGGCGGGCGTTCGCCGATTGCCGGGCGCACAGGCTGGCGCGGCTGGGCGAAGCGGCTGCGGACGTAGCAAGCACAAGCGTGGGTGCGACTGGAGAGACAATTGGCTCAAGGCTGTCAGTTAGCTACCATGTCGCGCCCCTTCGCTAAGGGGCTGCGGCGCGGATGTCGCGCGGCGCAAGGAAGAACCAGCACCTCAGGGAAAACCATGCGCAAACTTTTCGGTATTCTGCCGCTCGTCATTGCCCTTACGCTTTCCGGCTGCAGTTGGGATCAATCCCAGCGCAACGTCAGTACATTCAGCAAGTACGCGACCCTGCGCCTCTTCGAACTCTACAAGACGGATATTCAGTACTATCGATTCGATGCAGATGCCGGCGTGCGCCAGCGTGATGCTTACTCGCCGTACATGTTGCCGGTGCGCATCGCCGATAGCGATCAGTGGATGGACTTCACCGATGACCTGGGGCCAAAGTACCTGACCTTCGGCAAGCGCCTGGAGCGCGATACCTTTCCCGCCGGGCTGGAGCCGGTCCTGACTTTCATCGCCTGGAGCGAACTACCGCTGGAGCAGCGCATCCAGAGCCGCGAGAAGCTCAGTGCTCGCCCGGAGTTCACTGCGGTCGATGCCCGCCTGGAGCTGGAGCGCGACACCAACGCCCCCCTGTTGGTATTCACCAAGAGTGCACTGGCCTTCACCCGCAAGCCGCAATATGCCGTGGACTATTCCAATGCGCGAACCTTGCTGCGAACTGCGGTGGCCTGGCACGAGCATCCGAAGCACTAGCTGATATGCGAATCGAGCTGAATGCGTCGCACATTCTTGGCTTCTGGAGCTCCTGTGGTGAAGTCAGCCAGTGTGAGTTTCAGTTCGGCCAACGACTGATCTACGTCGCGCACCCGGCTGGTGAAGCATCAGAGCCTTATTTGCGGGAGGTCCAATCGCTGGCCCAAGCCGCGTGGGATGATATCGAAGCAGTCATCGCATTTACCCGTGAGACGGTCCGCCCTGGCGAGCCGGAACTCTGGCGATTACTGGAGTCGGCCGCCTGCCGGGGTTCGCCACTGGAGGTCTTCTCGATCCATATTGCCGCGGGGAACGGCACAGCGTCCTACACGCTGTCGTGGAGTCCGGATTTCGATTGGCGGCAGGTGGTGTACGACGAGTTCGACACCTGGAAAGAATCGCCCATTTCGCTGCAGCGTTTCGAACCGAAAAAAGACCTCTGGCTGAGCATCAAGCGCTGCGGCGCCGGCCGCTTCGAGCCGGAAAACGTTGAATGCCTGGCCAAGAGCGCCCAATGAATCGACTCTCCTGCAAACTGTACAAATCGCGCTACAGCATGGACTTTTACCCAGCCCTGAGCATTGACGGGTTGCCGCTGGAAGTCTGGTTGCCGCAACACGATCCAGGCGCAGAACTCGATCTGGTCAGCGCTCATGCAGGCCTCTACAGCGATAGCGACTCAGCGCTGCTCTGGGATCGGTCGTATTCCGTGGCACCCGGCTGGAAGACGGTGGTGCCATTACTGGTGTGCTCTGATGACCTGGACCTGGGCTGCGCGGTGATCGCGGTCGAGCAGGTGGCGGACGAGAGGGATGTTCGCTGGGAGCGCTTCGGTCTGTTGCACGAGTGCATTACCCATCCCGCCCCTATCACCGAGTATTACAACATCCCTTCGGCCATTTTCGACCGTGACCAGTACCTTGCTGCGCTTGACGATTTCCGCCGGGAAATCGGCCTGCGGATGGAGTGGGATCTGCCGTAATGGTGTAGAGCGCAGGGCGTATAACGCGGTACGCGTTATACGCCCTGCGTTGGGCAGCGAAGTGGTTCGCGAGCAATAACGATGGCGTCCCCCTCGCTCCTACAGGGAAACGCTGTTCGTAGGATGGGTGGAGCGAAGCGATACCCATCGGCCGTGGGTGTGGGCGGTTGATGGGTATCGCTTCGCTCCACGCCATCCTACGGAACCGGGAAGGCGTTTCTCGGTGTCGGTGAGGTCACAGCCGGCCGGTCAGTTTGAGGAGGGTGAAGACCAGCCCACCAATGGTCATCGCTGCCGTGAGGATGGTGCCAAGGATCAGCGGGACGAAGCTGGCTGGCGAGACGTAGGGTGAGACTTCCAGCTGGAAGCCGGGGCGGATGTGTTCCGGGATCAAGCAGGTGATCTGGTAGTCACCGGGCTCGCTGCAACTGAACTCACCCAGGGGGTTGCTGGAGTTGCCGCCCATGTCGCTGCGCCGCACGCTGAACAACCTGAAGCGGCTGTAGCGCTGATACGGTACGGGCTGGCCGGGCAAGCGGGTAATGGCGAAGTCGGCGGCGAAATGCGCGGTGCCGGTGACCACGGTAAAAGCCGGAAAAACGATGTTGATGACGTAGCGCCCGGCGCGCGGCAAGGCGATCACTTGCGGGCGCGCGGCGTCGGACCAGCGCTGGCGCACGTCGGGGAAGATGATGCGGCGCAGCCGGCCGATGCAGCGGATCAGCCCGTAGCCGCCCAGCAACATCAGCAAAGGCGCGCCCCATAACAGTGTGGTGGGTTCGAGGGTCATGGTCGCCCTGCCCTGGCGGGTTCATGAAAGCGTGTTGGCCACTATAGGTCACGCCGCTATCGGATCAGCAACTCGGTTGCAATCTGCTCGCTGGCGCTGACCCGATCCTGCAATCTGCATGGCCGTTGGCCGTCGCAATTTTCCAAGCCTTTGATTTTCCAAGCCTAATTATTTTGTTACATCTGGCACAGCGGCTGCACCAAGGGTGATGAGGCTTCCACCTCTTTGCCACGGAGCAGCCAACAATGATGACAACGACTGATGCCTACGCCACCACTGCCGTGGATACGTCGGACCACTCCGGCGTGTCCTGGGCGGCGGTGTTCGCCGGGGCCGCCGGAGCGGCGGCGCTGTCCCTGATCCTGATTCTCCTGGGCTTCGGCCTGGGCTTTTCCGCGGTGTCGCCCTGGCCGGGCGATGGCGCGACCTTCAAGCAGATGAGCGTGTCCACGGTCGTCTGGCTGATGCTGACGCAGATCCTCGCCTCGGGCCTGGGTGGCTACATCGCCGGGCGCCTGCGGGTGCGCTGGGCGCGCCTGCATGACGACGAGGTGTATTTCCGCGACACCGCCCACGGCTTCCTGGCCTGGGCCATCTCCACGCTGGTGACGGCGACACTGGTGGTGGGCTCGCTGAGCGGTATCGTCGGCGGCGGCTTGCAGGCGGGAACCGCGGCGGCCAGCTCGGCAGCCTTTGCCAGTGCAGGCGGCGCGCATCGCACGGAGGCCGGTTCGGGGTACTTCATCGACATGCTGTTCCGCGACAACCGTCCGGTGGCGGTGGACAACGATGCCGCCCACGCCATCGCCACGCGCATTTTCCTGCGCGGGCTGGCCGACGGCCAACTGACGGCGGATGACCGCACCTACCTGGCTCGCGTCGTCGCTCAGCGTACCGAGATCGGCCAGGCCGAAGCCGAGCAACGGATCGACCAGGTCTTCGCCGCTGCGCAGCAGGCCAAGCTGAAAGCCCAGCAAGCGGCCGATACGGCGCGCAAGGTGGCCGCCGCCTCGGCGCTGTGGATGTTCGTCGCCCTGCTCTGCGGCGCGTTCTTCGCCAGCTTCCTGGCCATCCACGGCGGGCGTCGCCGCGACGCGGTGGTGCTGCTGACGAACACCCGCACGCTGCACGCCACGCAATCCCGTCCCGCCCACTGACCGGAGGCCCACCATGCGCTCGATCCTTCTGTATTTCCTCGGCGTTCCGATTCCGATCATCATCCTGATCGCGCTGTTCTGGCATTGATGACGGCCGGTTGATGCAGTGACGAAAAAGCCGCCCCTCGGGGCGGCTTTTCCATTCAGGCGGGCAAGTTGCGAGGGAATCGACAAGTCTCAGCCGCAGGAGCCGTCCATGGTTTCCTGGCTTTCGCGCATGAGGCGTTGGCCTTCGGCGCGCAGTTGTTCCCAGTTGGGGGTGTTCTGGCATTGTTCGGCGACGCGTACGGTCAGCTCACCGATCTTGTGCATCTGCCGGGCGGATTCGCAGATGCCGAAGTCGCGGGATTTGGCCTCCTCGCTGACGCGCTCCATGTAGACCTGGCCCTTCTGCTGGGCAGTGTCGCAGCCGCCGGAGAGGTCGACCGAGGCGATGTCGGAAGAGACGGCCGAGGCGCGGTCGCTCTGGACACTGCCGCTATTGCCGGCTGCGGCGACTGGAGCATCGGGCTGTACCAGGGCGCTGTTGCTGAACACGCCACTGGCAGTGGAGCCGTCGGGGTAGCGGTATTTGCCGCGGCCGCTAAGGGTGCCGTTCTGCAACTCGCCTTCATAGCGGTCACCCTTGGCCCACTGGATCACCGCCGGGCCATTGAAGCTGCCCTTGTGCATGGTGCCTTCGGTAGTGGAGAACACCTGGCCGTCCACCAGCGACAGGAGGATGCCCTTGCCATCGGCGAGACCGCCCACGCACTGGCCGGACCAGATGTAGGTCGGGTTGGAGCGCTGAGCGTTCCAGTCCTGCACTTGGCAGCCCTGGTCGGTTTTAGCGAAGCCGCCGGCAAGAACGGGCGTGCTGATAGCCAGAGCGAGCAGGCTCGCCAGTCCGATTCGATGCATTCGATCACCCGTTTAAATGCTCTGGGGCCAGATGGCCTCCCTGCGCGCGAGAGATTAGTGGCACTCTGTAATTGCCGCTAGTGATAGGCGCCGTACGGCACGGGCGAGACTTCGTACTTATCGCCGCCAGGTGCAGGAATTTTCCGATAGAGCCTCCCCCCCCCCCGCTCCCTAGCCTTGCGCTCCATGCCATCGACGCGTGCGGCCTGCCCATCCCGTGCAGAGCCATCCGCCGCTGCCCTGCCCTGGAGAGTCCTGCATGTCTGCCATCGAGAAGAAGTTGAACCAGTTGGCCGCCACCTTTCGGGCGGCGCTGGCCAAGGGGAATTACCGACAGGGGCGCGATTCGGCTCGCGAGGCGCTGAAAATGTCGCCGAACCATCCCACGCTGCTGGCGGACTACGCCCTGTGCCTGATGCGGACCAAGGACTACGAACTGGCCTACAAGACTTACCTTAAGCTGCTGAACAAACTGGGCGAAAACAATATGCCGGGCACGGCGCTGGACGGGCTGACCGAGGTCTGCGGCTGGCTGAAGCGCGATCATCTGGTGCGTCGCTACGGCAACCTGTCGCTGAGCGTGGCAGACAGGAAGTACAGCCAGTTCCTCGCTTACCCGCTGCCCGATGCGCCGCCACCGGCGTTCGACGGGAAGCACCCTGAGCGCAACCTGATCGTTTTCTCGCTGTTCGGCGCCCGCCCACGCTATTGCGAGAGTGCACTGAAGAACGTGGACGCCGCGCGCGAACTGTTCCCGCAATGGCGCTGCCGCTTCTACGTGGACGACTCGGTGCCGCCGGCAGTACTGGCGCGATTGAAGGAGGCTGGCGCGCAGGTCGTGCGGGTTGACGAAGCGACTCGCCGCGCCATCCCCGCGACCATGTGGCGCTTCCTGGTGATGGAGGACAACACGGTCTCGCGCTTCCAGGTGCGAGATGCCGATTCGCTGCTTTCCGAGCGGGACCGCGCGGCGGTCGAGGCCTGGCTTCAGAGTGATTGCTGGTATCACCACATGCGCGATTACTTCAGCCATACCGAATTGCTGCTGGCGGGCATGTGGGCCGGCTGCCACAACCCGAATATGCCGGGCATCCGCGAGCTGATTGCCCAGTACCTGAAGGAGGAAGCAGCGCACCAGCGCTTTGCCGACCAGTACTTCCTGCGCCGCAGCCTGTGGCCGACCATTCGTCAGAGCCTGCTGAGCCATGACGATCTGTTCGGCTTCCTCGCGGCGCAGCCGTTCCCGCCGCACGAGCCGGTGCGCTGGAGGACGGAGTTGTTTCATGTGGGCTGCAATGCCAGCTACCAGGGCATCAAGGTGCAGAGCAAGCTCACGGACGGGGAGTTGCAGCCATGGGGGTTGTTCGACAGCGAGGGTAGGCTGTTGTGCCGTTACGAATCGCCGGTGACCAAGGGGCATTGGGAGGAATGGATGCCGTACTTCCTCTGCGACGCCATTGCGGACGGTAGCCTCACGGTCCGCAGCCTGGCCAAATAAGGTGATCCCGAGAGGGGCGCGGGCAGAGCCAGTTCCTGCAGCAAGGCCGGAACGCCCGTAAGAGGGATGGAGTCCAGCCGAGACCCATGCTGTCCGAGCACGGGATCGATGTGGGTATCGCTGCGCTCCACACCATCCTACGAGAGCGACCGGTACCGGTCAGTAGACTTCCGGCACCTGTAATTCCTGCGGCGTGGGATGCCGGCGATAACCTTCGTGGCGCTGCCGCTCAGGCAGGCTGACGGCGGGCTGCTGCACTTCCTGGTAGGGAATCTGGCTGAGCAGGTGGCTGATGCAGTTCAGCCGCGCGCGCTTCTTGTCGTCGGCCTGCACGATCCACCAGGGCGCTTCGGCAATGTGGGTGCGTTCGAGCATCACTTCCTTGGCCTTGGTGTAGGACTCCCAGCGGCGGCGCGATTCCAGGTCCATGGGGCTGAGCTTCCACTGCTTGAGCGGGTCATGGATGCGGCTGAGGAAGCGGTAGTGCTGCTCCTCGTCCGAGATGGAAAACCAGTACTTGATGACCTGGATGCCCGAGCGCACGAGCATGCGCTCGAACTCGGGCACGCTGCGGAAGAATTCCTCGTACTGGACGTCGGTGCAGAAGCCCATTACCCGCTCCACCCCGGCGCGGTTGTACCAGCTGCGGTCGAACAGGACGATCTCCCCTGCCGCCGGCAAATGCGAGACGTAGCGCTGGAAGTACCACTGGGTCTGCTCGCGGTCATTCGGCGCGGGCAGCGCGGCGACGCGGCAGACGCGCGGGTTCAGGCGCTGGGTGATGCGCTTGATCACGCCGCCCTTGCCCGCCGCGTCGCGGCCTTCGAAGAGGATGACGACCTTGTGGCCGGTCTTCACCACCCAGTTCTGCAGCTTGACCAGCTCGGCCTGCAGGCTGAACAGCGTGTGGAAGTAGCGCTGGCGCGCCAGGCGTTCTTCATGGGTCTGCAGGCTGCCTTCGCGCAGCCCTTCGAAGTCGTAGAGTTCGTCGAACAGTTCGAGTTCGAGCTCTTCGTCGCGGTCATCCAGCAAGTCGCGCTGGACGCGTCGTGGGAAGTTCTTGTCATCGAGCAGCATGGTGGGTTGCCTTGTGCCGTCACTGGCTCAGTCACATCGAGTGACACTTTCATGACAGAAAAATGTAGTCACGCTTTATGACGAATTCATTACAGCCAGTGAAAGATATTTCTTACAAAGCCCGTGCTAGAGCGTTCTTCGATAGGACAGCCGATAACTTCGGAAGGTCTCGATGACGCGGGCGAGCCGCTGAACGGAGCTGATATCGAGGCGATATCAGGGGAGAGAAACGGCCGCGATGTTCCGTCTACGGCCGCCAACGGGAGGGGAAATGCTCAGGCGTCGGCCAGCGGGCGCGGCTTGTTGACGTACTTGAAGGTGCCGGACGCGGAAGCAACGACCACGCCGGCACTGTTGCGCAACTCGGCCTCGCAGAAGGCGATGGAACGGGTGTGATGGCGTACGTTGCCGAGGGCTTCCAGGACCTCACCCACTTCTCCACCGGGGCGCAGGAAATTGGTCTTCATTTCCACCGTCACTACGCCGCGTCCGGCCTCGTCGGCATCGCTGGCACTCAGTGCCATGGCGACGTCGAGCAGGGTCATGATCAGACCTCCGTGGGCGTTGGCCCAGCCGTTCACGTGCTGCGGTTCGACGCGTACGACCAGACGACCCGGCCCGTTTCCGTCTTCCGCCGGAGCGTGGCGGAACTGCAGGAAATCGAGCATGGGAATGGCGATGCCACGGTGGGCGGTGTAGAGCTTGAGCTGTTCGATATCGAGGGGCATGGAGCTTCCTGAAGCTTCGAGTGGGGCCCGGCGATGTTCCCCGCTCCTGCCGGCGGATCGCAAGCCCGGCGTGGCTTCATGCATGACGGGAATGCCCGCCGATGGCGTTGCTCAGGCGATCCACTGGCGCTGAAGCGTCAACGGGCCTTGCGGGTGCCGTTCTTCTTTTCGCTCTGGCGCTCGACGGCCTGGACGAAGAGTTCCTCGACCAGCAGCGACTGGATGGGCGCACGGGTTTCCAGCGACAGGCTCATGGACTCCAGCTTCTGGTTCACCCCCAGGCGGGCGATGCCGCACAGCAGGATGCGCTGGGCGCCGAAGATGCTGCCCTTGTCGACCAGCACTTCCCGGGGCTTTTCGCCGTCCAGGTAGCTGATCTTGAGCGCGATGGCGGTGTCGTCGCGCACGGCCAGGTTGAGCCAGGTGGCGACGTTGAACTCGACCACCCAGCCGAGTCCCGTTTTCTTGGCCACGGCTTCACGGACCAGGTGTGCGGGAACCGGACCCAGGGGGGTACTGTGGTTTTCCATGGGGCTACTTCTGACGGCTGCGGGTAGAGCGAAATGCGCTAACGGAAGACCCGATTTTATGTGAAGCAGTTCAAGTTTTCAGTCGGTTTTTTGTAAGACATCCGCTACTGGACAAGCCGGACGTTACAGATACGAACCGCTCTAGGGAGCCGCTTACAGAGGGGAAATGGATGACAGGAGAGAAACTACAGCGCGGAATGCGGGAGACCGTCCGACGAAATGAATGAAGGAGTGAATAACGTCACGCAAGGCCGGTCCGGCGCGATGCCGAATCGGCCTTGTCGTGTCTCCTTGGCTGGCGCTGGCGCCAGTGAGACCGGACCGTGAGGCCCACTTGCTCAGGCCATGCCGAGATGGGCGCGTGGCCTGTGTTCGCCCGAGCGGTTCTTGCGCACTTCACGGCGCTCTCTGAAGTCCAGTTCTTCCAGGGCGTCCATGCGTTCCTGCAGGTCTTCGATGGCCTGTGGGGTCAACAGCTTCCGATGACGAGTCATACCTACCTCCTGAACTTGTATGCCTCACCCTTTGGATTAGCACGCGAGCAGGAAGATTCAACGACTGCCTGCGACGGATCAACCGAACGGTCAGCCGCCAAGGATGTAGGACGTCGCCGGGAAAGGCACCTTTCTGTAGGAGCGAGCTTGCTCGCGAACAAGGATACCCAGCGGCTCTGCGGCTGGGCGGGTTCGCGAGCAAGGACTAGGCGTCCCCCGCGGTCCTACGAAGAGCTCCGGGGCGGGCAATAACAAACCGCGATACACGCCCGCTCGCGAATCAGCGCAACTCGTCGACCAGACTGCCGATGGTGGTCAGTACCGCGCCGGCCAACGCCTTGGAACGCGCCCCGCTCCACCCGGTACGCGCATTGGGCGACAGGTTGTGGTCCTTGAACGGCATTTCCAGGGTCAGCGACAGGCAGTCGTAGGTGCGGCCGACATGGTTGCAGGCCAGGGTCAGGTTGGCCTGGCCCGGGGCGTCCTTCGGATAGCCGTGCACGCTCTGGAATTCGCCGTTGGCTTCCAGGCGCTCGCGGAACAGGCTTTCCAGGCGATCCAGGCGCGGCGTGAACTCCGGGTTGCCTTCGCAGCCGGCGGCGAACACGAAGGGAATTTCCTCATCGCCGTGCACGTCGAGGAACAGGTCGACGCCGTATTTTGCCATCTGCTGCTGGACGAACAGCACTTCGGGGCTCTCCTCGGCGCTGGGCGCAGCCCAGGCGCGGTTGAGGTCCTTGCCGGCGGCGTTGGTGCGCAGGTGGCCGTGGAAGGCGCCGTCCGGGTTCATGTTCGGCACCAGGTAAAAGTCGGCGCGCTCCAGCAGGCTCTGGATGTCAGCCGCGCCGGATTGCAGGCGCTCGATCAGGCCTTCCATGAACCACTCAGCCATGTGCTCGCCAGGATGCTGCTGGGCAATCAGCCAGATCTTGCGTGCGCCGGCCGCGCCCTTGCCGATACGCAGCAACGGCAGCTCGCGGCCTTCGAGGCTGTGCCCCGTGGCGAGCAGTTCGGCACCGTTGGCCTGGGCGTGCTTCACCAGTTCGGCATGGCGCGCGCGGCTGTAGGGCTCGAAGTAGGCGAACCAGGCCTGGGGCTGCTCGACATCGAGCGTGAAGTGCAGGCCGTTGGCGTCGAAGGAGCTGGGCACACGGAACCAGTCGCGCTGGTCATAGGACGCCACGGCGTTGTAGCCCGGCCAGCCGCCGGTGTAGCTGGAGCCCGAGGTATTGGTCAGGCTGAACTGGTATTGCTGGCCGGGCTGCAGGCCCTCGGCCTTGAAGTGGAACCACTGGAAGTGCGGGCTTTTGCTGTCCGGGCGCAGCGCCAGGCGCACGTGGCGCGGGTCGCTGTCGTCGATGACCTGGATGTTGCCGCTGTCGAAATCGCAGTCGATCTTCATGAATTCTCCGTAGGCGCACGAACCTGAGGCGCCAAAGCCCTGCATTTTCGCCCTCCTCGCCGCGCCTGTCATGTCTGCGTGACTTGCGCGGCATCATATATTATGTTCGTAATATAAATTGAGTAACGCTTATCCCGAGCCCTGCGCTGGTGATCCGGCGAGTGCCGACTAACCTCGATTCACCCCTTTTTCCTACTGCGGAGAACACTGCATGAGCGCATACGATGTGATCGTCATTGGCGGCGGCCCCGGCGGCTACAACGCGGCGATTCGCGCCGGCCAGCTGGGCCTGAAGGTCGCCTGCGTGGAGGGTCGCGAGACTCTCGGCGGTACCTGCCTGAACGTCGGCTGCATGCCGTCCAAGGCCTTGCTGCACGCATCCGAGCTGTACGAAGCAGCAGCCGGCGGCGAGTTCGCCAACCTCGGTATCCAGGTCAAGCCCAAGCTGGACCTGGCACAGATGATGAAGCAGAAAGCCGAGAGCGTTACCGCGCTGACCAAGGGCGTGGAATTCCTCTTCCGCAAGAACAAGGTGGACTGGGTAAAAGGCTGGGGCCGCATTGACGGGCCGGGCAAGGTCGAAGTGACCGCCGCCGACGGCAGCAAAACCTCGCTCACCGCGAAGGACATCATCATCGCCACCGGTTCGGAACCCTCCCCGCTGCCAGGGGTGGAGGTCGATAACCAGCGCATCCTCGATTCCACCGGCGCGCTGTCCATCCCGGAAGTGCCCAAGCACCTGGTGGTGATCGGCGCCGGTGTGATCGGCCTGGAGCTGGGTTCGGTATGGCGCCGCCTGGGCGCGCAAGTCACGGTGATCGAGTACCTGGACCGCATCTGCCCCGGCATGGACCTGGAAACCGCCAAGACCTTCCAGCGCGCGCTGACCAAGCAGGGCATGAGCTTCAAGCTGGGCTCGAAGGTCACCCAGGCCAAGGTCAGCGGCAAGCAGGTGACGCTGAGCGTCGAGCCGGCCGCCGGCGGCGCGGCGGAATCGATCCAGGCCGATTACGTCCTGCTCGCCATCGGCCGCCGCCCCTATACGCAGGGCCTCGGGTTGGAAAGCGTGGGCCTGACCACCGACAAGCGCGGCCTGCTGGAAAACCACGAGCACCGCAGCAGCGTGCCGGGCATCTGGGTGATCGGCGACGTGACCTCCGGCCCGATGCTCGCGCACAAGGCCGAGGACGAAGCCATCGCCTGTGTCGAGCTGATCGCCGGCAAGGCCGGGGAAGTGAACTACGACGTGATCCCCAGCGTGATCTACACCCACCCGGAAGTGGCCACCGTGGGCAAGACCGAGGAACAGCTCAAGGCCGAGGGCCGCGCCTACAAGGTGGGCAAGTTCCCCTTTACCGCCAACAGCCGGGCGAAGATCAACCACGAGACCGAGGGCTTCGTGAAGGTGCTGGCGGACGAGCGCAGCGACGAGATTCTCGGCGTGCACATGATCGGCCCGAACGTCGGCGACATGATCGCGGAATACTGCGTGGCCATGGAGTTCCGCGGCGCCGCCGAGGACGTCGCGCGCACCTGCCACCCACATCCGACGCGCTCCGAGGCATTGCGCCAGGCGGCGATGAACGTGGACGGTTGGGCGATGCAAGCCTGACCGTTCGTCGCCGGTCATATCAGGTGCGTGCGACGCGATGGCGCACCCTTGGAATCGCTGCAGGCCACGGCTGGCGGGGCCTACAGCGAATCAAACAGTTTTATTTGCGACTATTTTGTGTACAACCGCGACATGGGTTGTGACTTTCTTCGACTCTGAATCCATCAATTGCGTGAACGAACACGAAAGTGGATGAACCGCTTTCGCCACCTTCGCAATGGATTACCGCGCAGAGAGATCACAACCATGCATGCGACTCTTCGTTTCAACGAGGCTCTGCTGATCACCGGACGAGCCTTCCAACCCTTCCACTGTGTGACCTGGGTTGACCAAGGGGGCGACGGCAGCCTCGACCTGTCCGTTCTCGATCGTACCGGTGCCCGTCTGCTGGGCCTCACCCGCATTCCCAGCTCCGCCTACTCCGACCCGGAGCAGCTCGAAGGCCTGCTGAACCAGGCCCGTGACGAGCTGAACCGCGAAGGCTACCGTCTGCAGGAATGGCACATGCCCGCCTGATCCACAGACAGGTACCGCAAAAAGCCCGGCCTCAGCCGGGCTTTTTCATGGGCTCTGCCAGCCGTCGGCAAACGCTCAATTTCCCGCCCCATTCGCCGATAGCGCGTTATCGGTCGCCTCACCTGCTGCATCGTTTCAGCTTCGATTCCGAACACCGGCTTTCCACTCGTCCGATTCCTGCTCTGTGGCGGGGTCTTCGCGGGCGCAGCGACCGACAATGATGGCAATTTGCAGTCATCCTGTGTTTTGCTCACCCCAGTCTCGTCTTCCACCGGGCCTTCGGCACGCAGTACGGTCTTCGTTCAATGCTCGATCTGCAGCGATATTTCTACAGCGGCGACACCCCTTCGCTGCTGGTTTTCGGCGAGCACAACACGGCATTGGTCCTGCTCTCCATCCTCATCGCCATCTTCACCTCGGCCATGGCCCTGCAACTGTCGGGCGTGGCGCGGCTCGCGCGCAGCCCGTTCTACCGCCAGTTGGCCCTCGGCACCGGCGCGGTGGCCCTCGGTGGCGGCGTGTGGGCGATGCACTTCATCGGCATGCTGTCCTTCCAGCTCTGCGCTGCGGTGCGCTATGACCCGCTGATCACCCTGCTCTCCGGCCTGCCGAGCCTGTTCGCCTCGTGGATCGCCCTGAGCCTGCTCGCCCGTCGCAACGTCAGCCGCCTTCAACTGATCGGCGGCGGCGTGCTGGTCGGCGCGGGTATCGGTGCCATGCACTACAGCGGCATGGCGGCGATGCAGATGGCCCCGTTGCTGCGCTACGACCCGTGGATGTTCACCCTGTCGATACTGGTTGCCGTGGTGCTGGCGGTGATCGCGCTGTGGGTGCGCTTCGGCCTGCGCGGGCGGATACGGCCGAACCTGACGATCCTGGTCAGCGGCGTGGTGATGGGCCTGGCGATCGCCGGCATGCACTACACCGGGATGGCCGCCGCACGCTTCGTCGGCCGCGAGGAGTTCGGCGTGCCGCAGGGTGTGCAGGGCAGCTTCTACCTGGCGATGGCGGTGTCCATGGCCACCATCAGCCTGAGCATCTGCGTCGCCGCGGTAAACGGCCTGTTGCGCTACCGCCAGCTGTTCCAGGAGCTGCAGCGACGGCGCAAGCACCTGGATTCGCTGCTCGACGCCGCCGTCGAGGCCATCCTCACCATCGACCATAGCGGCGTGATCCGCTCGGTGAACCACGCGGTGCTGCGCCTGTTCGGCTGGCACCCCCACGAGCTGGTCGGCCAGCCCATGCAGGTGCTGATGAACGAGGCCTACGGACACCAGTTCCGCGTCGCCCTGGAGCACTACAAACGCAGCGGCGAGCGCCAGTTCCACAACTCCGAACTGGAGCTGGAAGGCCTCACCCGGGATGGCCGCGAATTCCCCGCGCGGGTCAGCCTCGGCGTCACCGATCACGACGGCAAGCCCTGGTTCGTCGTGTTCGTCGCCGACATCAGCGAGCGCCGCGTGATGGAGCAGGCCCTGCGCACCAGCGAGGAGCAGTACCGCTCGTTGATCCGCAACATGCCCGGCATCGCCTTCCGCGTCCTTCCGGACGATCCCTGGAGCACCCTGTTCGTCAGTGACGCGGTCGAGGCCATCACCGGCTGGTCCGCACAGGACTTCAGCGCCAGGCGCATCACCTTCGGCCAGCTCTACCACCCCGACGACCAGCAAGCGGTGAATGAGGAAGTACGCCGCGCCATCGCCGAGCGCCGCAGCTATGTCGTCGAATATCGACTGTTCGACCGCAGCGGCGCCGAACACTGGATCTGGGAAGGCGGCAGCGCCAGCTACGACGAGGCCGGCAGGCCGCAATGGATCGACGGCGTACTGCTCGACCAGACCGAAACCAAGCTGCTGAGCAACGAGTACGAAGGCAAGGTCACTGCCATCGGCCGCGCCATGGCGTTGATCGAATTCGACCTGGACGGCCGTGTCCTGGCCGCCAACGAGAACATCCTCGAACTCTTCGGCTACAGCGAGACGGAGGTGCTGGGCCAGCACCACAGCCTGTTCTGCCCGCCGGACGTCGCCGCCAGCGCCCGCTACCAGGCGTTCTGGCAGGGGCTGCGCGAAGGCGAGCACAGCGCCGGCGAGTACCGCCGCCTGGCCAAGGATGGGCGCGAGGTGTGGATCCACGCCACCTACAACCCGATCCTCGACTTCGACGGCAAGCCGGTGAAGGTAGTGAAACTGGCCACCGACCTCACCCCGCGCCGCGTCATGGAGCAGGAACTGCGCAGCGCCCGCGACCGCGCCGAACAGGCCGCCGCCGCACGCAGCAGCTTCCTCGCCAACATGAGCCATGAAATCCGCACGCCGATGAACGCCATCATGGGCTTCACCGAACTGCTGCTGGATTCGCCGCTGGAAGAGAACCAGCGGCGCTACCTGACCACCGTGCAGAACGCCTCGCGCTCGCTGCTGGGCCTGCTCAACGACATCCTCGACACCGCCAAGCTGGACCGTGGCGCCATCGAGCTGGAAGCGCTCGACTTCTCCCTGCCGGAACTGTGCGAGCAAGTCTGCGCGGCGCTGCGGCTGTCCGCCGAGCGCAAGGGGCTGAGCCTGCAGATCGACTACGGCCAGCGCGCCGGCGAGTACTTCCAGGGCGACCCGTTGCGCCTGCAGCAGGTGCTGACCAACCTGCTGGGCAACGCGGTGAAGTTCACCGAGCGCGGCGAGGTGCGGCTGGTGATCAGCGGCGAACCCGGCGCGCTGCGCCTGGCCATCCGCGACACCGGCATCGGCATCGCCGCCGACCGCCTGGAGCGCATCTTCGACCCTTTCGCCCAGGCCGACGCCTCCATGAGCCGGCGCTTCGGCGGCACGGGCCTTGGCACCACCATTTCGCGTCAGCTGGTGGAGCTGATGGGTGGCCGTATTACCGTGGAGAGCGAAGTGGGCCGGGGCAGCGTGTTCACCGTCGACCTGCCGCTGCCGGCCGGCCGCAGCGTGCAACCGGCAGCCCGCAGCCACACACCGAACCTGCCGCCACTGCGCATTCTGGTAGCCGACGACGTGCCGCAGAACGTCGAGCTGCTGGAGCTGAATCTGCGCCGCCTGGGCCATCGCCCGCACAGCGTCGGCGACGGACAGGCCGCCGTTGACGCCTACAGCGCGCAGGACTTCGACCTGATCCTGATGGATGTGCAGATGCCCGGCATGGACGGCCTGGAAGCGACCCGGCGCATCCGCACCCTCGAGCAACAGCGCGGTGCGGAGGCCGTACCGATCATCGCCCTCACTGCCAGCGTGCTCGACCGCGACCGGCAGAACGCCCTCGACGCCGGCATGAACGGTTTCGCCAGCAAACCGCTGGACCTCGCCGGCTTGCTGGAGGAGATGGCCCGCCTGCTCGGTGCCGCCCCCGCTGTACGCAGCTCACAGGCCAGCGAGCCAACACCACTGGCGACCCTGGACTGGACTGCCGGTGCGCGCCTGTGGGGCGGCCCGCTGCCCATGGCGCGGGCCATCGGGCGCTTCCTCGATGAGCAGGAAGCCAGCCTTGCCGCACTGGAAAGCGCGGTGAACGAAGGTGACCGCACCAGCATCACCACCCTCGCCCACCGACTGCGCGGTGCCGCCGCCAACCTCGCCCTGCCGCGCCTGGCCGGCGCCATCGGCGCGTTGGAAGGCGCCGCTGAACATGGTCCGGCTGAACAGCTGGGCTCTGCGCTGGAGCGGGTCCGCATGGAGTTCGCCACTGTTCGCGAATCGGTACCGCTGGTGCCCGACGCCGTCGCCGAAGCGGTTGGCGAAGCGGCCTCGGAAGACCTGCACGATGCTCTGCAAGCCTTGCAACTGGCGCTCTCCCGTGGCGGTCTCGACGACCAGGCGCTGGAGCGCCTGCGCCTGGGTACCGCCCAGGGCAAGCATCGCGAGGCCTTCGAAGCCCTGCGCTACGCCATCGACGATTTCGACTTCGACCAGGCCCTGGAATGGGTCAGGACCCTCGGCACCCGCCTGGAGCAAGCATGACCCTGACCGCCCAAGATCATCGGCCCTGCCTGCTGTTGGTGGACGACGAGGCCACCAACCTGCAGGTGCTGCGCCACATTCTGCAGGACGACTACCGCCTGTTGTTCGCCAAGGATGGCGAGAAGGCCCTGGAACTGGCCAATCGCGAGCGCCCGGAGCTGATCCTGCTCGACGTGATGATGCCCGGCATGACCGGCTTCGAGGTGTGCCAGCGACTCAAGGCCGAGCAAGCGACCTGCGCCATCCCGGTGATCTTCGTCACCGCCCTGGCCGATGTGCCGGACGAAGCCAAGGGCTTCGAGGTCGGCGCGGTGGACTACATCACCAAGCCGGTCAGCCCGCCCATCGTCAAGGCACGGGTACGCACGCACCTGTCGCTGGTGCGCGTGGAGGAACTGCGCGAGACGCGCCTGCAGATCGTCCAGCGCCTGGGCAAGGCGTCCGAGTACAAGGACAACGAGACCGGCCTGCACGTCATCCGCATGAGCCACTACGCGCACATCCTGGCGCGCGCTGCCGGCTACTCCGAGAAGGCCGCCGACGACCTGCTCAATGCCGCGCCCATGCACGACGTGGGCAAGATCGGTATTCCAGACGCCATCCTGCAGAAACCCGGCCGGCTCGACGAGCACGAATGGGCGGTGATGCGCCAGCATCCGGAAATCGGCGCACGGATCATCGGCGAGCACGACTCCAACCTGCTGCGCCTGGCCCGCAGCATCGCCCTCACCCACCACGAGCGCTGGGACGGCACCGGCTATCCGAAGGGTCTGCGCGGCGAGGAGATTCCCATCGAGGGGCGCATCGTCGCCATCGCCGACGTGTTCGACGCGCTGACCAGCGTGCGCCCGTACAAGCCGGCGTGGAGCATCGACGAGGCGGTGGAACTGCTGCGTCGGGAAAAAGGCAGCCAGTTCGACCCGGAGCTGGTGGAGCTGTTCCTCGACTGCCTGCCGGACATCCTCGCGGTGCGCGAGCGCTGGGGCGACGCCGGCTAGACGGGGCGAGCCAGCGTTTTCCTGCTTTACTGCTTTGCCATCGCTGAAGAAATCACTCCAGGGAGATGGCGAATGAACGCAAAGCAGCGCGATACCCTGCTGGCCACCTTGCAGGCCCGCTTCGACCAGCATCCGCAACGCCACAAGGGCATCGACTGGGTGGAAGTCCAGGCGCGCCTGGAGGCCGCCCCGGCCAAGCTCAAGGCCCTGGAGCAGATGGAAGAAACCGGCGGCGAACCCGACGTGGTCGGCCGCGAGAGCGCCAGCGGCGCCCTCCTGTTCTTCGACTGCTCCGCCGAGACCCCGGCTGGCCGCCGCAGCCTCTGCTACGACCGCGACGCCCTGGACGCGCGCAAGAAGGACAAGCCTGCTGGCTGCGCCACCGAGCTGGCCGCGCAGATCGGCATCGAGCTGCTGGACGAGGCGCAGTACCGGCAGTTACAGGAGCTGGGCAGCTTCGATCAGAAGACCTCCAGCTGGCTGCGCACCCCGGGTTCGATGCGCAAGCTCGACGGCGCGCTGTTCGGCGACCGCCGCTACGAGCGGGTCTTCACCTACCACAATGGTGTGCAGTCCTATTACGCCGCGCGGGGTTTTCGTGGCGTGTTGAAGGTCTGACGGCTGTTTCTGAACGAACCCTGTACAGCTGCTGAACTTTCCCTGAGCCGTCTGGCGCGTCTTGACTCATGTCAGGCGGACTTCTCCGAGCGGCGCGCAGCCTTGTTGCACCGCTCAATTTCAGAGGATTCCCGCGTGAAAACGCCCGCCTGCCTTCTGCTCGCCGGCCTGCTGGTCGGCTGTGGCCCGACTCCCTCGGCACCGGTCGAGACCGTGCGCCCGGTGAAGCTCTACAGCGTGCCCGCCGCCACTGCCGAAGGTGTGCGTCAGTTCCCCGGCCAACTGGTGGCCTCGGATGAAGTCGACCTCTCCTTCCGTATCGCCGGCCATCTCAAGACGCTCTCGGTGAAACAGGGCCAGCGCGTCGAGCGCGGCCAATCGATTGCCGAGCTGGACGACGCCGACTTGCGCCTGCGCCTGCGCGACCGCGAGGCCAGCTATAACCTGGCCCGCGCCCAGTACCAGCGCGTCGCCACGCTCAACGAGCGGCAACTGGTGGCCCGCGCCGAACTGGACCAGCGCAAGGCCCAGCTGGATTCCGCCGAAGCCGCGCTGAAACTGGCCCGCCAGGAGCTGGGCTATGCGCGCCTGGAAGCGCCCTTCGCCGGGGTCATCGCCCAGGTGCCGGTACAGAACCACCAGATGCTGCAGCCCAAGCAGCCGGTGGCGATCCTGCAATCGGCCGATACCTACGACGTGCAGTTCCAGCTGCCGGAGAGCCTGCTCGAGCGCGTCGACGGCGCCAGCCTGCGCAGCGACTACCAGCCCATCGTGCGCCTGGCCCGCGTGCCGGGACGCGATTTCCCCGCGCATTACAAGGAGCACAGCACCCGCCCCGACCCGGCGACCCTGAGCTACACCGTCACCCTCACCCTCGAGCGCCCCAGGGACGTGACCCTGCTGCCGGGCATGAGCGCCACCGTCGAGGTGGACTTCGCCCAGCTCGGCCGCGATGCCCAGGCGGTACTGCGGGTGCCGGTGGAAGCGGTGTTCAGCGCCGATAACAGCGCGCCGGGACTGAGCCAGGTATGGGTAGTGAAAGGTGACGGTGACGCGCTGCACGTCGAGCGCCGCGAAGTGAAGCTCGGCCAGCCCGGCACGGAAGGCATCCAGATTCTCTCCGGGCTGGAGCCAGGCGAGCGCATCGTCGCCGCCGGCACCGCCGAGCTGCGTGAAGGCCAGCGCGTGCGCCCGTGGCAACGCGAACGGGGGCTGTGATGGATATCACCGGCTACTTTCTGAAAAACAAGGTCAGCAGCTGGATCGTCATCCTCCTGCTATCCCTCGGCGGCCTCTACGCCATCCTCGAGATCGGCCGCCTGGAAGACCCTGCCTTCACAGTGAAAACCGCTGTGGTCGCCACCCGCTACGCCGGCGCCTCGCCGCAGCAGGTGGAAGAAGAAGTCACCTACCCGCTGGAGAACGCCATCCAACAACTGGCCTATGTCGACAAGCTCACTTCGATCTCCAGCGCCGGGCTGTCACAGATCACCGTCAACGTGAAGCCGCAGTACCGCGCAGGCGAGCTGCCGCAGATCTGGGACAAATTGCGGCGCAAGGTCAACGACCTCGCCCCGCACCTGCCGCCGGGCGTCTCGCCGCCGCAGGTGAACGACGATTTCGGTGACGTCTACGGCATCCTCCTGTCGTTGTCCGGCAAGGGCTACAGCTACCAGGAGCTGCGCGACTACGCCGACTACCTGCGCCGTGAGCTGGTGCTGGTACCGGGCGTGAGCAAGGTAGTGGTCTCAGGCCTGCAGGCAGAACAAGTGCAAGTGGACGTCTCGCGGGAAAAGATGACCGCCATGGGCGTGCCGCTGACTCGCCTGGTGAACCTGCTGACCCGTCAGAACGTGGTGTCCGACGCCGGTAGCCTGCGCGTCGGCAGCGAGAGTATCCGCCTGCACCCCACCGGCGAATTCACTGACGTCTCGGAACTGGAACAACTGCTGGTCAGTGCGCCGGGCAGCGCCCAGTTGATCCGCCTGGGCGACATCGCCACGGTCAAGCGCGGTTTCACCGATACCCCCAGCCACCTCTGGCGCGCCGACGGCAACCCCGCCCTGGCGCTGGGCATCGCCTTCGCCCCGCAGGTGAACGTGGTGAAGGTCGGTGACGCCGTGCACCTGCGCCTCGACCAGCTGGAAAGCGAGCGCCCCGCCGGCATGCAACTCACGCCGTTCTACGACCAGGCGGTGGAAGTTCACGGCGCGGTGAACGGTTTCCTGCTCAGCTTCGTCCTCGCGCTGGGCATCGTCGTCGGCACCCTGTTGATCTTCATGGGCCTGCGCAGCGGCGTGGTGATCGCCGGGGTACTGGCGATCAACGTGCTGGGCAGCCTGCTGCTGATGTACCTGCTGGGCATCGAGTTGCAACGCATCAGCCTCGGCGCGCTGATCATTTCCCTGTGCATGCTGGTGGACAACGCCATCGTGGTGGTCGAGGGCGTGCTGGTGGGCCGCCTGCGCGGCCAGGGCATCGACGCCGCGATCCGTCACATCGTCCGCCTCACCGCCCTGCCCCTGCTGGGAGCAACGGTGATTGCGGTGCTGGCCTTCGCGCCCATCGGGCTGTCCTCGGACTCCACCGGCGAGTACTGCCGCTCGCTGTTCGACGTGCTGCTGGTGTCGCTGCTGCTCAGCTGGGTCACCGCCATGACCCTGGCGCCGCTGTTCGCCCGCTGGGCCTTCGCCCGCATGCCGGTGCAAGGCGACAGCGCCGAGCCGCACCAGGGCTGGCTGTATCGCGCCTACCGTGCCCTGCTGCAAGCCTGCCTGCGCCAGCGCACGCTGACCCTGGGCGTACTGGCCCTGGCGCTGGCTGCGTCCCTGCTGGGCTTCTCCCAGGTGCGGCAGAACTTCTTCCCGCCGGCCAACACGCCGATGTTCTTCGTTGACCTGTGGCTGCCCCAGGGCACGGCCATCGAGCACACCCGCGACCTGGCCGCCGAGATCGACCAGCACATCACCGCCCTGCCCGGCGTCGAGCGCACCGTGACCAGCATCGGCCAGGGCGCGCCGCGTTTCATCCTCACCTACGGCGCCGAACGCCAGCACGCCAACTACGCCCAGGTGCTGGTGCGCACCGAGAACCGCGCGCAGATTCCCGGGCTGATCGCCGACCTGCAGCATTACCTCGACGAGCACTACCCGCAGGTGCAGACCGGCCTCAAGCGCCTGATGTTCGGCCCGTCCAACGGCAGTGCCATCGAAGTGCGCCTGACCGGCTCCGATCCGCAACAACTACGCCGCCTCGGTGCCCAGGTCGGTGACATCCTCGCCGCCGACCCTGTCGCCACCGGCGTCAGCCACGACTGGCAGGCCCGCGCGCTGCTGGTGCGCCCACAGTTCAACGAAGCCCGCGGCCGTGAACTGGGCATCGACAAGGGCGACCTGGACAGCCTGCTGCGCATGAGTTTCAGCGGCCTCTCGGTGGGTCTCTACCGCGACGGCACCCAGCAATTGCCCATCGTCGTACGCGAGAGCGAGCTGACTGCCGGGCAGATCAACGACCTGATGCTGTGGAGTCCGGTGAGCCAGCGCTACCTGCCCATCGAGCAAGTGGTCGGCGGCTTCGACAGCGTCTGGGAAGACCCGCTGATCCTGCGTCAGGACCGCAAGCGCACCCTGACGGTGATGGCCGACGTCGCCCCGCAGAGCGGCGAAACCTCCTCGCAACTGCTGGCCCGCGTGCGCCCGCAGATCGAAGCGCTGCAACTGCCACCGGGCTACGAGCTGGCCTGGGGCGGCGACGTGGAAAGCTCCGGCGACGCCCGCAACGGCGTGCTCGGCAGCTTGCCGATGGCCTTCCTGGCGATGTTCATCATCACCGTGCTGATGTTCTCCTCACCGCGCAAGGCGCTGCTGATCTGGCTCACCGTGCCGCTGGCGATGATCGGCGTGACCGTCGGCTTCCTGCTCACCGGTATCCCGTTCGGCTTCATGGCCCTGCTGGGGCTGCTGAGCCTGTCCGGGATGCTGGTGCGCAACGGCATCGTGCTGCTGGAGGAAGTCGACAACCTCGCCGAAAGCGGCCAGCCACCGCGCGAGGCGCTGGTCAATGCTGCCTGCGCGCGTCTGCGGCCGATCTGCCTGACCGCATTGACCACCATCCTCGGCCTGGCGCCATTGCTGCTGGACGCCTTCTTCCAGAGCATGTCGGTGGTGATCATGTTCGGCCTGGGCTTCGCCACGCTGCTGACGCTGGTGGTGCTGCCGGTGCTGTATGCCAGCGCCTATCGGCTGGGTTCTGCAAAGGCCCCCGCGGCATAACTTGGCAAGATTCGTGGGATGACTGACGTTGCCGCCAGCGCCGGTCATCGCCACACTCGTTCCATCCACTGAACGAGTGTTGCCATGGAATCGCCGCGCCGCATCGCCTGCCTGCTCTACCCCGAGGTCATGAGCCTGGACATCACCGGGCCGCTGCAGGTGTTCGCCTCCGCCAATGTCGAGCGCCAGCGCCAGGGCCTGGCACCGCTCTATGAACTGCTGGTGCTGGGCGAACAGGCCGGGCCGGTGGCGACCTCGGCGGGCATCCGCATCTGCGCCGATCAGGGGTGGCGGGAAGTCGATCCCACCACCCTGGATACCCTGCTGGTCCCCGGCGGGCTAGGCGTTCCGGCGCAATGCGAAAACACCGACCTGCTGCACTGGCTGGCCGCCGCCGAACCCCGGGTGCGCCGGCTCGGCTCGGTATGCTCCGGTGCACTGATCCTCGCAGCTGCCGGCGTCCTCAACGGCCGTCCGGCCACCACCCACTGGGCGGATGTCGACGAGCTGTGCGCAGGCTTTCCCGAAGTGCTCGTCCAGGGCGATCGCCTGCACACCTACGATCCGCAGCGCCGCGATGGCGACGATCACGTATTCACCTCGGCGGGCGTCACCACCGGCATCGACCTCGCCCTGGCATTGGTGGAAGCCGACCTCGGCCGCGCGCTGGCACTGGCGGTGGCGCGGCGGCTGGTGATGTTCCTCAAGCGCCCCGGCGGGCAGGCGCAGTTCAGTCACTGGCTGACCCCGGAGCCGACCCGCACGCCGCGCCTGGCCGCGCTGCTGGAGTGGATTCCCGCCCACCTGGGCCATGACCTGTCGCTGGAAGCCCTGGCCGAGCAGGCCTGCATGAGCCCGCGCACACTCTCGCGGGTGTTCATCAGCGAACTGGGCATGGGGCCTGGCCGCTACGTCGAACGGGTACGCCTGGAAGCGGCGCGCGCGCTGCTGCAGGACGCCCAGGCGTCGATCAGCACGGTGTCGCGGCTGTGCGGCTTCGGCCATCCGGAGAACCTGCGCCGCACCTTCCACAAGCACCTGGCGATCAGCCCGCAGGAATACGCCGAGCGCTTTGGCCAGTTGCACTGACAACGACAACCCCCCACAGGAGGACTGCCATGCTCGAACTCCGCCCCGGCTGCGAATGCTGCGACCGCGACCTGCCCGGCGACTGCGCCGACGCCCGTATCTGCAGCTTCGAATGCACCTTCTGCAGCGACTGCGCCGAACAGGTACTGCACGGCCATTGCCCCAACTGCGGCGGCGAGCTGGTGCCGCGCCCGCGCCGCCCGCTGGAAAAGCTCGCCGCCAATCCAGCCTCGACCCAGCGGGTGCTGAAGCCCGCCGGCTGCCAGGGCTGAGGAAGCATCATGCTGCTGCGCATTCCGGCCATCCGTCTGCTGTTCACCAGCCAGGCGTTGTACTGGTCCTGCTCGCTGATCGGTATCACCCTCACCTCGCTGGTGGGCGCGCAACTCACGCCGCTCAACAGCCTGGCGACCCTGCCGCTGGCGATTCTGGTGCTGGGCAACCTGCTGGCGGTACAGCCGCTGTCGCTGTTCATGCAGCGCCATGGCCGCCGACGCGGGTTGTTGCTGGGCGCGGCCGGCGGCGTACTCGGCGGGCTCCTCTGCGCGCTGGGCGTGTGGCTGGCGGACTTCCTGCTGTTCTGCCTCGGCGCGCTGCCCATCGGTGCTTACCAGGCATCGGCGATGTACTACCGCTTCGCCGCGCTGGAGGCAGTGGATGAGTCGCACAAGGGCCGCGCCACGGCCTACGTGATCGGCGGTGGCGTGCTGGCCGCCCTGCTCGCGCCGAGTCTGGCGCTGTGGTCGCGCAACGCACTGCCCGCGCCCTTCGTGGGCTCCTACCTGGCAATTGCCGGGTTGGCCCTGGTTGCCATCGCGGTACTCAGCCGCCTGCCGGAAGGCGCAGCGCCCGCGCCCTCCACTGGCGGCTGGAAGGCGATGCGCGAGCTGCTGTCGCGCCCGCCGGTCCGCGCCGCCATGGCCTGCACCGCTGCCGGCCATGGACTGATGATCCTGATCATGAACGCCACGCCGCTGGCCATGAGCTTCTGCGGGCTGCCGCTGGAACGCTCGGTGAGCGTGATCCAGTGGCATGTGCTGGGGATGTTCCTGCCGGCCTTCATCGCTGGCCCGCTGGTGGATCGCCTCGGCGGTCGTCGGGTGGCCTGGGTCGGCATGGCGCTGCTGGCGGTGAGCGCGGCAGTGGCCCTGAGCGGGCAGTCGGTGGCGCAGTTCCTGGTCAGCTCATTGCTGCTGGGCATGGGCTGGAACCTGATGCTGGTAGCCGGCACCACGCTGCTCGCCTTCGGCCATACGCCACAGGAGCGAGGCCACGCGCAGGGGCTGATGGAACTGGGCAATGGCAGCCTGGCGGCGCTGATGTCGTTCAGCTCCGGCGCGCTGATCACCAGCGTCGGCTGGGGCGCGGTAAACCTGCTGGTGTGGCCGGTGCTGCTGGTGGCGCTGGTGGTGATGTGGTCGGGGCGGCGAGAAATGGCGCAGGCCTGACGGTGTTGTGCGGGGTTGGTTCGCGAGCAAGGACTGGGCGTCCCCCTCGGTCCTACGAAGAACAGCATTGCGTAGGGCGAATAACGCCTCAGGCGTTATCCGCCATTGCGGCGGATAACCCGTTCCGGGTTATGCGCCCTACGCATGCATCCGAGCGGTTATCCACCAACGAAAAAGGCGACCCGAAGGTCGCCTTTTCTGCAGCTCACGCTCCGGCCTTAGTAGTAGGCGTTCTCGCGGTTGCTGTGGTCAGTGACGTCACGCACGCCCTTCAGCTCGGGGATGCGCTCGATCAGGGTCTTCTCGACGCCGTCCTTCAGGGTCATCTCAACCGCGCCGCAGCCCTGGCAACCACCGCCGAAACGCAGTACGGCGATGTTGTCCTCAACCACGTCCACCAGGCTCACCTGACCGCCGTGGCTGGCCAGGCCGGGGTTGATCTCGGTCTGCAGGTAGTAGTTGATGCGCTCGGTGAGCGGGCTGTCTTCGTTGACCATCGGCACCTTGGCGTTGGGCGCCTTGATGGTCAGCTGGCCGCCCATGCGGTCGGTGGCGTAATCGACCACGGCGTCTTCCAGGAAGGGCTCGCTGATTGCGTCGATGTAGGCGGTGAAATCCTTCAGGCCGACAGGGGTGTCTTCCGGCTTCTGCTCGCCCGGCTTGCAGTAGGCAATGCAGGTTTCGGCGTACGTGGTGCCCGGCTGGGTGATGAAGATGCGAATGCCGATGCCGGGGGTGTCCTGCTTGGACAGCAGCTCGGCCAGGTAATCCTGTGCGGCTTCGGTAATGGTGATAGCGCTCATGGCAACTCCTCGCAAACGTGGCGCCAGTTTACGCCATTCGGGGGGAAGGGATAAAGCCCTACCGTTTTAGTAGGAATAATTCGCAGCTGGGCAGATCAGCTTTTCGTAGGAGCGAGCTTGCTCGCGAACAGCCCCACGCCAGGGTTTGGTTCGCGAGCAAGGACCGGGCGTCCCTCTCGGTCGTACAGGATCAGAGGTTCTCGTAGCGGTTCATGTCCAGCACGCCCGCCTCCACCGGCTCGGTTTCGCGCAGGTAGGCATCCAGGTCGTGGAAGTAGAACCAGAATTGCGGATTACTGCGACGCACTCCCCAGCGGTCGGCGACCTTCTCGAAGTCTGCAGCGCCCTTCACCTGCTCCAGCGCAGCGACGAAGTCGCCCACCTCGGCGGCCTTGAGGTTGAACATGAAGTTCGGGTAGCTCGACAGCACGCCGGGGTAGATGGTCAGCGTATCCAGCCCCGGCTGGTAGCGCAGCGACTCGCCCGTCATGAAGGCAACGTTGCTGTGCGCGCGGTTGCGCAGCACGGTGTAGATCTCGCGCTGGCCGTCCGGCAGTTCCACGCGCAGCATGGTCGCCTCGGGGAACTGGTCGATGACCGGCAACCCGGCGGCCGGGCGGCTGACCAGGCGGCTGAAGGCCTGTTCGGCATCCTGCAGCGGCGCTGCCACGGTGTTGCGGTAGCAGGCGCCGTTTTCGCACAGGTTGATCGGATCGGGGCGCGCATTGAGCGCCACGTAGTGCTTCAGCAATTGCTTGGCGAAGGCCAGCTTGGCGCCTTTTTCCGGCAGGAACAGGCCGGTGGGCGCGTCGCTGTCGGAGTTGTAGTAGTCCGCCCACATCTTCAGCTTGCCGCTGCTCTGGTACCAGTCGTCGAGCAGTTTCTGGCGCTCGCCAACCGGCATCAGGCGCAGGAAGTTCTGCTCGGCGCCGTTGCGGATCAGGTCGAAATACAGCCGCGTCTGCGCCTGGTGGGCGACGTTGCCGAACACGTCGAAGTTCACCACCAGCCCATAGTAGGTGCGCTCCAGCAGTGGATAGTCCATCCACCAGATAGTCTGCGGCACGCCGCCGATCAACCCCTTGCGCACCGAGGCGCTGTCGTACTGGCGGAAGATGCTCAGCACGGCGTTGTCGTTGCCGGCCCAGATGTCGGCCCAGGTCGGCGCTGGCGCCTCGTCGTAGACGTCCTGGCGCAGCTCCTCATATTTATTGCGCATGTCGCGGTAGGAACGCCACTGCGACAGCATGGCGCCGACGTCATCGATCTGCCCCGGCAGCGCCAGCAGCGGCGAGGCCTGGCGCTGGAACTTCGGATCGGTGACGTAGAGATCGTGGTCCGGGTCCTGGAACACTGCCCAGAAATTGTCGCGGATCACGTCGGTGGCAATCTGCCCGCGGCACACCGGCCCGCGAATGAAGGTGCGGACGAAGTACTCGGCGTTGTCCAGCATGAACTGGTAGCGCGCCCGCGCCGGGATCGCCTCGAAGGTCACGAACGGATTGGCGCGGTGCTGCAGGCCGTAACCCGGCACCTTGTCGGTGTCCCAGGCGGAGCCGTAGAACAGCTCCTGGTTACGCTTGAGGCGGGCTTCGTTGAGCGGATAAGTGATGTGCGTCTTGTGTACGATCACACCCTGGATGGGCCACAGGCGGTAGTAGAAGGTGTTGCCCGGATCGTCGTTGGGCCGGCGCGTGGCGATGGGGTCGATGGGCTGGCCGCTGGGTGTGCGCGAACGCACCAGCTGGAAGAAGTGCCCCGGCTCACCGCGCTCGGTGAAGTACAGGTGGGCAAGGAACAGGTGCTCGTAGAGCCACCGCGATACCAGGCTCTGGCGAGCGCCGGGCTGGTTGAGGAAGCTCTCCCACTCACTGATCTGTTGTGCCTCACCACTGCCAGGCTGCCAGGCCTTTTCGTCGACCGGCGCCCCCTGGGCCAGCCAGGTCTTGATGGTGGACAGTTGCTTGTCGGTCAGGCCGGTGACGGCGAACGGCATGCCGCTGCGCGGATTCTTCGCCACGAAGTCATCGATACTGTCCGGTGTCGGGCACTGGTTGGTGCGGTTGATCGACAGGTCCAGCCCATCGGGAATCTTCGCGTTGGGCACCAGCGGATGCTCATGACCCAGGTCGATCATCCGCGCCATCAGCGCCGCCTGGCTGCCGCGGCCATCGAGCACCGACCAGAAATCCTTGCGCCGCCACGCATCCGCACCATGGGCATCGAGGAACAGCCGCGTCGGGTCCTGCGCCTTCGTACGCGCACCGTCATACACCGGCAGCTTGTTCGCCCCACGCTGCGCACCTTCGGCGGCGGTCAGGTTGAGCTGGCACGGCGAGTCGTAGCAAGCGTGGCAGGCCACGCACTTCTCGGTGAAGATCGGCTGGATATCGCGGGTGTAGGACATCGATTCGGCACGCAGGCCCACGCTGGCCATGAGCAGGGCCAGCAGTACGAGAATCCGGGGTAGCATGGGGGCGTTCCTTGACCAGTAACGCCGGCAAGTCTACCAACTCGCAGCCTCCGCGGCTCCGCGCCTTTTGGCTAGCGTGCGTCGCGTTCCAGAGTGGACAGCTCGTGGCGCAGCAGCACTGGCAGCTCAGCGACCTCGAATTGTCCGACGAACAGCGGCACAGCGAACTCGTAGCCATCGCCGCTGCGCTTGAGTACGAAGGCCAGTTGCAGCCGCGCCAGGGAAGCCTTGAGCGCCACGGCGTCGATGCGCTCGCCGAACAGATCGATCAACCGTGGCAGGCTGGTGCCGGCGTGCAGTGCGCAGTGGTAGACGATGATCCGGTCCAGGCGACAGGCCGTCTCGTCCGGACTCAGGCGACCCCAGCCCGCCAGCGCATCCTGGACAGCCTGGGAGGCCAGCGCGCCCCTGAGTTGCAGCCGCTCGATCACCCGTGCTCCCGGCGGCAAAGCTTCCAGGCACTCCTGGCAGAGAATGGCGACCAGGTTGGCGCGCTGGCCGCTGGCGTCCACCAGATCCTCCAGCAAGGTGTCGCTGGCGAAACCCAGCCGCAGGCGGGCCAGGGGCACGCTGGCCAGCTCGCGGCAAGCCTGGCGCTCCAGCGCACCGATGGTCAGCACCTCGCCGAAGTTGCGCAGCGGCGACTGATAATCCAGCACGGCGGTGGCATAGAGGTCCCAGAATCCGGCGAGCATGAACCAGCAACGGCCCTCCTCGCTCAGCGCCCGAAGGGTCGAGAGCTGCGGATACCCCTTGGCTGCCTCGTCACGGAAGAACAGATCGGCTTCGTCGATCAGCAGGAACAGGCGTTTGCCAGCCTGCTGCGTTTGAATATGCTCGATGATCGCTTCCAGCGAACTGTCCGCTGGCAAGCCGAACTGCAGCGCCAGCCGTGGCGTGAGGCGGTGGTCGCGTAGCGACACGTAGTGACAGACCATCTGCGGATGGTCCTCCAGGCGCCGCTGAACGGCCTTGAGCAGGCTGCTCTTGCCCAGCTGTCGGCCACCGACCACCAGGTAGTTGGCCGGCTCGCGGTTGAGGACCCGTGCCAGCAGCTGGTCGCGGCCGAAAAACGAGCTGGCGCGCACCACGCCGCCCCGCGTCTGGTAGGGCGAGATGCGGGTCAGCCGCAGTTGTGCAGCGAGCAGACGCAACAACAGGTCGCCCGGATTGCCGGCGAGCAGCCATTGGGTCTGTTCGTGGGCATCGACGGCAACGCAAAGGTTGGCAGTATCCGCGCAGTACTTCAGCAATTGCCCCTGCCGCTCGCCCAGCAGCACCAGCATCACGTCTAGCCCGGTGTGGGAAACGCGTAGGTGCTGGAGGACACGGCTCTCGTTCTCTTCCGGAGCCGGCACGTAGACCAGGCAGCGGTCCAGCGAAACCGGCACGTTATCCGGCAGCTTCCACTCGAACACCCTTCCCGGCAGCGTCCAGCCCCAGCTCACCTGGCAACTGGCACCCAACGCCAGCGCCAGCGCCTGGGCGCGTTGCTCCGCCTCGGAGCGCTCATAGGCCAGAGCCTGCTGCCAGTGCTGCTCATCGATGCCAGCGGCACGCAGGGTTGCCCTGCGCCGCCCGAGCAGACCGAGCAGGCGGTCAACCCTGGGCAGGTCCGCCGGTGGCATGTCCAGCAGACGCTGTGGGCGCAACTGCACCGGCCCGAGCAAGGGGTGACGGAACAGCAGGAGCAGCGCAGCGATGACAAACAGCAGCGCGCAGATGATCACCAGCCAACGCAGGTTTTCCACCAGCGGGCTATCGCTCGATGCCTCTTTCCCGAGGTCCAGGCAGAAATTCATCAGGTAGCGCGAGGGAACCGGCGGAGTCCCCGGCCGGCAGCTCCACTCGCTGCTGCGCGGCGGCATGTCAACGATGACTTGCTTGCCTGCCAGGTCGCCCAGCTCACTCCGGTCCTCAACGGTCATCTGCAAGCGCTGTGGCTGTGGCGAAACGACTTTCAGCACGGGATGCTCGATGGGCGGCGCGTAGGCGAGGATGTCCTTGGGCCACTGCCCCTCGATCTGCTGCGCCTCCATCATCGCCGTGCGCCAGGCCGTCATTTCGCCAAAGAACTGTTCGAAGGCCGCATTGCCCAACGCCGCATCGCGGGTAAACGGGTTGAGCCGCGGCGCCAGTATGGTGCTGACCAGCAGGAAAGTGATGCTGGCGATGATCAACAGGCGCTTGTAGCTCACCGCGCCCCCCTGGCGAATCAGACCTCGACGCATGCGTCCAGCACCTGGCGACCGGTCTGCCGGATGATCTCGCAACGCCACACCAGACGCGCCGAGTCACCCTGGCCACGGACGGTGATGAGGTTGTTCCAGAACAGTCGGCGCAACTCGCCATCGGCCAGGTACGGGCTGGCGCGGCCCAGATCCAGTGCGTCCAGGCGCACGCGCAGTCGCTCGCGCGAACTGTCGGTGTCCGCCAGTGGCAGGAAGGCCTGCCAGAGCCGGGCACTGCGCGACAACAGGTCGTGCAGCGCCTGGCGCGAGTCCGGGGTCAGCGCGGCGAATTGCACCAGCCACTCCAACCCCTCCTCCGCCAGCGCCGGGTGGCCGCCGCAGCTTTCCAGCAGCTCACCCAGCATGGCCTGGTCGAAACGCCGCTCGGGCCAGCGGCGCTGGGCGAGCAGCGTCAGGTCGGCCAGGGTCAGCTCGGACCAGTGGCTGACCTGGGCGATGTTCAGCAGCGACAGGTCGCCGCTGCGGTACTTCAGGTCGGCCAGGGCTTCCCCACCACACAGCAGCAGATGCAGTCGGCCACTGTGCATCTCGCTCAAGCTGCGCAGGATGCCAGCGAGCATTTCGCGCAATTGCGGAGTGCCCTGTTCGAAACGGCTGACCAGGCAGAACAGTCGTTCGCCGGCCAACAGGCGGCGCTCCAGGGCTGCTTCGAAGTCATAGTCCGAAGTGATATCGGCGAAGCCGCACTGGCGGCCGATGGCGGCGAAGTAGTCGCTGCTGGCGGTGCTGGCGCTGTAGGGCGGCTGGATGTGCAGCACTGACGGCTCGCCGTAGAGCGCACGGGCGCGGGCCAGCAACTCCTGGCGGAACGGCGGCTGGCCCCAGTGCGCCTGGGAAAGCAGCAGGACAATGGGGTACGGCGTGAGCCGGCGCAATTGCTCGAACAGCGCGTCGATGCAGGGGGCGAAGGGCACGCCACCGGTCGTCTCGGCCTGTAGCGGGAATTCCGGTTCGAAGCCCGCCGCACTGAACAGGCGGTTGGTTTCCAGCTCGGTCAGACGCAGGTAGCGGGCGCAGGCCATGAGCTTGTCGCGGGATTTGGGATTGGGCAGTGACAGGCCGTTGCGCCAGTTGTTCACCGCCTCGCGGCTCAGGCCGATTTCCGTTGCCACGCCCGAAGCGCTGGCGCGAATACGCCGCATGTAGAGCGTCAGCAGTTGCGAGAAAGCATCCGTGTCCAAGGTTGCCAGTCCATAGCTTGCGTGGGGCGGCCAGCTGCGCCACACGCTCCATCCCCGCCGGTCTTGCGATGCTGCCGGCTTCATGATCGAGTGGGCGCCCACGGCGCCCCGCCGAGGACGAGCAGGCAGATAGCCACTACCTTCTCGCCGCGCGCCAGCATACGCACGGCGGGGTTCCGCGCCTAGACGGGTGCGACAGCGTTTCGCTTTTGGCTGCGACGGATTTCGCATTTCGCGGCGGGAGAGCAGCGTGCCAGACACGGTGCGTCAGTCTGCGCCGTCAGCTGCCTCGGGTTCCTCGCGCTTTCCAGTCAGGTCGCTGTACTCGACCCAGCCATAGAGCAGCGGCAGGATGACGGCGAGCAGTACACCCAGCCCCAGCCACATCCAGAAGCCCTTGAAGAACACCAGCGCCAGCACGGTGAGGATCACCGCGTGCAGCAAGCCCTTGGCCATCTGCCAGAGCACCAGTCCGGTCTTGATCACTCCGCCGGGGCCGACACCGGTCTGGCGCGCCACCTTGGCGATCTCGGCGATCCCCTCCACCAGCACCTTGGCGTTCTCCTCGTGCTCGCGCTCCTCTTCGATCAGCTGGCGCAAGGGTACCGGGCGCGTCACGCAGACGCTCGTGTCTTCCTCGCCATCCTCATGACGTGCATCCAGCTGCACGCTGACGATGGGCTCGATGAAGGGTTCGCGATGGTAAAGGTCCGAGCGATTCACCAACTTGCCATCGAGGAAGTGGTGGCGCTGGGTCTCGCCGACTTGGCTATGGAAGACCTCGATCACGGCGGCACGCAGCCCCTGCTCGAACAGGCTTTCCAGCAACGCCAGCGGCAGGTTGGCGCGCACCGAAGTGTCGAAGTCCAGGCGAATGTACTCGGGCTGCGCGCTGAACTGCTGGTTGAACCAGACCTCCTCCCAGATGCCGCCAAGGTCCACGCCGAGGCGCTGCTGGTAGCCGCGGGATTTTTCCTGGTCGCCTCGCATCAGGTTGACCAGCGAAAGCACGCACAGCTCGTGCGGGCCCTGCTCCTTGAAGAACAGCATCAGGGTGTTGGCGTTCTGCGACATGGGTGTCTCCTTGCGTCCGGAATCCTTGGGTAGGCGGTCAGCGACGCGAAACTTCCTCATCCTTGCCGCCCGGTACCGTGAATTCTTCCAGCAAGCCCGCCGTCAGGCAGTTCCGGACTTGTCAGGCCCGCTCAGGGCGCGGTTGACACCACGTCAAGCCACACCCCGCATCAACATGAATGAAATTCATGGAAAACCGCGAGCCACCGGAAAGCCGTGCAGCTTTGCTATCATCAGCGACCTTTCGTCACGCCCTTTTCCAGGTATTCCAATGATCGACCGTGCCGCACGCCTGCAAGCCCTCCAGCAAGCCCTCAAGGAGCGCATCCTGATCCTCGACGGCGGCATGGGCACCATGATCCAGAGCTACAAGCTGCAGGAAGAGGATTACCGTGGCGCGCGCTTCGCCGACTGGCCGAGCGACGTGAAGGGCAACAACGACCTGCTGCTGCTCAGCCGCCCGGACGTCATCCAGGCCATCGAGAAGGCCTATCTGGACGCTGGCGCGGACATCCTCGAGACCAACACCTTCAACGCCACCCGCGTGTCCCAGGCCGACTACGACATGCAGGAACTGGCCTACGAGATGAACGTGGAAGGTGCGCGCCTGGCCCGTGAAGTCGCCGACGCCAAGACCGCCGAAACCCCGGACCGACCGCGCTTCGTCGCCGGCGTCCTCGGCCCGACCAGCCGCACCTGCTCGATTTCCCCGGACGTCAACGACCCCGGCTTCCGCAACGTCACCTTCGACGAGCTGGTGGAGAACTACAGCGAATCCACCCGCGGCCTGATCGAAGGCGGCGCGGACCTGATCCTGATCGAGACCATCTTCGACACCCTCAACGCCAAGGCGGCGATCTTCGCCGTGCAGGGCGTGTATGAAGAGCTGGGCGTCGAGCTGCCGATCATGATCTCCGGCACCATCACCGATGCCTCCGGCCGCACCCTGTCGGGCCAGACCACCGAAGCCTTCTGGAACTCGGTGCGCCACGCCAACCCGATCTCCGTCGGCCTGAACTGCGCCCTGGGCGCAAAAGAGCTGCGCCCCTACCTGGAAGAACTGGCGACCAAGGCCGGGACCCACGTCTCCGCGCACCCCAACGCCGGTCTGCCCAACGCCTTCGGCGAATACGACGAGACCCCGGCAGAAATGGCGGTGGTCGTGGAGGAGTTCGCCGCCTCGGGCTTCCTCAACATCATCGGCGGTTGCTGCGGCACCACCCCAGGGCACATCGAGGCCATCGCCAAGGCCGTGGCCAAGTACGCACCGCGCGCGATTCCGGAAATCCCCCGCGCCTGCCGCCTGTCCGGCCTTGAGCCCTTCACCATCGACCGCAACTCGCTGTTCGTGAACGTCGGCGAGCGCACCAACATCACCGGCTCGGCCAAGTTCGCCCGGCTGATCCGCGAGGAGAACTACGCCGAAGCGCTGGAAGTGGCGCAGCAGCAGGTGGAAGCCGGCGCCCAGGTGATCGACATCAACATGGACGAGGGCATGCTGGACTCGAAGGCCGCCATGGTTCGATTCCTCAACCTGATCGCCTCCGAGCCGGACATCTCCCGCGTGCCGATCATGATCGACTCCTCCAAGTGGGAAGTGATCGAAGCAGGCCTGAAGTGCATCCAGGGCAAGGGCATCGTCAACTCCATCTCCATGAAGGAAGGTGTCGAGCAGTTCAAGCACCACGCCCGTCTGTGCAAGCGCTACGGCGCCGCCGTGGTGGTGATGGCCTTCGACGAAGCCGGCCAGGCCGACACCCAGGCGCGCAAGGAAGAAATCTGCCAGCGCTCCTACGACATCCTGGTCAACGAAGTGGGCTTCCCGCCAGAAGACATCATCTTCGACCCGAACATCTTCGCGGTCGCCACCGGCATCGAGGAACACAACAACTACGCGGTGGACTTCATCGAGGCTTGCGCGTACATCCGCGACAACCTCCCCTACGCCCTGACCTCGGGCGGGGTGTCCAACGTGTCCTTCTCGTTCCGCGGCAACAACCCGGTGCGCGAGGCGATCCACTCGGTATTCCTCTACTACGCCATCCAGAACGGCCTGACCATGGGCATCGTCAATGCCGGCCAGCTGGAAATCTACGACGAGATCCCGCAGGAACTGCGCGACAAGGTCGAGGACGTGGTGCTCAATCGCAGCCCGGACGCCACCGAGGCGCTGCTGGCCATCGCCGACAACTACAAGGGCGGCGGAGCGGTCAAGGAAATCGAGAACGAGGAGTGGCGCAGCCATAGCGTCGAGAAACGCCTGGAACACGCGCTGGTCAAAGGCATCACCACCTATATCGTCGAGGACACCGAGGAGTGCCGGCAGAAATGCGCGCGCCCCATCGAGGTCATCGAAGGCCCGCTGATGAACGGCATGAACGTGGTCGGCGACCTGTTCGGCGCCGGCAAGATGTTCCTTCCGCAGGTAGTGAAGTCCGCCCGCGTGATGAAACAGGCGGTGGCCCACCTGATCCCCTTCATCGAGGCGGAGAAAGGCGACAAGCCCGAGGCCAAGGGCAAGATCCTCATGGCCACGGTGAAGGGCGACGTCCACGACATCGGCAAGAACATCGTCGGCGTGGTGCTGGGCTGCAACGGGTACGACATCGTCGACCTGGGCGTGATGGTCCCGGCCGAGAAGATCCTGCAGACCGCCCGCGAGCAGCAGTGCGACATCATCGGGCTGTCCGGCCTGATCACACCGTCGCTGGACGAGATGGTCCACGTCGCCAAGGAAATGCAGCGGCAGAACTTCAGCCTGCCGTTGCTGATCGGCGGTGCCACCACTTCCAAAGCGCACACCGCCGTGAAGATCGACCCGCAGTACAGCAATGACGCCGTGGTCTACGTCACCGACGCCTCTCGTGCGGTGGGCGTGGCGACCACCCTGCTGTCCAAGGAAATGAAACCCGAATACACCCGCAAGCTGCGCGAGGAGTACGCGGAAGTCCGCGAACGTACCGCCAACCGCAGTGCGCGCACCGAGCGCCTGAGCTACGAGCAAGCCATCGCCGCCAAGCCGAAGTTCGACTGGGCTGGCTACCAGCCGCCGGTGCCGAGCTTCACCGGCGTCAAGGTGCTGGATGACATCGACCTCAACGTACTGGCCGAATATATCGACTGGACGCCCTTCTTCATCTCCTGGGACCTGGCCGGCAAGTACCCGCGCATCCTCACCGATGAAGTCGTGGGCGAAGCCGCGACCAGCCTGTTCAACGACGCCCAGGCGATGCTGAAGAAGCTGATCGACGAGAAGCTCATTCGCGCCAAGGCTGTCTTCGGCTTCTGGCCGGCCAACCAGGTGCACCACGACGACCTGGAAGTCTACGGCGACGACGGCCACAAGCTGGCCACCCTGCACCACCTGCGCCAGCAGACCATCAAGCCCGACGGCAAGCCGAACTTCAGCCTGGCCGACTTCGTCGCGCCCAAAGACAGTGGCGTGAAGGACTACGTCGGCGGCTTCATCACCACCGCCGGTATCGGCGCCGAGGAGGTGGCCAAGGCCTACGAGGCCAAGGGCGACGACTACAACGCGATCATGGTCAAGGCTCTGGCGGACCGCCTTGCCGAAGCCTGCGCCGAGTGGCTGCACGAACGTGTGCGCAAGGACTACTGGGGCTACCAGCCCGAGGAGCACCTGGACAACGAGGCGCTGATCAAGGAGCAGTACGTCGGCATCCGCCCGGCCCCCGGCTACCCGGCATGCCCGGACCACACCGAGAAAGGCACGCTGTTCAAGCTGCTCGATCCCAAGGGCCTGTCCGGCGTCACCCTGACCGAACACTACGCCATGTTCCCCGCTGCCGCTGTCAGCGGCTGGTACTTCGCCCATCCGCAGGCGCAGTACTTTGCCGTGGGTAAGGTCGACAAGGACCAGATCGAACGCTACAGCGCGCGCAAGGATCAGGAAATCACCACCAGCGAGCGCTGGCTGTCGCCGAACCTGGGTTACGACAACTAAGTTCACCGGGAACGGGTACTAGCAGGCCAGGCGACCATGGCGCCTGGCTTGGCTTGCTCCTTCGAAGGAAGCGAGCGGCCTGCTCCTCCGAACCCCCTGCTTTATCCCCCACCTTGACTTCCCCACCCGCTGAACCGTGCTACTCACGGCTGCCGTCCTGGACTGCTTTCTCGCGCCTCCCCCCGTTTACCCTTGCCTCGTGCATAAACTTCGAAAGCGTAGCCTCCCGTCCCAAGCATCGCGTCCATTCGCGCCTTTAGCTAAACCGAAAATATTATTAATTATTTGAAATCTTATTTTTACATATTCAATTAGCCGAGAATTAATAGCTCGGAAAATTCACTCAACATCTCAAAACAATTCCCATTGATACCCCACAATCCAAATGAAACCATCCACTCTTACTCGGCTGCGGCACAACTCCGGATAATAGCCCGTGTACATTGAAGAATTCTCAGATCCTCATCAAATCTTGGAACCACCCAGCCAATTATCAACGCCGCGACCACAGCACAAATTCCCCGTCGGACCACACTCAACTTCCATATCCAGAGGAAACACAACAACTAGACATTGCACATATCAACCGAACAGAATCCGACCCATTAGGCAATGTAGGAAACCGAACAATGAAAAAGCTCAATCGCGACCAATTGATCAATTCCGAACTTTCCGGCGGCTGCTGCAAGACCAAGAAAAAGCCGGCTCCGTGCCCGGCCCCCGTTCCGCCAAGCGGCGGTGGCGGCGGCGGTGTTAACAGCAGCCGCTAATGTGATGACGACCGGGGACGACGGCGCAAGCGCTACCTGAAATCTCCTCGATGCCGGCCGGCGAGCAATACCTCGTCAGTCACGTCGTGTTGCCCGACAAATTGTCGGGCAATACCTTCATTGCCCCTCTTAGAAACAGCACCCACTGATCCGCCACCCGCCAGGCCGTCCTTTGAGTATCCAAGCCGAGAAACTACCCCGTTTCACCGATATACCCTGGCGCTGGATCGCCTATTTCAGTTCGACGGTGGTAACAGCAGGCATCGTCTTTGCGTTCTTCCAGGAAATTGAACTCAAACGCGACGTTCCCTGCGAAATCGTCTCGCCCTCCGAGATCAAGATCAAAGGACTCTCCGGGCTGGTAACCAGTCTGCAGGTCGTGAGCAACCAGCAGGTCCACCAGGGACAGCCGCTTTTCCAGCTTGCCAGGGACCTCACCCTTACGAGCGACGGTACGCCCCGCCCCCGGTTCGATGAGGCCATGCGCGATGATCAGATCGCGACCGCCACCACGCAGCATGACGACCGTCGCGCAGCCCTGGCCGCGCGCCTCGAAGCCGCCGAACGAACCGGGAATGCTCGCGAGCTGGAGCTAAAGGCCATCGACCGGCAGCAACTGCGCACTCGGCAAATGGCCGCCGATTCGCAAATTACACTGAGGCGGCTGGAAGGCATGGCCGACTATGTGGTCGTCGAACGTGTCGAACAGGCACGCCTGCAGGCCAACCAGAGCGCCGCCGAGGTCGCCCAGGGCGATGCGCGACGCCAGTCGCTGCTAAGCGAAATCGAGACGCTGCGCGGCAACCAACTCGAGCTGAAAGTGCAGCAACGGGAACTGGATGCCCAGCTCGCCCGCGAAATACAGGACATTCGACTACGCTTCGAAGCGGCGCGCCAGAACGCCACCATCTTCGCTCCGCACTCGGGACTCGTCACCTTCTCCAGCCTTGTCGCCGGTCACACGCTGGGCGCCGAAGACGTCGCGCTAGTCATCAACACCGGATCCAACCAACCCCTGGTAGCCGCCCTGAGCATTCCCTCGCGGCAACGCGGCTTCATTCGCGCGGGCCAGGTGGTCCGCCTCAAGCTCGACGCCTACCCCTATGCTCGCTTTGGCGCCCTGCCGGCGAGTATCGAATCCATTTCCGATACGGCCATGAACAAGAGCGAGCCCCCCCTGGCGCCGGCAGCCAGCAAGCCGGCAGAGACCAACAACTACATGGCCTGGGCGACGCTCGCCGGCGACACCTTCGGTCCATCCCGCTCCCCCCTGCGCATCCTTCCCGGCATGCGCGGCACCGCCAGCGTTGTCATCGAGCGCAGGTCCATCGCCGAATGGGTGCTAGAGCCACTGTTCCAGATGATCCGGGGCTGACTGTGCGGATCATCTACCAGAACGAAGTCGCAGACTGCGGCTATGCCTGCCTGGCGATGGTGCTGACCCATCTGGGACGCGCGACCGACGTACGCGAAATAACGGCACATCGCCCACTGTCGGCCAACGGCCTGACCTTGATGGACCTGTACGATGTGGCCACCGCTTTCGGCCTCGCCGTGCAAGCCTTCCAGTTCGATCTCAGCGACCTGGGCAACATCAAAGCCGGCTCGATCCTTCACTTCGGCGGCGCCCATTTCGTGGTATTCGAAAAGTGCAGGCGCAGCCATGTGGTGATCATCGACCCAGCCTCGGGGCGCCGTCGCCTGACACTGGAGATGTTCATGGCGAACGTCTCGGGCTACCTCCTCGAGTGCTCGCCAACACCTCAACTATCGCGCATCCGCGCTCACTCCCGCGTACCCGGCGCATTGACCAGGGTTCGCGCACTGAATCCGCAGTTGCGTGGCCACATTGCCAAGCTCATGTTCGTGGCCATCGGCGGGCAGTTCGCCATCCTCGCCCTTCCCTATTTCGGCAACCTCGTCCTCGACCATGTGGTGACCAGCGACAACCGCAACCTGCTACATATCCTCGCCGTCACCTTCGCCAGCATTTTCGCCATCGGCGCCTTCAGCAAGTACGTACAAACCTACCTGGTCGCCCTGGCGGGGACGCTGGTCAGCGTCAACGTGACCCAGGGGCTGGTCGGGCAATTGCTGCGCAACCCGATTGCCTATTTCGAGAAGCGCAACGTCGGCGACCTGTTCGCCCGCCTGAAATCCCAGGAAGAAATCAATGACTACACCGTACGCACCAGCTTCGCGCTGCGCATCGACCTGGTGGTCGCGGGCCTGGCGATAGCCCTCATGCTGATGCAGAGCGCGCTGCTCGCCGGCGTCGCCCTGGCAGTCTTCGCTCTGTACCTGGGCACCGCGTTCGCCCTCTACGTGCCAATGCGCGATGCCCACATGCTGGTGCTGGAGCGTTCCGCCCAATGTGACGACACCCTGATCGAGACCATACGGGGCGCTTCACTGATCAAGCTGGCTTGCGGCGAGACCCGCCGTACCGCGATCTTCATGGCGAAATTCCGCGCCAATGCCGCGGCGGCGCTACACAGCGCCAAGCTCACGGCGGCTCGTGATGCCGTGCTGAAGCTGGTGGAGTATGCCGACGTGATTGCCATCACCTGGCTCGCTGCCGGACTTATGCTCGACGGCAGGATATCCGTGGGGGTTTTCTACTCCTTCATGATCTACAAATCCCTGGCCTCGGAGCGGCTGGCACAATCGATCAATGCCTTGTTCGGCCGCTTCATGCTGAGCGTGCCGGTACAGCGAGTCGCCGACATCGTCGAGCATGAACCGGAACGCTATGCTCTGCCCGAACAGATCGGCCGGACGGCAGAGCTCCAGCACTTGGACTCCATCGCGATACGCGACCTGACCTTCAGCTACGGCATATCCGACCGTACCGTTCTGTCGGGGGTGACGCTGGACATCCAGCGCGGCGACAAGATCGCCATCGTAGGCCCTTCGGGCGTTGGAAAATCCACCCTGTTCAAACTCCTGTGCGCGGCCGAACCGGTGCAACAGGGCGAGATCCGCCTGAACGGCGTGAGCTATGCAAACCTCGCCGTCGACGAAATCCGCCGGCACATGACCCAGATGCGCCAAGGCGACCTGATCCTCAACGGCAGCATCACCGACAACATCTCTCTGTTCGGCGCCAACCCCGATCACAGTCGGATCAACCAGTTGCTCAAGGATGTCGGCCTGCTGGACGACGTCATGCAGCTACCGATGCGTACCCAGACAGTGATCAGCGACTCGATCGCGAACATCTCCGCCGGCCAGCGACAGCGGCTACTGCTGGCACGCGCACTATATCAGGGCGCCGAAGTGCTGCTGCTCGACGAACCGACCTCCAACCTCGACCCTGCGTCGGTGGCGCATATCGCTGCCCTCCTTCAGCGCCTGGAGCGCACGCTGATTGTCATCACCCATGACCTGTCCCTGGCGTCCTGCTTCGAGCGCAGCTATCAACTGATCGACGGAACCTTGCGGCGGCGAATCCGACACGAGGAAGCCCCCGCATGAGCCTAGCGAAGCTTTTCATCCCGCTGGGAATCTATCTGGCCCTCGCTCCGCTGGACGCATCCTCCGGCGAGTTGCTGGCAGTGGTCAACAACGCCCTGGCCCACGATGCCGAACTCTCTGCGGCGAACTCGGAGATCGCCATTGGCCGCGAAGAGATCCCCATCGCCAGGGCCACCCTGCTGCCCAGGCTGGATGGTGGCTGGGGGCGAACCTACAACCAGATCAAGACCGACAACCAACCCACCGCTAGGTACTGGCAGAACGGCTGGATGGTCACCCTGAATCAACCCATATTCGATTGGGAGCGCTGGGTTGCCCTGCGCCAGGCGGACATCGCCAGCGCCAAGGCAGAGCTCGAATACGCCCGTGCCTGGCAGGCGCTGGTGCTAAGAAGTGCAAACGCCTATCTGGACCTACTCGCCGCAGCGCAGGAACAGTCCCAAGCATCGGACTTTCTCCGCGCTGTCAGCGAACAGCATGCCCTTACCGTAAAATTGCAGGCTGGCGGAGAGGCGACGCTGATCGACGTGCAGGAGGCCCGTTCGCGCCTGAGCGAAGCTCAACTACGCCAGCAGGATGCCCTGCGCAACCTCGATTCCCGCCGACGCGCCCTGGAGACCCTGACCGGCCGTGACGTCACGCCACCCGCAACGATAAACCTGAGCCGCACGAAACCCTGGCTGAAAGCCAGGAGCTTGCAACAGTGGGTGCGCCAGGCAGAGACCTCCAGCTACCCCGTGCAACTGGGAAAACTCGATGTTCGCAACGCCAGCGAAGACAGCGAGAAAGCCCGCGCCCAGCGTTACCCCGTGATCAACTTTAGCGCCAGCCATTCGCCCTCCGGCGCGGCTTCCGGCTACTCCGAACCGACCACTACCAATAGCGCGATGCTCACCATTTCAGCACCACTGTTCACTGGCGGTGCTAACCGCGCTCGCCTGCGCCAGACCATGGCGGGAGAGGAAAAGGCTGAAAATCTCCTGCTGGCGGCTACCCGCAAATCGGCGGCGGATACTCGGGAGTGGTTCCAGCGTTTCAATTGGGCGCGCGATCGCTGCCAGGCTTTAAGCGAGATCGTTCGTCTCAATGAGGCATCGCTGGAAGCCACCCGCAAAGGCTATCAGGCCGGAAGTCGGACCAATCTGGATGTACTCCGGGCCCAGGAAATGCTCTTTGCCAGCCGCAGCGATCAGGCGAAGACCAATTACGAGATGCTCTCGGCCTTCCTGGCCCTGAAGGCCGAAGTCGCAGCGCTCAGCCTGGGAGATATCCAACTGCTCGACAACTGGTTGACTGTCGATGTCTCCGCAAGTTGAAGCCCTTAGACCACGCTGGCAGGACCGCTGGTTGCTGGCCTCATCGGCGCGGGGGTTGGAATGTGCCGCGCTGCTCTCCTGGGGCCTGCGCAGTCTCTTCAGCAGTCGGGCGCGCTGGAAAGGTCGACTGCGCTACGAATGGGGTACCGACAGTGCGGCACTCACTCGCGCCGATGTCTGGCGCACCATGGCCAGCGAGGAGATCGAACACCTGATCGATCGCCGTATGCACCTGGGGCGGCTCTACGGTCGGGGCAACCATTGGCCGGAGCTGGAAGCGGCAGCTCAGGAACTAGCCGCCGCCACCCGTAGGATCCGGAGCGACTGCGCCGGCAGGCCGGTCATTATTTCGCCGTTCCACTACGTTTCCGAGTACGCCAACATCTATGTGGTCGACGCGCTGCGCGCCAAGCTGGGCCTGACCGAGCTCGCCGTAGTCTCCGGTAGCCCGCGGGAAGCCTACGGCCACCGGGAAGACATCCTGATTCCGGGCTTGCGTATCCTGCACACCTATGACGAGAACAACCGTTCCGGACTGGGGCTGCGCGTCATGCGAGCCCTGAGACAGGAAGGCATCGCCGTGCTGTTCAGCGACGTACCGCCCTACATGATGCAGCGCTACCCCATGGAAACCGTGGAAGTCTCACTCTCGGAACGCCCCGCGCGCCTGCACCGCGGCGTATTCAGCATCGGCAGCCACGTCGACGCAGTATTGCTCTGCTTCCACCTTACGTTCTCCAGGGGGCGTTTCGGCTACCGGCTGTTCCCCCCCATCGAGCTTGCCCGAAAGGACGCACCTCAGCATGTCGCGGACTACATCGAGGAGGCCTACCAGCGCGCTTATCCGAATTGGCTCCTGGCAGACCATCCATCCCGCTACGGCTTCGCCCCCTGCAAATGACAAGGCCTGGGCGCCAGCGCCAATACTTGCGCTTTTGCCAACCCGGAGCCAGTGGAAGGAGCAGCCATGACACAGCACTATCGAGAAAACTCAACCACACCAGAAACGGGACAACTTCGGGAATTTTCCCTACATGCGGGATTACTTCTCAGACAGACCGCGAACGAGTACTCCGGTAATCATCTCCGGATTGAAGTCGTTGCCGGACTCTCCCGAAGTCAGCGCCGGCCCCAGGGAGCGAGCGCCAACCAATGCATTTGTTATCGATTCAAACGCATCGGCTATCCATTTCGCAGGAATACGCGCAGGAGAATCAACATGAACCCAAGGCAACTTACCCGCCGACATACCTTCGGCGAATCGTGGTCACGTAGGGCAAGCGGTACTCTGTTGCTCGCCATGGGGCTATGGGGCCAGAACGCCCTGGCCGCCGTAACGTGCACCTTCAACGGCACAGGAGCGGAAACCTTTAACTTTCCCAGCCCCATAACCGTTCCCCGCGACAACAGTGCTTCGATGGTGCCCCTTTCGAACTGGGTCACAGGAGAAGCGGCAACCAACATCTACACCTGCACGCTCAGTAACAGCACGCAGGGGGGCATAGGCATCAAATTCCCGACCATGGCGCAGGCCGGGAACTACAGCGAAGGCGGCATTACGTACAAGGTTTTCAATACCAGCGTACCGGGCGTTGGGATCGTCTACGGATTTCGCTTCTATACCAGCGGCAACTACTGCGAGCAGAACGGTGGCGTCAATGGTTGGTATCCTTGGGCTACCGGGTCAGGTACGACCCCATACAGTTATCGGTGGTGCTACAACCTGCAATCGAGCAGTTATTCGTTTGGTGCCCAGCTGAAGTTTCGTCTGATCCAGACAGGCAGGATCACAGCCGGAACAGTGCCGACCTTCACGATGACCAACTCCGCGGAGGTAGTCGATGGGACCTTCTCCACCGCCGTCGGCAGCCGCAACTACGTCATCGGTCCCGTGACATTTCAGGCCTTGAGCTGCACCGCGGTCGGGGCCGACGTCATCCTGGATACGGCGAGAATAAGCGACTTCGCCAATGCAACCAGCGTCAGGACTAAACCTTTCCAGTTCACCTTGCAGAACTGCCCGGCCGGCATGAACAGCATCAGGTACCAACTCGATCCCATCGGTACCATCATCAGCGCAACCGACGGCACCTTCCAGAACGCCTCGGGCGCTGACATGGCGCAAGGCGTTGGCCTACGGATCACCAACGAAGCCAATACAGCGCCTATAAGCTTCGGCGATTCCAGTTACACCGTCCCGGATTACAACCCGACATCAGGCAACACGACATTGCCAATCAAGATGAACGTCTCCTACTACCGGACCGGCACTGCTGCCCAAGTAACAGGAGGAAAGGTGAGAGGAACGGCTCAACTGACCGTGTTCTATCTCTGAGGAGTGATGATCAGCGACGGCGCCCGGCACGGTGATCCATGACGAGGTCGAGCCAACAAGTGATAGCATGACGGGCTGGCTGTCGCCGATCTGGGCACGACGCCGGATCCACGAATTCCAAGGAGCCCCCATGAAATACCTCACCCCTGAACAAATGGCCAAACCGCGCAAACGCCGCCTGCTGAAGAAACTGCGCCTGGGCGAGTTCCAGGAGTTCGGCTTCAGCCTGGAAGTGAACTACACCGGCGACCTGGATGACGTGCTCGATCAGTGGATCGCGTTCGTCGAGTCCGAGGGCTGGGTCTTCGTCGGCGGCGCTACCGAAGACGGTGAGTTCACCGGCTATCTGTGCCTGAACGCCGTCGGCAGCCTGACCGAAGCCGACCGCGAAACCACCCGCCTGTGGCTGGAAAAGCAATCCTGGGCCAAGTCCTTCGAACTGGGCGATCTGAGCGACTGCTGGCACGGCCTGTTCGAGTAAGTCCCGACAGAAAGGCGACCCCAAAGTCGCCTTTCTGTTATTTCCCCGGCATTTACCCAGTTCGCGCATCGGACTCGTTTGACCTGGGCCAAGATTTCCGCGGCCCCCCGGTTGCCAGTCACGCCTCGCTCTGCGACCCTGCCCCGGTCCGAAACAGGGAGCGGGTTGCATGGAACACATCGCCATCATCGGCAGCGGTTTTTGCGGTACAGCGCTGGCCATCCAGTTGCTTCGCAACGCCAAGGGGCCGCTGCGCCTCAGCCTGATCAATCGCTCCGGGCGGCTGGCCCGCGGTCTCGCCTACGGCACCCGTTCCGCCAGCCACATCCTCAATGTGCCCGCCGAGCGCATGAGCCTGTTCCCCGACCAGCCTTCGGACTTTCTCGACTTCGCTCGCCGGCAGATGCCCGAGGCGAACCCCGGAGACTTCCTGCCGCGACGTTTCTACGGCGACTACCTGCAGGACCGCCTCGGCCAGGCGATAGCCGAAGCCGCACCGGGAGTACGCTTTAGCAGTCTGTGCGAACAAGTACTGGAGCTGAACGAGCAGGGGGATTACCTGCACCTGCTGCTGGATAACGGCCAGCATCTGGACAGCCGCAAGGTAGTCATCGCCACCGGCAACTTCGCCCCCGCCACCCCAGCCCCTCTGAAAGCGCTCGAAAGCGATCCGCGCTACCTGCGCGACCCCTGGGCCCCTGGCGTGCTGGAGAGCATTCCGTCCGACGCCAGAATCCTGCTGCTGGGTACCGGGCTAACCATGTACGACATGGCCCTCGCCCTGCAGGACCAAGGCCATCGCGGCTCGCTGCTGGCGCTGTCGCGCCGATCCCTGCTACCTCAGGCGCACCGCGACAATACCAGCCACCCCGTGCTGCCCGAGCTCCCAACGACCTTCCTCGACCAGATGGAACTGAACGAACGGTTGCGCCGACTGCGAAGCCTGATTCGTCAGGCCACAGAGGACGGCCACGACTGGCGCGACGTGATCGCCGCCTTGCGCCCGGCAACACCACAGCTCTGGCAAGCACTAAACGACAAGGAACGTGACCGCTTCCTGCGCCATCTGCAGCCTTACTGGGACGTTCATCGCCACCGCGCCGCGCCACCGGTAGCGCAACGGATCAACGACCTGCGCGACAGTGGGCAACTGCGAATCCAGGCTGGCCGGGTCATTGCAGCGAGCGCCAATGCGCAAGGCATCTTGCTCGACATCCGCCCCAGAGGCGCGTCGCAATCAGCCGCGCAGCACTTTGACTACCTGATCAACTGCACCGGCCCCTGTACCAACCTGCGCACCGTCAGCGAGCCCCTGCTCTGCGGCTTGCTCGACCGCGGAGTCATTTGTCAGGACAGCCAGCAACTGGGACTCGAAACCGACGCCCACTATCGCTTGCGCAATGCCCGAGGCGTTGTCCATCCTGATCTGTACCTCCTCAGCCCGATGCTGCGCGCCAGCCACTGGGAGGCCACTGCGGTCCCGGAATTGCGCGGCCATGCCGCGCAGTTGGCGCAACTCCTGCTCAGCTGAAACGAAGCTGGCCCGTGTCGGGCCAGCGGGTTGCACATCAGGGAACGGGCAGAAGCCTCCTGCCTGCCCGCCTCAGATCGCCATCTGCCCCTCCACCTCCTGCAACTTGCGCCGCGCCAGCGCCAGGTTCGCTTTCACCTTGTCCAGCACGTAGTACATGAACACGCCCTCATGCTTCGCCATCGGGCGGATGATGTGGTACTGCCGGCCGAGGGTGATGAGGATGTCCTCGATCACATCATTGAGCGCCAGCGACTTCATGGTCTTGAGCTTGGCACGGACTACTTCGGTATTGCCCGCCGCGGCCAGTTCCAGGTCCACGCCACCACCGGCCTGCCCGAGCAGCATGCCGCTCTTGGCATCCACCACGGCCGACGCCAGGGCACCATCCAGGTTCAGCAGTTCGTCCAGCGATTGTTGCAGTGCTGCCATAGCGATTACTCCTTGAGTGCGCGTCCTGTTATAGGGGCCCCGCGGCCGCGCGCGCCGCGATGCCTTTTGTCTCAGCCGGCCAGCGAAACATCCGCCAGCCGAGTTGCGGTTCGCTTTGCCTGGTAGAGCACCTGGCCCAACATCTCCTCGCGGTCGGCGACCAGGTTGAGGATCATCGGGTGGCTCGGGTGCGGGATGTCGACGATGACGATGTAGCCTTCGCTCGCTTCGACTATCACGTTCTGGTGCGGCCCGACTTCACTCTCCTGGCCCACCATCGCGCCGAGGGCCGAGATCGAGCAGGCCATGGCCGCCAGCTTGGAAACCTCCAGCCCCTTGCCGGCACGGGAGGCCACTTCAAAACCGTCAGTCGTGGCGATCACCGCCGCGCTCAGACGGCCCAGGCTGTCGCCCAGTTCGTCCAGCGCCAGCTCGGCGTCGCGACGCAGTCTTTCCGGCAGGCCCATCAGGACAGGTTCCATGGTCGACTCCAATCGATTGCAAAATTCAGCCTCAGGCTGCCGTGCATTCCAGTTGCAGCAGGAGCAGGTCGAGCAGCAGTCGCACCTGCTCTGCTTCGCGTACATCCACTTCCACCACCGGGAAGGCATACCCGGCCTGTGCCAAGGCAGCGGCGTAGTCGTCCAGGCTGGGGCTGGGGTTGCCCGGCAAGCGGCCGACGCCGACCACGCAGGGCGCCTGGGCGATGCAATCGGCGAAACCGTCGAGGTAGACGCGCAGGTCCCCCAGCGGATCAGGCCGTGAGTTGTCGATCAGGATCACCAGGCCGAGCGCGCCGCGGGCAAGGATTCCCCACATGAAGGCGAAGCGGGCCTGACCGGGAGTGCCATACAGGCGCAGGCGCTCGTCCGGGCCAAGAACCACTTCGCCGTAGTCCAGGCCGACCGTGGTGCGCGCCTTGTCCAGGCTGGGATCGTTGTTCTGTACGTCGGTGCTGACCGGGTCGATATCGCTGATCGCGGCAATGGCGGTGGTCTTGCCGGCGCCCATGGTGCCGGTGAAGAGGATCTTGTATTCCCTCATCGGCTGGCCTCCACCGCCCCGCCCAGGCCCAAGTGACGGCGGATACGTGCCAGCAGGCCAATGGGAGCAGCAGTTGGCTGCGCAGCTGCGACGGGAATGGCCTGACTGTGTTGAAGCATCTCCTGCGCGGCCATCAGGCGGACAAAGCTCTCCGCCACCGTGCGCGGCACGCCGGAGCGCTCGCATAACTCGTCCAGGCTCATGGTCCGGGCACAGAGCAACGTGGCCAGGCGTACGTAGCGATGATCTCCCTGGAGCAGGGAGGCTGCTGGCCAGTGCTTCAGGCGTAGCGTGGCGCCAAGCGCCTCTATGGGTCGCTGGCCAATGGCACGGGCGGCGCGCTCAAGACAGTCGAAGACTTCACTGGCGCGCAGCGGCCAGTGCACCCAGAAAGGCTCGCCCTCGGCGGTGCGCAACTGGACGCGCGGCGCGCCCTCCTCACCCTCCACCAGCAGATCGGCCGGGCCGTCGACGTATGCCCAGTTCGCCAGTGTGCGCCCGCTGAGCAGGCCGACAATGGATTTGAAAACCACCTGATCTCGCAACGCCATGCGGGCGAACCCGTAGGTGTATTGAAGCTGGTACGGCTGATTCATCGGCGCGCTCCCTTTGGCCAACAAACACCATCAACCTGCACGGGTTGATCAGGAGGCTCACCGGGACGTTGGAAGATGCCGAGCGCAAGCTCGCAGAAGGTGCGGACGAACGTCCGACCTGCTTGGCAACCCCGCGGTCATGGCCCTTACGGGCTGTAGATCGGTGGCTTTGCGTCCCTGGCTTTCGCACAGGTTTGCCCTGGTCAATTGAATCTCAGCGTAGTACGCCGCCTGCGTTCGCCAAGGCGAAAAAACGTGATACACCTCACACAAATATCGGAAATATCGCCGGGCCAACTTCGCAGTATTCGTAGGCACATTACGTTCTGAATGGGGGGCGGGGACCGGACGGATCAGCTAGGATTTCCACAGTGGCGCCCTACCGGCACGGGCCCGCTGGACGTCCACACAAAGCCGGAGCTCACTGCCCAGAGACGCCATGCTAGAGCGCCAGCGGTTCCAGAATATTCTCAGCCTGGGCCTGCCGATCATCGGCGGGATGCTCAGCCAGAGCCTGCTCAACCTGGTGGATGCGGCGATGGTCGGGCACCTCGGAGAAAAGTCCCTGGCCGGAGTCGGCATCGGCAGTTACGCCAACTTCGTCGCCATCTCCCTGGTGATGGGCCTGGGCGCCGGCGTACAGGCGCTGGTTGCGCGCCGCCGCGGCGAAGGCCGCAACGATGAATTGGCCGCGCCGCTGAATTGCGGGCTTCTGGTAGCGCTGGGGCTGTCACTGCCAATCACGCTGATCTGCCTGCTGTTCGCCGAGCCTATCGTCCGAGCTCTGTCCAGCGACCCCGAAGTACTCGCGGTCGGCATCCCCTACTTCGAATGGCGCGCACTGTCGGTACTCGCCGTCGGACTGAACTTCTCCTTCCGCGGCTACTGGAACGGCACCCGGCGCTCAGGCATGTACATGCGTACCCTGGTGGTGATGCACCTGGCCAACGCAGCGATCAGCTACAGCCTGATCCACGGCTTGTTCGGCCTGCCGCAAATGGGCGCCGTTGGCAGCGGCCTGGGCACGACACTGGCACTGTACATCGGCTCCCTGATCTACGCCTGGATCACCTGGCGCGACGCCCGCGCCCAGGGCTTGCGTGCGCGCCTGCCCAGCGAACGCGACGTTCGCACCCTGCTACGCCTGTCGCTGCCCAACTCGCTGCAGCAGTTCTTCTTCGCCGCCGGCATCACCCTGCTGTTCTGGATCATCGCCCAGGTCGGCACCCGCGAGCTGGCGGTGGCCCACGTACTGATCAACCTGGCGCTGTTCCTGATTCTCCCCGGCGTCGGCCTGGGTATGGCTGCGACCACCCTGGTCAGCCAGAGCATGGGCGAGCGCGACTTCGACAGCGCGCACCGCTGGGGCTGGGACGTGGTGAAGGTGGCAGCCTGCGGCCTGGCGCTGCTGGGCGCGCCGTTCTGGATTTTCCCTGAGGCCATCCTGCAATTGTTCGTCAGCGATCCTGCGCTGATCGAACTGGGCCGGGTGCCGCTGATGCTCACCGGCATGGGCATGGTGATCGACGCCACGGCGCTGGTGCTGACCCAGGCGCTGCTCGGCGCGGGCGCCGTACGCACGGTGATGGCAGTGAGCCTCGGCAACCAGTGGCTGTTCTTCCTGCCCCTGGCCTACCTGGTCGGCCCGGTGCTGGGCGGCGGGCTGCTGGCAATCTGGAGCATGCAGATTCTCCAGCGCGGACTGGCCTCGGCGATCTTCGCGGTGATGTGGCAGAAACGCCAGTGGACGCAGATCGAACTCTAGCGCTCGCGCCCTCAGGAGCTAGTCTTGCAGGCAAAAGGAGGACCAACGATGGACGAGCAACAGAACAAGCCGCCGACCTTCTGGCAGATGCTCCAAAGCGTGCTGGCCGCGGCCTTCGGCGTACAGAGCGGACGCAATCGCGCGCGCGACTTCACCCACGGCAAGCCCAGTCATTTCATCGCCATGGGCATTCTCTTCACGCTGGTCTTCGTGTTGCTGCTCTACGGGCTGGTGCAGTTGGTGCTGCATTTCGCCGGGCTGTAGATAAGCCGGGCGAAGGATGAGGTACCGGGCGGGCCGCAGGACGACCCGCCGGCACCGCTGTCACTGGTGGCTGACCCAAAACACCGCGGTCGCGACCACCAGCAGGATCAGGATGAATGCGGCGCGGGCATCGACGACACTGTCGCTGGTCTTGTTGGACGACTCTTCGCTCATGTTTCCCCCATCTTCTCGTTATTGGCTGAAGGACCACAGGCAAGAGTTAAGACCAGCCCTGCCCGCTGCTCAAGGAACCGCCCCTTTCCGTCGCCGCGCAAATGCCGTTAGGCTGCTGGCTCCATAAGAACAAGCGAGTGGATTAAGCACGTGGACTCACTGCAAGACACTGTCGCGCCGGAAGGCGTCTGCTACGGCTGCGGAGGCAGCAACCCGCACGGACTGCACATCAAGAGCCGCTGGCACGAGGACGGCATCCACGTCATCGCCGAGCACCTGCCCGAAGCCAAGTACTGCGGCTGGCCGGAGCTGGTCTACGGCGGCCTGATCGCCATGCTGGTGGACTGCCACTCGAACTGGACCGCCATGGCCTACCACTATCGCGCCGAAGGCCGCGAGCCGGGCAGCCTGCCGCGCATCGACTGCGTCACCGGCAACCTGGGCATCAAGTACATCAAGCCGACGCCCATGGGCGTACCGCTGACCCTCAAGGCCTACGTCGAGGGCGAAGTCGGCCGCAAGAGCCGGATCATCTGCGAGGTCTATGCCGGCGACGTGCTGACCTGCGTCGGCGACTCGATCTTCGTTCGTGTCGACACCTCGCAACTGCGCGACGCCGCCCACGGGCGCGAAGCCCGATCACCGCATAAAAAGTGCTAAGCGCAGCGGTACACCGATGGCCGCGCAAGCCGCCGCCACGCCTGTGTTTCAGGCCTGGCGCGGCTTAGATCGGAAAGTTCTCGCCATATACTCAAACATCACTTTTGCGCATATTCCTGAACTGGTATCGTGCGCCCCACTCCGCGTGGAGCGCGTTGCCGTGCGCGCTGGGAAACGCAATACGCCCTGAGCGCTATAGCCTGACAGCAGGATGATTCATGTACGTATATGACGAATACGATCAGAGGATCGTAGAGGATCGCGTCAAGCAGTTCCGCGATCAGACCCACCGTTACCTGGCGGGCGAACTGACCGGCGAGGAATTCCGCCCGCTGCGTCTGCAGAATGGCCTGTACATCCAGCGCTACGCGCCCATGCTGCGAGTGGCTGTGCCTTACGGCCTGCTGAACTCCCAGCAGGTTCGCAAGCTGGCGCAGATCGCCCGCGACTACGACAAGGGCTACGCGCACATCAGCACCCGCCAGAACGTCCAGTACAACTGGCCGGAACTGGAAGACGTGCCGGAAATCCTCGCGGAGCTGGCCACCGTGCAGATGCACGCGATCCAGACCAGCGGCAACTGCATCCGCAACACCACCACCGACCAGTTCGCCGGCGTCGCCCATGACGAACTGGTCGATCCGCGCCCCTGGTGCGAGATCATCCGCCAGTGGTCGACCTTCCACCCCGAATTCGCCCACCTGCCGCGCAAGTTCAAGATTGCCGTCAACGGCGCCGTGAGCGACCGCGCCGCCATTGAGGTGCACGACATCGGCCTGGAAGCGGTGCAGAACGAAGCCGGCGAGCTGGGCTTCCGCGTTTCCGTCGGCGGCGGCCTGGGCCGTACCCCGATCGTCGGCAACTTCATCAATGAATTCCTGCCGTGGAAACACCTGCTGTCCTACCTGGACGCCATCCTGCGCGTGTACAACCGCTATGGCCGTCGGGACAACAAGTACAAGGCGCGCATCAAGATCCTGGTGAAAGCGCTGACGCCGGAAGTCTTCGCCCAGAAGGTCGACGCCGAATGGGCGAACCTGAAGGATGGCCCGAGCACCCTGACCGACGCCGAATTGCAGCGCGTGGCCGCGCACTTCGTCGACCCGGCCTACCAGGCCCTGGAGAACCAGGACGCCGCCCTCGCCCAGCTCGACGCCGAGAACCCCGGCTTCGCCCGCTGGCGCACCCGCAACACCTTCGCCCACAAGAAGCCCGGCTACGTCGCCGTGACCCTGTCGCTCAAGCCCACGGGCGTTGCGCCCGGCGACATCACCGACAAGCAGCTGGACGTGGTCGCCGACCTGGCCGACCGCTACAGCTTCGGCGAAGTGCGCAACAGCCATAACCAGAACATCATCCTCGCCGACGTCGAACAGGCGCAGCTGTTCACCCTCTGGGGCGAACTGCGCGAGAACGGTTTCGCCACCCCGAACGTGGGCCTGCTGACCGACCTGATCTGCTGCCCTGGCGGTGACTTCTGCTCCCTGGCCAACGCCAAGTCGATCCCGGTGGCCGAAGCCATCCAGCGTCGCTTCGACGACCTGGACTACCTGTTCGACATCGGCGCCATCGACCTGAACATCTCCGGCTGCATGAACGCCTGCGGCCACCACCACGTCGGCCACATCGGCATCCTCGGTGTGGACAAGAAGGGTGAGGAGTTCTACCAGGTCTCCCTGGGCGGTAGCGCCAGCCGAGACGCCAGCCTGGCGCAGATCCTCGGCCCATCCTTCGCCCAGGAGCAGATGGCCGACGTGATCGAGAAGATCATCAAGGTCTACGTGGAACAGCGCACCGAAGAGGAACGTTTCCTCGATACCTACCGTCGCATCGGCATCGATCCCTTCAAGGAGCGCGTATATGCAGCGAATCATTAAGAACCGCGAGGTCGTCGACGACCGCTGGCACCTGCTGCCCAAGGACGCAACCCTCGAGACCGTGCCCAACTGCGACGACGTGATCATCCCGCTGAACCTGTGGCTGGAACACGGCCCTGCGCTGCGCGGCCGTGACGGTGGTCTGGGCGTGTGGCTGGATGCGGAAGAAGAGCCCGAGGCCATCGCCGGTGATCTGGACAAGTTCCAGGTGATCGCCGTGAACTTCCCGGCCTTTACCGATGGCCGCGGTTTCAGCACCGCACGCCTGCTGCGCGAGCGCTTCGGCTACCAGGGTGAAGTGCGCGCCATCGGCGATGTCCTGCGTGACCAGCTGTTCTTCATGCAGAGCTGTGGCTTCGACGCCTACGCCATCCGCGCCGACCGCGACCCGCAAGCAGCGCTGGCCGGCCTGGATGACTTCAGCGAGGTCTACCAGACTTCGGTGACCCAGCCGCAACCGCTGTTCCGTCGCCGCCAGCTGGCCTGATCCGGCCGATCGCTTCAGCGACATGAAAAAGCCCCGCACCGCGGGGCTTTTTCATTTCTGCAGATTCGGAAGCTGCGCACGCTCTCGTAGGGCGCATAACGCGCCAGCGTTATCCGCCACCAAGAAGACGGCGGATAACCTGTTCCAGGTTATTCGCCCTACGCCCCCTGCAACAGCTCTCAGGCCCGCACGCTCTCCCAGGCAATCTGCGCCAGCTGATCCCGGCAATCGATCAGGTGCACCTTCGTCCGCCCGGCCAGCCAATTGCGCGCGTAGTCCTGGCTCGGACCAATCACCACCGAGTTGAACAATTCCGCCGCGAGCTCCTTGAATGCACCAGCCTTGCGGTGCTCGGAAAGCAGCCCGGCGATACGCCGACCCTGCTCGCGGTTGGCCTCGCGCAACGCCTCGCCCACCTCTCCCGCCTCGACCCGGCCCCGGCTGTGCAGGATGAAACGTGCCCAGTCCGGGTTGGCCGCCACCCAATCGACGTAACAGGTGACGAATAGTTTCACGCAGGCCTCCGCGCTCATTCCCTCCTCGATCCCAGCGTCCAGCAGCGCCGCGTACTGGCCAACACCCGTGAGGTACAGCGCACCGATGATGCGTTCCTTGTTGCCGTAATGGTGATAGAGGCTGCCGATGCTGGCGCCGGAGCGGTCGCGGATCATCTCGATGGTGGTGGCGTCCACACCGGACTCGCTGAAACAGGCCAGCGCGGCCTGGAGAATGTCGTCTTTGCGGGAAGCTCGGGCCATGGGGTTCCTGTGGTGAAAACTGCTCGAACAGAATTCTAGAATATTTTTCTAGAATTACTTTCTAATCTTCGTATACTGCCTGGGCGCGCATCCATCTTCAATCCGCTTTGCCCCGGAGTTGCCATGAGTCAGATGATGCAAATGTACCAGCAGGCCGGCCCCACGCAGTTCAGCGCCATGATCGGCCAGGTCGCTCCCTACTTCGCCAGCATCGCCCCGCAGTTCGTCGAACTGCGCCCCGGCTATGCGGAAGTGACCTTCCCCAAGCGCCGCGAAGTGCTCAACCACATCGGCACCGTTCACGCCATTGCCCTGTGCAACGCTGCTGAACTGGCGGCCGGCACCCTGACCGACGTATCGATCCCCCAGGGACGCCGCTGGATTCCCCGTGGCATGACGGTGGAATACCTGGCCAAGGCTGACGGCGACGTACGCACTGTGGCCGATGGCCGTGCGGTGGACTGGGACCAGGAAGGCGACATCATCGTCCCGGTGCTCGCCTACGTCGGCGACAAGAAGGTCTTCCGTGCCGACATCACCATGTACATCAGCCAGGCCTGAGGGACCGCACCATGATCACCCCGCTTCCTCGTCCACTGGACAATGGCGACGGCCACAGCCTGTCCAGCCACTGGTACTACCCACCCGGAGAAGCTCGCGGAGCGGTGCTGATCGTCCCCGCCATGGGCGTCGAGCAGCGTTTCTACACGGCCTTCGCCAACTGGCTGGCCGAGCGCGGCTACCTGACCGTGACCTTCGACTACGTCGGCATGGGCAAGTCCCGTGCCGGCCACCTGCGTGACCTGGACGTCGACATCCTGGCCTGGGGCAACCACGATTGCAGTGCGATGCTCGACGCCGTGATCGAGGCCGCCGGCGACCTGCCGGTGTTCTGGATCGGTCACAGCCTCGGCGGGCAGATACTGCCCTTCGTACGCGGCACCGAGCGCATCCACCGCGCCTTCACCATCGCCACCGGCAGCGGCTACTGGCGCGAGAACACCAAAGGTCTGCGGCACAAGGCCTGGCTGCTCTGGTACCTGCTGGCGCCGACCATCACGCCAGTGCTGGGCTACTTCCCCGGCAAGCGCCTGGGCGTGGTCGGCGACCTGCCGCGCGGAGTGATCGAGCAATGGCGGCGCTGGTGCCTGAACCCCGAGTACTCGGTGGGCGCGGAAGGCGGCGCGGTGCGCGAGGCCTACTCCTCGGTAAGTACGCCCATCACCTCGATCTCCTTCACCGACGACGAGATGATGTCCGGGCGTAATACCGAATCACTGCACGGTTTCTACCGCGGCTCGCGAAAAACCCTGAAGCGCATTGCACCAGAAGACATCGGCGTGAAACGCATCGGCCACTTCGGCTTCTTCCGCAGCCAGTTCGCCGATTCGCTGTGGGCGGATTACCTGTTGCCGGACCTGGGCTGAAGCTCAAGCGACAATGAGCGCAGAAGGACACCCAGCGGCTAGCGGACCAGCTCTCCGCTGGAAGTCCTGATCTCGTCGATATGGAAACCCAACGACGATGCTCGTCCCTCCAGCCGATAAAGAGCAGTCGCCGGTAAGGCATCGAACTGCGCCGCGCGAACACAGAAGTAATCGAGCCAACCAGCACGCAGCGAGGGCCCCACGAGCCGGTAGTCGCAAGCTCGCCGACTATGGACGCGCTCTTTCGTCAAAACTGCTTCGACCTGCGCCGCACGCCCAACCCAACACGAATACAGATCAGCAGCCCCCCTTACCACTCCTAACCACACAACGACGTACAGAATCGGCGGAAGCGCCAGAATGGCCAACCACTTGCGCCAGAAGGAGTTCTTGTCTTTCAGGGGTACTCGACCCAGCGCCAGATTCACAATGAAGACAAGTAGCACGATGGCCGTGACAGCTGCGGCAATATAGGCACCAAAGGACTGCCAAACGGGGGCGGGCACAAAATCGGTAATTGCTCCGTAACCGAACATGCCCAGAGTGAAATACATGCAGAGCACCCAGGCCAACCGCTCTTTTGACGGGCTTTCGCTGCCGATAACCGCTGTCTTCCAGCTCATTCCGTGGCCTCCCTGCCCCAGAAGAATAAAGGAGCCCTTTGCAGGCTCCTCCGTGCACCATCTCAGTCCAGCGTGACCAGCACCCGGCCGACCAGCTTGCCGGCGAGGATCTGGTGAATGGCGGCCGGCAGGTCGTCGAGCTTGACCTCGCGCACTGCCGCTTCTAGGTTGTCGAGCTTCCATTGCAGGGACAGCTTGTCCCACATGGAAGCCTTGACCACCAGCGGCAGCTCCACCGAGTCCACGCCCAGCAGGTTCACGCCGCGCAGGATGAACGGCAGCACGGTGGCCTTGAAGGCGGCACCGGCGGTCAGGCCGCAGCAGGCGACGCTACCGCCGTACTGCAGCGACTTGACCACGTTGAACAGGATGTCACCGCCCACGGTGTCCACCGCACCGGCCCACTGCTCACGCAGCAGCGGCTTGTCGATGCCGTCGGAAACGGTAGCTCGATCCAGGATCTGTCGCGCGCCAAGGCGGTTCAGCAGCTCGGCCTGTTCCAGCTTGCCGGTGGCGGCGGCCACGGTGTAGCCCAGTTGCGCCAGCAGCATTACCGCGATGCTGCCCACGCCACCGGTGGCGCCAGTGACCAGGATCGGCCCGGCGGACGGCGTGACGCCGGCACGCTCCAGCTTGTCGACGCACAGTGCGGCGGTCAGGCCGGCGGTGCCGAGGATCATCGCTTCGCGCAGCGACAGGCCCTGTGGGCGCTTGATCAACCAGGCGGCGGGTACGCGGATGTACTGGCCGAAGCCACCCGGCGTGTTCATGCCCAGGTCGTAGCCGGTGACGATGACTTCATCGCCGGGGGCGAACTCACCCACCGAGGAGGACTCCACTACACCGGCGGCATCGATGCCGGGGGTGTGCGGATACTTGCGGGTGACGCCGCGGTTACCGCTGGCAGACAGCGCATCCTTGTAGTTGAGCGAGGAATACTTCACCCGTACCAGCACTTCACCCGCCGGCAGATCGGCAACCTGCCGCTCGGCCACCTGCAGGTCATACACGCCATGTGCGCTCTCCGTGACCCACAACGCCTTGAATGCACTCATCTCGACCCTCCTCTTTCGAATTCGCTAAAACGGGCGCTATCCCGGCGCCCGACACCCAATCTTTGCCAGAAGCATCATTGCCAGAAGCGGCTGCGGCCCAGACGGTCCCACCAGGTCACCAGCACGCGATCGATCACGCCACTGACACCGACGCCGAAGCGTTCCTGGATGGACTTCTTCTGCACGTAGCTGAGCTGGTAGACATCCGCCTCGCGGGCGCGTTCGGCCAGGTATTCGTCACTGGTCTTGAGTTCGTCGACCAGCTTCTTGCCCAGCGCCGCCTGGCCCAGCCAGACCTCGCCGGTGGCGATTTCGTCGATGGCCAGTTGCGGCCGGTAGTGGACGACGAAGCGCTTGAACAGTTCGTGGGTGGTTTCCAGGTCTTCCTGGAACTTCTCCCGGCCCTTCTCGGTGTTCTCGCCGAACACGGTCAGGGTGCGCTTGTACTCACCGGCGGTGAGCACCTCGAAATCGACGTCGTGCTTCTTCAGCAGGCGATGGATGTTGGGCAACTGCGCCACGACGCCAATGGACCCCAGGATGGCGAAGGGTGCGGAGAGAATGCGCTCGCCGATGCACGCCATCATGTAGCCGCCGCTGGCAGCGACCTTGTCCACGCAGACAGTCAGCGGCACGCCTGCCTGACGGATGCGCGCCAGCTGTGAAGCGGCAAGGCCATATCCATGAACCATGCCGCCGCCGCTCTCCAGGCGCAGCACCACTTCGTCGCGCGGCGTGGCGAGGGTCAGCAGCGCGGTGACTTCATGGCGCAGCTGCTCGGTGGCGGAGGCCTTAATATCGCCATCGAAGTCGAGCACGTAGACGCGGTTCTTTTCGCTGCCCTTCTTCTTTTTCGCTTCCTTCAGGCTTTTCGCCTCGGACTTGCGCAAGGCCTTGAGCTTGGCTTTCTCCAGCACGCTGTGCTGCAGGCGCTCGCGCAGCTCCTTGTAGAAGTCGTTGAGCTTGTGAACTTCAAGATGCCCGCTGCCGCCGCGGCGACCGCGGCCGCGCAACGCGGCGATCACCACCAGGACGATGACGATGGCCACCACCACGGTGAAGGTCTTGGCCAGGAAACCCGCGTAATCCGCTAGAAACTCCACTCACATCCCCTTTTACAATTCTGTTCGCGCACGCACGACAAGCGCAGTGAATCCCGCAAGCATACCCACGCCGCAGGCCCGCCACCAGCGCTGGCAAACCGCTGTATCAGTCCAGCGAATGCCATTCAAACAAGCGTATGTTTTTTCGTTGACAGCCCCAGGTGATCCTCATAACCTCGCCGGAACTTTCAGCCCTGCCGGGATACTGCGCGTGGGAAGCATCTACCTGATTCGACATGGCCAGGCTTCGTTCGGTGCCGATGACTACGATGTGCTCTCGGCCACCGGCGTACGCCAGGCGGAAATTCTTGGCGAACACCTGGCCAGCCTGGGCCTGCGCTTCGATCGCTGCGTTGCCGGCGACCTGCGCCGCCAGCGCCACACCGCCGAAGCGGTGATGGGTCGGCTGAACGAAGCCGGGATCGCCACGCCTGCCCTGGAAATCGACTCCGCCTTCAACGAATTCGAAGCCGACGCGGTGATCCGCGCGCACCTGCCGGACCTGCTCGAGATCGAGCCGCAGGCGCTGCACATCATGCGCAATGCCGCCGATCACCGCGCCGAGTTCCAGCGCCTGTTCTCCAACGTGATCGCCCGCTGGGTGTCCGGCGACCATGACAAGGATGGCCTGGTCAGCTGGGCCGAATTCCTCGACACCGTGCACGGCGGCCTCAAGCGCCTGCTGGAGTCGGCCAGCGGCAAGGACACAATCGGCGTCTTCACCTCCGGCGGCACCATCACCGCGGTACTCCAGCAGGTGACCGGCATTCCGGCGCTGAACGCCTTCGAGCTCAACTGGCAGATCGTCAACACCTCGCTCAACCGCCTGAAGTTCCGCGGCAGCGAAGTGGCCCTGGCTTCCTTCAACAGTCACGTGCATCTGGAACTGTTGAAGGCGCCGGAACTCATCACCTATCGTTGAGAACCGGCCCAATGCGACCTCGACGTCGCGCGAGAAAACCTAGAAAAGGAATAGAACCATGAGTGTTGCTGACATCGTTTCCACCATGCAGAGCAAGTTCAACGCCAGCGCGGCCGCCGGCCTGGATCTGGTGTTCCAGTTCAACATCGAAGACGGCGACAACCACTACCTGGTCGTCAAGGACGGCACCTGCCAAGTCGTGCAGGGCGACGCCGAGTCCCCCAACGTCACCCTGATCATGGACAGCGAAACCCTCAAGGGCATCACCAGCGGCGAAACCGACGGCATGCAGGCCTTCATGGCTGGCAAGCTGCGCGCCGAAGGCGACATGATGCTGGCAATGAAGCTGGGCGAACTGTTCCCGGTCTGAGCCCGAGGCAACCGCCCCGCGCGACGCAAAAAACCGGAGTCCATGGCTCCGGTTTTTTTATGCCCGCGCGCCGCTGCAAGGCCCGGATCAGGCAGCCTGATCGGGGCCCAACACGAATACCAATAAGGGCTTTGTGTGCTTGTGACGGACAGGGCCGGACATTAGATTAGCCAATGATCACCCGGCGTCATCATTGCTTTGCCTGATCCTGCCACGACCCACCGGGCAAGAAACAGGCGCCGGCCTGCGCGCACCTCGCACCGAGCCCCAGGCTTCGCGGGGAGATCAGTACGAGCCAGTACAAGACGAGCTCCTAGATAAAAAGGGACCAGCATGTCGTTGACCGACCAGACCATCCGCTCCCGCGAAGGCGAAGAACTCGATGCCGCCGTGATCGACGGCTACCTCAAGGACCACATCCCCGGCCTGCAGGGTCAGCCGCGCATCAGCCAGTTCCCCGGCGGTGCCTCGAACCTGACTTACCTGATCCAGTACGACAACCAGGAGCTGGTCCTGCGCCGCCCGCCGTTCGGCAAGAAGGCCAAGTCGGCCCACGACATGGGGCGCGAGTTCCGCATCCTGAACCAGCTCAAGGACGGCTTCCCCTACTGCCCCAAGGCGTACGCCTACTGCACCGACGAATCGGTGATCGGCGCCGAGTTCTACGTCATGGAGCGGGTCAACGGCATCATCCTGCGCAGCGACCTGCCCAAGGAACTGAACCTCGACGCCGAGAAGACCACCGCCCTGTGCAAGAGCTTCATCGACAAATTCGTCGACCTGCACAACGTCGACTACAACGCCTGCGGCCTGGGCGACCTGGGCAAGCCCGAGGGCTACGTGCAGCGCCAGATCGGCGGCTGGATCGATCGCTACGAGAAGTCCCTGACCCCCGACGCACCGGCCTGGGAGCAGGTGAAGGTGTGGCTGCGCGAGAAGATGCCGGCCGATCATCACAAGCCGGGCATCGTCCACAACGACTACCGCTTCGACAACGTCATCCTCGACCCGAACAACCCGATGCAGATCATCGGCGTGCTCGACTGGGAGATGACCACCATCGGCGACCCGCTGATGGACCTGGGCAACACCCTCGCCTACTGGATCGAAGCGGGTGATCCGCAGCCGATGCAGATGCTGCGCCGCCAGCCCAGCCATGAGCCGGGCATGCTGACCCGCCAGCAGTTCGCCGACTACTACGCCGAGCGCGCCGGCATCCAGATCGACAACCTGGATTACTACTACACCTACGGCCTGTTCCGCCTGGCCGGCATCATGCAGCAGATCTACTACCGCTTCTTCCACGGCCAGACCCAGGACAAGCGCTTCGCCACCTTCATCCACGCCAACAAGCTGCTGGAACAGGTGAGCCTGCAAGTCATCGGCAAGTCCCGCCTGTAAAGGCGCCCCAGAACAAGGAGAACCCCCATGTCCAAGACCCAACTGTTCGACCTCGAAGGCAAGATCGCCTTCGTCTCCGGCGCCAGCCGTGGCATCGGCGAGGCCATCGCCAAGCTGCTGGCCCAACAGGGCGCCCACGTGATCGTCTCCAGCCGCAAGATCGACGGCTGCCAGGCCGTGGCTGACGAAATCGTCGCCGCCGGCGGCAAGGCCACCGCGATTGCCTGCCACATCGGCGAGATGGAGCAGATCCAGGCCGTCTTCGCACAGATCCGCGAGCAGTTCGGCCGCCTGGACATCCTGGTCAACAACGCTGCCACCAACCCGCAGTTCTGCAACGTACTGGACACCGACCTGTCGGCCTTCCAGAAGACCGTCGACGTGAACATCCGCGGCTACTACTTCATGTCCATCGAAGGCGGCAAGCTGATGAAGGCCAACGGCGGCGGCAGCATCATCAACGTCGCCTCGGTGAACGGCGTCACTCCCGGCGAGTTCCAGGGCATCTACTCGGTGACCAAGGCCGCGGTGATCAGCATGACCAAGGTCTTCGCCAAGGAGTGCGCGCAGTTCAACATTCGCTGCAACGCCCTGCTGCCGGGCCTGACCGACACCAAGTTCGCCTCGGCGCTGGTGAGCAACGACGCCATCCGCAACGTTGCCCTGCAGCGCATCCCGCTCAAGCGCGTGGCCGACCCGAGCGAAATGGCCGGCGCCGTGCTGTACCTCGCCAGCGATGCCTCCAGCTACACCACCGGCGTCACGCTGAACGTGGACGGCGGCTTCCTCGCCTGAGCCTGATCGAGGAAACGAAAAAGGGAGCCGATTGGCTCCCTTTTTTCATTTCCGAACGAGCGGCTCTTTGTAGGAGCGAGCTTGCTCGCTCCTACAGAAAAGCAGTCACTGCCAGTCTTTCAGCGCCTGATTCGCCGCCGCGTTCATTGGCTCGGCGGTCAACCCACCGGCCCCGTAGCGCACTGCGAAAACGGCCTGGTCGGCCAACGGCAGGTAGTTCACCCGGCCTGCCTTGGGCACGAAGGTCAGCAGGTCATGCTGGCCGTCGCGCAGCCAGCGCCACAGATCGAGCCCCAGCACGTCGTCCGCCAGCGCCACCTTGCGCCCCAGGCTCTGCTGCTCCACGGCCAGGAAGCGGCCGCTGAGGTCCTGCAGGCGGTAACCCGGCGCCAGGCCGATCAAGCGTGCCAGCCCTTTCCACTCCAGCACCCGCGCATCCAGCTGCCAGAGATCCCCAGCCAGTTCCACGCGGCGCTCCTCATCGCCCTGCAGCACGGTGACGTCATAGCGCTGCTCACCGACCTTGTGAAAGCTCAGCGTCGCCAGCGGACGCTCTGCCGGCAGCGGGTCGTAGCTGCGCAGATCCCAGGCCACCAGCGCCACCAACACGGCGACAGCCACGAACAGCATGCCCGCCGTACCCCGCAACCAGCCGAGGAACCAGTGACGGTCGAACAGAATGCGGGCGGCTACCACCAGGGCCAACAGCGCCAAGAAGGCAACGACCCAGGCCAGACCGTCGTACTGCATCGAATGATTTCCTTCCTTGTAGAAATGCCGGCATTATGCGCACCGCATCCCTGCGCGGCCAGCCAGACCGTCGCAGCTTTCGGGCCCGTTAACGTTTCCCGCGCACCATTCTTTACGAGAGAGTGGCGCCACGGGCCCCCGATCAAGGCCTGACCCATGCCCTTCGAACTCGTCGTAGACCCGACCACCCTCGTCATTCTCGCCGGCGTTGCCTTCCTCGCCGGCTTCATCGACGCCATCGCCGGTGGCGGCGGCCTGCTGACCATCCCTGCCCTGCTCACTGCTGGCGTCCCTCCGCACCTGGCGCTGGGCACAAACAAGCTGAGCTCGACCTTCGGCGCCGCCGTGGCCAGCTATACCTTCTACCGCCGCAAGCTGTTCCAGCCGCGCCAGTGGCGCAAGGGTCTGATCGCCACCGCCATCGGCGCAGCCCTGGGTGCCTGGGCTGCGCACCTGATGCCAGCGGAATGGCTGAACCGCATGCTGCCGGTGGTGGTGTTCGGTTGCGGCCTCTACCTGCTGTTCGGCAAGACACCCGAGGCGCCGCTGGACGCCAATCCGCGCATTGCCCAGCGCCGCCAGTGGCCACAGGGTCTGGGCCTGGGTTTCTACGACGGCGTGGCCGGGCCCGGCACTGGCGCCTTCTGGACTGTCAGCACCTTGCTGATGTACCCGCTCGACCTGGTCCGCGCCAGCGGCGTGGCGCGCAGCATGAACTTCGTCAGCAACATCGTCGCGCTGGCGGTGTTCATCGCCTCGGGTCAGGTGGTCTGGCTGCTGGGCCTGTGCATGGGCAGTTCGCTGATGGTCGGCGCCTATTTTGGCGCGCGCACGGCCATTGGCGGCGGTGCCAAGTTCATTCGTCCGGTATTCATTCTGGTGGTGCTCGCTCTGACCGTGCGCCTGGCCTGGCAGCACTGGTTCTCCGCCGCGGCCTGAGGCGGCCGTTGCGGCGCCTGGATTCAGGCGCCGCCGGGCAGGACAGGATCGGGACGACCGGCGCGGCGCGCCAGGTAGACCTCGATCAGGTAGCGGGCGATGGAGCGCTCGGCCGGCAGGCGCGGCAGCTCGTCGACGTGGAACCAGCGGGCATCCTCGATCTCGTCCGGCTGCATGACGATCTCGCCGCTGACGTACTCGGCGTGGTAGCCGAACATCAGCGAATGCGGGAACGGCCAGGGCTGGCTGCCCATGTAGCGGATATTGCCGATCTCCACGCCCACCTCTTCGCGCACTTCGCGCGCGACACAGTGCTCCACCGACTCGCCCGGCTCGACGAAGCCGGCCAGGGTGCTGTACATCCCCGGCACGAAGCGCGGCGAACGCGCCAGCAGCACTTCATCGCCACGGGTCACCAGCACGATCATGCTCGGCGACAGCAACGGGTAGCGCTGGATGCCACAGCTCTCGCAGTGCATGGCGCGGTCGCGAGGCAGGCGCTGGCTGGGCTGGCCGCAGCTGCCGCAGAAGCGGTTCTGCCGCCACCAGATACCGATCTGGCTGGCGAAGCCGAGCATGGCAAAGATGTCGTCCTCGGCCTGCATCATGAACTGGCGCAGGCCGATCCAGCTGGCGCCCTCCAATGGATCAGTGCGGTCGACTTCCAGCAGGTACACCGGCTCGCCGTCGAACTGGCCGACGGCATGCTCGGACAGCACCGAGAGGTCCTGGCGCTTGAGCCAGTCACGGGGGAACAGCACGCCGTTGCTGTCGGCGAGGAACTGCTGCTGGCAGTGGGCGAGCGCCCAGCCGCCGTTCGCCGCGACCTCGAACATCGAGGACTCCCAGCGCCCGGTACGCATCAGGCTGCCACCGTCAGGCCCAGGGCCTTGACGCTCTCGCTGGCGACGTCCAGGACGTCGGGTTGGCCTTCAGGCCGCATCATGGCTCCACCCTCCAGGTAGTACTCCAGGCCGGTCAGTGCATCCGCCAGGGTCTCCAGCATCTGCTCGGACGGCATCTGGGTCGTCTCGATCATCTGCCCCTGAATGTAATCGGCACAGGCGCCCACGAGCAATGCCGCGCGCTCCTGACCGAGGAACCACAAGCCACCACGCACCGCTTGCAGGCTGACCGGGACGTTGGCCAGGTGCAGTTTGTCGCCATTGGATTCCAGGTACGCGGTAATCGCGCGCTTGGCCAGCGCCAGGCCCGCCTGGGCCTCGTCGATCACCACGATGCGCGCCTCGGCGAGCTGGTGCACAGCGAAGGAGTCGTCCTCCCCCATCGGCGTCGGACGCGTGCTCATGCGCTCGCCCCGCTCCAGGTTGCCGACCATGCTCTCGACATACAGCAACGCATCGGCCAGGGAGTTCAGCGCAGCAGGGTCGTCCACCGTTCCCCTGGAGACCCAGCCGGCGACCACGCCATGCTGGTGCTGCAGCGAAGTGGCGGCAGAGTTCAGGCCAACCATGCCCAGGGTCTTGGCCAGCTTGCCCAGCTGGGCGTGCAGAATGCCCAGCGCATCGGCCTGGGAGACGCCGCGCTCGATCAGGTCGAGCTGGTCCTTCACGGCGGTGAGTTCCTCGCGGATTGCCACCGATAGCGAGCGCATCACCGATTGGCCAGGGCCGGACAGGCGCTGCGACTCGTCCTCGAGCAGGTGATCGGTAAACGGCAGCGGCGCCAGGCCGAACACCTGGCGCAGCTCGGTGGCGCGCACACCGCTGGTATCAGCCAGCGTGGTGAGATACAGGAGCTCCTTGAGCAATTGCCGCGGCGCTTCGTACTGCGGGTTGACGATCAGTTGCTTGAGCTCGCGGTCCAGACGCGAAAACACCAGCTTGCGCGTCTTGCGCGGCAGCATCTGCGCGTCCACCAGCGACTCCAGCGCGCCTGCACCGACCCAGCACAGGCGAGTGCGCGCGGCACTGCCCAGCAATACGTCGAGCTTGCCCAGCGCACGGCCCATGAGCTTGAGGCTGGGATAGAGATTCTGTTCCCGGATCAAACCCACCAGGCCGACCTGGTACATCTGCCGCAGGCGGCGGACTTCGCGAGCCGGGTCGTCCACCTGTGGCGCGGTGACGGCGCGCAGCGGGCGCGGCAGGTCCAGACGCGCGCTGAAGAAGAAGCTCTCGGGCAGCGCGGGCTGGCCAGCGGCCTGGCGCACGTCGTTGATCGCCGGCAGCAGAAGCTCGGGGATTTCCTGGCGGTGTGCCTCGAGGTTTTCCAGGTAGCGGCGCAGCACGTAGAGCGCGTTGCCGAGCGCGGCCAGCTGGCCGTCGCGGTCTTCACTGACCCCGGTCGGAATGTCGGTGGCCAGGTCCAGCGCTTCCTGCGCCAGCAATTCAGCGCCGGCCAGCTCGATGAGATTGAGCGTGCCGCGGATCTGGCTCAGGCAATCAACGGAATGTTGCAGCAGGCTGCCGTTCTGGCGCTCGGCGATGAAGTGCTCGAGATTCTGCTCGGCCTCCTCCATCGTGGCAAACAGCTCGTCGCGGACCAGACTGAGGGACGTGGCTCCAGTAACCATCGGCCTAGTGCGCCTCCTGCGCGCAAGAAGAGTGAACGGACATCAATCGGCGAACTCGGGGGTCTTCTTGCTCATGTGCGCCATCATGGCGGCCTGCAGGTCAGCGGACTGCAGCATGGCGGCGTTCCAGGTGGCGATGTATTCCAGGCCGTCCTCAACACGGTGGTCGCGGGCATAGCCGATCATTTCCTTGGTGCCGCGAATGGCGATTGGCGACTTGGCAGCGATCTGCCGGGCCAGTTCCATCACCCCATCGAACAGCGCGGCATGGTCGGCGTAGACGCTGTTGACCAGGCCAATGCGCTGGGCCTCCTCGGCATTGACGTTACGCCCGGTGTAGGCCAGCTCACGCATGATGCCATCGCCAATCAGGCGCGGCAGGCGTTGCAGGGTGCCGACATCGGCCGCCATGCCCATGTCGATTTCCTTGATGGAGAACTGCGCATCCGCGCTGCAGTAACGCATGTCGCAAGCGGAGATCAGGTCGATGCCGCCGCCGATGCAGTAACCCTGGATCGCCGCAAGCACTGGCTTGCTGCAGCGGTCCACGGCGTTGAAGGAGCCCTGCAGTTGCAGGATGGTCTTGCGCAGCGCGCGGGCGTTGCGACCTACGTCCTTGCCCAGGTGGCTGGCGGCCTGGGCCAGCAGGGCGAGGTCGATGCCGGCGGAGAAGTGCTTGCCGGCGCCACTGAGGACGACGACACGGACTTCATCCGTTTCATCGGCCCACTGGAAGATATCGATGATTTCCTTCCAGAAATCAGCGTTCATGGCGTTGAGCTTTTCCGGACGGTTGATCTGCACATGGGCGATCTTGTCCGCCAGTTCAACGCGGAAGGCTTTGTATTCGGTCACGGGAGATGTCCTCGGGAATGCCCTGCTTCTCGTCTGGGTGCGGCGCGCTGCCGCTGGAGCCCGGGCCAACAGTTCTTATGGGTGCCGCATACAGATTTTTGGCATCGCGCCACTATAACAAGGCAAGACCAAAAGTCGATGCCATGGTCTGTGACACAGGCCACGGCATCAGGCGTGAATCCGCTCGCAATACGCTCACCAACTGCTTGATCTGGCAGGAAGGTGGCCGCCGCGACAATCAGTCGCCAGCGGCCATCGGCAGCCCTTGTGCACGGTTGCGGTACTGGCGCCAGGTGTACATCGGGATACCCGCCATGAACACCAGGAAGCCCCAGAAGATCGCCTGCTCGCCGGTGCCATACAACGCCCACAGCGAATAGAGGAAGCCCAGGCAACCGATCGCCAGCACCTGCGGCCGCGAGCGTGGCGAGAAGGACTCCGGCTTGGTGGCCAGCAGTTGCAGCAGCGCGGCGGTGCAGAAGGCATAGGGCACGACGCCGGTCATGGTGCCGAGCAGGATGATGACGTTGAACACCTCCACCAACTCGCCGTGGCCGTCGACCATCACCAGCGCCGTCACCAGCAGCCCGGAGGACAGCAGGCCATTGGCCGGCGCGCCATTCTTGTTGAGCTTGCCCAGGGACTCGGGGAACAACCCGTCACGGGCCGGCGCCACCGGAATCTGTCCCTGCAGCAGCACCCAGCCATTGAGCGCGCCCAGGCAAGCGATCACCGCACCGCCGGCGACCAGGTAGTAGCCCCAGTTGCCCAGCAGGATGCGCGCGGCATCGGCGAACGGCGAGGTGGACTTGGCCAGCACTTCCGGCGGCATCAGGCCCTGCACGGCGGTGATCGACAGGATGTACACGGAAGCCGCTGCCAGGGTGCCGAACAGCGTGGCGCGGGGGATGGTCTTCTTCGGGTCCCGCACGTCGTCCGCCGGCACGGTGGCCGATTCCAGGCCGATGAACGACCACAGCGTCAGCGCCGCCGTGGTGGCGATCGCCTGGGCATAGCCCATGTTCGGCAGCTCGCTAGGCGCCGGGATAGTCAGGTAGTCGGGGTTGAAGTGGAACCAGCCGAGAATGCCCACCAGCAGCAAGGGGATCAGCTTGAGGGCCGTGAGGCAGTTCTGCACCACGGCGAAGGCGGTGATGCCACGCAGGTTGATCAGGGTGCACAACCAGATGGCGCCAATGGCCGTGGCGACCATCAGCAGCGGGTCGGCCAGGGCCGGAATGAACACCCGCAGATAGCCCACCAGCGTGACGGCGATGGCGGCGTTGCCGATCCAGGCGGCTTTCCAGTAGGTCCAGGCGCAGAGATAACCGGCAAAGCTGCCGAAACCGTCGCGGGTATAGGCGTAAGGTCCGCCGGCACCGGGATTGAGCCGCGCCAGCCGGGCGAAGGTGAAGGCCAGGATCACCGCCCCGGTGCTCGACACCAGCCAACCGAACAGGCTGAGCCCGCCAAACGCCGCCAGGCTCGACGGCAACAGGAACACCCCTGACCCGACCATGTTGCCGACCACCAGCGCAGTGCAGCTCCAGAACCCCATGCTGCCCTTTTTCGCTTCCGCCATCTGCGCTCCTTAGAAGCCCGCGATCCGTATTTTCGTTTTATCGCCCTGCCCCTGGAGAAGACGCAGAGCGGCGATCTGTCCTACAGGGTAGACAGCGCCGGGCAAAGGAGGAAACCGTTTTGCAGGACGACACTGCCCGTTTCGAGCGATTTCGCCCTGCACGGTCAATGCCGCTGCAGAAAAACCGTGGAATCAGGCAGATCCGACCTGACGCGCGCCGATGCCGTAGAGCTGCTCGAACAACAGTGACGGCATCGGCTTGGCAAACAGGTACCCCTGTCCTTCGGTGCAGCGCTCAGCGCGCAGGCGATCGCGCTGGGCAGTCGTTTCAATGCCCTCGGCGATGGTCTCCAGATCGAAGCTGCGCGCCATGTCGAGGATCGCGCGGATCACCGAGAGATCCTGCTGGGTCTCCAGCATGCCGTTGACGAAGGTGCGATCGATCTTGATGCGGCTCAGCGGGTAGGTCTTGAGCAGGCTGAGGGAGGCATAGCCGGTTCCGAAATCGTCGAAGGCGATGCCCACACCATAGGAACGCAGGCTCTGCAGGGTGCTGAGCACGCTGTCGTCGTGGTTGAGCACGATGTTCTCGGTGATCTCCAGCTCCAGCGCCTCCGCCGGCAGGCCATGCCGCTCCAACGCTTCGAGCACCTGGGTGACCAGGTTGCCCATGCGGAACTGCGCGCCGAACAGGTTCACCCCCATGCGCAAGTCGGGCGCACCGTTGCGGCGCCAGTAGGCAGCCTGGGCGCAGGCTTCATCGAGTATCCAGGCCCCGACGATGGCCGCCAGCGGTCCGCCCTCCAGCGATGGCAGGAAAGCCGCCGGTGACAGCAGGCCACGCTGCGGATGCTGCCAGCGAATCAACGCCTCGGCGCCGCGAAGCGAGCCATCGCGCAGGCTCACCTGCGGCTGGTAGAAGAGCAGGAACTCACCGTTGGCCACGGCTCGGTGCAGTTCCATGCCATAGAGGTGCCGCGCCGCCGCTTCCATCTTCAGTGCCGGAACGAACACGAAGGCGTGGCTGCGCCCGCTGATCTTCGCCTTGAACAGGGCCAGGTCGGCGTCGCCGACCAGCTCCAGCGCTTCCTGGGCATGCAGAGGCGCCAGCGCCACCCCGCAGCTGGCAGCTACCCGCACTTCGTGTGCCTCGATGACGATGGGCTCGGCGATACTGGCGATCACAGCCTGAGCCAGGCGCATGGCATGCTCCGGCGAGAGCAGATTGGGCTCGAGGATGGCGAATTCGTCGCCGCCGATCCGCGCGACCGTGGCCTCCGCCGTGGCCAGCCGGTCCAGTCGTTCGGCCACCTGCCGCAGGATGCCATCGCCCACCGCATGACCCAGGGAGTCATTGACGTCCTTGAAACCGTCCAGGTCGATCATCAGCACCGCCGCCGGCCGGGACTGCACCAGCACCTCCTCGGTGCGCCGGTAGAACTGACCGCGATTGGCCAGGCCGGTGAGCACGTCGACGCTGGCCAACTGGCGCAGCGCTTCCTCTTCCAGGTGGCGGGCGGTGAGATCCTTGAGCACCGCCTCGAACTTGAGCTTGCCCCGCTCCGACCAGCTGAACAGGGTCAGGCCGAGGGACAGTTCCGAGCCATCCTTGCGCAAGCCGGCGATTTCTCCCGGTACGGCCATGCCGTCCAGGGAGGTGGCATCGCTGGCCCCGCTGATCAGACTGCGGAAGGACTGGCGGCTGCGCTCGGGCAACAGCAGTTCAAAAGCCTGCCCACTGCCCTCGGCAAGCTCGTAGCCGAACAGGTTGGCGGCAGCCTCGTTCCAGGCGCCGATCTCACCCCAGCAATCGAACCACACGACCGGTGTCGGCGACGTACCGGCGTACTCCTCGAACAGCGGCCGAGTGCGCGCCGAGGCGACCTCGATACGCCGCAGCTCCAGGCGATCGGAAGCCATCCGCGCCAGCTCCTTCAAGCGCTCGCAGTCGTCGCTGGAAAAATCCTCGTGGGGCTGGCTATCGATGATGCACAACGCGCCCAGCGGCTGGCCCTCCACCGAGAGCAGGGGAACGCCGGCATAGAAGCGCACGCCATTGGGCGAGGTCACCAGGGGGTTGTCGTGGAAGCGCTCGTCGCGCCTGGCGTCGCCCACCACCATCACGCCGTCCTGGGCGATGGCATGGGCGCAGAAGGATACGTCGCGCCCCATGTCCACTTCGCCGATGCCGGTGGCGGCCGCGAAGAACACGTGGTCACTGCCGATCATGTTCACCGCAGCGACCGGCATGCCAAACATGCGCACGGCAATCTGCACCACCGGGTCCAGGCTCGGCAGCAGGTTTTCGTCGTCGAATCCATAGTCGGAGAGCGCGCTCAAACGCTCACTTTCGTTCGGCAACGTCACGGGACAGCGCATAGGGGAAACCTCCCTTTTTCCTCAAGTTCTCCCTTTACCGATGCGCACAAGGATAGTTCCAGTTTTCATACAAGGTTGTATGTCACTTCTGTCAGGAGCCGGACGGTCACCTGCAGCACTCCACGGTATAGCGCCGCTCACCGTCTACCTCGCGCACTTGCAGACCATGGACGTCCGAGTCGAAACCTGGGAAGTTGCGCTCGAAACTCTGGGCGAAGGCCAGGTAATCCAGTATGGAGCGGGTGGATTCGGTGAACCGCTCACCTGGCATGATCAGCGGAATTCCTGGCGGATATGGCACCAGCATCACCGCCGCGATACGCCCTTCCAACCGATCGATAGGCACCGCCTCCACCTCGCCGCGCACCAGCTGCGCGTAGGCATCCGCCGGGCGCATGGCGATTTCCGGCAGCACCGTGTACATGCGCTTCATCGCCTTGGCCGTGGCGTGGTCGCGGTAGCAGCGATGCAACTCGTCGCACAGGTCGCGCAGGCCCATGCCCGCGTATCGCGCGCCGCCTGCCTGTGCGACGCTGGGCAGTGCGTCCGCCAGCGGCTGGTTGGCATCGTAGCTGCGCTTGAACTCCAGCAACTCGGTGACCAGGGTGCTCCATTTGCCCTTCGTCACGCCCATGGAGAACAGGACAAGGAAGGAGTACAGCCCGGTCTTCTCCACCACCAGCCCGCGTTCCCAGAGGAAGCGGCTGACCACTGCGGCGGGGATCCCGCGGGAGTCCAGACGCCCGCCGGCGGTGAGGCCCGGCGTGGCCAGGGTCACCTTGATCGGGTCGAGCAGCACGTAGTCTTCCACCGCGTCACCGAAGCCATGCCAGTCGGCGTTGGGCTCCAGCACCCAGTCGCGGGTCTTCACCTCATCGGTGCCCTCGACGCCCGGCGGCTGCCAGACGCAGAACCACCAATCATCCTCGGCGAGGTTCTGCTGCACGTTGGCCAGGGCACGGCGGAAGCTCAGGGCTTCGTCGAAGGTTTCCTGGATCAGCGAGCGCCCCGCCGGGCCTTCCATCATCGCCGAGGCCACATCCAGCGAGGCAATGATGCCGTACTGCGGCGAAGTGGAGATGTGCATCATGAAGGCTTCGTTGAAGCGCGCCTGCTCGAAACGCCGCGCGCCGGCATCCTGCACGTGGATCATCGAGGCCTGGCTGAAAGCCGCGAGCATCTTGTGCGTGGAGTGGGTGGTGAATACCAGCGGGCCGCTGTCGTCGCGACTGGTGCCCATGCCGTAGCGTCCGGCGTAGAACTCATGGAAAGCCGCATAGGCATACCAGGCTTCGTCGAAATGCAGCACCTCGACGCTGTCGCCCAGGGCCTGCTTGATCAGCTGCGCGTTGTAGCAGAGGCCGTCGTAGGTAGAGTTGGTCACCACCGCCAGCCGCACCTTGGGCTCTCGGCCGCGCGCCAGCGGGCTGGCCTCGATCTTCGCGGCAATGGATTCGCGGCTGAATTCCGACAGCGGGATCGGCCCGATGATGCCCAGCTCGTTGCGCTCCGGTGTCAGGTACAGCGGGATGGCACCGGTCATGATGATCGAATGGAGGATCGACTTGTGACAGTTGCGATCCACCAGCACCAGGTCGTCGCGGCAGACCATGGAGTGCCAGACGATCTTGTTCGCCGTGGAGGTGCCGTTGATCACGAAGAAGGTATGGTCGGCGCCGAAATTACGCGCTGCGCGGGCCTCCGCCTCGGCCAGCGGGCCAGTGTGGTCGAGCAGCGAGCCCAGCTCGGGTACCGAGACGGAGAGGTCGGAACGCAGGGTGTTCTCCCCGAAGAACTGGTGGAAAGCCTGCCCCACCGGGCTCTTGCGATAGGCTACGCCGCCCCCGTGGCCCGGTGTGTGCCAGGAATAGTTGGACTGCGCGGTGTGCTCCACCAGCGCCCGAAAGAACGGCGGCAGCAGGCCTTCCAGGTACTTGCGCGCGGCGCGGCTGACCTGGCGCGCAAGGAACGGCACGGTGTCCTCGAACAGGTAGAGAATGCCGCGCAGCTGGTGCAGGTCGGCCATGGACTCGGCCGGTGCGTTCTCGATGGTCATCTGCTCGCCGAGGGCAAAGATCGGCAGTTGCGGCGCGCGCACCCGGGCCATGCGGATCAGCTCCACCACGTCCTGCAGCAGGCGCTGGTTCTCCCCCGCCCCCTCGGCGGCGACCAGGATGCAGGCGAGGCCATGGTGAGTCGAGGCGACGATGCGCCCCTCGGCGGAACTGGCAGTGGAAAGGATGCTGAAGCCGTCCTGCTCCAGCTCCCGTGCGATATCCCTCACCCGGTCGCCGGCCACGGTATCGGCCTTGATGTCGCGGTGAACGATGAGGATGGGGAATTTTAGATCTTTGTACATTGTGAACCCCTGAAAAGACGTACGACTGGCGTCGATCCTCTCCAGAGTATGGACTCACGGAATGTAGGGGAATGCACCCGGCTGACGGCTGTAATAAAACGTCGCGTGGCTGACAGGTGCGCTCACCTCGAGCGCCGGGCTCTGGCTACTGTTCGCCGAAATGAAAAAGGCCCCTGTTCAGGGGCCTTTTAGGGCAGCACGGAGGATCACTCCTTCGGCGCTTCCATCTGCGCCCACAGCGACGGGCCGCCAGCAGACTTCTCGATCACCGCCAGGCGCGCCACATGCGCTTCGATCTCTGCATCGGTGGCGCGGATCACACGGGTCAGCCCACGCTCCGCCGCCAGGCGACGGATCGCCGAAGCGGTAGCGCGGCCGCTGCCGTCACCTTCGGCACCGTTGCCAGCCAGCGACAGGCTGGTCTGGCCACCGGTCATCGCCAGGTAGACGTCGGCGAGAATCTCGGCATCGAGCAGTGCGCCGTGCAGGTCACGGCCAGAGTTGTCGACGCCGTAGCGCTTGCACAGGGCATCGAGGTTGTTGCGCTGGCCCGGATGGCGCTCGCGGGCCATCAGCAGGGTGTCGAGGATGCCGCAGTAGTCAGCGACGTCCGCGCGTTCGGTCTGCCCCAGCAGGGCGAATTCGTTGTTGATGAAGCCAACGTCGAACGCCGCGTTGTGGATGATCAGCTGGGCACCCTTGATGAACTCGAAGAAGTCATCCGCCACTTCGCGGAAGCGCGGCATGTCCTTGACGTATTCATTGGTGATGCCGTGGACCGCGATGGCGCCTTCGTCGATCTCGCGATCGGGCTGCAGGTAGACATGGAAGTGCCGGCCGGTCAGGCGGCGACCGTCGAGTTCGACGCAACCGATCTCGATGATCCGGTGGCCGTCGGTGACCGGCATACCGGTCGTTTCAGTATCGAGTACGACGCTGCGCATTCTGTGTGAAACCTTCTTGCGATTGATGCACCCGGACGGCTCCGGGCGACCTTGATCCTGATAACGGGACGCTTAGCGCGGCAGCTCGCTCACGCCACGGTTGGCAAGCATGTCGGCCCGCTCGTTGCCGGGGTGGCCGGTGTGGCCGCGCACCCAGCGCCATTCGACATTATGCCGGTTCACCTGCTCGTCCAGCGCCTGCCACAGGTCGGCATTCTTCACCGGCTGCTTGGCGGCGGTCTTCCAGCCACGCTTCTTCCAGTTGACCATCCACTCGGTGATGCCCTGCATGACGTACTGCGAGTCGGTGACGATGCGCACCTCGCAATGCCGCTTGAGCGCGGCCAGGGCCATGATGGCGGCCATCAGTTCCATGCGGTTGTTGGTGGTTTCGGCCTCGCCGCCCCACAGTTCGCGCTCGGCACCCTTGTAGAACAGCACGGCGCCCCAGCCACCCGGACCCGGGTTGCCCTTGCAGGCGCCGTCGGTGTAGATCTCGACTTTCTCTTCGCTCATTTGGCTCGCTTTCAGGACTCGGAATCGCGGCGGCTGACCTTGGCCACCGGCAGCGGCACCAGTTGGCCGCGCGGCTCGCGACGGGGCTGACGCAGGGGCCGCAGACCAACCACCAATTTGCGCGCCACCAATAGATAGAAGCCGGCGCCAGAGCCCTGCAGGACGGGGCCCCAGGTCTCCATGCGTGCCAGACGGCCCTGCCATTTCGCCGATGCAAGCGGCGGACGATAACACCCGAAGCGGCGTTTCTCCAGCGCGAAACCCAGCAGGTTGAGCCAGTCGCAGACCCGGTTCGGCGAGATGCAGCGGGCGCGGCGCAAGGCATCGCGGGCGAAGTAATGACGGATGCCCCAGGCGCTCCAGGGGTTCACCCCGACCACCAGCAGGTGCCCACCAGGGCGCACGCTGCGCGCGGCTTCGCGCAGAAGGCGGTGAGGCGACAGGCAGAAATCCAGGCCATGGTGCAGCAGCACCACGTCAGCAGCATGCTCGCCCAGCGGCCAGGCAGCCTCGTCGCAGGCGATCTCCACGCCGGGCAACGGTGGCCCGAGGCGGACGCCACGCTGGATATTGCCGACGCTCGCCGGCAACTGTGCATGCGGCCCGTAATGCACCAGGTAGCCGCCGAAGTAGCGCTCCAGCTCGTCGATCAGCAGTTGCTGTTCTTCGGCGAGCATCATTCCGCCGATCGGCCCGGACAGCCAATGGCGGGCCTGGTCGATCAGTTCGAGCCAGTCGGCATCGGCCTGGGCGAAGGGTTCTTCGATCATCACTACCCCCTGTGGGACAGCGCGACACAAAAGTGCGTATCCGCACTACTATGCGCCAATGCCCACCACTTGGCGACTTTCCACCCATGATACAGATAGATGCCCTGCCCGCCTTTTCCGACAACTACCTCTGGCTGTTGCAGGATGTGACCCGCCGCGAATGCGCGGTGGTCGACCCGGGTGACGCCGCGCCGGTCGAGCAATGGCTACAGGCCCATCCTGGCTGGAAGCTGACCGACATCATCATTACCCACCACCATGCCGACCATGTCGGCGGCGTCGTCCGTCTCAAGGCGGAAACCGGCGCCCGCGTGCTGGGCCCGGCCGGGGAAAAGATTCCAGGGCGCGACGTGGCGCTCGAAGACGGCGACCGTGTCGAAGTGCTCGGCCTGCCGTTCGAGGTCATCCATGTTCCGGGCCACACCCTCGGGCATATCGCCTATTTCCACTCAACAGACAGCCATGACGACGAAGAGCAACCCTTGCTGTTCTGCGGCGACACCCTGTTCGCCGCGGGTTGCGGTCGCCTGTTCGAAGGCACGCCGGCGCAGATGCATGCCTCGCTGAGCCGGCTGGCCGCCCTGCCCGAGCACACGGCCGTGTACTGCGCCCACGAATACACCCTGAGCAACCTGCGCTTCGCCTGTGCGGTTGAGCCGGAGAATCCCGAGGTCCTGGCGCGCTTCGAGGAAGTCAGTCGCTGGCGCGAACAAGGGAAGATCAGTCTTCCTTCTTCCATTGCTCTGGAGCGGGCGACGAATCCTTTCCTTCGCGTGTCGGAAACATCCGTTAAGAAAGTCGCCGACGAGCGGAGCGGCCAGCAAATCCGCACGCCGGAAGAGGTCTTTGCGACCATTCGCCGCTGGAAGGATCAGTTCTGAGGGCTGGCGAAATCTTGACCAGGGCAGGCTCGGTTTCTAGAATCGCCGAAATTTTTGCCCCGGACATAGTCATCAGCCAATGCCGCCCAAGACCAGAAAGACCTCCGATCTAGACGCATTGGCACGCGCCATCCGAGTCTCCATTGTCCTCCTCGCGGCGGGCCTGGCGGGTTGCCAGTCGACCCAGCAGACCGCCAGCGACAACCAGATTCGCAGTGCTTCCCGCGCCATTGACGTGCAGTTCAACCCGGCCTGGAACCAGGCCCAGAACGATATCTGGGAACGCATGCGTGGCGGCTTCCAGCTGCAGGACCAGCTCAATACCAACCCGCGTATCGAGCGTCAGCGCCTGTGGTTCATGAGCAACCAGTCGTTCCTGGAAAACGCCAGCGAGCGCGGTGCGCCGTACATGCACTACGTCGTCGAGCGCCTGGAAGAGCGCGACATGCCGCTGGAGCTGGCGCTGCTGCCAATGATCGAGAGCTCGTACAACCCGATGGCCGTGTCGCGCGCCCAGGCCGTTGGCCTGTGGCAGTTCATCCCGAGCACCGGCACGCACTTCAACCTGCGCCAGACCAACTTCTATGACGGCCGTCGCGACATCACCGCATCGACTAACGCCGCGCTGACCTACCTGAACCGTCTGCACGACATGTTCAACGGCGACTGGCTGCTCGCGCTGGCCGCCTACAACGCCGGCGAAGGTACCGTCAGCCGCGCGATCGAGCGCAACGAGCGCCTCGGCCTGCCCACCGACTACTGGAACCTGCCACTGCCGCAGGAAACCCAGGACTACGTGCCCAAGCTGCTGGCCCTGTCGCAACTGGTGAATGCCCCGACCATCTACGGTATCAACCTCAGTCCGATCGCCAACCAGCCCTACTTCACCTCGATCCGTGTCAAGCCGGGCCTGGATCTCTCCCAGGTCGCCGCTGCGGGGGACCTGGACCAGGACGAACTGCAACAGCTCAACCCCGCCTTCAAGCGCGGTGTGACCCTGGATGGCCCGCATCACCTGCTGGTGCCGCTGGCCAAGGCCGACTCCCTCAAGGCTGGCGTCGCAAACCTGGAACCGGTACAGGTCAAGCCCCTGGTGGCATCGAACACTGGCCGTTACCGCGTACGCAAAGGCGATAGCCTGCACAGCATCGCCCAGCGCTACCGTCTGAGCGTGGCCGAACTCAAGGCCGCCAACCGCCTGAGCGCCAACCGCCTGCGCAATGGCCAGACCCTGGTCATCCCCGGCCAGCCCGGCCGTCCGACCATCGAGCCGGAGAGCCCGCGCCAACTGGCTCAGGTGGAAAGCTCGAAGACCATCGCCAGCGCCCGCGTCGCTACTCGCAGCTACACCGTGAAGAATGGCGATACCCTGTGGAACATCGCCAAGAAGAACGGCGTCGAGGTGGCGGACCTCAAGCGCTGGAACGGCCTGGACAGCCATGGCGTCAAGCCCGGCCAGACCCTCAAGCTGCAGAGCGCCGCCGCGACGCAGCTGGCCTCCAGCAGCAAGAGCAAGTCCAAGCAGGACACTGCGACCTACTACAAGGTCAAGCAGGGCGACTCGATGTACCTGATCGCCAAGCGCTTCAACGTCGAGATGCAGCACATCAAGCGCTGGAACCCGCGCAGTGGCCAGGCCCTGAAGCCGGGCCAGACCATCACCCTGTACCTCGATACCGCCAGCCGCTGAGTTTCACCATGCGCCGGGGCGCACAGCCCCGGCTGCATGTCTTCTGGCAGCCAGGACAAGCTGCTACTGTACGACGCTAACCCCTTCAGCCAGCCGGGATCGGATCCTACGCCTGATGCGTCGCTTGTCTCTCCTGTTCCTGGGACTCTTCCTGGGCCTCCCCGCCTCCGCCCAGATCACCGAGAGCCACGGCTACGCCCAGTTCGGCGACCTCAAGTACCCGGCCAGCTTCGACCATTTCGACTGGGTCAACCCCAAGGCGCCCAAGGGCGGCCTGCTGCGGCTGATGGGCCTGGGCACCTTCGATACGCTCAACCCCTATACCTTCAAGGGCAGCCCGCCGGTCAGCACCGCGGATTTCCTGCAGTACGGCGTCAGTGAGCTGAATGAGCCGCTGATGGTCGGCACCGGGCTGTATGACCCGTCCGGCGACGAGCCTGCCTCCAGCTATGGCCTGATCGCCCGCAGCGTGGAATACGCCGAGGACCGCAGCTGGGTAGTGTTCAACCTGCGCCCGGAAGCCCGCTTCCACGACGGCAAACCGATCACCGCCTACGACGTGGCGTTCTCTTATCGCACGCTGCTGCACCACGGCCACCCGATGTACCGCACCAACCTGCAGGAAGTGCAGCGGGTCGACATCCTCTCGCCGCAGAGCATCCGCTTCGTCTTCAAGCGCCACGACAACCCGCTGCTGATCCTGCGGCTGGGCGAGATGCCAGTGCTGCCGCAGCACTACTGGAAAGGCCGCGACTTCCAGGCCACCACCTTCGAGCCACCGCTGGGCAGCGGCCCGTACCGGATCACCGAGGTGGAGCCGGGGCGCCGCCTGGTGTTCGAGCGGGTCAAGGACTGGTGGGGCAAGGACCTGCCGGTGAATCGCGGCAAGTACAACTTCGACCGGGTCGAGGTGGACTTCTACCGTGACGCCGGCATCGCCTTCGAAGCCTTCAAGGCCGGCGAGTTCGATGTCTACATCGAGCACCAGGCGAAGAACTGGCGCAGCAACTACCGCTTCCCGGCAGTGCGCCGGGGTGATGTGGTGAAGGTGGAAATCCCCCACCAGATTCCCACCCAGACCCAGGCGCTTTTCCTCAACACCCGCCGCGCGACCTTCGCCGATCGCCGCCTGCGCGAGGCGCTGGGGATGATGTTCGACTTCGAATGGACCAATCGCGCGCTGTTCAACGACGCCTACGCACGCGCCAGCAGCTACTACCCCAACAGCACCCTCGCTGCCACCGGCGTACCGCAAGGCCAGGAGTGGCTGCTACTCTCGCCGTACCGCTCGCAACTGCCCGAAGCGCTGTTCAAGCGCCCCTTCACCGTGCCGGTGACCAAGGGCGCCGGCATTCCGCGGGAAACCCTGCGCCATGCCTTGGGTCTATTGGGCGAAGCCGGCTGGAAACTCTCTGGCGATCGTCTGCTGGATGCCAGCGGCAAGCAGCTGCGCTTCGAGATCCTGCTGGTCAACCCCAGCCTGGAACGGATACTTCAGCCCTATCGCGAGAACCTCGCCAGCATCGGTATCGATGCGAGCTTGCGCACCGTGGACCGCGCCCAGTACAAACAGCGTCTGGACCAGTTCGACTACGACATGATTCTGATGACCCTGCCCCAGACACTGAGCCCCGGCCTCGAACAATGGCAGTACTTCCACTCCAGCCAGGTGGCGGTCAAGGGCAGCAAGAACTATGCAGGCATCGCCAACCCCGTGGTGGACGCGATGCTCGATAAACTCCTCAGCGCCACCGACCGCGACCAGCAGGAAGCGGCGGCGCGCGCCCTGGACCGAGTGCTGCTGTGGCAGCACTACAGCATTCCCAACTGGTACCTGAACAAGCACCGACTGGCGTACCGCAACCGCTTCGCCTTCGTCACCACGCCGCCCTACACGCTGGGTCTGCGAGCCTGGTGGCAAAAAGACCAGGAGAAAACCCTATGAAAAGCCCCCGCCGCGCCGCGCTCTGCGCCGGCCTGTTGCTGGGACTGCTGGGCAGTGCGCAGGCCGCGCCGCAGCACGCCATCACCCTGTATGACGAGGCGCCGAAGTACCCGGCGAACTTCAAGCATTTCGACTTCGTCAATGCGGATGCGCCCAAGGGCGGTACGCTGCGCCTCTCCGATTTCGGCGGTTTCGACAGCCTCAACCCCTTCATCGCCAAGGGCAACTCGGCCCCGCAGATCAACCTGATCTACGACACCCTCACCTTCCATTCCCTCGACGAACCCTTCACCGAGTACGGCCTGCTCGCCGAGAAGATCGAGAAGGACCCGGAGCACCGTTTCGTCCGCTACTACCTGCGCCCCGAGGCGCGTTTCCAGGACGGTACGCCGGTCACTGCCGAAGACGTGGTGTTCACCTTCGAGACGCTGATGAAGGACGGCGACCCGATGTACCGCAACTACTACGCGGACGTCGACAAGGTGGTGGCCGAAGACAAGCTGCGCGTGCGCTTCGACTTCAAGCACGGCGACAACCGCGAGCTGCCGCTGATTCTCGGCCAGTTGTCGATCCTGCCCAAGCACTGGTGGGCCAGCCGTGACTTCAACAAGACCAACATGGAACCGCCGCTGGGCAGTGGCCCCTACCGTATCGCCAAGGTCGAGGCGGGGCGTTCGATCCGCTACGAGAAGGTCAAGGACTGGTGGGGCGACAAGCTGCCGGTGAATCGCGGCTTCAACAACTTCGACGCCGTGGTGGTGGAGTCCTACCGCGATCTCACCGTCGCCCTCGAGGCCTTCAAGGCCGGGCAGTTCGACTTCAACGACGAGCGCATCGCAAAGAACTGGGCGACCGCCTACGACTCGCCCGCCGTGCGCGACGGCCGCATCGTTCGCGAAGAGCCGGTGAACGGCAACCCGTGGGGCATGCAGGCCTATGCCTTCAACATCCGCCGCCCGGTGTTCCAGGACCCGCGGGTGCGTGAAGCCATCACCAACCTGTTCGACTTCGAGTGGACCAACAAGCAGCTGTTCTTCAGCTCCTACCTGCGCGATGGCAGCTACTTCGAGAACTCCGAGATGGCCGCCAAGGAGCTGCCCGACGCGGAGGAGCTGAAGATCCTCGAGCCGCTGCGCGACAAGCTGCCGCCAGAAGTCTTCACCCAGGTCTACGTACCGCCCACCAGCGACGGCAGCGGCATCATTCGCGAGCAGAAGCGCAAGGCCTACCAACTGCTGCTGGAGGCCGGCTACAAGATCGAGAACGACAAGATGGTCGGCCCGGACGGCAAGCAGCTGAGCTTCGAGTTCATGCTCGCCCAGGCCGACTTCGAGCGCGTGCTGCTGCCGTTCAAGCGCAACCTCGCCGAGCTGGGCATCGACATGCAGCTGCGCCGCGTCGATGTCTCGCAGTACATCAACCGCCTGCGCTCGCGGGACTACGACATGATCGTCAGCAGCTGGCCGCAGTCCAGCTCGCCCGGCAACGAGCAGCGCGAGTTCTGGCACTCCAGCAGCGCCGACAAGCCCGGCAGCCGCAATTTCATCGGCCTGCGCGATCCGGGCATCGACGCCCTGGTGGAAGGCCTGATCAACGCCGGCTCCCGCGAAAGCCTGGTTCGCCACGCCCGCGCCCTCGACCGCGCCCTGCTCTGGGGGCACTACGTGGTGCCCAACTGGTACCTGGGCAACTGGCGGATCGCCTACTGGAACCGCATCGCCCACCCGGAAAAACTGCCGCCCTACAGCTACGCCCTGCAGACCTGGTGGCAGGCCCGCGACAAGGCCGTACCGACCCATACGGATGCCAAGGCCGCGAGCGAAACGCCGGCTGACGGCACCGTCGCCCAAGGGTCCAACTGATGCTGGCCTACATCCTGCGGCGCCTGCTGCTGATCATCCCTACCCTGTTCGGCATCCTGCTGATCAACTTCATCATCATCCAGGCCGCCCCCGGCGGCCCGGTCGAGCAGATGATCGCCAAGCTGGAGGGCTTCGATGCCGCCAGCGGCGGCGCCACCGGGCGCATCTCCGGCGGCGGCGGTGAGGTGGCCTCCGCTGGCACGCACTACCGCGGCGCCCAAGGCCTGGACCCGGAGCTGGTGAAGGAAATCGAGAAGATGTACGGCTTCGACAAGCCGGCCCCCGAGCGCTTCTGGATCATGCTCAAGAACTACGTGCACCTGGACTTCGGCCAGAGCTTCTTCCGCGACGCCAAGGTCACCGACCTGATCGTCGAGAAGCTGCCCGTGTCCATCTCCCTGGGGCTATGGAGCACGCTGATCATGTACCTGGTGTCGATCCCGCTGGGTATCGCCAAGGCGGTGCGCCACGGCAGCCATTTCGACGTCTGGACCAGCTCGGCAATCATCGTCGGCTACGCCATCCCCGCGTTCCTCTTCGCGATCCTGCTGGTGGTTCTGTTCGCGGGCGGCAGCTACTGGGACTGGTTCCCCTTGCGCGGGCTGACCTCCAACAACTTCGACGAGCTGACCTGGGGCGGCAAGGTCCGCGACTACTTCTGGCACCTGGCGCTGCCCATTACCGCGCTGGTGATCGGCAACTTTGCCACCATCACCCTGCTGACCAAGAACAGCTTCCTCGACGAGATCGGCAAGCAGTACGTGGTCACCGCCCGCGCCAAGGGCCTGACCGAGCGCCGCGTGCTCTACGGCCATGTGTTCCGCAACGCCATGCTGCTGATCATCGCGGGGCTGCCCTCCGCCCTCCTGGGCATCTTCTTCACCGGCTCGCTGCTGATCGAGGTGATCTTCTCCCTCGACGGACTGGGCCTGCTCAGCTTCGAGGCGGCACTGAACCGCGACTACCCGGTGGTGTTCGGCACGCTGTTCATTTTCACCCTGTTCGGCCTGATCATGAAGTTGGTCAGCGACGTCCTCTACACGCTGGTCGATCCGCGCATCGACTTCGAGAACCGGGAGTAATCCGATGCGCCTGTCTCCCATCAATCAGCGCCGCTGGGCGCGTTTCAAGGCCAACAAGCGCGGCTGGTGGTCCCTCTGGCTGTTCCTCACGCTGTTCGTCCTGAGCCTGGGTGCCGAGCTGATCGCCAACGACAAGCCGCTGGCGATCCGTTACGACGGCGAATGGTACTTCCCGGTGGTCAAGCGCTACCCGGAAACCGCCTTCGGCGGTGAGTTCCCCATGGAGGCGAACTACAAGAGCCCGTACATGCGCGAGCAAATCGCGCAGAAGGACGGCTGGATTCTCTGGCCGCCGATCGCCTACAGCTACGACACCATCAACTACGACCTGCGGGTGCCGGCCCCCTCGGCGCCCACCGCGGAGAACTGGCTGGGCACCGACGACCAGGCGCGCGATGTCATGGCGCGCGTGATCTACGGCTTCCGCGTGTCGGTGCTGTTCGCCCTGATCCTCACCGTGCTCAGCTCCATCGTCGGCGTCGCCGTGGGTGCGCTGCAGGGCTTCTATGGCGGCTGGATCGACCTGCTCGGCCAGCGCTTCCTGGAAATCTGGTCGGGCCTGCCGGTGCTCTACCTGCTGATCATCCTTGCCAGCTTCGTGCAGCCGGGCTTCTGGTGGCTGCTCGGAATCATGCTGCTGTTCTCCTGGATGAGCCTGGTGGACGTGGTGCGCGCCGAGTTCCTCCGTGGCCGCAACCTGGAGTATGTGCGCGCCGCGCGCGCCCTGGGCATGCGCAACGGGGCAATCATGTTCCGCCACATCCTGCCCAACGCGATGATCTCCACCCTCACCTTCATGCCCTTCATCCTCACCGGCGCGATCGGCACCCTGACCTCCCTGGACTTCCTCGGCTTCGGCCTCCCCGCTGGCGCGCCGTCGCTGGGCGAGCTGGTCGCCCAGGGCAAGTCCAACCTGCAGGCGCCCTGGCTGGGCATCACCGCGTTCATGGTGCTGGCCGTGATGCTGAGCCTGCTGGTGTTCATCGGCGAAGCCGCCCGCGATGCCTTCGACCCGAGGAAGTGACATGAACCAGAACGAGAACCTCATCGAAGTCCGCGACCTGTCCGTCGATTTCCGCTGCGGCGACGAACAAGTGCGTGCGGTCGAGCACATCAGCTTCGACATCCGCAAGGGCGAGACCCTGGCACTGGTCGGCGAAAGCGGTTCCGGCAAGTCGGTCACCGCACACTCCATCCTGCGCCTGCTGCCCTACCCCACCGCCAGCCATCCCTCCGGCAGCGTCCAGTACGCCGGCAAGGACCTGCTCAAGCTGCCCGAGCGCAAGCTGCGCGGCATCCGCGGTAACCGCATCGCCATGGTGTTCCAGGAACCCATGACCTCACTGAACCCACTGCACACCATCGAGAAGCAGATCGGCGAAGTGCTCGCGTTGCACAAGGGCATGAACGGCAACCAGGCCCGCGAGCGCACGCTGGAACTGCTCGACCTGGTCGGTATCCCCAATCCCGCCAGCCGCCTCAAGGCCTACCCGCACGAGCTTTCCGGCGGCCAACGGCAGCGGGTGATGATCGCCATGGCGCTGGCCTGCGAGCCGGAGCTGCTGATCGCAGACGAACCGACCACGGCGCTGGATGTCACGGTTCAGCTGAAGATCCTCGACCTGCTGCGCGACCTGCAGCAGCGTCTGGGCATGGCCATGCTGCTGATAACCCACGACCTCAACCTGGTGCGGCGCATCGCCCATCGCGTTTGCGTGATGAAGCGCGGCTGCATCGTCGAGCAGGCCGATTGCGAAACCCTCTTCGAGGCCCCGCAGCACCCCTACACGCGCGAATTGCTCGGCGCCGAACCCAGCGGTAGACCCGCACAGAACGAGCCCGGCGAGCCGCTGCTGGAGGTCGACGACCTGCGCGTGTGGTTCCCGATCAAGAAAGGCGTGTTCCGCAAGACCGTCGACCACGTCAAGGCGGTGGACGGCATCGACTTCAGCCTGCCGCGCGGCCAGACCCTGGGCATCGTCGGCGAGAGCGGCTCGGGCAAGTCGACCCTGGGCCTGGCCATCCTCCGGCTGATCAACAGCCAGGGTGGCATCCGCTTCGAAGGCCAGGCCATCGAAGGCATGAACCAGGCGCAAGTCAGGCCTCTGCGTCGCGAGATGCAGGTAGTCTTCCAGGACCCGTTCGGCAGCCTCAGCCCGCGCATGTCAGTGGGGCAGATTGTCGGCGAAGGCCTGGAAATCCATGGCATGGGCACCCCCGAGGAACGCGAACAGGCGATCGTCGAGGCGCTCAAGGAAGTCGGCCTCGACCCGGATACTCGCCACCGCTATCCCCACGAATTTTCCGGGGGCCAGCGGCAGCGCATCGCCATCGCCCGCGCGCTGGTGCTCAAGCCGGCGCTGATCCTGCTGGACGAACCAACGTCGGCGCTGGACCGCACCGTACAGCGCCAGGTCGTCGAACTGCTACGCGGGCTGCAGGCCAAGTACAACCTGACCTACCTGTTCATCAGCCACGACCTCGCGGTGGTAAAAGCCCTCAGTCACCAGCTGATGGTGATCCGCCACGGCAAGGTGGTCGAACAGGGTTCGGCGGAGGAAGTCTTCGCCGCGCCACAGCATGCCTACACACAGCAACTGCTGGAGGCAGCCTTCATGGTGCCCACGCAAGCCTGACCCAGCAGACAAGGAAGCAATGACATGGGATTTCTCGCCGGTAAACGCGTACTGATCGTCGGTGTCGCCAGCAAGCTGTCCATCGCCTCCGGCATCGCCGCAGCGATGCACCGGGAAGGTGCCGAGCTCGCCTTCACCTACCAGAACGACAAGCTCAAGGGCCGCGTCGAGGAGTTTGCCGCCAGCTGGGGCTCCAACGCCGAGCGCTGCTTCCCGTGCGACGTGGCCAGCGATGCGGACATCGAAGCCGTGTTCGCCGCACTGGCGAAACAGTGGGACGGCCTGGACTGCATCGTCCACTCGGTGGGGTTCGCGCCGGGCGACCAGCTCGACGGCGACTTCACCGAAGTGACCACCCGCGACGGCTTCCGCATCGCCCACGACATCAGCGCCTACAGCTTCGTCGCCCTGGCCAAGGCCGGTCGCGAACTGATGCAGGGCCGCAACGGCAGCCTGCTCACCCTCTCCTACCTGGGCGCCGAACGCACGATGCCCAACTACAACGTCATGGGCATGGCAAAGGCCAGCCTGGAAGCCGGCGTGCGCTACCTGGCCGGCAGCCTCGGCCCGGAAGGCACCCGCGTCAACGCCATCTCCGCCGGCCCGATTCGCACCCTCGCCGCCTCGGGCATCAAGAGCTTCCGCAAGATGCTCGCCGCCAACGAACTGCAGACGCCGCTGCGGCGCAACGTGACCATCGAGGAGGTTGGCAACGCCGGCGCCTTCCTCTGCTCGGACCTGGCCAGCGGTATCAGTGGCGAAATTCTCTATGTCGATGGCGGCTTCAACACCACCGCCATGGGCCCGCTGGGCGACGACTGAGATCTTATCCCAAGCAAAGAAAAAGGCCGCTGATGCGGCCTTTTTCTTGTACCCGATAAAACAAGGGCCGCTTGCGCGGCCCTGTCTTTTACTTCTTGGCGTCGTCGAACTTCTCGATCTTCGCCTGATCCTGCAGGTAGCGACGGAAGGCCGAGAAATCGTCCTGGCCGCTACGCGAGGCGAGGAAGCGCTGATACATGGCTTTCTCTTCCTCGGTCGGCTTGGCCTCCGGCTCACTCACACCACTGAGCTTGACCAACACGAAGTCGCCGTTCTGCAGCGCGACACCACCCAGGCCGAGTTTGCCGGCGCCTTCCGGGCGAGCCATGCGGAACACGCTCTGCAGCACGACCGGATCGACACCTTCCTGACCACGGGCGGCCGCTTCCACGACCTTCCAGTCCTGGCCTTCCTGAGCCTGGGTCAGCGGGATCTTGCCATCGCGCAGACCAGCCAGCAGCGCTTCACCACGAGCCTTGGCATCGGTGGCAGCGTGCTCGACCTGCAGGCGCTTGAGGATATCGGCACTCACCTGCTCCAGGGTTTCCTGCTCAGGCTTGTGGTGCTCCTTCACGCGCAGCACAACTACGGTGTCGGGGTCCAGTTCGATGGCGCCGCTGTTGGCACCCTCTTCCAGCACTTCGGGGCTGAAAGCGGTCTGGATGACCTGGCGGTTGGCAGTCACGCCCTCACCACCTTCCTTGCCGAACGGCTTGCTGGTCTGCACCTTCAGGCCCATGTCCTGAGCCGGCTGGCCCAGATCGGAAGCTTCGTAGGCGGAGCTTTCCAGCTGCTTGGTCGCGTCGACGAAACGCTGCTCGACCAGTTGGGCCTTGGCTTCGTGCTCCAGCTTGGCTTTGAGGCTATCGAAGGTCGGAACTTCCGGCGCTTCGACGCCCAGCAGCTTGATCAGGTGCCAGCCGTAGGAGGTCTTCACCGGGGCAGAGACTTCGCCCTTCTTCAGCGCATACAGCGACTCCTCGAAGGCCGGGTCATACACGCCACGACCGGCAAAGCCGAGGTCACCACCGTTGGCCGCAGAACCGGTATCGTTGGACAGCTCCTTGGCCAGCTTGGCGAAGTCTTCACCCTTGTCCAGGCGCGCCTTGATCTCGTCGATCTTGGCCTTGGCCTGCTGGTCGTTCTGCTTGTCGTTCACCTCAATCAGGATGTGCGCGGCGTCGCGCTGCTCGGCCAGGCCGGCGATTTCCTTCTGATAGAGAGCATCGAGATCTTCCTTCTTCACCTCGACCTGGTCGAAGAAGGCCGACTTCTTCAACTCGACGTAGTCGATGGTGACCTGCTCGGGAGTCATGAACTCGGTGCTATGGGCGTCGTAGTACGCCTTGATCTCGCTGTCCTCGACCTTGCTCTTGGCCGGGTCGGCCTTGAGGGTCAGGGTGGCGAAGTCGCGGGTCTGCTTCTCCAGGCGGGCAAACGCATTCAGCTCGTCGTCGGTGACGAAGCCGGTACCGGCGATGCCGGCGCGCAGCTGACCGATCAGCATTTCCTCGCCGAACATGCGGCGGAACTGCATGCGGTCATAGCCCATCTGGCGGATGACCTGGTCGAAGCGGTCGGCGTTGAACTTGCCCTCCACCTGGAATTCAGGAGTCGACAGGATCAGTTGATCCAGCGCCTGCTGGGAGAAGGCGAACTTGTCGTTCTGGGCGGCCTGCAGGATCAGCTTGCGCTCGATGAGCGACTTCAGCGCGGAATCCTTGAGCAGCTTGTCGTCGAGCATGGACGAATCGAAGTCCTTGCCCAGGCGCTGCATCAGCTGGCGACGCTGCATGTCCGCGGCCTGCTGCAGTTCCGGCAGACCGATGTCTTCACCGTTGACCTGAGCAGCGACGTTCTCGTGGTGGGTTGCGCGAATGATCTGATCGAACCCGGTCAAAGCCATGAGGACAACGATCACGCCCAGGATGGTCTTGGTGATCCAGCCTTGGGAATTGTCCCTGATGTTTTGCAGCATGCGGCCCCCGACGCGGCCACGGCTCACCGTCAATGGCGGCGCGGCGTGGAAAAAAGGCGGATATAAGAAAGGCGCATCCGAGGATGCGCCTTCTCGTAACTGGTGGAGCTTGCGGGCATTGAGCCCGTGACCCCTGATGATTCCAACCGACCTACGCCAGCCGGGTCATCGCTCCGTGACCGGCCCAACCGAGGTTGAACCGGTCCAGGTCAAGTCCAAAAAGACGCTTAGTTGACAGCGTCCTTGAGGGCTTTACCGGCCTTGAAGCCCGGGATCTTAGCAGCAGCGATCTTGATCGGCTTGCCGGTTTGCGGGTTGCGACCGGTGCGAGCAGCGCGCTCTTTGACAGCGAAGGTGCCGAAGCCTACCAGTACGACGGAGTCACCAGCCTTCAGGGCGCCAGTTACGGACTCGATCACCGCGTCCAGAGCGCGACCGGCAACAGCTTTCGGGATATCAGCAGATGCGGCGATAGCATCGATCAGTTCCGACTTGTTCACTCTAAGTCCCCTTATTTCTGTTGAGTATGTTTCTATGTGTTAGGTGTAAGCAAAAGCAGGTGCTGGTTTGCCAACTGACAAAGCAAGTGCCGCTTTATAACAAGGGCTCAAAAACAGTGTCAAGAAAGCCCCCCAACTAATGCGTGCTGATTCGCTCCTTGGAATCAGACTCGCGCTTCTCATCCTTTGCAACCATCTCGGGAGCCGCATCGGGCAAGGGCTCCGGGGCGTATTGCAGCGCAATTTGCAGGACCTCGTCAATCCATTTAACCGGTTTAATAACAAGATCGGCCTTAATATTATCCGGAATTTCCCTAAGGTCTCGTACGTTTTCCTCGGGAATGATCACCGTCTTGATTCCACCCCGGTGCGCAGCCAGAAGTTTTTCCTTCAGGCCACCAATGGCCAGCACCTGACCCCGCAGGGTGATCTCGCCAGTCATGGCAACGTCCGCGCGGACCGGGATCTGGGTGATCGCCGAAACCAGTGCGGTGCACATGCCGATGCCCGCGCTAGGGCCGTCCTTGGGCGTCGCGCCTTCCGGCACGTGGATGTGGATATCGTGCTTCTCGTGGAAGTCCGGGGCGATGCCCAGGCTCTTCGAACGACTACGAACCACGGTCAGCGCGGCGGTGATGGACTCCGCCATGACGTCGCCCAGCGAGCCGGTCTTGGTCAGTGCGCCCTTGCCGGGAACCATGGCTGATTCGATGGTCAGCAATTCGCCGCCCACCTGGGTCCAGGCGAGGCCGGTCACCTGGCCAATCTGGTCCTGCTGCTCGGCCAGGCCGTAGCGGAACTTGCGCACGCCCAGGTAGTTTTCCAGCGAATCCGGCGTCACCACCGCTTCGATGCGCTTGGCCTTGCCACCATCCTTGACCGCCTTGCGGCAGACCTTGGCGATCTGGCGCTCAAGGCTACGCACGCCGGCTTCGCGGGTGTAATAGCGGATGATGTCACGGGTTGCCGCTTCCTCGAAGACCACCTCGCCCTTCTTGAGACCATTGGCCGCAGTCTGTTTCGGTACAAGATATTTCGAGGCGATGTTGATCTTCTCGTCCTCGGTGTAACCCGGCAGGCGGATGACTTCCATGCGGTCCAGCAACGCTGCCGGAATATTCATGGAGTTCGCCGTGCAGAGGAACATCACGTCGGAAAGGTCGTAGTCGACTTCGAGGTAGTGGTCGTTGAAGTTGTGGTTCTGCTCCGGGTCGAGCACTTCCAGCAGCGCCGACGCGGGGTCGCCGCGCATGTCACTGCCCATCTTGTCGATCTCGTCGAGCAGGAACAGCGGGTTGCGCACGCCGACCTTGGTCATTTTCTGAATCAGACGACCGGGCATGGAACCGATGTAGGTACGACGGTGACCACGAATCTCGGCCTCGTCACGTACGCCACCCAGGGCCATGCGCACGAACTTGCGGTTGGTCGCGCGGGCAATGGACTCGGCCAGCGAGGTCTTGCCGACGCCGGGAGGGCCGACCAGGCAGAGTACCGGGCCTTTGAGCTTCTTCACGCGCTTCTGCACGGCGAGGTACTCAAGGATGCGCTCCTTGACCTCTTCCAGGCCATAGTGGTCGGCGTCGAGGATGTCCTCGGCCTTGTCCAGGTCGTGGCGCACCTTGCTCTCGGCCTTCCACGGCACATTCACCAGCCAGTCGATGTAGGAGCGCACCACGGTCGCCTCGGCGGACATCGGCGACATCTGCTTGAGCTTGTTCAGCTCGGCAGTGGCCTTGGCCAGGGCTTCCTTGGTCAGGCCAGCGGCGTCGATGCGTTTCTTCAGCTCCTCGACTTCGTTGTGGCCTTCGTCGATGTCACCCAGTTCTTTCTGGATGGCCTTCATCTGTTCGTTGAGGTAGTACTCGCGTTGACTGCGCTCCATCTGTTTCTTCACGCGGCCGCGGATGCGCTTCTCGACCTGCAGCAGGTCGATCTCGGCATCCAGCATGGCGAGCACGTGCTCGACGCGGGCGGACAACTCGGTGATCTCGAGGATTTCCTGCTTCTGCTCGATCTTCAGCGCCATGTGGGCGGCCATGGTGTCTACAAGACGGCCGGGCTCGTCGATGCTGTTGAGCGAGGACAGGACTTCGGCCGGGACTTTCTTGCCCAACTGCACGTACTGCTCGAACTGGCTGAGCAGGCTGCGGGTGAAGACTTCAGACTCGCGCTCGCCGACGGTGGCCTCGTCAATGATCGAAACTTCGGCGCGGCAGTAGGCTTCCTCGTCGATGAAACGCTCTACCTGGCCGCGCTGCTCACCCTCCACCAGCACCTTGACGGTACCGTCGGGCAGCTTCAGCAGTTGCAGGACGGTGGCCACGGTACCCATGCGGTACAGACCGTCCGCGCCCGGATCGTCGTCGGCCGGATTCTTCTGCGCCAGCAACAGGATCTGCTTGTCGCTGGTCATGGCGGCCTCGAGGGCCTCGATGGACTTCTCACGCCCCACGAACAGCGGGATGACCATGTGCGGATACACCACTACGTCACGCAGGGGCAGCAGGGGCAACTCGACGAGTGTTTTCATGATATTCGGCTCTACAGCGGCACTTGGCCAAAACGATGGGATTGGACCCTTCGGCCTAAGATGGGGTTAGGACTGGGAAAAAACAAGCGCGGTAGATGGGAAGAAAAAAGGGGCCCTAGGGCCCCTTCTGGTTTCAGGCGTCAGGTGCAGCCTTGGCCGGCTGCTCGCTGTTCTCGTAGATCAGCAGCGGCTGGGAGGAGCCCTCGATAACGCTTTCGTCGATCACCACCTTGCTGACATCGTTCTGCGAGGGGATCTCGTACATGGTGTCGAGCAGGATGCCTTCGAGGATCGAACGCAGGCCGCGGGCGCCGGTCTTGCGCTCCAGCGCGCGACGGGCGACAGCCTTGAGCGCGTCCGGGCGGAACTCGAGGTCCACGCCTTCCATCTCGAAGAGCTTGGCGTACTGCTTGGTCAACGCGTTCTTCGGCTCGGTCAGAATCTGCATCAGCGCAGGCTCGTCCAGCTCGTCAAGGGTCGCGATGATCGGCAGGCGGCCGACAAACTCGGGGATCAGACCGAATTTCACCAGATCTTCCGGCTCGACCTCACGCAGCGCCTCACCGACCTTCTTGCCCGCTTCCTGGCTGCGAACCTCGGCATTGAAACCGATGCCGCCCTTGGTGGAACGGTTCTGGATGACCTTTTCCAGGCCAGCGAACGCGCCACCGCAGATGAACAGGATATTGCGGGTGTCGACCTGCAGGAACTCCTGCTGCGGGTGCTTGCGGCCGCCCTGGGGCGGTACGGAAGCCACGGTACCTTCGATCAGCTTCAGCAGAGCCTGCTGAACGCCTTCGCCGGAGACGTCGCGGGTGATCGACGGGTTGTCGGATTTGCGCGAGATCTTGTCGATTTCGTCGATGTAGACGATACCCATCTGGGCTTTCTCGACATCGTAGTCGCACTTCTGCAGCAGCTTCTGGATGATGTTCTCGACGTCCTCGCCCACATAGCCAGCCTCGGTGAGGGTGGTGGCATCGGCGATGGTGAAGGGAACATTGAGCAGGCGCGCCAGGGTCTCGGCGAGCAGGGTCTTGCCCGAGCCGGTCGGCCCGATGAGCAGGATGTTGCTCTTGCCCAACTCGACGTCGTCCTTGCGCTCACGCTGGTTCAGACGCTTGTAGTGGTTGTACACCGCTACTGCCAGGGTTTTCTTGGCACGTTCCTGGCCGATCACGTACTGATCGAGGATGGTGCGGATCTCTTTCGGCGCCGGAAGCTTGTGCGCACTGCTCTCTGCCTGTGCTTCCTGCACCTCCTCACGGATGATGTCATTGCACAGGTCGACGCACTCGTCGCAGATAAAGACCGAGGGGCCGGCAATCAACTTGCGCACTTCGTGCTGGCTCTTGCCGCAGAAGGAGCAATACAGCAGCTTGCCGTTGTCCTCGCCGTTGCGGGTGTCAGTCATTCGATCGTTCCAATCGGGGATATACGTGAAGGACAAGATGAAGGCATTCGCAGGCATTTTCAAGCCCGCGAGCGGCCGGATTACCGGCCGCGGTACAGCGGAGAGACTCAGCTGGCGGAAGGACGCTGAGTGAAGACCTGATCGATCAGACCGTATTTGACGGCGTCGTCGCCGCTCATGAAGCGGTCACGATCGGTATCGCGGGCGATGACATCCAGCGGCTGGCCGGTGTGGTGCGCCAGCACCTGGTTCAGGCGTTCCTTGATGAAGAGGATTTCCTTGGCGTGGATCTCGATGTCCGAGGCCTGGCCCTGGAAGCCACCCAGCGGCTGGTGGATCATCATGCGCGAATGCGGCAGGCAGTAACGCTTGCCAGCGGCGCCGCCGGCCAGCAGCAGGGCACCCATGCTGCACGCCTGGCCCACGCAGATGGTGGACACGTCGGGCTTGATGAACTGCATGGTGTCGTAGATCGACATGCCAGCAGTCACGGAACCACCCGGGGAGTTGATGTAGAGGTGGATGTCCTTGTCCGGGTTTTCGGCCTCGAGGAACAGCAGCTGGGCAACCACGAGGTTGGCCATGTAGTCCTCTACCTGGCCCACCAGGAAGATGATCCGCTCCTTCAGCAGGCGCGAATAGATGTCGTAGGAACGCTCACCGCGGGCGGACTGCTCCACCACCATCGGCACCAGACCACCAGCGGCCTGAATGTTCGGAACTTGCGGCATATAAGGATTATGCATGTCCGACGATCACTCCCTAATAAAAAGTCATGTCTCTATAGACGCACAAGCCAGCCCGAAGGCTGGCTTGTGACAATCGAACGAAGCGAAGGATCAGGCCGCTTGCGGAGCTTCTGCAGGCTTGACCGCGTCTTCGTAGGATACCTGCTTGTCGGTCACATTGGCCTTCTGCAGGACAGTATCTACAACTTGTTCTTCCAGTACAACCGAGCGAACTTCGTTCAGTTGCTGGTCGTTCTTGTAGTACCAGGAAACAACCTGTTCCGGCTCCTGATAAGCGGAAGCCATCTCTTCGATCATTTCGCGAACGCGGGCTTCATCAGCCTTCAGCTCGTGCTGCTTGACCAGCTCGGCAACGATCAGACCCAGCACGACGCGGCGCTTGGCCTGCTCCTCGAACAGCTCGGCCGGCAGTTGGTCGGGCTTGATGTTGCCACCGAACTGCTGGACAGCCTGGACGCGCAGACGATTGACTTCGTTGCCAATCAGGGCTTTCGGAACTTCGATCGGGTTGGTCTCTACCAGACCTTCCATCACCTGGTTCTTCACCTTGGACTTGATGGCCTGACGCAGCTCACGCTCCATATTCTTGCGAACTTCGGTGCGGAAGCCTTCCAGAGTGCTTTCCTTGACGCCGAACAGAGCGAAGAACTCTTCGTTCAGTTCCGGCAGCTTCGGCTCGGCGACGCTGTTGACGGTAGCGGTGAACTCGGCGGCTTTGCCGGCCAGGTCCAGGTTCTGGTAGTCCTCGGGGAAGGTTACGTTCAGAACGCGCTCTTCACCGGCCTTGGCGCCGACCAGGCCTTCTTCGAAGCCCGGGATCATGCGGCCAGAGCCCAGCACCAGCAGGGTGCCCTTGGCGGAACCACCAGCGAAGGCTTCGCCATCGATCTTGCCAACGAAGTCGATGTTCACCTGGTCGTCGTTCTGAGCGGCACGGTCAACAGCTTCGAAGCGGGTGTTCTGCTTGCGCAGGATTTCCAGCATGTTGTCGAGATCGGCGTCAGCCACGTCGGCCTGCAGGCGCTCGACCTTGATACCGTCGAAACCGGCAACCTGGAACTCGGGGAAGACTTCGAAGGTAGCGATGTACTCGAGGCCCTTCTCTTTCTCGAACACTTTCGGCTCGACGGAGGGGGCACCAGCCGGGTTCAGCTTCTGCTCGACCACGGCTTCGTAGAAGGTTTCCTGGATCAGGTCACCGAGGGCTTCCTGACGAGCGGCGGCTTCATAGCGCTGACGGATCACGCTCATCGGCACCTTGCCGGGACGGAAGCCAGGAACCTTGGCGCGACGAGCGGTCTGCTGCAGACGCTTGTTGACTTCGGTCTCGATGCGCTCGGCCGGCACGCCAACGGTCATGCGGCGCTCAAGAGCGGAGGTGCTTTCAACGGAAACTTGCATGGATATTCCTCGTGGCACAGACGTAAGCCGGTCCTTCCGGCTCCCAGAATCAAGGGCAAGCATTCTAGTAGCTAGAAATGCAGAAGTCACCCCGAGTGGAAGCTGCGGAAATTCACGGATGCGAGAGCTTATGGAAAGAAGATGGTGCGGACGGAGAGACTCGAACTCTCACAGCTTGCGCCACCGGAACCTAAATCCGGCGTGTCTACCAATTTCACCACGTCCGCAGGGTACCGCAGAAACGAAAACGCCAGGCTCTGGGCCTGGCGCTTCGGAATATGGGGTGGACGATGGGAATCGAACCCACGACACCAGGAGCCACAATCCTGTGCTCTACCAACTGAGCTACGCCCACCATATTACATTTGCTTGTACCGAACGCCACTTGGCGCACCCGGCAGGACTCGAACCTGCGACCATCCGCTTAGAAGGCGGATGCTCTATCCAGCTGAGCTACGGGCGCTTTAGTGGCGGCAACCCTTGCTAAGCAGACTCAGTGGAAACCACCGAATCGGTTGGCACCGCCTCTTTCGTGTTTCAGGCTGTGCTCGGCAAGCGGGGCGCATGTTATCGATGAGGCCATACCCCGTCAACAACTTTTTTAAAAAAAGTTCAAAGAGATAAAGGAGTTACGCCAAATCAGGGGCTCCCGCCTTTGCCTTATGGAGGCAGCATGCGAAAATGCGCGCCTTCTTTTCACCCGCCTTAATGGTTATCCCCCCGACATGACTGCAAAACTGATCGACGGCAAAGCGATCGCCGCCAGCCTCCGCCAGCAGATTGGCCAACGCGTCAATGAACGCCGCCAGCAAGGACTGCGCATCCCCGGCCTGGCTGTGATCCTGGTCGGTAGCGACCCCGCCTCTCAGGTCTATGTCGCGCACAAGCGCAAGGACTGTGAAGAGGTCGGCTTCCTCTCCCAGGCGTACGACCTCCCCGCCAGCACCACCCAGCAAGAGCTGCTGGCACTGATCGACCGCCTGAACGCCGACCCGGCCATCGACGGCATCCTCGTCCAGCTGCCCCTCCCCGCCCACCTCGATGCCTCCCAACTGCTGGAGCGCATCAGCCCGGACAAGGACGTGGACGGCTTCCACCCCTTCAACATCGGCCGCCTGGCCCAGCGCATCCCGCTGCTGCGCCCCTGCACCCCGAAAGGCATCATGACCCTGCTGGAAAGCACTGGCGTCGATCTTTACGGCATGGATGCAGTGGTCGTGGGCGCGTCGAACATTGTCGGCCGCCCCATGGCACTGGAACTGCTGCTGGGCGGCTGCACCGTCACCGTGACCCACCGATTCACCCGCGACCTGGCCGATCACGTACGCCGCGCCGACCTGGTGGTCGTGGCCGCCGGCAAGCCAGGCCTGGTGAAGGGCGAGTGGATCAAGGAAGGCGCCATCGTCATCGACGTGGGCATTAACCGCCAGGCCGACGGCAAGCTGGTGGGCGACGTTGAATATGACGTTGCCGCCGAGCGCGCCAGCTGGATCACCCCGGTGCCGGGCGGCGTCGGCCCGATGACCCGTGCCTGCCTGCTGGAAAACACGCTGTACGCCGCCGAACACCTGCACACCTGACAGGCTTTCGACGAGCAAGAAAAAGGCCGCTGATCAGCGGCCTTTTTCATTTCCAGGACAGCTTTACTCGGCGAGACGCCAGGTAGTGCCACCTTTGCCATCTTCCAGCACGACGCCCAGAGCGGTCAGCTCGTCGCGGATGCGGTCGGATTCAGCCCAGTTCTTCGCCGCGCGGGCATCCAGGCGAGCCTGAATCAGCGCCTCGACCTGCGCGGCGTCGACCTTGCCGACAGCGCCGGCCTGGAGGAACTCGTCGGCATCCAGCTGCAGCACGCCCAGCAGAGCACCCAGCTCACGCACGCGCGCCGCGAGAGCAGCCGCTGCCGCCGGATCACTTTCGCGTAGACGATTGACCTCGCGGACCATCTCGAACAGCACGGCAACCGCTTCCGGCGTACCGAAGTCGTCATCCATTGCATTGCCGAAGCGCTCAACAAACTCCTCGCCACCCTCGGCAGCCACCTGCGGCAGACCGCGCAGCGCGGTGTAGAAACGCTCCAGTGCGCCCTTCGCTTCCTTGAGGTTGTCTTCGGAATAGTTGATCGGGCTGCGGTAGTGGCTGGAGACCAGCAGGAAGCGCACGACTTCCGGATGGTATTTCTCCAGCACTTCGCGAATGGTGAAGAAGTTGCCCAGGGACTTGGACATCTTCTCGCCATCCACGCGCACCGCACCGGCGTGCATCCAGCTGGCCGCATAGAGCTTGCCGGTGGCCGCCTCGCTCTGGGCGATCTCGTTCTCGTGGTGCGGGAACACCAGGTCCGGGCCGCCGCCGTGGATGTCGAAAGTCTCGCCCAGGCAGCAGGTGGACATCACCGAGCACTCGATATGCCAACCCGGACGCCCGGCGCCCCAGGGTGATTCCCAGCTCGGCTCGCCTGGCTTGGCGCCCTTCCAGAGCACGAAGTCCAGCGGGTCTTCCTTGGACTCGTCGACCTCGATTCGCGCCCCAATGCGCAGGTCTTCGATCTTCTTGCGCGACAGCTTGCCGTAGCCGGCGAACTTGCCGACCCGGTAGTAGACGTCGCCGTTGCCCGGCGCGTAGGCGTAGCCCTTGTCGATCAGCGTCTGGATCATCTCATGCATGCCGGCGATATGGCCGGTGGCGCGTGGCTCGATGTCCGGACGCAGGACCGACAGGCGCGCCTCGTCTTCATGCATCGCAGCGATCATGCGGGCGGTCAGATCTTCGAACGACTCGCCGTTCTCCTGGGCGCGACGGATGATCTTGTCGTCGATGTCGGTAATGTTGCGCACATAGGTCAGGTCATAGCCGCGATGGCGCAGCCAGCGGGCAATGACGTCGAACGCCACCATCACGCGGGCATGGCCGATGTGGCAAAAGTCGTACACGGTCATGCCGCACACGTACATGCGTACCTGGTTGCCCACCAGCGGCTTGAAACTGTCCTTGGTCTTGGACAGCGTGCTGTAGATCTGCAAGTCAGCCATCCGTTACTGCCCCCAGGAATCGCGCAGGGTCACGGTGCGGTTGAAGACCAGGGCTTCAGCCTTGGAGTCCTTGGCATCCGCGCAGAAGTAACCTTCACGCTCGAACTGGAAGCGATCCTCGGCAGCGGCGCTGGCCAGCGACGGCTCGGCGCGGCAACCCTGGAGCACCACCAGGGAGTCCGGGTTGATGTTGTCGAGGAAACTGCCGCCCTCTTCCGACTTCTCCGGGTTGGCGGAGCGGAACAGGCGGTCGTACAGGCGCACCTCGCACTCGACGCTCTCGGCGGCCGGTACCCAGTGGATCACACCCTTGACCTTGCGACCCTCGGGGTTCTTGCCCAGGGTGTTCTCGTCGTAGCTGCAGCGCAGTTCGACGATATTGCCTGCGGCATCCTTGACGGCTTCGTCGGCACGGATCACGTAGCTGCCGCGCAGGCGCACTTCGCCGCCCGGGATCAGGCGCTTGTAGCCGGCCGGCGGGACTTCCTCGAAGTCGCTGGCATCAATGTAGATCTCGCGGCTGAACGGCAGCACGCGCACGCCCATGTCCTGCTTCGGATGGCGCGGCAGTTCGAGGTTCTCGACCTGGCCTTCCGGGTAGTTGGTGATGACCACCTTCAGCGGCTTGAGCACGCACATGGCGCGGCCGGCGTTGGCGTCCAGGTCGTCACGGATGGCGAACTCCAGCATGCCGATATCCACCAGGCCACCGGCACGGTTAACACCGATCATGTCGCAGAAGGCACGGATCGACGCCGGGGTGTAGCCACGGCGACGGTAGCCGGACAGCGTCGACATGCGCGGGTCGTCCCAGCCATTCACGTGGTTTTCATCGACCAGCTGCTTGAGCTTGCGCTTGCTGGTGATGGTGTAGTTCAGGTTCAGGCGCGCAAATTCGTACTGGCGCGGCTGGGCCGGGACCGGCAGGTTGGCCAGGAACCACTCGTACAGCGGGCGGTGATCCTCGAACTCCAGGGTGCAGATGGAGTGGGTGATGCCCTCGATCGCATCCGACTGACCGTGGGTGAAGTCGTAGCTGGGGTAGATGCACCACTTGTCGCCGGTCTGGTGGTGATGGGCGTGACGGATGCGATAGAGGATCGGGTCGCGCAGGTTGATGTTCGGCGAGGCCATGTCGATCTTCGCGCGCAGCGAGCGGGCGCCATCCGGGAACTCGCCGACTTTCATGCGGGCGAACAGGTCCAGGTTCTCTTCCACCGAACGTTCGCGGAACGGGCTGTTCTTGCCCGGCTCGGTCAGGGAGCCGCGGTAGGCGCGCATTTCCTCGGCGTTCAGGTCGCAGACGAAGGCCTTGCCGGCCTTGATCAGGTCCACTGCCCAGTCGTGCAACTGGTCGAAATAGTTGGAGGCGTAGCGCACCTGGCCGGCCCACTCGAAGCCCAGCCACTTCACATCAGCCTCGATGGCGTCGATGTATTCCTGGTCTTCCTTCGCCGGGTTGGTGTCGTCGAAGCGCAGGTGGCAGTCACCGCCGAACTCCTTGGCCAGGCCGAAGTTCAGACAGATGGACTTGGCATGGCCGATATGCAGGTAGCCGTTGGGCTCCGGCGGGAAGCGGGTGACGATCTTCTGGTGCTTGCCACTGTCCAGGTCAGCCTGGACGATGGGGCGCAGGAAGTTGGCGGCAACGGTGGCTTCTTTCGTATCGGCGGTAGGCTTGCTCATGGTGTCCTTGATCATGCTGTCGTTCAGCCAGGGTAGGCCGGCCAAACCAAAGCGCTTATCATAGCCGAAGCTGTCAACCCCCTGACAGGCCTTCGATTTTTCCAAAGAGCGGAATTCCCTGATGACTACCACCGTCAAACTGCAGACCAACTTCGGCGATATCACCCTTGAACTGTTCGACGACAAGGCGCCCGAAACCGTCGCCAACTTCAAGGAGTACGTGAAGGCCGGCCATTACGACAACACCGTGTTCCACCGTGTGATCAACAACTTCATGATCCAGGGCGGCGGTTTCGAGCCGGGCATGAAGCAGAAGTCCACCCGCAAGTCGATCAAGAACGAAGCCAACAACGGCGTCGGCAACAAGATCGGTACCGTCGCCATGGCCCGTACCATGGAGCCGCATTCGGCCAGCGCGCAGTTCTTCATCAACGTCGCCGACAACGACTTCCTCAACCACAGCGCACCGACCGTGCAGGGCTGGGGCTACTGCGTGTTCGGTGAAGTGAAGGACGGCATGGACGTGGTCAACAAGATCAAGACCGTCGCCACCACCATGCGCTCCGGCCACCAGGACGTACCGGCCGACGACGTGATCATCGAGAAAGCAGAAGTCATCGGCGAGTGAGTCGATGAGCGTCCTGTTCATCTCGGACCTGCATCTCGAAGCGGAACGCCCGGACATTACCCGGGCGTTCTTGCATTTCCTCTCTACCCGGGCCCGCACGGCCGAGGCGCTGTATATCCTCGGCGACTTCTTCGAAGCCTGGATCGGCGACGATGGCATGGACGAGTTCCAGCACTCCATCGCCCGCGCCCTGCGTGAATTGTCCGATAGCGGCACGCGCATCTTCCTGATGCACGGCAACCGCGACTTCCTGATCGGCCAGGCCTTCTGCCGTGAGGCCGGCTGCAAGCTGCTGCGCGACCCGAGCCTGATCGATCTGGGCGGCGAGCAAGTCCTGCTGATGCATGGCGACAGCCTGTGCACTCTCGACGTGGCCTATATGAAGCTGCGCCGTTGGCTGCGCAATCCGTTGACCCTGTTCATCCTGCGCCACCTGCCACTGGCCGCCCGCCACAAGCTGGCGCGCAAGCTGCGCAAGGAAAGCCGCGCGCAGACTCGCATGAAGGCCAGCGAGATCGTCGACGTCACCCCGACGGAAGTGGAGCGCATCATGCGCGACAAGGGCGTACGCATCCTGATCCACGGGCACACCCACCGCCCCGCCGTCCACGAACTGGAAATCGACGGCCGCCCCGCGCGGCGCATCGTCCTCGGCGACTGGGACAGCCAGGGCTGGGCCCTGGAGGCCGACGAACAGGGCATGCAGCAGGCGCCCTTCCCCCTGTGAAGCCCCGGGCCACCGCAATGGTGGCCTTTTGGCGCTAACTCACCCGCACTGTCAGACATTTCTCCTTGACCGGCACCAACCGCCCTGCGCAGCATTCGCGGTTTGCTCACTCAAGGAAGAAACATGTTCAGCAAGGGAAACCTCATCAAGTTCGGCGCCCTGCCCCTGGCACTGGTCGCCGCCGCCTTCATCCTGTTCAACGGCGTCTTCTTCTATAACGAAGCCGGCTTCATGACCCACGTGCGGACCATCTTCGGCGACGAGAAGATCGTCGACGACGTCGGCTACGCCACCAAATGGTTCGGCCGCGCCACTACCTGGAAGAAAGCCATCAGCGTGCAGTCCGTACTGATCATGGACGACAACGACAACAACCCCGACAACGATGGCCTCGGCGCCACCATCGAAGCCTTCCCGATCGTGTTCCTCGGCAACGTCGACGCCAAGGTCGAGTCCTCCGCGCGCTTCCGCCTGCCCGGCGGCGACCAGTTCCTGAAGATGGCCCAGGAATATCGCAACCCGGACAACTTCATCCGTACCGCGCTGGTCCCGGCAATCAAGGAAACCCTACAGGCCACCGCCTCACTGATGACCGCCGACGACTACTACGCCGGCGCCCGCAGCGAATTCGCCGCAGAGTTCGAGAACCAGCTCAACGACGGCCTTTACCTGATCAAGCGCAAGGAAGTCCGTGGCCCGCGCGGCGCCGTCCCGCATCAGACCGCCATCCTCCAGGCCGGCACCGAACAGGGCAGCTTCGGCGACAACAACGCCAGCCAGTTCGTCACCGAGAAGGTCACTGACACCAAGGGCATCCCGGTACGCAAGCAGCAGCAATTCCGCAAGTTCGGCGTGGAAGTGGTGGAGGCACGCATCACCAACGTCGACCCCAACCCGCAGTACAAGCAGCGCATGGTCAAGGTTCAGCAGGCTTTGGCCGAGCTGGCCGTGGCTCGTCAGAACCGCCTGAAGGAAGAGGAAGAGAAGCTGCTGGTCACCGCTCGCGGCGAGAAGGAAGTGGAAGCCAAGCGCCAGGAAACCCTGCGTGACCAGATCGAGCGCACCACCCAGGCCGAGACCGAGAAGCAGCTGGCAGTAATCAACGCCGAGCGCGAGAAGCAGCGCGCCGAGATCGAGAAACAAACCGCCGAGCTGCTGCGCGACAAAGCCACCGTGACGGCACAGGCCACCAAGATCACCGCCGACGCCGATGCCTATGCCCGCGAAGCGGTAATCAAGGCCGACGGTGCGCTGCAACCCAAGCTGGACGCGCTGATCGCCATCAACAAGGTCTGGGCCGAAGCCGCCGCCCAGGCGCCGGTACCCAGCGTGATGATGGCCGGCGGGCAGAACAGCGCCAGCAGCCGCCAGGACGAGATCGGCCAGCTGATGGGCGTACTGGCCACCAAGGCCGCGCGCGACCTGGCGCTGGACCTGAAGGTGAAGGACTGACACCGCATTTGTAGGAGCGAGGGAGACGCCCAGTCCTTGCTCGCCAACGAGTTTCCCGGCAGCTCCCGCGCTGGATTGGTTCGCGAGCAAGCTCGCTCCTACAAAGAGCAAAGAAAAAGCGCCCATCAGGGCGCTTTTTTCATTCTGGTCGAAGGCTCAGGCCGCCTGATCCAGCGGCACACCGCTGTGGAAACGGAACTCGCTGTCCGGCGACTGGATCAGTCCAGCCTCCACTTCGCGAATCTCCGCCACGCGGCGGTCAATGTCGGCGTCATCGCCATAGCGGCGCGCCAGGCTCAGGTAACCCTGGAAATGCCGCGCCTCGGATTTGAGCAGCGAGCCGTAGAACTTCGCCAGGTCGGCATCCAGGTGATCCACCAGCGCGGCGAAACGCTCGCAGCTGCGGCATTCGATGAAGGCGCCGACGATCAGGGTATCCACCAGCTTCTGCGGCTCGTGATTGCGTACCACGGTACGCAGGCTGGAAGCGTAGCGACCGGCGGAGATCGGCCGTAGCGGGATGCCGCGCTTCTTCAGGATTGCCAGCACCTGCTCATGGTGACGCAGTTCCTCGCGGGCGAGGCGCGACATGAAGTTCACCAGTTCCTCGTGGGCACTGTACTTGGCGATCAGGGCCAGGGCAGTGCTGGCAGCCTTGAACTCGTTGTTCTTGTGGTCGATCAGCATCACCGCCTGATCCCGCAGCGCGGCTTCCACCCACGCATCCGGCGTGGCACAACCGAGGAATTCCCTGATTTCAGACAACATGTACTTTCTCCAACCCGCAGACCGACGCGCAGCCGCGCAAACACTTGGCGCACCCGCCCGTCGCTGGCCGGTGTCATAAAGGCGGAGCATTATACGAATGCCGCCGCGCGGAACCAGCTTCCGGCGTTGATATGCCTCAACGTCATGAACGAGATATCCCGACTACAGTTGTTCCACATAAACAACGCGCACGAAGGGAGACGATCATGCAAGCCATCCGTAGCATCCTCGTAGTCGTGGACCCGGACCAGCCGGAAGGTCTCGCGCTGAAACGGGCCCGCCTGATCGCCAGCGTGACCCAGTCGCACCTGCACCTGCTGGCCTGCGAGCGTCGCGCCGACTACAGCGCCAAGCTCGAGGAAGTCGCCGAGGTGCTGCGCCAGGAAGGTTTCAGCGCTTCCAGCCGCCAGGCCTGGAAGGACAACCTCCACCAGACCATCATCGCCGAACAGCAAGCCGAAGGCTGCGGGCTGGTGATCAAGCAGCACAGCCCGGACAACCCACTGAAGAAAGCCCTGCTCACCCCGGACGACTGGAAGCTGCTGCGCTTCTGCCCTGCCCCGGTGTTGCTGGTGAAGACCAGCCTGCCCTGGGCCGGGCGCAACATCCTCGCCGCCGTGGACGTGGGCAACAACGACGTCGAGCACCGCACGCTGCACGCCGGGATCGTCAGCCACGCCTACGACATCGCCGGCCTCGCCCACGGTCAGCTGCACGTCATCAGCGCGCATCCCTCGCCCATGCTCTCGGCGGCCGACCCGACCTTCCAGCTCAGCGAGACCATCGAGGCCAAGTACCGCGAGGCGTGCAAGGCGTTCCAGGCGGAATACGGCGTCGACGACCAGCACCTGCACATCGAGGAAGGCCCGGCGGACGTGCTGATCCCCCGTGCAGCGCATAACCTCGATGCGGCGGTAACGGTGATCGGCAGCGTGGCGCGCACCGGGTTCGCCGGCGCACTGATCGGCAACACCGCGGAAGTGGTGCTGGATACGCTGGAAAGCGACATCCTGGTGCTCAAGCCGGACGACATCATCGCCCACCTGGAGGAGATCGCCGCCAAGCCCTGAAAACCGCGCAGAAGCCTGACCTGTAGGAGCGAGCTTGCTCGCGAACCAGCACAGCGCTGGAGCTGCCGGAAAATCCAGTTCGCGAGCAAGCTCGCTCCTACAAAAAACAAAAGCGCCCGTCGGGCGCTTTTTTTATGGGCAGGCGGCAGACAGTCAGACCCGCGACTCCAGCGCATCAGCCAGGAAGCTCGGCGCGATATAACGTTCGTAATGCGCCTCGGACAGGATGAAGAACTCCTTGTCGATGGCATCACGCAGGTCCGGAAGCGGCCATTCGCGGAACTCCGGCAACAGCGCCAGGCCGTAGGCTTCCACCTGGTTGATCATCCGCGAGCCGCGGGCGATCAGCTGGTAGGCCCAGCAATACGGCGACTGCTCGGGCACGAAGCGGATCTGCCGCTGTTCCAGCTGGCTGCGCAGCAAGGACGCATCGAAGACTTCCAGCTTGGCCATCATCACCTGCGTCAGCAGGATCTCCAGACGGCTCAGGACCGCCCGTTTCTCTTCGTCGCCGTAGCGGTTCCAGTTCACCACTTCGTGGTGGAAGCGCTTGCAGCCACGGCAGACCAGGTCGCCATAGACCGTCGAGCAGAGCCCGACACAGGGGGTTTTGATGCGTTGCGAAGACATGGCTGAACAGATAGCTGGCAAAGCAGGCATGTTAGCCCTTTGTCTAGGCAAGATCACCCTCGGGCGCCACGCAAATCGGCTTACCAAGGCCCATTAATTCCATTAGAATGGCTGCGCCTTTTTGGCGTCATTGTCCGAAAGAAGCTGTTTTCAAAGCGTCACGAAGCACAGATTCCGGCAGCCGCGCGGTCTGGGCGCCTCCCTCAAGCGCCCAGACCCATCAGTCCCAGGCCACCCCGGCGTAAAACTTTGAAAACAGCTTCTGCCCGGAGATCGCCGGTGCCGTCGTAGGTCAGTGGATTACCGTCCACCATGCCTGACGAATGGATCGGAGGGGTCTCCTGGATACGCGTCCTCCGGGACCACTGATGAGGGAAATACTGTGCTTGAAGCCTATCGCAAACACGTAGAAGAGCGTGCCGCCCAGGGCGTCGTGCCCCAGCCGCTGAACGCCGAACAGACCGCTGGTCTGGTCGAACTCCTGAAGAACCCGCCGGCCGGCGAAGAAGAATTTCTCCTCGACCTGATCACCAACCGCGTACCGCCGGGCGTGGACGAAGCTGCCTACGTCAAGGCCGGCTTCCTGTCCGCCGTCGCCAAGGGTGAAGCCACTTCCCCGCTGCTGACCAAGGCCCGCGCGCTCGAGCTGCTGGGCACCATGCAGGGTGGCTACAACATCACCACCATGGTCGAGCTGCTGGACAACGCCGAGCTGGCCGAAGTCGCCGCCGCGCAGCTGAAGCACACCCTGCTGATGTTCGACGCCTTCCACGACGTCGCCGAGCGCGCCAAGAAAGGCAACGCCGCCGCCAAGGCCGTGCTGCAATCCTGGGCCGATGGCGAGTGGTTCAAGGCCCGTCCGGCCGTCGCCGAAAAGCTGACCCTGACCGTGTTCAAGGTCCCCGGCGAAACCAACACCGACGACCTGTCCCCCGCTCCGGACGCCTGGTCGCGCCCTGACATCCCGCTGCACGCCCTGGCCATGCTGAAGATGGCCCGCGACGGCATCGAGCCGATCCAGCCGGGTTCCGTCGGTCCGCTGAAGCAGATCGAAGCGGTCAAGGCCAAGGGCTTCCCGGTTGCCTACGTCGGTGACGTGGTCGGTACCGGTTCTTCCCGCAAGTCCGCCACCAACTCGGTGCTGTGGTTCTTCGGCGACGACATCCCCTACGTGCCGAACAAGCGCGGCGGCGGTTTCTGCTTCGGCACCAAGATCGCCCCGATCTTCTACAACACCATGGAAGACGCCGGCGCCCTGCCGATCGAATTCGACTGCACCAACCTGGCCATGGGCGACGTCATCGACGTTTACCCGTACGAAGGCAAGGTCGTGCGTCATGACAGCGGCGAAGTGGTCACCACCTTCGAGCTGAAGACCCCGGTCCTGCTGGACGAAGTCCGCGCCGGCGGCCGTATTCCGCTGATCGTTGGCCGTGGCCTGACCGAGAAGGCCCGCGCCGAGCTGGGCCTGGCCCCGTCCGACCTGTTCAAGAAGCCGGAAGCGCCGGCCGACAGCGGCAAGGGCTTCACCCTCGCCCAGAAGATGGTTGGCCGCGCCTGCGGTCTGGCCGAAGGCCAGGGCGTCCGTCCGGGCACCTACTGCGAACCGAAGATGACCACCGTCGGTTCCCAGGACACCACCGGCCCGATGACCCGCGACGAGCTGAAAGACCTGGCTTGCCTGGGCTTCTCCGCCGACCTGGTGATGCAGTCCTTCTGCCACACCGCTGCCTATCCGAAGCCGATCGACGTCAAGACCCACCACACCCTGCCGGACTTCATCATGACCCGCGGCGGTGTCTCCCTGCGTCCGGGCGATGGCATCATCCACAGCTGGCTGAACCGCATGCTGCTGCCTGACACCGTCGGCACCGGCGGCGACTCGCACACCCGCTTCCCGATCGGCATCAGCTTCCCGGCCGGCTCCGGCCTGGTCGCCTTCGCCGCTGCCACCGGCGTCATGCCGCTGGACATGCCCGAATCGGTTCTGGTGCGCTTCAAGGGCCAGCTGCAACCGGGTATCACCCTGCGTGACCTGGTCCATGCCATCCCCTACTACGCGATCCAGGCTGGCCTGCTGACCGTCGAGAAGAAAGGCAAGAAGAACATCTTCTCCGGCCGCATCCTCGAGATCGAAGGTCTGAACGACCTGACCGTCGAGCAAGCCTTCGAGCTGTCCGACGCCTCCGCCGAGCGTTCGGCTGCCGGTTGCACCATCAAGCTGCCGGAAGAGGCCATCGCCGAGTACCTGAAGTCCAACATCACCCTGCTGCGCTGGATGATCGGCGAAGGCTACGGCGATGCCCGCACCCTGGAGCGCCGCGCGCAAGCGATGGAAGCCTGGCTGGCCAACCCGCAACTGCTGGAAGCCGACAAGGACGCCGAGTACGCCGCGGTCATCGAGATCGACCTGGCCGACGTCAAGGAGCCGGTACTCTGCGCTCCGAACGACCCGGACGACGCCCGCCTGCTGTCCAGCGTTCAAGGCCGCAAGATCGATGAGGTCTTCATCGGCTCCTGCATGACCAACATCGGTCACTTCCGCGCTGCCGGCAAGCTGCTGGACAAGGTCAAGGGTGGCATTCCGACCCGTCTGTGGCTGGCTCCGCCGACCAAGATGGACGCCCATCAGCTGACCGAAGAAGGCTACTACGGCATCTACGGCAAGGCTGGCGCGCGCATGGAAATGCCGGGCTGCTCGCTGTGCATGGGTAACCAGGCTCGCGTACAGACCGGTTCGACCGTGGTCTCCACCTCGACCCGTAACTTCCCGAACCGTCTGGGCGACGCCACCGACGTGTTCCTGGCATCCGCCGAGCTGGCCGCCGTCTCCTCGATCATCGGCAAGCTGCCGACCGTCGAGGAGTACATGGCCTACGCGAAGGACATCGACAGCATGTCTGCCGATATCTACCGCTACCTGAGCTTCGACCAGATCGCCGAGTTCCGCGAAGCTGCCGCCAACGCGAAGATCCCGGCCGTCCAGGTCTGAGACTCCTAGCGTGATGAAAAGCCCCGCCTCGTGCGGGGCTTTTCTTTTCCAGGCCCCGAAACAGAGCGCTCCCGCCCTCCCCTAACGATGGGCCTAATACTTATTGACCGGTTGCACCCACGCGCCTCGGGTCTAAGGTGGAGATCAGGCTCCTGCCGATATCCGTGCCCAGGTGCCCTTGTGGAACCCTCCAGAGGTGCGCTCCCTTCCTCTGCGCCCCGCCCTCCATGGCGGGGCTTCTTTTTATCCAGCTGACTGGCACAGCCCTTGCTGCACTTTCGCAAAGGGTGATCCAACGGCGGATCGCCTACCGACAATGGCGTCGCTGCCACCGCCTCTTCGACGGCCGGTGGAGCGGCGCTTTTTTGTATTGAGAGTGCGTTGAGAGGTGGAGATGATCGACAGCACCAGCCCACTGCCGGACAACCTGGCCTGGGTGGCCGGCTCCGATGCCCCGGAGAAGACCGCGCTCAACCTGGGCTTCATGGCCCTCACCGACTCCGCCTCGCTGGTGGTGGCCGCCACCCAGGGATTCGGCCAGCCCTACGGTTTGACGCTCAACCTGCAGCGACAGAACTCCTGGTCCGGGCTGCGCGACCGCCTGCTCAGCGGCGAACTGGACGCAGCGCAAAGCCTCTACGGCCTCATCTACGACCTGCAACTGGGCCTGGGCGGCGCCCCGGCCACTGACATGGCCGTGCTCATGGGGCTATGCCAGAACGGCCAGTCGATCAACCTCTCCGCCCCACTAATGCGCGACGGTGTGACCTCTGCCGAGGCACTGCGGAGCCACGTGCGCCAGAACGGAGCACAAATGACTCTCGCCCATACCTTCCCCACCGGCACCCATGCGATGTGGCTCTACTACTGGCTGGCCAGCCACGGCATCCATCCGCTGCAAGATGTCCGCAGTCTCGTGGTGCCCCCGGCGCAGATGGTCGAGCACCTCAAGGCCGGGCGCATCGACGGCTTCTGCGCCGGCGGCCCCTGGGGCGCGCTGGCGGTGGACGAAGGCATGGGCTTTACCCTCGCCACCAGCCAGCAGATCTGGCCGGACCACCCGGAAAAGGTGCTAGGCACCACCCGTGCCTTCGTCGAGCAGTACCCCAACACCGCCCGCGCGCTGGTGATGAGCCTCCTCGATGCCAGCCGCTTCATCGAAGCCAACGAAGACAACCTGCGCAGTGCCGCCCAGCTGATCAGCAGCGAGGACTACGTCGACGCCCCTCTCGCCAGCGTCGAGCCACGCCTGCTCGGCCGCTATCAGGACGGTCTCGGCCACGCCTGGCAAGATGCGCACCCGCTGCGCTTCTTCAATGACGGCCAGGCCACCTATCCCTGGCTCTCCGACGGGCTGTGGTTCATGACCCAGTTCCGCCGCTGGGGCCTGCTGCGCGAGGACGTCGACTACCTCGGCACCGCCCGCCAGGTTCAGCAACTCGACCTTTATCGAGAAGCCGCCAGCGCCGTGGGCGTCAGCGTGCCGGCCGCCGAGATGCGTGCCTCGACCCTGATCGACGGGCGCCTCTGGGACGGCAGCGACCCGGCCGGTTATGCCCGCAGCTTCGAGCTGAATGCCCTGGCGGAGCGAGGTTGTGCATGCTGCGCGTCCTGCTGATCAACGACACCCCGAAAAAGGTCGGGCGCCTCAAGGCCGCGCTGGTGGAGTGCGGCTTCGAGGTCATCGACGAATCCGGCCTCACCGTGGACCTCGCGCAACGGGTCGAAGCCCTGCACCCGGACGTGATCCTCATCGATACCGAATCCCCCGGCCGCGACGTGATGGAACAGGTGGTACTGGTCAGCCGCGACCAGCCACGCCCCATCGTCATGTTCACCGACGAACACGACCCGCAGGTGATGCGCCAGGCCATCCGCTCCGGGGTTAGCGCCTACATCGTCGAGGGCATCCAGGCCGAGCGACTGCAGCCGATCCTCGATGTCGCCATGGCCCGTTTCGAGAGCGACCAGGCTCTGCGTGCCCAACTGCAGGCCCGCGAGCAGCAACTGGCCGAGCGCAAGCGCATCGAGCTGGCCAAGGGGCTGCTGATGAAAATGAAGGGTTGTGCCGAGGAGGAGGCCTACACCCTGATGCGCCGCCAAGCCATGGGCCGCCAGCAGAAGCTTTCACAAGTGGCCGAGCAGATCATCGCCATGCACGAGATGTTGGGGCACTGACGTCGAAGAGGTGAAGCCGGCCAACGGCCAGCGGCGGCAAGGCGCGATCATTTCGCCAGCGGCGGAGCTGGCCCCTACCTCGCCTGCAACGCCCTATGCTGCGGCCGCCCGGTCTTCTGGCCGGGTCCCAGGAGCGTCATCGGCAGGGTTCGATGGCGCATCGCAGTGGCCGCCGCCGGCTAGGCACCTCGGCGCCCACCCGACCTCGCCGCCTGTGCGGCTCAGCAAGGGCAAGCCCATGATCGACCTCACCACCTGGAACCTCAGCGTTCCCACCGACCCCCGCCCCACCGAAGTCACCACCGCGCAGATCGCCAGGGGCTACCAGAGCCGCTACTTCCAACGCGACGGCAGTCAGGTGGTGTTCTGGGTTCCCGTCACCGGCTCGCATACCTCCGATAGCGTCTACCCGCGCAGCGAACTGCGCGAGACCACTACCGCTGGCGAGGTCTCCAACTGGTACTACAACCAGGGCGACAACGAGCTGCGCGTGACCATGAGCGTCCAGCAGGTGCCGTCGAAGAACAAGATCATCATCGGCCAGATCCACAGCCGCTCGCCCTACACCGGCAACGGCGAGCCCCTGGTCAAGCTGCAGTACCACTACCTCCCTACCCTGGAAAGTGGACGCCTGGAAGCCCTGGTGCGCAACCATCCCGACGATAGCGCCAGCATCAACGTCCCGCTGATCGACAACATCGCCCTGGACCAGACCTTCAACTACAGCCTGCGCGTCACCTCGGTGGGCAACCTGGCGATCCGCGTGGAAACCTCCGACGGTCGGGCCAACTACTACCGCAAGATCCTCAGCACCACCTGGTCCAAACAACTGCTGTACTTCAAGGCCGGCGCGTACATCAACGACAACTACGGCGACAGCAGCGAGGGCGCGCGGGTGACCGTCTTCCACCTGAACTCGGCACACCGCTGACTCGCCATTCACTGACCTGATGAGGCACGGGGCGGGCGGACTGCGCGTAGAATGCGCGGCACATCCGCACTACCCGTTGCCTTGTCATCGAGACCGCCATGGCCCGCCTGAAACTGGAATTTCCCGAAGAACTCTTCATCTACACCACCAAGCTCACCGTTCGCGTCACCGACATCAACGGCGCCAACCACCTGGGCAACGACTCGATGATCTCGATGATCTCCGAGGCCCGAGCGCGCTTCCTGTTCGACTACGGCATCCGCGAGACCGGCATCATCGTCACCGACCTCGCCACCACCTACCGCGCCGAAGCCCACGCCCGCGACCAGCTGCTGTTCGAGGTCGGCGTGATGGACTTCAACAAGTACGGCGGCGACATCATCTTCCGTATCACCCGCCCGGCCGACGGCACCCTGGTGGCCATGGCCAAGTCCGGCTTCGTGTTCTTCGACTACAAGATCGGCCAGGTCGTGCCGATTCCCGAGGCCTTCCGCGACACCTTCCCCAACGTCAACTGGGTCGCCTGAGCGGCAAGCGAAGCGGCAGCGCGCTATACCTCTGGAGTCGTACCCGTCAGCCTCCAGAGGAGATTCCAGCATGCCGTCCTTCCTTCGGGTGGGCGCGCTGTCCAGCTGTCTGTGCCTGCCCTTCCCTTCACTGTTCCCCATCGCCCAGGCGGCGGATACCGATCCGGTCCAGCGCGGCCGTTATCTGGTACAAGTCGCCGGTTGCAACGATTGCCACACCGCTGGCTACATCCTCGCCCCGGACAAGGTCCCCGAAAGCACCTGGCTCACCGGCGACCAGCTCGGTTGGAGCGGCCCCTGGGGCACCACCTACGCCAGCAACCTGCGCCTGGCCATGCAGGCCTATGACGAAGAGCAATGGCTGGCCATCGCGCGCCAGGCCAACTTCCGTCCGCCAATGCCCTCCCACACGCTGCGGATCATGGACGAAGCCGACCTGCGCGGTATCTATCGCTACGTGCGCCACCTCGGCGCTGCCGGCAACAGGGCGCCCGATTACGTACCGCCCGGCGGCACGCCCAAGGGCCCGGTCGTGCTCTTCCCTTCCTCGCCAGCCCCCTGAATCGCCCCAACGGGGAGCACGCCAGGGACGCGTGCGCCCCGTTGTGGGACAGCCCGCGAAGCACGAATACCACTAACCTTTTGATCCGGCGGGACTTTCCGCTATTGGCCCGCGCCTTGCTGTGCACAAGGCGATGGTAATCAACGGCGATTACCCGACTTCGACAAAGGCGTCGCATCCACACCCGCGCAGAGCGGTGGGTGGAGCGACGCCTTTTTCGTTTGCCCCGGCGCAGGGGCTCAGGACCTTCTCGAACCCGGCGGCTGCCACGTGGCGCACGACCGGGCTCCTCTACCGTTGCTGATGAGGTGTTCGATGAACACGAGTTTCTGGAAAGCCGGCCATGCGCCGACCCTGTTTGCCGCCTTCCTGTATTTCGACCTGAGCTTCATGGTCTGGTACGTCCTCGGCCCGCTGGCGGTGCAGATCGCCACCGACCTGCAACTGACGACCCAGCAGCGCGCGCTGATGGTCGCCACGCCGATCCTCTCCGGCGCCATCCTGCGCTTCCTCATGGGCCTGCTGGCCGATCGCTGGTCACCCAAGGCCGCCGGCATCCTCGGCCAGGTGATCGTCATCTGCGCCCTGTTTGGCGCCTGGCAATTGGGCATTCACAGCCTGGAACAGGCGATGATCCTCGGCGTGTTGCTGGGCATGGCCGGCGCCTCGTTTGCCGTGGCACTGCCGCTGGCCTCGCAGTGGTACCCGCCGCAGCACCAGGGCAAGGCCATGGGCATCGCCGGCGCCGGCAACTCCGGCACCGTGCTCACCGCGCTGTTCGCCCCGGCCATCGCCGCCGCCTTTGGCTGGCAGAACGTGTTCGGCTTCGCGCTGATCCCGCTGCTGGCCACCCTGGTGGTGTTCGCCCTGCTCGCCCGCAATGCGCCGGAGCGGCCGCCGGCCAAATCCCTAGGGGATTACCTGAAGGCCCTGGGCGACCGTGACAGCTGGTGGTTCATGTTTTTCTACAGCGTGACCTTCGGTGGCTTCCTCGGCCTGGCCAGCACCCTGCCCGGCTACTTCCACGACCAGTACGGCCTCGACCCGGTGAAAGCCGGCTACTACACCGCCGCCTGCGTCTTCGCCGGCAGCCTGATGCGCCCGCTGGGCGGCGCCCTGGCCGACCGCATCGGCGGCATCCGCAGCCTGCTGGTGATGTACACCATCGCCTCGATCTGCATCGCCGCCGTGGGCTTCCACCTGCCCAGCGCAGTGGCGGCGCTTGGCCTCTTCGTGGTCGCCATGCTCAGCCTCGGCGCGGGCAACGGCGCGGTGTTCCAGCTGGTGCCGCAGCGCTTCCGCCAGACCATTGGTGTGATGACCGGCCTGATCGGCATGGCCGGCGGCATCGGCGGCTTCTGCCTGACGGCGGGCCTGGGGGCGATCAAGCAGGCCACCGGTGACTACCAGATCGGCCTCTGGCTGTTCGCCAGCCTTGGTGTACTGGCCTGGTTCGGCCTGCACGCGGTGAAAGCCCGCTGGCGCACCACCTGGGGCAGTGCGGCCGTTACAGTGGCGCGAGTCTGAACATGGCCTGTAGGAGCGAGCTTGCTCGCGAACCGCTTGATGCGGAGGTCACTGGGGAACACGTTCGCGAGCAAGCTCGTTCCTACAATCAGCTGCGCCTGAGCCTTGCCCAGGCCAGCGCCACCGGCCCGCGCGACGAGAACCAGGATGCCCTGCGGGTAGTCACCCCGCCCGCCGGGCTGGCCGCCAGCAAGGGGCACCTGTTCGCCATCGCCGACGGCGTCAGCCACTGCGCCGACGGCGGCCTGGCCGCACGGTTGACCTTGCAGGCGCTGGCCTCCGACTACTACGCCACCCCCGAGACCTGGGCCGTCGCCCAGGCCCTCGACCGCCTGCTGATCTCGCAGAACCGCTGGCTGCAGGCCAACGGCGGCGGACAACCGCTGCTCACCACCCTCACCGCGCTGGTCCTGCGGGGCCGGCGCTTCACCCTCGCCCACGTCGGCGACTGCCGCCTGTACCGCTGGCAGGCAGGCGTTCTGGATTGCCTGACCCAGGACCACGTCTGGGAACAGCCCGGCATGCAGCACGTGCTCAAGCGCGCGCTGGGCCTGGACCAGCACCTCGTGGTCGATTACTGCGACGGAGAGCTGGAGGTCGGGCAGAGCTTCCTGCTGGTCAGCGACGGCATCTGGGCCGCGCTGGGCGACAGCACCATCCAGCGCCTGCTGGAGGACGCTCAATCCCTGCAGGCCTGCGCCGATGCGCTGGTCAGCGCCGCTCACCTGGCCGGCAGCCAGGACAACGCCAGCGCCCTGCTCCTCCAGGTGGCGGAACTGCCACCCGCGAGTCTCGGCGACGCCCTCGCCCAGCTCGATCACTGGCCGGCACCGCCCGCTCTGCGGGACGGGCAGGAGTTCGAAGGCTGGCAGGTGGAAGGCAAACTGGCCCAGTCCCGCCAATCGCTGATCTACCGCGTGCGCGACCGGCAGAATCGTCCCTGGCTGCTCAAGACCCTGCCGTCGGCGCTGCGCGACTCCCCGGAAGCCGCCCAGGCGCTGCTGCTGGAAGAATGGTTCCTGCGCCGCGTGCAGGGCCGCTACTTCCCCGAGCTGCATAGCCTGCCGCAACGCCAGCACCTGTACTACACAATGCGCGAGTATCCGGGGCAGACGCTGGACGAGCACCTGAAACTCAACGGCCCGCTGAACCTGCCCGACTGGCTGAACCTTGCTCAGCGGCTACTGCGCGGCCTGGGCCAGCTGCATCGGCGCAACATCCTGCACCGCGACATCAAGCCGGAAAACCTGCACTGGGCCGACGACGGCGAGCTGCGCCTGCTGGACTTCGGCCTGGCCTACTGCCCGGGATTGTCGCAGGAGGACCCGCACGACCTGCCCGGCACGCCGAGCTACCTCGCCCCGGAATCCTTCCAGGGCTCAGCACCGGACGCGCGCCAGGACCTCTACGCGACCGGCGTAACGCTCTACCGCCTGCTCTGCGGGCACTACCCCTACGGCGAGATCGAAGCCTTCCAGCATCCGCGCTTCGGCACAGCCGCCCCGGCCAGCCGCTACCGTCCGGATGTGCCGGCCTGGCTCGACGATTGGCTGGCAAAACTGACTTCCGCCCAGCCACAACAGCGCTTCGAGACCGCCGAGGAATGCCTGCTCGCCCTGGAACAAGGCGAACGGCAGGCCCCCGCGCGCCCGCGCCCACTCCTGGAACGCGAGCCGCTTCGGGTGTGGCGCGGCGTCGCCCTGGCCTCCCTGACAATCAACCTGGGCCTGCTGTTCTGGCTATTGCACGGCGGCTGAAGACGCACCAGTTCGGCCCAGTACGCATCACCGCAGTGCAGCAAAATGGCCGACCGGTACGACAGGCCAGCTGAAAGCCCCGGAAAACGGGGTCCAAGCAAGTTGGCACAGCCCCTGCAATAACCCTGGCAACAATCTACAAAAGCGCGTCCCTCAACGAAGAGGCTCGCACTTCCCGATCGAACGGGACTTGGACAAAGGCGTCCTCGCTGGGCAACCGGCGGGACGCCTTTTTTGTTTTCCGTGTTTCAGCTTTGCGTGACGGAGCCCTGACATGAAGAAGCTCAAGCTCGTACTGATCGGCAACGGCATGGCCGGTGTGCGGACCCTGGAAGAACTGCTGAAGGTCGCCCCGGACCTCTACGACATCACCGTATTCGGCGCCGAGCCGCACCCCAACTACAACCGCATCCTGCTCTCCCCCGTGCTGGCTGGCGAACAGGCCTTCGAGGACATCGTCCTCAACGACCTCAACTGGTACAGCGAGAACAGCATCCGCCTGCTGCTCAACCGCAAGGTCACCCGCATCGACCGTCATCGTCGCAAGGTCTACGCCGAAGACGGCACCGAGGCCGAGTACGATCGCCTGCTGATTGCCACTGGCTCCAACCCCTTCATCCTGCCGGTGCCGGGCAGCCGTCTGCAGGGCGTGATCGGCTACCGCGACATCGCCGACACCCAGACCATGATCGACACCGCCGGCACCCACAGCCACGCGGTGGTCATCGGCGGCGGCCTGCTCGGCCTGGAAGCGGCCAACGGCCTGAAGCAGCGCGGCATGGACGTCACTGTGGTGCATCTCTCCGACTGGCTGCTGGAACGCCAGCTGGACCGCACCGCCGGCAAGCTGCTGCAGGAAGCGCTGGAATCGCGCGGCATCCACTTCCGCCTGAACACCCATACCGAAGAGCTGATCGACGATGGCAACGGCCGCGTCTGCGCCATCCGCTTCAAGGATGGCGAAGTGATCGCCGCTGACCTCGTCGTGATGGCCGCCGGCATACGCCCCAATACCGAACTGGCGGAAAAAACCGGCCTGCCCTGCAACCGCGGCATCCTGGTCAACGACACCCTGCAGACCTATGACCCGCGCATCTACGCCCTGGGCGAGTGTGCCAGCCACCGCGGCATCGCCTACGGTCTGGTGGCGCCGCTGTTCGAGCAGGCCAAGGTCTGCGCCAACCACCTGGCCATGCTCGGCTTCGCCCGCTACCAGGGTTCGGTGACCTCCACCAAGCTCAAGGTCACCGGCATCGATCTGTTCTCCGCCGGCCAGTTCATGGGCGGCGAAGGCACCGAGACCATCACCCTCTCCGACCCCATCGGCGGCGTGTACAAGAAGCTGGTGATCAAGGACGACGTCCTGGTCGGCGCCTGCCTCTACGGCGACACCGCCGACGGTGGCTGGTACTTCCGGCAGATCCGCGAGAACCACAACGTCGGCGAGATCCGCGACCACCTGATGTTCGGTGAAAGCAGCATTGGCGATGTCGGCCACCAGGGCCAGAACAGCGCGGCGAACATGCCCGACAGCGCCGAAGTCTGCGGCTGCAACGGCGTGTGCAAGGGCACCATCGTCAAGGCTATCCAGGAAAACGGCCTGTTCAGCGTCGACGAGGTGAAGAAGCACACCAAGGCCGCCAGCTCCTGCGGCTCCTGCGCCGGCTTGGTGGAGCAGATCCTGATCAGCACCGTGGGCGGTGCGGCGGACGTGAAGCCCAAGAGCGAAAAAGCCATCTGCGGCTGCAGCGACCTCAACCACGGCCAGATACGCCAGGCGATCCGCGACCATCACCTGGTCACCCTGAGCAGCGCCATGCGCTTCATGGACTGGCGCACCCCGGACGGCTGCGCCACCTGCCGCCCCGCGCTGAACTACTACCTGATCTCCACCTGGCCGGGCGAGGCCAAGGACGACCCGCAGTCGCGCCTGATCAACGAGCGCGCCCACGCCAACATCCAGAAGGACGGCACCTACTCGGTGGTCCCGCGCATGTGGGGCGGCGTCACCAACGCCGCCGAACTGCGGCGCATCGCCGACGTCGCTGACAAGTACCAGGTGCCCATGGTCAAGGTCACCGGCGGCCAGCGCATCGACCTGCTCGGCATCAGGAAGGACGACCTGCCGGCGATCTGGAAGGAACTGGACATGCCTTCCGGGCATGCCTACGGCAAGTCCATCCGCACCGTGAAGACCTGCGTGGGCAGCGAGTTCTGCCGCTTCGGCACGCAGAACTCGACCCAGCTGGGCATCGACCTGGAGCACGACCTGTTCAACATGTGGTCGCCGCACAAGGTCAAGCTCGCCGTCTCCGGCTGCCCGCGCAACTGCGCCGAGGCCGGCATCAAGGACATCGGCATCATCGGCGTGGACTCGGGCTGGGAGCTGTACATCGGCGGCAATGGCGGGATAAAGACCGAGGTGGCGGAGTTCTTCGTCAAGCTCAAGACCTCCGACGAAGTCCGCGAGTACAGCGGCGCCTTCCTGCAGCTCTATCGCGAAGAAGCCTTCTACCTCGAACGCACCGTGCACTACCTGCAGCGCGTCGGCATGGAGCGCATCAAGAAGGCCGTGCTGGAAGACGCGGATAACCGCCGGGCCCTCAACGCCCGACTGCAGTTCTCCCTGTCGCTGGAGCAGGACCCGTGGCAGGAGCGCATCGCCCAGCAGCCGCTGAAGAAGGAGTTCGAACGGATTCCCCTCAAGCAGCTGGAACCCGCCTGAGTGCCCGCCGGGCCCCGCCATCGGGGCCCCTACTACCCGATTGCCGGAGACACCCCATGAACTGGATCGATATCTGCGCCCTGGACGACATCAACCCGCTGGGCTCACGCGTCATCGCCGGCCCCAAGGGCGACATCGCGATCTTCCGTACCTCCGATGATGAGGTCTTCGCCCTCGACGACCGCTGCCCTCACAAGGGCGGCCCGCTGTCCCAGGGCCTGATCTATGGCAAGCGCGTGGCCTGCCCGCTGCATAACTGGCAGATCGAACTGGCCAGCGGCGAAGCCGTGGCCCCCGACCAGGGTTGTGCCCATCGCCACGAGGTAAAGGTCACGGATGGCCGCGTGCTGCTGGCCCTGCGCGACAACCTCACCCACTGCGCCTGATTTTCCCTGCTTCCGATTCAGAGCGAGGCTGCGCCATGACCCATAACCGTCGCACTACCGCATCGACCTGCTGCTACTGCGGCGTGGGTTGCGGTGTACTGATCGAGCACGACGACGAGCGCATCCTGGGCGTGCAGGGCGACCCGCAGCATCCGGCCAACTTCGGCCGCCTGTGCAGCAAGGGCTCGACCCTGCACCTGACCGGCGATGCCGATGCCCGCGCGCAATTCCCGGAGCTACGCCTGGACAAGGGCCTGTCGCGCACCCGAACCGACTGGGACACCGCGCTGGAACATGCCGCTGGCGTCTTCGCCGAAACCCTTCGCGAGCACGGGCCGGACAGCGTGGCCTTCTACGTCTCCGGCCAGTTGCTGACCGAGGACTACTACGCCTTCAACAAGCTCGCCCGCGCCTTGGTCGGCACCAACAACATCGACAGCAACTCGCGCCTGTGCATGTCCTCGGCGGTGGTCGGCTACAAGCGCAGCCTGGGCGCCGACGCCCCGCCCTGCAGCTACGAAGACATCGAACTGGCCGACTGCGTGTTGATCGCCGGCAGCAACATGGCCTACGCGCACCCGGTGCTGTTCCGCCGCCTGGAAGAGGCCCGCGCACGGCGCCCGGAGATGAAGCTGATCGTCATCGACCCGCGCGTCACCGACACGGCCGAGGCGGCCGACCTGCACCTGGCGATCCTGCCCGGCACCGACGTCGCGCTGTTCCACGGCATCCTGCACATCCTGCTCTGGGAAGGCTGGATCGACCGGGCTTTCATCGACGCCCACACCGACGGCCTGGATGAGCTCAAAGCCCTGGTGCGTGACTACGGCCCGCTGGCCGTGGCGGAAATCTGTGGCATCGCAGTCGATGACCTGCAGCGTGCGGCCCAGTGGATCGGCCAGTCGCCGTCCGTCCTGTCGCTCTGGTGCATGGGACTTAACCAGTCCACCGCCGGCAGCGCGAAGAACAGTGCGCTGATCAACCTGCACCTGGCCACCGGGCAGATCGGCCGCCCCGGCGCCGGCCCCTTCTCCCTCACTGGCCAGCCCAACGCCATGGGCGGCCGCGAGACCGGCAGCCTGTCCAACTTGCTGCCTGGCCACCGCGAGGCTGCAAACGCTGAACATCGTGCCGAAGTGGCTGCCTACTGGGGCGTCGAACGGCTGCCGGAAAGTCCCGGCCTGAGCGCCATCGAGCTCTTCGACGCAGTACGCGACGGGCGCATCAAGGCCCTGTGGATCGCCTGCACCAACCCGGCACAATCGCTGCCGGACCAGACCCGCGTGCGCGAAGCCCTGGCCACCTGCCCCTTCGTCATCGTCCAGGAAGCCTTCACCACCAGTGAGACCTGCCAGTACGCCGACCTGCTGCTTCCGGCCGCCAGCTGGGGCGAGAAGGAAGGCACGGTGACCAACTCCGAACGTCGCATCAGCCACGTGCGCCCGGCCATTCCGGCGATCGGCGAGGCCCGGGCGGACTGGAACATCGTCTGCGACTTCGCCCGCCGCCTGGAACAACACCTGCGACCCGGCGAAAGCAGCCTGTTCGACTTCGGCTCACCGTCCGCGCTGTTCGACGAGTACAAGCTGCTGACCCGTGAACGTGATCTTGATCTGTCCGGTATCGACTACGCACTGCTGGACACCCGTGGCCCGCAGCAATGGCCCTTCCGCGCCGGCGCAACCCAAGGCACCGAGCGCCTGTATGGCGACGGACAGTTCCCCACCGCCAATGGCCGCGCCCGGCTGATCGCTGAGCCCTACCGCGCCCCGAAGGAAAAGCGTGATGCGCGTTACCCGCTGATCCTCAACACCGGTCGCCTGCGCGATCAATGGCACGGCATGACCCGTACCGGCACGGCTCCCCAACTGTTCGGCCACGTGGAAGAAGCCATACTCGGCCTGCACCCGGACGAGCTGCGCCGCCGACGCATCAGCGACGGCCAATTGGTGCGCCTGCATAGCCGCCGTGGCGAACTGGTGCTGCCGGTACAGGCAGACGACCGACTGCGCCCCGGCCAGGCCTTCCTGCCGATGCACTGGGGCGACCGCTACCTCAAGGGTCTGGGCATCAATGTGCTGACCCTGCCGGCGGTAGACCCGCTGTCCCGCCAACCCGAGCTGAAACACGCCACGGTGGAAGTCAGCCGCATCGAGCTGCCCTGGCAGTTCTTCGCCCTGGTGGAAGGCGACGTACAGAAACGCTTCGACGCCTTGCGCCCGCTTTTCGAAGACCTGCGCTACGCCAGCTTCAGCCCCATCGGCCGCGAGCGCCCGGCGCTGGTGATCCGTGCCGCGCACCACGAGGCCCCCAGTGCGGACTGGCTGGCCCGCATAGACGCCCTGCTGGACCTCGGCGATGGACCGGTCATGGCCTATGACGACCCGCGCCGCACCGTGGGCAAACGCGTGCGTATCGAGCAATCACGAATTGTCTCGCTGCGGCTGGCCGGCGAAACCGCCGCCCGCGCCTGGCTACGCGAGCTTTGGAAGGAAGGCCGTGCCGACCAGGAACTGCGCCGCTGGCTGCTCGCACCGCTCAGCGCGGCCCCCGGCAAGGCTGGCGCGGCAGCAGACAAGACACTCTGCAACTGCCTGAACGTCAGCCAGAGCCGTATCCAGGCCGGTATCGACAAGGGCCTGGACCTCGAAGGTCTGAAATGCGAACTCAAGTGCGGGACCGCCTGCGGCTCCTGCGTACCGGAAATCAAGCGCCTGTTGGCCCAAAAACCGCTGGCGGCGACAGCCTGAACCAAGCCGCGAAGACGGCAGCCCGAGGAGAACGACATGAGTGGAAAAGTCTGGCTGATCGGCGCCGGCCCCGGCGATCCGGAACTGTTGACCCTGAAGGCCGTCCGTGCGATGGCTCAGGCCGACGTGGTCCTCATCGACGACCTGGTGAATCCCGCGGTACTGGAGCACTGCCCTTCAGCGCGGGTGATTTCCGTCGGCAAACGCGGCGGCTGCCGCTCTACACCGCAGGACTTCATCCACCGCCTGATGCTGCGCTACGCCCGCCAGGGGCGCCGCGTGGCACGCCTGAAAGGCGGCGACCCGTGCATCTTCGGCCGTGGCGGCGAAGAAGCCGACTGGCTCACTGCGCGCGGCATCGACTGCGAACTGGTCAATGGCATCACCGCCGGGCTGGCAGCCGCGACCCAGTGCGGCATCTCCGTGACCCTGCGCGGCATCAGCCGGGGCGTGACCCTGGTAACAGCGCACACCCAGGACGACAGCCTGCTGAACTGGCGTGGCCTGGCCGAGGGCGGCACAACGCTGGTGGTGTACATGGGCGTGGCAAAACTGGCGGAAATCCGCGACGGCCTGCTCGACGGTGGCATGGCTGCCGGCACGCCGGTGGCGATGATCGAGAACGCTTCCCTGCCCACCCAACGCGAGTACCGCTCCCAACTCGCCAGCATGCTGGACGACGCCCAGCGCTTTGCCCTGAAGAGCCCGGCAATCCTGGTGATCGGCGAAGTCGCCGCCGCTTCGCAGCAGTCAATCCTGGCTCGCACCGCCTGAAGCTCACTTTCCTGCAGGCAAAGAAAAACCCGGCCTAGGCCGGGTTTTTCTCGTCAGCTCAGACCAATTACTTGGCTTGGGCTTCTACTTCGGCTTCTACGCGGCGGTTAACAGCGCGGCCTTCGGCGGTTGCGTTGTCAGCAACCGGACGGGACTCACCGTAACCAACAGCGTTTACGCGGCCGCCTTCAACACCGTACTCGTTGACCAGTACGTCACGAACGGCGTTGGCACGACGCTCGGACAGCTTCTGGTTGTAGGCGTCGGTGCCGACGGAGTCGGTGTGGCCTTCAACGGTGGTGGAGGTGGACGGGTACTGCTTCATGAAGTCAGCCAGGTTTTTGATGTCAGCGTAGCTGTTCTCTTTAACCTTGGACTTGTCGAAGTCGAACTTCACGTCCAGCTGAACGCGAACGACTTCGGCAACAGCCGGGCAGCCGTTGGCGTCAACGGTGACGTTGGCCGGGGTGTTCGGGCACTTGTCGACGTTGTCGCAGACGCCATCGTTGTCGGAGTCGGAGCAGACTTCAGCAACCGGCTCGGGAGCCGGGGCCGGCTTGGCGCCGCCGCCGAAGTTCATGCCGACGCCCAGGCCAGCCATCCACTCGCCCTGGTGACCGTTGTCACGCTTCTCCAGGCCGTACTGGCCGTCGAGGCTAGCTTTGGCGTAGAAGTTTTCGGTGAAGTAGTACTTCAGACCGGTACCGACCATGGCCATGGTCAGGTTCTGACGGCCACCGTTGTCGGAGTTGATGTTGGTCAGGCTCTGGTGGCCAACGCCGGCGGAGACGTACGGACGCAGGTTGCCAGCACCCGGAGTGCCGAAGTGGTAGATGGCGTCCAGAGTGCTCAGGTTGCCATGGACCTTCTTGTTGCCGGTCTCGTAGGTGCCACGTACGTCGTGGTACTCACCGTAGGACAGAGCCAGCTCGACGTCGTCGGTCAGGAAGTAACCAACGGAGCCGCCGTACAGGTCCGCGTTCTTCATGTTGCGGGTGCTGTCGGTGAAGTAGCGCTTGCCGAATGCTTCGACTTCGACGGCGCCCTGGCCTTGAGCGAAGGCATTGACAGCGGCGGTGGCGATCAGCGAGCCAACTACGACGCCTAAGGTGTTCTTCAGTTTCATCCGTTAAATCCCCATCTTGGTGGTCAATAAGTTGTCCTAACCATAGGCCGTACAACTTGGGTGGCAAGTTTATCAGAACTTGCCAAACAGAGAGACAATATTTCCCGGACTAAGATTCCGTCACATTCGAAAACTTTTCTCTCATTCGATCGAGTGCACGTTTGTAGCGCATCTTCGTGGCGCTAAGCCCCATGTGCATGATGTCGGCGATTTCCTGGAACTCCAGTTCCGCAACAAATCGGAGCACGAGGATTTCCCGATCAATGGGATTGACATGAACTAGCCAGCGGTCTAGTCCACCCCGTTCTTCGACTTTCGGAGCCTTCTCTTCAGAAGCTTCCTCGATGGGATCCAGACTCAGCGCATCGAGCAATCTGCGTTTACGCCGTTCCTTCCGATACTGGGTAATGCACTCGTTGTAAGTGATGCTGTACAGCCAGGTCTTGAACTTCGACTTTCCCTCGAAGTTCTTCAGACCATACAGCACCTTGAGCATGACCTCTTGACACACATCATCGGCGTCCCGGTCGTTGCCCAGATAGCGTGCGCAGACGTTGAAGAGCGTGCGCTGGTAGCGGCGCATCAGCTCTTCATAAGCCCGCGTCACGTGGTAGAGCTCCTCGTGGGAACGCTCCACCAGCTCCTCGTCGGTGAGCTGGCGCGGGTCATAGCGCAAGGACAGTGATTGCGGCTTGTTCAAGTCGGGTCGGGCCAGGTCAAGTCAGCGTCCGGCGCGGCTTTCGGCAAGCCGTACCGGTAATCGGTCATCATCTTCAGCGACTGGTTACACGCTGATCGAGCAGGATGCGGTTGGCGATCGACACCAGCTCACCCTCGTCTGTCAGCAGGATAGTCTTGATGGTACCAATTTCCTCGATGATGCCTTCGACATCAGCCACTTTCACCTGTTGTCCGACCTGATACAGCTCCCGCACGTATATGCCTGCGATGATCTGCCCCGCCACCTCGCGGCTGCCCAGGCCCAGGGCCAACGCAGCAGCCAGGCCGATGGTGATCAGCACGATGGCAATGATGTAGTTCAGCAGGTCGGTCTTGACCTCGAGCTGGCCGATGGCCACCGAGATACTGATGATGATGACCAGCCACTGGGCAACGCGACCCAGGCCGTTGGCGTACTCGAGGCCGACTCCGTCGGCAGCGCCGCGCACCAGGCTGTTGGCCAACTGGGCAAGCAGGATGCCGACGATCAGCACCAGCGCCGCACCGAACACCTTGGGCAGGTACAGCGCGAGCATGTCCAGGGTTGCCGAGACGCGCTGCAGGCCGAGGGATTCCGCCGCGGAAACGAGGAATACCAGCAGCACGAACCAGTAGATGATCTTGCCGATCAGGGTCGAGACCGGCACCTGGATGCCGGCACGGGCCAGCAGCTTGGTCAGGCCGGTGCCCGCCATCAGGCGGTCGAGGCCGAGCTTTGCCAGCAGCTTGGAGAGCAGCGCATCGAGCAGTTTGGCGACGACGAAGCCGAGCAGCACGATCACCAGCGCGGCGAGCAGGTTCGGGATGAACCCGGCCAGCTTGCCCCACAGGGTGTTCATGGCGGTGAGCAGGCTTTGCGTCCAGATGTCGAATTGCATGTTCAGTCGGCCTTGTCAGCGGAAGGGGCGGAATTCTGCGCGTGGCGCGTGACGGGTGCAAGGTGCGCGGCGCCACGGCTCACGCCAATGGACAGGGCCTGGAACCAGTGGCCCATCAGGCTGAACAGATCGCCTGCGCCCACCTGGCGGTTGGCGGTCTTCAGGACACGATCCAGGCGCGAATCGTCTCCCGGCTGTTCCGGGGGCATTCGCAGCAGATCGCGCAAGGATTCTTCAAATGGATCGTGCATACGCACCTCGCCTGTGTGAGGTGCTTGACGCCCCCATCACCTCAAAAGTCACACCTAGAGCCAACGCATGCGGCGGAAGATCCACCATTGGAAAGCCACTATCCCGAGGATCACCACGCAAGCCGCGGCAAAGCCGTAGGGTGCGTCGGAGCCGGGAATGCCGCCGACGTTGATGCCCAGGAGACCGGTCACGAAGCTCATGGGCAGGAAAAAGCCGGTAATGATACCAAGCAGGTACATGGTGCGGTTCATCCGCTCGGTAATTCGACGATGTTCGGCTTCCTGGATCAGGCTGATGCGCTCTCGCACCAACTCCAGCTCTTCCAGATTGCGGGTCAGGCGGTTGTAGAGCTCGTTCCAGTAATCCGCGTCGTCGGCCACTGTCCAGGACGCCTTGAAGCGAATCATCTGTGAGTAGATTTCCCGCTGCGGCGCCAGGTAGCGGCGCAACCCCGCGGCACGTCGTCGCAGGGCGCGCAACTGGTGCTGGTCGGGAATGCTGCGCTCGTCCTCCTCGATGGCCTCCTCCATGGCGTCGAGCTGGTCGGCGAGGCCGCCGATCAGGGTATCGACGCGATCGGTAAGGTAGTGTGCGAGGTACAGCACCACCTCCGAAGCCGTCTTCGGTCCGCGCCCGGCATCCAGGTCGGCGCGCAGGTCAGCCACCGCCTTGAGCGGACGCAGACGCAGGGAAATCACCCGTTGCGACTCGGCGTAGACGCGCAGCGAGACCATGTCCTCGGGCACAGCGCCGGGGTTCAGGTTGACCCCTCGCAGAAACAGCAGCAGGCGCTCGCCGCCCAGGTCCACCAGGCGCGGACGGGTGGCCTCCTCCAACAGGAGGTCGCAGGCGAATTCATTCAGGCCGCTGGACTCGCGCAACCATGACTGGGCTTCCGGCACACCACGATCCCAGTGCACCCAGAGGCTTTCCTCGGGCTTGAGATCCAGCAGCGGCAGCTCACTGCGGGTGATCCGCCGGCCGCCGCCGTGGCCGTCCAGCACGAAGCCGTCGATCAATCCGCGCTCCGTGCCGCTTTCGTACTGCTGCATGCCCTTTTCCTTCGCTCAAGGTCGCGTTCGCGAGGCTCCATGAAAAATGCCGGAAGCTTTCACTTCCGGCATTGACCTGAACCTTAGCTGGAAGGTTCGAATTATTCCGGCATTTTCAACGCTTTAGGCGAAACGATAATGCCGTTGTTGTCGGCATAGACGAACTCGCCCGGGCGGAAGGTGATGCCACCGAAGGTCACGGCGACGTTCAGGTCGCCGATGCCACGCTTGTCGGTCTTCATCGGGTGGCTGGCCAACGCCTGCACGCCCAGGTCGGTCTGCGCGATCACGTCGACGTCACGGATGCAGCCGTACACCACGATGCCTTCCCAGCCGCTCTTGGCAGCCTTCTCGGCCAGCATGTCACCCAGCAGGGCGCGGCGCAGCGAGCCGCCGCCATCCACCACCAGCACCTTGCCCTTGCCGTCCTTCTCGACCTGCTCCTTGACCAGCGAGTTGTCTTCGAAGCACTTGATGGTGACGATCTCGCCTCCGAAGGAGTCCCGCCCGCCGAAGTTGCTGAACATCGGCTCGACGACCTGGACCAGCTCCGGGTAGGCATCGCACAGATCGGGGGTGACGTAATGCATGGAGAAGCTCCTCTTGATGAAATCCGGCAGGGCTTCAGGCCTGGATGTGACCGAAAGCCGCAATGGCGTCACAGTCTACTCCCTGCCACGCCAAGCTCAAGCCTGCGCCAGAGCGCCCTGCCCCTCCGGCAATCCAGCGTGGTCCAGCCAGTGTTGCAGCAATGGCCAGACTTCGCGCTGGGCGCCCTTGCTGATCAGCATCTCGATGTGGCCGAAATCCTCCGAGAAGCCCTGGCGCCGCCCCAGGCGCAGGTACTCGCGCACCTCGGAGCCAAACTGCTCCAGCAACTTGCGACAGGCCCAGGCCGGGTCCTGGACATCACCGTCGGAGGCCACGGCCAGCACTGGCACGCGAACATTCTGCAGACCGCCCCACCAGTCGTTGTCCTTCTCGCCGAAGCGACCGAACAGGCTGTACCAGTGCAATGCCTCCAGGGCGAGCCCCAGCGGCTCGTCTTCCGGCCCGCGCTTGAGCCGTGAACCAGACAGGCCGCCCATGCGCCTGAGCAGGAAGCGCCCACCCCAGGCCACCGGGGGCAGTTTCAACGGCCAATAGGTACGACTGACCTGGCTGCCACACAGCGCTGCGGTGGCGGCCTGCCGCTCATCCAGGTAGCCGCCCCCCAGGGCGGCTGCCAGGGTTACGCCGCCCAGGGAATGGCCGATCCAGTGCGGGGCCTGCCCACTCTGCTCGACAACGAAGTTGGCGATGGCCGGAAGATCGAAGCGGGCGTAATCAGCCACGCGATTGTGATCGTAGTCCTCGTTGCGCGGCGACAGGCCGTGGCCACGCATCTCTGGAATCCAAACATCGAAACCGGAGCGTGCCAGATGGGCACCCAGCCCAATCCCCTTGGGTGAGAACCAGAAGCGTCGATTGGAGAAGCTGCCGTGCAACAGGATCACCGGCACGCCGCGGCGCCCATCCGGAAGCCCCAGACGAGTGACGGCCAGCTCGACGCTGGAGTCCGGGCTGTTGTTGGGCTTGAGGCGGTAGACGTCTTCGGTGAGGTCGCCGCGCAGTTCCGCACTCAGGAGAGCGACGGGAAAGAGTTGACTGCTGCTTTGCATGGAATCGCTTGCATAAAAAAGGGCGGGTGAAATCACCCGCCCTTTTCAGGATGGTAGAGAGCCTGTCAGGACTGGCCTTCAGCGAGGAAGAACCAGGTATCGAGGACCGAGTCGGGGTTCAGCGACACGCTCTCGATGCCCTGCTCCATCAGCCACTTGGCGAGGTCCGGGTGGTCCGACGGGCCCTGGCCGCAGATGCCGATGTACTTGCCGGCGCGGTTGCACGCCTGGATGGCGTTGGACAGCAGCTTCTTCACCGCCGGGTTACGCTCGTCGAACAGGTGCGCGACGATGCCCGAGTCACGGTCCAGACCCAGGGTCAGCTGGGTCAGGTCGTTGGAGCCGATGGAGAAGCCGTCGAAGAACTCGAGGAATTCGTCAGCCAGCAGGGCGTTGGACGGCAGCTCGCACATCATGATGACGCGCAGGCCGTTCTCGCCACGCTTGAGACCATTGGTGGCCAGCAGGTCGACGACCTGAGAGGCTTCGCCCAGGGTACGGACGAACGGCACCATCAGCTCGACGTTGGTCAGGCCCATCTCGTTGCGAACCTTCTTCATCGCGCGGCATTCGAGCTCGAAGCAATCGCGGAAGGACTCGCTGATGTAGCGCGAGGCGCCACGGAAGCCGAGCATCGGGTTCTCTTCTTCCGGCTCATAGAGCTTGCCGCCGATCAGGTTGGCGTATTCGTTGGACTTGAAGTCCGACAGACGCACGATGACCTTCTTCGGCCAGAAAGCGGCGGCCAGGGTGCTGACACCCTCGACCAGCTTCTCGACGTAGAAGCCGACCGGATCGTCGTAGCCGGCGATGCGCTTCTCGACGCTTTCCTTGATATCCGCCGGCAGGCTGGAGAAGTTCAGCAGCGCCTTGGGATGCACGCCGATCATACGGTTGATGATGAACTCCAGACGGGCCAGGCCCACCCCTTCGTTCGGCAGCTGGGCGAAGTCGAAGGCGCGATCCGGGTTGCCGACGTTCATCATGATCTTGAACGGCAGGTCAGGCATGGCGTCGACCGAATTCTGGCGGACGTCGAAGCCCAGCTCGCCTTCGTAGATCAGGCCGGTATCGCCTTCGGCGCAGGAGACGGTCACGCGCTGGCCGTCCTTCAGCGCCGCGGTGGCGTTGCCACAGCCGACGACTGCCGGGATACCCAGTTCGCGGGCGATGATCGCGGCGTGGCAGGTACGGCCGCCACGGTTGGTGACGATGGCGCTGGCGCGCTTCATCACGGGCTCCCAGTCCGGGTCGGTCATGTCGGAGACCAGTACGTCGCCCGGCTGGACCTTGTCCATCTCGGAAACGTCGTGGATCACCTTCACGGGGCCGGCGCCGATGCGCTGGCCGATGGCACGACCCTCGACCAGGACCTTGCCTTTTTCCTTGAGCAGGTAGCGTTCCATCACGTTGGCGCTGGAACGGCTCTTAACGGTTTCCGGACGGGCCTGCACGATGTACAGCTTGCCGTCGTCACCGTCCTTGGCCCACTCAATGTCCATCGGACGCTCGTAGTGTTTCTCGATGATCAGGGCCTGCTTGGCCAGCTCGGTCACTTCGGCGTCGGACAGGGCGAAGCGGGCGCGGTCTACCTTCTCCACGTCGACCACCTTGACCGATTTACCGGCCTTGGCTTCGTCGCCGTAGATCATCTTGATGGCCTTGCTGCCCAGGTTGCGACGCAGGATGGCCGGGCGACCGGCTTCCAGGGTCGGCTTGTGGACGTAGAACTCATCGGGGTTCACTGCGCCCTGTACCACGGTCTCGCCGAGACCGTAGGCGCCGGTGATGAACACCACGTCACGGAAACCGGATTCGGTGTCCAGGGTGAACATCACGCCGGCAGTACCGGTTTCCGAACGGACCATGCGCTGCACGCCGGCGGACAGGGCGACCAGCTTGTGGTCGAAGCCCTGGTGTACGCGGTAGGCGATGGCACGGTCGTTGAAGAGGGAGGCGAAGACCTCCTTGGCCGCGCGGATCACGTTGTCCACGCCGCGGATGTTCAGGAAGGTCTCCTGCTGGCCGGCGAAGGAAGCGTCCGGCAGGTCTTCGGCGGTGGCGGAGGAACGCACGGCCACGGCCATATTGTCGTTGCTGCCGGCCATCTCGGCGAAGGCCTTGCGAATCTCGGCATCCAGACGCTGTGGGAACTCGGCGTCCATCACCCACTGGCGGATCTGCGCGCCGGTCTTGGCGAGTGCGTTGACGTCGTCCACGTCCAGGGCGTCAAGTGCCGCGTGGATGCGATCGTTCAGGCCGCTCTGCTCGAGGAAGTCACGGTAGGCCTGGGCGGTAGTGGCGAAGCCACCCGGTACGGAAACGCCGGCACCGGCGAGGTTGCTGATCATTTCGCCCAGGGATGCGTTCTTGCCCCCCACATGTTCGACATCGTGGACGCCGAGCTTATCGAGGGAAACTACGTACTCTACCAAGGTGATCTCTCCACTAAGTGTTGGAAAAGGTCATACAAGTCGGTGCGGCCCCACCCTGTCTGGCCGGAGCCGGAAAAATGGGTGAGAATGCCCCGGCAAAGGGCCTTGCAAACGCGGGGCCTATCATAACCAGGATTCGATCCTACCTATAAGGCCCGCAGCGCACATGAAACGAACTGCATTCTTCATTTCCGACGGCACCGGCATCACTGCCGAAACCCTCGGCCAGAGCCTTCTGGCGCAGTTCGAGAACATCAATTTCACCAAACTGACACGACCTTACATCGATACCGAAGAAAAGGCGCGCGTCATGGTACAGCAAATCAACCGGGCTGCGGAGGCGGACGGGGCAAGGCCAATCATCTTCGATACCATCGTCAATCGTGAGATCCGTTCGGTCCTTGCGCAATCCAACGGTTTCATGATTGACATCTTCTCGACCTTTTTGTCACCGCTCGAGCAAGAATTATCCTCAGACTCTTCGTATTCCGTCGGAAAATCCCACAGCATCGGCCATAACCCGCACTACATGGAGCGGATCGATGCGGTGAACTTCGCCCTCGACAACGACGATGGCGCCCGCACTCACTACTACGACAAGGCCGACCTGATCCTGGTCGGCGTCTCGCGCTGCGGCAAGACGCCCACCTGCCTCTATATGGCCCTGCAATACGGCATCCGCGCGGCAAACTACCCGCTGACCGAAGAAGACATGGAGCGCCTGCAGCTGCCCAACGCGCTCAAGCCCTATAAGCACAAGCTGTTCGGCCTGACCATCGACCCCGACCGGCTCACCGCCATCCGCCACGAGCGCAAACCCAACAGCCGCTACGCCAGCTTCGCCCAGTGCGAATTCGAGGTTCGCGAGGTGGAGAACCTGTTCCGCCGCGAGAACATCGCCTACATCAACTCCACGCATTTCTCGGTGGAGGAAATCTCCGCGAAGATCCTGGTGGAAAAAGGCGTCGAGCGTCGCCTCAAGTAATCACCAACACCTTGCTCACTTTCCTGCTTGCAGCGGCTGTCCCTACCGGCCGCTGATCTTTCCGGCAGCCTTTCGCCGCTGCGCCTATCATTCTCCAGACCCACGATTTACCCGTGACCTATGTCATGGGGCGGGCATTCCACTGCACCGGCACAGGAGAGCGCCATGCGAGGATGTCAGTATCTGGTTCTGGCCGTACTACTGGCGCTGTCGGGTTGCGATTCGGACGAGCCGCCCAAAGCCAAGACAGCCACCACGAGCCCCCCAGCCGCCAATCAACCCGCCGCCGAACCAGCGCCTCCGCCGGCTCCGGCGCCTGCTCCCGCGCAGCCCGCTGCAGCGCCACCCGCCCCCGCGGCAGAGCAGCCCAGCCAGGCGGTGTTCACCCCCGAGCAACTGGACCAGATGCTCGCCCCCCTGGCGCTGTATCCCGACTCACTGCTGGCTCAGGTGCTGATGGCGACGACCTACCCCGGCAACGTGGCCGACGCGGCAGCATGGTCGAAGGCTCACCCCAAAGTCAGTGGCGATGATGCCGTCAAGCAGGTGGCAGATCAGCCATGGGACCCGAGCGTCCAGTCGCTGGTTGCCTTCCCGCTGGTACTGGCCACGCTGGGGCAGGACCCGGCCTGGGTCCAGCGCGTCGGCGATGCCTTCCTGGCCCAGCCCGACGCGGTGATGGACTCCATCCAGCGCCTGCGCCGCCAGGCCCAGGCCGCCGGCAACCTGCAATCCAACGAGCAGCAGACTGTCACCGTGAAACCGGCGCCACCGGCCACCGCTCAGCCGTCTACGGCAGGCGGCACCGAGGTGGTGCAGCAATCGGCACCCGCTCAAACGATCATCATCGAGCCTGCCGATCCGCAGGTGGTCTATGTCCCCAGCTACAACCCCACGCAGGTCTATGGCTCCTGGCCCTACCCGGCCAGCCCACCGGTCTACTACCCGCCACCTCCCGAATACCCCGTTGCCACCGCACTGGCCACCGGCCTGGCATTTGGCGCGGGAGTTGCCATCGTCGGCTCGCTCTGGGGTGACTGCGACTGGGATGACCATGAGATCGACGTCGACGTGGAGCACTACAACAACTTCAACAGCAACCGGAACGTCAATCGCAACGTGAATCGCGAGTTCAGCCAGAACATCAATGGCAATCGGGCAGCCTGGCGCCATGACCCGACCTATCGTAATGGCGTTCCCTACCGCGACGCCCGCAGCCGCGAGCAGTACAACCGGCGCCTGTCCGGTGGCGAGCAGCGCGAAGCCATGCGCGGATTCGACTCGGCCCGCGCGCAAGAGCGCTCCCGTGCACGGGAAAGCCTGACGCAGCGGGGCATTGCCCCGGCAGCGAACAACCAGCAGGCGCGCGAGCGAGCTCAGGCGGCGACCCGCGATCTGCGTGACAACCCGCAAGCCCTCCAGCGCGCCCAACAGGCCAACCGTGAACCCCGCGACGCCAATCTGGCCCGTGAGCGCGCGCAGAACGCCACCCGCGAGCTGAAGAACAACCCTGAGAACCGGCAGCGGGCGCAGAACGCCATGCAGAACCGTAGCAATCAGGTACAGCAACGGCCCCGGGCGCAGAACAACCAGCAGATCCGCGAACAGGCGCGCCAGCAGCATGCCCGCACCCAGGCTCCGCGCAACAATGCCTTCGCCGGCGCCAACAACCCGCGACAATCCCGCGAATTCGCCAACCGTGGCCAGGTCAGTCGCGCTGCTGCCAGCCGGCCGCAGGCGGCACGCGCCGGCCACACCGTGCAACGCCCCGCCCGCGCCCCGCGTGGCGGCGGACGCCGATAGGAGACGAGCCATGCCCATCGCCTCGCGCCTGCTGGCGCTCGCGCTCCTCGCCGTCCTCCCCGCCAGCCTGCTGGCCCAGGACAGTTTCCCCACTCCCGACGCGGCCGCCGACGCCTTCATCGCTGCGCTCGGCACCGAAAAAGCCGACCCCGAACGCCTGGCCGCCCTGCTGGGCAAGGACTGGCAGAGCTACATTCCAACCGCCGGCATCGACCGGGACGAAGTGGACGCCTTCCTCGCCCACTACAAGGACAAGCACCAGATCGAGCAGGACAATCCCCACCTCGCCCACCTGGTCGTCGGCAACGATCCCTGGACCCTGCCCCTGCCGATCGTCCATGAGAAGAACGGCTGGGCCTTCAACGCCAAGGCCGGCGGCGAGGAAATCCGCATTCGCCGGATCGGCCGCAACGAGGAATCAACCCTGGAGGCGGTGCAGGCCTACCACGATGCGCAGATGGACTACGCCGAAGTGGACCGCAACGACGATGGCGTCCTGGAGTACGCGCAGAAGTTCGTCAGCAGCGACGGGCACCATGATGGGCTGTACTGGCCGGAGGAAGATGGCGGCGAGGAAAGCCCGCTTGGCCCGCTGTTCGGCGACGAACTGCCGGGCGACGGCTGGCATGGCTACCACTACCGCATCCTCACCGCCCAGGGCCCCTCGGCACCCGGTGGCGCCTACGACTACCGGATCGGCGGCAGGATGACCCGCGGCTTTGCCCTCATCGCCTGGCCAGTGAAGTATGGCGACAGTGGCGTGATGAGCTTCATGATCAGCCACGATGGCGAGATCTTCTCCAAGAACCTCGGCCCGGAGAGCGACAAGATTGCCAAGAAGATGAGTCGTTTCGACCCGGACAGCAGCTGGACCGAGGTCACTGCCGAAGAAGAAAAGCCCTGAGTGACTGAACCTGTCCGGCCGCCCGCCGGTCGGACGGGTTCACGGCAGGCCCGTCACGCGCACTGGCTCCCGGCAGGCTCGCGCAGACCTGTCATGAGCCTGAAACAAATACCCTGCCAACGCGCCAACCGACTGTCGCCAGCGAAAAACCACATGATAGAATTCGGCGCGCTATTGCCTGGCGTCACCAGGCCACGCCAGCCGGCATACCGGCCAAAGCCACATGGGGTGACGACCGGGGCGTTTCTTTTCAAGGCTTTGCGGCCACTCACTCATCAAGGCCCATGAGACTCAAGCCCACTGCCCTGCTCCTCTTCCTGAGCATCTTCCTGCTTCCCGGCATCAGCGCCGCTGCCGGCAAGACCGTCTATGGCCTGAACGAATACGCCCGGATCAACGACCTGGACATCGAACTGGCCGCCAAGCTCGACACCGGCGCCAAGACCGCCTCCCTCAGCGCCCGCGACATCAAGCGCTTCAAGCGCGATGGCGAGACCTGGGTGCGCTTCTACCTGGCCACCGACACCGCCGACAGCCAGCCGATCGAGAAACCCCTGGCGCGCATCAGCAAGATCAAGCGTCGCCACGGCGACTACGATCCCGACGAGGGCAAGGCCTACACTGCACGTCCGGTCATCGAGCTCGAGCTGTGCATGGGCAAGGCCCTGCGCACCATCGAAGTGAACCTTACCGACCGCAGCGCCTTCCAATACCCGCTTCTGATCGGCTCCGACGCGCTCAAGCGCTTCGGCGCCCTGGTCGACCCGAGCCTGAAATACGCTGCCGGCAAGCCCGGCTGCCAACCCGTAGCGAAACCTGCCGAGTAATCCCATGCGCTCTCTTACCCTGCATCTGAAGGTCCTGATCGCCATCCTGCTGACGCTGGGCGTCGCGATCACCGCCTACCAGATCTTCGTCCTCGGCATTCCCATGACCGAGGCCGAGACCGACGACCTGTGGAACATCGACGCCAAGGTCGAGTTCGTCGCCACACCGAAGACTCCGGTGAAGGTGCAGATGTTCGTACCGCCGCTGACCCAGGATTACGTCAGCCTCAACGAGAGCTTCGTCTCCAACAACTACGGCGTTGGCATCAACCGCTCCGACGGCAATCGCAAGGTCACCTGGTCCTCGCGCCGTGCCAACGGCCAGCAGACCCTCTACTATCGCCTGGTGCTGACCAAGCGCTATGCCGGCGCCACCGAGAAGGCCAAGGAGAAGGGCCCGATCTTCCGCGACAGCCTGCCCCTGGAAGGTCCGGACAAGATCGCCGCCGAAGCCCTGATCGCGCCCATCCGCCAGCACTCGGCGGACGTCGAGACCTTCGTCAGCGAAGCCATCAAGCGCGCCAACAACCTCAATGATGACAACGTGAAACTGCTACTGGCCGGCGACACCAGCCTGGACAAGCGTTCCCACGTGGTCGAAACCCTGCTCGCGGTGGCCCACGTGCCGCTGGAGCGCGTGCACACCATCCGCCTGGTCGCCAACCAGCCGCAGCAGCCCGAGCTTTGGCTGCGCAGCTACAACGGCAAGGAGTGGCTGTACTTCAACCCGGAAACCGGCGAACGCGGCCTGCCCAACGACCGCCTGATCTGGTGGCTGGGTGACGAGAGCCTGCTGTCCATCGAGGGCGGCAAGAAAGCCCAGGTCAGCTTCAGCCTCAACAGCAGCGAGATGAACGCCATCCGCCTGGCCAAACTGTCGGACGAGAACACCGACGCGGCCTTCCTCGAGTACTCGCTGTACGGCCTGCCGCTGTCCACCCAGCAGACTTTCCAGATCATGATCATGATCCCGTTCGGCGTACTGGTGATCCTGATCCTGCGCAACCTGATCGGCCTGCAGACACTGGGCACCTTTACTCCGGTACTGATCGCCCTTGCCTTCCGCGAGACCGGCCTGCAGTGGGGCATTGGCCTGTTCACCGTGATCACCGCGCTCGGCCTGTCGCTACGCTCGTACCTGGAACACCTGAAGTTGCAGATGCTGCCACGCCTGTCGGTGGTGCTGACCTTCGTGGTGGTGATGATCGCCGCCATCAGCCTGCTCAGCCACAAGCTCGGCTTCGAGAGCGGTCTGTCGGTCGCCCTGTTCCCGATGGTGATCCTGACCATGAGCATCGAACGCCTGTCGATCACCTGGGAAGAGCGCGGCGCCGCCCACGCGATGAAGGCCGCCATCGGCACCCTGTTCGCCGCTGCCCTGGCGCACATCCTGATGCGCGTACCGGAGCTGGTGTACTTCGTGTTCACCTTCCCGGCCGTGCTGCTGATTCTGGTGTCGTTCATGCTGGCGATGGGTCGCTACCGCGGTTACCGCCTGACCGAACTGTTTCGCTTCAAAGCCTTCCTCAAGGACTAAGCCATGTTCGGCCTGATCAAGCGATGGAAAGCCCTGGAAGCCAAAGGCATCATGGGCATCAACCGACGCAACGCGGACTACGTGCTCAAGTACAACCAGCGGCACCTGTACCCGATCGTCGACGACAAGATCATCACCAAGCAGCGCGCCATCGAGGCGGGCATCCACGTACCGGAAATGTACGGGATCATCTCCACCGAGAAGGAGATCGAACGCCTGCCGGAGATCATTGGCGAGCGCAGCGACTTCGTCATCAAGCCGGCGCAGGGCGCCGGCGGCGACGGCATCCTGGTGATCGCCGACCGCTTCGAGGAGCGCTACAAGACGGTCTCAGGGCGGATCATCAGCCATGAGGAAATCGAGCATCAGCTGTCGAGCATCCTCACCGGCCTGTACTCCCTGGGCGGCCACCGCGATCGTGCGCTGATCGAGTACCGGGTGACCCCGGACCAGATCTTCAAGAGCATCAGCTACGAAGGCGTGCCGGACATCCGCATCATCGTACTGATGGGCTATCCGGTCATGGCGATGCTGCGCCTGCCGACCCGCCAGTCCAACGGCAAGGCCAACCTGCACCAGGGCGCTATCGGCGTGGGTGTGGACCTGGCCACCGGCCTGACCCTGCGCGGCACCTGGCTGAACAACAAGATCAGCAAGCACCCGGACACCACCAACGCGGTGGACGGCGTGCAGCTGCCCAACTGGGACGGCTTCATGAAGCTGGCCGCTGGTTGCTACGAGTTGTGCGGGCTGGGCTACATCGGCGTAGACATGGTGCTGGACCAGGACAAGGGCCCGCTGATTCTCGAGCTCAACGCCCGCCCGGGCCTGAACATCCAGATCGCCAACGACTGTGGCCTGACCCTGCGCACCCATGCCGTCGAAGCGCACCTCGCCGAGCTGGAGGCCAAGGGTGTGAAGGAAACCGTGGAAGAGCGCGTGCGCTTCTCCCAGCAGCTCTTCGGCCACGTGCACCCGAAGGAAGTCTGAGGCGACCTACCCCATGAAAAAGCCCGGCCATTGCCGGGCTTTTTCATGGGTGACCACAGGGAAGCAGACCCGTAGGGCGCATAACCTGGAACAGGTTATCCGCCGGATACTCTATGGCGGATAACGCTGACGCGTTATGCGCCCTACGCAACTTCGGCAATGAGCGTTGGCGTGAAACTGTAGGAGCGAGCTTGCTCGCGAACGGATTCACGGGCAACTCCGCCGCTGCCCGGTTCGCGAGCAAGCTCGCTCCTACGAAAAAACATCGCCCCCGCGCACAACTCAACGCACCACGGCCAGCTCGAAGCCTCCCTGGTCACCGTGCTCGCGCACTTTCATCCCCGCCTCGTTCACTGCCAGGTCTTCCAGCGGACGCTTGTAGGGCTTGTTGTCGAGGGTCTGCAGGCTGCGGTCCTCGTCGGTGGTCAGTAGCAGCACATAGCGCTCGCCCTGGTTGGCACGCACCGGAATGGTCCCTTCGATGAACGCATAGCGGTACCAGGTCTCCGGATTGAGCTTGTACACCGCGTCGCTCACCAGCCGGGTCGGGCGCTTCTGTTCGTCGAGGAACAGTAACGACGGATAGACCACCTGGTGGTTGGCGAAGCTGCGCACACGCAGGCCGTAAACGCGCTGGGAGCTGGGCAGCTTCATCGCGACGAAGTAGCTCTTGCCCATGGGGAAGTCGAAGCTCGGCGAGAACTTGTTCAGCTCCTCGTAGCGTGGCTCCTCGGCCGACAGCTCGGTGAAGTCGCCATCGCCCATCTGATCGCAGCAGCGCCGCTGCAGGTCGACGTAAAGGTCGTCCAGGGTCTTGCCGCTGCCCTTGAGCAGCGCCTTCATGGCGTCGGTCTGCTCGCCGGTGCCATCGAGCCCCGGCAGGTTGTTCGGGCGCGCCTTCAGGTCGACCTGCCGGCCCTCGGTGAAGGCGATATTGCTGCCACCCTGCTCGCCCCGACGGAACGTCTCGCCGCGCTGCTGCGCGGTGATCGGCGAGTTGCGCACCTGCCCCTTGTCATCGACCCAGGTGAAGTATGGGTTGCCATTCTCGCTGCGGACGAAACCGCGGTCCTCATAGGATTCCGCGTCGATGTACTCGGCTGAATGATCGCCGTTGGGCAGCACGTAATCGGCACGCCCGGGCGCGACCTGGCCGGCGGCATAGAAGCTGTTCTGCAGGTTGCCCTGGGCATCGACCCAGGTGAAATAGCGACGCTTGCTCTCCCCCGCCGGCTTGCTACCTGGCCATTGCGTGGCGCTGACATCGATCAGCCGCGCGCGGTCGCTCTGATCGATGCGCTTGTCCGCCTGGCGTTGCTGTTTGGCATAGCTGTCGTCGACGAAGGTGTTGTGCACCTGGCCGCTATCGTCGATCCACGACAGGTAGCGGCCGCTGGCTGCGTGCACCGGCGCGCTCATGCCGGCGGCGGCGACGCAGGAAATCAGGAGGGTCAACCTGCCCATGCCCATGCCCTCAGAAGGTGGTGCGGTAAGTCATGGCGAAGACGTAGGCCTTCACCGTGGTGCTGACATCGAGACCGGCATAAGGGTTGTACACCAGGTTGTCGATGCCGGTGCAGTTCAGGTTGCAGCTGGTGCCCGCCTTGATGCTCTGCTTGGAGACGAAGTAGTTGAAGCCCAGGTCGATCACCGTGTCCTTGTCCCACTGGTAGCCCAAGCCCAGGCCGTAGAGGTTGGCATCGCCGATGGGCACCAGTGCATCGGCCTTGTCCTTGGGAATCGCCGAGGGGCGATATTCATAGCCGGCGCGCAGTTGCAGGCGGTCGTTGACGTCGTACTGCATGCCCATGGCATAGCTCCAGGTGTCCTGGTAGCCACGGTCAAGGATGATGCTGTGGTCGGTGGCGCCGTTGGGGGCGAAGTTCTTGGCGATGCGCAGCAGGTCGAGTTCCTTGTCGAACTCGATTTCCAGCTTGTTCCAGTCGCTGTAGTCGGTCCACTTCAGGTCGAAGTTGAACTGCCACTTGTCGAACGGGCGCACCTTGATCCCGGTGGAGAAGCTGTCCGGATTGACCATGTTCAGCGTCGCCACGCCGTGCTCTTCCTCGGCGTTGCCATAGGGGAACAGCGGGCTCAGGAAGGCGCCGAACACCGAGCTCTGCATGCCGGACCAGAAGCCCTGCCAGTCCTTGGTGTAGTCGACGCGGTACTTGCCCTTGAGGTGCATGCGCGACTCGCTCTGGTAGGTCGCGCCCCAGGCGAACCAGTCGTAGGGCTCCCAGAGCACGCCCAGGTTGAAGCTCGGCGAGAGGGTCTGCTGCATGTCCAGCTTGAGGTTGGCCAGCGAGTCGTACGGGCCGATCCGCCCGCCGCAGACGTTGAACACCAGCTCGACGATTTCCTGCGCGCCGGGCACGCAGGTGGTGTCGTGCAGGGTCTGCAGCAGGCCGGTGAGCAGGCCGGGGTTGCGGAAGTCGGTATCCAGCGCCATGGCCTGGTGCGAGAAGCCGATCGAAAGGCCCGCCGACAGCGTGTCGTTGACCTCGTAGCCCACCGAGGGCGAGAAGTAGGTGATGCGTTGCAGCGAGACGCGGCGGCCTTCGTAGCGCGCCGGATCGCTGTCCGAGTCTCGCGAATAGCCCAGCGCCTGGGGCGCGTAGACGTTGGTGGCGAAGGTGAACTTGGAACCCGGCGGGTTGATCGACAGGCCCGCCAGCGGTGCCACCAGCAACGGCATGTCGGTCATGCCGCCGAGGCCGGGCAGGTACATGGTCGGGGTCAGGGTGCGGCTGTTCTCGCCAGCCACCGGGTCATCGTCCAGGCCGAAGGCAGACGAGCCGTAGTCCGGCGGTGCCTTGAAGCCGGCGCGAATATCCATGACCCCGGTGATCAGCTTGATCTGGGTCTGGCGGCCCTTGAGCTTGGTCAGTGCGGCCGGGTTGTAGTGCACCGCGTCGATGCCAGTGGAATCGGCCGTCACCGCGTTGGCCATGGCCATGGCCTTGGGGTTGCCGATGGTCAGGTCATTGGCCAACTGGGCGTTGGCGAGCGTCGCCCAGCCAAACCCCACCCCTGCCATCGCCACCGCGAGGGGCGAAATGCGCATAGTCATGTAGTGGTCGCTCGTCGGTTACTGGGCTTTCAGGCCTTGGATATCCAGGGGAAGGGAAACCCCCAGCAGTACATCCGGCGAGTCTTCGGTCAGACCGAAACCGGCGTTCACGTTGACGATGTAGTCCGGCGATGTTCGCAGGCCGAGCGAGAAGTTCATGATCGCGCTGGTCTGCTCGGGCGCTTCGACCGTGCGGTCGTTGAAGTAGTACTTGTTCTTGAACGAGTAGGCCATCTGGTAGGAGGTGGCCAGGGAAACGTCGTAGGACAGCGCGTAGGCCATGCCCATGGCGAAGTTGACCGTGTCGCCCGGCACCACTTTCTCCAGTTCTTCGCCGTACTGGTTCTGGTGGATGTCGTCGACCTTCATGTTGTAGGTGTACCCGAGCGAGCCGTAGAGCACGACCGGATCGATCACGTAGGACATGTTGGCCCCGGCGCCCAGGCTGTAGAAGCCGTTGCCGGTGGAAACGTCGTCCTGCACGTTGCCCTTGTAGGGGCTGTCGCCGGTCGGCAGGCCGAGGGTGGCGTAGAGCGTGGTGACCGGACGGCCACGGCCCGCCGCCCAGGGTTGCCAGCGCAGGGTCGCGGAAATGTCGCCCAGGCTGTAGGCATGGATGTCGCGCTCGGTGTCGTACTTGGCCACGAACGGCAGGCGCATGCTGAAGGTCAGGTTGTCCCAGATGCCGTAGTCGAAGGTGAAGGAGTTGGTGAAGGTGTGCTGCGCCTCGCTCTGGGCCAGCACGCTGTAGACGTTCTCGCCGCTGCGCACGGCCTGCAGGCGCGTGTCGCGCATCAAGGTGTAGTCGAAGCCGTAGGTCAGCTGGCGCTCACCCTTCTTGAGCAGGGTGTAGCTCTTCTCGGCGGCCTGGAATACCTGTTCCAGCGCCTTGGCGCTGTCGGCGTCGGTTTCCTTCTTGGCCAGCGCATCACGCGCGTCTTCATTTGTCGCTTCTTCGGCGATGGCGATGGTACTTGCCAGCAAGGCCAGAGCGGCAACGCACGCAAACCCCTTGAAATCCATGTTGCTATCCCCTGGTCTTGTTCTTATTCGTATGGGCCGATCGGGCGGTCACTTGCGCCGGATGTACTGCACGTCTCCATTCGTGGCGGCTTCGCCAATCTGGTTCTGGGTAATCTTGCTCATCTCCGGGAACTCGCGGAACGCCAGCAGGCTGACGGTCCGGTCGTCCACCAGGCGCAGGTCGGCCTCGCGCAGCTCCAGGGCGTTCCTGGGCTCCTGGCCGCTGGGGTAGATGACGAAGAGCACGTTCTGGTCCCAGATTTCCTCGAAACGGGCGCGGGTGAAACTGATGTTGCCCAAGGCAGGATCGGCAACGAAGACGTGGTCGTTGTAGACATCGCGGACCACGACGAAATGCTTGAAGCCGGCATAGTGGATCGGCACCAGCGCCGGGTGTTCGAGCGAGTCCAGGTCGGAGAACTCGGCACGGAAGCCGCCACTCTTGTAGCCGAGTGCGGCGGCATAACGCTTCATGTCCAGAAGCGAGAAGCCACGGCGCTGGACGATCTTGTCGGCCTCGCCGTACTTGATCAGGCCTTCCATGACCTGACGCTCTTCCAGGTTGCGACCCAGGTAGTAGTCCAGCAGCGTGGTCAGTGCCGCCGAGCCACAGCTGTAGTCGTAGGCCTGGCGAATGACGTTGCGGAACTGCACCTGGCTCATCGGTTCGAGCTGGACCGACTCGCGGAAGGGACCGTTGGGCGTGAGCGGCTGCGAGATGTTCACTGTGCCCTGCTGTTGCGGCTTGGTATCCACGGCCTGGGTAAAACCGAACAGGCCCAGCAGGCTTCCCAGCAGAATCTCGAACATCCCACCCCTCTCTTCAATATTGGAAGTCAATCCTGGAAGACCCTTGCCGGCAGGCGCCGGCAAGGGGTACTGCGCTTCAACCTCGGGATCAGTGACCCCAGACCTTCACGGTCGAACCAGCCAGGTTCAGGTTGGAAACGGTCAGCGAGCCAATGCTGGCGCCGTTGGTGCCAACCTTGACGGCGTCGATGGTCACATCGCCGTTCACGGTGGGAAGGCCGATGGCGAGCTGTTGGGTGGCAACAGCAGTGGTGCCGCCGACAGGGGTGATGCTGGTGGTCACCACGTCGACAGTCATCGGGGCGTTGTCGGCGATGGTCACGCTCGGCAGGTGGATGCCCTGCAGCACCAGGGAGCCGCCGCCGGTATCGGCGTCCTTGTAGGTGACAGCGCCGATGGAGGCGTTGAAGGTACCGGAAATGCTGATGCCATCCTGGCCGGTGATACCGGACAGTGCAGCGTCATCCATGGATTTCATGTCGGCATGTGCCAGGAACGGAGCGGCCAGAACTGCGCTTGCAAGAACCAGTTGCTTGATTTTCATTGTTATAACTCTCCAGTGTTCAGGTGGGGTTGCCCCAGGCACTGCAAGGGGCGTCCTACCCCGCTGCAGGTTGACCGGCTGCTGCCGATCTTCCAGACCCCCGACTTCTTCCTTAGGCGCCGCGGGTATGGATTCGTGAAGCACAAGGCTTCGCGTCCTGATCTCCAAGCTACTGACCCGCCGTGAACCTGCCAGCCCATCCAAGGGATGGCGCAAAACCAACCTTCTGACTCAAGCTTCGCTGAGCAGTCCCAGACTCTTCCCCTTGAGTACCGCCTGGGTCCGGCTACGCACGCCAAGCTTGGCGAACAGGTTGTGCAGATGCCACTTGATGGTGGCCTCCGACAGATGCACCGCCTGGGCGATATCCCGGTTCGACAAGCCCGCTGCCACGAGTCGCAGGATCTCTCGCTCCCGATGGCTAACATCTTGATTTTCATCGAAACTTTCAGGATCGACAGACAACCTGCGGCACTGCTCGCGAAGCATCTCGGCGACCCCCTGCCAGGCCGATGCACGCTTGGGTTCGGCGGCCTTCCAGGCCTCCCAGAGCGGCAGCAGCCACAGAGCATCGTCCTGGAACAGGCGTCGGTAGCCCAGGTTCCAGGCTTCCTCGAGGGTGGGCGCGAACAAGGCGAAGGCTTTTTCGCTGTTACCTTTCTGCCAATACGCCACAGAAAGTAACAGCGAAAGACGCAGCCGCCGGTCGCGCTGATAGGGCGAGGTAAAGCCCGCCAGGCACGATTCCAGACGCTGCTGAGCTCGCTCGGCGTGGCGCTCGGAAAGTGCCAGGCGCGCCTCCGCCATCACCAGCGCCGCATGGGCATCGGCATAGCGTTCGGCGTTGAGCCCCGACAGGTGCCGCGCCAGTTGCAGGCACACGCGCTCGGCCTCGTTGGGCCGTCGCATCCACAGCAACAGCTGCACCTTGCAACTCATGGCCAGTGCATGCACCCGCTCGTAGCCCGGCGACTGCAGGCCAACCAGCCATTCGTCGAGCTGGGCCAACCCTTGTTCGGCCTCGCCGGCGAAGAACCGCGCCTTGGCCATCACCAACTGGCCGCGGCTGATCAGCTCCACCGGCGTGGCGACGTCGCGCCAGGTGGTCGCCAGCGGTAGTTCGGCAAGGATCGCCGCGTGGCGATCCTGCTCGTACAGCAGGTCCGCGTAGGCCAGCGACAAAGGTCCGCCAACGCGGCTGCGCCGGCCGAAGACCCGCTCCACGCGGCTGCGCGCGCTCTCGGCGATAGTTCGACCGCGCTCCAGCTCGCCGCGCTCCTTGCAGATCAAGGCCTCGATCATGCTGACCACGACCTGCAGGTACTCGCTGTCGGCCATGCGCAGGCAATCGCGGGCGACACCGATGGCGTTGGCCGCTTCGGCGTAGTCCCCCAGCAGCGCATAGGCCGCCGCCTGGATGCACGACAGGCTGGCGCGGAACACCGGCTGGTTGCCCGGCACCAGCGCCAGCCACTGGCGCGCCACCTTCAGGCAAGCTTCCAGTTTGTCCTGGTAGAGCAGCACCAGCGCCTTCAGCACCTGGGCCACCGCGAGCAACTCCGCCATGCCGAAGTGGCGCACCTTGCCCTGCCCCTGCAGCAGCCGGACGCTGAGCTCTTCGATCAGCGCCTCGGCCTCGGCGAACTTCTGCTCGAAGGCCAGCTGCCAAGCGTAGAAAATCTGGAACACCGGGTGCTCGCGGATCACCTCGGCGGGGATGCTGCTGAGCATGCCGAGGATGCCGTAGACGCGGTTGCCGGCGATCAGCTTGGCGCCCTGGCGCTCCAGCAGGTCGGCGGCGAAGGCATAGTCACGGGCGCGCAAGGCGTACTTGATCGCACGGTCGGCCATGTCACGCCCCTCACACCAGCGCGCGGCAGCATGCAGCAGCGGTGTCGGATCGGAATTGCGCGCCAGGCGGCCCTGGAGGAATTCGGCGAACAGGTGGTGATAGCGGAACCACTCGCGCTGGTCGTCCAGCGCGATGATGAACAACTGCTCGTTCTGCAGCCGCATCAGCATATCGAGGCCATCGCGGCGCCCGGTCAGGGCATTGCACAGCTCAGCGCAGAACTCGTCGAGCACCGAGGTCTGGTCGAGAAACTGCTGCAGCGGTTCGGGCAGGCTGCACAGCACGTCCTCGGCGAGGTAGTCGGCAAGGTCGCGCTCGGTGCCGGAAAGCCCCTTGAGCAGCGCCGCGCGGTCCGGGTTGCGCGCCAGCGCCAGAGCGGCTAGGTGCAGCGCGGTAATCCAGCCTTCGGTGCGCTTGTGCAGCAGCTTGAGCTCGCTGTCGCTCAGGGCCAGGCCCTTGAGCTGCGTGAGGAAGGTGTCGGTTTCCTCGCGGGTCAGGCGCAGGTCGTCGCCGCTCAGGCAGAAGGCCCAGGGCGCCAGGCCCGGCTCGTCCACCAGGAAGCGCGGGCGGTAGCGGGTGCTGGTGACCAGCCGTATGTTGTCCGGCAGGTGCTCGATCAGGTAGCGCGCCCCATGGGCCAGCGCCGGATGGCGGATCTGATGGAAGTCGTCGAGCAGCAGGTAGAGCGGCCCGTCGAGACGGCGCAGGTCGGAGAGGAAGGCGTCGATGATGCCTTCCAGCGGCAGGGTCATGTCCGACTGCAGCAGGTTCGAGGTATTGGTGCCGAAGTCCGCCTCGACGCTGCGAATGCTCGCCACCAGGTACTGCACCAGGCGTTGCGGCTCGCTGTCCCCCTCATCGCAGGACATCCAGGCGACCCGCGCGCCACCTGCCAGCAGACGCTCGCGGAGCAGACTGAGAATGGTGCTCTTGCCGAAGCCGGCCGGTGCGCTGAGGATCAGCACGCGCTGCTGGCGGTTGGCATACAGGCGGTCGATCAGGGCACGACGCGGCAGCAGCGAATCGCTGTCGGTGCGCGGTGGAAACAGCTTGGTGCGCAGCAGCGGCATGGGCTGCTGCGGCAGTGTGGTCAGGGTCGTCATGTCAGAGCAGACTCAGCTCGCGGGCACGGCGTATCGCTTGGGTCCGATTGCGCACCTTGAGCTTCTCGTAGATGTTGTGCAGGTGCCATTTGACGGTGCCCAGCGCCAGCGACAACTGCTGGCCGATCTCCTCATTGGAGAGTCCCTGGGCCGCCAGGCATACCACCTCGCGCTCGCGGTCGGTCAGACCTTCTTCGAGCACCTCGGGCGACCTGCGTGCTTCCTGCCCCGGCCAGACGGTCAACATTCCGCGAATGAAGACCTGCAGCGCCGGTTGTCGCTCGGTGGACTCCAGTTGCTGCAGCAACTGGCGAATCCCCTCGCCTTCCTCGATGAAAATGCTCCGCACCCCTTCCCGCTCGGCGCCGACCAGGCATTGGCCGAGCAGGCTGTGGGAACGTTCCTGGTAGCCCAAGCGCTGGTAGCTCAGGGCCGCCAGCAGGTCCAGGCGCAGCCGTTGCAGGCCGTGCCAGCCCGGCTGCAGCATGCCGCGCAGCTGGGTGATTTCGTGCAGCGCCTCGCTGAAGTGTCCGCGCGCCTGCAGCAGCCGCACCCGGCTGATGCCCTGCACCCAGAGCACCGGGTTGAACGGCATCTGCTTGTAGTGGCTGGCCAGCTTGGCCCAGTCGATGGCCTTGAGCCGCTGCTCGGCGCGCTTGCAGCGGTCGGTGGCGGTTTCCTGGAGGATCAGGTTGATCTCCTCGCCCACCGCCATGGCAAAGAAGCGCCAGGACTGATTGCGCGAGGCCAGGGTCTGCATCAACCCCAGGGTAGCCAGGGCCTCCTTGCCGCGCCCCTGCAGGCGCTGGATGCGCGCCAGGCATTGCATGCCCTGGGCGTACAGGTCGATGGGGTTGACCACGTCGACCCGACCCAGCGCCCAGCGAAGGCGCTCTTCCAGGCCGTCCAGCTCGGTGCGGTAGTAGGCGGTCAGCGCTTCGGCGATGGCCGGCAGCGCCAGGGCCTGGGAGCGTTTGTCGAACAGCGGCATGGCCTGCTCGCGCACGCGTTCGATGAGCATCTGCGCCTGCTTGACCTGGCCCTGCTCCAGCGCCAGCACCACTTCGATGGTGCACTGCTGCATGTGCAGGTAGCGGCCGTCGAGGAAATGGTTGCGCTGCTGCGCCAGCCCCATTAGGCGGCGCGCCTGCTCCGCGTGCCCGCGGATGACCTGGGCGAAGGCGCCGATCAGCAGGATCGCACCTTCGAGAAACGCCGAGTTCTGCCCCAGCTGGCTTTCCACCTTGCGCGCCAGGGTGATGCACTGTTCAAGGTCGTCCTTCTGCAGCGCCAACACGGCTTTCACCGCCAGCGCCGAGAGGTACTGATTGCCCATCGGGCCGTTGCCGCGCGAGTCGCCCCAGCGCGCCAGCAGCTCGTCGATCATGCGGTTGGCTTCGGGCAGGCTGAGCTCCGTGGCACGGGTCCAGACGTCGCTCAGCACGAGGATCGGGTAGCGCTCGGCGATCTCGTTCGGCACGTGCTTGCGCCAGCGCGAGATCAGGTAGAGCTGGCCTCGGTTGATCAGCTCCAGGCCGCAGCCGTCGACCAGCGCGGCGAGCATTTCCGGGTCCTCGGCGAGGCAGGCGTGCTCGATGGCCAGGGTCGGCATGTGGTGATTGGTGAACCACAGGCTGGCATTGAAGTGCAGTTGCTTGAAGCGCTCCGGGTCGCGCTCGCGCAGGCGGGCGCGGAGGAAGTCGGCGAACAGCTGGTGGAAGCGGTACCACTGGCGGTCACGGTCCAGCGGCAGAAGGAACAGCTGCATGCTGTCCAGGTGTTCCAGCAGCGCCTGGCCGTCCTGGCGACCGGTCAGGGTGTTGGCCAGGTCGCCATTCAGGCGATTGGCAATCCCCAGGGACAGCAGTGCGCCCTGCACATCGGCGGGAAGACGCTCGAACACCGCGCGCAGCAGGTAATCGCCTACCGCCGCCTTGTCGCTGCTTAGCAGCTTGAGGTCTTCCGGAGCACCCGGCTGCTGGCGCAGCCACAGGCTGACCAGATGAACCCCCGCCATCCAACCTTCGGTCTGGTTGTGCAGCGACTGCAGGCAGCTATCTTCGAGTTGCAGGCCATCGCGGGCCAGGTATTCGCGGGTTTCGTCGCGGGACAGGCGCAGCTCGTCCTGGCCGATCTCCAGCAGCAGCCCCTTGGCGCGCCACGTGGCGAGGTTCAGCGGCGGCTGGGAACGACTGCCGATGGCCAGGGTGAGGCCGGGCGGCGCGTACTGCACCAGGCGATTGAGGCCGGCGAAGACGTCGGAATGGGTGATCTCATGCAGGTCGTCGAGTACCAGCAGGACCTTGCGCTCGTCGCGGGCGAGGTCCATCAGCAGGCTTTCCATGACCGCGACCACGGGCACACGCATAGTGTTGTGCACGTAGCCCAACGCATCCTCGCCAGTGCCGGGCACGGCGGTGGCGAGGGCCTGGATGAGTTTCAGGCAGAAACGGCCGGGATCGTCGTCGTCGCTCTCCAGGGAGAGCCAGGCAACCTGATGTCCCTCGCTCGCACGCTTGCCGGCCAGTGCCGCCAGTGCGGTGGTCTTGCCGAAACCGGCGGGAGCCGAAAACGACAGTATCGAGGCATAAGGATGACGGTCCAGGGCATTCTGGACCTCGGGACGAATCAAATAATCAGCAGGCACCCGAGGGGGTGTTAATCTGGAGCGCAGAAGGCTGCCGGCTGCGGGCTCTAGCACTACATCCACGGCCTGTATCCCTATGTCATTATCGTTGTTGGTACGGAGCACTGTCCGCGTGGGATTCGTCACTTCTTATCAGAATGCTTTTCCTACGTAAACTGAAGAAATAGCTCTAGGATCGACACTTCAGCCGACCTGATCACCTCATTTGCCTGCACGCTGTTACCCATGCCTGACTGTTTTTTGTACCCGCTTCCTTACCGGGAAGACCCGGGCGAACGCTTCGCCCTGATCCATCGGGCACCCGGCGCCGTACTCCTGGACGCCGGTCGACCCATTGCCACACGTGGACGCTATGACCTTCTGAGCGCCTGGCCATTGGCAGAACTGGCACCAACCGCCGACGAATCGGCCAAGGGCTTTTTTGCCCGCGCAAGAGCCGCCTTGCAGAGCCTGGGCGAGGCAAAAGTCCCAGACAATCGCAGAGTGCCATTCGTCGGCGGAATGATCGGCTATCTCGGTTATGACTTCGGCCGGCGCGTCGAGCATTTGCCCGAACCGAACCTCGACGACCTCGCCCTGCCCGATGCGCGCCTGGGCCTGTACGCCTGGGCGCTGGTCACCGACCACGAGGAATGCAGCAGCCAACTGGTCTTCCACCCGTCGCTGGCCAGGAGCGAGCGAGAGCGCCTGATCGCGCTGTTCGAAGGTGCTCAGGAAGATGAAGCGCTGCCGCCCTTCCGGCTCTGCGCACCATTTCGTCCGGACCTGAGCCGCGAACAGTACCGAGAAGCGCTGGAGCGCGTGCACAGCTACATCCTCGCCGGCGACTGCTACCAGGTGAACTACACCCAGCGCTTCCGCGCACCTTGCAGCGGCTCGCCCTGGCTGGCCTACCGCGCACTTCGCGAGGCATGCCCTACGCCTTTTGCCGGTTACCTGGCATTGCCTGAAGGCGCAGTCCTCAGCCTGTCACCGGAGCGCTTCATCCAGCTCCATGGCACCCAGGTGGAAACTCGCCCGATCAAGGGCACCCGCCCGCGCGGTAACACGCCCGAGGCCGACCAGCAGAATGCCGACGCCCTGCTTGCCAGCGAGAAGGACCGTGCCGAGAACCTGATGATCGTCGATCTGCTGCGCAACGACCTCGGCCGCAGCTGCCGACCCGGCAGTGTGCGTGTTCCCGAACTGTTCGCGGTGGAGACCTATCCCAACGTTCACCACCTGGTCAGCAGCGTGCGAGGCGAACTGGCAGAAGGAAAGGACGCGCTGGACCTGCTCGAAGGCAGCTTCCCTGGCGGCTCCATCACCGGTGCGCCGAAGGTCCGCGCCATGCAGATCATCGACGAACTGGAGCCGACCCAGCGCAGCATCTACTGCGGCAGCCTGCTCTACCTCGACGTACGCGGCGAAATGGACAGCTCCATCGCCATCCGCACCGTGCTGGTGAAGGACGGCCAGGCAAGTTGCTGGGCCGGCGGCGGCATCGTGGCCGACTCCGACTGGGAAGAGGAATACGAGGAATCGCTGACCAAGGTAGGCGTGCTACTGCGAACCCTGGAAAGTCTGTAGGAGCGAATCTTGTCCGCGAACCGGCCGACAGGCCTGCCTGAAGGGCATCGCGGACAAAGTCCGCTCCTACAAAAAGCGCCAAAAGAAAAAGCCCCACATCAGCGGGGCTTTTTCGTCACAGCCGGTGTTACAGGCTGAGCGGGCGGTTGGACGCCTTGAGGAATTCCTTCTTCAGGTCCTCATAGGTGTGCACGGCCGGGAACTGCGGGAACTCGCGAATCACGTTGTCCGGTGCGTGGAACAGGATGCCGGCGTGAGCTTCAGAGAGCATGGTGGTGTCGTTGTAGGAGTCGCCAGCAGCGATCACACGGTAGTACAGGCTCTTGAAGGCGATGACCGACTGACGCTTCGGATCCTTCTGGCGCAGCTGGTAGCTGACGACACGGTCGGTTTCATCGGTGATCAGCTTGTGGCACAGCAGGGTCGGGAAACCCAGCTGGCGCATCAGCGGCTGGGAGAATTCGTAGAAGGTGTCGGAGAGGATCACCACCTGGAAGCGCTCACGCAGCCAGTCGACGAATTCCACTGCGCCTTCCAGCGGCTTCAGGGTGGCGATCACTTCCTGGATGTCGGACAGCTTCAGGCCGTGCTCGTCGAGAATGCGCAGGCGCTGCTTCATCAGCACGTCGTAATCCGGGATATCGCGGGTCGTCGCCTTGAGCGCTTCGATACCGGTTTTTTCAGCGAAGGCGATCCAGATTTCCGGAACCAGAACCCCTTCCAGGTCGAGACAGGCGATTTCCACGAACGATTTCCCCGCAGGTTTGACTTGAGAGGCGGCACTCTAGCCGCTCGCTCCAAGCGGCGCAACGCGCCACTTATACCCAAACACCACAGTCGACCTTCCTGATGGTTATTTATGGGCATATCCGCCTCTTTGCTACCATCGCGCCCACAGAGCGCCTTGCGCCAATAAAACTAGGAATACCGCCTGATGAGCCTCCCGTTCGATATCGCGGAAATCGCCGCGAGCTATGCCAGCAAAGCCCCACAGGACATCCTGAAGCTTGCCTTCGAGCACTTCGGTGATGAGCTGTGGATTTCCTTCAGCGGTGCCGAGGACGTGGTGCTGGTGGACATGGCCTGGAAGCTCAACAAGAACGTCAAGGTATTCAGCCTCGATACCGGTCGCCTGCACCCGGAGACCTACCGCTTCATCGAGCAGGTGCGCGAGCACTACGGCATCGCCATCGAAGTGATGACCCCGGACCCGCGCCTGCTGGAGCCGTTCGTCAAGGAGAAGGGCCTGTTCAGCTTCTTCAAGGACGGCCACGGCGAGTGCTGCGGCATCCGCAAGATCGAACCACTCAAGCGCAAGCTGTCCACCGTGACCGCCTGGGCCACCGGCCAGCGCAAGGACCAGAGCCCGGGCACCCGCAGCCAGGTCGCCGTAGTCGAAGTGGACGGCGCGTTCTCCACCCCGGAGAAACCTCTGATCAAGTTCAACCCGCTGGCGAACATGAGCAGCGAAGAGGTCTGGGCCTACATCCGCATGCTGGAAATCCCCTACAACAGCCTGCACGAGCGAGGCTTCATCAGCATTGGTTGCGAGCCCTGCACCCGCCCGGTACTGCCGAACCAGCACGAGCGCGAAGGCCGCTGGTGGTGGGAGGAAGCTACCCAGAAAGAGTGCGGCCTGCACGCCGGCAATTTGATCAGCAAGGCCTGAGGCCTTACCCTCGGCTGACGGAAATTCCCTTGTCAGCCCGCAGCCCAGGATCGGACGCCTGCATGCCTGCGGCGGAGCCAATCCCATGCGCATCACCCTGGTGAAAAAGGTCCTGGCCGATGGCCAGGACTGCCGCAAGTGCCGCGAAGTCCACGAACGCCTGGTCAAGGGCGGCTACCTGAATCGAATCGATCGCACCCTGGTCGCCGACGAACGCAACCCCGCCAGCACCGGCTGGCTGGTCGCTGCACAGTACGGCGTAGACACCGCGCCCTTCTTCGTCGTCCGCCACGATGACGGTCGTGAAGTCGTTTACACGGTGTTCATGAGTTTCCTCCACGAGGTGCTCGAAGGCCGCGGCGAACTGCCGCTGGACTCTCGCGAAGCCCTGGCCGAACTGGCCCAGCGCGACGATCTGGATCGCCTGTAGCCGTCAACCTTGACGCTTTCTTGATGGCCGCTCGGCCAGACTGTCGCTTCCTACTACTGACGCACAAGGAAGTTTCTCCATGGCCGACGGCGCGGATCGCACACGCCCCCGTATTCCCGGCACCGTCTGGGCGCTGGGTTTCGTCAGCCTGTTCATGGACGTCTCCTCCGAACTGCTGCACAGCCTGCTACCGCTGTTCCTGGTCGGCAGCCTGGGGCTGAGCATGGTCGCGGTCGGCCTGATCGAAGGCATCGCCGAGGCCACCGCGCTGATCGTCAAGGTGTTCTCCGGCGCCATCAGCGACTACCTCGGCCGGCGCAAGGGGCTGGTTCTGTTCGGCTATGGCCTCGCGGCGCTCTCCAAGCCACTGTTCCCGCTGGCCACCTCGGGCGAGACCATCTTCGCCGCGCGTCTGCTCGACCGTATCGGCAAGGGCATCCGCGGTGCACCGCGGGACGCACTGATTGCTGACGTCTCGCCGCCGTCGATCCGTGGCGCCTGTTTCGGCCTGCGCCAGTCCATGGACACCGTCGGCGCCTTCGCCGGCCCGCTGCTGGCCATCGTGCTGATGCTCTGGCTAGGCAACAATCTGCCGCTGGTGTTCTGGTTCGCCTGCATTCCAGCCGGTATCGCGGTGCTGGCCATCGTCTTCTTCGTGAAGGAACCGGAACAGGCCGAAGGTACCCACCGCTTCCGCTCGCCGATCCATCGAGACGCGCTGCGCAGCTTCCCGGCGCGCTACTGGTGGGTGGTCGGCATCGGCGCGGTGTTCACTCTCGCGCGCTTCAGCGAAGCCTTCCTGGTGCTGCGTGCCCAGGACATCGGCCTGCCAATGGCCTGGACGCCAATAGTCATGGTGGTGATGGCCCTGCTGTTCATGCTCTCGGCCTATCCCGTGGGCTGGTGGTCTGACCGCACCGATCGTACCGGCTTGCTGGCCATCGGCATGTTCCTGCTGGTGGCGGCGGACCTGCTGCTGGCCTGGGGCGACTCCACGCCACTGATGCTCGTCGGTGTCGCGCTCTGGGGCCTGCACATGGGCTTCACCCAAGGGCTGCTGGCGACCTTGATCGCCGACACCACGCCAGCCGATCTCAAGGGCACCGCTTTCGGCGTATTCAACCTCGCCAGCGGCCTCGCCATGCTGGCCGCCAGCGTGCTGGCCGGCTGGCTGTGGCAGAGCTTCGGCGCCAGCTGGACCTTCCTTGCCGGCGCGGCGCTTGCCTTCGCCGCCTTGCTGTTGCTGCGCTGGCGTGTCCGCTGAGACGCTGCCCCTTTTGCAGGAGCGAGCTTGCTCGCAAAAGGACCCGCCGGGCACTCCGACGTTGAGCTGTTCGCGAGCAAGCTCGCTCCTACCCAATGCAGCCGGCCACCACACCTGGAAACCGCTCATAAAAAAACGCCGCGACTCTCTTTCGGATCGCGGCGTTTTCCTTGCAGCTTGCCTAGGCAATGGCAGGGACGAACGTCCTCAGTAGACCGGCAGCTCGATGCCGTCGAACAGCTCGTCCAGCTCGGTCTTGTTGTGGCATTGCACGGCCTTGGCCAGCAGGTCGCGGGTCAGGTGCGGGGCGAACTTCTCGATGAAGTCGCACATGAAGCCGCGCAGGAAAGTACCGCGACGGAAACCGATCTTGGTCACGCTGGACTCGAACAGGTGGCTGGCGTCGAGCATCACCAGGTCGCTGTCGAGCTTCGGGTCGACCGCCATGTGAGCCACGATGCCTACGCCCAGGCCCAGGCGAACATAGGTCTTGATCACGTCGGCGTCGGCGGCGGTGAACACCACTTTCGGCACCAGACCGCGCTGGTTGAAAGCTTCGTCGAGCTTGGAGCGGCCGGTGAAGCCGAATACGTAGGTGACGATGGGCTGTTCGGCGAGCAGCTCCAGGGTCAGCTTCGGCACCTTGGTCAGCGGGTGCCCCTGGGGCACGATCACACAGCGGTTCCAGCGGTAGCACGGCATCATGATCAGGTCGCCGAACAGCTCCAGCGCCTCGGTGGCGATGGCGAAGTCGACGGTACCGTCGGCGGCCATCTCGGCGATCTGCATCGGCGTGCCCTGATGCATGTGCAGGGAGACATCCGGATACTGCTTGATGAAGCCGCTGATCACGCCGGGCAACGCATATCGTGCCTGGGTGTGGGTAGTGGCGATGGACAGCGTGCCCTTCTTTTCGTTGGAGAATTCCTGGGCGATCTGCTTGATGCTCTCGACCTTGCGCAGGATCTCGCCGGCGGTGGTGATGATGCGCTCGCCAGCGGGGGTGACACGGGTCAGGTGCTTGCCGCTGCGGGCGAAGACTTCGACGCCCAGTTCGTCCTCCAGCAGGCGGATCTGCTTGCTGATGCCGGGCTGGGAGGTGTACAGGCTTTGGGCGGTGGCCGAGACGTTCAGATCGTGGTGCGCGACTTCCCAGATATAGCGCAGTTGCTGAAGCTTCATGGACTTTCCTCGAAATGAATGTCGCGTCCCGCGATCAGGGGCTTGTCGTTTTATAACCATATTAATGGTTTAAGGAATAAAACTAGACGTTTTTTTTTGCCCTGCATGCCATTCGTCTAAAGCCCCACGGAAAATCCGGGCTTGTCCGACGTATCGTCACAAAGCTTTCAGCGGTGCTGCAGCATCGGCACCAGGTAGACCGGCACCTCGGCCAGTTGCACCAGGCGCGCGGCAGTGCGCCCTAGCGGCGTGTTCAGTCCGTCCCCGTGACTGTGGCTGCCGGCGACGATGATGTCGACGCCCAGGCGCTTGGCCTCGTCGAGGATCACCATCGGCGCATCCCCCTGCACCACGCGCACCGAGCGGATCAGCTCGGCGTCCTGGCGCGCCTCCCCCAGTTCATCGCGGAACCCCTCCATCACCCGCTGCTCAATGCTGCCCATGACGTTGGTCAGGCCATTGGTGCGCATCTCGTTCAACGTGCCCTCATCCAGATAGGTCTGCAAGACGGACTCGGCGAACAGCCCCAACGGTTCTACCGCGTGTACGACATACACCTCGGCTCCGTAGGCACGGGCCAGCGAAAGTGCGTGCTGAAGGACGTAGGGGGCGTAAAGACCGAGGTCGGTGGCGTAAAGAATCGTTCTGATCATGCGGCCTCCTCGACTGCCTGCGCGGCGGGGCCTATCCAGCAGCGTAGCAGGAGAACGAGAATCGCTCCGAGAAGGCCGGTTGTCGCGGCCCGGCGGCTATCCGGCGACCTTCTTCTCGTTGCTCACGCCGTGCGGGACATGGCCGGTCGCCACCACGTCCCGAGCCTTCTCGCAATGCATCGGCTGGTCGTCGAAGAACACATCGGCGGCAAAGGCTTCGAGGAAGGCGGCCTTGTCCAGGCCGCCGAGGAACAGCGACTCGTCCAGACGGATGTCCCACTCGCGCAGCGTGCGGATCACCCGTTCGTGCGCCGGGGCGGAACGCGCGGTGACCAGCGCCGTGCGTATCGGGCAGGACTCCTGCGGGAAAGCCTGCTGCACGCGGTTCAACGCCGCCAGGAAGGGCTTGAACGGCCCGCCGCCCAGAGGCTCGCGGGCGGACTCGCGCTCGTGGGTCTGGAAGGCTTCCAGTCCGCCCTGCTGGTAGACGCGCTCGGAATCGTCGGAGAACAGCACCGCATCGCCATCGAAGGCGAATCGCAGCTCGCCATTGGCTTCCCGACGGGTGCCCCCGGAGAGGATGGTCGCCGCAGCGAAACCTGCTTCCAGCGCGTTGCGCACGTCCTCCAGGTGGGTGGAGAGGAACAGGTGGCAATTGAACGCCTTTAGATAGGGATAGGGGCTGCGACCGCCGACGAAGGCAGCGCGGGAAATGCCCAGGCCGTAGTGCTGGATGGAATTGAACACACGCAGGCCGGTGTCGGCGCTATTGCGCGAGACCAGAACGACTTCGACAGGCGCGCTTTCGGTCCCGCCGTTGAGCGCGAGCAGCTTCTGCACCAGGGCGAAGGCATCGCCGGGCGGCAGGACTTCGTCCTCGCGGTCGATCTGGTACTGACGATAGGCTTCGACGCCCTCGCTTTCATAGACCTGATGGCTTTCCCGCAGGTCGAACAGCGCCCGCGAGGAAATCGCCACCACCAGCTTGTCGCCCAGCCCTTTTGCCATGCTTCCCCCGGTGTCCGTCAGCGTGCCTGGTTGCGCGCATCGATGAAACGCAGCGCGCGGTACAGCGCCTCGATCTTCGGCAGCTCGCGCCCTGCCCTGCGTGCAGCCTCCAGAGGCGCCGCGTAGATCGCGCCCAGCTCCAGCGGCCGGCGCTGGGAGAAGTCATGGTACATGCTCGGCAGATAGTCGGGCATGGCGTCGGTGGAGCTGAGCATGGCGCCAACGATGCCCTGGGGCAGCGAATGCCCGCAGGCGGCGGCACCTGCTATCACTTCCTCCATCAGCTCGGCCACCAGAGCGCGGCTGTCGGGATTGTCCATGATCGCCCGTGTACCGCTGTCGAGCAGCACGGAGAGGCCGTTGTAGGGGATGTTCCAGACCAGTTTCTGCCAGCGCGCCTGCTCCAGGTTGGGCATGGCGTTGGAGTCCAGGCCGGCGCTGCGGAACAGCGCGGCGCCCTCCTCCACGATCGCCTGGCGTGCTTCGGCCTCCTGCGCAGAGCCCGAGTGATAACCGATGTTCACCCCTCCGAAGGCCTGGTGTTCAATCACGCCCGGCTCGGCGCGGTGCACGCAGATGAAGCAGAGCCCGCCCAGCAGGTGGATATGCTCGGGCAACAACGCGCGCAACTCGTCTTCCACGGCAAGGCCGTTCTGCAGCAACAGGACTTTCGCCCCCTGTGCAGCGGCCTGAACGATCAGCGGCGCGAGGTCGGCGTTGCTGGTGGTCTTAGCGCCCACCAGCAGCCAGTCGCAGGGCGGCATCTTCGCCACGTCGGCATAGGCATTCACCGGAGACAGGCTCAGTGCACCGTGCACCTGGCTGTTCAGACGCAGGCCGTTCTGCGCGACGGCGGGAAACTCGCTGCGCAGCAGGAAATGAACGTCATGGCCGGCCCGGGCCAGCATCAGGCCGTAAAAACCGCCAATGGCGCCGGTTCCGATGATGCCGATTCGCAGATTCATCAAGGCAATTCCTCAGCAGGGCGCGCCAGGGCAGCGCGCAGGGCTTGGATCAGGGGTTCAGGGCGCAGCGGTGCGTGAACCGGGCCCAGGAAATGGCCGTCACGCACCAGGAACAGGGACGGCAGGTGGAAGACCTCGTAGCGCTCGACCAGGCCGCCACTGTGTCCGGCATCGATCCAGCACAGGCGATCTACCGGCAGGCCGAACTCCGGCAGCACCTGCCGCGCCCAGCGGCAGGTGGAGCAGCCTTCGCCAGTAAAGATCAGCAGCGATACACCCGGCAGCTCCAGCAGCCGGCGGTCGGCATCCAGGTCGGTCAGCTCCAGGGCCGGCACTATACTCAAGGTGCCAACACTATAAAGATTGCAGTCGGAGCGTTCCGTCATGCGTCAGTTCCTGCGTCACCCGTGCGATTTTCCGGTCGAGCTGGTCATCCGCAAACAGACTTTCCTGCCGCGCCAGCGGTTGCACAATATCAGCCTCGGCGGCGTCGCGTGCAATTCGCCACGGGGCTTTCGCCGGGGCACCGCCATCGAGCTGCGCATTCCCCTGCTGGGCGACTCAGCCTGCTACCCCGGCATCATTGCCTGGAGCCGCAAGCAAGCCAGCGACTATCGCGTCGGTATCGCCTTCATCGACGAAGACACCCTGTTCCGGGCGCGCATGGTCGAGCAGGTCTGCCAGATCGAGCAGTACCGACGCCAGCAGGAACAGGCCAGCGGCACCCGCCTGCCGTTCGAGACGCTGGCGCTGGAGTGGATCGCGCAGAACGCCGCCGACTTCCCGATGTTTTGCGCGGTCTGATCGGCGCCCCGCAGAAAGTCGCGCAAATGCCCGTGATCCGGGCATTTTCCTGCATCGAGCCATTGTCGAGGCGCTGCCTGAACGGTTAAGGTTCGGGTTCCCCTTAGCGACACATTTGCCTGCGCCCCATCGCACGGGGATTTCTGGCGGCCGGCACCCGTGACCTGATTGAGTACCACGATGGCTGATTTACAGATCGACGACCTTAACGTTGCCTCCAACGAGACACTGATCACGCCGGAGCAGCTCAAGCGCGAAATCCCCCTGACCGACGCCGCCCTGCGCACCGTCGCCAACGGCCGCCAGGTCGTCCGTGACATCCTCGATGGCAAGGACCACCGCCTGTTCGTGGTGATCGGCCCCTGCTCGATCCACGACATCAAGGCCGCCCACGAATACGCCGAGCGCCTGAAGGTGCTGGCCGCGGAAGTCTCCGACACCCTGTTCCTGGTGATGCGCGTGTACTTCGAGAAGCCGCGCACCACCGTCGGCTGGAAGGGCCTGATCAACGACCCGTACCTGGATGACTCCTTCAAGATCCAGGACGGCCTGCACATCGGCCGCCAGCTGCTGCGCGACCTCGCCGAGATGGGCCTGCCCACCGCCACCGAGGCGCTCGACCCGATCTCCCCGCAGTACCTGCAGGACCTGATCAGCTGGTCGGCCATCGGCGCACGCACCACCGAATCCCAGACCCACCGCGAGATGGCTTCCGGCCTGTCCTCGGCGGTCGGCTTCAAGAACGGCACCGACGGCAGCCTGACCGTGGCGATCAACGCCCTGCAGTCGGTTTCCAGCCCGCACCGTTTCCTGGGCATCAACCAGGAAGGTGGCGTCTCCATCGTCACCACCAAGGGCAACGCCTACGGCCACGTGGTGCTGCGCGGCGGCAACGGCAAGCCGAACTATGACTCGGTCAGCGTCGCCCTGTGCGAACAGGAACTGACCAAGGCAAAGATCCCGCTGAACGTGATGGTCGACTGCAGCCACGCCAACTCCAACAAGGACCCGGCCCTGCAGCCGCTGGTGATGGACAACGTCGCCAACCAGATCGCCGAGGGCAACAACTCCATCGTCGGCCTGATGGTGGAAAGCCACCTGGGCTGGGGCGCTCAGCCGATCCCGAAAGACCTGTGCCAACTGCAGTACGGCGTGTCGATCACCGATGCCTGCATCGATTGGGACACTACCGAGAAGGCCGTGCGCAGCATGCACACCAAGCTCAAGGACGTCCTGCCCAAGCGCCAACGCGGCTGACGTTCATGGCATGAACGAAAAAGCCGGGCTGATGCCCGGCTTTTTTATTGGCTTTTCGTAGGAGCGAGCTTGCTCGCGAACGGGGTCTCCGTCCGCACCAGCGTCAAGCGGTTCGCGAGCAAGCTCGCTCCTACAAAGATGGCTACCGGACTCATCAGATACAAAAAAGCCCGGCATTCGCCGGGCTTTTTCTATTGGCACGCTGACGGTCAAAGCGCGGTATCGGTGTGACGCTGGCGGCGCTCCAGGTAGCGCTCGACGTAGGAGCACGACGGGATGACGCTGTAGCCCTTGCGCTCGGCGAACTGCAGAGCATGTTCGGTGAGCGCGGCAGCGATGCCACGGCCACGCAGGCTGTCCGGAACGAAAGTGCGATAGATGTCGAGCGTCTGCTTGCCCAGATCCATGTAGGCCAGATAGGCGCGATGACCATCAACAGTCGTTACGAACTGGTGGCTGGTTTCATCATGCTGGATGGACAACGACTCACTCACTTGCTCTCTCCTTCGCAGGGCCTCTACAACATGACCCGCACCTGATTGATCTTGTTCAGGCGGAGGAACATTTCCGCCGAGCCCGTCCCGATCATGACGGTGATATAGACTCGGCCGTTCTCCACCTTGTGCAGCACACCCTGATAATAGGCACCATCAAACGTGATGAACTGCAGGCGCTTGCCGGTGTACTGGGCAAGGCTTTCAACGCTAACGAACTCATATTGCTGCGTTTTGGCCTGCGACTCAACCGTTTCCGGGGCCGAAACCATTTGATATTGGCTTTCCGGCGTGAGTTTTTTCTTCAGCGGATCGACCCAGGCAAACCCCAGCGGTGTGACTGACTGCTGGTTCACTAAGACGACCGGATGCAGCATCTGGATCACATCCTTGGGTTCGAAAAATTGCAGGCCACCCCAGGCCATGCCCTCACTGGGCATCAGCTCGATACGCAGCGAACGCGGATCTTCCAGGTAACGGCCATAGGCCTCGAGCACCGGTTTGTCGACCGCGATGCGCTGCTGGCGCAGGGCCGCGTCGAACTTTTCCAGCGACAACGCGGTGTAGGCCTTCTGGTCCACGCCCAGCTTGCCACGGCAGAATTCGCTGACCCGGCGCTGGTACTGGTTGTCGTTCATTTCGACGACGACCTGGGATACCCGCGGCGGGTTCACGCGCATGTCGCCCGGACGCTCGGAGACGTTCATCAGCGTCATGCTGGTGTGCATGTCCAGCATGTCGCGGGTATCACTGCGCAGGTCGAAGGTCAGCGTCTGCGCGCCCGGCTGCATGTGGTAGGAGAACTCGATATCCGACTCGAGGGTGCGGTAGCCCATCTGCAGCAGCTCATCGACGCCAATGTTGCGCACGTCGCCGCAGGCCACTTCACTCATGGCGGTAAAGGCGCTTTTCTCTGCCGGCTGGGCGTACAGCGACCGCATGAACGGACCGTGGATCTGCAACTCAACGCCCTTCAGGTCCACTGCCATCTGCTCCGGCAGTTTGCCCTCGTCCAGGCGCTCCTTGAAGCTCAGCAACTCGCGCAGCCCATTGAATTTCAACTGGGCGTGGGAAACCTTCAGGCTGTCGCCCGCCATGGGCACCCTGATCACCACGTTCTGCAGGCCGACACGGCCGTCGAAGGACGAGGAAATGCCGCCATAGGTGATCTCCATGAACGGAGAGACGCGTGCGATGGCGTCATTCACCACGCTGCGCACCGAAAGCCAGAGCGACGCCTTGATGATGAGGGCGATCGCCACGACGGCGAAAAGGGACCACTTGAGAATCTTCGACATGGCAGGCACATCCTGGATTGTGCGAGAGCGGGACGCAGGGATAGTGGCAGCTTAACAGTACACCTGGCACCTCTCCACGAGCGCCGTCGGAATTTGCGTGCATAGCGCACAGAAACTGCCCGAATTTCGTGGCATGCCGCTGACTCACCAGTCAGTCAAAACGCTTTACGCCCCCGTCTCGCGTCAGTATGTTCTGGCCACTTCCAACCCAAGGACTGCAACCCAGGACCCTCTGCCATGAGTGAGCTGATCAGCTACCAATTCGAAGACGGCATCGCCACCCTGATCCTGAACAACGGCAAGGTGAACGCCATCTCGCCGGCGGTCATCGAAGCCTTCAACCAGGCCCTGGACCAGGCGGAGAAAGACCGTGCCATCGTCATCGTCACCGGCCAGCCGGGCATTCTCTCCGGCGGCTACGACCTCAAGGTGATGACCTCAGGCCCGGAAAACGCCGTGAACCTGGTGGCCGCCGGCTCCACCCTGGCCCGCCGCATGCTGTCCCACCCGTTCCCGGTCATCGTCGCCTGTACTGGCCACGCGGTGGCCAAGGGCGCCTTCATCCTGCTCTCGGCGGACTACCGCATCGGCGTCGACGGTCCGTTCCAGATTGGCCTCAACGAAGTCGCCATCGGCATGACCATGCACCACGTCGGCATCGAACTGGCTCGTGACCGCCTGCGCCGCTCCGCGTTCACCCGTTCCGTGGTGAACGCGGAAATGTTCAACCCACGCGACGCCGTGGACGCCGGCTTCCTCGACAAGGTGGTGCCGGCCGAACAACTCCAGGCCGCCGCCCTGGAAGCCGCCCAGCACCTGAAGAAGCTGAACATGACCGCGCACCGCAACACCAAGCTGAAAGTGCGCAAGCAACTGCTGGAAACCCTGGACAAGTCCATCGAACTGGACAAGAACCACCTGGCCTGAGCGGCCAAAGACAAAAGCCCGGCTACATGCCGGGCTTTTTCATGCCACCACTATTACCTAAACAGCAATACTGATTAAGCCTGTTTGCTATTTTTCAAAAATTATTACGCATTAACCTATAGATGAACCCAAAGCAAACCAACCCAGAGGTGTTCATCATGAAACTCAACATCATCGCCGCCAGTGTACTGGCCGCCGCTACCGCTTTTGCCGCCCAGGCCAGCTTCGCCGAAGAGTCCCCGCTGATGCAGGACCGCATGGTTCACATGACCCAGGCTGCCATCCAGCAACAACAGTCCGAGCAGTCCGCCAGCCAGGTGAACGTCGAAGCCGCTGCCAAGCAGGGCTGAAACCTTTACCCCCCTACAGCCGCCTGCAGCAGGTGACGTCATGCAGTCGAGCCCGAAGCGAAAAGCCCGGCGTGATGCCGGGCCTTTCAGGGACGATGACGCAACCTCGGCAAGGGTCAGATAGCCATGAAGCCCGCCAGAGTCCAGCAAACCACCGACAGCGCCCCGGCTCCCGCCACCCTGCGTTTGGTCGCCGCACCGCCACCTATCAATTTGCCTGATACCGGAAACCAACCGGCATCGTTATTCAATCGAAATGACCAAAGCGACACTGGGCCATCACTTCCCCTAACCCGAGTCGCCAGCATGAACCGCCAAGCCCATCGCTATGCCCGCAACGGCGCCCTCGCTGCCCTGGGGCTCTATACCATCGTGATCCTGGTGGTCACCGCCCTTACCGCCGGCTTCGACGACGCCCGCCGCGCCCCGGTGGACAACATCGATCGCACCGGGCTCTTCGAACGCTTCAATCAGGCGGTGCCCGTGGCACTGCAAGGCCTCCAGGAAGCGCTCACGCCTCACTCCTGATTCCGCTTCGCTGGCGCGTCGCGCCAGGCTGGCCAACACTCAATCCCTGCAGAACGACCTATCCAGCAGCAGGGTGGGCTTGAGCATGGGCCGAGTCATCGCTTCCGCCGTCTACAGCAAGGGCCGCAAGGTCTCCGACATCCCGCTCGAGGACGGTTACCGCTGGGCGTGCCAGCCCGACCACTTCGTCTGGACCGGCCTGCAGGAGCCGACGCCGGAAGAGATGTTCAACCTGCAGCGACAGTTCAACCTCCACGAATTGGCCGTGTCCGACGCCCTGGAAAAGCACAGCCGACCGAAGCTGGAGACCTTTGGTGACGCGCTGTTCATCGTCATCTATTCACCGATTCGCGCCGATAGTCGATTGATGTTCGTCGAAACCCATCTTTTCGCCGGCATCGGCTACATCATCAGCGCGCGCCACGGCTTCTCCCAGTCCTACGCCCAGGTCCGACAGCGCTGCGAGGCGCGGCCGCTCCTGCTGGCCCACGGCACCGACTTCGTGCTCTACGCCCTGCTGGACTTCGTGATGAGCAACTACGAGCCGGTGGTGGAAGCCATCCGCGAGGAAATCGAGGAAGTGGAGCAGCAGGTGCTGCGTCAATCGCTGACCCAGGAGCAGATCGAGAAGATCTACGGCCTGCGCCGCGAGGTACTCAAGCTCAAGCATTACGCCGCACCCATGGTGGAGATCTGCCAGGAGTTGCAGCGCCTGGACTTCCCCTTCATCGACAAGCAGATGCGGCCCTACTTCCGCGACGTGGCGATCCACGTGAACCGCCTGCTCGAAGACCTCACCACCCTGCGCGACGTGGCCAGCCAGACCATCGAGGTCGGGCTGGCGCTGGAGTCCTCACGGCAGAGCGTGGTACAGCGCAAGTTCGCCGCCTGGGCGGCCATCCTCGCCTTCCCCACCGCCGTGGCCGGCATCTACGGGATGAACTTCGAATACATCCCGGAGCTGCACTGGCACTACGGCTACTTCCTGATCATGGGGCTGCTGGCGCTGGGCTGCGTCGGGTTGTACATCAGTTTCAAGCAGGCGGATTGGCTATAGAGACCCTTGGGAGCCATTCGGCGACGCGGAACGCAGGATGGCGTGGAGCGCAGCGATACCCATCGAATGGTGTGCACCGGCCTGCATGGGTATCGCTGCGCTCCACCCATCCTACAAAAGCTGTTCAGCCTGGCACTTGCGCAAACGAAAACGCCGCTCAATCGAGCGGCGCTTTCAGTCAGCACAGTCGAAATCAGGCCGCGCTTTTCTTCTCGTCACGACCTTGCTGGACGAAGCGCATCATCCATTCGCCGACCGCCGTGCCCTGGTGAGGGCGCGAGAGGCTGTCGATGCCGGACTGGAACACCGGTTCGCTGAAGATGTGCTTGCGCAGCTCGAGGATCGCCTGGGAATAGTCGCTCTGGAACTCCGGATGGCCCTGGAAGCACAGTACCTGGTCGCCGATGGCGTAGGCGGCGTTCGGGCAAAAGTCGCTGGAAGCGATACGGCGAGCGCCATGGGGCAGTTCGGTGACCTGGTCCTGGTGGCTGACCAGCAGGGTCAGGCCATCGCCCGGGGCCGGGGTCATCCACTCCGGCTGCTCCTCGATGCGGTAATCGTGAATGCCCACGCCCCAGCCCTGGCTCGCCCGCTCGGTCTTGCCACCCAGCACCAGTGCCAGCAGCTGATGGCCGAAGCACACGCCCAGCAGCTTGTCGCCACGCTCGTAGAGCTTGAGCACGTAGTCCTTGAGGGTCTGGATCCAGGGATCAGTGCCGAAGGAGTCCGCCTTGCTGCCGGTCACCAGGTACGCGTCGAACTTCTCATCTTCGGGCGGGTAATGCCCTTCCACCACGTTGTAGACCGTGAACTCGGCCGGAACGGGTTGCTTGGCGAACAGTTGCTGGAACATCCAGCCATAGCCCTTGTACTGATCGATGAGTTCGGGGCGGAGGATGTCGGTTTCCAGAATGCAGATGTGCAACGACATGCAGGGGTGATTCCTGGGGGGTTGGCGGCTGATAAGAATGGTTTTCCTGACACTGATGAAACGCGCGTGAAAATTACGCCCTATTTTTTCACCACACAAGATGCCTGAGCCGATTCTTGTGTAGGAATTTCAGGGGAAATACCGGAAAAACCGACTTCCTTCAATTGCACCGATGCACAGGAGTGACGGCCGGTTGGCAAGGATTCAGCCGATGGACAGCCTTTGCAGCACCAAGTTCGTGTCCATGACCTGCGCGTACTCGCCCTGCAGGTTGGCCAGGGACATGGCGTGAACCTCTTCGGCGCTGCGTTGCACCCCATTGAAATCGCGCTTGTCGAAGGTGAAACAGGCGTCCGCCACCACCCGTGTAGCGAATCCCAGGTTCCCCGCTGTGCGCGCCGTGGCCTCCACCGAGTTGTTGGTGCTGACGCCGCAGATCACCACCATCTCGATGCCCCGCACGCGCAACCAGCGCTCCAGGCCGCTGCTGATGAAAGCGTCCGGGACGTTCTTATCCACCACGTGCTCGCTATCCAGCGGCGCCAGCTCCGGCTGGAACTCCGCACCTGGCTGACCCGGCCAGAACGGCGACCCCGGACTACGCGAGATATGGCGGATATGCACCAGCGGCCAGCCTTTCCGACGCCAGGCAGCCAGCAGTTCACCGATGCGACGTTCGGCCTGCGGGTTGTTGCGCGGCTCGGGGCTGGTACGCATGCCTTGCTGCTGGTCGATGATCAACAGGGCGGGAGGGGTCATCGAGGCGCTCCTTGCGAGTAGGAAGACGCCATCCTACGGCCTGAGCAGGCAAGAAAAAACCGGCCACCACGGCCGGTTTTTCTGTAGGAGCGAGGAGGACGCCCAGTGCTTGCTCGCGAACCCAATCCCGCTGCGAGCCCGTTCGCGAGCAAGCTCGCTCCTATGAAGAGCCCGTCAGAAGCTCTCGTTGCGCGCAGCCTTCTCCAGCAGCAGCGCCGGCGGCAGGAAGCGCTCGCCGTACTGCTCGGCCAGGTACTGGGCGCGAGCGACGAAGTCCTTCAGCCCGTACTGGTTGATGAACTGCAGCGCGCCGCCGCTCCAGGCCGCAAAGCCGATGCCGAAGATCGAGCCGATGTTGGCGTCGGCAGTGGAGGTCAGTACCCCCTCCTCCACGCAACGTACTGTCTCGATGGCCTGCACGAAGAGGATGCGGTCACGCACATCCTCGGCGGAGATCTGCGCGTCAGCCTTCTCGAAGCGCTGCTTCAGCTCCGGCCACAGGTGCTTCTTGCCGTTGGCGGGATAGTCGTAGAAACCCGCGCCGGCGGCTTTGCCCGGACGCTTGTACTCATTGACCATCAGATCCACCACGGCGAAGGCCGGGTGCTTGGGCAATTGCTTGCCCTCGGCTTCCAGGTCCTTGCGAGTCTGCTCGCGAATGTGGGTCATCAGGCTCATGGACACTTCGTCGCTGATCGCCAGCGGACCCACCGGCATGCCGGCCTGGCGCGCCTGGTTCTCGATCATCGCCGCCGACACGCCCTCGCCGAGCATGGCCAGGCCTTCGTTGGTGAAGGTGCCGAACACGCGGGAGGTGAAGAAACCGCGGCTGTCGTGGACCACGATCGGGGTCTTCTTGATCTGCAAGACGTAGTCGAAGGCACGGGCCAGGGTGACGTCGTCGGTCTTCTCGCCACGAATGATTTCTACCAGCGGCATCTTGTCCACCGGGCTGAAGAAATGCAGGCCGATGAATTTCTGCGGCTGCACCACCGCTTCGGCCAGGCCGGTGATCGGCAGGGTCGAGGTATTGGAGGCGATCACCGCGTCCGGCAGCGCGGCGGATTCGGCGGCGGCGCTGACCTTGGCCTTCAGGCCGCGGTCCTCGAACACCGCTTCGATGATCAGGTCGCAACCTTCGAAGTCGGCGTCGCTGGCAGTCGGCTTGATCCGGGCGAGGAAGGCATCGCGCTTCTCGGCGCTCATCTGGCCCCGGCCGACCTTCTTGTCCAGCAGGCCGGCGGAATAGGCCTTGCCCTTCTCCGCCGCTTCGATGGACACGTCCTTGAGCACTACCTCGATACCGGCGGCGGCCGAGACGTAGGCGATGCCCGCGCCCATCATGCCGGCACCGACTACCCCGACCTTCTTCGTCTGCTGCGGCGGGATGCCTTGCGGGCGCGACTTGCCGGCGTTGATCTCGTTGAGCTGGAACCAGAAGGTGCCAATCATGTTCTTCGCCACCTGGCCGGTGGTCAGTTCGGTGAAGTAGCGCGCCTCGATCAGTTGGGCGGTATCGAAGTCCACCTGCGCGCCTTCGACGGCGGCGCACATGATCTTCTCCGGCGCCGGGAAGCAGCCCTTGGTCTTGTCGCGCAGCACCGACGGTGCGATGGCCAGCATCTGCGCCACGGCCGGGCTGGACGGCGTGCCGCCGGGGATCTTGTAGCCGGCGCTGTCCCACGGCTGCTTGGCGGCCGGGTTGGCAGCGATCCACTCGCGGGCCTTGCTCAGCAGCTCTTCGCGGCTGGAAGCCAGCTGGTGAATCAGGCCAGCCTTGAGCGCCTGATCCGGGCGTACTTTCTTGCCTTCAGCCAGGTACGGCAGGGCCTTCTCCAGACCGAGCAGGCGCACCATGCGCACCACGCCGCCGCCGCCGGGCAGCAGGCCCAGGGTGACTTCCGGCAGGCCGAGCTGGACGTGGCTTTCGTCCAGGGCGATGCGGTGGTGGCAGGCCAGGCAGATTTCCCAACCGCCGCCCAGCGCCGCGCCATTGATGGCGGCGACCACGGGCTTGCCGAGGGTTTCCAGGCGGCGCAGTTGGCCTTTCAGAACCAGGATGCCTTCGTAGAAGGCCTGGGCGTCGGCCTTGGTCACCTTGATCAGTTCGTTGAGATCGCCGCCGGCGAAGAAGGTCTTCTTCGCGGAGGTGATCACCACACCGGCGATCGAGTCTTTCTCGGCCTCCAGGCGCGCGACGGTGGCGGCCATGGCCTCGCGGTACACACCATTCATGGTGTTGGCACTCTGGCCGGGCATGTCCATGGTCAGGACGACGATGTTGTCCTGGCCTTTTTCAAAGCGGATGGCGTCGGTCATTTTCTTGTTCTCCGGCCTCAAACCCTTTCGATAATCGTCGCGATACCCATGCCGCCACCCACGCAGAGGGTGGCCAGGCCGTAGCGCAGGTTGCGCCGCTCCAACTCGTCCAGCAGGGTGCCAAGGATCATGCAGCCAGTGGCGCCCAGCGGGTGGCCCATGGCGATGGATCCACCGTTGACGTTGACCTTGCTCTCCGGCACGCCCATGTCCTTCATGAACTTCATCACCACCGAGGCGAAGGCTTCGTTCACCTCGTAGAGGTCGATGTCCTCGGCCTTCAAACCGGCCTTGGCCAGCGCCTTGCGGGTTGCCGGCGCGGGGCCGGTGAGCATGATGGTCGGGTCGGTACTGGTCACCGCCGTGGCGACGATGCGCCCGCGGGCCTTCAGGCCCAGCTCGCGGCCCTTGGCCTCGGAGCCGATGAGCATGGCGGTGGCGCCGTCGACGATGCCGGAGCTGTTGCCCGGCGTATGCACGTGCTCGATGCGTTCGACAAAGCTGTACTTGCGCAGCGCGCTGGCGTCGAAGCCCATCTGCCCCATCATCTCGAAGCTGGGCTTGAGCGCGCCGAGGCCTTCGAGGGTCGAGTCGGCGCGGATGAACTCGTCATGGTCGAGCAGGACGATGCCGTTCTGGTCGGTGACCGGCACCAGGGACTTGGCGAACAGCCCTTCGGCGCGGGCCTTGGCGGCCTTCTGCTGGGAGCGCAGGGCGAAGGCATCGACGTCAGCACGGCTGAAGCCTTCCAGGGTGGCGATCAGGTCGGCACCGATGCCCTGGGGCACGAAGCTGGTGTGCAGGTTGGTTTCCGGGTCCAGCGCCCAGGCGCCGCCGTCGGAGCCCATGGGCACGCGGGACATGGATTCCACGCCGCCAACCACCACCAGGTCCTCGAAGCCCGAGCGCACCTTCATGGCGCCCAGGTTGACCGCTTCCAGGCCCGAGGCGCAGAAACGGTTGATCTGTACGCCGGCAACCTGCTCATCCCAGTCGGCCACCAGCGCGGCAGTCTTGGCGATGTCCGAGCCCTGGTCGCCCACCGGAGTCACGCAGCCCAGGACGATGTCGTCGACCTGGGCCGTGTCGAGCTGGTTGCGCTGCTGCAGTGCGCGCAGGACTCCGGCCATCAGGTTGACCGGCTTGACGCTGTGCAGCGCGCCGTCCTTCTTGCCCTTGCCGCGGGGAGTACGCACCGCGTCGTAAATGAATGCTTCGGTCATGGCGTTCTCTCTTAGAGTTGTCGTCACGCAGGCGTGGCGTGTCGGCCTACCTTAGCGACGTATCGGCCGGGGGCAATGACCGCAGCGCTCAGCGCAATTGACCGCCACGCTCAGCCACCGACCGGCGGCGACTGGGGCGACGGCTCTGGCAAGGGGCTATCGGAGCAGGCAGACGAACGGTCGAAAAGCTGAACAGAGCTGTCACGCCGCGGTCATATAGAGGGAATATGCCTGGAACTGCATCACTTGCTGCCAGATGGTCTAAGCCCGCGCGGCACTAGGCTTAGACTCCGATATGCAGTGAATGAAAAGCGTGCAGATGATGCGAAGAGTGCCGCTGCCGGGTTTGCCGGAGCGGTTCGAAAAACCAGAAGCCAAGGTGCAGGCTCCACTACCAACAGGCCGTGAGTGGGCAGTGCCAAGAACAAGAAAGGCGGAAGGACATCATGGACAAACAATCGAGAAAATGGCGTCAGGCAAGCCTGATCGTCTTCGCAACCACTGTCGTACTGATCATCCCCAATCTGAGTCGTCTGGTCGGCTAGGGCCAACACCCGGCTACCCCGCCGCTGCGTACCGCGTGCCGCCATCCGCGAGCCACGGTCAACGCAGCGCGGGAGCCACCTACCTCCTGTAGCCCCCACACCTCTGCTAATGTTCCGCGGCCCTTCTCCGCCACGGATGCGACCATGCGCCCACTGCTGCTGACGCTGCTCCTGCTCTGCCCGACCACTTTCGCCGCCACGCTCACCCTGGAATTGCCCGACGGCAAGCACGACTTCAGCACGGAACAACTGTTGGCCAACCCCAAGGCGCAGGACATCGACGTGCCCGCCGACGTCTCCTACAACCGCACCATGCGTTACCGCGCGGTGCCGCTGGCAGCGTTGCTGCAAAGCGTGAACCCCGGAGATCACCTGCAGGCCGTGGCGCTGGACGGCTTTGCCGCTGAACTGCCGGCCGCACCGCTACTGGAGGAAAAAGGCGCACGCGCCTGGCTGGCCATCGAGGAGCCCGATAAACCCTGGCCGAAGCTGGGCGAAGGCAAGCCGTCCGCCGGGCCGTTCTATCTGGTGTGGACCGACCCGAAGGCCGCCGGCGTCGGCCCGGAGCAATGGCCGTTCCAGGTCGCCAGCATTCGCTACCTGAAGCCGCTGGCCGAGCGCTTCCCGGCTTTGCTGCCAGCGAAGAATGCACCTGAGTCGGTGCAGAAGGGGTTTGCCCAGTTCCAGAAGAACTGCCTGGCCTGCCATCGCCTGAATGGCGCCGGGGATTCGCAGTTCGGCCCGGACCTGAACCTGCCGCACAACCCCACCGAATACTTTGCCGCCGGCTATCTCAAACAGTACATCCGCGACCCACAGAGCCTGCGGCACTGGCCGGAGGCGCGGATGAAGGGCTTCCCGGCGGACGTGATCAGCGACCGGGAGCTGGATGAGATCCTGGCCTACCTGAAGCACATGGCGGGGCGGAAGGTGAAGGCCGGGAGCTGAAACCCGACGCTTGCGCAGGACGCATAACGCGCCAGCGTTATCCGCTAACCGGGGACAGCGGGGGTTAGGATCGATGCGGTTCGCGAGCAAGCTCGCTCCTACGAAAAGCGAGTTCGGTGCGGCTCTGGTAGGAGCGAGCTTGCTCGCGAACCCGCCCAGCCGCGAAGCCTCAGTGCCAGTAATCCCCCGGCGGCGCCGGCAATTCGCCGAGCAACTGGCGCAAACCGGCGCCCCACTGCCCACGAATGCCCTCGAAATACGCATCGCCTTCCTGGATGCGATACCCCGCCGGCACTTCCAGGCTGCCCTCGCGGTAGACCAGCAGGTCCAGCGGCATGCCCACCGAGAGGTTGCTGCGGATGGTCGAATCGAAGCTGATCAGCGCGCAGCGCAGGGCCTGCTCCAGCGGCGTGGCGTAGCTCATGGCGCGGTCGATGATCGGCTTGCCGTACTTGCTCTCGCCGATCTGGAAGTAGGGCGTATCACGGCAGGATTCGATGAAGTTGCCCTGCGGGTAGACGTTGAACAGGCGCGGCACTTCCGTACCGATCTGCCCACCGACAAGGAACGAGCTGCCCAGGTCGACACCCTGGTTCTGGCCGATGTTCTCGTCGTGATCGACTACCTCGCGCAGGGTCGAGCCCACCAGCCGGGCCGCCTCGAACAGGTTCTCGACATTCCCCAGGTTCGGTCCGTCGCCGCCCATGCGCTGGCGCAGCATGCTGATCACCGATTGCGAGGTGGCCAGGTTGCCGGCGCTCTGCACCACGATCAGCCGCTCCCCCGGCGTGCCAAAGATATGCAGCTTGCGGAACACGGCGATGTTGTCGACGCCGGCATTGGTGCGCGAATCGGAAATGAAGACCAGGCCTTGGGCGAGGTTCATGGCAACGCAGTAGGTCATGACGATCTCATGGCAGGTTCACGGAGCGGGAAAGCTGGCACCGATCTTAAGCCGGTGCCAGGCCTTTCGCCACGCCTGCTCACTGTTGCATCTGCTGGGCCTGCTGCAGGTGCCCCGGCGCTACCGTCACGCGCGCATGCATCTGCTCGCCCCCGCCACCCCGTCGCATGCCGCGCACCGGGCAGGCGTCGAGGTAGTCCAGGCCGACGGCCAGCTTCAGGTGGCGCTCCGGGCGGTCAAGCACATTGGTCACGTCGAAGCTGTACCAGGCGTCGTCCAGCCAGGCCTCGGCCCAGGCGTGGCTGGCCAGGTGTTCCTCGGCGTCGGTGTAGAGATAGCCGGAGACGTAGCGCGCCGGCACACCCAGGTAACGCAGGCAAGCGAGGAAAGCGTGGGCATGGTCCTGGCAGACGCCCTGCCCGGCCGCGAAGGCTTCGGCGGCGGTACTGTCCACCTGGGTCGAGCCGGGCACGTAAGCGATGCGATCATGCAACGCCTGCATCAACTGGATCATCGCCTTGCGGTCACGGCGCTCGGCGCACTGGGCGCGGGCGAATTCCTGCAGCGCACCATCGGCCAGCGTCAGGCGGGTGCTGCGCAGGAACGGCAATGGCGACAGGTGATCGTGCTCGCACTCGTTCTCCACGTCGATTTCCACCTGGCCATGGGCGGCGATGACGATGGCCTCGTGGGGCTCGTCCAGGGTCAGTACATGGAGAATGTTGCCATAGGCATCGCGCTGCGGATGGGCCGGGCGCGGCAGGTGCAACTGCCAGTCGAGCACGTGCTGGCGCTCGCTTTCCTGTGGCGTCAGGCGCAGGTACTGGATGCTCGCGCGCACCTGGTCTTCGTAGCGGTAAGTGGTGTCATGGCGGATGGAGAGTTTCATGCGGCCTCCAGATACGAGCTGTGAATGGCGTTGGCGAGCTGGCGAACCAGCCCGATGTGTTCGGTGATCCAGGCGTGCAGGCCGGCATCCAGCACTTCGTCGATGCCGGTGTAGCGCACCCGGGCTTCCAGTTCGGCGGCCATGCGCTGGGCCGGACGGCCGTTGGCGCCGGGCAGGCTGGCGAGGATCTGGCGCAGCTCCTCGGCGCAGGCCAGCAGCGAGCGCGGGACGTCTTCGCGCAGCAGCAGGAGTTCGGCGATGTTGCGGGCGTTGAGGGCGTCGCGGTACAGCTCGGTGTAGCCCTCGAAGGCCGACAAGGCGCGCAGCAGTGCGGTCCACTGGTAGTAGCCGCGCGCGGAACCTTCGGCCGGCCCCTGGTCGCCGCCGAGGATCTGGTTGCGCGCATCGAGCAGGCGCAGGGTGTTGTCGGCACGCTCGATGTAGGTGCCCAGGCGAATGAAGTGGAAGGCGTCGTTGCGCATGCTGGTGCCGAAAGTGGCACCGCGGAACAGGTGCGAACGGTCCTTCACCCATTCGCAGAAGTGGCTGATGCCGTAGCGCAGCAGACCCTGGTGGGCGATGTCGCGCATCTCCAGCCAGGTGGCGTTGATGTTCTCCCACATGTCAGTGGTGATCCGTCCGCGCACCGCATGGGCGCCGGCGCGGGCGGCACCGAAGCAGGAATAGATACTGGTGGGGTTCTGCGCATCCAGCGCGAAGAAGTTCAGCAATCGCTCGGCGTGCAGTTCGCCGTGGCGGGCCAGGTAGGCGTCCAGGTTGCCGGTGATGCGCAGCGGCATGGCCAGTTCCTCCAGGCCATCGCCACGGCCATCCTGCGGCATCAGCGACAGCGAGTAGGACACGTCGAGCATGCGCGCGAGGTTCTCGGCGCGTTCCAGGTAACGCGACATCCAGTACAGGTCGGAAGCGGTACGGCTCAGCATGATGCGGTGCGTCCTTACAGTTAATGGCGAACCACGTTGGTGATGGGGGCCTGCCAGGCTAGACGCGGGACGCCGGTGATGGTCGGCCCCTCACCCAGTCCCGCAACGACGCATGGCAGGCCCACAGCGCCAACCCGCAGGGCTGTGCCCCGAAAGGCGCAAGCTGATGCAACTCGTGTTTCATCGGTATTCACTGAAACCTCCTTCTCTTCCGAACCTTGCGCCTTTCGGGGCGCAGCGGGGTCGTCATTCACTGTGAGGACGCAGCGTCTACTCCACCACCCAGGTGTCCTTGGTACCGCCACCTTGTGACGAATTGACCACCAGCGAGCCTTCGCGCAGCGCCACGCGGGTCAGGCCACCGGGCACCAGGCGCACGTTGTCCGGCGCGGACAGCACGAAGGGCCGCAGGTCGATGTGGCGCGGGGCGATACCGTTCTCGACGAAGGTCGGGCAGGTCGACAGGCTCAGGGTCGGCTGCGCGATGTAGGCCTCCGGGCGGGCCATGAGCCGGGCGCGGAAGGCTTCGATCTCGGCGCTGGTCGACGCCGGTCCCACCAGCATGCCGTAGCCACCGGAGCCCTGGGCTTCCTTCACCACCAGCTCGGGCAGGTGCGCCAGCACGTGGGACAGGTCCTGCGGCCGGCGGCATTGCCAGGTGGGCACGTTGTGCAGGATCGGCTCCTGGTCGAGGTAGAAGCGGATCATCTCCGGTACGTACGGATAGACCGACTTGTCGTCGGCCACGCCGGTACCGATGGCGTTGGCCAGCACCACGTTGCCGGCGCGGTAGGCAGCCAGCAGGCCGGGCACGCCGAGCATGGAGTCGGGGTTGAAGGCCAGCGGGTCGAGGAAGTCGTCGTCGATGCGCCGGTAGATCACGTCCACCTGCTGCGGGCCGGCGGTAGTACGCATGTAGACGCGCTCGTCGCGAACGAACAGGTCGGCGCCTTCCACCAGCTCCACGCCCATCTCGCGAGCGAGGAAGGCATGCTCGAAGTAAGCGCTGTTGAATCGGCCCGGCGTGAGCACCACCACGCTGGGATTGTCCAGCGGGCTGGAGTTGCGCAGAGTGTCCAGCAGCAGGTTCGGGTAGTGGTCGATGGGCGCGATGCGCTGGGCGGAGAACAGCTCCGGGAACAGGCGCATCATCATCTTGCGGTTCTCCAGCATGTAGGAGACGCCGCTGGGGGTGCGCAGGTTGTCCTCGAGCACGTAGTACGCGCCATTGCCGTCGCGCACCAGGTCGATGCCGGCGATGTGCGCGTAAACGTTGCCGGGCACGTCCAGGCCCTGCATGGCCAGTTGGTACTGGTCGTTGGCCAGCACCTGCTCGGGTGGGATCAGGCCTTCCTTGAGGATGCGCTGGTCATGGTAGAGATCGGCGAGAAACAGGTTGAGTGCCTGCACCCGCTGGATGCAGCCGGCCTCGATGATCCTCCACTCGCTGGCGGGAATGCTGCGCGGGATGGTGTCGAAGGGGATCAGGCGTTCGGTGCCCTGGTCGTCGCCGTACAACGTGAAGGTAATCCCGGCGCGATAGAACAACAGGTCGGCCTCGCGGCGACGCTGCTGCAGCTGTTCGCCGGGCATGTCCGCCAGCCAGCGGGCGAACTCCGTGTAGTGCGGTCGGCAGGCGCCAGCGGCGTCATGCATTTCGTCATAGAACACCCGAGCCATCTTCTACTCCTTGTTGCCGCTCGTCCTCGGCTGAAGGAACCGTCGCAAGGCCCGTGCCAGAGGTCGAATTCCTGTTCGTTCAATGACTTGCGAAGGTTGCCCGACCGCCCCGCACCAGAGCGGTGCGATTTTGTCGGCCAGCAACCCCGGATCGCCCCGTTTGGAGCCGCGAGCGCCATGTGGCGGGCCTTTGCGGGGTGCCGAGGGCTTTCTTGTCAGCCTCTGGGGCCGGAACTACGCTGCAAGAGCGTGCCCATTTCCCATGGACATGCCGCGATCAACAGAGGTGCCAATTTTCTGCGCGCTGGTATCGCAGTGGCTCCCACAACGTAGAACAACAGGAGTCCGTCCATGTCATCCGTGCCATTCTTTTCAGTGAAAGTCGCGGCGCTGGCCTTCGTCGGCGCCAGCCTGCTCGCCAGCGGTTCGTTGCAGGCCGCCGAAGCGCTCAAACAGCTGGGCAACCCCGAAGGGGCGCTGGATATCATCGCCTGGCCCGGCTACATCGAACGCGGCGAGAGCGACAAGAACTACGACTGGGTCAGCCAGTTTGAGAAAGACTCCGGCTGCAAGGTCAACGTGAAGACGGCCGCCACCTCCGACGAGATGGTCAGCCTGATGGCCAAGGGCGGCTACGACCTGGTTACCGCCTCCGGCGACGCCTCACTGCGGCTGGTCTATGGCAAGCGCGTGCAGCCGATCAATATCGCCCTGGTGCCCAACTGGAAGAACGTCGACAAGCGCCTGCAGGACGCGCCCTGGCACACCGTGGACGGCAAGCACTTCGGCACGCCCTACCAGTGGGGGCCGAACGTGCTGATGTACAACACCAAGGTCTTCCCCAAAGCGCCGGACAGCTGGAGCGTGGTGTTCAGCGAGCAGAAGCTGCCCGACGGCAAGAGCAACAAGGGCCGCGTGCAGGCCTATGACGGCCCGATCTACATCGCCGACGCGGCGCTCTACCTGAAGACCGCCGAGCCCAAGCTGGGCATCCAGGACCCTTACGAACTCAACGAGGAGCAGTACGCCGCTGCCCTCAAGCTGCTGCGCGAACAGCAGAAGCTGATCCACCGCTACTGGCACGACGCGACGGTACAGATGAGCGACTTCAAGAACGAGGGCGTGGCGGCTTCCGGCTCCTGGCCATACCAGGTGAACGCGCTGCAGGGCGAGAAGCAGCCGATCGCCTCGACCATCCCCGGCGAAGGTGTCACTGGCTGGGCTGACACCACCATGATGCACGTCGACGCCAAGCATCCGGTGTGCGCCTACAAGTGGCTGAACTGGTCGCTGGAGCCCAAGGTACAGGGTGACGTCGCCGCCTGGTTCGGCTCGGTGCCAGCGGTTCCGGACGGCTGCACCGGCAGCCAGCTGCTCGGCGCCCAGGGCTGCGCGAACAACGGCTATGACCAGTTCGACCGCATCGCTTTCTGGAAGACTCCACAGGCCAAGTGCGAGCAAGGCCAGTGCGTGCCGTACAGCCGGTGGACACAGGACTACATCGCGATCATGGGGGGGAGGTGACGTTGTTTCGTCGCTGAAGGCCCCTCTCCCCAGCCCTGGCTGCGCGCCCCGCTCCGAAGGGAGAGGGAGCCATCCGAGCAGGAGCTGAATATAGAGCCTGCCGGCAATTTCGTTTTCCGCAGTGAGCGATGTGTATTCCGCGCTCGCCGGGCAGTCCCCTCTCCCTTCAGGGAGAGGGTTAGGGAGAGGGAACACGACGTCCTCCACGCCTGGCCCCCAGCGAACCGAGCACCCCCGCCCCCATGCGCTACCTTTTCTGATGCAGCCCCCGCCATTCAGGTAGCCCGCAGCATGACCACAGCCGTCCAGTTCACTGACGTGAGCCGTCACTACGGCGAGGTACGCGCCGTCGATTCGGTATCCATCGAGATCCGCGACGGCGAGTTCTTCTCCATGCTCGGCCCTTCCGGCTCGGGCAAGACCACCTGCCTGCGCCTCATCGCCGGCTTCGAGCAGCCTACCTCCGGCTCCATCCGCATCCACGGCGCGGAAGCGGCAGGCCTGCCACCTTACGAGCGCGACGTAAACACGGTGTTCCAGGACTATGCGCTGTTCCCCCACATGAGCGTGCTGGACAACGTTGCCTACGGCCTGAAGGTAAAAGGCGTAGCCAAGGCCGAACGCTACCACCGCGCCGAAGAGGCCCTCGGCATGGTCGCCCTGGCCGGGTACGGCAAGCGCAAGCCGGCGCAGCTCTCCGGCGGCCAGCGCCAGCGTGTTGCCCTGGCCCGTGCCCTGGTCAATCGCCCGCGCGTACTGCTGCTGGACGAGCCTCTCGGCGCTCTGGACCTCAAGTTGCGCGAGCAGATGCAGGTGGAACTGAAGAAGCTGCAGCGCCAGCTCGGCATCACCTTCATCTTCGTCACCCATGACCAGAGCGAAGCGCTGTCCATGTCCGACCGCGTGGCGGTGTTCAACAAGGGCCGCATCGAACAGGTCGACACTCCCGGCAATCTCTACCGCCGCCCCGCCACGCGCTTCGTCGCCGAGTTCGTCGGTACCGCCAACGTGCTGCGCGGGGACCTCGCCCAGCGCCTGCTCGGCGAATCCCGCCCGCACTCGCTGCGCCCCGAGCACGTGCGCTTCGGCCATGCCGGCGAAGGGGAACTGGAAGTCAGCGGCACCCTGTTCGACGTGCAATACATGGGCGCGAGCAGCCGCTACGAGATCGAGTTGGAGAACGGCGTGCGGCTGGTCGCCGCCCTGCCCAACGGCGAACGCGAGGAGCAAAGGCCGAAACCCGGTGACGCGGTAACCGCCTGCTGGGCGCGCAGCGCGCTGGTGCCGCTGCTCGAGGAGCCGGCAACGTGAGGGCGATCTCCAGCTTTCTCTACCGGCGCAGCACGCTCTACCTGCTGATGCTGCTGATCCCGCCGTTGCTGTGGTTCGGCGTGATCTACATCGGCTCGCTGTTCGCCTTGCTCTGGCAGAGCTTCTACACCTTCGACGACTTCACCATGGCGGTGACGCCGGACCTGACCCTGGCCAACTACAGGGCCCTGTTCAACCCGGCCAACTACGACATCGTGCTGCGCACCTTCAGCATGGCGATTGCCGTGTCGGTGGCCAGCGCCCTCCTCGCCTTCCCCATCGCCTACTACATGGCGCGCTATGCCGGGCCCAAGGAAAAAGCCTTCTTCTACATCGCGGTGATGCTGCCGATGTGGGCCAGCTATATCGTCAAGGCCTATGCCTGGACGGTGATCCTGGCCAAGGGCGGCATCCTCTACTGGGTGATCGAACACCTGCACCTGCTCGGCCTGCTGGACCTGCTGCTGGGAGTACCCGGCGTGGGTGGCAACACCCTGTCGACCTCGCACATCGGGCGCTTCTGGGTATTCACCTACATCTGGCTGCCGTTCATGATCCTGCCGATCCAGGCCGCCCTGGAGCGCCTACCGCCGTCACTGCTGCAGGCTTCGGCCGACCTCGGTGCGCACCCGCGGCAGACCTTCTTCCAGGTCATCCTGCCGCTGGCCTTCCCTGGCGTCGTGGCCGGCTCGATCTTCACCTTCAGCCTGACCCTGGGCGACTTCATCATCCCCCAGCTGGTCGGCCCCAGCGGGCTGTTCATCGGCACCATGGTCTATGTGCAGCAGGGCGCGGTGGGCAACATGCCGCTGGCGGCGGCGTTCACCCTGGTGCCCATCGTGCTGATCGCTGTCTACCTGTCCATCGCCAAGCGACTGGGGGCCTTCGATGCGCTCTGACGCCCACTCCACCGATCGCCCCTCCTGGTTCCTGCGCCTGGCCGCCTGGGGCGGGCTGCTGTTCCTGCACTTTCCGATCCTGGTGATCCTGCTTTACGCCTTCAACACCGAGGAGTCGGCGTACAGCTTCCCGCTGCAGGGCTTCACCCTGAAGTGGTTCAGCATCGCCTTCGGGCGCGGTGACGTGCTCGACTCCATCTGGCTGTCGGTGAAGATCGCCTGCGTGGCCACGCTGATCGCCATGGTCCTCGGCACCCTGGCCGCCGGCGCGCTGTACCGTCGCGACTTCTTCGGCAAGGAAAGCATCTCGCTGATGCTGATCCTGCCCATCGCCCTGCCCGGCATCATCACCGGTATCGCCCTGCTCTCGGCGTTCAAGACGCTGGGGATCGAACCGGGCTTGCTGACCATCGTCATCGGCCACGCGACCTTCTGCGTGGTGATCGTCTACAACAACGTGATCGCACGCTTCCGCCGCACGTCGTTCAGCCTGATCGAAGCGAGCATGGACCTGGGCGCCGACGGCTGGCAGACCTTCCGCTACATCATCCTGCCGAACATTGCCACGGCGCTGCTGGCCGGCGGCATGCTGGCCTTCGCCCTGTCGTTCGACGAGATCATCGTCACCACCTTCACCGCCGGCCACGAGCGCACCCTGCCGCTGTGGCTGCTCAACCAGCTGACCCGCCCGCGCGACGTGCCCGTGACCAACGTGGTGGCGATGCTGGTGATGCTCGCCACCATGCTGCCGATCCTCGGCGCGTATTACCTCACGCGCGGCACCAGCGACGTCGCGGGGAGCGGCAAATGATCCCGTGCCAAGCGCCCCCTCCCTAGCCCTACCCCTGAAGGGAGAGGGGACTGGAACGGCGCAGGAGGAAACGACCGTTTTCGCCGGCACGGACAGCTCCCTCTCCCTTCAGGGAGAGGGTTGGAGAGAGGGAAACCCACTACGGAGGAGCCCCATGCAAACCAAACTGCTGATCAACGGCCAGTTCGTCGCCGGCGAAGGCGCGAAGCTGGACGTCCTCAACCCCGCCACGGGCGAAGTGATCGGCCAGGTCGCCGAAGCCAGCAAAGCCCAGGTGGACACGGCCGTGCGCGCCGCCGATGCCGCCTTCGACAGCTGGTCGCAGACCGCGCCGAAGGACCGCGCCATGCTCCTGTTGCGTCTGGCCGATCGCATCGAGGAGCATGCCGAGGAACTGGCCAAACTGGAATCGGACAACTGCGGCAAGCCCTACGCGGCCGCGCTGAACGATGAGATCCCGGCTATCGCCGATGTCTTCCGCTTCTTCGCCGGCGCCTGTCGTGTGCTGCCCGGTTCCGCCGCTGGCGAGTACCTGCCCGGTTTCACCTCGATGATTCGCCGCGACCCGGTGGGCGTGGTCGCCTCCATCGCGCCCTGGAATTACCCGCTGATGATGGCGGCATGGAAGCTTGGCCCGGCACTGGCCGCCGGCAACTGCGTGGTGCTCAAGCCCTCGGAACAGACTCCGCTGACCGCCCTGCGGGTGGCCGAATTCATCGCCGAGCTGTTCCCTGCCGGCGTGGTGAACATGGTGTTCGGCCGCGGCCCGAGCGTGGGCGCACCGCTGGTCAGCCATGACCTGGTGCGCATGGTCTCGCTGACCGGCTCGGTGGGCACCGGCAAGGCCATCATCAAGAGCGCCGCCGACAGCGTGAAGCGCCTGCACATGGAGCTGGGCGGCAAGGCCCCGGTGATCGTCTTCGACGATGCCGACCTGCAGGACGTGATCGCCGGCATCCGCACCTTCGGTTTCTACAACGCCGGGCAGGACTGCACCGCGGCCTGCCGCATCTACGCCGGCAAGAAGGTCTACGACAATTTCGTCGCCGACCTCGCCAGTGCGGTATCGAGCCTCAAGACCGGCCTGCAGAACGACCCGAATACCGAACTCGGCCCGCTGATCACTGCGGCCCAGCGCGACCGGGTCTCCGGCTTCATCGAACGGGCCAAGGCCAGCCCGCACATCCAGATCGCTACCGGCGGCAAGATGGTCAGCGGCAAGGGCTTCTTCTACGAACCGACTGTGGTGGCCAACGCCCAGCAGGACGACGAGATCGTCCGCCGCGAAGTGTTCGGCCCGGTGGTCTCGGTGACCCCGTTCAGCGATGCGGACGAGGCGGTGCGCTGGGCGAACGACTCCGATTACGGACTTGCCTCATCGGTGTGGACGAAGGATGTCGGCCGCGCCTCACGGGTGGCCGCGCGCCTGCAATACGGCTGCACCTGGGTGAACACCCACTTCATGTTGTGCAGCGAAATGCCCCACGGCGGCTTCAAGCAGTCCGGCTACGGCAAGGACCTGTCCATGTACGGCCTGGAGGACTACACCGTGGCGCGGCACATCATGTTCAAGCACTGAACCGGCTGAGCATATGAACCGTAGGATGGGAGGAGCGCAGCGATACCCATGCTGATGGGCTCGCAGCATTGATGGGTATCGCTACGCTCCACGCCATCCTACAAGGCGCGCCCTGCACCGCTGGCGGAGTGCAGGGCGCCGATCAGACTAATCCAGCCAGCTTCAGCCAGTGATGGTAGAAGCCTTCCGCCACGCGGTTCATGGCCGCCACCCGCTGCGACAGGTCGGCCAGCATCACGTCAGCACTTTCCTGACTCGGCTGGCTCGGATCGAGGTATTCCGGGAAGCCATTGACCCAGCCGCTGACCAGCTCTTCGGTCATTTCCGGATGCCCCTGCAGACCAAGGATGCGCTCGCCAAAGCTGAACGCCTGGTTCTCGCACCAGGGGCTGGAGAGCAGGCGCGTAGCGCCTTCGGGGATGTCGAAGGTATCGCCGTGCCACTGGTAGATCGGGAATTCCTCGGGCAGGTGCGCCAGCCACGGGCTCTGCCCTTCCTCGCGGCGCATCGGCTGCCAGCCCAGTTCGGTGTACGGCAGGCGGTGGATATCGGCGCCCAGCGCCTTGGCCAGCAACTGACCACCCAGGCAGTGGCCGATCATCGGCACGTCGCGTTCGATGAAGCGGCGAATCGCGGCGATCTCGGCGCGCAACCATGGCAGGTCGTCGTTCACACTCATGGGGCCACCCATGATGGCGACGGCTTTCGGTCGTTCCAGGTCGTAGCCTTGCAACTCGCCCAGATCGGCGCGAAGCACGTCGAACGGCAGTTGCAGACGATCGAGCACCGCCCCCAGGTGGCCGGGCGGACAGAAATCGACGTGGGTCAGGATCAGGATATCGGTCATGGTTACCTCCGCGCCGCAGTCTGCCGCATCGGTGGCGAGGAGGAAACCGGGCGTGTCCGCAAGGTCGTGCTTGCACTGCTGCCGCCCACGCACGAAGAAAGGCGCGCCGCCACTGCTGGCAACGGCGCGCATTTTCATCTTTGCGGATAGAGACGCGGGTAGAAGATCGGCCGTCCTGCGACGGCTCAACGACGTGTTGCGATCAACGCAGGGAGGTGACCTCCTGGGTCACACCCCATCCATCGAGTGTACCGCCCAGTGGCACCACGACTTCCTCAAGGTCGTGTTCGAAATCGCCGATGGCGGCATGGGTGGCGAACATCACCTTGCTGATCTGCAGGTTCCAGCCGCCGTCATCGCGCGCTTCGACCTGGGTTCTCAGCGACTCGCCGCGAAACTGCCGGGCAGCTTTGCGGGCGTTCTGTTCATCGGAAAAGATGGCGAAAAAATCGATGGGATGAATACGAGCGAAATCGAAACCACCTTCCTTCATCCGGCGCAACACGTTGACGCTGATATCCTCCGAGAGGGGCTTTTCCATGGTACGCACCTCCTTTCGAGACGTTCAGAGTGTATTCCCCGCCAACGAACACGCCCTGCGCGGGCGTATTCCGGGCACTTCAGTGTGCCGCCGGGAAACGTCAAATGACGCAACGTCCCCCGAAATGGTGGCCAACTCCGCCGAACGCGCCGAGCGGCGCAGCGGAACTCTCCCGGCCACATTGCTCAGCGTAGCGTCTGGCGGCGCGCCCTGCCGCTACTTTGACGCTAACGCCCATTCGGCGGCGACAGGCGGCAGCCGGATGGCGCCGTCCGGGAAGCTACCCACCCAGCGCCAGGCAGATGCCGGTCATCGCCACGCCCAGCGCGGCAAAACCGACGGCGCCCTGCCACGGCCGACCGCCGGCCCAGCGCGCCAGCAGCCAACCCAGCCCGAACATCAGCAGCAGGCCCGTGACCTGTGCCATGCGCAGCGCCAACAGGTCGTCATGAATGACCAGCAGCGGCAGGATGATCGGCAAGGTCGCGACGAAGGTATGGCCGGCCAGGATCAGCCACGCGAGCCAATGCTCGCGACCCAGGCTCGGGGCCTCCCCGGTGCCGAGCAATGATTTCAGGAAGTTGCTGCGCAGACGCTGGACGTCACTGCTCTGCAGGTGATCCACCATCAGGTCCGGGAGGAATTCCCGCAGGCCTTCGCGAAAGCTCCTCTCGTCCTCCGACCCACGCAAGGCGCGCAGGCCTGCGTGCCGATGCTCGCGGTCCACGCGCATGCCGACCAGGGTCATCAGGGCATCGACCATGCCCCACGCCAGGTTGCAGCCCAGCGCCGCCAGCACCAGTTGCTGCCGTCCCGCGCCATCCGCCGCGGTGGGAATGACGGAGATGATGGTCAGCGCCATGATCACCCCGAAGGCGACTTCGCTGAGCCGGTCGAACGGATCGGTCAGGTCGCCCCAGGCCTTGTTCCAGGCGGTTTTCCAGGAAAGTCGCGATCGCTCCACGAATCGGGCTCCTTGGCTGCATTGTCGCCCCGGCCGCAACCCGGCCAGGGCGGATTCTCAGTACGCAGTCTAAAGGGAGCGTCCGCTGGCGGCGTTGACCGCAGCCGTTCTCCGGGGCATTCGCGAAACGGACCGTGAACGCCTGCGCGTTGCGCTCAGCGGCTGAGCCAGGCCATCACCCAGCGGTTGATTGCCGGCGGCGACAACTGGCCGGACCAGTACATGGCGCGGAACATCGCTCCGATGGGCCGATGCACGCCGCCGCTCTGCGCCTGTCGCCACGCGGCCCGAGCAATATCCTCAGCTACCAGGGTGACGCCCAGGCGGCGCAGCACCGGCGGCTCGAAGGTCTGGCTGGCAACCATCGGCGTGCGCACGAACGGCGGCATCAGGTCGGCAACGCGGATGCCCAGCTCGCGCCATTCCAGCTCCAGCGCCTCGGTCAGCCCGCGCACCGCGAACTTCGAGGCCGAGTAACTGGCCATCTGCGGCACGCCATAGAGTCCGGATGCCGAGCCCATGTTCAACACCTGCGCGCCCGGCGTGCGCTTGAGGTACGGCAGCGCGGCGTAGAAGCAATTGAGCACGCCCTGCACGTTGATGGCGATGATGCGATTGTGCTCGGCCAGGCTGATGTCCTCGAAGCGGCCGAAACGCAGGATGCCTGCGCAATTGAACAGCAGGCGCAGATGGCCGTCGTGTGTGTCGGCGAACTCGCGCACCGCCGCCGTCACCGCCTCGGCGTCGGTGACGTCCAGCGCCCGCTGCCAGGCGCCGCCCAGCTCGGCAGACAGTGCCGCCAGCGGCTCAGGATTGAGGTCGATCAGGCCGACGCGCCAGCCGCGCTGATGGAACAGTTTCGCGGTGGCGGCGCCGATGCCCGAGGCGGCCCCGCTGATGAGGATGGTGTTCATCGCTGCACTCCTTGCATGGGGGCGACCTGTAGATGGCTGGCGACAAAATGGGCTACGTCCTGCAAGGCTCGGTCGGCCACGTCCAGCAACCCAGCGTGGGCCTGGAACACATGCCAGCAACCGGGGAAGCGCTGCAGCTCGACCGTCGCGCCGTAACGCCGCGCAGCGGCGACGAAGCGCAAGCTGTCATTGCGCAGCACTTCGTCCTCGCCGACCTGGATCAGCAACGGTGGCAGGCCGGTGAGGTCGGCATACAGCGGCGACAGTTGCGCATCGGCGCGCGGCACGCCCGGCGGGCAGAACATGCCCATGGCGCTGTCTATCCAGGCGCGGGTGATCAGCGGATCGCCCGCCGCCGGTGCGTGCAAATGCTCACCGGTGAGATCGGTGACCGGCGAGAAGGTCACTAAAGCCCCCGGAATCGGCAGGTTCTGGGCCTTGGCCTGCAACGCCAGCTGCAAGGTCAGGTGACCGCCGGCGGAATCCCCGGCCACCGCGATGGCTGCCGCGGGAATGCCCTTGTCGAGTAACGCGCGGTAGGCCGCCACGGCATCCTCACGCTGGGCGGGGAAGCGATGCTCGGGCGCCAGGCGGTAGTCGAGCACCCAGACCTCGGCCTTGCAGCGCCGCGCCAGGTTGGCGGTGATCGCCCGGTGCGTGGCGGGCGAGCCGATCAGGTAGGCGCCGCCGTGAAGGTAGAGGATCACCCGGCCCTCACCACCACGGTCGGGCCGCCAGACTTCGGCAGGTACGCCGCCCAGGTTCGTTTGCTCGCAATGCACACCCCGAGGCGTCAACGTCGCGGCCGTCAGCCCGCGCAATAGCGCGCGTTGCGCCTTCACCGGCAGTTGCGGCCCCATCAGGCCGCGAAACAGCAGGTTGAGGGTACCGCGCAGGGTGGCGGTCAGCAGTTTCTGGCGGGGCGACAGCGTTACCACGGGTTCAACGGATGCAGTCATAGTCGGCGAACTCCGGCTGACGGGTCTGTTGGCGGTAGCGGAAGGTGAAGCCCGGCCAGTTCACGGTATTGCGGCCGCTTTCGGTCTTGTACCAGCTGCTGCAACCGCGCTCCCAGATGGTGTGCTGCAGGTCGTGCTGCAACTGGCGGTTGAAGCCCTGCTGCGCCTGTGGCTTGAGGTCCAGGTACTTCAGGCCCTCGCGCTGAATCCGCTGCAGGCAGCCGAGCACGTAGGGGAACTGGCTCTCCAGCATGTAGATGATGGAGTTGTGTCCCAGGTTGGTGTTCGGCCCGTAGAGGATGAAGAAGTTGGGGAAACCGCTGACGCTGATGCCCTTGTAGGCCTCGGCACCGTCGCTCCAGGCCTGGTTCAGCTCACGGCCGCCCAGGCCGGTGATACGCATCGGCGCGAGGAACTCAGTGGCGGCGAATCCGGTGCCGTAGATAAGGGTGTCCACCGGATGCCGCACACCGTCGCGGGTGACGATGGCGTCTTCGGTGACCTCGCGGATGCCGGCATCCACCAGCTTCACGTTGCTGCGCGCCAGCGCCGGGTAATAGTCGTTGCTGATCAGGATGCGCTTGCAGCCCATGGGGTAGTCCGGCTGCAACCGCGCGCGCAGCTGCGGGTCGGTGATGCTCTTGCGCATGTGCAGGTGGAAGCTGATCCGCATGAACTTCATCATCGGCGGAAACACGGTAAAGGCCAGTGCCCGCGCCTCGTGCTGGACGTACTTCAGGCCGCGGTCCAGGCGCTGCAGCCAAGGCAGGCGCGCCTTGATGCGGCGTTCCCAGTCGGCGTAGGGACGGTCCGGCTTGGGGATCACATAGGCAGCACTGCGCTGGAACAGCAGCAGCTCGGCTACCTTCGGGGCGATCTGCGGGACGAACTGGATGGCACTGGCGCCGGTGCCGACGACCGCGACGCGCTTGCCCTCCAGCGGCGCACCGTGGTCCCACTGCGCGGAATGGAAGGCCTTGCCCTGGAAGCGCTCGATACCCGGCAGCTTCGGGATCAACGGGCGGCTCAACTGGCCGAGGGCACAGACCAGCGACTGGGCGCGCAGCTCCTCACCGTCGGCGCAGGTCACTCGCCACTCTCCAGCCGCTTCATCGAAGCTCGCCTCGCGCACTTCGCAGTTGAAGCGGATGCGTTCGCGCAGGCGGTACTTGTCCGCGCAGTGCCGGGCGTAATCGAGGATTTCCGCCTGGGGCGCGAACTTGCGCGACCAGTCGGCCTTGGGTTCGAAGGAAAAGGAATACAGGTGCGAAGGCACGTCGCAGGCGGCGCCCGGATAGACGTTCTCACGCCAGCAGCCACCAACGTCGGCGGCCTTTTCGAGGATCAGGAAGTCGCCGATCCCGGCCTTCTGCAGGCGGATCGCCAACCCCAGACCGGCAAAGCCGGCACCGATGATCAGCACGCGCGGAGCGGCTGATCGGCGGGAAGGTGTTGTCATTGTTGTGCTCCCGGTTTCGAAGTCCGCACGGCGGCGGATGACAACATCCTAGTGCGACTTCCTGCCACGGGTTATGGCATAGTCGGACATAAAATTGTGACTTTCGGTCACTCCGACTTCCGAGGTTCCGATGCCTGCCACCCCACCCTGGTCGCCCCGGCGCAGCGCCATCAGCGTGCAGCTCATGGCCCAGTTCGGCCTTGACCACGGCATGACCCTGGAACAGTGCCTGGACGGCACCGGGCTGGACATCGGCGTGCTGGCCAACCCCGGCGCCGAGGTGGAAGCCACCCAGGAACTGGAGCTGCTGCGCAATATCAACCGGCACATCGGTCAACGCCCCGGTATCGGCCTCAAGGCCGGCCTGCGCTATCACCTCAACACCTATGGCATCTGGGGCTTCGCCCTGCTCAGCAGCTCGACCTTCCTCAGCGCGGCGCACCTGGGCCTGCGCTACCTCGACCTGACCTATGCCTTCCACCGCATGACGCTGGAGGAACACGACGGCGAGGCGCATCTGCTGCTGGACGATGCGGCCGTGCCGGAAGACCTGCGCGACTTCCTCATCGACCGCGACGGCGGCGGCGTGCTGCGTATCCAACGCGACCTCACCAACCAGCCGCCACCGATCCGCCAGGCGCTGTTCCGCCGCGAGGCGCCAGCCGACCTGCAGCCTTACCTCGACGAACTGGGAGTGAAACCGCTGTTCGGTCAGGTGGAAAACCGCATCGTCTTCGACAGCCGTATTCTCGAACTACCGCTGCCCGGCGCCAATCCGGAAGTAGCGCGCCGCTGCGAGGAACAATGCCGCGCCCTGCTCGCCCGGCGCCAGGTGCGCACCGGGCTGTCCGGACAGATCCGCGATCGTCTGCTGGGCACGCCGGGGCGGCTGCCGGACATGGAACAACTGGCGGATGAACTGCACATGACGTCGCGCACGCTGCGCCGCCGGCTGGAAACCGAAGGCAGCAGCTATCGCGCGCTGCTCGACGAGGTGCGCCAGGCGCTGGCCGAGGAGTTGCTGGCCACGGGGGCGATTCGTCTGGAGGAGATTGCCGAGCGGCTCGGCTATGGCGAGGTGTCGAACTTCATTCACGCCTTCCGCCGCTGGAAAGGCGTGACACCGGGGCGTTTCCGCCGCAGCTGAGTGTTCTCGGGCGCTTAGAAGACCAGCTTGTAGCCGATCATCGCCAGCATCACAGCCAGGCACGGCCGCAGGATGCCGTCCGGAATGCGTCCGGCCAGGTGGCTGCCGACGTAGATGCCCGGCAGCGAGCCGATCAGCAGGTAGCCCAGCAGGCCCCAGTCCATGTTGCCCATGCTGGCGTGGCCGAGGCCGGCGACCAGGGTGAGCGGTACGGCGTGGGCGATCTCGGTACCGACCAGACGGCGGGTGGCGAGGAAGGGATAAAGGATGAACAGCGCCACGGTGCCCAGCGCGCCGGCGCCGATGGAGGTCAGCGCGACCATCGCGCCGAGGATGGCGCCGGTGATCACGGTCAGGGTGTTCAGCTTCGAGCCGCTGAAGTGGAAGCTATCGCCGGCATGGCGCTGGGCGAAGGCCAGCACCTGCTTCTTGAACAGTACCGCCAGCGCAGTGAGCAGCAGCACGACACCCAGGGCGTTCTTGATCACGGCGTTCATGGCCGCGGTATCGGTGTGCAGACTGTGCAGGAACAGCAGCGTCAGCGCCGCCGCCGGGACGCTGCCCAGGGCCAGCCAACCCGTGATGCGCCAGTCGATGTTGTCGTTCTTGCGGTGAACCAGGACGCCGCCGGACTTGGTGATGGCGGCATAGAGCAGGTCGGTACCCACTGCAGCGGCGGGGTTGATACCGAACCAGAGGAGAATCGGCGTCATCAGCGAACCGCCGCCGACACCGGTCATTCCCACGATAAAGCCAACGACAAGACCCGCGATTACGAAACCGATATTGCCAACATCCATCTACGCGTCCTGACTGGCGAAACTGATCACCTCGTGGTGTGGGCGGCAGGATAACGGCTTTTCTTATAATCCATTAGATCGATGTGGTCTTACTTTATAACTGCTTTTTACCGTTAGTTTGGTTGCTTATTTCTCGTCCGAGGTCTCTGGCACGGGCCTTGTAGGAGCTCACTGTGCGCATGATCGCGGGCATGAATCGCCCCTGCTGGGAGCTCCGCTGTGGGAACGAAAAAGGGGCCCGAAGGCCCCTTTTCCACTTAGCGCTCGATCACTTCGCGTCAGGCTTGCCGTCCACCACCCCAGCGGTGTTGTCCAGCAGGCTCTTGGTCGCGGTCTGGATGAAGGACTCCAGGCGTACGCGCAGGCTTTCCTGGTCGGTGGCGCCATCCACACGCTTCACGCCAAAGTCGCTGCCCAGCTTGTAGTCGTAGACGCGGATATCGCCTTCCTTCGGACGGATCAGGATGCGGTTGCCGGAGATCACGGCGACCACCTGCTCGCTACCCGAGGGCTTGATGACGCCGATACCCTTGTCGCCAGCCGGCAGGTTCAGCAGGTCGCGGCCCCAGCACTGGTGACGCACTTCGCCGCCCAGGCGGCCCATGATGGTCGGCACGATGTCGATCTGGGTGCCAACGGTATCGCGGGTCGCGCCGAACTTCTCCTGGATGCCCGGGGCTACCAGCAGCAGCGGTACGTTGAAGCGGAACAGGTCCATCTCGGTCAGTTGCTCGGGGCTGCCGAAACCATGGTCGCCGACGACCACGAACAGGGTGTCCTTGTAGTACGGCGACTTCTTCGCCTTCTCGAAGAACTGCCCCAGCGCCCAGTCGGAATAACGCATGGCCGTCAGGTGCTCGTCGAGGCTGCCGTTACCGGTTACGCGCTCCACCGGCAGATCCTTCGGCAGTGCGTAGGGCACGTGGTTGGACAGGGTCTGCAGCAGGGCATAGAACGGCTTGCCAGTGGCTTCGAGCTTGTCCAGCTCCTCGTTGCCGCGGGCGAACATGTCCTGGTCGGACACGCCCCAGGTCGGATCGGAGAACACCGGGTTGACGAAGTCGTTACGACCGATGAACGAGGTCATGCCCTGGTTGGCGAAGAAGCCGGACTGGTTGTCCCAGGCAAAGTCGCCGTTGTAGACGTAGACGTCCTCGAACTTGCGCGCCGACAGCAGCTGCGGCAGGCCGGAGAACTTGTGGCCGCCCTCGGGCGTCTGCATCAGGTACTCGAAGCCCGGCAGGTTGGGGAAGCACGCCATGGTGGCGAACATGCCCTGGTGCGTGTGGGTGCCGTTGGAGAAGTACTGGGTGAACAGCAGCCCTTCCTTGCTCAGCTTGTCGAAGTACGGCGTGATGTCGCCCTTGCCGCCCAGCGCACCGACGTAATGGCCGGCGAAGCTTTCCATGAGGATCACCACGACGTTCTTGATCGGCAGCGTGCCGTCGGCCGGCGGGGTGTAGTCACGGCGCACGGCGGCGTCATCGGCGTCGACCAGCTTGTCGTCCGGCATCACCAGCATCTGGCGCACCACGTCGCGTGCCTGATCCACCGGCAGGGTGGCTTTCCAGATGTTGTCGCGGTCTTCGGACAGGAAGCGGCTCTCGGCGGCCTTGATCAGGCTCAGGGTGCCGTTCAGGCCCAGTTGGTTGGCGAACATCGAATCCGTGGTGAAGGCATCGCCCCAGCGCAGCGGCGGGCCCTGGCGCAGGGTGCCGCGAGCGGCAACCACGCAGACCACGATCACTACCAGCATCACGGCCACACGGATGTACCAGGCGGCGGCGCGCGGACCGGAAGCATCCGGACGGGTCGCGCGGTCGATGCCACGGAACACCAGGTACAGCAGCCAGGTGGCAAAGGCCCAGGCCAACAGGTAGCGAACCACCGGGTAGCCATACCAGATCATGCTCATGACCGTCTTCGGGTCTTCGGACATGTACTGGAACACCAGGCTGTTCAGGCGCTGGTGGAACTCGCGGTAGAAGTCCATCTCCAGCACGCCGAGGAACAGCGTGATGCTCGCGGCGATGGTCAGCCAGGCCTTCCACAGCCAGCGCCAGCCCATGGCGCGCACGCTGGCGATGGCAAACACCAGCGGGGCGACGATGTAGACCACCGCGCGGATGTCGAAGCGCATACCGGTGATGAAGGCCTCGACGAAGGTGGACGCCGGGGTGCTGCCGATCAGCTCGCGGTTGTAGATCAGCAGCGCCACGCGCAGCAGGGAAAACATCACCATCAGCGCAACGACGCTGAGCGCGGTGAACGCCAGGTGGCTGGACACGGTCGGCCGCGTGAGGCTCGCACCGGTCTGGCGGTTGGTCAGGACTTCTGATTGGCCCATTTCTTGGTTCCGTTGTGAACGTTCAGGGTTCGAAGGAGCATCGCCATGGCCGGGCGGAAGGTCTGCCCGCGCGAGCGCGAAAGGCTGCGGCATTACACCGCAAAAGCAGCGGCGCCGCATTCTATTGTGCGCGCCTTAAGCAGGCATTAAGCCTGGCCGGGGATTCGTTTCCGAATGATGCAAGCGTGAACCGGCGCAGGTGGGACCGCCTGACGGCGGGGATAGTGCCGGACGGCCTGTGAAGAAAATGTCCCGACAGGCGGGAAATCCAGGGGCATTGCGCGCCTGCCCGCCGTGCGATCGGCACGGCGGGCAGCGGTACATCAGTCGTTGGCCGGCTTGCCGATAGCCTGCAGCACGTACTGCGGCAGGGCGAAAGCGCCCTGATGGATGGCCGGGTTGTAGTAGCGGGTCTGGATTCCGCTGGCGGCGAAGCGCTGGGCCAGGGTCGCGGCATCGACCTTGCGCAGCACCGGGTTGGTCGAGCCCCAGGCGAAGGTCATCGAGCCGCCGATGTAGGTCGGCACGGCCGCCTGGTAGAAGTGCCAGTCGGCAAACAGGCCGTTCATGCGACCCGCCGTGTTGCGCACAGTATCCAGCTGCATGAACGGCGTGCCGTTCTGGGTCACCAGCACGCCGCCCTCGTTCAGGCAGCGGTGGCAGGCCTGGTAGAAGTTTTCCGAGAACAACACTTCGCCCGGGCCGATCGGATCGGTGGAATCGGAGATGATCACGTCGAACTTCTCCGTGGTGGTGGCGACGAAGCGCATGCCGTCGTCGATCACCAGGTTCAGGCGCGCATCGTCGAAGGCACCCTGGGAATGGTTGGGCAGGAATTCCTTGCACATGTCGACCACGGTGCCGTCGATCTCGACCATGGTGATGTGCTCGACGCTGGCGTGCTTGGCCACCTCGCGCAGCATGCCGCCGTCGCCACCGCCGATGATCAGCACGCGCTTGGCCGCGCCATGGGCGAGGACCGGCACGTGGGTGAGCATCTCGTGGTAGATGAACTCGTCGGCCTCGGTGGTCTGGATCACGCCGTCCAGCGCCATCACGCGACCCATGCGGGCATTCTCGAAGATCACCAGGTGCTGGTGCTCGGTGCGCACCTCGTGGAGCATCCTGTCGACGCTGAAACGCTGGCCATAGCCGTCGTAGAGGGTTTCCTGGTAATCGTGCATGCAGTGGGCTCCCGTCGGGACAAGACATTAGGAGGGGACGGCCGGGCCGCCCCGAAAGAGGCGCGCATTCTACGTGCCGGAAGATGACAGGTCGAACCCTGCCGTCGGTACCCTCTATATAACGAGCCTGGCCGCTCCAGTTTGAAAGTCAGCCGCGGGAGGACAGCCCGGCACGCAACAGGTAAGGTCGCTGCATGAAAAGCACAGCCCCCGCCCCCCGCATCATCCGCCTGCCCTACCACTCCCCCTGGGACTGGCAGCAGTTCCACGACCACTTCGCCCTGCGCAGCCTGAGCGGTGTCGAATGCCTGTCGCCCCGGCGTTACGCCCGCAGCGTAAGGCTGGGTGCGGATAGCGGCTGGTTCAGCGTGGCGCCTCTGGAGGACTCCGCAGAGCTGGCGCTGGAGCTGCACGTACCGTCCCGTCACAGCGACACACTGACGACGCAGGTGCGCAAGATGTTCGACCTGGACAGCAATCCCACCCACATCGCCGCGCACCTGGGCGGTGACGCCGTCCTCGGCCCGCTCTTGCTACAGGCCCCCGGCCTGCGCCTGCCCACGGCGTTCGACCCGTTCGAACAGGCTGTGCGTGCCATCGTCGGCCAGCAGGTCACGGTGAAAGCTGCGGTGACCATCGTCGGGCGGCTGGTGCAGCGCCTGGGTGAAGCGCTGCCCGGCGACATCGCAGGCCAGCCGACCCGTCTGTTTCCCACCCCCGAGGCCCTGGCCGAAGCCGACCTCGCCGGCATCGGCATGCCCGGCAAGCGCGTGGAGACCCTGCAGCGCTTCTCCGCCGCCTGCGCCAGCGGCGCATTGGAGCTGCACGTCGACGACGGCGCCGAGGACCTGGTGAAGCGCCTCTGCGCCCTTCCCGGCATCGGCCCCTGGACCGCCGAATACATTGCCCTGCGCGCCTTCGGTGATCCAGACGCCTTCCCCGCCGCCGACCTGGGCCTGCTCAAGTCGCCGGTCTGGGGCGCCGAGGGCATTACCGCTCGCGAGCTGCAACGCCGCGCCGAAGCCTGGCGGCCCTGGCGCGCCTACGCCGCCGTCTACCTGTGGCACGCCTATTCCCAGGCTGGCCGTACCGGAGGATGACCATGCACTACCGCTACCACGACAGCCCCACCGGCCGCCTGCTGCTGGCCGGCGACGAAGGCGGCCTGCGGATGCTCTACATGGATCTGGAAGTCCGCCACTACCCACAACCAGATTGGCAGGAAGGCAGTCCGCTGCTGGACGACGTGGCGCGCCAGCTGGACGAATACTTCGCCGGCAAGCGCCAGCGCTTCGACGTGAAGCTGAATACCGGCGGCACCGAGTTCCAGCGCCAGGTCTGGCAGGCGCTGCTGGAAATTCCCTACGGCTACACCACCGTCTACGCGGAACTCGCGCGGCGCATCGGCCGGCCCAAGGCGATCCGTGCGGTGGGCGCGGCCAACGGCGCCAACCCGATCAGCATCATCGTCCCCTGCCACCGGGTGATCGGCAGCAACGGCAGCCTCACCGGCTATGCCGGTGGCCTGCCGCGCAAGGAGTTGCTGCTGCGCCTGGAAGGCGCGCTGGAATCGGCCTGACAGCCGAGCTAGAAATCGAAAGCGGTCTGCGCGGCCTGCGGGTCCTCGTAACCTTCCAGCGCCAGCATGCGCATCTTCGAGGTGCTGCCACCGGGCGCGGAGAAACCGCCGGTCTTGCCGCCGCTGGCGAGTACTCGGTGGCAAGGAATGATCAACGGGATCGGGTTGGAGCCCATCGCCTGCCCCACCGCGCGGGACAAGCCGACATCGCCCAGGCGCCGGGCGATCTCGCCGTAGGTCGTGGTTTCGCCGCGGCCCAATTGAAGGATGTCGTCGTAGACGCGACGGTGGAAATCACTCTGCCCCGACAAGTCCAGCGGCAGCGTCTCGAACGACACCGCCTCGCCCCGCGCATAGCCGAGGATCAACCGGCAGGCTTCGTCGATGAATGCCGGCCACTGGGCGGTTTCGCTACCCAGCTTGGCGAAGCGCTCGCGCACGCTGTGTACGGAGTCACCCGGCAGATAGGCACGCGTAATCCCCTGCGGGCTCCAGGCGAGCCCGAACCAGCCGAGGTCTGTTTCGATCAGGCAGTAATGCATCAGCGAAGTGTCTGCCCCTGGCATCGATACCGCAAGCTCAGACCCGCACGTTGCCGCGCGGCCCGGCGATGGCCCAGATGATCAACCCGAGCACCGGCAGGATAACGATCACCAGGATCCAGATGATCTTCATCGGTAGTTCGGCACCGCTTTTGACGACGTTGATGATTGCCCAGATGTCCAGGGCAAAGATGATCAGGCTGATCAGACCACTGAGGGTGGAACCCATGATGAAGTTCTCTTCGCGGCAAGTAAGGTTCTCTCAGAATAGCCAGCGTTGAAGCTTCGGACCTCGCCATGGACGAAAGTCGCCTGCCTCACTACCTGAACGCCCGCCTGCGCTGCCTCGCATGGCTGGCGCTGCTGGCGGCCGGCCTCGGCGAACTGGGTCGCTGGCACTGGCTTGCGGAACTGTGCAGCCACTTCATTCCCCACTGTGCAGCCATCCTGCTGCTGGCCGCCGTGTTCCACCGGCGCGACTGGCAAGACGCCCTGTTCCTGCTCGTCGGGATGGGGCTGGCAGCCTGGAGCCTGGCACCCGCTCCAGACGTTTCCAGCCCGAGCGCCGCCGGCCCGCTGCGCCTGTTGGGCTACAACCTGAGAGTAGACAATCCCGCTGCCGATGCAGACGCCCGCTGGCTGGCGACGGTCGATGCAAAAGTGATCTTCGTGACCGAAGCCAGCCACGAATGGGAGACACGATTACAAGGATTGCCGCCGGGTTGCGCCCGCTATGACGACTCACCCTTCGGCCTGGCGCTATTCAGCCGGGTACCGCTGAAGTCTTGCCGGGTCCTCGGTCTGGGCGGCGCCGCACAGGGCTACCCATACATCCGTGCCGAGCTGGCCGACGGCCGGCTGATCTACGGTGTGCATCCACCGCCGCCGCTGGGAGCGAACCTGGCGTTGGCCAGGGACGAATCGCTACGCCAGCTCGCCGCACGGATCAGGGCGGAGAAAGCACCGGTGCTGGTGCTTGGCGACTTCAACAGCAGCCCGTTCTCACCACGCCTGCGCCACTTCATCGAGGCCGCCGGACTGCGCCGCAGCAGCCCCAATGGCCGACCGACCTGGTTGCCTGGCTTGCTGTCGTTGGACCACGCGCTGATCAGCGCCAGAGCACCAGTGTCCGGTGTGGGAGCCTACGCCTGGCGCGGCTCGGATCACCGTCCCATCTGGATCGACTGGTAGCGTGTCAGAACCGGGCCGGGTCGATCACCGCGAAGCTGGCCACGGTGTCATGGCCTTCCAGCACACCGCCCTCGCGGGCCAGGCCGATGGTCTGCAGGCCTGCCTGCTGCGCGGCGTCCAGCTCCTGAACCACGTCAGAAAGGAAGAGGATTTCCTCGCCCGGCAGACCGATGGCGGCGGCGATGCGCTGGTAAGACCCGGCCTCGCGCTTGGGCCCGCTGGTGGTGTCGAAGTAACCCGAGAACAGGGGCGACAGATCGCCGGCCTCGGAGCAGCCGAAGATCAGTTTCTGTGCCTGGATCGAGCCGGAGGAATAGACGTACAGCTGGTAGCCCTCGGCGTGCCACTGGCGCAGCGCGTCGACGGCATCCGGGTAGACATGGCCCTTGAGCTGGCCGGCGCGGTAGCCCTGCTCCCAGACCATGCCCTGCAACGCTTTGAGCGGCGTGGCCTTGCGGTCCTCGGCGATCCAGCCGAGGAGAATTTCGATGCAGCGTTCGCTGTCAGCATTCGCCTCGCCGCTGTCGGCGCGCACGGCCGCCAGTTGCTCGGCCACGACCGGCTCGGCGGCGTGCTGGCGCACGTAGTCCGGCAGGTGCGCGGCGGCATAGGGGAAGAGCACGTCGAAAACGAAGCTGACCGCGCTGGTGGTGCCTTCGATGTCGGTGAGGATGGCTTTGATGGGCATGGAAACTCCAAAAACCCGCCCTGAGCCCAGGCGGGATGACGTGTAGGACCGAGGGGGACGCCCAGTCCTTGCTCGCGAACCGCATGGCACGGAGTGGGCCGGTAACACTGTTCGCGAGCAAGCTCGCTCCTACGAATCGCAGGAAACAGTCCACCCTCCCCGGCTACGGGGAGGTCAGTCTTCCAGCAACGGAAACCGCTTGGCGATCTCGTCGCCGGTGAACTTCGCGACCCAGCCCTCAGCGTTGTTGAACAGGCGGATGGCGACGAAGTGCGGGCGCTCGCCCATGTCGAACCAGTGGCGGGTGCCGGCGGGCACCGAGATCAGGTCGTTCTTCTCGCATTGCACGGCGTAGACGTGGTCCTCGATGTGCAGGGTGAACAGGCCCCGGCCGGCGACGAAGAAACGTACTTCGTCCTCGCCATGGCGGTGCTCGTCGAGGAACTTGGCGCGCAGCTCTTCCTTTTGCGGATGGTCAGCAGTGAGGCTGACCACGTCGACGGTGACGTAGCCTTCCTCTTCCTGCAAACGGCGAATCTCGTGCTGGTAGGCGGCGATCACTTCTTCCTGGCTGGCGCCGGGGACGATGGGGGCGTTGGCCGCCCAGCGCTGGAAACGCACGCCCAGCTCGCCGAGGGTGGAAGCGATGTCCTCGGCGTGGGTCAGCAGCTTCAGTGGCTGCTCGGGGTTGGATTCGTGGTAGACGGTCAGGCTGCTCATGGTCGTTGTCCTTCTGGGCTTTTTTCTCAAAAGCGGGCCGGATTCGCTCAGCGCGTGCCGCCGCGAAGGCTCAGTACTTTCAGTTCGCATTCGAAGAGGAACTCGAAGGCTTCGATCTGGCGCAGGGCATCGGCCATGCGTGGGCCCCAAGTGTACAGGCCGTGGCCGCGGATCAGGTAACCGGGGCAGTCCGGATGCGCCTCCAGCCAGGGCTGCACCTTGGCAGCCAGGCGGGCGATGTCCTGATCATTGTCGAAGATTGGCACGGTGACGCGGCCTTCATGGGTGGTGACGCCGCTAAAGGCTTTCTGCAGTTCGTAGTCTTGCAGCTCCAGGCGGTCGCCGGCGGTCAGGCGCGACAGCACGGTGGCGTTGACCGAATGGGTGTGCAGCACCGCACCGATCTCCGGGCGCCAGGCGTAGAGCTGGGTGTGCAGCAGGGTTTCCGCCGAAGGCTTCTTACCCGGCTCCAGGCTATTGCCGGCCAGGTCGGTTTCCAGCACATCGTCCTCGCCGAGCTGCCCCTTGTGCTTGCCCGAAACGGTGAGCAGCGCGCGGTCGGCCGCCAGGCGCGCCGAGTAGTTGCTGCTGGTGGCCGGCGACCAGCCACGGCCATAGAGGAAGCGACCGGCGTCGATGATCTGCCGGGTCAGCTGTTCACGGGTGTCGTTCATGCGGGTCCTCGTTCAGACGGGTCCAGATGATGAAGGCGGCGGCCAGCGCGGCGACGCTGGCAATGGCAAAGGTCCAGGCCGGGCCAAGGCTACCCCAGCTGTAGCCGGAGTAAAGCGCACCCAGCGCGCCGCCGGTCCCCGCCAGTGCGGCATAGAGCGCCTGGCCCTGGCCCTGCTGGCGCGCCTGGAAGCTGCGCTGGACGAAATGGATGGCGGCGGCGTGGAAGCTGCCGAAGGTCGCTGCGTGCAGCAACTGGGCGAACAGCAATACCGGCAGGTGCCCGGCCAGTGTGCCCAGCAAAAGCCAGCGCAAGGCCGCCAGCAGGAAGCTCGCCACCAGCACCTGGCGCAGCGAGAAGCGCTTGAGCAGGCGCGGCATGACCAGGAACAGCAGTACCTCGGCCACTACACCCAGCGCCCAGAACTGGCCGATCAGCCCGCGGGTGTAGCCGAGCGCTTCCAGGTGCAGGGTCAGAAAGGTGTAGTACGGGCCATGGGACAGCTGCATCAGGCACACGCACAGATAGAAGGCGAGCACGCCGGGCTTGAGCAGTTGCTGGAGGAAGCCCCCGGCGTTGGCCTCGTCTTGCCGCGCCGGCGGCTGGGCGTTCGGCACCCACCAGCTGGCGCCGACGATGCCGAGCATGATCGCCAGCAGCGCCAGCGGGTAGGCGTCCAGGCTGGCGAACTCGAACAGCCAGCCCAGGCCGACCACGGTGCAGATGAAGCCGATGGAGCCCCACAGGCGTACCCGGCTATAGGATTCCGTGCGGCCCTTGAGGTGCGCGAGCGTGATGACTTCAAACTGCGGCAGCACCGCGTGCCAGAAGAACGCGTGCCCGGCCATGATCAGCGCCAGCCAGGCGTAGCTGTGGCCGAGGAAGATGCCGGCGAAGCACAACGCCGTGCACACCGCGCCAAAGCGCACGATGGCCAGCCGTTGGCCGCTGCGGTCGCCCAGCCAGCCCCACAGGTTCGGCGCCACGCAGCGCATCAGCATGGGGATGGCGACCAGCTCGCCGATCCGCGCGCTGGAAAAGCCCAGGTGATGGAAATACAGCGCGAGGAACGGCGCCGTTCCGCCCAACAGGCAGAAGTAGAAGAAGTAGAAACTGGACAGCCGCCAGTAGGGAACCTGCGTCATCGGCGGCGCGACGAGCCCTTCGCGAACCGTGTGGCTCGCGGAGGGCCCAGGTCGATCAGAGCTGGCCGAGGACCGGGGTGCCGACCTTCACGTCGGCATTCTGCGCACGGTGGCGCAGCAGGTGGTCGAGCAGCACGATGGCCATCATCGCCTCGGCGATGGGGGTCGCGCGGATGCCCACGCAGGGGTCATGGCGGCCCTTGGTGATCACGTCCACCGGGTCGCCGTTCACGTCGATGGAACGACCGGGGGTGGTGATGCTGGAGGTCGGCTTGAGCGCCAGGTGGGCAATGATCGGCTGGCCGGAGGAGATGCCGCCGAGGATGCCGCCAGCGTTGTTCGAGAGGAAGCCCTCGGGAGTCAGCTCATCGCGGTGCTCGGTGCCGCGCTGGGCAACGCTGGCGAAGCCGGCGCCGATTTCCACGCCCTTCACCGCGTTGATGCTCATCAGCGCGTGGGCCAGTTCGGCGTCCAGGCGGTCGAAGATCGGCTCGCCCAGGCCCGGCGGCACGCCTTCGGCGACCACGGTGATCTTCGCGCCCACCGAATCCTGGTCACGGCGCAGCTGGTCCATGTAGGCCTCCAGCTCCGGCACCTTGTCCGGGTCGGGGCTGAAGAAGGCGTTGTCTTCGACGCTGTCCCAGGTCTTGAAGGGGATTTCGATCGGGCCGAGCTGGCTCATATAGCCGCGCACGGTGATGCCCATGCCCGCCAGCACCTTCTTGGCGATGGCGCCGGCGGCCACGCGCATGGCGGTCTCGCGCGCCGAGGAACGGCCGCCGCCACGGTAGTCGCGGATGCCGTACTTGTGGTGGTAGGTGTAGTCGGCGTGGGCCGGGCGGAACAGGTCTTTGATCGCCGAGTAGTCCTTGGACTTCTGGTCGGTGTTGCGGATCAGCAGGCCGATGGGAGTACCGGTGGTCTTGCCCTCGAACACACCGGAGAGGATTTCCACCTCGTCGGCTTCCTGGCGCTGGGTGGTGTGGCGGCTGGTACCGGGCTTGCGGCGGTCCAGGTCGCGCTGCAGGTCTTCCAGGGAAATCTCCAGGCCGGGCGGGCAGCCGTCGACGATGGCGACCAGCGCCGGGCCGTGGCTTTCGCCAGCGGTGGTGACGGTGAACAGCTTGCCGTAGGTGTTGCCGGACATGCGAGGCTCCGCGAAAAGGCTGGGATTCGAAAAGGCCGAGCAGTATACCTGCGTCAATCCGCCCTGCGAACCTTCGCCGCCCGCGAGGATCAAAGCGCCATCAGCCCCATCGCGAAGTCCTCGATGCGCCGTCTTGCCCTGTTCTGCCTCTGCCTGTTCGCCGGCCTCGCCTCCTCAGTGGCCCTGGCCGCCCCCACCAGCATCCTGCAACGCCCCTATGACCTGGACACAGGCCACGGTGTGCTGCGCGGTACCCTGCTGCTACCCCAGTCGCCGTCGCCCCAGAGCCCGCCACCCGTGGCCCTGCTGATCGCCGGTTCCGGCCCCACCGACCGCGACGGCAACAATCCCGAGGGCGGGCAGAATGCCTACCTGCGCAAGCTGGCCGAAGCACTGGCGGAGAACGGCATCGCCAGCGTGCGCTATGACAAGCGCGGTGTAGCCCGCAGCCTGCCGGCGGCGCCGCGCGAGGAAGAGCTCAGCGTCGAGGCCTACGTCAGCGATGTGGTGGCGTGGAGCGACAAGCTGGCCCACGACCCACGCTTCGGCCGGCAGATTCTCATCGGCCACAGCGAAGGCGCGCTGATCGCCAGCCTCGCTGCGCCGCAAACCCACGCCGAGGCACTGGTTTCCCTGGCCGGCAGCGCCCGCCCGATCGGCGACGTGCTGCGCGAACAGCTGCAGGGCCGGCTGGCCCCGCCACTGCTGGCGCAGGCCGACCAGCTGATCGACGGCCTGCAGGCCGGGCAACTGCAACCCAAGGTGCCAGAGCCACTGAAAGTGCTGTTCCGCCCCAGCGTGCAGCCCTACCTGATCTCGCTGTTCCGCCAGGACCCGGCCCGAGCATTCGCCATGCTCAAGCTGCCCACCCTGATCCTGCAGGGCACCAACGACATCCAGGTCGGCGTCGAGGACGCGCAGGCGCTCAAGCGCGCAAAGCCCGACAGCGACTTCCACCTGATTTCGGGGATGAACCACATCCTGCGCATCGTTCCGACCAGCGGTCCGCAGCAACTCGCCTCCTACAACAACCCCAATCTGCCGCTGGCCCGCGAGCTGGTGGAGCGCGTCAGCGCCTTTATCCAGAAGGCCCAGGGCCTGCCGGGCGGCACCTTGGCGGAATCTGGAGCGACCGTCTCAAGAAATGCGCCGGTGCGTCGATAAACCACGGGAGAGCCCTGGCCACGCCCGCCAGGCCCCGAGGTAGATCCCCATGACCGAAGCCGAACAGACCGCCGTCGCCGCCGACGAGGCCGCCGCCCGCCCGCACCCATGGGCCGAGCTTGCGCCGGAACACTATCGCCTGCTGCGCCTGGCGCCGTTGCCCACCGATCGCACCACGGGTGCGCGGCCGTTGCGTTTTGTCCAATTCGGCCGGGTGGAACGCCACAACGCCGAGCAGAGCCTGCTGCGCCTGACGGTTCAGGTGCCCGGCCTGGTGCTGCGCAAGGAAGTGAACCTGCTGGAGGTCTGGGCGGACCACCGCAACAAGGAAGTGCGCTTCGGCGCCGATTCAGGCTTCGCCACCGAACCGCTGAACCGCGGCCTCGGGCGCTTCCTGCTGGCCCAGGGGGTGGCCTGGGCGAAAAAGAAGTGGTCGCACTACCGCGTCGAGGGCGGCGCGCTGGCGATGAAGGACGCGCCCAATGAAGAGGCCCGGCAGCGCCGCGACCACTTCCTGCGCGCCCAGGGCTTCGATGTGATCTACGAGGATTCGCGGCTGCTGAAGGCACGCTACAGCGTCGGTAGGGTCAGCGAACTGTACGACGACTGGCACAAGGAGAAGGTGCAGATAGTCCCGCTGCTGGAGGCCGGCTCCATGCTGGAACAGGCCGACCAGAACCTCGCCACCCAGTCCAACGAGATCCGCCGGCTGGAGCAGCGCATCGAGACCTTCCGCCGCGACGACACCAGCCTGCGCTTCACCATCGCCTGCCTGACGGTGTTCGCCGTGTTCCAGGCCGGGCTGCTGATCTGGATCGCCACGCACTAGGCGCGGATTGCCGTCGATGGCCCGCGCCGAGTGTGCCAGGAGTTTTTTGTAGGAGCGAGCTTGCTCGCGAATCGGCCAAGCACCGGGGTAACCGGCAAATCCGTTCGCGAGCAAGCTCGCTCCTACAGGTTCACCCCACTTGCGGAGCGGATCAGGCCTTCACCCGCGCCTTGAACAGCTCCTGATGTTCCCGGCACTGCTGCGCCGAGAGCAGGAACACGCCATGGCCGCCGTATTCGAAATCGAGCCAGGTGAAGTCCACTTCCGGGTAGAGCGCCGCCACATGCACCTGGCTGTTGCCCACTTCTACCACCAGCGTGCCGCGCTCGGTCAGGTGCTCCGCAGCCTCGGCGAGCATGCGCCGCACCAGGTCCAGGCCGTCGCTGCCGCAGGCCAGGCCCAGCTCCGGCTCATGGTGGTACTCGGCGGGCATGTCGGCGAAGTCTTCCGCATCGACATAGGGCGGGTTCGACACGATCAGGTCGAAACGCTGGCTCGGCAGGCCTTCGAAGCCATCGCCCTGCACGGTATAGACGCGTTCACCCAGCTCGTGGCGCTCGATGTTGATGTTGGCCACTTCCAGGGCATCGAACGACAGGTCGCCCAGTACCACCTCGGATTCCGGGAAGGCGCTGGCGCAGGCGATGCCGATGCAGCCCGAGCCGGTGCACAGGTCCAGGATTCGCGCAGGGTCAGCCGCCAGCCAGGGCTCGAAGCGGCGCTCGATCAGCTCGGCGATGGGGGAACGCGGCACCAGCACACGCTCGTCCACCACGAAGGGCATGCCGCAGAACCAGGCTTCGCCCAGCAGGTAGGCGGTGGGCACGCGCTCCTCGATGCGCCGGCGCAGCAGGTGCATCAGGTAGTCGCGCTCCTCGTCCTCGAGGCGGCAGTCCAGGTAGGCATCGGCCATTTCCCAGGGCAGGTGCAGCGCACCCAGCACCAGTTGGCGGGCTTCGTCCCAGGCGTTGTCGGTACCGTGGCCAAAGAACAGTTCCTCGGCGTGGAAGCGGCTGACGGCCCAGCGGATATGGTCACGCAGGGTCAGCAAACGGGATTCGGTCACGGCAGCAGTCCTCGCAGCTCGCAAAAAAGGGGCGCATTCTAGCTCAGCAGGGAACCTCTGGGGCGCCTCCGGGCAGTTCCTGAGAAGAATGCCAATACCACTTTGGCGCGAGTTCGCAAAGATTCACAGCGGACGCGTTACGGCCCACAATGAGTGAACATGCATTTACAGGAGTCGTGACATGTCCCATCCGCTCAGCATGCTGCAGATCAGTGGGCGCGGATATCCGCCGGCCACCCTGCGCCAGAGCACTCTGTTGATCATCGATGCCCAGGAGGAGTACCGCAGCGGCGTACTGGCGCTGCCTGACCTGGATGCCGCGGTGGCGCAGATTCGCCTGCTGCTGGAGGCGGCCCGGAACATGGGCACCCCGATCGTCCACGTGCACCATCTGGGCGTGGTCGGCGGCCTGCTCGACCCGCAGGGCCCGCGCGGCCGCTTCCTCCCCGAGCTGGCTCCGTTGCCGGGCGAGGTGGTGGTGGACAAGCGCCTGCCCAACGCCTTCGCCGGCACCGACCTGCATGACCGCCTGCAGGCCAGCGGCCGTCTGGACCTGATCGTCTGCGGGTTCATGACCCACTCCAGCATCAGCACCACCGTCCGCGCCGCCAAGGATTACGGCTACCGCTGCACCCTGGTGGATGCGGCCTGCGCCACCCGCGACATCCCCACTCCCGAAGGTGGCGTGCTCGCGGCCCGCGACCTGCACCGAGCGGAAATCGCCGCCCTGGGCGACAACTTCGCCGCCGTGGTCGCACAGGCCCAGGCGCTGGTGTGAAGCCATTCGTCCCGACGGGCGGCAACGACAAGCGCCCGGGGTTAGGCTCAGCTTAGGCGCGAAAGCCCGCGAACCCGCTCACCCAGTGGGTTCGCCGCGCTTCCCGACCCTGGGGTTGGAACCCCACCCCTCCCCACCGGTCATAGCCTCGTTCAACAGATGAGGAAGTCGGGATGAAGATGACCGAGAAATTCGATCCACCCAGCCTGCGCCCGAAACGTCCGGGCCGCTGGCGCTGGCGCTTCGCCGCCGCGATCGCCGCAGTGATCGCCACCTTCGGCATCCTGTCCGCCATGGCTGGCGTTGCCGCCCTGCTCCGTCGCCAACCCGCCGTGGGCGTACTGCACATCGAACCGGGCGCCGGCGCCGTGCTACTGGTGATCGGCCTGCTCTGCCTCTGGCTGGGCGTCACCTTCTGGCGCGCCGCCCGCCGCCGCGCCCGCGGCCGCGAAGGCCTGAGCCTGTCGCCTCGACTGATGAAGCGCCGCGACTGATCTCCCACGGGCAATGTGACGAATTTCCGCAGGGCAGGCACGATCCGTTAGACTGCGCGGCTCTTCGAGGAGGTGCGCATGCAAGACGACGATTTTTCCCAGTTCGCCCGCGAGATGCGCGGCGTCAAGCGCATCACCGTGGACCAGGCCGACACCGGCAAACCCAAGGCCGACCGCAAACAGCTCAAGGAGCTGCGGCAGAACGCGACCGTGCGTACCGAGAACATCCGGGTGGACGGCCTGTCCGACCAGTTCGTCATCGACGTCGGCCCCGAAGACGAACTCTACTGGGCCCGCGACGGCGTCCAGGAAGGCCAGATCCGCAAGCTCAAGGCCGGCCAGATCGCCTTCGAAGGCAGCCTCGACCTGCACGGCATGAAAATCGAGACCGCCCGCGAAACCCTCTGGGACTTCATTGCCGAAGCCACCAAGTTCGAGATCCGCTGCGTCCGCGTCACCCACGGCAAGGCCGCGCGCATCGACGGCCGCAGCCCGATGGTGAAGAGCCACGTGAACACCTGGCTGCGCCAGCACCCGCAAGTGCTTGGCTTCACCTCCTGCCTGCCGCGCCACGGCGGCACCGGCGCCATCTACGTGATGCTGCGGCGCACCATGCTCGAAGGCCGCGACGAGTAAAACCCTGGCCGCGCGCCTGGCGACAAACCACCCGCCATAACGCGCCAACCGGCGCGCGGGCCTTGCCAGCCAAGGCGGAGCGCCCTACCCTGCGCCACGGTTTCTATTTTTGTCATTGCCACAGGTAGATCATGTCCCTGGAACAAAACTACTCCGCGATCCTCAGCCAACTCGGTGAGGACGTCACCCGCGAAGGTCTGGTCGACACGCCCAAGCGTGCCGCCAAGGCCATGCAGTACCTTTGCCGCGGCTACCAGCAGACGCTGGAGGAGATCGTCAACGGCGCCCTGTTCAGCTCCGACAACAGCGAAATGGTGCTGGTCAAGGACATCGAGCTCTACTCGCTGTGCGAACACCACCTGCTGCCGTTCATTGGCAAGGCGCACGTCGCCTATATCCCCAATGGCAAAGTCCTGGGCCTGTCCAAGGTCGCGCGCATCGTCGACATGTACGCCCGCCGCCTGCAGATCCAGGAGAACATGTCCCGGCAGATCGCCGAGGCCGTGCAGCAGGTCACCGGCGCGCTGGGCGTGGCCGTGGTGATCGAGGCCAAGCACATGTGCATGATGATGCGCGGCGTGGAGAAGCAGAACTCCTCGATGGTCACCTCGGTGATGCTCGGCGAGTTCCGCGAGAACGCCGCCACCCGCAGCGAGTTCCTCAGCCTGATCCGCTGATCGCGAACCGCCGCCATGAAAAAACCGGCCCCAGGGCCGGTTTTTTGTGCCTGCAGGAAAGGGATCAGCGAGTGTAGTAACCCACCGCGACCAGATAGTGGCCAGCCTTGCGCAGGAAGGCGTGCTTGTTCTCCACCTTGCTGGTCACCGGGTTGCGCCACTGGTACTCGAACTCGGCTTCGCCCTTGGCCTTCACCAGTTCCAGCATGGCGTGGCCGATGGGGTTACCGCCCGGGTCCTTGAGCGAGTCGAAATCGGTGCCGACCATCCGTATGTTGAAGCCATGGGCGACGAACTTCGAGGTATCCAGGTCGACCACGAAGACGTAGAGGTCATCCTCGATGAAGGCCTTGTCCCGTGCGGTGATCTGCTTGAAGGTGCCTTCCGGGTTGGCCTCCACGGCCTTCACCGCCTTGTCCAGCATGGCGGCGGCCTGTTGCGCCGAGGCACGCGGAATGTAGTAGCCCACCGCGAGGAAGCGATCGCCGACGCGCTGGTAATAGACGTGCTTGCGCTCCACCTGCCCGTCCGCCCAGTTCTTCCAGCGGTAGTCGGCCTGCTGAACCTTGCCCGTCTCCGGCGACTTCAGCGTCTTGGCGAACTGCTGCTGCAGCGCGGGATCAAGCGTAGAGGAAACATCCCGGCCGATCAGCACCACCGACGGCCCGCCGCTGGCAAGCATGGTGCCGTGGCTGTCCACCACGAAGACGTAGAGGTCGCCATCGACGAACTCGCCCTGGCGACTGAACGCGGCGAAGGCCTTGTCGCCCTCCTGCTTGTATGCGGCCACCGCCTTGGACAGCAGTGCCTTGGCGCGCTGGTCGTCCGACTGCGAGGTGGCCGACTGAGCGGCGAACAATGGGAAGGACGACAGGAAAGAAAGCAGCAGCAGTGACTTCAACAGCGTCTTCATGCGCGAATACCCCCGTGGCATTGCTTGTAGTTGTGCACAGAGCATAGTTAGCCGTGGGGGAATCGCGTCGGCATTCACCGGCAAAGTGTTGCGAAATTCAGCCGAAGAATCGCTTCATCGAGCGCGACAGCCAGCCGCCGTGGCTCTGGTCGCGGGTCAGCTCGTGCATGGTCGCCTTCACCGCTTCCACATAGTTCGCGTCGTCGTTGCGGATATGGTTGAACAGCCAGCGGCCGAGCAGCCCCTTGAGCTCTTCGGCAACGTCCTCGCCGGCATCAAAGCGCTGACGGTAGTCGGAAACGCGCTTGATGAAGAGTTCGTGGACCTTCTTGTGCGCGCGGGTGAACTGGTAGCCGGAGTCCTCCAGCAGGGTCTCCTCGAAGGCGAAGTGCGAGATGGTGTAGTCGACCAGTTCCTCGATCACGCCGCCGAGCATGGCTCGGTCGTGATGGGCCTGGGCCTCGTGCAGCTGGTTGATCATTTCGACGATGCGCTTGTGCTGTGCGTCGATTACTCCGATCCCGGTATCGAGATCCGCCTGCCAGACCAGATAGGCCATCTTTCCCCTCCCCATGCCGGGCGACGACACTGCCTGCCGCTCGCGCCCGGCCACATCGGTACTTCCCGCATGGCAGCACGTCCAGATTAGGGAGGGCGACAAAACGCCGCCATGATGCCGGTCAACCCCAAAGCACCGGAATCAGCGGTTTAGAGCGGCTTTTTCGGATTCATCTGATGGCAAATTACTGGCCTTCAGCTCCGATATACGATTTCGCCTGTAGGAGCGAGCTTGCTCGCGAACCTCCCAGCGCCGGAGGGGCCGGAAAATCTGTTCGCGAGCAAGCTCGCTCCTACCAAGAGCAACTGGCGCACAATGAAAAACGCCGCTTCCAGGGAAGCGGCGTTTTCACTGAGCGAGCGCGAAGGTCAGTCTTCCATCCCCACATGCCGAGGGTGATCCGCCACCCGCGCCAGCCAGGCGTTGATCGCCGGGAAGGTCGACAGGTCGAAGCCGCCCTGGTGAGCGACATGGGTGTAGGCGTACAGGGTGATATCGGCGATAGAGTACGAGTCGCCCACCAGATAAGGCGTCTGCTCCAGCTGCTTCTCCATCACCTTCAGCGCCTTGTACCCGCCCTTTTGGCAGCGCGCATATTCTTCGCGGCGCTCCTCGGGCAGGCCGAGGTAGAACTCGATGAAGCGCGCCACCGCCACGTAGGGCTCATGGCTGTACTGCTCGAAGAACTGCCATTGCAGCACCTGGGTGCGCAGGCGCGGTTCGCTGGGCAGCAGATCGCTGCCGTCGGCGAGGAAGTTGAGGATGGCGTTGGATTCCCACAGGCAGGTGCCGTCCTCGAGCTTCAGCACCGGCACCTTGCCGTTGGGGTTCATCGCCAGGAACTCGGCAGTCTGTGTCTCACCCTTGAGGATGTCGATCTCGTGCCACTGGTAAGGCAGGCCGAGCAGATGCAGGGCCAGCTTGACCTTGTAGCAATTGCCGGACAGTTGATCGCCGTAGACGGTGTACATGCTCATCTCCTCACTGGGCCTGGGCTTCACGGATCACCGCCGCCAGGCGACGGAGCCCCTCGCCGGCGCGTTCGGGCGCCACGTGGCTGAAGTTAAGCCGCAAATAGCCGGGATTGGCATCCGGCTCGGTGAAGAAAGGCTCACCGGGCATGAAGGCCACGTTCTGCGCCAGCGCCGCATCCAGCAACGTGCGGGTGTCCAGCGGCTGCTTGAGCCTGAGCCAGAAGAACAGCCCACCTTGCGGCACGTTCCACTCGGCCAGCTCGGCGAAATGCTCTTCCAGCTGCTTCTGCATGGCGTCGCGGCGGATGCGATAGAAATCGCGCAGTTCGGCCAGATGGCCACGGTAGGCCTCGGTGCCGAACCACTGCAACGCCTGCCACTGACCGACGCGGTTGGTGTGCAGGTCGGCGGACTGTTTCAGGCGCAGCAGGTGCGGGAACAGGTCGGGCGTGGCGATCAGGAAGCCCACCCGCAGGCCCGGCAGCAGCGTCTTGGAGACAGTGCCGGTATAGATCCAGCTGGATTGTTTCAGGCGGCTGACCAACGGAGTCGCGGCGCCCTGATCGAACACCAGCTCGCGGTAGGGTTCATCCTCGATCAGGGTCACGCCGAACTCGTCGAGCACTGCGGCCACTTCATCGCGACGTTGTTCGCTGTAGCGCACACCGGACGGATTCTGGAAAGTCGGGATCAGGTAGGCAAAGGCTGGTTTGCTGGTTTCGAGACGCTGGCGCAGCGCGACAACGTCCGGACCTTCGGCACCCAGCGGCACGGTCAGGCAGTTCGCGCCGAACAGCTGGAAGGCCTGCAGCGCAGCGAGGTAAGTCGGCGCTTCGAGCAGCACCTCGGTGCCCGGGTCGATGAACAGCTTGCTCGCCAGGTCCAGCGTCTGCTGCGAGCCGCTGACGATCAGCACCTGGCTCGCCTCGCAGGGCACGCCCAGCGCACGCGCCTCGGCAGCGATGGCCTCACGCAGCGCCGGCTCCCCTTCACTCATGCCGTACTGACCCATGCTCGCCGGCATGTCATCCCAGTTCACCTTTGGCAGCATCGGCTCGGCGGGCAGGCCACCGGCGAAGGACATCACCTCCGGGCGCTGCGCCGCGGCGAGGATTTCACGGATCAGAGAGCTTTTCAGTCGGGCGATGCGTTCGGAGAAGGCCATGGGGTCACCGGTAGCGGGAGCACGGAAGAATGAGTCAAACTGGTTGACCGAAGCTACGACGCCCGAGACGGATACGTCAATATGCCTGACCTAATAAAAAATGCGCTGCAACTCCAGGCCATGGAAGCCTTCTTCCACAGCTACCGGGCCTTCACCGCGAAACCCGACGAGATGCTGGCGCGCCGCGGCCTGAGCCGGGTTCACCACCGCATCCTGTTCTTTATCGCGCGCAATCCGGGGCTGAGCGTCAGCCAGCTGCTGTCCGCCCTCGGCGTGACCAAGCAGGCACTGAACGTGCCGCTGCGCCAATTGCTGGAGCGCGACCTGATCCGCAGTGAAGCCTGCGACAACGACAAGCGCCGGCGCCTGCTGGAGCTGACGACCGAGGGCGGCAAGCTGGAAAAGGCCCTGCGCCAGGAACAGGGGCGCCTGCTGCAACGGGCCTTCGACGAGGCCGGAGAGGACGCCGTTCGCGGCTGGCTGGCGGTCAACCAGGCCATCGCCTGGTCACAGGACGAAGACTAGCCGGCGGCGGCTTCCAGCTCGCGGGCGGCGCGCAGGAACATCAGCGCCAGCGGCAGCAGGCTGGCCATGGCCAGCGCAGTACCGGGCAGGAACAGCAGGACGCTGAGCAGGCACACGCCAGAGGTGACCTCCAGCCAGCCCATGATTTTCACCGACGGGTACGGCAACTCGATCTTCAACAGGCGGATGCCGTACCACAGGGTGACGATGCCGGTGGGTACGAAAAGCCCCATGAAGCCCATCAGCGCACCGTTGAGTTCGCCGCTGAGCTGGTCGTCGAAAACCAGACTGTAGGTCTGCATCACCAGCGCGATGGCGATCGACAGCCCAACCGGCCAGCCCAGTCCGCGGGCACTGAAGCGATCCTCGAGAAAATGTCGGGTGCGCCACAGCAGGAAGCAGCCGAGCACCGTACTGAGCACGCCGACCCAGAGTTCATAGCGCTGCCAGGTGCTCGACTCCTGCAGCGCGGCTGCAAAAGACAGGACGAACAGCACCAGATTGCACAGTAACAGCGCCAGACTCAGGCCAGCGAGCAGGCGCAGGCGGCCGGAACTCCAGCGCCCGGCGAGGAATGCCCCCGGAGCGCTCTGATCCACCAGCTCGACCTTGGGGGCGGCGTAGGGATTCTGTTCCATGCTGGCGATCTTCCATCAGTCGTACGGCTTTCCCGCACCATACCGACGCACTTCCGCGCACGCCACTGCTGCTCGCACTGTACGGGCCACTCGGCCGCTGGCTGTTATGGGACAGCCCGGAGCCTGCGGGATTAGTCTGGCCCGACAACTAGACCGGTATACCGCCATGCCCCTCGAACTCCTCGGCGCCTTCGTGCTGTTCGCCTTCGTCACCTCCATCACCCCCGGCCCCAACAACATGATGCTGCTGGCCTCGGGCGTGAACTTCGGCATCCGCCGCACCATTCCGCACATGCTCGGTATCAGCATCGGCTTCCTGCTGCTGGTGGTCGCCGTGGGCCTGGGCCTGCACCAGCTGTTCGAGCGTTTCCCGGCGACCTACGCGGCGCTGCGCTATGCCGGTGGCGCCTACCTGCTCTATCTGGCGTGGAAGATTGCCCGCTCCGGCGCGCCTGAGGCGAAAGGCGAGAACGCCGCCAGCCCCATGACCTTCCTCCAGGCTGCCGCTTTCCAGTGGGTCAACCCCAAGGCCTGGGTAATGGCCGTGGGCGCCATCGCCACCTACCTGCCGGCCAACAGCTGGATCGGCAACGTGGTGCTGATCGCCACCCTGTTCGCCGTGGTCAACCTGCCCAGCGTGGGCGTCTGGACGGTGCTCGGCAGTCTGCTGCGGCGCTGGCTGGAAGATCCGCTACGGTTGCGCCTGTTCAACTTCGGCATGGCGGCACTGCTGGTCGCTTCGCTCTACCCTCTGCTTACCCGCACCTGACGGAAATTCGTGCATGACTGACACCACACCCGCCTCTGCGCCCCTGCGCCCGCTGGCCGACTCTTCCCCCGCCGCCATCGTCGCCGGGTTCGTCGCCATGCTCACCGGCTACACCAGCTCGCTGGTGCTGATGTTCCAGGCCGGCCAGGCGGCAGGGCTGACCACCGCGCAGATCTCCTCGTGGATCTGGGCGCTGTCCATCGGCATGGCCCTGACTACCATCGGCCTGACCCTGCGCTACCGCACCCCCATCGTCATCGCCTGGTCCACCCCCGGCGCCGCGCTGCTGATCAGCAGCCTGCCCGGCGTGCCTTATGGCGAGGCCATCGGCGCGTTCATCGTCTGCGCCGCGCTGATCACGATCTGCGGCATCACCGGCAGCTTCGACCGCCTGATGCGCCAGGTGCCCGGCTCGCTGGCCTCGGCCTTGCTGGCCGGCGTGCTGTTCCGCATCTGCATCGAGATCTGCAACGCCGCGCAGCAGCAGACGGCACTGGTGGTGGCAATGTTTGTCAGTTACCTCGTTGCCAAGCGCCTGTCGCCGCGCTATGCGGTGTTCGCTGCGTTGCTGGTGGGCATTGCCTTGGCCGGCTTCCTCGGCCTGCTGAACTTCAGCCACTTCCAGCTGGAGATCGCCCGCCCGGTGTGGACCACGCCGAGCTTCTCCCTGGCCGCCACCATCAGCATCGCCATCCCGCTGTTCATCGTCGCCATGGCCTCGCAGAACATGCCCGGCCTCGCCGTGCTGCGTGCCGATGGCTACCAGGTACCCGCCTCGCCACTGATCTCCACCACTGGCATCGCCTCGCTGCTGCTGGCGCCTTTCGGCTCCCACGGCATCAACCTGGCGGCCATCAGCGCAGCCATCTGCACTGGCCCGGAAGCCCACGAGAACCCGCACAAGCGCTACACCGCCGCGCTCTGGTGCGGGCTGTTCTACGGCATCGCCGGTATCTTCGGCGCCACCCTGGCCGCGCTGTTCGCGGCGCTCCCCAAGGCGCTGGTGCTGTCCATCGCCGCACTGGCCCTGCTCGGCTCGATCACCAATGGCCTGACCAACGCCATGGCCGACGCCCGCCAGCGCGAAGCGGCGATGGTGACCTTCCTGGTGACCGCCTCGGGCTTCACCCTGTTCTCCGTGGGCTCGGCCTTCTGGGGACTGGTGGCCGGCCTGCTGACCCAACTGGTGCTGAACTGGCGCCGCGCGCCGTAAGACCCTTCTGCTAGCATGCGGGCGTTTCCCGCCCACGGATCGCCCCGCATGCTGCACACCCTGGCCGTCGCCAACTACCGCTCGATCAATTCACTGGTGCTGCCGCTGGGCCGGCTGAACCTGATCACCGGCGCCAACGGCAGCGGCAAGTCCAACCTCTACCGCGCCCTGCGCCTGCTCGCCGAAACCGCCCAAGGCGGCGTGGTCAACGCACTGGCGCGCGAGGGCGGGCTGGAGTCCACCTTCTGGGCCGGGCCGGAAAGCCATTCGCGGCGTATGCGGACGGGCGAAGTCGAGGTCCAGGGCGGCCCGCGCAACGAAGTGAAACGCCTACGCCTGGGTTTTGCCGGTGAAGATTTCGGCTACGCCATCGCCCTCGGCCTGCCGCCACCGCCAGTGGTCAGCGCCTTCGGCCTGGACCCGGAGATCAAGCACGAAAGCATCTGGGCCGGCCCCTGGTATCGCCCCGCCTCGCAATTGGTGGAGCGCAACGGCCCGATGCTGCGCGCCCGCGAAGGCCGCAGCTGGCAGGTGCTGGAGCAGCACATCCCGACCTTCGACAGCCTGTTCACTCAGATCGGCAGTGGCTCCGACTGCCCCGAAGCCCTGTTGCTGCGCGAGCAGATTCGCGGCTGGCGCTTCTACGACCACTTCCGCACCGACGCCGACGCGCCTGCGCGTCAGCCGCAACTGGGGACTCGCACCCCGGTGCTGCACCATGACGGCCGCGACCTCGCCGCCGCGTTGCAAACCATCCGTGAAATCGGCGACGCCGGCGCACTGGAAAATGCCATCAGCGATGCCTTCCCCGGCGCCGAACTGCAGATCGACTGCCAGCCCGGCGGGCGATTCGCCGTGGCGCTGAAGCAGCACGGCCTGCTACGCCCGCTGAGTGCCTCGGAGCTGTCCGACGGCACCTTGCGCTACCTGCTGCTGGTCGCCGCCCTGCTCACCCCGCGCCCACCGTCACTGATGGTGCTCAACGAACCGGAAACCAGCCTGCACCCGGACCTGCTGCCGGCGCTGGGACGCCTGATCATCGCCGCCTCGAAGCACACCCAGGTCTGGGTCGTGTCCCACGCCAGCCGGCTGATCGCCACGCTGGAGGAACACCCCGAGTGCAATTGCCTGCACCTGGACAAGGAACTGGGCCAGACGCGCATCCGCGACCAGGGCATGTTCGACGCGCCCGCGTGGCATTGGGCGGATTGATCGCCAGCGGTCAGACCTTCATCTGACCGGCGTCGCGAACCAATATCAGGCGGGTGCCTGCTCCGGCGCTGTCTTGGCTACACCCCGGCTGACCCACCAGCCGAACAGCCCGGCGGTGAAGAACATCAATACGCCGTAGATCGCTGCGGGAATCGCCATGGTGCTGTTATTCAGCAGCATGGGACTAAGCGCCAGGGCAATCGCCAGGGTGCCATTGTGGATGCCGATCTCCATGCCGATGGCGATGGATTGCGGTTTGGACAGCTTGAGCAGGCGCGGCACACAGTAGCCCACGGCGAGGCTCAGCAGGTTGAAGCTCAGCGCCGCCGCACCGACGATAGGCGCGTAGGTGAGGAAGGTCTGCCAGTCCTTGGTCACGGCCACGCCAATGATCACCGCCAGCAACAGCGCGGAAAGGATCTTCACCGGTTTCTGCAGCGCCGCCGCCACGCCCGGCAGCAGCCGGCGCACGATCATGCCGATGGCCACAGGGCCCAGCACGATGACGAATACCTGCAGCACCTTGCCGAATTGCAGCGGGATGGTCTGGCCGTCGTTCATGAAATACAGCAGCGACAGGTTGACGATCAGCGGCATGGTGAGGATGGCGATCACCGAGTTCACCGCGGTCAGCGTGATGTTCAGCGCCACGTCGCCGTGGGCCAGGTGGCTGTAGAGGTTCGCCGTGGTGCCGCCAGGGGACGCGGCGAGCAGCATCATGCCCACGGCCAGCGCAGCTTCAAGGGCGAAGCCGACGGTGATGAGGAAGCAGGCCAGGGGCAGCAGGATGATCTGGCACACCAGCCCGATGAGCACGGGTTTGGGATAGCGCACTACGCGGGCGAAATCAGCGACCGTCAGGGACAGGCCGAGGCCCAGCATGATGATGCCCAGGGCGATGGGCATGAAGAGCGTCAGCAAGGGATCGTTGGTCATTGTCATTATTCTCCAACTGGAATGGGCCGATTGTTTCGGCCTCTTGGGCGCTTGTAACTGGCCTTGCAGGCCAAAACCACTTCATCGTGTAACAGAATGCGAAGGTTTGTAGCGAACAGGGCGGGATCGTGAGGCGAGCGGGCATTTCGCAGGAGCGAGCTTGCTCGCGAACCGCCCAGCGAGGAATCGGCCGGGAACCCCGTTCGCGAGCAAGAACTGGGCGTCTCCCTCGCTCCTACAGGTGTTCCATTGCAATCGCAGCGTGGGGCTTAGTCTGTAGGGCGCATAACCTGGAACAGGTTATCCGCCGGCCAAACCGGCGGCGGATAACACTGGTGCGTTATGCGCCCTACGAAAGCGTCAGATCGCCGTGGCGCCACCATCCACCGGCAGTGCGATACCGGTGGTGAAGCCGGCGTGGTCGCTGCACAGGTAGAGCACGGCGGAGGCGATTTCCTCGACACGGCCAACGCGGCCCACCGGGTGCATGGCGGCGGCGAATTCGGCCTTCTTCGGGTCGGCCTCGTAGGCGCGGCGGAACATGTCGGTGTCGATCACCGCCGGGCACACCGCGTTGACGCGGATTTTCTTCTTCGCGTACTCGATGGCGGCGGACTTGGTCAGGCCGATCACCGCGTGCTTGGAGGCGGCGTAGATGCTCATTTTCGGCGCGGCGCCCAGGCCGGCGACCGAGGCGGTGTTGACGATGGCGCCGCCGCCCTGCTCCAGCATCACCGGAATCTGGTGCTTCATGCACAGCCAGACGCCCTTCACGTTGACGCCCATGATGGCGTCGAACTCGCTCTCCTCGCCGTCGGCCAGCTTGCCTTTCTCGATCTCGATACCGGCGTTGTTGAAGGCGTAGTCCAGGCGACCGTAGGCGGCCACGGTGCCTTCCACCAGCGCCTTGACCTCGGCGTCGCGGGTCACGTCACAGCGGATGAAGGTCGCCTCGCCACCCGCCGCGCGGATCAGCTCGACGGTGCCTTCGCCGCCCTTGGCGTCGACGTCGGAAACCACGACCTTCACGCCCTGCTGGGCGAAGGCCTGGGCTGTGGCGCGGCCGATGCCGTTGGCGGCGCCGGTGACCAGGGCGACCTGGCCGGAAAGCAGCTGACTCATGAGCGATCCTCGAAGCGATGGGGAGATAACCGTCGCAGTCTAGCCAGCGCGTTGCGGGCGCGAAGCACTATCAGGCGGGGCGACGTCACTGCATCCATGCTGATGATGATTCAGTCGAGGCCGGATCACTGGAACCGATAGACGAACATTCCTCCGGCGGACGGAACTTGCCCCGAGGCGGCAGGCGGACTATCACCTAGGCTTTCCCCTGACTGAGTCCACTGCCATGTCTGCCCAGATCAACCGTCAATTCCAGCTCGCCCAGCGCCCGGTCGGCGCTGCCACCCGCGACACCTTCGCCTACGTGGAAACCCCGGTCGGCGAGCCCGGCCCTGGTCAGATCCTGGTGAAGAACCAGTACCTGTCGCTGGACCCGGCCATGCGCGGCTGGATGAACGACGCCAAGTCCTACATCGCCCCGGTGGCCATCGGCGACGTGATGCGAGCTCTGGGCGTGGGCAAGGTAATCGCCTCGCAGCACCCGGATTTCAAGGTCGGCGATGAAGTGAATGGCGCGCTGGGCGTGCAGGATTACTTCCTCGGCGAGCCCAAGGGCTTCTACAAGGTCGACAGCCAGCGCGCGCCGTTGCCGCTGTACCTCTCGGCGCTGGGCATGACCGGCATGACCGCCTACTTCGGCTTCCTCGATGTCGGCCTGCCCCAGGCTGGTGACACCGTGGTCGTCTCCGGCGCCGCCGGCGCGGTGGGCAGCGTGGTCGGGCAGATCGCGAAGATCAAAGGCTGCCGTGTGGTCGGCATCGCCGGTGGCGCCGACAAGTGCCGCTACCTGGTGGACGAACTGGGCTTCGACGGCGCGATCGACTACAAGGCCGAAGACGTCAACGCCGGTCTCAAACGCGAATGCCCCAAGGGCGTGAACGTGTTCTTCGACAACGTCGGCGGCGACATCCTCGACGCCGTCCTGGCCCGCCTGGCACCCAAGGCGCGGGTGGTGATCTGCGGTGCAATCAGCCAGTACAACAACAAGGAGGCGGTGCGCGGCCCGGCCAACTACCTGTCGCTGCTGGTCAACCGCGCACGCATGGAAGGCATGGTGGTGATGGACTACGCCCACCGCTTCCAGGAAGGTTTCAAGGACATGGCGACCTGGATCGCCGAAGGCAAGCTGAAGTCGAAGGAAGATATCGTCGAAGGTTTGGAAACCTTCCCCGAGACCCTGGCCAAGCTGTTCAGCGGCGAGAACTTCGGCAAGCTGGTGCTGAAGGTCTGACGACCCGCGCAATGCTCTTGTAGGAGCGAGCTTGCTCGCGAACGCTCTTCCCGGTGATTGCAATGCTGGGCAGTTCGCGAGCAAGCTCGCTCCTACAGGTCGGGTCAGGCCGGCTGCGTTGCTTGCATGCTCTAACTCGATGATTTCCGACAAGCCCTGAACCGCCTTTCCAGCTAGGATTTCCCTTGGTCGACTCCAAGGAAGATCCCCCGATGTCCCTCGCCCGTTGGCTGCCCGGTCTGGACAGCCTGCTGCACTACCGTTTCGACTGGCTGCCGCGCGACGTACAGGCCGGCCTGTCGGTGGCTGCGGTGCAGATTCCCACCGCCATCGCCTATTCGCAGATCATCGGCTTTCCGCCGCAGGTCGGGCTCTATGCCTGCATCCTGCCGATGCTGATCTACGCCGTCGTCGGCAGCTCGCGGCAGCTGATGGTCGGGCCGGACGCCGCCACCGCCGCGATGGTCGCTGCGGCCATCACGCCACTGGCGGCCGGCAACCCGGAACGGCTGCTGCAGCTGTCGATGATCGTCGCCGTGCTGGTGGGTGCCATGTCCATCGCTGCCGGTTTCGCCCGCGCCGGCTTCGTTGCCAGTTTCCTCTCGCGGCCCACGCTGGTGGGCTATCTGAACGGCATCGGCCTGAGCCTGATCGCCGGCCAGCTGGGCAAGATTCTCGGCTACCACAGCGAAACCAGCGGGTTTGTCCGCGGCCTGATCGCCCTGGTGCGCAACCTCGCCGATACCCACCTGCCGACGCTGGCACTGGGTGTCGGCACGCTGGCACTGATGATCCTGCTGCCACGCCGCTACCCGAAGATTCCCGGTGCCCTGGTCGGCGTGCTGTTCGCCTCGGTGATCGCCGCACTGTTCGGCCTGGACCAGTACGGCATCAAGCTGCTTGGCGAAGTACCGCAGGGCCTGCCCCACCTGAGCTGGCCGAAAACCAGCGTCGAGGAACTGGGCAGCCTGTTCCGCGATGCCATGGGTATCACCATCGTCAGCTTCTGCAGTGCCATGCTCACCGCGCGCAGCTTCGCCGCCCGCCACGGTTATGCCATCGACGCCAACCACGAATTCATGGCGCTGGGCATGGCCAACATCGGCGCGGGGATTTCCCAGGGCTTCGTCATCAGCGGCGCGGATTCGCGCACCGCGGTGAACGACATGGTCGGCGGCAAGAGCCAGCTGGTCGGCGTGGTCGCTGCGCTGGTGATCGGCCTGGTGTTGCTGCTGTTCAGCAAGCCGCTGGGCTGGGTGCCGATGCCGGCGCTGGGCGCGGTGCTGCTGATGGCTGGCTGGGGGCTGATCGACTTCCGCGCCCTGCGCGGCTTCTGGGCGCTGAGCCGGTTCGAGTTCGGCCTGTGCGTGCTGACCACCGCCGGCGTGCTCAGCGTCGGCGTGCTGCCGGGCATCTTCGTCGCCATCATGCTCGCCCTGCTGCGCCTGCTCTACCTCACCTACCGCCCACATGATGCGGTGATGGGCTGGGTGTACGGCATCGACGGCCAGGTGGAAGTCGAGCAGTTCCCCAACGCGCGCACCTTGCCGGGGCTGGTGATCTACCGCTTCGACGCGCCGATCCTGTTCTTCAACGCCGACTACTTCAAGCAGCGCATCCTCGAAGTGGTGACACAGACGCCGAACGCTCGCGCCGTGCTGCTCAATGCCGAAGGCATCCTCAACCTGGACATCAGCGGCCTGACCACGCTGCGGGAAGTGCAGCAGACCCTGGAGGCCCAGGGCGTACACCTGTCCCTGGCGCGAGTGACGGGCGAGACGCTGGCCCTGCTCAAGCGCTCGCAACTGCTGGGCGAAGTAAAGCCCCCCCTGGTGTTCAGTTCGGTGCGCGCGGGCGTCAACGCCTACCGGCGCTGGCACCTGCAACGCAAGCGCGAGCAGGCGACGAACGCCCAGGCCTCACAGGCGGAACTGCCCGACCAACCCCTGTAGCTCGCGGCTGAGCTGTGCTAGCTCGACACTGGAAGACGCGGTGGACTCCATGGCCTGCGCCGACTCGTCGGCGATGCCACGGATGCTGCTGACACTGCGGCTGATTTCCTCCGCAACCGCGCTCTGCTGCTCGGAGGCGGCGGCGATCTGCTGGTTCATCTGGTGGATGACCGCTACCGCCGAAGCAATGGTGCCCAGCGCCGCTTCGGTCTGCACCGCATCGCCCACGGTCATCTCCACCAGGGCGTGGCTGCGCTGCATGCGTTGAACAGAAGTCGTCGCACCGTTCTGCAGGGCGGCGATCAGCGTCTCGATCTCCGCAGTGGACTGCTGGGTGCGCCGCGCCAACGCCCGCACCTCGTCGGCCACCACGGCGAAGCCCCTGCCCTGCTCGCCGGCCCGCGCCGCTTCGATGGCAGCGTTGAGCGCCAGCAGGTTGGTCTGCTCGGCGACGTTCTTGATCACCACCAGCACACTGCCGATGCTCTGGCTCTCGCGGCCGAGCTGCTCGATGCTTTCGGTGGCCGCGCGTACGGCGGCTGCCAATTGCTCGATGCGGCCAAGCGTCTGGCGCACCACATCCTGCCCGCTGGCCACCTTGCCGTCGGCCTGTTCGGCGGAGCTGGCGGCCTCCTCGGCATTGCGCGCCACGTCGTGGACGGTGGCGGCCATCTGGTTCATCGCCGTGGCGACCTGATCGGTCTCGGCCTTCTGGCTGTTCACCCCGTGCTGGGTGCGCTCGGTGACGCTGGACAGCGCCTGCGCCGAGGCGGTGATCTGCCCCACGCCATCGCTGAGGCGGCTGACAATGCCACGCAGGCTGTCGGCCATGCTGCCTACCGCGCCCATCAGTTGGCCGACCTCATCCTTGCGGCGCACGTCGATACTCACGCTCAGGTCGCCCTCGGCGATGCGGCGAGCCATGCCGATCACCTGGCGCAGCGGCCGCACGATCATCCAGGTGATCAGCAACGAAGCCAGCGCGCCCACCAGCAGTGCCAATACTGCGGAGCCGACAATCAGCAGCGTATTGGTGCGCAGCTGCGTCTGCATGGCGGCGCGCTGCGCGGCATAGGCGTCGTCGACCTGCTGCATGACCTGGGCCGCGCGGTCGTTCATCTGCGCATGGACCTGTTTTTCCTGTTCGAGGCTGGCGGTGTATTCGTCGAGTTTCTCGACGAAGGCGTTGATGTTGGTGATGACGTCCTTGAGCACCGAGACGTAGGTCGGGTCGGTGATCGCCTCCTGCAGCTTGGCGGAAAGCTCCAGCGCCTCGGCAGCAGACTTGATACGGCCGCCCTCGGCCTTCTCCTCGCCACCAGACTCCAGGCGTGAGCGGGCCTCGTTCAAACCCTGCAGCACCAAGCGATAGAGCTGGCTGACCTGGGCGGCCTGCTGCAGCAGTTCCTCGCCTTTCTGGCCCTGGGACTCCTTGAGTTCGTAGGCGCCGTCATCGGCGAGGCTGGATTGCAGGATGTCCAGGCTGTTGGACGCGCCACTCACCGACCAGGTGGCGGCGTCCAGCGACAGGCGCCGGCTCTTGCTGGACTTCTCGAAATTGGCGAAGGCAGCGAGGTAGTCGGCGACGCCCTGCTCCACGCGGGTCATGGCCGCTGCCTGATCCGGCTGGGCCTTGAGCCGCGCCACCGCTTCGCCGAGGTTGCCGGCGTGCTCACGCAGGCGTTTGGCGGAAGCATCGCTGGCGTCGATCACGAAATCCTTCTCGCTCTGGCGCATCTCCAGCAACTCGCGGTTGATGGTCGACATGTCGCCCAGCAGGTCGAAGCGCTGGGAAATCGCCCGTAGCGAAGTCACGCCGATCACCGCCACCAGAGCGGTGAGCAACAGCACCAGGCCGAACCCTATGGCCAGTTTCTTCGCCGTTCCCATATCGGCCAGACGACGCTGCACGAAGGCAACCATGGCTTCTCCCCCATCCGCAATGGCGTTTCAGGAAATCCCCGAAGGTCTCCTGATCGTTATCGCTGCTTTTGGACGGAACATTAGGAGCGCCGCACACCGACTGGATAGAGGGCACGACGGTGATGGCACGGTGATGCTGCACAGAGATACGCGGAGGTCGTATCCAGAACACTGAACAGAACTTTCCTGGCACGTAAACGGAAATCGCCGACAGCGACCTGGTGGCTTGAACGTTCAGATTCCGACACCTGACTGTCCACTCCCGGTGCTCGGATGAACGCCCACTACCAACTGGTCCTGCAGCGCCCGCTGGCGGGATTCGCCCACCAACTACGGCTTCCCGTGCTGTACCGCGAACAGCGCCGCCTCGATCCATTGCTGCTGGCCCGCGGGCAGTTGCCGATTCGCCGCTTCGTCTGCCCTCTGGCCTGCGATGAGGTCAAGGGCGAATGGCTGGACTGCTGGTTCGATGCCCAGACCGGCTTGCGTCTGGTGCATGGCATCGTCGGTCTGGTTCACGGCGGTACGTTGGAATTTCCGCAGCGCGACGCATTGCTCTCGGAACTCTTCGCCCTTGGCGAACGGCTGGACGTGGCGCGCATGGGCGGCATCCACTGGCAGCTCGGGCTGGAGCTGGAGTTCGCCTGACGCCCCGGCGCCAGGCGCGATGCATTACTTCGGACGAATCATGCTGAAGGTGTCGCGGGTGTAGCTGTACTGGGTGCCGCCCAGACGCCCCACCAGATCCAGCTTCGCCGGGTCGACATGGCGCTCGTCCTGCATCACCGACTCATCGATATGCGCCAGTAGCACGCGGGCGAAGATCAGCAGGCTGGAAGGGTTCTCGGCCGGGTACGGCATGATTTCCGCCAGCTGGCATTCGAAGGCCACCGGCGCGGCGACCACTCGGGGCGGTGCCACGCGCTCGCTGGGCACGGTGGCGATGCCGGCGTGCTCGATCTCGCTGACGCCGTGGGGCAGCCAGGCGGCGGTGGCATTCATGGCCTCGGCCTGGGCGGCGCTGACCAGGTGGATCACCAGCTCGCCGGTTTCACGCACGTTGCGCAGGGTGTCCTTGACGCTGCCGTCCTCACGCACGCTGGTGTTGATCAGCAGAGTTGGCGGCGAATCGCTGATGACCTGGAAAAAGCTGAACGGTGCGAGGTTGCTTTGGCCGTCCTCGGACAAGGTGGTAACCCAGGCGATGGGCCGCGGCGTGACGGTGGAGGCCAGCCAGCGGTAGGCCTCGGCCTTGGACAGTTGGGTGAAGTCGAGTTGCATGGGCTGATCCGGAGAAAACGGTGGGAGATACGGCGAGAAGGCGCGGGCCGCTTCAGGCGGCCCGGCAGTGCGCGGCTCAGCGGCCGGCGCGGGATTCCTTGATGTAGAAGCGCGCTCGGCTGGCCTTGTCGGAGCAGCCGGTGTAGGCCTCGACCTGCTGCTGGGTCTTGGCGGCCGTCAGCAGACCCAGGGCCTTGGAGTAGCTGACGGTGCCGGCAAAACCTTCGGCCTTGGCCAGGTCCAGTTCGTGCCAGGCGGCATCCAGTTGCGAAGCGCAGCTGTCGCGGTTGACGGTCTTGCCCGAACAGCCTGCGACGGCCAGCACCAGGGCGATGATCAGGGGGATGCGCGGCATGACGGAACTCCTGGAGATAGTCGGGGGTGAATCCAGCTTAGAACGCGGCGCAGGGGCCTGCCGGACGGCGCCGCAGTATGCCATCGGACGGATGGCGTTCAAGCGACTACTACACTGTTTGACCACGGGATATCCCGACAGGAGAAGGATCATGGTGCACCAGGGCAGTTGCCATTGCGGGCAGATCGCGTTCGAAGTGGAAGGGGATGTCGGTGAAGTCGTGTCATGCAACTGCTCGATCTGCCGGCGCAAGGGGTCGCTGCTGTGGTTCGTGCCGCGCGGCAAGCTGAAGCTGACGACTCCTGAGAGTGCGATGAGCACCTATACGTTCAACACCCACCGCATCGAGCACCGTTTCTGCCCCACCTGCGGCTGTGCCCCGCTGGCCTACGCCAGCGCGCCGGACGGCACGCCGATGGCGGCGATCAATGTGCGCTGCCTGCCGGGGGTAGACCTGGCGGGGCTGACCGTGAAGGAGTACGACGGCAAGAGCCGGTGACGCTCCAACTCGTCGGGCGGATAACGCTGCCGCGTTATGCGCCCCACGAAGCTCCGCCACCCTTCCCGCAAACGCTTGCGTAGGATGGTGTGGAGCGCAGCGATACCCATCATTCTCATGCGCCGACAGCAGCATGGGTATCGCAAGCTCCACCCATCCTACGGTAATGCTCCATCGTGGCGCCGGTGCAAGTCCCCACAAGGGGAGCGCCGGGATCAGCGCTCGGCGCGGAACCTCAGGTACTCCACGACCTCGTCCTGTGTTCCGCGAAACTCCACGCGCTCACCCTTGCTCTCGCGCTGGAAGGCATACATCGGGTCGTAATACTCGCCCAGCAGCCCCTCGATCCAGCCGCGATGCAGGTCCACTGCGCCGCTGCGTTTCTGCTCGTCCAGCGCCTCGTCCATGATCGCGGCCAGGCGCTGGTAGCGCTCGCCGCCCAGACGCTTGACGATGCCAGACAGGCTCTTGCGCAGGTACGCAGCGAAGGAATCGAAGCCGCCCTCCTCGCCCACCACCTGCACATGGTCGGCGCACAGGTTCACCACGTAGTCCTTGAGGATGCGCTCCACGCGCTGCTCGAAGCTGTCTTCCAGCCACACCAGCGGGTAGTGCTGCATGCCCTGGTACAGTTCCAGTGGTACCGAGCAGCTGCCGACGATGCGCCCCTCGTCTTCCAGGACGAACTGCTCCATGCCCGCATGGCGCTTCTTCAGGATGTCGATGGCCAGGCGGTTCTCGAAATCGATCTGCGCCGGCTGCGGCGTGGCGCGGCGACCGAAGGCGGAGCCGCGATGGTTGGCATGGCCTTCCAGGTCCAGGCTGTTGGCCAACTGGGCGATGACCTCGGTCTTGCCGGTGCCGGTCAGCCCTCCCACCAGCACGAACTGGCACTCCTCGGTAGCGGCGCGGGTGGTGTCGAAGAGGAAGCCGCGCATCGCCTTGTAGCCGCCGACTACCCGCGGGTATTCGATGCCCGCTTCGGTCTTCAGCCACTGCTGGGTAATCTGCGAACGCAGCCCGCCGCGGAAGCAGTACAGGTAGCCCTCAGGGTTGGCCCTGGCGAAGTTCGCCCAGGCCTCGATGCGCTCTGCCTTGAGCTTACCGCAGACCAGCTCGTGGCCCAGGGCGATGGCCGCCTGCTGGCCGTGCTGCTTGTAGCTGGTACCGACCTTCTGCCGCTCGCTGTCGTTCATCAGCGGCAGGTTGATCACGTTGGGGAACGCGCCCTTGCCGAATTCGACCGGGGCGCGGACGTCCATCATCTTCACATCACCGAGGAACAGCTCGCGGTAGTGGCGGGTGTTGTCGCGCATCACTCCACCTCGACCGCGTGGTTCTGTCGGCCCACCAGTTCGCCGATGGGCGCCAGGTCCATGCCCAGTTCCCTGGCCGCGGCGAGGAACTGGGCCTCACCCGCAGGCTCGACCGCCACCAGCAGGCCGCCGCTGGTCTGCGGGTCACACAGCAGCAATTTGTGCAGTTCCGGCAGCGGAGCGATGCGCTCGCCGTAGCTGTCGAAGTTGCGCAGGGTGCCACCGGGCACACAGCCGGCCTCGAGGTAGTACTCGACACTGGCCAGGCGTGGTACCGCGTCGTAACGAACCCGGGCAGTCAGGCCGCTGCCATCGGCCATCTCGACCAGATGGCCGAGCAGGCCGAAACCGGTGACGTCGGTCATCGCCTTCACGCCGTCGAGCTTGCCGAAACGCGCGCCGGGCTTATTCAGGGTGCACATCCAGTCGCGGGCGACGCCCACGTCCTCGGCGCGCAGCTTGGCCTTCTTCTCGGCGGTGGTGAGGATGCCGATGCCCAGCGGCTTGGTCAGGTACAGCTTGCAGCCGGCAGTGGCGGTGTCGTTGCGCTTCATGAAGCGCTTCTCCACCAGACCGGTGACAGCCAGGCCGAAGATCGGCTCGGGAGCGTCGATGGAATGCCCGCCGGCCAACGGGATGCCGGCCTCGTCGCAGACCTTGCGGCCACCGGCGATCACTTCGCGGGCGATTTCCGGCGCCAACACGTTTACCGGCCAGCCGAGGATAGCGATGGCCATCAGCGGATCGCCACCCATGGCGTAGATATCGCTGATGGCGTTGGTGGCGGCGATACGGCCGAAGTCGAAGGGATCATCGACGATCGGCATGAAGAAATCGGTGGTGGACACCACGCCGCGCTCGGCGTCGATTTCGTAGACGGCGGCATCATCGCGCGAGGCGTTACCGACCCACAGCTTGGGGTCGAGGTTCTGCGCGCCGCTGCCAGCGAGGATGACCTCCAGAACCTTGGGGGAAATCTTGCAGCCACAGCCGGCACCATGGCTGTACTGGGTCAGGCGGATCGGTTCGCTCATCGGGAGGCTCCGGGCAGGGAAATCAAACGGCGATTCTAGCAAAGCCCGGCTTGGCGGGGCCGGTGCCCCCGGCGTATCGTCGGGCAGTTCGTAACGCGGAGTTGCCCTATGTCAAAACAGATCGCGCTGGTACTCGGTTCCGGCGGCGCGCGCGGTTATGCGCATATCGGAGTGATCGAGGAGATCGAACGGCGCGGCTATGAAGTGGTGTGTATCGCCGGCTGCTCCATGGGCGCGGTGATCGGCGGTATCTACGCCGCTGGCAAGCTGGGCGAGTACCGCGACTGGGTGGAAAGCCTGGACTACCTCGATGTGCTGCGCCTGCTCGACGTCAGCTTCCGTCTCGGCGCCATCCGCGGCGAGCGAGTATTCGGCAAGATCCACGAAATTCTCGGCGAGATCGACATCGAACAGTTGCCGATCCCCTATACGGCGGTGGCCACCGACCTCACCAACCAGCAGGAAATCTGGTTCCAGGAAGGCTGCCTGCACCAGGCCATGCGCGCCTCGGCGGCGATCCCCAGCCTGTTCACCCCGGTCATGCAGGGCACCCGCATGCTGGTGGACGGCGGCCTGCTCAACCCGCTGCCGATCGTCCCGGTGGTCTCGACCCACGCCGACCTCATCGTCGCGGTCAACCTCAACGCCACCAACCAGCGCCAGTACTCGCTACCGGTGATCGAACGCCCGCCGGCGCTCAAGGGCCGTTTCGATTCAGTGATCTCCGGGTTGTCGAACAAGCTGAGCTTCTTCCGCCGCGGCGACGTCGAGCCGCCACCCGAGCTGATCGCCGACGCCCTGCTGCACCCGGTGCCGGCCGCCTCCGAAGAACCCGCCGAACCGGAAATGCAGCAACCCGCCGCCGCCCCACAGGCCAAGGGCTCGCCACGCTCGGCCACCGGCAGCCACGTGATCGACAGCAGCAGCCCGGCCTCGCTGCTGGAACTGGTGAACCAGAGCTTCGAGGTGATGCAGACGTCGCTGGCGCAATACAAGATCGCCGGTTACCCGCCGGACATCCTGATCAACGTGCCCAAGCGCGTGTGCCGCTTCTTCGAATTCTACAAAGCCCCCGAACTCATCGCCCTCGGCCGGCAGATCGCCAGCGATACGCTGGATCGGTATGAGGCGGAGAATCCGTATTGACCGACCCAGCGGAAGGCTTTTGCCACGCGAGGTAAACGGCGTATGCTTTGGCAAATTTTGCCATTTCCAAGAGAGCCGGCATGAGCACGATGAATATTTCCCTGCCTGAAGCATTGAAAGGCTTCGTCGATGATCAGGTCAGCCAACGCGGCTACGGCACCAGTAGCGAATATGTACGCGAGCTGATCCGCAAGGACCAGGACCGCCAGCACCTGCGTGAGCTACTTCTGGCCGGTGCTGCATCCGAGCCAGGTGAAGCCGTGGATGATGGTTACTTCGAAGCGCTGCGTGACCGCGTGCGCAGGCGCGATTCGTGAAAGCTCGCCCGGTCAGACCCCGGGCCATAGCCCGGCGGGATGTCGCAGAGTCCTTGGAATACTATCTGAGCGAAGGTGGCGAGAAGGCCGCCTTCGGCTTCATTGACGAGCTACAACGCGCCTATCAGTTGATTGCACGAAACCCCTCAGCAGCCTCTTCACGATATGCCCACGAACTGAACATTCCAGGCCTGCGCAGTTGGCCTCTGAAACGCTGTCCACACTTGGTGTTCTTCATTGAGCGAGCCGACCACATCGATGTCTGGCGAGTGCTTAATGGCAAACGGGATATCGCCGACTGGCTGCTGACCAATGAAGGCTAATGTCGCAACTCGTAGGAGCGCCCCATGGGCGCGATCGTGGGCATTGCCCGCGCAGCAGAGGAATGCGCGAGGTCAGGCCTCGCGCAAACGGTAGCCGACGCCGGCTTCGGTCACGATGAATCGCGGTGTCGCCGGGTCGTCAGCAAGCTTTTGGCGGAGATGGCCAACGACCACCCGCAGGTAATGCGTGTCCTCGGTGTGCGTCGGCCCCCAGATGTCCTTGAGCAGTTGCTGCTGGGTAACCACCCGGCCGATATGTCGCGCCAGAGTCGAAAGCACCGCGTACTCCTTGCGGGTCAGCGAGACTTCTTCGCCATCGAGCAGCACGCGGCGGTAGGAGAAATCCACGCTCAGCGGACCGACCGCAACCACCGCCTCCTGCGTCTCGCCGCTCGCCCCCTGGCGCAGCAGCACACGGATGCGCGCGAGGAACTCCTGGATACCGAAGGGCTTGGTCACGTAGTCGTTGGCGCCGCTGTCCAGCGCCAGCACCTTCTCGCTTTCGCTGGCCCGCACCGAGAGCACCAGCACCGGCACCTGCGACCACTCGCGCAGTTCGCGCAGCACGTCCTGGCCGTCCTTGTCCGGCAGGCCGAGGTCGAGCACCACCAGGTCCGGGCGGCCCAGCGCGGCCTGGGCCAGGCCCTCTTCGCCGGTGCCGGCCTCCAGCACCTTGTAGCCGCCAGCGCTGAGGCTGATGCGGAGGAACTTGCGGATCTGCGGTTCGTCGTCGACGACCAGGATGGTGGCGGCGCTGGCGTTCATCGGCAGTCCGGTCTGGCTGGGGGCGTCCAGCTTGAGCCTTTCAGACAGCAGCATCAAGCTGCTCCAGATCCGGCTGTTGTTGCAGCGGCAGGTGCAGCACGAGGGTGGTGCCACGCCCGTCGATGCCATCCTCGACGGTGATCCGCCCGCCGTGGGCACCGACCATGCCCTGGCAGATCGCCAGGCCCAGCCCGGTCCCCTGCCCGCCGCGATCACCGCGCGCGGCGGTGTAGAACATGTCGAAGATCTTCTCGCGCTCGGCCAGCGGAATGCCCGGCCCTTCGTCGCTGACCAGGAAGCGCAACTCGTCATCGCCCTGCTCCACCGCGACCCGCAGGCGGCCTTGCGGCGGCGAGAAGCGCGCGGCGTTTTCCAGCACATTGACCAGCGCCTGCTCGATCAGCGCGGCGTGCACATAGAGCAGCGGCAGTTCCGGCGGTACGCGGGTTTCCACGCGATACGGGGCAACCACGGCACGCAGGCGATTGAGCGCACTGCCGACGATGTCGCCGGGCGATACCCAGTCGCGCGACAGCTTCAGGCCGCCATGGCCGAGGCGGGTCATGTCCAGCAGGTTCTGAATGTAGCGGTCCAGGCGTTCGGCCTCGTCGCGAGTGCTTTCCAGCAGCTCGCGGCGATCCGGCGGCGGGATCGCGTCGCCCAGGGCCAGCAGGCTGTCGATGGCGCCACGCATGGAGGTCAGTGGCGTGCGCAGGTCATGACTGACCGAGGCCAGCAGCGCGCTGCGCAATTGTTCGGTTTCGCCGTGCAGGCGCGCGGCTTCCAGGTCTTCGGCCAGTCGGGCGCGGGCCAGCGCCTGCGCCAGCGGCTGACCGAGGGCGGCCAGCAGGCGACGACGCGACCCGGACAAAGGTTGCGAATCGCGTGAGCTGACGCCGAGCAGCGCCAGCGGGCCGTCTTCGCCGGACAGCGGCCACCACCACCAGCGCCCGCCCGGCAGCGTGCCAGTGCCCAGGCCGGCGGGCTGGTCGTGCTGCCAGGCCCAGTCGGCGGCGGCGCGCTCCTGGTCTTCCAGCGGACGGTTCAGCCCACCCTCGAGCTTCCACTCGCCATTGACCCGGCCGAGCAGGCAGATGTCCAGCTCTTCCCAGCCGCTCAACTGCTGGGCGGCTGCCGCCATCACGGCCTGGCGGTCGGTGGCGGCGGTGAGCTTGCGCGACAGGTCGAGCATCTGGCTGGTCTCTTCCTGCGTCTCGCGCAGCGCCTGCAATTGCCGGCGCTGACGGGCCGCGAGGTTGCCGGTGAGGCCGGCCATGAGCAGGAAGAACAGCAGGGTCAGCACGTCCTCTTCGCGCTGGATGGAGAAGGAGAAGTGCGGCGGGATGAACAGGAAGTCATAGGCCAGGAACGACAGCACCGCGCAGGCCAGCGCCGGACCGAGGCTGCTGCGCACCGCTACCAGCAATACGGCGGCGAGGAACACCAGGGAAATGTTCGGCAGCTCCAGCACGCTGGCCACCGCCCAGGCCAGGGCACTGGCGCAGCCGGCGGCCAGCGCGGCCAGCGCGTAGTTGCCCCAGGGCCACGGCGTTTGCGGGCGAGCCTTGAGCGGCGCGAGGTCGGCCTCGCTATCGAGCACGCTGATCTCCAGGCCGTCGCCCAGGCGCAGCAGGCGCGCGGCGAGCCCGCCGCCGAACAGCTGGCGATACCAGCGCTGCCGCGAGCGGCCGACCAGCAGCAGTGTGGCGCGACGTTCCTTGGCATGTTCGACCAGGGTTCGTGCGACCTCTCCGCCGCGCAGCTCGACCACGTCGCCCCCCAGGCGCTCGGCCAGTTGCTGGGCGTTCTGCAACTGCATGCGCGACTCTTCGCTGCGCGCATCGCCCGTATCCACATGCACCAGCGACCAGGGCAGGTGCCGGCGCTCGGCCACGCGGCAGGCGTGGCGCACCAGGCGCTCGGCGTTGTGCTCGCCATCCACGCCGACCAGCAGGCGCCCACGCACGGCCGGTGCTTCGCCGCCCTGCTGGCGGTAGCGATGGGCAAGGTCGGCATCCACCCGTGCGGCGGCGGTCTGCATGGCCAGCTCGCGCAGTGCGGTGAGGTTGGTCTGGCTGAAGAAGGCGTCGATGGCGGCGCGGGCCTGCTCGGGCACATAGACCTTGCCCTCGCGCAGGCGCTCCAGCAATTCGCGCGGCGGCAGGTCCACCAACAGCAGTTCGAAGGCCTCCTGCAGCACCCAGTCGGGTACGGTTTCGCGCACCTGCACGCCGGTGATGTCGCGGACATGATCGTTGAGACTTTCCAGGTGCTGGACGTTGACCGTGGTGTACACGTCGATGCCGGCCGAGAGCAGCTCCTGGATGTCCTGCCAGCGCTTGGCGTGGCGGCTGCCGGGGGCGTTGCTGTGGGCCAGTTCGTCCACCAGCGCCAGCGTCGGCGGGTCGGCCAGCAGGCCGTCGAGGTCCATTTCCTCCAAGGTGATGCCCCGGTACACGGAACGCTTGAGCGCTTGCTGCGGCAGGCCGGCGAGCAAGGCTTCGGTCTCGGCGCGGCCGTGGGTTTCGACAACGCCGACGCGCAGCTTCACGCCCTGGCGCAGCTGGCTCTGGGCGGCCAGCAGCATGGCGTAGGTCTTGCCGACCCCCGGCGCGGCGCCGAGGAATACCTTGAGGCGGCCACGGCCCATGGGGGGCAGGTCAGCCAGCAGGGCGTCGGCGCGGTTGGGGTCGGTCATGGGGCTATCCTCGGAGCGCTTCGGGCGCTCGTTTCACAGGTTGCCGGAGTGCGGGAAAAGCCCCTCACCCCAACCCTCTCCCAGAGGGAGAGGGAGCTGTCCGCTGCAGGTCGGCGACTTCGCGCACCGGCCTGGACGGCTCTGGCGCTGGAGTCTAGCGAGGCAGGCTGGCCAGGGCCATGTTCAACGCCAGCACATTGACCACGGCGGGGCCGATCAGCGGACGTTCGGTGTTGGCTTCCACCAGTTTCTCCAGGCTCGCCGCCGGTACGCCGCGCTCCAGGGCGATACGTGGTACCTGGTACAGCGCGGCGGCTGGCGGCAACTGCGGGTCCAGGCCGCTACCGGAGGTGGTGACCAGCGCCAGCGGCACCGGCTGCGCACCGATCTGCTGGGCGGCGGCATCCTTGGCGATGCGTTCGGCCAGCGCTGGGTTGCCGGGCGCGAGGTTGCTGGCGCTGCTGGAGACGGTGGCGAAGTCGCCCGCCGAGGGGCGCGAGTGGAACCACTGGGCGCCGTCGAATTTCTGCGCGATCAGGGCCGAGCCGCGGACGTTGCCGTTCTCGTCGCGCACCAGGCTGCCGTTGGCCTGGTCGTGGAAGGCCACCTGGGCGATGCCGGTGATGGCCAGCGGATAGGCGACGCCGGTGACGGCGCTGAGCAGGACCAGCGAGGCAATGGCGGGGCGGAGTTGGTTGAGCATGTGGGTGTTCCTCTGTTGGGTCGGGAGCAGGGCCGGTTACCCTCTCCCCCGCCCTCTCCCTGAAGGGAGAGGGAGTTGTTTGGCGTGTCCGGCCGGCTCGGCGTCAGGCCGCACCTGTAGGAGCGAGCTTGCTCGCGAATGCGTTTCCCGGCTGCGCTGGTGTTGGGGCGGTTCGCGAGCAAGCTCGCTCCTACGAAGAGCAGTCAGGCGAGGCCGATGGCAACGAGGATCATGTCGATCACCTTGATCCCCACGAACGGCGCCACCAACCCGCCCACGCCGTAGATCAGCAGGTTGCGCCGCAGCAGCTGCGAGGCGTCGCTGGCCTGCACGCGCACGCCACGCAGGGCCAGGGGGATCAGCGCAACGATGATCAGCGCGTTGAATACGATGGCCGAGAGGATGGCGCTCTGCGGGCTGGCCAGCTTCATCACGTTGAGCACGCCCAGTTGCGGGTAGATACCGGCGAACAGCGCGGGGAGGATGGCGAAGTACTTGGCCACGTCGTTGGCTACCGAGAACGTAGTCAGCGCACCGCGGGTCACCAGCAGCTCCTTGCCCACCTGCACCACGTCCAGCAGCTTGGTCGGGTCGCTGTCCAGGTCCACCAGGTTGGCGGCCTCGCGGGCGGCCTGGGTGCCGTCGTTCATGGCCATGCCGACGTCGGCCTGGGCCAGAGCGGGAGCGTCATTGGCGCCATCGCCGCACATGGCAACCATGCGGCCCTCGCCCTGCTCCTGGCGGATGCGCGCCAGTTTCTTCTCCGGCGTGGCTTCGGCGATCACGTCGTCCACGCCCGCTTCGGCGGCGATGGCGGCGGCGGTCAACGGGTTGTCGCCGGTCACCATCACGGTACGGATGCCCATGCGGCGTAGCTCGGCGAAGCGTTCGCGGATGCCCGGCTTGACCACGTCCTTCAGGTGGATGGCACCCAGCAGTTTGCCGTCGGCCACCACCAGCAGCGGCGTGCCGCCGCTCTGGGCGATGCGCTCGATCTCCTTGGCCAGGCTTTCGGGCATCTGCGCACGGTCCATGCCGACGAAGGCCAGTGCGGCGTCCACCGCGCCCTTGCGGTACACGTGACCGTCGATGTTGATGCCCGACAGGCGCGTCTCGGCAGTGAAGGCCACCGGGGTCACGCGGTTGCGGTCCGGCTCCGGCAGGATGATCTGCGCGCGGAGGAACTCGACGATGGACTTGCCTTCCGGCGTGTCGTCAGCCAGCGAGGCAAGGAAGGCGCCTTCGGCCAGCTCCAGCGGCTGCACGCCGGGGGCAGTGTGCAGCGCACTGCAACGACGGTTGCCGAAGGTGATGGTGCCGGTCTTGTCGAGCATCAGCACGTGCACGTCCCCCGCCGCTTCCACGGCGCGGCCGGACTTGGCGATGACGTTCAGGCGCACCAGGCGGTCCATGCCGGCGATGCCGATGGCCGAGAGCAGGCCACCGATGGTGGTGGGGATCAGCGTCACCAGCAGCGCCACCAGGAACACCAGCGGCAGGTTGCCGCCGGCGAACAGGGCGAAGGGCTTCAGGGTGACGACCACCAGCAGGAAGATCAGCGTCAGGCCGATCAGCAGGATGTCCAGCGCCACTTCGTTGGGGGTCTTCTGGCGCTTGGCGCCTTCCACCAGGGCGATCATCCGGTCGAGGGTGGATTCGCCGGGGTTGGCGGTGATCTTTACCAGCAGCCAGTCGGAGACCAGCCGGGTGTTGCCGGTCACGGCCGAGCGGTCGCCGCCGGACTCGCGGATCACCGGCGCGGATTCGCCGGTGATCGCGGCCTCGTTGACCGCCGCCACGCCTTCGATCACCTCGCCGTCGCCGGGGATCAGCTCACCGGCTTCGACGCGCACCACGTCGCCCTTGCGCAGGCTGCTGGCGGCGACTTTCTCGAAATTGCCGCTGGCCGTGCGACGCATCGCCTGCAAGCCCTGGGTGCCAGCCTTGAGGCTGTCGGCGCGGGCCTTGCCGCGGCCCTCGGCGAGGGCTTCGGCAAAGTTGGCGAAGAGCACGGTGAACCAGAGCCACACGGCGATCTGCGCGGCAACGAAGGTCGGTACAGCTTCACCACCGACCACGCAAAGCACAGTGGTCAGCACGGCGGTCAGGGCCACCACCAGCATCACCGGCGAGCGTTGCAACTGGCGCGGGTCGAGCTTGACGAAGGCCTGCAGCAGCGCCGGCTTCCACAGGGCGGACAGCGCGGTGGTCGGGCGTTTCTCGACGGCCTTGTTCAAGGCCAGTTCCTGGGTTTTCGCGTTCATTGCAGGTTCCTCAGAAACCGAGCGTCAGGTGATCGGCCACCGGGCCCAGCACCAGCGTCGGCAGGAAGTTCAGGCCGCCCACCAGCAGGATGGTGGCGGTCAGCAGGCTGACGAACAGCAGTCCGTGGGTCGGGAAGCTGTTGGGGCCTACGGGTGTGGCCTTCTTCGCCGCCAGGCTGCCGGCGATCGCCAGCACCGGGAGGATGTAGCCGAAGCGGCCGATCAGCATGGCCAGGGCGATCATCAGGTTGTGGAACGGCGTGTTGGCGCTAAAGCCACCGAAGGCCGAGCCGTTGTTCGCGGTGCCTGAGGTGTAGGCGTAAAGCAACTGGCTGAAACCGTGCGCGCCGGGGTTGCTCACCGAGGCGGCCGGGCCAGGCAGGCTGGCGGCGATGGCGCCAAGCACCAGCACGCCGACCGGCATCACCAGCAGGGTCGCCACCAGCAGGCGGACTTCGCGGGCTTCGAGTTTCTTCCCGAGGTATTCCGGGGTGCGTCCGACCATCAGCCCGGCAAGGAAAACCGCCACCAGGACGAACAGCAACATGCCGTAGAGGCCCGCGCCAACGCCGCCGAAGATCACTTCGCCGACCATCATGTTGAGCATCGCCACCATGCCCGACAGCGGGTTGAGGCTGTCATGCATGGCGTTCACCGAGCCGTTCGAAGCGGCCGTGGTGGTCACCGCCCAGAGCACGCTGGCGGTAGTGCCGAAACGGCTCTCCTTGCCTTCCAGCGGCGCGACCTGCTCCACCGGCAGCGCGCTGAGCGCCGGGTTGGGCTGGTACTCGGCCCACAGCGAGGCGCCCAGGCCCAGGGCGAACAGCACCAGCATGCAGCCGAGGATGGCGCGGCTCTGGCGCAGGTCCTTCACGTAATGGCCGAAGGTGAACACCAGCGCGGCGGGGATCAGGATGATCGACACGACCTCGAACAGGTTGCTCCAGATGGTCGGGTTCTCGAACGGATGCGCCGAGTTCACACCGAAGAAGCCGCCGCCGTTGGTGCCCAGCTGCTTGATGGCGATCTGGCTGGCCGCAGGTCCCAGCGGGATGGACTGGTCGGCGCCCTGCACGGTCAGCGCATGGGCGTAGTCGAGGAAGGTCTGCGGCACGCCCTGCCAGACCAGCAGCAGCGCCAGGATCAGACACAGCGGGAGCAGCCCGTAGAGGGTGGCGCGGGTCAGGTCGACCCAGAAGTTGCCCAGGTTGTTCGTCGACTTGCGCGAGATGCCACGGGCCAACGCCACCAGCACGGCCAGGCCGACGGCGGCGCTGACGAAGTTCTGCACAGTCAGGCCGAGCATCTGGCTCAGGTAGCTGAGCGAGGCTTCGCCGCTGTAGGCCTGCCAGTTGGTGTTGGTGACGAAACTCACTGCGGTGTTGAACGCCAGCGTCCACTCCAGGCCCGGCAGGTGCTGCGGGTTGAGCGGCAGCAGGCCCTGGAGCACGAGGATAGCGAACAGCAGCACCAGCCCCACCAGGTTGAACGCCAGCAGGGCCAGGGTGTAGCTCTTCCAGTTCTGCTCTTCCTCGGGGTGGATGCCGCACGCGCGATAAATCGCCCGTTCCACCGGCAGGAACAGGGGGCTGAGGAAGGTGCGCTGCCCCTCCATCACCTTGTAGTAGAAGCGCCCGAGGAAAGGCGCCGGCACCAGCACCAGCGCCAGGAAGGCAACGATCAGCAATACGTCATGGCTGTTCATGGCCACTCCTAGGAACGGTCGGCGCGCAGCAGCGCCACCAGCAGGTAGATGAACAGTCCCGTGGCCAGGACCAGTGACACACCGTCGAGCACGCTCATGATTTCTCTCTCCTCACGCGGGCGACTCCATCGCTTGGGCGGCCGTTGCCGCTTGACGGAAATTTTCCGCAAGGAGCGCGTAAAGGAGCGATTCCCGCCCCCGGCGAGCGGCATAAAGAAAGCGTAAAAAACCGCTCTGGCGCGGTGATCGGCAGACTTTGTATCGAGGCCGATACAGAGCGGACACGCTGACGACACCCTCGCACCGCAGCCTCGCCGACCATGGCCCGCGCACGCGATGACGGGTTAGCATGCGAACGTCGCATGCCCCTGGCGGCCCCTGGCCATCCTGCCCCACGTTTTCCCGCGACAGGTTTCTTCATGTACCCGACCACGACCGACGACCCACGCCGCTGGACTACCCGCGCTCTGCTGGTGGATGACGACGAGCCGATCCGCGAACTGCTCTGCGGCTACCTCGCGCGCTTCAACATCGAGACCCACGGCGTCGCCGACGGCGTCGAAATGCGCCGCGCGCTGGAAAACGAAAGTTTCGACGTGGTGGTGCTGGACCTGATGCTGCCCGGCGAAGACGGCCTGTCCCTGTGCCGCTACCTGCGTGCCGAGTCGGACATCCCGATCCTCATGCTGACCGCACGCTGCGAGCCGGCGGACCGCATCATTGGCCTGGAGCTGGGCGCCGACGACTACATGGCCAAGCCCTTCGAGCCACGCGAACTGGTGGCGCGTATCCAGACCATCCTGCGCCGCGTGCGCGGCACCAGCCTCACCAGCGAGGAAGGTGCCCGCGGCGAACCGCGCGCCCAGGTACGCTTCGACCAGTGGCGTCTGGATAGCGTCCTGCGCCAGCTGCATGCGCCGGATGGCCTGGTAGTGCCGCTGTCCAACGCCGAATTTCGCCTGCTCTGGGTGTTCCTCGAACGCCCAAGGCGGGTGCTCAACCGTGAACTGCTGCTGGACGCCGCCCGTGGTCGCACCATCGAGGCCTTCGACCGCAGCATCGACCTGCTGGTCTCACGCCTGCGGCAGAAGCTCGGCGACGACCCGCGCTCGCCCCGGCTGATCAAGACCGTGCGCGGCGAAGGGTACCTGTTCGATGTCCGCGATATCGCCTGACTCCGCGCCCGAGCGCGCGAAGGAAAAACCCCTGCAGCGCGCCGACAGCCTGTTCGCCCGGCTGTTCGGGGTATTCCTGCTGGCCATCGTGGTCGCGCACCTGCTGGCCTTCGTCTGGTTCCATCATTACGGCCCGCGACACGAGCCACCGCCCCCGCCGCCTTCGGAGCAAGGGTTCGAGCGCGGCCCGCCGCCGCAAGGCTTCCCGGCAGGCCCCGAGGGCATGCGTCCGCCGCCACCACCCGGCCCGCGCCTGCCGTTCTGGAGCGTTCCGTTCGCCTTCCAGTTGCTGACGCTGATCCTCGCCGCCTATGTCGGCGCGCGCCTGCTGGCCCGCCCGGTACAACACATGGGCGATGCCGCACTGCGCCTCTCCGAGGACCTGGACAGCCCGCCCCTGCCGGAAACCGGCCCGCGCGAAGCACGCCAGGCCGCCCACGCCTTCAACCGCATGCGCGAGCGCATCCGCGAACAGGTGCAGCAGCGCAGCCGCATGCTGGTAGCGGTGTCCCATGACCTGCGCACCCCGCTGTCGCGCCTGCGCCTGCGCGTCGAGGAAGTCGACAACCCACAGCTGCGCACCCGCATCAGCCAGGACCTGGCCGAAATGATCAGCATGCTCGACTCCACCCTACACTACCTGCAGCAGGAGCGCGCCACCGAGCCGCTGCAGTGGTTCGACGTGAAGGCATTGGCTGACTCGCTCGCCGAGGACGCCTGCGAACGTGGCGCCGATGTCGGCGTGGAAGGCTTCTGCGCGCCGCTCAAGGTCCAGCCCATGGCGCTGCGCTCGTGCTTGAACAACCTGCTGGACAATGCCCTGCGCTACGCCGGTGATGTCAGCATCGAACTGCGCGACGGCACTCGCGAACTAGAAATCCGCGTGCGCGACCACGGCCCCGGCATTCCCGCCGAGCTGCGCGAACAGGTGTTCGAACCCTTCTTCCGCCTGGAAGGTTCGCGCAACCGCAACTCCGGTGGGGTCGGCCTGGGCCTGGCGATTGCCCGCGATGCCGCACGGCGCCAGGGCGGTGACCTGTACTTCGAGGAAACCCCCGGTGGCGGCGCCACTGCCGTGCTACGCCTGCCCAGAAGCATAACGGCGTAACGCCGTTGTAGCCGCCAGCAAACAAAGCGCACAAACCCGCGACACAGGCAGGCCCGAGGCTGTCATCAGCGGAGAACCCTCCGCTTCGGCAACCACGGAGACTCTCCCATGATCAGCGGCGTGAGCAGCAGCTATGCGAGCTACTACACCAGCTCGCTCGCCCGGACCCAGACCGCCAGCAGCACTACGGCCGCGCAGAGCGGTAGCACTGGCGGTTCCCAGGGTGCGGCGAAATTCCAGGAAGACCTGTTCAAGTCCATCGACAGCGATGGTGACGGCAACATCAGCAAGGACGAACTGACCAGCGCGCTGTCGTCCAGCGACGACTCGGACAGCAGTGACATCGACATCGACGCCCTGCTCAGCGAGCTGGACAGCGACAGCAGCGGCGGCATCTCCCAGGACGAACTGTCGGCGGCCATGCCTCCGCCTCCCCCGCCACCCGGCGACATGGGCGGCATGGGTATGGACGACTCCGCCGCAGACCTGATCAGCGCCCTGGACAGCGACGGCGACGGCAGTATCAGCAGCGATGAACTCTCCGCCCTGGGCAGCAGCGACGACAGCGAGCGCCTGAGCGAGCTGTTCAGCCAGCTCGACGCCGACGGCAGCGGCTCCATCAGCAGCGACGAGCTCTCCAGTGCTATGCAGGCGCAGCGTGGCGACGGCCCACCGCCGCCCCCGCCACCTTCGGCTTCCAGTGGTTCGTCCAGTGACTCCTCCGGCAGTTCCTCGGACAGCTCCACGACCACCGCCTCCAGCACGTCCTCGACCAGCGCCAACACCGGCGCCGCCTACCAGAAACTGGTGGCCAACCTGCTCAAGCAGTACCAGAGCAGCGAGGTCACCGCGCTCCAGGCTACCAGCGGTAGCCTGGTGAACATCGCCGCCTGATCCGGGCAGTGAATCTGGCTGCCGGAACGCCCCCCGTTCCGGCGGTCATCCCCCGTTTGCATCTCTCCCTGATTCTGCCCTAGGCTTGGCCTTCACAAATTCATCCGATGATTGGATGTTTCCATGCCAAGTCCCCTTCAAAAGCGCTCGCTGGTGGACATCGCCCTCGAGCAGATCCACCTGCGTATCGACGATGGCACCTGGCCATTGGGCCAGCGCCTGCCGCCGGAGCCCGAGCTGGCCGAGTCCCTCGGTATCAGCCGCAATACCGTGCGTGAAGCAGTACGCGTGCTGACCTTCTCCGGCGTGCTGGAAGTGCGCCAGGGCGACGGCACCTATGTGCGCGCCTGCGCCAACCCGCTGGACACCATGCTGGTGCTGGCCCGCAGCTCGGTAGAGCAGGCGCTGGAAGCGCGCGGCATCATCGAGGTGGAAGCCAGCCGGTTGGCCGCCGAGCGCCGCAGCGAAGCCGACCTCGCTGCCCTGCGCGAAGCGCTGGAGGCCTCCGCCGTCCATCACGGCGGCGTGCTGGATGAGTACATCGCCCACGACCTGGCCTTTCACCAGCGCGTGGTGGACAGCGCCCACAATCCGGTGCTCAGCGAGCTGTATCGCTACTTCTCCCAGGTGATCCGCGCCGGCCTGGAACGCACCATCGGCGACCCGAGCCGGCCGCAACCCAGCTTCGAATTGCACCGCGAACTGGTGGATGCCATCGCCCGTGGCGACGCCGACGCGGCCGCGAAAGCGAACCGTGCGCTGCTGATCTGACTCCGATTGACTTCTACGAACGCTTACTGCCTTTGTGCCTTGCTGCCCTGGAATGCCCACCATGTCCTTGCCCAATGACCCGAAAGACACCGAGCACAAGGTGTCCTGCCCACCCGAAGAACTGCTGATCGACGCCGAAGACGACGGCACGCCCGAAGCCGCGCCCCGCCCGCAGCGCACCTGGCTGTTGCTGCTGGGCCTGGTGCTGGTGGCAATCAACCTGCGCCCGGCGCTGTCCAGCCTGTCACCGCTGCTCAATACCGTGCGCGACGGCACCGGCCTGTCCGCTGCCGCCGCCGGCCTGCTGACGACCCTGCCGGTGCTCTGCCTGGGCCTGTTCGCTCCGCTGGCGCCGATGCTCGCACGCCGCCTGGGCGCCGAGCGCACCGTGCTGCTGATCCTCTTCACCCTGGCCGGCGGCATCGTCCTGCGCAGCCTGTTCCCGGTCGCCGGCCTGTTCCTCGGCAGCCTGGTGGCCGGCGCCAGCATCGGCATCATCGGCGTGCTGCTGCCGGGCATCGTCAAGCGCGACTTCCCGCACATCGCCGGGACCATGACCGGCGTCTACACCATGGCCCTGTGCCTGGGCGCTGCAACTGCCGCGGGCTCCACGGTGCCGCTGGCAAAGCTGATGGATAACAGCTGGCAATTGGCGCTGGCGTTCTGGGCGATCCCGGCCGTGGTCGCGGCGGCGATCTGGCTGCCGCAGACCCGCCAGAACCACCACGCGCACCGCGCGGTGTACAAGGTGAAGGGGCTGTGGCGCGACCCGCTGGCCTGGCAGGTGACCCTGTACATGGGCCTGCAATCGTCGCTGGCCTACATCGTCTTCGGCTGGGTGCCGTCGATCCTCATCGACCGTGGCCTGAGCGCGGTGGAAGCCGGGCTGGTGCTCTCCGGCTCGGTGATGGTGCAGCTGTTCAGCGCCCTGGCCGCGCCCTGGCTGGCAACCCGAGGCAAGGACCAGCGTATCGCCGTGGTGATCGTCATGGGCCTGACCCTGGCCGGCCTGCTCGGCCTGCTGTTCGCGCCGCTGTCAGGCATCTGGGGCTGGGCGGTGGTGCTCGGCCTCGGCCAGGGCGGCACCTTCAGCATCGCCCTGGCGCTGATCGTGCTGCGCTCACCGGACGCCCACGTCGCCTCCAACCTTTCCGGCATGGCCCAGGGCGTGGGCTACACCCTGGCCGCCTGCGGCCCCTTCCTGGTCGGCGTGGTGCATGACGTCACTGGCGGCTGGGCAGCGACCGGGGTGATCTTCGTGGTGGTGACGGTGGCGGGGATCGTATTCGGCCTGGGCGCCGGGCGGGACAAGCTGGTGCAGGTGAAGAGCGAACACGTCTGATACGAGCAGCCGCAGGGCGCATAACGCCCCAGGCGTTATCCGCCATGGCGGCGGATACCCCGTTCCGGGTTATTGGCCCGACGCCGGAGCTTTACTGTAGGAGCGAGCTTGCTCGCGAACAGCGCTTACGATGGACACCGAAGTGGCCGGCTGCACCCTCTCCCTAACCCTCTCCCTGAAGGGAGAGGGGACTGTCTACTGCGCTTTGAAAGCTCGAATCCAGCCGGCTAAATCCGTAGAAAAACCTTGCGCCGAACGGCTCCCTCTCCCTTCAGGGAGAGGGCTGGGGAGAGAGCAAAACCCCGCTCCTAACCATCAAACCACCGGCGGAGGCGGCGGCCGGTGTGAACTGGCCACCCAGGCGCTGACCAGGTTGTACACCACCGCCAGCAGCACCGGGCCGAGGAACAGGCCGATGAAGCCGAAGCTGAGCAACCCGCCGAGCACGCCCAGCAGCACCACCACCAGCGGCAGGTTGCCGCCGCGGCTGATCAGGTAGGGCTTCAAGATATTGTCCACGCCGCTGATGACGAAGAAGCCCCAGATCGCCATGAACACCGCATAGCCATAGCTCTCCTGATAGAACAGCCAGAGCACGGCCGGCCCCCAGATCAGCGGTGGCACCATCAGCAGGCTGCAGATGAAGGTCAGCAACCCCAGCAGGAATGCGCCGGGGACGCCGGCGATAAGGAAGCCGATGGTGGCGAGCACGGCCTGGGCGGCCGCCGTACCGATCACGCCATTGACCACCCGCTGCACCGTGCCGGCGATGATGTCCATGTACTGCTGCGCGGACTCGCCGATCAGGCGTTCCAGCACGCCGTGGGCAAAGGCCTGCAGGCGCAGGCCGTCGCGGTAGAAGAAGAAGATCAGCACCAGGCTGAGCACCAGCTCGAAGATACCCGCGCCCAACTTCGCGCTGCGCGCCAGGGCCCAGTTGCCCACTTCGCCCATGTACGGCTTGAGTGCGGAGAACATCGCCACACCCTGCTGGTCAGCCTGGTACCACCAGCCGATCAGACGGTCGCCCACCAGCGGTACGCGCGCCATCCACTCCGGTGGCGGCGGCAGCCCGGAAACCTGCAGGTTCTTCACCAGCTCGACGCCTTCGCGCACCCGGTCCACCAGGCCGAAGCCCAACCACACCAGCGGCAGCGCCACCAGCACGATCCAGCACAGGGTCAGCACACCCGCCGCCGCGGCTTCGCGGCCGCCCAGCAGTTGCGTGAGCAGGCGCATCAGCGGCCAACTGGCGAAAGCCAGCACGGCGGCCCAGACCAGTGCCGACCAGAACGGCAACAGCACCCAGATACTCGCGCCCAGCAGGCCGAGCAGCAGCAGGCGCAGCAACAGGCGATCATTGTCGAACATCGGAACTCCGCAAAAGGCTCGTGAGGCGCCCAGTGTAGAGCGCTTCGACCCTTTCAGCGTAGGCGAATCAGCGCAGCCAGGTCAGGTGCAGGCCGTCGTTGTCGTCCTTGCCCTGTTCCAGGCGCGCATCTCGCACGCCCTGGGCGGTCAGTGCGGAGCGCCAGTCGCCGGCGTGTTTGCCGGCCAGCTCCACGCGCACACCGGTGTCCAGGCGCAGGGTGCGCACCAGCAGGTCGAGCCAGGCGCCGCCCGGCTCTTCCGGCACGTGGCTCAGGGTCAGCTCGCCGTTGGCCTTGAGCAGGCGCATCAGGGTTGCCGGACTGGGCAGCAGCTCGCCGAGGGCGGAGGTGCTGTCCAGCTGTTCGGCATGCAGGTAGGCGCGGCGGTTGCCACGGGTGATGGTGTAGACCGCCAGCAGGCTGTCCTCGTGGGGCGCGGCGAGGCGCACCAGCAGGTAAGCCTGCTGCTCGTCCGGGCCGAACAGCTTCGAGTTGCCGAACACCGAGTTGGCCAGCAGGTTGCTGGAGCCGCAATCACGGCTCTCGCACCAGAACAGCGGCGTGGCATCGGCCTTGAGCAGGTCCTTGCGCGCGGCGGCGAAGGCACTCTGGCTGGAGTCCTCGTCGGGCAGGCGGTAGGTCACGGCGGTCAGATCGCCGATGGCGCGCACCTCCCCTTCCATGCGCAGGCGCCCGCTGATGCGGCTGATCGAGCCTTGCGGGTAGATGCGTTCCTGGCTGGAGGCCTGGTTGAAGTCGACGATCTCCGAACGCGGGAAGCGCGGGAGGATCTCCAGGTCGTGGCTGTCGGGCAGGTCGGCGGCGAGCGCCGTGCCGCCTGTCATCATGGCGGCACTGAACATCAGGGACTGAAGGAGCCGTGAGATCCGGGCCTTCTGCGCGTCAACCGAAAGGATTTTGCCGTCCTGGCGCGCGGCGGTCTGGATATCGAGCATGCACTATCTCCCTGAAGCGATCCGTGCAGCGTCGCGGCCAGCCCCGCTTTAGTCAAGCCGCGGGGCGCTACCGGGTGTTTCCCTCAGGCCTGCAGGAAGGGTCGGAAGAGCGCCGCAACGGCTTCGGCACCCGCCTCGTCGTCCAGGTGCAGATGGTGCTGGCCAGGCAACTCATGGACCTCGAAGGGCCGGTCTTTCAGCAGTTCGCGGGTAGCCGGCTCGACCAGCATCAGGCCCTGCTGCGCCAGCACCAGGCTGGTCGGGCATTGCACTGACTGGACGAATTGTCGCGCATGGGCGCGGGTCAGGCGCAGCGGTGACGGCAGGGTCAGGCGCGCGTCGGTGCGCCAGGTGTAGCCGCCGGGCACCGGCACCAGTCCACGGGACGCCAGCAGTTCCGCCGCTTCGCGACTGACCGCGCCGACACCTTTCATGCGGGCCTCCACGGCGCGGTCGATGGCTTCGTAGACCGGCTTGCGCTTGTTCGGCAGCGCCAGTTGCGCACGCAGGGCTTCGCCGAGCTTCTGCGGCGACGTTTCCGGCTCCCCGGTGTAGGGCACGAGACCATCGATCAGCGCCAGGCGCTCGACGCGCTCGGGCATCGCGCCAGCCAGCAGCACCGAAACGATGGCTCCCATGGAGTGGCCAAGCAGGGTGAAGCGCTCCCACCCCATCTGGTCGGCCACCATCAGCACATCCAGCGCGTAATCCCACAGCAGGTAGCTGGCCCCCGGCGCGCGATGGCCGGAGTGGCCATGGCCGGCGAAGTCCAGGGCGAGGATGCGCACGCCTTCGAGCTTCGGCGCCAGGCGGGCAAAGCTCATGGCGTTGTCCAGCCAGCCATGCAGGGCGATCACCGGGCGGCCGTCTTCCGGGCCGAAGAGGTGCGCGGCCAGTTCGATGTGCGGCAGGTTCAGGCGGATTTCCTGGACTTGGGCGGTCATGGCGATTCCTTAAACATTGGCGCGCTGTTGCCAGCGGGCGAAGACGGTCTTGAGCAGCGCGGCGGTATCCTGCGGGCGCTCCAGCGGGAACATGTGCCCGCCCGGCAGCGACAGGCTCTCGCCCATGGGGATGCGACCAATCAGGCGAGCATGGTGCGGCAGCACCACGCGGCTGTGACGGCCGCGCACCATGGTCAGCGGCACGGCCAGTTGCCTGGCGCGGCCAGGAGCGGTGTGCGGCACGTTGCGATAGATGGAGATTTCCGTAGCCGGGTCGAACTTCAGCCGCAGGCCCCGTGCGTCCGCCGGCGCCAGCCCGTGGCGCACGTAGGCCTCCAGGCAGTCGCGGTCGAAGCGCTTGAACAGTGGCTTGCCGGCGAAGTATTCCAGCGCCTCGGCAAAATCGTCGAAGTCCTCGCGGCGGCCAAGGGTGCGGCCGGCAGGCGTTAGCCGATCGATGAAGCCCAGCCGCTTGGCGACGCGGATCACCAGTTGGTCGGCCAAGGTCAGCAGCGGCGAGTCGAGCATCACCACACCGCGGTACAGCTCGGGTTTGCGCAGCGCCGCGTGGTAATGCAGTACGCCGCCGAGGGAGTGGCCGACACCCCACACGGGCTCGTCCAGCGCCTCGAGGTGATGCAACAGCTCTTCCACCAGGTTTTCCCAGTTGGCGTTCACCGGGAAGCGCGGGTCATGGCCATGCATGTCCAGCCGATGGACCCGGTAGTCCGGCTCCAGGGCGTCGAACAACTTGCCGTAGGTTCCCGAGGGGAAACCGTTGGCGTGGGCGAAGAAGACCGCTTGCGACATGCTGGGGAAACTCAGGGGAATGACAGCCTGGATTTTCCGACAGCACCGGGGGCGCGGCAATGACCCACGCTCCCGCGAATGACGGCACTACGGCCAAACTCCATGGCGCTCCGGCGGATTTGCCCTGCTCGACATCGGTTTGACGCATAACCGTTTACGGTTATCCGCCGACCACCGTCAAACCCAATGCGCCGCGTGGTTCACCACGCTGAACAGGATGCCGCCGGCCACCAGCAGGAATACCAAGCCGCAGGCGCCATCGATCGCCGGCACCGCGCGCAGCAGACGCTGCTGCCAAAGCGGCCGGGTGAGGATCACGCTGAGCAGGCTGAACCACACGAAGCCGGTGCCGAACAGCATCACCGCCACGGCGACTTTGCCGGGCGCCGACATGTCCGCCGGAATCAGGCTGGTCAACAGTGCAAGGAAAAACACCAGCGCCTTGGGATTGAACAGGTTGGTCGCCAGCCCGCGCAACCAGGGACCGAGCGTCGAGTCCGGCAGCTCGCCGTCGATCCGCCCTGCTCCGCCCGGCTTGCGCAACGCACGAAGCGCGCCGACGCCGAGCCAGGCGAGGTACGCCGCGCCCACCAGTTGCAGGGCGCTGAACAGCAGCGGTGAGCGGGCCAGCAGCAGCGACACGCCGGTCAGCACCAGGGTGCCGTGAACCAGGATGCCGCAGGCGAGACCGAGGGCGCTGAGCACGCCAGCGCGGCGGCCCTGGTGCAGCGAAGTACGCACCACCAGCGCGACGTCCGGGCCGGGGCTGACCAGGGCGACTGCGAACACGGCAGTGAGCATGAGCAAGACGTGAACCTCCTGCATGGCGGGATTCTCCAGTGGGAAAGTGGAACGGGAAGTGGGATCGGATCAGCGCTGGCGTAGTCGAGCGGGCGGCAATCCGTAGGTCCGGCGGAACAGTCGGCTGAAATGAGCCTGGTCGTAGAAGCCCAGGCTCAGGGCGATTTCCGCCAGCGGCTGGCCCTTGATCACCCGTGGCAGGGCGCGCTCCAGGCGCAGCTGGGTCAGCCACTGGTGTGGCGGCAACCCGCACTGGTGGTTGAAGCGGCGCAACACCTGCCAGGGGCTGAGGTCGCAGAACTCGGCGATCTCTTCCAGGGTCGGTGGGGTTTCCAGGCGCGATTCCAGCCACTCGCGCAGGCGCGTCCAGGTCGGCGCATCAAAACCCTGCCCCGGCTCGCGAATGCGCAGGCTGGAGGCACGCTCCAGCAGCGCGGCCAGCGCCTGCCAGAGCTGACCTTCCTGCGCCAGCCGCTCGCCACCGAGCATCAGGGCGTGGGCGCGCTGCAGTTCGGTCTGCAGCAGCGGATCGCGCAGCTGCGCAGCAGTCAGGCGCGGCGCGCCCTGGCGGCCATCACTGAAGGCGCGGCAGGCATCGTCCAGCCATTGCGGGTCGATGGACAGTACGCGGATGCGGTAGCCGTCCTCGCCTTCGCTGGAACCGTCGTGGATGCTTTCGGGGCTCATCAGCAGGATGTCGCCATTCCCGGCCAGCGAGCGCTCACCGCGATGGGTGTAGCGCTGGCAGCCGTCCAGCATCAGCCCGACGTGGTAGTCGAGGTGAAAATGCCGGGGAAAGGCGAAACGGCGGTACTCGGCGTCAATGAAACGGACGCCGGGCAGGCCGCTGCTGTGGTGTTCGATGCGTTCCATGGGCCTACTGTACCGGCGCGGGAACGGCGGGTCTTGGACAAAATTGCGAGCGGTCGCCACCCATCACATGGCAGCTGCAGCGGAGCGCTTTTGTAGGATAGGTGGAGCCTAGGCGATACCCATGCTGCCGGTGCAGGGTATTGATGGGTCTCGCCTCGCTCCACGCCATCCTACGTCCGAGCCAGATCACGGCCTGGTCAGCGCTCCAGCGGCACCACAGCCATGGTCAGTCGCGAGATGCAGCTTGGCTTGCCATCATCCCCGTGCAGGCGGATTTCCCAGACGTGGGTCGAGCGGCCGATGTGCACCGCCTTTGCCACCGCCGTCACCCGCCCGCTGCGCAAGCCGCGCAGGTGGTTGGCGTTCACCTCCAGGCCGACGCAGTAGTACTTGGAGGTATCCAGGCACAGATAGCTCGCCGTGGAGCCGACAGTTTCCGCCAGCACCACCGAAGCGCCACCGTGCAGCAGGCCATAGGGCTGGTGGGTGCGCGAATCCACCACCATGCTGGCGGTCAGCGAGTCGTCGTCGAACGCCTCGAAGCGGATATCGAGCACTTCACCAATGGTGTTCTTCAGGTTCGCGTTGAGCTTTTCCAGGTCGGGCTTGGTGCGCCAGGTCATTCATCATTCCTTCTGTCATTCATGCCATTGCACCGCCTCGCGGCGCTCCGCCCATTCATTGAAGCGCTGACCGTAGGTCCCTTCCACCACGTTGCGCTTGATCTTCAGGGTGGGCGTGAGGAAGCCGTTGTCCACCGTCCAGACGTCCTTGACCAGCACCAGTCCGGCCAGGCGTTCGTGCTTGTCCAGCGCGTCGTTCACCTCCGCGAGCAGTTCCTGCAGGCTCTGCTCCAGTTGACTGCGCGAGCCGTTGGCGGCTTCCTGGCGGCCCACCTCGGACAATACGCAAAGGCCCAACGGGGCGATCAGGCCGTCGCCGACCACGCAGATCTGCTCGATCCGCGAATGCACGGCCAGGCGGTTCTCGATGGGCGCCGGGGCGACATACTTGCCCTTGGCGGTCTTGAAGATTTCCTTGATGCGACCGGTCAGGCGCAGGTGACCTTCGGCGTCCTGCTCGCCCTTGTCGCCAGTGCGCAGGAAACCGTCCTCGGTGATGGTCTCGGCGGTACGCTCCGGGTCCTTGAAGTAGCCGACCATGGTCGCACCACTGCGTACCTGCACTTCGCCCTCGTCGCTGATACGCACCTCGACGCCGGGGCTGTTGCGGCCGATCCAGCCGACCCGCTGCTCGCCCGGCCGGCAGACGTGGGAATAACCACAGTTCTCGGTCATGCCATAGACCTCGAGCACGTTCAGGCCCAGGCGCTGGTACCAGTTCAGCAGCGCCTCGGGTACTGGCGCAGCTCCGCACAAGGCGTAACGCACAGCATCCAAGCCGAGGCCGGCGAGCACCTTACGGCCGACGAGACGGCCGATGATCGGTAGACGCAGCAGTCGGTCGAGCTTCTGCGCCGGCATCTGCGCATAGACGCCCATCTGGAACTTGGTCCAGATGCGCGGCACGCCGAAGAACACCGTGGGCCGCGCGCGGCGCATGTCGGCAACGAAGGTATCCAGGCTTTCGGCGAAGAAGATCGTCTGTCCAGCGTAGATCGACGCCATCTGCACGAACATGCGCTCGGCCACGTGGCACAGCGGCAAGTAGGACAGCAGGCGATCTTCTTCGCCAACGCCGAACAGGTCGATGGCATGGCTGGCGGCGAAGGCGAAGTTGCCGAAGGTGTGCATCACGCCCTTGGGCGTACCGGTGGTACCGGAGGTGTAGATGAGCGTCGCCAGGGTGGCGGCGTCCGGGCGCGGATCATCGCGGATCGGCGATTGCGCCTGCAGGTCGCTCCAGTGATGGTCAAAGCGTCCTTCCGGGTGCAAGGGCAGCGCCACAGTAGGCACGTCTTCGGGAATGCCGTCGACCATCGCCGGCCAGTCGTCCAGCTTGCCGATGAAGGCCACCCGCGCTTCGGAGTGGGTCATCACCTGGCGAACGGAGTCGGCGGTGAGGTTGGGATACAGCGGCACCGAAACGTGGCCGGCCATCCAGATGGCGATGTCGGCGACTATCCAGTGCGCGCAGTTCTTCGAAATGATCGCCACCCGGCTGCCTTCGGGCAGGTCCAGGCTGCGCAGCCAGGCGGCGGCGCGGCGGGCCTGGTCGCCCACGTCGCCCCAGGTCAGGGTCTGCACGTCGCCGCCGGTGAGCGGCTGCACCAGGTAGCGTTTGTTCGGGTGGCTCTTCTCGCGCTGATAGAACAGGTCGAGTGGTAATCGGACTGCTTTAACCACGTGCCCCTCCTTTGTTTTTTTTGTCAGAGGTGTAGCTCAGGGATATAGCGATGGATCAACCAAGCACTTGCTTGGTTGAATATTCCATGCAGCGCAGCGGCAGACAAGGCTGGTCGTGTGAACTTTTGTAGGATTTAGCCGAAGGATCGGCTTCGACCGCTCTGCAACGGGCCTCGCGCCGAAACATCCGGGCACGATTTGCCGGCGACAGAAATGCAAAAGGCCCCTTTCGGGGCCTTTTTCGGAGTCGGACGACTCAGGAATGCCGTGGGTGGTAGAGCGACACCAACTCCATCAGCCCCGCTACCGGCACTTCGCCCTCCAGTTCCGCCAGGGTGGCGGTGCTGAACGGTACGGCGTCACTGCGGCTGCCATGTACCAGCAGGCCGGCCAAGGCGCCCACCAGCGGCTGGTGGGTGACCAGCAGCAGGTTTTGCTCGTTGCGGCCATCGAGGAAGCGCAGCACATCCTTGGGGTCATCATCCGGAGTCAGCCAGGGTGCGGTGCCGACCGAGCCCTCGAAGCCCAGTGCCTCGCGGACCAGTTCAGCGGTTTCCTGGGCGCGCACGTAGGGGCTGGCCAGGATGCCATCGAGCGGGTGGCCGGCGAGTTGGGCAGCGCTCTTGAGCGCCTCCTTGATGCCGTGGGCGGTCAGTCGCCGCTCCGAGTCGCGGCGGGCCTGGGGCTCGGCTTCGCCATGGCGCAGCAGCCAGAGCTTCAAAGCTTCGGCTCCTCGTCACGCACCGGGTGCGGTGCCGGCGGCACGTCGTGCGGAGTCTCGCCTTCGGGAGAGTGCGCGGTTGGCCAGTCGGAGAACGGCCAGGGCTTCGCTTCAGTCTGGAAGGTACCGAAGCGACCGATCTGTGCGAAGTACTGGCTCAGGCTGTCGCCGAAGCCCATCAGGCTGCCGCTGGGCGCGCCGTAGATGATGCGGTAGATCAGCTGGATGATCACCACGGCGCCGAGGATCATCTCGGCGACGAACCAGACCAGCGCAAAGACCAGCATCCAGACGACGCGCAAGACCAGGGACTCCTTCTCTAGACGGCCAGCGGGCTGACGTTCAGCGGACATGGTGATACCTCCTCAGAAACCGGTGGTGGGAATGAAATCGACATCGGTCTTCGGCTCACCGCTCATCAGCGCCCCGATGACCTGCTCCAGGGTGCGGCCGCCGAACAGGATGGCGTTGAGGCCGGCGACCAGCGGCATGTAGACCTGCAGCTCATCGGCCTTGGCCTTGAGCACCTTGAGGGTGTTCACGCCCTCGGCGGTCTCGCCCATGCGCGCTACGGCGTCTTCCAGGGTCAGGCCTTCGCCCAGGGCGAAGCCCACCTGATAGTTACGGCTCTTGGGTGACGAACAGGTGACGATCAGGTCGCCCACACCGGCCAGGCCGAGGAAGGTCATGGGGTTGGCGCCGAGCTGGACGGCGAAGCGGGTCATCTCCGCCAGGGCGCGGGTGATCAGCATGCCCTTGGTGTTCTCGCCCATGCCCAGCGCGGCAGCCATGCCGGCGATAATGGCGTAGACGTTCTTCAGCGCGCCGCCCAGTTCCACGCCGAAGCGGTCGCCACTGGCATAGACGCGGAAGGTGCGGCCGTGAAGGGCCTGCTGCACCTGGGCGCAGAGGTCTTCATCCTCGCTGGCGACCACGGTGGCGGTCAGCTCGTGCTCGGCGATCTCACGCGCCAGGTTCGGGCCGGAGATCACTGCGATACGGGATTTCGGCGCGATCTCTTCGAGTACCTGGCTCATCAGCTTGAAGCTCTGCGCCTCGATCCCCTTGGTCAGGCTGACCAGCATCTTGCCCGCCAGCTCCTCACTGCGGCCGTCGAGCACCTTGCGCAGGGCGCTGGAGGGCACCGCGACGAAGATCATCTCGCACTCGACCAGCGTCGCCGCAAGGTCCGTGGTCGGCTCCACGCCGTCATGGATGCGCACGCCCTTGAGGTAGTTGGGATTCTCGCGGCGGGTACGGATCGCCTCGGCCTGCTCCTCGTCACGCATCCACTGGCGAACGCGCTGTCCGTTTTCTGCCAGCAGATTGGCGAAGGCGGTGCCGAAACTGCCACCGCCGAGGACGGCGATCGGTTGCTGCTGTGTCATGTCTGTTCCATTGGTGGCCGCCCAGGGGCGGCGATTGGGCCATTATAAGGCCGCATCGGCGAGCGGCCAGCCTGTATCGCGGACTGGTAATCAGCGCAGCCTCGTTTAACATCCGTCGTGTGGAAAACGTCTAGCCGTAGACATTGACCGAACCCATAAAAACCGAGAACAAGGCCGTTCCGTGCACCGTCCCGTCCGCGCTCCCCTGCCGCTCTCCCTGCTTGCCGCCTTGCTGGCGGGCAGAGCCGTGGCGGGCGACCTGTTCGTGGACAGCCTCGACGTTCCTGAAGTTCTGACCGCGACCCGGCTGAAACAGTCTCCGGCGGAAGTTCCCGGCAGCATGACGGTGCTCGACCGCGACCTGATCAAGGCCTCCGGCGCCCGCGACATTCCGGAACTGATGCGGCTGGTGCCGGGCATGATGGTCGGCTACCTGTCGGGCAACCAGGCGACGGTGAACTACCACGGTACCAACGTCACCGAAGCGCGGCGCCTGCAGGTGCTGGTGGACGGCCGCTCGATGTATCGTCCGGGCCTGGCCACGGTGGACTGGAGCGATATCCCGGTGGCCATCGAGGACATCGATCGCATCGAAGTCTTCCGCGGCCCCAATGCCGTGAGCTACGGCGCCAACGCACTCATGGGCGTGATCAACATCCTCACCCGCCACCCCGCCGACAGCCAGGGCACGCGACTGAAGTACACCGCTGGACAGAATGGTGTCCGTGACTGGTACGCCAGCCAGGGCATCCATGACCGCTCCGGCGATTACCGGCTCTCTCTTTCCGGCCAGGAAGACGACGGCTTCGACCACGACCAGTTCGGTCGTGACTACCGCGACGGTCGCCGTCTGAGCCGCTTCAACCTGGTGGCCAGCCACAACCTTGACTTGCGCAACAGCCTGGACTGGCAGCTCGCCGCCAAGGAAGGGAGCAACCAGCGGCCCTACGACTACGAGCCGATCTTCGGCAAGATTCCCGACGGCGACGACAACTCCGACCTGACCGCCCGCGACTACGCCGGCTCGCTGCGCTGGACCTTCGACGTCAACCCCGAGCACAGCTTCTACGTGCAGGGTTACGCCGAGCACTGGGAGCGCCTGCAGGATTTCGACGCATGCGAGGCGCAGGTCGCCTTCAGCCCACAGCTCGCGCAATTGTGGGCGCTGGATCCGAAGTACGTGCAGAGTTTCGCCGACTCACTGCCGCGCATTCCCCGCGGCACTGCGCAGGAACAGGCGCTGGCCCGGCAGGTCGTCCAGCAGCTGGCGGCCGGCGCCTATCTACCGGTCTGCGGGCAGGTGAACCAGAACATCCGCGAGACCCGCTACGACCTCGAAATCCAGGACACCCTGAGCCTCGCCGACGGCGTGCGGCTGGTCAGCGGCCTGAGCTATCGCCACGACCAGGCCACCTCGGAAACCTACTTCGACGGCGCGGTGAACAACGACATCTGGCGCCTGTTCGGCCAGCTGGAGTGGCACCTGACGCCGCATTGGCTGCTGCAGGGCGGCGCGATGGTGGAGGACGATCAGCTCTCCGGCAGCTCGGTCAGCCCGCGCCTCGCCCTCAACTACCTGATCACCCCGCGCCACAGCCTGCGAGCGGTGTACTCCGAGGCGGTGCGCTCGCCGGACATGTACGAGAACGATGTGAACTGGAGCTACCGGGTTCGCAACCTTTCGGAGCCGGTCTACGGCCAGTCCAGCGCCTACTACTTCGCTCGTGCCCACGGCCCCGGCGACCTCGACCAGGAGCGCATGCGTTCGCGGGAAATCGGCTACAACGGCCAATTCGACGAACTCGGGCTCGCGGTCGACATCAAAGCCTACTACGACGAAATCCACGGGCTGATCAGCGATCCCTTGAAGGTCTCCGACTTCGAACCGACCAACGACAACGACATCCGCTTCAGCGGCGCCGAGACTCAGCTCGACTGGCGCCTGACGCGGCAGGACCGTGTGCGCCTGACTTACGCCTATGTCGATTACGACGCCAGCAGCCGCTATGACCAGCGCCTCACCGCACGCAACAGCGGCTCGGCCGGCTGGATGCGCGACTGGGGGCGCGGCTGGTCGAGTTCGGTCTTCTACTACGGCGACGATGCGCTGAACGAACACCGCTTCGAGCGCGTCGACCTGCGCGTAGCCAAGCGCATCCCGCTTGGTCGCGCGGCGCTGGAACTGGCCGGGGTTCTGCAACAGCGACTGGACGACGAGCCCCTGACCTGGCCGGAAAACCGCTACGACAGCCGCCACCTGCTCTACTTTAGCGCCGAGGTGGACTTCTAGCATGCCTGCCCGCCGCTCATGGACGAGCCCTGGCCCCTTCCTCACTGCCCTGCTCCTTGGGCTCGCCTGCCTGTTTGCGCTACCAGCCCAGGCGCGCGACATCCTGCTGGTCAGCACCGAACAGAGCGCTGCGCTGCAAGACTTCGCCGAAGCGCTGGCGCGACGTCGACCGCATGACCAGGTGCGGCTGGAGTCCCCGGAGAACCTTCCGCCAGCCGCCAGACTCGATAGCGAAACCCGCCTGCTACTGCTCGGCAGTGGCGCGCTGAACTGGCGCCTGGCCAGCCATGACGCACCGCCGGCGCTGACCCTGCTGGTCAGCCGTGTCGAAGCCCGGCAGGTGCTGGGCGAGCGCGAGCCACCGCACCTGAGTCTGCTGTGGAGCGACCCGCCACCGGCCCGCCAGTTGCAGCTGGCACTGCAGCTAAGCCCGCGCCCGCAACGCATCGGCGTGCTGGTCGGCCCCAGCAGCGAGTTCCTCCTGGAGGAGCTTCAGCGCACCGCCGAACGGCTCGGCATCGAGCTGGTCAGCGAACTGCAAACCCGCGCCGAAGACAGTCGCCCACTGCGAGAACTGCTCGGTCGCAGTGACCTGCTGCTCGGGCTGGACGACAAACAGCTTTATAACGCGCAGACCATCAAGGGCATCCTCCTCAGCGCCTACGCACAGAACCGGGCGCTGATCGGTCCCACCGCCGCCTTCGTCAAGGCCGGCAGCCTGGCCAGCACCTACAGCGACCAGAGCGACTGGCTGGAGACCCTCGACACCCTGCTCGACGAGCCGGCGGAGCAATGGCCCCGCAGCCTCTCCCCCGAACGCTTCAAGGTGCAGAGCAACCGCCAGGTGGCGCGCTCGCTCGGTATCGACCTGCAAGGCGACGCGGAACTCGCGCAGCGCCTGGCCGAAGGAGAAAAACCATGAGTTCCCGCAAGAGCTGGAACATCCAGACGCGCATGTTGGCCATCAGTCTCGGCCCGGCGCTGCTGCTGACCGTGCTGCTGACCGGATATTTCACCTATTCGCGTCTGCAGGACCTGCGCCTGGAGTCCAACCACACCGGTCAGCTGATCGCCAACCAGCTCGCCCCGGCGGCGGAATACGGAGTGATCTCCGGCAACCTGCCGGTGCTGCAGAGCCTGCTGCGGGCGACCCTGAGCACCGCCCACGTACGCTTCATCGAAGTGCGCGACCGCGGTGACAACATCCTTGTCTACGTCGAGCACGCCGCCGATCCCGCGCAGTCGAGCACCAAGGTGGAAATCTTCCACGCCTCGATCCAGCGCGAGAACATCGCCCTCAACGGCAGCGACCTGGCCAGCTCCAACGACATGCTGCCGGCCGCCACGACGCCCAGCGGGGACTATCTCGGCCGCGTGGTGGTCGGGATGGCCAGTGACGCCTTCAGCGAACGACAGCAGGAAATCCTGCTCAAGGCCAGCCTGCTTGCGCTGTTCGCGCTGATCCTCACCTACCTGCTGGCGCGCCGCCTCGCCCGCCGCCTGGCCGCGCCGATCCGCACCATGGGCCGCGCCGTGCAGGCGATCCAGACCGGCGACTACCACACCATCTTGCCGGTGCCGGACGACGGCGAAGTCGGCGACCTGGCCCGGCACATCAACAACCTTGCCCGCGGCCTGCAGCAGGCCAGCCTCGAGCAGGAGCGCAGCATCGCCCAACTGGTGGCCGCGCGGGAGGAAGCCGAAGAGGCCAACCGCGCCAAATCCGACTTCCTGGCGATGATGAGCCACGAGCTGCGCACTCCGATGAACGGCGTGCTGGGCATGCTGCAGCTGCTGGAAACCACCGAGCTGAACCAGGAGCAGGCCGAGTACAGCGCGCTGGCCACCGAATCCACCGAGCACCTGCTCAAGGTGATCAACGACATCCTCGACTTCTCCCGCGTCGAACGCGGCGCACTGGAACTGGAGCGCATCCCGTTCAACCTGCTGGAGCTGATCCAGAGCTCGATCCAGGTCTTTCAGCACAGTGCCCAGCAGCGCGGGCTGGAACTGGAAATGAACGTGCAGGACGGCCTCGATAACCTCGAGGTGCAGGGCGACCCGACGCGCATCCGGCAGATCCTGGTCAACCTGCTGGGCAACGCCCTGAAGTTCACCGAAGAAGGCGGCGTGCGCCTGGAAGCCACCTGGCAGGCGCTGGACGACGAAGTGCTATGGCTCAGCTGCTCGGTGCAGGACAGCGGCATCGGCATCTCCCGCGAGCGCCTGGAGCACATGTTCGAGGCCTTCCAGCAGGCCGACTCGTCCACTTCGCGACGCTACGGCGGCACCGGGCTGGGGCTGTCCATCGCGCGCACTCTGGCCGAACGGATGGGCGGCACTCTGGGCGCGGTCAGCGAGGAGGGTTGTGGTTCGACCTTCACCCTGGAGATACCCCTGCCCTTCCGGGAGCGTCAGAGTGCCGCAGACAACGGGACGAACGGCGGTGACGCGCTTGCCACTGGTCAGTCCGTGCTGCTGGTGGAGGACAACCCGGTGAATCAAACGGTCATAGAAGCTATGTTGCGCAGCCTGGGTTATCGCGTCACGCTGGTGGGTGACGGCGCCCAGGCAGTGCGGACCTCGGAACGCGGCGAGTTCGCGGCCATCCTGATGGATTGCCGCCTGCCGGTGCTCAACGGCTACGAAGCCACCCGGCAGATCCGTGCAAAACCGGGCGGCGAGCAGGTACCGATCATCGCCCTGACCGCCAACGCGCTGCAGGGCGACCGCGAGGCGTGCCTTGAGGCAGGAATGAACGACTACCTCGCCAAGCCGTTCAAACGCGCGGAGCTGCAGCGGATTCTGCAGCGCTGGGTTGCTCCAGGTCGTTGATCGACGGAGCGCTTGCCCGCAAACTGCGGACCGGCCCGGGGCCTGCGTCCCGACGGGGAAACCTGGCGTTGGCGAAAAGTGAACAAGCGTTCGCCGATTGCTGTGACTTTCACTTAAAGGCAATAGTCTATGACTAGGCTGCCGCATGACACCGTGACAAGAACAACGGAACGCGGCGCCGCAGGCACAAGCCAAACAACGCCTGCTATCCAGGATTTTTGAGGAGCTCGCATGACCAAACAAAACGCCTTCACCCGAGAAGACCTGCTGCGCTGCAGCCGCGGCGAGCTCTTCGGCCCGGGTAATGCGCAACTGCCCGCCCCGAACATGCTGATGATCGACCGCATCACCCACATCAGTGATGTCGGCGGCAAGTATGGCAAGGGCGAACTGGTCGCCGAGCTGGATATCAACCCGGACCTGTGGTTCTTCGCCTGCCACTTCGAAGGCGACCCCGTCATGCCGGGCTGCCTGGGCCTCGACGCCATGTGGCAGCTGGTCGGCTTCCACCTTGGCTGGCAGGGCAACCCCGGCCGCGGCCGCGCCTTGGGTTCGGGCGAAGTGAAGTTCTTCGGCCAGGTCCTGCCGACCGCCAAGAAAGTCACCTACAACATTCACATCAAGCGTACGATCAATCGTTCGCTGATCCTGGCCATCGCCGACGGCACCGTCAGCGTCGATGGCCGCGAAATCTACAGCGCCGAAGGCCTTCGCGTCGGCCTGTTCACTTCCACTGACAGCTTCTAAGGGTATCCGCATGCGTCGCGTCGTGATCACCGGTCTGGGCATCGTTTCCTGCCTGGGCAATGACAAAGACACCGTCTCCGCCAACCTGCGTGCAGGCCGTGCTGGCATCCGCCACAACCCGAGCTACGCCGAGATGGGCCTGCGCAGCCACGTGTCCGGTTCGGTCAACCTGAACCTGGAAGAGCTGATCGACCGCAAGGTCTTCCGCTTCATGGGCGACGCCGCCGCTTATGCCTACCTGGCAATGGAACAGGCGATCAAGGACTCCGGCCTCACCCCCGAGCAGATCTCCAACCCGCGCACCGGCCTGATCGCCGGCTCCGGCGGTGCTTCCACCCTGAACCAGATGGAAGCCATCGACACCCTGCGCGAGAAGGGCGTCAAGCGCATCGGCCCATACCGCGTCACCCGCACCATGGGCAGCACCGTTTCCGCCTGCCTGGCCACCCCCTTCCAGATCAAGGGCGTGAACTACTCCATCTCCTCGGCCTGCGCCACCAGCGCACATTGCATCGGCCAGGCCATGGAGCAGATCCAGCTGGGCAAGCAGGACGTCGTCTTCGCCGGCGGCGGCGAGGAAGAACACTGGAGCCAGAGCTGCCTGTTCGACGCCATGGGCGCCCTCTCCACCCAGTACAACGACACCCCGGAAAAGGCCTCCCGCGCCTACGACGCCAAGCGTGACGGTTTCGTCATCGCCGGCGGCGGCGGCATGGTCGTGGTCGAAGAACTGGAGCACGCCCTCAAGCGCGGCGCCAAGATCTACGCCGAAATCGTTGGCTACGGCGCCACCTCCGATGGCTACGACATGGTTGCTCCGAGCGGCGAAGGCGCCATCCGCTGCATGCAGCAGGCCCTGGCCACCGTCGACACCCCGATCGACTACCTGAACACCCACGGCACCTCCACTCCGGTCGGCGACGTCGCCGAGATCCGTGGCGTACGTGCAGTGTTCGGCGACAAGGCTCCGGCCATCAGCTCCACCAAGAGCCTGTCCGGCCACTCCCTGGGCGCCGCCGGCGTTCACGAGGCGATCTACTGCCTGCTGATGATGGAAGGCAACTTCATCGCCGGTTCGGCGAATATCGACGAGCTGGACCCGGAGGTCGCTGACCTGCCGATCCTGCGCGAGACCCGCGAGAACGCGAAGATCGACACCGTCATGAGCAACAGCTTCGGCTTCGGCGGCACCAACGCCACCCTGGTCCTGAAACGCCACAACGGCTGACCGGTGATCCAAACAAGAAAGGCGCCCCAGGGCGCCTTTTTTGTTGCCTGCGATTTCGCTCTATCCTCGCGCTACCGATCCCGTCAGGATGAGCGGGCTGATAACAGGGAGCGCACGGATGGAATTGACGATCAGGCAAGCCCACAGCAACGACGCCAAGGCCATCAGCCAGGTGATCGTAGCGGCCGTCCGAGAGAGCAACAGCCAGGACTATCCGGAGAGCGTTATCGCATCAGTGGTGGCGAATTTCACGCCTGGGCGGGTGATCGAGTTGCTGGAGCAACGCCTGGTCTTTTTCGCCCTGCTGAACGACAAGATCGTGGGCACTGGCGCCCTGGATGGCGATGTCGTGCACAGCCTCTTCATAGCCCCCTGCGCAGCAACGCAAAGGCATCGGCCAGTCCCTTATGAGCCGAATCGAGAAAGCCGCTCTGGAGCGCAGCATAGAGGCCCTGCTGGTCCCCTCCTCCATCACTGCTGAGAGCTTCTACACTCGCCTGGGCTATCGCGTGCTGCGCGAACAACTCCACGGTGAAGAGCGCACCCTCATCATGACCAAGCCCCTCAGCCCGCTGTAGGGGCGAGCTTGCTCGCGAACAGCATCGTTCTCCGACTAACGCCAGAACTGTTCACCGTGCCAATCGGTCCCCTCTCCCTTCAGGGAGAGGGTTAGGGAGAGGGCGGCGCGCCAAGCGGAAGCATCCCATGGCACAGCGAGTATTTTCCCTTCCCCAAAAACAAAACCCCCGATCAGCTTTCGCTGATCAGGGGTTTTGGAATTAGAAGCTTGACGATGACCTACTCTCACATGGAGAAACTCCACACTACCATCGGCGATGCATCGTTTCACTACTGAGTTCGGGATGGGATCAGGTGGTTCCAATGCTCTATGGTCGTCAAGCAATTCGGTTGGATGCTCGCCTTGGCGCTCATCCGAATTCGGGTTGCTTACACTAATAAGCAAAACCCCCGGCCAGCGAAGCTGACCAGGGGTCTTGGGATAGGAGCTTGACGATGACCTACTCTCACATGGAGAAACTCCACACTACCATCGGCGATGCGTCGTTTCACTACTGAGTTCGGGATGGGATCAGGTGGTTCCAACGCTCTATGGTCGTCAAGCAATTCTTTATGGATGCTCGTGGCAGATGCACACGCTCATCCAGATTCGGGTATGTGACAGGTATTTGCGGTTCACACGAACTTTCGGTTCGTTACGTCTTCACCGTACAACACACAAATTGTTTGGGTGTTATATGGTCAAGCCTCACGGGCAATTAGTATCGGTTAGCTCAACGCCTCACAGCGCTTACACACCCGACCTATCAACGTCGTAGTCTTCGACGGCCCTTTAGGGGAATCAAGTTCCCAGTGAGATCTCATCTTGAGGCTAGTTTCCCGCTTAGATGCTTTCAGCGGTTATCTATTCCGAACATAGCTACCCGGCAATGCCACTGGCGTGACAACCGGAACACCAGAGGTTCGTCCACTCCGGTCCTCTCGTACTAGGAGCAGCCCCTCTCAAATCTCAAACGTCCACGGCAGATAGGGACCGAACTGTCTCACGACGTTCTAAACCCAGCTCGCGTACCACTTTAAATGGCGAACAGCCATACCCTTGGGACCGGCTTCAGCCCCAGGATGTGATGAGCCGACATCGAGGTGCCAAACACCGCCGTCGATATGAACTCTTGGGCGGTATCAGCCTGTTATCCCCGGAGTACCTTTTATCCGTTGAGCGATGGCCCTTCCATACAGAACCACCGGATCACTAAGACCTACTTTCGTACCTGCTCGACGTGTCTGTCTCGCAGTCAAGCGCGCTTTTGCCTTTATACTCTACGACCGATTTCCGACCGGTCTGAGCGCACCTTCGTACTCCTCCGTTACTCTTTAGGAGGAGACCGCCCCAGTCAAACTGCCCACCATACACTGTCCTCGATCCGGATAACGGACCAGAGTTAGAACCTCAAGCATGCCAGGGTGGTATTTCAAGGATGGCTCCACGCAGACTGGCGTCCACGCTTCAAAGCCTCCCACCTATCCTACACAAGCAGGCTCAAAGTCCAGTGCAAAGCTACAGTAAAGGTTCACGGGGTCTTTCCGTCTAGCCGCGGATACACTGCATCTTCACAGCGATTTCAATTTCACTGAGTCTCGGGTGGAGACAGCGCCGCCATCGTTACGCCATTCGTGCAGGTCGGAACTTACCCGACAAGGAATTTCGCTACCTTAGGACCGTTATAGTTACGGCCGCCGTTTACCGGGGCTTCGATCAAGAGCTTCGCTTTCGCTAACCCCATCAATTAACCTTCCGGCACCGGGCAGGCGTCACACCCTATACGTCCACTTTCGTGTTTGCAGAGTGCTGTGTTTTTAATAAACAGTCGCAGCGGCCTGGTATCTTCGACCGGCATGGGCTTACGTAGTAAATACTTCACCCTCGCCGGCGCACCTTCTCCCGAAGTTACGGTGCCATTTTGCCTAGTTCCTTCACCCGAGTTCTCTCAAGCGCCTTGGTATTCTCTACCCAACCACCTGTGTCGGTTTGGGGTACGGTTCCTAGTTACCTGAAGCTTAGAAGCTTTTCCTGGAAGCATGGCATCAACCACTTCATCATCTAAAAGATGACTCGTCATCAGCTCTCGGCATTAAGACCCCGGATTTACCTAAGATCTCTGCCTACCACCTTAAACTTGGACAACCAACGCCAAGCTGGCCTAGCCTTCTCCGTCCCTCCATCGCAGTAACTAGAAGTACAGGAATATTAACCTGTTTCCCATCGACTACGCTCTTCAGCCTCGCCTTAGGGACCGACTAACCCTGCGTCGATTAACGTTGCGCAGGAACCCTTGGTCTTTCGGCGTGGGAGTTTTTCACTCCCATTGTCGTTACTCATGTCAGCATTCGCACTTCTGATACCTCCAGCAAGCTTCTCAACTCACCTTCACAGGCTTACAGAACGCTCCTCTACCGCGCATCTTGCGATGCACCCGTAGCTTCGGTGTATGGTTTGAGCCCCGTTACATCTTCCGCGCAGGCCGACTCGACTAGTGAGCTATTACGCTTTCTTTAAAGGGTGGCTGCTTCTAAGCCAACCTCCTAGCTGTCTAAGCCTTCCCACATCGTTTACCACTTAACCATAACTTTGGGACCTTAGCTGACGGTCTGGGTTGTTTCCCTTTTCACGACGGACGTTAGCACCCGCCGTGTGTCTCCCACGCTGACACTTCCAGGTATTCGGAGTTTGCATCGGTTTGGTAAGTCGGGATGACCCCCTAGCCGAAACAGTGCTCTACCCCCTGGAGTGATACGTGAGGCGCTACCTAAATAGCTTTCGAGGAGAACCAGCTATCTCCGAGCTTGATTAGCCTTTCACTCCGATCCACAAGTCATCCCCTACCTTTTCAACGGGAGTGGGTTCGGTCCTCCAGTCAGTGTTACCTAACCTTCAACCTGCTCATGGATAGATCGCCCGGTTTCGGGTCTATACCCAGCGACTAAAACGCCCTATTAAGACTCGCTTTCGCTACGCCTTCCCTATACGGTTAAGCTCGCCACTGAATATAAGTCGCTGACCCATTATACAAAAGGTACGCAGTCACCTAACAAAGTAGGCTCCCACTGCTTGTACGCATACGGTTTCAGGTTCTATTTCACTCCCCTCTCCGGGGTTCTTTTCGCCTTTCCCTCACGGTACTGGTTCACTATCGGTCAGTCAGTAGTATTTAGCCTTGGAGGATGGTCCCCCCATATTCAGACAAAGTTTCTCGTGCTCCGTCCTACTCGATTTCACTTCAAAGAACCTTTCACATACGGGGCTATCACCCACTATGGCCGCACTTTCCAGAGCGTTCTGTTAGATTCAAAGAAGCTTAAGGGCTAATCCCCGTTCGCTCGCCACTACTAAGGGAATCTCGGTTGATTTCTTTTCCTCAGGGTACTTAGATGTTTCAGTTCCCCTGGTTCGCCTCTTACACCTATGTATTCAGTGCAAGATACCCAGGTTATCCCGGGTGGGTTTCCCCATTCAGAGATCTCCGGATCAAAGTCTGTTTGCCGACTCCCCGAAGCTTATCGCAGGCTACCACGTCTTTCATCGCCTCTGACTGCCAAGGCATCCACCGTATGCGCTTCTTCACTTGACCATATAACCCCAAGCAATCTGGTTATTGTCTCGAACGTGAAGACGACATTCGCCGAAAATTCGCGCTTGAACTCGCAAATTTTACCTTGACTTGAATAATCACCAGTGAAAGAGATTATTCAGTCTACTTCTATCACATACCCAAATTTTTAAAGAACAGTTCTGGCACAAAGACCAGACATCAATGTTCGTTCAACCTGAACATTCATGTCTGAGCTTTCGACGATTAATGGTGGAGCCAAGGAGGATCGAACTCCTGACCTCCTGCGTGCAAAGCAGGCGCTCTCCCAGCTGAGCTATGGCCCCATTCGGATCAGCAGCACACCACAACAATTGGTGGGTCTGGGCAGATTCGAACTGCCGACCTCACCCTTATCAGGGGTGCGCTCTAACCAACTGAGCTACAGACCCAATCGTCTAACCAGTGAATCAAGCAATTCGTGTGGGAGCTTATG
>NZ_CP178184.1:867500-3125000 GCF_051990045.1 Pseudomonas sp. YH-1 | reverse complement strand
CTAACCCTGCGCGGTCCACCACCCTTTGAATAGCGACAACGTGTGGCGGCTCCTCAACCTCGTAGATGGAGCTTCACCATGCAAGACATCTACAACCCTGCGTTTTCCAACGCCACACCCACCAACTGCGTGCCGTCCTGATCGACCGCCAAACCTGGTTCGTCGCCCACGACTTCGCCCTTCTGATCAACGCCCGCCGCCCCTACCGCCTACCCAAGCGCATGGACCCAGAATAGAAACACGCCGTCACCCTGGAATACCTCAGCGGCTTTCGCGAGGAACTGGAAGTCATCCGCGAGTCCGGCGCCTACAAAACCCTTTACCGCTTCTGGCACCCCGAACACCGCCACATCGCCACATCGCCAAATGGCTCAGCGACGAAGTCCTCCCCACCCTCCACGACACCCAGCACATCCCCGACACCCATCCCCACCGCGCCTTCATGACCTGGGCCAACCAACGCATCGGCGTCATCAAGTGGCAAGGGGAAATTTGGATCGCACGCCGCGGCCTGCCAAACTTCCTGCCAGGGCAGGAAGTTTGGCCATTGAGGGATGCGCCGAGCTGGCGGTCAATATAGGAAGCTTTGCGAAAATAGAAATGAAAAAAGGCCGGTTCATTGCTGAACCGGCCTTTTCAAATTTGGTCGGGACGGAGTGATTCGAACACTCTACCCCTTGCACCCCATGCAGCGCGCGAGCCCTCTGCAACAGAATGATTAATAAGGAGAAGATGCCATCACTGCCGGTGCAAAAATCACCAATGTGGGCGCTTATACAAACGTAGCCATGCGGGCTGCAGGGGCGGTTTTGCGCAACCGAAACGCCCTCGAAGGATCTGCAGCAGAGCCCCCCCTTCGCTAGCTACGCTTCCGAGCGCTCGACAAGCAATTGCCTTTGGAGCTTTTTCACATCTGCCTCCGCATTCAGGATATGCATACGTCGGTGGCAGTTCGGGCAGAGCGCGACTGTGTTCTCTATGGTGTCCTCACCATCACGAGCGAGCCAAACAATGTGATGTGTCTCCAAGTAGGCAGACCCATCTTTCCTCGCAAATGGAGCGGGCCCTTCACAAAGTTCGCACTTCCCTTTTGCACGGCGCTTTGCATGCTCCGCTACCCAAGGGGACCGCTGGTACTGGGTCGCACGAACGCTACGCTGACCTACCGCCTTTCGGCTGGTCCGGCGTGCCTGGTCAGCTACCTGCTCGTCACTCAGCCGTCGAATCTGCTTTTCTTTGAGCTCTTTCAACTCAACGAGAGCTACCTCAGGTATCTCCGGGACCGCTCCTATCTTTAGCCGCACAGGGAAAATCCACACCAAACGAGAGTTACCCCGAGCGTCAAGCTGGTTCTCAGAGTAGGCGCTGCTAGCCAGCTTGACCTCACCTATGTAGGTGTACAGCTTCGGTGTGAAGACCTCGAATAGGTGCACTGCTACACCATTGGAGGCAGACTCATGGAGCGTCTTATTCTGAGCGAAGCTCAGCGATTGGTCCCCCTCCTGCCCCATGCCCGTGTAGTGCAAGACATCGCTACTCCAGCGATCGTCATAAACAGACTTCACGTGGTTGGAGACAATGACCAGCGTATTGGTCTCCTTTGAACGTCGCATGCCACCTTGGGGGCTGCACCTGAACCAGTCAGTAAGCTGTACGTTGTTAAGCGTGGCACCAGGCTTTGGGGGAGCGAAGCTATCCATACTTCCGGATGATCTCCATGGCTATCGGAATGTCTGCAGGAGCCAGCTCGTAGCTCAGCAGCCCGCGAGGCAGACACCACTCAACGCGGTCATGCACTTGCAGAACGAAATGTGTTGAATTCAGGGTGACCTCGACAGCAATCAACTGGATTGTGCCGCCGGGATAGGTAAAGACGGACTCTGTGAGGATTTCACCAGCCTCGGAGTAGACTCCAAGCTCTTCGTGGATCTCGCGAACAATGCAGCGCTGAGGGGTTTCATCAGCCTCAAACTTGCCGCCCGGAAACTCCCACATTCCAGCAAGTTTTTCACCTGGAGCTCGGCGAGTGAGGAGCACCTTCCCATCTAGGTATACAACTGCAGCTGCAACCCTCTTCATTCTCACCTCGAGCCCTGTTTACCGGAGCATAACAAAGCAACGCCACATAGCGTATCAGCTCGGTTGCAGCCCCCGGCTCCGTTGGCCGGCCTCAACGCAGACAACCATGATGTCAAAATAATGGCCTTTTTTATTTGGCGCAAGTGTGCAAAGATTACCGCGGTTGTTACTTGAATAGAACCGAGGAATGCATGGCTGACTTTAAAAAAGTTGTTGCAATTGCTAACGCTGCAAATGATGTCTTTCTCAAATCGTATGAAAGTTCGTGTGTACTTGTCGGTGTTTCCCAAGGACTGCCGGGGCCCCATGGTTGCTTAATTGATACAGTGACGCTCGAGTGCACACGATCTGGGCAACGGATACTTATATCAGTTGATGATGCAAATAACGAGAGGCTTCATCTCGCTGTGGGGGAAAAGAAATCTGGTGAACTCAGCTTCTTCGAGGAAACCACCATCGACACCCTGAGCGTCCCAGTTATTTTTTCCCTGATGGAAAAAAACTTCGAGACATAAAAGCGGTCAATGTGAAAATAGGCCCTCTCCCGGCAGGAGAGGGCGCTTATCCCAACATCCATCTACACGCAGAATGAATTAAGGAACGGAGAATTCGCAGCCAAGATCTAGCCCACATAAAAATACAGAACTTTAGCAAAAAATAAATTAAAACAAAGCCCCAAGCACTTTCATACCTGCCAAATACTGCAACCAGCCAGAATCAAGCCAAGGAGTTTGCTTGAGCATTAATATTGAAGAGAACATTAGCCCATTAAAATCAAAACTTGAGGCAATCTCGACCACACTGGATATAGTCACAAAATCTTTAAATATAGCTTTCTGCCTATTTTCACTACTTGGCATTATGCTCGCCCTAAATTACCTAAGCACAAACGGCCTAATGTCTGAGGCCGTCAGTGTTTTTTCTTCAATTCCCATGCTAGTTTCAATAGCTGTTTTCTCGCTGCTCGTATCGTGCTCGATGGTAGTCGTATTTATTGTTTTTCCAGCCGCGATCAGCTTTGCGCTAAATGACTCCGAGCTCAATCTTACAAAGAATAGAATTGATAGCAAAACCTTCATACTCGCTTGCCGCGGCACTATATTAGCCCTGCCAATATCAATTATATTGATTTGTTTATCACTTTCCACTCCCTCCTCCGCCACCAGCATTGCAATCATACTATCGGCCTTTATAGCTACCACAATAATTTGCTTTTACTGCCGAGAATTTGATAGTAAGAAGAAAAGATTCTTCGAACGAACTCCTATATTCACTCTCGTATGGAGCATCGTTACCATCGCATATTTTTCTTTAGTTCTAGTTTTTGCGATGTTCTTTCAATTTATTTTACGCACCATAGAAAGCGAACCCATGCAGTGGGCGATATTTTTTTCATCCATAATAATATATTGGTTATTTTGCATGACATTCCTGCTATCCGCAGACGTTAAGAGACTAATTATATTTGGTTTTCTCATTAGCATAATCGTTATAATCGCCGCATTTTCCTCATTTAGCAAAAATTCGTTACTCTTCCTTCAAATTGCAAGTTACAAGACAACAATCTCGGTCGACCCTAGAGTTCTCTCGAACAAGAAATCCACCTCCGAGATAGACATATCAACAGTGAATGTAGACGGAAGAAAAGCAGCTCTACTGCGGAATGTTTGGGTAAAGCTATCACTACCGGAAAAATTAATTATAAGCTCGAGCGAGAAGTCGACCGAAAATATAACCATTCCAACCAGATACATATATGCAGAATATGGTACACAGAACCCAAAATAATCAGATGGGAGGACTTGTCGCCATACCGTGATTTTCTTTGGCAGAGCCGGATGCCGCAGATGCTTTAGGAACAGAGCGCAGAGTTTTAGCCTCGGAGAGCTCCTTGCTAAAGCTCTGTGAAACTGGTGTCAGAGCTTGCTTTCCACCCAGCCCAGCATTATGAATCGCATGAGAGCCACCCCGCGAGCCCTCAAAGCCTTCTAAATCAGGCTTTTCAAAGGTGACAAAACCTCACCGATACAGGCTATTTCTGACAATACGCCTTATGTAGCCACCCTAGACTCTTTACGGGTACTAGCCTCTCGCGCTAGCTTCGGACATGGCTACATGCCATGAATGGATGCGTGTTTAGGAGACTAGGATGGCTCGTCGCCGCAGAACCTCGCTCATCGAGGACCTCATTAAGATTGCTAGCCACTTGCCTTGGTGGGTAAGCCTGCTCATTGCCCTGGGCTGCTGGCTGATCCTCCATCCCATCGCTACTAGCCAGCCGGAAGTGCCAAAAGGCCTTCACCAGATGGGCCAGGCGGTCGCTGGCCAGCTTGGCCGGACCTTGGCTCTGTTTGGTCAGTACCTGCTACCCGCCGCGTTCGTGATCGGTGCTATTGGCTCATTGCTTAGTCGGGCAAAACGCAAAAAGCTTGCTTCAGATGTGGCCAATGCGACCAAGTCTGGAAAGACTGTTGAAGGTATCAGTTGGCGAGAGTTCGAACAGCTAGTTGGCGAGGTGTACCGCCAGAAGGGGTTCACCGTCACTGAAGCGGGTGGCAGTGGTCCGGATGGAGGGGTTGACCTAGTCCTGCATATGGGGACTGATAAGTATTTGGTCCAATGCAAACAGTGGAGGGCCATCAAGGTTGGCGTCACAGTTATTCGTGAGTTTTTCGGAGTGATGGTTGCGCAAGGAGCAGCAGGTGGCTTTGTAGTCACATCAGGTGCCTACACACAAGAGGCCAAAGATTTTGCCCAAGGACGAAATATTCAGTTGGTGGATGGGATACTGCTTAAGCGCTGGATCAGCAGCCGAAAAGACTCTATGCAATCCCTAGTAGCAAAGGCCAGCGAAGCCACTTCATTTGATCAAGAGATCGCTCCTATCTGCCCCATGTGCAGTGCAGCCATGACGAGAAAGACCGCAAAGCGAGGAGTAAGTATTGGGACTGAATTCTGGGGGTGCCCGAGGTTTCCTGCTTGTCGCGGCACACGAAAAATAATTTAAATTTTCCCTTCCCGTTTTTAAAGTGGAGCCAAGTATCTGTCATGAGTATGTTGGAGTGGGTCAAAAAGGACGGCTGCCCTAATTTGGTATTGTTCGTTCATGGTTTGAAGGGCGGGGTTGATACTTGGGAGAATTGTCCTGGAGTAACATTCCCGAGCATGATTGCTTGTGATCCCGCGCTATCTGATCGCTTCGATGTTGCGTGCTTCAGCTACTTTACAACCTTCACTAATACTTATGGCATTTCCAAGTCGCTATTTGCACGATTATTCCGGTCAGTTAATAAGATTAGGAACAACTTGCCGATTAACGAGCTCGGTGGCTTGCTAAAAGCAGAGATGGATGTTCACCTTTCTGATTATAAAGGGGTGTACTTAGTTGCTCACAGCATGGGTGGGCTGGTATCAAAGGCATGCATCCTCAAACAGTTTGAGGAAAATGAAACTTCGCCAGTAAGTTGTTTTATATCACTAGCTGTTCCTCATTCTGGAGCTAAAACGGCTAATTTTGGGTCGATTATTTCATCTAACGTTCAGCTAGGCGACCTAAGCCTAATGAGTAACGCGATTGATCAATTGGGTCGTGCCTGGCTAAGCTTAGGGAAGCCCCCGTATTCAAAATATATATATGCAACTTACGACCTTTTTGTTGATAAGAAAAGTGCTGTTCCAGTTGGTTGCAAGGCAAAGGACTCTCTCCCCGTAGAAGAGGATCACACTAGCGTCTGCAAGCCAAAGGATACTAACCAAACAGTATACAAGGCCGTTGTTCGTTATGTTCTGGAGTGCGAGTCACTTCTAAAGCCCCCATTGCATGTTAAGAAGTTTGTGGATGAAAAACAGTATGACGATCATTGCTTCTTTCTGAAATTGATTGTTGCTGATGTTCATCAGGTTATAACTGGTCACGCCAAGGGATATTTTTTTAATGCCGAAGAAGCCAGGAAGCTTTTTACAAGTGATCGCGATAGGGAAGTTTTAGGTTTTCTGTACGAAAGGATTCAAAGCATATACGATCAGGAGTACCAGTATCATATTGCTCATAGTACAACGGCAGATATGTTTGTTGAGGCAGTCCATCGACGGATCTATGACGAGCGCGACGCTTATTTGAAGTCCGCTCTGGTTGAGTTAACCGACAGCCATAAAAAAGGCATGCTTCATCAATTGGCAGACAAGCTAGATCTCTCAGTGGTGTGGGATCCATCTACCACAATCGAGGCGATTGAAAAAATCAGGGAGGAAAGTAAGTGAAAAAGGTTCTCCCTTTTATTGCCATTGATGAGGAGCTTGAGTTTAACTTAGTGATAACCATGGTCGCTTTGTCTTGGTTGTCCCACGACTCTAAAAGTCGGCCAATTCTTAGCTTTGAGCGACTGCAGTGCTATGTCTATTTGATAAAGAACCCGGCGCGAATTGGGCAGGTTCTTTTTCATGCTGGAAAGAAAGTTTCCGCTTTAGAAACGCGCTATACATATACGATCGAAAGCATGTCAGGTAATGTGGATATTCTTTTTGATCGAGATAAGCTGAGGTCATTACTGACGAAGCTTGCGCGTTTTCGTTTTTTGAGTTGTATCGAGTCAGAAAAAGGGGAATTTCTAGCCTACTCATTAAGCGAGAAAGGGCAGGATTTTATTAAATCTTTCGTTGGCGCCGATGGTTCTGTTAATGGATATGCAGCCTCTTTGGTCGAGTTCGCTGATAGAATTTCATCATTAAACTCTCTGCCTGTCAGTAAGTTGAACTCAATTTTGAACTTGGTGTTCAAGGGGGAATAGCATGAAATCTTTCGTAAGTATAAATTCATTGACTCTTGTTGGGCATCGGAAGAATTACATTATCCCATTCTATCCAGGCGTTAACATAATTTATGGAGATTCAGATACAGGCAAGTCGAGTGTTTTAGAGTTTATCAACTATCTGCTTGGGAGTAGCGGAATAGAGTTGGCAGACGAGGTTCTGAGCTCGGTAAGTTACGCCGCACTAGAGCTGGAATTGAACGGTGTGCAGTATACGGTAAAGAGAAATATTTTTGACCCAAAGGATTATATTGAAGTTTATCCGTGCATTTTTAGTAAGTGCACAGACTTTTTCCCTAAGAAATACTCCCCAAATTTTAAAGATGTATCTGCCCCAGATGGATTCTTCTCTGACTTTCTAATGGATAGTCTGGGCTTTCCTAAGATCAAGATTAAGGTTTCACCTTCAAAGATTGATTCAGAGGTTAGAAGATTGGGGTTCCGGGGGTTGTTTGAGTACTCCTATATTAATCAGGATGATGTGGGCAGTAAGAATTTTTTGAATGCCAAGGACTGGGCTCGAGCCACCCAAAGCAGAGAGATATTTAAATATATATTTAATGTCTTGGACTCCGCAATTGCGGAGCATGCAGCTTTGGCTGCCTCTTTGAAGAAAGAGCAAGCAGATCTTTTAGATAAGTACAAGGCCGTATCTGAGTTTTTACGCGAAACAAATCATAATAGTCGCGAGTCGTTAGACTCTTCAATTGAGGATATTGATAAAACCATCTCTGCGTTTAAGGTGGAGCTATCTCAAATGAATTCTAACATGCTTGCGGACTCCGAGAGATATCAACAAATAAAGGCCGTCTTTAATCAACTCTCCCTTAACGAGAAGAGAGTTGCTCTGGAGTTATCGCGCACGCATGATCAAATTGAGCGATATACACGACTGAAAAATGATTATGAAAATGATATTGCTAAGATTAAAAGCGCAATTCTAGCAAAGTCAAAGATTGGTGAGCTGGCCGTCGTTGATAGTCCTTGCCCGGTTTGCGAAAACCCTATTAAGTCTGATGGCTCGTCACTTAGGTTTGGCGCGGCAGATTTGTCCTCTCTTGAGGTAGAGTTATCATCACTGGAACGACGCCGGTTAAGTGTTCATAAGCTTACACATGAGTTGATAGCCAAGTCCAGGTCTCTTCAAGTGGACCATGTAGAGTTTTCGCAGGATCTTGAGGAGGCGCGAAAACTGCTAGATACGGAAGCACAGGAAATGGTTACCCCCTATCTTACGCAGAGAGACTCATTGGTTCGAGAGATCTCTGCGAGAGAGCAGGAGCGAGTTTCCTTAGCGAGCGATCTTAAGATTCGGAATCAGCAAGAAATCATTCATAAACGAGCAGAGTCGCTGGGCAAATCTCTTGCGGAGGTCCTAGATAAGATTGATGCTTTAAAAGAAAAAGCCCCCAGTGTTTCCGAGGTGTTAAGTGTTCTGAGTGACTATTTTAACTCCTATCTCGGAAAGGTTAACATTAAGAGAAGGACTGAAATAGGGATTAATGAGAAGACGTTCTTGCCAGTAGTTCGGGGGCGTGATTATTCTAGTATAACCTCTGGTGGACTTAGGACCGTTTCCTCTATAGGTTACATGCTTTCTATATTGGAGAGCTCAATTGATTTTGATATTAATCATCCGCGCCTTTTGATGATAGATACTGTAGGGAAATATTTAGGCAAGACTACGAAGGCTGAGTATATTGCAGAGACAAACTTGGAAGAAGATGCTCGGGAGGGAATTTCTGACCCGGAAAAATATCAAAATATCTATGAGGCTTTTTTGGCTGTGGCAAATCGAGCCGAAAAGGAAGAAGCTCCATGTCAAATTATTCTTGTAGATAACGATGTTCCTGAGTCATTCATTAAAATGTATAAGCCTTACATTGTTGCTCATTACAGCACCACAGGAGAGAATGGATTGCCCTTGGGGTTGATTGATGATATCGAGACTAGCAATCAGTTGTGATTTTTATGCCTGGTCGGTAATTATTGACATATAGTTTCCGACCAGGCATAAGATTTTTTTGTAAGGGCCGGCGGTGAATACGTCACCAGGTTTTTTCTCGAAGCCCATTGATGCACTCATTTACATCATCATCAATCACGTTCCCTGGCTTGATGCATTCCTTCATGGTTCTCCGCACGCCTCTGTTGGGCTCCCTTTCGCGTTGAGCCTGCATCTTAAGGTTCCTTCTGGCTCCTTCCGCCAGAGGCCCTTTTCCGTCGGCAAGGCCTTGCATGATGCTTTTCTCGAGGTATCGCGCAGGCACTTCGATGATAGGTTTCATCGTTTCGGCTGCTTCGGCGAGGGCGGTTTTCTCTTCGGCAGATGCAAAGGCGGTACAGCCACATATGGCAAGAATGAGCAGCGCTTTCTTCATCTGAGTTACATCCGTGTAGTCCGAGATGGGCATTATCTCGGGATGTGTATAGTCAGCTAGACCTTAAGCTGATCGTGCCTAGCGTCAATAAGAAAGATCTGGAACAGTGAGCGGCGCCTAGTCCGTGGTCATGCTCATCACCTTATCTATCTCTATGCAGGCTGATCCCTGCTGCCTATGCCTCATATCTCCCTGGCGGATTTCTCTCGGGCAAACCAACGCCTAGCGACCGTCTGAGTTATCTCTATCCCGCGTCTTGTCCGGCCAAGTTTCGATCAGCTTCATCGTACTCAGGGCTAATTTCCCCATTGGCTGGGTCAACCCTGCCCGTGCGCAACCATAGAGAGTACTGAGGGTAGTGCTCTGCAATGAGATCGAGCTCATTGGTACGGAGGTTTGCCCTCTTGTCGTACCGGATGGTTTTGCACCGTTCTTCCTTTATGCCCGTGGTTAGGCCGACCTCACGATGGCCTAGCTTAGACATAAATATGCGAACTCTTTCCTGTGTTGATTCCATATTGGTCTAAAAAAAGCACTGTTGAATTATTCCACCCTTCGTGGGGAGTGGTAATATTCCACACATCTTGTGGAAATATTCCACCTGCTCGATATGTGCAGGTAGCCGCGATTATAGGGGGTTCGCATGGAAGAGTCTGGAATAGTGGGGTTCACCGTCACAGGTGCGATGGAAAAGGTCACGGACTTCCGTACCGCTCCGTTCTGCTCCCAGGCGGTATTCGCTCAGATGCTGGGCCTGGAAGACATCACGGAAGACGTGGTGCGCGGTTGGGTCGAAACCAAGACCGTGCCGACCGCCAAGATTGGCCGCCGTCGCGTCATCAACCTCCACAAAATCCGCCGCGACCTCGACCGGGGTAAGTCGATCTTCTGCCAAGGGGATTACGACGATGAGTAATCGCTATCTGGTTGAGATGTGCACTCTCCATGGCCCGACCCGCCAGCGCCGCTGGCACTGTGTTCATCAAGGTGTGTCCCGCGTGGAATGCCAGCAGTGGATCGATGAAGCTGTCTCCTGCTTCCCCTCCGATGCCGAAGCTCCTCGTTCCTGGAGCCTGACCCGTGAACGCGCCTTGCAGGCGTATCGAGTACGCGGGGTGAGGGCATGAACCATGAATCCTCTCAGGGCGTACCTGGGCAATCCGCATGCATCGGACTGCGACTGCTCTGTCTGTTGGTCCCGTCGCGAACTGGCAAAGCCCGCAGCCTCCCGGTCCACACCCTGCACCGAATGCCGCCCTACGCGAGTCTTCACGGTCGTTACCACGATGGCCAAGGTCGCTGGAGTGTGGCGCTCGATCTCCTCGACCTACCGGGTGGAACGGGGTTTTACCTGCGCGAAACACATGCCCGCGCTCCGTCCCCCGAAGTACTGGCACGTTATCTACGACAGCGGCAGGCCCACACCCTTCGTTCCTGTGCGCGAACCATTCGAGCTGGAGGGCTGAGCCGTGGTCTCTAACCCGATCCCACACCTGACCTTCTGGCTCCTCCTGCTGGCCATTGGCGCAGTGGTTGGCCGCCACCATGCTCGCCACACCATCCCCACTTGGGCCAATCAGGTCCAGGGCCGCCGCACCGGCTTGTCCGAACGCGCTTTCCCGTTCGGACAAACGGAGCGCCGGGCGAAGCGCACCCTTGACCGTCCCCCTCCCTGAATAGCCTCCGCTCGGGAGTGAGGGGCAGCACCACCGCCCCGCGCTCCTGAGCCCTCGGCGGCGAGAGCGGGATGACAAGGGCAGAGCCCTTTGTGTTGACCCCACTCACCGCCAGCACCACCGCAAAACCCAGGCACCACCACACCCGCTGAATTAACGGCAAACAAGCCGAATTGCAGCAGCGGGCCAACTCATGCCCGAAAAAGGCAAAGGAGCTACAGATGAACATGTTTGCAACCACTGGCGGCGTAGTCGAACTCTGGGTCACCAAGACCGATACCTACACCTCTACGAAGAGCGGCGAGATCTTCGCCAGCGTCCAGGCCATTTCCCCGATTCCGGAAACCGCTCGCGGCAACGCCAAGGGCTTCGAGATCAGCGAGTACAACGTCGAACCGACCCTGCTGGATTCCATCGTCTTCGAAGGCGCCCCGGTGCTGTGTAAGTTCGCCAGCGTCGTCCGCCCCACCCAGGACCGTTTCGGCCGCACCACGAATACCCAGGTGCTGACCGAACTGCTGGCCGTGGGCAAAGAAGCCAGCGCGCCGACGCCGGCCGCTCGCCCGGCGCAACCCCAGGCACAAGCCCAGCGCCCGACTCAGCCCACCACTGAGAAACCCACCGACAGCAGCAAGTCCTGACGGCGAGGGTAGGTAGATGAAAGCGCCGCTCCGTTTCGCCTTCGGCTGGGTTCTGTACGTGGCAATTCTCTGCGCCGTATCGCCTGCCGTGCGTGCGGTACGCGAGTTCCTCGAACCCTACCCGCTGGATTCCGTGATCGCGGTGGTCGCGGCTGCGTTCGCCTTCTTCGCCCTGTGGTGGTTCGTCCTGCGCTCCTTCTGGAGCTGGTGCGACCGCCCACGCAAGGAGGCTCGCTGACATGTCAGGCGTGGTTGCCGTTCAGGTCTGCACCAGCTGGGCGTCCACGGCGGACGGCCTGATGCGCTGCCAGCAGATCGAATGGCAACAGGTCTATCTGATTCCGCCCGAGGCCGCTGGAGCCGTGGAGCTTCTGGTCAACGGCGGGTTCTCCCTGGAGGCCTTCAGCATCGGTGCTGCGGGCGTTCTCGGAGCCTTCGTGACGGGGCTTTTAACTGGCTGGGTCGCGTCACTTCTTCGTAAAGCCAAGTAGAGAGGAAACACCCATGAAAGCACTGCAAAAACTCAACCCGGTAACCGCACTTCGCAACCTGTGCATCGCCGGCACCGTCACTGCCGTGACGTCGGTTCCGGCCTTCGCCGCCAGCGTCATCGACACCACCGCTGTCGAACAGGCCATCACCGACGGCAAGGGCGACATGTCCAACATCGGCGGCTACATCGTCGGTGCGCTGGTCATCCTGGCGGTCGCCGGCTTGATCTACAGCATGTTGCGCAAGGCGTAAGTGCTCTGGTCGGTGTGGTTGGGGGCCTTCTTCGCCGGGGCCTTCATCACGGGCTACCGATGCGGCGAATTCTTCTAATCCCACTCATGTGGCCGAACCTGGACCCCGCTTCGGCGGGGTTCTTTTTATCTGGAGGAACCATGCGGCTGCATCTTCGACTCGCCATCGCCGCCCTGGTCTTTCTGCTCAGTAGCGGCGCTCACGCACTGACGCCGTACCACTGGATTTTCAGCGACCGGAGTGGCCCCAACTTCGACTCTCCGGCGTCCGCCTGCTCCGACACCTTGTCGTACCTGCAGCGGATCAATCAGGGCGCAACGGTCAGTTACTCCGGCTATGTCATGGTGGGTGCAGACAAAGCCTCCTGTAACTTCTCGGTGGCCTGGCCCAGCACAACAGTCGCTGCCTCGCAGGGTTTGACCCGCGTCGGTGATGGCTGCGCTCAGGGCAGTGAGTACAACCCGGCTACCGCTGCCTGCGAGATCCAGCGCCCGAGCGACGCCGAGTGCAAGACCCGCGACAAGTACACCAAGGCCGTGCAGTTCGTCTTTACCGATGGCGGCGCAGTGCTCGACCTCGATCCGGAAATCAAAGACGGCTGCGTGTATGAGCCGGGCTCGCCCGAGAACTGCAACGACAACGTCTGCACCGTCGATATGAACCCGGTCGGCAACGACGACATGTCGGATAACCCGGACAACCCCGATCAGCAGTTGCAGGACTACCTCGACCAGCTCGCCAAGCAGTTCAAGTGCGAGAAGACCGCCAATGGCACGGTCGGCTGCACCGGCGAGCAAACCACTCCCCCCGATATCGACCCCGACGACAAATGCCCGGACGGCTATTCGTGGTCGGGCACCGCCTGCTTCCCCACCACGGGCGGCGGTAACGAAAACCCCGACAACCCCGGCGGCAATACCGGTGGCGGCGATGGCGAAAGCAATGGCGGCGACGGCGGCACTGATCCGGGCACGGGGAACGGTGACGGCGGTGGCTCCACGGGCGGCGGTACGGGCGGCGGGGATAGCGGCACCAACGGCGGCGACGGCCCCAAAGAATCCCTGGTACAGCCCAAGCAAGGCAGCTGGGACGAAGCCCTGGAGACATGGTCCGGCAAGGTCGAGGACGCCAAAAAGGAGTTCTCCGAGAAGATCAAAGAGAACGCCGACCAGCTCAAGGGCGTGTTCGATCTGAACCTCGGCGAGGGCGGCGGGAAGCTCCCCTGCGACACCTTCGTGGTCTGGAAAAAGACCGTCAGCCTCTGCTTCACCGAGTACGAGGAAAAGCTCTCCTACCTGCGCTACGCGCTGATGTTCATGGCATCGGTGTTGGCCGCCTTCGTCATCTTGAAGGAGTGACCATCATGGAATGGCTATCCAGCTTCTTTGACCAGATCGTCCTGTTCCTCCAGTGGATCTGGGACTTCCTCACCCAGGGCATCTACGACTTCATCAAGGACGGCTTCGTGGTCGCCACCCAGTGGGCCATGTACAGCGCGCTCCAGTCGTTCCTGTTCCTGCTCGATGTCAGCTACACCGTGGCGCGCGAGCTGATCGACAGCCTCGGCGTCTCCAACATGGTCCGCTCGATGTACGCCACGCTCCCTGGTCCGCTGGCGGCAGCGCTGCAATTCCTCGGCGTACCGCAGGCGCTCAACATCATGTTCTCCGCCCTGGCCACGCGCTTCTGCATGCGCTTCGTGCCGTTCATAGGGAGGTGAGTGAGTCATGTCCATCAAGATTCACCACGGCCCGAACGGCTCCTACAAAACCTCCGGCGCGATTCAGGACGATGCCGTCCCCGCGCTCAAGGACGGCCGCGTCATCATCACCAACGTCCGGGGCTTCACCCTGGAGCGCGCTTACACGGTGTTCCCCGATCTGCCCAACACGGCACAGATCATCAACCTCGATCTGGAGTCGCTGGCCGATCTGGAAAAGATGCGCACGTGGTTTCAGTGGGCACCGCGGGGCGCGTTCCTGATCTTCGACGAAACCCAGCTGCTGTTCCCCAAGTCCTGGCGCGAACGCGATCTGGAGAAATTCGACTTCCCCGGTGGTCCCGAGGCAGCACACGAAGCGGATCGGCCCATGGGCTGGCTGGATGCCTGGACCCGGCATCGCCACTTCAACTGGGACATCGTCCTGACCACGCCCAACATCAGCTACATCCGTGACGACATCCGCATGACCTGCGAGATGGCCTACAAGCATTCCAACCTCGCGGTCATCGGCATCCCTGGTCGCTACAAGGAGGCCCAGCATGACGCCCAGCTCAACCGACCACCCGCTGACGGCACCATCGTCGAATACAAGCGAATCAAAAAGCAGACCTTCCGGCTCTATCAGTCCACCGCCACCGGAAAGACCCAGGACACCAAAGCCGGCAAGAGTCTGTTCCGGTCGCCTAAGTTGGTTCTTCTACTGGCACTGCTGGCCGGCACTATTGGCTTTGTCAGCTATATGGGACCTCTCAAGGTCGTCGGTGGCGGGGCTCAGCCGAAGCCTGATCCTGCCCATCCTCCGCAAGTCAGCGAGCCTCATCCTCAAGGGCCTGCTGTACCTGCTCAAGCGCCTGCTGCTGCGAATCGCGCTCTTTATGCTGGTGCTGTTCTTGGCCAATCAGGTGTTCCGACTCTTCCACTAGCTGAGCATCCCTTCGCGGGCCGGCAGATCGCCGTGGCGGCCCGTGTGAAAGGGCTGGTGAAGGGCATGCAGCGCGAGATGTACATGTTCGTCATCACCGATGCCGAAGGGCGACGGCTGATGCTCAATTCGTGGCAGATGGGCGAGTCCGGCTACGGCGTAAAGGCCCGCTCCGAATGCGTGGCCGAACTTACATACGGCGAGTACCACGAAACCATCGTCTGCGCCGGAGCCTTCCCGAAGCCGGCAGCCGCTGCACCGCCCACCATCGCCGCCGCCCCAGCAGCGCCTACAACGCCCGCTCAGACGACGCTGACCATCGTCCCCGATTCCGAATACCCAGCACGCCCCTGGAGGACCCAATGACCCTGCACGGCCTGATCAACGCCCTTGGGCTGCTCGCGCTCGCGTATGCGCTCGGTTTCCTCACCGCCCTGCAGGTGATGCAGCCGGTGGCGGCGTTTCCGTTTTGAGTCGGCGAGCCGCGCCGCCGGCCGGGAGCGCCAGGCACGAGCGGTAGGCCGAAGGCGCGGCCGACGACCCTGTAACACGTCGGATAGCTAACGAGTAAGCACCTCAATAAACCTCATTGAAGGTACGAAAGAATGAAAAAGGCAGTTCACCCCCTCCGCTTGATCCTCAAGGAGACCGGGGATTTTTATGAGTCGTCCGAAGGACGGATTTTCATGGACCCGAGCAACGGCAGATTCGCCGACCTGTCGGGTGTGCGCCTGCTGCGCTGTGGCGTCGATACGGTCCGACAGCTGTACAACGGCATGATCCGCCCGGAAGTCATGGCGCTGTTCGATGAGCCGGAGGATCTCGTCAACTTCGCCGGCTACAAGTGGGCCAAGGGCCGCATCGGTCGGGACTCGGGCTACCAGTACCGGCTGCAGAACGCGGATCTCGGCCTGATCCTCCTGATCAAGAACCACAACGTGAAGCTCGAAAACATCGGTCCGCACCTCAAGATTGAAGTATCGCCGCACGCCCTGGATGGCGCCGATCCGAAGATCCTGCAGGGCGTAATGGATGACTTGGCTGCTGGCGTGCTCTCAGCCTGTGAGGTGAACCAGTGCGCCGTCCATATCGCCCTGGACGTGCAGGGCTGGACTCCGCCTGCGGACTTCGTGGATCGCATGCACTGCCGCTCCCGGCGTGTCCGCCAGATCAGCGGCATCGACCGCATCGAGTACGACGGCAACGCCTCGGTCTATGGGCGTGGTGAAACCTTCATGTTCGGCTCGGCCAACGGCCTGCAGATGTGCCTGTACAACAAAACGCTGCAGGCGAGAGCGACCGACAAACTCGACTATTGGGAATCGGTGTGGGCCTCTCTGAATGGCGATCCCTTCGGTGATGGCGAGCCTGCCTTCAACCCGCTGGAAACCGTGTGGCGCATCGAGTTCCGCTATCACCACTCCATCGTCCAGCAGTTCTCCGAAGGCTCCACCATGTCCTCTGGCGAGGTGATCGGCTGCCGCACCTACGAGGGCCTTTGCCCGCACCTGCAAGGCCTCTGGCAGTACGCCTGCGACAACTACAAGCTGATTTCCCGGGAAGGGATCTTCGACGCCTTCTGGTCGCTGATCAGCCTCGACACCCAGGTCCAGGTGGAAGCCGATCCGCTCATCGAACGCACCGAGTACCGCCGCTACTACAAGACCGCTCAGGGCTTCTCCGGCAAAAACTGCGAGATGTTCCTGGGCCAGTTCGCCAGCCTGATCGCACGGGAGCGCATCCCGCCAAAAAAAGCGCTTGAGGTCGGGAGAACGCTCCCCTTCTGGCATGTGATCGAAGACCACTACACCGCCAAGGGCTACAGCACTCGCGACCTCGAAAAGCACGTTATCGGGTTGATCAACGATCGCTACATCAGGCGCGGCTACGCCATTTGATGGGATCAGCGAATCAAGTAGCGGCGACGGAGTAATAGAAATGGAATCGAAGGCACGCACTCGCAGAATACTGCGCTTACCCGAGGTGATTCACCTCTGCGGCATCAAGCGCTCGACCATCTATCTCTGGATGAGCACGGGAGCGTTTCCCAAGGCCAAACAGATCGGCCCATCAATGGTGGGATGGGACTCCCTGGAAATCGATCAGTGGATCTCCGCTCGACTCGATGGAAAGGACTGGAAGTCCGAGGGGGAAGCATGAGCAGAGAGCTGATCAAGATTGCCGAGTTCCAGCGTCGGTATTGGGGAGCGAACGGCACGCCGCTCTGCAGCCAGACAATACGTAACCAGATCCGCAATGGTGATATTCCGGGCGTCAGGATCGGCAAGCTTTGGTATGTGGATTGGCGAGCTTTCAGTAAGGGGACAAGCAACGAACTGGTCGCCATGGTGCTCAAGGACCACTGCTGATGTCACCGCGTCCTCGTAACAAAGCAAATAGGTCCCTTCCGCAGAATCTCTACTTCGATGGTCGACGTGGGACTTTCAGGTACAGGCGCCCTACTGACGGGGTCTGGTTTCAATTCGGAAAGGATCGGCTCAAGGCAATTGATGCTGCCAAACAACTGAATCTCACCTTCATGGAAGGTGCCGACTTGGTTGCCAAGGTTAAGGGCCTGGCTACAACCTTGTTCGTCGACTTTCTGGATTACTACCAGAGCGAAGTATTGCCGCCTCGCGAGTTGGCAAAAGCCACCCTGGAACTCTACGCCGTGAGATTCAGGCAGTTCCGAGCAGCCTGGCCGTCTAAGGCCGTGGATGAAATCACTCTTCGAATGGCTGCTGAACTACTCGATAGCCTGACCCCGAGGGCATCCAACCAAGCAAGAGCGCTTCTTATCGATATCTTTAACCACGCTGCCGCTAAGGGACTATGCCCGGATAATCCTGCAGCCGGGACTATCCCCAGGATCGAAAAGAAGCAGCGCAAGCGCCATACAGCGGAAGGACTCAAGGCGATCAGAGAGCAGTCTCCGACCTGGCTGCAGAATGCGATTGATCTTGCGCTGATCACTGGCCAAAGGCGTTCGGACATCTTGTCGATGAAGTTCGACGATATCCGGGAAGGGTTTCTGTTTGTCATCCAGCAGAAGACAGCCAAAGTATCGGATGCCGCCTGGATCCGCTTCCGCGTTACCCGCGAATTGCAGGATGTATTGGATCGCTGTAACGATGGCGTCCCCTCCCCCTTTCTGATTCATCGGCGACCGGATCGGAAGATAGGCCTTGCTGACCGAAAGGAGCATTGGACGAAGATCGATGAGCGCTATCTGTCCAGGGCATTCAAGGAAGCGCGAGACGCTGCAGCCTGTTATTCAGGATGGAAAGACGAAGAGATGCCGGGCTTCCATGAGATCAGGGCCCTGTCGCTGCATTTGTATAAGAAAGCCGGGAAAGACGGCCAGAAGATCGCTGGTCATGCCAGCGCAGAGATGACGAAGAACTATCAGCGAGACCATGCCGAAGTGGTCTGGTCAGATGCGATTCCGGATCTGGATATCAGCGAATTTTCCCGCTAGTTTTGCGCGCATATTGCGCCGGTTTTGCGCAGTCCAGAAATGAAAACGGCCCAAACACTGTAAGTATTTGAGCCGCTTCAAGAATTTGGTCGGGACGGAGTGATTCGAACACTCGACCCCTTGCACCCCATGCAAGTGCGCTACCAGGCTGCGCTACGCCCCGACGTTGCTTTTGAGTTCCCTCAGAAGCGGATCGCACTATACCCCAAGCATTTGCTTTGGAGAAGTGCTTTTTTCATTTTTTTCAGTTACTTGCGCAGCACATGCAGCACGTCTTCCAATTCGGCAATCATCTGCCGGATCAGTTGCTTGTACTGGGTGGCGTCCTCGCGGGCTTCGTCGCCGGTGAGGCGCTGACGGGCACCACCGATGGTGAAGCCCTGGTCGTAGAGCAGCGCTCGGATCTGGCGAATCATGAGCACGTCCTGACGCTGGTAGTAGCGCCGGTTGCCCCTTCGCTTGACCGGGTTGAGTTGCGGGAACTCCTGTTCCCAGTACCGCAGCACGTGCGGCTTCACCGCGCAAAGATCGCTTACTTCACCGATGGTGAAGTAGCGTTTGCCCGGAATGGGAGGCAACTCGTCGTTATGACTTGGTTCCAGCATAAGCTTCAACCCTGGCCTTCAGTTTCTGCCCTGGACGAAAGGTGACGACGCGCCGGGCTGTGATCGGGATTTCCTCTCCCGTCTTCGGGTTGCGTCCGGGGCGCTGGCGCTTGTCGCGCAGGTCGAAGTTGCCGAAACCCGACAACTTTACCTGTTCGTTATGCTCCAGCGCCTGGCGGATCTCTTCGAAGAAGAGCTCCACCAGTTCCTTGGCTTCCCGCTTATTCAGGCCCAGCTCTTCGTACAGACGTTCAGCAATTTCAGCTTTCGTCAGAGCCCCCATACGCTACTTCCTTAACGTGGCGTTGAACCTTTGTTCCAGCGAGGCGACGATATTCTGCGTAGTCGCGTTCACCTCGTCATCATTAAGAGTGCGTGATGGATGCTGCCAGGTCAAGCCAACGGCCAAGCTTTTTCTAAGCGGATCAATGCCTTTACCGTGGTAGACGTCAAACAACCTGAGATCTGTCAGCCATTCGCCTGCATTGTCACGAATTGTGGCAAGAATGAAGTCGGCAGGAGTATCGAGATCGACGATCAGCGCCAGGTCACGGCGCACTTCAGGGAAGCGCGACAGTTCGCTGAATTTCGGCAGGCGACCCTTGGCGACTTCGGCCAGTACCAGCTCGAAGACATAGACCGGGCGATCCAGGTCCAGCGCCTTGGCCAGCTCCGGGTGCAAAGCGCCCAGGTAGCCGACCAGCACGCCGTCGCGCTCGATCTTGGCAGTCTGACCTGGGTGTAGTGCCGGGTGCTCAGCCGGGGAGAAGGTGAAGGCCTCGATGGCACCGGCGTTACCCAGCAGCGCTTCGACGTCGGCTTTTACGTCGAAGAAATCGACGCTTTCACGACCATTGGCCCAGCCTTCCGGCTGACGAGCACCGCAGACGACGCCAGCGAGCATGTTTTCCTGCACCAGCCCGTCCAACTGACCAACGAAGCGCAAGCCGCTTTCGAACAGACGAACGCGAGTCTGCTGGCGGTTGAGGTTGTGCTGCAGGGACTTCACCAAACCCGGCCAGAGCGAGGCGCGCATGGCGGCCATGTCGGCGGAGATCGGGTTGGCCAGCATCAGCGGTTCGACACCCGGGTGAAACAGCTGGAACAGCTTGGGATCGATGAAGCTGTAAGTGATGGCTTCCTGGTAGTCGCGGGCGACCAGCAGGCGGCGCAGCGCCGGCAGCTCAGCCTGGGACTCGGACTTGGTGTTCGGCGCCAGGCGAGCCTGCGGGTAACGAACCGGCAGACGGTTGTAGCCGTACAGGCGGCCCAGCTCTTCGATCAGGTCAACTTCGATGGAGACGTCGAAGCGATGGCTCGGCACGCCCACGATCCAGGCATCGGCACCGGTTTTCTGGACATCGAACTCCAGAGCGGTGAGCAAACGCTCGATCTCGGCGTTTTCCAGGGTCATGCCCAGCATCTGGGTGACGCGCTCAGCACGCAGGGTAACCGGGGCAACCTTGGGCAAATCGGCTTCGCTGACGGCCTCCACGATCGGGCCGGCTTCGCCGCCGACGATCTGCAGCAGCAGTTCGGTGGCACGCTCCATGGCGCGACGGGCCAGCTGCGAGTCCACACCACGCTCGAAACGATGCGACGCATCGGTGTGCAGACCGTAGGAACGCGCCTTGCCGGCAACAGCGATGTTGTCGAAGAAAGCACTTTCGAGGAACAGGTCACGGGTCTTGGCGCTGACGCCACTGTGCTCACCGCCCATCACGCCAGCGATGGCCAAGGCGCGCTCGTGGTCGGCAATCACCAGGGTGTCGGCACGCAGGGTGACTTCCTGGCCGTCAAGCAGGACGAGCTTCTCGCCCTCCTCCGCCATGCGCACGCGCACGCCGCCCTTGATCTCGTCGAGGTCGAAGGCGTGCATCGGCTGGCCCAGCTCGATCATCACGTAGTTGGTGATGTCGACAGCAGCGTCGATGCTACGAATATCGGAACGGCGCAGACGCTCGACCATCCATAGGGGAGTCGGCTTGCTCAGGTCGACGTTGCGGACGACACGACCGAGGTAGCGCGGGCAGGCCTTGGGAGCAAGCAGTTCAACGCTGCGCACTTCATCGATCTGCGGAGCAACGGTGCTAACCACCACCGGCTTAACCTCGGTGCTGTACAGCGCGCCAACTTCGCGAGCGAGGCCAGTCAGGGACAAGCAGTCGCCACGGTTCGGGGTCAGGCCGATCTCAATGGAAGCGTCGTCCAGCTCGAGGTAGTCACGGATATTGGCACCTACCGGCGCATCCGCGGCGAGCTCCATCAGGCCGGCGTTTTCTTCGCTGATTTCCAGCTCTTTGGCCGAGCAAAGCATGCCGTTGGACTCAACACCGCGCAGCTTGGCCTTCTTGATCTTGAAGTCGCCCGGCAGCTCGGCGCCGATCATGGCGAAGGGAATCTTCAGGCCTGGGCGCACATTGGGCGCGCCGCAGACGACCTGGAAAGTCTCCGAACCATTGCTGACCTGGCAGACGCGCAGCTTGTCGGCGTCCGGGTGCTGTTCGGTCGACAGCACTTCGCCCACGACCACGCCGCTGAACTGACCGGCAACCGGGATCACGGCGTCGACCTCGAGGCCGGCCATAGACAGACGAGCTACCAGCTCATCACGGGATACCTGCGGGCTTACCCAGCTCCGCAGCCACTGTTCACTGAATTTCATCCTGCTCTCCTAAATGCGTTGACGGTCGTGCGGGCTAGCGGAACTGGCCGAGGAACCGCAGATCGTTGTCGAAGAACAGGCGCAAGTCGTTCACGCCATAGCGCAGCATGGCCAGACGCTCGATACCCATGCCAAAGGCGAAGCCCTGGTACTTCTCGGGATCGATGCCAGACATGCGCAGTACGTCGGGATGGACCATGCCGCAACCCATGACTTCCAGCCAGCCAGTCTGCTTGCAGACACGGCAGCCTTTACCGCTGCAAAGCACGCACTGGATGTCGACTTCCGCCGAAGGCTCGGTGAAGGGGAAGAAGGACGGACGGAAGCGGACGGAGAATTCCTTCTCGAAGAAGGCGCGGAGGAACTCTTCGATGGTGCCCTTGAGGTCGGCGAAGCTGACGTCTTCATCGACCAGCAGACCTTCGACCTGGTGGAACATCGGCGAGTGGGTCAGGTCGGAGTCGCAGCGGTAGACGCGGCCCGGGCAGACAATGCGAATCGGCGGCTTCTGGTTTTCCATGGTGCGGACCTGTACCGGCGAGGTATGGGTACGCAGCAGCATGTTCGCATTGAAGTAGAAGGTGTCGTGCATGGCACGAGCCGGGTGGTGACCCGGAATATTGAGCGCTTCGAAGTTGTGGTAGTCGTCTTCGACTTCCGGACCCTCGGCGACTTCATAGCCGATGCGGGTGAAGCACTGCTCGATGCGCTCCTTGGTGCGGGTAACCGGATGCAGGCCGCCGGAGGACTGGCCACGGCCCGGCAGGGTCACGTCGATGCGCTCGGCGGCCAGCTTGGCGGCGAGGGCGGCGCCCTCAAGCTCGGCCTTGCGGGCGTTCAGCACATCCTGAACCTGCTCCTTGGCGACGTTGATCAGCGCACCAACCTTGGGGCGCTCTTCGGCCGGCAGGTCGCCCAGGGTCTTCATGACCTGGGTCAGCTCGCCTTTCTTGCCGAGGTAGTGAACCCGGATCTGCTCCAGGGCGTTGACGTCTTCGGTGTTTCGCACGGCGTCCAGGGCCTGCGAAACCAGCGCGTCCAGGTTTTCCATGTACCAACTCCAGATACAAAATAGGGGAAGAGCGGTAAGGCTCTTCCCCTATCGGTGACGTTACGTCCGGACCGAGATCCGGTAACTGTCGTGGGGCTTAAGCCAGGCTGGCCTTCGCTTTCTCGACAATCGCGGTAAACGCCGCTTTTTCGTTCACAGCCAGATCGGCCAGGACCTTACGGTCGATCTCGATGGCCGCCTTTTTCAGGCCAGCGATCAGACGGCTGTAGGACAGACCGTTCTGACGAGCACCAGCGTTGATACGGGCGATCCACAGGGCGCGGAACTGACGCTTGCGCTGACGACGGTCACGGTAGGCGTATTGGCCTGCCTTGATTACCGCCTGCTTGGCAACGCGGAACACGCGCGAACGCGCGCCGTAGTAGCCTTTTGCGAGCTTCAGAATCTTTTTGTGACGACGACGGGCAATCACGCCACGCTTAACACGAGCCATTTATTTATCCTCTACCAGAAATCAACGCAGACGCAGGGAGCGTGCTACACGGCGAACGTCGGAAGCAGCGAGCATCGAAGTGCCGCGCAGCTGACGCTTACGCTTGGTGGTCATTTTGGTCAGGATGTGGCTCTTGAAAGCGTGCTTGTGCTTGATACCACCAGCAGTCACTTTGAAGCGCTTTTTGGCGCCACTCTTGGTTTTCATCTTTGGCATGTTTGGTACTCCGCATTCGTTAACAACTGATAACCATCAGGCCTGCCAGTGCCCGGGAGGTTATTTACGCTTCTTGGGAGCGATGACCATCATCAGCTGGCGTCCTTCCAGCTTGGGATGCTGTTCCACGGTGCCAACTTCGGCGAGGTCGTTTTCGACTCGCTTCAGCAGCTCCATGCCCAGCTCCTGGTGGGCCATCTCACGACCACGGAATCGAAGCGATACCTTGGCCTTGTCCCCTTCATTAAGGAAACGTACCAGGTTGCGTAGTTTTACCTGGTAATCCCCTTCTTCCGTCCCTGGACGAAACTTGATTTCTTTGATCTGTTGCTGGTGCTGGTTCTTCTTCGCAGCAGCGGCTTGCTTCTTCTTCTCGAAGAGGTGCTTGCCGTAGTCCATGATGCGGCAGACAGGGGGCACCGCATCAGCAGAAATTTCCACCAGGTCCAGCTTGGCCTCGTCAGCTAGACGGAGGGCCTCATCGATGGAGACCACGCCGATCTGCTGACCGTCAGCACCAATCAGACGAACCTCACGGGCTGTGATGTTCTCGTTGATCGGCGGTTTCGGGAGAGCCCGCTTATCCTGTCTCATTTCACGCTTAATAATGATTACTCCGAGTCTTGGCGACCACGCCGGGAAACCGCCTGAGCGAGCAGCTCAGCGAACTGGGCGACCGGCATCGAGCCGAGGTCTGCCCCTTCGCGCGTACGTACGGCGACGGCCTGCGATTCAACTTCCCTATCACCGATAACCAGCAGATAGGGAACCTTGAGCAAAGTATGCTCGCGGATTTTAAAGCCAATTTTCTCGTTTCTCAAGTCAGACTTGGCACGGAATCCGCTTTGCTCGAGCTGACGCACCACTTCTTCGGCCCATTCGCCCTGCTTGTCAGTGATATTCATCACCACGGCCTGGGTCGGCGCGAGCCAGGCCGGGAACAGGCCGGCGTAGTGTTCGATGAGCATGCCAATGAAGCGCTCGAAGGAGCCGAGAATCGCACGATGCAGCATGACCGGACGGGTACGGCTGTTATCTTCGGCGATATAGCTGGCATCCAGACGCTCCGGTAGGTTCGGGTCGTACTGCAGGGTGCCGCATTGCCAGTTGCGACCGAGGCAGTCCTTCAGGGTGAACTCGATCTTCGGACCGTAGAACGCACCCTCGCCCGGCTGGTATTCCCACTCCAGGCCGGATTCGTTCAGAGCGTCGGCCAACGCACTTTCGGCGCGATCCCACAGCTCTTCGGAACCAACGCGCTTGGCCGGACGAGTGGACAGCTTCATGGAGACGTCACTGAAGCCGAAGTCCGAGTAGACCTGCAAGGTCAGCTTGATGAAATCGGCCGCCTCCTTCTTCACCTGCTCTTCGGTGCAGAAGATGTGGGCATCGTCCTGAGTGAAGCCACGCACGCGCATGATGCCGTGCAGCGCACCGGAAGGTTCATTCCGGTGGCAAGCACCGAACTCAGCAAGGCGCAACGGCAGGTCACGGTAGGACTTCAGGCCCTGGTTGAATATCTGCACGTGGCACGGGCAGTTCATCGGCTTGACCGCGAAGTCGCGGCTTTCCGACGACGTGGTGAACATGTTCTCGGCGTAGTTGGTCCAGTGGCCGGAGCGCTCCCAGAGGATGCGATCGACGACCTGCGGGGTGCGGACTTCCACGTAGCCGTGGTCGCGCTGAACCTTGCGCATGTACTGCTCGAGCACCTGATAGACGGTCCAGCCGTTCGGATGCCAGAAGACCATGCCTGGCGCTTCTTCCTGAAGGTGGAAGAGATCGAGCTGCTTGCCGATACGGCGGTGATCGCGCTTCTCGGCTTCCTCGATGCGCTGGACGTAGGCAGCTAGCTGCTTCTTGTCCGCCCAGGCGGTACCGTAGACGCGCTGCAGCTGCTCGTTCTTCGAGTCGCCGCGCCAATAGGCACCGGAAATCTTGGTCAGTTTGAAAGCTTTCAGGAAACGAGTGTTCGGCACATGCGGGCCGCGGCACATGTCCACGTACTCCTCGTGGAAGTACAGGCCCATGGCCTTCTCGTCAGGCATATCGTCGATGAGGCGCAGCTTGTACTCCTCACCACGAGCCTTGAAGGTCTCGATGACCTCGGCACGCGGCGTCATCTTCTTGATGACGTCGTAGTCCTTCTCGATCAGCTCGGCCATGCGCTTTTCGATGGCCGCCATGTCTTCAGGCGTGAAAGGGCGCTCGAAGGCAATGTCGTAATAGAAGCCTTCGTCGATCACCGGGCCGATGACCATCTTGGCGGTCGGGTACAGCTGCTTGACCGCATGGCCCACCAGGTGAGCGCAGGAGTGGCGGATGATTTCCAGCCCGTCCTCGTCCTTCGGGGTAATGATCTGCAGAGTCGCGTCGCTGTCGATGATGTCGCAGGCATCGACCAGACGGCCGTTGACCTTGCCGGCCAGGGTGGCTTTCGCCAGGCCCGCACCAATGGATTGCGCCACCTCGGTCACGCTGACCGGGTGATCGAAAGAACGCTGACTACCGTCGGGAAGAGTAATGATGGGCATGGCGCCTCCTCTCCTAGTGGTGACCCCTACGAAAGGCCACATGGGTTGGGATGTGCCAGTAAGCGTCGCCCGCCGGGTAAGCCTGCCTCACAGTGGCAGGCGCCTTATCGGCACCCTGCGCATTCGCGCGCGGACGTAGATCACTGGAAGAAATCGAAGACCTGCCCGCAAACGATTGCGGGCAAGGCGTGGAATGTTACTGCATGTTCGGGGAACTGACGAGCGGGACACCTGACTTCACTCAGCACCGCTCGACAAATTCCAGCACGGCGCGATTGAAGGACGCCGGGCGGATTACATTCATGCCATGGGAGGCGCCGGGAATCATCACCGACCGCACATCCACAAGCGTCGATTGCAATGCCTGGATGATTCTCGGGAAGGGTTCCGGACTTTTCGCTCCACCGACCAGCAACACCGGCAACTGCAACTGCACTATCTGCTCATGCGTTATAGGCAAGGGATGATCCGCGACCTGCCCAACCAATGTCATGGCATTAGCCGTCGCCATTTCGCGAAATTGCCGGGAAGACCGCGACCAGACTCCGGCGCCACTGACCGTATCGACAAAAAGTTTCAGCCCCTCTTCCACTGCCCCTGTGCGAATCATCTCCAGCGCCTGCTGGCGAAACTGATTGCGCTCCACGGGAGATACTGGCGCTTCGATATCTACCTCGGTAAAAACATCATCGGCAAAGTCCCCGCCGGGATCAGCGAGTGTCAACGATAGCAATTTCTGCGGAGCCGCCAGCGCCACACGGAGACAGATATTACCGCCGCGTGAATGCCCCAGCAGATGAACAGGCCCCGGCAACTGATCGAGCAACAGCAGCAGATCATCGACATGCTGCTCCGTCGTAAAGCCCGGTCCCGCGCCGTTCCATTGCTCAGGGAAGTAATGACGCAGGCTGGGCACCATTACACGATAACGAGCCGACAATGCCTGGACCTGCCCCTGCCAGTAGCGGTAATCACAGAGCGACCCGTGCACCAGCAGGAGCGGCACGCCCCGCCCGGCAACCTGGCACGTCAGTGCATAATTATTGACCTGGTATTGCACTATCTCGTTATTCATCCAGCACTCGCACGCAACGCACCACAATAAAGCACACAGGATTCGCAGGGACTATTGTTCAACGGGAAATCCCGCCGCGCCCTTTAGCCTGCGCATTATCCCTCATCGATCAATTAATCGGCCAACCCTTCATGCACCCTTAACATTTAAAGTGTGTTTTCCCAATCGCAACAATTCATATATTCAGTTGACGCGAACAATCACAACAACACAGAATCGCGCCGTACTAATCAATCCTGCATACGGGAGCACCCAGATGTCCAAACTTGCGGAATTCCGCGAAGCCGAGCGCAAACTCCAGGAACAACTCGCCCTGCTCGAGAAACTCAAGAGCGATGGCGGCCTGAAAAAAGAACTGGAGTTCAAGGATCAACTGCAAGCCTTGATGGACCAGTACGGCATGAACCTGCGCAATGTCATCGACATTCTCGACCCGCAGACTTCTACCGAGCCCGTTGCTGCGCAACAGCCGCGCCGCACCCGCCAACTGAAGGTCTACAAGAACCCGCACAACGGCGAGACCATCGAGACCAAGGGCGGTAACCACAAGACCCTGAAAGCCTGGAAGCAGCAATACGGTGGCGACACCGTGGAGTCCTGGCTGCAGTAAGACCGATCTTCCGCGGAGCGCTCCCGCTCCGCGGAATTTCCGCCCCTCCTGCAAGGATCTGACCGACGGCTGTATAAAAACTAGCCATCGTTAGCAGAAATCCTTATAATCACCGAAGCGAACACCAAACCCAAGGTCGCCCCTCCCAGCACTCCCTACCTGATCCAGGGCAGAAGCTGGGCTCTACAGGGCCACGGCCAGCGCATCCTCCGCATCGATTCCAGAGCACGCCAACCGCGCCAGGAACACTTGCCCGAGCGATCAGCGCCCCACGTCAGACTCTCTGCTTTCACCCAACATCGCAGCCTGACGCGAACAGACCCTCAAGTTTCCAATCGCTGCCATATTCCGGTCATACGTTTTCTGCATTCTCAGATCGCACCCGGAGCTTTTGACGATTTCGACGGTCATAGGACCGTTACCTATTTGGAAAGACAAGACAATGAAAACCTCCCTGCAAATCCAGGAGGCGATTCGCACCCTCTCGGCGGCCTTCGCCCCTCTGAACTGCGTTATCCAGGCCAAGCGCAAGCACGGCTTCAGCTTCACCCTGGTGAATGAGCATGGCATCGCCAAGCACACTGAACGCCTCTACCCTCAACAGTACTTGGGCGAGGCACCGCTGAGCGCGGTGATCCAGCGAGTGCAAGCCACCATCGCTGCCTGAGCCTGAAAACGAAAAAAGCCCCGCATGAGCGGGGCTTTTGCTTTTCTGCCTTCTATATAGATAGAGGCAACGATCAATTCAGACTGATGCCCTCCTTCACCGACTCGATCTCCGCCATCAGGGCCGCGTAACGCTCCGATGGTGCTGCATAGGTCAGCGAATACGCCGCGCCATCACCCAACGCGACCTGCACGGTCTGCTTGAGCACCTCAGTACCGTTCTGGCTGATGCCACAATGCACCTCCAGCCCCGCCAACCCACCCAGTTTCGCATCCAGCGGCTTGCTGCACGCAGCCTGGAACCCCTGGCGCATGAAGTCCTTCTGCAGCGCCTTGCGCATCTCGACAATGACATTCTCGACACTGACCTTGGCAGCAGAGCCAAGGCGACTACGGGTGACTTCCATGACCAGATCCTGGGAGCCATCCTCCGCCATTCGCACACCACGCTGACGAACCACAGGCGCATCAGCCGTCGCATCCGCTGGCGAACGCGAAACCTCCCAGCCCTGCGGCCAGATCACTTGCATATCCGCCAACGCCGATATGGGCACACACAACACGCCGAGCAACAAACAGGATCGCAGACCGCGCATCACCACCTCCGAGCACACCTCAAGGGAACACCATAGCAGGCAACCCCGGACTTTCGCGGCTCCATCACCTTTCCAAGGTCAAGCGAGAGGCTCGCGCAATCGAGCCGCCCACCCAGCGCGGACACCCTCGCAGCCAATGATGCATCAGCGCCGACACAATACTTACCTTGCCGATACCAAATTCTTCGAGACACCAGCGCCGCCGGCAGGTCTACTTTGCGCCGATTTTTTTCATGCCCCATGGTGCCTCGATGTTATCCAAGCTGACCAAAGCCGCTCTGCTCACCGCCCTGGTATTACTCTCCGGCTGCTGGCCATTCTTCCCGCCATTCGGCGGACCAGGTGGCGGAGGCAATCACGGAGGTGGCGGCCACGGCAGCGGGCCGGGCTTCGAAAACCGCCGATAGGAAAAACGCCCGATGCACCGCATCGGGCGTTTTTGTTTACCGCTATTGCCAACCACACGGGCAGGCACACTTGAAAGAGAGATAAAGACTTCGTCGCACTCACCCACCGGACAAGCAGAAGACCGAAGCAGGCTCCATACTTACAGTCGAAGCGAAATCGCAGGCTCGGTGAGGTCATATGAAAAAGCTCACAGCATTGCTCCTGCTCATGACCCTTGCAGCCGAAGCGCAAGCCTCCGACTTCTGCACTGGCATAGGCCTCTTCGCACGCGCGGGGGCCCTATACCGAAACGAAGGAAAAACCGAACAGCAAGCCATGGCAGCCGTTCACGAGGGAAGCGCCAAGCTCGACGCGGATACCCAGATGATCGTCAGGTACTTCGTGCGCTTCGGCTATCACGGAGATCAGACTCCGGACCAGGCATCTGCCAACGCCGAGCAGAAATGCCGGCAGTACGAAGCCTACAGCGAACGCAGAAGCGCGATGAATTAGCGCCCCGCCCAGGCCCCTCCTCGCGCACAAGATCCGGCTATCCATCACAGCATCGCCAGCCCGGGAAGACCGCAAGCCCCACACAAACGCACCGAGCCCATGACTCCATATAAAGGAGGAGCGACCGGACGAGCACACTGAGCACACCACCGTCCCCAGCCGGCGACCTGATACCTTGAACAGCGCCGGGAAAGGGCGATCAAGCCCCCGGCAGGTACAGAGCCTCGAAACAGCAGACCAGGCAGCGCCTTCCCGACACCCGGAAAACGCCCAAAACAAAAAGGGCGATCCTTTCGGATCGCCCTTTTTGAAATCGCCGAAGCGATCATGTTTGGTAGGCACAATTGGACTCGAACCAACGACCCCCACCATGTCAAGGTGGTGCTCTAACCAACTGAGCTATGTGCCTGTCGTGTGGGGCGCATTCTACGCGATCGTTTTTCTTGGTCAAGCACTTTTTTCGCTAAGCCACTGAAAAAGTGAATTTTTTTATGTTCGACCGTCCGTAAATTATTTTGCACGGGCACTAGCCGGTGTGATTCGACTCAGGTAGCATCCGCACATCTCGTAAAAAATAACAAACACAGGTGCATTATGCCGCACACCTCTTACCCCTCTTCCTATTACGCAGCTTCGGCCAACCCGGTCCCGGCCCGCCCTGAACTGCAGGGCGAGGTGGAAACTGATGTCTGCGTGATCGGCGCAGGCTACACCGGCCTGTCGACCGCCCTGTTCCTGCTGGAAAACGGTTTCAAGGTCACCGTGCTGGAAGCCGCCAAGGTCGGCTTCGGTGCGTCGGGCCGTAACGGCGGCCAGATCGTCAACAGCTATAGCCGCGACATCGACGTCATCGAACGCAGCGTGGGCGCCAAGCAGGCAAAGCTGCTGGGCGACATGGCCTTCGAAGGCGGCCGCATCATTCGCGAGCGCATCGCCAAGTACAACATCCAGTGTGACCTGAAGGACGGCGGCGTGTTCGCAGCCCTCAGCACCAAGCAGATGGGCCACCTGGAGTCGCAGAAAAAGCTGTGGGAACGCTTCGGCCACACCCAGCTGGAACTGATGGACGCCAAGCGCATCCGTGAAGTCGTCGGCACCGACAGCTATGTCGGCGGCATGCTCGACATGAGCGGCGGCCACATCCACCCGCTGAACCTCGCCCTGGGCGAAGCCGCAGCCGTGGAATCCCTGGGCGGCGTGATCCACGAGCAGTCCCCTGCCGTGAAGATCGACCGTGGCGCCAACCCGGTCGTGCACACCCCGAAGGGCCGCGTAAAAGCCAAGTTCATCGTGGTCGCCGGTAACGCCTACCTCGGCGGCCTGGTGCCGGAACTGGCTTCCAAGTCCATGCCGTGCGGCACCCAGGTGATCACCACCGAGCCGCTGAGCGCCGACCTGGCCAAATCCCTGCTGCCGACCGACTACTGCGTCGAAGACTGCAACTACCTGCTCGACTACTACCGCCTGACCGGCGACAACCGCCTGATCTTCGGTGGCGGCGTGGTCTACGGCGCGCGCGATCCGTCGAACATCGAAGCGATCATTCGTCCGAAGATGCTCAAGGTCTTCCCGCAGCTGAAGGACGTGAAGATCGACTTCGCCTGGACCGGCAACTTCCTGCTGACCCTCTCGCGTCTGCCGCAGGTTGGCCGTATCGGCGACAACATCTATTACTCCCAAGGCTGCTCGGGCCACGGTGTGACCTACACCCACCTGGCAGGCAAACTGCTGGCCGAAGTCCTGCGTGGCCAAGCCGAGCGTTTCGATGCCTTCGCCACCCTGCCGCACTACCCCTTCCCGGGCGGCCGCATGTTCCAGGTTCCGTTCTCCGCGATCGGTGCCTGGTACTACACCATGCGCGACAAGCTGGGCATCTGACGCCTCGCTTCACACCGCACGAAAAAACGGCGCCTCAGGGCGCCGTTTTTCTTTTCGGGGATTTCTCCGGCGGCGAGGTGTCGCTGCGCACCTGGGCGTGGCTCATCAAGGCGAAGATCAGACTGCCCCCCACGATGTTGCCGGCCAGCGTCGGCAGGGCGAAGTCGATGACGAACGCCGCCAGCCCCACTTCCCCAGCAAACATCAGGTAGCCGACCTCGCACGTGCCGACCACGATGTGGCTGAAGCTGCCCAGCGCCATCAGGTAGGTGACCAGGAAGATGATCCATACCTTGGCGCTCTCGGCCGCCGGCACCAGCCAGACCATGGTGGCGATCATCCAGCCGGAGACAATGCCCTTGGAAAACATCTGCCAATGGTCGTTCTCCATCACTTCGCGGCCAATATCGAGGAAGGCCTGGTCGGCCTTGGTGTCGAAGATCGGCAGGTGCAGCATGCCGTAGGCAAACAACAGCGCACCGACGATATTGCCCGCCAGCACCACCGACCAGAGCCGTAGCAACTGGCCGAACTTTTCCAGCGTCGGCTCGCTCATCACCGGTAACACTGCTGTCAGGGTGTTCTCGGTGAACAGCTGCTGGCGCGCGAGAATGATCGCCAGGAAACCCACCGGGTAACCAAGGCTCGTGGTGATAACCGCCATGTCGTGGTCCGGCAGCCGTGCGCGGAACAACCCCATGGCCATCAGCGACAGGCCAATGGTCAAACCCGCGGCGAGCGCCGACCACCACAGCGCGGCCAGCGTGCGCTCCAGTTCGTGATTGCCCTGCAGGCGGATAACTTCGTGCAGCACCAATGCGCGGGGCGGCTGGCTCTTTTCGACCTTGCGGCGTTCCTCTGCGGAAAGATCGTCCGCCGTGTCGCTGCCTGGTTTTGAGCTTCGCGATGCGGGCTTGCGCTTGGCGGTCGACGCGCTCGGCTTGGCACGCTCGCGCGACTGGGCGCCGCCGCGTGCCGGGGGTTTTTCCGTGGCCATGCAAAGCACCTCGCTGGGGGCAGTGCAGAATTAGGCTGCGCTCCAGCCGCTTCGGTTCCGGAAACTTGCGGAACGCGCTTGATCAACTGATCGGTTCGAAACGCAACTGGCGCCAGTCAGTGTCGAGGTGGCCGACATAGACGCAGCCGTGGCCGCGCGGAAAGAGAATGTGCTCGGGGCCGATCCCCGGCCCTTCCAGGCGCAGCAGGCGTCCCCAGGAGTGATGACTGACGCGCCCGCGCACATCTTCGACGCTGCCGCCGCGCCACCAGTGGATAGCCGCCTCGGCATCCTCGACGCCTTCGGGCTGCTCGATCCTCACTGGCTCGTCCCGCCAGCCAATCACCCGGTGCGGGTCGAAACCTGCCTGCTGCGCCAGCGGCAACGGCGTGACCCACTGTGCGCCGTCACGCTCCTGGAGCGAAACCAGCAGCGGGCACCACTGCGACTGCTCCAGTGCCCAGAGCAAGTCGCCATCAATGGCCAGCGAAGGTTCGGGCTGGGCCTGGATGCGGAAACCGGGGCAGATCAGCGTGCCTTCACGCAGGGGAATACGGATCTCGCTCACGCACCCTCCTGCCGCAGGAGAGGCCCAACCTTGCGCTCCAGCAGGAGCACCAGTTCGGGCTGCAGATAGGCGTAGTCGTCCGGGATATCCAGGCACACCAGGCGCTTGCCGCGCATCGCCACTGGGAAGCGGCGCAGTAACGCCTGCCGATACCGACGCTCCATGACGAAGACCAGATCGGCCCAATTCAGTTGTTCGGCGCTCAGAGGGACTTCCGCGTCCGGCGCCAGCCCGGCGGAGTCGGTCTCGACCTCCGGCCAGCTGGCGAAGACGGTTTCGGCAGTCGGGATACGCAGACGATTGCGGCTGCAGATGAACAAAGCGCGGCGCACTTCATCCTCCCTACGGCTGGCGCGCAAACGGCAGCGGCGATTCTAGGGAAGAAGGCGGCTCACGGCGACTTCTGTTTCGCTTTCTGGCGCTCGAGGAAATCCACTTTCCACTGCTCGACGCCCAGGTGCTCGGAATCGAGACTCGCCTCGACGCCGTACTTGGCCTTGATCGCGGCCACCTCCGTGGCGTGGTCGACCAGGAAGCGGTCGAAGCGCTCAATCAGCTCACCCTGCTTCACCGTGGACAGGTGGAAGGCGCTGCGCGTATGGGGCAGCGAAGGATCGAACACCAGTGCTCCCGGTTTCGCGCGGACGTTGTCCAGATAATAGATGGCGACCACTACGTTGAAGTAGACGCCGTCGGCCTGCTTCTTCAGCGCGGCATGAATCATCTGCTTGAGGTCGGCGCTGGGCGCGAGGGCAATCTGCCCGGACTGCACCTGCTGCTCATAACCGCGCGGCGTCCAGCCATCCACCAGCGCCAGCCGCTTCAAGGCAGCGACGCCCTGCCCCAGCCGCTCCGGCGCCACCAGCACGCCATCGACGTACTCGGTCACCGGCTGGCTGTAGCGCAGGGTTTTCCCGGCTTTCTGCTCGGGCGCCCAGTTGGGGTTGTCCGGGTACTTGAGATCGACCTGCCCGGACAGCAAGGCCGGCAGCAGAGCATCCACCGGCAACAGACGATATTCCAGGGTAATGCCGCTGGTGCTGGCGAACAGATCCAGCACCTCGCGGGCGAACCCCTGGTAATTGCCCTGCGCATCGGTGCTGTAGTGCGGGGCGAAAGCGAGGTTCTCGACGCCAACGACGTAGGTCTGCGCCATGGCGGCACTTGATACACCGCTGGAAAGGATGCTGGCGAGCGCGCAGCAGAATGCCTTGAGCTTCAAACGACTCTCCTTGTTGCCTGTTGTTTTTGTTCTGTCCGGCGGGTCGGGCGTCCGCCGTGGCGGACTCAGCCGCCGGTCATGCTCATGAAGCGCAGCACCTGCACCTGCTGATCGACTTCGAAATGATGGCGTTCGGGCTTGAGCTGCAACGCTTGCATCAGTGCTTCGCGCAGGCGAGCGCTGTCGCCGGGGTGCTCGCGCAGCAGCTGGCGCAGGTCCAGCGCACCTTCGTGACCCAGGCAGAGCACCAGCTTGCCTTCGGCGGTCACCCGCACCCGGTTGCAGTCGCCGCAGAAGTTGTGGCTGTGCGGGGAGATAAAGCCAATACGACTGGCGTAGCCGTCGATGCGGTAGTAGCGCGACGGACCGCCACTGCGCTCCGGCGTCGGCAGCAATTGCCAACGCTCGGCAAGCTGCGCGCGGACTTCGTCACTGCTGCACAGGGTCTGCTTGCGCTCGTGGCTGCTGACGCTGCCCAGCGGCATTTCCTCGATGAAGCTGATATCGATGCCCTTCTCCAGGGCGAAGGCCACCAGGTCGCAGACTTCGTCGTCGTTACGCCCCTTCTGCACCACGGCATTGAGCTTGATGCGCTCGAAGCCGGCCTCGCGGGCAGCGTCGATGCCGTCGAGCACCTGCTCCAGCTTGTCGGAACGGGTGAAGGCGGCAAAGCGTTCGCGGCGCAGCGAATCAAGGCTGATATTCAGGCGGCGCACGCCGGCAGCGCGCAGCTCGGCCGCACGCTCGCGCAATTGCGAGCCGTTGGTGGTGATGGAGAGATCGTCCAGCTCCGGTCGTGTGCCCAGCCGGGCCAACAGACCGGTCAGCCCCTTGCGCACCAGTGGCTCGCCGCCGGTGATACGAATGCGCTTCACACCCAGGCCGATGAAGGCGTCGGCGACAGCTTCGAGTTCTTCCAGGCTCAACACCTGGTCGCGCGGCAGGAACTGCATGTCTTCGCTCATGCAGTACGTGCAGCGGAAATCGCAGCGGTCGGTAACCGACAGGCGCAGGTAGGTGATGCGTCGACCGAAGGGGTCGACCAACTGGGAATCGGACATGGGCAGTGGGAAGTTCCGGATGGCAGGTGCCGAACGAAAGTGCGCTAGAAATACCTTAGAACGCCGTCGCTGTACACACAAAACCGACTCGCGAGTCAGGAAAATGCGTACAAGCCTTGAGTTGAGGGCTTCCGGAGCCCGGTGCTACCATGCCCGGCTTAGTTGGGTGACCACGCAATACAAGAAAGAAGACCAGCCAATGACCAGCATTCGCGAGCGTAACCGGCGCCTCATCCTCCGAGCAGCCAGCGAGGAATTCGCCGAGAAGGGTTTCGCGGCGACCAAGACCAGCGACATCGCCGCTCGCGCCGGGCTGCCCAAGCCCAACGTCTACTACTACTTCCAGTCCAAGGAAAATCTCTACCGCTGCGTGCTGGAAAGTGTGGTGGAGCCGCTGCTGCAGGCGTCCGCGCCGTTCCGCGAAGACGATGAGCCGAGCGAGGCGCTGCGCGCCTATATCCGTTCCAAGGTGAAGATTTCCCAGGAGCTGCCGCACGCGTCCAAGGTGTTCGCCAGCGAGCTGATGCACGGTGCGCCGCACCTGCCCAAGGAATACCTGGACGAACTGAACGCCCAGGCGCAGCGCAACATCGCCTGCCTGCAGAGCTGGATCGATCGCGGCCTGCTGGCGCCGGTGGACCCGCATCACCTGCTGTTCACCATCTGGGCGGCGACCCAGACCTACGCCGACTTCGACTGGCAGATCTCCATGGTCACCGGCAAGACCAGCCTGAGCGACGCGGACTTCGAAGCCGCCACCGATACCATTACCCGCCTGGTGCTGCGTGGTACCGCGCCGGACAATGGAGGCGAGCCCAAGCCGCAGGGGCGTTTGCGGCCGTTGTCGATCTAACGGTTTTCAACCGCTGCCGCATGGGTATCGCTTCGCTCCACCCATCCTACTGGTGCCGCGGAAACGCGTAGGAGTGACGCGCGGTGATCTGCGCGCCCTTCCCTTCCTGACTCAGCCCGCGTCAGCGACCAGGCCCAGCGCCTGCACGCCACGGATCGCGCATTGCTCGTCGATGTCCGAGGCGTCGCCGCTGATGCCGATGGCGCCTATCACTTCATTGGCCGAATTGCGGATCAGCACGCCGCCCGGTGCGGGCACCACGTTGCCCTGCGCCAGGGTGTTCACCGCGGCAATGAACGACGGGCGCTGCTGAGCGTCCGCCGCCAGTACGCGCGACGACTTGCCCAGCGCCACCGCGCCCCACGCCTTGCCGATAGCGATCTGCGGACGAAGCATGCTCGCGCCATCCTCGCGCTGCAGGCTCAACAGGTGTCCGCCGGCATCCAGCACGGCAATGGTCAATGGGGCGGTGGACAGCTCGCGACTGGCGACCAGGGCGTGGCGGGTGATGTCCAGTGCAGTTTCCAGGCTCAGGGTGCTCATGGGGTTTTCCTCTTCAAGTTGATAAGACCGATCAAGGTGGATAAGCCGGGGCAACGTCGCGCGCAGAAATCAAAGCTGCGCACACGCGTATCAGAAATTTGTACGCAATCTAGTAGCCGAAGGTCTCACCCAAAGCAACTGAAAAGGACAATTCACATCTATTTTTGTATACATTTTTTCAAACGATAGTTTGACCCTGCGTTCAGGTTTTCGCCGAAAGCCACGAAATAGAAGGCTTACAGGAAAAAATGACCGCTCAGTCCCTCGTATACAACCCGTCTTGACCTTCGTCGAATTGCCTGCCTAGAATCGCCTCAACTTTTGTACACAATCAGTATAAGAACCGAGGAACAAAATATGGCCAGAATGAGAGCAATCGAGGCTGCCGTACTCGTCATGCGTCGCGAAGGCGTGGATACCGCCTTCGGCGTACCGGGCGCCGCCATCAACCCCATGTATGCGGCCATGAAGAAACTCGGTGGCATCGATCACGTCCTGGCCCGCCACGTGGAAGGCGCCTCGCACATGGCCGAGGGCTACACCCGCACCAACGCCGGCAACATCGGCGTGTGCATCGGCACCTCCGGCCCGGCCGGCACCGACATGGTCACCGGCCTGTACTCGGCCTCCGCCGACTCCATCCCGATCCTCTGCATCACCGGCCAGGCTCCCCGTGCGCGCATGCACAAGGAAGACTTCCAGGCCGTGGATATCACCAGCATCGTCAAGCCGGTCACCAAGTGGGCGACCACCGTGCTGGAGCCGGGCCAGGTGCCCTACGCCTTCCAGAAAGCCTTCTTCGAAATGCGCAGCGGCCGTCCCGGCCCGGTGCTGATCGACCTGCCATTCGACGTGCAGATGGCCGAGATCGAATTCGATATCGACGCCTACGAGCCGCTGCCGGTGAACAAGCCCAAGGCCAGCCGCGCCCAGGCCGAGAAAGCCCTGGCCCTGCTCAACGACGCCGAACGTCCGCTGATCTGCGCTGGCGGCGGCATCATCAACGCCGACGCTTCCGACAAGCTGGTGGAATTCGCCGAGCTGACCGGCGTGCCGGTGGTCCCGACCCTGATGGGCTGGGGCACCATCCCTGACGATCACCCGCTGATGGCCGGCATGTGCGGCCTGCAGACCTCGCACCGCTACGGCAACGCCACCGTCCTGGAATCGGACATGGTGTTCGGCATCGGCAACCGCTGGGCCAACCGCCACACCGGCTCGGTCGACGTCTACACCGCGGGCCGCAAGTTCGTTCACGTGGACATCGAACCGACCCAGATCGGCCGCGTGTTCACCCCGGACCTGGGCATCGTTTCCGACGCTGGCTCCGCCCTGGACGTGTTCCTGGAAGTGGCCCGCGAATGGAAAGCCGCCGGCAAGCTGAAAGACCGCAGCGCCTGGGTCGAATCCTGCCGCGAGCGCAAGCGCACCCTGCAGCGCAAGACCCACTTCGACAACGTGCCGGTCAAGCCGCAGCGCGTTTACGAAGAGATGAACGAATTCTTCGGCAAGGACACCTGCTACGTCAGCACCATCGGCCTGTCGCAGATCGCCGGCGCGCAGTTCCTGCACGTCTACAAACCGCGCCACTGGATCAACTGCGGCCAGGCCGGCCCGCTGGGCTGGACCATTCCGGCAGCCCTGGGCGTGGTCAAGGCCGATCCGAGCCGTCAGGTCGTCGCGCTGTCGGGCGACTACGACTTCCAGTTCATGATCGAAGAGCTGGCCGCCGGTGCACAGTTCAACCTGCCGTACATCCACGTGCTGGTGAACAACTCCTACCTGGGCCTGATCCGTCAGGCGCAGCGCGGCTTCGAGATCGACTACTGCGTGCAGCTGGCCTTCGACAACGTCAACGCCCCGGAACTCAATGGCTACGGCGTGGACCACGTCGCGGTGGTGGAAGGTCTGGGTTGCAAGGCAATCCGCGTATTCGACCCGAACCAGATCGGCGCGGCCTTCGCCCAGGCTCGCGAGCTGATGCAGCAGCACCGTGTACCGGTGGTGGTCGAGGTCATCCTGGAGCGCGTCACCAACATCTCCATGGGTACCGAGATCAACGCGGTCAACGAGTTCGAAGAGCTGGCCCTGAAAGGCGTCGACGCGCCGACGGCCATCTCGCTGCTCGACTGATTAGCCGGACCGAACGACTCCTCCCCTCGGGGAGGAGCTGGGGGTGGACATTTCCTGGCGGGGAGTCCCCCACCCCCTGCTCTCTTTCTTGAAGAAGCCGAGCACCACGCACCACCCGTTCAACAGGAGTGACCCCATGCCCCGTTTCTGCGCCAACCTGTCCATGCTGTTCACCGAGGTGGACTTCCTCGACCGTTTCGAAGCCGCCGCGCGCGCCGGTTTCAGCGGTGTCGAGTACCTCTTTCCGTATGACGTCGAGGCCGAGGTGATCAAGGCCCGCCTGGACGCAAACCAGCTCGAACAAGTGCTGTTCAACCTGCCCGCCGGCGACTGGTCGAAAGGCGAGCGCGGCATCGCCTGCCACCCGGACCGCGTCGAGGAATTCCGCGCCGGTGTCGATAAGGCCATCGCCTACGCCAAGGTCCTGGGCAACACCCAGGTCAACTGCCTGGCCGGCATCCGTCCGCAGGGTTACGACTGCGCGACCATCGAGAACACCTTCCTGAACAACCTGGAGTTCGCGGCCGGCAAGCTCGAAGCCGCAGGCATCAAGCTGGTCATGGAAATGATCAACACGATCGACATTCCCGGCTTCTACCTGCAGACCACGAAACAGGCCCAGGACATCCGCGAGAAGGTCGGCAGCGCCAACCTGTTCCTGCAGTACGACATCTACCACATGCAGATCATGGAAGGTGACCTGGCGCGGACCCTCGAGAAGAACCTCGCCTCGATAAACCACGTGCAGCTGGCCGACAACCCCGGCCGCCACGAGCCGGGCACCGGCGAGATCAACTACCGCTTCCTGTTCGACCACCTGGACCGCATCGGCTACCGCGGCTGGGTCGGCTGCGAATACAAGCCCAAGACCACTACCGAAGCCGGCCTCGGCTGGCTGAAGAGCCACAACGTGGTGTGACCCGACTCACTTCGTAGGATGGCGTGGAGCGCAGCGATACCCATCGATCCCTGCACCATTGGGTGATGGGTATCGCAAGCTCCACCCATCCTACGGCCTGCACATCGACTCCTTGGGTACGCAGGGAGCCGAATGCCCAACAAGAACAACCAGGAGAATTCCTCATGGCCAAAATCGGATTCATCGGCACCGGCATCATGGGCCTGCCCATGGCACTGAACCTGCAGAAAGCCGGTCACCAGATCTTCGTTTCCACCCACCACGATGCCGCTCCCGCCGAGCTGGCCAACGGCGGCGCCGTCGCCCTGGCCAACCCCAAGGAAGTCGCCCAGGAAGCCGAGTTCATCATCGTGATGGTCCCGGACACCCCGCAGGTGGAAGATGTACTGTTCCGCAAGGACGGCATCGCCGAAGGCGTGGGCCCGAACAAGGTGGTGATCGACATGAGCTCGATCTCCCCCACCGCCACCAAGACCTTCGCCGAGAAGATCAAGGCCACCGGCGCGCAGTACCTGGACGCCCCGGTCTCCGGCGGTGAAGTCGGTGCCAAGGCCGCTTCCCTGAGCATCATGGTCGGCGGCTGCCCGAATACCTTCGAACGCGCCCTGCCGCTGTTCCAGGCCATGGGCAAGAACATCACCCGCGTCGGCGGCAATGGCGATGGCCAGACCGCCAAGGTGGCCAACCAGATCATCGTCGCCCTGAACATCCAGGCAGTCGCCGAAGCCCTGCTGTTCGCTGCGAAGAACGGCGCCGATCCGGCCAAGGTGCGTGAAGCGCTGATGGGCGGCTTCGCCTCCTCGCGCATTCTCGAAGTGCACGGTGATCGCATGGTCAAGGGCACCTTCGATCCGGGCTTCCGCATCAGCCTGCACCAGAAGGACCTCAACCTGGCCCTGGCCGGCGCTCGCGAACTGGGCCTGAACCTGCCCAACACCGCCAACGCCCAGCAGGTGTTCAGCACCTGCGCCGCCATCGGCGGCAGCAACTGGGACCACTCCGGCCTGATCAAGGGCCTGGAGCACATGGCCAACTTCTCCATCCGCAAGGACTGAGAAGTGCATTCGTAGGATGGGTGGAGCTTGCGATACCCATCATTCAGGGCATCAGGATCGATGGGTATCGCTTCGCTCCACACCATCCTACGAAGAGCAGGTTGTACGGCGGATAACGCCAGCAAGAGCAAAGTGATGGGCGACGTTATGGGAGTGGCGTCGCCCGCCACGCTGCAAAGCGACTCGAACACCCGGCCGGTGGGAATCACGGCCTCGCCGGCCGGGGCGTTCGAATCCATCGCTGAGTCTCCTTTTGCGAAGGCGACTGAGCCATGGATACACCACAAGAAGAATCACGGGAGCCTGTCATGAGCCTCGACCCACGCGCCTTCCTGCGCGAGCTGTTCGACACCGCCATTGCCGCCGCGCATCCGGCCCAGGTACTGGCGCAGCACCTGCCCACCGATAAGGGCGGCCGCACCATCGTCATCGGCGCCGGCAAGGCTGCCGGCGCCATGGCCGAAGTCGCCGAGAAGCACTGGAAAGGTGAGGTCCAGGGTCTGGTGGTCGCGCCTTATGGCTACGGAGCCGAGTGCCGCAGCATCGAAGTGGTGGAAGCCTCGCACCCGGTGCCGGACGATGCCGGTGAACGCGTCGCGCGCCGCGTGCTGGAGCTGATCAGCGGCCTCAGCGAAAACGACCGGGTGATCTTCCTGCTCTCCGGTGGCGGCTCTGCCCTGCTCGCCCTGCCGGCCGAAGGCATCAGCCTCGACGACAAGCGCGGCGTGAACAAGGCACTGCTGAAATCCGGCGCCGCCATCAGCGAAATGAACTGCGTGCGCAAGCACCTCTCCGCCATCAAGGGCGGCCGCCTGGCCCGCGCCTGCTGGCCGGCCAGCGTCTACACCTATGCGATTTCCGACGTGCCCGGCGACGAGGCCACGGTGATCGCTTCCGGCCCCACCGTGGGCGACCCGACCACCTCGGCCGACGCCCTGGCGATCCTCAAGCGCTACGCCATCGACATCCCGGCGAACGTCCGCGCCTGGCTGGAAGACCCGCGCTCGGAGACCGTCAAACCCGGTGACGAGTGCCTGTCGCGCAGCCACTTCAAGCTGATCGCCACGCCCCAGCACTCCATCGACGCGGTGGCTGCCAAGGCTGAAGCCGCCGGCATCCCGACACTGATCCTGGGCGACCTGGAAGGCGAGTCCCGCGAGGTGGCCAAGGTCCACGCCGGCATCGCCCGGCAGATCCGCAAGCATGGCCAGCCGATGAAAGCACCGTGCCTGATCCTCTCCGGTGGCGAGACCACCGTGACCGTGCGCGGCAATGGCCGTGGCGGACGCAACGCCGAGTTTCTCCTCAGCCTCACCGCCGACCTGAAAGGTGAACCGAACATCTGGGCCCTGGCGGGGGACACCGACGGCATCGACGGCATGGAAAGCAACGCCGGTGCCCTGATGAGTCCGTGCAGCTACAACCGCGCCCTCAAGGCCGGCCTGAACCCGCTGCACGAGCTCGACAACAACAACGGCTACGGCTTCTTCGCCGAACTGGGCGACCTGGTCATCACCAAGCCGACCCGAACCAACGTCAACGACTTCCGCGCCATCCTGGTCCTCGAGAACGACAAATGACTCCTGACAAGAAAGTAAAAATCCTCGCGACCCTGGGCCCGGCGATCAAAAGCCGCGACGACATCCGCGCGCTGGTGGAAGCCGGCGCCAACCTGTTCCGCCTGAACTTCAGCCACGGCGAATACAGCGACCACGCCCAGCGTTTCGCCTGGGTGCGGGAAGTGGAAGCCGAGCTGAACTACCCCATCGGCATCCTCATGGACCTGCAAGGGCCGAAGCTGCGCGTGGGTCGTTTCTCCGAAGGTGCGGTGCAGTTGGAGAAGGGCCAGACCTTCACCCTCGACCTCAACGACGCACCGGGCGACCAGCAGCGTGTCATGCTGCCCCACCCGGAAATCATCCAGGCGCTGGAGCCGGGCATGAGCCTGCTGCTGGACGACGGCAAGATCCGCCTGCAGGTGCTCAATGCCCACAGCGACGCCATCGAGACCCGCGTGATGAACAGCGGCGAGCTGTCCGATCGCAAGGGTGTCAACGTTCCCGAAGCCGTGCTCAAGCTCAGCCCGCTGACCGCCAAGGATCGCCGTGACCTGGAATTCGGCCTGGAGCTGGGCGTGGACTGGGTCGCCCTGTCCTTCGTGCAGCGCCCCGAAGACATCGAGGAAGCCCGCGCACTGATCGGCGACAAGGCGTTCCTCATGGCCAAGATCGAGAAGCCCTCGGCGGTGCAGTCCATCGAAGCCATCGCCCGCCTCTCCGACGCGATCATGGTCGCCCGTGGCGACCTCGGCGTGGAGATGCCGGCCGAGAGTGTGCCGGGCATCCAGAAGCGCATCATCCAGGTCTGCCGCCAGCTTGGACGCCCGGTGGTGGTGGCGACGCAGATGCTCGAATCCATGCGTTTCTCCCCGGCGCCAACCCGCGCCGAGGTGACCGACGTGGCCAACGCCGTCAGCGAAGGCGCCGACTGCGTGATGCTCAGCGCCGAGAGCGCCTCGGGCCAGTATCCGCGCGAGGCAGTGGAGATGATGGCGAAGATCATCCGCCAGGTCGAAGCCGAGCCGGACTACCAGGCAACGCTGGAAATCAACCGTCCGGAACCGGACGCCACCGTCTCCGACGCCATCAGCTGCGCGATCCGCCGGATCAGTCGCATCCTGCCAGTGGCGGTGCTGGTGAACTACACCGAGTCCGGCGCCTCGACCCTGCGCGCCTCCCGCGAACGGCCCAAGGCACCGATCCTCAGCCTCACCCCGCAACTGAAATCCGCCCGCCGCCTGACCGTGGCCTGGGGCGTCCATTCGGTGGTCAACGCGCAGCTCGCCCATGTCGACGAGATCTGCTCCACCGCCCTGGACATCGCCCTGGCCCAGCGCATGGCACGCCGTGGCGACACCGTGGTGATCACCGCCGGCGTGCCCTTCGGCCAGCCGGGCAGCACCAACATGCTGCGGATCGAGACGGTGGCGCCGGCACTGGAAGTTTGATTCAAGCCTGAGAGTCCCTCTCCCCAACTCTCTCCCGCAAGCGGGAGAGGGAACTTGAGCGGCAGCAAGCGAACGCCGGAGTTACCGGCAACGCCGAGCGGCCCCCTCGCCCTTCAGGGAGAGGGCTGGGGAGACGGAAAGCGGGCTGACAGGAGAAACACCGAGTTCAGGAGCCACGCCATACCGCGTGCCTCCGCACCGAGTCACTCCCGGACGGACGGGGCCGGGAATACGGGGCCGCGTCCCCGTCCGTCCGGGTTTGACCTTGCTACTGAGTGCTTCAGCAGCAGAAACATGAGCACCGAATGCTTGTCGGTCCATGGCCCCCACGCAGCAACTCCCAATGCTGGCCATGGAACTTTGAGGTTGTTGGCGGTGATCCCGCCGACAACCTCTTTTCTTTTTCCAGACCCGTGGCGCCGTCCCGTATCGCGACGTCACACCGTTCTCACGCAGCGCCCGTCGATGGGGCCTCGATGCCCCACACTCAACGAGGCGCTGCGGAGTCACTTTCAACTGCCCAGAACCACCATGCCCCTGACTTCGATCCTGAATAAGCAGTTCCTCTCGACCCGGCTGATCGGCTTCGGCCAGATCTACCTGCAGGCCGACGCCCGCTTCGGCCTGATCCTGCTGCTGACCATCGCCTGGGCCGCGCCGCCATTGCTGCCCGGCGCTCTGCTCGGGGCGCTGCTCGGCCCGCTCACCGCACGCTTCGTGCGCGAACCGCAGGCGGACATCGACGCCGGCCTGCACGACTACAACCCGATCCTCATCGGTCTGCTGCTGCCCTTCCTGTTCCAGTGGTCGCTGGGACTGGTGATGCTGACCATCGCCGCGATACTCACCGGCGTCGCCGTGCAGGCGGTGCTGCTGCGCCAATCGCGCCGGCGCTTCGGCCTGCCAGCCTATACCTCGGCCTTCGTGCTGCTGGGCTGGGTGTCCAGCGCGCTGGGCAAGGCCATCGGCCTGGTGCCGGCGGCCGGCGCCGCCTGCCTGTCGTGTGGCGCAGTGAACCCGCTGCTGGACTCCTCCGCACTGGGCTTCGGCGAAGTGATCTTCCTCGGCGAACCACTGGCCGGCCTGACCATCGCCCTCGGCCTGCTGCTGGTGGAGCGCCGCGCGGCCTTCTGGGCCCTGGCCGGCACCGTCGGCGCACTGGCCCTGGCGCCGCTGTTCGACCTGCCGGCCGCCTCAGCGCAGGCCGGCCTGCTCGGCCTGAACGGCGCGCTCGCCGGTATCGCCCTGTCGCTGCGCTTCCGCAGCCCGCTGGCTCCGCTGTGCGGCATCCTCCTGGCGGTGCTGCTGCAACCCGGTTTCGCCCTCGTCGGCTTGCCCGCGTTCACCGCACCCTTCATCCTCGCCTGCTGGCTGGTGATTCTTGGCCAGCGCGCGCTGGAAGCGCTATTGCGCGATCCGCAAAGGGAAAACAGCGGCCCGCGTGTATAGTCGAGGGCCTTCTTCCGGCGACGGATCGCACCGATGAACTTCGTGAAATACCAGGCTCTGGGCAACGACTACCTCGTCTATGCCGGCGACGCGCCGTTCGCCCTGACCGCTACCCAGATCGGACGCATCTGCGACCGCCACCACGGTATCGGCTCTGACGGCATCCTGGTGGCGAACCACACGGATGCCGCCTTCGGCCTGCGCATCCTCAACCCCGACGGCTCCGAGGCGGAGAAGAGCGGCAACGGCCTGCGCATCTTCTCCCGCTACCTGTGGGACTGCGGCCTGGTCGCAGGGCAGCCTTTCGACATCGTCACCGCCGGCGGCACCGTGACCAGCCAGGTATTCGACGACGGCCGTACCGTGGAGGTGTCCATGGGCAATGCCGAGTTCGCCTGTGCGCGGATTCCGGTGCTGATCGATGCGCCTGAAGCTTTGGACTACCCATTGGAAATCGACGGCGTGGCGCTGAGGATCAACGCCGTCTCCATGGGCAACCCGCATTGCGTAGTGTTCGTCGAACAGACCAGCCGCGAGCTGGCCTGCCGCCTCGGCCCGCTGCTGGAAAACCATCCATTGTTTCCCCGCCGTACCAACGTGCAGTTCGTCCAGTGGCTGTCCCGCGACGCGCTGCGCGTGGAAATCTGGGAGCGCGGCGCCGGTTATACGCTGTCCTCCGGAACCAGCAGCTGCGCGGCGGCCTCTGTGGCACGCAGGCTTGGCCTGTGCGACGAACGCATCGACCTGCATCTGGCAGGCGGCCTGCTGAACATCCGTGTCGAGGATGACTTCAAGGTCACCATGCGTGGCGCCGTGCAACGCGTCGCCGGCATCGACCTGGACCCGGAAGCTTTCGCCGACCTCGGCTAAGCCCCGCTATTGCCACTGCGACCGGCATGGATCAATGCCGGTGCGCTCACCCTCGCCCACACTGCGGCATAACGTCCGCCGTCTGGCTCAATCGACGGGTAACCGCGCATTTCCCGGATGCAGGCGGCATAATCCGCCCCCTTCCGCATCCGACCACGGGTGCGTCCCCTCATTCACGCAGCGAAAGATGTCATGACGCTTCCCTCCCCCACGCTTCTGCAGCGACTCAAAGGCACCAGCCTGGTCCTGCGGATCTTCATCGGCATGCTCTGCGGCATCGCCCTCGCCCTGCTCTGGCCGCAAGGCGCGCAGGCGGTCGGCCTGCTCGGCAAGCTGTTCATTTCCGCCTTGAAGGCGGTCGCTCCGGTCCTCGTGCTGGTGCTGGTGATGGCCTCCATCGCCAACCACAAGCAAGGGCAGCGAACCCATATCCGGCCGATCCTGATGCTCTACCTGATCGGCACATTCTCCGCGGCCGTGGTCGCGGTGATCGCCAGTTTCGCCTTCCCTTCCAACCTGGTACTGCACGCGCCGAGCAGCGAACTGGCGCCGCCCGGCGGTATCGGCGAAGTCCTGCGCTCCCTGCTCTTCAGCGTCACCACCAACCCGGTGAAGGCACTGCTGGAGGCCGACTTCATCGCCATCCTGGCCTGGGCCATCGGTCTGGGCATCGCCCTGCGCCACGCCCGCCAGACCACTCGCGACTTCCTCGATGACATGGCCAATGGCGTCACCCTGATCGTCCGTGTGGTGATCGCCTTCGCTCCGCTGGGCATCTTCGGTCTGGTGGCCGGCACCATCGCCGAGTCCGGCTTCGACGCCCTGATCGGCTACCTGCACCTGCTGGCCGTACTACTGGGCTGCATGCTGTTCGTGGCGCTGGTGATCAACCCGCTGATCGTCTTCGCCAAGATCCGCCGCAATCCGTACCCGCTGGTGCTGATGTGCCTGCGCGAGAGCGGCATCACCGCCTTCTTCACCCGCAGCTCGGCGGCCAACATCCCGGTCAACCTGCAGCTGTGCCAGCGCCTGGGCCTGCACGAGGACACCTACTCGGTGTCGATCCCGCTGGGTGCCACCATCAACATGGCCGGCGCGGCGATCACCATCAGCGTGCTGACGCTGGCGGCGGTACACACCCTGGGCATCGCCGTCGACCTGCCCACCGCCATCCTGCTCAGCGTGGTCGCCTCGGTCTGCGCCTGCGGCGCCTCCGGCGTGGCCGGCGGCTCGCTGCTGCTGATCCCGCTGGCCTGCGGCCTGTTCGGTATCTCCAGCGAAGTGGCGATGCAGGTGGTGGCCGTCGGCTTCATCATCGGCATCCTGCAGGACTCGGCCGAGACCGCGCTGAACTCCTCCACCGACGTGCTGTTCACCGCCGCGGCCTGCCTGGCCGAGGGCGACGTGGACGAGCAGCAGGCGAGCGAGCGCGCCTGATCCTCGCCAGCGGGGCGGCCACGGCCGCCCCGGCGCATCTCGGCTATGGTGTCTGAATCCTTTCGCCGGATTCGCCCATGGCCGCCTCGCCCAGCTTTCGCCAGCGCCTCTACATCATCATCTTCGAGTCCGACACGCCGGCCGGGCAACGCTTCGACAGCGCGCTGCTGATTGTCATCCTCGCCAGTCTGCTGGTGGTGATCCTCGACAGCGTCGACGAGATCAACCATGCCTACGGCGGCCTGCTCAGCGACATCGAATGGGTGATCAACGGACTGTTCCTGATCGAATACCTGGCGCGCCTCTACTGCTCGCCCAAGCCCCTGCGCTACGCCCTGAGCTTCTACGGCCTGGTCGACCTGCTGGCGGTGCTGCCGGGGGTGATCGCCATCTTCTACCCCGATGCCCAGTACCTGCTGGTAGTGCGCATCGTCCGCGTGCTGCGGGTGTTCCGCGTGCTCAAGCTGCGCCAGTACCTGCGTCAGGCGGACTTCCTGCTCACCGCGCTGCGCGGCAGCCGGCAGAAGATCACTGTGTTCTTTCTCTCGGTGATGAGCCTGGTGACGGTGTTCGGCTCGCTGATGTACGTGGTCGAAGGCCCCGAACACGGCTTCACCAGCATCCCGCGCGGTATCTACTGGGCCATCGTCACGCTCACCACCGTGGGTTTTGGCGACATCACGCCGAAGACCCCGCTGGGTCAGGCCATCGCCAGCCTGGTGATGCTCACCGGCTACTCGATCATCGCCGTACCCACCGGCATCTTCAGCGCCGAACTGCACAACGCCATGCGCCAGGAGCGCACGCCAGGGCAATTGGCCAAGCCCTGTCCGGCCTGTGCCAAGGCCAGCCACGAGGCCGAAGCGGCGTTCTGCTCGCGCTGCGGTAACCCGCTGTTCCCGCGGATGGATGAATCTGTCCACCCTTGACCTGGCGACCGTTCGTCGTCCGTTGCGGCCTGCCTTCACCCACGCTCAACCCGTTGCTCCCGCCCTCTTCGTCACAAGCGGCATGGACGGACGCCATGGTGGCGTTCCGCAGTGCCGGCCGCCTTCCAGGCCGCGAGGTGAGCACATGCCCTCTCGACTCCACCCACTGATTCTCGCCATGGCCGGTGCGCTGGCCAGTCCCTCGCTGCTGGCCGCCCCCCAGGTAGCCGACAGCCGCATCAGCGCGGTGACCGTCTATACCGACCGTGCCATCGTCACCCGCACAGCCACTCTGCAACTGCCCGCCGGCCAGCACGAAATCGCCCTGGAGCAGTTGCCCCTGCGCATCGACGACAACAGCCTGCAGGCCTCGCTCAGCGCCAGCGCGGCCGCGACCCTGCTTGACGTGAGCAGCGCGCCGCAGGTTTCGCCGCCCTCCGAGGACAATCGTCTGCAACTTCTGGACACGCAGTTGCGCGACATCGAACGGCAGGAACGCGAGATCAGCGACCGTGGCAGCGTGCTGGAGAACCAGAAGCAGTTCCTCGCCGACATCCAGGCCAGCAGCACCAAGCCGGGCAAGAACCAGGCACTGCCAAGCATCGACGAACTGAAGAGCCTGCTGCAGATGAGCGAGGGCAACCTGGGCCACATCCTCGACGAGCAACGCAAGCTCGACCAGCAGAGCGAGGAACTGCAACAGCGCAAGCAGGAGCTGGAGAGCCAGCGCAGCCACCTGGCCGGGGACGGCACCCACTACAAGCGCGCGATCCTGCGCGTGGCGCTGGAGAAGCCGGCACAAGTCCAGCTGCAGCTCAGCTACACGCTGTACGACGCTTCCTGGCGCCCGGCCTATGACGCCCGCCTGCGCGACGGCGAGGACAAGATCGAGATGATCTACCAGGGCATCGTCCGTCAGAGCAGTGGCGAGGACTGGACCGACGTCGACCTCACCCTGTCCACCGCCCGCCCCAATCTGGGCAGCAACGTGCCGGCGCTCTCGCCGTGGTTCGTCGACACCTTCGACCCGCGCACGGTGATGGCTGCCAGGCCCGCCCCGGCGCCAGCCGCGCCGATGATGGCGCTGGAGGCGAAAAAGGCCCAGCGCTTCGCCGCCGACGAAATGGCCGTGGCCGGTTCGCTGGAAGAGATGCCCGTAGCCGTCGCCGAAGTCAGCGGCGCCACCACCAGCGCCTCGTTTCATATCCCGACCCACGCCACACTGAACAGCGACGGCAGCTCGCAAAAGGTCGCCATCGCCCAGTTCAAGCTGCCCGCGACCTTCCGCTACCTGGCCACACCGTCGCTGCGTGAAGCCGCCTACCTGCAGGCCGACACCCGCAATGCCAGCGACTATCCGCTGCTGCCGGGTACGCTCAACACCTACCTGGGCAACACCTTCGTCGCCAGCGGCCAATTGCGCGCGGTGATGCCAGGCGAAACCTTCGAGCTGGCCCTGGGCGGCGACGAAGCGATGTCGATCAAGCGCAAGCTGGTCAACCGCTACACCGACTACACCGGTCTGACCGGCGGCCGCAAACGCATCACGTATGAGTTCCGCATCGACGCCCAGAACAACCACAAGACCGAGCAGCGTCTGCAGTTCAAGGACCAGTTGCCGATCTCGCGCAATGAGCAGATCAAGGTCGCCCTGCTGGAGCCCGAAGACCAGTCCTTCGCTCGCGAGGACGACGGCAAGCTGCTGTGGGACTGGCAGCTGAAACCGGGCGAGAAACGCAGCACGACCTTCAGGTTCAGCGTCGAGTATCCCAAGGAGCTGGAGGTCAGCGGGCTGGACTGAGGCCGCAGGGGCAGTCATTGCCCGGCAAGCCTGCTAGGCTGCCGGGCAATCGGCCATTTCGCGGGCGCATGGAGCCTGGCGACAGGATCGAAAGCCGGGTGCGGGAGAAGATCGCGAGGGGATTGCGAGCCCTGCTCCCCGCATAAGCAAATAGCCTTTAAGTATTTAAGTGGCATATAACCTGTCGGCATAATCGACACCCAACAACACTGCCAAAAGGAACTGCTCGTGAAACGTCTGTTCAGCGCCTCGCTGCTGGCCGCCGGCCTCGCCCTGGCCTCCGCCGCCCAGGCCGCCCAGCCCCTGCTCAACGTCTCCTACGACGTGATGCGTGACTTCTACAAGGACTACAACGCCGCCTTCCAGAAACACTGGCAGGCCGAGAAAGGCGAGAAGATCACCATCCAGATGTCCCACGGCGGTTCCAGCAAACAGGCCCGCGCGGTGATCGACGGCCTGCCGGCCGACGTCATCACCATGAACCAGGCCACCGACATCGATGCCCTGGCCGACAACGGCGGCCTGGTGCCCAAGGACTGGGCGACCCGCCTGCCGAACAACAGCGCCCCCTTCACCTCCGCCACCGTGTTCATCGTGCGCAAGGGCAACCCCAAGGGCCTGAAGGACTGGGACGATCTGGTCAAGCCAGGTATCCAGGTCGTGGTGCCGAACCCCAAGACCTCCGGCAACGGCCGCTACACCTACCTTTCCGCCTGGGGCTACGCGCAGAAGCATGGCGCCGATGAAACCAAGGCCAAGGAATTCGTCGCCCAACTGTTCAAGAACGTCCCGGTGCTGGACACCGGTGGCCGCGCGGCGACCACCACCTTCATGCAGAACCAGATCGGCGACGTGCTGGTGACCTTCGAGAACGAAGCCGAGATGATCGCCCGCGAGTTCGGCCGTGGCGGCTTCGAAGTGGTCTACCCGACCGTCTCCGCCGAAGCCGAGCCGCCGGTGGCCGTGGTCGACAAGGTGGTCGACAAGAAAGGCACCCGCGCCGAGGCCGAGGCCTACCTGAAGTACCTGTGGTCCGACGAAGGCCAGACCATCGCCGCCAACAACTACCTGCGCCCGCGCAACCCCGAAGTGCTGGCCAAGTTCTCCGACCGCTTCCCGAAGGTGGACTTCTTCTCCGTGGTGAAGACCTTCGGTGACTGGCGCACCGTGCAGAAGACCCACTTCGCCGACGGTGGCGTGTTCGACCAGATCTACACCCCGAACTGATTCACTGGTACGGGAAAGTCAAAAGCCGGAGCTGCCCAGCAGCCCCGGCTTTTTTCATGGCACAGCATCCGCGTGCAGGAGCGAGCTTGCTCGCGAGCCCGCCCAGCAACGGAATCGCCGGGGAATCCATTCGCGAGACTCGTAGGATGGGTGGAGCGCAGCGATACCCATGCTGCATCGGCACCGGGCCAATCGATGGGTATCGCTTCGCTCCACACCATCCTGCGAACGCACCACGTCATCCCTTCCAACCGACCTCGCGCAATGCCGCCAGCAGTCGCTCCCCAGTCAGGGCAGGCACCAGCACGCAGTCATCGGTGCGCATGTCCTGGCCGGCCAGCAGCACATTGACGATGGCCTCCTCCACCGCCTCGGCAGCGGCTGAGAACAGCGGCGAGATATGGTCATTGTTGACCATCTCCAGGGCCGTGGCGAAAGGCAGGTTCTTGCGTCCGTAGTCCGCCGGCGGCAGGTCGCGGTTACCAGTGGCGAAGGCGAGGAAGATGTCGCCGCTGGAGTCGTCGGTCCCGCCTCCCGTGCGCGCGATCCCCAACGAGGCACGCTGCGCCAGGCGCTGACACTGGTGCGGCAGCAACGGCGCATCGGTGGCCAGGATCACCACGATGGAGCCCATGCCCGGCGTACCCTGCTCGGCGAAGGGCGACGGCAGGTCGCCCAGCTGGCGACCCACCGGGTAACCATCCACCCGCAGCTCGCGGCGCTGGCCGTGGTTGGCCTGCACCAGCGCGCCCACGGTCCAGCCGCCCTGCTCCGCCGGCAGCTTGCGCGAGGAAGTGCCGATGCCGCCCTTGAACTCGTGGCAGATCATCCCCGTGCCGCCACCCACCGGGCCTTCCCGCACCGGGCCGGACTCAGCGGCGGCCAGCGCCTCACGCACCTGCTCGGCGCCGACGTGCTGGCCCCAGATGTCGTTGAGCAGCCCGTCGTAGGTCTCCATCACCACCGGCATGCACCAGTACACCGACGGGTCCGCCAGTTCGGCATGCTCGGCAGCGATCAACGCATCGCGCACCGCGCCCACGCTGTGGGTGTTGGTGATGGCGATGGGTGTGGTCAGCAGGCCCGCCTCGCGGATCCACTCCAGCCCCGTGGCATCCCCGTTGCCGTTGAGTACATGGCAACCAGCGAAACAGGGTTGCTGGCGCGCCGCCCCTTCGCGCGGCTGGACCACCGTGACCCCAGTGCGTACGGCGCGGCCATCGCGCTCGCCGATCAGGGTGCTGTGGCCGACGCGGATGCCGGGGACATCGGTGATGGCGTTGAACTCACCGGGCGTGCCCAGGCCGAGGGTGATGCCGAGTTGACGAGCGCGCATGCTCTCTCCTTGGTGTTCGCGAAGGGTTTCAGAGCTTCTGGAAGGCCGGGCTGAGCTTGCCGTAAGTGCTGTAGAAAATCACCGACACGGCCAGTATTCCGACAATGATCATGACGTCCCGCGAGGAGGCATCCAGTAGCAGGTTGAGCAACAGGTAACCGGCGCCGACCACCGCCAGCATCGCTGGCAACGGCCACAGCGGCATGCGGTACGGATGCTCGCGGTCGCGGCGCAGCACGCGGCTGAACAGCGCGCAGAGCGCCACCACCAGGTAGACCATCACCAGCAGCAGCACGGTGAAGGACGTCAGCTCCTCCAGGTTCGAGCTGAAGCTCAGCGCCGCCGAGGGCACGCCGAGGAATAGCGTGGCGATCCACGGCGACTCCCAGCGCGGGTGGATACGGGTGAAGGCCCGGTTCATCAGCGGTGTCCACAGCTCGTCGCGGCCACTGCTGAAAATCACCCGGCCGACCTGGATGACGATGGCGACGATAGCGTTGAACACCGAGAGGAAGATGCCGGCGCTGACCAGCCGCGACAGCGTTTCATTGCCATGGGCAGTGAGCAGGTAGCCGACCGGATCGGGGCTGGCAATCATGTCTTTCAGCGAAGGCGCGCCCAGCAGCAATGCGGTCAGCGGGATGATCTCGATCGCCACCACCAGCACCAGCGACCAGATCACCGCGCGGTGCACGTTGCGCCCGCCGCACTTCATGTCCTCGGCCAGCAGCACTGCGCCGCCGAAGCCGTTGTAGGAGAACAGGGCGGTACCCACGGCGCCGATCACCAGCGCCCAGGGCGCAGCGGCCAGTATTCCGCCGTCGATATGCTGCGGCTGCACCAGCACAGTCACCGGCTGGCTGACGTGGCCGAAACCGAGCACCACGATCACCAGCAGCGCCGCCACTTCGCAGAGCAGGAACACACCGGTGATCCAGGCGTTCACCCGGATGTTGAGGATGCCCAGCACGTAGCTGGCGGCGACTATCACCAGGGCGACGGTCTGGGTGTCGAAGTTTGTCCCCAGGGCGTTGTTGAGGTAAGTCGCCGCGCCCGTCGCCAGTACCGGCGGGATGAACAGCAGCGAGACCAGTACGGTGAGGAAGGTGGCGTAGCCGGCGAGACCGCCAAACACGCGCTTGGCGTAGACGTACTCGCCGCCGGCGGAGTTATGGGCGCGGCCGAGTTCGGCGTAGCACCAGGCGAACATCAGCGCCAGGAAGCCGGCGAACACGAAGGCCAGGAAGGCGCCGCTGCCGGCCTGCTGGATGGCGAAGGGAGCGATGACGAAAACGGAGCTGGCGGGGGTGACCGCCGAGACGGTAATGGCGACCACGTCGAGCACGCCCAGGCTGGGCTTGAGCCCGCTCGCTGGCGCAGAAGAAGCGCTCATATCGTTTTTCCTCGAGTTGTTATTGGTGGTTGAGGCAGGAACGAAGACCTTGTCGCACCCTCTGTCCGGGGCGCTGCATGGGGTGCAGTCTGGGCATGGCGGGGGTGCTGGCCAATCACCATTTGGGGTTACGCCCTCTTGACGATGCCCCGGTAAAAGGAGGAAACCGTGAGCCGAATCCTCGCCATGCCCTTCCGGAGATACCCCGCCGATGCACACCCTGTTCCGCGAAGTCGGCATGCACGCCAACCTCGGCCGTACCATCGAGCAGATCGGCCAGCCGCGCTTCTGGAAGCAACTGGTCCTGCTACTGCACCAGTGGCTGCCGTTCGATAACGCCCTGGCGATGTTCTACCCGGCCGGTGGTACCCCGGTGGCGCTGGAGGAATACGACGCCGAGCCCACCGCCGGGCCGGCCGCCATGGCCATTTACCTCGACGGCCTGTACCAGCTCGACCCGTTCTACCAGGCCTGCCGCGAGGGCGTGCCCAGCGGGCTGTACCGCCTGGAGGAAATTGCCCCGGACCAGTTCCGCCAAAGCGAGTACTTCCTCAGCTACTTCCACGACAACGTGCTGGAGGACGAGGTGCAATTCATCCTCCAGCTGCCCGGCCAGGGCGCTCTGTCGCTGTCGCTGGGTATGCGCCGCTTGTTCGATGGCGAGCAGACCGGCCTGCTGGCGATGCTCTGCCCCTGGGTGCTGGCGCTGATGCAGCAGCATTGGCAGCAACGCAGCCAGCGCCTGCTGCCGGGCACCAGCGACGGTGTGGCGGTGCAGGTGCGTGACGCCCTGAGCCACTTCGGTGCCGGCGTCCTCTCGGAGCGCGAGCTGGAGATTGCCCGGTTGATCCTGCGGGGCTATTCCTCCAAGGCCATGGCCGAGCGCCTGGCCATTTCGCCGGAGACCATCAAGGTCCACCGCCGCCACCTGTACAACAAACTCGACATCTCTTCGCAGCCGGAGCTGTTCTCGCTGTTCCTGCAGTCGCTGGGGCACGACCCGGAAAACCCCTGATGCCCCATCGGTGCGGCTGATGCCGCACCATTCGCGCCCACCGGGACACCCCACTGGCGCTGCACGGACACTACCGCGTGCCCGTCAGACTTCTAGACTGGACCCGTGCCATCCAGACACGCCAAGACAATCACAAGAGAGCACAGCCTGATGAACGCACGCGCCAACTTCACCCACATGGAAGACGGCAGCGCCGAGGACTGGGCGATCATCGCCAAGGACTTCGGCCAGTACGCCGCGCTTCTGCCCGACCGGATCATGGCCCACCTGCGCCTGCTCGACGGCGACTTCGGTGGCTTCCCGGTGGACCGCCTGACCCACTCGCTGCAGACCGCCACCCTGGCCCACCGCGACGGCCGCGACGAGGAATACGTGGTCTGCGCCCTGCTCCATGACATCGGCGACACCCTCGGCTCGTTCAACCATGCCGATATCGCCGCGGCCATCCTCAAGCCGTTCGTCAGCGAGGAGAACCTGTGGATGATCGAGAAGCACGCGATCTTCCAGGGCTACTACTTCTTCCATCACCTGGGCCTGGACCGACACCTGCGCGAGCAGTTCAAGGACCACCCGCAGTTCGAGCAGACCATCGAATTCTGCGCCCGCTACGACGCCGCCGCCTTCGATCCGGACGGCGAAGTGCTGCCCCTGGAGTTCTTCGAACCCATGCTGCGCCGGGTCTTCGCCCAGCCCCGCCGCTCGATCTACCAGAAGCCCGACGGCACGATGGCCTGAGGGTCCCGTGGTGACCGGCGGTCCGCGACGAAGAGTGGCGAACCGCCGCTGGCCCGGGGGCTGCGCATGGAATAAGATTCCTCCCAAAATCAGACGCGCAATCGGCTACGAGCCTACGCGCACCAGGGAAGTTTCTTGCGCATGAAGCCTAATGTTCTCGAGCGTGCCAGCAGCCCGCTCACCCCCGCCCCTCTGCGCGAGTACCATTCCCGCGTGCTGGCGTATATCGCCATCGCCGCGACCATTACCGCCGGCACCTTCGCCAAGTACTTCGGCTACGACATCCTCTGGATGATTCCGTACGCCCTGCTCTACCCGCACCTCGCCCAGCAGGTCAGCCGCCGCTTCAAGCGCGACAACCCACAACGTACCCGCCTGGTGCTGCTGTTCATCGACGCCCTGCATGCTGGCATTGCCACCACCCTGCTGGGCTTCTCCGAGGTGCCCAGCCTGATGCTGGTGCTGATCCTCGCCTTCTCCGCACTGATCATCGGCGGCCTGCGTTCGCTGGGCCTGGCGCTGCTGGTGGCGCTGAGCGCCGCCGTACTCAGCGCCGCGCTGATCTCACCGGCCTACAAGGGCCAGACGCCGAGCATCGTCGCACTGGTCAGCGTGCTGTTCTCCACGCTGTACATCTGCATCACCGCCTTCTTCGTGCACCAGCAGGGTCTACGCCTGGCCCAGGCCCGCTCGGACATCACCCTGGAACAGGAAAAGGCCGCGCGCCTGGCCAGCAACCTGGCCAAGTACCTGTCGCCGCAGGTGTGGGAATCGATCTTCAGCGGCAAGCGCACGGTGCGTCTGGAGACCCAGCGCAAGAAGCTCACGGTGTTCTTCTCCGACATCAAGGGCTTCACCGAGCTGTCCGAGGAACTCGAGGCCGAAGCCCTCACCGACATGCTCAACAACTACCTCAACGAGATGTCGAAGATCGCCCTGAAATACGGCGGCACCATCGACAAGTTCGTCGGTGACTGCGTGATGGTGTTCTTCGGCGACCCGGCCACCCAGGGCGCGAAAAAGGACGCCGTTGCCGCCGTGTCCATGGCCGTGGCCATGCGCAAGCACATGAAGGTCATGCGCCAGCAGTGGCGCGCCCAGGGCATCACCAAGCCGCTGGAAGTGCGCATGGGCCTGAACACCGGCTACTGCACCGTGGGCAACTTCGGCGCCGATACACGCATGGACTACACCATCATCGGCCGCGAAGTGAACCTCGCCAGCCGCCTGGAAAGCGCCGCCGAGGCCGGCGAGATCCTCATCAGCCACGAGACCTATTCGCTGGTGAAGGACGTGCTGATGTGCCGTGACAAGGGTCAGATCGCCGTGAAGGGCTTCAGCAAACCGGTGCAGATCTACCAGGTGGTCGACTTCCGCCGCGACCTGGGCTCCAACCCCAGCTTCGTCGAGCACGAGGTGCCGGGCTTCTCCATGTACCTGGACACCAACAACGTACAGAACTACGACAAGGAACGGGTCATCCAGGCGCTGCAGCAGGCGGCGGAGAAGCTCAAGGACAAGATCATTCTCTGATCCGTTTCCGCTTCGTCAGCGCACGCCGCTGCGTGCGCTTTTCTCGTTGATGCACACCTTCCTCGCTGACGCCCGGCCAATCGCGGACAGAGTCCACTCCTGTGCGCGCCGGCGGTTCCTCTGCAAAACCCAGCCCCCTCTGCACGCAGCCAAGGCACAACTGTAGGAGCGAGCTTGCTCGCGAACCCACCCAACTCCGGAGCTGCCGGGAAACGATTCGCGAGCAAGCTCGCTCCTACAAAAGACACGCCGCCGCGCCAACCACCCGCGCATAAAAAAGCCCGCTCAAATGAGCGGGCTGGAAAGGCTCCGGCGCTTCACGTTCACCGGGCCGAATTGCTCGTTGGATAACGCGTCAGGAAGGCTGCAGCTCAGCGGAGTTGCCGGGGCCAGCGGCCAGTTCTGCGGACAGGGTCTTCTCGTCCAGCTGCTTGCACCACTTGGCAACCACGATGGTGGCTACGCCGTTGCCAACCAGGTTGGTCAGGGCGCGGGCTTCGGACATGAAGCGATCGATACCCAGGATCAGCGCCAGACCGGCAACCGGCAGGTGGCCGACGGCGGACAGGGTGGCGGCCAGCACGATGAAGCCCGAACCGGTGACGCCCGCGGCGCCCTTGGAGGCGATCAGCAGCACGACCAGCAGGGTCAGCTGGTGGGTGATGTCCATCGGGGTGTCGGTGGCCTGGGCGATGAACACGGCGGCCATGGTCAGGTAGATCGAGGTGCCGTCCAGGTTGAACGAGTAGCCGGTCGGGATTACCAGGCCGACGACGCTCTTGTCGGCGCCCAGTTTCTCCATCTTGGCGATCATGCGCGGCAGGGCCGACTCGGAGGACGAGGTACCCAGCACGATCAGCAGTTCTTCGCGGATGTAGGAGATGAAGCGCAGGATGCTGAAGCCGTGGGCGCGGGCAATGCCGCCCAGCACGATCAGCACGAACAGCAGGCAGGTGATGTAGAAGCACAGCATCAGCTGGCCCAGTTGCACCAGCGAGCCGAGGCCGTAGGCGCCGATGGTGAAGGCCATGGCACCGAAGGCACCGATGGGCGCGACCTTCATGATCACGTTGATGATGTTGAACATCACGTGGGTGATGCGATCGATGAACTCGAACACCGGCTTGCCGTAGTCGCCCAGGCGGTGCAGCGCGTAGCCGAACAGCACGGAGAAGAACAGCACCTGCAGGATGTCACCGTTGGCGAAGGCGCCGACCACGGTGCTCGGGATGACGTTCATGAAGAAGTCGATGGTGCTCTGCTTCTCGCCCGAAGCGATGAAGCCGGTGAGCGCCGCGTTCTTGTTCATTTCGGCGGTCAGCGTGGCGACGTCGGCGTGCATGCCGGCACCCGGCTGGACGACGTTGACCACGACCAGGCCGATGATCAGCGCGACGGTGGAAACGATTTCGAAGTACAGCAGCGCCATGCCGCCCGTCTTGCCCACCGCTTTCATGCTCTGCATGCCGGCGATACCGGTGACCACGGTGCAGAAGATGATCGGCGCGATGGCCATCTTGATCAGTTTGACGAAGCCATCGCCCAGCGGCTTCATCAGTTTGGCGGTGTCGGGGTAGAAGTGGCCGAGTGCAATACCGATGGCAATGGCGATCAGTACCTGCACGTACAGGCTTTTGTAGAAGGGTTGCTTGGTCATGGCAGCTCTGTCCTCTGGGCCTGCCCTCCGGTGAAGGAAGTGCAAGACCGAACGCGTTATCTCCCTGCAATGGGAGAATTTGTTTTCAGGGCATGCCAAACGGCAGGCCTTGATCGCATATGGCAAGTGCTGTGCCAGACCTTTAAAAAATGTGTAATCCCTTCAAATTCAATAGTTTCCGTAAAAAGCCACGGCACGGAAGGCCTCGAAAATGGCGGATTCCCGCCTTCGAGCTGGCGGGTTTCCCGCCCTCTGGCGGGTATCCGCCACGGCCTTCGTACCGTAGATTGTAGAACTCCGATCAGGTTCGATCGGGTTTGCCGCACGGCTCCTGGATGTGCGGCCAGAACAACAAGGACCGCTCATGCGTGAACGCACCATTGCCAGCCATTTCGTCCGTGCCGCCGTCCATGGGGCCCAGCGCAAGGGGCTCGATGTCCAGGCGCTGCTGCGTAGTGCCGGCATCGTCCCGGCCCTCCTCGACGAGCCCCGCGCGCGGATCGACCCCGAGCAGTTCAGCCGGCTGATGCAGATCCTCTGGGAAGCGCTGGACGACGAGTACATGGGCTTTGGCAGCCTGCCGAGCAAGCGCGGCACCTTCGCCATGATGTGCAACGCGATCATCCATTGCCGCACGCTGGAGAAGGCACTGGGGCGCGGCTCGCTGTTCTACGGGCTGTTTCCCGAGGCCCCACGGATCGAACTGGTGCGCGACGGCGACCGTGCCCGTCTGACCCTGGACGAAACGCACCTGCGCGACCCCGACCACTTCCTCGCAGAGAGCCTGCTGCTGATCTGGCACCGCCTGGCCAGCTGGCTGATCGGCCAGCGCATCCGCCTGGAGGAAGCCACTTTCAGCTATCCGGCCCCCGAGCACCAGGCCGAGTACGACCTGCTGTTCCCCTGCCCGCGCCGCTTCTCCGCCGACAGCACCAGCCTGCTATTGCAGGCGCGCTACCTCGACATGCCGCTGCTGCAGGACGAACGCACACTCAAGCACTTCCTCAAGGACTCGCCGGCCGACCTGCTCGCCCGCCCCGACGGCGGCGACAGCCTGACCAGCCAGATCCGCCGCCTGCTCGGCCGCGACTGTCGCAGCTGGCCCGACCTGGAGCAGGTCGCCGCGCAGCTGCACATGAGCCCACAGACCTTGCGCCGACACCTGCGCGAGGAGGGCCCGAACTTCCAGGAACTCAAGGACCAGCTGCGCCGCGACCTGGCGATCTACTACCTGGGCCGCGACGAACACTCGATCCAGGACATCGCCGACCAACTCGGTTTCTCCGAGCCTTCGGCGTTCCACCGGGCGTTCAAGAAATGGACGGGGCTGACACCGGGGGCTTATCGTTCGCAGCACTCATAATGAGCAGGTAATGCCATGAACACTCCCCCTGTCACCACGCCGCTGGGCGACGTCGACGAAAAAGCCGTACAGCTCCGGCAGGCAAACCGCTTGATATTGCAAGGCTTTGCCGGAGCCGTTGGAAGCGTGGCGAAAATGGCCTACGCAATTGCCTTCCTTAGTACCGGGCCAGAAATGAGATTCGGCCGCACAGGCATCGCGATCGGGTTGGTCTTGCTCGCGTATGGTTTGCTGCGAAAAAGCCGGACATGCGCCGCGATCCTGGTGCTCCATGCCCTGTTTGCAGTGGTGTTTACAGCCAACACCTCAGCGTGGACTCCATGGTGGTTAGTCCAGCTGGTCATTGCATGGCTTCAGGTACAAGGCCTGCGAGGCGCATTGCTGCATACCCAGCTTAAGCAGACACGCTAGTACCGGGTCGATGCCCCGGCAACGGGTTAGCTGCTCGATCGCGCATAGCAGGGGAGTGACACGGCCACAATCTGAAGGAGAGCGCCATGCACTCGATCTCGGTCGCTGTGGACTAACCAGGCAGGCGAATCCGGAAGCATGCGCCGCCCAGCGCGGAATCCTCCAGCGCCAGCTCACCGTCGTAGCTGTCGATGATGTCCTTCACCACCGCCGTGCCGATGCCCTGGCCGGGGTGTTGGGTGTCCAGCCGCTCGCCGCGCTTGAGGATGCGCTCGCGCTGGCTGGCCGGCACGCCGGGGCCGTCGTCCTCGATGATCAGCTCGAACATCCGGCCGTCCTTGCGCGCACTGACCTTCACAGTGGTCAGGCACAGGCGGTAGGCGTTCTCCAGCAGGTTGCCGAGCATTTCCAGCAATGCGCCCTTCTCCAGCGGCAGGGAGAATCCCGGCGGAATATCCCGTTCCAGCTTCACGCGCTTATCGCGATAGACCTTGTCCAGCGCACCGCCGATGGTGTCCAGCAAGGGATCGAGGGCCGCGCGGTGGCGGATCAGGCCACTCTTGCGCATCGTCGCGCGCTGCAACTGGTAGCCGATCTGCTGGCTCATGCGCTCGATCTGGGTTTGCAGTACCTGCACCTGCTCGCGGTTCTTCGGCTCATCGGCGAGGGTTTCGCTGACACCCTGGAGCACCGCCAGTGGCGTCTTCAGGCTGTGGGCGAGATCGCCCAGGGAGTTGCGGTAGCGCTCGCGCTGGGCACGTTCGCTTTCGAGCAGGCGGTTGACCGAGTCGGTCAGGCGCAGCATCTCGTCGGGGTGTTCATCGCTCAACCGCTCGCGGTCGCCGGCTTCGATCTGATCCAGCTCCGAGCGCAGCCCGCGCATGGAGCGCAGCCCCCAGCCCAGGCCGAGCCAGAGCATCGCCATGAGCAAGAGCAAGGCGCCCCCCAACCAGACATAGAGCTGCTCGCGGAAGCCATTGACCAACTGGCGAAACTCGCTTTCCGGCTGCATGGTGACGATGCTGTAGGCCGCGCGCTTGCCGCCCAGCAGATCGATCTCCACGTCGTAGACGAAGAACTCCTGGCCCGATCGGTCGCTGATGCGGGTGAAGATATCGATCATCCCATCGTACTTGGGCGAATACTCCACGCTCTCGTCCTGTGCTGAGGTGGAGCGCCATACCAGCTTGCCGGATTGGTCGTAGATGTAGCCCAGCAGCTTGGACTCCGGGAGATTGAAGTCCTCTACTGGCAGATGGTCGGGCATGCTCAGCACATTGCCGTCGATGCGCGCCGCCGACACCAGGGTCGCCACATCGGAGGCCAGGCGCTGCTGGATGGCGTTCTCCAGGGCGATACTGAACGCACGCTGGAGAGCCGGGAGCAGCGCCGCCATGAACAGCACGGCGAGAATCGCCGCGCCGATCATCAGCCGCAGACGCAGCGAACGGATCATTTACACAGCTCGTTGAAGATGTAGCCCTGGCCGCGCACGGTATCGATCGGCTTGAAGCCCTCGGCGGTCTCCAGCTTGCGACGCAGGCGGCCGACCAGCACCTCGATGACGTTCGGGTCACGCTCGTCGTCGTCCGGGTAGAGCTGCTCGATCAGGCGCTCCTTGGCCACCACCTGCTGGTGATGCCGCATGAGGTATTCAAGGATGCGGTACTCGAAGGCGGTCAACTGCAGCGACTCACCGTTGACCAGCGCCTGCTTGCGGTTGGTGTCCAGCACCAGTGGGCCGGCCTCGATGCTCGACTGGGCGAAACCGCTGGAACGGCGCAGCAACGCGTTCAGACGGGCCTCCAGTTCTTCGAACTGGAACGGTTTGACCACGTAGTCGTCGGCGCCGGCGGCCAGGCCTTCGACCTTGTCCTGCCAGTTGCCGCGAGCGGTAAGGATGAGAATGGGGAAGGTCTTGCCCTGGCTGCGGAACTCGCGGATCAGGTCCAGGCCGCTCATGCCGGGCAGGCCCAGGTCGATCATCGCCAGGTCGTGATGGTATTCGCTGGCGCGGTACAGCGCCTCTTCGGCATTGGCCACGGCATCGACCACATGGCCTTGCTCGCCCAGCCGGGTATACAGGTGATGGCGCAACAGCGCCTCGTCTTCCACCACCAGCAGTTTCATGCGCGTACTCCCTGAGTCAGGCAGCCGGGCCGCGCAGGCCCGGTTGCGTTACCGGTCAGAACTTGTAGTTGGCGCCCAGGTAGAACTGGGAGCTGCTGTGCAGGTCAAGGGATCCCACCTTGCTGCCACCGTGCGGGCTCATCTCGGTACTCGCGTTGGTACGCAGGTAACGGTAGCCGCCTTCCACGGAAGCGTTCTTGCCGAGTTCCTGGAGGATACCGGCTTGGGCGCCGATGGCGTAACCCACATCGCTGTCGCGACTGTAGCCCTTGGCGTCCTGCTCCAGCTTGACCAGGCCGGCGGTGCCGCCACCGAACAGCTTGGTGCCTTGGTCGCCCAGCGGCAGGAAGGCGTCGTAGCTGCCGAGCAGGTTCTGCTGGCGCAGCTTCAGGCCATTCTCGGTGTCGGAAACATTTTCATAGGTGATGTAGTAGCGGCCCTGCTCCATCTGCTGGCCGGCGCGTACGCCCCAGGTGCCGCTGTTGTTGATCACGCTGTCGAACTTCGGATTGTCGAGGTTGCGGTTCAGCGCGTCGGATTTCTGGATGTTGTTGCTGGTTTCACCCCAGGTCATACCGACGAAGGTGTCGGCGGCGTTAGCTGCGGTAGCGGCGACGCTGGCACCGAGGATGGCAGTGGCGAGGGCGATTTTCTTCATGGCTTTCATGGGGTTTCTCCCGTAGGGGTCAGTAATGTGTTGACGGGGAGAAGGTTACGGAGAGGGCACTGAACCGAACCTGTCGGACTGCTGAACCAATGCTGAACGACAGCGCTGTATGAAAAAAGAATAACGCACGTAGGCTTTTGCCCACACACAGCGCAGGGACTAGGCTCAATTCCAGTCGTTGGCGGGAGGCTGACCTAATGACTGAAGAGACCGGACCCGGCACGGATAAAGGCAAGGAAACCCGGCTGTTCCTGTTCCTCGTGATCTGCCTGTTCCCTCTGCTGTCCGTGGCCATCGTCGGTGGCTACGGCTTCATCGTATGGATGTACCAGCTGATGGTGGGGCCGCCCGGCCCGCCGTCGTAGTGCGCCGCCATGCTCGCCCGTCGTGCCCTGTTGCGGCGCCTGGGCGGTGCGCCTGAAGTACGTCGCCCGCCATGGACTGCCACCGACAGCGAATTCCTCGAAGGCTGCACGCGCTGCAATGCCTGCGTCGACGCTTGCCCCGAGCAGGTGCTTCGCATCGGCGATGGCGGCTACCCGCAGCTGGATTTCAGCCACACCGGCTGCAGCCTGTGCGGTGACTGCGCTCGCGCCTGCGAAGCCGAGGTGTTCGACCTGAGCCGCGAGGCCTTCTCCTGGCGCGCCCGGATCGACGAGCGCTGCCTGGCCCATGCCGGCATCCACTGCCGCAGCTGCGACGATGCCTGCGAGCCGCGGGCCATCCGCTTCCGCCCGCAGCTGGGCGGCCCGTCCCTGCCCACACTCGACCCGACCCTGTGCACCGGCTGCGGCGCCTGCGTTTCGCCCTGCCCCGGCAACGCCATCCACCTGAACCGTGAGGCCCACCATGCCTGAGAGCCAGATGCCAGAGAGCATCCAGATCGCCAGCCTGATCGTTCACACGCGTCCGGAGCTGCTGGGAGCCGTAAAGGCCAACCTGCAGCGCCTACCCAACCTCGAAGTGCACCAGCAGAGTCCGCAGGGAAAGCTGGTGGTGGTGCTGGAAGCGGCCCATGAAGCGAGCCTTCTCGACAACCTCAACGCCATCCAGAACCTGCCCGGTGTGCTCAACGCGGTGCTGATCTACCACGAGATAGTCGAGTTGCCTGAAGCTCCGCAGATCGACCACGAACCCGCGCTCGCCCAGGCTGGAGGTGCAAGATGAACCTGACCCGTCGCCAGTTCGCCAAGGCCAACGCCGCCGCCATCGCCGCCGCTGCCGCCGGCCTGCCGATCCTCAGTTCCGCCAGCAACCTGGTCACCGAGGCGGACATGACCCGCCTGGACTGGAACAAGGCGCCCTGCCGCTTCTGCGGCACCGGCTGCAGCGTGATGGTCGCCACCCGCAACGGCAAGGTGGTTGCCACCCACGGCGACATCAAGGCCGAGGTCAACCGCGGGATCAACTGCGTGAAGGGCTACTTCCTGTCGAAGATCATGTACGGCAGTGACCGCCTGACCCGCCCGCTGCTGCGCATGAAGGACGGCAAGTTCGACAAGCAGGGCGAGTTCCAGCCGATCAGCTGGGACGCCGCGTTCGACATCATGGCCGAGAAATTCAAGGCTGCACTCAAGGCCAAGGGACCGACCTCCGTGGGCATGTTCGGCTCCGGGCAATGGACGGTCTGGGAAGGCTACGCCGCCAACAAGCTGTTCAAGGCCGGCCTGCGCAGCAACAACATCGACCCCAACGCGCGGCACTGCATGGCTTCGGCGGTGATGGGCTTCATGCGCAGTTTCGGCATGGACGAACCCATGGGCTGCTATGACGACATCGAAGCCACCGACACCTTCGTGCTCTGGGGCTCGAACATGGCCGAGATGCACCCGGTGTTGTGGTCGCGGGTCACCGACCGCCGGCTGAGCGCCGGACAGGTGAAGGTCGCCGTGCTGTCCACCTTCGAGCATCGCAGCTTCGACCTGGCCGACATCCCGATGGTGTTCAAGCCACAGACCGACCTGTACATCCTCAACTACATCGCCAACCACATCATCGAAAGCGGCGCGGTGAACCGCGATTTCGTCGACAAACACACCCGCTTCGCCCACGGCGCCGAGGACATCGGCTACGGCCTGCGACCTACCGATGAGCTGGAGAAGAAAGCGAAGAACGCCGACAAGGCCAACACCTGGAGCGACATCGACTTCGACCAGTTCGCCGCCTTCGTCAAGCCCTACACCCTGGAACGCACCGCCAAGGAAACCGGCGTGCCGGCCGAACGCCTGAAAGCCCTGGCCGAGTTGTACGCCGACCCGAAACGCAAGGTGGTGTCGTTCTGGACCATGGGCTTCAACCAGCACACCCGCGGGGTCTGGGCGAACAACCTGATCTACAACATCCACCTGCTCACCGGAAAGATCAGCGAACCGGGCAACAGCCCGTTCTCCCTCACCGGCCAACCCTCGGCCTGCGGCACCGCGCGCGAGGTGGGCACCTTCGCCCACCGCCTGCCGGCGGACCTGGTGGTGACCAACCCGAAGCACCGCGAAACCGCCGAGAAAATCTGGAAAGTGCCCGCTGGCACCATCCAGGAAAAGATCGGCTTCCACGCTGTGCAGCAGAGCCGGATGCTCAAGGACGGTGTGCTCAACGTCTACTGGACGCAGGTCTGCAACAACATGCACGCCGGGCCGAACATCATGCAGGAAGTGCTGCCGGGCTGGCGCAACCCGGAAAACTTCGTGATCGTCTCCGACGTCTACCCCACGGTCTCCGCCCAGGCCGCCGACCTCATCCTGCCCAGCGCGATGTGGGTGGAAAAGGAAGGCGCCTACGGCAATGCCGAGCGTCGTACGCAGTTCTGGCACCAGTTGGTCAAGGCGCCGGGCGAGGCGAAGTCCGACCTCTGGCAACTGGTGGAATTCTCCAAGCGCTTCACCACCGATGAAGTCTGGCCCGCCGAGCTGCTGGCCAAGGCGCCGCAACTCAAGGGTAAGACGCTCTACGAGGTGCTGTACAAGAACGGCCAGGTCGACGCGTACGAGAACGACGAGATCGCCAAGGGCTTCGAGAACGACGAGGCCAAAGCCTTCGGCTTCTACATCCAGAAAGGTCTGTTCGAGGAGTACGCCAGTTTCGGCCGTGGCCACGGCCATGATCTCGCGCCTTTCGATGCCTACCATGAGGCACGCGGGCTGCGCTGGCCGGTGGTGAGAGGCCAGGAAACCCGCTGGCGTTACCGCGAGGGCTACGACCCCTATGTCACCGCAGGCAGTGGTGTGCAGTTCTACGGCTACCCGGACAAGAAGGCGATCATCTTCGCCCTGCCCTACGAACCGCCAGCGGAGGCGCCAGACAAGGAGTATCCGTTCTGGTTGTCCACCGGCCGCGTGCTCGAACACTGGCACACCGGCTCGATGACCCAGCGCGTGCCGGAGCTCTACAAGGCCGTACCGGATGCCGTGGTGTACATGCACCCGGACGACGCGCGCGACCTGAAGATGCGCCGCGGCAGCGAGGTGAAGGTGATCAGCCGGCGTGGCGAGATCCGCGCGCGCATCGAGACCCGCGGGCGCAACAAACCGCCGCAGGGATTGGTGTTCGTACCTTTCTTCGACGCCAACAAGCTGATCAACAAGGTCACCCTGGACGCCACCGACCCGATCTCCAAGCAGACCGACTACAAGAAGTGCGCCGTGCGCATCGAACTGGTCAGCCTGGCCTGAGGAACGCGCGATGAAACCGATACTGCCCGCCCTGCTCCTGCTGCTCATCGCCTTACCGGCGCTGGCCGCCGACGTGAACTACCCCCTGGACGCCCCGGCACCGGATGGTCGCCGCCCCGGCGGTACCATCGCCGAGGACCGCCCGGCGCCGCCCCTGGCCAACGACGAGAACAAGGATATCCGCCGCGAACGGGCCTACCCCGAGCAACCGCCAACCATCCCGCACACCATCGCCGGCTACCGCATCGACACCAACAGCAACAAGTGCCTGTCCTGCCATAGCCGCGCCAACAGTGCGCGGGTGCAGGCACCGATGATCAGCATCACCCACTACATGGACCGCGACGGCCAGGTGCTGGCCGCCGTGGCACCGCGCCGGTACTTCTGCGTGCAGTGCCACGTGCCGCAGAAAGACGTGAAACCGCTGGTGGGCAATACCTTCGAGGACATCGACAAGATTCTCCAGCAGGAAGCGGCCGCTGGGAAATCAGCCAGCAACGACGACGGCACATCCACCGGCAACCCCTGAGGAGGCGCCATGAAAGCACTATTCGCCTGGCTCAAGGGTTACTGGGTTGTCCTGCGCCGGCCCAGCGTGCACTACAGCCTGGGCTTCCTCACACTGGCCGGCTTCGTTGCCGGGATCATCTTCTGGGGTGGCTTCAACACTGCGCTGGAAGCCACCAACTCCGAGCAGTTCTGCACGTCCTGCCACGAGATGCGCGACAACGTCTTCGCCGAGCTCAAGGACACCATTCACTACACCAACCGTTCGGGCGTGCGCGCCACCTGCCCGGACTGCCACGTACCGCATAAATGGACCGACAAGATCGCGCGCAAGATGCAGGCATCCAAGGAGGTCTGGGGCAAGATCTTCGGCACCATCAACACGCGGGAGAAGTTCCTCGACCACCGCCGCGAACTGGCCGAGCACGAATGGGCGCGCCTGAAGGCCAACGACTCGCTGGAATGCCGCAACTGCCACAACTTCCAATTCATGGATTTCACCCGCCAGAGCCAGCGCGCCCGGCAGATGCACTCCACCGCCCTGGCCTCGGGCGAGGCCACCTGCATCGACTGCCACAAGGGCATCGCCCACCACCTGCCGGACATGACGGGGGTGAAGGGCTGGCAGTGAGCCTCGCCTGAAACCCGAGCGCGGACGGAGTCCGCTGCTACGAGATTGTTCTGTGCCCAGGTCGGCCCTCACCCTAGCCCTGGCTGCGCGCCCCGCTCAGAGGGAGAGGGGACCGTTCGGGGCAGGAGGAAACCCTAGCGTCAGCCGGCACAGATGGCTCCCTCTCCCTCCGGGAGAGGGTTGGGGTGAGGGGAATGCGCAGGCACGGGCTTGCGCTGCTTCTACGAAACCTGAGACCGCGCAGGATCGGACTCCGTCCGCGATTGACCTTCAGGCGCCGCCAGGCCCAATCCCCGCCACCAACGAAAAGCCCCGGGCAGTGCCGGGGCTTTGCTTGCTCAGAACGTAACCATCAGCCGCCCTTCAGCGCATTGAGAATCTTCTGCCCTGCACGCCCATCTGCCGGCGTCATTCCGCGCTTGTTCTGCTCCTGCTGGATCGCCTTGCGCGTCACATCGCCGATCATGCCGTCGGGCTGGCCGATGTCGTAACCACGCTGGATCAGCAACTCCTGCAGTTCCTTGCGCTGTGCCCGGCTCAGGCCCGGATCATCGGTCGGCCAGGGAGTACGCAGGCCCTGCTCGCCGCGCAAGCGGTCGGACAGCAGGGCGATGGCCAGCGCGTAACTCTCCGCTGCGTTGTAGGAATAGATCGCGTCGTAGTTGCGCAGCACCAGGAAGGCCGGGCCACTGATGCCCGCCGGCAACAGGATGGCAGCCTTGGAGTCGATGCTCGGTATCGGCTTGCCGTCAACGCGCGTCACACCACGGCCGGTCCAATCCGACAGCGCACGGCGCTTGGTACGCCCGGCCAGCGAAGCATCGAAGCCCGCCGGCAGCTTCACCTCGTAGCCCCATGGCTGCCCCTCACGCCAGCCAGCCTTGCGCAGGTAGTTGGCGGTGGACGCCAGGGCGTCAGCGGTGCTGCCCACCAGGTCGCGGTGGCCGTCACCGTCGAAGTCCTCGGCGATACGCGCATAGGTGGAAGGCATGAACTGCGTCTGGCCGAAGGCGCCCGCCCAGGACCCGGTGATGCCGCTGTCGCGGATATCGCCCTGTTGCAGCAGCCTGAGGGTGGCGATGAACTCGCCCTGGAAGAACGACTGGCGACGCCCGTAGCAGGACAGCGTCGACAGCGACACCAGCAGCGGACGCTTGCCGGTGATGCGCCCGTAATCGCTCTCCACACCCCACACGGCGACCACCGTGGCCGGGTCGACCTGATAGCGCGCAGCGACCTTGCGCAGCAGGTCGGCATGTTCGGCCATCCGCGCCTTGCCATCAGCGACGCGCTGGTCGTCCACCAGCCCCGCCAGGTAATCCCAGATCGGCGTGGTGAACTCGGGCTGGGCGTCCAGCAGCGGCAGCACTGTCATGTCCGGCTGCAAGCCTTGGGTGAACTGCGCGAAGCTGGCGGCGCTGACGCCCTTGGCCTGGGCGGCGCCCTGCAGGCGGTTCAGGCAAGAACCGAAATCGTCGCCCGGTGCGGCCTGCGCCAGTGCCGCCGGCAGCAGCAGGGACAAGGCCAGGCAGGCACGACGTGCGGTGGAGGAAGTCTTCATTGGTGTCGAATGCTCAGATCGGTAAAGGTGGCGCGCCCGCCCTCGCTGGCGGGCCCGCGATTGTCCTGCAGGTAGAGCCCTGCCTTGAAATACAGGCCCTGGTAGGCCCATTTCGTGTCCAGTTGCTGGCTGACCTGGCCGTCCTTGACCTGCACGCTCAGCACCCCGCTGCTGGAGACCCCCAGCCGGTAGGTAAAGGTATCGCCCAGGGGGATGCCGTCATAGACGGTGTAGGTCCGCGTGGTGATGTCGTCGGGCCGATCGCGAACCAGCGCCTGTACCCGCGCCTTGTCCAGGCGCTGCTGGTAGACCAGCTTGACCAGCGGCAGGGCCTCGGCGCTGCCGCTGCCGTTGCTGTGGATCTGCCCGATGACCATGCGCCGGCTGGAGGGCACGGACTCCACACGCAGGGTAGCAACCATCAGGTTCTCCGCCAGCGGATAGCGCCAGGTCACCAGGCGGCCGTCGGGTTTGGTCTCGCGCAGCTCGGTACGGGGATATTCGCTGCCGCTGGTATGGGCGCCGTTGACCGGCACCCAGAACTCCACGCCGTCGGCGCTGCGGCGGAAATACGGGCTCTCGTAGTCACGGCCGAGTTTCGCCGTGGAAATGGTCGCGGCCGGGCCGCGTTGGGGAATGGTGAGATTCCAGGTGCTCAGGTCCAACATCGGCCTATCGCTTCGCGGGTCAGGACATGGGCGCAAGGGTAGACGAGGCTGTCAGACTTTTCACTCATACGGCGTTCAATCTTTCGGCCGGCAGCCGCGCCCTTGAGCGGTTGCGTGCAGGCTACACGGGCGTTTTCCGCGCCAGCGGCTATCTTCAATGTTCCCCGCCCAGGAGACTCACCATGCGCCTGTTCACTGCCCTGCTGCTGTTCGCTTTCGCGGCCAACGCTTCCGCTGCGATCAAGACTCAGGAAATTCCCTACGAATCCGCTGACGGCACGAAGATGATCGGTTACTTCGCCTACGACGACGCCAAGTCCGGTATCCGTCCTGGCGTGCTGGTAGTGCACGAATGGTGGGGTCTGAACGACTACGCGAAAAGCCGCGCCCGGCAGCTCGCCGAACTGGGCTACAGCGCACTGGCCATCGACATGTACGGCGAAGGCAAGCACACCGATCACCCCAATGATGCCAAGGCTTTCATGGCCGACGCGCTGAAGAACGCCGATGCAGCCAAGGCACGCTTCCAGGCCGGCCTTGACCTGCTGAAGAAGCAGCCGCAGACCGACCCGAGCAAGATCGCCGCCATCGGCTACTGCTTCGGTGGCAAGGTGGTGCTGGACATGGCCCGTGCCGGGCTGCCACTGGCCGGCGTGGCCAGCTTCCATGGCGTGCTGGCGACCCAGACGCCGGCACAGCCGGGGGCGATCAAGGCGAAAATTCTGGTCGAGCACGGCGCCGCCGATACCCTGGTACCGGCGGAAAGCGTTGCAGCCTTCAAAAGCGAGATGGATAACGCCAAGGCCGACTACAAGCTGGTCATCCAGCCGGGAGCCAAGCACAGCTTCACCAGCCCCGATGCCGACAAGCACAAGGGCCATGGCCTGGACGTGGGTTACGACAAGACCGCCGACCAGAAGTCCTGGGCGGACTTGCAGGCCTTCTTCAAGGAAATCTTCGACGTGAAGCCTGAGGGCGCGTAAAAACGCCGCGCAATAAAAAACGGGAGCCCATTCGGGCTCCCGCACTCAATCAAGTGTAAAGGTCAGAGCCCGCCTTGGCGGCACTCCAACAACAACCTCACCTGCGTCCCCTTGGGAACGCGGTGCGCAGTGTGTCAAAGCTTGTCGGACGAATCCGTACGCCTTTGGTGAAGGTTTGCAAAGGAATGTAAGTGCCGCGTGACTGGTGAGCCACGTTCTGGCGCGGCAGAATGCTCCCATGACCGCCCTCCCCGATTTCTGCACCCCGCTCGACGCCGACTGGCTACTGCCCATTCCACTAGCCGGCTGTGAGCTGCGCAGCACCCGCTTCGACCGCCAGCGCTTGCAGGCCGGGGACTTTGCCCTGAGCCGGGTCGAGGCGCCGGCCAGCATCCAGCGCTCCGTCGCCAAGCGCCAGGCCGAGTACCTCGCCGGGCGAATCTGCGCCCGCGCGGCGTTGCTGGCTGCAGGCTCGGCGGCCTGGGTACCGGGAACGGATGAGGAACGCGCGCCGGTCTGGCCGGTGGGCTTCTGCGGCTCGATCACCCACGGCGACGGCTGGGCGGCGGCCATCGTCGCGCACGACAGCTACTGGCGCGGGCTCGGCCTGGACGTGGAGAACCGCCTGGAAACCGCACGAGCGGAACGGCTGGCCCCAGAAATCCTCACGCCGGATGAACTGGCACGCCTCGATCCGCAGCAGACGGCGCTGCAGGTCACCCTCACCTTTTCCCTCAAGGAGAGCCTGTTCAAGGCACTCTTCCCGCTGGTACGCAAGCGCTTCTATTTTGAACACGCCGAGCTGCTGAGCTGGTCTGCCGGTGGCCATGCGCGCCTGCGCCTGCTCACCGATCTGTCGGAGGAATGGCACCACGGCAAGGAGATCGATGGGCAATTCAGCCTGTTCGATGAACGCCTGCTGAGCCTGGTGGCCATTCCTTCGTCAAAAGCAGCGATCTGACCGCTTCGACTGACAGATACATCTGAAAGTCTTGACTTAAAAGTCAGAATTTGGCGTCATGCACGCTGTCCAGACGTCCCCATACCTCCTTTGATCCTCTGATTTTGCCTTCGGAGAAATCGTCAGCAGGTCTGTCGGTATATAGAATTATATACAGCCAAACGGCAACGTCTGGTTCTTGGGGGCCCCACAAAAAGAAATGACCATCGGAGCAAACGTAATGACCAGAAACACCCTGGCGCTCGCCATTGCGGCCAGCTCGCTCGGCCTCATCGCGCAATCGGCACACGCCGGCGGCTTCATCGAAGACAGCAAGGCCAGCCTGACCCTGCGCAACTTCTACATCAACACCGACAACCGCAACGGGCCCGCCTCGCCCAGCAAGCAGGAAGAATGGGGCCAGGGCTTCATGCTCAATTACTCCTCCGGCTTCACCCAAGGCACCGTGGGCTTCGGCGTCGACGCCCTGGGCCTGCTCGGTGTGCGCCTGGATGGCGGCGGCAAGTCCGGCAAGGCCGGCATCGATCGCCAACCCGGCACCATCTTCCCGCTGGAAAGCGATGGCAGCGCTGTCGACGAATTCAGCAGCCTCGGCATGACCGCCAAGGCGAAGATCTCCAAGACCGAATTCCGCTACGGCACCCTGCAGCCCAAGCTGCCGGTGGTGGTCTACAACGACGCCCGCCTGCTGCCAATGACCTACGAAGGTGGCCAGGTCACCTCCACCGACATCGACAACCTGACCCTGACCGGCGGCCAGCTGACCCACACCAAGGGCCGCAACTCCACCGACTGGCGCAGCATGTCCATCGCCGGCGCCAACGGCAGCTCTGCCAGCTCCCGCGACAGCAACAAGTTCTACTTCGCCGGCGGCGACTACAAGGCGACCAAGAACCTGACCCTGTCTTACTACTACGGCGAGCTGGACAACTTCTACAAGCAGAACTACCTCGGCCTCGTCCATAACTGGGCGATCGGCCCGGGCACGCTGAAATCGGACATCCGCGTCTTCATCAGCGACTCCGACGGCAAGAACGGCAGCGCCTCCGGCCGCGCCGACGGCTACGTCAGCAGTGGCTACTACGGCGGCAACAGCCTCAAGGGCGAAGTCGACAACAACGTCTACAGCGGCATGTTCACCTACGCCCTGGGCGGCCACAGCATCGGCGCCGGCTACCAGACGATGACCGGTGACAGCGACTTCCCCTACCTCAACCGTGGCGACGGCGAAGGCACCAGCACCTACCTGATCTCCGACGCCCAGCTGCTGAAGTTCAACCGTGCCGGTGAGCGCACCTGGATCGGCCGCTATGCCTACGACTTCGCCGACCTCGGCGTACCGGGCCTGACCTTCAGCGTGCTCTACCTGAACGCCGACAACATCGACACCAAGCAAGGCGACAAGGGCGAGTGGGAACGCGATATCGCCCTGGGCTACGTGGTACCCGAAGGCACCTTCAAGGGCCTGGGCCTGGCCTGGAAGAACGCCACCATGCGCAGCGGCCTGCCGGCAGCCACCACTCCGGGCGTGCCCAGCCAGCGCGACCAGGACGAGAACCGCCTGATCGTCAGCTACACCATCCCGCTGCTGTAAGGCGCAGGGTGAATCGAAGAAGGGCGGCCAGTGGCCGCCCTTTTTCTTGCTCGTCATACCGCCCCAAAGCTGCATCTCGCCTGGCACTTGTAGGATGGGTGGAGCGCAGCGATACCCATGCCGTCGGTGCGTTGGAGCGATGGGTATCGCTGCGCTCCACGCCATCCTACGAAAGCCGATACGCGCTGAGCCTACGCCAGCAACGCTACCGACTTGATCTGCGCCCAGACGGCTTGCCCGGTGTGCAGCCCGAGCTGGTCGTGGGAGTAGCGGGTAATCCGCGCCAGCAAGGGCGTACCGGCTACCTCCAGCTTCACCAGCAGGTGGGCCGGGTTATCGGTCGAAACGATCTCGACCACGGTCGCCGGCAGTACGTTGAGGATGCTGCTGTGCGCCGCCGGCTCCAGGCTCAGGCTGACGTCCCGCGCCTGCACCTTGATACGCAACGCCCTGCCCTTGTCCATCGGTGCATGGGCCAGCCGAATGCGCTGCTCGCAGTGCGGCAGCGCCAGGGTAAGCAGACCGTAGTCGGCGTTGTGCTCCAGCACCCGGCCGTCGATGACGACACCGGCGTCTTCCAGGTGGGAGATGGGCAGATCGGTACGCGCCAGGGTTTCCACTACCGGGCCGCTGGCAACGGCCCTGCCCTGGTCCAGTAGCACCAGATGGTCAGCAAGGCGCGCCACTTCGTCAGGCGAGTGACTGACGTAGAGAATCGGGATATCCAGCTCGTCGTGCAGACGCTCCAGGTAAGGCAGGATTTCCGCCTTGCGCTTGAGGTCCAGCGCCGCCAGCGGCTCGTCCATCAGCAGCAGGCGCGGGCTGGTCAGCAGCGCGCGGGCCATGCCGACGCGCTGGCGCTCGCCACCGGAAAGGTGCCCCGGTATGCGCTCCAGCAGATGGCCGATGCCCAGCAGTTCGGTGGCCTGCTTCAGGTCCACGCGGTGCTGGTCTCGCGGCACGCGCTTCATGCCGTAGGTGAGGTTGCGTTTCACCGACAGGTGCTCGAACAGGTTGGCGTCCTGGAACACATAGCCCAGCGCACGCTTGTGCGGGGGCAGGAACACACCCGTGGCGCTGTCCTCCCAGACCTCGCCATTCACCACCAGCCGGCCGACGGGCGCACGCTCCAGGCCTGCCACACAGCGCAGGCAGGTAGTCTTGCCGGAGCCGGAGTGGCCGAACAGCGCAGTCACCCCCTTGCCCGGCAATTGCAGGTCGATGTCCAGGCTGAAGCCCGAGTAGGCGATCTGGAAGCGGGCCTCGATGGCGCGCGCGGAAAGCTCTTGCGGCATGCCCACCTCAGGCCCAGGCCGAACGGCTGCGGCGGCTCGCGTAGAGCGCCAGCAGGACGAAGAAGGAGAAGATCACCATGCCTCCGGCCAGCCAGTGCGCCTGGGCGTACTCCATGGCCTCGACGTGATCGAATATCTGCACCGACACCACGCGGGTCTTGCCCGGGATGTTGCCGCCGATCATCAGCACCACGCCGAACTCGCCCACCGTATGGGCAAAACCGAGGATGCTGGCGGTGATGAAGCCCGGCCGCGCCAGCGGCAGGACCACCGAGAAGAAGGTATCCAGAGGGCTCGCGCGCAACGTCGCGGCGGCCTCCAGCGGTTTGTTGCCGATGGCCTCGAAGGCGTTCTGCAACGGCTGCACCACGAAGGGCAGCGAATAGAACACCGAGCCCACCACGAGCCCGGCGAAGGTGAACGGCAGTCGCCCCAGGCCCAGGCTCTCGGTGGCGTGACCGATGAAACCATGGGGCCCCATGGTGATCAGCAGGTAGAAGCCGATCACCGTCGGCGGCAGCACCAGCGGCAGCGCCACCACCGCCCCCAGCGGACCTTTCAGCCAGGAGCGGGTGCGCGACAGCCACCAGGCGATCGGCGTGCCGATCAGCAGGAGGATCAAGGTGCTCAGGGCGGCCAGCTCAATGGTGAGCCGGATGGCCAGGAAATCCTCCTGCGTGAGGGGCATTGCCTGTTCCTTCAGAGAGTCAGAGTTCGTAACCGTAGGACTTGATCACCGCAGCGGCTTTCGGGCCTTTGAGGTACTCGACCAGGGCCTTGGCGGCGGCGCTGTCCTTGCCCTTGTTGAGAATCACGGCGTCCTGGCGGATCGGGTCATGCAGGTCGGCCGGGACGATCCAGGCAGAACCGCTGGTCACCTTGCCATCCTTGTAGATCTGCGACAACGCCACGAAGCCCAGCTCCGCGTTGCCGGTGGAGACGAACTGGAAGGCCTGGGTGATGTTCTGGCCTTCGACGATCTTGCCGGCCACCTTGTCCTTCAGGCCGAGCTTGTCGATCACCTGGGTAGCCGCCAGGCCGTAGGGCGCGGCTTTCGGGTTGGCGATGGACAGGTGCTTGTAGTCGTTCTTCTTCAGCACATCGCCCTTGGCGTCAACGTAGCCGTCCTTGGCCGACCACAGCGCGAGGGTACCGATGGCGTAAGTGAAGCGCGAGCCGGGGACGATTTCCTTCTCCTGCTCGAGCTTCTTCGGCGTAGTGTCGTCGGCGGCGAGGAAGACCTCGAACGGCGCGCCGTTCTTGATCTGGGTGTAGAACTGACCGGTGGCGCCGTAGGCGGCGACCAGCTTGTGGCCGGTGTCCTTCTCGAAGTCCTTGGCGATCGCCTGGATCGGCGCTGTGAAGTTGGCGGCGACGGCGACCTGCACTTCATCGGCCAGCGCCGAGTGCAGGGTGAAGCAGGAAGCGACCAGCAGGGAAAGACTTGCGAAGCGGTGTTTCATCGTGATGCTCCAGTGGGTTGTTGTTTTCAAAGGTCGAACGGCCGGGACTGGGCTATAACCTCAGTTCAGTCCCGTGATGTGTCCGGCCCGAGGCCGGCCATTGATACGAATCCAGGAGAGTCGGTTCATGAAAGTCAGTGCACGCAACGTGTTCAAGGGCAGCGTCAAGCAACTGCGCAACGGTGCGGTCAACGCGGAAGTCGTGGTCGCCCTGCCCGGCGGCAGCGAGCTGGTGGCGATCGTCACCGAGGAAAGCGTGAAAAGCCTGGGCCTGGACCAGGGCAAGGACGTCATCGCGCTGGTCAAGGCGCCCTGGGTCATGCTGATGACCGAGGCCGAGGACATTCGCCTGTCTGCGCGAAACTGCCTGAGCGGCACGGTGAAATCGGTCACCGATGGCGCGGTGAACGCCGAAGTGGTGCTGGGCCTGCCCGGCGGCACCGAGGTGGTCGCCGTGGTCACCCGCGATGCGGTCAGCGAACTCGGCCTGGCGGCTGGCGTGAAAGCGACTGCAGTGATCAAAGCGTCCCATGTGATCCTCGGTGTTCCTGCCTGAAACCCTGCGCGGGCCTGTCACTGACAGGCCCTGCTGCCCCGCCTTCCCTGCGCTCGTTATAGCAAAAATTACATAACGATACCGGTGACACTGCAATACCTCTAAAGAGGGCCGTTTCAGTCAGGAAAGGTGCAGTGCGGAGCGGCGGGTGCCATCAGCCATGTGATGGCACCGCAGCATTCTGCATTTTTTGACTTCAAGGTCAAATAATGTCTTCAACCTTGGGCGCCTGCCGACGCGGCCACATCAAGGTGAAGCACGCGCCACCCAGCACTTCGCTCCTGGCGATCTGCGCGCGACCACCGTGCCAGTGGATGATCCGCCGCACGATGGAAAGCCCCAGCCCGTGCCCGCCGGTAACCCGCGCGCGACTGTCGTCGGCGCGGAAGAACGGCTGGAACAGTCGATGCCACTGCGCCTCCGGCACGCCGGGGCCATCGTCTTCCACGTCCACCTGGCAGCGATCCACGCTCACTCGGTAACTCACCCGTACCCGCCGCTCGGCATAGCGCAGCGCGTTGGTCATCAGGTTCTGCAGCGCACGGTGCAAATAGCGCGGTTCGGCCTCGATCCAGCTGCCCTGGTCGAACGGCACCAGCGAGCCCGGCTCGCAGGTAACGGTGATTTCCCGGCGCAGCGGGGCGATCTCCGCCACCACCTGCTCCACCAGAGCTCCCAGTTCGATGCGCTGGTAGCTCAGCGCCGGCGAGCCCTGCTCCAGCCGCGCATAGGTGAGCATCTCGTCCACCAGTTGGTCGAGATCCTGGATGTCGCCATCCATGCCTTCCATGTACTTGCGCCGCGCCTTGTCGGTCTCCGCGGACTCGATCATTTCCAGCCCGAAGCGCAGCCGCGCCACCGGCGTGCGCAGCTCGTGGGATACCGCGCGGACCAGCTCGCGCTGTACCGTCAGCAATAAATGCAGTTGCTCGGCCATGTGGTTGAAGGCCCCGGCAAGGCGCCCCACCGAGTCCGCGCCGCGCACTTCCACGCGGGTATCCAGGCTGCCGCGGGCAATGCGCGTGGCGGCGGATTCGAGGCCGCGCAGGCGCTGCTCCAGGCCGCTGATCAACAGGTAGAGCGTCAGGCCAATCAAGGTCAGCGCCACCACCACGATGATCGTCAGCAACTGCGGCGGATAAGGGTTCATCTGGTAGATCGGCCCCAGCTCCAGCACCCAGGGTGTGTCGAGGATGCCCGAAAGCACGCGGATGGAATCGCCGCCCTTGCCCAGCGCCATCACCGTATCGCCCTCCTCCACCCGGCGGCTCTGGTCGTCGTCGAGGTCGACCTCCTTCAGGCGCAGCAGGTGCACCTCGAAGCCGAAGCGCTTGTCGCGGACGATACGTGCCAGGTGATAGGGCTGCTCGCTGGCCGGGTAGCGCTTGAGTTCGTCCATCAGCAAATAGATGGTGGCGCGCGCCAGCTGCTCGCTGACCTGCTCCACCTCGCCGGTGAGGATCAGCCCTTCCGCCGCACTCACCTGGGTCATCACCTTCACTTCGTGGGGCGCGCCGGCCTGCACCAGCACCTGGTCGTTCATCAGCCGCGCCCGGCTGCGTCCTTCCATGCCCAACGCATCCAGGCTGGTGAGCTTGAGCGGAATACCCAGCAGGCGACTCCACTGGCTCAGCGCACGCTTGCGATCCACTTCGCTCATGGGCAGCAGCTCGTCCGCCATCAAGCGGAAGGTGCCGCGCGCCAGGTCCTCGCGGTAACGCTCGCCGCGAACGTCGTTGACCAGGTGCAGGGTCAGCACTGCCAGCGCGGCAACCGCCACCAGGGTCAGCAGCATGCCGCCGTAGATACGCAGGAAGATGGATTTCATGGCCGGGACTCTGCCGCCGGGTTGAGCAACCCGTAGTTATCCAGGCTTAGGAACACGCCGTCCTTCACCTCGCACTCGCGGCGCCGGCCTTCCAGCGTGAACCCCTGGCGCAGCAACAAACGGCCGCTGGCAAGGTTCTCCGACTCCACCTCGGCCTCGATGCGGTGCACGTTCATGTCGCGGAAGGCGTGGCGGAAGATCAGCGGCAGGCATTCTCCCATCACGCCCTGCCCCCAATGCTCGGGCAGCAGCCAGTAACCCAGCTCCAGACGACGGTGCTCCTGCTGCCAGTTGTTGAAGCCGCAGCCGCCGATAATGTCCTCGGGCGCCTCCGGCCGGCAGATCGCCCACCAGATTCCGCTGCTCTCCCTATGGATGCGCTCGAACCACTCCATTTGCTCGCGGGTGGCTTCCAGTGTCGCGTAGGAGACGCCGTAGTAGCGGATCACCTCGGGATGCGACAGCGCGCGAAATACCGCCGCCTGGTCGGCATCGGTGAAGGCGCGCAGGCGGAAGCGCTCGCCGTGCAGCTCGGGGAACGGTGGCACGGCGCTCACGACTCAGAGCTCCCCGACGAACAGGTAGCCCTTGCTGCGCACCGTCTTGATCAGGCGCGGGTGCATCGGGTCGTCGCCGATCTTCGGGCGGATGCGCGAGATGCGCACGTCGATGGAGCGGTCCTGGCCGTCGTACTCGATGCCGCGCAGGGAGTTGAAGATTTCCTCACGGGAGAGGATGCGCCCGGCGTTGGCCGCCAACAGCCAGAGCAGATCGAACTCGGCGCTGGTCAGCTCGATGGTCTGCTCGTCCAGCCAGGCCTCGCGCATGGCATTGTCGATCACCAGCTTGCCGAAGGTCAGACGCTTGCCCGCCACTGCCGGCGCGGCTTCGGCCGGCTCGCTGCGGCGCAGCAGGGCGCGAATGCGCGCCAGCAGCACGCGCGGGCGCACCGGCTTGCACACGTAGTCGTCGGCGCCCATCTCCAGGCCCTGGACCTGGTCCATGTCGTCGGTGCGTGCGGTGAGCATCAGGATCGGCCCGTCGTACTCCGGGCGCAGGCGCTTGCAGATGGACAGCCCATCCTCCCCCGGCAGCATCAGGTCGAGCACCACCAGGTCCGGCCGCTCGGCCAGCACCCGCTCCACCGCCTTGCCGCCGTGGGACTCGATGGACACCGCCAGGCCGTTGCTCTCCAGGTAATCCTGGGTCAACTCGGCCAGTCGCTGGTCGTCCTCGACGATGAGAATGCGCGCTTCTTGTTCCACCTTGCCTCCTGATGCGCCATGAGCGAGCGCGGGCCTGCTTACTATAGAGAGCTACCAGAGCGAGCCCGCAAAAGCGGCCGGCATTGTAGCCAGATTGCCCGCGCTGCGGCACGCCACCGGCGTAAGCAGGCATTGCGCGAAAAGGTCAAGGGCTGCTGCGACAGAAACACTACATATTGTGGTAGTGTTCCTCCCCGCGCAGCGCCTCTGACATGTGTGAAAAATCTCTCACCAACCACGACGAACGGTGAAAGGCAGTCAGCATCAGGGATTGCGCGAGTTACCCCGCTTCACCCACATTCCATGCACATTTTATCCACAGCTTTTCCCCTTCCCCCCGCCTTGCAAACACCCCCATAGCGCATTATCTTGTATCCCCGTTGCGGTATACCCCTACATCTTGGGGTTGCCACTACGAACCGGACACAAGAAGAAAGTCGAAATTCCGAGCCTGTTCCACGGCTCCTCCGGTTCCACCACAACGTATTCCAGACGTACTGATGTGCCACGCGGCCCAGCCCGCAAGGAGCGATTCATGTCGATGGAAATGCGGTACGGGTGTTGCAACGTAACGTTCAACACCACTAGGTATTGTGGTCCCGGCCCGTAAAGCCGGCACCCGAGTTGGGCCAGGGAGGCGCTTCGGGTCATTCCCCCTGTTCCAGAAGAATTCCAGCCCGCGGCTGCAATCGCGGGCGACTGCTCTTTTTGCTCTTTATTTGCGCTCTTTGCTTTTGCCCCTTGTCTTCGAGAGCGGCGCCCCTGGCGTCGGCAACAACCCCATTACGAGAACGTGGAGAAAACCACCCCATGCAAATCGACACCACTCGCGAGAACCCGCAGGCCAACGCGCCGCAAGCCGCCGAATCCGCCCAGGATCTGGCCGCCACTGCGCCCGGCCAGCTGCGCGTGATCAAGCGCAACGGCACCGTAGTTCCCTACACCGATGACAAGATCACCGTAGCCATCACCAAGGCGTTCCTCGCCGTGGAAGGCGGCACCGCCGCCGCCTCGTCGCGCATCCATGAGACCGTGCGCCGCCTGACCGAACAGGTCACCGCGACCTTCAAGCGCCGCATGCCCTCCGGTGGCACCATCCACATCGAAGAGATCCAGGACCAGGTCGAACTGTCCCTGATGCGCGCCGGCGAGCAGAAAGTCGCCCGCGACTACGTGATCTACCGCGAAGCCCGCGCCAACGAGCGCAAGACCGCCGGCGTGGCCAGCGACATCGCCCAGCCGCACCCGAGCATCCGCATCACCAAGGCCGACGGCAGCACCCAGCCGCTGGACATGGGCCGCCTGCAGACCATCATCCGCGAAGCCTGCGAAGGCCTGGCCGAAGTCGATGGCGCGCTGATCGAACGCGAGACCCTGAAGAACCTGTACGACGGCGTCGCCGAGAAGGACGTCAACACCGCCCTGGTGATGACCGCCCGTACCCTGGTCGAGCGCGAGCCGAACTACTCCTACGTCACCGCCCGCCTGCTGATGGACACCCTGCGCGCCGAAGCGCTGGGCTTCCTGGGCGTGGCCGACAGCGCCACTCACCACGAGATGGCCGACCTGTACGCCAAGGCCCTGGCCGCCTACGTCGAGAAAGGCTCCGAGTTCGAGCTGATCGACAGCAAGCTCAAAGGCTACGACCTGGCCAAGCTGGGCGCCGCGATCAACCACGAGCGCGACCAGCAGTTCACCTACCTCGGCCTGCAGACCCTGTACGACCGCTACTTCATCCACAAGGACGGCATCCGTTTCGAACTGCCGCAGGTCTTCTTCATGCGCGTGGCCATGGGCCTGGCCATCGAAGAGAAGGACCGTGAAGCTCGCGCCATCGAGTTCTACAACCTGCTCTCCTCGTTCGACTACATGTCGTCGACCCCGACCCTGTTCAACGCCGGCACCCTGCGTCCGCAGCTGTCGTCCTGCTACCTGACCACCGTGCCGGACGACCTGTCGGGCATCTACAACGCGATCCACGACAACGCCATGCTGTCGAAATTCGCCGGTGGCCTGGGCAACGACTGGACCCCGGTGCGCGCGCTGGGCTCCTACATCAAGGGCACCAACGGCAAGTCCCAGGGCGTGGTTCCGTTCCTGAAAGTAGTGAACGACACCGCCGTGGCCGTGAACCAGGGTGGCAAGCGCAAGGGCGCCGTCTGCGCCTACCTGGAAACCTGGCACCTGGACATCGAGGAATTCCTCGAGCTGCGCAAGAACACCGGTGACGACCGTCGCCGCACCCACGACATGAACACCGCGAACTGGATTCCGGACCTGTTCATGAAGCGCGTCTTCGACGACGGCAAGTGGACCTTGTTCTCCCCGTCCGAAGTGCCTGACCTGCACGATCTGACCGGCAAGGCCTTCGAAGAGCGCTACGAGTATTACGAAGCCCTGACCGAGTACAACAAGATCAAGGTGTTCAAGGTCGTCCAGGCCAAAGACCTGTGGCGCAAGATGCTCTCCATGCTCTTCGAGACCGGCCACCCGTGGCTGACCTTCAAGGACCCGTGCAACCTGCGCAGCCCGCAGCAGCACGTGGGCGTGGTGCACAGCTCGAACCTGTGCACCGAGATCACCCTGAACACCAACAAGGACGAGATCGCGGTCTGCAACCTGGGCTCGATCAACCTGGTCAACCACATCGTCGACGGCAAGCTGGACACCGCCAAGCTCGAGAAGACCGTGAAGACCGCCGTTCGCATGCTCGATAACGTCATCGACATCAACTACTACTCGGTCCCGCAGGCTCGCAACTCGAACCTCAAGCACCGTCCGGTCGGCCTGGGCATCATGGGCTTCCAGGACGCGCTGTACCTGCAGCACATCGCCTACGGTTCCGACGCGGCCATCGAGTTCGCCGACAAGTCCATGGAAGCGGTGAGCTACTTCGCCATCCAGGCTTCCTGTGACCTGGCCGACGAGCGTGGCTCCTACGAGACCTTCGACGGCTCCCTGTGGTCCAAGGGCATCCTGCCGCTGGACTCGCAGCAGATCCTCATCGAAGCCCGTGGCCAGAAGTACATCGACGTCGACCTCACCGAATCCCTCGACTGGGCTCCGGTCCGTGCCCGCGTACAGAAAGGCATTCGTAACTCGAACATCATGGCCATCGCGCCGACCGCGACCATCGCCAACATCACCGGCGTATCGCAGTCCATCGAGCCGACCTACCAGAACCTGTACGTGAAATCGAACCTCTCCGGCGAGTTCACCGTGATCAACCCCTACCTGGTTCGCGACCTGAAAGCGCGCGGCCTGTGGGACCCGGTCATGGTCAACGACCTGAAGTACTACGACGGCTCCGTGCAGCAGATCGAGCGCATCCCGCAAGACCTGAAAGACCTGTACGCCACCGCCTTCGAAGTCGAGACCAAGTGGATCGTCGACGCCGCCAGCCGCCGTCAGAAGTGGATCGATCAGGCCCAGTCCCTGAACCTCTACATCGCCGGCGCCTCGGGCAAGAAACTGGACGTGACCTACCGCATGGCGTGGTTCCGTGGCCTGAAGACCACCTACTACCTCCGTGCCCTGGCCGCCACCAGCACCGAGAAGTCCACCATCAACACCGGCAAGCTCAACGCCGTGTCCGCCGGGGGCAACGATGGCCTGCAAGCCGCAGCCGCTGAGCCGCAACCGGCTCCGGTTCCGCAAGCCTGCAGCATCGACAACCCCGACTGCGAAGCTTGCCAGTAAGGGTGTAGGCGCCGCCCAAGGGCGGCGCTTGCTCCGCTACGGCAGACCGCACGGACTGTCCCCTCTCCCTTCAGGGAGAGGGCTAGGGAGAGGGACTCTTCAAGGCCCCCACCCTCGCAGAACAACAGCCTCCTCCGTCGTGAACGGAAGACGCACAAGCTCTTAGCGTGCACACCACGCCATCAGACATCAGGCCGCCACAGAGCAGCCCACAGAACCAGGAGAGGAAGCCCATGCTGAGCTGGGACGAATTCGACAAAGAAGACGCCACCGAAGCCAAGGCCGCCCCGGCCGTCGCCCAGGCCGCTGCGCAGAACGCTGACAAACTCGACGCCGACGCCGCAGGCTCCGTCGAAGAAGCACGCGCCGTATCCGCCGACGACTCCGACGCCGTCGCCCGCGCCAAGCAGGCCCTCGACGCCCTGGACATCCAGGAAGGCCTGGACGATCTCGAAGGCTCCGCCGCCCGCGTTCAAGTCGGCGACAAGCAGATGATCAACGCCCGCGCCGACCTCAACCAGCTCGTACCCTTCAAGTACGACTGGGCCTGGCAGAAGTATCTGGATGGTTGCGCCAACCACTGGATGCCCCAGGAAGTGAACATGAACGCCGACATTGCCCTGTGGAAGAGCAAGGACGGCCTCAGCGAAGACGAGCGCCGCATCGTCATGCGCAACCTCGGCTTCTTCTCCACCGCCGACTCCCTGGTGGCCAACAACCTGGTGCTGGCCGTGTACCGCCTGATCACCAACCCCGAGTGCCGCCAGTACATCCTGCGCCAGGCCTTCGAGGAAGCGATCCACACCCACGCCTACCAGTACTGCATCGAGTCGCTGGGCATGGATGAAGGCGAAATCTTCAACATGTACCACGAGATTCCTTCGGTCGCGAAGAAAGCCTCCTGGGGCCTGAAGTACACCCGCTCGATCTCCGATCCGAAGTTCGAAACCGGCACCCCGGAAACCGACCGCCAGTTCCTGCGCAATCTGATCGCCTACTACTGCGTCCTGGAAGGCATCTTCTTCTACTGCGGCTTCACCCAGATCCTCTCCATGGGCCGCCGCAACAAGATGACCGGCACCGCCGAGCAGTTCCAGTACATCCTGCGCGACGAATCCATGCACCTGAACTTCGGCATCGACGTGATCAACCAGATCAAGATCGAGAACCCGCACCTGTGGGATGCCCAGATGAAGGACGAGGCCACCCAGATGATCCTCCAGGGCACCCAGCTGGAGATCGAATACGCACGCGACACCATGCCGCGCGGCGTACTGGGCATGAATGCGGCGATGATGGAGGACTACCTGAAGTTCATCGCCAACCGCCGCCTGACCCAGATCGGCCTCAAAGAGGAATACCCGGGCACCAGCAACCCGTTCCCGTGGATGAGCGAAATCATGGACCTCAAGAAGGAAAAGAACTTCTTCGAGACCCGCGTAATCGAGTACCAGACCGGCGGCGCGCTGAGCTGGGACTGACGGAAGTAGTAGCACCACCGCAAGTCAAGACCATTAGAAACGCTGTAGACCGAAATGGAATTTTGGGGCAGTGATTAGAAAGACGAAAAGCCCCGCCTTGTGCGGGGCTTTTTGTTTTAGGCCAGCATGTAGGCCAGACATCCATCTGCTCTGAAACGCCTACGCCGCAGCTGAAGTTTGCGTAGGGCGAATAACGCCCCGCGCTATCCGCCGATTCCCCAAGGTACCCTCCAAACTCCAACCGAGCCCGGAGAGGTCTATGCCGAACTATCGACGCACCTGGGTACGAGGCGGCACCTACTTCTTCACCGTCACACTACGCAACCGCCGCTCCGATCTATTGGTCCGCGAAATCAAATTGCTGCGCCGAGTCATCGCCCAAACCAAACGCAACCACCCTTTCCAAATCGACGCCTGGGTTGTGCTGCCCGAACACATGCATTGTCTGTGGACGCTACCACTGGGTGACGCTGATTTCGCCACGCGCTGGAAAGTCATCAAATCCGGCTTCGCTCGACGTATTCCGCACGGAGAGTCACGGAGCATCGAGCAACAGATGCGTGGACAACGCGGTATTTGGCAACCGCGCTACTGGGAACATCTGATCCGTGATGAAACGGACTACCAGCGGCACTTCGACTACATCCACATCAATCCGGTGAAACACGGTTGGGTGAGGGCTGTGAAAGACTGGCCGTACTCCACCTTCCACCGGGCAGTGGCGGAAGGCATCTACGCCGACGATTGGGCGGGCGATTTGTCGTTGGATGTGCGAGCGGCGGAGCGGCGGTGAGCACCGGAGCCCGTGCTCTGGTAGGGCGAATAACGCGAAGCGTTATCCGCCGGATGCAGGTTGGTAACTCGCCGTATGTCTCAAGCTTTGGCACGGCGGTGGGAAAATCGGCGGATAACTGCTTCGCAGTTATGCGCCCTACGATTGACCGGGCTCCATACTGCCAATAGCGTTGCGGCCAGCGCCTAAGAAACGCTTCACGTAGCGGCAATACTGCTCCCGAAAGCAGCGGTGTACCCATTGAGGAAATGGATATGCCCGTCCCTCTTTGCCTTCGCCCTGAAGGCGCTTCGCTGTACCCGCCCGCTTCGCCCTCCTTCCCGGAGGTGCGCCATGTCTGAAGAGGTCCTGATCCCCACCGAATTCATCCGCCACAAGCGCCTGCTGCGCGCCGTGCTGCTGGAGAACCAGTGCTGGTTCTGCGCCCATGACCTGGGCCGGCTGATCGGCTCGCCCCATCTGGCCGAGCGCGTGGAGCGCAACCTGGACGACGATCAGTTCCGCCGCGCCTGGGTGCGCGATGGCAGCGGCGATTACGTCGATGAGCTGCTGATCAGCGAGTCGGCGGTGTATGCGGCGTTGATTCACTTCTTCCATCCGGAGAATCGCAGCGTGCGGCAGTGGTTGTCGCAGCAGGTGATTCCGACGTTGCGCGATCAGCATCGCAACGATCGTGGAGAGCCAAGGCGGGAGATGCTGCGCGGGCCGACGGAGTCGTTGTCGGTGTTGAAGTGGCAAGGGGTGGTGTGGGTGCCGTATCGGGTTTGGCCGGAGTTATGTGGTCGGCTGGAGGGTGGTGAGTAGGATGGCGTGGAGCGCAGCGATACCCATCGCTCTGCTCGCTCCGTCGCTGGGCGGGGCCTCGATTGTAGGAGCGAGCTTGCTCGCGAACCGCACTCTGCCGGCGTCCGGCAATGGCTGATCGGGCGGCGCTTCGCGAGATTGCGATGCCCATGCTGTGGGTACATATGTGCATTGATGGGTATCGCTGCGCTCCACGCCATCCTACGTTCGTGCTCCGACGTGATTGCGGTGTGGATGGCAACTCTGGGCGCAGATGAAATCCAATGCTGCGAAGAACGCGACTCCACAGCTCTGGCTCTGGCTCTGGCTCTGAAAGTCTTCCAGAGAAACGCCCGTGCGCTCCGGAACGCCCCGTTCAGGAGGCCTCGTTGAATTGGAGTTTCAAGGGTTGAGCGGCAGGGATGCCGCGAGAGCCGCGATGGGCCAGGGATGGCCCTTCGTGGGGGGACGCCTAGTTCGTGCCCCTGAAACTTCAATTCCACGAGGGTATTTTTCGCCTCAAGCGAAAAACCGGATGATTGGGGCAAGACCTTTGCCCACTTTGGGTGGGGCGGCCATCCGTCGTTTGCCAAAGGAGGTCGCCCGAGGGGGCGAAACAAGAAGTCAGCGCGCACGCCGGCGCGACGCGGGAAACCAAGGCGCGAGGGAGGCACATCGCGGACGGAGTCCGCTCCCACGACAAGGGACCGTGCCGCAGCAGGTTCGCGAGCAAGCTCGCTCCTACAAAAGAAAAAGCGGAACCCCATGCGAAGCTCCGCTTTTCGTTGTGCCGCAAGAATTACTTGCCAGCAGTCAGCGCGTTGTAGCTGGTCATCAGATTCCGGTAATCCGGAATGTGGTTGGAGCACAGCGCCGCCAAGCCTTCGATATCGTTGCGCCAGTCGCGGTGCAGCTCACAGGCCACGCCGAACCAGGTCATCAGCTGCGCACCGGCCGCTTCCATCCGACGCCAAGCCGCATCACGGGTCATCTCGTTGAAGGTGCCGGAAGCATCCGCCACCACGAACACATCGAAGCCTTCGGCCAGGGCCGACAGCGCCGGGAATGCCACGCAGACCTCGGTCACCACGCCGGCGATGATCAGTTGCTTCTTGCCGGTGGCCTTCACCGCCTTGACGAAGTCTTCGTTGTCCCAGGCGTTGATCTGGCCGGGGCGGGCGATGTATGGGGCGTCCGGGAACTGGGCCTTCAGCTCGGGTACCAGCGGGCCGTTGGGGCCGGTTTCGAAGCTGGTGGTGAGGATGGTCGGCAGGTTGAAGAATTTGGCCAGGTCACCCAGCGCCAGCACGTTGTTCTTGAACTTGTCCGGATCGATGTCGCGGACCAGCGAGAGCAGACCGGCCTGGTGGTCGACCAGCAGGACGGCGGCGTTGTCTTTGTCCAGGCGGTTGTAGGTGGCGTGGGTCATGGTGAAATCCTCGATTTGCTTTCAGTGGGGGCCGGCTGGGCCGGAAGGTTTTGGACTCGTCTGCAGTGCGTCACTGCATGGGAAGAGAGATTAAATTCGACACCCTTGCTCCACCAGACGGCAAAATTCACTTCTAGCGTTCCATTTTCAGAACGATTACAGCAGACCATCCCTCAGATCCGCGGCTCACAAGGGCCGAGCTCCCAGGCGAGCACCGCCACCATTCAGAGCCCCGTCCCAGAGCCTCCCAATTTCAGGTCCTATAGAAACCCACCTACCGATGGTCACACAGGTCTTTACAAGAAACACTGTATTTACATACAGTATTTTCCATCCAGCCCGCGACCGAACTCCGGAGGCCTCCCATGCATGCTGCAACCTACGACCAACTGTCCGCCCGCGTGAACGCCCTGCTGGCTGACCCGACCACGCTCAAGAGCCTGGGCATCACCCTGCGCCGCGAGCCCAGCGATGATTCCGCCGCGTGGAGCCAACTGGTCACCGACTTGCGCCAGGCGCCGAACCTGACGCTGCTGCCCCTGCAGGACGGCGCAATCCGACTGGCCTGGCACAGCTGGCTGGATTGAGGCGAGAGCTGGCAAGCTAGCGCCAGAAAACTCCGCCCATGACAAGGACAGCATGCGTACCCTGAACGTCTCTTCTTTCATCTTCGGCCTGGCATTCCACTGTTCCCCTGTGTTCGCCAGTAGTCCTTCTCCTGCTGCAGAGCAGCACTATGAGCAGGCCCGTTCAAGCCTGGAACAAGCCCGGCAGATGCTCGCCGATAGCAAAGGTTTCTCTGCGGGAAAGCTGGAGGTGGCGATAGACAGCGCCAACGCCGAACTGCAGAAAGCTACCGAACTCGGGCACCCGGCCGCCGCGTTCTACCAAGCGCAGCTCATTCTGAATATGCCAGGCAGTGATACCGAGAAACGCAGCCAGGCGTGCTCGCGGCTGGAGTCCTGGGCAGAGAAAGGTTTTGTGGCTGCCGCGGTCATGAATTTCAGAAAATGCGACCGCTCCTATCTTCGGTTTGACGATGCCAGTCCCGAACATCAGGCGGCGTTGCGGGCACTGTCATCATCTCTCGCCCGAAGCGATCCAGCGCAGGCTTATTACCCCTTTCCGCAAGACGCAAGCCAGTGCTTCGGGGCAGGCGCTACCGAGATCGTTGCGCTATCTCAGGCGCAATTCAGAGCCGAGGCCGAGTACATCCTCGGTATCGCCCAGCAACCCGAAGACGCCGAAACAGCAAAGCGACTAGTAGCCTGGCTGGATGCCTCAGCAAACCATGGCTGCCAGATGCCTATGGATCCCCGCCCCTTCCTGCGGAAATTGTCGGGAAACCAATAAGGCCGCCGTATGGAGATTCGCAAATGCATTAGTCGCGCAAGGGAGAAACCCAGGATGGACCACGAACTCCCCACCCCGGCGAGGCTTATGGCGCCCCCATCCGCGCCGTATCGGCGATGGCGTTGCAGGTTTCCGGATTCAGGCAGTAGGTGATGTAGGTCACCTGCTTGTTACAGCCACGCACGCCGATGGTGTACTCCGTGCGCTCCATGGCGCGGCGCACGCTGGTGACCTTGCTCGACAGCACGCTACTGGTCACCGCCCCGCAGTTCATCTCGAACTTCGCCCGCGACTCGGTAGCCTTGATCGCGGCCTGCTGGTTGGAGGCAAGGAACTCTTCATTGCTCATGCAACCGGACAACGTGGCAATCGCAGCCAGCACCGGCAGAAATATCGGTAGACGCTTCATGATGACGCTCTCCGTGTGGTCCCCCGGATATGGTCAGCTTCTGGAGTCTAGATCGCGCCGAAGGAAACGTCCGGCGTGCAGTTCGTCGGTTGCGAAGGCGCAACGCCACTATCCCTCTAGGCTCACCACTGAGGGTATTGCAGTGGAGCGACGCGCGATGAATCTCGACGACGATTTCGACCTCAGCGATTTCAACTTCGATGACCTGACCATCGATGAACTCAGCCTGGTTCCCATGGAGTCCGCCGCCACGCCCGATGCGGTGACGCCGGCCAGGACAAAGGCCAAGTTCCAGATCGATACCCGCCACACCGAGCGCCGTTGCAGCGCCGACCGACGTCAATCCATCCGCTTCGAAGACGACCGCCGCAAGGGCGACCGGCGCGGTAGCAGCGTCGGCGATCCCTGGGCGAAGACCGTCGACTTCTGAGCGTCGACACCGCCGGGTGATTTGCCGGGGCTCGGGCTGAGCTGCTAGAAAGCGGTATCGCATTCAGATTTCCGATACCGCCATGAGCGACAGTGAAAAACCCAATACCCGCCTCTTCGACCTCGACCTGCTGCGCGCCATCGTCACGGTGGCCGATTGCGGCAGCTTCACCACGGCCGCCGCGCGCCTGCATTCGACCCAGTCCACCGTCAGCCAGAAGATCCGCCGGCTGGAGGAGATGGCCGGACATCGCCTGCTCGAGCGCGGTAATCGCGATGTACTGCCCACCGATGCCGGCGATACGCTGCTGGGCTATGCGCGGCGGTTGCTGGCGCTGAATGACGAAATGGTCGAGGCGCTATCCGGCGCCACCGTGGCGCTGACGGTGCGCATCGGCGTACCGGACGACTTCGCCACCGGGCGCACCACCGAGCAACTGGCCGCGTTCAACCGCCGTTACCCACAGGTGAAGCTGGAGGTCACCAGCGGGCTGAGCCGTGACCTGTCCGCCAGCTACGACCGCGGTGAACTGGACCTGGTGCTGCTCAAGCAGCGGCAGAACGCCCGCGAAGCGGTGGCCTGCTGGCCGGAAAAGACGCGCTGGGTGGATAGCGCAAAGAACGCCTGCATCGAGCTGGACCCGCTGCCCATCGTCACCTTTCCGCCGCGCGGAGTGTATCGCGACGAGATGATCGCGGCGCTGGAGTCCATCGGCCGGCGCTGGCATATCAGCTTCACCAGTTCGAGCCTCTCCGGCATCCAGTCGGCCATCGCCGACGGCATGGGCATCGGTCTGCTGCCACAGCGCGCGGTGACGGCGGAACACGCCGTGCTACCGAAGAATATCGGGCTACCCTCGGTGGACGTCTTCGAGGTGGCCATGCTGCACCGCCCGGCGGTCGACCCGATGGTGAAGGAGCTGGCGCGCGTACTGTCACGGGTCCTGGCGCAGGATACGAAGGGCTGACACGCATTTGCAAATCGAATACAGTGGATTCCAACATTTAATTTGTGCATGAACACGCCGCTGGATATCGTGGTTTCCAGCGACGGCCAGCGCACCGACAAGCGCGCCGCTCTGCACGCATTGCTCACCACGGCGCCTTACGCGCCGGGCAGCAAGACAACAATGAGGAATTACCCCATGGCCAAATCCACTTATTACGCGCCGCACGGCGGGCACCCGGCACAGACCGAGCTGCTCACCGACCGCGCCATGTTCACCGAAGCCTATGCCGTGATCCCCAAGGGCGTGATGCGTGACATCGTCACCAGCCACCTGCCCTTCTGGGACAACATGCGCATGTGGGTCATCGCCCGCCCGCTGTCGGGCTTCGCCGAGACCTTCTCGCAGTACATCGTCGAACTGGCGCCCCAGGGCGGCAGCGACAAGCCCGAGCAGGACGTCAACGCCGAGGCGGTGCTGTTCATCGTCGAGGGCGAGCTGAGCCTCACCCTGCAGGGCGAAGTGCACACCATGAAGCCGGGCGGCTACGCGTTCATTCCGCCGGGCGCCGACTACAAGGTGCGCAACACCAGCGGCCAGCACACCCGCTTCCACTGGATCCGCAAGCACTACCAGAAAGTCGACGGCGTACCGCTGCCCGAAGCCTTCGTCACCAACGAGCAGGACATCGAGCCGCGCGTGATGCCGGACACCGAAGGCCGCTGGAGCACCACCCGCTTCGTCGACATGGCCGACATGCGCCATGACATGCACGTGAACATCGTGAACTTCGAGCCGGGCGGCGTGATTCCGTTCGCCGAGACCCATGTGATGGAGCACGGCCTGTACGTGCTGGAAGGCAAGGCGGTGTACCGCCTGAACCAGGACTGGGTCGAGGTGGAAGCCGGCGATTTCATGTGGCTGCGCGCCTTCTGCCCGCAGGCCTGCTATTCCGGTGGCCCCGGTCGCTTCCGCTACCTGCTGTACAAGGATGTGAACCGCCATATGCGCCTGACCCTGAACCAGCCGCACTGAGTGGCCGGTTCAGCCGGGAACTGACTCCGGCTCCCGCAGCGACACCTGAAAACCGGCGCCCAGGCGCCGGTTTTTCTTTTGCCGCGTCGCCCGTGCCGTGACCGACCTCGCGTGGCAAGCGTGCCCCAGTCTGCTAAAACGTCTGGCTGGAAAACGTTTCGCAGTTGCCGAGGAAACAGGTACATGGAAGTCCGGTTCTTGCCGCAAACCGAGTTCGACAACGTCCTCTTCTACCGCGCCGCCACCCTGCTGATCCTGCTGGCGATGACGGCCTTCACGCTGATCAAGATGTTCGGCGGTGTCGTCCCTCCGCTCTCGCTCCTGCCCCTGTTCCTGCTGATGCTCGATGTACGCTTTGCCGTGGAATGGCTGCGAGTCGCGCGCGCCGAACCGGCTTTCATCGAGAAGGGCGAGTTGGTGCTCTGCGGCCAGGACAGCCACCGGCAGATCGCGCTGGAGAAAATCAGCTCGGTGCGCAGCCGCCACAGCCTGTTCATGGTGCGGCGCTACCGCAGCTGGTCGGAGCACCTGGCGTTCGTGGAGTTCACGCTGGACAGCGGCGAGCGCGTCTCCACCCTCGCCGAAAGTCGTGTCTTCGAGCGGCCGGCCGCCTCGGGCACCCTGGCGGCGGTCGAATCGGCCATTCTCGCAGCGAAGCTGAAGCGCCAGGCCGGCGTGCCGGGCGCTGTCAGCGGCGGTCGATGACGACTCAGGGCGAGCCGAACATCGCCGTCCAGTAGATGCCCGCGTCGCTCTTCGGGTCCGCTGCGTAGGCCGCGCCCAGTTCGCTGTACTGCGGGTTCATCAGGTTGGCGCAATGACCAGGGCTGGCCAGCCAGCTGTCCACCACCTTCTGCGCGTTGCCCTGTCCGGCAGCGATGTTCTCGCCGATGCGCTGGCCGGCATAGCCGTTCAACTCCGCGCGGTCACCCGGGGTACTGCCGTCACGGCCCTTGTGGTCGAAGTAGTTGTTATTGGCCATGTCACGGCTGTGCGCCTCGGCGGTGCCGCCCAGGGTCGCGTTCCAGCTCAACGCGCCAGCCGGGCCGAAGGCCTGCCCGCCGCACTGGCGACCCTTTCCACGCGCGGCGTTGATCGCCTGCAGCACTTGCTGGCCTTCGGCTTCCCAGGTGCCCAGCTTGCCTTGCAGCAGAGGGCGACCGAGCAGCACGCGCCAGTCATCGCCTTCACGAACGATGCCGACATCGACGAACTGCGGGTCCAGCAGCACCTGGCAGAAGCTTTCCTGCAGCGCCTTCATGGCGGCCGTGACATCGCGCGGGCCGGTCAGGCTGAGCATGCGCACGCTGCTCATCGGGTAGCCAGCCTGACTCAGCGCAGCCTTCCACTCTCCCGCAGAAGCCGGCAGGGCCAGGCGCGAGTCCGGTGACAACGGCGGCAGCACCTGCGAAGCCTGGCCGCCGCAGGACTGCACATCGCCCCGGTAGGCGTTGATGGCTTCGAGCAGTTGGTCCTGGTCGGCCGCGCTGGCAGAGGCAGCGGCCAGCAGGCCGAGCGACAACAGCAGGCTACGCGGAAGGAACGACTGGCTGGGCATGGACGGCTCCGATGGTCGAAAAGGGCTCAATGATGCGGGATTTCTTGGCGTTTGGCTGCGGCCGGCGTGAATGGGTTCCCTCGCTGGGGCGCTCTGCTGAAACCTGCGGTAAAGGTTGTCGGCGGCACGCCTCGGAGAATTTCCCAGCCACCTGACATAAGGCAAGGGCCCTGCCAACTACCGTTGTATGCCACCCGACATATCGGACAATTCAGGAACCTGAACAAAGTCCGAGCCACAGCGGGAGGTGCGCAGTGCTCAAACCGATTCGCGTGTTCTGCTTTACCTTCCTGCTGGCGGTGCTTGCCTCGCTGCTGGCCGGCTGGCACATGCTGCAGATGAAGCAGGATGCGCTGGCCTATGCCCACGCCAGCGGCAAGAACACCCTGCTGCTGGTGGAGCGCGAGTTCCACCGTGACCTCGACGTGCACGCCCAGACTCTGCTGACACTCTCCAATGTCATCACCGGCCCGGCGACGCCGGACCTCTCGCAACAGGTTCTGCAGGAGCTCGTCGAAGGCCACGCCGCCGGCTCGATGCACGCGGGCACCCTGGTGGTGACCGACGCCCAAGGCCAATTGCTGGCCGACCTGAACCACGCCGGCGAGTCCAGCCAGGACCTGTCCATGCGCGACTATTTCAAGATCGCCCGCGACAATCCCGGCCGCCTGTTCCTCAGCCATCCCTTCATGCCGTCCTATCCCGGCTCTTCGACCAGCACCGCACTCAGCCGCGCGGTGACGAACAAGGACGGCCAGTTCGTCGGCGTGGTCGCCGCAATCAAGGAACTGCAGCACCTGGAGTCGTTCGTGCGCGGGCTGGACCTGGGCAAGCACGGGGTGGTCTCCATCCGCTTGCTCGATGGCACCGTGCTCGCCCAATGGCCGCCGGAGCTGCCGCGCGCCAGCGAGGAAGAGATCGACACCTTCCGCGAGTTCATCGCCAGCGGCCACAACGACTACTTCCGCCAGCAGGGCACCACCTCGGATGCTTACTGGCGCGGCTACCGACGCATCGGCGACTACCCGGCGGTGGTCTCGGTAGAGTTGTGCCGCGAGGTGATCTTCCAGACCTGGACCGCGCGGACCTGGGTCACCAGCGGCCTGTTGCTGGCAATCAACGCTGCAACGTTGTTCTTCGCCTATCGCCTGACCCGGCACCTGCGCCGCCGCGACGCCCAGGAGAATCGCCTGCGTACCGAAGCCGGCACCGACCCGTTGACCGGTCTGCACAACCGTCGCTGGTTCGACGAAAAGGCCAAGGGCGAGTGGCAGCGCCGCCGCGGCGGTGATGGACCCCTGGCAGTGCTGATGATGGATATCGACCAGTTCAAGGCCTACAACGACCACTACGGCCATCCGCGTGGCGACCTGGCGCTGATCAACGTGGCGCACCTGGTCGGCCAGGGCTGCCAACGCGAGGACGACGGCGCCGCACGCTACGGCGGCGAGGAATTCGTGGCGATCCTGCCCGGCTGCGACACCGCTGCCGCCGCTCGGGTGGCCGAATCCATCCGCCGTTCTGTGGAGGAAACCGCACTCCCCCACGAGAAGAGCACACGCGGCATCGTGACCATCAGCGTTGGCGTGGCCAGCACCTCGGACACCGAGGCGGACAGCGTCGAGGCACTGATCGCCGCGGCCGATGCCAACCTCTACAAGGCCAAGGAAGCCGGGCGCAACAAGGTGGTGGCCTGAACGCCGGTCAACGCGGCTCCATCACCTCGACTTCCTGGATGGCGAAATCGCGGCGCAGGTACTCCATGCGCCGCTCGTGGAACTCGCGCATGTGCGGCAGCGCGGTGTGAATGGCCAGGTGCTCGCGGCTCTGCCAGACCTCGAAGAAGGTGAACAGCGTCGGGTCGTTCACGTCGCGCAGCATGTGGTACTGGATGCAGCCATCCTCGGCACGACTGGGCGTCAGGTAGGTACGGAACAGGTCCTCGAAGGCCTGGGATTTTTCCGGAAGGGTGTGGGCCTGAAGGATGAAGGCGTACATCGGTGGTGGTCCTGCGTTAAGGAAAGATTGCCTTATCCTGACGCAAATCAATCTTCTCCATTTTTGATTCTCACGCACGGATCATTTGTCCGGAAGCGGGTTTTTCCATCCCTGGTCGCCCGATATTCTGCGTCCATCGATTTTCTCACCCTTCAGATTTCGGGAGCCCACCCCATGAAAAAGATCCTGCTGATCAATGGCGGCAAACAGTTCGCCCACTCCGACGGCCGCTACAACGCCACCCTGCATGAAGCTGCCATCGCGCACCTGGACCACGCCGGTTTCGACGTGAAGGAGACCTTCATCGACGGCGGCTACGACATCCAGGAAGAAGTGCAGAAAATGCTCTGGGCCGATGTCATCGTCTACCAGATGCCCGGCTGGTGGATGGGCGCGCCCTGGACCGTCAAGCAGTACCTCGACGAGGTGTTCACCGCCGGCCACGGCAGCCTCTACGCCAACGACGGCCGCACCCGCTCCGACGCCTCGCAGAAGTACGGCAGCGGCGGCCTGCTGCATGGCAAGCAGTACATGATCTCGGCCACCTGGAACGCCCCGCAGCAGGCCTTCGACGACCCGACCGATTTCTTCGAGGGCAAGGGCGTGGACGCGGTGTACTTCCCCTTCCACAAGGCCAACCAGTTCCTGGGCATGAGCCCGTTGCCGACCTTCCTCTGCGTGGACGTGATGAAGCGCCCGAACATCGAGGGTGATGTGCAGCGCTACCAGCAGCACCTGAGCGAAGTGTTCGGCACCAAGGCCTGATCGCCCCCATCCCGGTGCGTCATTCGTCCTGCGTGACGTTTCGCAGCGTAGATGCCGGTCGTATCGCAGAACGTAGGATGGGTGGAGCTTGCGATACCCATCAGCAATCCCTCCACGGAAATCGATGGGTATCGCTGCACTCCACGCCATCCTACAAAGTCGGGCAAGCCACCCAGCGCCTGGCATTGGGTTCAGGCCTGGAATCGGCTAGGCTTCGCCCTTTCCTACTGCCTGTTCAGGAGTTATCCCATGGCCCGTGCATCCGCCCGTCACATCCTGGTTTCCAGCGAAGCCAAGTGCAATGAACTCAAAGCGTCCATCGAAGGCGGCGCCGACTTCGCCCAGGTGGCACGCGACAACTCCACCTGCCCGTCCGGCCGCAGCGGCGGCGACCTGGGCACCTTCCGCCCGGGCCAGATGGTCCGCGAGTTCGACCAGGTCGTGTTCAGTGCCCCGCTGAACGTCGTCCAGGGTCCGGTGAAGACCCAGTTCGGCTACCACCTGGTGGAAGTGACCAGCCGCGAGGACTGATCCGCTTCGCCCGCGCCGCGCCCATTTTGGGGGGCGGCGCATCCCCTCCCTCCCCGCGTTACACCGGCCCGCCCCGGGCCACCAGCATCACGCCAAGCCCCACCAGGATCGAGCCGCATACCCGCGGCATCAGGCGTTGCCCCCGCCCCTTGCCCAACGCCCCGAGCAGTAGCGCAGCGAACAGCACGGCCAGCACGTCAGCGGTGGAGAACACCAGGTTGACGATCATCCCGAGGATGAAGAACTGCAGGCTCACCGGCAGGCTTGCGGACGGGTCGACGAACTGCGGCAGGAAGGTCAGGAAGAACAGCGCCGTCTTGGGGTTGAGCACCTCCACTATGATGCTGTCGCGCAGCACCTTCGGTCGTGCTTCGCCCACTTCCTCACCACTGGCACCCAGGCGGTGCCGGCCGAAGATCATCGTGCCGCCGAGCCAGATCAGGTAGGCGGCCCCGGCCAGCTTCAGCGTGAGGTACAGATGGGGGGCGTGGTGCAGCAGCGCGGCGAGGCCGGCGCTGGCGGCGAGGATGTGTGCGTAGCAACCCAGGTGGATGCCCAGTGCGGCGTGCAGGCCGGCGCGGCGGCCGTGGGAGAGAGTCTGCGAGGTCATGTAGAGGATGGCCGGGCCGGGCATGCAGGCGAAGGCCAGCGTCGCCACGGCGAACGAGGCCCAATAGGCAGGCAGTGTCATGGTGTGATCCTTCCCTTGATCGGGTATCGGCCGATGCGCATCGAGGCAACATCTGGTCCGTGTCGGGAAGGTTAGGGAGTGCAGCAGGTCGGGCACATACGACAGTTGCCGTATTTTTTCCGGTAGTGCGCAGCGCTAGTCTCTATCGGAACGACTCACCGACAGGACGCGCGGCATGCGCACGCAGGCAGACCACAGGTTCGACTCAGGCACTGGGAACGCCCAGGCGGACGGCATAGGCCGCGAGTTCGGCGGTGCTGTGCAGGTCGAGCTTGCGCATGAGGTTCTCGCGGTGCTTGCGCACGGTCAGCGGGCTGATGCTGAAGTGCTCGGCGATTTCCCGCGAGCTGCGGCCCTGGGCGGCCAGGGAAAGGATCTGCCGTTCGCGCTTGGTGAGCTCAACCGCACAGAGCAGGTCGGCCTCGCCCTGCGGGCGCCTGGAGGGCCTTTCCAGCTGGAAGCGCAGGCTGCGCGCCAGGTAGTGCTGACCGCTGCGCAGGGCGGCAATCGCCTCGAGCAGTTCGCCGGTGTCCTCGCCCTTGCTCAGGTAGCCGTGCACCCCGGCATCGAGCACCGAACGTACGGTGGCCAGTTCAGTGTTCGCGGTGAGCACCAGTATTCTCAGCCGCGGGTGACGCTGGCGCAGCTCATGGATGAACTGCAGCCGGTTGAGACCAGGCATGTTCAGGTCAAGCAGGAGAAGATCCGCCCGTTGTTCTTCCAGCAGCGCCTGCAGACGCTGGCCGTCAGCGGCCTCACCGACCACCTCGACCCCAACCAGGGTCGACAGCAACAGACGCAGTCCATCCCTGACTATGCCGTGGTCATCGGCGATGAGCACCCGCAGTTCGTGCTTCCCTTCCATCTTTCGTCTCCCTGAGGCATTCCGGACATGCACAACAACCTGCAGCAGCGCGATCTGGTCGATCTCTTGTTCCGCCAATCGTACGCTGTGCTCTTCGCCAACCTGGTGATTCCCCTGCCGGTGCTGTACATCTTCCGCAACGCCCTGTCGCCGACGGCGATGGTCTGCTGGTTGGCTGCGCTCTACGCGCTCACACTGGGCCGGATTGTCCTGGCACGCGCGTACTTCCGGCAAGCCCCTGCGCACACGCTGGGTAAAAACTGGCTGTGGGGCAACACGCTGCTGTCCTGGTCCAGCAGCCTGCTATGGGGCTGGCTGGGCTGGGCCGGGTTCGCCCATGGCGACCCGCAGCTGTTCGCCTTCACCTGCATCGTGCTCACGGGCCTGGTGTGCGGTGCGGTGCCGTCCCTGTCGGCCTATCCCCCGGCCTACATCGGCTCACTCACGGCCATGCTGCTGCCCCTGCTGGTGCTGTGCCTGAGCGTCGCCGACGAGCAGCACACCACCTACAGCTTCTTCATCGTCTGCCTCGCCGGGGTCAACCTCTACTACAGCCGGGTAACCTACCACAGCCTGTGCGAGACCATCCGCCTGCGCCAGGAGAACTCCGAGCTGGTGCAGAGCCTGCGCGAACAGCGCGATCGGGCGCGCTCTGCCGACCAGGCAAAATCCCGCTTCCTTGCCGCCGCCAGCCACGACCTGCGCCAGCCCATTCATGCCCTCGGGCTATTCGTTGGCGCGCTCTCCGCCCTCGCCGAGCGCGGTCCGGTGGACTCTCGCCAGGCACGCGATATCGCCACGCGCCTGCGCGCCATGCTCGGCAACCTGGGCGACCTGCTCAACGGCCTGCTGGACATCTCGCGTCTGGACGCCGGCGTAGTGCCTGTGGCGCGCGAGCCGATCTCGCTGCGCAAGCTGTTCGCCGACCTGCAGGAGGAGTTCGCCGGCACCGCCCGCGAACGCGAACTGCGCTGGCGCGTGCAGGACAGCCGGCAGTGGGTGGACAGCGACCCGCTGCTGCTCAAGCGCGTACTCGACAACCTGCTGAGCAATGCCTTCCGCTATACCCAGGACGGAGGCGTACTGCTGGGGTGTCGGCGACGTGGCGCGGAACTGGAAATCCAGGTGTTCGACACCGGCATCGGCATCCATTCCAGTCAGCAGGAAGTGATCTTCGACGAGTTCGTCCAGCTGCATAACGCCGAACGCGACCGCAAGCAGGGGCTCGGCCTGGGCCTGGCCATCGTGCGCCACACCGCACGCCTGCTCGGCCATCCCCTGGCGCTGACCTCGCAACCCGGCCGGGGAACCTGTTTCAGCCTGCGCGTACCGCTGACCGAGGCTCCGCTGCAGGCCCCCTCGATGCCGCTGGCCGAAACCTGTCGCGGCCCCGAGCTGGGCATCATGGTGGTGGAGGATGAGTTCGACGTGCTGCAGGGGCTGTGCAAGCTGCTCGAGGTCTGGGGTCATCGCGTATACCCCGGCACCAGCGCCCTCCTCGCCTGCCAGCGCCATATCGAAGCCAGCCGCTGCGGCCGCGCCCCCGTCGACCTGATCCTCAGCGACTACCGCCTGGGTGAGGGCCAGACCGGCGCAGACGCCGTCCGGCGTATCCGCAGCTATCTCTCGCGCAAGGTGCCCGCGCTGATCATCACCGGGGACACCTCCCCCGAGCGCCTGCGCGAGGCAGCCGCCAGCGGCAGCCAGCTGTTGCACAAGCCGCTGGACACCGATCAGCTGCGCGCCGCCATCGCCAGCAGTCAGGAACTGACCAGTTCCGCCTGAAAACTGGCGCCAGGCCTTGTACCATGCGGGCTACGCCGACTCATCCGGGGCTAAAGTCGCGGCTGGTTCGGCCGATGCAATGGGTGAAACGAATCGGCAATAGCCTTCGTGCCTCACCACTAGAGAAAGCCCACGAATGTTCAACTCGCGTCTGAAGCAGGAACTGGCCGCCCTGCGTGAAGAACTCGCCTCCGTCGAAGAGATCCGCGCCAGCCTCGACGAGGAAATGCTCGTGCTGTTCCTCGACCCCCGGGGCCGCATCGAGTCGGTGAACAGCAACTTCGAGAAGGAAATGCTCCACCGCGGCGAACAGCTCAAGGGCCGTCCGCTGCTGGACCTGATTCCCGACCATGTCCGCGGGCTGGACTTCCATCTGAAGGTAAAGCACGCCATTGAGCGCGGCGAACACCTGGCCGGGGTGATCCGACTGCTTCGTGGTGACGGCGAAGAGGCCTGGCTGCGCTCGATCCTGCAGCCGGTGCACGACGGCACTGGTGCGATCCAGCGTTTCTCGATCTACGCCAGCGACCTGACCCGCACCATCGAGAACTCCCGCGAGCACGAGAACCTGATCGAGGCGCTGCAACGCTCCACCGCAGTGATCGAATTCAACCTGCAGGGCGAAGTGCTCGCCGCCAACGACCGCTTCCTCAACGCCATGGGCTATGGCCTGTCGCAGATCCAGGGCAAGCATCACCGGATGTTTTGCGAGCCCAGCGAGTACAACTCGTCGCAGTACGAAGCCTTCTGGGCCAAGCTGCGCCGCGGCGAGTTCGTCACCGGTCGCTTCAAGCGCATCGACAGCCGTGGCCATGAAGTCTGGCTGGAGGCCTCCTACAACCCGATCATCGACGCCCACGACCGCCTCTACAAAGTGGTGAAGTTCGCCACCGTGATCACCGAGCAGGTGCACCGCGAGAACGCCGTCGCCCAGGCCGCGACCATCGCCTTCGATACCTCGCAGACCACCGACGACAGCGCCACCAAGGGCGCCGCCGTGGTGCAGCAGACGGTCGAGGTGATGCGTGAACTGGCCGACCGCATGCAGGAGGCCGCCCAGGGCATCGAGGCCCTGGACCGCCAGTCCCAGGCCATCGGCGCGCTGGTGCAGAGCATCCGCAGCATCGCCGACCAGACCAACCTGCTGGCGCTCAACGCCGCCATCGAAGCCGCCCGCGCGGGCGACCAGGGACGCGGCTTTGCTGTGGTCGCCGACGAGGTGCGCCAACTCGCCTCGCGTACCAGCGCCGCCACCGAGGAAATCACTCGCGTGGTGGAACAGAACCAGCACCTGGCCGGCCAGGCCGTGGCCATGATCGACCGCGGCAAGCAGCAGGCCGAGCTGGGCCTGGAGCTGTCCGGGCAGGCTGGTACGGTGATCATCGAGATCCAGGACAGCGCCCAGCGCGTGGTCAACGCCGTGGGCCAGTTCGCCAACCAGTTGTCGACCTGAGGTGCTTCCCTGCGGCACGTCAACACGGCGTGCCGCAGCCTCCCCTAGGCTCCCGTCCGGCATTGCGGCTAGGCTCAATGCAGATGCGCACTCTCGCCATCCAAGGACGATCCCATGAGCAACTCTCCCCTCCCCGACGTCATCCAGTACCTGCGCCTGCTACCCGAGCGCGGCGGCTCGGACATGTTCTTCAGCGTCGGCGCACCGCCGCACCTGAAAGCCGAAGGCCACAGCCAGCCGGCAGACGATCGCGTGCTGCAGAACGGTGAAGTGAAGACCCTGGCCTGGCAACTGATGTCGCCGACCCAGGCGCAGGACTTCGAGCGCGATCTGGAAATGAACCTGGCGCTGAGCGTGCCGGACGTCGGGCGCTTCCGCGCGAACATCTACTTCCAGCGTGGCGAAGTGGCCATGGTGGTACGCCTGATCAAGCAGGTGATCCCCGACGTCACCTCCCTCGGCCTGCCGTCGATCCTCGACAAGCTGGCCATGCAGGACCGCGGGCTGATCCTGGTGATCGGCGCGGCCGGCGCAGGCAAATCCACCACCCTGGCGAGCATGCTGGACTTCCGCAATCGCCACCGCTCCGGGCACATCGTCTGCATCGAGGACCCCATCGAGTTCCTCCACACGCACAAGAAATCGATCATCGACCAGCGCGAGGTCGGCCTGGATACCCACAGCTACGAGGACGCCCTGCGCAACGTCCTGCGCGAAGCGCCGGACGTGATCATGCTCGGCGAGATCCGCGACGCTGCCACCATGCAGCACGCGCTGCACTATGCCGAGACCGGCCACCTGTGCGTCGCCACCCTGCACGGCACCAGCTGCCGCCACGCCATCGAGCGCGTCACCCGTTTCTTCCCTGACGAGGCGCGCCCGCAGGTACTGGCCGACCTGTCACAGAACATCCTCGCGCTGGTCGGCCAGCGCCTGGTTCCCGGCACCCACCAGCGCCGTGCGGTGGCGGTGGAGCTGGTGCTGGGCACGCCGCACATCCGCGGCATCATCCAGCGTGACGAGCTGCCCGAGCTCAAGGGCGCGGTGGAACGCGCGCTGGAAAGCGGCATGCAGAGCTTCGACCAGAGCCTCTATAAACTCCTGGAGGAAGGCCGGGTGAGGGTGAGCGATGCGCTGAAGTTCGCCGACTCGCGCACCGATCTCGCGCTGAAGATCAAGCTGGAGCGCGGCATGGACGACGACAGCATCGGACCTGCGTTCGGCAGTTGAGGTTATCCGAGCTGCTTTCCGTAGGAGCGAGCTTGCTCGCGAACACAGCTCGCCGGCGGGCACGGCCTGAAGCGGTTCGCGAGCAAGCTCGCTCCTACAGCAATGGCTCGATATCCACGCTCTCCGCCATCGCCCGGTTCCCCGCATCGCTGGGGTGCAGGTGGTCGCCGCTGTCGTAGGCCGGCAGCAGGCGCAGCGGGTGGCTGGGATCGCGCAGTCGCGCATCCAGGTCCACCACGGCATCGAACTCGCCGCTCTCGCGAATCCACTGGTTCAGCCGTTGGCGCAACGCTTCCTTGTTGGCCGCGTGGTAGTTCTCGATGGGCGACCCGCTGAGCGCACGTTCGAACGGCAGGATGGTCGCACCCATGAGGCGCACGCCGCGCACGTGGGCCTGGGCGATCAGCTGGCGGTAGCCGGCGACCAGGTCCTCGTACTGCACCAGCGGGTTGTTCGGCGCGAAGGTGCTGCCAGGCCAGGAAATGTCGTTGATACCCAGTAGAACGATGGCCGCCTTCACGCCCGGCTTGCCCAGTACATCGCGCTGGAAACGCACTAGGGCGCTCTGCCCCATGCCGTCGGAGAGCAGGCGCGCGCCGGAGATGCCGGCATTGATCACGCCCACGTCATGCGCCGCCAGCCGCTGCGCCAGCACGTCCGGCCAACGCTGGTTGCCGTCCAGGCTGGCGCCGCGGCCGTCGGTGATCGAGTCGCCGAGCACCGCCACCACCGGGCGTGCTTCGGCGTTCTCCACCAGCACGTCGGCGAGGAACAGGCGCGCTTCCATCTTGCCGTCCGCCGGCAGGTGCGCAGCGTCGAGTTGCTCACCCGGCCCGCCGTAGACGCGCTGCTTGCCGTCCCAATGGAAGCTTTCGATGGCGGTGGGCTGCGGCAGGTAGATCGACACGGCCAGTTCGCCCAGCGGTGGGACAGCAAGATCCAGCGGGTCGCTGAGCAGTTCGGCGCCCGGCGCGATATACGCCGTGGGCTGGCCAGCGAAGCTCAGGCGGCGGCTTGGCCCATCGAGCTGCCCGGCCGACGCGGCGAGTGCCACGGCGACACCACCGATAGCCACCGGCTGACTGCCATAGGCGTTGGACAGCGCGATGCGCACGCGCTGGCCACCCAGGCTGACCTTCACGCTCTGCCGTAGCGTGTGGTTGCCGATCACCGGCGGCACGCCCAGCGGCAACGGTACTTCCCTGCCCCAGGTGCGCTGCGGGCTGGCGCTCCAGGTCGCCTGCCAGTGTCCTTCCTCGGCCTGCGCCAGCGGCAGGGTCAGGCTGATCAGGGCGGAGAGCAGCAATCTTTTCATGGCGTTCCTCGATATCGGCGATGGGATGGCCACAGACTCAGCCATTCCCAATCACGGCGGTAGACGGCATATTTGCAGACCCGTCATTCGATAAACGAATAGGACATGGATATTCTCAAGGCGTTGCACAGTTTCGTCCGCGCCGTGGAGCTGGGCAGTCTTTCCGCCGTGGCTCGCGAGTCCGGCAGCAGCCAGCCAACGGTGAGCAAGACCATGGCGGCACTGGAGAGACAGGTCGGCGCGCAATTGCTGATTCGCAGCACCACTCGCGTGCAGCCCACCGAACAGGGCCGACGCTTCTACGAGCACGCCAGGCAGACACTGGAAAGCTATGCCGAGGGCGTCAGCGAAGCCCGCGGCGAGACCGAACAGGTGCGCGGCCGCCTGCGTATCAGCGCACCGGTGAGCCTGGGTGTGTTGCGTCTGAATGCGCTGCTGCTGGAGTTCATGCAACGGCACCCGGACGTCGAGGTGGAGTTGCTGCTCAACGACCGCTTCGTCGACCTCGCCGAGGAAGGTATCGACCTCGCCCTGCGCCTGGGCGGCGAATTGCCGGACCAACTGATTGCCCGCCCACTGGCCCGCTCGCCACGTTATCTGGTCGCGTCACCGACGTGGATTTCGCGCCAGGCGACGCTGGGCAGCCCTGCCGACCTGCCGCTCTGCGACTATCTGCGTTTCGCCTGGCTCGACGCCGGGCAGAAGCTGCTGCTGAGCCACGCCGACGGGCGCGAGCTGAACCTCGCCACCCGCAGCCGCTACACGGTGAACAGCTCCCTGGCGATCCGCGAGAGCTACTGCCTGGGCGCCGGCTTCGGCCTGACGCCGGCCTGGCTGGTGGCCGACCTGCTGGCCGACGGCACCCTGCAACGTCTCCTCCCGGATTGGCACGGGCCTACCCAGGAGGCCAGTCTGCTGTATCCTTCGCGCCGTTTTCTGCCGGCTCGGACCCGCGCGCTGATCGACTTCCTCATCGAGCGCCTGCCGCGTCTGCCCGGTTTCGAGGCTCTATGAGCCCTCGCGCGACCCTTGTGTAGCGCAGCGGCTATGCTTTTCGCCAATGAGCAGAACCGGCGCGCCCACCGACCGGTCGAACCCTGACATTCGCCCCCGAGGGACTTGCATGGGCAAGCAACACGTACCTTACCGGCTGGCCGCCCTGGCCCTGCCGCTGCTGCTGGCCGGCTGTTCCACCTCCGCCAGCAATCCCTGCGACGAACCGCTGAGCGGCGAGGCCTGCCGCCAGGAGCGCCTGCTCTACCAGAACGACATGCTGCAGGCGAAGCTGCTGATCGCCAGCGGTGACCTGGCCAACTACGAGCTGGCCGAGGCCCTGCTCGCCCGTTCCCTGGAGAAGGACGTACGCGGCGAAGCGAGCTTCTACATGGCGCTGCTGAAGATCAAGGAAGGCCCGCAGGTAGACGAAGTGCTGCCGCTACTGGAGAAGGCCGCCGATGCCGGCCAGCCCTACGCCGTGGCGCTGCTCTACAAGATCTGGTCCGAGCCCTTCCTGGTGGACCAGGCCGATCCGCAGAAGGCGAAACAGTACCTGGAGGACTACGCCAACCTGGACGTCGCCAAGAGCGGCTACCCCTCCTTCGAGAAGGCCGCCGCGCTGGTCAATTCCCTGCTCAGCGAACCGCCCGCCGTCGCTGACCGGCCAATGCAGCCCTAACTCTCGTCCGGCGTCGGTTCAGCCTGGGCGAAGGTGCGCTGGCCCTCGTCCTTGCCGTGAGGCAGATGGTGCTCGATCACCGCGTTGAGCTCCGCCCCCAGCAACAGCACCGCCGACGAGATGTAGAAGTACAACAGCAGCACGATGATCGCGCCGACACTGCCGTACATGGCGTTGTAGTCAGCAAAGTTCTTCACGTAGTAGCCGAACCCCAGCGACGCGGAAATCCACAGCACCACGGCGAGTACCGAGCCGGGAGTGATGAAGCGGAATTTCTGCTGCACGTTGGGCGTGACGTAATAGATGATCGCCACCGCCATCATCATCAGCAGCACGATCAGCGGCCAGCGCAGGATGCTCCAGAGAATCACCACGAAATCCTCCAGGCCCACCTTCGCGGCAATCCAGCCCATCACCTGCGGCCCGAGGATCATCAGCGCGGCAATCAGCATCAACATGGCCACCAGGCCGAAGGTGTAGAACAGCGACAGCGGAATGCGCTTCCACGCCGGGCGCGCCTCGCGCACGTCATACGCTGCATTGAGCGCTGTCATCAATGAGCGCACCGCCGCCGAGGACGACCACAGGGCGATCACGATACCGATGGACAGCAGGCCGCCCTGGCGCTGCTGCAATTGGTCGATCACCGGATTGACCTGGTCCAGCGCCTGGGTCGGCAGCACGTAGTCGGCTTGCTGACGGAGGAAGTCGAAGAACTCCGGCAGGTGCAGGAAGCCGAGCAGCGCGATGAGGAACAGCAGGAAGGGAAACAGCGAGAACAAACCCTGGTAGGCCAGCGCGGCGGCGTAAGTAGGCATCTCGTCGTCGAGGAATTCCTTCACCGTCAGGCTGATCAGTTTCCAGGGCCCCAGGCTGAGCCCGCGCATGTCCATGAATCGCATCCCGCACCGTCCTCCCGATGAACGTCCCGCCTGCCGGCGGCTGCAGGGTGGACCCGCGCAACGCCGGCAAAGTTGCAACAAAGGCGCGGCGCAGAGCGCCCACCAGTACAGACCATAGCCGCTGGCGGGGCCTGGAGGCCAGAGCGGGGACGGTTTCAGTCGGCCAGGCGATAGACCTTGGCGAAGCGCTCGGCCTTGACCACGCCATAGTCGCCGGGAGCGTATTGCATGACCCAGTCACCCGCGGAACCGCTGAGGCGGTCGCCACCGGCGGAGCGCAACAGGGTGAAGGGTTCGTCCATGCGCCGGGCGAGCACCGGGCTGGGGACATTGCGGTAGGCGCCGGGCTCGCCATGGGCGAGCCCGGTGTCGGCGGGCCGGTATTTCGGATCGAAACGCTGGCGGGAAACCACCCAGCGCTCGCCCGTCGCGCCGCTGATGATCGCATCGCCGACGGCGTAACGGTTCGGGCCTTCGAGGCTCATCAATTCGCCTGCCGTAGTGGCGAATTCGACAGCGACGGTTTCGTCCTTCACCACGCGTTGCGCGGCAGGATCGGAGCGGAGGTCGAGTTGGGTCAGTTCGATCATGGCGGGGCTGCGGACCTGCGGAAAAAGGTGGGGGGAACGCTGGGAGAAAGGCCGGTGGCAAGCCTACCCGCAAAAGAATCGCCCCGCGAGCGGCCAGCGGCTGGCGGTGCTCTACACTCACAGTCCATGAGCGCGCCGTCACGGCACACTCCAGCGAACCTGGCCATGCCCGGGCTGTCGCACCTGTTGAGCCTGCACCTTCGCTCCACTCCCATCAGCCGTACAGGAATCTCCCATGCCGTTTGCCCGTCTCGCCCTGCCCTTCCTGTTGCTCACCAGCCTTGCCGTCCACGCCGAAGACACCCCTGAAGAAGCGAAATTCCTCAAGGAGTCGGCGGACTATTTCGACCAGGTGACCAAGTCCAACCTGCCGCGCCAGGTGGACAAGGTGACCACCCTTAACAGCGTGCAGCTCGACCCAGCGAAGAAGATGCTGTATTACCGCTACGCCATCTCCAACCTGCGCCTGGACGCCATGGACCTGGGCGCCCGCGCCAAGTTCGAGAACGGCCTGAAGAAGCAGCTCTCGGAGACCACCTGCCAGCAGCCCGACCTGCTGCAGCGCTTCCGCGAGCACCACCTGAGCGTCACCCACGAGTACGCCGGCAGCGACGCCAAGCCGCTGGCCAGCATCACCATCGACCCGCAGACCCTGAGCTGCGCCAAGACCTGATCCCCCACCGATGAGCCGCGCCGACTACCACCAGGAAAACGCCCAGCGCGCCGAGGCCGAAGCCCGGCGCCTGCTGGCCGAACGCGACCCGCTCGGCGCCCGCTGGCTGCCCTGGGTGGCCGGCGAGCTTTACCGGCTGAGCCCGCCGCACTACGCCAACATGGTGCGGCGCGAACTGGAACGCCTGACCGCCGGCTGAGCGGCCGCCTGCCACGGGACTATGCTGAAGCTGTCAGCTCTCGGCCCGAGGGCGTCCCCTGGAGGACAGGCTCGTGAAAGGTCTCGACGCGAAGAAACAAGCGAAGAAGAAGCCGCTGAAAACCGCGCATGAAAAGCGCATGGCCAAGCGGCAGAAGAAAACCGGCAAGTCGCTGCTGGGTACCCCGCAGCAACCGTCCTGAGGGTTCACCCCTCGTATCGCGGATGGCCTCGCCGAGGGGCTGTCCGCCTCCCTGCTTTTCGTAGGAGCGAGCTTGCTCGCGAACAAGCTCGCCGGGGCACGACAGCACCAAGCGGTTCGCGAGCAAGCTCGCTCCTACAGCTTGGCCAACCCGTTGAAATCAGCCGGTCAGACCAGACCGGCGCGCAGGTTCAGCAGCATGCGTTCGCCCTGGGCGAGGATCAGCCCACCCGCGCGATAACCGGCAGCGCCGATGCACAGGAAGCGCTCCGCCTCACCCGGCTCCACCTGCTCGACCGCGCGGCTGCCCGGGTGCCAGATGACGCTGCCGGCGCTGGTGTTCTTGTCGATGCGCAGGCGGCGCTGCCAGCCGGCATCTTCCAGGACCAGGGAACCGGTGTTGTAGAGCACCTGCTTGACCGCGCCACGGGGCGCCCAGGTATTGGGCAGGCCGCTGGCCTTGCCGTCCAGTTCCATGCCATGGACCACCGAACGACGCAGCGATCCCACGCGCCAGTAGGGTTGCAGGGCGAAGCTGAACAGGCAGTCACTATCATCCTCGTGGTAGCTGGAGAGTTCGATATCCAGATCCTGACCCAGGCGCGCTTCCAGGCGCACATGCCAGTCCTCGATATCCAGCTGCCAGCTGACCACCGCTTTCTGATCGTCGGCCCAGGCATCGAGCATGCGCCATTCGCGCTGGCGCGCCCAGCCATGCTGGGGCCAGTCGGCCTCGGTGGGATGGCTGCCGAACCAGGGCCAGCAGACCGGGATGCCGCCACGGATCGGCGCCGTGCTCAGGCTCGGCCACTGGCTGGAACACCACAGCAGAGGGCGCGCGCCGCGTGGCTGGAAGTGCAGCAGCTGCGCGCCCTGGCGGCTGAAGACCGCCTGGCATTGCGGGTGGTCGATGAGCAGCAGGTCGCGACGCTGGAAGCGCACCCAGTCGAAGGGGCGCTTGCCTCGCATGGAATGAAAAAAGCGCTGCAGCGGATGCTCGAGCATGGTCCGAATGTCCTGATCCAATCCCTGCCCGGACATTCCGGGGCGTGAAGATCTCTGTAGTTTCACTACATCTTACAGAAAAGGCGGCGATTCTAACCGCAAAGCCTAGTCACGCGCAGCGCCCGCGCCAATGAAAAAGGGTTCCTCGCCCGCTCCGGGTACGCCCGCCTCTGGCTTCTGCAGGAGCGAGCTTGCTCGCGAACCACACGAACATCGGTGCCAGGTCATTCGCGAGCAAGCTCGCTCCTACGAAAAGCCGCCCCGTTCAAGCACCGGGGAACGCGCAAAAAAAGCCCGTCGCAAGGACGGGCCAGGTTCGCACCAGGGAGCAATCAGAAGCTGGACTGGATCTTCAGCCCGGCCACCACGGCGTTGTTGACCTCATCCACGCCGCCCGGATGACGGATGTACTGCAGGTTCGGCCGCATGGTGAGCCAATTGGTCACATGCACGCCGTAGTACAGCTCGGCGTTGTACTCGGTGTCCTGGATGGGCTGGTACAGCGGGTTGTCGTAGTCGTCGATGCCATTGACCTGGTTCACCAGGCGCTGGCGGTCCTGCACATCGTCGTTGACGTGGATGCGCGCCACGCCGAAGCCGATGTCGTCCTTGGGCCGCGCATCGAACGGGCCTTTGTAGACGACGCCGAGCTGCTGGTAGTTGTCGACGGTGTTGGTGGCCTTGTCGTGCACGGTGAAGTTGGCGAACAGGCTCAGGCCGCGCGAAGCATCGCCGTTGTGCGCAGTGACCTGCTGCTGTGCCACCACCCACCAGCCGTGCTTGCCGCTGTGGGTCTTGGCCGGCTCGCCGGTGAGCGCCTGGGGATTGCCGTTGACGTCGTCGTACACGTCGTCGGCCTCGGCGGTACTGTAGTAGTAGCCCAGGCGGTATTCGCCGGGCAGCTGCTGGGCGCCGACCTTGGGCATCCACACCAGCTCCACTGGCAGGATGGTGCCCTTGGTGCCGCTGCCGTTGAGCTTGAAGCCGTTGCCGGTTTCCAGGTTCGACGGGTTCTGGTTGTAGGCGCCGACCTGCGCGTACCACTCATCGTTGAAGTTCCACTTCACCCGCGCTGCCCACTGGCTGACCGGCCAGTTGTACCAGATGCCGCCGACCCAGTTGCCCACCTGCGAGCCGCAGAAGGCCAGGTTCTGGAAGTCGCAGGGGAAGCTGTTGAAGTCCTCGCCCTCGCCGAAGCGGCCGATCTTCACGTCCAGCGCGCCGTCGAAGTACTGCTGCTTGATCCACATCTGCGTCAGGCGCCAGGTCTGGCCACGGCCCCAGACTTCCTGCACGGAGCTGAACTGCCCGGCGCGCGGGTCGCTGATGCGGTCGTTGGAGAGGTTGCGACCGCTGCGCTCGGTCACCGTCAGCTGGAACTCGGTGGCGTCCCAGCCGAGGATCTTCTGCAGGTCCAGGTGGGTGCCGAGGGCGAACTGGTCGGAGTAGCGTGCGGTGGTGTGCTGGTCGTAGCCGCCTCCCAGGTTGCTGGCGACCTCACCGACGTAGTCGAGCTTGAAGTCGTAGCCCTTCTCCAGCAGTTCGGTGCGTTTGCCGCCCCAGTCACCCAGGCCCCACTTGGACTCGGATGAGAAGGCATCGGCGGCATGGGCGACGTTGCCCACACAACCCAGTGCAAGCAGGCAGCCCAGGGTTCGTGCGGCGGGCCGGTTCTTGTTGTTCTTGTGCATCTCCAGCGTCCTCGTTGTCTTGGTTTGAAGCGTAGTTTCAGGCAGTGAATTTCAAGCAGTGGTCATGCAGATCAGGAGTGCTTCTGTCGGGCCAACGGCGTCACCTTGTTCGCACCGTCGCCGCGGGGCTCGGCACGCAGGCGCTCGCCGCTTTGCGCGTCGAACAGCAAAGCGCGGGAAGGATCGAAACGCAGTTGCAGCGAAGAGCCCGGCTGCGGCGCCTGGTCCGGGGCGAGGCGGCAGCAGACCTTGGCACCGTTGAGCGTGACGAAGGCCAGGGTGTCCGGGCCGGTAGGCTCGACCACCTCGACTTCGGCGCGCAGGTCGCTCGGGCCGTTGGCGCCATCGATGGCCAACTGCACCTGTTCCGGGCGCACGCCGAGGATCAGCTCGCGGCCCTCGATCAGCCCGGCATCCAGTTGCAGCGGCAGTTCGCAACGGTCCTGGCCGCTGTCCAGCAGACCGACCAGCCGGCCGCCCTGCTGCTGCACCTTGAGCGGAATGAAATTCATCGGCGGCGAGCCGATGAAGCTGGCGACGAACAGGTTCGCCGGGTCGTTGTAGATCTGCTGCGGCGTGCCGAACTGCTGGACGATGCCGTCCTTCATCACCGCCACCTTGTCACCCAGGGTCATGGCCTCGATCTGGTCGTGGGTCACGTACACCGTGGTGGTCTTCAGGCGCTGGTGCATCAGCTTGATTTCGGTGCGCATTTCCACGCGCAGCTTGGCGTCGAGGTTCGACAGCGGTTCGTCGAACAGGTAGATCTTCGGCCGCCGCGCCAGCGCCCGGCCCATGGCCACGCGCTGCTGCTGGCCGCCGGAGAGCTGCGAAGGCTTGCGCTCGAGCAGGTGCTCGATCTGCAGCAGCTTGGAGACCCGCGCCACTTCGGCGTCGATCTCGGCCCTGGGCAGCTTGCGGATCTTCAGGCCGAAGGCGATGTTCTCGCGCACGCTCATGGTCGGGTACAGCGCATAGGACTGGAACACCATGGCGATGTCGCGATCCTTCGGGCTCATGCCGCTGATGTCCTGGCCATCCACCAGGATCGCGCCGCCGGTGACGTTCTCCAGCCCGGCGATGCAGTTCATCAGGGTGGATTTGCCGCAGCCGGAGGGGCCGACCAGGATCAGGAACTCACCCGAATCGATCGACAGGTTGATCGACTTCAGGGTGTCCGCCAGGCCGGCGCCGTAGGACTTGTGCAGGTTGTGCAGTTCAAGGGTGGACATCGGTGCTTACCTCAACCTTTGACGGCGCCGGCAGTGAGCCCGCGCACGAAGTACTTGCCGGCCAGTACATAGACCACCAGCGTGGGCAGCGCAGCGATCATCGCGGCGGCCATGTCGACGTTGTATTCCTTCACCCCGGTGCTGATGTTCACCAGGTTGTTCAGCGCCACGGTGATCGGCTGGGCATCGCCGCTGGCGAACACCACGCCGAAGAGGAAGTCGTTCCAGATCTGGGTGAACTGCCAGATCAGGCAGACCATCACGATGGGCGTGGACATGGGCATCAGGATGCGCAGGAAGATGGTGAAGAAGCCGGCGCCGTCCAGCCGCGCGGCCTTCACCAGGGCATCGGGAATCGCCACGAAGTAGTTGCGGAAGAACAGCGTGGTGAAGGCCAGGCCATAGATGCAATGGACCATCACCAGGCCGGTGGTGGTGTTGGCCAGGCCCAGCTTGCCGAGGGTGAAGGACATCGGCAGGAGGATCACCTGGAACGGCAGGAAGCAGCCGAACAGCAGCGCGCCGAAGAACAGCTGCGAGCCGCGGAAGCGCCACATCGACAGCACGTAGCCGTTCATGGCGCCAATGAAAGTGGAGATCAGTACACCCGGCACGGTGATCTTCACCGAGTTCCAGAAGTAGTCGCCCACTGCGCCCCAGGCCTTCACCCAGCCGATGGCAGTGAACACCTCCGGCAGCGCCAGCAGGTTGCTGTTGCGGATGTCCTCGGGTGATTTGAAGCTGGTCAGCAGCATCACCAGCAGCGGGATCACGTACAGCGCCACGGCGCCCCAGAGGGTCGCGTACACCGCCAGGCGACTGAAGCTGAAGGCGGGTTTGAGGGTCGCATCAGTCATGGCGCTTGCCCCGCAGTTCGGAGTACAGGTACGGCACGACGATGGCCAGCACGGCGCCCAGCATCAGCATCGCGCTGGCCGCGCCCAGGCCCATCTGGCCGCGGGTGAAGGTGTGGGCGTACATGAACATCGCCGGCAGGTCGGAGGAATAGCCGGGCCCGCCGGCGGTCATCGCGGCCACCAGGTCGAAGCTCTTGATGGCAATGTGCGCAAGGATCATCAGCGCGCTGAAGAACACCGGGCGCAGGCTCGGCAGGACGATGCGCAGGTAGATGGTCGGCAGGCTCGCGCCGTCGACCTGGGCGGCACGCACGATGGCCGGGTCGACCCCGCGCAGGCCAGCGAGGAACAACGCCATGACGAAACCCGAGGCCTGCCAAACGGCGGCGATCACCAGGCAATAGACGACCCGCTCCGGGTCCACCAGCCAGTCGAAGCGAAAGCCCGTCCAGCCCCAGTCACGCAGCAGCTTGTCCAGGCCCAGGCCGGGGTTGAGCAGCCACTTCCAGGCGGTGCCGGTGACGATCATCGACAACGCCATGGGGTACAGGTACACGGTGCGGATGAAGCCTTCGCGACGAATGCGCTGGTCCAGCAGGACCGCGAGGAACACGCCCAGCACCAGGCAGACGCCGATGAACAGGCCGCCGAACAGCAGGAGGTTCTTGCTCGCCACCCACCAGCGGTCGTTGTCCCACAGGCGCAGGTACTGGCTCAGGCCGGCCCAGGTGTAGGCCGGCATGAAGCGCGAATTGGTGAAGGACAGCAGCAGCGTCCAGCCGATGTAGCCGTACACGCAGACCAGCACCACGAGCATGCTCGGGGCCAGCACCAGCTTCGGCAGCCAGGCCTGCAGGCCATCGAGCAGCGAAGCGCGGGGACTGGCGGCGGGTGGAAAAGTCGGAGATTGGGTCGCCATCTGCTTTCTCGAGGATGAGTGAGCCCGCCCGGGCTGCCGTGGCGGCCCGGAATCGTTCTGGGGAATCAGGAAGCCGGCTCCATCACGGAGCCGGCGAGCGCCTTACTGCGCGGCGGCCTGGATGGCGGCGCCCAGTTGCTGCGCGGCCTTCTGCGGGTCGGCGGCGGGGTCGTTGAAGAAGTTGGTGACCACGTCGAAGATCGCGCCCTGCACGTAGCTGGAGGCAGCCATGCTGTGGGCCATGCTCGGCACCAGGTTGCCGTCGGCGGAGGCGGCCTTGAAGTCCTTCATCGACTGCTGGGCGCAGCTGTCGAAGGGCGTCATGTCGACGTCCAGTCGCACCGGGATCGAACCCTTGTTCAGGCTGAAGTCCTTCTGGAAGGCTGGGTCGAGTACCGCGCGGGCCAGGTCTTCCTGTGCCTTGCGATTCTCCGCGTTGCTCAGCTTGAACATCACCAGGGAGTCGATGTTGTAGTCGAAGGCCTTCTGCGTGCCAGGGAAAGGCAGGCACTGGTAGTCCTTGCCCGCCACCTTGCCGGCAGCGGTGAACTCGCTCTTGGCCCAGTCGCCCATGATCTGCATGCCGGCCTTGCCATTGATGACCATGCCGGTGGCGACGTTCCACTCGCGACCGGCAGCGTCCGCGTCGACATAGCTGTGCAGCTTCTTCAGCGCGGCGAAGACATCGGCCATCGGCGCGCCGGTGAGAGTTTCCTTGTCCAGCTCGACGAAGGCCTTGCGGTAGCCTTCAGGGCCCATCTTGCTGAGCACCAGGTTCTCGAACAGGGTGCCGTCCTGCCACGGCTGGCTGCCATGGGCCAGCGGCGTGAAGCCGGCAGCCTTGAGCTTGTCGGCGGCGGCGAAGAATTCATCCAGGGTGGTCGGCGGCGTGGCGCCGGCCTTCTTGAAGACTTCCGGGTTGATGTACAGCCAGTTGACCCGGTGCACGTTGACCGGCACGGCCACATAGTCGCCCTTGTACTTCATGATCTGCGCCACCTGCGGCGGCAGCAGTTGGTCCCACTTGCCCTCGGCAGCGACGTCGTTGAGGTCGGCGAGCAGGCCCAGCTCGCCCCACTCCTGGATGTCCGGCCCCTTGATCTGCGCGGCGGCCGGCGGATTACCGGACACGGCGCGGGTCTTCAGCACGGTCATGGCCGCCTCGCCACCGCCGCCTGCAACGGCGAAGTCCTTCCAGGTGTGGCCCTTGGCTTCGACGAGTTTCTTCAGGGTTTCGGCGGCGCGCTTTTCACCGGGCGACGTCCACCAGTGCAGCACTTCGACTTCACCGGCGTGGGCCAGCAGGGGGGAGAGACAGAAAGAGGACAGACAGATGGCGGCCGACAGGCGACGGATCGCATTCATGGGGAGCACCTTGTTCTTGTTATTGGAGGCAAGTCTGCGCTTGCGATGGTCCGAGTCTATCCAAGGCATTCCGGTCTCCGGGTAACGAAGCGATCTTTGATTGTCACCGCTCGGTGACATTTGGGCTTGCTGTGAAGCGCTGTATTGGGTGAGCGTTTTCGAATGTGTCCTGGGGTACTGAACTCCGCCCCACCACCCTCTCCCCCGCCCTCTCCCTGAAGGGAGAGGGAGCTGTCCTCAGCCGTGCCAGGTATGCAGCTCGCCTGATGCCGTCGCAGCTTCCAACTATCTATGGGGAGCCGGCTGACGCCGAGGCCTCGCCTCTCGCTCCGAGCGGCCCCCTCTCCCTTCAGGGAGAGGGTTGGGGCGAGGGCACGGAGTCCGATTCGAGCATCAGTCGTATCGCCTCCAGCACCGAATCCATCTTCAACAGCACATCATGATTCCAGAAACGCAGCACCGTGAAACCCCTGCTCTTGAGCCAAGCATCACGCTCACGGTCGGTGGAAGAATCCAGATGCTGCCCACCATCCAGTTCGATGATCAACATGCGTTCGTGACAAATGAAATCGACGATGTAGGGGCCGATGATTTTCTGCCTGCGGAATTTCAGGCCGAGGAAGCGGTGGCCCCGTATATGGTGCCAGAGGGCGCGTTCGGCTTCGGTCTGGTCTGTGCGGAGTTGTTTTGAATATTGGGTGAGGTGGGATGACATTGGCGGAGCTCCAGCGGGAGTACTGCTGGAGGCTAGTGCCACCACCCACCGCCCTCTCCCCAGCCCTCTCCCTGAAGGGAGAGGGAGCTTTCCGAACAGGCTGTGGGCGTTTGCGCTCATACATACAATTGCTTCGGGCGAACTCCATTGTCCGGGATCATACCGAAGAGCTCCCTTCCTTCAGGGAGAGGGAGCTTTCCGAGCGGTCTGTAGGTGCTGCACTCATACAGGCAATTGCTTCGGGAGAACCCCATTGTCCGCGCCCGCTCCGAACGGTCCCCTCTCCCTTCAGGGAGAGGGTTAGGGAGAGGGCAATGGTATCCATGCACTCCGAAGTGTCCGCCGGAAACAGAGCGCCCTACTCCACCTCCAGGCGCGGCAAGCGCAACGTGACCCGCAGCCCGCCCTCGCGTCGGTTCTGCAGGGTGACTTCGCCACCGTGCGTGTGCGCGATGTTCCGCGCGATGCCCAGGCCAAGCCCGTACCCCTGGCCGCGCTCGGAGAGGCGGAAGCGCGGCTCGAAGACTTTCTCCAGACGCTGTTCCGGCACGCCGGGGCCCTGGTCGTCGACGTGCAGGACCACGGCATCGGCATCGTCCTCGATGCTCAGTTGCGCGCGCTCGCCGTACTTCAGCGCATTGTCCAGCAGGTTACCGATGCAGCGCTTGAGCGCCAGCGGCTTGCCCGGATAGGCCTCCAGCGCGGCGCCAAGCACCTCGACGCGGCCATCGGCGATGTAGGGGCCGGCGACGTATTGCAGCAACTGGTTGAGGTCCACCGGCTCGATGTTCTCATGGATGTCGGTATCCTTCACGCATTGCAGCGCGCCCTTCACCAGCAGCTCCAGCTCGTCGAGGTCGTGGCTGAATTTCTCCTGCGCCTGCTCATCCTCCAGCAGCTCGACCCGCAGGCGCAGGCGGGTGATGGGTGTACGCAGGTCGTGGGAGATGCCGCTGAACAACTGGCCACGCTCGTTGACATAACGGTCGATGCGCTCGCGCATGGTATTGAAGGCTCGGGAAACTTCCACCAGCTCGCTCGCCCCGCTCTCCTCCAGCGGTTGGTCCGGGCTGCCGACCGCGATGTCACGGGCCGCGCGGGCCAGGCGCTTGAGCGGGCGGCTCTGCCAGTGCACCAGCAGGCCGGTGAACAGCAGCAACAGCAGGCTGGTAAAAGCGATGGAAATCACCTGCTGCGGCGGCAGGCCTTCCGGCTCCAGGGTGACGTACGGCGCCGGCATCAGGCTGGCGATGTACAGCCACTCGCTTTCACCGATACGAATCTGCGTGACCAGTACCGGCGGGTTCACCGGCTCCAGGGTCAGCGCATAGTGCGCCCAGGAACGCGGCAGTTCCTCAAGCTTCAGCTCGCCGTTGAACAGCCGCAGGTCATCGGGGCTGACGAATTCCACCTGCAGCTCGACGTCCTTGCCCAGCTTCTGGTGCAGGACGTCCTGCACGATGTCGATCACCGCCTGTTTGTTCGTCGTGTCGGGCAACGCGCGCAGGTTCAGCGGGCGCTCGTTGAGCGAGACGAAGAAGCGCGTGCCGCCCATGCTGCGCAACTGGTCGAGCACCAAGGGACGGTAGCCGATGGGCAAAGAGCGGAAGTAGCTGACGCTGGCGGCCATGGAGTAGGCCAGGCTACGAGAGCTGGTGAGCAGGCCGTCGCGCTGGCTGGTGCGCAGGTGGGAAATCCAGAACAGGCTCGACAGACCCTGGGCAATCAACACCGCCAGCAGGGTGAGCAACAGCATGCGACCGAGCAGCGAGCGCGGCACCAGGGCCCAGCGACGGCGTTCACTCATGGCCGGCGAGGTGTGGGCGAACCTGGGCGGCCAGCAGGTAGCCACTGCCGCGCACGGTCTGGATCAGTCGAGCGGGCTTGCCAGTGTCACGCAGGCGCTGGCGCAGGCGCGACACGGCCATGTCGACGATGCGCTCCAGCGGCATCACCTCGCGACCACGGGTGGCGCTGGCGATGGTGTCGCGGTCGAGTATCTGCCGGGGGTTGTCGAGGAACAGCTTGAGCAGGGCGAAGTCGGCACCACTGAGGAAGTGCTCCTCGCCGTCCTCGTGGAACAGCCGGTGGCTGATGGTATCCAGTCGCCAGTCGTCGAAGGCGATGACTTCGCCGCCGCGCACCTGGGTGAACTGCGCGCGGCGCAGCAGCGCCTTGATCCGCGCCAGCAGCTCGCGGGGGCTGAAGGGCTTGCCGAGGTAGTCGTCGGCACCCAGCTCCAGGCCCACCACGCGGTCGGCCTCGTCGGAGCTGGCGGTGAGCATGATCACCGGCATGCAGGCGTGGCGCTGGTGCGAGCGGATCCAGCGGCACAGGCTGAAACCGTCTTCGTCGGGCAGCATCACGTCGAGGATCGCCAGGGCGGATTCCTCGTCGCACAGCGCACGGCGGAAGTCCGCGCCATTGGCGACGGCGCGCACCTGGAAACCGGCGCGGCTGAGGTAGGTTTCCAGCAGCTCGCGGATTTCCTGGTCGTCGTCCACCAGCAGGATGGATCGGGCAGGCTGGTTCACTTCGGGCGTCCTTCGTTCTTGTTGTTCTTCAGGGATGGAGCGTGGAATCAACCTTCGTTGCGCAGCGCCTGCTCCAGGGCAACACCGGCACCGAACAGGCCCGGATGGTCCGCCGTCATGACCCACACCGGAACCGGATCGAGGTAGGGCCCGCTGGTCTTGCCACGGCTGCGGAAGGCCTCGGCGAAGCCACTGCGCTGGAAGCGCTCGAGGAAGCGCGGGACGATGCCGCCGGTGATGTAGACGCCACCCAGCCCGCCGACCGTCAGCACGGCGTTGCCGGCGACCCGTGCCAGCCAGAGGAAGAAGTGCTCCAGCACCGCGTCGGCGTAGGCATCGCCGGCCATGGCGCGCTCGCCGATCTCGGCGGCGGTGGCGCATGCAGGCTCCACACCATCGATTTGGCAGCTCATGCGGTAGAGGTTTTCCAGGCCACTGCCGGAGAGCACGCGTTCGGCCGAGACGTGGCCGTACTTCTCGCGCAGCAGTTGCCAGAGGGCGAAGTCGCGCTCGGAGGTCACCGGCAGGTCGACGTGACCGCCTTCGCAGGGCAGCACTTCCCAGCCGCCACTCGGCAACGGCATCAGGCTGCCGACGCCCAGTCCGGTGCCCGGGCCGATGATCAGTTTGGCGCGGCCTTCCAGCGCCTTGCCGGGACGCACCTGTACCAGGTGCTCTTCCGACAGCCGCGAGGCCGCCCAGGCCATGGTGCTGAAGTCGTTCACCAGCAGCAGGTGGCTCAGGCCCAGCTCGGCGCGAAATGACTCGCGCCGGATCACCCAGTGGTTGTTGGTGAACTTGAAGTCACCCGCACCGACAGGGCCGGCGCAAGCCAGGCAGACATTTTCGACAGCCGACAACGGTTGGCCCACGCGCTGCAGATAGTCGCGCACGGCGTCTTCCGGGCGCGGATAGTCGGCGCAGGCCAGGACCTGGATGGATTCGAGGACTTCACCGCGCCACAAGGCGAAGCGGGCATTGGTGCCACCGATGTCGCCGACCAGGGCGAAACCGTTGGAAAAGGACTGAGCGTTATTGGAGTTCATCGCGGGCTCGGGCCTGGAAGTTGGGTGAAAGGTGCGGCGCGGGATCATGCCAGCATAGGACAGCGGCGGAAACGTCCTGTGCGACGGACAGGCAGTCCGTCACACAGGACGTTGGACGGGTCAGCTCGGACCGTTCAGTTCGGCCGTGAAGCTGCAGGCGCCCTGCTCCGCCGGGCTGAAGGCATTGCGCATGAAGGCGAACAGCTCGCGACCCATGCCGAGGTTATCAATGACCGGCGTTTCCACGAGCGGACGGGCTTCCCATTCCGCCGCGTCCACCAGCACGCGCAGTTCTCCGGTGGTGCCGTCGACGCGCACCACGTCGCCGTCGCGCAGCTTGGCCAGCGGGCCGCCGTTGAGGGCTTCCGGGGAGACATGGATGGCCGCTGGCACCTTGCCGGAAGCGCCGGACATGCGCCCATCGGTGACCAGCGCCACCTTGAAGCCGCGGTCCTGCAGCACGCCCAGGAACGGCGTGAGCTTGTGCAGCTCCGGCATGCCATTGGCGCGCGGGCCCTGGAAGCGCACCACGGCCACCAGGTCACGCTCCAGCTCGCCGGCCTTGAAGGCCGCGGCCAGGCTCGACTGGTCGTGGAAGATGCGCACCGGGGCTTCGACGATCTGGTGCTCCAGCGCGACAGCGGAGACCTTCATTACGCCACGACCGAGGTTGCCTTCCATCAGGCGCAGGCCGCCCTCGGGCGAGAACGGCTTGTCGATGGGGCGCAGGATGTTCTCGTCCAGGCTCGCCGCCGGGCCTTCGCGCCAGACCAGCTTGCCGCCGTCGAGGAAAGGCTCCTGCTGGTAGCGGCGCAGCCCCTTGCCCATCACGGTCTGCACGTCTTCATGCAACAGGCCGCCATCGAGCAGCTGACGGATCAGGAAGGACATGCCGCCCGCCGCCTGGAAGTGGTTGATGTCGGCCTGGCCGTTGGGATAGATGCGCGCCAGGGTCGGCACGATCTCGGAGAGGTCGGCCATGTCCTGCCAGGTCAGCTGGATGCCGGCGGCCTGGGCGATGGCCAGCAGGTGCAGGGTGTGGTTGGTCGAACCGCCAGTGGCCAGCAGCGCCACGACCGAGTTGACCATGGCCTTCTCGTCGACGATCTCCGCCATGGGCACGAACTGGCCGTTCTCCGGGGTCAGGCGCGCGGCCTGGCGGGCGGCTTCGCGGGTCAGCTCGTCACGCAGCGGGGTGTTCGGGTTGACGAAGGAGGCGCCCGGCAGGTGCAGGCCCATGACTTCCACCAGCAACTGGTTGGTGTTGGCGGTGCCGTAGAAGGTGCAGGTGCCCGGCGCGTGGTAGGAGGCCATTTCCGAGGCCAGCAGCTCCTCGCGGGTGGCCTTGCCTTCGGCGAACAGCTGGCGCACCGCGGCCTTCTCCTTGTTGGAGATGCCAGTGGGCATGGGGCCGGCTGGCACGAACACCACCGGCAGGTGACCGAAGCGCAACGAGCCGATCAGCAGGCCGGGGACGATCTTGTCGCACACGCCCAGGCACAGGGCGGCATCGAACATGTTGTGCGACAGCGCGATGGCAGTGCCCATGGCGATCACGTCGCGGCTGGCCAGGGACAGTTCCATGCCCGGCTCGCCCTGGGTCACGCCATCGCACATGGCCGGCACGCCGCCGGCGAACTGGCCGACCGAGCCGATCTGCCGCAGGGCGTCCTTGATCAGCTCCGGGAAGCGCTCCAGCGGCTGGTGCGCGGAGAGCATGTCGTTGTAGGCGGAGACGATGGCGACGTTGGCCTGGTTCATCAGCCGCAGCGCCTGTTTGTCGGAATCACCACAGGCCGCGACGCCGTGGGCGAGGTTGCCGCAGGGCAGCGTGCCGCGGTGCGGGCCCTTGGTGGCGGCTGCCTTGACCAGATCGAGGTAGCGCTGTCGCGTGGACGCGCTGCGGGCCTGGATGCGCTGGGTGACTTCAAGCACACGGGGGTGCATGGCAGCATTCTCCTACAGACTATCGGTTGTTGTTTTTACAACATAATTGTTTATTCCAAGGCGTTTACTTTTCAACGACGTGGAAATTTAATGGTTTTTACCACAACAAAAGAAAAGAGACGACCTTCATGACTATACGCCTGGCTATCAACGGATTTGGCCGCATCGGTCGAAACGTGCTCCGCGCGCTCTACTCGGGCGCCTACCGCCAGCACCTGCAAGTGGTGGCGATCAATGACCTCGGCGACGCCGCGATCAACGCCCACCTGTTCCAGTACGACAGCGTGCACGGGCAGTTCACCGGCCACGTCGAGCATGACGCCGAAAGCCTCAGGGTAGAGGGCGACCGCATCGCCGTCACGGCCATCCGCAATCCAGCCGACCTGCCGTGGAAGACGCTGGGGGTGGATATCGTGCTGGAGTGCACCGGCCTGTTCACCTCTCGCGACAAGGCCGCTGCGCACCTGGCCGCCGGCGCGCGGCAGGTGCTGATCTCCGCTCCCGGCCAAGGCGTGGACGCCACGGTGGTGTTCGGCGTCAACGACAACATCCTGCGCACGGAACATCAGGTCGTCTCCAACGCCTCCTGCACCACCAACTGCCTGGCGCCGGTGGCCCAGGTGCTGCACCGCGAGCTGGGCATCGAGCACGGACTGATGACCACCATTCATGCCTACACCAACGACCAGAATCTCTCCGACGTCTACCACAGCGACCCGTACCGCGCGCGTTCGGCGACCCAGTCGATGATCCCGACCCGGACCGGCGCCGCCGAAGCGGTGGGCCTGGTATTGCCGGAACTGGCGGGCAAGCTGACCGGCCTGGCGGTGCGGGTGCCGGTGATCAACGTGTCACTGGTGGACCTCACGCTGCAGGTCGCCCGCGACACCAGCGCGCAGGAGATCAACGAACTGATGGAGCGAGCCGGCGAGACCTCGGCGATCCTCGGTTTCAACCGCCAGCCGCTGGTGTCGGTGGACTTCAACCACGACCCGCGCTCCGCCATCTTCGACGCCAGCCACACACGGGTGAACGGCCGGCTGGTGAAGGTGATGGCCTGGTACGACAACGAGTGGGGGTTCTCCAACCGCATGCTGGATGCGGCGCGGGCGATGGCTGCGGCGCGGGGGTGAAGCGAGGTTCGCGAGCAAGCTCGCTCCTACAGGGGGCGGAGCGCTGGCTCTTCGTAGGAGCGAGCTTGCTCGCGAACAGCCGCCACGCCGAACGCCGATCAGCGATAAAGCCTTTTTCCCTGCGCCTCCAGCACCAGCAGACGCATGTCCGCCTCGGCCAGGATCGCCTCCTGGCCGAGGTGATCGACGCGCTTCCACGCCTTGATTTCCTCGCGACTGCGACCGCAACCCAGGCAAATGCCCTGTTCGAACTCGCAGACCTTGATGCACGGACTCTTCACGGACTTCCTCTCGCCTCGATGGGTGAACGTCAGTGGGCCTGCACAATGGACACCCGCTAACGGCCAAGGTCCAACTCGATTTTCCCATCGGCGCCATCGACGCGGGTTATCGAAGCGGGCAATCGAAGGGCGCGCGCCTTGCTAGAATCCGCCCTCCACGCTTTCCGGCTTCGCTGATGCTCGCCCTCAAGCTCACCCTGGTTCCGCTGTTCCTGCTATTGGTGTCCCTTGCCGGGCGCTGGTGGGGGCCGACCATCGCCGGCTGCCTGGCCGCCCTCCCGGCTATTGCCGGGCCCATCCTCTACCTGATCACCGTGGAGCACGGCCGCGAGTTTGGCGCCCGGGCTGCGTTGCTGGCGCTGGCGGCAATCTTCGCCTCGGAGGCCTTCAACTTCGCCTATGCCTGGTTGTGCCGACGCTATCGTTGGCCTCTGGCACTGACCGGTTCCATGCTCGCCTGGCTGATAGCCGCCTGGGGACTGACGCAGATGCCCGCCCTGCCCTTCTGGGCGCTGATGGCTGCGGCGCTGGGCGCACTGACCAGTCAGCTGTTCATGCCTCGTGCTGAGCTTCCCGCCACGGTCGCTGCGCTGGGCCGCTTCGAACTGAGCCTGCGCATGCTGGCCGGTGCGCTGCTGACATTAGCCGTCACCGCCCTCGCCGGCTGGGCCGGGCCAAGCTGGAGCGGTCTACTGGCGGTGTTCCCGCTGCTCTCCATCGTGCTCTGCGTGTCGTCGCAGCGCCTGCACGGCGCGGGCTTTGTCATCACCCTGCTGCGCGGCATGGTCACCGGGCGCCCGGCCTTCGCAGCCTTCTGCCTGTGGCTGGCATTGCGCCTGCCGGACAACGCCAGCCTGCCCAGCTTTGCCGAGGCGGCGTTGCTGGCGTTGCTGGTTCAGGGCGCGATGCGCTGGTTGATCGGCTTGCACACCCGCAGGTCGGTAAAAGCCGCCTGACAGTAAAACGCCACGGCTGGGCCAGCCGTGGCGTTTTCGATTACAGCAGCGAGTAGCGTTTAGAGCAGCGTGAAGCTCTGCTCCTTCACGTTGTCCGAATCCAGGCCGACGTAGACCTTGAACTCGCCCGGCTCCGAGGCATAGCGCAGCTGGCTGTCGTAGAAGCGCAGGTCTTCTTCGCGGATCGGGAACTGCACCACCTTCGATTCGCCCGGCTGCAGCAGGATCTTGCTGAAGCCCTTGAGTTCCTTGACCGGACGGCTGATGGACGCGGCGACGTCGCGCAGGTAGAGCTGCACGGTGGTTTCGCCGGCGACCTTGCCGGTGTTCTTCACGGTCACACTGGCAGTCAGTTGGTCGCCCTTCTTCAGCTTGCTGCCCGACAGCTTCACGTCCGAGACGCTGAAGTCGGTGTAGCTCAGGCCGTAGCCGAAGGGGTACAGCGGGCCGTTCTCCGAATCGAAGTAGCGCGAGGTGTACTTGTTCGGGTGCTCGTGGTCGAACGGGCGGCCGGTGTTCAGGTGGTTGTAGTAGATCGGCACCTGGCCCACCGAGCGCGGGAAGGTCATGGTCAACTTGCCCGACGGGTTGTAGTCGCCGAACAGCACGTCGGCGATGGCGTTGCCGCCCTCGGTGCCGCTGAACCAGGTCTCCAGCACGGCGTCGGCGTTGGCGCTTTCCCAGCGCAGGTCCATCGGCCGGCCGTTCATCAGCACCAGTACCAGCGGCTTGCCGGTGGCCTTGAGGGCCTTGAGCAGCTCGATCTGGCTCTGCGCGATATGCAGGTTGGTCTTGCTCGACGCCTCGTGGGCCATGCCCTGGGATTCGCCGACCACGGCCACCACCACGTCAGCCTGCTTCGCCTTCTCGACGGCCTCGTCGATCATGGCTTTCGGGCTGCGCGAGTCGACCTTCACGTCTTCGCTGTACTCGTTGAGGTATTTGACGATCTCGGGGTCGTCGGTGACGTTGGCGCCCTTGGCGTAGAGCAGCGCGGCATGGCCACGGGTGGCGGCGCCCATGCCTTCGAGCACGGTCACGGCCTGGAAGGCCTTGCCGGCGGCGGACCAGCTGCCCATCACGTCACGCTTGCTGTCGGCCAGCGGGCCGATCAGGGCGATCACGCCGTCACGCTTGAGCGGCAGCACGCCGCCTTCGTTCTTCAGCAGGACCATGCCCTTGCGCGCGATCTCGCGGGCGTCGGCGCGGTGCAGGCGCTCCTCGGCGTCGGTGTCCACCGGGTCCTTGCCCTGCAGGTAGCGGTACGGGTCCTGGAACAGGCCCATGTCCCACTTGGCGGCGAGCACGTCGCGGCAGGCACGGTCGATCTCGTCCTGGCTGATCAGCCCGGCCTTGAGCAGCTCGGGCATGTGCTTGCCGTAGAGGTCGTCGTTCATGTTCATTTCGACGCCGGCGTTGATCGCTGCCTGGGTGGCGTCGCGCTCGGTGGCCGCCACACCGTGCTTGATCAGCTCCAGCACCGCGCCGTGGTCGCTCAGGGTCAGGCCCTTGTAGCCCCACTGCTTGCGCAGCAGGTCCTGCAGCAGCCACTTGTTGGCGGTGGCCGGCACACCGTTGATGCTGTTCAGCGAGACCATCACCGCGCCGGCGCCGGCATCGATGGCCGCGTGGTACGGCGGCAGGTAGTCCTGGAACATGCGCTGCGGGCTCATGTCCACGGTGTTGTAGTCGCGGCCGCCTTCACCAGCACCGTACAGGGCGAAGTGCTTGACCCCGGCCATGATGGTTTCCGGCTGGTTCAGGCCCTTGCCCTGGTAGCCCTTGACCACCGCGGCGGCGACCTTGCTGGTCAGCCAGGCGTCTTCGCCGAAGCCTTCGGAGACACGGCCCCAGCGCGGATCGCGGGCGATGTCGACGGTGGGCGAATAGGTCAGGTTGAGGCCGTCGGCGCTGGCCTCGATGGCCGAGACGCGGGCGCTGCGCTCGATGGCGGCCAGGTCCCAGCTCGCCGCCAGGCCCAGGCCGATGGGGAACACGGTGCGGTGGCCGTGGACCACGTCATAGGCGAAGAACAGCGGGATCTTCAGGCGGCTCTTCATGGCCGCGTCCTGCAGGTCGCGGATGCCCGGGCGAACCACGGTATTGAACACCGCGCCGGTGGTGCCTTCGGCGATTTCCTTCAGCAGTACCGGCTTGGGATGGTCCGGCCCGACGCTGACCAGGCGAAGCTGGCCGATCTTTTCTTCCAGCGTCATGCGCTGCATCAGGCTGTCGAGGAAGGCCTCCTTCGACTGGCCGGCCAGCGGCACGGCGGGTGCGGCGGCAGGCGCCTGGGCGGCGGAAAGCGAAGCGCTGCTCAGGCCCAGCAGGAGGCCGAGCCAGCAGATACGGCTGATTGGAGTTCTTTTCATATGGGTACTCAGCAGCCTGCGCGAGGCGCCAGGCCACTGTGGAGTGTTGTCGAGAGACGTCGTCAGGGCGGTTGATCGGGCGGCATCCCCGGGTGTTGCCGCCAGCGCCTTGCGAACGCGGCACATAAGGTCGTCGCGCCGAGGGCGGAAGTCAATCACCGAACGGCTGGAAAGCCTCGGTCAAATGCGCCAAAACCTGGGTTCAATGATCGCGATTGCGCGCATTGAACTCCATTTCCTCGAGCATGGCTTCGCGCAGGGCGCGCTCTTCGTCCCATTCGTCCTCCACCGGCGCCGGGGCCGGCGGTGTCGCGGCCGCTTCGGGCTCGGTTTCCGTTTCGGGCTGGGCAGGTGCTTCGGTTTCGCCCTGCGGCTCGACCTCCGGCAGCGCATGAACACCGCTGAAATCGGCGTCCACCCCGGTGTCTTCGTCGTCGCTCGGCGGGCGGTCGATCAGGTCGTCGAAATCGGTCTTCAGGCCCTGCTCCATCTCGTCCAGCTCGGCGAGCAGGCTGCGGAAACTGGTTTCCTCCTTCGGCTCCTCCGGCGGCGCGGGCTCCGGCTCCTCGCCGGCATCGCGCACGGCCTGGTCGGCCAGGGCCTGCAGGGACGGCGGAACGTAATCCTCGTCGTACTCCTCGGGGCTCGGCAGGCTGGCCACCGGTGCCATGTCCTCGAGGATCGGCTGCGGCTCGGGTTCCATCAGTTTCAGCTCGGCCAGCGGCGGCAGGTCTTCCAGGCTCTTGAGGTTGAAGTAGTCGAGGAAGGTGCGGGTGGTGGCGAGCATGGCGGGGCGGCCGGGGACTTCACGGTAACCGACGATGCGGATCCACTCGCGCTCCATCAGCGTCTTGACGATCTGGGTGTTCACCGCAACGCCGCGGATTTCCTCGATCTCGCCACGGGTGATGGGTTGGCGGTAGGCGATCAGCGCCAGGGTCTCCAGCAGCGCACGGGAATAGCGTTGCGGGCGCTCTTCCCAGAGCCGGCCAACCCAGGAGGCGAACTTCTCGCGCACCTGCAGGCGGTAGCCGGTGGCGACTTCCTTCAGCTCGAAGGCACGCCCGGAGCAGGACAGGCTCAGCACCGCCAGCGCATCGCGGAACTGCTGCGGCTCAGGGCGCTCGGCCTCCTCGAACAGCTCGCCGAGACGCTCCAGCGACATGGGCTTGCCGGCAGCCAGGAGGATGCCTTCGAGCAGGGTCGCCAGTTCTTGCGGGTCGGAGAGATTCATCGGGAAGCTCGGGTCAAGGGGAAGGATTGGCCGTTCAGGCGGGAAAGCTACTCAAAGCGAGGCGCCAGGGCAACGCTGGCGGATCAGAGTGGCTGGTCTTCCGGCTCGCCGTCGAGTTGTTCATCCAGGGCAGCCTCGCCCTCCGGGCCGTCGAAGTGCCCATCCTCGAAGGTCAGTTCGGCCGGCGGCTCCTCGCGCGGCTCGAAGACATCTTCGTCGCCCTCCTCCAGCACGTCTTCCGATGTTTCCCCGAAACGGGCGGCGCCTTCCTGCACTTCCGTGCGGGCGCGGACGTGGATGGGCGCAAAGGCTTCGTTCTGCACCAGCTCTACCAGCTGTTCCTTGACCAGCTCCAGCACCGCCATGAAGGTCACCACCACGCCCAGCTTGCCTTCCTCGACGCGGAACAGCGTGATGAAAGGCACGAAGCCCTCGCCCTTCAAACGTTCGAGAATCTCGGTCATGCGCTCGCGGGTGGACAGCATCTCGCGGGTGACCTGATGGCTTTCGAACAGGTCGGCGCGGCGCAGCACCTCGGCCATGCACAGCATCAGCTCCTGCATGTCCACTTCCGGCAGCAGCCTGCGTGCCCGCGCATCCGGTGCAGCGACGGTGGGCACTACATAGTCGCGGCCCAGGCGCGGCAATTCGTCGAGGTCTTCGGCAGCCTTCTTGAAACGCTCGTACTCCTGCAGGCGACGGATCAGCTCGGCACGCGGGTCTTCCTCTTCTTCCTCGGACTCGGCCGAGCGAGGCAGCAGCATGCGCGACTTGATCTCGGCGAGCATGGCAGCCATTACCAGGTACTCGGCGGCCAGCTCCAGGCGCACCGACTTCATCAGCTCGACATAGCCCATGTACTGGCGGGTGATCTCCGCCACGGGGATGTCGAGGATGTTGATGTTCTGCTTGCGGATCAGGTAGAGCAGCAGGTCGAGCGGGCCTTCGAAGGCTTCGAGGAAGACCTCCAGGGCGTCCGGCGGGATGTACAGGTCCTGCGGCATCTCCGTCAGGGCCTCGCCGTAGACGAGCGCCAGCTGTACCGGCACCTGGTATTCAGGGGCGGCGGCGGGGGCTTCCGGCTCGGTCAGGTCACTCATCGGCCACTCGTCAGGCGCTGGGGTTCGAAGGCGGCATTATCCCTGCTTTTGCCGGCAGCGGGAGAGGCTTTTGGCGCAAGGGATGGACGGGGTCGCATCCCGCTGCACGAAAGGTTCTTCTGTAGGAGCGAGCTTGCTCGCGAACAGGCCCCGGCAGCGGAGCCGGGTTCGCGAGCAAGCTCGCTCCTACAAAACTCAGCGCTCAACGGTAGGAAAGCCCCATGGCATGGCGTACCTCCACCAGCGTCTCCCGCGCGGCCTCGCGGGCTCGTTCGGCGCCTTCGGCGAGGATGCTGCGCACCAGCTCGGGGTTGTCCTCGTAGTCCAGCGCGCGCTCCTGGATCGGCACCAGTTCGTGGAGGATCGATTCGATCAGCGGTCGCTTGCAGTCGAGGCAGCCGATCCCGGCGCTGCGGCAGCCTTCCTGCACCCATTGGCGGCAGCCGTCGTCGGAGTAGATCAGGTGCCACTGCCACACCGGGCAACGCTCCGGATCGCCCGGATCGCGGCGGTGCACGCGCGCCGGGTCAGTGGGCATGCGCGCAATCTTCTCCTCGATTACCGCGGGGCTGTCGCGCAGGGCAATGGTGTTGTGGTGCGACTTGGACATCTTCTGCCCGTCCAGCCCCGGCATCCTCGGCGCGTGGCTGGTGAGGGTCTGCGGCTCGGGCAGCAGCACCCGACTGCTGCCTTCGAGGTAGCCGAACAGTCGGTCGCGGTCGCCCAGGGTCAGGCTCTGCTGCTCCATGAGCAGCGCACGTGCGGTTTCCAGCGCCTCGGCGTCGCCCTGCTCCTGCCAGGCGCGGCGCAGGCTGCTGTAGAGCTTGCCGGTCTTCTTGCCCAGGCGGGCGATGGCGGTCTGGGCACGGTCCTCGAAGTCCACCTCGCCGCCGTACAGGTGATTGAAGCGGCGGGCGATCTCGCGGGTGAATTCGACGTGGGCGAACTGATCCGAGCCCACCGGCACCAGGCCGGCACGGTAGATCAGGATGTCAGCAGCCTGCAGCAGCGGGTAACCGAGGAAGCCGAAGGTCGAGAGGTCCTTGTGGCTGAGCTTCTCCTGCAGCTCCTTGTACGTCGGCACGCGCTCCAGCCAGGACAGCGGGCAGATCATCGACAGCAACAAGTGCAGCTCGGCATGCTCGGGCACCTGGGACTGGATGAACATCGTCGCGGCGCTGGGACTGACACCCACCGCCAACCAGTCGATGGCCATGTCGCGCACGTGCTGGCGAATGCTCGCGGTCTCGTCGTACTCGGTGGTCAGGGCGTGCCAGTCGACGATGGAGAAGTAGCATTCGTACTCGTGCTGCAATTTCACCCAGCTCTGCAGCACGCCATGGTAATGCCCCAGGTGCAGGCGCCCGGTGGGGCGCATGCCGGACAGCACACGGCGCAGGGATTCGACGCTGGTCAAGCGGTCAACCTCGCGGGTTCGGCGATGGGACGAGGGAGTATAGCCAGCACTCCGGGCGTGTTCAGGCGTTGACCATGAAGGGTTCCGGGTCGCCGCAGCCGACGCGCACGACCACCGGGTCTTCGTCGGTCAGGGCGATCACGGTGGAGGCCTCGCCGCCGCCAAAACCGCCGTCGATGATCAGGTCGACCAGGTGTTCCAGCGAATCGCGCATTTCGTACGGATCGTTCAGCGGCTCGCTCTGGCCGGGCAGGATCAGGCTGACGCTCATCAGCGGCTCACCCAGTTCCTCCAGCAGCGCCAGGGCGATCGGGCAGGCCGGCACGCGCAGGCCGATGGTGCGGCGCTTGGGGTGCAGCAGCATGCGCGGCACTTCACGGGTGGCGTTGAGGATGAAGGTATAGGGGCCGGGTGTGTGCGCCTTGAGCAGACGGAACAGGCCGGTGTCGACCTTGGCGTAGAGGCCGAGTTCGGATAGGTCGCGGCAGACCAGGGTGAAATTGTGCTTGTCGTCCAGCCGGCGGATGTGGCGGATGCGCTCCACGGCTGACTTCTCGCCGATGCGGCAACCCAGCGCGTAGGACGAGTCGGTGGGATAGACGATCACCCCACCCTGGCGGACGATCTCCACGGCCTGCTTGATCAGGCGCGCCTGGGGATTTTCCGGGTGGATCTGAAAGAACTGGCTCATGGAGTCTCCTTGATCCCGATGGCGTTCTCGGCGCTGGCGAAGCGCGGCCAGAGCGGCGCCAGGTCTTCCGGCACGCTCCGGTAAAGGCCCAGCTCCGACCAGTCGCTGGGGCCGTGGAAGTCGCTGCCGGCGGTGACCATCAGGCCGAATTCGCGGGCGAGGATGCTCAGCACGCCGACCTGCTCGGCCGGCTGCGGGCCGTTGCAGACCTCCAGCGCATGGCCGCCGGCGGCGATGAAGTCGGCCACCAGCTTGCGCCGTTTGGTGCGGGTGAAGTCGTACTGGTACGGATGCGCCAGGCTGATCCAGGCGCCCGCCGCGCGCAGCGTGCCGACGGCGTCGGCGAGGCTCGGCCAGTGCTGCTTGACGTCGCCCAGCTTGCCGGCGCCCAACCACTTGCGGAAGGCCTCGGCGCGGTCCTTGACGTAGCCCTGGCGCAAAAGAAACTCGGCGAAGTGCGGGCGCGCCGGGGCGTTCTCGCTGTCGCCCAGTTCGGCCTGGATCGCCCGCGCGCCCTCGAAGGCGCCGGGCATCCCCTTGGCCTCCAGGCGCCTGCCGATTTCCTCGGCGCGGGTCCAGCGGGCACGGTGCAGGTCGTCCAGCGCCTTCACCAGCGGCTCGGCCGTCACGTCGAAACCGTAGCCCAGCACATGAATGGTCGCCCCGCCCCAGGTGCAGGACACCTCGACGCCGTCTACCAGCTCCATGCCCAGCGCCTGCGCGGCGCGACGCGCCTCGGGCAGGCCGTCAAGGGTGTCGTGGTCGGTCAGCGCCAGCACGCGCACGCCGCGCCCATGGGCACGCTCGACCAGGGCCGTCGGGCTGAGCTGTCCGTCGGACGCGGTGCTGTGGCAGTGCAGATCGACTCGCATGGGGCTTCCAGGGAATACAGGGGGTGGCTTGGTGTCGGAATGGATTTCTGTCGGGATAGCTTTCTGTATAGACGCTTCTGTGCCAACGCTCCCGCGGCAATGGATTGAAACCATGATCTGACGCAGCGTTGGGCGGATGGCTCTTTCAGTTCATCCGCAGGTTGGTATTATGCCGGCTCTACTGGGCTCTGGCTGCCGTAATGAAGCAATTCATCGATTTCATTCCCCTGATTCTCTTCTTCATCGTCTACAAGATGGCTCCGGCGGAGGTGCAGTTCGCTGGCCATACCTTCGAGCCGATCTACACCGCAACCGCCATGCTGATCGCCTCCTCAATCGTGGTCTACGGCGCGCTGCTGGTCATCCAACGCAGGCTTGATAAGGCGCAATGGCTGACCTTTGGCGCCTGCCTCGTGTTCGGTGGCCTAACTCTCGCCCTCCACCAGGACGCCATTCTCAAGTGGAAGGCGCCGGTGGTGAACTGGCTGTTCGCCTTGGCCTTTGCCGGCAGCCACTTCGTCGGTGACCGCCCGTTGATCCAGCGGATCATGGGCCACGCGGTGCACCTGACCGATTCCCTCTGGGCGAAGCTGAATATCGCCTGGGTAGTGTTCTTCCTGATTTGCGGGTTTGCCCAGCTGTACGTCGCTTTCACCTTCCCTAGCATCTGGGTGGACTTCAAATTATTTGGCAGCCTGGGCATGACCCTGCTGTTCCTGATCGGCCAGGGCGTGTTCCTGGCCCGCCACATGCACGATGAACCTACCGGCGAAAAACCCAAGGACTGACATGCTCTACGCGATCATTGCCCGTGATATCACCGCTTCCCAAGAACGCCGCCTGGCCGCCCGTCCCGCGCACATCGCACGCCTGGAGCAGCTGAAGGAAGAAGGCCGCCTGGTACTGGCCGGCCCGCACCCGGCCATCGACAGCAACGACCCGGGCGCCGCCGGCTTCACCGGCAGCCTGATCGTCGCTGAGTTCGACTCCCTGGCTGCCGCACAAGCCTGGGCCGACGCCGACCCGTACCGCGCCGCCGGCGTCTATGCCGAAGTCGTGGTCAAGCCGTTCAAGAAAGTCCTGCCCTAACAGCGCGCGAGCGTTGCACCCCGAGGCACGGAGCGCCACGGGGCATCGCAGCCGGACAGCGCCGGGATGGCCATGGACGGCGGCACATCATCGAACAAGGAGTGCCGATGCGCCGTTTGCCCCTGCTCGCCTGCCTCGCCCTGTCGCTGCCCGCCCTCGCCGAAGAGCCCGTCACGGAGCAACCGGCGCAAAGCGCTGTCCAAGCATCAGCTCAACCGCCGGCCGCCAATCCTGAACTGGAGCAACGCCTGGCCGACAGCGAACGGCAGCGTGCCGAACTGGCCGCCCAACTGGCCAACCCGGATAACAGCCAGGACGAAGCCCGCATCGCCCGCCTCACCCAGGAAAACCAGCGCTTGAAGCTGCAACTGCGCGAGGCCCAGGCCAACCAGCCGCCGCGCCTGCTCAGCGAGCAGCAGACCTGGTACGTGACCGGTGCCGGTACCGCCCTGCTGGCGTTCGTCCTGGGTATGCTGAGCCGTGGTCGCCGCCGTTCGCGCCGCGAATGGATCAACTGAAAGAAGCCTCTTCATGAGTGAACTGCTGCTGATCGACGACGACGTCGAACTCTGCGAACTGCTGACCACCTGGCTGACCCAGGAAGGCTTCAGCATCCGCGCCGCCCACGATGGTGCGCAGGCCCGCGCCGCGCTGGGCAGCCGCGCGCCAGACGCGGTCGTGCTCGACGTCATGCTGCCCGACGGCAGCGGCCTGGAACTGCTCAAGTCGCTACGCAGCGACCACCCGGACCTGCCGGTGCTGATGCTCTCCGCCCGCGGCGAGCCGCTGGACCGCATCCTCGGACTGGAACTGGGCGCCGACGACTACCTGGCCAAGCCCTGCGACCCCCGCGAGCTGACCGCCCGCCTGCGCGCCGTGCTGCGCCGCAGCCACCCGGCGCAACCCGCCGCGCAGCTGGAGCTGGGCGACCTGGCGCTGAACCTGTCGCGCGGCGTGGCCACCATCGGCGCCGAAGAAATCAGCCTCACCCTCTCCGAGAGCCGCATCCTCGAAGCCCTGCTGCGCCAACCCGGCGAGCCGCTGGACAAGCAGGCCCTGGCGCAGCTCGCGCTGGGCCGCAAGCTGACCCTGTACGACCGCAGCCTGGACATGCACGTCAGCAACCTGCGCAAGAAGCTCGGCAGCCACCCCGACGGCCGCCCGCGCATCCTCGCCCTGCGCGGGCGCGGCTACTTCTACGCCGCCTGAACCTTCACCATCAAGAACGCCCGGACCGCTCTGGTCCGGGCTTCGTAAAGATTCCAGCAGGGCTTCACGTAATCTTTACCGAAGCTTTACGTGGGACTGACCGCCCTTGACCTTGCCGACCCTAGACTGGGCTCATCCGGTAACGACCGGCCCCTGAAAGGAGAAACACCATGCGCAAGACCCTGACCGCCCTGCTGATCGCCGCCGCCCTGCCGACCGTCGCGCTGGCGGCCACTCCCGCGCCGACCGACGCTCCGCCGCCGGCCCCGTTCATGAAAGACCATGGCCCGGGCATGCACGGCCAGCGTGGCGACCACGGCGGCCCGTTCCGCGAACTGAACCTGACCCAGGACCAGCGCCAGCAGATCGGCAAGCTGATGGGCGACTCGATGAAAGATCGCCGCGCCATCACCGAGAAATACTGGAACAAGCTGCCCGAGGCCGACCGCAAGGCCATGCAGGAAGAGCTCAAGGCCAACCACGACAAGACCGACGCCAGCGTCCGCGGCCTCCTCACTCCCGAGCAGCAGAAGAAGTTCGACGAGCTGAAGAAGCAGCGTGAACAACGCAAGGCCGAATGGGCCGAGTTCCAGACCTGGAAGGCCCAGAAGGACGGCGCCAAGACCAACTGATCGCTCCAGGCAGTGCAGGCGCCGGGTTCTTACCCGGCGCCTTGCCGTGGAGCGCCTGACAACGGATAGACCATGCGGCTGAACAGGAAGACCATGCGTTCACTCTTCTGGCGGATCCTCGCCGCCTTCTGGCTCGCGCTGTTGCTGGTGGCCGGACTGTCGATCCTGCTGGGCCGCGCCCTGAACCAGGACACCTGGGTCATCGCCCGTTATCCAGGGCTGCACGACATTGCCAAGCAATGGACCCTGCTCTACGAAACCAAGGGTCCGGATGCAGCACAACAGCTGCTGGAAAGTCGTCGACAGCAGTACGAGCTATCGGTGCAGGTGCTCGACGAAACCGGCCAGCGCCTGGTCAACGGCACCTACCTGCCGCGCCCACCGCGTCCACGCGACAACAACTTCGACCGCGAGAACATGCCGCGTTTCCCCTGGCGTCAGCTGAGCCAGGAGTACACCAGCAGCCGCACTGACCAGACCTACCTGTTCATCTACCGAATCCCCCATCCGACGCTGCAGGCCTGGCACCGCAGCAGCCTGCTGTGGCCGCTGAGCGCCCTGGGTATCGCGCTGGTGGTACTGACCGTGTTCAGCCTGCTGCTGACGCTGTCCATCACCCGCCCGCTGAACCGCCTGCGCCGCGCCGTACATGACCTCGGCCAGACCAGTTATCAACAGGACAGCCTCGCCCGCCTCGCCCGCCGTGGCGACGAACTGGGCGTGCTGGCCCGCGACTTCAACCGCATGGGCGCCCGTCTGCAAGGGTTGATTGGCAGCCAGCGCCAGCTGCTGCGCGATGTGTCCCATGAACTGCGCTCACCGCTGGCACGCCTGCGCATCGCCCTGGCGCTGGCCGAGCGTGCCGGTCCCGAGCAGCGCGCCGCCATGTGGCCGCGCCTGGAGCAGGAGTGCGACCGTCTGGAAGCGCTGATCGGCGAAATCCTCGCCCTCGCCCGCCTCGACGCCGAGCCCGGCCCGACCAGCCGCATCGACCTGCTGCCGCTGTTCGAGCGCCTGCGCAACGACGCGCAACTGCTTTACCCGGAACAGGACATCCAGCTCGACATCGCCCCGCAACTGGCCCTCGACGGCTGGCCGGACATGCTCGAACGCGCCCTCGACAACCTGCTGCGCAACGGCCTGCGTTTCAACCCGGCGGAGCAGCCGCTGGAAGTACAGGCGCGGATCGACGGCGAACGCCTGCACATCAGCGTGCGCGACCATGGCCCCGGCGCCAGCGAGGAACACCTGGCGCAACTGGGCGAACCCTTCTTCCGCGCTCCCAACCAGAGCAGCCCCGGCCATGGCCTGGGCCTGGCGATTGCCCGACGCGCCATCGAGCGCCACCACGGACGGCTGCGCCTGAGCAACCATCCCGAGGGTGGATTCGTCGCCAGCATCGACCTGCCGCTGCGCCGCCAGGGCGCCTGAACCGAGCGCATTTTCGGAGAGCCACCATGAGCCTACCCGCCTTCGCTACCCCGATTCCCGCCCTGCAACGGCCGCTGCCGCCGGCTACCCTGCTGCGCAGCGAACCCTACGACGATCCGCAGTACCTGGTGCTGGCGGTGGAACTGGCGCGCCTCGCCACGCAATGGCGCGCACGCTGGCCGGGCCTGCGCCTGAGCCTGCCGCAAAGCGGCACCTGGCCACTGGAAAGCTGGCCGGATGCGCTGGGCGAAGCGTTGGACGCCGTGCTGGAAGGGGCGCTGGCGCGCCATCCGCATGCTGCGTTGGAGCTGTCGCTCAGTTCAGCACGCGGTGAGCTGCGTCTGGATCTGCAAGGCTACGACCCACAGGCGCGGGCCTGGCTGCCGGAAGCCCTGCCTGCAGCGCGACGCCTGGCCGTCTGGCAGGGCGGGCACCTGCTCTGGCGCGCCCCACGTCCTGGCAAGCATGGCGGCTGGAAGGTTCGCCTGGAACTGCCGCTCAGCCCCGCCAGGCGCTGACGAATTCGGCCGGGTCCAACGGCGCCGGGCGGCGCAGTTCGCCAATCGGCGTCCCGAGGTAGATGAAACCGACGATGCGCTCGTTCTCGGCCAGGCCCAGGCCTTCGCGCACCAGCGGATCGAACGCCATGGCGCCGGTCCGCCACATCGCTCCCAATCCTTCGACGTAGGCCGCCTGGATGATGCCGTGGGCGGCGCAACCCGCCGCCAGCCACTGCTCGATTTCCGGCACCTTGGGGTGATCCTGCAGACGCGCTACGGCCACCACCAGCAACGGCGCGCGCAGCGGCATGGCGCGAGCCTTGTCCAGCGCCTCGGGCTTGCCGTCCGGCTCATTCGCCGTCACGGCGCGGGCGAACAGCTCTCCCAGCGCCTTGCGCGCCTCGCCTTCCACGGTGAGGAAGCGCCAGGGGCGCAGTTGCCCGTGGTCCGGGGCGCGCAAGGCGCTGCGGAACAGGCGGTCCAGCTGCTCGGCAGACGGTGCCGGCTCGCTCAGGCGAGCATGGGACACACGGTTGAGCAACGCGTCGAGAGCCTCCATGGGCTGCCTCCAGTCAATCTCGAAAGCCGCCATTGTAGACGCAAAAGGTTCGCATTTTCCCAGCAAAGACAGCGCCAGCCTTTCCCGCTCAACTTGTAAAGCGGAACGGAGTCACGCGGTTTACTCTCGCCAGACGGCAGGTAGAATGGCCGGTTCCCGTCATTCCAGAACTCCAGCGCATGGCCCTGCCGACACTACGTACCCTCGGATTCATCATCGGCATCTTCGTGATTACCCTGGCGGTCGCCATGCTGGTCCCCATGGCCACGCTGCTGTATTACGGCCGCGCCAACGAGCTGCACCCGTTCATCTGGTCGGCGATCATCACCTTCACCTGCGGGCTGGGCATGGTCATCCCGGGTCGCCCGGAACATGTGCACCTGCGCCCGCGGGACATGTACATGCTCACCGTATCGAGCTGGGTGATCGTCTGTTTCTTCTCCTCCCTGCCCTTCATGTTCGCCCGGCACATCAGCTTCACCGACGCGATCTTCGAGAGCATGTCGGGCATCACCGCCACCGGCTCGACCGTGCTATCCGGGCTGGACAAGATGTCCCCCGGCATCCTCATCTGGCGCTCGCTGCTGCACTGGCTGGGCGGTATCGGCTTCATCGCCATGGCGGTGGCGATCCTGCCGATGCTGCGCATCGGCGGCATGCGCCTGTTCCAGACCGAATCCTCCGACCGCTCCGACAAGGTCATGCCGCGCTCGCACATGGTGGCCAAGTACATAGTCGGGGTTTACGTGGCCATCACCATCGCCGGTACCCTGGCGTTCTGGTGGGCCGGCATGGGCCTGTTCGACTCGCTCAACCACGCCATGTCGGCGATCTCCACCGGCGGCTTCTCCACCTCCGACCAATCCCTGGCCAAGTGGCACCAGCCCGCGGTGCACTGGGTGGCGGTGGTGGTGATGATCCTGGGCAGCATCCCCTTCGTGCTCTACGTCTCCACCCTGCGCGGCAACCGCAAGGCGCTGATCCGCGACCACCAGGTGCACGGCTTCATCGGCCTGCTGGTCTTCACCTGGCTGGTGATGGGCACCTGGTACTCGGTGAACTCCGACCTGCCCTGGCTGGACGCCTTCCGCATCGTTGCAGTGAACGTCACCTCGGTGATGACCACCACCGGCTTCGCCCTGGGCGACTACAGCCTGTGGGGTCACTTCTCGATCATGCTGTTCTTCTACCTGGGCTTCATCGGCGGCTGCTCCGGCTCCACCGCCGGCGGCATCAAGATCTTCCGCTTCCAGGTGGCCTTCACCCTGCTGCGCGCCAGCCTCTACCAGCTGATCCATCCGCGCGCGGTGATCAAGCAGAGCTACAACGGCCATCGCCTGGACGAAGAGATCGTGCGTTCGATCCTGACCTTCTCGTTCTTCTTCGGCGCCACCGTCGGTGCCCTGGCGCTGGGCCTGTCGTTCCTCGGCCTGGACTGGATGACCTCGCTGACCGGCGCGGCCAGCACCGTGGCCGGCGTCGGTCCGGGCATGGGCCCGATCATCGGCCCCTCGGGCAACTTCGCCTCGCTGCCGGATGCCGCCAAATGGCTGCTCTGCGCCGGCATGCTGGCGGGCCGCCTGGAGATCATCACCGTGCTGGTGCTGTTCACTCCGGCGTTCTGGCGGCACTGATCGCCCCTGCAACCCGGGTTGCAGGTTGAGCACGTCGTAGCATGGCGTGGAGCGCAGCGATACTCATCAATCCTGGCACGGGCAGCATGGGTATCGCTGCGCTCCACCCATCCTACTGATCTGGCGTCAAGCGGTTCGCGAGCAAGCTCGCTCCTACAACCAGCCGATTGACGCCAGAGGAATCACAACTCCTCGCGATACTCCCCTGGCGTCTTGCCGAACCAGCGGCGGAAGGCGCGGAAGAAGTTGCTCGGCTCAGAGAACCCCAGCAGGTAGGCGATTTCCAGCAGCGTCATGCGCGGCGTGGCGAGGTACTGCTGGGCCAGCTCGCGGCGGGTGTCATCTAGCAACTGCTGGTAGCTGGTGCCCTCTTCCTGCAGGCGACGCTGCAGGGTGCGCTCGGACAGGTGCAGCGCCTGGGCCACGCTCTCGCGCTTGGGCTCGCCCTGGGGCAGCAGGCGGCACAGTACCTGACGCGTCTGGTGGCTGAAGCGGCTGCTGACGAAGCGCGCCAGGTATTCCCCGGCGAAACGATCGTGCAGGCGCGCCAGCTCCTCGTTGGCGGTAGGCAGCGGCGCGGCCATGTCTTCGTGGGAAAACAGCATGGCGCAGTCGGCATGGCCAAAGCTCAGCGGCGCCTGGAACAGCTCCCGGTAAGGCTCGACGTTCTGCGGCGCGTCTCCGGCCAGACGCACCTCCAGCGGTTTGATGGCCCGCCCGGTGATCCAGCGCAGCATGGCGATCAGGCTGGCCAGCGAGCACTCGGCGCTCTGTCGCGGCACTGGCAAACGGTCGCCGTGGACCACGATGCGGTACAGGCAGCCCTCAGGCAGACGGCGGAAGGTCAGGTCGGCGCCCTCGGCGATGATCCGCTGGTAGCGCTCCAGGCGCTCGAACCCCTCGCCCAGGTTGCGGCTGGACATCAGCGCATAGCCCACCACCGGGAACGCCGGCGTGTGCACGCGGGCGATGTTCAGGGCGATGGCCGGGTTGCCGGACAGCTCCACGGCCCGGTTCCACAGGCGGCTCATGGCGTCCTGCGGAAAGCGCGCATCGGGATCGTCGAGGGCAGCAAAATCCAGCCCCAGTTCAGCGAACAGCGCTCGGCTGTCGAGACCCTCCAATTCCAGGGACTGGACGATTCCCCGCACCCAGCTGGACAGGGTCGTACGCTCAGGCATGCTCGGCTCGTCTTGCTCGATTATTGTTCTGGCCACTTCCACCCGCTCAGCAGGCGAACGCGGTATCACCCCACGCGGTACCCGTCCGACCGGGGGCGCCGCCCAGTGTATAGAACGAGCAGGCCAGCGCAACGCCCGCGGGGTCAGCCGACCGGAACGGGAATGCTGATGTCGACGAAGATGAACACGCCGGTCAGGCCCAGGTTGCAGAGCGCAATCAGGCGCGCCATCCAGTCACGCGCGAAGAAGGCCAGCAGGGGCAGAACGATCAGCACCAGATTCAATCCTGCCCAACCATTGAGCAGCGACTCGTGCCAGAAATACTGCGTCTCGACCAGGTTCAACAAGTAGTAGAGCGCGATGAACATCAGCGCCCAACGACCGTGCTGACTGAAGAGTTCCCGAGGGTCCTCGCCGGGCTTGAGTTCATGGTTGGGAAGGATCAGCGCGGCGGTGAAGTAGAGCAGCAAAGGCGAGCTGATGAGGGTGAGGAAGGTCAGGAACGTCCACTGTTTGACGATCTGGCTGAAGTCGGCGAACGCCCACCACTGTTCCAACTGTGTGGCGAAAACACAGGCGGCCCAGGACAGCGCCACCCAATCCATACCGGCAGTCCCGCGCGAGCGGATAGCCGCCGCCACACTGGACAGTACCCGGGTGATACCCAGCCCCAGCAGCATGCCGAACACGACCGCCGCCCATTTGAATTCAGCTATGTCCACTCCGGCACTTTCCTTTCCAGTTGATCCAGGCGCCAATCCGACTGGCAGCGCGCGGACACTAAACTGGCACCCAGGGTCACCCGCAAGCGCGGGAGCGGGCCTAAACTGAAGGGATCACAAGAACAGGAAGTGCGTCATGAGCACCCAGACCGCCGATCGATTCCAGAGCTTTGCCGAGTTCTACCCCTACTACCTGCAGGAACACAGCAATGCCGTGTGCCGACGCCTGCACTACGTGGGCAGCCTGCTGGTGCTGTCGATCCTCGCCTACGCCCTCGTCAGCGGGCACTGGCTGTGGCTGCTGGCCATGCCGCTGGCCGGCTACGGCTTCGCCTGGGTCGGCCACTTCGTGTTCGAGAAGAACCGCCCGGCCACCTTCAAATACCCGTTGTGGTCGCTGATGGGCGACTGGGTGATGCTCAAGGATGCCTTCACCGGGCGCATCCGCTTCTAAGCCATTGAGCGGTCAGCGCGCGGCGTTACGCAGCGACGCGCGCTCGAACAGCAGCGCCTGCACTTCCCCGCCGGCATGCTGGGCGATGCGTCGCCAGTTGGCGGGCACATCGGGAATCTCCTCGTCGTTGTAGCGGCTCATCACCAGCCACACGCGCCCCTCGTCGTGGGGCAGGTCGGCCAGGCGGTCGACGAAGCTGTGCTGGCGATCATCGATCAGCGAGCCGAAGCCGTAACGGCCCGGCCGTCCGGACGAACCATCCGGCGCCGGCGCGGTGTACAGCAGCGGCTCGCTGCCGGTGCGGTTGTAGTAACGGAACGCCAGGTACCAGAGGATATCGTCCACCACCACCCGGTCACCGGCTCGGTAATGGGCGTTGACGTAGGCGACCATGCCGTCGAACTGCTCATCCGGGGCTGTCTGGTAGGCGCGCGCCAGTCCCAGGCCTTGCAGGCTCAGCAATGTCGCCAGCGTCACGACTCCCAGCGCCCGCCGCAACTCCAGCAAGCGGTCCAGCGCCAGCGCGAACAGCAGCGGCAGGCCCAGCGCGAAGGCCGTCAGGTAGCGTTCGACGAACACCGGCGAAATGAAGGACGCGGCGTACAGCAACAGCAGCGGCAGGCCGACGTAGAGCGACAGCAACAGGCCGGCGCGCTGGCGTCTGTGATCCCGACGCAGCACCAGCAGCATCGCCCCCACCACCAGCAACGGAACGCCCACCAACAGTGGCCAGAGCAGCTCATTGCCATCCGACTGTGCCAGCCATTGCCAGAGCATCGAGGGGACGGAGCGGGCATCCACCGGCGGCTCCCAGCCCACGTCGCCACCGGCGACCAGCACCTCCATGTGGCGAACCAGGTCCAGCAGGCCCGGCAGCCAGGGCAGGAACAGCACGGCGATGGCCAGGTTGGCCAGCCACCAGTCACGGCGGCGCAGCGGACTGTTCGGCAGCGTCGCCAGCCAGACCCAGTGCACCAGCAGTCCGAACAGGCTGAAGTAGTGGGTATAGAACGCCGCCGTCATCAGCAGCACGTAGGCCAGCAGGCAGCGCCGTCGCCCCTCCTCCCGCCAGTAGAGCAAGGCCAGGGTTGCCGCCAGCAGCCAGCAGCCGAGCAAGGAATACATGCGCACTTCCTGGCTGTAGCGCACCGCCGTGGGCAACAGCGCCAGCAGCAGGACAGCGAGCAAGGCTGCGCGGCGACTGGCGATCCTCCAGGCCAGCCAGCCACCGAGGAAGACCGCCAGCGTGCCGAACACGGCGCTGAGCAGGCGCAGCGACAGCGCGCTCTCGCCGAACAACGCGGTCCACAGGTGCAGCAGGTAGAAGTACAGCGGCGGATGCACGTCATGGGCAGCGTGCTGCCAGAGTTGCACTGGCGAATAGCGGGCGAGGAACAGGCTGGAGCTTTCGTCTCCCCAGATGGCCGAGCCCGTCAGCCCGTACAGCCGCAGGCCCAGCGCGAGGGCCAGCAGCGGCAGGAACCACCACTGGCGCAACAGGACCAGTAGACTCAGGGGCTCGCGGGAAGACATCACAGCCTCGCAGGGAGAAACGTCCGTGCCGCTGAGTGTACGTCAGCCGCGCCCGGCTTACCGGCGGATCAGCAGTTCCCGCGCGCGGGCCTGGTCTTCCGGCGCCAGCTCCGCGAGCAGCTCCACCTCCCCGGCAATCAATGCCCCCACCGGCACGCCATCGCGATAGAGCACGCGGTTGCCGCTCACGGCTGGCACCTTGCGTCCCGGCAGCAGGGTGCCGGCCAGGTTCAGCGGGTCGACCGCCGAGACCACCACCCAATCGCCGCTCGTTTCACGGCGGCGCACTTCGCGCAGCAGGCCAACGGCTTCGGGCAGGGCGAACTGCTCGCCGGTCAGCCCGGCGACGAATCGCCCGCCGCGGATTTCCCCGCGCGCTTCCAGGCGATGGTAGACCCGCAGCAGATCGCGCCACGGCGGCAACCAATCGGCCTCGCGGTCCAGCAAACGCCAGCAGACCACGCCGTAGCGGCGCAGCAGGGTCATGGCGACATGTTCGAGCACTTCCGCTGGCAATCGCGCGCCCGGCTCCAGCGTGGAACGGCGCAGCAGTGCCCAGCGCCCGGCATCGGCCATGCCGAACAGCGGCGTACGCGAGCGACGCTGCGGATGGCGCCGCGCGGCCGGCATCAGCAGAGCGCGCAGCCCCGCGAAGCTGTCGGCATTCACCCGCCCCGCCGCTACCAACTCGCCCAGCACGGTTTCCAGTTCGGTGCGCAGCAGGTGGCTGTCACTGGCCAACTCTTCGAAGAAGGACGCGCCGTGCTCCTTGAGCACCTCCAGCACCTTGCTGGCCTTGGCGGACAGCTCGGCATCCGCCTGCCCCGCGCTCAACGCACTCCACTGCGCCATCTGCGCACGCGGCAGCAGCACGATGGGCGTGCTTTTCAGCGGGCCGCCACGCCCCTTCGAGGTGGTTCGGCCCGGCAGGCGCGCCCAGACGATACGACCGGCACGGCACAGATCGTCCAGCCAGTTGATTCCGTAGTCGGCTACACGACTGGGCAGGATGTCGCTTTCCCAGGCACTGGCGGCGGCCTGGAAGCCTTCCAGTTGGCTGAGCACGCCGGCCAGGGACTCCGCACCGCGCACTCGCGACCCAGCGGATACCCGCTGCCAGTCGAACAGGAAACGCATGAAATCCGCCCGCGCCACCGGTTCGATCTCTCGGCGCAGGCGCTTGACCGTATAGCGATGGATGCGCGCCAGCAGGTGGCGCTCGCACCACTCCTCCTCGCTCGTGCCCGGCGTGAACCGACCGCGTAGCACGTAACCCTCGCGCTCCAGGCTGGCCAGGGCGAAGCCGGTATCGCCACTGGAAATGCCCAGGTCTTCCGCCAGCTCACGCAACAGTCGCGGGCCGAAGCCAGTCAGCCGCGCCCGCACCAGTTCGACCTGCGCCTCGTCCGCCGAGCAGGGTTCACGCAGTGCCGCAGGCAGATCGAGCCGGGGCTTCATCGCGACTTGAGGATGCAGGGCAAGCCATTGGCTGAGCCGTTCCGCTGCCACCCACACATCACCCGCCAGCAGCTCCAGGCGTGTCGCCCGCCCTGCCTTGGCCAATGACTTGAGCAATAAAGGCCAGCCCTCGTTGGATCGAGCCTCGCTCTCGCGGATGCCGCCCAGGCCGGTCAGCGCCTCATGCATTTCGTCGGCGTCGCGGGCTTCGGGCCAGGCCTCGGCGCGCACCGCGTCGATGGCTTCGGCATCCAGCGCGCCGAGGTCGTCGGCGCTTTCCGGATCGGTCCAGCGGCGGCTTTGCACGGCCTGGGTGCGGCGCTCTTCCAGCGGCGCATCGTCGAGGAAGGCGTACGGGCTGGCGGACAGCACTTCCGCCGCCAGCGGCGACGGAGCCGGCAGATCGCGCGCCAACAGGGTGATCTCGCTGCGCTCCATGCGACGCAGCAGATCGAGCCAGCCTTCGCTGTCCATCGCCTCGTGCAGGCAGTCGTCGAGGGTTTGCGCTACCAGTGGGTGATCGGGAATCTCGCGTTCGCCGACGATGTTCTCCAGACATGCCACCTGGTCGGGGAACACCGAGGCCAGCAGGTCTTCGCTGCGCATGCGCTGCAACTGCGGAGCGACCTTGCGGCCGCCGCTGTAACGCGGCAACGCCAGCGCGGTGGTGGCGTTCCAGCGCCAGCGCACGCCGAACAGCGGCGCGTCGAGCAACGCCTGGATCAGCACGTGCTCCGCGCTGTTGGAATGCAGGTAGCGCCAAACTTCGTCCAGCGGGAAGCTGTGGCTGGTCGACAGCGAGAGGATGATCGCGTCCTCGGTGGCGGCGGCCTGCAGTTCGAAGTTGAAGGTGCGGCAGAAACGTTTGCGCAACGCCAGGCCCCAGGCGCGATTGAGTCGGCTGCCGTAGGGCGAATGGATGACCAGCTGCATGCCGCCAGACTCATCGAAGAAGCGCTCGAGGATCAGCGTCTCCTGCGTGGGCAGCGCACCGAGGGCGTGGCGCGCGCGGGCCAGGTACTCCACCAGCTGACGCGCTGCCGCGTCGCTCAGGCCCAGCTCGTCCTGCAACCAGGTGATGGCCCGCTGCAAGGGAGCGTCGTCGTGCTCGCCCTGGGCCAGAAGTTCATCCAACTGCCCGCGCAGGCGCGCAACGCTGACGGACAGTTCGTCGGTGCGGCCCGGCGCTTCGCCGAGCCAGAAGGGAATGTTCGGCGGCTGGCCCTGGGCGTCCTCGACGCGCACGCGGCCCGGCTCCACGCGCAGGATGCGGTAGGAGATATTGCCCAACTGGAACACATCGCCGGCCAGGCTCTCCACCGCGAAGTCCTCGTTCACCGTGCCCACCGTGAGGCCCTGCGGCTCCAGCAGCACGGCGTAGTCGCCGGTATCAGGGATGGTGCCGCCGGAGGTCACGGCGGTGAGTTTGGCCCCGCGCCGGCCGCGCAGACGCTGGTGCACGGCGTCGCGGTGCAGGTAGGCGCCGCGCTGGCCGTTGCGGCTGGTGTAGCCCTCGGCAAGGGTGCGCAGCAGCGCGTCGAACTGCTCGCGGCTGAGGTCGACGTAGGGTTGCGCGGCGGTGAACAGCTCGAACAGCGCATCTTCGCACCATTCCTGGCAGGCCACTTCGGCGACGATCTGCTGGGCCAGCACGTCCAGCGGCGCGTGGGGAATGCTCAGCGCGTCCAACTCGTTGTGCCGCACGCTGTCGAGCAGCGCCACGCATTCGATCAGGTCGTCCCGCGAAGTCGGGAACAGCCGGCCCTTGGGCGTGCCGCCGACGCTGTGGCCGGAGCGCCCGACGCGCTGCAGAAAGGCAGCGATGGAGCGCGGCGAGCCGATCTGGCAGACCAGATCGACGTCGCCGATATCGATGCCCAGCTCCAGCGAAGCGGTAGCCACCAGCACTTTCAATTGCCCGGCCTTGAGCCGCCGCTCGGCGCCCAGGCGCAGTTCCTTGGACAGGCTGCCGTGGTGCGCCGCCACCCAGCCGGCGCCGATGCGCTCGGCCAGATGCCGGGTGACCCGCTCGGACAGCCGCCGGGTGTTGACGAACACCAGCGTGGTGCGGTGCTCGCCGGCCAGTTCGGCGAGGCGGTCGTAGACCTTGTCCCAGACCTCGTGGGACATCACCGCCTCCAGCGGCGCCGCCGGCACTTCCAGGTTCAGGTCACGCTCGCGGCTGTAGCCGATGTCGACGATACGGCAGGCCTGGTGGCGCCCTACCAGAAAGCCCGCCACTGCCTCGATGGGTTTCTGCGTGGCAGACAGGCCAATGCGCACCAGCGGTGCTTCGCACAAGGCCTGCAGGCGCTCCAGCGACAGCGCCAGATGGCTGCCACGCTTGCTGGCGGCCAGCGCATGGATTTCATCGATGATGACGCTGCGCGCGCCGGCGAGCATGGCGCGGCCGGAATCCGACCCCAGGAGGACGTAGAGCGATTCGGGCGTGGTAACGAGGATGTGTGGCACCTGCCGGCGCATGGCTTCGCGCTCGCTGGAGGTGGTGTCGCCGGTGCGCACTGCTGTGCGGATAGCCACCTCCGGCAGGCCCAAGTCCACCAGCGCCGCGCGGATGCCGGCCAGGGGCTCGTCGAGGTTGATGCGGATATCGTTGGACAGCGCCTTGAGCGGCGAGACATACACCACCGTGGTGCGGTCCGGCAGCGCGCCACCGTTTGCCAGCCCCTCGCGAACCAGGGCATCGATGGCCGAGAGGAAGGCAGTGAGTGTCTTGCCCGAGCCGGTGGGCGCCGCCACCAGGGTCGACTCGCCGGCCTGGATTGCCGGCCACGCCTGCACCTGCGCCTCGGTGGGAGCCTTGAAGTGCGCGCGAAACCAGCCGGCCACCGCCGGATGGAAAGCGGACAGCACATCGGCTCGCTGGGCGCGAGAGGAGGTTCGGGGAGCGGTCATGCCGACCAATATGGTGGTGCGCGAAGCCCGTCACAAGGACCACTGATCGCGCCTCGCCGCAGGCCGCGCCAGCCATTACTCTTCACTCATCCACCCGGCGGAATGACATTCGATGAGCGACCGTGATCGCGACTATTACTGGGAGCAGGTCCGGCAACAGAACCGGCAGAAGCCGCCCGAAGACCCAAAACGCAACTGGCGGATGCTGGTGAAGCCGTTGCTGTGGTTTCTCGTTCCGTTGCTGATCCTCGCCGCCGGCACCGCCCTGTGGCGCGATCCAGCCAGCCATGCCTGGCTGGCGGAGCGCTGGGTGGTGCTGCAAAGCCGGCTGGGCCTGTCTCCGACCGGAGTCGAGGCGGCGCCCGCGGCCTCACCCTATAGCGACAGCCCACGCAAGCTGTCCGACTGCATCAAGCCGGGGAATGTGATCGACGATGAGGTGCGGGCCTGCGTGAAGGGGTATCGGCCGAAGACCTGGTGACGGAGAGCCGTCGGCTCTGCCGATGAGTCACGGGCAGGGCGCGGTCAGGACTCCTCGTTGTGCCCCAACCCATGCATCCGCAGCTTGTTGGCAATGGTGGTGTGCGACACCCCCAGCCGCTTGCCCAGCTGCCGGCTGCTCGGGTGCTCGCGGTAGAGACGCTCCAGCACTGCCCTCTCGAACCGCCCGACAATGGCATCCAGTCCGCCGTCCAGGGAGAAGTCCCCCAGCGGATGCGGCGCGCCATAGTCCGGCAGGCGAATGTGTTCGGGGCGGATGGTGCCGCCTTCGCACAGTGAAACCGCCTGGAACAGCGCGTTCTCCAGCTGCCGTACGTTGCCCGGCCAGTGATAGCGGCCGAGGCGGTCCAGCGCCTGTGGCGAGAGCTTGGGCAGCGAACAGCCGATCTGCCGACTGGCCTGGTCGAGGAAGTGTTCCACCAGCGGTTCCAGGCCATCCAGGCATTCGCGCAGCGGCGGGATGTGCAGCGACAGCACGTTGAGGCGGTGGTAGAGGTCCTGGCGGAATTCGCCCTTGGTGCAGAGCTCGGACAGGTCCACCTGGGTCGCACAGATCACCCGCACGTCCAGGTAAACCTCTTCGTCGCTGCCCACGCGGCGGAAGCAGCCGTCCTGCAGGAAGCGCAGCAGCTTGGCCTGCAGGCGCGGGCTCATCTCGCCGACACCGTCGAGAAACAGCGTGCCGCCAGCGGTCAGCTCCAGCAGGCCGAGCTTGCCTTCCGGACGGGCGCCGTCGAAGGCGCCGGGGCCGTAGCCGAACAGTTCGGTCTCGGCCATGGATTCGGGCAGGCCGGCGCAGTTCAGCGCCATGAATGGCGACTGCCCGCGCGGGCTGGCGAGGTGGCAGGCGCGGGCCAGCAGCTCCTTGCCGGTGCCCGTCTCGCCTTCGATCAGCAGCGGCGCGTCCAGCGGCGCCATGCGCCGCGCTTCGCGGACCACGGCAGCCATCACCCGCGAACTCTGGAAGATGCTGTCGAAGCCGCGCAGCTCCAGGCGCCGTACGTTGTAGATGCGCTCGCCGACGCGGTCGGCACGGTGCAACGTAAGCACGGCACCGGCCAGCGCTTCGCTTTCGTCATGTTCGGTCTGTAGCGGCGCGATGTCGGCGAGGAACACATCGCCCTTCACCTTCACCCGCAGGCCATTGATGCGCGCCTTGTTGGCCCGCACCAGCTCCGGCAGGTCGAGGTCTTCGACGTAGCGTGACAGCGGGATGCCCGGAACCTCATCCACGCGCACACCCAGCAACTGCGCAGCGGCACGGTTACCGGCGACTATCTGCCCGGCCATGTCGATGGACAGCACCGGGAACTCCAGCGCCGCCAGCAGCGCATTCAGCTCCAGGTGGCGGCGTTCGCTGGGCATCAGGCCGACACGCTTGACGCCGAATACACCGGGCACCGCTTCGAGCTTGGGCTTGAGCGACTGGAACTGAAGGTTGATGAGGTTCGGGCAGAGCAGGTAGATGGCGTTGCCCTGCTCGCCGCCGACCTCGCCGCGGTTGACGTTGATGCCGTAGTCGACCAGCAGGTTAAGGATGTCGCGCAGGATACCGACGCGGTTCTGGCAGTGCACTTTGATGCGCATGGCGGGCCCGTGGTTGTCGTTGTGGTGGGCGCTCCGGCACGGATTTTCGCAAGGCGGCCGGAAATTACCGTCAAGAATATGTGACAGATCACCCCACCTTCAAGCCATGGCCGGACACCTGCGCCGCCAAGCGTAATCATTTCTTTACGAATATCTGCGTTTGGCGCGCTCCAGCGCAGCGCCAGGGGGCTGATCACCGGGACGCATCGCGCTATTTGTGAGTCATCACAAGAACAGGCAGCTCGACGCCGGAGACTCCATGAAGACAACGCAGTACGTGGCCCGCCAACCTGATGAAGATGGCTTTATCCACTACCCCGAAGCCGAACATCAGGTCTGGAATACGCTGATCACCCGCCAGTTGAAAGTGATCGAGGGCCGCGCGTGTCAGGAATACCTGGACGGCATCGAGCAGCTCGGCCTGCCCCATGAGCGCATCCCGCAACTGGGCGAAGTCAACCAGGTGCTCCAGGCCACCACCGGCTGGCGCGTGGCGCGGGTGCCGGCACTGATTCCGTTCCAGACCTTCTTCGAGCTGCTGGCCAGCCAGCAGTTCCCCGTCGCCACCTTCATCCGCACCCCGGAAGAGCTGGACTACCTGCAGGAGCCGGACATCTTCCACGAGATCTTCGGCCACTGCCCGCTGCTCACCAACCCCTGGTTCGCCGAGTTCACCCACACCTACGGCAAACTCGGCCTGGCCGCCAGCAAGGAAGAACGCGTGTTCCTCGCCCGCCTCTACTGGATGACCATCGAATTCGGCCTGCTGGACACCCCGCAGGGCTTGCGAATCTATGGCGGCGGCATCCTCTCGTCGCCCAAGGAGACGGTCTACAGCCTCTCCAGTGCGCCCGAGCACCAGCCGTTCAACCCGCTGGAATGCATGCGCACGCCGTACCGCATCGACATCCTGCAGCCCCTGTATTTCGTGCTTCCCGAGCTCAAGCGCCTCTTCGAGCTGGCCCATGAGGACATCATGGCGCTGGTACGCGAAGCCATGCGCCTGGGCCTGCATGCACCGAAGTTTCCGCCGAAACAGGCCGCCTGATCCGCTGCAATCGATCCCATCTGTGCCTAGGATGAGACGTGCTCGCGAGCCTAAGATGGTTCGCGAGCGCACTCCTATGCCACCCCACGACAAGGAGAACCTTTCATGACCGCACTCACCCAAGCCCATTGCGAAGCCTGCCGCGCCGACGCCCCGAAGGTGTCCGATGAAGAACTGGCAGTGCTCATCAAGCAGATTCCGGACTGGAACATCGAGGTCCGTGACAATCACATGGAACTGGAGCGGGTCTTCCTGTTCAAGAACTTCAGGCACGCCCTGGCCTTCACCAATGCGGTGGGCGCCATTGCCGAGGAAGAAGGCCACCACCCCGACCTGCTGACCCAGTGGGGCAAGGTCACCGTCACCTGGTGGAGCCACGAACTGAAGGGCCTGCACCGCAACGACTTCATCATGGCCGCGCGCACCGACGAGCTGGCCGCGACAGCAGAGGGACGCAAATGAGCCATTTCGCCAAGGTCACCCGCGTACCGGGCGACCCGATCCTGGGCCTGCTCGAAGCCTACCGGGCGGACCCCAACCCCGCGCGGCTCGACCTTGGTGTGGGCGTCTACAAGGACGTCCAGGGCCTCACGCCGATCCCCCGCGCGGTGAAGCTCGCCGAACAGCGCCTGGTCGATACCGAGACCACCAAGAGCTACGTCGGCAGCCACGGTGACGCGCTGTTTGCCGCGCGCCTGTGCGAGCTGGTGCTGGGCGTCACCTCGCCCCTGTTGGCCGACTCCCGCGCCGATGCCACCCAGACACCCGGCGGCACTGGAGCGCTGCGCCTGGCGGCGGAGTTCATCGCCCACTGCCTGCCGGGCAAAAGCATCTGGCTGAGCGACCCGACCTGGCCGATCCACGAAACGCTATTCGCCGCCGCCGGCGTGCCGATCAAGCACTACCCCTACGTCGGCGCGGACAACAGCCTCGACGCGGACGCCATGTTCGCCATGCTGGAGAAGATTCCCCAGGGCGACGTGGTGCTGCTGCACGCCTGCTGCCACAACCCCACCGGCTTCGACCTGGATCATGACCAGTGGCAGCGCGTGCTGGAAATCGTCCGCCGCCGCGAACTGCTGCCGCTGCTGGACTTCGCCTACCAGGGCCTGGGCGACGGGCTTGAAGAGGACGCCTACTCTGTGCGCCTGCTCGCCGAACGCCTGCCGGAGGTGCTGATTACCAGCTCCTGCTCGAAGAACTTCGGCCTCTACCGCGACCGCGTCGGCGCGCTGATCGTCTGCGCCGAGAACGCCGACAAGCTCACCGACATCCGCAGCCAACTGGCGCTGTTTGCCCGCAACCTGTGGTCCACCCCGCCGGCCCACGGCGCGGAAGTGGTCGCCACCATCCTCGGCGATCCGGAGCTGAAGAATCTCTGGCTGGACGAACTGGACGGCATGCGCGGGCGTATCGCCGACCTGCGCATCGGCCTGGTCGAGGCCCTGCGTCCCCATGGGCTGGCGGAGCGTTTCGCGCATATCGCCATCCAGCGCGGCATGTTCTCCTACACCGGCCTGCAGGCCGAGCAGGTGCGAATCCTGCGCGAGGAGCACAGCATCTACCTGGTGAGCAGCGGCCGCGCCAACATTGCCGGGCTCGACGGCGAGCGCCTGGACCACCTGGCGGCGGCCATCGCCCGCGTCTGCCGCTGACGACGTCTTCCCATTCGACCGGCCTTTGAGCCGGTCTTTTTTTGCCTGCGAACCGCGTCAACTCCCAGTCTGCAGGAGCGAGCTTGCTCGCGAACCGTATCAACCGACTGATCCGGTGCAAGGGGTGTTCGCGAGCGAGCTCCTACAGGGAAATCCCCTGCCGATGTCGTTCAGTAGTCGTCGCGCTTGCGGAACGCCCAGCGCCCGGCCAGGCCGGTGAAGCTGGCCACCAGTACCACCAGAATCCAGAAGCCTTCCGGGTCGCTGGAGAAGGGAATACCACCGACGTTCATGCCGAAGAAGCCGGCGATGATATTGATCGGCAACGCCAGCACCGTGACCACGGTGAGGGTGAACAACGTGCGGTTGCTCTGCTCGTTGATCTTCGCGGCGATCTCTTCCTGCAGCAGCTTGATGCGTTCGCCCAGCGCGGTGAGGTCGTTGATCACCAGGGAAAACTCCTCGGTGGCCTCGCGCAGCACGCGCACATCGTCCTCGGTCAGCCACACCGGCGGGCGGTTGAGCAGGCGCATCAGCGAGCCCGGCTCCAGTGCCAGCAGGCGTTGCAGGCGCACCAGCACACGGCGCATGGCGCCCAGGTCGGCGCGGCTGGCGGAGAGGCGCGAGGACAGCAGCTGGTCCTCGATGCGATCCACGCTGATGCTGGTCTCGCGGACGATGCGGGTGAGGATTTCGCCCTGATCGCGCAGCAGGTGGATCAGCAGCTCCAGTGGCGAGTTGAAGCGCTCGCCATGCTTCACCGAGGAGCGCAGCGTGTCCACCGAGCGCAGCGGCTGCGCGCGGGCGGTGACCAGCAGGCGACCACGGGCGCAGACCCAGAGGGTGGCGATGTCCGAGGACATGCGGCTACTGAAGTCGAATACCACGTCGTTGACCACCGCCAGCAGCGCGCCATCCACATGCTCGATGCGGGTGGAGCGCGAGCCTTCGCGCAGGGTCTCGAAGAAGTAGTCGGGCAGTTCGAGGTGCGACTTCATCCAGCGCTCGCAAGCCGCGTGCGCGAGGTTCAAATGCAGCCAGAGGAATTCATCCGCCGCGCGTGGCTCCTGCAGGCGCTGCAGGGCAGTGGGCGAATCGATCTCGAGCCCCGGCTGGTCGGGGCGGAAGCTGAAGCCATAAAGCAGGCCGAACAGGTCGGAATCCTGATGGCTCTGGACGATGCTGTGGTTCATGGGGCTGCGGTTCTTGAGGCCTTAATGCGGGCTTGAAACCGGCCCTGTAGGAGCGAGCTTGCTCGCGAACCCGCACGGCACGGACTGTTCGCGAGCAAGCTCGCTCCTACGAAGAGCAGATCACGCCCGCCCTCTGGTGTTATCAGAGGCCCATGAACGACGAATGACAGCCGTGTGACAGGCCTCAGCCAAACAGCGCCGCGACAGTGCGCTCGCCCAGCGCCGGACCAACGCTCATGCCCACGCCGGTATGCATCAGCACGGCGGTGATGCCGTCGGCGGCCTGCAGCACCGAGAACGGCCCCGGTCCGCGCGAGCCGTAGACACCCTGCCAGCGCTCGACCACGTCGACACGCATGCCCAGGGTGTCCTCGGCCAGCTCCAGCATCAGCCGGTCGACGAACTCGGCGTTGAACGGCGCCGCGTCGCTGCCGTAGTGGTGGGAATCGCCGATGATCAGCTCGCCATGGGGCGTCGGGCTGACCAGCAGGTGGATGCCCTGCTCTTCCAGCTCCGGCGTCTCGCGGCGGATCTGCTCGCGCACCGCCTCGGATTCAGGCAGGTCGGAGAAGGCGCCGTAATGTACGCAGCTCAGGCCGGTGAGGATCGAATGGGCGAGACCGAAGTCGACCTGTGGGCGGGCGCGCAGCATCTGCAGGCGGCACACCTGCGGCTCCAGCGGCGCAATGACCTCGGCCAGCAGGGTCTGGTAGTCATGCCCGGAGCAGACGAGCACCTGCCCGGCGGTGAAGGTGCCTGCCGTCGTGCGCAGCACGCCGGTGTCGACGTCACGCACCAGGGTGGAGAAGTGGAACGCCACGCCGTACTCGCGGCGCAGGTAGTCGATCAGGCTCGGCAGCGCCTCCCGGGAATACAGTTGCTGGTCATCGAAGCCGAGCAACGCCGCGCGGTGGTGGCGGAAATGGCCCTGGTAGAGGTCGTTCAGTTCGCTGCCGCGCAGCAGGCCTACACGGTAGTCCAGCTCCCTGGCGCGCCCGGCGCAGAAGGCTTCCAGCAGATGCTCCTCGGCTTCGGTGCGGGCGAACAGCAGCGAGCCGTTGCGCCGCAGGGAGAACCCCGCGCCTTCCGCCCACTGCGCCCAGATCGGCCGGCTGGCGCGGGCCAGGTCCGACATCACGCCCGGCGGCTGGCCGGTGACCAGCGCCTGGCCGAAGTTGCGTACCGAAGCTCCCAGGGGTGTGGCGGTGCGCTCGAAGACGCGCACGGAGAGGCCGCGACGGGCGGCGGCGTAGGCGTGGGAAAGGCCGAGGATGCCGGCGCCGACGATGGCGACGTCGCAGTGAATCTGGGTCATCAGGGTAAGTCCTGCGCGGTGAAGAGCCCCTCTCCCCAACCCTCTCCCTGAAGGGAGAGGGGGCTGTTCGGTGTGCGGGTTCTGCCATGTGCGCCCAGGCGAACAACGGCAACGATATCAGGAGTGCAGCAGGATGAACGCGGGATCACGCTCTGCTGCTGAGGGTTCCCTCTCCCTTCAGGGAGAGGGCTAGGGAGAGGGAGCCCCCACTCAGGCAATTACTTCTGAGCGACTTTTTCCGACTTGCCGTCATAGCGCTTGCGCCACTCGGCGAGGATCTCGTCGCGGTTCTTCGAGGCCCAGGCGAAGTCGTTCTTGATCAGGCGCTGCTCGTAGTCGGCCGGCAGTTCGGTCTGCGGCTTGGCGATGCCCGGCTGGGCCAGCACGGCGAAGTTTTCCTTGTACAGCTCCATGGCTTTCGGGCTGGCAGAGAAGTCGGCGAGCTTCTTCGCGGCGGCTTCATGCTGAGTGCCTTTCACGATACCGGTGGCTTCGATTTCCCAGCCCAGGCCTTCCTTCGGCAGGACGATGTCCAGCGGTGCGCCCTGGCGCTTGAGCTGCACGGCCGGGTACTCAAAGGAGATGCCGATCGGGAACTCGCCGGCGGCGGCCAGCTTGCACGGCTTGGAGCCAGAGTGGACGTACTGGCCGATGTTCTCGTGCAGGGCGTCCATGTAGGCCCAACCCTGCTTCTCGCCGAAGGTCTGCAGCCAGGCGGAGACGTCGAGGAAGCCGGTGCCCGAGGACGCCGGATTCGGCATGACGATCTTGCCCTTGTATTCCGGCTTGGTCAGGTCCTGCCAGCTCACTGGCTTCTCCAGGCCCAGCTTCTCGGCCTCGACGGTGTTGAAGCAGATGGTCGCGGCCCAGACGTCCATGCCGACCCACGCCGGCGGGTTGGCCGGGTCGCGGTAGTTCTTGCCGATGGCGTCCAGGTGCTTGGGCGCGTATTTCTCCAGCATGCCCTGCTGGTCGAGGATGGCCAGGCTGGAAGCCGCCAGGCCCCAGACGGCGTCGGCCTGCGGACGATCCTTCTCGGCCAGCAGCTTGGCGGTGACGATGCCGGTGGAATCACGCACCCACTTGATCTTGATGTCCGGGTTCTCGGCTTCGAAGGCCTGCTTGTAGGCGGTCAGCTGTTCCGGTTCCAGGGCGGTATAGACGGTCAGTTCGGTGTCGGCGGCGTGGACCTGGGCGGCGAAGCCGGCCACCACGGCGACGGCGAGGGCAAGACGTTTGAACATGTGGAGCTCCTTGGCAGTGTTGGTCTCCCGCTCGGGGCGGGTTTGTCAGGGGTTGAGCCCGGCAGGTAGACGCCGGGCGACAGCGTCCAGCGGTGTTACGGGTTCGCGCCCGCCCTCCAGGCCTGGGAACGGCGCAGCAGGCCGCGCGATGCGCCGGCCAGCAGCAACGACACAGCCGCGGAGGTGAGCAGGATCAGGGTCGACATGGCGGCGGCGCCGCCGACGTTGCCGGAGTCGTCCATGTTCAGCACGGCGACGGCGGCGAGGATGGTGTCCGGGTTGTAGAGGAAGATCGCCGCCGAGACCGTGGTCATCGCCGAGACGAACAGGTAGCGGGTGATGTCCAGCAGCGCCGGCAGGCAGATCGGCACCGTGACGCGCAGGTAATGGCGCCATAGCGGCATCTTCAGCGACAGCGCGGCGGCCTCGAATTCGCCGTCGAGCTGGCGCAGCGCGGCGGTGGCGGTCATCTGCGCGGTGGTCAGGTAGTGGGCGATGGTGCACACCACCAGCAGCGCCATGCTGCCGTAGAACACATGCAGCGGGTTGCCCGGCAGGTTGAAGAAGAACACGTAGCCCAGGCCCAGCACGAGGCCCGGCACGGCCATCGGCACAAAGCAGAGCATGCGCAGCAGCTGGCTCAGCCAGCGCTGCTCGCGGGTCTTCTCGATCAGGTAGGCGCCGGTGAAGATCAGCGCGCTGCCGATGATCGCAGTACAGGCGGCCATGGTCAGGCTGTTGCGGTAGGCCAGCCAACCGCCACCGGCAGTGGTGTTGAAGTCGTAGTGGTTCAGCGACAGCGAAAGGTTATAGGGCCAGAACTTCACCAGCGAGGAGTACACGGCCATGCCCAGCACGCCCAACAGCACCGCGCTGATCAGTACAACGATGGCGAGGAAGGCGGCATCGCGACGGCGCGAAGGCTTGGGATGGTAGACCTGTGCTCGGCCGCTCATGGCGGCGCCCTGGCGGCGGCGCAGCCAGGTGTCGACGGCGAAGCTGAGCAGCGCCGGCAGCAGCAGGATCATGCCGATCTGCGCGCCACGGCCGAACTGTTGCTGGCCAACCACCGCCTTGTAGGCTTCCAGTGCCAGCACCTGATAGTCGCCGCCCACCACGACTGGCACGCCGAAGTCGGTGATGGTCAGGGTGAACACCAGGCAGAAGGCGGCGAACACACCCTGGCGCGAAGCCGGCCAGGTGATGCTGCGGAAGGCTTTCCACGGACCGGCGCCCATGCTGGAGGCAGCATCGAACAGGCGCGCATCGGCCAGCGACAGCGCCGAGAGCAGGATCATCAGCGCATGGGGAAAGGTGTAGATCGCCTCGCCGAGGACGATGCCCCAGAAACCGTAGATGTTGTCGGACAGCAGGTGACGCAGCAGGCCCTGGTTGCCGAACAGGTAGATCAGCGCGATGCCCGGCAGCATCGACGGCGCCAGCAGCGGCAGCAGGGAAATCCCGCGCCACAGGCCCTTGGCCGGGATCAGCGTGCGTTGCAGCGCGTAGGCGAACAGATAGGCTGCCGGCACGACGATGCACGCGACGCTCACGGAAACCTTCAGGCTGTTGCCCAGCAGCCAGTGGAAGTTATCGCTGCGCAGCAACTCGCCCATGGCCGCCAGGCCGCCGCCCTGCCCTGCCTCGCCGCTGAAGCCGCGCCAGAAGATGGCCAGCAGCGGCATCAGCACCGCGAGGGTCAGCAGGAGCAGCAGCAGGTATTTGCCGCCACGGACGAACAGACGATCACCCAGATCGCCACGTACCTTGCCGGCGGACAGCGCCGAGCTGTGCTTCACCACGGCTTCCATCTCAGGCGAACACCTGCAGGCTGCGCGGGGGCAGCGACACCCAGATGTCCGGCGTACCCAGGCGCGGCATGTCCTCCGGCGCCAGCTCCGCCAACAGCGCGTGGCCCGGCAGTTGCTCCAGCTCGAAGCTCATGCGGCAGCGGTTGCCCAGGAAGGTGATCTCGCGGATCTGCGCACGGAACAGGTTTTCCTGGTGTACGGCGGGGTTCACGCTGATCGCTTCCGGGCGGCAGAACAGGCGACCCGAGGCACTGGACGCCTGGCTCGGCAAGCGCAGGCTGAGGCTGCCGACGCGGGCGTGGCCATCGTTGCCGCGCTCGAAGGGCAACCAGTTGCCCTGGCCGACGAACTCGGCAACGAAGGGCGTGCTCGGGGTGCTGTAGATCTCCTGGGCGGTGCCGTACTGCTCGATGCGCCCGTGGTTCATCACCGCGATGCGGTCGGCCATCAGCATGGCCTCGTCCTGGTTGTGGGTGACCATCACGGTGGTGATGCCCAGGTTCTTCTGCAGTTGACGCAACTCGCCACACAGGTGCTCGCGGACGCGCGCATCCAGCGCCGACATCGGCTCGTCGAGCAGCAGCAGTGACGGGCTTGGCGCCAGTGCGCGAGCCATGGCGACGCGCTGCTGCTGGCCGCCGGAGAGCTGGCCGGGGTACTTCTTCTCGCTGCCGGTCAGGCCGACCAGTTCGAGCATCTCGGCGACGCGGCGGCGGGCTTCATCCTTGCTCGCGTTCGTGAGGCCGTAGGTGATGTTCTGCTCGACCGTGAGGTTGGGGAACAGCGCGTAGGACTGGAACAGGATGCCGTAGTCCCGCGCCTGCGGCGGCAGGTTCGAGACATCGCGCTGGCCCAGGTGCAGGGTACCGTCGTCCTGTTGCTCGAGACCGGCAATGCAGCGCAGCAGAGTGGTCTTGCCGCAACCCGACGGGCCGAGCAGGCAAACCAGCTCACCGGCCTTGACGTCCAGCGACACGCCGTCGAGGGCGACGAACTGGCCGAAGCGCTTGCGGATATGGCGCACGCTGAGCGGTGTGCCGGTGAGGGTGGGATGCATGGCGGTACCTCGTCTTCTTGTGGTCCACGCCGCGTGAGCCATGGCGTGAAGGAACGAGGTCCATGCTAGGGACGGATTGCGACGGCACTATTGCTAAAGGGCCAAGTGCGCCGATAGATCCATAGGCAGATTTGGGTATGGGGGCGAAAAAATTTGCGTAGATGGGCCAGTCTTGCCTCCAGAACCGAAGCCGACCTGTAGGAGCAAGCTTGCTCGCTCCTACAGGAAAGACATGCTCCGGCTACGGCTACGGCTTATAGAAGACTTCCAGAGAAACAGCCGCACACTCCGGACCGCCCCGTTCAGGAGGCCTCGTTGAAGCGGAGTTTCAGGGGTTGAGCGGCATGGATGCCGCGAGAGCCGCGATGGGCCAGGGATGGCCCGTCGTGGCGTGCCCCTGAAACTTCGCTTCAGCGAGGGTATTTTTCGCCTAGGCGAAAAACCGGATGACAGGGGCAAGACCTTTGCCTCCTTTGGGTCTTTCCAAAGGCGGTCGCCCGAGGGGGCGACACAAGATCTCACCGCGCACGCCGAAGCGACGCTGAAATACAAAAGCCAAAGCAGGAAAGCCTGGGCATGCACCAGCTCTGCCAACGAATCGCGGGTATGGCCTCCCCCCAGGAGCCAGCCTCTACGCCTGCGCCAACGCCAGAAACGCACTCGGCAACCGCGCCTGCCGCCGATCCTTCAGGCAATACAGGTACTCGTCGATCAGGCTCGCACCCTTGATCTCCAGTACGCACAACTGCGGGTTATCCGGCACTTCCTGGCGAGCGATGATGCTCACGCCGAGGTTGCGGATCACTGCCTCGCGGATCGATTCGCGGCTGCCGATTTCCAGCATCGAGGCCGGCGTCACCCCCGCCTGCTGCAACATCGCCTCGGTCAGCTGGCGGGTGGTCGAGCCCGCCTCGCGCATCAGCAGGCAATGGTTGCGCAAGTCGCCCAGGCTCACCGACTGCAGTGCCGCCAGCGGGTGACTGCGGTGCACCGCCAGCACCAGCGGATCGCTCCCCAGCACCACACGGGTCAGGCGCGCATCATCCACCTGCTGCGAGGAGGCAGCCAGGTCGACCCGGCACTCGATCAGCGATTCAAGCACTTGCTGGGAGTTGCCGATCTCCACCGACACTTCGATCTGCGGGAAGCGCTCGCGGAAATTCTTGATCAGCCCGAGCACATAATAAGGAGAGGTGGCGCCGATGCGCAGGGCGCCCTGCATCTGCCCACAGTTGCGCAGGTAGAACTCGATGTCGGCTTCCTGCTGCAACAGCGCCTCGACCATCGGCAACAGGCGCGCGCCCTCATCGCTCAGGGTCAGGCGACGGCCGCCTCGATAGAACAGCTCCACCGCGTACTGGCTTTCCAGGTTGCGGATCTGCGTGGTCACAGTGGGTTGGCTGAGACCGAGCTTCTTCGCCGCCTGGGTGATGCTGCCCAGCTTCGCTACCCGGTAGAACGCCTTCAATTCCGCGCTCAGCATCGACCGATCCGCCTTTTCGAAAAATTCATCAACATTTTTTCTCGGCGCTGTCGGCAAACCGGCGCCAGCCCACTGGCGACGCGGCCTGCAGCCAGGCGACAAAACACTCTAAAAGGTCAATGTACCTGACCTGTATCACTGGCAACACCAGTTGTCGCTGGACAGCCCGGACTTGAGCGACTTTCATTGCCCTTGGAAAAATCCCACATGGAAACCGAAGGCGGCCTCACAAGGGCACGCCCAAGGAGCAATTGATGAAGTACAAAGTCACCATGGTTTTCGGCACCCGTCCGGAAGCCATCAAGATGGCCCCGCTCGCCCGCGTTCTGCGCCGTACCCCAGAAATCGAGCTGCGCATCTGCTCCACCGGCCAGCATCGCGAGATGCTACAGCAAGTGCTGAACTCCTTCGAACTCGAGGTGGACGAAGACCTCGACGTCATGACCCAGGGCCAGACGCTCAACAGCCTGGCCCTGCAGATGATGGGCAAGCTGGACGACAGCTACGACCGCCATCGCCCGGATATCGTGCTGGTCCACGGGGACACCACCACCAGCTTCATTGCCGCTCTCACCGCCTTCCACCGGCAGATCCCGGTGGGGCACGTTGAAGCAGGCCTGCGCACCGGCAACATCCACCAGCCCTGGCCGGAAGAAGCCAACCGCCGCCTCACCGCGGTGATCGCCGACCTCCACTTCCCACCGACCAAGGCCTCGCGTGACAACCTGCTGCGCGAAGGGGTGAACATCGACCAGATCGAAGTCACCGGCAACACGGTGATCGATGCCCTGCTGTGGATGCGCGAGCACCTGCACGAAACCAACTGGACACCCGCTGCCGATTCCCCCCTGGCCAAGTTCACCGGGGACCGCCGCGTCGTGCTGATAACCGGCCACCGCCGGGAAAACTTCGGCAAGGGTTTCGAGCGCATCTGCCTGGCCCTGGCCGAGCTCGGCCAGCGCTTCCCCGACGTGGACTTCGTCTACCCGGTGCACCTCAACCCGCAGGTGCAGAACGCCGTCTACGGCCTGCTCTCGGACAAGCCCAACATCCACCTGATCGCCCCGCAGGACTACCAGCACTTCGTCTGGCTGATGGACCGCGCGTACATCATCCTCACCGACTCGGGCGGCATCCAGGAAGAAGCCCCGGCGCTGGGCAAACCGCTGCTGGTGCTGCGCCGCGTCACCGAGCGCCCCGCCGTGCTGGAAGGCGGCACCGTGGTGCTGGTGGGCACCAACACCGGCCGCATCGTCAGCGAAGCCAGCCACCTGCTGCGCGACGAGGAAGTCTACGAACAGATGAGCCGGGTCTTCAGCCCTTATGGCGACGGCCACGCCAGCGAGAAGATCGTCGCCCGGCTGCTGTCCTGGTTCGGTGAATCACGCACGCCAAGCGAGTTCGAATGAGCCTCGAACTGGTCGATATCCTCACTTACGTTCTCTATGCCCTGAAGTACCTGGCGATCATCCTGGCCGCGCTGATGTTCCTGCTCGGCCTGGATGACCTGTTCATCGACTTGGTGTACTGGGGCCGGGTGCTGGTGCGCCGCTTCCGCATCTACAACCGCTTCGACCGCGCCGACGAAGAGCGCCTCTTCGCTGCCCCGGAAAAGCCGCTGGCGATCATGGTGCCGGCCTGGAACGAGGTCGGCGTGGTGGGCGAGATGGCTCGCCTGGCGGCTTCGACGCTGGACTACGAGAACTACCAGATATTCGTCGGCACCTATCCCAACGACCCGCAGACCCAGGCGGACGTCGACGCGGTCTGCCTGCACTACCCCAACGTGCACAAGGTGGTCTGCGCGCGCCCCGGCCCCACCAGCAAGGCCGACTGCCTGAACAACATCATCGATGCCATCCTGCGTTTCGAGGCCGACGCCAAGATAGAGTTCGCAGGCTTCATCCTGCATGACGCCGAAGACGTCATCTCGCCGCTGGAACTGCGCCTGTTCAACTACCTGCTACCGGCCAAGGACCTGATCCAGATCCCGGTCTACCCCTACGCCCCGGAATGGACCGGCTTCACCGCCGGCCACTACGTCGACGAGTTCGCCGAGAACCACGGCAAGGACGTCCCGGTGCGCGAGGCGCTGACCGGCCAGGTGCCCAGCGCCGGTGTCGGCACCTGCTTCAGCCGCCGCGCCATCGCCGCGCTGCTGGAAGACGGCGACGGCATCGCCTTCGATGTGCAGAGTCTTACCGAGGACTACGACATCGGCTTCCGCCTCAAGCAGAAGGGCATGAAGTGCATCTTCGCCCGCTACTCCATCACCGACCCGCAACTGGCGCTCAAGAGCACCTGGGTGCCGGGCATGGACCGGCGCTTCTCCCAGGTCATCTGTGTACGCGAACACTTCCCGCGCACCTGGCAGCACGCCATCCGGCAGAAGTCGCGGTGGATCACCGGGATCGTCTTCCAGGGCACGCGCAACCTGGGCTGGAGCCGCAAGGGCATGCTCAACTACTTCCTCTGGCGCGACCGCCGGGGGCTGATCGCCTACCTGCTGAGCTTCCTGGTCAACCTGCTGTTCCTGGTGCTGATCACCATGTGGCTGATCACCAGCCTGTCGCCCAACGCCTGGCGGTTCCCGTCGATCCTGGAAGGCAGCCAGTTGCTGGTGGTGCTGCTGTTCCTCAACGGCCTGATGCTGCTCAACCGACTGTTCCAGCGCTTCTGGTTCGTCACCCGCTTCTACGGCATCTTCGAGGGGCTGCTGTCGGCACCGCGGATGATGTGGAGCAACTTCGTCAACTTCTTCGCCAACCTGCGCGCGCTCAAGCAGGTAATGGAGATGGGCGACTCGCGCCGCGTGGCCTGGGACAAGACCACCCACGAATTCCCCGCCCTCGCCGGCCCGCAGCGCACGCCGCTGGGCCAGCGCCTGAAGGAAAAGGGCCTGATCAGTGAAGAACAGCTGCAATCGGCACTGACCAGCCCGGTTCGCCGCCGGCTGGGCCGCGAGTTACTGCTGCGCGAGCAGATCAACAGCACGCAACTGGTGGAAACCCTGGCCGAGGAACTGGGCGAGGAATGGGCGCCGCTCAATCCCTTCACCCTCGATCCGAAGCTGATCGCGGCGCTGCCGCGCAAGCTCGCGCTGCGCTACGCTGTGCTGCCGGTGGCTATCGAAGGCGACACCCTGGTGCTCGCCGGCGAGCAGCAGTTCAGCCAGGTATCCCTCGGCGCTATCAGCCGCCACCTCAAACGCCCCGTACGCAGCCAGCTCGCCCCACAGGGCCGCGTCACCCTCGGCCTGCGCCACTGGTATGGCGGCCGCCACCAGAGTGAAGAAACCCGCTTCATCCTCGACACGCTGCAAAGCCGGCAGGGCGATGAGGCGCTCATCGAGCGCATCTGCGGCCACCTGGTGATGTTCGGCACCCTGTTGCAGGTACGCGGGATGGTGCCTCCCAGCCTGTTCAACCAGGCGCTGATCGATTTCGATCCGGAGCAGGATTCGCTCGGCGAGCACCTGATCAAGCGCGGCATCATTACCCAACAGGTACTTGAGGAAGCGCTCAAGGAACAGGCCAATGAACAGCACGAGGCCTATCGCATCGCCCGGGAGGCCGTGTGAAACCGCAACAACCCCTGCTTTACGGCCTCATCCTGGCGAGCATCGCCGCCCCGCTCGCGCAGGCCGCCGATGACCAGCTCACGGAGTTCCAGCGCTTCCGCAGCTTCCCCTACCTCGACAAGGGCTACAAGGAAGCGAAGAAGAACAACTGGGCGGAAGTCGAACGCCTGATGCGCCATCTGCTCGACCGTGTACCGAACAACACCGAGGCGCGCTCGCTGCTGATCCAGTCCCTGGCCAAGCAGCAGCGCTTCGCCGATGCGGAGAAGGAAGCCCAGGCACTGGCTGGCACCGAGGCCGGCGCCGAGGCATTGACCAATCTGCGCCTGGACCTGATCGAGAACGGCCCACCGCCCGAAGCCCAGGTCAACCAGTGGCTGGCCCTCGTCGATGCCAACGAGCGTGTACGTCTGTGGCAAGCCTATAGCCTCAAGCTCGGCCAGACCCAGGGCGCGGCCAAGGCGCTGGAATGGCTCGGTACCCTACCGCCCGGTAGCGACGGCCGCGTGCTACGCGAGGCACGGGCAAACTGGGCCGAACAACTGCGCGACTGGGACACCACCATCACCCAACTCGCCCCGCTGGCCGCTTCCCACCAACTCTCTGCCGACGACTGGCGGCGGCTGGCCAATGCCTACGCCCAGCGCCTGGAAGAAAAACCGCTGGAGCAACTGATCCAGCAAGCGCCGAATGCCGACTCGGCGCGCCAGGCACGGCTGGCGATCATCGACCGCGCCATTGCCGTCGAGCAGACCGACGTCGCCAAGCGCTGGCTGCTCACCCTGCCCGAGCAGGATCGCAACGACCCGAAACGCCAGGCGCAGCTGCTGGAGGTCGCCCGTGACAGCAGTGACACGGCGCTGGTGGAAAGACTCAGCGACGCTCAGGACCGCCCCTGCCTGGAAACTACCGAGTGGCTGTCGCGCCATGACCAGGCGGCGGCGCTGGTGAAGCTGCAACAGTGCAAGCCCGCTGAAGATCCGAAGACCTGGCTGGTGCTGGCCCAGCGCCTGGACGCCACCGACCTGCTGGAAAACACCCGGCTGCCCGAACCCTGGGACACCGCTCGGCGCGACCAACTGGTGGACGCCTGGCGACGCCAGGGACGCACCGATCTGGCACTGGCCTGGCTATCGCGCCAACCACAGACACCCGATACCGTGCGCCAGCGCGCCGAACTGCTGCAGGCCCGCGGCCGTACCGGCGAAGCCGCGGCACTGTGGGAGCAACGCTACCGCCAGACCGGCGACCTCAAGGCGTTGGACCAGGCCAGCTACCTCGCCCTCAACGCCGGGCGCACCGAACGCGCCAAGCAATTGCTCGAAAGCGCCTACGACCGCCGCGGCGGCAACCTGCCCCCTGCCCTGCTGCAGCGTCTCGCCAGTATTCACGCACGCAGTGACACCCCGCTGGATGTCGCCCGCATCGAATCGCTACTGCCCAAGGCTGACCCGGTCTCGCGCGGCTACCTGCTCGGCCGCCTGGCCGAGGCCGGGCGCTGCGATGCCCTGCAGCGCTACCTGAGCCCGGACTCCAACACCCCCGGTGAGCTGCGTGCCCTTGGTCGCTGCGCCATGCCCGCGCGGCCTGGCGAAGCGGTGGTCTACTACCAGGCCGCCATTGTCCACGGCGACCATGACAGCCAACTGCCGCTGGCCTATGCGCTGGAAGCCGCCGGTGACCCGGCCGGCGCGCTGCGCATCTTCAACGCCCTGCCCGCCAGCGAACTCAACGACAACGCTCGCCTCACTGCCAGCCGTGCCGCCCTGCTGACGGGCGACAACGCCACCGCCGAACGCTACTGGCAGCAGGCGAAGAAGGGCAGCGCGGACGACTGGGCACTGGGCGCCAACATTGCCGATGCCCGTGGCGACTATTCACTGGCCCTTACCCGGCACCGCGAGGCCCTGCAACACGAGCCCAACGGCCAGCACTTCTACAACGCCGCCGGTAGCGCCCAGAAAGCCGGCGACCAGCAGCAGAGCAAGCTCTGGCTGGCCGAAGCGGTACGCCGCGAGCCCAGCAACCCGCGCTTCCGCGCCGACTACGGCATGCGCCTGGCCGGCACCGACACGCCGGAAGAACGGCGCACCGCGATTCCGTACCTGGAACGCGCCACCCGTGACTACCCCGAGGACTTCCGCCTGGGTGAAACCCTCGCCTGGCGTTATGACGAGGCCGAGGACAGCTTCGCCGCCCGCCGCGAGCTGCGTCGAGTGATCGACCTGGAACAGGAGCCGGTGGCAGCCGATGACGAGTACGGCAGCCTCGAAGCCCGCCGCTACCGCCAGCGCCGCGCGCACCAGACGCTGTCCCAGCGCGACAACCTGACCATCGCCAGCACCTGGTCGCCCGCCGGTGTCACCACGGTGCCGATCCTCAATGGCGACAACCAGACCGGCAACCGCCGCCGCGCGCAATCGCAGAACCTGCAGACATTCATTTGGGACCACGCGCTGGGCGAGGAACCGACCCGCAACGGCAGCACCCTCTCGGTATATGGCCGCGCGATCGCCGGCAACGAAGGGCGCAAGAACTACACCCAGACCCTCGCTGCCGGCTTCGGCCTGCGCTACAAGCCCTTCGGCGACTACAACCTCAACCTCTACAGCGAGCTGTACAAGCAGAACACCGTGAACGACGACGTCGATCCTGACGACGCCTTCGAAGGTCTGCGCTGGCACGAGATCGGTACGCCGGAGAAGTTCGAGCGCTACATCCGCAAACGCGACAAGTACGGCCAGACCTCCACCGACTTCCTGCTGCGCGCCACCGCCTCCTTCCTCGATCAGGGCGAGTACCGCAACGACTGGCGCGTGGACGAGAGCGACTGGGACGAGCGCTTCCTCTACACCGACTTCGCCTGGTGGACCCACGCTGGCGACCATCAGTGGGTCTCGCGCTACCAGCAGGGTCACGCCTGGAAGCTGCCGGTGGACTCGCCGCAGACGATCATGCCCTACGGCTTCGCTGAATTCTCCGCACAGGACCCGAGCAACGACTGGCGCCAGGACCTGCGCAGCGGCGTCGGCCTGCGCTGGCAGTACTGGTACGGTGAGGATCGCTACAACGCCTACCGCGCCCACGTCACCGTGCGCACCGAATACCAGTTGGGCATGGCAGGCAATCTCTATGAGAAGGCCAACGGCTGGCTGGTGGGACTCGAGGTGAACTTCTGATGCGCCGCCTGATTTTCACCCTCGCCCTGCTCTTCTCTGCCGCTACCGCGCACGCCGATGATCGCCTGTTCTATCAGCCGCTCAATGTCGACTCCTCGCTGAGCGACGCGCAGTGGCAGCAGATCTGGCGAGCCAGCGCGGCCCAGGGCGCCAAGACCCTGATCGTGCAGTGGACCGCCTACGGCGACTCCGACTTCGGCGGAGCCAACGGCTGGCTCGCGCGCTCCCTGAAAAGCGCCCACGACAACGGCCTGCAATTGGTCCTCGGCCTGTACATGGACCCGGCCTACTACCAGCGCCAGGGCGAGCTGGACACCCCCGGCCTGGAAGCCTACTGGCAACATCAGCTCGGCCGCTCGCTGGCACAGCAGCGGCAAGTGAGCGAGCAGTGGAAGCTGCCGGTCGCCGCCTGGTACCTGCCGATGGAACTGGACGACTGGCACTTCCAGGCCGTCGAACGCCGCCAGGCGCTGCAGCACCAACTCAAGGACTTCGCCGGCCAGCTGAAGGCACCGCTGCAATTGAGCGCCTTCTCCGGCGGTAAACTGGCGCCGCAGGTGTACGGCAACTGGCTGGGACAGATCGCCGGGCTGGGTGTGCAGGTCTGGTGGCAGGATGGCGCCGGTACCGGCGCACTACCCGAGCGCGTGCGCCAGGCCTACGCCGCCGCCCTGCCCTGTCCGGTCGGTATCGTTCGCGAAGCCTTCCGTCAGACCAGCGCTGCCGGCCAGCCCTTCAGGGCCGAACCTGCCGCACCTTCGAGCGTCTCCACGGGCTGTCACACCAGCGCCGTCTTCGAGGTCCGTTATCGCCCCTGGGGCAAACTCCTGCTGGATAACCAGCAGTCGCACGTCGGCACCTCCCTGCACCCTTGAGACCGGCCCCCGCGCGCAACCTGTCCGGCGCCGCGCGGGGGCAAGTGAGTTCGTCTATGCTCGCGCGAGCGATCCCGCACTCGTACAGGACCGTTCATGTTCAAGACCATCGAATCGGAAGTCGTGAAACAGCACGTTTCACCTGAACTGCGCGCCGAGTTCCTGCAACATGATTTCGAGCGGCTAAAAGGCTTCAGCCTGCTGGTATTCGGCATCAGCATCGGTATCTGGCTTCTCTTCGACCTGATCGTCAGCTTCCAGACCGGCCAGGGTTTCAGCTACATCTCGCTACTGTTCCTCGCCGCCTTCCTCGTCCTCTTCGCCCTCACTGCCGCCGTCCGCCGCGCCCTGCACTTCTACCTGATCAACTTTGCCTTTGTCGTGACTTTTGCCTGGGGAGCCCGCCTGCTGATCGAGGGCATACCCAGCGACGTCCGCCAGGCCTGGCTGGTGATCTGCGCCTCCACCGTGCTTTACAGCGCGACGGTATTGCCGCTGAACCGCCCGGCCTTCTTCGCGGTATTGCTCGTCACCTGGGTGCTGCTCAACCCGTTCCTGGGCAACGTGCCCGAGTTCAATGTGCGGCACAGCATGCTGATCTGCTATCCGGTCTTCATCAGCGCGCTCACGGTGTACATCTTCCACCACCTCAGCCAGGCCAAGCTGCACAACTACGCCATGGCCCGTCTGCTGCTGGACCAGGCCTACATCGATACCCTCACCGGTATTCCCAACCGCCGCTCATTCATGGCCCGGGTGGGCAAGCGTCTGGAAGAAGACGGCGAGCAACGCTACCTGGCGATGATCGACATCGACCATTTCAAACGGGTCAACGACACCTACGGCCACGACATCGGCGACGAAGTACTGACCCGTGTCGCGCTGGCGATCAAGCATCAAATGGGTGACTTCGAATTCGCCCGGCTGGGCGGCGAGGAGTTCGGCCTGTACCTCTGGGGCCTGAATGCCGACCAGGCGCAGGCGCGGCTCGAGCAATTGCGCCAGGCCACCGCGGACTTGCCCGGCCACCCCAACGTCACCATCAGCCTGGGCCTCGCCCACCTGAGCCTGGAGGGCAGTCTCAGCGAAGCGTTGATCAAGGCTGACAAGGCGCTCTACAGCTCCAAGCACAATGGCCGCAATCGAACGACCTATTCGCCCTGAGTAGAACGAAAAAGGCCCGCATAGGCGGGCCTTTTCATACTGGTGTCCCGGAGAGGGGTCGAACCTCCAACCTTCCCCTTAGGAGGGGGACGCTCTATCCAATTGAGCTACCGGGACAATCGGGTCGGCATGTTAACCACCGACAAGCGATTTGTCATGCCGCCGCCACCGACGCGGTCCATAATTTCGCCGTCAGCCGGAGAAACGCCATGATCACAGACGACGGTGCCCTGCCCGATTCCCCTTTCGCCACCTTCGATGTGCGCGTCGCCACGGCAGACGATGCGGCGGCCCTGGCTCCGCTGCTGCAGCAACTGGGCACGCGTGACCCGCTGCCCGACACGGCGTTGCTCGCCCTCGCCCTGAGCGATCAGCAACCTTCGCGGGTGACGCTGATCGCCGAGCGCGATGGAGCCTTGCTTGGCACCTGCACGTTGCACCTGATCGAACACATCGCCCACGGTTTCGCCCGCTCGGCGATCCTCGAGGACATGGTGGTGGACAGCCGCGCACGAGGCCAAGGCATCGGCCAGGCGCTGATCGGCCGGGCCGTGGAATGGGCGCGGGATTGGAAGTGCTACAAGCTGGCCCTCTCCAGCCACCAGGACCGGGAAATGGCGCACCGCTTCTATGCGGCGATGGGCTTCGCGCCCCACGGTGTCAGCCTCTCACTGAACCTGGACTGAACTCAGCTGGCCTGGGCATCCGGGGGAGCGAGCAGGTCCAGCAGATGACCGACCGTTACCTCCAGGGACACCGAGTTATCCAGCTCCACCAACGGCCCCGGCAGGCCATCGGCGAAGTGCGCATTGCGCGCCAGGCGCTCCTCGATTTCCGCCAGCGTCTCCCGTCCGCGCTTGAGCAGGCGTTGACGCAACACCTCGGAGTCAACCTTCAGCAGCACGGCGATCAACTGCGGATAACGGCGACGAGCCTCGGGCAGGTACTTGCGCGAACCATTGACCAGTACGTCATGGCCGGCGGCCAGCCAGTCATCGATTTCGCGGGGAATGCCATAGTGCAGGCCATTGGCGCGCCAACTCATGGCGAACGCACCGGAGCGCTCCAGTTCGCTGAACTCGTCGACGCTCACCGAGTGAGCTTCTTCACCATGCGCCTCGGCGGAACGGGTGATGACGCGCCGGACGATCCGGCAATCCATCGCGGCCAGCGGAACGCTGGCGGCCTGCAACACGCTGTCCTTGCCAGAGCCCGAAGGGCCCATCAGGAAAATCAGTCTGCCTGGGGTCATGAGACTCTCGGTGCGCCGGCGGCTCGGCGCTACTTCAATTCTGATCCGCGGGGCGGATAATACTCCGAGCCTTGTGCGATATCAGTGAAAACACAATATCAACGGCCGCCGACCCGGCTTTCCCTGACTCATCATCGGGCGCTGTGCCATCATGGCTATCCGCGACGAAGTGCTCTCATCAGACTGCCCAACGGCAGACAGGCTCACGGCACATATCGACTACGCTGACGGATATGGGCAAATCGCCAGCTTTCCCTTTAACTCCCATCCAAAGAAGGGTCTGCCTAGGCGGTCTCATTTCGGACGATTGGTGCTGGCATTTAGCCTTCACCCGAGACACAATATGCCGAAGGTTTGACGTCAAGTTATTGGATATTTTTCAAAAGCTTTGACGACGCGCTGAACGGCCACTGGAAATCGCTGTCAAAGGGCCTGAACGAACGCTGACCCATGGCATCGGCCTCCCTGACTTACAGGTTTAAAGTATGCGCCCATTGAAACAGGCAACCCCCACCTACTCCAGCCGTACCGCTGACAAGTTCGTCGTACGTCTGCCCGAAGGCATGCGTGAGCGTATCGCCGACGTCGCTCGCAGCCACCACCGCAGCATGAACTCCGAGATCATTGCGCGTCTCGAACAGAGCCTGCTGCAGGAAGGTGCCCTGCAGGACAACCTGGGCATCCGCCTGGACAGCCCGGAACTCAGCCTGCACGAGCGCGAACTGCTGCAGCGCTTCCGCCAGCTGACCCATCGTCAGCAGAATGCGCTGATCGCGCTGATCGCGCACGATGCCGAGATGGCACAGAACGACGCCTGATTCGTTCGCGACACCCGAAACAGCCGGCCTCGAGCCGGCTTTTTCATGCCCGCGATTTACCGGCGCCATGCAATGGCAGACACAAAAAAGCCGCCTCGCGGGCGGCCTTTTCGGCGGAGCTGGCGCTACATCAGGAACAGCGTAGCCAGTCCGAGGAAGATGAAGAATCCGCCACTGTCGGTCATGGCGGTAATCATCACGCTGGAGCCCATGGCCGGGTCGCGCCCCAGGCGCAACAGTGTCATCGGGATCAGCACGCCCATCAGCGCAGCGAGCAGCAGGTTCAGCGTCATGGCGCCAGTCATGACCGCGCCCAGCTCCCAGTTGCCGTACAGGTAGAAGGCGACCAGGCCGATCACCCCGCCCCATACCAGGCCGTTCACCAACGCCACGCCCAGTTCCTTGCGCAGCAGGCGGTTGGCACTGCTGGTCTGGATCTGGTCCAGGGCCATGGCGCGGACAATCATGGTGATGGTCTGGTTGCCGGAGTTGCCGCCAATACCGGCGACGATGGGCATCAGTGCAGCCAGCGCCACCAGCTTCTCGATGGACCCTTCGAACAGGCCGATCACCCGTGAGGCGATGAAGGCGGTGACCAGGTTGGTGGCCAGCCAGGCCCAGCGGTTGCCGACCGACTTCCAGACCGAGGCGAAGATGTCTTCCTCTTCGCGCAGACCGGCCATGTTCAGGACTTCGCTTTCGCTTTCCTCACGGATCAGGTCGACCATCTCGTCGATGGTCAGACGGCCGATGAGCTTGCCGTTCTTGTCCACCACAGGGGCAGAAATCAGGTCGTAACGCTCGAACGCCTGAGCGGCGTCGTAGCCATCCTCGTCAGGCGTGAAAGTCACCGGGTCGGTGGCCATGACCTCGGCCACGTCCTTGTCCGGGTCGTTCACCAGCAGCCGCTTGATCGGCAGCACACCCTTGAGCACGCCGTCGTAGTCGACGACGAAGAGCTTGTCGGTGTGGCCCGGCAGTTCCTTCAGGCGACGCAGGTAGCGCAGCACCACTTCCAGGCTGACGTCATCGCGGATGGTGACCATCTCGAAGTCCATCAGCGCACCGACCTGGTCTTCCTCGTAGGAGAGCGCCGAGCGCACACGCTCGCGCTGCTGCTGATCGAGGCTTTCCATCAACTCGTGGACCACATCGCGCGGCAGTTCCGGCGCGAGGTCCGCGAGTTCGTCGGCGTCCATGTCCCTGGCCGCGGCGAGGATCTCGTGATCGTCCATGTCGGCGATCAGGGTCTCCCGCACGGAGTCGGACACTTCGAGGAGGATGTCGCCGTCGCGCTCGGCCTTGACCAACTGCCAGACCGTCAGGCGGTCGTCTAGCGGAAGGGACTCGAGGATGTGGGCGATGTCGGCCGGGTGCAGCTCTTCCAGTTTGCGCTGGAGTTCCGCCAGGTTCTGGCGGTGCACGAGGTTTTCGACGAGGTCTTGATGCTGGCCTTCCTGACGGTGCGTCAGGTCTTCCATCAGCTTGTGCTTGTGCAGCAGGTCGACCACCTGGTTCAGGCGGTCCTGCAGGCTTTCCTGCGGCTTCTTGGCTTCTACTTCGGTCATAGCACGCTCCACCCCCAGTGGCAGAACGGGCCAGAGGGGATCAATACATCAGGTCGTGTGTACGCAATCGGGGTTCTGAGTAACTACTGGGTAAGTCCATGGTGGTGTCCCATGCGCCCATCGAGGGCAGATGCGGGAAATGATAACACTCCGGGGTGTAATAGGCGTTACAAAATGGCGGCCAGAACAATCGCTTGCGGGCGAAAGTTCACTGGCGAATCACTGCCCGGTTCGACGCCCGAAAGCTCCCACAGGACACCCGGCCCCAACTGACAATTTCCACTCCTAGGCTGCAGGCAGGCCCGCCATCACGGAGGAAACCATGCGCCTGCCTGCCCTGCTCTGCTCACTCCTGATTCCACTCGTACCGACCAGCGAGGCGGCCTCGGTGTTCCGCTGCACTGCGGCCGACGGCAGCGTGCTGTTCAGTCAGTATGGCTGCCCGGTGGAGCGGCAGCAGGAAATCCAGGAGGCGAACAACCCCACACCCGGCAGCGGCGAGCCGGTGCCAATGGCAAACCCGCAGGAGCCTGCCCTTCAGAAGCCTGTAGCGCGCAGCAAGGGCCAGAGCAAGGAGACCGAGCACGAGTCAGTTGTGGTTGTCGGCGAACAGCAGAATGGCTGCGGCAACCGCGTTACGGGCAACACACGGCGCAAGGCGATCATCGAGGGGCGCGTGAGGACGGGAATGACGCGTCGCGACGTGGAAAGCGCCCTGGGGAGGCCAGACAGGGTCAGCCAGCACAACGAGACGTTGCGCTATCACTACGAAGCGGGCAAGAAACAGGGCGCACGCACCGTAACCTTCGACGAAGACGGTTGTGTGATGGGTAAGGCGAAACGCTGAGCGCACAGACCATGTTTTCGAAGGCAAAGAAAAAGGGCCTGCATTTCTGCAGGCCCTTTCGTATATGGCGCACTCAGGAGGATTCGAACCTCCGACCGCTCGGTTCGTAGCCGAGTACTCTATCCAGCTGAGCTATGAGTGCGTCGTTGGCAAAGTTTAACCAGATTCACCAACTGGTTGCAGCTAATGACCTTTCAGCCCTTTCGCCACTGAAGCCCCGCTTTCGCGTTGCCTCGTATATGGCGCACTCAGGAGGATTCGAACCTCCGACCGCTCGGTTCGTAGCCGAGTACTCTATCCAGCTGAGCTATGAGTGCGCTGATGAGGGCGCAAATTCTAGAGCGATTCTTCTGACCTGTCAACAAGATTTTTCAATCTTTTCAGTCACTTACGTAACCGGACAACTCATCGCACCAGGAGATGCAATGGCGGAGAGGGGGGGATTCGAACCCCCGACACCCTTTTGAGGTGTACTCCCTTAGCAGGGGAGCGCCTTCGGCCACTCGGCCACCTCTCCGCAACACGGGGCGCATGATATCCATGTTTTCCCCGTTTGCAAAGGAAATTTTAGAAAAATTTTAGAAAAATTAATGGTTTGGTTCTTGGTCTTTCTCTTTCTGGATGCGCTGGTAGATTTCCTCACGGTGCACGGCGACTTCCTTCGGAGCATTCACACCGATGCGCACCTGATTTCCTTTGACGCCCAGCACAGTCACGGTGACGTCATCACCGACCATCAGGGTCTCTCCGACCCGGCGAGTCAGAATCAGCATTCCTTTCTCCTTACGTGTTACGGGATAAGCAGTCTGCAAAAAAAGAAATGGTGGCAGATTCGTATAGATCAAGTGCACGAATCCTTCACCCAAGTATTGACCAGTCCTGCCGGAAAGAAAGTTCCTGACAGCCGGTCAAAAACGACAAAAGGCGCGGGTTAGCCGCGCCTTTCGATTATTGCTCCCCTTACTCGCCCTGTCGGGCCGGGGCGTCGAGTTCGAAAGCGGTGTGCAGAGCACGGACCGCCAGCTCGAGGTACTTCTCTTCGATAACCACGGACACCTTGATTTCCGAGGTGGAGATCATCTGGATGTTGATGGTCTCCTTGGCCAGGGCTTCGAACATGCGGCTGGCAACACCGGCGTGGGAGCGCATGCCGACGCCGACGATGGAAACCTTGGCGATGTTGGTGTCGCCTGTCGCTTCGCGCGCACCGATGGTGGTGGCGGTCTGCTTGAGGATTTCCAGGGCGGCCTGGTAGTCGTTGCGGTGCACGGTGAAGGTGAAGTCGGTGGTGTTATCGTGCGCGACGTTCTGCACGATCATGTCGACTTCTACATTGGCGGCACTGATCGGGCCGAGAATCTTGAAAGCAACGCCGGGGGTATCCGGTACGCCACGGATGGTCAGCTTGGCTTCGTCGCGGTTGAAGGCGATGCCGGAGATGATCGGCTGTTCCATGGATTCCTCTTCATCAAGGGTAATGAGGGTGCCCGGACCCTCCTGGAAGCTGTGCAGCACGCGCAGCGGGACGTTGTACTTGCCGGCGAATTCCACCGAACGGATCTGCAGCACCTTGGAGCCGAGGCTGGCCATTTCCAGCATCTCTTCGAAGGTGATCTTGTCCAGGCGACGAGCCTGCGGCACGACGCGGGGGTCAGTGGTGTAGACGCCATCGACATCGGTGTAGATCTGGCACTCATCGGCCTTCAGTGCCGCCGCCAGGGCTACGCCGGTGGTATCGGAACCGCCACGACCCAGGGTGGTGATGTTGCCCTGCTCGTCCACACCCTGGAAGCCAGCGACCACGACTACGCGGCCGGCTTTCAGATCTGCGCGAATGTTCGCATCGTCGATGCTCAGGATACGCGCCTTGGTGTGGGAACTGTCGGTCAGGATGCGGACCTGGTTACCGGTGTAGGAAACCGCCGGCACGCCACGCTTCATCAGCGCCATGCTCAGCAGGGCGATGGTTACCTGCTCGCCAGTGGAGACCATCACGTCCAGCTCGCGCGGAATCGGCTGGTCCATGATCTGTTTCGCCAGACCAATCAGGCGGTTGGTCTCGCCGCTCATGGCGGATACCACCACGACGATGTCGTCGCCCGCCTCACGGAATTTCTTCACCTTCTCGGCTACCTGCTCGATTCTCTCGACGGTGCCGACGGAGGTCCCTCCAAACTTCTGTACGATCAAAGCCATTTCAAAAGCCGCCTGATTCCTGAAGGGCGCCCATTAAACATGCATCACCGCATGCTGCCAAGGCCCGCCGGACGCGCTGCGGGCCCCGTATTTCAGGGCCTTTAGAGGCCCTGTTCGACAAACTTGACTGCCAGCGCCAGAGCTTCGTCCAGCTTGCCGGCATCGACGCCACCACCCTGGGCCATGTCCGGACGACCACCGCCCTTCCCGCCCACGGCCGCAGCGGCCTGCTTCATCAGATCGCCAGCTTTCAGCTTGGCGGTCAGGTCCTGGGTCACACCGGCCACCAGCACGACCTTCTCTTCGAACACACCGCCCAGCAGGATCACGCCGCTGCCCAGCTTGTTCTTCAGCTGGTCGACCAGCGCCAGCAGCGCCTTGCCGTCCAGACCGTCAAGACGCGAGGACAGCACCTTCACGCCGCCAACGTCGACAGCAGAACCCGCCAGATCGTCGCCGGCCGCGCTGGCAGCCTTGGCCTTGAGCTGTTCCAGCTCTTTTTCCAGCTGACGGTTGCGCTCGATCAGGCCGGAGAGCTTGTCCAGCAAGTTGTCACGACTGCCCTTGACCAGGCCGGCCGCTTCCTTGAGCTGCTCTTCGGCACCATTGAGATAGGCCAGCGCAGCGCCGCCGGTGACCGCTTCGATACGGCGCACGCCGGAAGCCACACCACCTTCGCTGGTGATCTTGAACAGGCCGATGTCGCCGGTGCGGGACACGTGGGTACCGCCGCACAGCTCGACGGAGAAGCTGCCACCCATGCTCAGCACACGCACCTGGTCACCGTACTTCTCGCCGAACAGCGCCATGGCGCCCTTGTTCTTGGCGGACTCGATGTCGGTCTCTTCGGTCTCGACCTCGGAGTTCTTGCGGATTTCGCTGTTGACGATGTCTTCCAGCTGCTTCAGCTGCTCGGGCTTGATCGCCTCGAAGTGGCTGAAGTCGAAGCGCAGGCGTTGGCTATCGACCAGCGAGCCCTTCTGCTGGACGTGCTCGCCCAGTACCTGGCGCAGCGCGGCGTGCAGCAGGTGGGTCGCGGAGTGGTTCAGCGCGGTGGCCTGGCGCACGGAGGCATCGACTTCGGCTTTGACAGCCGCACCGACACTCAGGCTGCCCTGGGCAACCACACCGTGATGCAGGTGCGCGCCGCCAGCCTTGGTGGTATCGCGAACGTCGAAGCGCACGCCGGCACCCTGCAGGTAACCACTGTCGCCGACCTGGCCACCCGACTCGGCGTAGAACGGAGTCTGGTCGAGGACGACCACGCCCTCCTCGCCTTCGCCCAGTTGCTCGACGGCCTTGCCGTCCTTGAACAGTGCGATGATCTGGCCAGCACCGGAAACACCCTGATAGCCGAGGAAGCGGGTATCGCCGTCGACTTTCACCAGGCTGTTGTAGTCCATGCCGAAGGCGCTGGCGGAGCGGGCGCGCTCGCGCTGGGCTTCCATCTCGCGCTCGAAGCCTTCCTCATCAAGGGTCAGGCTGCGCTCGCGGGCGATGTCGTTGGTCAGGTCGACCGGGAAGCCGTAGGTGTCGTACAGCTTGAACACCACGTTGCCGGGGATGACGCTGCCCTTGAGCTCGGACAGGTCCTGCTCGAGGATCTTCAGGCCCTGCTCCAGGGTCTTGGCGAACTGCTCTTCCTCGGTCTTCAGCACGCGTTCGATGTGCGCCTGCTGCTGCTTGAGCTCGGGGAAGGCTTCGCCCATCTCGCCAACCAGCGCGGCAACGATCTTGTGGAAGAAGGTACCCTTGGCGCCCAGCTTGTTACCGTGGCGGCAAGCGCGACGGATGATGCGGCGCAGCACGTAGCCACGGCCTTCGTTGGACGGCAGCACGCCGTCGGCGATGAGGAAGCCGCAGGAACGGATGTGGTCGGCGACCACTTTCAGCGACGGCGCGTCGTCATTGGCGCAGCCGATGGCGTCGGCCGAAGCCTTCAGCAGGCTCTGGAACAGGTCGATCTCGTAGTTCGAGTGGACGTGCTGCAGCACGGCGCTGATGCGCTCAAGGCCCATGCCGGTGTCCACGCTCGGCGCCGGCAGCGCGTGCATGACGCCGTCAGCGGTGCGGTTGAACTGCATGAAGACGTTGTTCCAGATCTCGATGTAGCGATCGCCGTCTTCTTCCGGCGAACCGGGCGGGCCGCCCCAGATGTCGGCGCCGTGGTCGAAGAAGATCTCGGTGCACGGGCCGCACGGACCGGTGTCGCCCATCGCCCAGAAGTTGTCCGAAGCGTAGGGAGCGCCCTTGTTGTCGCCGATGCGGACCATGCGCTCGGCCGGAATGCCGACCTCTTTGGTCCAGATGTCGTAGGCCTCGTCATCGGTGGCGTAGACGGTGACCCAGAGCTTGTCCTTGGGCAGGTTCAGCCATTTGTCCGAGGTGAGGAATTCCCAGGCGTAGGTAATGGCGTCGCGCTTGAAATAGTCGCCAAAGCTGAAGTTGCCCAGCATTTCGAAGAAGGTGTGGTGGCGCGCGGTGTAACCGACGTTTTCCAGGTCGTTGTGCTTGCCGCCGGCACGCACGCACTTCTGGCTGGTGGTGGCGCGGGTGTAGGCGCGCTTTTCCAGACCCAGGAAGCAGTCCTTGAACTGGTTCATGCCTGCGTTGGTGAACAGCAGGGTCGGGTCGTTCGCGGGGATCAGCGAACTGGACGCTACGCGGGTGTGCCCCTTCTCTTCGAAGAAGCGGAGGAAGGCTTCACGGATTTCAGCGCTTTTCATAGGTTCTTCCACGGAAAAATGCGGCCACGAATCGCCGGCAAAGGGCCGCATTATATCGGCCCCGCATCAAGGTTGTAGTGTCTTTGCGCGATAGTTAACCCCTATCGCGCAATAATTTCTGTCAGGAACGACGAAAGGCGGCAAAAGCTTCGACGATACGCGGGATATCGGCGCTTTTTACATCAAGGTGGGTGACCAGGCGCAGGCGCGTCGCCGGGCTGACACGAATGCCCCGCTCGGCCAGGTGCGCACCCAGTGCACCAGCCTGCTCGCCGATGCCGACGTAGACCATGTTGGTCTGCACCGGCTCGATGGCGAAGCCCAGTTCAGCCAGGCCACGGCCCAGCGCTTCGGCATTGGCGTGGTCTTCGGCCAGGCGCTCGACCTGGTGATCCAGCGCATACAGCGCCGCTGCCGCGAGGCCACCGGCCTGGCGCATGCCGCCGCCGACCATCTTGCGCAGACGGCGCGCACGACCGATCAGCTCGGCATCACCGCAGAGCACCGAACCCACCGGCGCGCCGAGGCCCTTGGACAGGCACACCGAGACGGAATCGAAGTGGCGGGTGATCTCGCGAGCATCCACGCCCAGCTTCACCGCTGCGTTGTACAGCCGCGCGCCGTCCAGGTGCAGCGCCAGCCCACGACGGAGGGTCATCTTGCGGGCAGCGGCGAGATAGGCCTGCGGCAGGACCTTGCCCTGCATGGTGTTTTCCAGCGCCAGCAGGCGGGTGCGGGCGAAGTGGAAATCGTCCTGCTTGATCGCCGCCTCGACCCTGGCAAGGTCCAGCGAGCCATCGGCCTCGCCATCGATGGGCTGCGGCTGGATCGAGCCCAGCACCGCTGCACCGCCGCCTTCGTATTTATAGGTGTGCGCCTGTTGGCCGACGATGTATTCGTCGCCCCGGCCACAATGGGCCATCAGGCCGAGCAGGTTGCTCATGGTGCCGGTGGGCACGAACAGCGCGGCGGAAAAGCCCAGGCGCTCGGCCAGGGTCGCTTCCAGGCGGTTCACCGTCGGGTCTTCGCCGTAGACGTCATCACCCAGCTCAGCCCGCGCCATCGCCTCACGCATGCCGGCGGTGGGCAGGGTCACGGTGTCGCTGCGAAGGTCGATGATGGACATGGCAAGGCTCCTCGGGCATCAGGCGGAAAGGGCCCGATGCTAAGCGCTCGCCGGAGGCGGAACAAGGGTGGAGTGGCTGTAGGAGCGAGCTTGCTCGCGAACACATTTTTCCGGCGACTTCAGTCTCGGGGGTTCGCGAGCGAGGGCTAGGCGCCCCTCGGTCCTGCGAGAAGCAGAGTGCGGTCAGAGTTCGGTGGGCACCACGAGGATGCCGGCGCGCAAGCCGTTCTTCACCCGCGGATTGGGGAAGATGATCCGCGCGCCCCGCTCTTCCACGATCCAGCGGGTACCGCCGATGTCCTCAGCGAGCAGGAAGCCGTGGTCCAGTTCGGTGAAGTTGTCCACCGCGTCGTCCAGGTGCAGGCGGAAGTGGTCGCTGTGCTTGATCACTTCGCGGGAGACCGCAAACAGCTGCAGCCCGTCGATCTGCGCGCCATCCGCCTCCTGACCACTGATCACGCCCTGCAGCATGTCCTCCAGGCGATCCAGGTTCACCGCCTGGTTCTGCCCGAACGGCCGGGCCTTGCCCAGCTCCAGGGTGAACGCCTCGGCGCCGAGCTGGCTGTAGGTGTAGGCGCTGAAAGTGATACCCGGCTTGCTTTGCAGCAGCACGGCATCGATGCCGGCGCTGCGCAGACGCGCCAGTTCCTCGCGGGAATGCTCGCGTCCGCTGGCCCAGGGGTACAGCGCGAACTGCTCGATCTTCGAGCCACGGATGGCAGTGTGCAGGTCGTAGTGCAGGCGTGGGCGGCCCTCACGGGCAAAGAATGCAGCGGCCAGGCGCTCCAGTTCCGACGCCCGCAGGGCCTCGTTGCCGCTGCCCTCCTCGTGGCGACCACAGAACAGGCGGTTGATGTCCTGTTCCAGGTAACGCTCACCACGGCGCATGGCCTCGGGGTTGCCGAGCAGGAACAGCACCCGCGACGCCGGCTTCAGCTCACCACGGGCGATGCCGTGTACCAGCCGGTCGAGCAGTTCGATGGGGGCCGTCTCGTTGCCGTGGATACCTGCCGAGAGCAGCAGGTCACGGCCATTGTCGCGCGCCACCGGCGGGGTGACTTCGAGGGCGCCTTCAGCCAGCCAGTGCAGACGGGTGCCGTCCGCGGTGAGCTGAATCTTTTCCGTCGGCTCACGGCCGGCGAGGGTCAGTTCGAGCAGTTTGCCCAGAGCTAGCATGCGGACGCCTCCATCATTCCCCGTGGCCGGAGCGGCCGCGGACTCCGCGATCAGTGGTGATGGTCACATCCACAGTCTGGACCATGTTCGTGGACTTCGGCGGCTTCCAGCTCAAGGCTCAGGCCCAACTGGTTCACTGCCTGCGGGCGCACCACCAGCAGCGGGATCTCGGCATCGTCCTCATGGGAGTCGGCGTAGATCACCAGGCCGCCCTTGCCGTCGGCTTCCAGCCAAAGTTCCCGCCCTTCCAGGCGGATGGCCAGGCGTGCGGTGTGGGTCTCGCGGCGCTCGCCCTTGTTGTCTTCGAGAATCAGCGGGAGGCTTTCGGTCATGTCAGTTACTCAAATCTGCTGGAAGGGGTAAACCGAGCCCAGTTTAAGGATCTGGCTCAATTCATCCAACGCCGTCCGGCACTCGACCAGCAGTTGCGGGTCAGCCAGGTCGGACTCGGCCAGGCGATCGCGGTAGTGCTTGTCGACCCAGGTGACCAGGGTGTCATGCAGGGTCGGGGTCATGATCACCCCCGGGTTGACCGCCGCCAGCTCGGCGTCGTTCAGCGCCACACGCAGGCGCAGGCAGGCAGGACCGCCGCCGTTCTGCATGCTCTGCTTGAGGTCGAACACCTTCACCTCGCGGATCGGGCCGTCCTCGGCAGTCAGTCGCGACAGATAGTTCCATACGCGCTCGTTCTTGCGGCACTCCTCCGGAACGATCAGCAGCATGTTGCCGTCGGCACGGGTGAGCAGCTGGCTGTTGAACAGGTAGGACTTCACCGCGTCCTCGACGGTGACCTGGTCACGCGGCACGCACACGGCGCGGAAGCGGCCGCCACGACGGCCCAGCTTGTCGTGCAGCTCGGCGAGCACCCGCTCGGTGTCGAGGAAGGCGTCTTCGTGGTGGAACAGCACTTCGCCGTTGCCGACCGCGATGACGTCGTTGTGGAACACGCCCTGGTCGATCACCGCCGGGTTCTGCTGGGCGTAGACCACGCCGTCATCGCTCAGGCCGTGCAGGCGGGCGACCGCCTGGCAGGCTTCCAGGGTCTGCCGCGCCGGGTAGCGCTGCGGTGCGGGGAAGCGACTGTCGAAGGCGCTGCGACCGAACACGAAGAACTCGACGCCGGTTTCGCCGTAGGACTTGCAGAAGCGCGTATGGTTGGCCGCACCCTCGTCGCCGAACTGGGCGACCGCCGGCAGAGCGGCGTGGTGGGCGAAGTGTTTCTCGTCGTTGAACATCGCCGCGAGGATACGACTGGTCTGCGGATGTTCGATGGAGCGGTGGAACTTGCAGTTCAGGTTGGCGGCGGTGAAGTGCACACGGCCATCGGCGGTGTCGGCACCGGGGCTGACGGTCGCGGCGTTGGCCGTCCACATGCAGGACGCCGAGCTGACGGCAGCGAGCAGCGGCATGGCCTCTTTCGCCGCCTTGGCGATCACCTCGGCATCGCTGCCGGAGAAGCCCAGGGCACGCAACGAGGCCACCGCCGGACGCTCCTGCGGGGCGAATACGCCCTGCTTGAAGCCCATCTCCATCAGTGCCTTCATCTTCGACAGGCCCTGCTTCGCCGCTTCGCGCGGGTTGGACGCCGCCTGGCTGTTGCTCTGCGAGGCCACGTTGCCGTAGGACAGGCCGCCATAGTTGTGCGTCGGTCCGACCAGGCCGTCAAAGTTCATTTCATAGGCGGTCATCACAGGCTCACTCCCGGAGTCAGGGTTGCAGGCAGGCTCAGGCTGTCGCTTTCCAGCGAAGCGACCGGGTACGCGCAGTAGTCGGCTGCGTAGTACGCACTCGGGCGATGATTGCCGGAGGCGCCGATGCCACCGAACGGCGCACTGCTGGCGGCGCCGGTCAGCTGCTTGTTCCAGTTGACGATGCCGGCGCGGCTCTCGATGAGGAAGTCCTCATAGCGCTCGCGGGAATCCGACAGCAGGCCGGCGGCGAGGCCGTACTGGGTGGCGTTGGCTTCGCGCACGGCGGCGTCGAAGTCGGCGTAGCGGATCACTTGCAGCAGCGGGCCGAAGAATTCCTCGTCCGGGCGCTCGGCCACGGCAGTCACATCGAGGATGCCCGGCGTCAGCAGCGCGGCGGTGGCCAGCGGCTGGGTCATCGCCAGCAACGGCTTGGCACCTTTGGCCAGCAGTTGTTCCTGGGCCTTGACCAGGTGTTCGGCGGCGGCAAGCGAGATCACCGAGCCCATGAAGGGCGCCGGTTGTTCGTCGAAACGGCCGACCTTGATGGTCGAGGCCACGGTCACCAGGCGCTCGATCAGCGCATCGCCCCAGGCGCCCTGCGGCACCAGCAGGCGGCGGGCGCAGGTGCAGCGCTGGCCGGCGGAAATGAAGGCGGACTGGATGATGGTGTAGACGGCGGCGTCGACGTCTTTCACTTCATCGACGATCAGCGGGTTGTTGCCGCCCATCTCCAGCGCCAGGATCTTCTGCGGGCGACCGCCGAACTGGCTGTGCAGCAGGTTGCCGGTGCGGCTGGAGCCGGTGAAGAACAGGCCATCGATGTCGTCATGGCCAGCCAGTGCCACGCCGGTATCACGGGCGCCCTGTACCAGGTTGATCACGCCGGCGGGAATGCCCGACTCGATCCAGGCCTGCAGGGTCAGCTCCGCGACCTTCGGGGTCAGCTCGCTGGGCTTGAACACCACGGCGTTGCCGGCCAGCAGGGCCGGCACGATGTGGCCGTTGGGCAGGTGGCCGGGGAAGTTGTACGGGCCGAACACGGCGACCACGCCATGGGGCTTGTGGCGCAGCACGGCAGTGGCGTCGGCCAGCGGACCACTCTTCTCGCCGGTGCGCTCACGGAATGCCTGGATCGAGATGGCGACCTTGTTGACCATGCTGGTCACTTCGGTGGCAGCTTCCCACAGCGGCTTGCCGGTCTCCTCGCCGATGGCGCGGGCCAGTTCCTCGGAACGGCCCTTGAGGGCGGCGGCGAAGCGTTCCAGTACGGCGATGCGCTCATCCACCGGGCGACGGGCCCAGGCCGGGAAGGCACTGCGAGCGGCGGCAACGGCGGAGGCGACCTGCTGCTGCGAAGCGGCACGGCCGGACCAGACCACGGCCTGGCTGACCGGGCAGAGCGATTCCAGAGGCTCGCCTTCGCCCGCCAGCCACTGGCCGGCAATGTAGTGGGTATTCATTATCAGGCTCCCCTGACGCCGGGCGGCGTCAGTTGCGTTTTCCGGAGAGGGGCACCGCGCGGACCGAAGCCCCGGCGGACAGGCGCAGGCGCTTGGCGGTCTGCGCATCGACCACCAGCGAACCGGCGGCCACGCGCGCCGGGGCTGCGGTGATGCGGCACTCCTCGCGCTTGCGGTTGTGGATCAGGTAGGGCTCGGCGTCGTCGCCCGGCGTGCCGATGGCCAGCACCAGGTTCTGGCTGTCGGCGATGGCACGGATCTTCTCGGTCGGCGCCTCGATGGCGGGGCCGGCATCGAAGATGTCGACATAACCCTGGTAGCTGAAGCCCTCGGCCTTGAGCATGGCCAGCGCCGGCTCGGTATCGGTATGTACGCGGCCGATCACGTCGCGCGCATCCTCGGAGAGGAAGCAGGTGTAGAGCGGGAACTTGGGCATCAGCTCGGCAATGAAGGCCTTGTTGCCCACCCCGGTCAGGTAGTCGGCCTGGCTGAACTCCATCTTGAAGAAGTGCCGGCCCAGGCTTTCCCAGAACGGCGAGCGCCCGGCGGTATCGGACATGCCGCGCATCTCGGCGATCACCTTGTCACCGAACAGCTCGCGGAATTCGGCGATGAACAGGAAGCGCGCCTTGGACAGCAGGCGACCGTTGAGGCCGGCACGGTGGTCGGCATGCAGGAACAGCGAGCACAGCTCGGACTGCCCAGTGAGGTCGTTGGCCAGGAACAGCGTGGGAATCTCGCGATGGATGCCCAGTTCCTGGGAGGCGCTGACGGTCAGGCCGACGCGGTAGTTGTACCAGGGCTCGCGCAGGCCGACGGCGCCGGCGACGGCGGAGATGCCGACAACCTTGCCTTCGTCGTTTTCCAGCACGAACAGATAGTCGGCGTCGGCACGCTCGGCCTCACCACGGAAGGCCTTCTCGGCCCAGTTCACGCGGTGCTGCAAGCGCTGCTCGTTGGCTGGCAGCGTGGTGAGACCGGTGCCGGTGCTGCGCGCCAGGTCAAAGAGAGCCGGCAGGTCGGCGCTGGTTACGGGACGGACGATCATGCTCTCTCCCCTCAGATCGCAACCAGGCGCACGCTGGCGCCCTCGCCGATGCCCAGGGCTTCGGCGGTTTCCTGGTTCAGGGTGACGGGCTTGCCCGGTACCCAATCGAGTTCGGCGACGACGGCGCGGAAATCCTGCAGTTGGCCATTGGTGACCAGATAGCCACGATTGCCCTTGCCACCCTCACCAATGCGCACCGGCACCTGCCGACTTTGTGCGATGGAGCGGATGCTGCTGGTGCGCGCATGCAGCGCGGGGCCGCCGTCGAAAATATCGACGTAGTTGTCGGACTCGAAGCCGTCGCGCATCAGGATGTCGAAGGTGATCTGCGCACGCGGGTGAACCTGGCCCATGGCTTCCTGGGCGTCGTCCGGCAGCAGCGGCACGTAGATCGGGTAGTGCGGCATCAGTTCGGCGAGGAAGGTACGGCTCTTCAGCCCGGACAGCTTCTCGGCCTCGGTGTAGTCCAGGTCGAAGAAGTTGCGCCCGATGGCGTTCCAGAACGGCGACTGGCCCTGATCGTCGCTGTAGCCGACGATCTCCACGACCACCGCGTCGGCGAAGCGCTCCGGATGGCTGGCCATGAACAGCAGGCGGCCACGGGAGTTGAGCTCGGCGATCGGCGTATTCACCAGATCGCGCTCGACGTAGAAGCTGGTCAGCAGGCTGTTGCCGGTGAGGTCATGGCACAGCGAGAGAACGTGAATCTTGTTGTGGATCTTCAGCTCGCGGGAGGCGTGCACGAAGGTCTCGTTGCGGAAGCTGTAGAACGGCTCGGAGAAGCCGGCCGAGGCCACGATGGCCGAGCAGCCGACCAGGCGACCGGTCTCGCTGTCTTCGAGCACGAAGAAGTAGCTCTCCTCACCGTTGAAGCTCACTTCGGCGGTGAACGAGGCTTCCGAGGCCAGGATTTTCTCGCGCAGACGTTCCGCGTCGTCCGGCAGCGACGTGACGCCGACCGGGCTGTCCGCGGCGAGACGCTGCACTTGCTGCAGGTCGGCCACTTGGGCGGGGCGCATCACCAGCATGGCGTCACTCCTCTAACCAGACAAAATTGTGATTCTTGGTTGATGAATCATGGGCGCGACACGGCCCGTGCCGCGCTCATCAGGGCATTCGAAAGCGCCGGCCGGGACGATCCGGCCGGTTGAGCGGCGAGGCGCGGGCCCCGCCGGTTCAGCGTAGCCGGGTGATCAGCCGCGGGTCAGCTTGGCGATGGCACGCTCGAGACGATCCAGACCTTCGTCGATGTCGGCGTCCGGGATCACCAGGCTGGGCGCGAAGCGCACCACGTCCGGGCCGGCCTGCAGGACCATCACACCTTCCTTCTCGGCGGCGTTGAGCACATCCTTGGCCTTGCCCTTGAAGGCGTCGTTGAGCACGGCGCCGATCAGCATGCCCATGCCACGTACCTGGGTGAAGATGCCGTACTCGGCGGCGATCTTCTCCAGGCGGACCTTGAAGCGCTCGTGCTTGGCTTTCACGCCTTCGAGCACTTCCGGGGTGTTGATCACGTCGAAGGCCGCACCGGCAACGGCGCACGCCAGCGGGTTGCCGCCGTAGGTGGTGCCGTGGGTGCCGACGACCAGGTGCTCGGCGATCTTCGCGGTGGTCAGCATGGCGCCGATCGGGAAACCGCCGCCCAGGCCCTTGGCGCTGGAGAGGATGTCCGGGTTCACGCCGTAGTACTGGTGGGCGTAGAGGTAGCCGATACGACCGAAGCCGCTCTGCACTTCATCGAAGATCAACAGAGCGTTGTTCTCGTCACACAGCTTGCGCACGCCTTCCAGGTACGCCTGGTCGGCCGGCAGCACGCCGCTCTCGCCCTGCACCGGCTCGATGATCACCGCACAGGTCTTGTCGGAGATGGCCGCCTTCAGGGCTTCCAGGTCGTTGAACGGGATGTGGGTGATGCCTTCGACCTTCGGGCCGAAACCATCGGAGTACTTGGCCTGGCCACCGACGTTGACGGTGAACAGGGTACGGCCGTGGAAGCTGTTGACCATCGAGATGATCTCGTACTTCTCGGGGCCGTAGACGTCATGGGCGTAGCGGCGCGCCAGCTTCAGCGCAGCCTCGTTGGCCTCGGCGCCGGAGTTGGCGAAGAACACGCGCTCGGCGAAGGTGGCGTCGATCAGCTTCTTGGCCAGGCGCAGGGCCGGCTCGTTGGTGAAGACGTTGGAGACGTGCCAGATCTTGCCGGCCTGCTCGGTCAGCGCCTGCATCAGTGCCGGATGGGTGTGGCCCAGGGAGCTGACCGCGATGCCACCGGCGAAGTCCACCAGCTCTCGGCCGCTCTGATCCCAGACTCGGGAACCCTCGCCACGCACCGGAATGAAGGCCGCCGGCGAATAGTTGGGAACCATGACCTGGTCGAAATCGGAGCGTTGGACCTGAGCTTGCGGAGCGGACATCGGTGTTCTCCTGCCTGGTTGAGGCGGCTATCGATGAATGGATTGTAGGGACGAACAGCGGGCCGTCATTGTCGCCATGCGACAACTTGTTATAGCGCCAACCCGCGAATTGCCGAGGCTTACGGAAATGCGACAGAAAGCGTCGGGAAGGCGCAGTGTAAGGCCTGTGGCTTGCTGCGGGTACAAGCGACTGTGGAATTTGTTCGCTCGGCGAACGAGAAGAAAAGGAATAAGGAGCGCAGGGATTTTTTTGTAGGAGCGAGCTTGCTCGCGAACGTTCTTTCCTGACGCACTAGCAGCAGGCGGTTCGCGAGCAAGCTCGCTCCTACAGGGAGATCAGGACCGTAGGGCGCATAACGCACCAGCGTTATCCGCCTTACCACGACCGGCGGATAACCTGTTCCAGGTTATTCGCCCTGCGGGCACAGAAAGTCAGCCGCGCTCGGTAACCACCGGGGCGGCTTCGGCGGCACTCTGGCCGCGGCGCTGGTTGCGATCTTCGCGCGGGGTCACGCCGAAGAAGTTGCGGTAGGCGCTGGAGAAGTGCGGGCCGCTGGAGAAGCCGCAGGACAGGCCGATCTGGATGATCGACTTGCTGGTCTGCATGAGCATCTGCCGCGCGCGGTTCAGGCGCAGTTCCAGGTAGTACTGGCTGGGCACGCGGGTCAGGTATTGCTTGAAGATGCGCTCCAGCTGGCGGCGCGAGACGCACACGTGCTGGGCGATCTCGTCGGTGGTCAGAGGCTCCTCGATGTTCGCCTCCATCAGCAGCACCGCCTGGGTGAGCTTCGGATGGCTGGAGCCGAGGCGGTTCTTCAGCGGAATGCGCTGGCGTTCCGAGCCTTCGCGGATGCGCTCCACCACCAGCTCTTCGGAAACCGCGCCCGCCAGTTCCGCCCCATGGTCGCGGGACAGCACGGCCAGCAGCAGGTCGAGCACCGCCATGCCTCCGCAGGCGCTGAGGCGGTCACGGTCCCACTCGAACAGGTGGTTGGTGGCGATGACCTTGGGGTAACGCTCGGTGAAGTCATCGTGCCAGCGCCAGTGCACGGCGGCGCGGTAGCCGTCGAGCAGGCCCAGTTGCGCCAGCGGATAGATACCGGCGGACAGCGCACCGATGCTCACACCGCTGCGCGACAGCTGCTTGAGTACGGCGGCCAGTGGCGCGGAGACCGTCTGCGGAATCTCGTCGGCGACCAGGAAGATGCGCTGGCATTGCTCCAGCACGCCGTTCCAGGCTTGCCCCGGCAGGCGCCAGCCATCGGCTTCGGCTACCGTTTCGGCGCTCATGAACACCGGTTCGTAGAGCGCTTCGGGGTGCAGCCGGCGGGCGACCCGCAGGGCCTCCTCGGCCAGACCGAGGGTCAGCGCCCGCGTGTGCGGCCAGAGGAGAAATCCGATGCGTTGTGCGGTCATGCGGCTAGGTCACCAGGCGACTGTAACGGACAGCTTACTTCAAGCTGCCGGAAAGGAACTGCTTGAGGCGGTCCGATTGCGGATTGGCCAGGACTTCCTTCGGGCAGCCCGCCTCTTCCACCAGGCCCTTGTGCAGGAACACCAGCTGGTTGGAGACCTCGCGAGCGAAGCCCATCTCGTGGGTCACCACCACCATGGTGCGGCCTTCCTGGGCCAGGTCCTGCATGACCTTGAGCACTTCGCCGACCAGCTCCGGGTCGAGCGCCGAAGTCGGTTCGTCGAACAGCATGACCTCCGGCTCGACCGCCAGGGCGCGGGCGATGGCCACGCGCTGCTGTTCGCCGCCGGACATGTGGGCCGGGTAGGCATCCTTGCGGTGCGCCACGCCGACTTTCGCCAGGTAGTGCTCGGCCTTTTCCAGCGCCTCTTTCTTCGACACGCCCAGCACGTGGACCGGCGCCTCGATGACGTTCTCCAGGGCGCTCATGTGCGACCACAGGTTGAAGTGCTGGAACACCATCGACAGGCGCGAGCGCATGCGCTGCAGCTGCTTGGCGTCGGCAGCCTTGAGCGCACCCTCCTTGTTCGGCACAAGCTTGAGCTCTTCGCCGTTGAGCAGGATCTTGCCGGCGTGGGGTTGCTCCAGCAGGTTGATGCAGCGCAGGAAGGTACTCTTGCCCGAGCCGGAGGAGCCGATGATGCTGATCACGTCGCCTGCCTTCGCCGCCAGGGAGACGCCCTTGAGCACCTCGTGGTTGCCGTAGCGCTTGTGCAGGTCCTGGATTTCCAGTTTGTACATGGTGTCGGTTCTCGAATTCAGTCGTTGATCAGCCGGCCCTTGCGGAACGGCTCACGCCCGGCCACCTTGGCCAGCCAAAGCCCCGGCTGGGCGTAGCGCCCGCGCTCGATGGCGAACAGCACGCCGGAAGTGCCGGCGCGAACGGTGCTGACCTGGTCGTTCAGCGGATCGACCACTTCGAACAGTGCGTCGCCCTTCTCCACCCACTCCCCCGCCTTGCGCAGGAAACTCACCACGCCCACGTGGGGTGCGTAGAGGTATTCGGTGCCTTCGAAAGGCATGCCTTCGCAGCATTCAGCCGGGGCTGCCGGCCACTCGCCAGCGATCAGGCCCTGCTCGGCGAGGAAGCCGAGGATGGCTTCGGCATTGGCCTGTCCCTGGTCGACGCGGGTATCACCCACGCCACCCAGCTCGACGGTAGTCGCCAGGCACGCCAGCGGAATCGCCGCCTGCGGGAAGGCCTGCGCCAGGCGCAGCCAGGGCAACGAGCAGGATTCGTCGAAGGAGCTACCGCCTGAGTCTTCGGCAAGCAGCGCGACACCCGCCTTCAGGCGTGCAGCCAGGGACTTCCAGCGCGGCCAGTGCTGCGGGATCGCGTAGACATGGATGGCGGCATCGAAGTCGCAATGCAGGTCGAGCACCACCTCGGCGTCGCAGGCGTGACGCAACAGGATGCGCTGCATGCCCTGCAGCTCGGACGAAGCCGGCGGCAGCGCATCGAGGCCATCACGCATGGCCTGGCGGATCAGCTCTACGTTGGCGGTTTCATCGGCGCCCAGCCTGTCGCCGACACGCTCGGCAACCAGCGCGCTCAGCTCGACGAAATCGCGGTTGAAGTTTTTTCCGCTGCCGAACTCGAAACGACCCAGATGGCTGGCCTGCAGGGTCTGGCCCAGGCCGATGGGATTGGCCACTGGCACCAGTTCGACGACGCAGTTCAGTTGCCCGCGCGACTCGAGGTCAGCCAGCCGCTGCTTGAGCTCCCAGGCGGTGCGCATGCCCGGCAGCTCGTCAGCGTGCAGGCTGGACTGGATGTAGACCTTGCGCGGACCCTTGCCGTAGCGGAATACGCTCAGGCGGCGCTCGCTACCCAGGCTGCTCCACGGCAGCAGATGATCGATACGTTCCACGGTGTATTCCTCAGTGCTTGCGCGGCGCGAGATAGGCCAGCCAGCGGCGTTCGGCCAGCTTGAACAGGCGCACCAGGGTGAAGGTCATGATCAGGTAGAAGATGCCGGCAGTGATGAAAGCCTCGAACGGCAGGTAGTACTGCGAGTACACGGTGCGCGCGGCGCCGGTGATGTCCACCAGGGTCACGATGGACGCCAGGCTGGTGGTCTGCAGCATCATGATCACTTCGTTGCTGTATTGCGGCAGCGCGCGGCGCAGGGCCGAGGGCAGCAGGATGCGGCGGTACATCTTCAGGCGCGACATACCCATGGCCTTGGCCGCTTCGATCTCGCCATGCGGAGTGGCGCGGATGCTGCCGGCGAGAATTTCGGCGGTGTAGGCGCTGGTGTTGATGGCAAACGCGGCGCAAGCACAGAAGGTGGCGTTGGACAGCCACGGCCAGAAGACGCTTTCACGTACCACTTCGAACTGGGCCAGGCCGTAGTAGATGAGGAACAGCTGCACCAGCATCGGGGTGCCGCGGATGACATAGGTGTAGAGCCAGGCCGGCAGGTTCACCGCAGGGTTCTTGGAGCAGCGCATCAGCGCCAGCGGCACGGCCGCCAGCAAGCCGAAGAACAGCGAGATCGCCAGCAGCTTGAGGGTCACCAGCAGGCCGCTGAAGTAGAGCGGCAGGCTGTCCCAGATGACGGAGAAGTCAAAAATCATGATCAGGCTCCCGGTCTCAAAGCTCGGCGACTTTCACGCCGACCGAATAGCGGCGTTCGAGCAGGCGCAGCAGCACCAGGGAGACGCTGGTAACGACCAGGTACAGCGCCGCCACGGCAAGGAAATAGGTGAAGGGTTCGCGGGTGGCGTCCGAGGCCTGCTTGGCCTTGAACATCATGTCCTGCAGGCCGACCACGGAAATCAGCGCAGTAGCCTTGACCAGCACCAGCCAGTTGTTGGTGAAGCCAGGAATGGCCAGGCGGATCATCTGCGGCACCTGGATGCGGAAGAACACCTGAAGCGGGCTCATGCCATAGGCGAAGCCGGCCTCGCCCTGCCCTTTCGGGATGGCCATGAAGGCGCCACGGAAGGTCTCGGACAGGTAGGCGCCAAAGATGAAGCCCAGGGTTCCGACGCCGGAAGCGAAGGGGTTGAGGTCGATGTAGTCGTCATAGCCAACCATGGGTGCGATCCAGTTCACCGCGGCCTGGCCGCCGTAGAAGATCAGCAGGATCAGCACCAGGTCCGGTACGCCACGGATCACGGTGGCATAGAGGTCGCCGCACCAGGCCAGCCATTTCACCGGCGACAGGCGGATGGCCGCGCCGAGCAGGCCCAGCACGATCGCCAGGGCCATCGATAGCAGGGACAGCTGAAGCGTCAGCCAGGCACCATCGACGATGGTGGCTCCATAGCCATTGAGCATAATTTCGTACCTCGTGAAGCCGGACGTCGCCCGCAACGACACGGACGCTCAGGGCGAGCGCGACTGCAGGCTCACCCCCAATAAAAAAGTGGCACAAACTTCAGGATCAGGCCTGGGTCTGTGCCACTTCTGGACGTGGATCAGTTCTCGCCGTAGACGTCGAACTTGAAGTACTTGTCCTGTACTGCCTTGTACTTGCCGTTGGCACGGATGCCGGCGATGGCCGTGTTGAATTTCTCGACCAGGGCGGTATCTCCCTTGCGCACGGCGATACCGGCGCCACCACCGAAGTACTTCGGATCGTTGTATTCCGGGCCCACGAAGGCGTAGCCCTTGCCGGCGTCGGTTTTCAGGAAACCGTCGTCGAGGTTGACCGAGTCGGCCATGGTCGCATCGATGCGGCCGGAGACCAGGTCCATGTTGGCTTCGTTCTGGGAGTTGTAGCGCACCACTTCGATGCCGGCCGGGGCCAGGACGTCGGTGGCGTAGCGATCATGGGTGGAAGCGCGCAGCACACCGACCTTCTTGCCCTTCAGGTCCGCCAGCGGATCGTTCAGGGTCACGCCTTCCTTCATCACGAAGCGCGCGGGGGTGTGGTAGTACTTGTTGGTGAAGTCGACGGACTTCTTGCGCTCATCGGTGATGGTCATGGACGAGAGGATGGCGTCGATCTTGCGCACCTTCAGTGCCGGGATCAGGCCGTCGAACTCCTGCTCGACCCAGGTACATTTGACCTTCATTTCTTCGCACAGGGCGTTGCCGATATCCACGTCGAAACCGGCGAGCTTGCCGTCGGGAGTCTTGAAGGAGAAAGGCGGATAACCGGCTTCGATACCGATGCGGACCGGCTTGTCGTCAGCGTGGGCAACCAGGGAAAGCGCGGACAGGGCCAGCGCACCGAGAAGTGCAAACTTCTTCATCAGTAACTCCTTCGAGGGTAGGTCTTCGATTGGCAGGAGAAAGGGGTTGGCCCAGGCTGCCCGTGCAGAAGTGAAGGTTATTGTTCGTCTGCGCATTGCCGGCGCGATTCTTGTGAAAAGCGCGCCTACCGGGGTGAGCGGCATTCTAGCGACAGCCCCGGAGCGGATATTTCTTCAATGCGACAAGTAATTATAGAAGCGCCGGAGACAGGGCCCCGGCGGCTTGACGGCGCGGATTTTACGTGATTCGAAAGCGGGTAGTAAAACCCTAATTACTAGCAGTAATCGAGCCAAAACTATCAAACCCCAGGCTTGGCGCGGGGTGCGCGATATTGCCTTATTCCACACCGACAGAAAAGACGCACCAATGACGTGCGAAATGTTTCCTGACGCCTCATTTTGTCGCAGGAGAATGTTACCAGTGGGCAGGAAGCACACTGTAGGGCGGATAACCCGGAACGGGTTATCCGCCGATACCCCGCCGACGGATAAGGCGCGTTATGCGCCCTGCGAGCTATCGCCCTCCGCGGAAAGCGAACTCGTAGGATGGGTGGAGCTTGCGATACCCATGCTGTCGATGCGTACGGAATTGATGGGTATCGCTGCGCTCCACGCCATCCTACATTCGTGCTCCGCGAGAGCTTCAGCGCAGGCAGGCGCCCGGCATAAAGACGCAGGAATGAAAAACGCCCCGGCAAGCGGGGCGTTTTTGTGGGACGACGGATCAGGCCGCGCGCATGGCCTGGTGCGTGTCGATCAGGTGCTGCACGACGCCCGGATCAGCCAGGGTGGAGATATCACCCAGGGTGTCGTACTCGGCCGTGGCGATCTTGCGCAGGATGCGGCGCATGATCTTGCCCGAGCGGGTCTTCGGCAGGCCGGGCGCCCACTGGATCACGTCCGGGGTAGCGATCGGGCCGATTTCCTTGCGCACCCAGGCGCGCAGTTCCTGGCGCAGTTGCTCGTTGGTTTCCTCACCGGCATTCAGGGTGACGTAGACATAGATGCCCTGCCCCTTGATGTCGTGCGGCACGCCAACCACTGCGGCCTCGGCCACTTTCGGGTGGGCGACCAGGGCGCTCTCGATCTCGGCGGTGCCCATGCGGTGACCGGAGACGTTGAGCACGTCATCGACGCGGCCGGTGATCCAGTAGTAGCCGTCCTCATCGCGACGGGCACCGTCGCCAGTGAAGTACATGCCCTTGAAGGTCTTGAAGTAGGTGTCCACGTAACGGTCGTGGTCGCCGTACAGGGTACGCGCCTGGCCCGGCCAGGAATCGAGGATCACCAGGTTGCCCTCGGTGGCCCCTTCCAGGATGTTGCCCAGGTTGTCCACCAGCGCCGGCACCACGCCGAAGAACGGCTTGGCGGCGGAGCCCGGCTTCAGGCCGTGGGCGCCCGGCAGCGGGGTCATCAGGCAGGCGCCGGTTTCGGTCTGCCACCAGGTGTCGACGATCGGGCAGCGCGACTGGCCGACGGTCTCGTAGTACCACTGCCAGGCTTCCGGGTTGATCGGCTCGCCGACCGAGCCCAGCAGGCGCAGGCTGGAGCCGTCGGCGCCTTCGACCGCCGCCTTGCCCTCGGCCATCATGGCGCGGATGGCAGTCGGGGCGGTGTAGAGAATGTTGACCTTATGCTTGTCGACGATCTTGGCGACGCGGGAGATGTCCGGATAGTTCGGCACGCCCTCGAACAGCACCGTGGTCGCGCCATTGGCCAGCGGGCCGTAGACCACATAGGTGTGACCGGTGACCCAGCCGATGTCGGCGGTGCACCAGAAGACTTCGCCCGGACGGTAGTCGAATACGCGCTCGTGGGTCAGCGAGGCGTAGACCAGGTAGCCGCCGGTGGTGTGCAGCACGCCCTTGGGTTTGCCGGTGGAGCCGGAGGTGTAGAGGATGAACAGCGGGTCCTCGGCGCCCATTTCCTTCGGTGCGCAGGTGGAACCGGCGACCTTCATCAGGTCCTCGAACCACACGTCGCGGTGCTGGTTCCACTTGATGGGCGAACCGGTACGCTTGCAGACGATGATCTTCTGCACGCTGTTGGTTTCCGGGTTGGTCAGCGCGTCGTCGACGTTGGCCTTGAGCGGGGTCTTCTTGCCGCCACGCAGACCTTCGTCAGCGGTGATCACCACCTTGGAGCGGCAGTCGATGATGCGGCCGGCCAGGGCTTCGGGTGAGAAGCCACCGAACACCACGGAATGGATCGCACCGATGCGGGCGCAGGCCAGCATGGCGACCACGGCTTCCGGGATCATCGGCATGTAGATGGTCACCACGTCGCCACGGTGCACGTCCTGGCCACGCAGGGCGTTGGCGAACTTGCAGACCTGCTCGTGCAGCTCGCGGTAGGTGATTTCCTTGTGCTCGGAAGGATCGTCACCTTCCCAGATGATGGCGAGCTGGTCGCCGCGCTCGGCCAGGTGGCGGTCGAGGCAGTTGTAGGAGAGGTTCAGGGTGCCGTCTGCGAACCACTTGATGTCCACGTGGTGGTCATCGAAGGAGGTCTGCTTGACCTTGGTGAACGGCTTGATCCAGTCGATGCGCTGGGCCTGTTCGCGCCAGAAGCCGTCGGGATTGACCACCGACTGCTGGTACAGCTTCTTGTAGGTGGCCTCGTCGGTCAGAGTGGTCGCGGCCACTTCGGGACGCACGGGGTACACGGATGCCGCTGTCATGGCGTTTTACCTCGGTGAAGAGTGTTGTTTTTGTTGCCATCAGTTGTAACGGCGACACCCTTCCCCGAACCATACGACCATGGTCTTACCAATCCTTAGTCGTAGTGATGAGCCCCATAAGCCGTTGTTTTGGCAACAGGCTCATGGGGCCGCGACAACCTGTCACATGCCAAGGGCGTGGGGCAGCGCCAGCGAGATGTAGGGCACGTAGGTCACCAGGATCAGGAACAGCAGCAGGATCATCAGCCACGGTAGCGCCGCGCGGATGGTCGCCCCCAGCGGCAGGCCGGTGACCGCCGAGGTGACGAACAGGTTGAGCCCCACCGGGGGGTGTACCAGGCCGATCTCCATGTTCACCACCATGACGATCCCCAGGTGAATCGGATCGATCCCCAGGCGCATGGCGATGGGGAAGAAGATCGGCGCGAGGATCAGCACGATGGCCGACGGCTCCATGAAGCTGCCTGCCACCAGCAGCACGATGTTGACCATCAGCAGGAAGCCGATCGGCGTCAGCCCCTCCTGCATCACCCACTCGGTGATCTGCTGGGGAATCTGCTCGGTGGTCAGCACGTGGGCGAAGAGCATGGCGTTGGCGATGATGAACATCAGCATGATGCTCAGTCGCCCGGACTCCACCAGCACCTTGGGACAGTCGCGCAGGCGCATGTCCTTGTAGACGAACAGCGCGACGAAGGCCGAGTAGACCGCCGCCACCGCTGCCGCCTCGGTGGGGGTGAACAGGCCGGAGTAGATGCCGCCAAGGATGATCACCAGCAGCAACAGCCCCCAACCCGCGCGACGTGCAGCGGACAGCCATTCGCGCAGGCTGGCGCGCGGTTGCGCCGGCAGCTTCTTCACGCGGGCGACGATGTAGATCACCACCATCAGGATCACGCCCAGCAGCAGGCCCGGCACCACGCCGGCGACGAACAGCTTGCCCACCGAGGTCTCGGTGGCGGCGGAGTACACGACCATGACGATCGACGGAGGGATGAGGATGCCCAGGGTCCCGGCGTTGCAGATGATCCCGGCGCCGAACTCCCGCGGATAGCCCGAGCGCACCATGCCGGCCACGGCAATGGAACCCACGGCTGCCACGGTCGCCGGCGAGGAACCGGACAGCGCGGCGAACAGCATGCACGCCAGCACCGCCGCGATCGCCAGGCCGCCACGGATGTGGCCGACGCAGGCGTTGGCGAAGTCGATCAGCCGTCGGGCCACGCCGCCGGTGGTCATGAACGCGCCGGATAGCAGGAAGAACGGGATCGCCAGCAGCGTGTAGGCCTCGGACGTCTCGAACAGCTTGATCGCCAGCGAGCGCACCGAGTCCGGGCTGAACAGCAGGATCGTCAGCGCGCCGGACAGGCCCAGGGAAATCGCGATGGGCACGCCGATGAACATGAAGACGAACAGCAGGAGGAACAGGATCATCACGGTCATGGACGATTCTCCGCGGCTTCTTCGCCGGCCAGCTTCGAGGCTTCCGCGGCCTCGTCGGCAAGGCCCAGGCCGAGCTGGCGGCCGCGCAACAGGTTGACGAGGATTTCCAGGTAACGCAGGAGCACCAGGCCGAAACCGATGGGCACGATCACCGCGATGTAGGCCTGGAGGATGCCGAAGTGGTCGAGGTCCTCGGCGCCGATGCCGGCATTGAACAGGGTATTCACCCAGTCGAAACTGGCGACCATGAACAGCCCGGCGTAGCCCAGGCAGCAGAGGCAGGCGAGCACGCCAATGAATCGCTGGACCGGGCGCGGCGCCAGCTTCACTAGCGCGTCCACTCCCAGGTGGCCGGCGGTACGCACGCCATAGGCGATACCGAAGAAGATCAGCCAGCCGAAGAGCGCCTTGGTCAGCGCATTGCTCCAGGACATGTCCTGGGCGATGCCGAGGATTGCGTCGCCGATGGCGTAGAACAGCCCCTGCAGCGACGGCAGGCGGTCGCCCAGGTCATAGAACAGGGTGAAGACATTGGTCATCACCACGTAGACGAAAGTCACCAGCGTCATCGCCGCCAGCAGAAAGGCGATGGCGCCTTCCTCGAAGTGGTTCCAGACGCGCACGAGTCGGTTCATGGAAAAGGCTCCAGAAAGCCCCGCCATCCGGCGGGGCCGGACGGATCAATGGGGACGGTTGGAGGCTTCGGCGGCCTGGAGGAAATCGGCGCCGACGTTGTCGCGGAATTTCTGCCAGACCGGCTGCATCGCCTCGCGCCAGTCGGCGCGCTGCTGCGCGGTGAGCGGATGGATCTCGCTGGTACCGCTGGCGAGGATGCGCTGGCGGGCGTCGCGGTTCAGCCGCTCGGCTTCCTGGTTCACCTTCACGGTGACCTCGGCCATGATCTTCTGCAGCTCGGCGCGCAGGTCAGGCGGCAGGCCGTTCCAGAACTTCGCATTAGTGATCACCATGTAGTCCACCAGGCCATGGTTGGACTCGGTGAAATACTTCTGCACCTCGTTGACCTTCTGGCTCTCGTAGTTCGACCAGGTGTTCTCGGTGCCATTCACCACGCCGGTCTGCAGGCCCTGGTAGACCTCGGCGAAGGACATCTTGCGGGAGATCGCGCGCAGCTCGCGGAACTGCTCATTGAGCACGTCGGAGGCCTGCACGCGGAACTTCAGCCCGCGCGCATCGCCCGGCTCGAGCAGCAGGCGGTTGGCCGACAGCTGCTTCATCCCGTTGTGCCAGTAGGCCAGGCCGAGGATGCCCTTGCCTTGCATGCTGGTCAGCAGGCTCTGGCCCTGCGGGCTGCGCTGGAAGTTGTCGACGGCATCGATGTCGTCAAACAGGAACGGCAGGTCGAATATCTGCACCTTCCTGGTGTACTGCTCGAACTTGGCCAGGGACGGCGCGAGCATCTGCACGTCGCCCAGCAACAGCGCCTCCATTTCCTTACCGTCGCCGAACAGCGAGGAGTTCGGGTAGACCTCCACGCGCACGCGACCGGGCAGACGCTCTTCGGCCAGGCGCTTGAACATCAGCGCGCCCTGTCCCTTGGGCGTGTTCTCCGCGACCACGTGGGCGAACTTGATCACTATCGGTTCATGAATAGCCGGTTCATGGATAGTCGGTTGATTGGCAGTCTGCGGTTCATCGGCAGCCTGTATGACAGAAGCGCAGGCCAACGCCAGGACGGCGAGCAACGCCCGCCCCATGGTTCCAAACATCGCGTCACCCTCAATTTGTTCTTGTGCTTGCGAGGTGAGCCTGATGGCAGGCTCGCGAGGAGACTGACGCAAATGTTGGCGTTCGGAGAATTCGTCTTTTCCCAAAGCGGCGTTCGACACAGCGGAACGCAAGGTGCCAAAAGACGCGCCCGGCGAAGGCCGGGCGCTCGGGATTTCAGCGGATCACTGCTACGTAGCGGCGACTCAGGCCGGCACCCGCGTGCGGTGCTCGAGCATCATCCGCTCGTGCTCTTCGAGCATCCCGGGCACGCAGTCGCGGAGAAACTCCACCCAGGTGCGGATTTTCGCGTCGAGGTACTGGCGCGACGGATACAGCGCATAGACATTGAGGTGGAACAGGCTGTAGTCCGGCAGCACGCGCACCAGGCTGCCATCCTTCAGACCCTGCACGGCGGAGTACACCGGCAGCGCACCGATACCCATGCCGGCGCGCACGGCCTCGGTCATGGCGTCGGCGGTATTGACCTGGAAATGGGTGTGGTTGATGCCGACCATTTCCTGGCCATCAGGGCCGTCGAACAGCCACTTGTCCAGCGACATCACCGAGTTCACCAAGCGCAGGCAACGGTGCTCGGTCAACTCGCCCAGCTTCTTCGGCATGCCATGCCGCGCCACGTAGTCGGGCGATGCGCAAAGCACGCTGTAGGTCTTGCCGATGCGCTTGGAAACGAAGCCCGAATCCGGCAGCTCCTGGGCGATGACCACGGAGATGTCGTAGCCCTCGTCGAGGATGTCGGTGATGCGGTTGGCCAGGGTCAGGTCGAAGGTGACCTCCGGGTAGATTTCGCAGTACTGCGAAATCGCGCGGATCAGGTAATGCTGACCGATACCGGTCATGGCATGCACCTTCACCTTGCCGTGGGGCCGGGCGTGGGCGTCGCCCGCCTCGGCCTCGGCTTCCTCGATGTAGCCGAGGATCTGCTGGCAGCGCAGCAAGTAGCGCTGGCCGGCTTCGGTGAGGGCGATGCGGCGGGTGGTGCGATGTAGCAGGCGGGTGCGCAGGTGCGCTTCGAGCTTGGCCACCGTCCGCGAGACGTAGGCGGTGGTGAGGTCCATGCGCTGGGCGGCGGCGGTGAAGCTGCCGGTCTCGGCGACACAGACGAAAGCACGCATGTTGTGCAGCAGGTCCATCATTTCTCCTGAGAGCCTGTCCACGCCACGGCGGGCGGCCTCTGCAACGGCGCTCGAACGAGCAACGCCTTGTTACAGATTCATGACAGGCGGCGAATTGTCGCATACCTGTCGCGACGGGATTATTGTCCTTTCAGGCAACAATAATTCATCCAACCGTCAGCTTATCCTGCCCCCCGGCGCACTTCTAGAATCGCCCTCCCCAACGCGGCCCGCCGCGACACCCCAGGATTCGCACCCGTGCTCCGCCTTTCGTGCAACGTGCTGCCACCCCTTCGCTCCGCCTTAGAACTACAGGGTCATCAAAACCCGCCCCAGCCCGATCACCGCCTGCCGAGATAAGCCCGATGAGCAGTCTGTCCGTGCGCCTGCCCAAGGCCGCCGCGGTGCGCTTCGCCCTGTCCGACTGGGCGCACACCGACGGCGTCACCTGGATGTTCATCCTCAAGACGCTGATCACCGCCTTCACCGCCCTGTGGCTGGCCTACCGCCTGGAACTGCCGCAGCCCAACACCGTGCTGGTGAGCGCCTTCATCGTGCTACAGCCGCAGAGCGGCCAGGTATTGGCAAAGAGTTTCTACCGCATCCTCGGTACCCTCGCCGGGCTCACGGTGATGGTCACCTTCATCGCCCTGTTCGCCCAGGAGCGGGTGCTGTTCCTGCTCTGCGTGGCGATCTGGGTCGGGCTGTGCACAGCCGGCGCGGCGCGCTACCGGGACTTCCGTGCATACGCCTGCCTGCTCGCCGGCTACACCGCGGTGATGATCGGCATCCCCGCCACCCTGCACCCCGAAGGCGCCTTCATGCAGGCGCTGTGGCGGGTGATCGAGATCACCCTGGGGATTCTCTGCACCGGCGTGGTCAGCGCCATCGTCCTGCCGCAAACCAGCACCGCCGCCCTGCGCAACGCGCTGAACACCCGCTTCGGCGACTTCGCCGGCCTGGCCAGCGCCGGTCTCGACGGCACCCTGGACCGTGAGCGCTTCGAACAGGCCAGCGCGCGCATCGCCGCCGAAGTGGTGGGGCTGGAAAGCCTGCGCAACGTCACCGCCTTCGAAGACCCGCACATGCGCCTGCGCAGCGGCCGCCTGGCACGCCTGAACAGCGAGTTCATGCAACTGACCACGCGCTTCCATGCCCTGCAACGCCTGCTCGACCGGCTGCGCGAGCGTCAGGCCAGCAACGTACTCGAAGTGCTGATGCCATGCCTGATCGACGTCAGCGAATTGCTCGCCAGCTGGCATGGCCGCCCTCTGAGCGAGGCGGACGCGGAGCGCCTGAGCGTGCAACTGGAACTTTGCAAACACCACCTGATGCCGCGTATCCGCGAAGCTCGCGCCAGTCTCGGCCACACTTGCCCGCGCGAGGCAGATCAACTGGATTTCGAGACCGCCGCCGAGCTGTTGTTCCGCTTCGTCGATGACATGCACAACTACGCCCAGACCCACGCCTCGCTGGCTGCGCACAAGCACGAACGCGAGCAGTGGAAGGAGCGCTTCACGCCCAAGGCAAATGCGCTCGCCGCCGCAGTCGCGGGCTTCCGTTGTGCGCTGCTGGTGATCGTCGGCGGGGTGTTCTGGATCGAGACCTCCTGGCTCAGCGGCGCGACCTTCGCGCTGACCTCGGTGCTGATCGCCGCGCTCTCCTCCGCTTCGCCCAATCCCAAGCGCCTGTCGCTGCAACTGACGCTCGGCACGCTGCTCGGCGCGACGCTGGGCTTCATCCTGACCTTCCGCGTGCTCCCGCACATCGATGGCTTCCCGCTGCTGTGCTTCGTGCTCGCGCCGGTGTTCGCTCTCGGCGCCTTCCTGATTACCCGGCCCAAATGGAGCGGTTATGGCGTCGGCCTGCTGGTGTGGTTCTGTATTGCCTCGCTACCGGCCAACCTCGCGCGCTACGATGCCTACACCTTCATCAACGAATACCTGGCGATGCTGCTGTCCATGGGCATGGCGGTGGTCGCGGCGATCGTCATACTGCCGCCGAACCGGCCCTGGTTGTGGGAACGCCTGGAGGCCGAATTGCGCCTGCGCGTGGTGCGGGTGATCAGCGATCCGCTGAAGGGTCTGTCATCGAACTTCGAAAGCGGCACGCGCGACCTGCTGAACCAGGCCTACGGGTTATCCACAGGCCGTCCGGACGTGCAGCGCCGGCTGCTGCGCTGGACCTTCCAGGTACAGGAGATCGGCCTGTCGATCATCGAGTTGCGCCGCGAACAGGAAGCCCTGCCGAAGGAGCCCTGGTACGCCGAGCGCATGCCCTGGCGCCGGGCCATTCGCGCGCTGGGCCGGGCGCTGATCCGGCTGTTCATCCAGCCCAGCGAGAGCAACCGCCAGCGCGCCCTGGCGGCGGTGGAACACGCCATCCACGCCACGCGTACCACGGACGACCGGCGCCCGCCGCACTTCGATTCCTCGCCTCTGCGCCGGGTGTGCAGCTACCTGCATTTCATCCGCACTTCGCTGCTCGATCCGCAGTCGCCGCTGCGCGACTGAAGACGGGCCGGCTCTGCGTAGGATGGGTGGAGCGAAGCGATACCCATCAACGCCACTCGCATCAATCCCGACAAACCGTCCGCTGTCCCAGCTCGATTCGCAGCCGCATTGCGAAGAGCACCGGGTGATCGATGGGTATCGCTTCGCTCCACACCATCCTACCGGTGAGTCCTGTGACACTCCGCCGCAAGACCAGCCCTGAAACCCGCGTCACATCTGGATTGTTGCCTCTGAGTACGAAGTCTTGTTGGCGCCTGGATATATGACTCAGGTCAGGCAAATTCTATTATTTCCGTGCTGTTACAGCGCGCGCCGCAACACCACCCAAGACCCGTAATCATTCCCCAACGCTTCCCGATGCAGCCATGCGCTGAACGTCACGGACCCGTCACGTCCGGACTCCGGGAACAAGGCAGGTAAATTCATGAAAGCTGTAGTCATCCTGGCCATGCTGGGCTTCTCTTCGCTCGCCCTCGCCGAGCAGGTGAACGCCGCCGACCAGGCGCCAAGCGCGGCCGTGGAGCAGTACACCTACGACATGAAAATGGACGTCGCCCACGTCATCTCGACCACCGACGTATCCAACGAGTGCGGCATCGTGCCGGCACGCATGACCTACGAAGACTCTCAGGGTCAGCGCCACACCGTCGAATACCAGGTGTGGGGCAACGGCTGCTCCGGCGGCTAAGCAACTTGCGCAGTGCCGCCGCGGCCCACGCAGCCCCGGCGGCAATGCCAACCCTCTTCCTACGGCTGCAGCGCCGCCTTCGCGATATTGCGACTGTGCGCGCCGAAATGCCGGATCAATTGCAGAATCTGCTCATCCAACGCCTCATCGTGGCGGAACGGCTCCGGTGAATTCCCCGCACTGAAATCCCCCGCCGGCGCCTTCTCGTTCTCCAACCAATGGCCAATCGCCGCATCGAATGCCGCTGCATGGGCATGGGATTCGCTCGCCACCACCTCGCGCAGATACTCGGTCGAGTACGGTGGATAAGTGCCATCCGTGCTGACATCCGCATAGGCCGCCAGCAACGGCGACTGCCCGCCCAGGCGCAGTGTCTCGCGCAGCCAGTCCACCTGATATCGCTCCACACCGGTATGACGGTCCGCCACGCGCTGGATCGCCGCCTGCTTGTCGGCATCGAAGCCGGCCATGGACTTGCCCGCCGTCCACAGCATGCTGGCGGTGGTCTCACCCGGCAGCGGTGTCGAGTGGTACGGCTGGGTCATATCCTGGATGTAGTGCATGGCCCAGCCGAGAAAACGGTAACCCCAGTACGGATGGCCTTTCTCGAAGGCGAAGCGTGCCAGGCCGTAGAACTGGTAGGCGCGCCACTCCGGCCAGTTGCGCTCCAGGTACGGCGCGCCGGTGAAGATGATCGCATCCTCGTGGTAGAAGCCCATGTGGAACGGTGCCTGGGAGCTGAACTCGTAGCGCGGGTCGCCGAACGGCTGGGTGCCGAAGCCATAGCGCTGGCCGGCTTCGCCGGGATTGTCGCTGAACAGGTTGATGTCGTGGCCGAAGTCCGGCTCATCGGCTGCGCTGGCCAGCACGTCCAGCGCGGGAATCTTCTCCCCGGCCTGAAGCTGCACGAAACGCCATTGGTTCCAACCGGAGAGGTTGCGGAACACCAGCACGTCCGCTGGCTGCAGTGCGGCATGATTCGGCAGTTCACCGCCGGGCGGCGGCTGCACGGCGGTGGCCAGCTTGATCTCGGGGTTCAGGCGCAGTGCCATGAGGAAGGCCTTGCGCGGATCTTCGCGGCCATCCTCGCTCAGGCGCAGGTCATCCGGGCGCGGCGGGTACTGGCGGAAGTGTTCGCGGGCATAGGCTTCCTGCTCGTCCAGCAGCTTCACCAGGCCGGCGCGCTGCTGGGTGATGAAGCTTTCCAGCGGCTCCACCTCGACTTCCGGCGCCTGGGCGACGGCGGGCAATTGCTGCAGGGCGATGTAGCTGCCCAGGGTGTGATTGGACCAGGCCCAGAGGCTTTGCGGCAGGACCAGCAGGCCCGCCAGCAGGCAGGTGGAAAGTCGCTTCATCGGCTCTTCGCTCTTATTTGCCAGTGCAGTTATTTGCCAGTGCAATGCGGAAAATTCCGACGCAGCCTAACAACACAAAGCTCTGCGGGCACTGTCGAAGCTTGCCAGCGCGAGTCACCGATAACGCCACGGCTGACCATCATCAATGGCGCGAACGGCCTCAGCCACTACACTTGCCCGGCATGGAAAGGCCCCGGCGGCGCGTACCTGCCGGTCACTCGAAATAAGGGCGTCCCCATGCTGCAGTCCGTTTCACCCAAGCAAGACCTCCCCCTCAAGCCCGATCCTGCCGAATCCCGCAGCGGCGTCCTCGCCCCCTTCAGCATCGCCGCGTTCCGCATCATCTGGATCTGCAACCTGTTCGCCAACCTGGGCACCTGGGCGCAATCGGTTGCCGCCGCCTGGGTGGTCACCGAAGCCCATGCCAGCCCGCTGATGGTGGCGATGATCCAGGTCGCCTCGGCGCTGCCGCTGGTGCTGCTGTCGATCATGTCTGGCGTGCTGGCCGACAACCACGACCGACGCAAGATCATGCTGGTGGGCCTGACCGTGGAGCTTTCCGGCGCGGCGTTGGTGACGGTGCTGGCGTTCATGGGCTACCTCGACCCGCTGATGCTGATCGTGTCGATCCTCTGGCTGTCGCTGGGCAGCTCGATCACCATCCCCGCCTGGCAGGCGGCGGTGAACGAGCAGGTACCGCCACGCATGCTCGGCGATGCGGTGCTGCTCAACAGCGTCAACTACAACGTCGCCCGCGCCGTCGGCCCGGCCATCGGCGGTCTGCTGCTCTCGGCCACCGGCGCCTCCTGGGTATTCCTGTTCAACTGCATCTGCTACGCCTCGCTGATCTGGGCGATCTGGCAATGGCGCCGTGACGTGCCCAAGCGCACCCTGCCGCCGGAGCACATCTTCGAGGGCGTGATCGCCGCGCTGCGCTTCACCCAGTACTCCAGCGTCACCCGCCTGGTGATGCTGCGTTCGGCAGTCTTCGGCCTGTCGGCAAGCGCCATCTGGGCCCTGCTGCCGCTGCTGGCGCACCGCAACCCGGACGGCAGCGCCTCGGTGTACGGCTACATGCTCGGCGCCCTGGGCCTGGGCGCCATCGTCGCCAGTACCGTGGTGAGCAAGGCACGGCAGTGGCTGGGCAGCAGCCGGCTGATCAGCTTCGCCGCTGCCACGCTCGCCGTGGTCATGCTCATCCTGGGCTGGGTCGACAACCTCTGGGTGATCTTCCCCGCCCTGGTACTGGGCGGGGCCTGCTGGATCGCAGCGGTGGCTACCTACAACTCGGCGGTGCAGATTCTGGTACCCGACTGGGTCAAGGCGCGCGCCCTGGCGCTGTACCAGACAGCCATCTACGGCGGTCTGGCGGCGGGCTCTTTCCTCTGGGGCCATTTCGCCGAAACCATGGGCGTGCAAGGCGCATTGATCGCCGCTGGCTGTCTGCTGCTGATCTCCGTGGCCCTGCTCTACAACTCGCGCCTGCCGGAGCTGAACTCCGCCAGCATCGCCCGCGCACCGGGCGGTATGCCGGGGCAACCGACCTTCGTGTTCAACCCCGAGCGCGGCTCGGTACTGGTCTCCATCGAGTACCGGATTCCCGCCGAGCGCACGCGCGATTTCGTCCGCGCCGCCAAGCCGTTGCGCCGCCTGCGCCTGCGCAACGGCGCGGAACGCTGGGCGCTGTATCGCGACGTGAGCAACCCGGAAATCTGGCAGGAGCTGTTCCTGGTGGACAACTGGATCGGCCACCTGCGCATGCTCGATCGCCTTACCCTCGAGGACAAGACCATCATCGACAACGTCACCAGCCTGCACGACGGTGACGCGCCGCCGGTGATCCGGCACGGGGTGAGTTACGAGTCTGGCAGTTACGAGGCACCGCCGGAGACGCTGGGCTAGCGAAGCAGAAACAAAAACGCCTCCCGGTCAGGGGAGGCGTTTCAGGAGACGCGAGAGCGTTACTCCGCTGCCGGCTTCTTGCGCTTGAGCGGCGCCAGGCCATCCTGGCTCACGACCTTCGACGGGCCGGACTTCGGCTTCGCAGCGGGTTTCTTCTTCGCCGGCGCCTTGCTGCCGGACTTCTTCGCATCGTCCTTTTTCTTCTTGGTACCGGCGGCCTTGCCCGACGCCTTGACCTTCTTCGGCCCCTTGTACGAGCCCTTCAGCTCCTTGATGGTACGCAGCTCGAAGCGCAGCTTGAGGTAGCGCTCGATGCTCGACATCAGGTTCCAGTCGCCATGGCCCACCAGCGAAATCGCGGTGCCGGCGGCGCCCGCGCGGCCGGTGCGGCCGATGCGGTGTACGTACTCGTCACCACGACGGGGAATGTCGAAGTTGATCACCAGATCCAGGCCGTCGACATCCAGGCCGCGGGCAGCCACGTCGGTAGCGACGAGGATCTTCACCGCGCCCTGCTTCAGCCTCTCGATGGCCAGCTTGCGGTCCTTCTGATCCTTCTCGCCATGCAGCACGAAGACCTTGTGGCCGGCGGCGATCAGGCGACCGGTCAGGCGGTCCGCGGCTACGCGGGTATTGGTGAAGACGATGGCCTTTTCATAGGTCTCGTTGGTCAGCAGCCACTGCAGCAGCTGTTCCTTGTGGCCGACGTGGTCGGTCAGGATCACCTGCTGGCTGACATCCTCGTTCAGCTCGCTGACGCGGTTGAGTTGCAGGTTCTCCGGCTCGCGCAGGACCTTCTCGACCATCTCGTGCAGGCCGCTGCCGCTGGTGGCGGAGAACAGCAGGGTCTGGCGCTCGGCCGGGCACTGTGCGGCGAGCTTGAGCACGTCCTCGGAGAAGCCCATGTCGAGCATGCGGTCGGCTTCGTCGAGGATCAGCACTTCGACGTCACCCAGCGGCAGGTTGCCGGCGTTGAACTGCTCGTTCAGGCGGCCGGGCGTGCCAATGATGATTTCCGGATTCTTGCGCAGGCGCGCGCCCTGCACCTTGAAGTCCTCGCCACCGGTGATCAGGCAGGCCTTGATGAAAGTGAACTGGGCGAAGCGCTCCACTTCCTTGAGGGTCTGCTGGGCCAGCTCGCGGGTCGGCAGCAGGATCAGCGCGCGGGCGCCGCTCTTGGGCTTCTCCTCGGTGAGCAGGCGATGCAGCAGCGGTAGCACGAAGGCCGCGGTCTTGCCGCTGCCGGTCTGCGCCGTCACCCGCAGGTCGCGTCCCTCCAGGGCCTTCGGAATGGCCGCGGCCTGGACCGGGGTCGGCTCGGTGAAGGACAACGAATCGAGCGCCTTGAGCAGGCGTTCGTGCAGGGCGAATTGGGAGAACAAGGCAGACCTCGATATCACGTAAAGACCAAATAGCTGCATAGCTTAATGTTTGCCGAGCCGGCGCGCTGGAAATATTGCCGGCGAGCCTTGCAGGCGACTTGCAGCGTCAATAACCCGACAAACGTTGCGGCGCCCGGCGAAAGGCAATGCCATGCTCTGATATGCCTGGGAAAAAGGAGAATACAGGTGCCATCGACTCTCATTTACTACGTCGCAGCCAGCCTCGACGGCTACATCGCCCGCCCGGACGGCAGCGTCGACTGGCTCGAAGGCTACGGCAACGAACACGACGACCATGGCTACGCCGCCTTTTACGCCAGCATCGACGGCCTGCTCATGGGTCGCGCCACTTACCTGTTCTGCCTGAATCAGGACGAATGGCCCTACCCGGACAAGCCCGCGCTGGTCATGACCCGTTCCAACCACCTGCCCCACGCCGCACCGCAGGTCGAGCTGGAGCACTACACGCCGGTGGACGCGCTCGCCTCGCTGGAGGCACGTGGCTGCCAGCGCATCTGGCTGGTAGGCGGCGGCAGCCTGGCGGGTAATTTCCTCGCCGCAGGCTTGCTCGACGAAGTGATCGTCAGCATCATTCCGCACCTGCTCGGCGCTGGCATCCCCCTGTTCAGCATCGGACTCGAGCAACGCCTGCAGCTGCTGGAGCAGCGCAGCTTCCCCAGCGGCATCGTGCAGATGCGCTACCAGGTTCTGAAGGAAACGCCCTCGCCATGACCACCACCATTCGTATCGCCGCCGCCTGCCTGCTGGATGACGCCGGACGGCTGCTGCTGGTGCGAAAGCGTGGCACCCTGGCTTTCATGCTGCCCGGTGGCAAGCACGAGTCCGGCGAGACGTCCATCCAGGCCCTGCTGCGCGAATTGGGCGAAGAACTCGACCTGCACCTGGCGACCTCCGCGCTGACGCCGCTCGGCCACTTCCAGGCCGACGCCGCCAACGAACCGGACATGCGTGTGGACGCCCACGTCTACGTCGCCACCCTGCCCCACGCCGTCCAGCCCGCCGCCGAGCTGGAAGAGCTCGCCTGGCTGGACCCCGCCGGTGACTACCCACACAACCTCGCCCCGCTGCTGCGCGAGCAGGTTCTTCCCGCTCTGCTTGCCCATCTGGACTGATTCGTTCAGCTCAAATACCTGCATTTCGTCGGGTTTTTCCTTAAGAAGCCTTAAGCGTCTGGCTTTTGGCTACTAACCCGCCGGCTTTCCGTCGCATGGCCGAAAGCCCCGTTTTATAGGGCTTCCGGCTATAAGGTCAGGCCGTGACTGATGCGTCTGAACACATGTCACGCTGTGTCCTGCAAGTCACAGGGGAGTTATCAGAATCGACAGACGGTACGAACTGTCATCAAAAGTCGTTCAGAATGCGTGGAATTTTTGAGCGGACCAAAGGAAACCACGCCGACAACAATGGCGATCCAGCGGAGTCTGGGCGATATCAACCAGCAAGAAGACATGCCGAATGCGAAGTACCCTTTTGACATGCCTTTCCATAGGCTTGGCGACTTTTTTAGCCGCCACTGAGGCAACCGCCTCCTCCAAGATCACGCGTTCCTATCAACCCGCGCCGGTTGATCTCCGTGTCCCGGTCCAGGGTAGTGCCCTGCTGACCTTCAACGCCAAGCCGGTCAAGCCGACCAAGAGCGAGGCGCATCAGGTGACCCAGCGTGCCTACAGCATGATCGGTACGCCTTACCGCTGGGGTGGCACTTCGCCCAAGCGTGGCTTCGATTGCAGCGGCCTGGTGAACTACGTGTTCCAGAACGTCGATGAAGTCGACCTGCCGCGTACCGCGCAGCAGATGTACAGCATGCGCGGCAACTCGAAAGTGGCGCGCGGTGACCTGCAGCCCGGCGACCTGGTGTTCTTCCGCATCCACAACCGCCGCAATGTCGACCACGTGGGCATCTACGTCGGCGATAACCAGTTCGTCCACGCGCCGCGCCGCGGCCAGAAGGTACGAGTCTCCGACCTTGGTGGCGACTACTGGAAAAAGCATTACACCGCTGCCCGTCGCATCCTGCCGGAAACCCTGGCCAAAGCTGACGTTGGCGGTCGCTTCGACTGACGCTGAGCGCTCTCCCCTCTCGGGAGGGCGCCTGTCCCTTGTCCTTCTTCCCTTCGCTTACAGACCGCGACGCGCCTGTCGGCGCAGCAGTCGCGCACTATCCCAACCGGTCAGCAGCACGGCAATCCAGATCGGCCCGTAGGTCCAGATCTGGGCCGGATTGAACGCCTCGCCCAGGAACAGCACGGCGATGGCGAAAAGCAGCACCGGCTCGACATAGCTCAGAATCCCGAACAGCCCCATCGGCAGCAGCCGGCTGGCCGCCATCATCGCGCCGAACGCCAACGCGCTGATCAGCCCCAGCAGCGGCAGCAATGCCCACAGGCGCGGCACCTCCTCCAGCACCTTGCCGCTATCGGTTATCCACAGGGTCGCGAGAGCGAACGGCAGCAGCACGATCATCTCGAAGACAAAGCCCGACAGCGAATCCACCGCCATCTTGCGGCGCAACATGAAGTACGGCGGATAACCCAGCGCAGTGATCAGGGTGAACCAGGAGAACGCGCGCGTAAGCCACAGCTCGTGCAGCACGCCGGCCAGCGCGAAAGCAACGGCGATGCCCTGCAACGTAGTCAAGCGCTCGCCGTAGAACACCCGCCCACACAGCACCATGGTCAGCGGCAGCAGGAAGTAGCCCAGCGACAACTCCAGCGTGCGCCCGACCATGGGCGCCCAGATGAATACCCCCCACTGGATCAGCATCATCGCCGCCGTCAGCGGGAAGCACGCCAGCAGCCATGGCTCGCGCAGCAGCCGCCGCCCCGCATCGCGCAGCACGCCACCCTGACGGGTGAACAGCACCAGCAGCAGGACCATGGGAATCGACCAGACTACCCGGTGTGCGATCACCTGGATGCTGGTCAGCGGCTCCAGCGAGTGGATGTAACCCGGCAAGGTCACGAACAGCACGGAAGACGCCAGGGACAGCGCTACACCACGTCCGGAGATGTTCATGCGAAGCGCTCCCGCTGACGACGCAGGCCGAAACGGTTGACGCCCAGCGACGCCACGATCACCGCACCACCCAACGCCAACCGCGGCAAGTCGGCAGCCTCGTTCCAGATCAGCAGGTTGATCAGCAGGCCCACCGGCACGTGAAGGTTGTTCATTACCGCCAGGGTGCCGGCATCCACCATCGTGCCGCCCTTGTTCCACCAGAACTGCCCCAGTGCGGTGGCCAGCAGGCCCATCCACACCAGCACGCCCCACTGCAGGTCGGTGGTTGGCAGCTTCTGCGGATTGCCGAACAGCAGCCAGCCCGGCAGCGCGATCAGCAGTGCGCCAACGAAGAAGTAGCCGAAGCGGCGGTATTGCGGGATATCCGAGGGATAGCGCTGCACCAGGTGCTTGTAGAACACCTGCCCCGCCGCGAAGGTCGCGTTGGCCAGTTGCAGCAACAGGAAGCCCTGGATGTAGTCGCCGCTGACGCCGTCATAACGAATGATCCCGGCGCCCAGCACCGCAACGGCGGCAGCCAGCAGCGCCCAGGCGTTGAAGCGGCGGTTCAGCGCATCATCGATGAGCGCCACGTGCAGCGGCGTCAGCACGGTGAACAGCAGCACTTCCGGCACCGTCAGCACGCGGAAGCTCTGGTAGAGACAGACGTAGGTAATGCCGAATTGCAGCGCGCCGGCCAGCATCACGCCGGCGATGAAGCGCGGCTCGACGCCGCGCCAGCGGGTCAGCGGCAGGAACACCAGGCCGGCCAGCACCACGCGGGTCAGCACGGCGAAATAGCTGTCGACCTGCCCGGCGAGGTACTCGCCGATCAGGCTGAAGGAGAACGCCCAGAGGACGGTGACGAAAAGCAGGTAAGGCATGGAAAAGGCGACCGGAACGGGGCAGGCAACATAGCGTCAGTCTCAGCGTAGGAAAAGCGCTGCGCGCCCGCGCCCTGCGAAAGGCAGAAACGAAAAAGGGCGACCGAAGTCGCCCTTTTCCTTGGATGGTAAATCAGGGATTAGCCCTGGTTCTCCATCTGAGCACGGATCAGATCACCAATGGTGGTCGGACCAGTGTTTTCTACGTCTTGCTTGGTGCGCAGTTCTTTCATCGCATCTTTCTCGTCATCAACGTCTTTCGACTTGATGGAGAGGGAGATGACGCGGCTCTTGCGGTCGATGCTGATGATCTTGGCTTCGACTTCTTCGCCTTCTTTCAGAACGTTGCGAGCGTCTTCAACGCGGTCACGGCTGATTTCGGAGGCTTTCAGAACGCCTTCGATTTCGCCGCCCAGGCTGATGACAGCGCCTTTGGCGTCAACTTCCTTCACGGTACCGCGAACGATGGTGCCTTTCTCGTTGAGCGAGGCGTAGTTGGAGAACGGATCGTCTTCCAGCTGCTTGATACCCAAGGAGATGCGCTCACGCTCCGGATCAACGGAGAGGATGACGGTTTCCAGCTCGTCGCCCTTCTTGAAGCGGCGAACGGCTTCTTCGCCAACTTCGTTCCAGGAGATGTCGGACAGGTGAACCAGACCGTCGATGCCGCCTTCCAGGCCGATGAAGATACCGAAATCGGTGATCGACTTGATGGTGCCGGAGATCTTGTCGCCCTTGTTGAAGCGGCCAGAGAAGTCTTCCCACGGGTTGGACTTGCACTGCTTGATGCCCAGGGAGATACGACGACGCTCTTCGTCGATGTCCAGAACCTGAACTTCCACTTCGTCGCCAACCTGAACGACTTTCGACGGGTGGATGTTCTTGTTGGTCCAGTCCATTTCGGAGACGTGTACCAGGCCTTCCACGCCCTCTTCCAGCTCGGCGAAGCAGCCGTAGTCGGTGAGGTTGGTGACGCGCGCGGTCACGCGGGTGCCTTCCGGGTAACGGGCTTTGATGGCAACCCATGGGTCTTCGCCCAGTTGCTTCAGGCCCAGGGATACGCGGTTGCGCTCGCGGTCGAACTTCAGAACCTTGACATCGATCTCGTCGCCAACGTTGACGATTTCCGACGGATGCTTGATACGCTTCCAGGCCATGTCGGTGATGTGCAGCAGACCATCGACGCCGCCCAGGTCAACGAACGCACCGTAGTCGGTGAGGTTCTTGACGATACCTTTGACCTGCTGGCCTTCCTGCAGGGATTCCAGCAGAGCTTCGCGCTCGGCGCTGTTCTCGGCTTCCAGCACGCTGCGGCGGGAAACGACAACGTTGTTGCGCTTCTGGTCCAGCTTGATGACCTTGAACTCGAGCTCTTTGCCTTCCAGGTGAGTGGTGTCACGCACCGGACGCACGTCGACCAGCGAACCCGGCAGGAACGCGCGGATGCCGTTGACGTCGACGGTGAAGCCACCCTTGACCTTGCCGTTGATGACGCCTTTGACCACTTCGTCGGCAGAGAAAGCAGCTTCCAGAACGATCCAGCTCTCGGCACGCTTGGCTTTTTCGCGGGACAGCTTGGTTTCACCAAAGCCGTCTTCTACCGCGTCCAGCGCAACGTGGACTTCGTCACCCACATTGATGGTCAGCTCGCCCTGTTCGTTGTAGAACTGCTCGACCGGGATGACGCCCTCGGATTTCAGACCGGCATGGACGGTGACCCAGTCACCATCGATGTCGACCACGATGCCGGTGATGATCGCACCCGGCTGCATGTCGAGGGATTTCAGACTTTCTTCAAAGAGTTCTGCGAAGCTTTCGCTCATGTCTATACCTGTAGTCAAAGGCTTGTAAGCCCGATTCCGCGCCACCAGCGAACACGGTCAAGTGATGAAAAAGAAGCCAGCAGGATCAAGACTGGTATCCTGCCGGCCCCCTGTTGCACCCGCGAAAGCGGATGCTCCACATTCAGATTTTAAGGGAACGTTTCGCTCAATATGGGCGAAACCCTCCCGATACAAGGTCTGGAATGGTAGCAATGGATACCGATTGCGTCAATCGGCGCCCCTGTTTTCCAATGCCCTTCGCGACGCCAGCCTCGTTCCTTTATTTTCGCCCAGCCTCGGAAATTGGGAGAGCCGCCCGTCAGTTCCCTCCTGCGGACATCCTTACCCGAAAAGGAAAAGCCCCGGCCATGCCGGGGCTTTTCGATTCCCGATCGACTAGTCGGCCAGACCCAGGCGCGAAACCTCGGCGAGGATGCTGTCCACCACTTCGTCGATGCTCATCGAGGTGGAGTCCACCAGGATGGCACCTTCGGCGGGTTTGAGCGGGGCGACCGCACGCTGGCTGTCGCGCTCGTCGCGGGCGCTGATTTCTTCGGCCAGTTGCGCCTGGTCGCTGTCGATACCCTTGCCCTTGAGCTGCAGGTAGCGCCGACGGGCGCGCTCCTCGGCGGAAGCGGTGAGGAATATCTTCAGCGGAGCACTGGGGAAGACCACTGTACCCATGTCACGACCGTCGGCCACCAGGCCCGGCGCTTCGAGGAAGGCGCGCTGGCGCTGCAGCAGCGCATCGCGGACCGCCGGCAGCGCGGCGACTTGCGAGGCGCCGGCACCCACCTGTTCGGTGCGGATGACGTCAGTGACGTCTTCGCCTTCAAGGATGATGTGCTGGCCCTGCCCGCCCTTGGCGTGGGTGAACTGTACGTCCAGGTGCGCCGCCAGGACCTTGAGGGCTTCCTCGTTGGTCAGGTCGATGCCGTGGTTACCGGCAGCGAACGCCAGCAGGCGATACAGCGCACCGGAGTCCAGCAGGTTCCAGCCCAGGCGCTTGGCCAGCAGACCGGCAACGGTGCCTTTGCCTGAGCCGCTGGGGCCGTCGATGGCGAGGACCGGCCATTCGCCGTTCATCAGTTATTCTCCTCGGCGACGCGAATGCCAGCGCCGGACGCGAGCCCGAGGAAGTTCGGGAAGGACGTCGCAACGTTGGCGCAGTCGTGGATACGGATCGGCGCGCCCGCACGCAGGGAAGCCACGCTGAAGGACATGGCGATACGGTGGTCGCCGTGGCTCCAGACTTCGCCGCCGCCATAGCTGCCACCATCAATGATGATGCCGTCCGGGGTCGGCTCGCACTTCACACCCAGGGCCAGTAGACCATCGGCCATGACCTGGATACGGTCGGACTCCTTCACCCGCAGCTCTTCCGCACCACGCAGCACAGTGCGGCCTTCGGCGTTGGCGGCAGCGACGAAGAGCACCGGGAATTCGTCGATGGCCAGCGGCACCAGGTCTTCGGGGATGTCGATGCCTTTCAGCTGCGCCGAACGCACGCGAATGTCGGCAACCGGCTCGCCGCCCACTTCACGCTGGTTTTCCAGGGTGATGTCGGCGCCCATGAGCTTGAGGATGTCGATGACGCCGGTACGAGTCGGGTTGATGCCGACGTGCTCCAGGGTCAGGTCGGAACCTTCGGCGATGCTCGCGGCGACCAGGAAGAAGGCCGCCGAGGAAATGTCGGCCGGGACTTCGATGGACGTGGCGGTGAGCTTGTGGCCGGACTCGACGCGGGCGGTGGCGCCTTCGACGTCGACCGGGTAGCCGAAGCCGCGCAGCATGCGTTCGGTGTGGTCGCGAGTCGGGGCCGGCTCGGTGGTGGAGGTTTCTCCGGCAGCGTAGAGGCCGGCGAGCAGCAGGCAGGATTTCACCTGGGCACTGGCCATCGGCATGTCGTAGTGCATGCCGGTCAGTTTCTGGCCACCACGGATGGTCAGCGGCGGACGACCTTCGGGACCGGTCTCGATCACCGCACCCATCTCGCGCAGCGGCTTGGCGACGCGGTTCATCGGGCGCTTGGACAGCGAGGCGTCGCCGGTCAGGGTGGTGTCGAACGGCTGGGCGGCGAGCAGGCCGCTGAGCAGGCGCATGGAGGTGCCGGAGTTACCCAGGTAGATCGGGCCGGGCGGGGTCTTCAGGCCGTGCAGGCCGACGCCGTGAACGGTCACGCGACCGTGGTGCGGGCCTTCGATGACCACGCCCATGTCGCGGAACGCCTGGATGGTGGCGAGGGCGTCTTCACCCTCGAGGAAGCCTTGCACCTCGGTCGTGCCTTCGGCCAGCGAGCCGAGCATGATCGAGCGGTGGGAAATGGACTTGTCGCCCGGTACGCGTACGCGCCCGGAGAGGCGGCCACCCGGCTGGGCCAGGAAAATCAGGTCATTGTTGTGCATGGCGTCCACATAGGCCCGGCGGGCCAGGATTTTGCTGAAATGCTCGCGGGCAACCCGGGCGCGGGTGAAGACGCCCATCAGTTGTTGCCCGTCCCCTTGATCGACGGCCTCGCGCAGGTCATCGAGGTCGTCACGGAATACGTCGAGGATGCGCAGCACCGCCTCGCGGTTGGCGAGGAAGATGTCGTGCCACATCACCGGGTCGCTGCCGGCGATCCGCGTGAAGTCGCGGAAGCCACCAGCGGCATAGCGGAAGATTTCCAGATTCTCGCTGCGTTTGGCCAGCGAGTCGACCAGCGTAAAGGCCAGCAGATGCGGCAGGTGGCTGGTGGCGGCGAGGACTTCGTCATGGTGTTCGACGGCCATCTGCTCGACATCCGCGCCCAGCTCGCGCCAAAGGCTCTCGACGCACTGGATCGCGTCCGCGTCGGCATTATCCAGCGGCGTGAGGATAACTTTATGACGGCGGAACAGTTTTGCGTTGGCCGCCTCGACCCCGCTCTGCTCGGAACCGGCGATGGGATGACCGGGAACGAAGCGTGCCGGCATGCCGCCGAATACCGCTTTCGCGGCGCGCACCACGTTGCCCTTGGCGCTGCCCACGTCGGTGAGAATCGCGCTGCCAATGTCGAGGGTGGCGAGCTCGCCGAGGACCTTCTCCATGGCCAGGATCGGCACGGCGAGCTGGATCACGTCGGCGTCACGGCAACCGACGGCGAGGCTTTCCTCGCAGCGATCGACCACGCCCAGTTCCACCGCCAGACGGCGGGTTTCCGGGTCACGGTCGACGCCGACCACTTCGTCGAACAGCCCCTTCTCGCGGATGCCCTTGGCGAAGGAGCCGCCTATCAGGCCGAGCCCCACCACCACCAGACGATGCAGCTTGCGTGGCTGGACATCAGGCACGGGCAAGCACCTTGGCCAGGGCGTCGAGGAAGCGGGCGTTCTCGGCCGGCAGGCCGATGGAGATGCGCAGGTGCTGCGGCATGCCGTAGCCGCCCACCGGACGGACGATCACGCCCTCGGCAAGCAGGGCCTGGTAGATCGGGCCGGCATCACGCTTGAGGTCCACGGCAATGAAATTGCCCTTGGACGGAATCCACTGCAGGTCCAGCGCGCGCAGGCCGCTTTCCAGCTGGGCCATGCCTTCGTCGTTGATGCGCTTGCCTTCGGCCAGGTACTGCGCGTCGTCCAGCGCGGCGCAGGCGGCAGCCAGAGCCAGGCTGTTGACGTTGAATGGCTGGCGTACGCGGTTGAGCACGTCGGCGACCTGCGCCGAGGAGATCGCGTAGCCGACCCGCAGCGACGCCAGGCCGTAAGCCTTGGAGAAGGTGCGCGAGACCAGCAGGTTCGGGTAGCGGGCCAGGTACTTCAGGCCGTCCGGCAACTCTTCGCCTTCGGCGTACTCGATGTAGGCCTCGTCGAGCACCACCAGGACGCTTTCCGGGACTTGCGAGAGGAAGCGCTCCAGCGCGTCCGGGCCGAACCAGGTGCCAGTGGGGTTGTTCGGGTTGGCGATGAAGATCACCCGGGTGTTGGCGTCGATGGCCGCCAGCATGGCTTCCAGGTCATGTCCCCAGTCCTTGGCCGGCACGACCTTGCCCTGGGCGCCGACAGCCTGGGTGGAGATTGGATAGACGGCAAAGGCGTACTGGCTGAACACGGCATTCAGGCCAGGAGCCAGATAGGCACGGGCAACCAGGTCGAGAATGTCGTTGGAGCCGTTGCCCAGGGTGACCTGCGCGGTATCGACGCTGCAGCGGGCAGCCAGGCGACTTTTCAGTTCGAAACCGTTGCCATCGGGATAGCGGGTCAGTTCGGCCAGCTCGGCACGAATAGCCTCGAGGACCTTCGGGCTCGGGCCCAGCGGGTTCTCGTTGCTGGCCAGCTTGACGATGCCGGCGGGGTCGAGCTTCAGCTCGCGGGCCAGCTCATCGACCGGCTTGCCGGGCACGTAGGGGGAAAGCTTCTGCACGCCCGGCTGGGCCAGGGCAAGGAAATCACACGACATCGCTAAAAGCCTCAAGCTATGGGCCGCAAGCCATCAACCATCCACCGACGTGTCGGCAGCTTGCGGCCCTGGCTTGCGGCTCGCGGTTTCAGAGAACCGCTTTGGGGTACGAGCCCAGCACCTTCAGGGCAACGGCTTCGCTGTTGATCTTCTCCAGCACGTCCTTGATCAGCGGGTCCTTGTGGTGGCCGATGAAGTCGATGAAGAACACGTAGGTCCACTTGCCGCTGCGCGACGGCCGGGTCTCGATACGGGTCAGGTCGATGCCGTTGTTGTGGAACGGCACCAGCAGCTCGTGCAGAGCACCCGGCTTGTTGCGCATGGAGACGATGATGGAGGTCTTGTCGTCGCCGGTGGGCGGCACTTCCTGGTTGCCGATCATGAGGAAACGCGTGGAGTTGTCCGGGCGGTCCTCGATCTTCTCGTGCAACTTGTCGAGGCCGTACAGGCTGGCCGCCATGTCGCCGGCAATCGCCGCGCTGTTCCACTCGCTTTTCACTCGCTTGGCGGCGTCGGCGTTGCTGGAGACCGCCACACGCTCGACATTCGGGTAGTGCGCGTCCAGCCACTTGCGGCACTGGGCCAGGGACTGGGCGTGGGAATAGATGCGGGTGATATTGCTGGTCTTGGTGTTCTCGCCCACCAGCAGGTGGTGGTGGATGCGCAGCTCGACTTCGCCACAAATCACCATGTCGTGCTCGAGGAAACTGTCGAGGGTGTGGTTGACCGCGCCCTCGGTGGAGTTTTCCACCGGCACCACGCCGAAGTTCACCGCACCGGCGGCGACTTCGCGGAACACTTCGTCGATGGCCGCCATCGGTGTGCTGATGACCGCGTGGCCGAAGTGCTTGAGCGCCGCGGCCTGGGTGAAGGTGCCTTCCGGGCCGAGGTAGGCCACTTTCAGCGGCTGTTCCAGGGCCAGGCAGGAAGACATGATCTCGCGGAACAGACGAGCGACTTCCTCGTTGTCCAGCGGGCCCTTGTTCAGCTCCATGATGTGCTTGAGCACCCACGCCTCGCGCTCGGGCCGGTAGAACACCGGCTTCTCGCCTTCGGGCAGGGCCGCCATCTTCACCCGCGCCACATCGGTGGCGCAGCGGGCGCGTTCGCTGATCAGCTCGAGGATCTTCTCGTCGAGGCTGTCGATGCGTACGCGCAAAGCCTTGAGCTGGTCAGCGTCGCTCATCAGCCGTGCTCCTTCTCGAACTCGGCCATGTAGCCGACCAGGGCTCCGATGGCATCCAGGCCCAGGGCGTTATAGATGGAGGCACGCATGCCACCCACCGAACGGTGGCCCTTCAGGTTGAGCAGGCCGCGCGCATCGGCGCCTTCGAGGAAGGCCTTGTCGAGCTTCTCGTCGGCCAGGCGGAACGGCACGTTCATCCAGGAACGGGCGCTGGGCTGGATCGGGTTGGTGTAGAAGTCGCTGTTGTCGATGAAGCCGTACAGCATGTCCTTCTTGGCGCGGTTGCGCTGCTCCATGGCGTCGACGCCGCCCTGCTCCTTCAGCCACTGGAAGACCAGGCCGGAGAGGTACCAGGAGTAGGTAGCCGGGGTGTTGTACATGGAGCCGTTATCGGCGGCGACCTTGTAGTTGAGCATGGTCGGGCAGATGCTGCGGGCGCGGCCCAGCAGGTCTTCGCGAACGATGACCACCACCAGACCGGACGGGCCGATGTTCTTCTGCGCGCCGGCGTAGATCAAGCCGAACTTCGAGACGTCGGTCGGACGGGAGAGGATGTCCGAGGACATGTCCACCACCAGCGGGACGTCGCCGACTTCCGGAATCCAGTCGAACTCCAGGCCGCCGATGGTCTCGTTGGACGCGTAGTGCAGGTAAGCGGCGTCCTTGGACAGGTTCCACTCGTTCTGGCCGGGAATGGCGAAGTAGTCGTACTTGGATGCGCTGGCAACCACGTTGACGTTGCCGTAGCGACGAGCCTCTTCGATGGCCTTCTTCGACCAGATGCCGGTTTCCACGTAGTCCGCCACGCCGTCTTCGGGCAGCAGGTTCAGCGGGATCTCGGCGAACTGCTGGCTGGCGCCGCCCTGCAGGAACAGCACCTTGTAGTTCGACGGCACGCCCATCAGGTCGCGCAGGTCCTGCTCGGCCTTCTCGGCGATGGCCACGTAGTCGTCGCTACGGTGGCTCATCTCCATGACCGACAGGCCCTTGCCCTGCCAATCCAGCAGCTCGGCGCGGGCGCGCTCCAGCACCTCGGTGGGAAGCGCCGCGGGACCGGCGCAGAAGTTAAAGGCTCGCTTGCTCACATCCACTCTCGCTATCAGTCTTCGCTGGCCTGCGGGGCTTCTTCAGCCGCAGCTTCGCCTGCTTCTGGGTTCTCTTGCGACACTTCGCCCTCGACGATCTCGCCGTCGATGACGTCGTCTTCGTCGTCCACCACGGTCGGCTCCTGCACCCGCTCCAGGCCCACGACGGTCTCGTCGGCGGCCAGCTTGATGAGGATCACGCCCTGGGTGTTACGGCCAGCGCCACGGACTTCGTCGACGCGGGTACGCACCAGGGTGCCCTGGTCGGAAATCAGCATGATCTCTTCGCCGTCCAGCACCTGCACGGCACCTACCAGGTTGCCGTTACGCTCGTTGATCACCATGGCGATCACGCCCTGGCCGCCACGACCGCGACGCGGGTAGTCGGCCAGCGGGGTGCGCTTGCCGTAGCCACGCTCGGAGGCGCTGAGGATCTGCGCTTCGCGGCACTCGGGGATCAGCATGGAAATGATGCGCTGGCCTTCGGCCAGGCGCATGCCGCGCACGCCACGGGCGTTACGGCCCATGATGCGCACCTTGCTTTCCTTGAAGCGGATTACCTTGCCAGCGTCGGAGAACATCATCACGTCCTTCGAACCGTCGGTGATCGCGGCGGCGATCAGCGAGTCGCCCTCTTCCAGCTTCAGGGCGATCAGGCCGTTGGAACGCGGCTTGGTGAACTGGATCAGCGGGGTCTTCTTCACGGTGCCTTTCATGGTGGCCATGAAGATGTACGCGCCGGTCGGCTCGTCCTGGCTGAAGTCGGCGTCGTCGCCCTCCTCGGCCTCTTCGGCTTCCACCACTTCGGCGACCTGCTCGGCAACCACGTCGTCGTCTTCGTTGTCATCACCGGCAAACTGGGCGCGCACGGCTTCCAGGTCGATCTGCAGCATCGCGGTGATGCGCTCGCCTTCATCCAGCGGCAGCAGGTTCACCAGCGGGCGACCACGGGCGGTACGCGAGGCTTCCGGAATCTCGAAGGTGCGCAGCCAGTAGACCTTGCCCTTGCTGGAGAACAGCAGCAGCGTGGCATGGCTGTTGGCGACCAGCAGGTGTTCGATGTAGTCCTCGTCCTTCACGCCACTGGCGGACTTGCCCTTGCCACCGCGACGCTGGGCCTCATAGGCAGCCAGCGGCTGGGACTTGGCGTAGCCGCCGTGGGAGATGGTCACCACGCGCTCTTCTTCGGTGATCAGGTCGGCGATGGTCAGGTCCATCTGCGACGCGACGATCTCGGTGCGGCGGGCGTCGCCGAACTCGGCCTTGACCTTCTCCAGCTCCTCGCGGATGACTTCCATCAGGCGCTCGGGGTTGGTCAGGATGCGGATCAGCTCGCCGATCAGAGTGAGGATTTCCTGGTACTCGGACAGGAGCTTCTCGTGCTCCAGGCCGGTCAGGCGGTGCAGGCGCAGCTCGAGGATGGCCTGGGCCTGTTCCGGCGACAGGAAGTACTTGCCGTCACGCAGGCCGTACTGCGGGTCCAGGTCTTCCGGACGGCAGGCATCGGCACCGGCACGTTCGACCATGGCTTCCACGGCGCTGGATTCCCAGCCGGTGGAAATCAGGCGCTCCTTGGCCTCGGCCGGGGTCGGCGAGGTCTTGATCAGCTCGATCACCGGATCGATGTTCGACAGGGCGACGGCCTGGCCTTCGAGGATGTGGCCACGCTCGCGGGCCTTGCGCAGTTCGTAGACGGTCCGGCGGGTCACCACTTCACGGCGGTGACGGATGAAGACCTCGAGCATGTCCTTGAGGTTCATCGTGCGCGGCTGGCCGTCGACCAGGGCTACCACGTTGATACCGAAGACGCTCTGCAGCTGGGTCTGGGCGTAGAGGTTGTTCAGCACGACCTCGCCTACTTCGCCGCGGCGCAGCTCGATGACCACACGCATGCCGTCCTTGTCGGACTCGTCGCGCAGCTCGGTGATGCCTTCGATCTTTTTCTCTTTCACCAGCTCGGCGATCTTCTCGATCAGGCGAGCCTTGTTTAGCTGGTAGGGCAGCTCAGTGATGATGATCTGCTGGCGGTTGCCGCCCTTTTCCATGTCCTCGATGGTGGCGCGGGCACGGATATAGACGCGGCCACGACCGGTGCGATAGGCCTCGATGATGCCCGCACGACCGTTGATGATGCCCGCGGTCGGGAAGTCCGGGCCGGGGATGTACTGCATCAGGTCGTCGATGGACAGCTCGGGGTTATCCATCAGCGCCAGGCAGCCGTCGATCACCTCGGTGAGGTTGTGCGGCGGAATGTTGGTCGCCATGCCCACGGCAATACCGCTGGAACCGTTGACCAGCAGGTTCGGGATCTTGGTCGGCATGACTGCCGGGATCTGCTCGGTGCCGTCGTAGTTGGGCACCCAGTCGACGGTTTCCTTGTCCAGGTCCGCCAGCAGCTCATGGGCGAGCTTGGACATGCGCACTTCGGTGTATCGCATGGCCGCGGCGTTGTCGCCGTCCACCGAACCGAAGTTGCCCTGGCCGTCGACCAGCATGTAGCGCAGCGAGAACGGCTGGGCCATGCGGACGATGGTGTCGTATACCGCGGTGTCGCCGTGCGGGTGGTACTTACCGATCACGTCACCGACCACACGGGCGGACTTCTTGTAGGGCTTGTTCCAGTCGTTGCCCAGTTCGCTCATGGCGTACAGGACGCGGCGATGCACGGGCTTCAAGCCGTCGCGTGCATCGGGCAGGGCACGACCGACGATCACGCTCATGGCGTAATCGAGGTAGGACTGTCGGAGTTCGTCTTCGATGTTGACCGGGAGGATTTCTTTGGCCAGTTCGCCCATGAGAAGCCTGGTTCCTTTTTCAAATGGGACTCCGCCAAGCCCGTCCTGAGCCCGGCGGAGCGCGGTGCGCCATCAAAGCGCCACCGACTCTCTACAAATCAACGACTTGGCCGTTGATCCGCGATGCTGTGGGGGCCGAAAAAATGCCCCATCAAGAACCGTCGGAGCTTACCACAAGCCAGGGTCAAACCCTACCCTCGCCCAAGCCCCTCGATGAATTGCCGCAGCCCCCGTCAGTGCAGGCGCTTGCGGCTCATCAACTGGGCCATCCGCTCGGTGTCCGGACGCTCGACGACGCCGCGCTCGGTCACAATGGCATCGATCAGATCGGCCGGAGTCACATCGAACACCGGATTGAAGGCTTCGACATCAGCGGCAACACGTTTGCCGCCGATTTCCAGGAGTTCGCGACCGTCGCGCTCCTCGATCGGGATGTCCTCGCCGCTTTCCAGACCCATGTCGATGGTCGAACTGGGGGCCACCACCATGAAGCGCACGCCGTGGTGCATGGCGGTGACCGCCAACTGGTAGGTGCCGATCTTGTTGGCGACGTCGCCATTGGCGGTGATCCGGTCGGCGCCGACGATGACCCAGGTGATGCTTTCGGTCTTCATCAGGTGCGCGGCGGCGGCATCCACGTTCAGGGTGACCGGCACACCTTCATTGGCCAGTTCCCACGCGGTCAGGCGAGCGCCCTGCAGCCAGGGACGGGTCTCATCGGCGTAGACACGCTCGATCAACCCTTCCAGGTGTGCCGCGCGCAGCACGCCCAGCGCGGTACCGAAGCCGCCGGTGGCCAGGGCGCCGGTGTTGCAGTGAGTGAGGATCTTCTGCGGACCGCCATGGTGCTTGCGGATCAGGTCCACGCCCAGTTGGGCCATGGTCAGGTTCGCCTCGCGGTCGCTCTCGTGGATCGCCACGGCCTCGGCTTCCAGCAGCGGCAGCGGGTCTTCGCCCGGTTTCAGGCGCTCCAGGCGATCACGCATGCGGTTCAGCGCCCAGAACAGGTTGACTGCGGTCGGACGCGACTCCGCCAGCACGGTGAAGTCGTCTTCCAGCGCCGCGCGCCAATCACCGCCGGCGGCTACGCGAGCGCGCAGGCCCAGCACCAGGCCGTAGGCGGCAGCGATGCCGATGGCCGGCGCACCGCGTACGACCATCTGGCGAATGGCGTCGGCCACGCCTTCGGCGGTCTCGTAGGACAGCCAGGTTTCCTCCAGCGGCAACAGGCGCTGGTCCAGCAGTCGGAGTGTGCCCTTGCGCCAATCAATGGCCGTAACCCGTTCGGCCGCCAACAGTCGCTCACGCATGGAACACCTCTTCATTCGAATGGAATCGCGGGCCGCTCCGGCGCCACGGAAATCACCCCGGAAACACCGGGAAACGGCGGAGTATACCGAGCCTGACGCCCTGGCGCTCGGCTATACTCGGCGCCTTTATCCACGCGCCCAGGATGCGCTTCATGCCGACCGAAAAAGCCCCGCTCGACCTGCTGCTCTTCCCCACCTGGATCGTCCCCGTCGAGCCCGCCGGCGTCGTCCTGCGCGATCACGGCCTGGGCATCCGCGATGGCCGCATCGCCCTGCTCGCCCCCCGTGCCGAGGTGCTGCGCCACCCAGCCACGGAAACCCGCGAGCTGCCGGGCATGCTGCTGTCCCCCGGCCTGATCAACGCCCACGGCCACGCGGCAATGAGCCTGTTCCGCGGCCTGGCGGATGACCTGGCGCTGATGACCTGGCTGCAGGAACACATCTGGCCGGCGGAAGCCAAGTGGGTCAGCGAGGACTTCGTCCGTGATGGCACCGAACTGGCCATCGCCGAGCAGCTCAAGGGCGGCATCACCTGCTTCTCGGACATGTACTTCTTTCCGCAGGTCGCCTGCGAGGTGGTGCACAAGGCCGGCGTGCGGGCGCAGATCAGCGTGCCGGTGCTGGACTTCCCGATCCCCGGCGCCCGCGACGCCGACGAAGCGATCCGCCAGGGCCTGGCGCTGCGCGACGACCTCAAGCACCACCCGCGCATCAAGGTCGCCTTCGGCCCGCATGCGCCCTACACGGTCAGCGACGACAAGCTGGAAAACATCCTGATGCTCGCCGAGGAACTGGACGTCGGCATCCACATGCACGTTCACGAGACCGCCTTCGAGGTCCAGCAGGCGCTGGAGAAGAATGGCGAGCGCCCGCTGGCCCGCCTGCACCGGCTCGGCCTGCTCGGCCCGCGCTTCCAGGCCGTACACATGACCCAGGTGAACGACGAGGACCTGGCCATGCTGGTGGAAACCAACAGCTCGGTGGTGCACTGCCCGGAATCCAACCTCAAGCTGGCCAGCGGTTTCTGTCCGGTGGAACGGTTGTGGCAGGCCGGCGTCAATGTCGCCATCGGCACCGACGGCGCAGCCAGCAACAACGACCTCGACCTGCTCGGTGAAACCCGTACCGCCGCCCTGTTGGCCAAGGCCGTTGCCGGCCAGGCCACCGCGCTGGACGCTCACCGCGCCCTGCGCATGGCCACCCTGAACGGCGCCCGCGCGCTGGGCATGGAACAGGAAACCGGCAGCCTGGAGCTGGGCAAGTCCGCCGACATCACCGCCTTCGACCTCTCCGGACTGGCCCAGCAGCCGGTATACGAGCCGGTTTCGCAGGTCATCTATGCCAGCGGTCGCGACTGCGTGCGCCACGTCTGGGTCGGTGGCAAGCAACTGCTGGACAACGGCAAGCTCACCCGCCTGGACGAAGCGCGCCTGATCGCCGTCGCCAGCGAGTGGGGCCGCAAGATCGCTGGCGCCTGAGCCCTGACTTTCCTGTCGCAGCGGCGACACAGGCCGCCGCTGCGACAATCTGTCATGCCGCGCCCCATCCATTCCACGAAGCTGGCATCATAGTCAGCCTTCGTTTCCAGTTTTTTGATCAATAGGGACACCATGAGCAACGTCGACCACGCCGAGATCGCCAAATTCGAGGCCCTCGCCCACCGCTGGTGGGACCGCGAAAGCGAGTTCAAGCCCCTGCACGACATCAACCCGCTGCGGGTCAACTGGATCGACGAGCGTGTCAGCCTCGCCGGCAAGAAGGTACTCGACGTCGGCTGCGGCGGCGGCATCCTCAGCGAAGCCATGGCCCAGCGCGGCGCCACCGTGACCGGGATCGACATGGGCGAAGCCCCCCTGGCGGTCGCCCAGCTGCACCAGCTGGAATCCGGCGTGCCGGTGGAATACCGCCGCATCACCGCCGAAGAACTGGCCGAAGAGATGCCCGAGCAGTTCGACGTGGTGACCTGCCTGGAGATGCTCGAGCACGTACCGGACCCAGCCTCGGTCATCCGCGCCTGCTACAGGATGGTCAAGCCCGGCGGCCAGGTGTTCTTCTCCACCATCAACCGCAACCCGAAGGCCTACCTGTTCGCCATCGTCGGTGCGGAGTACGTGATGCGCCTGCTGCCGCGTGGCACCCACGATTTCAAGAAGTTCATCCGCCCCTCCGAGCTGGGCGCCTGGTCGCGTGACGCGGGCCTGGCGGTCAAGGACATCATCGGCCTGACCTACAACCCGCTGACCAAGCACTACAAGCTGGCCAACGATGTCGACGTCAACTACATGATCCAGACCCTGCGCGAGGAGTGAGTCGCATGCTCAGAGCGGTTCTCTTCGACATGGACGGCACGCTGCTGGATACCGCGCCGGACTTCATCGCCGTCTGCCAGGCGATGCTCGCCGCCCACGGCCGCGCACCGATCGATGACCAGCGCATCCAGGACGTCGTCTCCGGTGGCGCCCGCGCCATGGTCGCCGCGACCTTCGACATGGACCCGGAGGCCCCCGGCTTCGAGGCCCTGCGCCAGGAGTTCCTCGACCGCTACCAGGAGCATTGCGCCGTTCTGACCCGTCCCTACGACGGCATGCCGGAGCTGCTGGAAAGCATCGAACGCTCGCGCCTGATCTGGGGCGTGGTGACCAACAAGCCGGTGCGCTTCGCCGCGCCGATCATGGAACAGCTGGGCCTGGCCGAGCGCTCGAAGGTACTGGTCTGCCCGGATCACGTGAAGAACAGCAAGCCGGACCCGGAAATGCTCCTGCTGGCCTGCAGCCAGCTGAAGGTCGATCCGTCCGAAGTGCTGTTCATCGGTGACGACCTGCGCGACATCGAGTCGGGCCGTGCCGCAGGGACCAAGACCGCAGCGGTGCGCTACGGCTATATCCATCCGGACGACAACCCCACTCACTGGGGCGCCGACGTCATTGTCGATGCGCCTCTCGACCTGCTCGCTGTCCTCGACCGCGCCCTCTGCTCCTGCTGAGCCGAATCCCTCGGAGCCCTTCGCGCTGACGGGCTTCGCCAAGGAGAAACCATGTTCGACTATTCCGCCCGCCCCGACCTGCTCAAGGGCCGCGTGATCCTGGTGACCGGCGCCGGCCGCGGTATCGGCCGCGCCGCCTCGCTCGCCTTTGCCGCACACGGCGCCACTGTGCTGCTGCTGGGCAAGACCGAGGACTTCCTCAACGAGGTCTATGACCTGATCGTCGCCGCCGGCCATCCGGAACCGGTGGTGATCCCGCTGAATCTGGAAACCACCCTGCCGCACCAATACGACGAACTGGCGGCCATGATCGAGAAAGAGTTCGGCAAGCTCGACGGCCTGCTGCACAACGCTTCGATCCTCGGCCTGCGTTCGCCCATCGAGCAGATTTCCACCGACAACTTCACCCGCGTCATGCAGGTAAACGTCAACGCCATGTTCAGCCTTACCCATACCCTGCTGCCGCTGCTCAAGCTCTCCGAGGATGCCTCGGTGGTCTTCACCTCCAGCAGCGTCGGCCGCAAGGGCCGCGCTTACTGGGGCGCCTATGCGGTGTCGAAGTTCGCCACCGAAGGCCTGATGCAGGTACTGGCGGACGAGTGCGAGGACATCAGCAGCGTGCGCGCCAACAGCGTCAACCCTGGCGCCACCCGCACCGCCATGCGCGCCCATGCCTATCCGGGCGAGAACGCCTACAACAACCCGGCGCCCGAAGAGATCATGCCGGTCTACCTGTACCTCATGGGCCCGGACAGCAAGGGCGTGAACGGCCAGGCCTTCAACGCCCAGGACTGATTTCCGCCTCGCAGAATCGGTACTGGCGTACCAGCGGCGTCAACCTGCAGCCCAGCAACGACGCCGCCTCCCGCCAATTTTCCGGCTTCGCTTCGCTTCGCATCCCGGCAAAGTGCCACTATTTCGCCAGACTTCTGGCAAAACCTATCCCCATTGGGGAACCCCGACCACCATCGGTCGGTCAATACGGCGTCTTTTCAGGCCTTTCCGCGCCCTGGCACGGAAATCGCTCTGTCCCTGCAAACGCCGTAAAAATGGTCACCGCCATGGTTCCTCCCAAGCAGTCCAACACCATCGATTTCGATGCTGCCAAGCTCCAGCGCGCCGCCAGCCAGGACACCCGCACCCTCTCGCGACGTCCGCTGGACCTGCTGGAATTGCGCCAGCAGTTGAACCTGCAACTGCAGGTGAGCCTGGAGGCCGAGCGCATCCTGGCGGTGTTCTTCCGCGAGATCCAGCAGATGCTGCCGGTGGAGTACATGGCCTACTTCCATGCCGGTGCCGACCTGCGCCTGGAGTTCGGCGAAGTGGCCAGGCACAGTGCCGACTACCGCCTGACCCACGCCAGCGAATACCTTGGCGAAATCAGCTTCCGCCGCACCCGGCGCTTCTCCGAGGCCGAGCTGGCGCAGCTGGAGTCGTTGATGGCCTGCCTGCTCTACCCGCTGCGTAACGCCCTGCTCTATCGCGCCGCCGTGCAATCGGCGCTGCGCGATGCGCTGACCGGCACCGGTAACCGCATCGCCATGGATCAGACCCTGGGCCGCGAGGTCGAGGTCGCGCGGCGCCACCTGCTGCCGCTGTCGATCCTCATGCTCGACCTGGACCACTTCAAGCAGATCAACGACGAACACGGCCACAGCGTCGGCGACGATGCACTGCGCGCCGTCGCCACGGCACTGAAGAACAGCCTGCGCAACGTCGACATGGTGTTCCGCTTCGGCGGCGAAGAGTTCCTCGTGCTGCTCTCCAACACCCCCGGCGTTGCCGCCGTACAGGTCGGCGAACGGCTGCGCGCTGCCGTGGAAGAGCTGAACCTGGCCGCCGACGGCAAGCGGTTGCCGCTGTCCATCAGCCTGGGCTGCGCGACGCTCAATGGCGGCGAGTCAGTGGACGACCTGCTGCGCCGCGCCGACAGCGCCCTGTACGAAGCCAAGCGCGACGGCCGCAACCGGTTGGCCTGCGCCAGCTGAGCCCCTGCGTGAGCGCTGATCCGTAGGATGGGTGGAGCCTAGGCGATACCCATGCTGCAAATGCCAGTTTCGATGGGTATCGCTTCGCTCCACGCCATCCTGCGTGCCGGAAACCGACGCCTACCGCTCCTACAAAAACCGTCAGATCGCAGGCAATAAAAAAGGGCTCCGAGGAGCCCTTTTTCATTTACCGCTGTCGCTTAGCGCTTGAAGCCCGGACGCATGCCGTCACCGGCAGCCTGCGGACGACGCTTGGCGATCGGCTTGCGGGCGACCGGCTTGCCGGGACGCTCGGCCAGCGGGGCGCCTTTCTCACGCGCTGGACGGTCGCTCGGCGCCTTGCGCGGAGCACGGCCTTCACCGGCATCGCTGCGCGGGCCACGGGCCGGGCGATCAGCGTCGTCGCGCGGAGCGCGAGCAGGGCGGTCACCCCCGGCGTCACGCGGCTTGCGCGGAGCGCGGCCTTCACCAGCGTCGCTGCGCGGGCCACGGGCCGGACGATCGCCAGCGTCGCGCGGAGCACGAGCAGGACGATCACCACCAGCGTCACGCGGCTTGCGCGGGGCGCGGCTGTCGGCAGAGTCGCCACGCGGGGCGCGGACCGGGCGGTCACCTGCATCGCGAGGAGCACGCGCCGGGCGCTCGCCAGCGCCGTCACGGGATTGGCGCGGTGCACGGCTGTCAGCGGCATCGCCACGCGGAGCGCGAGCCGGGTGCTCGTCGGAATCACGCGGACCACGAGCCGGGCGTTCGCCGGACGCCGGACGCGGAGCACGCTGCGGACGCTCGCCTTCGGCGCGCTCGGTACGGGTACGCGAGCCACGGCCCGGACGCTCGCTGGGCGCCAGCTTCTTGCCGAGTTTGCGCTCCTGGCGCTCGACCTTTTCCTTGGTCTTGGTGGAGACCGCGGGCAGGGCGACCGGCGTCAGGCCGACTTCCTCACTGAGGATATCCAGCTCGCGCTGGCCCATCTCGCGGTAGCGGCCCATGGTCAGCTCGGAGGTCAGGAACACCGGTCCGAAACGCACGCGTTTCAGGCGGCTGACCACCACGCCCTGGGATTCCCACAGGCGGCGGACTTCACGGTTACGGCCTTCCATCACCACCACGTGGTACCAGTGGTTGAAGCCTTCGCCACCCGGCGCTTCCTGGATGTCGCTGAATTTGGCCGGGCCGTCTTCGAGCATCACGCCGGCTTTCAGGCGCTCGATCATCTCTTCGTCGACTTCGCCACGCACGCGCACGGCGTACTCGCGGTCCATCTCGTAGGACGGGTGCATCAGGCGGTTGGCCAGCTCACCGTCGGTGGTGAACATCAGCAGGCCGGTGGTGTTGATGTCCAGGCGACCGACGTTGATCCAGCGGCCGCTGCGCAGACGCGGCAGGCGGTCGAACACGGTCGGACGGCCTTCCGGATCGTCGCGGGTGCAGACTTCGCCTTCGGGCTTGTTGTAGATCAGCACGCGACGGACGTGCTCTTCGATCTTCTCGCGCTTGAGCAGGCGGTCATCGACGGCGATGGCGTCGCGGTCGCCCACGCGCTGGCCGAGGGTAGCCACGGCGCCATTGACCTTGACGCGACCTTCGTCGATCCAGGCTTCGACGTCACGGCGCGAGCCGACGCCCATGCGTGCGAGGACTTTCTGCAGTTTCTCGCCGGCTGGGGCTGGGGTAAGTTCTTCGAGGTTTTCGTGCGTGTCGGTCATCTGGGCACCTCCCGGTGTGGCATGCAGCGAATAAAAAAGGTCGCGCATCATACGCGCTTGCGGGCGGCAAAGCACCGTCCGCAGTCGGGAAAGACTAGTCGACTTACAGGAGGAATGAAGCCATGCACCACGAAGACGACTTCACCGGCGCCAAGCTCGCGCTGTTCCACGCCGGCCAACTGGTGGTCTACAAGCGCGACGACAAGCCGGGAATCCCCTACCCCGGCTGCTGGGACTTTCCCGGCGGCGGCCGCGAAGGCGACGAAACCCCGGCGCAATGCGCGTTGCGCGAGCTGGAAGAAGAATTCTCCCTGCGTCTGGACGAGCAGCGCATCGAATGGCTGCGCCGCTATCCCGCCACCCATGGCCCCGCACCCTGGGCCTGGTTCCTGGTGGCGCGGCTGCAGGAGGCGGAGTTCGAGGCCATCCGCTTTGGCGATGAGGGTCAGTACTGGCGACTGATGCGCGTCAGCGAATACCTCGCCGAAGAACAAGCCGTGGATTACCTGCAGGAACGCCTGCGGCATTTCCTCGCAGGGCGCAGGGACATCGCCTGAATCCGCGCGCCGGACCGCTGATACGTATTTGAGCGGCCCATCTGAATCTGTTTCCTCTGCCCGCATTTTCCTAGATTGCCCGCTCCCCGGAGCGCCCTGCTTTTTATCCAGCGGCGCGTCCGGACGTTCTGTCACAAGCGGGAATCGAGCATGAACACGAGAAGCACGGAGCAGGCGTACAACTACAAGGTGGTTCGCCAGTTCGCCATCATGACGGTGGTCTGGGGTGTCGTCGGCATGGCCATGGGGGTACTGATCGCCTCCCAGTTGGTCTGGCCACAACTGAACCTGGACCTGCCGTGGACCAGTTTCGGGCGCCTGCGCCCGTTGCACACCAGCCTGGTGATCTTCGCCTTCGGCGGTTGTGCGCTGTTCGCCACCAGTTACTACACGGTGCAGCGCACCTGCCAGACACGCCTGTTTTCCGACAGCCTCGCCGCGTTCACTTTCTGGGGCTGGCAGGCGCTGATCGTGACCATGATGATCACACTGCCACTGGGCTACACCACCACCAAGGAGTACGCCGAGATCGAGTTCACCGGCGCAGTGTGGATGGCCATCGTCTGGGTCGCCTACGCAGTGGTGTTCTTCGGCACGCTGATGAAGCGCAAGACCCCGCACATCTATGTGGGCAACTGGTTCTTCGCCGCCTTCATCCTGGTCACGGCGATGCTGCACATAGTCAACCACCTGGCCATTCCGGTGGACTGGTTCAAGTCCTACCCGGTGTACTCGGGCGCCACCGACGCCATGGTGCAATGGTGGTACGGGCACAACGCGGTGGGATTCTTCCTCACCACCGGCTTCCTCGGGATGATGTACTACTTCGTGCCCAAGCAGGCCGGGCGCCCGGTGTATTCCTACCGGCTGTCCATCGTCCACTTCTGGGCGCTGATCACCCTGTACATCTGGGCCGGCCCACACCACCTGCATTACACCGCCCTGCCCGACTGGGCGCAGTCGCTGGGCATGGTGATGTCGCTGATCCTCCTGGCACCCAGCTGGGGCGGCATGATCAACGGCATGATGACGCTCTCCGGCGCCTGGCATAAGTTGCGCACCGACCCGATCCTGCGCTTCCTCGTCGTCTCCCTGGCGTTCTACGGCATGTCGACGTTCGAAGGTCCGATGATGGCGATCAAGACCGTCAACGCCCTGTCTCACTACACTGACTGGACCATCGGCCACGTCCATGCCGGCGCACTGGGCTGGGTGGCGATGATTTCCATCGGCTCGCTCTATCACCTGATCCCCAAGGTCTTCGGTCGCGAACAGATGCACAGCATCGGTCTGATCAACGCACACTTCTGGCTGGCCACCATCGGCACGGTCCTCTACATCGCTTCGATGTGGGTCAACGGCATCACACAGGGCCTGATGTGGCGGGCGGTGAACGCCGACGGCACGCTCACCTACTCCTTCGTCGAAGCACTGCAGGCCAGCCACCCCGGCTTCGTGGTACGCATGACGGGAGGGCTGATGTTCCTCAGCGGCATGCTGTTGATGGCCTGGAATACCTGGGTAACGGTGCGCCAGGCGCGCCCCGAGGCGATGCGTGTCGCCGAGCGGATGGTCTGAGATGACGCTCTGGCTGGGGGGCGCGGGCCTGCTGGTGCTGTATTTCGGCGTCGGTTGGTGCCTGAGGGCCCACCGCGACCGGGGCATCGAGGAAGCCAGCATGCTGCCCTTCGCCGATGACGAGGAAGTCGCCCGGCGCGTGGAGAAGGCCACCGGGCGCAGCCGAACGGGCTGCGCCTGCCCCGGCCGCTGTCGGGGTGACTGCGAGCACTGGCGCGACTGGCAGCCCTAGCGCGCCACTTTGCGGACACGCCTGAGACAGAGCGCCACATCACCTCCATCAATTTTCATTAGCAAGCACATCAATTTCCCGGCGGGCAGCCCGAGGAGGAATATCACTCCCGTGCCCCGCCACCGGATGGACGCCTGAAGCATCGTCCCCTGTCCTGTCTGGACCCCAGGACAGACATCATCGATGCCAGTGCTCCCCGGTGGGGCTTTCAATCCCATTCAGGGGCCCCAACGGGCCCTCACCGAGGAAATAAAGAATGAAGCTTGCCTCTGTCGTGTCGGCTGTCATCTCCAGCCTCGCCCCGATGGCTTTTGCCCAGGACGCAATCAAGAACCCCGGCGCCGAGCTGCCGGTCACCGAATACCACTACGGCATGTCCCTGGACGTCGACAAGGTTCTGCACCGCACCGACAACTCCGGCAAGGTCGGCGTCGTACCGGCGTACATGGTCTACCAGGATCACGAAGGCCAGACCCACAAGGTCCGCTTCCTCGAATGGGGCGGCAGCACCAGCCAGGGCTGAGCCGCGAAGCACATCGTCCTCCAGCCGTCTTGGCCAACCCCGCGAGCCAGTGGTGGCGGTTGGAGGGCGATCCTGATTCAACCTGGAGCAATGGGCACGTTCGCCAATCGAGCTTGGCCGAAGCGCTGGATTGAAGTGGTTCGCGAGCAAGCTCGCTCCTACAGGTCGCCGCTGTTGTGCTCTTTGTAGGAGCGAGCTTGCTCGCGAACCGACCTCAACGAAAAAGCGCGCCCATTGGCGCGCCTTTTCATGCAACGGAAACTCAGATTTCCACCTGCGTTCCCAGCTCGATCACCCGGTTCAGCGGCAGGTTGAAGTAGCGCAGGTTGCCGTTGGCGTTCTTCAGCAGGAAGGCGAACAGCGCCTCGCGCCAGCGCGCCATGCCGATCAGCTTGGACGGGATCACCGTCTCACGGCTAAGGAAATAGGTGGTGCGCATCGGGCTGAAGTCCAGCTCGTTGAGATGGCACAGCTTGAGCGCCTGCGGGATGTCCGGGTCTTCCATGAAGCCGAAGTGCAGCACCACGCGGAAGAAGCCCTCACCGTAGGCATCTACCTCGAAGCGACGGTCCTGGGTCACCCGCGGGCTGTCTTCGTTGACCACGGTGAGCAGCACGACCTGCTCATGCAGCACCTGGTTGTGCAGCAGGTTGTGCAACAGCGCGTGCGGCACGGCATCAGTACGAGCGGTAAGGAACACGGCGGTGCCCTGCACGCGATGCGGCGGCTGCGAGCGGATACTGGAGATGAACAGCGGCAGCGGCAGCGAGCCCTCGTCGAGGCGGTCCACCAGTAGCTGGCGACCGCGCTTCCAAGTCGTCATCAGGATGAACAGGCCGATACCGGCAACGACCGGGAAGGCGCCGCCCTGTACAACCTTGGGCAGGTTCGCGGCGAAGAACAGGGTGTCGACGAACAGCATCGTCAGGAAGAACGGAATCGCCAGCCACAGCGGCCATTTCCACAGCAGCCAGACCACGACACCCATCAGCAGGGTGGTCATCAGCATGGTGCCGGTCACCGCCACGCCATAGGCCGAGGCCAGCGCGGCGGAGGATTCGAAGCCCAGCACCAGCAGGACCACACCGACCATCAGCGCCCAGTTCACCATGGGGATGTAGATCTGCCCCTGCTCATGACTGGAGGTGTGCTGGATCGACATCCGCGGCACGTAGCCGAGCTGGATGGCCTGGCGGGTCAACGAGAAGGCCCCGGAAATCACCGCCTGCGACGCGATCACCGTGGCCGCGGTGGACAGCGCCACCATCGGTAGCAGCGCCCAGCCTGGCGCGGTCAGGTAGAAGGGGTTACGCGCGGCTTCCGGGTTGACCAGGATGGTCGCGCCCTGGCCGAAGTAGTTCAGCACCAGCGCCGGCAACACCAGGGCGAACCAGGCGCGGGCGATGGGTTTGCGGCCGAAGTGGCCCATGTCGGCATACAACGCCTCGGCACCGGTCAGCGCCAGCACGGTGGCGCCGAGGATGGCCACGCCGATGCCCGGATGGGAAACGAAGAAGTTGAAGGCCCAGGCAGGGTTCATCGCCTTGAGCACCTCGGGCTCGCGGGATACGCCGTAGACCCCTAGCGCAGCGAGGGCGAGGAACCAGGCCACCATGACCGGGCCGAACAGGATCCCGATACGCGCGGTGCCGTGCTTCTGGATCAGGAACAGACCCACCAGCACGATCAGCGAGAGTGGCACCACCCAGTGCTCCAGCCCATCGAAGGCGATCTCCAGGCCCTCGATAGCCGAAAGGACCGAGATCGCCGGGGTAATCATGCTGTCGCCATAGAAGAGTGCCGCGCCGATCAGACCGGCGATCACCACCATCGCCTGCAGTCGGCGACGTCCGGTGGCAGCACGACGAGCCAGGGCGGACAACGCCATTACGCCACCCTCGCCCTGGTTGTCGGCGCGCAGTACGAAGATCACGTACTTGATCGACACCACCCAGATCAGCGACCAGAAGATCAGCGAGAGCACGCCGAGGACGCCGTCGTGGTTGGCCTGTACGCCGTAACCGCCGATGAAGACTTCCTTGAGGGTGTACAGCGGGCTGGTGCCGATATCGCCGTAGCAGACGCCCACGGCGCCGACCATCAGGCCGATCGCGGAGCTCGAATGGGGCTGCTCATGCTCAACGGTGCCGGCGCTTGCATCGGACATGTAACAAAATTCCTCAAAAAAATTCGGCGCATCCTGCTCCGACCCTTTCGTCGATGCAAGAGCCGGGTTCGAAGGTTCTGATTGACTATAGAGCCTGTTGCCCGGAATTACCGGGCGGACGGGGCTGTCCGGCGGCGTGCGACAGCTTGTCCCAGAGAGGCTGGTCAAGTGCGCGGGACGCCGCTAGAATTGCGCACTTTTTGATCAGAGGCGCCGCCAGCGCGCCCTTCGAGGTTAGCCGCACATGTCCACCGCCACACCCAAAGTCGGATTCGTCTCGCTCGGATGCCCGAAAGCGACCGTCGACTCCGAACGCATCCTCACCCAGCTGCGCATGGAAGGGTACGAAATCGTCCCCACCTACCAGGACGCAGACGTGGTGGTGGTGAACACCTGCGGCTTCATCGACAGCGCCAAGGCCGAGTCCCTGGACGCCATCGGCGAAGCCATCGCCGAGAACGGCAAGGTGATCGTCACCGGCTGCATGGGCGTCGCCGAAGACAGCATTCGTGACGTGCACCCCAGCGTGCTGGCCGTGACCGGCCCGCAGCAGTATGAGCAGGTGGTCAATGCTGTCCACGAGGTGATCCCGCCCAAGGCCGAGCACAACCCGCTGATCGACCTGGTGCCGCCGCAGGGCATCAAGCTGACCCCGCGTCACTACGCCTACCTGAAGATTTCCGAAGGCTGCAACCACAGCTGCAGCTTCTGCATCATCCCGTCCATGCGCGGCAAGCTGGTCAGCCGCCCGGTGGGTGACGTGCTCAGCGAAGCCCAGCGCCTGGTGAAAGCCGGCGTGAAGGAGTTGCTGGTCATCTCCCAGGACACCAGCGCCTACGGCGTGGACCTGAAGTACAAGATGGACTTCTGGGACGGCCAGCCGGTGAAGACCCGCATGCTGGAGCTGTGCCAGGCGCTCTCCTCCATGGGCGTGTGGGTGCGCCTGCACTACGTCTACCCGTACCCCAACGTCGACGACGTGATCCCGCTGATGGCCGAGGGCAAGCTGCTGCCCTACCTGGACATCCCCTTCCAGCACGCCAGCCCGAAAGTGCTGAAGTCCATGAAGCGCCCCGCCTTTGAGGACAAGACCCTGGCGCGCATCAAGAAGTGGCGCGAGATCTGCCCCGAGCTGACCATCCGCTCCACCTTCATCGTCGGCTTCCCCGGCGAAACCGAGGAAGACTTCCAGTACCTGCTCGACTGGCTGACCGAAGCCCAGCTCGACCGCGTCGGCTGCTTCCAGTACTCCCCGGTGGAAGGCGCCCCGGCCAACGACCTGGGCCTGGACATCGTCCCCGATGACGTCAAGCAGGACCGCTGGGAACGCTTCATGGCGCACCAGCAGGCGATTTCCGCCGCGCGCCTGCAACTGAAGATCGGCAAGGAAATCGAAGTCCTGATCGACGAAGTCGACGACGAAGGCGCCGTGGGCCGCTCCTACGCCGACGCCCCGGAGATCGACGGCGCGGTGTATGTCGACAGCTTCGACGTGAAGCCGGGTGACAAGGTGCGCGTGCGCATCACCGACGCCGACGAGTACGACCTCTGGGCCGAACTGGTCTGATCCGCAAAAGCCCCGCCGAAGCGGGGCTTTTCATTTCAATGGAACGAACATGACCAACAACGACGTACTGCGCAGCCTGCGCTACCTGCTGGACATCCGCGACGCGCAGGTGGCCGAGATCACCGCGCTGGCCGGCTTCAACGTCAGCGCCGAGGAAATCGGCGCCTTCCTCGCCCGCGATGACGAGCCGGACTTCAAGCCCTGCAGCGACCGCGTGCTGGCGCATTTCCTCGACGGCCTGATCGTGCACCGCCGTGGCCGCGATGAGTCGCGACCGCTGCCGCCGGTGGAACTGCCGCTGACCAACAACATCACCTTGAAGAAGCTGCGCGTCGCCTTCGAGCTGCGCGACGACGACATCCTCGCGATCCTCGACAGCGTCGGCTTCATCGTCACCAAGACGGAACTGGGCGCCCTGTTCCGCAAGCCCGGCCACAACAACTACCGGCCCTGCGGCGACCAGTTGCTGCGCAACTTCCTCAAGGGCCTGACCCAGCGCCAGCAGCGCTGAGGCCGTCGTGCTCTACCGCCTCGCCGCCGACGCCGTCGTCCTGCTGCACCTGGGGTTCATCCTCTTCGTGATGCTCGGCGGCCTGCTGGTGCTGCGCTGGCCGCGCCTGGCCTGGCTGCATGTGCCAGCAGCGGCCTGGGGCATGGCGGTGGAGTTCCTCCACCTCTACTGCCCGCTCACCCCGCTGGAAAACCACTTCCGCGCCCTGGCCGGCGACCACGGCTATGACGGCGGCTTCATCGAGCACTACCTGATCCCGCTGATCTACCCAGCCGGCCTGACCGAGGCGACCCAGGTCGTCCTCGGCCTCGTGGTGGTAGCGGTCAATCTGCCGCCGTACCTGCTTCTGCTGCACCGGGCGTTGCGTTCGCGCTGAGCGGCTTGCCCACGGGCAAGTAGGCCAGGCTCGCCTCCTGATTCTTCGAGTGCCCCAGGCGCTGGCCATTGTTGAGCCTCGACTCGATCAGCCGGTGATCCGCCGTCAGCCAGTTCAGCGGCTGCTCTCCTTGGTGCGTGACCTGGGAAAGGATCAGGGTACGCGCCGGGTCCCACTCCTCACCGGTACTCTGGCGCAGCCAGGCAAACAGTGCGGCGCTGTCGCCCTGTGGATAACCGGAGTGGACATAGAGGAACGGATGCGCCTGCCGTTCGCCGCGCTGCTCCAGGTACATCGGCAGGCGCGCATCATCATCCCCGAGGATCAATACCCGCCATTGCGACCAGGGCGCGGTCTGCTCCGCTGCGGCGCGCACCTCTTTGGCGAAGACCGGAATCCCGCCGCCACCATTGCTCCACGGATAAGCGATGCCCACCACCAGCAGCATCAACACCGCCCCTGCTCCCACCACCCTTGGCCAGACACGTCCCAGCCCTGCGAGCCCGCGCTCATGTCGGGATTCGACCACCCACCAGGCCGCCAGCAACTGGGCAAACGGCACCAGTGGCAACACGTAATAGCTGCGCCGGCCACCGCTGGCGGTGAAGAACGCGAACAGCAGCACCAGCGCCCAGACCAGCCAGCGCGCATTGGGCTCCAATTGCTTCCAACGGCGCACCGCGAACCACAGGCCAAGCATCCACAGCGGTGCCCAGGGCAACGTGTAGGCCGGCAGGTACAGCAGGTAGGTATAGATTGGCCCTTCATGGTCGAAGGGCTGGAAGAAACGCACCACGTTCTCGCGGAACACCAGCGCCAGCCCGCTCTCGCCATAGCTGGGCTGGCCATAGAAGTGCGACAGCACGAAGGGGATCGCGTAGGCCGCGCTAGCCACCACCAGCGCAGCCACCAGCCGCAGGTTCAGGTGCCGGCGCCAGCGTCCCTCGCCGAGCAGGTGCGGCAGCAGCACCAGCCCCGGCAGGACGAAGCCGATCAGCCCCTTGCACAGCGAGGTCAACGACAGGATCAGGAAGAAACCCAGGTAGCTGCGCAAACGCGTGTCTTCCGGATCACGCCAGTACCAGGCCAGCGCCGCCAGCACACCGAAGACCGTGAGCATGTCGGCCGTCGCCACCCGCGCCCAGAACAGGAAATAGAAGGTGGTCGCCAGCAGCCAGCCGGCCAGCAGACCGGTGCCCTTGCGCAACAGGCGCTCGCCCAGCCACCAGGTCAGCCAGACGCTGCCCAATCCAGCCAGCACGGTGCTCAGGCGCAGCGTCCAGTGGTTGAGACCGAACAAGCTGGCCGGCGCGGTGATCAACCAGTAGGACAGCAGCGGCTTGTCGTAATACGGCGCGCCGCGCAGGTAGGGGTCGAAGTAGTCGCCAGACTGCAGCATCTGCAGCGAGATGTCCGCCCAACGCACCTCCGGCCCCCAGACTTCGCGGGCCCACAACCCGGTCATCAACAGCACCAGCGTGCCAACCATCAGCAGCACCAGCGCCTTGCGATCTCTGCTCCAACCCTGCATCACCCGGCCCCCGGCCTCTCGAATGTGCGCGGACACTAGGGCAGCGATGGTTATGCGCAGGTTAAGAAAATGCAGCCATCACGTAATGCGCATCCATTTGCCAACTGGATAGTGCTCGGAGCGCCCCGACGATCCCGCTAGGGTGAGGCGAAAACCCAGCCAGGAGAGGCTCATGCACCCGTACTTTTCCCTCGCAGGCAAGACCGCACTGGTCACCGGCGGCACCCGTGGCATTGGCCGGATGATCGCCCAGGGCCTGCTCGAAGCCGGCGCGAAAGTCATCATCTGTGCCCGCGATGGCGCTGCCTGCGCCGACACTGCTGCGGAACTGTCGCAGTACGGCGAATGCATCGGCCTGCCGGCCAACCTCGCCACCGAAGAAGGCGCCTGCGTACTGGCCGCCGATCTCGCCGAACGCCTGGACCACCTCGACATCCTGGTGAACAACGCCGGCACCACCTGGGGCGCACCACTGGAAAGCTACCCGGCCTCGGGCTGGGAGAAGGTCATGCAGCTCAACGTCACTGCCGTGTTCAGCTGCATCCAGCAGCTGCTGCCGCTGCTGAAGAAAGGCGGCAACGCGCAGAGCCCGGCGCGGGTGATCAACATCGGTTCGGTGGCCGGCGTCACCTCCCACGGCGAGAACGCCTACGCCTACGGCCCAAGCAAGGCCGCGCTGCATCAACTGTCGCGCATGCTCGCCCGCGAACTGGTGAAGGACCACATCAACGTCAACGTCATCGCCCCCGGCCGCTTCCCCAGCAAGATGACCCGCCACATCGCCAACGACGAGCAGGCCATGGCCGAGGACACCGCCGTCATCCCCATGCGCCGCTGGGGCCGCGAGGAAGAGATGTCCGCCCTGGCGATCAGTCTGGCGAGCGCCGCCGGTGCCTACATGACGGGCAACATCATCCCCATCGACGGCGGCTTCCACCTGGGCTGAAGCGCGTAATCGGGTACCATGGCGGCCCCTGCAACCGCTTGTGCCGCCATGTCCCACACCGTCTCGCCCATCGGCCACGTCCGCTCCTGCTTCAAGGAGAAGTTCGCCATCCCGCGCCAGCCGCAACTGGCTCCGGCCGCGACCGGCGTGCTGGAACTGCTGCCGCCATTCGACACTGGCGACGCGGTAGAAGGACTGGAACAGGTCAGCCACGTCTGGCTGATCTTCCTCTTCCATCAGGCACTGGAAGACAAGCCACGACTGAAGGTGCGCCCGCCGCGCCTGGGCGGCAACCAGTCGATGGGTGTATTCGCCACTCGCGCCACCCACCGGCCCAACGGCCTCGGCCAATCGGTGGTGAAGCTGGAGAAGGTCGAGCCCGGCCGACTCTGGCTGTCCGGCATCGACCTGCTGGACGGCACCCCGGTCATCGACATCAAACCCTACGTTCCCTATGCCGACATAGTCGCGGATGCCCGCAACGCCATCGCCGACACACCGCCCGCCCCCATTGCTGTGCACTGGAGCGACGAAGCCCTTCGCCAGGCCCATGAACATGGCCTGCGCCTGCGCCAACCGGTGCGCGAGCTGATCGAGCAATGCCTCGCCCAGGACCCGCGCCCGGCGTACCAGAAGCCGCCGCCCGAGCGCCGCTACGGCGTACGCCTGTGGGACCTGGACGTGCACTGGCACTACCCTGCCGATGGCGAAATCCGCGTGCTGGATGTGCAACGCGCCGCCAACTGAAACCCGCGTCAGTCCACCGGATTGAGGGCGATCACGTCGCTTTCGAAGCACTCCTGCTCGAGGATCAGCGGCTCCACCAACGGGCGGCTGTCGCGGAAGTGTGCGGTTTGTGTGTGCGCCTCATAAGCCGCATCGTCGCGGTAGATCTCGTAGAGGTAGATCACGTCCGGATCAAGGCGATCCTGGGACACATCGAAGACCAGACAGCCGGGCTCGCTGGACACGGAAGCGGCGGCATTGGCCTTGATGGCATGGAGGAAGTCTTCGGCGCTGCCGGGTTTCACGCGGGTCTTGATGAACAGACTGTACACAGGGCGTTCCTTTTGTTTTAAATTTGAAACCGAATTGTATACAAAAAAGGAACCGCGTCCATGTCCGATCTCCCTGCCCGCCCCGGCCGCCTCAACGGCCTGCGCCACCTCGCCCTGCTGGTACCGAACCTCGAAGAGTGCGAGCGCTTCTATGTCGACGTGCTCGGCATGGAAGTCCTCAACCGTGCCAACGAAGACCTGGTGTATCTCACCTGCGGCAACGACAACCTTTCGCTGGGACGAGGCTTCGGCGCGGCGAACGGCCTGCAGACCCTGGATCACTATGGCTTCGTGGTGGACAGCGTGGAGGAGCTTGATGCCTGGTACCAGTACTTCAAGGCGCGCGGCGTGACGCTGCTGGACCGCCCCTTCGACCATGGCGACGGCGCGCGCAGCTTCCACCTGCTGGACCCGGCGGGGAACAAGGTGCAGCCGCTGTATCACCCGGCGGTTTCGGGGCAGAAGTTGGCCTAAAGGAACACTTTGTTGCTGAGCAGGCCGTGCAGGCTGACGCCAAGGCTTCGCCCTGCACCGAACGATCCCCTCTCCCGCTGAGCGGGGCGCGCAGCCAGGGTTAGGGGCCCTTGGTCTTGTAGGAGCGAGCTTGCTCGCGAACCGGCCTCACAGCGGAGTTGTTCGCGAGCAAGCTCGCTCCTACGAAAAGCCCTGCCGTCAGCGCTGGAATGTGGGCCATAAAAAACGCCGCGATCCCATGGAATCGCGGCGTTTCTTCGATCCGACAGCGCGGCTTACTTCTCGACGAAGGCACGCTCGATCAGGTAATCACCCGGCTCACCCATGCGCGGGGAAATCTGCAGGCCAAAGCTGTTCAGCACTTCGCTGGTCTCGTCGAGCATGCTCGGGCTGCCGCAGATCATCGCGCGGTCGTCCTGCGGGTTCATCGGCGGCAGGCCGATGTCGGCGAACAGCTTGCCGCTGCGCATCAGGTCGGTCTGACGGCCCATGCTATGGAACTCTTCGCGAGTCACCAGCGGGCAATAGATCAGCTTCTCTTTCACCATGTCGCCGAAGTACTCATGCTCCGGCAGGACCTTGGTGATGAAGTCCGCGTAGGCCAGCTCGCTGACCCAGCGTACGCCGTGGACCAGGATGACCTTCTCGAAGCGCTCGTAGACTTCCGGGTCCTGGATGACCGACAGGAACGGCGCCATGCCGGTGCCGGTGCTGAGCAGGTACAGATGCTTGCCGGGCTTGAGGTCGTCCAGCACCAGGGTGCCGGTCGGCTTGCGGCTGACCATCAGCTCGTCGCCTTCCTTCAGGTGCTGCAGACGCGAAGTCAGCGGACCGTCCGGGACCTTGATGCTGAAGAACTCCAGGTGCTCTTCGTAGTTCGGGCTGGCGATGCTGTACGCGCGCATCAGCGGACGACCGTTGACTTCCAGGCCGATCATCACGAATTGACCGGTCTTGAAGCGCAGACCCGGGTTACGGGTGGTCTTGAAGCTGAAGAGGGTGGCGTTCCAGTGGTGCACGCTGAGAACGCGCTCGGTGTACAGGTTGCTCATCAAGGACTCCTAGGAGAAACGTGGCGCACCCCAGCAGATCCCGGACGTAGCGCAATTGCGCGACATTTTATAGGCGGCGACAATATCCGCAAAATAAATTATCTGGATATTGCTAATCCAAAACGCAGATAAGGCCGCTACGTCGCCGCGAAAGGATACCGTCAGGCCCTTCCTACGCCGGGGTGACGAAATGTCGCGCAGCCCTCTCCGGAGCCCCTCTGAATGAAGTTCACCCTGCGCCAGCTCGAAGTCTTCGTCGCCGTCGCCCAGCAGGAAAGCGTCTCCCGCGCCGCGGAAGCGCTGTCCATGTCGCAGTCGGCCACCAGCACCGCGCTGGGCGAGCTGGAGCGGCAGTTCGACTGCAAACTGTTCGATCGCTCCGGCAAGCGCCTGACCCTCAACGCCCTCGGCCGCCAATTGCTGCCCCAGGCAGTGGCCCTGCTCGACCGCGGCAGCGAGATCGAGAACATGCTCAATGGCAAGAGCGCCTTCGGCTCGCTGGACCTGGGCGCCACCCTGACCATCGGCAACTACCTGGCGACTCTGCTGATCGGCACCTTCATGCAGCGCCAGCCCGACTGCCGGGTGCGCCTGCACGTGCACAACACCGCCCACGTGGTACAGCGTGTAGCGCACTACGAGCTGGACCTGGGGCTGATCGAAGGCGACTGCCAGCACCCCGACATCGAAGTGCAGCCGTGGATGGAAGACGAACTGGTAGTGTTCTGCGCGCCACAGCACCCGCTCGCCCGTGAAGGCCGCGCGAGCCTGGAGCGGCTGACGGAGGAAGCGTGGATCCTGCGGGAGCAGGGCTCAGGTACGCGGCTGACCTTCGACCAGGCCATGCGCCACCACGTTGAACCACTGAACGTGCGGCTGGAACTGGAACACACCGAGGCGATCAAGCGCGCGGTGGAATCGGGACTGGGGATCGGCTGCATCTCGCGCCTGGCGCTGCGCGACGCCTTCCGCCGTGGCAGCCTGGTGCCGGTGGAAACGCCGGACCTGGACCTGCGCCGGCAGTTCTACTTCATCTGGCACCGGCAGAAGTACCAGACCGCGACCATGCGCGAGTTCCTGGAGCTGTGCCGCAGCGAAACCGCCGGGGTAACGCGCAGCGACGACATCGTCCTGCCGATGATTCCCTGAACGGCGCTTCTTGTAGGAGCGGATCTTATCCGCGATCAGGCCGGCAGGCCGGCTCAGATGGTCCCGGTTGCGCCGGGATTTCGCAGAGAAGCCCCGCTCCTGCGGGCGACCCTGTCAGCCCAGCAGAATGCCTGCCCAGGTCACGGTGATGATGGTCAGCGCCACGAATTGGGCGGCGCTACCCATGTCCTTGGCGTTCTTCGACAGCGGGTGGCGCTCCAGGGAAACCCGGTCGACCACCGCCTCGATGGCGGAGTTGAGCAGCTCGACGATCAGCGCCAGCAGGCACACGGCGATCATCAGCGCGCGCTCGCCACGAGTGACGTCACAGAAGAACGACAGCGGGATCAGGACCACGTTGATCAGAACCAGCTGGCGGAAGGCCGCTTCACCTTTGAAGGCGGCGGCGAAGCCGGCCAGGGAGTAGCCGGCGGCGTTGAAGATGCGTTTCAGGCCGGTCTGGCCCTTGAAGGGGGAGGCGGACACGTGGGGTTCTCACAGGCAAAGGTCGCGGCACTCTATACCAGCGATCGTCAAAAAGGAGTCAAGGCCATTACAGAATGTGACGGTTCCCCAGCCGGAATGTGACGACCTCAGTTCCCCGGTACCGACTCCATCTGCGCCAGCAGCAGTGCCGCCTGGGTGCGGGTGCGCACATTCAGCTTGCGGAAGATCGCGGTGACATGCGCCTTCACCGTGGCTTCGGAAACGCTCAGCTCGAAGGCGATCTGCTTGTTCAGCAGGCCTTCGCAGACCATGGTCAGCACGCGGAACTGTTGCGGAGTGAGGCTGGCCAGACCGGCGCTGGCAGCGCGAACGTCCTCGCTCATCTCGGTCACGGCGTCCACCTGCGGCGGCCACCAGACATCGCCATCGAGCACCGAGCGCACGGCCTGCTGCAGCACACTCAGTTCACTGGACTTGGGAATGAACCCGCTGGCGCCGAACTCACGGGAGCGCTGCACCACGGCGGCATCTTCCTGGGCCGAGACCATCACCACCGGAATCTGCGGGTACTGCCCGCGCAGCAGCACCAGGCCGGAGAAGCCATAAGCGCCAGGCATGTTCAGGTCCAACAGCACCAGGTCCCAGTCGGCCTTCTGGTTCAGGCGCGTCTCCAGCTCCGCGATACTCGCTGCCTCCGACAGTCGCGCCTCGGGGCCAAGACCAATGGTCAGGGCCTGGTGCAGGGCACTGCGGAACAGCGGGTGATCGTCAGCGATCAGGATCTCGTAGGAAGCCATGAATTTTCCTTGAAGGCCGCGCCGAAGTCCTGCCGCGGATAACAGCCAGACTTGCGCACGAAAGGTCGGAGCACGGATAGAGCACTACTTGTCGCATTGTACGCAAAGACCACATCCGCTGTCCGCCGCGAATACATCGCCGGACGGTACTTACACCGTGGCCTGAAAGCCCCTGCCACTGTGCCCGCCGGGAACCTCCTCCCCTTTCCAAAGGCCCGGCGTTACGGCAGAGTTCCGCTTTTTTTCCTGCCCGTTACGAGAACAAGATGAAAAGCCATGCGCTGCGCGCCGATTTCCTGATGCTGTTCACCGCGATGATCTGGGGGGTCTCCTTCGTCGCGCAACGCCTCGGGATGGATGCCATCGGTCCCTTCCTCTATACCGGCCTGCGCTTCACCCTCGGCGCCGTGGCACTGCTGCCCCTGCTGGCCTGGTCGAGCAAGCGTGGCGCCCAGCCGTTCAACCGCGGCCTGCTGCTGGCAGGCCTGGCCATCGGTACCGCACTGACCGTGGGGATCAACCTGCAACAGGTCGGCCTGATGTTCACCAGCGTGACCAACTCCGGCTTCATCACCGGCCTGTACGTGATCATCGTGCCGCTGCTCGGCCTGCTCATCGGCCATCGTGCCGGCATGGGAACCTGGCTGGGCTGCGCACTGGCCGTGACCGGCATGGCGATGCTGAGCATCGGCCCGGGCTTCCACGTCGCTTCCGGCGACTGGCTGCAACTGACCGGCGCCTTCGTCTGGGGCGGCCACGTGCTGCTGGTGGGGCTTTTTGCCAGCCGCTATGACCCGATCCGACTGGCCTTCCTGCAGTTCGCGACCTGTGCGGTGGTAAGCATGATTCTCGCGCTGGTGTTCGAAGAGATCCGCCTCGACGCCATCATCCAGGCCGGCCCCGCGCTGATCTACGGTGGCCTGTTCGGCGTTGCCACCGGCTTCACCCTGCAGGTCATCGCGCAGAAACACGCCATTGCCTCCCACGCGGCGATCATCCTCTCTCTGGAGGCCGTGTTCGCCGCCATCGCCGGCGCACTGTTCCTCAACGAGACCCTGCATGTGCGTGGTTATTTCGGCTGCGCGCTGATGCTCGCCGGCATGCTGGTGGCGCAGCTTTGGCCGAAGAAGGCCGAGGTGAAGGCGGTCTGATCTCTACTGCACAACGGAGCGAGACTGTTCGCGAGCCAGCTCGCTCCTACAGGCTGGGGATTCGGCGGCACAAGCGCTCTTCGTAGGAGCGAGCTCGCTCGCGAACCGCACACCTCGGCGCCCGCTCTGAAAATCAGAAACATGCATGCGATGAAGGGCCGATCTAGCGCTCGGTAAACGGCCTCAACGCCTGATGCGCCGGGCTCTGCTCATCCAGCGGCTGCTGGCGCTTGGAGCCCAGGTAGCGCTCGCTGAACACGTCCAGGTAAGCATCCAGCGCATCCCCCGCACGACGGTCGCCGGCCAGCCCGAGGCAAAGCGCGGCAACCTCGGCGGTGCACAGGTGCTCATCGAACTTGGAGCGGCGCAGGCGATAGCGCGACAGCGCATCGGGGGTGATGCTCAATACTGGAAAGCGATCCAGGTAAGGGCTCTTGCGGAACATCTTGCGCGCTTCGTTCCAGGTGGCGTCGAGCAGGATGAACAGCGGGCGCTTGCCGTCCTGCGGCTCCACCGTGGTCACCACGCGCTCGGGCTGGACGAACTCACCAGGGAACACCACGTACGGCTGCCACTGCGGGTCATCGAGCAGCGCCAGCAGCGCCGGGGCGACCTCGATGCGCGACCAGCCGAAGGCCCAAGTCTCGGGTACGGTTTCTGCGATCAGCCAGCCGGTGTTGCTGGGCTTGAGCGGTTCGGTGTCGAACATCACCAGACACATCGCCGAATTGGACTCGACCTGCGGGCGCAGGCTGCACATGCAGTAGTTCGGCCGCAAACGGCAGCCGGGACAGCGCGGCGAGCGCGAGCCACGGGCGAAGAACGGTTTGATGCAGCGGGCCAGGCGTTCATCGCGAAGGCGGGCGACGGCGTGGCTCATGCTGCAGCCACCGGGATGAGGAAAAGCGGACGGGACATCGAAGGCTCGAACGGGACGACGGTTGCGGACCGCCGATTGTACCAGAGCCATGGTCCGCCCCCTCGCACAGCCGACCGTCGATAGGCTCGGCGAACCCGCCTCTTCCTTGACCCATTTGGCGACCCTGCGGGCCGGACAGCGGCCTGCGGCAATCGAATCTCGGCAGGCAGGTCGTTTTAAGGGACAATAGGCGGCTGTAATGACCCGCGAACCCGGAAGGCTCGCCACGGTCGAATCGGCACCATTGTCAGGAGATGCCCATGCTGCGCCTCACCGCCCTCGCCCTCTGCCTCGTCATTCCCGTCGCGCACGCCGCGTCGAAGAAGGACTTCGAACTGACCCAGACCCTGGAAAAGGTCGCCAAGGAAAGCAGCGAAGGCACCCCGCGCGCCATCAACGAGGACATCCTCGACCAGGGCTACACCGTCGACGGCCCCCAGTTGATCAACCACCTGAGTGTGCGCGCCAGCCATGCCGAACGCATGCGCGAGAACCCCGACAGCGTGCGCAGCCAGCTGGGCGACAGCGTCTGCAGCAACACCGCCTACCGCCAGTTGCTGGCCGAGGGCGCGATCCTCACCTACAGCTTCACCGAGTACAAGACCAACGCTCCGGTCGCCACCGAGCGCTTCGATGCTGGCAGCTGCAAGATCAAGCTGAAGAAGTAAGCCGCGTCCATGCTCGACAAGGAAATGCTGCTGAAGATCGCGCGCACGCCGATGCCCTTCGGCAAGTACCAGGGCCGCATGCTGGTCGACCTGCCTGACGAGTACCTGCTGTGGTTCCACAAGAAGGGGCAGTTTCCGGCCGGCGAACTGGGGCGGCTGATGCAACTGACCCTGGAACTGAAGATCGATGGTCTCGACGACCTGATCAAAGCGCTCAAGCACTGAGGCCGCGCAACCGCCCTGCGGCGGTTGCGCGAGCGCTCGTCAGCGCAGCACGAACGGGTTTTCCCTGCCCGCCACTGCCGCCGCTTCGTCCGGCGCCAGCAAGGCGCTGCGCGGAACATCCAGCAAACGCGCACAGGCCGCCAGCACGTGGGCCCAGCTGCAACGGTTGGCGAATAGCATGCCCGCCTCGTCCAGCGTACCGCCCTGGTTGCGATAGCCAAGCACCGCCGTTTTCAAGGCATCCGGCAGGATCGGCCAGAGGTGCCCCCGCGCCACTTCCGGGCGCATGTGAGTGAGCAGCACACGGCGCTCGTAGTGATCGGGGAACAGCCGCATGGCGATGGATTCATCCGTCAGCGCCTGCAACTCCCAGTTGTCACGCGGCGCGCGGAAGCGCCCCGGTTCCTGCAGATAGACCAGCCGATAGGGGTATCCGGCCTCCTCCAGCCGCAACGCGGCGCGACGCATCTCGGCCAGTTGGTAGCTGCCATTGGCAATCAGCAGCAGCGGTTCGTTGCCGGGGTGTTCATCCATCAGGATCGCGCCATCGCGGGCCAGCTGTTCCGCCTGGGCCTGGTTGAACACTGCCGGACGGTCACGCTTGGGCGCCACGACGCAGGCCAGTTGCCCGCGACTGCGGTAGATGTCCGGCAGCAAAGCCAGGTGGCTGTTGTGGTCAGCCGGGAAGACCACCCGCACCATGTCGCTCATCTCGCCCAGCAGCGCTTCGCAGAAGGTGGTGTCCTGGTGCGACTGCTGGTTCTTGCCGTTCTCCCAGGTATGCGAAGTCGCCACCAGCGGCCAGCCGAGCCAGCCCGCCGGGCGCCCGGCCTCCTTCTGCTGGCGGGCGAATATCAGTGTCTGGCGCACCGCGCCGAGCATTTTCACGCAGAAAGCTTCGTAGCTGGCCACCAGGTTCAATCCGCCCTGGTTGGCCAGACAGGCGGAAACCACCGCTTCCTCGTTGAGCGCAGTGATGATCCGACCATCGACGGCCTCCAGATCGCTTTCCGGCTCGCTCACCCGGTGCCGCAGCGCCTTGAGCACGCCGCCCAGGCGATTGCTCGCCAGCTCGTCCGGGTTGCCGACGCGAGCACGCAGGTCCGGGTTGGCGGCGCACAGATCGACATAGAAACGATCCAGCGCGGCCATGGGCGAGCATTCGTCGTTGCGGTAATGCAGCGGCGGAATCGAAGGCTCGATAGGCCGACGCACAGCCAGTGGATTGTCCCGCTCCAGCACCCGGCCGCTGTGCGACGCCAAGAACAGGCCGCAGGCTTCGGCGAGCTCCTCCGGCTCCACCCACAACGGCGCCGCATGCTGATTGAAAAGATCGAGCGCCTCGGCGTCCACGCTGGGGTTGCCCGGCAACGGCAGGTTGTGCGCGGCATTACTGCCGGCACCGTAGAAGCCGTAGCCCTTGGTCGTCTCGGCAATGCCATAGGGAATCGGCAGCGGATAACGCAGGATGCCGCGCTCCTTCTCGTCGAGGCGGTGTTGCAGGCGCTCTTCCATCTCCCAGAGGGCGCAGACGAAAGCCGCCGGATCGCGTCCATCGAAGCTGATGGGATCGAAGCCGCAACGCTGCAAGTGCAGCTTGAAACCTTCCAGCCCTTCGTGAGTGCCCAGATCGGTACGCTGCTCGATGCGCCGGCCGTTGGCGATCATCACCGGCAGCGCCGTGCCGCAGTCCTCGGCACGCCACCAGCGGGGGATCCAGTCGCTGCCGCGCTGCTCCTCGGCGGCACCGTCGGAGAGGAAGGCCACCAGCGTCTCGCCCGGCAGCGGCATATGCGCATACATCAGCTCGGCAAAACCAAGATAGCCGCCTTCGGCAATGCCTCCGGCGGTATGCGGATTGACGTGACTGCCCAACGGAGCGGCGACCTTGCCGTCCGGCTTCTGCGCATAGCTGTAGAAATCCTGCACCAGTCGGTCCAGCCCGGCCTCGCCGTTCCCGTAGGCCGCGGCCTGCTCCGGATGCAGGTTACCGGTGAGCACATTGAGTGCGTCGATCGCCGCCACACAGTGCCCCTGCCCCATCAGCCAGCCGCGGGTCTTGCCACTCAGGGCATTCAGGGCGAGGTAACCGGCATAGGCCGGCACCATGTTCAGCGCACCGCCGGTATGACCTTCGGGCTGCGCCTTGAAATCCTCGGCCTGCAAGGGGGCACCGTCGAGGCGGACGCGCCTGGCGTAGGTCATGTGCGCCACCAGCCAGAGGCCGGCACAGGTCAGGCGGTCCAACGCGCTGAATAGCCGATAGACACTGGCCAGATCAGGCTGCAGGCCGTACTGGACCAATTGATGAGCGACACGAAAGACCGCCGCCTGGGTCTGCACGCTATGCTGAAGCGGACCACGGCCTCGCAGCCAGCGGGCATATTCCGGCTCGGCTGCCGCATGGGCGGCAAGCTCCTCGGGGCTTGGCAGGATCTGTGACATATCGGCTCTCCCTTGGCTATGACGGAAAGTCTAGGTCGCCACAGATCGGACGGGCGCTGACATGTATCAACGAGCGCCCCGACCAATCGAGCAAGGCTGAAAGAGAATTCCGACAAGGAGACGACATGGCGCTTCTCACCTTCATCGGCGCGATCCAGGAAGTCACCGGTTCCTGCTACCTGCTGGAAACCCGCGACGGCGTCCGCGTACTGCTCGAATGCGGGATGCGCCAGGGGCGCAGCGGCAACAAGGGCACCCGCGACAACGAGGCGACCAACCGCACACCCTTCCCCTTCGACCCGAAGGAACTCGACGCCGTCGTCCTCTCCCACGCCCACCTCGACCACAGCGGGTTGTTGCCGCGCCTGGCGAAGGAAGGCTACAAGGGCCCGATCTACGCCACCGAATCCTGCTGCGATCTGCTGGAGCTGATGCTGATGGACTCGGCGCACCTCCAGGAGAAGGACGCCGAGTGGGAGAACAAATGGCGCTCGCGCCTGGGCAAGCCTCCGGTGAAGCCGCTGTATACCGTCGAAGATGCTTCCCGGGCACTGAACCAGCGCCGCCGCGTCAGCTATGGCAGCACCGTGGACGTGGCGCGCGGCATCCGCGTGACCTTCCACAACGCCGGGCACATCCTCGGCTCGGCCATCGTCGAACTGGAAATCCATGAGTTCGGCTCGACCCGCCGCTTGGTGTTCTCCGGCGACCTGGGCAGCACCTGCTCACCGCTGATGCGCACGCCGACACCGCTGACCCGCGCCGACGTGGTGTTGCTGGAGTCCACCTACGGCGACCGCGACCACCGCGACGCCAACGAAACCCTGCTGGAGCTCGCCGGCATCCTCCAGCGCGCGCAGAACGAGGGTGGCAATGTCCTGATCCCGTCGTTCGCCGTGGGCCGCACCCAGGACCTGATCTACTACCTCGGGCGCTTCTACCAGGAGGGTCGCCTGCCGCAGCAGGTCGTCTACCTCGACAGCCCGATGGCGGCGCGAGCCAACAATATCTACCTGCAGCATATCGGCGAGATCGCCGATGTCGACCGCGAGTACATGCGTGGCACCGGCACGGCCAAGGTCGGCGAGTGGCTGCCGATCCTGCGCACCACCCAGAGCGCGGATGAATCGATGGCGCTGAACCGCATCAAGAGCGGCGCCATCATCATCGCCGGCAGCGGCATGTGCACTGGCGGGCGGATCGTCCACCACCTCAAGCACAACCTTTGGCGCGAGGAGTGCCACATCGTATTCCCCGGCTTCCAGGCCAAGGGAACGTTGGGCCGCGCCATCGTCGACGGTGCGGAGACGGTGCGAATCCTGCGCCAGCGGATCAGCGTGAAAGCTCAGATCCATACCCTCGGCGGGTTCTCCGCTCACGCGGGACAATCACAATTAATTCAGTGGGTTGGCCACTTCGAGAACAAACCCGAGCTATACCTGATACATGGCGAGCGGGAAAAGATGGATGTACTCAAGGGTGCACTCCAGGATCGCCTGAACTGGACGGCCAACATTCCGGAGCCCGGAGACCGGATCGCCATCTGAAATCGGGGCCTCACCGACTGTCACACCCCGCGTGCCAGACTCGGCAGGCCTCCTGCTGAACCCTGTGCGTGCGGCGAAGCACCATTGCGTCACAGCCAGAGCCACCGTGCATGGCCGGCGCCGCCCATGGACAGGCGATCAGGGGTTGATGAACAAGGAGTATCAACATGCCCTATGAGCCCGACGACTACCTCTCCAGACACTTCCAGACCAGCGGCACCGACCTTGCGCAGAAAATCGAGGAGCTGGCCGAACTGGCTGCTCCCGGCAACAGCCAGAACCTCCCTCTGTACCGCGAGATGCTCACCACCGTCGCGCGCATGGCCCAGGCCGACCGCAATCGCTGGGACGCCAAGATCATGCTGCAGACCCTGCGCGAGATGGAGCACGCCTTCAGCACCCTGGAGCAGTTCAAGCGTCGCCGCAAAGTCACGGTGTTCGGCTCAGCCCGCACGCCGGCCAACCACCCGGTCTACGCGCTGGCCCGCGAGCTGGGAGAAACCCTGGCCCGCTACGACCTGATGGTCATCACCGGCGCCGGCGGCGGCATCATGGCCGCGGCCCACGAAGGCGCAGGGCTGGAAAACAGCCTCGGCTTCAATATCACCCTGCCGTTCGAGCAACACGCCAACCGCACCGTGGACGGCACCAGCAACCTGCTGTCCTTCCACTTCTTCTTCCTGCGCAAGCTGTTCTTCGTCAAGGAAGCCGATGCCCTGGTGCTCTGCCCCGGCGGCTTCGGGACGCTGGACGAAGCGTTGGAAGTGCTGACCCTAATACAGACAGGCAAGAGCCCGCTGGTCCCGGTGGTCCTGCTCGACCAGCCGGGCGGGCACTATTGGGATCACGCCCTCGAATTCATCAAGGAACAACTGGAAGACAACGGCTACATCCTGCCCAGCGACATGAACCTGATGACGCTGGTGCATACCGCCGAGGAAGCCGCCGAGGAGATCGCCCAGTTCTACAGCAACTTCCACTCCAGCCGCTGGCTCAAGGATCGCTTCGTGATTCGCCTGAACCACCCGCTGAGCGTGCGCGCGCTGCAGTTGCTGGAGCGCGAATTCGGCGGCCTGTGCGTCACCGGCGGTTTCCACCAGCAGCCCTACAGCGAATCGGAACTGGACGAACCGGAATTCGCCCACCTGACCCGCCTGGCTTTTGCCTTCAACGGCCGTGATCAGGGGCGCCTGCGGGAACTGCTGAATTTCATCAACCAGCCGGAGAACTGGGAGCGCTGATTTCCAGAGCTTTTTTCCAGAGCACGGAAACAAAGAAGGCACCCGGTTGGGTGCCTTCTTTTATTCAATCATCTGATCGTCGACCGCTCAGAAGCCGACTGATGGCTTCCATCGAATAGCCCCGATAGCTCAAGAACCTGCCCTGCTGGGCTCGCTCGCGGGCATCCTGCGGCAGCCGGGCAAACTTGCGGCGCCAGACCTCACGCAGGTTTTCGTTCCAGTCGACATCCGACTCACTCAGCGCACCATCGATTTCGCCACGGGGCAACCCCCGCTGCGACAGCTCCTCGCGAATCCGTACCGGACCATAACCAGCTCGCGCACGGCTGGCGATGTAGCTTTCCAGGTAGCGGCTTTCGTTGAGCAGCCCCTCCTCGGCCAGACGGTCGAGGGCGGGGTCGATCAGGTCCTGCGTGGCGCCGCGTTGCCGCAGCTTGCGCGAGAGCTCCGCCCGGCCATGCTCGCGTCTTGCCAGCAGGTCCATGGCGACCCGTCGTACCGCGACGGGGTTATCAAGCTCGGCGGTCATCGCTATCAGTAGTCGGCTTCAGCTTCCGCTTCGGCTTCCGCCGCGGCGAGCTCGGCCTTGGTCGGCGGCGTCTGGTTGGTCAGCAGTTGCTCGCGGATAGCCTTGTCGAGGGTGTTGCAGATCTCGGTGTTGTCTTCCAGGAACTTGGCGGCGTTCGCCTTGCCCTGGCCGATCTTGCTGCCCTGGTAGCTGTACCAGGCGCCGGACTTCTCGATCAGGCCCAGCTGTACGCCCAGGTCGATGATCTCGCCGGTGCGGTAGATGCCGCGGCCGTACATGATCTGGAATTCGGCCTGGCGGAACGGCGGAGCGACCTTGTTCTTCACGACCTTGACGCGGGTTTCGCTACCGACCACCTCGTCGCCTTCCTTCACCGCGCCGGTGCGGCGGATGTCAAGACGGACAGAGGAATAGAACTTCAGCGCGTTACCACCGGTGGTGGTTTCCGGGTTGCCGAACATCACGCCGATCTTCATACGGATCTGGTTGATGAAGATGACCAGGCAGTTGGCGTTCTTGATGTTGCCGGTGATCTTGCGCAGCGCCTGGGACATCAGACGGGCCTGCAGGCCGACGTGCTGATCGCCCATCTCGCCTTCGATTTCGGCCTTGGGCACCAGGGCTGCCACGGAGTCGACGATGATCACGTCAACGGCATTGGAGCGCACCAGCATGTCGGTGATTTCCAGGGCCTGTTCGCCGGTGTCCGGCTGGGAAACCAGCAGGTCGTCCACGTTGACGCCCAGCTTGCCGGCGTAGTCCGGGTCCAGGGCGTGTTCGGCGTCGACGAAGGCGCAGGTGGCGCCGATTTTCTGCGCCTGGGCGATGACCGACAGGGTCAGCGTGGTCTTGCCCGAGGACTCAGGGCCATAGATCTCGACAATACGGCCACGCGGCAGGCCGCCGATGCCCAGTGCGATGTCCAGACCCAGCGAGCCGGTGGAGATGGCGGGGATTGCCTGGCGCTCATGGTCGCCCATGCGCATGACCGCGCCTTTGCCGAATTGGCGTTCGATCTGTCCCAGGGCCGCGGCCAGGGCGCGCTTCTTGTTGTCGTCCATTGAAGTCCTCGCGAAGTCAGGCGGCCGGGCGGCCACGAACAACTGTATAAGTAGACAGTATTATTCCACAGGGCAAGCCGCTCGCCTACCCCTGAATCGGATTTTCCCCGTCCGCCAGTCGCAACAGCCCTTCCAGAGCGGTCGCCACGGTCTGCCGGCGTACAGCTTCCCGATCACCGGCATACAGACGGCGTTCGCTGAACACCTGATCGCCCTTCCTCCAGGCCAGCCAGACAGTGCCTACTGGCTTCTCGGCAGAACCGCCATCCGGCCCGGCGATTCCGCTCACCGCCACGGCAATATCCGCCCCACTACGCGGCAAGGCACCGGTGACCATGGCCTCGACCACTTCCCGACTCACCGCACCGACTTGCGTGAACAACTCGGCTGGCACATCCAGCTGACGGCTCTTCTGGTTGTTGGAATAAGTGACGTAGCCCGCCTCGAACCAGGCGGAGCTGCCGGGGATACGCGTGATCGCTTCAGCAATGCCACCACCGGTGCAGGATTCAGCTGTGGTAACGCGCAGTTGGTTGGTGGCGAGACGCGCGCCAACTCGGGCCGAGAGTTCGGTAATAAAGGAATCGGTGACGGGCACAGTGCGCTCCGGGGTTAAAGAAGGCCAGGCGGATACCGTACACTAGGCGCTTTTGCATGTTGAAGCCGGACAGCCAGAAGCCATGAGTCAGAGCGATCTCTCCGCCCACACACCGATGATGCAGCAATACTGGCGACTGAAGAACCAGCACCCGGACCAACTGATGTTCTACCGCATGGGCGACTTCTACGAGCTGTTCTACGAGGACGCCAAGAAGGCCGCCAAGCTGCTGGACATCACACTGACCGCTCGGGGCCAGTCCGCCGGCAACTCCATCCCCATGGCCGGCATTCCCTTCCACTCCGCCGAAGGCTACCTGGCCAAGCTGGTGAAGCTCGGCGAATCGGTGGTGATCTGCGAACAGATCGGCGACCCGGCTACCAGCAAGGGCCCGGTGGAACGCCAGGTCGTGCGCATCCTTACTCCCGGCACCGTCAGCGACGAAGCGCTGCTCGACGAGCGTCGCGACAACCTGATCGCCGCCGTACTGGGCGACGAACGCCTTTTCGGTCTGGCCGTGCTGGATATCACCAGTGGTCGCTTCAACGTCCAGGAAATAAAAGGCTGGGAAACCCTGCTGGCCGAGCTGGAGCGCCTGAATCCCGCCGAGCTGCTGATCCCCGACGACTGGCCCCAGGGCCTGCCAGCGGAGAAACGCCGTGGCGCGCACCGCCGTGCGCCCTGGGACTTCGATCGCGACTCGGCAAAAAAGGGACTGTGCCAGCAGTTCGGCGTGCAGGACCTCAAGGGCTTCGGCTGCCAGGAACTGACCCTGGCCATTGGCGCCGCGGGCTGCCTGCTGACCTATGCCAAGGAAACCCAGCGCACTGCCTTGCCGCACCTGCGCAGCCTGCGTCACGAGCGTATCGACGACACCGTGATCCTCGATGGTGCAAGCCGTCGCAACCTGGAGCTGGACACCAACCTCGCCGGTGGCCGCGACAACACGCTGCAGTCGGTAGTCGACCGTTGCCAGACCGCCATGGGTAGCCGCCTGCTGACCCGCTGGCTGAACCGCCCGCTGCGTGACCGCGCTGTACTCGAAGCCCGCCAGGACTCCATCGCCTGCCTGCTGGAGCGCTATCGCTTCGAAATTCTTCAGCCGCAGCTGAAGGAAATCGGTGACGTCGAACGAATCCTTGCCCGAATCGGCCTGCGCAATGCCCGCCCGCGCGACCTCGCCCGCCTGCGCGATGCTCTTGCCGCCCTGCCGGAACTGCAGAATGGCATGACCGAGCTGGAGGCCCCGCACCTGGGCGAACTGGCCACCAGCATCCGCACCTACCCGGAACTGGCTGACCTGCTGGCACGCGCCGTGATCGAGAATCCGCCCGCAGTGATTCGCGATGGCGGCGTCATTGCCCGTGGCTACGACGCCGAGCTGGACGAACTGCAGATGCTCAGCGAGAACGCCGGCCAGTACCTGATGGACCTGGAGACTCGCGAAAAGGCCCGCACCGGCCTGCCGAACCTGAAGGTCGGCTACAACCGCATCCATGGCTACTACATCGAGTTGCCGCGCGTGCAGGCTGAACAGGCTCCAGCCGATTACATCCGCCGCCAGACCCTGAAGGGCGCCGAACGCTTCATCACGCCGGAACTGAAGGCCTTCGAAGACAAGGCGTTGTCGGCCCAGAGCCGGGCCCTGGCTCGTGAGAAGCAGCTGTACGAAGAGCTGCTGGAGCTGCTGATCGGCCAATTGGCGCCGCTGCAGGACACCGCAGCCGCCCTGGCCGAGCTGGACGTGCTGTCCAACCTCGCTGAGCGCGCGCTGAACCTCGACCTGAACCGCCCGCGCTTCGTCGAAGAGTCGGGCATTCTTATCGAGCAAGGCCGCCATCCGGTAGTCGAGCAGGTACTGGATACGCCATTCGTCGCCAACGACCTGAACCTCGACGAAGACACCCGCATGCTGGTGATTACCGGCCCTAACATGGGCGGTAAATCGACCTATATGCGGCAAACGGCACTGATCGTGCTACTTGCGCACATCGGCAGTTTCGTCCCGGCCGCGCGCTGTGAACTGTCGCTGGTGGATCGCATCTTCACCCGGATCGGCTCCTCCGACGACCTCGCCGGCGGCCGCTCCACCTTCATGGTGGAGATGAGCGAAACCGCGAATATCCTGCACAACGCCAGCGACCGCAGCCTGGTGCTGATGGACGAAGTGGGACGCGGCACCAGCACCTTCGACGGTCTGTCTCTGGCCTGGTCCGCAGCCGAACACCTGGCCAAACTGCGTGCCTTTACCCTGTTCGCGACTCACTATTTCGAGCTGACCGTGCTGCCCGAAAGCGAGCCGGCGGTATCCAACGTCCACCTGAATGCCACCGAACACAACGAGCGCATCGTGTTCCTGCACCACGTGCTCCCCGGCCCGGCCAGCCAGAGCTATGGCTTGGCGGTCGCACAATTGGCGGGGGTACCAGGTGCGGTCATTCAGCGCGCCCGCGAGCATCTGTCGCGCCTGGAAACCACCAGTCTGCCCCACGAAGCACCGCGCTCGACCGACCCGAAAAGCCCGGCGCCACTGCAAAGCGACCTGTTCGCCAGCCTGCCGCACCCGATCGTCGAAGAGCTGATGCGTGTCAGCCCCGACGACCTGACTCCGCGTCAAGCTCTCGAATTGTTATATGCATGGAAGATGCGGGTCTGACGGACCGCTGGACAAGCTGCTAGAATCGCGCGCGCTTAGCCGCCCGCCTGAGGAGAAAATTAGAAATGACCTTCGTCGTCACCGACAACTGCATCAAGTGCAAATACACCGACTGCGTGGAAGTATGCCCGGTGGACTGCTTCTACGAAGGCCCGAACTTCCTGGTCATCCACCCGGATGAGTGCATCGACTGCGCCCTGTGCGAACCGGAGTGCCCGGCACAGGCGATCTTCTCCGAGGACGAGGTCCCGGATGGCATGCAGGAGTTCATCGAGCTGAACAAGGATCTGGCCGATGTATGGCCGAACATCACCGAGAAGAAGGACTCCCTGCCGGACGCCGAAGAGTGGGACGGCAAGCCGAACAAGATGCAGTACCTGGAGCGCTGATCTTCAGCACCTCCAGAAATAGAAAAGGCCCGCCTAGTGCGGGCCTTTCTGCATCTGGGGCTTCACTTTTTCGCGGGCAAAAAAAGGGGCGGGATAACCCGCCCACTCTTTCTTCCCTTCTTCATCATCCTGATGAACCGCATCCTGCGGGGGTTCCTGACCGACATCCTTACCGGCCTGCGCCTTTCCGTGTACGCAGGAGTGATAGTACCCGTCTGGCGGAACGCGGCAACTGGGACACTTCCGCGCAGCTACCACTTATGTCGCCCCTCATTGAAATAAAATACTTACAAAACAATAAGATACAAAAATTCGACGTCAGAGCTGGCGACACTTCAAGCTGAACGCTCACACACTGTGTAAGCGAATGCTTACATCGCGACGCATAAAAAAGCCCGGAATCATCCGGGCTTCTTCGTTGTCGACCTGAACACTATTGGAACAGTGCGTCGCTCGACAGGCCGTTCTTCTCGAGGATCTCGCGCAGACGCTTGAGGGCCTCGACCTGGATCTGCCGAACCCGCTCGCGGGTCAGGCCGATTTCCTGGCCGACTTCCTCCAGGGTGCTGCTTTCATGACCGCGCAGGCCGAAGCGGCGAATCACCACTTCACGCTGCTTGTCGGTCAGCTCCGACAGCCAGAGGTCGATGCTCTCGCTGAGGTCGTCATCCTGCAGCAGTTCGCAGGGATCGGTGGGACGGTCGTCAGTCAGGGTATCGAGCAGTGTCTTGTCCGAATCCGGGCCGAGGGAAACGTCCACCGAAGTGACCCGCTCGTTCAGACCGAGCATCCGCTTGACCTCTTCCACCGGCTTCTCGAGCAGGTTGGCGATCTCCTCGGGCGACGGTTCGTGGTCCAGCTTGTGGGTCAGCTCGCGAGCGGCCCGCAGGTAGACGTTGAGCTCCTTCACCACGTGGATTGGCAAACGGATGGTGCGGGTCTGATTCATGATGGCCCGTTCGATGGTCTGACGAATCCACCAGGTCGCATAGGTGGAGAAGCGGAAGCCACGCTCCGGGTCGAATTTCTCCACCGCGCGGATCAGCCCGAGGTTGCCCTCTTCGATCAGGTCGAGCAGGGAAAGACCGCGATTGACGTAACGTCGCGCGATCTTCACCACCAGACGCAGGTTGCTTTCGATCATTCGCCGCCGACCAGCCGGGTCGCCCTTCTGCGCGAGGCGCGCAAAGTGGACTTCTTCTTCCGGCGTCAGGAGCGGCGAGAAACCGATTTCATTCAGATACAACTGGGTCGCGTCGAGCGCCCGCGTGTAGTCGATGTGTTTGTGTTGCTTGAGAGAGGAGAGTGAGGTGGCTTTAGGAGTGACTCGAAGCGATACCTGCTCTTCGGCAAATGACTCTTCGAGGATGATGCCAGGCTCCAGCAGGAGCACTTCATCATCGACGTCAAACTCCGGCCCTTCTTTTTTAAGTGCCATGTCGTTATCCCTTGCTGAGTTCGACAACAAGCCCAGGTGCGTCCTTATCCTTAGGACACCTAGGCCCGCTCACCCACGCAGGGGAACAGCAAGCGTCAACGACTTGGCAGGTATTGCAGCGGATCTACAGGTTTACCCTGGCGGCGAATCTCGAAGTGCAGCTTCACCCGGTCGGTCCCTGTGGAGCCCATCTCGGCAATGTTCTGCCCGACTTTGACCTGTTGCCCTTCCCGCACCAGCAACCTGCGGTTGTGACCGTAGGCGCTTACGTAGGTATCGCTGTGCTTGATGATCACGAGTTCGCCGTAGCCCCGCAAACCACTACCGGCGTACACCACCGTGCCATTAGACGCAGCCAGGACAGGCTGGCCCAATTGCCCGCCTATATCAATCCCTTTATTCAAACTGCCGTTTGATGCAAAACGCCCAATAAGAGTGCCATTGGTCGGCCATATCCAGCCCCCCGGAGCGCCCCCTGCGACCGCCGGAGTTCCGCCGCTGGCGGGCGTCTGCGCGGGAGTGGTGACGGCAGGAGTGATCGGTTTGCTGGCGGTTGCCGGGGTTGATGTCGGTTTGTTGACAACTACCGGCGCGACAGGCGTTGTGTTTTTTGCGACAGACGGCGCTATCGACGAGCCACCATCGAAGCGGATGGCCTGCCCCGGGCGAATGGTGTACGGCGCGGAGATGTTGTTGCGCGCGGCCAGGGCTTTCCAGTCCCAGCCATAGCGGAAGGCGATGGAATACAGCGTGTCACCGGGACGCACCACGTACTGGCCGCTGGTGACAGTCGGCTTCTGCTGCGCGTTGCGGTCCACCACGGTCGTGGTGCTGCGCGAAGTCGAAGAACAGGCCGCCAGCAGAGAGCAGACGGCAATGGCCACCACAGCGTGGCCCAGGCCCTTGATCCAGTTCCGTTGACACAGGGTCGCTGTCAAGCTCACCCATCCCCCTTATCCATGAATTGACGTCCAGCCTCACTGGCCGGCGGTTACCGCAGCCTTGAACGGCTTGCTCTCAGCCTAGCGGACCGTTGAGCAGCGGGACAAAGCGTACGGAATCCAGCACCTGGCGCTGGAAGCCGTCCTCGGTGCGGACGATCAGCATCAGTTGCTGCACCTCGCCACCGCCGACCGGAATCACCAGCCGCCCCCCGGGTGCCAGTTGATCCAGCAACGCCTGCGGGACCTCGGCCGCTGCCGCGGTGACGATGATGCCGTTGTAAGGCGCCAGAGCGGGCCAGCCCTCCCAGCCATCACCCCAACGAAAGACAACATTTCTCAGGTTTAGCTCCGCAAGTCGCTCCTTGGCGCGATCCTGCAGGGCCTGGATGCGCTCGACGGAGAACACCCGCTCCACCAGTTGCGACAGCACGGCAGTCTGGTAGCCGGAGCCAGTGCCGATCTCCAGTACCTTGTCCAGCGGGCCCGCGGCCAGTAGCAACTCGGTCATCCGCGCCACCATGAAAGGCTGCGAGATGGTCTGGTTGTGCCCAATGGGCAGCGCGGTGTCTTCGTAGGCGCGGTGCGACAGCGCCTCGTCGACGAACAGGTGGCGCGGCGTACGACGGATCACTTCCAGCACGTGGGCGTTGGACAGGCCTTCTTCGTACAGACGCTGGATCAGGCGCTCGCGGGTGCGCTGGGAGGTCATACCAATCCCGCCGCGGCGCGACAATTCATTGGCCATGGTCGAGCCCTCCGAGCCAGTCGCCAAGGACATTGAACGCCTCCCGGAAGGTCCGGTCCATCTGCAACGGCGTGATCGACACGTAACCCTGCATGACCGCGTGGAAATCGGTGCCCTCGCCGCCGTCCTCGGCATCGCCGGCAGCGGCGATCCAGTAGCCTTCCTTGCCGCGAGGGTTGACCACCTTAACCGGTGGCTTCGCACGAGCGCGATGGCCCAGGCGGGTCAACTGGATGCCCTTGATGCGCTCCAGCGGCAGGTTGGGAATGTTCACGTTGAGCACGGTACGCGGCGGCAGATCGAGCCTCTCATGGGACTCCACCAGCAGACGGGCGAAGTGCATCGCGGCCGGCAGGTTGTCCGTCAGGCGCGAGCAGAGCGAGAAGGCGAAGGCCGGGCGGGACAGGAAGCGGCCTTCCAGGGCCGCCGCCACGGTGCCCGAATAGAGCACGTCGTCGCCCAGGTTGGCGCCGAGGTTGATGCCTGAGACGACCATCTCCGGCACCTCTTCGAGCAGGCCGTTGAGACCCAGGTGCACGCAGTCGGTCGGGGTGCCGTTGAGGCTGATGAAACCATTGCCCAGGCGATGAGGATGCAGCGGCCGATCCAGCGTCAGCGAACTACTCGCTCCGCTACGATCGGCTTCCGGGGCGATCACGATGCAGTCCGCATAATCGGACAGCGCGTCGTGAAGCGCGGCGATACCGGGTGCAGTGACCCCGTCGTCGTTGGCAATCAATATGCGCATGGGCTTTCCGTCTGCCCTGCCGGCACGAGGTCGATCAGCTCGCGCACTACCACGGTGGCGAAGCAGCCAGCCGGCAGGACGAATTCCAGTTGCAGAATGTCAGGGGCGGGATAATGCCATGTAAGCCCCGGGATGGGGAGCCGCAGAATACGCCGTTCGTGCGCCATGTCCGCACTGGCGAGCCACTGGCAAAGCGCCATCTCCGCCTGCTGCACGCTGCTTTCAATCTCTCCGGGACGGCTCGTCGCCGGCGAACCGCCCTCACCCCACATTGGGCCGGTGGGGTGCAGGTCGAGTGCTACGAGGCGCGGGTCGGAGCACTCCGCTTCGCCGGCGGGGAAGAAGCTGCGGCTGTCGGTGAACGCCAGCAGGTCGCCGACCAGCGCCTGGTTCCACGTGCCCTCCGCCACGCGGCGGGCCAGCACCTGGTTGAAGATATAGCTGCGGGCCGCCGAGAGCATCCGCGAGCGCATGTTGCGATGCTCCGGCAGCTTGCCGCGCTCGGCGAAGCCACGGGCGTCAAAGATGTTGCCGCCGTCATGGCCGAAACGCTGGGTACCGAAGTAGTTCGGCACGCCCTGGGCGACGATGGCTTTCAGACGCCTTTCGAGCTGCTCTCGGTCCGCCTGCAATTCGGTCAGGCGCAAGGTAAAGCCGTTGGCCGAATGCGCGCCGCGCTGCAATTTGCGGCGATGGCGATTGCGCTCGAGGATGCGCAGGCTGTCGTCCTCGGCAGCGGCCAAGTCCGGATCGGACTTGCCAGGCAGGTGCAGGCTGAACCACTGGCGGGTCAGCGCCTGCCGATCCTTGAGGCCGGCGTAGCTGATCATCTTCACCGGCACGCCGGCAGCACGGGCCAGGCGACGGGCGGCCTCCTCGGTGTTCAGGCCGCGCTTCTCGACCCACAGCCAGAGGTGTTCGCCGTCACCGGAGAGCGGGATGTCCAGCACTTCGTCGACCTGGAAGTCTTCCGCCACCGCCTTGAGCACGGCACTTCCGCAGGCGTCGCCATGGGCGCGCGGGCCCAGCAGTTCCAGCTCCGTCATGCGCGAACCAGCAGGGCAACGGCGTGGACCGCAATGCCCTCTTCACGGCCGGTAAAGCCGAGCTTCTCGGTGGTGGTGGCCTTGACGTTGACCTGGTCCAGTTCGACCTTCAGGTCGGCGGCGATGGTTTCGCGCATGCCCTGGATGTGCGGTGCCATCTTTGGCGCCTGAGCGATGATGGTGGTGTCGACGTTCTCCACTTTCCAGCCCTTGGCCTCCACCAGACTCAGCACGTGGCGCAACAGCGCGCGGCTGTCGGCGCCCTTGAACTGCGGGTCGGTGTCGGGGAAGTGCTTGCCGATATCGCCCAGCGCGCAGGCGCCCAGCAGAGCATCGGAGAGCGCGTGCAGCAGCACGTCGCCGTCGGAATGGGCAACGAGCCCGAACTTGTGGGGAATACGCACGCCGCCGAGGGTGATGAAGTCGCCCTCGCCGAAGCGGTGTACGTCGTAGCCATGTCCGATACGCATGAAAAAACGCCCTGTAGATGTCAGGGCGTCGATTCTACCGGATCACCGCGCAGAGGGTGTCAGCCGCAGAGCGCCGCAGCGTGGTGGCGAAGGTGATCTTCGATGAAGCTCGCAATGAAGTAATAGCTGTGGTCGTAGCCGGGCTGCAGGCGCAGTTCCAGCGGATGACCGACTGCAGCGGCGGCTTCGCGCAGGGCTTCGGGCTTGAGCTGCACGGAGAGGAAGTCGTCGCGATCCCCCTGGTCCACCAGGATCGGCAGTCGTTCACTGGCATTCGCCAACAGCTCTACGGCATCCCACTCGCGCCAGGCGGCAACATCCTCACCCAGGAAGCGTCCCAGCGCCTTCTGTCCCCACGGGCAATCGCTGGGATGGGTGATCGGCGCGAAGGCCGACAGCGACAGGTAACGACCCGGATTGCGCAGGGCGCAGATCAACGCACCATGGCCACCCATGGAGTGGCCGCTGATGCCGCGTTTCTGGGAAACCGGGAAGTTTGCCTCAATCAGCGCCGGTAGCTCCTGCACCACGTAATCGTGCATGCGGTAGTGGCGCGCCCAGGGCTCCTGGGTGGCGTTGACGTAGAAACCGGCGCCGAGGCCGAAGTCCCACGCGCCATCCGGATCGCCGGGCACTTCCGGCCCACGTGGACTGGTGTCCGGCGCGACGATGACAATCCCCAGCTCGGCAGCCATGCGCTGGGCGCCGGCCTTCTGCATGAAGTTCTCGTCGGTGCAGGTCAGGCCGGACAGCCAGTACAGCACCGGCAGGCCCGCTTCGGGCTCGGCCTGGGGCGGCAGGTAGACCGCGAAGGCCATGTCGCAGCCGAGGGTTTCGGAGCGATGGCGATAGCGCTGGTGCCAACCGCCGAAACTCTTCTGGCTGCTGATCAGTTCGATGGAATCCGTCATGGAAATCTCCTTCCTGCAAGGCCGGGGCGCACGCACGCCCCGGCATGCCTATCAGTAATGGATGACGGAGCGGATGCTCTTGCCTTCATGCATCAGGTCGAAGGCCTCGTTGATCTTCTCCAGGCCCATGGTGTGGGTGATGAAGGTATCCAGCGGGATTTCGCCCTTCTGCGCCTTTTCCACGTAGCTCGGCAGCTCGGTGCGGCCTTTCACACCGCCGAAGGCGGAACCGCGCCAGACACGGCCGGTGACCAGCTGGAACGGACGGGTGCTGATTTCCTGGCCGGCGCCGGCGACGCCGATGATGGTCGACTCACCCCAGCCTTTGTGGCAGCACTCCAGCGCCGCACGCATCAGCTGGACGTTGCCCACACACTCGAAGGAATAGTCAACGCCACCGTCGGTCATTTCGACAATGACTTCCTGGATCGGCTTCTGGTGGTCCTTCGGATTGACGAAGTCGGTAGCGCCCAGTTCCTTGGCGATGTCGAATTTGGCCGGATTGATGTCCACCGCGATGATGCGCGACGCCTTGGCCATCTTCGCGCCGATGATCGCCGCCAGGCCAATACCGCCGAGGCCGAAAATGGCGACGGTAGCGCCCTCTTCCACCTTCGCGGTGTTCAGCACGGCGCCGATGCCGGTAGTAACGCCGCAGCCGAGCAGGCAGACCTTCTCCAGCGGTGCTTCCTCGGGGATCTTGGCCAGGGAGATTTCCGGCAGCACGGTGTACTCGGAGAAGGTCGAGCAGCCCATGTAGTGGAAGATCGGCTCGCCCTTGTAGGAGAAACGGCTGGTGCCGTCAGGCATCAGACCCTTGCCCTGGGTGGCGCGTACAGCCTGGCAGAGGTTGGTCTTGCCGGATTTGCAGAATTTGCACTCGCGGCATTCGGCGGTGTACAGCGGAATCACGTGGTCACCCACTTTCAGCGAGGTCACGCCCTCACCGACCGCTTCGACGATGCCGCCGCCTTCGTGGCCCAGGATGCACGGGAACACGCCCTCGGAATCCTGGCCGGACAAGGTGTAGGCGTCGGTGTGACAGACGCCGGTAGCGACGATGCGCACCAGCACTTCGCCCTTCTGCGGCGGCGCCACATCCACTTCGACGATTTCCAACGGCTTGTTGGGGGCGAAGGCGACGGCGGCACGGGACTTGATCATCGGGAAACTCCTGAACGAAGGAAACGACAACGTCCGCCAGGGGCGGACGGGTTCGGCGCGACGGCCGAGAAACCGGGACGGGCCTGGGCCACGTCGGGGAACGTTCGGGGTAACGCGCCAAAAGCACGCCCCAAAGCCTTGGAAGTGTAGAAAACCTCGTTTCAGGGAATAATCAGGCAATAATCAAAACATTATTGCCATACAGGGATAATCCAGATGCACCGCTGGGAAGGACTGGACGAATTCGTCGCCGTCGCCGAAACCGGCCAATTCACCGCTGCCGCCGAGCGCCTGGGCGTGTCATCGTCCCACGTCAGCCGCCAGGTCGCGAGACTGGAGGAGCGGCTGCAGACCCGCCTCCTTTACCGCAATACCCGCAAGGTAACGCTGAGCGAAGCCGGCCAGACTTTCCTGCAGCATTGCCGACGCCTCCAGGATGCGCGCGAAGAGGCATTGCGAGCGGTCAGCGATCTATCCGCTGAGCCCAAGGGCCTGCTACGCATGACCTGCGCGGTGGCCTATGGCGAGCGTTTCGTGGTGCCTTTGGTGAACGAGTTCATGGCGCAGTTCCGCCAGCTGCGGGTGGAGATCGAGCTGTCGAACCGACAGCTCGATCTGTTCCACGAAGGCTTCGACCTGGCGATCCGCCTCGGCCGCCTGAGCGACTCGCGGCTGGTGGCCACGCGCCTGGCGCCACGTGTGATGTACCTCTGTGCTACTCCGGACTACCTGACTCGTCACGGCACACCGCAAAGCGTGGCGGAACTGACACAGCACAACTGCCTGGTGGGCAGCAGCGACCAGTGGAGCTTCCTCGAGGACGGCCGCGAAACCCAACACCGAGTGCAGGGAAACTGGCGCTGCAATAGCGGCCAGGCGGTTCTCGACGCAGCGCTGCGCGGATTCGGCCTGTGCCAGTTACCGGATTACTACGTGCTGGAACACCTGCGCAGCGGTCGCCTGATCTCCCTGCTTGAGGCCCACCAACCACCTAACACGGGGGTCTGGGCGCTTTATCCACAGCAGCGGCACCTGTCGCCCAAGGTGCGGCAATTGGTGGATCATCTGAAGGAGGGTTTACAGCACCTGCAGCCTGCCTAGGACTATTCCCCCTTGTCTTGCAGCAAGTGGCGGCGGCTTCGATTGGCTAAAATGGGCGGTTTCCCACCAATAGTTTCAAGGACGACAGCATGTCTGCCCTTTCCAGCTTCCGCGAACGCTACCTGCTGCGTTTCTGGTCACCCTTGCCGACTCTGGTCGCACTCGGCGTCATCTCCGCCTATTACTTCGCCATGACCGGCACCTTCTGGGCCGTCACCGGCGAGTTCACCCGCTGGGGCGGCCACGTGCTGACCTGGTTCGGCCTGCAACCGCAGGAGTGGAGCTACTTCAAGATCATCGGCCTGCAAGGCACGCCGCTCGACCGTATCGATGGTGTGATGATCATCGGCATGTTCCTCGGGGCGCTGGTCTGCGCGCTCTGGGCCGGCAACGTGAGCCTGCGCTGGCCGACCAGCAAACGGCGTCTGCTGCAAGGCCTGATCGGCGGGGTCATCGCCGGTTTCGGCGCGCGCCTGGCCATGGGCTGCAACCTGGCCGCCTTCTTCACCGGCATCCCGATGTTCTCGGTGCATGCCTGGGCCTTCATGTTTTCCACCGTGATCGGTGCCTGGTTCGGCGTGAAGATCAGCCTGCTGCCCTTCCTGCGTATTCCGTTAAAAGTAGGCGGCAAGCCTGCCGCCCTGCCCAGCGCCGAGGCCCTGGCCCGCCGCGCCAGGCTGCAATGGCGCCTGGGCATGAGCGTACTGGCCATCGCTGCACTGTTCGCCGCCTGGCGCTTCGAGGTCTCGCTGGTGCTCGGCATGGCCTGCCTGTTCGGCTTGCTGTTCGGCGGCCTGATCGAACGCGCACAGATCTGCTTCACCAGTGCCGCCCGCGACCTCTGGACCACCGGCCGTACCCAGGCCGCACTGGGTATCCTGCTGGGCATGGCAGCAGCCTGCGTGGGCACCTTCGCGGCTATCCACAACGGCCTGCCGCCAAAGATCTTCTGGATGGGCCCGAATGCCGTGATCGGCGGCGTACTGTTCGGCATCGGCATCGTGCTGGCCGGCGGCTGCGAGACGGGCTGGATGTACCGCTCGATGGAGGGCCAGGTGCACTTCTGGGTAGTAGGTGTCGGCAACGTGATCGGTGGCACCCTGGTCGCCGTGTTTTGGGACCAGCTCGGCACCAGCCTCGCCCTACCCTATCCCAAGCTCAACCTGCTGCAGGAATTCGGCCCCGGCGGCGGCCTGCTGATCACTTTCGCCGGTCTCGCGCTGTGCATGCTGCTGTTGCAGCTCAACGCTCAACGCTTCACTCGTAAACGGAAAGCCAACGATGTCCGAAACCAAGACGCCGACGCTGTCGCTTGACCTGCGCGGCGAACACTGCCCGTACAACGCCATCGCCACCCTGGAAACCCTGGAGACGCTCAAGCCGGGCGACCTGCTGGAGGTGATCACCGACTGTTCGCAGTCGGTGCATGGCATTCCGGAAGACACCCAGCGCCATGGCTACCATTGCCTGGCGGTGGAGCAGCACGGGGCGCTGTTCCGTTTCCTGATCGAAGTGCCGCTACAAGGCTGAAGCGGCTTCGCTGGGGGCACAACGCGCCAGCGTTATGCGCCGCGTCTGGAAGAGCCGGCGGATAACCTGTTCCAGGTTATTCGCCCTACGGTACCGAGGCAGTTATTTGCGGGAGAGAGTCAGTGCTTGGCGAAGTTGCGCTGCAGGCGCTGCAGGTCTTCCGGGGTGGTGACCTTGATGTTGTCTATCCGCCCTTCCACCATGCGCGGTGCGTAGCCCGCCCACTCCATGGCAGAAGCCTCGTCAGTAATGGCCGCCTCGGCCACCAGCGCATCGGCGAGCGCGCGATGCAACGCACCTAGGCGGAACATCTGCGGGGTGTAGGCTTGCCAGACCACGCTGCGGTCGATGGTTTCCACTACGCGGCCGTCAGTACCAACGCGCTTCAGGGTGTCCCGCGCGGGCACACCAAGCAGGCCACCGACGCCGTCGAACTCCAACTCGCCCAACAAACGATCCAGGTCCGCGCGAGCCAGATTCGGCCGGGCAGCGTCGTGCACCAGCACCCAGTCGTCGCTGCCAGCGCCCAGTTCGGTCAGGCGCAGCAGGCCATTGAGCACGGAATCGGCGCGCTCGCGGCCACCGTCGGCACGCTGGATCAGCTCGTTGGAAGCACTCGGCAGGGTCGGCCACCAGGGATCGTCGGCGGCCAGACACACCACGAGGCCCTTCAGCCGGGGATGGCCGAGGAAGCAGTCGAGGGTGCGTTCGAGAATGCTGCGACCGGCAAGGTCGAGGTATTGCTTGGGGCGGTCGGCGCGCATCCGCGAACCGATGCCGGCGGCCGGGATCACGGCCCAGAAGGCGGGAGTGGTCATTGCGCGAGCTGGTAGAGGGTTTCCTTGTCCTTGACCATGCCGAGTTCGTGGCGCGCACGCTCCTCGACGGTCTCGGTGCCTTTCTTGAGCTCGGCGACTTCCGCCTCGAGGATGCGGTTACGCTCGAGCAGGCGCTCGTTCTCGCCCTGCTGGTCGGCGATCTGCTTCTGCAGGTCGCGCACCTGCGCCAGGCTGCCATCACCCACCCACAGACGATACTGCAGGCCGGCCAGCGCCAGGATCAGCACAACGAACAGCCAGTAAGGGCTACGTAACCTCAAACCTTCAGCTCCATACGCAAAGGGGTGGCTCGTGCCACCCCTTCACCGTACCAGACTAGGATCAGCCGCGGAATTCCGCGCGACCACGGTACGGCGCCTTGGCGCCCAGCTGCTCTTCGATGCGCAGCAGCTGGTTGTACTTGGAAACGCGGTCGGAGCGGCAGAGGGAGCCGGTCTTGATCTGACCAGCGGCAGTGCCGACGGCCAGGTCAGCGATGGTGCTGTCCTCGGTTTCGCCCGAACGGTGCGAGATCACGGCGGTGAAGCCGGCGGCCTTGGCCATCTGGATGGCTTCCAGGGTCTCGGTCAGCGAGCCGATCTGGTTGAACTTGATCAGGATCGAGTTGCCGATCTTCTCGTCGATGCCGCGCTTGAGGATCTTGGTGTTGGTCACGAACAGGTCGTCACCCACCAACTGGACCTTCTCGCCGATCTTGTCGGTCAGGACTTTCCAGCCAGCCCAATCGGACTCGTCCATGCCGTCTTCGATGGAGATGATCGGGTAGCGCTGGGTCAGGCCGGCGAGGTAGTCGGCGAAACCTTCGGCGCTGAACACCTTGCCTTCGCCTTCCAGGTCGTACTGGCCGTCCTTGAAGAACTCGGAGGAAGCGCAGTCCAGGGCCAGGGTGACGTCGTCGCCCAGCTTGTAGCCGGCGTTGGCAACCGCTTCGGCGATGGCGGCCAGGGCGTCTTCGTTGGAAGCCAGGTTCGGCGCAAAGCCACCTTCGTCACCGACGGCGGTGTTCAGGCCACGGGCCTTCAGCACGGCTTTGAGGTGGTGGAAGATCTCGGCGCCCATGCGCAGCGCGTCGGCGAAGTTCTTGGCGCCAACCGGCTGAACCATGAACTCCTGGATGTCGACGTTGTTATCGGCGTGCTCGCCGCCGTTGATGATGTTCATCATCGGAACCGGCATGGAGTACTGGCCAGGGGTGCCGTTCAGGTCGGCGATGTGCGCGTACAGCGGTACGCCCTTGGCCTGGGCGGCAGCCTTGGCGGCAGCCAGGGAGACGGCCAGGATCGCGTTGGCGCCCAGCTTGCCTTTGTTCTCGGTGCCGTCGAGGTCGATCATCGCGTGATCCAGACCTTTCTGGTCAGCCGCGTCCTTGCCCAGCAGCAGGTCGCGGATCGGGCCATTGATGTTGGCCACGGCTTTCAGCACGCCCTTGCCCAGGTAACGGCTCTTGTCGCCATCGCGCAGTTCGAGAGCCTCGCGGGAACCGGTGGATGCACCGGACGGGGCGCAAGCGCTGCCGACGATGCCGTTGTCCAGGATCACGTCCGCTTCAACGGTCGGGTTGCCGCGGGAGTCCAGGACCTCACGGCCCTTGATGTCGACGATCTTTGCCATTCTTGATAACACTCCGAAGATAGAGATAAACGGGGCGGCTGGTGAGACATCAGAACCTGCTCGATGCCCCGCAGCACTTGGCGCTGCGGGGCACATCGAGCGGATTCTCAGGCAGTCTCGATAGTGGGGAAACTCTTGACCAGGTCGTCCAGCTGCTTGAGCTGGGACAGGAAAGGCTCGAGCTTGTTCAGGCGCAAGGCACACGGACCGTCGCATTTGGCGTTCTCGGGGTCCGGATGGGCCTCCAGGAACAGACCAGCGAGGCCCTGGCTCATGCCGGCCTTGGCCAGGTCGGTGACCTGGGCGCGACGGCCGCCGGCGGAATCGGCGCGACCACCCGGCATCTGCAGGGCGTGGGTCACGTCGAAGAACACCGGGTACTCGAACTGTTTCATGATGCCGAAGCCGAGCATGTCCACCACCAGGTTGTTGTACCCGAAGGAGGAGCCACGCTCGCAGAGGATCAGCTGGTCGTTACCCGCCTCCTCGCACTTGCGCAGGATGTGTTTCATCTCCTGCGGCGCGAGGAACTGGGCCTTCTTGATGTTGATCACCGCCTTGGTCTGGGCCATGGCCACGACCAGGTCGGTCTGCCGAGAGAGGAAGGCCGGCAGCTGGATGATGTCGCAGACCTCGGCCACCGGAGCGGCCTGGTAAGGCTCGTGCACGTCGGTGATGACCGGCACGTTGAAGGTCTTCTTGATCTCTTCGAAGATCTTCAGCCCCTCTTCCATGCCCGGACCACGGAACGAGGTGATCGAGGAACGGTTGGCCTTGTCGAAGCTGGCCTTGAATACGTAAGGGATACCGAGCTTTTCGGTGACCTTCACATACTCTTCGCAGACCTGCATCGCCAGGTCGCGCGACTCCAGCACGTTCATGCCGCCGAACAGCACGAACGGCAGGTCGTTGCCGATCTGGATATCACCGACGCGGATGATCTTCTGGGTCATGTTCAGGCTTTCCCGGCTTGCTTCAGGGCGGCGTTGACGAAGCCGCTGAACAGCGGGTGGCCATCACGCGGGGTGGAAGTGAACTCCGGGTGGAACTGGCAGGCGACGAACCAAGGATGGTCCGGAGCTTCCACGACTTCCACCAGCGCGCCGTCGCCGGAGCGGCCGGAAATCTTCAGGCCGGCGGCTTCCAGTTGCGGACGCAGGTTGTTGTTCACTTCGTAGCGGTGACGGTGACGCTCGACGATCACTTCCTTGCCGTAGCAGTCGTGCACCAGGGTGCCGGCGGACAGCAGGCACTCCTGGGCGCCCAGGCGCATGGTGCCGCCCAGGTCGGAAGCTTCGGTGCGCACTTCGGTGGCGCCGGTAGCGTCCTGCCATTCAGTGATCAGGCCGACGACCGGGTGGCCGCTGGACTTGTCGAACTCAGTGGAGTTGGCATCGCTCCACCCCAGCACGTTGCGGGCGTATTCGATGACAGCCACCTGCATACCCAGGCAGATGCCCAGGTACGGAACCTTGTTCTCACGGGCGTACTGCACGGCGGTGATCTTGCCTTCCACGCCGCGCAGGCCGAAGCCGCCCGGAACCAGGATGGCGTCGGCGCCTTCGAGCAGGCTGGTGCCCTGCTGCTCGATGTCCTCGGAGTCGATATAGCGCAGGTTGACCTTGGTGCGGCTCTGAATGCCGGCGTGGGTCATGGCTTCGATCAGCGACTTGTAGGCGTCGAGCAGTTCCATGTACTTGCCGACCATGGCGATGGTGACTTCACGCTCGGGGTTGAGCTTGGCGTCGACCACGCGGTCCCATTCGGACAGGTCGGCCGGGCCGCACTCCAGGCCGAAGCGCTCGACGACCAGGTCGTCGACGCCCTGGGCGTGCAGTACGGACGGAATGCGGTAGATGGTGTCGACGTCTTCCAGCGAAATGACCGCGCGCTCTTCCACGTTGGTGAAGAGGGCAATCTTGCGACGGGAGGACACGTCCACCGGATGGTCGGAGCGGCAGATCAGGATGTCCGGCTGCAGGCCGATGGAGCGCAGTTCCTTGACCGAGTGCTGGGTCGGCTTGGTCTTGGTCTCGCCAGCGGTGGCGATGTACGGAACCAGCGTCAGGTGCATCAGCATGGCGCGGCGCGAGCCGATTTCCACGCGCAGCTGGCGGATGGCCTCGAGGAAGGGTTGCGACTCGATATCACCGACGGTACCGCCGACTTCAACCAGGGCCACGTCGGCATCGCCGGCGCCCTTGATGATGCGACGCTTGATCTCGTCGGTGATGTGCGGGATCACCTGCACGGTGGCGCCCAGATAATCACCACGGCGCTCCTTGCGGAGCACGTCCATGTAGACGCGGCCAGTGGTGAAGTTGTTGTTCTGGGTCATCGTGGTACGAACGAAACGCTCGTAGTGGCCCAGATCGAGGTCGGTCTCAGCGCCGTCGTGGGTGACGAACACCTCACCGTGCTGGAACGGGCTCATGGTGCCCGGGTCGACGTTGATGTAGGGGTCCAGCTTGAGCATCGTGATCTTCAGGCCACGCGCTTCCAGAATGGCAGCCAAGGAAGCCGAGGCGATGCCTTTCCCCAATGAAGAAACAACACCACCCGTGACGAAGATGTAGCGCGTCATGAAAAGCCCTGAATGTCAGCGTTTAGGCGGCTCGGCCGCCGGGGAAGCGAAGGTGTCGGGTACAAGACCCGGCTCACGACTTCGTCGTGAAAATAGCGAACTCCCACTGATTCGCAGGCGAATCAACAGGAGCTGTACAAGACGGGAGCGTAGTCTACCGGAAAGCCGCTATCAGCTCAAACCCGAGTCATTCGTCGGAGGTGTCCAGCGTAGGGTCCAGCCCTGCCCTGCCTCCACCCGCAGGCCCGGCAGCAGGGCCACGCCGAGCAGTTCGTCGGCTCGCCAGAGCAGCGGCAGGCGGCTTCGCATGAAAGCCGGAATCGCCGCTTCGTTGAGCAGCCGCTTGAGGTCGCGCCGGCCACGATCAATCAGTGACATCACCTCGCCACCCTGGCGATAACGAACCTCCAACGGCCCATGTGGCGGCTCGCCGTCGAAACGCAACGAACCGTTACCCGGAAGCGAAAGCTCCTGCGAGGGAGCCTTCCAGATCTGATTGATCGGTACGAAATCCAGCCAGGGATTGGCCAACCACCAGAGGCGTCCGTGAGCGCGGCGCAACTCGCCGTCGGCTAGGCGCCAGATCGGTTCGGCGTCTTCGCGGGCATCGCGCAGGTTGCGCCAGCCGGCCCAATGGGCGCTATCAGGCAATCGCGCCAGAGGGGCGAGCCAGTGGCGCAACGCATTGCGCTGGCGAGGCTCGCTCAGCTCCGCCAACGCGGCGATGGCCAGCGAAGGCAATTGCATACCGATGTATTCGTTGCGGGCGCCGGCGGAAATCAAGTCGCCCTGTGCCAACTCGCCGAGCAGCCTGTCGGCTTCCGCCAGGTGCTCGGCGCTGCGAGTGATGGTTTCGACGGCCGAGGGCCAGCGCCGGACGATGCCCGGCAGCACCCGGTTGCGCAGGTAGTTGCGGTCGAAATCGTCGCAGGCATTGGAAGGGTCCTCCACCCAGCTCAGCCCATGGCGGCGGGCGTACCGTTCCAGCTCCGCACGATGAATCCCCAGAAGCGGGCGCAGTAACACACCAGAGCCCAGCGGACGACAGGCGGCCATCCCGGACAGCCCCCGCACCCCGGCACCGCGGAACAGCCGGAACAGAACGGTCTCCGCCTGATCGTCACGGTGCTGGCCGGTCAGCAGGCATTCGCCCTCCCCCAGCGCCTCGGCGAAAGCCGTATACCGCGCCTCGCGCGCGGCGCGCTCCAGGCTCGCACCGTCATCGACCTGCACGCGGACCACCCGCATCGGCACGCCAAGGGAATCGCAGAAGTGCTGGCAGTGTTCCGGCCAGGCATCACCAACAGCCTGCAGGCCATGGTGCACATGAATGGCGGAGATTGGCGGCAAGGCCTCGCGAGAGGCGATCTGCGCCAGAAGGTGCAGGAGAACAGTGGAATCCAGCCCGCCGGATAATGCGACACGCCACGCCGGCGCGTTGCGCCAGAGCGCGAGGAAATTCAGCAGTCGGGATTCGAAATCAGCAGGCATGGCGCAGATCGGCAGGGTCGGGGACGAGGCAAGGATACCTCGTCACCCGCACTGCGCCGAAGGCGTCGATCAGGCGACGCCGTAGCTCATCAGGCGCTCGTAGCGGCGCGCGAGGAGTTCTTCGGTGCTCAACTGGTTCAGCGTATCGAGCTGGCCGAGCAGGGAGTTGCGAATGGTCTCGGCCATGGCGGCCGGATCTCGGTGGGCGCTGCCCAGCGGCTCGGGGATGACGTTGTCGACGATACCCAGGTCCTTCAGGCGGTTGGCGGTGATACCCATGGCTTCGGCCGCTTCCGGTGCCTTCTCGGCGGTACGCCAGAGGATCGAGGCGCAACCTTCGGGCGAGATCACCGCGTAAGTGGAGTACTGCAGCATATTCAGCTGGTCGCAGACGCCGATGGCCAGTGCGCCGCCGGAGCCGCCTTCGCCGATGACGGTGGCGATGATCGGGGTCTTCAGGCGCGCCATGACGCGCAGGTTCCAGGCGATCGCTTCGCTCTGGCCGCGCTCTTCGGCATCAATGCCCGGGTAGGCGCCGGGGGTGTCGATGAAGGTCAGGATCGGCATCTTGAAACGTTCGGCCATTTCCATCAGGCGGCAGGCCTTGCGGTAGCCTTCCGGACGCGGCATGCCGAAATTGCGGCGTACCTTCTCACGGACTTCACGGCCCTTCTGGTGGCCGATGATCATCACCGGCTGGTCTTCCAGACGGGCAACACCGCCGACAATCGCGGCGTCGTCGGAGAAGTGGCGGTCGCCGTGCAGCTCTTCGAACTCGGTGAAGATGTGCTCGATGTAATCCAGGGTATAGGGGCGACGCGGATGGCGCGCGAGCTGGGCGATCTGCCAGCTGGACAGGTTGCCGAAGATGTTCTCGGTCAGCGCCTTGCTCTTCTCCTGCAGACGGGAGATTTCGTCGGTGATGTTCAGCGCGTTGTCGTTACCGACCAGGCGCAGCTCTTCGATCTTGGCGTGCAGGTCGGCAATGGGCTGTTCGAAATCGAGAAAATTCGGGTTCATGGGCTATCCGTCGTTCTGTTGGCGGCTGGGCCTGGTCCGTAGGCGCCCTACCTTACGGTATCGGGCGCCAAGGGTCGAGACTGGCGGGCGGGCGGCCTTGGGCCACCGGCTTCACTAGCGGTAGTTCAGGAAGACGTTGTCGCGGCCGAACTGGTCACGCAACGCTTGAATCAGGTTGTCTGCCGGGTCGATTCGCCATTGCTCACCGAACTGCAACAGGGCGCGCGCTTGCTCGCCACTGTAGTCCACGGTGACCGGGCAACTGCCACGGTGGCGGGTGCACAGATCGGCCAGCCAGCGCAGGCGGTCACCCTTGAGCGCATCGGCATGGACGCGCACCCGCAGGCTTTCCGCCAGCGAGGTGCGAGCCTCTTCCAGCCCCATCACGCGCTTGGCACGCAGGCGCAGGCCGCCGGAGAAATCGTCCTGGCTGACCTCGCCCTCGATCACCACCAGCGCGTCGGTCTGCAACAGCGCCTGGTTGGCAGCGAAGGCTTCGGCAAACAGCGAGGCCTCGATCCGGCCCGAGCGGTCGTCCAGGGTCACGAAGCCCATCTTGTCGCCGCGCTTGTTCTTCATGACCCGCAGGTTGACGATGAGGCCGGCGACGGTCTGGGTATCGCGCGCAGGTTTCAGCTCGACAATGCGCTGGCGGGCAAAACGTCGCACCTCGCCTTCGTATTCGTCGATGGGGTGACCGGTCAGGTACAGGCCGAGGGTATCTTTCTCGCCCTTCAGGCGCTCCTTGAGGTTGAGCTCCTTGACCTTGCGGTGGTTGGCGTAGACGTCCGCCTCGGGCTCGGCGAAGACGCCGCCGAACAGGTCCATGTGACCGCTGTCGTGGCTGCGCGAGGTCTGCTCGGCGGCCTTCACGGCTTCTTCCATGGACGCCAGCAGCACGGCGCGGTTGATATCGACGTGGGCGTGGTAGGCCTTTTGCTCCTCAAAGAAGTGCGGGCCGAGTCGGTCCAGCGCACCAGCGCGGATCAACGCCTCCAGGGTACGTTTGTTGACACGTTTGAGGTCGATACGGTCGCAGAAGTCGAACAGGGTCTTGAACGGCCCGCCTTCGTTGCGGCACTCGGTGATGGCCTCCACCGGACCTTCGCCGACGCCCTTGATCGCGCCCAGGCCGTAGACGATCTGATCGTCCTCATCGACGGTGAAGCGGAACTCGGAGTTGTTCACGTCCGGCGCGAGGATGCGCAGCTTCATGTGGCGGCACTCCTCGATGAGCGTCACCACCTTGTCGGTGTTCTGCATATCCGCGGTGAGCACCGCGGCCATGAACGGGGCTTTCCAGTGGGTCTTCAGCCAGGCGGTCTGGTACGACACCAGGCCGTAGGCGGCCGAGTGCGACTTGTTGAAGCCATAGCCGGCGAACTTTTCCACCAGGTCGAAGATGTTGCCCGAGAGGTTGGCATCGATGCCGTTGTTGCTGCAGCCCTCGATGAAGCCGCCGCGCTGCTTGGCCATTTCCTCGGGCTTCTTCTTGCCCATGGCGCGACGCAGCATGTCCGCGCCGCCGAGGCTGTAGCCCGCCATCACCTGGGCAATCTGCATCACCTGTTCCTGGTACAGGATGATGCCGTAGGTGGGCTTGAGCACAGGTTCGAGGCCGGCGTACTGGTAGTCCGGGTGCGGGTAGGAGATTTCCTCACGACCGTGCTTACGGTTGATGAAGTCGTCCACCATGCCCGACTGCAGCGGGCCGGGACGGAACAGCGCCACCAGTGCGATGAGGTCTTCCAGGCAGTCGGGCTTGAGCTTCTTGATCAGCTCCTTCATGCCGCGCGATTCAAGCTGGAACACCGCGGTGGTTTCCGCTTTCTGCAGCAGGTCGTAGGTCTTCTTGTCGTCCAGCGGGATGCGGTCGATGTCGACCAGATTGGGGTCACCGGCCTTCTGCTGCTTGCGATGGATGATCTCCATCGCCCACTTGATGATGGTCAGGGTACGCAGGCCGAGGAAGTCGAACTTCACCAGGCCGGCGGCCTCCACGTCGTCCTTGTCGAACTGGGTCACCAGGCCGGCGCCCTCTTCGTCGCAGGCGATGGGGGCGAAGTCGGTCAGCTTGGTCGGCGCGATCACCACCCCCCCGGCGTGCTTGCCGGTACCACGGGTCACACCCTCCAGCTTGAGCGCCATGTCCCAGATTTCCTGGGCTTCCTCGTCGGTCTTGAGGAAGTCGCGAAGCATTTCCTCCTGCTCGAAGGCCTTCTCCAGGGTCATGCCCACTTCGAAGGGGATCATCTTCGACAGCTTGTCGGCCAGGCCGTAGGACTTGCCCTGTACCCGCGCCACGTCGCGCACCACCGCCTTCGCGGCCATGGAGCCGAAGGTGATGATCTGACTCACCGCATTGCGGCCGTACGCGCCGGCCACGTAGTCGATCACTCGGTCGCGGCCTTCCATGCAGAAGTCGACGTCGAAGTCGGGCATGGAAATACGTTCGGGGTTCAGGAAACGCTCGAACAGCAGGTCATAGGCCAGCGGATCGAGGTCGGTGATCTTCAGCACGTAGGCGACCAGCGAGCCGGCACCCGATCCCCGGCCGGGGCCCACCGGTACGCCGTTGTTCTTGGCCCACTTGATGAAGTCCATCACGATCAGGAAGTAGCCGGGGAAGCCCATCTGGATGATGGTGCCCAGCTCGAACTCCAGTCGATCGACGTAGATCTGCCGCTTCTCTTCGTAGTTGGGCGTGGTCTCTTTCGGCCACAGCACTGCCAGGCGCTCTTCCAGGCCTTCGTAGGAGACATGGCGCAGGTAGTCGTTTATGTCCATGTCGTCGAAGGGGATCGGGAAGTTGGGCAGGAAGTACTTGCCCAGCTGCACGTCGATGTTGCAGCGCTTGGCGATCTCGACGGAGTTTTCCAGAGCCTCGGGAATATCGCTGAACAGCTCGGCCATCTCCTCCGGGCTCTTCAGGTATTGCTGATCGGAATAGCTGCGCGAGCGGCGCGGGTCATCCAGGGCGCGGCCTTCGCCGATACAAACCCGGGTCTCGTGGGCCTCGAAGTCCGCTTCCTTGATGAAGCGCACGTCGTTGGTGGCAACCAACGGGGCGCCACTGCGCGCAGACAGGGCCACGGCGGCATGCACATGCTCTTCGTCGTTGACCCGGTTGGTACGCTGGATATCGAGGTAGAAGCGATCCGGGAAAACCTCCAGCCACTCGGCCAGCAGGGAGTCTGCGTGGGCGTCGTCGCCCTCCAGCAGCGCCATGCCGATCTCGCCTTCCTTGGAGCCGGACAGCGCGATCAGGCCTTCGGCGGCCTCCTTGACCCACTGTCGCTCGATGATGATCTCGCCGTTGCGCTGGCCTTCCTGCCAGCCACGGGAAATCAGCTCGGTGAGGTTGCGGTAGCCCTTGGCATTCATCGCCAGCAGGGTCAGACGGGTCAGCGGGCCGTCCTCGTCGCGATTGGCCAGCCAGATGTCGGCACCGCAGATCGGTTTGATGCCGCCGCCCATGGCCGTCTTGTAGAACTTCACCAGCGAGCACATGTTGCTCAGGTCGGTCACCGCCACTGCCGGCATACCCGCCCCGCCGACCGCCTTGATCAGCGGCTTGACCCGTACCAGGCCGTCGACCAGGGAGAATTCGGTGTGCAGACGCAGGTGAACGAAGGTGGCGGTCATGGTGGTCCTTGGCAAACGCGAAAAACGGCAAGCCCCGGATTGTACCGGGGCTGTCCGCAAAGCTACAGGGATCAATGGGCCAGCCGTCGCGCCGGGTGTTTCAAGTCACCGCAGAAGCGCTGGCCGCGAGGAATTCCAGAGAAATAACAGGGTGTTACAGGATGCCGGCGGGATTTTCCAGCAGCGCACGCACCGGCCCAAAGGACCGGCGGTGGATGGGTGTCGGACCCAGGCGCCGGAGGGCTTCGAGGTGCACCGGGGTCGGGTAGCCCTTGTGCCCGCCAATGCCGTAGCCGGGGTAAAGGGCTTCCATTTCCTGCATCTCGCGGTCGCGGCTGACCTTGGCCAGAATCGACGCGGCTGCAATGGCCGGGACCTTGGCGTCACCCTGGACGACCGGCGCGGAGGGCACCTTCAGTTTCGGGCAGCGATTGCCATCGATCAGCGCGAGCTTCGGCGTGACGCTCAGGCCCTCCACCGCGCGCTGCATGGCGAGCATCGTGGCGTGGAGGATGTTCAGCTGGTCGATCTCATGCACATCGGCACGGGCTATGCACCAGGCCAGGGCCTTCTCGCGGATCTCGTCGAACAGCGCCTCGCGCCGCGCTTCGCTGAGCTTCTTCGAGTCGTTGAGACCCTTGATCGGGCGCGTCGGGTCGAGGATCACTGCGGCGGTGACCACTGGACCGCACAGAGGACCACGACCCACTTCATCGACACCGGCTACCAGCTCTTCCACCAGGGTGAAGTCCAGGCCCATCTGCATCAACGTTTCTCCACCAGGGCGAGCACCGCTTCGGCGGCCTGCGCGGACGCATCCTGGCGCAAGGCGCGATGGATGGCGTCGAAGGGTTCGGTCTGTACGCTGCCGTCGTCGAGCAGGGGCAGCAAGGTCGTGGCCAGCGTCTCTGGCGTTGCCGCGTCCTGGATCAGCTCCGGAACCAGTAGACGGCCAGCCAGCAGGTTTGGCAACGAGATGTACGGACTCTTTACCAAGCGCTTGAGAATGCGATAGGTCATGGGCGCGACCTTGTAGGCAACGACCATCGGCCGTTTGTAAAGCAGCGCTTCCAGCGTGGCGGTGCCCGACGCGATCAGCACGGCATCGCACGCGGCCAGCGCCTCATGGGAGGCACCATCGAGCAATTGCACCGGCAGATCGCGACCGGAGAGCATTTCTTCGATCTGCAAACGACGATCAGGGCTCGCGCAAGGCAGCACGAAGCGCAAATCGGGACGGCTCTGCAGCAGGCGCTGAGCGGTATCGAGGAACAACGCACCCAGCTTGCCAACCTCGCCTCCCCGGCTACCGGGCAGAAGCGCGACAACGCAGGCGTCCTGCGGAAGACCGAGACGTTCGCGTGCACCGGCGCGGTCGGCCTCCAGCGCAATGGTGTTGGCCAGCGGATGGCCGACGAAACGCACCGGCACCGCATGCTCTTCGTAGAAGCGCGCCTCGAAGGGGAAGAGCGCGAGCATCAGATCGCAGGCTTCCTTGATCTTCAGCACACGCTTCTGCCGCCAGGCCCAGACCGACGGGCTGACGTAGTGCACCGTGCGGATGCCCGCGCGACGCAGCTTCAATTCGATATTGAGGGTGAAGTCCGGCGCATCGATGCCGATGAACACATCCGGCCTGGCCGCGATCAGCATCTGTACCAGGTCCTTGCGCCGGCGCAGCAGTTCGCGCAGACGCCCCAGGACCTCGAACAACCCCATGACCGACAAGCGTTCCATGGGGAAATGCGACTTCAGCCCTTCGGCTTCCATGCGCGGACCGCCGACACCGATGAACTCGATGTCGGAGTGGCGCTGCTTGAGCGCCTGCATGAGTCCGGAGCCGAGGATATCGCCGGACGCCTCGCCCGCGACCAGGGCGACGCGCAGCTTGCGTGCGGTCGATTGCATGGTCAGCGGGTGATGCCGCGGGTGGAGCTCTGGATGGAGTCGCGGAACACCGCGACTTCCGGGAACTGCGCGGAAACTTCGGCCAGTTCGGCCAGCGCCTCGTCCACCGTCAGGCCCTGGCGGTAGACCACCTTGTAGGCCCGGCGCAGCGCCTGGATCGATTCGGCGCTGAAGCCACGACGGCGCAGGCCCTCGAAGTTCATGCTGCGGGCCTCGGCGGGGTTGCCGAAGACCGTCACATAGGCCGGGACGTCCTTGCCGATGGTGGTGCCCATGCCGGAGAAGGCGTGAGCGCCGATACGGCAGAACTGATGCACCAGCGTGTAGCCGGAGAGGATCGCCCAGTCATCCACGTGAACATGACCTGCCAGCGCAGTATTGTTCACGAGGATGCAATGGTTGCCGATCACACTGTCGTGGCCGATGTGCACGTAGGCCATGAGCAGGTTGTGGTCGCCGATGGTGGTTTCCGAGCGATCCTGGATGGTGCCGCGATGAATGGTCACACCCTCGCGGATCACGTTGTGATCGCCAATCACCAGGCGAGTCGGTTCGCCCTTGTACTTCAGGTCAGGGGTATCTTCCCCCACGCTGGAGAACTGGAAAATCCGATTGTGCTTGCCGATCTTCGTGGGGCCTTTGACCACCACGTGCGGACCGATCACCGTACCTTCGCCGATCTCCACATCCGGCCCGACCATGGACCAGGGGCCCACTTCTACGTCGTCAGCCAGCTTTGCGCGCGGGTCGATGATGGCGCGAGGATCGATCAAACTCATAGTTTGCGTTCCGCACAGATGATTTCAGCCGAGCATACCGGCTTGCCGTCCACGGTGGCATTGCAGTCGAACTTCCAGATGCCGCGCTTGACACTGATGAACTGGGCGTTGAGCTGCAGCTGGTCACCCGGCAGCACCGGCTGGCGGAAGCGCAGCTTGTCGGAGCCGACGAAGTAATAGAGAGTGCCATCGGCCGGCTTCACGTCGAGCATCTTGAAGCCGAGGATTCCGGCCGCCTGGGCCATGGCTTCGATGATCAGCACACCCGGCATGATCGGGTGCTGCGGGAAGTGGCCATTGAAGAACGGCTCGTTGATGCTGACATTCTTGTAGGCGCGAATGCGCTTGCCTTCGATGTCCAGCTCCACCACCCGATCCACCAGCAGGAAGGGGTAGCGATGAGGCAGGTATTCGCGAATCTCGTTGATGTCCATCATGTTCAGGGGAGCCTGTTCAGAAAAGGGAAACGCCAAAAAATGCGTGGATCACGCATCTGATGGAGCGTCTCCGCTTGGGGTCACGGCGGCCAGGCGCTTTTCCAGCTGCTGCAGACGACGGGCCATGTCATCCAGCTGACGAATGCGCGCGGCACTCTTCTTCCATTCAGCCGCGGGCTGCATGGCGGTACCGGACGAGTAGGAGCCCGGTTCGGTGATCGAACGGGTCACCATGGTCATCCCGGTGACGAAGACGTTGTCACAAATCTCGATGTGGCCGACCAGGCCGACGCCGCCGGCGAGCATGCAGTGCTTGCCGATCTTGGCGCTGCCGGAAATCCCGCAACAGCCGGCCATGGCCGTGTGGTCACCGATCTGCACGTTGTGGGCGATCATGATCTGGTTGTCCAGCTTCACGCCGTTACCGACGATAGTGTCGGACAACGCGCCACGATCGATGGTGGTGTTGGCGCCGATCTCGACGTCATCACCCAGGGTTACGCCGCCAATTTGCGCGATCTTCTGCCAGACACCCTTGTGGTTGGCGAAGCCGAAGCCCTCACCACCCAGCACGGCACCGGACTGGATCACCACACGTTTGCCGATGCGGACGTCGTGGTAGAGCGTAACGCGCGGTGCAAGCCAGCCACCCTCGCCAACCACGCTACGCGCGCCAACGAAGCAGTGGGCACCGATGGTGACGTTCGCACCGATCTGCGCACCCGCCTCGATCACGGCATAGGGGCCGACACTGGCACTTGCGTCGACCTGAGCACCTTCATCGACCACCGCGGTGGGATGAATGCCGACCGGCGCCTTGGGCTTGCGGTCGAACTGGTGGGACAGGCCGGCATAGGCCAGGTAGGGATTGGGAACGATCAGCGCATTGCCGGTAAAGCCTTCGGCGTCAGCGGCAGTCAGCAGGATGGCGCTGGCCTGGCTGTCGGCAAGGAACTTGCGGTACTGCGGATTGGCCAGAAAACTCAGCTGACCGGCACCTGCATCCTGCAGGGTAGCCAGCCCGCTGATTACCTGAGCGGGATCGCCGCGCAACTCGGCGTCGAGTTGCGCAGCCAGTTCGGCGAGAGTAAAGGACAGCTCGGTCATCATCAGCGCAGTTGGTTCATGCGCTCGATGACTTGACGGGTGATGTCGTACTGCGGCTTGACGTCGACCACGGCACCACGCTCGACCACGAGGTCATAACCACCTTTCTTGATGGTTTCCTCGACGGCCTGATCCAGCTTCGGCTTGAGCTTCTTGAGCATGTCGCGGTCGGCAACGGCCTTGGCTTCGTTCAGTTCCTTGGACTGGAACTGGAAGTCGCGGGCCTTCTGCTTGAAGTCGCCTTCAGCCTTTTCACGCTCGGCGTTGGACATCTTGCTGCCGCCGTTGACCAGCTTGTCCTGCAGGGACTTGGCGTCGGTTTCCAGGGCCTTGAGCTTGGTCAGCTGGGGGCCGAACTTCTTCTCGGCATCCACGGCATATTGCTTGGCCGCATCCGACTCGAGGAGTGCCATCTGATAGTTGAGCACCGCGATCTTCATGTCGGCGAACGCGGGGCTCGCTGCCAGGGCGGCGGTGATCAGGACGAACTGGGTCAACTTACGCACAATGCACTCCTGCACAAAGCATGGTTGTCTTTACAACGATACGGCCAATTAGAAGGTCTGTCCCAGGGAGAACTGGAAGATCTGGGTCTCGGCGTTATCCGGTTTCTTGATCGGCGTCGCCAGACTGAAGCTCAGCGGGCCCAGCGCGGTAATCCAGGTCAGGCCGACACCCGCGGACATCGCCATGTCCTGGAACTTGACGCCATCGCAACCCTGCGTGGAAGACGTCGGGCAATCGGTATCAAACACGTTACCGATGTCATAGAACAGCACGGTACGCAGTTGGCGCTGATCCTTGACGAACGGCAGCGGGAACAGCAGCTCGGCGCCGCCGGTGATCAGGATGTTACCACCGAAGGCTTCCGGATCCTGATCCGGGTCGGTGTAGCGGCCTTTACTATCCGGACCGCCACTAGCCATCTGCGACCCATCCGCATTGCGCGCAATACTCGGGGTGCTACGCGGACCAAGGGAGCTGTCCTTGAAGCCACGCACCGAGTTGAAGCCACCGGCGTAGTAGTTCTCGTAGAACGGCAGGCGATCGGTATCACCGTATGCGCCGCCGTAACCCAGCTCGGTGTGGAAGCGCATGGTGTAGGTTTCAGTCAGCGGCGCGAATATCTGGCCGCGGTAGTCGAGCTTGTAGAACGACAGGTCGCTACCCGGAATGGTGGTTTCCAGCACCAGGCTCTGCGAGTGACCGCGGTTCGCCAGCACGCCCTTGTTCAGGGTCGACTCGGACCAGCCGATGGACGCCTTGAAGTTGGTGAAGCTGTCGCCTTCCTTCTCGATGAAGTCGAAGATCTCATCGACGGTATAGGCGCCAGTGTCGATGTCATCGCGCTGCACGGTCAGGCCGTAGGTCAGACGCGAGGTCTCGCTGATCGGGTAGCCGATGCTGACGCCGGCACCCAGGCTGTTCACCGAGTAGCTGGAAACGTCGACATCGAGCTCGTCGTAGTCGGTCTTGCGGTAGAAGGCGTTGTAACCCAGGCTCACGCCGTCAACGGTCCAGTAGGGGTCGACGAAGCCGAAGTTGTAACGGGTCTGGTAGTCGGACTTGGTCAGGCCGATGCTGACCTTGTTACCGGTACCCAGGAAGTTGTTCTGGCTGATCGAGCCGCCGAGGATCAGACCGGCGCTCTGGGCGAAGCCCACGCTCGCGGTGATCGAGCCGGACGGCTGCTCTTCCACGCTGTAGTTGACGTCGACCTGGTCGTCGGTACCCGGAACAGCCGGGGTCTCGACGTTGACTTCCTTGAAGTAGCCCAGGCGCTCGAGGCGCTGCTTGGACTGGTCGATCAGGTAGGTCGAGGCCCAGCCGCCTTCCATCTGGCGCATCTCGCGACGGAGTACTTCGTCCTCGGTCTTGGTGTTGCCACGGAAGTTGATGCGGTTGACGTAGGCGCGCTTGCCCGGATCGACCACGTAGGTGATCGACACGGTCTTGTTCTCGTCGTTCGGCTCGGGAACGCCGTTGACGTTGGCGAAGGTGTAGCCCTCGTTACCCAGGCGACGGGTGATGAGGTCCGAGGTAGTGGTCATCACCTTGCGGGAGAATACCTGGCCCTTCTTCACCAGCAGGAGCTTCTTCACTTCGTCTTCCGGCACCTTCAGGTCGCCGGAGAGCTTCACGTCGCTGACGGTGTACTTCTCGCCTTCGTTGACGTTGACGGTGATGTAGACGTGCTTCTTGTCCGGGGTGATGGAAACCTGGGTGGAGGCGATATCCATGTGGATGTAGCCACGGTCCAGGTAGTAGGAACGCAGACGTTCCAGGTCGCCGGAGAGCTTCTCGCGGGAATACTTGTCGTCGTTCTTGAAGAAGGACAGCCAGTTGGTGGTCTTCAGCTCGAACAGGTCGGTCAGGTCTTCTTCGGAGAAGACGGTGTTGCCCACCACGTTGACATGGGCGATGGCCGCCACGGTGCCTTCGTTGATGTTGATCTTCAGCGCGACACGGTTGCGCGGCTGCGGCACCACTTCGGTCTCGATCTCGGCGGAGTAGCGCCCCTGGGCCACGTACTGGCGCTGCAGCTCATTGCGCACGCCCTCGAGGGTCGCACGCTGGAAGATTTCGCCTTCGGAGAGGCCGGACTGCTTCAGACCCTTCATCAGGTCTTCGGTGGTGATGGCCTTGTTGCCCTCGATCTCGATGCTGGAGATGGACGGGCGCTCGACCACGTTGACGATCAGCACATTGCCATCACGGCTGAGCTGGATGTCCTGGAAGAAGCCGGTCTTGAACAGCGAGCGGGTCGCCTCGACCAGGCGGCGATCGTCGATCTGCTCGCCGACGTTCAGCGGCAGGGCCGCGAACACACTGCCGGCAGACACGCGCTGCAGGCCGTTGACCCGGATATCGGAAACAGTGAAGGACTCGGCGTGAACCTGGGCGATCATCAGCGCGGAAAGGGCCGCGGGAAGCAGAAAGCGTTTCATGGAGTCCTTTTATTCCAACTGACAAATAGAGAATCTGCCGCAAAGGGCGGCAGATCCGAAAACCAACGGGCGGTTACAGTCGACTCAGATCGTTGACCAGGGCCAACAACATGACCCCGACTACCAGGCTGATGCCAATCTGCATCCCCCAAGCCTGGACCCGCTCCGACAGTGGGCGACCTCGCACCCACTCGACCATGTAGAACAGCAGATGCCCGCCATCGAGGACAGGAATCGGCAACAGGTTGAGAACCCCCAAGCTGATGCTCAGATAGGCGAGGAAATGCAGAAAATCCCCTACGCCGGACTGGGCTGAAGCGCCCGCCACTTTAGCAATGGTTATCGGCCCGCTCAAGTTTTTTACCGAGAGCTGCCCGAGCACCATTTTCTTTAGAGAATCCAGAGTTAGCAGGCTCATGGACCAGGTTCGGGAAAGCGCCTGCCCCACCGCCGCCACCGGTCCATAGCTCACTTCGCGGAGCATTTCCGCAGGCCACTGACCGCCGGCGACACCTGCACCCAGGTAGCCAGTGCGGGCCTTGCCCTCCCCCTTGGCTGCCAGGGTCAGGGCCAGCTCCTCGCGCTGGCCGGCGCGCTCAACACCCAGAATCACCTTGCCTTCAGGCATGGCGCGGACACGCGAGACCACGTCCTGCCAATCCGTGACCGACTGACCATCCAGACTGACGAGTCGATCACCAATCTGCAGACCGGCAGCCTTGGCGGGCCCCTTTTCGTCCAGCTCAGCGATTACCGGTGCGACAGCAGGTCGCCAGGGCTGAATTCCCAGGCCACCGATGGGATCGGGATTATCTTCGTTCTTCAGCCAGGAACTGATGCGCACCTGGTGTACCGCGGGAACGCTCGAGCCCTGCTCCAGCACCGAAACACTCAGTTCGCCGGTTTCACCGAGGCGGCGCACCAGCTGCAGGTTGACGCCGCTCCAGCCATCGACAGCCTCGCCATCCACTGCAACCACTTCCTGACCGGACGCCAGGCCAGCAATGGCCGCGGGACTGTTCGCCACCACGGAGCCGATGATCGGCCTGATCTGCTGGCTGCCCAGCATGGCCAGAACCCAGAAGAACAGGATGGCCAACAGGAAGTTGGCAATCGGGCCCGCAGCAACGATGGCAATGCGCTGGAATACCGTCTTGCGATTGAAGGCGCGATCGAGCAACTCGGCAGGAACATCGCCTTCCCGCTCATCCAGCATTTTCACGTAGCCACCCAGCGGAATGGCGGCAACGACGAACTCGGTGCCGTGGCGATCATGCCAGCGCACCAGCGGTGTGCCGAAGCCCACGGAGAAGCGCAGGACCTTGACCCCGCAGCGACGGGCGACCCAGAAGTGTCCGAACTCGTGGAAGGTGACCAGTACGCCGAGGGCGACAATCAGTCCCACCACCATATAAAGGGCGCTCATCGCTACCTCCTCGGGCTCAAAGCCCGCGCTCCTGCAACCACGCCTGCGCGGCGCCGCGTGCGCACTGGTCGGCCGCCAACACCGCATCGAGCGATTCGACCGGCGCGTGCGCCTCGCGGTTCAGCACTTCGTCGATGATAACCGGGATATCCGTGAAGCGGATGCGCCGCTCAAGGAACGCCGCGACGGCCACCTCATTTGCTGCATTAAGCATCGCCGGCACGCTGCCACCCGCCTCGGCGGCCTGGCGCGCCAGGCGCAGACAGGGGAAACGCTGCTCATCGGGCGCACTGAAGTCCAGACGGGCGACGGAGAACAGATCCAGCGGAGAAACGCCGGAATCAATCCGCTGCGGCCAGGCCAGGGCATGGGCGATAGGGGTACGCATGTCCGGATTGCCCAACTGAGCCAGCACCGACCCGTCCACGTAGTCCACCAGGGAATGGATCACGCTCTGCGGGTGGATCACCACCTCGACCTTCGACGGCGCAGCGTCGAAGAGCCAGCAAGCCTCGATCAGTTCCAGTCCCTTGTTCATCATGCTGGCCGAGTCGACAGAAATCTTCCGCCCCATCGACCAATTGGGATGCGCACAGGCCTGCTCAGGCGAAACCTGGGCCAACTGCTCCAGCGGCGTTTCGCGGAACGGGCCACCCGAGGCAGTCAGCAGGATTCGACGAACGCCCACCTCGCCCAGGCCGCGAGCGTAGTCCGTCGGCATGCACTGGAAGATCGCATTGTGCTCGCTGTCGATGGGCAAAAGCACGGCACCACTGGCGCGCACGGCATTCATGAACAGCGCGCCAGACATCACCAGCGCCTCTTTATTCGCCAGCAAGACCCGCTTGCCAGCCTCGACGGCCGCCAGAGTAGGCTTCAGACCAGCGGCGCCGACGATGGCCGCCATCACAGCATCCACTTCGGGATGGGCAGAAATCTCGCAAAGACCCGCCTCGCCGACCAGCACTCGAGCCTCGAGGCCTGCGGAGCTCAGGCGATCCCGCAGGGCTTGCGCCTGCTCAGCTTCAGGCACGACGACGAAGCGCGGCTGATGGCGCAGGCAGAGCACTTCAAGCTCAGCCAGACGGGAAAAGCCACTGAGCGCAAAGACGCGATAACGATCCGGATGACGCCCGATGACGTCGAGAGTGCTGAGGCCAATCGATCCGGTTGCCCCCAGCACAGTGATCCACTGCGGATGACTCACGGCGTACCCCAGCCCACGGCCCAGAGCAACGCGGTGAATACCGGGATGGCCGCGGTCAGGCTGTCGATGCGATCCAGCACGCCACCATGACCCGGCAGCAGATTACTGCTGTCCTTGAGGCCCGACTGGCGCTTGAACATGCTTTCGGTCAGGTCACCGATGACCGACAAGGCCACCACGATGGCCGCGCACGGGAGCGCCAGCAGCAGTTCACGCACAGTCCAGTCGCGATAGATGGAGACAGCGACGGTGATCGCCAGGCAAAGCGCCAGGCCGCCGAAGAAGCCTTCCCAGCTTTTGCCCGGGCTTACGCGCGGGGCAAGCTTGCGCTTGCCAAAGGCCTTTCCGGAGAAATAGGCGCCGATGTCGGCAGCCCAGACCAGCACCATCACGGCAACGATCAACCAATTGGACAGCGGCCATTGCTTGAGCAGCACCAGCCCCTGCCAGGCCGGCAGCAGGATCAGCAGGCCGATCAGCAGTCGACGCCAACGGCCGCCCCAGCTCGACGCGCTGTCCGGATAGGTCAGCACCATGACGATCGCCAGCCCCCACCAGAGCAGTGCCAGCACCAGCACAGCACCGGCCAGTTGCGGCAGCCAGGCCAGGACCAGCATCAGCACGGCGACGACAGCGGCGTAACCGACGCGAGCAGACTGCTCGTTGTAACCGGCCAGTCGCGCCCATTCCCAGGCACCCAGGCTCACCACCAGACCAATGAACAGCGAGAACGCCGCACCATCGAGCAGGAAGAAACCACCCAGCGCGATCGGCAACAGGACCAGCGCCGTGATGATTCGTTGTTTCAACATGACGGGGGTGCCTCGGCCTCGACCTGCTCGCTGGTCTTGCCGAAGCGGCGCTGACGAGAGGCATAGTCCTGCAACGCAGCCTGCATGGCTTCGTGCTTGAAGTCGGGCCAGTAGAGATCGGAGAAATACAGCTCGGCATAGGCCAGCTGCCACAGAAGGAAATTGCTGATGCGGTGCTCGCCACCGGTGCGAATGCACAGGTCGGGCAGCGGCTGGTCTCCGGTGGAGAGGCAACCCTGGATCAGCTCCGGGGTAATTTCCTCTGCCGCCAGATGGCCGGCCTGCACTTCACGGGCGAGACGCTGGGCGGCCTGGGTGATATCCCACTGGCCACCATAGTTCGCCGCCACCTGCAGCAGCATACTGCTGCCCTTGGCCGTCAGCGCCTCGGCCTCGCGCATCGCCGCCTGCAACTCAGGAGCGAATCGACTGCGGTCACCGATGATGCGCAGCCGAATGCCGTTGGCACTGAGCTTGCGTACCTCGCGGCGCAGGGCCATGAGGAACAGCTCCATCAGCGCGCCAACCTCTTCGGCCGGGCGCTGCCAGTTCTCACTGGAGAAGGCGAACAGCGTCAGCACTTCGACGCCTGCCTCGGCGCAGGTCTTGATCACCGCACGGACGGCATCCACGCCAGCCTTGTGCCCAGCCACTCCGGGCATAAGGCGCTTCTTCGCCCAGCGATTGTTGCCATCCATGATGATCGCCACGTGCCGGGGCACGGGCGTCACCTGCTTGGTCTTTTCCATGACAAGAGCCCGGCCGTCAAACGGCCATCAGGTCCGCTTCCTTGGCCTCGAGGGCCTTTTCGATCTCGGCGACGAACTTGTCGGTGATCTTCTGCACATCGTCACCGGCGCGGCGCTCTTCGTCCTCGCTGATTTCCTTCTCTTTCTGCAGGTCTTTCAGCTGAGCAAGAGCATCGCGGCGAATGTTGCGTACGGAAACACGGGCCTGCTCGGCCTCGGCGCGAGCCTGCTTGGTGAAGCCCTTGCGGGTTTCCTCAGTCAGGGCCGGCATCGGTACACGAATGGTGGTACCGGCGGTCGCGGGATTCAGGCCCAGGTCGGAGGTCATGATGGCCTTCTCAACCGCCTGGATCATGGTCTTGTCGAAGACGCTAAGAGCCAGGGTACGGGAGTCTTCCACGGTGACGTTGGCCACTTGGCGCAGCGGAGTGTCGGAACCGTAGTAGGACACCATCACGCTATCCAGGATGCTCGGGTGCGCACGGCCAGTACGAATCTTGGCGAAGGCATGGCCCAGGGCTTCCAGGGTTTTGCCCATACGATCCTGCGCTTCCTTCTTGATCTCGTTGATCATCTCAATCCTCCTCGATCAGGGTGCCTTCAGCACCACCTACAACAATATTCAGCAGCGCGCCGGGCTTGTTCATGTTGAACACGCGCAACGGCATTTTCTGGTCCCGGCACAGACAGATGGCGGTAAGGTCCATCACGCCCAGCTTGCGATCGAGCACTTCGTCATACGTCAGACGTTCGAACTTCTCGGCATTCGGGTCCTTGAACGGGTCGGCAGTGTACACGCCGTCCACCTTGGTCGCCTTGAGTACTACGTCAGCATCTATTTCGATGGCGCGCAGGCAGGCGGCGGAATCGGTGGTGAAGAACGGGTTGCCGGTACCGGCGGAGAAGATCACCACTTCGCCACTCTTCAGGTGACGCATGGCCTTGCGGCGGTCGTAGTGATCGGTCACGCCGACCATGGAAATGGCGGACATGACGATGGCGGTGATGTTGGAGCGCTCCAGGGCGTCACGCATGGCCAGGCCGTTCATCACGGTGGCGAGCATGCCCATGTGGTCACCGGTGACGCGATCCATGCCGGCCGCGGACAGCGCCGCGCCACGGAACAGGTTGCCACCACCGATCACCAGACCGACCTGCACGCCGATACCGACGAGCTGGCCGATCTCCAGCGCCATGCGGTCCAGCACCTTGGGATCGATGCCGAACTCCTCGGAGCCCATCAGGGCTTCGCCGCTCAGTTTTAGAAGAATGCGTTTATAGCGAGGTTGACGAGCGCTCAGCTGCTGAGCCATGACCTTTTTCTCCTGCGGCGATTGAATGCTGTGCACCTTGTGGGTGCTTGGTGGAAAGCTTGGACCAGCCAGCCTTACGGTGCCTTTAAACCCGCCTTGCGGGCCTGCGCCGTGGAAACCGCCCCTTTTGGTTTCCCCAGTTTGGCAAAGAGGCCGCGCGCGTTAGCGGGCAGCCTCTTGCGGGGCGACAGTCGTGAGACTGTCTATTACTGCTTGGAAGCGGCTACTTGAGCAGCAACCTCGGCAGCAAAGTCAGCTTCGACTTTCTCGATGCCTTCGCCTACTTCGAAACGAACGAAGGAAACGATTTCAGCGCCGGCTTTCTTGGCCAGGTCACCGACCTTGACTTCCGGATCCTTGACGAACGCTTGCTCGACCAGGCTGGCTTCGGCCAGGAACTTCGAGATACGGCCTTTGACCATATTCTCGACGATGTTTTCCGGCTTGCCAGCGATCTTGTCGGCGTTCAGAGCGAGGAAGATTTCCTTCTCTTTGGCCACGGCTTCTTCGGAAACCTGCGACGGATCGAGGAACTGCGGGTTGCTGGCAGCAACGTGCATGGCGATGTCGCGAGCCAGTTCAGCATTGCCACCCATCAGGGTAACCAGAACGCCGATGCGGTGGCCGTGCAGGTAGGCGCCAACCACATCACCTTCGGTGCGAGCCAGGCGACGGATGTTGACGTTCTCGCCACACTTGGCAACCAGGGCTTCACGGGCCGGCTCTTGTTCCGCGATCAGCGGAGCGGCGTCGGTCAGCTTCTGGGCAACAGCCTTGTCCAGGCTGGCAGCGACGAAGTTCTTGAAGTCGTCCTGCAGGGCCAGGAAGTCGGTCTGCGAGTTGACTTCGATGATGGTCGCGGATTTGCCGTCGTCAGCTACCTTGGCGGCGATGGCGCCTTCGGCGGCGATGTTGCCGGCCTTCTTGGCAGCCTTGATGGCGCCGGAAGCGCGCATGTCGTCGATGGCTTTCTCGATATCGCCTTCGGCGGCTACCAGTGCCTTTTTGCACTCCATCATGCCCTGGCCGGTACGCTCACGCAGTTCCTTGACCAGTGCTGCAGTAATTTCTGCCATTTCGAAATCCTCTTGAGTTGCTCTCAAAACCAGATCGCCCGGCTGCCCGGGCGGAATTTACAGGGTGGCAAAAAGGGGGCCTAGCCCCCTTTCCGCGCACCGCAGGACGTCTGGACGTCCTGGAATCAGCCTTCGGCGGATTCGGCCGGCGCTTCTTCTACGAACTCGTCAGCAGTCACGCCACCGGCGCTCTTGCCACGCAGTACGGCTTCAGCCATGGAACCCAGGTACAGCTGTACGGCGCGGATGGCGTCGTCGTTACCCGGGATAACATAGTCAACGCCTTCCGGGCTGCTGTTGGTATCGACGATGCCGATAACCGGGATACCCAGCTTGTTGGCTTCGGTGATAGCAATGCGCTCGTGGTCAACGTCGATCACGAACAGAGCGTCCGGCAGGCCGCCCATGTCCTTGATGCCGCCCAGGCTGCGATCCAGTTTTTCCAGATCGCGGGAGCGCATCAGAGCTTCTTTCTTGGTCAGCTTGGCGAAGGTGCCGTCCTGAGACTGAACTTCCAGCTCGCGCAGGCGCTTGATCGACTGACGGATGGTCTTGTAGTTGGTGAGCATGCCGCCCAGCCAACGGTGGTCGACGTACGGCATGCCGCAACGGGCAGCTTCTTCGCGAACGATCTTGCCGGCGGAACGCTTGGTGCCGACGAACAGGATCTTGTTCTTGCCCTGGGCCAGGCGCTCAACGAAGGTCAGGGCCTCGTTGAACATCGGCAGGGTTTTTTCGAGGTTGATGATGTGGATCTTGTTACGCGCGCCGAAAATGAACTTGCCCATTTTCGGGTTCCAGTAACGGGTCTGGTGGCCGAAGTGCACACCGGCCTTCAGCATATCGCGCATATTGACTTGGGACATGATAGTTCCTCGATAAGTCGGGTTAGGCCTCCATGCATCCCAACGGCCAACCCTCCGACTGTGTCGAAAGGCACCCAGGCCATCGTGTCGATGCATGTGTGGGTTAATGCTCCAAAATGGCCGTAGCCTTCAGAGCGGGGCGCTTTATACCACAACCTCGGCCAGAACAAAACCCGAAAGGACGCCCGGCACCACCCTCGCCGCCTCGTCCGAGTGGCCCGTCGGCCGTCCACCCTTAATAGAGGGGCGCCAAATCTGATAGACTTGCGCATTCCTCTCATTTACCCGCGCGCACGCAGCGCCTGAAGAGAAGTCGCATGACCGTCACCATCAAGACGCCCGAAGACATCGAGAAAATGCGCGTCGCCGGCCGTCTGGCCGCCGAAGTGCTGGAAATGATCGGCGAACACGTCAAGCCCGGCGTCACCACCGACGAACTGGACCGTATCTGCCACGACTACATCGTCAACGTGCAGAAGGCCATTCCCGCGCCGCTGAACTACAAGGGTTTCCCCAAGTCCATCTGCACCTCGATCAACCACGTGGTGTGCCACGGCATCCCCAACGAAAAGCCGCTCAAGGAAGGCGACATCGTCAACATCGATGTCACCGTCATCAAGGACGGCTACCACGGCGACACCAGCAAGATGTTCTCGGTCGGCAAGACCCCGGAATGGGCTGACCGCCTGTGCCAGATCACCCAGGAATGCATGTACAAGGGCATCGACGTGGTCAAGCCGGGCGCGCGCCTGGGCGACATCGGCGAAGTGATCCAGAAGTACGCCGAGAAGAACGGTTTCTCCGTGGTGCGCGAGTACTGCGGCCACGGCATCGGCCAGGTGTTCCACGAGGAGCCTCAGGTGCTGCACTACGGCCGCGCCGGCACCGGCCTGGAGCTCAAGGAAGGCATGATCTTCACCATCGAGCCGATGATCAACCAGGGCCGCCCGGAAACCCGCCTGCTGGGCGACGGTTGGACGGCCATCACCAAGGACCGCAAGCTGTCCGCGCAGTGGGAGCACACCGTGCTGGTCACCGCCGGCGGCTACGAGATCCTGACCCTGCGCAACGACGAAAGCTTCCCGCGCACCTCGGCCTGAGGAGCGGTTTGCAATCTCGCCGACGGCTGGGTAGAACATAGAAATCCTGGCCCGGCACAGCCGTCGGGCCTAGCGCCATGTGCGCAGGCCCGGTTGCCCTCTTGCCCCTGCCCTCCCCTAAGCCATTGATCAGGAAGGCCGCCATGCCGCAGGTGGATCCCGAGTTGTTCGACCGTGGGCAGTTCCAGGCGGAACTAGCCCTCAAATCCAGCCCCATCGCCGCCTTCAAGAAGGCCATTCGTCAGGCCAACGAGGTGCTCGACGCCCGCTTCAATGGCGGCCGCGACATCCGCCGGCTGATCGAGGACCGCGCCTGGTTCGTCGACCAGATCCTGCAGCAGGCCTGGAATCGCTTCGACTGGGGCGACGACGCCGACATCGCACTGGTTGCGGTGGGCGGCTATGGGCGCGGTGAGCTGCATCCGCACTCGGATATCGACCTGCTGATCCTGCTCGACAGCGAGGACCAGGAAAGCTTCCGCGAGCCCATCGAAGGCTTCCTCACCCTGCTCTGGGACATCGGCCTGGAGGTCGGCCAGAGCGTGCGCTCAGTGGCGGAATGCGCCGAGGAAGCGCGCGCCGACCTCACCGTGGTTACCAACCTGATGGAATGCCGGACCATCTCCGGTCCGGACAGCCTGCGCCAGCGCATGCTCGAAGCCACCAGCGCGAAGCAGATGTGGCCCAGCGGGCAGTTCTACCTGGCCAAGCGCAAGGAACAGATCCACCGCCACACCAAATACAACGACACCGAATACAACCTCGAACCCAACGTCAAGGGTTCGCCCGGCGGCCTGCGCGACATCCAGACGTTGCTCTGGGTCGCCCGCCGCCACTTCGGCAGCCTCAACCTGCACGCCCTGGTCCGCGAAGGCTTCCTGGTGGAGAGCGAGTGCGCGGTGCTGGCCTCCAGCCAGGAGTTCCTCTGGAAGGTCCGCTACGCCCTGCACATGCTCGCCGGCCGCGCCGAAGACCGCCTGCTGTTCGACCACCAGCGGCGTATCGCCGGGATGCTCGGCTATGAAGGCAACGACGCCAAGCTGGCGGTCGAGCGCTTCATGCAGAAGTACTACCGCGTGGTGATGGCCGTTTCCGAGCTGAACGACCTGATCACCCAGCACTTCGAAGAAGTGATCCTGCGGGCCGGCGAAAACGGCCAGATCCAGTCGCTCAACAGCCGTTTCCAGCTGCGCGATGGCTACCTGGAAGTCACCCACGCCAACGTCTTCAAGCGCACCCCGTTCGCCCTGCTGGAAATCTTCGTGCTGCTGGCCCAGCACCCGGAGATCAAGGGCGTACGCGCCGATACCATCCGCCTGCTGCGCGACAGCCGGCACCTGATCGACGACGACTTCCGCCACGACATCCGCAACACCAGCCTGTTCATCGAGCTGTTCAAGTGCCAGGAAGGCATTCACCGCAACCTGCGACGGATGAACCGCTACGGCATCCTCGGCCGCTACCTGCCGGAGTTCGGGCTGATCGTCGGGCAGATGCAGCACGACCTGTTCCACATCTATACGGTCGACGCGCATACCCTCAACCTGATCAAGCACCTGCGCAAACTTCGGCGCCCGGATATGGCGGAAAAGTACCCGCTGGCCAGCAAGATCATGGAGCGCCTGCCCAAGCCGGAGCTGATCTACATCGCCGGCCTCTACCACGACATTGCCAAGGGCCGCGGCGGCGACCACTCGGAACTGGGCGCGGTGGACGCCGAGCACTTCTGCCAGCGCCACCAATTGCCGCCGTGGGACACCAACCTGGTCTCCTGGCTGGTGCAGAACCACCTGATCATGTCGACCACAGCCCAGCGCAAGGACCTGTCCGACCCGCAGGTGATCTACGATTTCGCCCAGCTGATGGGTAACCAGACCTACCTGGACTACCTCTACGTCCTGACCGTCGCCGACATCAACGCCACCAACCCGACGCTATGGAACTCCTGGCGCGCCAGCCTGCTGCGCCAGCTCTACACCGAGACCAAGCGCGCGCTGCGCCGCGGCCTGGAGAACCCGGTGGACCGCGAGGAGCAGATCCGCCAGACACAGAGCGCGGCCATCGACATCCTGGTGCGCGGCGGCATCGACCAGGACGACGCCGAGCAGCTCTGGAGCCAACTGGGCGACGACTACTTCCTGCGCCACAGCGCCGCTGACGTGGCCTGGCACACCGAGGCCATCCTCCAGCACCCGGACGACGGCACCCCGCTGGTGCTGATCAAGGAAACCGCCCAGCGCGAGTTCGAAGGCGGCACGCAGATCTTTATCTATGCCGGCGACCAGCACGACTTCTTCGCCGTGACCGTGGCGGCGATGGACCAGCTCAACCTGAACATTCAGGACGCGCGGATCATCACTTCCACCAGCCTGTTCACCCTCGACACTTACATAGTGCTCGACGCCGATGGCGGCTCGATCGGCAACAATCCCAGCCGAGTCGAGGAAATTCGCGAAGGCCTGGTCAATGCCCTGAAGGACCCGGACGAGTACCCGACCATCATCCAGCGCCGCGTCCCGCGCCAGCTCAAGCACTTCGCCTTCAACCCGCAGGTGACCATTTCCACCGACGCGGCGCGCCAGGTCAGTGTGCTGGAAGTCATCGCCCCCGATCGACCCGGCCTGCTGGCTCGCATCGGCGGGCTGTTCCTGGACTTCGACCTGTCGGTGCAGAACGCCAAGATCGCCACCCTGGGCGAGCGCGTGGAGGACGTGTTCTTCGTCACCGATGCGCACAACCAGCCGCTCTCCGACCCGGAGCTGTGCAAGCGCATCCAGACGGCCCTGGTGGACATCCTCTCCGACGGCGGCCAGCAGACGATGCCGGTCCGCATCAGTATCTAATCCCGATCTTGTAAAAAGTCAGAAAGAAAGAGCCTTGCCATGAACCCTGCCCTCGACTCGCTCCAGCCCTACCCCTTCGAGAAGCTCCGCGCCCTGCTGGCCGGCGCCCAGCCGCCGGCTGAGCTCAAGCCCATCGCGCTGTCCATCGGCGAACCCAAGCACCGCTCGCCGGAGTTCGTCGCCAAGGCCCTGGCCGACAGCCTCGATCAACTGGCCGTCTACCCGACCACCCTGGGCATCCCCGCCCTGCGAGAAGCCATCGCCGCCTGGTGCGAGCGCCGCTTCAAGGTGCCGGCCGGCTGGCTGGATGCCGCACGCCACGTGCTGCCGGTGAACGGCACTCGTGAAGCACTGTTCGCCTTCACCCAGACTGTGGTGGACCGCAACGCCAAGGGCCTGGTGATCAGTCCGAACCCGTTCTACCAGATCTACGAAGGCGCGGCCCTACTGGCCGGCGCCGAGCCGCACTACCTGCCCTGCCTGGAAGACAACGGCTTCAACCCGGATTTCGACGCCGTCCCGGCGCACGTCTGGGCGCGCTGCCAGATCCTCTTCCTCTGCTCGCCGGGCAACCCCACCGGCGCACTCGTTCCCCTCGCCGAATTGAAGAAGCTGATCGCCCTGGCCGATGAACACGACTTCGTGATCGCTGCCGACGAGTGCTACAGCGAACTGTACTTCGACGAGCAGAACCCGCCGGCCGGCCTGCTGACCGCCTGCGCCGAACTGGGCCGCTCGGACTTCAAGCGCTGCGTGGTATTCCACAGCCTGTCCAAGCGTTCCAACCTGCCGGGTCTGCGTTCGGGCTTCGTCGCCGGTGACGCTGAAGTACTGAAGAAATTCCTCCTGTACCGCACCTATCACGGCTGTGCCATGCCGGTTCAGACCCAGCTGGCCAGTGTCGCAGCCTGGAAGGACGAGGACCACGTCCGCGCCAACCGCGACCTGTACCGCGAGAAGTTCGACGCCGTACTGGACATCCTCGGCGGCGTACTCGACGTGCAGCGACCGGACGGCAGCTTCTACCTGTGGGCAAAGACCCCGGTGGCTGACACCGAGTTCTGCCGCGGCCTGTTCGACAAGCAGCACGTGACCGTGGTGCCGGGTTCCTACCTGTCCCGCGAAGTGAACGGCGAGAACCCCGGCGCCAACCGCGTGCGCATGGCGCTGGTGGCTCCGCTGGCCGAGTGCGTGGAAGCGGCCGAGCGGATCAAGAAGTTCGTGCTGAGTCTATAAAAGGCCTTGTGTAGGAGCGAGCTTGCTCGCGAACCCGCTTCACGCCGGAGCTACCGGATAGTTCGGTTCGCGAGCAAGCTAGCTCCTACAAAAAAGCCCAAAGCGCCCTACACCCAGCGCCCCGCCTTGCTGGTCACCCAGGCTTCCTGGCTGTCCAGCTCACCCAGCACCTCACGCATGGTCTCGTCGTCGATCTCGTGCTCCCGGCGCATGCGATACAGCTCCAGCCGCTGCGCCCGCAGCGCCTTGATGCGTAGAGCCTGATCCGCCAACTCCAGGCCACGGGCGCGTTCGCGGGCTTCCTGGCTATCCGGCGCCGGGTCCAGTTCGTGGCGATACTCGGCCATCAGCCGCGCCTTCAGCTCCGCCATCCGGGCCGCTTCGTCGGCATCGGCGCCATCACGGGCGGGCATTTCTTCGCCCTCGAGCATATGAATGGCCGCCGCCGCGGTCTTGCGCCAGACCGACTGCACCTCGCGCTCGCGCTGGTCATTGCTGGCCGCCGGAAGCCCCCGAAGCAAAATGGGTAATCCGATGGTGGCAGCGATCAGCGACACCAGGATCACCCCCGTGGCGATGAAGATGATCAGATCGCGCTGCGGGAAGGCCGAACCATCGAGCAGCAGCAACGGCACCGAGAGTACGCCCGCCAGCGTCACCGCCCCGCGCACCCCACCCAGCGCCGAGATCGCCGACAGCCGCAATACCGGCTCGCCCGATCGGCCACCGAGCTCGATCCCCCACCACTGTTCGAAGCGCACGGAGACCTTCCAGTAACACCAGACCCAGCCAAAGCGCAGCAGGAGCAGCACGGCGAACACCGCCAGCACGTAGAACAGCAGCAGCGAGGAGCGCCACATTACATCGTCGGCGTGATGCGCGACGGACTTGAGGATGTCCGGCAGTTGCAGCCCCAGCAGCAGGAACACCACGCCGTTGAAGGCAAACTCCAGCATCGACCAGACGCTGCGGTTGAGCAGGCGGGTATTGGTCTGACGCGGCAGCAGGTCGGCCCAACTCTGCATCATGCCCGCTGCCACCGCCGCAAGGATGCCGGAGACGCCAAGCTCCTCGGCGATCATGTAGCAGGCGAAGGGCAACAGTAGCATCAGCACCACGTGGGTAGCCGGATCATCCCAGCCGCGACGGATCATCCAACCGCGAATCCGCCCCAACAGCCAACTGATGAACACCCCGCAGGCCAGACCGCCGACCGCCACCAGCAGGAAACTCAGGCTGGCATCCATCAGCGAGAAGGTCCCCGTCATGGCCGCCGCGATGGCGAACTTGAAGGCCACCAGGCCGGAAGCGTCGTTCATCAGGGCTTCGCCCTGCAGCACGTGCATCAGGCGCCTGGGCAGGCGGTCCTGGGCGATGGCCGAGACCGCCAGCGCATCGGTGGGCGACAGCACCGCCGCCAGGGCGAAGGCCGCCGCCCAGGGAATCTCGGGAATCAGCAGATGAATGAAGACACCGCCGCCGAGCACGGTGAACAGCACGAGTGCGAAGGCCAGGGTGAGGATTGGCCAGCGCATCTTCCAGAATTCGCCCTTGGGCATGCGCCAGCCGTCGGCGAACAGCAGCGGCGGGATGAACAGGAACATGAACAGCTCGGGGTCCAGTCCCACGTGCAGCCCCAGGCTCGGCCAGGCCAGCGCGGCGCCGGCAGCGATCTGGATCAGGGGCAACGGCAGCGGGATCAACTGAGCGGCGAGCCGGGTTCCCCCCACGACCAGCAGCAGGATCAGAACGGTGTAAACGGTTTGCATCGTCGAACTCCAGCACAGCCTTCCATTGAAGCACCCACCGCGGTCCGGATCAGCCCCGCATCGGGCAAAAAACTGTTGCAATACGCCGGCCTCCCGGCGGCGTCCCGCAAGTGCTGCGGAAGTGGCATAATCCCGCGCCTGAAAAATGTATCGAAAAGGAGAGCGCCCCGTGAGTCAGCGGACGCTGTTTGGCATCAAGGCTTGCGACACCATGAAGAAGGCCCGCGTCTGGCTGGACGAACACGGTGTCGACTACGCCTTCCACGACTACAAGAGTAGCGGTATCGACCGCGAACACCTGCGCCAGTGGTGCAACGAGCATGGCTGGGAAACTGTCCTGAACCGCGCCGGCACCACTTTCCGCAAGCTCGACGACGCGCAGAAGGCCGATCTCGACCAGGCCAAGGCCATCGAACTGATGGTTGCCCAGCCGTCGATGATCAAGCGTCCGGTGCTGGACCTGGGTGATCGCACCCTGGTCGGCTTCAAGCCCGACGCCTACGCCGCCGCTCTGGCCTGAGCTCCACCACGATGAGCATTGCCTGGGCCCTGTTCCTCCCCGCCTGCTTCGCCTTGAACCTGGCGCCGGGACCGAACAACCTGCTGTCGCTGAACAACGCCGCGCGTTTCGGCCTGCTGCGCGCCACCCTTGCCGGTGGCGGACGGCTGCTCGCTTTCGCCGGCATGCTGGCCCTGGCCGCTTCGGGCCTGGCGCTGGTGTTGCAGGCCTCGGCCTGGCTGTTCCTGGCAATCAAGCTGGTGGGCGCAGGCTACCTGCTGTGGCTGGCCGTACAACTGTGGCGCGCCCCGACAGCGAACCTGTCGGTGGATGGCTCCCCGATTGCCGCCACCAGCCTGTGGCGCCTCGCCCGCCAGGAGTTCTGGGTGGCTGCCGGCAACCCCAAGGCCATCCTCATCTTCACCGCGTTCCTGCCGCAGTTCGTCGATCCGCGCCAGGCCGTGGGCACCCAGTTCGCCCAACTCGGCGCGGCCTTCCTGCTCCTGGAGTGGCTGGCCATCGCCCTTTACGGGCTCGCCGGGGTCCGCCTCGGCAAGCTGCTCGCCGGTGCACGCGCCCGGCGCCTGTTCAACCGTGGTTGTGCCGCGCTGCTGGGCAGCGCCGGGCTGGGCCTGCTGCTCAGCCGCCGTCCGGCCTGACCGAAATCGTTATTCGAGAATCTCTTTCAAGGAATCCCCCACATGTCGAAATCCCTGTTCAGCATCGCTTTCGGTGTCGGCACCCAGAACCGCCAGGGCAACTGGCTGGAAGTCTTCTACGCGCAGCCGCTGCTCAACCCCAGCGCCGAGCTGGTCGCTGCCATCGCCCCGCTGCTGGCCTACGAAGGCGGCAACCAGGCGATCGCCTTCACCGCCCACCAGGCCTACCAGCTGGCCGACGCCGTAGAGACCGTCGACGCCGCCCAGGCCGCCCTGCTCAACCGCCTTGCCGAAAGCCAGAAGCCGCTGGTCGCCACCCTGCTGGCCGAAGACGCCGCCCCCAGTTCCACCCCGGAGGCGTACCTGAAGCTGCACCTGCTGTCCCACCGTCTGGTCAAGCCGCACGGCCTGAACCTGACCGGCATCTTCCCGCTGCTGCCGAACGTGGCCTGGACCAACCAGGGCGCCGTCGACCTGGCCGAGCTGGCCGAGCTGCAACTGGAAGCGCGCCTGAAGGGCAAACTGCTGGAAGTCTTCTCCGTCGACAAATTCCCGAAGATGACCGACTACGTGGTCCCGGCCGGCGTGCGCATCGCCGACACCGCCCGCGTGCGCCTGGGCGCCTACATCGGTGAAGGCACCACCGTGATGCATGAAGGCTTCGTCAACTTCAACGGCGGCACTGAAGGTCCGGGCATGATCGAAGGCCGCGTCTCCGCGGGCGTATTCGTCGGCAAGGGTTCCGACCTGGGCGGCGGTTGCTCCACCATGGGCACCCTGTCCGGCGGCGGCAACATCGTCATCAGCGTTGGCGAAGGCTGCCTGATCGGCGCCAACGCCGGCATCGGCATCCCGCTGGGCGACCGCAACATCGTCGAGGCCGGCCTGTACGTCACCGCCGGCACCAAGATCGCCGTGCTGGACGACCAGAACAACCTGGTGAAAGTGGTCAAGGGTCGCGACCTGGCTGGCCAGGCTGACTTGCTGTTCCGCCGCAATTCCCAGACCGGCGCAGTCGAGTGCAAGACCAACAAGACTGCCATCGAGCTGAACGAGGCGCTGCACGCGCACAACTAAGCTGTGCGCCCCGCTCGCGCGGGACGCACTAAGCTTGGAGAAGCGGGGGCTGCGGCCCCCGTTTTACTTTTTCCGCAACCGGCCGTACGCCCATGTCCATTCCCTCGCCCTGGCGCTCCGACTTCCCGGCCCTCGCCGCCTTCGAGGCCGAAGGCCAGACCTACCTCGACAGCGCTGCCACCGCGCAGAAACCGCGCGCCATGATCGACGCCCTCGCCGGCTACTACGCCAGCGGCGCCGCCAACGTGCACCGCGCCCAGCACCTGCCCGGCGAGCGCGCCACCCGTGCCTTCGAGGCGACCCGCACCCTGGCCGCCAACTGGCTCAATGGCGGCAGCCCGGCGCAGATCATCTTCACCCGTGGTGCCACTGAAGCGCTGAACCTGCTGGCCTACGGGCTGGAAGGGCAGTTCCAGGCAGGCGATGAGATCGTCATCAGCGCGCTGGAACACCACGCCAACCTGTTCCCCTGGCAGCAACTGGCGCAGCGCCGTGGGCTGAAGCTGGTGGTGCTGCCGCTCGACGCCGACGGTCGCATCGACCTGAACCGTGCCGTCGACCTGATCGGCCCGCGCACCCGCCTGCTCGCCGTGAGTCAGCTGTCCAACGTGCTCGGCACCTGGCAGCCGCTGCCGGAGCTGCTGGCGATGGCCCGGCAACACGGTGCACTGAGCGTGGTCGATGGAGCTCAGGGCGTGGTCCACGGCCGGCACAACCTGTCGGCGCTGGGCTGCGACTTCTACGTCTGCTCCAGCCACAAGCTCTACGGCCCGGAAGGCCTCGGCCTGCTCTGGGGGCGCCCGGAAGCGCTGGAACGCCTGTCACACTGGCAGTTCGGTGGCGAGATGGTGCGCGTGGCGGATTACTTCGACGCGCAGTTCCACAGCGCCCCCATGGGCTTCGAGGCCGGCACCCCGCCCATCGGCCCGGTGATCGCGCTGGGCGCCACGCTGGAGTGGCTGGCCACCCAGGACAACGCCGAAATCAGTGCTCACGAAGACTTCCTCCACGCCCGCCTGCTGGCCGGCCTGCGCGCCCGCGACGGCGTTCGAGTGCTAGGCGAGCCAGACGTGGCATTGGCCAGCTTCGTGGTCGAAGGTGTGCACGTCTCCGACCTGGGTCACCTGCTCACCGAGCAGGGCATCGCCGTGCGTGCGGGGCATCACTGCGCCATGCCGCTGATGAAGACCCTTGATGTCTCGGGCGCCCTGCGAGTCTCCCTCGGCCTGTACAACGACGGCGTGGATATCGAGCGCTTCTTCAGCGCACTGGACAGCGCCCTGGAACTGCTGCGATGAGCCTTCCCGTCGCTGCCACCGAGGCGCTGGAAGCTTTCACCGCCCTACAGGGCTGGGAGCAACGCGCCCGCCTGCTGATGCAATGGGGCGAGCGCCTGGAGCCGCTGAGCGAAGTCGAGCTTGGCGACGAACAACGCGTGCAGGGCTGCGAAAGCAACGTCTGGCTGGTGGCGGATCAGCGTGATCAGCGCTGGCACTTCCGCGCTTACAGCGATGCACGCCTGCTGCGCGGGCTGCTGGCGTTGCTGCTGGTGCGGGTGGAAGGCATGCCGGAAGCGGAGCTGGCGACCATCGACCTGACGGATTGGTTCAACCAGCTCGGGCTGGGCCGGCAACTGTCGCCGTCGCGCAGCAACGGCCTGAACGCCGTGCTGAAGCGGATGCAGGATTTGATCTCGGCATGAAGCGCTGGCCTGTGCGTAGGAGCGGGCTCCGTCCGCGATAGGTCCGCCTCGCGCCGGAGACCATCGCGGATAAATCCGCTCCTACCAACGAGGTCAGCCCGCTGCGCGCTCCGACGGACGCCGCGCCCCGGCAACGACCTTGTCCACAGCCCGCGCCGCCGCGACCATGCCGAAGGTCGCGGTGACCATCATCACCGCGCCGAAACCACCGGCGCAGTCCAGCTTCACCCCTTCACCCACAAAGCTCTTGGACTGGCACACCGTGCCGTCCGGCTTGGGATAACGCAGCTGCTCGGTGGAAAACACGCACTGCACGCTGTAATGCCGCCCCGGCGTGCGCGAGAAGTTGTAGTCACGGCGCAGCGTGGAGCGGACCTTGGCGGCCAGCGGATCGTTGAAGGTCTTGTTCAGGTCGGCGACCTGGATCTGCGTCGGGTCCACCTGCCCACCCGCGCCCCCGGTAGTGATGATCTGCAGTTTGCGACGCTTGCACCAAGCGATCAGCGCGGCCTTGGCGGCAACGCTGTCGATGCAGTCGATCACGCAGTCCAGCTCGGGGGTGATGTAGTCCGCCATGGTTTCGCGGGTGACGAAATCGGCTACGGCATGTACGACGATGCCCGGGTTGATAGCCTTCAGGCGCTCGGCCATGACCTCGACCTTGGGCTTGCCCACGGCGCCCTGGATGGCGTGTACCTGGCGGTTGGTGTTGGTAACGCAGACGTCGTCCAGGTCGAACAGCGAAATTTCACCCACCCCGCTGCGTGCCAGGGCCTCGGCCGCCCAGGAGCCCACGCCGCCGATCCCGACCACCGCCACATGGCTGGCCGCCAGCCGCTCCAGGCCCTCACGGCCATAAAGCCGCGCGATTCCGCCGAAACGCTGTTCATCCAGTTGCATCGCCCACACCTCGCATCGAAACGGCCGGCATTCTATACCGGCAGCCATCGGCACGCCTGCAACAAAGCCGGATTGCCGCAGTCTCAGTCACGCGCCTGCCACACATTCTAAACTGTCGGAAATTGCCCACGAACGCCCTCACGGCGGACGGCGCCGGCAGCCTGTACAGCCCCCGGAGTGCGGGGTAGGATGCGCCCCGACCGAGCTATCCCGTACAGAGATTGTCCCGGCCCCTCCCCGTTCCACCCTTTGGAACCCGATTGCACCATGCCTGCACGCAAGTTCGGCCTCAACCTGGTGGTATTCGTTGCCCTCGCGGCACTCTTCACCGGCTTCTGGGCCCTCTACAACCGCCCCGTCAGCGTTCCCGACTGGCCGGAGAGCATTTCCGGATTCTCCTTCTCGCCCTTCCGCCTGAACCAGAATCCGCAGAAGAACCAGTTCCCCAGCGACGACGAGATCCGCTCGGACCTGGAGCTGGTCTCCAAGAACACCGACAACATCCGCACCTACTCGGTGAAGGGTTCGCTGGCCGACATCCCGCGCCTGGCCGAAGAGCTGGGCATGCGCGTCAGCCTCGGCATCTGGATCGGCCCGGACGAGGCGGAGAACGAAGCCGAGATCGAGCGCGGCATCGAGATCGCCAACAACTCGCGCAGCGTGGTGCGGGTGATAGTCGGCAACGAAGCGCTGTTCCGCCGCGAGGTCACCGTCGAACAACTGACGGCCTACCTGGACCGCGTGCGCAAGGCGGTGAAGGTGCCGGTGACAACCGCCGAGCAGTGGCACATCTACGAGAAGTACCCGGAGATGGCCAAGCACGTCGACCTGATCGCCGCCCACGTGCTGCCCTACTGGGAATACACGGCGATGAACGACGCCGTGCCCTTCGTCCTCGAACGCGCCAAGGAGCTGCGCGCCAAGTTCCCGCGCAAGCCGTTGCTGTTGGCCGAGGTCGGCTGGCCGAGCAATGGCCGTATGCGCGGCGGCGCCGACGCCACCCAGGCGGATCAGGCGATTTACCTGCGTACGCTGACCAACGCGCTGAACAAGCGCGGCTACAACTACTTCGTCGTCGAGGCCTTCGACCAGCCGTGGAAAGTCGGTGACGAAGGCTCGGTGGGCGCCTACTGGGGCGTCTACAACGCCCAGCGTCAGCCGAAGTTCAATTTCGACGGGCCGGTGGTGAACATCCCGCAATGGCGCGCCCTGGCGGTCGCCTCGGTGGTGATGGCACTGCTCGCCCTGACCCTGCTGATGATCGACGGCAGCGCCCTGCGCCAGCGCGGGCGGACCTTCCTCACCGTGGTCGCCTTCGCTGGCGGCTCGGTGCTGGTGTGGATCGCCTACGACTACAGCCAGCAGTACAGCACCTGGTTCAGCATGACCGTCGGCGGCCTGCTGGGCATTGGCGCACTGGGCGTATTCATCGTCCTGCTCACCGAAGCCCACGAGCTGGCCGAGACCGTCTGGGTACGCAAGCGCCGTCGGCCATTCGACCCGGTACTCACCGATTCCGGCTACCGCCCCAAGGTCTCGGTCCACGTGCCCTGCTACAACGAGCCGCCGGAAATGATGAAGAAGACCTTGGATGCCCTGTCCAGGCTCGACTATCCGGACTTCGAAGTCCTGATCATCGACAACAACACCAAGGACCCGGCGGTCTGGGAACCGGTGCGCGATTACTGCGAAGTCCTCGGCCCGCGCTTCCGCTTCTTCCACGTCGCGCCGCTGGCCGGCTTCAAGGGCGGCGCGCTGAACTACATCCTGCCGCACACCGCGCCGGACGTCGAAGTCGTGGCGGTGATCGATGCCGACTACTGCGTCGAACCGAACTGGCTCAAGCAGATGGTGCCGCACTTCGCCGACCCGCAGATCGCAGTGGTGCAGTCCCCACAGGACTACCACGACGGCGAGGAAAACCTCTTCAAGAAGCTCTGCTACGCCGAATACAAGGGCTTCTTCCACATCGGCATGGTCACCCGCAACGACCGCGACGCGATCATCCAGCACGGCACCATGACCATGATCCGCCGGACCGTGATGGACGAGCTCAAGTGGGCCGACTGGACCATTTGCGAGGACGCCGAGCTGGGCCTGCGCGTATTCGAGAAAGGCTATTCGGCCGCCTACTCGCACCAGAGCTTCGGCAAGGGCGTGATGCCCGACACCTTCATCGACTACAAGAAGCAGCGCTTCCGCTGGGCCTATGGCGCCATCCAGATCATGAAGGGCCATGCCCGCGCCCTGTTCCAGGGCAAGGACAGCAAGCTCACCCTCGGCCAGCGCTACCACTTCATCGCCGGCTGGCTGCCGTGGATCGCCGACGGCATGAACATCTTCTTCACCGTCGGCGCGCTGCTGTGGTCCTCGGCGATGATCATCGTGCCCAAGCGGGTCGACCCGCCGCTGCTGATCTTCGCCATCCCGCCGCTGGCACTGTTCTTCTTCAAGTTCGGCAAGATCATGTTCCTCTACCGCCGCGCGGTGGGCGTGAACCTCGTGCGCTCGTTCCAGGCAGCGGTGGCTGGCCTTGCGCTGTCGCACACGATTGCCAAGGCGGTGCTCTACGGGACGTTCACCAAGACCATCCCGTTCTTCCGCACACCGAAGATGGCCTCCAACCACGGCCTGCTGGTCGCGCTGGCCGAAGCGCGTGAGGAGGTATTCATCATGCTGCTGCTGTGGGGCGCGGCGCTGGGCATCGTGCTGGTGCAGGGCGTACCAAGCCGCGACATGATGTTCTGGGTGGCCATGCTGCTGGTGCAGTCGCTGCCCTACCTCGCCGCCCTGGTCATGGCGCTGCTGTCTGCCGCGCCCAAGGCTCAGGAGGCGCTGGCAGCCAGCCCGGCGACTCCGGCGGCCTGACCATCCATCCGCCACCAAGAACGCCGGCCATTCGCCGGCGTTTTTGCTTTAAGATGGGCGCCTTTTTCCGTTCCATCCCCAGGATGCCCTCAATGTCCCTCTCGCCGACACTGGCCCTCGCCTGCGAGCTGATTCGCCGTCCCTCCGTCACACCGGTCGATGCCGACTGCCAGCAGATGATGATGCAGCGCCTGGACGCCTGCGGCTTCGCCCTGGAGCCCATGCGCATCGAAGAGGTGGATAACTTCTGGGCCCTGCGCCAGGGCCGCGACGGCGCCAACGGCCCGGTGCTGTGCTTCGCCGGCCACACCGACGTGGTCCCCACCGGCCCCGAGCAGGCCTGGCAGCACCAGCCGTTCGACGCCCTGATCGACGCCGACGGCATGCTCTGCGGCCGTGGCGCGGCGGACATGAAAGGCAGCCTGGCGTCGATGATCATCGCCACCGAGCGCTTCGTCGCCGATCACCCCGAGCACCGCGGCAGCATCGCCTACCTGATCACCAGCGACGAGGAAGGCCCCGCGCATCACGGCACCAAGGCCGTCGTCGAGCGCCTGAAGGCGCGCAACGAGCGCCTGGACTGGTGCATCGTCGGCGAGCCGTCGAGCACCACCCTGGTGGGTGACATCGTCAAGAACGGCCGGCGCGGCTCTCTCGGCGCCACCCTCAGCGTGCGCGGCAAGCAGGGCCACGTGGCCTACCCGCACCTGGCTAAGAACCCGATCCACCTTGCCGCCCCGGCCCTGGCCGAGCTGGCCGCCGAGCACTGGGACAACGGCAACGACTACTTCCCGCCGACCAGCTTCCAGATCTCCAACATCAATGGCGGCACCGGCGCGACCAACGTGATCCCTGGCGAGCTTAAGGTGATCTTCAACTTCCGCTTCTCCACCGAATCCACCGTGGAAGGCCTGCAGCAGCGTGTCGCGGCGATCCTCGACAAGCACGGCCTGGAATGGCACATCGACTGGGCGCTGTCCGGCCTGCCTTTCCTCACCCAGCCGGGTGAACTGCTCGATGGCGTAGCGGCGGCGATTCGCGCGGTGACTGGTCGCGAGACCACCCCGTCGACCTCCGGCGGTACCTCCGATGGCCGCTTCATCGCCACCATGGGCACCCAGGTGGTCGAGCTCGGCCCGGTGAACGCCACCATCCACCAGGTGGACGAACGTGTGCTGGCCAGCGACCTCGATGTGCTGACCGAAATCTATTACCAGACCCTGGTGCGACTGCTGGCATGAGTGGACCGAACAAGGGCTTCTGCCTGGGCGCCGTACAGCCCGACACTCCGCCGCCCGCGCCAGCCGCCGAGCGCCGTTACTCCCTGCGCGTGTATCAGATCGCCCAGCGCCGCCGCTCGCTGCCGACTGTACTGCGCAACGACCTGCCGCAGCCGCTGGTGCCGCCGCAAGGGAAGAAATGATGCTGATCTGCCCGCTGTGCCGCGAGGCGCTGACCGAGGTCGACAACGGTGTCGCCTGTTCTGCCGGCCACCGCTTCGACCGCGCCCGCCAGGGTTACCTGAACCTGCTGCCGGTGCAGCACAAGAAGAGCCTCGATCCGGGCGACAACGCCGCCATGGTCGAGGCGCGCCGGCTCTTCCTCGGCGCCGGCCACTACGCGCCACTGGCCGGGCGCCTGGCTGAACTGGCCGCAGAGCGCGCTCCGGGGCGCTGGCTGGACATCGGTTGTGGTGAGGGTTACTACACCGCGCAGCTGGGCGAAGCCCTGCCGCAGGCCGATGGCTATGCACTGGATATCTCCCGCGAGGCCGTCAAACGCGCCTGCAAGCGCGCCCCGCAACTGACCTGGATGGTCGCCAGCATGGCCCGCGTACCGCTGGCCGATACGTCCTGCCAGTTGCTGGCCAGCGTGTTCAGCCCGATCGACTGGAAGGAAGCGACGCGTCTGCTCACTCCCGGCGGCGGTGTGCTGCGCCTGGGCCCGGCGCGCGACCATCTGCTGGAGCTGCGCCAGCGCCTGTACGACGAAGTTCGCGAGTACGTTGAGGACAAGCACCTCGCCGACCTGCCCGAAGAACTGAAACTGGCGCATACCGAACAACTGAGCTTCAAGCTGCCGCTGCACACCCGCGAAGCCCGCGAGCACCTGCTGGCGATGACACCCCACGGCTGGCGGGTCAATCCTGAGCGGCGCGAGCGCATCCTCGCCGAGCCCTTCGAGGTGACGGTCGCGGTACGCTACGATTGGCTGCAACGCCAAGAACCCTGACGAGGACGCCATGCGCCAACCGGATATCGAGATCTACATCAAGGATGCCGACCAGGCCGCCGTCGGCGCCTGGCTGGAAAAGGCCCTTGGCCCCTGCTCCGAATGGCGCGCCCAGGGCGAGACCTTCAAGTGCACGGCCGGCAGCATTCCCGCCACCTGGCTGCCCAAGGCCGTGGGCAAGTGGAACAGCCTGTTCCTGGACAGCGACAAGACCCCGTGGGACGACGATGTCGCCTGCGCCCGCGACGCCTGCGCCGCTCTGGAAGTGGAGGTGCGCTGCGCACCGGGCAGCTGGAGCGAGGATCAGGGCGAGGAAGACGCGGACCGCTGGCTGAAAGTGACTGCTGCGGGCGTCGAAGAGATTACCTGGCGCACGGGCTGAAACCGCCGCCGGCAGAGTGTGAAAATCAAAGGCCCGTCCATTGGACGGGCCTTTGATTTCGGGGGCTCAGACCTTCGAGACGTCTTCTGCCTGGAGGCCTTTCTGACCCTGGATCACCGAGAACTCCACTTTCTGGCCTTCGACCAGGGAGCGGTGACCATCGCCACGAATGGCACGGTAGTGAACGAAAACGTCCGGACCGCTATCGCGTTGAATGAATCCATAACCTTTGGCGTCATTGAACCACTTGACGGTTCCGACCTCACGATCAGCCATTACCACACTCTCCAACTTGCCTATTATTTTTGGATGGCCCCCGGGAATGAGGACTTCGGCAGTCGCCGGCTGAACGCTTTCCTTATCATCCAACCCGCGCCGAAAGGCACGTAGGAAGGTAATTCGAATAACGCCCAAGGGCGACAGCGCTCCCGAGTATATAAATCAAAAGTTACAGCTGAAAAGCACTTTTTCATCAACTCCACGACCCTATGACCAATCAGGCCAAAGTGCCATTTTTCGGGGCCTGCAGAGCCATTTTGGTGCTCGTTACCCAGCGTAACGAAAGTGTTTCGAACGTGGACCCTTTCGCACTTTCGCGCATTAACAGCGGGTAGTTTCGTTCCCGTTCATCCGTTTTCGCCGATCTCCGGAAATGTCTATCAGACGCAGCCAGAATGCGTCCTGCAGTTTCGGCTACAGCAATATGCCTGATCATTTATCTGCTGAATTGGCCGTCCGCCAATCCATTGGGCTCGATGAATAACGGCCATAAAACGCCGACTGGCCGCACCTGATACGCAGCCAGTCGTGCACCATCAAAGGTCCCGGACGCTCAGGGACTAACCTGATAGCCCCGACCTTGCAGGCAACCGCTGTACGCGCTGGCGCTGGCAGTGCTCTGTGCCTCGTTCTGCGTGCGACGATCCTGCCGGCGGTCCTGGCGCTGGCGCGAAGCTCCGACCACAGCCCCCGCGGAGGCGGCATCGCCCGCTCGGTTTTGCCGATACTGCTGCTTGGCATCGTCACTGACGCGGTCGTAAACCTCATCATGCCGCTGTCCACGCACCTCCGCCGCCACGGCGCCGGCTGCCGCTCCCCTGGCCGCACCACGAACCCGACCGCCGACATTCGGGTCGGAATTGGTAGTAGCGCTGCTCGCCGCACTGGCGGCAACGCTGTTGCACTCGCTCATGTCCTGCTGCATCTGCTGGCTGCTCTGGCCCTTGAGCGGGACGACGGTCTGGGCCGCGGCGGGCAGTGCAACCGACAAGGCGAGCAGGCATCCCCAAGTGAACGTACGCATCGCGGAACCTCCATCGAATGTCATCCCCTAAATGGCAGGATAGCCGCAGTCCATGGGGTGTCCGCCCGCGCCGACCAAGCGCTCGTGACTTTGCTGGCGGGGGCCTAATCCGGCAAAATAGCCGGCCTGAGCAATCGCTCGTTTTACCTCCGCCAGCCATAGGGCCTGTATGCCTCGTTACCCGTTCCGCCGCTTCGGTTTTGGTGCCCTGCGCCGCCTGCTGTACCTCTGGGTGCGCTCGGAAACCATCAACCAGTCGGCCTTCAGCCTGAAGATCGACCGCAGCAAACCGGTCCTCTACGTCCTGCAGCAGCCCTCGGTGACCGACCTCGCCGTGGTGGATACCGAGTGCCGCAAGGCCGGCCTGCCACGTCCGGTGATGCCAGTGGCAGTGGGTGAATCCATCGAGCCGGCAGCCTTTTTCTACCTGACCCCGGAACCCGACTGGCTCGGCCGCCAGGACAAGCGTGGCGCACCGCCGGCACTGGTACGCATGCTCGGCGCCATTGGCCAGAACGGCATCGACGACGCGCAGATCGTCCCGGTCAGCGTGTTCTGGGGCCAATCCCCCGACAGCGAAAAGAGCGCCTGGAAGCTGCTGTTCGCCGACAACTGGGCCGTCACCGGCCGCCTGCGCAAGCTGGCGCGCATCCTCATCCTCGGCCGCAAGACCCGCGTGCAGTTCTCCGCCCCCATCCACCTGCGCGAGCTGGTGGAGCAGAACAAGGGCCACGAGCGCACCCTGCGCATGGTCCAGCGCATCCTGCGGGTGCACTTCCGCAACCAGAAGACAGCGGTGATCGGCCCGGACCTCTCCCACCGCCGCACCCTGGTCAAGGGCCTGCTGCGCGCGCCGCTGGTGCGCCAGGCTATCCAGGAGGAATGTGAAACCCAGAAAATCTCCCAGGACAAGGCTGAGGCCGCCGCGCTGCGCTACGCCAACGAGATTGCCGCCGACGTTTCGTATCCGGTGATCCGCTTCCTCGAAGTGACCCTGACCTGGTTCTGGAACAAGCTCTACGAGGGCGTGAAGGTCAACCACATCGAGCGGGTTCAGGAAGTTGCCCAGGGCCACGAGATCGTCTACGTGCCTTGCCACCGCAGCCACATCGACTACCTGTTGCTGTCCTACCTGCTGTTCCGAAACGGTCTGACGCCGCCGCACATCGCCGCCGGCATCAACCTCAACATGCCGGTGGTGGGCTCGATCCTGCGCCGTGGCGGCGCCTTCTTCATGCGCCGCAGCTTCAAGGGCAACCAGCTGTACACCGCGGTGTTCAACGAATACCTGCATACCCTGTTCAGCCGTGGCTTCTCCACCGAGTACTTCGTGGAAGGCGGCCGCTCCCGCACCGGGCGCATGCTGCATCCGCGCACCGGGATGCTGGCGATCACCCTGCGCAGCTTCCTGCGCGACTCTCGCCGGCCCATCGTCTTCGTACCTGTCTACATCGGCTACGAGCGTGTGCTCGAAGGCCGTACCTACCTGGGCGAGTTGCGCGGCGCGGCGAAGAAGAAGGAATCAATCTTCGACATCTTCAAGGTCATCGGCGCTCTCAAGCAGCGCTTTGGCCAGGTCTGGGTGAACTTCGGCGAGCCGATCCACCTCGACGACTTCCTCGATCAGCAACAACCGGACTGGCGCGAACAGGAGCTGGGCCCGGAATTCCGCCCGGCCTGGCTCTCGGAAACCACCAACCACCTGGCTCGCGACGTCGCCCGTCACCTCAACGATGCCGCGGCGATCAACCCGGTGAACCTGGTGGCCCTGGCACTGCTCTCCACCAGCCGCCTGGCCCTGGACGAAACCGCCCTGGCGCGGGTGATCGACCTCTACCTCGAACTGCTGCGCAAGGTGCCCTACTCGCCCAGCGCCACGCTGCCCGAGGGCGACGGCCATCATCTGATCGAGTACGTGAAGAGCATGAACCTGCTCAGCGAGCAGAAGGACGCACTTGGCCGCATCTGCTACCTCGACGAGCAGAATGCAGTGCTGATGACCTACTACCGCAACAACGTGCTGCACATCTTCGCCCTGCCAGCGCTGATTGCCAGCTTCTTCCAGAACAGCGGACGGATCAGCCGCGAGCAACTGCTGCGCTACACCCGCGCGCTTTACCCCTACCTGCAGGCCGAACTGTTCATCCGCTGGAGCCTGGATGAACTGGACGCCGTGGTCGATCAATGGCTACAGGCCATGGTTGCCAGCGATCTGCTCAAGCAGGAGAACGATACCTTCATCCGGCCTCCGCCCAGTTCGCGCCAGTACGTGCTGCTGACCCTGCTGGCCCGCGCCATCGCGCAGACCCTGCAGCGCTTCTACATGTCCATCTCGCTGGTGCTCAACGCCGGGCAGAAGCAGCTCACCGCCGAGGAACTGGAGAACCTCTGCACCGTCATGGCCCAGCGCCTGTCGGTCCTCCACGGTCTCAACGCCCCGGAGTTCTTCGACAAGAGCCTGTTCCGCCACTTCATCCAGACCCTTCTGGACGAAGGCGTCCTGCGCAAGGATGAGAACGGCAAGTTGAGCTACCACGAGCTGCTCGGCGAACTGGCTGAAGGGGCCGCCAAGCGCGTGCTGCCGGCAGAAATTCGCCTGTCCATCCGCCAGGTTGCCCTGGAGCGCCCGCCTCAGGAAGCAAGCGCTCCCTCCGAACCGCCGGCCGCCAGCCAGGGCTGAGCCACACCGCTGACGGTGGCTTGACGCCCCGACACCGCGACCGATAGATTTCTGACGATCCATCGGTTGCGGTCAGGGACGCTCCCCGTGTTCAACAGGATTCTGATCGTCTGCGTCGGCAACATCTGCCGCAGCCCCATCGCCGAACACCTGCTGCGCGAATCCCTGCAGGGCAGCGATATCACCGTGGCCTCAGCCGGGCTCAGCGCGCTGGTCGGCCACTCCATCGACAGCACCGCCCTGGCCATCCTTCGCCGTCACGGCCACCATCCCCACCCGCATCGCGCCCGCCAACTCACCGCCGAACTGGTCCACGAAGCCAACCTTGTCCTGGTGATGGAGCAATCGCAGGTCCAGAGTGTTATCCGCCTGGCCCCCGAGGCCCGTGGCAAGACCTTCCTGCTGGGCAAATGGCAGACCGACCAGGAGATTCCGGATCCTTACCGCAAAGGCCCGGAAGCCTTCGAGCGCGCCTATGCGCTGATCGAAACCGCAGTAGCTCCCTGGGGTGATCGCCTGCTGGCTCGCCGGTAATTTGACGGAATATTTTACTTCCGACAAAAGCGTCAGAAAACCTTACAAAGCCATGATGAAAAAGGCTACGCTCTAGCCCAGCAAGACCATATTCAGCTGTTTGGTCTCCCAGTTACGACACGTAATTTTCCAGGGGCCTACATCGCTTTATGAAGATCCTGCATATCACCGAGTCCTTCGGCGGCGGCGTCACCTCGGCCATCAACTCCTACATCCTCAACTCCCAGCAGCATGAGCACTATCTGCTGGCTTCGGTGCGCAAAGGCGACACCACGGGAGAGGAAAGCGAGGGCCTGTTCAAGCACATGGAACTGGTGCCGCGCCGCCTGTCCAGCCTTGCGAAGGTAAAGCCCTACATTGATCGCGTGCAGCCGGATGTCATCCATCTGCACAGCACCTATGCCGGCGCACTGATCCGCGCCCTGCCTTTCATCCCTGCACAGAAGATCGTCTACACCCCACACGGCTTTGCCTTTCTGCGCGGCGATCACCCGATGATGCTCAAGGCCTACCGGACCATCGAGTCACTGTTGGCACGGCGTACCGCCGTGATTGCCGGCTGCGGTCTGGATGAACAGCGTATCGCCGGGGAACTGATCGAGCCGGCGCATACCCTGGGACTGGTGAATGTCTGCGACGACCTGCCGGAAGTGCCGGCCGTGCGCAGTCTCACCAACAAACCCGTGGTCGGCATGGTCGGGCGCATCAGCCGACAGAAGGGCCACGAGTACTTCCGCGCCCTGGCGGAAAGCTGCGCAGACATTGCGCACTTCAAGTGGATCGGTGGGGGAGACGCCCAGGTCATGGCGGAGATGGTCCAGGCCGGCATCGAAGTCACCGGGTGGCGTCAACGCGGCGAAGTCATCGCCCACATGAAAGGGCTCGACCTGTACTTCCACACCGCCGCCTGGGACGGCTTCCCGATCTCGGTCCTGGAGGCAGCGAAGCTCGACCTGCCCATCGCGCTTCGGCGCATAGGTCCTTTCGTTGCCGAAGGGCTGTCCACCGTACGGGATCTGGCAGAAGCACAGCAACAAGTCATCGCCTTCGCCCAGGGCGACCCGGCCGTTCTGGCTGAGCTGGCGCGCAATAGCCACAGTATTCAGGGCCTGCACTCTGGCGAACAGCTACAGACTTCGCTGGAAAGCCTCTACTCCCGTTTCACCCCCGCACACCCCGTCAATCAGTTCGCCGCCGGATGACTTCGAGGCCTGTCCCAACGGACAGGCCACTTCTTCCCTGTTTGGCTGCTCTCCCCCTCCAGGCCGCCTGACTCTGGCTGGAGCATGCTTTCCTCTTCGCGTTTTGCCCCTCATCGCTGCGCACGGCAACGGTAGAAACCGACCAATCGGCAACAGCCGAATGCGGCATTGCGCCACCAGAATTGTCCGCCCCTCGCCGCTATTTGAAGGGATTCCCTCTAACGCTCCTCAGAGAATTCCTAAAGCCCTCGAACGGGGGGGAGCACGCATTGAATCGTTCCGGCGCGAAGCTTAATTTTCGCGGCCCATAGGTAGCGCTCATTCAATGCAGCGGTGGTCAGCGTGTTCAAGAACGTACTGGTTATCTGCGCAGGCAATATCTGCCGCAGCCCGACAGGTGAGCATCTGCTCCAGCAAAATCTCGCCAGCACAGGCATCCGTGTCAGCTCCGCTGGCCTCACCGCGATGGTGGGTCACCCGCTCGAACGCAGCGCGCTCGACACCCTTCAGCGACACGGCCAACAGCCCCACGACCATACGGCACGGCAACTGACGCCACAGCTCCTGCAAGCATCCGACCTCGTACTCGTCATGGAGCGGCGCCAACTGCAGGACGTCATCCGGCTCTCTCCCGTATCACGCGGCAAGACCTTCCTGCTCGGCAAATGGCAGAGCGAGCGCGAGATCCCCGATCCCTACCGCCGAGGAACCGCCGCCTTCGAGCACGCCTATGCCCTGATCGAAGAAGCCGCAGCAGCCTGGTCCCGACGCCTTCAACCTCAACGCTGAATACTTCAAGAAGCCCCGTATGCAATACCCTCAAGCGCCCGCCCTTCCGCCGGCCGTCAGCGATGACGACGAAATCGACCTGCTCGCCCTGTTCGGCACCCTGGTCGATCACAAATGGCTGATCGCAGGCATCACCGCCGGTTTCATGGTCGTGGGGGCTGCCTATGCCCTGCTGGCGGCCCCGGTTTATCGCGCGACGGCCACCCTCCAGGTCGAGCAGAAAAAGCCCGGTATTCCGGGGCTGTCGGACATGAGCGATCTGCTGGGAGCACAGTCGCAGGCTGTCACGGAAATCCAGCTGCTGACCTCCCGCACGGTGATCGGCAAGGCCGTGGACGCACTCAAGCTGGACATCGATATCCAGCCGTCGCTGCTTCCGGTGCTCGGAAACTTCCTCCATCGCCGCTACTCCCCGGATCATCAGGGAGACGTTGCCTCGCCGCTGCTGGGCATGAGCCGTTTCGCCTGGGGAGGGGAAACGCTGAAAATCTTCCAGCTCGAAGTTCCCAATGCACTGCTCGAAAAGAAGCTGAAGCTCATCGCCGGCAACGATGGCCAGTTCACCCTCCTGAATGATGACAACGACACACTGGTGGAAGGCCTGGCCGGGCAACCCGCCGAGCAGAACGGCGTAAAAATCCAAGTCGAAACACTTCATGCCAACCCCGGCACACGCTTCACGGTCATCCGCGAGCGCCGGTTGAGCGCCATTCTTGATTACCAGCAGGCGCTCAATGTCAGCGAGACCGGCAAGGAATCCGGCATCCTCACCTTGTCGCTGGATGACGAACAGCCCGATCAAGCGCTTGCCGTCCTCAATGCCATCAGCCAGCAGTACGTTCTGCAGAACGTCCAGCGTGCGTCTGCCGAAGCCGCTTCCAGCCTCGACTTCCTGCGCGGACAGCTGCCGGAAGTGCGGCATGACCTGGAGCAATCGGAAAACGCCCTGAGCGGCTATCAATCCCGCGCCAAGTCAGCCGACATCAGCCTGGAAACCAAGGCCCTGCTGGACCAGATCGTCGCGCTGGACACCAACATTTCCCAGCTCAAACTCCAGCAAGCCGAGATGGACCACAAGTTCACCCGCCAGCACCCGGCCTACCAGGCGCTGATGCGGCAGATCGGCGAACTCACCAGCAAGCAATCCGGCCTCACCAAGCGCGTGGAGGCCCTTCCGGAAACCCAGCAGGACCTGCTGCGCCTGACCCGCGACGTACAGGTCAGCACCGCCATTTATACGCAGATGCTGAACAAGGCCCAGGAACTGGACGTCATGCGGGCGGGCGCCGTCGGCAATGTGCGCATCATCGACCCGGCCGACGTCGACATCACCAAGCCAGTAAAACCGAAAAAGCCTCTGATCGTCGCCATCGCGACGCTGCTCGGCCTGTTCCTCGCCATCGCTCTGGTACTGCTGCGCAAGGCACTGAATCGCGGCATCGAGAATCCCGAGGCCATAGAGCAACTTGGCCTACCGGTCTATGCCTCCATACCCTACAGCGAGTTGCAGAAATCGGAAGAAGACCAGCGCAACAAGCACAACAGAAAGGGCAAAGCCGCTCTCCACCCAGCGCCTCTACTGGCAACCAGTCATCCCACCGACCTTGCCATCGAATCCCTACGTAGCCTGCGCACCAGCCTGCATTTCGCCATGCTCGAATCTGGCGATAACCGCCTGATGATCTCCGGCCCCAGCCCCGCAGTAGGCAAATCCTTCGTCAGCGCCAACCTGGCCGCGGTGATCGCCCAAGCGGGGCAGCGAGTACTCCTGATCGACGTGGACATGCGCAAGGGTTATCTGCACAAGGTGCTCGACACTGATGACAACAATGGTCTTTCCGACCTGCTCATCCAGCGTTGCACCTTCCAACAAGCGTTGCAGCAAACAGAGGTAGAGAACCTCTGCTTCATCTCGCGCGGCCAGATTCCGCCCAATCCCTCCGAACTGCTGATGCACCCCAACTTCACCGACTTGCTGGAGAAAGCAAGCAACGAGTTCGACCTGGTCATCCTCGACACCCCTCCCCTGCTCGCCGTCACCGATGCTGCCATCGTTGGCCGACAGGCCGGTACGAGCCTGATCGTCACTCGCTTCGGCAAGAACGCCCCAAGGGAAATCGAACTGACGGTTCGCCGCTTCGAACAGAACGGCATCGAGCTCAAGGGAGCGATCTTCAACGGCGTCGAGCGACGAGCCTCGGACTACTACGGCAATGGAGCTTATGCCAATTACCAGTATGAGTACCTATCAGACAAGCGCTGACGGACGCGTCTGAAGTCTTGTCCACAGGGAGGAAGCCATGAGCACAACAACGGAAAAACGCTGGTACCTGGTACAGTGCAAACCCAAACAGGACATACGCGCGCTCGAAAATCTGCGGCGGCAAGGTTATGAGTGCTTATTACCACTGCATAAGCTTGAACGATTGCAGAAAGGGCAATGGAAAACCCATGAAGAGCCATTATTTCCCGGCTATCTTTTCATCGAACTAGACACCCTGCTGGACAACTGGATGCCTATTCGATCCACACGCGGTGTTAGTCAGATAGTCCGATTCGGAACTCATCCTCTGTCAGTCCCACTCAATATTATCGAGCGGCTGCGAAATACTTCTCCTACAGTCGAGGCCGAACTTTTACCAGGCGACAAAATAATAGTCGAATGGGGGCAACTGCACGGTCTAGAGGCGATATTCATCAACAAGGACGGGAACGAAAGAGTTCTCATATTACTGAACATTCTGCAGCGCGAAGTGAAAGTAACGGTTCCAGTCAGTGGACTAGTAAGAGCAGGCTGAACGTCCTCCTCGACTACTATTTTTTCCACCGCATCGCCTCTGCCGCATCCCTTTCCAGACTACGTCTCAGGAGCATACGAATAATCCTGGGGCGGTAGCGTGCCCTATTACACGCGAAGTCAGCAGATCCGAAAACTTCAAGTCCTCCTGAACCAGCATCCATGTCAGATAGCCCGACAATTGCTCGTAAATAAATTCGCCCCAGGGCTGCCTAACCCAATTTCACTCTATTAAAATTTATTCAGGAACTTACATGAGTATCAAAACCCTTTGTGTTTTCGGCACACGCCCCGAAGCCATCAAAATGGCCCCCCTTTCTTTGGCTCTTGCTGCTGATGCGGACTTTGATGCCAAGGTTTGTGTTACCGGCCAACACCGAGAAATGCTTGATCAAGTTCTTGGCCTGTTTGGAATAAGACCAGACTTCGACCTCAACATCATGAAACCCGGCCAGGACCTGACCGATGTAACGACAGCAATCCTGCAAGGCATGAAGAACATCTTCAGTTCCTACAGGCCGGATGTTGTCCTCGTACATGGAGACACCGCAACGACTTTCGCCGCCAGTCTGGCCTGCTACTACCAGCAGATTCCGGTAGCCCACGTCGAAGCCGGGTTGCGTACCGGAAATCTCTACTCCCCCTGGCCGGAAGAGGCCAACCGGAAACTGACAGGAGTCTTGGCCAGCCTGCACTTTGCTCCAACCACTACCTCAAGAAACAACCTTGTACAGGAAGGGATCGACCCGGCATACATTACTGTCACCGGGAACACCGTTATCGACTCCTTGCTCGATGTAGTCGCCAGACTCGACAGAGACCCCATTCTGCAGGATCAGGCAGCCAAACCGTTCTCTCATCTCAACCTAAGTCGCAAGTTCATTCTCGTAACCGGTCACCGTCGCGAAAGCTTCGGCGGAGGATTCGAGCGCATCTGCCAAGCCCTGATGGAAGTAGCACAACAACACCCTGAGGTAGAAATAATCTACCCAGTCCACCTCAACCCCAATGTGCGCGAGCCCGTCAACCGGCTGCTGGCAGGCATATCCAACATTCACCTGATAGAGCCCTTGGACTATCTGCCATTCGTTTATCTGATGAGTCGATCACACATCATTTTGACGGACTCCGGCGGTATCCAGGAAGAAGCCCCCTCCCTCGGCAAACCCGTCCTTGTCATGCGCGACACCACCGAACGGCCTGAGGCCATTGAAGCCGGCACAGTCAAATTGGTGGGCACCGACACCGCAAACATCGTTCGCACGTTGAACTCCCTGCTGGCCGATCCCAATGCCTATCGTGCCATGAGTTTTGCCCACAACCCCTACGGGGACGGAAAAGCCTGCAGTCGAATTCTCGAAACCCTGCGTACGCTGCGATAAACGGCCACCTAGAAAGACCTCATCGTATCAACTTCCAACTCTGCTCCATAAAAAGGATACAACCATGCATTACCAGACAATCTCGGTAATAGGTCTGGGCTATATCGGCCTGCCGACCGCCGCTGTGTTTGCCTCTCGGAGAGTAAAGGTCATCGGCGTCGACGTGAATAAACTCGCCGTAGAAACTATCAATCGCGGCGAGATCCACATCGTGGAACCGGATCTGGACAAAGTGGTGCAGGAAGCAGTTAACGGAGGTTACCTGCGCGCCAGTACTACTCCGGAGCCAGCAGATGCCTTCCTGATCGCAGTGCCCACCCCCTTCAAAGGTGACCACGAACCAGACCTGAGCTACATCGAATCGGCCAGCAAGGCCATTGCGCCAGTACTAAAAAAAGGCGATCTGGTCGTTCTCGAGTCAACGTCACCGGTTGGCGCTACTGAACAAATGGCCGCCTGGATGGCCGAAGCACGCCCCGACCTGAGCTTTCCGCAAACCGATGGTGAAGCATCAGATATTCGTATCGCCCATTGCCCGGAACGCGTACTCCCGGGCCAAGTTCTACGAGAGTTAGTGGAAAACGATCGTGTTATTGGTGGCATGACACCCAAGTGCTCAGATGAAGCGGTCGCCCTTTACAAAACATTCGTCGAAGGGGAATGCGTTGTTACCAATGCGCGCACTGCGGAGATGTGCAAGCTGACAGAAAATAGCTTTCGCGATGTCAACATTGCGTTTGCAAACGAACTGTCGATGATCTGTGACAAGCTGGATATCAATGTGTGGGAGCTGATTCAACTCGCTAATCGGCATCCTCGTGTCAACATACTTCAGCCGGATCCAGGAGTAGGTGGGCACTGCATTGCTGTTGACCCTTGGTTCATAGTTAATAAAACACCTGAACAAGTAAAGATAATTAAGTGCGCCCGTATAGTTAACGAATTAAAGCCGGCCTGGGTGATCGATAAAGTCCGCACAGAAATCTCCGAACACCTAAAGCAGAACCCCCAAATGAAAGATCATGAAGTTAAAATTGCCTGCTTTGGCCTAGCCTTCAAAGCCAATATTGATGATCTCCGAGAAAGCCCTGCTTTGGCGATCACCTGCCAACTCGCAGAGTCTCACACAGGATCAATATTAGCTGTAGAACCGCATATAGAAAACCTTCCAGCTATAACACCTAGTAATTTGATGCTCTACGACATGGAATCAGCAATTTTAGAGGCAGACATTTTACTTCTACTAGTAGACCATAACCAATTTAGAAATTTAAACCTGAAAGGTAAACGCTTCATCGACACTCGTGGAATCTGGCAATTTAAGAACATCCACAAAAGCAACGATTAAATCTGCACATATGAAACTCAACATCCAATCAATAAAGAACAACCTCTTTGCACTTACTGCCAAGGCACTTGAAGGATCAAAAGTTATAATTGCCAGTATAATCGTTGCTCGATTTTTTAGCCCTGACGACTTCGGAAGATACTCTTACATAATAGGAATATCTTCTGTGATAGCAGTAATCGCTGAATTTCGATTACAGAGCGTCATGATGAAGAAAATTTTGCAAAACCCGAGAAATCTAGGTGAAATAATTGGCTCCGCAATATCTGCCAACATAGGATTCTCCGCTCTTGGAGTCGTGATCGCAATTATATACCTCCACTTCGAGAGCGATAAAACAATAATAATCGGAACATTAATATACACCGCATCCTTTTTCTATAAGGCACCTAGATCATTTCGCGCATATTTTATATCAACAGAAAATAATAAAATTATTGCAAAGTGCGAAATTATTGCATCACTAATATCACTAGCTACAGTAATTACATTTATTTTCCTGAAACTTAGTTTAGCCTGGATCATCTTCGCCAGATCATTAGACTTCCTGATAAGCGGAATACTCCTCACGATAGCCTTCAAGCTTGAGGTTAAAGGGAAAATAAAACTAAGCACAAAGCTTGCTGAAGCAAAATCCATGACATTTCTATCCGCACCACTGGTATTCTCAGGTGCAGCGATGATTTTACTTCAGCGCATGGACTTGATATTGGTTCGTCAATATCTTGGAGACCATGCAGCCGGTTTATATAGTAGTGCAGCTACAGCCATGTCACTTTTCTCAATATTTCCATTGGTAATTTCTGAAACTCTAGCACCCAAAATTTTCAGAAATCCCATGCCTTACCAAACTCGTTACATTCAGCAGAGCTTCTCCGACACAGTAGTATTTAGTGGAATTGTGATGTCGGTGTGCATGATGGCAGTCACCCCCTTTTTCATCAAATTCTTATACGGCCAAAGCTATGTCGAAGCGCAAAAGACCATGTACATATTATCTGCCTGCCCCGTTTTGATTGCACTGGGCGCAGCCTCTGGACAGATTATAGTTGCAGATGGAAACCAGAACCAATCATTTATTAAAAGCATAATTGCCTGCATCATAAACCTCCTCTTAAACATTACGCTAATCCCTAGAATTGGAATAAATGGCGCAGCCATTTCAACAGTCTCTGGACTTCTAATAGCAAACCTTCTAAGCCATCGCCTTATTCCAACTTACAGACACTTATTCAAGATGCAGATGAGGAGCCTATTCCCATTACACCGCATGCACATGACATCTAGGAACTAGCCCATGAGAATGGAAGAAAAGAACTTACGCCCATATAATAAATTTGGGTTAGACTGCATAACAAATAAGTATTTCAGATTCTTTGATATAACGGAAATAGAGCACCTAGCAGCAGAAATCCCCCTAAGTAAGAACAATTTCTTCATTCTTGGAGGCGGAAGCAATGTACTTCTCCCAGAGAATCTCGACAGAATTGTCTTACACCCCTGCAATGACAGAATAGATATTATTTCAGACAATAACAATCGCCTAATAGTTCGCGCTCATGCCGGCCTGGAATGGGACAGGTTCGTTGATCACTGTGTAAGCAAAAACTGGGCTGGATTGGAAAATCTTTCTCTGATTCCAGGAAATGTCGGAGCGGCACCTGTTCAGAACATAGGAGCCTACGGAAAGGAGGTCTGTGAAACAATTGAAAAAGTTACGTGTTACAACTTATTCACCAAACAGATAATCGTTCTAGAAAATTCAGACTGCGAATTTAGCTACAGAGACAGTATATTCAAAAGAAGACCAGAGCTTTTAGTATTATCTGTAGACTTTGAGCTTTTCCACTCTCGGAATTCCGCCCTTAGAAATCCAAATGGAAACAGAAGATCATATCGAGATTTTCTTAAAGAGATTAATCGAATCGTCCTTTTTATATTTAGCGAAGTGACTATAGGGCCTAAGACAAGTTGGAAACCAAAGATCTCATTCGAGAACGTGCGAAGCCTGCTACAAAGTAATCTTCTATCCATATCGCTCAAGCGAAAACTCGTCTGTCTGATCAGAAAAAAGACAATGCCAGATCCAACCGATATTGGAAACGTTGGATGTTTCTTCAAAAGCCCCATCGTAAAGAAAAGCGCAGCAATATCGCTGAAATCTCTATATCCAAAAATTGCAATATACCCCGACACCCCAGACACCTACAAAGTATCAGCTGGGGACTTGATACGGGAGTGCGGGTGGGCAGGAATTAGGATCGGTGATGTCAGCATAAATGAGCGCCGCCCATTAATAATATTAAACCATGGGAAAGCAACTTCAAAAGAAATCCTAGAATTCTCAAAGAGCATTCAAAGCTCAGTATTCAGTAAATTCAATATAAATATCGACCCAGAAGTCGTGATAGTGAAATGAAAAAAATATATACGCTAACATTTCAAAAAGCATTGAACTACGGAGCAACACTTCAAGCCTATGCTCTTGTAAAATTCTTGAAATCGGAAAACTTAGAAGTTCAAATTATAGACTACATCCCTAATTACTTCTTCCTTCAACGTTACCGACCTGCTAAAGGTATAAAGAAGACTCTTGAAAAGATTTCAAAGCTAAAGAGATTTAACAAATTCTCACACGCGCACTTACCATTAACCAAAAAGAAATATTACTCAAACAAATCGCTCACCAAGATCAAAGATGCTCATGCGGTAATTTGTGGAAGTGATCAAATCTGGAACCCTAACCTCACTGGCGGGAAGCCGGACAGGGCATATTTTCTAGACTTCATCTCAAGTCCTACAAAAAAAATTGCATATGCAGCTAGTGCGGGAAGTTGTCGACTTCCTGAATTTATTGATCAAGTAAATGATCTATTGCTGCAATTTAACTCAGTTGGCGTTAGGGAGGACACCCTAAATATTGATCTTACCACTCAGCTACCTAGCATAGAAAGCCAAGTTGTAGTTGACCCGACACTTCTTGTTCGCGACTATCGAGAGATTTTTGAGAGATCAATAATCCCAAAGGAAAAGTATATAGCCTCCTATGTAGTTGGATCTGGCGCCATGCTAGACCGGTTTGATGAATATATAAAAGAGCTAAAGAAAAAACACAACTTCCGATATATCACCTTGGTTCGAAGCCAATCCAAAGTGCTGATCACAACCTCCTTGACATAGGACCAAGCGAGTGGTTGACATTAATTAACTCAGCAAGTTTCGTAGCAACAAACTCATTTCACGGAACAGCCTTTTCCATAAACTTCGAAAAAGACTTCTTCTTCTTTCCGCATATAATTGAAAACCTAAATTCAAGACAGACAACACTACTTAGCCGACTCGGACTTATGTCTCGAATTATAGAATCACCAACAGACCTGATATTACGCAAGCTCGAAAGAATTTCATACGACGATGTGCGTCCTCTGCTAAACAATGTCATAAAAGAATCTCAAGCTTTCCTATTGAAATCCATTGAATGAATCTTAAACCACCATAGATAGCAATGAGCATAAATATCTCAACATGGGTGGCATTAATATATGTAAGTTTTGCGTTGGACTCAGCGCTAAAGCTAGGCGGGACCGTACAGTTTCATGTAGGGATTATCTGCATAGCAATAACCAATATAATTACCACCCTTAGAAATCCGTCATCATTACTTTTCTCACTAAAAAAAGATACCTCTCTATTTATATTCATCTTTTACTGCCTACTTTCTGGCGCATTAATGCTGAAGCCTGGCTTTATAAATATAACAATATACTTACTGGTAACTGTAAATATCATAATCTTCGCAAACACAACTTACAAATACACATCCCAAAAGCTATTCTACCAATTTCAAATAGTAATGATCCTCACCGGGTTATTTCAATACCTTACTTTTAAGGTTGCTGGGCTCCAACTAAGCTTCATTAACGAAGAACACTATGAAAAAGGATATTCAGTATCTTTTAGGCTCAGGGGATTCTTCATTGAGCCGAACTGGTTTGCCATTTCCTTTTCTTTCAACACCCTTCTTCTCACCGGCAGCAACATAATTAACTTCATAAAAAGAAATCCATACATAGCTATACTTACTGCTGTGGTTATGATTCTTAACGGGTCACTGACTACAATTGGGATATTAGCTGCAATCTACTCAATACCCATAATAAAGAAAAACCCAATAAAAGGTACAATTTTTGCCACTCTTATCCTATCAGTTCTAATTGGCGTAATAAGTTATCGAAGTGCAATAAACCCAGAAAAGGATAACGAGACTCTTCTCAATTATGCTTCACGCTGGATCCCACTGACTAGAGTTATAGAATACCAAAGCAATCAGGACATATTGACTGTACTATTCGGTAACGGTCTTGGAAGTTGGGGCACGACAGCGATAAGCCATCGACTTTCCGCATTAGTATATGAAGAGGATCCAGCAGCTAGAGATGGCAGCGAGCTACCTGTTTTTATTTTTGAACTCGGGCTATTCGGACTTGCGTTGCTACTCTTTGATTTCCTTGTGACCTATTTTCGAACACCTAGCCGGTATACACACGTCAGAGGAGGACTAGTACTATTCATTGCATGTTTAATCTTCTACCCAACTTTAAAGTTCTGGATGTATATGCCCTATTATTTTTACTTACGAAGAGCAAGATATGAAAGCACTTTCACTGAGGAGACTAATTTGGGAAGACGTAAAGACAATCCTTTTCTACAAAGGACGAAGTAGAGAAATTATAAATATACTCTCATCCTCTCTTTCCCCATCTTTCCTGTGCACTACTCTATATCGTATTTCTCATAGTCTCTATCTCTTCAAAATCCCCATACTCCCCCGGCTCGTCTGGTGGCTGAATTTCTTGATTTTCAAGGTTGATATAGACCAACGTTGCAAGCTATACGGCGGCATATACCTTCCTCATCCAATGGGAATAGTAGTTGGACAACATGTTCAACTCAGAGGACATACTAAAATAATGCAAGGTGTAACAATCGGCGGAAATCTAGGAAAAACTTTAAAGAAGGGTGAAATCATTCAGCACCAACCATGGATTGATGGAAGGGCTTTCGTCGGACCAAACTCAATATTAGCGGGACCAATAACTCTAAGCGGGAGTGTTTTCGTTTCAGCGAATTCTATTTTAACATGCGATGCGCATAACTCTTTTATATGCGAGCTCAACAAACTAAAAGGACTGAACGAAGACCATGAAAAGGAACTGTATAAATATTAGAATTTGGCACCTAATAAACAATCCCGCCCCAGAACGAGGTGGTGCTCAGAAGATCCTTGCGAAACTGGTAGGCCCAAATGAAGAAGTCCTCAGCATACAGCCAAATTCTTATGCATTTATAAAATTCCTGCCGAACATCTTAACTACGCTTATATCCGTTGCATTTAAAATAAAAAGAGCAAAGCCTGAAATTATTTACATTCATAGCCGTTGCTTTCTCCCACTATCCTGGTTAATCAAGTCAGTGGGAGGTAAAGCTGTATTCTATGCACATGCCAGTTACAGAAAACATCTCTGGCTCTATAAGACCTTCCCCTGCGATCATTATATAGCTGTATCTGAGTCTGTGAAAAAAAAACTACTAGAGCATGGCGTAATAGAAAAAATAGTAAGCACGATACCTAACCCCTATATAGGCGAGACACATGTCGGCACCTATCCATCCCCGATAGAAAAAAGACTTAAGATTGGATTCGTTGGCTCACTTAATAGCTGGAAGGGAATAATAGAAGCAATAAATTCTATTTACGAGATATCTTCAAAAATCAAAGGGGGAATATCTTTTAACATAGTCGGCGACGGCCCACTCATGAGTAAAATTCAAAAACTAAAATATACAGCCCCGAAGAACGTCGATATCTTAATATCAGGCCATCAAGAGATGCCATTTAAGGTTTTGGAAGACTCGCATGCTCTGCTCATTCCGTCGTTAGAAGAGGGTTTTGGACTTGTAGCAATTGAAGGGATTTATCAAGGGAAAATTTTGATATACAACGCAATTCCAGCCCTGCGCGAAATATGTGATAACGACCCACTTAGCTTTTCATTCGATATCCGCAGATCCTCTAGCCTTTTGTCGGCAATAAACAAAGCGATTGATTCCATAGGATCCATAGACGATATAGCTCTCTCGCAAAACAGATCTGAATTAGTAGAAAAAAAATATGGCCTTGAAAATTTTACAGAGAAACATCGATCCCTCAGAGAAACCACACTAATTCAAAAACACCAAAATTAATACGAATACAACCATGAATAGAATAAAATTCTTGAACTGTCCGATGAATGCAGTTTCTATGGAGCAGACAATTAGTGAGTTAAGGAAAAGGATAACCCAAAAGCAGTTCACTCAACACTCGGTGGTGAATGTAGCAAAACTAGTCAATATGCAGTTAGATAATGAACTTTCCGAATCAGTTAAGTCCTGCGACATTATCAATATTGATGGAATTGGCGTTGTTTGGGGCGCACGTTTTCTGGGCCAAAAAATCCCCGAACGAGTAGCAGGTGTGGATCTTTTTCATCAGCTCCTGGCCATGAGCGCAAAAAGCAACTTCCCCGTTTATCTACTGGGCGCCACCGAAGAGGTTGTCGCCAAAACTGCCACAACTGTAGAGGCCATGTATCCAGGCCTTGAAGTAGCTGGCTACCACCATGGTTACTTCTGGGACGATGAAGAGAAAATGGTCGAGACGATCCGCAACTCCAATGCCCGACTTCTGTTTGTAGCCATTACTTCCCCCAAGAAGGAAAACTTCATCAATCGTTGGAAAGACCAGCTTGGTGTCAATTTTGTCATGGGTGTCGGCGGTACTTTCGATGTAGTCGCTGGGAAGGTCAAGCGAGCGCCGCTGTGGATGCAAAATCATGGTCTTGAATGGCTATATCGCGTAATCCAAGAGCCCGGCAGGATGTGGAAGCGCTATCTGACCACCAATTTGCAGTTTGCTTGGTTGCTGATGATAGAGAAGTACAAGCAAGTTCGCTCCAGAGCTGAATAACTTCTCCTGTTCCTCATTAGTTAATGCAGCTCAGTTAAATCCCTCGCCTCCACATAAATACCCCTCTAAAAGATCCTGCAAGCCAGAGATCACAAAGGAATACTCCAATGAACACGAGGGACCGCGGAATCCTCCGCCCCCATCAAGCCACTATTTCCATCCTGCAAAAGCTGCTTGACCTCGGTGTCATCTGTCTCGGCATGAGCGTAGTCATCGCCATTGATAGAGCACAGTGGAATTACTCAGCCGTCATTGCGACGCTGTTTGCCTTGGTCATCTTCTATCTGCTCAGTGACTTCGGGCAACTCTATGTCTCATGGCGGGGTGGACGAATTCGCGAGGAGTTGCGGAAGGTTGGTGGTATCTGGGCAGTCAGCTTTGCCGGCGTAGCGATTGCCGACTACCTCAGTCCCGAGATCACCGTGCTCAGTGGTACAGGTCAGATACAGTGGTTTTCACTGGCACTCGGCGGCTTGTGTGGTTACCGCGTGCTTTTGCGCTCAGGCCTGCATGCGCTTCGCCGTCAAGGCTTTAACACTCGCTCGGTTGCCATTGCCGGCGCAGGCACGTTGGGGCAGCGCTTGGCCACCAACATTGCCAGCGCACCGTGGATGGGGCTGGAACTGGTCGGCTTCTTCGATGACAACCTTCACACTCCGGTTAGCCTCGGCACTGGCACTGTGAAGCTGCCTATTTCTGGCGCGCTGGAACACCTGATAGAGCAGGCCCGCGCGGGCAAGCTGGATCGCGTCTACATCACGCTCCCCATGCGCAGTGAAGCACGTATCAAGTGGCTGGTAGAGCAACTGAGCGATACCACGACCTCCGTCTACATCGTTCCCGATGTTTTCGTCTTCGACCTGCTTCACGCCCGCTCGCAGAACATCGACGGCATTCCCACCATCAGCATATTCGACAGTCCCATGGTGGGAGCCGGTGCATGGATAAAGCGCCTGGAAGACATCGTGCTGTCGTCGTTGATTCTTTGCATGATCGCCATACCGATGTTGCTGATTTCCGCCGCAGTAAAACTCACGTCGCCCGGCCCCGTCTTCTTCAAGCAGAAACGCTACGGTATCGATGGTCGTTCAATTGAGGTGTGGAAATTCCGCAGCATGCGCGTCATGGAGAACGGCGCGACAGTGACCCAGGCGACCCGTAACGACAGCCGCATCACTCCGGTTGGTGCCTTCCTGCGTCGTACTTCGCTGGACGAACTGCCCCAGTTCGTCAACGTATTCATGGGCGATATGTCCATCGTTGGGCCGCGCCCACACGCCATTGCACACAACGAGGAATACCGGGGGCAGATCAGCAGCTACATGCTGCGCCACAAGGTAAAGCCCGGCATTACCGGTTGGGCCCAGGTGAATGGTTGGCGTGGGGAGACGGACACGCTGGAGAAGATGCAGAAGCGCGTCGAGTTTGACTTGGCCTACATCAACAACTGGTCGCTGTGGTGGGACCTGAAGATCGTATTCCTGACGCTATTCAAGGGCTTCGTCCACCAGAACGCTTACTAGTCAAAATCACTGTCAGTTAGCGAATTTCCTGTCCCGCATCGCCATCCTTTTCCTACATCCCTTATCAGACCTGATTGCTACCCTGCGCAGCCTCTCGGCCGTCCTCTTATGCCCAGGAAAACCGGCGTCGGCCATCTTCCGCGTCAATCCCATCATCTTCCATGTGTAACCAGCCCATGCTCCGTCCCTTGTCTATCGCGTTCCTGTCCGCCTTTTCACTCCAGGGATGCATGTTCTCCCCTGGCCAGAACCTCGATACCGGACGGTTGTTGCAGGACGACTCTGCCGAGTCCAGCCGTGTCGAACTGGTACAGATCACTCCCAAACTGCTGGCGGTAGAAGCCGCGACGCAACCTCAGGGTGCCGTCCCGGTAAAGCTGACCGACTACCGCCCGGAAAGCTATCGCATTGGCGCGGGTGACCTGCTCTACATCACGGTCTGGGATCACCCCGAGTTGACCTCGCCAGCGGGGCAGCAGCAGCAAACCGATGCCAACGGACGCCTGGTCCGACCGGACGGCACCCTCTTCTATCCCTACATCGGCACGGTTCGAGTAGGCGGGCGTACCATCGAGGACGTCCGCGCGACCATCAGCGAGGCGCTTTCGGCCTATGTCGAAGAGCCACAGGTGGACATTGCCATCCTGCGTTTCGCCAGCCAGCGAGTGGTACTTAATGGCGCCTTCGTCAAGGCGGGCCAGCAGCCCATCACCACCACACCCCTGACGCTGATGGAGGCCATTGGCACCGCTGAAGTGGACACGCTCAACGCCGACCTTGCCGGCCTGACGCTCACTCGGGACGGAGAAGTCTTCCAGCTCAACCTGGATGCCTTGAACACCGCCCAGGGAACCGACCTGTACAACCTGAGCCTGAAGGACGGCGACCGCATCTACCTGCCCTACAACGACCGCAAGAAGGTCTACCTGATGGGCGAGGTCAACGCACCGCGCGCCCTGACTTTCAAGACCCGCGAAATGAACCTGGCCGACGCACTGGGCAGTGTCGGCGGTCTCAACCAGACCACCTCCAACGGCAAGGCCGTCTACGTCATTCGCGGCGTGGAGAGCCTGGAAACCGATCGCGCCAAGGTCTTCCAGCTCGACGCCAAATCACCAACCGCGTTCATCCTCGCGCAGCAGTTCCAGCTGCGGCCTCAGGACGTGGTCTACGTCGGCCCGGCAGGCGTCACCCGCTGGAACCGCCTGATCAGCCAGTTGGTGCCTTCCGCGGGAATCGTGGGTACCGGTTCGTCCGTCCAGCGCAACCTCACCAACAACAACTAATGCCCCCGCCTATGACTGCCCTCCGCCTGATCGCGCTGGCCGCATCGGCCGCGTCACTGAGTGGTTGCAATCCCTTGATGCAAGGCTCCCTCAATACGCTGGGCGCCAGCCTTCACGGCCCAGCGAAGCTGGAAGTCACGCAAGTCCAGGTCGATGCTCTGCCCTATTACCAGATCCAGGTGACGACCGAATACGGCTCGGCGGTGATGGCGCTGGTGCGCGTGCAGGGCAAGCTGCAGTACTGGCGGGCCAACTCCAACCAGCTGTTGTTGCTTGAGGATGGTGTGATCGTACGCACCCTGGGCTTCCCGGAGGATCTTCTGGGGACGCGGCTGGCAGCGGATTCCCCCTTCTCTCGTGGGTTGCAGCGTGTTGCCGACGGGCAGCCAAGCCAGCGCTGGATCGATCTCGGCTCGAATACCCAGTTCGACATTTCCCTCAGAGGTACCTTCCACCCCGCCGGTATCGAGACTGTGCGCATTCTTGACCGCGACCACTCCTTGCTACGCGTCGACGAATCACTGGCCTCCCCGGTTGCGGGCATGTCTTCAACCAACCACTACTGGATCGATCCGCAGGATGGCTTCATCTTGCAAAGCCGCCAGCAGGTCACGCCGAGCCTGAGCGTCACGCTCACCCAGTTACGGCCATTGCGGGGGCAACCTTGAAAGCTGTGCGGATCAGCTGCTTTCTGCTTGGTCTCATGCTCAGCAATACGCTGCTGGCCAATACCCGCATCGAGGTTCTGGGCGCAGTCCCCTCTCCCGGAGAAAAGGAGATTGCCGAAGGCTTGCGCCTCGGCGATCTGCTCAGCCGCCTGCGTGTGGATCCGCTGGGCTACTGGCTGGGTGCGTCATGGCAACGCGAAAGCCTGAAGCAGGAACAGCAACGCCTGAAAGCAGGCATCTTGTTCGACCTGATCCAGCTCCAACGTCTCGCAATGCTTCAGAACGAGCCGGGGATGGCCAATGCAGCCCGGCAACTGAACGAGCAGGTGGCCCGACTTCCGGTCACCGGGCGGCGCCTTTACCGGCTCGACCCATTGGCCGTCGAACTGAGCGCCGCCCATTCGCCCAAGCTGCAGGGCGGCGACCGACTGATCTTCCCGCCGCGGCCCGACAGTATTCGCGTCACTGGTGCGGTCTCGAACGACTGCAAGCTGCCGTTTGCTCCTCTGCAACAGGCCTACCGGTATGCACAACAGTGCCCTGCCCTGGCGGAGGCCGACCCGGATTACCTCTATCTGATTCAGCCTGACGGACAGGTTTCCCGGTTGGGTATCGCCCTGTGGAATCGCGAGGAAGCCGCTCCTCCTGCTCCCGGAGCAGTCGTGCTGGTACCTCTGGATGCCACGCAAGTGGACGCGATCGCCCCGGACCTGAACCGTGAACTGGCCAGGTTCATCGCCACCCAGCCGCTACCGATGGAGTCGCCATGAATTGCCGCCACGGCCTTTACCTGCTGCTGGTCGGCACCCACCTGGCCTTCGCCGAACCACGCTATACACAGAACGATTTCGGTGGCGTCGGTCTGCTTCAAACGCCAACCGCACGTATGGCGCCGGCCGGTGAGATCAGTATCAACGCCAACCGGACCGATCCCTACTCGCGCTACAGCTTTTCACTGCAGCCCTTCGACTGGATGGAGGGTACCTTCCGCTATACGTCCATCAGCAACCGGAAGTATGGCGCCGAGGACTTCAGCGGTGATCAGAGTTACAAGGACAAGGCGTTCGACGTCAAATTCCGCCTCCTGCAGGAGAGCCGCTGGGCTCCCGAGATCGCTCTGGGCGGCCGCGATATCGGCGGCACCGGCCTGTTTTCCAGCGAATACTTCGTAGCCAACAAGCGCGCCGGCGATTTTGACTTCAGCCTGGGTTTGGCATGGGGCTACATCGGTAATCGCGGTGAGCTGGACAACCCGTTGGGGTGGATCGATGATCGATTCAAAACCCGCCCAGCACCAACCGGAACCGTCGATACGGCAGGCTCCGTCAACTCCAATGACTACTTCCGTGGCCGCCCTTCCCTCTTCGGCGGCATCAACTGGCAGACGCCCTGGAAACCGCTGTCCTTCAAGCTCGAATACGACGGCAACGACTACCAGCACGAACCACTCGACAACCCACAGAAGCAGGACTCGCCGTTCAACATCGGCCTGGTCTTCAAGGCAAGCGATTCGATCGACCTGACGGCCGCCTTCGAGCGCGGCAACACCGCCATGTTCGGCATCACCTTGCACACCAACTTCGCTACCCGCAAGGCCCCAGCGAAAGTGAGCGACCCCGCTCCCGAAACCTTGGCACAGCGAGTGGGGCAGAAACCAGGCGGCACAACCGACTGGGCCGAGGTCTCCCATCGCCTGGAAGCAAACGCCGGCTACAAGGTCGAGCGCATTACGCAGAAGGACCACGAAGTCGTGGTGTACGGCGAGCAGACCCGCTATCTCTATCCACCCGAAGCGGTGGGGCGTACGGCACGCATCCTGGATAACAGCACCGACCAGGAAGCCCAGTGGTTTACCGTCGTCGACACGCGCTATGGCCAGCCCATCGTCGAAACCAGCGTACCGCGTCGAATGTTCGAGGAAGTGGCCAATCAGGAACGGCCGCTGGAAGACCTGCGCCGTGCGACCGAACAGAACGTGCCGCTGCCGCAGCAGGAACAGGTGCTGTACCAACAGAAACCCGATCCGTTCAGCTACAACGTCGGCCTCGGCTACAACCAGAGCGTCGGCGGGCCGAACGACTTCCTGCTCTATCAGTTCACAGCCGACCTCGACAGCGAATACCGCTTCACGCCAAGCCTGTGGGCGAACGGCCTGCTCAGCGTCAACCTGTTCAACAACTTCGACAACTTCACCTACGACGCACCGAGCAACCTGCCGCGCGTGCGCACCGATGTCCGCGAGTACATGACAACCTCCAACGTCATGCTGCAAACCTTCCAGATGAACAAGACCATGCGGCTGGACCAGGACCTCTATGGCATGGTCTACGCCGGTTATCTGGAAAGCATGTACGCCGGCGTGGGCGGCGAACTGCTGTATCGCCCCATGAACGAACGCTGGGCATTGGGCGCCAACCTTGATCTGGTGCGCCAGCGCGAGTTCGACCAGCACTTCGCCCTGCGCGATTACCAGACGGCCACCGGCTTCGTCACCCTCTACTGGCAAACCGGTTTCGAGGACATCCTCGCGCAGGTCAGTGCCGGCCGTTACCTGGCGCGCGACTGGGGCGGCACCCTCGATCTGTCCCGCCAGTTCAGGAACGGCGTGCGCTTCGGCGCCTGGGTCACGCTGACCACGGCGGACAAGGAGGCCTACGGCGAGGGCAGCTTCGACAAGGGCATCTATGTGTCGATCCCCTTCGACGAGCTGATGAGCAGTTCCACCATGCGCCGCGCCAACCTGAGTTGGGACCCTCTGACCCGTGACGGTGGCGCGCGACTCAGCCACTACTACTCGCTGTATGACCTCACGGACGGCCGCGATCAGGTCATGTTCCAGAACCGCTTCGGACGCATCGTGAAATAACTCGACGCTCTCCCAGATCATGGCGCGGAAACCAAAGTCACCCACAATGGTCTGACGCGCCCTGGATCCAAGGAGAGCTCCCCCATGAAAACCCTTCCCCTGCTACTGATGACCGGCCTGCTCGCCGCCTGCAGTTCCACTTCTTCCGGCGACAAGGCATCGCTGGATGGCGAAGTCTTCTACCTGCAGCGCATCGCCCTGCCGCCCACTGCCCAGGTCACCGTCAGCCTGCAGGACGTATCGCTGGCCGATGCGCCGGCCGTCGACCTCGCCCAGCAACAGTTGGAGCCCGGTCGCCAGGTGCCGCTGGCGTTCCATCTGGATTACGACCGCAACCAGGTCAAGCCGGGCCACAGCTACAGCATCAGTGCGCGCATCGAGGACGGCGGCCGCCTGCTGTTCATCACCACCGAGCGCCACAGCGTCAAACTCGATGGCAGCGATCCTCAGCCGCTGCGCGTCCGCGTCGATCCCGTGCGCTGATTCACCGCGCCGCCGGGTTTTCCCCGGCGGCCATCCTCCGTTAATCTCCCCCCTCCCTTCTCCACCTCGGCGGTTCGAAACCGTCGTGTTTCGCCAAGGAAGTATCGATGCTGCGATTCCCCGTTCTGCTGGCCGGCGCCCTGCTGTCCTTCAATGCCTTTGCCCTGTCCCTCTCCGACCTTAGCCAGAGCGATGCCACCGGCGGCCTGAAAGATGCGCTGACCCAGGGTGCCCAGGTAGCCGTGAAGCAGCTCAGCCAACCTGGCGGTTTCAGTAATGACCCGGCCGTGCGCATCGAACTGCCCGGGAAGCTGGGCAAGGCCGCCAAGACCATGAAGCAATTCGGCATGGGCGCCCAGGTCGACCAGCTCGAAGCGAGCATGAACAAGGCCGCCGAGACTGCCATGCCACAAGCCCAGGCGCTGCTGGTGGATGCGGTCAAGAAGATGAGCGTGACCGATGCCAAGGGCATCCTCCAGGGCGGCGAGCATTCCGCCACCGATTACCTGAACCGCAGCAGTCGCGAGCAACTGCGCGCCAAGTTCCTGCCGATCATCAAGCAGGCCACCGACCAGGTCGGCGTGGCCAAGCAGTACAACGCATTCGCCAGCCAGGCTGCCGCCTTCGGCGTTGTCGATGCGAAGAACGCGAATATCGAGAACTACGTGACCGAGGAAGCGCTGGACGGCCTGTTCAAGCTCATCGCGGAACAGGAGAAGACCATTCGCCAGAACCCGACTGCAGCGGCCACCGGCCTGGCGAAGAAGGTGTTCGGGGTGCTTTGAGCTCCGCCTGAAGGACGCAAAAAGCCCGGCAAAATGCCGGGCTTTTTCTTTTCTGCTCATGCAGAGCAAGCGTGGGTTAACCGCCTCTCGGGGCGCTCATTCTTGCTGATGATGAATGGCGGAGGCCTTCCACTCGGCGATGGCTTGCAGCGCAAGCGGGTCGTCATCGAACCACCCGGTCTGCGAAAGACCCAGCTTCTCCTCGAGCAATACACAGATCGCGAGCGCCGCGTTGGCACGGTCTTCACGCGCTTCCCGGATGGTATTTTCGATTTCTTTCCGCAGTTTCATGCTGTCCTGCCTTGGGCTTGGCCACTGTCGTATTGAGGGCGCTCGACGCACCACTTGCTGGTTGGGCGGTGGGCTTGTCGACCTCGTCGCCTCTGTCGGGCTCCTTTGTATTCTTATTTACACAGAGGATCTTTCTGATTCTGAACCAAGAATGCCGGAGGCGCACAGCTGTGCACAAAGTCTCGCCGGGGGCGTCCTACGCCAGTTTGGGCCAGAGGCGTACTGGACAGTCACCCTTTCATACGAACGTGCGTTCGCAGAAGCTCGGCATCCGTAGGCCGGATAACCCGCTCCGGGTAATTCGTCCTACGGACTGCCAGCGATGGGTATCGCTTCGCTCCACGCCATCCTACGCAGTGCCGTCGCGCTCCAGCACGCGGGAGAGGGGACTGTCCGGAGTGGCATGAAACTTTGGCGTCAGCCGGCAAGAACGGCTTCCTCGCCCTTTGGAGCCTGGAGCCACCTTGTAGGAGCGAGGGAACGCCTAGTTCCTGCTCGCGAACGGATACCCCGGTAACGCCGAAACGGGTCGGGTTCGCGAGCAAGCTCGCTCCTACAAGTTTGCGCCGGCGCTGAGCATCCGGAATCCGTCAGGCCTCCTTCTTCACCCTGAACCACGCCGCATAGAGCGCCGGCAGGAACAGCAGGGTCAGCGCCGTGGCGACGATCAGGCCGCCCATGATCGCCACCGCCATCGGCCCGAAGAACACGCTGCGCGACAGCGGGATCATCGCCAGCACGGCCGCCAGGGCGGTCAGCACGATGGGGCGGAAGCGTCGCACCGTGGCCTCGATGATGGCGTGCCAGGTGTCCAGGCCGTGGGCGCGGTCCTGCTCGATCTGGTCCACGAGGATCACTGAGTTACGCATGATCATCCCCGCCAACGCGATGGTGCCGAGCATGGCCACGAAGCCGAAGGGTTTCTGGAAGATCAGCAGGAACAACGTCACGCCGATCAGCCCCAGCGGTGCGGTGAGGAACACCATGATCATCCGCGAGAAGCTGCGCAGCTGGATCATCAGCAGGCTGAGCACCACCACGATGAACAGCGGCACGCCAGCGTTCACCGAGTTCTGGCCCTTGGCCGAGTCCTCCACGGTGCCGCCGACGTCCAGCAGGTAGCCGTCGGGCAGCTCGGCGCGGATCGGGTCCAGCGTCGGCGAGATCTGCTTCACCAGGGTCGCCGGCAGCGAGTCGTCGTAGATGTCGGCGCGCACGGTCACCGTCGGCAAGCGGTTGCGTCGCCAGATGATGCCTTCCTCGAAGCCGTACTCCAGCGTCGCCACCTGCGACAGCGCCACGCTGCGACCGCTGCTGGTCTGCATCGACAGGCTGGGCAGTTGTGACAGGTCATGCCGGCCGCGCTCGTCGCCCCGCAGGAGGATCTCGATCAGCTCGTTGTCCTCGCGGTAGTAGCTGACGGTGGAGCCGGTCAGCGAGCTCTGCAGGAACTGCGAGATGTCCGAAGTGCTCACGCCCAGGGCGCGGGCGCGCTCCTGATCGATGTCGAGGAAAATCGCCTTGCTCGGCTCTTCCCAGTCCAGGTGCACGTTCACCACGTGGGGGTTCTCACGCATCTTGTCGGCGACCTTGCGCGCCAGCTCGCGGACTTCCGGGATGTGCTCGCCGGAGACGCGGAACTGCACCGGGTAACCCACCGGCGGGCCGTTCTCCAGGCGGCTGATACGAGTACGCAGGGTCGGGAAGTCCTCGTTCATGTGCTTGATCAGCCACTGGCGAATCTCTTCACGTGACTCCAGGCTCTTCGCCAACACCACGAACTGCGCGAAGCTCGCCGCCGGCAATTGCTGGTCCAGTGGCAGGTAGAAGCGCGGCGAACCGGTGCCGACATAGGCCACGTAGTTGTCGATGCCCGGATGCTCGGCAAGCATCTTCTCCAGGCGATTGACCTGTTCGGTGGTGGCGGTGAGCGAATCGCCTTCGGCCAGCTTCAGGTCCACCAGCAACTCCAGGCGCGCCGAGGGCGGGAAGAACTGCTGTGGCACCAGGCGGAACAGCATGATCGAGCCGATGAAGGCGGCAACGGTCAGCAGGATCACCGTCTTGCGGTAGCGCACGCACCACTCCACCACACGGCGGAAGCGCTGGTAGAACGGCGTCGAATACGGGTCGTGCCCCTTGTCGCTGCCGCCGTGCTTTTCCGCATGGCGCTTGGCGAGATCGGGCAGCAGCTTCTCGCCCAGGTAGGGCACGAAGACCACGGCGGCGATCCACGACACCAGCAGCGCGATGGTCACCACCTGGAACAACGAGCGGGTGTATTCGCCGGTGCCGGACTGCGCGGTGGCAATCGGCAGGAAGCCGGCGGCGGTGACCAGGGTGCCGGTGAGCATCGGGAAGGCCGTGCTGGTCCAGGCGTAACTCGCCGCCTTGAGCCGGTCGTAGCCCTGCTCCATCTTCACCGCCATCATCTCCACGGCGATGATCGCGTCGTCCACCAGCAGCCCCAGCGCCAGCACCAGCGCGCCGAGGGAAATCTTGTGAAGGCCGATGCCGAAGTAGTACATGCAGGCGAAAGTCATCGCCAGCACCAGCGGGATCGACAGCGCCACTACCAGGCCGGTACGCAGGCCGAGGGAGAAGAAGCTCACCAGCAGCACGATGATCAGCGCCTCGGCCAGCACGCGGACGAACTCGCCGACGCCTTCACGCACCGCCGCCGGCTGGTCGGAAACCTTGCGCAGCTCCATGCCCGCCGGCAGCGTCTGCTGCAGACGCTCGAACTCGGCGTCGAGCTTCTTGCCCAGCACCAGGATGTCACCGCCGTCCTTCATCGCCACGGCGATGCCGATGGCGTCCTCGCCCATGAAGCGCATGCGCGGCGCGGGCGGATCGTTGAAGCCACGGTGCACCTCGGCCACATCACCGATGCGGAAGGTACGGTCGCCGACGCGGATCGGGAAGGAGCGGATATCCTCCACCGAATCGAAGCGTCCGGACACGCGCAGTTGCACGCGGTCGGTCGCCGTCTCGAAGAAGCCGGTGGCGGTGACCGCGTTCTGCTCTTCCAGCGCCTTCTGCACCGCCGCCAGCGGAAGGCCGAGGGTGGCGAGCTTGGTGTTGGACAGGTCGATCCAGATCTTCTCGTCCTGCAGGCCGACCAGCTCGACCTTGCCGACGTCCTTGATCCGCTGCAGTTGCAGCTGCAGGCGGTCGGCGTAGTCCTTGAGCACCGCGTAGTCGAAGCCCTTGCCCGACAACGCGTAGATGTTGCCGAAGGTGGTGCCGAACTCGTCGTTGAAGAACGGCCCCTGGATGCCCTGCGGAAGGGTGTAGCGAATGTCGTTGACCTTCTTGCGGATCTGGTACCAGAGCTCGGGGATATCGCGCGAGTGGAAGTCCTCGCGGGCGACGAAGGTCACCTGGGACTCACCGGGACGCGAGAAGGAAATGATGCGGTCGAAGTCGCCGGTCTCCATCAGCTTCTTCTCGATGCGCTCGGTGACCTGGCGCGAGACTTCTTCGGCGGTCGCCCCCGGCCAGTTGGTTTTCACCACCATCGCCTTGAAGGTGAACGGCGGGTCCTCGCTCTGCCCCAGCTTGGTGTAGGACAGCGTACCGACAATGCCCAGCAGCAGCATGAGGTACAGGACGATGGAGCGGTTCTGCAGCGCCCAGGCGGAAAGGTTGAATTGCATCGGGCGTTACTCCTTCGCCACCAGCTTGATCGACCGGTTCTCCCGGTCGACCGGCCGCACCTCCTGTCCTTCGCGTAGCACCTGAACACCGGCGGCCACCACCCAGTCACCATCCTTCAGGCCTTCCAGCACCGGCACACGGTCTTCGGCGAAAGGCCCGATGCGCACCGGGCGGCGATGCAGGGTGGAAGTTTTCGGGTCGACGACCCAGACGAACGGCTGGCCGGCTTCCGAAGTCACGGCAGCGAGCGGCACCGCCAGCGGCACGGCGCCCTCGGCATGGATATAGACGCGGGCGCTCTGGCCCAGCTCGGCGGGCACCTTGGCGTCGTCGAAGGCGACACGTGCGGCGAAGGTGCGCGACTGCGGATCGGCCGCCGGCGACAGTTCGCGAATCTTGCCGCTGAAGCGTTTGTCGCGCTGCGACCAGAGTTCGACGCTCACTGCTTCGCCGACGCGGAAGCGTTCGAAGGCGTGTTCAGGGAAGCTGATCAGCACTTCGCGGTCGCCATCGGCGGCCAGGGTGAAGACGGTCTGCCCAGCGGCGACCACCTGCCCGACCTCCACCCGACGGGTAGCGATCACGCCGTCCTGGGGCGAGCGCAGCACCGCGTAGCCGGCCTGGTTGCTGGCCACGTCGTACTCGGCGCGAATCTGTTTCACCCGCGCCTCGCCGGCGCGGTAGGTATTCTCGATGTTGTCGAACTGCGACTGGCTGACCAGCTGGCGCTCCAGCAGGGTCTTGTAGCGGGCATATTCGGAGCGGACGGTCTGCAGGTTGGCTTCGGCAGCGGCCACCTGGGCGCGCGTGGCTTCGAGCTGCAGGCGAACGTCTTCGGGATCGAGTTCCGCCAGTGGCTGGTCCTTCTTCACCCGTTCGCCGGTTTCCACCAGGCGCTTGCTGACCTTGCCACCGATGCGGAAGGCCAGTTCGGGCTCATGGCGGGCGTGGACTTCGCCGGGATAGGCCTCGGTGATGTCCTTCGCCGGCAGCGGCTGGACCACGATGGCCGGGCGCACAGCGGGCTTGGGAGGCTCGCCATTACCGCAAGCGGAAAGGGAAAGGATGAAGGCAGCAGGCAGCGCGACAGACAGAGCATGGCGGAACATGATGTGTGACCTTTCGCAAAACGCGGTTGGAATTCTTATACTCCCCGGTATAGTAAAAATACAGAACCCATCAGTCCAGTATTAGAAATGTAAAATCATGTCGCCATCGAACTCATCGAACGGACCGGGTCGACCCAAGGACCCAGCCAAGCGCAAGGCCATTCTCGAAGCCGCCAAGGAGCTGTTCGTCCGCCACGGCTACGACGGCAGCAGCATGGAGGCCATCGCCTCCGAGGCCGGGGTGTCCAAGCTCACCGTGTACAGCCACTTCACGGACAAGGAGACCTTGTTCGCCGAAGCCGTGCAGGCCAAGTGCGCAGAGAACCTGCCCGAGCTGTTCGCCGAGCCATCGGCTGATGCGCCGCTGGAAAGCCTGCTGCTTAACCTCGCGCGCGGCTTCAACCAGCTGATCAACAGCCCGGAAGCCATTGCGTTGAGCCGGCTGATGATTGCCCAGGGTGGTCAGAATCCGCATTTGTCGCAGCTATTCTTCGATGCAGGGCCCCAGCGCGTGCTGGACCAGATGGAACGCTTGCTGGAGCAGGCGCGCCAGCAGCGCAAGCTGGCGATGGACAGCCCGCGCCGGGCCGCCGAGCATTTCCTGATGCTGGTGCAGGGTTGCGTGCACTTCCGCCTGATGATCGGTTGCGTGGAGCCGCCGACCGAGGAAGAGTCAGAGGCTCACGCACGGGAGGTAGTGGCGCTGTTCCTCAAGGCCTTCCGGCCCTGACCGAGCCAGCCTCACGAGCGCCCAGGGAACCTGTAGGAGCTGCGGCGATATGTTCAGTAAGAGCGAGCCTTGTTCGCGATAGGTTTGGGTCGCGCCGAGAGTCATCGTGGACGGAGTCCGCCCCTACGCATAGCCTCGGACCCTCGACCTGGCCGTCAGCCCTTGAGGCTCTTCAGCGGATAGATGTCATACCGGCTGGACTTGCCTTCCAGGCTGTAGCTGGGCTTGCCGCCCTCGATGATCGGCGCCTTGCGCGGGCGCTTGACCACCACGCGGTGGCTGGCCAGTTTCAGTGCCGCTTCCAGCAGGGCCGGAGCGTCGAGGTCATCCCCCACCAGCGGGCGGAACAGGCGCATCTCCTTCTTCACCAGCGCACTCTTGTCTCGGTGCGGGAACATCGGGTCGAGGTAGATCACCTGCGGCGCCTCCCCTTCCCACGCGGCCATGCGCTCGATGGCATTGCCCTGCAGCAGGCGCATGCGCGCCACGATGGCGCCCACCTCGAAATCCCCTGCGGCACGGGCCAGGCCGTCTTCGAGCAGCGCGGCGATGATCGGCTGGCGCTCGGTCAGGTCCATCTCGCAGCCCAGGGTCGCCAGCACGAAGGCGTCCTTGCCCAGGCCTGCGGTGGCGTCCAGCACATGGGGACGCACGCCCTGCTGGATGCCGACCGCCTTGGCGATCATCTGCCCGGCACCGCCGCCGAACTGACGGCGATGCGCACTAGCGCCTTCGAGGAAGTCCACCCGCACCGGGCCGGGGGAATCCGGCCCCAGTTGTAGCAACTGCAGACCGTCATCGCCCAGTTGCAGGGCGAAATCCGCCTCGCCCTCGCCCATCGACAGCCCGAGCCGCTGCGCCCACTGCTCGGCGGCGACTTGCCAGGCAGGCGCCAGCGCCTGGACGACGATGCGCGGCGGGGTGAGTGCTTCGGTCATGACGGGACGATCCTGGAAAAAACCGTGATTCTACCGCAGCCCGTGGCACAGGGGCTCAACGGCAGAGCTGCCAGCCCCCCAGGTCGAAGTGGAAATGGTCGTGGTGGGCGCGGTTGTAGTCCGGCCCGAGCACGCCGTCGAAGTTGCCACAGGCGCTATCACGCACGGCGCGCAGGAAGCGCGCGGCATCGCCCTCGCCGTTCCAGTCCCGGGCCACGACAATGCGCCGACCATCGGCGAGGCGGAAGGCCGCGATGTCCAGCGCATTGGCGCTGGCATGCTGACTGCGCCGCCCTTCGGTGCGGCCATAGATATTGCGGCAGGCAAAGCTACCCAGGTGCTCCACGCCCACCACCGACTGGCCGTAGACCGACCGTGCAGCCGGTTGCAGGGAGTAGCGCTCGAACAGCGCGAAGCTCACGGCCAACGGGCAACTGGCGAGGAAGCTGCTGCTCAATTTCACCTCGGCGGCCTGCACACGCCAGACGTTCTGCAACGGGCAGCCGGCAACCGGTTCACTGTCGGCCATGGGCTGTGCCTTGAGGTCGGAGCTTTGCAGCGCCAGCCGGCATAGCTCCGCATCGTCGCGCAGGCGCCATAGCTTGTAGCGGGTCAGCAGGTTCGGCTCATCGCTTACATTCAGCGGCGCCCAGGGACTCCAGCGGTCGGGCAGCTTCAACCATTGCTGCTGCACGGCCAGTGCGAAGCCGGCGATGACGAGGCCGAAACCCAGCAGCCACCCGCGCAAGTGTCAGCCCCGGAAAAGCCCGTTGATGCGGTCGAACGGCATGGCACCGTGCATGGGCTTCAGGTCGCCTTTGGCCAATGCCTCGGAAGCACTGAAGAAAGCACCGTATGCCGCCCGCGCCAGGGTCGAACCGACGCTGACGCGCTTCACGCCCAGTTCCGCCAGTTCCTCCAAGCTCAGTTGCACCGCAGGCGAGCCCACCAACACATTGACCGGCCGCGGCGCTACCGCCTGCACCACTGCAGAGATTTCCTCGCGAGTCTTCAGCCCCGGCGCGTAGAGCACATCGGCGCCAGCCTCGGCAAAGGCCACCAGGCGGCGAATGGTGTCGTCCAGATCGACACGGCCGTGCAGGAAGTTCTCCGCGCGCGCCGCCAGGGTAAAGGTGAACGGCAAGGCTCGCGCGGCCTGCACGGCAGCGGCGACGCGCTCGACCGCCAGCTCCAGCGGGTAGATCGGCGTATCCGGTCGGCCTGTGGCGTCCTCGATGGAGCCGCCAACCAGCCCACAGGCAGCGGCCAGGCGAATGGTCTCGGCGCAATCGTCAGGCGTATCGCCATAGCCGTTCTCCAGATCAGCGGCCACCGGCAGCGACGTCGCCTCGACGATCTCACGCGCATTTGCCAGCGCTTCGTCACGGCTCACTGTCCCTTCGGCATCACGGCGACCGAGCGCGAAGGCCAGTCCGGCGCTGGTGGTGGCCAGGGCTTCGAAACCCAGGTGGGCAAGCATCTTCGCTGAGCCGGCATCCCAGGGATTAGGCAGGACGAACAGGCCGTCGCGCTGGTGCAGCGCGCGGAAGGCTGCGCCGCGCTGTTGTTGAGTGGTCATGGCTAACTCCTTGCCGAACGGGGAAGGAGCAGGTTAGTCCCCTCGCCCACCCCGCGCCATGCCCAGTTGACCGCTCAGAGCAGGCCGAGCTGTTCCACTTCCGGCTTGGGCTCGAACAGCGGCGGCAGGCCCGGAAGGCGATCGCGCAGCAAGGCGTGGAAGCGCTGGGCCTGTTCGGCGGCGCGGTGATTGTCCGGTGTGTGCAGGAAGATGTAAGGCGTCAGCCCCTGCTCGATCCACTCAGCCACCTTGCCGATCCAGGGCGTGAGATGGACGAGATTGGCATCCAGGTCCGGCCCGCCGACGAAGCGAACCTGCGGGCTGTCGCTGAAGGCTGCGGGGCGTACCGGCACCTTGGGCTTCTTCGACTGCGCATGGAGCACGGCCGGGTCGTCGGACTGCACGGCGAACAGTGCCCGCGAGTCCAGGCAGATGCGTTCGACGCCACGGTCCAGCAGCAGGCGGTTCAGCGCCCGCTCTTCGTCACCCTTGGCGAAGAACGCCGGGTGTCGCACTTCCACGGCAATGCGCCGCTCGGAAAACTCATCCAGCCAGGCAGCCAGTTCGCCCAGACGATCCGGTCCGAAACCGGCCGATACCTGCAACCACAGCGGCGCTACGCGCTTGCCCAGCGGTTTGAGCAGATCGAGGAAGTCACGGGTGTTTTCCAACTGCCCGCGCAAGTCGCCTTCGTGGCTGATGTCGCGCGGCAGCTTGGCGCAGAAGCGGAACGTCTCCGGCATGGTCTGCGCCCAGCGCGCGAGGGTGTCGGCGTTGGGGCGGGCGTAGAAGGTAGTGTTGCCTTCCACGGCGTTGAACACTTGAGAGTAGAAGCCCAGCGTCTCAGCGGCGCGCAGATCGGAGGGGTAGAAAGTGCCGCGCCAGGCCGGCTCGTTCCACGAGGGGCAGCCAAGGAAGTACGGCAAGGACATCAGGCGTAAAGGTCGAGACCGAGGACTTCCTGGCCTTCGTACTGGCCGGCCATACTGGCGGTGCTGGTGTAGCTGGCCAGGGCCTGGGCCGCGCGGGAGCTCAGCGGGCGCTGGTACTCGATGTCGCGCAGAGTCGCCGGCACGCTGTAGCTGCTGGCGCTGGAGGATTCGACGCGGCGAGTCTGCGACTGCGACTCCAGCCCCTGGCTCGCCGAGGTCGGCGCGGGTTGATCGCGACGGGCTTCGACGTCACTTTGCACGTCCCGATACGGCGTGACCGCGGTGCCCGTTCGGGAACCACGCTCCGGCGTCTGGGAAATGGAAGTGAAACCGTCGATACGCATGTCAGAAACTCGGTGGGAATGCGCTCACTCTAGCGAGCGCTCCGGGCTGTGGTCAATTGGCGCAGGTCAGGCTTTCTTGGGAGTTGCCACGTTGTCGCGCAGGTAGACGGGCTGGGCCTGCTCTGCGTCAACGGCCTCACCGCGTGTCCAGGCGAATTCGGCCAGGCTCAGCAGGTCTTCGGAGTGCGGCAGCAGGCTGGCGTCGCAAGCAGTAACCTTCACCGCCAGGCGCTCCTGGAAACCCCAGCCGGTGCCGGAGCCGAACCACTCGCCCTGGGCGTCGCGCGGCAACTCGACTCGCTCCGGCGGCAACACCGCCTCGGCGCCGGACAGGCGCATCTCGCCCTGCTCCAGGCGGTAGCAACCCCAGTACACCTCGTCCATGCGCGCATCGATGGCCGCAGCCACCTGGCTCACGCCGTGCTCGCGATAGGCACGCTGGGCCAGCACCGCCAGGTCGGAGATCGGCAGTACCGGCTTCTGCAGGGCGAAAGCCAGCCCCTGCACCACGCCAATGGCGATACGCACGCCAGTGAAGGCGCCGGGGCCACGACCGAAGGCAATGGCGTCCACGGCGGACAGCGCTATGCCAGCCTCGCCAAGGATGTCCTGCACCATGGGCAGCAGGCGCTGAGCGTGCAGGCGCGGGATCACCTCGTGGCGGACGAACCGGCGGCCGTCATGCAGCAAAGCGACGGAACAGGCTTCGGTCGAGGTATCCAGGGCCAGCAGCGTGGGCATGGTGCTTTCCTTCAGGGCTGAGAGCAGGAGGCGATCAAAAATGGGCGGGCATTATAAACGCCAAAGGCCCGCGTGTGCGGGCCTTTGGTGGTGCCGAGGATGGATCAGCTGAGAGCGCCGAGCACCTTGGAGGTAATCTGCTCCACCGAGCCGACACCCTCGACGCGGGTGTACTTCGGGGTGCCTTCGGCAGCGGCGAGCTTCTGGTAGAAGTCGACCAGCGGCTTGGTCTGCGAGTGGTAGACCGACAGGCGGTGACGCACGGTGGCTTCCTTGTCGTCTTCGCGCTGGATCAGGTCTTCACCGGTCTCGTCGTCCTTGCCAGCCACTTTCGGCGGGTTGTGCTCGACGTGGTAGACGCGACCCGAGGCCGGGTGAACGCGGCGACCGGCGATACGGCCGACGATTTCCTCGTCGTCCACGGCGATCTCGACCACGTGGTCGATGGAGACGCCCGCTTCCTTCATGGCCTCGGCCTGGGGAATGGTGCGCGGGAAGCCGTCGAACAGGAAGCCCTTGGCGCAGTCGGGCTGGGCGATACGTTCCTTGACCAGGTTGATGATCAGGTCATCGGAAACCAGGCCGCCGGCGTCCATTACGCTCTTGGCCTGCAGGCCGAGCTCGGTGCCAGCCTTGACCGCTGCACGCAGCATGTCGCCGGTGGAAATCTGCGGAATGCCAAACTTCTCAGTGATGAAGCGAGCCTGGGTACCTTTGCCGGCACCGGGCGCCCCGAGCAGAATCACACGCATCGATATGCTCCTTAATACTTGTTAAGCGAAATCACGGATCCGCCTCGTGGGGCCAATCTCATCGTGCTGGAATGGCGCAGACATGCGCCGAAAGGTTGCTCACGATACACAGCGGTCCCCCGCCAGACAAGCCGGCCATGGGGACTGCGCGAGCCGGTCCCGGGCGTTTCGTAGCGCCCGGGACAGCCATCAAATTAATCTCATCTGGCCGCTCGGCAATCCACCTTTGGTGGGGGGTGACGAGACCTCAACCGGTGTTGCGCAGTCCCGCCGCAATACCCGCCACCGTCACCAGCATGGCCTGCTCCAGACCGCCGCAGGCATCGCCCGTGCAGCGCCGCGAGCGCGCCAGCAGTTCGGCCTGAAGCAGGTGCAGCGGGTCCAGGTAGGTGTTGCGCACGCCGATGGATTCGCGCGTCTCGGCGGCGTGGGCGAGCAACTGCGACTGCCCGGTAAGCCCCAGCACCACTCGCACCGACTGCGACAATAGGTCGCGTAAATGCGCACCTAATGGTCGCAGTTCCGATTGCACCAATCGTTCGTCGTAGAGTTGGGCGATTTCCCGGTCGGCCTTGGCCAGCACCATCTCCAGCATGTCGATGCGCGTGGTGAAGAATGGCCACTCCTTGCGCATGCGCCCCAGCAGCGCGCCTTCGCCGCGTTCGATGGCCTTGAACAGAGCGTCTTCCCAACCCAGCCAGGCCGGCAGCATCAGCCGCGTCTGGGTCCACGCGAAGATCCACGGGATCGCCCGCAGACTCTCCACCCCGCCCTCGCGGCGCTTGGCCGGGCGGCTGCCCAACGGCAGGCGGCCCAGTTCCTGCTCCGGCGTGGCCTCACGGAAGTAGTCGACGAACTGCGGGTTCTCCCGCACCACGGCGCGGTAAGCAAGCACGCCATCGGCGGCCAGGCGGTCCATCTCCTCGCGCCAGGCCGGCTCGGGTACTGGCGGCGGTTGCAAGGTAGCCTCAAGCACGGCAGCCAGGTAGAGATTGAGGTTCTGCTCGGCGATATCCGGCAGGCCGAACTTGAAGCGGATCATCTCGCCCTGCTCGGTGGTACGGAAACGCCCGGCCACGGAGCCCGGCGGCTGCGAGAGAATTGCCGCATGGGCCGGGCCGCCGCCACGGCCGACGGTGCCACCGCGGCCATGGAACAACAGTAACTCGACACCGTGGTTACGGCAGATATCCACCAGCGCCTCCTGGGCGCGGTACTGCGCCCAGGCGGCGGCCAGGGTGCCGGCGTCCTTGGCCGAGTCGGAATAGCCGATCATTACTTCCTGCGGCCCGGCCAGGCGGGTGCGGTAGCTGTCCAGGCTGAGCAGGCGGTCGATGCAGGGGCCTGCGTTGTCCAGGTCATCCAGCGTCTCGAACAGCGGCACCACGCGCATCGGCCGCTCCAGCCCGCACTCCTTGAGCAGCAGCTGCACGGCCAGCACGTCGGAGGGATGCCCGGCCATGGAGATGACGTAGGAGCCCAGCGAAGCCGCCGGTGCCTGCGCCACCACGCGGCAGGTAGCGAGGACTTCGGCGGTTTCGGGCGAGGCTTCGTAGTTCGCTGGCAGCAACGGGCGACGGCTGGCCAGCTCTTCGAGAAGAAACTCCTGGCGCACGCTTTCGTCCCACTCGGTGTAGTTGCCCAGGCCCAGGTACTCGGTGATTTCGGCCATGGCGTTGGCGTGGCGCGTGGAGTCCTGGCGCACGTCCAGCCGCGCCAGGAACAGCCCGAAAGTGGCGGCGCGACGCAGGGTGTCGAGCAGGTCGCCATCGGCAATCACGCCCATGCCACAGGCCTGCAACGAGCGATAGCAGAGCTGCAGCGGCTCCAGCAGCTCGTGGTTGTCCTGCAATACCTCGGTGCCCGGCTCTTCGCCGGTATGGATGGCGCGCTCGGCCCAGGAGCGAGTGGCGCGCAGGCGTTCACGCAGTTGCTTGAGCAGCGCGCGATACGGCTCGGCGAGATCGCCGACCTCGCCGCGCAGCTCATCGCTGGCCTGCTGCATGGAGAGTTCGGCGGCTAGGCTGTCCACGTCGCGCAGATAGAGGTCGGCCGCCATCCAGCGCGCCAGTAGCAGCACCTCGCGGGTGATGGCGGCGGTGACGTTGGGGTTACCGTCACGGTCGCCGCCCATCCAGGAGGCGAAACGGATCGGCGCGGCGCTCAGCGGCAGGCGCTCGCCAAGGGTTTCCTGGAGAGTGCGGTCGACATGGCGGAGGAAGTCCGGCAGCGCATGCCAGAGCGAGTGTTCGATCACCGCGAAGCCCCATTTGGCCTCGTCCACCGGCGTCGGGCGGGTGCGGCGGATCTCGTCGGTGTGCCAGGCTTCGGCGATCAGGCGCTGGAGCTTTTCCTGCACCGCCTGGCGCTCCTCGGGCAACAGGTCGGAGTGGTCTCCAGCGGCCAGTTGCGCGGCGATGGCATCGTATTTCTGGATCAGCGTGCGGCGCGCCACCTCGGTGGGGTGCGCGGTGAGCACCAGCTCAATCTCCAGGTCCGCCACCTGACGCGCCAGGCCCTCGGCACCCAGGCCGGACTTGCGCAGGCGCGCCAGCAGCTCGGCCAGCACGCGGTTCTCGAAGGGCTCCGGCTCCTTGGGCGTGCGCCGGCGGATGCGGTGATACTGCTCGGCGATGTTGGCCAGGTTGAGGAACTGGTTGAAAGCCCGCGCCACCGGCAGCAATTCGTCTTCGCCGAGGCCGTCGAGGGTAGCAGTAAGCTGCTTGGCGCCTTCGGCGGAGCCGCGTCGAGCGGCCTTGGCGCCCGTGCGGATCAGCTCGATCTTGTCGAGGAAGCCCTGCCCGTACTGGGCGCGGATGGTCTGCCCGAGCAGCTCGCCGAGCAGGTGAACGTCCTCGCGCAGGCGCGCGTCGATATCCGGCATCACAGTCTCCTGGATAGAAAGCCCTAGTCTGAGAGCCCCAGACTGAATAGGCGTCGCTTGGCTTCACAGTGCCGCCGGCCGGGCCGGCAGGCAAGCGCTCGACGAACGCCCGCAATCCTGCTCGGACAACGTCTAGGCTGAAAGTTATCCCCATCATCGGGAAAACCTGCGGCGACCTCACGAGGGCCGACCGCCACGTAACGACCCTAGAGGTGAACATGAAGATTCGCGAGCTGGTACGCCATTGGGAAAAGAACGCCAGGGGGCGCATGACCCACCACCAGTACAGCATTCCGCTGGATGTCGAGACGGCCGCGCGTCTGGCCGCACTACACGACATGTATCCCAAGCGCAGCGTCGAGGAACTGCTGGGGGAACTGGTCAATGCGGCGCTGGAAGAACTGGAGGCAAGCTTCCCCTATGTGCAGGGAAACAAGGTAGTAGCGCAGGACGAACAGGGTGATCCGATCTACGAGGACATCGGCCCGACTCCGCGTTTCCTGGCACTGTCGCGCAAGTACCTGCACGAACTTACGGAGGCGGAGCACTCCTGATGAAAGCGCCCCCGGCAGATGCCGGGGCGTTTGTTTCACCTGTAGAAGCGACAGCATTCCTCTGGGAGGTCGTGCCCAGGGTTTCCCTCTCCCCCGCCCTCTCCCTGAAGGGAGAGGGAGCCGTCTGTGCCGGCTGACACATTGGTTTCAACCTGTGCCGAACCAGTCCCCTCTCCCTTCAGGGAGAGGGTTAGGGAGAGGGCAGATCCTCGCACCGGACCTCATGTAGGAGCGGGACCATAGGGCGCTCCTACCGGGTGCGATCAATGCCGCCCATGGACACCGGGGACGTGCAGATGTCCCGCCTCGGCGCAGGCCTCCGGAATCACCGAAGGCTCCGCCGGCTGCTCCAGCTCGCGCAGGATGCCGCAATCCTCGCTGTTGCCTTCGCCCTGGCACTGAGCACGCAGGTCGCGCAGTTGCTGGCTGAGCGACTGCAGCTCAGCGATGCGCACCTCAACATGGTGCAGGTGCTCGTCGATCAGGCGATTGGCGGTGCCGCAATCGGATTCGGGACGGTCGCGCAGGCCGAGGAGAATGCGAATCTCCTCCTGGGTCATGTCCAGCGATCGGCAATGGCGGATGAAGGACAGCCGCTCGACGTGGCTGGCATCGTACTGCCGGTAGTTGCCTTCGCTGCGCGACGGCGCGGGCAGCAGGCCTTCGCGCTCGTAGTAGCGGATGGTTTCCACCGGGCAGCCGGTCAGTTTCGCCAGTTCACCGATCTTCATGTGCGACTCCTCGCCAACGGACGCTTGACTCTGTAGTTGCTACAGGGTGTGCAATCAGCAGCAACTCGTCAAACAGGAACGGACGACATGACTGCCAATCGCCAGGGCCCGATCATCCACGGTCCAGCCCCAACCCAGGAGCAGCACCGCGAACACCCAGCCGCCGGCTGCTGCGGCTGCGACAAAGGCGCGCTGCTGCGTGCCCCGGCCACCGAACCTGCACCGCACTCGCGCGACCATGGTCATGCCCACGATCACGATCACGATCACGGCGAAGATCACGGCGCGCGAGCCGAAAGCGCCGCCACTGCCGCCGCCGGCTCGGCCAGCGGCGAGCTGCGCTGGACCAGCCTGCGCATCGAAGCCATGGACTGCCCCACCGAGGAGCGCTTGCTACGCGATGCGCTGGGCCGCGTGTCGGCGGTGGAGGACCTCGACTTCAACCTGATGCAGCGCCTGCTGCGCGTGCAGCATCGCTTCGACAGCATCGAGCCGCTGCAGAAGCTGGTCGCTTCCCTCGGCATGCAGGCCGAGCCAGTGGACGAAAACGCCCCCGTTTCCGCACAGCCCACCCAGCAGAAGCCCTGGTGGCCGCTGGCGCTGGCCGGTGTCGCAGCGGCAGGCGCGGAGTTCTTCGAGTGGTTCGCCATCGGCCCGCAATGGCTGGTGGCAGCACTGGCCATCGCCGCCATCCTCGGTGCAGGCCTGCCGACCTACCGCAAGGGCTGGATCGCCCTGAAAAACCGCAACCTCAACATCAACGCCCTGATGAGCATCGCCGTGACCGGCGCCATGCTCATCGGCCAGTGGCCGGAAGCGGCGATGGTCGCGGTGCTGTTCGCCATCGCCGAACTGATCGAGGCCAAGTCGCTGGACCGCGCACGCAATGCCATTCGCGGCCTGCTGCAACTGGCTCCGGAACTGGCCACGGTGCAGGTCGACGGGCAGTGGCAGGAAGTTTCCGCCAAGTCCGTCGCTCTCGGCGCACGAGTGCGGGTGCGTCCCGGCGAGCGCATCGCCCTCGACGGCGAGGTGCTTGACGGTCGCTCCAGCGTCAACCAGGCCCCCATCACCGGTGAAAGCCTGCCGGTGGAAAAACAGGCCGGTGACACCCTGTTCGCCGGCACCATCAACGGTGAAAGCGCGCTGGAATACCGCGTCACTCGCGTGGCCGATGACAGCACCCTGGCGCGCATCATCCACGCCGTGGAAGAAGCCCAGGGCTCGCGCGCACCGACCCAGCGCTTCGTCGACCAGTTCTCGCGCATCTACACCCCGGCGGTCTTCCTCATTGCCATCGCCACCGCGCTAATTCCGCCGCTGTTCTTCGGCGGCGCCTGGCTGGACTGGGTCTATCGCGCGCTGGTGCTGCTGGTGATCGCCTGCCCCTGCGCCCTGGTGATTTCCACTCCGGTAACCATCGTCAGCGGCCTGTCGGCAGCGGCACGCCTGGGTATCCTGATCAAGGGCGGCGTGTTCCTGGAAATGGGCCGTTCCCTGGAGTGGATCGCCCTCGACAAGACCGGCACGCTCACCGAGGGACGCCCGCGCCAGACCGACTTCACCGCCCTGCGGGAGACCGCCGCCGGCGACGTGCGCGCACTGGCCGCCAGCCTCGCTGCTCGCTCGGATCACCCGGTGTCGCACGCCGTGGCCCAGGCCGCCGAAGCCGACAACATCTCGCTGTACAGCGTCGGCGAGCTGACCGCCCTGCCCGGCCGCGGCGTGAAAGGCGAGATCGACGGCCGCACTTATCACCTGGGCAACCACCGTCTGGTGGAGGAGCTGGAGCTGTGCTCGAAGGAGCTGGAGGCCCGCCTCGATGCCCTCGAACAGCAGGGCAAGACGGTCATCGTGCTGCTCGATGACGACGGCCCGCTGGCGCTGTTTGCCGTGGCCGATGGCGTCAAGCAGACCAGCCGTGAAGCGGTCGCCCAGTTGCACGAACTGGGTGTGAAGACATTGATGCTGACCGGCGACAATCCGCACACCGCCAATGCCATCGGCGCCCAGGTGGGCATCGACGAGGCGCTGGGCAACCTGTTGCCCGAAGACAAGTTGCGTGAAGTGAAGCAGCGCCAGGAAGGCGGCAAGCGCGTCGGCATGGTCGGTGACGGCATCAACGACGCTCCGGCCCTGGCGCGCGCCGACATCGGCTTCGCCATGGGCGCGGCGGGCACCGACACGGCCATCGAAACCGCTGGCGTCGCACTGATGGATGACGACCTGCGCAAGCTGCCGTCCTTCATTCGCCTGTCGCGACAGACCCACCGCGTGCTGATCCAGAACATCACCCTGGCGCTGGGCATCAAAGCGGTGTTCCTTGCCCTCACCCTGGCCGGCGAAGGCACCCTGTGGATGGCGGTTTTCGCCGACATGGGCGCCAGCCTGCTGGTCGTGTTCAACGGCCTGCGATTACTGCGTCATCGCGGCTGATTCCAGTGGATCGTCGCCAATGCCCGCCAATACGGCGGGCATTTTTTTTGAACCCCCTGACAAAACCCTTAGTCCCCTAATCAGATGCCCACGAAGCCGCAGACCCGCGCGGCAGGCATCCACCGGCACTCGAATCGCCGAGGGAACCCCTTACCAAACGTCAGAGGATTCACCCAATGGAACTGAAATCTCAGAGCGCTCGAACCGTCCCGACCGCCTCCACCCGCGCGTCCCTGCGCCTCAGCCTGCTCGCCCTTGGCAGCGCCGCGCTGCTGGCCGGCTGCGCCGGTAACCCACCCAGCGAACAGATGGCCGTCACCGAGTCGGCGGTGAACGCCGCCGTCAGCTCCGGCGGACCGGAATACGCCCCGGTCGAGACCAAGAATGCCCAGGACAAACTCGCCCAGGCGCGCATCGCCCTGAACGACAAGGAATACGACCAGGCCAAGCGCCTGGCGCAGCAGGCCGAATGGGACGCCCGCGTGGCCGAACGCAAGTCGCAGGCCGTGAAGGCCCAGAACAACGTCAAGGACGCCCAGCAGGGCGTGATGGAGTTGCGTCAGGAAGGCCTGCAGCAGGCCCAGTGATCCCGCCCCTACGTCCGGTCATATAAGGAATTTCGACATGAACAAGCTCATCGTACTGCCCGCCATTTCGACCCTTGCCCTGGCCTTGGCCGCGTGCTCCACGCCGCCCAACGCCAACCTGGAGAAGGCCCGTGGCGACTTCCAGGCCCTGCAGGCCGAACCGCAGGCAACCCAGCAGGCCGCACTGGAAACCAAGGACGCTGGCGACTGGTTGGCCAAGACTGACAAGGCCTACCGCGACGGTGCCGAGCAGAAGGAGGTCGACCAACTGGCCTACCTGACCCAGCAGCGTATCGAGCTGGCCAACCAGACCGTGGCCCTGCGCAATGCCGAGGACCAGATGAAGAACACCTCGGCTCAGCGTGCCCAGGCTCGACTGGATGCTCGCACCGCGCAGCTGAACAAGCTCAAGGGCGAGCTGAACGCCAAGCAGACCTCGCGCGGGACCATGGTGTCGTTCGGTGACGTGCTGTTCGATCTCGACCGCACCGAGCTCAAGCCCGGCGCCATGGGCAACGTGCAGAACCTCGCCGGCTATCTGCAGCAGAACCCGGAGCGCAAGGTGATCGTCGAGGGCTATACCGACAGCAGCGGCTCATCCTCCCACAACCAGGGTCTGTCCGAGCGCCGCGCCGACGCCATCCGCCTGGCACTGCTGAGCCAGGGCGTAACCCCTGACCGCGTCGTCGCCCGTGGCTACGGCAAGGAGTATCCGGTATCGAGCAATGCGACTTCGGCCGGCCGCGCGATGAACCGCCGCGTCGAGGTGACCATCTCCAACGATGCCAACCCGGTGCAGCCGCGCTCTTCGGTGAGCGGCACCTATTGATCCTTCGGGACACGGCGCTCTTGTAGGATGGCGTGGAGCGAAGCGATACCCATCGATCACTGCACCTGCAGCATGGGTATCGCTGCGCTCCACCCATCCTACGATCAGGATCCGGCGACACTGTCCGCTCTTGTGCTCTTCGTAGGAGCGAGCTTGCTCGCGAAGAGAACGCCCTCATCCGCTCCGTTCATTAAGGGCGATCAGCCCAGCAAGCGCCGATAGAGCTCCGCCATCTCCGCCGAGAACGGCACCAGCACCAGTTCCCTCAACGAACTCCCCTCCCCGCGCGGGCGACTCAGCTCGTCCACGGCGACCTGCGCTGCAGCTTCGGCGGGATAGCCATAGATGCCGGTGCTGATGGCGGGAAAGGCGATACTGGCGAGGCCCTTGTCCTCGGCCAGTTGCAGGCTGTTGCGATAGCACTGGGCGAGCAGCTCCGGCTCGCCGTGCTCACCGCCGCGCCAGACCGGCCCGACGGTGTGGATGACGAAACGTGCCGGCAGGCGGAAGCCGGGGGTGATCTTCGCCTGGCCGGTCTTGCAACCACCCAGCGGGCGGCAAGCGTGGACCAGATCCGGGCCGGCGGCCCGATGGATGGCGCCGTCTACACCACCGCCGCCCAGCAATGAGCTGTTGGCGGCGTTGACGATGGCGTCGACGTCGAGACGGGTGATATCGCCCTGCCAGACGCGGATCTCGGGATGGCTCATGTTGCTTGCTCCCTTGGCCTGCGACGGCGGGCTCGCCGTCACTTGACCTCTTGCGGGGTCTGCTCGCCCATGCAGCGCACGGCGCGCTTGCGACCGTCGACCAGCACACCGGTCAGGCCCTTCTGGGTCATGTCGAACATCACCAGTACTCCGTCGATGCACTGCGCCTGCTGGTCGGCCGGGTCCAGGGACAGCTTGGTGTCCTGGCCCGGAATGCTTTTCAGCATGGTGAACTGGGTCAGTTCCAGCGCATCCTCGGGCTTGGCGAAGTGCAGGTAGCCGTAGTACCAGAGCGTGCCGACCGAGACGAAGATGGTGGCGATGACGGTGAGAATGTAGGAGATCGGGTTGCGGTCGTTCATGGGGTGCCTTGTTGTTTCGGGTCCGCCTGCGATTCCTGTGGCTTCGCCGGAGAGGGATAGTTCGGGACTTCAGCCAGACGACGCAAACCGGTGAAGTGCTGCGGGTCATCGAGGAAGCGCAGCATCACTTCGCGCCACACGGGTTCGCCGAAGGTCTCCACGTGGTTGCCGCGCGTCAGCTGGAAGACCTTGGGCGGCGACGCGGCCTTGTAGAGGCTCAGGCCGTTGTCCAGGGGCACAATGGTATCGTCGATGCTGTGGAAGAGCAGCACGGGTGCGCCAGAAAGTCGCGGCATGGAACGGATAGCGCTGTCGCCATCGGGCACCAGCCAGGACAGCGGGACCTGCAGCGGCCAGGTCAGCCAGGCGTTGCCGAGGGTGTATTGCGCGACGTCGCGGTAACTGGCCGGCACGCCGTCCAGCACAACCGCGTGCAGTTGCTTCTGCCGGTCGGGATGCTGGCCCAGGTAGTGCACCGCCAGGGCACCGCCCAGGCTCTGGCCGAGCAGGATCACCGGTTTGCCCTGCACCTCCGGAGCCTTGTCCAGCCAGGCGAAAGCAGCGTCGATGTCCTGGTAGATCGCCGGTAGGCTGGGTTCGCCCTGGGACTTTCCGTAGCCACGGTAATCCAGCATCAGTACCTGATAGCCCTGCTCCGGCAGCCAGTAGGCGCCGCCCAGGTGCCAGGCCATGTTGCCGCCGTTGCCGTGCAGGTGCAGTACGGTGCCCTTCACCGGCACACCCGCCTTTGCCGGCAGCCACCAGCCGCCCAGCCTCACACCGTCGGCGGTGGTGATCGTGACGTCGCGGTAGTCCAGCTTGGCGCGGGCCGGGGTGATGGCGACGTCGTCGCTGGGGTAGAACAGCAACGAGCTGCAGCCGCCGAGTGCGAGGAGCAAGGTCAGAGTGGCGGCGCGGAAACAGCGGTTCAGCATGAGTTCGTCCTTGGCATACATCACCCCGGGATTGCAGGGAAACACCTTGCGTAGGATGGGTGGAGCCTGCGATACCCATCACCCTGCAGCACCGAAACATCGATGGGTATCGCTTCGCTCCACACCGTGCTACGACCGCGGTCCATCCCGCGTAGGCAGTCAGAGGATATTGGCGTAATCCGCCTCGATGCGGTCGAGGCTGAGGTGATTGAGGAAGTTGGAGAAGCACATCCACGCCGACAAGGCGTTGAGGTCGCGGAACTGCGGAGGCAGGTACTTGGGCGGCACCACCAGGCCCTCGTCCACCAGCTGGCGCAAGGTGCGCATGTCTTCCAGGGTGGCCTTGCCGCAGAACAGCAGCGGGATCTGCTCCAGCTTGCCCTTGCGCACCGCGAGCTGGATGTAGTTGTAGATCAGGATGAAGCCCTTGAGGTACGACAGGTCCTTGGTGAAGGGCAGGCCGACAGGGGTCGAGCCACGGAACACCCGACTGGCGTTCTGGTAGCTGCTTTCCACGCTGTAGTTCTGCTCGCGGTAGAAGTGAAACACCTCGAGGAAATCCGCGCCCTCTTCGGCCATGTGGATGGCTCGCGTGCGGTTGGTGAGCTTGCGCAGGCGCGTCGGGTAGGAGGCAAAGGCGATGACTTCCATCAGGATCGCCAGGCCTTCCTGGGTCACGGTGGAGGACGGCGGCCCCTTGGCGAGGAAGGTGCAGATCGGCTGGTTGAGGCCGTTCAGCGTGGTGCCGACGTGCACCAGGCCTTCATGAACTTCCAGCGCGCGCACATCGCGCTCATTGAACATGGCATCGGCGCGCACCTTGATGTAGTCGGCGCCAGCCGCGGCGTCGGCCACGATACCGTCGGATTCGAAGACACGGATGGTGTCTTCCTTGCCGTCGAACACCTTGTTCAGGCGTTCCTGCAGCATCTTCACCGCGTCGCTGGCAGTCAGGGTCTTGGGCTCATCCTTGAGGTCACCACGGTCAGCGATATTGTTCAGGTAATCCGAAAGCATCAGGCCCAGGTCAGCCAAGGTCGGGTCGCCGGCGTGGAAGGCGTCGGAGGCTGAGCCGTAGAGCTCCTGGGAAATCAGGCCGAAGTCCTGGGTGCCGCGCGCTTCGAGCATGCGGATGACCATGCGGTATTCCTTGCACATGCGCCGCATGATCTGCCCGACCGGGTTGAACTGCCCCAGGTGACGGGTGATGTCGCGCTCGATGTTCTGGAATTCCTGCTTCTTCGCGCTGCTGTCGAAGGACAGCGGACGGCTGTCGTAGTAGGCACGGTCGACCTTGGGCGCGTGCTTGCCACGGCCCTTGAGGAAGTCATCGCGGATGCCGTCATCCCACTTGATGGCGTCAAGCACGCGGATCGGCGTCTGCGCCTCGACGATGCGGTCAGACAGGCCGCGAATGATCTGCTGGTATTCGTTGGGCGTGGACTTCTTGCGCCGTGGGGTCATTGCTGTTCTCCCGGGGTCACGCGCGAAAAGCGCAGCACTTCGACGAACACATCAGAGTTGGCCGGATCGTTGAGGTAGGTGATCACCTGGGGCAACGGGCTGGTCACCAGGGCGCCGGCGCCCTGCTCGGTGTCGACCTTCTCGCCCTTGAGCGCGCCTTCCTTCATGTCCTGCAGGATGTGCTCGACATCCAGGTTATAGATCACCAGTTCGTCCTTGTCGGTGATCTCGAAGCCGGCCAGGGCGAAGTTGCCACCCATGCTTTTCGGCAAACCGGCCGACAGATACCAGCGCTTGCCGTGGTGGGCGACGGTGAAGCCGAAGTCCTCGACGCTGTCGGTATTGTCCTTGCTGTCGACATAGCTGACAGCGCGGTAAAGGTTGGAGCCGGAACGGGTGACTTCGAGGAACTGCTCCTCGCCGTACTCGTCCACACGCGACCACTGGCCCAGCAGGTGAGCCGGAGCGGGCTCGTTGGCCGGAATCGGGTCCTTGAACGTCACCAGACAGCCACTGAGCAAGCCGATGCTCAACAGCAGCAGTGCACGCCAGACTTTCATCACGCCCTCCTTAGGTCCGGATGCCTTCCCATGCGATGCGCAGAGGCCTCCAGAGTTCCGACACGAAAACCCCGCCGGATGGCGGGGTTGGAATGCAGCAGCCGGGGCTACAGGCCCATCACCAGGTCGAGATAGCGGCTAAGGATGGCACGCATTTCCTCGATCTGCAGGTGATCGGCCCCGTCCAGCAGGCCCTGATACTCCATCTGCAGGATGATGGCCGTCAACACCCGGGCATCCTGCTCGGGCTGTCTGGAGCCGAGCACTTCGAAGAAATGCACTACGCCCAGGGACAGAATCCGCCGGTGACGCTGCGCCAGATCGCTGAGGCTGGGGTTGAGCAGCGCTTCCTGGCGGAAGGCCTGTTCGGCCAGCAGGTGCTCGCGGCGCTCGGTGAGCTGGACCTGCACGTACTTGATCGCCAGCTCGACGATATTGGCGGTCAACTCCCGGCGTGCCTGCGGGTCGTCCTGGGCGAGGCCGGCGGCCATGGCCTGAAGGTCACCCTCGACGCTGCCCCAGAAAGTCGACAGGGCTTCGGCGCTGCGTTCGACGAACAGCGCGAAGGTGTCGGTGATGAGGTCCTGGATATCCTTGAAGTAATACGTCGTGGCCGATAGCGGCACACCCGCCTCGGCGGCCACGGCGCGGTGGCGCACGGCGCGGACACCATCACGCACGATGATCCGCAGGGCGGCGTCGAGGATCGCCTGGCGGCGCTGCTCGCTGCCCTGGCGGCTGGCCTTGCGGCCCTGGTATTTGACACTTTCTGCGATGGCGCTGGCGACTTGCGCTGCGCTGTCTCGCGGGGACACTTGGGTCACTGGCATTACCTCCGGCGGCGCGGCCTGATGGCGCATTGTTCGAGCTTTTCTGTGGGAAAACAATTGCCGCCGTGCAGCTGCGACACCGGCGCACAGAGCAGACCGCGAGGCAGAGCAGGCGGCTGGGAATCAGGCCTGGGAGTGAGACGTGCCACAGGCACGCCGAGCCACGGTGCGCGGGTGCACTTCGTCGGATGGCATACCGCCCAAATCCCACGTCCCTGTAGGAGCGAGCTTGCTCGCGAACGGACTCACCGGAAGCACCTGAGTGGAACAGTTCGCGAGCAAGCTCGCTCCTACAAAAGCCGTCCGCTGCCCAAACGAGAAAGGCCGCCCGAAGGCGGCCTTTCTCACCGATCCTGCACTTACGCCTGCGGGCGCATGTGCGGGAAGAGGATGACGTCGCGGATCGACGGCGAGTTGGTCAGCAGCATCACCAGGCGGTCGATGCCGATGCCTTCGCCGGCGGTGGGTGGCATGCCGTATTCGAGCGCGTTGACGAAGTCGGCGTCGTAGTGCATCGCCTCGTCGTCACCGGCATCCTTCTCCTTGACCTGCAGCATGAAGCGCTCGGCCTGGTCTTCGGCGTCGTTGAGCTCGGAGTAGGCGTTGGCGATCTCGCGGCCACCGATGAACAGCTCGAAGCGGTCGGTAACGCTCGGGTCGTTGTCGTTGCGGCGCGCCAGCGGGGACACTTCGAACGGGTACTGGGTGATGAAGTGCGGCTGCTCCAGCTTGTGCTCGACCAGCTCTTCGAAAATCATCACCTGCAGCTTGCCCAGGCCTTCGTGGCCGAGGACCTTGGCGCCGGCCTTCTTGGCGATGGCGCGAGCCTTCTCGAGGTCGGTCAGGTCAGCCGCGGTGAGTTCCGGGTTGTACTTGAGGATGGCGTCGAACACGGACAGGCGGGCAAACGGCTCGCCAAAGTGGAAGACCTTGTCGCCATAGGGCACGTCGGTACTGCCGAGCACGGCCTGGGCCAGCTCGCGGAACAGCTCCTCCGTCAGGTCCATGTTGTCTTCGTAGTCGGCGTAGGCCTGGTAGAACTCGAGCATGGTGAACTCGGGGTTGTGCCGGGTCGAGACGCCTTCGTTACGGAAGTTGCGGTTGATCTCGAAGACCTTCTCGAAGCCACCGACCACCAGGCGCTTGAGGTACAGCTCCGGGGCGATCCGCAGGAACATGGCCATGTCCAGCGCATTGTGGTGGGTTTCGAAGGGCTTGGCCGCCGCGCCGCCGGGGATGGTCTGCAGCATCGGGGTTTCCACTTCGAGGAAGCCGCGATCGGACAGGAAGCGACGGATGTGGGCGATGACCTGGGAACGCACACGGAAGGTGTGGCGGGTTTCTTCGTTGACGATCAGGTCGACGTAGCGCTGGCGGTAGCGCTGCTCGGTGTCGGTCAGGCCGTGGTGCTTGTCCGGCAGCGGGCGCAGCGACTTGGTCAGCAGGCGCACGCTGGTCATCTCGACGTACAGGTCGCCCTTGCCGGAACGGGCCAGGGTGCCTTCGGCGCCGATGATGTCGCCCAGGTCCCAGGTCTTGATCTCGGCCAGGGTCTCTTCGGGCAGGGTCTTGCGGTTCACGTAGACCTGCAGGCGGCCGCTGCTGTCCTGCAGAACGATGAAGGAGCCGCGGTTGAGCATGATGCGACCGGCAACCTTGACCGGGATGGCGGCTGCTTCCAGCTCTTCCTTGGTCGCGGTTTCGTACTGTTTCTGCAGGTCCGCGAAGTAGTTCTCGCGGCGGAAGTCGTTGGGGAAGGCGATGGCCTTGGCCTCACGCACGGCGGCAAGCTTTTCCTTGCGCTGGGCGATCAGCTTGTTTTCTTCCTGTTGCAGTTCGTGCTGGTCGAGTTGTTGGTCGCTCATGGTCGTCTATCTGCCTGGCGTCTAAATCAAATTGGGGGATACGTGTAGGAGCGAGCTTGCTCGCGAAGCTCTTGGACGGGTTCGCGAGCAAGCTCGCTCCTACAATGGGGCTCTGCGTCAGAGCCCTTGCTTGAGGCTGGCCTCGAGGTACTCGTTCAGGTCGCCGTCGAGCACCTTGTCACAATCGCTGCGTTCCACGCCGGTACGCAGGTCCTTGATGCGCGACTGGTCGAGCACGTAGGAACGGATCTGGTGACCCCAGCCGATATCGGACTTGGTGTCTTCCAGCGCCTGCGAGGCGGCGGTGCGCTTTTGCATCTCCTGCTCGTACAACCGGGCCCGCAGCATCTTCATGGCGGTGTCCTTGTTGGCGTGCTGGGAGCGTTCGTTCTGGCACGCCACCACGGTGTTGGTCGGCACGTGGGTGATACGCACCGCGGAGTCGGTGGTGTTCACGTGCTGACCGCCCGCGCCGGAGGAGCGGTAGGTGTCGATGCGCAGGTCGGCCGGGTTGATCTCGATCTCGATGTTGTCGTCGATCTCAGGCGAGACGAACACCGCGGTGAACGAGGTATGGCGACGGTTGCCGGAATCGAACGGGCTCTTGCGCACCAGACGGTGCACGCCGATCTCGGTGCGCAGCCAGCCGAACGCGTACTCGCCCTTGATGTGCACGGTGGCGCCCTTGATGCCGGCGACTTCGCCTTCGGACAGCTCGACGATCTCGGCATCGAAGCCGTTCTTGTCCGCCCAGCGCAGGTACATGCGCAGCAGCATGTTGGCCCAGTCCTGGGCTTCGGTGCCGCCGGAGCCGGCCTGGATGTCCAGGTAGGCGTTGTTGGGGTCCATCTCGCCACTGAACATGCGGCGGAATTCGAGCTTCTCGAGGATTTCGCGCAGGCGCTGGACTTCGGCTTCAACGTCGCCGACGGCGCCTTCGTCATTCTCCTCGACCGCCATGTCGAGCAGGTCGCGGGAATCGGCCAGACCGCCGGTGAGCTCGTCGAGGGTCTCGACGATCTGCGCCAGCATGGCGCGCTCGCGGCCCAGGTTCTGGGCGTATTCGGGCTTGTTCCAGACCGCCGGGTCTTCCAGTTCGCGGTTTACTTCGATCAGACGATCATGTTTCAGATCGTAGTCAAAGATACCCCCGAATCGAATGGGTACGGTCGGAGAGGTCCTTGATGCTGTTGAGGATCGGTTGGATTTCCATGGCGGGCATCTCTCACGGGTAAAGGGCGTAGAAAAGCCGGCAAGTATACGTGATTTTTTGTCACCCTTTCAGGCTTTACGACAAAGCACGCTCACCGTTTCCGCACCCTCCCCGCCCGTTCAGCCGGCGATGGCCACCTGGTTTCGACCACCGTGCTTGGCGTTGTAGAGCGCCTGGTCGGCCAATTCGATGAGCTGGCGGCAGGCCTGCCCGGCCTGGGGGATCAGGGTCGCCACGCCGATGCTGATGGTCAGCGACGAACCCGGTGTCGGCAGTTCATGGCGGATGTTCAGGTCCTGCACCAGGCGCCGCAGCTTCTCCGCCAGCAGGCGCGCGCCGCCGGGCGAGGTGTTGGGCAGGACCATGACGAACTCCTCGCCGCCGTAACGCGCCGGCAGGTCCGAGGGGCGGCTGGCGCTGGTGCGGATCGCCCCGGCCACCTGGCGCAGCGCCTCGTCGCCCTGCACGTGGCCGAAGGTGTCGTTGTAGGCCTTGAAGTGATCCACGTCGATCAGCAGGATCGACAGCTGCGTCTGGTCGCGCAGGCCGCGACGCCACTCCATTTCCAGGTATTCGTCGAAGTGTCGGCGGTTGGACAGCCCGGTCAGGCCGTCGGAATTCATCAGCCGCTGCAGCACCAGGTTGGTTTCCAACAGCTGCTGCTGGCTCTCGCGCAGGGCGCGGTAGGCCTCGTCACGCTGCAGCAGCGCGAGGTAGGAACGCGAGTGGTAGCGCACCCGGGCAATCAACTCGATGGCATCGGGCAGCTTGACCAGGTAGTCGTTGGCGCCGGCGCTGAATGCCGCGCTCTTGACCGCCGGGTCTTCCTTGGTCGACAGGACGATGATCGGCAGGTCGCGGGTAGCCGGGTTGGCACGGTACTCGCGCACCAGCGAAAGGCCATCGGCGCCGGGCATCACCAGGTCCTGGAGGATCACCGTGGGCTTGATCTGGATGGCCAGGGCGATGGCCTGGTGCGGATCGGAGCAGAAATGGAAGTCGATGCTGGGGTCGTCCGCCAGCGCGCGGCGCACGGCCTCGCCGATCATCGGCTGATCGTCGACCAACAGCACCATCACAGCGGAATCGCCTGGGGTGTTCACGGGGTAGTCACTCGTCAAAGGGTTCATCTGATGGGGGCTCCGTAGGCTGCGCTCAGGCGCAGACCTCAGCGAGTCTTCGGGCAATGTCGCCCAGTGCACGAATCTCCACCGCGGCACCGATCGCCGCCGCAGCCTTGGGCATACCGTACACGGCGCTGCTGGCCTGGTCCTGGGCCAGCGTCAAAAAGCCGCGCGCACGCATGCGTTTCAATCCTTCGGCACCGTCCCGGCCCATGCCGGTGAGCAGCACGCCGACCGCATCGCCGGACCAGTGTTCCACCACACTGTCGAAGAACACATCGATCGATGGCCGGTAGATGTGCCCGCTGGGCTCGGCGGTGTAGGCCAGTTCACCGCCCTTGACCAGACGGATATGGTGATTGGTCGCGGCCAGCAACACACAGCCGGGCTGCGGCGGCTCGCCATTGCGCGCCAGGCGCACGGGAATCTTCGACTGGGTGGACAGCCACTCGGCCATGCCGGCGGCGAACACCTCGTCGACGTGCTGGACCACCACGACGGCCGCCGGGAAATCCGCCGGCAGCCGGGCGAACAGGTCCGCCAGCGCCGCGGGGCCGCCTGCCGAGGAGCCGATGGCGATCAGCTTGCGCGCGCCGCCCCCCTTGCGTACCGGGGAAACGCTGGTAGTGGGCCGGGTATCGCGCGGGGCGGTGAGCCAGGCCAGGTTCTGCAACTTGCGCAGCAGCGGGCGGGCCGCTTCGGCGGGATCGCCGACGCCGATGATCGGGGTATTCACCGCATCAACTGCACCGTTGCCCATGGCGTCGAACACCCGGCTCATGTTCTGTTCCAGGTCGACCGTGACGACGATAATCGCGCAGGGGCTCTGGGCCATGATCCGGCGGGTGGCCTCGACGCCATCCATCACTGGCATCAGCAGGTCCATGAGGATCACGTCGGGCTTGTGCGCGGCGCACATCTCCAGCGCTTCGGCACCATTGGCAGCGACCCAGACGACGCGATGCGCCGGTTCGAAGGCGAGCGCGCGGCGCATCGCTTCCACCGCCAGCGGCATGTCGTTGACTATCCCTATCTTCACCCGTGTGCTCCTCCGATCAGGTCGACCACCGCATCCAGCAGGGCCTCGTCGTGGAAGCTGGCCTTGGCCAGATAATAGTCGGCGCCGGCATCCAGGCCGCGCCGACGGTCTTCTTCGCGGTCCTTGTAGGACACCACCATCACCGGCAGCGACTGCAAGCGGGTGTCGCGGCGAATCAGGGTGACCAGCTCGATACCGTCCATGCGCGGCATGTCGATGTCGGTAATGACCAGGTCGAAATGCTCCGAGCGCAGGGCGTTCCAGCCGTCCATGCCGTCCACGGCCACGGCGACGTCATAACCCCGGCCCAGCAGGAGCTTGCGCTCCAGCTCGCGCACGGTGAGCGAATCATCCACCACCAGCACGCGCTTGCGCGCCGGACCCAGTAGGCGACCGGTGGGGTCGATGCGCTCCAGGCGGCCGGTGGCCAGGAGTTTTTCCACTGAACGCAGCATGTCCTCGACGTCGAGGATCAGCACCGGTGTGCCGTCATCCAGCAGCGCGCCGGCGGAAACGTCCTGCACCTTGCCCAGCCGGGTATCCAGCGGTACTACCACCAGGGTGCGCTCACCGAGGAACTTCTCCACGGCCACGCCGTAGGCGCTTTCTCGATCGCGGATCACCACCACCGGGATCTCGTCCGGCGCGGCTTCACCATCGGGGCGCTGCAACAGCTGGCTGGCGGATACCAGGCCGACATGCCGGCCTTCGTGCCAGAACTGCTGGCGGCCTTCGAGCTGGACGATTTCGTCCGACGCCAGGCGGCGCATGCGTTCGATGTGCGCCAGTGGGAAGGCGTAGGCCTCACCGCCAATGCTGACGACCAGGCTGCGCACCACGGACAGCGTCAGCGGTACTTCCAGATGGAAGTGCGCCCCCTGCCCTCGCACCTGCTCCATGCGGATGCCACCGCGCAGCTGGCGCACCATGTGCTGCACGGCGTCCAGGCCGACGCCGCGGCCGGACACCTCGGTCACCTGCTCCCGCATGCTGAACCCGGGCAGGAACAGGAAGCTCAGCAGCTCTTCCTCGGTGAGGCGCGCCACCGTTTCCTCGGTGGACAGCTGGCGGCGCACGATGGCCGAGCGCAGGCGGTCGAGATCGACGCCGGCGCCGTCGTCCTGCAGCTCCAGCACCAGCATGCCGGCGTGATGGCGGGCCAGCAGCTGGATGCTGCCCTCATCCGGCTTGCCGGTGCGGGCGCGCACTTCGGCGGATTCGATACCGTGGTCGACGGCGTTGCGCAGCAAGTGGGTGAGCGGCGCTTCGAGCTTCTCCAGCACGTCGCGGTCAACCTGGGTGGTGGCGCCCTGGATGTCCAGGCGCACGGTCTTGCCCAGCGAGCGGCCGAGGTCGCGGACCATCCGCGCCTGCCCGGACAGCACGTCGGAGAAGGGCCGCATACGGCAGGACAGCGCGGTGTCATAAAGCGACTGCGCTCGCTGGCCAGCCTTGAAGCTGAACTCATCCAGCTCGGCGATCTGCTCGCTGAGCAGTTGCTGGCACTCACCGACCAGCCGGCGTGCGTCGGCCAGATAGGCCTGCGCTTCGGCGTCGAGGTTGGCCGTGCTGGCGGCATCGCGGGCACCGTCGAGCACACGGCTGGCGCTGGCCTGGATACGCTTGAGGCGCTGCAGCGAATCAAGCAGCGGCTTCAGGCGCTGGGACTCCACCAGCGACTTGCTGGAGTAGTCGAGCAACTGGTTCAGGCGCTCGGCGGTCACCCGCAGCACGCGCTCGCCGGCTTCATCGCTGTCGCTGGAGCGACGACGCGGAGCCCGCTCGGCGGGAGCAGGAGTGTTGGCGGCGGGCGCGGGCAGTTCGACAGCCGGCGCAGGGGGTTCGACAAGTTCTGGGACGGGTGCCGAAACGGGCGCGGTTGGCGGCGCCGGAGCCTTTCCGGAAACCAGCGCCTGCAGGCGTTCGACCATGGCCGGCACGCCCTGCTGGGCCTGTTCGGCGCGCTCGGGCTGAGCATCGGCGATGTGCAGGAGGATATCGGTGCCGGCCAGCAACGCGTCGATATGCCCCGAGGTCAGCAGCAGCCGGCCTTCCTGGGCACCGACCAGGCAGTCCTCCATTACGTGGGCAACTTGCACGCCGGCATCGAGGCCGACGATACGCGCGGCGCCCTTGAGCGAGTGCGCCGCGCGCATGCAGGCTTCGAGCTGGTCGGCCTGGGTCGGGTTGCGCTCCAGCGCCATCAGGCCCTGCACCAGCACCTGCGTCTGGGCCTCCGCCTCCAGGCGGAACAGCTCCAGCATCGACGCGTCCTTCATCTGGTCCGGGGTCATGCGAGGCTCCGGGTAGCGGCGTCGAGCAGGGCTTCCTGGTCGAGCAGGCGGATGCTGCGATTGCGCCACTGCATCACCCCGCGGGTGAAGCGGTCGTTGGCGGCGTGGCTCTGGGAGGCGGCTTCGACGATGGCCTTCTCGTCCAGCTCATGGATGCCGTCCACTTCATCCACCGGCGAAATGATCGGCCCTCCGACAGCGGCCAGGATCAGCATGCGCGGCACGATGCGCGCGTTGTCACGGGCGGCCGCGCGAGCGTCGAGGCCCAGCAGTTCGCCCAGGGAAATGCAGGCCACCAGCGTGCCGCGCACATTGGCAACGCCCAGCAGCGCGGGCGAGCGCTGGTGCGGCAGCGAATGCACCACGCACGCAGGAGCAACCTCAGCCAGCGCACGGGTGGGCAGGCCCAACCATTCCTCGCCAAGGCGGAAGATCAGGTGCTGACGGCCTTCCTCGACAGCCGCTTCGGCGACTTCGACAGGAGCCAGTTCCACGCCTTCGCTGCCCAGCGCGTAGCGGTCCAGCAGGCTGATGGCAGCGGCGGCATGCACCGGGCAATTGCGGCAATGGATGTACTCGGCCAGCTTCGGGCAGCTGCGGTCGCCACGCACGCCGATGCGGTTCCAGCAGTCGTCCACCGTCGGCAGGTCATCGCCGAAGGCGGAACTGCCGATGGATGACAAATTGCGTTCAACCATTGCGCTTCACTCCTCGCGCGGCGCGCTCCTGCAAGCGACGGGCGCCGGCCATGTCGCCCTGGGCCGCGAGCAGCGCGGCCAGATGTTGCAGGCTTTCCTGGTGATCGGGTTGCAGATACAGCGCCTTGCGGTAGAACGCCTGGGCCTCACTGCCTTGCCCCTGGGCGTCGGCCAGCAGGCCGAGCCAGTAGAAGGCTTCGGCGTTCGGCCCCTGCTTGGTCAGCAGCGCCTCGCAGCGCTGGCGCGCTTCATCGGCCTGGCCGGAATTGGCCAACCGGGCGATCTCCGCCAGCGCCTTATCGGCAGACAAGGGCATCGACTGCTCAGACCGCTCAGGCTTGGCGACCGGACGCGGACGTGCCGGCGCGGGCTTGGGCGGAGCCGGACGCGGAATCGGCGCCGGGGCAGTCCAGTTCAGCGGCGCTGTGCGAGGAACCGGATCGGCGCCCTGCCGTGGGAAGGCGAAGGACTGCGGCACACCCAGCGGGCGCAGGCCGATGCGCGACATCAGGCTGGCTTCAGCGGGGCCGATGAACAGCACGCCATCGGGTCGCGCCAGACGGTGCAGCACATCCACCACCTGCTCCTGGGTCGGGCGGTCGAAGTAGATCAGCAGGTTGCGGCAGAACACGTAATCATAGGGCGCCTCGCCGGCCAGCAAGCCCGGTGCCAGCAGGTTGCCGACGCGGAAGCGAGCCTTGTGGCGCACGGCCTCGGCCAATTGGAAATCGTTGCCGTCGGCGCGGAAGTAACGGTCACGGAATGTCAGATTGGAGCCGCGGAACGAGTTGCGCCCGTAGCGCCCCTCCTCGGCCCGCTCCAGCACCGCGCGGCTGACGTCCAACGCATCCACCTGGAACGCAGACGGCGCGAGACCGGCGTCCAGTAGCGCCATGACGATGGAGTACGGTTCCTCGCCGGTGGAGCACGGCAGGCTGAGAATACGCAGCGGCCGGGAGCCGGCCAGTTCCAGCACGCGCCGGGACGCGAGGTCGGCCAGCGCGCCGAAGGATTCGGGATATCGGAAGAACCAGGTCTCCGGGACGATCACCGCCTCGATCAGCGCCTGCACTTCCTCGGCGGAACCCTGCAGGAGCATCCAGTAGTGCTCGGCACTGCCGCCGCTGACCTTGTTGATGCGCTGGTGCACAGCGCGCTCGATCACGGCTTCGCCGACCGACTCGGCATCCAGTCCGATGCGCTCCTTGAGCAACTGGGCGAAACGCGGATCGCTCATGCCGACGCCTCCCCTGCATCACGCAGCAGGCGCGCGCGGGCCTCGTCACTGAGCAACTGATCGACACCCACGCGCTGCAGCAACCCTTGCTCGTCCTCCAGCACGGGGCCCAGGTAACGGGCGCTGCCGTTATCCAGTTCGTAGTCGTGGAAGGCCGCCGGATCGCGGCGCAGGGTGTGGGTCGCCTGCTCGAGGATCAGCCCGAGCCGCTGTTCAACAGCGTCGCCCCTGGCGCGATAACGCACCAGCACCAGCCGCGTACTGGTGCGACGCGGCGCGCTGTACCCGAAGGCCAGTTGGCTCAGGTCGAGCACCGGCAGCAACTCGCCGCGATGGGGGAACAGTCCGACAACCCAGGCCGGTGCTTCCGGCACACGCTTGAGCGCAGGCACCGGCAGCACCTCAATGACGTCGTGGACATCCAGCGCATAGCGGTCCCCACCCAGGCGGAACTGCAGGTACAGCCTGCCCGCCGCGGCGGCGTCAGACCTTGAAGCGGGAGACGCCATTGCGCAGTCCGTTGGCCACGAGGTTCAGCTCGTCGATGGCGAAGCTGGCCTGGCGCAGGGATTCCACGGTCTGCCCGGTGGCCTCGCCGAGCTGCACCAGCGCCTGGTTGATCTGCTCGGCGCCGGTGGCCTGGGCCTGCATGCCTTCGTTGACCATCTGCACGCGGGGCGCCAGCGCCTGCACCTGCTGGATGATCTGCGAGAGCTGCTCGCCGACCTGGCCGACTTCCGAGATGCCGCGGCGCACCTCCTCGGAGAACTTGTCCATGCCCATCACACCGGCGGACACGGCGGACTGGATCTCGCGCACCATCTGCTCGATGTCGTAGGTGGCCACGGCGGTCTGGTCGGCCAGGCGGCGCACTTCGGTGGCGACCACCGCGAAACCACGGCCATATTCGCCGGCCTTCTCCGCCTCGATGGCGGCATTGAGCGACAGCAGGTTGGTCTGGTCGGCCACCTTGACGATGGTGGTGACCACCTGATTGATATTGCCGGCACGCTCGTTGAGGATCGCCAGCTTGGCGTTGACCAGTTCGGCGGCGCCCATCACGTGGTGCATGGTCTCTTCCATGCGCGCCAGGCCCAGCTGGCCGGACCCAGCCAGGGTGGATGTCTGTTCGGCGGCCGAGGACACCTCGGTCATGGTGCGCACCAGGTCACGCGAGGTGGCGGCGATTTCCCGTGAGGTCGCACCGATCTCGGTGGTGGTGGCGGCCGTTTCGGTGGCGGTGGCCTGTTGCTGCTTGGACGTAGCGGCGATCTCGGTCACCGAGGTAGTCACCTGGATGGCCGAGCGCTGGGCCTGAGATACCAGGCCCTTGAGCTCCTCGGCCATGCCGTTGAAGCCGGTCTCGATCACCGCGAACTCGTCGTTGCGCTCCATGGCCAGACGCGTGGTGAAATCACCGCTGCCCATCACTTGCAAGCCTTTCACCACCTGACGGACCGGTTCGGTGATGGCGCGCATCAGCAGCAGCCCACAGACTGCCGCGGCAACGATAGCCAGCAGCAGGGAAATCAGCATGATCGCCTTGGCAGTGGACACCTCGGTGACGATGTCCGAGGCCGCCGCATCGGCGATTTCCTTGTTCAGCGAAATCAGTTCGTTGAGCGTCTTGCGGCCGGTTTCCCAATCCGGCTCCAGGCGCTCCAGCAACACCTTGCGGGCCGCTTCGCGGTCATTCCCGTAAAGGTCCAACAGCTGCGCCAGCAACGCGTCGTAACTCTGCACCTGCTGCTTGAAGCGGGCCAGGATTTCCTTGTCGCGAGTGTCGTTGACCGTACGCTCATACAGCGCAATACGCTCCACCAGCGAGTCGTGGATGGCCCGGAATTCCTGGCGGCGTGCCTGGTCCAGCGGCTTGCCGTCGCTCAGCCCGATGGTCACCTGGGTCAGCAGGATGCTGTCGGTCCAGGCCGAGCGCACCGTGGTCAGGGCGTAGGTACCCGGCATGGCGTCTTCGCTGACCCGCTTGGTGCTGGCCTCCACGCGCAGCAGACGGGTGTAGGAAATCACCACCATCAGCAGCATGATCGCGATGACGACGGCAAAGCTGGCCAGGATGCGTTGGCGTAGAGTCCAGTTCTTCACAGCGTTCCCCAGAAGATGTGTGGCGTGCCGACGGATGATGGATTCGGGCGAGTGATCGCGCGAATGTAAATTCCTACTAAATCCTCAGCAAGATAGGACATATAGTATCCGGAGACGTCTGAAGCTCCTCTCTTTATTCCAAATTTTTAGTACGGCGGTTCCTGTCATTCTGACCGCCCCTTTTCAAGACCTTTTCCCTCCTAGCCGATGTTCAGTCTCGCCCTCGCCGCCCACGCCGGTCTCTTCCTCTCCGCCTTCGTCGCCGCCACCTTGCTGCCCCTGCAATCGGAGGCCGTGCTGGTCGGCCTGCTGCTGGGCGGCCAGTACCCGCTTTGGTCGCTTCTCCTGGCGGCCAGCCTGGGCAATGTGCTGGGCTCGCTGGTGAACTGGTTGCTGGGGCGCGGAATCGAGCGCTGGCACGGTAGACGCTGGTTCCCGGTAAGCGATGCGGCGCTGGAAAAAGCCCAGCGCCACTACCGACGCTTCGGCAGCTGGTCGTTGCTGCTGAGCTGGGCGCCGGTGATCGGCGACCCGCTGACGCTGATTGCCGGCGTCATGCGCGAGCCGTTGTGGCGCTTCCTGTTGCTGGTCACGCTGGCCAAGGTCGGGCGCTACGTCGTGCTGGCCTGGCTCACGCTCGTCTGAACGATCCCCTCCCCGAAAGCGGACAGGTTTTTCGTCTGCTAGTCCTGTTTTGCCACTGCTGCGAAAAAATGGCGCCCAGTAATATCACCGCGCCATCACTGCACATGGCAGGGCCATGGCCCCAACACAATGGATGAAGAAAAGGGAAATTCACGATGTTCAGAAGCATGAGTATTGGTCGCCGCGCGTCCCTGGGTTTCGCCGCCATGGGCCTGCTCCTGGTGTTTCTCGGCTTGTTCTCGCTGTACAAGCTCTCGACCTTGCGCGCCGCTTCAGAAGAAATCGACAGCAACTGGCTGCTGAGCATCAACCACATGAACCAGCTGTCGGGAGACATCGCCCGCATCCGCCTGGAATCCATGCGCCTGCTGGTCAACCATGACAGTACCGCCCGCCAGCACAGCCTGGAGCTGATCGCCGAAGCGCGGCAGGACAAGGACAAGGTGCTTGCCGACTACCGCCGGCTGATCCTCAGTGCGGAGGAGCAGCAGCACACCGATGAGCTACGCCAGGCGCTGGACGGCTACCTTGGTTACGTTGACCAGCTATTGGAGAAGGTCCGCCAGGATGACAACGAAGGCGCGCTGCACATCCTCAACGGCAACATCGCCCAGCAGGGCGCGGAGCTGAACAAGCGCCTCACCACCCTGATCGACCTCAACCGCAACGGCGCCGCCGCTGCCGCCGACCGCGCCGTGGAGCAATACCAGAGTGGCCGGCTGGTAGTCGGCGCCATCCTGCTACTGAGCATCGGCCTCACCCTGCTGCTGGCCTGGCAACTCACCCGCAGTATCGTCGTGCCGCTCAACCAGGCCGTGCGCGTAGCCCGGACCATCGCCAGCGGCGACCTCAGCCAGCGTTTCACCGTCGAGGGCCGTGACGAGCCGGCGCAGTTGCTCAACGCCCTGGCGGACATGCAGAACAGCCTGCGCGAGACCATCCGTGGCATTGGCAACTCGGCCAGCCAGCTGGCCTCGGCCGCCGAGGAAATGCACAGCGTCATGGAGGAAAGCAGCCGCGCGCTGCAACAACAGAGCGACCAGATCGAAATGGCCGCCACCGCCGTCAACCAGATGACCAGCGCCGTGGAGGAAGTGGCCAGCAACGCCGCCTCCACCTCCGCCGCTTCCCGCGAGGCCATCGACGCCGCCCGTAGCGGCAGCGAGCGGGTGGACGAAACCTCCAGCGCCATCGGCGCACTGGCCGGCGAAGTGGGCCAAGCGTCGCAGCAGGCAGAAGTGCTGGCGAACCAGGCACAGGACATCGGCAAGGTGCTGGAAGTCATCCGCAGCGTTGCCGAGCAGACCAACCTGCTGGCGCTCAATGCCGCCATCGAGGCGGCCCGCGCTGGCGAGGCCGGGCGAGGCTTCGCCGTGGTCGCCGACGAGGTGCGCTCGCTGGCCCAGCGCACCCAGAGCTCGACCCGCGAGATCGAAGAGCTGGTCTCGGCCATCCAGAACGGCAGCGACCGCACCGTCGCCGCTTTGCTCAGCAGCACCGCCCACGCCGAGCGTACTGTCAGTCGCACCGGCGAGGCCGGTGCCTCGCTGGTGGTGATCCTGGAGCGCATGTCGCTGATCAACGAGCGCAACCTGGTGATCGCCAGCGCCACCGAGGAGCAGGCCCAGGTCGCCCGCGAGGTGGACCGCAACCTGCTGAACATCCGCGACCTGGCGACCCAGACCTCTGCCGGCGCCACCCAGACCAGCGCAGCGAGCCAGGAGCTGTCGCGCCTGGCCGTGGACCTGAACGGGATGGTGGCGCGCTTCGTGGTCTGACGACCAGCAGTCCTTCTCCCGTTTCGCCAACTGAGTAACGAAACTGGAGGGGGGCGACGGGGAATTTTTCCGGCCTTTTCCTATCCAATGGCCATCATGGAACGCCACAGGGTGGATAGATGAAACTGTTGAAATTGTCGGCCGTGCTGGCCGCCGCCGCGCTGTTGAGCGCCTGCGGAGGCAACGAAGCCAAGGTCTGCGGTTCGGACGACGTGAAGAACCAGCTGGTGAAGATCTTCCTGTCCGGCGCGCTGTCCGCGCAGTCCGACGCGTTGAGCAAAGCCGAGCTGAAAGATGTGGCGATCATCGAAAAGGACCCGGACAGCGGCGTCCTGGAATGCGTCGGCACCCTGACCGTACCGGTAGTCGGCCAGGTGGCCTCGGGCACCCTGAAATACCAGATCGCCCCGGCGGCCAAATCCGAGCACGACTACCTGCTGCTGCTCGCCGACGGCCCGCTGGCCAATGCCTTCGCCAAACGCATCGAGGGGATGCTCCCGCAGCAGTGAGGGATATCCGCAGGCAATGAAAAACCGGCCCCTGTGGCCGGTTTTTCATTGGACGGGCTTTTTTTTGCAGGTCTGGGCCCGCGGTCTCCGGAGGAGTCAGAACCCTTCCAGATCGATCAGTTCGCCCTCGAAGCGAATCGACCCACCTTCTTCATTCGCCTCGCCATCCTTGATCTCGCCGTAATAGGAAAGCCCGTTCTCCAGCGTCACACAGACGTGGGTCGGCTCTTCCGGCGCATCCAGTTGGCCCTTGAAGCTCACCTCGATCACACCCTCTTCCGGCGCGCTCAGGCTCACCGTTACGCGGGCATTGTCCACCGCTTCAGTCTCGCGGCCCCAATGCTCGGCGCTGACGGTCACGGTGGCGATTTCCTGTTTCATGTTCGATGACTCTCCGCGATGGGTTCGGCGCAAGGCGCGCCAGGCAATAGCGCAAGGGTATTCCAGCGCCGGCCGCCAGGCGAGCCCGGATTCCGCCGGTAAAAGCAAAAGGGCGCCCAATGGCGCCCTTCTCTCCACCTTGCGCCGTCAGTCGGCGTGGATATCGTTGTCCTTGGTCTCCTTCAGGAACAGCAGCGAGCAGACCAGGCTCATCGCCGTGATCAGCACCGGGTACCAAAGGCCGTAGAAGATGTTGCCGGTGTACACCACCAGCGCGAACGAGATGGTCGGCAGCAAGCCGCCGAACCAGCCGTTGCCGATGTGGTACGGCAGCGACAGCGAGGTGTAGCGGATGCGCGTCGGGAACAGCTCGACCATCAGCGCCGCCAGCGGGCCGTAACAGCAGGTGGCGATGAAGATCAGCGCGACGATGATCGCCACCACCATCGGCCGGTTCACCAGCGAGGAGTCGGCCACGGTCGGGTACCCGGCGTCCTTCACCGCAGCGCCCAGCGCGGCGGCATCGAAACCCTCGATACGCTTCTCGCCCACGGTCACCACCAATTCGCTGCCGGCCGGCGCGGCCACCGAACTGTAGGGCACACCGCCCTTCACCAGCAGGGTCTTGGCCTTGTCGCAGGCGCTGTCGAATTTGGCCTTGCCCACCGGGTCGAACTGGAAGGTACAAGTCGCCGGGTCCGCCATCACCGTCACCGGCGCCTGGCGCGAGGCCGCGTCGATCTGCGGGTTGGCGTAATGGGTCAGCGCCTTGAACAGCGGGAAGTACAGCACCGTGGCCAGCAGCAGACCGGTGATCAGCACTGGCTTGCGCCCGACCTTGTCCGACAGCCAGCCCATGATCACGAACAGCGGCGCGCCGATCACCAGGGAGATGATCAACAGTCCGTTGGACAGCGCCGGGTCGACCTTCAGCACCTGGGTGAGGAAGAACATCACGTAGAACTGCGCCGCGTAGAAGGTCACCGCCTGGCCGGCGTTGATGCTGAACAGCGCGATCAGGACGATCTTCAGGTTGCTCCAGTTGGTGAACGACTCCTTGAGCGGCGACTTGCTCACCTTGCCCTCGGCCTTCATCTTCAGGAAGGCCGGCGACTCGTGCATGGACAGGCGAATCCAGGTGGAGATGCCCAGCAGCACGATGGAGATCAGGAACGGCAGGCGCCAGCCCCAGGTTTCGAACTCGGGCCCGGTGATCTGGCGGCAGCCCCAGATCACCACCAGGGAGAGCAGCAGGCCGCCGGTGGCGGTGCACTGGATCCAGCTGGTGTAGGCGCCGCGCTTGTGGTCCGGCGCGTGCTCGGCCACGTAGATTGCAGCGCCGCCGTACTCACCGCCCAGTGCCAGGCCCTGCAGCAGGCGCAGCACGATGAGGATGATCGGCGCCGCCACCCCGATGGTGGCGTAGGCCGGCAGCAGGCCGACGGCGAAGGTCGACAGCCCCATCAGCAGGATGGTGACGAGGAAGGTGTACTTGCGCCCGATCATGTCGCCCAGTCGGCCGAACACCAGCGCGCCGAACGGTCGGACAAGGAAGCCGGCAGCGAACGCCAGCAGGGCGAAGATGAAGGCGGTGGTGTCGTTGACCCCGGCGAAGAAATGCTTGGCGATGATCGCTGCCAGCGAGCCGTAGAGAAAGAAGTCGTACCACTCGAACACCGTGCCGAGCGACGAGGCGAAGATCACCTTGCGCTCGTCGCGACGCGAGGTCGCGGGACGCTCATAGGAGCTGGACTGTGCTACATCGGTCATTACGGGCTCTCCTGCCCCTTCTGGGGGCTTTTGTTTTTGTCAGCCTCGACTGCCACGGCTGTCACACCGCGCGATACCGTTTCTTTCAGCTCCTTGTAGGAGCGACCCTCTACATCAATTCCTACGAAGCACGCGGCTCTCCGCCGTATACCGTCACGCCACCGGGGCTTCCTCCTGTGTGCGCCCACTGGAAGGGATGACCTCCGCGCCGCGCGCGGGTTCGCTCAAAATCATCTGTGCGGCTTTTTCTGCGATCACCAGCACCGGCGAGCAACTGTTGCCGGAGGTCAGGCTGGGCATGATCGAAGCATCGGCGATGCGCAGGCCGGGAATGCCGTGGACGCGCAGCTGGCTGTCCACCACCGCACCCTCGCCCTGCCCCATGCGGCAGGTGCCGGCCGGGTGGAAGATGGTGGTGCCGATCTCGGCGGCGGCGCGGTGCAGGTCTTCTTCAGTCTGGTAATCCAGGCCGGGCTTGAACTCCACCGGCTGGTAGCGCGCGAGCGCGGGCGCAGCAGCGATGCGTCGCGTCAGGCGGATGGCATCGGCGGCCACACGCAGGTCCTCCGGGTGGCTCAGGTAGTTGGGCTGGATGACCGGCTTGTCGCGCGGGTCCAGCGAGCGCAGCGTGACCGTGCCACGGCTCAATGGACGCAGGTCGCACACCGAAGCGGTGAACGCCGGGAAGCTGTGCAGCGGCTCGCCGAAACGCTCCAGCGACAGCGGCTGCACGTGGTACTCGAGGTTGGCCGAGCGCTGGTTCGGGTCGGACTTGGCGAACGCGCCCAGTTGGCTTGGCGCCATGGACAGCGGGCCGCTGCGCTTGAGCAGGTACTCCAGGCCCATGCCCATCTTGCCCCACAGCGTCGAGGCGATCTGGTTCAGCGAAGGCGCGCCGTTCATGCGGTAGATCAGGCGCAATTGCAGGTGGTCCTGCAGGTTGCCGCCCACGCCGGAAAGCTCATGGCGCACGCCGATGCCATGCTTCTCCAGCAGGTCGCGCGGGCCGATGCCGGAGCGTTGCAGCAGCACCGGCGTGTTGATCGCCCCGGCGCAGAGAATCACTTCACGCCGTGCCCGCAGCTCACGCCGCGCGCCCTGCCAGCTCACTTCCAGCCCGGCGGCGCGGCCGTTCTCGAGCAGCACGCGCAGGGCCTCGACATTCGTCAGCACGGTGAGATTGGGTCGGTTGGCGATGGGCCGCAGGAAGGCTTTCGACGCGTTCCAGCGCACACCGGAACGCTGGTTGACCTGGAAGTAGCCGCAGCCCTCGTTGTCGCCGCCGTTGAAGTCCTCAACCGGGCGCACACCAGACTGCGCCGCCGCCTCGCGGAAGGCATCAAGGATCGTCCACGACAGCCGCTGCTTCTCCACCCGCCACTCGCCGCCCGCGCCATGCAGCTCGCTCGCCCCGCCGAAGTGGTCCTCCATCCTCATGAACAGCGGCAGCAGATCGTTCCAGCCCCAGCCGGGGTTGCCCTCGGCCGCCCAACCGTCGTAGTCCAACGCCTGGCCGCGCATGTAAATCATGCCGTTGATAGAGGAACAACCACCGAGCGTGCGCCCACGCGGGTACTTGATGGCTCGGCCGTTCAGGCCCGGCACCTGTTCGGTGTCGAAACACCAGTCGGTGCGCGGATTGCCGATGCAATAGAGGTAGCCGACGGGAATGTGGATCCAGGGATAGTTGTCCGGGCCGCCCGCTTCGAGCAGCAGCACACGGTTGGCAGGGTCGGCGGACAGACGATTGGCCAGCAGGCAGCCGGCAGGGCCCGCGCCGACGATCAGGTAGTCATAAGCATCCAGTGCCTGGGGCATGGAGAAGTACCTCGTCGTGCTTGTTCTTTTTATCTGAAGACCGAGCCTAGTCGTTCGTTCGTGATAAAAGAACAGTCGTTTCGAGTCAGCTGCTGTGCGTTTTCTAACAACAAGGACTGCCGAGATGTTCGACTGGAATGACCTGCGCTACTTCCTGGAGCTGCACCGCAGCGGCCGCCTGCTGACCACCGCCAAGCGCCTGGGCACCACCCACGCCACAGTGGCACGGCATATCGAGAGCATCGAGCGCGACCTCGGCACCCAGTTGTTCGCCCAGCACACCGGCGGCTACCAGCTCACTCCAGCCGGCCAGGCGCTGCTCAAGCACGCCGAGGCCATGGAGAACACCGCCCTGCTCGCCCAGGAGGACATGAGCCAGGCCATCTCGCCGCTGGGGCAGATCCGCATCGGTGTCACCGAAGGCCTGGGCACCATGTTCCTTGCCCCGCGCCTGGGCGAACTGATGCAGCGCTACCCGGGCCTGGAAGTGGAACTGGTGTCGGTGCCGCGCTTCGTCAGCATCACCAACCGCGAGGCGGACATCGCCATTACCCTGGAACGCCCCAGCGCCGACCTGGTGATCAGCCGCCTGCTCACCCGCTACCGCCTGAGCCTGTTCGCCAGCCCCGCCTACCTGGAAAAAGCCCCACCCCTGCGCGATCGCGAAGACCTCAGCCAGCACCCGTGGATCGGCTACGTCGACGACCTGCTGTTCAGCCAGGAACTGCTGTTCCACCACAGCTTCTGCCGCCACCCGCAGGTGGTGTTCCGCAGCACCAGCGTGGTCGCCCAGCAACAGGCCGCCCAGGCCGGCATCGGCATCGCCATCCTTCCGCAGTACATGGGCCTGCACGACCCGCGGCTGGTGCCGGTGCTGCCGGAGGAATTCATCGAACGGGAATACTGGATGTGTACTCGGCGGGAATTGCACCGGTCGGTGCGCCTGCGACTGGTGTGGGATTTCCTGGTGGAAGTCTGTGGGCGGGAACAAGGGATTCTGGTGGAAGGGAAAACCGGAGTACCCGCGTAGGGCGCATAAAGCGGAACGCTTTATCCGCCGATGGGATGGCGGATAACGCTTGGGGCGTTATGCGCCCTCATGCCCCAAGGAATCAACTAGCAGCACAGGGTGTGGCAAATACTCGCCAATCTACCAACATCACCACTCATCGGTATCAGGGAAGAATTATGAGCCTGGACTTTTTCCTGGAAGCCAGCAGCGATCTATCAATCGAGCTAATTGAAGGCACGCTGAACTCAATCGGCGTTCGTGCAACCCAAGCACTGCCAAACGAACTGGAAGCAGTATTCGAGTCAGGGCTTTCCATATGCGTCAGTTATTCCTCCGACCAGAGTATTCGCGCCGAAGATTCGAAAGGAATGTCTTTTGCTGTCGCGTTGCGAGGCTACCTGAGGATTAAGGGCCCTGCGCCGGACGGACTATCCCCGTTGGACGATCTGGACAGACTGATCACTGCAATTTCGAACCAAGCCACCGGACAATTCCTGGTCAGCTTCCAATATGAGTCGACGATTTACTGGAGAGACCGGAAGGAACTGCAGCGCAATATCTAGCAGCAAACGGGCTCAGGGAGCAGCAAACCTTTTCAGACGTCAAATTCAGCAACTGCTTCGATTGACCGGATCATGGACATTTTCTAACGTCCTTCGCCATGGTGCTGAACACACCCTCGCGGCGGAATACATGCCCGTTAGCATGGAGCGTTACGTATAGGACGCCCAATCCATGTCCCTTTCCACAACCCAGACTCCATTCATCCCCACCACCTTCTACCGCCACAAACGCCGCCTCCGCGCCTTGCTGATCGAAGGCCAGCCGTGGTTCGTCGTGCACGACCTGGCGAAGCTGATGCATGCCTTTCTGGAAGAACGCGTCGGCAAGAATCTCGATGCGGACCAGGTACGCCGAGTGACGACTCTCGGCGAGTACGAGCCCGCTGAAGCCGTGGAACTGGTCAGCGAATCCGGCCTGTACGCTTCGCTGATCTACTTCTACCACCCGGAAAACCGCTGCATCCGCCAGTGGATCACCCAGACCGTGGTGCCGAGCCTGCGTACGAATGAGCAGGTGTCAGATGAACAGCCACGCCGTCGCCTGCTGCGCTGGGAACGCCAGCAGTTGAACGTGCTGGATTGGCAGGGGCAGGTGTGGGTGCCGCTGCCGGAGTTGCCGCAGGCGTTGAGCCTGGGTTGAGGTGAGGCGCCCCGCCGCCGATAGCGGCGGGGCGTTGCCTTTCATGTAGGGGAAACGCGGGGATTACTCCGCGCGGGCCTTCTCGACCTTCTCGGAGGCCGACCACAGGCGGTAGCGCACTTCTACGTCCTTCGGCGCGTAGACCACGATGGGCAGCTTGCTGTTGTAGCGCAGCACGAAGCCGTCACCGATCACGGGCACGAACGCCTCGTGCTTCTTGCCATCCGGGCAAGCCATCATCGTGCTGGCCGGGCCGCTGACCTTGTCCAGGCGGTAGTAGGTGTAGCCCCAGCCTTCCAGGGTCTTCTCTTCCAGGGTGCCGCCCAGGCGCTGGCGATTGCAGTCGACGCTCAGCATCTTGCCGGCGAGGATCTCGACCTTGAAGTTCTCTTCATGGGCCTGCTTGGGCAGGTGGATGACCTGGCGGACGAAGCCTTCATCGGCCTTGGGATAAGGCGCGACATCTTCGAGCTTGGCGGCGTTGGCCAGGGTGGCGGTGGCGCTGAGCAGCAGCGCAGTGGGCAGGGTGTAACGAGCGAACGGCATGAAGCCTCCTTGCAGAATTGAGGAACGAACGCGCCGCGAAGGTGCGTTCGTCCGAGCCTCTCTGACCGCAAGATTGTACGAATGCTCCTACGGCCATGCCCTGAGTTGTATCAAGCTACTTCGCCGCCCGTCTTGGCCTGTTGCTCCAGGTGCGCCTGCAGTTGCGGGTCGAGGTTGAGGTTGTAGGCCAGTTCGTCGAGGTAGGTACGCTCGGCGTCCTGCTGGTCATCCACCAGCATCACGCTGACCAGGTACATCTCCGCTGCCACCGCAGGGTCACCCTGGGCCGCGCGGGCGACATCGGCGGCGTCCAGCGGCTTGCGCATCTCGGCGTCGATCCACGCTTGCAGTTGTGGCTCGCCGGCATGGCGCTGCAATTCGGCCTGAATGGCGGCCTGCTCACGCTGATCGATTCGACCGTCCGCCTTGGCTGCCGCCAGCATCGCCTGGAGGATGGCGTGGCTGTGCGCCTCGGCCTCGGGGCCATCGAGCTGGTCGACGGTGGTCAGGGATTGCTGCTGAGAGGGATTGGCGCCTTGATTGCGTTGCCAACTCTGATAGGCCTGATAAGCCATCATCCCCAGCGAGGCGAGCATGGCGTAGTTGACACCGCCGCCACTGGAACGCCCCTGCGGCATGCCACCACCGCTGCTGCCACCACCGAGCATGCTGCCGAGCACGCCACCCAGGCCGCCGAGCCCACCGCCACCGGAACTGCCGCCGCCGAGGATCGAGCCCAGCCCACCCAGGCCGCCGCCACCGCCGGCTCCGCCACCGCCCAGAATCCCGCCGAGCAAGCCACCCAGGCCACCCAGCGGGTCTGCGCCGCCGGCGCCACCCTGTTGCTGTTGCGCCGCCGAGCCCTGTCCGGCCCGCAGCAGTTGTTCCAGTAGATCGGTTGTGTTCATGACCAGTCCCTCGCCATCGCGCGGTGTGCGTTGGGCAACGATAGTCCCGCCACACCGATGCGCCAGCGCCGTCCGCCAGCCGGCCCGGAATGGTCGGGACGCCCGGCGATGGAGCCTGAAGCGCAGCCCCGTCCGGAGCCAGACAAAGCAACGCAGTCGCGAGGTTTATCCGACGCTTGCGAGGGTCGTCACGGACTAGGCCGGAACAGCCTCCAGCGCCTTCTGCGCCTGGGCCTCCAGTTCGACCTTGAGGCCAGCGTCAAGGCTCAGCTGGCGGGCCAGTTCGTCGAGGTAGGCGCGCTCCATGAAATTGGTCTCGTCGACCATCAGCAGGCTGGCCAGGTACATCTCGGCGGCCATTTCCTCGCTGGTGGCCGCGCGGGCGACTTCGGCCGGGTCCAGCGGCTTGGCCAGTTCGCGGTCGAGCCAGCCCTGCAGCTCGACGTCGCCGGTGAGCTTGGCGATCTCGCCGTCGATCAGCTGGCGTTCGCGATCGTCGATATGACCGTCGGCCTTCGCGGCAGCGACGATGGCCCGAAGGATGGCATGGCTGTGCTGCTCGGCCTGGGCCGGCGGCAGCCGGTCGACGGTCTGCGGCTCACCGCGCGGGGCGCTGGCCTGCTTCTGCTGCCAGTTGCCGTAGGCCTTGTAGGCGAGCACGCCGAGCGCCGCGAGACCGCCATAGGCGACGACCTTGCCGCCCACCTTGCGCGCCTTCTTGCTGCCCATCAGCAGACCCAGCGCGCCAGCTGCCAACGCACCGCCACCGGCTCCGGACAGCAGGCTGCCCAGGTCCAGGCCGCCTTTGTTGCTGCCTTGCGAGCTCTGGCCGCCGCCCTGCTGAGTGAGGCCCTTGTTCTGCATCAGTTCCTGCCCGGACTTGAGCAGTTGGTCGAGCAGGCCACGTGTGTTCATGGCGATCTCCGCTAGCTATCGAGATGAAAAGTCAGGCCTCCGACTCTAGCTCGCAGCCTTGTCACAGCGCAGGCGCAGAGTGCTTCCGGATATTGCGGGCCTTTGCCGGCGGGTCCGCAGGGCAAATAGGCCGCTTTCATTCGATTAAAAAGAATGCTCCTATATATTTTCGATAATCAACAATGAAAAGCGCCGAGAGCGGCTAGACAAGGCTCTAGATCGCGGCTCCGCGCGCCAACGGCCAATCAGCATGATGACGCTCCGCCAGATCCGCCACTTCATCGCCGTTGCCGAGACCGGCTCGATCTCCGCCGCCGCCCAGGCGGTGTTCATTTCCCAGTCCACCCTGACCCTGGCCATCCAGCAACTGGAAGAAGAGATCGGCGTGCGCCTGTTCGACCGCCACGCCAAGGGCATGACCCTGACCCACCAGGGCCACCAGTTCCTGCGCCAGGCGCACCTGATCCTGGCCACGGTGGAGAACGCCAAGCGCAGCCTGCAACAGAGCACCGACCAGGTGGCCGGCAGCCTCACCATCGGCGTGACCAGCCTAGTGGCGGGCTATTACCTGGCGGACCTGATCAACCGTTTCCAGCGTGCCTTCCCCAACGTGAAGACCCGCGTGGTGGAGGACGAACGCCCGTACATCGAGCACCTGCTGGTGAGCGGCGAGATCGATGTCGGCGTGCTGATCCTCTCCAACCTGGAAGACCGCCACGCCCTGCAGACCGAGGTACTGACCCACTCGCCGCACCGCCTCTGGCTGCCCGCCCAGCACCCGCTGCTGGAACGCGACAGCATCGGCCTGGCCGATGTGGCGGGCGAGCCCTTGATCCAGCTGAACGCCGACGAGATGGGCCTGCACACCCAGCGCATCTGGTCGCGTGCCGGGCTGGTGCCGCAGGTGACGCTGCGCACCGCCTCGGTGGAAGCGGTGCGAAGCCTGGTGGCGGCCGGCCTGGGACTGTCGATCCAGCCGGACATGACCTATCGCCCCTGGTCGCTGGAGGGCGACATCATCGAAGCACGGCCGCTGGTGGACCTGTCCGAGCCGCTCGACGTGGGCCTGGCGTGGCGGCGCGGTACCGCGCGACCGGCACTGGTGGACCCGTTCCTCACCGTCGCCCGCGAACAGCCCAACGCAAAACGCCTGTCGATCTGAACACCGATTTACCCGTACGTGCCGGACCAACACAGGGCGGATAACCGCTAGCGGTTATCCGCCGAATGGACCGGGAAGAAATGGACGGCGGATAACGCTTGCAGCGTTATGCGCCCTACGAAATCCGCTACGCAATGGCAAAACGCCTTTCGAACTAGAGGCTTACAGCGTTCGATTTAATCGAACGGCGCTTTCAGTAATTAGAATTTGTCGACCCCACGTCCGGACTCTAGTCTCTCGTCCCATACCAAAGGGCCAAGTTCCGGGCACCGCCCCTACGCCGGAGCACGCACATGGCCCCCGAAAACAAGACAGATAAAAGACGAGTTTCCAAGATGACCGGCGCAACCCTGCATACCGCCTTGCTGATCGACGGCCAATTGGTCGCCGGCGAAGGCATGGCCGAACCGATCATCAACCCGACCACGGGCGAGAACATCGTCAGCATCGCCGACGGCTCCATCGACCAGGTCGAGCAGGCCATCGCCAGCGCGCACCGCGCCTTCCCCGCCTGGGCCCGCACGACCCCCGCACAACGTTCCGCCGCGCTGCTGGCTATCGCCGACGCCATCGACAAGCGCGCGAACGATCTCGCCCAGTTGGAATCGCTGAACTGCGGCAAGCCGTTGCATCTCGCGCGCCAGGACGATATTCCGGCCACCGCCGACGTGTTCCGCTTCTTCGCCGGCGCCGTGCGCTGCCAGCAGGGCCAGCTCGCTGGCGAATACGTGCCCGGCCACACCAGCATGGTGCGCCGCGATCCGGTGGGCGTGGTTGCCTCCATCGCACCGTGGAACTACCCGCTGATGATGGCCGCGTGGAAGATCGCCCCCGCACTCGCCGCCGGCAACACGCTGGTGTTCAAGCCGTCCGAACACACCCCGCTGAGCATCCTGGCGCTGGCGCCGGCGCTGGCCGAGATTCTCCCACCGGGCGTGATCAATATCGTCTGCGGCGGCGGCGAAGGCGTCGGCAGTCATCTGGTCAGCCACCCGAAGGTGCGCATGGTCTCGCTCACCGGCGACATCGTCACCGGGCAGAAGATTCTCCAGGCCGCCTCGCGCACGCTCAAACGCACCCACCTGGAACTGGGCGGCAAGGCACCGGTGATCGTCTGCAACGACGCCGACCTCGAAGCCGTGGTCCAGGGCGTGCGTACCCACGGTTACTACAACGCCGGGCAGGACTGTACCGCCGCCTGTCGCATCTATGCCCAGGCCGGCATCCATGACCGCCTCGTCGCCGAGTTGGGCGACGCCGTGGCCAGTATCAGCTTCGCCCGCAAGCGCGACGCCGACAACGAGATCAGCCCGCTGATCAGCGCCCGCCAGCGCGACCGCGTGGCCAGCTTCGTCGAACGCGCCCTCGGCCAGCCGCACATCGAACGCGTCACCGGCGCCGCCGTGCATTCGGGCCCCGGCTTCTACTACCAGCCAACCCTGCTGGCCGGCTGCAAGCAGCAGGACGAGATCGTCCAGCGCGAAGTGTTCGGCCCGGTGGTCACCGTGACCCGCTTCGACCAGCTGGAGCAGGCGGTGGACTGGGCCAACGACTCCGAATACGGCCTGGCCTCCTCGGTGTGGACGCAGAACCTGGACAAGGCCTTCCAGATCGCCAACCGCCTGCAGTACGGCTGCACCTGGATCAACACCCATTTCATGCTCGCCAGCGAGATGCCCCACGGCGGGCTCAAGCGCTCGGGCTACGGCAAGGACCTGTCCAGCGACTCGCTGCAGGACTACAGCGTGGTGCGCCACATCATGGCGCGCCACGGCCAGCAACTGGATTGAACCATCCGGCGGGGTCGCCCGCCGGCACATAAGAAACGCCCCGGCGGTACGCCGCGCGAGGGCTGTTGCTCGATTGAACTGCCCCACCAATAGAGACAACAACGAGAGGGAGACACCCGATGCGCAAGACCGCACTGCTCAGTGCCATCACCACCGCCCTGCTGGCCAGCGCCGGCGTCCAGGCCGCCGAGGCCCTGAAGGAAGTCGGCCAAGGCGAAGGCCGCCTGGACATCATCGCCTGGCCCGGCTACATCGAGCGCGGCCAGTCCGACAAGAACTACGACTGGGTGACCCAGTTCGAGAAGGACACCGGCTGCCAGGTCAACGTGAAGACCGCCGCCACCTCCGACGAGATGGTCAGCCTGATGGCCAAGGGCGGCTACGACCTGGTCACCGCCTCGGGCGACGCCTCCCTGCGCCTGATCTACGGCAAGCGCGTGCAGCCGATCGACCCGTCGCTGATCCCCAACTGGAAGAACATCGACCCACGCCTGAAGGACGCCGCCTGGTACGTGGTCAACGGCAAGACCTACGGCGCGCCGTACCAGTGGGGCCCGAACCTGCTGATGTACAACACCAAGGTCTTCCCCACCGCGCCGGACAGCTGGAAAGTCGTGTTCGAAGCGCAGAACCTGCCCGACGGCAAGCCGAACAAGGGCCGCGTGCAGGCCTACGACGGCCCGATCTACGTCGCCGACGCCGCGCTGTACCTGAAGGCCACCCAGCCGGAGCTGGGCATCACCGACCCGTACCAGCTCGACGAGAAGCAGTACGCCGCCGTGGTCGACCTGCTGCGCAAGCAGCATGACCTGATCCACCGCTACTGGCACGACACCACCGTGCAGATGAGCGACTTCAAGAACGAAGGCGTCGCCGCTTCCAGCGCCTGGCCGTACCAGGCCAACGCCCTGAAGGCCGAAGGTCAGCCCATCGCCACCGTGTTCCCGAAAGAAGGCGTCACCGGCTGGGCCGACACCACCATGCTGCACGCCGAAGCCCAGCACCCGAGCTGCGCCTACAAGTGGCTGAACTGGTCGCTGGAGCCCAAGGTCCAGGGCGACGTGGCGGCCTGGTTCGGTTCCGTACCGGCCGTGCCCGAAGGCTGCAAGGCCAGCACCCTGCTGGGTGCCGAGGGCTGCGCCACCAACGGCTACGACCAGTTCGACAAGATCGCGTTCTGGAAGACCCCGCAGGCTGAAGGCGGCAAGTTCGTCCCGTACAGCCGCTGGACCCAGGACTACATCGGGATCATGGGCGGCCGTTAAGGCCTAGAGTGTTCGCGAGCAAGCTCGCTCCTACGAAGAGCAATCGCCCCCTGTAGGAGCGAGCTTGCTCGCGAACCCGCCCCGTGCACCTCGCCATCCCGGCGAGCCTCACGGCATCCATCCGATTGCATCGATTCACCCGTATCTCAGATTTACGGGCAGGGCCCGGCCGCGCCGGATTCCTGCCCCTTGGAGCGTGCACCATGACCACCCCCGCTGTTCAATTCACCCAGGTCTCCCGCCAGTTCGGCGAGGTGAAAGCCGTTGACCGGGTGTCCATCGACATCAAGGACGGCGAGTTCTTCTCCATGCTCGGCCCGTCGGGTTCGGGCAAGACCACCTGCCTGCGCCTGATCGCCGGCTTCGAGCAACCCAGCGCAGGCTCCATCCGCATCCATGGCGAGGAGGCCGCAGGCCTTCCGCCGTACCAGCGCGACGTCAACACGGTGTTCCAGGACTACGCGCTGTTCCCGCACATGAGCGTGCTGGAGAACGTCGCCTACGGCCTGAAGGTGAAAGGCATCGGCAAGGCCGAACGCCTCAAGCGCGCCGAAGAAGCCCTGGCCATGGTTGCCCTGGGTGGCTACGGCGTGCGCAAGCCGGTGCAGCTCTCCGGTGGTCAGCGCCAGCGCGTCGCCCTGGCCCGCGCTCTGGTGAATCGTCCGCGCGTGCTGCTGCTGGACGAACCTCTCGGCGCCCTCGACCTCAAGCTGCGCGAGCAGATGCAGAGCGAGCTGAAGAAGCTGCAGCGCCAGCTGGGCATCACCTTCATCTTCGTCACCCACGACCAGAGCGAAGCGCTGTCCATGTCCGACCGCGTCGCGGTATTCAACAAGGGCCGCATCGAGCAGGTCGACACCCCGCGCAACCTCTACATGAAGCCGGCCACCCCGTTCGTAGCCGAGTTCGTCGGCACCTCCAACGTGCTGCGCGGCGACATCGCCCAGAGCCTGACCGGCAACGTCCAGCCCTTCTCCATCCGCCCCGAGCACATCCGCTTCGCCAACGGCGAGCGCAGCGCCTCGGACATCGAAATCAGCGGCCTGCTGCACGACATCCAGTACCAGGGCGCGGCGACCCGCTACGAGATCCGTCTCGACAACGGCCAGAACCTCTGCCTCAGCCAGGCCAACAGCCAATGGGCCGACATCGACCTCGCCCATCAGCCGGGCCAGCGCGTGACCGCTCGCTGGGCACGCGAGGCGATGGTGGTGCTGAACGAGGGCGCGTGACATGGAACTGACGATGAATGCAGCGCTGCCCGCGGCCAGCAATGGCCCGCTGCGGCGCCTGTCCAACCTGCTCTACCGCAAGCCGACGCTGTACCTCTCGCTGCTGCTGATTCCGCCGCTGCTGTGGTTCGGCGCGATCTACCTGGGCTCGCTGCTGACACTGCTGTGGCAGGGTTTCTACACCTTCGACGACTTCACCATGACGGTGACGCCGAACCTGACCTGGGCCAACTTCGGCTCGCTGTTCAGTGGCTCCAACTTCGACATCATCCAGCGCACCGTGCTGATGGCGGTCGCGGTCTCCATTGCCAGCGGAGCGGTGGCGTTCCCCATCGCCTACTACATGGCGCGCTACACCACCGGCAAGACCAAGGCGTTCTTCTACATCGCCGTGATGATGCCGATGTGGGCCAGCTACATCGTCAAGGCCTACGCCTGGACCCTGCTGCTGGCCAAGGGCGGCGTGGCCATGTGGTTCGTCCAGCACCTGGGCCTGGAGCCCATACTGAACCTGCTGCTGGGCATTCCGGGTATCGGTGGCAACACCCTGTCCACCTCCAGCTTCGGGCGCTTCCTGGTGTTCGTGTACATCTGGCTGCCGTTCATGATCCTGCCGATCCAGGCCTCCCTGGAGCGCCTGCCGCCGTCACTGCTGCAGGCCTCGGCGGACCTCGGCGCGCACCCGCGGCAGACCTTCTTCCAGGTCATCCTGCCGCTGTCGATTCCCGGCATCGCCGCCGGCTCGATCTTCACCTTCAGCCTGACCCTGGGCGACTTCATCGTGCCGCAACTGGTGGGCCCGCCGGGCTACTTCATCGGCAGCATGGTCTACGCCCAGCAGGGCGCGATCGGCAACATGCCGATGGCCGCCGCCTTCACCCTGGTGCCCATCGTGCTGATCGCCGTGTACCTGTCCATCGTCAAACGTCTGGGGGCCTTCGATGCACTCTGAGAAAGCTTCGTGGGGCCTGAAAGCGGCCGCCTGGGGCGGGCTGGTGTTCCTGCACTTCCCGATCCTGATCATCTTCCTGTACGCCTTCAACACCGAGGACGCGGCCTTCAGCTTCCCGCCCAAGGGCTTCACCCTGCACTGGTTCAGCGTCGCCTTTGCGCGCCAGGACGTGCTCGAAGCCATCGAGCTGTCGGTGAAGATCGCCAGCGTCGCCACGCTGATCGCCATGCTTCTGGGCACGCTCGCGGCCGCCGCGCTGTATCGCCGCGACTTCTTCGGCAAGGAAGGTATCTCGCTGATGCTGATCCTGCCGATCGCCCTGCCCGGCATCATCACCGGTATCGCGCTGCTGTCGGCGTTCAAGACCCTCGGCATCGAGCCGGGCTTCCTGACCATCGTCATCGGCCACGCCACCTTCTGCGTGGTGATCGTCTACAACAACGTCATCGCACGCTTCCGCCGCACCTCCCACAGCCTCATCGAAGCCTCGATGGACCTGGGCGCCGACGGCTGGCAGACCTTCCGCTACGTGATCCTGCCCAACCTCGGCTCGGCGCTGCTGGCCGGCGGCATGCTGGCGTTCGCGCTGTCCTTCGACGAGATCATCGTCACCACCTTCACCGCCGGCCATGAACGCACCCTGCCGATCTGGCTGCTCAACCAGTTGGGCCGCCCGCGCGACGTGCCGGTGACCAACGTGGTGGCGATGCTGGTGATGATCGTGACCATGCTGCCGATCCTCGGCGCCTACTACCTGACCAAGGGTGGTGAAGGCGTGGCGGGGAGCGGGAAATAACCTGGGTGCCGTGCGGCCCTCTCCCTAACCCTGGCTGCGCGCCCCGCTCCGAAGGGAGAGGGGACTGGATCGGCGCCGGAGGAAACCACAGTTTCAGCCGGCACGAACTGCTCCCTCTCCCTTCAGGGAGAGGGCGGGGGAGAGGGAAAAGCCCCCACTCCGAACTCACAGAACCCCTCAGGCCCGCCGGCTCCCAGAACCGGCAGGCCCCCAAGAAGAAACACCCCAACCGAATTTGCACCACGCTTCTGAACAAGAGGACCCAACCATGCAAACCAACCTGCTGATCAACGGCCAACTGGTCGCTGGCGAAGGCGAGAAGCTCGCCGTCCTGAACCCGTCCCTGGGCACCACCCTGGTGGAGATCGCCGAGGCCACCCCGGCCCAGGTCGACGCCGCCGTGCTGGCCGCCGATGCGGCCTTCGACAGCTGGTCGCAGACCGCGCCGAAAGACCGCGCGATGCTCCTGCTGCAACTGGCCGACGCCATCGACGCCAACGCCGAGGAACTGGCCCGCCTGGAGTCCAACAACTGCGGCAAGCCCTACTCCGCCGCGCTGAACGACGAACTGCCGGCCGTGGCCGACGTGTTCCGCTTCTTCGCTGGCGCCTGCCGCGTGATGCAAGGCTCCGCCGCTGGCGAATACCTGCCGGGCCACACCTCGATGATCCGCCGCGACCCGGTGGGCGTGGTCGCCTCCATCGCGCCGTGGAACTACCCGCTGATGATGGTCGCGTGGAAACTCGGCCCGGCCCTGGCCGCCGGCAACACCGTGGTGCTCAAGCCGTCCGAGCAGACCCCGCTGACCGCCCTGCGCCTGGCGCAGCTGATGGCCGGCATCTTCCCCGCTGGCGTGGTCAACCTGGTCTTCGGCCGTGGCCCGACCGTTGGCGAGCCGCTGACCACCCATCCGAAAGTGCGCATGGTGTCCCTGACCGGTTCGGTCGCCACCGGCAGCCGCATCATCGCCGGCACCGCCGACACCGTGAAGCGCATGCACATGGAACTGGGCGGCAAGGCCCCGGTACTGATCTTCGACGACGCCGACATCGACGCCGCCGTGGAAGGCATCCGCACCTTCGGCTTCTACAACGCAGGCCAAGACTGCACCGCCGCCTGCCGCATCTACGCGCAGAAGGGCATCTACGCCAAGTTCGTCGAGAAGCTCGGCGCCGCCGTGGCCAGCATCCAGTACGGCGAGCAGGACGACCCGAACACCGAGCTGGGCCCGGTCATCACCGAACAGCACCTGGAGCGCGTGGTCGGCTTCGTCGAGCGCGCCCGCCAGGTGCCGCACATCGAAGTCGTTACCGGCGGCAAGCGTGCCGACCGCGCGGGCTTCTTCTTCGAGCCGACCGTACTGGCCGGCGCCCGCCAGGACGACGAAGTGGTCCGCCGCGAAATCTTCGGCCCGGTGGTTTCGGTCACCGAGTTCGAAGACGAAGCACAGGCGCTGGCCTGGGCCAACGACTCCGACTACGGCCTGGCCTCCTCGGTGTGGACCAGCGACATCGGCCGTGCCCATCGCCTGTCCGCGCGCCTGCAGTATGGCTGCACCTGGGTCAACACGCACTTCATGCTGACCACCGAGATGCCCCACGGCGGCATGAAGCTGTCGGGCTACGGCAAGGATATGTCCATGTACGGCCTGGAGGATTACACCGCCATTCGCCACGTGATGATCAAACACTAAAACAACCGGCTGCGCGTCGGCAGTACAGCGTTGGAAAGAGGGACGGGCCCAGTTATTTACCCTCCTGGGCCCGCCCCTCTTTCCGCCTCGTCCTGCTCTAGCTCGCGCGGTCGTTGGTTCCTCGTTACACCGTAAAGATCAAAAGCTTCAAATCGGCGCCCCGCTCGACCGGGGCCGCCGCGCGGCCACGCATGCCGCAACCCCTTCCGACATGGAAGGGCAAAACCATGACAGCCCCTGCCCCGGGCCATCACCTTGCAAGGATTTCCCATGACCATCACCCGCCGCGACTTCCTCAACGGCGTTGCCCTCACCATCGGCGCGGGCCTCACCCCGCTGCAACTTCTCCAGGCCGCCCCCTCCGGCCGCTACTACCCGCCCGCCCTGACCGGCATGCGCGGCAGCCATCCCGGCGCGTTCGAGGTCGCGCACCAGATGGGCTGGGAGAAGAAGGTATTCGATACCGATGGCCTGAAGATCGAGGAGCAGTACGACCTGGTGGTGGTCGGCGGCGGCATCAGCGGCTTGTCTGCGGCCTGGTTCTACCGGCAGAAGCACCCCAAGGCGCGCGTACTGATCATCGAGAACCATGACGACTTCGGCGGCCACGCCAAGCGCAACGAATTCCAGGCCGGTGGCCGGATGATCCTCGGCTACGGCGGCAGCGAAGCCTTCCAGTCGCCCAAGCACCTGTACAGCGACACGGTGAACGGCCTGCTCAAGCAGTTGAACGTCGACGTCGATCGCTTCCAGACCGCCTTCGACCGCGACTTCTATCCGGGCCTGGGCCTGTCACGCGGGGTGTTCTTCGACAAGGCCGGCTTCGGCGAAGCGAAGATGGTCAGCGGCGACCCGACGCCGATGGTGGCCGACGACATTGCCCCGGAAAAACTCAACGCCCGTAGCTGGCGCGCCTTCATCGGCGACTTCCCGCTGCCCGAGGCCGACCGCCAGGCGCTGATCGACCTGCACGAAGCCCCCAGGGATTACCTCGCCGGCAAGACCCGCGAGGAGAAGGAAGCGCACCTGGCCAAGACCAGCTACCAGGACTTCCTGCGCAAGGACGTCGGCCTGAGCGAAGCCGCCACCCGCTACTTCCTCAGCCGCACCAACGACTTCTCGGCGCTGAGCATCGACGCCGTGGCTGCCGCTGACGCCTATGGCGTGGGCTTCCCCGGCTTCGCCGCGATGGACCTCTCGCCCATCAGCGAAGAGCTCAAGGCGGAGATGGAAGAGCCGTACATCTACCACTTCCCCGACGGCAACGCCTCGCTGGCGCGCCTGCTGGTGCGCGGCCTGATTCCAGGCGTGGCGCCGGGCAAGGACATGAACGACATCGTCCTGGCCACCTTCGACTATTCGAAACTGGACCAGCCGAAGAACGCCGTGCGCCTGCGTCTGAACAGCACCGCAGTCAGCGTGAAGAACCGCGACGGCGGCGTAGACGTCGGCTACAGCCGTGCCGGCGCCCTGCACCGCGTGCGTGGCAAGCACTGCGTGCTGGCCTGCTACAACATGATCATCCCGTACCTCCTGCGCGACCTCTCCGCCGAGCAGAGCCACGCCCTGGCGCAGAACGTGAAGTTCCCGCTGGTGTACACCAAGGTGGTGATCCGCAACTGGCAGAGCTTCATGAAGCTGGGCGTGCACGAGATCTACGCGCCGAGCCAGCCGTACAGCCGCGTAAAGCTGGACTACCCGGTGGACATCGGCGGCTACAGCCACCCGCGCGACCCGAACCAGCCCATCGGCCTGCACATGGTCTACGTGCCCACCAGCCCGAATGCCGGCATGGACGCGCGCACCCAGGCCCGCGTCGGCCGCGGCAAGCTCTACGCCATGAGTTTCGAGCAGATGGAAACGCAGATCCGCGACCAGCTGCAGGCCATGCTCGGCTCGGCCGGCTTCGACCACCAGAAGGACATCCAGGCGATCACCATCAACCGTTGGTCGCACGGCTATTCGTACTTCTCCAACAGCCTCTTCGATGATGAGGAAGAGAGCGAAAAACTGATGAACCTGGCTCGTACCAGGGTCGGCAACGTCACCATCGCCAACTCCGACGCCGCCTGGGACGCCTACGCCCACGCGGCCATCGACGAAGCCTGGCGCGCGGTGGGCGAACTGTCCTGATGGTCCCGGCGCCAAGTCACGCGTGGCGCCACACTCAACGGCCATCCGGCCGACAACCCGCGGGCACGCCCGCAACGGAGGCAAGCATGCGTCACCTCGTCAGAGCGTTCTACCTGCTGTCGCTGTTCACCTTTGCCGGCCTGGTACAGGCCGCAGAGTCGCCCAAACAGATCGTCGATGCCTACATGGCCGCGTGGAATGCCCACGACGCCGAGAAGGCCGCCGGCTACCTGGCCAAGGATGCGGAGTACTTCGACGTCACCGTCGGCACCCCGCAGAAAGGCCGCGACGCCGCGCGCGACAACGTGATCAAGGTGTTCGTGGGGGCCGTGCCGGACCTGAAGTGGAAGATGAACGGCAAGCCGATCGTCGACAAGGACGGCATCGCCTTCCAGTGGACCTTCAGCGGCACCAACACCGGCGCCTGGGACGCCCAGACCCCGGCGACCAACAAGCCGCTGTCGTTCGACGGTGTGAGCTACGTGAAGGTCAAGGACGGCAAGATCGTCTACCAGGGCGACTACTACGACGCCCTGGGCCTTCACAAGCAGCTCGGTTGGTAACGGAAACGTAGGGCGCATAACCCGGAACGGGTTATCCGCCGTCCAGCCATGGCGGCGGATAACGCTACGCGTTATTCGCCCTACGGGTCTTCCGGGAGGCCTTTGTAGGATGGGTGGAGCGCAGCGATACCCAAGCGGTTTACGCGAAGAACGGTGGGTATCGCTTCGCTCCACACCATCCTACGACCCGCCTGCGACCACAGCCGAAGCTTTGGAAAGCGGCTGACATAAGAAAAATCCAAGCCCTCGTCTACCCCTGCCCTCCTCCGCCACTGCAGTGTCCCAAGCCATGTCAATTACACTCGAACCACGGCCCGCCAAGGCCGAAGACAGCTCCAGCACCCGTTCCACCATCGACCAGGTCAAGCAGCTTATCGCCGGCCTCAATGTGCGCTGGACCGAGATCAGCAAAGTCTCCGAAGTCATCAAGCAGATCGCCAAGAACACCAACCTGGTGGCCCTCAATGCCGCCATCGAGGCTGCCCGCGCCGGGGAAAGCGGACGCGGCTTCGCGGTGGTCGCCGATGAGGTGCGCCGCCTGGCCACCCAGTCGGCCAACGCCACCGCCGATATCGGCAACGTCGTCGCCTCGATCAAGAGCGAAAGCGCCAAGGCCCTGGCCGATGTCGAACAGGCCGAGCACTCCAGCCTGCTGGACACCGCCCGCGTGGTGCTGGCCAGCGAGACCCAGCGCCTGGAGGCACGCTTCGCCGTGATGGCCACCGCGCTTTACGGCCTGAAGCACTTTCTGCTCGGCCTGAAGACTCGCAACCTCGGCCCGCAGCGCGAGCAGATCGACGCGGTGATGCACGAGTACCTGACCCGCAATCCCGAGCTGCTGGCCTTCGCCTGCGGCTGCGAGCCCAACGCCTTCGACGGCCGTGACAGCGAATTCGTCAACGCACCGGGTCACGACGCCAGCGGTCGTCTCATGGCCTACTGGCACCGCGGCAGCGGCGTGGCCCAGCGCGAATGCCTGGTCGGCTACGACAAGGCCGATGGCAGCGGCGACTGGTACCAGATCCCCCGCGACAAGGGCCGCGACGTGTTCATGGAGCCCTACGAGTACAGCGTCGGCGGCAGCACCGTGCTGATGACCTCGTTCATGTCGCCCATGACTGCCAACGGCCGCTTCCTCGGTATCCTCGGCGCCGACTACACCCTGCACCAGTTGCAGGAAAGCCTCGGCAAGCTGACACCCATGGGCAATGGCCAGTACACGCTGCTGTCCAACGCCAGCGTCTACGTCACCCACCCGGACGCCAAACGCCTGGGCGACAAGGCCGGCGAACTGCCACAGGAAGCACGCAACGCCATCGCCCAGGGCCGAAGTTGGGAACAGGTGAAAGGCCGCCGTGTGCAACTGTTGCAGCCCATCCGCGTGGGCGACAGCGATGCGCCCTGGGCCCTGATGATGAGCTTCGAGCTGGCGCAGGCCGGCGAATAATCATCATCCTGCCAGCTGATCGTGCTGGCGAAAGCTCCCAATTAGGATGGCGTGGAGTGCAGCGATACCCATCGATATCTGCGCACCCGCAGTAGCATGGGTATCGCTACGCTCCACCCATCCTACGCAATGCCTCAGGCCGGGGAGTCATGCTCTATCGGGCAATTCGGTGATATGGATTTCCGTCACCAGCGCCGGCTTCACCAGCGGCGTACGCGACAGCAGCGGACAGAAGCGCGCCAGTGCGCCGATCAGCTCCCACTGGGTATCCAGGGATTTCGCCAGCACATCCACATCCGCCAGCACCCGCTGGCCCACGCGCTGCAGGTGCGGGTCGGGGCTATGGCCGAGTTCCACCGACAACTGGGTGATCAGCGTGCTGAGGTTAGACATGTTGCGGGTGGCGAGGGCAAGGATATTCGCCAGCAGGGCGATTTCCGATTGCGGGATGACAGCAGGCGTTGCAGAAGCGTCCATGCGTGCTCCAGTGATGCTCTGGTGGGTAGTGCGCAGTCCTTGCGCGAGCACACCGAGAGTAGCATCACAACGCCACTGTGCGACAGATATCACATTTCATTTCTTTTCCTGACTTCACGGTCACGCTCGCCCGGTAAGCCTGTTCACCGCAAAGCGCGACCTGATCCTCAAATCCCCACCCCGGCGAAGGAAACCACCCAGCACATTTGAGCCTGGGATATCGGTTTTCTATGATCCGCGACCATTTTTCGAACATTGAATGCCTGCTTCTCGTCGTCCACGGCGACTCGCTTCCAGTACGAGGGCCAGGCCTCTTCTTCCCCCCTTGAAGATGCCCTCCGATGGAACCCACCGCGAACGCCCTGCGCCCCCACGACACCCGGCAGCCTCCGAGCACTCCGCGTGCCGGCCCTGCTCCCATAGATGTCCTGAGCTCCTGGGACGGTCCGGGGACCCGATACACCGTTATGCCGCGCCCCGCGCCTCCATCACCGCCCCCTGCTCGGCCTCCTCTGCAAACCGAGCAGGTGGAGCCACCCAAAGCCTTGCCAGCGCTCGGTTCCCACCGACCCACGCCCAGGCCTTCCATGAGTTGGCTGCTGTTCCTCGGCATTGCCGCCGGTGTGCTGCTGGCGGCGCTATGGAAGGTTGGAGTACTCGACACTACGGCCGCCATCCCGGCAGACGGCGAGCCAAGTCCCCTCTCTCCTGCGCGAATGCAGCCCACGGAAAGCCCGATAGAAAGCACCGTGACCGTAATCCAGGAGCCCGTGGAAGACGACTTGGTGCTCCCTCCATCTTCCGAGCTCGCTTTGAACGAACTGCCCGATCCGGCTATGTATGACCGTCAGCTCTCACCCGAAACAGACCCCGTCAGGCAAGTAGCGCCCGCCATGCAGAGCGTCGAAAAGCCGCTACCTGCGCCTGTCACTGTCCCCTCTCCGGCAGCGGTTCCGGCGCCGAGGCATGAGGAACACAAGCAACCGGCACGCACCTCACAGGCGATCACGGCGCAGAAGGCGCACCCGGGACCCGTCGACGCCGTGACCATCACTGGCAGGAAACCGGTCAGCCCGGCAAAACCGCGCAGCATCCCGGCAGCTATCACGTTCGGCACGCTGATCGTCGCCGTCCAGCCATGGGCCGAGATCTGGGTCGACGGCCGCAAACACGGCATCAGCCCGCCCCTACTCAAGCTGCAACTGCCGCCCGGTCTCCACACGGTCGAACTGCGCAACCCCGACCTGCCCAGCTACGGCCAGAAGGTGCAGATATCCACCGGCCAGTCGGTGACATTGCGGCACAGCTTCCAGTGAATGCCGGCGTATCCCTTTTTCACGTACGGACAGCCCCATGAAGACTCTGCACACACTTTCGGTATCGCTGCTGATCGCCTTTCTGGCGCTGGCATCAGGCTGCAGGACACACCTCGAAACACCGCCGGTGCCAGCCGCAGACGACACCCAGGTGAACGCCGAGAGCACCTTCGCCGACGGCCTGCAGCTGTATGAGGCGGGGCACTATTACCTGGCCGAAGAACAGTTCCTCTCGCCGCCCCTGTGGGCCGGCGATATCCCGATACAGCTGAAGGCGCTCAAGTATCTGGCCTTCAGCTACTGCGTGACCGAGCGGCCGATCCAGTGTCGCTTCGCCTTCGATCGCGCCCTGCAGATCGACCCGACCTTCCACCTGGGAACTGCCGAAGCAAGCCATCCCCTCTGGGGACCGGTGTTCGTCCAGGCGGCGCGCCGTTGAACCTCTTCTCCGATAGCGAGGCCCCCATGTCCTTTACTTACCGGTCAGCCCGCTTTTGTCTGGCGCTTTCCCTTCTGGGCGTATTGCCGCTGGTCCAGGCCGACACACATGAAAGCCTGAGTGCCGCCGTCGAGAGCCTCTGGAGCGGCGAACAGGTTTCCATCAATGTGCTGAGCTCCAGCTTCACACAGCAGGTGTCGAAAGCCGGGAGCGAGTACCGTACCGAAGTGAAGAACGCGCCGGCCTACCTGCAAACCGCCGGTGAGTCCGCCTGGGTCCTCACCGGCAGGAGACGATTCGATGCCGTCGCCACCCCCTGGGGCAACTTCCCCCGGCAGGACATGCGTCAGGCACGCCTGTTGGAAATCAGTTGGCCGAAAAAGCGCTATCAGGTGCTTGTCAGCCCAGGTGCCGGCCTGTTCGGCGTCGGCGACTGGCAACGCTACGGTTTTCTCCAGGTGATAGACACCAGCGTGCCGTCCGCACCTTTGCATTACCCGCTCTACACCGAAGCAGACCAGGGTGAGCACGCACTGGGGCGCCTGGCAGATTCTCCAGTGCTCAACTATGCGCGCCTGGTGCCCGTCAGCCGGAGCAAGGCCGGAGAAATCGACGCCTATGAAGTCTCGCTCTACGCACTTGGCCGCAAAGGCCCGGAACGCGTGCTGAGGGAAGGCATTGCGCTGGCCTATCTGTTCAGGCACGAAGGCGACGGCTGGAACGTCGACAGAGTGGACCGCACGCCGGTGACGACCGAGCGGGACGAAGAGCGTCGCCCCTTCACCACCCCGCTTCGCCCGGCGCTGTTCTCGGTAAAGGAAAACGACCAGCAGTAAGCCGCCGCTGCCCTGGCGGCGGCTTACTCATCGGTTGAAGAGAAAGGCGGGGGCACGCGGTGCTCGCCCATGCCCCCTGGTCGAGCGTCAAACCTGCCCGTAGGCCTTGCGCTTGGGCGTGCCGCGTTGCGCGGCGCGCAGGTACTGCGCCGGCCAGGGCACCGGCTGGCCGCCCAGCTCGTCGGCGGCATGCAGCGGCCAGTAGGGATCGCGCAGCAGTTCGCGGGCCAGCAGGATCAGGTCGGCCTGCCCGGTACGCAGGATGTGCTCGGCCTGCACTGGCTCGGTGATCATCCCCACGGTGCCGCTGGCGACGCCTGCCTCCTTGCGCACCCGCTCGGCGAACTGCGTCTGGTAGCCCGGGCCCACGGGGATCTCGGCGTTCACCGCGGTACCGCCCGAAGACACGTCGATCAAGTCCACGCCCAGGGCCTTCAGGCGGCGCGCCAGCTCCACGGTTTCGTCGGGGTTCCAGCCGTCCTCCACCCAGTCGGTAGCGGACAGGCGGACGAACAGCGGCAGCTCCTGCGGCCAGACCGTGCGCACGGCTTCGGTGACTTCCAGGAGGAAGCGGATGCGGTTCTCGAAGCAGGTGCCGTACTGGTCGCGGCGCTGGTTGGAGAGCGGCGAAAGGAACTGGTGCAGCAGGTAGCCGTGGGCGGCATGCACCTCGGCGACCTTGAAGCCAGCGGCCAGGGCGCGCTCGGCGCCGCGCACGAACTGGTGCTTGATCGTCGCCATCTGCTCTTCGCTCAAGGCGATGGGCGCCGTGTGCTGCGGGTCGAAAGCGATGGCCGAGGGCGCCACCGGCGTCCAGCCGCCCTCGCTGATCGGCACGGAGCCGTGCTTGCCCAACCAGGGAGCCCAGGTGCTCGCCTTGCGGCCGGCATGGGCCAGTTGCACGCCGGCCACTGCGCCCTGGGATTCGATGAAGCGGGTGATGCGCCGGAGCGGCTCGACCTGCTCGTCGTTCCAGATACCCAGGTCCTCGGCGCTGATTCGCCCTTCCGGGGCGATGGCCGTGGCTTCGACTATCACCAGACCGGCACCACCGACGGCTCGACTGCCCAGGTGCACCAGGTGCCAGTCGTTGGCCAGACCGTCCTGGGCGGAGTACTGGCACATGGGGGATACAGCGATGCGGTTGGACAGGGTCAGCTGGCGCAGGGTCAGGGGCTCGAACAACTGGCTCATGGTGGCACTCCCTCGGGTCTTCAGAACTTGTCACTTCAACTGTAGACCGGGATCGCCTAAGGATAGGTTCAGATGATCGGTGGCAAGCTGCTCGCCCTGGCGGTGGCGCGCTCCTACAGGGAGGTCGCCAGTGGGGTATTTCCAGCCTGCCAACCTCCACCCAGGGCCTTGTACAAGGCCACGCTGGCCTGCAGACGCAGCTGGCGCAGGCTGGCCAGGCCATCCTGCGCGCTGTAGAGCGTGCGCTGGGCGTCCAGCAGCACCAGCAGGTCTTCAGCTCCGGCGCGATAACGCGAGTTGGCCAGTTCGAAGGCGCGCTCGGCCTGGCGCACCTGCTCGGCCTGCGCCTGCAGACGAGCCTCGAGTCCGGCAATGGCGTCCAGGCCGGACTCCACTTCGCCGAATGCGGTGATGATCGCCGCTCGATAGTTCGCGAGCAGTTCCTCCTGCCGCGCCTGGGCCAGGTCGCGCTGGCCGGTCAGGCGGCCGTTGTTGAAGATCGGTGCCAGCAGGCCTCCACTGACGCTATAGAGGGGGTTGTCAGCGAGATCTCCCAGCCGGGCCCCGCCACTGCCCAGGTCCAGCCCCAGCGTCAGTTGTGGGAACAGCGCGGCACGGGCAGCGCCCAGATCGGCGGCAGCGCTTCGCAGTTGTGCTTCGGCACGGGCGAGGTCCGGACGGCGAGCCAGCAGTTGCGACGGCACGCCCGTCGCAATGCCGGGATCGCTCAGCTCGTTCAATGACCCCGACTGTAAACGCAACGACTGACGCGGACTGCCGAGCAACACGGCCACCGCGACCTCACTCTGCGCCAGTTGCTGGCGCAGCTCCGCCTGCTCCACCCGCAGACCAGCCAGCAACGCACGCTGCTGGGCCAGCTCCAGCGGCATGGCCGCCCCGGCGCGCTGGCGCGATTCGAGGGTGGCGAGCACGTCCTCGGCGTTCTTCAGGTTCAGCCCGGCGATGCGCAGGCGTGCGCTCAGACCGGCGTGTTCCAGCCAGGTTGTGGCGACGGCGGCGGTCAGGCTCAGATGGGTGCTGTGCAGGTCGAATTCGCTGGCCTGCCATTGCGCACGGGCCGCATCGCGCAGGGCGCGGTTGCGGCCCCACAGGTCCAGCTCGTAGCGGGTTTGCAGGCCCAGGCCGAATGCGTTGCCGTCGACATCGGCATTCCCGCCCAGACGCCCCTGGCGCGAGGCGTTCAGCGTGCCGTTCACCTCCGGCAGCAAGGGCGCACCGGCGACCCGCAAGGTCGCACGCGCCTGGCGCAGGCGCGCCTCGGCGGCCTGCAGGTCGTAGCTGTCGCGGGCGGCGCGCGCTACCAATTGGTCCAGTTCGGCGCTGCCGAATTGCTTCCACCATTGCTCGTCCCACTCTGCCTCGGCGGGCGCCACCGTCTGAGTCCAGGCGGCGGGCGCGGCAATCTGGTGCGGCGGCGCCGACTCCTGCAAGGAGCAGCCGGCCAGCAGCAGGCAGAACAGCGAAAGGCGGGCCCTCATCACTCACCTCCCAGGGCGACGACCGGATCGAGCCGCGCCGCCTTGCGGGCCGGCGCGTAGCCGAACACCAGCCCGGTGACCAGCGCGCAGCCGAAAGCGCCAAGGCTCGCCGTGAGCGAAAACACCACCGGCACACCACTGAGCAGCAGCACGGTGCCGATGGACAGGCCGATGACCACGCCGATCAGTCCGCCCACCAGACTCAGCAAGGTGGACTCGGACAGGAACTGGCGAAGGATGTCCCGTTGCCGCGCGCCGGTGGCGACACGGATGCCGATCTCGCGGGTGCGTTCACGCACGGTCATCAGCATCACGTTCATCACGCCGATGCCACCCACCAGCAGCGAGACGGCGGCGATCAGGCTGAGCATCAGGGTCATGCTGTCCTGCGCCTCGGCCTGGGCCTGCAACTTGGCGGCGGCGTTGCCGATGCCGAAGTCCTTGCGCCCGTGACGCTCCAGCAGCAGCTCCTGCATGGCCTCCTCGGCCTCTTTCACCAGCGCCGGGGACATGGCGTCGATAACCGCGTAATCCGGGTCGGTCATGCCCTTGTAGACCCGCGCGCGCCCGGCGTTGTAAGGGATGAAGAGCATCTCGTCGTAGTCCTCGACCCCCGAGTCGGCGCCCTTTTCCTTGAGTACGCCGATCACCTCGAACAGCGCGTTGCCCACCAGCAGTTGCCGTCCCAGCGGGCTCTCGCCATCGGGGAAAAAGTAGGTCCAGGCCTTGTGTCCCATCACCACCAGCGGCGCCAGCTCGCGGTCTTCGGCGGTGGTGAAGAAACGTCCCTGCACCACCGGCCAGCGATGGATCAGCGGCATCTCCTCGGTCGAAGCAAAGGTGTACAGCGACTTCGACAGGTTGCCGTAGCGCACGGTCAGGGCGTTGCCGATCACCGGCATGGCGTGGCGCACCTGTGGCAGCTCGGACACGGCGGCCAAGTCCTCGACCGTCACCGCGCCCATGGGGCCGCCTTCGGGCGGATAGTCGCCACTGACGTACATGATGGTGGCTCCGAGGGAGGCCATCTGCTGCACCACACGCTGCTTGGTGCCCAGGCCGATGGCGAGCATGACGATCACCGAGGCGACGCCGATGACGATGCCCAGCAGCGTCAGCGCGGTACGGAAGCGGTTCAACCACATCACTCGCCACGCTGAGCGCAGGGCTTCCAGCAGATCTCCCGCAAAACTGGCGCCACCGGCATCGCGGGCATCCCGCAGATCGGGTAATGGCAGCGCAGCTTCGCCCGCCTGTCCGCCGCTGTCGGCGACGATGTGTCCGTCGCGGATCTCGATGACGCGCTTCGCCCGCGCCGCCACTTCGCGGTCATGGGTAATCAGGATCAGCGTGTGGCCCTGGGCGGACAGTTCGTCCAGCAGGGCCATGACTTCCTCGCCGCTGCGACTGTCCAGCGCCCCCGTGGGTTCGTCGGCGAGGATGATGCGCCCGCCGTTCATCAGCGCGCGGGCGATGGACACGCGCTGCTGCTGACCGCCGGACAGCTGGTTGGGGCGGTTGTCCAGGCGCTCGCCCAATCCCAGGCGGCGCAGCAGGTCGGTGGCGCGCTCCTGGCGCTGGTGCACCGGGTGCCCGGCATAGAGCGCGGGGACCTCGACGTTCTCCCGCGCGCTGCAGGTGGGAATCAGGTGGTAGCCCTGGAACACGAAGCCGAACGCCTCGCGGCGCAGCCAGGCCAGTTCGTCGCTGCCCATCTGCGACACGTCGGTGCCGGCAAAACGGTAGCGGCCGGCGCTCGGGCGGTCCAGGCAACCAAGGATGTGCATCAGGGTCGATTTGCCGGAGCCGGATGCACCGACGATGGCGACGAATTCGCCCGGTTCGATACGCAGGGACACCCCATGCAGCACCGTGACCGTCGGGCTCGCGCCACCGCCATAGTGTTTGACGATGCCGTCCAGTTCGATCACGGCGGTCACCAGGTGAATCTCCGCGGACCTTCCTGGGCAGTCAGCTCACCGAGTATCAGCTCGTCGCCTTCGGCGAGACCGTCGAGCACCTCGCCCTGCAGCCGGTTGCGCACGCCGATGCGAACGTCGCGGGTCTGCGCCTTGCCGGAACCATCGAGCACCCGCGCGCGGTACAGGCCGCGCTGTTGTGGCAGGGCTTCCAACGCGGTGAGCGGTACGGCAAGTACGCCCTTGGCGGCAGCGTTGACGAAGGTGACCTGGGCAGTCATCTGTGGCATCAGCGCGCCGTCGGCGTTGTCCACGTCGAACAGCACGGTGTAGAGCACGACCTTGCTGGTGCCGCTGCTGGCCTGGCTGCTGCTACCGCTGTCCTCGGTCTTGGGCTCTTCCGGCGCTGGCAGTACCTGGCGCACCGTGCCAGTCCAGCTGCGGCCATCGCCGCCCAAGGTGGTGAAGCGCACCGGCATGCCGGCGCGCACGCGCCCCACATCGGCCTCGGATACATCGGTCCAGACGGTCATCGACGAGAGGTCGGCGATGCGCAGGATAGCCGGGGTCTGGTAGGTGGCATTGAGAGTCTGGCCCTGCTCGGCCTTCACCGAGATCACCGCACCGGCGATGGGGGCGTAGACGCGGGTGTAGTCCAGTTGGGTCTGGTCGGCGCTCAGGGTCGATCGGGTCTGCTGGATCTTCGCCTGCAACTGGTCGATGCGTGCAGCAGACACCTTCTGCTCGGCCTCTGCCGTCTGCAGGTCCTCCAGGCGTGTGGAGCCCTCCGCGAACATCTGGCGCTGGCGGCCGTGCTTCTGCTGGGCGAGTTGCAGCTGCGCGCGCTGCTCGGCGAGCTGCGCCTGCAGGTCGGCCAGCTGTGCCTTGCCGGCATCCACCGTGGCCTGCGGAATCCTCGGGTCGATCTCGGCGAGCAACTGGCCCTGTTTCACCACATCCCCGGCTTTCACCAGCAGGCGGTCGATCTGCCCGGACACCCGTACGCCGACTTCCACCTGGGTGCGCGGTCGGAGCGTGCCGATGGCACTCACCGTCGCCTCGATATCCCCCCGCGCCACTGGCTGGGTCTGGTACTGCACGCCATTGCGGCCGAACGCCCAGACCAAGCCTCCCCCCACAACGACCAACAGGGCCGCCAGCGTCAGCAGGCGGCCCTTTTTCCCCCGTCCCATCCCCTACATCCTTGCTGTCAGTGCAATCCGCTCGACTTGCCCATGGCTGCCACCGCTCCGGGTGCCAGGCTGTATCGCTTGTTCTCGTCACGCTCCAGCAGGCCGGAGAGGTGTAGCCTGCGCAGGGTCTGGCTGACGCAGCTGAGGGAGATCGGCAGGCCCGGCTCCTCCAGGTAGGCATGCAGCTCCACGGCGGTCGCCTTGCGGCAGATCACCAGCGCATCGAGGATGTTCAGGCGCGGCAGGCTGCTGCGCAGGCCGGCGTGCTCCAGCAGTTGCCGCGCCGGGCGCGGCAGGCGTGGGCGGACCGGTGCCGGGGTACTGACTTTCATCGCGACTCTCATTTCAGCGCACCTCGAAAGACAGGGTGGAAACGTGGATCACGCTGTCGTAGCGCTTGCCATCGACGCTGGCACCGCCATTGACCTGGGCGGAAACCTCCAGCACGTAGCGCGCCGGGAACGGCGTGGCCAGGGTGACGGTGCCATCCGTCGCCGGCTTCAGGCTGCGGCTCCACTGCTCGGAGGTGTACACGTTGACCTGCGAGGCCGGCACCACGGTGCCTTTCCAGTGCAGGGCGAAGGTGTTGCCGCCGGGCGTGGTGGGCACCAGCTCCAGATCATTCTGCGCCCGGGTTTCAGTGCGTCCCTCGCGGGCCTGATAGATGGTCAGGGTGCTGCCTTCGGCCCGCTGGGCGGCCGCGCGCAGGTCACCCGACGGCGCCTTGTCGATCTCGAAGGACTCGACGCCCGCCTTCATCGGCGCAGTCTTGCCGTCGCCCAGGACGACGTGGGGGTTCTGCAGCTGGGCCACCGGCAGGCGCTCACCCGGCTGCAGGTCGCTGAAGTAGCTTTTCGCGCTCTGGCCGGCTTCGCGTTCCAGCCACAGATAGTCCGCGCTGGCCAGCGGCGCACAGCTCAGCGCCACGGCCAGCAGCGTGAGCTGGCGAAGGTAGTGGGTCATGCGGGTTCTCCTGTTGTTGGGCTGAGGTTCGCTTCCGTTGCGAATCGATCGCTTTCACATACAAGACGGATGAGCCGGCAAAAACGCGCACCGAAAATGTGTAAAGAAATGGAAAAGACGCGAAAAGCCGCTCCGAAACATTTATTTGCAACTGCACATGGCCGGTTTTTCGATCTCATCCGTCCTTACTCCTAGAACACCGCTGCTCCTTGGTGTCTTCGCGCCTCGCCGGCCTCGTCCGGCGGGGGCTCTTTCATTGGTCTTTTTCCTTGCGTGGCCGTGATTCCCCATGTCCAAGAAATCCCGCTCCAGGCTCTGGTTCCTGGTTCATAGCTGGCTGGCGCTGCCCATCTGGTTCTTCGTGTTCCTGGTGTGCATCACCGGCACCCTGGCCACGGTGAGCCAGGAGATCGTCTGGCTGGTGGACCCAGCCGTACGCGCCAATGCGCCGGACGACGAAACTCCGCGTCTGGGTTACGACCAGGTGCTTGCAGCCGTCGCACAGCAACAGCCGCAAGCGGCCGTGCACATGCTCAGTGCGCCGAGCGAATCGCATTTCGCCCTGCTGGCGCGCGTCACCTACCCCGACAGCTCCAGCGCCGCGCTCTACGTGAACCCCTATACCGGCGTCATCCAGGGCAAGGTGCCACTCTTCGACTTCCGCCAGTTCACCCGCGCGCTGCACGGCTGGTGGCTGGTGCCCTTCACCCATGGCTTCAGCTGGGGCTGGTACCTGGTTTCGCTGCTCGGCCTGCCGATGCTCGCCTCGCTGGTCACCGGGCTGGTGGTGTACAAGCGTTTCTGGCGCGGCTTCCTCAAGCCGACGCTGCGCCTGCGCCAGGGTGCGCGCATCTTCTGGGGCGACGTGCACCGGCTGATGGGTATCTGGTCGATCTGGTTCATCGCGGTGATCTCCATCACCGGTACCTGGTTCCTGATCCAGGCGGTGCTCTACGACAACGCCATTTCCATCTCCAGCGAAGGCGTGCCGACCATCATCCAGCGTGACAGCATTCCCCTGAGCGCCGACGGCAAGGCACCACCGCGAATCGGCCTGGACGCCGCCGTGCTCGCCGCCCAGCAGCGAATTCCCGGCCTGGAGCCGACCTTCTTCCGCCTGCCCTCCAGCGCCTACGATCCCGTGACCATCTTCGGCAAGGCCTGGTACCCGCTGATGTTCGAAAGCGCCCAGGTGAACCCCTACGACGGCAGCGTGGCCTCGACCCGCCTGCTGGGCGACCGCTCGGGCCTGGAGTTCGTCACCGAGTCCATGCGCCCGCTGCACACCGGCGATTTCGGCGGCGTGTGGGTCAAGCTGATCTGGTTCGTGTTCGGCCTGATCCTCAGCATGATGGTGCTCAGCGGCCTGATGATCTGGAGCAAACGCACCCTGATCGCCACCGCCAAGGAACTGAAGAAGCAGAAGGCCCGTGAGCGGATCACCGTCGCGGCCACCCCGGAGACCAGCCAATGAGCGGCCACAGCAAACTGCGCCGCCAGTGGCTGCGCTGGCGATTCCACCTCAGCGCCCTGCTGGTGCTGATCCCGCTGGGCTTCATGCCCCACTACTTCCACGAAGCGAAGCTGGACCGAGGCCTGCGTGGTCTGGGCGAACGCGAGATCGGTGCCGTACAGGTCGGCCCCTGGACCGCGCGCATGGCCGAGTGGGAAGTGGGTGATCCGGAAGACGAAGGCCGCGCGGGCTTCGTCAAGGCGTTCACCCTGGCCTTCTGCGACAGCTGTTATCCACAGGTGAAAGCTGCCTACCTGCGCATTGGCGAGCCGCGCAGCCTGCGGGCGGCCGGCGGGCTGTTCTCCGGCACGCCGCACCAGTTGTTCGCCGAGGTCACGATCCCGGCCCGCGTCACCCCGAGCGACCAGCTCTGGCTGACGGTGGAAGGCTGGGACGGCGCCGTGCACCAGACGCAGATTCCCCTCGACAAGGCCTCGCCGACGCTGGTGGCGTGGCTGGAAAAGACCCGGAGCCCTTGATGAAAGCGATCCTGCAAACCGCCACCGCGCTGCTCGGCCTCGCCGTCAGCGTCAGTGCCCTGGCACACGCCCCCTTCTGCGAATGCACCGCGCTGGATGCCGAGACCATCCGCTGCGTCGGCGGCTTCACCGACGGCAGCGACGCCCCGGGAGTGACGCTGGACGTGATGAGCGCCGCCGACAACCAGGTGCTGACGCCCGGCAAGCTGGGGGCGGACTCCAGCCTGACCTTCAAGCGCCCTGCCGAGGACTTCTACATCCTCTTCGATGTCGGGCCGGGCTATCAGGTCGAGGTCGAGCCGAGCGAGATCAAAGGCATCTGAGCACTATCCCGCGACATTTTCGTAGGCGTGAATCTGTAGGAGCGAGCTTGCTCGCGAACAGCCTCCGCTGCGAGGACCGGGTTCGCGAGCAAGCTCGCTCCTATAAAAGGCAGATCAGCGCCGAGCAACTCAACGTGGCGCGATATGCGCCACCATCAACTGCACGGTCTCGTTGCCACGGAACTCGTTGACGTCCAGCTTGTAGGCCACTTCCGCCCAGCGCACGGTGGGGTTTGGCCAGATTTCGCGGTCGATGTTGAAGGCGATGGCGTCCAGCTGCAGCGAGCCGCATTCGGTCTTGAGCACCAGCTTCAGGTGACGTTCGCCGACCACGCGCTGCTGGACGATCTGGAAGATGCCGTGGAACAGCGGCTCGGGGAAGTGCTGGCCCCAGGGACCGGCCTGGCGCAGGGCGCGGGCCAGCTCCAGGTGGAACTCCTCGGCGCCCAACTGGCCATCGGAGAGCAGGCGACCGGTGAGGTCTTCCTCGTCCAGCTGGCGGCGCACCTCGGCATCGAAGGCGGCGGCGAAGGCGCCGAAGTTCTCCTGCGGCAGTGACAGGCCGGCGGCCATGGCATGGCCGCCGAACTTGCTGATCAGCCCCGAATGGCGGGCGGCCACGGCATCCAGTGCGTCGCGAATATGGAATCCCGGCACCGAACGCGCCGAGCCCTTGAGCGTGCCATCGCCGGCATCGGCGAAGGCGATGGTCGGGCGGTGGTAACGCTCCTTCAGGCGGGAGGCGAGGATACCGATCACACCCTGGTGCCATTCCGGGTCGAACAGGCACAGGCCGAAAGGCATCTCCTCCACCGGCAATTCCTTGAGCTGGGCCAGTGCTTCGCGCTGCATGCCCTGCTCAATGGCCTTGCGATCCTGGTTGAGCTGGTCGAGCTGCACCGCCATGTCACGGGCGACGCTTTCGTCGTCGCAGAGCAGCAGCTCGATCCCCAGGGACATGTCGTCCAGTCGGCCGGCGGCGTTCAGGCGAGGGCCGAGGATGAAGCCCAGGTCCGTGGAGGTGATCCGCCGGCAATCGCGCCCGGCGACCTCCAGCAGCGCCCGCAGGCCAGGGCGGGCTCGGCCGGCACGGATGCGAGCGAGGCCCTGGTGCACCAGGATGCGGTTGTTGGCGTCCAGTGGTACCACGTCCGCGACGCTGCCCAGGGACACCAGGTCGAGCAGTTCGGCTAGGTTCGGCTCGGCGATGCCGCGTGCGGAGAACCAGCCGCGCTCGCGCAGGCGAGCGCGCAGGGCGAGCATGACGTAGAAGATCACACCGACACCGGCCATGGCCTTGCTGGGGAAGTCGCAGCCGGGCTGGTTCGGGTTGACGATGGCGTCGGCGGCCGGCAGCTCATGCCCCGGCAAGTGATGGTCGGTGACCAGCACACGCAGGCCAGCGGCCTTGGCGGCGGCGACGCCATCGATGCTGGAGATACCGTTGTCGACGGTGACCAGCAGGTCCGGGCGCTTCTCCAGCGCCACGGCGACGATTTCCGGGGTCAAGCCGTAGCCGTACTCGAAACGGTTGGGGACGAGATAGTCGACCCAGGCCGCGCCGAGCATGCGCAGAGCCAGCACGCCGACGCTGCTGGCAGTGGCGCCGTCGGCGTCGAAGTCGCCGACGTAGAGAATCCGCTGGCCCTTCTCCAGTGCATCAACCAGCAGTTCCACCGCCGCGTCCACGCCCTTGAGCTGCTGGTACGGGATCAGCCGCGCCAGCCCCTTGTCCAGCTCTTCGGCGCTCTGTACGCCACGGGCGGCGTAGAGACGGGTCAGCAGCGGCGGCAGGTCACCCAGGTTGGGCAGGGTTTGCGGGAGGGGGCGGGATTCGATGCGCATGGGTGTTCCAGTCGATTCATTCAGGCGCCGATCCCGGCGCCCTGGTTACAGCGGGCAAAGCTGGCGATTAACGCTCGCCCATCAACCACTCCACCTGCAGCTCGTGCTGGCCGCGCTCGTCGGTCACGAAGATGGTCCCTTCGCTGATCATCACGGTCCAGTTGATCGAACGCGGCAGGTCGCGGGAGATTTCCTCCAGCGGCTCCTGGGGCATGGCGACGACGTTGAGGTTCTTCAGATGGCGCACGCTGTCGAGCACCTTGGTGGTCCACACGCGCAGGTTGCCGTAGGCGACCAGGGTCAGCTTCTCGCAGCGGCGCGAGCACCAGGTCAGGCGCTCGGCGTCGGGCTGGCCGACTTCGATCCAGTGCAGTACGCGGTCATCCAGGCTTTTTTCCCAGAGCGAGGGTTCTTCCACGTCCGACAGACCGCGTCCGAAAGCCAGCTGCTCGTTGTACCAGATGACGTAGGCCAGCAGGCGCACCGCCAGGCGCTCCTCGGTTTCCGAGGGATGACGAGCGACGGTGAAGCGCAGGGTCTCGTAGACCCCACGGTCGAGGTCGGTCAGGCTGATATCGGCTTTGTAGGGCGTGGCGGACAGGGCCATGGGCTTTCCCGGCGAATTTTCGAAGGCGGCAAGTCTACCGCGAAAGCGTCGGCACCGTGGCTCAAGTGCGCGGACGCCGGTCGGTTCCCGGCTCCGGCGCGGCCAGTTCGATGCGATTGCGGCCCTTGGCCTTGGCGGCGTAGAGCGCCTGGTCGGCCAGCGACAGCAGGCGCAGCAGGTCATGCCCGGCTTCGCGGCTGGTGGCGATACCGATGCTGACGCTGAGCTGGCCTTCGGCGATGAAGGGCAGCTCGGCGAATTCGCGGCGCACACGCTCGGCTACCTGGCAGGCGCCTTCGGTGTCGGCGGCCACCAGCAGGCAGGCGAACTCCTCCCCGCCGATCCGCGCGAACTGGTCGTGCTTGCGCATCCGCGACGCGGTGATGCGGCTGAACTCCACCAGCACGCGGTCGCCGGCCGGATGGCCGAAGGAATCGTTGAGGCGCTTGAAGTTGTCCAGGTCGCAGAGCAGCAGCGACGCCTGCTCTCCGCGTTCGGCGCACAACCGCAGCAGGCGCTCGCCGGACTCCATGAAAGCGCGGCGGTTACCCACGCCGGTCAGCGGGTCGCTCAGGGCGGCGCTGCGGAACTGCAATTCGGCGCGTTCCTTGACCATCGCCAGGGTGGCGAAGGCAATACCGATGGCGAACAGCATGGTCTCGAAGACCAGGAAGGTGAAGAAGGTCGAGCCCTGGCCGTTATTGGCCACGCTCTCGAACGGCATGCCGCGGTCGACCACCAGGCGCACCGTGTAAACGGCGGTATGGAACAGTAACAACGCCAGCGTCGGCTTGAGCTCCACTTCGAGTTTCCGGCGGTCCCGCCACAACTCGCTGATCGCCGCCAGGCAATAGATGACCGTGATGCCCGTACTGACCGCGATGCGCGCCGCCAGGGAGTCGTAGAACGGCGGAACCAGGCACAGCAGCGCCCAGAATGCCGCGCCCGCTCCGATCAATGGCCAATGCGGCTTGCGTCCGGTGAAGACGCGCATGGAAGTCCAGGTCATCGCCGAAGAAAGATGCAGGACCACGTTGCCGACCAGGATCGGCAACCAGTCGATACCCATGCCACGCAGCGTGGCCAGGAAGGTGCCGATTGCGCCCAGCAACAGCGCGACACTCATGAAGCCCAGCGTGTGATCGCGTCGACCGCTGTGCCAGGCGAAAGCCATCAGTACGCCGACCAGGGTCAGCACGTAGAGGTCGACGACTACCAGCGTCGGCAGGTTCAACGTCATGCAACCCCCTCGCCACCCGCCTGCGCGCACTCCTCAGAGAATGCCGTCAGACCATCGGGCTGTGGGAAGGAAGACGAACGCATCACGGTATACCTGCGCGAAACCGAGCGAGCCGAAGTGGGAACCATCTGAATGTGGCTACTCTACGCGCGCTCAAGGCCAGCGCAAAGCACCGTTTCCAGACGCCTGCCCGGCGGCCTGTTCGAAGCGGCGCACAAGCGTTAGAGTCCGGCGATTCCTATCTGATCGGACAGACCGATGAACAGCACCGCCAAACCCCTCGCCGGCCTCAAGGTCATCGAACTCGGCACCCTGATCGCCGGCCCCTTCGCCTCGCGCCTGTGCGCGGAATTCGGCGCCGAAGTCATCAAGGTCGAGTCGCCCGACGGCGGCGATCCACTGCGCAAGTGGCGCAAGCTCTACGAGGGCACCTCGCTGTGGTGGTTCGTGCAGGCGCGCAACAAGCGTTCGCTGACCCTGAACCTCAAGCACGAGGCCGGCCGCGAGGTGCTGAAGAAGCTGCTGGCCGAGGCCGACATCCTGATCGAGAACTTCCGCCCCGGTGTGCTGGAGAAGCTCGGCCTGGGCTGGGAGGTGATCCACGCGCTGAACCCGAAGCTGGTGATGGTGCGCCTCTCCGGCTTCGGCCAGAGCGGCCCGTACAAGGACCAGCCGGGCTTCGGCGCGGTGGGCGAATCCATGGGCGGCCTGCGCTACATCACCGGCTTCGAGGACCGCCCGCCGGTGCGCACCGGCATCTCCATCGGCGACTCCATCGCCGCGCTGTGGGGCGTGATCGGCGCGCTGATGGCGCTGCGCCATCGAGAGGTGAATGGCGGCGCCGGGCAGGTGGTGGACGTGGCGCTCTACGAGGCGGTATTCGCCATGATGGAATCCATGGTGCCGGAGTTCGATGTGTTCGGCTTCATCCGCGAACGCACCGGCAACATCATGCCCGGCATCACCCCCTCCTCCGTGCACACCACGGCCGACGGCAAGCACGTGCAGATCGCCGCCAACGGCGACGCGATCTTCCGCCGCTTCATGACCGCCATCGGCCGCCTCGACCTGGCCGAAGACCCGACCCTGGCCAGCAACGATGGCCGCGATGCGCGCCGCGACGAGCTGTACGGCATCATCGACCGCTGGGCGCGCTCCGAATCGCTGGATACCGTGCTGAAGGTACTCAACGAAGCCGAAGTGCCGGCCAGCCGCATCTTCTCCGCCGAGGACATGTTCAGCGACCCGCAATTCCTCGCGCGGGAGATGTTCCTCTCGGCCAAGCTGCCGGACGGCAAACCCTTCCGCATGCCCGGCATCGTGCCCAAGCTGTCCGATACCCCTGGCAGCGCCGAATGGATCGGGCCAAAGCTGGGTGAGCATACGGACGAGGTGCTGAGCGGACTGGGTTACGACGCCGCGGCTATCGCCGCGCTGCGCAAGGACGGTGCGGTCTGAGCTTCCGCTTTTGTAGGGCGCATAACGCGCCAGCGTTATCCGCCCTGCGGCGCTGAGCCTTTGCTCTTCGTAGGAGCGAGCTTGCTCGCGAACGATCCAGCCGGCTGGCTCCGTACAATGCGGTTCGCGAGCAAGCTCGCTACTACAAAAAAGCCGGTCAGCCGGCTTCCTGCTCCGGCTCTTCGGTCTGGGCGATGAACTCCAGCATCTTCTCGCTGCCGTCCAGCAGGTCGGCGTGGATCGCTGCGCGGGCAGCAGTGCCGTTGCGCTCGCGCAGGGCACGCAGGACATCCCAGTGGTGCTCGATGGCCATGCGTTCGTTGAAGTCAGCGTAGGCCTGGGCGATCAGCGGACCGGTGCGCATCCACAGGCTGTCGAGGAAGGCGCGCAGCAGCGGCATCCCGGCGATGTCGGCCAGGGCGAAGTGAAAGGCCTGGTTGAGCTTGAGCGCCAGGACCAGGTCCTCGGCGTGGATCGCGTCGAGGTTCTCGCGGATGTTGGCTTCCAGCTCATCCAGCTGGTCATCGCTGGCGCGGGCGGCGGCGGTCTCCGCAGCGAGACCTTCGAGCGCCACGCGGATGCTGCGGATTTCCAGGTATTGCTCGCGGGTGAGCAACGGCACGCGGATATCGCGCGGGGTCTTGAGTACCAGCGCCTGTTCCTTCGCCAGTTGCAGGATGGCGTCGCGCACCGGGGTGACGCTGGTGCCCAGCTGCTGCGCCAGGTCGCGGATGCGCAGGCGGTCGTCGGGCTTGAAGCGGCCGGTGATCAGCGCCTCGCGCAGCAGCGCGTAGACACCGCTGCCCAGGTAGGAATGATTGAGCCCTTCGATCGGGTAGTTCATGGCTGTCTCATCGCGTGGTGCGGCATTCGGGCGCGCATGATGGTCGCTGATCGCGCCGAATGCCAGCCGGTTTCACACATGCTGCCCGCCGTTGACGTGGATTTCCGCACCATTCACGTAGGACGCGCCGCTGGTGCAGAGGAAGTGGATCAGCGAGGCGACTTCCTCCGGCTTGCCCAGGCGGTGCATGGGAATGTCGCGCTCGACGATCAGCTCGGTACCCGAGGACAGGATGGCCGTATCGATCTCCCCCGGCGCGATGGCGTTGACACGCACACCGTGCGGGCCGAAGTCGTGGGCCATCTCGCGGGTCAGCGCCGCCAGCGCGGCTTTCGAGCAGGCGTAGGCGGCACCGGCGAACGGATGCACGCGGGAGCCGGCGATGGAGGTGACGTTGATCACCGAGCCCTTGGCCGCCTTCAGCTCGTCGAACAGCCCGCGCGCCAGCAATGCGGTGGAGAACAGGTTGACGTTGAACACCTTGAGCCAGGTGCCGTACTCACTGCCCAGCACGCCGAGACGCTCGCCTTCCGGGCCCTTGGGCGAGATGCCGGCGTTGTTCACCAAAGCATGCAGGCTGCCGCCGAGCTTCTCGCGGATCATCGGCAGGCTGGCCTGCACGCTGTCGATGTCCTCCAGGTCCAGGTGGATGTGGTTGATCAGCCCTTCGGCCCAGGGGCATTCGGCGCTCCAGTCCTGGCGCGAGGCAGTGAAAACACGCCAGCCGGCGGCGTTGAAGTGCTTCACCGTAGCGTGGCCGATGCCGCGGCTGGCACCGGTGAGAAGCAAGGTACGGGTCTGGTTCATAGATGCATTCCCTTTATTGAGTGCGCGCTGTTCGTTTGCGTCCGTGGACCAATGGCGCCAATAAAAACATGATGCATCATGTTTTGGAAGGTGTTTTAATCGGCTCAGCTTGGTCCTACAACGAGCTATCCGAACAACAACAAGAAACGGAGCACCTTCCCATGATCGACCACACCCGTTCCGCCCGTTCCTCTCCCTGATGTCCGAGGGCGTATCAGCCGGTCTTCCAGCTTGGTCCGGCGCAGCGCCCCACTCTTGAAGCTGCCCTCTTTTTCATGGGCCGGATTGGCCCGCTCAGGAGTCATCGCATGTTCAAGAAAGCCATAGCACTGATGATGCTGGCCGGCGGCGCCGCCCAGCTGCATGCCGAAACACTCACCGTGGTGTCCTTCGGTGGAGACAACAAGGTGGCCCAGGAAAAGGCCTTCTACAAACCCTTCGAGCAGCAGGCCAAGGTCACCGTCCAGGGCGCCGAGTACAACGGCGAGATGGCCAAGATCAAGGTCATGGCCGACACCGGCAAGACCAGCTGGGACGTGGTCGAGGTGGAGTCCCCGGAACTGATGCGCGGTTGCAGCGAAGGCCTGTTCGAACAGCTCGACTGGTCCAAGCTCGGCAAGCAGGCCGACTTCCTCGACGCCGCCGTGAGCGATTGCGGTGTAGGCATCTTCATCTGGTCCACGGTGCTTACCTACGACGCCAAGAAGCTCGCCAGCGCCCCCACCGGCTGGGCCGACTTCTGGGACGTGAAGAAGTATCCGGGTAAGCGCGGCCTGCGCCGTGGCGCCAAGTTCACCCTGGAATTCGCCCTGGAAGCCGACGGCGTGAAACAGGCCGACCTGTACAAGGTGCTCGGCACCAAGGAAGGCGTGGATCGTGCGTTCAAGAAGCTCGACGAGATCAAGCCCTACATCCAGTGGTGGGAAGCCGGCGCGCAACCGCTGCAATGGCTGGCCGCCGGTGACGTGGTGATGACTTCGGCCTACAACGGCCGCGTCGCCACCGCCCAGAAGGAAGGCCGCGACTTCGCCATCCAGTGGAACGGCAGCATCTACGACCTGGACCACTGGGCCATCGTCAAGGGCAGTCCGAAGAAGGACCTGGCCGAGCAGTTCATCGCCCTGGCCAACAAGCCCGAGCACCAGAAGGTCTTCGCCGAGAACATCCCCTACGGCCCGACCAACAAGAACACCATTCCGCTGATCGACGCCGCCATCGCGCCGAAACTCCCCACCGCGCCGCAGAACCTGGAGAACGCGCGCGCCATGGACACCGAGTTCTGGATCGACCACGGCGAGGAACTGGAACAACGCTTCAACGCCTGGGCGAGCAAGTAACCCCCAGCGCCGCCGTCCGGCCCCGCGCCAGACGGCGGCAACGCCCAGACACCGCTCCACCAAAGTACCACTGACCCTGTTGCACCCGCTGAACCTGCTAGACCCGCTGAACCTTGCTGGAGATGTACCCGTGCCCCTCAATACCGCTCCCGTCCACGACCACCTGCTGGAAGCGGCCCCCGCCCAGGTGAACGACGCCCAGGCCGCTGCCATCGCCGAGCAATACTTCGGCCAGCGCGGCACCCTGCATCGCCTCGCCGGCGAGCGCGACCTGAACTTCCACATCGCCCACGGCCATGGCGACGACCGCCTGCTGAAACTTTCGCACCCGCTGGAAGACCCGCAGGTCGTGGACTTCCAGACCCGCGCCCTGCTCCGCGTCGAGGCACAAGACCCGACCCTGGCGGTCCAGCGCGTCTACCCTTCGCTCAACGGCGAGCACCAGATTCCCATCACCGTCGATGGTCAGCCGATGATTGCCCGGCTGTTCTCCTTCGTCGACGGCGTCCCGCTGCACCGGGTCCCGCAACGCAGTCGCGCCCTGCGCGAGAACCTGGGCGACGACCTGGCCCGCCTGGGCCTGGCGCTCAAGGGCTTCGAGCACCCGGCCACCGCCGGCCATGAACTGCTCTGGGACCTCAAGCACGCCTCGCGCCTGCGCAACCTGCTGATCTACATCCAGGATCAAGAGCAACGTGCTCTGGTCGAACGCTTCCTCGACAACTTCGAGCGCCACGCCCTGCCCCGCCAGGCCAAGCTGCGCGCCCAGGTCATCCACAACGACCTGAACCCGCACAACGTCATCGTCGATGCGCGGCATCCGGACCAGGTGCGCAACATCCTCGACTTCGGCGACATGGTTCACGCGCCGCTGATCAACGACCTCGGCGTCGCCGCCGCCTACCAGGTGGGCGAACCGGACGCGCCGCTGGCCACCGCCTGCGAGATGATCGCCGCCTACCACCGCCGCTGCCCGCTGCTGGCCGAGGAACAGGAAATCCTCGCCGACCTGATCGCCACCCGCCTGATCATGACCCTGAGCATCACCGCCTGGCGCGCCAGCCTGCACCCCGAGAACCGCGACTACATCCTGCGCAACACCCGCCACGCCTGGCAGAGCCTGCAGGGCCTGGCCGGCCTGAGCCGGGAACAGGCGCAGGAGCAGATCATTGCGGCCTGCCAAGCCACCAGGAAAGAAGAGGAGCCCCGCCCATGACCATGCCCAACGGATTCAGCGCCGCCGACGCCGAGCGCCTGAGCGAACAGGAGCGCCGCCTGATCGAACGCCGCGCGCGCCTGCTCGGCCCAGCCTACCGGCTGTTCTACGAACGTCCGCTGCACACCGTGCGCGGCGAGGGCGTGTGGCTCTACGACAACCAGGGCAACCGCTACCTCGACGCCTACAACAACGTTGCCTCCATCGGCCACTGCCACCCGCGGGTGGTGCAGGCCATCGCCAGCCAGGCGGCGGTGCTGAACACGCACACCCGCTACCTGCAGGAAGGCATCCTCGACTACGCCGAGGACCTGCTCTCCACCTTCCCCGACGGCCTCGACCAGGTGATGTTCACCTGCACCGGTAGTGAGGCGAACGACCTCGCCCTGCGCATCGCTCGCCAGTACACCGGCGGCACCGGAGTGATCATCACCCGCTTCGCCTACCACGGCGTCACCGGCACCATTTCGGAGCTGTCGCCATCCCTTGGGTCCGGCATCACCCTTCCCGCCCATGCACTCACCGTCCGTGCGCCGGATGCCTATCGGCTGGGCGCGGAGAATGTCGGCAAGCTGTTCGCCGACGACGTGCGTGCCGCCATCGCTGACCTGCGCGCCCACGGCATCAAGCCTGCCGCGCTGCTGCTCGATGGCATCTTCGCCAGCGACGGGGTGCTGGCTGGTCCGGCCGGGTTCCTCGCCGAAGCGGTGAAGCTCGCCCAGGACGAAGGCCTGCTCTACATCGCCGACGAGGTACAGAGCGGCTTCGCCCGCACCGGCGACGCCATGTGGGGCTTCCAGCGCCACGGCGTGCAGCCGGACCTGGTCACCCTCGGCAAGCCCATGGGCAACGGCCAGCCCATCGCCGGCGTCGTAGTACGTCCGGAAATCCTCGAAAGCTTCGGTCGCGAAGTGCGCTACTTCAACACTTTCGGCGGAAACCCGGTGTCCTGCGCAGCCGCCCAGGCGGTGCTCGACGTGATCCGCGACGAGCAGCTGCAGGAACGCTCCCAGCACATCGGGGCCTTCCTCGCCGACGGCATCCGCCAGTTGGCCGAGCGCCATGAACTGATTGGCGACGTGCGCGGCGCGGGGCTGTTCCTCGGTGTCGAACTGGTCACCGACCGTGCGTCGAAATCACCCGCTGCCGACCAGACCCGCCAGGTGGTCAACGGCATGCGCGAGCGTGGCGTGCTGATCAGCGCGGCGGGACCGCTGGAGAACATCCTGAAGATCCGTCCGCTGCTGGCTTTCGAGCAGGAGCATGCCGAGATGTTCATCGATTGCCTGGACAAGACGCTGAAGGACGTCACCGCCTGACGTTGTCCTCCTTCAGAAATAATGCGGGCCGCGATGAGCATTCATCGCGGCCCGTTTCATTTCGACTGACAGAAAGATCAGAAGCGCACACCGACGTTGACCATCGCCGCCGAGCCCCCCAGCACCACGAATTCAGCACCGACCGGCCCCAGATGCGCCCCGACCGAAGGAATGATCGCCGGGGCCACGCCGAAGCGGTTCAGCGGAATCTTGTCGCGATAATCGCCGCGATAGCCCTGCAGCGCGCCGCCGGTGACCTTGGCGTAGAACGGCGTGCCGTCCCAGTCGAAGCGCTTGCCGGCGTAGACGTAGTTGGAGCGCTGGCTGAAGGAGTTCTTGAAGGTCGCGCCGCCCCAGACGATGCCATCGGCGCGGTTACGCTCGAGGCCGATCAGTTCCTGGTGGTTGTTGTGCTCCGGATCGTTGGTCCAGTGGGTGGTGTAGACGCTGGTCTGCAAGTACCAGAATCCCCCGTCGTCATCGGCCATGGCGGTGCCATAGCCGACGGTCAGCAACAGAGCGATCAACAGGCGGCGCATGGTGGGATCTCCGCGTCAGCTCAAAGGGTCACGCGGCTGGCGCCGTTGACGGACATGATGCGAACGCGATCACCGACCCGGAACTGCTGGGAGTCGACCGCCTGGACATAGGCGCGGGTAGCGCCGTCGTCTTCGCGAACGACGATCTCGACGCCCTGGGTGCGGGTGATTCCCTCTTCCACCGCCGAGCCCGCTGCGCCGCCAGCGACGCCGCCGAGAATAGTGGTGATGGCCTTGCCGCGGCCGCCACCGATGGAGTTGCCGGCGATGCCGCCGATGGCCGTGCCGGCCAGGGTGCCGATGGGCGTCTTGGTGCCTTCGATCTGCACCGGGCGCAGGGATTCGATGGTGCCCATGCGGACGTTCTGTACCGAGCGAGCGTCGGCGCGGGAGTAGGAAGAACCCGACAGGTTGGAAGCGCAGCCGCTCAGCAGAGCGGCGCTGGTGAACAGGGCGGTCAGCAGCAGAGTGGAACGGTTCATGGTGGTTACCTCGGAAGGCTCTCAAAAGTGATGGTGAAAGCCTAACGATCGCTCCCTGAACTCCCCCTGAACCCTCTCTGAACCAACGCTGAACGAAGCTGAACGAACTTTCTTTCAGCCTTCCAGGGCAACCAGCTGCATCCGACTGCGCTCGAACCAGCGCAGCAGATAGTCCGCCAGCAGCTGCGTACGACGCGGCAGGCGGCTCTGGTACGGATGGATGAGGAACACCGGCTGGGTCCGGGTCTGGTAGTCGCGCAGCAGCCAGACCAGGCTGCCTTCAGCCAATTCCTGCTGAATCATGTAGGACGGCAACCGGCTGATCCCCGCCCCGGCCAGCGCTGCCTTCTTCAGCAAGGTGTAGTGGTTGCTCGCCAGCAGGCCATTCACCGTCACGCGGAACAGTTCGTGGTGCCGCTGATAGAGCCAGACGTCGCTGTCCTGGTAGTGAGTGTTCTGCAGGCAGGAATGTCCGGCCAGCTCCGCGGGAACCTGCGGCACGCCGTGCTCGGCGAGATAGGCCGGTGTCGCGCAGGTCAGTTCCTGAAGGGCGAACAGCGGCCGCGCCACCAGGCGCTCGTCCACTGCCAGGCTGCCGGAGCGGATGGCGAGGTCGAAGCCGTCGGCCATCAGATCCCGGCGCTCGTTGGACAGGTCCAGCTCCAGGCGGATATCCGGGTACTGGCGGGAAAACTCCATCAGCCAGGCATCGAAGAAGGTCTCGCCCAGGGACACCGGCACGCTCAGCCGCACCTTGCCCTGCGCCTCCTCCTGCAAAGCCAGCACCGCCTGCCGCGCCCTTGCGGCCTGGGCGTTAAGCGCCTGGGCCTCGGGCAACAGCGCAGCGCCTGCGGCGGTCAGCGACAGACGCCGCGTCGTACGGTGCAGCAGCGTCGCCCCCAAAGCACGCTCCAACGCGGAAATTCGCTTGGACAGTTGCCCCTTGCTGCAGCCGAGCCTCTCTGCGGCACGGGTGAAGCTGCCGCACTCCAGCAGCACGGCGAAGGCGGAAAGGTCTTCCAGGTCGCTGGTTATTGTTTCCATATGAAAACCAAAGGTTATCGATTAGCTGGATTATCACAACAGGAAGCCACTCTAGACTGAATTCACCTTCAGCCACACCCCTCAGTGGAGAGCCTCATGAAAATCATCCTGATCGGCGCCAGCGGCACCCTCGGCCAGGCGGTCGCCAACGAACTGGGCCAGCGCCACGACATCATCCGCGTCGGCCGCAGCAGCGGCGACTATCGCGTGGACATCACCGACAGCACCTCGATCCGCAAGCTGTTCGAGCAGGTCGGCGGTTTCGACGCGTTGATCAGTACCGCCGGCAAGGTGCATTTCGGTGCACTCTCGGAAATGGGCGAGGCGGAAATGGCAGTCGGTCTGAAGGACAAGCTGATGGGCCAGGTCAACCTGGTGCTGATCGGCAGCCAGTACGCCAATGATGGCGCCTCCTTCACCCTGACCACCGGCATCCTCAGCGAACAGCCCATCGTCCTGGGCAGCTCGGCCAGCCTGGTGAACGGCGCAGTGGAAGGCTTCGTGCGCAGTGCCGCCCTGGAACTGCCGCGCGGCCAGCGGATCAACGCGGTGAGCCCGAACGTGCTGGTGGAATCGATGGAAGGCTACGCGCCGTTCTTCCGCGGCTTCAAGCCGGTGCCGGCCGCCGATGCCGCGCTGGGCTTCGCCCGCAGCGTGGAAGGCAAGCAGAGCGGGCAGGTGTACAAGATCTGGTGACCGCCTCGCATGCTGTGTGCTTGGAGGCTTTGCGCAGGATGGTGTGGAGCGAAGCGATACCCGTCAATGAACCGGCAGACATCGCCGATGGGTATCGCAAGCTCCACCCATCCTACGGTCCTGGCTGTCGGACTGATGCCTTGGCGTCTGTCATTCGCCAGGGTTCGCGAGCAAATTCGCTCCTACAGAAAAGCACCGTGCCACAACGGGACTTGTAGGAGCGAGCTTGCTCGCGAACAGCCCCTACTCGGCCTTGCCGGCGTAGCACACCGGAGAACTCCCCTCACCCTGCTTCTCCAACTCGTCCTCGAGGAACTCCGCCAGTACCTGGGCGTTGTTGTGCTCCTCGTCCTTGGCCGCATAAAGCAGCGTCAACGTGCCCTTGCGCGCCAGGTCCAGCAGGCCCATCCAGTGCTCCGGGTGGGCATTCAGCTCGCCGTGGTAGGCCTTGCGGAAGTCCTCGAACAGGCTTGGGTCGTGGTGGAAACGCTGGCGCAGCTCGTTGGACGGAGACGCCTCCTTGGCCCACAGCTCCATGTGCAGGTCCTCCTTGCGAATTCCCCGTGGCCACAAGCGGTCGACCAGCACCCGCTGGCCATCTTCCTTCGTCGCCGGTTCATAGGCGCGCTTGCAACGAATCATCCGAAATCCTCCTCGTCAGCTTGAGGTAGCCGGCTTCGCTGGGTAACGTGGGCGCACTTTCGAGGGAGCCCGTTCCATGCGATCCAGCCGTTTCATTCTGTTCAGCCTGCTGCCCCTGTTCGCCGCCTGCCAGGTGTGGACGCCGAACAAGACCGATCTTAACGCCTCCACCCGCCTGCAGGGCGAACTGACTCGTCAGGACGGCAAGCTGGTGTTCCGCAGTTGCACCGAGCAGCGCCGCTTCAGCATCGAGGACACCGGCAACACCGGCCTGCCCCGCGACGCGCTGGAGATGTTCAACGACGGCGCCGCCTCGCTGTACGCCGACCTGCGCGGCAGCTTCAGCGGCAGCAGCGCCCAGGGCACCGACGGCAAGCTGGAAGTGGCGAAGGTGTATCGCCTGCAAAATGAAGGCTCTGGTTGCGACGACCCGAACTTCAAGCGTGCGGTGGTCCGCGCCCACGGCAACGAGCCGGGCTGGAGCGTGCTGGTGAACAGCCAGGGCATGCTGATCGAGCAACCGGGCAAGGAATCGCTGGCGCTGCCCTACATCGCAGAGGGAGTGCCAGACGGCAGCACCAGTTATTCCAGCGAGGCCAACGGCGAGAAGGTCGAACTGTGGGTCGCCCCGGCACGCTGCCAGGACAGCATGAGCGGCGCGCTGAGCAACCTCTCCGCCGAGCTGCGGCTGGATAACAAGGTCATGCGCGGCTGCGCCTATCCGGGCGGTTCCAGCGGCGACTGATCGCCACCGGCGGGGCTCAGACCAGCAGCCCCGCCGCCATCAGCCGCGCCTTCAGCACGGCGAATTCCCCGTCGTATTCCCAGTACGCCAGCCGGCCATCGCTGGCGGTCACCAGCACGTACTTCTCGCTGATCGACTGGATGCGCTCGACACGCACCAGCTTCTCGACGAAGTCCGGGTCCGAGACCTGCTCGATCACCTCGCGGTTCTGCTCGTCATAGCCGTGCATGATGAACGCGGCGCGTACCTTCAGGCTGATGAAGCTCATGCTGTTCGTCCTCGTCAAAGGGCGGCGTCGGCCGCATGCTGGGCGTGCAGCGCCGTGGTGTCGAACAGCGGCACCGAGGCGTCCGCCGGGCCGACCAGCAGGGAAATCTCCGTGCAACCGAGGATCACCGCCTCGGCGCCCTGCTCCACCAGCGCGGCGATGATGCGCCGGTACTCCTCCCGCGACTCGTCGCGAATCTGTCCCAGGCACAGCTCTTCATAGATGATCCGGTGCACGACCTGGCGATCGGCCTCGCTCGGCGTCAGCACCTTCAGTCCGAACTTGTCCACCAGGCGATCCTTGTAAAACGCCTGCTCCATGGTGAAGCGCGTGCCCAGCAGGCCGACCGTGGACACACCCGCCGTGCGGATCGCCTCGGCGGTCGGGTCAGCGATGTGCAGCAGCGGGATATCCACCGCCGCCTCGATGGCCGGCGCCACCTTGTGCATGGTGTTGGTACAGAGCACGAGGAAGTCCGCACCCGCCGCCTTCAGCGAGCGAGCCGCGTCCGCCAGCACACGGCCGGCGGCGTCCCAGTCGCCGGCATGCTGCAGGCGCTCGATTTCGTGGAAGTCCACGCTGTACAGCGCGACCTTCGCCGAGTGCAGGCCGCCCAGGCGTTCCTTGATGCGTTCGTTGATCTGCCGGTAGTAGGGAATGGTCGATTCCCAGCTCATGCCGCCGATCAGGCCGATGGTTTTCATGCTTCCCTCCCTGGGGATCAGTCCAGTCCGATACAGGGCAGATCACCGGGCAGCGCCGCGCCGTGCTCGGCGCACTGGCGCACGGCCTCGATCAGCGGATCGAGGTCGAAGCCCTGGGAAATCAGCCACAACGGGTTGTAGTAGGTGGTCTCGTAGCGCTCGCCGCTGTCGCAGAGAATCGCCACCACTGAGCCGCTCTCGCGCCGCGCCACCATCTGCCGCGCGACCAGCAGCGCGCCGATCAGGTTGGTGCCGCTGGAGCCGCCAACGTGCCGGCCCAGACGCTGGGCCAGGTAATGCATGGCCGCCAGCGACAGGTCGTCCGGCACCTTGCAGCAGGCATCGAGCACGTTGGGCAGGAAGGAAGCTTCCACGCGGGGGCGGCCAATGCCTTCGATGCGCGAGCCGTAGCTCAGGGTCAGGTCGCGGTCACCAGTTTTATAAGAGTCGAAGAACACCGAGCGCTCGGCGTCGGCGCAGAGCACGCGGGTGTCATGTCGGCGGTAGCGGGCGAAGCGCCCCAGGGTCGCCAGGGTGCCGCCGGTACCGGGGCTGGAAACCAGCCAGGCCGGTTCGGGGAAACGTTCGTGGCGCATCTGCTGGAAGATCGACTCGGCGATATTGTTGTTAGCCCGCCAGTCGGTGGCGCGCTCGGCATAGGTGAACTGATCCATGAAGTGGCCGCCGGTTTCCTTCGCCAGGCGCTCGGACTCGGCGTAGATCTGCGTCGGGTCGTCGACCAGATGCGCCTGGCCGCCGTAGAAGGCGATCTGCGCGATCTTCTCCTTCGAGGTACTGGCCGGCACCACGGCAATGAACGGCACGCCGAGCAGCCGCGCGAAGTACGCCTCGGAGATCGCCGTCGAGCCGCTGGACGCCTCGATCACCGGTGCGCCCGGCTTCAGCCAGCCGTTGCACAGCGCGTAGAGGAACAGCGAGCGCGCCAGTCGGTGCTTGAGGCTGCCGGTGGGGTGGCTCGACTCGTCCTTGAAATACAGGTCCACGCCCGGCAGGCCGGGCATGTCCAGGGGGATCAGGTGGGTATCGGCGCTGCGCTGGAAATCCGCTTCGATGATGCGGATCGCCTCACGGGTCCAGTTGCGTTCCTGGGTGGCCATCGTGTCGTTCTCCTGGCAGGGCAAGCGGTTCAATGGGGTCAGTCCAGCACACCGGCGGGCGATGTGGGCGGCGCGCTGCGCCACTGGCTGAGGGCGACACCGGCAAACACCAGGCCGGCGGCCAGCGCCTGCTGGCCGCTGAGCACCTCGCCCAGCAGCAGTGCGGCAAAGATCAGGGTGAAGACCGGGATCAGGTTGATGAAACCGGTCGCCTGGCTCGCCGGCAGGCGGCTGACGCCGAAGTTGTACAGGCCGTAGGCGCCGACAGTGACCACGCTGCCCAGGTAGACCAGGGCGAACCAGCCGGTCGGGCCGGGCGCTGCCGGCAATCCGGAGGTTGCCAGCGCCAGCGGCAGGAAGAACAGCGAGCCGATGAACGCCTGCATGGCGGTCAGGATGAAGGGCGAATAGCGCGCCGACAGGTGCTTGAGCAGCAGGGTGTAGCCGGTGGCACAGAGCATCGCCACCAGTTCGTAGAAGTTGCCCAACAGCGGGTTGGGCGCGTGGCGGTCCGGCTCGCTGGCCAGCGTCAGCCAGAGCGAGCCGAGCACCGCCAGGGCGAAGCCCAGCCAGGTATTGCGGGCGATCTTCTCCTGCAGCAGGAAGAAGGCGCCGACCGCCACCAGCAGGGGCAGCAGTGCGGTGATCATTCCGGCCTGCGCGGCGCTGGTCTGTTGCAATGCCAGGGACTCGAAGATGAAGTACAGGCAGGGCTCGCAGGCGGCCAGCGCCAGCAGCCACTTCCAGTCGCCGGGGCGGTAGTCGATGCGCCCGCGCCAGCGCCACGCGGCGAGGAAGATCAGGCTGCCCAGCGCCATCCGGGCGAAGATCACCCACATGGCCGGCATTTCCTGGAAGGCGAACTTCAGTGCGATGAAGGAACTGCCCCAGAGCGCCATGGCCAGCACCAGGCACGCGAGGGCGAACGGCCGGGATTGCTGCACGGGACGCTCCAGTCAAAAGGTCCCCGGAGTATAGGAGGCGGGCACCGACGGCCGACAGGTACAGAACGGAGGGGAAACTGTATGGGCAGGACGCCCCTACTGTTACATGGCCCCCAGATTGACGTCGACGCGGTCGGCTTCCCTCTCCCTGAAGGGAGAGGGGGCAGTCCGAGTGCTCGCGCAGTTCATCGCCAGCCGGCAAGCTTCAGCGTGCTTGGCAAAGTCTCCTGCTCACTCCAGGTTAAAACCCCGCACCGATTAGTCCCCTCTCCCTTCAGGGAGAGGGTTAGGGAGAGGGAAGCCCCCGCAGCGGACTCGCAAAGAACATCACTCCCAGGGCTTGCCCTGGGTCCCACGCTCCACCGGCACGCGCTGCTGCATCGCCGCCTTGGCCAGCAGGTGCGCGCTGACTGGCGCGGTGATGAAGAGGAACACGGTGATCAGTACCTCGTGCAGGCTGACGCCCTCGCCGCGCGTGCTGAAGTAAAGCAGCGAGGCCAGTACCACCCCGCCCACGCCCAGGGTCGATGCTTTGGTGGGTGCGTGCAGGCGCGTGTAGAAGTCCGGCAGGCGGTACAGGCCGATGGCGCCGAGCAGGGCGAACAGGCTGCCGGCCAGCAACAGCAGGCAGACCAGCGCTTCGATCAGAACACTCATTCGATGATGTCTCCGCGCAGCAGGAACTTGCACAGGGCCACGGTGCTGACGAAGCCCATTACCGCGATCAGTAGCGCCGCCTCGAAGTACAGGCCACTGCCCTTCCAGATGCCGAACAACACGATCAGCGCGATGGCTTCCACGGACAGGGTGTCCAGCGCGAGGATGCGGTCCGCCACCGAGGGCCCGCGAATCAGCCGCGCCACGGTGAGCAGCACGGCGATACCCAGCAGCGCCAGGCAGATTGGGATCACGATGCCGAGCATGCGAACACCTCCTTCAGCGGCGCCTCGTAGCGCGCCTTGATGTCCGCCACCAGCGCCTGTGGGTCCGGTACGTCGATGCCATGGACCAGCAGCGTGCTACGGTCGGCGGACAGGTCGGCGGAACAGGTGCCCGGGGTCAGGGTGATGACGCTGGCGAGGATGCTGATGGCCAGGTCATCGGTCAGCTCCAGGGGAATCTCGACGAAGCCCGGCTGCAGGTTTGCCTTCGGCCCGAGCACCAGCTTTGCCACCTGCAGGTTGGCAACCACGATGTCGTAGAGCACCAGGCCGATGAAGCGCAGCAGCAGGCCCGGCCGCTGGATGCGCGGCGCGGCCAGCAGCAGGTTGCGGCACAGCAGCGGGATCGTCAGGCCAAGGAACCCACCGAGCAGCCAGTGACCAAGGGAGAAATCGTTGACCAGCAACAGCCAGCTCAGCAGCAGCACGCCGCTGAGCAACGGGTGCGGAAGGATGCGCCGGATCATGCGCCACCTCCCAGCAGGATCGCCTGGCGGTAGAGCCCGGCGTCCAGCAACTGCACCGCCGTGGCCTGCGCATAAGCGATCAGCGGCCGCGCAGCGATCACCATCAGCGGCGCGCTGGCCAGCAGACCGAAGCTCGCCAGCATCTTCACCGGTTCGCGATTGGCGCTACCCAGCACGCTCAGTCCGGTGCGCCAGAACAGCGTACTGCCAGCGCGGCTCAGCGCGACGATGGTGACCAGACCACTGACCAGTACCACGCTCCACAGCGCGATGGCTTCGCTGCCGCCGCTCACCGAACGCAGCAGCATCAGCTTGCCGAGGAAGCCCGACAGCGGCGGCAGGCCAGCGACCGCGATGGCGCCAAAGAAGAACGCACCACCCAGCAGATGCGGTTGCAGCAGCGCCGGGCCTTGTACCAGTCGGCCGCCCTTGTCGCCACGCTGGCGGGCAATGAGGTCGGCCAGCAGGAACAGGCCACCGGCTACCCAGATGCTGTGCAGCAGGTAGTAGAGCGCGGCGGACAGCGCTTCCGGCGTTCCCAGGGCGATGGCCGCCAGCAGCGTGCCGGCGGAGACAACGACCAGGTAAGACAGCAGGCCTTGCAGCGTGGTCGCCGCCAGCGCGCCCAGCGCCCCGGCGACGATCCCGGCCAGCGCCAGCGGCCACAGCCAGGCTTGTGCCAGGTTCGCCAGCTCGCCGGCCTGCTCGCCGAAGATCAGCGTGTAGACCCGCAGGATCGAATAGATGCCCACCTTGGTCATGATCGAAAACAGCGCCGCCACCGGCGCGCTGGCCTCGGCATAGGCTTTAGGCAGCCAGAAATACAGCGGCAGCAGCGCCGCCTTCAGGCCGAATACCACCAGCAGCAACAGTGCCGCCGCACGCACCAGCGGCGCCTGCTCGGCGCTCAGCTGGGCCACGCGTTCGGCCATGTGCGCCATGTTCAGGGTGCCAGTGATGCCGTAGAGCGTACCCACCGCAATGAGGAAGAACGCCGAGCCGACGAGATTGAGCACCACGTAATGCACCCCCGCGCGCACCCGCCCGGCCCCGCCGCCATGCAGCAGCAGCGCGTAGGAGGCGATCAGCAGGATCTCGAAGAACACGAAGAGGTTGAACAGATCGCCGGTGAGGAACGCCCCGTTCAAACCCAGCAGCTGGAACTGGAACAGCGCGTGGAAGCGCTTGCCGCGCCGGTCATCCCCACGCACCGCGTAGATCAGCGACAGGCTGGCGAGCAGCGCGGTGGCAGCAATCATCAGCGCACTGAGGCGATCCAGCACCAGGATGATGCCGAACGGCGGCTGCCAGTTACCCAGCGCGTAGAACTGCACCACGCCGCTATCGGCCTGTTGCAGCAGCACCGCGGAAAGCGGCAGCAGCGCCAGCGTGGCGAGCAGCGACAGGCCGCGTTGCAGGCGCTCGCCCACCAGCAGCAAGACGCAACCTGCAAACAGCGGCAGCAGGACGGGCAGGATCAGCCAGTGGTTCATCGGCTCTGCCCTCCTTCATGGCCATCGCCGCCATCCACATGGTCACCACCGGTATCCGCCAACCCGCGCAGGGCCAGCACGATGACGAAGGCAGTCATGGCGAAGCCGATGACGATGGCGGTCAGTACCAGCGCCTGGGGAATCGGGTCGCCAGCGTTGGCGACCTTGCCGATCACTGCCGGGTCACCGGCTAGCCGCCCCATGGCGAAGAGGAAAAGGTTGACCGCGTAGGACAGCAAGGTCAGCCCCAGCACGACCGGGAAGGTACGCGCGCGCAACAGCAGGTAGACGCCGCTGGCGGTCAGCAGACCGAGGGCGATGGCGAACAGCGCTTCCATCAGTGCGCCTCCTTGGACAGCAGCGGGTCCGGTGGTGCGGTGACCGAGCCAAGGCCTGACAGGATCAGCAGCGTCGCACCGACCACGGTGAAGTAGACGCCCAGGTCGAAGAGCATGGCGGTGGCCAGTTCGATCTCACCCACCAGCGGAATGTGGAAGTGACCAAACGCCGAGGTGAGGAACGGGAAGCCGAAGAACCAGGCGCCCAACCCGGTCAGCCCGGCAATCAGCACGCCGAGGCCGGCCAGCCGGCTGTAGTCCAGCGGCAGGCGAGTGCTCACCCAGCGGCTGCCGCAGGCGATGTACTGGAGGATCAGCGCCACCGCGGTGATCAGCCCGGCGATGAAGCCGCCACCCGGCAGGTTGTGTCCGCGCAGGAAGATGAAGACCGAGACCAGCAACGCCAGCGGCAACAGCAGCCGCGACAGGGCAGCAAGGATCGGCGGGAAGCGATCCTTCGCCCAGGCGTGGCCCTCGTCATCCTGCTCGCGGCGCAGCAGGCGCAGGCCGTCGAGCAGCGCGAAGATGCCAACCGCGGCGATCGCCAGCACGGTGATCTCGCCGAGGGTATCGAAGCCCCGGAAGTCCACCAGGATCACGTTCACCACGTTGTGTCCGCCGCCGCCGGAAACGCTGTTCTCCAGGTAGTAGCCAGCGATGCTGTCGTAGGGACGCGTGAGCACGGCGTAGGTCAGCAGCGTGACCATCAGGCCGGCGCCGATGGCGATGATAAAATCGCGCAGGCGGCGCAGGCTGCTGGAGCTCTTCGGCGTACGCGCCGGCAGGTAGTACAGCGCCAGCATCAGCAGGACCATGGTCACCACCTCCACCGACAGCTGGGTCAGCGCCAGGTCCGGCGCAGCGAAGCGGGCGAAGGCCAGCGCCACCAGCAGGCCGGCGATGCTGAGAATGACCAGCGCGGTCAGGCGCTGGCGGTGGAACCAGACGGTGAGCGGCCCGGCGATGGCCAGCAGGACCAGGCCCAGCGCGGTGATGCCGTCCAGCGGCGTCTGCGCCCGGTCGCCTTCGATGCCTGGCAGCGGCGCCAGGCCAGCAAAAACGACCACCACGGCGGCCAGCACCAGCAGCATCGAATAGCGTTGCAGCGAGCCGTTCTCAAGCATCTCGGTGGCCCGCGCGGCAAAGCGCACCACACGCTGCACCTGCTGCTCGAACACCAGCTTGGCGTCCACCGCCGGCAGCCCGGCGTACCAGTCGAACAGCGGTTTGCGCAGCACGTAAAGCAGCACACCACCAGCGGTGGCGACAAAGCTCATGGCCAGCGGCGCGTTGAAGCCGTGCCAGATCGCCAGGCTGTACTCGGGCAGCGCGCCGTTCAGGCTCGACGCGGCGGCACCGGCCAGCAGCGGGCCGACGATGATCCCCGGCATGACGCCGACCAGCAGGCAGATCAGCACGAGGATTTCCACCGGCACCTTCATGTAGCGCGGCGGCTCGTGGGGGTGCGGGTTGGGCAGGTTGATCGGCTCGCCGTTGAAGAACACGTCGTGGATGAAACGCACCGAGTAGCTCACCGAGAACAGCGCGCCCACGGTCGCCAGCGCCGGGATCAGCCAGTTGAAGCTGCCCATCATGTTCTGCGCCAGGGTCTCGCCGAAGAACATTTCCTTGCTGAGGAAGCCGTTGAGCAGCGGCACGCCGGCCATGGACGCCGACGCTACCATCGCCAGCACGGCGGTGTGCGGCATGTACTTCCACATGCCGTTGATACGCCGCATGTCGCGGCTGCCGGTCTCGTGGTCGATGATCCCGGCTGCCATGAACAACGAGGCCTTGAAGGTGGCGTGGTTGATGATGTGGAAGATCGCCGCGACGTTGGCCATCGGCGAATCCAGGCCGAACAGCAGGGTGATCAGGCCCAGGTGGCTGATGGTCGAGTAGGCCAGCAGGCCCTTGAGGTCGTTCTGGAACAGCGCCATGAAGGCGCCCATCAGCAGGGTCGCCAGACCGGTCAGGCTGACCAGGTAGAACCACAGGTCGTTGCCCGAGAGCAGCGGGTACAGGCGCGCCAACAGGAACACGCCGGCTTTCACCATGGTCGCCGAGTGCAGGTAGGCCGACACCGGCGTCGGCGCCGCCATGGCATGAGGCAACCAGAAGTGGAACGGGAACTGTGCGGACTTGGTGAACACACCCAGCAGCACGAGGCAGAGTGCCAGCGGGAACAGCGGGCTGGCCTGCAGCACCTCGCGGGCGCCGAGCACGGTGGAGAGTTCGAAGCTGCCAACCACATGGCCGATCAGCAGGATGCCGGCCAGCAGCGCCAGGCCGCCACCACCGGTGACCGCCAGGGACATGCGCGCGCCCTTGCGCGCGTCCGAGCGATGGCCCCAGAAGCCGATCAGCAGGAACGACGACAGGCTGGTCAGCTCCCAGAACACCAGCATCAGCAGCAGGTTTTCGCTCAGTACCACGCCGAGCATGGCACCCATGAACAGCAGCAGGAAGGCGAAGAAGCGCCCGGCGGGCTCCCTCTCGGACAGGTAATAGCGGGCGTAGAGGATCACCAGCAGGCCGATGCCGAGGATCAGCAGGGCGAACAGGAAGCCCAGGCCATCCAGGCGCAGGCTGAGATTCAGACCCAGTTCCGGCAACCACTCCAGGCGTTGCACCTGGGGATCGGAGCCCAATACCGAGCGCTGGCTCATCAGCAGGATCAGGCCCAGCAGCGGCACCAGCCCGGTGGCGGCGGCGCAGGCAGTACGGCCGAAGCGCTCGGCCAGCAGCGGCAGTAATACCCCGAAGAAAGGCAGCGCGATGATCAGCGCCAACGTCATGACCCACTCCTTATCACCGCCGGGCGGCGTCCAGACAAACAACACCGCGCACAGGCGGCCGGCTTGCAACGGCGACGATTATCCATATCTATCGATTACACGTCATGGATTGAAGTATTACGAAAATACAGGTGTGAGCCGCGTCCGCATTGAGCTGCGCCGGATTTCCGATCCCTCAAACGATAGCGCGCGACAGTCGATTCGACTGTCGCGCGCTGGGTTTCGCGGGCTGCCACGGACGGGCAGCCAATGGCCGGTCAGTGGGCGACGCGGCTGGTACCGTTGACGGTCAGGATGCGCACGCGCTCGCCGACGCGGAACACGGCACCTTCGTCGACCTGCTGGACGTAGGCGCGGGTGCTGCCGTCGTCTTCGCGGACGGTGATTTCCACGCCCTGGGTGCGGGTCAGGCCTTCTTCGGTAGCCGCACCGAGCAGGCCGCCGGCCACGGCGCCGATGATGGCGGTGACATAGCTGCCCTTGCCGCCACCGATGGCGCTGCCACCGATACCGCCAACGGCGGCGCCGGCAACGGAGCCGATGGGGGTCTTGGTGCCTTCGATCTTCACCGGGCGCAGGGCCTGGATGGTACCCATGCGAACGTTCTGTACGGTACGTGCTTCTTCACGGGTGTAGGTATCGCCGGTCAGGCTGGACTGGCAACCACCGAGGGTCATGGCCAGGGCAGCGAAAGTCACGGCGATCAGGGCAGTTTTACGCATTAGGGAACCTCCGAGTAGGGCTACGGCTATTAGACTCCGACGGCAGCCCGCCTGTCACGCCAGGTCATGAAACAGCTGATCTCGATTCAGCTTTCGTACAGTTTGTGCCATATCCGCCAAAAACGCCTGCCGTGGCTCAGTTTTTCCTGTCGGGGGATAGGTTAGGCTGGCGCCCGCAGCAGAAGCGCCCCACACGGATACCCACATGGACTACTTCATCATCGTCGTCACCACGGCCGCCGGCCTGTACTTCCACTGGTGGATCTACTGGCGCATCCGTCGCTGGATGGACCGCGACCTGGCGCTGTCACTGGCCGGCGATGATCCGCAGAAACGTATCTATCTGTTGCAGCGCCTGGCCGACGCCAAGCGCGAGAAAGTGAAGCGCCGCGACCTGCCCGACTGGCTGCAGCGCGCCGCCGACGATTACCGAGCGGCCTGAGCCAGCGACCAGAAGCGCGCCAACGCCTCGGCGCGGTTTTCCAGCTCCTGCGCCGCCCGTGCGCAGGCATCGGCCAGGGTGATGGGCCCCGGCGCCAGGCTGAACGCCGCTTCGATCCCCACTTCACGCAATTCGGCCAGCCCTTCGCCGACGCTGCCCGCCAGGGCTATCACCGGTACGCCCGCGCGACGGGCGACATGGGCCACGCCCACCGGCGTCTTGCCGTGCAGGCTCTGGCCATCCAGCCGCCCTTCCCCGGTGATGACCAGCGATGCGCCGGCCAGCGCCGGCTCCAGCTCGGACAGCTCGGCGATCAGCTCGATGCCCGGACGGAAGCGCGCCTTCAGGAAAGCCCGGCAGGCGAAGCCCAGGCCACCCGCCGCACCGACGCCGGGGAACAGGCTGTGATCCTGCCCTAGGGCCAGCGCCGCGACCTCGGCGAAACGCTTGAGCGCAGTATCCAGCTGCTGCACCTGTGCCGGGGTCGCGCCCTTCTGCGGGCCGAAGACAGCCGAAGCGCCATGGGGACCGCAAAGGGGGTTGTTCACATCGGCGGCCACTTCGACCTCGACTTCGCCCAGTCGCGGGTCGAGGTTCGACAGGTCGATGCGCTCCAGTTCCGCGAGCCGTGCGCCGCCGGCGCCCAACTCCTGGCCCTGGCCATCGAGGAAACTCACCCCCAGCGCCTGCAGCAGACCCAGGCCGCCGTCATTGGTGGCGCTGCCGCCCAGGCCGATGATGATTTTCTTCGCTCCCGCATCCAGCGCTTCGCGGATCAGCTCTCCGGTACCTCGACTGGTGGTGCGGGTGGCATCGCGCTGACCTTCCGGCACCCAGTGCAAACCACTGGCGGCAGCCATCTCGATTACCGCCGTGGCGTCTTCCAGCCAGCCCCAATGGGCCTTCACCGGCTGCTCCAGTGGGCCGCAGACCGCCAGTTCACGACGCACGCCCGGCCGCGCAGCCAGCACCGCATCCACCGTGCCCTCGCCACCGTCGGCCATCGGCCGCAGCACCAGTTCATCCTGCGCCCGGGCGCGGGTCCAGCCAGCGGCGATGGCCTGGGCGACCTCCGGGGCCGACAGGCTTTCCTTGAACGAATCAGGAGCAATCACGACTTTCATCGAACGACCTCGCTATCCACGGCATCGAGCAGATCCTGCAGCATCGGCCCAGCCCTCACAACAGCACCAGGCTCAAAAGCCAAACCGTCAGCATCCCGGCAATGCCCTGCACCAGGGTCGCGGCGGTCTGCGCGCGATAGGCCGTGGCAACGTTCATCCGGCTGAAACGGGTGACCACCCAGAAGAAGCTGTCATTGGCATGGGACACTGTCATGCTGCCGGCGCCGATGGCCATGACCACCAGGACGCGCCCCATTTCACTGTCCAGGCCGAGCTCGGCCAGCAGCGGCGCCACCAGCGCCGAGGTGGTGACCAGCGCCACGGTGGTCGAGCCCTGGGCGGTCTTCAGCGCGGCGGCCACGATGAAGGGCATGAATAGCCCGATGCCCAGGCTGGATAGCGTGGTGCCCAGGTAATCGCCCAGCGGGGTGACCTTCAGCATCGCCCCGAAAGCGCCACCGGCGCCGGTAATCAGCAGGATCGGCGCGGCGGACTGCAGCCCTTCGGATACCCGTTCCTGAAAGTCTTCACGGCGGCTGCCGGGCTTGAGCAGCAGGCACGACAGCACCAGCCCCACCGCCAGGGCCACCACCGGCTGGCCGAGGAAGCTCAGGCTGGCGAACACTGCCCCTTCGCCCAGCGGCTTGCTGGGGAACACAGCCACCGAGCCGAGGCAGATCAGCAGGATGGGCACCAGGATCGGTGCGAACGCCTTGCCGGCGCTGGGCAGTTCGCCGTAGCGCGCACGCAGCTCGGCGAACTCCACTTCCTCTGCTTCCTGCCCGTCGCTTTCCAGCGGCACGTCGCGGTTGACGAAGCGGTTGGCCCACCACATGCCGGCCATGGCGGTGACGAAGGCCACCAGCAGACCGACCGCGATCACCAGCCCGAGACTGGACTCCAGGCCGAGGTTCCCCGCTGCGGCAATCGGTCCCGGCGTCGGCGGCACGAAGGTATGGGTGGCATACAGCCCGGTCGCCAGGGCGACGCTCATGGCAATGCTGGAAATGCGCATGCGCGTGGCCAGGGCATTCTTCAGCGAGTTGAGGATGACGAACCCCGAGTCGCAGAACACCGGGATGGACACCAGGTAGCCGATGATCGACATGGTCAGGGTCGGGAAGCGTTCGCCCAATAGCCGGATCACGCACTCCGCCATGCTGATGGCGGCACCGCTGCGTTCAAGGATCACCCCGATGATGGTGCCCAGCACGATCACGATACCGATGTAGCCCAGGATCCCACCGAAACCGCTGGTGATGGTCTTGACGATCTCCAGGCTCGGCACCTGGTAGGCGAAGCCGGCAATGAACGCCGCCGCCAGCAGGGCGAGGAAGGGATGCAGCTTCAGTCGCGTGGTGGCAAGGACGATGAAGGCGATCAACGCCAGAAGAATCAGAACCAGTCCCATGTCGAACCTCTCGGGTGAGCCTGTTGCGCGCCCTGGCGCGGGGCCAGGTGCCACTGTCGATCCGGAACACGACCGGATCGCCGGGGGTTGCCGCAAGCACGTGCTCATCCGAGCGTCTGGGAGATGGCATTCCATGCCGAGGTTCTGCCGGAACGTACCCGCCGCAGCGAGGCCGTTGGCTATAGGAAGGGGCCCCGCTGAACGGGTGCCTGGAAACCGGGCGGCACAAGCGGCCGCCCAATGTCATTCAGGGGGCGAGGCGCTCGCGTACCCAGACGCCATTTTCGAAGCGGAAATTGAGGCGATCATGCAGGCGGCTCGGGCGCCCCTGCCAGAACTCGACCCGGCTAGGCAGCAGACGGAAGCCACCCCAGAAATCCGGGCAAGTGGGCACCGTATCGGCGAAACGTTGTTCGGTCTCGGCCAGCAACTGTTCCAGTTCCCCTCGGCCATCGATGACCCGGCTCTGCGGCGAAGCCCAGGCACCCAGGCGGCTGCCCAGCGGGCGCACGCGGTAGTAGGCGGCGGACTCCTCAACGGAGACTTTCTCGACTCGCCCCTCGATGCGCACCTGGCGCTCCAGCGCCGGCCAGAAGAAGGTCATGGCCGCACGCGGGTTTTCCCCGAGCTGCTGGCCCTTGGCGCTTTCGTAGTTGCTGAAGAAGGTGAAGCCGCGCTCGTCCAGGCCCTTGAGCAGGAGCACACGGCAGTGCGGCTGGCCGTCGGCGTCCGCGGTGGCGAGCATCATCGCGTTGGGTTCGACCGGCAGTTGCTCGGTCTTCACCGCGTCCTCGAACCACTGGTTGAACAGGCTGAACGGTTCGGCGGGGGCCTGGGTCTCGGTCAGTCCGTCACGGGTGTATTCGCGGCGCATATCGGCCAGGGTCTGGGCCATCGGAAATCTCCTGCAGAAGAAGTTCCTAAGCTTATCCAGAGTTGCGCCTTCGCGCTTGATCCACGACAAGCGTCATTCCGTCCGGAATGACGCTTTGCCTGCAGAGGATCAGTTGGCCTGGGCGAGCGCCAGCAGGCTGGTGCGCTGGGTGACCAGCACTTCGACGCGACGGTTCAACGCGCGGCCTTCGGCGCTGGCGTTGTCGGCGCGCGGCAGGCTCGAGCCGACACCCTTCAGGCGCAGCCGGTCGGCGCCCAGGCCGCTCAGGCGGAAGATCGAGGACACCGCCTGGGCACGTTGCAGGCTGACCTTGTCGTTGAGTGCCTTGTCGCCCGAGCTGTCGCTGTGACCGAGCACCAGCACGCCGCTTTCCGGATCGTTCTGCAGCATCTTCGCCACGTTGCCCAGCGGCGCCAGGGTGATCGGCAGCAGTAACTCAGGACGCTTGGGGTTGAAGGAGCCTTCCACCGGGGCAATCAGCACCAGGGCATTCTCGCGGCGCTCGACGGTGAACTTGCTGCCAGCTACCGCCGCACGCAGGGACTTCTCGTGCTGGTCCAGCCACTCCTTGGTGACCTTGACGTCCTGCGGCTTGGCGGCCTTGTCGGCCCCCGGCTTGCTCTCGCTCACGCCGAACGGCCACCACCAGTGGCCACCGGGCTGCTGGCTGCCGGCATCGGCGACCTTGGGCGCTTCGACGGGCTTTTTCTCGGGTGCGGGAGCTGCGGCAGTCACTTCCTCGTCGCTGCCGAAGGGCCACCACCAGTGGCCGGTGCCGGGCTTGGCAACCGCCGCCGCGCTGTCCGGGGCCTTGGCCTGATCCTGGGACTGGAACTGGCTGCAGGCGGAAAGACCGACGCACAGCGCAAGGGTGGAGACTTTCAGCGAATTCGAGAACAGCAGGTTCATGGGAGCGATTCCATAAGGCGGAACATGAAGGAAGACCGGGTGCAACAGGCAGGCAGCCACACCCTTACTTCAGCAATCAGCTTAAGAGTTGAGCATAACTTACTCAGTTGGAACGAGATTTTAACCTCGAACTGACGAGCGGCAGCTGAACGAAACCTGTCCAGATGCCGGGGCAAGCAGACGCCATTAAGAAGGCACAGCGGGAGGAAGGTTCCTCCCGCTCGTCGTTACAGGCAGTCGCCGACGAGGCGCGCCAGGCGCTGGGCGCGCGGGTCCATCAGCACGTAGGGACCGAGGGTGTTGACGACGAAACCCAGGGCCAGCTCGCGCTCCGGATCGGCGAAACCGATGGAGCCGCCAGCTCCCGGATGCCCGAAGGCTTGCGGGCCAAGGCCATAGGTGGCGTTGGCCACGCTCGGCTGGTCAAGCATGCAACCCAGCCCGAAGCGCGTACAGGTCAACAAGGTTCGATCCTCGCCAACGGCGTGCTCGCGGGTGAGTTCGGCCAGCAGCGCTTCGTCCAGCAACCTGCCCTGCAGCAGACCGGTGTAGAAGCCGGCCAGCGAACGCGCATTGCCGTGGCCATTGGCTGCCGGCTGCGACATGCGGCGCCATTCCGGCTTGTTGGTGCTGGTAAGCACCGAAGGCGGATTGGTGAAGGCGCGGGTAGTGAGCGCGGCGGCGTCGGTCATCATGGTCCGCAGCAGGCGTTGCGCGGCCGCGTCGCCCAGGTTGCCCTTGCCCCGGGCGATATGCGCCACGCGGTGGAATTGGGCGTCATCCAGGCCGATATGGAAATCCAGCCCCAGCGGCTCGGCGGTGCGCGCGATGATGGCGGCTCCCGGCTCGCGACCGTCGACACGGCGGATCACTTCGCCGATCAGCCAGCCATAGGTGATGGGCGCATAGCCGTGTTCCGTACCGGGCGTCCACCAGGGCGTTTCGCCGGCCAGCGCGGCGGTCATGGTCGACCAGTCATACAGCGCCTCGGGCGCCAGCGGCTCGCGGATCGCCGGCAGCCCCGCGCGATGACACAGGAGCTGGCGCACGGTGATGTTCTGCTTGCCGGCCTGCTCGAACTCCGGCCAGTAGCGCGCCACCGGCGCGTCCAGATCCAGCCGGCCCTCGCCCACCAGCTGTAGCGCCGCGACGGCGGCGAAGGTCTTAGTGCAGGAGAACAGGTTGAGCAGCGTATCGGCCTGCCAGTCCTGGCCCGGTTCCTTGCCCGCGCTGCCGGCCCAGAGATCGACCACGGTTTCGCCGCCGATCTGGATGCACAGCGCCGCGCCGCGCTCCTGCGGGTCCTCGAACAGCGCACTGAAAGCATCGGCAACGGGAGTGAAGCGCGGATCGCAGTGGCCGTTCAGGGTCATCTCAAACTCCGGAAATGAGCATACTCAGGGACGCAAAGAGCGGAAGACGCCATTCTTTCAGCGCGCTCCGCCCCTGGGAACCCTGCCGAAGGCAGGGTGTGGTCTCACGAATGTCGGATCATTGCCGCGCCTTCACTGCGATGCCTGCTCCTCGTCATCACTGTCATCGCTGGCGGGCGCCGGTTTCGGCGCGGGCTCGGGTGCCACCTTGGCCGCAGCACGGGCCAGTTCGTCGATACCTTTCAGCGTCTGCTGGTTGGCCTTGCGCACGGCATCGACGAAGCCGGTGAACGGCAGGTCGGTGATGCCGACCAGGCCGATGTGGCCGTTCTCGCCGTCGAGCAGGCGGCCGGTCACCGGCTGGTCGAGGTACTGGAACCAGTGCGCGCCGACGATGTTCGGCTCCTTCGCGGCCTCGGCGAGGAAGCGCTGATACGCCTCGCCACGCTGCTGCTCGTTGTACACCTCGGCGACACCCCCCCAGAACGGCCCGCGGTCGCGGGAACCGAAGTGGAACTCGGTGATCAGCACCGGCTTGTCCAGGCTGCGCACGTAGTTGGCGTCGAAGCCCTGCTGCGGCAACGGCACGTAGAGGTTGAAGCTGAGGATGTCGCAGTACTGCGCACAGGAGGCCAGTGCTTCCGGCGTGCTGACGGCGAAGCGCGGGCCGAGCAGCAGGTGGTTGGGCGCGTGCCACTGCAGCGAGTCCTTCAGGGTCTTGAAGTACTGGTCCGCGTACAGGCGCAGGAAGGCGCTGTAGTCCTGGGCGATGGCCGGGTGCGCCTCGCTCGGGACCGGCGCCTGGTAGCCCGGCGCGTCGAGGTCTTCCCAGGAGCCCAGTTGCACACCCCAGGCTTCGGCAAGCTGCTCGTGATCCTCGTACTTGTCCTTGAGCTGCTTGATGAAGGCGCGCTTGGCCGGGCTATCGGTGGACAGCTTGAGCGTGCCGAAAGCCAGGGCGAAGTGCGCCTGGTCGTCGTCGCCACGACCGGCCCAGGCCAGTTCGTTGTCGGCGTAGTAGCCCAGCAGCCAGGCGTCTTCGCGGTGGTCGCGGGCGGCGATGGCGATGGCGCGCTCGGCGGCCATGGCGAAGCGCGGGTCGAACGGGTCGGGCATGGCGCCCCACCAGTCGTAGCCGGTGCTGACCGTGGCGTAGTCGCCGCTGATGGACAGCGGAACGCTGTAGGGCAGGCGTGGGTCGTCGGCGAAGGCCGGATCGCTCCAGTCACCGAGGGTGTTGAAGCCCCAGGAACCGAGGCGCTGCACCGTGCGCTCGCGCCAGGCGGCCGCAGCGGCATCCGCGTTGAGGCCACCGTCGGCGCGGAAGCGGTTGGCGGCGTAGAAGTCGAACCAGCGACCGTTACCGAACGCGCGGCCCTGCTGGGCGCCGACACCACTGCGGTCATCGCGCTGGCCGTAGAAGGCAGCCAGCGGCTCGTCTTCCTTGGGCAGGCTGGCGAACATGTATTCGCGGCCTTCCACGTAGGTCTGGCTGCTGTCGGCGTTCACCGCGTTGACGCCCATGGACCAGAACGAGTGCCCTTCCGGCGTCACCAGCCACCAGCGGCCATTGCGCTTTTCGGTGCGGAAGAAGCCCGTGCCTTCGAAGGCCGGGCCGTCCAGCAGGCCACCGAAGGCATCACGGCCAGGCGCAGGCTGCCACTTCTTCAGTTGTTCGCCTTCGGCTTTCCAGGCATTGGCCAACTGCTCGGGGCTCTTCACCTTCTCCGGCCAGTCGCTGCGGGTGGACTGGCCGAAAGCGTCGACTATCCCGCTGTAGGCCTTGTGGTATTCGTCGTTGCCGGCGCGGGTGCCGAAGCGGCCGACGAGGATGTCCTGCGCTGCCTTGGGCGAGGTGAGGAACAGCTTTACCGCCCCGACCTGGCTGCGGTTCAGCTCGCCGCTGACCTTGCTCGCCAGCAGCAGGCGCTGGCCGTCCTGGGTGATGGGCATGGGCACGCCGGCACGCATGCCGAAGTCTTCCGGGGCGATGGCGTGCAGCGGGATCACCAGGGTCTGCGCCGGACCCGGCGGCAAGGCGATGCTCGCGCGCAGGCCGGGGGCGCCGGCGATACCTTCGACCTCCACTTCGAGGGTGATGGCCCAGTCCATGGCGTTCTGGATGCGCAGGCTGACGCTGTCGGCCTGGGACCAGTCCCAGCTACCGCTGGAGGGTGCGAGGCGCAGGGTCGGTTGCGGCGCGGGGTTGAAGTTCACCCGGCGCAGGATTTCCCCTTCGGGCGTGGCCTCGGCGGTGGAACTGGGCAGGTCGGCGTTCTGCGTGGTGACGGTGACCACGGCCATCGGCTTGACGAAATTGAACAGGGTTTCATTGCCGCCGGCCGACCAGGCCGGGGCACTGGCGATGGCCAGGCTGAGCAGCAGAGGCAGATGCCAACGCTTCGATGTCATGGATTCGAGTCCTTCAACACGCCCACCGGGCGGCGGGCGTTCGTTTGACAGCCAGCACGGGAGCTTGCTCCCGCACACTCAAGCTATTTCACGGCGGAACGGCGGCAGTGCGTTAAGAATGGCCTTGCCGTAGCGCTGCGTCACCACGCGTCGGTCGAGCAGCGTGATGGTGCCTCGGTCCTGCTCGGTACGCAGCAGGCGGCCGCAGGCCTGCACCAGGCGCAGCGAAGCATCGGGCACGGCAATCTCCATGAAGGGATTGCCACCGCGCACCTCGATCCATTCCGACAGCGCCGCTTCCACCGGGTCATCCGGCACGGCGAAGGGAATCTTGGCGATCACCACGTGCTCGCAATAGGCGCCGGGCAGGTCCACGCCTTCGGAGAAACTGGCCAGGCCGAACAGCACGCTCGGCTCGCCATCATCGACCCGCGAGCGATGCTTGTTCAGGGTTTCCTGCTTGGACAGGTTGCCCTGGATCAGCACACGCTTGCGCCAGTCGCGGTCCAGGCCGTCGAAGACTTCCTGCATCTGCTTGCGCGAGGAGAACAGGATCAGCGAACCGCGCGAGCCTTCGACTATTTCCGGCAGCTCGCGAATGATCGCCGCGGTATGGGCGGCGGCATCGCGTGGATCCGCCTTGAGGTCGGGCACGCGCAGCACGCCGGCGTCGGCATGGTGGAACGGGCTCGGCACCACCGCGGTGACGGCGGAACGCGGCAGGCCGGCGCGCATGCGATAGCGGTCGAAGGTGCCTAGCGCGGTGAGGGTCGCGGAGGTCACCAGCACGCCATAGGCCACGTTCCACAGGTTGCGGCGCAGGGTCTCGGCGGCGAGGATCGGGCTGGCGTTGGCCTCGATGTCGTAGAAGGTGCCGCTCTCGGCGAGGGTCAGCCAGCGCGCCATCGGCGGACTGTCTTCCGGGTCCTCGCTGGTGAAGGCGGTCCACAGCTCCCAGTTGCCCTGGGCACGGGACAGCAGGCTGCCGAACAGCGGGTACCATTCCTCGGCCTGGTGGCTAGCGATACCGACACTGCCCTCCCCGTCCATGGCTTCCTTGAGCAGTTCGGTGAGGCGGGTGAAGAGATCGGTGAGCTTGGAGAAGCCCTTCTTCAGTTCGATGCCCATCTCGCGGATGTGCTCGGGGATCACCCCACCCTCGAAACGATGGCGCGGCCGCTCGCGGCCTTCCATGTCCTCGCCGGCGCGGAAGTCGCCGACTTCCTCGCAGGCGGTGAACATGAACTGCTGGTGCGTGCGCAGCTCGCGGGCCAGCTCCGGCACCTGCTCGATCAGGCGGCCGAGGTCGCCCGGTAGCGGGTTCTGCGCCAGCAGCTTGGTCAGGTTCTTCTCCACCTGGCCCAGCCAGTCGGCGGTGGCGCGCAGGCGGGTGAAGTGGGCGAAGTGGCCGATGGCCTTGTCCGGCAGGTGATGGCCCTCGTCGAACACGTAGAGGGTGTCGCGCGGGTCCGGCAGGATCGCGCCGCCGCCCAGGGCAAGGTCGGCCAGCACCAGGTCATGGTTGGTGACGATCACGTCGACCTTGGTCATGCCTTCGCGCGCCTTGTAGAAGGCGCACTGCTGGAAATTCGGGCAATGGCGGTTGGTGCACTGGCTGTGGTCGGTGGTGACCTGCGCCCACTGCGCGTCCTCGATGGCCTCGGGCCAGGAGTCGCGGTCGCCGTCCCAGCGGTTGCCCGCCAGGCGCTCGATCATCTGGTTGAACAGCTTGGTAGACGTTTCGTCCACATCGATGCGGAAACCTTCCTCCTCGAACAGCTGGGCGGTGGCGCTCTGCGCCTGGCCTTCCTGCAGCAGGTGGTCGAGCTTGGACAGGCACATGTAGCGCCCGCGCCCCTTGGCCAGGGCGAAGCTGAACGACAGGCCGGAGTTGCGTAGCAGGTCGGGCAGGTCCTTGTGGACGATCTGCTCCTGCAGGGCGACGGTGGCGGTGGCGACCACCAGGCGCTTGCCGGCCGCCTTGGCGCAGGCGATGGCGGCGAGGCTGTAGGCAACGGTCTTGCCGGTGCCGGTGCCGGCTTCCACGGCGACCACGGCGGCATCGCCCAGGCGATGGCCTTCCTCGTCGTTGGCGATGGTCCCCAGGACCTTGGCGACTTCGGCAATCATCAGGCGCTGGCCGTAGCGCGGCTTGAGTTCCTTGGCCTCGAGGAAACGCGAGTAGGCGCCCTGGATCGTGGCCTTGAGTTCGGTGCTGAGCATGGACTTCCCGGGCCCCGGAGCGTGCCTTGGAGACACATCCGGATGCTGGATAAATTTTCAGTGGTTCGAATCGGCGGCTATGATAGCGCGCTTGACTTCAATCGCCAGCGGAGATCGTCCGAATGACACCCTTTGCCTTCGTCTATGCCCTGCACCTCCTGGCCGCCCTGGTCTGGGTGGGCGGCATGTTCTTCGCCTGGATGGTGCTGCGCCCGGCCGCCGTCGCCGCGCTGGAAGCACCGGCCCGGCTGAAGCTGTGGCTGGAGGTATTCCCGCGCTTCTTCCGCTGGGTGTGGGCGGCGGTGATCCTGCTGCCAGTGACCGGCGTGGGCATGCTGCACCTGAGCTTCAACGGCATGGCCGGCGCACCGCGCTATGTGCAGGTGATGATGGGACTGTATGTGGCGATGCTCGCGCTCTTCCTGCGCATCCAGGCACTGCAATTGCCGGAGTTGCGCGCGGCGGTAGGCGCCGAAGACTGGCCGGCCGGCGGCGCCGCGCTGGGCAAGATCCGCAAGACCGTGGGCCTGAACCTGCTGATCGGCATGGCGCTGGTGGCTTTCGTCGCCGCCCGTCCGCACTGGTAAACAAAAAGGCCCGCCCAGTTGCCGGGCGGGCCTTCACTTGAAACGCGCCACCGGTTCAGAAGCGCTTCACGTCCAGGCGGCCTTCGCTGCCTTTCGCCCCTTCCGCACCACCCTGACCTTCCGCGCCGGGCTTCTCGCCCGCCACCGAATAGAACCAGCAGCCCTTCTCGCTGCTGCGCGGTCCGGCCTTGCCGGGTTTGCCGCCCGCTCCGCCAGCACCGCCTTCCAGGCGCACCCTGACCTTCGCGACATCGAACTGCTCCGGCACTTCCAGGCGCACCACACCGCCGGACGCACCCGTCTGGCCATCGGCACCATTCTGGCCGTTGCCGGCAGACTGACCGCCACCCCACAGGCAACCGGAAGTCTGCGCGCTGCCGCCGTCCAGGCCGTCGTAGCCCGGCGCACCAACACCGCCGCGGACGTCGATCAGCAGGTTTTCCACCTGCACGTCCTGCAGCCGCAGCACCAGGTTTCGACCGCTGCTGGCGGGTTTCTCGAAGCTGCCGGAACTGCCCTGCGCGGCGATGACGCTGCCGTCGGCGAGACTGCCGTGCTGGACATCGATCTGCAGCGCATCGCTACCGGGGAACACGCCGATCCGTGCGTTCTTCGCCAGGTCCAGCTCACCGATCTTCAGCTCCTTGACCCGCGACGGAATCAGCAGCGCGCCTTCCGGGCCGACGCTGATGCGATCCAGGCTAAGGCTGTCGCCTTTCACCGGCAGGCGCAGCACGGTATTGGCCTCCACCGAGACAGTGCCCGCGGCCGAACACGCCAGCGGGGCGAACAGCACCAGGCCCAGCAACGACTTACGCATGAGTATCTCCTTCTACTTTTGCCGATGCCGGTTGCTCCGCTGCCGGCTGCGGCAGGGTAGCGAAATGGAAGACGCCGAACAGCAGGATCTGCAGGCGATCCATGCCCGGATGCGGGCGGCCCTGCAGACGCTTGCGCAGCGCCAGTACTTCGAGGATATGGATCAGCAGGATCAGCGCGCCCGCCGCATTGAGCAGCAGCGCGAAGGGATGTGCGAAGGGTTGGATCAGGTTCGCCAGCACCGCCAGCCAGAACAACAGGGCAATCAGCTTGCCCAGCCCCAACAACGCTTTCATGAATGGCCCCCGGTTTTTTCTTTGCCGGGGAACATACGCTTCTGCCCCCGGCGATGCCAGTGGCAACCGGGAATGACAAAGGGGGCCAGAAGGCCCCCTTTGCGGACATCACGCCAAAGTCACTGGCGGGTGATCTTGATTTCTACGCGACGGTTCTCGGCGCGGCCTTCCTTGGTCTTGTTGTCCGCGACCGGCTGGCTCTCGCCATAACCGACCACCGACTTGATGCTGCTGGCAGGCACGCCGGCATCGACCAGATAGTTGGACACGGCGTTGGCGCGGCGCTCGGACAGTTTCTGGTTGTAGGCGTCGGTACCGATGCTGTCGGTATGGCCGCCGATGTTCAGCTCGGTGCTCGCAGCCTCGCCTTTCAGGCGGGTGGCGATGGTGTCGAGCTTGTCCTTGTCCTGCGCGTCGATCTTCGACGAGTCGAAGGCGAAGTGCAGGTCACGCACCACGATGGTCTCTTCCTTGGGCAGCGGAGCCGGAGCAGGTTCAGGAGCCGGTGCAGGCGGCGGGACCTCGGCCACTTGCTCTTCGGCGCCATGCACCCAGCAGTAGGATGCCCCCAGCACACCACCAATCAGGGCTCCCCAACCCGCCCAGGCGCTGCTTTCAATGGAACCCAAACCTGCGCCACCGACACCACCAACCACGGCGCAAGTCGGCCAGTCGGACTTCTGCAACCCTGCGCAACCGGTGAGCAACGTGCTTACCAGCAGCAGGGGTAAAGCGGTCCTTTTGATGCTCATAAAGTTAAGTCTCCTCTAATGATCGGGTCTTGACCGACAATTACCGAGTAAAGACGTGACTGACAGAATGCGCCAGCACTAGGCCATATGGGTGTCACACGCTAGTCTTCGTTCATTATTTTTCCGTCTTCGAAGAGCCCCATGATTTCCACACGCACACCGCAACAGGCCTTGGCCGCACTGCTCGATCGCTACGCACCGCAGCGTCTTCTACTGGTGGGCGCCAGCCAGATTCCGGCAGTGGAGGCCTTTCTCGCGGCGCATCCGGATTGCGAACTGTTTCACGCCGATGCCGGCGCGCTGCCGTCGGAGCTGGCCGGTCAACGCTACGACCTCGCCCTGCTCGCCGATTGCCTTGAGCACATGCCGCGCCGCGAAGCACAGCAACTGGTGGGCGGCATCCGCAACCTCAACAGCAGCCGCGTGGCGGCACTCGTCGACCTCGACGCGGCGCAGGCACAAGACGCGGATTTCTACGCCCTCGCGATGCAGGCCAGCGAGCGCTTCCAGCGCGACGCCCAGGTGATCACCCTGTTCACCTACGATCTGCACGAATACAAACAGGTCCCGGACTGGCTCAACGCAAAGTTCTGGGCCAACCCGGAAAACTTCGGCAAGTACTGGTGGTGACCATGACCGAACCGACCTGCCCCTGCGGCAGCGGCCGCCCATTGCCCGACTGCTGCGGGCGCTTCCACGCCGGCGTGGCGGCTCCGACCGCCGAGGCGCTGATGCGCTCGCGCTACAGCGCCTACGCCCTCGGCCTGGTGGACTACCTGCGCGACACCACGCTGCCGGCCCAGCAACCAGGGCTGGACCTGGAGGCCATTCGCACCTGGAGCCTGGGCAGCACCTGGCTGGGCCTGGAAGTAGTCAGCCACGAGGTACTCGGTGGCCAGCCGGAGCACGCGCGGGTGACTTTCATTGCGCGCTGGCATGATGCCGGCGGCGAGCACAGCCATCGCGAATGCTCGGGATTCGTCCAGCGCGACGGGCGCTGGTACTTCCTCGACCCCACCGTGGCGATGAAGCTGGGACGCAACGACCCTTGCCCCTGCGGCGCCGGCGGCAAGCTGAAGAAATGCTGCGGTCCCTGGATTGAGTAGGACAGGATCGAGTGAGGCGCGAACTCGCCCCACTTGGGGGCGTTCGATGTCTGGGCTAGAATCCGCGCTTTTTTCCGGAGCGGTGGTGTTTCGCCGCACCGGCTACCCCTGCCGGACCTCGCCATGCTGCTGACCGTTCTCTACATCATCGCCATTACCGCCGAAGCCATGACCGGCGCGCTGTCCGCCGGTCGGCGGAGCATGGACCTGTTCGGCGTGGTGCTGGTGGCCTGCGTCACCGCCCTGGGCGGCGGTTCGGTGCGTGACATGCTGCTGGGCCACTACCCGCTGACCTGGGTGCGTCATCCGGAGTACCTGGCACTGACGGCCGGCGCCGCACTGTTCACCGTGTTCATCGCCCCGCTGATGCGCCACCTGCGCTCGATGTTCCTCGCACTGGACGCCGTGGGCCTGGTGGCCTTCACCCTGATCGGTTGCCAGGTCAGCCTGGAGATGGGCCACAGCCTGCTGATCGCCGCCGTGAGCGGCGTGATCACCGGGGTGTTCGGCGGCATCCTGCGGGATATCTTCTGCAACGACGTTCCGCTGATCTTCCGCCGCGAGCTGTACGCCAGCGTGTCCTTCGCCAGCGCCTGGTGCTACCTGATCTGCCTGCAGATCGACCTGCCCAAGGAGCAGGCCATGCTGATCACCCTGTTCGCCGGCTTCCTGTTCCGCATGCTGGCGATCCGCTTCCGCTGGGAAATGCCCAAGTTCGTCTACAAGGACGACCCGCACCAGGGCGACTGATCAGTCCTGCAGCCTGAGGTGGCTGGTGTCCGGCGCAGGCCCCGCAGGTTCGGGCTTGGCCTGGCCCATGTCGCTGCCCACCGGGGCGACGCTGAACTGGCTGAGGTCCACGCGCGGCGCCTGGGCCTCGGGCTTCTCGTCCTGCAGGTCGGTGCCCACCGGAGCCAGGCCGAAATCCGGTGCATCCACCTCGGCGAAAGCGGCCATGTACTCGTCACGCGGCGCGACCTTCATACGCCCCTGCGCTCCAGCGGCAGACGCTGCCGGCTGTACCGGTGCACTGACAGGCTCGGCGGGCGGCGGCGGAGCCAGCTCGATCTCCTCAATCTGCGCGTCCATGTCGACCACTTCGACGACAGCGCCAGCACGCTCGATCACACTGCGGTACTTTTCCGCGGCCTCCGCGTCGAGGTTGTTCTTGATCACCATGCGGCGACCGGAGAACAGCAGTTCGATGCGCTGGGCATCGGCCTGGAACAACCTGGCCAGGTTGGCTTTCACCGTGTCGAGCTGAGCACCGGGAACGGTCTGTCCCGAGAAGGCAATTTCATAGCGGCTCATCTTCACTCTCCTGTGTTAACCCGCCGGTTACATTCGGCCAGTATGGTGCAGCTTCTTTTAACGTAACAACAACTTGCGGCCGAGCAGGTGCTTGGTACACTGGGGCGTCTTGAGGGGTAGACATGAATTATCAGGCGCAAATGATAAGAATTCTCAGCCTGTGCTGGCTGTTCGGCCTTGTTTCGGGCTGCGGCTGGATGGCAGGTGATTTCGAGCAACCCGACGTGAAGCTGCAGAAAGTCGACGTCGTGAAAGCTCGTTTGCTGGAGCAGGAATTCGTCCTGCATTTCCGCATCGACAACCCGAACGACTTCAGCCTTCCGGTCCGCGGCCTGGCCTACAAGGTCAAGCTGAACGATATCGACCTGGCCGAAGGCGAGTCGAATAACTGGTTCACAGTGCCGGCCAACGGTCACGAAACCTTCGAAGTACCGGTAACCACCAACCTGTGGCGGCACATGAAGTACATCGTCAAGCTGCTGGAAGACCCGGACAAGCCGATCCGCTATCGCCTCGACGGTGAAGTGAAGACCGGCCTGCTCTTCGGACAGAGCGTGCACATCGCCCGCAATGGCGAGATAATTCCCGGCGATTTCATCCCCGAGTGAGCGTCACCATGAGCCAGGAACCCCACGTACACGGTCCGAACTGCAACCATGACCACGATCATGACCACCACCATGATCACGGCCACGTGCACGGCCCGCACTGCAACCACAGCCACGAGCCGGTCCGTAACCCGCTCAAGGACGTGGGCCGCAACGATCCTTGCCCCTGCGGCAGCGGCAGCAAGTACAAGAAGTGCCACGGCGCCTGAACCAGGTACCGAGCACTGCGAAGAAGGCCCGCCCAGCGCGGGCCTTCTGCTGTCTGGCCCAACTATTCGTCGGCTGCTGAAAATCCCGCCCTGCGCGGCTTGCACAGCTATCCTCGGCTCACTAACGTAGCGCGCTTCAAGCATCCCATTTCAAGCGACCTCTTTTGTGCAGGAGCACACCCCATGGCCCCGCGAGCCTTCCGCCGGCTTCCCAGCTTCGGCCTTGCCGCCACCGTCACTGCCGCTGTCAGCCTCACCGGCTGCCAGGGCTGGCTCAACGACCGCTACTCGGGCAGCCTGCCGCCGAGCTACGGCGTGCAGCCGATCAAGGGCCTGGCGGACAATGTGTCGATCCGCCGCAACAGCCTGGGGATGCCGCTGATCGAGACCAGCACCTTCCACGACGCGCTGTTCACCCTGGGCTACGTGCATGCCAGCGACCGCATCAGCCAGATGGTCGGCCTGCGCCTGATGGCTCAGGGTCGCCTGTCCGAGATGGTCGGCCCCGGCGCCCTGGAGACCGACCGTTTCATGCGCACGGTGAACCTGAAGAAAGCCGCCGATGCGCTCTATGCCGGCTCCTCGCCACGCCTGAAGCGCTTCTTCGAGACTTACGCGCGCGGCGTCAACGCCTACCTGTACCGCTACCGCGACAACCTGCCGATGGACCTGGCCGAATCCGGCTACCGTCCCGAGTACTGGAAAGCGGAAGACTCCGCACTGGTCTTCAGCCTGTTGAACTTCGGTCTGGCGGTGAACCTGCAGGAGGAGATCGCCTCCCTGGTACTGGCGCAGAAAGTCGGCGCCGACATGCTGCCCTGGCTGACGCCGATCTACCCGGACGAAGCGCTGCCCTTCGAGGAAGCCGAGAAACTCAAGGGCCTGCGCCTGGACGGCAGGATTGCCGGTCTGGAACAACTGGACAAGGCCGCGGGCCAGATCGCCGCGCTGCAGATGATGGGCGTCGCCGCTTCCAACAACTGGGCCATCGCCCCGCAGCGTACACGCAGCGGCAAGAGCATCCTGGCCAACGACACCCACCTGCCGCTATCCATGCCCTCGGTGTGGAACTACGTGCAGATCCGCTCGCCCAAGTACAACGCCGCAGGTGTTTCCATCGCCGGTGTGCCGGGCGTGGTCGCCGGCTTCAACGGCAAGCTGGCGTGGGGCATGACCATGGTCATGGGCGACAACCAGGACCTCTTCCTCGAACAGGTGAAGCGCCAGGGCAGCAAGCTCTACTACCTCGCCGACGGCCAGTGGAAGCCGGCCATCGAGCGTAACGAGACCTTCTTCATCAAGGGCCAGAGTCCGGTCCGCGAGGTCATCTACGAAACCCGCCACGGTCCGCTACTCAACAGCGCGTTGGGCGAGCGCAAGCACGACCTGCAGCCGCTGCCGCTGTCCAGCGGCTACGGCATCGCCTACCAGAGCATCCAGAACGAGACCGACCGCACCCTCGACGCCTTCTTCGACCTGTCCCGAGCGAAGAACGTCGAGCAGGCCTTCGACGCCACCCGCGATGTGCGCGCCATGGCGCTGAACATCGTGTTCGCCGACGAGAAGCACATCGGCTGGCAGGTCACTGGGCGCTTCCCCAACCGCAAGGAAGGCCGCGGCCTGCTGCCCTCTCCCGGCTGGGACAGCCGCTACGACTGGGACGGCTATGCCGACCCGATCCTCCATCCGTCCGACCAGGACCCGCAGCAAGGCTGGCTGGGCACCGCCAACCACCGCAGCGTACAGCCGGGCTATGGCGCGCAGCTGTCCAGTTCCTGGTACTACCCGGAGCGCTACGAACGCATCGCCCAGCTGGCTGGCGGCAGCAAGAGCCACGACTACCGCAGCATGATCGCCATGCAGTACGACCAGACCACGCCCTTCGCCGGCAAGCTGCAGTCGATGCTGGACGCGCCGGGCATGGCTCAGCCGCTGAAGAAAGCCATCGACGCCCTGCCCGCCGACCAACGCGCCCGCGCCCGCGAAGCGCTGGACCGGATCATGGCGTTCGACGGCAAGCTCTCGGCTACCTCCGGCGACGCTGCGCTGTACGAAGCTTTCCTGCAGGAAAGCACCAAGCAGATCTTCCTCGACGAACTGGGCCCGGAGGACAGCCCGTCCTGGAAGGCCTTCGTCGAGACCGCCAACCTCTCCTACTCGGCCCAGGCCGACCATCTGCTGGGGCGCGACGACAGCCCGTTCTGGGACGACACCCGCACACCGCAGAAGGAAGACAAGCCGGCGATCCTCGCCCGCAGCCTGGCCGCCGCCACTGCCTTCTGCGAGCAGAAGCTGGGCAGCGACCGCCGTGCCTGGCAGTGGGGCAAGCTGCACACGTACGAGTGGGTCAGCGACAGCACCAAGATGGCGCCCAACCTGAGCGCCAGCGAGCGAGCCAGCCTCGGAGCGATCAAGGGCTACCTGGATCGCGGCCCCTACCCGGCCGGCGGCGACCACAGCACCCTGAACGTCTCGGCCTACCATTGGGGCCAGGACTTCAATACCTGGCTGATCCCGGCCATGCGCATCGTCGTCGACTTCGGCCAGAGCGAGCCGATGATCGGCCTCAACAGCAGCGGCCAATCCGGCAACCCGGCCAGCCCGCACTACGCCGACGGCATCGACGCCTGGCTGAAGGGCAACTACATGAGCTTCCCCTTCCAGTCGCAGAACCTGGAGAAGGTCTACGGCGTGAAACGCCTGACGCTGGTGCCGGAGAAGTGATGATCTGAAAAATATTTCCGGGGGACGGGAACTTCACTTCCGCCCCGGGATCAGAATTGTCGACTTACTCCATGATCATATTCAGGCACCCTCTGGGTGCCTTTCTTTTTTCCCCGCTCCGATTCCGCCGCACCTCCCTTCGCACCCCTTCCCCGGCCGGTACTCCCTCGCATCCTTTCCTACAGGAGTCATCGCCATGTCCGAATCCCTCATCGTCATCACTGGCGGCCCAGGCGCCGGCAAGAGCACTTTGCTCGACCATCTGCACCGGCATCACGGCCTGAACGTCGTCGAGGAAGGCGGCCGCGCCATCATCCGCGAGCAACTGGCCTGTGCCGGCGATGCACTGCCCTGGGCAAACCGGGAGGCCTTCTGCCAGGCGATGTTCGACCACGCGCGGACGACCCGCGAGCGAGCGCTCGAAGCAGGAGGGCTGTGGCTGTTCGATCGCGGCCTACCGGACGTGCTGGGCTACGCGCGGCTCTGTGGCCTGTCGATTCCCGAACCCCTGGAAACCGCTGTCCAGGATCTGCGCTACAGGCGGACCGTGTTCCTGGCACCGGCGTGGGAGGCCATCTACCGCAACGACGCCGAACGCCGGCAGGACTTCAGCGAAGCGCAGCTAACGGCGGCAGCCATGGCCGAGGTGTACGAGGGGTTGGGGTATCACATCGTGCAATTACCGCTCGCAGGTCTGGAGGAGCGAGCGGCCTTCGTGCTGGAAGTCCTAGGGACGGCCCATCACGCCCATTGAAGCCGCGGCGGCCTGTGGCTCGGGAATGCTCACGCTGAGTGACACCACGACCTGACGGCTCTCGCCGCGAATGCCGTAGTCGTCGGAGTTTCCATAGCCGACCCAGATATCGCTGCCGTTACGCACCCGGACATCGGAAAGCTCGTCACCGTCGCCATCCAGGGTGTTGAACCACTCCCCCGTGGCACCACGCTCCTGGCCCAGATGCAGTTGGCCGTCGACGGCGAAAGTCAGCGGGTCCTTGCCAGGCTCGACCTGATCCAGCCAGCCAAGGAACAGCGAGGGTGTGAACTGGCTGTGCAACCAGCAGCGAACCTGCGTGAGACGCTGGCCCTTGAACACCAGCAGGGTGGAGTTACCGTAGAGCAGGCCCTGCTCGCCACCGCGCATCGGCAGGCGCGCCGTGGGCTCGCCGAGACGTTCGACGAATTGGTTCAGGGGAGCGTTCGACGGCAGGCCAAGCACTTCGCCACCCGGGGTGACGTTGAGTTCGGCTGCCGCCAGTTGGCCGCTGGCGCCCAGCCACAGGGCGCAAAGCAGGCCCCGCAGTCCTTGCGAGGTCATGTCCGTTTTCTCTTGATTAAGGCTCGATCAGGCCTTGGGCAGGGTAACGCCGGTCTGGCCCTGGTACTTGCCGCCGCGATCGCGGTAGGACACTTCGCAGGCTTCGTCCGACTGCAGGAACAGCATCTGCGCCACGCCTTCGTGGGCGTAGATTTTCGCCGGCAGGTTGGTGGTGTTGGAGAACTCCAGGGTCACGTGGCCTTCCCACTCCGGTTCCAGCGGGGTGACGTTGACGATGATGCCGCAGCGCGCGTAGGTGCTCTTGCCCAGGCAGATGGTCAGCACGTCGCGCGGGATGCGGAAGTACTCGACGGTGCGGGCCAGGGCGAAGGAGTTCGGCGGGATGATGCAGACGTCGCTGTTGATATCCACGAAGCTCTTCTCGTCGAAGTTCTTCGGATCGACCACCGCCGAGTGGATGTTGGTGAATACCTTGAATTCGGCGGCGCAGCGTACGTCGTAGCCGTAGCTGGAAACACCGTAGGAAATCACCCGGCTGTCATCGGCACCACGAATCTGACGCTCGACGAACGGCTCGATCATGCCGTGTTCCTGAGCCATGCGGCGAATCCACTTGTCCGATTTGATGCTCATGGCGGGTGTCCTGTGCGGCGGTTGAAAAAAGAAGGCGAATCTTACCGGGCGTCACAATTTCCGGCAAAGGGTGCGGCCGGATGGTCGACGCTCGAGCGTGGATTTGCGTACCCTGCGGCGCATCGACTCATGGAAGAGCCCGCACATGCTTGATCATTTTTCGTCCACCCTGTACCTGAAACTCTCCCGCCAGTGGATCAGCGGCGTGGCGCTGCCGTCCGGCGAAGCCTTCGGCGAACCACCCCTGCTGGCCCTGCGCTACGAGGATGGCAAGCCAAGAGTCCTGGCGGCCGGCGAGGCCGCCCAGCAACTGCGAGGCCAGGAGGGCATCGAGATCGTCAACGGCTTCGATCATCCCCGCTCCCTGCTGGCCAATTTCTCTTTCGCCGAGATGACCCTGAAGTTGCTGGTCGGCCGACTCGCGCCCAAGTCTCTGCTCAAGGCCGCGCCGGTGTTGATCCTGCACCCTCAGGAGCTACTTGAAGGTGGCCTGACGCAAGTGGAAGTCCGGGGGCTGTACGAGCTCTGCCGCGGGGCCGGGGCGCGCAAGGTCCGACTCTGGACAGGACGCGAGCTCACCCTGGACGAATTACGCAGCGGTCAGTTCCCTGTCGGTGCCGGGACGGAATGGTTTCCATGAACCTTCAGGGCAACCAGTCCGTGCGCAGCTTGCGCCGGTCCACCGAGAAACGCAGCCAGTCTTCGGCGTAGCCGTCGGCACAATCGCACTCGGCACCCGGCACGGCCTCGCGCACCAGGCGCAGGTCGACGCCTTGCGGCGACTGGCGCAGCACCAGGCTGGCGGTTTTCAGCAGGCCTTCCACTGCACCGGGGTCGCCCAGGCGCTTGTCCACCACCTGCAGGGTGACGAGGTCCAGCAGCAGTACATCCACCACCGGCAGGCCGGGGCGGTTGTCGCGCACCACAAGCAGCAGGCCGAGGCCGTTGCCCATGTCCAGTAGCGGCACTGGGTCGCAGGCACTGATCGGACGACCGAGCAGGCCGGTGGCGTGGTAGAGGGCTGGCGGCAGTGGCAGGGTCAGGCGGGAGCCGTCGGCCCGGCGCGCCTGCACAACCATGTCATCGTCGAAGGCATCGCCCGAGGCAGAACGGAAGTCCAGGGTCACCGGCTGTCCGTCTATCACGCACTGCGCCTGCCAGTTGGCGGAATCCTCGTCGGCGCCCCAGGCCACCGAGCCGGTGAGGCCCAGGCACGCCGCCAGCAGCCAGCCGACGGCGCGTTTCGCATCCTTGCGCATGGCAGTCCCTGCGGATCAGTCGTCGCTGATGGAGATGTTCGGCATGTCCGGCGCGGCCTTCTCGCTCAGGGCGATGCGGGCGCCGACGCAGCGGGCCATTTCCTGGTAGATCATCGCCAGCTGGCTTTCCGGGTCGGCGATCACGGTGGGCTTGCCCCCGTCGGCCTGCATGCGGATGGCCATGGACAGCGGCATCGAGGCCAGCAGTTCGACGCCGTACTGCGCGGCGAGCTTCTCGCCACCGCCTTCACCGAACAGGTGTTCGGCGTGGCCGCAGTTGGAGCAGATGTGCACGGCCATGTTCTCGACCACGCCCAGCACCGGGATGTTGACCTTGCGGAACATCTCCACGCCTTTCTTGGCGTCGAGCAGGGCCAGGTCCTGCGGCGTGGTGACGATCACCGAGCCCGCCACCGGGACTTTCTGCGCCAGAGTCAGCTGGATATCGCCGGTGCCCGGCGGCATGTCGATGACCAGGTAATCCAGGTCGTTCCAGGCGGTCTGGGTGATCAGCTGCAGCAGCGCGCCGGAAACCATCGGGCCGCGCCAGACCACCGGGGTGTTGTCGTCGGTGAGGAAGGCCATCGACATGACTTCCACGCCGTGGGCCTCCAGCGGGATGAACCACTTCTGCTCGCGGATCTTCGGCCGGGTGCCTTCGGGGATACCGAACATGATGCCCTGGCTCGGGCCATAGATATCGGCGTCCAGGATGCCGGCCTTGGCACCCTCGCGGGCCAGCGCCAGCGCGAGGTTGGCGGCGGTAGTGGACTTGCCCACGCCGCCCTTGCCGGACGCTACGGCGATGATGTTCTTGACGTTGCTCATACCCGGCACCTGGGCCTGGGCCTTGTGCGCGGCGATGTGGGTTTCCACCTTGACCTGGGCCGAGTCGACGCCGTCCAGCGCTTCCAGGGCCATCTGCACGGTCTGCGCCAAGCCGTTCTTGAACAGGCCAGCGGCGTAGCCCAGCTCCAGAGTCAGCGAGATGCGCCCGCCCTGGATGTCCAGCTCGCGCAGGTAGCCGGCTTCCAGCAGGTTCTGGCCGGTGTGGGGGTCGTTGATCTGGCGGAGGACGGCCTCCACCGTGGCACGGGTAACGGCGCTCATGGGTACTCCCGATGAAAGACTGAGCAGAATAGGCGGGCATCTTACGCCTCTCGCCGCCGCCTTGCTCGGGATCATCAGGGGTAGGCGGGGTTCGCGAGCACGCTCGCTCCTACAGCCCAGGCTCGTGCGAGGCAGCTTTTCGTAGGAGCGAGCTTGCTCGCGAACAGCCCGAGCGCCTGATGCTCAAAGGTGAATCAGCCCTTACAGCCAAGCGGACCACGGATGAAAATTTCGCCCCGCCCCTATATAGTTGCCGATTCCCTCGTTTTAACCGGAACGGCCGATCATCATGTCCGAAGCCCGCAAGATCCTCGTCACCAGCGCCCTGCCCTACGCCAATGGTTCGATCCACCTCGGTCACATGCTGGAGTACATCCAGACCGACATCTGGGTTCGCTTCCAGAAGATGCGTGGCAACCAGGCGGTGTACGTGTGCGCGGACGATGCCCACGGCTCGGCCATCATGCTGCGCGCCGAACGCGAAGGCATCACCTCCGAGCAACTGATCGACGGTGTTCGCGCCGAACACATGGGCGATTTCGCCGACTTCCTGGTGGAGTTCGACAACTATCATTCGACCCACTCGGAAGAGAACCGCGAGCTGTCCTCGGCCATCTACCTGAAGCTGCGCGACGCCGGCCACATCGCCACCCGTCCGGTGACCCAGTACTTCGACCCGGAAAAGCAGATGTTCCTGGCCGACCGCTTCATCAAGGGTACCTGCCCCAAGTGCGGCACCGCCGACCAGTACGGCGACAACTGCGAAGCCTGCGGCGCGACCTACGCACCGACCGAGCTGAAGGACCCGAAATCGGCGATCTCCGGCGCCACCCCGGTGCTCAAGGAGTCGCTGCACTACTTCTTCAAGCTGCCTGACTTCCAGGCCATGCTGCAGCAGTGGACCCGCAGCGGCGCCCTTCAGGAGTCGGTGGCCAACAAGCTCGCCGAGTGGCTGGATTCCGGCCTGCAGGAGTGGGACATCTCCCGCGACGCCCCCTACTTCGGCTTCGAGATTCCCGACGCGCCGGGCAAGTACTTCTACGTCTGGCTGGACGCGCCGATCGGCTACATGGCCAGCTTCAAGAACCTCTGCGCGCGCCGTCCGGAGCTGGACTTCGACGCCTACTGGAAGCAGGGTTCCGACGCCGAGCTGTACCACTTCATCGGCAAGGACATCGTCAACTTCCACGCACTGTTCTGGCCGGCCATGCTCGAAGGCGCCGGCTACCGCAAGCCGACCGCGCTGAACGTGCACGGCTACCTGACCGTCAACGGCCAGAAGATGTCCAAGTCGCGCGGGACCTTCGTCAAGGCGCGCACCTACCTGGACCACCTGGACCCGGAATACCTGCGCTACTACTACGCCTCCAAACTGGGCCGCGGCGTGGACGACCTCGACCTGAACCTCGAGGACTTCGTACAGAAGGTCAACTCCGACCTGGTCGGCAAGGTGGTCAACATCGCCAGCCGTTGCGCCGGCTTCATCCACAAGGGCAACAGCGGCCTGCTGGTGGACGCCAACCCGGCGCCGGAACTGGCTCAGGCCTTCCAGGCCGCCGCACCGAGCATCGCCGCTGCCTACGAAGCCCGTGACTTCGGCCGCGCCATGCGCGAGATCATGGCCCTGGCCGACCAGGCCAACGCCTGGATCGCCGACAAGGCGCCGTGGGCCCTGAACAAGCAGGAAGGCAAGCAGGACGAGGTCCAGGCCATCTGCGCCCTGGGCGTCAACCTGTTCCGCCAGCTGGTGATCTTCCTCAAGCCCGTGCTGCCCAAACTGGCCGTTGCCGCCGAAGCCTTCCTCAACGTCGCCCCGCTGAAGTGGGCCGACCACGAGCAACTGCTGGCCAACCACCAGCTGAACCCGTTCAACCCGCTGATGACCCGAATCGAGCCTGCGAAAATCGAAGCCATGATCGAAGCCTCCAAGGAAGACCTCCTCGCCAGCGCCCCGAAACCCACTGGCAACGGTGAGCTGACCAAGGACCCGCTGGCCGCGGAAATCAACTTCGACGCCTTCGCCGCCGTCGACCTGCGCATCGCGCTGATCGAGAAGTGCGAGTTCGTCGAGGGTGCCGACAAGCTGCTGCGCCTGTCCCTGGACATCGGCGACGAGAAGCGCAACGTGTTCTCCGGCATCAAGAGCGCCTACCCGGACCCGAGCAAGCTCGAAGGCCGCCTGACCCTCTACGTGGCCAACCTCGCCCCGCGCAAGATGAAGTTCGGCGTCTCCGAAGGCATGGTCCTGGCTGCCGGCCCCGGCGGTGAAGAAATCTACCTGCTGAGCCCCGACAGCGGTGCCAAGCCGGGTCAGCGCGTCAAGTAAGACGCCCCGTCACGGCAAGGAGGCCATCGATGAAACTGAAGTACTGGGCAGCGCTCGTCCTGAGCGCCGCCCTCGCCGGCTGCGGCGCTCCCTCGGAGCACGTCGCCGGCTCCGGCGCCGCGTTCCAGGGGGAGGCGGCGAAAGCCGGTTCCTTCCTCGCCTATGAACACCAGGTCGGCATCCGCCTGGCCAGCGAGCGCATCGACGCTCAACTGGCCGCCTCGCGCGATGCCTGCACTCAGGACCGCTTCGGCTCCTGCGAGCTGATCGCCATCGAGCAGAGCGGCGACAGTCAGATGCGCAATGCGCACCTCGTCGTGCGCATCGTCCCCGAAGGCGTGGAGAAACTCGTCACCCTCGCAGCCGTTGGCGGGCAGCTGCAAAGCCGCCGCACCCAGGCCGAAGACCTCGCCCAGGCCGTCAGCGACAACCAGCAGCTGCGCGACCGGCTGGAGCGCGAGTACCAGACCCTGCAGAGTTTCCAGGGCCGCAAGGACATGAGCGTCAGCGACCTGCTGGCCCTGGCCAAGGCCACCGCCGAGGTCGAGCAGCAACTGCAGGCCGCTCGCCAGGATTCCGCCCAGCAACAGCGGCGCATCTCCACCAACCTGCTGACCCTGGACTTCTCCAGCGAATACCAGCCCACCGGCCGCTGGTCGCGCATCGGCAAGGCCTTTGGCAACTCGCTCGACGAACTCACCGACGGCACCGTCAACGCCATCCAGGTGGCCGCCTTCGGCTTGCCGCTGCTGGTCGTGCTGCTCATCACCGGCCTGATCCTGCGCTGGCTGTGGCGCAAACTCGGAACCCGGCGCTCCGCGAAACCCGCATGAAGAAATCCAATATCGTCTTCACCACCCTGCTCACCGGCGGGGTGCTCTACAGCGTGCTGCACCACAACCCGGTGTACCGCGACCTCTACGCCAACCGCGAAGACTGCCTGAAGGACTGGGGCAACACGCCCAATGCCTGCGAGCCGGAGTCCACCAGCAGCAGCGGCGGCAGCTACATCGGCAGCAGCTCCGGGCGCTATCGCGGGCCGAGCTACGAAGACGGTTCGCGACCGAAGACCGCGCAGACCTACCAGGTGCAATCGCGCCAGCTGGTCACCCGTGGCGGATTCGGCCACTCCGGCGCGCGTTTCTCCGGAGGCGGCTGATGCGTCGCCTGGCCATGACGCCGCGCGCCGACTGGCGCGAACGCTGCGAGGCGGTCGGTTTCACCTTCCACAGCATCGACGGCCTGTACTGGGACGAATCGGTGGCCTACGAATTCAGCCTCGAACAGATCGAGACGCTGGAGGCCGCCAGCGAAGACCTGCACCAGCGCTACCTGGATTGCGTGGAATGGGTGATCCGCACCGGCCACTTCGAGCCCTTCCAGCTGCCAGCGGGTGCCCGCGAAGAAATCATCCGTTCCTGGAACCGCGAGGACCCGAGTCTCTACGGCCGCTTCGACTTCGCCTGGACCGGCGAGGGCCAGCCAAAGATGCTCGAGTACAACGCCGACACCCCCACCGGCCTGCTGGAGGCCAGCGTGGTGCAGTGGCAGTGGCTGAACGACGTGAACCCGGCTGCCGACCAGTTCAACTCGCTGCACGAGAAGCTGATCGCGCGCTGGAGAGCCATCGCCCCGGACGGACTGCTGCATTTCACCGCCATCGAAGGCCATGAGGAAGACACCGGTAACGCCCTCTACCTGCTCGATACCGCGCACCAGGCCGGGCTGCCCACGCGCTACCTGCCGCTGGAATTCATTGGCCACCACGCCGGGCGCGGCACCTTCATCGACCAGTACGAGCAGGACATCCGCCACTGCTTCAAGCTCTACCCCTGGGAATGGCTGTTGCAGGACAGCTTCGCCGAGCACCTGGAGCGCAGCGCCATCCGCTTCCTGGAGCCGGCCTGGAAGCTGCTGATGTCGAGCAAAGCCATGCTGCCGATCCTCTGGAAGCTCAACCCGGACCACCCCAACCTGTTGCCGGCCAGCTACCACCAGGACATCCCCGGCGCGTACGTGCGCAAGCCGCTGTATTCCCGCGAGGGCGAGAACATCCGCATCGTCGCCGGCGACCTGCGGCTGGAAAGCGACGGCCCCCATGCCAACGCCCCCTGCATCTACCAGGGCTACGCACCGCTGGCCAACCACGAAGGCAACTACGCAGTGCTCGGCTGCTGGGTGATCGACGGCCAGGCCGCCGGCCTGGGCATCCGCGAGGACGCCAGCGCCATCACCCGCGACAGCAGCCGCTTCGTCCCCCACTATTTCGTCTGAAGGATCCGCCATGAACCTGCTGCAGACCCTGCCCAACTTCCTCGCCTACTTCGCTTCGGCCATCGGCCTGTTCGGCCTGTTCACCAGCCTCTACATCCGCCTGACGCCTTACGCGGAAATCCAGCTGATCCGCCAGGGCAACCTCAGCGCCGCCGTGGCGCTGGTCGGCACCCTGCTGGGCTTCGCCCTGCCGCTGGCCAGTGCCATCGCCCACAGCGTCAGCCTGGGCGACATGCTGATCTGGGGCGTGATCGCCATGCTGGTGCAGGTACTGGTGTTCCTCGGCCTGTCGCGCCTGGTGCCGGAGCTCAAGGGCGGCATCGAAAGCAACACCCTGGCCCACGGCGTTTTCCTGGGCGGGGCCTCGCTGTGCGTGGGGCTGCTCAACGCCGCCTGCATGACCTACTGAGCGTCCTCGCAATCGACGTCGCCACCGCCCAGGTGCTCGAAGCCTTCCAGGTAGAGACACGAAGCATCCGACGCACAATCCTGCAGCGAGGCGTTGCTCAGGTTATCCCGCGAGGTGGGGTCTTCCAGGCTCACCTGGGGAAAGATGTCGGCCACCTCCTCCGCGGTCATGATCCCGCTGAAGGTGACGTTGACCGATTGCAGACGGCCGTACTCCCAGTCCAGGTCAACCGCCGCGATGCGCGGATCAAGCTGGCGCACCAATGCTTCGGGCAACTGCGGGCCGGCATAGCTGAGGTCGGTGTTATGGCAGGCGTCACCCCAGTTGCTCAGCTTCCTGCTGGCGGCGCAGCTGAACTGCGCATCGGCGTGCCCCGTGCGTTGCTCCAGCAGGCAGGCAAAGTCGGCGACATTCATGCGCGGCCAACTGACCAGGTCATCCGTGGTGATGGGTGCGGCCGAAGCCAGGCCACTGGTGAACAGCAGGCAAAGGGCAGTGAAGCGTCCGGGCAGGGTTTTGCGCATCGCGACTTCCGTGAGGGGAACCGATCAGGTTCGGCAGCCGCCGATATTCCTCCCTCCGCCCCTGGCACCGCAACTGATTTCGGGGAGGTACAATTACCTACTTCGCCTCCTGTATCAGACCTATGCCCCTTCGCCGCCATCACCCCGCTGACCATCGGCCTCCGAGCATGATCCACCGCTCCTCGCGCCCGGCTGCGAGTACCCGGCCATGACCGAACTCGCCGTGATCCTGGTCAGCGCCATCCTGGTCAATAACTTCGTGCTGGTGCAGTTCCTCGGCATCTGTCCGTTCATGGCCGTGTCGCGCAAGATCGAGACCGCGCTGGCGCTGGCCCTGGCGACCACCTTCGTGCTCACCCTCGCCTCGGCGTTGAGCTACATCCTGCAGCGCTACGTGCTGCAACCACTGGACGTGGAGTTCCTGCGCACCATCGGCTTCATCCTGGTGATCGCCCTGGTGGTGCAATTCACCGAACTGCTGGTAAGGCAGACCAGCCCGCTACTGGCCCGCACACTGGGCATCTTCCTGCCGCTGATCACCACCAACTGCATCGTGCTGGGCGTGGCGCTGCTCAACGCCCGCAAGGCCGAATTCGGCTTCCTGCAATCCACCTTCCAGGGCTTCGGCGCCGGGCTGGGCTTCACCCTGGTGCTGGTGCTTTTCGCCGCCCTGCGCGAACGCATCGCCATCGCCGACGTGCCCAAGCCGTTCCGCGGCGCGGCCATCGGCATGATCACCGCCGGGCTGATGTCCCTGGCGTTCATGGGCTTCAGCGGACTGCTCAAGCCATGATCGCGGCGCTGCTGATCCTTTTTGTTTGCCTCGCCGGCACCGTGGCTCTACGCCAGGTTTCGGCGCGAGTGAAAGTCGCGGGTGAACCCATCGCCAGGCAGATCAACGACCTGCTGCCGCAGACTCAATGCGGCCAGTGCGGCTACGCCGGCTGCAAGCCCTACGCCCAGGCCATCGCCGAAGGCGACGCGATCAACAAATGCCCGCCCGGCGGTACCGCGACCATCGCCGCCCTCGCCGAGCTGCTGGACGTCGACCCCCTACCGCTGGACGCCGCCGAAGCGACACCGCTACGCGTGGCCTACATCCGCGAGGCCGAGTGCATCGGCTGCACCAAGTGCATCCGCGCCTGCCCGGTGGACGCCATCGTCGGCGCGGCCAAGCTGATGCACACAGTGATAGTCGACGAATGCACCGGCTGCGACCTGTGCCTGGAACCCTGCCCGGTGGACTGCATCGAGATGCGCGACCTCCCGGTGCGCGTCACCGATTGGAAATGGCCGCTGCCGCAGGATCGTCTGATCCGGACCGACCGGGAGCAGGCGGCATGAACGCGCAGGTCGGGAGCTTTCCCGGTGGCCTGAGCCTGCCGGCCAACAAGCAGCAATCCACTGCCCTGCCAATCCAGCAGCCGACACTGCCACGCCGCCTGGTGCTGCCGTTGCAACAGCACATCGGCGCGCCTGCCGTGCCCTGCGTCGTTGTCGGCCAGCGCGTTCTCAAGGGCCAACTGATCGCCGAGACCGGCGGCGCCATCGGCAGCACGCTGCACGCACCGACTTCCGGCACCGTGGTCGAGCTGAGTGAGCAACCCTATCCGCACAGCTCCGGCCTGTCGGCGCCCGCGATTGTCATCGACAGCGACGGCGCGGAGGAATGGGGCGAGCTCCTGGCTGAGCCCGAGTATGCGTCCCTCTCCGCAGTCGACCTGCTGGAGCGCATTCGCCGGGCGGGTATTGCCGGCCTCGGCGGCGCCGGCTTCCCCACTGCCGCCAAGCTGGCCTCCCGCGCGCAGGACGATCTGCACACGCTGATCATCAACGGTGCCGAGTGCGAGCCGTACATCAGCGCCGACGATCTGCTGATGCGCGAGCGCGCCGCCGAACTGGTGGAAGGCATCGAGGTGCTGATGCACATCCTCCAGCCACAGCAGGTACTGCTAGGCATCGAGGACGACAAGCCCGAGGCCATCGCTGCCGTGCAGGCCGCCATCGGCGAACGAGCGATCCGCCTGCAACCGATCCCGACCCGCTATCCGTCCGGCGGCGAGCGCCAGCTGATCCAGGTTCTCACCGGCCGCGAAGTACCCTCCGGCGGGCTGCCGGCGGACATCGGCATGCTTTGCGTGAACGTCGGCACCGCCGTCGCCGTGGCCGACGCCGTGCTGCGCGGGCGGCCGCTGATCTCCCGCATCACCACCCTGACCGGCGCCGCACTGGCGCGCCCGTGCAACGTCGAAGCGCTGATCGGTACGCCCGTCGGCGAGCTGCTGGACTTCGCCGGCCTTGACCGTGCCAAGCTGGACCGCCTGCTCCTCGGCGGCCCGCTGATGGGCGACAGCCTGCCGTCGCTGGACGTGCCGCTGATCAAGACCGCCAACTGCCTGCTGGCCGCCACGAGCGAAGAGCTGCCGGCGCCAGAGCAGGCGTTGCCCTGCATCCGCTGCGGCGATTGCGCGAGGGTCTGCCCTGCCAGCCTGTTGCCCCAGCAGCTGTACTTCTTTGCCGAAGACCACGACCAGCTGATTGCGCACAACCTGTTCGACTGCATCGAGTGCGGCGCCTGCGCCTACGTCTGTCCGTCGAGCATTTCGCTGGTGCAGTATTACCGTGCGTCCAAGGCCGATATCCGGGAGCTGGAACAACGCCAGCTGAAAGCCGAACAATGGCGCCTGCGCTTCGAGCACCGCCAGGAGCGTCTGCGCCGGGAAGAAGAACAACGCTCCGCAGACCGCCTGGCCCGCCAGGAGCGTGCGGCACGCGTGCAGGAAGACCAGCCCGAAGCCGAAACGCCCTCCGCGCCAGCCGCGCAGTCGGTGATCGAGCGGGTCAAGGCCGAGAAATCCGTGGGCAATGCGCCCGACCAGCTCAAGCGCCTGAAGATCGAGGCGAGCATGGCCCAGGTCGCGCTGAAGAAAGCCGAAAAGCAACTGACCGCCCACGACACCGAACAGCTGCGCACCCAGGTCGCCGAACTGCGCATCGCCGCCGAAGAGGCAAAAGCCGCGCTGGCGACTGCCGAAATGCAAAGTGCCAGCACGGAGCCGGCCCCCACTGCCGCTTCCGCCACGGGCGAAGCGGCGCTGAAAAAAGCCAGGATCGAGGCTGCGATGGCCCGGGCGCAGCTGAAGAAGTCCGAGAAAGCCTTCGGCGAATCACCCAACGACGAGCAGCGCGCGACCCTTGCCTCCTTGCGCGCAGACGTCGAACGCATCGAGCGCCAACTCAACCCGTTGCAGGGGAACGCCATGCCGACCGACCCGAAAACCGAGCAGCCTGTCGACGGTGTTCTAGCCCTGCGCCAGGCCAAGCTGGCCTACATCACCCAGCGCGATGCCCTGCGCGCCGCTGAGCGCGAAGGTGCCTCCGCCGAAGCGCTGGAAGCGATCCGCCAGACGCTCAGCGCCGCAGAAGCTGCCCTGCACGCTGCCGAGGACGCCAGCGGCAAAGCGCCGCCAGACCTCGTGCGAACCGACAAGCGCCCGATCACCGATGCCCTGCGCGCCGCCAAGACCGAACTGGCCTACGCCCGAGCCGACCTGAAGAAGCTCGAACGCGAAGACGCCGACGATCAGGCCCTGGCCACGGCCCGCGAGCGCCTGCACGCGGCGGAACGTGCCGTTGCCGATGCCAGTGGGGAGGCCCCTTGATGAAGCTGCCACGCATCAGCTCGCCCCACGCCACCGGCACGAACCGCACGCAGAGAGTCATGCTGACCCTGCTGGCCGCTTGCGCTCCAGGCGCGTTGGTGCTGATCGGCCTGTATGGCGTCGGCACGCTGTTCAATCTGTTCTGGTGCAGCCTGCTCGCTCTCTCCACCGAAGCGCTGATGCTCAAGCTGCGCGACCGCCCGGTGACGTTTTTCCTTAAGGACGGAAGCGCACTGGTCACCGCCGTTCTGCTCGCCCTCGCCCTGCCGCCCTACTCGCCCTGGTGGTTGAGCGCAGTCGCCACGGTGTTCGCGCTGATCTTCGGCAAGCACCTGTATGGCGGCCTCGGGCAGAACCCGTTCAACCCGGCGATGGTCGGCTACGCGGTGGTGCTGGTGTCCTTCCCGCAGCTGATGAGTCAGTGGCCGGCACCGGACAGTGCGCTGGGGTTCGGCGAAGGCCTGCGGCAGATAGCCGGTTTCGCCAGCCAGGGCCCGGACGCCTGGGTTGGCGCCACGGCACTGGACGTGGTGCGCAACAACCACAGCCTGACCATGGAAGAACTGCTGGCGCAGTCGCCTGCCTTCGGCAGCGTCGGCGGGCGCGGCGTGGAGCTGGTCAACCTGGCCTTCCTCGCCGGCGGGCTGTTCCTGCTCTGGCGCAAGCTGTTCACCTGGCACGCGCCGGTAGGCATGCTCGGCGGGCTGTTCGTCATGAGCCTGCTGTTCTGGAACGGTAGTGGCTCCGATTCCCACGGCTCGCCCCTGCTGCACCTGTTCAGCGGGGCGACCATGCTCGGCGCCTTCTTCATCGTCACCGACCCGGTTTCCGGCGCCACCAGCAACCGCGGCCGGCTACTGTTCGGCATCGGCGTCGGCGTGCTCACCTATGTGATCCGCGCCTGGGGCGGCTACCCGGACGGCGTGGCCTTCGCCGTGCTGCTGATGAACCTCGCCGCGCCGACCCTCGACTACTTCACTCGACCGCGAACCTATGGGCACAAGAAGCCAGAACGAGGCTTCAAGGCGGGTGATCGATGAACCGCGAGCTGCTCAAGAGCATCCTGGCGCTAGGCCTGGTCGCGCTGATCGCCACTGGCGTGGTGGCGACCGTTCACCAATTCACCGCCCAGCGCATCGACACCGCACAGCGCGAGTTTCGAGGCCGTTCAGTGCTGGAGCTGCTGCCCAAGGCCAGCTATGACAATCATCCGCTGGAAACCGAAGTCGGCGCTTTCGATCCCAAACTGCTGGGCCGCGACGAGCCAGCACCTGCCTACATTGCCCGACTGCAGGGCCAGACCACGGCAGTGATCCTCCAGCCCATCGCGCGGGATGGTTACGGCGGCTCGATCCAGCTGCTGGTGGGCGTGACCGCGCAAGGCCGGCTGCTCGGTGTGCGAGTCGTGGCACACCACGAGACACCCGGCCAGGGCGACCGTATCGAACTGGGCAAGAGCGACTGGCTGCACGGCTTCGACGGCCGCTCGCTGAACAACCCGGCCGACGCCGGCTGGAAGGTGAAGAAGGACGGCGGCCAGTTCGACCAGTTTGCCGGCGCCACCGTCACCCCGCGCGCGGTGGTCAAGGCCACGCATCTGGCACTGCAGTACTTCGATGCACACAAGGCCGAGCTGCTCGCCCCTGCTGCTTCGGGAGTCCAGCATGAATAATCCCGGCTACCGCGAAATCGCCCTGCAAGGCCTTTGGAAGAACAACCCCGGCCTGGTGCAGTTGCTCGGCCTCTGTCCGCTGCTGGGCACCAGCAGCTCCATGGTCAATGCCCTCGGCCTGGGGCTGGCGACGGTCTTCGTGCTGGTCTGCTCCAGCGTCATCGTGTCGCTGATCCGCGGCACACTCAGCGAGGCCGTGCGCCTGCCGGCCTTCCTGCTGGTCATTGCCACCCTGACCACCTGCGCCGAGCTGCTGATGCAGGCGTGGCGCTATGAGCTGTACGAGGTGCTGGGCATCTTCGTGCCACTGATCACCATCAACTGCGTGATCCTCGGCCGTGCCCAGTCCTTCGCCTCGACCAACAACGTGGCGCGCTCGGCCTTCGACGGACTGATGATGGGGCTGGGCTTCGCCCTGGTCCTGCTGACCATAGGCACCCTGCGCGAACTGCTCGGCCATGGCACCCTGCTGGCCGGCATGGACCTGTTGTTCGGCCCTGCCGCCGCCGACTGGGAACTGCAGATTCCCGGCTACCAGGGCCTGCTGCTGGCCGTACTGCCGCCCGGCGCCTTCCTGGTGCTGGGCCTGCTGATTGCACTGAAGAACCGTATTGATGAAAGCCTGGCGGGCCGCGCCAAGGCGCAGGCGGGCGACGTACCCGCAACTGAGCGCCAACGCGTCCGCGTGACCGGAGTGATCGAATGAATGCCGCCAAGCGCGCGGAGATTTTCCGCCGACTGAAAGAAGACAACCCCAACCCCGAAACCGAACTGGCCTACAGCTCACCCTTCGAGCTACTCATCGCGGTACTGCTCTCCGCCCAGGCCACCGACGTCGGGGTGAACAAGGCCACCGCCAAGCTCTACCCGGTGGCCAATACCCCGGAGGCGATCTATGCCCTCGGTGTGGAAGGCCTGTCGGAGTACATCAAGACCATCGGCCTGTACAACAGCAAGGCGAAGAACACCATCGAGACCTGCCGCATCCTCATCGAGAAGCACGGCGGCCAGGTGCCGGAAAACCGCGAAGATCTCGAGGCGCTGCCGGGCGTGGGCCGCAAGACTGCCAACGTGGTCCTCAACACGGCTTTCCGACAGCCGGCGATGGCGGTGGACACCCACATCTTCCGCGTCTCCAACCGCACCAATATCGCGCCGGGGCGCAATGTGCTGGAGGTGGAGCGCAAGCTGCTCAAGTTCGTGCCCAAGGAATACCTGCTGGATGCGCACCACTGGCTGATCCTGCATGGGCGCTACGTCTGCAAGGCTCGCAAGCCACAGTGCGGCAGCTGCCGAATCGAGGACCTGTGCGAGTACAAGCACAAGACTTCGGACGATTGAGCGTTATGGGAAAATTCCTTCAGGCCGATTGAAAAAATCTTTTTTACCGCTTACGCCTTTGTCGATATAAGGGGCGCCAACACACCCCGTGTTGTGGAGTGCACCGAATGGCAAACGACAAAGAAGACCTCGAACTCGAGGACGATGTCAGCACTGACGACAGCGATGACGGCGCAGAAGCCACGGCAGAGGTCGCCAAGACCAACCTGACCAAGCGCCGCATCATCGACAATTACCTGGAAGAGCGTCGCCTGCAGCGCCAACTGTCTGACTACGATTTCGATCTGTAAGCCTTCTCCTGAATGTAAGTCCTGAACGCTATACCGACATGAAAAAGCCCCGCATTCTGGCGGGGCTTTTTGTTTTGCGCTCTTCGTAGGAGCGAGCTTGCTCGCGAACACTTCCCGGCGACTCCGATGCTGTGCGGTTCGCGAGCAAGCTCGCTCCTACAAAGTCATACTGCCGCCACGCCGGCTCGCTGCACAACCCGGTAGCACGGCTCGTAAGCCGCTCCACCCGGCAGCTTCATCCGGTGCTGCTCGACGAAGGCCTGCAGCAGCGCATCCAGCGGTTCCATGATGGCCGCGTCGCCGTGGATCTCGTACGGGCCGAACTCCTCGATCATGCGGATGCCGCGGTCCTTCACGTTGCCGGCGACGATGCCGGAGAAGGCCCGGCGCAGGTTCGCCGCCAGCTCGTGGGGCGGCACGTCGCGGCCCAGGTCCAGGCCGGCCATGTTCTCGTGGGTCGGTTCGAACGGGCGCTGGAAGCCCTCGTCGATCTTCAGCAGCCAGTTGAAATGGTAGGCGTCGTTGCGCTCGCGGCGGAACTGCTTGACCTGCTTGAGCCCGGAACTCATTTCGCGCGCTACTTCCGCCGGGTCGTCGATGATGATGCGGTAGCGCTTCTGCGCCGCCTCGCCCAGGGTCGCACCGACGAAGGCATGCAGCTGTTCGATGTAGGCCGCCGCACTGCGCGGGCCGGTGAGCACCAGAGGGAACGGCATGTCCTGGTTCTCCGGGTGCATGAGGATGCCCAGCAGGTAGAGGAACTCCTCCGCCGTGCCGACACCGCCGGGGAACACGATGATGCCGTGGCCGACGCGGACGAAGGCCTCCAGGCGCTTCTCGATGTCCGGCAGGATCACCAGTTCGTTGACGATGGGATTCGGCGCCTCGGCGGCGATGATCCCCGGCTCGGTCAGGCCGATATAGCGGCCGTCGGTGATGCGCTGCTTGGCGTGGCCGATGGTGGCGCCCTTCATCGGGCCCTTCATCACGCCCGGACCGCAGCCGGTGCACACATCGAGGCTGCGCAGGCCCAGCTCGTGGCCGACCTTCTTGGTGTACTTGTACTCGTTGGTGCTGATCGAGTGGCCGCCCCAGCACACGACGATCTTCGGCTCCACGCCGGCGTGCAGGGCGCGAGCGTTGCGCAGCAGGTGGAAGACGTAGTCGGTGATACCGGCCGAGCTGTCGAGGCCGAAACGCCGGCTGTTCAGGGCGTTCTGGGTGTAGACGATGTCGCGCAGGGCGCTGAAGAGCATTTCGCGGGTGCTGGCGATCATCTCGCCATCGACGAAGGCGTCGGCCGGCGCGTTGAACAGTTCCAGGCGCACGCCGCGGTCCTGCTGGTGGATTTCCAGTTCGAAGTCGCGGTAGGCGTCGAGGATGTGCTTGGCGTTATCGATCTGCGTGCCGGTGTTGAGGATGGCCAGGGCACATTGGCGGAAGAGTTTGTAGGTGCTGCCAGAGCCCGCTTCGCTGAGCTGGTGGACTTCACGTTGGGAGAGGGTTTCGAGGCTGCCCTTGGGGCTGACCGAGGCATTGTTTACCGGTCTTGGGGACATGCTGTATTCCTTGACGATGGAAGCCGGGCGCCGTGGCGCGGGCCTTCCGATAAATCGATGCGGCCGTCCATTCGACCGTCACTGCCGGGGGCGTCGCGGCGGGGATTCTCCGGCCCGCAGCGCGCTCCTTCTGACTGTGACAAGCGAATGGCGGAAACTGCTTCCGCAATCGACGCGTCCGACGTCGATGCCTCTTGAGTATGAACGCTGTGGTGACTTTCTGATGACAGCCCGAAAAGAAAAACCCCGCCTGGCTGGCGGGGCTTCCGGGCCATCAATGATGGCCGATTGACGCCACCGGAGACTCAGCGCTCGCGCAGTGCCTCGCGGGCCTTGTTCAGCGGCTTCAACAGGTAGTCGAGGATGGTCTTGTTACCGGTGTGGATATCCACCGTGGCGATCATCCCCGGAACGATGTCGAAGCGCTTGCCGTCCCTGTTGGTCAGGTGATCGACGTCGGTGCGGATGAATACCCGGTAATAGAAGACCTCGCGCTTCACCTCGTCCTGGATGGTATCCGGAGAGATGGTCGTGACCTTGCCGTGCAGGCCACCGTAGATCGAATAGTCGTAGGCGGTGATCTTCACCGTGGCGTCCAGTCCGGGACGGATGAAGGCGACGTCGCGCGGCGAGATATGTGCCTCGACCAGCAGCTTCTCATCGACCGGCACGATCTCCATCAGCTTGCCATCCTGCGGCACGACGCCGCCGACCGTGGTGACCGCGATGTCCTTGACGATGCCGCGCACCGGCGACGTGAAGGTGGTGCGGTGCAGGGCATCCGAGCGGCCACGGGTGACCGAACTTTGTGCCTCGATCTCGGCATTGGCCCTGGCCAGGTCCTCACGGGCCTTGACCACGTACTGGGTCTGCAGCTCGGTGGCCTTGCGCTCCAGCTCGTTGGCCTGGCGCCGCAGGCGCAGCACTTCCACATCGCTGGCGGCGCCACGCGCCACCAGCGGCTGGGTCATCGCCAGCTCGCGACGGACCAGACCAAGGGCGTCATTGATGCCCGCCAGGTTCTTCGCCAGGCTGTCCTTGCGCGAGTGATAGAGCGCCGTCTCGCTGCTCACCAGATCGGGGAATGCCTGGACATCGTCAGGGAAGTTCAGCGGCGTGCCATTGACCTCGGCATATAGCCGTGCGGCCTCGGCCTTGGCGGCGCGCATGCGCGAGGCGCTCTCTTCCACCGCCGACTCGCTGCGGGTGCGGTCGAGCTGGGCAAGGACCTGGCCGGCCTCGACCAGATCGCCCTCGTGGACGTTGAGCGAGACCAGGATGCCGCCCTCGAGGGACTGGATGACCTGTTCGCGCGAGGATGGGACCACCTTCCCGCTGCCGGTGGAGACTTCGTCCAGGGAGAACAGGCTGGCCCACACGGCAAATGCGGCGAGCATGGCTGCGATCAGCCACACAACCAGGCTGGAGCGCGGCAGTGGCGGTTCTGCCGGGGCGCCGCGCTGGTGCGCACGCGGAGTGGAAACCGTGGTCTGCGGGATAGCCGGCGGGACGTCCGCCCTGGCTACCGGGAGCTTGAGATCGGTCATTGGGTCAGCTCCTTGAGAACCTTGTCTTTGGGACCGTCCAGCACCACCCGCCCGTTGTCGACGAGGATGATCCGGTCGACCCATTTCAGGACCGGCATGCGGTGGGTTGCGACCACCAGCGTGCGCGGTGCCATCCACGGGCCCATGGCGTCGATCACCTGGCGCTCGGTCATCTCGTCGAAGTTGGCGGTCGGCTCGTCGAGCAGCACGATGGACGGATTGCGGATCAGCGTGCGGGCCAGCAGCAGGGTCTGGCGCTGGCCGCCGGACAGGCCCTGGCCGCCTTCGAGGATCACCTCGTCGAGTCCATCGGGCAGCGCCTGCACGAAGGACAGCGCCCCGGACAGGGACAGCGCCTGGGTGACCATGGCGTCGCTGGCCATCGGCGCGCCGAGCAGGATGTTCTCGCGGATGGTGCCGTAGAACAGCCTCGAGCTCTGCGGCAGCATGGCCATGTCGCGGCGGACGTCGGCGGTGTCGATCATCGCCAGGTCCAGGCCATCCAGCGAGACGCGGCCTTCCTGCGGGCTGTGCATGCCCGAGAGCAGGTTGAGCAGGGTCGACTTGCCGGAGCCGATGCGGCCGAGGATGGCGATCTTCTCACCGGCGCGGATCTGCAGCTGCGGCACCATTAGCGCCGGGCGCTTGTCGTTGTCGCCGTAGCGGAAGCTCACACCGTCGAGCTGGTAATTGCCGTTGAGTGCCGCGCGGTGAACCCGGCGGGCACGTTCGGGCTGGTCCACCGGGCGGCTCATCAGTTCGTCCAGGCCCTTGCGCGCGACCTTGGCGGTCTGCCAGCGGGAGAACACCGAGGCCATCTGCGCCAGCGGCGAAATCATCCGCGAGGCGAGGATCGACGAGGCCACCAGGGCGCCGGTGGTCATGTCGCCCTGCATCACCAGGTAGCTGCCCAGGGCCAGCACCAGGGCATAGACGATGCCCTGGACTTCCTGGGTCCAGCTCATCAGCAGGCTGGTGAGGAAGCGCTGGCGCATGCTGATGCCGGCGGACACATCGTTGACGTTGTTCCACTGGTTCTGGAAGCGCGCCTCGGCCCGCAGCAGCTTGATGTCCTCGATGCCCTGCACCGCCTCCACCAGCATTGCGTTGCGCAGCGCCGACTCGCGCATGCCTTCGTTGGACAGGCGTTCCAGCGGCTTCTGGATCAGCAGGCCGGGAATCACCAGCAAAGGAACGGCGCCCAGGGCGACGAACACCAGCGGGCCGCCGACCATCCACAGCACCACCAGGAACAGCAGGAAGAACGGCAGGTCAGCCAGTGCCCCGACGGTGGTCGAGGTGAACAGGTCGCGCACCTGATCGATCTCGCGCAACTGCGAGATGAAGGTGCCGGTGGAGCGCGAGCGTGCCGAGTTGCGCAGGCGCAGCGCGCGGCCGAAGACCACGTCGGAGATGCGCAGGTCGGCGCGCTTGCCGACCGTGTCGGAGATATGGGTGCGCGAGACGCGCAGGCAGAACTCGAAGAAGATCGCCAGCATCACCCCGCCGAACAGCACCCAGAGGGTTGCCTCGGAGTTGGCCGGGACCACCCGGTCGTAGACCTGCATGGAGAAGATCACCCCGGCCAGGGCCAGGACGTTGGCCACCAGCGAGGCGAGCATGACGTCGCCGTAGCGCTTCCAGTCGCGCAGGGCGATGCTCCAGAACCAGTTGCGCCGGTACGGGCGGATGTACTGGTCGACGCGCGCGTCGGGCACCGCCACCTGCGGCCGGAGGATCGCCACACGGCGCACCCGTTGGCGGAACTCGTCGACGCCGATGCGGGTTTCCAGGCCCTTGTCACCACTGAACAGCACGCCGAGGTTGCCCTCGCCGTCGATGGTCTGCACGACGCAGACGCTGCCGTCGTCGAACTCTGCCACCAGTGGCAGGCGCCAGGCGTCGAGCAGCTCGACCGAGAGTTTGCCGAAGCGCAGGGCGAGCCCCAGGCTCTTGGCCATGTGCAGCAGCATCAGGTCGGCGGAAGCGCCCTGCTCCCAGGCCAGGGCGACACGCGCGCCCTCTTCGGAGACACCGATGCCGTAGTGGCGGGCGACGGCGAGCATCGCGTCCAGCCAGCGAGCGGATTGCGGAGCGAGGCTCATGGCAGCACCTCCATACCTTGAACGGTGGTGTAGTTCAGGCCATAGAACTCACGGCCACGGCCCTGGGCGTCGACCAGGCCGACCTGGCCCAGCCAGAGGTCATGGCGCACCATTTCCTCGTCGGAGAGTGCCTGGTAGTACTCCTGCTCGGTGTTGAGCAGGTCGAGAATCGAGCGGGTGCCGAGCTTGTACTGCTCGCGGTACAGCTCGCGGGATTCGTCGAGGTTGCGCTTGCGGCTGCCGAGCACTCCCAGGCGCGCGCGGTTGCCGATGATCTGTTCGCGCATATTGCGCATCTGGTCGCTGGCCGACAGGCGTGCGTCCTCGATGCGTTGCCGTGCCGCTTCCAGGGCATTGGTGGCGGCGCGCACCTGGGCACGCAGGCCGCCGCCCTGGTAAAGCGTCGAGGTGAAGTTGAGGCTGATGCTGTTGTCGCTGCCGTGACGCTCATAGGTACTGGGGTTGTCGCCGCTCAGCGCCTTGGTGCTGGCGGCCTCGATACTCACGGTGGGCATGCGGTCGGCCTTGGCGACCCGCAACTGCGCCTCGGCAGTCTGGCGCTCGGCTTCGGCGGCCAGCACATCGGGCAGGATGCTGGTGTCCAGGCGCCGCGCCAGGTCGACGCGGGCGGCCTGGTCGTCGGAGAGCGCGGCGATATCGCCGGAAACCGGGCCACCGACCAGGGTGCGCAGACGCTCCTGCGCCTGGTGGTACTGCGAGCGGATCTGCAACTGGCTGGCACGCGCCGCGTCGACCCGGGCCAGTGCCTGGATCGGGTCGGATCGGCTGGTGACGCCGGCTCCCGCGCGGTCCTGAGTCATGGCATAGACACGCTCCATGGCACTCACCTGCTCATCGGCGATGCGCCCGAGCAGGCGGTAGCGGTGCAGGTCGATGGTCGCCTCGGCGGTCTGCCGGGAAATCAGGTCGATCTGCTTGAGGACCAGCGCCTGCTGCCGGCGCGATTGTGCCTCGGCGCTATCGACGCTGCCGGCGACCTTGCCGAAGTCGTAGAGCAGTTGCGAGACCGACAGTGAGGCAGTCTGGCTGGTGCCGTTCTGGGTGGTATCCCCACGCCCCAGGCCCATTTTCACCTGGGGGTAATAGCCGGAGCGCGCCATGGCGATGCCGTCGCCCTGTTGTGCCAGGGTGGCGATGGCGTCGGCGATGGAGGGGTGGCGGTTGACGGCCATCTGCACGGCCTGATTGAGATCCAGCAGGCGCCGCGCCGCCGGCGCGTCGAGCTCCGGTGTCTGGCGCTGGCCGCCGGTGCGTTCGATCAGCTGGCTGGGTGCCAGGCTGCGCTGTTCGGGGCTGCTGGCACCGAACCAGCCATCATCGAGGACACTGGCGAGCGTTGCGGTGGAGAAACCGGCCAGGCAGAGCCAGGCCAGGGGTCCGAATTTCCAGGCGTTCACCGAGGGCCTCCCGGAGTCAATGGAGGCGCGCCGGTACGGTCTTCCATACTCGTATTCGGGGAACTCGTCCTGGAGTGCCGGCGCGCGTTGGATACGCGACGTTCGTCTGCAGCGCCCGTGGCGGGCGTGGAGAGGTGGGCCTGCTAATGGTCGCCGGGGGGTGACCGGGGAGTGCCCGCTGTAGAAAGAGACCGCTCAGAACGGCCTGTTGCGAATCGTCCGGGCCATTATCCGAAGCCTGCGTCCTGGCAAGAATGAGACGTTTCCTAAACGACAAACGCCCAACCACCGGGAAGCGACGAGCACTCCGGAGGTCAGGCAGAAGAGCCACGGCCTGTGACAAAGCCGAGGGGCGCCGGCCACCCAGCGCCCCTCGCCCCGGTCGTCAGACCACGTTGATGCCGTGCTGGATCAGCAGGTCCGCATTGGTGTTGCTCCCCATGCTCGCGTTGTGCCAGATGTCGTAATCGACGCCGTTCACGTTCTTGCTGCCGCTGACTTCCCAGCCGCCGGAACCGACCGTTTCGGCCAGGTCCACGGTGGAACTGCCATCACCCTTGATCATCAGGTTGGGCACCTCGGCGCTGGTGGTGTCGACCTGCTTGAGCACGTCCGCCAGGCGCAGCGAGAGGGTGTTGTTGCCGCTGCCCTCCTGGCTGCTGCCCAGGTCGAAGATCTCGAAACCCTTGACCCGCGTGCCGTAGCTGGTGAGATCCAGCTGCAGGCCGGAGGCCTCGAACTTCAGGGTATCGATGCCCAGGCCACCGTCGACCCGGGTGAACGTCGTCCCGACCAGACCGATGGTGTCGTTGCCGGCACCGCCCATGGCCACGTCATGCTGCACGCTGGTATCGGTGGTACCAGTGGTGTCGGTACCGATGCCGTGGATGATGTCGTTGCCCTGGCCGCCGCTGATGATGTCCACCCCGTTGTTGATGGCGGACGCTCCCGGGCTGGTGGTGCCGGCCCAGATTTCATCGTCACCGACGGTGTAGCTGTGGGTCAGCAGCGCGATGGAGCCGCTGTAGATGTTGTAGCCACCGGCGTTGGTCGCTCCGGTGTCGCTCTGCCAGACGCCGTAGCCATAATCGGCGATACCGTCGCCATTCCAGTCGCCCATGGCCAGGCCGGTACCGGCATAGTCATTGGCGTTGACCCCGGTGTACTTCACCGCCAGCCCGGCCGCGACCAGCGCGTCCAGGTCGGTATTGGCGTCGAAGCTGCCGTCGGCGCGACCGTACACCAGGTACACCGCGCCACGGTTGGTGACGCCGTTATCGTAGCCGGGCATACCGATCAGGAAGTCGTCGATGCCGTCGCCGTTGACATCGCCGCCGGAGCTGACGGCATAGCCAAGCATGCCGTCAGCGGTGGTCTTCGAACCACTAATGGCGGTGCCATTGCTGCTGCTGGAGATGATGAAGCCATCGGTGCCGTTCAGGTTGCCCAGCTTGATGTCACTCCAGGCCACCCCACTCTCCTTGCCATAGATCACATAGACCCGGCCCGGTGCGGTGGTGTCGGTAGCCGAGTCGCCCCAGCCCGGCGAACCGATGGCGAAGTCCTCGATGCCGTCGCCATTGATATCGCCGATGTTCTGGATAGAGGAGAATTCGGCGTACCACTGGCCGGCGTTCTGCGCTGTTCCGCCCTGGTCATAGGTCGCCCCGCCGAGCCACTCACCGGTTTCCGAACCCACCAGGCGCACGCCCTGGTCAGGCGTCAGGTTGGCCAGGTTGTAGCTGTTGCCCAAGCCATTGGCGCTACCCCAGATCAGGTAGGCGGTGCCGCTGTTGGACACCGTACTGCCGCTCAGCCCGTTGCCGCGCGGAGCAGTGACGATGTAGTCGGCGTAGCCATCGCCGTTGACGTCGCCGATGACCTTGATCACCGAACCGAGGTCGGAATCGGCGTCAGGCGTATAGGTGGTGCGCACGTTGGTCTGGTTCTCCACGCGTGAACCCAGAGTGGACGAGGTGGCACCGGTGGCGTAGTAGAGGCCACCCGGATCGGCATCGCTGGCGTAGTTGCGCAGCAGCAGGTTGCTCCACGCAGAGCTGCCCGCGTCGCCAGCGTGACCATAGAGCACCACGTACATGCCGTTGCCGCCGTTACCGTCGGCCGAGCCGATGATCAGGTCGGCGTAGCCGTCACCATTGATGTCGCCGCCGCTGATGCTGTTGGCCGGCCACCCACCGGTGTTGTTGTTCTTGATCACGAAGCCATTGGCGGTGGCACCATTCTCCAGGCTCTGCAGATCGAGGGTGCTGAGAGTGTTGCCTTCACGACCGAAGATTATGTAGGCGCGGTCGTTGAGCGTGCCGGTGATGGCAAAGTCGTCATAGCCGTCGCCGTTGATGTCGCCGAGGTTGGTGACCAATTGACCCTGGATACCAACATCGCCCCCCGTGCCGGTAACGCCGCTCTGCTTGATGCGGAAGCCCTGGTCGGGTGTCAGGTTGTCGATGTTCTTCAACGACGGTAGGCCATTGGCGCTGCCATAGAGCACATAGATGTCCGACTGGTAGGCCGCGGTGGAGCCATAGATGTCGTGCGGCGCGGAGACCACGAAGTCCTCGTAGCCGTCGCCGTTGAAGTCACCGATGGACGACATCGACAGGCCGAGGCCGTCGGCGGCCTGGGTGCTGGAAGCCACCGACGGCGTGCCGGCCACGTCGATGACCAGCCTGGCATCGGCACTGTTGTCGAGCAGGCCGACCTGGGAGTGGTTGCCCGCCTCGTCCACCAGCACTGCCTTCATGTTGTAGCTACCATCGAACATCGACGGCAGCGTCACGTTGAAGGTGCCGCCGGTGCCGTTCACCGTCAGGGTGAGGTCCTGGGCGTAGAGGACATCGCCCTCGCCATAGACGCCATCGCCGTTCTTGTCGTCGAACAGCATCACGGTGATCTTGCCCGCCGCGGCAGCCGCAGCGTCCGCCGCGGAGAGACCGGCAACAGTGCCGGTGAAGCTCGGCGTCATCACGCTGGTCTTGTTGTCGGTGGTGCTGCTGCCATTGTCGCTGGCGGTATCCAGGTCGAGGACGAAGCTGGTGAAGGTCGGCGCCTGGGTGTCGATGCTCAGGTCGTGCTGGGCGCTCTGGCCGATGTTGCCGGCGTCGTCCACCACCCGCACAACCACGGTGTAGCTGCCGTCGGCAATCACCTTGCCGGTGTTGTCGAAGCGCCAGTCGGTGCCATTGACCTCGGCACGCTGCCAGGTCTGGCCGCCATCCAGGCTGATCTCCACGCCTTCGCCGGCGCCGAGGGCAACGCCCAGCTTGCCGGAGAACACCAGGGTGTTGTCGTTGGTGATGAAGTCATTGCCCTGGGCGCCGTTGTCGTCGCTGATGGCGTCGAGGGTAATGGTCTTGTCGGCGCTCGGTCCGTCGGTATCGATCTGCACGTTGTGGCTGGCGCTGTTGCCGACGTTGCCGGCATCGTCGACCACCCGTACCTGCACGTCGTACACCGCGTCACCCAGTACCTTGCCCGTATTGTCGAAGCTCCAGTCAGTGCCGTTGACCTCGACGCGCTGCCAGGTCTGGCCACCGTCGAGGCTGATTTCCACACCCTCGTCAGCCGCCAGGTTCTGGCTCAGGTGGCCGTGGAACAGCAGCGTATTGTCGTTGGTGACGAAGTCGTTGCCGAGGTAGCCGTTGTCGTCGCTGATGCCATCGAAGCTGATGGTGAGGCTGGCGGACGGACCCTGGGTATCGATCTGTACCGCCTGGCTGCCGGCCAGGCTGACATTGCCTTCGCTGCCGACCACGCGGGCCATGAACACATAGTCGCCATCGCCCAGGGTGGTGCCGCTGTTGTCGAAGACATAGGTGCCGTTGCCCTGATCGACGGCGTCGTGCCAGGTCTGGCCGCCGTCGATGGAGATCTGCACCTTGTCGCCGGCGTTGAGCTGGCCGACCACGGTGGCGCTGACCACCAGGGTGTTGTCGTTGGTGATGAAGTCGCCGCTGTTCAGGCCGTTGTCTTCGGAGATGCCGCTGACAGTCGCCAGCGCGTAGTGCGCACTGCCGCTGGCGCTGCTGTTATGGGCGGCGTCAGTGGCTACGGCGCTGACCTCGCCGCTGCCCTGGGCTCCAGCGCTGGTAACGCTGTAGGTGCCCGCGGCGCTGGCGGTGACGGTCTGCTGCGTACCATCGGGGAAGGTCACGGTGACGCTGCTGCCGGCTTCGGCGTTGCCGCTGACCACCAGGGTGCCGTCGGCATTGGCGTTGACCAGCACGCTGGGAGCGAGCGGCGCGGTGTTGTCGGCGTAGTCCGCGGAGGCGGACGCACCGGTGTTGCCGGCCGCGTCGGTGGCAGCGGCGCTGACTTCGCCAGTGCTCTGCGGGACGTGGGTAGTAACGCTGTAGCTGCCGTCGGAACCGGCAATGGCCGTACCGGTAGCGCCGCTGGGGAAGGTCACGGTGACGGTGCTGCCCGCCTCCGCGCTGCCGCTCACGGTGAGGCCGCCATCGGCGTTGACCGTGATGTTCACGCTCGGCGCACCTGGTGCGGTGGTGTCGGTGAAGTCTGCGGTGGCAGCCGGGCCGACGTTACCCGCCAGGTCGGTGGCGCTGGCGCTGACTTCGCCGCTGGGCTGGCCAACCGGCGAGGTGACGCTGAAGCGGCCATCGGTCCCGGCGGTCACCGATCCGCTGGTGCCATCCGGGTAGGTCACAGTGACGCTGCTGCCCGCTTCGGCGCTGCCGCTGACGGTGACGCTGCCATCGGCATTGTTCACCAGCGGGTCGAGCACCGGCGCTTGCGGCAGGCTGGTGTCCGTGTAGGCGGCGGTAGTGGCCGGACCGTTGTTGCCGGCTGCGTCGGTCGCCAGGGCGCTGACGTCACCGCTGGTTTGCGGCACATGGGTGGTGACGCTGTAGCTGCCGTCGGTGCCGGCGACTGCCGTGCCGCTGGTGCCATCCGGGAAGGTTACGGTGACAGTGCTGCCCGCCTCGGCCGTACCGCTCACGGTCAGGCCGCCATCAGCGTTCGCCGCGACGTTGGCGCTCGGCGCAGTCGGCGCTGTGGTGTCGGTGAAGGTGGCAGCAGACGACGGGCCGTTGTTGCCGGCGGCATCACTGGCACTGGCACTGACCTCACCGCTGGGCTGGCCGACCGGCGAGGTGACGCTGAAGCGGCCATCGGAGCCGGCGGTTACCGATCCAGTGGTGCCATCCGGGTAGGTCACAGTGACGCTGCTGCCCGCTTCGGCGCTGCCGCTGACAGTAACGCTGCCATCAGCATTGTTCACCAGCGGATCGAGTACCGGCGCCAGGGGTGCGGTGTTGTCGGTATAGCTCTCGACCGTCGACGCACCGGCATTGCCGGCGGCATCGGTGGCCGATGCACTGACATTCCCACTGGTCTGTGGAACCGTGGTGGTCACGCTGTAGCTGCCGTCGGAACCCGCAGTCGCGGTGCCGGTGCTGCCATCCGGGAAGGTCACGGTGACGCTGCTGCCCGCCTCCGCCATGCCGCTCACGGTCAGGCCGCCATCGGCATTGGCCGTGACGTTCACGCTCGGCGCCAGCGGCGCAGCGCTGTCGGTGTAGTCCGCGGTACCCGCGCCGCCGGTATTGCCGGCGGCATCGGTGGCGGTCGCGCTGACTTCACCACTGGTTTGCGGAACCGTCGTGGTGACGCTGTAGCTGCCGTCGGAACCCGCAGTCGCGGTGCCGGTGCTGCCATCCGGGAAGGTCACGGTGACGCTGCTGCCCGCCTCCGCCGTGCCGCTCACGGTCAGGCCGCCATCGGCATTGGCCGTGACGTTCACGCTCGGTGCCAGCGGAGCACCGGTGTCGGTGTAGTCCACCGTGGCGGCGGCGCCGCTATTGCCCGCTGCGTCGGTAGCGGTCGCGCTGACCTCACCGGAGGTTTGTGGAACATGGGTAGTGACGCTGTAGCTACCGTCGCTGCCCGCGATCGCCGTACCGGTGCTGCCGTCCGGGAAGGTCACGGTGACGGTGCTGCCCGCCTCCGCCATGCCTGTCACGGTCAGGCCGCCATCGGCGTTGGCGCTGACGTTCACGCTCGGCGACTGCGGCGCGCCGGTATCGGTGTAGCCCACCGTGGCGGCGTCTCCGGTATTGCCGGCGCTGTCGGTCGCCGTGGCGCTGACTTCACCCGTGGTCTGCGGCACCGTCGTGGTAACGCTGTAGGAACCGTCGCTGCCGGCGGTCGTGGTGGTACTGCTGCCATCCGGGAAGGTCACGGTAACGGTGCTACCCGCCTCCGCGCTGCCGCTGACGGTCAGTCCGCCATCGGCATTGGCGCTGACGTTCACGCTCGGCGCATCCGGTGCGGTGGTGTCGGCGAATTCGCCGGTGGCCGACGGGCCGGTATTGCCCGCCTCGTCGGTGGCCTTGGCGGTGACATCGCCGGTGGGCTGCCCCGCCGGCGAGGTGATGCTGAAGGTGCCATCGCTGCCCGCGACCACAGAGCCGGTGGTGCCGTCCGGGAAGGTCACGGTCACGGTGCTGCCCGCTTCGGCGCTGCCGGTGAGGGTGACGCTGCCATCACCGTTGGTCACCAGCGGCTCCAGTTCCGGCGCCAGCGGTGCGGTGCTGTCGGTGTAGGACTCGACCGTCGGGGCGCTGGCATTGCCAGCGGCATCGGTGGCGCTGGCGCTGACGTCACCACTGGTTTGCGGGACGTGGGTGGTGACGCTGTAGCTGCCATCGGTGCCCGCGGTCGCCGTGCCGGTGCTGCCATCGGGGAAGGTCACGGTGACGCTGCTGCCCGCCTCCGCGCTGCCGCTGACAGTCAGGCCGCCATCGGCATTGACGCCGACGTTCACGCTCGGCGCCAGCGGTGCGCCGCTGTCGGTGTAGTCCACGGTGGCCGCGGCGCCGGTATTGCCGGCGGCGTCGGTCGCGCTGGCGCTGACCTCGCCTGTGGTTTGCGGAGTGCTGGTGGTAACGCTGTAGCTGCCATCGCTGCCCGCCGTGACGGTGTCGGTGGAGCCATCCGGGAAGGTCACAGTGACGCTGCTGCCCGCCTCCGCGCTGCCGCTGACGGTCAGGCCGCCGTCGGCGTTGGCCGTGACGTTGACGCTCGGAGCCTGCGGGCCCTGGGTGTCGCTGTAGCTCTCGACCGTGGGCGCGCCGGTGTTGCCAGCGGCATCGGTGGCGCTGGCGCTGACGTCACCGCTGGTCTGCGGGACGTGGGTGGTGACTTCGTAGCTGCCATCGCTGCCGGCGGTCACCGAGGTAGTCGAGCCGTCCGGGAAGGTCACGGTAACGGTGCTACCCGCCTCCGCGCTGCCGCTGACGGTCAGGCCGCCATCGGCATTGGCGCTGACGTTCACGCTCGGCGATTGTGGCGCACCGGTGTCGGTGTAGCCCACGGTGGTGCTGTCGCCTACGTTGCCAGCCGCGTCGCTGGCGCTGGCGGTCACGTCGCCACTGGTCTGCGGTACGTGGGTGGTGATGCTGTAGCTGCCATCGCTGCCCGCCGTGGCGGTATCGGTAGAGCCATCCGGGAAGGTTACGGTGACGCTGCTGCCCGCCTCTGCCGTACCCGTTACCGTCAGGCCGCCATCGGCATTGGCCGTGACGTTGACGCTCGGGGCATCCGGCGCGGTGGTGTCGGTGTAGCTCTCGGTCACCGAGGCGCCAGTGTTGCCGGCTTCGTCGGTGGCGTTGACGCTGATCTCGCCGCTGGGCTGGTTGTCCGGCGAGGTGACCGACCAGGATCCGTCTTCACCCGCTACCACGGAGCCGGTAGTGCCGTCCGGGTAGGTGATGGTGACGGTGCTGCCCGGCTCGGCGCTGCCGCCGACGGTAATGCTGCCGTCTTCGTTGGTGACGACCGGGTCGAGGACCGGCGCTTGCGGCGCAGTGCTGTCGGTGTAGGCCTGGGTGGTGGCATCGCCGGTGTTGCCGGCGGCATCGGTGGCGGTTGCACTGACCTCACCGCTGGTCTGCGGCACCTGGGTGCTGATGCTGTAGCTGCCATCGCCACCCGCCGTGGTGGTCGCGGTGCTGCCGTCCGGGAAGGTCACGGTCACGGTGCTGCCCGCCTCCGCGCTGCCGGTCACCGTCAGACCGCCATCGGCATTGGCCGTGACGTTAACGCTCGGCGCGTCCGGTGCGGTGGTATCGGCGAACTCGCCGGTGGCCGACGGGCCGGTATTGCCGGCTTCGTCGGTGGCCTTGGCGGTGACATCGCCGCTGGGCTGGCCGGCGGGAGACGTGAGGGTGAAGCTGCCATCCTCACCGGCCACCACACTGCCGGTGGTGCCGTCGGGATAGGTGACGGTCACCGTGCTGCCCGGCTCGGCCGAGCCGCCAATGGTGAGGCTGCCGTCTTCATTGGTGACGAGCGGATCGAGTACCGGCGCCAGCGGAGCAGTGCTGTCGGTGTAGCTCTGTGCAGTGGCGTCGCCGGTGTTGCCGGCGGCATCGGTGGCGGTCGCGCTGATCTCGCCGGAAGTCTGCGGAACCGTGGTGGTCACGCTGTAGCTGCCATCGGAGCCGGCGATGGCCGTACCGGTGGTGCCATCAGGGAAGGTAACGGTCACGGTGCTGCCGGCTTCCGCCGTGCCAGTCACGGTCAGGCCGCCGTCGGCATTCGCCGCGACATTCACGCTCGGTGCATCCGGCGCGGTGGTGTCGGTGTAGCTCTCGGTCACCGAGGCGCCGGTATTGCCGGCTTCGTCGGTGGCCTTGGCGGTGAGGTCACCGCTGGGCTGATTCTCCGGCGAGGTGATCGACCAGGAGCCGTCTTCACCCGCTACCACGGAGCCGGTAGTGCCGTCCGGGTAGGTGATGGTGACGGTGCTGCCCGGCTCGGCGCTGCCGCCGACGGTGACGCTACCGTCTTCGTTGGTGACGATCGGGTCGAGTACCGGCGCTTGCGGCGCGGTGCTGTCGGTATAGGCCTGGGTGGTCGCGTCGCCGGTATTGCCAGCGGCATCGGTGGCGCTGGCGCTGACCTCACCGCTGGTCTGCGGCACGTGGGTGGTGATGCCGTAGCTACCATCGCTACCTGCTGTGACGGTGTCGCTGGAGCCATCCGGGAAGGTCACGGTAACGGTCGAGCCCGGCTCGGCGCTGCCGCTCACGGTCAAGCCGCCATCGGCGTTCGCTGTGACAGTCACGCTCGGCGCTTCCGGTGCGGTGGTGTCGGTGTAGCTCTCGGTCACCGAGGCGCCGGTGTTGCCGGCTTCGTCGGTGGCATTGACGCTGATTTCACCGGTGGGCTGGTTCTCCGGCGAGGTGATCGACCAGGAACCATCTTCACCGACGACTACGTCGCCGGTGGAGCCATCCGGATAGGTCACGGTCACGGTGCTGCCCGGTTCGGCGCTGCCGCCGACGGTGACGCTGCCGTCGTCATTGGTGACGATCGGGTCGAGTACCGGCGCTTGCGGCGCGGTGCTGTCGGTGTAGGCCTGGGTGGTGGCGTCGCCGGTATTGCCGGCGGCATCGGTGGCGCTGGCGCTGACCTCACCGCTGGTCTGCGGTACGTGGGTGGTGATGCCGTAGCTACCGTCGCTACCTGCCGTGACGGTGTCGCTGGAACCGTCCGGGAAGGTCACGGTAACGGTCGAACCGGGCTCGGCGCTGCCGCTCACGGTCAGGCCGCCATCGGCATTGGCCGTCACATTGACGCTCGGCGCTTCCGGGGCGGTGGTGTCGGTGTAGCTCTCGGTCACCGAGTCACCGGTATTGCCGGCTTCGTCGGTAGCCTTGGCGCTCACGTCACCGCTCGGCTGGTTGATCGGCGAGGTGATGCTGAAGCTGCCGTCTTCGCCCGCCACGACGCTGCCGGTGCTGCCATCGGGATAGGTGACAGTGACGGTGCTACCTGGCTCGGCGCTGCCGCCAACGGTGACGCTGCCGTCGTCATTGGTGACGATCGGGTCGAGTACCGGCGCTTGCGGCGCGGTGCTGTCGGCGTAGCTCTGAGTCGTGGCATCGCCGGTGTTGCCAGCGGCGTCGGTCGCAGTGGCGCTGACCTCACCGCTGGTCTGCGGCACGTTCGTGGTGACGCTGTAGCTGCCATCGGAGCCGGCGGTTGCCGTACCGGTGGAGCCATCCGGGAAGGTCACCGTCACGCTGCTGCCGGCTTCCGCCGTACCCGACACGGTCAGGCCGCCATCGGCATTGGCCGTGACAGTCATGCTCGGTGCATCCGGCGCGGTGGTGTCGGCATAGCTCTCGGTCGCCGATGGACCGGTATTGCCGGCCTCGTCGGTGGCATTGACGCTGACTTCGCCGCTGGGTTGGTTCTCCGGCGAGGTGGTCGACCAGGAACCATCTTCACCCGCCACCACGGAGCCGGTGCTGCCGTCGGGGTAGGTGACAGTCACCGTGCTGCCCGGCTCGGCCGAGCCGCCGAGGGTGATGCTGCCGTCTTCATTGGTGACGATCGGATCGAGTACCGGCGCCTGCGGCGCGGTGCTATCGGTGTAGGCCTGGGAAGTGGCATCGCCGGTATTGCCGGCGGCGTCGGTCGCGGTCGCGCTGACCTCACCGGTGGTTTGCGGAACCGTGGTGGTGATGCTGTAGCTGCCATCGCCACCAGCGGTGCCCGTGCCGGTGGAGCCATCGGGGAAGGTCACGGTCACCGTACTACCCGGCTCGGCGCTGCCGCTGACGGTCAGGCCGCCATCGGCATTGGCGGTGACTGTGACGCTCGGCGCCTCCGGTGCGGTGGTGTCGGCAAACTCGCCAGTAGCCGACGGGCCGGTGTTGCCGGCCTCATCGGTAGCGCTGGCCGTCACATCGCCGCTGGGTTGGCCAGCCGGAGACGTGAGGGTGAAGCTGCCGTCTTCGCCGGCCACCACGGAACCCGTGCTGCCGTCGGGATAGGTCACGTTGACCGTGCTGCCTGGCTCGGCCGAACCGCTGACCGTGATGCTGCCGTCGGCATTGCTCTGCAGCGGGTCCAGGGCCGGCGCTTGCGGTGCCGTGTCGTCGACATAGGCAAGGGAGGCCGAATCGCCAGTATTGCCGGCTTCGTCGGTGGCAGTAGCGCTGACCTCACCGCTGGTCTGCGGCACCTGGGTGGTGACGCTGTAGCTGCCATCGGAGCCGGCGGTTGCCGTACCGGTGGAGCCATCCGGGAAGGTCACCGTCACGCTGCTGCCGGCTTCCGCCGTGCCAGTCACGGTCAAGCCGCCGTCGGCATTCGCCGCGACATTCACGCTTGGTGCATCCGGCGCGGTGGTGTCGGTGTAGCTCTCGGTCGCCGAGGCCCCGGTATTGCCGGCTTCGTCGGTGGCGTTGACGCTGATCTCGCCGGTGGGCTGGTTCTCCGGCGAGGTGAGGGTGAAGCTGCCGTCCTCACCGGCTACCACGGAGCCGGTGCTACCGTCCGGGTAGGTCACGGTCACCGTACTGCCCGGCTCGGCGCTGCCACCGAGGGTGATGCTGCCGTCTTCGTTGGTGACGATCGGGTCGAGTACCGGCGCTTGCGGTGCAGTGCTGTCGGTGTAGGTGACGCTGGTCGAGTCGCCGCTATTGCCGGCGACGTCGGTCGCACTGGCGCTGACCTCACCACTGGTCTGCGGCACCGTGGTGGTGACGCTGTAGCTGCCATCGGTGCCAGCGGTTGCCGTGCCGGTGCTGCCATCGGGGAAGGTCACGGTGACGGTGCTGCCCGCTTCCGCCGTACCCGTCACGGTCAGGCCGCCGTCGGCATTGGCCGTGACATTGACGCTCGGCGCTTCCGGGGCGGTTGTGTCGGTGAAGCTTTCGCTGACCGACGGGCCGGTGTTGCCGGCCTCATCGGTGGCGTTGACGCTGATTTCGCCGGTGGGTTGGTTCTCCGGCGAGGTGATCGACCAGGAGCCGTCTTCACCGACGACTACGTCGCCGGTGGAGCCGTCCGGATAGGTCACAGTCACGGTGCTGCCCGGCTCGGCGCTGCCGCCGACGGTAATGCTGCCGTCTTCGTTGGTGACGATCGGGTCCAGAACCGGAGCCAACGGCGCGGTGCTGTCGGTGTAGCCGAGGGTGGTCGAATCACCGCTGTTGCCGGCGGCGTCGGTCGCGGCGGCGCTGACCTCACCGCTGGTCTGCGGCACGTTCGTGGTGACGCTGTAGCTGCCATCGCCACCTGCCGTGGCGGTGCCGGTGGAGCCATCCGGGAAGGTCACGGTGACGGTGGTGCCCGGCTCGGCGCTGCCGGTGACGGTCAGGCCGCCATCGGCGTTGGCGGTGACGTTGACGCTCGGCGCTTCCGGCGCGGTGGTGTCGGTGTAGCTCTCGGTCACCGAAGCACCGGTGTTACCCGCTTCGTCAGTGGCGTTGACGCTGATCTCGCCGGTGGGTTGGTTCTCCGGCGAGGTGAGGCTGAAGCTGCCGTCCTCGCCCACGACCACGGAGCCCGTGCTGCCGTCCGGGTAGGTCACGGTCACCGTGCTGCCCGGCTCGGCGCTGCCGCCGACGGTGACGCTGCCGTCCTCATTGGTGACGATCGGGTCCAGAACCGGCGCTTCTGGCGCGGTGCTGTCCGTGTAGCCCTGGGTGGTGGCGTCGCCGGTATTGCCGGCGGCGTCGGTCGCGGTCGCGCTGACCTCACCGCTGGTCTGCGGCACATGGGTGGTGACGCTGTAGTCGCCGTTATCGCCAGCGGTGGCGCTGGCGGTGCTGCCATCGGGGAAGGTCACGGTAACGGTCGTGCCCGGTTCGGCGCTGCCGGTGACAGTCAGGCCGCCATCGGCGTTCGCCGTGACGGAAACGCTCGGTGCCTCCGGCGCAGTGGTATCGGTGAAGCTCTCACTGGCAGACGGGCCGGTGTTGCCGGCTTCGTCAGTGGCATCGACGCTGACTTCGCCGGTGGGCTGGTTTTCCGGCGAGGTGATCGACCAGGAGCCGTCTTCACCCGCCACCACGGAGCCGGTGCTACCGTCAGGATAGGTGACGGTCACCGTGCTGCCTGGCTCGGCGCTGCCGCCAACGGTAATGCTGCCGTCTTCGTTGGTGACGAGAGGATCGAGTACCGGCGCTTGCGGCGCAGTGCTGTCGGTGTAGCTCTGAGTCGTGGCGTCGCCGGTATTGCCGGCGGCGTCGGTGGCGGTCGCGCTCACGTCACCGCTGGTTTGCGGAACCGTGGTGGTGATGCTGTAGCTGCCATCGCCACCAGCGGTGCCCGTGCCGGTGGAGCCGTCCGGGAAGGTCACGGTAACGGTGCTGCCTGCCTCTGCCATACCGCTCACAGTCAGTCCGCCGTCGGCATTGGCCGCGACGCTGAGGCTCGGCGCCTCCGGCGCGGTGGTGTCGGCAAACTCGCCTGTAGCGGACGGGCCGGTATTGCCGGCCTCGTCGGTAGCCTTGGCGCTTACGTCACCGCTCGGCTGGTTGATCGGCGAGGTGAGGCTGAAGCTGCCGTCCTCGCCCGCTACCACGGAACCTGTGCTGCCGTCCGGGTAGGTCACGGTCACCGTGCTGCCCGGCTCGGCGCTGCCGCCGACGGTGACGCTGCCGTCCTCGTTGGTGATGATCGGGTCCAGAACCGGCGCTTCTGGCGCGGTGCTGTCCGTGTAGCCCTGGGTGGTGGCGTCGCCGGTATTGCCGGCGGCGTCGGTCGCAGTCGCGCTGACCTCACCGCTGGTCTGCGGTACATGGGTGGTGATTTCGTAGCTGCCGCCGGGGCCGGCGGTGGCCGTGCCGGTGCTGCCGTCGGGGAAGGTGACGGTGACGGTCGTGCCCGGCTCGGCACTACCGGTCACGGTCAGGCCGCCGTCGGTATTGGCGGTGACGTTGACGCTCGGCGCTTCCGGGGCGGTGGTGTCGGTGAAGCTTTCGCTGACTGACGGGCCGGTATTGCCGGCTTCGTCGGTGGCGTTGACGTTGATGTCGCCAGTGGGCTGGTTTTCCGGCGAAGTGATCGACCAGGAGCCGTCTTCACCGACGACTACGTTGCCGGTGGAGCCGTCCGGATAGGTCACAGTCACGGTGCTGCCCGGCTCGGCGCTGCCGCCGATGGTGATGCTGCCGTCGTCATTGGTGACGATCGGGTCCAGAACCGGAGCCAACGGCGCGGTGCTGTCGGTGTAGCCCTGGGTGGTCGAGTCACCGCTGTTGCCGGCGGCGTCGGTCGCGACGGCGCTGACATCGCCGCTGGTCTGCGGCACGTTCGTGGTGACGCTGTAGCTGCCATCGCCACCTGCCGTAGCGGTGCCGGTGGAGCCATCCGGGAAGGTCACGGTGACGGTGGTGCCCGGTTCGGTGCTGCCGGTGACAGTCAGGCCGCCATCGGCGTTGGCGGTGACGTTGACGCTCGGCGCTTCCGGCGCGGTGGTGTCGGTGTAGCTCTCGGTCACCGAGGCCCCGGTATTGCCGGCTTCGTCGGTGGCGTTGACGCTGATCTCACCGCTGGGCTGGTTGTCCGGCGAGGTGATCGACCAGGATCCGTCTTCACCGACGACTACGTCACCGGTACTGCCATCCGGGTAGGTGACGGTCACGGTGCTACCTGGCTCGGCGCTGCCACCAACGGTGATGCTGCCGTCCTCGTTGGTGACGATCGGGTCCAGAACCGGCGCTTCTGGTGCGGTACTGTCGGTGTAGGGGAAAGTGCTCGAGTCGCCGGTGTTGCCGGCGGCGTCGGTCGCGGCGGCGCTGACCTCACCGCTGGTCTGCGGCACGTTCGTGGTGACGCTGTAGCTGCCATCGCCACCTGCCGTGGCGGTGCCGGTGGAGCCATCCGGGAAGGTCACGGTGACGGTGGTGCCCGGCTCGGCGCTGCCGGTGACGGTCAGGCCGCCATCGGCGTTGGCGGTGACGTTGACGCTCGGCGCTTCCGGCGCGGTGGTATCGGTATAGCTCTCGGTCGCCGAGGCGCCGGTATTGCCGGCCTCGTCGGTGGCGTTGACGCTGATGTCGCCAGTGGGCTGGTTTTCCGGCGAGGTGATCGACCAGGAGCCGTCTTCACCGACGACTACGTTGCCGGTACTGCCATCCGGGTAAGTGACGGTCACCGTGCTACCTGGCTCGGCGCTACCACCGATTGTGATGCTGCCGTCCTCGTTGGTGACGATCGGGTCCAGAACCGGCGCTTGCGGAGCAGTGCTGTCGGTATAGGTGACACTGGTCGAGTCGCCGGTGTTACCGGCTACGTCGGTCGCGGCGGCGCTGACCTCACCGCTGGTCTGCGGCACGTGGGTGGTGATTTCGTAGCTGCCGTCGCTGCCGGCGGTGGCCGTCGCGGTCGAGCCATCGGGGAAGGTCACGCTAACGGTCGAGCCCGCTTCGGCACTGCCGGTTACGGTCAGGCCGCCATCAGCATTAGGCGTGACGTTGACGCTCGGCGCTTCCGGCGCAGTGGTGTCGGCATAGTTCTCGGTCACCGAAGCGCCGGTGTTACCCGCTTCGTCGGTGGCGTTGACACTGATTTCGCCGGTGGGCTGATCTTCCGGCGAAGTGATCGACCAGGAGCCGTCTTCACCGACGACTACGTTGCCGGTGCTGCCATCCGGGTAGGTGACGGTGACGGTGCTGCCTGGCTCGGCGCTGCCGCCAACGGTAATGCTGCCGTCTTCGTTGGTAATGATCGGATCGAGTACCGGCGCTTGCGGTGCGGTGCTGTCGGTATAGGGGAAAGTGGTCGAACCACCGGTATTGCCGGCCGCGTCGGTCGCGGCGGCGCTGACCTCACCGCTGGTCTGCGGTACGTGGGTGGTGATTTCGTAGCTGCCGTCGCTGCCGGCGGTGGCCGTGGCGGTCGAGCCATCCGGGAAGGTCACGGTGACGGTCGAGCCCGCTTCGGCACTGCCGGTGACAGTGAGGCCGCCATCGGCGTTGGCGGTGACGTTGACGCTCGGCGCTTCCGGCGCGGTGGTATCGGTATAGCTCTCGGTCGCCGAGGCGCCGGTATTGCCGGCTTCGTCGGTGGCGTTGACGCTGATGTCGCCAGTGGGCTGGTTCTCAGGCGAGGTGAAGGTGAAGCTGCCATCGTCACCCACGACCACGGAGCCGGTGGAGCCATCCGGATAGGTCACGGTGACGGTGCTGCCCGGCTCGGCGCTGCCGCCAACGGTAATGCTGCCATCTTCGTTGGTGATGATCGGGCCCAGCACGGGAGCACCGGGCGGGGTGCTGTCAGCGAAGTTGTCGGTAGCGGCCGGGCCGGTGTTGCCGTCCAGGTCGGTCGCAGCCGCGCTGACCTCGCCGTTGGGCTGCGGATTGACGGAGGTCACCGCGAAGGCGCCGTTCGCATCGGCAACCGTGGTACCGGTGGAGCCGTCCGGGAAGGTCACGGTGACGGTGCAGCCGGGCTCGGCGTTGCCGCAGACGGTGACGGAACCATCCTCCAGGGCAATCAGCGGATCGAGCAACGGCGCATCCGGCGGGGTGCTATCGACGTATGCCAGGTTGCCGGGCTCACCGGTGTTGCCGTAGATGTCGGTGGCGGTGGCGCTGACTTCGCCACTGGCCTGGGGCGCATGGGTAGTGATGCTGTACTGGCCGTTGTCGTCAGCCATGACATTACCCACCGAGCCGTCCGGGAAGGTGACGGTGACGATGCTGCCGGCTTCGGCGCTGCCACTGATGGTGAGGCCGCCATCGGTGTTCTCGGTGACGCTGATGCTCGGCGCGGCCGGCGGAGTGGTATCGACATAGGGCAACTGGGTGCCGGGGCTGGTGTTGCCGGCGTCGTCGGTGGCGCTGGCGGTCAGCTCGCCCGAGGGCTGGTCGGGCGGAGAGGTCAGGCTGTAGCCGCCATCTTCGCCAACGACGACACTGCCGGTGCTGCCATCCGGGTAAGTCACGGTCACGGTGCTACCCGGCTCGGCGTTACCGCTGACAGTCACGCTGCCATCGGTGTTGGTAGTCACCTCGATGCTGGGTGCGCTCGGCGCAGTGGTGTCGGTGTAGTCGACATGGGCATCGCTGCTGTTGCCCTTGCCATCCTCGACGTGAATGTCCACGCCGCCGCTGGTCTGCGGCGAAGAGGTGGAAGCCTGGTAGTGACCATTGGCATCGGCCACCACGGTCGTGCTGGAACCATCGGGGAAGGTCACGGTAACGCTGGCGCCGGGGCTGGTGGTGCCACTGACGACGAGGCCGCCCGCCTCGCCTGCCTGCAGCTCGGCGGTAGGAGCCTTGAGCCCGCTGCTGCCGTGATGACCGCCACCGCCGCCACTATTGGAGGCCGCAACACCGCCTGCAACCAGAGCCAGACCGCCCAGCACCCAGGGCAGCGCCCCCTGATCGCCACCTTCTGCTACCAGCAGAGACTCCACCGAGTCGACTTCGCTGTAACTGGCGAAGACCGAGCCTTCGTCGTTGACCTCGGCAACCCAGTAATGGCCGTCACCGCTGTCGAGTACCAGATCGCTGTTCGGCTCACCGGCCGCCCCGAAGAACCCGTGGATGACGATCGTCTCGCCGTCCAGGGTCTTGATCACCAGGGCATTGCCTTCGCGGGTCATGCTGAGGACCTGCTCCTTGCTCAAGGCCAGCTTCACGACTGAGGGTGCGCGAAGGGTCAGGTCAGCCTGGTTGATCTCGGTGGCCGCGTGGGTCGCCTTGTCGATTACAACGATTGTTTTAGCCATGATGGGCCTCGGAACTCGGCAGTCAGGGGAAAGCTGCGGCAGGGCCGCTGCCATTCCCGGTCACAAGGGCGGCCGCAAGCCGACAGGCTTGCGGACCTTCTTCAACCACGGGGTTCGGAGACGCATCGCAGCGACCGGCAGACGAGGGCCGGCGGGGAAGGAAAAGCGATTGGTTATTGGAATTGGGCGTCGAGGGACCGAAGGTGCAGCCGGCCGGCCTGCTTGGCGGCGTCGGGGAGCAACCCGTGGATACTGGCTGAAGTATCCGTAGCAGCGTTCTTCGCGGACATCAGATGATTCCTAATCCCCCAGGCGCCGGGAGCAGCCTCCGAAAAGGCACTGCACGGTGTCTGCCTCGGGCATTGCGCCCGACGAACGAGAGCCCGCACGAGATAACCTGCGAACTTTTGTCGCCCCAGGCAGGCTCGGGCGCCCTTCCTGGCCAAAGGCTCGACTTCCCGCACCGGAAAAGAAAAACCCCGCTCGAGGCGGGGTTTCCGAGGACTGGAAGGTCAGTCCTTGCGCTGCGGCGACAGCAGTTCGATCTTGTAGCCGTCCGGGTCCTCGACGAAGGCCAGGATGCTGGTGCCGTGCTTCATGGGGCCCGGCTCGCGGGTGATCTTGCCACCACGGGAGCGGATGTCCTCGCAGGCCTTGTAGACGTCGGCCACTTCCAGGGCGATATGGCCATAGCCGGTGCCCAGCTCGTACTTGTCCACACCCCAGTTGTAGGTCAGCTCGATGACGCTGTTGTCGTCCTCGTTGCCGTAGCCCACGAAAGCCAGGGTGAACTGGCCGTCCGGGTAATCCTTGCGGCGCAGCAGGGTCATGCCCAGGACTTCGGTGTAGAAGGCGATGGATTTGTCCATGTCGCCGACGCGCAGCATGGTGTGCAGCAGTCTCATCGGTTCTTTCCTCATCAGGTGCCCGGTTGACGGGCTTATAAACACAAACCCCGGCTCGTGGCCGGGGTTTGCTTGTCACGGGAGACGCAAGCTTATCAGAACAGCTTGCGGCCCTTGTTCGCGGCGATACGCATGCGCAGCGCGTTGAGCTTGATGAAGCCAGCGGCATCGGCCTGGTTGTAGGCGCCGCCGTCTTCCTCGAAGGTCGCGATGTTGGCGTCGAACAGCGAGTCGTCGGACTTGCGGCCGACCACGATGACGTTGCCCTTGTACAGTTTCAGGCGCACGACGCCGTTCACGTGTTCCTGGGAGGCATCGATCATCTGCTGGAGCATCTCGCGCTCCGGGCTCCACCAGTAGCCGGTGTAGATCAGCTTGGCGTAACGCGGCATCAGCTCGTCCTTCAGGTGAGCGACTTCGCGGTCCAGGGTGATCGACTCGATGGCACGGTGCGCCTTGAGCATGATGGTGCCGCCGGGGGTCTCGTAGCAGCCGCGGGACTTCATGCCGACGTAACGGTTCTCGACGATGTCCAGTCGACCGATGCCGTTGGCGCCGCCGATGCGGTTCAGCTCGGTCAGTACCTGCGCCGGGCTCATGTCCTTGCCGTCGATGGCAACGATGTCGCCCTTGCGGTAGGTCAGCTCGATGTAGGTCGCCGCGTCAGGGGCCTTCTCCGGGGAGACGGTCCACTTCCACATGTCCTCTTCGTGCTCGGTCCAGGTGTCTTCCAGCACGCCGCCTTCATAGGAGATGTGCAGCAGGTTGGCATCCATGGAGTACGGCGATTTCTTCTTGCCGTGGCGCTCGATCGGGATGTTGTGGGCTTCGGCGTAGTCCATCAGCTTCTCGCGGGACAGCAGGTCCCACTCGCGCCAGGGAGCGATCACCTTCACGCCCGGCTTGAGCGCGTAGGCGCCCAGCTCGAAACGCACCTGGTCGTTGCCCTTGCCGGTGGCGCCGTGGGAGATGGCGTCAGCGCCGGTGGCGTTGGCAATCTCGATCAGGCGCTTGGCGATCAGCGGGCGGGCGATGGAGGTACCCAGCAGGTACTCGCCTTCGTAGACGGTGTTGGCACGGAACATCGGATAGACGAAGTCGCGGACGAACTCTTCTCGCAGGTCCTCGATGAAGACCTCTTTCACGCCCATCTGCTTGGCCTTGGCGCGGGCCGGCTCGACCTCCTCGCCCTGACCCAGGTCGGCGGTGAAGGTCACCACTTCACAGTTATAGGTATCCTGCAGCCACTTCAGAATTACGGAGGTGTCCAGGCCACCGGAATACGCCAGGACTACCTTCTTCACGTCCGCCATGCCACTCAACTCCACGGGGGTTGTCACGAAAGGGGTCGATTCTACTGTCCGCTCGGAATAATTTACAGAGGGGCGACAGCTTTTGACGACAAAGCGACAAATACTATCGTCGGTGCGACCCGACGCCGCGGCTCAACCCTTGGGAGTCGTGGGCGGCGTGGAGGGTGGATTGGCAGCGCTGGCCGATGGCGCTGCCGGGGCGCCCTGAGCGGGCGCGCTGGCAGCCGGAGCCGGCGTGCTGGGCGCAGCGGCGGCGGGGGCTGGCGGGGCTTCGGCGGGAACCTGTTCGACGACCGCCTCGCGGGACAGGTTCACCGTCACCCGGCGGTTCTTCGCGCGGTTGGCGGCGGAATTGTTCTTCACCAGCGGGTAGCGCTCGCCATAGAAACGCACGGTGATCTGCGATTCCGCCACACCGTTGGCCTTGAGGTACTCCATCACCGCGATGGCGCGGCGGCGCGAGGCCTCGCGGTTGGCCAGACGGTTGCCGCTGTTGTCGGAGTGGCCGTCCAGCTCGATACGGTTCACCGTCGGATCGGCCTTCATATATTGCAGGATGATGTCCAGCTTGGCGCGGCCCAACGGGTCGACCTCGGTACCGCCGTCCGGGAAGCCGACCTGGCTCTGGCGCACCTGGTCGAAGTTGACCGGAAGCATCTTCGTCGAGCAGTCCTGGAATTTCGTGTATCCATCGGCGAAACGCGTCGGCATCAGCCGCACCAGCAGGTTCTCGCCAGTGCGCGTGCGGTGGCGGACCTCCGGCGCACGACCTTCCAGCAGGCCGCCGAGCAGGCGCCCGGCCTGCTGCTGGGTACTATTGAAGGGAACGTCGCCCGAACCGACCTGCACCGCCCCCAGATTCAGGTCGCCCTGCCCTGGGCGCCATGGCGGCGCGGCCGCCAGCAGGGTCGCAGAACCGCTGCCCAGCCAGCCGGTCTGCGGCTTGAGGCGGAAGGTCGGCTGCTCGCCCGCGCGCCAGACGAACTCGCCCAGGCCGAAACCGGCCACGCTCTGCGACAACCGGCACTCGAACTGGTCGCCCGCCACCGTCCATTGCGCACTCTCCATGCGCGTCTGGAAGGTCAGCCCCCAGGCCGGAAGGCTGGCGCAGAGAGTGAGCAGGAGCAGAGAGGGCTGGCGCACGATGGCTTCCACACAGGTAAAAAGGCGTCCCAGATTCTATCGGTCAGCCTCGGCAAAACTTGATAGCGAGTGCCGGCGGCGGGCTTTTCCGGTAGCATTTCACCCTCTTCCCGCTGCAACCGCACCCCTGGAATCCGCATGTCCGACCGCCTGACACTCCTGCGCCCCGACGACTGGCACATCCACCTGCGCGACGGCGCCGCACTCGCGCAAACCGTCGGCGACGCCGCGCGCACCTTCGGCCGCGCCATCATCATGCCGAACCTGGTCCCGCCGGTACGCAACGCCGCCGAAGCCGACGCCTACCGCCAGCGCATCCTGGCCGCCCGTCCGGCCGGCAGCCGTTTCGAGCCGCTGATGGTGCTGTACCTCACCGACCGCACCAGCGTCGAGGAAGTCCGCACCGCCAAGGCCTCCGGCTTCGTGCACGCCGCCAAGCTGTACCCGGCCGGCGCCACCACCAACTCCGATTCCGGCGTCACCAGCGTCGACAACATCTTCCATGTGCTCGAAGCCATGGCCGAAGTCGGCCTGCCGCTGCTGGTGCACGGTGAGGTGACCCGCGCCGAGGTCGACGTGTTCGACCGCGAGAAACGCTTCATCGACGAGCACCTGACCCGCGTGGTCGAGCGTTTCCCGACTCTCAAGGTGGTCTTCGAGCACATCACCACCGGCGATGCCGCCGCCTTCGTCAAGGCCGCCCCGGCCAACGTCGGCGCCACCATCACCGCGCACCACCTGCTGTACAACCGCAACCACATGCTGGTTGGCGGCATCCGCCCGCACTTCTATTGCCTGCCGATCCTCAAGCGCAACACCCACCAGGAAGCCCTGCTGGATGCGGCCACCAGCGGCAGCCCGAAATTCTTCCTCGGCACCGACTCGGCCCCCCACGCGCGCCACGCCAAGGAAGCCGCCTGTGGTTGCGCCGGCTGCTACACCGCCTATGCCGCCATCGAGCTATACGCCGAAGCCTTCGAGCAGCGCAATGCGCTGGACAAGCTGGAAGGCTTTGCCAGCTTCCACGGCCCGGACTTCTACGGCCTGCCGCGCAACAGCGATCGCATCACCCTGGTCCGCGAAGAGTGGGAAGCCCCGGCGGCGCTGCCGTTCGGTGACTTCGACGTGGTTCCGCTGCGCGCGGGTGAAAAACTGCGCTGGCGCCTGCTGGAGACCGAGGCATGAGTGACGAGAACGAAATCTTCGAAGAAGAACTCGACGGTTCCTTCCCGCCCGGCCCGCGCCACCCGATGGCGCGCCGCTTCCGTGGCTACCTGCCGGTGGTCGTGGATGTCGAGACCGGCGGCTTCAACGCCGGCACCGATGCCCTGCTGGAAATCGCCGCCGTCACCATCGGCATGGACGAGAGTGGCTACCTGTTCCCGGAGCACACCTACTTCTTCCGTGTGGAGCCCTTCGAAGGCGCCAACATTGAGCAGGCGGCGCTGGAGTTCACCGGCATCAAGCTGGACCACCCGCTACGCATGGCCGTGCCGGAAGAGCAGGCGCTGACCGAGATCTTCCGTGGCATTCGCAAGTCGCTGAAGTCCAACGGCTGCAAGCGGGCGATCCTGGTCGGCCACAACAGCAGCTTCGACCTGGGCTTCCTCAACGCCGCGGTCAACCGCAGCGGCGTGAAGCGCAACCCGTTCCACCCGTTCTCCAGCTTCGATACCGCCACCCTCGCCGGCCTCGCCTACGGCCAGACCGTGCTGGCCAAGGCCTGCCAGACTGCCGGCATCGAGTTCGACAACCGCGAGGCGCACTCGGCGCGCTACGACACCGAGAAGACCGCCGAGCTGTTCTGCGGCATCGTCAACCGCTGGAAGGAATTCGGCGGCTGGATGGAAGACGATCACTGATCGTGCCTTCCTGAATGAAAAAGCCCCGCACTAGCGGGGCTTTTTCATGGGCCGCCAGCGTTACAGCTTACCGGCATGCTCGGCCAGGTAGGCGGCAACGCCTTCGGGCGAAGCGGCCATGCCCTTGTCGCCCTTCTTCCAGTTGGCCGGGCAGACTTCGCCGTGCTCCTCGGTGAACTGCAGGGCGTCGACCAGACGCAGCAGCTCGTCCATGTTACGGCCCAGCGGCAGGTCGTTGACGATCTGCGAACGCACCACGCCGTTCTTGTCGATCAGGAATGCCCCTCGGAAAGCCACGCCGCCTTCGGACTCGACGTCATAGGCCTTGCAGATCTCGTGGGTGATGTCGGCGGCCAGGGTGTACTTCACCGGGCCGATACCGCCCTTGTCCACCGGGGTGTTGCGCCAGGCGTTGTGGGTGAAGTGGGAGTCGATGGAGACGCCGATCACTTCGACGTTGCGCGCCCGGAAGTCGGGGATGCGGTGATCCAGGGCGATCAGCTCGGACGGGCAGACGAAGGTGAAGTCCAGCGGGTAGAAGAACACCAGGCCGTACTTGCCCTTGATGGCTTCGGACAGCACGAAGCTGTCGACGATCTCGCCAGTGCCCAGCACGGCGGCCACGTTGAAATCGGGAGCTTTCTTACCTACGAGTACGCTCATTTCCTTCTCCTTAATGGTGAGACGCTGGGGAGTGGAGGCTCCGCCCGGTCGAAACTGCCGTGCTTGAGAGCCCGCCACTCCAGTGGGGGCAGCCATCATACACCCCGCCCGCAACACCTACATCTGCGCGGCCTCGGCGCTAACTCATTGAACCGGTTGACCATTTATCGGGCCGTCGAAATGAGACCTCGGCAACTTTTGACAATCATTCTCATTATTATTAGTATCGCTTCCAACAACCCCACAGCGACAAGTAGTGCAACCATGTACGTCTGCCTCTGCAACGGTGTTACCGATACCCAGATCCGCGATGCGATCTACGACGGCGCCTGCAACTACCGCGAAGTGCGCGAATGCACCGGTGTCGGCACCCAATGCGGCAAGTGCGCGTGCCTGGCCAAGCAGGTGGTTCGCGATACCCTCGGCGATCTGCAGAGTGCCCAGTCGATGAACTACAACCTGGCCTACGCGGCGGGTTGAGAAAAATACCGCTGATCAGTTCAGCCGAAATTCCGAAGAAACCGGGCCATTGCCCGGTTTTTTTATGCCTGAAATTCAGGGATTTAGCGCCGGGATGCGGAATGAAAACATTCGCATTCATATTCCTTTTTATAACAAATTCAAGCACTTATGTTTGACATGTGGTTATAAGGGGGCGAGAATTTCAATCTCTCCCACTCCACACGGCAGGACCCCGGCATGAAAGGCGACAAGAAAGTCATCCAGCATCTGAACAAGATCCTCGGCAACGAGCTGATCGCCATCAACCAGTACTTCCTGCACTCGCGCATGTGGAACGACTGGGGCCTGAAGCGCCTCGGCGCGCACGAGTACCACGAGTCCATCGATGAGATGAAGCACGCCGACAAGCTCATCGAACGCATTCTGTTCCTCGAAGGCCTGCCCAACCTGCAGGACCTGGGCAAGCTGCTGGTCGGCGAGAACACCCAGGAAATGCTGCAGTGCGACCTGAACCTGGAACTCAAGGCCTGCAAGGACCTGCGCGACGCCATCGTGCATTGCGAAAGCGTGCATGACTACGTCAGCCGCGATCTGCTCAAGGACATTCTCGAGTCCGAGGAAGAGCACATCGACTACCTGGAAACCCAACTGGGCCTGATCCAGAAAGTCGGCCTGGAAAACTACCTGCAGTCGCACATGCACGAAGACGACTGATCAGGCAAAAGGCACCGGCGCAGTTGTGGACGCCGGTGCCCTTCCCTTCTAGACGTTCGCCTTCGGCGGACGGCGCACCAGTCCGGCCTTGAACACCAGGCCCGCGCACAGCCCGATCACCACCAGCAGCGACAGGCGCAAGCCCACGTGCTCGGCGAGGAAGCCGATCAGCGGCGGGCCCATCAGCAAACCGCCATAACCGAACGACGCCACCGCCGCCACACCGCGCGAAGGCTCGACGCCCGGCCGGTTGCCCGCCGCACCGATCAGGATCGGCACCACCACCGACAGGCCCGCGCCCACCAGGGCGAATCCGGCAATCGCTCCGGCCACCCAAGGGCTGAACAACGCCAGCAGCATGCCCGCAATCGCAAGCAGTGCGAGGTTGCGCACCAGCGCCTCGTCGGCGAAGCGTACGCGCAAGCGATCACCGAACAACCGCCCCAGCACCATGGTTGCGGAGAACGCCGCAAAGCCCAGTGCCGCCAGGCGTTCGGACGCACCCAATACCTGGTGCAGCAGCAAGGCGCCCCAGTCGGCGACCGCCCCTTCGGAAACGAATGCGCAGAGAGTCAGCAGACCCAGCCCGATCAGTGCCGGTGGCGGCAGGCGCCAGCCACGTTGGGCTGGCGCCTCCTCCTCCATGGGTTCCGGACGGCCCTCGAATAGATGGCGGGCGAAGAGCGGCAGGATCGCCACGGCGATCAGCGCCAGCAGGCTGAAGTGCCAGATCGGCGCCAGGTCGGCGAAGGCCGCCGCCCCGACAGCGCCGACCAGGCCGCCCAGGCTGTACATGCCGTGCAGGCTGGAGATGCACGGGCGGCCGAGGCGCCGCTCGACTTCCACCGCCTGGGTGTTCATCGCCACGTCCATGGTCGCGAAGGTCAGGCCGACGGCGAGAAAGCCCGCCGCCAGGACCCAGACGTCCTGCGCCAGCCCAAGCAGTGGGAAGGTCGCCATCAGCGCCAGCCCCGACACCACGGTGATCGCCCGGCTGCCATAGCGGCGTACCAGCGCGCCGGCGAAGGCAAACGCCAGCAGCGCGCCGAAGCCCGCGCCCAGCAGGGCCTGGCCCAGTTGCTGCTCGTCCACCCCGGTCATGCTCTTGAGGGCCGGAACCCGCCCCATCACGCTGCCATGGACCATCCCGCCCATGGCGAAGCAGTATCCGCACGCCCAGCGCGCGGCATTGGCCCGCGTCTGTTCAGTCATCTTTTATTTCTTCCCAAAAACAAAGCCCCGCCAAGGCGGGGCTCTGTGCGGCAGCACGAAAGACTCAGGCGTTGGCCTTGCTCACGGCGTCCTTGATCAGCGGTTGCAGCTCACCCTTCTCGAACATCTCGGCCAGGATGTCGCTGCCGCCAACGAGTTCACCGCCGACCCACAGTTGCGGGAAGGTCGGCCAGTTGGCGTACTTGGGCAAGTTGGCGCGGATTTCCGGGTTCTGCAGGATGTCGACATAGGCGAACTTCTCGCCACAAGCCATCAGCACCTGCGCGGCGCGGGACGAGAAACCGCACTGGGGAGCGTTCGGCGAACCCTTCATGTACAGCAGAACGGGGTTGCTGGAGATCTGCTCTTTGATGGTATCGATGATATCCATGAACTTCCTCGGCTTAACTATCAGACACTGACCCGGCAGTCGCCTCTCAGGGCATAGGCCGGCACGGTACCGCGCATTGTACTGCAAAGCCGAGTGCAACGCTCGGCTTTGCAGGTGACGCGCGTCAGCTTGTCAGGCCGCCTCTACCTCCACCGGTACCCCGTTGAGCGCTGTGTTGCCGGAGAGCGCATCCAGGTGGCGTTCATCCGTCAGGTCGTTGGCGCTGGCACCGCCCTGCTCGCGGGCGATGGCCAGCTGCACCCCCGGTCGCCCGTGGCCCCAGCCGTGCGGCAGGCTGACCACGCCGGCCATGACTTCGTCGCTGGCAGCCACTTCGATCTCGATGCTGCCGACCCGCGAACGCACCCGCACCTTCTGCCCGTCCACCAGCCCGCGCGAAGCTAGGTCCTGCGGGTGCATCAGCAACTGATAGCGCGGTTTGCCCTTCACCAGGCGGTGATAGTTGTGCATCCAGGAATTGTTGCTGCGCACATGGCGACGACCGATCAGCAGCAGTTGATCGATGGCCGGCGACTGGGTGTCGGCGAAGCGACGCAGGTCACCCAGGAATATCTCCGGTGCCGCTTCGATGCTGCGGCTGGCGGTCTTCAATCGCGGCGCCAGGTTCGGCTGCAGCGGGCCCAGGTCCAGCCCATGGGGGTGTTCGCGCAGCCGCGCCAGGTTGAGCTTGTGCTCGCTGGCGTCGCCGTAGGGGCCGAAGCGCAGGCCCATCTCGATCATCTGCTCCGGCGCCATGGTCGGCTTGAGCTCGCTGCCCTGGCGCGCGGCGTAGGCCTTGGCCAGGCCGACGAAGATCTCCCAGTCGTGCAGAGCGCCTTCGGGTTTGGGCAGGATCGCCTCGTTGAAGCGCGTGACATTGCGCACCGCGAAGACGTTGAAGGTGGTGTCGTAGTGATCGTGCTCCAGGGGCGCGGTGGGAGGCAGGATCAGGTCGGCGTAGCGGGTCGTCTCGTTGATGTAGAGGTCGACGCTGAGCATGAACTCCAGGCCATCCAGCGCCTGCTCGAGGCGGCGGCCATTGGGCGTGGACAGCACCGGGTTGCCCGCCACCGTCACCAGAGCGCGCACCTGCCCTTCCCCTTCGGTCAGCATCTCCTCGGCAAGCGCCGCCACCGGCAGCTCGCCGCCGTACTCCGGCAGGCCAGATACGCGGCTCTGCCAGCGGTTGAACGCGCCGCCCGCGGTAGTCGCCACAAGGTCCACGGCCGGCGTGGTGCACAAGGTGCCGCCGACGCGGTCGAGGTTGCCGGTAACCAGGTTGATCAACTGCACCAGCCACTGGCACAGGCTGCCGAAGACTTGCGTCGAAACACCCATGCGCCCGTAGCAGACCGCCTTGTCGGCAGCGGCGAAAGCCCGCGCCAGTTGGCGGATGTCTTCCGCCGGCACGCCACAGCGCGTCGCCATGGCCGCCAATTTGAAAGGTGCCAAGGCCTCGTGGACCGTATCCAGGCCGGTGACCGGCAGGGAGGTTTCGCGGGTCAGCCCTTCGTTGAGCAGCGTGTCGAGGATGCCCAGCAACAAGGCTGCATCTTCGCCAGGGCGGACAAACAGGTGCTGGTCCGCCAGCGCCGCCGTCTCGGTGCGGCGCGGGTCGACCACGACCAGCCTGCCGCCGCGCGCCTTCAGCGCCTTCAGGCGTTTCTCCACGTCAGGCACGGTCATGATGCTGCCGTTGGAAGCCAGCGGGTTGCCGCCCAGGATCAACATGAAATCGGTGTGGTCGATGTCGGGAATCGGGATTAGCAGGCCGTGGCCGAACATCTGCTGGCTGACCAGATGGTGCGGCAGCTGGTCGACCGAAGTCGCCGAGTACCGGTTGCGGGTCTTCAGCTGGCCGAGTAAGTAATTGCTATGGGTCATCAGCCCGTAGTTGTGCACGCTGGGGTTGCCCTGGTACACGGCCACCGCGTCGTTGCCATGGCGCTCGCGAATCTCCGCCAGGCGCGTGGCGACCAGCTCGAAAGCCTCGTCCCAGCCGATCGGCTGCCACTCGTTGCCGACGCGGCGCACCGGCTGGCGCAGGCGGTCCGGATCGTTCTGGATGTCCTGCAACGCCACCGCCTTGGGGCAGACGTGGCCGCGGCTGAAGCTGTCCAGGGCATCGCCCTTGATCGAGAGGATGCGCTCGTCCTCGGTCTCGATGGTCAGGCCGCAGATGGCCTCGCACAGGTGGCACGCACGGTGGTGGAGGGTCTTGCTCATGGCTCGCCTCGTTATTGTTGTCGCCGGCGCCTCATGGGGCCGGTCGCGGGGTCGAAAGCACTATGAATCCAGTCCCGGCGAAGCACCACCAGCTTCCGTCGGGTGAATCTGCCTGCATCAGTAACAGCCATCTACCGATGGCTCGCTCAGATAATCGATTTCCGCTCGAGCCTGCTGGATTTCCGCCCAATCTGCTCTACGTTTTGTGATGGCCAATGTGATCAATCTGAGTAGAGGGCACCCGATGCTTTCCGAAGTAATCAATCCCGCTAGATACGACGATCAAGAGTGGATGCGTTTGCATGAGGAGTTGGAAACGTACTCCGTCGACAAGCATGTTTTCTTCACTGAAGCCGGCCATATCTACCGCAAGAGCTGGGAATGGACTCACTGCCTCTATGGGCTGGGCAAAAGCGGCGTGATCGCAGGCAATGCCAAAGCCCTTGGAGTAGGCGCCGGTAGGGAACCAGTGATTTTCTGGCTCGCCGACAGGATAGGCGAGGTGGTGGCAACCGACCTCTATGGCAACGAGGAGTGGTCTGCAGCCGGGGGCAAAGAAGCATCAAGCGAGGTCATAACGGACACACAGAAATTCTGTCCGCGCCCCATCAACCTGACCAACATCAAGTTCGAGAATGCCAACGGCACAGCCCTCCCTTACGCCGATGACAGTTTCGATTTCTGCTGGAGCCTGTCGTCAATCGAGCACTTCGGCGGTCACGAAAATTCCGCACAGGCCATGCGCGAGATGGTTCGGGTCGTGCGCCCTGGCGGTATAGTCTGTGTCGCCACCGAACTGATGCTACTCGATGAACATGTTCATCCCGAGTTCTTCACTCAACGTCAGTTCCAGAAGTACATCATCGATGCCACAACTGACGCCACGCTAATCGACGGCATGAACTGGGCGTTACCACCACTCGAGTACCTGATCGATTCGGTCCCGATTAATCAGAACGTGGATCGCCGTCGTCGACATGTTGTCCTGAACGATGGGAATGTCCAATGGACCTCTGCGATGGTATTTCTCAAAAAGCGCTGATGGTCGGCTGCCGGCAACGACTATGCGGGCACTCTTGACCCGCGAAAAAATGCGCCACAAGTCGCCATTGTAAAGGCGCGACATTTCCTTATAAGATCGCGCCTTCCCCCATTTTCCGCTCCATGCGGTCCCGCCGCAGGTTCAGCCCGTTTTTTCTCACGAAAGCCGGTCGGTACCTCGGCCTGATTCTGAGAATAAGTAGTAGGTACGAACCATGAGCGCACGTCACTTCCTCTCGATGCTGGATTACACGACCGAAGAACTGCTCGGTCTGATCCGCCGCGCCACCGAGCTGAAGGACCTGCGAGACCGAGGCGTGCTCTACGAACCGTTGAAGAACCGCGTGCTGGGCATGATCTTCGAGAAGGCCTCGACCCGGACGCGGATTTCCTTCGAAGCCGGCATGATCCAGCTCGGCGGCCAGGCCATCTTCCTCTCCCCCCGCGACACCCAGCTGGGCCGTGGCGAGCCGATCGCCGATGCCGCGCGGGTGATGTCGCGGATGGTCGATGCGGTGATGATCCGCACCTTCGCCCACAGCAACCTGATCGAGTTCTCCGAGAACTCCCGCGTGCCGGTGATCAACGGCCTGTCGGATGACCTGCACCCCTGTCAGCTACTGGCCGACATGCAGACCTTCCACGAACACCGTGGCAGCATCGCCGGCAAGACCGTGAGCTGGATCGGCGACGGCAACAACATGTGCAACAGCTACATCGAGGCGGCGATCCGCTTCGACTTCCAACTGAACGTGGCCTGCCCGGAAGGCTACGAGCCGAACGCCGCGCTGATGGAACAGGCCGGCGAGCGCGTGAAGATATTCCGCGACCCACGCGAGGCGGTGGCCGGCGCGCACCTGGTGAGCACCGACGTCTGGGCCTCGATGGGCCAGGAAGACGAAGCAGCCGCACGCCTGCGCCTGTTCCAGCCATATCAGGTAACACGTGCGCTGCTCGATGGCGCGGCGGCGGATGTACTATTCATGCACTGCCTGCCGGCCCACCGTGGCGAAGAGATCAGCGAAGACCTGCTGGACGACGCGCGCTCCGTGGCCTGGGACCAGGCGGAAAACCGTCTCCACGCCCAGAAGGCACTGCTCGAGATGCTGGTCGAGCACGCGCACTACGCCTAAGCCCCACTTCGAGTCCGATGACCCAGACGCTGCTGCTCAATCTCGACGATCTTTCCTGTGGCTATGAACAGCAGCGTGTGGTGCAAGGCGTCAGCCTGCACCTGAACGCCGGTGACATCGGCTGCTTGCTCGGTCCCTCGGGCTGCGGCAAGACCACCACCCTGCGCGCCATCGCCGGTTTCGAGCCGGTGCAGGGCGGCCGCATCGAGCTGGGTGGCGAAGTCATCTCCCGTCCCGGCTTCACCCTGTCGCCGGAGAAACGCCGGATCGGCATGGTGTTCCAGGACTACGCGCTGTTCCCACACCTGTCGGTGGCCGACAACATCGCCTTCGGCATCCGCAAGCATCCCGAGCGTGAGCGCATCGTCGGCGAGCTGCTGGAGCTGGTGAAGCTCGACGGCCTCGGCCAGCGCTTCCCCCACGAGCTCTCCGGCGGCCAGCAGCAACGCGTGGCCCTGGCCCGCGCGCTGGCGCCGCAGCCGCAATTGCTGCTGCTCGACGAACCCTTCTCCAACCTCGACGTGGAACTGCGCCGCCAGCTCAGCCACGAAGTGCGCGACATCCTCAAGGCACGCGGTACCAGTGCCATCCTCGTAACCCACGATCAGGAAGAGGCCTTCGCCGTCAGCGACCACGTCGGCGTGTTCCGCAACGGCCTGCTGGAACAGTGGGACACCCCGTTCAATCTCTACCACGAGCCGCAGACGCCCTTCGTCGCCAGCTTTGTCGGCCAGGGCTATTTCATTCGCGGACAGATGTGCGGCAGTGACGCAGTGCAAACCGAACTCGGCCTGCTGCGCGGCAACCGCGCCTACAGCCTGCCGGACGGCAGCGCGGTGGATGTGCTGCTACGCCCGGACGACCTGGTGCCAGCCGCCGAGGGCGCGCTGAAGGCACGGATTGTCGGCAAGTCGTTCCTCGGCGCCGCCACCCTGTACCGCCTGCAATTGCCTACCGGCACCCAGCTGGAATCCCTCTTCCCCAGTCACGCCGACCATCAGCCGGGCGACGAAGTGGCCATCGGGGTGGCCGCCGAGCATCTGGTGCTGTTCCCCGCCCAGGGCAGCGTGGCGCTCTAGCCGAGCGCCCTCTCAAGCTCCGGCAGCAACTCGAACAGGTCGCCCTGCAGGCCGTAGTCGGCTATCTCGAAGATCGGTGCATCCGGGTCGAGGTTGATCGCGGCAATGACCTTGGCGTCCTTCATGCCCGCCACATGCTGCACGGCGCCGGAAATCCCCACGGCCAGGTAAAGCTCCGGCGCGACGATGCGCCCGGACTGGCCTATCTGCAGCTCCGCCGGTGCGAAACCCGCGTCCACCGCCGCCAGTGACGCGCCCACGGCGCCCTGCAACCGATCTGCCAGCGGATAGAGCGCGGCGAAACCCTCCTGCGTCTGCAATCCGCGCCCGCCAGCGACAATGACTTTCGCCGACTCCAGGGCAGGACGCTCGAAGTCCGGGTGCTCCTCGCCCTGCCAACGCGACAGGCCAAGATCGCCCGGCCCGCCAATGCGTTCGAGCACGGCGCTGCCGCCCTCGGTTGCGACGGGATCGAATGCCGTGGGACGGATGCCCAACACGATCACCGGCCCGTCGCAGCGTACTGTCGCGATAGCGTTGCCAGCGTAGATCGGGCGCTGGAAGGTGTCGCGGTCGAGCACGGCGATGACGTCCGACACTGCATCGACATCCCGCAGCGCGGCGATCCGTGGCAGGCAGTCACGGCCGACGGCAGTGGCCGGCGCGAGGATATGCGAGTAGTGCGGCGCCAGGCTGACGACCAGCGCGGACAGGTTTTCCGCCAGCAGGTGGTCATAGGTCGTATCGTCCGCGAGCAGGACCCGCGCCACACCGTCGAGGCAGCAAGCGCGCTCGGCCAGATCACCGAGATCGCTGCCAGCCAGCAGCAGATGGACCTCGCCGCCGATTTGTCTCGCAGCCGTCAGGGCGCTCAGGGTCGCCGGAGTGAGAGCCGCGGGGGCGCCGGTGGATTGATAGTCAGCGATGAGCAGGATTGCCATGGATTTGCCTCCTTTCGGACGCGCCGCGCAGGTGCGGCGAGGCCGTGAGTGAAGGCAAGGGTACGCCGGGGGACGGCATGGCCCCCGGTCACAGATCAAACAACCAGCAGACGACCGCTGGTCACCAGGCGCGCGTACCCGGCGATGCTCACGCGGTCGTCCTCCAGGCGGCACCACAGCTCGCCGCCGCGCGCGGAGCACTGGAAGGCGCGCATCTGCAGCTTGTTCAGGCGGCCCGACCAGTAGGGAATCAGGCTGCAGTGGGCAGCGCCGGTCACCGGGTCTTCGTTGAGGCCGATGGCCGGGGCGAAGAAGCGCGAGACGAAGTCGTAGTCATCGCTGCGCGCGGTGACGATCACCCCCAGGTAAGGCAGGCGCGCCAGGGCGGCAAAGTCCGGCTTGCAGTCGCGCACGGCCTGCTCGGACTCCAGCAGCGCCAGCAGGTGCGAGGCGTTGCTCAAGGCGTCCACCACATCCACGCCCAGTGCGCTGGCCAACTCCACGGTAGCGCCCGTTTCACTCGGCGGCTGAGCCGGGAAGTTCAGTGCCAGCCGGCCATCCTCGCGGCTCACGCGCAGCGGGCCGGACAAGGAGTTGAGTTCCAGCACTTCGCCCGGTTCATCGAACACCTCGAACAGCACATGGGCACTGGCCAGGGTGGCGTGGCCACACAGCGGCACTTCGGCGGTCGGGGTGAACCAGCGGATGCGCCATCCCTCAGGCTCTTTTACCAGGAAGGCAGTCTCCGACAGATTGTGCTCGGCCGCGATCTTCTGCATCAGCTCATCGCTCAGCCACGCGTCGAGGCGGTAGACCATGGCCGGGTTGCCGGCGAAGGGACGGTCGGTGAAGGCGTCCACCTGATGGAAGTCGAGCAGCATGGCGATCTCCTTGTAAGTGATGGCCGAGCATGACAGAAGCCGACGGGCGGCGAACCGTACAGTAGGGACCACACAGTCCCTGGGGTCGAGCGATCAGGGGCGCCCGATGGGCGCGAACTTCGCCGAGGTCAACCCAGCCAGGATCTCGGCGCTCAGTTCCACTTCCAGACCGCGTCGGCCGGCGCTGACATGGATGGTCGGGAAGCTCTGGGCGGACTCGTCGATGAAGGTGCGCAGGCGCTTCTTCTGCCCCAGCGGGCTGATGCCGCCCACCAGGTAACCGGTGGCACGCTGCGCGGCGTTGGGGTCGGCCATGTCGGCCTTCTTCACGCCCGCCGCATGCGCCAGCGCCTTGAGGTCCAGGCTGCCCACCACCGGCACCACCGCCACCAGCAGTTCGCCCTTCTCGCTGGCCGCCAGCAGGGTCTTGAATACCCGCGCCGGGTCGAGGTTGAGCTTCTCAGCGGCCTCCAACCCGTAGGACGGCGCCTTCGGGTCGTGCTCGTAGCTCAGCACGTGGTGTTCGGCACGGTTCTTCTTCAGCAGGTCGATGGCGGGGGTCATGATCGGCGGGCTTCTCGCAAGCGGCTTTCCAGCGCATAACAGTAAGCCAAGGCGTGCTGCACTGCACGGTGTTCGCTTCACCGACGTGGACGAATCCCGTATGGTCTGCGCCATTCACCTTCCGGCCCACGCGGCCGGGACTGCCGAACGGAATCCGCACAAGGCCGCCCGCATGACCGATTCGAAGAACAAGAAATACGTCGTCGCCCTCGACCAGGGCACCACTAGCTCGCGCGCCATCGTCTTCGACCATGACGCCAACGTGGTCAGCACGGCCCAGCGCGAGTTCGCGCAGATCTACCCGCAGCCAGGCTGGGTCGAGCACGACCCGATGGAAATCTGGGCGACCCAGAGCTCGACCCTGGTGGAAGCCCTGGCCCAGGCCAACATCGGCTTCGGCGAGGTCGCCGCCATCGGCATTACCAACCAACGCGAGACCACCCTGGTATGGGACAAGGCCACCGGCCGGCCGATCCACAACGCCATCGTCTGGCAATGCCGGCGCAGCGCGGCCATCTGCGAACAACTCAAGCGTGACGGCCTGGAACAGCACATCCGCGACACCACCGGGCTGGTCGTCGACCCCTACTTCTCCGGTACCAAGCTCAAATGGATCCTCGATAACGTCGACGGCGCCCGCGAACGCGCTCAACGTGGCGAACTGCTGTTCGGCACTGTCGACAGCTGGCTGATCTGGAAACTCACCGAAGGGGAAGTGCACGTCACCGACTACACCAACGCCTCGCGCACCCTGATGTTCGATATCCACAAGCGCGACTGGGACGAGCGCCTGCTGGCCGCGCTGGGTGTGCCGCGCGCCATGCTGCCGCAGGTTCGTCCGTCTTCGGAGGTCTACGGGCATGCCAAGGTCGGCGGCCTCGGTGTGCATCGCACGCCGATTGCCGGGATCGCCGGCGACCAGCAGGCCGCGTTGTTCGGCCAGATGTGCGTGGAGCCGGGCCAGGCGAAGAACACCTACGGCACCGGCTGCTTCCTGCTGATGAACACCGGGGCCAACGCGGTGAAATCCACCCACGGCCTGCTCACCACCATCGCCTGCGGCCCGCACGGCGAAGTCGCCTATGCGCTGGAGGGCGCGGTGTTCAACGGCGGCTCCACCGTGCAGTGGCTGCGCGACGAGCTCAAGGTGATCAACGACGCCCACGACTCCGAATACTTCGCTACCAAGGTGAAAGACAGCAATGGCGTCTACCTGGTCCCCGCCTTCACCGGCCTTGGCGCGCCCTACTGGGACCCTTATGCCCGCGGCGCGCTGTTCGGCCTGACCCGCGGGGTGAAGGCCGACCACCTGATCCGCGCCACCCTGGAATCCATCGCCTACCAGACCCGCGACGTGCTTGATGCCATGCAGCAGGACGCCGGCGAACCGCTGCGCGCCCTGCGCGTGGACGGCGGCGCGGTGGCCAACAACTTCCTCATGCAGTTCCAGGCCGACATCCTCGGCACCCCGGTGGAGCGCCCGCAGATGCGCGAGACCACCGCCCTCGGCGCCGCCGTGCTGGCGGGCCTGGCCTGCGGCTTCTGGGGCGGCCTGGACGAACTGAAGAACAAGGCGGTGATCGAGCGAGTGTTCCAGCCGGCCTGCGACGAGACCGAGCGCGCGCGGTTGTACAAGGGCTGGAAGAAGGCCGTGGAGCGAACGCGCGGCTGGGCGGCCGAAGACTGAACGCATTGCCGGCACCGTAGGATGGTGTGGAGCGAAGCGATACCCATCGATGACCGTGCGAGCAGCGCTGATGGGTATCGCAAGCTCCACCCATCCTGCGGACCAGGGAAATTCCTGAGCGAAGCACAGTCCTCTCCCCCGCCCTCTCCCAGAAGGGAGAGGAAGCCGTTCGGAGTGACCGGCCAGCTTGGTGCTCCGCTTGATGCCGCTCAGTCCCCTCTCCCTTAAGGGAGAGGGTTAGGGAGAGGGAAAGCGCCCGCGCCGAACCCGCCTGGCATGACAGAGAGGCCGCGGTACGGCATCCTTGCCCTCCCGGCCCGTCCGCACGAGCGCACCGCATGAACCTGCCCCCTCGACAGCAAAGCATCCTCGACCTGGTCCGCGAACGCGGCTACCTGAGCATCGAGGAGCTGGCTCAGCAGTTCGCCGTCACCCCGCAGACCATCCGCCGCGACATCAACCAACTCGCCGAACAGAACCTGCTGCGTCGCTACCACGGCGGCGCGGCCTGGGACTCGAGCATCGAGAACACCGCCTACAACACCCGCGCCGACCAGATGCGCGACGAGAAGCAACGCATCGCCGACGCCATCGCCGCGCACATCCCGGACAACGCCTCGCTGTTCATCAACATCGGCACCACCACCGAAGCCATCGCCCGCGCCCTGCTCGGCCACCAGAACCTCAAGGTCATCACCAACAACCTGCACGTCGCCAGCATCCTCGCCGGCAAGGACGACTTCGAAGTGCTGATCGCCGGCGGTACCGTGCGCGCCGACGGCGGCGTGGTCGGCCAGGCAGCGGTGGACTTCATCGAGCAGTTCCGCGTCGACTTCGCCGTGGTCGGTATCAGCGGCATCGACGAAGACGGCAGCCTGCTGGACTTCGATTATCAGGAAGTGCGCGTTTCCCGCGCCCTTATCGACAACGCTCGGCAGGTCTTCCTCGCCGCCGACTCCAGCAAGTTCGGGCGCAACGCCGTGGTGCGCCTGGGCCCGATCTCCCTGGTCAGCCGGGTGTTCACCGACAGCCCGCCGCCCACCGCCGTGGTGCGCCTGATGCAGCAGCACAAGGTCCAGCTGGAACTGGTCTGAGCCGCACTCACCTCCTTCACTTTCGAACATTCAGACGAATGCCTGCGCGAATTCGCGCTTAAGGCTGGTCATATTTCATTCACTGAACTAGGATATTTTCGAAAACGAACATCAAAAGATTCACTTTCAATCCCCAAGGCGGCCCCCATGAACCCAACCAGCAAGCGCCACGCGCCCCTGGCCGAAGTCTATGACGTGGCCGTCATCGGTGGCGGCATCAATGGCGCGGGGATCGCGGCAGACGCCGCCGGTCGCGGGCTGTCGGTGTTCCTTTGCGAACAGCACGACCTCGCCGCCCACACCTCCTCCGCCAGCAGCAAGCTGATCCACGGCGGCCTGCGCTACCTGGAGCACTACGAATTCCGCCTGGTCCGAGAAGCCCTCGCCGAGCGCGAAGTGCTGCTGGCCAAGGCGCCGCACATCGTCCACCCGCTGCGCTTCGTGCTGCCGCACCGTCCGCATCTGCGCCCGGCGTGGATGATCCGCGCCGGCCTGTTCCTCTATGACCACCTGGGCAAGCGCGAGAAGCTGCCGGCCTCCCGCGGCCTGCGCTTCGGCCTCGACAGCCCGCTGAAGGCCGAGATCACTCGCGGCTTCGAATACTCCGACTGCTCGGTGGACGACGCGCGCCTGGTGGTGCTCAACGCCATGTCCGCCCGCGAGAACGGCGCCCACATTCATCCGCGCACCCGCTGCGTCAGCGCCCGCCGCAGCAAGGGGCTGTGGCACCTCCACCTCGAGCGCCGCGACGGCAGCCTGTATTCGGTACGCGCCCGCGCGCTGGTCAACGCCGCCGGCCCCTGGGTCGACCGTTTCCTGCGTGAGGAACTGCGCCAGAAGCCGCCCTACGGCATCCGCCTGATCCAGGGCAGCCACCTGATCGTGCCGCGCCTCTACGAAGGCGAGCATGCCTACATCCTGCAGAACGAGGACCGGCGCATCGTCTTCGCCATCCCTTACCTGCGCCAGTTCACTCTGATCGGCACCACCGATCGCGAATACCAGGGCGACCCGGCGAAAATCAGCATCAGCGAAGAAGAGACCGACTACCTGCTCAACGTGGTCAATGCCCACTTCAAGCGCCAGCTGGGCCGCCAGGACATCCTGCGCAGTTTCTCCGGCGTGCGCCCGCTGTGCGACGACGAATCCGACGATCCTTCGGCCGTGACCCGCGACTACACCCTGGCGCTGGACAACACCCCCGGCGAAGCGCCGCTGCTATCGGTGTTCGGCGGCAAGCTGACCACCTACCGCAAACTCGCCGAAGCCGCGCTGGAGCAGCTGGCCCCGCATTTTGCCGGCGTGATGAAGCCGCGCTGGACTGCCGACGCCCCGCTACCCGGCGGCGAGGCGATGACCACGGTGGAAGACCTGGCCATTCAGTTGATGGATCGCCTGCGCCAGCTCGACCCCGCCCTCGCCCGCCGTTGGGCCAGCACCTACGGCAGCCGCATCTGGGCGCTGCTCGACGGCGCGCACAACCTCAGCGAGCTGGGCGAACACCTGGGCGCCGGGCTCTATGCACGGGAAGTGGAGTACCTGGTCCACGAGGAATGGGCGCGCGACGCCGATGACATCCTCTGGCGCCGTACCAAGCTCGGCCTGTTCCTCAATGCCCGGCAGCGGGAACGTCTGGAACAATTCCTCGGCAGCGAAAGTCCACTGGAACCGAGTACGCAGGTTGCCTGAACGTCGAATTGGAGCGGGAAGCCCGTCTCGCGGATAATCCACCAACCATCCCCCGACGCCACCGCCCCGGTGGCGTCGCCGCATAAGGGAACGACGTGGACCTGATCCTCAAGGCAACTATCGGCGCCGGCGTGGTGCTGATCCTCGCCGCGCTGTCGAAGACGCGCAATTACTACATCGCCGGTCTGGTGCCGCTGTTCCCCACCTTCGCCCTGATCGCCCACTACATCGTCGGCAAGAGCCGTTCGCTGGACGACCTGAAAAACACCATCCTGTTCGGCATGTGGTCGATCATCCCCTACTTCGTCTACCTCGCCGCGCTCTACCTGATGGTGGATCGCCTGCGCCTGGAGTTGTCGCTGGCGATGGCCGCGCTGGCCTGGCTGGTAGCGGCCTCGCTGCTGGTGTTCGTCTGGGTGCGCCTGCACTGAACCCTTGCCGGTGATGCCTCGGCTCAGAGCTGGGCGACGTGCCCGCCGCCCTGGTGCTCGCGCAGGTAAGGCAGCACCGCGCCCAGCAGCGGTTCCTTGAAGTATTCCTGGAAGCGATGCGCCATGCCGGGAATCAGCTTGAGCACCGAGCCGCGGATGTGCGCCGCCACGTGCACCCCGTGCATCACCGGCAGCAGCGGGTCGGCGGTGCCATGGACCACCAGGGTTGGCACATTCAGGCGGTTGAGCAGTTCCACGCGGCTCGGTTCGGCGAGGATCGCCAGCATCTGCCGTTGCACGCCTTCAGGGTTGAAGGCACGGTCGTAGGAACGCGCCGCCTGCTGCAGCAATTGCTGACGATCGTCGCGCACTGCCGGGCTGCCGAGGGCTGCCAGCAGGTCAGCCTGCTGCTCGATGGCCTGTTCGCGGCTGGCCGCTTCACGTCGGGCGAGCAGACGCAGCAGCGACTCGCTGGGCGCCGGCAGGCCTTCGGCGCCGGAACTGGTCATCACCAGCGTCAGGCTGATCACACGGTCGGGCGCCATGTCGGCCACATGCTGGGCGATCATCCCGCCCATGCTCGCGCCCAATACGTGGGCGCGCTCGACATGCAACGCGTCGAGCAGGTGCAGGGCATCGCCAGCCATGTCGGTCAGGCTGTAGGGCGCACTCACGGGCAAGCCGAGGCGGTAGCGGATAACTTCGTAGGTCAGGTTGCCGCTGGGTGTAGGAACGCGCCACGAAGACAGCCCGACATCGCGGTTATCGTAGCGGATCACCCGGAAGCCCTGCTGGCAGAGCGCCTCGACCACTTCGTCCGGCCAGTGGATCAGCTGGCCGCCCAGGCCCATGATCAGCAGCAGCGTCGGGTCCTGCGGACGGCCGATACTCTGGTAAGCCAGACGCACGTCGCCCAGGTCGACCAGTTCGGTCGGCACTCGCGCATCGCAGCGATCGGCGGCAACCGCCCGATCGGCAAAAGAGAGGGAGGACAGGCCGCAGAAAAGAGCGACCGCCAGAAGAAAAGCACGCATGAATGAAAATCCGGAACGCAAAACCCCAGTTGAGCGCGATTCTGATGAATTTCCGTCGCTCGCTCTGCCACAGGTCCGTGACAGTTTGATGAAAGGCGCTGAGCGGTCACCGACGGCCCTTCCCGACTTCCCATGACAGGGATCAAGGGCAATCAGCCCCAACAGTCGCGAAGATAGGAGCCCCCGCTCGGACGTTTCGCCATGGCCTACCCTATTCTGCTGGTGCTGCACCTGTTCGCCGCGATCCTGTTCGTCGGCACGGTGTTCTTCGAAGTGCTGATTCTGGAAAGCGTCCACCGCCATGTTCCGGCACGGGCGATGAAAATGGTCGAGGGAGCGCTGGGTCTTCGTCTGCGCCGAGTGATGCCTTGGGTGATCCTGACCCTGTTCGGCAGCGGCCTGGGCATGCTGCACCTGCGTTACGCGCCGATGCTGGCCGACCCGCTGGCATCGCCCTTCGCCACATTGCTCAGCCTCAAGCTGCTGCTGGCCGCCAGCGTCCTGGGGCATTTCATCTTCGCCATGTACTCGTTCCGCGTGGGGCGGATGACCGGCCAGCGCTCCCGGCGCATCCACTACAGCGTCTTCGCCCACGTGGTGCTGATCGTGCTGCTGGCCAAGGGCATGTTCTACCTGAGCTGGTGATACCAGCCCGGTGAGTCAGGGCCGGCGAACGCGTGCTGGTGAAGTGCCAGTCGCCGGCTTATCATGAGACCAGCTCAATTGCTCCGCTGTTTTATCAAGATTTCCTCATAGTGAGGCGAGGTCGCGCCATGCTTGAACTCCGTCACCTGAAAACCCTGCATGCCCTGCGCGAAGCCGACAGCCTGGTGGAGGCCGCCGAGCGCCTGCACCTGACGCAGTCCGCCCTCTCCCACCAGTTCAAGGAACTGGAGGAACGCCTCGGCCTGTCCCTGTTCATCCGCAAGACCAAGCCGGTGCGCTTCACCAGCGCCGGCCTGCGCCTGCTGCAACTGGCTGACGCCGTGCTGCCGCAACTGCGCGGCGCCGAGCGCGACCTGGCGCGCCTGGCCGGCGGCACTGCCGGTCGCCTGCACATGGCCATCGAGTGCCACAGCTGCTTCCAGTGGCTGATGCCGACCATCGACCAGTTCCGCGACGCCTGGCCGGAAGTGGAGCTGGACCTCGCCTCCGGCTTCTCCTTCGCCCCTCTCCCGGCGCTGGCCCGCGGCGACCTGGACCTGGTGGTGACCTCAGACCCGGTGGAGATCGCCGGCATTACCTACGTGCCGCTGTTCACCTACGAGGCGCTGCTGGCGGTGGATAACCACCATGCGCTGGCCGGCAAGTCCTTCATCGTCCCGGACGACCTGGCCAACCTGACGCTGATCACCTACCCCATCGAGCGTGATCGCCTGGACATCTTCACCCGCTTCCTCGAACCCGCCGACGTCGAGCCGGCTCAGGTGCGCACCTCGGAACTGACGGTGATGATGATGCAGCTGGTGGCGTCCGGGCGCGGCGTCTGCAGCCTGCCCAACTGGGCACTGCACGAATACAGCTCGCGGGGCTATGTGACGGCCAAGCGCCTGGGGGAGAAAGGCCTGTACTGCACGCTGTTCGCGGCCATTCGCGCCGACATGCTGGATGCGCCATTCATGCGCGATTTCCTGCTGACGGCGAAGGACACCTCTTTCGCCACGCTGGAAGGTGTCAGCGCAGCGAAGCATTGATCTGACACCGTGCCTCCTTCGCAAAGTGCCTGCCCGACCTGTGGGCAAGGCTCCAGAGCGGGGACGCCGCGAGCGCATGGCGGTATAGGAAAGCCCCCTCCCAGGAGAACTTCCCGTGCTCAAGGACTTTCCACCCAGCTACTTCGCGCTGGTCATGGCGACCGGTATCGTCTCCCTGGCCTGCCATCTGATCGGCCTGCAGCCAGTGGCACTCGGCCTGTTCTGGCTCAACATCCTGCAGTACGCGCTATGTCTGTCGTGCAGCCTGTATCGGCTGATCCGCTATCCAGGACGGATGTGGCAGGACCTCACCCACCACGCGCGCGGCCCTGGCTTCCTCACCCTGGTGGCCGGTACAAACGTGCTGGGCGTGCAGTTCATCGTGCTGGTCGATCAGCACGCCATCGCGCAGGCCCTGTGGTTGTTCGCCGGGCCGCTCTGGCTGCTGTGCATGTACGCGATGCTCGCCGGCGTCACACTTACCCAGCACAAACCCACCCTCGAGCAGGGCCTGAACGGCACCTGGCTGCTGTGCACGGTGTCCAGCGCCTCGATCTGCGTGCTTGGCAGCTACCTGGCGACGCGCTTTGCCGATCCAGAGCTGATCCTGTTCGTCTGCGTGGCGGCCTACATGATCGGCATCATGCTGTACGTGCTGATCATGTCGCAGATCCTCTACCGCTGGCTGTTCCTCGACCTGGAGGCGGGTGAGCTGTCGCCTTCCTACTGGATCAACATGGGCGCCCTGGCGATTTCCACGCTGGCCGGCGCACGCCTGCTGACAGCCGGAGCCGACAGCGCGCTGATCCAGTCCCTCGCGCCCTTCATCCTTGGGCTGTCGGTCTTTGTCGGCGCTTTCGCCTGCTGGTGGATTCCGTTCCTGATACTGGTCTTCGTCACCCACCGGGTGCGCTATGGCATCGGTATCCATTACGACCTGCAGAACTGGTCAGTGGTGTTCCCATTGGGCATGTTCTGCGTCGCCTCGTTCAACGTCCTGCCGCTGTTGCATCAACAAGTGCTCCTGCCAGTCATACAGGCGCTCACCTACATCGCCCTGGCCGCCTGGGCCGCCACATTCCTCGGACTGCTGCGCTACCTGCTGCGGCGCTGAAGCGCAAAAAAAGGCCCATCCTTGCGGATGGGCCATCGGGGACATCGTCGATCAACACCTGTGGTTCTTATGGTTCCAGCAGCGCCGAGTGATGGGGTTACGCGGCGTTGAGGCCATCATTGACCAACGTGCTGCGGCAGAAAATAAGGCCACAAGAAAAAAGGAATCTTCCCACATTACCTGAGACCGATTCCGCAAAACGCGGCGGGACCGCCACGGCAGACGGAATTTCTCCTATGGCTCTGGCCCGGTACTTAGTCCGGTGTCAGGGCGCTTTTGCTTCTGCCGCACGGGCGTGTTCCTCCGCCCACTGCACATCCCGCTCCCACACCCGTTTGAAGGCCGGGCGCGAGGTCACCAGCTCCACATACCGTTCGAACACCGGCAGCTTGGGCACCACGCCGAAACCGATGGTCCAGCGCAGGGCTGCACCCCACAGCACATCGGCGGCGGTCATGCGGTTACCCAGTAGGTAGGGGCCGGTTTCCAGCTGCTCGGCAAGGGCGCGCATCACGCTGTCGTAATCGCCGTAGGGGCTCATGGCCTGTGGGGCGGCATCGCGCTTCAGGGCTCGGTCGACGATGGCCGGCTCGAAGCTGGAGCCGTAGAACACCAGCCAGCGCAAGTAGGGGCCGCGCAGCGGGTCGTCAAGGGCCGGAGCGAGATTCGCTCGGGGGAACAGGTCGGCGAGGTAGATGAAGATCGCGCCCTGCTCGGTGACCAGCGATTCGCCGAGGCGGATCGCCGGGACCTTGCCCAGCGGGTTGACCGAGAGGTACGCCGGCTTGCGCTGCTCGCCGGCCTTCATGTTGATCAGTTCGAGGTCGTACTCGGCGCCCAATTCTTCCAGCAGCACCAGGGTGCCGCTGGAGCGTGTCTGGGGCGAATGGTAGAGGGTGAGGCGGGGCATGGCGGGATCTCCTCGGGCATCACGGCTCGGAGTCCCCAGCATAGCCCCGCGCGCGGCTCACGCCTCCTCGAAATGCATCTCCGGCGGTTGCTGGCGGAAGCCGCCGGTGATCACCGCCAGGTAGATCACGCCCAGCACCAGCCAGGTCGCGCCGAGCCAGATCGCCAGGTGGTCGAGGCTGACCATCAGCCACAGGTCGGCGAGCAGGCCGATCAGCGGGAACAGCAGGAACAGCACCAGCTCGCGCGCGCCACGACGCTCGGCGTTGAGGTAGTAGTGGAAGATCACCGAGAGGTTCACCAGGCTGAAGGCCAGGAAGGCGCCGAAGTTGATGAACGAGGTGGAAGTGGTGACGTCCATGTGCAGCGCCAGCAGGGCCACCACGCCGCACAGCACGATGCTGTTCACCGGGGTTTCGAAGCGCTTGCTGATGCGCCCGAAGAATGGCCGTGGCAGCACCCCGTCGCGACCCATGGCGAACAGCAGGCGCGAGGCGCTGGCCTGGGCCGACAGGCCGGAGGTGAACTGGCCGACGATCAGGCCGATCAGGAAGAAGCTGACGAACAGGTCGCCGCCGATGTTGCGGGCGATTTCATACGCGGCGGAATCGGCGTTCTGGAACTCCACCGACGGGTGCGCGAGCTGTACGAAATAGCTGGCGGCGATGAAGATGCCGCCGCCAATCAGGGTGATCAGCAGGATGGCGCGCGGAATGGTCTTGCGCGGTTCGTGGGTTTCTTCCGTCAGGGTGCTGACCGCGTCGAAGCCCAGGAAGGAATAGCAGGCGATGGCCGCGCCGCCCATGATCAGCGGTAGCTGGGTGCCTTCCTTGAGGAAGGGTTCCAGGGTCCATAGCGGGCGGCTGCCATCCCCCATGATGTAGTGGATGGCCAGGCCGACGAAGGCAATCAGCACCAGGAACTGCACCAGCATCAGCAGGCCATTGATGTTCTTCGCCAGGCGCAGGCCGACCACGTTGATCGCGGTGGTCACGCCAATGAACGCCAGTACCCAAAGGGCCTGGGGCACGGCCGGGAAGGCGGAATGCAGGTAGGCCGCGCCGATCAGCCAGATGGCCATCGGCAGGAACAGGTAATCCAGTAGCACGGCCCAGCCGGCGAGGAAGCCCAGTTTCGGGCTGATCGATTTGCGCACGTAGGTATAGGCCGAGCCCGCCACCGGGAAGGCGGCGGCCATGCGCCCATAGCTGAGCGCGGTGAAGAGCATGGCCACGGAGGCGACCAGGTAGGCCGAGGGGACTACGCCGCGAGTGACGTCGGCGAGGATACCGAAGGTGCCGAGGACGATGATCGGGGTCATGTAGGCGATGCCGAACAGCACCACCGAACCCAGCGACAGGGTTCGTTTGAGTCGAGCCATTACTGCTTACTCCGCGTTGTGTTTGTTATGGCAGTACTAAGTTGCTGGCCTGCGCTCACCCGCAGGCCCCGCGGGCGCTCTCGTCGCCCGTCGATCTTGAAATAACGCTGTGTCGGCGCAACCCTGCGCCCCGGCCCTGCAGAAGGCCGGAGGGGAAACTCAGGCGGGAATGATCAGCTCGTGCAGGCCATCGTCGTGCTCGCGCATCTCGCCGGGCAGCACGAAGCGGCGCTCGGCCAGGTAGCTGTAGTCGCGGCGCGATTGCGCCAGGCGCTCGAAATCCAGCTCGACGATCTGCCGGCACTCTTCGCGGCCGGCTTCGACGATCAATTGGCCGTAGGGGTCGACCACCGCACTGCCGCCGGCGAATACCAGGCCGTCATCGCCTTCGCCAACGCGGTTGACCATCACGGCATAGGCCTGGTTTTCCATGGCGCGGCCCATGATCGCGGTGCGGTGGGTCGGGCCGTAGGGGTCCATGTTGCCGTTGGTCACGATGATCAGCTCGGCACCGAGCTGGCCCAGGGCACGGGCGGACTCGGGGAACTCGATGTCGAAGCAGATCACGATGCCCACGCGGATGCCGTTCCACAGGCAGGTGGCGTAGCGGTCGCCGGGGGTGAAGATGCCGCGGTCCGACGCCCACAGGTGCGTCTTGCGGTATTTCAGGGCGATGCCTTCGGGAGTGATCAGCAGCGTGGTGTTGTAGAAGCGGCCATCGGCGGCCTCGGCAAAGCCCACCGCGACGGCAATGTTCTTCTCCCGTGCGGCACGCTGAACAGCCTGCACGCTGGGGCCGTCCACCGGCTCGGCGATGGCGGCGATGTTCTGCTCGGTGGGGAAGCCCGTCAGCTGGGTCTCGGGGAACACCACCAGCTGGGTGTCGTCGGCGCAGGCGTGGATGGCCTCCAGGGTGCGGGCCAGGTTCCAGGCCACGTCGCCATCACGGCCGGCGAGTTGGACGAGTTCTACTTTCATGGGGCTTCCTCGGATTCTTGTATTCCAGTGACCGCGCAACGCAAAAGGGTCAAAATACGCACCGCGCCGGCTCAAGGCATCCACCGAGTATGCCGGGCGTGCCATCACCGGGTAATTACGCCCGCGTGGTAACCCATCGGGGGTAGAGTCATGAGCCTTTCCCTTCAGGATATCGCCTGGCATCGTTCGGTCGGGCAGCTGATCGAGGCGCTGGACAAGCCGAACTTCTGGACCTCTCTGGTGCGCCTGCTGGGTCAGTATGTCCCCTTCGACAGCTGGGTGGTGCTGCTCTTCAGCGACGGTCGCCCCCAGGTATTCGCAGAATGTCCGGGCGAGGATGGCGGCCCCGATCCGCTGTTCCAGGACTACCTCAAGGGCCTCTATCTGCTCGATCCCTTCTACATCGCCAGCCGCGAGGCGCCCGGCAGCGGGCTGTTCCGCCTCGATGACGTGGCACCGGAGATGTTCGAGCAGACCGACTACTTCCAGCGCTACTTCAGCCTCAACGTGGTCGCCGACGAAGTGCAGATCAACGTGCAGCTCGACGGCGAGCGCACCCTGTGCTGCTCGGTAGGCAGCAAGGGCCGCTTCAGCCCGGAGCAGATCGCCCTGCTCGCCCTGGTGCAACCCTGGGTCGCCGGGCTGATGCGCCAGCGCATGGTCTTCGAGCGCGAAGTGCAGGAGGCTCCCCCGCCGCCGCGCTGGCAGAACCGCCTGGAATCCACCGCCCAGCAGATGGAAACCCCGCTCACCGCCCGTGAGCTGGAAGTCGGCCGCTTGATGCTCAGCGGCTGCTCCAGCAAGGAAATCGCCCGCAAGCTGGCGATCTCCGCCGAGACGGTGAAGGTGCACCGCAAGCACATGTACGCCAAGCTGGGGATCAAGTCGCAGTCGGAACTGTTCTCGCTGTTCCTCCAGGCGCAGGGCTGACGCCCCCATCCCACGCGCTCACCCTGTAGGAGCGGGCCATGCCCGCGATCGCGCGCACGGCGCGCTCCTACAAATCGCTAGTTCTCCTCAGTAGACCACGAGCGTGCTTTTGCACCAGCCGCCTGCCGTCGAGCGGCGGGTGAGCAATCATGCCTGTGCGGGTCCATGCTTGAGGACAGGAGGAATGCCATGAGCCTCAGCGTCTTCGACATGTTCAAGCCCGGCGTCGGGCCATCCAGCTCCCACACCGTAGGACCGATGCGCGCCACCCGCGAGTTCGTCGACCGCCTGCGCGATGCCGAGTTGCTCAGCCGTACCGCCGCTGTGGAGGTGCATCTGTACGGTTCCCTCAGCGCCACCGGCAAGGGCCACGCCACCGACCGTGCCTGCCTGATCGGCCTGCTCGGCATTGACCCGGCCGAGGCCGACCCCGCCGCCCTCGCCCCGCAGGTGGAGGACATCCTGCTGCGCCATCGCCTGCGCCTGGGCGGCGTGCAGGAGATCGACTTCGACCCGGCACGCCAACTGGTCTTCCACGATGACAGCCTGCCCGCCCACCCCAACGGCCTGCGCCTGCGGGCGCTGGACGACAACGGCAAGCTGCTGGCCGAGCGCATCTGTTATTCGGTTGGCGGCGGTTTCGTGGTGGACGCGCAGGACTTCAACACCGACCGCGCGCTGCAGGGCAACCCCATGCCCTACCCGTTCCACAGCGCCGAGGAACTGCTGCGCCTGTGTCATGAACACGGTTTCAAACGCATCAGCGACCTGATGTGGGCGAACGAGCTGGCCGTGCGTAGCGAAGCGGAAATCCACGCCGGCCTTGCGCACATCTGGGAGGAAATGCAGGCCTGCGTGAACCGCGGCCTGGAAACCGAAGGCACGCTGCCCGGCGGCCTCAAGGTGCGACGCCGGGCGCCCATGCTGTTCCGCCGGCTGAACGAAGCGGACAGCGGCAACCTCATCGCCACCACCCTGGGCGCCCTGGACTGGGTGGACCTCTGGGCGCTGGCGGTGAACGAGGAGAACGCCGCCGGCGGGCGCGTGGTGACCGCTCCCACCAATGGCGCGGCCGGGATAGTCCCGGCGGTGCTGCACTACTATGCGCGCTACGACAGCAACGCCAACGCCGATGGCATCGAGCGCTACCTGCTGACCGCCGCCGCCATTGGCATCCTGTGCAAGCTCAACGCCTCCATTTCCGGTGCGGAAGTCGGATGCCAGGGTGAAGTCGGCTCGGCCTGCGCCATGGCCGCCGGAGGGCTGGCGGAAGTCCTCGGCGGCAGCCTGGAACAGGTGGAGAACGCCGCCGAAATCGGCCTGGAGCACAACCTCGGCCTCACCTGCGACCCGGTCGCCGGGCTGGTGCAGGTGCCCTGCATCGAGCGCAACGCCATGGCCTCGCTCAAGGCCATCAACGCCGCCCAGCTCGCCCTGCGCGGCGACGGCCAGCACCTGGTCAGCCTCGACAAGGCCATCGACACCCTGCGCGACACCGGTCGCGACATGATGGACAAGTACAAGGAGACGGCGAAGGGTGGGCTGGCGGTCAACGTGATTGCCTGTTAGCCCGAGTGAATGGTGGTTCGCGAGCAAGCTCGCTCCTACGAAGAGCGCACCGGCTTCAGTCCTGTAGGAGCGAGCTTGCTCGCGAACAGCCCAGACACAAGATTTCTTGCAGTGCCCGAAACAGGCTTTCTCAACCCCGGATAAAATCGTTAGCTTGCTTTCTTTTTTCCCAACTTCGGGCTACCGTCGATGCCCGCCAGAACTAGAAAATCTTCCGAAGGCCCGCTGCATTGACCTTTGCCCAGGCACGTTCGCACGATGCCTGCCATGCTCTGTGACGGCCCTTTTGGCCAACCTTACCGTGATCAAAGCCCGACGACTGGAGATTCCATGAACCTGTCGCTCCTCAGCCGCTATGCCTTTTTTGCCGCTTGCGTCCTGTTCACCGTGCTCAGCCTGCCCTTCCTCGGGCATGACTGGGTGTGGCCCTTCACCCTCACCACCTTCGCCCTGAGTGTGCTCGGGGTCTTCGACCTGCTGCAGGAACGCCACGCGGTACGCCGCAATTACCCCGTATTGGGCAACATCCGCTACCTGGTGGAAGCCATCCGCCCGGAGATCCGCCAGTACCTGCTCGAAGGCGACCAGGAGGCCCTGCCCTTCTCCCGCGCCCAGCGCGCCCTGGTGTACTCGCGGGCGAAGAACGAGACCGCCGACAAACCCTTCGGCACCCTGATCGATGTCTACCAGTCGGGCTTCGAGTTCATCGCCCACTCCATCCGCCCCGCGCCGGTGGCCGACCCCTGCACCTTCCGCGTCACCGTCGGCGGCCCGGAGTGCAAGCAGCCCTACTCCATCTCGGTGTTCAACATCTCGGCGATGAGCTTCGGCTCGCTCAGCGCCAACGCCATTCGCGCGCTGAACAAGGGCGCCAAGCTCGGCGGCTTCATCCATGACACCGGCGAAGGCAGCATCAGCCCCTACCACCGCGAGTACGGCGGCGACCTGACCTGGGAACTGGGCAGCGGCTACTTCGGCTGCCGCAACGACGACGGCACCTTCAGCCCCGAGCGCTTCGCCAAGCAGGCAGTCGACCCGCAGGTGAAGATGATCGAGATCAAGCTCAGCCAGGGCGCCAAGCCCGGCCACGGCGGCATCCTGCCCAAGCACAAGGTGACTCCGGAAATCGCCTCCACCCGTGGCGTGCCCATGGGCCAGGACTGCATCTCGCCCTCCTCCCACAGCGCCTTCGACTCGCCCCACGGCCTGCTCGACTTCATCGTCCAATTGCGCGAGCTATCCGGCGGAAAACCGGTGGGCTTCAAGCTGTGCATCGGCCATCCATGGGAATTCATGGGCATCGCCAAGGCCATGCACGAGACCGGCATCCTCCCCGACTTCATCGTCGTCGACGGCAAGGAAGGCGGCACCGGCGCCGCACCGCTGGAGTTCACCGACCACATGGGCCTGCCGATGCGCGAGGGCCTGCTGTTCGTGCACAACACCCTGGTCGGCCTGAACCTGCGCGACAAGATCCGCATCGGCGCCAGCGGCAAGGTCGTCAGCGCCTTCGACATCGCCAGTGTGCTGGCCATGGGCGCCGACTGGGCCAACTCGGCGCGCGGCTTCATGTTCGCCATCGGCTGCATTCAGTCGCAAAGCTGCCACACCAACAAGTGCCCCACCGGCGTCGCCACCCAGGACCCGCTGCGCCAACGCGCCCTGGTGGTGCCGGACAAGGCCGAGCGCGTCTACCACTTCCATCGCAACACGCTCAAAGGCCTGGCCGAGATGCTCGCCGCCGCCGGCCTCCAGCACCCGTCGCAGCTGGAAGCCAAGCACCTGGTGCGCCGCGTCTCGGCCACCGAGATCCGCCTGTTCTCGCACCTGCATTACTTCCTCAAACCCGGCGAGCTGCTCTCAGGCAACATCGAGGGCGAGTTCTACGAGCGCATCTGGCGCATGGCGCGCAGCGACAGCTTCGAGGCCGCCGCCGGCTGATCGGGCAAATCAGGGAGCGCCTGCAACGGGCGCTCCCTGGCAAACCGAAAACTCAACTGGGGAGGGGCGTCGCTACCCCGCCTGCCCCCACACCTGCGCCAACCCAACCCCGTGCACGAGCGCGAACCCCAGGCAAATCGCCGAGCTGACGTAGATGAAGCGCTGGCTGCGCCCGGTGCCCTTGAGGATGAACGGGCCGGCCACGCCGCGCAGCAGGTAGACCAGCGAGATCGCCACCAGCGCTGGGCGCAGCAGCGGCAACGGCGCCAGCACTCCAGCCCCGGAAAGTGCGTAGACGGCCCAGGTGAACAGCACGAAGGCAATGCCGAAGGTGATCAGCGCCGGGTAGACCCGCCCGGCCTCGGCTGCCCTCGCGAGCTTTTCCCCGGCGCCAAACAGGCGATACCAGCGCGGCCCGACCAGCACGACGCCGACGTGCGCGGCAGCGGCGATAGCGCTGAGCGCCGCAGCGATGATCAACATCAGGTTGTATTCCTGCCCCATGATCGGCTCCCTCCTGAAGTGCGTACTGTCTCGTGGGTGCATCCTATCGTCGGCGCGAAAGATTCACGACACGTGACCACCGGCTGCACGAATCTTCCAGACAGCCACCCTGCGCGCGCTATGCTGGCCGACCGGGCAAGCGGTGCGGAGGCGGCCCATGCACAAAGACAACTGGATCGACCTGCTGCAGGATGCCGACACCGGCATCCAGAGCCTGCGCGCGCACTTCAAGGGCCACGCCTACGACCCGCACTGGCACTACAGTTACCTGATCGGCTACACCGAATCCGGCGTGCAGCAGTTCAACAGCCGCAACCAGCGCCACGTCAGCACGGCCGGCAAGGTGTTCTTCCTCGAACCCGGCGACATCCACGACGGCGACGCGCCCACCGAGGGCGGCTTCACCTACCGCATGCTCTACCTCGACGCGCCCTGGCTGGAGCGCGAGATCGGCACGCTGTTCGAAGAGGCGCCGGGCAATTGCCAGCTGAGCGTGCCCGAGCTGCTGATCGATGATCCGCGTCTGACAAGGCGGATCGACAATGCCTTCCAGGCCGTGCACGGCAACGACCTGAAAATCGTGCGCCAGAGCGCCATGGACGAACTGCTCGACGGCATGACCCACCACCTGCACTGGCGCCAGCGCGGCACCACGCAAGCTCACCTGCCACTGGTGGCACAACGCGCGCGGGACTTCCTGCACGCCAACCTGACCGCCGACATCGGCCTCGACGACCTGGCCCGCGCCAGTGGCTGCGATCGCTTCCGCCTGACCCGCGCGTTCAAGCAGGCTTTCGGCCTGCCGCCCCACGCCTACCTGATCCAGCTGCGCCTGGCCCGCGCACGGCAGTTGCTCGGCCGAGGCCTGGCACCTGCAGACATCGCCGCCGATCTTGGCTTCGCCGACCAGAGCCACCTCGGCCGCTGGTTCCGCCGCGCCTATGGCGTGACACCGGCTTACTACCGCAAGCGCTGCTCAAAGCTTCCAGACTGAGCCCGCCGCACTGGCGAAGATGAGCTCCCACGGATTACCGGAGTTCCCGCCATGCACCTCACACAGCTCGGCCAATGGCTGCCCTTCGTCCTCTTCGCCTTCGTCGCCTCGATCACGCCGGGGCCGACCAACCTGCTGATCTTCAGCAACAGCGCACGCTTTGGCTGGAGCGCCGCGTTGCCGATCATGTTCGGCGGCTGCGCGGCCGCCGCGGCGCTGGTGCTGGCGGTGGGCAGCGGCCTGGGCGAGGTACTGGCCAGTGCGCCGCGCGTGCAACAGGCGATGAGCGTGGTCGGCGTGCTCTGGCTGAGCTGGCTGGCCTGGCAGATTTTCCGCAGCCCGCCGGCGGACCTGGAGCGCGACACGGACGCCGCGCGCCTGGGAGCGGTCGGTGCTGCCGCACTGCAACTGGTCAATCCCAAGACCTGGATGATGGCGCTGGCAGTGATCAGCGTTTACGCCGGCCACGGCGTGGATCGACTGGACCGTGTGCAGTTGCTGTCGCTGCTGTTCTTCCTCGTGTCGATTCCCTGCACGGCGGTCTGGGCCGGCCTGGGCATCGGCAGCCAACGCCTGCTCTCGCCTCCACAGATGCAGCGGCTCAACCAGTTGATGGCGGTCCTGCTGCTGGTATCGGCCTGGGCGGGGGCGCTGCTCTAGTCGATCAGAAAATGCCGTCGCGGCGCAGATACTCGCGCAGGTGCTCGATGAACGCGTGGATCTTGCGGGTCGCCCGGCGGTTGCTCGGATACACCGCCAGGATCTGCGCACCGAAGGTGTCCGGCTCGAAGAAGTAGTCCTCCAGCACCGTCACCAGCCGGCCACTGCGCAGGTGCTCCAGCACGCTCCAGCGCGGGCACGGCAACAGGCCGTGCCCGGCCAGGCAGGCGGTGAGCAGCACCGCCTGGTTGTCGCTGTTCAGGCGGCCGGTGCGTGGGGTCGAGAAACGTTCACCCTCGACGTCGAACCACCAGCGATCATCCAGCGCCGGATGGCGATAGACCAGGCAATCGTGATCGGGGACCTCATTGGGGTGCCTTGGCGTGCCGCGCCGCTCCAGGTACGCGGGGCTGGCACACATGGCCAGGCGGCTTTCGGCCAGCGGCTGGGCAATCAGCCCCGGCAGGTCGCTGTTGCCCATGCGCAGGGCGAGGTCGTAGCGGCCGTCGAGCAGATCGACGTAACTGTCGGAAAGGTCCACCTGCAGCCGCACGTCCGGGTGCAGGTCGAGGAATTCGGCGCAGGCCTGGTCGAGGAACACCGGGCCGACGATCAGCGGCCCGGTGATGCGCAGCACGCCACGCAGGCTGTGTTGCAGCTGGGCGATTTCCTCGGTGGTCTCGCGCATCCGCGCCAGCACCTCGCGCGCGCCGTCCAGGTACAGCTGGCCGGCTTCGGTGAGCGACATGCTGCGGGTGGTGCGCTCGAACAGGCGCGCGCCGACTTCGAGTTCCAGCTGGCCGACCGCCTTGGTCACCGCCGACGGCGTCTTGCCCAACTGCTCGGCAGCGCGGCTGAAACTGCCAGTCTCGGCACTGGCGACGAACATCGCCAGGCTGCTGAATCTGTCCATCGTCATTCGTGCCAATCCTTCACAAGTGTTATGCCTGACAGCGACTTCCGCACACTTCGGTCCGCCAGTAGCCTGCGCCGCAGACCAACAATAATCCAACGAAAAGCAAGGGGAAGTCATGCACGGCATGCTCAAGGGCGCGCTGGCGCTCGCCATCGCACTCGGCACTTTTGAAGCACAGGCACAGAACGCAGACCTGATCCTGTACAACGCCAAGGTCTTCACCGCCGAACCCGGCCAACCGCTGCAGCAGGCCGTGGCGGTCGCCGGCGGCAAGGTGCTGCAGGTGGGCTCCAACGAGGACATCCGCAAGCTCGCCGGAAGCGCCAGCAAGCAGGTCGACCTGGGCGGCAAGGTACTAATGCCCGGCTTCATCGACAGCCACTCGCACTCGATCTTCGGCGGCCTGGAGCTGATTTCCGCCAGCCTGCTGGACGAGCAGATGGACCTCGACGCCTTCGAGAAGCGCCTGAAGCAGGACCGCGACAGCGGCAAGGCCAAGGTGCACGACGTGGTGGTCATGAACGGCATGAACTCGACCTACTGGTCCCAGGCCGATGGTCTGGCCAAGCGCTTCAACCAGGGCGAGTGGAAGGACATCCCGGTGGTACTGATCGGCAGCGACCACCACACCGCCTGGGCCAACGCCGCCATGCTCAAGCGCGCCGGGCTGGACGCCAAGCGCCTGCGCGGCCTGAGCCCGCTGGAGCAGCAGAACGTCGCCCACGACAAGGACTTCAATCCCACCGGTTTCCTGGTCGACTCCGGGTTCGACCTGGTCGCCGCCGCCATGCCGGTTCCCGACACCGCCACCATGGACCGCGCCGGCATCGCTGCCGTGAAGTACAACAACAGCCTCGGTATCACCGCCTGGATGGACCCGGCCGCCAACGGCACGCCCGGCGAGGCGCTGTTCGCCATCAAGCCCACCGAAAAGACCGTCGGCGTGCTGCCGGTTTACCGCGATCTGGCCCGCGATGGCCAGCTCACCGCCCACGTCGCCGCACTGCAGGTGGTCAATCCCAAGAGCACTCCGGCCGATCTTGCTGTCATCGAGAAGGTCCGCCAGCAGTTCCAGGGCATCCCAAACCTGACGCTGCCGGGGATCAAGGTCTTCGCCGATGGCGTGATCGAGTTCCCCGCGCAATCCGCCGCGCTGCTGGAGGACTACAAGAACAGCCACAAGCCGGGCGAGCTGCTGATCGACCCGAAGCACTTCGGCGAACTGGTCAGCGCCGCCGACGCGCGCGGCTGGCTGGTGCACGTGCACGCCATCGGTGACCGCGCGGTACGCGAATCCCTCAATGGCTTCGCCCAGGCACGCAAAGACCGGCAGAGCAGCGTGACCCACTCGATCACCCACCTGCAACTGGTCAACCCCAAGGACTTCCCGCGCTTCAAGCAGCTGAACGTGATCGCCTCGATGCAGCTCGACTGGGCCACCGCCGAACCCTACACCGTGGAGCTGGTGAAGCCCTATATCGCCGACGAGGCCTACCGCTACATGTACCCGGCCAAGTCCCTGCTGGACAACGGCGCGACCATTGCCGGCGCCAGCGACTGGCCGGTGTCCACGCCCGATCCGCTCAAGGCCATCTACCAGGCCGTCACCCGCCAGGGTGAGGAAGGCGTGCTCAACGCCGCCGAGCGCGTGGATCGCCAGACCATGTTCTACGCCTACACCCGCAATGCCGCGCAGACCATCGGCCTGGGCGACAAGATCGGCACCCTGGCACCGGGCAAGCAGGCGGACATGGTGGTGATCGACCGCGACGTGTTCACCGTGCCCGACCAGCAACTGGACGAAGCGCGCGTGCTTCGCACCCTGTTCGAAGGCCGCGAAGTCTACCGCGCCGACGATCAACCGGCTCTCTGAGCCGGGCTCCTGCGCCGGGGTCTGAACAGCCCCGGCGCCTTGCCCGCCAGCCCTGCACTCCCTTCACGCTCCTCGGCATAGCCGGGAGGGCCGGTGCTGCGCGGGATTTTTCATCTGCCCACAGACAATCACAACAAAGGGACTCCCCGCATGAATCGCCCCCTCTGGCTGGCCGGCGCGCTGCTCGCCTGCGCGCCGTTCACCTCCACTCCAGCCGTCGAGCTCGGCCATGACTTCAACCTGCAGATCGATACCGCCCTGCTCAGCGACTACCGCACCCGCGGCATCTCGCAGACCCAGAACGACCCGGCCGTGCAGGTCGGCGCCACACTGCAGCACGCTTCGGGCGCCTACCTGGGCGTGTGGAGTTCCAACGTCGATTTCGGTGGCGGCCTGAAGACCCGTCAGGAAATCGACTACTACGGCGGCTGGTACTGGCAGGCCAACGACGACATCGCTCTGGACCTGGGCTACATCAAGTACGCCTACCCGAAGGAAAGCCAGTTCAACCAGAGCGACACCTACGCCATCCTCCACGCCTATGGCTTCGAAGTAGCGGCCTACTATGGCAACGACTACCCCACCTACTTCGGCGAAGACCAGGCCAACCTCTACACCTACCTGGCCTACAACGCCGAGCTGCCGGCCGAGTTCAAGCTGCGCGTGCGCTACGGCCGCAACGACGCCAAGGACCCGCTCTACCTCTCCGGAGACGGCAGCACCCGCGACACCTACCACGAGTGGGAGGCGAAGCTGAGTCATGCATGGGTGGGCTTCGACTGGGCAGTGAGCTACATCGACACCGACCTGTCGCAGAACGAATGCCGCACGCAGTTCGGCTTCGGCGATGTGTGCACGGCGACCGTGGTCGCCAGCGTCTCCCGTTCGTTCTAACGCAGCGGCGCGGGGCGCGCCCGATGCGCGTCCCGCTCACCCAGCAGGGCGATGGCGCACAGCGCCAGGGCGGCAATATTGGTGGAGACCGGATTGAACGCGCCCAGCAGCAGTTCCGGGGCGAACAACGCCACGTCTGCCAGCAGTCCGACCAGCGCGATCACCGCCAGCCATAGCGGCCAGCGACTGCGGCGCAGCAGCAGGATGGCCAGGGCCAGGACGATCTCGGCCGCTCCCGCCACTTCGGCGATGCGCTGGGTCGACAACGGCCAGCCGTGGGCCTCGATCATCCGCACTTCATCGGGGCTGAGGAACAGCAGCTTGGGCACCAGCCCGTGATAGAGGAACACCACCCCCAGCGCCAGCCGCGCGATGGCCGCGCTAGTCATTGCCGAGAAAACGCCCGCGGTACTGTGGCGACGGCATCAGGCAGATATCTTCGCGGCCGAACAGACGATAGCGGTTGAGCGCGACGCGGTCGTAGCACCAGTCGCGCAACGGTCGGGGCACCAGCCAGAGCACTCGCAACCAGTTCCACGGCGCCGGCAACTGGCCGATCACCCGCAGGAAGGCGTCGCTGCGTTCGAAGCCTTCGCGGCCATCGACGTAGAGCATGGTGTCGAAGTATTCGGTGGGTAGGCCGAACCAGTCGAGAATGGCCTGGCCTTCGGCGGACTGCACGCTGCACAGCTTCACGCGGCGCTCGCGGTCATGCAGCAGGAGGAAGCGGCTCCAGCCATTGCACAGCCGGCAGGTACCGTCGAACAGCACGACCTTGTCGTCGGGCTGCATGTGAGGCGGCAGAGCCATGGCGTCGTCTCCGGATCCCTGATGCGCCCACTGTGCCCGCTCTGTGTGACAAGTCTTGTTCTTCATCGCTCATCCATTGGCGAGAGAGTACAAACGGTATTCGACCCAGCCGGGCCCCAGCCGCCCCTCGCCCACCGCCAGCTGGTGGTTGAGCCAGCGGTAGCGGTCGTCGCCGACCTCGAAGCGCGGCTGGATCATGAAATAGGTGTCGCCGAACTCGGTACTGTCACCCCGCGAGACCGCGTGAATGATCTTCGGGTTGGCCACCAGCAGTCCATTGTGCTGCATGAGGATACGCGCGCCGTCGTCGGTGCGCAGCACCAGGCGCACTTCCAGGTGCCAGCCACCGTCGCTGTCCACCAGGATCCAGTCGCCGCCACCAGGCAGCACTTCGCCGCTCAGCCGCTGGCCCTTGAAGGTCCCGCCGCCCGCCGCCGAAATCAGCCGCTGCCCCTGCGGCACGCGGCCGATATCCACCGGCACGCTGGCTTTCACGTTCATCTCCATCAACGGCTCGAGCTTCATCGCACCGCCCCTGCGCAAGGTCGTCGTAGACGCATCAGTAAAGCAGCCAGGCGTCGGCACGGCCATCTTCCGCCTAGGCCGGCAAACCGAAGCGATAGCGCAATAGCCGGCCCAGGCGGCGCATGGCCGGAATGGCCAGGGTGACCTCGTAGAGAAGGCGCATGCCCAGGGACAACCGGGCGATCTGCGCACGGTCGTACGCAGCAATGGAATCGACGAACTGCAGGGACGGCACCTGCTGCTCCAGCTCCTGCGGCTCGTCGATGCCCCAGTGCAGCACGGCGCCGGTGCGACGGATCATCGGGTTCCACTGCAACAGGCGGATGCCCAGCCGACTGTAGCCGTCGAGCAGCAGTTCACCCCGCTCGCAATACGCCGCCAGCTCGCGCAGCAGCCTGGGAACCTGATCCGCTTCCACGTAGGGCAGCACGCCTTCGGAAAGGAGCAGCACCGGTCGCCCGGTAGGCACCCTACGCCACCAGTCCGGCGCCGTCAGCGAAGTGGCCAGCAGGTGGCAGTTCTCCTGCGCGGGATACAGGCGCTCGCGCAACGCAATCACTTCGGGGAAATCCACCTCGAACCATTGCACGGTGGAGGGCGGGTCGACTCGGAACACCCGGCTGTCCAACCCGCAGCCCAACTGCAGGACCACGCACGCCGGATACCGCGCCAGGAAATCGCGCACCCAGTCGTCGAACAGTTTCGCCCGCAAGGCGATACCCACCTGCTCGGCACGGCCGATGTGCAGGCGGGCGAAATCGTAGTCGATCTGCTCCACGGCCCGCCGCGAGAAACGGTCGCGCAGCAGACTGTCGGGCAGCCCGCTCTCCTTCGCCTTGGCGTACAGGGTGATCAGCAGGGTTTCCGGCGTACCGCGCAGGCTGATGCGTTCCACGTCACTCGTGCAGGTAGTAGAGCTTGTTGATGATCTGCCAGCCGCTGCCGACCTGCAGCAGCGAGAGGTAGTCGGTGAAGTGCATGCCGAGGAATTCGTCGGTGACCTTGGCCACCGCACTGTCGCCGGTGATGTCCAGCGACTTCAGCTCCCAGGCCGGCGGCGCACCTTCCGATGGCGGGGATTCGGCCTTGATGGCGCCGATGAACTCATCCAGCGAGGACCACTCCAGCGCGCCATGGTAGTTGCCGATGATCTTGCAGGACGGGTGGAAAGCCTGGCGCAGGCGCGACTCGTCACCGAAGGTCATGCCCTCGACATAGTCCGTGAGTACCCGGTTGATGGCGGCGCTGTCCGCCGTGTAGTTGCTCATCGCCTCTGCCCTCCCGGCCACCTTGGCCATGGGGGAAGGCTAGCACCGCCCCCCAGCCGCGCCGCGGGGGGCGACGACCGGGGCATGCAAGGTCGAACTCAAACCACCGCGAGGTGCCGTTTGCGGCTCGGCGGCGGGAAGGCGGCGTCGAGGGCTTCGAGGTCCTCGGGCGTCAGGCGCAGTTGCAGCGCGGCAGCGTTGTCGCGGATGTGCAACGGGTCGACCGCCTTGGGAATGGCGATTACCCCCGGCTGGTGGATCAGCCAGGCCAGCGCCACGCGCGCCGGAGTGGCGTCGTGGCGGCCGGCAATGTCCGCCAGCACCCGGTCGCGCAGCAGGCGACCGCCTTGTCCCACCGGGCAGTAAGCCATCAGCGGCATGCGCTGTTCCTGGCACCAGGGCAACAGGTCCCACTCGATGCCGCGTTCCTCCAGGCTGTACTGCACCTGGTTGGTGGCGCAGGCCGGCTCGTTCAGTTCCTGCAGGTCGTCGAGGTCGAAGTTCGACACGCCCCAGCGCTTGATCTTGCCGGCTTCGCGCAGGCGCTCGAAGGCCTCGACGGTCTCTTCCAGCGGATATTGGCCGCGCCAGTGCAGCAGGTAGAGGTCCAGCCAATCGGTGCCCAGGCGCCTGAGGCTGCGCTCGCAGGCCTCGGCCACGCCACGCCGGCTAGCGTTGTGCGGGTAGATCTTGCTGACCAGGAAGACCTGCTCGCGCAGCCCGGCGATGGCCTCGCCGACCACCTCTTCCGAGCCACCCTCGCCGTACATCTCGGCGGTGTCGATCAGGGTCAGGCCGCGCTCGATGCCTTCGCGCAGGGCGGCGATCTCGCGCTTGCGCTGGAAGCTGTCCTCACCCAGGCGCCAGGTGCCCTGGCCGATGGCGGGAACGGCGGTACCGTCGGCGAATACCACAGTGTTCATCTCGTGCTCCTTCTTGCTGCTGTCATGCTTGCGGCTGATATGGCGACACGGGGCCAGCCGCCCGATACCGGGCGACGGGCACACAGGGTAGCGCAGAAGGACGGGACGGGTAGCGGATCAGCGGTTGGTCTGCAGGTTCCGGCGGGCGGCGTGGCGCTCGATAGCCAGGTCGATCAGGCGGCTGACCAGCTCGCTGTAGGTCATCCCGGCGGCCTGCCAGAGCTTGGGATACATGCTGATGCGGGTGAAGCCGGGCAGCGAGTTCAGCTCGTTGATCAGTACCTCGCCGCTCTCGGTGAGAAACACGTCCACCCGCGCCAGGCCGGAGCACTCCAGGGCAAGGAAGGCCTCCACGGCAAGCTGGCGGATACGCTCGCTGGCCTCGACAGGAATATCCGCCGGCACCACGACCTTGGCCGCATCCTCGTCGATGTACTTGCTGTCGTAGGAGTAGAAGCCGCTGCCCACGACGATCTCGCCGCAACCACTGGCGATCGGCTGCTCGTTGCCCAGCACCGCGCACTCGATCTCGCGGCCCTTCACGGCGGACTCCACCAGCACCTTGTCGTCGAAGGCCAGCGCCAGTCGTACAGCTTGGTCATAGGCCGCCTCGTCCTCGACCTTGCTCACCCCCACCGAGGAGCCCATGTTCGCCGGCTTGATGAACAGCGGCAGGCCCAGCTTGCGCTGCGCCTCGGCAAACGGCGTGCGCGCGGCATTGGCACGGGTCAGGGTAACGAAGGGCGTGATGGCGATGCCGGCGTCGCGCAGCAGGCGCTTGCTCACGTCCTTGTCCATGCAGATGGCCGAGCCCAGCACGTCGGAGCCGACGAAGGGAATGTCAGCCATACGCAGCAGCCCCTGCAGGCAGCCATCCTCGCCCTGGGTGCCGTGGACGATGGGGAAGATCACGTCGACGTGATCGAGCAGTTGGCGGCTGCCGGTTTCCACCAGTTGCTGCTCGGCCTTGCCCGGCACCACGGCCAGTTCGCGGTTGGATCGGTTCAACGCGATCAGCGCCGGGTTTTCCTGGTTGAGCAGGTAGTCGGAGGCATCGTTGAGGTGCCAGCGTCCCTCTTTGTCGATGCCGATCAGCACCGGCTCGAAGCGCTCGCGGTCCAGTGCGTCGACGATGTTCTTCGCCGACTGCAGGGACACCTCGTGCTCCGCCGAACGCCCACCGAAAATCACCCCAACGCGCAACTTGCCCATGACCACCTCCGAAGGATCGATGGGCGCTTTCTAACACGGGCCCCGGCGCTTGGGTAGGAACAGTGGGCGGCGAACAGACGAGACGCCTCTGCTCAGAACCGGCTCAGCGCCTGCGCCAGCTCGCGGGCGGCCTGGCCACTGTGCACGCCGGGAAACAGGTGGGTAAAAGGCAGCGCCACGAAGCGCCCTTCACGCACAGCACGCAGGCGTGAGAGGACCGGGTCGGCGCGCAACGCTCGTCTCTTCTGCTCGGCAGTGGACCACAACGCGTCAGCCAGCAGGATCACATCCGGGTCGCGCGCCAGCAGTTGTTCGGTGTTGGCGGTGAAGCCGCCCAGATCGACGTCCTCGAACAGGTTGTGCGCGCCGGCGACGTGCAGCAACTGGGTGACTACGCCGCGCCGGCCCTGGCTTTCCAGGCCATTGCTGGCACTGTCGAGGTAGAAGACTTCCAGCGGCGCGCTCCCGGCGAAGTGGCGGCGCGCCTCGGTCAGTTCGGCGCGTTGCCGGCGGATAAGCTGCCGCGCCCGCTGCGGTTCGCCGAGCAGATCGCCCAGGGTCTTCAGGTCCGTCTCGATACCGGCGAACAGATCGTCCTGTCGCTCCTCGCAACCGGCATCCAGCAGGTAGCTGGCGACACCGTGGCCGGCCAGTTCCCCGCGGGACAGGTTGCCCAGGCGGAAAGCCGAGGCGAAGCCGGCCACTACCAGGTCCGGGCGTTGCGCGTAGACCGCCTCCGCCGACGGATACTGGCGCGACAGCAACGGCACGCCGCGATAGCTCCCTTTCTTCAGATCAAGATCGTCATCGATGTAGGCCACGCCGATCAGCCGTTCACCGGCACCCAGCGCCAGCAGCAGGTCGGCGGCGTGCTGGTTGAGAGCGAGGATGCGTTGTGGCGGAGAGTCGATATGCCTGGTGTTCCCGCAATTTTGGTATTCCTGAGCGGACACCGGCGTGGCGCCCAGTACCAGCGCGAGCCATAACGCCACCTGTAGGAGCGGGCCACGCCCGCGATCGCGCGCATGGCGCGCTCCTACAGTCGAACGACGGTGCCTCCATCTGTTCGCGAGCAAGCTCGCTCCTACGAAAAGCCGTGTGGGTTTCATGAGCCGTCATCCACGCGCAAGTCGGCCACCGGCACGCCATCACGCAGGTGCTCCGCCACCACCCGGCACACTTGCTCGTCGTTGCGCAGGCCGTACCAGACGCGCTCGGGGTAGACCGTCAGAATCGGCCCGCGATTGCAGGGGAACTGGCAGCCGGTGCGGGTCAGCAAGGCACCCTCGGCGTTTTCGTAGAGATCGAGGCGAATAAGCTCATGGCGCAGGGTCTTCCATAGCGGCAGCGCACCGCGCCGCACGCAGCGCGGCCCGGTACAGAGGAACAGATGGTGCCGGTGCGGCGGCGGCGCGGACCAGTCCGGCTGCGACGGCACCTCGCCGACGCCCTGGCAATCCAGCTGTTGCGCCGGATCGCCAATCGCTGCGAGCACCGCCGTCGCATCCAGCCCGCGCCGGCCGAGCGCCGACGCTGTGACCTTCGCTGGCGGTGCCTGCGGATACTGCTCCAGCAGCACAGCCAGCTCTGCACACAACCAGTCGAGATAGGCGCCATCGGCAGTGGGCTCCAGGTCCACCAGCAGCAACGCCCGGCCCTCGGCCAGCCGCTCGCGAACGCGCGCCCAGAGCGAGTCGAACCCCTCACCGGTATCGATGCATTCGACACCGGTGAAACGCGCCGAGACCTCGCGGTGCAGGTGCTCACCCTGGGCTCCAGCCAGCGGGCCGACCAGCAGGATGGCCTTCATCAGAAGCTGAAGGTGTAGCGCAGCTCGGCGGTGCGCGGCCGGCCGAGGTTGTCCACTTGACGGATGCCGTTGCTGGTGCGGCCGGTGGCGTAGTCACGGTCCAGCAGGTTCTCCAGCAGCAGGCTCAGGCGGTGCGCGCGGGCAGCGTCGAGGTAGCGGTAGGCGTCACCGTCGAGCACGGTGTAATGGCCGTAGTCGTCGTCCTGGGCGCTGACGATGGAGCCTACGTAGCGGGTGGCGAGCCCGGCGCCCCAGAGGCTGTCGTCGTAGCCCAGGCGCACGCGAGCGAAGAAGTGCGGGATGTTGTTCACCGTCACACCTTCGCGGCTATCCACCAGGTTGCGCGTGGCGTCGGCGGAGACCTGCCAGTGCCGGCCAAACTGCCACTGGCCGTTGGCTTCCACGCCACGCACCTCTATCTCACCACTGCCGTTCACCCACTGGTCGCCCGCGAGGGTGATGAGGTCGGTGATTTCGCGGCGGAACAGGGTGACGCTGCCGCTCCACGGCTGGTCGAACAGTTCGCCGGTGTAGTCCAGGCCCAGTTCGGCGTTGCGGCTGCGCTCGGGCTTGAGATCACGGTTACCGACTTCATCGCCCGGTTCGTTGACGAACAGTTGCTCGGCGGTGGGCAGCTTGAAGGCGGTGCCGAACTGGCCGCGCAGCTTGAGCTGCTGGGTCAGGTCGTAGAGCGAGGTGAGCATCCACACGGTGGCGCCTTCGCCACCGGAGATTTCCTCGCGACGCACGCCAAGGCTCGGATGCCAGTCGGGCAACGCCTCGATGTTCGGCCGCAGCTGGGCGTACAGCGCGTGGGACTCGGCCTTGTCGTTGTCGATGATCAGCACATCGTCCTGGCCCTTGTACCACTGGTTGTCGCTGCCGAAGACCAGTTCGTGGCCGCCTGCCAACCGGGCCTTGCCTTCGAGCTGCGCGCCCCAGTCGGTGAAGCCCCAGTAGTCGTTGTGGTTGAGCACCTGGGTGCCGCCACCCTGCAGGTTGTAGACGCGGTCGTAGCGGGTGTCCCAATCGTTTATGTGGGTCTTGGCGAACCAGCTGAAATCGTCGCCGACGCGCTGCTGGAAAGTCGCCGTGGCGATCTGCTGCACGCGGTTGTTGCTGGTGTGGTGGTTGGAGGTCGGCCGGGAGAAGTCCAGCTCGGCATCGGCGTACTGGTAGAACAGCTCCAGCCGCGAGGCGTCACCGATGGCCTGGATGGCCTTGGCGCCGAACACGTTGACATCGTAGGAGCGGCGCTTGTCGCTGACCGTACTGGTCATGTCCTGGTCGCGGTAAGGCTGGTAGCCATCGGAGCGGTTGTGGCTGACATAGGCCATCAGGCCGAGGTCGCCCAGGCCGTTCTGCACGATTTTCTCAGCGCGGGCATCGCCGCTGCGGCCCTTGAAGGTGTCCAGGCCAAGGTTCACCTCGCCGGTCGCCTCCCGCGAACGCGCGCTGCGGGTGACGATGTTGATCACCCCGCTCACCGCCTGGGTGCCGAACAGCAGGCCCTGGCCACCCTTGAGCACCTCGATGCGCTCCACTGCGGTGGTCGGCAGGGTGTCGATGTAGATGCCGCCGTAGAGACGGTTGTTCAGGCGCACACCGTCCAGCAGGATCAGCGTGTCGTCGTTTCGCCCGCCCAGCAGCGAGTAGGTGCCGTAGTCGAAGGGGCCGTTCTTCGGCGCAACGAACAGGCCGGGCACGTACATCTGCAGCACGCGGGTGATGTCGGCGCTGGGACCGGCGCGTTCGATCTGCTGGCGGTCGATGACCTCCAGCTTGCTGCCATAGCGGGCCATGTCGGCCACGGTGGTGGACTCCACCGACGGTGCGCTGACGATTTCGTCGGCCAGGTCCAGCGGCGCCGCAACGAGCTGCGAGCTGAGGGCACAGAGGGAGAGAACGGGAGTCCAGCGCAGGGCGCGCCGGGAGTTGAAAGCAGGAGAATGCAAGGTGATCGCCTCGAAATCGGGATTTCGCAGGCGGCGCAGCGAGACCCGGAACGAGCGCGCCCCGGGAACCGGCTCACGCCCGCCCACCGCGGGTTTGCCAAACAGGTTCCAGGCCGGTCTCCGGGCTTGCGAGGGTCCTGGGGCATCCGCCTTCCCATGCTGTCGCACAGTGGCCTAATGGATGCTCCGCTCGCTTACCGTTGCGGGGGCAGCGCCGGACTGATCGCACGAAGGCGACGCACCGGCTTCCCGTTTCACCTCACGCACGGCGGCGTGAGGCACCTGGAACGGGGCGCATCTCAACACCAGGTCGGGAACGCGTCAAGGGCAGGGGTTGCGGCAGGATGTTGCAGGGCGGCGTCAGTGCCAGGGATCGTAGGTACCGAAGCTCCAGATGTGGCCTTCCGGATCGCGGCAGGTGAAGCCCTGGCCGCCGTAGTCTTCGTCCTTGATGTCGATGACGATCTGCGCGCCGCCGTCCACCGCCGCGCGATACAGCGCCTCCGCATCCTTCACCACCACGTAGATGCTCTGGGTGCAGCCGCCGATTTCGTCGGGCTGACGCATCAGTCGGCCGTACTCGTTGTCGTGCAGCGAGCCGAGCATCACCAGGCCACTGCCATCAGCCAGCGCCAGCTGCGCGTGGGCAATGCCGCCGTGCTCATCGGCCACCACCAACTGCCGCTGGAAACCGAAGGTGGCGCACAGCCAGTCGATGGCCTGAGGCGCATCGCGGTAGCGCAGGCAGGGGATGACGCTGGGGCGTACAGCAGGTGCGGGCTGGGGCATGGCGATCTCCGACGCGGGATGGGCGCGTCCTTTCCAGCATAGTCGCGCCTTTGCGCCGCTTCAGCGCGGTGCGGCGACCGGCAAGCGAAGCGCAATTTCCTGCAAGACCGGTTGTCGGCGCGGCCTTAGTGTCAGCCGAATCAGAAAGAGGAGAAATCCACCGTGACCCAGCGCCAACCGATCAACCTGCAGGACAAGCTCGGCCGCATCACTGAAACCTGGCAACCGCGGGTGATCGCCGAGATGAACGACTACCAGTTCAAGGTGGTGAAGCTGCGCGGCGACTTCGTCTGGCACAGCCACGCCGACACCGACGAAACCTTCATCGTGCTCGACGGCGAGTTGCGCATCGACTTCCGCGACGGCCCGCTGACCCTGCGCGCCGGCGAGCTGTACGTGGTACCGCGCGGCGTCGAGCACAAGCCCTATGCCGAGCATGAGGTACAGGTGATGCTGATCGAGCCGCGCGGCGTGCTGAACACCGGCGACCAGGGCGGCGAGCGCACGGCGGAGAATGATCGCTGGGTGTGACCGTCGATCGACAGCAACGCGCGGCGCCGATCAGCGGCCTCTCCCTGTCGCACAACGGCTGCTATGCCTGACGGGAGGAAACCGCTCCCAGCCGGAGGCTGTAACGCCTGGGAAACAACAGGCGTGACTCTGGCGGCGGTGCCGATTCGGGTCCGCGACACTTGACTGCCCGGACCCGGGCCAGAGGTGCGAAATGCTCTATCTGGTGAGTTGGACTATCCCCATGGAAAACCGCGATGCCGCCATCGAGCGGTTCCTCAAGACCGGCGCGCAGCCTCACGACAAGGTGGTGCTGCACGGACGCTGGCACGCCGTCGGGCACATGCTTGGCTTCGGCCTGGCCGAAGCCGAGAGCCCCATCGAAATACAGCGCTGGATGATGCAGTGGAACGACCTGCTGGATATGCAGGTTCACCCGGCCCTGACCGACCAGGACCTGGCGCCACTGATGGCCGAAGTGATGCAGCAGCGCAAGCAGGAATTCAATCGCTGAGTGCACTTGCCCCCGCCTTGGCGCCGAAGCGCTTGCGGTAATCGCTCGGCGCCATCCCGGTAATCTTGCGGAAGGTGCTGCGGAACGAACCCGGGTCGAGGTAGCCGACCGTGTAGGCGATGTGGTCCACCGTGCCGTTGGTGAACTCCAGCAGCTCGCGCGCCTTGCCCACCCGCAGGTGCTGGCAGTACTCGGTGGGCTTGAGCCCGGTGGCGGCGCGGAAGCGGCGCAGGAAGGTGCGCTCCTCCAGCCCGGCCTGGGTTGCCATGGCGGCGAGGCTGACATCCACTGCGCCGTTGCCCTGCAGCCAGTGCTGCACCTTGAGGATGGCAGCGTCGCCATGGCCCAGTAGCGGCGCGAAGTTGCTGCCGCATTGCTGGGCGCTGTCGCTGTGCTCCACCACCAGGAAGCGCGCGGTGCGGTTGGCGATGCTCGGGCCGAGCAGGCGGTCGACGATGCGCAGGCCCAGGTCCGACCAGGCCATCAGCCCTGCAGAGGTGATCAGGTCGCCGTCATCGACGATGGGTTTGTGCGGCTCCAGGCGCACGCGCGGGAAGCGTTCGGCGAAGGCCTCGGCTCCGCTCCAGTGGGCAGTAGCGCTGCGTCCGTCGAGCAATCCGGCTTCCGCCACCAGCAGACCACCGATGCACACTGAGCCGACGATGGCGCCCTCGCCGTGGCGCGCGGCGAGCCAGTCGGTGAGGTTGCGCAACGGTGCGGCGTCCGGCAGGCCAAACAGCGACGGCGGGACGAGGACCGCCACCAGCCGGCTGGCGACGCCCGGATGCGTGTCGAAGACGCGTCGGGGCTCGCTGCCATCCTCACCAGACCAATGGCTGACCCGCAGCGCCGGCAATTGCCCGGCAGCCTCTTCGGCGGCGATCCGCTCGGCCACGGCGAACAGGTCGGTGAGCCCATGCAGCGCCGCCGCCTGCACACCGGGATAGAGCAGCAACCCGATCTCGACGACGCTCCGTTCCACAGCCATTGTCAGTTTTCCCCCGGTTATTGTCGTTCCGCCTGATCCCCGCGCGGCGCGCAGCGAACCATACTGGTTCCACTTCCCCACCACTCGACACTCACTACCCAAGACTCAAGAAAGGAATGCGGACATGGCCAAGCAAGCGCTCATCCTAGTGGATATCCAGAACGACTACTTCCCTTCCGGCAAGTGGCCGCTGGTCGGCATCGAAGCCGCTGCCGACCAGGCCGCCAAGGTCCTGGCCGCCTTCCGCGAGCGCGGTGACCTGGTGGTACACGTGCGCCACGAATTCGACAGTGCCGACGCCCCGTTCTTCGCCCCCGGCAGCGACGGCGCGAAGATCCACGGCAAGGTCGCCAATCTGCCCGGCGAGCCGGTGGTGCTCAAGCACTTCGTCAACGCCTTCCGCGACACCGACCTGAAGGCGATCCTCGACCAGCATGGCGTGGCGTCGCTGGTGGTGGTCGGCCACATGAGCCACATGTGCGTGGATGGTGCGGTGCGCGCCGCTGCCGACTTCGGCTACCCGGTGACCGTGCTGCACGATGCCTGTGCCACCTTGGACCTAGAGTTCAATGGCGTGAAGGTTCCTGCCGCTCAGGTGCATGCGTCCTACATGGCCTCCCTGGCATTTGCCTACGCCGAAGTCGTGTCCACCGCCGACTACCTGAACCGCTGATCTACAGGGTTTGGAAAAAGGGCCTCCAGGGAGGCCCTTTTTCGTTCAGAAACGCGCCAGGACGCTGCCAACGAATCGGCGAATCAAGACGTGAGAAGTTGCCCAACACGTCGCTGGCTTTCCGCTATTATCGACGCTCGATCGCCCGCCGATAAGGACATCCCATGAGCGTTTCTTCGATCATCACCCTCGCCATCATCGCTGGCGTCATCTTCCTGCTGATCAACGTGTTCAACCGCCTGGTGGCGCTGCGCAACCGCTACCAGAACGCCTTCGCGCAGATCGAGGTGCAGCTCAAGCGCCGCTACGACCTGATTCCCAACCTGGTGGAAACCGCCAAGGCCTACCTCAAGCACGAGCGCGAGACGCTGGAAGCGGTGATCGCCGCGCGTAATGCTGCGGTTGCTGGTCTGAAGGCCGCTTCCGAGCAACCCGGCGATGCCGGCCGCATGGCGCAACTGGCCGCCGCCGAGAATGCCCTGGGCGGTGCCATGGGGCGCCTCAACGTGACCCTGGAAGCCTACCCGGACCTCAAGGCTTCGCAGAACCTGCAGCAGGTCAGCGAGGAGCTGTCGAGCACCGAGAACAAGGTGGCCTTCGCCCGCCAGGCCTACAACGACGCGGTGATGGAGTACAACACCTACCGCCAGTCGTTCCCCGCCAACTTCCTGGCCACCACCTATGGCCACAGCAAGGACGCCAGTCTGCTGGAGTTCGAGGACAGCAAGGAAATCCAGTCCGCGCCGAAAGTCGCTTTCTAAAAACCTGGCGCAGGACGCGCGATGAACTTCTTCGAACACCAGGACCGCGCCCGCAAGCAGACCGGGCGCCTGGTCCTGCTGCTGAGCGTGGCGGTGGTCTGCCTGGTCACCATCACCAGCTTCGCCCTGGGCTGGCTCTGGCGCCACCTGGGTGAGCCGGCTTTGCACCTGACCTCGCGCGCCTCCCTGCCCGACCCGGAGCTCTACCTGTCGGTGGCCGCGGTGATCGTCGGCGTGGTCGTCCTCGGTGCGCTGTACAAGCAGGTGCAATTGAGCGCCGGCGGCAAGGTGGTCGCCGAGAGCCTGGGCGGCCGCCTGCTCAACCTCAGCGCCGGCAACGCCGATGAGCGCCGCCTGCTCAATGTCGTCGAGGAAATGGCCTTGGCTTCCGGCTCGCCGGTGCCGCCGGTGTACGTACTGGAAGACGGCTCGATCAACGCCTTTGCCGCCGGACTGACGCCACACGATGCGGTGATCGGCATCACCCGTGGCGCCATCGAGCAGCTCGACCGCAATGAATTGCAGGGCGTGATCGCCCACGAATTCAGCCATATCCACCACGGCGACATGCGGCTCAACACCCGACTCACCGCCCTGCTCCACGGCATGCTCCTGCTCGGCCTGATCGGCGGCATGCTGCTGCGCGGCTGGAGCGAAACCAGCACCGGCGTCCGCGTCAGCAGCCGGAGCAGCAGCAATAACAAGGACGGCGGCGGCAGCGTGGTGCTGCTGGTGATCGGCGCGGGCGTGGTGCTCTATGTGCTGGGCTATGTCGGCACCTTCTTCGGCCAGCTGATCAAGGCATCAGTGAGTCGCCAGCGCGAATACCTGGCCGACGCCTCGGCGGTGCAGTTCACCCGTGATCCCTCTACCATCGCCGGCGCGCTCAAGAAGATCGGCGGCAACCCGTTGGGCGCCCTCCTCAGCGCGCCGCGCGCGGCCGAGTTCAGCCACCTGTATTTCGGCGATGGCGTGGGCAGCAGCTGGTTCGACACCCACCCGCCACTCAAGGACCGCATCCGCCGGGTCGATCCGGGCTGGGACGGTCGCTACCCGAAGTTCGAGCCGCGCCTGGACGTGGCGCTGATGAACAAGGACGCATGGACCGCTGCCGTGACCGGCCAGCCCTACCAGCCCAGCGCCGTGGAAGTGGCCGTCGCCGCTGTCGGTGCTCCCACCGTTGCGCACCTGCAGGAAGCCCGCAGCACCCTGCAGCGCCTGGATGAACGCCTGCAGCGCGCCGCCCACGACAGTGAAGGCGCGCAAGCGCTGGTCTACGGCCTGCTACTGGACAGCGAACCCGGCCAGCGGACGCGTCAGCTGGAAGCGATCAAGCAGCGCCTGAACCTGAGCCAGGCACTGCAACTGGACCTGCTGGAAGAGTCGCTGCTCCAGCTCGACCCCGGCCAGCGCCTGCCATTGCTGGACCTGGCCATGCCGGCGCTCAAGCAACTGGACAGCAAGGACTTCCTCGCCCTGCGCGAGAACATGGCGCTGCTGATCAAGCTCGACGGCAAGGTGAAGCTGCTGGAGTGGACCCTGCTGCGCATCATCGAGCGCAACCTGCGACCGGGCAGCGGCAAGATCGGCAATGTGGCGCTGGCGGAGTTGTCCGAAGCCTGCGCGACGCTGCTGGCCTTCCTCGCGCGTGTCGGGGAAACCAGCGACCTGCAGACCGAGCAGGCGTTCGCCGATGCCTGGAGCGGTCTGCCCTTCGCGCCTCGACCGCTCCCCGCTGCTGCCAGTCTGCGCGACCTTGAAACCGCACTGAAGCAACTGGAGCAACTGCGCCCACTGCAAAAGCCGCAACTGCTCAAGGCGCTGGCACGCTGCATCGAGCATGACGGCCACATCACTGCTGGCGAGGCCGAGCTGATGCGCGCGGTGGCGGATATCCTGGACTGCCCGATGCCGCCGTTGCTGGCGAGCTGAAACACCTCCTAACCCCACCCCGCAGCGAACCTTCTCTGCCGCCCCCCGGCGAACGCATTCGTAGGATGGGTAGGGCTTGCGATACCCATGCTGCTTCGGTGCATAGGAAGCGATGGGTATCGCTTCGCTCCACGCCATCCTACGTTGATGCTTCACCCGTATATTTGATGTGGATGGAAACCCCGAATCGCGCCCGCGGGTGTTTCTGCAGATCGACCCCGTCAAATACGTAGTCACCCGCATATCTCCAGCGAACCTATCGCCCTAGGATGGCTGGCATCACTGATGCCGGACTGTCCCCATGCCCCACATCGCCATCGACTACACCGCCAACCTCACCGACGACCTACACCCACTGGAACTGCCCCGCAAGCTCCACGAAGCGGCAATAAGTCTGGGAGTGTTCCCCCTGAACGGCTTGCGCACCTTCGCCCGCGCCATCGACCAGCATCACGTCGGTGCCGACACCCGGAACGAAGGCTTCATCAATATCCAGATCCGCATCGCCCCCGGCCGCCCGGAAGAACTGCGCCAGCGCATCGTCGATACCCTTTTCGCCACCGCCGAGCAGACCCTGGCCGCGCTCATCGACAAACGCCCCGTAGGCCTGCAACTGGAAATCACCGAGCTCGACCGCAGCCTGACGCGCATGGCCGGCAGCCTGCCCAGCGCCTGAGTTGCCACGAGAAAGAAAAAGGGCCTCCGAAGAGGCCCTTTTTTTCATTCACTCAACCGAGCATCAGGCACGGCTGGCAGCAGCGCCCTGCTCGCTTTTCGGCGCGAGGTTCAGCACGTAGTACAGCACCGTCAGCAACACCAGGAACGCCGGGCCGATGTACAGCGCGATGCGGGTGTCCTCGAAGAAGGCCATCAGCACCACCACCAGCACCAGGAAGGCCATCGCCAGGTAGGAGCTGAGCGGGTACAGCCACATCCTGAACTGCAGCTTGCCGGCTTCGGCAGCGGAGAGGCCGCGGCGGAATTTCAGCTGAGCCAGCAGGATCATCGCCCAGGTCCAGATCGCACCGAAGGTGGCAATGGAGGTCACCCAGGTGAACACCTTCTCGGGCACAAGGTAGTTCAGCAGCACGCCCAGCAGCAGCGCGAAGATCGACAGCAACAGCGCATTGCGCGGCACGCCGCCGCTGGAGGTCTTGGCGAACACGGCCGGAGCCTGGCCATGCTGGGCGAGGCTGTAGAGCATGCGACCGGTGCTGAAGATGCCGCCGTTGCAGGAAGACAGCGCAGCGGTGATCACCACGAAGTTGATGATGCCGGCAGCGGTCTTGATGCCCATGCGCTCGAAGGTCATCACGAACGGACTGCCCTGGGTGCCGATCTCGTTCCACGGGTAGATCGACATGATCACGAACAGCGCGCCCACGTAGAACAGCAGGATGCGCCAGAACACCGAGTTGATTGCGCCGGGGATGGTCTTCTGCGGGTTCTTCGCTTCACCGGCGGTGAGGCCGATCATCTCCACGCCCAGGTAGGCGAACATCACCATCTGCAGCGACATCAGCACGCCGGTGATGCCGTGGGGCATGAAACCGCCGTTGCTCCACAGGTTGGAGATGCCGGTAGCGATGCCGCCGTTGCCCAGGCCGAAGAAGATCATGCCGGCACCGGCCAGGATCATCGCGACGATGGTGACGATCTTGATCAGCGCGAACCAGAACTCGAACTCACCGAAGGCGCGCACGGCGATGAGGTTGATGGTGCCCATGCTCGCCAGCGCGGCCAGCGCCCAGATCCAGCGGGGCACGTCGGGGAACCAGATGCCCATGTAGATGGCCACCGCGGTGATCTCCGCGACGCAGGTCACCAGCCAGAGGAACCAGTAGTTCCAGCCGGTCAGGTAGCCGGCCAGCGGGCCGAGGTAGTCCTGGGCGTAGCGGGCGAAGGAGCCGGCCACGGGATTGTGCACGGCCATCTCGCCGAGGGCGCGCATGATCACCAGGATGGCGAGACCGCCGATGATGTAGGACAGCATGATGGCCGGGCCGGCCATCTGGATGGCCTTGGCGGAGCCGAGGAACAGACCGACGCCGATGCAGGCGCCCAGGGCCATGAGACGGATGTGCCGCTCGTTGAGATCCCTTTGGAGATCGTGGGACGACATGGTGATGCAACCTCATTTTGTTCTTGGGAGTAATCAGCTGCGGACTCTGAGTGCAGTCAGGGTGCGGAACCACCGCAAAGGCTTCGCCACCGCGCCGGGCGGCACGGAGGGAGAAGTGTCTGGCAGTTCCAGGACGGCACACCGGAAGAGGCTGCCCGCTCTTGTGAAGCGGACGTGGGCATTGCGGGAGGACCACGGCTGAGGTCGCGGGCGAGTGTTACACAAGTGTGTGGGAAACGTCTGCACCACCAAGGTGCAATGTGACCAAAGGAATAGCGGCGTATCGCCACATCCGCGTGCCCGGACAGGGCCGGTGTAGAGCGCTTCAGCCCGCCAGCGCGTGCAGGTCCAGCAACAGCGAGCAGGGCTGGCCAGTGTCCGGATGGCGCGGTTCGCGCAGCTGCCGCAGACGCCAGCCGCTGGCGGTCAGCAGCGCCAGCCAGGACTCCAGGGTGCGGAAGAACCAGGGCATCGGCGAGCTGAACTCCCCCCCGAAGGCGGCGAAGGTTTCCAGGCGCCAGCCGTCCGCGTAGGGTTCGTCACCACAGGCAGCCCAAGGATGCACAGTCTGGATCAGCAGCCGCCCGCCAGGGTTGAGCCGCTCGCGCAATGCGCTCAGCAAGGGCGCGATGTACTCGTCGAGCAGCGCGAAGTTGCACACCAGGACGTCGAACTGGCCCAGGCTGCTACCCGACTCGATCAGCGCCGCGTAATCCATGACCTCGAAGCGTGCGCCGCCCTCTGTCCGCGCCGAATCGACCAGGGGCGCCGAGGCGTCCACACCGACGCACTCGCTGCCCCGCGCCGCCAGCGCGCGGCACAGCCAGCCTTCGCCACAGCCGATATCGAGCACACGCAGCGCCGGGCCCTCAGCGATGGCGCCGAGGATCGCCGCATCCGTCACCAGCCGCCGGCTCTCGATGCGCTGCTCGCGTACTGCGCGGGTCCAGGCATCGGCGTTGGCCAGCCAGCTCTGGCGAATTCGGGCGTCGTGGTCGGTCATGACGAACTCCGTGCGTGAGATAGGCGGAGGCCCGCTCCTGCTGAAACAGTGGACTACTGCCCCTTCAGCACCTTGGGAACCGCCAATCCCTTGGGCGGCGGGGTCTGCGGCAACGCTTCGCGACAGCCGGCGTCGCGGAACGGCCCGCCGATCTTCTGCCAGCCACTGCCCGGCGACGTCTGCTGGCAGGTATAGGCGCCATCGAGCTTGCTCTGCCAGCGATAGAACGGCATCGGCGCGGCCTGGGCGCTCAAGGACGCCAGCAGCAGAGCGGCCAGAGGCAGAACACGGGGCAGGCTACAAGGCAGAAAAGGCGAACGCATCGGGGAGGGTTCCTGTCGAAGTCAGTACATTGCACCTGCTGGCCGTCGGCAAATCAATCCGCACAGCCATCAACGGCGCCAGCCGGTGCGCAGTTTTTTCGCCGCCGACTACGCTGGAAGTTAGGAAAGCCGCGGGGGACAGCGGCTTTCGCGGCGCCAGGAAGGTGCCGGCCATCACGTGGGCGGAGTCCGCTACCTGGGCTGTCGTACAAGCATGGGCGGGGCGTGAAGATGGGCAACTCGAAGCATTCCGGTACGCAAGTGGCAGGTCAACCGGGAAGTCTGGGGCCCGGCCTTTCCCCACAGAAAGTGCATCACCACCGTTTCCTCATCCTCTTCCTGTTTCTCCTGCCGTTGCTGGCCGCCATGGGTGCGGCGCTGCTCTATGAAGCGCGCACCTCCAAGCTGCAGGCGCGCGAGCTGGCGCGCTACGCGACCGGACTGACCTGGAGCCTGGGGCAAGGCAGCACCGACGACGTGGTTTATCCACAGGGCGGGCCCTTCGACCGGCGACTGGGCTACCAGCAGTTGCCGACCTTCCTGGGCCGCCTGCACGAGCGCAACTTCGTTACCCTGAGCCAGGCGCGTTTCTCCGACCCGCTGATGCAGTACACCGGCCATGGCATGTTCCCGCCCTATCCGGAGAAGGCCCAGGCCGGCGTCGACATCGCCGACTGCCGTGGCCTGCCGATCTACAACTTCCGCTACCCGCAGCGGCTCTACGCCAACTTCGAGAGCATCTCGCCGGCCATCGTCAACAGCCTGCTGTATATCGAGAACCGCGACCTGCTCGACCCCGACCGCCCCTACCTGAACCCGGCCATCGACTGGAGTCGCTTCACCCAGGCGTCCGTGGCGCAGGTGGGCAAACTGGTCGGCCTGGGCAATCACGCACCCGGCGGCAGTACCCTGGCCACGCAGATCGAGAAGTACCGCCATTCCGAGGATGGCCGCACCAACTCGATCACCGACAAACTGCGGCAGATGGCTTCGGCCAGCGTGCGCACGTATCAGAACGGCGCGGAGAACATGGCTGCTCGGCGCAACGTCGCCCTTACCTACCTCAACTCCGTTCCCCTCTCCGCGCAGCCGGGTTACGGCGAAGTCAGCGGCCTGCCGGACGGCCTGTGGATCTGGTACGGGGCCGACTACCAGCAGGTGAACAAGCTGCTCAACGCTCCACCGGGCTCCGGCGCGGAACTGGCCGCCCAGGGCAAGGCGCTGCGCCAGGTGGTGTCGCTGATGATCGCCCACCGTCGACCCTCCTGGTACCTGGCGCGCGGCCGCGACCAGCTCGCCGTGCTGACCGACAGCTACCTGCGCCTGCTGGCGCAGAACAACGTGATCGCCCCCGAGTTGCGCGACGCCGCACTCAAACAGAAACTGGTGTTCCGCGATCCGCGCAGCGAGCCGAGCTTCACCCCGCTGGAGAACAACAAGGGCATCGGCCTGGCCCGCACGCGACTGGCCGGCATGCTCGACGTGCCGCTGTACGATCTCGACCGCTTCGACATGAGCTTCACCACCACCCTGCAACATGAGTTGCAGGAGCAGGTCACCGGCTACCTGCGGCAGCTCTCCGACCCGGCATTCGCCGAGCAGATCGGCCTGTTCGGCGAGCACCTGCTGTCCAAGGACAAGACAAAGGACGTGCGCTACAGCTTCACCCTGTTCGAGCGCACTCCCAGCGGTAACCGTGTGCGCGTGCAGACCGACAGTACCGAGCAGCCCTTCGATATCAACGAGGGCAGCAAGCTGGAGCTGGGCTCCACCGCCAAGCTGCGGGTGCTCGCCACCTACCTGGAAACCATCGCCGACCTGCACCAGCAGTACGCGCCGCTGTCTGTCGCCGAATTGAAAAAAGTGCCGGTGGAGCCGCTGGACTTCCTCACCCGCTGGTCCATCGACTACCTGATCACCGCCAAGGACCGCGACCTGCCGGACATGCTCGCCGCCGCCCTGCAGCGCAAGTACTCCGCCAGCCCGTACGAGAGCTTCTTTACCGGCGGCGGCATCCACACCTTCAGCAACTTCCGCAAGGAAGACAACGGGCGAATCCCGACCTTGCAGGACGCCCTGCGCGAGTCGATCAACCTGCCCTTCGTCCGCCTGCTGCGCGACCTGGTGCGCCACGACATCTATGCCAATGAGGGCAGCAAGGTGACCGTGCTGGCCGACGACAAGGACCCGCGCCGACAGGACTACCTCGATCGGTTCGTCGACAAGGAAAGCCAGGTCTACCTGCTGCGCTTCTGGCAGAAGTACAAGGGCAAGGACAACGACGCGCGCCTGACGACCTTCCTCGACGGCCTGCGTGCCTGGCCGGTACGGCTGGCGGCGATCCACCGCTACCTGCAGCCGCAGGCGGATGTCCCGACCTTCGCCGCCTTCCTGCAGGACCGTCTGAAGCAGGGCCATTACGCTGGCGACAAGCTCACCGACAAGCGCATCGAGGACCTCTACACCCGCTACGGGCCGGGCGCCTTCAACCTCAACGACCAGGGTTACGTCGCCCGCGTGCACCCGCTGGAACTGTGGCTACTGGGCTACCTGCAACGCCAGCCGGCAGCGACCTTCGCCGACGCCGTGGCCGCCAGCAGTGCCGAGCGCAAGGAGGTCTATGGCTGGCTGTTCAAGTCACGGCACAAGTACGCCCGCGACAAGCGCATCCGCATCATGCTGGAGGTGGAAGCCTTCCTCGACCTGCATGAACAGTGGAAGCGCCTGGGCTACCCGTTCGACCACCTGGTGCCGTCGCTGGCCACCGCGCTGGGCAGCTCGGGCGACCGCCCGGCGGCATTGGCCGAGCTGATGGGGATCATCCTCAACGATGGCGTGCGCCTGCCGACCCTGCGCATCGACAGCCTGCACTTCGCCGCTGCCACGCCCTATGAGGTCACCCTTGGCCCGGAGTCGGGCAATGGCCGCCAGGTGATGCGTTCGGAGGTTGCCCAGGCCCTGCGCACCGCGCTGTCCCAGGTGGTGGATGCAGGCACTGCGCGGCGCCTGTCCGGGACCTTCAAGCTGGCCGATGGCAATGCGCTGGTGATGGGCGGCAAGACCGGCACCGGCGACAACCGCATCGAAAGCGTGACCCGCAGCGGCTGGGTGAAGAGCTCCAAGGCGATGAACCGCACGGCGACCTTCGTCTTCTACATCGGCCCGCGCCACTTCGGCACGCTCACCGCCTATGTGGCCGGCAGCGAGTCCGACGGCTTCAAGTTCACCTCGGCGCTGCCGGTGCAGGTGCTCAAGGGGATGGCGCCACTGCTGACTGGCTACCTCGAGCCGGGGATCAGCACCGGGTGCCAGGAGCGGCTGGATAATCTGCGGGTGAGTTGGCGCTGATCGCCGCTGCAAGGCTGAGTCTGTAGGAGCGAGCTTGCTCGCGAAGCGCTTGATGTCGAAGTGTCAGGCAGGTTCGCGAGCAAGCTCGCTCCTACGCAAAACACACCTCTTTATGCCGGCCGACTGAGGGAAATTCCCGACATCGACATCAACATCGAGCGTAGGAGCGGACTCTGTCCGCGATGGCCTCCGGCGCAATGCAGGCCTATCACGGGCGGAGCCCGCTCCTACACGCTTCCCACCCTCAACCCTTCTGGACAGTCTTCACGTACAGCGCCTCGACCTGCTCCCGCGCCCACGGCGTGCGGCGCAGGAAGGTCAGGCTGGACTTGATGCTCGGATCGTTCTTGAAGCAGCGCACGTCGATGCGTTTGGCCAGCCCATCCCAGCCGTACTGCGCCACCAGCTGGTTGAGGATGGTTTCCAGGGTCACGCCGTGCAGCGGGTTCTTCGGTTTGTCGGTCATGTCGGTGTCGTCGTGCAGAGAATGCGCGGCACCTTAGCATCTGCCACCGCTTCGGGCGATCAGGCCCTCAGCCCCGCCACGCCGGCGATGATCAGGGCGACCGACGCCAGCTTGGTCAGCGTCAACGCCTCACCCAGCAGCAGGAAGCCGAAGAACACCGTGCCCAGCGTGCCAATGGCCGTCCAGACCGGGTAGGCAATGCTCACCGGCAACTGGCGCATCGCCAGGGTGAGGAAGAAGATCCCGCCGATCACCGCCAGCACCGTCACCACCGTCGGCAGCGGCCGGGTGAAGCCCTCGGCATACTTCATCGATACCGCGAACATTACCTCGAACACTGCTGCCACCATCAGCATGGCCCAGGCCATCACGCACGCGCCCACTCGCTCTCGGCAAGATCGGCCAGGGCCTTTTCAGCCTGTTGATAAGACGCGCGGAAAGCTTCGGGATTGCCCTCCTCGCCCTCGGCGGCGATCACCTGCACGTCCTCGATGCCGAGGAAACCCAGGGCCACGCGCAGCCAGGCGTCAGCGTGGTTCATCCACTCCAGCTCGCCGCCCGGCCCCATGCCCGCACCGCCGCGGCTGGTAATGATCAGTGCCTTGCGGCCCTTGAGCAGTGGCTCGTATTCCGCCTCGCCGTCCTTCACATGCAGGTCGAAGGTGCGGCCGAGACGGACAATCTGGTCGACCCAGGCCTTCAATCCACTGGGCACGCTGAAGTTGTACATGGGCGTGGAAATCACCAGTACGTCGTGGGCGAGCAGTTCGTTCACCAGCTCATCGCTCAGCGCCAGCTCCGCCTGCAACTCGGCCGGGCGATGCTCGCGCTGCGGGTGGAAGGCGGCGGCGATGAAACCTTCGCTGACATGAGGCAGGTCGGCGCGACCCACCTCCCGACGAGTGATCCCGGCCTGCGGCAGCGCGGCGAGGAAGCCCTCGGCCAATCGGCGGGAATGCGAGCGGTCGGCGCGGGGGCTGGCATGGATGGCGAGAATCCTGTTCATCTGTCTTTCCTTGTTCAAGGTGTACACTGCGGAGGTCCTGACTGGCCTCCATTTGCTGCCTAAGCTATTTCCAGGCTGACAACCGGACAACTGAGGGGATTTCCTTCCAGATGAATCCAGCTCATCCATGGAGCATCACATGTTTGCCAACCTGCCGCTTCCCGCCCTGCGCACCTTCGAATCCGCCGCGCGCCAGCTGAGCTTCAAGGCCGCCGCTCAGGAACTGGCAGTCACGCCGACGGCGGTCTCGCACCAGGTCCGCGCGCTGGAGGAATGGCTGGGGTTGCCGCTGTTCGAGCGCCTGCCGCGCCAGGTGCGCCTGACCGAAGCCGGCGAGCGGCTGTTCCGCAGCCTGCATGGCGCACTGCTGGAGGTATCGCAATCGGTGGACAGCCTGCGCCCGCAGCGCAGCGCCAGCAGCCTGACGATCTCCACCACGCCGGCCTTCGCCGCGCTCTGGCTGGTGCCGCGCCTCGGTCGCTTCTACGCGCGCCATCCGCACATCCGCCTGCGCCTGGACAGCCAGTGCGAGCTGCTCGACCTGCAGCAGGACGCCAGCGTCGACCTCGCCATCCGCTACGGCTTCGGCGACTACCCGCGCATGCACAGCCAGTTTTTGCTGGCGGAACGCTTCGCCGTCTATGGCGCGCCGGCGCTGGTCGCCACTGCCGACGTGGAAGTGCCGGAGATGATCAGCGTGCGCTGGCACAACTCCGAGCTCTACGAGCGCGGCTGGAAGGCCTGGTGCCAGGTGGCCGGCGAGGAATGTCTGCTGACCCAGGCGGTGCAGCGCGAGTACGAGGAAGAGTTCTATGCCCTGCAGGCCGCCATCGCCGGCCAGGGGCTGGTACTGGCCAGTTCGCTGCTGGTGTCGGAAAGCGTGGAGAAGGGCCTGCTGGTGCCCTACCGCCCGGAGATCAACGTACCCGGCGCCCGCTACACCGCGCTCTGCGTACCCGGCCGCGAGCGCCACCCACCGGTGCGCGCATTCCTCGACTGGCTGGCCGAAGAAGTGGCGCAGGCGGCCGACCCGCTGATCGGCAACGCCGCCTGAGCCTGCCGCTGCGCCCGCGCATGTGCTCCTTTGCCGTGCGCGGCCCCGGATGCCTGCGTAGAATGATCCATCGCCGCAACAACAATTCTTCTTTGCCCGCGACACGCCCCGCGCGTGATCCCCAGGCACGGCCTGAGCCCCACTTCACCTCAGGATTCCCATGACCACCGCGCAAGAAACCCGCTCCGGCAGTTGGCTGAACGTCATCGCCCTGGCCATCGCCGCCTTCATCTTCAACACTACCGAGTTCGTCCCGGTGGGCCTGCTCAGCGACATCGGCGCGAGCTTCGACATGCGTCCGGAACAGACCGGGCTGATGCTCACGCTCTATGCCTGGGTCGTGTCGCTGGCCTCGCTGCCGCTGATGCAGCTGACTCGCAACATGGAACGCCGCCGCCTGCTGGTGGTGATCTTCTGCCTGTTCATCGTCAGCCACGTGCTCTCCGGCTTCGCCTGGAACTTCACCGTGCTGATGATCAGCCGCTTCGGCATCGCCTTCGCCCACGCGGTGTTCTGGTCGATCACCGCCTCGCTCGCCGTGCGCGTGGCGCCGCCGGGGCAGCAGGCGAAGGCTCTCGGCCTGCTGGCCACCGGGACCATCCTGGCGATGGTGCTGGGCATTCCACTGGGACGCATGCTCGGCGAAGCGCTGGGCTGGCGCACGACCTTCCTCACCATCGCCGGTGTCTCGGTGGTCGTGGTGCTCTGGCTGGCCCGCGCCCTGCCGCTGCTGCCGAGCCAGAACTCCGGCTCGCTGCGCAGCCTGCCGCTGCTGTTGCGACGCCCGGCGCTGGTGTCGATGTATGTGCTCACCGTTCTGGTGATCACCGCGCAGTTCACTGCCTACAGCTACATCGAACCGTTCGCCCGCGAGGTCGCTGCCCTGGACAGCCGCCAGACCACCCTGCTCCTGCTGCTGTTCGGCGGCGCCGGGATGTTCGGCTCGATCCTCTTCAGTCGCTACAGCGAGCGCTTCCCGCGCGCTTTCCCGTGCCTGGCCATCGGCGTACTCGGCACCACGCTCCTGCTGCTGATGCCGCTCGCCCATTCGCCCACGGCGCTGCTGGGCCTGAGCCTGTTCTGGGGCGCGGCGATTCTCTGCTTCGGCCTGGCACTGCAGGCCAAGGTGCTGCAACTGGCCCATGACGCCACCGACGTGGCCATGGCTATGTTCTCGGGCCTGTACAACGTCGGCATCGGCGGCGGTGCGCTGCTGGGCAGCCGCGTAGCGGTGGGCATGGGACTGGAATGGATCGGCTACGTCGGCGGCGCGCTGGCGGTGGCTGGCCTGCTGCTCTGCCTGTTCGCCTGCTGGCGCTATGCGGCAGCGCTGAGCGGCAACACCTCGCGCTAATCGCCCTGCGCCAGCGCTACCGGTTCTCGTAGGGCACATAATGCGCCAGCGTTATCCGTCGTCCCAGGCTCGGCGGATTTCCTGTTCCAGGTTATCCGCCCTGCGGCGCTGGGAGCTCCAGCGTAGGATGGGTGGAGCGGAGCGATACCCATGCTGTTGGCGCCGCGAATGATGGGTATCGCTCCGCTCCACACCATCCTACAAAAGCGCACCCGGTCAGCCCGAAACACATCACGGGACCCCCCAACGAAAAAGGCCGCGCCCCTTTTCGGGAACGCGGTCTTTTTCATTCAGCTCAGGATCAGCGGCTGGTCACGGCAGTGCCGGCCGGCTGAGTAGCCTCGGCGTATTCCGCCTCGGCTTCCTCGAAGCGCTGGATCATCGCCTTCGACGGTGCCGAGCCGACCAGGCTGAACACCACGATGGAGAGGCTGGAGAGGATGAAGCCCGGAATGATCTCGTACAGGCCGAGCCAACCGAACTGCTTCCACACGATCACGGTGACCGCACCGACGATGATGCCGGCCAGCGCGCCGTTGCGGGTCATGCCCTTCCACAGCACAGAGAACAATACCAGCGGACCGAAGGCGGCGCCGAAGCCGGCCCAGGCGTAGGACACCAGGCCCAGTACGCGGTTTTCCGGGTTGGCGGCCAGGGCGATGGCGATCAGTGCCACCAGCAGCACCATGGCGCGACCGACCCACACCAGCTCGAGCTGGCTGGCGTTCTTGCGCAGGAAGGCCTTGTAGAAGTCTTCGGTCAGGGCAGAAGAGCACACCAGCAGCTGGCAGCTCAGGGTACTCATCACCGCCGCGAGGATGGCGGACAGCAGCACGCCGGCAATCCACGGGTTGAACAGGATCTTCGCCAGTTCGATGAAGATGCGCTCATGGTTCTCACCGACCGCGCCAGCCTGCTCCGGGTGCGCCTGGAAGTAGGCGATGCCGAAGAAGCCCACGGCGACGGCGCCGCCCAGGCAGAGGATCATCCAGGTCATGGAGATGCGGCGGGCAGCCGGAATCGACTTCACCGAATCGGCGGCCATGAAGCGCGCCAGGATGTGCGGCTGGCCGAAGTAGCCCAGGCCCCAGGCCATCAGCGACAACACGCCGACGAAGGAAGCGCCCTTGAACATGTCGAAGTTGGCTGCGTCCTTCAGTTCGATGGCCGCGAAGGTCGGTTCCACGCCACCGGTGGCGAACAGCACGATGATGGGCGTGAGGATCAGCGCGAAGATCATCAGCGAAGCCTGCACGGTGTCGGTCCAGCTCACCGCCAGGAAACCACCGACGAAGGTGTAGGCGATGGTCGCGGCAGCACCGGCCCACAGGGCGGTCTCGTAGGACATGCCGAAGGTGCTTTCGAACAGACGGGCGCCGGCGACGATGCCGGAGGCGCAGTAGATGGTGAAGAACACCAGGATCACCAGCGCGGAGATCACGCGCAGGAGGCGGCTGTTGTCCTCGAAGCGGGTGCTGAAGTAGTCCGGCAGGGTCAGCGCGTTGCCGTTGTGCTCGGTGTGCACGCGCAGGCGGCCGGCGACGAACAGCCAGTTCAGGTAGGCGCCGCAGATCAGGCCGATGGCGATCCAGCTTTCCGAAATGCCCGACAGGTAGATGGCGCCCGGCAGGCCCATCAGCAGCCAGCCGCTCATGTCCGAAGCACCGGCCGACAGCGCGGTGACGAAGCTGCCGAGGCTGCGGCCACCGAGGATGTAGTCGGAGAAGTTGTTGGTCGAACGATAGGCGGCCAAGCCGATCAGAACCATGGCCGCGATGTAGATCACAAAGGTGATCAGTGTTGGCGTGTTGACGCTCATGGGGACTCCCCTACAGCTTGTTTTTATCCAGGTTCGCGGGGTATCGCGGACCCTTGACTGACAGTCGGCGCTGTTGACGCCGACCGGTTAGCGCTTGCTCACAGCAAACCGGGTTGCGCGTGGCGCCATCCGGCACCGAACCGCTACGCATCCCGACGCAGGCACGCCCTCGTCCTTGCTGGCGCCTTCCTGCAGCCACCGTCTCACCACGGCGACCTCCGTCCCGCCTTCGCCGGTGAGCGAGGTGCGGGCCGTTTCCCGGGCTGTGCCCGGTGATCCTTCAGGCGCCGGAATGGGCGCCAGCACCCCGGCAATGCAACGCGCGCCGCCCTGCGGACAGGCGGCCCTGCTGGCCGGAGCGATTCGAAACTGTGTTCATGCGCGCATGGAGGTGCGGCAGGGGGTGGCCGGCGCGCGAGGGCGCGGATTGTACAGAAAGTGGGCGATGCGGTTGCACCGGCCCGACCGGTGACGGCGCAAGGCCACGGGCGGGCACTGCAGGCCGGGCCGTGGAGAGGTGTATGCGGCCAGGTGCGGGCGCGCTACAGGCAAAGACAAAACCGGTGATGGGCATGCTGCCCCTCCCGCGTATCGAGCTGGCTGTTGTTTTTGGTCTGATGTTCTGGGTCTGACCGGGTTGCACCTTGGAACACCAGCAACGCGGTGGGCGGACTCTATGGGTTGCACCCTGCGAAATTCTTGCTGAAAGCTCTGGAGTTCTTGCAAAAGACTCCGGCACCCACAGGTCGACAATTGACCATTCGATCAGCAATCAGGGGTGACGCAGGCTAGCGGATTCAAGAGCGGCGCAGGCTGCCCGGGGTCAAGCCCAGGTAACGGCGCATCGCCGTGGTCAACGCGCTCTGGCTGGAGAATCCGCATTCCCCGGCGACGCCGACCAACGGCAGATCGGATTCCCGCAGCAGGCGCGCGGCGCGGTCCAGTCGTTGGCGCAGCAGATACTGGTGCGGCGTCAGGCCGACGCGATCCTTGAACTGCGCATGGAAGTGACTGGGGCTCAGGCAGGCGACCTGCGCCAATTCGGCCACGCTGATGCGCCGGGAAAGGTGATCGGCGATGTAGCTGTCCAGCCGCTCCAGGTCCAGCGGCCCGTTGTGCGGCGCGCGGTCCTCGCCGAACAGACGCAGGTGCAATGCCCTTAGCAGCACGCCCCCCAGGGCGCGAGCGAGCAGAGGATCTCCACCGTAACGAGCGATCTCCGCTCCGGCGTAGCTGAGCAGATGCTGGAAATCCGCATCCAGGGTCGGGTAGCGCGGCACCTCGAACAGCCGCGCCAACAGTTCGCGGTCCTGTTCGGCGGCACCGGTTTCATCGAGGTCGACGATCAACATGCGGTTGTCGCCCAGCCCGGCGAACTCGTGGCCTACATCCCCCGGCACCAGGCAGGCGCGCATGCGGCAGACCTCGCCACCAGCGCCGCCGATCTCGAATTCCGCGCGGCCGCTCAGGGACATCACCAACTGGTGATGGTCATGGGCGTGCTGGTCAGTCTGGTCGGACAGCTTGGCGAGGCGGGTATCGAACATGGCTCGAACTGATCAAATTTTGAGCATGGTACGGGATTCGGCCAGCCCTGCCCAGCGCACAGGTGCAACCGGGCGCAACTCCAAGGACATGAAAGCACCAAAGCATCTAAGCCGGAAAGTCTTGCTAACTGATAGATATGTTATGTTATAACAAATAACACATTCCAGTTTCCCCTCCCCGCCGCCTGGCGTATCCCTGACCACTTGGGAGGGGGTCGTATTGCCAGAAGAAAAACCAGGAGTTCGTCATGCCCCCATCCCTTTCCCGCCCGCGCTGGCGTCTAGCACCGCTGGGCCTGGCCCTGTGCGCCGGTGCGCCCTCGCTGGCCGATGCCGCCCCCACGGAACTTGCGCCCCAGGTGATCACCGCCAACCCGCTGGGAGACGCCTCGCCAGCTGCCCCCAGCAGCGTATTGTCGGGCGACGAGCTGACCCTGCGGCAGAAAGGCAGCCTGGGTGAAACCCTCAACGGGACGCCCGGCGTTTCCTCCACCTGGTTCGGCCCCGGCGCCAGCCGCCCGGTAATCCGTGGCATGGACGGTGATCGCATCCGCATCCTGCGCAATGGTGTGGGCGCGCTGGACGCCTCCTCGCTCTCCTACGACCACGCCGTGCCGGAAGACCCCAACGTGGTCGAACGCATCGAAGTCGTGCGCGGCCCGGCCGCCCTGCTCTACGGCGGCAACGCCATCGGCGGGGTGGTCAACAGCTTCGACAACCGCATCCCCAGCGAACCGGTGGACGGCATCCACGGCCAGGGCGAGCTGCGCTACGGCGGCTCGGACACCACCCGCAGCGCCGCCGGCGCGCTGGAAGCCGGCGACGGCACCTTCGCCCTGCACCTGGACGCCGGCTCCCGCGAATTCAACGACCTGCGCATCCCCGGCTATGCCCACTCGTCACGCCAGCGCCAGACCGATGGCGACGACTCCAGGCACCGCGTGAACAACAGCGACGGCCGCCAGGACAGTGGCGCCATCGGCGGCAGCTACCACTGGGATCATGGCTACGCCGGCCTCTCCTACAGCGGCTACGACAGCAACTACGGCTCGCCCGCCGAAGACGACGTGCGGCTGAAGATGCAGCAGGACCGCTACGCCTTCGCCTCGGAAGTCCGCGACCTCGACGGCCCCTTCAGCTCGGTGAAGCTGGACGCGGCCTACACCGAGTACCAGCACAAGGAGATCGAGGACGGCGAAACCGGCACCACCTTCAAGAACGACGGTTACGAGGCACGCATCGAGGCCCGGCACAAACCCATCGGGCCACTGGACGGCGTGGTCGGCGCGCAGATCACCAACAGCCGCTTCTCCGCGCTTGGCGAAGAAGCCTTCGTGCCGCATACCGAGACTGACAGCGCCGCACTGTTCTTCCTCGAGAACTGGCAAGCCACCGAACGCCTGGCGCTGAACCTGGGCGGACGCGCCGAGCACACTCGCATCGAGCCCAACGCCAAGGACAACGAGCGCTTCGCCGAGAATGACGGTTCGCGCAGCTTCACCGCCGGCAGCCTGTCCACGGGCGCGGTGTACAAGCTGACTTCGATCTGGTCGCTGGCGGGCACCCTGGCCTACACCGAGCGGGCACCGACCTTCTACGAGCTGTATGCCAACGGCGCCCACGCCGCTACCGGCACCTATGAAGTGGGCGATGCCGACGCAAGCAAGGAAAAAGCCGTCTCCACCGACCTCGCCCTGCGCTTCGACAACGGCCGCCACAAGGGCAGCGTCGGTGTGTTCTACAGCCGCTTCTCCAACTACATCGGCCTGCTGGCCAGCGGGCGCTATCGCGACGAGGAAGGCGCGGTGGTGGATGCCGGCGACGACGAGGCGCTGCCCGAGTACCTCTACAGCGGCGTGAAGGCGGACTTCTACGGCGTCGAGGCGCAGGACCGCATCCACCTGCTGGACAGCCCCTACGGCCGCTTCGACCTGGAATTGTCCGGCGACTACACCCGCGCGAAGAACAAGGATACCGGCGAAGCCCTGCCGCGCATCGCCCCGCTACGCCTGAACAGCGCCCTGCTGTGGGAACTGCAACAGTGGCAGGCACGGGTTGACGTGGAATACGCCGCCGACCAGAACCGCGTGCCGGAGAACGAACTGCGCACCGACGGCTATACCACTCTCGGCGCCAGCGTTGGCTACCGCTTCGACCTGGGCGACAGCCGCTGGCTGGCCTTCGTCAAGGGCGAGAACCTGACCAACCAGACCGTGCGCTACGCCAGTTCGATCCTGCGCGACAGCGTGCCGGCCGGTGGTCGCGGTATCCAGGCGGGAGTAAAGGTCGCCTTCTGACCTGAGCTACGGCCGACGCCCGGCGTAATCCCGGGCGAATTGCGCGGCGATCCGCCCGGACCGCGACCCGCGATGGGTCGCCCAGCGGATCGCCGCCTGCTCCCACTCCTCCTGCTGCACACCACCCAGGCCGTGGGACTCCAGCCAGCGCGCGACCGCCTCCAGGTACTGCTCCTGGCTGAACGCATAGAAAGATATCCACAGGCCGAAGCGCTCGGAGAGCGAGATCTTCTCCTCCACTGCCTCGCCGGGGTGCAACTCGCCGCTCTCGCTGCGCTGGAACGACAGGTTGTCCTCGGTGCGTTCGGCCAGCAGATGGCGGCGGTTCGACGTGGCGTAGATCAGCACATTGCCGGACTGCCCGGCGACCGAGCCATCGAGCACGGTCTTCAGGCCCTTGTAGCCGGTCTCGCCATCCTCGAACGAGAGGTCGTCGCAGAACAGGATGAAGCGCTCCTGGCGATGACGCAGCAGGTCGATGATCTGCGGCAGGTCGGCCAGGTGTTCCTTGTCCACCTCGATCAGGCGCAACCCTTCGCCATGGAATGCCTGCAGGCAGGCCTTCACCAGCGAACTCTTGCCGGTACCGCGGGCGCCGGTCAGCAGCACGTTGTTGGCCGGGCGGCCGGAAACGAATTGGCGAGTGTTCTGCTCGATCAGCGCCTTCTGCCGGTCGACATTGCGCAGGTCATCGAAGGCAATCAGCGCCGGCTCGATCACCGGCGTCAGGCGCGGCTGGCCCTGGCGGTACTCCCAGAGATGGGCGATGGCGCCTTCGTCCAGCGCCAGCTCGGCGCGCGCAGGCAGGGATTGTTCGAGCAACCGGGCGATTCGGGCCAGTTGTTCGGCGATCAGGGACATGTCGTTCATGGCGGGATCATCGAGGCAGAGGGGACTGTTCAGCAGCCTAACGATGGAGGAAAGTGGTCGTCTAACGACAAACAGGCATCCAGATGCGCAAAAAGGACATTCCACCCCAACCGCTGGAAAACCACGGTGACGAACGGGCCGCCAGCCCGGTGGCGGCCATCGCCCTGGACTTCCCCGACGGCCATCAGGTGCCCGCGCACAGCCATCACCGTGCACAGTTGCTCTACGCCGTCCGTGGCGTACTGGTGGTGGGCAGCGCCAGCGGCCAGTGGGTGGTGCCGGACAACCGTGGCCTGTGGATACCCGGCGGCGTGGAACACTGGACGCGCATGGTCGGCGACGTGCAGGTGCGCACCCTTTATGTGGAGCCGGGCAGCGCCCCGCACCTGCCTGCGGACTGCTGCGTACTGGCTGTTTCGCCGCTGCTGCGGGAATTGATCCTGGCGGCGCTGTCGATCAGCGGCGAGGTCACCCCGGACTCCCGCGACGGCCGCGTGCTAGGCCTGATGCTCGATGAGCTGCGCGAAGACCCGATGCTGCCACTGCACCTGCCCCTGCCCGCCCATCCGCGCCTGCGTGCGCTGTGCCAGGCCATCCAATCCCAGCCCGGCGACCATGCCAGCCTCACCGACTGGGCCGCCCGGCTGAGCGTCGACAGCAAGACGGTGCAACGCTGGTTCTGCGCCGAGACCGGGCTGACCTTCGGCCAATGGCGCCAACAGGCACGCCTGCTGGCCGCGCTGGAGCGCCTGGCCCTGGGCGAGAGCGTGCTGAGCGTGGCGCTGGAAGTGGGCTACAGCACGCCCAGCGCCTTCAGCGCCATGTTCAGCCGCCAGTTCGGCCGGCCGCCCAGCGATTTCCTGCGGCCGCGTCGCTAATCCGTTCCTAAGCTCCTGTCGTCCACAATCGACCGCAACATCCCCAGACACATCCTTCGAACAATGGGATTGAAACCCCGAGCCGGTTTCCCCATCTAGACTGTCATGTTCAATCAGTCAGGTGCCTCATGAGCGACCACGACGAGATTCACGATATCCATAGCGCCGAAGAGGTCAGCAACACCGGGCTGGTGTTGCCGGGGCAGAACCTGCCGACCACGGTGTACGTCATTCCGATCCACAACCGCCCGTTCTTCCCGGCGCAGGTGCTGCCGGTGATCGTCAACGAGGAGCCGTGGGCCGAGACGCTGGAACTGGTCGCCAAGACCGAACACCACAGCCTGGCGCTGTTCTTCATGGAAAACCCGCCGGAAGACCCGCGCCACTTCGACCCGGACAGCCTGCCCGAGCACGGCACCCTGGTGCGCGTGCACCACGCCAGCCGCGAAGGCGGCAAGCTGCAGTTCGTCGCCCAGGGCCTGTCGCGCGTGCGCATCCGCGGCTGGATCAAGCGCCACCGCCCGCCCTTCCTGGTGGAGGTGGAATACCCGCACACCCCCAACGACCCGAGTGACGAGGTGAAGGCCTACGGCATGGCCCTGATCAACGCGATCAAGGAACTGCTGCCGCTCAACCCGCTGTACAGCGAAGAGCTGAAGAACTACCTCAACCGCTTCAACCCCAACGATCCGTCGCCGCTGACCGACTTCGCCGCCGCGCTGACCACCGCGCCCGGCGCCGAGCTGCAGGGTGTGCTGGACACCGTGCCGATGCTCAAGCGCATGGAAAAAGTGCTGCCGCTGCTGCGCAAGGAAGTGGAAGTCGCGCGCCTGCAGAAGGAGCTGTCCGCCGAGGTCAACCGCAAGATCGGCGAGCGCCAGCGCGAGTTCTTCCTGCAGGAACAGCTGAAGATCATCCAGCAGGAACTGGGCATCACCAAGGATGACAAGAGCGCGGATTCCGATGAGTTCCGCGCCCGCCTGGAAGGCAAGACCCTGCCCGACCAGGCGAAGAAGCGCATCGATGAAGAACTGAACAAGCTGTCGATCCTGGAGACCGGCTCGCCGGAATACGCCGTCACGCGCAACTACCTCGACTGGGCGACCTCCGTGCCATGGGGCCTGATGGGCGTCGACAAGCTCGACCTCAAACATGCGCGCAAGGTCCTCGACCGGCACCACTCCGGCCTGGAAGACGTGAAGGACCGCATCCTCGAATTCCTCGCGGTCGGCACCTTCAAGGGCGAGATCGCCGGCTCCATCGTGCTGCTGGTAGGCCCGCCCGGCGTGGGCAAGACCAGTATCGGCAAGTCCATCGCCGAGAGCCTGGGGCGACCGTTCTACCGCTTCAGCGTCGGCGGCATGCGCGACGAGGCCGAGATCAAGGGCCACCGCCGCACCTACATCGGCGCCCTGCCCGGCAAGCTGGTGCAGGCCCTGAAGGACGTCGAGGTGATGAACCCGGTGATCATGCTCGACGAGATCGACAAGCTCGGCAGCAGCTACCAGGGCGACCCCGCCTCGGCGCTGCTGGAGACGCTCGACCCGGAGCAGAACGTGGAGTTCCTCGACCACTACCTGGACCTGCGCCTGGACCTGTCCAAGGTACTGTTCGTCTGCACCGCCAACACCCTGGACTCCATCCCCGGCCCGCTGCTGGACCGCATGGAGGTCATCCGCCTGTCCGGCTACATCGCCGAGGAGAAGCTGGCCATCGCCAAGCGTCACCTGTGGCCCAAGCAGCTGGAAAAGGCTGGCGTGCCGAAGAGTCGCCTGTCGATCAACGACGCGGCCCTGCGCGCGGTGATCGAGGGCTACGCCCGCGAAGCCGGCGTGCGCCAACTGGAGAAAGTACTCGGCAAGCTGGTGCGCAAGTCAGTGATGAAGCTGCTGGAAGATCCGGAATCGGTGGTGAAGATCGGCGCCAAGGACCTGGAGGAATACCTGGGCATGCCGGTGTTCCGAACCGAGCAGGTACTCTCCGGCATAGGCGTGATCACCGGTCTGGCCTGGACCAGCATGGGCGGCGCGACCCTGCCGATCGAGGCGACGCGCATCCATACGCTGAACCGGGGCTTCAAGCTCACCGGGCAACTGGGCGACGTGATGAAGGAGTCGGCGGAGATCGCCTACAGCTACATCAGCTCGAACCTGAAGAAGTACGGCGGCGAGTCGACCTTCTTCGACCAGGCCTTCGTCCACCTGCACGTGCCCGAGGGCGCCACGCCCAAGGACGGCCCCAGCGCCGGCGTGACCATGGCCAGCGCCCTGCTGTCACTGGCGCGCAACCAGGCGCCGAAGAAAGGCGTGGCCATGACCGGCGAGCTGACCCTCACCGGCCAGGTGCTGCCCATTGGCGGGGTGCGCGAGAAGGTCATCGCGGCGCGCCGGCAGAAGATCTTCGAACTGATCCTGCCCGAGCCCAACCGGGGGGACTTCGAGGAACTGCCGGAGTACCTGAAGGAAGGCATCACGGTGCATTTCGCCAAGCGTTTCGGCGATGTGGCGAGGGTATTGTTCCCGGCCTGATGTCCTGAATGAACCCGCAGAAGCGGGCCACGCTTGCGAATCACCCCCATGGGCGTGATTCGCAAGATCACTGCTTCCTTTCCGTTCTCTCTCCTCGTAGGAGCGACGCTTATTCACGGCGAACGCTATCGCTGCCTCCGGCAAACACCGGCGTAGGATGGTGTGGAGCGCAGCGATACCCATCGACTCGGTCGCACCGACAGCATGGGTATCGCTAGCTCCACCCATCCTACATTCCTGCTCCGTCGTGATTTAGGTGTGGACTTGAATTCTGAACATGGAGAATTCCTCTGCCCTCGGCGAACGCCCCGAATCCGCACCCGCGCCAAACGCCTCCCCCGCGAAACCTCTATTTCTCACATGATTGCGTTATCCTGCGGCCCAACCTGTCCCCACCCAGGAGCCATCATGCCGTCGTACCGCTCGTTGCTGCCCCTCACCCTGGCTCTGCTCGCCGGCTGCGCCGGACAGAGCAAACCCGTGGTCACCCTGGAAGATGCCAGCGACTGCAAACCGCTGAAACTGCACACCGGCCAGGAGTTGGTGTTGATCCTGCCGAGCAACCCCACCACCGGTTTCCGCTGGGAACTGCGCAACGCCGCCAACGGCCTGCTGCGCGCCCTCGGCCCGGAGGTCTACAGCAACCCGGAAGACGCAGGCCTGGTCGGCAGCGCCGGCGAATCCACCTGGCGCTTCCGTGTCACCGCCGCTGGCGAGGACAAGCTCGAACTGGCGTACCGCCGTCCCTGGGAAGCGGAAGTCGCACCGGCGCAGACCTTCGTCTGCCCCATCCTCGTCAAGTAAGCGCAGACAACGAAGGCGCCATAAGCCGCTCGCGCTGACGCCTTCGGCCTGTAGGCTTGGCGTCGCGCTGCGGCACAGTGGGCGTTCATTTCCTCGGGAGGGAACCCCATGCGCTGGGCACTCTTGGCACTGATCGGCGGTGCCGCCTACCTGTTCGCCGTCACCTTCGACCTGCCCGCCCTGCGCATGCTGTGCAAGCCGCTGCCGGTGCTGGCGATGCTGTTGTGGATTCTCGCCACGCCCGCTGACGGCTATCGCCGCTGGGTCGCCGTCGGCCTGGTGCTGTCGATGCTCGGCGACATCCTGCTGGAATGGCCGATCAACGCCTTCGTGCCCGGGCTGGCCGCCTTCCTGCTGGCACACCTCGCCTACCTGGTCGCCTACCTGGGCGACACCCGCCGCTTCGCCCCGCTCGGCCTGCTGATCGCCGGCAGCGTAGGTGGCGGCCTGTTCGCGTTGCTCTACAGCCGCGGCCTGGGTCCGCTGCTGCTGCCTATCGCGCTGTACAGTCTGACCATCAGTGCGATGCTCTGGCGCGCCATCGCCCGCCTGGGCGTGCCCTCGATCGCCAACGCCAGCCGGATGTTCGCCGCCCTGGGCGCACTGCTGTTCGTCAGCTCCGATTCGATGATCGGCATCAGCCGCTTCGTCGCCGCCTTCGACGGCTCCTCCTACGCCATCATGCTGACTTACTGGCTCGGCCAGTTCGGTATCGCCGCGTCCGTCACATCCCGTCATGTCGCTCTGCCATACTCGGAAGGACAAACCACTTCCCGGGCCTGACATGCTGCGAATCGCTTCACCGCTGCTGCTGCTCTGTTCGGCGCTGGCCAGCGCCGAACCCCTGCGCCTGGCCGGCGACGACTGGTGCCCCTACCTCTGCCCGGACGACCCGGACAAGCCCGGCTACCTGCTCGAAGCCCTGGGCCGGGTCCTGCCGCAACCGCCATTGTTCGAACCTCTGCCGTGGCCACGCGCCCTGCAGATGGCGCGCGAGGGCCTGGTGGACGGTGTGGTCGGCGCCTACAGCGAAGAGTCCGAGGAATTGCTGATCGGCAAGGAGCCCATCGGCTGGGTGACCATGCGTTTCTACGTGCGCAACGACAATCCCTGGAGCTGGAATGGGCCGGCCTCGCTGAGCAGCCAGTCCATCGGTCTCGCCCAGGGCTACTCCTACGGCAGGGAGCTGGATACCTGGCGTGACGAACACTTGTCGAATCACGAACAGGTACAGGTGCTCAGCGGCGAGAAGGTGCTCGAACGCAACATCCAGAAACTGCTGCTCGGGCGCATCACGGTGCTGCTCGAGGACAGCCAGATCGTCGAGCACTACCTGCAGCGCCACGGCCTGTCGGAACGCATTCAAGCGGCCGGGGAGCTCGCCGATAAACGTCCCATGTACGTCGCGCTCAACCCTCGCCTGGAGGGCGTGCAGGAACGCCTGGCCGATCTCGACGAGGGCCTGCGCGAACTGCGCCGCAATGACCAGTGGAAACCCCTGATGCAGGGTTACGGCATCGCCGTTGACTAGTCCTGCGAAGGCGTGAGAAAAGTCCGGCAGAGCCCTCTGTCATCGGCTATAGATCAATCAATAAGAGACTGGGAAAAGGGGAGCTCCATGCGTGCAGTAGTTCGCTCGATGTTGTTGCTGGGAGCCTGCCTGACTCTCTCGGCCTGTGGCAGCCTGCTGCCCAGCGAACGCGCGGAAGTGCAATCACCATTCCTGGATTACCAGGATGCACAGAGCCGCTACAACCAGGTCGATCCGGGCAAGACCACCAAGTCGCAGCTCTACGCGCTGGGCTTCGATCCGCTGTCCCAGGGCAACGCCAAGATGCTGTCGTTCATCGACGTGCGCCTGCTCTTCGTGCAGCCCAACATCCCCATTGACTACCTGCCCGACGGCCTCGTGACCTGCCTGCAGGCCAAGGACCGCTGCATCGGTTATGCCTTCGATTTCAACAAGACCGACAGCCAGCGTGTGGGCAGTTTCTGGGCCGACATCTTCAACTTCCGCAAGCGCCGCCAGGTGCAGGGCTGGTCGTTCCGTCCGGTGTTCGTGCTGATCGACGACGTGGTGGTGCACAAGACCAGCAACGGCGAGCCGAACATCCGCCGCATGGAAGACAAGAAGAACCCCCTCGGCCCACTGCAAGGCGCTGGCGAGTACTTCTCCGACCAGCTCAAGTGACCCTCGTCCGCTAACGGTTGGGCGCGCCCCGCGCCTCGGCTACAATGCGCGCCCCGGCAATCAGGGCGCGCCGCGCCCCGCTGCCTGTTCCAGTGTAACGAGGCCCCTCCAGCGTGAGCGAATCCGACCGCATCTTCGCCCAGCCGCAAACCCAGGTTCCCGACTTCACCTTCAATGAGGACGTGGTGCGCGTCTTCCCGGACATGATCAAGCGATCGGTACCGGGCTACCCCACCATCGTCGAGAACATCGGTGTGCTCGGTGCGCGCTTCGCCACGCCGAACAGCGTGCTCTACGACCTCGGCTGCTCGCTGGGCGCCGTGACCCAGGCGCTGCGCCGCCACGTAAAGAGCGATGGCTGCCGCGTCATCGGCGTCGACAACTCCGCGCCGATGATCGAGCGCTGCGGCGAATACCTGCGCGCCCAGGACGCCATGCACCAGGAACTGCTGCCGGTCGAACTGATCGAGGCGGACATCCTGAAGCTGGACCTCAAGCCCTGCTCGCTGATCGCGCTGAACTTCACCCTGCAGTTCATCGCTCCCGAACAACGCCTGGAGCTGCTTACCCGCCTGCACAGTGCCCTGCTGCCCGGCGGTGCGCTGATCCTCTCGGAAAAACTGCGCTTCGCCGACGAGCAGGAGCACGACCTGCTCACCGACCTGCACATCGACTTCAAGCGCGCCAATGGCTACAGCGAGCTGGAGATCGCCCAGAAACGCACCGCCATCGAGAACGTCATGCGCCCCGACACCCTGGATACCCACCGCGAGCGCCTGCTGGCAGCCGGTTTCTCCAAGGTCGTGCCCTGGTTCCAGTGCCTCAACTTCGCCTCCCTGATTGCCCTGCCATGATCGAACGCTTCGACCTCGACCGCCTGCGCCTTGAACTGGCCGGCACGCCACTGGAATCCTGGGCTGCCTCGCTGCCCGCGCAACTGGCCAGCAAGGTCGACGATGGCCACGGCGATCTCGAACGCTGGCTAGCCGCGGTAGATCGCCTGCCGGAGCTGCAAGCCGCCGCCGTCGAGCTGCGCGAGCGCTTCAACCTCGAAGGCGATTGCGACGAGGACACCCGCGCCCAGCTCAAACTCGCGTTGCAAGGGCTGATCCCGTGGCGCAAGGGGCCGTTCAACCTGTTCGGCGTACACATCGACACCGAATGGCGCTCGGACTGGAAATGGGAGCGTGTCTCGCCGCACATCGACCTGATGGGCAAGCGCATCCTCGACGTCGGCTGCGGCAATGGCTACTACCAATGGCGCATGCTGGGTGCCGGCGCGCGTAGCGTGGTCGGCGTGGACCCGAACTGGCTGTTCTTCTGCCAGTTCCTCGCCATGAAGCGCTACCTGCCGGACTTGCCGGCCTGGCACCTGCCCTTCGCCCTGGAAGACCTGCCCGAGAAGCTGGAAGGCTTCGATACGGTGTTCTCCATGGGCGTGCTCTACCACCGCCGCTCGCCCATCGACCACCTGCTGGCGCTCAAGGACTGCCTGCGCCGGGGCGGTGAACTGGTGCTGGAAACCCTGGTGGTGGACGGCGACGTGAACACCGTGCTGGTGCCCGAAGACCGTTACGCGCAGATGCGCAACGTGTGGTTCCTGCCGTCAGTGCCGGCGCTGGAACTCTGGCTGCGTCGCGCGGGCTTCACCGACGTGTGCAGCGTTGATATCAGCCGCACCTCGGTGGACGAACAACGCGCCACCGACTGGATGCGCTACCAGTCGCTGCCGGATTTCCTCGATCCGGACGACCACAGCCGCACCCTCGAAGGCCTGCCAGCGCCGCTGCGCGCCACGCTGGTCGCGCGCAAGCCGTAAGTCTCGACAGGTTCGCGAGCAAGCTCGCTCCTACGAAGAGCAGTGCTCCTTGTAGGTCCAGAGGGCGCCTAGCCCTTGCTCGCGAACCATCCTCAATCAGCGATTGGCCGCCGCCACGATCAGCGCCTTCATCTCGGCGACCGCTTGCTTGAAGCCCACGAACAGCGCATGGGCGACGATGGCGTGGCCGATGTTCAGCTCGTTGATCCCGGCAATCGCCGCCACCGGCTCGGCGTTGTGGTAATGCAGGCCGTGGCCGGCATTGACGATCAGCCCATGGGACAGGCCGAACTCCACGCCATCGCGAATGCGCGCCAGCTCATGGGCCGCTTCGGCCGGGTTATGGGCGTCGGCGTAGCGGCCGGTATGCAGCTCCACAGCCGGGGCTCCGATGCGGGCGGAGGCTTCGATCTGGCGCTGGTCCGGGTCGATGAACAGCGACACCTCGCAGCCAGCAGCCGCCAGGCGCTGCACCGCTTCGCGGATGCGTGCTTCCTGGCCGGCGACGTCCAGGCCGCCTTCGGTAGTCAGCTCCTGGCGGGTCTCCGGGACCAGGCAGACGTGGGCCGGGCGGATGATCTCAGCGAACTTCATCATCTCCTCGGTGACGCCCATCTCGAAGTTCATGCGCGTCTGCAGCACTTCGGCGAGCACGCGCACGTCGCGGTCCTGGATGTGCCGGCGATCCTCGCGCAGGTGCACGGTGATGCCGTCGGCGCCGGCTTCCTCGGCGTCCAGCGCGGCTTTCACCGGGTCGGGATAACGGGTACCGCGGGCCTGGCGCAGGGTGGCGACGTGGTCGATGTTCACGCCGAGCAGAATACGGTTGGCTTCAGTCACGGGAGTTGTCCTTGCGATTCATGAAGAGCTCGCGGCTGACCAGCGGTCGGCCGCCAAGATGGGGTGCCAGGGCCTGGCGCATCAGGCGCTTGGCCGCCGCCAGGGCGCCGGGAGCGCTCCAGTCGGCTTCGGCCATGGCCAGCAGGTCGGCACCATGGAACAGGCCCGGCTGCAGACTGCCCACCGGCTCGAGGCCCGAGTCGGGCAGCAGGCGGTAGAGGCCATCCGGCGCGACAGGCTGGCCGACGATATCGCTGTCCAGGGAAAAACCATAGCCCAGGTCGTCCAGCAGCCGCCATTCGAACGAGCGCAGCAGCGGTTCCAGCGGACTGCCGGCAGCCAGCAACGGCAAGGTCGCACGGTAGTGCTCGAATAGTCCGGGATGCGGGTCCTCGACCGGGAGCAGGCGAATCATCAGCTCGTTCAGGTACAGGCCACTGAACAGCGCTTCGCCACTGAGCAGGTTGGGGATGCCGTTGGGCTCCAGGCGCACGACGTTTTTCAGGTCGCTGCGCCCACGGAATTCTGCCTCCAGCGGTACGAAGGGTCGCGCCAGCGCGCCAGCCCTGCCCCGCGCACCGCGCAGCACGGCACGCAGACGCCCCTGCGGGGTGAAGAAATCCACCAGCGCGCTGGTTTCCTTGTAGGGACGGCTGTGCAGGGCGAAGGCGGCTTGGGCAGTAGAAGCGAGGCTCATGGCGCTGCGCCTGGAGTGGGAGTCGGAAGACGGGCGCACTCAGGCGCCCGGAGGGTGTGCCCCGCGAAGGCTCGCGGGGCAGCAAGGATCAAAGGTCGCCGTAGCCCAGCGAACGCAGCGCGCGTTCGTCGTCGGACCAGCCGCCCTTCACCTTCACCCAGAGGTTGAGCATGACCTTGGAGTCGAACAGCACTTCCATGTCCTTGCGAGCGTTCTGGCCGATGCTTTTGATGCGCTCGCCCTTCTCGCCGATGATGATCTTCTTCTGGCCGTCGCGTTCCACCAGGATCAGCGCATGGATGTGCAGGATCGGTCCGTCCTGCTTGAACTCTTCGATCTCCACGGTGACCTGGTACGGCAGTTCGGCACCCAGCTGGCGCATGATCTTCTCGCGCACCAGTTCGGCGGCGAGGAAGCGGCTGCTGCGGTCGGTGATCTGGTCTTCCGGGAAGAAGTGCTCGCTCTCCGGCAGGCGCTCGGCCACCAGGCCCTCCAGCACGTCGAGGTTCTGCCCGTGCTGGGCGGAAATCGGCACGACCTCGGCATTGGGCAGTTGCTCGGCCAACCACTGCAGGTGCGGCAGCAGCTCACCCTTGTCTTCCATGCGGTCGACCTTGTTCACCGCCAGCAGAACCGGGCAGCTCACGTACTTGACCTTGTCGTAGACCATCTGGTCTTCGTCGGTCCAGCGGTTGCGGTCGACGACGAAGATCACCACGTCAACGTCCTTCAGCGCGGCGCTGGCCGACCGGTTCATGTAGCGGTTGAGCGCCTTGTCGTTGTCCTTGTGCAGGCCGGGGGTATCGACATACACCGCCTGCACGTCACCCTCGGTCTTGATGCCCAGCAGGGTGTGGCGGGTGGTCTGCGGCTTGCGCGAGGTGATCGCCAGCTTCTGCCCGAGGATGTGGTTGAGCAGGGTCGACTTGCCGACGTTGGGGCGGCCGACGATGGCGACGTAACCGCAACGGACGGCTCCTGCTTCATCGTGCTCGGATGGGTCGTGCTGGTCTTGCTCGTGCTCACTCATGGCCATTCTCCACGCCCAGGGCTGCCAGTGCGGCGGCGGCGGCCACCTGCTCGGCGATGCGGCGGCTGCCGCCGTGACCGTGGGTCTTGTCGTTCAGCAGGGCCACCTCGCACTCCACGAAGAAAGTGCGGCAATGTGGTTCACCCTGGATATCCACCACGTCGTAACGCGGCAATTCACACCCGCGGGACTGCAGGAACTCCTGCAGGCGGGTCTTGGGGTCCTTGTTGGTATCCACCGGGGTCAGCTCGCGCAGCTGCGGGCCGAGCCAGTCCATGATCCGCTCACGGGCGGAATCCATGCCGGTGTCCAGATAAATGGCGCCAATCAGCGCCTCCATGGCGTCAGCCAGGATCGACTCGCGGCGATAACCGCCGCTCTTCAGCTCACCCGAGCCCAGTCGCAGGTAATCCCCGATCTCGAAACCGCGGGCCAGCAGGGCCAGGGTCTCGCCTTTCACCAGTCGCGCGCGCAGGCGCGACAGCTGGCCTTCGCGGGCCTGAGGGAAGTGGGTGAACAGGGCTTCGCCAATGACGAAGTTGAGGATGGCGTCACCGAGGAACTCCAGGCGCTCGTTGTTGCGCCCGGCGAAACTGCGATGGGTCAGCGCCAGGACCATCAGGTCCTGGTCACGGAAGGTGTAGCCGAGCTTGCGCTCAAGTCGATCCAGACTGTTGTTACTCACGGCATTCGTACACGGAATTCTTTGTCAAATTTGACCACCAGGTCGATGTTCTGCACCAGTGGCTCGCGTTTTTCGTACTTCAGGTGGGCGCGGAACTCGTTGTTCTCAAGCTTCACGTCCAGCGCGTCATCCAGTTTGAGGTCGCGGATGTTGTTGAGCATCAGAGCCTTATCCACGTAAGAGTAGAACTCCGGGACAGTGCGCACTTCGGCGGCCTTGTCGGTTTCCACCGAGGTGATGGCCTTCTCGATGGCGTAGTAGTCCAGGTAATGCGGAATGATCTTGAACGCGGCGCTGGCGAGAAACGCCACGACGGCAAGAACGACCAGCCAACCCAGCAACGACATTCCCTTCTGCGAACGTGCGTACGTCATATCGACCTCATGTCGGTATCTTTCTTATTTGCCCGCCAGCCGCGGCAGGTCCAAGTGAAGCGGGGCCGCCTCGCTCCCCGCGTGCAGCCCCGCCCTTTTCTAGCACCGTTCCAGCCATGCGGGCCTGGAGCGTCTCACAAGTTTAGTGAATCACACCGACTCGCGAGAAATTCGGCAGATTGCGCATCTTCGGATCCGGCCAGCTCATCCAGACCGCGAAGGCCTTGCCGACGATATTGCGATCCGGAACCATGCCCAGCAGGTCCTTCGGAATCTTCGGATCGTTCCAGTAGCGGCTGTCGTTGGAGTTGTCGCGGTTGTCGCCCATCATGAAGTAATGGCCGGCCGGCACTTTCCACTGCTTGCCCGGCTCGATGCGGAAGCGGGTCATTTCCTTGCGGATCATGTGCTCCACGGCACCCAGCTTCTCCTGGTACAGGGTCACGCTGCCCAGGGTGCCCGGCTCCTCGCCCACCAGCGACTCGGCCACGGCCTGGTCGTTGATGAACAGGCGCTTGTCGCTGGTGTAGCGGACAGTATCGCCCGGTACGCCGATGACGCGCTTGATGTAGTTGATGTTCGGGTCGCTGGGATAGCGGAACACCATGACATCGCCACGCTGCGGGTCACCCACCGGGATCACCTTGGTGTCGAGCACCGGCAGGCGGATGCCGTAGGCGAACTTGTTCACCAGGATGAAATCGCCCACTTCCAGGGTCGGCTTCATCGAACCCGACGGAATCTGGAAGGGCTCGACCAGGAACGAACGCAGCACCAGCACGATGAACAGTACCGGGAAGAACGATTTGCCGTACTCGACGAGCACCGGCTCCTTGTTCAGCTTTTCCAGCACTTCCGGGTCAGCTTCGCTGACCGCACCTTCGTAGGCGGAAATGGCCGCCCGGCGGCGCGGTGCGAACAGCACCAGGTCCACCAGGGCGAGAACGCCGCATACCGCAACGGCAATCACCAGCAACAGCGGGAAATTCAGGGTCATAGGGTTCAACTGTCCACTTTGAGCACAGCGAGGAAGGCTTCCTGCGGAATCTCCACGCTACCGACCTGCTTCATCCTTTTCTTACCGGCCTTCTGCTTCTCCAGCAGTTTGCGCTTACGGCTCACGTCACCACCGTAGCACTTGGCCAGCACGTTCTTCCTGAGCGCCTTGACCGTCGAGCGGGCGATGATCTGCCCACCGATGGCCGCCTGAATCGCGACGTCGAACATCTGCCGCGGAATCAATTCCTTCATCTTCTCCACCAGCTGACGGCCCTTGTACGGGGCGTTGTCGCGGTGGACGATCAGGGCGAGGGCGTCAACTTTCTCGCCGTTGATCAGTACATCGAGACGAACCAGGTTGGCCGGCTCGAAGCGGTCGAAGCTGTAGTCCAGCGAAGCATAGCCACGGCTGGTGGACTTCAGGCGGTCGAAGAAGTCCAGCACCACTTCGTTCATCGGCAGATCGTAGATCACCTGGACCTGGCCGCTGAGGAAGTGCATGTCGCGCTGGACGCCGCGCTTCTCGATGCACAGGGTAATGACGTTGCCCAGGTGCTCCTGAGGCACAAGGATCGTCGCGCGGCAGATCGGCTCGCGCATCTCGTCGATGGACGAGAGGTCGGGCAGCTTCGACGGGTTATCGACATAGAGGATGTCGCCGTTCTTCTGCACGATCTCGAAGATCACGGTCGGAGCGGTGGTGATCAGGTCCAGGTCGTATTCGCGCTCCAGGCGCTCCTGGATGATCTCCATGTGCAGCATGCCAAGGAAGCCGATGCGGAAGCCGAAGCCCAGGGCCTCGGAGCTTTCCGGCTCGTACTGCAGCGCGGCGTCGTTCAGGGTCAGCTTCTGCAGGGCTTCGCGGAAGTCCTCGAAGTCATCGGAGCTGACCGGGAACAGGCCGGCATAGACCTGCGGCTTGATGCGCTTGAAGCCCGGCAGCACGTCCACGTCGGGAGTGTTGTTCAGGGTCAGGGTATCGCCCACCGGCGCGCCCAGGATGTCCTTGATGCCGGCGATGATGAAGCCCACTTCGCCAGCCTTGAGGTCCGGCGTTTCGGTGTGCTTCGGGGTGAAGACGCCGACGCTGTCCACCTGGTGGACCTTGCCGGTGGATTTCACCAGGATCTTGTCGCCTTTCTTGACGCGGCCGTGCTTCACGCGCACCAGCGAGACCACGCCCAGGTAGTTGTCGAACCAGGAGTCTATGATCAGCGCCTGCAGCGGCGCGTCGATCTCGCCTTCCGGAGCGGGAATGGCGGTGACCAGGCGCTCCAGCACGTCTTCCACGCCCATGCCGCTCTTGGCCGAGCAGGCCACGGCGTCAGTGGCGTCGATGCCGATGATGCTTTCGATCTCGTCCTTCACGCGGTCTGGATCAGCCTGCGGCAAATCCATCTTGTTCAGGACCGGCATGACTTCCAGGCCCTGCTCGATGGCGGTGTAGCAGTTGGCGACCGACTGCGCTTCCACGCCCTGACCGGCATCCACTACCAGCAGCGCGCCTTCGCACGCCGCCAGCGAACGGCTGACTTCGTAGGTGAAGTCGACGTGGCCGGGGGTATCGATGAAGTTCAGCTGGTAGGTCTTGCCGTCCTTCGCCTTGTAGTGAAGGGTGACGCTGTGCGCCTTGATGGTGATACCGCGCTCACGCTCCAGGTCCATGGAGTCCAGTACCTGGGCCTCCATCTCGCGGTCGGACAGGCCGCCGCACATCTGGATGAAGCGGTCTGCCAGCGTCGACTTGCCATGGTCGATGTGGGCGATGATGGAAAAATTGCGGATATGACTCAGGTCACTCACGGCGAACACACTCGGAAGGCTGAAGGCGGCGGTCCGCCGAAAAATAGCGGGGGAGTTTACCTGACTACAGCCTGATGCGTCACGCCGCGCCGGACGGTCAGGCATGAAAAAGGGCGACCGAAGTCGCCCTTTTCTGGTGCACCAACCTTACTCGGTCAGCTTGAACGTGATGAAGCTCGCACGCCCCTGGCGCAGCACGCGCATGGAGATCGAACGGTCCTTCGGCAGCGCCTTGGCAATCTCGCTGAAGGTTTTCGAGGAGTCCACCGCACGGTTGTTCAGGTGGGTGATGACGTCGCCCGGACGCAGGCCGATCATGGCTGCCGGGCCACCCTGCACTTCCTTGATAACCACACCGCCCTTGATATCCAGGGACTTGCGCTGCTCGGCAGTCAGCTCCGCCACGGTCACACCCATGCGGTTGCTGCTGCGCTCGGCGCCCTTGCCCTCGACGGCGGCGACGGCATCGTCGTCGTCCGGCAGGCTGCCAATGGTCATGCTCAGGGTCTGGCGCTTGTTGTCGCGGATCACTTCCAGAGACGCCTTGTCACCCGGCTTCATGTTGCCCACCAGGTGCGGCAGGTCGGCGGATTCGTTGATGGTCTGGCCGTTCAGGCTCAGGATCACGTCGCCCACCTGCAGGCCGCCCTTGGCTGCCGGACCGTCTTCCACCAGCTGCGCCACCAGCGCGCCGGCCGGCTTGTCGAGACCGAAGGATTCAGCCAGGTCCTTGTTCACTTCCTGGATCACCACGCCCAGCCAGCCACGGTTGACCTTGCCGCCCGCCTTGAGCTGATCGGCGACGTTCAGCGCCACATCGATCGGGATCGCGAAGGAAAGGCCCATGAAGCCGCCGGAACGGGTGAAAATCTGCGAGTTGATACCCACCACTTCGCCCTGCAGGTTCAACAGCGGGCCACCGGAGTTGCCCGGGTTGATCGCCACGTCGGTCTGGATGAACGGCACGTAGTTCTCGTTCGGCAGGCTGCGGCCCTTGGCGCTGACGATACCGGCGGTCACCGAGTGGTCGAAGCCGAACGGCGAACCGATGGCCAGCACCCACTCACCGACCTTCAGCTTGTCGGAATCGCCCAGCTTGAGCGTCGGCAGGCCCTTGGCGTCGATCTTCAGCACGGCCACGTCGCTGCGCGGGTCTGCACCGACCAGCTTGGCCTTGTGCTCGCTGCGGTCCGACAAGCGAACGAGGATCTCGTCGGCATCGGCCACCACGTGATTGTTGGTGAGGATGTAGCCATCATCGGAAATGATGAAGCCCGAACCCAGGGACTGCGCCTCGCGCTGCTGACCACGGGGAGCCTGCCCCTGGCCGCCCTGGCCACGGGGAATGCTGCGCTCGAAGAATTCGCGCAGGCCCGGCGGCAGGCCGTCGAGGTCCGGAATGCCCATCTGCGCGTTGGAGCGGTCGGGAAGCTTCTGGGTGGTACTGATGTTGACCACCGCCGGCGAGGCTTTCTCGACCAGCGGGGTGAAGTCCGGTAGTTCAGCCCGCGCGGTGACCGACAGGCTCAGGGCCAGCAGGGCGACCAGCGCAGCCATGCTGCGTTTCAGGGTTTGCATTGACTACAGCTCCCGTGATGTTCATTGGGAAGATCACTAAACAGGGCCGGGCGGCCCACCGACCAGCGCACGCAGCACAACCGGTTGCATCGCCGGATCATCCGTATGGCGTCGCGTGTAGCGACGCACGAGCAGCCAGGACAGCAGGAAACCCGCCAGCCCGGCCACGATGATGAGAGGTTCCCCCAGATCGAGGCGCGCCGCCAGTAGTGCCAGCGCGAACAACCCGATCAGCGGAGAGAGATAGAAAAGCAGGGCACTTTTCAGCAGAAGGTCTTCATCCACGCCCAGCAGGACTTCATCGCCGGGCGTCAGATTCAAGGAGGCCAGATTCGCCGGGGTCAGTGCGCGTACTTGACCGCGCCCCCGAGAAACACCCAGCCGTTCCAGGAGGCCCTGGCCACAACCGGCGTTGACCGAACATCCCGAGCAGGAGGAGCGGCGCAGCGTTTCGACCTGGACAGCTCCAGACTCGACCGCAATCACCCTCCCCCGCTCATGGATCACTGTGGCTGGGCTCCCGTTGGCCGCATGGACAACGCCACGCGCTCAGCCGTGCCACTGGGTATCTCGCCGACCACCGTCACCATGGTGCCGCCGTCTTCACTGGCGAACCGCCTCGACACCACCGTAGTAGGGCCCAGCTGGGTGCGGGCATCGTCGACCTTGGCGCCGTGCAACGGCTCGAGGAACACCGAGAAGCGTGCCAGACCGTCGCCATAGGCAAGACACAGGACCTGGTCATTGGAGACTGGGCTGCGCTCCTGCAGCGTGCTGTTCAGGGTAAAGCCCGGCGGCACCCATTCCGAATGCCAGCTGGTCTTCACTTCAGCAGCCTTGGCTTCCTTCACCGGCTTGCAGGCCGCGCTCGGCTGCAACTCACCGTCGTCGGGCGCTGCCATGTCGAGGCGAGTGAACTGCAGCCGCTCGATGATCTGGCCCTTGTCGTTGAGCAGCAGGGACTTGAGCGGCAGGCCGGTTTGCTTGTCCACGTGCAGCTCGAAGCCATAGCGATGCTGGTCACGCGGTATCACCGCCAGCACCACCGCCGGGCGATCAGCAATGCGCGACTCGCCAGCGACACGAACGTCATAGTAAGTGGACAGTTCGGCAGGGTTGAGCTTGCGTGCCGGCCACATCTCGCCAGTCGACACCTGCCCCGACATACCTCCACCTACACACTGGGTAGCGCCATCGACGCGCACCACTTCCTGGCGCGGCCCATCGACCTGGACCAGATGCTCGCGCACAGAGCCGTCGCTCTCCACACGATGCCAGACATCGTGGGTGGAGAAGGCTCCGCTGCGTTCGTAGATGAAAGTACCCTGAAAGTTCTGTTGCTGATCAGCCTCGGAGAGGCGCTTGATCCAGTCCAACGCATCGGCGGCCTGGACTGGCAAAGCCAGCAGACCGCCGAGGAAGAACAACAGTGCTGTAGTCGCGCGCATGTCGCTCCTTAAGGTCGCAAATCAGCGGCTTTCCAGGCTCGCGGCGCGCGCATAAGGCAGGGCGCTATCGGTGCCGCTGACGGCGGACTGCTGCGCGTGCTGACGCAGGTAACCCGGAAGACGCTGCTCGTGCCAGGTGGTCTGCCCACCCTGGGCATTGGTGATCACCTGCGGCGCCTCGTCCTGAGTGTAGCCTGCCAGTACCGCCGGACCTTGCACTTGCGGCAGGGCGATCTGCGGAGTGGCGCCTTGCTGGGCAAGGCCGTTGGCAACACTGTCATCCTGGTGGTACATGCGCACACCGGCCAGAACAGCCAGGGTCACCGAGGCGGCGACAGCCAGGCGGCCGACGTTGCGCCACGGATTGCGACTGCGCGGCGCCGGTACGGCTTCATCAGCCAGCGCGGCGGACACGGCGGCAGCAATGTCCAGCTTGGGCATGGCCGGCTCGCGGTGCATCACGGCACGGGCCAGTTGGTAACGGGACCAGGTGGCCCGCAATTCGGCGTCCTCGCCGCAGGCTGCAAGCACACGCCGCAGCTCAAGCTCATCCGCTTCGTTATCCATTACCGCGGACAGCGACTCCTGCAGGGCTTCACGACTCATAGCGGTACCTCTCTTGGCTTCTGCCGCTGTATCAGACTTCATCATGCAACAAAGGCTGCAAAGCTTTGTCGATCGCTTCCCGCGCACGGAAGATCCGTGAGCGGACGGTCCCCACCGGACACTGCATCACGGTGGCGATATCTTCGTAACTCAGGCCTTCGAACTCGCGCAGGGTCAAAGCCGTGCGCAGATCATCGGGCAGCTGCTGGATGGTGCGATGGACGGTTTCCTCGATCTCATCCCGCAGCATGGCTCTTTCCGGCGACTCGATGTCCTTCAGGGCATGATCGCCATCGAAGAACTCCGCATCCTCTGCCGTGACATCGCTGTCCGGCGGCCGCCGACCGCGCGCAACCAGATGGTTCTTCGCGGTGTTGATGGCGATACGGTACAGCCAGGTATAAAAGGCACTGTCACCCCGGAAGTTACCCAAGGCGCGATACGCCTTGATGAATGCTTCCTGTGCAACATCCTGGGCTTCCTGGGCGTCATGCACGAATCGCACGATCAGCCCCAGAATCTTGTGCTGGTACTTCAGCACCAGCAGGTCGAATGCCCGCTTATCTCCGCGCTGTACCCGTTCAACCAGTTGCTGATCCGTTTCCTGGGTTAGCATGAATGCTCCTCTGAAAACCTGGAGGAGCTTCGAGCACCCTGGTGAATCGTCCTGCCAAGATAGACTCGGGTCTTTTGCAAAAGTTCTCCCCTCCAAGCATGCGCCGCACAGTTTTTTCACATTTGCGGCAATCGGACCCCGACATGTGTCCGAAGCCCGTCAAATTCAACTGCACCGGGCGGAACACCCGCTCCCCTTCCGCGCAATGTCAATCTGCGCGCAAAGTTGATTGGGTATTCCGAGTTCGAACCGGAACGCCTGAAAAAGTTCCGGTGATTTGCCGTGATCGTTCAATGACTTCGACGCTACCCCTGGCGCCTGCCGGACCGGCTTGAGCGGAGAAGAAAGCTTCCCGCCCTGCGACTGCCGCCCCACCGCACGAGCCTTCGGTGTCATCGGTTCGCCAGTATTGTGCCGTGGCCCCCTTCTATATACTAGGGCGCCATTTTGTGGAGCCGGGTATGAGTCAGCATTTCCAGCACGATGTCCTAGTGATCGGCAGCGGGGCCGCCGGCCTGACGCTGGCTTTGACGCTGCCTTCGCACCTGAAGATCGCCGTGCTGAGCAAGGGCGAACTTTCCCAGGGCTCCACCTTCTGGGCCCAGGGCGGCGTCGCTGCCGTGCTGGACGATACCGATACCGTGGAGTCCCACGTCGAGGACACCCTGGTCGCCGGCGCCGGCCTGTGCCGCGAGGACGCGGTGAAGTTCACCGTCGAGCATAGCCGCGAGGCGATCCAGTGGCTGATCGAACAGGGCGTGCCCTTCACCCGCGACCACGAGCCGGGCCGCGAGGACGGCAGTTTCGAATTTCACCTGACCCGTGAAGGCGGCCACAGCCATCGCCGGATCATCCACGCCGCCGACGCCACCGGCGCCGCGATCTTCAACGCCTTGCTGGAACAGGCCCGGCAGCGGCCGAACATCGAACTGCTGTCGCAACGGGTCGCCGTCGACCTGATCACCGAGCAGAAACTGGGGATGGACGGTCAACGCTGCCTCGGCGCCTACGTCCTCGACCGCTCCACCGGCGAAGTGGATACCTTCAGCGCACGCTTCACCGTGCTGGCCTCCGGCGGCGCCAGCAAGGTCTACCTCTACACCAGCAACCCTGACGGCAACTCCGGCGACGGCATCGCCATGGCCTGGCGCGCCGGCTGCCGGGTCGGCAACCTGGAGTTCAACCAGTTCCACCCGACCTGCCTGTACCACCCGCAGGCCAAGAGTTTCCTGATCACTGAAGCACTGCGCGGTGAAGGCGCTCTGCTCCGCCTGCCCAACGGCGAGCGCTTCATGCCTCGCTTCCACACCCTGGGCGAACTCGCCCCGCGCGACGTGGTGGCCCGCGCCATCGACCACGAGATGAAGCGCCTGGGCATCGACTACGTCTACCTGGACATCAGCCACAAGCCGGCCGAGTTCATCCGCGAGCACTTCCCCACCGTCTACGAGCGCTGCCTGGACTTCGGCATCGACATCACCTGCGAGCCCATCCCGGTGGTGCCGGCGGCGCATTACACCTGCGGCGGGGTGCTGGTCGACTCCCAGGGCCGCACCGATGTACCGAACCTCTATGCCATCGGCGAAACCACCTTCACCGGCCTGCATGGTGCCAACCGCATGGCCAGCAACTCGCTGCTGGAGTGTTTCGTCTATGCCCGATCGGCCGCCGCCGACATCCTCGCCGAACTGCCCAAGGCCCAGACGCTGGTCGCGTTACCCTGCTGGGACGCCAGCCAGGTGACCGACTCGGACGAAGACGTGATCATCGCCCACAACTGGGACGAACTGCGGCGCTTCATGTGGGACTATGTGGGCATCGTGCGCACCAACAAGCGCCTGGCGCGCGCCCAGCACCGCGTGCGCCTGCTGCTGGACGAGATCGACGAGTTCTACTCGAACTACAAGGTCAGCCGCGACCTGATCGAGCTGCGCAACCTGGCCCAGGTGGCCGAGCTGATCATCCTCTCCGCCATGCAGCGCCACGAGAGCCGCGGCCTGCACTACACGCTGGACTACCCGGACCTGCTGCCCGAGGCCCGCGACACTATCCTGGCGCCGTCCACCTATTGCGGCTGAAGCGCAGTCGCACGCGCAGGCGCCGGTGCAACTCCGGCGCCAGTGCATCGGCCGGAACGCAAACGCTGCGCGCCAGCCAGTCGTCGGGACGGCGGAAACGCAGGACGATCAATGAGGGCAGCGCCAGACTGGCCGCCATCAACTGCACCGATTGAAACCCCTCCCGCTCGCTCCACAACTGCCAGCCCTCGGCGTTGTGGCGCAGCGCACGCACCGAATCCGGCGCGCGCAATAGAATCCGCCCAGGCACAACCCAACAGGCATGCAGCAGGCAGAGGCTCAGACCGAGCGTTTTCCAGTGGAGGGGAATGTCCGCGAGCAGCAGCGCCAGAACGGCGCCCAGTTGCGCGGCGATGTAGGCCGCCAGCAAGCCGATGGACGGCTGCCAGCGGCACTCGAAGGGGTCACTTCGGCTGGACACGGTCCAGGATCATGCGAACGATGATGCGCAGGTCGGCATCTTCCGGCTCGCCGCGCTGCATGAACCAGCCGAACATGTCCTGATCCTCGCACTCCAGCAGCTTGCGGAAGCGCGCCTGATCGTCGGCGGGCAAGCCCGGGTAGACTTCCTGGACAAAGGGCACCAGCAGGACGTCCAGTTCCAGCATGCCGCGGCGGCTGTGCCAGAAAAGGCGTTTGAGTTCGATTTCGTCAGTCATCTGCGGGGCACCTCGATTAACAGCGGGCGAATACGTCTAGTCGCTCGCGAAATCGACGGACGGCGCGAGCCGAGCGGCATTATACGCATGCTCGGCCCACCCGGCACCCGCTGACAAGGCTGGGCCTGAGCTCTATCATGAGTCCCCTAACTTTCTTCCAGCGAATCGTGATGACCGACTCTGCTTTCTACACCGAACTCAATCACGAAGGGATTCTTGCCGTCCGTGGCGCGGACGCTGCCAAATTCCTCCAGGGCCAGCTGACCTGCAACCTCAACTACCTCAATGCCGAATACTCCAGCCTCGGCGCCCGTTGCACGCCCAAGGGCCGCATGACCTCCAGCTTCCGCATCCTCGCCGAGGGCGAAGGCTTCCTGCTGGCCATGGCCAACGACCTGCTGGAAAGCCAGCTGACGGACCTGAAGAAATACGCGGTGTTCTCCAAGGCCACCCTTTCCGATGACAGCGCCCAGTGGGCGCGCTTCGGCCTCAGCGGTGCGGATGCCGTCCTCGCTGAACTGGGCCTGAGCCTCTCCGGAGAAGCCGACCAGGTAGCGCGGGCCGACGGTCTGATCGCCATCGGCCTTGGCCAGGGCCGTGTCGAGCTCTGGGCCCCGGCCGAACGCGCCGTCGCCATCGCCGACCTGCTGCAGGCCCGCCTGCCCCACGCCAACCTCAACGACTGGCTGCTCGGCCAGGTTCGCGCCGGCGTCGGCCAGGTGTTCGGTGCCACTCGCGAGCAGTTCATCCCGCAGATGATCAACCTGCAGGCCGTGGGCGGTGTCAGCTTCAAGAAGGGCTGCTACACCGGCCAGGAAATCGTCGCGCGCATGCAGTACCTCGGCCGCCTCAAGCGCCGCCTCCAGCGCCTGAAACTCGATAGCGCCGAACTGCCGGAGCCGGGCCGCGAGCTGTTCTCGCCGGTGCACTCCACCAGCGTCGGCGAAGTGGTACTGGCCGCCCGTTCAGCCGATGGCGTGGAGCTGCTCGCCGTGCTGCAGGACGACGCCGCGACCGACGGCAATGTTCGCCTGGGCGAGGACCAGCCCCTGCGCCTGCTGGATCTGCCTTACGTTCTGGACAGCGACCGCGAGATCCAGCGCTGAATTTCGTGCCGGGCGGGGAGCCCGGCTTTCCCTGAAGGACACTTCATGAGCAAGCTTGCCGAAAAAGTACAACAGGAACTGCTGCGGGCCATCGACAACGATGAGCTGGTGCTGCCGACGCTGCCGGAAGTCGCCCTGCGCGTCCGGGAAGCGGCGGAAGACCCGGACATCAGCATCCAGGATCTGGCCAAGGTGATCGGCAACGACGCCGCCCTGACCGCGCGCATCATCAAGGTGGTGAACAGCCCGCTGCTGCGCACCAACAAGGAAATCACCGACCTGCAGATGGCGATCAGCCGCCTGGGGATCAACTACACCTGCAACCTGGCCACCGGCCTTGCCATGGAGCAGATGTTCCAGGCCACTTCCGATGTGGTCGACCGCAAGATGCGCGAGGTGTGGAACAAGAGCACCGAGATCGCCGGCATCTGCCACGCCCTGTGCCGTCACTACACCCGACTGGCGCCAGACCAGGCGACCCTGGCCGGCCTGGTGCACCAGATCGGCGTACTGCCGATCCTCACCTACGCCGAGGAGCACAGCGAACTGCTGGCCGACTCCATCAGCCTCAACCACGTGATCGAGCGCATCCACCCGGTCATCGGCGACCGCATCCTCAAGGCCTGGGACTTCCCGGCGCCGATCGCCGCCGTGCCGGGCCAGCACCTGGACTTCAGCCGCGACTCGGCCAAGGTCGACTACGTGGACATCGTCCAGGTCGCCACCCTGCAGAGCTACCTCGGCAGCCAGCACCCCTACACCGAGCTGGACTGGGCGACCATCCCGGCCTTCGCCAAGCTGGGCCTGGACCCGAAGGCGGACGTGAAGGAAGACGAAGACCTCTCCGCCGCCATGGAAGCGGCCATGAGCATGCTTCAGTAACACCGGCCATAGAACCCCTGGGCCACCCCAACCTGCGGTTCAGGCGCAGGGATCTTCGTAGGAGCGAGCTTGCTCGCGAAAGGCCAAGCGCCCGTGCTGCCGGCAAGCCCGTTCGCGAGCAAGCTCGCTCCTACAAAAGACCGCCTTGCTGTCGTGCTGCTCCCGAAACCCGCCCTCGCCGGCGGGTTTCGCGTTTCTGGCTCAAGCGTTTTCCGCCGGGAAGGTCACCCGCACCAGCAACCCGCCCAGTTCTCCCTGGCCCAGTTCGATACGGGCGCGGTGCGCAGTGCAGATCTCGCCGACGATCGCCAGGCCCAGGCCGGTGCCCTGCTGACGGCGGCGGTAGAAGCGGCGGAACACCTTGTCGCGCTCCTCCGTCGGAATGCCGGGGCCGTCGTCCTCGACCTCCAGCTCCGCTGGCGCGCGCACGCGGATGATCACATTGCCGTCCGCCGGTGCGTGGGCGATGGCGTTGTCCACCAGGTTGCTGAGCAGTTCGTTGAGCAGGGTCGGATCGCCCTTCACCCAGGCCGGCTCGTCCGCCTCCAGCGCCAGCGACACACCGCGCGAATACGCCAGCGGCGCCAGCGCCAGGCCGAGTTCCCGGGCAAGCTGGCCGAGCTCGATGCGTTCCCCCGCGCCTTCGGCGATAGCCCTCGCGCCGCTTTCCACGCGCGCCAGGGAGAGCAACTGGTTGGCCAGCCCGGTCACCCGGTCGGTGTTCTGTACCGCGTCCACCAGCGTCGCGCGCCATTGCTGCGGGTCCTGTTCACGCAGGCCCAGCTCCAGCCGCGCCTTGAGCGCCGCCAGCGGGGTGCGCAACTCGTGGGAAGCCTCGGCGATGAACTGCGACTGGCGGTCGAACAGCCCGCGCAAGCGCACGGTGAAGTGGTTGAGCGCCGCCACCAGCGGGCGCAGCTCTTTCTGCACGCGGACTTCCGGCAACGGCCGCAGGTCGTCCGGCTGGCGCTCTTCCACCGCTTCGCGCAGACGGTCGAGCGGGCGCAGGCCGGCACTCACCGCGTACCAGACCATCATCAGCGCGGCGATGGCCGATAGCGCGAGGTTGAGCAGGGTATCGGCCAGCAGGTTGCGTGCGAGCCGCTCGCGGGCGCCCATGGTTTCGGCGACGCGGATTTCCGCCATGCCATTGACCGTCGGCTGGCTCACCGGCTGCAGCAGGCTGACCACCCGCACGCCCTGCCCTTCGTAGGTAGCGTCGTAGAACTTGGCCAACGCCGGATAGTCGTCGGTGCGCGGCGTAGTCGGCAGCGGCGCCGGCAGGTTCTCATAGCCGGAAATCATGTTCCCCTGGGGGTCGATCACCTGGTAGAAGATGCGCCCGGCGCTGTCGTACTCGAAGCTGTCCAGCGCCACATAGGGCACGTTGGCGCGCAGGGTACCGTCGCTGGCGTAGAGGCCATCGGCGATATCCCGCGCCGACGCCAGCAGGGTGCGGTCATAGGCGATGTCGGCGGCATGCCTGGCGCGCCAGTAGGTGGCCGCGCTGCCGATCAGCAACAGCACCAGCAGCAGGCCGCCGAGGCGCCAGAGCAGGCGCCCTCGCAGGCTTCCCGTGCCGGGCAGCACCCGGCGCCGTTCAGCCATCCTGGGCCTCGAGCAGGTAGCCCAGGCCACGGAAGGTGACGATGCGTACCGAGCTGCCTTCGAGCTTCTTGCGCAGGCGATGGACGTAGATCTCGATGGCATCGGCGCTCGCGTCCTGATCGAGGCCGAATACCTGCGCCGCCAGCTGCTCCTTGCTCATCACCCGACCCGGCCGGGCAATCAGGGCTTCGAGCACGGCCTGCTCGCGGGAGGTCAGGTTCATCGCCTGCTCGGCCAGGGTGAAGCGCCGCGCGCCAAGGTCGTAGACCAGCTCGCCGCAACGTTGCTGTTGCTCGCCACCGAGCACGCTGCGGCGCAGCAGGGCCTTCACCCGCGCCTCCAGCTCGGTGAGTTCGAAGGGCTTGGCCAGGTAATCGTCGGCGCCCAGGTTCAGCCCGTGCACGCGGTCGCGCACCTCGCCACGGGCGGTGAGCATCAGCACCGGGAGGGTCTTGCCGCGCTCGCGCAGGCGCGCCAGCACCTGGAAGCCGTCCAGGCGCGGCAGGCCGACATCGAGGATCGCCAGGGCGTAGTCCTCGCTAGCCAGAGCCAGGTCGGCGGCCACGCCGTCCTGCAGCAGGTCCACGGTCCAACCGGCGCCCTTGAGTGCCTGGGCGACGCTTTCGCCGAGTTGCGGATGGTCTTCAACCAGGAGAATTCGCACGCGTTTGTCCCCCTCGGACGACAGGTTCGGGCCGGCAGTTTACCCATCCGCGCGCCACTGTGAATGGGGGAAATTCGCTGAAATCACTGCGAAAGGAGACTGAAAGCCTGGCGAAAGCTTAGCCCGTTAGCATCGCCAACGAGCCGCCTCCCAACCCCGAATCTTCAGCGCCGACTGCCCAGGCGCAACGGCGGGAGCAGCGGACTCGACGACGGCAAAGACCGTCAACAGAGCGAAAGGCGGCGTGGTGCCCTTTCGCGACAACAACAAGAACGGAGACCACAGATGCCCACCGCCCAGCCTTCGGCTGCATCGGCTTTTGCCAAGCCCAATACCCGCTGCCTGACGCCTGCCCTGCTGGCTTTCGCCGGGGTCGCCCCACTGTGCGAAGCCGCTGGCTTCATCGAAGACAGCAGCGCCACGCTCAGCACCCAGAACATCTACTTCAACCGTGATTTTCGCGACGGCGCCGGCCAGTCCAAGCGCGAAGAATGGGCGCAGGGTTTCATCCTCGATTTCCAGTCCGGCTACACGCCCGGCACCATCGGCGTCGGCCTCGATGCCATGGGCATGCTCGGCCTGAAGCTCGACTCCTCGCCAGACCGCACCGGCACCGGCCTGTTGCCGACCCACGACGACGGTCGCGCCGCCGACGAGTACAGCAAGCTGGGCCTGACGGCCAAGTTCAAGGCCTCCGAGACCGAGCTGAAAGTCGGCAGCCTGATCCCCGACCTGCCGACCCTGCAGCCCAATGACAGCCGCCTGTTCCCGCAGACCTTCGAAGGCGGGCTGCTCAACTCCACCGACCTGCCGGGCCTGAATTTCACCGGCGGGCGCCTGGAGAAGGTCAAGGACCGCGACTCCACCGACTGGCAGGACCTCGCGCTGAACAACAAGAACCGCCGCTTCTCCGGCGGCAGTGCCGAAGGCAAACACTACGACCTGGCCGGTGGCGACTACAAACTCACCGATCACCTCACCGGCCGCTACCACTACGCGCAGCTGGACGAGGTCTACCGCCAGCACTTCGTCGGCCTACTCGCAGCCTATCCGCTCGGCCCTGGCAAGTTCAGCGCCGACGTGCGCCTGGCCATCAGCGACGACCAGGGCGAGGCACGCGGAGGCAAGATCGACAACCGCGCCTTCAACGGCCTGCTCGCCTACACCCTGGGCGCCAACAAGTTCAGCCTCGGTTGGCAGCAGATGAGCGGCGACAGCGCCTTCCCCTACATCGATGGCAGCAACCCGTATCTGGTGAACTTCGTCCAGGTCGGCGACTTCGCCGAGACCGACGAACGCTCCTGGCAGGTGCGCCACGACTATGACTTCGCCGGCCTCGGCCTCCCCGGCCTGACCCTGATGAATCGCTACATCAGCGGCGACAATGCCAAAATCAACGGCATGGACGGTCACGGCAAGGAATGGGAGCGCAACACCGACATCAAGTACGTGATCCAGAGCGGTCCACTCAAGGACGTGGCAGTGCGCGTGCGCAACGCCACTTACCGCTCCAGCTTCGCGCGCGATGCCGACGAGACGCGCATCTACCTCAGCTACTCGCTGGCGATCTGGTAAACCGACAACAACAAGAGAGGAATCGCACCATGTCCACCGTCCTGCGCAACCTGACCCTGGCCGGCGCCACCCTGCTCGCCGCCAGCCAACTGATGGCCGAGCCCAAGCGCCCGGAATGCATTGCCCCGGCCTCTCCCGGCGGCGGCTTCGACCTCACCTGCAAGCTGGCGCAGAGCGCCCTGGTGGACGAGAAGCTGCTGACCAAGCCGATGCGCGTCACCTACATGCCCGGCGGCGTCGGTGCCGTGGCCTACAACGCGGTAGTCGCCCAGCGCCCGGCCGACGGCAACACCATCACCGCCTTCTCCAGCGGCTCGTTGCTGAACCTGGCCCAGGGCAAGTTCGGCCGTTTCGACGAGAACGCCGTGAAGTGGCTGGCCGCCGTCGGCACCAGCTACGGCGCCATCGCCGTGCCCAGCGACTCGCCGTACCAGAACCTCGGCGACCTGGTGGCCGCGCTCAAGGCCGATCCGGGCAAGGTAGTGATCGGCTCCGGCGGCACCGTCGGCAGCCAGGACTGGATGCAGACCGCGCTAATCGCCAAAGCCGCCGGCATCGATCCGAAGCAGCTGCGTTACGTCGCCCTCGAAGGCGGCGGCGAGATCGCCACGGCGCTGCTCGGCGGGCACATCCAGGTGGGCAGCACGGACATCTCCGACTCCATGCCGCACATCCGCGCCGGCAAGATGCGCATCCTCGCGGTGTTTTCCGAGGAGCGCCTGAAGGATGAAGGCATGGCCGATATCCCTACCGCCAAGGAGCAGGGCTTCGACATTGTCTGGCCGGTGGTGCGCGGCTTCTACGTCGGGCCGAAGGTGAGCGACGAGGACTACCAGTTCTGGAAGGCCTCCTTCGACAAGCTGCTGGCCTCGGAAGACTTCGCCAAGTTGCGTGACCAGCGCGAGCTGTTCCCCTTCGCCATGACCGGCCCGGAGCTGGACGCCTACGTGAAGCAGCAGGTCGCCCAGTACAAGCAACTGGCCCGCGAGTTCGGCCTCATCCAGTAACGCCCCGTGCGGCGCCGTCTTCTGCGAAGGCGGCGCAAGGAGACTCCCCATGTCCCGTACCAGCCTCTTCCAGCGGCTGTTCGCCGGCGCCTGGCTGTTCGCCTGCGTCGCCTTCGCCCTGATCGCCTGGCAACTCCAGGCGCCCTTTTCCTACGAACCGGTCGGCCCGCGCGCCTATCCGCTGCTCTGCCTGGGCCTGATGACCGCCGGCCTGGCCTGGCTGATCGTGCGGCCCACGCCAATCAAGCGCGAGGACGACGAGCCCGCGCTGGAGGGCGCACTGCTGGGCAAAGTGGTGCTCTGCGTCGTCCTGCTGGCGGTCTATGCCGGCCTGTTCGAGCCGCTGGGCTTCATCCCCGCCAGCGCCCTGGTCGGCACCTTCATCGCGCTGATCTACGGCGGGCGTCCGGTGGCCAGCGTGGTCACCGCCACGCTGCTCGCCATCGGTCTCTACGTGCTGTTCGACCGCACCCTGGACGTCCCGCTGCCGCTGGGCATCCTCGACCCCCTGCTCTGAGGAAACCGTCATGGAAACATTGAGCTACCTCGGGCAAGGCTTCGGCGTCGCCCTGACCCCCTACAACCTGATCACCGCGCTGATCGGCACCCTGATCGGCACGGTCGTCGGCCTGTTGCCGGGTCTGGGCCCGATCAACGGCGTGGCCCTGCTGATCCCGGTCGCCTTCGCCCTCGGCCTGCCGCCGGAGTCGGCGCTGATCCTGCTGGCCGCCGTGTACCTGGGCTGCGAGTACGGCGGCCGGATTTCCTCGATCCTGCTGAACATTCCCGGCGAAGCCTCCACCGTGATGACCACCCTCGACGGCTACCCCATGGCACGCAACGGCCTGGCCGGCGTGGCCCTGTCGCTGTCGGCCTGGAGCTCGTTCATCGGCGCCTTCATCGCCACCTGCGGCATGGTGCTGTTCGCCCCGCTGCTGGCGAAATGGGCGATCGCCTTCGGCCCGGCGGAGTACTTCGTGCTGATGGTCTTCGCCATCGTCGCCCTGGGCGGCCTGGCCGGCGACCGACCGCTGAAGACGCTGCTGGCGGCGCTGCTGGGGCTATTCCTCTCCAGCGTCGGGATCGACGCCAACAGCGGCGTGTACCGCTTCACCTTCGACAACATCCACGTCTCCGACGGCATCCAGTTCGTGGTGCTGGTACTGGGCCTGTTCTCGGTCAGCGAAATCCTCCTGCTGCTGGAGAAGACCCACCACGGCCACAAGATGGTCGAGGCCAGCGGACGCATGCTGTTCAACGCCAAGGAAGCCGCCTCAGTGGCAGTGGTGAACCTGCGCTGCGGCCTGCTCGGCTTCATCATGGGCGTACTGCCCGGCGCCGGTGCGACCCTGGCCAGCGCCGTGGCCTATATGACCGAGAAGAAGATGGCCGGCGAGTCGGGCAAGTTCGGCAAGGGCGACCTGCGTGGCCTTGCGGCCCCGGAAACCGCCATCGGCGCGTCCGCCTGCGGCGCGCTGGTACCGATGCTGACCCTCGGCGTCCCCGGCTCGGGCACCACCGCGGTGATGATCGGCGCGCTCAGCCTGTACAACATCACCCCCGGCCCGCTGCTGTTCCAGGAACAGCCGAACATCGTCTGGGGCCTGATCGCCTCGCTGTTCATCGCCAACGTCATGCTGATCATCCTCAACGTGCCGATGGTCCGGGTGTTCACCCGCATCCTCTCGGTGCCGAACTGGGCACTGGTGCCGGGCATCGCGATCATCACCGCCATCGGCGTGTACGCCGTGCACGCCACCACCTTCGACCTGTTCCTGATGGTCGCCATCGGCATCCTCGGCTACATCCTGCGCAAGCTGGACTTCCCGCTTTCGCCGCTGCTGCTGGGCTTCATCCTCGGCGGGCTGATGGAGCAGAACCTGCGCCGCGCGCTGTCCATCTCCAATGGCGAGCTGGGCATCCTCTGGTCCAGCCCCATCGCCATCGGCACCTGGGCGCTGGTCGCGCTGATGCTCGGCCTGCCGCTGTACCGCGCCTGGCGCAAGCGCGCTCGCCGCTCCCGTGAGACGCTGGCTGACGCTGCGTAAAAGGTAACCACGCTCGCCGCGCCGAGAGACACGCGGCGACTTTCAAGGCCCGCCTTTGTGCGGGCCTCTTTTTTGGACGAGTGGTGCGAGTCAGGAAGCCGGAGAAACGCGTAGCGGAATGGTCCAGCGCTCGCCGCTGACCGGCTTGCTGCAAACCACTTCGACGACCTTGCGGGTGAGCTCGCGGCCATCCGGCGCGAACAGGCGTACCTCGCCCCAGCGAGTGCTCAATGGAACGGAGCACCGCGCAACAAGGGTCTTCAGATTAGGCTCGGCGACAACCCGGTCGCCGTTGTCGCGAGCATTCTCGGCAGCCACGAAGGCGCGGGCCGCCTGGTCGATCTCGTACAGCCCCTGAACCGACTCAGTAGAGTGCCAGGCATCGAGGCTGGTAGCGAGGCAGTTCCCGCCGAGCAGCAGACCCGGCAGGAGCGCCAGCCCTGCGCACCGGGTCATACCGGAGGCAACGACCAGTCAATAGGCGTAAGCCCGTGCTGCTCCAGGAACTTGTTGGTACGGCTGAAATGGCCGTTGCCGAGGAAGCCGCGGTAGGCCGACAGCGGCGACGGGTGCGCGGACTTGAGCACCAGGTGCTTCTGCGCGTCGATCAGCTTCTGCTTGCTCTGCGCGTGGGAGCCCCAGAGCAGGAACACCAGGTTCTCGCAGCGCTGGCTGACCACTTCGATCACCTTGTCGGTGAAGGGCCCCCAGCCTGCCTGGGCGTGGGAACCAGCACGGGCCTGTTCGACGGTGAGCGAAGTGTTGAGCAGCAGCACGCCCTGTTCGGCCCAGTGCTGCAGGTAGCCATGGCTGGGGATCGGGATGTTCAGGTCGCGTTGCAGCTCTTTATAGATGTTCTGCAGCGACGGCGGCGTCGGCACGCCCGGCTGCACCGAGAAGCACAGGCCGTGGGCCTGGCCGGGGCCGTGGTACGGGTCCTGGCCGATGATCACCACCTTGATGCGCTCCAGCGGCGTGGTGTTCAGCGCGTTGAAGATCAGCGGACCGGGCGGGAAGATCACCTTGCCGGCCGCCTTCTCCGCGCGCAGGAACTCGCCCAGCTGCTTCATGTAGGGCTTCTCGAATTCCTCGTGGAGGGCTTCTTTCCAGCTGGGTTCCAGCTTGATCCGATCTTCGTTGGTCATGGTGCGTCTGCCTGGTGAAACGAACCGGCACGCTAAGCAAGCGCCCCGGCCAAGTCAAGGCGACTTGTGCCGCGCCGCCAGCGCCCGTTGCAACCGGGGCAACCCGCTGCCCAGCCGCGCAAACGCCCAGGCGACGATGGCCGCCATCAGGCCCAGATGGAACAGTTCGCGACGCGCCATGCCAGCCAGCTCACCCTGGGTGCCGATCAGCAAACCACTGCCGATGAACAGCAGCGCACCCAGCAGGGCCAGCGCATAGCGCCGCGAACGTCCTGGCCAGGCGATCACCAGCAGCGCAACGAGGTTGGTCAGCAGTGTGACCTGGGAAGGCATCATCACCAGCGCCATGCACGCCAATAGCACCACTGCACGCTGCACGGGTGCGCCGGACAGCCGACCGAGCGCAATCAGCGGTAGCCCGGCAGCACCGGACACCACACTCGCCAGATGATGCGGCTCGGCCAACAACGCAATGCCGCCGTACTCCAGCGCACCGAGAAGCGCCGCGATGGCCATGGACAGGAAACCCAGCGCCCGCCAGCCCATTTGCTCGCGCAGGGCAAGCCAGGCGGCGACGGCGCAGGCCAGGGTCAACAGCAGTTCGGCGATCACGGGCAGCATCGGGCAGATCCTTCTCCGGGGGGTCGGCGAAGACTAGCGAGCCGCACCGCTGCGCGCACGGTCGAGTACGCCAGTGCAGGCGACGCCACGCGCCACCCTGCGTCCATCGGCCGCGCGGGGATTCGACCAAAGACCAATGGGAGCGGCCGACCAGTCTGTGCACAGTCCCTTCTTCGCTTCACCCGCCAATAAAAACAACAGGGAACGAACATGCGATTTCTGACTGCCGCACTCTCGCTGGTGGCTGCCCTCAGCTGCCTGGCGCAAGCCGCCGAACCGATCAACCTCGGCCTCAACTACCCCCGCACCGGTTCCTACAAGGAAGAAGGCCTCGCGCAGATGCGCGGCGCATTGCTCGCCATCGACGAGATCAACGCCCAGGGCGGCGTGCTTGGCCGACCGCTGCACCTGCTGAGCAAGGACGATGCCTCTCGCCCAGAGAAGGCCCTACGCAATATCGACGCCATGGCCGCCGACGGCGCAGCGATGTTCTTCGGCGGCGCTTCCAGCGCGGTGGCCATCGCCGCCGGCGAACGGGCGGCGCAGAAGAAGCTGCTGTACTTCGGCACCCTCACCTACTCCAACGACACCACCGGCAAGGACGGCCAGCACTACCTGTTCCGCGAGTGCAACAGCGCCTGGATGAGCGCCCGCGCCCTGGGCAGCTACCTGGGCCGCACGCTGCCGGGCAAGCGCTACTTCTATGTCACTGCCAACTACACCTGGGGCCTGACCACCGAAAGCTCGCTGCGACACTACACCGGCACCGAGGACGCCGCCCGGCATCCGTCGATCAAGGTCCCCTTCCCCGGCGCGCGGCTTTCCGATTACCGCGATGCGCTGACCCAGGCAGCGGCGAGCAAGGCCGACGTGCTGGTACTGGCACTGTTCGGCGAGGACCTGGTGCACGCCATGCGCATCGCCGACGAACTGGGCCTGACGCGCAACCACCAGATCATCGCCCCCAACCTCACCCAGAGCATGGTCGAACTGGCCGGCCCCGGCCTGATGCAGGGCGTGATCGGCACCGAACCCTGGACCTGGCAGGTGCCCGAGCGCGAAGGCTCGACGCGCGGCCAGGCTTTCGTGCGCGATTTCACCCAACGCTACGGCGTCTACCCGGCGAGCTCCGCCGCCTCGGCCTACAGCATCGTCTACCAGTGGGCCGACGCCGCGAAGCGCAGCGGCAGCCTGGACAGCGACGCGCTGGTCAAGGCGCTGGAAGGCCATCGCTACAGCCTGCTCAAGGGCGAGCAGCAATGGCGTGACTTCGACCACCAGAATATCCAGCGCGTCTACGTGGTGAAGGTGAAACCGCGCGACGAGGTGCTGCGCGATCCGTTGCACCAGGACTACTTCGAGATCGTCGAGCACATGGACGGCCCCGAAGCGGCCCCGACCCTCGCCGAATGGCAGGCCGAACGCCGCGCCGCGGGCAAGCCGCTGACCCTGCAGTAACTCAGCCGGTATGCAGCGCCCGGTAGTGACTGGGCGCCATGCCCACCACACGCTTGAACAGCCGCGAGAAGTAGTACGGATCGGCGTAGCCCAGTTGCTCGGCAACCTGGCGTACCTCCAGGTTGCCCTGGTCGAGCAGGCGGCAGGCGTGGGTCATTTTCAGCCGGATGAAATCCTGGATCGGCGCCTGGCCAGTCAGTGCGCGGTAGGTCTTGGCGAAGTGGAAGCGTGACAGGCGGAACTGCGCCGCCAGTTCGTCGAGATTCAGAGCATCGTGCAGGTGCTCGTGCATCATGGCCTGCACCGCCTCGACGTCCAACATGCGCCCGGACTTCAACCTCGCCCGCGCCGGGCGCAGGGCGAGAGAAGTCAGCAGGCTCTGCAGCAGATGGGCGGCATGGATGAAGTGCGGCAGGCTCAGGCCCTGGCGGCGCAGCGCCAATAGCGCGTCGAACTCCCCCAGAAGGCGCGGCTGCACTCCCACGCGCAGGCGCGGCGACTTGCCCAGCGGGCGTAGAAAGTCCTCGGCCAGCCGGCCTTCCAGGTGTACCCAGAAGATCGACCAGGGTCGCTGGGGGTCGGCCCCGTAGGCGTGGGCGCGGCCCTTGGGCAGCACCAGAAGATCACCACCGGTTACCTCGAATCGTCCATCCGCCGTCTCCAGCCAGCCCTGCCCGGCACTGCAGTAGATCAGCAGGTGATCATCCGGGCTCTCCCGCTCCATACGATGCCCGACCGCTGCTGGGTAATAACCCAGGGCCAGCGGATAGCAAGCCTGGCCAAGCGGATGACGGTCCAACGCGCGGCGCAGGCGCGGCGGGGTGATGAAGCGAACGCCCTGCTGCGGCAGCGGCCAGGTGGAAATCAGTGGGCGGGACATGGGTGCGAATCCGAAGGCAACAATGCCAAGATCGTCCATCTCCAACACAAGATCGTCAATCCACAGCCGATGGCGCAACGGCTATAACCGAAGGACTCTTTACCCAAGAGCCTCTTTACCAAAGAGCGCGCGCCACAAGCGCGAAGCGGTAGCCGACAAGAACAAGCAGAGGTAGCTGCATGCATTTCGATCTGTCCGAAGAACAACGCCTGCTGGTGGAGAGCGCTCGCGCCTTCGCCAGCCGCGAACTGGCCCCCCACGCCGCCGACTGGGACCGCCAGCACCACTTCCCGGTGGAGGTGATCCGCCGCGCCGCCGAGCAGGGCTACCTGGGCCTGTACATCGCCGAGGAAGACGGCGGCCTGGGCCTGTCACGCCTGTCCGCCTCGCTGATATTCGAGCAACTGGCGGCGGGCTGCGTCGCCACCACCGCCTATATGACCATCCACAACATGGCCAGCTGGATGCTCGCCAGCTTCGGCGACGCCGCGCTCAAGGAGCAGTGGCTGCCGGGGCTGATCGGCGGCGAGCTGCTCGCCTCCTACTGCCTCACAGAACCGGACGCCGGCTCCGACGCCGCGCGCCTGCGCACCCGCGCCAAACGCGACGGCGACGACTATGTGCTCGATGGCGCCAAGACCTTTATTTCCGGCGCGGGCAGCACAGACGTGCTGATCGTCATGGCGCGCACTGGCGAGGAAGGCGCCAAGGGCATCTCCTGCTTCCTGGTGCCGGCCAACGCCGAGGGCATCCGCTACGGCCGCAACGAGGACAAGATGGGCTGGAAGGCGCAGCCGACCCGCACCATCACCTTCGAGGGCGTGCGCATCCCCGCCGGCAACCGCATCGGCCCGGAAGGCCAGGGTTTCGTCTATGCCATGAAGGGACTGGACGGCGGCCGCCTGAACATCGCCAGTTGCTCCCTTGGCGCGGCCCAGGCCGCGCTGGAGCAGTCGCTGCGCTACGTCGAGGAGCGCAAGCAGTTCGGCAAGGCGCTGGCCGAGTTCCAGGCGCTGCAATTCAAGCTCGCCGACATGCTCACCGACCTCACCGCCAGCCGGCAGATGGTGCGCCTGGCTGCGCACAAGCTGGACCACAAGGACGGCGAGGCGACGCTGTATTGCGCCATGGCCAAGCGCTTCGCCACCGACCGCTGCTTCGCCCTGTGCAACGAGGCGCTGCAACTGCATGGCGGCTACGGCTACCTCAATGACTACCCGCTGGAGCGCTGGGTGCGCGACAGCCGTGTGCACCAGATCCTCGAGGGCACCAACGAGATCATGCGCGTCATCGTCGCCCGCCGCCTGCTGGAACAGGGCGGGATGCTGGACCGTTTGCTCTGAAATCAAATGGCCCAACCGTAGGGCGCATAACCTGGAACAGGTTATCCGCCGGCCCCTGGATGGCGGATAACGCTGACGCGTTATGCGCCCTACATGAAGCGCCAGCGGTTGTGGTCCGCAGTGGAACCACTGGAAAAACCGCCCGCCAACGCGGGCGCAATCGAACAGATCGGACATGGACGCGCCCTGCCGCGCACACCTAGAGTCCATGCCCATGACCGACAAGGAGATGCCCATGAGCAACGCCCTGGAACCCTACAAACCCGGAGTCTTCGACCTGACCCACAAGCTGACGGTGGAAAAGCACGGCCATACCGCGCTGATCACCATCAACCACCCGCCGGCCAATACCTGGGACCGTGACTCGCTGATCGGCCTGCGCCAGGTAGTCGAACACCTGAACCGCGACGACGACATCTACGCCCTGGTGGTGACCGGCCAGGGCCCGAAATTCTTCTCCGCCGGCGCTGACCTGAACATGTTCGCCGACGGCGACAAGGCCCGTGCCCGCGAGATGGCCCGCCGCTTCGGCGAAGCCTTCGAGGCGCTGCGCGACTTCCGCGGCGTGTCCATCGCCGCGATCAACGGCTACGCCATGGGTGGCGGCCTGGAGTGCGCGCTGGCCTGCGACATCCGCATCGCCGAACGCCAGGCGCAGATGGCCCTGCCCGAAGCCACCGTGGGCCTGCTGCCCTGCGCCGGCGGCACCCAGGCGCTGCCGTGGCTGGTCGGCGAAGGCTGGGCCAAGCGCATGATTCTCTGCGGCGAGCGCGTCGATGCCGACACCGCCCTGCGCATCGGCCTCATCGAGCAGGTCGTCGATACCGGCGAGGCACGCGGCACCGCCCTGCTGCTGGCGGCCAAGGTCGCGCGGCAGAGCCCGGTGGCGGTACGCACCATCAAGCCGCTGATCCAGGGCGCCCGCGAGCGCGGCCCGACCACCTGGCTGCCGGAGGAGCGTGAACGCTTCGTCGACCTGTTCGACGCCGACGACACCCGCGAAGGCGTGAATGCCTTCCTGGAAAAACGCGACCCGCACTGGCGCAACCAATAAGGCCCCAACCATGAATGTGATGTTCGAAGAACGCCCCGGCCTGCACGGCTTCCGCATCGGCGTGGTGACGCTGGACGCGGAAAAGAGCCTGAACGCCCTCAGCCTGCCGATGATCGAGGCGATGAACCACCAGCTGCGCGTCTGGCAGGACGACGCGCAGATTGCCTGCGTGGTGCTGCGCGGTAACGGCGGCAAGGCCTTCTGTGCTGGCGGCGACGTGCGCAAGCTGGTCGATGCCTGCCGCGAGAAGCCCGGCGAAGTGCCGGAACTGGCCCGCCGCTTCTTCGCCGACGAATACCGCCTGGACTACCTCATCCACACCTATTCCAAGCCGCTGATCTGCTGGGCCCACGGCTACGTGATGGGCGGCGGCATGGGCCTGATGCAGGGCGCCGGTGTGCGCATCGTCACCCCGAGCAGCCGACTGGCCATGCCGGAAGTGAACATCGGCCTGTACCCGGATGTCGGCGCGAGCTGGTTCCTCGCCCGCCTGCCCGGCCGCCTCGGCCTGTTCCTCGGCCTGACCGCCACCCAGATGAATGCCCGCGACGCGCTGGACCTGGACCTCGCCGACCGCTTCCTGCTCGACACCCAGCAGGAAGACCTGATCGAAGGCCTGGTTCAGCTGAACTGGCGCGAACAGGCCGACGTGCAGCTGCACAGCCTGCTCCAGGCGCTGGAGCATGAAGCCCGTGGCGAAATGCCCGAAGCCCAGTTGCTACCGCGCCGCGCGCGCCTGGATGCGGTGCTCGACAGCGCCAACATCGCCGAGGCCTGGAACGCGCTGACCGCGCTGGTCGACGACGAGGACGCGCTGATTGCCCGCGGGGCGAAGACCCTCGCCTCCGGCTGCCCGCTGACCGCTCATCTGGTCTGGGAACAGATCCGCCGAGCGCGCCATCTGTCGACTGCCGAGGTGTTCCGCATGGAGTACGCGATGAGCCTGAACTGCTGTCGCCACCCAGAATTCCCCGAAGGCGTGCGCGCCCGGCTGATCGACAAGGACAACACCCCGCACTGGCACTGGCCGGATATCGCTGCCATACCTGTTGCTGTGGTGAATGCGCACTTCGACGCGACCTGGGAGGGCGAGCATCCGCTGGCGGACCTGTAACCGCCCCTGCCGTCCCCTGTAGGAGCGAGCTTGCTCGCGAACCGGCCCGCGCTGCGAGTCTGTTCGCGAGCAAGCTCGCTCCTATGAAGAGCCAAGCGCTGGAGTGCCTGTCGTCGGTGAACAGGAGGAAACCAGCATGCAAACCATCGCCTTCATCGGCCTCGGCCACATGGGCGCCCCCATGGCCGCCAACCTGATCAAGGCCGGCTACCTGCTGCGCGTGTTCGATCTGGTGCAGAGCGCCATCGACGGCCTGATCGCCCAGGGCGCCAGTGCCGCGCGCAGCGCCCACGACGCGGTGGACGGCGCCGACGTGGTGGTCACCATGCTGCCGGCCAGCCAGCACGTCGAGGGGCTCTACCTCGGCAACGAGGGCCTGCTGGCGCACATTGCCCCCGGCACCCTGGTGCTGGAATGCTCCACCATCGCCCCCGCCTCGGCGCGCAAAGTCCACCAGGCCGCCGCCGAACGCAAGATCCCGATGCTCGATGCCCCGGTCTCCGGTGGCACCGGTGGCGCCATCGCCGGCACCCTGACCTTCATGGTCGGCGGCGACGCACAGGTGCTCGAACGCGCCCACCCGGTGTTCTCCGCCATGGGCCGGAACATCTTCCACGCCGGCGCCGACGGTGCCGGACAAGTGGCCAAGGTGTGCAACAACCAGCTGCTCGCCGTGCTGATGATCGGCACTGCCGAATCCCTCGCCCTCGGCGCGGCCAATGGCCTGGACCCAGTGGTGCTGTCGGAAATCATGCGCCGCAGCTCCGGCGGCAACTGGGCGCTGGAGGTGTACAACCCCTGGCCCGGCGTGATGGAGAACGCCCCCGCCTCGCGTGGCTATACCGGCGGTTTCATGGCCGCCCTGATGACCAAGGACCTGGGCCTTGCGCAAGAGACGGCACAGGTCAGCGGCAACAGCACACCGATGGGCAGCCTGGCGCTGGCGCTGTATCGGCTGCTGGTGAAACAAGGCCATGGTGAACAGGACTTTTCCGTCATACAGAAACTCTTCGATTCCTAGGCTCGTGCCTGGAAGTCCGATGAGGCGCTGAATCAGACTGGCCAGCCCTTCCCGAGCTGTACCCCTGGCGGCCCTCTTGAAGCAGTTTCTGTCGCACTACCGTTTCCGCCTGCTGCTCAACAGCGTCCTGCTGGTGCTGCTGGTGTTGTCGATCCCCTCTCCGCCCCTGCTGCTGGAGCTGAGCAGCCTGCTACTGCTGGTCCTGGCCGGCATCAACACCGTGCGTAGCCACAACCGCTGGTTCCACCTGATTTGCGCGATGGGCACGCTGAGCCTGTTCATGACATTCGTCCCTCCCAGCTGGCACATCCATCCCTTCCTGAAACGCGGCATTCCGCAGATCACCTTCCTCCTGCTGCTGGTCGTCAGCATCTTCCATCGGGTCACCCAGCAGCGGCCGGTCACCCGCGAGTTGCTCTACGGGCTCTGCGCGCTGTACCTGAACTTCGTGCTGGCTTTCGCCCTCACCTACAACCTGATCGAACGTCTGAGTCCCCATAGTTTCGTGTCCGCCAACGGCCCGCTGGACATGGCCAGTTTTGTCTACTTCAGCATGATCACCCTGACCACCATCGGTTACGGCGACATTGTCCCGGTGCACCCATTGCCGCGCCTGCTGGCGGGCAGCGAGGCCATCATGGGAGCATTATTCATCGCACTGGCAGTAGCGAGAGGGTTGAGCCTGATGAGCGACGACAGCAAGGACTGATTGTGAAGCCAGGCTTACGAGTGCATGGTTTCAACCCGTCTTTATCGTCAACCTTCACAAGCCGAAGATGAATCACCCGCCGCCACCGTGCGGCAAGCCATCCCACAAAGGTGATTCCATGAACATTGCCCTGATCGGCGCCACCGGCCACGTCGGCCATTACTTCCTCGAAGAAGCCCTGCGGCGCGGCCATCAGGTCACCGCGCTGGTGCGCGATCCGGCGAAGCTGCCGGCGCGTGACAATCTCCGGGTGGTCCAGGCCGACATCTACGATCCGGCCCAGGTCGCCCAAGCCGTAGCTGGCCAGGATGTCGTAGTCAGCGCGTTCAACGCCGGCTGGGCCAACCCGGATATCCGTGCAGCCCATGCCAAGGGCAGCCGAGCCATCCTCGACGGTGTGAAGGCGGCACGCGTGAAGCGCCTGCTGGTGCTTGGCGGCGCCGGCAGCCTGGAAATCGCCCCCAGCCAGCGCCTGGTGGACAGCCCGGAATTCCCGGAACAGTGGAAGCAAGGCGCGCTGGGCGCCGCTGACGCGCTGGAGCAATTGCGTGGCGAAAAGGAACTGGACTGGGCCTTCCTCAGCCCGGCGATGCTGCTCGACGGCGAAACCCGCACCGGCAGCTTCCGCGTCGGCGGCGACCAGGTACTGTTCGATGGCAACGGTGAAAGTCGCATCTCCCTGCCGGACCTGGCGGTGGCGATGATCGACGAGGCCGAACAGGCCAACCATCACCAGCAGCGGTTCACCGTGGCTTATTGATTCGCATCAGCTGGTTCGCGAGCAAGCTCGCTCCTACAAAAGGGCGAGACGCTCCCGCCCCGATCTGGCTCTGGCTCTGGCTCTGGCTCTGGCTCCTTAAGGCTTCCAGAGAAATACCCAAACACGCCGAGCCGCCCCGTTCAGGAGGCCTCGTTGAAGCGGAGTTTCAGGGGTTGAGCGACATGGCTGTCGCGAGAGCGTTGTCGGGCCGGGGATGGCCCGTCAACGCGGGCCCCTGAAACTTCGTTTCAACGAGGGAATTTTTCGCCTAAGCGAAAAACCGGATGTCCGGGGCAAGACCTTTGCCTCCTTTGGGTGGGGCGGCCATCCGTCGTTTGCCAAAGGAGGTCGCCCGAGGGGGCGAAACAGGAAGCCAGCGCGCGTACCGAGGCGGCGCTGGAAGCCTCCGAGCGAGGCAAACACATCGCGGACGGAGTCCGCTCCTGCGCTAGCTGATACGCGAAGCTCGCCGGTTACAGCTGATCACGGGGCGGAGGGTTTCGCCGAGAACGTCCGCTCCTGCTCCAGCCGAAGCCCGAGTGTTCTTAACCCCGCGCAAACAAAAAAGGCCATCCCACGGGATGGCCTTTTCTACGCGGGTCGCCCCGGCTTACCGCTCCCGCAATGCCTCTGCCTTGGCCCGCAGGATCGGCTTGAGCAGATAGCTCAGGATGCTCTTCTTGCCGGTCATGATGTCCACGGTGGCGATCATCCCAGGGATGATCAGCAGCGGCTTGTCATCCGTGCCCAGGTGGCTTTTGCGGGTGCGCAGCTTGATCAGGTAGAAGCTGTTGCCGTCCTCGTCGGTGACGGTATCCGCGCCGATCTGCTCCAGGTCCGCCTGCAGGCCACCGTAGATGGTGTAGTCGTAGGCGGTGAACTTGACCATGGCATGCTGGCCCGGGCGCAGGAAGGCAATGTCCTGCGGACGGATGCGCGCTTCCACTAGCAGGGTGTCGTCCAGCGGGACGATCTCGATCAGGTCGCTGCCCGGCTGGATGACGCCGCCGATGGTGTTCACCAGCAGCTGCTTGACGATGCCGCGCACTGGCGAGGTGACCAGGGTGCGGCTGACGCGGTCTTCCAGCGCCTTGCCGGTGGCCGTGGCCTTGCTCAGCTCGGTGCGGGCTTCGTTGAGTTCCTTCAGCGCATCGCTACGGAAGCGCGACCGGGTCTCGGCGACCTTGCGTTCCACTTCCTTCACGGCCGCTTCGGCACGCGGGATCGCCAGGGTGGTAGCGTCGAGCTGGCCACGGTTCTCCACTTCACCGCGCTTGAGGCGCAGCAGCTCCACCTGGGACATCGCGCCCTGGGCCACCAGCGGCTCGGACATGGAGATTTCCTGGCGCAGCAGGTTCAGGCTGTTGCGGTACTGTGCCTGCTTGGAGACGAACTCGCGCAGTTCCTGCTGCTTCTGCACCAGTTGCTGCTGCAGGCCGTCGGTCTCGTCCTTGAGCTGCTGCTGGCGGCTGTGGAACAGCGCTTCTTCGCTGCTGGCCTGGCCCGGCACCTTGGCGCGGACGTCGTCGGGAATGTTCAGCGGGCGCTCTTCCACCTCGGCGGACAGGCGCTCCACGCGCAGGAACATCGCCAGGCGGTCGGCCTCGGTCTCGCCGACGTTGGACTGGAAGCGCGTCGGGTCCAGGCGCATCAGCTGTTCGCCGGCCTGCACCACCTGCCCTTCATGGACGAATATCTGCGAGACGATGCCGCCTTCCAGATTCTGGATCTTCTGCACCTTGGACGAAGGAATCGCCTTGCCCTCGCCACGGGTGACTTCGTCGATCTGCGCAAAATGCGCCCAGAGCAGCAGGAAGGCAACGAAGCCGATCAGGATCCAGATGGTCAGGCGCACCACGCGTGGTGCGTCCTCGATCAGCGCCTTGCTGACTTCCGGGAGCGGCTGGCCGGAGAGGTTGTCGCCGCCCTTGAAATAGCCACGGACAGAGTGGCGGATACTGCCCAGAGGATTAAGCGACACTGATCTGCCCCTTCTTCAGTGCATCCATGACCACGTCCTTTGGACCGTCGGCGATGATGCGGCCCTTGTCGATGATCACCAGGCGGTCCACCAGGCTGAGCATGGAGGCGCGGTGGGTGACCAGCAGCAGTGTCTTCTCGCCCATGATCGATTGCAGGCGCGCTTTCAGGCGCTCTTCGCCGGCGTTGTCCATGGCGCTGGTGGGTTCGTCCAACAGCAGGATCGGGGGGTCGAGTAGCAAGGCGCGGGCCAGGGCGACGTTCTGGCGCTGGCCGCCGGAGAGGTTGTGGCCGCGCTCGCCGACCTGCAGTTCGTAACCCTGCGGGTGCAGGCGGACGAACTCGTTCACGCCGGTCAGCTCGGCCACTTCCAGCACGCGCTCGTCATCGATGTAGCGTGCGCCGCTGACCAGGTTGTCACGCAAGGTGCCGCTGAACAGGCTGATGTCCTGCGGCACGTAGCCGATGTTGTGGCGCAACTCGCTGATGTCCAGCTGGCGCACATCGGCGCCATCCACCAGCAGGTTGCCGTTCTCGGGTTGGTGCAGGCCGACGATCAGCTTGGCCAGCGAACTCTTGCCCGAGCCGCTGCGGCCAATGATGCCGATCTTTTCGCCAGCGCGAATCTGCAGGTTGATGCCGTGCAGCGCCGCCACCTGCTGGTTCGGATAGGCGAAGTCGAGGCCACGCATCTCGATGCCGCCACGCAGTTGCGAGCGGGTCAGCGGACGTTCGTCGGCGTTGCGCTCCTGCGGCAGCTCCATCATCTGGTTGGTGGTGGCCATGGACAGGCGCGCCTGCTGGTAGCGCTGGATCAGCCCGGAAAGCTGGGTCAGCGGGCCGAGGGCGCGGCCGTTGAGCATGTAGCAGGCGATCAGGCCTCCCATGGACAGGTCGCCGGCGATGATCAGGTAGACGCCGCCGATGATCATGATGACCCCGGCCAGGGCCTGGATCAGCACGGTGATGTTCATCGCCAGGGTCGACAGCAGCTTGACCCGCAGTTCCAGGCGACTGAGGGTGCCGATGGTCTGTTCCCACAGGTACTGGCGCTCGCTCTCGGCGTTGTTGACCTTCACCGCGTCGAGGCTGGCGAGGGTCTCGATCAGGCTCGACTGGCGCTCGGCGGCCAGCGCCATGGTGCGGTTCATGGTCTCCACCAACGGCTTCTGCAGCAGCCAGCCCAGGCCCGCGGCCAGCGGGAAGGCGATTAGCGGAACGAACACCAGCGGCCCGCCGATGATGCCGATCACCAGCAGGATCAGCAGGGTGAAGGGCATGTCGATCAGGGTGGTCAGCGTGAGCGAGTTGAGGAAGTCACGCAGCGTCTGGAACTCATGGATGTTCTGGGCGAACGAGCCGACCCGCGCCGGTCGGTACTTCATGCTCATGCCGACGATGCGCTCGAACAGCGTCGCCGAAATGATCAGGTCGGTCTTCTTGCCGGCCAGGTCCAGGCACAGGCCGCGCATGGTCTTGAGCAGCAGGTCGAACAGGTAGGCGCCGCTGATGCCGATGGCCAGCACCCAGAGGGTGGCGGCAGCCTGGTTGGGCACCACGCGGTCGTAGACGTTCATGACGAACAGCGGCGCGGCCAGGGCGATCAGGTTGATCAGCAGGCTCGCGGCCACGGCGTCGACGTAGAGCCAGCGCGAACGCTTGAGGGTATCGCGGAACCAGCTCTTGGCGCGCGGGATGAGCTCGCCGTGCTGCAGGTCGAACTTGTGCTGCGGCTGGGCAAAGAACGCCTGGCCGGCGTAGTCCTCGCTGAGCAACTCGCGGGTGACGCGCACCTCGCCGCCGTCGCTCTCGGACAGCAGCAGGCGGGCATCGCCATTGCTTTCCCAGCCCAGCAGCACCGCGCAGCGCCCTTCGCGCAGCAACAGCATGGCGGGCATCGCCAACGCGGGAATCTGCTCCAGCTTGCGCTGCAGCAGGCGTCCTTGCAGGCCAGCACGGGCCGCCGCACGAGGCAGCAGCTCGGCGGACAGGCGCTGGCCGGGCAGCGGCAGGCCGCTGGTGAGCATGGCGCGGCTGGCCGGCTTCTGGTGCAGCTGACAGAGCGTCAGCAGGCTGTCCAGCAGCGGGTCATCCAGCAGACCGCGCGGATCATGGCTTAGGGGTACTTCGCTGACTTCTTGATCCACGCGGATGCTCTCTCGGGCAGGTTAGTTGAGGCCGGGCAGCTGGACTTTCGGTTTGATGTCTTCGGAAGCCACCGCGGCCATCGGCGCGACCACGCCCTGGCTCTTGAGCAGCTCGCCCATGGTGGCCTTGATGCGGTACTGGGTGAACAGCTCGGTGTACTTCAGGTCGACCAGACGGCGCGAAGCGTTGAACAGTTCGTTCTCGCTGTCCAGCAGATCGAGCAGGGTGCGCTCGCCGATGGTGAACTGCTTCTGGTAGGCCTCGCGCACGCGGGTGCTGTAGTCCACGTACTGGCGGGCGATCGGCAGCTGGTCGCGGGCGTTGTTCAGGGCGTTCCAGGACAATCCGAGTTCCTCGTTCAGCTGGCGCAAAGCGTTGTTGCGGATATCCAGGGCCTGGTTCGCCTCGTAGGACTTGGCTTCCAGCTCGGCCTTGTTGCTGCCACCGGCGAACAGGTTGTAGCGCATGCGCAACATGGCCTGCCATTCGTTGTTGTGGCCTTCTTCTCCGTCGAGGTTGTTATCGGCACCTCGGGAAAGTTCTGCATCGAATCTCGGATAGAAGGTCGATTTCGCCGCGTCGTACTGCTTCTCGGCGGCGGCCACGTCGGATTCTGCGGAGCGCAGGATCGGGCTGTTCTCCACCAGTTGGCGGCGAGCGGCCTGCAGGTCTTCCGGCAGCTGGCCGACAAGACCGGTCGGCTCGCTCAGCTCCACCGGATCGCTGCCCACCACGCTGTAGTAGTTGGTACGGGCGTCGGCCAGGTTGGTCTTCTCGGTCATCAGGTTGTTCTGCGCCTGGGCCAGGCGGGCCTCGGCCTGGTCCTGGTCGGCGAGACGGCCAACGCCACGGGCGCTGCGCAGGCTGATCTGGTCATAGACGCGCTGGTGGCTCTTCAGGTTTTCCTCGGCCAGACGAACCATTTCCTGACGGCGCAGCACGTCGGTGTAGACCTGGGCGACGTTCAGCGCGGTGCGCTCGGAAGTACCCAGCAGCGCATAGGCACGGGAGTTCACGTTGGCCTGCTGACGACCGACTTCGCTGGAGGTGGCGAAACCATCGAACACCATCTGGCGCAGGGCGAGGTTGGACTCGCCCCGGTTCAGGGTTTCCCAGTGGTCGCCTTGGCCACGGGTAGTGGTGTTGTCGGAGCCTTCGCGGCCGTAACCGGCGGTCAGGTCGACGGACGGCAGGTAACCACCCTTCGCGGCGCGCAGTTGCTTGTCCGCAGCGAGACGCGAATTCACCCCGGCCTGGATTTCCGGGTGGTACTCCAGGGCCTTCTGCATGGCCTGGTTGAGCGTGTCAGCGTGGGCTGGCAGGACGAAGGAGAGGGCAAAGGGCACTACAGCAGCGAATCGCATGCGCATGAGGAAAACATCCTTATCAATGGGATAGCCGCAGCGATTCGATTGCCGCAAATAGCGTCAAAAGACCGGCGAATGCGCTGCTAGGAAGCATCGAAAAGCGTGATGTATTTCACGCTAAATTTTTTTACGCGAGCACCCGATATCAAAGTGACATCGATTTGCCAATTGTTTAGGATGGCAATCGAATGGTCAATACATTGGCATATACGTAATTTCCATCCGCTATAAGCCATGTTTTTGACGCCAAACTTTTTGCTCTTACAGACAAGGGAATGCCTCCTGAGCCGACTACGATCCGGCCGGTCGGCAACCAGGCAAGCCTCACCAGGAGAAGTGCATGAGCAGCGTCGTCGCCGTCGTCAAAAGCATCATCGGCCAAGTGATTGCGGTATCCCCCGAAGGCGTCCAGCGCGTCCTGGTGGAAGGTGACCGCATCTACCAGGGCGATCAGTTGCTCACCGGCGCCGCGGGTGCGGTGACACTCGACGTCGGCAACGGCAAGCTGGTGGACCTGGGCCGTGACAGCCAGTGGAGCAGCGCCGACCTGCCGCAGGCCGAGGCTCCCCGCGCTACCACGCAGGCCAACGACGTGCCGAGTACCGAGGACCTGCAGAAGGCCATCGCCGCCGGCCTCGACCCGACCCAGGCGCTCGCCCCCACTGCAGCCGGCCCGAGCGCCGCGCCTTCGGCCGCCGGCAACGGTGGCGTCGGTGGTGGTCACAGCTTCGTGGTGCTGGACGCTACGGCCGGGCGCGTCGATCCGACCATCGGCTACGACACCGCCGGCCTGGGCAACGGCGGCGACGCATCCGACGAAAGGCAGGGCGAACTGCCGCCCAACCTCGCCCCGGAATTCTCCGAAGGCAGCAACGGCGTGCTGAACCTCACCACCGCCGAGGACACCCTGCTCACCGGCGCCTTCGCCGCCCGCGATCCCAATGGCGACACCATCAGCTACAGCGTCGGTCAGGCTCCGGCCAACGGCCTGCTGGTGCTCAACCCCAACGGCACCTGGCAGTACAACCCCAATGGCGACTACAACGGTGCCGACAGCTTCACCGTGATCGTCACCGACAGCCGTGGCGCCACCAGCACCCTGGTGGTGAACGTCGGCATCACTCCGGTGAACGACGCCCCGGTGGCCACTGGCACCTACACCAGCAGCGTCACTGACACCGCCGCCAACGACAGCTTCGCCGACATCAAGGGCCAACTGACCGCCACCGACGTCGACGACACCAACCTGACCTGGAGCGGCAGCGCCAAGGGCGCCTACGGCGAGCTGACCGTCAACGCCGACGGCAGCTACACCTATGTGGTCGACGCCAACGCGGTGAACGCCCTCCCCCTGGGCCAGAACCCGAGCGAAAGGTTCACGGTGACCGTGACCGACCCGTCCGGCGCCACCGACACCCGCGTCATCACCATCAACGTCCAGGGCGCCAACGACACCCCGGTCGCCCAGGATGGCCAGGCCAGCGGCAACGAAGACAGCGTGATCGGCGGCCAACTGGTGGCCACTGACCGCGACACCGGCAGCACCCTTACCTTCACCACCAACGGCAATCCGCCAGCGGGCTTCACCCTGAAGCCGGATGGCAGCTGGACCTTCGATGGCAAGGACCCGGCCTACCAGCACCTGGCCGAGGGCGAGACCCTGGTCGTGCAGGTGCCCTACACCGTCACCGATGAGCACGGCGCGACCAGCACCGCCACCCTCACCGTGACCCTGACCGGCACCAATGACGCACCGGTCGCCCTGCCGGGCGCGGCCACCACCGAAGAGAACACCGTGCTCAACGGCCAGGTCCCGGCCGCCTCCGACGTGGATGGCAACGTCACCGGCTACCAGCTGACCACCGGCGTCGGCGCCAATAACGGCACCCTGACCTTCAACCCGGACGGCAGCTACAGCTTCAACCCCGGCAAGGATTTCGACGCCCTCGCCGATGGCCAATCCCGCGACGTCACCTTCACCTACCAGGCGAAGGACAACAACGGCGCCCTGAGCGACCCGCAGACCATCACCATCACCGTCACCGGCACCAACGACGCGCCGGTCGCCCTGCCGGGCGCCGCCACCACCGAAGAAAACACCGTGCTCAATGGCCAGGTCCCGGCCGCCTCCGACGTGGACGGCAGCATCGCCGGCTACCAGCTGGTGGGCGACGTCGGCAATGGCAATGGCTCGCTGACCTTCAACGCCGATGGCAGCTACGTCTTCAATCCGGGCAAGGACTTCGACAGCCTCGCTGACGGTCAATCGCGCGACGTCACCTTCACCTACCAGGCGAAGGACAACAACGGCGCACTGAGCGATCCGCAGACCATCACCATCACGGTCACCGGCACCAACGATGCCGCCGTGATCGCTGGCCAGACCAGCGGCAGTACCGATGAGACCGACGCACCGGTCAGCCTCAACGGCAAACTGACCATCAGCGATGTCGACAGCCCGGCCAGCTTCCAGGCCCAGGCCAACACCGCCGGCACCTACGGCAAGTTCAGCGTCGCTGCCGACGGCACCTGGAACTACGTTGCCGACAGTGCCTACAACGAACTGAAGGTTGGCGAACATCTCACCGACTCCTTCACCGTCCTCGCCGCCGACGGCACCAGCACCACCGTGACCGTCACCATCAACGGCACCAACGATGCCCCGCTCGCCACCGCCACCAGCGGTGCGGTGAAGGAAGACGCACAGATCAGCGGCCAGCTCGCCGCCAGCGACGTCGACCATGGCGCCCAGCTCAGCTACGCCCTGGACAAGACCGCCCCGGCCGGCTTCAGCGTCGACACCGACGGCAAGTGGAGCTTCGATGCCAGCGTCAGCGAATACCAGCACCTGAAAGCCGGTGCCACCCAGGTCATCAGCGTGCCGTTCACCGTCACCGACGAACACGGCGCCACCAGCTCCAGCACCTTGACCATCACCATCACCGGCACCAACGATGCGCCAGTGGCCGATGCCATCAGCGCCAACGCCAGCGAAGACAAGCTCAGCATCGGCAAACTCACCGCTACCGACGTGGACGATGGCGCCAAGCTCAGCTTCAGCCTGAATGACAAAGCCCCGGCCGGCTTCACCCTGGCCAAGAACGGCAGCTGGCTGTTCAACGGCCTCGACCCGGCCTATCAGAGCCTGGCCGCTGGCGAGACCAAGGTGCTGTCGATCGACTACACCGTCACCGACGAACACGGCGCCACCAGCACCAACACCCTGACGCTGACCGTCACCGGCACCAACGACACCCCCATCGCCCTGCCCTCGGTGACCGTCGTCCGCGAAGACGCGCAGATCAGCGGCGAGCTCAAGGCCATCGACGTCGATAACGGTGCCCAGCTGACCTTCAGCCTGAACAAGGCCGCCCCGGCCGGCCTGATCCTCGGCAGCGACGGCAAATGGAGCTTCGACGCCAGCGATGCCGCCTACCAGCACCTGAAAGCCGGTGCCGTACAGCTCATCAGCGTCCCCTACACCGTCACCGACGAGCACGGCGCCAGCACCCAGAGCGTGCTGGTGATCACCGTCACCGGCACCAACGACGCGCCGCGGGCTGACGCTGCCACCGCGGCCGCCACCGAAGATGCCGTCAGCAAGGGCCAGCTCACCGCCACCGACGTGGACGACGGCGCCAAGCTGAGCTTCAGCGTCTCCGGCAACCCGCCCGCCGGCTTCACCCTGAAGACCGACGGCAGCTGGACCTTCGACGGCAAGAACCCGGCCTACCAGTCCCTCGCCGAGGGCGAGACCCGGGACATCCAGGTCAAGTACATCGTCACCGACGAGCACGGCGCCACCGATACCCAGACCCTGACCCTCACCGTTACCGGCACCAACGACGCCCCAGTCGCCTACGCCGATACCGTCACCACCGAAGAGAACACCGTTCTCAACGGCCAGGTCCCGGCTGCCACCGATGTCGACGGCACTATTGCCAGCTACCAGCTGACCACCGATGTGGCGCAGGGCAAAGGCTCGCTGACCTTCAACAGCGACGGCAGCTACAGCTTCACTCCAGGCACGAACTTCGATCACCTGGCCGATGGCGAGAGCGACACCGTCACCTTCACCTACCAGGCCAAAGACAACAACGGCGCCCTGAGCGACCCGCAGACCATCACCATCAACGTCACCGGCAGCAACGACGCGCCGGTCGCCAGCGCCACCAGCGGCGCAGTGAAGGAAGATGCACAGATCAGCGGCCAGCTCGCCGCCACCGACGCCGACAACGGCGCCCAGCTCAGCTACGCCCTGGACAAGACCGCCCCGGCTGGCTTCAGCGTCGACGCCAACGGCAAGTGGACCTTCGATGCCAGCGTCAGCGAGTACCAGCACCTGAAAGCCGGTGCCACCCAGGTCATCAGCGTGCCGTTCACCGTCACCGACGAACACGGCGCCACCAGCTCCAGCACCCTGACCATCACCATCACCGGCACCAACGATGCGCCGGTGGCCGATGCCATCAGCGCCAACGCCAGCGAAGACAAGCTCAGCATCGGCAAACTCACCGCCACCGACGTCGATGACGGCGCCAAGCTCAGCTTCAGCCTGAATGACAAAGCTCCGGCCGGCTTCACCCTGGCCAAGAACGGCAGCTGGCTGTTCAACGGCCTCGACCCGGCCTATCAGAGCCTGGCCGCTGGCGAGGCCAAGGTGCTGTCGATCGACTACACCGTCACCGACGAACACGGCGCCACCAGCACCAACACCCTGACGCTGACCGTCACCGGCACCAACGACACTCCCATCGCCCTGCCCTCGCTGACCTTCGTCCGCGAAGACGCGCAGATCAGCGGCGAGCTCAAGGCCATCGACGTCGATAACGGCGCCCAGCTGACCTTCAGCCTGAACAAGGCCGCCCCGGCCGGCCTGATCCTCGGCAGCGACGGCAAGTGGAGCTTCGATGCCAGCGATGCCGCCTACCAGCACCTGAAAGCCGGTGCCGTACAGATCATCAACGTCCCCTACACCGTCACCGACGAGCACGGCGCCAGCACCCAGAGCGTGCTGGTGATCACCGTCACCGGCACCAACGACGCGCCCAGAGCCGACGCCGCCACCGCGGCCGCCACCGAAGACGCCGTCAGCAAGGGCCAGCTCACTGCCACCGACGTGGACGACGGCGCCAAGCTGAGCTTCAGCGTCTCCGGCAACCCGCCCGCCGGCTTCACCCTGAAAACCGACGGCAGCTGGACCTTCGACGGCAAGAACCCGGCTTATCAATCCCTCGCCGAAGGCGAGACCAAGGACATCCAGGTCAAGTACATCGTCACCGACGAGCACGGCGCCACCGATACCCAGACGCTGACCATTACCGTCACCGGGACCAATGACCCGGCCGTCATCGGCGGCGTGGCCACGGTCAATGTCAACGAGACCGATGCCCCCATCGCCACCGGCGGGCAGTTGACCGTCAGTGATGTCGACGGTGCCGCCAGCTTCCAGGCCCAGAGCAATGTCGCCGGCCTGCACGGCACCTTCAACCTCGGCACCGACGGCGCCTGGACCTATGTCGCCAAGGACGCCTACAACGAGCTGAAGCAGGGCGAGACCCTGACCGACACCTTTACCGTCAAGGCCGCCGACGGCACCAGCAGCACCGTCACCGTGAACATCGTCGGCACCAACGATGCTCCGGTCGCCTATGGCGATACCAGGACCACCGGCGAGAACGCAGCCTTCTCCAGCCAGGTCCCGGTGGCCACCGATATCGACGGCACCGTGGTCAGCTACCAGCTGGCCAGCAATCTCGGCACCGGTAACGGCTCGCTCGCCTTCAACAGTGACGGCAGCTACAGCTTCAACCCCGGCAAGGACTTCGACAGCCTGGCCCAGGGCGAAACCCGCGACGTGTCCTTCACCTACCAGGCCAAGGACAACAACGGCGCGCTGAGCGACCCGCAAACCATCACCATCACCGTCACCGGGACCAACGACGCCCCGGTAGCCGGTCAGATGGTAGGAACCGTCTACGAAGACAACTGGATCGGCGGGCAACTGCCCGGCAGCGACGTCGACCACGGCGCCCAACTGACCTACAGCACCACCGGCCCGCTGCCGGCGGGCTTCGGTAGCGACAGCAGCGGTCGCTGGGGCTTCGACGCCAACAACCCTGCCTACCAGCACCTGGCCGTAGGCGACACGCAGACCTTCACCGTCAACTACAGCGTCACCGACCAGTACGGCGCCAAGAGCTCCAGCACCCTGACCATCACCGTCATCGGCACCAACGATGCGCCACAGGCCCAGGCCGCCAGCGCCTCGGTGAACGAAGACAACCTCTCCAGCGGCACGCTCACCGCCACCGACGTGGATGACGGCCACACGCTCGCCTTCAGCCTGAAGGAGGCAGCGCCCGGCGGCTTCACCCTGAACCAGGACGGCACCTGGAGCTTCGACGGCAACCATGCCGACTACCAGCAGCTTGGCGCAGGTGAAACCCTCGAACTGCAGATCAAGTTCATCGTCACCGACGAGCACGGCGCGACCGACGAGAACGTCCTGACCCTGACCGTGACCGGCAACAACGACGCCGCGATCATCAGCGGGGCGAAGATCGTCAATGTCAACGAGACCGATGCGCCGATCACCACCGGCGGCCAACTGAGCGTCAGTGACGTCGACGGCCCGGAGACCTTCCAGGCCCAGACCAACGTCGCTGGCCAATACGGCACCTTCAACCTCGGTACCGATGGCGCCTGGACCTATGTCGCCAAGGACGCCTACAACGAGCTGAAACCGGGCGAGACCCTGACCGACACCTTCACCGTGAAGGCCGCCGACGGCACCAGCTCCAGCGTCACCGTGAACATCCTCGGCACCAACGACGCCCCCACCGCCTACGACGACAGCGTCAGCGTCGACGAGAACGGCCGCGTGAACGGCAAGGTGCCGGCCGCCACCGATCCGGATGGCCGCGTCGCCAGCTACCAGCTGGTCACCGATGTCAGCCAGGGCCAGGGGTCGCTGAACTTCAACTCCAGCGGCACTTACCACTTCGATCCGGGCAGCGACTTCGACCATCTGGCCGCCGGCGAGAGCGCAACCGTCACCTTCACCTATCAGGCGAAGGACAACAACGGCGCGCTGAGCGAGCCCAAGACCATCACCATCACGGTCACCGGTAGCAATGACGCGGCCATCATCAGCGGCGTCAAGTCCAGCTCCGTCAACGAGACCGATGCGCCGATCAGCACCGGCGGCAAGCTCACCGTCAGTGACGTCGACGGCCCGGAAACCTTCCAGGCGCAGACCGACGTCGCCGGCAAGTACGGCACCTTCAACCTCGGCACCGACGGCACCTGGACCTATGTTGCCAAGGATGCCTACAACGAGCTGAAAGTCGGCCAGAGCTACACCGACACCTTCACCGTCAAGAGCGCCGATGGCACCAGCGCCACCGTGACCGTGAACATCGTCGGCACCAACGATCGCCCGGTTGCCTTCTCCGATAGCCATAGCACCGAGGAGAACACCGTACTCCACGGCCAGGTCCCGGTCGCCACCGACATCGACGGCACCATCGTCCGTTACGAAGTGGTCAAAGACGTTGCCCAGGGCAAGGGCACGCTGACCTTCAATGACGACGGCAGCTACACCTTCAATCCGGGTACCGCCTTCGACCACCTGGCCGCCGGCCAGAGCGAGAACGTCACCTTCACCTACCAGGCGAAGGACAACAACGGTGCCGTGAGCGATCAGCAGACCATCACCATCACCGTCACTGGCAGCAATGACGCGGCCATGATTACCGGCCAGGCCAGTGGCAGCGCCAACGAAACCGATGCCCCGGTCACCATCGGCGGCAAGCTGGACATCAGCGACGTCGACAGCCCGGCCAGCTTCCAGGCGCAGACCAACTCCGCTGGCGACTACGGCAAGTTCAGCATCGGTGCCAATGGTGCCTGGACCTATGTCGCCAACAGCGCCTACAACGAACTGAAGCAAGGTGAAAAACTGACCGACAGCTTCACCGTCAAGGCCGCCGACGGCACCAGCGCCACCGTGACCGTGACCATCGTTGGTACCAACGACAAACCTGTAGCCTTCGCCGACACCGCCAGCACCGGCGAGAACACCGTGCTGGATGGCCATGTACCGGCCGCCACCGACGTCGACGGCACTATCGCCAGCTACCAATTGGCGACCAACGTCGCTGCCGGCAAGGGCACCCTGACGTTCAACGCTGACGGCAGCTACCGCTTCAACCCTGGCACCGCCTTCGATCACCTGGCCCAGGGCCAGAGCGAGAACGTCACCTTCACCTACCAGGCGAAGGACAACAACGGCGCGCTGAGCGATCCGCAGACGGTCACCATCACCGTCACCGGTACCAACGACAAGCCGGTGGCCTACGCCGACACCCAGACCACCGAAGAGAACACCGTTCTCCAGGGGCAAGTCCCGGTCGCCACCGATATCGACGGCACCATCGCCAGCTACCAGCTGGCGACCGATGTGGCCCAGGGCAAAGGCACGCTGACCTTCAACGCCGACGGCAGCTACACCTTCACCCCCGGCACCGCCTTCGATCACCTCGCCGCCGGCCAGAGCGAGAACGTCACCTTCACCTACCAGGCGAAGGACAACAACGGCGCCCTGAGCGACCCGCAGACCATCACCATCACCGTCACCGGCACCAATGACGCGCCGGTGGCTGTACCTGACACCGCACACACCAACGAAGACACGGCCATCCGTATCGACGTGCTGGGCAACGACACCGACGCCGAACACGACGCCCTGATCGTCACCGGCGCCAGCGCCGGCAATGGCACCGTCGTGATCAACCAGGACGGCAGCCTGAGCTACACGCCGAAGGAAAACTTCAGCGGCTCCGACACCATCACCTACAGCATCAGCGACGGCAAAGGCGGCACCTCCACCTCCACCGTGACGGTCAGCATCGAGGCCGTGGCGGACAAACCCAGCCTGAGCCTGGACGGCAGCAGCAGCCATCCGAAAGCCACCGGCCTGACTGTGGACACCTGGACCGGCCTGGCCCTGGGCAATGGCGGCAACGGCGCAGCACCGGCCGACCTGCAGGCGAAGATCGACGCCGCCGGCACCCCGACCACCCATGGCTCCACCAACAGCGTGAGCAACACCGACGTCACCGCCGGCACTGCCACCAAGGTCAGCGGCCTGATCTTCCTCGAGGCTGGCCACACCTACACCTTCACCGGTGTAGGCGATGACAGCGTGCGCCTGGTCATCGGCGGCAGCACCGTCGCCCAGGCCACCTGGGGCGGCACCGGCGGCACCAGCGGCCAGTTCAGCGGCACCTTCACCCCGACCGAAAGCGGCTACTACCCGATCGCGCTCTACCAGCACAACCAGAGCGGCCCGGGCAACTACACCCTGAGCATCTCCGACAACGGCAGCAGCGCGCAGGTGCTGGGCACCGGCAGTGCGCTGGTGTACCACAACGCCGGCGAACTGACTTCCGGCGGCGAGCGCCTGTCCGACCTGACCGGCAGTTCTGGCCAGACCCACTACAAGGTCTTCGGCCTCAATGAAGGCAACGAAGACACCACCATCAACCTGTCGAAGATCAAGGCTGCACTGGTCGACACCGACGGCTCGGAAACCCTCTCGGTCAGCATCGGCAAGATTCCGGTCGGCGCCACCCTGAGCGACGGCAAGAACAGCTTCACCGCCGACGCCACCCACAACAGCGTCGACCTCAAGGGTTGGAACCTCGATACCCTGACCCTGACTCCGCCAGCCGACTTCAACGGCACCATCAAGCTGGAAGTCAGCGCCACCGCGACCGAAAGCAGCAACAACGATGCGGCGACCCGTACCGTCGACCTCAACGTCACCGTGTACCCGGTGAACGACGCGCCGACCGTCAGTGGCGCACAGAACCTGACCACCGACGAGGACACCCCGGTCTCGGGGCAGATCCACGCCAGCGACGTGGACGGCGACAGCCTCGGCTATGCCGTGAAGAGCGGCAGCGGCCCGGCGCACGGTTCCGTGACCTTCGGCAGTGACGGCCAGTACACCTACACCCCGGCCAAGGACTACAACGGCAGCGACAGCTTCACCGTGGTGGTCAGCGATGGCAAAGGCGGTAGCGTCGAGCAGGTGGTCAAGGTCGGCATCAACCCGGTCAACGACGCACCGACCACCAGCGACCAGAGCAAGACCGTCGCCGAGGACAGCCCGCTGACCGGCAAGATCGCTGCCAGCGACGTCGACGGCGACACCCTGAGCTACGCCGTGAAGAGCGGCGTCGCCCATGGTCAACTGGTGCTCAACACCGCCACGGGTGACTACACCTACACGCCGGCTGCCAACTACAACGGTCCGGACAGCTTCACCATCACCGTCAGCGACGGCAAGGGCGGCAGCGTCGACTCCGTGGTGAGCATCACCGTCACCCCGGTCAACGATGCACCGGTGTTCAATGCGCCGAGCAATACCACCACGCCGGAAGACACCCCGCTGACCGGCAAGGTCAGCGCCACCGACGTCGATGGCGACAGCCTCACCTACAGCCTGAAGTCGGGGCCGAGCCACGGCAGCATCGTGGTCGACGCTGCCGGCAACTACACCTACACCCCGAGCAAGGACTACAACGGCGGCGACAGCTTCACCGTCACCGTCAACGACGGTCACGGTGGCGTGGTGGATCAGGTCGTCAGCCTCACCATCACCCCGGTGAACGACGCACCGACGACCGGCAACCAGACCAAGACCGTCGACGAAGACAGCCCGCTGAGCGGCAAGATCATCGCCAGCGATGTCGACGGCGACACCCTGAGCTACGCCGTGAAGAGCGGCGTCGCCCATGGTCAACTGGTGCTCAACACCGCCACGGGTGACTACACCTACACGCCGGCTGCCAACTACAACGGCCCGGACAGCTTCACCATCACCGTCAGCGACGGCAAGGGCGGCAGCGTCGACTCGGTGGTGAGCATCACCGTCAACCCGGTCAACGACGCGCCGACCACCGCCGACCAGTCCAAGACCACCGCCGAAGATACTGCGGTGACCGGCAAGATCATCGCCAGCGATGTCGACGGCGATACCCTGTCCTACACCCTCAAGGCCGGCAGCGCGCCGGCCCACGGCACCGTCACGCTCAACGCGGCCACCGGTGACTACACCTACACCCCGGCCAAGGACTACAACGGCTCGGACAGCTTCACCGTGGTGGTCAGCGATGGCAAAGGCGGCACCGTCAACTCCGTAGTGAGCCTCAACGTCACCCCGGTCAACGATGCGCCGGAAGCGAAGAGCGACAGCAAGTCCACCGGCGAGAACAGCACGCTCAACGGCCAGGTGCCGACTGCCACCGACGTGGACAGCGCGGTCAACCCCAACGGCTACACGCTGGTCCAGGGTGTCGGCAGCGGCAACGGCAGCCTCACCTTCAACGCCAACGGCAGCTACGTGTTCAACCCGGGCACTGACTTCGACTCCCTCGCTCCGGGCGAGAGCCGCCAGGTGACCTTCACCTACACCGCCAAGGATGCCGAGGGTGCAGTCAGCGCACCGGCCACCGTGACCATCACCGTCAACGGTGCCAACGACGCCCCCAATGGCGCCGACAAGACCATCACCCTGGACGAGGACAGCAGCCGCAGCTTCAGCGCCAGCGACTTCGGCTTCAGCGACGTCGACCACAACGACGCCCTCAGCGCCGTGCGGATCGACAGCCTCCCCACCAACGGCAGCCTGAAGCTCAACGGCAACGCCGTGAACGCCGGCCAGGTGATCGACGCCGCCGACCTCGGCAAGCTGGTCTTCACCCCGGCCGCCAATGGCAACGGCAGCAACTACGCCAACTTCACCTTCTCGGTGAAGGACAGCAACGGTGCCTTCGACGCCACCCCGAACAAGGTGACCTTCAACGTCACCCCGGTGAACGATGCACCGGTGGCAGTCAACGACACCTTCACCGTCAGCGGCCTGACCGGCAAATACTGGGGCTACAACGAAGGCCCGGATGGCAGCAACCTGACCAGCCTGGGCCAGGTGACCGCCTTCATGAACGGTCACGCCGCCAGCGCCACCTTCACCTCCACCACGCTGAACTACAACCTCAGCGGCGGTGACCTGGGCGGCGACGGCAACCTGCAGAAGTTCCTCGGCAACGATGCCGGCTCGCTGAACACCGACCCGGCGAACACCTCCGATGCGATCATCCAGCTCACCGGCGCGATCAACCTCAACGCCGGCAGCTACCAGTTGCGGGTGAACGCCGACGACGGCTTCAGCATCAAGATCGACGGCGTGGAGGTGTTCAAGTACGACGCCATCCAGAGCCCGACCGGTCGCGAATCGGCGGTGTTCACCATCGCCCAGAGCGGCAACCACAGCATCGAGATCGTCTACTGGGATCAGGGTGGCCAGGCCCAGCTGCAGGTGGAAATGCGCCCGCAGGGCGGCACCTACGCCACCGTGGGCGGCACCGCGCTGACCCACGCCGTGGGCGAGCTGGTGACCAACGAGGACACCCCGCTGACCATTGCCCCGCAGACCCTGCTGGGCAACGACAGCGACGTGGACGGCGACAGCCTGTCCATCGTCAGCGTGCAGGGCGCGGTGAACGGCAGCGTGAAGCTCGAAGGCGGCAACGTCGTCTTCACTCCGGCCAAGGACTTCAATGGCAGCGGTAGCTTCACCTACACCATCAGCGACGGCCATGGCGGCACCAGCACCGCGACCGTCACCGTCGGCGTCAACGCGGTGAACGATGCGCCGGAAGCCAAGGGCGACAGCAAGACCACTGGCGAGAACACCTCGATCAGCGGCCAGGTTCCGACCGCCACCGATATCGACAGCGCCGTGGACGCCAACGGCTACGCGCTGGTCAGCGGCCCGAGCGCCGGCACCCTGACCTTCAACGCCAACGGCAGCTACGTCTACAACCCGGGCACGGCGTTCGACTCGCTCAACGTCGGCGAAACCCGCCAGGTGACCTTCACCTACACCGCCAAGGACGCCCAGGGCGCGGTCAGCGCTCCGGCCACCGTGACCATCACCATCAACGGCGAGAACGACGCCCCCACCGGCGCCGACAAGACCGTCAGCCTGAACGAGGACAGCAACCGCACCTTCACTGCCGCCGACTTCGGTTTCGCCGACAAGGACGCTGGCGATGCGCTCAAGGCCATCCGTATCGACAACCTGCCCACTGCCGGCAGCCTGACCCTCAACGGCCAGTCGGTGACCGCCGGCCAGGTGATCGCCGTCAGCCTGCTCGCCAGCCTGGTCTACACCCCCCTGGCCAACGCCGCCGGCTCCACCTACGCGACGCTGAAGTTCTCGGTGCAGGACAGCCACGACAGCTTCTCCAGCTCGTCGAGTACCCTGACCTTCGCCGTCACCGCGGTGAACGATGCGCCGCTGTCGGCGGACGGTTCGGCCAGCGTCTACGCCGGCAAGACCTACACCTTCGGCACCAAGGACTTCGCCTTCAGCGACACCGCGGACTCCGCCAACGGCCAGAACCACAGCCTGCAGAACGTCATCGTCAAGGCCCTGCCGGACTCCGGCAGCCTGCTGCTCAACGGCACCGCGGTGAAAGCCGGCCAGGCCATCAGCGCCAGTGACATCTCCAGCGGCAAACTGACCTTCGTCCCGGACAGCTCGGGCAGCAACGCTCACTTCAGCTTCGCCGTACAGGACAGCGGCGGCACTGCCAACGGTGGCGTCGATACTTCGGCGACCTATGGCTTCGACATCCACGTCGGCCAGGTGCAGATCCCGAGCACCACGCCCAACGGCGACAACACCCTCACCGGTGGCTCGGGCGACGACGTGATCCTCGGCGACGTCGGCGGTATCAAGACCCTCACCCAGGGCGGTACCAACTACAACATCGCCCTGGTGATCGACACCTCCGGCAGCATGGCCTACAACCTCGCCGGCCAGTCCGGCGCGGCGTACAACGACTCGCGCATGAAGCTGGTCAAGGACGCGCTGATCAACCTGGCCAATGAACTCAAGGGCCACGACGGCATCGTCAACATCGCCCTGATCGGCTTCCAGAGCACCGCCAGCCTGAAGGTCAGCGTCTCTGACCTGACCAGCGCCAACATCGACAAGCTGGTCACCGCCATCAACGGCCTGTCCGCCACCGGCGGCACCGACTACCAGGCGGCGTTCGAGCAGGCGGTCAGCTGGTTCAACGGCCAGACCAAGGGCTACACCAACCTGACGCTGTTCCTCACCGACGGCGACCCGACCGAGTCGAAGAGCTACGGTGACGGCTCCAGCACCAACAGCAACATCGTCAAGGAGTCGGCACAGGCCTTCGTCACCCTCAGCGGCCTGAGCGAAGTGCGCGCCATCGGCATCGGCACCAACGTCAACTCGGACATCCTCAAGCACTTCGACAACACCAGCGTCACCGGTGTCGATACGTCGATCAGCCTGGGCAGCACTTCCACGACGCTGTTCACGTTCGACAACAACACTGCCCTGCCGAACTGGAAACTGACCCCAAGCTCATCCGGCTCGGCCGCAATCGCCAACAACAAGCTGGTGCTGACCGACACCAATGCCGCCGGCTCTACCGTCGTCAACAGCTCGGACCTGACCGTCGCCAAGAACACCACCTCGACCTTCAGCTTCGACTTCACTGAATCCATGCGCAATGGCGACGCCTTCGTGTGGAAACTGATGAAGAGCGACGGTAGCGGCGGCTGGACCCAGGTCGAGACGCACACGCTGAGCTCCAGTTCGAGCAACACCACCTACACCTCCACCAGCGTCGGCGAAGGCACCTACCGCCTGGACTTCACGCTGACCGATGGCAGCTCGCAGGGCACCGCGACCGTCAACCTGGACAACGTCAAACAGACCGTCACCACCTACGCGCCGACCGGCGAAGTGGATATCGTCAAGCAGGCCAGCGACCTCACTGCCGCGCTGCATGGCGGTTCCACTAGCACCGAGCTGGCGCCGTCGGGCAACGACACCATCCACGGCGGTGCCGGCGACGACATCATCTTCGGTGACACCATCAACACCGATAACCTGCCCTGGGGCGTCAACGGCAATCCGGCGAAACCGGCCGACATGCCGGCGGGCTCCGGCGTCAGCGCGCTATCGGCGTTCCTGGAGCTGAAGAACGGCCACGCCGCGACCAGCGACGAGATGTACGACTACATCAAGAACAACCACACGCTGTTCAACGTCGAGGGCGATACCCGTGGAGGCAGCGACAGCCTCTACGGCGGCGAGGGCAACGACATCCTCTACGGCCAGGGCGGCAACGACTTCCTGTTCGGCGAGAATGGCAACGACATCCTCATCGGCGGCACCGGGGACGACCAGCTGACCGGCGGCAAGGGCAACGACATCCTCACCGGTGGTGCGGGCGCGGACCTGTTCATCTGGAAGGCCGGCGATACCGGTAACGACACCATCACCGACTTCAAGGCCGGTGAAGGTGACCGCATCGATATCAGCGACCTGCTGCCGGAGACCGCGCACAACGACATCCTCAGCTACCTGAAGGTGGACACCGCGACCTCGACCCTGCAGGTGAGCACCACCGGGCAGATCAACAGTGGCGGCGCGGCGGACGTGACCATCAAGCTGAGCGGCGTCGACCTCTCCAGCTACGGCTCGACCTCCACCGAGATCGTCAACAAGCTGGTGGCGGGTTCCGACCCGGTGGTCAAGACTGAGCATCACTGATCCGCGGTTGCCGCCAGGCTTCCAAACGGTCAGGCTCTGACACGGCGACAGCGGGGCCACCCTTCGGGGTGGTCCCGCTGTCGTTCCTTCACATCAAGAGACATGGGGACGGGTCGATGCTGTACATCCAGCGCAACGCCGAGGGAAAAGTCGCGCGCGTCGAGGACGCCGAGTTCGAAGGCGCCACCGGTACCTTGCCGGCGGACCATCCGGACATCCAGGCCTGGGCGGCCGAGAGCAGCCTGCTGCAACTCAAGCAGAGCGACCTGGACATGATCCGGGTACTGGAGGACTTGATCTCGGTCCTGATCACCAAGGGGGTGATCCGTATCACCGACCTGCCGCCGGCGGCACGCTCGAAGCTGCTCAACCGCACCCAGGCTCGGGAAGCCCTGGGCGGGCTGACCCGGCTGATCAACGACGACGAGGAAACGGGGCTGATCTGAGCCCCGTTTTCTTTTGCGCGACGGCTGCATAGCCCTCCCTGTAGGAGCGAGCTTGCTCGCGAACCGCATGGCACGATCCACTACGGACGCTGCCCAAGCCGTCGCTTTCCACGTGCAAGATCAGTCTTTGCTCGAAATGCTTTTGCCTCAGGCTGGGGATTTCTGCGCCGCTTCGGCGTAAGCGCGGACTTCGTGTTTCGCCCCCTCGGGCGACCTCCTTTGGAAAGACCCAAAGGAGGCAAAGGTCTCGCCCCTGCCATCCGGTTTTTCGCTTGGGGCGAAAAATACCCTCGTTGAACCGAAGTTTCAGGGGCACGCCGCGAAGGGCCATCCCTGGCCCATCGCGGCTCTCGCGACATCCATGCAGCTCAACCCCTGAAACTCCGGCTCAACGAGGCCTCCTGAAAGGGGCACTCCGGAGCGTGCGGAAATTTCTCTGGAAATCTTCGAGAGCCAGAGCCAAAGCCATGGCGAATTACCCGCAGGAGCGCCCCGCCCTGACGTCAATCACCAGGGCGCCGGCCCACCGAACAGCTGCCCCTGCACGCCCTGGATACCCATTTCCTTCAGCACACGGAACTCCCCGGCCGTCTCCACGCGCTCGGCGATCAGCGGCAGGTCGATGCTGTGCGCCGCGCGCTGCATCGCCTCGATGAACAGGCGCTTGTCGTTCTCCTGATCAATATGGCGGATGTGGCTGCCATCGACCTTGAGGTACGCCAACCCCAGCCGCGCCAGGTTGCCGATCATGCTGAAGCGCCCGCCGAAATGCTGCAGGCTCAGACGATATCCCAGCTCGCCGAGGCGGCGGGTCAGCGCTTCGAGCACTGGTTGCGCCGGCAGCTGGTCTTCCTCCAGCTCCAGGGTCAGGCGCCCGGCGAACTGCGGGTGCTGCTTCAGCAGGTCGAACACCCGGGTGGTCGCCCATTCGTCACGCAGCAGCGCAGCGGACAGGTTCAACGCCAGCGGTCGATTGTGCTTCGCCATGTCCGCCAGCACGCTTTCCAGCATCAGCAGGTCCAGCCGCGCGGTCCAGCCGAAGCGGTCCAGCCAGGGCAGGAAGCGCCCGGCGGCGATGCTGCCGCCCTGTCCGTCCGGCAGGCGCGAGAGCACCTTGTAATGCAGCACCACCTGCGGGTCGGCACAGGACACCACGGCCTGGAAGTGCAACTGGAAGCGCTTGTGCACCAGCGCCTCGTCCAGCAACTGGTGCCAGCTGTGACGCTCCTCGGCGACCGGCTTAGCGCCGCCCTGGAGGAAGGCCCAGCAACTGTCGTTCTGCCGCTCGGCCTGCACCAGCGCCTCGTCCGCGCGCTGCAACAGCGCCTGGGCGGATTCGCCGGAAACGAAAGGCACCAGCCCCAGGCAGGCAACCGGACTGACGTCGCTAGCACCGGTGGTGACCAGCGCAGCGAGCATGCCTTCCAGGCGCATCGCCAGGGCCGGCGCGTCCTCGGGCATCAGTCCAGGCGCCAGCATGACGAACTCGCCGCCACGGCTGCGCGCCAGCGTCAGGCCCGCGCCCACCCCTTGTCCAGCCAGGCGCAACTGGTCGGCCACGGCCTTGAGCAACTGGTCGACGCGCTGGCCGCCCAGGCGCTGGTTCAGTCCGGCGAGATCATTCACCCGCAGGACCAGCAACACGCCGCTGCTGACCCGGTCCTCGGCGCTCAGCCGGTTGTTCAGCTGCATGTCGAAGAAGCGCCGGTTGCCCAGCCCTGTCAGGCTGTCCTGATAGGCCTCGTCGCGCAGGCGTTCGCTGCGCTGGGCCTGCTCCTGGAACAGTGCCTTGAGCTTCTCCACCATCTGGTTCATGGCCTGCACCACGCGACGCAGCTCGGGGGTGCGTGGCAGTTCCGGCAGGCTGAGGAATTCACGGCGGGCGATGGCGTGGGACTGCTCCACCATGTAGTCCAGCGGCTTGAGCTGGCGGCGCAGCAGGATGGCGCCGAGCACGGCGCTGGCGATGCCACACAGCACCAGCCAGAGCAGGCTGCCCAGGGCGCTCTGCCAGAGCTTGGCGATGGCGAACATCGGGTGGCTGAGCACTTCCACGCGCGCCGCCTGGGTCCAGCCGCGGCTGACGATGGCGTCGCCGCCGGCCGAGTGCAGGTTGATCAGCGAGATGAACCACTGCGGCACCTTGGCTGCCACCGCGTCGGGCACGCCAGTGCGCTCGACGATCACCTTGTTGGTCGACAGGTCGATCACCCGGATGCTCTCGAAGTAGCCACTGTCGAAGATCGAGCTGACCATCAGCTCGACCATCGCCGGGTCGTCGATGTTCGGCGTCAGCGACAGGCCCAGCGCGGTAGCCGCATCCTGGGCATGGGAGCGCAGCTGGTTGCCATACTGCTCGCGCGAGCTTTCCAGGCCGACCATGAAGCTGCCGCTGAAGGCGACCACCAGGAACAGGCAGATGGCGATCAACAACTGTTTGAACAGGGACATCGTGTCTCCAGGCTCCGTCGATGGAGCTATTCGCCTCAGTCAGAGGAGCTATTCGTTCTCGGGAAAGCCTTCGGCCTTCATCTTCTTCAACAGGTCCTGCCAGCGCGACAGCCGCTTGCTGTCGCCCACCTGCTTGCCGCCGCCCGCACCACTGCCGGCCAGCCACAGGCCCTCGCCGTTGAACGCATAGACCGGCTGCAGGTCGCTGCGCTGGCTGGCCGGCAGGATGCTGCCGATCAGGTTGTCCAGCACCAGCGGCACGGCGTCGGGCCTCGGGTAATAAGTCAGCACCATATGCGCCTGGTTCAAACGCAATGCCTTGACGTAGGTAATGCGCAGCTTCTGTGCCGGCACGCCCAGGTGTCGCAGGCTGATGTACTTGGCGATGGCGAAGTCCTCGCAATCGCCGGCGCCCTTGAGCAACGCCTCCACCGGCGTGGCCCAGTAATCCACTTCGTGCCAGAGGCTCAGGTCGTCGGTGAAACGCAGCTGGTCGTTGAAGAAGCGGTTGACCGCCTGCAACTGCTCGCGCTCGCTGGCGGAGGCCTGCTGCGCGAGCAGCTTCTGCCAGGCGTCGATGCGCACCTGACCGTCGCCCAGCGGGCCGTAGAGCCGCGTGGACTGTTCGCCAATGCGCTTGAAGTCCCACTCAAGCTGCTGGGCGCCCGCCAGGACGCCGAGCGATGTCACCAGCACCAGGGCCAAAGGGCCCGGCCAGCAACGGCGCAACGTCCTGGAACAACGGCTGAACACGATCGCGACTACCCGACTGCGAGCGCCAACAACCAGCTGCGGGCGCAGGGGTGGCATGGTGCAGACTGGCCGGGAAAAAAACAATGGCACAATGCAATCACTGCATTGTGCCATCACCGGGTGACGCGGGCTTGAGCGGGATCAGCTCTTCTCGGGCGGGGTCACGATGTCGAACCAGAAGTTGAAGTCCTCCAGCATGCCGAACAGCTTGGCCAGCAGCAGCGGATTGCCCGAGCTCTTGAGCTTGCCCTCGAACACCAGGCGCACCGGCGAGACTTCCTTGAGCATCAGGCGATTGAGGTCGGCACGGTCGATGGTCACGGTTTGCCCGGCGTTCTCGCTCTGCACGCCCTTGATGTTGTTCAGGTGCGAGTTCTTCAGCTCCAGCAGGTACTGCTCGTTCTTGTCCGGCAGCACCAGGTTGATGGCGAAGTCCTCGCCTTCGGCCTTTTCCGCGTTCAGACGCACGCCGAGGTAGTCGAACAGCAGGCCGGTATCCATCGCCGCCAGCGCATCGGGGCTGCCCGACTTCATCGGCGGCAGGTCACGGGGCACGCCGTTGCGCAGTTCCTGCGCTGCCGCCAGGTAGCTGTTGCGCCAACCGGCGTTCTCCGCCTGGTAGCCGAGCTGTTCCAGGGCGTCGGCCTGCAGGCTGCGTGCCGCCTGGTTGCTCGGGTCGGCAAAGACCAGCTTGTTCACCACCTCCACCACCCAGCGGTATTCGCCCTTGTCGTAGGACGCCTTGGCCATCTGCAGCAGGTGGTCGGCGCCGCCCATGAACTCGACGTACTTCACCGCCAAATCCTCTGGCGCCAGCGGGTTCAGGGTCGCCGGGTTGCCGTCGTAGTAACCCAGGTACTTGTTCACCACCGCGCGCACGTTGTGGCTGACGCTGCCGTGATAGCCGCGGTTGAACCATTCGTTGGCCAACTCCGGCGGCACTTTCAGGCGCTCGTGGATCTGGTTGATGGTCACCCCGTTGTTGGCCAGGTGCAGGGTCTGATCATTGAGGTAGCCATACATGTCACGCTGTTTCTCCAGGGTGCGGACGATGTCCTCGTGCCCCCAGCGCGGCCAGTTGTGCACGGCGAACATCACCTCGGCCTGGTCGCCGAAGCGGTGCAGCGCCTCGTTGATGTACTTGCTCCAGCCCAGCGGGTCGCGAATCTCGGCGCCGCGCAGGGTATAGAGGTTGTGCAGGGTGGCGGTGACGTTCTCGGCCATCAGCAGCGCCTTCTGCTGCGGCAGCCAGACGTTCATTTCCGCTGGCGATTCGGTGCCCGGAGTGTTCTGGAAAGTGAAGGGCACGCCATCGATTTCCAGGTCCTGCAGGTTGCCCTCGATCAGCCTGGTCGGCGCGATGATGCTCATCGGGCCGTGGGCGACCCCCTTGCCGATGGCCATGTCGACCTGGCCGTTCGGCCCCTTGGGCAGCAGCGTGCCGTACTGGTAGGTGGCACGACGCAGCATGGCGTTGCCGGCCAGCACGTTCTCCTTGATCGCCGCTTCCATGAAGCCCTTGGGCGCGATGATCTGCACTTCGCCCTTGTCGACCTGTTCCTGGCTGACCAGGCCCTTCACGCCGCCGAAGTGGTCGATATGGGCATGGCTGTAGATGATCGCGCGGATCGGCTTCTGACCCAGCTCCTGGCTCACCAGGGCGTAGGCGGCCTTGGAGGTCGCCGGGGTGGTCAGGGTGTCGATGACGATCCAGCCGGTCTTGCCCTCGATGAAGGTGGTGTTGGCGAGGTCGAAGCCGCGCACCTGATAGATGCCGTCGGTGACCTTGAACAGGCCGTAGCTGAGGTTCAGCTGCGCCTGGCGCATCAGGCTCGGGTTGACGCTGGCCACGTCCTTGGCGGCCTTGATGAAGTCGTAGTCGCCCAATTGCCAGGCCACCGTGCCGTCCTCGTTCTTGATCACGAGGTTCTCGGGGCGCTTGATCAGGCCCTTTTCCACCCGGTCGAAATCGGCGCGGTCACTGAAGGGCAGCGACTGGCGCACCTGCTCCTGGGCGGCAGCGGTAAAGGACGTGGGCGCCTTGGGTTGCTCGGCGGCAGCCAGCAGGCCAGGGCAAAGGCCGGCCAGCAGCACGGCAGCGGAAAGACGGGACATCGGAGGGCTCCGGTATTTGTAGTTGTGCTCGCACTATGCCGGCCGTCGCGCTAATAATTCCAATGCATTCCAATTTCACAATCAATGCAGGAAGCGCATGAGCGATCTCCGCCAGCTACGCCACTTCGTCGCCCTCGCCGAGCACGGTCACTTCGCCCGCGCCGCGGATGCGGTGAATCTTAGTCAACCCGCCCTGTCGCGGAGCATCCAGGCGCTGGAAGGCCAGCTGAGCTGCCAACTGGTGGACCGCAACCCGCGCGGCGTCACCCTCACCGCCCATGGCAAGCTGGTGCTGGAGCACGCCCGTCGCCTGCTCGCCGGCGACCGCGCACTGAAGAATGCCGTGCTGCAGATGGCCGACCTGGAAACCGGCGAGCTGCGCCTGGGCGCCGGGCCATTTCCCGGCGCACGGCTGATGCCCCAGGTGCTCGCGCGCTACTGCAGCGCACACCCGAAGGTGTCGGTCCTGCTCTCCATCGAGAACTGGAGCGAGCTGCACCAGCGTCTGCTGGACGACGAGCTGGAGCTGTTCATTGCCGACTACCGCGAACTCGAAGGCGACAACCGCCTCGACATCCTGCCGCTGCGGGTGCATCGCAGTGTGCTGTTCTGTCGGCCGGGACATTCACTGATCGGCAGCGCGCCCTCGGTGGAGCGCCTGCTCGACTTCCCGCTGGCCGGCCCGCGCCTGCCGCGTGATGCCCACGAAGGCATGGTGCGCACCCTGGGTCGCGACCAACCGCTAAGCGTGCAATGCGACGACGTACTGATGCTCAAGGAACTGGTGAAAGGCAGCGACGTACTCTGCCTCGCCACCTGGGACGTGGTAGCAGCCGACGTGCAGGCCGGCAGCCTGGCAATATTGCCCTGGCCCGGCGGTACCGACGCCTCAGGGCGTGGCTCCGCCTACGCCCTGGTACGCCACGCCAGCCGCAGCCTGTCGCCGGCGGCCAGTCAGTTCGTCGAGTTGCTGCTGGAGGAAGACGCGGCGTTCAACGCCGCGTCGTGAAGGTCAACGACGCCACCCCTGGTGCGGCCCACCGTAGTAGGCCGGCGGCGGTGCCGGCTGGTAATAGCGAGGACCATCCCGCCAACCGCCGTGACCGTGTCCCGGCGGCGGAAGGATCACGCAGCCAACCAGCGGGAGAAACAACAGTGCAGCAGCAAAGATACGACGCATGGCGCCTCCATCAGGCGAGCCGGCCGCCCCACCGGGATGCGGGGCGTACATTCTTCCGGTCTCGCTAGATCAGACATGTCTGTCAGAAGGCGGTGCCACAGCCGAAGGTAAAGCTTGGGTAAATCAGCCGTTTACCGTTTCCAGGCGACGAAGCTTGCGGCTTTGCAGGTGCAGCACACCGAACAGCAGGACCTGTACTTTCTCGGTGATCGAACGGCGGCGAGCCAGCAGCAGCACCTCGCCCGCATGCACCACCAGCAGGATCGCGGAGAGCCACAGCAGCGGGCGATGCAGCTCGCCGAAGGGGTAGATCAGGTTGAGCACGGCAGCGACCCAGAACGTGGTCAGCGCGCCCTTGGCGAAGCTCAGCAACTCGGACATGGCGATGGACTCCTCAAGTGAAGGTCACCGCAGTCTGCCGCCCGGCACGCCGCGCACGCTCCTGCCTTTCGACTGGCCCACGCACCAGGATGCGGCGTCGCGCTTCATTTGAGGGCGAGCGAACGCCCCGGCTTGCAGCGAAACATCCACCCCGAGCCACCGCAGCCCTTCTGCTTCGGCACTTTCGCCAACTTGGCACGCCGCTCGCTTTGCATCGGCTGTGCAGGAACGATCCGAACCACTCGGACAGCGGCACCACAATCTGACAATGGATGACTAGGGTTCCGGCTCGCGCAGCGAGTGACTGGTCCGAGAGTCATCGACCTCCAGCGAGGTTACACGGCGGGACAAAAGCCCGGGAGACGAGAGCGACAAGTGCCGCCCGACTCCTGCCTGCCCGACAATCGACTGGAGATGCTCCATGCGCAAGCCCCTTCTGACCGCCCTGTTCGCCGCCGGCCTTACCGCCTTCAGCCTCTCTGCCTCCGCCGCCGCGAAGAACAGCTTCAACCTCTGCTGGACCCTCTACGCCGGCTGGATGCCCTGGGAGTACGCGGCCAGCCACGGCATCGTCGACAAGTGGGCGAAGAAGTACGGCATCGAGATCAAGGTCACCCAGCTCAACGACTACATCGAGTCGATCAACCAGTACACCGCAGGCACCTTCGATGGCTGCACCATGACCAACATGGACGCCCTGACCATCCCCGCCGCCGGCGGCGTCGACTCCACCGCGCTGATCGTCAGCGACTTCTCCAACGGCAACGACGGCATCGTCCTCAAGGGCGAAGGCAAGACCCTGGCCGATCTCAAGGGCATGGACGTCAACCTGGTGGAACTCTCGGTCTCCCACTACCTGCTCGCCCGAGCGCTGGAAAGCGCCCGCCTGACCGAGAAGGACGTGAAGACGGTGAACACCTCCGACGCCGATATCGCCGCCGCCTTCAACACCGATGAAGTGCAGGCCGTGACCACCTGGAACCCGATGCTCGCCGAGGCGCGCGCCAAGCCGGGCACCACCGAGGTGTTCAACTCCAGCCAGATCCCCGGCGAGATCATGGACATGATGGTGGTCAACAGCGCCGTACTCAAAGACAACCCTGCCCTGGGCAAGGCACTGACCGGTGCCTGGTTCGAGACCGTGGCGCTGATGCAGGGCGACAGCGCCGAAACCCGCGCCGCGTTGGAACACATGGCCAAGGCCTCGGGCACCGATCTCGCCGGTTACCAGAGCCAGCTCGCCACCACCAAACTGTTCGCCACGCCACAGGAAGCCCTGGCCTTCGCCACCAGCCCGAAGCTGCCGGCGACCATGGACAAGGTCGCGGCCTTCTCCTTCACCCACGGCCTGCTCGGCGAAGGCGCCAAGAGCGCCGACGCGGTGGGCATGAGCTTCGCCAACGGACTGTCCACCGGCGACGCGAAGAACCTCAAGCTGCGCTTCGACCCGACCTACGTGCAGATGGCGGCTGACGGGAAGCTCTAAGGCGCCCTCACATGGCACCTCATTTCATTCCCGAAGCCCCTCTCCCCCGCCCTCTCCCTGAAGGGAGAGGGAGCTGTCCGTGCCGACTGACGCCGTGGTTTCAACCTGCACAGAACGGTCCCCTCTCCCTTCAGGGAGAGGGTTAGGGAGAGGGAGGCTTCAACCGGAACCCCACAGGTACACCCCATGCGCCTGATCAACCGAACCCCCGACCGCAGCGGCCGCCTGTTCCTGGTGCTGCTGCCCTTCGCCCTGCTGCTGTTCGCCTACTTCACCGGGTCGGCATCGCGGCTGGCGGAAAACCCCAACGACAAGCTGCTGCCCAGCGCCGCGCAGATGGCCGATGCGGTGAACCGCCTGGCCTTCAGCGAGGACAAGCGCACCGGCGACGTGCTGTTCTGGAAGGACACCGGCGCCAGCCTGCAACGCCTCGGTCTGGGCCTGGGCATTGCCGCCCTGCTCGGCCTGGTGCTGGGCATCGCCGCCGGCAGCGTGCCGCTGTTCGGCGCGCCACTCTCGCCGCTGCTCACCGTGTTGTCGATGATCCCGCCGCTGGCGATCCTGCCCGTGCTGTTCATCGTCTTCGGCCTCGGCGAGCTGTCCAAGGTGGTGCTGATCGTCATCGGCGTTGCCCCGTGCATCGCCCGCGACATCGAACAGCGCGCGCGGGAAATCCCCCGCGAACTGCTGATCAAGGCGCAGACCCTGGGCGCCAACACCTGGACGCTGATCCTGCGCGTGGTGCTGCCGCAATTGATGCCGCGCCTGCTGATTTCCCTGCGCCTGATGCTCGGCTCGGCCTGGCTGTTCCTCATCGCCGCCGAAGCCATCGCCTCCACCGACGGTCTGGGCTACCGCATCTTCCTTGTGCGCCGCTACCTCGCCATGGACGTGATCCTGCCCTACGTGGTGTGGATCACTGCGCTGGCCTGGCTGATGGACTGGGCGCTGCGTGCGCTCACCCGTCGCGCCTTCCCCTGGTACGAAGGAGGCAAGGCATGAGTTTCATCAGCGTGAAGAATGTCTGGCAGGAATACGACGGCAACGTGGTGCTCGAACGCCTCAACCTCGAGGTGAAGGAAGGCGAGTTCTGCACCCTGGTTGGCGCCTCCGGCTGCGGCAAGTCCACCTTCTTGCGCCTGCTGCTCGGCCAGGAGCGCCCCAGCCGTGGCGAGTTGCTGCTCGAAGGCCAGCCGCTGCCCGGCGAACCCGACCCGAGCCGTGGCGTGGTGTTCCAGCGTTACTCGGTGTTCCCGCATCTGTCCGTGCTCGACAACGTCGCCCTCGGCCTGGAACTGCCGCGCTCGCCACTGCTCGGCCGGCTGCTGGGCAGCGCCAAGCGCGAGGCCCGCGAACAGGCCGCCGCCCTGCTGGAACGGGTCGGCCTCGGCCATGCGCTCAAGCAGTATCCCAGCGCCCTCTCCGGTGGCATGCAGCAGCGCCTGGCCATCGCCCAGGCGCTGGTGATGAAGCCGCGCGTGCTGTTGCTCGACGAGCCCTTCGGCGCACTCGACCCAGGCATTCGCAAGGACATGCACGCCCTGCTGCTGGAGCTGTGGCAGGAAACCCGCCTCACCGTATTCATGGTCACCCACGACCTGGCCGAGGGCTTCAGCCTGGGCACCCGCCTGCTGGTCTTCGACAAGGTCCGCCACGATCCGCAGGCGCCCACCGCCTACGGCGCCCGTATCACCTACGACATCCCGCTCAACGCCGACCGCAAGGCCGCCCGCGCCGCCCTGCCCGAACCGCTCGCCGCGCGCCTGGAAACGGCCGCCGCCCCGCTGATCACGCCGGCCTATTAAGGAGCCCGCCATGAATGACCTGCGTACCACCCTCTACGAAGAAACCGTCCCCGGCGGCGGCCACACCTCCTTCGTTCTCAAGCGCGGCCAGTTGCTGCGCCTGACCGACCTGGAAGGTGGCAGCAACGCCAGCGTGCTGCTGTTCAGTGCCGCCGAGAAAAGCGAGCGACTGAACCTGCCCGACAGCCTCAAGTGCCAGCACACCGCCAAGCTCACCGCTGGCCATTGCCTGTACTCGGACATGGGCCGCGTACTGGCTGCCATCACCGCCGACAGCTGTGGCTGGCACGACAGTTTCGGCGGCGTGCTCAACGCCGCCGAAGTGCAGGAGAAATACGGCCAGGGCCGCTACCAGGAGTTGCGCAACGGCTTCTACCGCAACGGCGTGGATAACCTGCTGGTGGAAATGGGCAAGTGGGACATGCGCCTGCAGGACCTGCTGATGTGCCTGAACCTGTTCAGCCGCGTGGACGTCGACGCCGATGGCTGCTTCCACTTCGCGCCGGGCAACTCGAAAGCCGGCGACTTCGTCGAGCTCTACGCACCGATGGACACCCTCGTCGTCCTCACCGCCCTGCAACACCCGCTGGACCCGAACCCGCAATACGCACCCAAGCCCATCGGCCTGACCTGGCAGCAGGTCGCCGCCGACGGCATCAGCGTGCTCTGCCGCACTTCCCGCGCGGAGAACGGCCGCGGCTTCCACAACACCGAACGCCAGTACCTGTAAGGAGCGCGAGCATGCCCATCGTCCCCAGCGACAAACACCCCGAAGCCTGCGTCTCGCGCACCCTGATCCCGGCCGGCGAACCCAGCCTCACCGAACTCAAGGCCGGACAGACCCTGCGCATCCTCGACCTGGAAGGCAACCAGGCGGTGGACACGCTGTTCTTCAGCGCTGCCAACCCGCGCGAGCGCTACGACGTGCAGCGCACCCTGCGCAAGCAGGGACAGGTCTACCTCAGCGCCGGCAGCGTGCTCTGGTCCAACCTCGGCAACCCGATGCTGAGCATCGTCGCCGACACCTGCGGCCGCCACGACACCCTCGGCGGCGCCTGCGCCCAGGAAAGCAACACCGTGCGCTACGCCCTGGACAAGCGCTACATGCACAGCTGCCGCGACAACTTCCTGCGCGCCAGCCTTCACGACGGCCGCCTGAGCAAGGCCGACATCAGCCACAACATCAACTTCTTCATGAACGTGCCGGTCACCGCAGCAGGCGGCCTGACCTTCGAGGACGGCATCTCCGCTGCCGGCAAGTACGTCGAGCTGCTCGCGCACATGGACGTCATTGTCCTGATCTCCAATTGCCCGCAGCTCAACAACCCCTGCAACGGCTGGAACCCGACCCCGGCGGAGTTGCTGGTATGGGACTGACCTCTCGCCTGCGCCGCTGGCTGTTCGCGCTCTGCCAGAGCCGCAGCGCCCAGTGCAGCCCGACGCTAGTTGAGCGTCCCCGCGAAAACGAACCTGCCTCGTAGGATGGGTGGAGCCTGCGATACCCATCACCGATACAGCATGGGTATCGCTCCGCTCCACCCATCCTACGAGAGCCTCCAGCGCCACGGACGACCGTGGCGCGCACCGAATGACGGCGGGACGGCCCGCCACCCCATGGGGACGCCCTCATGTTCGACAAGCTCCTGATCGCCAACCGCGGCGCCATCGCCTGCCGCATCCTGCGCACCCTTCGTGAGCTGCAAGTAGAAGGCGTAGCCGTGTACTCCGAAGCTGACGCCGCCAGCCTGCACATCCAGCAGGCCGACCAGGCCATCAGCCTCGGCGAGGGCCCGGCATCCAGCACCTACCTGATGGTGGAGAAGATTCTTCAGGCCGCCAGCGACACGGGTGCCAAAGCGATCCACCCCGGCTACGGCTTCCTTTCCGAGAACGCCGCCTTCGCCGAAGCCTGCGAAGCTGCCGGCATTGCCTTCGTCGGCCCGACGCCGGAGCAACTGCGGGTATTCGGCCTCAAGCACACGGCACGCGCCCTGGCCCGCGAACAGGGCGTGCCGATGCTCGAAGGCACCGATCTGTTGCCCGACCTCGAAGCCGCCCTGCTCGCGGGTGAAGAAGTCGGTTACCCGGTGATGCTCAAAAGCACCGCCGGCGGTGGCGGCATCGGCATGCGCGTGTGCCGCTCGGCGGATGAGCTGCGCGACGCCTTCGATGCGGTGAAACGCCTGGGGCAGAACAACTTCAGCGATTCCGGCGTGTTCATCGAGAAGTACATCGAGCGCGCCCGCCACCTGGAAGTGCAGGTGTTCGGCGACGGCCAGGGCGAGGTGATCGCCCTCGGCGTGCGCGACTGCTCGGTGCAACGACGCAACCAGAAGGTGCTGGAGGAAACCCCGGCGCCCAACCTGCCCGACGGCATGGCCGAGGCCCTGTGCGCGGCGGCGATCCAGCTGGCGAAAGCCGTCAGCTACCGCAGCGCCGGCACTGTGGAATTCGTCTACGACAGCCAGGCACAGCGCTTCTATTTCCTCGAAGTGAACACCCGCCTGCAGGTGGAGCACGGTGTCACCGAACAGGTCTGGGGCGTCGACCTGGTGCGCTGGATGATCGAACTGGCCGCCGGTGACCTGCCGCCCCTGGCCGAGTTGGCCGACGCGCTGAAGCCCAGCGGACATGCGATCCAGGCGCGCCTGTACGCGGAAGACCCCGGTCGCGACTTCCAGCCCTGCCCCGGCCTGCTCACCGCCGTGCAGTTCCCGGCGACAAACGGCAAGACCCTGCGCATCGACACCTGGGTCGAGGCCGGCTGCGAGATTCCGCCCTACTTCGACCCGATGATCGCCAAGCTGATCGCCTGGGCACCGACCCGCGAGCAGGCCAGCGCTGGCCTCGATCGCGCCCTCGAAGGCAGCCTGCTCTACGGCGTGGAATGCAACCGCGACTACCTGCGGCAGATCCTGGCAGACGCGCCCTTCGCCAGCGGCTCGCCCTGGACCCGCTGCCTGGAAGGCCTGCGGTACCGCGCGACAACCTTCGAGGTACTCAGCGCCGGTACCCAGACCAGCGTGCAGGACTACCCCGGCCGCCTCGGCTACTGGGCCGTGGGCGTGCCGCCGTCCGGGCCGATGGACGATCGTGCTCTGCGTCTGGGCAACCAGTTGCTGGGCAACCCCGAAGGCGCTGCCGCGCTGGAAATCACCATGAGCGGCCCGACTCTGCGCTTCAACACCGATGCCGTCGTGGCCGTCACCGGCGCGGCATTGCCGATCAGCCTGGATGGCGTCGAGCAGCCGATGGACACATCCCTGTTCGTCGCCGCCGGGTCGACGCTCAGCCTCGGCACTGTCGGCGGCACCGGCGCGCGCAGCTACCTGTGCCTGCGCGGCGGCCTGCAGGTGCCGGATTATCTGGGCAGCAAGAGCACCTTCACCCTCGGCCAGTTCGGCGGCCACGGCGGCCGTGCCCTGCGGGCTGGCGATGTGCTGCACCTGGCGGAGCTGGCAGACGACACTCACGGCGCCAGCCTTCCGACTGAACTGCGCACCTCTCTGCCGGCCGTGCGGCAGGTCCGCGTGATCTATGGGCCCCACGGCGCGCCGGAGTACTTCACCCCGGCCTACATCGACACCTTCTTCGCCACCGACTGGGAAGTGCACTTCAACTCCAGCCGCACCGGCGTGCGCCTGATCGGCCCGAAACCTGAGTGGGTGCGCGAAAGCGGCGGCGAGGCCGGCCTTCACCCGTCGAACATCCACGACAATCCCTATGCCATCGGCGCGGTGGACTTCACCGGCGACATGCCGGTGATCCTCGGCCCGGACGGCCCGAGCCTGGGCGGCTTCGTCTGCCCGGTGACGGTGATCGAAGCCGACCTCTGGCAGCTCGGCCAGCTCAAGGCTGGGGATAAGGTGCGCTTCCTGCCGGTAGACCTGTCCACCGCCCGATCGCTGAGCCGCTCCCAAACCACCGAATACCGAGCTCTCTGTAGGAGCGAGCTTGCTCGCGAAAGCATTCTGCCGGAGCTCCAGGAGTTGGGCGGGTTCGCGAGCAAGCTCGCTCCTACAGGAGATGTCAGCTCCGGCACCGCCGGTCTGCCCTCACCTCAGCCCTCTCCCGGAGGGAGAGGGGGCAGTTCGGTGCCGCCTGCGAGCACAGCGCTTGCCGGTGGCACAGACAGCCCACTCCCCCGCTTGCTGGAGAGGGCGGGGGGTGAGGGCAGTCCGAGCGCCGCACTCACGTCTCCCATCGTCCTCGACCTCGGCCAGGACGACACCCGCCTGGTTGCCCGGCTCTCCGGCGATACCCACCTGCTGCTGGAAATCGGTCAGCCCGAGCTGGACCTGGTGCTGCGCTTCCGCGCCCACGCGCTGATGCAGGCGCTGGAAGCCAAAGCTCTCGCCGGGGTGATCGATCTCACCCCCGGCATCCGCTCGCTGCAGGTGCACTACCAGCCGGAAACCCTGCCGCTGCAAAGCCTGCTGGAAACCGTCGCTGGTCTCTGGGACGCCGTCTGCGCCGCCCAGGACCTCAAGGTGCCGTCCCGCATCGTGCACCTGCCGCTGTCCTGGGACGATCCGGCCTGCCAGTTGGCCATCGAGAAATACATGACCACCGTGCGCAAGGACGCGCCCTGGTGCCCGAGCAACCTGGAGTTCATCCGCCGCATCAACGAACTGCCGGACCTCGAAGCGGTGTACCGCACCGTGTTCGAGGCCAGCTACCTGGTGATGGGCCTGGGCGACGTCTACCTCGGCGCACCGGTGGCCACGCCGCTGGACCCGCGCCACCGCCTGGTCACCACCAAGTACAACCCGGCGCGCACCTGGACGGCGGAAAACTCCGTGGGCATCGGCGGCGCCTATATGTGTGTCTACGGCATGGAAGGCCCTGGCGGCTACCAGTTCGTCGGCCGCACCCTGCAGATGTGGAACCGCTACCGCGAGGTCGCGGCATTCGACGGCAAGCCCTGGCTGCTGCGCTTCTTCGACCAGGTGCGCTTCTACCCGGTCTCGGCCGAGGAGCTGCTGCGCATTCGCCGCGACTTCCCGCTGGGCCGCTACCCGCTGCACATCGAGCACAGCGAACTGCGCCTGGCCGACTACCAACAGTTCCTCGCCAAGGAAGCCGAGAGCATCGACGCCTTCCGCAGCCACCAGCGTGCCGCCTTCGATGCCGAGCGCGAGCGCTGGATCGCCTCCGGCCAGGCGCACTTCGAGAGCGAAGAAGCCGCCGTCGACACCGGCGAGGACGCTCCGCTCGGCGTCGGCCAGCACGCGGTCGAAAGCCACATCGCCGGCAACCTCTGGCAGGTGCAGGTGGAAGCCGGCGCCAGCGTGAAGGCCGGCGACATCCTGGTGATCCTCGAATCCATGAAGATGGAAATCCCCCTCACCGCCCCGCGCGACGGCGTGGTGCGCGAGGTCCGCGTGCAGCCCGGCTCGCCGGTGCGGGCCGGGCAGCGGGTGGTGGTGATGGAGGAGGCTTGAGTTGACGTAGTCGACTGCAGAGAGCCCCTCTCCCCAACCCTCTCCCGCAAGCGGGAGAGGGAGCCGTTCGGAGCAGGGAGCAGCAACTGATTCATCCTGAAACCACGGCCAAGCCTTTGGATTGAACTCAACCCCGCGCCGGACTGCTCTTCCCCCTCTCCCTTCATGAGGGGGACGCCCAGTCAGAGGGCCGGGGAGAGGGTAGCCGCCCAGCACAGGAACCCCAACCATGCCCAACACCTTCGACCTCCGCCTGCCCACCCTGCGCGCCGCCTACCGCGAGGGCCGCGCCACCCCGCGCCAGCTGATCGCCCAACTGCGTGACAAGGCCGCCGCCCTGAACCCGGACTACCACCTGTTCATCCACCTGCTGAGCCTGGAAGAGCTGGAGCCCTACCTCGCCGCCCTGGACGGCAAGTCCCCGGAAAGCCTGCCGCTCTACGGCATCCCCTTCGCCATCAAGGACAACATCGACCTCGCCGGCATCCCCACCACCGCCGCCTGCCCGGCCTTCGCCTACACACCGGAAACCTCCGCGACACTGGTCCGGCAACTGATCGAACTGGGCGCCATCCCGCTGGGCAAGACCAACCTCGACCAGTTCGCCACCGGTCTCAACGGCACCCGCTCGCCCTACGGCGAATGCCGCAACAGCGTGCTGCCGGAGTACCCCTCGGGCGGCTCCAGCGCCGGTTCCTCGCTGGCCATGGCGCTGGGCGTGGCGAGCTTCGCCCTGGGCACCGACACCGCTGGTTCGGGCCGTGTGCCGGCGGCGCTCAATGGCCTGCTGGGACTGAAACCGAGCAAGGGTTTGCTGTCCAATCACGGCCTGGTGCCGGCCTGCCGCACACTGGACTGCATCACCTACTTCACCGCCAGCGCCGCCGAGGCCAGCGAGCTGCTCGCCCTTACTGCACGGCTCGATCCGCAGGACGGCTACAGCCGCGCCAACCCGGCGTGGAACGATGCCGGTGCATTCGGCGCCCCCAAACGCTTTCGCTTTGGCGTCCCCCGCGCCAATCAGCTGGAATTCTTCGGCTGCCACGAAGGCCCGGTGCTGTTCACCGACGCTCTGGACCAGCTCAAGGCCCTCGGCGGCGAGGCGCGGGAAATCGACTTCGCGCCCTTCCTCGAGGCCGCGCGCCTGCTCTATGAAGGCCCGTGGGTAGCCGAGCGCTACAGCGTGGCGGGCGAGCTGATCGAACGTGACCCGCAGGCGGTGCTGCCGGTGATACGCGACGTGCTGGCGAAAGCCCCCGGCGCAACCGCCGTACAGGCATTCCAAGCGCAATACCGGCTGCAGGAGCTAAAGGCGCAATGCGACGCGATCATCGCCGACCTCGACTGCGTGCTGACGCCCACCATCGGCCGTCCGGTGACACTGGACGAACTGCACGCCGAACCGGTGAAGCGCAACTCCGACCTGGGGTACTACACCAACTTCATGAACCTGCTGGACTACGCCGCCGTCGCCGTACCCAGCGCCCTCATGGACAACGGCCTGCCGTGGGGCGTGACGCTGTTCGGTCGCGCCTTCACCGACCAGTACCTGCTCGGCGTGGCCGATGCACTGCAGCGCCGGCACAACCTGCCGCTCACTGGCGGCAACGCCATTGCCCCGGCGTCTTCCGCCAACACCGCGCACAACGACCGCGTGCGCCTGGTGGTCTGCGGCGCGCACCTGGACGGCCTGGCGCTGAACTGGCAGTTGCGCCAGCGCGGCGCGCGCTTGCTGCGCGCGACTCAAAGCGCCCCGGCCTACAAGCTCTACGCCCTCGCCGGCGGCCCGCCGCTGCGCCCCGGCATGCTGCGAGTGGACGAGGGTGGCGTGGCCATCGAGGTGGAAGTCTGGGAGCTGCCCAGCGCCGAGCTGGGCTCCTTCCTCACCGGCATCCCGGCGCCACTGGGACTGGGCAAGGTGCAGCTGGAAGACGACAGCTGGGAAACCGGCTTCATCTGCGACGCCTGGGGCCTGAATGGCGCCGAGGACATCAGCCGCTTCGGCGGTTGGCGAGCCTGGCTGCAGAGCCGCAGCTAAGCACGGCAGGCTCCCCGTAGGATGGCGTGGAGCGCAGCGATACCCATCAGTCCTATGCTCCGCCAGCATGGGTATCGCTGCGCTCCACCCATCCTACGATCCTGCATCGCCGGTAGGTGGACCAAGCTCCCTGTACACCCGCAATGGTGTAAAACACCACGCCGCTCACTCCGAGGTGATCACGCCCATGGAACCCCGCCGCGCCACCCGCTAGAGTTCCAGCATCACCCGCCGCAAGGACCGGTCATGCCCGACCTCAGCCACCAGCAGGCGCAGCACCGCGTCAACGATATCCTGGCCTTCGATCGCGAGCTGCGCCGCCTGCACGACGAGGGAGCCCTCGTCCTCGACACCGCCCAGCGCGACCGCCTGCACGACCACCAGCAACGCCTGCTCGCCGACTACCACGCGCGCTTCGACATCGACCGCGACAGCCAGGACCACCGCCTGTCCCTCGGCATGCGCATCGCTTCTTTCCTCGGCGCGCTGGCACTGGCCGCCAGCCTGTTCTTCCTGTTCTACCAGTTCTGGGGCCTGTTCGCGGAAACCGCCCAGGTACTCACCCTCATCGCCGCCTCCCTGATCAGCCTGCTACTGACGCTCTTCCTGCAACGCCGCGACGCTTCCGGCTACTTCGCCAAGCTCGGCGCCATGCTGGCCTTCGCCTGCTTTGTGCTGAACGTCGTGATGGTCGGGCAGATCTTCAACATCACGCCTTCGGACAAGGCCCTGCTGCCGTGGGCCGCCTACGCCCTGCTGCTCGCCTACACCTGCAATACACGCTTGCTGCTGGCAGCCGCGCTGATCTGTCTGATGGGCTACGTCGCCGCGCGGGTCGGCACCTGGAGCGGCGTCTACTGGCTGGATGTGGGGGAGCGCCCGGAGAACTTCTTCCCCGCCGCCCTGCTGATCTTCCTCGTCCCGTCGTTCATCGGGCAGAACCGCTTCGACGGCTTCGCCACGATCTACCGGGTGTTCGGTCTGCTCGGGCTGTTCCTGCCGATGCTGGTACTGGCCAACTGGGGTGGCGGCAGCTACCTGCCGCTGGGCTTCGCCGCGGTGGAGAATCTCTACCAGGTACTGGGCTTCGTCGTCTCCGCGCTGGTCATCTGGCTTGGCGCACGTCGCGAGTGGCCGGAAGTGGTGAACACCGGGCTGACCTTCTTCGTGATCTTCCTCTACACCAAGTTCTTCGACTGGTGGTGGGAGGTGATGCCCAAGTACCTGTTCTTCCTCGTGCTGGGCCTTTGCGCCGTACTGATCCTGCTGGTGCTGCGCCGCCTGCGCCGTGCCCATGGCCTGCTGGGGGGGACTTCGTCATGAACTGGACGCGCACCCACGCCCTGGTCGGCGGTGTCGGCCTGATCCTGCTGGTCAATGCCGTGGCCCTGGGCGGCGTCGCCTGGAACCGCTCGGCCGAGCCCGACAGCCGACTGCCCCTCAGCCAGCGCGAACTACTCCGCAACAACACCTGGCACAACGAGAACAGCGGCCTGAGCCTGCGCCTGCGCTGGCGCACTCCCAGCCGGGATGAAGAGGCGCGCCAGCACAACCGCGGCTGGCAGCCTGCCCTCGACGGTCGCAAGATGGCGGAACTCGGCTTCGACATGCCCCAGCAGGTGGACGACGACAGCGCCCGACAATTTGGTCGCCAGCAATCGCGCAACGCCCTGCTGGTGCTGGAACTGGCCGGCCCGCTGTACGAGCGCGAAGTCCAACTGACGCGCAAGCGCCTCGACGAGGCCCGCCAGGCCGCCGACGCCGCACCGCAGAATGCGCGTCTGGCCGACGAGCGCGACTTCATCCGGCGTGAACTGGACAACGAGGAGAAGACCGACACGCGCCTGCTGCTCAAGGACGTCGGCCTGGACCTGCAGACGCTTCGGGCGCGCTACCCCGACCGCCAGCGCTACCTGATCATCCACGGTCGTGTGCGCCCCATCTCCAACTACTACCAGCACATCTGGACACTCGGCGGCACCGCCAGCGCCATCAGCACCGACAACATCAACGTGCCGTACGCGTGGCGCGAACGCCTGGAGGCAATCACGGCGCAGCCGCATCGGACCGCAGACGGCCTGCCCCTGCCCTTCGTCGCCGAAGTCGCCTTCGGCCGGCGCCTGGAGCCCTGGATCGAACGCGTCGAAGTTCCCTGACCGACACCCCGCGCCGATCCGAATCCGCTTGCGCGAGGCGGATCGGCGCTGCACCCTGTGCGCCCGCTCCACTGCCCACGCTCGCCCGGCCGGCCATGAACGACGTCGCTCCCGATCCCAATCGCTGCCCGCTCTGCGGTCAGTCCAACCGTTGCACCCAGGCCGACCCGGCGCTGGAAGGCCAGTCCTGCTGGTGCTTCAGCACGCGTATCGACCGCAACGCGCTGGAGCGCATCCCCCCCGAGCTGGTCGACCGCGCCTGCCTGTGCCCACGCTGCGCCGCCGGGCTTTCGCCGCAGGGCATGGACGACGAGAACGCCTGATGCGTCTGGATCGTTTCATCGCCAACCTGCCACACCTGAACCGACAACAGGCCCGCCAGTTGCTCGCCGAAGGCCGCCTGCGCGTCGATGGCCAGGTGGTGCGTGACGGGCGCCACGAGGTGCGCGAGTTCTCCCGCGTAGAACTGGACGCCGAACTGTTGCAGGCCGGCAAGCCGGCGCGCTACTTCATGCTGCACAAGCCCGCGGGCTGCGTCAGCGCCACCCGCGACGCCGAGCACCGCACCGTGCTCGACCTGCTGGACGAGCCGGACAAGCACGAGCTGCACATCGGCGGCCGTCTGGACTACAACACCACCGGCCTGCTGCTCATCACCAACGACGGCCAGTGGTCGCGGCGTATGACCCTGCCAGGGCGCAAGCTGCCCAAGGTCTACTACGTCGAGACCGAAGACCCTATCGAAGAGCACTACATCGCGACCTTCGAGCACGGCCTGTACTTCGCCTTCGAAGACCTCACCACCCTGCCCGCCCAGCTGGAAATCCTCGGCCCGCGCGCCGCGCGCCTGACCCTGCACGAAGGCCGCTACCACCAGATCAAGCGCATGTTCGGCCACTTCCAGAACAAGGTGACGCGGCTGCATCGCGAGAGCATGGGCAGCCTCGCGCTCGACCCCGCCCTGCAACCGGGCGAATACCGCGCACTGACCGCGCAGGAAATCGCCAACCTCGGCTGAGCCGCTCCTGCGTACCACGCCCTGAGCAACGTTCCGAAAAACCCTACGCGCACCGTTCAGCCCGGCAGTTTGCAGCCTCCGGCGCCGCTTGGCTAAGCTCCCTGCCATGCCCGCGATCCAAGGAAAGGTAATGAAGAAACTGTCGGTTGCCCTGCTGATCGCCCTGAGCGCCAGCGTCGCTTTTGCCAATCCGAGCAAGCCCTCGCCGCTCTCGGACCTGCAGGCCGCGTTGAAGACACTCAAGCCCGGCCAGTTCCTCTGGTACCCGGAAATCTCCCCGGCGGGTCCGGTCACCCTGGTGGTCAGCCTGACTGAACAGCGTGCCTACGTGTACCGCAACGGCATTGCCATCGGCGTAGCCACGGTGAGCACCGGCAAGAAGGGCAAGGAAACTCCCACCGGCGTCTTCTCCATCCTGCAAAAGAAGGTCGAGTACCACTCCGACCTCTACAACAGCGCCCCCATGCCCTACATGCAGCGCCTGACCTGGGACGGCATCGCCCTGCACGCCGGCAACCTGCCCGGCTACCCGGCGTCCCACGGCTGCATCCGACTGCCCATGGCCTTCGCCAAGAAGCTCTACGAGGTCACCGGTTTCAGTACCACCACCGTGATCATCTCCGACGCCAAGAGCTCCCCCGTGGAGGTTTACCATCCCGGCCTGCTCGCCCCCATCGTCAGTGACGGACGCGCCGCCGGCCCGCACGACGACAGCGGCATGGTGGTGCCATTCTGGAGCGACCCTGGCGCCGAAAAGGGCCCGGTCTCCGTGCTGGTCAGCCGCGCCGACCGCCGCCTCTACGTCTACCGCGGCGGCCTGCAGATTGGCACCGCGCCGGTCGCCTTCGAGCACCCGGAGGAGAGGACCGGCGTCGCCGCCTTCTCCCTCATGGAAAAACCTTCCCAGACCGAAATCGACAGCGAGAGCCCGAACCTGCGCTGGACCAGCGTACAGGTCAGCGACCCGCAGCGCGGCCTTTCACCCGCCGAGCAACTGGGCAAGTTCAGCCTCGACCGCGAGTTCCTGCGCAACCTGCTGGCCAGCATGGATGTGGGCAGCACCCTGGTGATCACCGACCTGCCGTCCACCCGCGACATGCGCAGCAACCCGGACTTCACCGTGATCACCACCAACGACCGCAAGGCCGAGCAGAAGCCGGTCAAGAACCAGAGCGTGCAGTAACGCGATGAACCGGAGCGACGACAGGGCGCTCCGGATTTCCCTGACAGTGTCTTCATCATTCCACTGCACCGGCTCTCTCCAGCGCCCTTCAAACTGCCAGCACTCCCCCGCGGACAGACGGCCTCAAGCCTGCCGTGCAAGCAGCCGAAGAATCTCGAAACACAAAGAATCCGGGCACCTGTCCGGGGCGAGCTTATTTCGCCCTCCCTCCCGGAAACCGGCACGCTGCGGCGCTTTCCCGCACTGAAAAGTTCGTAATTACCGACGGGCGGAACCATACTTGATTAAAAAACAACCACATTACTGGTCAAAAATCGCGCACAATGCGGCGTTTCCCAGAAAAAACCATATCGATTCAACGGGAATGTTGTATTCATGCTGACTTTTTTGAAGTTACGGGGGTTCTTCCGGATTTCGCTCGCCAGTGCCGCGCTTTTCGCGATCGGTAGCTGGCAGACCGCGTCCGCTGCCCGCCTGCCCACGGCCGAGGAACTGCACCGCCTCGCGCCGGCGACCAACACCGAAACCCTGCGTCTGGCGCTCAGCGCGCTGCAGTGCGCCAGCACCCAGCTGGGTGGCCAGAACCAGTTGCTGACGGTGATCGACTATTCCAAGCCGTCCCGCGACAAGCGCCTCTGGGTCTTCGACCTGAAGCAGCGCAAGCTGCTCTTCGAGGAGTGGGTCGCCCATGGCAAGAAGAGTGGCGACGACATGGCCACTTCCTTCTCCAACCGCCCGGAGAGCAACCAGTCCTCCATCGGCCTCTACCAGACCGGCCAGACGTACAGCGGCAAGCACGGTCGCTCCCTGCGCCTGCTGGGCTTGGAGCCCGGCTTCAACGACAACAGCGAAGAGCGCGCCATCGTCATGCACGCCGCTGCCTATGCCGACCCCAAGGTCGTCCCCGGCCTCGGTCGCCTCGGCCGCAGCCTGGGCTGCCCGGCGGTGCGTCCGCAAGTCGCGCAGAAGCTGATCGACACAGTGAAGAACGGCAGTTACGTGTTCGCCTACTACCCACAGCAGAACTACCTGAAGACCTCGCAGTTCCTCGCCGGGCAGAGCTGCACCGTGGCGAAGAATCCGCAGATCAACCGCTACGCCACCAACCTCGCCAAGCGCTGATCTCGCCCCACAAACGCAAACCGCCGGCTGATGCCGGCGGTTTGCGTTTGTGGGGCCTGCTGGAAGGACTACGCCTTCACCCCATCGAGTATCTCCAGGATCGCGCGCACATCCACGGAGTCCATCTGCTCGGGCTGGAGGAAACGCTCGCCGTATTCGCGGTACACCCCCTGGCTGATGAACAGACGGAACAGGTCGGCGTCGATGTGCTGGTCGCGGGCCATGAAGGCGAGGATCTTCAGCGACTCGGACAGCGTCTTTGGCGCCTTGTAGGGGCGGTCGGCGGCGGTCAGCGCCTCGAAGATGTCGGCGATCGCCATCACCCGCTCGGGGATGCTCATCTGTTCGCGGGAGAGTTTGCGCGGGTAGCCGGTGCCGTCCATTTTCTCGTGGTGGTTGGCCGCGATGGTCGGCACACGGCGCAGGTTGCGCGGCAACGGCAGGGTGGTGAGCATCATCAGCGTCTGAACGATGTGCTCGTTGATCTTGAAGCGCTCCTCATCGTTCAGCGTGCCGCGTCGAATGCCCAGGTTGTACAGCTCGCCATAGTTGCTCGCGTAAGGCGGCAGGCGCATGTCGAAGCCCCAGATGTTGCGCGGGTCGTCCTTCACCACCGGCGGCTTGCGCTCTCCCCAGGGCACGCGGTGTTCGGCCTTGTCGGCGAGGAGGAACTCCTCCGCCGGCAGCGGCCGTTCCGGTCGTCCCTGCAACCGCTCGGCCTCGTCATGGGAGATGCCCAGGCGGTCGTCGAAATAGCGCAGCCAGCGGCGCTCGCCGATCTGCTTGAGGCGTTCGATGTCCTCGTCCTTCATGAACTCGCCGCCAACGTTGGCCTGTGCGACGAAGGCGTAGTCGTCGCGGAGCGACTCGTGCAGCGCGTCGCGGCGGGCGGCGAGCAGGCCAATATCGCTGCCTTCGGCGATGCCGCGCCAGTAGTCCAGCTCAATGTCGCGCCAGATCACCTCGAAGCGCGTGCGCACCTCGTGCAGACGGTTATACAGGGTCTCCAGCTTGGTCGCCTTGTCCACCACGTACTCGGGGCTGGTGATCTTGCCGCAGTCATGCAGCCAGGCAGCGATCTGGAACTCGTAGCGCTCGGCGTCGCTCATGGTGAAGCCGGCGTACTCGCCGTCATGCGAGTCGATGACTTTCTGCAGCAGCAGGTCGGCCAGCTGCGGCACCCGCTCGCAGTGGCCGCCGGTATAGGGGCTCTTGGCGTCGATGGCGTCGGCGAGCAGCTTGATGATCGCATCCAGCAGACGCTGCTGGGCCTCGATCAGTTGCCGGGTCTCGATGGCCACGGCGGCGGCGCCGGAGAGCTCCTCGACGAAACGCTTGAACGGTTTGCGCGGTTGGCGGCTGAGGGCTCCTTCTTCAGCCAGCTGCAGGACCAGAATGCCCAGCAGCTCGTCCGAGCGGTTGCGCAGGGAAACCTCCAGGTACTGTCCGCGATTGGCCAGCGCCAGGTCCACCCGCTCGGCCAGCTCCGACTCGGTGAAGCCTTCGATCAGCATGGATTGCGGGTACTGCTCGCCCTGCACCGAGCAGGCCAGGCGCAAACGGCACTCCTCGTCGTCCAGCAGGTAGACCGCCCCGCCCATGACGCCAGTCGCTTCCACCAGGCGCGAGAGCACGCCCTCAAGCATGCTTTCCAGGCGCGTCTCACGGCTCAGGGTCAAGGTGATCGCCTGGAAGTTATGGATGGTGCGCGACATGCTGCCCATCACACTGCTCAGGTCACGAACCTCGGCGATCTTCGACTCCACGCCCACCGGCCGGGCAAAGTCGAAAGCCGCCAGCGCGCCGACCTGGTCAGCCAACGCGGTCAGCGGGCGGGCGATGCGCCGGCCGATGTACCAGCCGATCAGCAGCAGTACAAGCAGCAGCGTGCCGCTCCACAGGGCCTGGTTGAACAGCAGTTGCCGCGCGCCTGCCAGCAGCTCCACAGCAGGAATGGCGATCAGCACCTTCACCTCGTTGCTGGTGAAGTTCGACAGCGGCACCCAGATGCCATACCAGTCCTCGCCACTCACCCGATAAGACTGCGGCGTACCGGAGGGCACATTCTCGGCATTGAGCTCGCTCAGGGCGGGCACCTTCAGCTCGGCCAGCGTGGCCAGGCGCAGGTCCTTGCCTTCATGGACCATCAGCCTGGACAGATCCGGGTAGGCGATTACCGTGCCTTTGCCGTCGACCACCGCCAGTTCCGTGTGGGCGGTCTGGCGCAGGTCACCCATCTCGCCGCCCAGGTCGTTGACCGAGGCGTCCATGCCGATCACCGCAGCACCGTCAACACTGCGGTGCGCCAGGGTCAGGCCGATCTCGCGGGTGGTGAAGAAGACGTAGGGCTGGGTCAGCACCGTCTTGCTGGTGAGACGCGCCTCGTTGTACCAGGGACGTTGTCGCGGGTCGTAGTTGTAGTCGGGGCGCTCCTGCACGCGCAGCAAGCGCAAGTCGCTGTCGTAGAAACGCCACTCACCGAGCAGGCCGCCCTGGCCGTTGAGCGTCTGACTCTGCACCAGGTATTTGGCTGCGTCCGGTGCCTGCAACGCACGGCGGACCTCCGGTACCCGCAGCGCGCGGATCAGCAGGAACTCGCCGTTCGGATAGCCGATGTACACCGCGCTCAGGGTACGGTTGGCGCGCAGGTTTTCCACGAGCATCGGCAGGCGATCGAGGCGGGCCGGCAAGTTGTCGGTCTGCGAGATGGGATCGTGAGTCAGCAGGCGCAGTGCGCTTTCCGCCGGGTCGATCAGGCGGCGAATCCGTTCGTTGATGGTCGCGCCCAACTGACTGGCCGACTCCCCCGCCGCCGTCACCAGCGCGCCTTCCACACCGCGGTATCCCTGGATCAGCAACGCCCCCGCCAGCACCAGCATGCTGGCGATGATGGCGCCGGCCACCAGCAGTTGCAGCGGAATGCCCCGTTCGAATGCCTTCATCCTTTACCAGCCTCTGTCCGTGGAGCTGTAGCGATAGCCGCTGTCGAGCAGTCCTTCCGCCTGTTGCGGCGGTGCATTCCTACGCATGATCCGGGCCAGGGTGCCATCCAGCCACAACGTCTCCATCAGGCGCATCCATTCGGCACTTTGCGCCGGAGTGAAGCGCTTGCGCGAGAGCATCAGGTTATGGGGTGTAGCCGGCCCGGGCATCACATCTATCACATGAAAGCGGTCCCGTTGACGACGATCGCTCACCGCGCCTTCGAGATTCATCTCATGGCCGATGACGCCTTCCACGTTGCCATTGAGCAGCGCGGTAAAGCGTGCCGCGTCGTCCTTGTACTCGATCACCCGCCCTTCGGCCCGGAGGATGCGCAACATGCCATCGATGTAGGCACCGTGGCGGTAACCGGCAATCACCCCGAGGCGCGCACCCGGCATGTCGTGGAAGGCATCCAGGCTGTTCATTTCCCCCAGGTCTTCACGCACGATCAGCTTGTTGCGCATGTACAGGTACGGCAGCAGGTAGGTGTAGGCACGGCGCTGCGGCGTCGCCACGCCACTGGTGCCCATCTGCAGCTCGCCGTTTTCCAACTTGCGCCAGATTTCGTCGCGCGGGCGAATCGACGTCTCGAACTGGCAGCCAGTGCGCTTGCCCAACTCGGCGATCAGGTCCGGATCGATGCCCACGTCGTCATGAAAGAACACGACATTGCGGGTATAGGCCACAGAGATCGGCTGCTCGCAACCGTAGCGATCTTCGGCCATGGCTTCCGCACACAGCCAAGCGGCCGGGGCCAGGACCAGCAATGTGGAGAACCGTGGATGAAGTGCCATTGAACCGCTCCGCACGCGGTATCGGCCTCAGGGGGAGCACGGCGAGATCGCTCGTCTTCGGCAGGGGGCGTTACAGCCATCACATGAGTGTAATCCGGCTTCTCCAAAGCGCCGGAGAATCGCGATGAGAAATGTCATTTCGTCGGATTTCGGCAAACCGATGTGACTCAGGCGCCCAGTGGCGGTTGCAGGCGCCGGACCACCCTGCTTAACTCAGGCTCAAGCGTGACCAATGAGTCACGCAGCGCAACCAACAATGATTTTCGCGGCAGCTGTTCCCCAAGCCGCACCTTCCCCCGCCTGATCAGAAGCCAATCCTCCGCGCCTAACCGGCTTCGGATAGCTGTCTTTTGGTGTCGTAACCATTTGAAAATCAAGAGATTGTTAACTTTCGTCGAGTGACATGAAGCTGTCACGTCAAGACGCTTTCCTCTGCCTGGGTACTTTCTTCGCATCCGATGGTGGATGCGCACCATGACCTGCGTCTGGAGGAATACGACATGAGGCCGGAAACCGCCGTCGTCGAGATTCAGCAACACCGGGTACACACGGAGTTTCACGCCAACAGGGAAGCGCGCCAGACCATCATTTTGGTCAACGGCTCGCTGGCAACCACCGCCTCCTTCGCGCAAACGGTGAAATACCTGCAACCGCACTTCAACGTGGTCTGCTACGACCAGCCGTATGCGGGCCAGTCCAAGGCGCACAACGACTGCCGCGAGTTCATCACCAAGGAGTACGAGGCACAGCTGCTGCTCGGCCTGATCGAGCATTACCGCGCCGACGTGGTGATGTCCTTCTCCTGGGGCGGCGTCGCCACCCTGCTGGCCCTGGCAGAACGCCCGGCGCGGATCCAGAAGGCAGTGATCAACTCATTCTCGCCGCTGCTCAACGCCTCGATGCTCGACTACCTGCACCGCGGCCTGGACTACCTGTCCGCCTGCGACCGCACCAATGTCGGCAACCTGGTGAACGACACCATCGGCCAGTACCTGCCGCAGCTGTTCAAGCGCTACAACTTCCGCCACGTCAGCGGCCTCGACGAGCACGAATACCAGCAGATGCATTTCCACATCTGCCAAGTGCTCAAGCTCAGCGCGGACAGCTACATGGAGAAGTTCGCGGCCATCGACATCCCGCTGCTGTTCATGAATGGCGAGCTGGACATCTACACCACCCCGGCCGAGGCGAAGCTGTTCCAGCAACTGATCCGCGACTGCGAATTCCGCACCATCCGCAACGCCGGCCACTTCATCGACGTGGAACACAAGAAGGCCTGGCAGGAAACCCAGGACGCCCTCCTGACCTTCCTCCAGCCGCAGCGCCACCCGGTCCTGGCCAACCCCTACCTGCCCAGCAGCCAGGGCGTACCCATCGCCGCCATGGTGGGCTGATGCAGCCTGCGCACACAGCCGGGGGCCGGCCCCAGACCCTCCGTCCCCGGTGTTTCACTGCACCATCCCGCTCACGAATTCCGCCCACTCGCCCTACCTGAACGCCGAGGCTTCACTAAGCCCCGCCCTTCTGGTAAAAAGGCACCCCCAAGCGGGCGTCGTATAATGGCATTACCTGAGCTTCCCAAGCTCATGACGAGGGTTCGATTCCCTTCGCCCGCTCCAGAATGCAAGCAAAAGCCCCCGGCAACGTGAATTGCCGGGGGCTTTTGTTTTCAGGCGCAATCTTTCATGGAGCCAAGATCCCGGCCCAATTCATCCCTGCTGCCCAAATATCCCGTGCAGCACCGCCAGTTCAACCATCGCCAGGATGATGCAGAGCACTACAAAGCCTGGGGTAAATACCCGGTTCGGCCGATTGTCTGGCCCAGGCCAGTTGAAGAGTACTGAACAGAGCTCGCCGAGAATGTCTGCCAGATTCATTGCATCGCTATCCATGCGTCGGAGGTCATCGGCAGTATCGCCCTGATTCTGTTGGAAGTCCTGAGCGTACCTACTCTCTGGCCCGATCGCACGAGTAGACCGAGGCAATCATCGCTCCACCGTCGGCTTTTTTAGCCGGCCCTGGCTCTTGTAGACTTTCCGCCTCCCTACAGCCCGGACCTTGCCGCATGCCCGCTCTCGCCTCGCACCGGCAGTTACTGTCTTGGCTCCTGCTTTCCCTCGTACTGTTCCTCCGCCCCGCCTGGGCTGCACCAGGGGTAGACGTGGCCAGTGTCAGCACCCAGCCTCTGACACTGACCACCTATGTCTCCATCCTCGAAGACCCAACGCGCAACCTGACGCTGGCGGATGTGCAGTCCCCCGAGCAGCAGCCCCGCTTCAAGGCCGACCAGCCGCCGGGCAGTTCGTTGGCGATGGGCTTCACCCGCTCGGCCTTCTGGCTGAAGTTGCAGCTGAGCAATCCCAGCGACGCCCCGGTGCAGCGCCTGCTGGTGGTGGAGAACCCGCGTATCTCCCATGTGCAGGCGAATATCCCGCAGGCGAATGGCAGCTACCGGACGATCAACACCGGCAGCGACGTTCCGCAGAGCAGCAAGGTCTACCCGAACCGCAACTTCGTCTTCCCGCTGAACCTGCCGGCGCACGCCGAGCAGGTGCTGTACCTGCGCGTAGAGTCGAGTATCGGCCTGCTGGTGCCGCTGCAGCTATGGCCGGTGAAGGCGTTCCACACCTACGAGCGTGACGACTACACCGGCAAGGCCTGGTACTTCGGCATCGCCGTAGCAATGATCCTGTTCAACCTGATGCTGCTGTTCGCCCTGCGCGACCCGATCTACCTGCTCTACGTGGTCTTCGTGAGCTGCACGGCCGGGGCCTTGGCGATCAAGAACGGCCTGGCGCCGGACTGGTCGATCTTCGGTGAACCGCTCAATTCCAACGTCATCTACTACTCCGGCGTGTCGCTGGCCCTCGCCGCGCTGCTGCTGTTCGCGCGGCGAATGATGCAGCTCGACCGCTTGCTGCCACGCCTGGACTGGGTGTTGCGCGGGATGATCGCGCTCTACCTGGTCAGCCCGATCGCCTATGCGCTCGCGCTGCCGCATGTCTCGCGCGCGGGCATCCTGCTGAATTTCGCCACCGCGCTGATCCTGCTGCTGTGCGCGGCGCTCTGTGCCTTCAAGCGCCAGCGCAGCGCGTTCTTCTTCCTGGCCGCCTTCGCCCTGCTGATGCTCGGCGGGGCAATGACTTCGCTGCGCGCCATGGGCATCGTGCCGACCAACCTGTTCACCGTGGACGGCCTGCAGCTGGGCTCGGCGATGGAGATGATCGTGCTGGCCTTCGCCCTCGCCGACCGCTTCAACGTGATGCGCCGGGAGAAGGTACGGGTACAGGAGGAATTGATCCGCGCCCAGCAGCAGCTTGTGGATAACCTCCGCAGCTCCGAGCACGAACTGGAGCTGCGCGTCGCCGAGCGTACCGACGAGCTGCGTGAGCTGAACAACCAGCTGGAAGCCATGAGCCTGACCGACGCCCTCACCGGCATCGCCAACCGCCGCCGCTTCGACCAGGTGCTGGAGCAGGAATGGGGCCACGCGCGCCGCTCCGGCGAGTCGCTGGCCCTGGCAGTAATGGATGTAGATTGGTTCAAGCGCTACAACGACCACTACGGCCACCCGGCCGGCGACGCCTGCCTGCGTGAGATAGCCCAGGCACTGGCGACCACGGTGAACCGTTCCACCGACCTGGTGGCGCGTTATGGCGGAGAGGAGTTCGTCTTCCTCGCGCCGATGACCGACCTTGCGGGCGTGCGTGGCATGGCGCAGAAGCTGCTGCAGGCGGTGGAATCCATCGCCTTGCCCCATGAGCTTTCACCGTTGGGGCGAGTGAGCGTCAGTATCGGTGTGGCGGCGTCGGTGCCTGGGCAGGAAGCCTCCGCCGAAGCACTGGTAGCAAGGGCGGATGCGGCGTTGTATGAGGCGAAGAAGCAGGGGCGGAATCAGGTGCTGGGCTGAAGACAGCCGAGCACTCTATCGTCCTACGCCCTCTTCAGCGCTTTCGTTGCGATTGCCGAACATTTCAGCTGCAGACTCGCTGGCACAGCTGTATCCTTCTGGATACAGTCGCCGCATGACCTACCAGCTCAAGCAAACCAGCCAGTTTGATCGCTGGCTCTCCGGCCTTCGGGATGCCCGTGGGAAAGTCGCAATCCTGCGGCGCCTGGACCGTATCCGATCGGGCCATCTCGGCGACACGCGGTCAGTGGGGATCGGTGTCTCGGAAATCCGATTGGATATCGGTCCTGGCTATCGCGTGTACTTCATGCGCCGTGGCGATATGGTGTTCCTGCTGCTGTGCGGCGGAGACAAATCCTCCCAACAGCGGGATATCAAGCTGGCGCAGCAGCTGGCGGGAGACATTCAATGAGCGTTGAACTGAGCGACTTCGACACCAGCCACTACCTCGACAACGAGGAAGTCATCGCCGAATACCTGTCCCAGGTCCTGGCTGACGGCGATCCTGATGAGCTGCTGTTGGCCATCGGCAACATCGCCAAGGCGCGCGGGATGACCAAGATCGCCAACGACTCGGGTCTGGGCCGGGAGAGCCTGTACAAGGTCTTTGCCCCGGGCGCCAAGCCGCGCTTCGAGACAGTGATGAAGGTCATGCGCGCACTGGGCGTAGAGCTGCAGGCAAGGCCCGCCGGCAGCGGGAAGTAAGGAGAATGGACGGATACTCCATCCGCCCAATCGCCACTCACACCCCAGCCTTCGCCCCATCCCGCTCCTTCAGCAAAGCCTGAATCACCTGTTCCTGCTCCTCATACCCGCCCTCCCCGATCGACAGGTGGCGCACGCGCCCCTGGGCATCGATGAAGTAGTGCGCCGGCCAGTACTGGTTGGCGAAGGCGTTCCAGATCCGGTACTGGTTATCCAGCGCTACGGGGTAGTGGATGTCGTGCTTGTTCACGGCATCGCGGACGTTCGCGGGGACGCGCTCGTACGGATATTCCGGGGTATGCACGCCGATCACCACCAGGCCCTGGTCCGCATACTTCCTCGCCCAGGCGTTCACGTACGGCAGGCTGTGCTGGCAGTTGATGCAGTCGTAGGTCCAGAAGTCCACCAGCACCACCTTGCCGCGCAGGTCACGCAGGTTCAGTTCGGGGCTGTTGATCCACTCCACCGCGCCTTGCAGTTCGGGAGCAGGGCCGAGGTCGGGTAGGCGTTCGGCGCCGTGGGCCATGTCGCCGGGCATCAGTTGGCTGATAAGCGCGGGCACGCCGTCGATGACCTTGTGTTCCAGGCTGTTCACCAGGGTCGATGAGCTGCCGGAAGCCAGCTGTGCGCTGGTACCGCTGGCGATGCCGACGACGGCCAGCAGAGCGAGCACACCAGTGGCGCGACGCAGGCCTTCAATCACCGCCATGCGCGGACGCAGGTGCTGCATCAGCCGCCGACCGGCGAAGAGCACGATGCCCAGCACGGTGGCACTACCCAGGCCGTAGGCGAACAGCAGCAGGCTGGCCTGCGCGCTCGGGCCTTGCAGCATGGCGCCGGAGAGAATCAGCCCCAGCACCGGGCCGGCGCAGGGCGCCCACAGCAGGCCGGCAGCGAAACCCAGTACCCACGCGGAGAAAGCCGGTGGCATACGCCGAGCTTCGCCATGCAAGCGGTCACCGAGCCACGCCCAGGGCTTGGCCAGCCAGTCGCTGAAACGTGGCCAGAGCAGCGCAACGGCGGAAACCGACAGCAGTGCGAGGGCGAAGTACCGCCCCCACTCACTGGCGGCAATCACCCAGTTGCTGGAGACGGTCGCCAGGCTCGCCAGCACAGCGAAGCCGCTGGCCAGGCCGAGCAAGGTCACCCACGGCGACCACGCCGGTCCGCCGGCGCGCTGCAGCAACAAAGGCAGTACGGGAAGGATGCAGGGGCTGAGCAGGGTCAGCGCCCCGCCGAGAAAGGCGATGAGCAACATGGGCACCTCGGTGGGCGGTCGGCCCGGGGCTTTTTCTGGAGTGAGCGGCTGGGAGTAAACGCCGCGGCCGTCCCTGGCCGCGGTCCAGGGGAATCAGCCGCCTTCGTTGCAGTTAGTGGCGAACTTGCGGTAGGCCACGCTGTGCGGCTGGCCGTGGGAATCCAGGTAATCCATGCGAGCGTTGACGATGCCGCAGTCGAAGGGCGAAGCAGCCTCTTCCTGGATGGCGATGACCTGCTTCACGTCCAGCTTCTGGCCGTAGTGGTACGGCTCGGCGGGCTGGGTATCGGCGGCCTGGGCGCCGAAGCTGGCAAAAGCGGCGAGGGAAGCGAAGAGGCAAGCGCTGGCGAATTGGATGGTCTTCATGGCGGTTCTCCTGTCCTGTGTCGGGTTTGGCCGGCGGGGGCTGTGTGCCTCGCCGTTGGTGCCCATTTCACGTTCAGGAGGTATCGGGCTTGTGTCGCACAGGCCCCTGGTTTGCCGCGCCGGGTATCGGCGGCGGCTCTGGATACAGTGGAATACAAAGCACGGCAGGCAAGCGCGACGCTGCGCTATAAACTCGCCTCAACCCACTACGAACGAGGCACCGGCATGGACCATGTCGATCACGTACTGATCGTCGACGACGACCGCGAGATTCGCGAGCTGGTCGGCAACTACCTGAAGAAGAACGGCCTGCGCGTGAGCCTGGCAGGAGACGGTCGGCAGATGCGCGCCTTCCTCGATGCCAACTCGGTGGACCTGATCGTCCTCGACATCATGATGCCCGGCGACGACGGCCTGAAGCTGTGCCGTGAGCTCCGCGTGGGCAAGCACAAGTCCACTCCGGTGCTGATGCTCACCGCACGCAACGATGAGACCGACCGCATCATCGGCCTGGAAATGGGCGCCGACGACTACCTCACCAAGCCCTTCTCTGCCCGCGAGCTGCTGGCACGGATCAACGCCGTGCTGCGCCGCACCCGCATGCTGCCGCCGAACCTGCAGGTCAGCGAAGCGAGCCGGCTGATCGGCTTCGGTCGCTGGAAGCTCGACACCACCGCGCGCCACCTGCTCGACGAAGACGGCACCCTGGTCGCCCTGAGCGGCGCCGAGTACCGCCTGCTGCGCGTGTTCGTCGATCACCCGCAGCGCGTGCTCAGCCGCGAACAACTGCTGAACCTGACACAAGGCCGCGAGGCGGACATCTTCGACCGCTCCATCGATCTGCTGGTCAGCCGCCTGCGCCAGCGCCTGCTGGACGACGCCCGCGAGCCGGCCTACATCAAGACGGTGCGCAGCGAAGGCTACGTCTTCGCCCTGGCTGTCGAACTGCTCGAGCCCAACCCATGAAATCCCTCCTGCACTGGCCACGTACACTGGCCGCACGCCTGGCGCTGATCTTTCTCGCCGGGCTGGTATTCGCCTACAGCCTGTCGTTCTGCTCGCAGTTCTACGAGCGCTACCAGAGCGCGCGCAGCATGATGCTGGGCAACCTGGAAACCGACGTCAGCACCGCTGTCGCGCTGCTCGACCGCCTGCCGCTGGACGAACGCGAGCGCTGGCTGCCCATGGTGCAACGGCCCAACTACCGCTATCGCCTGGACGGCGGCCAGCCCGGCGAGCCGATGAACATGGCGCAGGCGCCCATGGCGGCGACCTCCATCGCCGACGCCATCGGCCCGCGCTACGGGCTGCGTTTCGAGACCATTGCCGGCTCGATCCCGCACTTCCAGGTACACCTGAAGCTGGCCGACGGCATGCCGCTGACCATCGACGTGACGCCCAAGGGCGTGCCCGTGGCGCAATGGTTGCCCTGGGTGCTGATCGTGCAATTGGCGCTGCTGCTGCTCTGCACCTGGCTCGCCGTGCGCCTGGCGATCCGCCCGCTGACGCGACTGGCCCAGGCCGTGGACCATCTCGACCCGGACGCCCCGGCCCCGGAGCTGGACGAGCGCGGCCCCAGCGAAGTCGCCTATGCCGCCCGCGCTTTCAACGCGCTGCAAGGCCGCATCGGCTCCTACCTGAAGGAGCGCATGCAACTGCTCGCCGCCATCTCCCACGACCTGCAGACCCCCATCACACGGATGAAACTGCGCGTCGAGCAGATGGACGACTCGCCCGAGCGCGAGCGCCTGTGGAGCGACCTGGAAGAAATGCAACACCTGGTCCGCGAAGGCGTGGCCTACGCACGCAGCATGGACGGTGCCAGCGAGGCGGCGGTGAAGGTCAACCTCGACGCTTTCCTCGACAGCCTGGTGCTCGACTACCAGGACAGCGGCCAGGCCGTGGAACTGCAGGGCAACAGCCATGCGGTACTGGAAACTCGCCCCCACGCCCTGCGCCGGGTGCTCACCAACCTGGTGGACAACGCCCTGAAGTTCGGCGGCTCCGCCCAGGTGCAAGTCGAGCGCGATAGCCAGGGCGTCGTGTGTGTTCGTGTACTCGACGACGGCCCGGGCATCCCCGAGGAGGAACTCGCCGAAGTGGTGAAACCCTTCTACCGGGTGGAGAGCTCGCGCAACCGCAGCACCGGCGGCACCGGCCTGGGGCTGGCGATCGCCCAGCAGCTGAGCCAGGCGCTGGGCGGCACGCTGACCCTGTCCAACCGCACCAGCGGCGGGCTGTGTGTGCAGCTGGTACTTCGCCCTGCCAGCTGAGGCTTTGTACAGAGGGATACAAGACGGGCCTCGCCGGACACATCCGGGATAAGGCCCGTCGACAAGATGGCTCCACGAACAGCGGCGGCACCCCCGCCCGCCGCGTTCGCCCAAAGGAGCCCGCCATGAACCGTCCCGCCGAACCTGCCCGCCTGCATGGCTGGCGCCTGTTTTCCCTGCTGTCGCTGCTGGTGCTGATCGTCACCGCGTTGGCCCTGTGGTCCCAGCCGCAATGGGTGGACGCGTTACGCAGCTCGATCCGCGTCACCGCCCGCACCTCCTTCGCGCTGTTCCTCGCCACGTTCCTCGCCTCGTCCCTGGCAGCGCTGGTGCCGAGCGACTTCACCCGCGGCCTGCTGCGCGAGCGACGCTTCCTCGGGTTGGCCTTCGCCTTCTCCCACGCCGTACACGCGGTGCTGATCCTCCTCTATGTGAAGTTCTTCCCCGAGACCTTCTGGAACGGCCGCAGCGCCGCCGCGAATATTCCCGGCTCGGTCGGCTACCTGTTCATCGCCCTGCTGGCCGCCACTTCCTTCCCCTACGCGGTGAAACTGCTCGGTGCCCGTGTCTGGAAGGGCCTGCACAGTATCGGCACCTGGGTCATCGCCGGGGTGTTCTTGCTGTCCTTCTACAAGCGCCTGCCAATGGGCTCCTGGTACCCGCTGGGCTTCGGCCTGATCTTCAGCGCCATCGTCTTCAAGCTCATCGCCAAGCTGGCCGTGCGCCTGCGCCGTGGTGCTCGCCCCGCGCTGCCGAACGCCTGATACCCACTTGTTCCGCCACCGGGCGAAACCATCGCCCGGCCACCCAAGCCTTGCTCACGATCGATTGCCTACAACATTGCCCACGAGGTGCGCCATGACCCTGCTGACCCTGAATCCGCTCAAGACCGCTTTCGACCAACTCGACCGCCTCGCCGCCTGGGGCTGGGACATCCCGCTGCGGCTGTTCCTGGCCTGGGAGTTCTTCGAATCCGGCCTGGAGAAATGGCACGGCGACAACTGGTTCGAGCAGATCCACGCCAGCTTCCCCTTCCCCTTCAACCACTTCTCTGCCGGTTTCGACTGGCAGGTGTCGATGTGGGCCGAGCTGATCGCGCCGATCCTGCTCCTGCTGGGCCTCGCCACACGCTTCGCCTCGGCCTCGCTGATCGTCGTAACCCTCGTCGCCATCGCCGCCGTGCACTGGCCGGCGCAGTGGTCGAGCCTGGCGGAACTCGCCCAGGGCTACTCGATCACCGACCATGGCTTTGGCAACTACAAGCTGCCGCTGATCTACCTGGTGGCGTTGGTGCCGCTGGTGCTGAAGGGGGCGGGAGCGCTTAGCGTGGATGGGCTGGTACGGCGGTTCGTGGGGACTTCGCGGCTGAACTGATCGCCCCGCACAGCGACTGTTCGACAGAAACGCCCTCTCCGATGGAGAGGGCGTTTTTGTTTTCGGCTCATTAAGGCGGGAGCGGATGATTTCCGCGATATCAGGCACGGGCAGCACGCGATCCGCATGGGTATCGCTGCGCTCCACCCATCCTACAAGTGCGCGCTATTCATGCCATCGAGGGTGCCTTCATAGAGCAAGGCGGCGTCGGCTAGAAGGATTTCAAGGCCGCTCAGAGTGCGGGAAAGAAGGTCGCCACTGGGCAGGTTATCTGCGCAGGCCAGCAGGAGCAGGACACAACGGGCGGCGGTCTTCGGCGGCGTCGAAGAGCTCGAGCGGGGTGGCATCGTTGCGGATATGGAATGGAAGCATTTTCTTGACCTGGATGAGAGCTTTGAGCTGCTCATCCAGACGCCAATCCGGGAGAGCAGGTCGTACAGGTTCGCGTACCGGTCAGAACATCCGGCGCATCCGAAGATGCCCTGCACGGGCCGCCCATTGCACAGGTGCGACCATGCCGACATGAGCCCGAAAGCTTACGTTTGTTCTGAGGTCCGGGACGCCAATCCCGCACCACTCTGTTGAGCGGCTGGGAAACGTAAGGGCTGGCCCTGGGAAGGTCAATGAAGACGCGGCGCATAAGCCCGTCGGACGCGTCAACGTAGGATGGGTGGAGCGCAGCGATACCCATGCCGCCCCATTCAACGCTGAACTCGAACGGGGGCTGTAGGAGCGAGCTTGCTCGGGAACGGATTCTCCAGCGCCTTCGACGGTCACCGGGTTCGCGAGCAAGCTCGCTCCTACGAAAAGCAGAAAGCCCGCGCACCGATCAAGGTGCGCGGGCTGCGCTCTGGACAAGGGATCGATCAGGGAATGACGAACCCAACCTCAATGTTCCCGCGAGTCGCCTTGGAGTACGGGCAGATCTGATGCGCTTCGGCCACCAGCTTCTCCTTGTCCTCCACCGACAAGCCGGGCAGGTGCACGGTGAGCTGAGCGGCCAGGGCGAAGCCGCCATCGGCGGTGTTGCCCAGTGAAACTTGCGCATCGACCGCCACATCGGCCGGCAGGCGCACGTTCAGCTTTTGCCCGGCGCGGCGCAGGGCGCCAATGAAGCAGGCAGACCAGCCGATGGCAAACAGCTGCTCGGGGTTGGTGCCGGGGCGGCCGGAGCCGGGCGGGCTCAGGGGCAGGTCCAGCTCACCGTCGGAGGTCTGGCCACGGCCATCGCGGCCTCCGGTGGTGTGGGTGTGGGCGGTGTAGATCACGGTTGCCAGGATGTCGGTCATGACGCTTCTCCTTCAGGGCGTGTCAAGGGGGGACGACGTGGGGTGGTGCAGTTCGGGCGAGTGCCTAGCACCACGCCTTGCTTCTTCAGGCTGCGCAGCAAGGCAATGCCTTGCCCTTCGATGGCGGCCGGTTCGACGTTGGCGATTTCCGCCAGCGCCTTGAGGTGTTGGCGACCGGTGAGCTGCCACTGTTGCAGCGACACCAGCAGAGCATGGGCCAGCGGGGCCAGGCGCGAGAAGTACACCTTCAGGTCGGTATCCCGACGGGCCAGCAGCAGCGTCGGTTCAGCCGGTGCTTGCTGCGGGATATGCTCGGGGCCGATGTGGCTCACCGGCCAGGCATAGGCCAGCGGCGTACAGAGACTGGATAACAGCGGCACGCCATCGAGCAGGTCGCCGTCCGGGTCATGGGACGGCTCGGTGTTGTCGCTGAGCAGCAACGCGGTCTCGATGAATTCATAGTGCGCCAGCTCGGCGACCCAGCCGGGTAGCTCGGTGCGGCCCTCCAGGTACTCGACGAACTCACCGGCCACCTCGGTGAACAGCGGCGTCTGGCAGCGGAAGCTGGCGTAGAAGTCTTCGGTCAGCCCCTGCCACTGTTCGCGCGGCAGGCTCGCGTGCAGCACCGGGAAGTTGCCGGCGAGCAGCGATTGCAGGTTGCCGAAGAACAGTTGTCGGTACACCGCCAGGCGCCGCGCCTCGATGCCCGGCGGCGGTTCGTTGGCCTGCGGATCACGGATGTAGCGGGTCATGCGCAGTTGCTGTTCGCGCAGGGACTCAGCCATGGCGCACCTCCGGCTGGCGTGCGGCCGTTTGCAGCGCGCGGATGTAGTCCACCTCAGCGAGCAGTTCAGCCATGGGCGGCAGGTTGAAGTCTCGTTCCAGCAGGGTCGGGACCGTGCCCAGGTGCCGGTAGGCGCTGGCCAGCAGGCTCCAGACGTCATCCTTCACAGCGGCGCCGTGGGTGTCGATCTTCAGGTCCGGCGCTTCGTCGTAGTGGCCGGCGACGTGCAGGCAGACGACGCGCTCGGCCGGTACGCGGGCCAGGAAGCCAGCGGCGTCGTAGCCGTGGTTGTGGGCGTTGACGTAGAGGTTATTGACGTCCAGCAGCAGGTCGCAGTCGGCCTCACTGAGCACGGCTCGGAGGAAGTCGATCTCGCTCAGTGCCTGGTAGGGCGCGGCGTAGTAGGAAATGTTTTCCACGGCGATGCGGCGGCCGAGGACGTCCTGCACTTCACGGATACGGCTGGCGATGTGGCGCACGGCCTCGTCGGTGAAGGGCATGGGAATCAGGTCGTAGAGATGGCCTTCGTCAGAGCAGTAGCTCAGGTGTTCGCTGAACAGCGGCACCCTGTGCTGGTCGAGAAACTCGCGGACGCGGCCGAGGAACACGTGGTCCAGTGGCTCGGGGCCGCCCAGGGACAGTGACAGGCCATGGCAGGACAGTGGGAAGCGTTCGGCCAGGCGCGCCAGGCCCTCACCATAGGAGCCGCCGACACCGATCCAGTTGTCCGGCGCGACTTCGAGGAAATCGACGGCGCGGTCATCCACGCTCAGCAGGTCGGTCAGCATGGCGCGGCGCAGGCCGAGGCCGGCTCCTTGCAGGGATACGGAAGTCGTCATGGTGCTCTCCTTGGGCGAGTTGTCCTCCCCGGCCGATGGCGCGGGGAGGTCCGGCCTGGCTCAGTTCCTGGCCTGGCTCAGCTTGCTGTACAGGTCGGAAGGGAACGGTTTGCCGTTGGAGTCGAACTGGTTCTTGCGGAACTGGTAGACCTCGCCTTCGGAGAGGTAGCCGTCGTGGTTGGCGTCGATGGCGTCGAATTCGGCATTGGCCTTGGGCGCCACGGCCAGCAGTTCGGCGCGAGAGACACGGCCGTCGTGGTCGGTATCGGTGCGGGCGAAGGAGGCATCGCCGCACTTGCCTTCACCGCACTTGCCCTCGGCGCCGGTGGCCTTGGCCTGGGCGCCGTCGGCACCGCACTTGCCTTCGCCGCACTTGCCTTCGCCCTGGTTCGCCTTGGCCTTGGTCTTGGCCTCGTTGGCGCCGCACTTGCCCTCGCCACACTTGCCCTCCCCGGCCTTGGCGGCGGAAGCCAGCTGGTAGCCCTGTGGCAGGGCTTCGACGGCGAAGGCGGAAGTCGCCAGGTTCAGGCCACCAGCCAGGGCAACCGCGAGCAGGCCGAGCTGGGTTTTCGAGGTACGAGTCATAGTGTTTCTCCAGATGCTGTGACGCTGGGTGCGCCGGGTCATGCCGCAAGGGCGAATCCCTGGAACGAGGCGCTGGAGGGTTTTCCCTGCCGTCGCGTTGTTTCGTTCGGGTAAGGCTATTTCGCCTGGGCGATGTATCGCGGGCGTATCGGCAGCTGGAGGCTTTTGTATGCGTGTGTCCGCTCAGGGAGCGGCAGATACAAAGCAATACATTTGGCGGGAATCTGGAGCGGGGAGATTCGCGAGCAAGCTCGCTCCTACGAAGAGCAACAGACGGCAGACCTGTAGGAGCGGGCCATGCCCGCGAAGCAGAGGTGGGCTGTGCGGGGAAATCGGAGAGGGGAAAAAGAAAGGGCCGCTAAGCGGCCCCATCGCGGGCATGGCCCGCTCCTACAAGGGTTCAGCTGGCGCGCTTGGCCGCGATGGCGGTGACTTCCACCTTCATGCCCTCGACCGCCAGCTCGGCGATACCGACGGCGGCGCGCACCGGATAAGGCTTGGCGAAGAAGCGGCAGTACACCTCGTTGAACGCGGCGCGGTCGGCCATGCTGGTGAGGTAGATGGTCAGGTGCAGTACGTGGTCCAGACCGCTGCCGGCCTTTTCCAGGGCCAGCTGCAGGCTGCGCAGGGTAGCTTCGCTCTGGGCCTTGATGTCGCCCAGTTCCAGGCTGCCGTCCTCGAGGGTGGGGATCTGCGTGGACACCAGCAGGCCGCCGAAGCCGGCGACGTCGGAGGAGATGGATTCGGGGTCCGCGTCGGGGATGAAGGTAGGCGTCATGGGACAAATCTCTGCTGTCGGTGAATGGGGCACGTCGCCGCACCAGGTGCGGCGGCCGGGTGGCGCAGCTTAGCCGCATCGCCCCTCAGGGCGCCATGTCACCGTGCCCGCAGCCCCCGGAAACAGTGACATTGCCTCTCTCCGAAGAACTTCCGGATTAGTTATGTCAACTGGACAAAAGTCCCGATTATTACAGTTTGGGATATAGACCTTTTCATAATCCGTGATTTAAACGACGAACTCTTTGGGCATTATGACGTCGGCTCTTCCGCGTCTGGAGCAATTCGCGGGGGAATACAAAGCCAGTTAACTGCAACAATGCCAACGCAACTTCCTGCGACTTTCCGCCGTGGTCAAACCATGTCCGGATTCATTGTGCCTGCCTATAAAAACGTCCGGTTCTCACGCACTTCACCGAGCCGGTCCTCCAAGACTCTAGGGGCAATATCCATGAAGCACCTCAAACGCAGCGCCATCGTGCTCGCTGTTTCCGCCGCCGCCAGCCAGTTCGCCGCTGCCGAGCCCTTCGTCACCGATCAGGCCGATGCCAAGGGCTTCGTCGAGGACGCCAAGCTCGACGTCCTGCTGCGCAACCAGTACTACGACCACGACGGCAAGAACGGCGCAGGCGACAACCGCGACTGGACCCAGGGCTTCCTGGCGAACTTCTCCTCCGGCTACACCCAGGGCACCGTCGGCTTCGGCGTGGATGCCTTCGGCTACCTGGGCATCAAGCTCGACGCCGGCCGCGGCCGCGCGGGCACCGGCAACCTGCCGGTGGGCAACGACGGCAAGCCGGACGACGACTACGGCAAGGCCGGTGGCGCGTTGAAGGTGCGCATCTCCAAGACCGAGCTGAAATTCGGCGACATGCAGCCGACCGCTCCGGTGTTCGCCGCCGGCGGCACCCGCCTGATCCCGCAGACCGCCTCGGGCTTCAACCTGTTGAGCAGCGAAATCGAGGGCCTGGACCTGGAAGCCGGTCACTTCACCTCCGGCACCAGCCCGGTCACCACCGCCCGTGACGGCGGCCTGTGGGCGGCCTACGCCGCGGTGGAAACCAGCGACGTCGACTTCCTCGGCGGCAAGTACGCGATCAACGACAACCTGAGCGTTTCGCTGTACGGCTCCGAGTTCAAGGACATCTGGCGCCAGTACTACGGCAACCTGAACTGGGTGCTGCCGGTCGCCAATGACCAGTCGCTCGCCTTCGACTTCAACATCTACCGCACCAACGACGAAGGCCAGGCCAAGGCCGGCGAGATCAGCAACACCACCTGGTCGCTGGCGGCCGCCTACTCCTTCCTGCAGGCACACACCGTCACCCTGGCCTACCAGAAAGTCCATGGCGACACGCCGTTCGACTACGTGGGCTTCGGCGACGATGGCGCCGGTGCCACCGGTGACTCGGTGTTCCTCGCCAACTCCGTGCAGTACTCCGACTTCAACGGCCCGGGCGAGCGCTCCTGGCAGGTCCGCTACGACCTGGCGATGGACACCTACGGCGTACCGGGCCTGAGCTTCATGGCCCGCTACATCAACGGTACCGGCATCGACGGCAGCCACGCCGATGCGGATGGTGCCTACGTCGGTCTGTACGGCGAGGACGGCAGCCACCACGAGACCGATCTGGAAGCCAAGTACGTGGTCCAGGCCGGCCCGGCGAAGGACCTGTCCTTCCGCCTGCGCCAGGCCTTCCACCGTGCCAACGCCGACCAGGGTGAAGCCGACAACAATGAGCTGCGCCTGATCGTCGAGTACCCGCTGTCGATCCTGTGATTCAGTGCAACTACCTGCCTGAATAACGCTGCGGGGCAACTTTCGGATTTATCTGAAAGTTTGCCCCGTGTCCGGGTGAGATTATTACGCCCATGCAGAAAGTCTCTTCCCGGAATGGCTGTTTATTCCACGGAAGCAACTTCCTAGAATTACCCCATCTTCCCGCTTCCGCACTTTCCCTGCGGAAGGCAACTCCTGACGTTGATATTGTGATTGCTCCTTCGACGTCCTTCGAGCCGCTCCCCTGGAGCGGCTTTTTTTATGCCCGGCATTTATCGTTCAATTAATGACCTGAACAAAAACTGATCGAACTGCCCGGCGCAGCGGTCCAACTCTGGGACGACGCGGTAATCCCGTCCGCAACCCCAGGAGGCACCTCACCATGAGCGCAATGACCCTCGAAGGCTGGTGCAAGACCACCGCCGAGCAGAAGCCCACGCCGCTGGAAGATATCCGCTTCTATCTGACCGACAACGACCGCCTGCATCTGGAACAGGCCGAGGTCTATCTGCAGGAAAACGGACAGCGGGAAATGATGGTCGATGCCGACCTCGACACCCTCGAACTGCGGATGCCCGAAGGCTACGGGCCGCTGGCCGACTGTATGTTCCGGGTGTACCTGGGGGGCGTCGAAAAGCGCGGACAATTCCACCTGGTCGGCCATCGCGCCAGCGACGGCAGCCTGATCTACACCAATGCCGTGCTGATCGACCAGTTGATCAACTGACCCTCGCGCTCCCGCCGTGTATCCGGCGGGGGCGGCACGCTCGTCGCCCATGTCGCAGGCAGAGATTGTGGCCGCTCACCCGACCGTGATTTCATAAAGCCACCTGCGTCCGGCTGCCGCATGACCGGCTCGGATCGCAATCCAGAACGACGCCCATCCTCCGTTGAAGAAGCTGCTATCGGATGCGAACTTCCAGTAATCCTGGGGTAAAGGAGTACGGGCGATACGACGGCCTGCTGCGTCTCGCCCGCCATGCGGGTGGCGATTGCGCCGTCCTGCTCATCGACATGCGCGGCCATTTGCTCGGCCAGCTCGGCATCGACGGTGCCGGCGCCCTCTCCCTGGCCACCCTGCTCTCCCTCAATGCCGCCACCAGCCCCCTGAGCCACCAGGGCCAGCTACTGAATCTGCTGGCCAGCCAGACACTGCGCGACCAGGAAGGCTTCCCCCAGGCACGCCTGCTGCTGCTCGGCAACAGCAGCCAGGTACTCAGCCAGGAGCAGCAAGACCTGCTCGCCGATGTACTGGAACTGGGCGAGGCTCTGCTCGACCGTGCCTGCGCTCCGCAGAAGGAAAGCGAGCGGCGCATGGCCCTGGCGGTGGACGGCAGCGGCACCGGCATCTGGGACCGCCACGTCCCCACCGGCGAGATCCACTACTCCAGCGCATGGAAATCCCTGCTGGGCTATACCGAGGAAGAAATCGGCAGTCGCATCGAGGACGCCTACACCCGGGTGCACCCCGAAGACCTCGATTACGTGCAGAACACCATGCGCGAACACTTCGAGGGTCGCACCGAAGCCTATGAGGTAGAACACCGCCTGCAACACAAGGACGGCCACTACCTGTGGGTCTGCAGCCGTGGCAAGGTGGTCGAGCGCGACGCCGCCGGCAACGCCCTGCGCATGCTCGGCACCACCACCGACATCACCGCCCTGCGTGGCATGGCCGAGCAACTGCGTGAAAGCGTGGAGCTGCTTACCGACCTGACCAATGAAATCCCCGGCATGGTCTTCCAGTTCCGCCGCCTGCCCGACGGTACCGGAACCTTCCCTTATGTCAGCGCGGGGGTGATGGACATCTACGGCATTCCGGCCGAGCAGATGCAGCACAACTCCGTGTTCCTGCGCGACCTGATCCACCCCGAGGACCTGCCGGCCTGCCTCGCCTCGCTGGAGGCCTCCGCCGCCCACCTGCAACCCTGGAGGCACGAATATCGCGTGCAGATCGCCGGGCGCGGGACGCTCTGGCGCCAGGGCAATGCCCACCCCAAGCGCGGGGAGGACGGCTCGCTGATCTGGCACGGCTTCATCACCGACATCACCGAACGCAAGCGCATCGAAGCCGAGTTGCAGGTACTGGCCACCACCGACTTCCTCACGCAACTGCCCAACCGTGGCCACTTCATGCGCCTGATCGAGGCAGAGCTTGGCCGCGTACAGCGCTCGACGACGCACCGCGCAGCGATCCTGATGTGCGATATCGACCACTTCAAGGCGATCAACGACCGCTGGGGCCACGCCGTCGGCGACGAGGCCCTGCGCCATTTCGCCAGCATCCTCGGGCGAGACATCCGCCGTGTCGACTTCGCCGGACGCATGGGCGGCGAGGAGTTCGCCGTGGTGCTGGGGGATGCTGACGTCGCCGCCGCCCAGGTCTTCGCCCAGCGCCTGCAGCAGCAACTGCTGGAGCAACCGCTGATGCAGGGCGGACAGCGCATCCCGCTGAGCATCAGCATCGGTATCGCTTCGCTGGAAGCCAGTGACGCTTCCGCCGAGGCCGGGCTTTCCCGCAGCGACAGCGCGCTTTACCGCGCCAAGCAGAACGGTCGCAACCGCATCGAGCGTCACTGAAGGCAAACCCGCGAGACAGAGCGTGCCGTCTTCGCGGGCGTTGCCGATCCTGAACGGCCGCCATGAAAAAGCGTGCAGAATTTTTCACCATTATGACCTGGCGTTTTAAATAATGGACTTTTCAGCACGCCTGGATATTTCAATAAATCCTTTAAAAACAATCACATGCAATAATTGGAAGACAGGAATTCGGCCATTATTTTTGACGCCACGCATCGAATTCGTTTGACATATTTAACGGCTCTGGCAGGCTGGTAGGCAGGTTTCGACCGGGAAACTTCGCCTTCTGTGCGCTCCCGGCAGTGCTCGGGGCCTCAGGTAGCGCGCCTTTCCGCTGCGCGCCTGCACAAAAACGATGGGCTGCAGCCCGTCCAAAGGTGACATATGTCCAACAGCAACATTGGCAACAAGAAACAGACTCTCCGTAAACCCGTCGTCCTGATGTCCATGGGCAGCCAAGAGCGCAAAGGCCACGACTATCAGGTAATGACCCACAAATACATCGTGCCCCTGGTCGAACAGTCCGATTGCGTGCCGGTACTGGTACCGACCTGCTGCGGCATCGAAGACCTCGAGCAATACCTGGACATGGCCGACGGCGTCTACCTGACCGGCGCCGGCAGCAACATCGATCCGACCCTGTATGGCCAGGAGAACGAAACTCCCGGCAAGGGCCAGGACAAGGACCGCGATAACTTCGACATCCCGCTGATCAAGGCCGCCATCGCGCGTGGCCTGCCGATCTTCGGCATCTGCCGCGGCATGCAGGAAATCAACGTGGCCCTGGGCGGCGATATCTACCAGAAGGTCTACGCCGAGCCCGGCTTCAACGACCATCGCGAGAATCCCGAAGACCCGGTCGACGTGCAGTACAGCCCGGCTCACGGTGTTCGCCCGATCCAGGGCAGCTGGCTGCAGCAGCTGCTGGGTGACGAGATCCGCGTCAACTCGCTGCACGGCCAGGGCCTGAAGAATCTGGGCAAGGGCATCGAAGCCATCGCCCACGCCGAAGACGGCCTGGTCGAGGCGATCCACGCTCCGACTCTCTCGCCCTTCCTCTTCGCGGTGCAATGGCACCCGGAATGGCAGGCAGCGAAGAACCCCGACTCGGTGAAGATCTTCCAGGCGTTCGGCGATGCTTGCCGGGCCCAGGTGAAGAAGAAGCAGGCTCGCGCACTCGCTGCCTGATTCGCTTCCCGCGTCATGAAGAAGCCCGGCCCTTGCGCCGGGCTTTTTTATTGAGCGACGCCAGCTGCGGTATGCCTGCTCATCGATGGGTATCGCTTCGCTCCACACCATCCTACGTCCGGCTCTCCGGCCGCGATGGCGGGTAGTCGCAGGTTGGGCAGAGCCGACACGTCATCAGCCGCGCGAATGGCGCACCCTGCACGCCCTTGAGGGCTCCTCGGGCTAACCTTGGCGATCAGCGATTTCGCTCCGTCGACACAGGTGCAGCCATGAGCAACGACCTCTTCTCCCTCGCCGGCAAGACCGTACTGGTCACCGGCGCCTCCAGCGGCATCGGCGCGCATCTCGCGCGCGTAGCCGCCCGTGCTGGCGCCCGTGTGGTCCTGGCGGCACGTCGCACCGAGCGCCTGGCGCAGCTGGCTGAAGCCATCCGCGCCGAGGGCGGCGAAGCCCATGCCGTAGCGCTGGATGTGACCGACCGCGCCAGCGTCGAGGCCGCCTTCGATAGCGCCGAAGCGCAGTTCGGCGTGGTCGAAGTCGTCCTCAACAACGCCGGCATCGGCAACGGCCAACGTGCGCTGGAGGTCAGCGAGGAAGACTGGCGCAACATGCTTTCCACCAACCTCGACGGCGTCTGGCGCGTCGCCCAGTGTGCTGCGCAACGCCTGGCCAAGGCCGGGCGTGGCGGCAGCATCGTCAACATCGCCTCCATCCTCGGGCTGCGCGTGGGCGGCGGCTACAGCCATTACTGCGCCGCCAAGGCCGGCGTGGTGCAACTGAGCAAGTCCCTGGCGCTGGAGCTGGCGCGCTTCAACGTGCGAGTCAACGCCATCGCCCCGGGCTACTTCAAGACTGAAATGAACGACGCCTACTTCGACAGCGACAAGGGCCAGGCCTATATCCGCGACACGGTACCGATGCGCCGCCTCGGCCAGCTGAATGAACTGGAAGGCCCCTTCCTGCTGCTGGCCAGCGACGCCGGCGCTTTCATGACCGGCGCGGTGCTCGCCGTCGACGGCGGGCATCTGGTGAGCAGCCTCTAGAACGAGCCGGCCAGGCCTCCGCCCAGCGCGCCCAGCAACACCAGCGCCCAGGGCGGCAGGCGGCCACTGAGCAAGACCAGGAAAGCCAGCGCGACCAGGGAGACGTCGAGCAGGCCAACGATGGCTTCACTGCCGATGGGATGGATCAGCGCCGCCAGCAACAGACCGACCACGGCAGCGTTCACCCCGGCCAGCGCCGCGCGCAGATGACGCTGGCGACGCAGGCTTTCCCAGAATGGCAGGGCGCCGAGCACCAGCAGGAAGGACGGCAGGAAGATCGCCACCAGGCAGATCAGTGCACCGGCTGCGCCGCCCGGCTCGATGATGGCTGCTCCGAGGAAAGCGGCAAAGGTGAACAGCGGCCCCGGCAACGCCTGCGCTGCGCCGTAGCCGGCGAGGAAGGTCTGCGCATCGACCCAGCCGGGCTCGACCACCGCGCTCTGCAACAGCGGCAGCACCACATGCCCGCCACCGAAGACCAGGCTGCCGACCCGGTAGAAGGCATCGAATTGTCCCAGCGACGGCCAATGCCACGCTGCCGCCGCCAACGGTAGAAGCACCAGCAGCGCGAAGAACAGCAGCAGGTAGAGGCCGCCGCGGCGACGGGATGCGGAATGGCCAGATCCTACGGAATCGCCCACGGTGGACGGCCGCAACCAGACCGTGCCGACCAGTGCAGCCGCGAGGATCACCAGCAACTGCACGACGACGCCAGGCCAGCGTAGCGCCACGGCGGTCACCAGGATCATCAGCCCCTGACGCTGCCAGTCCGGGCACAAGGACTTGGCCATGCCCCAGACGGCGTGGGCCACCACAGCAACGGACACCAGCATCAACCCGTGCAGTGCACCTGCCGGCAACCACTGACCGTGCCGCGACAGCCCCAGGGCGAGCAGCAGCATCAACATGGCCGACGGCAGGGTGAAGCCGATCCATGCCGCCAACGCGCCCCATTGCCCTGCGCGCAAGGCGCCGAGTGCCATGCCCAGTTGGCTGCTGGCAGGGCCGGGGAGGAACTGGCAGAGGGCGATGAGATCGGCGTAGTGCGGCTCGTCCAGCCAGCGCCGTCGGCTCACGAATTCCTCGCGGAAATAGCCCAGGTGCGCCACCGGCCCGCCAAAGGACGTCAGGCCCAGGCGCAGGAAGATCAGGAAGACGGTCCAGAGGGAATCGCGCGGCGTCGGTTCGGTCATGGGAACGGGTCGGCGGGAGTCGGTCACACAGTCTGGCAGTTGGATATTGCAATGCAACTCAGCGGTCGAGCTCGCGAATCCGCTGCTCGAGGAAGCGCCGCTCCGGCTCCAGTTTCGCCAGCGCCAGCGCACGCACGTAGGCGTCACGAGCTGGCTCGCGGCGCCCTAGACGCCGGCAGAAATCGGCGCGCGCGGCATGGGCCAGGTGATAATCCTGCAGGTCGCCACGGGCCAGGATGGCATCGATCTGCGCCAGCCCCGCTGCCGGGCCGTCGCGCATGGCCAGGGCCACGGCGCGATTGAGCTCGATCACCGGCGAGGGCTGCATCGCCAGCAGGAGATCATAGAGACCGACGATCTCTGCCCAGTCAGTGCTGGCCATGTCAGCAGCAGCGGCGTGCACGGCGGAGATCGCCGCCTGCAGGGTGTAGGGGCCGACGCGACGGGTGGCCAGGGCGGCAGTGATCAATTGCTGGCCTTCTTCGATCAGCGCGCGGTTCCAACGTGAGCGGTCCTGGCTTTCCAGCAGCACCAGCTCGCCGTCTTCTGCGGTGCGCGCCTCGCGCCGCGACTCGTGCAGCAGCATCAGCGCCAGCAGCCCCATCACTTCGGCCTCCGGCAGCAACTCCAGCAGCTGCCGGCCCAGGCGAATGGCTTCGGCTGACAGATCGGTGCGGGTCAGCGAATCGCCGGCCGAGGCGGAATAGCCCTCATTGAATACCAGGTAGATGACCCGCAGCACGCTGGCCAGGCGCTCCGGCAGCTCGGCGGCCTCCGGCACCTGGTAGGGAATCTGCGCATCGCGGATCTTTGCCTTGGCGCGAACGATGCGCTGGGCAATGGTCGAGGGCGTAGCGAGGTAAGCGCGGGCGATTTCCTCGGTCTTCAGGTCGCAGACTTCGCGCAGGGTCAGCGGCACCTGCGAGTCCGCCGGCAGCGCCGGGTGGCAGCAGGTGAAGATCAGCCGCAGGCGGTCGTCCTCGACACTTTCATCGGCCTGCTCCTCCACCGATTGCGCGTCGATCTCCAGCTGCTCGGCGATCTGCGTCAGGGAGGCGTCGAAGCGCGAGCGCCGGCGCAGGCCGTCGATGGCCTTGAAGCGCCCGGCGGAGACGAGCCAGGCGCGCGGGCTGGCCGGTACGCCATCGCGCCGCCACTGGTCCACGGCGGCAACGAAGGCTTCGTGCAGTGCCTCCTCGGCGAGGTCGAAATCACCCAGCAGGCGGATCAGCGTAGCCAGCACACGGCGCGATTCGCGACGGTAGATGTCGTCCACCACGTCGCGCAGGGGCTGGGCGGAGTACTCGTGCATGCGGGCCGATGATCCTTGGCGTGGGAGGTCTGCCTATCCTGCACGGGTTTTCGTCGCGGTGGGAAATCATCGGACGGGTGTTCAGCCCGAGAGGGTTGCGGGGTGTTTCAGATGGCGCCCCCCTGTAGGAGCGAGCTTGCTCGCGAACCCGCTTCACGCCGGTGCTGCCGGGTAATGCGTTGGCGAGCAAACTTGCTCCTCCAAGTCGAGGTCAGGGCTTGGCATCGAACAACAACTGCCCCGTGGCTGGATCGAAGGGAATCGAGAAGTGCTCATGGGCGATCTTCCACTGTCCCGCTTCGCGTCGCAGTCCAACCGAGACGCGCGCCCAGGAGGCGTTGTGCTGGCCCTTGTCATCGGTGCCGCCACAGTAGGCGAGATAGTGCCCGAAGGCCGTCTCCCCACTTCCACCCTCGAAGCTCAGTTCCTGTATCTCGAATGTAGGTTCCCTGCACATCTGCGTGCAGTCGCGCCAATGGCTGGCGTAGGCCTCGACGCCCTTGAACTGCAGTTGTTTCACCGCATCGAAGGCGAGGATATCGCGGGTGTAGTGGCGAGTGATGCCTTCCACGTCGGAGGCGCGGACGGCCTTCAGCCAGCTCTCCAGCAGCGCGTGAAGTTCGGCGTGGGCGGCGTTCTTTTCAGCGGCAGTCATGGGGTTCTCCTCGTTCTGATGGCGGATCAGGAACCGCAGCAGCTGTGCGGCGGCGGGACTTGGTCGTAGTCGTCGTGGAAGCGCGTCCAGTTCAGGCCCTTGCCCTGGTAGTCGGGCATACCCCCCCAACCCTCGCCGCGCCCCAGCGGAGTGAGGTCGAGCAGGTGATAGGTGAATAGCGGCGCCTCCAGCCCCCGGCCGTAGGTCGAGTAGCTGTGGAAGATCTGCTCGCCGTCGCGCAGGAATACGCTCATGCCCGGCTGCTCTCCGCGTACGTGGTAGTCCTGGCCGAGGCGCTCCAGCTCTGCCTTGTCACGATAGTTGTATTCCACCGGGGCGATGGCCTCGTCGACGCTGACGTGGAAGTCGTAGTTGAAGTCGCTGCCCAGCGACGAGTACCAGGGGAATTGCCAGCCCATGCGGGCGCGGAACGGCGCGATCTCCTCCAGCGACGCGCGGGAGACCATGGCGAAGGTGGTGCCACGCGCATGCAGGTGCTCCAGCCGGCCGATATTGTCGATGAGGAAGGAGCAGCCTTCGCAGCCCAGCCCCGTGTCGCGGTGGAACATGAAGTGGTAGACGATCAGCTGCGGACGGTCCTCGAACAGATCGAGCAGTCGTAGCGGACCGTGCGGGCCTTCGAAGCGGTAGTCCTTGTCGAGGCGCACCACCGGCAGTTCGCGGCGTTGGGCGCTGAGCGCGTCGCGGGCGTGGGTCGCGGCCTTTTCCTGTTCCAGCAGGCGAATGCGCGCCTGCCGCCAGGCGGCCGGGGAGACCACGCGAGGAAAGTCCTGGTTGGCCAGTTTCATAGCGCACGCTCCCGGGGAAGCTCCCGTTGCTCGTGGGGCCGGACGCGGCGCTTGCCGCGCAGGCGGGTGACGGCGAATGCGCTGACGCCGCCGGCGGAAAGAACGCTGGTCACGGCCAGCGTCAGGGTCGATACGCACAGAGGGCACATGGCTCACCTCCTTCGGGTTGCGGCTTGCATCAGCCCTTCTCGGCCAGCACCTTGAGGTTGGCCAGGCCCGCCTCGAAGTCCTTGCCGACCATGCGGTCCACGTCGATGAACAGGTGCATGATCTTCGCCACGAAGGGCACCGGGCCGAACATCGCCCAGGTCACCTCGGTGCCACCCTCGCGCGGCACCAGGGTGAATTCGGCGGTGTTGCTGGCCTTGAACGGCTTGAGGAAATCCAGGGCAATGGTGGTGCGGCTGCCGGGATCGTTCTCGACGATTTCCATCCGCCCGGCGCCCGCCTTGCCATTGCCTGACCAGGCGTACACTGCGCCACGACCCTTCTCGGCGCCGGAAAAGCTGCGCTGCATCTGCGGGTCGAGCTTCTCGTAGGGCGACCATCGCCCCCACTGGTGGAAGTCCTCGATATAGCCCTGGACCCTCTCCGGCGGCGCCTGGATGCGCGCAGTGCGCTCCACGCGGAAGGTGCCCGGGCGATTCGCCGCCAGCACCAGGACCACCGCTACGGCCAGTACCACCACCAACCCGATCCACTTCAGCATCACATCCTCCTGACGTAGTTATCACTTGAAGAGCCGGGCCTCAGCGCCCGGCGAAGTAACGGTCCCAGTCGCGCACCGGGCGGACCTCCACCGCGCCCAGGCGGCCGCTGGGAATCCGCTGGGCGATCTGCAGCGCCTCATTGAGGTCTCGGGCGTCGATCAGCACGAAGCCGCCCAGGTATTCACGGGTCTCGGCAAACGGCCCATCGGTGATCGACAGTCCGGCCGCGCCATGGCGCAGCGTTGTCGCGGTCTCCGCCGTTTCCAGCGCCTCCGAGGCAAGCACCCGGCCGGCGCGCCGCTGGTATTCGTCGTTGGCGAAGCACTCGTCCATCAGGCGTCGATATTGGGGCTCGGACAGGCTCGACAGGCGCTCGTCATCCACATAGATCAGACAGAGGTACTTCATGGCCGTCTCCGGGGCGCTGTGCGTTTGCAGTTACCTCATAGTCGAAGCGCACGGGCGGGAATCGACAGGCTGGGGAAAGTTTTTTGCGCGCAGTCCGATAACACCACCCCATGACGGTGAAGAGCGGCTCTGGCACGGCCCTGGAGCCGCCCGTCAGGTGAGGGCTTGAGTTTTCAGATTCGTCTCAGAGAGTTCCGCACGCTGCGAAGGGAAGATAACCGTGGGAAAAAAACCCTGACCATGGAGCTCAAGAGAATGAAACTTCACGCAACCGCCCTGGCTGTCGCAGCCGCCCTCGCTGTGCCGGGCTTTGCCTTCGCCGCCAACACCATCAACTTCAGCGGTGAAGTGACCGACCAGACCTGCTCGGCCGTAGTCGATGGCAACACTGACCCGACCGTCATCCTCGACAGCGTGCCGGTCAGCGCCCTGAACGGCTCCGTCGGCCAGACCACCGGCGAGACCAGCTTCACCCTGCAGCTGACCGGTTGTGCCGCCCCCAGTGGTGCGGACGAGCACTTCACCACCCTGTTCCAGGCCACCAACGCCACCGCCTCCGGCAACCTGACCAACACCGCTTCGGGCGGCGCCACCGGCGTAGCCCTGCAACTGCTCGATGGTCCGGCCGGCACCCCGGTGAACCTGGCTGGCGGCGCGGCCGTAGAAGCCGGTGACATCGTCCTGGCCGACGGCCAGACCGATGCCAGCTACGACTACGCGGTGCAGTACATCTCCGAGGCGACCTCCGTGACTCCCGGCCCGGTGCTCGGCTCGGTGACCTACACCCTGCGTTACGAGTGATACCCCGCGGCACCGCCCCCCGGTGCCGCCTTCTCGCATTGCACAGCATCGTTCAGGCGTGATCACGCCCCGAACGATGCGACAAGACAGGTGAACCGGATGAACGCCCTCCCACTGCGCCCGCTCCGCGCGGCGACGCTCGCGCTCGCCCTGCTGGCATCCTTCACCGCCACGCTCGCCCAGGCCAGCGTGGTGATCACCGGCACCCGCGTCATCTACCCCGGCGATGCCCGGGAGAAGACCGTGCAACTGACCAACAAGGACGGCTTCCCCAACGTCATCCAGGCCTGGATCGACGTCAACGATCCTGCCTCCACGCCGGACACCGCCAAGGCCCCCTTCGTGGTCAACCCTTCCGTGTCGCGCATGGCGCCCGGCAGCGGCCAGACCCTGCGCATCCTCTACACCGGCTCCGGGCTGCCCCAGGACCGCGAATCGCTGTTCCACCTCAATGTGCTGCAGATTCCGCCACGCAACGCCGCCAAGGCCGAGCAGAACCAGATGCTGCTGATGCTGCGCAACCGCCTGAAGCTGTTCTATCGCCCAGCGGCCATCGCCGGCAACCCGGAGCAACTGCCCGAGAAGCTGCGCTTCTCCCTGGTGCAGAACAGTGACGGCTGGAGCGTGAAGGTCGAGAACCCCACTGGCTACCACGCCTCCTTCGGCGGCGCGACGCTCAGCGTCGGTGGGCGCCAGTGGAAGCTGCAGCCGAGCATGGTCGCGCCCATGGGCCAGGCCCAGTGGCGAGCGGAAAAAGCCTCCGCCCTGCCTGCCGGCAACGTGCGACTGTCCGCCCTGCTGATCAACGACTACGGCGCAAGAGTGGAACTTCGCCATGACCTGCCGCGTTGACGCCAACCACGGACCGCTGCTGCCCTTCGCCCTCGGAACCCTCACCATGGTGGTCGCGGGCCTGGCCCAGGGCGATGCGGACTATCGCTTCGACGACAGCCTGCTGATGGGCTCGGGACTGGCCGGCGGCAGCCTGGAGCGATTCAACCGCGCCGATCAGGTGGACCCCGGTACCTACCACGTCGATCTCTATCTCAACGGTCAGTACGCCACCCGTGCCGAAGTGGAAATGCGCCAGCGTGGCGAGCGCGCCGAGCCCTGCTTCAGCGAGCGTTTCCTGCGCCAGAGCCTGGGTGCGCGCCCCGACCCGAAGGCCGGCAAGGACGACCAGGGGATCTGCCACTGGCTGAGCGAGCGCCTGCCCGACTCGACCTGGAACCTCGATACCGCGCGCCTGCGCCTGGACCTCTCGGTGCCCCAGGCGCTGCTCGACATCAAGCCGCGCGGCTATGTCAGCCCGGAGGAATGGGACGCCGGCAGCACCATGGGCTTCGTCAACTACGACGCCAACCTCTACCGCTCCAGTTTCGACGACTCCGGCAGCGGCGGTGACTCGGACTACGGCTACCTCGGCCTGAATGGCGGTGTGAACCTCGGCCTGTGGCGCCTGCGCCACCAGTCCAACTACACCTATTCCAGCTACGCGGGAAACACCCGCAGTGACTGGAACAGCATCCGCACCTATGCCCAACGCGCGTTGCCCGGCATACGCAGCGAGCTGACCCTGGGCGACAGCTATACCGAAGGCAACCTGTTCGGCAGCCTGGGCTATCGCGGCGTGCGCCTGGCCACCGACGACCGCATGCTGCCCGACTCGCAGCGCCAGTACGCGCCACAAGTGCGTGGCACCGCCAACACCAATGCGCGGGTAGTGATCAGCCAGAATGGTCGGAAGATCCATGAGACCACCGTGGCGCCCGGCCCCTTCGTCATCGACGACCTCTACGGCACGGCCTACGACGGCGATCTGGACGTGCAGGTGATCGAGGCCGACGGCAGCGTCTCGCGCTTCTCCGTGCCCTTTTCCGCCGTGCCCGAATCCATGCGTCCCGGCCTGTCGCGCTACAGCGCCACGGTCGGCCAGGCGCGCCAGTACGGTGACGGCAACGATCTGTTCGGCGACCTGACCTACCAGCGTGGCCTGACCAACGCCCTCACCGCCAACCTCGGCGCCCGCGTCGCCGAGGACTACCTGGCCCTGCTCGGTGGCGGCGTGCTGGCCACGCCCTACGGCGCCTTCGGCATGAACACCACCTTCTCCAGCGCCACGGTGGAGAACAACCAGCGCAAGCAGGGCTGGCGCGTCGGCCTGAACTACAGCCGGACCTTCCAGCCGACCCAGACCACCCTGACCCTCGCCGGCTACCGCTACTCTACCGAGGGCTATCGCGATCTGGGCGACGCACTTTCCGCCCGCGATGCCGACGACCACGGCGAGAGCTGGGACTCGAGCAGCTACAAGCAGCGCAACCAGTTCACCCTGCTGGTCAACCAGGGCCTGGGGCAGTACGGCAACCTCTACCTGTCCGGCTCCACCGCCGACTACTACGACGGCAAGAGCCGCGATACCCAGTTGCAGGTCGGCTACTCCAATACCTGGCGCCAGCTCAGCTACAACCTGTCCTATTCGCGCCAGCAAACCACCTGGTACCGCGACGTGAACGACGACTACGACCCGTCTCAGCCGCCGCAGTACAACCTGCAGCACGGCAGCAACCGCAACAACACCCTGACCCTGAGCCTCTCCATGCCACTGGGCTCCACCAGCCGCGCACCGAACCTCAGCGCCATGGCCTCGCGGCGTAGCGGCGACACCAGCGGCAGCACTTACCAGACCGGCCTCAACGGCACCCTGGGCGAGGACCGCACCCTGAGCTACGCCCTCTCCGCCGGGCGCGACAGCGAAGGCCAGGGCACAGACTTCAACGGCAGCATGCAGCAGCAGACCTCGGTCGCCACCTTCAACGCCGGCTACGCCGAAAGCTCCAGCTACCGCCAGGTCAACGGCGGCATGCGCGGTGCGGCGGTGCTGCACAGCGGCGGCCTGACCCTCGGCCCCTACGTCGGCGACACCTTCGCCCTGGTGGAAGCCAAGGGCGCCAGCGGCGCCGGTGTGCGCGGCGGCCAGGGCGCGCGGGTGGACAGCAACGGCTATGCCGTCGTGCCTTCGCTTTCGCCCTACCGCTACAACCCCATCAGCCTCGACCCGCAAGGCATCGACGAGAACGCCGAACTGGTGGAGACCGAGCGCAAGATCGCCCCCTACGCCGGCGCGGCCGTGCATGTCGAGTTCAAGACCCTCACCGGCCACCCGCTCCTGATCCAGGCCAGGCTGCCCGATGGCCAGCCGTTGCCGCTGGGAGCCGACGTGCTCGATGGCAATGGCGTGAACATCGGCATGGTCGGCCAGGGCGGCCAGGTCTATGCCCGCGCGGAAGGCGAGAAAGGACAACTGCGCGTGAAGTGGGGCGAACGCCCGGAAGACGGATGTCTGCTGCCGTATGATCTCAAGGGCGCCGATGTCGACCAGGTACTGATCCGCCTGCAGGCTACCTGCCTACCGGAGGCCTCATGACCCCTCTCCTGCGCAGCCTGCCGCTGCTCACCCTGCTGCTCGCGCCAAGTGCCTGGGCTACCTGCTATAAGGTCACCGGCGTGGGCAGCGCCACCACCACCCTGACTTACCAGATCCGCCCTGGTGAAGGCGTGGCCGGTGCGTGGCCCGGCGACGGCGCCTGCGATACCTGCAACGGCTCCCTCGGCCTGCCCAGCGTAATCAACGTCAGCGATGCCAGCTTTCAGCCCGACGGCACCTTGATTGCCAGCGCCGTGTCACCCATTACCCAATATGGCAACTCCGCCGGCTACGACAGCGAACGTGTGTTCTTCCGCTGTGCGCCGGGAGACGCGGTATACGAGATGTTTTCCACCAATGCCGACGACCTCTACAGCGGCTGGTACCAGGGCGGCGACAGCGTGGGCAACTCCATCGGCCTGCAGGCCGCCTATCGCACCGCCTGGCCCAACGTACTGCTGCGCCTGACCCACGTGGAAACCGGCCAGTACTTCACCGATGTCTGGCGCGAGCGCCAGTTGAGCGGGCTGGATATCGACTCGCGCGGTTACCAGCTGGTCAAGGCGAAGAACCTCAGCGCGGTGCGCGCCGAACTCTTCAGGGCGCCGCTGGAAAGCACCCAGGGTTACTCACCGAATACGAAATCGCAGCTGTATGGCCGCACCCAGCCCGCCGGCTACATCGCCATCAAGGGGCCGGGGCTGGCCTATCCCAACGTCGGCCAGACCCACTACGGCAACTACAGCGGCTGGCATTACAACTGGCCGGGCGCCATCGGACTGTATGGCGATGTCACACTCAAGCGCTACCCGACCTGCGCCGTCACCAACGTCACGCCGCACGTGGTGTTCCCATCGATTTCCATCGGTGAGATCAACGCCGGGGCGAGCCGCGAGATGCCCTTCCAGGTCGACTTCAAGTGCCAGAGCGGCGTACTCAGCAGCACCACCCCCAGCACCAGCCAGACTGGCACCAGCGGCACCGCGCTGGGCATCAAGGTCTCGGCCGGGGCGCTGGCGGCTTCCTCCGGCCTTGGGTTGGTCAATGCCAGCGGCGGACTGTCCTACCTGGTCTCCGACCGCTACGGCGAACCCGGCATGGCCCAGGGTGTGGGTATTCGCCTGCTGCGCAACGGCAGCACGATGAACCTGCTGGCCAACGAGGACTCCGCCAACGGCAGCAACGCCGAAGCGCGTGGCTGGTACCCGGTCATCGGCAACGCCTCGAACAAAACCGGTGAAGTGGGCGGTATCTCCCAGTACAGCGAAACCTTCCGCGCCCGGCTGGAAAAGCTCAGCCTCGGCAGCATGCCCACGGTGACGCCCGGCCGCGTGGAAGCCACCGCGCAGGTGGTGATCCGTGTGCAGTAAGCGGCTGCGTGCAACCCTTCTCAGCCTGATGCTGCTGACAGGTGCGCAGGCGCAGGCCGGTGTCACTGCCGAACGCACACGGGTGATCTTCGACGAAGGCAAGCGCGAGGCTTCGCTGGCGCTGGTGAACCAGAACAGCTACCCGGTCATCGTGCAGACCTGGGTCGACGACGGCGATCTCGACGCCGCGCCACAGACCGCGCAAGCACCGATCATGCCTCTACCCCCGGTATTCCGCCTGAACCCCGGCCAGCAGCGCAGCCTGCGCCTGCTCTATACCGGCGAGGCGCTTCCCGCGGACCGCGAGTCGCTGTACTGGCTCAACCTCTACGAGATTCCGCCGCAATCGGGCGAGCCGCTGGCTGAGGGACAGTCGCGCCTGACCGTCACCTTGCGCACGCAGATGAAGATCATCTATCGACCGCGCAAGCTGCTGAAGGACGCCGAGGAGGCCCCGCGCAAGCTGGTCTTCCGAAGGACTGGCAATGCGGTGCAGGTGGACAATCCCACCGCCTATTTCATCACCCTGGCCGGCGCCGAGGTACGCCAGGGCAACACCGGCTCACCGCTACCAGCCGAACTGCTGCCGCCGTTCTCGCAACGCACGCTGTCGCCAACCCGGCCGTTGCCGTCAAGCGGTGACGAAGTACGTTACCTGTGGATCGACGATGGCGGGAACAGTCAGCAGGACTCTGCGCCACTGCATTGACGTCCGAAGTCACGGAGCGTGCCTGCGAGGGCGCACCCTGCAGGCGATCGCGGACAGGGCCCGTTCCTGCGGGGAATGCACGCCGCAGGGCTTACTGGAACAGATTGGCCATCACGCAGAACGTCAGCAGCGCCTGGTCGGTATCCACGTCCAGCTTGCGCATGGCAGAGATCTTCTGCGCGCTCACCGTTTTCACACTGCGGTTCAGCAGCAGCGCGATGTCGCGCACGCTCATCCCCGACACGAAGTGTCGTAGTACCTCGTACTCCTTTACCGACAGGCTGGCGATGCGCCCCTCCACATCGTCCCTACTGGACAGCACGCTGCTCGAGGACTGCATGCCCGGCCCCCGGTAGATGCGGTCCTGGGACAACGCCTTGAGCGCCACGAGGATCTCGTTGAGGTCGCCATTCTTCAGGATCACCCCCGAAACGCCCAGGTCGTACAGGCTGGAGAGGATCAGCGGGTTGGACAGCATGGTGAGGATCAGGATGCGCGTATCGGGGAAGTTGCGCAGCAGGAACTCGATCAGCTTGATGCCATCGCCATAGGTCTGGTCACCAGGCATGTTGTAGTCGGTGATGACGATGGCAGGCCTCTGTTCGCGGTACAACGCGACCAGTTCGCTGGAGTTGTGCGCCTCGCCGACCACTTCGAAGCGATCATCCCGATCGATCACCTCGCGAACCCCCATCAGCACGATGGGGTGGTCGTCCGCTACTACCACTCTGACTTTTTCCATGAGTTCTTCTTGAGTCCCAACATTTGCGTTCGTTGGCCGGCCCCGGAAGGGCACGACCTTCATTCAGAGTAGCCCTGGATCGGGGGCAGCTCTCAGAGACTGGCCAAGGCCGCCTCGATTCGTCCCATCAACGCGTGCACCGCTGCGCTCAGCTCCCGCCCGGCAGGCTGGGCCAGCAGTGCCTCTTCCACCGCCCCGCAGGCATCGCTCAGCCCGTGGGCGCGAACCACTGCGAGGGCTCCGCGCAGGCGATGGACGTGCTGGCGAACGGTCGCCAGATCATTGTCCTGCAGGGCCTGGCTGACGCCCTGCATGTCCTGACGCATGGTGCGCAGGAACAGGTCACGCATTTTCTCCGACACTTCCAGGCGATCGTCCACCGAAGCCCGGTCCTCATCCTGGCCCTCGGCGTGGATCACCTCGCCCGGCAGGGCGTGGCCACAGACCTTGAGCAAGCCGTCATGCAAGGTGCGCAAGCTCATCGGCTTGACCAACCAGGCATTCATGCCCACCGCCATGCACCGCTCGCCCTCTTCGCGCAGCGCGTTGGCGGTAACCCCGATGATCGGCAGCCAGTTATCGTGTCGACGCAGTTCGCCCACCAGCTCGTAACCATTCATCACCGGCATGTTCACATCGGTCAACAGCGCATCGAAGGCGCCGGGCGCCCAGCGCTGCAAGGCCTCGCGGCCATTGCTGGTGAGGGTGACACGACAGCCCAGCTCCTCGAGCTGCTCCTTGAGCAGCGCCTGGTTGATCGGATTGTCCTCGGCCACCAGCACCCGCAGGCCGAGCTTGCCCAGCCGGGATGCCCGCGGCGGCTGGCGAGTCTCGCCACCTCCGCCCTGCTGCGCCAGACGCAGGGTCTGGGCAATGCCGGCCAGGTGGTAGAGGCTGACCTCCCATCCTTGAGCCGACGCCAGCGGCTGAATACCGGCATCGGCCAGGACGCAGACACGCCGGCCGCTCCACGCCGGCTCGTCGCCGGATTCGAGCAGGTCCAGCAGCACCGCGCCGGTGGGAATGTCCGCCGGCAGCTCATCCTGGACCATCGCCAATCCTCCCCAGCAATCGATCCAGCTAGCCAGGTTCTGCGCCAGCTCCTTCACCGGGGCCCGCACATACACCGGCTGCGACAACAGCGATGTACCGTCTGCCAGCGGCTGGACGCGTTCGAGCACCGGCAGGGCCAGGGTGAAGGTGAAGCTGCTGCCCAGCCCGGTCTCGCTCACGACGCGCAGTTGGCCACCCATCAAGTGGCTCAGTCGCGCACAGATCGATAGGCCCAGCCCGGTGCCGCTCACCGTGTGCTCATGACCATGGGCCTGGTAGAAGGGCTCGAACAACCGCTGCTGCTGAATGTCGGACATGCCGATACCGGTATCCGTCACCTGCCACTGCAAGGCCATCTCGCCCGCTTCGTCAGCCACGATACGCAAGCGCAGCACCACACGGCCGATATCGGTGAACTTCAGCGCATTGCTCAACAGGTTGGCGAGAATCTGCCGGATGCGTGCGGCATCGCCTCGCACCAACCCAGGCACGTTCGCCTCGATGCAGGCATAGAGCTGCAGCTCCTTGCCCTCGGCCACTCCGGCGTAGCCGGCGACGACGTCTTCGGCCAGCTCCAGCGGGTTGAACTCCGTCGCCTCCAGGGCCATCTGCCCGGCCTCGATCTTGGACACGTCGAGGATGTCGCTGATCAGCTGCAACAGAGTCGAGGACGAGCGTTGAATGGTGGCGAGGTAATCGCGCTGCTGGCGGGTCAGCTCGGTCAGCCCGAGCAGTTCCAGGGTCCCCAGCACACCATAGAGTGGCGTGCGGATCTCATGGCTCATGGTGGCCAGGAACACCGACTTCGCCTCGCTGGCGGCATCCGCCGAGAGCTTGGCGTCGGCCAGCATCTGCTGCGCCTGTTTGTGCGCACTGATGTCATTGAAGGCGCAAAGCACCACGTTCTCGCCCCGGTAACGGGTCGGCGCGAAGCTCGCATGCAGTGCCCGGCCCTCCACCTCGAAAACCAGCTCCCCATCCACTTCGCCGATCCTGCCACTCAGGTCCCAGTCACGGCTGATGCGGGTGATGGCCTCGGCGTCGCCCAGCCACTGCTCGGCCAGGCGGTTCTGCATCACGACCTGGTGGCTGCCATGACGCAACACGCAGAGCGCCACCGGGGCAGTCTGGATCACCGCACGGCTGAAGGCATCGCTTTCCACTATATCCAGATGCGCACGGCGCGCAGGCTTGATCACTCGCCGCGAGTACCAGCGAATGGCGAACCAGCCACCGGCGAGGCTACCGAGAATCAGCACCAGCCCGCCGAGGAATTGCCATTTGGCATAGCGGAAGAAGCTCGCATAGCTCAGGCGATAGAGCGCCGTCCAGCCCCCCTTGAATTCGCTGCGAGCCTTGAACACCAGGCCGTCGGCGCTGAAGTTCAGGCCATCCTGGTAATCCTTCTCGCCGCCAGGAAAGTCGATCAGCACCTGGCCGTCCGGAGCGATCAGTTCCAGTTCGTCGAACACAGGCCGATCAAGCACCTGTTCCAGATCATTGATACGCCCCAGGTCCAGCAGCGACACGGCGACGACGCGCCGGTCCAGGTCGGACTCCCACCATAGGGCATCGGGCAGGTCGAGGCTGACATAGGCCAGAAGCTCGCGAGTCGACCCGCCCGTATATGGCTGCGCCTGCGTCCAGTGCACCTGCGTGTCGCTGCGTTTGGGCGAGCGCGCTTCCAGCGCCTTGCGCACCCGCTCGATGACCCGCAGGTAGTTGCCCCGGGTCAGCGGCCGTTGTCCGCGGAAGTTTCCGATCGAGGGCACGGCGAGGCTGGTGGCCCCCTGCAGGTCGAGTACCAGGACCTGCGGCGAAGGGAAGGAGGAGGTGCTCCAGTAGCTGCTGTAGAAATTCGCCAGCATTACGCCGAAGGAAAAGGTCCCGGGCTGCTCCTGGGGGCTGGGACGCATCAGCTGTGCCAGGGTGAAGGACATGGCGAAGGAGAATTCCCGGCCCTCGTGGATCTCCATGCCGTTTTCACGGCTCAGCATGCGCCGCTGCAACGGAATCACGTCCAGGTCCTGGCGCTGGGTGGACTCATCGCTCTGCTGGGCGACGCGGTTGAGAAACGCCTCGTGCTCGTGGATGTCCCCCACCAGCCGGGTGAAGTGGAAATGCACCTTGTCGCGCTCTTCCTGCACTACCCGGCCGAGCGCCCAGTAGAAAGCGCCCACCAGCATCAGGGCGAGGGAAACGGCACACAGCAGCACAACGTTCAGGCGCACCGAAGTGCTGGCCAGTTTTCGAATCGAGCCGTTGTCATGTTCCTTCATGCGAAGTATCCGGTGTCACGAAAGTGGCGGCGGAGGCCCGCCGGATACCAGCAGACTGTAGATGTGAGTGCGGGTTCAGGCGAGCCGAACGCACCCGGCGAGCCGACGCTCGCCCGGGCATTGACGTCGGACCTGCTGTAAATCAATAAGCCTTGGCTGGCCGCTCCTGGAGCAGCTGCCGGGTGAACACTTCCGGAGGCACCGGCCTGGAGAACAGATAGCCCTGGGCGCAGTCACAACGGAGCCGGCGCAGCAAGGCCAGCTCATCGGGATGCTCGACCCCTTCGGCAATCACCTCCAGTCCCAGTTGCCGCCCCAGCTTGACGATGCTCTCCAGCGCCGCCGCCAAGCCTTCGTCATCCACGCAGCCATGCACCAGGGCGCGGTCTATCTTCAGCTCGGTGAACGGGGTGGAAACCAGGTTGTACAGCGAACTGTAGCCCTGGCCGAAGTCATCCTGGGCCAGGCCGAAGCCCTTCATGCGCAGGCGGCAGGTGCCGGCGTAGTAGTTCGCCGGGGTCGCCGTGCTGCTGCATTCGAGCAGTTCGAAGACGATGTGCGCCGGTGCGCCACCGCGCTCGGCGACGAACTCAGCCAGGCGATCGGGCAGCTCGGGATCATCCAGCAGGTGGGTCGGCAGGTTGACTGCCACCGAGAGGCGAAAGCCCAGCTGCGCCCAGTCGGCCTGGGCCTGCAACGCCTGATCGAGAATCACCCAGAGCAACGCCTCGTCCAGGCCCGCCGCAGTCAGCGCGCCCATGAAACTGCCGGGCCTGAGCACACCGTGCTGCGGATGCTGCCAGCGCACCAGGGCCTCGGCGGCGACGATGCGGCCATCGATCAGCGACGCCTTGGGCTGGTACCAGGCATGGAACTCCCGGCGTTCCAGGGCTTGCAGCAGCTCCTCGCGGGTCGGCACGGCGATGGCCGGTGCTTCGCGCTGTTCCTCGCGCTCCAGGCGCGAGACGAGCTTCTCCAGGAGGCGGCGAATGACCGGCGCGCGGGCCGGCTTGGCGATCTGCTCGAGCACGGTAATGCCGTGGGCGCGCGCTACCATGCAGGCGCTGCCCATCAACCGGCGCGAAGCCGAGCTCATGATCGCCAGCAATGGAGGCTGCTCCAGCGCCGCCAGTTTCTGGATCAGCTGCACACCGTCCAGGCCAGGCATCATCAGGTCACTGACAACCAGGTCGAAGCGCTCCTGCTCCAGCCAGCGCAGGGCCTCGGCGCCATCCTCGGCGGCCCGCAGGTGCTCCACGCCCTGCTCGCGGAACAGGTTGAGCAGGTACTCGCGCTGGAAGGGCTGATCCTCGACGATCAGGATTCGCTGACGTCGCATGGCGGCACCTCCTTGGGCAGACTGATCAGGCATTGGCGCAGGGTGCGCAGGTCCACCGGCTTGAGCAGGCAGAGATTCATGCCGGCGGCGAGGCAGCGTTCGTTTTCCTCGTGCATGGCATTGGCGGTGGCGCCGATGATCGGCCCGCGGTAGCCGCGCTGGCGCAGGGCCGCGGCCAACTGGTAGCCGTTGAGATGGGGCATGTTGACGTCGCTCAGGACCACGTCGAAGGCTTCCGGCTGCCAGCGTGCCAGCGCCTGCCGGCCGTCGGCGGCGAGCTCGACCTGGCAGCCCAGGGTTTCCAGTTGGTCGCGCAGGATCAACTGGTTGATCGGGTTGTCCTCCACCAGCAGGATGCGCAGGCCCAGGCCGATGTCCGGCAGCGTGTCGGTCAGCCGCGAAGCGTCGCTGTCCACGCAGCCCTGCGCCGCCGCCACGGCACGGCACAGGCCCTCGAGGTTGTAGCGGCCGACGTGCCAGTCGCAACCTTCCTGGCGCGGCTGTTCGCCCCCCAGGTCCGACACCACCACCCGGCACCCCTGCCAGGCGGGCAACGGCCGGCGATCGCTGGGATTGAAGCGCAGATCCACCAGCACCCCGGTGCTGTCTTCTTCGAAAGTCTGCTCGGTGCTGGCCATTTGCGCCCGGGCGCCCCAGCGCTCGATCCAGCCACAGAGACTCTGGGCCAGCTCACGGGTCGGTGCATGCACCCACACCAGCGAGTCGCGCAGCGGCGGGGTGGATGAACGGCGGTCCACACACTGCAGCGGCAGGCTCAGCGAGAAGCTGCTGCCCAGGCCGACATCGCTGACCACCCGCAACTGGCCGTTCATCAATTCGGTGAGCCGCTTGCAGATCGACAGGCCCAAGCCCGTTCCACCCGCCACGCGGGCATGCCCCGACACCTGGTAGAAGGCATCGAAGAGATGCTCCTGCTGATCCTCAGGGATACCGACGCCGGTGTCAGCCACCTGCCAGTGCACGATGTCGTGCCAATCCGCGCCATGTTCGGCACGGACGCGCAGGACGATGCGGCCGCTGTCGGTGAACTTCACGGCGTTGCTCAGCAGGTTGTTGAGAATCTGGCGGATGCGCGTGGCATCGCCCAGCATCCGCTCGGGCATCTGCGAATCGCAGCAGGCATAGATCTGCAAGCCCTTGGCGCGGGCGCTGGCAGCATAGGACTGGACCGTGTCCAGGGTCAGCTCCAGCGGCGAGAACTCTTCCGGTTCCAGGCCCAACTGGCCGACTTCGATCTTCGACACATCGAGCACATCGCTGATCAGTTGCAGCAGGGTCGAGGACGAGCGCTGGATGGCGCGCAGATAGCCCGACTGCTGGTGATCCAGTGCCGTACGGCCGAGCAGCTCGAGGGTGCCAAGCACCCCGTAGAGCGGCGTGCGGATCTCGTGGCTCATGGTTGCCAGGAACAGGGTCTTGGCCTCGTTGGCGGTGTCCGACAGGTGCTTGGCTTCGGCCAGTGCCGCCTCGGTCTGCTTGCGCGCGCTGATATCGCTGAAGGCGCAGCACAGCACCTCCTCGCCCTTGTAGCGGGTCGGTGTGTAGCTCAGGTACAGGTGCCGCCCAGTATGGGTTTCCACTTCCTCCGAACCACCTGCCTCACCACTGCTGAAACCCCGCTCCAGCCAGCCGTGGCTCCAGTAGCGCCGCTCATCGCCACTGCCCAGCCATTGCTGGGCCAGGCGGTTTTCCAGCACCACCTCGGCGTCGTTGCGGCGCAGTACACAGAGTGCTACTGGCGCCGTCTGGATCATGGCGCGGGAAAAGCCTTCGTTCTCCACCAGAGCATTGAGCCGGTGCTGCGCTGGCTCGATCAGGCGCCGATTGATGCGCCGGCACATGCCCCAGATCAGCAGCGAGCAGACCAGCAAGAAAGCCAGGGAGGCGAACAGCCTGGGCCATATCGGCAGCAGAAGGTCGGCAAGATTGAAGTAGTAGATCAGTGACCAGTCGGAGCTACCCAGATGCTTGAGCAACGCCAGGTGGCTTGGCAGCAGGCCGGGACCACTGAAGGCGAAGTTGTCGCCGTCCCACAAGTCGCTGAACTGCAGGCCGAGTTGCGGCGTCACCGCACTGCCGAGAACAGCACGATGTTCGTGATCCAGCAGCAGGAAACGGCCCGCCTCGGGCACGCCGAACGCAGCGGCGAGGTCGGCGCCGAACAGCTCCAGCCCCAGCCAGCCGTTGTCCTGCTCGCTGGTCACGCGGGTGAACAGGTATTGCCTGGCCTGCGGGTCGGTCGGGTCAGCGAGCCAGCGGACCTGCTGCTCCTCTTTCGGCGTCCCCGGTTGTCCCAGCGCCTCCAGCACCGACGGAGGGACCACCGCATTGAGCGCCGGCGCCCCATATAGCCGGGTGACGGAGCGCTCCGGCGCGGAAGAGACATAAATCAGGTTCAGCCGCTTGGATTCCATCTCCGACAAGTCGCGCCCGGACAGCGCCAGGCTCCAGCCGGAACCGGGTTCGCCCAGCGTCACGAATACCTGCTCGTGGGGCGGCACCGGCACGCCCAGCTGGCGCCACTGGACCAGCGGCTCGCGGACTTTCCAGGTCACACCGCGGCTGATGTGCTCCAGCAGCAGCTCCCGCTGACCGAGGTAGTCCTGGGCCTCGTACATCGCGGCATTCATCTGCCGGCGCAGTTGCGACACCTCACTGTTGACGGTCGCAGCGAGGAACAGGCTGAGAGTGAAGAACAGGCAGGCGATCACCACCCAGGCCAGCATACGAAGGAGCTTTCGGGCCGCCTTCGGGGTGGAAAAGGACGAATCCTGGGGGCGAAGGAACTGCTTGAGTTTCATGCCCGCCAGCCTGGCGAAAAGCTGACCGATGGGACATCAGACAAATCTAAAAAGTGTGGAAACGCGAGCAACCGCGCAACGGCGCCTGCCGTGCCGGGGCATCAGCCATCCAGCAAGCCGCTGGCGCGCTGCACGCGCCGCTCGGTCGCGGCCTCCAGTACCTGCCAGCCGCGCCCGGCGCTGGCCAGGGTGAACCATTTCCGTGCGCGGGTGATGCCGGTGTAGACCAGCTCGCGGGTGAGAATGGGGTTGAGGCTGTCGGGCAGCAGGAGCGCAGCGTGGGTGAACTCCGAACCCTGGGACTTGTGTACGGTCATGGCGAACACCGTTTCCACCGCCTGCAATCGGCTGGGCAGGATCCAGCGAATGGCGTCGGTGCCGTCGCCCGCCGGGAAGGCCACCCGCGCCACCCAGCGTACCGAGCCGTCGTCGGCCGACTGCGGCAGCGCCAGGGTGATGCCGATGTCGCCGTTCATCAACCCCAGGCCATAGTCATTACGGGTAACCAGTACCGGGCGCCCAGCGAACCAGCCATTCGCAGTGGGGATCAGTCCCTCGCGTTGCAGCAACTCGCCGATCAGGGTGTTCAACCCTTCCACCCCCCAGGGTCCGCGCCGCAATGCGCAGAGCAACTGGAACTGCCCATGGGCTTCCAGCACCTTTCGCGCCCAGGCATCCAACTCGGCCTGACCGGCGTTGTCCGCCGGACGCGAGCCGCTGACCACGCGCAGGTAGTGGGCGTAACCAACCGGACCGAACAGGTCACCGCCGCGCCCGCCATCGATCACCAGATCACGCAGGCTACGAGTCTCCTGGGCGTCCACGACGATGCGGGCAAGGTCTTCATGCTGTGCTTTCCAGACCTGGCGCAGGGCCGGGATATCGCCGCCATTGACCGCATCGGCCAATTGGCCGATGCCACTGTCGGCGCTGAAGCGGTGACTGTGACGGAGCATGGCCACAGCCTGGTCGAGGTCGCTGCCGGCAGCGTCCAGCAGCGCAGGGTCGATCTGTTCGCCGGTCACCGCCTCCAGCCAGTCGCGGGTAAGCGGGCGGTAGTGCCCTTCGCGGGCACGGCTGCACAGCTCGCCGAGCACCGCGCCGGCTTCCACCGAGGCCAACTGGTCCTTGTCGCCGAGCAGGATCAGGCGTGCGCGCGGCGGCAACGCGGCAAGCAGCGAGGCCATCATTTCCAGGTCGACCATCGAGGCTTCATCCACCACCAGCAGCTCCAGCGCCAACGGGTTGCCGGCGTGGTGACGGAACTGACGGCTGTCCGGGCGGCTGCCGAGCAGGCGGTGCAGTGTGGTGACTTCGGTTGGGATCGCCGCGCGCGCGGCCTCGCCGTTGGCCAGCCCCGCGAGATCAAGGCGCTGCACCGCACCGGCGATGGATTCGTTCAGGCGCGCGGCTGCCTTGCCGGTGGGCGCAGCGAGGCGGATACGCAGTGGTCGCCCGCCCTCCCCCAGCGCCAGGCTTTGCAGCAGGGCGAGCAGTTTCACCACGGTGGTCGTCTTGCCGGTGCCGGGGCCGCCAGTGACGATGCCGAAAGCGTTGCCGGCAACCAGCGCGCAGGCGAGCTTCTGCCAGTCCGCCGGCGCGCCGGGTTTCTTCGGGAACAGTGCATCCAGCGCCTGGCGCAACTGGGCAGCGGGCAACGCGGCACGCAGCGCATCGCCCTGTTGCAGCCGCTGATCGATACCGGCACGCACTTCGCGCTCGTACTGCCAGTAGCGGCGTAAATAGAGACGGCGGCCGGCCAGTACCAGCGGCGTCTCGCCGGGCCCGTCGCTGACCAGGCGCGGATCGTTGAGCACGCCCCGCCAGGCGTCGAGATCGATGCCGTCCAGCAGCACGCCGGGCAGCTCCGGCGCATCCTTGGCCGAGTCGCCTTCAGGGGGCAACGACAGGGCGAAGCGGCTGTCAGCCAGGGTCGCTTCCAGGTCGAGGCAGACATGCCCACGGCCGAGCTGGTGGCTGGCCAGGGCGGCGGCAAGGATCAGCAGCGGGTTGGCGTCCGCCGCGCGCTCGACGAGGAAGATCGCAAAGGCGCGGTCTAGCTCGCGCAGCCAGCCACGTTCGGCCCAGCGGCCGATCAGTTCGAGCATCTGAGCGGGGCTCTTCATGCCGGCACCTCCGCGCGGAACAGGCTGTCCAGCTCGTCCATCAGCGCCTTCGGTGGGCGCTCCAGGTACATGCCCTGGGTTGCCGAGGAACTGCCGCGCAGGAACAGGTACATCGCGCCTCCGATATGGCGGTCGTAGTCATAGTCGGGCAGGCGCGCCTGCAACAATCGGTGCAGAGCGAACAGGTAGAGCGCGTACTGCAGGTCGTAGCGGTGCTCCAGCAGCGCTTCACGCAGCGCACCTTGCGTGTAGGCCTCGTCGTCGGCGCCCAGCCAGTTGGATTTGTAGTCCGCCACGTAGTAGCGGCCCTCGTGCTCGAACACCAGGTCGATGAAACCCTTGAGCATGCCGTTGAGCAGGTTGGCCTGCAGTGTCGGACGCGCCACGCCACCGAGGGTGTGGCGGATCACGGCGGCGTCCAGGAGCTGGCTGTCGACATTGCGGGTGGAGAACCAGAACTCCATTTCCTTCTGGAAAGTGGTCAACCCGCCAAGGCTGACCGGCGCCGCATCAGGCACATGGAATGCCGTACGCAGGTACTGCCCGAGCCAGCCGGTCAGCGGCTCGATCCACTCTTCCCAGCCACGCACTGCACATCGCCGGGCGATCTGGTCGCGTAGCTGCTCTTCGTCGGCGTCGAAGCCTTCGTCGGCAGCCCACTCCAGCAGGCCGTGGAGGAAGCTGCCGGGGTTCGCTCCACGCGGGAAGGCATGCAGGCTGAAGGGTGCAGGCACGGCCTCCAGTTCGCGGTGTTCTTCCAGGCTACTCTCGCGCAGCAGGTCTTCGCCGGCGCTGATGGGTTCGTCGGCGGCCGGTGCGGGAGCGATGTCACTGTCGTCCTCGGTGGCCAGCGTCGCCAGCGCGGAGTAGCTGGCGATCCACCATTTTTCCGCCACCCGGCGGCGCGGTTCGCGGGCCGCGCCCAGGTCGCCGGCCTGCTGGCCAACGAAGAGCTCGGTGCCGACTTCCGGCGCCGGCTCCAGGGCGATTTCCGCGTGGCCGGCCTGCAATTCGCCCAGCCGTGCGACCACCTCCTCGACACCCAGCGCGTTACCGCCGCCGAGCAGGTAGCCCATGGCGCCCTTGTGCAACTCGGGGTTCTTGCTGTTGCTCATCGCCAGCGGCGCCATGCCCAGCCACACGGCGTGGCGCGCACGGGTCAGGGCCACGTAGAGCAGGCGCATGTCCTCGCTCAGGCGCTCGTCGTTGGCCAGCTGGAAGGCGGCCCTGGCCAGCTCCTTGTCGCGGGACAGTTCAACCACCCGCGACTCGCCGGACTGGAAGCTCGGCGGCGTGCCACTCTTGCCGTCCAGCTCGCGCCAGGTGCAGATGAAGGGCAGCAGCACCAGCGGGTATTCCAGGCCCTTGGACTTGTGGATGGTCACCACCTTGATCAGGTCGGCGTCGCTTTCCAGGCGCAGGATTTCTTCGCTGGAAGGGTTCTCCAGCTGTTCGGCGAGCCCCCGTAGCAGGGCATGTTCGCCGTCCAGCTCCACGGCTTCGCGCTGCAGCCACTCGGCCAGGTGCAGCAGGTTGGTCAGGCTGCGTTCGCCATCGGTTTCGCGCAGCAGGCGCGCCGGCAGGGCGAAGTCGGCGAGCAGGCGGCGCAGCATCGGCAGCACGCCCTGCTGTTGCCAGAGCACGCGGTAGTCGCGGAAGCGCAATACCATGTCTTCCCAGAAGCGCTCGTCCTGGTTCAGCCGCTCCAGGGTCGCCCAGTCCAGCGCCAGGCTGCGGGTGGCCAGGGCGATGCGCAGTGCGCCATCGTCGCCGGGGTCGGCGCAGGCGCGTAGCCAGTGCAGCAGGTCGACGGCCTCGGGGCTGTCGAACACCGAGTCACGGTCGGACAGGTAGACACTGGCGAGCCGGCGTTTCGCCAGTTCGCCGCGCACGGCTTCGGCTTCGCTGCGACCGCGCACGAGGATGGCGATGTCCGCCGGACGCAACGCGCGCCACTGGCCATCGGCGTCGCGGAAACCGCTCTGTGCGGAGCTCAGCCAGCGCTGGATGGCACTGGCGCTGCGCTCGGCCATCTGCTGGCGGTACAGCGTGGAGCCACAGACCTGGCCGTCGTTATCCAGTTGCCAGAAGGTCATGGCCGGCGCTTCGCTGCCTTCGAGCAGCAGCGTTTCGTCACGGCCACGCGCGCCCACCTCGAGGAAGGGCACGGGGTTCTCCTGCCCTTCCACAGCGAAGCGGAAGGCGCCGCGCTGATGGCCTTCGGCGAACAGGAAACAGCGGTTGGCGGCGTTGACCATCGCCTGCGTGGAACGGTAGTTGGTGCCCAGCGTGTAGTGCCGCCCGGCGGTGGCGGCACGGGCGCGCAGGTAGGTGTGGATGTCGGCGCCACGGAAGGCGTAGATCGCCTGCTTGGGGTCGCCGATCATGAAGAGTCCGAGGCTCCGCGGGTTCTCGCCGATGCGGTAGACGCGCTCGAAGATGCGGTACTGCAGCGGGTCGGTGTCCTGGAATTCGTCGATCAGCGCCACCGGGAACTGCTCACGGATGCGCTCGGCCAGGCGTTCGCCAGCGCTGCCGGCCAGCGCGCGATCAAGGCGCACCAGCAGGTCGTCGAAGCCCAGTTCGGCGCGCTTCTGTTTCTCCACTTCCAGGTTGAGCCGCACTTCGCCCAGGGCGTGCAGCAACAGTTGCGGGGCGATCTCCGGGCGTTGCTCGGCACGCTCGACCCAGGCGTCGATGGCCTGCAGTGCGGGGTGCTCCGGCACCACGGCCTTGGCCTTCACCTTGATCCGCGTCTGGCCGAACTTGGCCAGGTTGTCCGGCGCATCGGCGCCTTCGCTCCAGGCATCCAATGCCTCGATCCAGCTGGCAAAGACGGCATCGTCATCCTTGCCGCGGTAGCTGTTGCCGTTCAGATCGCCGCGCAGGCTGCGCAGCAGCTCGGCGACACCCTCGCGATCCGCCGCCCAGGCTTCACGGGCGCGGCTCTCGGCGGCATCGAGTTCGTCGTAGAACTGGCCGGTGGTTTCCAGCAGTTCGCTGAGCGAAACCGGTGCGCTGAGCGGCTGGTCGGCGTAGCGGAAGCCGGCCTCCTGCGCCGCCAGCAGCGGTTGCAGGGCGCGGGCGAGTGCTTCGGGGCCGGCGTAGCAATGGCGCACAGCGTTGGCCGCCGCCACTCCCAGCGGGTAGAAGTTGCGTCGCCAGTAGTCGCGCACGGCTTCGGCGAGCAGCTCGCTCTGGTCGGCGGCGAGGTCCTGGGTGAACAGGCTGCCGCTGTCGAAGGCGTGCTCGCGCAGCATGCGGTAGCACCAGCTGTGGATGGTGGAGACCGCGGCCTCGTCCATCCATTCGGCGGCCAGACGCAGCAGGCGTGCGCAGCCGGGCCAGCGCTGGGCGGCGTAGCTGTCGCGCAGCTTCACCAGCAGACCGTCGTGCTTCTGCTCGGGCTCGGCGAAGCAGCGCGCAGCCTCGCCCAGGCGCGCACGGATACGCTCGCGCAGTTCCTGGGTCGCGGCTTCGGTGAAGGTCACCACGAGGATTTCCGGCGGGCTCAGCGGCCGGCCGAACGCAGCCTGCTCGCCACCGTGGTCGAGGACCAGACGCACGTAGAGCAAGGCGATGGTGAAGGTCTTGCCGGTGCCGGCGCTGGCCTCGATCAACCGGCTGCCGTGCAGCGGGAAGTCGAGGGGATTGAGCTCGACGGCGCTCATACGGCCTCCTCCTTGCGCTGCAGAATCGCAAACAACGGCCCGTACAAGGCCTCGGCCCAGGCGGCGAATTCCTCGCTGGCGTTGAGCGCGGCGAAATCGGGGTAGACCCGCGCCAGCGCTGCCGAAGACGCCGCCTCGCCGCTCAGGTTGAAGCCGCCGTCGTAGCGCTTGGCGGCTTCACGGGCGGCACGCTCTTCGTCCTCTCCGGCGGCCAGCCAGGCGAAAGCCGCCTTGCAGGCGACCGGCAGCGGGCGGCTCATGCCCTGGAACCAGGCATCCAGCAGCGCATCCAGCTCGGCACGTGCCTCCTGCGCCGGCAGCGGCGGGAATTCCAGGGTGCCGGTCAGGCCGACCAGCACGCTGGTCACCGGCTCACCACACAGTTGCAGCGCGAGGTGGCGCACCCACGGGCGCACCAGCCCATGCCATTTGTAGCCCTTGCCTTCATGCAGCTTGCCGCTGACCAGCTGCAGGCTGGCGAGCTGGCCGTCGGCATTGCGGCGCAAACCACCGAGCCAGTCGGCCAGTTCGATGCCGGCATGCTCATGGTGGAGCTCGCGCTGTTCGTCTTCCACCTGCGACCAATGCTCCAGTTGCTCACGGTAGCGGGCCAACAGGTCGTGCAGCGGCGCCACCAGCGCCTGGGCGGAGAAGTCACCGAAGGCCGCCAACGGCAGCCGGCCCTCGCGGCGCAGGCGCTCCACTTGGCCGGTCAGTTGCACAGCTAGCTGCTCATCCTGCCAATGCTGCTCCACCCAGGGTCGCAGGCGTTCGCAGAGTTCGAACTGCAATTGCCAGACGTCCAGGCCGTTCAGCTCGAAGGGCTCTTCGTCCTGGCCAGTCAGTTGCTCCTCGCCGAAGCGCACCTTCAGGCGTTGCAGGAAGAAGGCGCCGACCGGGTTGGCGAGGAAGTCCGAGAGCACGCGCAGGCCGATGGGGGCGTCCAGCACCAGCGGCGACAGCGGCGCGTCGTTCGTCTCATCGTCGTGCTCACGGTGCACGTCGCGCCATTCGCGAGCATAGGTGTAGAGGCCGTCGATGCCCTGCCCGGAAGGCGCAGCGAAGTACGCGCGGCTGAATGGCTGCAGCGGGTGTTCCAGGGTCAGCCCGTGCAACAGGTCGCTGCCGTTGGCGCCGTGCCAGCCGGCGGCGAGGTGGTCGCGCAGCTGGCCGACCAGCACGGACGGCGGGCGCTCGCTGTTGTCGCGGATGCTTCGGCCAACCCAGCTGACGTAGAGCTGGCGGCGCGCCGAGAGCAGCGCTTCGAGCAGCAGATAGCGGTCGTCCTCGCGGCGCGAACGGTCGCCGGGGCGGTAGTCATTGCGCATCAGGTCGAAGTCCAGCGGCGATTGCGGGCGTGGGTAGTCGCCGTCGTTCATGCCCAGCAGGCAGACCAGCTGGAAGGGAATCGCACGCATCGGCATCAGGGTGCAGAAGCTCACCGCGCCGGCCAGGAAGCGCTGGTTCAGGCCGCCGGCATCCAGGCCGCCGAGCCAGGCCTCGCGCACTACCGAGAGCGGCAGCGGGTCAGTGAAGCCCGCGTAGCCGCAGGTTTCCAGCCAGCCTTCGAGCAGGTTCAGCAGTTGCTGGCGAAGCAGTTCGTCGTGGTCGTCGGTGACCCGGAAGAAGTCTTCCAGCAGGCTGCGCAGGCGCTGCACCCAGGTCGCCGCATCGGCTTCCTCGGCGAGCAGGTCGCAGGCGTTCTCCAGCGCACCAAGCAGCCCGGCCAGTGGACCGAGGGCGGCGGCGTCGAGCCCGCCGATTTCCGCATAAGGCTGGATGCCCTGGAAGGCTTCGCCCTCGCCTACCGCGAAGCCCAGCAGCATGCGCCGCAGGCCGAAGCGCCAGCTATTGGCTTCGGCGGCTGCCGGCAGCCCGAGGCGTTCGCGCTGCTGGCCGTCGAGCCCCCAGCGCACACCGGCACCGTCGATCCAGCGGCGCAGCAGCGGCAGGTCGGCGTCGGCCAGGCCGAAGCGGGCACGCACGGCGGCGACGTCCAGCAGGTCGAGGATTTCGCTCACCGCAAAACGGCTGTCGGGCAGCCGCAGCAAGTGTTCCAGCGCCACCAGCAGCGGCTCGCGGCCGCGCTGGCCCTGGTCAGCCAGTGTGTAGGGGATGAAGCGTCTGTCGTCGCGCGCGATCTGGCCGAACACGGCTTCGATGTGCGGCGCGTAGGGGTTGATGTCCGGGACCATGACGATCACGTCGCGCGGGCGCAACGTAGGGTCGGCATCGAAGCGCGCAAGCAGCTGATCGTGAAGGATTTCCACTTCGCGCTGGGCGCTGTGGGCGACGTGGAAGCGCACCGAGTCATCGGCCTTCGGGTCGACCGCCGGCCAGTGTTCGCGGGTTTCGTTGATCGGCCGCAATTCGAGGATATCGTCCTGCAGCTGGCCGAGCAGGCTGCCCGGTTCCACTTCGCTGAACAGGTCGATGCGCCCATTGCTCACCGCGCCCAGGCGCGCACGGTAGGTTTCCGGATCGTCGTACTGGTCGAGCAGGTTGATGTAGTCGCGCCCCTGCTTGCCCCAGGCGGCCAGCAAAGGCTGGGCGTACTGGTGCTGCTGGTCGTCGCTGAGCAGCTCCGGGGTGCCGGCGCGGCGGCGCTGGCGGCGGTACTCGTGGCGCAGCAGGTCCTTGTCGGCCACGATGTCGGCCCAGTGATGGCGACAGGGGTTGTGTACGCAGAGCAGCACCTGGGCATGGCGCGCCAGCACGGCGAGGGCTTCCACCGTCTGCGCGGGCATGGCGGAGATGCCGAACACCACCACGCGGCGCGGCAGGTTCGGCAGCAGGCTCTCGGCGTTTTTCAGTTTCGCGATGAAACGCCCGTGAACGCCGGCGCGGCTGGTGGCCAAACCTTCGGGGCCGACATCCTCGAGCAACGAGCGCCACAGGGCGGCCTGCCAGCGATTGTCGGCGTCCAGCTCGCGTACGCTGCCGTTGGCCAGGCGCAACTGATCGACACTACGGCTCCAGTCCTCCAGCCAGTCGGCGCGGTAGACCTGGTACTGGTCGAACAGGTCGGCCAGGCGCTCGGCCAGCTGGTGGCGCTTGCGCAGGTCGGCGTCGTCGGCGAGGAAGCGTTGCAGGGTGGCGAACTCGTCGCGCTCCAGCAGCGTCGGCAGCAGGCGCATCAGGCGCCAGGTCAGCGGGCCCTTGTCGAGCACCGAGACCTCGGGGATTTCATCGCGGCCCAGCGCACCACGGTAGGCACGCCAGAGAAATTGCGCAGGCAGTTGCACGTCCAGCGCGGCGGTGACACCACAGCCACCCTCCTCCACATCGCGCCCCAGCGCCAGCTTGAGCCACTGGGCAATGCCGTTGCTCTGCACCAGGATGACTTCGTTCTCCAGCGGCGCCAGCGGGTGCAGGCTCATCCACTGCACCAGCAGGTCGCGCAGCGCTTCCGGATGGTTGCCGTGGATCACCATCAGGCCGGGGGTCAGTCGCTGCTCGCTCATCGTGTCTCCTGGTGCGGAGCGGGCAACTGGGAGCGCCCGCCGGGGATGACGGGCATTTCACCAAAAAAGCGGGCTGGCGGGGCAGTTTTTTACAGCGCCGCTCAGGCGGCGACGGCACCTTGCTCCCAGGCTTTGCGGATGGCTTCGGCGATCTCCTCGCGCAGTGCCTCGCGGCGGCGGAACTCGCTGCGCCGCTGGCTCTTCACCTCGGCGATGTCGCGCACCGGTTCGCGCTTGGGCAGGCGATACCAGTGGCGGTCGTGCCGCTTGGCGTGGGCTTCCAGCCAGAAGGCGTCGTAACTGGACTTGAGCTTGTGCGAGCAGGTATGCGCGGCGTCACTGATACCCAGTAGCTGCCGGCCGCCCATCTGCTCGCCCAGCGTATAAAGAGCGCTGAGCAGCAGGCTCTTGGGCCGCAGGCCGAACATTTCCTTGCCCAGCCATTTGACGGTGCCTTCGTCCATTGTCGTGCGCGGCCCCTGCAGCCCACCGATCAGCAGCTGACCATTCTTTCCGAGGGTGAAACTCAGGGAGTACAAGCGCTCACCGTCACCATTGCGCAGGTACAGGCCCAGCTCTCCCTCACGGTAGAAGTCCGATGGCTCCAGCAGCACTTCCAGCGCGTCACCGCTTTTCAGAGGAACCAGGCTGAGGTGCACCGGCCCCAGGGCCAGTAACTTCTCTCTCCAGGCGCCAGGCAGGCAATCCAGCTGTGAATAGTGCTCCAGCAATGCAGCGAGCCGGCGCCGGACGCTCCAGTGGCGGCACAGGTACTTTCGCCAGTGTTTCTGGGCGGGCGGCAACCCGTCCCGGTAGGACTCGGACAGCACCGGCATAAGCTGAATACGGCGCGACCAGCACCAGTGCAGGTAGGGGAACAGGGTGGCTGCCAGCGCGCGTTGGCCGGTCTTGCGAATGGTTTTCCAGCGCATGGGTCTGAGGGGTCCGGAGCGGGAGAAAGCGGCGCACTCCTGCGCACGCGAAATGAAAAGCGCGCCAGTGTGGTCGTGAAGTTCCCGCCGGGGGATCGGTCTCCCGGCCGCCCCGCTGAGTGATATTTCCGATTGGCATGCAGCAAAGTCCGACGGATATCCGCTCGCTTTCGCAGATGCTCGATGGCAATCCACCGCTATGCTCTGGAGTGGTATCCCAACGCCCCGACATGGAGACCAAGATGGGCAAGAAGAGCAAAGCCAAGAATCAGGCTGTAGAACCGCAAGGCAAGATGAAGAACAGCGAGTACGAGGAACACCTGCGCAAGCTGTCCGTGGAACTGGTCAAGCTGCAGCAATGGGTGGTTCAAAAGGGCCTGAAGGTCTGCATCATCTTCGAGGGCCGTGATGGCGCCGGTAAAGGCGGCACTATCAAGGCGCTCACCGAGCGCGTCAGCCCACGGGTGTTCCGCGTGGTGGCGCTGCCCACACCGACCGAGCGGGAGAAATCCCAGCTCTACGCCCAGCGTTACATCCGCCACCTGCCATCAGCCGGCGAGGTGGTGATCTTCGACCGCAGCTGGTACAACCGCGCCGGCGTCGAGCGGGTGATGGGCTTCTGCACCGAGGAGCAGGCGGACAAATTCCTCGCCGTGACCCCGCTGTTCGAGCGCATGCTCACCGAGTCGGGAATCATCCTGCTGAAATTCTGGCTGGAGGTCAGCCCCGAGGAGCAGGAACGCCGTCTGAAGGACCGCATCACTGACGGTCGCAAGATCTGGAAACTCTCGCCGATGGACGTGAAGTCCTTCACCCGCTGGGACGAGTACACCCGCGCCCGCGACCTGATGTTCGCCGCCACCGACTCGCCCTGGGCGCCCTGGATCGTCGCGCCCTCCGAGGACAAGAAGCGCGTGCGCCTGAATGTCATCAGTCACATCCTCAAGCACGTGCCTTACAAGGAGCTCCCGCGCGAGGAAGTGAAGCTGCCCAAGCGCGGCAAGATCGGCAAGTACCAGAGTCCCGATTACCCGATCCACTTCATCGAAGAAAAATTCTGATACCAACCGGGGCCGGCTCTCACCGGCCCCGGATCCAGTCGCTCAGGCGATTGCCTGCAGATAGCGGTCCACCTCCCCCGATAACCAACTGGCAAAGGCCGCCACCTTGGCCTGGGTCGCCTCGCGCTCGGGCCAGACCAACCAGTAGGGGAAGCCGTAGGGCACGCGCAGATCGCTCAGGGCAACCAGTTCACCGCTTTCCAGCGCCCCCGCCACCAGGCTGCGGCGTTCCAGGCCGATCCCCTGCCCCAAGCGCACCGCCTCGATACTCAGGTTGGAGTCGTTCACCACGAACTCCGCCGACTCCTGCGGCACCTCCACGCCTGCCGCCTGGCACCAGCCCAGCCAGGACTCGAAACCAGTGACGCGCGGGCAGCGGAGGATTTCCTCCGGAGTCTGCGGCAGACGCCCTCCGTTGAAGTCCGGCGCGCCAACGACCACCATTTCATCCTCGAACAGACGCTCCTGCGCCAACCCTTCCCAGTGCCCCTGACCGATGCGGATCGCCACATCGGCCAGCCCCTGGCGCAGGTCCATCACTTCCAGACTGGCGAGCAGGCGCAGACGGTACTGTGGATAAGTCGCGCGAAAGCCCGGCAGGCGTGGCAGCAACCACTTCTGGCCGAACGACGGTGTGAGCGCCACTACCAGCTCATCCTCGCCCGGACGCGCCCTCGCCAGGCGGGTCGCCTCGGCGATATCGCGCAGCGCCCCGCGAATCTGCAGGGCGTAGAGGCGCCCTTCCTCGCTCAGGCGCACCCCGCGGCCCTCGCGCTGCAGCAGAGTGATGCCCAGGAGGCTCTCCAGCTGGCGCACCTGCTGGCTGATGGCCGAATGCGTGACGTGCAGTTCACTGGCGGCAAGCGTCACGCTGCCGAGCCGGGCAACGGCCTCGAAACTACGCAGGGCGGAGAGCGGGGGCACTGCACTCATGTAAGTATTCCTAACCAAATCGGTCACTAATCGTCGCTATTTTCCGGCGGAAAAAGCCTCTAGATTCATGGCCACTGCGCGAAGATCCGCGCCAGCCACGATGCAATCTCCACTAACAGGATGTGCCCATGCAACAGAAGCTTCCGCACCTGATCGGCATGCTCGACTCGCCCTACGTGCGCCGCGTCGCCATCACCCTGCGCCTGCTCGGCATCGAGTTCAGCCACCAGTCACTGTCGGTATTCCGCACCTACGAGGAATTCCGCGGCATCAACCCGGTGGTGAAGGCGCCAACCCTGGTAATGGGCGACGGCCAGGTGCTGATGGATTCCACCCTGATCATCGACTGCCTCGAACACCTGGCCGGACGCAGCCTGATGCCCGCCGAGCCGGCCGCGCGGGTACGCGCCACGCGCTTGCTGGGCCTGGCCCTGGCGGTCATGGAGAAGGCAGTGCAGCGCTACTACGAACAGCAGCGGCCGGACGACAAGCAGCTCGCCACCTGGCAGGAGCGGGTCGACCAGCAGTTGCACGCCGCCCTGGCGCAACTGGAAGGCGAGTTGCGCGAGATGTCGCTGGACGCCGGCGCGCCGCTGGATCAGGCCGGGCTGAGCATCGCAGTGGCCTGGACCTTTGTGCAGTTGCTGCACTCCGAAGACATCCCGGCGGACAGTTACCCGGCGGTGCACGACTGGGCGGAACAGGCCGAAGCGCTGGAGGCGTTCAAGGCTTTCCCGCCGGTGTGATCCCTTGGCACGGCACCCAATTGGCCGTAGGAGACTCAGTCCTTGGGCAATTCTTCATGCTGCTGTCTGGTAAAACGCAGCAAGCCGAAGCAGATGACGAAGCCGCAGAGCGCCAACCCGGCGGCGGCCAGGAAGATCGACGCGTAGCCGTGGCGGGCGGCGACCAGCCCCATCAGCGGGCCGGCGACGCCCATTGCCAGGTCGAAGAACAGTGCGTAGGCACCCAGCCCCGCGCTGCGGCTGCTGGCCGGGATGCGTAGCACCGCCTCGACGCCCAGCGACGGATAGACCAGCGACAGGCCACAACCGGTAAGCGCCGCCCCCAGCAGCGCGAATCCCGGCCCCGGCGCCTGCCAGAGCAGCAGCAGGCCGAAGACCTCCACGCCCAGGCAGACCACCGCGACGGCGAAACCGCCGAAACGGTTGACCATGCCCGAGAAGATCAGCCGAGCGCCGACGAAGCAGACGCCGAAGGCGGTCAGGCACCAGGCCGGGTTCGCCCAGCCCTGGCTGCCGTAATAGAGGGTGATGAAGGTCGCCAGGGTGCCGAAGCCGATGGAGCCGAGCATCACGCACATTCCGTAGGGCAGCACGCGGCCGAGCACGGCATGGAAAGCCATGCGCGTGCCGGGAATAGTCGGAACCTCGTCCCGGCCACGGGCCGCCAGCCAGCCCAGCGCGGTGAGCACCAGGATGCTCATGCCCAGGCTCCACAGGCCCAGCGAGGCCGACATGGTCACGCCCAGCGGCGCTCCGATGGCGATGCCGCCGTAGCTGACGATGCCGTTCCAGGAAATCACCTTGGCAGTGTTCTGCGTGCCCACCAGCGCAATGCCCCAGCTCGCCGTACCGATCCCCAGCAGCCCCTGCGCCAGGCCGAACAGCAGGCGGCTGCCGAGCAGCAGAGTCAGGCTCAGCCAGGTCACGGACTCGAAGCTGGTGGATGCCAGCACCAGCACACCGCCGACGCCCAGTACGCCCAGGCCATGGAGCACGGCACGCTTGGCCCCGTAGGTGTCGGCCACGTAGCCCGCCAGCGGGCGGGACAGCAGCGTGGCGATATACTGCAGGCCGATCACCGCGCCGGCGATCACCGTCGAGTAGCCAAGGCCTTCATGAACGAATCCGGGCAGTACCGGCAGCAGCAGGCCGATGCTCAGGAACAGGACAAAGGTGAAGAAGACGGTCGCGAGGATGCGCAGGGTGACGGAGGCGGTTCGCTGCTCGGACGAGCTCATGGACGGGCCTGACGGTGGGTGGCGGAGCGTGTGCGGGGACGATTGAAAGCAGGCTATCTATTTCCGCCCCGATTGCCAATCCGAACCTTGCTCGTCGGCCGATGCTCCTATAGTTGTTCCATTGCCGCGCGCCGTGGCGGCGCGCTCCCTACGCATCAAGGAGATCGTGATGGATACCAGCCAGCACAGCCTGAGCGCCCTGTTCAAGCAACTGGGCCTGCCCGACGGGCGCAAGGACATCGACGCCTTCCTCGGCAGCCACCGCCTCGCCGATGGGCAGAAACTACCGGACGCGCCGTTCTGGAACGCCGCCCAGTCGCAGTTCCTGCGCGAGGCGCTGCAGCAGGATTCGGACTGGACCGAGGAAGCCGACGAGCTGGCGGTGCGGCTGTCCAACTGACCCGCAACGCACCCGCAGCGACCTGAAGTAGCCCTACTTCAAATAGGAGCGCAGCACGCCCATGACCTGTTCCAGGTCTTCGTGGCGCTGCTCCGCGGTGCGGTCCTCGGCGCCCAGGTGATCGCGCAGGTGGCCTTCGAGCACTTCGGCCATCAATCCGTTCACCGCGCCGCGGATGGCGGCGATCTGCTGCAGGATCGCCGCGCATTCGCTGCCCGCCTCCAGCGCCCGCTCCAGCGCCTCGCTCTGGCCCTTGATGCGCCGCACCCGGGTCAGCAGCTTCTTCTGGTCCTTGATGGTATGTCCCACGTCAAAACTCCTAAGGTATACTGGGGTATAGTATCCAGACTGATCCTACGGACCATCATCATGCAGCACGCCGCCCACCCGCAAGACGGTCGCCACGACCACCAGTTCCACGAAGGCAATCCCCTGGCCGAACGCAACACCCTGCGCGCCGCGCTGCTGACCGTCGTGATGATGGTGGTGGAAATCGCCGGCGGCTGGATCTTCAACTCCATGGCGCTGCTGGCGGACGGCTGGCACATGAGCTCCCACGCCCTGGCACTGGGGCTTGCCTTCTTCGCCTACGTGGCGGCACGGCGCTTCAAGGGCGACGCGCGCTTTGCCTTCGGCACCTTCAAGATCGAGATTCTCGCCAGCTACACCAGCGCCATCCTGTTGCTGGGCGTGGCGGCGCTGATGATGTTCGAGTCTGTCGCCCGGCTGCTCTCTCCTTCGCCGATCCACTACCAGCAGGCTATCGCCATCGCGGTCATCGGCCTGCTGGTGAACCTGGCCTGTGCTTGGCTGCTGCGCGGCGAGCACCATCACCATGGCCATGATCACGCTCATGGCCATGACCATCACCACGACCATGAACATCATGACCATGGCCACGACCTGAACCTGCGCGCCGCTTACCTGCACGTGCTGGCCGACGCCGCCACCTCGGTGGCGGCGATCATCGCCCTGATCGGCGGCCTGATCTGGGGCGCCGCCTGGCTCGATCCGCTGATGGGCATGGTCGGCGCGGTACTGGTGGCCGTGTGGTCAGTCGGCCTGCTCAAGCAGAGCGGGCGCGTGCTGCTGGACGCGGAGATGAACGACCCGGTGGTGGAGGAAATCCGCGAGGTAGTCGCCGAGCTGCCCTATCCGGCGCGTATCACCGACCTGCACCTGTGGCGCGTGGGCAAGTCACGCTACGCCTGCATCCTCAGCCTCGCCAGCAGCGGCGACCTGACGCCAGAACTGGTGCGTCAGCGCCTGCAGATCCATGAGGAGCTGGCGCACATCACCGTGGAGATCAACCCGATCCCCACCTGAGAACTGCACCCGGAATGACCGGAAGTCGTGGCGGCTTTGACGGCCGCCACGCCGCTGCGGCCTAATGCGCAGCCTGTCGAACCCGATCGCCTGCCCGCATGTCCAGCTCCCGCTTCTCCACCGCCCAGCAACGCGCCAGCATCCTGCACCTGCCCGCCGGCCCCTGGACGACGGTGCTCGATTGCCTGTGCGCGCGCTTCCCGGCGATCAGCCGCGACACCTGGCTGGACCGCATGGCGCGCGGCAAGGTGCTGGACAACAACGGCCAGCCCATTGGCCCCGCGCACCCGTATCGCGAAGCCCTGCGCATCCATTACTTCCGTGAGGTGCCGAAGGAAGCGCCGGTCCCCTTCCAGGAAAGCATCCTGTATGCCGATGATCACCTGGTAGTGGCGGACAAGCCGCACTTCCTGCCGGTAACACCCGCGGGCCAGTACGTCGAGGAAACCCTCCTCGCCCGTCTCGCCAAGCGCCTGGACAACCCGCAACTGGTGCCGCTGCACCGCATCGACCGGCTCACCGCCGGGCTGGTGCTGTTTTCCGCCAACCCAAACAACCGCGATGCCTACCAGGCGCTGTTCCGCGAGCGACGCATCGACAAGATGTACGAGGCCATCGCCCCGGCGCTGCCGCAACGGGAATTCCCGCTGGTGCACCGCTCGCGGATGGTCGAGGGTGATCCCTTCATCCGCATGCAGGAAGTGGACGGTGAGCCCAACAGCGAAACACAGATCGAGGTACTGGAGCAGCGCGGTGACCTGTGGCGCTATGGGTTGCATCCGGTGTCCGGTAAACGCCACCAGTTGCGCGTGCACATGTCGGGCCTGGGCGCGGCGCTGTGCTTCGACCCGCTCTACCCGACGCTGCCGCCGCGCGGCGAGCGGCCACCGGAGGATTTCGACAAGCCGCTGAAGCTGCTGGCCCGGCAACTGGCGTTCATCGACCCGTTTACCGGTGAGGCACGACAATTCAGGAGCCGGCTGGAACTGACCTGGCCTTCCATCAATTTCATCGATGGTCACCCTTAAGACGATCCATTTCCGTCGATAGCGGCCCGGATGTTTTCATAGCTCCACCCCAAGGAGAGAAAGCATCGGGAGCCCGATCATGAGCTACAGCGCCAAGTCCTTTTCCGCCCTCGTCAACGCCCTGCGCGCCGATGGCATCACCCGTCCCGAACAGATGGCCCGCCAGCCTTTCCGCAATGCCCAGGGCTTCTGGTCCGCGGTGGCGAAGAAATGAACCTTGTGCGGCGACTCCCGCCTGCGCTGCGCATGGATGCGGTGATCGTCCTCTACGCCATGGCCGCGGCCTGGCTTGTTTTCTCGGGCCTGTAACGCCGGGCCGCCGAGACAGACACAATTGAAAAGGGCAGCCGAGGCTGCCCTTTTTCGTGTCCCGCGCGGCACTGCCGCGCTCCATCCTCACTTCTTCAGGCAAGTGCTCATGAACGCCTTGCGTTCATCGCCCTTGAGCGCCTTGGTGGTGGCGTCGGCGTTGCAGGTCTTCATCTTCTCCTGCTGCGGCGTCATCGCCTTGGTGTCACTGCCGGCCTTCAGGCAGGTACTCATGAACGCCTTGCGCTCATCGCCCTTGAGCGCCTTGGTGGTGGCGTCGGTGTTACAGGTCTTCATCTTCTCCTGCTGCGCGGTCTGCGCGGCGGTGGCAGCAAAGCCTTGCGCCGAAAAAAGCAGAGCCAGGACGAGCAGCGGAATCCGAACGGTGGTCATGGAGTGGTCTCCCAGGATGGAATTGCCACTCTGAGCGTAGCTCGCAGCCCAGCATTCGCGAGGGCTGCGACGCGATGCTGCACGTCAGCCCTCCCGGCTCGTGATGGCTTGCACGAGGCATAAAGAAAAATTAGCTATATATAAATTCGAATTGATAATTTTTTGAAATATAAAAAATGCCGCAGTATGGCGCTGCCACCCATTCGGTACGCCAGGAACCCGCCATGTCGCTGTTGACCCTTCCCAATGCCCGCGAGCAAACCAAGTCGGTCCGCGCCACGGTGCTGGTGTTCAAGGACCCGCGCTCGCAGGAGCTGCTCAACCGTATCGAGCGCCTGGCCCCCAGCGAAGCCAACGCGCTGATCATCGGCGAGACCGGCACCGGCAAGGAACTGGTCGCGCGGCATATCCACAAGCTCAGCCGCCGCAGCGGCGCGCCCTTCGTGGCGGTGAACTGCGGCGCATTCTCCGAGACGCTGGTGGAAAGCGAGCTTTTCGGACACGAAAGAGGCGCCTACACCGGCGCTACCAGCAGCAAGGCCGGCTGGTTCGAGTCGGCCAACGGCGGCACCCTGTTCCTCGACGAAATCGGTGACCTGCCGTTGAACATGCAGGTAAAACTGCTGCGCGTACTGCAGGAGCGCGAGGTCGTGCGCCTCGGCTCGCGCACACCAGTGCCGATCAACGTGCGAGTGGTCGCCGCCACCAACGTCAACCTGGCCGACGCCGTGGTGGCCGGGCACTTTCGCGAGGACCTGTTCTACCGCCTGCATGTCGCCACCATCCGCCTGCCCCCGTTGCGCGAGCGTCCCGGCGACATCCTGCCGCTGGCCGAATTCTTCCTCGAAGAGCACTGCCAGCGCCTGGGATACAACCGCGCGACCCTGAGCCTCGAGGCCGAACGCAAGCTGCTGGGCCACACCTGGCCGGGCAACATTCGCGAGCTGGAGAACGCCATCCACCATGCCCTGCTGGTATGCCGCAACCAGCAGGTGCAGCCTGGCGACCTGCAACTCGCCGAGCTGCCGTCGGCGCCGCGTCACGACGCTCTGCGCCACGAAGCCTTCCCCCACGCCCTGGCTCCTCGCGTCGAGGGCACCCTGGAGCAGGCGCTGCTGGAACTATTCGAAAGCAACAAGCCCGATCTCTACGAGCACGTCGAGGAAGTGCTGTTCCGCACCGCTTACCACTTCTGCCATGGCAACCAGCTGCAGACCGGTCGTTTGCTGGGCATCAGCCGCAACATCGTTCGCGCACGCCTGGAAAAGATCGGTGAACTGAACCTCAGCCGCACTGGCTGAGGTGAGTTCAGCCTGCACCAGCAGCGGGCTGAAACCGTCCGTCGGCGATCCCCGCCCGACCTCCCCCCGCGAAAGGTTATAATCCGCGCCGTTTTTACGGCCGGCACGCCAATGCGACCTCAGCGTCTACACTGCCAGGGTGACGTCCCGGCAAGGCGTCGATCGCCGGCGACCGTCCTATCGTCACCAGCTTCTAGTCAATATTTCCTAGTCATCAGCTTTTAGTCATCAGGAATGATCGTGACCAAAGACGAACTGCGCGCGGAACTGGAGCGCCAGGAGCAACGTTTCAAGGATGAACAGGGCGGCGAAGTAACCCTTTATGCCGCCCAGCCCGAACCCGGCAAGAAACCCTGGCGCAAGCGACCCAGCGTGCAGGACAAGGCGTTCGACCGGGAACTGGAAAGAATCGAAGAAGAACGACTGAAAAAGGATCAGGAAGCCGCTTCCGTTTAAATCGCAGGTACGGCCCCAGGCTGAAGGATCTCCCCGAATCCATTGTGGGAAAGTCTCGAAGCCTTGGGCGAGCAGCGCTCCGTGGGGGAGCCCGCCAGTTGGCCTGCAAACACTCATCCGATGGGCCGGCGGCCCGCGTGGAAGCATTGCAAACTTTTTCCACCCTGCCTGAAAGCGCCGTGCGACGAGGCGTCGCGCAAATTGGAGAAACCGTTTCAGGCTAAATACGGTGCTCCAAGCTTCTGGCATAATCGCCGCCCCGTCTCCGACCGGTCATAGAATTTTCATGTTCGATCTCTTCAGCGGACTCGATGTCTGGGTGGGTATCAGCCTGGTGCTGGCACTCGCATTCGTCCTGGCCTTCGAGTTCATCAACGGCTTCCACGACACCGCCAACGCGGTGGCCACGGTCATCTACACCAAGGCCATGTCCCCGTACCGCGCGGTGATCCTGTCCGGCATCTTCAACTTCCTCGGCGTGTTGCTCGGTGGCGTCGGCGTCGCCTACGCGATCGTCCACCTGCTGCCGGTGGAGCTGCTGATCAACGTGAACACCGGCCACGGTCTGGCCATGGTGTTCTCGCTGCTCGCCGCGGCCATCACCTGGAACCTGGGCACCTGGTACTTCGGCATCCCGGCCTCCAGCTCGCACACCCTGATCGGCTCGATTCTCGGCGTAGGCCTGGCAAATGCCCTGATCAACGGCGTACCGGTGGCCGACGGGATCAACTGGGGCAAGGCCATCGACATCGGCCTGTCGCTGATCTTCTCGCCGCTGGCCGGCTTCATCGTCGCGGGCGCCCTGCTGATCGGCCTGAAGTGGCTGTATCCGCTGTCGAAGATGCACAAGACCCCGGAAACCCGCCGCGACGTCGACGAGAAGAAGCACCCGCCGTTCTGGAACCGCCTGGTGCTGGTGATCTCGGCCATGACCGTGAGCTTCGTGCACGGCTCCAACGACGGCCAGAAGGGTATCGGCCTGATCATGCTGGTGCTGATCGGCATCGTCCCGGCGAAATTCGTCCTCGATCTGAACAGCACCACCTACCAGATCGAGCGCACCCGCGACGCCGCCATCCACCTGCAGCAGTTCTACAACCGCCACTCCGACACCCTCGGCGAGATGCTCGCGCTGGGCAAGGCCGGCGAAGCGGACATGCCTGACCTGTACCGCTGCGAGCCGAAGCAGACCGAAGCAACCCTCAAGGGCCTGCTGGGCGATCTGCACGGCGTCTCCAGCTACAACGACCTGAACGACGACGAGCGTGTCCAGGTACGCCGCTACCTGCTGTGCCTGGACGACACCGCGAAGAAGGTCGGCAAGCTGTCCGAGCTGCCGTCCCGCGAGAAAGCGGACCTCGAGAAGCTGCGCAAGGACCTGACCAGCACCACCGAATACGCGCCCTTCTGGGTGATCATCGCGGTGGCCCTGGCCCTGGGCATCGGCACCATGGTCGGCTGGAAGCGCGTGGTGCTCACCGTCGGCGAGAAGATCGGCAAGCAGGGCATGACTTATGCCCAGGGCATCGCCGCCCAGCTCACCGCGACCGCCGCCATCGGCATGGCCAACATCTACAGCCTGCCGGTCTCCACGACCCACGTGTTGTCCTCGGGCGTAGCGGGCACCATGGTGGCAAACCGCAGCGGCCTGCAAGGCAGCACGATCCGCAACATCCTCATGGCCTGGGTGCTGACCCTGCCCGTATCGATTGCGCTGTCCGCCGGCCTGTTCTGGCTGTCGTCGCGCTTCATCGGCTGACCTCGCGCCGCGCACTATGAAGAACGCCTGCATCCGCAGGCGTTTTTCATTTCCCGTCACTCAAATAGTGATGGCCTGTCGCGGCAGCCGGATGACGAACCGCGCACCGCCCTTGTAGTTATCCACAGACAGACTGCCGCCCATGTTGCGGATCAGGTCGTGGCTCACCGACAGCCCCAGGCCAGTGCCCTTGCCGATAGGCTTGGTGGTGAAGAAGGCCTCGAAGATGCGCTCCATCACTACCGGGTCGATGCCACCGGCGTTGTCGCGCACATGCAGCTCCACCCAGCCTGGGTCCGTAAAGGGCTCCTGCGACACACCGACCCAGCGCGCGCCCTCCTCTCCTCGGCCAAGCAATGCGTCACGGGCGTTGGCCAGCAGGTTGATCAGCACCTGCTCCAATTGGTCGGAATAACCGCGCACCACCACCCGCTGTGCCGGTGGTCGGCACTCCAGGCTGATGCCCTGCTGCGTCAGGCTTTCGCCCAGCAGCGCGACCGCGCCTTCGCAAGCGTCATAGGGGTCGAAGGGTGCAGCCTCCAGCTCCGACTTGCGGCTGAATACGCCCATGTGGCTGATCACCCGTGAGAGACGGTCGATCTGCGCGTCGGCGCGCTCCAGCTTTTCCTTCAGGTATTCGGGCTCGCCCAGCTTCTGCCGTGCGTTGTAGAGGGACATGCGCATGACATGCAGGGGCTGCTTCATCTCGTGGGCCATGCCGCTGACCATCTCGCCCAGGCTGGCCATTTTCGCGCCTTGCGCCAGTTGCTGCTGGGCGTGCCGCACGGCGGTGTTGTCACGGCCCACGGCCTGGATTTCCACCAGTCGTCCTTCGGCATCCAGCAGCGGCCGGTCTGACCAGATCAGCCAGAGGTTGCGCTGGCCGGGCAGGCAGAAACGCAGTTCCCAGGAGTCGTCCGCCGCGCCTTTGCCGCCTCCCACCAGGCGTGCGCGCAGGGCGCTGCAGTCCTGTTCCGACAGCCACTCGTCGAGTCGCCGGCCGAGCAGCGCGTCCACCGGCTCTCCCAGTACCTGGGCGAAGGTGTGGTTGATGAAGGTCAGCTGCAGGCTGGGGTCGTAGCGGCAGATCAGCGCTGGTGAGTCCTCCACCAGGACGCGGTAGCGCTCCTCGCTCTCGGCGATCTGCAGCGCGGCGAGGTGCTGCTCGGTGACGTCCAGCCAGAGGCCGACAGCCTCCTGCGGGATGCCCTGGATGTCACGCAGCAGCTTGGCCTCGTCGTACAGCCAGTGCCATTCTCCAGCGCTATCGCGCAAGCGGTACTCGGTGCGCACGCGGCCTTCGCGCAGCAGCTCACGGCCACGATCGAGGAACGTTTCCAGGTCTTCGGGGTGCACCCGTTCGGCCAGCGCCTGCCAGTTCTGGCCCTGCAGGTCGAGGCCGAGCAGGTTGCCGGCACTCTCGCTGTAGAACTCGGGAATCAGGTGCCCCTCCTCTACCCGCTGCACGTAGATCACCACCGGTGCGCTGTCGATCAGGTTGCGCAGCCGGGCGTGGGCGGCCAGAGCCTGTTCTTCCTGCAACTTGCCCTCGCTGATGTCCAGCAGCACGCCGTCCATCAACTGGTCGCCGGCACGCGCCTGCCGCCGACCCTGCAGGCGTAGCCAGCGGCGCGTCTGGGTGGAAGCCGCACCGCGCAGGCGCAGGTCCTGGACCAGACGCCCCCCCGGCTGCAGGTTGCGCAGACGCAGGCCGAGTTCATCGGCGTCAGCGGGATGCAACTGGCTCAGCAGGTCGGACAGCGCCAGCTGCAACTGCCCGGCAGGCAACCCAAGGCTCGCCGCCACCGCCGGCGACAGTTCGAACAGGCCCTCGTCGACGTGCAAGCGCCACCACCCGCCGCCTACCATGTCCTGCAGCAGGCTCAGGCGCCGGCTGCTGTCGCGCAGGCTGTGCAGCTCGGTGCGCTCGTGGACGAGGTTGGTGAGGATCTCCGCCAGGTACTGCCAGTCGCTCGGCGCCAGCCCCGGCCAACTGCCGCCGTGTTCCATCGGCTCGGCCAGCAACCCCGCCAACCTCCCGCCGCGCACCGGTGCCGGGATCAGGTAGAGCTGGGCGCAGCACAAGGTGCGCAGCAGCTCCGACGGGCTGCCGTCCGCTCCCAGCAGACTGGCACCGCTGGCGGCGCGCAACTCATCGCCGGGCAGGGCGAGGTTTTCCCGCAGCAGGCTGTCGAAACCGGGCTGCACATAGCAGGCAAAAACCCGCAGGCTCTGGTCCGGCGCTTCCAGCAACAGGGCCATGCTGCGCATGTGAAAGTTGCTGCAGAACGCCTCCAGCACCTCACCGACGGCCTCGCCGAGGCGGCGTTGGGAGCTGTGCCGCAGGCGCGCCAGCAACAGCTTGCTAAGGTTCAGGCATTGCAGCTTGTGCTGCTGGCTGTCGGACTGCCAGTTCAGGTCGGAGATGTCCGTACCCAGCAACAGGCAGTGCTCGTTGGCCTGCAGGACGGCCTGGAAGCGGCAAACCAACGGTAGGTCGCCGGTGCTGCGCAGTACCAGGTCGAGCCGTTCGCCACCGCGCAGGCTGGACACCTGCATGCCGCCGGGAATGCGCCGGTCCAGATAATCACCCAGCCCAGGCAGGTCACCGTTGCCCGGCGCCGGCGGCAGCAGCCGGTGAGCCTGGCTGCCGCCACGGGCGATGACGCGATCACGGCTGTCCAGCTCCAGCCACAGGTCCCAGTGGCCGGTCACCACTGGCTCGGCCAGCTCTTCCACCGGCAGCGCCGGACGCCGACGTGCCGCCAGAGGCCGACTCGGCACCGGGTTGTCGTTCATCTCATGCTGGCCACGCGGCCTGGAGCGCCAGAAATCGAACATCCGGGCCTCAGAGCAGGACGCTGGCGGTGCTGCTGAGCACGTCGGGCAGGCGCGGTATCGTGCCGATTCCCGGCAGGGTCAATAGCGGGACGATGGGCGAGGAGGCATAGGGATAGCTGACGCACACCCGGACTCGGGTGTACTGCCGCCCCGAGACCGTTTCCGCCACCGGGGTGTCCATGAACTGCCCGCTGTAACAGCCGTTGCGCCAGCTCGTGGGCATCCAGCTCAGGCGCTGGGTCACGGCGTTGTCCACTGCCGCTTTCAGGGCGGCGTTGTAACCACCCGCCGCCTGGGGATTCACCGACACGGCTACCCGAGCCCCGGCCGCCGCCGCGTCGTTGAAGGACTGCAACATCAACAAGGGCACGCAATAGCCGAGAAGACCATAGAGAACGGCGAAGAACAGGACGAATACGGCGGCGAATTCGATAGCCACCGCGCCCCGCTGCGTGCCACGCCGGCCGACTCCGTTCATGCGCAATACTCCCAGACCAACTTGCAACTTGAATGATCGTTCAACTTATCGGCGCGGCAGAACTTTACTGAAGATACTCGCCGTCGGATAAATTCCACTATCGAGCAATACTAGGCGCTCTTCCGGGATTCGCCCTCATGGCTTGCAGGAATAACGTTACGGGCCAAATCCGATTTCATATGGCTTGAATTGCAATATAGCGCTGACCTACCAGATACCTTAAAACTCCACGTAGCCGCTTCGTATGCTCCTGCTGGATAAGGATAGTCTCGATGCTGTACAAACTCTGCCTGCTGGGCTGGTTCGCACTGTGCGCCTATCAGGACCTCACTCGGTTGCGCGTCAGCAACTGGCTGACCCTGGGTGGGGCGCTGGCCGCCCTGTTGTTCCTACTCTTCACGGGCCACACGCTGACAGGCTTTGCGCCGCTTGCAGCGGGGGTCGCTGCGCTACTGGCGGCGCTGCTCAGCGTGCCGGGTTACTGGCTGGGAAAGCTGGGCGCAGCCGACGTCAAACTGCTGATCGCCCTGGGCCTGGCCAGCGACCCGCTGACGGTGCTGTACACCCTGGCGCTGGCCTGCCTGTTCTGCGTGGCGCTGATGTTCGCCAGCAAACTTTTGATTGATTCGGACAAAGTACCGGCTAATTGCAAATCGAAATTAGCGCCGTTGCGACCGTCAAAGTTCAAGTCATTTCCTTTCATCTTCGCGCTATTCGCCGGTCTTCTGACGACTTTGACCATCCTCCATTAATTATGATTCCGACAATTGGCAGAATCCAAACTTAACGACTATATGCTAAGGGTTAATACCACCTATCGCCTGATGGGAAGATCCGGCTACGGTAATTGAACGGCCGGACGATAAAAATAATGGAAGTACTCTTTCAAGGAGCGTGCAGTCATGGATAAAACGGCCAATCGCCGTTTCAGCGTGCTGGTCATTGATGACGAGCCTCAGGTCACTACCGAGCTCTCCGAGTTGCTGGAGAACAGTGGCTACCGCTGCGCGGTCAGCGACAGCAAGGACAGCGCCTTGCAGAAGTTTCGCGATGATGCCTCGATCGGCCTGGTGATCTGCGACCTGGGCCTGGGTCGTGACAATGGCATCCGCGTGGTCGAGGCCCTCAAGGAATTGGCCGGTTCGACACGATTCTTCGAGACCATCATCCTCACTGGCCAGCAAGGCAGCCAGGAAGTGATCGAGGCCATGCGCGTGGGTGTTGCCGATTACTACCAGAAACCGGTGGCGCCCATGGACCTGCTCAAGGGCCTGGAGCGCCTGGAGGCCCGCCTGCACGAGCGCATCCGCAGCCAGCTCAGCCTGAGCCATGTGAACCAGCGCCTGGAGTACCTCGCCGAATCGCTCAACTCGATTTCGCGCGATATCCACAAGATCAAGTACGAGGTCCATGGTGGCGGCCAGCCGGCCAACAGCAGCGCGCTCAAGCAGGAACAGCCCGAGCCCGCTGCGAGTTCCGCGCCGAGCAATGCCGAGCAGATGACGCCGGTGGTGAACAACCCGCTGTTCAACAAGCTCTCGCCGCGCCAGCAGGCGGTAGCGCGCCTGGTCAGCAAGGGGCTTACCAACTACCAGATCGCCTACGACCTGGGGATCACCGAGAACACCGTGAAGCTGTACGTTTCCCAGGTGCTTCGGCTGATGCATATGCACAACCGTACGCAACTCGCTCTCGCCATCTCCCCCTCCGCCGCACAGAGCAGCGCAGTGCACTGACGCTGGCGCGATCGCCGACGACCTTCAGATCAGCAACTCGGCACCACCGGTCTGGAGGTCGATCAGGCGCACATCAATGGTTCCCAGACTGACCCCGAGCAATTGCAGAAGCGGGTCGAGCACGACGTGCCCCAGCGCGGAAACCGCAGGCTTGAGTAATGTCAGCAGTCCGCTGACGAGACCGGAGAGCGTCGCCCCGATCAAGCCCAGCGGATCGAGGCCAAGAATCTTCGGCTCGACCTTGATCGACGATGCCAGCGTGCCCAAAGCGTTGTCCAACGAAGCCCCGAGCGCGCTGGAGGCTGTCTTGTCCTGGCTGGGCAAATCGGCTGGACTGGCGACGTCATACTTCAGCGTCGTCCCAGTTGCTCCACCCACCACGGTGTTCGCTGATACGTTCAACTCGACCAGCCCACTGAGCACCTCGACCTGGATGGGCGAGACAACGGGATTGGACGGGTCGGCGTAGGTCCCCAATTGCAGCGAAGCGATGCCCGGCAGCGCATACACCTCGACTTTCACCGGCTGGCCCACTCCTCCGCACTGGATCGTGTCCAGGGCCGCCGTCCCCTGCGCGACATTGACCGCAAGGCCGAGATCAACCGTGAGAACACCCGGCAACCCGGTGCTGGCCTCCACGCTCGTACGCACAGCCGCCGTTCGCACCTCAGTGCGCCATTTACCGTTGCTGTTCTTCCCCGGATAACCGAAGGCAATCTGCGGCGGCTCGACGATCCACAGTTTGACTTTCGCCGAGGCCAGGCCGCCCAGGTTGATGCCGGTATTGACCTCAACCGCATGTTGTCGGTTGGCGACAAAGGCCAGGGCGGTGATCAGGTCCAGGACGCTGACTGTTCCTTGCAGCGCCTGATCGCGCACCGAGTCGGGTGCCACCACTGACAACACGCTGCCCAGAGTGACGGTCGCCGCCTTGACTCCCGCGCCCAGCAGTTGCTGGTGAAGCAGGGAGGTGTCCAGATTCGCGACTTGTGTTGGGTCGATGGCGTTCACCGTGGCGTTGAGCAATTGAGCCAGATCAGCCTGCGCGCCCAACAGCGAATCCACCGAGCCGGCCTCCAAATTGACTCCCAACGCCCGCAGCTGATCGGACAGTCCCAGCAGACTGACTTGCGCGTTGGCCAGCCCTTGGTAGCCAACAGCCTTGAGCGACAGATGGCTACCCAGCAGATTGTTCAACAGGTTGTTGAGCAGGATCGACTGCTGATCGTCCAGACTGGCTAACCCAGTTCCCGCCGATAGTCCCGCCAACGCTGTACGCCTTGCCACCGCGCGGGCGGTCAGGTCAGTCTGCGCCGGCATGCCACTGAAGATACTGGCGACATTGAGCACCAGGCTCGATGGCACCCGATTGACTGCCAGGACCTGCACAGCGTCGGCCATCTCGCCACCAGCAGAGAACACCCTGCGCGACTCGGCCGAACCGAAGGTGGCGTCGAAACCGACAGTCCCCAGGGTCCCGGTGAGCGAATCTCCCGCCTCCGCCACGAAACCGTTCTTTGTGGCGCTGGCCTGCACATATCCCTGGATCTCTGTCGCCTCCTGCGATCCGCACATGCCGCTCTGAGTCGCCGCCTCCAGCGCAGCCACATCCGCCACGCGCTGCAACTTGCGCTGCTCGTAGTACAAGCGCCCGGTATCGATCACCAGGGCCAGACAGATCAACGCCATCAACAGCGTGACTGCCGCCATGATGCCGATGGCACCTCGCTGCCGCTCACGTCCCATGGCAGCCTCCCGAAGGACTACTTGTTGTCGGTGCTGAAGCTGTTGTCGTCGAGCAGATACTCGGGAATCTCGCGGGTATAGCTCTTCAGGTAGCGCTGGTAGGCGCGGTCACGCTCGGCCGGAGTGGCGCTCTGCCGGTGTGGCGAGGCGGCCTTGCCGCTGCTCTGCAAGTCCAGCCAGGTCAGCACTTCCTGCTGGTCACGAGCGGTGGTACCAGCTTCAGGGCGAGTGTTCTCCACCGCCTGGGCCAGCATCGGCGTCGCCAGCAATGCGCCGGCCAGAATCCATGTCTTCATGCTTCCCTCCCTGCCCATGTCAGCGGGCCTTGACCAGCAGCTTGGCGTCGCGCGCCACCGCCGGTGTCGACTCGACCAGCGCCGGGTGCGCTTCGTCCACCGGATCGTTCACGTAGCTCACGCTTTCGACCTGCACCGCCGGCTGACTGGCCGGGCTGGCAGGGCGAAGGTCCTTCGCCTGGTCCTGGGCCGCGCGAACCTGGTCGGCAGACAGCCCGACGCTCTGGATCAACCGGCTGGCCTCACTGTTCTCACCCTGGATGAACATGACACTGAGCAGGTTGGTGGCCGGCAATTTGTCGTGCTCGTTCAGCTCCATGGCGGTGATGAATTCAAAGCGTGCCTTCTCCATGTCGCCACGCCGCAACAGGACATAGCCCAGGTCGTTGCGCAGTGAGCTGTTGGTCGGCTGCAGGCGTGCCGCTTCACGCAACTCGCGCTCGGCTTCCACGGTGTTGCCACCGCGCATGGCGATCTGCCCAAGGCCGTGATGCGCCTCGGCAGCCTTGCAGGTACCGAGCAGCCCCTCATAAACGGTCCGCGCCTTGGGATCGCCGATGCGGCGCAGCGCCAGCGCCTTGCTTTCGCGCACTTCCAGCGAGTTCGGCGGCAGGGTTTCCAGATTGGCCAGCGCTGCGTGAGCACGGCCGTTGTCGAGCATTTCGCGGGCCAGGTTGAGCTGCAGCTCCACCGACTGGCCGAGCTTTTCGTCGCAGTTCTGCCCGACGCTCGGGCCGCCACCCAGGGTGTCGAGGTTCGCGCAGCCACCCAGTGCGAGGCCCAGCAGGCCGATCCAGCAGGCGTTTCTCATCCCATTCTCCCCAGGGCCTTGGTAATCGCGAGGAAGCCGGGCCCGGCGAGGATGATCAGTAGCGCCGGGAACAGCAGCAGCATCATCACCAGGCTCATCTTCGCCGACAGCTTGCTGACCTTTTCCTGCAAGCCGGTCAGACGCCGGTCCTCGAACAGTTGCTTGAGCGTCAGCAGCGACCCGCGCACGCTGCCGCCCTGGCGCACCATCTGGCGCAGCACATTGCAGCAGTCGCTCAGCTCTACCACCGCCAGGCGCTTGCTCAGCAGCTCCAGCTCGTCGGCCAGGTCCAGGCCGCTTTCGGCATGGGCCAGGACACCATCCAGTTCTTCCACCAGCACCGGCACGATGCTCCGCCCTTCCCGACAGACCACACGAAGGCTCTGCTCCACCGTGAGGCCGGAATCAAAGAGGATGCGGATCAGTTGGATAAACAGGATGACCTCGTCCGCCAGACGTTGTCGGCGCTGGCCCGCAACGTAGGCCAGAACTCGCTTGGGCAGCAGGAATCCAACACCGCCGGCGAATACCACCGGCAGCAATGGAGAGGTGTTGGCATGTGCCGGCGTGGCGAGGACCACGAGCACGATGGCGATCAGCGACAAGGGGACAAGAACGACCGATACCAGATAAAGACTGCGCGGCGAGTTACCGCTCCAGCCGGCCTGGTTCAGCAGCAGCTGGACTTCCTCGTCGCGCAGCTGCAAGCGCCGGCCCAAGCCATTTCCGCCCATGCGGTCGAGCACTCGGGCGATACGTAGGTTGCCCTCACGCGGCAGTGCTTCTCCTCCCAGTCGTTGCTCGATCAGGCGCTGCTCGCGTCCCGCCGCGCGGCTTTGCGAGAGCAACAGGAGGATCGCCGCGAGAGCAAGGATCAGAGCCATCAGACCGTAAAAAAAGGGCATGCCGGCCTCCTCAAATACTCTTGAGCATGCGCCAGAGCGTGAAGCAGCCCAGCACCTGCAAGCCAAGGGATGTCAGCAGAAGCCAGCGACCGCCAGTATCCAGCCACATGTTCATCAGATAACCGGGATTGGTCAGCAGAATGTAGCCGCCCAGGCTTACCGGAAGGATCGCCAGCACCAGAGCACTCATACGCGTCTCACCGGTCATGGCGCGCAACTGGCGCCCAAGCTTCTCCCGCTCGTGAATGACCCTGATGATGTTCTCCAGCAAGTCGGTGGTATTGCCGCCATAACGATGGTTCACCGCCACCCCGAGGGAGAAAACATGGAGCTCCTCGACATCGTAGAGCTCGGCCACTTCCTGCAGCGCCTCAGGCAGGCTGATACCAAGCAGCACGTGGTTGTTCACCAGCGAGAAGATTTCCCGCAGTGGATCATCGGCAACACCCACCGCCTGGGTGATGGCATCGCCCAGGGTGCGTCCGGAGTGCAGGCTGCGCACCACCTGGTCAAGAAAGTTGGGCATTTGCCGAATCATCTTCTGCAGGCGCCGACGATAGAGAACGTTGAGCAACAGGTGAAACCCGAACCCCACCAGTAGCACGCCGCCCAGCACGCCCCCCGGGCCGAACAGGCGCAGGCCGAGCAACGCCAGCAGCAACGCCGCCGCAGCACAGGCAAGCCACCAGCGCTGTGCTTCGGCTATACCTGCGCGACGCATGCGGCGTGCCAGCCAGTGGCTACTGCGCACCCGCGCAGCGCTCACTGCTTGGGCCTCTCCAGTCAGACGACGCATGACTTGCTCGTTGTGCCGCGCACGCCAACTCAGCGCGCCAACGACAACGCCGAAAACAGCCAGCAGCAGGCTGGACAGGCTCATCAACAGCCCGCCGCTCATAGCAGCACCTGGTGGAATTTCAGCCCGTTTGGCTGAGCCGTACGGACGAACTGCCCGGTACCGCGTCGGTCGAGGCTGAACAGCGAGTTGGTGACGTAGACGCCGTCGCGCACTTCCAGCACCTCGAGGATCTCGCTGACGCAGCGGCGCCCGTTGGACAGGCGGGTGATCTGCACGATGATATCCAGCGCCGAGCAGAGCATCTGCCGCAGGGTCTGCTCCGGCACACGCTGGCCGGTAAGCCCCACCAGCATCTCCAGGCGTAACAGCGAATCCATCGCCGAGTTGGCGTGCACGGTGCTCATCGAGCCATCGTGACCGGTGTTCATCGCCTGCAGCACGTCGAGCACTTCGACGCCGCGGATCTCGCCGAGGATGATGCGGTCCGGGCGCATCCGCAGGGCGTTGCGGATCAGGTCGCGAGCGGTCACCTCACCGAAGCCTTCGGCGTTCGGCGGACGGGTCTCCAGCCGCACCACGTGATCATGGCCCAGTTGCAGTTCGGCGGTGTCCTCGATGGTGACGATGCGCTCGCGCTCGTCGATGAAGCTGCTCATGACGTTGAGCAGCGTTGTCTTGCCGGTACCGGTGCCGCCACTGATGAGGATGTTGCAGCGGCTCGCCACTGCCTGGCGGAGAAAAGCCAGCATGGCTTCGTCGACACTCTGGTAGGCCAGCAGGTCGGCGCTCTTGAGCAGTTCCTTGCTGAACTTGCGAATCGACAGGCACGGCCCGTCCAGTGCCACTGGCGGGATGATCGCGTTGACCCGGCTGCCGTCGGGCAGGCGCGCGTCCACCATCGGGCTGGACTCGTCCAGGCGCCGGCCCAGGGGCGCAAGGATGCGCTGGATCACCCGCTGTACATGGTGGTCGTCGATGAAGCGCAGGTCGCTCTGGTACAGCCGGCCTTCGTGCTCGATGAACACCCGGTCCGGGCCGTTGACCAGGATTTCCGAGATGCCCGGATCGCGCAGGAGGATTTCCAGCGGGCCGAAGCCTGTGAGTTCGTCCACCACCTCTTCGGCGAGGCGGTCCAATTCGTAGCGAGAGATCGCCAGTTGGCGGCGCGAGGCGTATTCGCAGACCTTCTCGGAGACGTACTGCGCCACCGCCGGCCGCGCGCCCTCCAGCAGGTTCATGCCGTCTTCGTCGATCTCATCGATGATGTAGCGGTGCAGGCGCATCTTCAGCGTCTGCAGGTCCTGGTCGTGACGGCCGTGACCGCCGCCGTAGTGCTGGCTCATGAGCGTGCGGCCTTCGCCCGACCGATCCAGCTGAACAGCCCGCGCTTCTCGGCCACGCCCGCGCCCAGTGCCTCGGCCAGGTCGCGTAGCTTCACCGTCAACGGGTCACGCGGGGCCAGGTCGAACAGGCTCTGGCCGACGTTCTTGGCACGCAGGCGGGCTTCGGGCGAGGCCGGCAGCACGCCGAAGAGTTCCAGGCCGAACATCTTGCCCAGCGCCGGGGCATCCGGTGGCACCGAGGCCCAGTAGCGCTCGATCAGCAACTCGATGCGCGGCAGCGAGGGGGTGCGCTCGCGCAGGCGGCGCAGACGTTCCAGTCCTTTCTTGCACGACGGCACACTCTGGTCCACTAGCCACAGCACGCGGTTGGCCTGCATCAGCAACTGGCCGCTGAGTTCGCCTTCGGCAACGCCTGTAAGGTTGATCAGGATATGGCTGAAGGCGCTGCGCAGGTTGCCCAGCAGCAGGTACAGCTCGGCAGTGGTGATGCGCTCCAGCACGCCGGGCTCGTCCGACAGGCTGAGCACACGCAGGCCGGACTCGTGGCGGGCAAAGGCGCTGTCGATCAAGGTCTGGTCCAGGCGGCGCAGGTTGCGTAGCGCATCGGCGAAGGTGAATGACGGCTCCATGCCGAGGATAGCCAGCGCCTCGCCGGTGGGCTGGCCGATGTCCACCAGCAGCACGCGGTGGTCGGGCTGGCGTTGCAGGGCCAGGGCCAGGTGCAGGGCGACGAAGGCGCCGTCGGCATCGGGCCGGGCGCTGATCAGGCTGACCAGTTCGCCCTGCTGGGTGGCGCTCACCGGTACAGTGGGCAGGCGTCCGCCGAGGCGGCGGACCAACCCGCTCAGTTCGCTGGCACGGGCACCGTAGGTGACGAAGTCTCGCGCTCCAGCGCGCATGGCGGCCAGCACCAGCTGATTGTCCAGACCATCGCCGACAGCAACGACCGAGAGCAGCGGCCGCGCAGAAACCAGTCCCTCGATGAGCGAGCCCTGGGAGACCAGGTTGGCCTTGTTCAGGCTGGTGAACAGGACCGTCGCACCGGTGACGTCCAGCAGCGACAGCAGCTCCTCCAGCGTCCCGCTGTTGGCCAGGACCACCTGTCCGCAGCCGGCCAGGCTGCTCTGCAACCATTCCTGCTCGCCGGGATGCTGGACCAGCGCCACGAAAGTCTGACTCATGCCCGTGCTCCCTTGCTTTGCCGTGCCTCCCGCTCTCTGGCGGGTCAGCGCTTCGTAGGTATCCATCAGTGCGACATCCCGCTGCTGGCCTTGCGCTTGTCGAAGCGGCCGTCCTCAAGGAAGTAGAACTCGCCGAACCCCGGGTCGTAGTCACGCAGTCCTTCGCCGGGAAGCTTCGGCAGCGCGGCATTGGCCGCCAGCGGCTGGACCAGGTGTGGGGTGACGATCATCAGCAGCTCGCGATCGTCCTTGTCCAGGTTGGAGGAGCGGAACAGCGCACCGATCACCGGGATGCTGCCCAGGAAGGGAAACTTGTCGATATTGCTGATGGTGCTGCTGCTGATCAGCCCACTGATTACGAAGCTCTCGCCGTCGGCGAGCATCACGCTGGTGTCGGTGCGCCGCACGGTCAGCGCCGGGACGGCGATGTCGTTCGTGCGAATGCCGCTGGAGAAGTCCAGCTCGCTGACCTCCGGAGCCACCTTCAGCGCGATGCGCTTGTCGTTCATCACCGTCGGGGTCAGGGTCAGGCGAACGCCAAACTCCTTGTACTCGATGGTGATGTTGTCGTTGTCGCCATTGGGTACCGGAATCGGAAACTCGCCACCGGCCAGGAACGAGGCGCTTTGTCCGCTCATGGCCACCAGGCTCGGCCGCGCCAGGGTGTAGGCGAAGCCGCTGCCTTCCAGGGCATTGATGAAGCCCAGCCACTTGCTGCTGCCACCGCCCCAGATGATGTTGAAACCGTCGGACGTGCCGAAGGTGCCTCCCAGGCCTCCGTCGGCGCCGACCTCAAGATTGCCCAGGCTGCCCGGCGCACCGAGGACAAAGGTGTTGGAGCCGCGACGAACCAGCGACGTACTGGCCTGTTTGAGCTTGCTGCGGCTGACTTCGACGAAGCGAATGTCGGTCTGCACCTGGTTGGACAAACTGGCAGCCCCTGCCCCGGAGACCCCGGCGACATCCCCCACGGCCCGTGCGCCAACCCGCACCACAGTGCGCATCGGCTGGTCGCTGCAAGCGGTCCAGATCAGCAGGCTGGTCAGGCCTTCGGCCTTGCCGGTGACGAGGAAGTCGCGCTTGTCCAGCACCTGCACGTCGGCGATGTTCGGATCACCGATGGCCAGGCGCTTGATCGGCACCGGAAGCTGCTGGTCGCGCTGGGCACCCTGCTCGACGTCGAGGTTCAGTTGCTGGTCAGCGAAGCCCGCGCACGCGCTCGGTACGGCCTGCGCCGCAGAGTGGACGGCGCAGGCCAGCACGGCGACCAGGGGAAGGATGAAGCGCTTGGACATCGATGCACTCCTTGCTCAATGTGCTTCACGGGTAACGGTGGTGCCGCGGTAGACCACCACGCCAGCGTTTACCTGTGGTGCGGAAACCTGGCGCACCGCAGGGGCCTGGCGGGGCTTGCCGATCAGTTGCTCGAGGGTGATTGGCTGACTGGAGGCGCCGCCGAGCGAGGCCTGGATATAACGGCCCTGCTGCTCCTTCTCGTAGAGGTTCTCGTCCTTGCTGCGCACGGCCAGCCGCAGCGAACCGGCCTGGCTGGCGAGCATCAGGCGCGAAGCGGCTTCGGCGGGCACTGCCAGCACGGCAGTACGCGGCGGTTTGGGCGTCTTGTCCTTGGGGTCGCCGGCGTTGCGTGCCTGGCCATCGGTGGAAACGGCGATCTGCTCGCCGTAGGTCAGCACCCGCACACCCGGCAGCACCACCTGGGCGCTGAGGCTGCGCTCGGTGCTCTGCTGATCCTGGACGAAGAGCATGACATCGACATAGTCGCCGGGAAGTACGAAGCCGCCGCCGCCGATGACCTCGTCCACGGCAATGGCCATGGCGCGCTCATCCGGGCGGATGGTGCGGGCCAATGGCCCGCCCGGCTCGGTGACGGCGGAGGTGAGGATACTGCCCGCCGGAACGGCGACCCAGACGCGCTGGCCGATCAAGGCTTCAGGCTTGGGAACGCTGCCCGCTGGGGCCGTGCGCAGCATCTCCACGGTGAGGTCTTCCTTGCCGATCACCGCCAGGGCCGGCAGGTCACGGGCAGCCACCACCACGGCGGTGCGTTGCAGCTTGTCCGCCTCGGCCAGCGCCGCCGGCGCAACCTCCTGCACGACACCGGCTACCGGCGCGGCCGGCTTGCCAACCTGAAGCCCCAGGTACCCCACGACACCTGCGCACACCAACAACAGCCCGGCGAATACCATCAGCACCTTGCTATTCATGACCACTTCCTTGGGTGAGGTCGGGGATGCGGACCCTAAGGTCCACGGCCTTGTCGTAAGAAGGTCCAGCACCGGCACCGTCGATGCTATTCCTTCAGACCTTTATTGTTGTTTCGGCCAGACGGGAAATTTCGATAAGAATCATTCCTCATAACCAGACGCTGCTTGTTACAAGGCTGAATCTAGTAGCTGTGTTTAGAGCGTCAACCGCACAGGTTAAATTTCCGACCTGCAATTATTTATATGCCGAGATGACTATAACTTTGGTATTAGCGCTATTTGAACAATTGCATTCAGCCATACGACGCCTAGCCTGACGATGAAGTCGGGGCGCCGCCCCGGTGGTATTCGAGGGAGCACCCGCCATGGACCTGAAAATAAAAAACCTGTCCCTGAAACTGTATTGCATGGCCAAGGCGTTTGTGGCCGACAAGGAAGGGGCAACAGCGATTGAATATGCGGTAATTGCCGGGCTTATCGCAGTTGCTATCGTTGGTGCAGCCAAAATCCTGGGCACTGACATCAGCGCCGTATTCACAAAGGTCTCTACCGAGATCAAGTAAAGCGGAAGACCTGCTTCCGCATCGAACCCTATTAATTCCGCATTCCCACAACAAGTGTGGGAATGCGGTTTATATTTTTAAACTAAAGTTTTTCCCGCTGCTGCCGATACAGCCTGCTCAAACCCGTTTTACAGCAGGATGCTTTACCGATGCTTCGTTCGCTGTCCTTCTCCAGGAAGATCCTCCTGGCAGCCTCTCTCGTGGTCACCTTCGCCTTCGCCTGTTTCATTTTCTTCAACGATTTCCGCCAGCGCGAGGCCATCCACTCCGACACCGAATCCTACCTCTCCGAGGTCGGCAGCCTGACCGCCAGCAACATCCAGAGTTGGCTGGAAGGACGCATCCAACTGGTGGAGGCCGAGGCCGCACAGCTGGCCGACGGCGAGCCAACACCTGAACGTATCCAGCACATCCTGGAACAGCAGGTATTCCAGAAGAACTTCGAATCGGTCTACCTGGGTGAAGCCGCCAGCGGCGTGTTCACCATGCGGCCCTACGCACCGATGCCCGATGGCTATGACCCGCGCACCCGCGGCTGGTACAAGGACGCCGTGGCCGCAGGCCGCTTGATCGTCACCGAGCCCTTCCTGGATGCGGGGACCAACGAGCAGATCCTCGCCATGTCCATGCCGGTCATGCGCAACGGCCAACTGGTTGGCGTGGCGGCCGGCGACATGAAGCTGGAAACCATCACCGCGATCATCAACTCGCTGAAGTTCGACGGCGACGGCTACGCCTTCCTGGTCAGCGACGCCGGCAAGATCCTCCTGCACCCGGACAGCAGCCTGATCTTCAAGAGCCTCGGCGAGGTCTACCAGCAAGGCGCACCCAAGGTGCAGCCGGGCGTGCAGGAAGTCAGCATCAACGGCGAAGACCAACTGGTCTCCATGACTCCGGTGAAGGGCCTGCCGGGAGTGACCTGGTACGTCGCACTGGTGCTCAACAAGGACTCCGCCTACGCGATGCTCAGCGACTTCCGCAACACCGCCATCATCGCCACCGTCATCGCCATCGTCGCCATCCTGCTCCTGCTCGGCATGCTGATCCGCGTGCTGATGGCACCGCTGACCGACATGGGCCGCGCCATGCAGGACATCGCTCAAGGCGAAGGCGACCTGACCAAGCGCCTGCAGGTCGCCAGCAACGACGAATTCGGTGTGCTGGCCAACGCCTTCAATCGCTTCGTCGAGCGTATCCACGAGTCCATCCGTGAGGTGGCCTCCACCGCACGCCAGCTGCACGACGTCTCGCAACTGGTGGTGAACGCCTCCAACTCCTCCATGAGCAACTCCGACGAGCAGGCCAATCGCACCAACAGCGTGGCCGCAGCGATCAACGAGCTGGGCGCTGCCGCCCAGGAAATCGCCCGCAACGCCGCCGACGCGTCCCACCACGCCACCGACGCCTCGCACCAGGCCGGCGACGGTCGTCAGGTGGTGGAACAGACCATCAGCGCGATGAACCTGCTGTCGGACAAGATCAGCTCGGCCTGCGCCAACATCGAAGCGCTGAATAGCCGCACGGTGAACATCGGGCAGATCCTCGAAGTGATCAAGGGCATCTCCGAGCAGACCAACCTGCTGGCCCTGAACGCCGCCATCGAGGCCGCCCGCGCCGGTGAAGCGGGCCGTGGCTTCGCTGTGGTGGCGGACGAGGTGCGCAACCTGGCGCACCGCGCCCAGGAGTCCGCGCAGGAAATCCAGAAGATGATCGAGGAGTTGCAGGTCGGCGCTCGCGAGGCCGTGGACACCATGACCGAAAGCCAGCGCTACAGCCTGGAGAGCGTGGAAATCGCCAACCGCGCCGGCGAGCGCCTGGCCAGCGTCACCCACCGCATCGGCGAGATCGACTCGATGAACCAGTCGGTGGCCACCGCCACTGAGGAACAGACCGCCGTGGTCGACTCGCTGAACATGGACATTACCGAGATCAACACCCTGAACCAGGAAGGCGTGGAGAACCTGCAAGCCACCCTGCGCGCCTGCGCCGACCTGGAGAACCAGGCTGGCCGCCTGCGTCACCTGGTGGACAGCTTCCGCATCTGATTTTCAGCACGGATGAAAAAGGCGCCTTCGGGCGCCTTTTTTTTCGCGAGCTATCCAGAAGCAGACGCCGCTTGCACAGGGGCCGTGTCAACACACCTGTATCAGCGCTGAAACACCCGCCACAGAGCCACCTCTACCGTTCGTCCGACTCTTTCAAGCTTCCCTCGCGCACGCCGAAATCAAGGGTGAAGGCCTTTGATAGCAACCAACAAACCGGGCCTGTCGTCACCGCCGGCACAAGGGAGTTCCGGCCACGCCCGCACGGCTATCCGCCGCGCCGGTGCCGTCCGTTTCACACCAAGGGGACGGACGTTCTGCGGCGACACCGGATCTGTCGCCCGGACCAACGCCGTTCAGGCATCCCACTACTTCCGGACTCGCAGCATGATCAAGAGCCTGAAATTCAGCCATAAGATCCTTCTGGCCGCCTCGCTTGTTGTTTTCTCGGCATTCGCCCTCTTCACCCTCTACAACGACTACCTGCAGCGCAACGCGATCCGCGAGGACCTCGAGGATTATCTGCGGGAAATGGGCGACGTGAGCGCCAGCAATATCCAGAACTGGCTGAGCGGCCGACTGCTGCTGATCGAAAGCACTGCGCAGACCATCGCCCGCGACAGCACGCCGGAACACCTGAGCGAGCTGCTGGAGCAGGACACCCTGCGCAAGACCTTCAACTTCACCTACCTGGGCCAGGAAGACGGCACCTTCACCATGCGCCCCAACAGCGCCATGCCTGACGGTTACGACCCTCGCACCCGCCCCTGGTACAAGGATGCCGTCGCGGCCGGCGGCACTACGCTGACCGAGCCGTACATCGACGCAGCCACCCAGGAGCTGATCATGACCGTGGCCACCCCGGCCCGCGCCGCTGGCAAGACCGTGGGCGTGGTCGGCGGCGACCTCGGCCTGCAGACCCTGGTACAGATCATCAACTCGCTGGACTTCAGCGGCATGGGCTACGCCTTCCTGGTCAGCGGTGACGGCAAGATCCTGGTGCACCCGGACAAGAGCTTCATCATGAAGTCTCTCTCCGACATCTACCCGCAGAACACCCCGAAGATCGGCGGCGGCTTCAGCGAGGCCGAGCTCAATGGCCACACGCGCATCCTCAGCTTCACCCAGGTGAAGGGCCTGCCGTCGGTGAACTGGTACATCGGCCTGTCCATCGACAAGGACGCCGCCTACTCCATGCTGAGCAAGTTCCGCGCATCGGCCATCGTTGCCGCCGCCATCGCCATCGTCGCCATCCTGCTCCTGCTGGGCATGCTGATCCGCGTGCTGATGCAGCCGCTGACCACCATGGGCCGCGCCATGGAAGACATCGCCCAGGGCGAAGGCGACCTGACCAAGCGCCTGAAGGTCGCCAGCAACGACGAGTTTGGCGTGCTGGGCAATGCCTTCAACCGCTTCGTCGAGCGCATCCACGAATCGATTCGCGAGGTGGCTTCCACCGCACGCCAGTTGCACGACGTCTCGCAACTGGTGGTGAACGCCTCCAATTCGTCCATGAGCAACTCCGACGAGCAATCCAATCGCACCAATAGTGTGGCCGCGGCGATCAACGAACTGGGCGCTGCCGCCCAGGAAATCGCCCGCAACGCCGCCGACGCGTCCCACCACGCCACCGACGCCTCGCACCAGGCCGGCGACGGCCGTCAGGTGGTGGAGCAGACCATCAGTGCGATGAACCTGTTGTCCGACAAGATCAGCTCGGCCTGCGCCAACATCGAAGCGCTGAACAGCCGCACGGTGAACATCGGGCAGATCCTCGAAGTGATCAAGGGCATCTCCGAGCAGACCAACCTGCTGGCCCTGAACGCCGCCATCGAGGCCGCCCGTGCCGGTGAAGCCGGCCGTGGCTTCGCTGTGGTGGCGGACGAGGTGCGCAACCTCGCCCACCGCGCCCAGGAGTCGGCGCAGCAGATCCAGAAGATGATCGAGGAACTGCAGGTCGGCGCCCGCGAAGCGGTGGACACCATGACCGAGAGCCAGCGCTACAGCCTGGAAAGCGTGGAGATCGCCAACCGCGCCGGCGAGCGCCTGGCCAGCGTCACCCACCGCATCGGCGAGATCGACTCGATGAACCAGTCGGTGGCCACCGCCACCGAAGAGCAGACTGCCGTGGTCGACTCGCTGAACATGGACATCACCGAGATCAACACCCTGAACCAGGAAGGCGTGGAGAACCTGCAAGCCACCCTGCGCGCCTGCGCCGACCTGGAGAACCAGGCCGGGCGCCTGCGTCAGCTGGTGGACAGCTTCCGCATCTGATTGCGGAAGAAACGAAAAAGGCGCCTCAGGGCGCCTTTTTCATTGGATCTCGATTCGACTTCGACAGGCAGATGCCTAGCGTCGCTTGCTACCCCCCAGCAGCGCGCCCATCAAACCGCGTACAAGCTGGCGGCCGATCTGGTTCGCCGCCTGGCGCACCACCGTCTTGCTGACCTGACTGGCCAGCGAACCGAGGATTTCTCCGGCCATACCACCGAAGTCGGTGCCAGCGCCCTTCTCTTCCTTTTCCTGGGTCGGCGCCATCTTGTCGTCGGCGCGGCCGGTCAGTTTCTCGTAGGCGGACTCTCGATCGATCGGCTGGTCATAACGACCTGCCAACGGCGAGCGGCGAATGACGTCGGCACGCTCGGCGTCAGTCAGCGGGCCGATGCGCGACTGCGGCGGAGCCACGGCCACGCGCTGGACCACCGCCGGCGTGCCCTTCTCTTCCAGCGTGCCGACCAGTGCCTCGCCAATGCCCAGTTCGGTGAGCACCTTCAGGGTGTCGAACGCCGGGTTGGGGCGGAAGCCATCGGCCACCGCGCGCAGGGATTTCTGTTCCTTGGCAGTGAACGCACGCAGGCCGTGCTGGATACGCAGCCCCAGTTGCGCCAGCACGTCATCCGGCAGATCGCCGGGCGACTGGGTGACGAAGTACACGCCCACGCCTTTGGAGCGGATCAGCCGCACTACCTGCTCCAGACGATCCTGCAGGGCCTTGGGCGTGCCGTTGAACAGCAGGTGCGCCTCGTCGAAGAACAGCGCGAGGATGGGCTTGTCCGCGTCGCCGCGCTCGGGCAATTGCTCGAACAGCTCGGCCAGCAGCCAGAGCAGGAAGGTGGCGTAGACCTTGGGCGCGTCATGCACCAGTTTGCTGGCGTCCAGCAGGTGAATGCGGCCACGTCCGTCGGCTTCAGGACGCAGCAGGTCTTCCAGTTGCAGCGCCGGTTCGCCGAAGAAGTCCTCGGCACCCTGCTGCTCCAGCAGAGCCAGGCGCCGCAGGAGCGCCTGGGCCGAGGCGCCAGTGAACAGCGCGCGGTCCTCGCCGAGGATTTCGGGGTTTTCCTTGAAGTGGTTGAGCAGCGCCTTGAGGTCCTTCAGGTCGAGCAGCAGCAGGCCTTCGCGGTCGGCGACCTTGAACGCGGCGAACAGCGCCGCCTGCTGGCTCTCGGTCAGCTCCAGCAGGTTGGCAAGGAGCAGCGGGCCCATCTCCGACAGCGTGGTGCGCAGCGGATGGCCGGTCTTCCCGGCCACGTCCCAGATGCTCACTGGGTAGGCCTGGGGCTTGTGGTTCAGCCAGGGCATGCTGGCGATGCGCTCGGCCACCTTGCCCTGCGGGTTGCCGGCTGCGGCAATGCCGCACAGGTCACCCTTGATGTCGGCGGCGAACACCGCGATGCCGGCGTCGCTGAAGGATTCGGCAAGGTGCTGCAGCGTCACCGTCTTGCCGGTGCCGGTGGCGCCGGCGATCAGGCCGTGGCGGTTGGCGAGTTTCCAGGACTGGCCGACCGGCTGCCCGTCGGGCCCCGCGCCGATGATGAGTTCGTTGGTGGCTGACATCCGTTGTTCCCCTTCAGTGGACCTGTCGCGCCAGTAGGCCTGTCGCGATGAATGCTTGAACAAGAGTGGCGCGTCCCGACGTGCCGCGCAATCGGCTACCCCGGTACTTTGAAGACGTGCTTGAGGTAGTGCAGGAAGTTCTCGTCCTTGCATTGGGTCTTGCCCGGCGCATCGGAGATCTTCGCCACCGGGTGGCCGTTGCAGGCGGTCATCTTCAGAACGATGTTCATCGGCTGCACACCCGGCACATCGCAGGTGAAATGCGTGCCGATACCGAAGCTGACGTCAATGCGCTCGCGCAGCGCACGGTAGATTTCCAGCGCACGCGGCAGGTTGAGGCCGTCGGAGAACACCAGGGTCTTGGTCAGCGGGTCGATACCCAGGTGCTCGTAATGACGGATGGCCTTCTCCGCCCACTCCAGCGGGTCGCCCGAGTCGTGGCGCAGGCCGTCGAAGAGCTTGGCGAAGTACAGGTCGAAATCCGCCAGGAAGGCTTCCATGGTGATGCAATCGGTCAGGGCGATGCCCAATTGGCCGCGGTACTCGCGAACCCAGGCGTCCAGGGCAGCGGCTTGACTGTCGATCAGCCGCGGGCCGAGCTGCTGGTGCGCCATCAGCCACTCGTGGGCCATGGTCCCCAGCGGTTTCACTCCCAGCTCACGGGCGAGATGGACATTGCTCGTACCGACGAAGTGCCCCGGGAAACCGTCGCGCAGGTCGCGGACTACGGCCTCCTGTACCGGGTAGGAGAAGCGTCGGCGAGTACCGAAGTCGGCCATCTTGAAACCCGCCAGCTCCTGGGCACTGGCCTCCTTGCGCAGCCAGTCGAATTTCTCCTGCAGACGCTCGCGAACCATCGTCAGCGTCGTGCCCGGATGGCGGTGCCGGTTGCGCACTTCGCTGATGATCGCCAGCAGCGGTACCTCGAAGAGAATCACGTGCAGCCACGGCCCTTTCAGGCGCAGGAACAGCTCCTCGTTCTCCACACCCAACTCCACGTAACGGGGATTGAAGCGGAACAGACCCAGAAATCGAATGAAGTCGGGCTTGAAGAACGGAATGCGCTCGAGGAAAGCCAGGTCCTGTGCTGCGAAGGAGAGCTCCGCCAGTTGCTCGATCTGCTCGCGCAGCGGGTCCAGGTAGGCGCGCAGGTCCTCTTCGTTGCGGCAGCGGAACTCCCACTCGACTTCGGCGTTGGGGTAGTTGTGCAGCACCGCCTGCATCATGCTCAGCTTGTAGAAGTCGGTATCCAGCAGGTTCTGCACGATCCGCCGGGAAAATGCGCTGTCGCTCATGCTCATCTCATTGCAGGCTTGAATCGGCAGTCTAAACCCGTCGCCCACAAAAAACCCCGCCTGGGCGGGGTTTTGAGTTGGAATCAGAAATCAGCGTGCTTTGCTCTGCGACATCCCGAACAGGAAAAGCAGCAGGTCGTCATCCGGACGGATGTCCTGTTGCTTGGCGCGCAGGTTGGGCGGCATCGGGCAGCTGTCCAGGCCGCCTTTTCCGGAAATGACCGAAGGCCCCGGCTCATGCCAGGCCGCCGCCGCCAGGGTTGCCACCCCGAGCGCGCCGACGAGGAGCAAACCTCGCGTAATTTCTAACTTCATGTCTGCAACCCTTTGATGGCGCTGCCAAACGCCGCTTGGTAACCATAGACAAAGGCCTGCCATTGCGCCTCTGTCCACGACGAGCGGCGTTTCACCTGGCGAAGATCGTGACGGGCAGCACGCTGGGCGCTGAAGCGCTGGCGGGCTTTTTCCATGTCAATCAGGGCCACTTCGATCTTGTCACCGTCCACCTTCACGAACACGTGCTTCAGGTAGAGGCAGCCATGCTGCCAACGGCCGGCGTTAAGCTTTGCAAGGGTACTACCGTAATGTTGCAGAATTCTTTGGTGCAGGGCTTCACCCCAGCGCTCCTGGTCACCACGGGCGTAGCAATCTTCCAGGCTGCTGAAGCCGTCCAGAGACTCGGTGACCAGCAGCGCCTGCCATTCGCCGTCCACCTTGCGGCAGCCGGCGTAGACCAGGGTCGGCACTTTCACACCCAGTGCTTCGGCGGCCTTTAGCGCATTGCGCTCGCGGATGGCAGTGGGATAGCCGAAGGGATGCAGCAGATCGCGATAGATGTGCCCCATCTGCTGCTTGCGATAGAGCATCCGGCCGTCGGAGGTCAGGACTCGCTGCACGCCGCTTTCGCCGCCACGCCGACGGTTGGGTTCCTCGACCCACTTGCCGGGCACCTGGAGCCAACGGTCGATGGCGTTCTCACCGGAAATTTGCTGCAGCGAAGCCAGATCAACGGCCATCCATCACTCCTTACGCAGAATGTAGACCCGCCACATGTGTACGAGCGGGACGAAATCAATGTGATCCTGGACCTTGAAACCAGCCTGGCGGAACTCCGCCTCGATGGTCTTGGCGGGAATCACGAAGCGGTTCTGGTAGGCGTGTTTCTTGCGATTCGACTCGGCGCGAGCACGTTTCCAGGACTTGAAGTTGCCATCGACCCACATCGACAGGATCACCGAGTCACGGGTTACGCGGTGAAATTCGCGCAACATCGTCAAACGATCCTCAGATTCGCCGATGTGGTGCATCAGGCGCATCGAGAAGATGCTATCGACGGCGTTGTCGGGTAAATCAATGGCAAACGCGGAAGTCTGCAAAGGTCGGACGCGTTTTACAACCTCATTCGGTTGACCGGCGCAGGCCACGGCGATCATGTCCGGGGAATTGTCCGCCCCGATGATCACCCGGTTCTCCTTTTCGGCCAGCATTGGCCAGAAACGACCGGCACCGCATGGCAGGTCGAGTACCAGGTTGGGCTGGCCGGCAAGCTTGAGAGCCTGGCGGGCGACTTGGACATCGCGCCAGTGGGAAAGTTTCCGGGAGAGTCCGGCCTGGTGCTTGCGCAGGTAACGCTCTGCGTGCTGGCGGTCGTACTTTTGGGAGAACTCCAGGTCGACGGGTTTTTCAGTCATCGGATATTTACCTTTCCCGAATTCAGGGCGAACGATACAAACCAGCCTGTCACAGCCGGGTCATGCACTTGTGAAGTTTTTGTCAAACGACGGCTAGGCGAACTTCGAAGCGACAGCCATGGGGTTCGGCAGGACGCAGCGTGACGTCCCAGCCTTCGGACGCGCAGATCCGCTTGACCAGCGACAACCCCAGGCCAAGCCCCTCACCACGCGGGTTCTGGCCGCGCACGAACGGCTGGAAGACGCGTTCGCGCTGTTCCTCCGGGATGCCAGCGCCGGTGTCTTCGACCCAGAATCCGGTCGGTCCAAGTTGTAAGCGGATGCTGCCGCTTTCGGTGTAATGCATGGCATTGCGCAATAAATTGCTCATTACCGAGCGCAGGAAAGGTGCGTTGAACTGCCCGGGCATCTCCTCGTCGACGCTGTATTCCAGGGTCAGGCCCTTCGCTTCGATAGGGCCGCGCCACTGTGCGACCAGCTCGTCGCCGATCTTCCGCAATCCAGCCTGGGACACCATGGCCATGTCCCTGCGCTGGGCCCGCGCCAGCATCAGGAAGGTCTGCACCAGATCACGCATCTCTTCGCAGGCGCTGTTCATGCGCGCCAGCTGAGCGCGCGCCCGCGGGCTGAGCCCCGGCTCCTCCGCCAGCAGTTCGCAACTGGTGGCGATCACCATCAACGGGGTGCGCAGTTCATGGCTGACATCGCTGGTAAAGAGCTTCTCCCGGGTCAGCACATCGTGCAGCCGACCCATGGCGTAATCGAAGGCCGCCGCCAGCTCGCCCACCTCGTCGTTGGCGTAGTCCGGCGACATGGGCGGCGCCAGTTCCAGCAACTGGTCTCGGTGGCGAACCTGCCGCGCCAGGCGCGACACCGGCTCCATGACCTTGCGCGCCAGCAGCCAGCCAAGGACTCCGGACAGGGCCAGGCTAAGGACATAGCCGGTGACGACGGCGGCGTAGAGAATCTGCTCACGCGCCTCGAAATCGCTCTGGTCCTGCAGCAGGACGAAACGGCGGCCGTCGATATCGCGCGCCAGCGCATGGAATGACAACTCGCCGTCAAAAACCTCGTGGAAACCAGCATCCAGCCGGCGCAGCGCCGGCGGCATGGCATAGACGCCGGCACCATCGCTGATGAAGAAGCGCATGCCCGGGTCGAGCTTGGGGGCCTGGCCGTTGCCCAGGTCCTCATTGATGATGCGGTCCAGTTCACCGCCGAGGTCGCGGGAGATCAGGCGCTCTTCGACAATATGAACGACGCCGACGATTCCCACCGAAAACAGGCCGCCTACGGCGGCGGTCATGAGTACGAAGGCAAAGACAATCCGTCGGGAAAGGCTCTGCTTATACTCCATGCGCTTCCTCCGCCAGCTTGTAGCCGACGCCATGCACCGTGTGCAGCAGGGAGGAGCCGAAGGGCTTATCGATCACTTGACGCAACTGGTGAACGTGGCTGCGCAGGCTGTCGCTGTCGGGGCAGTCATCACCCCACACAGCCTCCTCGAGCACGTCACGGCGCACCACATGCGGGCTCTTCTGCATCAGCACCGCCAGCAGCTTGAGGCCGATGGGGTTGAGCTTCAGCGGCTTGCCGGCACGGCTCACTTCGAGGGTGTCGAGGTTGTAGCTCAGATCGGCGACCTGCAGTTCGCGACGCCCGCCACCCTGGCTACGACGCAGCACCGCTTCGATGCGGGCGGCCAGCTCGGAGAGCGCGAAGGGTTTGAGCAGGTAATCGTCGGCGCCGGAGCGGAAGCCCTGCAGGCGGTCGTCCAGCTGGTCGCGAGCGGTGAGCATGATCACCGGAGTGTCACGGCGCGCATCTTCGCGCAGGCGGCGACACAGGGTGAAGCCGTCCAGCCCCGGCAGCATCACGTCCAGCACGATCAGGTCGTAATGGGACGTCGCCGCCAGGTGCAATCCGGACAGGCCGTCCTGGGCACAATCCACCGTATAGCCCTTGAGGCCCAGGTAGTCGGCCATATTGGCCAGGATGTCCCGATTGTCTTCAACCAACAGAATGCGCATGTGCTCTCCTTTCGCGAACAGCACTCTAGCGTAACTGGCTTAAATGGAACTTAAGCGCCTTTGACGGATTTTTCACACTTGCTCGCACTGACACGGTAGCACTGACACGCAACGCGCTGAATGCAATAGCCAGGCGGGAGTCAGTCATCCTCGCCCGTGACGCCGAACTCGATCGGCGTCTTCACGTAGAACAACTTCACACCCGCATTGCGGATCGCCTCGAAGATGCGCTCCGAGTCTTCCTCGCTCACGGCCATGGTGACTTCCTGCGGCTGGTCGGCCAGTTCGAAGAAGTGTGCATAGTGGATGCGACCGGTCTTGCCGAAACCTTCGCTTGCCGTCATCAGGGTGGCACCGCGCACGCCTTGCCGGCGCGCCTCTTCCAGCAGCCATTGAGCCAAAGGCAGGCCGGCATGCTTGCGGTCCTGCTGGGTGAAGAACTTCAACTGAAAGCCGTTCATGGTTTCCTCCCAGGGCCTAGCGGCCCATCAGCGCGTGCACAGACCAGAGTCCGGCCAGAGTCATCAACAGGGAACCGGCGAGGTGCGTGGCGACAGTGCCCATTGCCCAGGCGAGACGCCCCTGCTGCAACAGCACGACGACTTCAGCCGAGAAGGTGGAGAAGGTCGTCAGGCCACCGCAGAAGCCAGTGATGATCAGTAACCGCCATTCTGGCGCCAGGCCGGGGGAGTTGGCGAAGAAGGCGATGGCTGCGCCAATGATGTAGCCACCAACCAGATTGGCGACCACCGTGCCCGGCGGCATGGATGGCAGGAGGGTATTGAGCTTGAGCCCGAGCACCCAGCGCAGCAGTGCGCCGAGGGCGGCTCCGAGTGAGACGGCGAGAATGGATTTCCACATGGTCCTGTCCTGGGGAAGGTGTTTTGGACAGGCTGCAGGCGAGCGCCTACGCGCCTTTCCAGGTCTATGCGTAGGCATCATCAGCCACAAGGGCGGTTGAAGGAGGAATGCCATCTCCTGCGGCGCAGTCTGGCATAACCTGCGCCCATGAAAAAGCCCCGCCTAGGCGGGGCTTTTTCCTACAGCAGGTGCCAGGTGGCTTACATCATGCCGCCCATGCCACCCATGCCGCCCATGTCCGGCATGGCCGGAGCAGCCTTGTCGTCAGCCACTTCGGCAACCATGGCCTCGGTGGTGACCATCAGGCCACCGATGGAAGCAGCAGCTTGCAGAGCCGAACGGGTGACTTTGGCCGGATCGAGGATACCCATCTCGATCATGTCGCCGTACACGCCGGTAGCAGCGTTGTAGCCGAAGTTGCCCGAACCCTGCTTGACCTTGTCGACCACGACGCTCGGCTCGTCACCGGAGTTGGCAACGATCTGGCGCAGCGGAGCTTCAACGGCGCGACGCAGCAGAGCGATACCGACGTTCTGGTCTTCGTTGTCACCCTTCAGGCCTTCGATGGCTTGCAGAGCACGAACCAGAGCGACGCCGCCGCCAGGAACCACGCCTTCTTCCACAGCAGCGCGGGTAGCGTGCAGGGCGTCTTCAACGCGGGCTTTCTTCTCTTTCATCTCGACTTCGGTGGCAGCGCCAACCTTGATCACGGCAACACCGCCAGCCAGCTTGGCCAGACGCTCTTGCAGCTTCTCACGGTCGTAGTCGGAGGAAGTCTCTTCGACCTGCTTGCGGATCTGCAGGACGCGAGCTTCGATGTCGGCTTGAGCGCCAGCGCCATCGATGATGGTGGTGTTTTCTTTGCTCAGGACCACGCGCTTGGCGTTGCCCAGGTGCTCCAGAGTGGCGCCTTCCAGGCTCAGACCGACTTCTTCGGAGATGACGGTGCCGCCGGTCAGGATGGCGATGTCCTGCAGCATGGCCTTGCGGCGGTCGCCGAAGCCCGGAGCCTTGACGGCCGCGACCTTGACGATGCCACGCATGTTGTTGACGACCAGGGTAGCCAGGGCTTCGCCTTCGACGTCTTCAGCCACGATCAGCAGCGGACGGCCGGCTTTGGCAACGGCTTCCAGGACCGGCAGCATTTCGCGGATGTTGGAGATCTTCTTGTCGACCAGCAGCAGCAGCGGGCCGTCGAGCTCGGCCACCATGGTGTCCGGCTTGTTGATGAAGTAGGGGGACAGGTAGCCACGGTCGAACTGCATGCCTTCTACGACGGACAGTTCGTTTTCCAGGCCCGAGCCTTCTTCAACGGTGATCACGCCTTCTTTACCGACCTTGTCCATGGCTTCGGCAATGATGTTGCCGATGGAGTCGTCGGAGTTGGCGGAGATGGTGCCGACCTGGGCGATGGCCTTGGTGTCGGCGCACGGCTTGGCCTGCTCCTTGAGCTGGGCAACGATGGCCACGGTGGCCTTGTCGATGCCGCGCTTCAGGTCCATCGGGTTCATGCCGGCAGCGACGGCTTTCAGGCCTTCGTTGACGATGGCCTGGGCCAGAACGGTAGCGGTGGTGGTGCCGTCACCGGCAGCGTCGTTGGCCTTGGAGGCCACGTCTTTCACCAGCTGGGCGCCCATGTTCTCGAACTTGTCTTTGAGCTCGATTTCCTTGGCGACGGAAACGCCGTCCTTGGTGATGGTCGGAGCGCCGAAGCTCTTGTCCAGGATGACGTTACGGCCTTTCGGGCCCAGGGTCGCTTTCACAGCGTCGGCCAGGACGTTTACGCCGACCAGCATTTTCTTGCGAGCGGAATCGCCGAACTTAACTTCTTTGGCAGCCATGTTCTGTTTCCTCTAAATCGAATTCGGTGGGGAGTGGACGGACTGAAAATCAGTCTTCCAGGACGGCGAGGATCTCGGACTCGCCCATCACCAGCAGTTCTTCGCCGTCGACCTTGATGGCGTTGCTGCCGGAGTACGGACCGAAGACCACCTTGTCACCGACCTTCACGGCCAGAGCGCGAACTTCGCCGTTGTCCAGGACACGGCCGGCACCAACAGCGACCACTTCACCGCGGTTCGGCTTCTCGGCGGCGGAACCCGGCAGCACGATGCCGCCTGCGGTCTTGGTCTCTTCCTCGCTGCGACGGATGACGACGCGGTCATGCAGAGGACGAAGCTTCATAGTCGTAACTCTCCCAAACTGTGATTTCCAACGGCCGGATCGATGCCCGGCAGGTTTTATTGAATCCGGCGGCGCCGGTTTGCGTCCCGGCTGGCGAGACGCGTAAAGAGCAGCCTGTCCGTATGACAGGGACCTTGCGGTGACCGGTACATAAGGTCGCTACAAGGCATTTCAAGTGTGTGACGAAAAATTTTTTGCTAACGGAGGGTGCCTTGGGCGGGCGAAACCGCCCGAAGCTCAACGCAGGCGGTCGCGGTCTTCCTCGCGGCGCTGGTACTCGCCCTCGATCACGCTGGGGCCACTACGGTGCTGGGCGGCCGGATCGTCGGCGAAGGCGCGACGACGCTCGGCTTGTTCCTGCATGCGCTGGCGTACGCGGCCAAGCATCAGCCGGCGGGTGAAGGGGATCAGGCAGAGCAGGCCGACGATGTCGCTGATGAAGCCCGGCAGCATCAGCAGGCCACCGCCGAGGGCAATGACCAGGCCTTCGAGCATTTCCTGCTCGGGCAGCTCGCCGCGATTCAGGCGCTCGCGGGCACGCAGCGCAGTGGCGACGCCCGCCACGCGTAGCACCGCGGCACCAATGAAGGCGCCGGCGATGATCAGCAGAAGGGTCCAGCCCACGCCGATCACACTGCCGACCTTGATCATCACGGCCAGCTCGATCAGCGGGAACAGAAGAATCAGAAACAGGGGAACTCGCATCGATGAATCCTTGGCGGGGTCATTGCCCGGGTAGAAGGCTAGGTGGCGACGCCCCGCTACGATTTCAAGCCTGGATCACTTCATTGCCCGGCCAGACATCCGCTTTGGCCAGCTGCACCAGCGCCTGGCGCACCGCGCCGGCGTTGCCGCAGGGCGCGGGGAACGGCAGCCAATGCAGCCCCTGGCCGATGCGCAGGTGGAAACCTTCTGTATCAATTCCCGCCAGTTGCGGGTCCTTGCCGACGGGCAGCCCGGCCAGTTCGACATAGTGCTCGATGGCGTTGGCATGGTCGCTGTTCATGTGCTCGACCATGCTTTTCTCCGCATCGCCAACGAAGGGGTTGGCCAGCGGCACACTGTTCGCGCCCAGCCAATGGATATCGCCGAAGCCGCCGATGAAGCGCCACTGCACCGGCTCCAGCACCCAGAAATCGAAGTCGTGGACGATGTGGTAATCCTGCGAACCGGGGAAGTAGCGGTAGTAGCGCTCGGCAGCGCCGGCAATGGCGTCGACGTCCTCGATCAGCAACGCCTCGGCCAGCAGGGTCAGGCGACCGGCGGCCTGGATGTCGTCGACACCGCGCTCGCCGATCAGCAGCGAGCATTTGCCGTCCATCTGCAGGTTATGAGTGTGCTGGGCGATGCGGCTGATCAGGATCAGCGGCCGGCCCGCCTCGTCCAGGCAGTAGGGCACCACGGAGCCGAAGGGGAATCCTGGCCACTTCTTCGAGTGGGTGGAGAGGACGCCGCGGTATTCCTTGAGCAGCAGTTCTCGGGCATGCTTGGCAGCTTTCACGCTCAACTTATGACTCCTCGCAAAGAATCCGTCGCAAACGGACGGGCAGGACTGACTCTGTGCACAGCTGCCGGCGGGGCCTTTCACCAGAAACTGTTCGTGGGGTTGTTCCGATGCAATTGAAAGACAAGGTCATCATCATCACCGGTGGCTGCCAGGGCCTGGGCCGCGCCATGGGCGAGTATCTCTCCGGCAAGGGCGCGCGCGTGGCACTGGTTGACCTCAATGCCGAAAAACTGGACGAAGCCGTGACCGCCTGCAACGCCGCCGGCGGTGACGCACGCGCCTATCTGTGCAACGTCGCCAATGAAGAACAGGTTACCCACATGGTGGCCCAGGTCGCCAGCGACTTCGGCGCCATCAACGGCCTGGTCAACAACGCCGGCATTCTGCGCGACGGCCTGACCATCAAGGTCAAGGACGGCGAACTGAGCAAGATGAGCCTGGCCCAGTGGCAAGCGGTGATCGACGTCAACCTGACCGGCGTGTTCCTCTGTACCCGCGAAGTGGCGGCGAAGATGATCGAGCTGAAGAACGAAGGCGCGATCGTCAACATTTCCTCCATTTCCCGCGCCGGCAACATGGGTCAGGCCAACTACTCCGCTGCCAAGGCCGGCGTCGCCGCCGATACCGTGGTTTGGGCGAAGGAACTGGCGCGCTACGGCATCCGCGTGGCGGGTGTGGCTCCCGGCTTCATCGAGACCGACATGGTCGCCAGCATGAAGCCCGAGGCCTTGGAGAAGATGACCTCCGGCATCCCGCTCAAGCGCCTGGGCAAGCCGCTGGAAATCGCCCACTCGGTGGCTTACATTCTCGAGAACGACTACTACACCGGCCGTGTGCTGGAGCTGGACGGCGGCCTGCGCCTGTAATCCGCCCGCCCATGAAAAAGCCCCGCCAGGTGCGGGGCTTTTTTGTGCTCATTCGTCCTGGCCGCAGTTACCAACCCACGCCCAGGCCGACGGTATAGCGGCGCTCGTTGACGTCGCCGTCGTTGCCACTGAGCTTGTCCCACTCGGCCTTTAGGCTGAGGGACGCCCAGGAGGTGAGCTTGTAGCGGATGCCCGCCTCGCTCTCCAGTTCGTACTCCACATTGGACTCCAGCGGCTTGCTCACCTCACCGTTGGTGAACAGCTCGAACTGCTTGGCCAGCAGGTAACGGTTGTAGTCCCACTTCAGGCTGGTGCTGTAGAAGTGGGATTTCTCGTTGTCGACGAACTCGTAGTCGTTACGGTTGACCAGAGTCGCCAGGGAGAATGCGCCCAGCTCATTGTCCCAGAACTGGTAGCCCGGGCCTGTACCAACGGTGCGCTTCTTCTGCAGGTCCTCGATCCAGTCGCGTTTGTACTGTGCCTGGCCCTGCCAGAACCAGTGCTCGTCGAGGAAGCGGTCCAGCGCGTACTGTGCCGAGTAATTGTCAGTGCTGACCTGGTTGTCCTTCTTCTCGCGGTTGTACTCGCCCTGCAGGTTGTGGCGCCAGCGACCGTGACGGGCGTTGGTCTTGAAGTCGATGTCGTAATCCTCGACATCGTTCTCGGCCTGCTTGTGATCCAGGGAGAAGTCGACGTTGCCCGTCCAGACCCAGTCTTCGAGGATCGGCTTGGGCGGCATCATCTGCTCGATCTTCGCCAGCTCCACAGTCTTCGCCTCGCCATTGACCAGCGTGACCTTGCCCTGGTCGGATGCCTTCAGGCCCTTGGAATGCTCGCCCTGCTCGTCGTCGTACTTCACCAGCAGATTCTGGTCCGTCTCCAGCGTCTTGATCTTGTCCCATTTGAGGGTGATCTCTCCGCCGTAGTCGGTCGCGAGCAGCAACTTGCCGCCGTCATACAGCTTGATGGTGCCGGTGAGGCGGTCACCGTTCTTCAACCAGACGGTATCGGCCAGGGCGGACAGGGAACAGGACGCGAGGGCAAGGGAGAGCAGGGTTCTGGGCAACATGAGTCGAATTCAACTGGACTGATTGGGCAAAAAGCCGGGCATTATCCAGATACCCGGCACTAGAGCAACGACTGACAGACCCAGTTGCAGGGAGTTCACCATGACTGACAGATGGGTCTTAGGAAAAAGCCGACTTGTCAGCTCTGCGCCAGCCTATATCCTGATCGTCAGCCCCTCTGTTCCGGTGCTTTCGATGCCCAAGCCCAAGTCCCCATCCAGCGTGCCGGTTGCCGATCTCGGATTGGAAAGCCTGGAGGTACGTCGCGAGGCGATTTTTCTGGTGATCGCCCAAGTACCGGAAGGATCGGTCGTCACCTACGGCGACGTCGCCAGGCTGGCCGGTCTGGGCCGCTCCGCACGACTTGTAGGACGCATCCTCAGCCAGTTGCCGGAGGGCACCCGCCTGCCCTGGCACCGGGTGATCGCTGCCGGCGGGCGTATCAGCCTGCCGCTCGGCACCGTTTCGGGTAACGAACAGCGCGCACGATTGCGTGCGGAGGGTGTCAGAATCCATAACGATCGGGTGGACATACGTCGGCACGGCTGGCCTAGCGGCGAGCAGTCCTAGTAGAGTTCGCGTAATTTTTCGACCTGCTGGAAAACACCCCCCATGAAAGAGCATTCCTGGCGCGAGGCATGGATTGCCTACAAGTCTCCCGCCAGCCTCGCGCTTTTGCTGCTGGGTTTCGCCGCCGGCCTGCCGTACATGCTGGTGCTCTCCACTCTCTCGGTGTGGTTGCGTGAAGCGGGTGTCGCTCGGGAAACCATCGGATTCGCCAGCTGGATCGGGCTGGTGTACGCCTTCAAGTGGGTGTGGTCGCCCATGCTCGACCAGTGGCGCCTGCCCTTCATCGGCCGCCTGGGCCGCCGCCGCTCGTGGCTGGTGTTCTCCCAGGGGCTGATCGCCATCGGCCTGCTTGGCATGGCCCTGTGCAACCCGCAATCGCACCTGAACTGGCTGATCGCCCTGGCGATGGTGGTGGCCTTCGCCTCGGCCACCCAGGACATCGCCATCGACGCCTATCGCCTGGAAATCGCCGAGAACACCCGCCAGGCCGCGCTGGCCGCGTGCTACATGACCGGCTACCGGGTCGCCGTACTGTTCGCCACCGCCGGCGTGCTGTTCCTCGCCGAGTGGGCCGGCTCCAGCGCCCTGCACTACAGCCAATCGGCCTGGGCGCTGACCTATGCCGTCTGCTCCCTGGCGATCCTGCCCGGCCTGGTCACCACGCTGCTGATGAAAGAGCCGCCGGTGAATGTGCAGCCGCAGGCCGGCAGCTCAGCCTTCGCCTTCAACCACCAGTTGCTCTCGGTGCTGACCCTGCTGGTACTGCTGATCTCCGTGCCGGCCATGCTCACCGCACTGACCGCCCAGGCCTGGCCACGGGCCGCGCTGTACGGAATCTTCATCGGCATCTGCATGACGCCCCACGGCCGCCGGCAGATCCGCCCGGTGCGCGAACTGCTGTCGAAGGTACGCCGTCCGCTGCTGCTAGCCGTGCACGGACGCGGCCTGCCGCAATTCGACTTCGTCCACCAGGCCGTTTCAGTGATCGTCCTGATCATCCTGCTGGTCACCGGAACCGCCTTCATCAACATGGCCGAAGCTGGCAAGTGGTGGCTCGCCATCCTCTACCTGCTGATCGCCCTGAGCTGTATTTCCGCTCCCGGCCGCCTGCTGATGGCGCCGGTGCTGACGCCCATCACCGAGTTCGTCCGCCGCTACCGCTGGCAGGCGCTGCTGCTGCTCGGGCTGATCTCCACCTACCGCATGTCCGACACCGTCATGGGCACCATGGCCAGCGTGTTCTATATCGACATGGGTTTCACCAAGGACACCATCGCCACCGTCAGCAAGCTGTTCGGCGTAGTCATGACCCTGATCGGCGCGGCAGCCGGCGGCGTGCTGATCGCCCGCTTCAGCATCCTGCCGATCCTCTTCATCGGTGGCGCTGCCTCGGCGGGCACCAACCTGCTGTTCGCCATGCTGGCGCAGATGGGAGCGATCGACGATCCCCACCTGATGAGCCAGAACGTCTTTGCCCTGCTCAAGGTGCTGGAGCCCCACGTCACCATGCTGGTGGTGACCATCATGCTCGACAACTTCAGCGGCGGCCTCGCCACCTCTGCCTTCGTCGCCTACCTGTCGAGCCTGACCAACCTGAAGTTCTCGGCGACCCAGTACGCCATGCTCAGTTCCACCATGCTGCTGCTACCGCGCTTCATCGGCGGTTACTCCGGCAGCATGGTCGAAGGCATGGGCTACGAGCGTTTCTTCTTCTTCACCGCGCTGCTCGGCATACCCACACTGCTGCTGATCGGCTGGCTCTGGCTGCGCCGCAATAACGACATGACCAATGGCGCGACCGAGGAAGCCACGGAAGCGCCAGCGCAACAACCCAGCGCAGAACGTCACTGAACCGCTCATGAACCAGCGCCCATGAAAAAGGCCGGCAATCGCCGGCCTTTTCGTTCGAGCTTGCAGGATCAATCCGCCAGTACGGCATCCTCTTCGCCCTTGACCACGCGCACTACCTTGTTCGGCGCCAGGTCGATGCCGGAGTCGCGCAGACGCAGGCGCACCTGCTCATTGAGCATGAAGGTGACCCCCCAGTAGTCGGAGTTGGCGGTCCACAGGCGCAGCGACAGGGTCACCGAGTTCTCGCCCAGGCCCGCGACCACGACCACCGGCGCCGGCGACTTGAGCACGCGCGAATCCTCGGCCAGCTCCTTGAGAATGGCGCGGGCGCCATCCAGGTCGGCGTCGAAGGCCAGCTTCACGTCGAAGGTCACCTGGCGGGTGGTCTGGGTCGAGGTGTTGGTGATGATGCCGTTGGACAGAGCACCGTTGGGCACGATCACGGTGCGGTTGTCACCGGTACGCAGCACGGTGTGGAAGATCATGATGTTGTCCACGGTACCGGACACGCCCTGGGCTTCGATCCAGTCGCCGATCTTGAACGGGCGGAACAGCAGGATCAGCACGCCACCGGCGAAGTTCGACAGGCTGCCCTGCAGCGCCAGGCCGATGGCCAGGCCGGCGGCACCGATGGCGGCGACGAAGCTGGTGGTCTGGATGCCGATCATCGACGCCACGCTGACCATCAGCAGGATCTTCAGGATGATATTGACCATGCTGCCGATGAAGCCCTGCAGCGTCTTGTCCACGTGCTTGGTGGACAGCAACCCACCCACGCGCCGGGTGAACAGGTTGATCACCCACCAACCGATCAGCAGGGTCAGAAGCGCCAGGACGGCATTGCCCAGGTAGGTCAGAGCAAGCGGAGTCCAGGCCTCCGCACTGTTCATGATCTGCTCGTAATTCATATCCATGGATGCAGGCCCCTTGTCTATTGCCATTCCAAAAACAAAACCGCCATGGCAAGCCATGGCGGTCGGGAGTTCGCCGAGCGACTCTATTACTGCGACGTCAAGCGGGCGGTGAGGTTCCGCAGCTTTTCGTCGAGAGCCCGCATCAGTCGCGGAAATTGTTGAATTGCAGCGGCATACCGAGGGACTCGCCGCGCAGCAGCGCGATGGCCTCTTGCAGGTCATCACGCTTCTTGCCGGTGACACGTACCTGTTCGCCCTGGATGGCGGCTTGTACCTTGAGCTTCTTGTCCTTGATCAGGGCGACGATCTTCTTCGCCAGATCCTTGTCGATGCCCTCACGGAAGTCGACTTCCTGCTTGACCACCTTGCCGGAGGCGAAGGAGTCCTTGACCTCCATGCACTGTGCGTCAATCTTGCGTTTGACCAGGCTGGAGCGAAGAATGTCGAGCATCTGCTCGAGCATGAAGTCCGCCTCGGCGGTCAGGGTGATGGACTTTTCCTTGGCCTCGAAGCTGCACTTGCCCTTCAGGTCGAAACGGCGGTCCAGTTCCTTGGTGGCGTTATCCAAGGCGTTGGTCAGTTCGTGTTTGTCCAGTTCGGACACCACGTCGAACGAAGGCATGACATCTCTCCAGATGGACGGCGCGATGCGGTTCACAGTCAGCATCGAGCCTGGCTTGACGATAAAAATGCGCGGTCATTATAACTGACAGACAAGACTGCGCCCGACCTCCGACATTGAGAGTCGGCATTTCCCACTCGTTTGCGAGACATTCCTTTCCATGCCAACCAACCATCTCAGCATTCTGGTGGTCGACGACGCCAAGTTCTCCAGCGCCATGATCGGCCGAGCGCTGAGTCAGGCCGGCTATCAGAACGTACGCTTCGCCAGCAGCGCCAGCGAAGCGCTCGACCTGCTGGAAAAGGAGCCGGTAAGCGTACTGCTCGCCGACTGGCTGATGCCCGAGATGGACGGTCTGGAGCTGACCGCACGGGTGCGCCAGCTCGACGAAAGCGGCGACCACTACACCTACATCATCCTGCTTACCGGCAAGGAGGGCGACAACGCCCTGGCCGAAGCCTTCGATCGCGGCGTCGATGACTTCGTCAGCAAGTCGTCGATGAACGAGCAACTGGTGCCTCGCGTACTGGCGGCCGACCGCCTGAGCAACACCCTGCAGCGCCTCCTGATGGAAAACCGCCTGCTCACCGAGAACATCACCAGCCTGGAGGAGCGCAACCTGGTGGACAGCGCTACGGGCCTGGGCAACCAGCGTTACCTGAAGCAGAAACTGGCGGACAGCATCCGCCAGGTGGAGTCCCGTGGCGGCGCAGTGTGCTACATGTTGATCGGCCTGCCGGAGCTGGCCGAGCTGGGGCAGAAGCACGGTCAGTCCTTCCAGAACGAATTGCTCCATGGCGTCGCCCGACGCCTGCAGCAACTGGTACGGCCGCTGGACGTGCTGGCGCGCATCGATGGCCAGCACTTTGCCCTGATCACCCTGCTCGAAGACCTGCAGGAGTGCTCACCCAGCAGCTTCCGCCGCCTGCACGAAGGCCTGAACCTCAAGGCGTTCAAGACCAGTGAGGGCTTCATCACACTGAAGGCCGGTATCAGCCTGGTGGGGCTGGACGCCAAGGCGCTGCCGCTTGAGGTCGAGCAACTGATGCAACAAGGCCGCGCCCTGCTGCCCGATGCCTTCGCCAGTGGGCGAATCAACGCCAGCCGGCTGACCGGCCTGCGCTAAACTTCGCGGTAAGCCCCCGAAACCGCGAAGTTCCTCCCATGACCTGGACCATCCTCGGCGCCGGCAGCCTCGGTTGCCTGTGGGCCGCCCGCCTGTCCCGCGCCGGCCTGCCGGTGCGCTTGTTGCTGCGTGACCGCCAGCGCCTCAACGCCTACCGCGCCCTCGGCGGTATCACCCTGGTGGAAGACGGTCGCGAGAGTCTCTACCCCATCCCGGCGGAAACCGCCGCCCAGGGCGCACCGATCCAGCGTCTGTTGCTGGCCTGCAAGGCCTACGACGCCGAATCTGCGGCCGCCAGCGTGGCCGCGCGGCTGGCACCCGGTGCCGAACTGATCCTGTTGCAGAACGGCCTGGGCAGCCAGCAGGCGGTCAGCGCCCATCTGCCGCGCGCACGCTGCCTGTATGCTTCCAGCACCGAAGGCGCATTCCGCGAGTCGGATTTCCACGTGGTGTTCGCAGGCCGAGGGCAGACCTGGCTGGGCGACAAGGATGGTGGGCCCGCACCGGGATGGCTGACTGAATTGGAGCAGGCCGGGATTCCCGCCCAGTGGAGCGAGAATATCCTGGAGCGCCTGTGGCGCAAGGTCGCTCTGAACTGCGCAATCAACCCGCTCACCGTGCTGCACCAGTGCCGCAACGGTGACCTGGCCAGCCACCCGGAGGAAGTCGCCAAGCTGTGCGACGAGCTCGGACAACTTCTGCACGCATCCGGCTACCCAGAAGCCGCGCGGGAGCTGCAAGGCGACGTGGAGCGCGTCATTTCCGCCACCGCGGCGAACTTCTCCTCCATGTACCAGGACGTCGCCCAAGGTCGGCGCAGCGAGATCGCCTACCTGCTCGGCCACGCCTGCCGCGAGGGTGATCGCCTGCACTTGGCCATGCCGCAACTGCGCGCCCTGCACGAACGCCTGCGCGCCTACCTGGTGGCGCGCGGATTGCCCGACACCTGATCGCGGGCTACCCTGCCCGCCTTCCCTGTTTCCTACGAAAGCGCCCATGCCTTCACCCATGAACCTGCGCCAGCGCCTGGAAGACCTGCCGGTCGGCCAGAAGATCCTCGCCGCCCTGCTGGTGTTGCTGGCGACCGTGATGCTGGTGGCCAACCTTGCCTTCATCAGCGCGGCCTACTGGATTTCCCAGGACAGCGTCGCGCCCCAGGCCCTGCAAACCATCGGCCGCCTGATCGCCAACCCGGCTCTCAGCGAGCCGGCACTGTCCTCTCCGACCCAGGCCCAGGTGCTGCTGCGCCAGTTGGACGACTACCAGCCGCTGCGCGCCGCCGCGCTCTACGACAGCAATGGCGAACGCATCGCGCAGACGCCCAGCAACGGCCCGGTGGCCCTGCCCGAGCGCCTGGACCATCTGGAGCGCTGGCGACAGCACGAATACCGCCTCAATGCCCTGTTCGAACTGCCCCAGGCCGGCCGCAACAGCGGCTACCTGCTGCTGGTGGCGAGCAGCGAACTGCCTGGCGCCTTCTACACCGGCACGCTCACCGCCAGCCTGGTCATCCTCGCCGTCTCGGTGCTGCTCTGGCTGCTCATCGCCCAGCAGATCCGCCGCCTGATCACCCGGCCGATCCGCAGCCTGGAAGAGCTCTCGCGCCAGGTCACCCGCGAGGAGAACTACGCCCTGCGCGCCGAGCGCGGCAATGCCGACGAGATTGGCCGCCTCGCCGACGCCTTCAACACCATGCTGACCCGCATCGAGGCTCGCGAGCAGCAGCTCAAGCGCGCGCGCGACGATGCCCAGGAAGCCGTGGAGCAGGCCCAGTCGCTGGCCGAGGAGACCCGCCGCTCGAACCGCAAGCTGGAGCTGGAAGTCCAGGTGCGCAGCAAGATCGAGAAGAAGCTCACCGGCTTCCAGCACTACCTCAACAGCATCATCGACTCCATGCCGTCGGCGCTGATTGCCGTCGACGAGCAGCTCTACGTCACCCAGTGGAACCAGGAGGCCAGCCAACTCTCAGGCACCAGCCTGGACGATGCGGTGAACCAGCCGGTGTTCCTTGCCTTCCCGTCGCTCAAGCCCTTCCTGCCGCAGCTCACCCGCGCCGCCGAGCAGCACAAGGTGGAGCGCGTCGAGCGCGTCACCTGGGCCCTCACCGACGCCCCACGCCACTACGCGCTGACCTTCTACCCGCTGATGGGCGGCACCGGCCGCGGCGCAGTGATCCGTATCGACGACATCACCGACCGCCTGGGGATGGAAGAGATGATGGTGCAGTCGGAGAAAATGCTCTCCGTCGGCGGCCTCGCCGCCGGCATGGCCCACGAGATCAACAATCCGCTGGGGGCCATCCTGCACAACGTGCAGAACATCCGCCGGCGCCTGTCGCCGGACCTGCCGAAGAATCTCGAAGTGGCCGGTGAAGTGGGCGTACGCCTGGACGACCTCAACCACTACCTGGAGGCACGGGAGATTCCCAAGCTGATGGATGGCATCCAGTACGCCGGTTCCCGCGCGGCGAAGATCGTCACCCATATGCTCTCCTTCAGCCGCCGCAGCCACCGCCAGATGGCCGCCTGCGAGCTGCCGGCGCTGCTGGAACAGGCCGTGGAGATCGCCGGCAACGACTTCGACCTCACCGGCGGCTTCGACTTCAAGTCCCTGGAGATCGTCCACGAGTACGACCCGCGCCTGGGCCCTGTACCCGTGATCGCCAACGAGATCGAACAGGTCCTGCTCAACCTGCTGAAGAACGGAGCCCAGGCCATCCACCTGCGCGACGACGAGGAAGAAGGCGAGTACGGCCGGATCACCCTGCGCACCCGGCTCAATCCACCGTGGGCAGAAATCCACGTGGAGGACAACGGCTGCGGCATGCCGGAGAACGTGCGCAAGCGCATCTTCGAGCCCTTCTTCACCACCAAGGAAGTCGGCCAGGGCACGGGGCTGGGCCTGTCGGTCTCGTACTTCATCGTCACCAACAACCACAAGGGGCAGATGGAGGTGCAGTCCGAGCTGGGCGTGGGCACCTGCTTCACCATCCGTCTGCCGCTGGCCGCCGAGATTTCAGCGCCGCTGCCGCTATTGGCGCAGGGCGACAAGGAGCATTGAGCCATGGGCAATCGCCTGTCGAAGATCTACACCCGCACCGGCGATGCCGGTGAAACCGGCCTGGCCGACGGTCGCCGAGTGCCCAAGCACCATCCGCGCGTGGAAGCCATGGGGGCGGTGGATGAGTTGAACAGCTATCTCGGCCTGCTGCTGGCTGGACTGAACGAGGCGCGCAGCAGTGCGCTGGAAGAAGTGATCGGGGTACTGGCACCGATCCAGCATCGCCTGTTCGATCTCGGCGGAGAGTTGGCGATGCCGGAATACCGCGCGCTGAACGATGCCGAAGTGGAACGCCTGGAGCAGGTCATCGACCGCTGGAACGAAGAGCTCGGGCCGCTGAAGAACTTCATCCTGCCCGGCGGCTCGCGCCTGGTCGCCCTCGCCCACCTGTGCCGTGCCCAGGCGCGCAACGCCGAGCGCCGCTGCCAGCAGTTGAACGCCGAAGAACCGCTGGAAGGCGCGGGCCTGCGCTACCTGAACCGCCTATCGGACCTGCTGTTCGTCGCTGCACGCTTCATAGCCCGACGCCAGGGCGTGGAAGAGATTCTCTGGCAAGCCGCTGAAAAGCCCACCTGATCGACGTGACAGGCCACTCACACCGGGAAATGACGCAGCCAACCTAGGAGCGCGCCATGCGCGCGATCGCGGGCATGGCGCGCACTTACAGTGAGCACGGCGGTATTTCGTAGGATGGTGTGGAGCGAAGCGATACCCATCGCCGCTCCACGTAAAGTGCCGATCAGCCTTCGGCTTTCGGCCAGAACGCTCGAATACCCGCAACGCCCTGGGCCCCGGCCTGCCACGCGCGCTCGACATCCTGCGGGCCGACGCCACCGAGCAGGAACACCGGCTGGTTGAAGCCATCGATCAGCTCCGCCGCCACCTCCCAGCCCAGCGCCGGCTCGCCCGGATGGCTCTCGGTGGGCTGCACCGGGGACAGGGTAACGAAGTCCACACCCATGCGTGCCGCCAGCTCCAGCTCCTCGGCGCTGTGGCAGGAAGCCGCCAGCAGGCGCTCGCGGGGGAACGGCCGGCCGTTGGGCGCGTACTTGCGCAGCTGCTCGGAAGTCAGGTGCCAGCCGGCCGCCGGGAAGTCCCCCAACCATTCCAGCGGGCCTTTCAGCATCAGCTGCGCCTTGCCGGCGCACAGGCCCTGCACGTCGACAGCGAGGTCGCGGTATTCGGGGCTGTACATGTTCGGCGCGCGCAGCTGAATCAGGCGAATACCACTGGCAACGGCGGCACGCACACCCTGCACCAGCTGCGGGATTTCCAGGCCGCCGGGGGTGATCAGGTAGCGGTCCGGCAGGCGCGCGGCCTGCACGATCGGCTCGTTGGCCGCCGGGAATTCGTAGTCCGCCAGGTCACGCGGAGCGACCCAGGCCAGCGGCTGTCCCTCGGCGCCATGGGGCGCGCCGGAGAAGGCGGAGACCTCCCAGACATCCAGCAGTACATGCTTGTCGCTATAGTCGTGCTGTACTCGGATCAGCGGGCGCGCCTGCTCGACGTCGATACCGAGCTCTTCCTTCAGCTCGCGGGACAGAGCAACCTGCACCGCTTCGCCTTCTTCCACCTTGCCACCGGGAAACTCCCAGAGACCTCCCTGGTGCTTGTCGTCCGGACGGCGGGCGATCAGCACCCGGCCATCGAGTCCGCGAATGACGGCGGCGGCGACATGTACTCGTTTCACAGTGCTACTCCTCAATCCGATTCAGGCGGGGCCTACGCAGAGGAGCATTCTAACGTCATTGGCGGCCGGCATCAGGCGCGTTCGACCATCGCCGCGTCCAGCCAGGGACGGAAGACCGGCCAGGCGTAGATGGCATCGACGTAGTTCTGCGCCTCGATGGGCAAGGTCACGCAGTAGCTGCGCAGGCGTGTCGCAATTGGCGCGTAAAAGGCATCGGCGATGCTGGCGTGACCGAACAGGAAGGGACCGTCCTGGCCGAACTGCTGGCGACACAGGGCCCACAACTCGACGACGCGGGCGATATCCGCCTCCACCGCTTCGGGAACATCGGCCAACGGCTGGTTGCGCTGGATATCCATGGGCATGTGCGAGCGCAGCGCCATGAAGCCGCTGTGCATCTCGGCGCAGACTGAACGAGCCAGCGCTCGCGCCGCTTCGCCACGGGGCCAGAGGTGCGCTTCGGGGAAGCGTTCGGCGAGGTATTCGGCAATCGCCAGAGAGTCCCAGATCAGCCCGTGCTCGCACTTGAGTGCCGGCACCTTGCCACTGGGCGAGTGCTCGCGGATACGCCGCGCGGTATCCAGGCCGCCCAGGGGAATGAGGATTTCCTCGAACTCGGCGCCGGTGAGCTGCATGGCCAGCCAGCCGCGCAGGGACCAGGAGGAAAGATTCTTGCTGCCGATGATCAGGGTGAGGGACATGGACGCGGCGCTCTTGAGGGTCAGTCAGAAGACCTTAGAGCGCGGCAGCCATGAAAACAAATTCCCGATTTTCATCGATGCATGAAAATCGGGAATCCGAGTGAAGCGATGCGCCGGCGCCTGGGCCGGCGCGGGATCAGGTGCGGTATTCCGCGTTGATCTTCACGTACTCGTGGGACAGGTCGGTGGTCCAGATGGTCTCGCTGCAGGTGCCGCGGCCGAGATCGATACGGATGGTGATCTCCTCCTGGGCCATGACTTTCGCGCCCTGGTCTTCGGTGTAGCTGGTGGCACGGCAGCCACGGCTGGCGATGGCCACGTCGTCCAGGAACACGTCGATCAGGCTCACATCCAGGTCCGGCACGCCGGCACGGCCGACTGCGGCGAGGATGCGGCCCCAGTTCGGGTCGGAAGCGAATAGCGCAGTCTTGATCAGTGGCGAGTGCGACACGGCGTAGCCGACGTCCAGGCACTCCTGATGAGTGGCGCCGCCGTTCACCTGCACGGTGACGAACTTGGTGGCGCCTTCGCCGTCACGGACGATGGCCTGGGCCAGTTCCATGGAGACGTCCAGCACGGCCTGCTTCAGCGCGGCGAACAGCGCGCCGGTGGCGGCGGTGATTTCCGGCAGCGCAGCCTGGCCGGTGGCGACCAGCATGCAGCAGTCGTTGGTGGAGGTGTCACCGTCGATGGTGATGCGGTTGAAGGACTTGTTCGACGCATCGCGCAGCAGGTCCTGCAGCACGCCCTGGGCAACCTTGGCGTCGGTGGCGATGTAACCGAGCATGGTGGCCATGTTCGGCTTGATCATGCCGGCACCCTTGCTGATGCCGGTGACGGTGATGGTTACGCCATCGTGCTGGAACTGGCGGCTGGCGCCCTTGGGCAGGGTGTCGGTGGTCATGATGCCGGCAGCGGCGTCGGCCCAGTTATCCACAGACAGGTTGGCCAGCGCTGCAGGCAGCGCGGCTTCGATCTTCTCGACCGGCAGCGGCTCGCCGATCACGCCGGTGGAGTATGGCAGCACGGCGTTTTCTGGCACGCCAGCCAGCTCGGCCAGTTTGGCGCAGGTACGGGTGGCATTGGCCAGGCCCGGCTCGCCGGTGCCCGCGTTGGCGTTGCCGGTGTTGGTCAGCAGGTAGCGCACCGGGCCCAGGAAGCGCTTGCGCGCCAGGATCACCGGAGCGGCGCAGAAGGCGTTGGTAGTGAACACACCGGCCACCGTGGAGCCCTCGGCGCAACGCATCACCACGATGTCCTTGCGGCCGGGTCGCTTGATGCCGGCAGAGGCGATGCCGAGTTCGAAACCGGGGACCGGGTGCAGGGTGGACATGGGGCCGAGACCAACAGCCATGTGGCGCGCTCCTATCGAGTCAGTGAATCATTCAATCAGTGGATCAAATGAGAAAAACGCCGCGAGCGGCAGAGCCGGTCGCGGCGTCGGTATCAAGGCCGGGAAGTGTTATTCCACCTGACCGTGGCAGTGCTTGTACTTCTTGCCCGAACCGCAGGGGCACGGCTCATTGCGGCCGATCTTCGGTTCGTTGCGGATGGGCTCCATCGGCACCACGTTATCGGCCGGCAGTTCGCCTTCCTCTTCCGGATCGGCGGTGACCTGCTCCATCGACGGCGCGGCGGCGTGCTGGAACTGCATGCGCTTGGCCATTTCCTCCGCTTCGCGGCGCAGACGGGCTTCTTCCTCGGCCGGGTCTTCGCGGCGAACCTGGACGAAGGACAGCACGCGAATGGTGTCGCGCTTGATGGAGTTGAGCAGTTCCTGGAACAGGTTGAAGGACTCGCGCTTGTATTCCTGCTTCGGGTTCTTCTGCGCATAGCCGCGCAGGTGGATGCCGTGGCGCAGGTGATCCATGGTGGACAGGTGATCCTTCCACAGGTCGTCCAGCACGCGCAGCAGCATCTGCTTCTCGAAGGTGCGCAGGGCTTCGGCACCCGCCATGTCTTCCTTCTCGTTGTAGGCCGCCACCAGTTCGGTGAGGATCTTCTCGCGCAGGGTCTCTTCGTAGAGCTTGTCGTCTTCGTCCAGCCACTGCTGGATCGGCAGCTTCAGGCCGAAGTCGCTGTACAGCGCCATCTCCAGGCCGGTGATGTCCCACTGCTCAGGCAACGATTGCGGCGGAATGTGATCGCTGACGGTATTGTTCAGGGTCTCTTCGCGGAACTCGATGATGGTCTCGCCGATGTTGTCGGCCGCGAGCAGGGTGTTGCGCATGTGGTAGATCACCTTGCGCTGCTCGTTGGCGACGTCGTCGAACTCCAGCAGTTGCTTACGAATGTCGAAGTTGCGGCCTTCGACCTTGCGCTGGGCCTTTTCGATGGCGTTGGTCACCATGCGGTGCTCGATCGCCTCGCCCGGCTGCATGCCCAGGGCCTTCATGAAGTTCTTCACCCGGTCGGAGGCGAAGATACGCATCAGGTGGTCTTCCAGCGACAGGTAGAAGCGGCTGGAACCCGGGTCGCCCTGACGGCCAGCACGGCCGCGCAGCTGGTTGTCGATACGGCGGGATTCGTGGCGCTCCGAGGCGATCACATGCAGGCCACCCGACTCGATGACCTGCTGGTGGCGCTTCTGCCAGTCAGCCTTGATCTGCGCGACCTGCTCGTCAGTGGGATTCTCCAGCGCGGCGACTTCCACTTCCCAGTTGCCGCCCAGCAGGATGTCGGTACCCCGACCGGCCATGTTGGTGGCGATGGTGACCGCACCCGGACGACCGGCCTGGGCGATGATCTCGGCTTCCTTCTCGTGGTACTTGGCGTTCAGTACCTTGTGCTCAATGCCGGCGTTCTGCAGCAACTGCGAGACGTACTCGGACGTCTCGACCGAGGCGGTACCCACGAGGATCGGACGGCCCAGCGCCTGGCACTGTTGCACGTCGGTGATGATGGCAGCGTACTTCTCGTCCTGGGTCAGGTAGACCAGGTCGTTGAAGTCCTTACGGGCAACCGGACGGTGGGTCGGGATCACCACCACGTCCAGGCCGTAGGTCTGGCGGAATTCGAAGGCCTCGGTGTCGGCGGTACCGGTCATGCCGGCCAGCTTGGTGTAGAGGCGGAAGTAGTTCTGGAAGGTGGTCGAAGCCAGGGTCTGGCTCTCGGCCTGGATCGGCAGGTTTTCCTTCGCCTCGATGGCCTGGTGCAGGCCCTCGGAGAGGCGACGGCCCGGCATGGTGCGGCCGGTGTGCTCGTCGATGAGCAGGACCTGGTCGCCCTGGACGATGTATTCCACGTTGCGGTGGAACAGGGTGTGGGCGCGCAGCGCGGCATAGACGTGGGTCAGCAGGCTGAGGTTGTGCGCGGAGTAGAGGCTCTCACCCTCGGCCAGCAGGCCGTTCTGGGTCAGCAGTTCCTCGACGTAGGCATGACCTTGTTCGTTGAGTTCGACCTGGCGGGTCTTCTCGTCGATGCTGTAGTGGCCCTGCTGGGTCACCTGGCCTTCGACTTCCTCGATGTGACGCTTCAGGCGCGGGATCAGCTTGTTGATCTTGATGTACAGCTCGGAGCTGTCTTCGGCCTGGCCGGAGATGATCAGCGGAGTCCGTGCCTCGTCGATGAGGATGGAGTCCACTTCGTCGACCACGGCGAAGTTCAGTTCACGCTGGAACTTGTCTTCCAGGCTGAACGCCATGTTGTCGCGCAGGTAGTCGAAACCGAATTCGTTGTTGGTGCCGTAGGTAATATCGGAAGCGTAGGCAGCGCGCTTCTCTTCCGGCGGCTGGAACGGGCTGACGATGCCGACAGTCAGGCCGAGGAACTCATACAGCGGACGCATCCAGTTGGCGTCGCGGCGGGCCAGGTAATCGTTCACGGTGACCACGTGCACGCCTTTGCCGGACAGGGCGTTCAGGTAGACGGCCAGGGTACCTACGAGGGTCTTGCCCTCACCGGTACGCATTTCGGCGATCTTGCCTTCGTGCAGGGACATGCCGCCGATCAGCTGGACATCGAAGTGGCGCATGCCCATCACGCGCTTGCCGGCCTCGCGAGCTACGGCGAAGGCTTCCGGAAGGATCTGGTCGAGGGTTTCACCCTTGGCGACACGTGCCTTGAACTCTTCGGTCTTGGCCTTCAGTTGCTCATCGGAAAGCGGGACCATCTGGGGCTCGAGTGCATTGATGGCCTGGACCTGCTTGGCCATGCGCTTCACTTCGCGCTCGTTCTTGCTTCCAAAGAGTTTTTTCAACAAAGGCGCAAACATATCGACTGGGTCATCCGAACTGGAGAATTGGAGGGCTGCCCGACTGGCTGGCCGCGGCGCGGAACGGCAATGAAGCGGGCATTCTACCCGGAAACTTCCGGGAAAAAAGTGCCGAAGTCATCCTCCGAAGCTTCGCATTCTGCGAGCTTGGGAGCAATGCATGGGCGGACAACTTTGAATCCGAGTGGGTGATATGGTGACGCAGCCGGGCAACTTCAAGGGCGGACGGTGGCATCTGGCCCTGAGCGCATCTGTTACCATCCCTCTTCATTCACTCCCGGTTGCCCCCCATGGCCTTCCGCCCCCTGCCCGCCAAGGCGATGACCAAGCTGCTGCGTGAAGCCAAGCCGCTGCAGTCGCTGTTCGCCCAGGCACAGCGCCTCTCGCGCCTGCAGGAACTGCTCGACTCGCAACTGCAGCCCGCCGCGCGCCCTTACTGCCGTGTCGCCTCCTGGCGAGAAGGCAGTCTGCTGCTGGTCGTCACCGACGGCCACTGGGCCACGCGCCTGCGCTACCAGCAGAACCGCCTACTGCGGCAACTGGCCGCGTTCGAGGAGTTCAGGGGCCTGGCGCGCATCCTGTTCAAGGTGCAACCGGCGATCCAGGCGCCAACCCGTGTGAACACCAACCGCATCACCGAGTCTGCCTCCGCCACCCTCCACGAAGCCGCCGAAGGCATCAGCAATCCGCAACTCAAGGCCGCCCTCGAGCGACTCGCCAGCCGTAGCCGGAAATCAGCGGAGCCAGGCGAGGAGTAAATAGCGGGTATAAAAAAAGGCCACCCGAAGGTGGCCTTTGAAAGTTGTAGCTGAAAGGAGGAGGTTTCCTTATACGGCCGCAGCGGGTCGCATATAGGAGATCGGCGCAGTCTTGGCGTCCTCGAAGGTCACCACTTCCCAAGCGTCCTTGTCTGCGATGAGGGTACGCAGGAGACGGTTGTTCAGGGCGTGACCGGACTTGTAGCCGATGAACTCGCCGATGAGGCTGTTACCCAGCAGGTACAGGTCACCAATGGCGTCCAGGATCTTGTGCTTGACGAACTCGTCCTCGTAACGAAGACCATCTTCGTTGAGCACTCGATACTCGTCGACCACGATGGCGTTCTCCACGCTGCCACCCAGAGCCAGGTTCTGGGAACGCAGCATCTCGATGTCGCGCATGAACCCGAAGGTACGGGCGCGGCTGACTTCCTTCACGAAGGAAGTACTGGAGAAATCCACCACGGCTTTCTGGGTGCGACCACGGAAGACCGGATGATCGAAATCGATCTCGAAGCTCACCTTGAAGCCGTCGAACGGAACGAAGGTGGCGCGCTTGTCGCCCTCTTCCACCGTCACTTCGCGCTTGATGCGGATGAACTTCTTGGCCGCTTCCTGCTCTTGCAGGCCAGCGGACTGGATCAGGAATACAAAGGGACCCGCGCTGCCGTCCATGATCGGTACTTCCGACGCGGACAGCTCGACATAGGCGTTGTCGATTCCGAGGCCGGCCATGGCCGAAAGCAGATGCTCCACGGTATCCACTTTGACGTCACCCTTGATCAGGGTGGTCGACATGGTGGTTTCGCCGACGTTCGAGGCCCGGGCAGGAATTTCCACCACAGGGTCGAGGTCAGCCCGGCAGAACACGATGCCAGTATCGACGGGAGCCGGCTTCAGGGTCAGGTAAACCTTCTCCCCGGAGTGCAGGCCGACACCGGTCGCCCGGATGATGTTCTTCAAGGTGCGTTGTCTGATCATGGCTTTGGCCGCTTTCGCGCAAGTTGCGAACTGTTGTCAACAATGGGCGGCGATGATAGCAGAACCGCCCTTTGCTGAACACCAATCACATTGATACTCCTGATAAATCGACTCAATCGGCCTGACGACGCAGGAAGGCCGGGATGTCCAGATAGTCCAGATCGTCCTGCGGATTCAACTTGGCCGCGGTGGCTGCGCCGCCGTGGTTCTGGTTGCGCATGACAGTCGGACGGTCCAGGTCACGGTAGTTCACCGACTGCTGCTCGCGCTGAACCGGAGCCTGGGTGCTGACGGCCTGGGTCTGAACGGTGTTGTCGACGACCTTGACCGGCTTCTCCAGGCGCGCGCCCAGACCGGTGGCGACCACGGTCACGTGCAGCTCGTCGCGCATGTCCGGATCGATCACGGTGCCCACTTTCACAGTGGCGTGCTCGGAAGCGAACTGCTCGATGATGTTACCCACGTCGGAGTACTCGCCCAGGGACAGGTCCGGACCGGCGGTGATGTTGACCAGGATGCCGCGGGCGCCCTGCAGGTTGACGTCTTCCAGCAGCGGGTTGCGGATCGCGGCTTCGGTCGCTTCGCGAGCGCGGTTCGGGCCGCTGGCGCAACCGGTACCCATCATGGCCATGCCCATTTCGCTCATGACGGTTTTCACGTCGGCGAAGTCGACGTTGATCATGCCCGGGCGCTTGATGATGTCGGAGATACCGCGAACGGCACCGGCCAGCACATCGTCAGCCTTGGCGAAGGCGGCCAGCAGGCTCGCGTCCTTACCCAGGATGGTCAGCAGTTTTTCGTTCGGGATGGTGATCAGCGAGTCGACGCTTTCCGCCAGCGAGCGGATGCCTTCGTCGGCGATCTGCATGCGCTTGCGACCTTCGAACGGGAAGGGACGGGTGACCACGGCCACGGTGAGGATGCCCATTTCCTTGGCAACCTCGGCGATGATCGGCGCAGCACCGGTACCGGTACCGCCACCCATGCCGGTGGTGATGAAGACCATGTCGGCACCTTCCAGGACTTCGGCGATACGCTCGCGGTCCTCGATGGCGGCCTGGCGGCCTACTTCAGGGTTGGCGCCAGCGCCCAGACCCTTGGTCACACCCGGGCCGAGTTGCAGCACGGTGCGCGCGGCGATGTTCTTCAGCGCCTGCGCATCGGTGTTGGCACAGATGAATTCGACGCCATCAACGTTGTTCTTGGCCATGTGGTTCACGGCGTTGCCGCCGCCGCCACCCACGCCGATCACTTTGATGACTGCTGTTTGCGGGACGTTATCTACCAGTTCAAACATTTCCCCTCTCCTTCCTTTCTAGTTGTGTTGCCTACGTTTACCGCGGTGGTAAATCAGAAATTGCCCTGGACCCAGCGTTTGAGCTTTTCCAGTACCGGTGTCTTGGGTTCGTCGCTGCTGAAGCTGCTGCCGGACATGGAGATGCCGTCGGATTGCTTTTGCAGTCCGTACAGGAGCAGCCCCACACCGGTGGAATAGATTGGATTGCGCACGACGTCGGCCAGTCCCTTGACGCTGTGGGGTACGCCCAGGCGCACCGGCATGTGAAAGATCTCTTCGGCCAGCTCGACGGCGCCTTCCATCTTGGAAGTGCCACCGGTCAGGACGATCCCGGCTGGAATCAGGTCCTCGTAGCCACTGCGACGCAGCTCTGCCTGAACCAGGGTGAAGAGCTCGTCGTAGCGAGGCTCGACCACTTCGGCAAGCGCTTGGCGCGACAGTTCCCGCGGCGGACGATCACCGACGCTGGGCACCTTGATGGTTTCGCCGGGGCCGGCCAGTTTGGCCAGTGCACAGGCGTAGCGAATCTTGATTTCCTCAGCGTACTGAGTCGGGGTGCGCAGCGCCATGGCGATGTCATTGGTGACCTGGTCACCAGCGATCGGGATCACCGCCGTGTGGCGGATGGCGCCTTCGGTAAAGATGGCGATATCGGTGGTGCCGCCGCCGATGTCCACCAGGCATACGCCCAGTTCCTTCTCGTCCTCGGTGAGCACGGAGTAGGCCGAGGCCAACTGCTCGAGGATGATGTCGTCCACCTCAAGACCGCAGCGGCGCACGCACTTCTCGATGTTCTGTGCGGCGTTCACGGCGCAGGTCACCACGTGCACCTTGGCTTCCAGGCGGACGCCGGACATGCCCAGCGGCTCGCGTACGCCTTCCTGGTTATCGATCACGTAGTCCTGGGCCAGGGTGTGCAGCACACGCTGGTCGGCCGGGATGGCCACGGCCTGGGCCGCGTCCAGCACGCGTTCGATGTCCGCGCCGCTGACTTCGCGGTCGCGGATCGCCACGATGCCGTGGGAGTTCAGGCTGCGGATATGGTTGCCGGCGATGCCGACGAAGGCCGAGTGGATACGGCAGCCAGCCATCTGCTGGGCTTCATCGATGGCGCGCTGGATCGATTGCACGGTGGATTCGATGTTGACCACCACGCCCTTCTTCAGGCCGCGCGACGGATGCGTCCCGATGCCGACGATTTCCAGCTTGCCATCAGCCGCCACCTCGCCCACCAGCGCCACCACCTTGGAGGTACCGATGTCCAGGCCAACGACCATTTTGCCGCTCTGCACGCTTGCCATGTTTATAGAAGTCTCCTCAACTCACTGCGCGGCGGTGGTCTGAGCCACCGTCGCTTCCGGCATCGGATCGCGCCAACCCACGGCCAGGCCGTTGGGGTAGCGCATGTCGATGCGGGCAATTTTCGTAATCTGGTCTTTCAGCGCCTTGTCGTAGATGGTCACGAACCGGCGAATCTGTTCTACCGCGTGATCGCGGCCCAGCATGATCTCCACGCCCTGCGCGGTGCCCAGGGTCCAGGCGCCGCGAGAGCTCATGTCCAGGCTGGCGATGGTGAAGCCCAGCGGGCGGAGCATCTGGCTGAGAATCTGGTATTGCTGCATCACTTGCTGCTGAGCGCGCTGCGGGCCCGACAGGCGCGGCAGGTGCTCGTAGTTGGCCACTTCACGCGGGGCAAAAGCCTGACCCTGGTTGTTCAGCAGGGCTTCGTCACCCCAACGGGCGATGGGCAATTGCTCGTCCAGGCGCACAACCACCTGATCAGGCCAAACGCGGCGCACTTCGGCATGGGCGATCCAGGGCATCTGCTCCAGCTCCTGACGCATGCCGGCCAGGTCGATGGTGAAGAAGCTGGCCGACACGTAGGGGCTGATCCGCTGCTGCACCGCCGCTTGGCTGATGTAGCTGAGGTCGCCTTCCACGCTGACCTTGGCAATCGGGCGGTCGGCATAGGGCAGCACGTATTGCGCGCCGTAGTAAGCACCGCCGCCGAGCACGCCCAGCACCAGAGGCCACAGCAGCACCTTCAGGAAGCCGAAGCTGGGCTTGGGCATGCGAGCGCTGAGCGGCTCCTTGGCCACCAGACGGCTGGCGCCGCGCGGCACCGGCTTGCGTGCGGGGGCACGGCCGATTCCGGGATTCTGGTGACGAAGCTGCGCGCCGTTCATGACTTACCCCCTTGCCTCGACGCTGTCGGCGAGGATCGCCAGCACCAGTTGCTGGAAATCCAGGCCGGCCGCGCGCGCGGCCATGGGCACCAGGCTGTGGTCGGTCATGCCCGGTGCGGTGTTCACTTCCAACAGCCAGAAACGCCCTTGGGCGTCCTGCATCACATCGGTCCGACCCCAGCCCTGGATGCCGAGGGCATCGCAGGCGCGCGCGGTCAGGTCCTTGAGCTCCTGCTCCTTGTCGGCGTCGAGGCCGCAGGGAATCTGGTACTGGGTATCGTTGGCCAGGTACTTCGCGTCGTAGTCATAGAAGGTGTGCGGGGTGCCCAGGCGAATGGGCGGCAGCACCTGGCCACGAAGGATCGCGACGGTGAACTCGGGGCCGCTGATCCATTGCTCGACGAGCACCTGCGGGTCGTATTTCGCGGCGACGGTCCAGGCGGCGATCAGCTCCTGCTCGCTGTTCACCTTGGCCATGCCGATGCTCGAACCTTCGCTGGCCGGCTTGACGATCAGCGGGAAACCCAGCTTCGCAGCCGCGGCACGGCAATCGTCCTCGCTGGCGAGCACGGCGTGGTCGGGCGTCGGCAAGCCGAGGCTCAGCCAGACACGCTTGGTGCGCAGCTTGTCCATGGCCAGGGCGGACGCGAGCACGCCGCTGCCGGTGTAGGGAATGCCGGCGATTTCCAGCAGACCCTGCATGGTGCCGTCTTCACCGCCACGGCCGTGGAGGATGATGAAGGCACGGTCGATCTTCTCGCGGGTCAGACGCTCCAGCAGATCGTCGCCCACATCGATGCCAAAAGCGTCCACGCCCGCGCCCTGCAGAGCCTGCAGGACCATGGCGCCGGACTTCAGCGACACCTCGCGCTCGGCGCTCTTGCCGCCATACAGCACAGCGACGCGACCGAAGGCGCGGGGCTCGAGGGCGGATTTGAGGGCGTCACTCATTGCTTCTTCCCCTCGACGCCAGCAGCAGCAGCGGCGCCGAACATCGGATTCTTGATCAGTGCCGGAGCCAGCCCGCCGATATCGCCGGCGCCCTGGCAGAGCAGGATGTCGCCCGGACGCAGGAGCGGCTTGAGCAGAGAAGCGAGGTCACCGCCACGCTCCAGATAGATCGGGTCGAGCTGGCCGCGCTGGCGGATGCTGTGGCACAGGTGACGGCTGTCGGCGCCGGGGATCGGCTCTTCGCCGGCCGGGTAGACCTCCATCAGCATCAGCACGTTGGCTTCGCCCAGCACCTGCACGAAGTCGTCATACAGATCGCGGGTACGGCTGAAGCGGTGCGGTTGGTAGACCATCACCAGACGGCGCTCCGGCCAGCCACCACGCACGGCCTTGATCACCGCCGCGACTTCGCGCGGGTGGTGGCCGTAGTCGTCGACCAGCATCACGCTGCCGCCTTCCACCTGCAGGTCGCCGTAGACCTGGAAGCGTCGGCCGACGCCCTGGAAACCGGACAGGCCCTGGACGATGGCCTCATCGGAGATGCCCTCGTCGGTGGCAATGACAATGGTCGCCAGGGAGTTCAGCACGTTGTGCAGGCCGGGCATGTTCACCGAAACGTCCAGCGGCTCGCGCTCGGGGCGCAGCACGGTGAAGTAGGTACGCATGCCTTCCTGGCGGATGTTGATGGCGCGGACGTCGGCGTCCTCGCTCAGGCCGTAAGTGACGGTGGGGCGGGCGACCTGCGGCAGGATCTCGCGCACGACCGGGTCGTCCACACAGACCACGGCCAGGCCGTAGAACGGCAGGTTGTGCAGGAAGTCGACGAAGGTGCGCTTGAGCTTGTTGAAGTCGCCGCCGTAGGTGCTCATGTGGTCGGCGTCGATGTTGGTGACCACCGAGACCATCGGCTGCAGGTGCAGGAAGCTGGCGTCGCTCTCGTCCGCCTCGGCCACCAGGTAACGGCTGGTACCCAGCTGCGCGTTGGTGCCGGCGGCGTTCAGGCGGCCGCCGATGACGAAGGTCGGGTCCAGGCCGCCGGCAGCGAATACCGAGGCGATCAGGCTGGTGGTGGTGGTCTTGCCGTGGGTACCGGCTACGGCGATACCGTGGCGGTAGCGCATCAGCTCGGCGAGCATCTCGGCACGCGGCACGACCGGCACGCGGCGATCCAGCGCAGCGGCAACTTCCGGGTTCGACTTGTTCACCGCGCTGGATACCACCAGCACGTCGGCGCCGTCGGAGTTCTCCGCGCGGTGGCCGATGAAGATTTCCGCGCCGAATTTTTCCAGGCGCTCGGTAACCGGCGACGCCTTGAGGTCGGAGCCGGAGACTTCGTAGCCGAGGTTGAGCAGCACTTCCGCGATACCGCACATGCCCACGCCACCGATGCCGACGAAGTGGATGCGGCGGATGCGCCGCATGGTGCGGGTGACGCCGGTGGGTTCTTTAACCACGGGCCACCTCCAGGCAGGCATCGACTACCGTGCGGGTAGCCTCGGGCTTGGCCAGGCTGCGTGCGCGAGCGGCCATGCGGGTCAGGGAATCGGGATGCATCAATACCTCGGACAACTGCGCGGCCAGTTCGGCGGCGCTGGTAGATTTCTGTGGCAGCAGAAGGGCCGCGCCCTCCCGCACCAGGAATTCGGCGTTCTTGGTCTGGTGGTCGTCGATCGCATGGGGTAGCGGCACCAGGAAGGACGGCAGGCCGGCGGCAGTCAGCTCGCTCACGGTCAGCGCTCCGGCGCGGCAGATCACCAGATCGGCCCAGGCGTAGGCAGCGGCCATGTCTGCGATGAACGGAGCTACGTCCGCTTCGACACCCGCAGTGCGATAACGCTCCGCTGTAATTTCGTCATGCTGACGACCGGCCTGATGGCGAATGGCCGGGCGAATCTCAGCCGGCACCTGCGCCAGCGCTTCGGGCAGCAGCTTGTTCAGTGGTTCGGCGCCCAGGCTGCCACCCAGCACCAGCAGGTTGACGCGACGACCAGCCAACGGCGCACGGGCGTCCTCCTCCAGGAACAGTTCAGCGCGCACCGGGTTGCCAGTGGTCAGGCGCTTGGCGCTGCTGTCGAAGGTATCCGGGAAGGCTTCGCAGACACGCTTGGCCAGCGGCGCGAGGCTGCGATTGGCGGTGCCGGCGACGGCGTTCTGCTCATGGATCACCAGCGGCACGCCGGACAGCTTGGCAGCCAGGCCGCCCGGACCGGTGACGTAGCCACCCAGGCCGAGCACGCAGACCGGCTTGAGCTGGCGCACCACGCCCAGGGCCTGGAACAGCGACTTGAGCAGATCGAACGGCGCTCGCAGCAGGGACTTGAGGCCCTTGCCACGCAGGCCGCTGACGTTGATCAGGTGCAGCGGCAGGCCGGCCTTGGGTACCAGATCGTTTTCGATACCACGTGGGGTGCCCAGCCAGTGCACGCTGTAACCGCGTGCCTGGAACTCACGGGCGCAGGCCAGGGCCGGGAACACGTGTCCGCCGGTGCCGCCCGCCATGATCAGGACGTTACCTTTCATCGGCAAAGTCCTCTTCGCTGAATTCATATTCCTCGCTGCCCATCACGGTGCGGCGCTCCCATTCGATGCGCAGCAGCATCCCCAGCTGGGCACAGCAGATCACCAGGGAACTGCCGCCGTAGCTGAGGAACGGCAAGGTCAGGCCCTTGGTCGGCAGCAGGCCGACGTTCACTCCCACGTTGATCAGGAACTGGCCGATCCACAGGAAAGCCAGTCCGTAGGCGACGTAGGCGGAGAAGTACTGTTTCGACTGCTCGGCCCAGATACCGATGTACAGCGCGCGCAGGCTGACGAAGACGAACAGGGCCACGGTGGCCATGGCGCCGACGATGCCCAGCTCTTCGGCGAGGACCGCGAACACGAAGTCGGTGTGCGCCTCGGGCAGGTAGAACTGCTTCTGGATGCTGTTGCCCAGGCCCATGCCGGTCCAGCCGCCGCGGCCGAAGGCGATCAGCGCCTGGCTGAGCTGGTAGCCCGCGCCGAACTGGTCGGCCCAAGGATCGGTGAAGTTGGTCAGACGCGCCATCCGGTAAGGCTGGGTCTGGATCAGCAGCACCACGGCGCCGACCGCCAGCGCGACCATCAGACCGAAGCGGAACAGGCCCACACCGCCGAGGAACAGCATCGCGGCGGCCGCGCCCATCATCACCACGGTGGCGCCGAAGTCCGGCTCGCGCAGCAGCAGGCCGGCCATGGGCAGCAGCACCACGAACGGCTTGAAGAAGCCCAGCCAGCTTTCGCGTACCTCCTCCTGGCGGCGAACCAGGTAGCCAGCCATGAAGATCACCACGAAGACCTTGGCGATCTCCGAGGGCTGGATGTTGAACAGGCCGAAGCCGATCCAGCGCATGGAACCGTTCACTTCGCGACCGATGCCGGGGGTGATCACCATCACCAGCAGCACAAAGGCCACGGCCAGCAGCTTCCAGCCCCAGCGCTGCCAGGTTTCCATCGGCACCATCATGGTCACGCCGCAGGCGACGAAGCCGATGGCGAGATAGATCAGGTGACGGACCGAGAAGTACAGCGGGTTGCCGGACTGCGCCGCGGCGACTTCGGAGGATGCCGAAGTGACCATCACCAGGCCGAGGCCGAGCAGCGCCAGACAACCCGCAAGCAGCGGGAAGTCGATGTCGATGCCGTTGCGGCTGATCAGCGGGGACGGGTACGGGCGCAGGAAGGAGAACATCAGGCGAGCTCCTCCACGGCCTTGGCGAACAGGCGTCCGCGTTCTTCGTAGTTCTTGAACATGTCCAGGCTCGCGCAGGCTGGCGACAGCAGTACCGCGTCGCCCGGCAGGGCCAGATCGCTGGCATGCTCGACAGCTTCTTCGAGGGTATTCACGCGAACCTTGGGCACGACGTTGCCAATGGCAGCGCCCACCAGCTCGGCGTCGCGGCCCAGCAGCATCACGGCGCGGCAATGTTGCGCGACCGGCTCACGCAGGTCGTGGAAGTCGGCACCCTTGCCGTCGCCACCGGCGATCAGCACCAGCTTGCCGTCGATATCCGCTCCCAGGCCTTCGATGGCAGCCAGGGCAGCACCGACGTTGGTGGCCTTGGAGTCGTCGTAGTAGTTCACGCCATTGCGCTCGCGAACCCACTGGCAGCGGTGGGCGAGACCGGCGAACTCACGCAGGGTCTGAAGCATCGACTCGAACGGCAGGCCAACGGCATGCCCCAGCGCCAGCGCGGCCAGGGCGTTGGACTGGTTGTGCGCACCACGGATCTTCAGCTCGCGCGCCGGCATCAGCTTGTCGAACTGGAAGGCCAGCCACTTCTCTCCGTCCTCTTCGATCAGGCCGAAGGCCTTGAAGTCCGGCTTGTTGATACCGAAGGTCCAGCACGGCACGTTGTCAGCGATCAGCGGGCGGCTCAACGCGTCGGCACGATTCACCACGACCTGTTTGGCGCCGCGGAAGATGCGGTGCTTGGCGAGGTGGTAATCGGCCATGCCGTCATAGCGGTCCATGTGGTCTTCGCTGACGTTGAGGCAGGTGGCGACCTCGGCGTTCAGACGCTCGCAGGTCTCCAGCTGGAAGCTGGACAGCTCCACCACATACAGCTCGACGTCATCGGCCAGCAGGTCCAGCGCCGGGGTGCCGAGGTTGCCGCCAACGGCGACGCGCTTGCCGGCTGCCTTGGCCATGTCGCCCACCAGGGTGGTGACGGTGCTCTTGGCGTTGGAACCGGTGATGGCGACGATCGGCGCCTTCGCGTGACGCGCGAACAGGTCCACGTCGCCGGACATGCGCACGCCACGGGCAGCAGCTTCGATCAGCGCCGGCACGCGCAGCGACAGGCCGGGGCTCACGTAGAGCTCCTGTGCACGACAGAGGAAATCGGCGTCGAGGTCACCGCAGCGCACCTCGACCTGCGGGTACAGCTCGCGCAGGGTCGCCAGCTCCGGCGGATTCGCGCGCGTATCGGCCACGGCAAACGGCACGCCCTGGCGCGCCAGGTAGCGCACCAGGGACATGCCGCTCTTGCCGAGGCCGACAACGATGCGGAATTGGTCGGAAGCGATCAGGCTCATGCTCGATCAGTCCTCAACGCAGTTTCAACGTGGCCAGGCCGATCAGCACGAGAATCACCGTGATGATCCAGAAGCGCACGATCACGCGCGGCTCCGGCCAGCCTTTGAGTTCGAAGTGGTGGTGGATCGGCGCCATGCGGAACACCCGCTTGCCGGTCAGTTTGAAGGAGGCGACCTGGATCACCACCGACAGGGTTTCCATCACGAACACGCCGCCCATGATGAACAGCACGATTTCCTGGCGGACGATCACCGCGATGGTGCCCAGCGCGGCGCCGAGCGCCAGCGCGCCGACGTCACCCATGAAGACCTGCGCCGGATAGGTGTTGAACCAGAGGAAGCCCAGCCCTGCGCCGACGATGGCGCCGCAGAAGATGATCAGCTCGCCCGCACCCGGAACGCTCGGGATGAACAGGTATTCGGCGAATTTGATGTTGCCCGACAGGTAGCAGAAGATCCCCAGCGCGCCGCCGACCATCACGGTGGGCATGATGGCGAGGCCGTCGAGGCCGTCGGTCAGGTTCACCGCGTTGCTGGAGCCGACGATCACGAAGTAGGTCAGCACCACGAAGAAGATGCCCAGCGGGATCTCGACGTTCTTCAGCATCGGCACGATCAGGGTGGTCTCGACCGGCGTCTCGGCAGTCATATAGAGGAAGATCGCGGCGCCCAGGCCGAATACCGACTGCCAGAAATACTTCCAGCGGCTCGGCAGGCCACGGGAGTTCTTCTCGATCACCTTGCGGTAGTCATCCACCCAGCCGATGGCGCCGAACAGCAGGGTCACGGCCAGCACGACCCAGACGTAGCGGTTCGACCAGTCGGACCACAGCAGCGTGCTGATGGCAATGGCGGTGAGGATCAGCGCGCCACCCATGGTCGGCGTGCCTTTCTTGGACAGGTGCGATTGCGGACCGTCATTGCGCACGGACTGGCCGATCTGGCGGATCTGCAGGGTGCGGATCATCCACGGGCCCAGCCACAGCGACAGGGCGAGTGCGGTCAGCACGCTCAGGATGCCGCGCAGGGTCAGGTACTGGAAGACGCCGAAGCCCTTGTAGAACTGTTGCAGGTACTCGGCGAGCAGCAGCAGCATTTAGTGACTCTCCTCGGAGGAACCACAGAGCGCCGCGACGACCTTGTCCATCGCCGCGCTGCGGGAACCCTTGATCAGAATGGTGGTTGTCGAAGCTTCTTCGGCCAGGGCCTGGATCAGGCTGGCCTGATCGGCGAAGTGCCGGCCCGCGGAACCGAACGCCTGCACGGCGTGGCTCATCAACGGTCCGACGGCATAGAGCGCGGTGACTTTGCCAATGGCGTAGGTTCCCACTTCGCGGTGGGAAGATTCCGCCCAGGCACCCAGCTCGCCCATGTCCCCGAGGACCAGGACGGTCCGGCCGGAAAAGCCGGCGAGTATATCAATCGCCGCGCAGATTGAAGCCGGGTTGGCGTTGTAGCTGTCATCGATCACACGCATGCCATTCGTCGCCAACTGGGCTACGGCGCGACCCTTGACCGGCTGCAGGTTCTGCAGGCCGGAAACGATCCCGACCAGTGGCACGCCAAGGGCATGGGCGGCGGCGGCGGCGGCCAGCGCGTTCGTGACGTTGTGCTCACCGAGCAGATTCAGCTGAACGGCAGCCTCGCCAGCCGGGCCCTGCAGGGTGAACCCAGGGCAACCGCGGGCATCACGCTGTACATCGCTGGCGCGGAAGTCGGCACGGGCGTCGTGCAGGCCGAAACTGGAGATACGGCGACCGGCGGCGCGGGCCTGCCAGGTGTCGAAGGCCTTGTCGTCACGGTTGAGGATGGCCACGCCGTCAGCGGCCAGCCCTTCGAGGATCTCGCCCTTGGCCAGGACAATCTTGTCCTGACCACCGAACTCGCCCACGTGGGCAGTGCCGGCGTTGGTGATGATGGCGACCTGCGGACGGGTCAGCGCGACGGTGTAGGCAATCTCCCCGACACGGTTGGCGCCCAGCTCGATGACTGCACTTTTATGCTCTGGAGCCAGCTGCAACAGGGTCAGCGGCGCACCGAGGTCGTTGTTCAGGTTGCCGCGGGTCGCCAGGACTTCGCCCTGGGTCCGCAGGATGCTGGCGAGCATTTCCTTCACGGTGGTCTTGCCGCTGGAACCGGTCACGGCGGCAACACGGCCGGTGAAGGCAGTGCGGTTCAGCGCGCCGAGCTGGCCCAGTGCAATACGGGTGTCTGCCACGACCAGTTGCGGCAGCGGCGCACCGGCGACTTCGCGATCGACCAGAGCGGCGACTGCGCCCTTGGCAGCGACGTCGGCCAGGTAGTCGTGACCATCGAAACGCGGCCCGGTCAGGGCAATGAACAGCTGGCCGGGCACGATGGCGCGGCTATCGGTGCTCACGGCATCGAAGCTGACATCAGCACCGACCACTCGGCCTTGCAGTGCAGCAGCGACCTCATTGAGCGAAAGGGGCTTAAGCACGCTTCACCTCCCAGGCAGCCAGCGCCTTGGCGGCTTGATCCAGATCGGAGAACGGGTGGCGAACACCGTCGATCTCCTGGTAATCCTCATGTCCCTTGCCGGCCAGCAGCACGACATCGTCGACTCCGGCAGAAGCAATCAGACGGGCGATGGCCTCGCCACGACCGGGCACGAATTCGACCGCTTCGGGCTTGGTGAAGCCGGCACGAATGTCGGCGATGATCGCGTCGCTCTTCTCGGTGCGCGGGTTGTCATCGGTGACCAGCACGCGATCAGCATGCTGCTCGGCGATCTGCGCCATGATCGGGCGCTTGCCGCTGTCACGGTCGCCGCCGCAGCCGAACAGGCACAGCAGTCGACCATGAACGTGCGGGCGCAGGGCCAGCAGGACTTTTTCCAGCGCGTCCGGAGTGTGGGCGTAGTCCACGACTACCAACGGTTTTTCGCCGCCGCCCAGGCGCTGCATGCGCCCAATCGGACCTTCCAGCTGCGGCAGTACCTTGAGCACGTCGCCCAGCGGGTAGTCCAGGCCCAGCAGCGCACCGACCACGGCCAGCAGGTTGCTCAGGTTGAACTTGCCCAGCAGCGAGCTGCGCAGCAGGCCTTCGCCCTGCGGGGTGACGATCTGCGCTTGCACGCCGGCATCGCTGAAGGTGGCTTCGCGGCAGTAGATGTAGGCCGACGGATCGCTCAGGCTGTAACCCATCAGACGGGACTCGTGGGACTCGGCGGCCAGTTGACGGCCGAAGTCGTCGTCCAGGTTGATCACCCGGCAGCGCAGACCCTGCCAGGCGAACAGCTTGGCCTTGGCAGCACCGTAGGCCTCCATCGAGCCGTGGTAGTCCAGGTGATCGCGGGACAGGTTGGTGAACACCGCCACGTCGAAGCCCAGCGCCGCGACACGGCCTTGCTCCAGCCCATGGGAGGACACTTCCATGGCCACTGCCTTGGCTCCCGCCTGCTTCAGGCGCGCCAGGGTCGCCTGCACGGCGAGCGGGTCGGGCGTGGTGTGACGGCCGCTTTCCAGCGCGCCATAGAAACCGGTACCGAGGGTGCCGACGATGCCACAGCGCTCGCCGAGCAGGTCCAGCGCCTGGGCCACCAGCTGGCTGACGCTGGTCTTGCCGTTGGTGCCGGTCACGCCGACCAGTTCGACGCCACGACTCGGTTCGCCATAGAAGCGACCGGCGATAGCCGACAGCTGCCTGGCGAGACCCTTGATAGCAATCATCGGCACATCGCTGGGCGGCAGATCGACTGCGCCCTCGGCCTCATAGGCGACTGCCGCAGCGCCCAGGCTGAGCGCGGCGGCAATGTGCCCGCGGCCATCCTGGCGACCACCCGGCACGGCCAGGAACAGGTCGCCCGGTTTGACGGTGCGGCTGTCCAGGGTCAGTTCGCGGATCAGTTCGCCGCTTTCGGCTTGTGGCAGCAGCTGGTTCAGGCTCATCGGCATCAGCCACGCCCTCCTTTGGCAGCGGGCGCAGCATCAGCTTGTTGCTGCGGGGTCGCCGGCAGGTTGTCCGGCGGCACGTTCATCAGGCGCAGCGTGCCGGACATCACCTTGCTGAACACCGGCGCGGACACCAGGCCACCGAAGTAGCCGGCCTTGCTGGGTTCATCGATGACCACCACGGCGACATAGCGCGGATTGCTCATCGGCGCGAAGCCGGCGAACAGGGAGCGGTAGGAATTCTCGGCGTAGCCCTTGGCGCCCGTCGCGGTCTTGCGCGCGGTACCGGACTTGCCGGCCACGTGGTAACCCGGCACCTGGGCGCGGTATACGCCGTTCGGCGCTTCGATCACTTGCTGCAGCATGCCCTGCATGGTCTTGGCGACCGGCTCGGGGATGACCTGGGTGGCTTCTGCCGGGCGATCAGCGCGGACCATGGTCAGCGGCACGCTGCGGCCATTGTTGGCCAACGCCGCATAGGCATGGGCCAGCTGGATCGCGGTGACGGAGAGGCCGTAGCCGTAGGACAGGGTCGCGGTTTCTGCCTTGCGCCATTCCCGGTAATTCGGCAGGTTGCCGACGCGCTCGCCGGGGAAGCCCAGACCGGTGTCCTGGCCGAGGCCGACCTTCTGCATCAGGCTGTAGATGGCTTCGCCACCGATATCGAAGGCGACCTTGCTCATGCCCACGTTACTGGAGCGGATCAGGATGCCGGTCAGGTCCAGCACCGGCCCTTCGGTGCGGGACACGTCACGAATGGTGTAACGGCCGATCTGCAGCGTGCCGGGGTAGACCTCGACCTTGTCGGTGGGCTTCCAGCGGCCGGTTTCCAGCGCCGCGCTCATGGAGAACGGCTTCATGGTCGAACCCGGCTCGAACACGTCGATCATGGCGCGGTTGCGCATCATCGCCGGCTGCAGGTTGCGACGGTTGTTCGGGTTGTAGGTCGGCTGGTTGGCCATGGCCAGCACTTCGCCGGACTTCACGTCGAGAATCACCAGGCTGCCAGCCTTGGCGCCGTTCTCCACCAGCGCATTGCGCAGCTCGCGGTTGGCGAGGTACTGCAGGCGCAGGTCAATGGACAGCGCCAGGGTCTTGCCGGCCTTGGCGTTGCGGGTGACCTGCACGTCACGGATCAGGTGACCACGACGGTCCTTGAGCACCTGACGCTTGCCCGGCACACCGGCCAGCCAGCTGTCGAAGGCCAGTTCCACGCCTTCACGGCCGCGGTCGTCGACGTCGGTGAAGCCCACTACCTGTGCGGCGACTTCGCCGGACGGGTAGAAGCGGCGGAATTCCTCGACCGAATAGACGCCGGGGATGCGATGGGTCTTCACCTGGGCCATCACGGCCTCACCCTGCTCCGGGGTCAGGCCACGGACGAGGTAGATGAATTCCTTGTCGGCGTTTGCCTCCAGCCGCTCGGACAGAGCCGCCTTGGGCTGACCAAGGGCGTCGGCAAGAAAACCCCATTTTTCACGCTCGAGCACCAGCTCCTTGGGGTTGGCCCAGAGCGTGGCGACAGGCGTACTCACCGCCAGCGGCTCGCCATTGCGATCAGTGATCAGCCCACGGTGCGCGGGAATGGTGATGTGCCGCACGCTGCGCGCATCGCCCTGGCCCTTGAGGAAGTCGTGGTCGATGACGTGCAGGTCGACGATCCGCCAGGCGATCGCCGCCACCATCGCCAGCAGCAAGGCGATGACGACGCGGAAGCGCCAGGGGTAGCGAGCGCCGGCCAGGTCTCTCATGGCGCCACCATGATGATTTCGGTCGGATCGGGCACGCGCATCTTCAACTGGTCGGTCGCCAGACCTTCGATGCGGCTGTGGGCCGTCCAGGTGCTCTGCTCAAGGATCAGGCGGCCGTATTCGGCCTGCGCCTTGTCGCGAATATTGAGCTCGGTGTAAAGCGAGTTGAGCAGTTGGCGGTTCCAGTAGGCGCTGTAGGAAACGGAGATGGCCGACAGCAGCACGCCGATGAACAGCAGCAACATGAAGAAGCTGCCGGTCGGCAGACGCTTGGAGAACAGGCGGCTCATCTGAGCTTCTCCGCGATACGCATGACTGCGCTGCGCGAACGCGGGTTGGCCTTGAGCTCCGCCTCAGAGGCATAGACCGGCTTGCCGATCAGCTTCAGGCGCGGATCGAAAGGCTTGACCTGGATCGGCAGATTGCGCGGCAGATTGTCCGCCTCGCCCTTCACCTGCTTGCGCATGAACTGTTTGACGATACGGTCTTCCAGCGAATGGAAGCTGATCACCACCAGGCGACCACCCACGGCCAGACCTTCCAGCGCAGCTTCAAGGCCACGCTCCAGATCGCCCAGCTCGTTATTGATGAAGATGCGCAGCCCCTGGAAAGCGCGGGTAGCCGGGTTCTTGCCTTTCTCCCAGGCCGGATTGGCCTCGGTGATCACGGCGGCCAGATCGGCGGTGCGCTCGAAAGGCGCTTCCGCGCGACGCTGCACGATGGCGCGTGCCATACGTTTGGCGAAGCGTTCTTCGCCGTAATCCTTGAATACGCGAGCGATCTCGTCTTCCGCGGCTGTGGCGATCCACTGCGCAGCACTGACGCCCTGCTCCGGGTTCATGCGCATGTCCAGCGGGCCATCGTTGAGGAAGCTGAAGCCTCGCTCGGGGTCATCCAGCTGCGGCGAAGACACGCCCAGGTCCAGCAGAACGCCGTTCACGCTGCCCTGCAGACCACGCGCGGAGAACTCTTCCGCCATCTCGGCGAAGGACCTTTGCACAATGACGAAGCGGCCGTCTTCGGCCGCCAGTGTTTTTCCCGTCGCAATCGCCTGGGGGTCCTTGTCGAACCCGAGCAGTTGACCGCCCGGGCCGAGCTTGCCGAGCAAGGCCCGGCTGTGCCCTCCCCTTCCGAAGGTGCCGTCCACATAGCGGCCGCCCTCCAGGGGGGCCAGCGCTTCGACGGCCTCCTCGAGCAGAACGGTGATGTGTTGGAAGGTACTGGTCACAGGCAGGCTCACAGAATAAGGTCGCGCAATTCATCCGGCAGACCGCCGGGTTCTTTGATGGCTGCGAGATCGGCCTCGGCAACCGCATTCCATTTGTCTTCGTCCCACAACTGGAACTTGTTCAGCTGGCCGACCAGCATCGCTTTCTTGTCCAGGCCGGCGTACTCACGCAGGCGCGGCGGAATGAGAAAACGCCCGGCGCCATCCAGCTCCAGGTCAACGGCATTACCAATCAGCAAACGTTGCAGGCGCCGCGTTTCTTCGCGCAGCGAGGGCAGTTCGCGCAGCTTGGCTTCGATGAGTTCCCATTCCGGGAGGGGGTAGACGGTGAGGCAGGTGTCGACGGCATCGATGGTGACGATGAGCTGGCCATTGCAACGCGAAACGAGCTCGTCACGATACCGACTCGGCATCGCGAGGCGCCCTTTGGCGTCGAGACTGATGGCGTTAGCTCCGCGAAACACGTCAGCGCTTCCCCTGTGGTTGGCTATCCATGCCTGTTGATCCCACTTTTACCCACTTCGTACCACTTCCGCACACTATAGAAATCCACGCTCCCCACCGTCAAGGCGAGCCAGAGGGGAAAAATCCTTACAGGACCGAGATTTAGCGTGCTTTTGCGAGGTTCGGGGAGGGAATTTGACGCGCTAGAAAAGAGAAAAGCCCAGTGTTTTCAAAACACTGGGCTTTCATACTTAAAGTGATTTCTTAAGTTTGTAACTTCTTCCGGTCAGCGACAAATGGTCATGTGGGAAGAAGTGGAGGAAAAGTGGTGAGAGTCGATCTGTAAGCCGGGTTCTGTCGAGGACAGCCATTCCTCTGGGACATACATCACTGCATGCCTCAAGCGATCTACCCGAACCCAACGCGGGCCGCGCCAATGGGTTCCTATTTGATCTTGCTCCGAGTGGGGTTTACCTAGCCACGAACTGTTGCCAGCCGTGCGGTGCGCTCTTACCGCACCTTTTCACCCTTACCGGCGCTTGCGCGCTTAGGCGGTTATTTTCTGTGGCACTTTCCGTAGGCTCGCGCCTCCCAGGCGTTACCTGGCACTCTGCCCTATGGAGCCCGGACTTTCCTCCACCCCGTGGTGGAACACCACGGAACAGCGACTGTCCAATCGACTCTCAGTCCGCAAGGTTAGCGGCTGACGGCGCTCAGGACAAGCTCAAGCCTTGCCCTGGCGCTCCAGCGCGATCTGATAAAGCTGGTTCTTGCGTGCTCCGGTGATCTCCGCGGCAAGCGCTGCGGCACGCTTGACGGGCAGTTCCGCCAGCAGCAGATCGAGCACCCGCAGCGTCTGTGCGTCCACCGCCTCATCGCCTTCCGGTGCGGGCTTGCCGGCCACCAGCAGCACACACTCGCCGCGCTGCTGGTTACTGTCGGACGCTACGAATTCGCGCAACTCGCCCAGCGGCAGCCCTTTCAGGGTCTCGAAGGTCTTGGTCAGCTCGCGCGCCAGCAGCGCTGGCCGTTCGTCGCCAAAGATCGCCGCCATGTCCTCGATACACTCCAGCACGCGATGCGGCGCTTCGTAGAAGATCAGGGTGCGCGGCTCATCCACCAGCGCCTCCAGGCGCCCACGGCGGCCGGCGACCTTCGCCGGCAGGAAGCCTTCGAAGACAAAACGATCCGACGGCAGGCCAGCAGCGGAAAGCGCGGCGATCAGCGCACAGGCCCCCGGCACCGGCACGACAGCGATGCCCGCCGCGCGCGCCTGGCGCACCAGGTGGTAGCCCGGATCGGAAATCAGCGGCGTCCCCGCATCGGAGATCAGCGCGACGTCCTCGCCAGCCTGCAGCTTGGTGAGGAAGCGGCCGCCCTGCTCCCGCTCGTTGTGTTCGTGGCAGGCCGCCAGCGGCGTCTGGATGCCGAAGTGCTGCAGCAGGCGCACGGAGTGTCGGGTGTCTTCGGCCGCGATCAGGGCCACGTCGGCCAGCACCTTCAGCGCCCGGGCGCTGATGTCGTCCAGGTTGCCAATAGGAGTGGCCACCACATAGAGAGTGCCTAGGGTCACGCGGGAGAACCTCACCGGAAGTGTCGGAAAAGACGCATTGTATCCCGATTCCGGCAGCCGCCATCGCGTCCCCCTCGCCGCTTGGGTACAATCGGCAGCTCTTTGAATGCGTCACGAGAAGCCCGATATGATCGCTCGCCTGCGTCCGCTATCTGCTCTGTTCCTGGCCGGCATGCTCGCCGCCTGTGCATCCTCCCCGTCGTCCAATCTCGGCGAACTGCCGCGCACCCCGGACGCCAGCATCGAACAGCTGCTGCAGCAGGCCTCCACTGCCAAGCCGGACGAAGCTACCGTCCTGCGCCTGTCCGCCGCCGATCTGGCCTACAAGCAGAAGGATCTCGGCCGCTCTACGCAGATCCTCGACCAGATCCCCATGGACAGCCTGAAGCCCGCCCAGCAGGTCTTCGCCAGCACGCTGCGCGCCCAACTCGAACTGGCCCGCAACAAGACCAAGGCTGCACTGAAGGCCTTCGACAACCCCAGCTTCCAGCGCCTGGGCGAAATGCCAGTGGACCTTCAGGCCCGCGCCGGCATGGTCAAATCCCTGGCCCTGGCCGCCGACGGCCAGACCCTGAGCGCCGCCCGCGAGCGCGTGTTCATCGATCCCCTGCTGAACGCCGAGGCCAGCAAGGCCAACCATGAGGAAATCTGGAAACTGGTGTCCAGCCTGCCCCTGGATCAAATGCAGGCCAGCAGCAACGAAGGCGACCTGAACGGCTGGCTGGAACTGGCGCGCATCACCAAGTCCTCGTCGACCCTGAAAGAACAGCAGTCGAACATCGACAACTGGGTCGCGCAGAACCCCGACCACCCGGCCGCCAAGCAATTGCCCGACGCGCTGACCAAGCTGAAGTCCCTGGCTGCCCAGCCACTGAACAAGATCGGCCTGCTGCTGCCGCAGCAAGGCCAACTGGCCTCCGTCGCCCGCGCGCTGCAGGACGGCTTCCTCGCTGCCCACTACCAGGCCCAGCAGGGCGGCCAGGCGCAGCCGGCCATCAAGCTCTACGACAGTACCCAGGTGCGTTCGCTGGACGAGTTCTACCGCCAGGCCCAGGCCGATGGCGTACAACTGGTCGTCGGCCCCCTGGAGAAGAACCTGGTCAAGCAGATGAGCAGCCAGCCGCAACTGCCGATCACCACACTGGCGCTGAACTACGCCGACGGCAACCAGGAAGGTCCGGCCCAGCTGTTCCAGTTCGGCCTGTCCGCCGAGGACGAAGCCCGCGAAGTCGCAAACCGCGCCTGGAACGACGGCATGCGCCGCGCCGTGGCCCTGGTGCCACGTGGCGAGTGGGGTGATCGCGTACTCGCCTCCTTCAGCCGCAACTGGCAAGCCGCCGGCGGCACCCTGATCGCCGCCGAGCACGTCGACCAGCCAGTGGAACTGGCCCGCCAGATCGCCGACCTGCTGCAACTGCGCCAGAGCGAAGGCCGCGCCAAGCGCCTGCAGGGCGTGCTCGACAGCAGCGTCGACACCCAGCCGTCGCGCCGCCAGGACATCGACTTCATCTTCCTCGCCGCCACCCCGCAGCAAGCCCGCCAGATCAAGCCGACCCTGGCCTTCCAGTACGCTGGCGACCTGCCGGTCTACGCCACCTCCAACTTGTACACCGGCGTGAACAACCCGGCACAGGACCAGGACCTGAACGGCATCCGCTTCTGCGAGACTCCGTGGCTGCTGAACCCGAACAACGCCCTGCGCCAGCAAGTCGCTGCGCAATGGCCGGCCGCCAACGGCAGCCTCGGTCGCCTGTACGCCATGGGCGCCGACGCCTACCAGCTGGCCCCGCGCCTGCCGGAGCTCAAGGCCGTGCCGAGCATGCAGGTCGACGGCCTGACCGGCACCCTGAGCGTCAGCGCCAGCCAGCGTGTAGAGCGCCGCCTGCCCTGGGCCGAGTTCAAGAACGGCCAGGTCCAGCCGCTGGAGAATAGCGGTATTTGATCGGTAACAGCCCCACCCAGAAAGCCGGGCGGCAGGCTGAAGCCGCCGCCCTGGCCCACCTGGAACAGCATGGATTGCGCCTCCTGGCGCAGAACTGGATGTGCCGCCGAGGCGAGCTCGATCTGGTCATGCTGGACGGCGATACAGTAGTATTCGTCGAAGTTCGCTCCCGCCGGCATTCTGCCTGGGGCGGAGCGCTGGAGAGCGTGGACATGCGCAAGCGTCAACGCCTGGCCATTTCCGCCGAACTCTTCCTGCAACAGAACGCCCGCTGGAGCAGCCACCCCTGCCGGTTCGACATCGTCGCCATCGACGCGCGCACCCCAGGCTCCGCAGGGCACTTGAACTGGATTCCCAACGCTTTTGACACCTGATCAGACGCCCGACGAAAGGTCACACCTGATGGACATGCAATCCCGTATCCGCCAGCTCTTCCATGCCAGCATCGAGACCAAGCAACAGGCCACCGAGGTGCTCATCCCGCATATCGAGCAGGCCAGCATGGTCATGGTCAATGCCCTGCTGAACGAGGGCAAGATTCTCTCCTGCGGCAATGGCGGCTCCGCCGGCGACGCTCAGCACTTCTCCTCCGAACTGCTGAACCGCTTCGAGCGCGAGCGCCCGAGCCTGCCGGCGGTCGCCCTGACCACCGACAGCTCCACCATCACCTCGATCGCCAACGACTACAGCTACAACGAAGTCTTCTCCAAGCAGATCCGCGCACTGGGTCAACCAGGTGACGTACTGCTGGCGATTTCCACCAGCGGCAACTCGGCGAACGTCATTCAGGCGATCCAGGCCGCACATGATCGCGAAATGGTTGTCGTAGCTCTGACCGGCCGCGACGGCGGCAACATGGCATCGTTGCTGCTGCCCGAAGACGTGGAGATCCGCGTTCCGGCCAAGGTCACCGCACGCATCCAGGAAGTCCACCTGCTGGTCATCCACTGCCTGTGCGACCTCATCGACCGTCAACTGTTCGGGAGTGAAGAATGACCCGTACCCCACTGATCGCAGCCGCACTGGCCGTGACCATGGCACTGGGTGGCTGCACGAGCTTCGTGAGCGCCACCCGCGACAAACCGATCGACGATGACAAGGGCACCCGCACCCTTGGCAGCAAGATCGACGATTCGCTGATCGAAACCAAGGTGGCGGTGAACGTCGCCAAGGCCGACCCCGCCCTCGACCGCGACTCCCACGTCGTGGTGATCAGCTACAACGGCGTGGTGCTGCTGGCCGGCCAGACTCCTCGCGCCGACCTGAAGAACAAGGCCGAACAGGCCGCCAAGGAAGTGCAGAAGGTCAAGACCGTGCACAACGAGCTGCAGATCCTGCAGCCCTCCTCCCTGGCCGCCCGCAGCAACGACACCTGGCTGACCACCAAGATCAAGAGCCAGATGCTCGCTGACGCGAACGTGCCCTCCACCCGCATCAAGGTTCTGACCGAGAACGGCATCGTCTACATGCTGGGCCTGGTCACCCGCAAGGAAGGCGACCTGGCTACCCAGGTGGTCCAGGGCGTGGACGGCGTGCAGAAGATCGTCCGCCTGTTCGAGTACATCGACTGATCACTCGATTGCAGGCATGAAAAAGGCGACCCTCGGGTCGCCTTTTTTATTACTTCACCACCTTGAGACTCGGCCGGCCACTGGGGCGCGGCGGCTCGTCGGAGGGACCGTCATCCGGTAGATCCTCATCATCGGTGGGCACCGGTGGCTCCAGATCGAAGACCATGCCCTGGCCGTTCTCCCGTGCGTAGATCGCCATCACCGCCTGGGACGGGACATAGAGACTCTGGGCGACACCACCGAAGCGACCTTCGAAGCTGACCGCCTCGTTATCCATCTGCAGATGGCGCACCGCGGTCGGCGAGACGTTGAGTACGATCTGGCCGTCGCTGGCATACCCCGGCGGTACCCGCACGCCCGGATACTCGGAATTCACCAGGATATGCGGCGTGCAGCCGTTGTCGACGATCCACTCATAGAGGGCTCGCACGAGGTAGGGACGACTGGAGTTCATCATCAGGCTCCTTAGCGCATATCACGTTCGACAGAGGACAGGCTCGCACGGAAAGCTTCCCGCGCAAACTGCCGCTCCATGTAGTCCAGCAGAGGCTTCGCCGGCCGCGGAAGCTCAATCCCCAGGATCGACAGACGCCAGAGGATCGGCAACAGGCAGCAATCCACCAGGCTCAGCTCGTCACTGAGGAAGAACGCCTTGTCTGCGAACAGCGGCGACACTCCGGTCAGGCTCTCACGCAACTCCTTGCGCGCCAAGGCTCGTTCGGCATCCTTGCGGCGGGTATCGAGGATGCGGTCCACCAGGCTGCACCAGTCGCGCTGGATGCGGTGCATCAGCAGGCGGCTGTTGGCGCGGGCCACCGGGTAGACCGGGAGCAGCGGCGGGTGTGGATAACGCTCATCGAGGTACTCCATGACCACCGTCGACTCGTAGAGCGCGAGATCGCGATCCACCAGGGTCGGCAGGCTGCCATAGGGGTTCACTTCGGCGAGTTTGGCCGGGATGTTTCCGGCGGGTACGTCGATGATGTCGGCAACGACGCTCTTCTCGGCCAGCACCAGGCGCACGCGGTGACTGTAGTGGCAGGAAGGATCGGAGAAGCAGGTGAGCTTATTGATTGCGGCCATGCCGCGCGCCTCCTCGCAGGATCTTCTTGTGGGAGGTAGAAAAACGCACGCGCGCCCCGTAGGGCGCGCGCTTGTTACTACGACGGGTGGTGCTTAGTGCACGTCCTTCCAGTATTCGCGCTTGAGCAGGTAGGCGAATACGAAGAAGAAGGCCAGGAACAGCAGGACGTAGGTGCCGATGCGCTGGGAATCCAGCTTGTTCGGGTCAGCCGAATAAGCCAGGAAGGTCACCAGGTTCTTCACCTTCTCGTCAAACTGAGCTTCGGTCAGCTGGCCGGATTTCGGAACGATGGTCAGCTGGTCGCAGGCTTCGTGGGTCAGCGGGGTACCGGTCAAAGGATCGTACTGCTTCTTGCCATCCTCGACGACCTGAACCTGCTTGCAACCGACGACCTGGCGACCCTGCAGGCTCACCAGCACGTTCGGCATGCCAACGTTCGGGAAGACCTTGTTGTTCACGCCCCACGGGCGCTTGGGATCTTCGTAGAACGAACGCAGGTAGGTGTACAGCCAGTCAGCACCACGAACACGGGCCACCAGGGTCAGGTCCGGCGGCGCAGCACCGAACCATACCTTGGCGTCAGCCGGCTTCATGCCGATGTCCATGTGGTCGCCGATCTTCGCACCGGTGAACACCAGGTGGCTCATCATCAGCTCTTCCGGAATACCCAGATCACGGCCGACACGCTCATAACGCTGGAACTTGGCGCTGTGACAGCCCATGCAGTAGTTGGCAAAGGTACGTGCGCCATCCTGCATGGCGGCCTTGTCGGTCAGGTCGATATCGACCTTGTCCAGAGCAGGGCCATGGCCTTCAGCGGCGAAACCGAAGACAGGCAGCAGAGCCAGAACAAATGCAGCGAATTGCTTTTTCATCAGCCAGTCACCCTTTCCGGAACCGGTTTGGTTTTCTCCATCCGGGTGTAGAACGGCATCAGGATGAAGAAGGCGAAATACAGAATGGTGCACAGGCGGGACAGCGTGGTACCCAGCGGAGACGGAGCTTGCGAACCGTAGTAGCCGAGGACAACGAAGGACACCGCGAAGATCACCAGCCAGATCTTGCTCAGCCAGCCCTTGTAGCGGATCGAGCGGACCGGGCTACGGTCCAGCCACGGCAGCACGAACAGCACGGCGATGGCGGCGCCCATGGCAATAACGCCCATCAGCTTGTCCGGAACGGCGCGCAGGATGGCGTAGAACGGCGTGAAGTACCAGACCGGGGCGATGTGATCCGGGGTCTTGAACTGGTTCGCCATCTCGAAGTTGGGCTTCTCGAGGAAGAATCCGCCCATTTCCGGGAAGAAGAAGATCACGGTGCAGAAGACGAACAGGAAGACCACGACACCGACGATGTCTTTCACGGTGTAGTACGGGTGGAACGGGATGCCGTCCAGCGGGATGCCGTTCTCGTCCTTCTTCTTCTTGATGTCCACGCCGTCGGGGTTGTTCGAACCGACTTCGTGCAGCGCCAGGATGTGCAGCACGACCAGGCCGAGCAGGACGATCGGCAGGGCGATCACGTGCAGGGCGAAGAAGCGGTTCAGGGTGATCCCGGAGATCAGGAAGTCACCACGAATCCACTGGGACAGGTCTTCACCGATCACCGGGATGGCGCCGAACAGCGAGATGATCACCTGGGCACCCCAGTAGGACATCTGACCCCAGGGCAGCAGGTAGCCCATGAAGGCCTCGGCCATCAGGGCGAGGTAGATCAGCATGCCGAAGATCCACACCAGCTCGCGCGGCTTCTGGTACGAACCGTACAGCAGGCCACGGAACATGTGCAGGTAGACGACCACGAAGAATGCCGACGCACCGGTGGAGTGCATGTAGCGGATAATCCAGCCGTAATCTACATCTCGCATGATGTACTCGACGGAAGCGAAGGCCTCTTCCGCCGACGGGGTGAAGCTCATGGTCAGCCAGATACCGGTGAGGATCTGGTTAACCAGGACCAGCAGTGCGAGCGAACCGAAGAAGTACCAGAAGTTGAAGTTCTTCGGGGCGTAGTACTTGCTCAGATGGTCTTCCCACATCTTGGTCGCGGGGAAGCGGGCATCGACCCAAGCCATGAACTTGTTCATCAGGCTTTCTCCTGGTCCACACCGATGGTCAACTCATCACCATCCAGCGTATAGGGCGGAATCGGCAGGTTCAGGGGCGCGGGTTGTCCCTTGTAAACGCGGCCGGCAAGATCGTAATGGGAGCCGTGGCACGGGCAGAAGTAACCACCCTTCCAGTCCGGACCGAGATCCGCGGGAGCGACTTCCGGGCGGAAGGTCGGCGAGCAGCCCAGGTGGGTGCAGATACCGACGATCACAGCCAGCTCGGGCTTGATCGAACGCAGCTTGGGATCGACGTACGCCGGCTGCTCCGAAGCCTTCGACTCGGGGTCGGCCAGTTGCCCATCGAGAGTCGGCAGCGCATCCAGCATTTCCTTGGTGCGATGCACCAGGAATACCGGCTTGCCGCGCCACTCGGCCACGACTTGCTGGCCCGGCTCGATCTTCCCTACGTTGACCTTCACCGGCGCGCCAGCGGCCTTCGCCTTGGCACTGGGGAACCATGACCCCACGAACGGGACCGCAGCTCCGACCGCTCCTGCCGCACCTACCACCGAGGTGGCCGCGACAAGGAAGCGACGCCGGCCTGCATTCACGCCGTCATTACTCATTCAGTCGTCTCCCATCAGCTTCAAGCCTGTTCAAATCAGGCTTTTAAGTAAAAATTCGAGCCGCGCAAAAAATTCGCCAAATGGTAAAGAAAAGCCCTTGTGATGACAAGGTAATAGCCTGTTACGGAAAGCCTGGAACCCTTATAGGACGCGGCCTGCATGGATGCGACACCTTGCCGCACGAGTTTATTGAAGACATAAAAAAACGCCCAGTCCAAAGGATCTGGGCGTTTTTTTCGAAGCGTCGTATTAACGCTTGGAGTACTGCGGACGCTTACGCGCTTTACGCAGACCGACTTTCTTACGTTCAACTTCGCGAGCATCGCGAGTGACGTAGCCGGCTTTACGCAGGGAGCTGCGCAGGGTTTCGTCGTACTCGATCAGAGCGCGGGTGATACCGTGACGGATCGCACCAGCTTGACCGCTTACGCCACCGCCAACGACGGTTACGTAGATATCGAACTTCTCGGTGTTCTCGGTCAGCTCGAGCGGCTGACGGACAACCATGCGAGCGGTCTCACGACCGAAGAACTGCTCGATGGAGCGGTTGTTGATGGAGATCTTGCCAGTGCCCGGACGCAGGAAGACGCGAGCGGTAGCGGTCTTACGACGGCCAGTGCCGTAATTTTGAGTCGCCGACATAATGAGCTATCCCGTTAAATCTTCAGTTCTTGAGGCTGCTGAGCGGTGTGCGGGTGGCTGGCACCCTTGTACACTTTCAGCTTGCGGTACATGTCGCGGCCCAGCGGGTTCTTCGGCAGCATGCCTTTGACGGCAGTCTCGATAACGCGCTCAGGAGCCTTGGCGATCAGCTTCTCGAAGTTGATCGACTTGATACCGCCCGGGAAGCCCGAGTGATGGTAGTACATCTTGTCGGTAGCTTTGGCGCCAGTGACACGAACCTGCTCGGCGTTGATGACGACGATGTAGTCGCCGGTGTCAACGTGCGGGGTGTATTCCGGCTTGTGCTTGCCGCGCAGGCGGGTAGCAATCTCGGTAGCCAGACGACCCAGGGTCAGGCCAGCAGCGTCGACGACGAACCAGTCGCGCTTAACAGTTTCTGGTTTCGCGGTATAAGTTTTCATTCGTTATAGCCTCAGGGGCCGCCTGAAAATAAGACGGCGAATCTTACTGGACAGTGGTTGCCTTGACAAGTCAAGGACAGCCGAAGACAGACACGAATTGGGGCTCGGGTCGGTGTGCGTCCGTAACGACTAGATGTATCAATCGGCAGGCTTTGGCATCCCCCACCGATGAAAGGCTGCGGAATTATGCAGATTCCGGCAGAATTTTCAACTGTATGACGCACTTGTTTTCATGAGGAGACCCGCATGGAGTACCGCCCGCTCGGCCGCACCGAACTGAAAGTCAGCGCCCTCTGCCTGGGGACCATGACCTGGGGCGAGCAGAACACACAAGGTGAGGCCTTCGCCCAGATTGAACGGGCCAAGGCCGCCGGTCTGAATTTCATCGATACCGCCGAGATGTACCCGGTGCCGCCACGCGCGGAAACCTACACCCGCACCGAGCAGATCATCGGCAACTGGTTCGCCCAGCGCGGCGATCGCGCCGACTGGGTACTCGCCAGCAAGATCGCCGGCCCCGGCAACTCCATCAGCCACATCCGTGACGGCCAGCCGAAGCTCGACCGCAAGAACATCGTCGCGGCGCTGGACGGCAGCCTCAAGCGCCTGCAGACCGACTGGATCGACCTCTACCAATTGCACTGGCCCGAGCGCAGCACCAACTTCTTCGGCCAACTGGGCTACCAGCACAAGGAAGAAAGCTTCACGGCACTGGAAGACACCCTGGAGGCGCTCGACGAGCAGGTCCGCGCCGGCAAGATCCGCCACGTCGGCCTGTCCAACGAGACCCCCTGGGGCACCATGCGCTTCCTGCAGATCGCCCAGGAGCGCGGCTGGCCGCGCGCCGTGTCGATCCAGAACCCCTACAACCTGTTGAACCGCAGCTTCGAGGTGGGCCTGGCGGAAATCGCCCTCCGCGAGCAGATCGGCCTGCTGGCCTACTCGCCGCTGGCCTTTGGCATGCTCTCGGGCAAGTACTTCGGCGGCGCCCGCCCGGCCAACGCACGGATCACTCTGTTCAGCCGCTTCACCCGCTACACCAACCCGCAGACCGCCCGCGCCTGCGACCGCTACGTGGCCCTGGCCCGTGAGCACAGCCTGGACCCGGCGCAGATGGCCCTGGCCTTCGTCACCAGCCGGCCGTTCGTGACCAGCAACATCATCGGCGCGACCAACCTCGAGCAACTGGAAGCCAACCTTGGCAGCTTCGAGCTGAAGCTCTCCGACGAGGTGCTGGCCGGCATCGAGGCGATCCATAAGGACCAGCCGAACCCGGCGCCCTGATCGCCCCGCAAACGAAAAAGCCCGGCAATGCCGGGCTTTTTTCATCCGCTGCGGTTACAGCGCGCGGGCGATGATTTCCTTCATGATCTCGTTGGTGCCGGCGTAGATGCGCTGCACGCGCGCATCAGCCCAGGCGCGGGCGATCGGGTACTCCCACATGAAGCCGTAGCCCCCATGCAGTTGCACGCATTCATCGAGCACCTTGCATTGCAGGTCCGTGGTCCAGTACTTGGCCATCGCTGCCGTGGGTACGTCCAGCTTGCCCTCCAGGTGCTGCTCGAGACAGCGATCGACGAAAACGCGGCCAACCTGGATCTCGGTGGCCATTTCCGCGAGCTTGAAGCGCGTGTTCTGGAAGTCCGCGACGGATTTTCCGAAGGCCTTGCGGTCGCGGGTGTAGTCCAGCGTCCACTTCAACGCCGCTTCGGCCGAGGCCAGTGCACCGAGGGCGACGGTCAGGCGCTCCTGAGGCAGTTCCTGCATCAGGTAGATGAACCCCTGCCCGTCCTTGCCCAGCAGGTTTTCCTTGGGGATGCGCACGTCCTGGAAGAACAGCTCGGAGGTGTCCTGGGCCTTCATGCCGACCTTCTCCAGGCGCTTGCCCTTGCTGAAGCCCGGCGTGCCCGCCTCCACCAGGAACAGGCTGGTGCCCTTGGCGCCAGCCTTGGGGTCGGTCTTGGCGACCACGATCACCAGGTCAGCCAGCCAGCCGTTGGTGATGAAGGTCTTCGAGCCATTGATCACGTACTCGTCGCCGTCCAGCACGGCGGTGGTCTTCACACCTTGCAGGTCGGAGCCCGCACCCGGCTCGGTCATGGCAATGGCTGACACCATCTCGCCGGAAATCAGCTTGGGCAGGTAGCGCTGCTTCAGCTCTTCGCTGCCGTAGTGAAGGATATAGGGTGCGACGATGTCCGAATGCAGCGAGAAACCGATGCCGGTCAGGCCCAGGCGACCGATCTCCTCGATCACCACGGCGCTGTAGAGGAAGTCCGCCGCCATGCCGCCGTAGGCCTCGGGCAGATGCGAGCAGAGCATTCCGGCCTCCCCCGCCTTGTTCCACAGCTGGCGGTCGACGTGACCGTCCTTTTCCCACTGGGCGTGGAAGGGAACTGCCTCCTGTTCGAGAAACTTGCGGACGCTGTCGCGGAACAGCTCGTGGTCGGAACTGAACAGGGTTCTTGGAATCATGCGGTGCACCTGCGGATCGGTTGTAGGAATTATTTGAAGGCCGACTGTAGGCCAAGCACGAACCGCTCTGCACTGGACACTTTCGCCAAAAAATAAGACGATCCAGCCGCATCATGACCGCTTTAGCGTCATGCAAAGACATCCATAAGAAGTACAAGAACCGATGCCCAACCCAGCTTCCCGCGTGCTGCGCCGCGTCAGCATCCTTGCTACCCACGGCGTGTTCGGCTCCACCCTGATGCAGGCCAAGGATTTCTTCCACATGGCCGCCCTGCGCCATGGCCGCCAACAGGGCCTCGGTCTGAAGCCCAGTTTCGAAACCCGCATCGTCAGCCCCGACGGCCAGCCGGTGATGAGTTTCAGCGGCGACCTCCTGCCCGTACACGGCGCCCTGGACGAACCGGAACTGGTCATCCTCCCCGCTTTCTGGGGCGACTTCGACGAACTGCTGACCCTCTATCCACAGGTAATGCCCTGGCTGCGCGAGCGCCATGCGGCCGGCTGCGTACTGTGTGGCGAGGTCTCCGGGGTGTTCTGGCTAGCCGAGGCGGGATTACTCGACGGCAAGGAGGCGACCACCTACTGGCGATTCTTCCGCGAATTCGCCGAGCGCTACCCCAAGGTACTGCTCAATCAGGAGAAACACATCGCGGATGCCGACAACATCTACACCGCCGGCGGCCTTACCTCGGCCTGCGACCTGTATATCTACCTGATCGAACATTTCTGCGGCGCTACAGTGGCCCAGGGCGTGGCCCGCGACATTCTCTACGAGGTGCAGCGCAGCTACGTGCCCGGCCGACTCGGATTCGGTGGACAGAAACTGCACCACGACCCGGCCATCCTGCAGATCCAGCACTGGCTCGAAGAGCACTTCTGCGACAAGTTCCGCTTCGAGGACGTCGCCCGCGAGCACGGCATGAGCATTCGCAACTTCATGCGGCGCTTCCAGGCGGCTACCGGTGACAAGCCGCTGCACTACCTGCAACGCCTGCGCATCGAGACCGCGCGCAACCTGCTGTCTACCAGCCGCAAGAGCATCAAGACAATCAGCTACGAAGTCGGCTACGACGACGCCAGCTTCTTCGCCCGCCTGTTCAGGCAGCACACAGGACTGTCGCCAAATCACTACCGACGCCAGTACGAACAGAAGGAAGCCTGAAACAGGCCATCCCTAGGATGGGTTCACGGACTCGGGTGCCGCCCTATGATTCGGGCAGCTTTCGACAACAAGAACCCAACGGGATATCGCCATGCGCCGCTTTCTGCTTGCCCTGCTGGCCGTCTTCAGCCTGAACGCTGTGGCGGACGACACCTGGAAACCCTTCCCCTACGACCAGAGCGCCTTCGACTATAGCGGCGACAAGCTGCGTGAGGCCTGGCCTCGCCTGACGCGCGGTTTCGGCGCCAACTACCCCTTCCCGGATGCGGACTGGGTGGTGACCATGGCCACGAAACATCCCGAAGCCCTGGAGAAGACCGTGGCCGCCGGCACTGGCTTCAGCGGTAAGCCGGAAGAAGCGCAGGTCTATGCCGAGAAGCTGCAGGATGTGTGGCGCAAGGTATTCCGCGGCGACTTCGCCCAGGCCAAGAAGGATGGCCTGGCGCTGGGCGTCGGCGGCCAGGTGCCGGGTATGTTCGCGCAAGTTCTGTACGCGATGTTCCTCGCGCCGAACCAGGACGAGAAGCAGCGCCTGCTGGAGGAAGTCATCAGCTACACCGACGAGGCCGGCCCGCTGCTCAACGCCGACCCCATCGCCCAGTTCGGCCGCGCCTACGCCAAAGCACGCCTGGCCGAGGACCTGCCAGTGCCGGTGGTACTCAAGCGTGGCTATACCAGCGAGATTCCCAAGGAGCTGGACGCCCTGCTGGCCAAGCAGCCGAACCAACCATTCGCCCTGGCGCTCTACGGCGGCTATGAGGCCGGTGTGATCCGCAAGGTCGGCAAGCTGGTGGGCAAGATGACCTACGGAGTGAGCGCGGACAAGATGGAGCAGTACTTCGCCCGCTCCTTCCGTGCCGCCGACGATCTGCCCATCGGCCATTACGAATATGCGAACGCCCTGGCGTACGTCTACGGCGAAGATGAGGAGCAGAAAGCGCTGGAGCAACTGAAGAAGGCAGTGGCGATCAAGCCGATCAACGCCATGGAAGCGCTGGAAGTTGCCCACGCCCAGCAACTGCTGAAGAAAGCGCAGCAGGAGATGGCGCTGCGCTGAGCGCAATGCCCAGTCCGCAGGATGGCGTGGAGCGAAGCGATACCCATCAATCTCGGCACCCGCAGCATGGGTATCGCTCCGCTCCACCCATCCTACAACTACAGATCCCCGCCAATCCTCGCAAACGAAAAAGGCTGCCCTCGGGCAGCCTTTTTCATTCACCGGACCATCAGGGACGGTGCGGGCGGCTCAGGTATTCGTGGGACTGCATTTCCAGCAGGCGGCTCAGGGTGCGCTGGAATTCGAACTCCAGGCGGCCACCGGTGTACAGGTCCTTGAGCTCGACCTCGGCGGAGAGGATCAGCTTGACGTTGCGGTCGTAGAACTCGTCCACCAGGTTGATGAAGCGGCGGGCCATGTCGTCCTTGGCCACGCCCATCTGCTCGACGTTGGAGATCAGGATGGCATGGAAGATCTTCGCCAGTTCGATGTAGTCGTTCTGGCTGCGCGGACCGTCGCACAGCTCGCGGAATTCGAACCAGGCCACGTCATCGCAGGTGATACGCGCGCGGATCTCACGGTTCTCGATCATCAGCGCGTCATCGCGGGTGGCCGCGGCACAGTCCGGGGTCAGCGCCTTGAAGTCGCGGCTCATGGCCTGCTCGGCCTGCTCGGACAGCGGCCAGTGGTACAGCTCGGCCTGCTCCAGGGCACGCAGACGATAGTCAACGCCGCTGTCGACGTTGACCACTTCGGTGTGCTGCTTGACCAGGGCGATGGCCGGCAGGAAGCGGGCGCGCTGCAGGCCGTCCTTGTACAGGCCGTCCGGCACGATGTTGGAGGTTGCCACCAGGCTGACGCCGTTCTTGAACAGCTCCTCCAGCAGGGTCGCCAGGATCATCGCATCGGTGATGTCGGAGACGAAGAACTCGTCGAAGCAGATCACCCTGGCCTCGTCGGCGAAACGCTTGCCAATGATGGTCAGCGGGTTCTTCTCGCCCTTGAGGGTCTTCATTTCCTCGTGGACGCGCTTCATGAAGCGGTGGAAGTGCGTACGCATCTTCTGCTTGAAGGGCAGCGCCTCGAAGAAGGTATCCACCAGGTAGGTCTTGCCACGGCCGACGCCGCCCCAGAAGTACAGGCCCTTCACCGGCTCCTGGGACTTCTTGCCCAGCAGCTTGCCGAACAGGCCGGTCTTGCCCTTACCGGCCGCGACCAGGTCGTCGTAGAGGCGTTGCAGGTGCTTCACGGCGTTCGCTTGCGCGGCGTCGTGGAAGAAATCGGGGCGTTTGAGGTCTTCCTGGTAGCGCTGAAGAGGCGTCATGATCGGTAGCAAGGCAACGAAAACGGGGGCGCACACTTTAGCGGCGCCCCCGTTGCTTGGCAATTGGCCGGTAGTCGGACCGGCCTGCTGCGCCTCACTCCTGTGGAGCGAGAGCCTCGCGCAGACGGTGCATGGCGGCGTCACGCTCCGCGTCGGTGGAGAACTCCGGGCTGTACGCCACGGCTTCGCCATCCAGACGCACGCTGAAAGCATTCAGCTCGGCGTGCAGGTCCAGTGCTTCGGACTGCAGGCGCTTGGTCACCTGGCCGGCGGCCTTGCCATCGGCGAAGGCGATGGAGAGCAGCAGTTGCTCCCCCGCGGCATCGAGCAGACGAAAACGGAAGCCATCGTCCTCGCGGAAGCTGACGAAACGCGCAGCCTTGGCGGCTTTCTTCTTGCCCTCGGACGCCACCTGCACCTGCTCGCGGAACGAACGCAGGCCCACGGCCTCGCGCAGCTCGCCGAGGAACGGGGTGGCGATGCGGCGTGCCTTGGCGGCACCGGCCAGGAGGATGTCCTCCAGGTCGGCCGGGCGGGTGATCAGCGCGTGGTAGCGCTCACGAGCCTCGCCCAGTTCGTTGTCGAGCAGCTCGAACAGGCGCTGCTTGGCTTCGCCCCAGGCCAGACCGCCGAGCAGTTCGGCGCGGAACGCAGCCTGTTGCTCGTGGGTGGAGAAGGCCTGATAGAGGGTGAACAGGTGCGAGTTGTCCGGGTCTTTCGGTTCACCCGGCGCCCGGGAGTCGGTGACGATGCGCGCGACGGCGTCCTTGAGCTGCTTGGCGCTGCCAAACAGCGGGATGGTGTTGTCGTAGCTCTTGGACATCTTGCGACCGTCCAGGCCCGGCAGGGTCGCCACGTCTTCCTCGATCACCACTTCGGGCAGGGTGAACAGCTCCTTGCCGTTGCCGAACAGGTGGTTGAAGCGCTGGCCGATGTCGCGGGCCATTTCCACGTGCTGGATCTGGTCGCGACCCACCGGCACCTTGTGGGCGTTGAACATCAGGATGTCCGCGGCCATCAGCACCGGGTAGCTGTACAGGCCCATGGTGACGCCGGCGTCCGGGTCTTCGCCGGCCTCGACGTTCTTGTCCACCGAAGCCTTGTAGGCGTGGGCGCGGTTGAGCAGGCCCTTGGCGCTGACGCAGGTGAGCAGCCAGGTCAGTTCGGGAATTTCGGGAATATCGGACTGGCGATAGAAGGTCGCCTTGTCCGCATCCAGGCCGCAGGCCAGCCACGTGGCGGCGATTTCCAGGCGCGAACGCTGGATGCGCGTCGGGTCATCGCACTTGATCAGTGCGTGGTAGTCGGCCAGGAAGTAGAAGGAATCTGCCTGCGGATCGCGGCTGGCGACGATTGCCGGGCGGATGGCGCCGGCGTAGTTGCCCAGGTGCGGAGTACCGGTGGTGGTGATGCCGGTCAGGATACGGGTCGTCATGGGAATCCAGGAATCAACACAAATGAAATGGCGGGCCGGATGGTAACGCGGCTGGCCGACCTAGGCGAGCCGGGCCTGTATCAGGTCCTTGAGCTCGATCAGCTTGCCGTGGAAGAAATGGCTGCACTCGGGGATGCGGATCAGTTCGTGGGGCTTGCTCAGCCCGGCGCTCCAGGCATACACGCGCTCGGGCGTGACCACTTCGTCGGCCTCCGGCTGGATCACCGTCAGCGGGCAGCGTTCGGGCAGGTCGACATCAAAGCGCTCCACCGGCGGCGCCAGCATGAACAGCTGCGCGAGCTCAGCGCCCTCCTCTTCCAGACGCTCGGCGGCGTTGCCGGCCACGCAGGAGCCGAAGGAAAAACCCATCAGCGTCAGCGGCAGGTCCGGATGCTGCTCGGCGAGCCAGCGTGCGGCAGCCAGAGCATCATCGACCTCGCCGCGGCCTTCGGCATAACTGCCGGCGCTCTGACCCACGCCACGAAAATTGAAACGCAGAGTGGCGTATCCTGCATCCCTTGCAGCGCGCTGCAGGGTGGCGACCACCTTGTTCTGCATGGTGCCGGCGAACAGCGGATGCGGATGGCAGATCAGCGCGACGCCCGTGGCGTCGGGCGTGGCGAGGTGCAGGGCTTCCAGCTGGCCCTCGGGGCCGTCGAGGAACAGGGGGATTTCGCGGGTGGTCAAACAACAGCTCCGTGACCCCGTGGCGGGTCGTCTCGTCTAGCTCAATACCTGCGCAGGCGGCGAAGCATTCGCCACGGTATACAAGCACAGGTGCAAGCCGCTAACGTAAAGCAAAGCCGTCTATAGAGGAAGGATTCGCGTGGAACAGTCCCTCACCACCTGGTTGCTGCCGCTACTCGCCCTGATCGTCGGGGTCGGCATCGGCTTTCTGATCGCCCGCCTGCTGCCCAACGCCGCGCCCAACAAGCTGCAGCGTCAGGTGGACGACATGCAGGATCGTTTCGATAGCTACCAGCGCGAAGTGGTGACCCACTTCAGCACCTCCGCCAGTCTGATGAAGAAGCTCACCCAGAGCTATCAGGATGTGCAGGAGCACCTGTCCGAGGGCGCCGAGCGCCTGGCCCTGGACGAACAGACCAAGCAGCGCCTGCTGGCCGCCCTGCATGCCGACGAATATCCCGAGCGCCGCGAGCGCCTGACCCCGCCGGCGAACAACGAAGCGCCGCGCGACTACGCGCCCAAGACCGGCGACGGCCCGGGCACCCTGGACGAGACGTACGGGCTGAAGAGCAAGTACTGAGGTCTCCGCCCCAACGAAAAAGCCCCGCCGATGCGGGGCTTTTTCATTCATGCGGCCAGGATTACCAGCGGAAGGTCACGCTGCCCAGTAGCGTGCGCTCCTCGCCCCAGTAACAACGCCCGGCATTGTTGCAGCCGGCAACGTACTCCTTGTCCAGCAGGTTCTTCGCGTTCACTTCGGCGGACCAGTGCTCGTCGAGCTGGTAGCCGAGCAGGGCGTCCACCAGGGTCACGTCGCCGGTATCCAGCTTGCCGTACAGCGATGCCGGGGTGTAGGCGAAGGTGCTGTCGAAGTGCCGTACACCGCCGCCCACGCGCAGCCCTTTGAGGTAGCCGTCGAGGAAGCGGTAGGTACCCCAGGCCGACGCCTGGTTCCGCGGCACGCCGGTCATCTGGTGGTCTTCGAGCAGCGAGCCCGGAGCATCCTGGGTGATACGCGAGTCGGTGTAGGTGTAGGACGCCGTGACACTGAGGTTCTCGGTCAAGTCGCTGTTGACCTCCAGCTCCACACCCTTGGCGCGGCTCTCGCCGACTTGCCGGTAGTCACCCACCACGCTGTCGTAGATCACGTCGTCGGTCTTGCGCAGGTCATAGACCGAAGCGGTGACCGAGGTATTCCAGCCTTTGGGCTCGTACTTCACGCCGGCTTCGTACTGCTCGCTCTTGGTGGGGTTGAGCGTGCCGGACTTGCTGGAAGTCTGCTGGGTCGGGGCGAAGGCGGTGGAATAGCTGACATAGGGCGTCAGGCCATTGTCGAACTGGTACATCAGGCCGGCCTGCCAGGTGAAGTCATGGTCCCAGTAATCGAGGTCGGCCAGGCCGTTGGTGGTGCCGGCGCGGTTGCGGTACTGGCTGTTGACCTCGTCGAGCCGCCCGCCGAGCAGGGCGATCCAGTTGTCGTAGCGCGTCTGCAACTGGCCGTAGAGGCCGTACATCTTCTGCTCCAGCAGCGCATCCTGTACGCGGATCGGCGTGGTCGGCTTGATCGTCCACACCGGATCGAACACATTCACCGAACCACCGGCGCCAGCGTCCCAGTCCTGATTGAACGAGGTACGGTCGAAGCTCGCGCCCAGCAACACGGTGTTGGCCAGCTCGCCGGACTGGAAGTGCCCCTCGAACTGGTTGTCCAGCGAGTAGGTCATCGACTTGTTGTAGCGATCGTACGCCGTATTGCTGACATTGGTACCGAAGCCGCCATTGTTCAGGCTGCCCGGCCACATCTCGCGGCGGTCGATGCGCGATTGCATGTAGCGCGAATTCTGGCGGAACTGCCAGGTATCGTTGAGCTGATGGCTGAACTCGTAGCCCAGGGTCCAGACCTCGCGCTCGAACTTGTCCCAGTCCGGGTTGCCCGACAGCGTGTCCTTGTCGATCTTGCCGTTGGGGTTGTGCAGCAGCGTGCCAGCCGCCGGGTAGCCCAGCTCCATCAGCGTACGGTCGCGCTGGTAGGTGGAGAGGAGCGTCAGCGACGTGGCGTCGTCGAAGTTGAAGGTCATCGACGGAGCGATATAGAGGCGATCGTCCGGCTGATGATCGACCTGGGTGCCGGAGTCGCGGCCCAGCATCACCACGCGGCCGAGGATGTTGCCTTCGTCGCTCAGCGGGCCGGAAACATCGACGCCCAGCTGCTTGCGATCATGGGAACCATAAGTGAGCTGGACCTCACCGCGAGGATCAACGGTCGGCCGCTTGCTCACCAGGTTGACGATGCCTCCGGGCGCATTCTCGCCGTAGAGGATCGAGGTGGGGCCGCGGAACACTTCGACGCGCTCCAGGCCATAGGGCTCGCTGGTGGTGTCGTAACGGTTGCCCTGCACGCGCAGTCCGTCACGCAGCAGGCCGTAGCCCCAGTCGGTGGCGTTGAAGCCGCGAATGAAGAACAGGTCGCCGGCCAGACCATCGCCAGCGGCAAACGGCGGGGCGAAAATGCCCGGTACGTAGCCCAGCACATCGGTCAGGGTCTGCGATTGCTGGTCCTCCATGCGCTGGCGAGTCACCACCGAGATCGAGCGGGGCGTCTCCGCCAGGGAAGTGCTGGTTTTGCCCGCAGTGGAGCTGACCTTGGCGTTGTAGCCGCTGTCGTCCAGTTGCTCCGCACCCACACCGCTACCGATGATCGAGGTCGAATCCATCTGCAGCACGGTACCGTTCGGGTCCGGTTGCAACACGTAGCCGCCGGACTCCTGCGGCACCGCCTGCAGACCCGTGCCATCGAGCAGCAGCGCCAGGGCCCGCTCGACGCTGTAGCGACCATCAAGGCCCTTGCTGGACTTTCCGGCAGTCAGGTCGTTGTGGCCGACCAGATAGATCCCGGCCAGGCTGCTGAACTGGTTGAGTGAGGCCGCCAGAGCGCCCGGTGCGATGTGGTATTCGCGCAGAGCGGCCTGTTCCGCACCAGAAGCTGCCTGGGTGGGCGAGCTCAGGGGCAGCGCAGCGACGCTGCAGAGCGACAACGAGATGGCCAGCGCCAGCGGCCGCCGGGCGAAGCGGCGCGAGGAGTAGGTGGGCGAGTACATGGAATTCCCTGGTTCGGTGCAGTGGGTAAAAGTGCGTTTCTGTGGAATGACCGAACGGGAAACTGAAAAGGGAACCGCCGCGGAAAGTTTTTCCGCGATACGTCAGACGGACTCGATGCTCACCCACCACGGTGTCAGACGCTGGACCCTGACCGGCAATGCCGCTGCCAGCAGTCGCAGCGCCTGGTCACTGTCGTCCAGGGGGAAGGCGCCCATCACCGGCAGCTGCGCGACGGCCGGGTCACAACCCAGGTAGCCGTGGCGATAACGGCCCAGTTCCTCGACCAATTGTCCCAGCGACAGGTTCTCGGCTGTGAGCACATGGCGTACCCAGGACTCACCTGCCGTCTGCGCAGGCGACACCTCACCAATGCCAAGGCGCGTGAAATCGACGCGCTGACCGGCCTCCAGCACCCGCCGCTCGCCACTGTCCGCGGTGCGGATTTCCACCGCGCCGGCGTAAACATTGAGGCGCGTAGCGTCGCCCAGCTGCCTGACCGCGAAGCGCGTCCCCAGCGCGCGCAGGCGCCCTTGCTCGGTGTCGACAAGGAAGGGTCGGTGCGCGGCGTCCCTGGCGGTGTCCACCAGCACTTCGCCGAAGCGCAGCCGCAGCAGGCGTTGGTCCGGACCGAAGTCGGCATCCACCGCACTGATCGCCGCCAGCCAGAGATGGGTGCCATCGGCGAGAATCGCCTCGCGAGTCTCGGCGGTACGGGTGCTGTAGTCAGCGCTCCAGCCTTGCACCAGCCGTGGCAACGGAGTGCCGCGCCAGGTGCCCCAACCAAGCAGCAGGCCGCCACTGAGTACCAACAGGCTCTTGAGCCCCTGGCGACGTGAGAGCTGACGCTCGCCACTGGCCCTGAGCACCCGCCCCGCCAGTTGCCTCTCGCCTTGTAATGGCGCGAAGCGTTGGCCTATACGCTCGACGTAGTGCCAGGCGGCCTGGTGCTCGGCGTGCAGATCAAGCCACTGGCGCCATTGCGCATGGAGTTGCGCGCTGGGATTTTCATCCTGCAGCAGCACGTACCAGTTCGCCGCCTGCTGCAGGCTGGCGTGACTGAGCTTGTCGTCGCGACCGTTCACTCCACCAGCACTCCATCCAGCTCGGCTTCCAGCACCGCGCAATGCAGGAAAGCCTGGGCGAGGTACTTCTTCACCATGCGCTCGGACACCCCCAGCTCCACGGCGATTTCGCGGTACGGCAGGCCATCGATCTGTGCCAGCAGGAAGGCCCGGCGCACCCTGGCGGGCAGACGTAGAAGCAGCGCGTCCACCTGCTGCAGGGTTTCCAGGATCAGCGCCAATTGCTCGGGAGACGACTGCACCGCTTCGGGCTGAGCGGCCAGGGCTTCCAGCCACGCCTGCTCCAACTGCAGACGGCGCCACTGGTCGATCACCAGGCCGCGGGCAATGGTCGCGAGGTAGGTGCGCGGTTGATCGAGATACACCGCGATACCCTTGGCCCGCACCGTGAGCACGCGCAGGAAAGTGTCCTGGGCGAGGTCGGCAGCCCCCTGTGAGCAGCCCGTCTTGCGGCGAATCCAGCCTTGCAGCCAGCCATGGTGGTCCGCGTAGAGGCGGTGCATGTCGTGATCCGCGAGTTGTGTACGACCCAGTAGCGACACCACCGCACCTGCTATTCAGCAAATAATAATCAGTCGCATTATATGCAGGTGTCGATCGACGGCAATAGCCATCTGCCAGCGAATGTCTGCGGGGCGAAACAATCGACCGGGCAGCCCGCCACGGCGGCTTCAGCAGAATCTCAGGCAAGAAAAAACCCCGCAGATGCGGGGCTTTTTCAATTCAGCGCCGTGCGATCAGATCGCGCCGCGCTGGCGGAGCAGGTCAAGAACGGCCTTGACGCCCTCTTCCACCGACTGGCTCTGGGTATCGATCACCAGATCGGCATCCAGCGGCACGTCGAACGGGAAAGACTCGCCCGGAATGTTGTCCTGGCCGGCGGCATACAAACCCTGCGGGTCGCGTTCACGGCAAACCTGCGGAGAAGCCTGGACGTAGACGGTGACCAGGCGCTCGGCGCCGATCAGCGATTTGGCGCGTTCACGCCCCTCGGCGCTCGGAGCGACGAAGGCGCACAGGCTGATCAGGCCGGCCTCGTTGAATTGCCTGGCGACATGAGCGGTGCGCAGCCAGTTCTCAGTGCGACCGGCGCGATCCTGTGGCAGCCCCTTGTTCAGGTCATGACGCAGGTTCTGGCCGTCCAGCACATAGACCGCGCGGCCCATGTCGAACAGCTTGCGCTCCACCGCGTAAGCCAGTGTGCTCTTGCCCGCCCCGGAAAGACCGCTGAACAGTACGGTGGCCGGTTGCTGGCCGAAGCGTGCTGCACGCTCTTCCCGAGCTACATGGGCGTTTGCACCGTGGTGTACAGCACTGCCATGGCTCGACTGCGGGGCGGCGATGATCATGCCGGCACCAACGGTGCCATTGGTCAGGCGATCGATAACGATGAAGGCGCCGGTGGTGCGGTTCTGGTCGTAGCCGTCCAGCGCAATGGACGCATCCAGGCTGACCTTCACGCGGGCGATCTCGTTGAGCTTGAGTTCGCTGGCGGCGGTCTCTTCCAGGGTGTTCACGTCCACCTTGTGGGTGATGCTCGGGATCGAGCCCGGCACGTAGCTGGTAGCGCGCTTGATGTCGTACTTCTTGCCCGGCAGCATCGGCTCTTCGGCCATCCACACCAGCATGGCGTCGAAGCCGTCGGTTACCTGCGGACGGTTGTCGGCATGCACCAGCATGTCGCCGCGCGATACGTCGATCTCGTCTTCCAGGGTCAGGGTGATGGCCTGGCCGGGACCGGCCTGCTCCAGCTCGCCCTCGAAGGTGACGATGGACTTGACCTTGCTGCCCTTGCCAGACGGCAGGGCCACGACTTCGTCACCCTTGCGCACGATGCCGCTGGCCAGGGTACCGGCGAAGCCACGGAAGTTCAGGTTCGGACGGTTGACGTACTGCACCGGGAAGCGCATGTCGTCGAGATTGCGGTCGCCCGCGACTTCCACGGTCTCGAGGATTTCCATCAGCGACTGGCCGGTGTACCACGGCGAGCGCTCGGACTTGTTGACCACGTTATCGCCCTTCAGCGCCGACATCGGCACGAAGTGCAGGGAGTTGGTCTTGAGGTTGATCTTCTCGGCGAACTGCAGGTAGTCGGCCTTGATCTGCTCGAAGACGCCCTCGTCGAAGCCCTTGAGGTCCATCTTGTTGATGGCGACGACGATGTGCTTGATGCCCAGCAGCGAGGCAATGAAGCTGTGCCGGCGGGTCTGGGTCTGCACGCCGTAGCGGGCGTCGATCAGGATGATGGCCAGGTCGCAGGTGGAAGCGCCGGTGGCCATGTTGCGGGTGTACTGCTCATGGCCGGGGGTGTCGGCGATGATGAACTTGCGCTTGGAAGTGCTGAAGTAGCGGTAGGCCACGTCGATGGTGATGCCTTGCTCGCGCTCGGCCTGCAGGCCGTCCACCAGCAGTGCCAGGTCGACGTCGTCGCCCGTGGTGCCGACTTTCTTGGAATCCTTGGTGATGGCCTCGAGGTGGTCCTCGTAGATCATCTTGGAGTCGTGCAGCAGGCGCCCGATCAGGGTGCTCTTGCCGTCGTCGACGTTGCCGCAGGTGAGGAAGCGCAGGAGTTCCTTGCGCTCGTGCTGGGCCAGGTAGGCGAGGATGTCCTCGCTGATCAGATCGGATTGATGCGACATGGTGCGAGAACCTTAGAAGTAGCCCTGACGTTTCTTTTCTTCCATCGAGCCGGCGGCATCGTGGTCGATGACCCGGCCCTGGCGTTCGGAAGTTCGCGTCAGCAGCATTTCCTGGATGATTTCCGGCAGCGAAGTGGCGGTGGACTCCACCGCGCCGGTCAGCGGGTAGCAGCCCAGGGTGCGGAAGCGCACCATCTTCTTCTGGATGCTGGCCTTCTGCTCGGGCGTGAGGTGCTCGAGGATGCGCTCGTCGTCGATCATGATCAGCGCGCCGTTCATCTCGATGACTTCGCGTTCCTCGGCGAAGTACAGCGGCACGATCGGGATCTGTTCCAGGTAGATGTACTGCCAGATGTCCAGCTCGGTCCAGTTCGACAGCGGGAAGACGCGGATGGACTCGCCCTTCTTTACCTTGCCGTTGTAGACGTTCCACAGTTCCGGGCGCTGGTTCTTCGGGTCCCAGCGGTGCTTGCTGTCACGGAAGGAGTAGACGCGCTCCTTGGCGCGGGACTTCTCCTCGTCGCGGCGGGCGCCACCGAAAGCGGCATCGAAGCCGTACTTGTCGAGCGCCTGCTTGAGGCCCTCGGTCTTCATGATGTCGGTGTGCTTGGCACTACCGTGGGTGAACGGGTTGATGTCCTGCGCCACGCCATCGGGGTTGATGTGGGTGATCAGGTCCAGGCCGTATTCGTTGACCATCTTCTCGCGGAAGCGGTACATCTCCTGGAATTTCCAGCGGGTGTCGACATGCATCACCGGGAACGGCAGCTTGCCGGGGAAGAAGGCCTTGCGCGCCAGATGCAGCATCACGGCGGAGTCCTTGCCGATCGAGTACAGCATCACCGGGTTATCGAACTCGGCGGCGACCTCGCGGATGATGTGGATGCTCTCGGCCTCCAGCTGTTTCAGATGCGTCAGTTTGTCGACCATGGCTACTCACGGAATTGCTTATGGACGGCCGGCGGGCCGTAGACGAGCGCGCACTCTATCACAGCGCAAGGCTCTAACCGGCGGGCGAGTTATACCGAAAAAATATACTGATATAGCCATACGCGCTCAGTGTGAAAACCGCTTTCAACCGCTGTCTGAAGGCGCTCCCGCGAGCCGCTCGAACGAGGCACAGCAACGGCCCAAATGCCATCTCGGAAACGGCCCCGGGACTTTTCCTGCAACAGAGTCAGCGGCTTCTACGATGTTCTCCTGGCTTGTACCTGGCCGGCACTGCGCTAGCATAGCGGGCACGTTTTCCTGCCCCAGAAGATTTCCCATGCGCCGCATCGCTTACGCCCTGCCTCTGCTTGTCCTCATCTCCGCGTGCAGCAGCAAACCGACTCCCGCCCCGCAGCCGGCCCAGAAGCCGAAGACGCCGACCCTGATCACCCCCAGCGCCCACCCGGCGTTCGGTTCGGTACAACCGATCACTCCGCTGCGCGGCGACTATGCCAACAATGCCAACGCCAATCGTTTCATCGACATGATGGTGAGCAAGTACGGCTTCAACCGGCAGAGCCTGCACGATCTGTTCGCGCAGACCCAGGAGCTGGACTGGGTGATCCGCCTCATGGACCGCCAGGCGCCGACCTACACCCCGCCGAGCGGCCCGAACGGCGCCTGGCTGCGCTACCGGAAGAAGTTCATCACCCCGGACAACGTGCAGAAGGGCGTACTGTTCTGGGACCAGTATGAAGCCGACCTGCAGCGCGCCTCGCGCACCTATGGCGTACCGCCAGAAATCATCGTCGGCATCATCGGCGTGGAAACCCGCTGGGGCCGCGTCATGGGCAAGACGCGGATCATCGACGCGCTGGCCACCCTGTCGTTCTCCTACCCGCGCCGCGCCGAGTTCTTCAGCGGTGAACTGGAGCAGTTCCTGCTCCAGGCGCGCAAGGAAGGTGTGGACCCTCTCTCGCTGCGCGGCTCCTATGCCGGCGCCATGGGCTACGGACAGTTCATGCCCTCCTCCTTCACAAAGTACGCGGTGGACTTCGACGGCGATGGCCACCGCGACCTGTGGAACCCGCGCGACGCCATCGGCAGCGTGGCGAACTACTTCAAACAGCATGGCTGGGTCACCGGCGACGCAGTGGCGATCCCCGCGACCGGCCAGGCCCGTTCGCTGGAGGACGGCTTCAAGACCCAGTACCCCGTCAGCGTCCTGGCCAACGCCGGCCTGCGCCCGCAGGGATCGCTGGGCAATCACCAGACCGCCAGCCTGCTACGTCTGGATATGGGCAACACCTACCAGTACTGGTACGGCCTACCGAACTTCTACGTGATCACCCGCTACAACCACAGCACGCACTACGCCATGGCGGTGTGGGAGTTGGGCAAGGCGGTGGACCGCCAGCGCCACGGCTACCGCTGAGGCGCGCACAAAAAAGCCGGCTCATCGAGCCGGCTTTTTTCATGGCGCCAAAGAGTCAGGCGGGGTTCGGGCAATCGATGAACAGATGCTTGATGGCGAAGCGCTTGGCCAGGTAGTCTCCCAGCGCCTGCACGCCGTAGCGTTCGGTGGCATGGTGGCCGGCGGCGATAAAGCTGATGCCGTTCTCTCGCGCGCTGTGCACGGTCTGCTCGGAGACCTCGCCAGTCAGGTAGGCATCGACGCCTGCGGCAATCGCCTGATCGATGTAGCCCTGGGCGCCGCCGGTGCACCAGGCAATGCGGCGGATTGGCTGGCCGCCGTCGACCAGCAGCGGTTCGCGGCCAAGCACGTCACGCACATGGATTGCGAGATCGCTGGGCAGCATGGGCTCAGCCAGCGAACCGACCAGCACGATGGAGCGAGGGTTGCCCGGCTCCAGCGGCCCTTCGATCTCGAAACCGAGCTGGCGGCCCAGTTGCACGTTGTTACCCACCTCGGGATGCAGGTCCAGCGGCAGGTGGTAGGCCAGCAAGCTGATGTCATGGTTCAGCAGGGTCTTCAGGCGACGCTGCTTCATGCCCACCACGCGGGCGTCCTCGCCCTTCCAGAAATAGCCGTGGTGGACCAGTACCACATCGGCGTCCGCTTCCACGGCGGCATCCAGCAGCGCCTGGCTGGCGGTAACACCGGAAACGATGCGGCGCACCTGCGGGCGCCCCTCGACCTGCAGGCCGTTGGGGCAGTAATCCTGGATCTTCGCCGCCTCCAGGAAACGGTCCGCTTCCTCGACCAGCGTACTCAGTGCGATTGCCATCGAAATTCCTCCAACATCGGCTGCGAGCGTCTATTTTCTTGGCTCGCCGCCCGTATAATGGCCGCCACCCTATCGGCCATCCCCCGGCCAAGCAACCCCAAGGATTTTCTTCGATGCTGAAGGCCCTGCGTTTCCTCGGCTGGCCCGTGCTGGTTGGCGTCCTGCTGGCGCTTCTGATCATCCAGCATAACCCGCAATGGGTCGGCCTTCCGCAGCAGGAAGTGCACCTGCAACAGGCTCCTCTGCTCAGCCGCCTGCAGCAGGGCCCGGTCAGCTACGCCGACGCAGTGACCCGCTCCTCGCCGGCCGTGGCCAACCTGTACACCACCAAGATGGTCAGCAAGCCGAACAATTCGATGCTCGACGACCCGCTGTTCCGGCGCTTCTTCGGCGACAACCTGCCGCAGCAGAAGCGCATGGAATCGAGCCTGGGTTCGGCGGTGATCATGAGCCCCGAAGGCTACCTGCTGACCAACAACCACGTAACCTCCGGCGCCGACCAGATCGTCGTGGCCCTGCGCGACGGCCGCGAGACCATCGCCCGCCTGGTGGGCAGCGACCCCGAGACCGACCTCGCGGTGCTGAAGATCGATCTGAAGGATCTGCCTTCGATCATGCTCGGCCGCTCCGACGGTATCCGTACCGGCGACGTCTGCCTGGCCATCGGCAACCCCTTCGGCGTCGGCCAGACCGTGACCATGGGCATCATCAGCGCCACCGGCCGCAACCAGCTGGGCCTGAACACCTACGAAGACTTCATCCAGACCGACGCAGCGATCAACCCGGGCAACTCCGGCGGCGCACTGGTGGATGCCAACGGCAACCTGATCGGCATCAACACGGCGATCTTCTCCAAGTCCGGCGGTTCTCAGGGCATCGGCTTCGCCATCCCGACCAAGCTGGCCCTGGAGGTCATGCAGTCGATCATCGAGCACGGCCAGGTCATCCGCGGCTGGCTCGGCGTCGAAGTACAACCGCTGACCCCGGAGCTGGCCGAGTCCTTCGACCTCAAGGACAAGGCTGGCATCGTCGTCGCCGGCGTCTATCGCGACGGCCCCGCCGCCAAGTCGGGCCTGCTGCCGGGCGACATCATCCTGAACATCGATGGCGAGGCCGCCAGCGATGGCCGCCGTTCGATGAACCAGGTGGCACGCACCAAGCCGGGCGAGAAGATCACCATCGAGGTGCTGCGCAATGGCAAACCGGTGACGCTCAACGCCGAAGTCGGCCTTCGTCCGCCACCGGCCCCTAACGCCAACTGACACCGCAATGAAAAACGGCGCCTGAAGGCGCCGTTTTTCATTACCACGATGACCTTACAGCTTCAGACGCAGGGCATCGAGCAACGCCTGGTTCTGCTCTTCGGTGCCGATGCTGATGCGCAGGAACTGGTTGATCCGTTGCTGCTTGAAGTGGCGCACGATCACGCCCTCCTCGCGCAGGGCAGCCGCCAGTTCAGCGCCGTCGCGCTGCGGGTGGCGGGCGAAGATGAAATTCGCCGCGGAAGGCAGCACATCGAAGCCCAGGGTCTTGAGCTCGGCCACCAGCTTCTCGCGGCTGTGGATAACCGCGTTGCAGGTCTGCTCGAAGTAGGCCTGGTCCTCGAAGGACGCGACCGCGCCGGCCAGCGCCAGACGGTCCAGCGGATAGGAGTTGAAGCTGTTCTTCACCCGCTCCAGCGCTTCGATCAGGTCCTCGTGGCCAACGGCGAAGCCGACCCGCAGGCCCGCCAGGGAGCGCGACTTTGACAGGGTCTGCGCCACCAGCAGGTTCGGGTAGCGGTTGACCAGGGAAATCGCGGTCTCGCCGCCGAAGTCGACGTAGGCCTCGTCCACCAGCACCACACTGTCCGGGCTGGCTTGCAGCAGGCGCTCGATGGCCTCGAGCGGCAGCAGGCAACCTGTGGGGGCGTTGGGGTTGGGGAAGATGATGCCGCCGTTGGGGCGCGCGTAATCCTCGACGCGGATCTGGAACTGCTCGTCCAGCGGCAGCGCTTCGAACTCGATGCCGTAGAGGCCGCAGTAGACCGGATAGAAGCTATAGGTCACGTCGGGGAACAGCAGCGGCTTGCCGTGCTGGAACAGCGCGTGGAAGGCATGGGCCAGCACTTCGTCCGAACCATTGCCAACAAAGACCTGGGAGGTCTTCACGCCGTGGTACTCGGCGATGGTCTGCTTCAGGCGATCGGCGTTCGGATCCGGATACAGGCGCAGCGTGTCGTTCAACTCGGCCTGAATCGCGGCGACCACCTCAGGCGACGGGCCGTAGGGATTCTCGTTGGTGTTCAGCTTGACCAGCTTGGCCAGCTTCGGCTGCTCGCCCGGAACGTAGGGCACCAGCTCCTTGACGAAGGGACTCCAGAACTTGCTCATCGATTACTCACTCTTGCCGTCAAGGATGCGGAATTCGGCACTGCGCGCGTGGGCGGTCAGCGACTCGCCACGGGCCAGGATCGAAGCGGTCTTGCCCAGCTCGGAAGCGCCCGGCGCGGAGCAGAAGATGATCGAGGAACGCTTCTGGAAGTCGTACACGCCCAGCGGCGAAGAGAAGCGCGCGGTACCGGAGGTCGGCAGCACGTGGTTCGGGCCGGCGCAGTAGTCACCCAGCGCCTCGGCGGTATAGCGGCCCATGAAGATGGCACCGGCGTGGCGGATCTTCGGCAGCCAGCTTTCCGGATCGGCCACCGACAGCTCCAGGTGCTCCGGGGCAATGCGGTTGGCGACCTGACAGGCCTGCTCCTGGTCGGCAACGAGAATCAGAGCACCACGATTGGTCAGCGAAGTACGGATGATCTCGGCGCGCTCCATGGTCGGCAGCAGCTTCTCGATACTGGCGGCGACCTTGTCGAGGAAGGCAGCGTCCGGGCTGACCAGGATCGACTGGGCATCTTCGTCGTGCTCGGCCTGGGAGAACAGGTCCATGGCGATCCAGTCCGGATCGGTGCCGCCATCGCAGACCACGAGGATCTCGGAGGGGCCGGCGATCATGTCGATGCCGACCTGGCCGAACACGTGGCGCTTGGCGGTGGCGACGTAGATGTTGCCCGGGCCGACGATCTTGTCCACCTGCGGCACGCTCTCGGTGCCATAGGCCAGCGCGGCCACGGCCTGGGCGCCACCGATGGTGAAGACGCGGTCAACGCCCGCGATGCAGGCAGCGGCCAGGACGATCTCGTTGATCTCGCCGCGCGGGGTCGGCACCACCATCACCACTTCGGCGACGCCGGCGACCTTGGCCGGAATGGCGTTCATCAGCACGGACGAAGGGTAGGACGCCTTGCCGCCAGGCACGTACAGGCCGGCGCGATCCAGCGGGGTGACCTGCTGGCCGAGCACGGTGCCGTCGGCTTCGGTATAGCGCCAGGAGTCTTGCTTCTGCTTCTCGTGGTAGCTGCGCACGCGTTCAGCAGCAGTTTCCAGCGCCTCTCGCTGGGCCGGAGTGATGCGGGTCAGGGCCAGTTCCAGGCGCTCGCGCGGCAGGATCAGGTCAGCCATGGTCTTGGCGTCGACGCCGTCGAAGCGCTGGGTGAACTCCACCACGGCGGCGTCACCGCGCTTGCGCACGTCGGCGATGATGTCGAGCACACGCTGGTTCACCGCATCGTCGGACACGCTTTCCCAGGAGAGCAGATGGTCCAGATGACGCGCGAAGTCCGGATCGGCGGCGTTGAGTCGACGGATAGCGAAGGGTGCGGTCATAGCTGGCCTCTTTAATTGGCATGATCTCGGGCGCCGCAAGACTATCAAGCCTTCCGTGCGGGCACCCGAGAAAATTTGGCTATGACACGGATAGGCGGGCGCGGCGGGGAGGCCGCGCGGGGAATTACGCCCGGTGTCGAGACTCCACCGCTTCGCGCAGGGTGTCGATCAGGGCCTGGATGCGAGCATGCTGCATCTTCATCGAGGCCTTGTTCACCACCAGACGCGAGCTGATGTGAGCGATCAGCTCCTGGGGCTCCAGACCGTTCGCACGCAGGGTGTTGCCGGTGTCGACCACGTCGATGATCTTGTCGGCGAGACCGACTAGCGGTGCCAGCTCCATGGAGCCGTACAGCTTGATCACATCAACCTGACGGCCCTGTTCGGCGTAGTAACGCTTGGCGACGTTGACGAACTTGGTGGCCACGCGCAGGCGGCCCTTGGGCTCCGGCGCGCCGACCGCACCGGCAGTCATCAGCTTGCAGTTGGCAATCTTCAGGTCCAGCGGCTCGTAGAGGCCCTGGCCACCGTACTCCATGAGCACGTCCTTGCCCGCCACGCCGAGGTCGGCGGCGCCGTGCTCGACATAGGTCGGCACGTCGGTAGCACGCACGATCAGTAGACGTACGTCATCGAGGGTAGTGGGGATGATCAGCTTGCGGCTCTTGTCCGGATTCTCGGTCGGCACGATGCCAGCCGCTGCGAGCAGCGGCAGGGTGTCGTCGAGAATCCGGCCCTTGGACAGGGCAATCGTCAGCATTGTCTGGCTCAGCCCTAGCCCGGCACGCGGCGAATCTTCGCCCCGAGCAGTTGCAGTTTCTCTTCGATGCACTCGTAACCACGGTCGATGTGGTAGATGCGGTCGATCATGGTATCGCCTTCGGCCACCAGGGCGGCAATCACCAGGCTGGCGGAAGCACGCAGGTCGGTCGCCATGACCGGTGCACCCTTGAGCTGCGGAACACCGGTGACGATGGCGGTATTACCCTCCACCAGAATCTGCGCGCCCATACGGTTCATCTCGTAGACGTGCATGAAGCGATTCTCGAACACGGTCTCGATGACCGCGCCGGTGCCTTCGCCAATGGCGTTCAGGGAGATGAACTGCGCCTGCATGTCGGTCGGGAATGCCGGGTACGGCGCGGTGCGGATATTCACCGCCTTCGGCCGGTTGCCCTTCATGTCCAGCTCGATCCAGTTGCTGCCGGTGGTGATGTGCGCGCCGGCTTCGACCAGCTTGGCCAGCACCGCTTCGAGAATGGTCGGATCGGTGTCCTTGAGCTTGACACGGCCACCGGTAGCCGCAGCGGCGACCAGGTAGGTGCCGGTCTCGATGCGGTCGGGCATGACGTTGTACTTGGCGCCGCCACCCAGGTTTTTGACACCGTTGATCACGATGGTGTCGGTGCCAGCGCCCTGCACGTCACCGCCCATGGCGTTGATGAAGTTCGCCAGGTCGACGACTTCGGGCTCGCGCGCGGCGTTTTCCAGCACGGAACGGCCATTGGCTAGGGCCGCGGCCATCATGATGTTCTCGGTACCGGTCACGGACACGGTATCGAAGAAGAAGTGCGCACCCCTCAGGCCGCCGGCCGGAGCCTTGGCCTTGATGTAGCCGCCTTCGACGGTGATCTGCGCGCCCATGGCTTCGAGGCCGCGGATGTGCAGGTCCACCGGACGCGAACCAATGGCGCAGCCGCCGGGCAGCGCGACTTCGGCTTCACCGAAGCGGGCAACCATCGGGCCGAGCACGAGGATCGACGCACGCATGGTCTTGACCAGCTCGTACGGCGCCACCAGGGTCTTGATGGTGCTGGCATCGACTTCGACGTTGAGCTTCTCGTCGATGATCGGCTGCACGCCCATACGACCGAACAGCTCGATCATGGTGGTGATGTCATGCAGGTGCGGCAGGTTGCAGACGGTCACCGGGGTATCCGCCAGCAGGGTCGCGGCGAGGATCGGCAGCGCCGAGTTCTTCGCGCCGGAGATGCGGATCTCGCCATCGAGACGAGTGCCGCCGGTAATGATCAGTTTATCCATTGCTATTTTCCCCGTGGGCTCAGGAACGCTCGGCCCAGGCGGCGCGGCTGAAGAATTTCATGGTGACGGCATGGATGGCGCCGGAGGCGATCCACTCGTTCAGGTGGGCATAGATCTGTTGCTGGCGCTTGACCGGGCTCAGGCCGGCGAGCTCGTCGCTGATCAGGTTCAGCTGGAAATTGCAGCCTTCGCCTTCCACTTCGATCTGGGTACCTGGGAGTTTCGATTCCAGGAAGTTTTTGACTTCTACGGCCTGCATGCTCAACCTCGTTCGGCGCCCTACGCGCGCGGGTCGGCCATGATACAAAAAAGCCCCCCGCCTGCGAACCCCGGCAGGGGAAGTCGCGGACGGAGGGCCCTTTTGAGTGTTTCAATGCTGTAACGGCAGAATCTCCAGGAGCTCGCCAACCTTGGCGATTTCCTGCATGTCCTTGGGCAGGCCGGATATCTGCAACGTCTTGCCGGCCTTGCGCGCATCACGGGTGTAGGATAACAGCAGCGACAATCCGACGCTGCTGGAGTGCTCCACCGCCGAGCAGTCCAGGCGCAGCGCCCCGGCCTTGCTGGAAGCGATCAGCCGGGCGCCCTGCTCACGCAACGCGGGGCCGGTGCTGTAGTCCAGCACGCCGGCGAGGGCCAGTTCGCCCTCGCCACGCTCCGTGATACTGCCCTGACTCATTCTGCGCCGCCTTCCGGCTGGCCCTTGGCCGCGTCCTTGGCCTTGGCGACCACCTGACCCCAACCGGCGATGGTGGCTTCCAGGTCGTTGCGGTTCTTCTGCATGGAGTCGGCGAACTGGTCACGGAACAGCTTGCCGATGTTGATGCCGTTGATGATCACGTTACGCAGGCGCCACTGGCCGCCCTGGTTGACCATGGTGTACTGCACCGGATAGATGGCACCGTTGCCACCGACCACTTCCATGTTCACCGACGCACGATCCTGGTCCTGCTTGCCGGTGTTCAGCACGCGGATGTCCTGGTTGTCGTACTCCAGCAGCGCGTTGCCGTAGAACTGGAAGAGGCTGTTCTTGAAGGTCTCCTCGAAGCGCTTGACCTGCTCCGGAGTCGCCTGACGGGAATACTTGACGGTCATCACGCCCCTGGCGATGCCCTCGGAGTCCACGACCGGGCCGAGAATGCGGTTCAGGGTGTCGTAGAACGCCTGGGGATTGGCCTTGTAGTTGGGCTTGTTGGTTTTCAGGTCCGACAGCAGGCTGTCGACGGTCTGCTGCACGACCTGCTGAGCGGTCTGTTCGGCCTGGGCGAACAGCGGCAGGATCGCGAGCAGAACCAGGAAGCCACGGCGCAAGGTTTTCAACATGGAGTGAGTCCTCATTTCTTCGAGTCGTCTTTGTTGACCGAATTCAGCAGGAACTTGCCGATCAGGTCTTCCAGCACGAGTGCCGACTGGGTGTCCTTGATGGTATCGCCTTCCTTCAGCAGCTCTTCATCGCCACCGACGCTGATGCCGATGTACTTCTCGCCCAGCAGGCCGGCGGTCAGGATGGAAGCGGTGGAGTCGTCCGGCAGGTTGTTGACCTGGCGATTGATCTCCATGGTCACACGACCACGATAGCTGTCATGGTCCAGGTCCACCGCAGTGACCTTGCCGATGGTGACGCCAGCCATGGTGACCTTGCCACGTACGGTGACGCCGGCAATATTGTCGAAATAGGCATACAGCTTGTAGGTATCGCCCGAATTGCCGATGGTCAGTCCGCTGACACGCAGGGCCAGCAGCAGCAGGGCCAGCAGGCCGGCCAGAATGAACAGGCCTACACCGATTTCCAGGGTGCGGGTTTGCATCAGAAGTCTCCAAACATCAAGGCGGTCAGGATGAAGTCCAGCCCCAGCACGGCCAGGGAGGCATACACAACGGTACGGGTGGTGGCGCGACTGATTCCCTCGGAAGTGGGCTCGCAGTCATAACCCTGGAACACGGCGATCCAGGTCACGACGAAGGCGAACACCACACTCTTGATCACGCCATTGAGAATGTCCTTGGTGAACTGCACGCTGTTCTGCATGTTCGACCAGTACGAACCGTCATACACACCCAGCCAGTCCACGGCGACCAGGGCTCCGCCCCAGATGCCGACAACACTGAAGATAGCTGCAAGCAGCGGCATCGAGATGAAGCCCGCCCACAGGCGCGGAGCGATGATGTACTTGAGCGGGTCGACGCCGATCATCTCCAGGCTGGACAACTGCTCGGTGGATTTCATGTTGCCGATCTCGGCGGTCAGCGCGGAACCCGCACGCCCGGCGAACAACAGACCGGTCACCACCGGCCCCAGCTCACGCAGCAGCGTTAACGCGACCATCTGGCCGACCGCCTGCTCGGAGCCGTAGCTCGCGAGGATGTTGTAGCCCTGCAGGGCCAGCACCATGCCGATGAACAGACCGGAAACGACGATGATCGCCAGCGACAGCACGCCCACCGAATACAGCTGCTTGATCAGCAGCTGGAAGGCGCCGCTGTGCACACGACGACCGAAGATGGCGTGTACCAGAAAAAGGGTCGACCGACCCAGCGATTCGAGGACATCGAGGCCTGCACGCCCGAGCAGGCGAACTCGCTCGAGCGGTGAAGTCTTGCGCATCAACGTTCTCCCAGCAGGTCGGCGCGGTAATCGCGAGCAGGATAGTGGAACGGCACCGGACCATCCGGGATGCCTTTCATGAACTGACGTACCCGCGGATCATCGAGACCCTGCAGGTCAGCCGGTGTTCCGTGACCGAGCACGCGACCGTCGCCGACGATATAGATGTAGTCGGCGATGCTCGCGGTTTCCGCAAGGTCGTGGGACACCACAATACTGGTGATCCCCAGGGCATCGTTGAGCAGGCGGATCAGGCGTACCAGTACGCCCATGGCGATCGGGTCCTGGCCCACGAAAGGCTCGTCGTACATCAGGATCTGCGGATCCAGCGCGATGGCACGGGCCAGCGCCACGCGACGCTTCATGCCGCCGGACAGTTCATCCGGCATCAGCTCGACCGCCCCGCGCAGGCCAACGGCCTGCAACTTCATCAGCACGATGTCGCGGATCATGTCCTCGGGCAACTCGGTGTGCACGCGAAGCGGGAAGGCCACGTTCTCGAAGACATCAAGGTCAGTGAACAGTGCGCCGCTCTGGAACAGCACGCCGAACTGCTTGCGCATGTCGAACAGGTCACTGCGGCCCAGCGTGGGAAGGTTCTGGCCATTGACCCACACTTCCCCGCTCGCCGGCCGCAGCTGGGCGGCGATCAGTCGCAACAGGGTGGTCTTGCCACACCCCGACGGCCCCATGATCCCGGTGACCTTGCCGCGTGGAATGCGGATGTCCACGTTATCGAAAATCTTACGCGTGCCACGCTTGAAGCTCAGGCCCTTCAACTCGACCGCGTATTGGTCATTGGTGCTCATAGAACTCCTTTCATCACGGCGCTGTCCGTTGCCCCGTCTGTCACACGGCAGAAACACGGCGCGGCAGGCCGAACGGCCGCGAACTATAACACCCCGCGAAGCCGCGCCCCAAGGGCTGCTAAGCCGCTGTTAAGGCACAGTTCAGCAAAATGCGCTCAACATTGAGATGCCAGTGATGAAGCCTTTGCCGCTTTCCCGTTATAATCTCGCACTTCATTTTGCCCCGCGCCTTTCGAACATGAGCCAGAAACACGATTTCATCCAGTCGGCACAACGCACTATCCGCCTCGAGCGTGACTCGGTGGACGCTCTGCTGCCGCGCATTGGCGCCGAATTCTCCCAGGCCTGCGAACTGCTGCTGGCCTGCAAGGGCCGCGTGGTCGTGGTCGGCATGGGCAAGTCCGGGCACATCGCCCGCAAGATTGCCGCCACCCTGGCCAGCACCGGCACGCCCTCCTTCTTCGTGCACCCGGCCGAGGCCAGCCACGGCGACATGGGCATGATCACCAAGGACGACGTCGTCCTGGCCCTGTCCAACTCCGGCTCCACTGCCGAAATCATCACCCTGCTGCCGCTGATCAAGCGCCTGGGCATCACCCTGATCAGCATGACCGGCAATGCCGAGTCGCCGCTGGCCAAGGCCGCCGCAGTCAACCTGGACGCCAGCGTCGAGCACGAAGCCTGCTCGCTGAACCTGGCACCCACCTCCTCCACCACGGTTTCCCTGGTGATCGGCGATGCGCTGGCCATCGCCCTGCTGGAAGCCCGCGGCTTCACCGCCGAAGACTTCGCTTTCTCGCATCCGGGCGGCGCATTGGGCCGTCGATTGTTGCTGAAAGTGGAAAACATCATGCACGTGGGTGAAGCATTGCCGCAGGTTTCTCCTGGCACTTCGCTCAGTGGCGCCCTGCTTGAAATGACCCGCAAGGGTCTGGGCATGACCGTCATCCTGGGTGAAGACGGTCGCCTGGCTGGGGTCTTCACCGACGGCGACCTGCGCCGCACCCTGGACAAGGGGCTGGACTTCCGTCAGGTGACCATCGACCAGGTGATGACCGTGCATGGCAAGACCGCCCGCCCGGACATGCTCGCCGCCGAAGCCCTGAAGATCATGGACGACCACAAGATCAACGTACTGGTGGTGGTCGACGACAAGGATCATCCGGTCGGCGTCCTGCACGTCCACGACCTGACTCGTGCGGGAGTCATCTGAATGACCGCCGACCTGCTGCAACGCGCGAAAGCGGTCCGCCTGGCGGTGTTCGACGTCGATGGTGTGCTCACCGACGGCAAACTCTACTTTCTGCCCGATGGCGGCGAGTTCAAGACTTTCAATACGCTGGACGGTCAGGGCATCAAGATGCTGATGAACTCCGGCGTACGCACCGCAATCATCACCGGCCGCTCGAGCCCGGTGGTCGAGCGCCGGGCGAAGAATCTTGGCATCAACCACCTGTTCCAGGGCCGCGAGGACAAGCTGGTCGCCCTTGACGAGTTGCTTGCCGAACTGGGTCTAGGCTATGAAGAGGTGGCGTACCTGGGTGACGACCTGCCCGACCTGCCCGCCATCCGCCGCGCAGGCCTCGGCATGGCAGTCGCCAGCGGCGACGCTTTCGTCCGTCAGCACGCCGACGGGGTGACCCAGGCCCGTGGCGGTGAAGGTGCCGCCCGCGAGTTCTGCGAACTGATCCTGCGCGCCCAGGGCAACCTCGAAGCTGCCCAGAACGCGTATCTCTAGAGCCGAACATGCCCAAGACATTCCAACAGAAGCTGCTGCTCGCCCTGATCGCCATCCTGCTGATCGCCCTCGGCTATTACTGGAACGTGCGCCTGGACTTCAACGAGCGGCAACTCAAGTCGCAGACCAGCGACGCTGTCGATTTCTACGTGGTGAACGCCAAGAGCGTTCAATACCGCGTCGACGGCTCCCTCGCCTACGAGATGACCGCCGACAAACTCGAACACCTGAAAGCAAGCGACGTGACCCTGGTTACCACGCCCGACCTCTACTTCCACCGGGAGAATGAGCCTCAGCCGTGGCACGTCCAGAGCGTTCGCGCCGAAGTAGCCCCCGAAGGCAAGCAGGTCGAGCTGATCGACGACGTGCGCGTCGCGCGCACCGACGCGCAACAGCGCACGCTCCTGCTCAACACCTCGCGCATGACGGTGTTCCCAGACAAGGACTATGCGCAGACTGACCAACCCGTGAAGATCACCGAACCCAACGGTGTGACCACGGCAGTTGGCATGAAAGCGTATCTGAAAGACAGCCGGATGCTCCTGCTGTCCAACGTAAGAGGTCAGCATGAGGCTCGTTAACACCCTCCCCCTTCTTTTCAGCCTCGCCGCCGCTATCGGCAGCTCTGCCGCCTGGGCGCTTCCCACCGACCGGGAACAGCCGATCCGCGTCCAGGCCGACAGCGCCGAACTGGATGACAAGCAGGGCGTGGCCGTGTATCGCGGCGACGTGGTGGTAACCCAGGGCAGCATGAAGCTGACTGGCAACACCGTTACGCTCAAGCAGAACAAGGACGGCGAGATCGAGGTCGTCACCTCGGTCGGCAAGCCCGCCTACTTCGAACAGAAGCCGGCGCCGGACAAGCAGATCACCCAGGCCTACGGCCTCACCATCCAGTACTTCGTCTCGCAGAACCGCGTCGTGCTGATCGACCAGGCCAAGGTGATCCAGGAAGGCAACACCTTCGAAGGCGAGAAGATCGTCTATGACACCCAGCGCCAGATCGTCAACGCAGGCCGCGCCACCGGCTCCCAGGTGACCACGCCGCGCCCGCGTATCGACATGGTCATCCAGCCCAAGAAAAAGCAGGATCAAGCGCAGTAATGGCTACGCTAACCGCCCAGCACCTCGCCAAGAGCTACAAGAGCCGGCAAGTCGTCCGCGACGTCAGCATGAGCATCGAGAGCGGGCAGATCGTCGGCCTGCTCGGCCCCAACGGAGCGGGCAAGACCACCTGCTTCTACATGATCGTCGGCCTGGTCCGTGCCGATCAGGGCGTCGTGCGCATCGACGAGCAGGATGTCACCCACCTGCCCATGCACGGCCGCGCCCGCGCCGGCATCGGCTACCTACCGCAGGAAGCCTCGATCTTCCGCAAGCTGTCGGTGGCGGACAACATCGGGGCGATCCTCGAGACCCGCACCGACCTGGATCGCGCTGGCCGTCAGGAAGCCCTGGAAGGCCTGCTCGAGGAATTCCACATTCACCACATCCGCGACAACCTCGGCATGAGCCTGTCCGGTGGTGAACGGCGCCGCGTTGAAATCGCCCGTGCGCTCGCCAGTTCGCCGAAGTTCATCCTGCTGGACGAACCTTTCGCCGGCGTCGACCCGATCTCCGTGGGCGACATCAAGCAGATCATCCACCACCTCAAGGCCAAGGGCATCGGTGTGCTGATCACCGACCACAACGTCCGCGAGACCCTGGACATCTGCGAAACGGCGTACATCGTCAACGACGGTCAGTTGATCGCCGAAGGCAGCGCCGAAAGCATCCTCGCCAACGACCTGGTGAAAGAAGTCTATCTGGGCCACGAGTTCCGCCTCTAAGGCCCTGCACCGCGCCCTGTCCGGGCGCGGTGGCTCCACCTCTCCACGCAAGCGTGGCGCGGCTCGTCGGCCGCTCCGCGACGTACGCGGCTGCCCGACCCACCGTGGCGCAACCGGGTTGTAACGAAAGGTCGACAGCCCCTAGGCAAAGCGTCCAAACTCAGGCATATAATTTGCTTCCTCGCGGCACCCCGGTGTCCGTAGTCGTGGATATGGCGCGCTTCGCGCCAGCGAACAAGGTGCCTAGTTCCAGCCATGAAACCATCGCTAGTCCTCAAGATGGGCCAGCAGCTGACGATGACTCCGCAGCTGCAACAGGCCATCCGACTGCTCCAGCTCTCCACGCTGGACCTCCAACAGGAAATCCAGGAAGCCCTGGAGTCCAACCCGATGCTGGAGCGCCAGGAAGAAGGCGAGGATTTCGATAACAGCGATCCCATGGCTGACGGTGCCGAGTCAGGCGCCAACGGCACCAGCAGCTCCCAGGACAACTTCCAGGAAAGCACCACGCCCAACGTCGACAGCCTCGACGATGACCAGTGGGCCGAGCGCATCCCCAACGAGCTGCCGGTCGACACCGCCTGGGAAGACATCTACCAGACCAGCGCCAGCAGCCTGCCCAGCAACGATGACGACGAGTGGGACTTCACCTCCCGCACCTCCGCCGGCGAAAGCCTGCAGAGCCATCTGCTGTGGCAGCTCAATCTCCTGCCGATGTCCGATACCGATCGCCTGATCGCCCTGAGCATCATCGACGGCATCACGGATGACGGTTACCTCGAAGAATCTCTCGACGACATCCTCGCCTCCATCGACCCGGAGCTGGGCGTGGAGATGGATGAAGTGGAAGTCGTGCTGCGCCGCGTGCAGCAGCTCGAGCCCGCAGGCGTCGGCGCGCGCAACCTGCGCGAGTGCCTGCTGTTGCAGCTGCGCCAGCTGCCCACCAAGACCTACCTGCTGGCCGAGGCCATCCGCCTGGTCAGCGACCACCTGGACCTGCTCGGCAGCCGCGACTACAGCCAGCTGATGCGACGCATGAAGCTCAAGGAAGACGAGCTGCGCGAGACCATCGAGCTGATCCAGTCGCTACACCCACGTCCCGGCTCGCAGATCGAATCCGGCGAAGCCGAATACGTCGTCCCGGATGTCATCGTTCGGAAGAACAACGACCGCTGGCTGGTGGAACTGAACCAGGAAGCGGTGCCGCGCCTGCGCGTGAACTCGCAGTACGCGGGCCTCGTGCGCCGCGCCGACTCCAGCGCCGACAATACGTTCATGCGCAACCAGCTGCAGGAAGCGCGCTGGTTCATCAAGAGCCTGCAGAGCCGCAACGAGACACTGATGAAGGTGGCGACCCAGATCGTCGAGCACCAGCGCGGCTTCCTCGAGTACGGCGAGGAAGCGATGAAACCGCTGGTCCTGCACGATATCGCCGAGGCGGTGGGCATGCACGAATCGACCATCTCCCGCGTCACCACGCAGAAGTTCATGCACACGCCGCGGGGCATCTTCGAGCTGAAGTACTTCTTCTCCAGCCACGTCAGCACCTCCGAAGGCGGCGAGTGCTCGTCCACCGCGATTCGCGCCATCATCAAGAAACTGGTCGCGGCGGAAAGTCCGAAAAAGCCATTGAGTGACAGCAAGATCGCTGGTTTACTGGAGGCACAGGGCATTCAAGTGGCACGTCGTACCGTCGCCAAGTACCGGGAGTCCCTAGGAATCTCTCCCTCGAGCGAGCGCAAGCGGCTGGTGTGACGTTGATCCACGCCAAGGTGTTCCGGCGGCAGGCCACATAACCTGCCACTTACACACGGGCAACAAGGAGAAAGCGGTATGCAAGTCAACATCAGTGGACATCAACTGGATGTGACCGACGCCCTGCGCGACTATGTCGGCGAGAAACTTGGCCGACTGGAGCGCCACTTCGACAAGATCACCAATGTTCAGGTCATCATGGAGGTCGAGAAGCTGAAGCAGAAAATTGAAGCCACCCTCCACATCGCCGGTGGCGAAGTGGTGGCCTGCGCCGAACATGAAGACATGTACGCGGCCATCGACCTGCTCACCGACAAGCTCGACCGCCAACTGATCAAGCACAAGGAAAAATACCTCGAACGCCAGCAAGGTGTTGGCGTCCGTTAACCCCTCTCTATGATCCGACTTGAGCAAATCCTGACCCCCGGCCGTTCCCTCGTGAACGTGCCGGGCGGCAGCAAAAAACGTGTCCTCGAACAAATCGCCAACCTGGTGGCTCGCGAGCTGCCGGGTTTCGATTCCCAAGACATCTTCGACAGCCTGGTGGCCCGGGAACGCCTGGGCTCCACCGGCTTCGGCAATGGCATCGCCATTCCGCACTGCCGCCTCCCCGGCTGCCAGTCGCCCATCAGCGCCATCCTGCACCTTGATCACCCGGTAGACTTCGACGCCCTCGACGGCGCACCGGTCGACCTGGTGTTCGTGCTGCTGGTGCCGGAAGCGGCCACCGAGGAGCACCTGGAACTGCTGCGGCAGATCGCCTCCATGCTCGACCGCTCCGACGTCCGCGACCGCCTGCGTCACGCCGCCAACGGCGAGGACCTGTACCGGATCGTCGTGGACTTCCAGAACAACGGGCACTGATCATGCGCCTGATCATCATCAGTGGGAGATCCGGCTCGGGCAAGAGCACCGCGCTCAACGTGCTCGAGGACAACGGCTTCTACTGCATCGACAACCTGCCGGCCAGCCTCCTTCCGGATCTGGCCCAGCGCGCCCTGCTGCACACCGAGCTGCTGCACCCCCAGGTTGCCGTCTCCATCGACGCACGCAACCTGCCCAGCCAGCTGCAGCGCTTCCCCGAGCTGCTGCAGGAAGCCCGCGACAAGCACATCCAGTGCGACGTGCTGTACCTCGATGCCGATGATGAGACGCTACTCAAACGCTTCTCCGAGACCCGCCGGCGGCATCCGCTGACCACCGACACCCGCTCCCTGGCGGAGGCCATCAGCGACGAGTCGAACCTGCTGGCGCCGATCGCCGACCTGGCCGATCTCAAGCTCAACACCACCAACCTGAACCTCTACCAGTTGCGCGACGTGCTCAAGTTGCGCCTGCTGAACAAGCCCGAACTGGGCACCGCCTTCCTGGTCGAATCCTTCGGCTTCAAGCGCGGCATGCCGGTGGACGCGGACCTGGTGTTCGACGTGCGCTGCCTGCCCAATCCGTACTGGAAACCCGACCTGCGCGAGCACACCGGGCTGGAAACGGAAGTCCAGGAGTACCTGGCAGCGCAACCGGACGTCGAGGAGATGTACCAGGATATCCTCGCCTACCTGAACAAATGGCTGCCGCGCTTCGCCGCGAGCAACCGGGCCTACGTAACCATCGCCATCGGCTGCACCGGTGGCCAGCACCGCTCGACCTACATTGCCGAGCGTATTGGTCAGGCCCTCAAGGAAACCCTCACCAACGTACAGATTCGCCACCGCGACCTGAGCTAAGCAGCGACAGACAACAAAAGGACAGCCCCTCGCGATGCCCGCCCTCGAAATCACCATCATCAACAAGCTTGGCCTGCATGCACGTGCGGCGGCCAAATTCGTCGGCGTCGCGGGTCGATTCCCCTGCCAGGTTCGCGTGGGCCGAAATCCGGAAAGTACGGTGGACGGCAAGAGCATCATGGCCGTGATGATGCTGGCCGCCGGCAAGGGCACCAACCTGCACCTCGCCGCCGAGGGCGAACAGGAAGACGAAGCGCTCAAGGCGCTGGTCGAACTGATCAACAACTACTTCGACGAAGGCGAGTGACGCGCCGGGCCATCAGCCCAGCGACGTATCCAGCACCATCATCAGGCAGAAACCGATGATCAGCCCCTGGGTGGCCTGCGCCGCGTGGCCGCGCCGCTGCGATTCGGGAATGATCTCGCGCACCACCACATAGAGCATCGCGCCCGCCGCAGCGGCCAGCCCCCAGGGCAGGAACATCCGCGAGATCCCGATCAGCCAGGCGCAGAGTACCGCGAAAAGCGGCTCGACCAGCCCGGAAGCCGCCCCCGCCAGTGCCGCCTTGCCGCGCGAAACACCCGCCCCAGCCAGCACCAGCGCAATCGCCAGCCCTTCGGGCACATCCTGCAGCGCGATCCCCAGCGCCAGGCCACTCGCCCCCTGCACCTCTCCCCCGGCGGCAACGCCCACGGCCATGCCTTCGGGAATGTTGTGCAGAACAATGGCGGCGACGAACAGCAGGATGCGCGCAGGCACCTTGCCGTCAGCAACACCCTGGATATTCGCCTGGGCATCCTCCAGCACCCGCCCGAACACGGCGAGGCCAAAGGCGCCCAACGCGAGGCCGAGACTGACCAGCAGCGAGGCCAGCCAGGTCGGGCGCCCGGAAGCTTCCGCCGCCTCCAGCGCCGGCAGCAGCAGGGAGAACGCCGTGGCAGCCAGCATCACCCCGGCACCGAAGCCCAGCATGGCATCGGCGATGCGCGCCGGCATGCTCCGCACCAGCAGCACCGGCACCGCCCCCAAGGCCGTGCCGAGCGCGCAGAGCATGCCGCCGTGCAGGGCCAGGTACATCGGCGCAGACAAAGACAGTCTCGCCAGCAGCATCAGGTGCTGAACCACCAGCACGGCACCGCCAAGGGAAATGGTCAGACCTAGCAACCAACGCAGATTGCGCCCTCCGCTTTCCCGCAGACTCTGCACAATCAGACGCATGGCAGGTCCACCGGTCTCATCCCTGACCTCGTGCCCGCAACGCCTGGCGGTAACGGCGCAGCACCTCGGGCCAGGCGACCACGTTGTAGAAGGCTGCGATGTATTCCGGCCGACGGTTCTGGTAGCGCAGGTAGTAGGCGTGCTCCCAGACATCCAGGCCGAGGATCGGCAGATTGCCCTGCATCAGCGGGCTGTCCTGGTTACCGCTACTCTCGACCACCAGCTTGCCCTGCGGATCTACACTCAGCCACGCCCATCCGCTACCGAAGCGGGTCAGCGCTGCCTTGGTGAAGGCCTGGCAGAAGGCGTCGTAACCGCCCAGTTCGGCATCGATGGCCTGGCGCAGCTCTTCCTGGGGCTGACCGCCACCGTCCGGCGCCATGATGGTCCAGAACAACGAATGGTTGGCATGACCACCGCCGTTATTGATCACCGGGCCGCGCAGGGCATCGGGCAGGCGGTCGAGTTTCTGCAGCAACTCCTCCACCGGAACCTCGGCGAACTCGGTGCCTTGCAGCGCCGCGTTGAGGTTGTTGATGTAGGTCTGGTGGTGCTTGCTGTGGTGGATCTCCATGGTCTGCGCATCGATGTGCGGCTCTAGAGCGTCGTAGGCGTAGGGCAAGGCAGGCAGGACGTGAGGCATCTTCAAACCTTCTTTCAGTGGTAGCGCATCGACTAGTGGTAACGCATCGAGTGCACGGCGGTGAACAGCCCCGGACGCAGCTCTACCGCGCCCTGGCGGCGCAGCAGGCGCTGGGTGCGCGGGTAGGTGCCGTGCTCGCCGATGAAGTTGAGCAATTCAACGTAGGTGCGGCGGCTGTGCTGCACCGCCGCGGCGCGCAACTCGGAGCGCTTGCGCAGGTCCTCGCCCAGATGCAGCAGGCGTTCGTGGCAAGCACACAGGTACTCGGCGGTCTCCTCCGGCTGGCCCAGCTGCAGATGCAGATCACCGAGGTTGTGGTGCGAGATGACAAAGGCCATCACCGCTTCCTCGGCGTCATGCCAGCGATCCAGCAGCACCTGGGCCAGCGCCAGAGCGTGGAGGTAGTGCTCACGGGCATCGATCAACTCTTGACGAATGAAGCAGCGATTGCCCAGTTCGATGGTGCGTTGCCAATGACGCATGGCAGGTTCCTCCAGCAGGTGGGGCGGACTCAGAGTCCGCCGGCGGTGAGCTTCTCGGGATCGAGCAGTTGCTCGAGGCGGGCGCGGTCCAGGTCCGTGTTTTCTAGCGCGACATCGATGATCGGCCGGCCGTCGCGGTAGGCCTGCTTGGCAATCTCGGCAGCCTTCTGGTAGCCAATGATCGGATTCAGCGCCGTGACCAGGATCGGATTGCGCGACAGCGCCTCGCGCAGGCTCGCCTCGTTGACCTTGAAGCTGGCGATGGCCTTGTCCGCCAGCAGGCGACTGACATTGGCCAGCAGGTGGATGCTGTGCAGCAGGTTGTCGGCGATCACCGGCAGCATCACGTTCAGCTCGAAGTTGCCGGACTGCCCGGCGACGGCAATGGTGGTGTCGTTGCCCATCACCTGGGCGGCGACCATGGCGGTGGCTTCCGGGATCACCGGGTTGACCTTGCCCGGCATGATCGAGGAGCCCGGCTGCAGCGCTTCCAGCTCGATCTCGGCAAGGCCGGCCAGCGGACCGGAGTTCATCCAGCGCAGGTCGTTGGCGATCTTCATCAGTGCCACGGCCAGGGCCTTGAGCTGACCGGAAGTGGACACGGCGATGTCCTGGGCGCCGATCAGCGCGAAGAAATCATCACCGGGGCGGAACACCAGGCCAGTCAGGCCATTGAGCTCCTCGCAGAAGCGCGCAGAGAACTGCGGATGGGCGTTCACCCCAGTGCCGACGGCAGTGCCGCCCTGGGCGAGTTGCTGCAATGCCGGTAGTTGCCCCTCGATACCTTGCGATGCCTGGCGCACCTGCTGGGCCCAGCCACCGAGCACCTGGCTCAGGCGCACCGGCATGGCGTCCATCAGGTGGGTGCGGCCCGTCTTCACGTGCTGATGCACGGCCTTGGCCTTTTTCTCCAGAGTGGCATGCAGATGGTCCAGGGCCGGCAGCAGGTGCTGGTGGATTTCCAGCGCCGCGCTGATGTGGATGGTGGAAGGGATGATGTCGTTGCTGCTCTGCCCGCAGTTGACCTGGTCGTTGGCATTCACCGGCTTGCGCAGGCGACGGGTGGCGAGCGTCGCGACCACCTCGTTGGCGTTCATGTTGGAGCTGGTGCCCGAACCGGTCTGGAACACGTCAACCGGGAAGTGCTGCTGCAGGTCGCCCGCCAGCAGTTCTTCACAGGCAGCGACGATGGCGGCGCCGGTCTCCGCGTCCAGCTGTTCCAGGCTGACATTGGCACGCGCCGCGGCGGCCTTAGCCAGCAGCAGTGCGCGAATGAACGGACGCGGCATACGCTGACCGCTGACGGGGAAGTTGTTCACCGCCCGCTGCGTCTGGGCGCCGTACAGCGCCGAAGCCGGCACCTCCAGTTCGCCCATGCTGTCGCGTTCGATACGGCTGTCAGTCATTCTCTATTCCTTCTTGCAGTCTCAGGGAAGGCGCCATCTCCTGCTGCGCCATGCGCCGGGCCAGCAGGCACAGGCGTTGGCGCTGGGCGGTCGAAGTCGCCAGGCGTTGCAGTTCGCGCAGGGGGAGATAGGCGTGGTCCAGGCAAAGCACACGCCAGTGCCAGGGCAGCGCGATGTCACGGCTGCTGTCGAGCAGCAGCTGGAAGCACTTCTCGAACAGGCGCCAAGCCGGCACCGGCTCCCAGGCCGCCAGGTAGCGCGCCTCGCCGAGGTACTGCTCGACCAGGCGCGGTTCATTCGGCTCCAGAGCACAGCGGATGCGCGTGCCCAGGCGATACCAGCGGTCGGTGATCGAGCTGTCGATTTCGGCGAACATGGCAATCTCTCAATCGATAATGAGATTGATTATTGTTTCCGAAAGACAAAAAAACAAGCCGCCCGAACGCAATGCGCTGGGCGGCTGCTCGTGAGAAAGGCGGGGAAGCCGCGGCCGGCAAGGCCGCGCGGGCGAATCAGTTGCCGGCGACCATCATCTTTTCGATGAGCACGGAGCCGGTGTGCAGGTTGCCGCGATACTCCACGTCGTTGCCGATGGCGACGATATTGCGGAACAGGTCGCGCAGGTTGGCGGCGATGGTGACTTCCTGCACCGGGAACTGGATCTCGCCGTTCTCCACCCAGTAGCCGCCAGCGCCACGCGAGTAGTCGCCGGTCACCAGGTTGACGCCCTGCCCCATCAGCTCGGTGACCAGCAGGCCCCGACCCATGCGGCGGATCAGGGCGGCCTGGTCTTCGTCGCCATGGCTGACGAACAGGTTGTGTACACCACCGGAGTTGGCCGTGCTGGGCATGCCCAGCTTGCGCCCGGAGTAAGTGCCCAGCACATAGGAAACCAGCTCGCCGCCTTCGACGAAGGGCTTGGCGTAAGTCGCCAGGCCATCGTTGTCGAACGAGGCACTGCCCAGCGCGCCGCGCAGCAGCGGACGCTCATCCAGAGTCAGCCACTCCGGGAACAGTCGCTGGCCCAACGCACCTTCGAGGAAGGACGACTTGCGGTACAGGCTGCCGCCGGAAATAGCGCCGAGGAAGTGGCCGAACAGACCCACCGCGACTTCCGGAGCGAACAGTACCGGTACTTCGGCGGTCGGCACCGGGCGGGCGCCCAGGCGGCTGGCGGCGCGCTCAGCGGCGCGACGGCCGATGGATTCCGGGGTGGCCAGCAACTCGCCGCGACGGTTCACGTCGTACCAGTAGTCGCGCTGCATCTGCCCTTCGCCTTCGGCGATCATCACGCAGCTCAGGCTGTGGCGAGTGCTGGCGTAGCCGCCGACGAAGCCGTGGCTGTTGCCGTAGACACGGCAGCCCTGGTGGGTGTTCAGCGTGGTGCCGTCGGCCTTGGTGACGCGTTTGTCAGTGGCGAACGCTGCCGCCTCGCAGGCCAGCGCGCGTTCGATGGCCTGGTCAGGGGTGATCGACCAGCCGTGATAAAGGTCCAGGTCCGGCAGGTCGCGGGCCATCAGCGCCGGGTCCGCCAGGCCGGCGCAATCGTCCTCGGAAGCGTGCTTGGCAATCGCCAGCGCCGCCGCCACGGTTTCGCGGATGGCATCCGCCCCAGTCGCCGAGGTGCTCGCCGAGCCCTTGCGCTGGCCGACGTAGAGGGTGATGCCGAAGCCCTGGTCGCGGTTGAACTCGACGGTCTCGACTTCACCTTGGCGCACCGAGGTCGACAACCCCTGCTCCACCGACACCGCCACCTCGCAGGCGCTGGCACCCTGCCGGGTGGCCTCGGCGATGATCCGCTCGACCTGCTCGCGCAGTTCGGGAAGGACCTCCGGGCTCACTGCCGGGTTGTGTTCGCTCATTGCATGCCTCTCCTGTTCATGGTCCGGTCGCGCCATCAGGCGGCGGCAACCGGTGCGGGCCGGACAAGCGGCCCCTGACTCGTTATCATGGCGGCGTTTTCAACGAGACCCCCGCCATGGCTGAAATTCACGATGACGACTCGTCCTTCGATGAGAAGAGCAAGTCGCAAGTAAAACGCGAAATGCACGCGCTGCAGGAGCTCGGCGAGCGCCTGACCACGCTCAAGGCCGACATGCTCGACCGCATGCCGCTCACCGATCCGCTGCGCCGCGCACTGGAAGAAGCACCCAAGCACAAGGCCAACGCCGCCAAGAAACGCCACCGGCAGTTCATCGGCAAGCTGATGCGCGACCAGGACGTCGAGGCCATCCTCGCCCTGCTGGAGCAGGTAGACACTTCCACCCGCCAGTACAACGAACGCTTCCACGCTCTCGAACGCTGGCGCGACCACCTGATCACCGGCGGTGATGCGGCGCTGTCGGCCTTCTTCGGCGAATACCCGGAAAGCGACCGCCAGCATCTGCTCCAACTGATCCGTCACGCCCAGCACGAGGCCGCTCACAACAAGCCTCCGGCCGCAGCGCGGAAGATCTTCAAGTACATCCGCGAGCTGGACGAGATGAAACGCGGCCTGCGCTGAGCGGCCGCGCCCTTTCCATCCAGCCCCACCGGCAACAGCCTCAGGCGCCCGTGCCGCCGACAGTGATCGCGTCGATCTTCAGGGTCGGCTGGCCGACACCGACCGGCACGGACTGGCCGTCCTTGCCGCAGGTGCCCACGCCGCTGTCCAGTGCGAGGTCGTTGCCGACCATGGACACCCGGCTCATCACTTCCGGACCGTTGCCGATCAAAGTCGCGCCCTTCACCGGGCGAGTAATCTTGCCGTTCTCGATCAGGTAGGCCTCGCTGGTGGCGAAGACGAACTTGCCGCTGGTGATGTCCACCTGGCCGCCGCCAAGGTTGGCGCAGTAGATGCCGCGCTCGACGCTGGCAATGATTTCCTGCGGATCGCTCTGCCCGGCCAGCATGTAGGTGTTGGTCATGCGCGGCATCGGCAGGTGCGCGTAGGACTCGCGGCGACCGTTGCCGGTGCGCGCCACGCCCATCAGGCGGGCGTTGAGCTTGTCCTGCATGTAACCCTTGAGGATGCCGTTCTCGATCAGCACATTGCAGTGGGTTGGCGTGCCTTCGTCGTCCACCGACAGCGAACCGCGACGACCGGCGATGGTGCCGTCATCGACGATGGTGCACAGGCTGGAAGCGACCTTCTCGCCGATACGACCGCTGTAGTTCGAGCTGCCCTTGCGGTTGAAGTCGCCTTCCAGACCGTGGCCCACGGCCTCATGCAGCAGCACGCCGGACCAGCCGGCGCCCATCACCACCGGCAGGCTGCCGGCCGGCGCGGGAACGGCTTCGAGGTTGACCAGGGCCTGGCGCAGCGCCTCGCGGGCATAGCTCATGGCACGGTCTTCCTGGAGGAAGTACTGGTAGTCGGTGCGCCCGCCGCCGCCGTGACCGCCACGCTCGCGGCGGCCATTCTGTTCGACGATGACACTGACGTTGAAGCGCACCAGCGGACGGATGTCCGCCGCCAGCGAACCATCCGCCGCTGCGATCAGCACCTGGTCCCAGACGCCGGCGAGGCTGACGGTGACCTGCTGGATGCGCGGATCGAGGGCGCGAGTGGCAGCATCGATCTTCTGCAGCAGCTCCACTTTCTCGGCGCGGCTCATCACGTCCAGCGGATTCTCGCCGGCATACAGGCGGGTCGGCACCACGGCCTGGAAGGCTTGCACCTTGCCGTTCTGCCCAGCACGAGAAATGGAACGGGCAGCGCGAGCAGCCTGGATCAGCGCTTCATGGTTGATCGCGTTGCTGTAGGCGAAGCCAGTCTTCTCGCCGGACTGCGCGCGCACGCCGACGCCCTGGTCCATGTGGAAGCTGCCTTCCTTGACGATGCCGTCCTCCAGCATCCAGGACTCGGAGACCTGGCTCTGGAAGTACAGATCGGCGGCGTCGATGCCGGGGCCGCTCAGCTCGTGCAGGATCGGCGACAGCTGGTCGATATCCAGACCACCGGGGGCCAGCAGGTGCTGACTGACGGATGACAACAGTTCGCTCATATTCACTCCGTACGCGCCGGTCGTGGTTCGACCGGCGGGAAAAATCTTCTGTGCCGGGCAATCGGCATGCGCTGCCGGACCGCCGCCTGTTCCTTGCTGTCGCGCTCGGCCAGCAGCACGGCTTCGCCCTTGGCCTGTTCGGCGAGGATACGCCCCCAGGGATCGACAATGGCCGACTGGCCCCAGGTTTCCCGTCCTTTGGGGTGGGTACCGCCCTGCCCGGCCGCCAGCAGGTAGCACTGGGTCTCGATGGCACGGGCTCGGATGAGGATTTCCCAATGCGCCGCGCCGGTCACCGCGGTGAAGGCCGAAGGGGCGCTGATCAGCTCCGCACCGGCTTCGCGCAGTGCGGTGTAAAGCTCAGGGAAGCGCAGGTCGTAGCAGACCGTCATCCCCAGACGCCCCACCGGCGTGTCCGCCACCACCACGCGCTGGCCGAAGGCGTAGTCATCCGACTCGCGATAGCGGCCACGGGCGTCGGCGACGTCCACGTCGAACAGGTGCAGCTTGTCGTAGCGCGCCGCCACTTCGCCGCGCTCGTCTACCAGCAGCGAACAGGCATTGGCCTTCGCGTCGGGCTGGCCTTCAGGCGGCAGCGGCAGGGTGCCGGCGACTATCCACAACCTGAGGTCGCGGGCGGTACTTTTCAACCAGGGCAGGACAGGGCCTTCGCCGAGGGCTTCGGCACGACCGATCTGTGCGAGATCGCGGCGGCCCATGGCGGCAAAGTTTTCCGGTAGCACGGCGAGGCGCGCTCCGCCCTTGGCAGCCTGCTCGAGCAGGCGACGGGCGGCGGCGAGATTGGCCAGGACATCGTCCTGGCTGACCATCTGGATGACGGCAATGGACATGCTGAGCTCCGTCGGTGTCTGGATTTCATGCTAACTGAAGCCCGGACTTTATGCTCGATTGAGGGGCTCAATGAGGCTTTTCGAAAGGTTTCTCGAAGGTGATGGCCGGACTCTGCCACGGGCCCTTCACGCTGTACTGCACACTGGCAAAACGCGCGACCTTGTCACCCAGCAGCTTGTCCACGACGAACAGGGCACCGCCAATGGCAGGCGCACCGACGATCAGCGCTGCCAGTGGCAGGTTGTTGGTCACCGGCAGGGTCACCAGCAGCTTGGCGTCGATCTGATCGTGGGCAAGGTCCAGCGTGCCGTTGAGCTCGAGGTTGCTCGACGGACCGTCCAGGCGCAGCGGTTCGCGGGTGAAGAACACCCCGTCTGTGGCGGTGAGCACACCCTTCACCCGGTCGTAGCTCAAGCCCTTGCCCAGCAGATCGGAGAAGTCCAGGCGCAGGCGGCGGTTGATGGCGTTGAAATTCAGCAGGCCGAACACGCGCAGGGCATTGGCGCCCCCCTCCACCTCGACGAATTGGCCCTTGCGCAGGCTGGCATCGAGGGTGCCGCCGAAGCGCCGCAGGTTCAGCGCCGCCGGCGAGCCCGGCCAGTTGCCGTTGATGTCCACGCTGAAGCGCTCGCTGGTCACGCTGGGCGCAAAGTCCCAGGCCTTGAGCACATCCCCCAGGTTCTTGCCCTCGAGCTTGCCCTGGAAGGTGCTGCGCGCGCTGGTATCCATACCGTCCCAGCGCAGGTTGCCCTTCACCGACAGCCCGCGCAGGTCGAGATTGACATCGTTGAAGCCGACGCCGGTCGTCGTCGGACGCAGGTTGAAGCTCCAGGCACCAACGGGCTTGCCAGCCTTGAGCACCTGGCGAATGCTCACATCCATCGGCGGCAGGGTGCGCGGGTCGATCTTCGCCAGCGGGTCCGGCGCTTCCACCGCTTTCTCGGAATCGATGGCCTCGCCCTTGGGCAGGTCGATGCGGTCCAGGGCGATCTGAATCGGCTTCACCTTGCTGTCGGGCAGGGTGACCTTGCCGGAGACCAGCGAGCTGACCAGTCCGACCTGCCAGCTGCTGTCGACGCGCGCCAGGTCCAGCGAGAGGTTTTCCAGGGTCTGGCCGAAGCCCTTGAAGCGAGCGATCTGCAGGTCAGCCCCGCGTAGCAGGCCAGCCGCGCCCTCAACCCCGGCGTTGGAGTACTTCTTCGCGACCGCCATCCAGGCGTCGGCGTCGATTTCGTCGATCTTGCCGCGCACCTGCACGCCGCTCCAGTTGGGCAGCACGGCCGGATCGCCGCCCAGGCGCAACACACCACGACCGGCAAGCGGTTGGTCAGCCGGCGCGGCGTAGGCCAGGCTGGCGCGGTCGCCATAAGTCGCCCAGTAGCGCCGCTCGGCGCCGTCCAGGGTCATACGCCACTCGCTCTCTCGGGTCTCCTGCGCGGCCTTGCCCAACGGCGCCGGCAAGTCGATGGTGACACCCTGCAGGTTCGAGGCGACCTGCAACTGGCTGTCCTTGCCATCGAGCAGCAGGTTGAGCTGGAACGGCACCCGGCCATCCACCGGCAGTTGCTGCTGTACCTTGCCCCAGTCGAGCAGGGACTTGATCGGTACCTGGCCACCGACCAGCACTCGCGTACGCGGTATGCCGTTGCGACCTTCGGCACGAATGCTGCCGGTGATCCGGCTACCCAGCACCTGGGCAGCGACGTTCTGCCCGCTCAGGCCGCTGTCGGTGTCGTAACGGAACTTGCCCTTGACCTGTTCGAGGTTCAGTTCGGGCTTGGCAATCTTCAACTTCGCCTTGTCGGTGTCAAAGTCGACTATCACCCGCGCCTTGCTCGCCTCTCCCTTGGCCAGGGGAATGTCGAGATTGAGATGGCCGTTCAGGTCTCCGGAGCCTTCCCAGCCGGCGAAGGTATGAGTCGCGCCGATCGGCGAGTCCTGGAGGATCTTCAAGCCATCCACGAGGTTGCTGTCGATGTCGCCATTCACGTGCAGGTGGGCGACCTCGCCCGGGTCAGAGTGAGGAATCTCCACCGAAACATCGCGCACCTGGCTATTGAGGATCTGCCCGCTGGTGGCGTTGATGCTGACACCGGTGTCCTCGACCCGCACTTCGCCCTCCGCCTTGCTCAGGCCGGGCCAGCCGGGCTGGTAGTCGAGAACGCCGTCATGGACCTTGAAGTACAGGGTCATGGCATGGGCTTCAGGCGCCGAGCCCTTCTGCAAAGAGCCCTGCCAGAGGAAGTAGCCCTGCTCGATCCGGCCACTCTTGATCGAGCCCTTGAGCCAGGCAGCGAGGTCCTTGCTCATTTGCGGGATGACGGTGGGCAGGTACTTGCTGGTATAGCGCGCGTCGCCATTGCTCATGCCAACACGCAGGTCCATGTAATCCTCCTGCGCCGGGTCTCGCATGAGGCGGATCAGCATGTCGCCAGCGAGAGTGCCCTCCTCGCCCTCCACCTGCATCAGGTGGCTGCCGAGGGTGAAGGCTTCGTCGTTGAGCTGGAAGAACATCCGCGTATGTGCAGTTCGGTAGTGCCAGGGCTCGGGGAACAGGGTCGCCAGGTGCAGCATGAAATCCTGGGCATTGGCGTCCAGCGTGCCGCCGCCAAGGTTGCCGCGCAGGGTGCCGTCGACATTGGCGACCGCGGGTACGTCATGGAAAGCACTGACGCCGACCTTCTCCAGGTTGGTGGCGTACATGGCCCGCTCAGCGCCCTCGCGCTGCGGCCAGTAGTCGAAATTGACATTGTGCAGGACGCCATGCGGCTTCAGGCCGTCGAGCCACTCGATGACCTTGTCCGGCAGCGGTGCCAGGGCGGTAATGGTCGGCCCCAGCGGGGTCAGGTCGAGGCGGTCGGCGCGAAGCTGCCAATGCTCCTCGTCCTTCATGCGGCGCGTCAGCTCCAGCTCCACTTCCCCCCAGCGGATTTCACCGAGGTTCGCCGCCAGATCGGCGACGCGCACGTCGAGATCGTCCCCATTACGCTGGAAGTAGAGACTGACACCCAGGTCACTCAGGCTGACCGGCTTGCGGTCGCCTAACGCAGCATCGATCTTCGGCGCGTTCAGGCGCGCCACCGCAGACACCGGCACCCCCTTGTCGATGGTCGCCCAGAACTCGCCACCGGCCTTGGCCTGGGCCAGCTTCCAGGCACCGGTGAGACGCTCGGGCAACCACTTGGCCCAGTCGGCCTGCGGCAGGCTGAGGTACAGCTGGGCCGAACTCTTCGCCCAGTCGTCACGGTTCAGGCGGGTTTCCAGCCGCGCCGCCACCGGCTCGCCACCGGGCAGGCTGAGGCGTGCTTCCAGACGCTGTCGGCTGCCACTGCGCAGAGTCATGCCGACATAGCTGAGCGACAGCGGGTTGGCCTGTTGCGGCAGCACGGTCAGCTGGCTGTCCATCAGCGACAGGCGACGCGGGGTCAGCAGCAGGTCGATGAGCTTGCGCGGGTCGGTGTCGCCGCCACGGCTGGGCAGGCCGTCGGCGTGCCATTTGCCGTCCTCGTCCTCGCGCAGGGTCAGGTGCAGGCCCTCCAGCTCCAGGCTGTCGATGCGCGGCTGGCGCGCCATCACGCTGCCGAGAATGTCCGGAGTCAGGCGCACCCTCTCCAGGCGCAGGGAGTCATTGCCTTCACCCAGCTGGATGTCGCGCACGACGATTATCGGGCTGAAGGCATGCCAGTGCCCCTCCAGCGCGCCGATGGCCACCGGCAGGCCCAGCTGTTCGCTGGCCTTCTGCGCCAGGTCATCGCGGTACTCCGCCACCAGTGGCACCAATTGTCGGCCGAGGCTGACATACAGCGCGAGCAGCACCAGCCCCAGCGCCAGGAGGCCCAGGAGGATGCGCAGGGAAGTGGCAAACAGGCGGCCGGCACGCTCCATGTCAGCCGGCTACCTGTGAAGCGAAGCGAAGGGTCATCGAGCGGCCTCCCAGCCAGGCAATGTCGAACCAGGTCTGACAGTGTGCGTCAGGCAAAGCTCCAAAAAACCCCATTGCACGGCGGTCTCCCGCCGGAGTCCCAGGTTGTGCGATCCGCCGCTCAAAGCAGGACCACGTCGTACTGCTCCTGGGAATACATGGCCTCGACCTGGAACTTGATGGGGCGACCGATGAACAGCTCCAGGTCCGCAACATTACCCGACTCCTCGTCGAGCAGGCGATCCACGACCTTCTGGTTGGCCAGCACCAGATAGGAATTGGCCTGGTAAGCCCGTGCTTCGCGGAGTATCTCGCGGAAAATCTCGTAGCAGATGGTTTCGGCGGTCTTCAGCATGCCGCGCCCCTGGCAGCTCGGACAGGGCTCGCAGAGCACCTGCACCAGGCTTTCGCGGGTGCGCTTGCGGGTCATCTGCACCAGGCCAAGCTCGGTGATGCCGATGATATTGGTCTTGGCATGGTCGCGTTCGAGCTGCTTCTCCAGGGTCCGCAGGACCTGGCGGCGGTGCTCTTCGTCTTCCATGTCGATGAAGTCGATGATGATGATCCCGCCCAGGTTGCGCAGGCGCAGCTGACGGGCAATGGCGGTGGCCGCCTCGAGATTGGTCTTGAAGATGGTTTCTTCGAGATTTCGGTGGCCGACAAAGGCGCCGGTATTGACGTCGATGGTGGTCATCGCCTCGGTCGGGTCGATGATCAGGTAGCCGCCGGACTTGAGCAGCACCTTGCGCTCCAGTGCCTTCTGCACCTCATCCTCGACCCCGTAGAGATCGAAGATCGGCCGCTCGCCCGGGTAGTGTTCCAGGCGATCGGCGATTTCCGGCATCAGTTCTTCGACAAACTGCGTGATCTTCTGGAAGTTCTCCCGGGAATCGACGCGGATCTTCTCGATGCGCGGATTCACCAGGTCGCGCAAGGTGCGCAAGGCCAGGGAAAGGTCTTCGTAGATCATCGTTGGCGCGCCGACGGTCTGGATCTGAGCGTCGATCTGGTCCCACAGGCGGCGCAGATAGCGGATATCGGCAAGGATCTCGTCCTCGCCGGCGCCTTCGGCCGCCGTGCGCAGGATAAACCCGCCGCGCTCGACGATGCCCTCCGCCTCCACGCATTTGGCGACCACCTGCTTGAGGCGCTCGCGCTCATGTTCGTCTTCGATCTTCAGGGAAATGCCGACATGGCTGGTGCGCGGCATGTAGACCAGGTAGCGCGAGGGGATCGACAGGTGCGTGGTCAGGCGCGCGCCCTTGGTGCCGATGGGGTCCTTGGTGACCTGCACCACCAGGCTCTGCCCTTCGTGGACCAGCGCTCCGATGCTTTCCACGGCGCTACCCTCGCGGGTCGAAATCTCCGCGGCATGGATGAAGGCCGCACGCTCAAGGCCGACATCGACGAAGGCCGCCTGCATACCTGGCAGCACGCGCACGACCTTGCCCTTGTAGATGTTGCCGACGATCCCGCGGCGCAACGTGCGCTCGACATGGACCTCCTGCAGGACGCCGTTCTCCACCACCGCCACGCGCGATTCCATCGGCGTGATATTGATCAGGATCTCTTCGCTCATGCGCCCTTCCTTATCGCGCCCGGAGTCTTGCCAGCGCTATTTTCCGATCAAGACTGCCAGCTGGGGATGGAGAAGTCAGCCAGCAATGCCGAGGTTTCGCAAAGAGGCAGGCCGACCACGGCGCTGTAGCTGCCCTCGACGCGACTGACAAAGACCGCCGCGAGCCCCTGGATAGCATAGCCACCGGCCTTATCCTGGGGCTCGCCGGTTTCCCAATAGCGCTCGGCTTCCTCGACGGATACTTCGCGGAAGACCACGCGGCTGCTGACCACGCGCGCCTCGCAACGATCCCGGTCGGCTACCGCCACGGCGGTCAGCACCTCGTGCTCGCGACCAGACAGGGCCTGCAGCATCGCCAGGGCGTCGTCGCGATCCACCGGTTTGCCGAGAATACGGCCGTCCAGCACCACGGCAGTATCGGCGCCGAGCACGCAGACGTCGGCGCGCTGAGCGAGGAAGTTGAGCCCAGCCTTGGCCTTGCCGCGCGCCAGTCGCTCGACATAGGCGTGCGCCGACTCGCCGGACTCGGGCGTTTCATCGATGGACGCGGGCACTATGTGGAACGGCAGGCCGATCTGGGTAAGCAGCTCGCGGCGGCGCGGCGAACTGGAGGCGAGGTACAGCTGGGCCATCAGGGACTCCGAAGCGGGCCCACGCAACGCGGGCCCGGCGATTCCCCCGCAAGGGGGCGATCAGTTGATGTTCAGGCGCAGCCGCAGGGCCCGCAGCAGTGTGTAGACCCAAGGCCAGAGCAAGGCGCTGACCAGTGCCGGCAGGAGGAAAACCAGGGTCGGCGGGCGGTTGCCGGTCAGGGCACTGATCCACAACTGGACCAGCTGGGCGAGACCGAAGACCACCAGCAATACCAGGCATTGCTGCCAGATGGGGAACATGCGCAGGCGCTGGTGCAGCGACAGCACCAGACAGATGATCAGGCTGAGGATCAAGGCGTTCTGCCCCAGCAGGCTGCCGTAGAGCACGTCTTCGGCGACGCCCAGCACCCAGGCGGTCAGCATGCCGACCTTGTGTGGCAGGTAGAGCACCCAGTAGGTGAGGAACATCGCCAGCCACAGCGGACGGCCGATCTCCATGAAGCTGGGCATCGGCGCCACCGACAGCAGCAGCGCCGCCAGCAGGGTCAACCAGATGGCCCAGCCGTTGTTCGAGCCCTGGGCCGCCATCAGTGACGGGTCCTTGCATCCGGGTGCGATGCCGGCGCACCGGTAGGCGCAGCAGGAGCCGTGCCATTGGTAGCGGCCGGATGGACGGGCTGCGCGGCGGGAGCAGCAGGAGCAGCCGGCTGCGCGCCATCATGCGGCTGGGCTGCCGGAGCGCCCGGTGCCGGCTGTGCCTGCGTGCCGGACTCGGCAGCCTTGCGGTCGGCCTCGGCCTGGGCCTCGGCAGCATCGGTGGCGCGCTGTTCGGGAGTACGGCTGTCGCTGAACACCAGCAGCACGTAGCGGCTGCGGTTCATCTTCGCGGTCGGCACAGCGCGGATGGTGGCGAAAGGCCCCCCCGTGTCGTGCAGCACTTCCTTCACCACCGCCACCGGATAGCCGGCCGGGAAACGCTGGCCAAGGCCGGAGCTGACCAGCAGGTCGCCTTCCTTGATATCGGCGGTATCGGCGACGTAGCGCAGCTCCAGGCGTTCCGGGTTGCCGGTGCCCACGGCAATGGCACGCAGGCCATTGCGGTTCACCTGCACCGGAATGCTGTGGGTGGTATCGGTCAACAACAGCACGCGCGCGGTGTAGGGCATGACCTCGACCACCTGGCCCATCAGGCCGCTGGCGTCGAGCACCGGCTGGCCCTGGAACACGCCGTCCTTCTCGCCCTTGTCGATCAGGATGCGTTGAGTGAACGGGTTTGGGTCGACACCGATCAGCTCGCCCACCAGCACCTTGTCATCGACCAGGGCGGAGGAGTTGAGCAGCTCGCGCAGGCGCACGTTCTGTTCGGTCAGGGTGGCCAGCTTCTGCAGGCGGCGCTGCATCAGCAGCTGCTCGGCCTTCAGGCGCTCGTTCTCGGCCAGCAGCTCGCTGCGGCTGGTGAACTGGTCGCGCACACCTTCCCACGCACGAACGGGGAAATCGGCGATGCCATAGAAGGGACTCAGCACGAGGCCCATCTGGCTGCGTACCGGTTTCAGATAATCGAAGCGGGCATCGACCACCATCAAGGCGACCGACAGGACGGCGAGCACCAGCAGGCGCGCGCCCAGCGAGGGCCCTTTGGAGAATATCGGTTTGATGACCGGCTCCTAGCTGTGCGAAGTCGGTTGAAGTTTCACCAGCGCGGGCGAAACGTCAACCGACCTTTACAGGGCTTTCCTACCTTACTCGGTGGAAAGCAGGTCCATCGAATGACGGTCCATCATCTCCAGCGCCTTGCCGCCGCCACGGGCGACGCAGGTCAGCGGGTCTTCGGCGACGATCACCGGCAGGCCGGTTTCCTGGGCCAGCAGCTTGTCCAGGTCGCGCAGCAGCGCGCCGCCACCGGTCAGTACCAGGCCGCGTTCGGCGATGTCGGAAGCCAGCTCCGGCGGGGATTGTTCCAGGGCGCTCTTGACCGCCTGAACGATGGTCGCCAGGGATTCCTGCAGCGCTTCGAGCACTTCGTTGGAATTCAGGGTGAAGCTGCGCGGTACGCCTTCGGCCAGGTTACGGCCACGGACGTCGACTTCGCGGACTTCGCCGCCCGGGAAGGCGGTGCCGATTTCCTGCTTGATGCGCTCGGCGGTGGATTCGCCGATCAGGCTGCCGTAGTTGCGGCGCACGTAGGTAACGATGGCTTCGTCGAAGCGATCGCCGCCGACGCGGACGGATTCGGCGTAGACCACGCCGTTGAGGGAGATCAGCGCGATCTCGGTGGTGCCGCCGCCGATATCGACGACCATGGAACCACGGGCCTCTTCCACCGGCAGGCCGGCGCCGATGGCTGCGGCCATCGGTTCTTCGATCAGGTACACCTCACGGGCACCAGCGCCCAGGGCCGATTCACGGATGGCACGGCGTTCCACCTGGGTGGACTTGCACGGCACGCAGATCAGCACGCGCGGGCTGGGCTGCAGGAAGCTGTTCTCGTGAACCTTGTTGATGAAGTACTGCAGCATCTTCTCGCAGACGCTGAAGTCGGCGATCACGCCGTCCTTCATCGGACGAATGGCGGCAATGTTGCCCGGGGTACGGCCCAGCATGCGCTTGGCTTCGGTACCGACCGCGACCACGCTCTTCTGGCTGCCGTGGCTACGAATGGCGACCACGGACGGTTCGTTCAGGACGATGCCGCGCTCGCGCACATAAATAAGGGTATTGGCAGTGCCCAGGTCGATCGACAGATCACTGGAGAACATGCCACGCAGTTTTTTGAACATTGGAAAGAAACCCATAGGTGGCGCGTGGGTGAAAAGTGCGCGGGTAAAAAAGTGCGGCAAACTCTAACAATGACGGGGGTTTTGGGCAAGGCGGCAATTTATGCTAGATTCCTCGTTTTTCGGGCCCGCAGGCCCATCCCAGCGGCCTTCGACCGTCTGCCGCGGGTTCTGTTCCCTGCCCCCTCAATTCCTTCCGGCCAGGTCCAGTTCGAACCGGGCCGCTCTAGCTGGAGACCCCGATGGCGCTTGAACGCTCCGACGTGGAAAAGATCGCCCACCTCGCCCGCCTGGGCCTGGAGGAAGCCGACATTTCGCGCACCACCGATACCCTCAACAACATCCTCGGCCTGATCGACGCCATGCAGGCGGTCGACACCGATGGCGTAGAGCCCCTGGCCCACCCGCTGGAAGCCACGCAGCGCCTGCGCGCCGACGCCGTCACCGAGGAGAACCGCCGCGAAGCCTACCAGGCCATCGCGCCAGCCGTGGAAGACGGCCTTTACCTCGTCCCGAAAGTCATCGAGTAAGCGCTAAGGACACGGACATATGCTGCATCAATTGACCCTCGCCGAAGTCGCCCGCGGACTCGCCGACAAGCAATTCTCCGCCCAGGAACTGACCACTGCCCTGCTCGCGCGCATCCAGCAGCTCGACCCGCAGCTGAACAGTTTCATCACTGTCACCGAGGAAATTGCCCTGGCCCAGGCCAAGGCAGCCGACGAGCGGCGCGCCAAAGGCGAAACCGGGGCCCTGCTGGGCGCACCGATCGCCCACAAGGACCTGTTCTGCACCCAGGGCGTGCGCACCAGCTGCGGCTCGAAGATCCTCGACGCCTTCGTCTCGCCCTACGACGCCACCGTCGTCGAGCGCCTGGCCGACGCCGGCACCGTAAGCCTGGGCAAACTGAACATGGACGAGTTCGCCATGGGCTCGGCCAACGAATCGAGCCACTACGGCCCGGTGAAGAACCCCTGGGACACTTCCCGCGTACCGGGCGGCTCCTCCGGTGGTTCCGCCGCCGCCGTGGCCGCGCGCCTGATCCCGGCCGCCACCGGCACCGACACTGGCGGCTCGATCCGCCAGCCGGCAGCGTTGACCAACCTCACCGGTATCAAGCCCACCTACGGCCGTGTCTCGCGCTGGGGCATGATCGCCTACGCCTCCAGCCTCGACCAGGGCGGCCCGCTGGCCCGCACCGCCGAGGACTGCGCGCTGATGCTCGGCGCCATGGCCGGTTTCGATCCGAAGGACTCCACCTGCGTCGATCAGCCGGTGGACGATTACCTGGCCGCCCTGAGCAAGCCGCTGACCGGCCTGCGCATCGGCCTGCCGAAGGAGTACTTCGGCGCCGGCCTGGACAGCCGTATCGCCGACGCGGTGATGAAGGTGGTCGAGCAGCTCAAGCAGCTCGGCGCGGTGGTCAAGGAGATCTCCCTGCCGAACATGCAGCACGCGATCCCTGCTTATTATGTGATCGCGCCCGCAGAGGCCAGCTCCAACCTGTCGCGCTTCGACGGCGTTCGCTACGGCTATCGCTGCGAGAACCCTAAGGACCTGCAGGACCTGTACAAGCGCTCCCGCGCCGAAGGCTTCGGCGCTGAAGTGAAGAACCGCATCATGGTCGGCACCTACGCGCTTTCCGCCGGTTACTACGACGCGTATTACCTGAAGGCTCAGAAGATTCGTCGCCTGATCAAGAACGATTTCACCAACGCCTTCGCCGAAGTCGACGTGATCCTCGGCCCGACCACGCCGAACCCTGCCTGGAAACTGGGCGAGAAGAACAACGACCCGGTCGCCCAGTACCTGGAAGACATCTACACCATCACCGCCAACCTTGCCGGCATTCCAGGCCTGTCCATGCCCGCCGGCTTCGTCGACGGCCTGCCGGTGGGCGTCCAGTTGCTTGCGCCGTACTTCCAGGAAGGCCGCCTGCTCAACGTCGCGCACCAGTACCAACTGGTCAGCGACTGGCACAAACAAGCACCGGCTGGATTCTGAGGACGACACACATGCAATGGGAAACCGTGATCGGGCTGGAAATCCACGCACAGCTCTCCACCCAATCGAAGATCTTCTCCGGTAGCGCCACCACCTTCGGCGCCGCCCCGAACACCCAGGCCAGCCTGGTCGACCTGGCCATGCCCGGCACCCTGCCAGTGCTGAACCAGGAGGCCGTGCGCATGGCCTGCCAGTTCGGCCTGGCGATCAACGCCGAGATCGCCGAGCGCAACGTCTTCGCGCGCAAGAACTACTTCTACCCGGACCTGCCCAAGGGCTACCAGACCAGCCAGATGGACCATCCCATCGTCGGCAAGGGCTTCCTGGACATCACCCTGGAAGACGGCACCGTCAAGCGCGTCGGCATCACTCGCGCGCATCTGGAAGAGGATGCCGGCAAGAGCCTGCACGAAGACTTCCACGGCATGAGCGGCATCGACCTGAACCGCGCCGGCACTCCGTTGCTGGAGATCGTCTCCGAGCCGGAGATACGCAGCGCGAAGGAAGCCGTGGCCTATGCCAAGGCGATCCATGCGCTGGTGCGCTACCTGGGCATCTGCGACGGCAACATGGCCGAAGGCTCGCTGCGCTGCGACTGCAACGTGTCGGTACGCCCGAAGGGTCAGGCCGAGTTCGGTACCCGTCGCGAAATCAAGAACGTGAACTCGTTCAAGTTCATCGAGCGCGCCATCAACACCGAGATCGCGTGGCAAATCGACGAACTGGAATCCGGCCGTAAGATCGTCCAGGAAACCGTCCTGTATGACGTAGCAGCCAACGAAACGCGCTCCATGCGCAGCAAGGAAGAAGCCAACGACTACCGTTACTTCCCCTGCCCGGATCTGCTGCCAGTGGTCATTGAGCGTGCCTTCCTCGAAGAACTGCGCGGCCAGCTGCCGGAACTGCCGGACCAGAAGCGCGAGCGCTTCGAGAGCCAGTACGGCCTGTCCGCCTACGACGCCAGCGTGTTGTCTGCCAGCCGCGAAATGGCTGACTACTTCGAGCAGGTCCAGAGCATCTGTGGCGATGCCAAGCTGGCCGCCAACTGGGTGATGGGCGAGCTCTCCAGCCTGCTCAATAAGGACGGCCTGGAAATCGAGCAATCGCCGGTTTCCGCCGAGCACCTGGGCCAGATGATCCTGCGCCTGAAGGACGGCACCATCAACGGCAAGGCGGCGAAGACCGTGTTCGCTGCCCTGGCCGAAGGTGAAGGCTCGCCGGACGAAATCATCAAGGCCAAGGACCTCGTGCAGAACACCGACAGCGGCGCCGTCGAGAAACTGCTCGACGACGTGCTGGCAGCCAACGCCGAGCAGGTGGAACAGTACCGCGCCAGCGACGAAGCCAAGCGCGGCAAGATGTTCGGCTTCTTCGTCGGCCAGGCCATGAAGGCTGCCAAGGGCAAGGCCAACCCGGCACAAGTGAACGAACTGCTGAAGAAGAAGCTCGAAGCCTGAGCCCACACTTCAACGACGCCGGGCTTGCCCGGCGTTTTTTCGTCCGGAGGTTCGATGCTGCGACCCATGGCCCTCGTCGGCTGCCTGGCCCTGCTGGCCGGCTGTAGCACTACATCGTACGACAGCGACTCGGAGGTCTCCGGCCGCGGCTACCGCGCCGAAGGCACCGCGTCCTATTACGGCAAGGCCCACCACGGCAAACGCACCGCCAGCGGCGAGCGCTTCAACCAGAATGCCCTGACCGCCGCCCATCGCACCCTGGCCTTCGGCACACGGGTACGGGTGACCAATCTCGACAATGGCCGCAGTGTCGTGGTGCGCATCAACGATCGCGGACCCTTTGGCCGTGGACGCATCATCGATGTCTCCAAGGCCGCCGCCGAACAACTCAATATGTTGCGCTCCGGCACTGCCCGGGTGCGCCTGGAAGGTCTCTGAAGGAGTCAGAAGTGAGCAACGATAACCGCAAGGCCGGCGAACAGGTTCGCCGTGAAGTGATGGGCGACGTCTTCGTCGACCGCGCCCTGGGCAACGCCACCGAGTTCACCCGGCCGCTGCAGGACTTCGTCAACGAGCACGCCTGGGGCGGCGTGTGGAACCGCGACGGCCTGCCGCGCAAGACTCGCAGCCTGATCACCCTGGCCGCGCTGACCGCCCTCAAGTGCCCGCAGGAGTTGAAAGGCCACGTGCGCGGTGCGCTGAACAATGGCTGCACCGTGGAAGAAATTCGCGAAGCGCTGTTGCATTGCGCGGTCTATGCCGGCGTCCCGGCAGCCATCGACGCGTTCCGCGCAGCGCAGGAAGTGATCGAGGCGTGGCAAGCGGATCAGAAAGCCTGAACAGCGAACCTGCAGGAGCGAGCTTGCTCACGAACAGCTCCGCAGCGGTGCGGGTTCGCGAGCAAGCTCGCTCCTACATGAGCCCTACGGATAACTGAACCGTTTGACCAGCGTCAGCTCACCCGGCTGGCGCATCGGGATCAGGAAGGACTCCTGCTTCTCGTTCACCGTGCCCTCCTCCGTGACGATAGTCACCTGCGCCGTGGTCAGCGGCTTGGCCGCATTCACGTCGCCGGAGCTTTCATCCGAACTCCAGCCACCGCCGTAGTAGTTCACGTAGACCAGGTACTGGCCCTTGAGCGGAGTCGGGCTGGCGATGATTTCCGGACCGTAGCCGGTGGTCACGTCAACGTCCTGGGCCGCACCGTTGGGCAGCGAGCGGTTGCCGTACCAGACGTGCCCACCATCGGGCGTCACCAGGTGCAGGTCGAGGTCGGTGTTGTCCGAATCCCAGGACAGCATGACCCGCAGCTTGGCCGCCACCTCGCCGCCACCGCCGCCGTGGTAGAACTGCACGCGCTTGCGCTGCTGGCCGTCCGGGCTGACGACTTCGACGCTGTTGGAACCCGCCGGGAAGGCGAACGGGCGGTCGAACCTGCCGTCGCTTTCGACCCGCATCGGCATGGCCACGCCATTGACCACCAGCCGCGCAGGCTCCTTGCTGTCCTTGGGCAACCCACGGATTTCGCCACGGATCCGCGCAGTGTCGGACTGGTCCTCCCGCGAGTTCACCGAGGATGCCGGGTAGTTCACCGTCTGCCGGAAGTCGGCCTTGTCGCCATCGCCCGAGCGCCAGCCGCCCAGTGGGGTATCCAGGCTGATCGGCGGTTCGGCGGCCTGCGCGCCCAGCGGGATCAGGCTGGCGAGCAGGGACAGGTGGAGCACGTGGGCGAGTTTCATGCTGATCATTCCAGTATCAGGCGACGGGCCAGGCTTTCCACGTAGCCCTCGTCTTGTCCATTGGGGTGCGCCTGGAAGGCCAGGTGCAGGTATTCATGAGCCAGGTCGAGTCGGTCCTGCTGGGAGTACAGCCCGCGCACATAGATGCGCTGGCGTTCGCGGTCGACGTAGGGCCGGCCGCTGCTCAGGCGGCACACGGCGAAGGACTGCAGCTCCTCATAGCCCGCCTCGGTTTCCAGGCGCGGGCGCCAGTCGCGCCGCTGTGCCTTCAGCCAACGCTCCGCCTCCGGTAGCGGCTGACAGGCGGCGATCGGATTGCTCCAACGACTGAGGCTCGTGCGCGGGAAAGCGCGGGCCAAGATCGCGTCATAGCGCAGCCCCTTGGCGGCCTGCTCCTGCGCGTCGCGCCAAGACAGTTTCGACTGCCCCGCCTCGTCCGTGTGGTAGGTGACGGTGCCGCCAGCCAGCACCAGGTCGGCCGTCCAGGCGGCAATACCACGCGCTGCTTCGCTGGCCGGTCGCGGCGCCACACGCTGGCGCTGGCTGCTGTCGTCGATGCTCAGGCAGTCGCCGCGCGGGGCACCGTTTTGCAAAAGATAAGTGCGAATGGTCACCGCCAACGCCTTGGCCGCCTCCGCCGGTGTAGCGGACGCCTCGCGATCCAGCACGCGAGCGACGTACTCCTCGCGGGACAGGCGCGCGGTCAGACGCGGGCCTTCGACGCCGCGCACAAGGAAAAGATCGCCGCTGCTATCCACATCCAGCCGGACGCCATTGGCGAACAGAACGCTCTGCCGACCTTGCAGAAGACCTTCGGCGACGGGCTGGTTGTGTGCGTCGTAGACCTCTTTCAGCGGATAGCGGCTGAACAATCCGACTTCGACGCAACGGCCTGGATCGCTGGGCCAAGGAGCCGGCAGTGCGGCACCGATGGCGTTGCCGTACTTCGCCAGGACTGTCTTGCTGGTCCCCGGCCCGCGCGCCCAGAGCGGCGTGCCATCGACCAGCCACCCGGCGAAGCCACCTTCACGCTGGCCATTCTCGTCCCAACTCCAGGTCTTCACCCGCAGGCGACCGCCCAATGCGGCCGGTGTGCGGCCTTCATCGGCGGCGAGGCTGACGTCCAGCAGCACCTTCCGCGCCTGTTCCTGGGCCGGCAAGTGCTGCAGTTGATCGAGCAACTCGGCGACCGGCACCTCGGTTTGTGGTGCCAGCCTGTCCAGCCGGGCGATCCAGGCCGGCGCATGGCGCGCCTGCCAGTATTGCTGCCAGACCGAGCCATCGATGCCTAGGCGCTGCGGCTGGAAGTACAGGCCGCAGGACTTCACCAGCGCGGCGTCGCGCTCGATGCTTTGCCCGGTGGTGCAGCAATAGACTTCTTCCTTGCTCTCGCCACGGCACTGGTAGGCCGGCTCCTGCTGGCCGGTATCGTTGAGCCAGGCATAAACGAACAGTTTCCACAGGCTGCCCAGCGGAGCGTGCAGGTCGGCCGGCAACGGCTGGCGATCGAGCACCTGCTGCGGCCCGAGCCGCAGCAGTTCATCGCCCTGCGCCGTGCGCCAGGCCAGCTGTGCCTGCTCTTGCGGACCGGGCGCCGCGAGGGCGCTCAGCGGCAACAGCAGGATCAGGCCGGCCAGGCGCGCGTGCATGGCTTACTGGACCTTGATCTTCGCCAGGGCCGGGTTCTGCTCCAGCGCCTGCTCCTGCGGCGCATAGAGGCGCTGGTAGCGTGCCGGCGGCAGGACGAACTCGCCCTTCTGCGAGAAGCGGACCAGATGACGGAAGCGCAGCTCGCCACCCAGGGTGTCCACCGGCACGCCGTAGAACAGGTCACCCGGCTCGTTGCGTGCGCGCTCCAGGCTGGTTGCCTCGACACCGCCCAGGCCGCTGATCTGCAGGCCCCAGGTGGTGCGCTCGACGTCTGCACCCGGCGGCAGTGGTACTTCCAGCATGCCGTAACGCAGGGCCTGCGCCTGTTCGGCGGTCAGGGTCACTTCGTCCAGGTACAACTCGTCGCTGGACAGCGGCTTATCACCCAGTGCCTCGGCGCTGAAGGCAAACGCATCTTCGCCCGGCACCAGGCGCAGTAGGCGGCGCTTGATGGTTACCGGCAGTTGGCTGGCTGGCGCTTCGGCGCTGCGGAAGGTCACGGAAGCGTTGAGCGGACGCGAAGGCGCGGCACTCAGGTCCAGTTGCGCAGGCACTGCCTTGCCCTGCCACTGCCAGAAGGCATCGCCGGTGGTGCTGCGGCCTTCCTTCCAGTCCGTGATCGGCTTGGGCAGCTCGGCAGCCGGGGCATCGGCCACGGCGCGCTGCATCCAGGTCAGCGCCAGGGCGCGCTCGACGGTGGACTGCTGCGGCGCCAGGCTCTGCAACAGTGTGCGAGCACGGCCGGCATCGACGGTACCGCTGTAGAGCTGCACAGCACGGGCGAACGGCTGGTCGCTGGTGTTCAGCTTCAGGCGCGCGCCATCCAATTGCTTGGCGAACCCCTGCGGCAGCGCAACCTTGTTCTGCTCGGCCAGGCTGGCCGTCAGCACACGGGCTACTGCCAGGCCCAGTTCGGCATCTGGCTGGCCCATGACCAGGCTGTCGTCGCTGTCGAAGTCGTTCACCGACTTCGCCGCCTCGCCATTGCCGGCGTTCTCCAGGTCGGTGAGCAGGCCGCTGACCAGGGTCTGCACCGGCAACTTCATGTCGCGGGCGAACGCCAGGATCAGTGCGCGCTGCAACAGCGGCGTGGCGCTGGCACGCGCGGAGTAAAGCTCCAGCACACGCTGCCAGTGCTCCGGCGGCAGCTGGATGTCCAGTGCGCGGCTGGCATGCCAGTCGGCGTAGTAGGCATAAGCGGTGAGGAAGGCGTCGTAGTCTTCGCCGCCCCACCAGGTGAAGTAGGCGTCCGGGCCGGCCATCTGCACCAGGCGCAGGCGACTGGTCTGCATGATCAGGCGCAGGCGATCACGCACACGCGGTTCGCCGTTCGCCAGCATCGGGTAGGCGACGCTCAGCGGCAGCAGCTGGCTGGCGGTCTGCTCGACGCCGCCCCAGGGGTAGTCGAGCAGCGAGTCGAGGTTACCGCGCAGCAGGGCCTGGGCGCTGTCATCCAGGCGCAGGCTGACGTCGCGGGCATCCGCCGGCAACTGCAGTGGGGTGTTCTGCGCATTGACCTGCAACGGCCTGGACTGCAGCACCTGCCAGCTGTCCGCTACCAGGCTGAAGTGCACGCCGAGGCTGTCGCGTACCTGACCATCCTGGCGCAGCTCCACGCTCCAGTCGCCATCGCTGAGCGGCTGTTGCGGCAGGGCGATGTAGTTGACGCCGCGCTTGAGTTCCAACGTCTGGGTCTTTTCCCCACCGTTGGCGCGGATCAGCAGCTCAGCCTTGGTGTCCTGCTCGCCCTGGTTGAAGACGAACAGGCCGAGGTCCGGCGCGTCGCCGCTGCGGAAGCGTTTCGGACCGCTCCACTTCAGGTACAGCGGTTTCTCCGAGCGGATGAACTGCTTCTTCTGGCCCACCTGGCCTTCGTCATCCATGGCGCGAGCGGTGATGCGCCAGCGGGTCAGGGAGTCAGGCATGCGGAACTTGAACTGGGCCTTGCCGTTGGCATCGGTGACCAGTTCCGGTTCCCAGGCGGCAGTGTCGACTTCCTCGCGGCGCGGACGCTCCAGCACCTTCACGCCCCGCTCGCTGCGGTTGGCGCGCCCAGGTGCGCTGGGCGTGCCGGGCAGTGCCACGTCGTAGCTGATGAATGCGAGGCTCGCGCTGGTGCGCACGTTGTTGCGGCGCGGATGGTAGAAGAACTGGTCGATGCCCGGGGCGATCTCCGGCTGCAGCGCGTAGATCATCTCGTCCACCACGCTCACGGTGAGGTGGCTGGAAACGGGCTTGCCGGCATAGGCAGTGTCGAGATTGACGGTGACCGTCTCGCCCGGTTCGTAGCGCTCCTTGTCGGTGCTGACAGCGATCTCCACCTGCGGCACGGCGACCTTGATGCCGGCGTTCTGGAAGCTGTAGTCGCCGCTGCGGGTGTAGAGCACGGAGAAGGTCAGGTTCGGCGAGAACTCCGGCTTCACCGGGATACGCGCGCGGTACTGGGTCGGATTGAGCTTCTCCAACTTCAGCCAGTCGCCGCCCTTGGACAGCAGCGCGGTGGCCTCCACCTTGTCGCGCTCCAGCGACAACAGCGCATCGTCCACCGGTTCCGGGAACGTGATGAGCGCCAGCGCCTCTTCACCGGCCTGGTACTCGGCCTTGTCGAGGACGATTTCCACGGTGCCCGGTACGGCCTTCACGCCATCGCCGCTGACCGAGTGACCGGTGCCACCCAGTAGTTGGCCGGCCTTGTCGCGCAGTTCGACGCTGTAGGTGCCAGGCTTGTCGAAGGTGATGGCGAACTTGCCATCGGCCACAACGCCATCTCCGCTGCTGCGGTCTTCCAGGCGCAGCCAACGGTAGGCGCTGGGCTGGATCTGAGTCTGCTGCTCAGCGGCATAGCTGAACTCGACCTGATCGCCCGCGGCGCTGAAACGCTGCGGTGCGCTCACGCGGTAGCGGGCGGCGCCGCGCTCGATGAGGATTTCCTTGCTGGTCTTCACGCGGTACGCGGCGCCATCGCTGGCGAACACGGTGAGCATGTAGCGGCTGGGTTTCTCCGCCGCCGGCAGGTCCAGCGCGGCGCGGCCCTGGTCGTCGGTGGTGATCTGCGCGCTGGAAAGCTCCACCGGGAACTGGCCGAGGTACTGCAGTTCGTTATCCACCATGGACAGCTGCTGCGCGCGCAGGCTCAGCTCCAGGCGGGCGTTGGCCACCGGCTTGCCGTCCGGGTAGAGCAGGATCAGGTTGCCTTTCACCGGCTCGCCGGTCTTGAAGTCCGGCTTGGTCAGGTCGAGGGAAATCTCGAAGTGCGGCTTGATGTACTCGGCAACGCGGAAGGCGCTGCTGTAGGTCTGGTCGCGGTAGTCGAAGCGCAGCTCGTAGCCGCCGGCGACGGCGTTGGCCGGTAGCTGGAAGCGGCCGCTGGTACCACTCTTGGCGTCGTACTTGAGGTCCAGGGTCTGCAGCGTGGTGCCGGCGGCGTCGATCACAGACAGGCGCAGCGGCGCGCTCTGCGGCGACTGCGATTCGCGGGAGTTCTTGAACTCGCGGCCGACGATCTTCAGCGACACCCAGTCGCCCGGACGGTACAGCGGGCGGTCGGTGAAGGCATAGAGCTTGGTGTCGTAGATTTCGCTGTCGTAATAGAAGTTCTCGGAGACGAAGACGCCGCCCTCCTCGTCCTCACCGATCACGAAGGAACGCTCGGGGCTGACGTGCTGCAGGCGCAGCAGGCCGTCGGCATCGCTGCTGCCGCTGCTCATCACGCCCAGGCCATCGGTCCACAGCACCTTGGCGCCGCCCACCGGCGTGCCTTCATGCTTGCGCGCGGTCCAGACCAGCAGCTCGTTGCCGGCGATCTTGCTCACCGCGACGCTGTTGGAGACGAACACCACGGTGGTCGCGCGGTATTTGCCGACCAGCGCTTCGACCAGGTACAGGCCGGGTTTCAGCTTGCCTAGCGGCACATAGACGTTGCCCGGGGCGACGTTGATGAACTCGCTGGAGGAACCGGCGAGGGTGACTTCCTTCGGCGGCTGGATCGGCTTGGCGTCCCACAGCGGATAGCGGAACTGGCTGACCATCGGCAGTCCGGGAATCGGCGCGTACTGCGGCTGCGCGTCATACGGCGTCGGCGCGCGCATGGCATTGCCCATTTTCAGCTCAGGCACGACTTCGGTGACCTGCTGGCGCGATTCGTAGGAGAAGGTCCGCTGCATCACCCGACGCGACTTGCGGTACCAGTTGTCCCACAGGTAGGCCAGGGTGTTGGACAAGCCCTCGCCCTTGAACTGCCCTTCGGACAGCACGCGGTGCAGGTTCTTCTGGCGCTTGAGGAAGTCCAGCGGCTGGTCGATGCGGTAGACGCGGATATCTGCGCCGCCATACGGCTCCATGCGGTAGCGGCGGTAGTCGCGGCCCGGCGCCTCCAGGCGCACCTTGGCCACCTCGTCGGAGGCGAAGCTGCTGTCTGCGAGCAGGAAGAACGACTCGCCGGCCATGGGCGTGTAGTTGCTCGCCGGCACGTCGTCGTCCGCCTGCACGACCGCGGGCGCGGCGGCGAACAGGCCGGCGCAGGCCAGGGCGGCGGCAATGCCGCGCAGCGTATTCATCGGGTCAGGAAGGACAAGCGATAGACGCCGATAAAGTTGGGATTGGATTCGTCGGGTATCCATCGGGTGTCCTTCCATGTCATGAGTTGTTGCAGGCTGACCGAGCGCATGCCGTTGTCGGTCGCCGTACGAGTGCCGGTGTGATAAGCGATGTCGCGGCCCATCCAGATCATCAGATGCTGGTCATCGCCTTGGTCGAAGAACATCAGGTCGCCGGGGCGTGCCTGGTTGAGGTCACGGCCAACGAGCTGGCTGTTGTATTGAATGAGTTTGATCGCGTTGACGTAGGGGCCGGTCTTGCCGCCTCCCTGCTGCCAGGTCTGCGCGAGGTTGCGCTGCGCGTCGGACAGTTCCAGTTCCGGCGGCAGGTAGCGGTTGGACATGCCGTTGGCGCGCAGCCACTTGGCGTCGTGCACCTTCAGCGCCTCGTTGGCGGCGAAGCGCACCAGCCCTGCACAGTCCTGCTGGTACCAGCGCGGGTTCGGCCCGCGGCGCAGCTGCTCCTCGGCGATACGCACAAACCAGGCGCGGAACACCTGGGTCTGCTGCGCATCCAGTGCAGGCTCCACCGCGTGCGCCAGCGTGGCAGCAAGCAGACCGGCCACCAGCATGAGGGGTTTGCAGATCACAGTGCCTTCCATTCCAGCGGCAGCCACTCCCACTCGCCACTGGGCTCGCTGCCGGCCGGCAGGGTCAGGGCGTAGGAGCCGTTGCCGGCGAGGGTCTTCAGGCGTGGCAGGAGCAGTGTGTCGGCAGCGTTGCGGAACACCGGTTCGATATCCTGCGGCAGGCTGTCGAGGGTTTCGCGCTGGAGCAGTGCGGACAGCGTCTTGGGTGCCAGGTACGCCGGCACCAGGGCATCCTTGGGCAGCACGTCGGCCAGCGGCGGGAAGCGCTTGGCCAGGGTGTTGCGGGCCTTGTCGAGCAGCTTGTCGTCGATGGAGAACAGCAGGGTGTTGCCATCGCGCAGCAGGCTGACGCGGAAGAACCCGTTGCCGCTGACCTGGTCGGGATTTTCCGCCTCGCTCGCCTGATACTGGCCGAAGCGCGAGCTGACCTGGCGTTGCCACAGACGCCCTTCGCCCTCGGCTCGACTTTCAACCTCGAAGGCACCGGTCTCCACGTTGGCCTCGTAGGCGCCAATCATGCTGCCGAACAGCTTGCCCAGCTGCTCGTCCAGCTCGGGGCTGGCAGGGGCGTCGAGCTTCACCGCCAACAGCGGAGAGTGCAGCCGCGAATCCGGGTACCAGCACAAGCCGGCGGCGCCGGAGAGGTGCTCGGAGAATGCCGCGGCCATCTTCTGCTCGGCGCCCAGTTTCACCAGCATGTTGTCATACAGGCCCGGCGTGACCGGCAACGCGACGCACGCGCTGGCGCCCATGGGCATCGCCTGCCAGACGGGGGTAAAGTCCAGGTCCGGCTGGCGGGCGACTTCGTTGAGTGCGAGGTAACTGTGCCAACCATCCTTGCCCTGCTCGAAACGCACGCCGGCAAAGGTCGGGATGAAGCGCTGGTAGCCCATCGCGAGCACGCCAGCGCCCAGGGTGATGCGCTGTTTCAGCTCGCCGCGCGGCTCCAGGGCGAAGTCCTTGGCGAAGAGAGGTTCACCTTCCAGCGCAGTGCCCAGATCCTTGGCGATCGCGGCATCGGGCTCACCCAGAGTGTCGTAGTCCGGATTGGGGAAGAGCATCTTCGGGTTCGACAACACCAGCATCTGGTCGCCACGGGAGACGAACAGCAGGGTCTTCTCAGCGCCGTAGCGCAGGCTGTAGACCGGCGTGGCACCGCCCTTCACCTGGATTTCCGCAACCTTCTTCAGCTGGGTGTCATCGGCCGCGACCTTGGCCAGCGGCTCCAGTACCTTGGCCAGTCCACCGCGCCTGAGCACCACCATGAAGTCACGCAGACGGCCATCGGCACCACGCCACAGGGCTACCTGGGCCGGCTGGTCGAGCAGTTCCTCGATCACGCTGTCCTTCAGGGTCAGGTCGTGTTCGTAGACTATGCGCCGCAGGGTGCCGGTCAGGCCCAGGCGGTCGGCGTTGTTCTCGTAGTAGAAGACGAAGTCCTCGGTGAGCACGTCGCGCAGCAGCGGCACTTCCAGCAGCGCCTTGGGCAGCTGACTGAGAGAGGCACTCTCGATCAACGCATCCGGGCGCTTGAGGTCGCGGACCACTTCTGGGCTTTCGGGCGCTTCCAGGGTGCCCACCGGCGCCGAATGGAACGCAGGGATCAGGCCGAAGGCCAGGGCCAGGCCGCCGGCCACCAGCGCGGCGGCAAGCGCGCCGATGGCGATCAACGGGCCACGGCTCGGGGCCTGGGCCGGCGTCGGCGAAGGGGTGCTGTCTTGGCTGCTGGAGGGCGTATTGTCGCTCATGGATCGCTTGTCCCGTGTCATCCCTGCGAGGGGCGAATTCAGTAGTTGAAGGTCTTCACCAGCACCAGATCGCCGATGGTGCGCATGGGCACCACGAAGGTCTCGCGCTTCTCGTTGACGGTGTTTTCGTTGAACACCAGGTTGATCTCGGCGGTGATCACGTCCTGCACATTGCTGCCGGCCTGGAAGTTGTAACCCTGGCTGTTCAGGTTGCCCCAGTAATTGACGTAGACCAGGTAAGTGCCATGCAACGGCGCCGCCATGGTGAACATTTCCGGGCCGGGGCCGTCGACGCCATCCGGGTCGAGGCCGCCGCCGTTGCTCAGGCGCGGGCGTGCCCAGAAGGCATGCTGGCCGTCAGGCGTGACGATATGCAGATCGAGTTCGGCCTTGGGGTCGTTCCAGCCCAGGGCCAGGCGGATACGCGGTGGAATGCGGCCAGTGTTGGCTTCGTAGAACTGGACGCGCTTGAGGGATTTCCCCTGATCGCTGCTGACCGCCACGCTGTTGCTGCCCGCACCGAAGTTGTAGGGGCGAACGAACTTGCCTTCAGCGTCGGTATAGAGAGGAAGCGGATTGCCATTCACCACCAGGCGCTGGGCACGGTCGATACCAGAGACTTCACGCAGATGGCCTTCGATCAGGCTGCGGCCACGCACACCGCCACGGTCGATAGGCGGCGTGGGATAGGCCACGCGGGGCACGCTCGGATCATCGGTCAGGCCGGAGTAGCGCCAGCCGGCGGTTGGGCTGGAGAGGTCCGCACGCGGTTCGGCAGCGACCGTCGCAGCCTGGAGACTGGCTGATAGAAAAAAGACGGCACGAACCATCCGACGCGTGAGCTGCATGAACATTCCTTGATCGTGCATAGCGGGGTGCCAAATGTAACCGGTCTTGTACGTGTGCGGAACGGCGTTCGCTCGCGGATGCGATACAGAGCGATCTTTCAGAAATTTCCTACAAACCGAATAGCATTTGGCGCAACACCCCTTGGAAGGATCTCGACTTCCGCCAAGTCACATCCAGCCGCCCCACTGCAGGACGAAGATGCCGACGTTGGTAGTCAGCGCCGCCACCAGAGTGGTGATGACGATGATCGACGCTGCCAGTTCATGGTTGCCATTGGCGGCGCGGGCCATGACATAGCTGGCGGCCGCCGTAGGGCTGGCGAAATAGAGGAAGAGAATCCCCAGTTCGGCACCCCGGAAGCCCAGCGCCCAGGCGACGAAAGTACAGATCAGCGGTAACCAGACCATCTTCATCAGGCTCGCGCTGATTGCCAGGCCGCCGCTCTCGCGTAGCGAGGCCAGCGACAGCGTGCCGCCGATGCAAACCAGCGCCAGCGGCAGGGTCATCTGAGCGAAGTAGTCGGCGGAGGTCAGCAGCCACTGGGGCAGGCCGATACCGAACCAGGAGAACGGCAGTGCGGCCAGCACACTGATGATCAGCGGGTTGCAGATGACGTTGCGGGCGATGCTCAGTGGGTCGGACTTCATGCTCGGGCTGTAGATCGCCAGCACCACCGAGGACAGTGTGTTGTAGCAGAGGATCACCAGGGCAGCGAGGACCGAGCCCAGCGCCAGGCCGTGCTCGCCATAGAGACTGGTGGCCAGCGCCAGGCCGATGATGCCGTTGTTGCCGCGGAACGAGCCCTGGACGTAGACACCACGCTCCTCGCGCGGTACCCGCCAGACGGCCCAGCCCCAAGCCAGCAGGAAGCCCGCCAGGGTTGCCGCACAGAAATACAGCAGCACTTCCGGACGCGCCGCGCTGTGCAGGTCGGAGTGGTAGATGCCGAGGAACAGCATCGCCGGCATGGTGGCGTTGAACACCAGCGCCGACGCCGTCTGGATGAATTCCGGATTGATCGCCCCCACGCGGCGCAGCAGCACTCCGAGGAACAGCATGGCAAAGACCGGGGCGGTGATGCTGAAGGTCTGGAGCAGGAGTGCGAGCATGGGACGGGCGGGTCTGGGCGGTGGGGGCGACAATCATAGCAAGCTAAGTACCCACCGCGCCGGGGCAAATCAGGCTTCGGCTTCCTCATCGCGCACCGGAGCCGGCAGCTCCAGGGGCTTGGGCGCCTCGCCGTCGGCGAGACGAGTCAGCTTGCCGTCCACCGTCGCACCGTTCTCCATGCTCAACTGGCGGTACTGGATGTTGCCGACCACCCTCGCGTTCGAGTGCAGTTCCAGCAGGTGCTCGACGTAGAGGTCGCCGATGATGGTGCCGTCGATCAGGGCATCGTAGCTGCTGACGTTGCCCTCGATCCGGCCTTCCGCGCTGAGCGCCAGCAGGCTGGCCGCGCCGGGCTTGTGGCTGATGTTGCCTTTCACCGTGCCGAGGATCTTCAGGCCGTCCTGGAACTGCATGTCGCCGACCAGATCGACGTTGCCCGAGAGCAGGCTGGAGAACTTGTCCACCGAGACCTGCGGGCCTTTCTTCTTGCTGTTGCTGAACATCGCAATTCCTCGCGCGTACTACTTGCCAGGTTTCTGCTGGCGGAAGAAGGCCAGCTCAGTCTTGAGTTTCTTGATTTCGGCGGACATCGCGTCGATCCGCCGCATCAGCTGCTCACGGTTGGCGCGTTCCTCTTCGGCTTGCAGGTGCCTTTCTTCCAGCTCCTGCGTCAGTTCGGCGTTTTTCGCCTCGAGCGCACCGATGCGCTCACGCGCCTGGCCATCATCGCTGGCGCGCAGCTGCCAGCCGCCCAGCGCGAGAGCTGCGAACACGAGAAGCACCAGCGCCGCCCAGCCCAACCAGGCAAAGCCCTGGGGAACATGAGGGCGGTGCTCGGCGCGCAACAGGTGGCGGGTGGAGGGCCGCTTAGTCCGTGGCCAGGCCATCGCTGTCGATCTCCATGCCGCCCAGGGAAAGGAAGTTCTGCGGGTCGACGAATTCGCCGTGGTAGAGCACTTCGAAGTGCAGGTGCGGACCAGTGGAGCGTCCAGTGGAACCGACCTTGGCGATCTCCTGCCCCGGCAGTACGACGTCGCCGACTTTCACCAGCAGCTTGGAGGCATGGGCGTAGCGAGTCACCAGGCCATTACCGTGGTCGATCTCGACGCGATTGCCATAGGAAGCATGTCGCCCGGAAACGATCACCCGGCCGCCGGCGGCGGCATGGATCGGACTACCGGTGGGCGCGGAGAAGTCCTGGCCAGAATGGAAGGCCAGGTGGCGGTTGAACGGATCAACCCGGTTACCGAACGGCGAGCCCAGGCGCGCCTGCTCCATCGGGCGGCGCGCGGGGATTGCCATGAAATCGGCGTTACGCCGGGCCACCTGGTCCATCAGCAGGTCGAAGACCCGGCGCAGGCACTTGGCCGATTGCTCATTGCGCTCGAGGTCAGCGGCCGATGCGGGCAACGGGTCGACGCAGGCTCGGGGCGGCAGCAGGATGCCACCTTCGTTGCGGGTGGAGGCTGGCTTGCTTTTTGGGACGGGGACCAGCTCCGGGTCGACTTTGGAAAGCTTGCGGGCGATTTCCTCGTGACTATCGACAGCCTTGAGCAGGTAGTCCGCGTCCTTCTCCAGGACTTGCAGGCGACCGGTCAGCTCGCCGATGCGCTCGGCGGCAAAACGCTCGCCGGACTCATCGGGCGCTTCGTCGGACTGCGCCACCGGGACCATCACCGGTTCGGCCTGGCCCCGCCCGATCCACAGCCCGCCAGCGAAGGCAGCCGCGGCGATGACCAGCGACACGCAGGCAGCGCCCAGCACGTACCGGCGCGTGTCGATCAGGCGCAGGTCCGAGCGAGTCAGGGCTTGGCGTGAGGGGGAAAGGGGTTTCATGGCGGTACCGTTGGAATGCATTCGGCCCGGCGGATGACCGCCGGGGTGCACAGGGTACCTGTTCTTGAAAACTTCGCAGCGGCTAAACACTGAAAAATGTAAATAAATAAGAAGAAATCATCCTGTCTGAGAAGACTTTCAGATGTTTCCCACTAACGCGATCACATTATTCCAGTGAATCAAACTGCCACTACGCGGGCAAAACAGACTCGATCTCCTGCAAACGATGCTCCTCCAGGCGCAGTTGGCGCGGGTGGAATCGCTTCAGGCTGACCCGATGGCCAATGCTGACCAGGGTCACCCCCGGCAACTGGTCGATCAGCACCTGATAAAGCGCAGCCTCGTCGGTCTCGTCCAGCGCGGAGGTGGCCTCGTCGAGGAACAGCCACTGTGGTGCATAAAGCAGCGCGCGGGCGATGGCCAGGCGCTGCTGCTCGCCCGGCGAGAGCACGCGCTGCCAGTGATCAGCCTCTTCCAGGCGGGATACCAAGGAGTCCAGGCGGCACAAGTGCAGCACCTGCTTCAGTCTTTCGAGATCATGCCGGTCGCCCGCCTCGGGATAACACAGCGCTTCGGCCAATGTGCCTATGGGCAGGTACGGTTTCTGCGGCACGAACAGGCTGCGCGCCTCAGGCATCTGCACCACGCCGCTGCCGTAGCGCCACAGGCCGCTCATGGCACGCAGCAGGGTGCTCTTGCCGCCACCGGAGGGGCCGCCGATCAGCACGTGCTCGCCAGTATTGATAGTCAGGCGGGTTGGCTCCAGCAGTTCACGACCACTGCCCAGGCTCAGCGTCAGGTCCTGCAACTGCAGGTTGGTGCCGGTCTTGCGCACATCAATATTGGCCGACTCCTGAGCCGTCTCGGTCATGGCCCCGCGGAAGCTCAGCAGACGGTCACAGGTAGCACGCCAGTTGGCGAGGCTGGCATAAGCGTCGATGAACCAGCTCAGGCCATCCTGCACGTTGCCAAACGCGGAATTGATCTGCATGAGCTCGCCGAGCTGGATCTTGCCGGCAAAATAGCGAGGCGCGGCGACCACCAAGGGGAAGATGATGGCGATCTGCGCATAGCCAGAGCTGAAGAAGGTCAAGCGCTTCTGCACCTTCATCAGCTCCCAGAAATTGCCCCATACATTGCGGAAGCGGGCCATCAATCGCTCATTCTCATTGGCCTCACCGTTATACAGAGCAATGCTCTCGGCGTTCTCGCGCACCCGCACCAGGCCGAAGCGAAGGTCCGCCTCAAAGCGCTGCTGTTGGTTGTTCAACGTGATCAGACGGCGGGCGATCAGATGGGTCAGCCAACTGCCGACCGCGGCGTAGACCAGCGCAGCCCAGAACATGTAGCCGGGAATACTGATGCCGAACACTTCGATGCTGCCGGAGACACCCCATAGGATCACCGAGAAGGACACCAGACTGACCACGTTACGGATCAGACCCAGACCCAGGGTCAGGGTAGTGTCGGTGAAATTGTTGAGGTCTTCGGTCAGGCGCTGGTCAGGGTTGTCCGTATGGCCACGCTGTTCGAGGCGATAGTAGTTCTTGTCCCCGAGCCAGGCGGCGAAGTGTTTCTCCGTCAGCCAGCGGCGCCAGCGGATGGTGAGCATCTGGGTCAGGTAAAGACGGTAGACGGCGATCAGGATGGCCGCTGCGGCAATGCCGCAAAAGTACAGAACCAGGCGAATGAAAGAGTCGACGTCCTTGTTCTGCAGGGCGTTGTAGAAGTCGCGGTACCAGCTGTTAAGCCAGACCGAGACGGCCACACCCACCAGGGAGAGGGCGATCACCACGATCAGCAGCAGCCAGGCCATGCCCTTCTCTTCGCTGCGCCAGTACGGCGCGGTGAGTTGCCAGACTCGGTGGAAGAAGCGGCTGCGAACGGCATCGTTCGCGGCCCGGTACTCGGCGCTGTCGGTCATGGGGTCGGCTCGCACGGCTGGAAATAAAAAGGAGCGCTCATTGGCGCTCCTTTGTCTGATCGATCGCTTAACGCCTCACCGGGCGTTTTTGCAGCTTACGTTGCAATGTACGCCGGTGCATACCCAGCGCTCGGGCGGTCGCTGAGATGTTGCCGTCATGTTCGGCAAGCACGCGCTGAATATGTTCCCACTGCAGGCGATCCACCGACATGGGGTTTTCCGGCACCAGGGTCTCCAGGTCCGCATGCTGCGACAGCAGCGCGGTGAGCACATCGTCTGCGTCGGCCGGTTTGCACAGGTAGTTGGTGGCGCCGCGCTTGATGGCCTCCACCGCGGTGGCGATGCTGGAGTAGCCGGTGAGGATCACCACACGCATCTCGGCGTCGAGCTCGAGCAGCTTGGGCAGCAGGACCAGGCCGGAGTCGCCGTCCATCTTCAGGTCCAGCACGGCGTAGTCGGGCAGATCTTCCTTGGCCATGGCCAGGCCTTCCTCGGCGGAGCCGGCGACCGACACCCGCAACCCGCGACGGGTCATGGCGCGGGCCATGACGCGGGTAAAGGTGGCATCGTCGTCCACCAGCAGCAGGTGGGGCTGCTCTTCGCCTTCGAACAGGATCTCTTCGCTCATGGTACTTCCTCGCGGGCGCGGCGATCAGGCCACGCCATAGCTTCTGGGCAGACGCAACTCGGTCAGAGTGCCGCCATCTTCATGGTTATACAACTTCACCGTTCCACCCGCGCGGGTCACGCTGGCCTGGCTGAGGAACAACCCCAGGCCGAACCCTTTGCCTTTGGTGGTGAAGAACGGCTTGCCGAGTTGTTCGGCAATGGCCAACGGCACGCCTGGGCCCTGGTCGCGGATGCTCAGGCAGATTTCACCGGCATCCCAGTCCAGGCGGATGTCCAGATCGTCCGGACAGGCGTCCGTCGCATTATTGAGCAGGTTCAACAGCGCCTGGCTCAGGTCGGTCGGCGGCGTCATCCGCGGTGCCTTGCCCTTGCCCAGCGTCTGATAGCGATAGCTCGCCTCGGGGCGCATCAGGTGCCAGCGACGCAGTACCGACTCGACCCATTCGTTGGCGCCCTGCTCCTCCACCGCCTGGCGACGGTCCGCCTCGGCGGCGCGCACCAGGTGCTGAAGCGTGGTCTTGCAGAGCTTGACCTGCTCCTGCAGCAGGGCGAGATCTTCCTGCAACATCGGCTGGTCCGCATTGGTCTGGCGCAATTCCTTGAGCAGTACGCTCATGGTCGCCAGCGGGGTGCCCAGCTCATGGGCGGCTCCGGCGGCCTGAGTAGCGACGGCCAGCAATTGCTGGTCGCGCATGCCCTCCTCGCGACGCTGGGCCTGCAACTGTTCCTGCCGGCGCAGCGACTCGGACATGCGGGCGACGAAGAAGGTGATCAGCGCGGCGGCGAGGGCGAAGCTCAGCCACATGCCGTAGATCAGCAGGTTGTCGCGCTGCCCGGCAGCCATCTCCAGCGGGTGGAACCACACCAGCAGCACGGTGTAGCTGGCCAGCGCGAGGCCCGCCAGGGCGATGGTGTAGAGCCACGGCAGGGTCGCCGCGGCGATGGTCAGCGGCACCAGGTAATAAGAGACGAAGGGATTGCTCGAACCGCCCGAGTAATAGAGCAGCACGCTGTGGATGACCAGATCGCAGGCCAACTGAACGGCATACTCGAGTTCGGTCACCGGCCATGGACCGCGCAGGCGCAGTGCAGTACCCAGGCAGAGTACGAGGGAGACGCCGAGGGTCACGCCGAGCGCGAGCCAGGGCAGTTGGATCAGCTGGGCCTTGTAGGCAAGCCCGACCGAACCGGCCTGGGCGGCAAGCACGAGAATACGGATGAGCGTCAGATGCAGGAGGTTCTGACGACTGGCGGACAGCTGGAAAACCGGTGGGCGCATGGTGAATTCCGGAATTTGCGCGAGTATAGCCAAGAGCCCCCTCTCCTTTATGCGGCATAGCGCCACAGCATACTCCAGCGCGCCCTGCGCTGGCCGCCCGATGCCGAAACATTTAGTGACACCGGTCAATAACCCGAACTCGACGCCATCGTCGTCAAAGAGTCTGACAGTCCTCGCCAGCGGCTCTACTAAGCTGTGGCCCGGACATTTTTCTGGAGCAAGGAGTCATCCATGTCTGTACTGAAGAAACCCTTCACCGCCATCGCCGCCGCCATCGCTCTGTGCGCCACCAGCCTGGGAGCCCTGGCAGACGAACCTCGCTACAACCAGGTTTCGCTGCGCGCCGAGGTCAGCCAGGAAGTCGCCCACGACCTGATGCACGTGACCCTGTTCACCGAAGGCCAGGCCAACGATCCGACGAAGCTGGCGGCCGAAACCACCACCGCGATGAACGCGGCAGTCGAGCAGGCGCGCAAGGTGAAAGGCGTGACCGTCAGCCTGGGCAGTCGCAACAGCTACCCGGTGTATGACGACAAGGGCCAGAAGATCACCGCCTGGCGCGAGCGCGCAGAATTGCGCCTGGAAAGCACCGACTTCGCCGCCCTCTCCCAGCTCACCGCCGACCTGCTGGGCAAGCTGAAGATGGGCAGCATGAACTTCAGCATCGCCGACGCGACCCGCGCGAAGAACGAGGATGCAATGATGAAAGGCGCCGTGGATGCCTTCAAGGCCCGTGCCCAGGTGCTCACCGATGCCCTCGGCGGCAAGGGCTACAAGCTGGTCAGCCTGAACCTGAACACCTCCGGCGCGCCTCGCCCGATGCCCGTGATGCGCATGGCCGCGATGAAGGCCGACAGCTACGGCGGCGCCCCGGCGCAGGAAATCGAAGCCGGTACCAGCCAGGTCACCGTCAGCGCCGACGGCACGATCGAGGTGCAGATGCCGTAACACCCACGACCTCTTCCTGCGCGGCGCCTTCGGGGACCGGGGCGCCGCCACTCGACTGCACGGTTCCCATTGTCGAAATTGCGACATTCCCTTGCACCCGCGTCACAACTTCTACACTCATCCCCGCCAGCAGCTTGCGCCCGGCATGTGCCGTGCATAGTTTCACGCAACGCAGCTCACGAGGCTGCCCCTCGATGACAACCAGAATAAACAGAGGTCCGTATGCGTAAGAACGCCGTCATCCGCTCCATGATTGCCGCTGGGCTGATCGCCAGCGCCCCGCTCGCCCACGCCGCCAACAACCTGGTCTACTGCTCCGAAGGCAGCCCCGCGGGCTTCGACCCCGGCCAGTACACCACCGGCACCGACTTCGACGCCTCGGCCGAAACGGTCTTCAACCGTCTCACCCAGTTCGAGCGCGGCGGCACCCAGGTCATCCCGGGCCTTGCGGAAAAATGGGACGTATCCGATGACGGCAAGACCTACACCTTCCATCTGCGCTCCGGCGTGAAGTTCCACACCACCGACTACTTCAAGCCAACCCGCGAATTCAACGCCGACGACGTGCTGTTCACCTTCAACCGCATGCTCGACAAGAACCATCCGTTCCGTAAGGCGTACCAGACCGAATTCCCCTACTTCACCGACATGGGCATGGACGCGAATATCGCCAAGGTGGAGAAGGTCGATGACAAGACCGTCAAGTTCAGCCTCAACGAAGTCGACGCCGCGTTCATCCAGAACCTGGCCATGAGCTTCGCCTCGATCCAGTCCGCCGAATACGCCGACCAGTTGCTCAAGCAGGGCAAAGCCGCCGACATCAACCAGAAGCCCATCGGCACCGGCCCGTTCGTGTTCAATCGCTACCAGAAGGACGCGATGATCCGCTTCAAGGCCAACCCGGACTACTGGAACAAGGGTGAGGTGAAGATCGACAACCTGATCTTCGCCATCAACACCGACGCCTCGGTGCGCATGCAGAAGCTCAAGGCCAACGAGTGCCAGGTCACCCTCTTCCCGCGCCCCGCCGACCTGGAGTCGCTGAAGAAGGACCCGAACCTGAACATGCCGTCGCAGCCGGGCTTCAACCTCGGCTACATCGCCTACAACGTCACCCACAAGCCGTTCGACAAGCTCGAAGTGCGCGAAGCGCTGGACATGGCGGTGAACAAGAAGGCCATCATCGACGCCGTCTACCAGGGCGCCGGCCAGCTCGCCGTGAACGGCATGCCGCCGACCCAATGGTCCTACGACGACACCATCAAGGATGCCGGCTACAACCCGGAGAAGGCCAAGGAGCTGCTGAAGAAGGCCGGCGTCGCCGAAGGCACCGAGATCACCCTGTGGGCCATGCCGGTGCAACGCCCGTACAACCCCAACGCCAAGCTGATGGCCGAGATGCTGCAGTCCGACTGGGCCAAGGTCGGCATCAAGGCGAAGATCGTCACCTACGAATGGGGCGAGTACATCAAGCGTGCCAAGGGCGGCGAGCATGACGCCATGCTGATCGGCTGGAGCGGCGACAACGGTGACCCGGACAACTGGCTGGGCACCCTCTACGGCTGCGACGCCGTGGACGGCAACAACTTCTCCAAGTGGTGCGATCCGGCCTACGACAAGCTGATCAAGGATGCCAAGCGCACTCCGGACCAGGCCAAGCGCACCGAGCTGTACAAGCAGGCCCAGCACATCCTCAAGGAGCAGGTGCCGATCACCCCGATCGCCCACTCCACCGTGTACCAGCCGATGCGCAAGACGGTGCAGGACTTCAAGATCAGCCCGTTCGCGCTGAACTCGTTCTACGGCGTCAGCGTAGGCAAGTAAGGCCAGCGGCCGCCGGGCTTCCCGGCGGCCCTTTCTCCCGGCAGCCGCCGTGCGCAAAGCGCTCATCCGCCTGACCCTGGCCAGCCTGCTCGGCTGTGCGCCGGCATTCGGCCAATCGTTGGTGGTCTGCACCGAGGCCAGCCCGGAAGGGTTCGACATCACCCAGTACACCGCCGCCACCACCGCCGACGCTTCCGCCGAGACGGTCTTCGAGCGCCTGGTGCAGTTCGCCCCCGGCAGCACCCGCGTGGTGCCAGCCCTCGCAGAGAGCTGGGAGATCAGCGACGACGGCCTGCAGTACACCTTCGTCCTGCGTCAGGGTGTGAAATTCCACAGCACCGACTACTTCACCCCGACCCGTGATTTCGACGCCGACGACGTGCTCTGGAGTTTCCAGCGCCAGCTCGACCCGAAGCACCCTTGGAACAAACTGGCGCCACGCGGCTTTCCCTATGCCGAGGCGATGGGTCTTCCCAGCCTGATCAGCGCGGTGGAAAAGCTCGACGACCACCACGTGCGCTTCACTCTCAGGCACCCCGAGGCGCCCTTCCTCGCCGACCTGGCGATGGGCTTCGCCTCCATCTATTCCGCCGAGTACGGTGACCTGCTGCTGGCCGCCGAAAAAGCCGACCAACTGAATAACCTGCCCATCGGCACCGGGCCCTTCATCTTCCAGCGCTACCAGAAGGACGCCCAGGTGCGCTTCCTCGCCAATCCCGACTACTGGGGGGGCAAGCCGAAGATCGACCACCTGCTGCTGGCGATCACTCCTGATCCGAACGTGCGCATCCAGAAGGTCAAGGCCGGCGATTGCCAGATAGCCGTCTACCCCAAGCCCACCGACATCCCTGCGCTGCGCCAGGATCCAAAGCTGACCATCGAGGAACTGGACTCGTTGCTGGTCGCCTATGTCGGCCTCAATACCCGGCACAAGCCGCTGGATGACGTGCGAGTGCGGCAGGCGATCAACCTCGCCTTCGACCGCGAAGCCTACCTGCGGGCGCAGTTCGGCGAAGGCGCCGCGACGCTGGCTGTAGCGCCCTATCCGCCGACATTGTGGGGTTCCGATCCACAACTCAAGGTCTGGCCCCACGACCCGGCGCGGGCGAAACAATTGCTGGCAGAAGCCGGCATCAAGCCCGGCCTGAAACTGTCGATCTGGACCCGCCCCGGCGGCGGTCCGACCAACCCCAATCCCGGCATCGGCGCACAGATGCTGCAGGATGACCTGGGCAAGATCGGCATCCAGGCCGATATCCGCGTGTTCGAATGGGGCGAGTTGATCAAGCGCGCCAAGCAGGGCGAGCACGACCTGATCTTCATGGGCTGGGCGGGCGACAACGGCGATCCGGATAACTTCCTGACGCCGAACCTGTCCTGCGCTGCCGCGAAGAGTGGCGAGAACCAGGCGGGCTGGTGCAATGCGGAGTTCGACGAACTGCTGCGCAAGGCGCGCGCCATCACCGACCAGGAAACCCGTGCCGGGCTATACCGCCAGGCATTGGCGATCTACCAGCGCGAGGCGCCGTGGATCGCCCTGGCGTACCCGAAGCAGTTCGCCGTGGTGCGCCCAAGCGTGACAGGCTTTACCCTGAGCCCGCTGGGTTCGAATAATTTCTCCCGCGTGCAGCTACAGGGCGCGCCGGGACCATAACGACAAGGACCGGACCTCATAAGGGTCGACGTCGACAAGAACGGACCGCCCATGACGCGGCCCAACCGTGACCATCCCATGTGGAGAATTCCCCACAATGCTGTCCTTCATTGCCCGGCGCTTCGGGCTCCTGATCCCGACCTTCTTCGGCGTCACCTTGTTGACCTTCGCGCTGATCCGCCTGATTCCGGGCGACCCCGTGGAAGTGATGATGGGCGAACGCCGCGTCGATCCGCAGATGCATGCCGAGGCCATGCACCGCCTGGGGCTCGACAAGCCCCTCTACCAGCAGTACCTCGACTACATCGGCAACCTCGCCCAGGGCAACCTCGGCGAATCGCTGACCACCCGCGACAGCGTCTGGCACGAATTCCTCACCCTGTTCCCGGCGACCCTCGAACTGTCCCTGGCGGCCCTGCTGTTCGCGGGTGTCTTCGGCCTGCTCGCCGGGGTGATCGCCGCCTTGAAACGAGGCTCGCTGTTCGACCACGGGGTGATGACCATCTCCCTGGCCGGCTACTCGATGCCGATCTTCTGGTGGGGCCTGATCCTCATCATGCTGTTCTCCGTGAGCCTGGGCTGGACGCCGGTTTCCGGGCGCCTGGACCTGCTCTACGACATCGAACCGAAGACCGGCTTCATGCTCATCGACACGTTGCTGTCAGATGAGGAAGGCGCCTTCATGGACGCCGTGCGCCACCTGATCCTGCCGGCCATCGTGCTGGGCACCATCCCGCTGGCGGTGATCGCCCGGATGACCCGCTCCTCGATGCTCGAAGTGCTGCGCGAGGACTACGTACGCACCGCCCGCGCCAAGGGCCTGTCGCCGGCGCGCGTGGTGTTCGTGCACGCCCTGCGCAACGCCATGATTCCGGTCCTCACCGTGTTCGGCCTGCAGGTCGGCACGCTGCTCGCCGGTGCAGTACTGACCGAGACGATCTTCTCCTGGCCCGGCATCGGCAAATGGTTGATCGACGCCATTGGCCGGCGCGACTACCCGGTGGTGCAGAACGGCATCCTGCTGGTGGCGACCCTGGTGATCCTGGTGAACTTCATCGTGGACATCCTCTACGGCCTCGCCAACCCACGCATCCGTCACCAACGCTAACCGGAGCCGACGCCATGACTGCCAACGCCAAAGCTCCCGCCAGCGACCCGAGCCTGGTCTACCCGTCCCCGCTGAAAGAATTCTGGCAAGCCTTCTCGCGCAACAAGGGCGCGGTCGGCGGCCTGCTGTTCATGCTGGTCATCGTGTTCTGCGCGCTGTTCGCGCCCTGGGTCGCGCCCCACGATCCGAGCGAGCAGTTCCGCGACTTCCTGCTCACTCCGCCGCTGTGGCTCGAAGGCGGCAACACGCAGTTCCTGCTGGGCACCGACGAGTTGGGCCGCGACCTGCTCTCGCGGCTGATGCACGGTGCGCGGCTGTCGCTGATGATCGGCCTGACCTCGGTACTGATCTCGATGATCCCCGGCATCTTCCTCGGCCTGCTCGCCGGCTTCTCGCCGACCCGCCTGGGCCCGGTGATCATGCGCCTGATGGACATCATGCTGGCCCTGCCGTCGCTGCTGCTGGCGGTGGCCATCGTCGCCATCCTCGGCCCAGGCCTGATCAACACCGTGATCGCCATCGCCATCGTCTCGCTGCCGGCCTACGTGCGCCTGACCCGCGCCGCCGTAATGGGCGAGCTGAACCGCGACTACGTCACCGCCTCGCGCCTGGCCGGCGCCGGCACCCTGCGCCTGATGTTCGTCACCGTGCTGCCCAACTGCATGGCGCCGCTGATTGTGCAGGCCACCCTGAGCTTCTCCTCGGCCATCCTCGACGCTGCGGCCCTGGGCTTCCTCGGCCTCGGCGTGCAACCGCCGACGCCCGAGTGGGGCACCATGCTGGCCTCCGCGCGCGACTACATCGAGCGCGCCTGGTGGGTCGTCTCGCTGCCCGGCCTGACCATCCTGCTCAGCGTGCTGGCAATCAACCTGATGGGCGACGGCCTGCGCGATGCGCTGGACCCGAAGCTGAAGAACGCGGCGTGAGGAGCAGACAGATGAATACCTTCCCGCTGTCTGTAGGAGCGAGCTTGCTCGCGAACCTGCACTCCTCCGCGTTCCCCGTTCGCGAGCAAGGACTAAGGCGTCCCCCTCGTTCCTACAAAAAGAACAGAAGCCTGATGGAGACCGCCGTATGAGCCTCCTCGACCTGCGCAATCTTTCGGTGCGCTTCGGCGATCGCAACGCCATCCCGGTGGTGGACGGTCTCGACCTCTCGGTGGACAAGGGCGAAGTCCTGGCCATCGTCGGCGAATCCGGCTCCGGCAAGTCGGTGACCATGATGGCCCTGATGGGCCTGATCGACGCCCCCGGCATCATCACCGCCGACACCATGCAGTTCGATGGCACCGACATGCTGCGCCTGAAGGGCCGCGAGCGGCGGCGCATCGTCGGCAAGGACATCGCCATGGTCTTCCAGGACCCGATGACCGCCCTCAACCCCAGCTTCACCGTCGGCTACCAGATCGAGGAAGTGCTCAAGCTGCACCTCGGCCTGCGCGGCAAGGCCCTGCGCCAGCGCGCCCTGGAACTGCTCGAACGGGTGGAAATCCCCGGCGCCGCGCAGCGCCTGGACGCCTACCCGCACCAGCTGTCCGGCGGCATGAGCCAGCGCGTCGCGATCGCCATGGCGATTGCCGGCGAGCCCAAGCTGCTGATTGCCGACGAGCCCACCACCGCGCTGGACGTGACCATCCAGGCGCAGATCATGGAGCTGCTGCTGAACCTGCAGCGCGACCAGGGCATGGCACTGATCCTGATCACCCACGACCTCGCCGTGGTCGCCGAGACCGCCCAGCGCGTCTGCGTGATGTACGCCGGGCAAGCCGTGGAGATCGGCCAGGTGCCGGCGCTGTTCGACCTGCCGACCCACCCGTACACCGAGGCGCTGCTCAAGGCGATCCCCGAGCACAGTGCCGGCGAGGAACGCCTGGCCACCCTGCCCGGCATCGTCCCCGGCAAGTACGACCGTCCGCAGGGTTGCCTGCTGTCACCGCGCTGCCCCTACGTGCAGGACAACTGCCGCAGCGTGCGTCCGGCCCTGGAAGCCCATGAGCGCGGCGCGGTGCGCTGCTTCTACCCGCTCAACCTGAACACCGAGGTGGCCCGATGAGCGCCGTCCTGACCGCCCGCGACCTGACCCGTCACTACGAAATCTCCCAGGGCCTGTTCAAGCCGCACGCCCTGGTCCGCGCGCTCAACGGCGTGTCCTTCGACCTGCAGGCCGGCAAGACCCTCGCCGTGGTCGGCGAGTCCGGCTGCGGCAAGTCCACCCTCGCCCGTGCGCTGACACTGATCGAGGAGCCCACCTCCGGCTCGCTGCAGATCGCCGGCCACGAGGTGAAAGGCGCCGACCACGACACCCGCAAGCAACTGCGCCGTGACGTGCAGATGGTCTTCCAGAACCCCTACGCCTCGCTCAACCCGCGGCAGAAGATCGGCGACCAACTGGCCGAACCGCTGGTCATCAACACCAGCCTCTCCCGCGTCGAACGCCGCGAACGGGTGCAGGCGATGATGAAGCAGGTCGGCCTGCGCCCTGAGCATTACCAGCGCTACCCGCACATGTTCTCCGGCGGCCAGCGCCAGCGCATTGCCCTGGCCCGCGCGATGATGCTGCGGCCCAAGGTGCTGGTGGCGGACGAGCCGACCTCGGCGCTCGACGTGTCGATCCAGGCCCAGGTGCTCAACCTGTTCATGGACCTGCAGCAGGAGTTCGGCACCGCCTACGTGTTCATCTCCCACAACCTCGCCGTGGTCCGCCACGTGGCCGACGACGTGCTGGTGATGTACCTCGGCCGCCCGGCGGAGATGGGCCCGGCGGACAAGCTCTACGAGCGCCCGCTGCACCCCTATACCCAGGCCCTGCTTTCGGCGACCCCGGCGATCCACCCCGATCCGGACAAGCCCAAGATCAAGATCCAGGGCGAACTCCCCAACCCGCTCAACCCGCCCACTGGCTGCGCCTTCCACAAGCGCTGCCCGTATGCGACCGAGCGCTGCAAGGCCGAAGTCCCGGAGCTGCGCCTGCTCGATGAGCGCCAGGTGGCTTGCCACCATGCGGAGCAGTTCCTGAACTGAACCGAAACGGGCCGGTCATAGGCCGGCCCCTCTTTCGGAAACAGCTGCGTCCTACAACGCAGCCGGAGCAGGCCTATCGCCTGAGCCAGACAATCCCGCCAGGGTGGCACCCCGCCACCGCCTGCACGCCGTGGCCGTTATCCACAGGGCCACGATCTTCCATGCTGCTGTTCTTCCTCCTGCTCATCCTCGTCACCGCTGTCATCGCCAACGTGCAGCTGCACAAGTGGAAGCGTCAGCGGCGCATGGACGTGCGCGCGGCCGTGAAGTCGCGGAAGAAGCCTGCGCCGAAGAAGAAGGCAGCAGGGGAAGTCGATCTCGACGAGATCGACTGGGACGGTCTCGACCAGGAAGAGCCGGATGTCACGCCAGCGCCTCCGGCGGCAACTCCGCCAGCGCCCCTCAAACCTGTACCGGCAAGAGCTGAGCCACCCGCACTGCCGCCCCCGGCAAAGCCCAAAGCCCAACCCAGGGACGAATACCTGCCGCTGGAGCGTGCGCTGCAGGAACGGATGACCAGCGCACACCGCAACGAAGCCATGGCGCAACTGCGCAAGGCCGATCTGCACGTTCCCGCGCCAGATGCCGGAGAACGGCATGTGGTACTGGACATGGACGATGGCAGTTACGTGCCAGTCGCCACCCACCCGGCGGCGGCGAGCATCGCCCTGGGTTATCTGGCCGAAGGCATGCAGCAACGCAAGGGTGAACAGTTGGTGCGCGAGCTGAGCGGCGGCGACGTTGGCCTGCTGGTAGTCGCGCGCAATCCGCAGAATCCGTCCGTGGCACGGCTGTGGAAAATCCTGCCAGAAGACCTGTAAGAGCGAGCTTGCTCGCGAACAACCCAGGCTTCGAAGCTGCTGGCAAACTGGTTCGCGAGCAAGCTCGCTCCTACGAAAGACTTCAGCCTTACAGATCGCGGATCAGCGCCAGTCGCACACCGAACCCCAGCAGGATGCCGCCGAAGCCCCACTGCTGCATCCGTTGCATCGTCCTGTGCCGCGCCAGCCAGCGGCCCATGCGCTCGCCACTGACCGCATAGAAGCTGTCGAAGCCCAGCCCGACCACTACCAATACGCCGCCCAGTAGTGCGAACTGAAGCGCCAGAGGACCGTTCTGTGGGTGGATGAACTGCGGCAGCAACACCGAACAGAACAGCAGCGCCTTGGGGTTGAGCAGATTGGTCAGCAAGCCCCGGCTGAATGCACGCCGATAGCTGACTGTGGATAACCCGACCGCGCCGGTTGCCTCCGGCAGGCCCACCGGAGCACGCAGCAGTTGCAGACCGATCCACGCCAGGTAGAGGCCGCCACCGATGCGCACCCCATCGAAGGTCCAGGGCGCCGTGCGGAACAGCAGTGCGAGTCCGGTCGCCGCCAACGCCACATGGCAGCCGCGTGCCAGGCCCAACCCGAGCGCAGTTGCCAGCGCCGCGCGGCAACCGTCACGGGCACCGGTGTGCAGCAGGAGAATCATGTCCGGCCCCGGCAGCAGGTAGACCATCGCCAGGGCCAGCAGGAAGACGCCGATATCCACAAGAGCCACTCCGAAGCAGTGATTGCGGATAAGGATTCTATGCCTGAAGGCCCAGGCAGGTGCTTGCGTATTCGACCATCCTGGCGCTAACAATTGGCATATCCTGCCAACCTCAAGCCCATTGAGTAGTCACTCATGCCAATCCAAAAACTGGACGCCTATGACCACCGCATTCTCGCTGCCTTGCAGCGCGACGGCCGCCTGACCAACGTGCAGCTCGCCGAAGAAATCGGCCTGTCGCCCTCCCCTTGCCTGCGGCGCGTCCGCATTCTCGAAGAAGCCGGCATGATTCGTGGCTACCACGCGGAGCTGGGGCGCGACGAAGTCGGCCTGGGGCTGACCGTGTTCGTCGGGGTGAAAGTGGAACGCCACAGCGACACCAGTGCCGCCGCCTTCCGCCAGGCAGTGATCGACCTGCCGGAAGTCATCTCGGTACACCTGGTCAGCGGCGAGTCGGACTTCCTCCTGCAAGTGGTGCTGCCCGACCTGCGCGCCTATGAGCAGTTCCTCACCGGCACCCTGCTCAAGCTGCCGGGCGTCAGCGATATCCGCAGCAACTTCGCCATCCAGACGGTGAAGGAGTCGGCCCCCCTACCGCTGCGGCACCTGCCGAAATAGCGGGATTGCGCGCGGGCGGCTGCGCGCCTATCATTCGCCACCTTCCCATCCACCGACAGCAAAGGAGAGACATCATGCAAGCACTGATCACCCTTTGCAGGTCGCGTCTGGCGTAATCGTTTCCCCGCCGCCCCTTTGGCGGCATCGCATTGCCCGGCTCCGGCCTGCCCCCATCCTCTTTTTTCGTTTCATTCCTCATGGGATTGGACAATGGGCAATTGCATCCAAAATCTGTCCGCCGGCATCACCCTGATTGCCGCGGACGACACCTGGATCGAAGGTAAAGCGATCCAGCAACTTGAAACCACCGCCCGCCTGCCGGGCATGCAACGGGTCGCCGGCATGCCGGACCTGCATCCCGGGCGCGGCTACCCGATCGGCGCGGCGTTCTTCTCCATCGGCCGCCTGTATCCGGCGCTGGTGGGCAACGACATCGGCTGCGGCATGGCGCTGTGGCGCACCGATATCGCCACCGCCAAGCTGAACCTGGACAAGCTGGAGAAGCGCCTGGGCAACCTCGACGGCCCGCTGGACGAAGACTGGAGCGAGCGCATTGCCGGCTTCGCTCTGCCACCCTGCGGCCACGAGCACTCGCTGGGCACCATCGGCGGAGGCAACCACTTCGCCGAGCTGCAGCAGCTCGATCAGCTCTACGACGAAGCCGCCGTGGCAGCCCTCGGTCTCGACCGTCGCCACCTGCTCCTGCTGGTGCACAGCGGCTCGCGCGGCCTGGGCGAAGCCATCCTGCGCGAGCAGGTGGACCGCTTCAGCCACCAGGGCCTGGAGGAAGGCACCGACGACTGTGCGCACTACCTGGCTCGCCACGACGGCGCGCTGCGTTTCGCCGAAGCCAACCGTCAGCTGATCGCCCTGCGCATGCTCGACCGTTTGCGTGCAGACGGCGCGCAGGTGCTGGACGTGAACCACAACCTCGTCAGTCCGGCACAAATCGAAGGTGTCGACGGTTGGCTGCACCGCAAGGGCGCGACGCCGACGGATCGCGGGGTGATGGTCATCCCCGGTTCGCGCGGCGACTACAGCTACCTGGTGGAGCCGGTCGCCGACCCGCGCAGCTTGTTCTCCCTCGCCCACGGCGCGGGGCGCAAGTGGATGCGCAGCGAGTGCAAGGACCGTCTCTCGGCGCGCTATCGCGTCGAGCAACTGGCCCGCACCGCGCTGGGCAGCCGGGTGATCTGCGGTGATCGCGGGCTGATCTACGAGGAGGCGCCGGAAGCCTACAAAGCCATCGACTCGGTAGTCGGTGCACTGCGCGAAGCGGGCCTGCTGCGGGTACTGGCTCGACTCAAGCCGGTGCTGACCTACAAGACCCGCGGGGAGTGCTGCTGATGATCCTGCTGCAACTTTCCGCGGCCCAGGGGCCGGACGAATGCGCACTGGCCGTGGCCAAGGCCCTGCAGCGACTGCTGCGCGAGGCCGAAGCCAGCGGGGTCGAGGCTCGCACGATCGAGGAAGAAGCCGGCCCGCGCCGGGGCACCCTGCTCTCGGTGCTGCTGGCGCTGGACGGCGACTCGGCAGCAACCCTGGCCGAGGAGTGGAGCGGCACCCTGCAATGGGTCTGCGCCAGCCCTTACCGGCCCAACCACGGGCGCAAGAACTGGTACTTCGGCGGCGCACGATTCAACGCGCCACCGGCCAGCCTCGAAGGTGAAGTGCGCTTCGAAACCTTGCGCTCCTCCGGTCCCGGCGGGCAGCACGTCAACACCACCGACTCGGCGGTGCGCGCCACCCATGTTGCCAGCGGCCTGAGCGTGAAGGTCCAGAGCGAGCGCAGTCAGCACGCCAACAAACGTCTGGCGCTGCTGCTGATTGCCCGCAAGCTGGAGGAACGCGCGGAGCAGGCGAGCAGCGAGCTGCGTGCCGAACGCCGGCTGGTGCATCACCACCTGCAACGCGGCAATCCGCGCCGGGTGTTTCGTGGCGAACGCTTCGAAGGCTGAGGTCAGCCGGAGAAGAAGCGCAGGAAGGCGCGCAGGTCCGCCTGCGCCTGTTCCACGCTCGCCGCCACGAAACGCACATCGCTATGCGCCGGGCATTGCGCCAGACGGCCGATGTCCAGCGGGTGCAGCACGCCCAGCAACGGGTAGCCGCCCATGGTCTGGCGGTCGGCCAGCAGGACAATCGGCTGGCCATCCGGCGGTACCTGGATGGCGCCTTCCACGATCCCCAGCGACCATTGCCGGCGAGGCGCGCTCAGTGCCTCGCCGCGCAGTCGCACGCCCATGCGATCGGATTGCGGGCTGATCTGCCAGCGCTGTTCGAAGAAGGCCTGGCGCTGCTCCTCGCTGAAAGCATCCGGGCCGGGCAGCACGCGCAGGATAGGGGGCTCGCAGTAGTCCGGTCGATAAGGCCAGGGCACGCTGGCACCGCGAGTGAAACCTTCGCCGTGGGCTGCGCATTCCAGCAGATCGCCGGCTTGGAGCGGCTGGCCATTGCCGCCAATTCCTCCGAGCTTTTCCCGCGTCTGGGTCGCAATGCTGCCCAGAATCGACTGCGCATGGAAGCCTCCGGCAGTGGCGAGATAGGCCCGTTGACCGGCGCGGGCGAAGCCCAGTTTCAGGCGTTGCCCTACCCTTGCGCGAAAGCGCGACCAACCCGGCAGCGGCTCGCCATCCAGGGTTGCCGGCACGTCGGCACCGGTCAGCGCCAGCCAGGTGTCCGCCTGCACTTCCAGCACCACCCCGCCCAGCGCGATTTCCAGCAACGGCACGCCTGGCATATTGCCGAGCAGTCGATTGGCCCAGGCTGCGGCCTGTTTATCCACAGGGCCGCCGGGCGAAACGCCCAGGTGCTGCCAGCCTTTCCGACCGCCGTCCTGCAGCAGACACAGCGGGCCGCAGGCGATGACTTTCAGGCTCATGGCTCGCCTCCGGCCGCGCGATAAGCCGCCTTATCGAAGGGTACGAAACGCACGCGATCACCCACGGCCAACGGGCAAGGCGGCTGTTGACCGGGATCGAACAGGCGTCGCGCGGTGCGGCCGAGCAGATGCCAGCCACCGGGCGAAGCCTGTGGATAAACCGCCGTCTGCCGCTCGGCAATCGCCAGGCTGCCTGCGGGCACGTGGGTGCGCGGCGTCGCCCGGCGCGGCAAGGCGAGGCGTTCGTCCAGCTCGCCGAGGTAGGCGAAGCCGGGAGAGAAGCCGATGGCGCCGACGCGATAGTCGCGCCCGGCGTGCAGGTCGACCACCTGGGCGGAGGTGAGCCCGCAGAGCCGCGCAACTTCCGCGAGGTCTTCACCGGCATACCACACGGCGATTTCATGCAGGCGCCCGGCGCGGTCGGCGAGGGAGTCATCAGGCCAGCCCGCCAGAGCCGCTCGCACGCGGAGCTGCAATTGAGGCAGGTCGATGCGCAGCAGGTCGTAATGCAGCAGCAAGGTGGTCCAGCCCGGCACGCAATCCGCCAGCGCAACGCCCAGCTCGGCGCGCAAGCGCTCGGCCAAGCGGGCAATGCGCAAGGGCAACCTGTCGTCGGGCTGCTCGGCGAGGGTAATCAGCAGCGCCGTGGCGCCGAAGGCTTCGACGCGGATCATGCCTGGTCCAGCAGGCCACGCAGGCGCCGCAGCACCGCCAGGGATTCGGGATTGTCGCCATGCACACAGAGGCTGTCGGCGCGCAGGCGTAATGGGTTGCCGTCAATGTCAGGGAAGGGTTCCCCACGGGCGATGGCCAGGGCCTGGTCGAGGATGCGCTGCGGCTCGTGGTGCACGGCGTTGGGCAGGCGGCGCGGAGCAAGCTGGCCATCGGGCAGATAGGCACGATCGGCAAAGGCTTCGAACATCAGCGGCACGTCGGCAGCGTCAGCCAGTTGCAGTTCGCGGTTGTTATCAGCCAGGGCCAGCACCATCAGCGGCAGGCGCTTGCGGTAGGCGGCACAGGCATCGAGCACCGCGGCGAGCAGCGCATCGTCACGCACGAGGTCGTTGTACAGCGCGCCATGGGGCTTCACGTAAGCCACCTGAGTACCGGCGGCGCGGCAGAAGGCGTCCAGCGCGCCGATCTGGTAGAGCACCAGGGCGTGGACTTCCTCGGGCGAGCAGCTCATGTGGCGGCGGCCGAAGCCGGCCAGGTCCGGGTAGGCCGGGTGCGCACCGATGCTGACGTCCTGCTCCACCGCCAGACGAACGGTGCGCTGCATGGTCAACGGGTCGCCGGCATGGTAGCCGCAGGCGAGGTTGGCCTGGTCGATCAACGGCATGGCGTGGGTGTCGTCACCCATGCGCCAGGCGCCGAAGCTTTCGCCCATGTCGCAGTTCAGCAGGATTGGCGTGGTGCGCGCTGTCATCGGTCGGTCCTGGGTTCTGTCTCCGACACAGGTTACTGCACCCGCTGGCCTTTGGCCTTCGGAGAATACTCAGTCACGTTCAGGAGGAGTACTATCCCCGGTCTGTAGTAACGGATACCACCCCGAATGATCAAAGCCGCCATTCTGGCCGCCTTCGGCCTGAGCATCGTTTATGTCCACCTGCGTGGGCGGGTGCGCCATAAGTTCACACGCCAGCTGAGCGACCACTCCAGCTTCCTGGCGCCGATCAACTGCCTCATGTACCTGTTCTCCAAGGTGCCGAGCCGCCCCTACCTGGCGACCGACGAATTCCCCGAGATGCGCCTGCTCAGCGATAACTGGGAAGCCATCCGCAGCGAAGCCCTGCACCTGCGCGACGCCGGCAGCATCAAGCGCTCCGACCAGCTCAACGACGTGGGTTTCAATTCCTTCTTCAAGACCGGCTGGAAGCGTTTCTACCTGAAGTGGTACGACGACAGCCACCCGTCCGCCGACGCCTTGTGCCCGAAGACCACCGAACTGCTGCGGCAGATTCCGTCGGTCAAGGCGGCGATGTTCGCCGAGCTGCCGCCGGGCTCGCGCCTGGTGCGCCACCGCGACCCCTACGCCGGTTCGCTGCGCTACCACCTTGGCCTGCTGACGCCCAATGATCCGGGCTGCTTCATCGAGGTGGACGGCGAGCGCTACCACTGGCGCGATGGCGAGGCGGTGGTGTTCGACGAGACCTACATCCACTACGCCGAGAACACCACGGACCATGACCGGGTGATCCTCTTCTGCGACATCGAGCGCCCGTTGAAGTATGGCTGGGTGACGGCGTTCAACCGCTGGTTCAGCCGCAATGTGATGGCCGCGGCCGCATCCCCCAACGACGCGGGCGACAAGACCGGCGGCATCAACCGCGCCTTCGCCTCGCTGTACAAGATCCGCCTGCAGGGCAAGGCCTTGAAGAAGCGCAACCGCAAGCTGTACTACCTGCAGAAGTGGGGCTTCTTCGCGGCGGTGCTGGCACTGTTCCTGTGGATCTGAGCGGCTGGATTCAAGCGCCCCGATAGCCAAAAAAGGCCTCCGCATTCGCGGGGGCCTTTTTGTTTGTGCCATTTGAGGAGCCGTGCGTAGGGCGAATAACGTTGGCACTTCATGCGCCCTACGAAACTGCCGGGAGCGCAGTGCAGTGTTTCCCTGTAGGAGCGAGCTTGCTCGCGAACCCAGCCAGCTCCGGAGCTGCCGGGATATCTGCTCGCGAGCAAGCTCGCTCCTACAAAAAAACGCCACTTCGTCGCGATTGACCTACACCCAACGCAGGATCAGTACACGTCGCGACGATAGCGCCCGCTCTCCAACAGCGCCTCGACCTCGGCATCGCCCAGCATCTCGCGCAAGGCGCGGTCGACACCTTCGGCCATGCCTTGCAGGCTGCCGCAAACGTAGATCGCCGCGCCGTCATCGAGCCACTGGGCGAGCACTTCGCCGCTGGCACGCAGACGGTCCTGCACGTAGACCTTCTCGTCCTGGTCGCGGGAGAAGGCAACGTCCAGGCGCTGCAGTTCGCCGCGCGCCAACAGGCCTTCCAGTTCCTCGCGGCAGTAGAAGTCGTGGGCAATGTTGCGCTCACCGAACAGCAACCAGTTGCGCGAGCGGCACTCGGCCACGCTCGCCTGCAGCAGTGCGCGCAGGCCGGCGATGCCGGTGCCATTGCCGATCAGGATCAGCGGGCGATCCTCCTCGGTCAGGTGGAAGCTGCGGTTGCGGCGCAGGCGCATCAGCAGGCTGCCGCCTTCGGGCAGGTACTCGGTCAGCCAGCCGGAACAGATGCCCAGTGAGCCGTCGGCATGTTGCTCCTGGCGCACGATCAGCTCCATGGCCCCTGCGCTGCGCAGCGAGGCGATGGAGTACTGGCGCACCGAGAGCTTGATCAGCGCGTCGTACACCGCCTGACCGTGCTGGCCGACCAGATGCTCGAGGTTCGCCGGCAGCAGGCAGCCAGCCAAGGCGTCCTTCAGCGGCATCGCCAGGCCATCCACCTGCACCTGGGCGGCGCCATCCAGGCCGAGGCGGGCGAGCCAGCGGGCGACGAGGAACTGTGGCTGACGCGGGACGATTTCCACCAGGTCGCCAGCGGCCCAGTCGATCTGCGAATCGTTCGGCGCACTCAGGCGCAACAGCCAGGTGGATTCGCCCTGGCTGCCGGGATTGAGGTGCTCACGGCCACTCAGCGTCCAGACTTCGAAGGCTGGCACGGTGAAGGCCACTTGCGGCGCGGTGCCGGAGAGTTCGGCCAGGCGCACCTGCCAGTCATGCAGCGCGGCGGCGTCGCCGTTGTCCACTTCCACGCCATCGAACAGCGGGCGCGCGCCCTGCCCCTGCAGCCAGCCCTGCATACGCCGGGCGAAGCCGCAGAAATGTTCGTACTGACGGTCGCCCAGGGCGAGGATGGCAAAGCGCAGGTCATTGAGCCCCAGGGTCTGGCCAAGCAGTTGGCGCTCGAAGCTACGGGCGCTGTCCGGCGCCTCGCCTTCACCGAAGGTGCTGACCACGAACAGCGCATTACGGGTCTGCTCCAGCTGCGCGCGGTCCAGCTTGCCCAGCGGCTCGACACGTACCGGCAGCCCGGCGGCCTGCAGCTGACCGGCGCTCTGCCACGCCAGTTGTTCGGCAAAGCCACTCTGGCTGGCGTAGCCCACCAGCCAGGAGTCGGCACCACCGGCCGTGTTCTCCAGACCGCCACGGGCCGCTAGCGCGGCGCGCTTCTTGCGGCGGCGGTCGAGGTAGAGCAGCCAGCCGGTGATGAAGAACAGCGGCATCGCCAGGCTGGCGAGCATCATCAGGATGCGACCGGTAAGGCCGAAGTAGCTGCCCACGTGCAGGGCATAGACGCTGGTGAGCAGTTGCTTGCCGGCGCTGCTGTCGTTATAGCGGCGATGCTTGAGCAGCTTGCCGCTGGCCGGGTCGATGGTCATCTCGTTGAAGGCGCGCTCGTGGGCGGCGTCATCGAGGAGGTAGAACACGGTGGCCGGCTGACCCTTCACCGGCGGCAGGCGCAGGTTGTAGGCAGTCATGTTGGGGCCGCCGGTCTGCGCGACGGTGTTCCAGATGGCCGTGGCATCCACCACCGGCGGCGGCCCCTCGGGCGCCGGGCCGCGCTTGCCGCCACCGCGCTGGCCGCCCTTGGCCTGGCCGGCGGGGGCGTCGTCGAGCAACTTGAACAGGCCGTTGCGGTACCACTCGTAGGACCAGTACAGGCCGGTCAGCGAGGCCAGGAGGTAGAACACCAGGCACCAGGTGCCAGCCACCGCGTGCAGGTCCCAGTTGAAGGCGCGGCCCTTCTTGCGCCAGTCGAAAGTCAGCCAGATGCGCCAGTTCAGCGCCTTGCGCGGCCAGCGCAGGTACAGCCCGGAGAGGCAGAAGAAGACCAGGATCAGGGTGCAGGCGGCAGTGATCCGCTGGCCGACTTCGCCTGCGGCGAGGAAGCGATGCAGCTGCATGATGAACATGAAGGCGCCCTCGCCCACGGGCGCGGGCAGAGCTTCTGCGGTGTACGGGTCGACATAGAGCGATTCGCCACGGCGCTGGCCCGGCGGCGGCGTGAAGAAGAGACGCGCGGATTCCACGCCCTCGGTCTTGAGCCAGAGGAAGGACACCTTCTTGCCCGGCTCGGCGCTCTCCACCCGGCGGATAAGCTCGTCCATGGGCAGCACGGACTCGGCGCGCTTTTCCACCACCAGGCTGTCGGGGTTGATGGCGCGCAGGATTTCATCCTGGAACGACAGCATCGCCCCGGTGATGCCCATCAGCGCCAGCACCAGACCTGCGCTGATACCGAACAGCCAATGCAACTGGAACAGGACTTTCTTCAACACCGCGGTTTCACCTTCGCAGACCCATCACGCAGGGCGGGCATTTTAATGAGAATGGCTCGCAAACGCAGCCCATTTAACAATCTTTACCCTGGCCTTACCTTCGTTGAACGGGCGCCAGCCCCGGACAAAGAAAAGCCCCGGTCGAGGAGCATCGGCCGGGGCAGGTCGCCAGAGGTGCGCGGCCTTAGAAGTGGAAGTTGGTGGACAGCAATACGGTGCGGCCGGCCGCCTGGGACGCGTAGTGCGAGGCGTAGGCCTTGTCGAAGTACTTCTTGTCGAAGACGTTCTGCACGTTGAGCTGGAAGTCGACGTTCTTGCTCAGCTTGTAGGCGGCCATCGCGTCGTAGCGCCAGTAGTCCGGGACGTACATGGTGTTGGCCACGTCGCCGTAGACCTTGTCGACGTAGAAGGTGCCGCCGCCGATGGTGGCGTTGGGCAGGACATCGTAGGTGGTCCACAGGCTGAAGCTGTTTTCCGGGGTGTTGGGCATCTGGTTGCCGTCGTTGGAGGCCGCGGTGGCGTTCACCGTGCCGCTACGACCGGACTTGCCCGCCTTGACCAGCTCGCTGTCGAGGTAGCTGTAGCCGGCGAACACTTTCCACTTGTCGGTGATCTTGCCGCTGGCGGACAGTTCGATGCCGTCGACGCGGGATTGGCCGGCGTTGTCGTAGGTCTGGTTGGAGACCAGTACCCGGGCGTTGTCCTTGTCGGTGCGGAAGATCGCCGCGGTCAGCTCCAGGCGCTCGTCGAGGAAGTTCCACTTGGTACCGATTTCGTAGTTGGTGGTTTCTTCGGGCTCCAGGTTGTTCTTCACCGCGAAGGTATCCACGGCGTTGCCGGTGTCACCGTTGTCCAGCATTGAGCCGGGCGGGGTCGCGGAGGTCGCGTAGGAGGCGTAGATGCTGCCATTAGGCGCCGGTTTGTAGACCACGCCGGCCTGCCAGTTCCAGAAGCTGGAGCTGTCCTCGAACTTGGTGGTCGGGCTCACGCCATGGTTCTTCGCGGTGGTCTCGAAGCTGTCGAAACGCGCGCCGACGTTGACCTGCCATTGCTCGTTCAGGTCGATGGTGTCGAAGCCGTAGATCGCCTTGGTGGTAGCGACGGTGTTCAGCGGCTTGTAGTTGCGGACGATGCTGCCGTTCCACGGATCGTGCGGGTTCGGGTTTTCCAGGCTGGTGCAGTTGTAGCCGCTGGGTGCGCCGACGATGGCCGGGCGGCACTTGTTGGCGCCAGCACTGGAGCCGGTGTTGGTGTTCACCGTGTAGCCGTCGCGCTTGCTGTTTTCGCGGGTGAATTCCAGGCCGGTGGTGAAGCTGTTCTTGAAGCCGGCCAGGTAGAACTCACCGAACAGGTCGGTCTGGTTGGTCGCGGTGGTGGTGGTGCTGATGCGGTTGTTGTTGCGGCGCCAGACGGTGCCGTTGTTGATGTTGCCCTGGCTGTCGTCGGGCTGGGTCCAGATGTAGTCCTGGTGCGCGGTGCCGTAGCGCGTAGTGTTGCGCAGGCTCAGGGCATCGTTGAAGTCGTGCTCGAAGGTGATGGTGCTGGTGTCGATGCGGCTCTTCTGGAAGTCACGATCCTCGAGGCCGTAGTAGTTGTCGCGGTCGACGTTCACCGGCTTGTCGGGGTTGTGCTTGCTGCGGTCGGCGCTCTTGGCGTACGGGATGCCCGAGTCCGGGGTGTCGTCGCTTTCCAGGTGGTAATGGCTGACGGTGACGCGGGTCGGGCCGTTGAGGCCGAAGGTCAGGGACGGCGCGATACCCCAGCGGCTGGCGTCCACCGCCTGGCGACCGGCGACGTTCTGGTCGTGGGTCATCAGGTTCAGGCGGAACGCGGCATTGCCGTCGAGGAATTCCTGGTTGGTGTCGAGGGTGTAGCGACGGGTCTGGTCGGAACCGTAGGTGAAGCTGCCATCGGTGAAGTTGCCGGCCTTGGCCTGCTTGCTGATCAGGTTCAGGCTGCCACCGGCCGAGCCGCGGCCGCCGAAGGCCGAGTTCGGGCCCTTGCTGACTTCGATCTGCTCGAGGTTGAAGACTTCACGCGATTGCGCGCCAGTGTCGCGGACGCCATCGACGTAGGTGTCGCTCTGCGCGTCGAAACCACGGATGAACGGGCGGTCACCCGTCGGGTTGCCGCCCTCGCCAGCGCCGAAGGTGATGCCCGGCACGGTGCGCAGGGCGTCCTGCAGGGTCAGCGCGCCGGTGTCCTTGATCACCTGCTGCGGTACCACGGTCACCGAGCGCGGTGTATCCAGCAGCGGCGCGGTGTACTTCTTCGACGCGGACTTCTCGACGTTGTAGGTGGTCGGGTCCTGCTGCTGGGTGCCAACGACGGTGTCGGCGTCCAGGGACAGCACGTCCTGGCCGGACTTCTTCGGCGAAGCCTCGGCGGCATGGGCCAGGTGAGTACCGGACATGGCGGTGATCGCCACGCCGACAGCGCTGACTAGAAGGCGCGGCTTGCTGCCGGCGAACTCGGTGGATTGACGCGACATCGAAACTCCCTCCCCAGGGGTTCATGAAGGCCGCGCAATTTATTGCAACTGAGAATTTGTATCAATTCACATTCATTACCATACGCATATGATTTACAACATTTACACTTTCTCCCTGTCGGAAGTAGGGGTATGCCGGTTGTACCGATATGTTGCAAATCATTATCATTGGCAAATTATCGAAACTGATGGAACCGGCCCATGCTGCTGCACATTCCCGGCGTCTTCACCCGCGATGAGGTGGCGCGCATCCGCGCGGCCCTGGAACAGGCCGAGTGGGCCGACGGCAAGGTCACCGCCGGTTACCAGTCGTCCCGCGCCAAACACAACCTGCAACTGCCGCAGGACCACCCGCTGGCCCGCGAAATCGGCGAAGCCATGCTGCAGCGCCTGTGGAGCAACCCGCTGTTCCAGTCGGCAGCCCTGCCCAGCAAGGTCTTCCCACCGCTGTTCAACTGCTACACCGGTGGCGGCTCGTTCGACTTTCACATCGACAATGCCGTACGCGATACCCAGGGCGGCCGCGAGCGGGTGCGCACCGACGTGTCCTCGACCCTGTTCTTCAGCGACCCGGAGGATTACGACGGCGGCGAACTGGTGATCCAGGACACCTACGGCACCCAGCAGGTGAAGCTGCCGGCCGGCGACCTGGTGCTCTACCCCGCTACCAGCCTGCACAAGGTCAACCCGGTGACCCGTGGCGCCCGCATCGCCTCGTTCTTCTGGACCCAGAGCCTGGTACGCGAGGACAGCCAGCGCGCTTTGCTGTTCCAGATGGACCAGTCGATCCAGGCGCTGACCCGCGACGTGCCGGACCATCCGGCGCTGATCGAGCTGACCGGCACTTACCACAACCTGCTGCGCCGCTGGGTGGATGTCTGATCTGTCATGAGTTTCGTCCTGCGTCGCACTGAAGAAATCAATGTCGAGGACCTCACCGGCCAACTCGCCGATGACCCGCGGCAGACCGCCCGGCTTATCCTGACCGGCGCCCGCGAGGGCGACCTCGAAGCCCAGGCGCTGCTCGGGCAGATCCTCCTCGACGGCCACGGCATCGAGCAGGACGTCAGCCTGGCCCTGACCTGGTTCGGCATCGCTGCCGAACGCGGCCACGCCATGGCGCGCAACATGCTCGGGCGCTGCCTCGAACACGGTTGGGGTTGCCCGCAGGATGAGGCCGCCGCCGCTCGCCATTACGCGATAGCGGCGCAGCAGAAGCTCGACTGGGCGATGTACAACCTCGCCAACCTGCTCTCCACCGGCCGTGGCGTGCAGCGCAACGACGCCCGCGCGCTGGCGCTTTACCAAAGCGCGGCGGCGCTGGGGCACGCCAAATCGATGAACCTCGTCGGACGCTTCCACGAGGAAGGCCTGGTGGTAGCGCGCGACCTGGACGCGGCGCACCAGTGGTACCGTCGGTCGGCCGAGGCCGGTGACTTCCGTGGCCAGTTCAGCCACGCCTCGGTGCTCGCCGAGCGCGGCGACCTGCCCGCCGCGCGCGTCTGGCTGGAGCGCGCACTGGAAGGCGGCAACCTCAACTTCCTGCGCGTGGCCCGCCAGCAGCTGGCGGCCTCCATGCCGCCGAGCCTGCGCGAGCTGACCCTGGCCTACTTCCAGCGCGCCGCCGAACTGGGTGACGAGTCGGACCTGCGTCACCTCGCCGAGCAGATGGGCGTCGCCTGACGCCCCTTGACGTAATTTTCACGCCCACCCTGCTAGCTTTGCCGGCTAATCTGGCTGCCGGACCGTTTCGGCAGCCGCCTGGCAACGACGAGGCGCAAGTGTCGAACACCACATCTCCCGCAGCGCGCAAACGCGTGGACTGGGCCGCCCTGGGCTGGCTCCTGCTGTTCTTCTGGTACTTCTCCGGCGTTACCCAGGCGCTGATCCTGTTCAGCGGCACCACTGGCTTCGCCGGTTTCCGTGACGCGTTCTTCCTCAGCAGCCTGTGGCTCGCACCGCCGCTGCTGCTGCCGCGCTTCACCAAGGGCGTCGCCGCCATCATCGGCCTGGTGCTCTGGGGCGCCTCGCTGGTGGGCCTGAGCTACTTCGGCATTTACAAGCAGGAGTTCTCGCAGAGCGTCATCTTCGTGATGTTCGAGTCGAACACCGCCGAGGCCGGCGAGTACTTCAGCCAGTACTTCAGCCTCTGGCTGTGCCTGGCACTGCTGGCCTACACCGTGGTCGCCGTGGTGCTGTGGAAGCGCATCCGTCCGATCAACATGCCGGCCTATGCCCGCATACCGCTGGCCGTGTTGCTGGTCGTGCTGAACCTGTTCTATCCCTTCTACAAGCAGATGGTCACCCAGGAGCGTACCTTCGCCCAGGCGGTGGAAAAGGTGCAGTCGCGCATGGAGCCGGCGGTTCCGTGGCAGTTGGTGGTGGGTTACGTCCAGTACCGCCAGCAACTGGACAACATGCAGAAGCTGCTGCAGCAGAACGCCTCCCTGCCACCCCTGCAGAACCTCAAGGACAGCAGCGGTAACGAGCCGCGCACCCTGGTGCTGGTCCTGGGCGAATCCACGACTCGCCAGCACATGCACCTCTATGGCTACGGCCGCGACACCACGCCGAACCTCGACGCCCTCGCCGCCAGCGGCCAGGGCCTGACCGTGTTCCAGAACGTGGTCGCGCCGCGCCCCTACACCATCGAGGTGATGCAGCAGATCCTCACCTTCGGCGATGAGCAGAACCCGGACCGCTTCCTCACCGATCCGTCGCTGATCAACCTGATGAAACAGGCGGGCTACAAGACCTTCTGGATCACCAACCAGCAGACGATGACCAAGCGCAACACCATGCTCACCACCTTCTCCCAGCAGACGGACGAGCAGGCGTACCTGAACAACCAGCGCAACCAGAACGCCAGCCAGTACGACGGCGTGGTGCTCGACCCGTTCGAGAAGGCCCTGAAGGACCCGGCGCAGAAGAAGTTCATCGTGATCCACCTGCTGGGCACGCACATGGACTACCGCTACCGCTATCCGGACGAGTTCGCCTACTTCAAGGACCGCCAGGGCGCCCCCTCGGCCCTGTCGGATGACCAGGTGGAAACCTACAACTTCTACGACAACGCGGTGCGCTACAACGACTTCGTGGTGTCGAGCCTGATCAAGCGTTACTCGGCCGCCAACGCCAACGGCTTCATGCTCTATCTCTCCGACCACGGTGAGGAGGTCTACAGCTCGGGCAACCACGACCGCCTGGGCCGCAACGAGATGGACCCGACCCGACCGATGTACACCATTCCGTTCATGGTCTGGACTTCGCCGAGCTGGCAGGCCGAGCACCCGCGCGACCTGCAGGCAGTGGCCAATCGTTCCTACAGCAGCTCGCACCTGATCCACACCCTGTCGGACCTTGCGGGCCTGAGCTACGACCGTTACGAACCGGCCAAGAGCCTGGTGAACGAGCAGTTTGCCGCCGCCCCGCGCTGGATCGGCGATCCGTACAAGAAGGATGGCCTGCACGAGTTCGACAAGCTGCCGCAGGACAAGGCCGCGCCGCAGCAGGAAATCGCCGACGGCGCCAAGGCGCCAGCCACGGCACAGGCACCGGTGAAGGCGCAGCCCAACGAGGGTTGAGTCTTCCCGACGCACCGTAAAACGCCCCGCACTGCGGGGCGTTTTTCTTTCCAAGCACCACCCGCACCTGCAGGAGCGCCCCATGGGCTCGATCGCAGGCATGGCCCGCTCCCACACGGCGCCCACGCACCACAAAGTTGGTAGGGCGCATAACGCGCCAGCGTTATCCGCCATTCAGAGACGGCGGATAACCTGTTCCAGGTTATTCGCCCTACGAAAAGCGCCGCCGGCAGATAATGAAAAAGCCCCGCATCGGCGGGGCTTTTTCATTGAAGCGAGGCTTACAGGTAGAACGCCTTCAGCGGCGGGAAGCCGTTGAATTCCACCGCACTGTAGCTGGTGGTGTAGGCGCCGGTGGACAGCCAGTACAGGCGGTCGCCGGCAGCCAGGTTCAGTGGCAGGCCGTACTTGTAGTGCTCGTACATGATGTCCGCGCTGTCACAGGTCGGGCCGGCGATCACCACTTCTTCCAACTCGCCCGCCTTCTCCACGTGGATCGGGAACTTGATGGACTCGTCCATGGTTTCGATCAGGCCGGAGAACTTGCCCACATCGGTGAACACCCAGCGCTCCACGGCGGTACGCGACTTGCGCGCCACCAGCACGACTTCGCTGACCAGGATGCCGGCGTTGGCGATCAGCGAGCGGCCCGGCTCCAGGATGATTTCCGGCAGCTCGTCGCCGAAGTCTTCCTTGAGGAAACGGATGATTTCTTCCGCGTAGGTTTCCAGGCTGTTGGTCTTGGCGATGTAGTTGGCCGGGAATCCTCCGCCCATGTTGATCAGCTTCAGCTCGATGCCGTCTTCTTCCTTCAGGCGCTCGAAGATGACCTTCACCTTGGCGATGGCCGCGTCCCATACACCGATGTCGCGCTGCTGCGAACCCACGTGGAAGGACACACCGTAGGGCACCAGACCCAGGTCGCGGGCCAGCACCAGCAGGTCCATGGCCATGTCGGACTGGCAACCGAACTTGCGCGACAGCGGCCAGTCGGCGGAGGTGGAGCCTTCGGTGAGGATGCGCACGTAGACCTTGGAGCCCGGCGCGGCCTTGGCGATGTTGCGCAGGTCGGCCTCGGAGTCGGTGGCGAACAGGCGCACGCCCTTCTCGTAGAAGTAGCGGATGTCGCGGGCTTTCTTGATGGTGTTGCCGTAGCTGATCTGTTCGGCGCGCACGCCGGTCTTCATCACCTTGTCCAGCTCATAGATGGAGGCGATGTCGAAATTCGAACCCTTGTCGCGCAGCAACTCGGTGATTTCGGTGGCCGGGTTGGCCTTCACGGCGTAGTAGATCTTGGCGAACGGGAAGCAGCCGGTCAGCTGGTCGTAGGCATCGGCGATGGTCTGCTTGTCGATGACAACGAAGGGGGTTTCCTGCTTGTCGGCAAACGCCTTCATACGCTGGAAGGTTTCGGGGGCGAAGTAATCCTCGACCTTGATGGACATGGTTGGGACTCCAAATGGCAGAACAGGTTATTCGTAGGGGTGAAGCTGAACGTCGAATCCGTTTCCCCACTTTGGTTCGCCTACTTCCCAAGGCATGTCGCCGAGCATTACCGATACCGGTCAAGGGCACCGGCTATCTCTCGTCGTCAGTACTTGAGCCGGATGGATCGTTTCCAGCATGGACGTTCGGGCGCGAACTTTAGGACCTGAGGTCCGTGAGTTCAACCCTGATTTGCCGCTTTTTCGCATCCCTTTGTCGCACTGCCGGTTGACTGTTTTGGATACTCAACAAAATGCACGGAATACCGCACAGAACGGGGCTTTCGACGGGTTTCTGCATCATCGTCCTACTTCAGTTAACGACCGATGACAGAGGGGGGAGTTCAGCTGATTGAGATGAGTGGTGCGGGAGGGGATTTCGTGAGGGATGTACGGGGGAAAATCGGAGCTGGGCGCCCCCTCTCCCCCGCCCTCTCCCTGAAGGGAGAGGGCGCTGTCCGAGTGCGCTGACAGCCCCGTGTCAGCCGGATGGCACAAACGTAGAAGCCGGCACGGATATCCCCTCTCCCTTCAGGGAGAGGGTTAGGGAGAGGGCAAAGCGGTGTCAGGAGAGCTCAGGAAGCCTGCGCCACCTCCGCCGGCGACACGATGTTCGTCTTGCGCCCGCGGGAGCGCCCCGAACTCAGGTAATCGGCGATCGACTCCTGTGTCACCTCGCCGAGGAACTGCCCTTCGGCATCCAGCACCGGCAACCAGGAGCTGTTGAACTCGTACATGCGCGACAACAGGATGCGCAGGTGCTCGTCGTGGCTGGCGGTGACGCGGAACTCGTTGAGGAAGTCGCTGCACACGCCTTCCTGGCGGCGCATGTCCTTGCGCCGCACATAGCCCAGGCCCTTGCCATTGGCATCGACGACGACGAGGTAGCGACGGTCGTCTTCTTCCATCTTCTCCAGCGCCTCGGCCACCGTGGTCTGCGGGTTGGCGGTGACGATGCTGCTGTCGGCGGCATCCTCGGCACGCACCAGCAACAGGCGCTTGAGGGTGCTGTCCTGGCCGGTGAAGGCGCTGACGAACTCGTCCGCCGGGTGTGCCAGCAGGGTGTCGGGATGGTCGAACTGAAGCAGGCGGCCGCTCTTGAACACCGCCACCTTGTCGCCGAGCTTGATCGCCTCGTCGATGTCGTGGCTGACCATGATCACGGTCATGCCCAGCTTGCGCTGCAGCTCGAAGAACTCGTTCTGGATCGACTCGCGGTTGATCGGGTCCACCGCGCCGAACGGCTCGTCCATCAGCAGCAGCGGCGCGTCAGCGGCCAGCGCACGGATCACGCCGATGCGCTGCTGCTGGCCTCCGGACAGCTCGCGCGGGTAGCGCGACAGGTACTGCTTGGGCTCGAGCTTGACCATCGCCATCAGCTCGCGCGCCTTCTCCTTGCACTTCTGCTTGTCCCAGCCGAGCAAGCGTGGCACGACCATGATGTTTTCCTCGATGGTCATGTTGGGGAACAGGCCGATCTGCTGGATGACGTAGCCGATGTGCCGGCGCAGGGTCACCTCATCCAGTTCGCGGGTGTCCTGGCCATCGATCAGCACGCGCCCGGAGGTGGGCTGGATGATGCGGTTGATCATCTTCAGCGTGGTGGTCTTGCCGCAGCCGGAGGGGCCGAGGAACACGCAGATCTCGCCCTTCTCCACGGTCAGGCTGACCTTGTCCACGGCACGGAATTCCTTGCCGTCCTTGAGGGTGAAGGTCTTGGTCAGTTGGTCGAGTTCGATCATGGTCAGTCTCCTGTCTGCGGGCGCAGGCCCTTGGGGGTGAGCGCACGCTGCAGCCATTGCAGCAGCAGGTCGGCGGCGATGGCCAAGAGGCTCACCAGCACCGCGCCGACCACCAGCATGGGCATGTTGGATTGGCTGATGGAATTGAGGATGAGCACGCCCAGGCCACCGGCGCCGATCACGGCGGCAATGGTCATCACGCCGATGTTCATCACCACGGCGGTGCGCACGCCGGCGAGGATCACCGGCACGGCAATGGGAATGTCGACCATCCGCAGGCGCTGCCAGAAGGTCATGCCGATGCCCTTGCCGGCTTCGCGGATGCCGGGTTCGACGTTGGTCAGCGCGAGGTAGGTATTGCGCAGGATCGGCAGCAGCGAATAGAGGAACACCGCGGTGATCGCCGGCAACGGGCCGAGGCCCTGGCCGATCTTCGAGTACAGCGGCAGCATCAGGCCGAACAGCGCGATGGACGGGATGGTCAGCACCACGGTAGCGGCGCCCTGCAGAGGGCCGGCCAGCCATTTGAAGCGGGTCATCAGCACACCCAGCGGTACGCCGACGACGATGGCCAGGCCCACCGCCACGGACACCAGCATCAGGTGCTGCAGCGTCAGCTGGCCGACCTGGGTCCAGTCCAGGCGGGAAATCACGGTCATGAAATCCATGTCAGTTCTCCTCCCCGGCGGGCTGCTTCCGAGTGGTCTGCGCGTTGTCGCCGATCAGTTGGTGCTCGCGCAGGAATTGCTGCGCCACGCGTTGTACCGGCTCCTGCTGGATGTCGACCTGGGCGTTGAGCGCCTGCATGGTCTTGTCGTCGAGCAGCCTGGCGATGGGATCGAACAGCGTCTTCAGTTCGGGGTGCTTCTCCAGCAGGTCCGCACGCATCACCGGTGCAGCGTTGTAGAACGGGAAGTACTGCTTGTCGTCTTCCAGCACGCGCAGCTTGAAGTCCTTCAGGCGGCCATCGGTGGTGTAGACGAGCCCAACGAACACCTGACGGTTCTTCAGCGCGGTGTAGACCAGGCCCGCATCCATCTGCCGGACGTCGTCGCGGGTGAAGTGGAAGCCGTATAGCTCGCTCATCGGAGCGAGGCCGTCCGGGCGGCCGGCAAACTCCGGGTCCATGGCGAACAGATGGGGCTTCTTGTCGCCCTGCTCCTTCATCACCCGGGCCAAGTCACTGAGAGTGCGCACCCCGAGCTGTTCGGCCTGCTCCTCGGGCATCGCCAGGGCATAGGTGTTGTTGAACGGCGCGGGCGTGGGCCAGACCAGTCCCTTTTTGCCGTCCAGCTCGCGGACCTTGGCCAGGGACTGCTCGGCGTCGAGCTTTTCCGTGACCTTGTTGTAAACGATCAGCGACGAGCCGGTGTATTCCCAGACGATATCGAGTTGGCCGCTCTCCTGCGCGCTGCGCGCCAGGGTGCTGCCTAGGCCGTTGGTGACTTTCACGTCATAGCCTTTGCTCTGCAGATACTGCGAAGAGATCGCCGTGAGCAGGCGTTGCTCGGTGAAAGGCTTGCCACCGATGCGGATTGTATCTGCCGCTTGGGCGCCGCCGGATAAAGCGGCCAGCAGCAGACCAAGCGCGCCGAGCAAAGGTTTCATACCCATTCCTTTGACATTCATTGCGTCAGCCCCCGTTCCAGCACGGTGCGGCTGAACAGCACCACCAGACCATCGAGCACCAGCGCCAGCAGCGCGGTGCACACCGCGCCAAGGAGCAGCTTGGACTGGTCGTCCAGGGCGATGCCGGGGAAGATCAGGCTGCCCAGGCTGTTGGCACCGATCAGGAAGGCCAGCGGCGCGGAACCGACGTTCAGCGCCAGGGCGATACGCACGCCGCCCATGATCAGCGGAACGGCGTTGGGCAGCTCGACGCGCCACAGCACCTGGCGCGGTGTCATGCCGATGCCGGTGGCCGCCTCCTTGAGCGAGGCCGGCACGGCGCGCAGACCCTCGTAGGTATTGCGCACGATGGGCAGCAGCGAGGCGAGGAACAGTGCGAGGATCGCCGGGCCGTTACCGATCCCGACAATCGCCAGGGCGATGGCCAGCACGGCCAGCGGCGGGATGGTGTTGCCGACGTTGAATACCTGCATCAGGCGCTCAGCCTGCCCTTGCAAGGCGGGCCGGCTGAGCAGCATGCCGGCGGGGATGCCGACCACAATGGCGGCGAACATGGACGCGAACACCAGGACCAGGTGCGCCTGCAGGTAGAACAGCAGGTCTTCGCGGTACTGCCACAGAGTGGCGGGGGTGATCCAGTGGATCAGCAAAGCCAGCACAACGACTGCGAAGCAGACGCCGAACAGGGCCTTGCCCGTGGTGGACTTCACCATGGTTGGGGGACTCCCTTCGGGTGTGCGGCGACTGGCATCGCCGCACTCACTTGACGCTCGATCCCGTCCAGAAACCTGATTGGGACCGCCATTAAACGCGACAGGAATCAAGCACTTGCAGATGCATTTGCGGATTGCCGTCGCGAAGGGGTGGACCCCCGTGCGTGCCGTTATGTTCAATAAAATTGCCATCCTTGTGCCATCGCCGGGTGGCGCATTCAGCGTCAGCCCCCATGGTCCGGGGGCTGTGGCGGACAAACTTTTTTTCGAGAAAAGTCGCGATCAGGCTGAACCATCACGCTGCGCCGCTTGCCCAACGGCGGATGCGCCCGGCGAAAACGCACGCAGACTCTCTCAGCGGTTATCATCGGGCTTCTTTCGCGTGCCCCCGACCCATGGATAGGTCACTCGGGGCCGGCGTTCTTGCCTACCACGGAGATCCATCGCCATGCTTGACCTGGCCGCGGCGTTCATCGCGCTGACCACCCTGCTCACCTACGTCAACTACCGCTTCATCCGCCTGCCGCCAACCATCGGCGTCATGGCCACCGCATTGATCTTCTCTTTCATCGCCCAGGGCATGTCGCTGATCGGCTACCCGGTCCTCGAAGTGGAGATGCAGCAGATCATCAGCCGCATCGACTTCTCCGATGTATTGATGACCTGGTTCCTGCCCGCGCTGCTGTTTGCCGGCGCCCTGCACGTGAACCTCGCCGACCTGCGCAACTACAAGTGGCCCATCGGCCTGCTGGCCACCTTTGGCGTGCTGATCGCCACCACCGTGATCGGCTACCTGGCCTACTACACCTTCGCCCTCTTCGGCTGGCACGTGGACTTCATTTACTGCCTGCTGTTCGGTGCGCTGATCTCGCCCACCGACCCCATCGCGGTACTCGGCATCCTCAAGTCCGCCGGCGCGCCCAAGCCGCTGGCCACCACCATCGTCGGCGAGTCGCTGTTCAACGACGGCACCGCCGTGGTGGTCTTCACCATCCTGCTGGGCATCCTGCTGGCCGGCGAGACGCCCACTGTGTCGAGCATCGCCTGGCTGTTCGTGCAGGAGGCCATCGGCGGCATCCTGTTCGGCGCGGCGCTGGGCTACGGGGTGTTCCTGATGATGCGCGGCATCGACCAGTACCAGGTGGAAGTCATGCTGACCCTGGCCCTGGTGATCGGCGGTGCGGCACTGGCGGCGCGGCTGCACGTGTCGGCGCCGATCGCCATGGTGGTAGCCGGCCTGATCATCGGCAACCAGGCGCGCCAGTACGCGATGTCCGACGAGACACGGCGCTACATCGACAAGTTCTGGGAGCTGATCGACGAGATCCTCAACGCCCTGCTGTTCGCCCTGATCGGCCTGGAACTGCTCCTGCTGCCGTTCAACTGGCTGCATGTGGTGGCAGCATTCACCCTCGGCGGCGCGGTGCTGATCTCGCGTCTGCTCACCGTGGCACCGGCCATCCTCGTGCTGCGGCAGACCCGGAACGGTGGCCGCCAAGTGCCCGCTGGCACCATCCGCATCCTGGTCTGGGGAGGCCTGCGCGGCGGTGTCTCGGTGGCCCTGGCGCTGTCCCTGCCGCTGGGCGAGCAGCGCGACCTGATCCTCAGCCTGACCTACGTCGTGGTGCTGGTGTCGATCCTGCTCCAGGGCCTGTCCATCGGCCCGCTGGTGCGGCGCATCTACAAGGACGCGGAGCGTGTCGCCGACAGCGATCACTGACGGCGCTCTCCAACGACCTTGAGCCTTGCGTCGCCGGGTCTGCCGGCGACGCTGCTGTTTACGCTATAATCCCGCGTTTTTCGGGCCGCTTGCCGCCCGTCTTCACCGAATCGACCAGGCACCCATCCATGAGCATCCAAGCCGCCGAAGTCGCGAAGCGCCGTACGTTCGCGATCATTTCCCACCCCGACGCCGGTAAGACCACCATTACCGAGAAGCTCCTGCTGATGGGCAAGGCGATTGCCGTCGCCGGTACCGTGAAGTCGCGCAAGTCCGACCGCCACGCCACCTCCGACTGGATGGAGATGGAGAAGCAGCGCGGCATCTCCATCACCACCTCGGTAATGCAGTTCCCCTACCGCGAGCACATGATCAACCTGCTCGACACTCCCGGCCACGAAGACTTCTCCGAAGACACCTACCGCACCCTGACCGCGGTGGACTCGGCGCTGATGGTCCTCGACGGCGGCAAGGGCGTCGAGCCGCGCACCATCGCCCTGATGGAAGTCTGCCGCCTGCGCGACACTCCCATCGTCAGCTTCATCAACAAACTCGACCGCGATATCCGCGACCCGATCGAGCTGCTCGACGAGATCGAAGCGGTACTGAAGATCAAGGCCGCGCCGATCACCTGGCCGATCGGTTGCTACCGCGACTTCAAGGGCGTGTACCACCTCGCCCAGGACAAGATCATCGTCTACGTGCCGGGCCACGGCCACGAGCGCATCGAGACCAGGATCATCGACAAGCTCGACTCCGACGAGGCGCGCGCACACCTGGGCGACCTCTACGACAACTTCCTCGAAGAGCTGGAACTGGTGCAGGGCGCCTGCCATGAGTTCGACAAGGACGCCTTCCTCAAGGGCGAGATGACCCCGGTGTTCTTCGGCACCGCGCTGGGCAACTTCGGTGTCGACCAGGTGCTCGACTGCATCGTCGACTGGGCCCCGCAGCCGCTGGAACGTGGCGCCCACGAGCGCACCGTGGCGCCGACCGAGGAGAAGTTCTCCGGCTTCGTGTTCAAGATCCAGGCGAACATGGACCCCAAGCACCGCGACCGCATCGCCTTCATGCGCATCTGCTCGGGCAAGTACGAGAAGGGCATGAAGATGCGCCACGTGCGCCTGGGCAAGGACGTGAAGATCGCCGATGCGCTGACCTTCTTCTCCAGCGAGCGTGAGCAGCTGGAAGAGGCCTTCGCCGGCGACATCATCGGCCTGCACAACCACGGCACCATCCAGATCGGCGACACCTTCACTGAAGGCGAGGCGCTGGGCTTTACCGGCATCCCGCACTTCGCCCCGGAACTGTTCCGCCGCGTACGCCTGAAGGACCCGCTCAAGTCCAAGCAGCTGCGCCAGGGCCTGCAGGAACTGGCCGAGGAAGGTGCCACCCAGGTGTTCTTCCCCGAGCGCAACAACGACATCATCCTCGGCGCCGTCGGTGTGCTGCAGTTCGACGTCGTCGCCAGCCGCCTGAAGGAGGAATACAAGGTCGAGTGCGCCTATGAGCAGATCAACGTCTGGTCCGCGCGCTGGATCGAATGCAAGGACGAGAAGAAGCTCAAGGAGTTCAAGGACAAGGCCTTCGAGAACCTCTCCGTGGACGGCGGCGGCCACCTCACCTACCTGGCGCCGACCCGCGTCAACCTGAGCCTGATGGAAGAGCGCTGGCCGGACATCACCTTCCGCGCCACCCGCGAGCACCACTGAGTTCGTCGCTGTTCGAAAACGCCCGCCTTGTGCGGGCGTTTTCATTTGCACCGGCCTGTTTTTCGTAGGAGCGAGCTTGCTCGCGAACCGGACGTCACAGGTTCGCGAGCAAGCTCGCTCCTACAGTCAGACCCAACCTCCTCTGCAATCTTGGGCATGGATACTCACCGGAGATTGGCGATGGGGTTTCATGGCAAGAATTTGCGTAACGGACGTCATTCGATCACAGGACAGATTTATCTGGTAACCGCCGTCACTCACCAGCGCCAATCCCTGTTCACGCAATGGAACGCAACATGCGCCGTCGCTCGAGCGATCCACCAAGCGGTACCGGCACATCTTCTAGCCTGGGTATTGATGCCTGATCATTTGCACTGTCTGGTTCAACTCGAAAACGACTCACTGAGCGCGTTCATGCAGCGGCTGAAATCACTCACCGCGATCTCATTCAACAAGACGCTGGGGCGCACCGGCAAAGTCTGGCAGTCCGGTTTCCATGACCACGCCCTACGCCATGAAGAAGATCTGAAGGCAGCAGCCCGTTATCTGGTTGCCAATCCTCTGCGTGCCGGGCTAGTCAAATCGCTTCGGGACTATCCCTTCTGGAACGCCGTCTGGCTATGACGCATAGCCCTGTAGGAGCGAGCTTGCTCGCGAACCCTAGCCCCGCAGCGGGGTTTGTTCGCGAGCAAGCTCGCTCCTACAAAAGCGCAAAAGCAGTTCGGCGTTACGGATCGAGCGCCCCGGAGCTCCAGGTGCTCGATTGCACCGTACCAGTGAACTTGCCCGCAATGGCGCCCTGGGGAATCAGTCGGTCACGGTAACGGGTGGCGAACAGTCCACTCTGCGGCGCCCGCAGGATGTGCTCACTGCTGGCGTCGCCGGGGCACGAAATGATGCGCGCGAAGCGCTCACCCGCCTCGAGGTACTCGCCCAGTTCGCGCTCGAAGACCAGCACCCCTGCCGCCGGGGCGAACACGGTTTCCATGAAGCCCATGGGCGTGGCGACGCCCTTCCATTCCGGCAACGGCCCGGCGTCGGTGACCACGCCACGGGCGCCGAGGAAGCGGTAGAGGCCATCGGCATCCTGCTGCGCCAGCGCGTCGCTGACGTCGCCCTGACCACGCAACTCGACGGTCGCCACCAGGCGCCCGGCGAAGCGCTGTTCGGCCAGCCACGGGGCGATCACCACCTCCTCGAACGCACCGTCGCCATCGCCTTCCCAGATGATCGCCAGCTCTGCTTGCAGCGCAGCGGCGAGGTCCTGCGCGGCCGGCCAGAAACACTCGTGGATGTAGACGTACTGCAACGCCTCGTCGTCAGTGTGCAGGTCGAGCACGATGTCCGCCGACGCCGCCAGTTCGGCCAAGCGCTTCTGCCACAGCGTGAGGTTATCCAGGGTGCCGCTGGCGGCCGCCGAGGCGATGAAGCCACGGTTGAAATTGCGCGAGGTCGCCTCGTGGTTTCGGCCGAGAATCCGTCCCTGGCGGAACTGCCCGATGCCGAAAGGGTTGGCCTGCGGCACGACGGTCACACTGCCGTTGAGCACGCCCCGTTCGGCAGCATCGCGCAGGCGCGGCAGCAGCTCGTGAAGCACCAGCATTCCGGCGATTTCGTCAGCGTGGATGCCCGCCTGCAGGTGTACTCTCGGCCCCGGCCTGCCGCCGTCGATACGCCAGGCGCGCACGCGCAGCTCGGCACCGGAATCACCGGGTACGCTGAAGGATACGTCCTCGATCATCTGTCACCTCCTCTGTCCGAATCACCCGTGGAAATCTTTGCCAGCGCCTCCTAGTATCGAAACCAGTCGCCGGTCTCCGGCACGCCGTACAAGGACGCCGCACCGTGGATATGCCCCGCCAGAAAGCCCAGCGCGCCACACCCGAGGAACGCCGCGATCACCTCGTGCGCGCCTGCCTCAAGTGCCTGATCGCCGATGGCCACGCGGGCATCTCGGTGCGCCGCATCGCCAAGGAAGCCGGCGTCGCCGTGGGCCTGGTGAACCACCATTTCGGCAGCATCGACGCGCTGGTCGCGCAAGCCTATGAAACCCTCGCCAGCGAAGTCACCCAGGCGCTCTACCTGCAGGTCGATGCGGTCGGCAACGACCCTGCCGCGCGCATGGAAGCCTTCCTCACCGGTTCCTTCTCGCCCCAGGTGCTGGACCCCGACCTGCTCAGCCCCTGGGTGGTGTTCTGGAGCCTGATCCGTCACTCGCCGCCGGTGAACGAAGCGCACGAGCGCGGCTACCACAGCTACCTCGCCATCCTGGAAAAGCTCATCAGCGAACTCGCCAGCGCCGAGGGTTTCCGCGTGGCGCGCCCGCGCCTGGCCGCCATCGGCCTCTCCGCCATGCTCGACGGATTGTGGCTGGAGTGGTGCCTGAACCCCTCGACCTTCAGCGCCGCCGACGGCCTCGAACTCAGCCGCTGCTGGGTGGAAGGGCTCCGCCGCGGCGCCTACGCCTGATCAATCGATCACACAGCGGTGCGTGGCCTGCGCTTGCCGAACCAGGAGCGCTGCGTGGTCTTCTGTGCCTCGCGGCGTACCGGCGTGGCGCGCTCCAGCATGGCGAACAGCGCCTCGATGATGAAGGTCAGGCAGATGTAGATCGCCGCCACCAGCAGCAGCGGTTCATAGACCTGGAAGGTCTGCGCGCGCACCACGTTGGCCGCACCGAGCAGGTCGACCACGGCGATGGTGGACGCCAGGGCGGTGGACTTGAGCAGCATCACGCTCTCCCCCGCCAGGGTCGGCAGCAGCAGGCGGATCGCACGCGGCAGCCACACCCGGTAGAGCACCAGCGTGCGGTTCATGCCGAATGCCGAAGCGGCCTCCAGCTCGCCTCGCGGCACGGCCTTCAGGCCGCCGCGAATCACCTCGCCAACGTAGGCGCCGACCGAGAGGATCAGCGCGATCACGATGTACCAGAAACCATCGCGTAGATACGGCCAGAGGAAGCTGCCGCGGATCAGCGGGAACTGCGCGAACAGGCTGCCCAGGCCGTAGTAGAAGATGTAGATCTGCACCAGTAGCGGCGTACCGCGAATCACGCTGGTGTAAACCAGTGCCAGGCGCGAGACCAGAAAATTGCGCGACATCCGCGCCAGCGCCACACCCAGCGCCAGCACGAAGCCCAGCGCGGCGGAAATCAACAGGATCACCAACGTGGTACCCAGCCCCTTGAGCAGCAGGGCACCGTAGACGAATAGCCAGTGTTCGTTCATCGCCGCGCCTCGTTCAGACCGCCGGAATCCAGCGGCGGAAGCGCCGCTCCAGGTAGCCCGCGAACAGGTTGGAAAGCACGGTGAGCACGTAATACAGCGCCGCCGCGGTGAGGTAGAAGGTCAGGTAATGGCGAGTCGAGCCGGCGGCCTGCTTGGCGGTATAGAGCAGCTCGTTGGTGCCCACCACGCTGATCAGCGCGCTGTCCTTGATCAGGTTGACCCACAGGTTGGCCATGCCGGCCAGCGCGTTGGGCGCCATCATCGGCAGGGTGACCCGGCGGAACAGGCCGAAGCCGTGCATGCCGTAAGCACGCGCCGCCTCGATTTGACCATAGGGAATCGACTGAATGGCGCCACGGAAGATTTCCGAGGCGTAGGCGCCCTGCACCAGGCCGAGCACAACGATGGCCACCATCATGCCGTTGAGCTTCACCTGGCCGTAGCCCAGCCACTCGAAGAACTGGTTCAGGCCCATGGAGCCGACGTAGAACAGCAGCAGGATCAGCAGCAGCTCTGGCACCGCGCGGCACAGTGTGGTGTAGCCGCGCGCGAGCATCGCCAGCGGGCGCGGTCCGCCGATCTTGGCGCTGGCCGCGGCCAGGCCGATCAGCAGGCCGACGAGGAAGGCGCCGACGGAAATCTGCAGGGTGACCAGCAGCCCCTTGAACAGGGCCGGGCCCCAGCCGGTGGGGCCGAAGCCGATCAGGTCGAAGATGCTTTGCATGGCCATCTCCATGATTGGAGGGTCGGGTCATCCCCGTGCCCGCAGTGGGCACGGGTTCAACTCACGTCGGGATTACTGCTTGGGCGCAACGCTCATGCCGAAGTACTTGTCCGACAGCGCCTTGTAGTCGTCGCTGGCGAGCAGCTTGCCGATGGCTTCGTCCATCTTTGCCTTCAGCTCGGTGTCGCCCTTGCGCAGGCCGGCGCCGACGCCACGGCCGAACAGCGGGTCGTACTTCACCTCGCCCTTGTTGACGATACCGGCCGCCTGAGCATCCGGCGACTTGACGAAGGACGCCACGGCGATGCCATCGGCCATCATCAGGTCGATGCGCCCGGCCACCAGGTCGGCGTTCACCGAGTCCTGGGTGTCGTAGTAACGCACGTCGGCGATCTTCTCGTAGTACTGCTTCAGGTAGTTGGAGCTGACGGTGGAGATCTGCACGCCGATGGTCTTGCCCTTCAGGCCCTCGGGGCTGATCTGCACGTCCGTCGCCTGGGGTGCGGCAACGGCCACCGGAGTGTCGTAGTAGGGGCGGCTGAAGGCGATCTGCTTCTCACGCTCATCGGTGATCGACAGGGAGTTGAAGATCACGTCGATCTTCTTCGCCAGCAGCGCCGGGATGATGCCGTCCCACGCCACTTCGTCGATCTCGCAGGTCGCTTTCATCTCGGCACAGACCTTGTGGATCAGGTCCGGCTCGAAGCCGACCCAGCTGCCGTCGGGCTGCTTCTGCGAGAACGGCGGATAGGGTTCGGCGGCCAGGGCGAAGCGGATCGTCTCGGCCTGGGCGCTCGCCACGCCGGCCATCAGCATCGCCGCGCCCACCATCAGATTGCACAGACCTTTCTTGTTCATCGTGATCCCCTGCATTGTTTTATTTAGTGTTGGGTCACGCTCATCGATGCGCCGACTGCGCGGCATCGGTCAGCGATTCTGGTGCGCGTTGACGAACTGCCGGCAGCGCTCGCTACGCGGCCGCGAGAAGACTTCCTCGGCGGTGCCCTCCTCCTCGATCAGGCCCTTGTGCAGGAAAGCCACATGGCTAGACACGTCGCGGGCAAAAGCCATCTCGTGGGTAACCAGGATCATGGTGCGCCCCTCCTCCGCCAGCGAGCGGATCACCTTCAGCACCTCGCCCACCAGCTCCGGGTCCAGCGCCGAGGTCGGCTCGTCGAACAGCATCACCTTCGGCCGCACGGCCAGCGCGCGGGCAATGGCCACGCGCTGCTGCTGACCGCCGGAAAGGAAGGCCGGGTACTCGTGGCGCTTCTCGGCCAGGCCGACGCGCTCCAACAGCGCCTCGGCGCGTTCGCGGGCCTCGGCCTTGCTCTCGTGGAGGACGAAGGTCGGTGCCTCGATCAGGTTCTCCAGCACAGTGCGGTGCGGCCAAAGGTTGAAGCTCTGGAACACCATGCCCAACTGCGAGCGGATGCGGGTGAGCTGCTTCTGGTCGGCCACCATCGGCTCGCCGTGGCGGTTCTGGGCCAGGCCGATGGTCTCGCCGTTGACGGTGACCGAACCCTGGTTGGGAATTTCCAGCATGTTGATGCAACGCAGCAGCGTGCTCTTGCCCGAACCGCTGGCGCCGATCAGCGAAATCACCTCTCCTTCACGGGCCGACAGCGACACGCCCTTGAGCACCTCAAAGTCGCCGAAGCGCTTGTGGATATCGCGCACTTCGATCACTGGTTTGGTTGCGGACTGTTCTGCTTTCTGTAGGAGCGAGCTTGCTCGCGAACCAGCCACAGCCGCAGAAGCATCAGGAGCGTTCGCGAGCAAGCTCGCTCCTACAGTTGATTCGGCACTTGCGGGAAGCGATTCGACGAAGCGGATGATCCGCGCACAGGCCTCCGCCATGCTCTCGTCGCTCAGACCAAATGACAGCCGCACGAAACCTTGCGCCTGAGGACCGAAAGCCGCCGCATCGAGCACCGAAACGCCTGTGGCATGGAACAGCTGCCAGGAGAAGTCCAGGGAACTGAGACATGTGTCGCGCACGTCGACCATGACGAACATGCCGGCTTCAGGCGACAGCACTTTCACGCGCGGGCAGTCGCTCAGCGCGGCGACCACCAGGTCACGGCGGCGGCGGTAGATTTCGCGCATCGCCGACACCACCTCGTCGTGGCGCTCCACCGCGGCGAGCGCGGCTTCCTGCACGAAGCCCGGCAGGCCGTAGAACATGTTCAGCGCGAGGTTTTCCAGGTGCCCGACCAACGTCGGATTGGCGACTATCCAGCCGGCGCGCCAGCCGGTCATGGCGTGGGACTTCGACAGGCTGCCGATACTCAGGGTGCGCTCGGCCATGCCGGGTAGCGCGGCGAAACTCTGGTGCTCGCGCTCGAAGGTCAGGCCCTCGTAGACCTCATCCACCACCACCCAGAGGTCGTGAGCCTCGGCCAGCGCGGCGATAGCCAGCAGCTCGTCGCGGTCCAGCACGACGCCGGTGGGGTTGCTCGGGTTGGCGAGGAAGATCGCCTTGGTGCGCGGAGTGATCGCCGCAGCAATATCGGCGGCCAGCGGGCGGAAGCCGTTTTCCGGACGGGTCGGAACCCCGACCAGCACGGCGCCGGTAGCTTTCAGCGTGGCTTCGTAGGTGACGTAGACCGGGTCGAAGGTGATGACCTCGTCGCCCTTCTCCAGCAGGCACATCGCAGCGGCGAACAGGCCGTTCTGCGCGCCGGCAACCACGATGACGTTTTCGGCACCCGCCTTTTGGCCGAAACGCCGCTCATGCAATGCCGCGATCGCCTGGCGCAGTGCGGGCTTGCCGGCCACGTCGCTGTAATGGGTGTCGCCGTCGCGCAAGGCGGAAACAGCAGCATCCGTGATGAAGTCCGGGGTGGCGAAATCGGGGTCGCCGACGCTGAGCACGATCACATCGCGGCCGGCGCGTTGGGCGGCAATGGCGGCGTAGTGAATGTCCCAGGCAGCGACGCCGGGTCCGACCATCCTGTCCACAAGCGACGAATAACGCATGCAAGGGCCTCATCCGAATGACGGAATGTCCTGCGGAAGGGTCCGCAGGAGCGTGGGGCCACCATAGCCAAGGATGAACGACTGTTCAACAGCAGTTTCCGACATCAGCCATGTCGTTTTCAGACCGCTCCGTCACCGACCTTCCGCTCTTCCGGTGCTGTATGTCGCAAGTTCGACCGACGAACGGAATCACGACATCCACTTAACGGCTTCTTAACGATCTCCCCCGTAGCGTTCTCTCACCCCCTGACAGAGCCGCGACGGCCTTTGGAACACCCCATGGAAATCCCCTTCCTCCCCTTCTCCCGCCCCAACATCGGCGAGGAGGAGATCCAGGCAGTCAATGAAGTCCTGCGCTCGGGCTGGATCACCACCGGGCCGAAGAACGCCGAACTGGAACAACGCTTTGCCCAGTCGATTGGTTGCCGCCACGCCGTGGCGTTGTCCTCCGCCACCGGCGGTATGCACCTGGCACTGCTGGCCCTGGGTATCGGCCCGGGCGACGAAGTGATCACCCCGTCGCAGACCTGGGTCTCCACCGTCAACATGATCAGCCTGCTGGGCGCCACGCCGGTGTTCGTCGACGTCGACCGTGACACCCTGATGACCGACGCCTCACGCATCGAGGCCGCGATCACCGCGCGCACCCGCGCCATCATCCCGGTGCACTACGCCGGTGCCGCCTGCGACATGGACCCGATCGACGAGCTCGCCCTGCGTCATGGCATTCCCGTGATAGAGGACGCCGCCCACGCCGCCGGCACTCTCTACCGCGGTCGTCCGGTGGGCCAGCGCGGCACCGCGATCTTCTCTTTCCACGCGATCAAGAACCTTACCTGCGCCGAGGGCGCCATGTTCGTCACCGATGACGAAGTCCTGGCCAACCGCGTGCGCACCCTGAAGTTCCACGGCCTGGGCGTCGATGCCTACGACCGCCTGACCCACGGCCGCAAGCCGCAGGCCCAGGTGGTGGAACCGGGCTTCAAGTACAACCTCACCGACATCAACGCCGCCATCGCCCTGGTCCAGCTGCCCAAGCTCGAAGCGATCAACGCCCGCCGCGCCGAACTGGCCGCCGGCTACGCCGAGCGCCTGGCGCACCTGCCCGTGCAACCGCTGGCAGTGCCGGACTACCCGCAACATCACGCCTGGCACCTGTACGTCCTGCGCATCGACCAGGAGAGCTGCGGTCTCGACCGCGACGCCTTCATGCAGGGCCTGCAGCAGCGCGGCATCGGCAGCGGCATCCACTTCATCGGCAGCCACCTACACAGCTATTACCGCCAGCGCTATCCGCGCGTGCAACTGCCCAACACCGAGTGGAACTCCTCGCGGATCGTCTCCATCCCGCTGTTCCCCGACATGACCCAGGCCGACCAGGACCGTGTGGTCGACGCCATCGAAACCCTGCTTCGGTAACGCCACCGTGAAACCCTATCCGATCCATCGCGTGTCCATCGTCATCCCGGTGTACAACGAAGAGGCCAGCCTGCCCGAACTGCTGCGCCGTACCACCGCCGCCTGCGAACAGCTGGGCCGTGACTACGAGATCGTGCTGATCGACGACGGCAGCCGCGACAGCTCCGCCGAGTTGCTGCAGGAAGCCGCCGCAGCGCCGGGCAGCCACGTGGTAGCGGTGATCCTCAACCGCAACTACGGCCAGCACGCGGCAATCATGGCCGGCTTCGAGCAGTGCCAGGGCAACCTGGTGATCACCCTCGACGCCGACCTGCAGAATCCGCCGGAAGAAATCCCGCGCCTGGTCGACGAGGCCGCCAAGGGCTACGACGTGGTCGGCAGCGTGCGCCAGCAACGCCAGGACTCCGCCTTGCGCCGCTGGCCGTCGAAGCTGATCAACCTCGCCGTGCAGCGTTCCACCGGTGTGGCGATGAACGACTACGGCTGCATGCTGCGCGCCTACCGCGCCAGCATCGTCAAGGCCATGCTCGCCTGCCGCGAACGCAGCACCTTCATCCCGATCCTGGCCAACAGCTTCGCCCGCCACACCAGCGAGATCCTCGTCGCCCACGCCGAGCGCGAGCATGGCGAGTCGAAGTACGACTTCCTGCGCCTGATCAACCTGATGTTCGACCTGGTCACCTGCATGACCACCTCGCCGCTGCGCCTGCTGTCCTTCGTTGGCGGCGGCATGGCGGTGGCCGGCTTCGCCTTCGCCCTGCTGCTGGTGGTGCTGCGCCTGCTGTTCGGCGCCGCCTGGGCCGGCCACGGCGTGTTCGTGCTGTTCGCCGTGCTGTTCATGTTCACCGGCGTGCAGCTGGTCGGCATGGGCCTGCTCGGCGAATACCTGGGCCGCATGTACAACGACGTGCGCGCCCGCCCCCGTTTCTTCATCGAGCGCATCGTCCGCTCCGATGCCGCGCCCGCTCAACTGCCCTATTCCTCTTCCGCTTCCTCTCTCGAGTCCATCCAGCCATGACCCAGCAGACCATCGTCTTCGCCTACCACGACTTCGGCTGCGCCGGCATCGAGGCCCTGCTCGCCGCCGGTTACCAGATCGACGCCGTCTTCACCCACGCCGACGATCCCAAGGAAAACCGCTTCTACGGCTCGGTGGCGCAACTCTGCGCTCGCCTGGGCATCCCGGTGCACGCCCCGGAAGACGTCAACCACCCGCTGTGGGTCGCGCGCATCCGCGAGCTGCAGCCGCAGTACATCTTTTCCTTCTACTACCGCCACCTGCTCAGCGAAGAACTGCTGGCCTGTGCCGCCAGGGGCGCCTACAACCTGCATGGCTCGCTGCTGCCGCGCTACCGAGGCCGCGCCCCGGCCAACTGGGTACTGGTCAATGGCGAGAGCGAGACCGGCGTGACCCTGCACCGCATGGTCAAGCGTGCCGATGCCGGCGGTATCCTCGCCCAGCAGAGCGTTGCCATCGGCCCCGACGACACCGCCCTGGTGCTGCACGGCAAGCTGCGCGAAGCCACCCGCGAGCTGCTCGCGTCCTCGCTGCCGCGCCTGGCGCGCGGTGAACTGCAGGAGGTCGCCCAGGATGAATCCCGCGCCAGCTACTTCGGTCGCCGCACCCCGGCGGACGGCCAGCTCGACTGGAAACGCCCGGCCCGCGAACTGCACAACCTGGTCCGTGCCGTCACCCAGCCCTACCCCGGCGCCTTCGCCCCGGTGGGCGATCGCAAGCTGATCGTCTGGAGCTCACGCGTCGCTGCCGGCAACAACGGCATGGCACCCGGCTCGGTGCTCTCGGTCGATCCCCTGCGCATCGCCTGCGGCGAAGACTCGCTGGAAATCCTCTCCGGCCAGCAGAATGACAGCGGCCTGTTCCTCGCCGGCCCGCAGCTGGCCCGCGAGATGGGCCTGGTAGAGGGCTCGCGTCTGCACGGCGCTGTCGGCAAGCCCAAGCGCAAGACCCGCGTGCTGATCCTCGGCGTCAACGGCTTCATCGGCAACCACCTCTCCGAGCGCCTGCTGCGCGACGGCAACTACGAGGTCTATGGCCTGGACATCGGCTCCGATGCCATCGAGCGCCTGAAGGGCAACCCGGACTTCCACTTCGTCGAAGGCGACATCAGCATCCACACCGAGTGGATCGAGTACCACATCAAGAAGTGCGACGTGGTCCTGCCGCTGGTGGCCATCGCCACGCCCATCGAATACACCCGCAACCCGCTGCGCGTGTTCGAACTGGACTTCGAGGAAAACCTCAAGCTGGTCCGCTACTGCGTGAAGTACAACAAGCGCGTGATCTTCCCGTCTACCTCCGAGGTGTACGGCATGTGCACCGACGCCAACTTCGACGAGGACAAGTCCAACCTCATCGTCGGCCCGATCAACAAGCAGCGCTGGATCTACTCGGTCTCCAAGCAACTGCTCGACCGCGTCATCTGGGCCTACGGCCAGAAGGGCCTGAAGTTCACCCTGTTCCGCCCGTTCAACTGGATGGGCCCGCGCCTGGACCGCCTGGACTCTGCGCGCATCGGCAGCTCCCGCGCCATCACCCAGCTGATTCTGCACCTGGTGGAAGGCACGCCGATCCGCCTGGTCGACGGCGGCGAGCAGAAGCGCTGCTTCACCGACGTGGACGACGGCATCGAGGCGCTGGCGCGCATCATCGACAACGAGGGCAGCCGCTGCGATGGGCAGATCGTCAACATCGGCAACCCGGACAACGAAGCCAGCATCCGCCAACTGGGCGAGGAGCTGCTGCGCCAGTTCGAAGCCCACCCATTGCGTGACCAGTTCCCGCCCTTTGCCGGTTTCCGCGAAGTGGAAAGCCGCAGCTTCTATGGCGATGGCTACCAGGACGTGTCGCACCGCAAGCCGAGCATCAATAACGCCCGTCGCCTGCTGAACTGGCAGCCGAGCGTGGAGCTCTCCGCCACCATCGGCAAGACCCTGGACTTCTTCCTCCGTGAAGCCTTGGCCGAGCGCTCCGGTGCTCAACCCCACGCCTTTCCGCTGAAGAAAAGCATCGCCTGATGAGAGCGGGACTGCGCATCGACGTCGACACCTACCGTGGCACCCGTGACGGCGTGCCCCGGTTGCTGGACATGCTTGAGGAAGCCGAGGTCAAGGCGACCTTCTTCTTCAGCGTCGGCCCCGACAACATGGGCCGGCACCTGTGGCGCCTGATCCGCCCGCAGTTCCTGTGGAAGATGCTGCGCTCCAACGCCGCCGGGCTCTATGGCTGGGACATTCTCCTGGCCGGCACCGCCTGGCCGGGCAAGCCGATCGGCCGCGACCTCGGCCACCTGATGCGGCGCGCCCAGGACGCCGGCCATGAAGTCGGCCTGCACGCCTGGGACCACCACGGCTGGCAGGCCAACGCCGGCCGCTGGAGCGTACCGCAACTGGAACAGCAGATCCGCCGTGGCGTGGACACCCTTGCCGACATCCTCGGCAAGCCGGTGGAGTGCTCGGCGGTGGCTGGCTGGCGCGCCGACGAGCGTACCGTGGAAGCCAAGGAGCGCTTCGGCTTTCGCTACAACAGCGATTGCCGGGGCCGCTCGCTGTTCCGCCCGCGCCTGGCCGACGGCCGCGCCGGTACCCCGCAGATCCCCGTGGACATGCCCACCTTCGACGAAGTCGTCGGCCCGCAGGTGGCGCCGTCCGCCTTCAACGACTACATCCTTTCCCGCTTCGACATGGACGCCTTGAACGTGTACACCATTCACGCCGAGGTCGAGGGCATTCTGATGGCCCACGACTTCCGACGCTTGCTGGCCCAGGCACGGGCCAGCGGCATCCGCTTCGTCCCGCTGGGCCGGTTGCTGCCGGACGACCCGACCACCTTGCCCGTCGCCAGCCTAGTGCGCGGCGAACTGGCCGGCCGCGAAGGCTGGCTGGGGGTGCAGCACACATGAAGCGCCTGGCCTACCCGACCCTGCTCGCCGCCTTCGTGCTGTGCATCCTGCTGCCGATGGCCTTCCACGGCCTGTGGATCCCCGACGAGTCGCGCAACGCACAGATCAGCCAGTCCATGCTGCAGAGTGGCGACTGGGTTTCCCCGCACCTGCTCGGCCTGCGCTACTTCGAGAAGCCCACCGGCGGCTACTGGCTGACCGCAGCCAGCCAGGCCGTGTTCGGGCAGAACCTGTTCGGCGTGCGCTTCGGCTCGGCGCTGGTCACCGCGCTGAGCACCCTGCTGGTCATCCTTGTTGCCCGCCGGCTGTGGAACGACCCGCGCCGCACCTGGGCATCCGGCCTGCTCTACCTGAGCTTCGGGCTGATTGCCGGACAGGCCGGCTACGCCAACCTCGACCCGCAGTTCACCCTCTGCGTGAACCTCAGCCTCGGCGCCCTGTGGTTCGCCTTCGACGCCAGAACCACGCGCGGGCGCCTCGCCGCCTGGAGCCTACTGGGCGCCGCCTGCGCCTTCGGTTTCATGACCAAGGGATTCCTCGCCTTCCTGCTGCCGGTGATCGTCGGACTGCCCTACGCCGTGCTGCAGAAGCGCCTGGGCGAGCTGCTGCGTTACGGGCCGCTGGCGGTGTTGGTCGCGGCCCTGGTCTGCGCGCCCTGGGTAATGATGATCCACGCCCGCGAGCCGGACTTCTGGGACTTCTTCTTCTGGCACGAACACATCCGCCGCTTTGCCGGCGAGGACGCGCAGCACGACCGTCCATTCTGGTTCTTCGTCCCGCTGCTGTTCGCCAGTGCACTGCCCTGGGCTGTGTTGATCATCCCCGCACTGCGTAATGGGCTGGCCGGCTGGCGCGAGTCGAAACTGCTGTTCGTGCTGCTGTGGTTCGTCATGCCCTTCCTGTTCTTCAGCCTGGCCAAGGGCAAGTTGCCGACCTACATCATGCCTTGCTTCGCCCCGCTAGCCCTGCTGATGGCCGACGCCATCGGCAGGGCGCTGCAGCAGCGCAAGCTGGTCGCACTGAAACTCAACGGCGCACTCAACCTGCTGCTGGGCGGCAGCGCCCTGGCCGGCCTTGTGTTCATGCAGGCCCGCCAGCCGCAGTACCACGACGAGCTACCCAGCGTGCTGATGATCGCCCTGGTCTGCATCGCCTGGTTGCTGGCTGGCCTGCTGCAACTGCTGCGGCCCAATCGCTTCTGGGCGGCGCCGGCCTTCGCGGCCTGGCTGCTGGTAGCGCTGGTACCCAATGCGATGCCGAACAAGATGGTCAACAGCAAGATGCCCGACCAGTTCATCGCCGAGCACCTGGAACAGCTCAAGGGTGCCCACAGCCTGCTGAGCAACGACCTGGGCGCCGCCACCGCGCTGGCTTGGCGTACCGGACGAGATGACATAACGCTTTTCAACACAGAAGGCGAACTGAAGTATGGCCTGCGCCAACCCGAAGGCCAGGGGCGCAGCATCGGCCTCCCGGACATCCGCGCGTGGATCGAACAGACCCGTGCCGAGGGCTCCATTGGCGTGGTCATGCGCGTCAACAGCGGCAACGATGAAGAAGAACTGGCCATGCTGCCCAGCGACGTCATCAGCTACCGGCAGAACCACCTGGTGGTCTTGCTGATTCCGCAGGCCACACCATGACCGCCCTGCTGCTGATCAGTGTCTGCCTGCTCACCTGCATGGGCCAGCTGGCGCAGAAGTTCGCCGTCGAAAGCTGGCGCGACGCTCCTTCGAGCGTTGCGGCGAAGCTTTTCTCCCCCTGGCTGCTGCTGGCCATCGCCTGCCTGGGGTTCGGCCTGCTGCTCTGGCTGCTGGTCCTGCAACGCCTGGAGGTAGGCATCGCCTACCCCATGCTGAGCCTGAACTTCGTGCTGGTGACGCTCCTGGCGAGCCGTCTGTTCGGGGAGCGCATCGATGCGCGCCACTGGTTCGGCGTGGCGCTGATCGTCGGCGGCGTCGCCCTGCTGGGGATGCACTCGTGAAGCGCGGCATCGCTTTCGCCCTGGGTAGCGTGTTGCTGGTGAGCGGCGCGCAGCTGGGCATGCGCTGGAGCATGACACGCCTGCCCACGCAGTGGCCGTTCGACTTCGCGCAACTGGACCTCGCCGCCCTGCTGGCGCTGGCCGGCGCGGTAGTGGCCTACGCGCTGTCGATGCTCTGCTGGTTGCTCGCCCTCAAACACCTGCCGCTGAGCCGCGCCTATTCGCTGCTGAGCCTTAGCTACGCCTTCGTCTACCTCGGCGCCGCTGTGCTGCCGGGGCTGGGCGAACCCCTGAGCCTGCCGCGCACCCTGGGCGTCGCCCTGGTAATCGCCGGCGTGATCGCGATCAACGCACCACGCCGTCCTGACAGAACAACCGTCATCAAACCCAGCGACGCTCGCTCCGAGCACGCGCAGTTCGACTGACCTCAATCCCGCTTCTAGTCCCTTTTCGGGAGAGCAGACCATGAAAATCAGCGTATTCGGAATCGGTTATGTGGGCCTGGTGCAGGCCGCGGTCATGGCCGAAGTGGGCCACGACGTCCTGTGCATGGACATCGACGAGGACAAGATCGCCAAGCTCAAGCGCGGCCAGATCAGCATCTTCGAGCCGGGCCTCGCCGAGCTGGTGAAAGACAACCTGGAAGCCGGCCGCCTGCGTTTCACCAGCGACGTCGCCGAGGCCGCCGGCCATGGCCGCGTGCAATTCATCGCCGTCGGCACCCCGCCGCTGCCCGATGGCTCCGCCGACCTGCGCGCCGTGCTGGCGGTGGCCGAAGGCATCGCGCGCAATCGCACGCAACCGGTGATCATCGTCGAGAAGTCCACCGTGCCGGTGGGCACTGGCGATCGCGTCAAGGCCAAGGTGCTCGCGGTGCTCGCCGAAGAAAGCCGCAACCTGGACTTCGAGATCGTCTCCAACCCCGAGTTCCTCAAGGAAGGTTCGGCGCTGGCCGACTGCCGCAAACCCGACCGCATCGTCATCGGCTGCGAAAGCGCCGAGGTGCTGGACGTGATGCGCGAGATCTACGAGCCGTTCAACCGCAACCACGACCGCATCCTGAGCATGAACCTGCGCAGCGCGGAACTGACCAAGTACGCCGCCAACTGCATGCTCGCCACCAAGATCAGCTTCATCAACCAGATCGCCGAGCTGGCCGAGCACCTGGGCGCCGACATCGAGGCGGTACGCCAGGGCATGGGCGCCGACCCGCGCATCGGCTACCACTTCATCTACCCCGGCTGCGGCTACGGCGGCTCGTGCTTCCCCAAGGACGTCCAGGCCCTGATCCAGAGCGCCGAGGAAGCCCACTGCTCCAGCGACCTGCTGCGCGCCGTGGAAGCAGTGAACCAACGGCAGAAGAGCAAGCTGTTCGAGCGCATCCGCAGCTATTACGGCGGCAAGCTCAAGGGCCGCACCTTCGCCCTCTGGGGCCTGTCGTTCAAGCCCAACACCGACGACATGCGCGACGCTCCCAGCCGCACCCTGATGGAAGCCCTGTGGGAGGCCGGCGCCAAGGTCCGCGCCTTCGATCCCGAAGCCATGCCCGAAGCGCAGCGCCTGTACGGCCACGATGAACGCCTGACCCTGATGGGCACTCCGGAAGCCACCCTGGGTGGCGCCGATGCCCTGGTGATCTGCACCGAGTGGCGGCAGTTCAAGGCACCCGACTTCGAAGTCGTGGCCAGCCGCCTGAAGTCCCCGGTGATCTTCGACGGTCGCAACCTCTTCGACCCCGAGCGCGTGGCGCGCTACGGCTTCGAGTACTTCCCCATGGGCCGTGGCGACTCGCACCGTCTGCCGGTGCCCGCGCAGGTCGTCGAACAACGCCCGCGTCGCACAGCTTGAAGAGCATTCGCGAGCAAGCTCGCTCCTACCGGAGGGACACGGCTCTGGGTAGGAGCGAGCTTGCTCGCGAACCCACCCACGCCGACCAGGCCAAGCCGCTCACCCCCGCCCCGGCGCCTGCTCGCCCATCACCATCATCGGCGCCGCCTCGCCGCGCTTGAGCAGCGCATAGAGCACCCCGGTCACCACGCTGCCCGCGGCAATCGCCAGCAGGTAGAGCAGCGCGTGGTTCATCGCGTTGGGGATCAGCAGCACGAACAGCCCACCATGGGGCGCCAGCAGCTTGCAGCCGAACAGCATCGACAGCGCGCCAGTCAGCGCACCGCCGGCGATGCTTGCCGGAATCACCCGCAGCGGGTCCTTGGCGGCAAAGGGAATCGCCCCCTCAGAGATGAAGCACAGCCCCAGCACCAGCGCCGCCTTGCCGGCCTCGCGCTCGCTCTGGGCGAACTTACGCCGCGCCAGTAGCGTGGCGATGCCCATGCCGATAGGCGGGACCATGCCACCGGCCATTACCGCCGCCATCGGCGCATAGCTCTGCGACGCCAGCAGTCCGACCGAGAACGCATAGGCCGCCTTGTTGATCGGTCCCCCCAGGTCCACACACATCATCCCGCCCAATAGCAGGCCGAGCAGGATCGCATTGGTGGTACCCATGCCGGCGAGGAAGTCGGTGAGCGAGCGCATCATCGCCGCCACCGGCGAACCCACCACGTAGATCATCACCAGGCCGGTGAACAGGCTGGCCAGCAGGGGGATGATCAGGATCGGCTTGAGCGCCGCGACGCTGGCCGGCAGTGGAATCCACTGGGCAATCGCGCGCGCCGAATAACCCGCCAGCAGGCCGGCGACTATGCCGCCAAGAAAGCCCGCGCCCAGCGTGCTCGCCAGCAACCCGCCGATCATCCCCGGCGCCAGGCCCGGGCGGTCGGCGATGGACCAGGCGATATAGCCTGCCAGCATCGGCACCATCAGCTTGAACGCCGCGTCGCCGCCAATCTGCATCAGGGCCGCCGCCAGGGTGCCCTGCTGCTTGAAGGCTTCGATGCCGAAGACGAAGGACAGCGCGATCAGCAGGCCGCCCGCCACCACCATGGGCAGCATGAAGGACACGCCGGTCAGCAGGTGTTTGTAGACGCCACGCGCCTCGTTCTTTGTCGGCGCCGCTTGGCTGCCGACAGCCGAAGCAGACTCCGCCGTCGCTTCCTTCAGCGCGCGCTCGAGGGTCGCTTGCGGTTGCTTCAGCGCCACGCCGGTGCCGCAACGGAAGATGCGCTTGCCGGCGAAACGTTCGGGGTTGACCTCGATGTCCGCCGCCAGCAGCACCACATCGGCGGCAGCGATTTCTTCCGCCGTCAGTGGGTTGCGCGCGCCCACCGAGCCCTGGGTCTCCACCCGCAGCTCGACACCCATCTGCTGCGCCGTCTGTTGCAACGCTTCGGCTGCCATGAAGGTGTGCGCTACACCGGTCGGGCAGGCCGTTACCGCAACGACTTTCGCCACGCGCTCCGCTGCGGCAGGCGCGCTCGAAAGCTCACCGGGCTGCCAGACCGTCGCCTCATCCTGTGCTCGCTGCAGGAAGCTGGCGGGATCGGCCAGGGCTTCGGCCGGCCGCGCCTGTACCAGCCGCTTGCCAACAAAGCGGGTGAGGTCCAGCGGTTGCACGCTGACCACCAGCACCCAATCGGCCGCAGCGATCTGGCCTTCGCTCAGCTGGCGCTCCGGATGCTGCGGGTCGCATTGTTCGACACAGACCGACCAGCCCAGGCGCTCGGCCGCCGCACGCAGCAGGCGAGCGCTGAGCACGCTGGAAATCTGGCCGTTGGGGCAGGCCGTGATCAGGGCAAGGTTCATCGTCATACCTCTTGTTGCTCTATCGCTCAGGCCTGGCACGGGGCCAATGCCTGAACCTGCACCGCGTCCTCGATGCGCTTGAGTCGTTGCGCATCACCGATGCCGAACTGGAATTGAGTGACTGCCAGCGCGGCCACCGCCGTGGCCTGGCGCAACACACGCTCGGCCGGCCAACCGGCGAGCAGGCCGTGGACCATGCCGGCCAGCAGGGAATCGCCGGCACCCACCGTGCTGGCCACTTCCACCGTCGGTGGCACCGCCTGCCAGACGCCCTGTGGGCCGAACCAGCGCACGCCCTCGGCCCCCTGGGACAGCACCACCTGCTCGATGCCGCGAGCGCGCAACGATGCGACCTGCGCCGCTAGTTCCTCGGCGCTGCCGGCAAGTTGTCCACAGGCCTCACCCAGTTCCTGGTCGTTGGGCTTGATCAGCCAGGGCGCCGCTTCGATGCCCGCACGCAAAGCCGCGCCGCTGCAATCGAAAGCGACCTTCAGGCCATGCCTCTGCAGGCGCAGCAACAACTCTCGCAACCAGTGGGGGGCGACGCCGCGCGGCAGGCTGCCGGCGACCACGGCGATCTCGAAATCGGCGGCAATCAGGTCGAGACGATCCAGCAGCGCGTCCTGCTGCGCACCACTGACTTCCGGGCCGGGGCCGTTGATATCGGTGATACGCCCAGTACCTTCGGCGATCTTGATATTGCGGCGCGTTTCGCCCGGCACACGAACGAAGGCGTCGACGAATCCACGACGACGGAACAGGGCTTCGAAGGGCAGTGCATTGTCGGCACCGAGGAAGCCGGCGACGGTCGGGGAGTGCCCCAGATCGGCCAGTACCTGGGCGACGTTCAGCCCCTTGCCGGCCGGCTGGCTGAGCGCGGATTCGCTGCGGTTCACCTCTCCGGGTGCAAGCGTCGGCAAGCGTACGGTGAGGTCCAGCGCAGGGTTCAGGGTCAGCGTCAGGATGCGGGCCATCAGTGCACCTCCGGCAGCGCGAGGGCGACACTCTGGCGAACATCCGCCGCCGAGCACAGGGTGAGAGCCGCTTGCGCCAGCTCGCGGGACGTCGGCAGGTCCAGCTCGCGGACCCGCGCCTTCACCAGGGGAATGCTGCGCGCCGAGACACTCAGTTCATCGACATCCAGCCCAATCAGCAGCGGCACCGCCAGCGGATCGGCGGCCAGCTCGCCACACACGCCGACCCACTTGCCGTGGGCATGGGCGGCGCGCACGGTCATGTCGATCAGTTGCAGCACCGCCGGGTGCAGACCGTCGGCCTGGGCGGACAGGCTGGGATGGCCACGGTCGATGGCCAGGGCGTACTGGGTCAGGTCATTGGTGCCGATGCTGAAGAAGTCCACCTCGCGCGCCAGCACGGGGGCCAGGAGCGCCGCGGACGGCACCTCGACCATGATGCCGAGCTGCAGGTCATGCTCGCCGCCCAGTTCCGCGCACAGTTCGAGGGTAAGGTCGCGGGCCTGCCGCCACTCCTCCACCTGCCCGACCATGGGGAACATGATGCGCAGCGGGCGGCCGGCGGCAGCGCTCAGCAAGGCACGCAGCTGGGTGCGAAAAATCTGCGGGCGCTGCAGCGTGAGGCGCACGCCACGGATGCCCAGGTAAGGGTTGGTTTCCTCGGGAATCGGCCAGTAAGGCAGCGGCTTGTCGCCGCCCACGTCAAGGGTGCGCGCCACCAGCGGGCGGCCCTCCAGGGCATCAAGGACACGCCGGTATTCGATCTCCTGGGTCGCCTGGTCCGGCGCCTGGGGGTTGTCCATGAAGACGAACTCGGTGCGTAGCAGGCCCACGCCTTCAGCGCCCAGCTCCACGGCTTTCGCTGCCCCGGCGGTATCGCCGAGGTTGGCGCAGACCTCCACGGCATGGCCGTCGCGGGTCACCGCCGGCTCGTGACGGCGTGCCTCGGCTTGCTCGGCTCGGCGCTGGCGCAGGTCGCGCCGGGTTTCGGCGCTCTGCAGCGTCTGCGCATCCGGCGCGATGGTCAGCTCGCCCTTTTCGCCATCCAGCAGCAGGGCCGTGCCGGACTCCAGCGCCAGCACGCTTGCACCAGCGCCCACCAGCGCGGGAATGCCCAATGCCCGGGCAATGATCGCGCTGTGCGAAGTCGCCCCGCCGCGCGCGGTGACGATACCGGCCACGCGCTGCGGGTCGAGCCGCGCGACATCCGACGGACCGACTTCATCCATCACCAGGATGTAGGGCTCGCCGGGCTCCACGGCGCCCTCGACGCCACACAGGCGCGCCAGCACGCGCCGGCCGATGTCGCGCAGGTCCGCCGCGCGCTCGGCCAGCAGCGCATCGCGCAACGCCTCCTGCTCGCCGGCCACGCGTTCGATCACCTGGCTCCAGGCCGATTCGGCGCTGGCGCCTTCAACCAGTCGCGCCTGCACTTCGTCGATCAGTGCGGGGTCGTCCAGCAGCGCCTGGTGGGTCACGAAGATGTCACGGATCGCCTTGACCTGGCTGCGCTCCACCAGGATCTCGATTTCCCGGCTGATGGCCGTACGCGCCTCATCCAGACGCCGGCGCTCGACCTCCGCCGACTCACCGCGTGCGGCGAATTCGAAGGCGCTGGCCACCTGTACATAGGCCGGTCCGTGGGCAATGCCCGGCGACGCGGGGATGGCCTGGAGTTGCGCACCGGCTTCGGGCGCTCGCACGGCTTGCAGTTCCTGCTCATCCACGTGAGAGCTTTCAACAATCGGCTCGGGGACCTCCGGTAGTGGCTCAACCTCTTCGCCCAGGCCCTGCTCCACTGCCGCGCGGACGGCAGCCAGGGCCGCTTCGGCGATCTCCGGCTCGGCGAAGAACTCCAGCATCTGCCCGCGCCGCGCGCCGAGGCTGAGCAGCTTGCTCAGGCTGCGGATCGACACCGGGGCGCTTTCGCCCTCGGCGATACGCACACGGATTTCCCCACTGAAGTCGCGCGCCAGCAACATCAGTACTTGCGCCGGGCGCGCGTGAAGGCCGTGCGGGTTGGCCAGCGGCACACGGATGCTCGGCCAGTCCACCGGCAATTCGCCGCCCAGGGCTTCCAGCACTGCGCGAACGGAAGTAGCGCTCGCCAGCTCGCCGGCACGACCATCCACCAACAGATCGCAGAGACGTGCGAACACCGCTTCATGGGCGTTGCCCTGGCGCGCCAGGCAGAACAATCCGCGCACCGGCTGGCCGGCGTGGCTCAGTTCGCGCGCAGGGGAGACAAAGACAAGGCCGGGACGCGTGACGCACTGCTCGCTGTCCTGCCACCAGAGCCCACCGCCCAGCGGCAGGGCCTCCTGGTCATGCAATGCCGCGGCGAAGCCGGGGACGACGCATCCCGCCTTCTTCAGGCGGCGGGCGCCGACCAGCGCCAGTTCGTCGAAATCCTCGGCAGCGACGCCGAGCCCAACCAGATGCTCGTCGAACAGCAACGGTTGCGGTGCTCCACCTTGCAGCAACTGCAGCAGGTCTTCGGGCTTCTGCGCTGCCCGCAGCGCCGCACCGACTTCGCCGTCGCCCAGCGCACGGGTCAGCAGTTGCAGCAGGCGCAGGTGTTCATCGGATTTGGCGGCGATGGCGATTGCCAGGTGAACGGTCTGCCCGTCGCCCCAATGCACGCCTTCGGGGAAATGCATCAGGCGCACGCCGGTGCGTTGCACCAGGTGTCGGGTTTCCGGTGTGCCGTGGGGAATGGCGATGCCCTGCCCGAGGTAAGTGGAGCCTTGCGCCTCGCGGGCCTGTATCCCGGCGAGGTAGCCCGGAGCGACCAGGCCGTCGTCTTCGAGGGCAGAGCCGAGCATGGCCAGGGCGGCCTGCTTGTCGGCAGCGCGCTGGCCCATGCGGACCTGCTGCGCATTGAATTCGAGCATCGCGTTCTCCTCACCGGCGTTCGCGCACGCCGGCGCTGGGGCGGTTATCCGCTTGTACGGTGATCAGCTTAGAGGTTGCGGCGCAGGAACAGGGTTCAGGCAATACTGCGTGCGCAATGCTGAATCGTTTCACCTATTGAGACTGGCACGTTACTCGATAATGCGTGATCCTTGAAGCCCCCAATTGTCGGCAGCATCCCTCGTTGAAACTCAGTGATATCGCCCGCCTGGCCGGTGTGTCGGTCACCACCGCCAGCTATGTGATCAATGGCAAGGCCGTCCAGCGCCGCATCAGCGCCGCCACGGTGGAGCGCGTGCGCGCGGTGATCGAGGAGCACGGCTACCACCCGGACCAGCAGGCCGCCAGCCTGCGCCGCGGGCAGACCCGCACCCTGGGCTTCGTCCTGCCGGACCTGGAGAACCCCAGCTACGCCAAGCTCGCGAAGCTGCTCGAACAGGGCGCACGGGCGCGCGGCTACCAACTGCTGATCGCCTGTTCCGACGACGAGCCGGACACCGAGCGCCAGGTGCTCAGCCTGTTCCGCGCGCGGCGCTGTGACGCACTGGTCGTCGCTAGTTGCCTGCCCGTCGGTGACGACAGCCACGCGCGCCTGCAGGCCGACGGCGTGCCGATCATCGCGGTGGACCGCCAGCTCGACCCGCAGCGCTTCTGCTCGGTGGTCAGCGACGACCGCGACGCCAGCCAACGTCTCACCGCCAGCCTGTTGAAGCCGGCACCGCGCAGCATCGCCCTGCTCGGCGCACGACCGGAGCTGATCATTTCCCAGGAACGCGCCGCGGGGTTCCGTAGCGCCCTGCGCGACTATCAGGGCCAGGTGCTGATCGAGCACGGCGAGACCTTCAGCCGCTCCTGCGGCCGCCGCCTGATGGAAGAGCTGCTGGCCAGCCAGGGGCAGTTGCCCGATGCGCTGATCACCACCTCCTACGTGCTGCTCGAAGGTGTCTTCGATGTGCTCCAGGCGCTACCCAGCGGCTGGCCAGCGGATCTGCGCATCGCCACCTTCGGCGATACCCAGTTGCTGGACTTCGTGCCGCTGAAGGTCAATGCCATCTCCCAGCAGCACGCGCTGATCGCCGAGCGCGCGCTGGACCTGGCGCTGGCCGCCATCGAGCAGAACAGCTACACCCCCGGCGTACACCCGATCCCGCGCAACCTCAAGCTGCGCACGGAGTAAGCCGATGCGCCTGATCGACACCCACAACCACCTCGACTGCCCGGATTTCGAGCAGGACCGCGCCGCCGTGCTGCAACGCAGCCGCGAGCTGGGCGTGGAGCGACAGGTGCTGCTGGGGGTGTTTCGCGAGAACTGGGAAGACGTCTGGGCGCTGGTGGAAAGCGAGCCGGACCTGTACGCCGCCCTGGGCCTGCACCCGATCTACCTGGCGCGACACCGGCCGGAACATCTGACGGCGCTGCGCGATTGGCTGCAGCGCCTCGCCGGTCACCCGAAGCTCTGCGCGGTGGGCGAGATCGGCCTGGATTACTACCTGGAAGACCTCGACCGCGACGGCCAGCAGGCCATCTTCGAGGAGCAGCTGCGCATCGCCATCGACTTCGAATTGCCGGTGCTGCTGCACGTGCGCCGCGCCCATGCGGCGATGATCGCCACGCTCAAGCGCTTCAAGCCCAAACGCCAGGGTATCGTCCATGCCTTCGCCGGCAGCCGCGAGGAAGCCCGCGAATACCTCAAGCTGGGCTTCCGCCTGGGCCTGGGCGGCGCGCCAACCTGGCCGCAGGCCAACCGCCTGCGCAAGGTGGTGCCGGAGATTCCGCTGGAGTCCATCGTGCTGGAGACCGACTCGCCGGACATGGCGCCGTCGATGTACCCCGGCGTGCGCAACAGCCCGGAGCATCTGCCGGATATCTGCGTGGCACTGGCGGAGCTGAAGGGCATCAGCCCGGAAGAGCTGGCCAGCGCCAGCACACGCAATGCGATGGAGCTGTTTGGCTGGCGCTGAGCCTCGGTTTTTCGTAGGAGCGAGCTTGCTCGCGAAGCGCCCAGCGATGGCGTTGCCGGCTGACTCTGTTCGCGAGCAAGCTCGCTCCTACAGAAAGTCGCGTGTCGAGTTCACCGACAAACCGATGCCCGTGAGATGGGGTGCATCCGTGCGACCCACGGACATCGGTCTGCTGGCGAAAACCCTGCTGCGAAGCGGACCGCCCTGTCCGCCCCGGACCCATCGGATCAGACGCGGAACGCGCCGATCAGTCGCTTGAGTTCCACCACCTGCCCCGCCAGTTCGCGGCTGGCGCGCTCGGTCTCGCTGGCGCCTTCGGAGGTACGCTCGCCGGCCTGGTTGATCTCGACGATGTTCTGGTCGATGTCATGGGCCACGGCGGTCTGCTGCTCGGCGGCGGCGGCGATCTGCTGGTTCTGGTCGACGATGGCGCCCACTGCGCTGAGGATGTTCTCCAGCGCCTGCTGTACCTGGGCCGACTGGCTGACGGTGCCGTCGGCGGTCTGGTGGCTGCTGCCCATGGCCTTCACCGCCGCGCCTACGCCGTTCTGCAGGCGCGCGATCATCTGCTCGATCTCTTCGGTGGACTGCTGGGTACGCTTGGCCAGGGTACGGACTTCGTCGGCCACTACCGCGAAGCCCCTGCCCTGCTCACCGGCACGCGCGGCCTCGATAGCGGCGTTGAGCGCCAGCAGGTTGGTCTGCTCGGCGATGCCCTTGATCACGTCCAGCACACGGCTGATCGAAGCGCTGTCGGCGGCTAACTGATTGATCACCGCCACCGATTCGTCGATCTCGCCGGCCAGACGCTGGATGCTGCCCACCTGGGATTCCACCAGGGCGCGGCCGCTGGTGGTTTCCTGGTTCACGTTATGCGCGCTGCCCACTGCCACGGCGGCGCTGCGTGCGACCTCCTGGGCGGTCGCGGCCATCTGGTTCATCGCCGTGGCGACCTGCTCGATCTGGTTGCGCTGACCGGCCACCGCCTGGTTGCTCTCGGCAGACACCGACTCCACTCGCACGGTCTGCCGCTCCACTTCGCTGACGGTGCGGCCGACCTGTTCGATCAGGTCATGGATCTTCGACACGGTCTGGTTGAAGGCATCACCCAGTTCACCCAGCTCGTCGCGGCTCTGGGCCTGGAAGTTGACGGTCATGTCGCCGGACGCGACGCGCTCCATCATCTTGCCCAGGCTCTTCAGGGTGGTGCGGGTGGAGACGTAGAAGCCGCCGTAGAGGTAGACGATGGAGACGAACACCACCAGCAGCGCGACGACCAACAGCACCATCTGCCGCTGCTTGCTGGCCAGGCGCGCCTGGAGGGCGCCGTCGACATATTGCAGGACATGGTCATCGAGGCGGTAGGTCTGCTCCATCGCCTTGCTGACCTGCTCGTAGAACTCCGCCCAGGGCGTGTCGAGGGTGTCGGCCATCACGACCTTGTCCTCGAACAGCTTGCCCATGCTCTTGATCGTTTCGCGGCTGGCCTGCGCGTCGGCGGACAGCGCGTTCTGCGCAGCCGGGCTGGCTCCCAGCGCGTCCTGCAGCTTGAGGCCGTATTCCGCGTGGAGCTTCTCCAGTTCCTGCAGCAGGTCATCCAGCTTGCTGCTCGTGGAGGAGTTGAGGAACCCCTGCCCCAGTGCGCCGGCGCCCATGGTGCGGCCCTGGCTGAGCGTCTCGGTGACTTGCGGGGTGCCGGAGGTGATCAGCTCGGCGAGCTGGCGCAGGTCGCGGGCGTCGTCCTGGCTCAGGCCGGCCTGGGACACCAGCAGCTTGTTGAAAACCTGCACTTCGCTGAGCAGGCGCGCAGCCATGGCCGACTTGCTCTGCAGCGAGCCTTCGGCATCTACAGCCTTCAGGTTGGCCAGCAACTCGTCGCGCTTGGCATTGAATTCGGCGATCTGCTCGGCGTCCTGGGCGACCGGCTGGAGGGCGCCGATCTGCGCCTGCAGGTCCTTGTGCAATTGGCTGATGCGCGAGTCCAGACCAGCCGTCTTGCCGGATTGGCCGAGCGTCCCGTTGATCTGCAACAGATCGTTGTAGGACTCGAGGTGACGGCGCACCTGCAACCCATTGCCGATCAGCTGGAGGCTTTCCAGCTCGGCGCGGGTGCTGACGAACTGCTCGTAGGAGTCGCGCACCAGGTAGAAATTGGTGATCAGCATCGGCAGAAAGAACAGCACGCTGATCAGGCTGAACTTCATACCGAAGCTCAGGCGGTTCATCAGCGCGATGGCCGGATAGAGCACGGTCCTCACAAAGACGTCTCCTGTTCCCGTTATTGTTATGTCGCTTGTCGGGGATGGTGCGGCGCGCCCCTGGACGGGTCGTCGCCGCGAGCACACATCGGCGCGGTCGCTGTCATGCAGCAGCCGCCACCTCACGCGTCGGGTTCGATGTGTACCTGATATCGGCGGGGAGTTCTGTAACTTAAGGTTAAAATGCCATCATCGGACCGGCGGCAGCCGGCCCGATTCGCAGGATCAGAGCAGCAACGCCCAGATGGCGAAGACCGCGTACCAGAGCACCGCCGAGCGCACCAGCAGTTGCCACAGCGCGTCCAGGCTGGCGACGCCCTTGGCACCCAGGCCGCCTTCGTTGAAGTCTTCGGCCACATAGCCGGCGCGGGCCAGCAGACGAGCGGCGGGTACATCCCAGGCCAGCAGGTCGTGCAACAGGGTACGGGTTACCGCGACGAAGTTGCCCACCAGGGCGAAACTCAGCACCAGCGCACGCGACGGCAACCAGTCGAAGGCATGCCGCAGTTGTGCGGCGCGCTCGCGCAGCTCCGGCTGGCGGGCCTGCTCAGCGGCGATGGCGAGCAGCCGGTAGGCCAGCGCGGCCACCGGACCCAGCAGCGCGTACCAGAAGATCACGGCGAAGAAGGCCTGGTAGGCCTCCCACACCAGCGTACCCTGCACCACGGCCAGCAGATCGTCGTCGCCATCGGCCTGCACCTGCACGCCCAGGTCGCGCTCGGCGACGTGGTAGGCGGCCTGGGCATCCTCGCGGCGCCAGGCATCGCGGAACGGCCCGATGGCGCGCAGCACGTCGCCACGTCCCAGGCTCCAGACCACCACCAGCAACTGCACCGGCAGCGCCAGCAGACCGTAAACAACCGGCTCGAGAAGGGTCAGCAGCAACGCCAGCAACAGCAGTGGCGGCAGGATCGCCAGCAGCAGGCCGAGCCAGGGTTGCGCCACCAGAGACTTCACGCCGCCCACAGCATCCAGCCAGCCAAACCACCAGCCGTCCCGCTGCACCTTTGCACGCCAGCCGGAAAACTTCTCGACCAGCAGGACCAGCAACAGCACCAGGAAACTCATGTCGGCTCCTTCTTCAGGCCGGCGCCAATATCGGCAAAATAACGCGTCCAGTCGAACGCCTCGCCCGGGTCGGTCTTGCGTTCGGGAGCGATATCGCAATGGCCCTGGATGCGCGGCGGGGTGATCGCCGGGAATACCTTGCGTATCTCCCGTGTCAGCTGCGCCAGCACCTCGTACTGCCGGTCGCTGTAGGGTTCGGTATCGGTGCCTTCGAGCTCGATGCCGATGGAGAAGTCGTTACAGTTCTCTCGCCCGTCGAAGCGCGACACGCCGGCATGCCAGGCGCGCGAATGGCAGGAGACGAACTGGAACAGCGAGCCGTCGCGTTCGATGAGGAAATGCGCGGACACCGTCAGGCTGCAGATGCTGGCGAAATAGGGATGCTCGTCGGCGTCCAGGCGGTTCTGGAAGAACTCCTGCACCTTGCAGGTACCGAACTGGCCGGGCGGCAGGCTGATGTTATGGATGACCAGCAGCGAGACTTCCTCGCCGTCCGGGCGCGCGTTGAAGTTCGGCGAGGGGCAGCGCTGGGCCTCGAGGCACCAGCCGGATTCGGGATCGATCTGCATGGAGACTCCTTGGCAGAGCCCCACTCTAAAGCAGGCGACGGGGGAAATGAACTCGCTGGCGCGCGGCCAGCGGGTTCAGGCGTTCTTCAGGCGGCGCAGGTTGCCGATCACCGACTCCAGGGCACGGTCGAACAGCAGCGCGTCGTCGAGCAGGCGCACGGCGTTGCGGCGGAACTCGACAGCCAGGCTCATGCGGGTCTTTTCCAGCACCTTCATGCCGGTGCGGTTGACGAAGATGTAGCGGCCACTCGGACGAATCACCGCTGCCAGCTTGCAGCGCAGCTTGTGTTCTTCGTCTTCCTGGATCTCCACCCAGCTGCCGACACGCAGGTCATCGACCTTGCGCAGCGACTCGTCGTCGTCGGCAAAGGCCTCCTCGGGCTCTACGGCACGGGCCGGCTCCGGCGAGGCGAGGACGATCTCCTCGACCACCGCCACCATGGCCGGCTGAACAGCGGCAGGCGCGACAGCTACCGGCGCGTCCAGCGGGTCGTCCAGCAACGGCAGGTCATCTTCCAGATCGAGCAGCGGAGCTTCCTCGACCTGCTTGTAGCGCTGGAAGGCCTGCACGTGCAACCCCTCCAGACGGCTGAAGAATTCGCCCGTGGAGAACGGATCGAAGGCGGCCGAAGCCAGGCCTTCGCGCAGCGACTTGAGCAGTTGCGGAACCATCTCCAGCAGACGCAGACGCGAATCCGGGTCTTCGTGGGGCTCTACGCTCCAGATCAGGTCGTCCATGGTCGCCAGGGCAGCTTCCCACTCGGAGGAGTGAGTGCCGTGCTTGAGGCAGGTCAGCAGCAGAACCTGGCTCCAGGCTTCCTGCAGCAGGCGCACCACCACTTCAGGCAGGGTGCGGCCGAGCAGACGCTCGTTGAGCACGCCTTCCACATCCTGACGGGCCAGCTCGGCACGGGCGCGGCCCTCCTCGGCATCGCGGGTGCGCTGCTCCAGCAGGTCGCTGCGGCGGCGCTCGTCCCCGGTGAAGGAGATGAACTCGTCGAGCAGTTCGGAGAAGATCGCCGGATCGTCGACGAAGTCGTTCAGCAGGCGCATTACCACCTGCTCGATCTTCTGGTACAGGTGGTCGCGCTGGCCATCGGAGTGTTCGGCCCAGCCCAGGGCGGCCGAGGCGATCTCGTTGAGCAGGCGACGCGCCGGGTGGCTGCCACGGCTGAAGAAGGTCTTGTCGAGCACCGCGACCTTCAGCATCGGGATCTGCATGCGGCCGATCAGGGCCTTGAGCGAATCCGGCAGGGTGCGGTCGTCGAGGATGAATTCGAAGAGCATGGAGACGAGGTTGATGACGTCCTCGTCCACCTGGCCGACCACGCGGGAACGGCCACTCTTGCTGCTGACGCGGGTCAGCAGGTGGTCCAGGTGCTGGCGCACGTCGACTTCGTCGATGGTCTGCGCCGGCAGGTGCGACTGCAGGTGCGACAGCAGGCGCATCAAGTCGTTGCTGGAAATCGGCACCGCATCGGCGGGCATGGAGCGCGCAGGGGCGGCACTGCCGCGCACTTGCGAGAGCAGATCGCGCAGGGCGGCGAAGGCGGCCTGGCTGTCGGCGTCCATGTACTGAGCGCTGCCCTGCTCACCCGCTTCAGGGGCGGCAGCGGACGGCGCGGCCCCCTGACTGCTGGGCACGGTACGTTGCGGCGGGCGGCGCAGCGGAACGGATTTCAGCTCCGGCAGCACGCCCAGGGCGATCAGGGTCTGGTTGGCTTCCGCGTACAGGTGTTCGGCATCGGCCAGCACGTACTTCTCGAAGAGCTTGAGGATGATCAGCTTGACCTTGATCTCCACGCCCAGGCCGCGGCAGGCCTCGAGGAAGGCTTCACACAGCTGGCGCGGACCGAGCGGGTTGCTCTTGTCCTCGACCTTCTTGCTGACCAGGGTGTTGAAACGAGTGGTGAGGTGCGTGAGGGCGACGCCGTCGCGGCTCACTACCTTGGCAACCATGGCATCCAGGGCGACGGACTCTTCCAGCTCGTCGTTCTGCACCAGGGTGAGATTCTCGTAGGAAACCGTATCCAGCACCGGCGCGCGGCCGATTTCATACTGGTTCAGGTTGGCGAAATTCTCGAAGACCTTCTGCAGGAAGCCGCGCTCGATGCCCTTGCGCTTGAGGCGCAGGTCGCGCATGGCTTCGAAGTAGGCGCTCTGTTCGGCGTTATTGGCGGCACGATCAGCCATCTCGAACAGGGTATCGTCGGCGTTGTCGAACAGGGCCTGCATGGCATGACGCAGCTGGACGGCGACCTTATCGCGGACAGCGACGAGCCCCGCCGGAACGCGTCCAGCGAACGAAGTCTGCGAGGGTTCCGTGGCCGACTTGTTCAGCGGCACTACGTTCGCGTCGTTCTGCATCGCAAGTCTCCTGCCGTCAGACCTGTCTGGCGGCACCAACAGTCATCGAAGCGTCATCCGTAACGTCAATATCGTGGCGTCAAAAAGCGGAAAGGTTCAACATCATTATAGGGAAGCTTCTTACACAACCAAGAGACATTTCACGCATTCTTGAAGAAATTCACAGTAGGAAAGTCGCCGTCCGTCCGACAAATCGTGCGGTGACGCAAAAAGAGGCGGTCACTGCCCGCCAGGCGCCCTCCTCCGTATAATCGCGCCACTGCGAACAGGAGCCTTCCATGCCGAACCTCACCCTCGCCGAGCTTTCCGGGGAAATCCAGGCCAACGTCCGCGCCGCACTGGTCGAAGACGTCGGCAGCGGCGACATCACCGCCCAGCTGATCCCCGCCGAGCGCGACGCCAGCGCCCGCATCATCACCCGCGAGAACGCCACCCTCGCCGGCACCGCCTGGGTCGACGAGGTCTTCCGCCAGGTCGACCCGCGTGTGCAGGTGAAGTGGCAGGCCCGAGACGGCGAACAAGTCAGCGCTGACCAGACCCTGTTCACCCTGGAAGGCCCGGCCCGCGCCCTGCTTACCGGCGAGCGCAGCGCACTGAATTTCCTCCAGCTACTCTCCGGCACCGCCAGCCGCGCCCGCCACTATGCCGACCTGGTGGAAGGCACCGGCGTGAAGCTGCTCGACACCCGCAAGACCCTGCCCGGCCTGCGCCTGGCGCAGAAGTACGCGATCACCTGCGGCGGCTGCCATAACCACCGTATCGGCCTGTACGACGCTTTCCTGATCAAGGAAAACCACATCGCCGCCTGTGGTGGCATCGCCCAGGCCATCGCGACCGCTCACCAGATCGCCCCCGGCAAACCGGTGGAGATCGAAGTGGAAGACCTGGACGAACTGCGCCAGGCGCTGGACGCCGGCGCCGATATCGTCATGCTCGACGAACTGAGCCTGGACGACATGCGCACCGCCGTCGCCCTTACCGCCGGCCGCGCCAAGCTGGAGGCCTCGGGCGGCATCACCGAGAGCACCCTGCGCACCATCGCCGAGACCGGGGTGGACTACATCTCCATAGGCACCCTGACCAAGGACGTCAAGGCGCTGGACCTGTCGATGCGCCTGAGCCTGTAATCGCCCTGACAGGCGCACCTGTCCTCCCTCGCCTACGCTTCCAGCCAAGCGCCTGAATTCCCTCAGGCGCCTTCCTACAGCTGGCGAAAGGAGGCACTGGCGCGATGGCGGGCACGATTCTGCTGACCGGGGGCTGCGGCTATATCGGCTCCCATATCTGTCTGGAACTGATCGAGCAGGGTTATCAGCCCGTCGTGCTCGATAACCTGAGCAACAGCTCCCCCATCCCACTGCAACGCATCGAGCAGCTCACCGGGCGGAGCATTCCCTTCGTCAAGGGTGACGTTCGCGACGAAGCCATCCTCGACCGGCTGTTCAACGAATACGAGATCGACGCCGCCATCCACCTCGCCGGCGTAAAGTCCGTCGCCGAATCGGTGGCCGATCCTATCGCTTACTACCAGATCAACTTCACGGGCACCGTCACCCTTTGCCAGGTCATGCAACGCCATGGCGTGAAGCGCTTCATCTATAGCTCTTCAGCCACGGTGTACGGCCTGGCGGCGGAAAGCCCGATCCGAGAAGACGCCCCCACGGGCCCGGCCAGCCCCTACGGCCAGTCCAAGCTGATGGCGGAAATCGCCTTGCGCGACATCGCCCACGCCGACCCGCAGTGGACCATGGCCATCCTGCGCTACTTCAACCCTGTGGGCGCCCACGCCAGCGGACGCATCGGCGAAGACCCCAACGGCATCCCCAATAACCTGATGCCCTATGTCTCCCAGGTCGCCACCGGCAAACAACCTTTCATCCGTGTCTTCGGCAACGACTACCCGACCCCGGACGGCACTGGCGTGCGCGATTACCTGCATGTCGTTGACCTGGCCAACGCCCACCTCAGCGCTCTGCGCTGGCTGGACGGAGCCAGCGGCGCAAAGACCTTCAACATTGGCACCGGTCGCGGCTACAGCGTGCTGGAGCTCATCCAAGCCTACGAAAAGGCCTGCGGCCACGAACTGCCCTTCCAATTCCTGCCCCGCCGCGACGGCGACATCGCCAGCTACCACGCCGACCCGGCATTGGCCGGCACTGAACTTCGCTGGAGCGCCACCCGCGACATCGAAGACATGTGCCGCGATGCCTGGAACTGGCAAAGCCGGAACCCCAGCGGCTACGCCTGATTTTTCTTCCAATCGGAAAACAAAAAGCCCCGCTCGAAAGCGGGGCTTTTTGTTGAAGCTGGTGCCGGTAAGAGGAATCGAACCCCCGACCTTCTCATTACGAATGAGCTGCTCTACCGACTGAGCTACACCGGCGGCGGGCGTAAGCTACCACCCTGTTCCGGTCTAGGCAATTGCCCCCCCTTGCCGGTAATGGGCGAGAGATCAGTCACATATTGTCTCACCTGCGATTCTGAGAATTCCCACGACCAAAAAAACTCGCCAGAATGGCCGGATTCTCTTCTATCTGGGCATTTCCATGAGCGCACTGGACCAGCTGCATACCAAGATCTCCGACGGAAGCGCCGTAGTTGGCATTTACGGTCTTGGATACGTGGGGCTTCCCCTGGCATTGCGCTTCGCCGAAGTGGGAATCCGGGTCATCGGCTTCGATATAGACGACAGCAAGGTGCAAGCGCTCAACGCCGGTCGAAGCTATATCGAGCGCCTGGGCGACGAACTGATTGCCAGCGCCCGGAAAGCCGGCTTCGAGGCAACCGGTGACTTCTCCCGCAGCACGGAAGCCGACGCCCTTATCATCTGCGTGCCCACGCCACTCAATACCCATCACGAGCCCGACCTGAGCTTCGTTATCGACACCACGGAAGCCATCTTGCCGTACTTCCGCGAGGGCCAGTTGCTGAGCCTGGAGAGTACGACCTGGCCGGGAACCACAGAAGAAGAGCTGGCTCCCCGCCTGGAACGTTGCGGCTTCAAGGCGGGCAGCAACTGTGCCCTGGTGTTTTCGCCGGAACGCGAGGACCCGGGCAACGCTCACTACGATACGCGCACCATCCCCAAGGTCATCGGCGGCATGACGCCTCGCTGCCTGGAGCTGGGCCAGGCCATCTACGGCCACGCCATCAATACGCTGGTGCCGGTCAGCAGCCCCCGCGCAGCCGAGATGACCAAACTGCTGGAGAACATCCACCGCGCGGTGAACATCGGCCTGGTCAATGAGATGAAGATCGTCTCCGACAAGATGGGCATCGATATTCACGAAGTGATCCGCGCAGCGGCGACCAAGCCCTTCGGCTTCGTCCCCTATACGCCCGGTCCTGGCCTTGGCGGCCACTGCATTCCGATCGACCCGTTTTACCTGACCTGGAAAGCCAAGGAGTACGGCGTCAACACTCGCTTCATCGAGCTGGCGGGTGAGATCAACCACTACATGCCGCACTGGGTGGTGGAGAAGGTCGCCGACGCGCTCAACAGCCAGAAGAAGGCCGTGAACGGCAGCCGGGTGTTGATCCTTGGCCTGGCCTACAAGAAGAACATTGATGACACCCGCGAATCGCCGGCGGTCGAGATCATGTCCCTGCTCGAACAGCGCGGCGCCCTGGTCGCCTATTCGGACCCACACGTCCCAACCTTCCCGCGTAAACGGGATTATTCGTTCGACCTGGACTCCGTGCAATTGAGCGGTGGCAACATCCAGGAGTTCGACTGCGTAGTGCTGGCCACCGACCACGACCTGTTCGACTACGAAGCACTTGCCAGACATTCCCGGTTGCTGGTCGATACGCGTGGCCGGTACGCGCCGAGCCGGGCAGCGAATATCATCCCGGCATGATCGGTGCTCTGGCACGCAGTACCTTCGACACCTCGCTGATACTGGGATTGCGCCTGCTCACCCTAGCAGGCTCGCTGATTCTTCTGACGCACCTCATGCCTCCGGCGATCTACGGCCCGTATGCAGCCCTGGCCGCATTGGCGACGCTGCTCGGCCTGGTGCCGACGCTAGGTTGCGGCTACCTGATGCTCGCTGCGTCGGCCCAGGGGCGTGAAGCGGTGGAGGACATCTGGCGCGGCGCATGGCCGGCAAGCCTGGGGGTTGCCACGGTGCTGCTGGGAGGATTCCTGCTGCTCGCCCATGCCCTGGGGCTCGACTTGCACCTGAGTCTTGCGGTGACCCTGGGCCTGGGGTTGATCGAGCTGGTCATGATGCCGCTGATCCTGCTTTGCAGCTGGGCGCATCAGGCCCATCACTTGGTGGCGCGCGGCCAATTGCTGCAGTGGTTACCGCTGGGGCTGCGCTTGCTGGCACTGCTGCCTTGCGCCCTGATCGACAGTCTTTCCAACCTGGAAGCCTTTATCGTCGGCCAGGTGCTGGCCGCGGGACTTGCACTGTTCATGGTCCTGGGGCTGACCTTGCGCGGCCTGAACCTGAGCTCCACTCCCCGTCGCCTGAGTTTCGCCCAATGGCGAAAAGGGCTGACGTACTGCGCGATGCATATGGTGGCTATGAACCCATCCGAGATCGACAAGATCGTCATCGCCAAAGTAGCCAGCGCCCACGATGCGGGAATCTATGCCATCACCAATCGTGTGCTAGGAGCACTGATGACGCCGGTCAGCGCCTTGCTGCTGGCGGCACAGCCTCGACTGTTCCAGCTCAATAGCCACTCGGCCAACCAGTCCCAGACTCGACTCGTTCGCCTTCTTGCCTTGTTCAGCGCTCTGGGCGGCGCCTGCGCGGCCGGAGCACTGGCCATCGGCAGCCTGGCGCTGCCCTGGATTCTGGGCAGCAGCTACAGCGAAACAGCGACCTTGGCGCCACTGCTGGCCTGCGCAGCGCTTCCACTTGCGCTGCGCATCAGCAGCGGCACCATCCTCGTGGCCAATGGGCAGCCGGAGCGGCGCCTGGTTTTCGAAATGAGCGGCATCCCGGTCTTGCTCGGCCTGATCATCTGGCTGGTGCCGAGCTACGGGCTGTCCGGTACGGCGATAGCGCTGGCTGGCGCCGAAGCCTTCATGGCAGGCGTTGGCTGGTGGCTGGTGTTCCGGACGCTGCGCAAACAGGCGAACGCAGAGGATCCTTGCCGGCGGCGATAAGCATCCCGCCATACAAGGCTCTCAACGGAAGCAGCGAGCGGAATCGCAACGAACGTAGCGTGGCTCGTGCCAGGAGCAAGGGCAGCCGCACCAGGAGCATCGCCCAATGCTCAATAGCATTGCGCGCCAGCGCCCTCGCCAGCATGCAGTGCGCCGCCACCAGCCGCTCCTCGTAGAAGCGACTCCCCAAGCCACTGCTTGCGGAGCCTTCATGATCCACCAGCACCTCGGGCAAGTGCGCAACCGACTGCAGCCTGGCGCCAAGAGCGACATCCTCGCCGTACATGAAGAAGACTTCATCAAACAACGGTAGCGCGATTCGCTCGGGCGCCACCAGCAGGCAACAGCCGGTTGGAAAGGCAAAGCTGCCTGGTCTGGGTCGACGGAATTGCAGGCCCGTCCAGCGGTGATAGAACAGCGGCCCGGAATCAATGCCGGCGTGGTTGATACGCGGGCTGACCAGCTGCGTCTGCTGGTGATCCGCCAGTACCTCCGCCATCTTGCCGAGGGCCCCTTCGCGCAGGGTCGCGTCATTGTTGATGAGCAGGATCCAGTTATCCGGCCGATCGCGCCGCGCGCTCTCAATGGCCCGATTGGCACCCGCCGCAAATCCGAGGTTTTTGCTGCAGACCTCGATCTGCACCAATGGCTCCCCTTGAAGCGCCTCCCTGACAGCGGCCGCCGAACGACCGGCATCTTCGGAGTTATCCCATACCAACACCTGATCGACCTGCTCACGAAGAATGCTCTTCACGCATTTGCAGGTCCGCTGCGCATCGCGGAAGTTGATCAGTACGGCCGTCACGGGGCGCATCACGCTTCAGGATTCCGAGCCACTACAACGATCTCCTCCGAAAAGTGCGGCGAAAATGTCGCCAGCAGGTCGATGACCCATACCGGCACGAGCCTTTGAATCATGTTGGGCTTCGTTACGGCGGCCTGGGAGGACTGTAGGATGTAAGCAGCTCCCCGGCCACGGCGTCTGAACGAGATGTCCTCGAATCCGGCGTCATTGAGCAACTGTCGCAAGGATGCGATGCAGAACACCTGAAGGTGGCGAGGCGGCTCCAGCCCACGCCAATTCTCGCGGAAGACTCGATGGCCCAGGCTGCGAACGTTGGGCGTCGCCAGCCACAGCATGCCTCCCGGACGAAGGTGCGACCTGATGGACTGCAGCAGCGCATCTGGCGAATGCACATGCTCGATGACATGGGAGCATGTCACCACATCGTACTCTCCGGCTCCCGCCAGCCCTTCAAACCCCATGACATGCACGGGAATGTCCGCGAGACCAGCGGCCTGTGCGGCCTTGGCGTCCGGCTCGAGCCCCTGGACCTGCCAGCCCGCCTCGCGCGCGCGCAGCAGGAATCGCCCGTTGCCGCAGCCGATATCCAGCAATCGACCGCGAGCCTGAGGAAGATGACGAAAGAAAAAGTCGAGCTGCAGGCGCAAGGGCAGAAACAGAGGCACCAACCAGCGCCCCATGGCAGAAGACGGCGTCCGGCTGGCACCAAAACGGTGATCGAGGTACCCATTGATCAGACGCCAGAGCACGCCGTGCCCGTTATCCCCCTCGTGCTCGGTGCGTGGGTCGGCGTGCGTGTGATAGCTGCCGTATGCCTTGCCTATCGCGTGAGACGCTGGTCTCTCGCCCAGATAGCTGCTTGCGCATCCGAGGCACTGACGCATTTCCCATTGCCCTGGCACGCCCTCCAGCCCATCGCTCAAACAGGAGTACTGGACGCGCGAGGCGTCCGAGCCGCAGACCGGACACGCCGCGACGAACTCCAACTCGGCGTCTTTCCAGAAGGGATCGGCACGCTCGGCCATCATCGCTCCACCAACTGCTCATACAACTTCAGATAAGACCCGACACACCGATCGATGGAGAACAGCTCTTCAGCGCGTCGACGCCCGTTAAACGACAGGCGCCGAGCAAGCTCGGCATCTGCCGACAATTCACGAATTCGGCCTGCCAGCGCGTCAAGGTCATCGACGGGACCGAGCAAGGCTGAATCAGCGCCAGCGCAGACCTCAGCCGTCCCGGCACAATCGAACCCGACCACCGGCGTACCGCAAGCCATCGACTCCAGTGCCACATAGCCGAATGTCTCGAAGCGAGTCAACGCCAGCACAGCATCGACAGAACGATAGACAGTAGGCATATCTGCCGGCGCAACGCGTGGCAGAAAGGTCAGCCCCGTCGCATCAAGCCCTTTCGGCCAATTCGAGCGCAGGCCGCTCAGGCAACAAACCTCGAAGTCGCCGCCCAGCCTTGCCGCCAGCGGAGCAAGCAGATCCGCACCTTTCCAGCGCGAGGGATTGCCGACGAAAAGCAACCGGAAGCGCCTCGACGTCCCGCGCTGGCCGGGGCAGAAGTGCGCGGTATCGACGCCATTGTGGATGACCTGCAGGCGCTCGCCCAGCATTGGGCGTAACGGCTGGGCGGCAAAGTTGCTCACGGCAACGACCGAGTCGGCCATGCGATAACTCAGTCGATTCCAGCGTTGCACGCAGAATCGGTGATAGAGAGCCTGGGTAGTCGAGTGGCTGCGACGCAGCAGCGGATGGAGGGAACAGTGATGCTCCGTGACCACCAACGGCAGGCCTTGGCGCTTGAAGGCAAAGCCCTGCCAGCTGCCGGCGTGGACCAAATCCGCGCGGGCCGGAGGCTGGATGCCCTTGAGCAGCGATGGACAGAGTTCAAAACGGCGATCGAACCATTGCACCACCGGGCAATGCCCTGCCTTTTTTAAGCTCTGTGCCAGACGCAGGGTAAAGACATCGGCGCCACTACCGGCTCGAAGGGAGGGAAGCCAGATGGTTAGGGCGCGTGAGCTCACCGCTGACGCGCCCCGGAATCCGGGATGAGGTTATCGAACAGGTGGATATAGCGCTGGGCGACAGCACTCCAGGAGAACCTCTGGTACAGGCGACCACGCAGCGTATCCACTCGGTTGCGGACCGCCTCCGGATCATCAAGAACGGATGAAACAGCAGCAATGAGCGCCTGCAAATCCTGCGGATTAACGATCCACTCCGGCTGCTCGGCGAGGACATCCCACACTGCCGGCACATCCCCAAGGATCACCGGGCACTGACACCCGATCGCTTCGATACTGACCAATCCGAGACCTTCGACATCGCCAGTGGACGCCCTAACGAACGGGGCGACCAGCAGGGTTGCTTCCCGGTAGTGCGGAGCCAGTCCCTCCTGGGCGACGGCCCCGACAAACTCCACAGACTCGCTCAGCCCCAGTTCGACGGCCCGCTGCAGCAATGATTCCTGCAGCGGGCCAAAGCCGACAATGCGCAGACGCAGCCCAGGGTAACGCTGGCACAGGATCGGCAGCGCATTAAGCAGGTGCGCAAGACCCTTTTTCTCCACTAGGCGCCCGACGAAAAGCAACAACTTGTCACTGCGCGCAACTTCCGATGGCGTGAAGCGCTCATCCAGGTCCACCCCCATCGGCAGCACGCTCATCTGGCCATGAGGCATTCCCAGCACCTGGGCCGGCTCCACCATGGCCTCGCTGACGACGCTCAGATGATCGATGCGCCTCATGACCCAGCTCTTGAGCCGACCCATGAGTCCATTCTTGAGTGAGAAGAGATCGCCGCCATGTGAGGTCAGGACCACCGGAGGCAACCGGCAGAAGTATCGAGCCAGTGCAATGATCACTCCCTGCGGGATGATCCAGTGACCGTGGACGAGCGCGGGCCTCAGCGAACGAACCAACCTCAGCAGAGAAAAAAACATGGCGAGCAGGAATCCGGGAACCAGCAGCCACTTCAGGGGATCGCGCCTAACATTGGCCAGCATGCCACCTCCACTGACGAGGGTCTCCCAGGCCGCCGGTGCATAGCGGAACCGGTGGACGTGCACGCCGTCGAGGTCTTCCTTGCGCAGTGCACCGGCGAAATGCGGGGTAATCACATGCACATCGAAGCGGTCCGTCAGCCGTCGGCTCAACTCATGGACGAAACCGGGCTCCGGGTCATCCCGCCAGCGAGGATAGGTAGATGCCAGCACCAGCAGGACTGGACGCGATGGCGGAATAACCTTCATCAATGGCCGGACCGATCCTGATACATCAGCGCGGTGATCTGTTCGGAGATCAGACCCATGAGGAAAATCACCAGCGCCGAGGTGAACAGCAATGCACTCATGTTGGTGAACCGGGACATGGTCAGGAAGGTATACAGATAGTAGCCCGTGCCCGTAGCGAAGAGGCTTGCGGCAATGGGCAGGAAAATCTTCAGTGGCGAGTAGAGCGTGCCGATCTTGAAGATGATCAGCAGGAAGCGCATGCCATCCCTCCACAGCCGAACATGGCTGGTGGTGCCGGCCAGGCGCGATTGCACGTCGATATCGACATAGGCGACCGGATACCCTGCACGGAAGAAGCACATGGTCGTCGTGGTCGGATAGGAAAAACCATTGGGCAGCAGCGAAATGAACTCTAGGGCGCGCGAACGGCGCATGGCGCGGAAACCGGAGGTGAGATCGGCCACCTTGTGGCCGACCATCCAGCTGGCCAAGCGGTTGTAGAGCGCATTGGCCAGCCCTCGGTGGGCGCTGGCCTGGCCGGACTTGTTCCGCGAACCCACCACCATGTCGTAACCGGTGGCCATTTTATCCAACAGCAACTCGATTTCTTCCGGGCGATGCTGGCCGTCGGCATCCATGCACACGACGATTTCACCCGTGGCTCGTCTCAGTCCGGTCTTGATTGCAGCACCGTTACCCTGGCTGTAGGGGTGGGGCACGCGGATAACCTCTTGCGCCGCACAGACACTGGCGGTGTAATCGGTCGAACCATCATCAACCACGATAATCTCCGCCAGAGGATACAGAGACTTAAGTCTCGGCAAGACCAGGGACAATCCGTCGGCTTCGTTCTTCGCCGGAAGAACGATGCTGAGGCTCGGCGCCCCGACTTCAGTGAACGGCATTATGATTTTCCACCTTGTTATCTTGTGCCTGCAGGATTCGCTGGTGCTCTGATACGATCCACTGGGCATTGGCACCCAGTCGATCCCGAGCAGCGGCGAGCTTCAGCTCATCGAGCGCCTCGGCAAACCGCCCCTGCATGCGCAGCGCCTGGACCAGCATGATCCTCGCTCCTGGAGCATCTAACACGTTTATCGAATCGCGGAAGAACTCTTCACCCTTTCTCAGATCTCCTATCGACTCGATAAAATAGCGGCCCAGCAGCAGATAGACACTGCTCCGACTTTCCGGCGCTGCCCGGGGATTTTCCAGGGAGGCTGCCAACAGGGCAACCAGCTCTTCGGGAGGCAAATGACAGAAGCCGCCCAACTGACAATCAACCAGCACCCTCAAGAACGCTACGTTGCTGTTGTAGAAAGGCAAGGTCCGCAAGCGCTCCTGAAGGCGCTGGACCACCAAGGGGTCTGCCTTTTCATTCAGATAGTAGGCCAGATGGATCAATGCGAAATAGGAGCCATTCGCCGGAAGATAGGCGTCGGCCGAACGCTGGAAGTACTCCCTCGCCTTGGCGGCGAAAGCCATGTCCTTGCTATTGTCCAGCAACTTGAGGTAGATGCGCCCCATCTGATAATTCGCCCGGTCGGACCTGGGATGCATCTCCGCTTCGTACGCGGCATGGTCCACCAGACTCGACCAGACCAAAGAGCGGTTGTAGGTCACGAAAGAGAACAGCAGGAAAAAGGCCGCGCCCAGTATCATCAAGGTGACACGTACCCGCCCGCGCAGTTGCGTGCCAACTCCGACCAAGAAACATAGCAAGCCGATGCTCGCAAAATAATTGCGGTGTTCGTGGACCAACTCCAGCGAAAACACCGTGGACTCGAGCAAATGACTGATGAAAAACCACCCAATCGCAAAGGACAACATCCGATAGCGGCGCCAGCCAAATAGGCAGATGGCCCAAAGCAAGACGATTCCAAATACTGCATATACCGTGCTGTCCGGCTGTGTCAGCGAGGTCGAGATGGTGAAATCGTCGTGATAGAGGCTGAGGCTGGACAAGACCGGATAAACAATCATGGCCAGATAAAAGAAGATCACCCGCGACTCGGTAAGAAGTCGTTCGGATAGAGTGAAGTCGCGCTGTGCGAATGCGCCCGGCGAGATCATTGGCGGAATCACCCAGACAAGGGCAACGAGCGCCATTGCCAGCCCTACAGCTGTCACCAAATACCGGAGAGTGAGAGCTCCTAAACGCAGTACTCGCCCATCTGATTTGAACTCGAAGACGCAGTATTCGATCCAGGCCAGCAATAGGACGAACAAAACTCCGGACTCCTTGCTGAACATCGAGAGCACCAAGGCCAGCAGAATCAGGAGTATCGACAGCCCTCCTTTGAGAGAAAGCTGTTCCGTGCTCGGCTTCGACCGCCAGCGGACATAAAGATAGATGGCAAGGAATCCGAATAGCGCAGACAAGCTGGTCATGCGCTGCACAACATACAGTATGCTGGTCAGGTTGATCGGGTGCACCCCCCAGAGCGCAGCCACTGCCAACCCCGCCAGTGCTCCGCTTCGGGCAGAAAGGCTGTACCACCGCCGCAGGATCAGAGAAGAGAGTCCAGCCACAAGCACAATGTTGCAAAGGTGGATCAGGACGTTGATAAGCTTGAAATAGAACGGCTGCATGCCGAAGAAGTAGATGTTCAGCGCAAAGCTGATGAGCGCCAGCGGGCGGCCTGTAGGCCCTGCATCGCCTGAGACGGCTGCTGCTCTGAGCTGCTTCAGGTCCAGTGCAGTTATATGCAGACTGTTGTTATCAATGATATTGGCGGAGTCATCGAACTCAAAGTCTCCGTGAAGCCCCGGCGCATAAAGAAATAAAACCACCGACAACAGGCCCACGAACAGAACTACAAACAACTTCACTCCGACTCCTTATGAAAAAAGGCCCCTGAAAGGGGCCTTTTTCAAAGCACGAATTAACGGCAGTTGGACGGCAGGTACTTGGCGCTCAAGTTACCAGTATTGCAGGTCCAAGTAACGGCACCAGCGGAGCTGGACGAGCCCTGCAGAACAACAGTCTTGCCAGCTTCAACTTTGGTATTGTAGACGATGGTGATTTTCGAGGTATCGACGGTGACACTGCGAACTGCATTGCCGTTGATAGAAGCAGCCGTAGCAATTCCAGCCGAGGCGTTGTTGGTCGGCCAGGTGCCTTTGGAGGCGAAGAATTCGGTAACAGCCGTTTTGGCACCCGAAGCCAGGGTCAGACCCTCAGTCACGTGGGAGCGCTTGGTGTAATCCTGATAGGCCGGCAGTGCGATGGCAGCCAGAATACCGATGATGGCAACCACGATCATCAGTTCGATCAGAGTAAAGCCTTTTTGAGCCTTCATAATTCTCTCCAGGTTTATATAAGAGGTCGTAGGACCTTCCAAACATCAGGCAGAAATCATGCCAATACTCCTACAGCCGCGCATCCCCTGATCCAGCAGAAATTTCTCAATAGCAGCTACGCACTATTGCGCAGGAAGTGACATTTTTTGGCAGTGGTGCTTCGCCAATTTGGCACTCCGCGACATCTGCGTTATAAGGCATTGATACCTCTTCCCGGCATTTACCTTCCATGAACGATCAAGTCGTCCTGTCCGGCCTCGCTCGCCAACTGGTGCAATCCGAGCTTCTCGACGAGAAGAGTGCCCAGCAGGCGCAATTACAGGCGCAACGCAACAAGCTGTCGCTGGTCACCTATCTGGTGCAGAACAAACTCGTGAAGAGTCGCCCTCTGACAGAACTTGCCGCTGATCAGTTTGGCGTGGCCTTCTGCGATCTGAGCAGCCTCGATCGCGAAGCCCTGCCCAAGGAGTTGGTCTCGGAAAAACTGATCCGTCAGCATCGGGTGCTTCCGCTCTGGCGACGTGGCAACAAACTGTTTGTCGGCCTTTCCGACCCGACCAACCACCAAGCGATCACCGACGTCCAGTTCAGCACTGGCCTGACGACCGAAGCCATCCTGGTCGAAGACGACAAGCTCGGCGACGCCATCGAAAAGCTCTTCGAAAGCGCCACCAGCGCCCTTGACGATCTGGGTGATATCGACCTAGACGGCCTGGATATCGAGAACGGCAATGCAGAGCAGAAGGATGACCCCATCGGAGGGGATGCCGACGACGCCCCCGTTGTGCGCTTCGTCAACAAGATGCTGCTCGATGCCATCAAGGGAGGTTCCTCAGACCTCCACTTCGAACCCTACGAGAAGATCTACCGGGTCCGCTTCCGGACTGATGGCATGCTGCACGAAGTCGCGAAACCGCCAATTCAGTTGGCCAGCCGCATTTCGGCCCGCCTGAAAGTCATGGCCGGGCTGGATATCTCAGAGCGCCGCAAACCCCAGGATGGCCGCATCAAGATGCGTGTATCCAAGAGTAAATCCATCGATTTCCGGGTTAATACGATGCCCACACTGTGGGGCGAGAAGATCGTGATGCGGATACTGGACTCCGCCAGTGCACAGATGGGGATTGACGCACTGGGCTACGAAGACGCCCAGAAACAGCTCTACATGGAAGCCCTCAAGCAACCGCAGGGCATGATCCTGGTCACCGGTCCCACAGGCTCGGGCAAGACCGTATCACTGTATACCGGTCTGAATATTCTCAATACCCCCGATATCAACATTTCTACCGCGGAAGACCCGGTGGAGATCAACCTGGAAGGCATCAACCAAGTGAACGTCAACCCGCGCCAGGGCATGGACTTCGCCCAGGCCCTGCGGGCCTTCCTGCGTCAGGACCCGGATGTGATCATGGTTGGCGAGATCCGTGACCTGGAAACGGCAGAAATCGCCATCAAGGCTGCGCAGACTGGCCACATGGTGATGTCTACCCTGCACACCAACAGCGCAGCGGAAACCCTGACGCGCCTGCTGAACATGGGCGTCGCCTCCTTCAACCTGGCGACCTCTACGAACCTGATCATTGCCCAGCGTCTGGCCCGTAAGCTCTGCCCGCACTGCAAGAAGGAACACGATGTTCCTGGCGATGCATTGCGCCACGAAGGCTTCCCCGAGGACAAGATCGGCTCCTTCAAGCTATACGCGCCCATCGGATGTGAAAATTGCAAGGGTGGCTACAAGGGCCGCGTAGGTATTTATGAAGTGGTTAAAATCACGCCGGCCCTGCAGCGGATTATCATGGAAGAAGGCAATTCCATTCAGATCGCTGATCAAGCACGAAAAGAAGGCTTCAACGATCTGCGCACTTCGGGCCTGCTTAAAGCCATGCAAGGCATAACCAGTCTCGAAGAAGTCAACCGCGTGACCAAGGATTAATCCATGGCGGAAAAAGCATTGAAGAGCAGCGTCTTCGCCTGGGAAGGCACTGATCGCAAAGGCGGGAAGGTCAAGGGGGAGCTTTCCGGGGTCAATACGGCGCTGGTCAAGGCTCAATTGCGCAAGCAAGGCATCAACCCCACCAAGGTGCGCAAGAAGGGTATCTCCCTGCTGAGTCAGGGCAAGCGCATCAAGCCAATGGACATCGCACTGTTTACTCGTCAGATGGCAACAATGATGGGATCGGGCGTACCACTGCTGCAGTCCTTCGACATCATCGGCGAGGGTTTCGACAACCCCAACATGCGTAAGCTGATCGATGAGGTGAAGCAGGAAGTTGCGGCCGGTAACAGCCTGGCCAATGCCCTGCGCAAAAAGCCCCAGTACTTCGACGACCTCTATTGCAACCTAGTGGATGCAGGCGAGCAGTCAGGCGCCCTCGAAACGCTGCTCGATCGCGTGGCAACTTACAAAGAGAAGACCGAGTCGCTTAAGGCCAAGATTAAGAAAGCCATGACCTATCCGATCGCGGTGGTCATCGTAGCACTGATCGTTTCCGCCATTCTGCTGATCAAGGTGGTGCCCCAGTTCCAGTCGGTATTCGAGAACTTTGGCGCTGAATTGCCGGCGTTCACTCAGATGGTCATCAACCTCTCCGAGGTGATGCAGGCCTGGTGGTTCATCATTCTGATCGCCATGTTCGCAATCGGCTACGCATTGAAGACCGCGCATAACCGCTCGGAAAGATTCCGTGACATGGTGGATCGTGGCGTCCTGCGCGTCCCAATCGTCGGCGACATCATTTACAAGTCCGCCGTAGCCCGTTACGCCCGCACGCTGTCCACTACCTTTGCCGCCGGCGTGCCATTGGTAGAGGCTTTGGACTCGGTATCCGGCGCCACGGGTAACGTAGTTTTCCGCAATGCAGTCGCCAAGATCAAGCAGGACGTATCTTCAGGCACACAGCTGAACTTCTCCATGAAGACCACCGGAATCTTCCCCAGCATGGCCGTGCAAATGGCTGCCATCGGTGAGGAATCCGGCTCCCTGGACAACATGCTGGACAAGGTCGCCAACTACTATGAAGAAGAAGTAGACAACGCCGTCGATAACCTAACCACACTGATGGAGCCGATGATCATGGCCGTTTTGGGCGTTCTGGTCGGCGGCCTGATCATCGCCATGTACCTGCCGATCTTCCAACTGGGCTCTGTCGTCTAACCCATGCCTGTTCTCGACTTCCTGGCCAGCACCCCGCTGGCCTTTGTTTTATGTGCCACCCTCCTCGGCCTGCTGCTCGGCAGCTTCCTCAACGTGGTGATCCATCGTCTGCCGCGGATGATGGAGCTCGACTGGCAACAACAGGCGCGGGAAACCCTGGGTATGCCAGAGGGCGAGAAGCGCCCGACCTATAACCTGGTCCTGCCCAACTCCCAGTGCCCGCACTGTGCCCACGAGATCAAACCGTGGGAGAACATCCCGGTGGTCAGTTGGCTGGCGCTGGGCGGCAAGTGTTCGTCGTGCAAGGCGCCGATCAGCAAGCGCTACCCACTGATCGAGCTGGCCTGTGGTGCGCTGTCGGCCTTCATCGCCTGGCACTACGGCTTCGGCTGGCAGGCCGGCGCGATGCTGCTGCTGACCTGGGGCCTGCTGGCGATGAGCATGATCGACGTCGATCACCAGTTGCTGCCGGACGCCCTGGTGCTGCCGCTGCTCTGGCTGGGGCTGATCGTCAATCACTTCGGACTCTTTACCAACCTGGGCGACGCGCTCTGGGGTGCGGTGTTCGGCTACCTGAGCCTGTGGTCGGTGTACTGGCTGTTCAAGCTGATCACCGGCAAGGAAGGCATGGGCTACGGCGACTTCAAGCTGTTGGCCATGCTCGGCGCCTGGGGTGGCTGGCAGGTGCTGCCGCTGACCATCCTGTTCTCGTCACTGGTGGGTGCCGTGCTGGGCGTGATCATGCTGCGCCTGCGCAATGCCGAAACCAGTACGCCCATCCCCTTCGGCCCCTATCTGGCCATCGCCGGCTGGATTGCGTTGCTCTGGGGTGATCAAATAACCGCGACCTATCTGCAGTTCGCCGGTTTCCGCTAGCCTTCTCCGGCGCCGACTTCCCTCGGCGCCCGCGACGGCCACCGGGCCGGCAGAAAGGAGAACGATGAAACCCTGGATTCTGGGCCTCACCGGCGGCATCGGCAGCGGCAAGAGCGCCGCCGCCGAGCATTTCGCCTCGCTGGGCATCCACATGGTCGACGCCGACCACGCTGCGCGCTGGGTAGTGGAGCCCGGCCGCCCTGCCCTGGCGAGGATCGTCGAGCGCTTCGGCGACGCCCTGCTGCTGCCGGACGGCCAGCTCAACCGTGCAGCCCTGCGCGAGCGCATCTTCAAGGCCGAGGACGAGCGCCGCTGGCTTGAGCAACTGCTGCACCCGCTGATCGGCCAGGAGATCGCCAGCAACCTGGCGCAGGCGCAGTCGCCCTACGCCATCCTGGTCTCGCCACTGCTGGTGGAGTCCGGGCAGCACCGCATGACCCAGCGCGTGCTGGTGGTCGACACCCCCGAACACCTGCAACTGGAACGCACCATGCGCCGCGACCAGGTGTCCGAAGAACAGGTCCGCTCGATTCTCAAGGCCCAGGCCTTGCGCGACGACCGACTCAAGCACGCGGACGACGTGCTGCTCAACGATGGCGACCTCGGTCACCTGCACCAGCAGGTCGAGCGTCTGCATCAGTTCTATCTAGGCCTGCGTGGAGGACAACCATGAGCCAACCCCTGACCGTGGAATGCCCTACCTGTGGCGCTCCTGTTGAATGGAGCGCCAAGAACGAATACCGCCCCTTCTGCTCGCACCGCTGCAAGCTGATCGACCTCGGCGCCTGGGCAGCGGAAGAGCACGCCATTCCCGGCGACAACCTGGAAGACGAACTGTTCTCCGGCGACCTCGAGAAGCCACGAGGACATTGACCCGTCCAGAAAAAGGCCCGCAGAAGCGGGCCTTTTTCATTCAGGGACGCATGAAAGCGTAGTCCCGCTCTTCGTCCAGGTTATCGGCGAGGAAGTGCAGCTCGTGGCCCAGGTCTTCCTGCGTACGGACCTGCGCATTGGCCTGCACCACGGCGCTGAGCAGCGCGCGCACGGCCAGTTGCGGGTCCTGGCCGGCCGCTTCGGCTTCGATCAGCAGCTCGTGGAGGCGCTGCTCGGCCCAGCTGTGAATGCTCATCGGCAATCTCCTTGCGAATGGGGGCCAAGCTTCCCTGATCCCGGGAGGTTTCCGAACTGACCTGGATCAAATCGCCTGGGCCATGAGCCTCGCAGATGGCTGAACATCAGTGCGGCTCATCGTCATCCTTCCACGGCGCCTGCAAGTAGCGCGTGCGATTGAAGGTCTCCAGCCAGTCAGGGTAGAAGACCACCAGTCCGGTCACGATGGTGCCGTTGATGAAGGCCTCGGGGAACATGATTAGCCAGAGGTAGCCGATGAAATCCTCGATCCACGGTGGCATCGGGAACAGTCCATCCATCCACAACAGGCCAAGGCCCAATAGCAGGCTGCACACCGCCGCCAGCGCCGCCGGGAAGAAGCCTGAGCAGAAGATGTAGACGAACAGGTTTCGCGGCTGCCGGCGCTCGACGAGGATCGCCGCGACCTCGGTGATCAGCACCGGAATCAGCACCAGCAGGATGCCGTTCACGCCGATGGCCGCCCAGTCCTGGCGGTCGATCAGGCACAGCCCGAGCTGTGCGACGAGCCCGACGATGATAGCCAGCGGCCAATCCAGCAGCAGGGTCACGGCCGTCATGCCGATGAAGTGGAAAGATACCCCGGAAGCGAAGTCGCGCCGTACCAGCCAGAGCAGGAACAACCCGAGCATGGTGCCGAACACCAGGTGCTGGCGGCGGAAGTCGCTGACCAGCTCCACCCAGGGCGCGCGCCAGATGGCCCAGACGACGATGGGCAAATAGATCGCCCAGCCGATCTCCAGGGTTTCCGCTGACAACAGCTGTGCGGCGATCACGGCTCGCCCTGCTCCAGCGCCTGACGCAAGGCTTCAGCCGAGTCGAACTGGCGAGTCGCGACGACCTTGCCTTGTTCGAGTTGCAGCCAGGTCACCGCATCCGCCTGGGCCGGGAAGCGGTTGGCCACGCGGGGCTCGCGGTCGAGCAGTACGCGGTAGGAGTAGTCGCGCATGGCGGGGACGGCGAACAGCTTCGAGATGGGCGCAGGCATGCGGCTGATATCGGCAACGAAGGCTGTGCTACGCGATTCGAGGTATCCCTTAGGGCGATCCGCCAGCGCGGCTTTTACCAGCTTCGAGCCGGCCATATCGTGGGCAACCAGCAGCACCTTCAGATCGGCTGTGGCGGTGTAGGGTTTGTCGTACTGATCCAGCAGCGTCCAACCGGTGGCAGGCGATTCCTGCGCCATTGCCACGCTCGCCAGCACCATCAACAGCATCCCACCCAGCACTCGTCTCACGCTTCCCCCCTTGCCCGGAACCGCCAATGATTGGCAACAGTCTACACCGCCATCGGCGCCCGCCTGCGGTTGCCAGCAACTATGCTTGAGACATGAACGAGTCCGACTATCTGCGCCTGCTGACGCGCCAGGCGGAACAAGCCAACGACTTCCTCTCCAACGCCCGCAAGTGGGAACGGGAGTGCTGGGCCTGCCAGCGCCTGCTGCAGGCGCTGAAGGTGCCGTATCGCCAGGAGGACTTCATCGCGCCCTCGCAGCAGCCACCGGATGTGCTGTTCCGCGACGCTGCCTTCGAGGTGTTCTTCGTGCTCGACCAGGGCCGTCGGCTCAACGAGGAATGGAAGGAAGAATTGCTGCGCCGGCGCATGGCCCAGAGCATCAACCAGCTGATCCGCCGTGAGCAGCGGCCCCGGCGGATTCCCTGCGCGGAACTGCAGGCGCGCCTGGCACCGACGCTGCGCAAGAAGGCGCACAACTATACCGAGCGCGGCATCGACCCACGCGAACTGGACCTGCTCGCCTTTGTCAGCCTCAAGCGCGAGACACCCGATTTCAACACGCCCTTTCCGCCGCCGACCGAGTACCTGCGCCAGGGTTGGCGCTCGCTATCGGTGGTGGGCCCGACTTTCGCCCGCGTGCTCTTCGCCCACAGCGACGCGCCGGATTTCCTGCGCGGCAGCCTGGGCCGCAGCATCCTTTTCGACATGGGCGTCGGCCTGTAAATAGGCAACGACGCAAAGCTGCATTGATCGGCGGTGCATTGAGAGGCCGCCCAAGCCCTACTAGAATGCTCGACATTATAAACGGAGGCCGCCCATGCCCAGTCGCCTGAGCCCCGAAGACCAGCAGAAGGTCGATCAGTACCTCAGCTCCCCCGTCCACCAGGTCCAGCGTGCTCCGTTCAAGCCCTGGCTGATGATGGCCGGATTGCTTGCGGTGGTCGTCGCCCTGGGTTTGCTGAGCCGCCTCCTGGCCTACCTTGCGTGAGCGCCGTGCCGCCACGGGCCGATACAGGATTCCTTAAGCTATGAGAATGCACCATGTCCCATCGTATCGTGATCGTCGGCGGCGGCGCCGGCGGGCTGGAGCTCGCGACCCGTCTCGGCCGCACCCTGGGTAAAAAGGGCAAGGCGCGCATTACGCTCGTCGACGCCAATCTCACCCACATCTGGAAACCCCTGCTGCACGAAGTCGCCGCCGGCTCGCTCAACTCCTCCGAGGATGAGCTGAACTACGTCGCCCAGGCGAAATGGAACCACTTCGAATTCCAGCTCGGCCGCCTCGACGGCCTGGACCGCGCGAGCAAGCGCATCCAGCTCGCCGCCACGCTCGATGAGCAAGGCGAAGAGCTGGTGCCGGCGCGCAGTCTGGAATACGACACGCTGGTCCTTTCCATCGGCAGCACCACCAACGACTTCGGTACCGCCGGGGCCGCAGACCACTGCATCTTCCTGGACACCCGCGAGCAGGCCGAGCGCTTCCACAAGCTGCTGCTGACCCATTACCTGCGCGCCCATGCCGGACAGGACAAGGACGACCAGATCAGCGTCGCCATCGTCGGTGCCGGCGCCACGGGCGTAGAGCTGTCCGCTGAGCTGCACCATGCCGCGCAGGAGCTGGCTGCCTACGGCCTGACTGGCATCCAGCCACAGAACATGCGCATCACCCTGATCGAGGCTGGCCCGCGTGTGCTGCCGGCGCTGCCCGAGCGCATCAGCCAGCCAGTCCACCAGACGCTGGAGAAACTCGGCGTACGTGTGGCTACTGGTTCGGCTGTACAGGAAGTGACGGCCGAGGGTCTGCGCACTTCGGCCGGCGAGTTCATCCCCGCAAGCCTGAAGGTCTGGGCGGCGGGCATCCGCGCGCCGAGCCTGCTCAAGGAGATCGACGGGCTGGAGACCAACCGCATCAACCAGTTGGTGGTCCGCTCGACCCTGCAAACGACCCGCGACGACAACATCTTCGCCTTCGGTGACTGCGCCGCCTGCCCTATGGGTGATGGCAGCGAACGCACCGTGCCGCCGCGCGCCCAGGCCGCGCACCAGCAGGCTTCGCTGCTGGCCAAGGCACTGGTCGCGAAGCTGGATGGCAAGCCGCTTCCGGAGTACCGCTACACCGACTACGGCTCGCTGATCTCGCTGTCGCGCTTCAGTGCCGTCGGAAATCTGATGGGCAACCTGATGGGCAGCGTGAAGCTGGAAGGCTGGCTCGCGCGGATGTTCTACGTGTCGCTGTACCGCATGCACCAGGTGGCGCTTTACGGGCCGTTCCGCACCGCGCTGCTGATGATCGCGGATCGCATCGGACGCAGCACCGAGCCGCGCTTGAAGCTGCACTGATCGGGTAGCGATCGCGGGCGCAGTCCGCTCCTGCACGACCCGAAGCACCCTACAGGAGCGAGCTTGCTCGCGAACCGCCCCAGCTCTGGATCTGCCGGCAAAGAGCGTTCGCGAGCAAGCTCGCTCCTACATAAGCCACATCGCCAGGAAATACCAGGCACAAAAAAGCCGCCCCGAGGGGCGGCTTTTTCGTTGCAGCAGAGCAGCCTTACAGCGCCGCCAACATCGACTGGGCCGGAATGGTCTGGAAGTCGATGGACATCATCAGGCTCAGCACGCTGATCGCGATGATGGAGAAGGCGAACAACTGGCGGGCCCAGCGGCGGTCGTCTTCGGCACTGAAGCCTTTCACCGCGATGAACAGCCACCAGGCACTGACGGCCAGCGCCACCACCAGGTAACCGTAGCCGGCAAAGCCGGTCACGGTCAGCAGCAGGGTCGCCAGGCCGAAGGCCACGACGTAGTAGAGGATCTGCTTCTTGGTCGCTTCGATGCCCCGCTCCACCGGCAGCACGGGAATCCCGGCGGCGCGGTAGTCGTTGAGGCGGAAGATCGCGATGGCGTAGCTGTGCGGCATCTGCCAGAGGCAGAAGATCAGCAGCAGCACCGCCGCGCCCATGTCGAAGTGACCGCTCGCGGCACAGTAACCCACCACCGGCGGCATGGCTCCGGAGAGACTGCCGACCAGTGTGCCGTAGACCGAACTGCGCTTGAGCCAGAGGCTGTAGAGCACGACGTAGACGAAGAAGCCGAACGCAGCGAGCAGAGTGGCCTGCACGTTGGTCTTCCACGCCAGTAGGCCGAAGCCCGCCGCGCCGAGGACCACGCCGTGGGCCAGGGCGGCCTTCAGCGAGATCTGCCCGGTTACGGTGACACGACTGCGGGTACGCTCCATGAAGCGATCGATGTCGCGGTCGATGCAGTTGTTGAACACACAACCGCTGGCAACGACCAGGGACAGGCCGATCACGGTGGCCAGCAGCAGCATCGGGTCAACGCTGCCGCGAGCGGCGAGGAAGTATCCCCCCGCCACCGCGATCAGGTTTCCGAAGATGATGCCCGGCTTGGCAACCAGGAGATAACGCTTGAGTTTCACGGCATCGGCCCTCAGGGCATTGGCATCATCAGGGTGTCTGCGGTGTAGATGATCCACAGCGACAGACCGACCACCAGCAGAATGATGATGGCGGTGAAGATGAATGCCATGACGTTCCAGCGGCCTTCGGAGCTGAAGTTCATGTGCAGGAAGCAGATCAGGTGCACGACGACCTGAACCAGGCCCAGGATCACCATGGTCAGCAGGGTGGCGTGACGCGAGAAGCCGCCGTCGATGACCATGTAGAACGGGATCGCGGTCAGGATCACCGAGAGCACGAAGCCGATGGCGTATGAGCCCAGGCTGCCGTGGCCGGCACCGTGGGAATCGTGGCCGTGGGCGCCGTGGGAGTCGTGATGATGTGCAGCAGCGGACATTACAGAGCCCCCATCAGGTAGACGACGGTGAAGACGCAGATCCAGACGATGTCCAGGAAGTGCCAGAACAGGCTCAGGCACATCATGCGGGTGTTGTTCTGCGCGGTCAGGCCACGAGTGCCGATCTGCGCCATCAGCACCAGCATCCACAGCAGGCCTGCGGATACGTGCAGGCCGTGCATGCCGACCAGGGTGAAGAAGGACGACAGGAAGGCGCTGCGGCTCGGGCCGAAGCCTTCGACGATCAGGTGATGGAACTCGTTGAGTTCCATGCCGATGAACGCCGCGCCACAGAGGAAGGTCACGCCGAGCCAGGCGATGGCCTTGCCCTTGGCACCCTTGTGCGCGGCCAGCATGGCCAGGCCGTAGGTGCAGGAGGAGATCAGCAGGATCGCGGTTTCGACGGCCACGTAGGGCAGTTCGAAGATGTCCTTGCCGCTCGGGCCGCCGGCCGTGTGGTTGACCAGCACGGCGTAGGTGGCGAAGACGCTCGCGAACAGGATGCAGTCGGTCATCAGGTACAGCCAGAAGCCGAATACCGTCATACCGCCGCTGTCGTGAGCATGGTCATGGTCGTGCGCCGCTTCGTGCGTATCGACCAGGTGTTGATCAAGTACTGCCGTCGACATGGTTTATACCTGCTGTGCGGAGGCGAGTTGCTGGAAGTTGGCGTTCTCGATGCGCTCGATCTCATCCGGCTGGACGTAGTAGTCCACGTCGGTGATGTAGCTGCGCACGATGACCGAGGCGATCATGCCGACGAAGCCAACACCCACCAGCCACCAGATGTGCCAGATGGCAGCGAAGCCGAAGAGGAAGGCGAACACGGCGATGGAGAAGCCAGCGGCGGTGTTCTTCGGCATGTGGATCGGCGCGTAGGCCGGCAGCTTGCGGTATGCGGTACCGGTCTGCTTCATGTCGTGGAACGCGTCGATGTCGTTGACCTTCGGCAGTTCGGCGAAGTTGTAGTACGGCGGCGGCGAGGAAGTGGACCATTCCAGGGTACGGCCACCCCACGGGTCGCCAGTCAGGTCGGCCAGTTGCTTGCGGTTCTTGATCGAGACCAGCAGCTGGATCAGCTGGCAGGCGATACCGAAGAAGATCAGCACGGCGCCGAAGAAGGCCACCACCAGGTACGGCTTCCACATCGGGTTGTCGTAGTGGTTCAGGCGACGGGTCATGCCCATGAAGCCGAGGATGTACAGCGGCATGAAGGCCATGTAGAAGCCGACCAGCCAGCACCAGAAGGAGCGCTTGCCCCACTTCTCGTCCAGCTTGAAGCCGAAGGCTTTCGGGAACCAGAAGACGAAGCCGGCCAGGTAACCGAACACCGCACCACCGATGATGGTGTTGTGGAAGTGGGCGATCAGGAACAGGCTGTTGTGCAGCAGGTAGTCAGCGCCCGGGATGGCCAGCAGAACGCCGGTCATGCCACCGATGGTGAAGGTGACGATGAAGCCCAGGGTCCACAGGATCGGGGTGTCGAAGCGCAGGCGGCCACGGTAGATGGTGAACAGCCAGTTGAACAGCTTCACCCCGGTCGGGATGGAGATCAGCATGGTCGCCACGCCGAAGAAGCCGTTGACGTCGCCGCCCGAACCCATGGTGAAGAAGTGGTGCAGCCACACGGTGAAGCCGAGGAAGGTGATCGCAGCGCTCGCCCACACCATCGAGGTGTAGCCGAACATGCGCTTGCCAGCGAAGGTCGCGGTGACTTCGGAGAAGATACCGAAAGCCGGCAGGATCAGGATGTACACCTCAGGATGGCCCCAGGCCCAGAAGAGGTTGATGTACATCATGGCGTTGCCGCCCAGCTCGTTGGTGAAGAAGTGCATGTCGAAGTAACGGTCCAGCGACAGCAGGCCCAGGGCCGCGGTCAGGATCGGGAACGACGCAACGATCAGGATGTTGGCGAAGGTGCAGGTCCAGGTGAAGATCGGCATCTGCATCAGCTTCATGCCGGGGGTACGCATCTTGAACACGGTCACCAGGAAGTTGATACCCGTGAGCAAGGTACCCATACCCGATATCTGTAGTGCCCAGATGTAGTAGTCCACACCCACGCCCGGGCTGTAGGCCAGCTCGGACAGCGGCGGGTAGGCGACCCAGCCGGTACGGGCGAATTCACCCAGGCCTAGGGATACGTTCACCAGCATGGCGCTGACGACCAGCAGCCAGAAGCTCAGGGAGTTCAGGAAGGGGAACGCCACGTCACGTGCGCCGATCTGCAGCGGCACGGCCAGGTTCATCAGACCGGTCATGAAGGGCATGGCCATGAAGATGATCATGATCACGCCGTGAGCGGTGAAGATCTGGTCGTAGTGTTCCGGCGGCAGGTAGCCGTGGTTGGCGCCTTCAGCCAGCGCGAGCTGGCCGCGCATCATGATGGCGTCGGCAAAGCCGCGCAGCAGCATGACCAGGGCGACGATGATGTACATCACGCCGATTTTCTTGTGGTCGATGGACGTCAGCCATTCGGTCCACAGGTAGGTCCACTTGCGGTAGTAGGTGATCGCGCCGAACACACCGAGGCCCAACAGGGCGACGATGGCCAACGTGATGACGATGATCGGCTCGTGATACGGCACGGCCGACAGTGTCAGTTTCCCGAACATCTGCGGTTACTCCTGGCTCGGATTCATTTGCATGCCAGGCATGCCTTGCATGTTGCTCATGTCGTGGCCCGCCATGGCGGCCTCGTCATGCGCTGCTTCGCCGTGCTCGCCCTTCTCGGCCTGCTCTTTGGCTTCGTGGGCCTTGGCCATCGCGTGGCCGGCGTGTTCCCACTTGTTCAGCACGTGGGAGAACAGCTCGGGGCTGACGGTGGAGAAGTAGGTGGCCGGGACGTTCTCGGTCGGTTTCACCAGCTCCGGGTACTGGTCCAGGTTCAGGGTCTGCTGCGAGGCCTTGACCTTCGCGACCCAATCCTGGAAGCCCTGCTCGGAGGTGGAGATGGCCTTGAACTTCATGCCCGAGAAGCCGCCGCCGCTGTAGTTCGCGGAGATGCCGTCGAACACGCCTTCTTCGTTGGCGATCAGGTGCAGCTTGGTCATCATTCCGGCCATGGAGTAGATCTGGCTACCCAGCTGCGGGATGAAGAACGAGTTCATCACCGAATCCGAGGTGATCTGGAAGTTCACCGGGGTGTCTTTCGGGAAAGCGATTTCGTTGACGGTGGCGATACCCTGTTCCGGGTAGATGAACAGCCACTTCCAGTCCAGCGAGATGGCCTGGATGGTCACCGGCTTGACCTCGGAGTCCAGCGGACGGTACGGGTCCAGCTTGTGGGTGCTTTCCCAGGTGATCCAGCCGAGCACGGCGATGATCACGCAGGGCACCAGCCAAACCACCAGCTCGATCTTGGTCGAGTGGGACCAGTCCGGCATGTAGGTGGCCTTGGTGTTCGAAGCCCGGTATTTCCAGGCGAACGCGAAGGTCATCAGGATGACCGGCACCACCACGATCAGCATCAGCAGGGTTGCCGTGATGATCAGGGACTTCTCGTCAGCGCCGACCTGCCCTTTCGGGTCGAACAGCGCCATGTTGCAACCGCCGAGCATCAGCATCGGCAGAAACGCAAGTCTCTTCAAAATTCCTGTGTACTGCTCTTTTTTCATCTTGCGGCCTTAGTGGATGAAAATCGCTTCACCGCCCATGAGCCTTCGCCACGCATTGCTCGACGACTCGTTACCCGCGACTTTTCCAAGCCGCCTGCCAGGGCTGTCATGGATTCACGAACGCGGCCGCAAGGATTCCAGGCAAAGGGAGGTCGCCCGGTCTTCGCGATGCGAAACCGATTTCGTCAGCTGATTCGTTCCGTGTTATTCAGCGTGTGGTGTCTGGACTGGCGGCTCGTTGAAGCGCGCGCGTCGCACACCGGATGCACGAGCGGATTGCCCGACTCGTCGTATGACAGGAGCCCACCGATGGCAGCCCCCTGTTGTTATGCCGCTGCACCGAAGGGTGAGCACTGGCCTTGATCTACGTCAGTGCGACTCAGCGATTTGGGGGTAGGAAATGGACGGCGGGTATTACAAAGCATTTCAGAAACCCCTTTCAAGGCCCCGGCCTTTCATTTTTAACAAGATATTTTCTCACCCCATGAAACAGTCCCGACTCGAATCGTTCAGAAAACACCCAATTAACACATGAGAGAAAGGGGCTTTCCCTCCCTGCCAAGTCTCGGCTCCGGCCTCCACGAAAATACGTCGGCCCCATGAACCACGGGCGTTTCAGCCCTTCAAGAAAGACCTTCCGCGAGCCGCTAAAGCATCTGGCAAAGACCTTGCCATGACGGCGATCAAGAACCTTTTCAAAAGCTCGAAAATGGCTCCGCGCATCCTGCGACACATCGACGCATCAGGCTTTTTGCAAGGGCTAATATGCGACCAATTGTGACGATCGTTCCGAGTGCAAAGCACGAAACGATCGTCACAAAGGAGTGCGGATGAATGTTCTACGACAGGATCTGGAAGAGGCGATTGTTGCGGAAAAAGAAAAAGCCCGCAGTCTCTATGAGACTGCGGGCTTTTCTTGGCTCTTGCGAGCCTGATATGGTGGGTCGTGTAGGATTCGAACCTACGACCAATTGGTTAAAAGCCAACTGCTCTACCGACTGAGCTAACGACCCTGAATTTGGTCGGGGTAGGGGGATTCGAACTCCCGACATCTTGCTCCCAAAGCAAGCGCGCTACCGGACTGCGCTATACCCCGTTTGAAAGTTGGCTCCGCGACCTGGACTCGAACCAGGGACCCAATGATTAACAGTCATTTGCTCTACCGACTGAGCTATCGCGGAACGACGAACCTTTCAATCTCTTCCACTTCGCTTCCGGCTTCACCGGAATCCCGTATCAGAGGCGCGCCATTTTACGTATATCGAAACGTCTGTCAACACTCTGATCCAAAAAGTTTTTCTGTGCTTTGCAGGGGGCCAGGCTGATTGCTATATCTGCATGGAAAAACTCGAGTGATCCACCGCGGGTGTAAACGGAACGATCACGCACAGGATGGCCATGAGCAACAAGGACACCCCACCGCCCTCCCCCATCGCCAGCCGGGTGATCCAGCCCCGCTTCGGCGAGTTGGTGCAGGCTTGCCGCCAGTTGGCGATGAATCACCTTGCCGAGCTCCTGGGCAATGTCTTCGCCCAGGTGGACGACGCGCTCTTCGAATGCGCCGAGAAAGCCGAGAACAACCAGGTCCAGGCCCTGTTCTTCGACGCCATGCGCGAAGTCCGCCGCGAGCGGCCGAACCTCGAGCGCTTCTACCACCAGCGCATCGCCCAGGGCCTGAGCGACTTCCTCGAAGGCAAACTGCCTCTCACGGAGCCGCTTGAAGAGCTGGACATGGACCAGCTGACCCTGGTCGGCAACGACGAATATGAAGAAACGCTGCTGGTGACCAACATGGTCAACCAGGTGCGCGCGCACTGTGCACAGCAGCTGTTCGCGCTGGATCAGCGCCTGGCACTGCTCAACAACGGCAGCAAGCTGGGCGAGGACCGTAATCCCTTCGGCCCGCAGGCCATTGCCCAGGCGTTCCGCGACACCCTGGCGCGCAGTGTCTTCCCGCTGCGGATCAAGACCATCCTTTATGTGCTGTTCGACCAACAGGTCATGCAGCATCTGCAACCTATATATGAACAGCTGAACAAGCGCCTGGCCGACGGCGGGGTCCTGCCCAACCTGAAATACCGCCCGCAAGGCCAGCGCCCGGCGTCCTCCCACACACCACGCCCGGCGAAGATTGCGGAGAAAAGCACCACGATGCCGGACGACGGGGCACCAGTGCTGCCGCCCTACAGCGCCAGTGACCTGCCGGACATGCCACCCGGCGACCGCAATGCCCTGTTCGGGGGCCTCGCCGTGCTGCTCGCCGAACGCCGTCGGCGCGGCGACAAGGCCACGTTGTTCGGCAACACCCAGAGTATCGTCAGCTTCGGCCCCACCACCGCCACGACGACCTATAGCGCCAATGAGCTGCTGGAAGCATTGAACCGCCTGCAGCGCGAATCGGCCCACGAGCTGGCCCAGCGCCTGCGCCAGCCGCAACCGGTCGATGCCTTGAAAGCCGATCTGCAGCGCCACCTGGAAGCCGGCAGCGCGCAACCGAAGAACACCCGGCTGACCGACCAGGAGGCCGACGTCATCGACCTGGTGGGCATGGTCTTCGACTTCATCCTTGACGACGAAAACCTGCCGGACAGCTGCAAGACCACCCTCTCCCACCTGCATACGCCCTTCCTCAAGGTCGCCCTGCTGGACAAGCAGCTGTTCACCCAGCATCACCATCCGGCACGCAAGCTGCTCAACGCCATGGCCCAGGCCGGCGTGCTGTATGGCGGCGAGGGCGAGGAGCGCGCTTTGCTGGCGAAGATGCACTGGGTGGTCGAGCGAGTAATCCAGGACTTCGTCGGCGATCTGTCGCTGTTCGACAGTCTGCTGGGCGATTTCAACGAATACGTCAGCAACCTGCGGCAGAAGGTCGAGCTGCGCGAACGCCGCGCCATGGAGGCCGCCCGTGGCCGCGACCGCCTGCTGGCCGCCCGTGAGCACGCGCTGGACGCCATCGCCAAGGTGACACAGGATCGCGACTTGCCGGAGCTGGTACGCAACTTCCTGGAAATGAGCTGGTGCGACGCTCTTACCTTCATCGTGTTACGCAGCGGTGAGCACAGCGACGAATGGAAACGCGCCTGCGAAGTGGGTGAACAACTCGCCTGGAGCGTGACGCCGCTGGATGCCGCCGGTCGCGATCATCTGCAGGCCATCCGCCTGGCCCTCCTGGAAGAGCTGCGCAAGGGTCTGGAAGTGCTGGGCGGTTACCACGAAGACGGCATCCGCCGGCTGTTGCAGGATCTGGTTGCCTGCCAGCACGCGATCCAGGCACAGCAACCGCAGATAGCCGCGCAACTCAAGCAGGAGCTGCCGGAGAGTCCGCTGGGCGCCATGCTTGGCGCCGAGGGCCATACCCTGGTCAAGCCCAACGGCGAGGCGCTCTCCGAGCGCGTGCGGGTATTGATGAAGGAGCTGAGCCACCTGGAGTTCGGTACCTGGTTTGAATTCAGCGACACCACGCCGGCGCGTCGGCTCAAGCTTTCGTGGTTCAGCCCGACCACCCGCAACTACATGTTCGTCGACCACACCGGGCAACGGGTGGCGGTCAAACCGATAGTGCAGTTGGCCCAGGAGATGGAAGCGGGCAGGGTCCGCCTGGTACCGACGGAACAGTCCGCCCCGTTGATGGATCGTGCGCTGAGCGCGATCTACCGTGTCCTGCAACGCTTTACTTCCGGGCGCAGCCCGGCCCAGACCTGAGGGAGCAGTCGATGAGTGAACGTCGCCAGCATAGCCGGCAGCAGACCGGGCTGACCGTGGAAGTCTTCGACCGCCACACCGGGCGCAGCCTGGGCCGGCTTGCCGACCTGTCCGCTGAGGGGTTTATGCTCTGCGGAGTGGACGTACCAGAGGCCGACTCGGTCTGGGAGTGCCACCTGGTACCGGCACCGCCACTGGACGAGATCGGCGAAATCCAGCTCGGCGCCGACTGCCTTTGGAGTCGCGCCGGCACCGACGGCCAGCTGGGCTGGGCGGGTTTCCACATCATCGATATCGCCGAGGATCAGGCGGAGCTGATCGAGCAACTGCTTGTCATGCTGGGAGGTGGCGACCAGTCCAGCTGAGCATTTGTAGGAGCGCGTCTGCCGGCGAACCGAGCCCCACTGCGGGGGCTGTTCGCGAGCAAGCTCGCTCCTACGAAGAGCCAAAGAAAAAGCCCGCCAATTGGCGGGCTTTTTCGTGGAGCTCGGATCAGGAGAAGACTATCTCGTCGTTCTCGACCTTGGCATGGATCTGCGTGCCAGGGTTGAACTTGCCAGCCAGGATCAGTTGCGCCAGCGGGTTCTCGATCCAGCGCTGAATCGCGCGTTTGAGCGGCCGCGCGCCATACACCGGGTCGAAGCCGACGGCGATCAGCTTGTCCATCGCCTCGTCGCTCAGCTCCAGGCTCAGCTCGCGTTCGGCCAGGCGCTTGCGCAGGCGCCCCATCTGGATTTTGGCAATGCCGGCAATCTGCTCACGGGCCAGCGGCTCGAAGACCACCACTTCATCGATCCGGTTGATGAATTCCGGACGGAAGTGCGCATTCACCGCATCCATGACGGCGGCATGTTGCGCTTCATGATCGCCCACCAGCTCCTGAATCTGCGCCGAACCAAGGTTCGAGGTCATCACCACTACGGTGTTGCGGAAGTCCACGGTGCGGCCATGGCTGTCGGTGAGACGGCCATCTTCCAGCACCTGCAGCAGCACGTTGAAGACGTCCGGGTGGGCTTTCTCGACTTCGTCGAGCAGCACCACGGAGTACGGCTTACGACGCACGGCCTCGGTCAGATAGCCACCCTCTTCATAGCCGACGTAGCCCGGAGGTGCGCCGATCAGGCGAGCCACGGAGTGCTTCTCCATGAACTCGGACATGTCGATGCGCACCAGCGCTTCCTCGGTATCGAAGAGGAATTCGGCCAGGGCCTTGCACAGCTCGGTCTTGCCCACCCCGGTCGGGCCGAGGAAGAGGAAGGAGCCGCTGGGGCGATTCGGGTCCGCCAGGCCTGCGCGGGAACGGCGCACGGCATTGGAGACGGCCACCACGGCCTCGTTCTGACCGATGACGCGCTTATGCAGCTCGTCTTCCATGCGCAGCAGCTTCTCGCGTTCGCCTTCAAGCATCTTGGACACCGGAATGCCGGTCCACTTGGCGACGACCTCGGCGATTTCCTCGTCGGTCACCTTGTTGCGCAGCAGCTGCTTCTCGGTCTGACCGTGCTGGTCGACCATCTGCAGGCTGCGTTCCAGGTCCGGAATGGTCTGGTACTGGATGCGCGCCATGGTTTCCAGGTCGCCCTTGCGCCGTGCGGTTTCCATTTCCTGCTTGGCCTGCTCGATCTTCTGCTGGATCTGCGCGGAACCCTGGACCTCGGCTTTCTCCGATTTCCAGATTTCCTCGAGGTCGGCGTACTCGCGCTCGAGCTTGGCGATGTCCTCTTCCAGCTTGGCGAGGCGTTTCTTGGTGGCCTCGTCGTCTTCCTTCTTCAGCGCCTCGCGCTCGATCTTCAGCTGGATCAGGCGGCGATCCAGACGATCGAGTTCTTCCGGCTTGGAGTCGATCTCCATGCGGATGCGGCTGGCCGCCTCGTCGATCAGGTCGATGGCCTTGTCCGGCAGCTGGCGGTCGGTGATGTAGCGGTGGCTGAGCTTGGCCGCGGCGATGATCGCGCCGTCGGTAATGGTCACGCCGTGGTGCACCTCGTAGCGCTCTTTCAGGCCCCGCAGGATAGCGATGGTGTCTTCCTCGCTCGGCTCATCCACCAGGACTTTCTGGAAGCGGCGCTCCAGGGCGGCGTCCTTCTCGATGTACTGGCGGTATTCGTCCAGGGTGGTGGCACCGACGCAGTGCAGCTCGCCACGGGCCAGGGCCGGCTTGAGCATGTTGCCGGCGTCCATGGCGCCCTCGGCCTTGCCGGCGCCGACCATGGTGTGCAGTTCGTCGATGAACAGGATGATCCGGCCTTCCTGCTTGGACAGCTCGTTGAGCACGGCCTTCAGGCGCTCCTCGAACTCGCCGCGGAACTTGGCGCCGGCGATCAGCGAGCCCATGTCCAGCGCCAGCAGGCGCTTGTCCTTCAGGCCGTCGGGTACTTCGCCGTTGACGATGCGCTGGGCCAGGCCTTCGACGATAGCGGTCTTGCCGACGCCGGGTTCGCCGATCAGCACGGGGTTGTTCTTGGTGCGGCGCTGCAGGACCTGGATGGTCCGGCGGATTTCGTCGTCACGGCCGATCACCGGGTCGAGCTTGCCGTCCTCGGCACGCTTGGTCATGTCGACGGTGTACTTGTCCAGCGCCTGGCGCGAATCCTCGGCGTTCGGGTCGTTGACCGCCTCGCCACCCCGCAGGTTGGCCACAGCATTCTCCAGGGCCTTCTTGGAGACGCCCTGGCTGGTCAGCAGCTTGCCAAGCTTGGTGCTGTCGTCCATGGCGGCGAGCAGCACGAGTTCGCTGGAGATGAACTGGTCGCCCTTCTGCTGGGCCAGGCGGTCGGCCTGGTTGAGCAGGCGCGCCAGGTCCTGCGACAGGTTCACATCGCCGGTGGGGTTCTGGATCTTCGGCAGCGTGTCCATCTCCTTATTGAGAGAGGAGCGTAGCGCCGGAATATCGAAGCCGACCTGCATCAGCAGGGGCTTGATGGAGCCGCCCTGCTGATCGATCAGCGCGGACAGCAGGTGCACCGGCTCGATGGCCGGGTGGTCATGTCCAACGGCCAGGGACTGGGCATCGGAGAGTGCAAGCTGGAGCTTGCTGGTCAAACGGTCGATTCGCATGAGGGTCGTCCTTCCTTTCTATGGCGGGCCGGAGCGATGAGTGCCCCTGGTCACGACTAACCCGCCGGGATGCCAGATAGATAAGGGCTATTTTGGTCGGTTCAAGCCATTTAGCCATGACACCGGTCAGGTCGTGGTATTGGCATGGCGTCCGGCGCAATTTGACGAGAGCGTTCCTAACAGCGAATCTTTTTCTCGAAGCTTACAGAGGGTCCGGTTGTCGCAAACAAGATCCACTCCAAGAGCAGGACACCCTCCAGAGAAACATCCGCCCATACGGGGCTCACCCTAAGAAAGCATATTGAGACCGAAGACTCACGTCACGAGTGCTCCATTGAGGCCGGAATGGTCGGTCGACCTGAGCCCCTGAAGCCTCGATGAAGCGAGAGAGCTTTCGCCTATGTAGACCAGCCATCCTGTCGTGATGTCGGAGGCCATCACCTGGATTCAAAGAAATTTCAGACCTGTATTACTCAAGGGAAGACGGGCACGTATGGCCCTCTTCAGCCCTTTTCGTTGAACAGGAGTCTGAAAAATGTCGATTTACTGCCCTTCCTGTAATTCTGAGCACATTCGTACCCGTAATTTCGCCCGCAAAGTCGGCGGCGCAGCCGGAGCGCTCGGTGGCGCCGCGACCGGTGCCGCCAGCGCGGTCACCGGCGCCCAAAGTGGCGCTGCTATAGGCGCCGTTGCGGGTCCCATTGGCGCCGTACTCGGCGGTGTAGCCGGCGCCATTCTGGGCGGGCTGGCCGGTGGCGCCGTGGGCAGCCTGGCCGGTGCCCGCATGGGCGAAGAAATCGATGCCCAGGTGCTCGACAACTTCGAGTGCCAGGCCTGCGGCCAGGTGTTTTCGGTCAGCGAAAACTAACCACCCCCCTGTAGCACCCCGCTCCCGCGCATCGCCTTTCCCTCACTTTTCCGCACGTTGATGTTCGCTGCTGAAGCCGAGCATTGGCGCTCGCCAGTGTCCTCTGGCAAGGAGATATTTATGGCTCATCTCATCGAACAAATGGCTTATGTCGGTGCCACACCCTGGCATGGCCTGGGCAATCAACTCACCCAGCAACAACCCATCGAAGTCTGGCAACGTGACGCCGGCATGGACTGGGAAATTCTCGAAAGTCCGGTTCACTTCAAGTCCGACGCCATCGGCCATCTGGGCACCATCCACTCCTACCCCGAGCAGAAGGTGCTCTATCGCTCGGACAGCAAAGCGCCGTTATCGGTGGTTTCCCAGCGCTATCACACCGTGCAGCCCCGTGAGGTGCTGGAATTCTACCGCGACCTAACCGAGGTCTCTGGCTATGAGCTGGAGACTGCTGGCGTGCTCAAGGGAGGACGAAAATTCTGGGCGTTGGCACGCACGGGACAAGGCACACCCCTGAAGGGTAATGACCAGGTGAATGGCTACCTGCTGCTGGCCACTTCCTGCGACGGCACCCTGGCCACCACGGCGACGCCGACCACGGTGCGCGTGGTGTGCAACAACACCCTGACCATCGCCCTGGACGGTACTAGCCGGGCGATCAAGGTGCCGCATAGCACCCGCTTTGATCTGCAGCTAGTGAAGAAGCAACTCGGTATCGCCGTCTCGCAATGGGACGAGTTCATGTATCGCATGAGGACGTTGGCTGAGCGGAAAGTGAAATCCAAGGAAGCACTGAGCTTCATCACCACCGTACTGGGCGACAGCTCGCCTACCAGTCAGCAAAGCAAGGCTGTACCGAACATTCGCGCCATGCAAAAGGTGGAAAGCCTGTACCAAGGGCACGGCCGAGGCAGTCAGTTGGACTCAGCACGCGGTACCGCCTGGGGACTGCTCAATGCCGTTACCGAGTTCGTCGACCACGAGCGTCGTGCGCGCAGCAACGAGTACCGCATGGACTCGGCCTGGTTCGGCCAGGGCGCCCAGATCAAGCAACGCGCCCTGGATGCCGCACTGCGCCTTGTCGCCTAGCCCTTTCGCTCATCAATCCTCGCGCCCGATCAGCCTCGCTCTGATCGGGCGTTTTTATGTCTGCAGGTAAATACGATGAAAGCAACCTCATTGCATGGCAGCCCCCGCCCGGCCCTGCGCCTGGTAAGCACCAAGGATCTGTCTCGTGACGAGTGGCTGTCAGTGCGTAAGCACGGTATCGGCAGTTCGGATGCCGCCGCCGCAGTCGGCCTCAATCCCTACCAGTCGCAACTGGAGTTGTGGCTGGAGAAGACAGGCCGCGATGCCCTACTGCCCAAGAGCGATCCCCACGATGAAGATAGCCCCACCTACTGGGGCAACATCCTCGAACCTATCGTGGCCACCCATTACACCCAACGCACTGGTAATCGAGTACGGAGGATCAATGCCGTGCTGCAGCATCCCGATCCCACACTGAGTTGGATGCTCGCCAATATCGACCGCGAGGTGATCGGCGCCAGCGATGTCCAGATTCTCGAATGCAAGACCGCGGGCATCAATGGAGCTCGACTCTGGAAAGAAGGTGTACCGGTGTATGTGCAACTGCAGGTCATGCACCAGTTGGCAGTAACCGGCAAACAGGCTGCCGACGTGGCCATACTGCTCGGTGGTCAGAGTCTAGAGATCCACCGCATCGAGCGCGACGAAGAGCTCATCACGCGGCTGATCGAATTGGAGCGGGACTTCTGGAATTACGTACAACGCGATACGCCACCACCCGCTGATGGCTCCGACTCCGCGGAGCAGGCGTTGCGCTGTTTGTATCCACAAGACAGTGGTAGCACCGTGGACTTCACTCAGAGCCCGCTCCTATCGGGCGTCTTCGATGAACTGCAATCGGTTCGTGCCAGCCTGACAGCCCAGGGCAAACGTGAAGCCGAACTAAAGCAGCAACTGCAGCAAGCCATGGGGGATGCCACCCGGGCGCAGTTCGCCAACGGCTCGGTGTCCTGGCGCAAAGCCAAGGACAGCGTGGTGCTCGACATACCGCGGCTGCTCAAGGAAAAGCCCTACCTGCTGGCACGCTATCCCAGCACCAAGACCGGCAGCCGCCGCTTCCTGATCCTCTGATCTCGTTTCCCCCATTGACCATCTCGGCGCTCCTGCGTCGAGGTGATCTTTTTTATTCATCCACTGGAGAACCACCATGCTCAAAGGCTTGGCCATTACCCCACCGGTGCTCGGACGGATTTCCATCGGCAAGGTTGTTGAGAAGAACGGCAAGCGCCTGCCGGAGAAAGACGACCAATTCACCATTACCTCACAGGTGCAACTGCGCGATGGTTGGATCAATCATCCCCTGGACGAAGCGCTGCGTAAGGCTCAGGGCGGCAAGATCCGCAGCATCCCGGTGCGTCTGTTGTTCAACGCACCAGAGCTAAATTTTCGCGCCGAGTATTGCCTGTTCGATCGGCAGTCGGGGCGGCCTCTGTGCGTCGGCAATGGCGAGACCTGCAAGCGTCGAGGCCAGGAGGGTATCGAGTCGCTACCCTGCCCTTCACCCGATGCCTGTCCGCTGGGCAAGGGTGGAGCCTGCAAGCCCTACGGTCGACTCAACGTGGTCATCGGCGATGAGGATGCGCTGGGTAGCTTCGTGTTTCGCACGACCGGCTTCAACAGCATCCGCACGCTGGCAGCACGGCTGCAGTACCTGCAGGCCATCTCCGGCAATCGCCTGGCCTGTCTTCCTCTGGAACTACGCCTGCGGGGCAAGTCCACCCGCCAGAGCCATGGCTCACCGATCTTTTACGTCGATATCACGGTGCGTAGTGGCGTGGCCATGGAGCTGGCGCTGCAGCAGGCGCGCAAGCTCGATGAACTACGCCAGGCTTCGGGGTTTGATCAGGCGGCCCTGGATGCCACAGCCCGTCTGGGCTTTGCCAATGGCGCCTTCGAAGACAGCGAGGACGAAGGCAGCGCCATCGTCGATGAGTTCTTCCCGGAGCCTTCGACCGATACACCAGCCCAAGCATTATCGCAGTCCAAGCACTCGGTACCGTCATCAACAAATGACAGCACCTGCGCACAGCTTTCCAGCTTGCTGAAAGAGCGCACAGAGGCTCTCGGGCGCGCGGGACCATTGGCCTGAAACCGTATGAGCAGAAGCCCTCTTTGGGGCTCCTGCCTTCCATCACCTGTTTTCACCGTCGCCGGATGCCAGCATGCATCCGTTCGGAGGCTCCATGAATCCAAATCCCTTTTTACGCGGTTACGACAAGCTGTCCATCCAACTACTGGTACAGGACCTGCAACCGGGTGGTTCGCTGCAAGCATTGTCCTACGTGATCCACGCAAAGGACCGGGATCACGCACTGGTTCTGGGCGTACAACCCACGCAGGAGCAGGCGCAGCAAATCGCTGAACGACTGACCTTCGCGACTGGGCACTTCAGTCGCTGCTGGGAAATCAGCACTGCGCATTTACCGGAGGTCGTCGTGGATGAATTGTTCGGCCTCGCCTATGCCGATAAACCCCTGCACTTACGCCAACTACACATCGAGTTCTTTGAGATGTCGGGGCACAGTGTCGTCGGCTGCAAGCTGAGAAATACCCCCTGGACGGAAGATAACCTGGAACTGTTAGCACCCGCCCGGCCGATCTGCGCCAGCGGCAACTGGACTACGGCTTGCCCGTGGAGTTCGTCGACATCCTGCACCTGGCTGGGCAAGCCAATGTACGCTTTCTGCTGCTCGATCCAGACGCACCGCCGCTGGCGAGATTACCGTGCTTCGCGAACATGGCCTAATTCAGCGAGCCTTTCCCTGCTTGCGGCTAAGCCGCCCGCTCAACTGCTCCACGATGCCCATCACCAACTGACGATCCACCTCGTTCAGTCCACCCAACAGCTGGCTGATTCGGCTCGCCTGATCGGTCACGCGTGAACTCGACTCGTTGAGTAGCTCAGCGGCTTCGCACTCGAAGACCGAGGCCAGCTCGAGCAAGCGCAGCACCGTCGGAATGACCACCCCACGCTCGATGCGCGATACCGCCTCGCTCCCCACTCCGAGGCGCTCGGCAACCTCCTCCTGGGTCATGCCACAGCGCACCCGCTGCTTGGCAATCGCTCGGCCCACAACTTCAGCCAAGTGTTTCTGATCAATCTCGGACATGACGCCTCCCATCTCAACCTTGATGGTTGGCTACCGCCCCATTGACATGAAGGACACAAAACGATGACTCTCAACCTATTGAGTTGCATCCCTGATCAGAAACCACTTTCCTCTCAACTCTATTGGGAAAAGGACGTGTCCTCATGAAAAAGAAACTACTGCTCGCAGCCGTTCTAACAACGGCTGCCGTCTCCACAGCCAGCGCTGGCACTTACGAATGGACTAGCGGTTACGCCCAAGGGGTCCAGGAACACTTGGTCGACGATGGCAATGGTAACGAGCTGAATATCTCCTGCCCGGACGATGGTGAAAGTGCCGTCAGCGCCTACGCCACGATTGCAGGCAAGCAGTACTCATCCAGCGACGACATTGGCTTCGATGTCATCGTCGATGGTGTGTTCTACAGCAATCCGTTCTTCACCGACTGCCATGCCTGTGGCTCCAACTTCCCTGGGTTCTGGGCAGCGCTGCGCAGGGCCAACAACCTGCAGCTCAGTGCAGAGGGCAAGACAGTGAAGCTTCCGACCAAGAATCTTTCAGAGGTTCTCCAACCTCTGAACAGCAATAAAAACTTCTGTCGTTCCGCTTGGTAGTTCAACCAAAAGCGGCAACTTATATCCTTCAAAGGACTCAATCGATGAAGAAATACTTGACTATCGCATTTGTAGTAGCCGCCATTACAGGTTGTGACTCGAAGCCCCCCGTTGAAGTGGAACTGGGAAGCAACTCCTTTTGGGGAACACCGCAAGTACGAATTACTGCCAAACAAGACAGTGTCACGATCAAAAAAGTGCAAGTGAATCGAGGGAACTGCACAGCTGCTGCTCAGCAGGTTCTGCCGTCTAAAATACCATTTGGCGAAGTGTTGAAGATTGACATTTCCTCCTGCAGGAAAGTGGTTGAAGTTTCCATTTCCACCAGTGCGGGTGATTACGACTTTAGTTTTGATCGTTCATAAACTCCTCCTCTCTGCAGAAAACTCGAGCAACCGAAGAGCCACTACGCCAGATTCGTGAATTCCTCTTCAGGGTTTCCGTAGCCAGTAATACCGGGCTCTTTTGGCCTCTCCCTACTAGATCACGACAGCATCTCTCGACGCCCATCCCATCTAACAGCCTGACCCGGCAACGGGTCAGGCTTTTTTATGCCCGCAAAAAGCCCATGGAGCTCATCCAATGACAGCCAAGTTCAAGGCCGGAGAAACCACCGACACCTACATCGCGAATGCCCCGCTCACTGAGCACGACATCCTGGCGATGGCCAAGCACCTGGCCAGCCAGCGGCTGCGGAAAGGTCATGCCTTGCATCATCCCGCGGAGGTGTTCAGCTACCTGCAGATTCTCCTGCAGGAGTACGAGCACGAGGTATTCGCCGTACTGCTACTCGACAACAAACACCGTGTCATCCGATTTCGGGAACTGTTTCGCGGCACGCTGGATGGTGCCAGCGTCTATCCCCGGGAAGTCGTCAAGCTCGCCCTCGCCCATAACGCCGCAGCGGTCATATTGGTACACAATCATCCTTCGGGGGATCCGGCGCCTAGTCAGGCAGACCGCCTATTAACCACCAAACTCAAACAGGCACTGGAGTTGGTCAGCATACGCACGCTCGATCACATCATTGTCGGTAGTGAGGGTTGCGCGTCGCTGGCAGAGCTGGGCTACCTCTGAAGCGTAGGTACGGGGCTGCGCTAACCCGCATATGCAGCTCTAACGGCGCGGGTCGTAGACTCGTTGCAGCGCTGCTGCCCGCTAGACCATTACACACTGGACAAAAAACAGCAGACAGGCAACTCGAGTGCGGGAGGCCACTGGCATGTACGGACAGCCCAAGGGCTGTCCGTACAGCTATAGGCCCTTATTTTTTTTTTGCTTTGGCAGCAACCGGGCATGGCGTCTCGTTGGCGGGATGCGCGGAAGTCAGGATGGACTTGCTATAAGACAGCACAATAACTGTTCGCGGATCAGCGAGGGGGATGTTCACCCTGCTCTTCGCGCGGTGCCAGAATCCATTCCCAGACCTCAGACTCCCAACGCCCTAGACCTCCTCTCCCCGCCATCGGTGCCGCCCCCGCGCCTCAATGATCAAGCGCCGCTGTTAGGCTCAAGTGGTAGCCCAAGGAGTGCCGGTTGAATGCCGGTGTAGCTGACTCATACCGAAATTGCGCTGACCATCGCCATCCGGCTTAGTGTCGAGTTTGGCGAAATAGCTCAGACGGTAGAAGACCCCAGCGAACTGTTGCAGGTAGTTCGCGTGCCGCAGCAGTAACGGCGATACCGGCCGCTCCGGGAAATACACACCGCGTCCTGCAACACGCCAATCCATCCCCAGCGCGGCACCCCAGGCTTTACAGATGCGCCCAGCGAGCATTGTCTCGTAAGAGCACACGTCAGACTGCAACTGGCTGTAGTCACCCAAGGAGAAATAAGCATCTCGATTGAGCAATAGCGCGACGTGGTAGTGCGGGAAATCAGCATCCTGCCATTCCCTCACCCAGAGATAGCGAAGCATTGGGTCATAACCTCGCTTCCCAGCGGCCCGCTTGACAGCTTGTGCATGCATCAACTGACTCTTCATCGACTCGATAAAATCGGTCATGGCCCTGAGGGGCAAGCTTTCCCCATCAGGCACCCTGAGATCGATGCGGAACACACTCCAGCGGGGATGTGATTTCAGACAATCCATTAGCAAGGCATGTGTGCGTTGCAGATAATGCGGAATGAGCTCATGCAGTGGCCGCTGAACTGGTAGGCCCTGCCATTCAGGCGAGTCATTAGGTGGCTGTATGAACATGGAAAGCTCCTATGATGAGTTACATAAAAGCTCTCCATGTTGTAAGCGCTTACAGCATCACTTTGATACAACCCAAAACCAGGCTGGTATTTCTATTAGCATCGCCAGGATTAATAATATTAACTAACCAACAGCAAAACAGCGTTCAATACTACGCACCAGCCTGAAGCTGCTCAGGTAGATCAAGGCCACCATGCTTACTTTCAGAAAGCAAATACGCTCCGAACTTAGCAGCGGCAAACTCATCATCGGTCACAAGATCAATACGCACCTGCTGAGAGCCATCGACTGCCACCGGATAGCAGCTCAACCTCCTCCCCCTACCAAGCTCTTGTGGAGATAGGAACACAGGAAATATCTGCTTGAGCGCCTCCACCAATAACACCGAGAGTTTTTCAGCAAACAAACACAATGCCCGCCATTCACTAGAAAATTTTTCAAGGTCAAGCTCCTCAATCGCGAGCTGATGTACATCAGCGTCCGCAATCGGAAAACCTAAAACCCTTAGTAACGCCCATTGAATTTTCACATAGAGAACACGGGTATACCATATAAAACTCCTCGTATCCGAAAATGCATGAGAGAGCGCAGCACAACACTGCGTTAACACGTAGCTCCCGCTTCCAGGAGCATCCAAAAATCCTGGCAATTTATACCGAACAATCTGCCATTCATTACTAGCTCTAGCGCCGGAAAAACTCTCTATAATCGCTAGCAACTCCTCGCCGCTGTGCTGACCACTACCGCTCGAAAACCAACGCAACACTGCCTTTTCCCCTTCCTTCGCCCCTGCATCCAAACATACATGCCAGGTATACGCATGGGACCAACAACTCACAACCGCCGGCCCCAGTAGAAAATACGTTTTCGTCTTATTGGATTTCCCATCAGCAGTAAAATCTGCGCCGGAAGACACCAGCATACCTTTCTGGCGTAGCTGCTGGGTGAGTGCGTAAAACGTGGACGAGCAGATACCAGCCCTCCTGGCTAGCTTAGAGACACTCTGGCCATCCAACACACATACCCTAGGATTCTTAACTTGGCCCCAGAGAAACGCCAGCAGAGATCGTTCTGATATGGATAGAGCACTAAATGGAGGCTCATCAGATATCAGAACTCTAGACAACCAGGGAGCCAAAAGCGTCATTGACCAACGATGCAACAGCTTTTGCTGCATTGTCCTATTGAGTCGATAGATAGCCTTTGGCCGACCCTGAGTCGCCTTTTGCTCTCGCACTAGCACTCCCAGATCAACCAAGATCCTTAGATTTCTACTTACCCCATCCTTGCTAAATCCAGTGTCCTTGGCCAGACGCTGTACTCCACCTACTGTTGTATGTTCAGGCTGCCCCAGTGAATAGAGGCGCACCAACTGAAAGAGAAGGTAACGCGCCCTCAGCGAAAGACGCGCCCCCAACAGAAAACACCTGCACGGAACAACCGCCCAATGGGCTTTATCCTGATTTTCCAAAATATTTATCCTGATTTTCAACCCCCTAATACTAAACCTTTAGAGATACTCTGAAAAAGCCCCCAATCGAAAAATCAGACCCAGTAACCATGCGACTTACAGGCCAGTAGTTTCATAAAATTCGGGCTTTTTCAGAATATCCTTAAAGCGGAAGATGACTGCCGTGGAGTTCTGGCCGCAGCTAAAAACACAGAAATTAGCGGCTGATCTGATAGTTTTTTATCAATGGGTCGCTTTCAAAATCGGTAGGCGCTGAAGTCGGATAGAAATTCATAGTTACTTCAGACCTGGACTTGCTCCCTGAAAGACCGGATAGCGTATCATCCGCAACTTAAGGGATAAGCATACAGTTGTGTTTATGACTAACACCAAGCCCCTAGGGGCAGAAATTCTCGAGATTGAGCGCAGACGCCGTTGGAGCGCGGAAAAGAAGCTGGCCATTGCCTTGGAGCACTACAACAACGGGCATCCCACAGCGCACTGAATTATCGATCTCCTCGTGAATGCAGAGGACTTCGGACCACATCAACTTAACGGTGGTGCAGTGCCCGGCTGACGGGGAAAAATCCACCACTACCAGCCCGCTAACGCCACGCACTGTTTAACACCTCCCTAATCCGCTATTTATAGTTCAAAAATAATAATCGCACGCGCCCACTAAGTATAGATCCAACCCAATTCGAAGTTTACTTTATCCTTCTATTCTCTCCGACCAGATAAACACAGAGGAAGAGTTCATGCGCGTAAAAAGGTATTCTGGCGCGCAGAAAACATGGAGCTCATGTTTTTATGTGAAGCTCAACGTGATTAGCTCGAATGACGCTTGCTCAAGCAAGCTCATGGTTTGAAATCAGAGAGCCCGGATGGGACTTTTGAATTTAGCGGAATTTCGCTGCTTTGGACCTTTTGATCTGATAGCAGCCCCGCATAAGGAATCTCGTCGTTATCACACAAGCGTATTCAAATTATTTTTCCATACCTTTCGATGATGACCCCGCCCTGCTCGCTTGCACCATCCTCCTGGCAAGTCGGATTTATAACTTCCGTGAAACTGTATAACTTGCACCCTCTGTAACAAGCCTGAGAAAAGTCAAGATTCCTCGCGAACCATATCCGAGTCTATTCCCTCTTGCATATTCTGCAGGAGACATAGGTTTTGAGGGGAACTCCAATTCCAAAGCCTGATGAGTGCCAAAGCGATATCTCAGTTCGCCAAACTTTGATTCTATTGTGATCTTCGCGCAAACCGCCATCTCTTTTCCACGAAATTGGCAGGAGAACATTATGCGCTCTCCGGGGCTGCAGAGCGCATAATTTATTATACTGTCAAATTACATAGAAACTTGTGTGCTTAATGGCGCTCCCGCCACACATTAACTTAGCGATAACATAAAGAGTGAAAGCGTCTTTTCCTCCAAACACCATGAGATAATATTCCCCTTGGATGGCGCCTTGATTTTATAAGTCGGCGATTTCAGAGACCGAGCGCAACACCCTGTCATTGAGTTACGGATGGACTCTCATGATGCTTGGCCATCATCGCCGTCATCATTTCGATGGGACACTTGTAATTGAAATGCTGACGCGGGCGGATATTCCACTCGTAGGCAATAGCATCCAGTTGCTCCTGGCTGTGGCCAGACAAGTCCGTGTCTTTGAGCAGGTACTGGCGAATCAGGCCGTTGATGTTTTCGTTACTGCCGCGCTGCCAAGGGCTATGCGGCTCACAGAAGTAAACAGCCACTCCAGTACGCTGGGTGATCTCGGCATGACGCACCATTTCCCGGCCCTGGTCGTAGGTCAACGTTTTACGCGCAGCCCGCGGCATGCGGTTCAATGCGGCAATGAAACCCTCGACAGCCGAGGTGGCGGTTGCGTCGTTCATCTTCACCAGCATCAGATAACCCGTGCTGAGTTCTACCAGTGTTCCCACCGCAGAAGCATTGGCTTTGCCCTTGATCAAGTCACCTTCCCAGTGACCCGGCGTCAGGCGATCCTCCACCTCCGGTGGTCGCACATGAATACTGACCAAGTCGGGGATTTAGTCACGACGGTCAACCTCGCCCGCGCGGGGGCGGCGACTGGTTTTGCCTTGGCGCAGGCAGATGATCAGCGCCTTGCGAAGCTCACCGACGGGCAGCGCGCAAATGGCGTTGTAGATTGTCTCGCGACAGACGTACACGTCTTCAAAATTTGGGAATTTCATATCTCGAAGCTTGCCGGCAATTTGCTGAGGAGAAAAGCGCTTTCGCGGCAGATGTACCACCAGGTCGAACAACTCACTGTCCGGCAGCAGCTTGCGCTGAGGACGGCAGGCGGTGCGACGCTGGCGCATGTGCTGTTGAGCTTGGCTCGCCCTGTAATAGTTGGCCTCGGAGCTGTTGCGACGAAGCTCGCGGCTGATGGTCGAGGGACTTCGATCAAGCATTCTGGCGATGGCTCGCTGGCTCAAACCCTGAAGCTGGCCAAGCTAGATCGTGATGCGTTCTTCGATACTGAGTTCTTAGTAGGTCATGGCAACACCGTACCGGATTGGTCAGGTGTTGCACTCAGCTTTTGCCGCCGTCAGGATTTTTCGTTTTCCTACGCGGGCTGTTGACGCTGATAGACCCGCAATACTCCAAGACGGGCAACGGCTGTTTGCCGTATCCACTGGAGACCATGCCTTGCCCCCACCCGCCGCAAAACTGATTCGCCCTGCTTCACCGAAGGAGTCGAACGGTGAGGTTATGCTAACCAGACCAGACTGGCCAGGCGGCCGGTGCAGGCATTGCGGCGGTAAGAATAGAAGTCCTCGGTGTCAGTGAATGTGCAGAAGTCCCCACCGTAGACGGCAGTTACACCCTTCACCGCGAGGCGGATACGCGCCAGTTCATAGATGTCGGCCATGTACTTGCCCGCATTGGCACTGGGCAGGAAGGCGCGCTCGGCTTCGGCGTGGCCCTTCAGGAAGGCTTCACGCACTTCCGGGCCGACTTCAAAGGCCTGCGGGCCGATGGACGGCCCCAGCCAGACCAGCAGCTCAACCGGCGCGAGGCCCATGGCGTCCACGGTTGCCTCCAGAACGCCGCCCGCCAACCCGCGCCAGCCGGCGTGGGCTGCACCGACACGAGTACCCGCGCGGTCGCAGAACAGCGCCGGCAGGCAATCAGCAGTCATGATGGTGCAGGCAATACCACGCGTGGCGCTCCAGCTGGCATCCGCAGTGGAGACAACAGACGGATCCGCCTCGACCACATCGATACCGTGAACCTGGCTCAGCCAGGCAGGCTGGCAGCCCAGCTCGGCGGTCAGGCGGCGGCGGTTCTCGGCCACGGCAACCGGGTCGTCACCGACATGGTCACCGAGGTTGAAACTGTCGAAAGGCTCGAGGCTGACGCCGCCGGCGCGGGTCGTCACGCAGGCGCGGACGTTCGCTGGAATCGGCCAGTCGGGCGTCAGCCACGGGCTCATACGAAGGACTCGTTGTCCTGCCGCAGCAGGCTCAGCAGCCAGGTGAAGTCATCCGGCAGCGGCGACTCCCACTTCATACGCACGTTGGTGGCCGGGTGATCCAACTCCAGGAAGCGCGCATGCAAGGCCTGACGCGGGAAATCGCGCAGGGACTCGATCAGCGTCGGGCTGGCCCCCGGCGGAATGCGGAAACGTCCGCCGTAGGTGGGGTCGCCCACCAGCGGATGGCCAATGTGCGTCATATGGACGCGGATCTGGTGGGTACGTCCGGTTTCCAGCTTCACCCGCGTGTGGGTATGCGCACGGAAGCGCTCCAGCACGCGGTAATGGCTGATGGCGACCTTGCCGGTCTCGATCACCGCCATCTTCTGGCGCTGTACACCATGACGGCCGATGGGCGCGTCGACGGTGCCGCCAGCGACGATCACGCCGGTGACGATGGCCTCATAGATGCGGCTGACGCTGCGCGCCTGCAGCTGGGCGACCAGGTTGGTGTGCGCTTCCAGGGTCTTGGCCACCACCATCAAGCCGGTGGTGTCCTTGTCCAGGCGGTGCACGATGCCGGCGCGCGGCACATTGGCCAGATGCGGCACGTGGTGCAGCAGCGCATTGAGCAGGGTGCCGTCCTGGTGGCCGGCGGCGGGGTGAACCACCAGGCCGGTCGGCTTGTCGATGATCAGGATGTGGTCATCTTCATAGACGATGTCCAGCTCGATATCCTGGGCGACCCATTCACCCTGGGCCTCCAGCGCGACGTCCAGTTCCAGGCGCGAGCCGGCGTGGACAATGTCGCGCGGACGCAACACGGCGCCATCGACCTTGAGACGGCCGTCCTTGATCCAGCCAGCCAGGCGGGAACGGGAGTGATCGGAGAAGAGCTGGGCGGCGACCTGGTCGAGACGCTGACCACCGAGGTCGAACGGCACTTCTGCCGCGAGTTGGATGATATCGGACATGACTGGACACGAAGGGCGCGCGGCCTTTTGGTTCGGCTGCGCGCTGTGGTTAAATACGGGGCCTTTGTCCCAGGGGTACCCCTGGGGCGCCAATCATAACAGACGGTTGCGGCCGCGACAGCCGACCGTCCAGGGACGCAAGCCGCCATGCAAGTGAAACACCTGCTGCTGATCGCCACCCTCGCCTTCGTTACCGCCTGCTCCTCCAAGGGCGAGAAGGTGGATGAGAACCTGAGCGAAAGCCAGCTGTACCAGCAGGCACAGGAAGACCTCAACAACAAGAGCTACACCAACGCCGTCGCCAAGCTGAAGGCGCTGGAGTCCCGCTATCCGTTCGGCCGCTATGCCGAGCAGGCCCAGTTGGAGCTGATCTACGCCAACTACAAGAACATGGAGCCCGAGGCCGCCCGCGCCTCCGCCGAGCGCTTCATCCGCCTGCACCCGCAACACCCGAACGTCGACTACGCCTACTACCTCAAGGGCCTGGCTTCCTTCGACCAGGACCGTGGCCTGCTGGCGCGCTTCCTGCCGCTGGACATGACCAAGCGCGACCCGGGTGCGGCCCGCGACTCCTTCAACGAGTTCGCCCAGCTGGTCAGTCGCTACCCCAACAGCCGCTACGCCCCGGACGCCAAGGCGCGCATGATCTACCTGCGCAACCTGCTGGCGGCCTACGAAGTGCACGTTGGCCACTACTACCTCAAGCGCCAGGCCTATGTCGCCGCCGCCAACCGTGGTCGTTACGTGGTCGAGAACTTCCAGGAAACCCCGGCCGTCGGCGATGGCCTGGCGATCATGGTCGAAGCCTACCAGCGCCTGGGCCTGAATGACCTCGCCGATTCCAGCCTGGAAACCCTGAAGGCCAACTATCCGGACAACGCCAGCCTCAAGGATGGCCAGTTCGTGCCGCGCGAAGACGAAGCTGACAACCGCTCCTGGCTGGCCAAGGCCACCCTGGGTCTGATCGAGACCAACGATGCCCCGCCGCACATGGAAACCCAGGCCTCCAAGGACGTGATCAAGCAGTACGAAGATGCCGAGCAGCAGATTCCCGCCGAGCTCAAGCCTGAGAACCAGAGCGACGTGGAAGAAGAACAGCACGAGTCCGAAGGCAACGCCGGCAGCAGCGACCGCTCCTGGTTCAGCTACATGACCTTCGGTATCTTCGACTGATACCGACGGGTTCGAGAAAAAGGGAGGCTTCGGCCTCCCTTTTTCGTTTGGGCCAAGCATGGGCGCTTTTCGTCCATGGCCTGGCAGGTGCGCGCACGGGCTCACTGTGCGGCACCGCGTGGCTTGGATAAACTGCCGCTCTTTAAGCACAAGGGATTGCCATGACCCGTCTGCTGTTCTGGATCGCCCTCTTCGCCCTCGGCTGGTGGTTGTGGCGCAAAGCTACCCGACCAGCCCGCCCTGTCGAGAAGCCCAAGGGGGACGACTCGGCCGCGCCCATGGTCCGCTGTGCGCAGTGCGGCGTGCATGTACCGCAGACCCATGCCCTGCAGGACGAGAGCAAGTGGTACTGCAGCCGCGCGCACCTCGAACAGGACCGCACCGACCGTGGTCGCTGAAGGGATTTCCCTCACAGGACAGGGCCTGCGGGTACTGCGCCTGTACCACCTGTACCGCCTGACCATCGGGCTGGTGCTGGTACTGCTGATCTCCAGCAGCCTGGACGATGAGCTCCTGAAACTGTCCCACCCCGAGCTTTTCCACGTCGGCTGCTGGATCTACCTGGTCCTCAACATCCTGATCGCGGTGCTGATGCCGACCCCACGGCATTTGCTGCCGCTGTTCATTCTGGCGGCACTGGACATACTCCTGCTCAGCGCCCTGTTCTACACGGCAGGCGGCATTCCCAGCGGCATCGGCAACCTGATGGTGGTCGCCGTGGCCATTGCCAACATCCTGCTGCGCGGGCGGGTCGGGCTGCTCATCGCCGCGATCGCCGCGATTGGCCTGATCTACCTGACCTTTTACCTGAGCCTCAGCCAGCCCACCGCCATCAACCACTATGTGCAGGCAGGCGGGTTGGGCGCCCTGAGCTTCGCCTCGGCCCTGCTGATCCAGGCCCTGGCACGGCGCCAGCAGATCGTCGAAAGCATCGCCGAGCAGCGCGCCACCACGGTGGCCAACCTGGAAGAGCTCAATGCACTGATCCTCCAGCGCATGCGCACCGGCATCCTTGTCCTGGGTGATCGTCACCGGGTTCTGCTGGCCAACCAGAGCGCCACCACCCTGCTGGGCGGCCATGACCTGCCCGGCCACTCACTGGCCGAGTACAGCCCGCAACTGGTCGCCAGCCTGCAGCAATGGCAGCAGAACCCTGCCCTGCGCCCGCCCAGCCTGCAGCCCATGGAGTCCGGCCCGACCGTGCAACCGAGCTTCATCCCCCTGCGCCGGGGTAACGAACAGCACATCCTGATGTTCCTCGAGGACATTTCACAGATCGCCCAGCAGGCCCAGCAGCTCAAGCTTGCCGCCCTGGGCCGACTCACCGCGGGCATTGCCCATGAAATCCGCAACCCGCTGGGCGCGATCAGCCATGCGGCGCAGCTGCTGCTGGAGTCCGAAGAACTGGACAAGCCCGACCGACGCCTCACGCAGATCATCCAGGACCAGTCGCGGCGCATGAACCTGGTCATCGAGAACGTCCTGCAACTGTCGCGCCGCCGCCAGTCAGAGCCCCAACTGCTCGATCTGAAGTACTGGCTGCACCGCTACGCCGGCGAGATGCGCGAGAGCCTGCGCGAGGGCCAGCAGATCCACGTGGAAACCGGCCAGGGCACCGTGCAGACGCGCATGGACCCGCACCAGTTGACGCAGGTACTGACCAACCTCGTGCAGAATGGGTTACGGTACAGCACTCAGAAGAACGGCACCGGCCAGGTGTGGCTGCGTCTGTTCCGCGACAGCGAGACCGACCTGCCCGTACTGGAAGTGCTCGATGACGGTCCCGGCATCGCTGCCGATCAGCGGGGCAAGTTGTTCGAGCCGTTCTTCACCACTGAAAGCAAGGGCACCGGCCTTGGCCTGTACATCTCCCGCGAGCTGTGCGAAAGCAACCAGGCCCGGCTGGACTACAAGACGCGTGATGAAGGTGGCAGCTGCTTCCGCCTCACCTTCGCCCACCCGCGCAAACAAAGCTAAGAAGACGCAAAGAGCATGAGCCGTCAAAAAGCCCTGATCGTCGACGACGAACCCGACATCCGCGAGCTGCTGGAGATCACCCTCGGCCGCATGAAGCTGGATACCCGCAGCGCCCGCAACGTCAAGGAAGCCCGCGACTTCCTGGCCCGCGAGCCCTTCGACTTCTGCCTCACCGACATGCGCCTGCCCGATGGCACCGGCCTGGACCTGGTGCAGTACATCCAGCAGCGTCATCCACAGATGCCAGTGGCGATGATCACCGCCTTCGGCAGCCTCGACACCGCAGTGCAGGCCCTCAAGGCCGGCGCCTTCGACTTCCTGACCAAGCCGGTGGACCTCGCCCGCCTGCGCGAGCTGGTGAACTCCGCCTTGCGCCTGCGCTCGCCAGAAGCCGAGGAAGCACCGGTGGACAGCCGGCTGCTCGGCGATTCGCCGCCCATGCGCACCCTGCGCAACCAGGTGGCCAAGCTCGCCCGTAGCCAGGCGCCGGTGTACATCAGCGGCGAATCCGGCAGCGGCAAGGAGCTGGTAGCCCGGCTGATCCACGAGCAAGGCCCGCGCGAGACCCAGACCTTCGTGCCGGTCAACTGCGGCGCCATTCCGTCCGAGCTGATGGAAAGCGAGTTCTTCGGCCACAAGAAAGGCAGCTTTACCGGTGCCGTGGAAGACAAGCTCGGGCTGTTCCAGGCGGCCAACGGCGGCACGCTGTTCCTCGACGAAGTCGCCGACCTGCCGCTGCCGATGCAGGTCAAGCTGCTGCGCGTCATCCAGGAGAAGGCCGTACGCGCCGTGGGTGGCCAGCAGGAGGTTGCGGTGGACGTGCGCGTTCTCTGCGCGACCCACAAGGACCTGGCTGCCGAAGTCGCGGCTGGTCGATTCCGTCAGGACCTCTACTACCGCCTGAATGTCATCGAACTGCGCGTCCCGCCACTGCGCGAGCGGCGCGAGGACATCCCGCTGCTGACCGACCGCGTGCTCAAGCGCCTTGCCGGAGACACCGGACTGGCTACCGCGGCAGTCAGTGCCGATGCGCTGGAGAAGCTCAAGAGCTACCGCTTCCCCGGCAACGTGCGGGAACTGGAAAACATGCTGGAGCGCGCCTACACGCTCTGCGAAGACGACGTCATCCAGCCTCACGACTTGCGCCTGGCCGAAACCAGCACGGCGGACGGCGGTGGGGACGCGAGTCTGGCGCAGATCGACAACCTCGAGGATTACCTCGAGGACATCGAGCGCAAGCTGATCATGCAGGCGTTGGAAGAGACGCGCTGGAACCGTACTGCGGCAGCGCAGCGCCTGGGCCTGACCTTCCGCTCCATGCGCTACCGCCTGAAGAAACTGGGGATCGACTGATCCCCGGCTGGTCTCAGACGATGGGCGTCGCCACCAGGCGCCCTTCCGGTGCGTAGGATGCCGCCTCGATGATCGGCTGACGCTTCTGCATCAGGTCCACCAGCAACTGGCAGGACGCCGGCGCCAGCACCAGACCGTTGCGGTAATGACCGGTGTTCAGCCATAGCCCCTGATGACCGGGCACCTCGCCAATGAAGGGGATGCCCTGCGGCGAACCCGGACGCAGCCCCGCCCAGTGGTTTACCGGCTCCATCCCTGCCAGCGCAGGAAGCAGCTCCTCTGCCGACGCGCGCAGGCTGCTCAGAGCCTCGCCCGACGGCGTCTTGTCGAAGCCGGCGTGCTCCAGGGTGCTGCCCACCAGGATGTGCCCGTCACGGCGCGGAATCGCGTAGCGACCTTTGGCCAATACCATGCTGGAGAGGAAGTCCGGGGCGCAGCGATAGAGGATCATCTGCCCCTTCACCGGCTCAACCGGCAACACCAGCCCCAGCTTCGCCAGCAACTCGCCACTCCAGGCGCCAGCCGCCAGCACCACCGAGTCGGCCGTGAAATCTCCCTGTGCGGTGCGTACGCCTTTCACCTGTTCGCCATCGTGAAGGAAACCGGTCACCTCGACCTGCTCCTGAAGGCTGACGTTTGGCAGTCGCACCAATGCCTCGCGCAGAGACTTGGCCAGGCGCGGGTTGCGCACATTGGCGACACCCGACATGTACACCGCGCGCTCGAAGCCTTGCCCCAGCACCGGAACGGCCTCGTGCACGGCGCCAATCGCCACCTCCGAAAGCGGCCGACCATGGGTCCTGGCCCATGCCAGGGCTTCGGCCTGGTCATCCAGGTCCAGCCAGTAGAGGCCGGTGACATGCACTTCCGGGTCGAGCCCGGTATCGGCGAGCAGACGCTCACCCAGTCGCGGATAGAAGTCCTGCGACCAGTGAGCCAGGTTGGCGACGGCCGAGCTATAGCGCCACGGATAGAGCGGCGAAACGATACCGCCGCCGGCCCAGGACGCTTCACGTCCGGTCTCGCCCTTTTCCAGCAGCAGGACTTCGGCGCCCGCCTGCCCCAGCGTCCAGGCAGTCAGCATCCCGACTACCCCACCGCCCACCACGATCATGTCCGGCATACCACGCCCCACATCACAGGAAAACCAACGGCCCATCGCCGGCCGCACACTATACCGGGCATGGGCCGTCGACGGAGCAAGACGGAAGTCGGTGCGGCATCGGACCGCTCCTACGGCATCTATCCAATTCGCTGACAGGCACACCGCAGACGGCGACCAATACTTTCCGCTCCTCAACTGCCCGGAAGCGAACCATGACCAGGGAACGGGGGGTCACCCTTGTCGAGTTGCTGTTCACCCTTGCAATCCTTGCCCTCGCCTTGTCCATCGCAGCGCCTTCATTCAGCGAGTTGCTACACGACCAGCGAACGAGTGCAGCCGCCCAGGAGTTGCGCAATGCGCTGGACTTCGCTCGCGAATCGGCCGCGCACAGTGGACAACCCATCAGCGTCGCTGCGATCAACGGCGAGTGGACCTCCGGCTGGGAGGTGTTCGTGGACTCCGGCAATCACGGCACGCACAGCCTCCAACAGCCGCCTCTGGCCGCCCACGGCCCGCTGAGTGGCATCAGCGTTCGCACCGACGGCAACTCGCGCCACTACCTCCACTTCACCCCGCGAGGTAACGCAATCCAGCCCAATGGCGCCTTTCACGCCGGTACGCTGACGCTCTGCGGCGAAGGCCGATCGAGTTATCGCCTCGTTTTCAACAAGGCCGGGCGGATCCGCAGCGAAGCTGGAAGCACCACGGACTTCTGCCCCCACTGACCGACTTCTCACGCCTGACGCGACGAGGTTCACAGAACCTCGGAAGGCATGACCGAACATCACCCTAATACGAACGGTCATCCATAGAAAAAAGACATTTCCCACACGACTAGGCAGCATTGCCACTATCGAAAATGTGAGGAATGCGCCATGTCGCGCCCCAAGGAATTGGCCGGGTTCACCTTGGTGGAGTTGATGGTCACGCTTGCCGTACTGGCAATCCTGATTTCCATCGCCGCTCCATCCATGGGGGACTTCGTTACTCGACAACGTATTTCCAGTCAGACTTCTGACCTGGCCAATACGCTGGCAACCGCCCGAGCCGAAGCGGCCAAGCGAAATGCCAACATGGTGGTGATCCCGGCAGCCAGTGGCGCTAACGGCTGGGTCAGTGGCTGGTGCTTTGGCCCTGCCACCATCGCCAACTGCCAGGACGCTGCCGCGATCCAGCACTACGGCGCCATGAGCGGTGTAGAGGTTTCCAGCGACTACCAGCTCAGCGCCAACAAGCTGACCTTCCGCCGTGACGGGAGCTTGCTGAGCGGGCTCAGCGCCCGCCCCTTCAAAGTCAATGCGCCTTCTTCATCTTCGGTGACGGAAGGGCGCTGCATCGACATCAACGCCGTAGGACGCACAACAGTGCGTACTGTGGCGCGCGACACTTCGTGCTGAGGGGAACGACCATGACCCGTAATGCCCAACACGGCATCACCATGATCGAGGTGCTGGTAACACTCCTCGTGTTCACCGTCGGACTCCTCGGCGTCGCCGCTCTGCAATTGAATGCCCTGAAAGGTACCGCCGACAGTAACCAGCGCTCGCAGGCAACCTGGGTCATGCAGGAGCTCGCCGAGCGCATGAGGGCAAACAGCGTGGGCGCAGAGTCCAGCTATACGACTGCACCGAACTGCTCGACCCTGCCTACCACCTGGTGCGCGGATCATTTCAATCCGATATCCGGGGCGAAGGTCAATGCTGCTACCTGCACCAGCGACCAGATGGCCGCCTTCGACCGCTGGGAAGCCCAATGTTCCTATGCCGCCAGCACTACCTACGCAGCAAACGCTACTGCTGCAGCGGGGCGATACACCAGTACCGACTTTCTGACCGCCCCCTCACAAGGGGCAGCCCTGACGGTCAATGCCAACAACCACCTGATCACGCTCACGAGTCGCTGGAAAAGCAAAGGCGACGAAGCCAAGCAACAAAGCTCGGAGTCGGTACTGAGCGCCTCGCTGGGGGTCCGTCGATGATGCCTCTTAACCGCCGCCAGGCCGGCCTGACCCTGGTCGAGCTGATGATCGCAATGACCCTCAGCCTGGTTCTCATGCTGGGTGTCATCCAGGTCTTCCTGTCTGTCCGGCAAACCTACAGCGCGAACGATGCGACCTCGCGCATGCAGGAAAGCGGGCGCTTCGCCCTCACCTTCATCTCCAGCAGCGTGCGCCTGGGCGGCTACCTGGAGCCCGGCTCGATTCTACCCAAGCCAATGGCGATTCAAGGCCCCAATTGTGTAGGCCCGGATGACACCCCCTGCAGCAGCAACGGTAACGGGAATGCTTCCGACAGTATCGCTGTAGCGTTCCAGGTCCCGCCAGACAGTTCCGACAGCAACAAACGACGCGACTGTGCTGGAACCGAAGTGACTACTGCCAACGTGGGAAAAGTTCTGGTGAATGTCTTCCGTGTCAGTGACGGCAACCTGACATGCAGTTCCTATTTCCTCGGTGAGACAGCCTGGCTCAGCCAGAACCAGGCGCTGGTGCCCGGCATCGATGCGATGCAGGTCCTCTACGGCATCAGCACCGACGGCAACCCGGAAGGCGTCACACGTTATGTGTCGGCCAACAGAGTCTCGAAGTGGGCGGATGTCAGGGCAGTTCGTGTCGCGGTACTGGCCAACTCCCAGACAACGGTGTCACCGGCTCCGCCACAACGTGGCTACTACCTGCTGGACGCCGCTGCGCTGACGCCGAACGACGGATTCGCACGCCAGATTTTCAGCACAACCATCGGTCTTAAGAACACTTACTGAGGCTCGCATGCGGAACGCCCTTTCACTTCGTACCCAACAAGGCGCCGGCCTCATCGTGGCCCTGGTGTTCCTCGCCGTGCTGACCATCGCCGGCATCACCGCCGCACGCTTGACCAACATGGAAGAGCGGATGGCCGGCAACTCGCAGTTCCGGGGACTGACCTACCAGAATGCCCAAAGCGAAATCCGTTCGCAGATGGCGGCGTACAACGCAAACCTGCTAGGCCGCAAACCTTTGCTGGATGCCGCCAACCAGAGCGCAGATGCCATCAGTGGCTTTCCCGATCGACGCCGCACCGTGGCCGTGGACGCCATCCTGACTAACGCGAATATCACCACCAACACCATTCGCTTCATGAACAAGGGCATCTGCGAAGGCGCCAGCGTCGGCAAGTTCGAATGCTCGGGTTACGAGATCAACTCGGCCTCCCGCCTGGACAACGGTGCATCGTCCAACCAGGTCCAAGGCATCTACTTCATCAATTCGAAATAGGCCCTCGTATGAGACGCATCCTCCTGTTCGCTCTTGCGATTTGCGCCAACGCTTTCAGCGTCGCGGCCCATGCAGAAGACGAAGAAAACACCGGGTACATAGAAGATACCCAGATGATCATCAACGCGAGCTCCGGCCCCAACGGGGAGGCCGGGGTGATCCTCGCCCTTCCCTGCACAGAGTGTCCCAGCCGCCGCTTCACCTATAACCGCGACACGGTCTTCGTACTTGGCGGCGCTCCGGTGGAGTTCAGCGAGCTGGGCGGGAAAATCGACTGGAGCGGCATGATCATGTTTCCGATAGCCGACCCGACCCGTGCGTCCAAGGTCTTCCTGCGTAAACCGGAGTCCCCGTGATGAAACTCAAGCGCAACCTTCTTCTCGGGCTCTCCGCCTTCGCCTATGTCTCTGGCGGCCTGCAAACCGCAATGGCCGACGATACCGAGATTTATGTCACCCGTGATCTTCCGGCAGACCAGCGTATCCGCCCGAACCTGATGTTCCTTATCGACACCTCCGGGTCGATGCTCAGTTCGGTACCGGGCACCAACTGCAAGACGCTGAACTACAACGGTACCAACACCGTTCCGGAAAACTGGTGCACCAACTCGAACAGGACCAAAGGTACCAAGACCCGAATTCAGGTGGTCAAGGAAGTAGTCAATTCGCTCGTGGATGAGCTGGCCGCCAGCAACGATGTAAACATCGGGTTGGCCCGCTTCGACTCCTCGAGCAACGGCGGCTTCGTCAATATCCCGATGCAGCGCGCAGGCGATGTTGCTAGTGCGTTCAAGACGGCGCTGAGCACCTACTACGCCGACGGTGGTACGCCCCTGCTGGAGTCGTACTACGAAACTTATCTGTACATGTCGGGAGGCACCCCGAGCTACGGCCTCAATTCCAAGGGGTATATAGAGAACAAGCTCGACGCGAAACTGGTTAGCCCCTGGAAGAGCGACAGCGGGTCGATGACAGGCAGCAAGTACAAGTCACCGATTCAGTACTCATGCCAGAAGAGCAACATCATTGTTCTGACCGACGGCCTGCCAAGCAACGACGTCGGTGCAAACAGCACCGTTCAGAGTCTCGTTTCATCAGTCAATCAGACTTACAAGTCGTGCAACCGAAACTACCCGACCGACGATAACGGGACCACTTCGGGCTGCTGGATGCCCGGCCTTGCCGAGTACATGGCGAACCAGGACGTGAGTTCGAGCCAGACAGGCAAGCAGACGGTCAACACCTATACCATCGGCTTTGGCAACATCAGCGACACCCGTCTCCTGGAGGACAGCGCTACGTTGGGCGGCGGGCGATTCTTCACCACCAGCAATACCTCTGAACTGGCTGAAGCGCTTCGCTCGATCGCCGTGGATATCCTGGCCGAGAACACCACCTTCGCCACCCCCAGCGTTTCGGTCAGCGCCTACAACAACCTCGGTTATCGCAATGACTTGTACTACGCGCTGTTCCGCCCCGCGGAAGGCGCACGCTGGTTTGGCAACATCAAGAAGTACAAGCTAGGCAAGGACACCACGGGCAGTTCCATTGTGATGGATCGCAACGGCAATAATGCCGTGGACAGTTCCACTGGCTTCTTCAGTACGACATCGACCAGCTACTGGAGCACCAGCGCCGACGGCAAGGACGTGAAGCTGGGTGGTGCGGCAAGCCGACTGATCAACCCGTCCACTCGGAATATCCTGACTTACACGGGCCAGGACCGGGCGCCCGGCCTCACTGACTCCGCCGCGCTGTCGGCGCTGTCTACCAGCAACACGGGGATTACCAAGGCAATGCTCGGCCTGGCGACCAACGCCAGTGATCAGTCGCGCACCGACACCATCAACTGGGGCGTGGGCATCAACCCGAGTGACGGGTCGGCCCGCCTCGCCATCGCCGACATTCTGCACAGCGAGCCTCGCCTGGTCGCCTACGTGACAGACGAGGATCTGCAGCGAGTTGCCAACTCCCAGGCCACGCCTCCGACGGCCACTTCGACGGAGCGGCTTGTGCTGTTCTATGGCACCAACGAAGGTTTCATCAACGCAGTCGATCCCTCCACTGGCGCCGAGATTTTCTCCTTCATACCCAAGGAGCTACTGCCCAACCTGAATTACTACCTGACCGACCCGAAAGGATCGGCCATGAAGCGCTACGGGATGGATGGACAGTTGGAGATGAACGTGACTTACGGCGCAGTAAGCTCCACTTCGACGCGCACCGTCACCCAGGCAACGTTGTACGCCGGCATGCGCCGCGGCGGGCGCAACTACTACGCCCTGGACGTAAGCCCCTCCAGCACCAGCGGCTCGGTCACCATCACACCCAAACTGAAGTGGGTGATCAAGGGTGGCACCAGCACCGGTTTCGAGAAACTGGGGCAAACCTGGTCGTCCCCCAAGCTGGCTAAGGTGAAGTTCAACGGCGCCATCAAGAGCGTGTTGTTCTTCACTGGTGGTTACGACACCAACCAGGATACCGAGTCACCCAATACGCCCACCAACGACACCGTTGGCAACGCCCTGTACATGGTCGATGCCGCGACTGGAGCGCTGCTGTGGCATGCCGGTGTAACGGCTGAAACATCTGCCAACCTGAAGATTGCCACCCTGACGAACAGCATCCCGGCTGACCCTACACTGGTCGACATCACTGGTGATGGTCTGATCGACACCATTTTCATGGCGGATACGCGGGGCCAGGTCTTCCGTATCGATCTGAACTCCGGCAACGCAGGCTCGAGCAACTTCGCCACGGGCGGCCGCATCGCCGCGCTGGGCGGTACCACGGCAGCGGAAAACCGCCGCTTCTACAACGCGCCCGACGTATCCCTGATTCGCGAACGTGGTGGCAAGACCTACTTCACCATCGCCCTGGGCAGCGGCTACCGCGAACACCCCCTCAACGAGGATACCGTCGATCGGTTCTACGTTCTGCGTGACAGCAACGTGTACTCCGGGCCGTCCAGCTACACCACTCTGACGGAATCGAGCCTGGTCGATGTGACCAGCGTCAACCTCACCAGCCAGCAAGCTCAACAGATCAAGCAGAGCATCGACACGAAACTTGGTCAGATCGCGCAGCTGAATCAGGCGACCAGCACTGCAGATACCAACTTCGATAGCTACAAGAGCAGCATCGGCTACACCCAGAAATACAACCAGCTGACCCAGGCCAACAGCGACGCAACACAACGCCAGGCTCAGATCGATGCGATCTACAAGGAAAACCCGTTCCTGGACGAGCACTCGCCTGAGACGTCACAGCAAAGCACGCTGCAGAATCAATTGCTGGCACTGCAGACCTCCCTGAAACAGCTGTTTGCCTTCGACACCGGTTCGGCTCAAGCCTTGGGGCAGCAGATGGCCGGCGTCATGATCGTGCAGAAAACGCTGGAGAACGCAGCAACCTCCATTACTGCCAAGGAACAAGCCGTTCTCGATGCCAAGGCCAGTGGCGCATCCGATACGACCCTCAACGCCCTGCAAACGGACCTGGACCAGGCCCGCACCGCTTATCAGGCGTCCACCGCTTATACCCAGCGGAACTCGCTCAACGGGGTCGATCTGAGCGCGGCCATCAATAGCCTCAACCAAGCTATCACCGCCAAAGACGTCGCCGCGGCGAACAACGCCGTTCAAGCCATCGCCTCGCAACTCGGCCTGACGGATGTGCCGAGCACCGTGGACGTCACCACTCTCAATGAACTGCCAGTGGCCAAGACGGCCTCGGACCTTCAGGCCAAGGCCAGCAGCCAGAACGGCTTGCTGCAACTGGCCACCGATCTGGAAACGCAGAGGGTCGGCCTGGTCAGTCAGGCTTCCACCTTGCAGGCCGAGCTCCAGGCACTATCCAATGCGCCGTATAACTCCTCGAGCAACCTGCTGACCTCAGCCGAACTGCAAGATGCCACTGCCCAGGACACCACCCCGCCGCTGAGCACCTTCGAGGCCTACGACTATCTGCGCAACAAGGCACGCAGCAATGCGTTGACGCAAATCCCGGTCCTGCGCGGCGAAATCAATACGCTCTATCAGCAGCTGACGCCGGGCGATAGCTACACCGTCAACTCGGATCTGCTGAATGCCAGTAGCGGTTGGTTCGTACGCTTCCCGCAGGGCGAGAAAGTACTGGCCACCTCGATCAGCTACCAGGGTGCGGTGCTGTTCACCACCTTCAGCCCCAATGGCCAGACCGTTACCACCTGTGGTCCGGATGTGGGACGTGGTCGCATGTACGCCATGAGCCTGGTGGACGCTTCCGCCGTCTATACCAAGACGGTCAGCGGCTCCGAGACACCCAGCCGGTCGTTCGATCTGGTCCGCGGTGGTATTCCACCGACCCCCGCCATCATTCTCGGGGACGACAAGACGACCATCTTGGTAGGCTCGGAAAAGCCCTCGGGAGACGGTAACGGCGGCGACCTGAAATGCACCTTCACCAGCTCCGGCCTGTGCAAGACAAACAACGCCGTAAGCGGTACCTACTGGAGAGAGAATTGATGCGTCAAAAGGGATTTACGCTGATTGAAGCGATGATTGTCGTCGCGATCATCGGCATCATTGCCGCCATCGCCTACCCCAGCTATGAGCAGTATGTGCTGCGCTCAGGACGAGCCGACGGGAAAGCCAAGCTGATGGAAGTGCTCCAGGCCCAGGAAAGGTTCTTCTCGCAGAACCAGACCTACACAGCAACGCTGGGCACAGCGAGCGGAGGACTGGGATATACGGCTGACGCCAATGGTGCCGTCGCGAGCGAGTCCCGCAAATACAACATCACGGCAGCAGCCTGCAGCGGAAAGACCATTGCTAGCTGCGTGAACCTGACCGCGACCCCGACCGGGGCGCAAGCCGGCGATAGCAAGTGCGGTACGCTCACTCTGGATAGCACAGGCATCAAGACCAAAAGCGGCAGCGATACACTGGAGAACTGCTGGTAAAGAAAAAGGGCCGACAATGTCGGCCCTTTTTTCCGCTCGCGGATCAGCGAGAACTCATAGCGCCTTCACCCGCAACTCCTTGGGCATCGAGAAGGTAATGTTCTCTTCCCGCCCATCCAGCTCCACCTCGGGCTCAGCGCCCCAGTCGCGCAGTTGTTGGATCACGCCGCGCACCAGGACTTCCGGCGCCGAAGCGCCGGCGGTGATACCGATGCGCTGCACGCCATCGAACCACTCCTTCTGCATGTCCTCGGCGCCATCGATCAGGTAGCCGGGGGTTCCCATGCGCTCGGCCAGCTCGCGCAGGCGGTTGGAGTTCGAGCTGTTGGGGCTGCCTACTACCAGCACCAGATCACACTGGTCGGCCAGTTCCTTCACCGCATCCTGGCGATTCTGGGTGGCATAGCAGATATCGTTCTTGCGCGGCCCCATGATCGAGGGGAATTTCGCGCGCAAGGCGTCAATCACCTTGGAGGTGTCATCCATCGACAGGGTAGTCTGGGTGACGAAATGCAGCGCCTCGGGGTTGCGCACTTGCAGCGCAGCGACATCGTCCTCGTCCTCCACCAGGTAGATGGCGCCGCCGTTGGAGGCGTCGTACTGCCCCATGGTGCCTTCCACTTCCGGGTGGCCTTCGTGGCCGATCAGGATGCACTCGTGGCCGTCGCGACTGTAGCGCACGACTTCCAGGTGCACCTTGGTCACCAGCGGGCAGGTGGCGTCGAAGACCTTCAGGCCGCGATTCTCGGCTTCCTTGCGCACTGCCTGGGAAACGCCATGGGCACTGAAGATAACGATGGTGTCGTCCGGCACCTGGTCGAGTTCCTCGACGAACACGGCGCCACGGTTGCGCAGGTTCTCCACCACGAACTTGTTGTGGACCACTTCATGGCGCACGTAGATCGGTGGCCCGAAGACGTCGAGGGCGCGGTTGACGATCTCGATCGCCCGGTCAACGCCGGCGCAGAAGCCGCGGGGATTGGCGAGTTTGATTTGCATGGTGGCCTCGGGTGCTACGCAAGCCGGCCCACGAGGGGCCGGTAGGAATACTTCGCCTCAAGTGCAACGGCCCGCCAGTGACGGGCCGCGCAGCCAGTCAGGCTGGTTGTACGTCGATGATATCGACTTCGAACGCCAGGGTCTTACCGGCCAGCGGATGGTTGAAGTCGATGGTGACGTGCTGCTCGTCGAACTCTTTCACGACGCCCGGCAGCTCGGTCTTGGCGGCATCGTTGAAGATCACCAGCAGGCCTTCGGCCAGCTCCATGCCCTGGAACTGGTCGCGGGGCATGACCTGCACGTTGGCCGGGTTCGGCTGGCCGAAGCCATTCTCGGGCTCGATGGTCAGGGTGCGCTTGTCGCCGGCCTTGAGGCCGAACAGCGCCTGCTCGAAGCCCGGCAGCAGGTTGCCGTCACCGACCTTGAAGGTGGCCGGCTGCTTGTCGAAAGTGCTGTCGACGACGTTGCCGTCATCCAGTTTCAGGGCGAAATGCAGGGTGACTTGGGAATCACCACCAATACGAACATCAGCCATTGGCGGCCTCTCCAGAATGCTTGGATTTGAACATGTCCAACGCCAGCATGATGGCGCCGACGGTAATCGCGCTGTCGGCCAGGTTGAAGGCCGGGAAGCGCCACTGGTCCTGCCAGTGCACGAGGATGAAGTCCACCACGTGCCCCAGGACCATGCGGTCGTACAGGTTGCCCAGCGCGCCGCCCAGCACCAGGGCCAGGGCGATGGCCAGCCAGGTCTCGCCGCGCTTCAGGCGCTTGAGCCAGACCACCAGCACGATGCTGACCACGATGGCGATCAGGGCGAACAGCCAGCGCTGCCAGCCGGAGCTGTCGGCCAGGAAGCTGAACGCGGCACCGGTGTTGTAGGCCAGGGTCCAGCTGAACAGGTCGGGAATGACCACGATCTGCTGGTACATGCTCAGCTCAGCCTGGAAGAAGGTCTTGGTGACCTGGTCCAGGACGAACACGACCACGGTGATCCACAGCCAGGGCAGGCGGCCGAAACGATCGGCGTTAGGCATAGTGACGCACCTCGCCCGCGCCTTCGATGTTCTCGACGCAGCGGCCACACAGTTCCGGATGTGCAGCGTTGCTGCCGACATCGGCGCGGAAGTGCCAGCAACGGCCGCACTTGGCATGGGACGACTTAACGACCTGCAGCTTCAGGCCTGGCAGCTCGCTTTCGACCGCGTCGGCCGGCGCATCGGCCAGCGGCGCGACGGTGGCGGCCGAGGTGATCAGCACGAAACGCAGCTCGTTGCCCAGTTTCTCCAGGCGCTTGGCCAGGGAGTCCTCGGCATACAGGGTGATCTCGGCCTGCAGGTTGCCGCCGATGGTCTTGGCGCTGCGCAGGTTTTCCAGCTCCTTGTTCACGGCGGCCTTGGCAGCCATGACTTCGTCCCAGTAGGCGCGGTCCAGCTCGGCATCGGCCGGCAGCTCGGTCAGGCCGTCGTACCAAGTGGTCAGCATCACCGACTCGGCACGCTCGCCCGGCATGAAGCTCCAGATTTCCTCGGCGGTGAACGCCATGATCGGTGCGATCCAGCGCACCAGGGCCTCGGCAATGTGGAACAGGGCCGTCTGGCAGGAGCGACGGGCGACGCTGTTCTCCTGGGTGGTGTACTGGCGGTCCTTGATGATGTCCAGGTAGAAGCCGCCCAGCTCCTGCACGCAGAAGTTGTGCACCTTGGAGTAGACGTTCCAGAAGCGGTAGTCGCGGTAGGCCTCTTCCAGCTCGCGCTGCAGCTGCAGCGCGCGGTCGATGGCCCAGCGGTCCAGGGCCAGCAGCTGGTCGTTGGGCAGCAGGTCCTTGGCCGGGTCGAAGCCGGACAGGTTGGACAGCAGGAAGCGCGTGGTATTACGGATACGACGGTAGGCGTCAGCGCTGCGCTGGAGGATCTGCTGGGAAACGGCGATCTCACCCGAGTAATCGGTGGAAGCGACCCACAGGCGCAGGATGTCGGCGCCCATGCTGTCGATCACGGTCTGCGGTACCACGGTGTTGCCCAGCGACTTGGACATCTTGCGGCCGGACTCGTCCACGGTGAAGCCGTGGGTCAGCAGCTGGCGGTACGGCGCGTGGCCGTCGATGGCGCAGCCGGTCAGCAGCGAAGAATGGAACCAGCCGCGGTGCTGGTCGGAGCCTTCCAGGTAGAGGTCGGCGGCCGGACCGCTGGCATGGCCCAGTTCAGCGTGGGAGCCACGCAGCACGTGCCAATGGGTGGTGCCGGAGTCGAACCAGACGTCCAGGGTGTCGTTGATCTTGTCGTACTGCGCGGCTTCATCGCCCAGCAGTTCGGCGGCATCGAGCTTGAACCAGGCCTCGATGCCTTCCTTCTCGACGCGCTGGGCGACGGCTTCCATCAGCTCGACGGTGCGCGGGTGCAGCTCGCCGGTGGCCTTGTGCAGGAAGAACGGGATCGGCACGCCCCAGTTGCGCTGACGCGAGATGCACCAGTCCGGACGGCCGGCGATCATGCCGTGCAGGCGCGCCTGGCCCCAGGTGGGCACGAATTCGGTTTCGGTGATGGCTTCCAGCGCGCGCTCGCGCAGGGTGGCACCGGTCTGCGGCTGCTTGTCCATGCCGACGAACCACTGCGCGGTGGCGCGGTAGATCAGCGGGGTCTTGTGGCGCCAGCAGTGCATGTAGCTGTGGTTGATGCTGGCGTGCTTGAGCAGCGCGCCGACTTCATCGAGCTTGGCGACGATGGCCGGGTTGGCCTTCCAGATGAACTGGCCGCCGAAGAACGGCAGGTCGGCCACGTAGACACCGTTGCTCTGCACGGGACTGAGGATGTCGTCGTTGACCATGCCGTACTGCCTGCAGGTACGGAAGTCGTCCTCGCCGTAGGCCGGGGCGGAGTGAACCACGCCGGTGCCGGCGCCCAGTTCGACGTATTCGGCCAGGTAGACCGGCGACAGGCGCTCGTAGAACGGGTGGCGGAATCGGATCAGATCCAGTGCTTCGCCCTGTACGGTGGCGATGACCTGGCCTTCCAGACCGTAGCGTTGCAGACAGGACTCGACCAGCTCCTCGGCCAGCACCAACAGGCGCTCGCCGGTATCGACCAGCGCGTAGGTGAATTCGGGGTGGACGTTCAGCGCCTGGTTGGCCGGAATGGTCCAGGGCGTGGTAGTCCAGATGACGATGGCGGCCGGCTTGGGCAGGCTGGCCAGACCGAAGGCGGCGGCCAGCTTGTCTGCATCTTCAACCGGGAAGGCGACATCGATGGCGTCGGACTTCTTGTCGGCGTATTCAACCTCGGCTTCGGCCAGGGCGGAACCACAATCGAAGCACCAGTTTACCGGCTTCAGGCCCTTGAACACGAAGCCCTGCTTGACCATCTCGGCGAGCGCGCGAATTTCACCGGCCTCGTTGGAGAAGTTCATGGTCTTGTAGGGATTGTCCCAGTCGCCCAGCACACCCAGACGGATGAAGTCCGCCTTCTGCCCTTCGATCTGCTCGGCGGCGTATTCGCGGCACAGTTCGCGGGTCTTGTCCGCCGGCAGGTTCTTGCCGTGGGTGGTCTCGACCTTGTGCTCGATCGGCAGGCCGTGGCAGTCCCAGCCCGGCACATAGGGGGCGTCGTAGCCGGCCAGGGTCTTGGAACGGACGATGATGTCCTTGAGGATCTTGTTAACCGCGTGACCGATGTGGATGCTGCCGTTGGCGTAGGGCGGGCCATCGTGCAGGATGAATTTCGGGCGACCTTCGCCAATCTTCCGCAGCTTCTGGTACAGGCCAATGTCGTTCCAGAGCTTGAGAGTTTGCGGCTCGCGCTGCGGCAGGCCGGCTTTCATCGGGAAGTCGGTTTCGGGAAGGTTCAGAGTGGCTTTGTAATCGGTCATCTCAGGGCCTGTTCAGGATCTTCAATCAAGCGGTTGGCCCAGCCAATAGGCCCGGGCGGCGGCGATGTCGGCGAGGATGGCCGCCTTGAGTGCCTCGAGCGAGGCAAAACGCTGCTCATCACGCAGCTTCTGGTGGAACGTGATATCCAGGTGCTGGCCGTACAGATCGCCGGCGAAATCCAGCAGATGTACTTCCAGGTGGGGCCGGCCGTCGCCATTCACGGACGGTCGGGTGCCGATGTTGGCCACCCCGTTCCGGCGCTGGCCAGCCACCAACGTGCTGACCAGATAAACGCCATTGAGCGGCGCCTTGCGGCGCTTGAGCTGGATGTTCGCGGTGGGCGAACCCAGGGTGCGACCCAGCTTCTGCCCGTGCAGCACGCGGCCGCTCAGGCTGTATGGACGACCCAGCAGGCGCCCGACCATGTGCAGGTCTCCGTCGGCCAGGTCCTTGCGGATACGCGAACTGCTCACGCGCATGCCGTCGACTTCCACGGTAGTCGCAGCTTCGACGGTGAAGCCCTGCTCCGCGCTGGCGTTGACCAGGAAGGCGAAATCACCAGAGCGGTCGCAGCCGAAGCGGAAATCGTCGCCCACTTCCAGATGGCGGACCCGCAGGCCCTCCACTAGCACCTGGCGGACGAACTCGGCGGCCGACAGCTCGCGCAGGCGGCGGTTGAAGGCCAGGCAGAGAACGAAGTCAACACCGTACTGACGCAGCAGTTCGAGCTTCTCGCGCAGGCGCGTCAGGCGCACCGGGGCGGCATCGGGAGCGAAGTATTCGCGCGGTTGCGGCTCGAAGATCACCACGCAGCTGGGCACGCCCAGCTCCAGCGAACGCTCGCGCAGACGCCCCAGGATCGCCTGGTGGCCGAGATGGACGCCGTCGAAGTTACCGATGGTGGCGACACAGCCCCCGGACAGGGGCCGCAGGTTGTGAAGGCCTCGAAGCAGCTGCATAGCGCGCGTATTGCTCAGAAAGTGGTCGATTATACCTGCACCCGTTGCCATGCGACAGGCAAAATGCCGTCGCCGCAAACCGATGCAATGCTTTGCCCGGCGAAGGTTACAGCACCGCGCGGCGAGAGAAGTCCCGCAAGCGGAAGCCAAGGATCGCCAGCATACCGAAATAGGCGACTACACCGGCCACCACCAGCGCGCCCAGGCGCACCAGGCGAATCGGCATGCCACCCTGATCCCAGGCTGGCATGAAGTGCATCATGCCGATCAGCACGGCGCACATCACCAGTACAGATACGACTAATTTGGCGATGAACTTGCCCCAGCCCGGCTGCGGATCGAATAGCTGGTGCTTGCGCAGTTGCCAATAAAGCAGGCCGGCATTCAGACAAGCCGCCAGGCTGATCGCCAGCGCCAGCCCCGCATGCTTGAGCGGACCGATGAACACCAGGTTCATCAGCTGGGTGGAAACCAGGGTGAACAGCGCGATCTTCACCGGTGTCTTGATGTTCTGCCGCGCATAGAAGCCCGGCGCCAGCACCTTCACCAGGATGATGCCGAGCAGGCCGACCGCGTAGGCGATCAGTGCATGCTGGGTCATCAGCGCGTCGTGGGCGCTGAACTTGCCGTACTGGAACAGCGCGACGGTCAGCGGCTCGGCGATCACCGCCAGCGCCAGGGAGCACGGCAGCACCAACAGGAAGCACAGGCGCAGGCCCCAGTCCATCAGCCGCGAGTACTCGTGGCGATCGTCGCTGGCGTAGGTCTTGGCCAGTGACGGCAGCAGGATGGTCCCCAGCGCCACGCCAAGCACGCCGGACGGCAGCTCCATCAAGCGGTCTGCGTAGTACATCCAGGACACGGAACCGGCGACCAGGAAGGAGGCGAAGATGGTGTTGATGATCAGCGAAATCTGGCTGACCGAGACGCCGAGGATCGCCGGCCCCATCTGCTTGAGCACGCGCCAGACGCCGGAGTCGCGCAGGTTGATGCGCGGCAGCACGAGCATGCCGATTTTCTTCAGGTGCGGCAGCTGGTAGAGCAGCTGCGCCAGGCCCCCGGCCAGCACCGCCCAGCCCAGCGCCATGATCGGTGGGTCGAAGTACGGCGTCAGGAACAGCGCGAAGAGAATCATGCTGACGTTCAGCAGCGTCGGCACGAAAGCCGGCACCGAGAAGCGGTTCCAGGTATTGAGGATCGCCCCCGCCAGCGAGGCCAGGGAAATCAGCAGGATATAAGGGAAGGTCACCCGCAGCAGGGAACTGGTGAGTTCGAATTTCTCCGGCGAATCGACGAATCCGGGCGCAGTCACCCAGATCACCCAGGGCGCGGCGAGCATGCCCAGCGCGGTAACCAGCGCCAGGATCAGCGTCAGCAGGCCGGACACATAGGCAATGAAGGTGCGGGTCGCCTCTTCGCCCTGCTGGGTCTTGTACTCGGCCAGGATCGGCACGAAAGCCTGGGAGAACGCCCCCTCGGCGAAGATGCGGCGCAGCAGGTTGGGCAGCTTGAAGGCAACGAAGAAGGCATCGGTGGCCATCCCGGCGCCGAACATGCGGGCGACGATCGTGTCGCGCACGAAGCCGAGCACCCGCGAGATCATGGTCATCGAGCTGACCGCGGCCAGCGACTTGAGTAGGTTCATAGCGTCCAGAACTGGTAGAATGGCCGCCCCTGCAGGGTGCAGCCCTGGCCTAGAGCGATTGCTCGAGCGCCAGGCGAAGCGCAGCAGTGTAGGGCCGCGGGGCGAATAAATCACCCCATCCGCCGGACAGCGTGCGCCCGTCGCACCACTCGTCGGAGGCCGCGCATACCCTTGACAAGGCCCTGATGCAACGGCATTATTCGCGGCCTTAATTTATTCGCAACATCCCAAGTTTTTTTCGAGGAGCTCGACGGTGGCCAACACACCTTCCGCCAAAAAACGCGCCAAACAGGCTGAGAAGCGTCGCAGCCACAACGCCAGCCTGCGTTCCATGGTTCGTACCTACATCAAGAACGTAGTCAAAGCAGTCGACGCCAAGGACCTGCCGAAGGCCCAGGCCGCTCTGGTTGCTGCCGTACCGGTCATCGACCGCATGGCCGACAAAGGCATCATCCACAAGAACAAGGCCGCTCGTCACAAGAGCCGCCTGAACGCCCACGTGAAGGCCCTGGCCACCGCGTAAGCGTTCTGTTCTTGAAAAACCGGCCCCAGGGCCGGTTTTTTATTGCCTGCGATTTCTTCAGCGCCATCCACCAAAACCGGAAGATAACCTGCTCCAGGTTACTCACCCCACAGAAAGCACACCCTTATCCACAGACACACCTTTCTGCGGACAAAAAGAAAGGGCGGTCACCCGCCCTTTCCCTTCTTACTTCTCAGGCCACGGCATGATCGGAATCGCCGTCACCGCATTCTGCGGACTGCCCTCGATCACCCGGTCGCTGTAGACCAGATAGACCAACGCATTTCGCTTCTTGTCGAAGAAGCGCACCACCTGCATGGTCTTGAACACCAGCGAAGTACGCTGCTGGAATACCACTTCGCCGTCCTTGAGCTCACCCGCAAAGCGGATCGGCCCGACCTGACGACAGGAGATCGACGCCTCGGCGCGATCCTCCGCCAGGCCCAGCCCACCTTTCACACCGCCAGTCTTGGCGCGCGACAGGTAACAGCTGACGCCTTGCACCTTCGGATCATCGAAAGCCTCAACGACGATCTTGTCGTTCGGCCCGACCCACTTGAAGACAGTGGACACCTCACCAACCACGTCGGCCCGCGCCAACGCCGGCAGCAACAGCAGTGCAGCGATCAATCCATTACGCATGCCAATGCCCCTCAGACCAGAACCAGATTGTCGCGATGCACCAACTCCGGACCATCGACATAGCCCAGCAGGCTTTCGATGGCATCGGTCGGCTGACCAATAATCTTCTGCGCCTCGAGCGCACTGTAGTTGGCCAGCCCACGGGCAATTTCGCGCCCCTGCTGATCCACGCAAACGATCATCTCGCCGCGCCGGAAGCTGCCCTGCACGGCCTTCACACCGACCGGCAGCAGACTCTTGTGATCCTGGGCGACAGCCTTGACTGCGCCGTCGTCCAGCACCAGCGTGCCGCGCATCTGCAAATGCCCAGCCAGCCACTGCTTGCGCGCCGCCTTGCGGCTCTGCTCGGGGGTCAGCAGCGTGCCGAGGCGCTCACCCACCCGCAGGCGGTCCAGCACGCGCTCGATACGACCACCAACGATGACGGTGTGCGCGCCCGAGCGCGCAGCGAGACGAGCTGCGCGCAGCTTGGTCTGCATGCCGCCACGCCCCAACGCACCACCCGTGCCGCCCGCCACTGCATCCAGGGCAGGGTCATCAGCGCGAGCCTCGAAAATCAACTCGGCATCAGGATTGTTGCGCGGATCGGCATCAAACATGCCATCGCGATCGGTAAGGATCACCAACAGATCAGCCTCGACCAGATTGGCCACCAGCGCCGCCAGCGTATCGTTATCGCCGAAGCGGATCTCGTCGGTGACCACGGTATCGTTCTCGTTGATCACCGGGATCACGCCGAGATCGACCAGCGTGCGCAAGGTGTTGCGCCCGTTCAGGTAGCGCTTGCGATCGGACAGGTCGTCATGGGTCAGCAGCACCTGCGCAGTCTGCAGGCCATGCACGCCAAAACTGGACTCCCAGGCCTGCACCAGGCCCATCTGCCCTACCGCGGCGGCGGCCTGCAGCTCGTGCATGTCACTAGGTCGGGAAACCCAACCCAGGCGACTCATGCCCGCCGCAACAGCGCCCGAGGACACCAGCACCAGCTCGACGCCCGCGCAATGCAGCGCGACCATCTGCTCGACCCATACCGCCATGGCGTCGCGATCCAGACCGCGACCATCAGCGGTCAGCAACGCACTGCCAATCTTGACTACCCAGCGCTTGGCGCCAGTGACCTTCTCACGCATACCCTCAACCTTAGAAGTCAGGCTTCACACGTTTCATCCGGACCGGCGGGCGCCGCCCCGATCAAGGCACGTAGAAGATTTCCGGCCCATCGCCGTCGTCTTCGTCATCCTCGAAATCATCGTCATCCACATCGTCGACATTCTTCAGGCCGGAGCGACGCAGCGCACGAGCATCATCCAGGGCCTGCAGACGGGCACGAGCCTCGTCTTCGATGCGCTGATCCAGGGCCGCCAGGGCTTCGCCATAGGCCGGCTCTTCCTCGATGCGCAGGGTGCGCTCGTCGAGGTATTTCATGATGTCCTGGCTCAGCTTCTCGGTACCTTCACGCTCCAGGGCGGAGATCACATAGACCGGCCCCTCCCAACCAAGTCGTTCGACCACGGCCTGCTTGCGACGCTCCTGCTCCTCAGGCTCGAGGATCTGGTCCATCTTGTTCAGCACCAGCCAGCGGTCACGCTCGGTCAGCGCCGGGCTGAATTTTTCCAGCTCGTGAACGATGGTTTCCGCAGCATCGGCCGGGTCGCTTTCGTCCAGCGGCGCCATATCGACGATATGCAGCAGCAGACGGGTACGTGCCAGGTGCTTGAGGAAGCGGATACCCAGGCCGGCGCCTTCGGCGGCACCCTCGATCAGACCAGGAATGTCGGCGACGACGAAGCTCTTGAAGCGACCGACGCTGACCACGCCCAGGTTCGGCACCAGAGTGGTGAAGGGATAGTCGGCAACCTTCGGCTTGGCGGCCGACACCGCGCGAATGAAGGTGCTCTTGCCGGCGTTCGGCAGGCCGAGCAGACCGACGTCCGCCAGAACCTTCAGCTCCAGCTTGAGGTCACGCGCATCACCGGGCTTGCCCGGGGTGGTCTGGCGCGGCGCACGGTTGGTACTGGACTTGAAGCGGGTATTACCCAGACCGTGCCAGCCACCCTGGGCAACCATGATGCGCTGACCGGCAGTGGTCAGGTCACCGATGATTTCCTGGGTATTGGCATCAATGATGGTGGTACCGACCGGCACGGGCAGGACGAGATCGTCACCCTTGGCACCGGTGCAATCCTTGCTGCCACCGTTCTCGCCACGCTGGGCGTCGAAACGGCGGGTATAGCGATAGTCCACCAGGGTATTCAGGTTCTCGTCGGCCTCGAGGTACACCGAGCCGCCGTCGCCACCGTCACCGCCGTTGGGACCGCCTTTCTCGATGAACTTCTCGCGGCGGAAGCTCATGAGACCGTTGCCGCCGTCACCGGCTTTCACGTGGATGGATACTTCGTCGACGAATTTCATTGCGAACGCCTCCCGCAGAGCCTGCGGGTTGAAAATAAGAAAAGGAGCATAGGATACAGCCAAGTCCGCGCAAACGCCCGAACCGACAGCACCTCGCCTGGAAACGCCAGAAACAAAAAAGCCCCGTCGCGAGACAGGGCTTTTTCAGTGAGAGCTCGCTTAGGCAGCGACGACGCTTACGTAGCGACGGCCAAAGGCGCCTTTCACTTCGAACTTGATCACGCCGTCGACTTTAGCGAACAGGGTGTGATCCTTGCCCATGCCAACGCCGTAGCCAGCGTGGAACTGGGTACCGCGCTGACGCACGATGATGTTGCCTGCTTTCACAGCCTGGCTACCGAACAGCTTCACGCCAAGGCGTTTGCTTTCTGAGTCGCGGCCGTTGCGGGTACTACCGCCAGCTTTTTTGTGTGCCATGAGTCAATTCTCCTGAAGAGGAATTAGGCCTGGATGCCGGTGATCTTGATTTCAGTGAACCACTGGCGGTGGCCCTGACGCTTCATGTGGTGCTTGCGGCGGCGGAACTTGATGATGCGCACTTTGTCGTGACGACCGTGGGAAACCACTTCTGCGGTCACTTTCGCGCCTTCTACCACCGGCAGGCCGATCTTGACGTCATCGCCGTTGGCGACCAGCAGGATGCGATCCAGGTTGATCGCTTCGCCGGTGGCGACGTCGAGTTTCTCGACCTTGAGGAATTCGCCTTCGGTGACTTTGTATTGCTTGCCACCAGTAACAATTACTGCGTACATCTGGATGTCTCCGTTAGACCTGCTCACCCGACGCTTTATAGAAAGAGGAATCGGTCGGCATGGCTGCATGGGGCCGGAAAGGACGCCCGTGCAATTGCGTAAGGCAGGATATGCCAGGGAAGTTCGGGGCCGCGATTCTACGCAAACACTCGGCGCGGATCAAGCCCCATGGGGCCTCGCCTTGACAGGCCTTCCCCGCGCCACCTAGCATGCCGCGCAATCTACGAGGAGCGCTGTCTTTAATGCAACCCCAGGCTTTCTATCGCGTGGTGGCGGACGACTTCACCGCCGTCGACGGCATCATCCGTCGCCAACTCACTTCCCGCGTTCCCCTGGTGGAAAAGATCGGCGACTACATCATCTCCGCCGGCGGCAAGCGTCTGCGCCCGCTGCTGGTGCTCCTCTCCGGCAAGGCCCTGGGCTATTCGGGCGACGACCTGAAGCTGCTGGCCGCCACCATCGAATTCCTGCACACCTCCACTCTGCTGCACGACGACGTGGTCGACGCCTCCGGCCTGCGCCGCGGCCGTGCTACCGCCAACGCCCAGTGGGGCAACGCACCGAGCGTGCTGGTGGGCGACTTCCTTTATGCGCGTTCCTTCGAAATGATGGTCGAGCTGGGCTCCATGCCGGTCATGCGCATCATTTCCCAGGCCACCCGCGTGATCGCCGAAGGCGAAGTGCTGCAACTGTCCAAGGTCCGCGACGCCAGCACCACCGAAGAAACCTACATGGAAGTCATCCGCGGCAAGACCGCGATGCTCTTCGAAGCCTCCACCCACAGCGCCGCCGCGCTGGCCAACGCCCAGCCGGAGCAGTCCGAAGCGCTGCGCCTGTTCGGTGACGCCCTGGGCATTGCCTTCCAGTTGGTGGACGACCTGCTCGACTACCGTGGCGATGCCGCCAGCCTGGGCAAGAACGTCGGCGACGACCTCGCCGAAGGCAAACCGACCCTGCCGCTGATCGCCACCATGCGCGACGGCACACCGGAACAGGCCGCGCTGGTGCGCAAGGCCATCCAGCAGGGCGGCAGTCAGGACCTGGAAGGTATCCGCGCCGCCGTGGAAGCCGCTGGCGCGCTGGACTACACCGCCAACCTGGCCCGTGACTATGCCGCCCGCGCCATCGAGCACCTCCAGGCGCTGCCGGACAACGAATACCGCGCCGCGCTGATCGAGCTGGCCGAGTTCTCGGTCGCGCGCACGCACTGATCCGCCGTTTCGCAAAAGCCCGCCCCGGTTCGCCGCGGCGGGCTTTTTGTTGTCCGTCCGTTGATCAGGAGCAACAGATCGTCGCCAGCGCAAAATATTTTCCAATTGGCGCTTGCTATTAAGATAATAAGAATTATTCTCATTAAACGGTCTGCACGGAGGAACACGCCATGACCTACATGATCGACGCCTGGCTGGATCGCCCGCACCCCTACCTGCGAATCTTGCATCGAGACACCGGGGAAGTCTGCGCAGTGCTGGAGGAAGAGGCCCTGGACGAGCTGCGTGAGCAGGGTGGCCTGGAGCTGTCCGAGCTCAGTACCAGCGAGCCGCTGGTGCTCAAGGAGCTGGTGCGCAACCTGTTCCTGTTCTGTTACGCCCGCGCACTGCGCTAGACGTTGTTTGCGATGGCGCAGGAAGCGCCATCGGTGCGGTCGCCGCCCGGGAGGCGGCTGCACTCGGGGTCCGGAGGGGCCCCGCGCAAGCCACGGCGGTCAGGGAGGACCGCCGCGGACTGCACCTCTACCGGCTCTGACTCAGAGCCTTAGAGGATTTCCAGCAGCTCGACGTCGAACACCAGCACGCTGTGCGGCGGGATGCTGCCGACGGCCTGGCCGCCATAGGCCAGCTCGCTCGGCACGTGCAGGCGCCATTTGCTGCCGGCGTTCATCAGCTGCAGGGCCTCGACCCAGCCGGCGATCACGCCGCCCACCGGGAATTCAGCCGGCTGGCCGCGCTCGTAGGAACTGTCGAAGACGGTGCCGTCGACCAGGGTGCCGTGGTAGTGGGTACGCACGGTGTCTTCGCGGGACGGCTTGGCGCCTTCGCCAGTAACCAGTACTTCGTACTGCAGGCCGGACGGCAGGACGGTCACGCCTTCGCGCTTGGCGTTTTCCACCAGGTACTCGCGGCCCACTGCAGCGGCGGCTTCGGCTTTCGCCTGGGCTTCGGCCTGCATGCGCTCGCGGATCACCTGGAAGCTGGCGGACAGGGCTTCGCCCGGAACGCGGCTTTCGGCGCCAGCGTAAGCGTCGGACAGGCCGGCCACGATGGCGTCGAGGGTCATACCCGGTACCGGGTTCTCGCGCAGCTGGTCGCCCAGCTGACGGCCGATGCCGTAGCTGACGCGGGCTTCGTCGGTGGAAAGGTTGAGTTCGCTCATGGCGGCGCTCCGCTGGGGGTTCAAAAAAGGGCCGCCAGCCTAGCACAGATGCACCGCCTCCCCCACCGCGCCTCGCGCGGCGGAATAGGCCTCGCGCAACGGACTCAGTGCAACGGAATAGTCACGCCGGCGCCAATGTCGCGCTCGTCGTCCATGCCACACATCTCGTCATGCACCACAGCATGCACCAGATGGAAGGGAACGCTGGGTAGTGCCCGCAGCACCTCCCGAGCGTGGGCGACCGAGCGCACACTGATGACATGCCCAGCCTCGTCCTGGACCGGATAGAAGCGCGCGCCCATGCGAGCCTCCAGTACGTAGATATCGCCTTCCAGCGACACCAGGTTGATCTCGTCGATATCGCCAGCAACGGAGCGACTGGTCAGTTCCTGCAGATTCATGTGCTGCACCTCCTGCGGATTGATCCACGCGGAAAGTCTTGACCAGCAGGCGCCTACCGCAAGCCGAAAACACAACCGCCCGTCCGTTTCGCAACGGCCGGGCGGCAAGAATGGAGCCGTAAAGCCTCAGTGGTCGTGGCGCGTGGCCTTGTCCAGGTAGCCCATGGCGAAGGCCGAGAGGACGAAGGTGAGGTGCATGATCACGTACCACATCAGCTTGTTGTCTTCGATGTTCTTGGCATCCATGAAGATACGCAGCAGGTGGATCGAGGAGATCGCCACGATGGAGGCGGCCACCTTGTTCTTCAGCGAACTGGCGTCCATCTTGCCGAGCCAGCTGAGCTTCTCCTTGCCTTCGTCGATGTCCAGCTGCGACACGAAGTTCTCGTAGCCGGAGAACATCACCATCACCAGCAGACCGCCGACCAGCGCCATGTCGATCAACGACAGCAGCACCAGGATCAGGTCCGCCTCGGCGATGCTGAAGATGCTGGGCAGGATGTGGAAGATTTCCTGGAAGAATTTGATGGTCAGCGCCAGCAGGGCCAGCGACAGGCCAATGTAGATCGGCGCCAGCAGCCAGCGCGCGGCGTACAGGGAGTTTTCGACGAAGCGTTCCATGGTTCTCGCGGGAATGGTCGTTGGGAAAGGGGCGGCCGCAGTATAGCGGATGACTTTTGCGAGTGATCCCGGCTTTCTATGGATAATTATGTCTGTGGACAAACAGGTGGGCGGCCACGGTATGAAGCCGTAGCGACCAGGCACCCCGCGGCTTTCAGCGGATCGCACAGGGACTGTGCAACCCCTCTCTCAGGGTTGAAAGCCTCAACCTTCAGGGCGGAACTGGAAGTTGCCGACATGACGCGAGCGTTCGCCGTTCAGGCGGCGCAGTTCGCCCTGCAGGTGCAACTGCCAGATGGGGGGATCGTCTGCCACGATGTAGCCCTGCTGGGCCAGGCAGTCGGAAATCGCCTCGAGCACACCTTCGGCCACGAAAGGCCCGCAGAACGGGCCCTGCGCCTTGATGGCGGTGGGCTGCGCGCCGGACATGCCGGCGGCACACAACAAGGTCCAGAGTCCATTCTCTCCGGCCAGCGGCCTGATCTCGCACTCGATGCGCGTGGTCAGCCCCAGACAGGGGCGGATAAGGCAGAGGTTACGCGGCATGGCGGCACCCTCGCGGTTGTCCTGAGTTCGAGACTACACCCAGGTTCCGACACGCGAAAGTGCGGATTTATCCGGCTATCTTGCAGACAACGACGTGAAAATGGCGCCGGCGGAATGCTCCGACCGGCACCTTGCGCCAGACCGTGTTCAGTCGGCGTCTTTCTTCTTGCGGGCACGCTCCTTTTTCACCGGAGCCTGGTCGACAAGAGCTTCATCTGCAGGAACCTTTTCCGCCGGTGCCTTCACTTTCGACTTGCTGGCAGGCTTGGCGGCGGGCTCCTTGGCCGGTTTTTCCTTCTCTTCCTCGTCCATGCCCAGCTCGGAGATTTCCTTCAGGCGCTCGACGACACGGGCGTTGACGCTGCCCTTGGGGAAGTGACCCTTGGCATCCGGCGCACCGGCCGGCTCGCCGACCAGCAGGCTCAGCGCCTCGTCGGCCTGGCGCACGGCGTAGATATGGAACTGGCCGTTGCGCACCGCCTGCAGCACGCGTTCGTCGAGCATCAGGGTGGCAACGTTGGCGCGCGGGATGATCACACCCTGCTCGCCGGTCAGGCCACGCGCCTCGCAGAGCCGGAAGAAGCCCTCGATCTTCTCGTTGACCCCGCCGACCGCCTGCACTTCACCGAACTGGTTGATCGAGCCGGTGATGGCGAAGCACTGCCGCAGCGGCGTGCGCGACAGGGCGGAGATCAGCGTGCAGACCTCGCCCAGCGAGGCGCTGTCGCCGTCGACGTAGCCGTAGGACTGCTCCAGGGCGATGCTCGCGGAAATCTCCAGGGGGAATTCCTGGGCGTAGCGGCTGCCAAGGTAGCCAGTCAGGATCATCACGCCCTTGGAGTGGATCGGCTGGCCGAGGTTGACCTCGCGCTCGATGTCGACGATGCCGCTGCCGCCGGGGTAGACGGTGGCGGAGATGCGCGCCGGCATGCCGAAGGCGGAGTCACCCACTTCCAGCACAGTCAGGCCGTTGCACTTGCCCACCGCAGCGCCTTCGCTGTCGATCAGGATGATACCGGCGAGGATGTCGTCGAGAATGCGCGCTGACACGCGGCCTGTGCGGGTTTCCTTGGCCTTCAGGGCGCGCTCGATGTGGCCCAGGTCGGTCACTTCCTGGCCGGCCAGCTGGCGGATGAAGTCCGCTTCGCTGACCAGCTGGAACAGGTCGCCGATGCGTGCCGAGAGACGCCCCTGATGTTCGGCCAGGCGGGCGCTGTAGGTCGCCAGGCGGGCCACGGCTTCACGGGTGAGCGGCGCCAGGCCCTCCTCCGAGGTACGGGTCTTGAGCAGCTGGGCGAACTGTTCGAGGCTGTCCTCGGCCAGCGGGATGTCTTCGTCGAAGTCCACCAGCACGCGGAACATCTCCTGGAAGTCCGGATCCAGGTCCTGCAGCGTGTAATAGATCTGCCGCGAGCCGATGATGATCACCTTGATGTTCAGCGGGATCACCTGGGGCGTCAGGCTCATGGCGGTCAGGCGACCCAGCTCGGCCAGTGGCGACTCCATCTTCAGCTGGCGCGACTGCAGCGCACGCTTGAGGGCGTCCCAGACGAACGGCTCGCTCAGCAGCTTCTCTGCCTCCAGCACCAGGAAGCCGCCGTTGGCGCGGTGCAACGCACCGGGACGCAGCTGGCGGTAACTGGTGTAGAGCGCGCCCTGGTCGGAGGCGTACTCGATGCGGCCGAACAGGTTGTCGTAGGTCGGGTGCGACTCGAACACCACCGGCGCACCGCTGGTGGCATGGTGGCCGATCGCCTGGTTCGGCGCGTATTGCTCCTCCAGGCTCTGCTTGCGCTGCGGGTCGGTACGCTCGGCGTCCACCAGCTGGTCGACCACGGTCTTCAACAGGTTCAGCTGCATGGCCTGCAGGTAGGCGCTGACCCCGGAGTTGTTGTTGTACTTCTCCACCAGTGGCGCCAGCAGCGGCTGCAGCGCCAGGGTGATGGTTTCCTCGTTGAGCTGGCGCAGCTGGTTGCTCGACTCGCGCTTCCACTGCGGCAAGCTGGAAAGCTCTTCGTTGAGGTGCTCCTCCAGGTCGGCGATGTCGGCGTGGAAGCGCTCGCGCTCCTCCTCCGGCAACTGGGCGAACTCGGCCTCATCCAGGGCCTTGCCGTCCTTCATCGGGGTGAAGGCGATGTTGGCGCTGTCGCGGTACAGGGCGACTTCCTTCTCCAGCGCCAGCCGCTCGACGGTATCGAGGGCCTTGTCGTAGCGCTGGTTGAAGGCCCGGTCGATGGCGCTCTTCTTCTGCTGGTACGCCGGGTTCTCGAACACCGAGGGGAAGGTGGACAACAGGTTGTCGATCAGGTGATCGATGTCGGTACCGAACTCGGCGGCGCTGCCCGGGGGCAGTTCGATCACGCGCGGCTCGCGCGAATCATCGAAGTTGTTGACGTAGACCCAGTCGGCCGGCGTCGGCAGTCGCTTGCCCTCGGCCTTCAGATAGCGTTGCACGAAGGAGAAGCGGCCGGTGCCCGGCTCGCCCATGACGAACACGTTGTAACCCGGGCGCGGCATCGCCACGCCGAACTGCAGCGCCTCGACCGCGCGCTCCTGTCCGAGCACGCCCAGGAAAGGCTCCAGTTCTTCGGTGGTCTTGAAGGGAAACTGTTCGGGGGTGAAGGGGCGGGTCAGTTCATCGGGCGCCAGGCGCAGGCCGGCAGCAACGGAATCGGGCATTGGAGGTCCTTGCTTCGGGCGGCGCGAGGCCGCGGAGATTCGTCCGCATTCTCGCGCCGCCCGCGCGCCACTGGCAAGGCAGTATTGGTGACAGTTTCAGTCCACCGCATCGGCGCAGCGCAGGCAGTGCTCGGCAGCTGGCAGGGCACGCAGGCGGCGCTCCTCGATGGCCTCGCCGCAACGCGCGCACTCGCCGTAGGTCCCATCAGCCAGGCGCAGGCGCGCCAGGCCCACCAGCCGCATGCCGGCCTCCGCTTCGGCCAGCAGGGCGCGCAGCACGTCGTCGTTCTGCCGCTGCTGGGCCTGCTCGGCGAAGTCCGGCGAATGGCTGCGACCCAGGTCGCGGCGGATGGCCTCGGCGCGCTTGGAGTACTCGGCAGCCAGTTGGTCCAGCGCTGGCCGTGGATCGAAATCGACCATGACGACTTCCTCAAAAGGGGAACTGATTCAAGTGTGGTCGGTTCCAAGACTTCCGCCGCTGATGCCGATCAACTGCCGGTCATCTGAGTCACCCCAGGCGGGCTCGGCCATACTGTCTGCGGCAGCGGTTGCCTTGACACCCGCAAGGCATTGGAGAAAAGCTCTGGCAGGCGCTGTTAGGCTGTCAGCGGCTGTTCAACGGTCCCCGACCTCATATAGAGAGAAAAACGATGAAAAGGATTCTGCTCGGTACCCTCCTCGCCACCGCCTCCCTGAGTGCTCTCGCCGATGCCCCCGGCAGCGACGGCTGCGGTTGGGGCAACATGCTGTTCAAGGGCCAGCGCGGTACCGCCACGCACGTCCTGGCAGCTACTACCAACGGCACCAGCGGCAACAACACCTTCGGCATGACCACCGGCACCAACGGCTGCCACACCAATGGCGCGCTGACCTACGGCGGCAAGCCGATGATCGTGCTCAGCAGCATGATGGACGAACTGTCCGAAGACATGGCCAAGGGTGACGGCGAGGCGCTGACCACCTACGCCGTGGTACTGGGCGTGAAGCCCGAGGACCGCGCGCATTTCGCCCAGGTCACCCACGAGCACTTCGCGCAGATCTTCAACAAGTCGGACGTCACCGCCGAGGACGTCTACGCCAACACCCAGGCCGTCCTGAAGCAGGACAGCACCCTGGCCAAGTACGCCGAACAGGCCTGATGGCCAACGCGAGCCCGCCCCTTCCGGGCGGGCTCACCCTTCCCTCCCAGTAGCCCACTCGATGCCCAAACGCCTGTTGCCCTGGATGGCGCTGTGCGCCTGCACCCCACTGCTGGCTTCGCCCGCGATCGACCCACAACGCCTGCAAAGCCTGGCCAACGAGCCCTACTGGCTGGCCCTGGGTCACTATGAGCACGCCAAGCTCGGTGGCTGGCGCAGCTTCGTCGACGACCCTAGGTTCTTCCTCGCCAAGGATGGAGACCGCCATCCGGAATCCGAACTGGCCGCCACCGTGAAGGCCCTCTATGCCCCAGCCAGCCTCGGCGACAAGCACGCCCAGTGTGTCTACCCGGCTCGTACCCGCTGGCTGCGCCAGCAGTTGCAGCTCGCTGACCTGCCGACGGTGGAGTGCAAGGAGTTCACCACCTGGTACCAGGACATCAACCCGCACAGCGCCGTGCTGGTGTTCCCCGCCGCCTACCTGAACAGCCCGTCCTCGATGTTCGGTCACACCCTGCTGCGCATCGACCAGGCCGACGTCGACTCCGACAACACCGCCCTGCTCAGCTACGCGCTCAACTTCGGCGCCTACATCGAGGGCATGGACAACAGCATCCTCTATGCCTGGAAAGGCCTGATGGGCGGCTACCCCGGCCTGTTCGCCCTGGTGCCCTACCGCGAGAAGCTCTCCGAGTACAGCCGCCTGGAGAACCGCGACCTCTGGGAGTACCGCCTGAACCTGACACCGGAAGAAACCGCGCGCATGGTCGAGCACGTCTGGGAGCTGAAGCAGATCCGCTTCAAGTACTACTTCTTCGACGAGAACTGCTCATTCCGCCTGCTCGAGCTGCTGGAGATCGCCCGCCCCGGCACCGAGCTCACCGACCACTTCCCGATCACTGCCATCCCTACCGATACGGTGCGCGCGGTTAAGGACGCCGGGCTGATCGACCGGGTGGACTATCGTCCATCCCGCGAGCGTGAGCTGCTGGCTCGCGGCGAACCGTTGAGCCACGACGAGAAGGTGCTGGCCCGCCACATCGCCGACGACGACAGCCAGCTGCAGAGCCCCGAGTTCGCCGCCCTGCCCGCCGACCGCCAGGCACTGGTGCAGGACACCGCCTTCCGCCTGGTGCGCTACCGCGCCACCGGCCAGGAGCGCGACCAGTCCACCGCCTCGCGCAGCTACAACCTGCTCAAGGCGATCAACCGCAACCCACCGCCGGCACTGGACGTGGAACGCCCCGGTCAGCCGGAGAACGGCCACGAGTCACGCACCTGGCAACTGGGCGCTGGCAGCCGCGATGGCGAAGCCTTCGCCCAGTACGGCCTGCGCATGGCCTACCACGACCTCGACGACAACGCCTACGGCTTCCCCCTTGGCGCACAGATCGAGATTGGCCAGCTCAAGCTGCGCCAGTACGAGGGCAATCGTTGGCAACTGCAGCAGCTGGACCTCGTCACCATCCGCTCCATGACGCCGCGCAACGAGCTGCTGAAACCGCTGTCCTGGCAGGTCGCCGGCGGCTGGGAACGAGTGATCGGCAAGCACAGCGACAACGACCACGACACACTGGTCGGCCACCTCAACGGCGGCGCCGGTGGCAGCTGGAAGCTCAGCGACGATCTGCAGGCCTACGCCCTGGGCACGGCGCGCCTGGAGAACAACCAGGACTTCGCCGCCACCCTCGCCCCAGCCATGGGCTTCGACACGGGCGTGCTGTGGAGCAACCCGCTGGGCAACCTCAGCCTCGAAGGCAAGGGCGACTATTTCCACAACGGCGAAGTACGCCGCACCCTGAGCTTCGGCCAGCAGGTGGAGCTGGGCCGCAACCTCGGCCTGCGCCTCTCGGCACAACGCGAGTTCAGCCACGAAGCCAGCCCGCGCAGTGAAGTCATGCTGGAGCTGCGCTGGTACCACTACTGACCCGGGAAGGCGCGCTGCGGCCGATGCCGTGGCGCGCCTTTGCCGGCGTCACGCCAGATAGGCCGCCACTTCGTCCTCGCTGAGGAAGCGGACCAGCTCCACCGACGGCTGATGCGCGTCGTGCAGCCGATCAGCGAAGCCCGACCAGGAACGCGACACGCCCTCTTCGGTATCCAGCGCGATCAACACGCAATGGCCGTGTTTGCGGCTATTGCTGCGCAATGGCGCCTCACCCCAGGCCCAGGCCAGGTTGTTGACCAACTCGCCCTTCTCGTAGGCGAACGCCTGCAGCCACAGGTACTGCGCTCTGTCTTCCCTTGGTACCTCGGTTGCCGAAACCGGCGCCGACACCTGCAATCCGAGCCGCTTGCCATGGGCGGCCAGCAGCGGTTGCAGGAGAGAGAACGCGTGGAAATTGCAGTTGATGCCCTGCGCGCTCACCACCAGCCCCGTGCGCGTCGCGGGCAGGATCACCACCAGCTCGTCTTCGTAGGTCAGCGCCGCCGCGTGATCGAGGAAGTGCAGGTTTTCGAAGGGCAGCGTGGTGTTGGACTTCACCATCGCGTCGATGGCGAGCAGGAGCTCGCCATTGGTCAGGAAGTCGCGGTGATTGTCCCGCGAGCGCATCAGCATGGTCATCAGCGGCAATACCAGCAGGTCGACCGCCGCGTGTGCGCTGTCAATGAGCAGTGACTGCGAAGGCGTCAGGCTGTCGAGCCGTGCGCGAGCCTGTCGGGCTGCGGCCTGTGCGTCCTCGTCGTCCTCGGCTTCTTCGTCAGCGCAATACGGGCGCAGTACCGCCAGCGCACGCCCCAACGCATCCAGCACTGCCGCGAAGGCAATACGCGGACTGGCACCACCTTCCACCCAACTGCCGCAGAACAGCGCCAGCAACGACGCACGGTTAAGGTTGAGCTCGGGAAACAGCACCGCGCACTGGGCAAGCATCTCGTCCGCGCGGGGCGTTCCCAGGGTGTCACGGTACAACTCGCGGACATCGGAACGACGGACGAAGTCCTGCGCCTCGACCCGATCCTGCGGCGCATTCACCGACTGCCGCAGGAACTCGACCAGCGACTCCGGAAGGCCTGTCGCCAGCGTCATGCTACGTCTCCGTCAAGCTGATATTCCGCGACGCCTTGCTCGACGAACCAGCGGATCACCGCCTCGCGCTGCATCAACCGCGCATGTACCGGCGCGTTTCCACCACCGGTCAACAGCCGGCCGAGGTCGCACCCCTGGTCACGCAGTTGTTCCAGCAAGGCGATATCGCCGCTGCGCACCGCGTGAGTCAGGGCCAGGCGTTGCAACTCAGGCTCACCGGCGATACGTCCCTGCTCCAGTGCCGCGCGCCAGTCGCGCACCAGCGGCCGCAACGAACTCTGCAGCAACTGCGCCAGCGCTTCGCCCTCCGCACCCGAAGCAGCCAGCTCATCCACTGCTTCGAGCAACTCCTGTCCGGCATCCGCGCCCTCGGCGAACGGGTCTTCATCGAAGCCCAGCAACTCGAACAGGCCGCACAGATCGTCAGCCACCCTGGTCAGTGCATCCTCATGCAGCCGGAGCGGCCAGGCGGGCGGCAATGCGCGACTCCAGACGTAGATGGCCCCGAACTCCTCCGGCTCGACGCAGACGTACACCCGCTCCAGGTATTCGAAACCGCCGATGGGCAGGAAGCCCACGCGACCATTCCATTCCTCGCCATTCTCGCCGGCAACTTCCTCGGCACACTCCTGCTCGTGCTCCAACCAGCCCCACAGGTCGTGGTAGCCGTCGCTGTCCGGATAGAACAGCTCATTGAAGGAATAGGGATGCAGGTGGCCGTCGTAGTCCACGCACAGTTCGTAATCCAGCCGGCCACCGAAGGCGCAGCGCCACAGGGCGACCAGCTCGGGTGGCAGCACACTGCCCAGGCGCTGTTCGACCTCGGCCAGTTCGGTATCGCTGATCGGCGGCCGTGCGTCGTGGATGATGCGCCCGGCGAACCAGGCCAGGCGGTGGTCGCGCAGCAGTTGCTGCTGGGCAGCCGTGAACTCAGGCATCGCCGCCCTCCTTGCGCAGCGCATCGCGCGCGCTCATCAGGGCGAAGCCCAGCAGGTTCAGCCCGCGCCAGCGCGCCGGGTTGCCCGCGTCGGGGTGATCGACCGCCAGGCCGATGCCCCAGATGGCATCCACCGGACTGGCCTCGACCAGCACGCGATCCCCCGTGCCCAGCAGGAACTCGCGCAAGGCCGGGTTCTGCCCGAACTTGGCATGGCTGGCACGGGTGACGATTCTCAGCCGCTCGGCATTCCAGGCCGCCTCGTCGAAGCCGAGGATCTCGCGACCGATGGACTTCGCCTCGGCTGGCGTGCGCGCGGCGAGAATCCGTGCCAGCGCCGCTTCATCGCCGAACAGCCGGGCCTTGCCGGCCATCATGCAGTGCTCGGCGCTGGCGTAGGTCACTCCATCGATCTCGAAGTCCGCTTCGAACCACTGGCTGAAACAGCTCTTGTCGACTTCCACGGCATGCTTCGGGCGATGCCCCCAGAAGTACACATACTTGAACGCTTCACCCGCCTCGATGCGCCGGCACAGCTGCTCGACACTCATCGGTTCTTCCATGGTCGGCTCCTTGCCGCTGGCGCAAAACGCCGATTCTAGCGCACCCCGTCGGTGATACCGGCCCAATCCAGGCCGAAGCGCGCCAGGTACTTGCGCAGGCGGTCAGCATCGTTGGGGTTCTGCTTTTCCTGACGCGACACGGCGAACAGCTGGCGGCCGGCGTCGGACAGGCTACGCGCCTGCCGGCAGACGTCGATCACCGCTTCCAGTTGCAGGCGGTCGAACAGGTCCAGCGTTTCGACCCCCTCCCCCAGCAGGCCGTCCAGCGGGCTCTGCGCCTGGGTCGCGCCCCAGGAGCGGCGCAGCCGGCCGATCTCTTCTTCCACCAGCGCCTCATCGATTCGACCACTGTCGGCCAGGGTCGCCATGCGCGTGATGGACGCCGACAGCTCACGGAAGTTGCCGCTCCACAATGCCTGCGCCGAGTTGGCAAAAGCCAGGTAGCGCGTGCGCGCCTCACGGTTGAAGCGCACCAGGCGGCCCTGCTCGCGGGCGTGGCGTTCGAGCTCGAAATCGATGTTCGGCTCGATGTCCTCGCGGCGCCCGGCCAACCCCGGCAGGTCGAAGGTCCAGAGGTTGATGCGGGCGAACAGGTCCTCGCGGAACAACCCTTCGGCGACGCGCTCGCGCAGATCGCGGTGGGTGCCGGCGATCAGCTGGAAATCGCTGCCCACCTCGCGGTCCGAGCCCAGCGGGAAGAAGCGCTTCTCCTCGATGGCCTTGAGCAACATGGCCTGCTCGTCCAGGCCCAGCTCGCCGATCTCGTCGAGGAACAGCATGCCGCCATCCGCCGCGCGCAGCAGGCCTTCACGGGCGTTCTGCGCACCGGTGAAGGCCCCCTTGATATGGCCGAACAGCGCGGACATGGCGCCGTCGCCGCGCAGGGTCGCGCAGTTCACCTCGACGAAACGGCCCTGGAACTGGTGCCGTGCGCGTTTGAGTTCGTACACGCGGCGAGCGAGGAAGGACTTGCCGGCGCCGGTCGGGCCGATCAGCAGCATTGGCGCGCGGGAGCGTCCGGCAACCCGCTCGATCTGTTCGATGGAGCGGTTGAATTCAGCGTTGCGCGTGGCGATACCGGACTTGAGGAAGGCCAGGCTTTCTTCCTGCTCACGGCGGAAGCGCGTGGCGATGCGGTCATAGCGCGAAAGGTCGAGGTCGATGACCGTCACCGTCCCTTCCGGCTGCCGCGCCTCGTCCTTGCGCCGCGATGGCGAGGCCTGCACCAGCCGTGCCGGCAGGTAGCGCGCCTCGGTCAGGAGGAACCAGCAGATCTGCGCGACGTGGGTCCCGGTGGTGATGTGCACCAGGTAATCCTCGTGCTCGGTATCGAAGCTGTAGCCGCCGACGAAATCGTGCAGCGCGCCGTACACCTCCTCGAAGTCCCACGGGTTGCGCAGCGCCATGGGCTGCAGGCGCACCTCGGTTTCCGGGGAGATATGCCGCACGTCGGCGGCAATGCGCTCGGCCAGTCCGACGTCCCGCGCATCCAGCCCATGGATCAGCTCCAGGCGGTCGATCAGCAAGTCCTGCTGCTGGCACAGGCCGACCGTGGGCCGCCACTTCTGCCAGCGCGCCGCGCCTTTGCCAACGCGATCCAGGGTCGAACCGAGGAAGCCGATGGCGACGGTTTTCTTGGCCTTCATCTTTTATCCATCAAGATAAATAACGATCTCAGAATATCCATAAATCCCCATCCCGGCCAGCCACTGATGCCCGCCAGGCAGCCGATAAAAATAATTAAACCCATACATATCAGTCACTTATAAAAATTCATCAGCCTTCGAAATCAAACCTGGCACGCCCCTCGCTATATCTCCTTCGACCGCATCGCTGATGCAGCCCACGGGCAGGGACTTCCACTCCCGCCGGTGCCCGAGCCCACCCCTGGTGTCGGCTTCGTGCATGCCGCTGCAGCAGTCACGGTCGATGGCGCGGTAGCTCAGCCCGGTAGAGCACTCCCCTTCGCGGGAGCCGTCGCAGGTTCGAATCCTGCCCGTGCCGTTCGATAGCTCAGTCCGGTAGAGCAGCCATCGAAGGAATGGCCTGTCGCGGGTTCGACTCCCGCTCGAACACTGCCCTCCCACGGCAGCTACTCATGAAGGCAACACCCCGCCGGTGGGCGACGGGACAGGCGCAAAGAGGCCAGGAAGGCCAAATACGCCAGGGACCCGAAGCCACCGCCGGCCCGCCCGGTACGAGGACCGGGCCCGCGACAAGGCAAGTGCTGGCCGATGGATTCGGCGTAAAGGACAGGACGTCCGCAGCACCTGGCTCTCGCAGGCCCCCGCCTCGCCACTCGACGGGCTGGCGAACACCGGCACCCAAGGACAAGAGAAAGAAGGAAGAGAGAAATGAAACTGCTGAAGCGCTTTACCGTGAAGAAGAACGAACGCGGCCTGCTGTACTCAGAAGGCGATTTCCTGGCGATCCTCGAACCGGGCATCCACCGCCACCTGGACCTGTACAACCGCCTGAGCGTGGAAACCTTCAGCCTGAACACCCCGTTGTTCGAGCACCGCCTGGCCGGCTATCTGCGCCAGTCGGAACCGGCACTGGTCGAACGCTACTTCACCCGCATGGACCTGGCCGAGAACGAGGCCGGCCTGCGCTTCGAAGACGGCGTACTGGCGGAAATCCTCGCGCCGGGCAGCCGCCGGCTGTACTGGAAAGGCCAGACCGAGCAGCGCCTGGAACGCATCGACCTGAGCCAGGAGTACCGCGTGGCTCCGGCGCTGTTGCAGCAGATGCAGGGCAACCTGCGCGGCCGCAGCGTGATCGGCGTCGAGGCGTTGCTGGTGACCCTGGTGCCGGCCTACCAGGTCGGCGTGCTGAAGGTCGACGGTGCGGTGGTCGAGTTGCTGCCGGCGGGCCAGTACGGCTTCTGGCGCTACAACCGTCAGGTGAGCGTGGAGCTGATCGATACGCGGATCCAGGCGCTGGAAGTCAGCGGGCAGGAAATCCTCACCCGCGACAAGGTGAGCCTGCGCCTGAATCTGGCCGCCAACTGGCGTTACAGCGATGTGCTGACGGCGTTTTCCAGCCTGTCCAAGCCGCTGGAACACCTCTACCGCGAGCTGCAGTTCGGCTTGCGTGCGGCGGTGGGCACCCGCTCGCTGGATGAGCTGCTGGAGAACAAGCAACTCATCGACGACTCGGTCAGCGCCTACCTGAAGGAGCGGCTGCCGGGCACCGGCATCGAGGTCAGCGGCCTGGGCGTGCGCGACATCATCCTGCCGGGCGAGATGAAGACCCTGCTGGCCCAGGTGGTGGAGGCGGAGAAGGCCGCGCAGGCGAACGTGATCCGTCGTCGTGAAGAAACCTCGGCGACCCGCGCGTTGCTGAACACGGCCAAGGTGATGGAGGACAACCCCACCGCCCTGCGCCTGAAGGAGTTGGAAACCCTGGAGCGGGTGGCCGAACGAATCGACCGCATCTCGGTATTCGGTGGCCTGGATCAGGTATTGAATGGACTGGTAACGCTGAAGCAGGCCTGAACAGGGCCTGCCCGGCGCAGGAGAGGGCACCGTGAAGAGCAACAAGCAGCGCCGCCAGGAAATCCGCCGGAAGCGCGAGCGACGCAAGACCTGCAAATCCGAGCAGGCCAGGTGCCCCGAGAGGCGCCTGGCCCCGTCCGGCAACGCCCCGGTCAGCCGCTCGAACCTGGCCCCCTATAACAGCTACGGCGACCCGCCATTCGTGCGACGTGGCTGGTACGAGGACCAGGATTTCACCTGCCAAGACTGCGGCGCCGAGCAAACCTGGACTGCCGCCCAGCAGAAGTGGTGGTACGAGGACTGTCAGGGACAGGTGTTCTCTACAGCGATACGCTGCCGCACCTGTCGATTGAACAAACGCATTCGCGATGGCCGGGCACAACCTGCTGCCGGCCAGATCGCCACGCAATAGAAGAGAGTCAGAACATGAGCACCAAGACCTTCCAACTGCTGGAAGTCGCCAACGGCAAACCGATCAAGCTCTGGACCCAGGGCGTGCCGGTGGAAGAAGACGCCAAGCAGCAACTGATGAACACCGCGAAGATGCCCTTCATCTTCAAGCACATGGCGGTAATGCCGGACGTGCACCTGGGCAAGGGCTCGACCATCGGCAGCGTGATTCCCACCCGGGGCGCCATCATCCCGGCCGCCGTGGGAGTGGACATCGGCTGCGGCATGATCGCCGCGCGCACCTCGCTGGTGGCCTCGGACCTGCCGGATAACCTGCACGGCCTGCGCAGCGCCATCGAGAAGGCCGTGCCCCACGGCAAGACCTTCGGCCGCCGCGACCAGGGCGCCTGGGAAGACGTGCCCGAGCACGCCGATGACGCATGGCGCACGCTGGCCGGGCGCTTCAAGGTGATCACCGACAAGTACCCGAAACTGGAGAAGACCAACAACCGCAAGCACCTGGGAACCCTCGGCACCGGCAACCACTTCATCGAGGTCTGCCTCGACGAGGCCAACCGCGTCTGGTTCATGCTGCACAGCGGATCGCGCGGTGTGGGTAACGCCATCGGCAACCTGTTCATCGAACTGGCCCAGGCCGATATGCGCCAGCACATCGCCAACCTGCCGGACCGTGACCTGGCCTACTTCGAGGAAGGCAGCCAGCATTTCGACGACTACGTCGAAGCCGTGGGCTGGGCCCAGGACTTCGCCCGGCAGAACCGCGAACTGATGATGCGCGCGGTGATCGCCGCAGCGCGGCAGGTCATCCGCAAGCCGTTCGAGGCCAGCCTGGAAGCGGTGAACTGCCACCACAACTACGTGCAGAAGGAACGTCACTTCGGTGAAGAGGTACTGGTAACGCGTAAAGGTGCGGTGTCCGCTCAGAAAGGCCAGCTCGGCATCATTCCGGGGTCGATGGGCGCCAAGAGCTTCATCGTCCGCGGCCTGGGTAACGAGGAAGCCTTCTGCTCGTGCAGCCACGGCGCCGGCCGGACCATGAGCCGCACCAAGGCCAAGAAACTGTTCAGCGTCGAGGACCAGGTGCGTGCCACCGCCCACGTCGAGTGCCGAAAGGATGCGGATGTGATCGACGAGATCCCGATGGCCTACAAGGACATCGATGCCGTGATGGACGCCCAGCGCGAGCTGGTGGAAGTGCTGCATACCCTGCGTCAGGTGGTATGCGTGAAAGGATGAGGTGAGGACATGCTGCAACTCCTGGAAAACCAGCGCACAGAAGAGCTGCGCGCCCGCCTGGAACAGGCGGGCTGCGTCTTCGACTTCCGCGTGCTGGCATTCGACCCGACCGCCACCCCCGGCGAAGCGGAACATCGCCTGGCGTTGCAGATACTGTTCGAGACGATCAACGAGCGCGCACGACTGTGGAGGCTGGAGCTGATCGCCAAGGACGCCCGCTATGCCAAGCAGCGCTGGCCGGACCTGACACCGGACCTGGCCCAGGCCCGCCCGCAGGCACTCGATCTCGAGGCAGTGCGCGAACTGGCCCGCGACGACGGCCCGCTGTGCCGCGCTTTCCGCGACCCGCCCTACGGCACCCAGCTTCAGGTAGCGGACTTCCGCGAATGGCTGCAGGTGCTGCGGCTGTACCCGGACGAAGGCCTGCAGGTATTCGACTGGGTGGGCGACGGCGATGCCGAACCTCATCGCAGCCACTGGAGCTGCTACTTCGACGACGGCAAGGAATGGTGGGGCATCTGGTGCCTCACCCTGTACAACCCGCGGCGACGGACATTGTCCGCGCTGGCCGCCAGCGCGACGGACTGAACGAACAAGGAATACCCCATGAACAGGGACGAACGACATCCACTCCCCACCGCCATGCGCGAACGGGTCCTGGACGAATTGAAACGACTGGAGCAGGAGCAAGGCGTCACCGTGCTCTACGCGTGTGAATCGGGCAGCCGCGCCTGGGGCTTCGCCTCGCCGGACAGCGACTACGACGTACGCTTCGTCTATGTGCATCAACCGGACTGGTATCTGCGCGTGGAGGAACCGCGCGACGTGCTGGAGCGCCCGCTGACCGACGAGCTGGACCTCAGCGGCTGGGAGCTGCGCAAGACGCTGCGACTGCTGCGCAAATCCAACCCGACACTGCTGGAGTGGCTGGACTCGCCGCTGGTGTACCGCAGCGAATCGGCAGCGACCGAGGGTCTGCGCCAACTGGCGCAGGATTTCTACTCGCCCGCCGCTGCGCGGGCGCACTACCTGTCGATGGCGAAGAAGAACTTCCGTGGCTATCTGCAGGGCGAGGAGGTTCGCTACAAGAAGTACCTCTATGTATTGCGCCCGCTGCTGGCGGTGCGCTGGATCGACCTGGGCCTCGGCATGCCGCCGATGGTCTTTGAGACACTGATGGAGGCAACGCTCGACGATGCCGCGCAGCGCGCCGAAGTCGAGGAACTGCTGGTGCTCAAGCGCCAGGCGGTCGAGGCCGAATACGGCCCGGCGCGCCCGGCCCTGCACCGGCTGATCGAGCAAGAACTGCAACGCGCGGAAACCCTTGGCGCCCTGCGCGGCGGCTGCCGCGACACGGAGCGTCTGGATAGCTTCCTGCGCGAGCAGGTGAGGAAGTACGCACGATGAACAAGCACCTGATCGAACTCGACGGCGCCGAAGGTGGCGGGCAGATCCTGCGCAGCGCGCTGAGCCTGTCGATGATCACCGGCAAGGGACTGCGCATCGTCAACATCCGCGGCCGACGCTCGCGGCCGGGGCTGCTGCGTCAGCACCTGACGTCCGTGCGCGCGGCGGCGGAAATCTGCGGCGCGGCGGTGGAAGGCGACGAACTGGGTTCGCGCAGCCTGACCTTCCGCCCCGGTGCGATTCGCGGCGGCGACTACCGCTTCGCCATCGGCAGCGCGGGCAGCGCCGTGCTGGTGCTGCAGACGCTCCTGCCGGCACTGCTGTTCGCCGACGGGCCGAGCAGCCTGGCGATCAGCGGCGGCACGCACAACCCGCTGGCCCCGCCGGCGGACTTCATCGAGCGCAGCTGGCTGCCATTGCTGCGGCGCATGGGCGCGAAGGTCGACTTCGAATTGCTGCGTCACGGCTTCATGCCCGCCGGCGGCGGTGAATTGCGGGCGTGCGTCGAGCCCGGAGAGTTGCAGCCGCTGCACCTACCGGAGACCGGCGCTGTGCTTTCGCATTCAGCCCGTGCCCTGCTCGCGGCCATTCCCGGTCACGTAGGGGATCGCGAGCTGGAGAAGGTGAAGCGGCATCAGAATTGGCATACGGCAGCCACTCAGGTCGTCCGTCTGCCGGAGGATCAGGGCCCGGGCAATGCGCTGCTGCTGGAAATCGAATGCGAGCAACTGACCCTGGTGTTCTGCGCCTTCGGTCAGTCCGGGATCAGCGCCGAACGCGTTTCCAGCCAGGCGCTGCGTCAGGCCGATGATTGGCGCCGCAGCGGCACCAGCGTCGATGAGCATCTTGCCGACCAGTTGCTGCTACCCATGGCGCTGGCCGGCGGCGGCAGCTTCACCACCGCGCTGCTGAGCGATCACCTGCTGAGCAACCGGGCGGTGATCGAAGCCTTCCTGCCGGTGCGCATCGACTGCGAAGCGCGAACAGCCGGCGGGCAGCACATCCGCATCACGCCGGCTTGACGCTTTTCTCACCAAACGCCGGATAGAGTGCCGTCCAGTCACCCTATCCGGCGCGTGTGCCCGCCCCCAAGGCACACGGGAGTCTCCATGGCGCCGCGCGCCGTCCTCGTCCTGCTCTGCGCCACTCTGCTCGCCGGCTGCGAAACCACCCACGAAACCCTCCTCGCCCAGGGCTATCCACCCGCCTATGCCGACGGCTATGACGATGGCTGCGGCAGCGGTCGTCAGGCGGCCGGCGCCATCACCGGCGAGTTCCGCAAGAACGTGCCGCGCTACCTGGGCGAGCCGCAGTATGCCCTCGGCTGGAACGACGGATTCCAGCAATGCCAGGCCATGCGCGTGAGCCAGGAACGCCAGCAGTACGAGGAACAGCGCAACAGCGACCGGGACCGCGACTGGGAACAGCAGAAGGACCGCGCGCTGTCCCACGCCCTGCGCGGCAACTGACCGCTGCGGCAACCATCCGCACCTGCCCGGGCCGCCCGCTTGATTTCGGTCAAGCCACCCCTCTCCCGCCTGGCCTCTCCTTGAACTCAGAAGAAACCAAAGCCTGAGACAAGGAGACTCCACATGCAGCCCATCAAACTGGCGCTGGGCAGCTTGCTGCTGGCCGTGAGCACCGCGGCGGCGCAAGCAAATGCCGACGTACTGCGCGACAACGCCAACAGCATCTTCAAGCCCATCCCGGAGCAGGCCAGCGACCAGCTCGACCCCAACCAGATCGAGCTGGGCCGGCAGCTGTTCTTCGAACCACGCCTGTCCGCCAGCCACGTGATCAGCTGCAACACCTGCCACAACATCGGCACCGGCGGCGCCGACAACGTGCCCGCCTCCAGCGGTCACGCCTGGCAGAAAGGTGCACGCAACTCACCCACGGTGTTCAACGCGGTATTCAACGTCGCGCAGTTCTGGGATGGCCGCGCCAAGGACCTGGAAGAACAGGCCAAGGGCCCAGTGCAGAACCCGGTGGAGATGCACAACACGCCGAAGAACGTCGAGGCCACGCTGAGCAGCATGCCCGAGTATGTCGCCGCCTTCGGAAAGGCGTTCCCCAGCGACAAGCAACCGGTCAGTTTCGACAACATGGCCCGGGCGCTGCAGGCCTTCGAATCGACCCTGATCACCCCGGACTCGCGCTTCGACCTCTACCTCAAGGGCGACGACAACGCCCTTGAGGCCAAGGAGAAGAAAGGCCTGCAGACCTTCATGAGCTCGGGCTGCATCAGTTGCCACAACGGCGTGAACCTGGGCGGCCAGGCGTACTTCCCGTTCGGCCTGGTGAAGAAGCCCGACGGCAAGATCCTGCCCAGCGGCGACAAGGGCCGCTTCGAGGTGACCAAGACGCAGAACGATCAGTACGTGTTCCGCGCCGCGCCGCTGCGCAACATCGCGCTGACCGCGCCGTACTTCCACAGTGGGCAGGTCTGGGACCTGGAGGAAGCGGTGGCGATCATGGGCACCGCACAGTTGGGCAAGCAGCTCAACGCCGAGGAAGTCGGCGACATCGTCGCCTTCCTCAAGACCGTCACCGGCAAGCAGCCGAAGGTGGAGTACCCGTTGCTGCCGCCGAGTACCGCGACCACACCCAAACCGGTGGACTGATCGGATCGCCGCCTGACCAGCCCCGCTGCGGGGTTCTTCGCAAGCAAGCTCGCTCCTACGAAGAGCGGCCGTGCTGGCAGAATGAAAACGGGCCCATGGGGCCCGTTCTTCATACTGGCGGAGCGCTCAGACCACGCCCTGGGCCAGCATCGCGTCGGCAACCTTGACGAAGCCGGCGATGTTGGCGCCCTTCACGTAGTTGATCCGGCCATTCTCCTCGCCGTAGGCGACGCAGGCATGGTGGATGTTCTGCATGATGCCGTGCAGGCGCTGGTCCACTTCCCCAGCGCTCCACAGCAGGCGCATGGCGTTCTGGCTCATCTCCAGGCCGCTGGTGGCCACGCCACCGGCGTTGGACGCCTTGCCCGGCGCGTAGAGGATGCCCGCTTCGATGAAGATATCCACAGCCTCCAGGGTCGATGGCATGTTCGCGCCTTCGGCCACGCAGATACAGCCGTTGGCCAGCAGGGTGCGCGCATCGTTGGCATCCAGTTCGTTCTGCGTGGCACAGGGCAGCGCGATGTCGCAGGCGAGCGACCACGGACGTTCGCCGGCGAGGAAACGCAGGCCGGGGCCGGTCATCTCGCTGAGACGGCCGCGACGGACGTTCTTCAGCTCCATGACCGCTTCCCACTGATCCAGGGTCAGGCCGGCCTCGATGAACAGGGTGCCTTCGGAGTCGGACAGCGAGATCACCTTGCCGCCCAGCTCCATGACCTTCTGCGCAGCGTACTGGGCCACGTTGCCGGAGCCGGAGATGGCCACGCGCTGGCCGTCGAAGCCGCTTTCGCGGGCCTTGAGCATCTCCTGGGCGAAGTACACGCAGCCGTAGCCGGTGGCTTCCGGACGGATCAGGCTGCCGCCGTAGGTCATGCCCTTGCCGGTCAGCACCGAGGTGAACTCGTTGGACAGGCGCTTGTACTGGCCGAACAGGTAGCCGATCTCGCGGGCACCCACGCCGATGTCACCAGCCGGCACGTCGAGGTCCGCACCGACGTGACGGAACAGTTCGCTCATGAACGACTGGCAGAAGCGCATGACCTCGGCGTCGCTCTTGCCTTTGGGATCGAAGTCCGAGCCGCCCTTGCCGCCACCCATGGGCAGCGAGGTCAGGGAGTTCTTGAAGACCTGCTCGAAGGCCAGGAACTTCAGCACGCCCAGGTTCACCGAGGGATGGAAGCGCAGGCCGCCCTTGTACGGGCCGATGGCGCTGCTCATCTGGATGCGGAAACCACGGTTGACCCGTACTCGTCCGGCATCATCCACCCACGGTACGCGGAACAGGATCGCGCGTTCGGGCTCGACGATGCGTTCGACGATGCCGGCCTGCAGGTAATGCGGGTTGGCTTCGAGGAAGGGCCAGAGGGAGCGCAGCACCTCTTCCACCGCCTGGTGGAATTCGGGCTGGTCGGGGTCGCGCCGCTTGAGGCGCTCGAGGAACGAGTCAACGGATTGCGTCATGTCTACACCGGTACTTTTCTGATTATGTGATGCTTTTTGCCGGCAGACTCTAACAACCCACGCCGCCCCGAGATAGTGCAGCGTGACGCTTTTATGAATCTTTATGGTGCAAAAATATAAATTCCGCTACTGCCGGACCGGCAGAAAAGCAGTTTTTTGTATACAAAATCAATAGAAGATTGAAATCAAGATATTCCTTCAAGCAGGATAATCCCGATGCCCACACGCTTATTCGCGCTCCTTGTCGCCCTCACCTGCACGCTCAGTCTTCCTGCCCACGCGGCCATGAAACTCGGCAATTTCACCGAGTCCGGCGCGCTGGTGGTGGCGGATACATTCGACAGCGAAGTGATCCACAAGTCGAACTTCAGCACCGACGACCTGCAGCGCATGTCGCGCCAGCTGGAGGAACAGCAACGCGCCCTGCAGGACCAGGCGCGGCAAATCGACACACTGCAACGCCAGCTGGAGGAACAGCGTCGCGCCCTGGACGATCTGAAGCGCAGTCGCTGACGAAAAGCGGCAGAAATGAAAACGGGGCCCGAAGGCCCCGTTTTCATTGAGAAGCGGCTTACGCCAGCTTCTTGTAACGCACGCGGTGCGGCTGCGAGGCAGCGTCGCCCAGGCGTTTTTTACGATCGGCTTCGAACTCGGTGTAGTTGCCTTCGAAGAAGACCACCTTGCCGTCATCCTCGTAGGAGAGGATGTGGGTCGCGATGCGGTCCAGGAACCAGCGATCGTGGGAAATCACGATGGCGGCGCCAGGGAAGTCCAGCAGCGCCTCTTCCAGCGCACGCAGGGTTTCCACGTCGAGGTCGTTGGACGGTTCGTCGAGCAGCAGGACGTTGCCGCCCTGCTTCAGGGTCAGGGCCAGGTGCAGACGGCCACGCTCACCACCGGAGAGGTCCTTGACGAACTTCTGCTGGTCGCCGCCCTTGAAGTTGAAGCGGCCGACGTAGCTGCGCGACGGGACTTCGTAGTTGCCGATCTTGATCTGCTCGAAGCCATCGGACACCTGCTCCCATACGGTCTTGTTGCCGTCGAGGATTTCGCGGCTCTGGTCGACGCTGGCGATCTGCACGGTTTCGCCGATCTCGATGGTGCCCGAGTCCGGTTGCTCCTTGCCGGTCAGCATGCGGAACAGGGTCGATTTACCCGCGCCGTTGCCGCCGATCACGCCGACGATGGCGCCCTTGGGAATGCTCAGCGACAGATCGTCGATCAGCTGGCGATCGCCGTAGCCCTTGCTGACGTTGTGCAGCTCGATGACCTTGTCGCCCAGGCGCGGACCGGCCGGGATATAGATCTCGTTGGTCTCGCTGCGCTTCTGGAATTCCTGCGATTGCATTTCCTCGAAGCGCTGCAGACGGGCCTTGGACTTGGACTGGCGAGCCTTGGCGCCCTGGCGCACCCACTCCAGTTCGGCTTTCATGGCCTTGGCGTGGGAGGCTTCCTGCTTGGCTTCCTGGGCCAGGCGGTTGGCCTTGGATTCCAGCCAGCCGGAGTAGTTGCCTTCGAACGGGATGCCCTGGCCACGGTCCAGCTCGAGGATCCAGCCGGCGACGTTGTCGAGGAAGTAACGGTCGTGGGTGATCGCTACCACAGTGCCCGGGAAGTCGTGGAGGAAGTGTTCCAGCCAGGCGACCGAGTCGGCGTCCAGGTGGTTGGTCGGTTCGTCCAGCAGCAGCATGTCCGGGGCGGACAGCAGCAGGCGGCACAGGGCGACACGGCGCTTCTCACCACCGGAGAGGTGTTCGATCTTGGCATCCCACGGCGGCAGGCGCAGGGCGTCGGCGGCGACTTCCAGCTGGCGCTCCAGGTTGTGGCCGTCGGAAGCCTGGAGGATGGCCTCCAGCTTGGCCTGCTCGGCGGCCAGGGCGTCGAAGTCGGCATCCGGCTCGGCGTAGGCGGCGTAGACCTCGTCCAGGCGGGCCTGGGCGGCCTTGATCTGGCCAACGGCCTCTTCGACGATCTCGCGCACGGTGGCCTGCGGGTCGAGCTTGGGCTCCTGCGGCAGGTAACCGACGTTGATGCCAGGCATCGGGCGGGCTTCACCTTCGATCTCGGTGTCGACGCCGGCCATGATGCGCAGCAGGGTGGATTTACCCGCGCCGTTCAGACCGAGTACGCCGATCTTGGCGCCAGGGAAGAACGACAGGGAAATGTTCTTGAGGATTTCACGCTTGGGCGGCACGACCTTGCCGACCCGGTGCATGGTGTAGACGTATTGAGCCATGGATACCTGACTTCTGGGATGAATTGTGATCGGGATGGCCGGAACGGACGACGGCAGGTTCCGGGACGCCGGCACTTCGGGCCGGAGCGGCAGCACTGCGGGCCACCGAAGGGCGCGAACGGCCGATGGACGGCCCTTCGCGCGGGACTCTGCGGGGATGTACTTTATGCCCCGAACTTTGGCCGTACATCACGCGCGCGTGCGGCAAAGCTACCGGAATGAGGCAGGAAGGGCAAACGACGCTCGTCGGCCATACTGGCACTTAGCCGCCTTTCCGGGCATCCTAGCCCGCGCCGAATTCAGCCGTATCGCCCCAGGTCCTTAAGTCCTTGTCTATTTTCCCCCGTACTCCTCCGGACGCCCTGGTCAGGCCTGGCCGCGTGGCGACCCGGACCGCGCTGGTGCTACTGGTGCTGTTCATGCTCGGCCTGCTGGGCTGGCAGCTGCACCAGGAGTTCCGTAGCCAGGAGCGCTTCGAGCGTGAACGGGTCGTGCTGCACGGCGAACAGATGGCCCAGCGGATTTCCCTGACCCTGGAGCTCAAGGCCGTGGCGGCCCAGGCCCTGCTGCAGCAGGAGCAGGACCGCGAGCACAGCGATGTCCACACGCCGCTGATCGCCGGCCTGAAACACATCTACCCGTCCTTCCACAGTCTGGTCCAGCTGGATGCCAGCGGCACGCCCGTGCGCGACTCCGCCAGCGGCATCAAGGACGGCGCCTTCATCGAGTCCCTGCGCCAGCGCAGCTCGCAGCAGGCCTATCACTACGCCTTCAGCGAAGAAAACGGCGGCCACTTCTATGTCTGGCTGAAGGCCACAGAGCCGGGCGAAGGCGACAGCGTTCTCCGCCTTGACGAGAAGATTGCCCGGCGCGGCTGGGCAGCGCAGATTCGCCCCGAGTCGCCGGACTGGATCCTGGTCGACGACGTCCAGCAGAAGGTCCTAGGCCGCTCCAGCGGCTACCGTCCCGGCCCGCTGTCCGCCGCCTCGCCGCTGGAGCAGGCACAGAGTCTGGACGGCCTCGACATCCAGAACACCGATTGGCAATTGCATCCGCAATTCGACGACCGGCAGATCCGTGCCACCCTGCTGCCGCGCCTGGGCGGCGAGCTGGCGCTGCTGCTGGTACTGGCAGGCATCGCCGGGGCCGCCCTGTTGCGCCTGCAACGCGAGCAACAGAACCTGCGTGCGCTGACCGTGGAGTCGCAGCAGAACCTGCGTCAGGCCGCGCAAGCCCTGGGCGCCATCGACGAGCGCGTCCTGGTGACCCGCGCCGACGGCCGCCTCGCCTACCTCAACCCGCAGGCCGAGCAGTTGTTCGGTATCAGCGCCGACAAGGCTGGTGAACACCATCTTCTGGAGTTGCTGCCCGGCCTGGGCGGTCTGCTGCCTGGCAGCGATGCCTCGGCAGACAATGGCTCCGAGCTGGTGCGCGTCAACGATACCGGCCAGGCCCGGCTGTTCGCCGTCAGCCACCACTCCCTGGACGACAGCCCGCTATCGCCGGAGCAGAGCTGGGTACTGCGCGGCAACCTGCCCCAGGGCGGGCAGGTCTGGGTGCTACGCGACGTCACCGAGGAGCAGCAGGCGCTGCACATCCTCGAAGAGACCCGTCGGCGCTACCAGGACATCTTCGACGGCGTCGGTGTCGCCCTCTGCGTGCTCGACCTCTCCGGCCTGCGCCAGAGCCTGGTGGACCTCAACCTGCGCCGGCAGAGCGACCTGCGCGAGTGGCTCGCCTCGCAGCCCGAGCGCCTGCCCTGGCTGCTGCGCCAGGCGAAGATCACCGAGATCAACAACGTCGCCAAGCGCCTGATGCGCGTCACCAACACCGAGCAAGCCTGGCAGATTCTCATTGGCAGCGCCGGCATGCGTCCGGACGGCGTGCGCAGCAAGGTGCTCGAGGCCGTGTTGCATGGCCAGGGCATGGTCGAGCTGGAAGCCTGCATCAACACCCGGCAGGGTGAGCAGCGCCACCTGTGGTTGCAGTTGCGCGTGCCGGAGATGATCCAGGACTTCCACGCCGTCACCCTGAGCCTGTCGGACATCACCAGCCGCAAGCAGGTCGAACTGTCGCTGATCGAGCGCGAAAAGTTCTGGTCCGACGCGGTGCGCGCGGTGCCTGACACTCTCTATATCCATGACATTGCCGCGCGCCGGGTGATCTTCACCAATCACAACCTGGGCTACCAGCTCGGCTACAGTGGCGACGAACTGCGCGAGATGGGCGAGCGTTTCTGGGAAAAGGTCCTGCACCCGGACGACGTGGAGTACTACTGGCGCATCCGCAACCTGCAACAGGTGGTCGGCGACGGCCTGTTGCTCGACAGCCAGTTGCGCTGGCGCCACCGCGACGGCTCCTGGCACTGGTTCGACATCCGCGAGCAGGCCCTGACGCGCGACAGCGATGGTCGCGTGGCGCGGCTGATCGGCGTGGCCAAGAACATCACCGACACGGTGGAGGCGCACAACTCCCTGCGCGAGAGCGGTCGTCGCTATCGCATGCTCGCCGAGAGCATCAGCGACGTGATCCTCTCCACCGACGCCCAGGTCAAGCTCAACTACATCAGCCCGTCGATCCAGCAGGTGCTCGGCTACAGTCCCGAGTGGGTGCTGTCCAACGGCTTCCAGCAGGTGGCCGCCAACCCAGCGCAGCTGGAGCGCCTGGATGAACTGCTGAACCGCGTGCAGGGCGCCATCGGCGAGCCCAAGCGCCTGGCCGAACTGCGCGAAAGCGCCGAGCCGCAGCTGTTCAGCCTCGACTGCCTGCACGCGGACGGCCACAAGATTCCCGTGGAACTGCGCATCGCCCTGATGTGGGACGACCACGGCCGCTTCGAAGGCCTGCTCGGCGTCGCCCGCGACGTCAGCCAGCAGCGCCGCGCCGAACGCGAGATGCGCATGGCGGCCACGGTATTCGAGCACTCCACCGCGGCGATCATGGTCACCGACCCGGCCGGCTACATCGTGCAGATCAACGACTCCTTCAGCCGACTCACCGGCTACTCCGCCGAGGAGGTCCTGGACCAGTTGCCGCGCATGCTCACCGCCGACCGCCAGGAGGCCAACCAGCTCAAGCATGTGATGGAGAGCCTGCACCGCAGCGGCAGCTGGGAAGGCGAGATCCTGCAGAAGCGAAAGTCCGGCGAGCTCTATCCCAGCTGGGTCGGCATCAATGCGGTACACGACGAGGAAGGCGACCTGGTCAGCTTCGTCTGCTTCTTCAGCGACATCAGCGAGCGCAAAGCCAGCGAGCGACGCATCCACCGCCTCGCCTACTACGACGCCTTGACCCACCTGCCCAACCGCACGCTGTTCCAGGACCGCCTGCACACCGCGCTGCTGCAGGCCGAACGGCACCAGCAGTGGGTGGTGCTGATGTTCCTCGACCTCGACCGCTTCAAGCCGATCAACGACTCCCTCGGCCACGCCGCGGGCGACCGTATGCTCAAGGAAGTGGCCGAGCGCCTGAGCCACTGCGTCAGCGACGACGACACCGTGGCGCGCATGGGCGGCGACGAGTTCACCCTGCTGCTGCCCGGCCAGAAGGACCGCGATAAAGCGCTGAGGCAGGCGATCCAGGTCGCCGAGCAGATCCTCTCCAGTCTCGCCCGCCCCTTCACCCTGGAAGGCCGCGAATTCTTCGTCACCGCCAGCATTGGCGTGGCGCTCTCGCCGCAGGACGGCGCCGAGCTCAGCCAACTGATGAAGAACGCCGACACGGCGATGTACCACGCCAAGGAAATGGGCAAGAACAACTTCCAGTTCTACCAGGCCGAGATGAACGCCCGCGCCCTGGAGCGCCTGGAACTGGAAAGCGACCTGCGCCGCGCCATCGAGCTGCACGAGTTCGTCCTGCACTACCAGCCGCAGTTCACCGGCGACGGCCGCCGCCTGACCGGTGCTGAGGCGCTGCTGCGCTGGCAGCATCCCAAGCGCGGACTGATCCCGCCGGCGGAGTTCATCCCGGTGCTGGAAGAACTCGGTCTGGTTGCCCAGGTCGGCGACTGGCTGCTGGAACAGGCCTGCCTGCAGCTGCGCGCCTGGCACCGCGACAAGGTGCGGGTGCCGAAGATTTCCGTGAACCTCTCGGCCCGGCAGTTCGCCGACGGCCAACTGGGCGAGCGCATCGCCGGCATCCTCGAGGACACCGGGATCGCCCCGGCGTGCCTGGAGCTGGAGCTGACCGAAAGCATCCTGATGAGCGACGTTTCCCAGGCGATGCAGATACTTCAAGGCCTGAAACGCCTGGGCCTGGCGATTGCGGTGGACGACTTCGGCACCGGCTATTCCTCGCTCAACTACCTCAAGCAGTTCCCCATCGACGTGCTGAAGATCGACCGCAGCTTCGTCGACGGCCTGCCCCACGGCGAGCAGGATGCGCAGATCGCCCGCGCCATCATCGCCATGGCCCACAGCCTGAACCTGATGGTGATCGCCGAGGGCGTGGAGAGCCACGAGCAGCTGGACTTCCTGCGTGAACACGGCTGCGACGAGGTGCAGGGCTTCCTCTTCGGCCGCCCGGTGCCGGCAGACCAGTTCGCCGCACTGTTCGCCAGCAACGCACTGTTCCTGCTCGGCTGAGCGCACCACTGCGCACGGCGAGCGCCCTTGCAGGAGGGGTGGAGCGTAGCGATACCCATGCTGTCGCGATGCCGGGCCGATGGGTATCGCTACGCTCCACACCATCCTACGTCGTGTTCATCCTGCACCTTCGACAAGCCGGCTACCCACGCCACTCGGCGGCTTGTCTCTCCCGCGATCCTGGCCTTGAACCCCGCTTGTCAGCCACATGACCGCCTTTCATGTGCCAGCACCGGCGCCTTGGGTTAGAATGCGCGCCTTTCCCCCAGCACCCGATCCTTAAGAGGACCGCCATGTTCAGCCGTGATTTGACCCTCGCCCGCTACGATGCCGAACTCTTCGCCGCGATGGAGCAGGAAGCCCAGCGCCAGGAAGAGCACATCGAGCTCATCGCCTCCGAGAACTACACCAGCCCGGCGGTGATGGAAGCCCAGGGTTCGGTGCTGACCAACAAGTACGCCGAAGGCTACCCGGGCAAGCGCTACTACGGTGGTTGCGAGTACGTCGACGTCGTCGAGCAGCTGGCCATCGACCGCGCCAAGGAGCTGTTCGGCGCCGACTACGCCAACGTCCAGCCGCACGCCGGCTCCCAGGCCAACGCCGCCGTCTACCTGGCCCTGCTGTCGGCCGGTGACACCATCCTGGGCATGAGCCTGGCCCACGGTGGTCACCTGACCCACGGCGCCAGCGTTTCTTCCTCCGGCAAGCTGTACAACGCCGTGCAGTACGGCATCACCGACGCCGGCCTGATCGACTACGACGAAGTCGAGCGCCTGGCTGTCGAGCACAAGCCGAAGATGATCGTCGCCGGCTTCTCCGCCTATTCCCAGGTCCTGGACTTCGCCCGCTTCCGCGCCATCGCGGACAAGGTCGGTGCCTACCTGTTCGTCGACATGGCCCACGTGGCCGGTCTGGTCGCCGCTGGCGTTTACCCGAACCCGGTGCCGTTCGCCGACGTGGTCACCACCACCACCCACAAGACCCTGCGCGGCCCGCGCGGCGGCCTGATCCTCGCTCGCAAGAACGAAGAGATCGAGAAGAAGCTGAACTCCGCTGTCTTCCCGGGTGCCCAGGGTGGCCCGCTGGAGCACGTGATCGCCGCCAAGGCCGTGTGCTTCAAGGAAGCCCTGCAGCCCGAGTTCAAGGCCTACCAGCAGCAGGTCCTGAAGAACGCCCAGACCATGGCCAGCGTGTTCATCGAGCGCGGCTTCGACGTGGTTTCCGGCGGTACCCAGAACCACCTGTTCCTGCTGTCCCTGATCAAGCAGGACATCACCGGTAAGGACGCCGACGCCGCCCTTGGCCGCGCCTTCATCACCGTGAACAAGAACAGCGTACCGAACGACCCGCGCTCCCCGTTCGTCACCTCCGGCCTGCGTATCGGCACCCCCGCCGTGACCACCCGCGGCTTCAAGGAAGCCGAGTGCCGCGAGCTGGCCGGCTGGATCTGCGACATCCTGACCAACATGGGCGACGAGTCCGTGGTGGACGGCGTGCGCGAGAAGGTCAAGGCCATCTGCGCCAAGTTCCCGGTCTACGGCGCCTAAGCCGAACCCGCGAACAGCACGACGAAAAAGCCCGGCAGATGCCGGGCTTTTTCATGGCCTCACTTTCCGCTGGCCGGCGGCGAGTTTGCGGCATCACGCAGGACGCAGCGGATATCCCCGTGATTTTTCGCCTCCTGGCAGTACCGGGCGATCTCAGCCTCGGTCTGGTATCTGGGTTTGGTTTCACTCGCGCTCTTGACCACCATCGCCGTCACGACAGTCAGAGCGATGAACAGCAGAACCACAACATGCAGGTAGCGCCGGTAGCGTAACCATAGACTGGCCACAAATCCGATACCCCTGTCCATGACACTGAAGTGTTTGAACAGATGCAGGCCCAACATTACTCCGGGTGCGATGACGAGCGCTTGCAGCCACAAGTCGGGGACCCTCAGCCCCGACGCACCACCGACAGCCAGAGCCATCACATAGCTGATGGCGCCATGCCAAAGAGGGCGAATACCCGCGCCATGTTGGTGCCAACTTGCCGGCAAAAAGCCGCTCAAGCGGTAATCCAGCTTGGCTAGCGCATAACCGGTCATAGCCTGGAACCACCCGATCACCCGGCTCAATACCCCGGCAAGAACGGCTGACACCACGGGAAGACCGATGAGCAGAACCCCATAATCAGGCTTTGGCTTGGCCAGCTCCCCCGGAGCTACCGTCACGCCATAGAACACCAGGAAAGCGCCCCACAAGACGGCCGTTCTCCCGACCCAAGGCCCGCTCCGCCCCAGGTCGCGCCAGAAGACTTCATCCAGCGGCGCACCGGGCAGGCGTTCCAGCAACTGCGGATAGCGATAGATGAACGCCCTGGCGATAGAAGTGCTGTGCTGCCGATCCTCCTCGTCGAAGTCCGCCATGAACCGGCGCCGCTGACGGGCATCGAAAGGCGAAAGCAGCAGCCGGGCAGCCCGACACTCTGCCGTCAGCTCCCAGCGTCGAGCGTTGTCCAGCACCCGCGCGTAGAAGCGCTCGGCATCCCAGCGTTCCAGCAGTTCGCGCCATTGATAGTCAGGGCAATTGGCTTCCCGCTGGCCTTCCTGCCAGGCAAACACGGCGGCCACCTGGTCCAGGGTGTCGCTGGACCATGACGGCATCTCCAGCAGCATCGACACTACCGCGCTCTCCAGCAACGCCCGGCCGTCGTAGCTCTGCAGCCAGGGTTGCCCGGCCAGGGTCCGCAGGCCATCCACCAGCGCGGCCGGCTCGCCATGGTTGTGCAATTGACGCAAGCACAGGAGATGAGTCTGCAAGATCCGAACATACAGCGGCTGGAGTTCCAGCGACGTCAGCGCGGGAGCCTCGATCACCTCCAGCCAGTGGTACTCCTGGCAGGCCGCCTCGCGGAGGATGGATTCATACTCCTCCTCCAGGCACAGGCGCAGCACGCCGCGTTCGAACGCCACAGCGAGGCCGGCGGCTTCGGCTTGCAAGCGACGCTCGGTGAGCAGAGAGGGACGCAGCCCGGACAGCAGCTCTGCCAGGCGTTTCGGTCGTTCGTCGCGAAACTCCTGAAGCAGTTCTGGTACTGGTCCTGGCAATTCGACCACCACCGGAGTGGGCACCGAGGAAGGCGCATCCTCCGGCAGATCTGCTTCCGGAACGACCTCATCCCGATTTTCCGCACGCCATTGCGCCCAACGCTGTGCCTGCTCGTAGGCCTCACGCAGAGCCTGGAAGGCCTCAGGGTCCTCATCCGGGCGAGTCCCCTTGAGCAACCGCGCGTAGTGCCGCCTGATGGTTCGCTCATCCGCCTCGGCATCCAGGCCGAGGACTTCCCAACAACTCATGGCCGCTTCCTTTATTGCCAGGGGGATCGTTCGAGTTCCTCGAGGCGCTGCTCGATGGCCGCGCGCAGGTCAGCGATGCGGCCGGTGTCCTGGGTTCCGAGCACCTGCTGGAAGCTACCGGCCATCTGCGCGAGCATCTCCCGCACCTCGCCCAGGTGCTCCTGATACAAGCGCTCCAGGCGCGCCAGCAGCACAGTGTTGACCAACTGCTCGCGAGGGTGAACCTTCAACTGCGCCAGCTCGGCGAGACGACGACGCACTTCCTCCGGCGACAGCACGCCAGGGCTCTTCTCGATCACCAGGCTGTGCACCTCGTCGGTGGCGGGGATCTTCACTTCCGCCTCAAGGATGCCGTTGTTGTCGTAGGTGAAGCGCACATCCAGCTCCACCTCGCCCGCCGGGCGCGGTGGAACGGGAATGCTCAACTCGCCCAGGGCGATGTTGTCCTTCACCATGCGGCTTTCACCCTGGAATATCTTCAGCAGCACTTGGGTCTGGTTGTCGTGCAGCGTCTGGATGGTCTTCACCCGGCTGATCGGCACGACGCAGTTGCGCTCGATGATCGGCAGGTAATGGCCGGCCTCGTACATTCGTCCGAACTGCGCCGTGGTCTCGATGCCCAGCGAGTACGGGCAGACATCAGTCAGCACCACTTCTTCCAGCGCCGCCGCCCGCTGCTTGAGCGCCGCCTGGACCGCGGCGCCCAGCGCGACGACCTCGTCCGGGTTGATCTGCATGGCCGGGAAGCGCCCGAACAGGCCCGCCGCCAGCTTGCGGATCAGCGGCATGCGTGTGGTGCCGCCGACCAGCAGAATCTCATCGAGATCGGCGACGCGGATACGCGCATCGCGCAGGGCGCGCTCGATGGGGCCGCGCAGCCGCTCCAGCAGTGGCGCGCAGATCTTCTGCAGTTCGTCCTGACTGATCACCTGCTCCCACTGCTGCCCCCCATGGGCCAGACTGAAGGTGGCCGTTGCTTCCTGCCCCAGAGCCTGGCGCACGCGCTCGGCCTCCCTGCGCAGGCGATTGCGCAGACCGGGGCTGTCGACATCAGGAAAAGCCTTGTCCTGGCGCTGGCTGGACAGGAAATGCTGGACCAGCGCGGCATCGAAGTCCTCGCCGCCGAGGAAGTTGTCGCCAGCGCTGGCGCGGACCTCCATCACCCCTTCGAAGAGTTCGAGGATCGAGACGTCGAAGGTGCCGCCCCCCAGGTCGAAGACCAGAAACGAGGTTTCCCGGTCCTTCTGGTGCACGCCATAGGCCAGCGCGGCGGCGGTGGGTTCGTTGACCAGCTTCTCGACCTTCAGCCCGGCCAGCTCCCCGGCGATCCGCGTCGCCTTGCGCTGGGCATCGCTGAAATAGGCCGGAACGCTGATCACAGCCTCCGTCACTGCTTCGCCAAAGGCCCGTTCGACATCCTCCTTGAGGCTGCGCAATACCAGCGCAGACAGCTCTTCGGGACGGAAGCGGCGAGCACCGAGGCTGATTTCCTGGGCACTGCCCATGTGCCGCTTGAACAGCGCCGCAGTCAGTTGGGGATGGGTCTGCAGCCGCTCTCGGGCGGCCTGGCCGACCAGGACTTGTCCCTGATCGTCCAGCCCTACGACGCTGGGCGTAATCACGCTTCCCAGCGCATTGGGCACCAACTGTGGAGAATCATCACGCCAAACGGCGACTAGGCTGTTGGTGGTACCGAGGTCGATGCCGACAATCACTCTGGCGCTCTCCTTGCGGGGCATGGCGAACCCGGTCGCCTCACTGCCCGATCCATCGGAATGTAAAGCCGCTATTACAGCGATTAGCCTGTACCGGGTAAAGCCCGTCGAAGTCGCATCAGGGTTGCCCTCCCGCTCCCTGCTCCGGTTGCACCGGCACATCGCGCAGGTCATTGAGCCGGCGCACCAGTGTCTCCGCCTCCGCCTGGCTGGCGAAGCCCTTGAGCATCACCTGACCATCGGTCACCACCCGCGTCACCTTCGGCAGCAGGCGCAGTTGCCCGTCGATGACCACCGCCAGCGCCTTGCCCTGTTCTTCTTCGGTCAGTTTCGCCAAACGCTGGCTGGCGTCGGGCGTGAACAAGACGCGCACCGCCGGCTTGCCGTCGGCCACGCTGGCCAATTGGGCCCGCTGCACGTCGCGCTGGGTGAGCACCGGGTGGGTTTGCAGCAGCACCGCTTTGCCCTGCGGGTCGGCTAGGGTGCGAGTGCTGGCCGTGGGCTTATCCGCCACCGCGTGAACATCGAATGTGTGCTGGGGCGTGGCCGGCGGCGCGCCGGCGCAGGCGCCCAATAATGAGGCGAGCAGGATCGGAATAGAGCGTTTCATCGACTGCGAATCGGACAGGACGGCCCGGTCGGGCCAGGGTTATGGAGAGTCAGACCACCGCCAGCGTACAAGTTGCACTCCCTTGGTCGGCGCCCGCGACTAAGCTTGCAGACGAACGGATGCTGGCGGTCCGGTCAGAAATTCTCCGGCGCAGGACGAGCTGGTATCATGCGCGCCTTTTGCCGGCCACAAGAACAGGCGCACGGCCCACCTGGGCATGCACCTTGCTTTTCCCGGCCAGAACGATAACGGCGCGAGAGCGTCACGGGGAGCCAAACATGCTGGAAAAGCTGTTCCAACTCAAGGCGCACAACACCAACGTGCGTACCGAGATCCTGGCGGGTATCACTACCTTCCTGACCATGGCCTACATCCTTTTCGTCAACCCGAGCATCCTCGGCGAGACGGGCATGGACAAGGGCGCGATCTTCGTGGCGACCTGCCTGGCCGCAGCCATCGGTTCGGCGGTGATGGGCCTGATCGCCAACTACCCGATCGCCCTCGCTCCCGGCATGGGCCTGAACGCCTTCTTCACCTACACCGTGGTCCTGCACATGGGCCACACCTGGCAGGTGGCGCTCGGTGCGGTGTTCCTCTCCGCGTGCATGTTCTTCGTCATCTCGATCTTCCGCATCCGCGAATGGATCATCAACAGCATCCCGCTGGCCCTGCGCTCGGCGATCGCCGCCGGCATCGGCCTGTTCCTCGCGCTGATCGCGCTGAAGGAGTCGGGCATCGTGGTCGCCAACCAGGCCACCCTGGTAGGCATGGGTGACCTGGCCAAGCCGGCACCGCTGCTGGCGATCCTTGGCTTTATCCTGATCGTCGCCCTGGAAGCCCGCCGCGTGACTGGCGCTGTGATGATCGGCATCCTGGTCGTCACCTTCATCTCCATCGCCATCGGCGTTTCCCAGTTCGGTGGCGTGGTGTCGATGCCGCCGTCGCTGGCGCCGACCTTCCTGCAGCTGGATATCAAGGGCGCGCTGGACATCGGCCTGTTCAGCGTGATCTTCGCCTTCCTCTTCGTCGACCTGTTCGACAACTCCGGCACCCTGATCGGCGTGGCCAAGCGCGCCGGCCTGATGGGCAAGGACGGGCACATGCCGAAGATGGGCCGTGCGCTGATCGCCGACAGCTCCGCCGCCATGGTCGGCTCGCTGCTGGGCACCTCCACCACCACCAGCTACATCGAGTCGGCGGCGGGCGTTTCCGCTGGCGGCCGTACCGGCCTGACCGCCATCGTGGTCGCCGTGCTGTTCCTGCTGGCACTGTTCTTCGCCCCGCTGGCAGGCAACGTGCCGGCCTTCGCCACTGCGCCGGCCCTGTTCTTCGTCGCCGTGCTGATGGCCTCCGGCCTGGCCGAAATCGACTGGGACGACCTGACCGTCGCCGCACCGGTCGTAGTAACCGCCCTGGCGATGCCGCTGACCTTCTCCATCGCCAACGGCATCGCCTTCGGCTTCATCACCTGGACCGCTTGCAAGCTGCTGTCCGGCCGCTTCCGCGAGCTGAACCCGGCGCTGGTCATCCTCTCGATCCTGTTCGTGATCAAGCTGGGCTGGTTCAACGCCTGATTTTCTTTTCGCGGCATGGGTATCGCTGCGCTCCACACCACCCTACGAGTCGCACCGGCGTAGGATGGTGTGGAGCGCAGTGATACCCATCAGGATGCCGCCGACCACACGAGTTACCCGCCCCATGAGCAGTCCGCGTTTCGATCCGTCCCACTACGACAGCCAACTGGCCGACAAGGTCGCCCGCCTGCGCGAGCTGCTGGCGCCCTTCGCCGCGCCCGAGCCTGCGGTGTTCGATTCGCCCCGTGAGCATTACCGCCTGCGCGCCGAGTTCCGCCTGTGGCGCGAGGGCGAGGCACGCCACTACGCGATGTTCGAGCAGGGCGACAAGCACACGCCGATCCTGATCGAGGAGTTCCCCATCGCCAGCCAGCGCATCAACGAACTGATGCCGCGCCTGAAGGCTGCCTGGGCCGAGCCGACGCTGGGCCACAAGCTGTTCCAGGTGGAATTCCTCACCACCCTGGCGGGCGATGCGCTGATCACCCTGTGCTACCACCGCCCGGTGGACGCGACCTGGCAGGCTGCTGCCGAGAAGCTGGCTGCCGAGCTGGGCGTGAGCATCGTCGGCCGTTCGCGCGGCAAGCGCCTGGTGGTGGGCCGTGACTATGTGAGCGAAGAACTGACCGTCGCCGGCCGCCTGTTCCGCTACCGCCAGCCGGAAGGCGCCTTCACCCAGCCCAACGGCGAGGTGTGCCAGAAGATGCTCAACTGGGCGTACGAAGCCCTGGGCGAGCGTGAGGACGATCTGCTGGAGCTGTACTGCGGCAACGGCAACTTCACCCTGCCCCTGGCGACCCGCGTGCGCAAGGTGCTGGCCACCGAGATCAGCAAGACCTCGGTGAACGCCGCCCTGGCCAACCTGGCCGACAACGCCGTGGACAACGTGACCCTGGTGCGCCTCTCCGCCGAGGAGCTGACCCAGGCGCTCAACGAAGTGCGCCCGTTCCGTCGCCTGGCCGACGTCGACCTGAAGTCCTACGCGTTCGGCAGCGTGTTCGTCGACCCGCCGCGCGCCGGCATGGACCCGGACACCTGCGAGCTGACCCGGCGCTTCGACAACATCCTGTACATCTCCTGCAACCCGGAGACCCTGGCGCAGAACATCGCCCAGCTGCACGACACCCACCAGGTGAGCCGCTGCGCCCTGTTCGACCAGTTCCCCTACACGCACCACATGGAAACCGGCGTACTGCTGACCCGCCGCTGAGCACTGGCCGCATAGTCGCCTGCCGCCCAACCAAGGGTTGGGCGGTGTGCAACCGCAAGGCGACTACGCTTGCGGGACAATGACAAGAGGCACGTCCATGTCCCGCCTGATCCTCCCCCTGCTCTGCCTGCTGCTGGCCGCCTGCGCCGGCAGCGATCCTGCCAACATCAGCGTCTCCCCCGCCGCCAATGGCCGGCAAAGCACCTTCTTCATCCAGGCCGTGCGCGCACAGGGCCACCGCGAAGACCTGGAAGATCGCTTCGATCTTGCCGTGCGCCGCGCGCTGGAAGCCAAGGGCTACCGCTACCAGGACAATTCAGGGGAGCTGCGGGTGATCTATGCCGTCGGCCTGGACAGCCAGACCGGCATTGTCCAGCGCCCAGTGGTGACCGGCGCGGGTGTGATGACCCAGACCCAGATCACCGACCAGGAACAGGCGCGCCTGGCGCTGCAGATTATCGACGAGGCAACCGGGCAGGTGCTTTATCAGGCGCAGGTGGCGCGCCAGCTGCACGACCCGAAGATCACCCAGCAGGCGGTGGACGAAGGTATCGCCCGCCTGCTCAAGGACTTCCCCGCCCATGCGGGGAGCTGAGGATCAGCTGTAGTTCGACGGCGACTTGCGCACGAACTTGATGCTGTACTTGAAGTCGGCCTTGCGCGTCACACTGATGGCGCGGCGGGTGACGGTATCGATGGTGATGTTCCAGTTGCCGGTGCTGGGCACCTTGATCTTGGCCGGGAACCGGTCGAACGCGCCGCCGTGGTAGACGTGGCGCCCGCCATTCTTGAAGCTGCGGAAGGCGGCATCGGTCATCAGGCGGATGTTGCAGGTCATGGAGCACTCGATGACGACCAGGTCGCCTTCGTTCAGGTGTTCCCGTTGATGTACGAACTTCATGCTGGCTCCGCCTTGCTTCTACCGCGAAATCAATACGATAGCACGGAGCGGGGTTGGCCCGGCAGCGGCGCCGCCCGCAGACTGCGCCGCCTATCCGAAGCTCAGAGTCCCTCGAAGTCCGCCTTGCGCTCCTCGGGCTCCGGCTCTTCGCGCACCACCACCTGGCGATTACGCGACTGCCGCTCCAGCCAGTAGAGGGCGAAGATCGCCAGCGCCGAAATCACTCCGCGGTAGACCACCCCGGCCAGTTGCGCATCCCATTCCATGCCGCCCTCGGTCCAGGCGATCAGCAGGCGCGACAATGTCAGGGTCAGCTGCACCAGGATCACCAGGATCAGCGCCGGGCGCACCAGCAGACGACGGCGCAGGGCGAAGACGAGGAACAGCGCGAGGGCGAACTGGTGGCCGCCATAGAACACGCGAGCGTCGCTCACCGACGACGGCTCCATCAGCAACATGCCGCTGAGGTTGGCCATCTCATAGGGACGAATCCAGTAGAGCAGTCCCAGGCCACCCCAGACCAGAGCCTGGACCAGCAGGACGAGACGGGCGAAGAGCATCCGATTTCTCCTTGGCCATACAGCCATTGCCGAGCGTCCAGACCTGCGACCGGGAGTCGCGGACGCACACCGATCAGCTAGAGACCCCGCACGACGCGGCAAGTTCGACGTCCGCGTCATATGGGGAAACAAACGGCGAGTGGGGGCTGAAGACGCTCGGGAGTATGCTCGGTCGCGTTCGAATTTCGAGGTTCCAACCATGCGCACCCTGCTTCTGCTAACCGCCCTCGTCGCCGGCGCCGCCCAGGCTGCCGAGCCGCTGTCCATCGACGTGCACCGCGATGCCAACTGCGGCTGCTGCAAGGACTGGATCAAGCACCTGGAAAGCAACGGATTCACCGTCAACGACCACGTCGAGGCGGACATGAGTGCAGTGAAGACCAAACTTGGCGTGCCGCACAGCATGGGCTCATGCCACACCGGCGTGATCGACGGCAAGTTCGTCGAAGGTCATGTGCCGGCTGCCGACGTGCTCAAGCTGCGCGAACGCGCGGACCTGGTCGGTGCCGCCGTGCCAGGCATGCCGATGGGTTCGCCGGGCATGGAGATGGGCGACCGCCACGACGCCTACCAGGTGGTCGGGCTGACCAAATCCGGCCAACGCGAAGTACTGGCAGACTACCCCGCACACTGATCTTACATCGAGGCACTCCCTCACCCCTGAAAGCTGGTGGAGGTGGGATGGGGCTTCCGGCGCGCGGGGCACTCTCCAGGTTCCCGCGCGGCAATGCTCCACGAGCATGACGGGGTGAGGGACTCCAAAAAGAAAGGGCGACCAGCAGGTCGCCCTTTTCATTCATGTGGCCTTCACTCGGCCTTGGCCGGCAGCAGCCCATCGGCACGGAACATTGCCTTGATCCCGCGCACGGCCTGGCGCAGACGGTCACGGTTCTCGATCAGGGCGAAGCGCACGTGGTCGTCGCCATAGTCGCCGAAGCCGACCCCCGGCGACACCGAGACCTTGGCGTCCTTGAGCAGCTTCTTGGCAAATTCCAGCGAGCCCAGGTGCGCATAGGGCTCGGGAATCTTCGCCCAGATGTACATGGAGGCCTTGGGGTTCTCCACCATCCAGCCGGCTTCGTGCAGGCCCTTCACCAGCACGTCGCGGCGCTTCTGGTATTGCTCGGCGATGTCGCGCACGCACTGCTGGTCGCCTTCCAGCGCCGCGATGGCCGCCACCTGCAAAGGGGTGAAGGTGCCGTAGTCGTGGTAGCTCTTGATCCGCGCCAGGGCCGAGACCAGCTCCGGGTTGCCGACCATGAAGCCGATCCGCCAGCCGGCCATGTTGTAACTCTTGGACAGGGTGAAGAACTCCACCGCGATGTCCTTGGCGCCGGGCACCTGCATGATCGACGGGGCTTTCCAGCCATCGAAGGTGATGTCCGCGTAGGCCAGGTCGTGTACGACCAGCACGTCGTAGCGCTTGGCGAGGTCGACCACGCGCTCGAAGAAGTCCAGCTCCACGCACTGCGCGGTGGGGTTGGAGGGGAAGCCGAGGATCATCATCTTCGGCTTCGGGATCGATTCGCGGATCGCCCGTTCCAGCTCGTTGAAGAAGTCGATCCCCGGCACCAGTGGCACCGAGCGCACCTGGGCGCCGGCGATCACCGCGCCGTAGATATGGATCGGGTAGCTGGGGTTGGGCACGAGGATAGTGTCGCCGTGGTCCAGGGTGGCGAGCATCAGGTGTGCCAGGCCTTCCTTGGAGCCGATGGTGACGATGGCTTCGGATTCGGGGTCGATCTCGACCTCGTAGCGGTCGCGGTACCAGTGCGAGATGGCGCGGCGCAGGCGCGGAATGCCACGGGACGTGGAGTAGCCGTGGGTGTCTTCGCGCTGGGCGACCTGGCAGAGCTTCTCGACGATATGCGGCGGCGTGGCCCCGTCCGGGTTGCCCATGGACAGGTCGATGATGTCCTCGCCACGGCGGCGGGCGGCCATCTTCAGTTCGGCGGTAATGTTGAAGACGTAAGGGGGCAGGCGATCGATGCGCGCAAAGCGACGAGCTGAACGGGGTTCAGTCATGGTGTCCTCTGATGAACGTAGGCGCCCGGAACCGTCCGAGCGACGCCGGCCACTGCGGTGGCCTGGAAAGCGCGGCGCTGTGACCTGCGCTTTCTTGTCGGCGAACATATAGCTCGCTAGGCTGGCTGTCGAGTTTTTCTTTAGCCGCTCAAGGGCGGCATCTGGAGGCCCATGTCCGCGCAACAGTACTGGCAGCTCGACGTCTTCGCCGACCAACCGCTCACCGGCAATGGCCTGGCGGTGTTCCCCGATGCCCGCGGCATCCCCGAACAGACCCTGCTGGCACTGACCCAGGAGCTGCGGCAGTTCGAGTCGATCTTCCTGTTTCCGTCCGCCTCCCTGGATACCTACTCGGCGCGCATCTTCACCGTCGATGAGGAACTGCCCTTCGCCGGCCACCCGGTGCTGGGCGCGGCCGCGCTTTTGCACCACCTGCACCAGCGTGGCGAAGAGGAACACTGGACACTGTTGCTGCCAGCCAGGGAAGTGAAAGTGGCCACACGCCGTCGCGGCACCGGCTTCCACGCCGAAATGAACCAGGGCGCCGCTGACTTCGGCACCGTGCTCGATGACGACGCGCGCCGCTGGTTCGCCGAGGCCTTCTCGCTGACCACCAGCGATCTCGCCGACTACCCCGCCGCCGTGGTCAGCACCGGCCTGCCCTACCTGCTGCTGCCGGTGCGCAGCGAGGCCCTGGGACGCGTGCGCCAGCGCACGGATCTGTCAGCCGAGCTGGCCAAGCTCAATGCCGCCTTCGTTTTCGTGCTGGATGTGGATAATCGCGAAGGCCGAACCTGGGACGGTGCCGGGGTCATCGAGGACGTCGCCACCGGCAGCGCCGCCGGCCCTGTTGCCGCTTACCTGGTGGAACTGGGCAAGGCACGCCGTGGCGAGCTGTTCCAGTTGTCCCAGGGCCGCTTTGTCGGCCGCCCGAGCCGGCTCGACGTACAGGTCGGCCAGGACGATGAGGTTCGCGTCGGCGGCGACGTGCAACTGCTGGCCCGCGCCGAGCTGTTGCACCGTTTCGCCTGACGACCGGGCTGGCGGCCTGCCCCACCCGAGACAACACTGAAACCACCTGTTCGATGGAGATGCCGCCATGCAATGGCGCAAAGGACGACGCAGCGACAACGTAGTGGATGCCCGCGATGAAACCGGCGGCGGCGGTGGCGGAGGCATGCGTATCGGTGGCCGAGGCCTGAGCCTGGGCGGTGTGGCCATCGTGGTGGTGATCGGCCTGCTCTCCGGGCAGGACCCAATGACCATCCTCGGCTCGCTGCTCGGCCAGATGGACGTCTCGCAGCAGGCGCCCAGTCGGCCGACGCAGGGCAAACCAGCCACCGGCAGCGACCCGCAAGTGGAGTTCGTCCAGTCGATTCTGGGCGACACCGAGGACACCTGGGGCGAAATTTTCGCCCGCAGCAACGCCCAGTACGAGCAGCCCAAGCTGATCCTGTTCAACGGTGGCGTGAACTCCGCATGCGGCTTCGCCTCCTCGGCGGTAGGCCCGTTCTACTGCCCGGGCGACCACCGCGTGTACCTCGACCTCGGTTTCTTCCGCGAGATGGAGCAGAAGTTCTCCGCCGCCGGTGACTTCGCCCAGGCCTACGTGATCGCCCACGAAGTCGGTCACCACGTGCAGAACCTGCTGGGCATCTCCGCCAAGATCAACGCCGCCCGGCAGCGTGGCGCGCGCATGGAAGGTGCCAACGGCCTTTCGGTGCGTCAGGAGTTGCAGGCCGACTGCTTCGCCGGGGTCTGGGCCAACCACGCCCAGCAACGCCTGAACTGGCTGGAGCCGGGTGACGTGGATGAGGCGCTGAACGCCGCCACGGCCATCGGTGACGATCACCTGCAACGCCAGGCGCGAGGTACGGTGATGCCGGACTCCTTCACCCACGGCTCGTCCGAGCAGCGCGTGCGCTGGTTCAAGATCGGCTTCGAAAGTGGCTCGCCAGGCAAATGCGACACCTTCAAGGCTCAGACGCTCTGAGGCTGAACCTGTAGGTGCGAGCCGGGCCCGCCCCTACAGGCTATGGCTGAGCGTGTGGAGAAAGCTGGCAGGGTCGAAGGGCTTTGGCAGGAAACCCAGCACATTCAACGGTGTTTCCGACAATTCATCCCCCAGATTGATGCGCGCGGACAGTACGATGATTGGCAGGAAGGTGCCAGCCCGGTTCAGCTCGCGGATGAACGCCAGCCCTGGCCCTCCGCTCTCCAGTGCCAGGCCGCTGACCAGCAGGTCGATGGCCGCCTCATCGCGACGAATACGCCGCAGCGCCACGGCCCCACTGCTGGCGGTGAGGCAACGCAGGTTGGCCCGCTCGATCAGCCGGCGCGTACGCGCCAGCAGCGCACGATCATCGTCCACCAGCAGGACCACGGGCCGGCGCGGCGCCGGCGCCGTGATCTCACGCAGCACCCTCAGCTCCTCGTCATCGAGGTCAACACGCTTGATCATGGGCGCAATACGTCCAATGAAGGCCAGTTGACATGATGTTAGATGGCAAACGGCCTTTATTCCTGCCGAGCCAATGTTGGGCGATGACTGGAAATACACGGCGATAAAAAGGGCCGCAACAAGTGCGGCCCTGGAAATACGCCGGCAGCACCGGCGTCGTGGGATATCAACCCGCCTTGGCCAGGCCGGCCTGGCCAAGGCGCTCGGCGATTTCGCCGAGGATCGCCGGGTCATCGATGGTGGAAGGCGGCGCGTAGCTCTCACCGTCGGCGATCTTGCGCAGCACGGCGCGGAGGATCTTGCCCGAGCGGGTCTTGGGCAGGCGCTTCACCACCACCGCCCGCTGGAAGCAGGCCAGCGCGCCGATACGCTCGCGCACCAACGCCACCAGCTCGCGCTGCAGGTTGGCCTCGGTCGCCTGCGCACCATCCTTGAGTACCACCAGCCCCAGCGGCACATGGCCCTTGAGGTCGTCCTGTACGGCGATCACCGCGCACTCGGCGACGGCTTCGTGCAGCGCCAGCAACTCCTCCATCTCACCGGTGGAGAGGCGGTGGCCGGAGACGTTAATCACGTCGTCGGTACGCCCCATGATGTAGACGAAGCCCTCCTCGTCCACATAGCCGCCGTCGCCGGTGTGGTAGTAGCCGGGATAGGTCTTCAGGTACGCCTGCAGGTAGCGCGCGTGGTCGTTCCACAACGTCTGTGCGCAGCCGGGCGGCAGCGGCAAGGCAATGACGATGGAGCCTTGCTCGTTCGGGCCCAGCAGGCGGCCTTCGTCGTCCACCACCTGCACGTGGTAGCCGGGGACCGCGCGGTTGGTGGAGCCGCCGCGCAGGTCGTGGTCGCCCAGGCCGGTACAGGGCGCGGTCACCGGCCAGCCGGTTTCGGTCTGCCACCAGTGGTCGTGCACCGGCTTGCCGGTAAGTTCCTCCAGCCAGTGCTGAGTGGTGCTGTCGAGCTTCTCGCCCGCCAGGAACAGGTGTCGCAGCGAGCTCAGGTCGTAGCGCTTGAGCAGTTCGCCCTGCGGATCCTCCTTGCGGATCGCACGGATCGCCGTCGGCGCACAGAACAGGCTGTTGACCTTGTGCTCCTCGATCACTCGCCAGTAGCTGCCGGCGTCCGGCGTCCGCACCGGCTTGCCCTCGTAGAACACCGTGGTGCAGCCGTTCATCAATGGTCCGTAGACGATCAGCGAGTGGCCGACCACCCAGCCCACGTCGGATACGCCCCACCAGACATCCCCCGGCTGCAGGCCGAAAATGGTCGGCAGCGCATAGCTCAGCGCCACGGCATGGCCGCCGTTGTCGCGTACGATGCCCTTGGGTTTCCCGGTCGTGCCGGAGGTGTACATGATGTAGAGCGGGTCGCCGCTGGCCACTTCCACCGGATCAGCCGGTTGCGCATGGACCAGGGTCTCGCGCCAGTCCAGGTCGCGACCTGCCTTCAGCTCCGCCATTGCCTGGGGGCGTTGCAGCACCAGCACATGGGCCGGCTGGTGGCTGGCCAGCTCCAGGGCCTTGTCCACCAACGGCTTGTATTCGATCACCCGCTCGAACTCCAGGCCGCAGGAGGCGGTGAGCACCAGCTTGGGCCGGGCGTCGTCGATGCGCAGCGCCAGCTCATGGGGCGCGAAGCCGCCGAAGACCACCGAGTGCACCGCCCCCAGGCGCGCGCAGGCAAGCATGGCCATGGCCGCCTGGGGCACCATCGGCATGTAGATGATCACCCCGTCGCCCTTTTCCACACCCAGCGCACGCAGGGCGCCGGCCAGGCGCGCGACCTCATCGCGCAGCTCCAGGTAGCTGAAGCGCTGCTGGGTGCTGGTCACGGGGGAGTCATAGATCAGAGCGGTCTGGTTGCCACGGCCGAGCTCGATCTGCCGGTCGAGCGCGAGGTAGCAGGTATTCAGTCGGCCATCGGCGAACCAGCGGTGGCTGCCGTCGGACAGGGCTTGCAGGGTGTCCTGCGGGGCGCGGTACCAGGCCACGCGGCCGGCCTGTTCGGCCCAGAAAGCGGAGGGTTCCGTGATGGAGCGGTGATGGGACTGCCGGTAACTCATCGTCACTGCCTCTTATTGTTGTTATCGAGGTCGAACAACGAGTATGGACGGGGATCGCCACCCCACCATCAACCTTTGGTCGTAGTTCTGCCGCGGGCTCCACAAGCGAGCCGGCAGCAAAGCTTTGCAGGATTTTTCAGCGAAGCGGCGCAACGGCACGCGCAGCGCTCTGGGACGGCGGCTGCAAGGCTTTCCAGCCAGTTGGACGCCGCATGTCGGCGACTACAGGTCGCACCTGCTACCGCCACATGACAGGACTACACTGAGAGTCCCTTTTCACCTGACAGCACAGGGGTGAGCACCGTGAACATCCTCGTCCGTCCGTCCAGCCTCCGCAAAGACCAGCCGTGGGAAGTCTGCCTCGACCAGCAGGCCGTGCGCTTCCGCAGCGAACGGGAGGCACGCAGTTTCGTCGCTACCCTCGAAGCCCGCTTGAGGGCACCGCACCAGCTACCCGAACGGGTGCAACGCGCCGCCGGCTGATCACGCGGCACGCTCGCTGATCTGCCCGCTCAGCCAGCCAAGCACCGCGGCCACCAGGCCGCACACCGTGATGACTACGGCCATCGGCAGCGCCGAGCCGTCGTGCAAGGCACCAACCAGCGCCGAAGCACCCGCCGCGACGGTGAACTGCAGGCTGCCCATCAGCGCCGACGCACTGCCCGCGTGCCGGCCCTGGCTGGCCATGGCGCAGGCTGACGAATTGGGCATGAGGAAGCCCAGGCTGGCGATGGAGCCAAACAACGGAATCAGCAGCGGCCAGAGTTGCGTCGGCTTCGCCAGGGTGACCGCCAGCAGCGCCACGCCACAACCGAAATATACCCAGACCGCCCGCCGCAGCCAGAACCCCGGCCCGCGATAGCGCAGCAGCCGCGCGTTGACCTGTGCCATCAGGATGAAGCCTGCGGCGTTGCTGCCGAAGATCCAGCCGTAGTGCTCGGCTGGCACGCCGTAGAGCTGGATGAAGATGAACGGCGAACCGGCGATATAGGAGAACATCCCGGCAATGGCCACGCCGCCGGTGAGCGCGTAGGTGAGGAAGGAGCGGTCGCGGAACAGTGCCCGGTACTGCCCGAGAGCCCCCCGCAGCGGCGCACGCGGCCCGGCCGGAATGGTCTCGGGAAGCCACAGCGCGATGGCGCCACCGGCCAGGGCGCTGAACAACGTCAGGCAGAAGAAGATCGACTGCCAGCCCGACAGGCTGAGCAGCAACCCGCCGCCCAGCGGTGCCAGGATCGGCGCCAGCCCCATCACCAGCATCAGTTGCGAAAAGGCCTTGGCGGCAGCCACCGGGTCGCAAAGATCACGCACCACTGCCCGCGAGATCACCATCCCCGCGCAACCGCCCAGCGCCTGGACGAAGCGTGCGCCGATCAGCCACTCCAGGTTCGGCGCGAAGGCGCAGGCGACGGACGCCAGGGTGAAGATGCTGACCCCCAGCAGCAGCGGCATGCGCCGGCCAACACGATCGGCCAGCGGACCGTAGAGCAGCTGACCGAGGGCAAGGCCGGCGAAATAAGCCGACAGGCTCAGCTGGATATGTTCGACGTCGGTGCCAAAGGCCTGCGCCAACGTCGGGAAGCTGGGCAGGTAGAAGTCGATGGCCATGGGCCCGAAGGCGCTGAGGGCACCGAGGATCAGCAGGATGCGGAGGTTCATGGATCACCTGGTCACACGCGTCCGCCGAGGAGCGGCGAAGACCGCGGGCAGGCCGGTGTGAATATCTTGTTGGCGCGCACGGATGACGCGGCGAAGCCCTGCATTGTGGCTTGGCCCGAAAAATTAGCAAGCTCCCTAAGCAACCCCCGAAGCAACTCCCCAAATAGTGGGAGAGACAGGCCCGGCCGCGCCGACCGGACCTGTCAGGACATCAGACCTCGTGCGCCCCCTCTGCGGCGGGCTTGGTCTTGCTCTTGCGACCGCTGAGCTTGTCGGCGGCCGATTCCACCAGCATGTAGAACATCGGGATAAGGAAGGTCGCCAGCAGGGTCGCTGCCAGCATCCCGCCGATCACCCCGGTGCCGATGGAGTGACGGCTGGCGGAACCGGCGCCGGTACTGATCGCCAGTGGCACGCAACCCAGGATGAAGGCCAGCGAGGTCATCACGATGGGGCGGAAGCGCAGCTTGGCCGCTTCCAGCGCGGCCTCGACCGGGCCCATGCCCTGCTCTTCGCGGCACAGCACAGCGAACTCGATGATCAGGATGGCGTTTTTCGCCGCCAGGCCGATCAGGGTCACCAGGCCGACCTGGAAGTACACGTCGTTATCCAGTCCGCGCAGCCAGATCGCCAGGATCGCCCCGAATACGGCGAAGGGCACCGCGGTGACCACCGCCAGCGGCAGCGTCCAGCGCTCGTATTGGGCCGCGAGGATGAGGAACACCAGGATCAGGCCGAAGATGAACGCCGTGCTACCCGAGCCCTGGGTCGCCAGCTCCTGGTAGGCCGAGCCGATCCACGCCAGGGTGTAGTCCTGCCCCAACACCTCGTTGGCCACTTCCTGCATTGCCGCCAGGGACTGGCCGGAGCTGTAACCCGGCGCCGGACCGCCAAGCAGCTTGGCCGCCGGGAAGACGTTGAAGCGTGCGTAGGAGTCCGGACCGAGGATGCGCTTGACCGACACCAGCGTGGTCAAGGGCACCAGATCGCCCGTGGAGGAACGCACGAAGACCTGGCTCAGGTCGTCCGGTTTGCGGCGGAACTCCGGCTCCGATTCCAGGGTGACCTGCCAGGTCCGCCCGTAGAGCGTGAAGTCGTTGACGTAGTAGCTGCCGAAGGTGGACTGCATGGCCGTGAACACGTCATTGATCGCCACGCCCAGGGAGCGCGCCTTGGTGCGGTCCAGGTCGATGTAGTATTGCGGCACGTTGGCGTTGAAGGTGGTGTTCACCCCCGCCAGCTCCGGCCGTTTGGCCGCGGCGGCGAGGAACTTCATGGTTACCTCTTCCAGCTGCTCGGAGGTGCCACCGCTGCGGTCCTGGATATAGGCCTCGAAGCCGCCGGTGGTACTCATGCCGGTGATCGGCGGCGGGTTGAAGGACATCACCACGCCGTCTTCCTGCCCCGCGCCCATCTTCATGAATTCATGGGTCAGGTTGCGCGCGTCCAGCTCGGGGGTGGTGCGTTCCTTCCAGTCCTTGAGCGGCACGAAAGACACGCCGGCGTTGCTGCGGGTGCCAAAGGTGAGGATGTCGAAGCCAGCGAAGGTCACCACGTCCTGTACCGCCGGGTGCTTCATCAACTGATGGGTCACATCGCTGGTGAGCTTCTCGGTACGGGTCAGCGAGGCCGCCGGCGGCAGGAAGTAGGCGTTGAGCACGTAGCCCTGGTCCTCGTCGGGCACCAGCGAGCCGGGGACCCGGCCGAACAGGATGACCAGCAGGGCGATCATGCCGCCGAACAGCAGCAGCCCCAGCGCCGCCCGTTTGAGGAAGAACTGCACGCCAGCGCCATAGCCGTTGGTGGCTTTTTCGAACATGCGGTTGAACCAGCGGAACGGCGCAGCCGGCTCCTTGTGTTCGGGCTTGAGGATCAACGCGCAGAGTGCCGGTGACAAGGTCAGGGCCACGATGCCGGAGATCACCACCGACACCGCGATGGTGATCGCGAACTGCTTGTACATCTGCCCGGCCAGGCCGCCAAGGAACCCGACGGGGATGAACACGGCGCAAAGTACCAGCACGATGGCGACGATCGGTCCGGTCACCTCCTCCATCGCCTTGATCGCCGCCTCCTTGGGTCCGAGCTTCTCGGTGCGCATCACCCGCTCGACGTTCTCCAGCACCACGATCGCGTCGTCCACCACGATGCCGATGGCCAGCACCATGCCGAACAGCGACAGCAGGTTGATGGAGAAGCCCATCAGGTACATGCCGGCGAAGGTACCGACCAGCGAGACGGGAATCGCCAGCACCGGGATCAGCGTGGCGCGGATGCTCTGCAGGAACACGAAGACCACGACCATCACCAGGATCAGCGCCTCGATGAAGGTATGGATCACTTCCTCGATGGAGACCTGCACGAAGATGGTGGTGTCGTAGGGAATCTTGTAGGTGATGCCCTCAGGGAAGCGCTTGGCCATGGCATCCATGTGGTCGCGCACGGCCTGGGCGGTATCCAGTGCGTTGGCGCCCGGCTGCAGGTAGATACCGAAGGCAGCGTTCTGCTGGCCGTTCAGCGAGGTCACCAGGGAATAGTCCTGGGCCCCGAGTTCGACGCGCGCCACGTCCTTGAGCAACAGGCTGGCGCCGGTCGGGTCACTGCGCAGGATGATGCTCTCGAATTCCTTCGGATCAGTGAACCGCCCCTGGGCGGTCGCCATGTAGGTGAAGTCCTGCGGCTCCTTCATCGGTTGCTGGCCGAAGCTGCCCGCGGCGAACTGCGAGTTCTGCTCGCGGATCGCGCTCGCCACGTCCGAAGGCGTCATGTTGTATTGCGCCAGCTTGTCCGGCCGTAGCCAGATACGCATGGAGTAGTCCTTGGAACCGAACTGGCTGACGTCACCAACCCCGGGAATCCGCTTGAGGTCGTCGATCACGTTGATCAGCGCGTAGTTACTGATGAAGATCGGGTCTCGGGAGTTGTCCGGTGAGAACAGGGTCACCACCTGCAGGATGTCGGAGGATTTTTTCTCCACCTGCACGCCCTGCCGGCGTACCTCTTCCGGAAGCTTGGCGAGCGCGGCCTGCACCTTGTTGTTGACGTCGATGGTGGCCTGGTCCGGGTCGGTGCCCACCTCGAAGTACACGGTCAGGCTCATGGCCCCGCTGCTGTCGGAGTTCGACAGCTGGTAGATCATGCCTTCGACGCCGTTGATTTCCTGCTCCAGCGGGGCGGCCACGGTTTCGGCGATCACCTGGGAGCTGGCGCCGGGGTACGCGGCGGAAACCGACACCTGCGGCGGAACGATTTCCGGGTACTGGGCGATGGGCAGCGCGCGCATGGCGACGAGGCCGGCGAGCAGGATCACGATGGAAATCACCATCGCGAACACGGGGCGTTCGATGAAGAAGCGCGAGATCACGATGGGCGCTCCTTAGGACTGTGCCTGGGCGGGTTGCGGCGCAGGCGCCTGCGGTGCTGCCTCGCTGGCCTTTACCGGCTGGTCCGGCCTGACCTTGGGAATGCCTTCGACGATCACGTGGTCACCGTCATCCACGCCGGCATCGATAATCCAGCGGCCGTTGACGGTCTTGGAGGTCGTCACCTGGCGCACACGGGCGAAACCGTCCTTGTCCACCACGTAGACGAAGGTGCCGCGCGGGCCCTGGGCCAGTGCGCGCTCGGGCAGGGTCACGGCGTTGCTCTGGGTGATGCCGGTGATCAGGATGCGCACGAACTGACCAGGGATCAGCAGGTTGTGAGGGTTGGGCACCACGGCGCGGGCGTTCACGGTGCCGGTGCCGGTGTTGACGAAGCTGTCGGTGAAATCGACGACGCCTTCGATGGGGTACTTGCTGCCATCACCGAAGCGCAACTCGGCGGTCAGCTTGCCGTCCTTGGGCAGGATGTAGCGACCACTCTTCACCCCATCGTTCATCTGCGCGGCCTGGGTGTCGGGATAGGCGAAGTTGACGTACACCGGGTCGAGCTGGGTGAGCTTGGTCAGCAGGCTGGAGTTCGGATCGCTGGCCGCCACCAGGCTGCCCTCCGAACGCACTTCCTTGCTCGCCATGCCGGAAATCGGCGCGGTAACCGTGGTGTAGTTCAGGTCGATCTGCTTGGCCTGGACATTGGCCTTCGCCGCCTCGACGTCCGCCTTGGCCTGTTCGAAATCGGAGACGTAGCGATCCAGTTCGCTCTCGCTGGCAAAGCCCTTTTTCTGCAGTTCGCGGATACGCTTTAGGTCACGCTCCGTCTGCCGGTAGCGCGCCTGGGTCTGCGCCAGGGAACCCTTGGCCTGGCCCAGCGCAGCCTGGTAGGGACGCGGATCGATGCGGAACAGCACCTGGCCCTCCTTCACCGGCCGGCCCTCCTCGTAGGTGCGGCGCTGCAGGATGCCGCTGACCTGGGCGCGCACTTCCACTTCGCGGTAGCCGGCAGTCCGCGCGGCGTATTCGAAGGTCAGGGGCACCGGGGCGCTCTTGGCCACTTCGACCGTCACTGCCGGGGGAGGAGGCGCCGCCGTGGCAGGTTTGTCCTCGGCCTGGGCCCAGGCAGAAAACAGGACTGGCAACCCAACGACAGCAAGCGCGACGGGCAAACGACGGGCAAACGGCATGTAACCTCTCCATGGAAATGACTGACGGCGGAACCCCAGGGGACGACGACGGTGTGACTCTTACCTACGCCAGTGTCTGTAAAGCACTGTTAGCGCTATAAAATCAGTAAACTGCCTGTCACTCAGTGATCCTAGCCTGTATACCAGCAAGCGCCATGCGAAGAACTAAAGAAGATTCGGAACGAACCCGTCAGACGATTCTTGACTCGGCTGAAGGCCTTTTCTTTGCGAAAGGCGTCTCAAATACCAGTCTCGAAGAGATCGCGCGCGCCGCAGGAGTGACCCGCGGCGCGGTGTATTGGCACTTCCAGAACAAGGCGCACTTGTTCAACGACATGCTCAACCAGGTCCGCCTGCCGCCCGAGCAACTGGCGCAGCGGCTATCCGGCTGCGACGGCCACGACCCGATCGAATCGCTGTTCCAGCTCAGCGTGGAAGTGGTCGAGAACCTGGCCCGCGACGAGCAGCGCCGGCGCATCCTCACCATCCTCCTGCAACGCTGCGAGTTCACCGATGAATTGCGCGACGCCGAGGAGCGCCATAACCAGTTCGTCCGCCAGTTCATCGAGCTTTGCGAGCAGCTGTTCAACCGCGAGGATTGCCGCACACGGCTGATGCCCGGCGTGACGCCCAAGATCGCCTCGCGAGCGGTGCACGCGATGATCTTCGGCCTGCTCAGTGACTGGCTGCGCGACCCGGGCCTGTTCGACCCGTTGCAGGAAACCCGCGAACTGTTCGACGCCGTGTTCCGTGGGCTGGTGCGCGACTGGCATCCGGCACTGGCGTAAGGGCCGGCAGGACGCCGGCCCGGAAGGGATGAAACCTCAGGCTGCCTCGGCCTCGTAGCCTTCCTCGCGGATCGCCGCGAGAATCGCGGAATCGTCCAGACGGCTGGCGACGCGGACTTCGCCGGCACCCAGGTCGACCTGTACATCCGCCGCGGCATCCAGCGCCTGTACCGCCTGGGTGATGGCTCGCACGCAGTGGCCGCAGCTCATGCCTTTGACATTGAAGGTGTGCATGGAATCTCTCCTCTGATGGATTGAAGCGTTGGGTGCAGTTTCGACCTTGCCACCGTGGCAAGGTCAAGCCTGTCGCGCTGAAGTCGCCTTGCACTTGTCCTACGTCAGCCTCTCAGCCAAGCTGCGGAAATAGCTGACTCATCGGAGAACGCCCATGCGCCGTTCCCTACTGCTCGCCGTTGGCCTCACGGCCGCCCTCCCGTTCATTGCTTGCGCCGACGGCATGCCCGAAGAGCCCTCGGCGCCTTCCGCACCCGCGCCTACTTCCCCGACCGCGCCGCCACCAAGCACTCCCGGCTCCTGGCCAGTGCCCGACGCACAGCCGGTGGCCTATGCCGTGCTGATCGTCAGCCGCGAACGGCTGGATACCGGCACCGCCTGCGACATCGACCTCTATGTGCAGGACGAAAAGGTCTCGCGCCTGCAGCCCGAAGGCGAAATCGCCCTCAACCTGCCGCCTGGCGAAGTCTCCCTTCGCCTGCAGACCGCCAATTCCGGACTCTGCCGCAGTGGTATCCAGCCGCTGCGCGCGCAGTCTGTCCAATTGCATGCCGGCGAAGTGCGCAAATTCCGTATCGCCAACAGCGAGAGCGGTCTTTACCTGATGCCGGTCTCCAGCGGCAGTTGAGAATCCGCCTCGCAGCCTGACCTGCGACAAGATGGCAGCGAACGAGGGTTGACCTTACCCTCGTGTCAAGGTTGATGCTATCGGGGAACTTCAGGGAGAAAGCCCCATGAGCAGCGCCAACCCCATCGAGCTCGACCTGCCCGTCTCCGGGATGACCTGCGCCAGCTGCGCCGGTCGGGTCGAGCGCGCCCTGCGCAAAGTGCCCGGCGTGCAGGACGCCAGCGTCAACCTGGCCAGCGAACAGGCCCGCGTGCAACTCGCCGCACCGTCCAGCAGCAACACCCTGCCGGCTTTGGTCGCCGCCGTCGAGCAGGCCGGTTACCAGGTACCGGCCCACAGCCTGGAACTGGCCATTGAGGGCATGACCTGCGCCAGTTGCGTCGGGCGCGTCGAGCGCGCCCTGGCCAAGGTGCCCGGTGTGCGCACAGCCAGCGTCAACCTGGCCAGTGAGCGCGCCCATGTCGAGTTGCTCGGCGCGGTGGAGGCAGCCACGCTGATCGCTGCCGTCGACAAGGCCGGCTACAAGGCCCGCCCCCTTGAACCAGACCAACCCACCGTGGACCCGGCCGTGGCCCGCCTGGCGCGCGAGCGCTGGTGGCTGGCCGCCGCCATCCTGCTGTCGTTGCCGCTGGTGCTGCCGATGGTTGGCGACTGGTTCGGCCAGCACTGGATGCTGCCGGCCTGGGTGCAGTTCGTCCTCGCCACGCCCGTGCAATTCATCATCGGCGCTCGCTTCTATGTATCGGCCTACAAGGCCGTACGCGCCCGCAGCGGCAACATGGACCTGCTGGTCGCCCTCGGCACCAGCGCCGGCTATGGCCTGAGCCTGTACCTCTGGTACGCCGCAGCTCCCGGGCAGATGCCGCACCTGTACTTCGAAGCCAGCGCCGTGGTCATCACCCTGATCCTGCTCGGCAAGTACCTGGAAAGCCGCGCCAAACGCCAGACCGCCGCCGCCATCCGAGCTCTTGAAGCCTTGCGGCCAGAGCGCGCTACCCGCGTGCGTGACGGTATCGAAGAGGACGTCGCCATCGCCGAACTGCGCCTGGGCGACGAAGTGCTGGTGCGCCCCGGCGAACGTTTCCCGGTGGACGGTGAAGTCCTCGCCGGGCAGAGCCATGCCGACGAGGCCCTGATCACCGGCGAAAGCCTGCCGGTGCCCAAGGACATCGGCGATCCGGTCACCGGCGGCGCCATCAACGGCGAAGGCGTGTTGCGCGTGAAGACTACTGCACTGGGCGGCGAGACCGTGCTGGCACGCATCATCCGCCTGGTGGAAGACGCCCAGGCAGCCAAGGCACCGATCCAGAAGCTGGTGGACAAGGTCAGCAACGTGTTCGTGCCGGTGGTGATCGGCATTGCCCTGCTCACCCTGGTCGGCTGGCTGATCGCTGGCGCTGGCTGGGAACAGGCACTGATCAACGCCGTGGCCGTGCTGGTCATCGCCTGCCCCTGCGCCCTGGGCCTCGCCACCCCGACCGCGATCATGGCGGGCACCGGCGTAGCGGCCAAGCATGGCATCCTGATCAAGGACGCCGAAGCCCTGGAAGTCGCCCATGCGGTAACCGCCGTCGCCTTCGACAAGACCGGCACCCTCACCTCCGGCCAGCCACGCATCACCAACCTTGCCGCGGCCGGTGACGAAGCCGAGGCCCTGGCTCTGGCCGGCGCCCTGCAACGCGGCAGCGAACACCCACTGGCTCGCGCCGTGCTCGATGCCTGCGCCGAGCGCAGCCTGAATCCCGCCGCCGCCGAGGCCATCCAGGCCCTAACCGGGCGTGGCATCCAGGGCCGCATCGATGGCCGCCTGCTGGCCCTGGGCAATCGGCGGATGCTCGACGAAGCACAGCTGCCAGCCGGAGCGCTGGCCGACTCCGCTATGCGATGGGAGGCCGAGGGCCGCACCCTGTCCTGGCTGATCGAGCGCGAACCGCAGCCCCGCGTCATCGCCCTGTTCGCCTTTGGCGACAGCCTCAAGGAAGGAGCGAAGGTCGCCATTGACGCTCTGCGCGAACGCGGCATCGCCAGCCACCTGATCACCGGTGACAACCGTGGCAGCGCCAAGGTCGTCGCCGACGCCCTGGGCCTGGACGATGTGCACGCCGAAGTGCTGCCCGGCGACAAGGCTGCCGTGGTCGGTGCATTGCGACAGGCAGGCAAAGTCGTGGCGATGGTCGGCGACGGCATCAACGATGCCCCTGCACTGGCCGCGGCGGACGTCGGCATCGCCATGGGCGGCGGCACCGATGTTGCCATGCACGCGGCCGGCATCACCCTGATGCGCGGCGACCCGCGCCTGGTGCCGGCGGCGCTGGATATCTCCCGGCGCACCTACGCGAAGATCCGCCAGAACCTGTTCTGGGCCTTCATCTACAACCTGGTGGGCATTCCGCTGGCGGCCTTCGGCCTGCTCAACCCGATGGTGGCCGGCGCGGCGATGGCCGCTTCGAGCGTCAGCGTGGTGAGCAACGCCCTGCTGCTCAAGCGCTGGAAACCCCAGGATCAGAAATGACAGTGTCGCCCCCGAACTATCGGGGGCGGTCGCTCAAGAGGAATCGGCATGAACATCGGTGAAGCAGCAAAGAAGAGCGGCCTGACCGCGAAGATGATCCGCTACTACGAATCCACCGGTCTGCTCGCCCCCGCCGGCCGCAGCGCCAGCGGCTACCGTCACTACAGCGAGCAGGACCTGCACACCCTGGCCTTCATCCGCCGCTCGCGGGATTTCGGCTTCTCACTGGAAGAGGTCGGCCACCTGCTCGCCCTCTGGCAGGACCGCCAGCGAGCCAGCGCCGACGTGAAGGCCCTGGCCGCCCGGCACATCGACGAACTCAACCGCAAGATCGCCGAACTCAGCAGCCTGCGCGACACCCTGCAGGAACTGAGCGACCACTGCCAGGGCGACCACCGGCCGGACTGCCCGATCCTCAAGGACCTGGAGTCGGGGAAGTGCTGTCACTGAAGACAATTCACACGATCCCTGGCGACGTATCCGACACCTGGCTCTTCGCATCAGTTGGTAGCATAATCTGATACCAACTATCGGAGCACGGGATGAATGCCCGGCAACGCAGGACACTGGAGTTGATCTACTCCCTCCCCGTTCCGGCTTCACTGGAATGGCTGCGCATCGAGTCGCTGCTGATCTCGCCCGGCGCGCAGGTGGTCGAGGGCCATGGTTCACGGGTGCGTTTCGAGCTGAATGGCATCATCGCCACCTTCCATCGCCCACACCCGACCAAGGAAGCCATGCCCTATCAGGTGCGTGACGCACGCGCTTTGCTCGAACAGGCAGGAGTCCACCCATGACGCCCATGAAATACCAAGGCTACGCCGCACGAATCGAATACAGCGACGACGACGGGCTGTTCATCGGCCATGTCGCCGGCATCCGCGACGTGATCGGATTCCACGGTGAGTCGGTCGGCGAGTTGCGCGAGGCGTTCGAAGAGGCGGTGGACGACTACCTGGCGACCTGCAGCAAACTCGGCCGCGAACCGCAGCGGCCGTTCTCCGGCAAGCTCAGCTTGCGCCTGGACCCGCAACTGCATGCGCAGGTGGCGATCAAGGCGGAGCTGAGCAACCAGAGCATCAATCAGTGGGTAGTAGAGCGCCTCGGCGAGGTGGTCTGACACCCTGCTAAGCGTTCGCTACCGCTCGACGACGCCAGATCGAAGCCGGCAGCACGGTTACGGCCAGGCCGACGAACACCAGCACGCAGGCCATCCAGTCCTGGGTGGTGAGGTCTTCCCCCAGGAACAGCCAGCCCGACAGCAGCCCGGACACCGGCACGGCGAGGGCGAAGGGCGTGACCTGGCTGGCCGGGTAGCGGCGCAGCAGGAAGCTCCACAGGCCGAAACCGACGGTGGTGGCGAGGAAGGCGATGTAGAGCAGCGCACCTGCGCCGGTCCAGTTGATGTTGACCACGGCGTGCTCGATGGCCTCCGGGCCTTCGAAGATCCACGACAGCACCAGCAGCGGCAACGGCGGGATCAGGCTGACCCAGCTGATCAGGCGCAGCATGTCGCTGGCACCGGAGCGCTTGGTGGCGATGTTGGAAAAAGCCCACGCCAGCGCGGCGGCAATCACCAGCAGGAAGGCCACCAGGCTGTCGCCCATGGGGCGTTCCAGGCCGATCAGCAGCAGGCCGCCAGCGGCCAGCGCCAAGCCGATCAACGCACGCGGGCTGGGACGCTCACCGAGGAAGGCAGCGGCGATCAGCACGGTGAAGAACACCTGGCTCTGCAGCACCAGCGACGACAGGCCAGCGGGCATGCCGATATGCATACCGACGAACAGCAGGCCGAACTTGACCACGCCCAGCAGTACGCCGATCTGCACGATGCGCCAGAACGGCGCCGGCAGCGGGCCGCGCAGGAAGATCAACGGTAGCGCCGCCAGAGCGAAGCGCAGGGCGCAGAACAGCAGCGGCGGGAAGTCGTGCAGGCCGACCTTGATCACGACGAAGTTGACGCCCCAGATCAGGGTGACCAGCAAGGCGAGGAGAACGTGGCGGAGGGGCATGGCAGAGCGCTCGGGGTGCGATGCAGGAAAACTAACAGCCCTCGCTTGAAATGTATGGATACAGTTGTGGCCTTACAGTTTTCCGGGCAGCTCTCGGCAGCCCGTGGAGAAGGGTTTTGTAGGAACGGAGCCAGCCCTCGATATCTGCCATTCCACGCCCCTGCCTTCCAGCAACACCCAGCCAGTCAGAGGGGCGAGGAGTCCGCTCCGACGAGAACGGGAGCGAAGGAGCTGACCGGTAGGAGCGAGCTTGCTCGCGAACCGCACAACACCGGGGACTCCGTCGGAAATCTGCTTCGCGAGCAAGCTCGCTCCTACAGGGGCTCGATCTGGAGCTTCGGCCAGCGCGCCGGCCAGTTCTTGGCGGCGATGCGTTCGCGGTAGATATCCGGCTTGCGGCGGAAGTGCTCGGTGGGCCGGACACAGAGCGCCCAGATGTCCTCCAGGCCCAGCGGTGCCAGCAGCTCCAGGGAATCACCGCGCAGACGCAACGCCACCGCCGTGCAGACCTCCGGCCAGCGGCACATGGCATCGGCGCAATCCCTGTAGGGCGCGTCTCCATTGCGCAGGTGCATCCTCGCCTGATTGCGCACAGACCAGGGCGCATCCGGGCAGACGTCCAGCAGCCGGCGCTCCCAGGCGTAGTCCGCCTCGGGCTCCAGGCTGTCGGCCGCGAAATACAGCACGTCGATATCGCTGAGCGGCGTGGGCTCGATGTAGCCATGCAAGGCGTCCCAAACCGCATTGCGCACGAAACCTGCGGCGATCCAGGCGTCTTCCGGGCCGTGATCGCGCACTACACGCAGCAGGTGCAGACGATCAGGTTGCCCGGCGATCAGGGCAAGAAGCGCCGACTCGCCGGGCAATGGGCTCAGGCCTGCTCCCACGGCGGGGGCGGCGGCTCGTCGCGTTGCTGCGGGGCGTCCTGGGCAGCACGGCCGGCTTCGCGGCGCTCCTGCTCACGCATGGCCTCGGCAATTTCACGCAGCACCGAATCCACGTCCGCCTCGTCTTCCGGATCATCGAAGTGCCCGGTCAACGGGGTATCCGGCTGCAGCTTGCCGTCTTCATAGAGGGCCCACATTTCCTTGGCGTAGTGGGTGTACTTGAGCTCCGGAGCAAAGCGGCCGAAGTAGGCAGCCATGTTGCCCACGTCACGTTCGAGCATGCGGAAGGCGTGGTTGTTGCCGGCGGCATCCACGGCCTGCGGCAGGTCGATGATCACCGGGCCATCCGGGCCGACCAGCACGTTGAATTCCGACAGGTCGCCGTGCACGAGGCCTGCGCAGAGCATCATGACGATCTGGCGGATGAGGAATTCGTGGAAGTCTCGTGCCAGCTCGGGCTCCATCACCACGTCGTTCAGACGTGGCGCGGCGTCCCCCTCTTCGTCGGCGACCATCTCCATCAACAGCACGCCGTCGAGGAAATCATAAGGTTTGGGGACGCGTACCCCGGCGTTGGCCAGGCGGAACAGCGCGGCCACCTCGGCGTTCTGCCAGGCGTCTTCCTGCTCCTTGCGGCCGTACTTGGTGCCCTTGGCCATGGCGCGGGCCTGGCGGCTATTGCGCACCTTGCGGCCTTCCTGGTACTCGGCGGCCTGGCGGAAGCTGCGTTTGTTGGCTTCCTTGTAGACCTTGGCGCAGCGCAGTTCGGCGCCGCAGCGCACCACGTAGACCGCTGCTTCCTTGCCGCTCATCAGCGGGCGTAATACTTCATCGATCAGGCCGTCTTCGATCAACGGCTCCAGGCGTTTCGGGGTTTTCATCAGGCTTCCTGGCGTACCTCTCTGGGGCGCTGCGCTCCTTATACGGCATCCGTCGACAACCGCCCAGCGCGATCAGGGTTCAGGCGGTGTCAGCTCGATACTTTCGGTTACCGCGTCTTCCAGCCGCTGCAGCTCCAGCCCCAGCGCCTCGTCGCTGTCGGCGTAGCGCTGGGCGATGTTGGCGAAGCCTTCGGCGACCTCGCCGAAGGCCTCCACCACACGCGGGTCGAACTGGTTGCCGGCACCGGCCTTGATGCGCGCGGCGGCCTCCTCCGGGCTCAGCGAGGTGCGGTAGGCGTGACGGCAGGTGAGTTCGTCATAGCCGTCGATCAGCGAGAGCATCCGCGCGCCCAGGGGAATCTGCTCGCCGGCCAGGCCCTCGGGGAAGCCACTGCCGTCCCAGTGTTCGTGGTGGCTGTAGGCGATTTCCTTGGCGAATCGCAGGAACTCCGCCGGGGAGCCCAGCTTGCGCTCGGCGGCCGCCAGCGCGTCGCGGCCGACGGTGGTGTGGCTTTCGAGGATCAATCGGTCAGCCTCTTCCAGCTGGCCGGGGCTATGCAGGATACGGTCGGGCACGGCGACCTTGCCGATGTCGTGCAACTGCGCCGAGCGCACCAGCAACTCGATGTTCTCCACCGACAAATCGGCGGCGAACTCGCTGTGCAGGGACAGCGCGCTCCCCAGCAGGCGCATGTAGTGCTCGATGCGCACCAGATGGTTGCTGTGGGGGTTATCGCGCAGGTCGCAGAGGGTCGCCATGGCTTCCAGGGTGGCGTCCTGGATGGCCTGCAGCTCGCGGGCGCGGCGGCGCACCTCCAGCTCCAGGTACTCGCTCTTGTCGCGCAGGAAGTCGGCGTTGGCCTTGAGGTTCAGGTGCGCGCGGATGCGCGCCAGGGTCACCGGCGGGCTGATCGGCTTGGTCAGGTAGTCAACCGCGCCCAGGTCCAGGCCCCTCTGCTCGTCGGCGGCGCTGACCATGCCGGTGAGGAAGATCACCGGGATGTCACGGGTCATCGGGTCGGCCTTGAGCTGGCGGCAGACTTCGTAGCCGTCCATCTCCGGCATCATGATGTCGAGCAGCACCAGGTCCGGGCGCGGATCGCTCTGCATCAGGCGCAACGCCTTCTCGCCGCTGGAGGCGACGCGTACCTGGTAGCGGTCCATGAGCAGCTCGCTCATGAGCATCAGATTGTCCGGCTGATCGTCCACCACCAGGATCATCTCCTGCTCCGGCCGGTCCAGCATGCTATCCATCGCAACTCCTCGCATCGGTCAGATTCGTGACATGCCATGGCTGATCGGACCACGGCCTTGCCCGCGTGTTCATACCGCCACTTGCTCTATCCGCCCCCGTCATATGCGGATGTCACGCTCCCTCGCGAGATTCACCAGACTTTCCAGGGCCCGTTCGAACTCGAAGCGCCGCACGCTCGTGGCGATGCCCTCGTAGCCCTCATTGAAGACGCTGCGCAGCAGGCTTGCACGCTCGCCGAGCAACCGTCCGGCGCGCGGGTCGTCCGCCGCCAGCAAGTGGGCCAGGCGCCGGCAGACCTGCTCGACCTCGGCGACATTGCCGCTCTCCAGCAGTGCCGGCGCCGCCGAAGCGGCCGGCAGCATGGGCACCGGCAGCGGTTCGTGGCTGATGGTCTGCAAGCTCAGGCTGACCGAGTCGTCCACCCGCCCCAGGGGCAGCCGGCACCAGAACAGGCTGCCGTGGTTGGGCTCGCTCTCCACCCCGACGCTGCCGCCCATCGCCTCCGCCAGCTTCTTGCAGATCGCCAAGCCCAGGCCGGAGCCGCCGTAGCGGCGGGTGATGGAGCTGTCCGCCTGCTGGAAGGACTCGAACAGACGCTCCTGCTGCGGTTCGGAGATGCCGATGCCGGTGTCGCGGAAGGCGAAGTAGAGCTGCAGGCTGTCTTCGTCCTCGTCTTCCAGACGAACGATCAGCACTACCTCGCCCTGTTCGGTGAACTTCAGTGCGTTGTTGCCGTAGTTCATCAGGATCTGTCGCAGGCGCAGCGAATCTCCCACCACCTGGGCGGGCACCCGTGGGTCGATCTCGCAGCGCACTGCCAGGCCTTTGCTCGCGGCGCGGATGTTGAACAGATCGAACAGCTCGCCGAGCAGGCGCTCCAGGTCGAAGCCGATGTGCTCGAACTCCAGCTTGCCAGCTTCGACGCGGGACAGATCGAGGATGTCGCTGATCAGCTCCAGCAGGTACTGGCCAGAACCCTGAATCTTGCCCAGGTAATCCACCTGTTGCGGGTCCAGAGTGGTTTCCTGGAGCAGGTGTGCCAGGCCGATGATGATGTTCAGTGGCGTGCGGATTTCGTGGCTCATGTTGGCGAGGAAGTCGCTCTTGAGCTGCGCCGCCTCCTCGGCCAGGTCGCGGGCCTCGGCCAGCGCCAATTCGGTGGACTTGCGCGCGGTGACGTCACGGCTGACACCCACCAGCCCGAGCAGCCGGCCATGGTCGTCGTGGAAGGCACTGCGCAAGGTGTCGAAGAGCACCCGCCGGCCGTCGGGATACACCACCCAACCCTCGCTGGCGAAAGGCTCGCTCTCGGTGAGCGCCTGGCGGTCACGTTCCTGGCGACCGGTGCCGGCCGCACGGCTGAACATCTGCTGGTCGCTGCGCCCGACTATGTCCTCCGGGGCCCGCCCGAGGCAGTCGGCGAAAGCCTGGTTGACGCCCAGGTAGCGCCCCTGGGTGTCCTTGAACCAGATCGGGTCGGGGATCGAGTTGATCAGCGCCAGCAGGGTGCTGCGCTGGCGCCGCTCCTCCGCCTCGGCGCGGGCGCGCTCGGCCACCTGGATCGACAGCCGGCGGTTCCACACCAGCACGAAGGTCAGCAGGGCGAGGAAGCCCACCACCCACGGCCAGGCGATCTGCAGCAGGTTCATCCAGTCGAAGACATCCAGCGACGGCAGCCAGCGCGCCTGTATTGCCTCCTGCTCGCTACGGGTGATGTTGCCCAGTGCGCGGTCCAGCAGCGGCACCAGCTGTTCCAGCTCCTTGCGCATGGCGAAGCGCACCTGGCTGTTGCCCAGCCCGCTGTCACCCCGCACCTCCAGGTTGGACAGGCTGAGTTGTTCGATCAGGAAGGTGGTGGAGATGAGGTTACCCACATAGGCATCGGCACGCCCGGTGGAGACGGCCTTCAGCGCGCCGGGGGAGTCCTCCACCAGCACGAAGTCGATACCCGGCACCGCCTTGCCCAGCAGCTCATGGACGGCGTAGCCCTGCTCCACCGCCACCCGGCGGCCGGACAGGTCATCCAGTGTGCGAATGGTGCTGTCGCGCCGGGCGAAGATCAGGCTGCTGGTGGTGACGTAGGGCTGGGTGAAGTTCAGGAAGCGCTGGCGCTCCTCGGTGGCCGCCACGGAAGGCACCAGGTCCACCTCGCCGGCTTTCACTGCCGCCAGCACCTCTTCCCAGGTGTTGTACAGTACCGGCTGGACCTTCATGCCCAGGCGCTCGGAGAGCAACTGCAGGTAGTCGGCACTGATGCCGTGGAACTGATCGAACTCGTCGATCACCTCGAACGGCGGCCAGCCGGCGCGGAACAGGCCGACGCGGATCGGCTCGTGGGCCGAGATGAAGGCTCGCTCCGGGTCGCTAAGCGCCAGGCTCGCGGCACGGCCCTGGGCACTCAGCGCAAGGAGCAGCAGAAGGCAGCACAGGCAGAATCGGCGCAAGGGCATGGGGTCTTCTTCAGGGAATACCCAGCAAGCGTAGTCCCTGCCGCCGCGCTTCGAGTTTGAAAACGTGATGCGGATTGCTGCACTGGATGTCGGGACGGACAATCTCCCCAACAGCCATTGCCCCGGAGAGCGGCCATGACCACTACCCGACTTGACCCCGAGCGCTGCTGGCAGGCGGTCTGCGAGCGCGATGAGCGCTATGAGGGGCGTTTCGTCTTCAGCGTGCGCTCCACGGGCGTCTACTGCCGGCCGAACTGCCCGGCGCGCCGGCCATCACGGGAGAACGTGACCTTCCATGCCGCGCCCGAAGCCGCCGAAGCCGCCGGCTTCCGTCCGTGCAAACGCTGCTCGCCGCGCGGTCCCAGCCCGCGCGAACAGCTCGATGCACTGGTCGTCGCCGCTTGCGAATTGCTCGACCAGGCGGAAAAGCCACTGACGCTGGAGGAGCTGGCCGGGCGCATCGGTCTGTCCGCCTCGCACCTGGCCCGAGCCTTCAAGGCCCGCACGGGCCTCACGCCGCGGGCCTGGGCGGAATCCCGCCGTGAGCAACGCTTGGCTGCCGCCCTGCCACAATCGCGCTCGGTGCTCGATGCCGCGCTGGAGGCCGGCTATTCCGGTACCCGCGCCCTGTATGAAAGCGCCACACCGCTGAGCCCGGCGCAACGTCGGCAGAAGGGAGCCGGCGAGCACCTGCGCTACGCCATCGCCCCCTGCCCGCTCGGGCTGGTCCTGCTGGCGGCCACTGATAAAGGCGTGTGCGCGCTGCTCTTCGCCGACGATGCCGGCGAACTGGAGCGCCAGTTGGCCGAGCGCTTCGCCGCCGCCGAGCGCACCCGCGACGACGACGGACTGGGCGACTGGCTACGCGAGGTGATCACCCAGCTGGAAGAGCCCGAGCAGGCCGCGCACCTGCCGCTGGACCTGCACGGCAGCGCCTTCCAGCTTCGCGTCTGGCGGGCCCTCACGCGCATCCCCAGCGGCGAAACGCGGCGCTATGGCGAGCTGGCGGAGGAACTGGGCACGCACCCGCGCGCCATCGCCCGCGCCTGCGCCAGCAACCCCATCGGCCTGCTGGTGCCCTGCCACCGCGTGGTCGGCGGTAGCGGCGAGGGCGGATATCGCTGGGGCTTGCCGCGCAAGCGCGAACTGCTGCGGCGCGAGGGCGGCTCAGGCGACGCCCGCGAACTCCGCCACCGAGCCAATCAGGATCAGCACCCAGAGTAGGCCGCCGAGGATCAGGAAGGGCACGTTGTAGCGGGTCAATGAAGCATTTCCCTGGCCCTGTGGATCGCCGCTGGCCTCGTTGGCGCGACGCTGGATGTTCGTCAGCGGAATCAGCGGCACAAGACCCAGGATGATGAACGGCAGGCTGTAATGGCTGAGCTCGGGAATGCGACTGGTCAGCTTGTCGGCGACATTGGAAACGATCAGCAGCACCACCGCCCAGGTGGCGTCGCTGCTGTAGCTCCAGCCTTTGCGCTGCACCTCGGGCAAGGCTTCGTGCACACGCCGGGCAAGGGAGTGGATATAGAAGATCATGAACAGGCTGCGCAGCGGCGGATTGATCTTGCCGGGCATGTGCGGCTTCTGGATCGACCAGTGCTTGTACATCCAGTACAGGTTGAACAGCCCCAGCGTCGCCACGTAGAGCACGACCATCTTGGTGAGGGAGATGACGAAGAACGGCCTGGCCTGCTCGGCGCCGGCACGCGCTTCGACCAGCGGGGCTTCAGGGGCGCGGTAGGGGTTTTCCATTTCCATGCTGTGCATTCCTTTGAGCTGAAGGCGACATTCTGGGCCAGGACCGGCGAGGGGCCAAGCGGGCGGAAGAGCGCAGGCTCACATCCCGTCGCCTGGCGCCCAGTGACGACACCGGCCTGTGCTACCGTTGCCAGCCTTCATTCCTCCGTCCGACGCCCCATGACCTTCTGGCCCCTGATCACCCGCCTCGGCGACAGCTCCCTGCTGGCGCCGGCCGCCGTGTTCGTCTTCTGCTGGTTGCTGTACCGCCGCGAGACCGCCAAGGCCGGGCTCTGGGCGGTGCTGTTCGGATTTTCGACCGCGCTGGTGGTGGGTTCGAAGCTGGCCTTCATGGGCTGGGGAATCGGGATTCCGAACCTGAACTTCACCGGCATCTCCGGCCACAGCATGATGGCCGGCGCGGTGCTGCCGACCCTGGCCGCGCAACTCTTTACCTCGCGGCGCGCCAGCCTCGCCTCTGCAGCGCTGGCGGCGGCGGTTGCCGTGCTGGTGGGCCTCTCGCGGCTGGCGATCAACGTGCATTCGCCGGCCGAGGTCTATGCCGGCCTGGCTCTGGGCCTGGGCACCAGCGCGGCCTTCCTCGGCGCGACGCGCGTCAGCCTGCCAGCCTTCCAGCCCGCCCTCCTGCTGCTGGTCGTCGCGCTGGGGCTGGGCCAGGCGGTCACCGGCGTGCGCGCCCCGACGCACCAGTTGCTTGAGCGTATCGCTGCGCACCTGGCCGACCGCGACCAGCCTTATCAACGTGGCCAGTGGGCCGGCCAGCCGGACGTCTGAGCGGGAGATTCGTTCGGATTTCCGAACGACAATTTCTGGAATATCCGGATGGCCGAACAAGATGCCACCGCGCCACCGCCAGGAAAAATAATTTAATCCTTTAAATTCAATTATTTACGAAAAATAAAAAGCCTTGGCACGGAGCCTGCTCTGCTCCACCTCGAACATGCGACCGGCCTGGAGTGAGCCTCGTCGGCGCAGGACTGAATAACAAACACAACCAGTCGAGGTAGTCTCCATGCGTTTCGCACCCCGTGCGTTGGGTGTCGCCATTGTCGCGGCCCTGCTCGCCACTCCCGTCGTCGCCGAAGAACTGACCGGTACCCTGAAGAAGATCAAGGACTCCGGCACTATCGTTCTCGGCCACCGTGACGCCTCCATCCCCTTCTCCTACCTCGGCAGCGACCCGCGCCAGCCTGAAGGTTATTCCCACGATCTGCAGATCAAGGTCGTCGAAGCCCTGAAGAAAGAGCTGAACGCACCCGACCTGAAGGTCCGCTACAACCTGGTGACCTCCCAGACGCGTATCCCGCTGGTGCAGAACGGCACCGTGGACATCGAGTGCGGCTCCACCACCAACAACCTCGAGCGCCAGAAGCAGGTCGACTTCTCGGTCGGCATCTTCGAGGTCGGCACCCGCTTGCTGACCAAGACCAGCTCGGGCATCAACGACTTCCCGGACCTCAAGGGCAAGAACGTGGTGACCACCGCCGGCACCACCTCTGAGCGCCTGCTCAAGCAGATGAACGCCGACCAGAAGATGGGCATGAACATCATCTCGGCCAAGGACCACGGCGAGTCCTTCCTGATGCTCGAGTCCGGCCGCGCCGTGGCCTTCATGATGGACGACGCGCTGCTCTACGGCGAAATGGCCAAGGCCAAGAAGCCGGACGACTGGCATGTGGTCGGCAAGCCGCAGTCCTACGAGATCTACGCGTGCATGGTTCGCAAGGGCGACGCACCGTTCAAGAAGGTGGTCGACAAGGCCATCTCCGACACCTTCGCCTCGGGTGAGGTCAACAAGATCTACGACAAGTGGTTCATGCAGCCCATCCCGCCGAAGAACCTGAACCTCAACTTCCCGATGAGTGATGAGCTCAAGAAGCTGATCGCCAATCCGACCGACAAGTCTGCCGAGCAGATGTAACGGTCGCGCGCGGCTGCGCCCACAAGGCGTAGCCACGCGGGGGATCGGGAGCGCAAGCCATGCGCTCCCGGCCCACACTTCCTGATGACGATGCCGGAACACCCGCTACCCGCGGGTGGCGGGCGACCTTGCGCCCGCGTCCGGCCCCGTACCGTACCAAGCCACCGTGCAAAGCAATCGAGGGGAAACCCGTCATGGATTACAACTGGGACTGGGGCGTGTTCTTCAAGTCCACCGGGATCGGCGACGAACGCTACCTGGACTGGTACATCACCGGCCTGGGCTGGACCATCGCCGTCTCGCTCGCGGCCTGGGTCATCGCCCTGGCACTCGGCTCGCTGCTGGGCGTGATGCGCACCCTGCCCAACCGCTGGTTGTCGGGCATCGCCACGGCCTACGTGGAGCTGTTCCGCAACGTGCCGCTGCTGGTGCAGCTGTTCCTCTGGTACTTCTTCGTGCCGGACTACCTGCCGCAGCCGATCCAGGACTGGTTCAAGCTGGGCATCGCCCCGGAAACCTCGGCCTTCATCAGCGTCGTCGTGTGCCTGGGCCTGTTCACCGCCGCGCGGGTCTGCGAACAGGTGCGCACCGGTATCCAGGCGCTGCCCAAGGGGCAACTTGCCGCCGCCAGCGCCGTGGGCTTCCGCCTGCCGTCGATCTATCGGCACGTGCTGTTGCCGCAAGCGTTCCGGATCATCATTCCGCCGCTGACCTCGGAATTCCTCAACGTCTTCAAGAACTCCTCGGTGGCCTCGCTGATCGGCCTCATGGAGCTGCTGGCGCAAACCAAGCAGACCGCCGAATTCAGCGCCAACCTGTTCGAGGCCTTCACCCTCGCCACCGCGATCTACTTCACCCTGAACATGAGCCTGATGCTGATCATGCGCATGGTCGAGAAGAAAGTCGCCGTGCCGGGCCTGATCTCCGTGGGAGGTAAATGATGGATTTCAGCCAGATCGTCCCCGCCCTCCCCGGCCTCTGGGAAGGCATGCTCACCACCCTGCAACTGATGGTGCTGGGTGTGCTGGGCGGCGTGGTGCTCGGCACCATCCTCGCGCTGATGCGGCTGTCCAACAGCAAGCTGCTGTCGAACATCGCCGGCTTCTACGTGAACTACTTCCGCTCGATCCCGCTGCTGCTGGTGATCACCTGGTTCTACTTCGCGGTGCCTTTCATCCTGCGCTGGATCACCGGTCAGGACACCCCCGTGGGCGCGTTCACCTCGTGCCTGGTGGCCTTCATGATGTTCGAGGCGGCCTACTACTGCGAGATCGTCCGCGCCGGCATCCAGGCCATCCCCAAGGGCCAGATCGGCGCGTCCTACGCGCTGGGCATGACCTACGGCCAGTCCATGCGCCTGATCATCCTGCCCCAGGCGTTCCGCAAGATGACCCCGCTGCTGCTGCAGCAGAGCATCATCCTGTTCCAGGACACCTCGCTGGTGTACTCGGTGGGCCTGATGGACTTCCTCAACGCCGCCCGTTCCCGTGGCGACATCATCGGCCAGCCCCATGAGTTCCTGATCTTCGCCGGACTCGTCTACTTCGTCATCAGCTTCGCCGCGTCCTTCGGTGTGAAGCGCCTGCAGAAAAGGTTAACCGTATGATCTCCATCGATAACGTCAGCAAGTGGTATGGCGACTTCCAGGTGCTTACCGACTGCAACACCAAGGTGTCCAAGGGTGAAGTGGTGGTGGTCTGCGGGCCGTCCGGCTCGGGCAAGTCGACCCTGATCAAGTGCGTCAACGCGCTGGAACCCTTCCAGAAGGGCGACATCACCGTCGACGGCACCTCCATCGCCAACCCCAAGACCGACCTGCCGAAACTGCGCTCGCGCGTTGGCATGGTGTTCCAGCACTTCGAGCTGTTCCCGCACCTGACCATCACCGAGAACCTCACCATCGCCCAGCGCAAGGTGCTCGGCCGGAGCAAGGAGGAGGCGATGGACAAGGGCATGAAGCTGCTCGACCGCGTCGGCCTCAAGGCCCATGCGCACAAGCATCCCGGCCAGCTCTCCGGCGGCCAGCAGCAGCGCGTGGCGATCGCCCGCGCGTTGGCCATGGACCCGATCGTCATGCTGTTCGACGAACCGACCTCGGCGCTCGACCCGGAGATGGTCAACGAGGTGCTCGACGTGATGGTCCAGCTCGCCCACGAAGGCATGACCATGATGTGCGTGACCCACGAGATGGGCTTCGCGCGCAAGGTCGCCGACCGGGTGATCTTCATGGACCGCGGGCAGATCGTCGAGGACTGCCCGAAGGAGGAATTCTTCGGCGACCTGCAGAACCGCGCCGAGCGCACCCAGCAGTTCCTCGCCAAGATCCTGCCGCACTGATCCGCCCGCTCTGATTTACCCGAATGCCCCGGTTCGCCGGGGCATTCACCCTCACCGCAAGCACAAGAATAAATAAGGAAGTTCCATGCGCGTGTTCCACTTCAGCAAGCTGCCCCTGGGCGTCGCGATCCTCGCGGCGAGTTCGTCGGTGTTCGCCGTCACCCTCGACGGCGGCGCGGTCGCCTCCCCCGACCAGTACGGCGCGAAAGTCGCCGCCGAAATCCTCAAGAAAGGCGGCAACGCCGTCGACGCAGCGGTCGCCACCGCCTTCACCCTCGCGGTCACCTACCCCGAAGCCGGCAACATCGGCGGCGGCGGCTTCATGACCCTGTACGTCGAGGGCAAGCCGTACTTCCTCGACTACCGCGAGATCGCGCCGAAGGCGGCGACCAAGACCATGTACCTGAACGAGAAGGGCGAGGTGATCGAGAACCTCAGCCTGGTCGGCGCCAAGGCCGCCGGCGTACCGGGTACCGTGATGGGCCTGTGGGAAGCCCACAAGCGCTTCGGCAAGCTGAAGTGGAGCGAGCTGCTGACCCCGGCCATCGGCTACGCGCAGAGCGGCTTCCGCGTCGCCGACCAGCAGTACCAGTATCGCCAGGACGCCATCGCGCTGTTCAACGGCAAGACCAACTTCGGCGACTACTTCGGCACCATGAAGCCGGGCGAGACCTTCAAGCAGCCGGAACTGGCCAAGACCCTGGAGCGTATCGCCGACAAGGGCCCGGACGACTTCTACAAGGGCGAGACCGCCAAGCTGCTGATCGCGCAGATGAAGGCGGATGGCGGGCTGATCACCGCCGACGACCTGGTCGACTACAAGGCCCAGTGGCGCGAACCCATGCGCATCGACTGGCAGGGCAACACCCTCTACACCGCGCCGCTGCCCAGCTCGGGCGGCATCGCCCTGGCCCAGCTGATCGGCATCAAGGAACAGCGCGCCGCCGACTTCAAGGGCGTGGAGCTGAACTCCGCGAAGTACATCCACCTGCTCTCGGAGATCGAGAAGCGCGTGTTCGCCGACCGCGCCGACTACCTGGGCGACCCGGCGTTCTCCAAGGTGCCGGTGCAGCAACTCACCGATCCCAAGTACATCGCCAAGCGCGCCAAGGAAGTGAACCCGGACGCCATCTCGCCCACCGAGAAAGTCCGCCCAGGCCTGGAGCCGCACCAGACCACGCACTTCTCCATCGTCGACAAGGACGGCAACGCCGTCAGCAACACCTACACCCTCAACTGGGACTTCGGCAGTGGCGTGGTGGTCAAGGGCGCGGGCTTCCTGCTCAACGACGAGATGGACGACTTCAGCTCCAAGCCGGGCGTGGCCAACGCCTTCGGCGTGGTGGGCAGCGACGCCAACGCCATCGAACCGGGCAAGCGCATGCTCTCCTCCATGAGCCCGAGCATCGTCACCCGCGACGGCCATGTCAGCCTGGTACTGGGCACCCCCGGCGGCTCGCGGATCTTCACCTCGATCTTCCAGGTGCTGAACAACGTCTACGACTTCCACCTGCCCCTGGAGAAGGCCGTGGCCGCGCAGCGCGTGCATCACCAGTTGCTGCCCAAGGACACCATTTACTACGACGCTTACGCGCCGCTCACCGGCAAGGTTGCCGACGAGCTCAAAGCCATGGGCTACACCCTGGAAGACCAGGGCTGGAACATGGGTGACATCCAGGCCATCCGTGTCAACGGCAAGGCCCTGGAAACCGCCTCCGATCCGCGCGGCCGCGGCGTCGGGCTGGTGGTCAAGCCCTAACCCCTGGCGGACGCACCGTGTGGTACCCGAGCCAGTCCATCGCCGCCCCCCGGCGTTGGGCTGGCTCGGCCTCGGCGTCTGTGCTGCAATGCGCTTCCAGCCCATTGCCGCCGCTCACCGTGAAGCCACGCCTCGTGCGCAACTACCTGTTGCCCTTCCTGCTGCTCCTGCTCACCCTGGGCTTCGGCTACGGCGGCTACCTGATCAGCGAAGGCGCCGGTACCCGCACCCTGATCGAGACCGGCGAACGCCAGCTCGAACTGCACGCCCGTGGCGTGGAGAGCGAGATCAGCCGCTACACCTACCTGCCCAGCCTGCTGGAACTCGAAGGCAGCGTCAGCCGCCTGCTGGTGGACCCGACACCGCTGCACCGCGACCGCGTCAACCATTACCTGGAAGGCCTTAACCGCCGCGCCGGCAGCCGCGCCGTGTACCTGCTGGACACCTCCGGCCGCGTGCTGGCCACCAGCAACTGGCAGGATGCCGACAGCTACCTGGGCGAAGACCTCTCGTTCCGGGCCTATTTCCAGGAAGCGGTGAACGGCCGCCCCGGCCGCTTCTACGGCATCGGCAGCACCACCGGCGAGCCCGGCTACTACCTCGCCCACGGCCTGGTCCACGGCGGCAAGATCGTCGGCGTGGCGGTGGTCAAGGTGCGCATGGAATCCCTCGAGGAGCGCTGGGAGAAGGCGCGCCTGCAAGCCTTCGTCAGTGACGAGAACGGCATCATCATCCTCTCCAGCGACCCGACCCTGCGCCTGAAGGCCGTGCGCCCGCTCAGCGACCAGGACAAGGAGCGCCTTGCCCGCAGCCTGCAGTACTACTGGTGGGCACTCAACGAGTGGCAGCCGCTGTCGCGCCATCCGCTGGGCGACGGCGTCGAGGAAATCAGCTTCCCGCCCGGCGAGCACGCCGACAGCCACAAGCCGCTCAGCTACCTGATGCAGACGCGCCAGCTCAGCGACACGCCATGGAACTTCACCCTGCTCACCCCGCTGGCCGACCTGCGCCGCGAAGCGCTGATGCACGGCGTGCTGGCCGCCGTCGGCTTCGCCCTGTTCGCCTTCCTGCTGATCGCCTGGAACGAACGGCGCAAGGTCATCGCCACCCGCCTCGCCGCCCGCGAGGCACTGGAGCAGGCCAACAACGCCCTGGAGCGGCGCATCGCCGAGCGCACCGCCGACCTGCGCGCCAGCAACCAGCACCTGCGCGAGCAGATCCGCGAGCGCCGCCAGGCCGAGGACACCCTGCGCAAGGCCCAGGACCGCCTGGTGCAGGCCGGCAAGCTGGCGGTGATCGGACAGATGTCCACCAGCATCGCCCACGAACTCAACCAGCCGCTGGCGGCGCTGCGCACCCTGTCGAGCAACAGCGTGCGCTTCCTCGAACGCGGCAAGCTCGATGTCGCCAGCAGCAACCTCGAAGCCATCGCCGAGATGGTCGACCGCATGGGCCGCATCACCGCCAGCCTGCGCGCCTTCGCCCGGCGCGCCGACGACCATGGCCAGGCGACGCTGAGCAAGGCGGTAGACGCCGCCGTGATGGTGCTGCAGGGAAGGCTCTCCGAAGTACCGGTGGCCCTGCACCGCGACTACCCCGACGCACAGCTGGCCATCGACCAGACGCGTCTGGAACAGATCCTGGTCAACCTGATCGCCAACGCCCTCGACGCCATGGGCCCGCAGCTCGACCGCCAGCTCTGGCTGGAAGGCCGCAGCGAAGGTGACGGGCACTACCGCCTGGTGGTCCGCGACAACGGCCCCGGCATCCCGCAGGATGCGCGCCAGCACCTGTTCGAACCCTTTTTCACCACCAAGCCCGGCGAACTCGGCCTGGGCCTGGGCCTGACCCTTTCGGCCAGCCTCGCCACCGCCGCCGGCGGCAGCCTGAGCGTGGCCTATCCGGAGGCCGGCGGCACCGCCTTCGAACTGCACCTGCCGCTGCTGCCCGCCATGGAGACACCCGCATGAGCGACTCATCCCTGCGCGTCCTGATCGTCGAGGACGATCCCCACGTGCGCCTCGGTTGCCAGCAGGCGCTGGCCCTGGAGGACATCGAGACCGACAGCGTAGGCAGCGCCGAGGAAGCGCTGAAGAAAGTCGGCGCCGACTTCCCCGGCATCGTCGTCAGCGACATCCGCATGCCCGGTATGGACGGCCTGCAACTGCTGGAGAAACTCAAGGAGCGCGACCCCAGCCTGCCGGTGGTGCTGATCACCGGCCACGGTGACATCGCCATGGCGGTCAAGGCCATGCGCGACGGCGCCTACGACTTCATGGAGAAGCCCTTCTCCCCCGAGAAGTTGGTGGACACCGCGCGCCGCGCCCTCGCCCAGCGCGCCCTGACCCGCGAAGTCAGCCAGCTGCGTCGCCAGCTCGCCGGCAAGCAGGCCCTGGAGAGCCGGCTGATCGGCCGTTCGCCGGCCATGCAGGCGCTGCGCGAGCTGATCGCCAACGTCGCCGACACCTCCGCCAACGTACTCATCGAAGGCGAGACCGGCACCGGCAAGGAACTGGTCGCGCGCTGCCTGCACGACTCCAGCCGGCGCCAGCCCAAACCCTTTGTCGCGCTCAACTGCGGCGGCCTGCCGGAAAGCCTGATCGACAGCGAAATCTTCGGCCACGAGGCCCACGCCTTCACCGGCGCCGGCAAGCGCCGGATCGGCAAGATCGAGCACGCCGACGGCGGCAGCCTGTTCCTCGACGAGATCGAGAGCATGCCGCTGAACCTGCAGATCAAGCTGCTGCGCGTGCTGCAGGAACAGCAGCTGGAACGCCTGGGCTCCAACGAACTGATCCGCGTGGACTGCCGGGTGATTGCCGCGACCAAGTCCGACCTCGCCGTCATGGGCCGTGAAGGCACTTTCCGCAGCGACCTCTACTACCGGCTCAACGTCATCACCCTGAACCTGCCGCCGCTGCGCGAGCGCCGCGAAGACATCCTGATGCTCTTCGAGCACTTCCTGCAGCAATCCTCGCTGCGCTTCGACCGCCCGGCACCGGCCATCGACAACACCACCGCCGCCACCCTGATGGCCCACGACTGGCCGGGCAACGTGCGCGAGCTGCGCAACGTCGCCGAACGCTTCGCCCTCGGCCTGCCGGTGCTGGCCGGCGGCAACCTCGGCCCGGACGCCGGCGAGCCGCGCTTCGCCGAAGCCGTGGAAGCCTTCGAGAGGAGCCTGCTGTCCACCGCCCTGGAGCGCCACGCCGGCAACCTCAGCCAGGCCGCGCACGCACTGGGCATGGCCAAGACCACACTGTTCGACAAGGTGAAGAAGTACGGCCTCAAGGGCGAGTGATCGGCGCACTTGGCTTTTCGTAGGACCGAGGGGGACGCCCAGTCCTTGCTCGCGAACCCGTCTGATACCGTGATGCCCGGCTGAAAGCGTTCGCGAGCAAGCTCGCTCCTACACGAAGAACATCGCGTGACGCAGCGCCCCATTGATCCGGAGTGAAGTGTCCCCGACACTATTGCCCTTTGAACCGGCCGCACGAGCGGGAGCCATCATGTCCACCCAAGCCGAAACCCTCTGGAACCAGCTCTGCGCCGACGCCGGCGTCGATCCGCAGCAACGCATGGCCGCGCGCCGCGCCATCCTCGCCGACAGCAGCGCGCTGGACGCCACCGTCTACCGTCCGGACGACAATGACCCGGACGCCGAAGAACTGGACATGGGTGATGCCAAGGTCCTCTTCCTCGGCCCCTTCGAAGCCCCTGTGGAGTGGGACGCCGCCGAGCGCGAAGACTTCTTCGATGACGCCGACCCGGCGCTGTTCTTCAGCGTGCGCATCGAGTGCGAAGCCGAACCCGGCACCTCGGGTTTCTTCGTTCCAGAAGTCGGCGACTACCTGGCAGTGATGGATGGCGGCAAGATCCAGATGTACTTCCTCCACGACTGGCGCGAAGACGACGACGGCTGCACCTGCGTGCTGATCCGCGACGATATCCAGCTCTGATCGGGCGCGTCCCGGAACCGACCACCTCCCGCACAGACCATCGTGCCGTGCAGTTCGCGAGCAAGGGCTAGGCGCCCCCCTCGGTCCTACGAAGAACGCCGTAGTCAAGGCAAGCCTGTAGGTGCGGGCTCGTCCCTCTGACCGCCGCCAGCCTGAACGTAGGGCGCATAACCTGGAACAGGTTATCCGCCGATGCGCTGCGGCGGATAACGCTGGCGCGTTATGCGCCCTACGAGTCTGAAGTCACCACGAGCCGCGTTCCTCAGACGGTTATTCCTTCCTACGAAAATGCGACGGCGTACCCGAGAGCTGTCCTGCACGGGCATCGGAATTACCGGTAGCATCGCGCATTGCTGCGCCTGCAAGGCCGTCGGTAAGGTCTCCCGGTCGCGACGGTTGTCGTGACCTGGGCGTGAGACCCCGGCTCGAAAATGTTGGCGCTTCCGCTCCGCTGTGGCCTGTCTATGGCGGACCGTGCGAGGCGGGCTTCGGCCCGGCCGGTTGCCTACATTTCCGGGTCTCACCCTTGCACGGTTCGCCACCCTTTCCCGTGAGACGGATAAGGAGAAAGGCGACTCATCAATGTAGGAGAAGCACAATGCATTACCCCGCTTTTACCCCCGCGCACCACCCACGAATACCCCACGACATCCTTCTATCGAGAGAGTCCATTCGCCGGCCTTTGGCACCGCTCGCACTCCTCCCCCTGCTGGCGTTCCGCTGAAGCTTGCGGCAGATCGCCGGGCGATCTTGCCCGGCGATTTCCTGGCCATTCCCTCAAACGATGTCCGCTTGGCTGAAGCACGGCGGGCAAGGAGTTCGTCATGGGTCGACAATTGCGCGCGTCCGATACGCCCGATGCGTTTCTGGTTCATGTCCTTCCCGCCGATGGCCAACCGGGCCTCGCCCTCGACTGGCCGGAAAACTGCCAAGGCGCTGCGGATGCCGCCGTCCAGCGAGTCGAGCGTTGGTTTAGCGAACGGCACAAGACCAACCTGTGGATTGCCCTGCAGATTGGTCGGGCCGAGCTGCCCAGTGGCATGGAGAGTCTGGCTTACGAAGCGGCCTTCCTCTGGCGCCTGCAGCAGCGGCTGATGGCCAACGAAAGCGGCTTGCTGGAAGCCTGATAGCGCGGCCATGCCCGCTATCGCGCGCATGGCGCGCTCCTACAAAGAGCGCCGCACGCTTCCTGGTGACACCCCGATACAGCGCTTGAACGCCCGGCTGAACGCCGCCTCGGACTGGTAGCCCAGGCGCTCGGCCAGTTCGGCCACGGCGATCTCCCGCTCCTGCAGCCAGCTCAGCGCCACATGCATGCGCCAACGGGTGACGTAGTGCATGGCCGGCATGCCGACCTTCTCGGCAAAACGCGCCGCGAAGGCCGAGCGCGACATGGCCGCCGCGCCGGCCAGGGAAACCAGGCTCCAGTCCTGCGCCGGGTCACGGTGGATCAGGCTCAGCGCCCGGCCCAACTGTCGATCCTGCAAGGCGCCGAGCCAACCGGTCTGGGCAGCCGGGTCCTGCTCGATCCAGGCGCGGATCGCCTGGATCACCAGGATGTCGGCCAGCCGGGTGATCACCGTTTCGCCGCCGGGGCGCATGGCCCGCGCCTCGCTTTCCATCAAGAGCAGGGTGCTCATCAGCCAGTCGCGCTGGCCGGGGTCGCGCACCTGCGCCGCCAGCACGCGCGGCAGCAGGCGCACCAGCTGCAACGCGGCGGGATGGTCGAAGCGCACCGCGCCACAGATCATCGCCGTCGGCTCCCCTCCGCCGCCCTGGCGCAGCACTTCGTAGCGGTCACTGGCGTAGGCGCGCGGCAGGTCGAACAAGCCGGCCGCCGTCTCGCCCGGCGCGCTCACCAGCCGGTGGCCCTCACCATGGGGCACCAGCACCAGGTCGCCTGGCGCCAGCCTGCGCGGCTCGTCGCCCTCGGCTTCCAGCCAGCACTCGCCGACGGTCAACACATGGAACATCAGGCACTGCGGCATAGCCGGCAGGTCCAGGCCCCAGGGCGCGGAAAATTCGGAGCGGCAATAGAAAGTGCCGCTCATGCGCAGGAAATGCAGCGCCTCCCCCAGGGGATCGGTGGAGGCCCAGGCGTCGGTCAGGTCCGGAATGGCGGTAGGAGCGTTCATGGCCTTGAGACTGGTCCGGCCGTCTGGCGACGTCCAGCACTTCTGGACGAAAGAGCATGAACCGGCGACTCCCAGGCATTAACCGTCCAGCGATCTGCCAGGAGACTGAACCCAGGCCAACGAACCCACGGCGGGCGCCGCGGGACGGCCAGCAGCGAGGACACCGCCATGATCACTGTAATGGGAGCCACCGGCCGCACCGGTTCGAGAATCTGCCAGACCCTGCTGGAGGCCGGCGTGGCCGTCTGTGCCCTGGGCCGCAATGCCGAGCGCCTTGCACCGCTGGCTGCCGCCGGCGCGCGGATCGCCGTGGGCGAATCGCACGACGCCGCGTTTCTCACCGAGGCGTTCCGCGGCTCGGAAGCGGTCTACACCCTGCTCGCCTACGGCCCGGACACCGAGGACTACCGCGAACAGCAGGCCGCCCAGGGCGAGGCGATTCTCACCGCGATCCGCGACAGCGGCGTGCGCCGGGTGGTTTTCCTGAGCAGCGTGGGCGCCGAGGTGCCATCCGGCACCGGACCGATCATCAGCATGCACGACCAGGAGCAGCGCTTGCGCCAGTTGCCGCCGGAGATGGACGTGCTGATGCTGCGCTCCGGCGCGCTGTTCGAAAACCTCTATGGCGCGCTGGAGATTGTCCGCGCCTATGACTGCTACAGCGACGCGGTGGCGCCGGATGTGCCGGTGCCGATGGTCGCCACCCGGGATGTTGCCGACGCCGCCAGCCGTGCCCTGCTGGAGCACGACTGGCAGGGCGTGGTAATCCGCGAAGTGCTCGGCCAGCGCGACATCAGCTATGCCCAGGCCACCCGGCTGCTGGGTGCAGCCATCGGCCGACCGGACCTGCCCTACGTGCCGGTATCGCCGCAGGAACTGGAGGGCGCGCTGCGGGACGCGGGCTGCTCCGCCAGCGTCGCCGCGTGTTACGCCGAACTGGGCGAGGCGATCAGCGGCGGACGGGTTCGGGCGCAGGAGGCGCGCTCACCGGCCAATACCACGGCGACTCCCTTCGAGGACTTCGCCCAGGACTGGGCCAAGGCCTACCGCGCTTTGCCTTAGGACGGCACCGCCAGTCAGGCCAACATAATTTCCTACAAATATCTCAGAGGGTCCTGATGAATTTGGCGCTGGTCCGCTGTCTAGAGTACTCGCCCCTTTACCAACGGCCGGACCACCGCCATGAACCACGCTCCCGACAGTCTCTGGGTCGATGTGGAGACCTGGTCTCCCTACCGCCCCCAACGCATTCTCCACGGCCGCATCAGTCGCGAGGATTACCTTGCCTTGCGCGACGGCCGCACTCCCTTCGAGGTGCGCCTGGGCGATTGCCAGAGCCGCCACTGCCCCACCGGCCCGGTGCAGGACCTGTTCCTCAGCGGCACGCATATCCTCAATGTCACCCCGGCCGAGCGGGTGGCCTGAAGTACGAGGGTCGGACACTTGGGGGGATAGTCCCACAGGCCAATCAGAGGAACCTGACAGAGGCCACACGGGACGGACGTTAAGGTTTGCCACCTCTACTCACCTTCCGTCGAGCGACGTGGCAATGAACGAACATCTCAAGGTCGAAGTCGTGGTTCGCGCGCACAACCGCGAGTCCTCTGTGCTCCAGGGTTGGATCAGCCGTGGGGACTACTCGGCGTTGTGCGACGGCGCCGCACCTTTCGTGGTGCGCATGAATGACTGCCAGTCCGACATGGGACTGCTCGAACGCCCAGAGGACATCTACGTGCGTAGCGCCTACATCCTCAGCATCGAGGTGCTCGACCGCCTGCCCGCTCGTCAGTCGGCCATGCCACGGTAGACGTAGGTCATCGGCCGCGGACCGGGCAGGTAGTCCTGGATCAGTTCGCGCAATTGGAAGCCGCCGGATTCGATCAGCGCCGGCATGTCCCGGTCCAGGTGGCAGCCGCCGGCCAGCGGCTTCCATACCGGGGTCAGCCGGTGTTGCCAGGCGCGCACGCCGGCATCCGGCGCCAGGCCATGTTCGCAGAAGAGGAGCTCGCCCCCGGGCTTGAGTACCCGGCGCATTTCCTTCAGCGCCGCCACCGCATCGGGGATGCTGCACAAGGTGAAAGTGCAGACGATGCTGTCGAAACTGCCGGCGTCGGCACGGATCTGCCCCAGCTCCAGCGCCACCATGTCCACCGGGATGCCAATCGCCTCGGCACGGCTGCGGGCGAGCTTCTGCATCTGCGCCGCCGGGTCGACTCCGACGATTGTCGACACTTTCGCCGGATCGTAGAACGACAGGTTCAGGCCGGTGCCCATGCCGATCTCCAGCACGCGGCCGCGCGCACGGGGCACCAGCAGCGAGCGCTGCTTCATCACATCACCCATGCCGCAGGCGAAGTCGATCAGCCGGGGCAACGCATGACGGTCATACCAGCTTCGGATCATCGATCTTCCTCCGGGCCACCAGGGCCCAGCCTCCACCATAGGCCAGAACGGCGAGCAGCAGCGGCCAACCACAGACCTGGGCCACCTCCGCCGCCAGCTCGGCAAGGGAATAGGTGCTCCAGCTCGCCACCCGGCTGTCATAGAGGCAAAGATCCACCCAGAACCAGCCCAGCAGGGCAACTCCCGACGAAAGCGCCACTTGCCAGCAAGCCGCTGCTCGATTCGGCCAGGCCGCCAGCGCAACCCACAGCGCCCAGAACAGCAGCAGCGGCGTCATTTCTCGCCACAGACCGATCGACTGTACGTCTGCCGTCAGGTTCTCCCGATACGGATGCAAGGCCCACAGCCCTTGTCCCCAGCCCAGCAGGAGAAATCCCGCCACGCTGGCCAGCATTCGTTTCATCCGCTCCCTTCCTCGCACGGCAAACTCCCTGATCGTTCTGGCGGGCATCTTCTCACGTCTGCGGCCCTGCTCCCCGGAGTGCGTCGCAGCCCGGTATAAGAAAACCGGACCATTAGACGATTGTCGACAATTCATCAGAACTTGATTGACCCAGAGGGCTTCCAGGGGTAGCTTTCGCCGCACACCAAGAAGATTGTCGACACCATGAGCGATAGCCTGATTCTGCCCACCCCCGCCAGCGACGACGGCGAGACCCTGTCGGAACACGTGTTCCGCAAGATCCAGTCGGCCATCGTCAAGGGCGAGATCGCCCCCGGCAGCAAGATTTCCGAGCCGGAGCTGGCGCGTACCTACGGCATCAGCCGCGGCCCGCTGCGCGAGGCGATCCACCGCCTGGAAGGCCAGAAGCTGCTGGTGCGCGTACCCCACGTCGGCGCGCGGGTCGTTTCGCTCAGCCATGAGGAGCTGCTGGAGCTCTACGAGATCCGCGAATCCCTCGAAGGCATGGCCTGCCGCCTGGCCGCCGAGCGCATGAGCCAGGCCGAGATCGACGAGCTGCGCCGGGTGCTCGACACCCACGAGCGCGACGAAGCGTTCCAGGCCGGCCGTGGCTACTACCAGCAGGAAGGCGACTACGACTTCCACTACCGGATCATCCAGGGCAGCGGCAACCGCACCCTCACCCGCATGCTCTGCGGCGAGCTGTACCAGCTTGTGCGCATGTACCGCCTGCAGTTCTCGGCGACGCCCAACCGCCCACGCCAGGCCTTCTCCGAGCACCACCGGATTCTCGATGCCATCGCCGATCGTGACGGCGAGCTGGCCGAGTTGCTGATGCGCCGTCACATCGGCGCCTCGAAACGCAATATGGAGCGTCACTACCTGGACGCCCAAGCCAAGACAGCCAACGAACGAGGTGAACAATGAGCTACAAGACCGCCGGCCAACGTTTCCGTGAAGCCCTTGCCGAAGAAAAGCCGCTGCAGGTGATCGGCGCGATCAACGCCAACCACGCCCTGCTCGCCAAGCGCGCCGGCTTCAAGGCCATCTACCTCTCCGGTGGCGGCGTGGCGGCGGGTTCCCTCGGCCTGCCGGACCTGGGCATCAACACCCTGGACGACGTGCTCACCGACGTGCGCCGCATCACCGACGTCTGCGACCTGCCGCTGCTGGTGGACATCGACACCGGCTTCGGCCCCAGCGCCTTCAACATCGAGCGCACCGTGAAGAGCCTGATCAAGGCTGGCGCGGCTGCCGCCCACATCGAAGACCAGGTCGGCGCCAAGCGTTGCGGCCACCGTCCGGGCAAGGAAATCGTCTCCACCCAGGAGATGGTCGACCGCGTGAAGTCCGCCGCCAACGCCAAGACCGACCCGAACTTCTTCCTGATCGCCCGCACCGACGCCATCCAGGCCGAAGGCGTGGACGCCGCCATCGAGCGCTGCCAGCGCTATGTCGAGGCCGGAGCCGATGCGATCTTCGCCGAAGCTGCCTACGACCTGCCGACCTACAAGCGTTTCGTCGATGCGCTGAACGTGCCGATCCTGGCCAACATCACCGAGTTCGGCGCCACCCCGCTGTTCACCCGCGACGAGCTGGCCTCGGTCGGCGTGGCGATCCAGCTGTATCCGCTGTCGGCCTTCCGCGCCGCCAACAAGGCCGCCGAAGCCGTGTACACCGCAATCCGCCAGGAAGGCCACCAGCAGAACGTGATCGAGCTGATGCAGACCCGTGCCGAGCTGTACGACCGCATCGGCTACCACGCCTTCGAGCAGAAGCTCGACGCGCTGTTCGCTGCTGGCAAGAAGTGATCTGAGGCAAAAACGGCGGATAACGCTGCGCGTTATTCGCCCTACGCCCCGGCCTGAGACACCGTAGGGCGCATAACGCCACAGGCGTTATCCGCCAACCAGATTCGAACCGACCGCACGGCCCATGCCGGCGGAACAAGAACAAGCAACCGGATTTGATGAGGAGACACGCGATGAGCGCTACCGCAGAAACCACCACCGGCTTCAAGCCGAAGAAGTCCGTGGCCCTGAGTGGCACCGCCGCTGGCAACACTGCCCTGTGCACCGTTGGCCGTACCGGCAACGACCTGCACTACCGTGGCTATGACGTGCTGGATTTCGCCAACCGCTGCGACTTCGAGGAAATCGCCCACCTGCTGGTCCACGGCAAGCTGCCCAACGCCGCCGAACTGGCCGGCTACAAGGCCAAGCTGAAAGCCCTGCGCGGCCTGCCGGCGGGCGTGAAGGCCGCTCTGGAAACCCTGCCGCCGTCGGCCCATCCGATGGACGTGATGCGCACCGCCGTGTCCGTGCTCGGCTGCCTGTCGCCGGAGAAGGACGACCACAACCACCCGGGCGCCCGCGACATCGCCGACAAGCTGATGGCTTCCCTGGGCTCCGCGCTGCTCTACTGGTACCACTTCAGCCACAACGGCAAGCGCATCGACGTCGAGACCGACGACGACTCCATCGGCGGTCACTTCCTGCACCTGCTGCACGGCGAGAAGCCGCGCGAATCCTGGGTGCGCGCCATGCACACCTCGCTGAACCTGTACGCCGAGCACGAATTCAACGCCTCGACCTTCACCTCCCGCGTGATCGCCGGCACCGGCTCGGACATGTTCTCCTGCATCGCCGGCGCCATCGGCGCACTACGCGGCCCGAAACACGGCGGCGCCAACGAGGTGGCCTTCGAGATCCAGAAGCGCTACGACAACCCGGACGAAGCCGAGGCGGACATCCGTGCCCGCGTCGAGCGCAAGGAAGTCGTGATCGGCTTCGGCCACCCGGTCTATACCGTGTCCGACCCGCGCAACAAGGTGATCAAGGAAGTCGCCCAGCAGCTGTCGAACGAGCAGTCGAACACCAAGATGTACGACATCGCCGAGCGCCTGGAAACCATCATGTGGGACATCAAGAAGATGTTCCCCAACCTCGATTGGTTCAGCGCCGTGAGCTACCACATGATGGGCGTGCCCACCGCGATGTTCACCCCGCTGTTCGTCATCGCCCGCACCGCCGGCTGGTCCGCCCACGTCATCGAGCAACGCATCGACGGCAAGATCATCCGCCCGAGCGCCAACTACACAGGCCCTGAAGACCTGAAGTTCGTGCCGCTCAAGGACCGCAAATAGGCTTCCTGGATAACAAAATGACTACTTCCGTGAACAGCCAATACCGCAAGCGCCTGCCCGGCACCGCGCTGGATTACTTCGACGCCCGCGAGGCCGTCGAAGCGATCCAGGCCGGCGCCTGGGACAAGCTCCCCTACACCTCCCGCGTGCTGGCCGAACAGCTGGTGCGCCGCTGCGAGCCGGCGGACCTGACCGCTTCGCTGGAACAACTGGTCTACCGCAAGCGCGACCTCGACTTCCCCTGGTACCCGGCGCGCGTGGTCTGCCACGATATCCTCGGCCAGACCGCGCTGGTCGACCTCGCCGGCCTGCGTGACGCCATCGCCGAGAAGGGTGGCGACCCGTCCAAGGTCAACCCGGTGGTGCCGACCCAGCTGATCGTCGACCACTCGCTGGCCGTGGAAGCACCGGGCTTCGACCCGGATGCCTTCGAGAAGAACCGCGCCATCGAAGACCGCCGCAACGAGGATCGCTTCCACTTCATCGACTGGACCAAGACCGCGTTCAAGAACGTCGATGTGATCCCGGCCGGCAACGGCATCATGCACCAGATAAACCTGGAGAAAATGAGCCCGGTGATCCAGGCGCGCGGCGGCATCGCGTTCCCCGACACCTGCGTCGGCACTGACTCGCACACCCCGCACGTGGACGCCCTGGGCGTAATCGCCATCGGCGTCGGCGGCCTCGAGGCCGAGACCGTGATGCTGGGCCACCCCTCGATGATGCGCCTGCCCGACATCGTTGGCGTCGAGCTGACCGGCCAGCGCCAACCGGGCATCACCGCCACCGACATCGTCCTGGCGATCACCGAGTTCCTGCGCAAGGAACGCGTGGTCGGCGCCTACGTCGAGTTCTTCGGCGAGGGTGCGGACAGCCTGTCCATCGGCGACCGCGCGACCATCTCCAACATGTGCCCGGAATACGGCGCCACCGCGTCGATGTTCTACATCGACGGCCAGACCATCGATTACCTCAAGCTCACCGGCCGTGAGCCGGAGCAGGTGGAGCTGGTGGAGCACTACGCGAAGACGCTCGGCCTGTGGAGCGATGCGCTGAAGACCGCCGAGTACGAGCGTGTACTGAGCTTCGACCTGGGCAGCGTGGTGCGCAACATGGCCGGCCCGTCCAACCCGCACCGTCGCCTGCCGACCTCGGCGCTGGCCGAGCGTGGCATCGCCGACGAAGCCAAGCTGGAGTCCGGTCGCGTCGAGGAAGCCGAAGGCCTGATGCCCGATGGAGCGGTGATCATCGCCGCCATCACCAGCTGCACCAACACCTCCAACCCGCGCAACGTCATCGCCGCCGGCCTGGTGGCGAAGAAGGCCAACGCGCTGGGCATGCTGCGCAAGCCGTGGGTGAAGACCTCCTTCGCGCCGGGTTCGAAAGTCGCCAAGCTGTACCTGGAAGAAGCCGGTCTGCTGCCGGAGCTGGAGAAGCTCGGCTTCGGCATCGTCGCCTACGCCTGCACCACCTGTAACGGCATGTCCGGCGCGCTGGACCCGGCGATCCAGAAAGAGATCATCGACCGCGACCTGTATGCCACCGCCGTGCTCTCGGGCAACCGCAACTTCGACGGCCGTATCCACCCCTACGCCAAGCAGGCCTTCCTCGCCTCGCCGCCGCTGGTGGTCGCCTACGCCATCGCCGGCACCGTGCGCTTCGACATCGAGCAGGACCCGCTGGGCACCGACAAGAACGGCAACCCGGTTACCCTGAAGGACCTCTGGCCGTCCGACGAAGAGATCGACGCCATCGTCGCTTCCAGCGTGAAGCCCGAGCAGTTCAAGCAGGTCTACATCCCGATGTTCGACCTGGGCAGCGTGCAGGAAGCCGAGAGCCCGCTGTACGACTGGCGCCCGATGTCCACCTACATCCGCCGCCCACCGTACTGGGAAGGCGCGCTGGCCGGCGAGCGCACGCTCAAGGGCATGCTCCCGCTGGCAATCCTGCCGGACAACATCACCACCGATCACCTGTCGCCGTCCAACGCCATCCTGCTGGACAGCGCGGCCGGCGAATACCTGGCGAAAATGGGCCTGCCGGAGGAGGACTTCAACTCCTACGCCACCCACCGCGGTGACCACCTGACCGCCCAGCGCGCCACCTTCGCCAACCCGCAACTGGTCAACGAAATGGCCGTGGTGAATGGTGAAGTGAAGAAAGGTTCGTTGGCCCGCGTCGAGCCCGAAGGCAAGGTCATGCGCATGTGGGAAGCCATCGAAACCTACATGAACCGCAAGCAGAACCTGATCATCGTCGCCGGCGCCGACTACGGCCAGGGCTCGTCCCGCGACTGGGCGGCCAAGGGCGTTCGCCTGGCAGGCGTGGAAGTGATCGTCGCCGAAGGCTTCGAACGTATCCACCGCACCAACCTGGTGGGCATGGGCGTGCTGCCGGTGGAGTTCAAGCCGGGCACCACCCGCCTGACCCTGGGCCTGGACGGCACCGAGACCTACGACATCAAGGGCGACGTCTCGCCGCGCTGCGACCTGACCCTGGTGGTCAATCGCCGCAATGGTGACGTGGTCGAAGTCCCGGTCACCTGCCGCCTGGACACCGCCGCCGAAGTGAAGGTGTACAAGGCCGGTGGCGTGCTGCAGCGCTTTGCCAAGGACTTCCTGGAAGGCGCGGTAGCGTGATGTAACAGCCGGCCCGCCTCACGGCAGGTCGGCACTAATCCTGTAGGAGCGAGCTTGCTCGCGAACCCAACTCCGCTGCGGGGCTGTTCGCGAGCAAGCTCGCTCCTACGAAAAGCAAACAGGATCGAGTCCCATGCCCCACGTACCCCAAGTGAAGATCCCCGCCACCTACATCCGCGGCGGCACCAGCAAGGGCGTGTTCTTCCGCCTGCAGGACCTGCCCGAACGCTGCCAGGTGCCCGGCGCGGCGCGCGACCAGCTGTTCATGCGCGTGATCGGCAGCCCCGACCCGTACAGCGCGCACATCGATGGCATGGGCGGCGCGACCTCCAGCACCAGCAAGTGCGTGATCCTGTCGAAAAGCACCCAGCCCGAGCACGACGTCGACTACCTCTACGGACAGATTTCCATCGACAAGGCCTTCGTCGACTGGAGCGGCAACTGCGGCAACCTCTCCACCGCCGCCGGCTCCTTCGCCATCCACGCCGGCCTGGTCGATCCCTCGCGCATTCCGGACAACGGCACCTGCGTGGTGCGCATCTGGCAGGCGAACATCCAGAAGACCATCATCGCCCACGTGCCGATCACCAATGGCCAGGTGCAGGAAACCGGCGACTTCGAACTGGACGGCGTGACCTTCCCCGCCGCCGAGATCGTGCTGGAGTTCCTCGACCCGTCCGACGATGGCGAGGAAGGCGGCTCGATGTTCCCCACCGGCAACCTGGTGGACGACCTGGAAGTCCCCGGCGTCGGCACCTTCAAGGCGACCATGATTACCGCCGGCATCCCGACCATCTTCGTCAACGCCCAGGACATCGGCTACACCGGTGCCGAGCTGCGCGAAGCGATCAATGGCGACCCGGAGCAGCTGGCGCGCTTCGAACAATTCCGCATCGCCGGCGCCTTGCGCATGGGTCTGATCAAGACTCCGGAGGAAGCCGCGACCCGCCAGCACACGCCGAAGATTGCCTTCGTTGCACCGGCCAAGGACTACATCACTTCCAGCGGCAAGCAAGTGCAGGCCGGCGACGTCGACCTGCTGGTGCGCGCGCTGTCCATGGGCAAGCTGCACCACGCCATGATGGGCACCGCCGCTGTGGCCATCGGCACCGCCGCGGCCATTCCCGGCACCCTGGTGAACCTCGCCGCCGGCGGCGGAGAACGCAGCGCCGTACGCTTCGGTCACCCCTCCGGCACCCTGCGCGTGGGCGCCGAGGCGAAACAGGTGAACGGTGAGTGGACCGTGACCAAGGCCATCATGAGCCGTAGCTCGCGCATCCTTATGGAAGGCTGGGTACGGGTGCCAGGGGATTCGTTCTAACCCCAGCAGCCCCCAAAAACGACAAGGCCTGCATTCGCGGGCCTTGTGTTTTCACGGGGGGAACCGCATGGAAATGGGAACCGTGATGACTTCGTAGGATGGCGTGGAGCGAAGCGATACCCATCGATTTCGACACACGCAACGCTGATGGGTATCGCAAGCTCCACCCATCCTACGGGGCTCGAAGCATCGCAATCAGGCGACGAAATCACCCTGCAACTGCTCCAGCAATACCTGGATGCGCGCCAGGCGCACCGTCGGGTCGTCCATCTCCAGCAGCACCTGCTTCTGGTCGCGCTCGAAGGGCAACAGGTAAGCGAGCTGGCAGGCCAGCTCCTGTTGGCCATTCACTTCGCCGCCCATTTCCAGCGCCGAGACCATGGGGTGCATGGACAGCGCCTCGAGCAACGCGGCCAGGTCGTCGTGTTCCTTGGTCAGCGGCCGGTTTGGTTGCTCGTCCAGCCACTCCACTTCGGCCACCGTCAGCTGGTCCGTCTGCACGTTGGCGGAGAGCACGCGGAAGCGCCGCCCGCCTTCGACCCGGATGCCCAGCAAGCCGTTGGACTGCTGCTGCCAGTCGCAGATGCGCGCCTCGCAGCCGACCAGGCTGTAACGCTCCGGCGCATCGCCGACTTCCTCGCCCTCGACGATGGCCACCACACCGAATCCGCCGTTCTGCTTCATGCAGCGGCCGATCATGTCCAGGTAGCGCGCCTCGAAGATCTGCAGGTCGAGGCGGCAGCCGGGAAACAGCACGGTGTTGAGGGGGAACAGCGGGAAACTCATGGACACTCCGTCGATTCGTCAGGCGATCAGCGCTACCGCCAACGGTAGCAGCACAGCGGTGGCCACGCCCATCAGGCTCATGGCCAGGGCGGCGAAGGCGCCGCATTCCTCACCCTCCTGCAGGGCGCGGGAGGTGCCTACGGCGTGGGCGGTCATGCCCAGCGCCATGCCTTGCGCGGCCGGATGGTGGACGCCAAAACGGCGCAGCAGTTCCGGGCCGAGGATGGCCCCGAGCACGCCGGTGATCAGCACGAACACCGCCGCCAGCGCCGCCACACCGCCAATCTGGCTGGCCACCAGCATGGCAATCGGTGAGGTCACCGACTTGGGTGCCAGGCTCATCAGCAGTTCATGGTCGACACCGAACAGCCAGCCCAGGCCAATGCCCAGCGCAGTGGCGAACAGGCCGCCAACCAGCAGGGTGATCAGCGTCGGCCAGAACAGCTGGCGGATGCGTTTCAGGTTGAGGAACAGCGGCACCGCCAGCGCGACGGTGGCGGGGCCGAGGAGGATGGTCAGCACCTTGGCGCTATTGCTGTACTCGCTGTAGTCGATGCCGCACGCCAGCAGCACCGCGATGACGATCAACATCGACACCAGCACCGGCTGCAGGAACACCCAGCGCGTGCGCTCGTAGCCGGCCAGCGCCAACTGATAAGCGCCCAGGGTGACGCCGACGCAGAACAGCGGATGGTGGATGACCGAGTCCAGCGCGCCTTGCCAGTCGAACATCACGCGCCCTCCTTCTGCTTGCGCTGGCGGTCGATGAGCTTCTGCATCAGCCAGCCGGCGAACACGAAGGACACCAGCAACGACAGCGCCAATGCCCCGGCGATGGCCCAGAAGTCCGCAGCGATCTGCTTCGCATAGGCCATCACGCCGACCGCTGCCGGCACCAGCAGCAACGGCAGGTAGCGCAGCAGCGAGGCGGCGGCTTCGTTCACCGGCTTGCTCACCTCGCCATTCCATACCAGGAAGGCGAACAGCAGCACCAGCCCAATGATGGGGCCGGGAATCATGTGCAGGATGAGAGCATTCAGGCCCGTGCCGAGCAATTGGAACAGCACCAGCCAGGTCAGGCCGCGTAGCAACATCAGGAACATCTCCAGCGCAAGGAGTGGCCATTATGCCCGCCCGGCGCCCGCTATGGCTCGGCATTCGCCCAAAGCATGAATGCCGCTGCGGCTTGACCGGCCGCGGACCCCATGCTGATCTGTTGTCGGACTCTTACGCAGGCCGCACTAGAAGAACAACGATATCCCCGGAGGAAACATGGCATTCGTACCCGTAAGCGCACTGAAGGATTACATCGGCAAGGACCTGGGTCATTCGCAGTGGATCACCGTCGATCAACAGCGCATCAACCAGTTCGCCGAGTGCACCGAGGACCACCAGTTCATCCACGTCGACCCGGAGAAGGCGAAGAAGACGCCCTTCGGTGGCACCATCGCCCACGGATTCCTGTCGCTGTCGCTGATCCCCAAGCTCTGCGAGGGCCTGCTGGTCCTGCCGGAAAACCCCAAGATGGTGGTCAACTACGGCCTGGACAGCGTGCGCTTCATCCAGCCGGTACCGGTGGATTCGCGCGTGCGCCTGCAGGTGACGATCACTGACATCACCGAGAAGAACCCCGGCCAGTGGCTGATCAAGGCACGCTGCACCCTGGAGATCGAAGGCCTGCCCAAGCCGGCCTACATCGCCGAATCCCTGAGCCTGTGCTTCGTCTGACGGCTCTGCCTCAGCGCTGAGAAAAAAGCCCGCGTCCGCGGGCTTTTTTACGTCACACTCAGCCTGCGCCCCACCGTCGATTCGAGAGCCCCAATGCCACGCCACCTCCTGCCCCTGAGCCTCGCCCTGCTCCTGACTGCCTGCGGCGACGGCGAACCGCTGATGCCCCCGGACGCCCGCCTGCCTGACGGCGCGCGCTACCGTGGCGAGCTGGTGAACGGCCAGCTGCAAGGTCCGGGGCGGCTGGATTACAGCAATGGCGCCTGGTACGAGGGCGGCTTCGACAAGGGCCTGCAGAGCGGCCAGGGCAAATGGAGCGACGGCAACGGCACGAGCTATGAAGGCGAGTTCCGCGACGGCCTGTTCGACGGTCGTGGCCGCCTGCAGTACGCCGACGGCAGCTTCTACGAGGGCCAGTTCAAGCGCGGCGAGTTCGACGGCGAGGGGCAGCTCTCCCAAGGCGGCACCACCTACAGCGGTGGTTTCCGCAAGGGCCGCTACGAAGGCCTGGGCAGCCTCGAACAGGCCGACGGCACCCGACACCAGGGAGCCTTCGCCAGGGGCGAGGCCAACGGCGAGGGCGCACGCCGGGACAGCCTGGGCAACCAGTACAGCGGCCCGTTCAAGAATGGCGTGCTCGAAGGCAAGGGCATCTTCCGTGACGACGCGGGCGACCAGTACAGCGGCGAGTTCCGCAACGACCAGTTCGACGGCACCGGGCGCTTCCAGAACGCCGACGGCGACGTCTGGTTCGGCCGCTTCAAGGCCGGCGCGCTGAGCGGGCCGGGCGAGTTCATCGGCAGCGATGGCAGCCGCTACAAGGGCGACTTCCGCTTCTGGCGCTTCGACGGCCAGGGCACCCTGAGCAAGGCCGACGGGCAGACCTACAGCGGCGGCTTCGCCCGTGGCGAATATTCCGGAGAAGGCACCCTCACCCGCCGCGACGGCAGTGTGCAGAAAGGCACCTGGAGTGCCGGCCAGCTACGCCAGGACGCCACCGGCAAGCGGCTGCCCAATCCGCTGGAGGTGGGTCTGCTGGAGCAAGGCGCGCTGCTGGACAAGGCGCTGGCGGCCGTCCCCGCGTCTACGCCTGCGATCGAGCTCTACGGCGTCAGCCTGGGTGGCGACGGCAAGCAGAGCGTGTTCCTGCGCGAGGCCGACTATGTCGCCAAGCTGCTCGGTGACCGCTTCGGCGCGCGCGGCGTGGTGCGTCTGGTGAACCACCGCGACCACCTCGCCGACCGCCCCATGGCCACCCGCGAAACGCTCGCCCGCACCCTGCGAACCATTGCTGAGCGCAGTGGCCCGGAGGACCTGGTGTTCATCTACCTGACCAGCCACGGCTCCCATGACCACCAGCTGGTGCTCGACATGCCAGGCCTGAAGCTCGACAACCTGCCGGCCAGCGAGTTGGCCACGCTGCTCGCCCCCCTCAAGGACCGCACCAAGGTACTGGTGATCTCCGCCTGCTACAGCGGCGGCTTCATCCCCGCGCTCAAGGACGACAAGACCCTGATCATGACCGCCGCGCGCAGCGACCGGGTGTCCTTCGGCTGCTCCGAGGAAGCCGATTTCACCTACTTCGGTGATGCACTGTTCGCCCAGGCATTCCAGCAGACCGATGACCTCAAGAAAGCTTTTTCGCTGGCCAGCGATACGGTCGCCAAACGCGAGAAGGAAGAAGAATTCGAACCGTCGGAGCCGCAACTCTGGGCGCCGGATGCGGTCATCAGCCGCTGGAAGGCTTTGCGCGCGCAGCCGTCGCAAGCCGCTTACGATGCTCAAAGTGTCGCCGCGCAGGCAAAACAATAAGGCGACAACTAAGCTGGACTGTGTGTCAGGGGAGAAACACAGATGCTCTCGAAACCGACCAATATTCTGCTTGCTGGCGCCACCGGCCTGACTGGTGAACATCTGCTCGACCGCATGCTCAATGAGCCCACGGTCAAGCGCGTCATTGCCCCGGCCCGAAGGAAGCTGGCGGAGCACCCACGCCTGGAAAACCCCATCGGCCCGCTGGCCGAACTCATCCCGCACCTGGTCCAGCCGGTGGACACGGTGTTCTGCTGCCTGGGCACCACGCTCAAGGAGGCCGGTTCCGAGGAGGCTTTCCGCAGTGTCGACTACGACCTGCCGCTGGCCCTGGGCGAGCGCGGCCTGGCCCTTGGCGCAAGGCACTACATCGTGGTCAGCGCGCTGGGCGCGGACAGCAAGTCATCGATCTTCTACAGCCGGACCAAGGGCGAACTGGAAGACGCCCTGCGCCAGCAAGGCTGGCAGCAACTGACCATCGCACGGCCGTCACTGCTGCTGGGCCAGCGCGAGGAGGTCCGCCTCGCCGAACTGCTCGCCGCGCCCTTCTCGCGCATCCTGCCGGGCAAGCTGCACGGCATCGAGGCTATCGCCCTGGCCCGCGCGCTCTGGCGTCTGGCACTGGAAACCGGCAAGGGCGTGCGCGTCGTCGAGTCGGACGAACTGCGCAAGCTCGGTAAATAGCTCCCGACGGATACCACCCGAATGCTCTTGTAGGATGGGTCTCCCTGAACGCCCTTCGGTGATCAGCAGAAGCGGTTCAGTTCCCGCCCCACACCTGCAAGCCGATGCCCAGCTCCGCCGCAATCGAGAGCGGCAGCAGCAGCGTATCGAGCAGCGCACTGCCCGGCAGGTCGAGGCCCGGGTAGGCCGGCGCATCGACACCGAAATGGTCCTTCGGGCAGCAGCCGCCATTGAGCGAATACCAGTCCAGCCGGGTACCGGCATAGATCAGCGGATCGCCGGGCCGGCTGTCGTTGAGCGTCTTCACGGTGGCGCAACCGCCCAGTTGCAACAGCAACAGGGCGGCGAGGAGTTTATTCGTCACTGACAAGATGGTGTTCGCCCCAGCGCGGCAGCATGTCCTGGGGAATGCCCAGCTGATTGAGGATGCGCGCCACGACGAAGTCGATCAGGTCATCGACCGTCTGCGGCTGATGATAGAAGCCCGGAGCAGCCGGCAGGATCACCGCGCCCAGGTTGGACAGCTTGAGCATGTTCTCCAGGTGGATACTGGAGAACGGCGCCTCGCGTGGTACCAGGATCAGTTGGCGGCGCTCTTTCAGGGCGACGTCGGCGGCGCGTTCGATCAAGTTGTTGCAGGCGCCTGTGGCGATGGCCGACAGCGTCCCCGTCGAGCAGGGCACCACCACCATCGCACTCGGCGCGCCGGAGCCGGAAGCCACCGGCGCCATCCAGTCTTCCTTGCCGTAGACGCGGATCTGCCCGGGGGCGGCGCCGGTGTATTCGCTGAGGAAGGCCTGCATCGCCTGCGGCTTGCTCGGCAGGGTCACGTCGGTCTCGGTGGCCACCACCAGTTGCGCAGCCTTGGAGATCAGGAAGTGCACCTCGCGGTCTTCCTGCACCAGGCAATCGAGCAGGCGCAGGCCATACTGGGCGCCGGAGGCGCCGGTCATGGCGAGGGTGACGCGTTCGGCTCCGGCCATGTTCAGCCCTCCAGCGCCTGGGCCAGCTTGCCGTGCAGGCCGCCGAATCCGCCGTTGCTCATGACCACGACCTGGGTACCCGGCGTGGCGATGGCTTTTACGCCCTCGATGATGGCTTCCAGCGAGTCGCACACTTGCGTGGGAACGGTGGAGCTGGCCACGGTGGCGGCCAGGTCCCAGCCGAGGTTCGGCGGTGCGTACCAGAACACGTTGTCAGCCTGCACCACGGACTCCGGCAGGCCGTCGCGGTGGGCACCGAGCTTCATGGAGTTGGAACGCGGCTCGACCACGGCGATCACCTTGGCATCGCCGACGCGCTTGCGCAGGCCGTCGAGGGTGGTGGCGATGGCGGTCGGGTGGTGGGCGAAGTCGTCATAGATGGTGATGCCCTTGACCTCGGCGACCTTCTCCATGCGCCGCTTGACGCTCTTGAAGGCCGACAACGCGGCGCAGCCCAGCTCCGGCACCACGCCGACATGGCGGGCCGCCGCGAGGCAGGCCAGGGCGTTGGCGACGTTGTGCTGGCCGGTCAGTTCCCAGTCCACGGTGCCCTGGGGTTTGCCGTCGAACAGCACCTCGAAGTGCGAGCCGTCCTCGCTGAGCAGGCGCGCCTGCCACTGGCCGCCTTCGCCGGTGGTCTGCACCGGGGTCCAGCAACCCATGTCGATCACGCGCTTGAGGGCGGTTTCGGACGTGGGGTGGATGACCAGGCCTTCGCCGGGAATGGTCCGCACCAGGTGGTGGAACTGGCGCTCGATGGCGGCGAGGTCGGGGAAGATGTCCGCGTGGTCGAATTCCAGGTTGTTCAGGATCGCCGTGCGCGGGTGGTAGTGGACGAACTTGGAGCGCTTGTCGAAGAAGGCGCTGTCGTACTCGTCCGCCTCGACCACGAAGAACGGTGTGCCACCCAGGCGCGCGGAGACGCCGAAGTTCTGCGGTACACCGCCGATCAGGAAACCCGGGCTCATCCCGGCGTGCTCCAGCACCCAGGCCAGCATGCTGCTGGTGGTGGTCTTGCCGTGGGTGCCGGCCGCCGCCAGGACCCAGCGGCCCTGCAGCACGTGGTCGGCCAGCCACTGCGGGCCGGAGACATAGGGCAGACCCTTGTTCAGCACGTATTCCACGGCAGGATTGCCGCGCGACAGCGCGTTGCCGACTACCACCAGGTCCGGAGCCGGCTCCAGGTGGGCGGGATCATAGCCCTGCATCAGCTCGATGCCCTGGGCTTGCAGCTGGGTGCTCATGGGCGGGTAGACGTTGGCGTCGGAGCCGGTCACGCGGTGGCCCAGTTCCTTGGCCAGGACGGCCAGCGACCCCATGAAGGTGCCGCAGATGCCGAGGATGTGGATATGCATGCAGACTCCTGCAATCAAGCCTTTCCAGGCGCTTCGAATGGGCGGCAGAGTAGCACAGCGCGCCCCCGCGCGGCCCGCCGCCGGGGCATCAGACGACGAGGTGGGGAGGCGGTTCCCGGTGGCTTGAGAATGTTGTCACGAGGGGTGGCGCGTAGGATGGGTGGAGCGAAGCGATACCCATGCCGATCCGGCGCCCGGCATTGATGGGTATCGCTGCGCTCCACGCCATCCTACGAAAGGCTCTTGCGGCTCAGGCCGTGGCGATTGAGCTTGCGATACAACGTATTGCGGCTGATGCCCAGCTGCTGCGCCGCACGGCTGACATGCCAGCGCTGCGCTTCGAGCACCTCCAGCAGCGCGTTGCGCTCGGCAGCGCCAAGGGTGTCGCTACATTCCTCGCCCAGGGCGACCGCAGTCACAGCGGCAGCCGGTGTACGGCGAAGGTCCGGCGGCAGGTCGGCCATCTGGATCCGGCCGCCTTCGCACAGCGCACAGAGCGTGCGCAGCACGTTGCGCAGCTGGCGCACGTTGCCCGGCCAGGGGAAGTCCAGCAGGTGCCGGCGCACGTCGTCGTCCAGGCGCACGCTGCGGCCCTTGCTCTCCTCGGCCAACAGGTGATCGAGCAGGGCGCCACGATCCTCACGCTCGCGCAGCGGCGGCAGCGCAACCACCAGGCCGTTGAGGCGATAATAGAGGTCTTCGCGGAACTGTCCGGCGTCTACCAGCGCTTCCAGATCACGGTGGCTGGCGCTGATCAGGCGGATATCCACGTCCTGCGGCTCGCCGCCGATGGGCACCACCTGGCGCTCTTCCAGCACGCGCAGCAGACGCGTTTGCAGCGCCAGCGGCATGTCGCCGATCTCGTCGAGGAATAGCGTGCCGCCATCGGCCTGCTGCAGCTTGCCGCGCATGCCTTCCTTACGCGCGCCGGTGAAGCTGCCACCGCGATAACCGAACAGCTCGCTCTCGATCAGGGTCTCGGGAATCGCCGCGCAGTTCAGTGCGACGAAGCTCTTGCCAGCGCGCTCGCCGCCCAGGTGCACGGCACGGGCGAAAGCCTCCTTGCCGGTGCCAGTCTCGCCCTGCAGCAGCAGCGGCACGTCGTGGGCGTAGACCTTCAGCGCGCGGCGGAAGTCATGGGCGAGTTGCGGGTCGTCGATGCACAACCCCTTGGCCAGTGGCGCACGCGGCAGCACCGGCGCGGCGACGATGGGACGCTTGCCGCGCAGCAACGCATAGAGCGTACGACCAGTGTGGGTGCGCAGAGGCCAGCTGGCACTCGGCTGCGGATCGGCGCGGCTGAACAGGTCATCCAGCCGGCAATCGAAGAACTGCTCCAGGGAGCGGCCGATCAGGCTGTCCCGGCGGCTGCCGAGCAGGTTGATAGCGCTCTGGTTCGCCGCGCGGATACGCCCGTCGCCGCCGAAGGCCAGCATGCCCTCGCTGAACAGCCCGAGGCCGTCCGGTTGCAGGTGGAAGCGCAGCAGCCACTGGTCCTCGAAATGGCGCAGGAAGTAACAGCTTTCGATGGCCTTGGCCGAGAGGTTGACCAGCGCCATGGTGTGGAACTGGCTCTGCCGCGACACGTCGCGGCGCGCGGAGGAAACGTCGAGCACCGCCAGCAGTTCGCCCTGCGGGTCGAACACCGGGCTGGCCGAGCAGGTCAGCCCGGTGTGGCGGCTACGAAAATGTTCGTCCTGGTGAATGGTCAGCGCCTGGCGTTCCACCAGGCAGGTGCCGATACCGTTGGTGCCTTCGCGGGCTTCGCTCCAGTCGGCGCCGAGCCACAGCCCGGCCTGTTCGAAGGTGCGCCGCTCGGCAGCTTCGCTGACGCAGTTGAGGATCACCCCGCGAGAATCGGTGAGCAGCACCGCGTGGCCGGCGCCGGAGAGCTGCTGGTGCAGGCTGTTCATCTCGTCGCTGGCGATCTCCAGCACCTGGCGGTGCCGCTCGCGGACTTCGAGCATGCGCGCGTGCTCCAGCACTGCCGGCGCCATGGGCTGCGCCGGGTCGAGGTGGTACTGCTCCAGGCAGCGCATCCAGGAACGGGCGATCGACGGGTCCGCACCGGGAGCTCCGGCGCGGGCCTTGCCCTCGGCCACGGTCATGACCTGGCGGGCGTGGCGGCTCAAATCGTTGGCGCGCATTCTTGTTGTTCTCCGCTTGGGGGACGGGGAGGCAGCCCCGGGTTCCAGCGAATCCTTGTCAGACAATTCGCAGGAACGCAGGACAGCATCCCCCACGCGCCAGCCCAATGCAACGCCTGGCCGACCGTCAGGTCACGACTGTCACGAAGTCGGGACAAAGTGTCACGCAGCACTGTGCCAGGCGCGTGACAGCGCGCTTTCCGCCGCACCGCCGTGATCCCGTCCGGGCCACACACGGCGTGCCTTTCACTGGCATGGCCCGGCCCTTGCTCTACGCTGAATCAACGTCCTCCCCAACAAGCACAAGACCCAGGAGATCCGACCATGCGTTATGCCCATCCCGGTAGCGAAGGCGCCATCGTTTCGTTCAAGGCGCGCTACGGCAACTACATCGGCGGCGAATTCGTCCCGCCGGTAAAGGGTCAGTACTTCACCAACACGTCGCCGGTGAATGGCCAGCCCATCGCCGAATTCCCCCGCTCCACCGCCGAGGACATCGACAAGGCGCTGGACGCCGCCCACGCCGCCGCCGATGCCTGGGGCCGCACCTCGGTGCAGGACCGCTCGCTGGTGTTGCTGAAGATTGCCGACCGCATCGAACAGAACCTGGAGCTGCTCGCCGTCACCGAAACCTGGGACAACGGCAAGCCGGTGCGTGAAACCCTCAACGCCGACATCCCGCTGGCCGCCGACCACTTCCGCTACTTCGCCGGCTGCATCCGCGCGCAGGAAGGCAGTGCCGCCGAGATCAACGACAGCACCGTCGCTTACCATATCCACGAGCCGCTGGGCGTGGTCGGGCAGATCATCCCGTGGAACTTCCCGCTGCTGATGGCCGCGTGGAAGCTGGCGCCGGCCCTGGCTGCCGGCAACTGCATCGTGCTCAAACCGGCCGAGCAGACCCCGCTGGGCATCTGCGTGCTGATGGAACTGATCGGCGACCTGCTGCCCAAGGGCGTGCTCAACGTCGTCCAGGGCTTCGGCAAGGAAGCCGGTGAAGCGCTGGCCACCAGCAAGCGCATCGCCAAGATCGCCTTCACCGGCTCGACTCCGGTGGGCTCGCACATCCTCAAGTGCGCCGCCGAGAACATCATTCCGTCCACCGTGGAGCTGGGCGGCAAGAGCCCGAACATCTACTTCGAGGACATCATGCAGGCCGAGCCGACCTTCATCGAGAAGGCTGCCGAAGGCCTGGTGCTGGCCTTCTTCAACCAGGGCGAGGTGTGCACCTGCCCGTCCCGCGCACTGGTGCAGGAGTCCATCTACCCGCAGTTCATGGACGTGGTGATGAAGAAGGTGAAAGCCATCAAGCGTGGCGACCCGCTGGACACCGACACCATGGTCGGCGCCCAGGCCTCGCAGCAGCAGTACGAGAAGATCCTTTCCTACCTCGACATTGCCCAGCAGGAAGGCGCGCAGATCCTTACCGGCGGCAAGGTCGAGAAGCTCGAGGGCAGTCTCTCCACCGGCTATTACATCCAGCCGACCCTGCTCAAGGGCAGCAACCAGATGCGCGTGTTCCAGGAGGAAATCTTCGGGCCGGTGGTGGGCGTCACCACCTTCAAGGACGAAGCCGAGGCACTGGCCATCGCCAACGACACCGAGTACGGCCTGGGCGCTGGCGTCTGGACCCGCGACATCAACCGTGCGTACCGCATGGGTCGCGGCATCAAGGCCGGCCGCGTGTGGACCAACTGCTACCACCTGTACCCGGCACACGCCGCCTTCGGTGGCTACAAGAAATCCGGCGTGGGCCGCGAGACCCACAAGATGATGCTCGACCACTACCAGCAGACCAAGAACCTGCTGGTGAGCTACGACATCAATCCGCTGGGCTTCTTCTGATGGCTGGCTGCTGATTGCCTCCGCCCGGTTCGCCGGGCGGTCTCCCCCGAATCGATCTTTGCGCGGCCTGCGGGCCGCGCTTTTTTATGCCCGGGGAAAGGTGCTTTTCGTAGGATGGTGTAGCGCGCAGCGAAACCCATCAGCCCCGCGCAACGACAGCATGGGTATCGCTCCGCTCCACCCATCCTACGGTTCGCGGCACGTCACTGCGCATCGCTGCGCCACTGCCGCGGGCTCACACCGAACCAGCGGCGGAAGGCGCGGGAGAAGGCGCTGGTCTCGGAATACCCCAACAGCGGAGCCAGCTCGGAGATCGGCCGCTGCGGCTGCCGCAGGTAGTGCAGCGCCAGCTCACGACGGGTGTTTTCCACCAGTTGGCTGAAACTCAACCCGGCCTCGCGCAGGCGGCGCTGCAGGCCGGCGGTGGTGAGTTCCAGCTGCTCGGCGATGATCTCCAGCGACGGCTCGCCATCCGCCAGCGCCAGGCGAATCTGCGTGCCGGCGTCCTCCACCAGATTAGGCGCGCCGCCCTGCTCGCCCAGCCGACGGATCACATCCTGCACCAGGAACAGCAGGTTGGCGTCGCGCTCGGGCATCTGCCGACCATACAGGTCGCGCTTGGGAATCAGCATCGAATTGCAGCCGCGCTGGAACAGCACCGGCGCGTCGAACACCCGACCATGTTCCTGCCAACCTTCCGGCCGCGCATGCTCGAAGCTCACCGCGCGCGGCGCCCATTCAGGGCCAAGCGCGTGGCGCATCAGGTTCAGCGCCATGCCCAGCGTCAGCTCGGCGTCCTGGCGGCGGTCGAGGATGGCGCCGTGGCGGACCTGGTAGTCGAAGCGATAACACTCGCCGCAATCCACCAGGCGGATCAGGGTGTCGTGTTGGTGATAGGGGAAGGCAGCGGCGAAGTTCTTCAGCGCCTCTTCCAGCGTCTCCGAACAGAGCCCGACGTAGCCCAGCAGACCCAGCTCGCGGGGGCGGAACTGCTCGCCGTAGCGCAGCCCGAAGTTGTCGCAACCCGACTGCCGCGCGGCCTCTTCCAGCACCTGGCAGTAGTTGGTCAGCGCCAGACTCAGGGTCGGATGCAGCAGGCGCTCCGGGTCGATACCGGCGCGTCCGAAGACGCGGTCGATGTCACCGCCCTGGTCGCCGATGAAGCGGCCCAGGCCACTGGCGGCGGCGGACAGCACGCCGATGTTGCTGGCCAGGGGCAGGCTCAGGCCGGAGGGGGAGAACAGAGGCTGGCTCATGTCGGATACCGATCTTGTTATCAGGCACGCAAAACACGTCGTCCCCAAAGCAGGGGCCAATAAACAAAGCAAATCCCGTGCCTCGACTGCCCTTCAGCGACCCGCCGGACAGGGCGCCGCGCCTGGCCTGCAGCTGCCACAGCACGGGGCAGGCCGGCGATTTCCGGCACCAGAAGCGAGCACCGCGCGCCCGGTGGGGCAATGGGTAACAACCAGTTGACCCTGCACGGCGAAAGCCGGTTCCAGCGGTCAAGTCTTGCGCGTCAGTGCGCCACTACCATCGGGTCTCAGGTATCCGTCCACGCCCTTGCGACCCGCCCCACTTGCGGCCTATCCCTTGCGGAGAGAGGAATAACAACAATGAGCGCATCACAACTCAAACCCACGCTTGGCACCCTGCACCTCTGGGGGCTCGCCGTGGGCCTGGTGATCTCCGGCGAATACTTCGGCTGGAGCTACGGCTGGGCCGCCGCCGGCACCCTGGGCTTCCTCGTCACCACGCTGATCGTCGCGGTGATGTATACCTGCTTCATCTTCAGCTACACCGAACTGACCACCGCCATTCCCCACGCCGGCGGGCCCTTCGCCTACAGCCTGCGGGCCTTCGGCAAGACCGGCGGGATGATCGCCGGCATCGCCACGCTGATCGAATTCGTCTTCGCCCCGCCGGCCATCGCCATGGCCATCGGCGCCTACCTCAATGTGCAGTTTCCCGGCCTCGATCCGAAGTGGGCGGCCACCGGCGCCTATGTGATCTTCATGACGCTGAACATCCTCGGCGTGAGCATCGCCGCCACCTTCGAGCTGGTGGTGACCGTGCTGGCGGTGGCCGAGTTGCTTGTGTTCATGGGCGTGGTCGCACCGGGCTTCAGCTTCAGCAACTTCGTGCTCAACGGCTGGGCCGGCTCGGACGTGTTCGGCGCCCCGGCCATGGCCGGCATCTTCGCCGCCATTCCGTTCGCCATCTGGTTCTTCCTCGCCATCGAGGGCGCGGCCATGGCTGCCGAGGAGGCCAAGGACCCGAAGCGCACCATTCCGCGGGCGTACATCGCCGGCATCCTGACCCTGGTGACCCTGGCCATCGGCGTGATGATCTTCGCCGGCGGCGTGGGCGACTGGCGCGCCCTGTCGAACATCAACGACCCGCTGCCGCAGGCGATGAAGGCCGTGGTGGGCAACAACTCCACCTGGATGCACATGCTGGTGTGGATCGGCCTGTTCGGCCTGGTGGCGAGCTTCCACGGCATCATCCTGGGCTACTCGCGGCAGTTCTTCGCGCTGGCCCGCTCCGGCTTCCTGCCGCGCAGCCTGGCGAAACTCTCGCGCTTCCAGACGCCGCACCGCGCCATCCTTGCCGGCGGCGCCGTAGGTATCGCGGCGATCTTCAGCGACGGTCTGATCAGCCTGCAGGGCATGACCCTGACCGCAGCGATGATCACCATGAGCGTATTCGGCGCCATCGTCATGTACATCATGAGCATGCTCAGCCTGTTCAAGCTGCGCCGCAGTGAGCCTGACCTGGAGCGCAGCTTCCGCGCGCCGGGCTATCCGGTGGTGCCGGCCATCGCGCTGGGCCTGGCGCTGGTCTGCCTGGCCGCGATGCTCTGGTTCAACAGCGTTATTGCCTCGGTGTTCCTGGTGCTGATGATCGGCGGCTGTTCCTGCTGCAGTATCGTCATCAGCCTCAATCGCGGCACCGACGCATCGTTCGCCAGCCAGGGCTGAGGAGTCGCGCCATGTCCGGATTCGTCCACAGCGTCGGTGGCCAGACCTGGCGCTTCGACAGCCTGCGCGAGGTGATGGCCAAGGCCAGCCCGGCGCGCTCCGGCGACCGCCTCGCCGGGGTCGCCGCTGGCAGCGATGCCGAGCGCGTTGCGGCGCAGATGGCGCTGGCCGACATCCCGCTCAAGCGTTTTCTCGACGAGGCGCTGATCCCCTACGAAAGCGACGAAGTCACCCGGCTGATCATCGACACCCATGATCGCGAAGCCTTCGCGCCGGTCAGCCACCTCACGGTGGGCGGCCTGCGCGACTGGCTGCTCGGCGATGCAGCCGACGAGACCAGCCTGCGCGCCCTGGCGCCGGGGCTGACGCCGGAAATGGCAGCCGCAGTATCGAAGATCATGCGCGTGCAGGACCTGGTGCTGGTGGCGCAGAAGATTCGCGTGGTCACCCGCTTCCGCAACACCCTGGGACTGCGCGGACGCATGTCCACCCGACTGCAACCCAACCACCCCACGGACGACCCGGCCGGGATCGCCGCCAGCGTGCTCGACGGCCTGCTCTATGGCAACGGCGACGCCATGCTCGGCATCAACCCGGCTACCGACAGCCTGCAGTCGATCTGCACCCTGTTGGAAATGCTCGACGCGATCATCCAGCGCTACGAGATTCCCACCCAGTCCTGCGTGCTCACCCACGTCACCAGCTCCATCGAGGCGATCAACCGCGGCGCGCCGCTGGACCTGGTGTTCCAGTCCATCGCCGGCACCCAAGCGGCCAACGCCAGCTTCGGCGTGAGTCTGTCGATCCTCCAGGAGGGCTACGACGCCGGTCTGTCGCAGAAGCGCGGCACCCTGGGCGACAACCTGATGTACTTCGAAACCGGCCAGGGCAGCGCGCTGTCGGCCAACGCCCACCACGGCGTCGACCAGCAGACCTGCGAGACCCGCGCCTACGCGGTGGCACGGCACTTCAAGCCGTTCCTGGTGAACACCGTGGTCGGCTTCATCGGCCCGGAATACCTGTACAACGGCAAGCAGATCATCCGCGCCGGGCTGGAAGACCACTTCTGCGCCAAGCTGCTCGGCGTGCCCATGGGCTGCGACATCTGCTACACCAACCACGCCGAGGCCGACCAGGACGACATGGACATGCTCCTGACCCTGCTGGGCGTGGCCGGCATCAACTTCATCATGGGCATCCCCGGCTCCGACGACGTGATGCTCAACTACCAGACCACCTCCTTCCACGACGCACTTTATGCGCGCCAGACGCTGGGGCTCAGGCCGGCGCCGGAATTCGAGGCGTGGCTGGAACGCATGGAAATCCTCCGCCAGCAGGACGGCCGTGTGCACATGGCCAGCCAGCTTCCCGGCGCCTTCCGCCAGGCGCTGGCGCAATTGTCCTGAGGGCCGCATGCATGAGGAGTGTTCGATGAGCGACAGCTTCATCCCCAACCCCTGGCAGGAACTGCGCCGCCTGACCTCCGCGCGCATCGCCCTGGGCCGCGCCGGCACCAGCCTGCCGACCGGGGCGCAGCTGGACTTCCAGTTCGCCCACGCCCAGGCGCGCGACGCCGTGCACCTGCCCTTCGACCGTGACGGCCTTGCCGCGCAATTGGCCGAGCGCGGTCGCGATGCTCTGTTGCTGCACAGTGCCGCCGCCGACCGTGACACCTACCTGCAACGCCCCGACCTGGGCCGGCGACTGAACGAGGAATCGGCGGAAATCCTGCGCTGCCACGCCGACCGCCATCCCCAGGGCTACGACCTGGCGGTGGTGATCGCCGACGGTCTCTCATCGCTTGCAGTGCAACGCCACAGCCTGCCCTTCCTCGAACGCCTGGAAGAACAGGCGCGCAATGAAGGCTGGAGCCTGTCGCCGGTTGCGCTGGTGCAACAGGGACGTGTCGCCGTAGCCGACGAAGTCGCCGAGCTGCTGCGCGCAAAGATGGTGGTGATCCTGATCGGCGAGCGCCCCGGCCTGTCCTCGCCGGACAGCCTCGGGTTGTACTTCACCTGGGCGCCGAAGGTCGGCCTGAACGACGCCTACCGCAACTGCATCTCCAATGTTCGGCTCGAAGGCCTGAGCTACGGCCTCGCGGCGCACCGCCTGCTCTACCTGATGCGCGAAGCCTGTCGCCGGCAGCTGTCGGGAGTAAACCTGAAGGACGAAGCGCAACTGCCTGCACTGGAGGGAGACGGACCCTCTTCACGGGGCAACTTCCTGCTCGGTGGCTGAGCAGGCTTGGCGCGGCTGTGAACGCGACCACATGCCGCGCAGAAGATCGCCGTCTTTAAGAATCGTCTTAAATCGCCCCTCCCGTTCGTCGCGCTAAAAAACTCGCCATCAAGGACCGCGCACTGACACGAACGGCTGCGCGGCCCCGCGCGCTCCAGTCGATGGCGAGATCATGGATTCACCCAGTACCTCTACCTCCACCCTGCTGGCCAACCAACGCGGCATCACCCTGGTCGAGACCCTGGTGACCATCGCGATCCTGGCAATCCTGCTGGGCATCGCAGTGCCCTCCTTCGACCTGCTGATCAACCGCAACCGCGCCCAGAGCAGCGGCAAGCAACTGATCGCACTGCTGCAGTACGCCCGCGCGCAGGCGCAGATCAGCCATCAGGAAATCAGCGTCACCCCGCAAACAGCCGGCGATTGGACCTCAACACTGGTGGTGTCCCGACAACAGGGAGGAGACGGGCCGGACAGCCAGGCCGTCGAACTGCGCCGAAGCCGCCTGGATGACTCCGCCCAGGTTCAGGTCAAGACCAGCAGCAGCGCTGCACAGGTGGTCTTCGATAGCAACGGCATCGCCGAATCCGGCCCCGACTACCCACTGGTCTTCACCCTCGATTCCGGCAGCTACGGCAGCAAGGTCTGCCTGCAACGCAGCGGGGCGGTGTGGGCATGCGAATGAGGCCAAGGCACGACGAGCGAGGGTTCTACCTGATCGAAGTGATGGTGGCGGTGATGCTCACCAGCGTGGCGCTACTGGGCATGGTGGCGCTGCAAGCGCGCAGCATCACCTATGCCCACGACAGCCAGCAGCGACAGAACGCCATCCTCCTGGCCGCCGATCTCGCCCGTAGCATGCAGGCCAATCGCGAGGGACTGGTGCGCAACGGCAAGCTCAAGGGCGACGCGGCGTTCCTGGTGGCCGAGGGCAGTGCCTTCCCCAGCCTGGGCAGCGGCGAGTCCTGCATCACCAGCGGGCTCGGGGTGAGCGATCGGATTCGTCGCGAACTGGCCTGCTGGACAACGCAGGTGCAGCGCCAACTCGCTACGGACGCGACACTGCTCAAGGATTCCACCTTCATTTGCGCCACCCGTGACGGCAAATCCTGCGCCAGTGGCTCCGAGCAACCCCTGCTGCTGATCCAACTCGCCTGGCACAGCCGCAACTGTCGCAGCGGCAGCCCGACCACTGCTGACGACGCCAGCGCCGCTTGCCTGACTGCGGACGCCGACGGTGGCGTCGAGCGCTATCGCCTGAGTTTCCAGCCATGAACGCCAGCGCGCAGAAAGGCCTTTCACTGATCGAACTCATGGTGGCGCTGGCCCTCGGCACCCTCGTGCTGTTCACCGTGCTGCAGATCTACCTGTCCGGCAGCGACCACGCCGCCTTCAACAATGCCCAGCAACAGAACCAGAGCCGGGCGCGCTTCATCCTCGACCTGCTGCAGAGCCAGGCCGGACAGGCCGGCTATGTCGCCTGGCAACGCCACGCCACGGCGCAGGATGCGGCGCTTTTCGACTTCGTCCTCGATCGCGAAGGCCCCTTTCCTTCGCTGACCGACAGTCGCACTGGCTGCAGCTTCGCCGATGGCAAGGTCAGCGCCGTCGACGCCGACGGCAAGGGGCTTTGCGTGCGCTACCAACGCTCACAACGGAGCGACGCGCAGTTTCACCAGGACTGCAGCGGCGGCGCCCTTTACAGCGACGCCGACAGCAGCACGCCACAGGTGCTGGTGAGCCACCTGTACGTCTCGGGCAGCGAACTGCACTGCAAGACGAACAACACGGCCTCCGCCGGCGAGGTCGTGCTCGCCACGGGCATCCATGACCTGCGCTTCGAATCCGCCTCGGTCAACCAGGTTCGCGTCGGCCTGGTCCTGACCTCTACCCGCCTTCTGCTGCCGGAGAACTGCACCTACCAGGACCCTCTCGGCGACCAGCAGAAAAACACCGGCACGCGCGGGTTGTGCAGCGCTTTCGCCCAGTCGCTCTACCTGAGGAACCAGCCATGAACCGGCAACGCGGCCAGACCTTGCTGATCGCCCTGCTCCTGCTGCTCGGCCTGAGCATCCTGACCCTGGGCAACCTGCGCAGCGGCCTGCTGCTGGACAACAGCCTTGCCGATGCGCGCGACTACCAGGCGGCATTGGGCGGCGCCACCTCGGCCGTCAACGAAGCGCTGTACCGCAGCCGTCACAGCCCTTACATGGCGGTGGGTACCCGCGACGATTGCATCGATACGCCGCAGGACCAGCAGCAGGTACTGCTCTGCGACCGACTGTGGCTGAATCCATCCGACCCGACCAGCAGCGCCCTCATCAAGCAGGCGCGCACCTATCGCGGCAACGACCTGGCGACCCCCGGCGAGATGGACGAACTGAGCCGCGCGCCGCGCTGGTACGTCGCGGCACAATGCGAGAGCCGCTCCTCCAGCGCCATGGCCGATTGCCTGGCCGGCAGCGGCACCCTGCTGCTGCAGGTGAACACCCTCGCCACCGGCATCACCGACCAGGCCCAGGTACGCCTGCAGGAGTATGCCCGTGTGCAGCGCTGAAGCCCTCCTGCGCGCCGCTCTGCTGGGCGCCACCCTGCTTGCCAGCGGCACCGCGGCAGCGGCCGCTCCAAGCCAGGCACCGCTGTTCCTGGTCGAGGGTGTCTCGCCGAACCTGATCGTCACCCTCGACGACTCCGGCAGCATGACCAGCGCCTATACACCCGATGGCATGAGCTCCTACACCATCGCCAACCGCTCCTCGGCGTACAACCCGATGTACTACAACCCGGCGATCACCTACGACGCGCCGTGGAAAGTCACCTTCAGCGGCGGGCGACTCAACAGCGAGCGCTACACCACCAGCTTCGACAAGGCCTACTACGACGGCTTTCTCACCATCCAGACCGGTACGCTGGATCTGAACAAGTACACCGGCAACGGCTACGGGCAGAACTCGATCCAGGCGGTCAACACCACCGACAGCTACAAGCAGTACGCCCACTACTACCAGTTCGACGCTGCCTGCCCGCATTCGCGCAACACTGCCACCGGCACACTCAGCGCGGTGCAGAACTGCGCATCCGACTACTCCTATACCAATGCAAACGCCTGCACCAAGAGCTGCTTTACCCCGCAATGGGTCACCACTGACGCGGAAAAGCAGAACTATGCCAATTGGTTTTCCTTCTACCGCACGCGCCAACTCGCCACGCGCACCGCGGCGAACCTGGCGCTGTTCGATCTGCCCGACCATATCCGGGTGACCTGGCAGGGCCTGAACAACTGTTACAGCACCAACTTCAACCTGAGCTCCACGGCTTGCGGCAACCAGACCCTGTCAGCCTTCGCCAGCCAGCACAAGGCAGACTTCTTCACCTTCACCAGCCGCCTGGTCGCCAGCGGCGGGACACCGCTGGGCACCGCACAGAACCGGGTCAACAACTTCCTGAGCAACACCACTGCCTACAACCCCTATGCCCGAGCGCCAGGCAGTACGCGCGACGTGAAAACCGAATACGCCTGCCGACCGACCTACCACCTGCTGATGACCGATGGTTTCGGCGACGGCTCCGGCGGCAGCAATGCCGACGGCACCACACGCACCCTGCCCGACGGCAAAGCCTTCGCCGCGACCGCGCCTTACTACGACAAGTGGTCCAATACCCTGGCCGATAACATCTTCCTCGGCTGGGCGACCGACGCGCGTACCGACCTGGAGAACAAGGTTCCGCCGCGCTACCGCGACGGCAACGACTACTGGAACCCGAAGAACGATCCCGCTACCTGGCAGCACGTCACCACCTACACCGTCGGCCTGGGGCTCGGCCCGACGCTGAAGTACCTGCAATGGGGTGGCGACACCTACTCGGGCTCCTATGCGCAATTGCTCGACGGCAGCAAGAGCTGGCCCAATCCCAGCGGCAGCACCAGCCTGGACGGCATGACCGTGACTGCCAACGAAGGCAAGGTAGCGGCGCTCTGGCACGGCGCGCTGAACTCCCGCGGCGAATTCTTCAGCGCCGACTCCACCAGCGAGCTGGTGCAGGCCTTCCAGTCCATCGTCAGCAGCATCTCCACCAGCCAGTTGGCGGTGGCTGCTGCCGGCGCCAGCTCGACCTCGCTGAGCACCGACACCTACCTCTACCGCGCCAGCTACCAGCCCACCGACTGGAGCGGCGATATCCTGCAGTACCGCCTCGACGCCGAGGGCAACGCCCAGGCCAACACGGCCCTGTCCTTCCGCAATCAGCTCGACCAGCGCTCCCCCGCCAGCCGCAGCCTCTACATCAATGCGCGGCCGGATCGCCCGAGCGGACATCTCCAGGCCTTCACCTGGAGCAACCTCGCGACCTCGCAGCAGGACCTGCTCGACAAGGCGCCCGGTACCCAGATCCGCGACAACCTCGGCGAGCGCCGTGTCGCCTGGCTGCGCGGCGACCGCAGTGACGAGGATTCGACCTTCCGCGCACGCAACCACCTGCTCGGCGACATCATCTACTCCTCGCCGGTGGTGGTCGGCCCGCCGTCCAGCGTAACTTACTACCTGGAGAAAGCCGCCCGCAGCACGGGCTACGAAGCCTTCCGCCAGGACCACGCAGACCGAGGGCGGCGCATCTACGTCGGCGCCAACGACGGCATGCTGCACGCTTTCGACGAGACGGGCCGGGAGCGTTGGGCCTTCATTCCCGCCGCAGTGGTCGACAAGCTCAACTACCTGTCGGCGATGAACTACGCGGGGCGTTCGGAGGAAGAAAACACCAACAACCTGCACCGCTTCTTCGTCGACGGCAGCGCCGTCACCCAGGATGTCTACTTCGACGGCGCCTGGCGCAGCGTGCTGGTCATGGCGCCAGGGCGTGGCGGGCGCGGGCTGTTCGCCCTGGACATCACCGATCCGGACACCCCGCAGCTGCTCTGGGAGCACACCGCCAGCGCCAGCAGTCGCGACGGCAAGGACATCGGCTTCGGCTACCTGCTGGAGCGCCCGGTCATCACCTTCTTCGAGGGTGAGCCCTACGTGCTCACCGGCAATGGCTACGACGCGGGCAAGGGTTATTCGCTATCGATTCGGCTGGCCGACGGCCGGATCGATGCCGCCAGCCACGCCACGTCCGGCGATGGTGAAGTCGGAAGCACGGTTGCCTGGACCCAGGCCGCCAGCCCGGGGGAACTCGCCCAGCGCTACTACGGCAACCTGCAGGGCAACCTGTACCGGCAAGGTGGCCTCGATGCCACCGCGAGTCTGCTGGCCAGCGTCGCCAGCGCGCGCGGCCAGGCGCTGAGCGCGGCACCGGAAGTCACCCAGCACCCCCGCGGAGGGCAGTTTGTCATGGCCGGTACCGGCAAGTATTTCGAAGGCAGCGACAAGGAGGGCCCCGCCACCCGGCAATCCTTGTACGGTTTCTGGGACCAGACCGACTACCTCGCCCACGTCGATGGCGCCGGCGACCCCGCCACCCTGAGCAAACTGGACAACCTGCAGAAGCAGACGCTCACCGAAGAAACCGTCACCCACAGCGGCGGCAGCACCCTCGTTCGGCAACTGAGCAGCGAGAGCGTGAGCTGGGACAGCAGCGGCAAGCGCGGTGTCGGCATCCGCGGCTGGTACTTCGACCTGGCGGAGACCGAGATGATCCTCGACCAGCCCTTCATGCTCGGCGACGTGCTCTTCGTCACCGTCAGCAAGCCCAACGCCGACCCGTGCAGCGCCGGTATCACTTACTGGCTGCTGGCGGTCAACCCCAAAACGGGCGGCGCGCTGAACTTCAACGCCTTCGACCTGGCAGGCGATGGCTCCTTCAGTGAAAGGGCCAGCGGCCTCCAGATCGACGGGCCGGTGACGCGCATCGGCGACAACCTCTATACCCCCGATGGCAACCGCCTGCCCGTGCAGCTCTTCGATCCGGTGAACCAGGGCCGCTTCAACTGGCAGATCATGAATTTCAACCTGCCCACGGGGTATCCCTGATGCTCAGGCACGCACTGTCCAGGCGAGTACAAGGCTTCACCCTGATCGAGATGATGGTGGTGGTGTGCATCCTCGCCCTGCTGGCCGGCATCGCCATCCCCAGCTACCGCCAATACGTCCTGCGCGCCAATCGCAGCGAGGCCCAGACGCTGCTGCGCGACGCCGCCGCCCAGCAGGAGCGCTACCTGGCGCAATACAGCAAGTACACCGATACCGCGACCCGGCTGGCCTTCGGTTATCCACTGGCCGACGGCAAACGCCTGTCGCCGCACCAGCTCTACGAACTGCAGGCCGAATTCATCGACGGCAATGCCCGCAGTTACCGCCTGACCGCCCTGCGCCGGGGCGCCCAGGCCAGCGACAGCGAATGCGGCGACTTCACCCTCGACCATCAGGGCAACCGTGGCACCAGCGCAGGCAGCGTGGAAAGCTGCTGGCGTTGATCAAACGCTCGCTTGGATTGCGCTTTCCACAAATTCTGGTGCAGCATCGGACCAACGGCTATCCGCTGGCATAGCCCCTGCATTGCCATACCAGCCCACTCACCTCCCGCCGAGGCCCGCTTATGCGCATCGTGCAAGCCACGCTCGACCACCTCGATCTGCTCGCTCCGCTGTTCGTCAAATACCGCGAGTTCTACGGCATGCTCCCCTACCCCGAATCCTCGCGAAAATTCCTCGAGAAGCGCCTGCGCCGCAAGGAATCGGTGATCTACCTGGCGCTGCCGGATGACGACGACAGCAAGCTGCTGGGCTTCTGCCAGCTCTACCCGAGCTACTCCTCGCTGTCGCTCAAGCGCGTGTGGATCCTCAATGACATCTACGTCGCCGAAGAGGCGCGCCGCCAGTTGGTCGCCGACCACCTGCTGCAGACCGCCCGACAGATGGCGCGCGAGACCCAGGCCGTGCGCATGCGGGTGTCCACCAGCGTCAACAACGAAGTGGCGCAGAAGGTCTACGAGTCCATCGGCTTCCGCGAGGACAGCGAGTTCAAGAACTACATCCTGCCGATCAGCGACGACCTGAACTGACGCTCCGGTACAGGCTGTAGACCGGCCCGCTGGCATCGGCGGGCCTGGCGCATTAAAGTGCCATCATCGGAATCGCCGCGGCCTCCGCATGAAGGGATCCCATGCGTACTTCCCTGCTCGTTCTGCGCACCGCCTGTCTCTGCTTCGCCGTCCTGGGCGCCACCACCCAGGCCCAGACCCTGCGCGTCGCCACGCTGGAGTGGGCGCCCTATGTCGGCAGCGACCTGCCAGGCAACGGGCTGGCCAGCCGCATCCTCAACGAGGCCCTGGCGCTCAACGGTGACAAGGCCGAACTGGTCTTCCTGCCCTGGCAACGGGCCCTCAACGAAACCCGCGAAGGCCGCTTCGACGCACTGATGCCCGCCTACCTGTCGGCGGACCGCAGCCAGGATTTCTACACCTCGATGCCGCTGCTGGACTCCCAGCTCGGCTTCTTCCGCCGCCGTGACCGCGCCCTGCCGATCAACCCGCGCGACCTCGATACGCTGCGCCCCTACCGCATCGGTGTAGTGCGCGGCTACGTCAACCAGGAGGGCTTCGACTCCGCCGACTTCCTCAACAAGGACGTGGTCAGCAGCGACTGGCAGAACCTGGAAAAACTCCTGCGCGGGCGCATCGACCTGGCCGTGGTGGACCGTTACACCGGCTACCAGTTGCTCAGCCAGAATGCTCCGGCGCTGCGCGAGCAACTGGAGTTCGTCGACCCACCGCTGGAGGTCAAACCGCTCTACGTGCTGGTGCCGAAGAAGCGCGCCGAAGGCGAAGCCCTGGCCGCCAGCCTCGACCGCGGCCTGCGCACCCTGCGTCGCAGTGGGCGCCTGCAGCAGCTGATCGCCGAGGCGCGCCTCGACACGGCGATGAACAGCCGCGAGGTAGCTACCCATCCGCTGGCCGAACAGCTGCCAGCGACCAGCGATCAGCACGGGGCTGCCTTGACGCCCAGGACGCCGCCGGACCTGCTGAGCTGGCAGGCGAGCCTGCTCTGAGGCAACGCCCCGCGCTGCCCCGGGCATTTGTCACAAGGCGTTGCCGCGTTCACAGCGACAGGATTTTCACGCAGAAGCTGTAATATCCTCCCGCGGACTTCCGTCGCAGGATTCGACGGAGCGCGCCCCCGGCAGCCCGGCCGAGCCTTATAATGGGCGGCCCGGCCGTTCACCTTGTTGTCAGACAGGCTTCTCATGGAATTCAACCCGATCGACCTGATTCTCCACCTCGACACCTACCTGTCGTTGGCGGTGGCCAACTATGGCACCTGGATCTACGCCATCCTTTTCCTGGTGATCTTCTGCGAGACCGGCCTGGTGGTGACCCCCTTCCTGCCGGGCGACTCCCTCCTCTTCATTGCCGGCGCCATCTGCGCCGCAGGCGGCATGGACCCGTGGATGCTCGGCGGCCTGCTGCTGCTCGCGGCGATCAGCGGCGACAGCACCAACTACGTGATCGGCCGAACACTGGGCAAACGCCTGTTCAGCAATCCGAACTCGAAAGTCTTCCGCCGCGACTACCTGGACCAGACCCACGCCTTCTACGAACGCCACGGCGGCAAGACCGTGACCCTGGCGCGCTTCCTGCCCATCGTGCGGACCTTCGCCCCCTTCGTCGCCGGCATGGCCTACATGCCCTACGCGCGCTTCCTGTTCTTCAGCGTGGCCGGCAGCATCGCCTGGGTCGGCGGCCTGGTGACCCTGGGTTACTTCTTCGGCAACGTGCCCTTCATCAAGCAGAACCTGTCGGTGATGATCGTCGCCATCATCGCCTTCTCGCTGGTGCCCATGCTGATCGGCTTCATCCGCCACAAGCTGCGCCCCTCGGCCAAGGCCCAGCCCGGCGAGCACTGATCCGCCCATGTGGTCGTTCAATGAATGGCGCCGCCGGCGCTTTCTCGCCCGCTATCCGCTCGATGCAGAGCTGTGGACGCAGGTGCGCCGGCACCTGCCGATCCTCGACGGCCTGAGCGAAGAGGAACTGCGCCGGCTCGGCGAGCGCGCGCTGCTGTTCCTGCGCGACAAACGCCTGTCGCCGCTGCCGGGCATCGAACTGGACGACTACCGCCGCCTGCTGCTGGCGACCCAGGCCGAACTGCCGCTGCTGCACCTGCCGGACCTGAACTGGTACGGCGGCTTCCATGAGCTGGTGCTCTACCCGGATGACTTCGTCAGCCCACAGAAGCACCGCGACCCGGCTGGCGTCATGCACGAATTCGACGACGAGCGCGCCGGCGAGACATCGCTGCAGGGCCCGGTGATCCTCGCCTGGCCTGGCGTGGAAAGCGGCGGTGGCTGGGATGCCTACAACCTGGTGATCCACGAGCTGGCGCACAAGCTCGACATGCTCAATGGCGATGCCAACGGCATGCCGCCGCTGCACCGCGACATGCGTGTTGCCGACTGGGCCGTCGCCATGCAGGCCGCCTACGACGACCTCAACCGCCAGCTCGACCACAACCCGCAGTCGCACACCGCCATCGATCCGTACGCGGCGGAGAATCCGGCGGAGTTCTTCGCCGTCACCAGCGAGTACTTCTTCACCGCTCCGGACCTCCTTCAGGCGGCCTATCCCAAAGTCTATGAACAGCTTTCGCTGTTCTACCGGCAAGATCCGCTCTCGCGCCTGCACAAGCTTCAGGCCGAACACCCCGAATATCAGGAAACTCAGGCCCACTAGGCGATGTCTGTGGCTTGGACACGGCAATCTGCCTATAATCCGCCGCACTTTTTCGGCCCGACCACTATCTGGAGTCGTCCATGAGCTACAGCAGCATCCCGGCTGGCAAAGACCTGCCGAACGACATTTACGTCGCCATCGAGATCCCGGCCAACCACGCGCCGATCAAGTACGAAATCGACAAGGACACCGACTGCCTGTTCGTCGACCGTTTCATGGCCACCCCGATGTTCTACCCGGCCAACTACGGTTTCATCCCGAACACCCTGGCCGACGACGGTGACCCCCTGGACGTGCTGGTCGTGACCCCGTACCCGGTCGCTCCGGGCTCCGTGATCCGCGCCCGTCCGGTTGGCGTGCTGAACATGAGCGACGAAGCCGGCGGCGACGCCAAGCTGATCGCCGTGCCGCACGACAAGCTGAGCGTCCTGTACCAGGACGTGAAGGAATACACCGACCTGCCGGCCCTGCTGCTGGAGCAGATCAAGCACTTCTTCGAGAACTACAAGGATCTCGAGAAGGGCAAATGGGTGAAAGTCGAAGGCTGGGGCGACACCGCCCAGGCTCACGACTACATCAACAAGGCCGTCGCTGCCTTCCAGGCCAAGTGATGGTCGCGCGGATTATCCGCGCACCGTGAAGAAGCCCCGCCCGTGCGGGGCTTTTTTATGACCGGGATTAGGCTTTTCGTCCCGACTTTGTTACCATCTGCGCCCCGCGCGCAGCCCGCTGCGACGCCACAGAATCAAGGCGGTCCGCCCTACCAGAAGTAAGGTTGGACCACCCCCTGAAAGCCGGCCACAAGCCGGCTTTTTTAATGCCCGCAGAAATCCCTCCGCCCCCATTGGCCCGTCTGCTCGAAGCGCAGGCAAGGGCGTGGAAACTGACGTCTCATACCGCAGCATCCCGAGCAACGGCGTGGCCCCGCGCCCCGTCAGAGAGCTCGCACCTCCCCGAAACACCCTCCGGAAGTCGGCGGCGCTCGCTCAGTTCACCGCATCCACTCGCAAGCCCGCGTCGTCGACACTGGCCCGCAGCCGTGTGGCCGTCGGTTGTTCCAGTAGCCGCTCAGCCAGGACCGGCTCCAGGCCCCGGCGCAGGCGCCGAACCAGGTCGCGGGCACCGAAGCGCGGATCATGCCCGCTGCACAGAAAGGCCCTGGCGGCCTCATTCAACTCCAGGCTTCGCCCCCGTCTGCCCAGGCGCTGGTTGAGCTTGCCCAGTTCGATGTCCAGCAGCCCTGGCAGCCAGTCGCCGTCGATACGATCGAACGCCAGGATGCGGTCGATGCGGTTGAGGAACTCCGGCTCGAAGTGTCCGTGCAGGGCGTCTTCCAGCACCTTGGGGTGATCATGGGGCAGCAGGTTGAGCCAGCGGCGCCAGCCGCGCTCGAAACGCGCACGGTACTCCCAGACCTTGCGCGCACCGATATTGCTGGTCATGAAGATCAGGCTGTTGCGGAAGTCGATGCGCCTGCTGCCAGCGCTGAGCACCAGCTGGCCACTGTCGAGGACGTTGAGCAACGTGCGGATCACCGTGCGATCGGCCTTCTCCACTTCGTCGAACAGCACGATGCCCGGTCGCCCATAGCTTCCCGCGATAGCCTCGGCATCGAACAGCGTGGTGCCTTCCTTGCTTCCGACGTAACCGGGCGGCGCCCCGGCCAGCGCAGCGGCGTAGTGCTCCTGGGCCAGGGTGTTCATGTCGATCCGGCACAAGGCGTCCGCCCGGCCGTGGATGGCCTGGGCCAGCAGCCGCACCATCTCGGTCTTGCCGACGCCGGTAGGACCGATGAACAGGCTGACCCCCAACGGTCGCTCGGGGTCGCCGATATCGGCTTTCACCACCTTGAGCAGCGCCTCCACCTGATCGAGCGCCGCGTCCTGGCCGATGATGCGCGAACGCAGCAACGCCATCACCGCAGGCGGCTCGAAGAGAAAGCGCGAGGGCAGCAGCGCAGCCCCTTCGCGGGCGAGCTGCCCGCGGTTGTGCTCGAGCAGGTCGTTGACGAATGGCATGGACTTCTCCCTCGGGGCCGGGTTCAGCCCAGTTGCCGTTCCTTTCCCGGATGCGGCAACTCAGCCACTGGGCAATCGGCCACACCAATGGTCGAGCGGGTGAGCTGCTCGACGTTCTCCCGGGCTTTCTGCGCGTCCAGTACCCAGGTGCGGTAGAAGTCGAACGGACAGTCCGCCACCCCCTTGTCGCCGTCACCGGAGTTGTAGACCCCGGTGTAGCCGCGGTGCAGCAGCTTGAACAGGTGGTTCTGCGACTGGTCGTTGGCCCGTGCATCGCGGATCTGCGAGACCGCCAGCTGGGCGTACTGAATGCCCATCTCCTCTTCCCCGCATTCGCCGAGGGTGCGGCCGTCGAAACCGATGATCGCCGAGTGGCCGAAGTAGCTGTAAACGCCATCGAAGCCGGCAGCGTTGGCCACCGCCACGTAGCAGTTGTTGGCCCAGGCCATGGTCTTGGACATCAGCACCTGCTGCTCCTTGGCCGGGTACATATAGCCCTGGCAACGCACGATCAGCTCGGCGCCCTTCATCGCACAGTCGCGCCAGATTTCCGGGTAGTTGCCGTCGTCGCAGATGATCAGGCTGATCTTCAGGCCCTTGGGGCCTTCGCTGACGTAGGTGCGGTCGCCCGGGTACCAGCCCTCGATGGGGCACCAGGGAATGCACTTGCGGTACTTCTGCACGATCTCGCCCTGGTCGTTGATCAGTACCAGGGTGTTGTAGGGCGCCTTGTGCGGGTGCTCTTCATGGCGCTCGCCGGTGAGCGAGAAGATGCCCCAGGTCTTCGCCTCGCGGCAGGCCGCGGAGAAGATCGCGGTTTCCTCGCCGGGGATGGTCGCGGCGGTCGCCATCATCTCCTCGGGGTCGTACATGATCCCCATGGTGCTGTACTCGGGGAATACCACCAGGTCCATGCCCGGCAGGCCGAGCTTCATGCCCTTGATCATCTCGGCGATCCTGCGGGCGTTGTCCAGCACCTCGGCCTTGCTGTGCAGGCGCGGCATCTTGTAGTTGACGACGGCGACGCCGACCGTATCGGGGCTGCTGGAAATATCGCCATGGCGCATCGGGTGACTCCTTGGGAAACGGGCTGACAGGCAGCGCTGCGCGCGCCCATCGGCAGAGGGGGATTAGTGGCTGATCATCCAGGGCCGAGCCGCCGGGCTGGCCTTCAGTCCATGGGGGTTGGCCTTGGTGCGCTGCACCGGCTTGCTTGGCGCGCAGCAACTGCAACCAGCGCCGTGCTTGCGGTTGGCCTTGTACTCTTCGAGGGTCTGCGGGGCATGGCGCGACCGTTCGTTGGCTTCGTTGGCGCGGCGCTGACTGCCGGGCAGGGTCGCCAGACCCGGGGCGCTGAAGATCGCCCGTGCACTCTGCGTCTCGCAGTAGGGGCAGGCGCAGGGCTGGTCGCGCTCGGACATGGGGCGCAGCAGGGTGAAGTCACCGCAGTTCGGGCAGTCGTATTCATAGATCGGCATGGCGTGCTCCTGGCGACGAGGCGCGACCGTGGGCGGTCGCGCCCGGGGCGTCACTTGTCGTAGGCGATGGGCATGTCGATGCTGCCGTCCAGGTAGCGGGTCGGACCGGCGGCGCTGGGGTTGATGTCGAACTCGAAGATGTCCGTCGGCAGCCAGAGGGTGGCGCAGGCGTTGGGGATGTCGACCACCCCGCTGATGTGTCCCTGCACCGGCGCCGAGCCCAGCAGCGAGTAGCCCTGGGCGCCGCTGTAGCCGAACTTCTTCAGGTACTCGATGGCATTCAGGCAGGCCTGCTTGTACGCCAGGTTGACGTCCAGGTAGTGCTGCTTGCCGTCATCGTCCACCGAGATGCCTTCGAAGATCAGGAAGTTGTTGTAGGTGGGCACGATGGGGCTGGGCTTGAAGATCGGGTTCTTGATCCCGTACTTGGCCATGCCGCCCTTGATCAGCTCGACCTTCATGTGGACCCAGCCGGCCATCTCGATGGCGCCGCAGAAGGTGATCTCGCCGTCGCCCTGGCTGAAGTGCAGGTCGCCCACCGAGAGGCCGGCGCCGTCGACGTAGACCGGGAAGAAGATCTTCGATCCGCGGGACAGGTCCTTGATGTCGCAATTGCCGCCATGTTCGCGCGGCGGCACGGTACGTGCGCCAGTGGCGGCCGCCATGTCTCGCGAGGCGCCGGTCATCTTGCCCATGTGTGCGGTGCTGGCGAACGGCGGATTGGCCAGTGGCGGCACGCGGGTCGGGTTGGTATCGATCAGTTCCTGCTCGCGGCGGTTCCACTCGGCAAGCATCTTGTGGTCCGGCAGGCAGCCAATCAGGCCGGGGTGGATCAGGCCGGCGAAACGCACGCCGGGAATGTGCCGGCTCCGGGTGAACATGCCCTCGAAGTCCCAGATCGACTTCTGCGCGGACGGGAAGTAGTCGGTCAGGAAGCCGCCGCCGTTCTGCTTCGAGAAGAAGCCGTTGAAGCCCCACTGCGAGTCGGCCTTGGCGCCGATGTCGAGCAGCTCGACCACCAGCAGGTCGCCGGGCTCGGCGCCTTTCACCCCGACCGGGCCGGACAGGTAGTGCACGGTGGACAGGTCGACATCGCGTACGTCGCTGGCGTCGTCGTCGTTCCTGATCGCGCCGCCGGTCCAGTCGTAGGTCTCGAGGATGAAATCGTCCCCCGGCTTGACCCAGCAGGCCATGGGAATGTCCGGGTGCCAGCGGTTGTGGACTTGCTCGTTCTCGGTGGCGGCCTGGTTGAGGTCGACCTGGATCAGGGTGTCGGTCATCGCGCGGCTCCTTGCTGTGCCGGTTGCGGGAAGGTTCCGGGCCAGTCTCGGGGCTTGTATCGGCGCTGCAAATACGTCGGATAACGTATGCCGGAAGCCAGTGGTTGCGCGGTCTCCGGCCATTTCCGCCCGGCGTGCGGAAGCGGCCGCCACGCTGTTGCATGGCGGCCGCCAGGAAGCGCTGCTCAGACCGACAGGTAGCGGCTGATGGTGGCCTCGTCGACCTTGTCGCGGGTCTCCTCGACCACGAATCGACCCTTCTCGATCACCAGGAAGCGGTCGGCGATGTCGAGGGTGAAGGACAGCACCTGTTCGGAGACCACGATGGTCAGGTCGCGCATGTTGCGGATCTCCTTCAGGGTGCGGGCGATGTCCTTGATGATCGACGGCTGGATGCCTTCGGTCGGCTCGTCGAGCAGCAGCACCTTGGGGTTGGTCGCCAGCGCGCGGGCAATCGCCAGTTGCTGCTGCTGGCCGCCGGAGAGGTTGCCGCCCTTGCGGCCGCGCATTTCGTGGAGCACCGGGAAGAGTGCGAAGAGATCGTCCGGCACCTGTCCCTTGGCCGAGGCCGGGAGGCCCGTCTGGATGTTCTCCAGCACCGTCATGCTGGGGAAGATCATCCGCCCCTGGGGCACGTAGGCGATGCCGCTGGCGACCCGCTGGTGGGTCTCCTGGGCGGAAACGTCGCGGCCATCGACGCTGATCGAGCCGGCCCAGGTCGGCAGAATGCCCATCAGGCTCTTGAACAGGGTGGTCTTGCCCATGCCATTACGGCCCATCACCGCGACGATCTCGCGCTTGGCCACGTCCAGGCTGAGCTCGTGGAGGATGCGGCTCTGGCCGTAGCCGGAGACCAGGTTGCTGATCTGGAACATGCGGAACTCCTTGTGCCCGAAGCCGCTTGGCGCGGGTGGGAAGCCGTGTCACCGGCGGCGGCACGGCAGGCGATGGCGTCAGTGGCCGAGGTACACCTCGATCACCTTCGGGTTGCTTTGCACCGCTTCCATGCTGCCCTCGGCCAGCACCTTGCCCTGGTGCAGCACGGTGACACGGTGGGCGATGCTCTTGACGAACTCCATGTCGTGCTCGATGACCAGCACCGAACGACCCTGGCTGATGCGCTTGAGCAGTTCGGCAGTGGCCTGGCGCTCGGCCACGCTCATGCCCGCCACCGGTTCGTCGAGCATCAGCAGCTGCGGGTCCTGCATCAGCAGCATGCCGATTTCCAGCCACTGCTTCTGCCCGTGGGACAGCAGGTCGGCCTGGCGCTGCAGGTGCTCGCCCAGGCCGATCTCGGTCGCCACCTGTTCGACCCGCTCGATCACCTCTGCAGTGCGCTTGAAGAAGAGCGCGCCGAACACCTTGCGCCCCGCCGGGTAGGACATCTCCAGGTTCTCGAACACCGTCAGGTTCTCGTAGATCGAGGGATTCTGGAATTTGCGCCCGACGCCGGCCCGGACGATGTCGTACTCGCGCATCTTCGTCAGCTCGCGCCCCTCGAACTGGATGCTGCCAGCGGTCGCGCGGGTCTTGCCGCAGATCAGATCGAGCACGGTGGTCTTGCCGGCGCCGTTGGGGCCGATCACCACCCGCACCTCGTTGCGGTCGACGTACAGGTTGAGGTCGTTGACGGCCTTGAAACCGTCAAAGGAGACGGTCAGGCCCTCGATGGCCAGCACCGGCTTGGGACTTTCGAAACCCGTCGGGGTCATGGCGTGGTCTCCAGCTCAGGGGATTTGCGCTCGGCGGCGGCCGGCGCGACCGGCTGCACCGCAACGGTCATGGCTTTGGGCTTGCGCCGGGCGAAGCGCGCCAGCCACTGGCGCCCGTGGCTGTCCCAGAGCCCGGCGAGGCCGTTGGGGAAGTACATGACGACCACGATGAAGAGCCCGCCCATCAGGTACAGCCACAGCTCCGGGAAGGACTCGGAGAAGTAGGTCTTGCCGAAGTTCACCAGCAGTGCGCCGTAAACCGCGCCGAGCAGCGACAGGCGCCCGCCGACGGCAGCGAAGATGACCATCTCGATGGAGGGCACGATGCCCACGAAGGACGGCGACATGAAGCCCACCTGCAGGGCGAACATGGCGCCACCGATGGCCGAGAAGGCCGCGGCGACGCAGAAGACGAAAATCTTGAAGCTGGCCACGTCGTAGCCGGAGAAACGCACCCGCTCCTCCTTGTCGCGCATGGCCACCAGCAGCCGGCCGAGCTTGGACGCCAGCACGAAGCGGGCGAGCAGGATGCAGCCCAGCAGCAGCGCGGCGTTGACGAAGTACAGGATGACCTTGGCGCTGTCCGGGCGGATGTCCCAGCCCAGCACCGTCTTCAGGTCGGTGATGCCGTTGACCCCGCCGGTCAGGCCCTGTTGGCCGATGATGAGAATGGTCAGGATGGCAGCGATGGCCTGGGTGACGATGGAGAAGTACACGTCCCCCACCCGGCGCTTGAACATCGCCAGCCCGATCACGAACGCCAGCAGCGCCGGTACCGCGACCACCGCCACCAGGGTGAAGCCGAAGCTGTGGAACGGCTGCCAGAGCCAGGGCAGTTCGGTGATCTGGTTCCAGTCCATGAAGTCCGGGATACCGGGAGTGGACTGGATCCTGGTGCTCTCCGGGTCCGAGGCCTCCAGCTTGAGGAACATCGCCATGCAGTACCCGCCGAGGCCGAAGAAGATGCCCTGGCCGAGACTGAGGATGCCGCCGTAGCCCCAGCACAGCACCAGGCCGACGGCGACGAAGGCATAGGTCAGGTACTTGCCGACCATGTTCAGACGGAAGGTGTCCAGCGCCAGCGGGAACACCACCAGGATCAGCGCGGCCAGCAACAGCAGGCCGATGGCGCCCTGCCTGCCGCCGAGCAGGTTGTCGATTGCCTTGTTCATTGCGCGCTCCCTACTTGCGGACTTTTGCCGAGAACAGCCCCTGGGGCCGCATCATCAGGATGAGGATCACCGCCGACAGGGTCAGCACCTTGGCCATCGAACCGGAGAGGAAGAACTCCATGATCGATTGCGCCTGGGCGATGCCGAAGGCCGAGGCGATGGTGCCGAGCAGACTGGCCGCGCCGCCGAAGACCACCACCAGGAAGGTGTCGACGATGTACAGCGAGCCGGAGGTGGGGCCGATGGAGCCGATGGTGGTGAAGGCCGCGCCGGCCACGCCGGCCACGCCACAACCGAGGGCGAAGGTCATGCGGTCCACGCGCTTGGTGTTGATGCCCACCGCACGGGCCATCAGCCGGTTCTGCATGGTCGCGCGAACCTGCAGGCCCCAGCGCGAGCGATAGAGCATGAGGAACAGGGTGATGGTCAGCAGCACGGTCAGGGCCATGACGAACAGGCCGTTCTTGGGGATGTCGATACTGTCGGAGGGGCTCCAGGAGCCCATGACCCACTCCGGCATCTCGGCGCTGACCTCACGGGCGCCGAACACCGAACGAAACAGCTGCTGCAGGATCAGCGACAGCCCCCAGGTGGCCAGCAGGGTATCCAGCGGCCGCTGGTAGAGGCGGCTGATCATCGCCCACTCCACCACCCAGCCAATGGCGCCGGCGACGAAGAAGGCGAGAATGATCGCGAAGAAAAAGTAGTACGGCTGCAAGGCCGGGAAGTAGTGCAGGGTCAGCGAAGACATCACGTAGGTGGTATAGGCCCCCACGGCGAGGAACTCGCCATGGGCCATGTTGATCACCCCCATCTGCCCGAAGATGATCGCCAGCCCCAGTGCCATCAGCAGCAGCACGCAGAACACCGACAGGCCGTTGAAGCCCTGCATCACGGCGATCGCGCCGAACTCGGATAACCATTCCATGAGGGTCTCCCGCAAAGGTGATGGGGCCGCCACGCCAGCGGCGGGCGGCCCCGGTCAGGCAAGGCTTACTGGTAGCCCTTGGGGAAGGGGTTGGGTTCGATCAGGTCGGCAGACTCGTGGACCACCTTGAAGGTGCCATCCGGCTGGACCTGCCCGATGCGCGAGCGGCTCCACAGGTGATGGTTGTCGTGGACCTTCACGTAGCCTTCCGGGGCGGTCTTGAGCTCCAGGCCCGGCGAGGCCGCGACCACCTTGTCGACGTCGAAGCTGCCGGCCTTCTCCACCGCCATCTTCCACAGCCAGGGGCCGAGATAGGCGGCCTGGGTCACGTCGCCGATCACAGCGTCCTTGCCGTACTTGGCCTTGAACGCCTCGACGAACTTCTTGTTGTTGTCGTTATCCAGGGTCTGGAAGTACTTCATCGAGGAGTAGAAGCCGGCCATGTTCTCGCCGCCGATGCCGAGCATTTCATCCTCGGTCACCGAGAGGGTCATCAGGGTCTGCTTGGACGAGTTGATGCCGGCAGCCTTGAGCTGTTTGTAGAAGGCCACGTTCGAGCCACCGACCACCGCGGCGAAGACCACATCGGGCTTCTTCAGCTTGATCTTGTTGGTCAGCGAACCGAACTGGGTGCCACCCAGCGGGTAGTACTCCTCGCCCACCACCTCGCCATGCAGCACGTTCTCGATGTGCTTGCGCGCGATCTTCATCGAGGTGCGCGGCCAGATGTAGTCCGAGCCCACCAGGTAGAAGGTCTTGGCGCCCTTCTCCTTGGCCAGCCAGTCCAGCGCCGAGAGGATCTGCTGGGTGGCCTCCTGGCCGGTGTAGAAGACGTTCTTCGACTGCTCCAGGCCCTCGTAGAAAGTCGGGTAATAGAGCAGGCCGTTGTCCTTCTCGAAGATCGGCAACACCGCCTTGCGCGAGGCAGAGGTCCAGCAGCCGAACACCGCGGCGACCTTGTCCGCCTCCAGCAGCTTCTTGGCCTTCTCGGCGAAGGTCGGCCAATCGGAGGCGCCGTCTTCCTGGATGATCTTGATCTGCCGGCCGAGCACACCACCCTCGGCGTTGATCTGCTCGATGGCCAGGCGCTCGGCCTGGATCGCGCCGGTCTCGGAGATCGCCATGGTGCCGGTCGCCGAGTGCAGTTGGCCGACGGTCACTTCCTTGTCGGTCACCGCCAGGCCGGTGGTGTTGGCGGCATCCGCCATCACCCCCTGGCTGAACACGCTGGCCGCCAGCAGGGACAATGCCGCGGCACCCAGCGCCAGGCGCCGGGGAAGGCTGGGTTTCACAGCCGATGGTCTGTGCATCTTCTCGCTCCTCTAGGTGATGTACCGGTCGCCCCTTGTGGCCGGGGCTGCGGGGGTTCGCTGCGGAGAAAGGATGCGTCGCGGGCCGGGCGGCGGAACATACGCAGGATGACGTAACGGCATACGTCATCTGACGTACAGCTCGCTGCAACGGACTGGGGCATGCTCTGCCCATCACGCGCCCGCGCGGAGCAAGGTTGACGGGGTAGCGCGCTTCGAGGTGTCTGGCCCGGCCCCCGTGCGGGGGCACGGAACTTGCCTGATGCCCTTTTCCGCCACACCGCCAGGAGCGCCACCGTGCAGCACACCGGGACGCAACGCATCGCCAAGATCCGCCGCGACTACAACAGCTGGGTCGCCGACGAGACACTGGAGGACTACGCCCTGCGCTACACGCCCAGGTCGTTCCGCAAGTGGTCGGAGTTCCGTATCGCCAATACCGCGCTGGGCGCCGTCTCCTTCCTGGCGCTGGAGGCCATCGGCGGCGCCCTGGCGATCAGCTACGGCTTCACCAACACCCTCTGGGCGGTGCTGGCGGTGAGCCTGGTGATCTTCCTCACCGGCCTGCCGATCAGCTACTACGCAGCGCGCTATGGCGTGGACATGGACCTGCTGACCCGCGGCGCAGGCTTCGGCTACATCGGCTCGACCATCACTTCGCTGATCTACGCCAGCTTCACCTTCCTGTTCTTCGCCCTGGAGGCGGCGATCATGGCGCTGGCCCTGGAGCTGTACTTCCGCATCCCGCTGGCGCTGGCCTACGTGATCTGCTCGATCATCGTCATCCCGCTGGTCACTTACGGCATCACCCTGATCAACCGCCTGCAGATGTGGACCCAGCCGATCTGGCTGATCCTGCTGGTGCTGCCCTACGTCTTCGTCGTCGCCAAGAACCCCGGCGCGCTGGCTGACTGGACCACCTTCGCCGGCCGCGAGGGCGAGGCCGGGGCTTTCAACCTGCTGTCCTTCGGGGCCGCCTGCACCGTGGGCCTGGCCCTGGTGACCCAGGTCGGCGAGCAGGTCGACTACCTGCGTTTCCTGCCGGAAAAGACCGCTCGCAATAGCCGCCGCTGGTGGGCAGCGCTGCTGATGGCCGGCCCCGGATGGATCATCCCCGGCGCGCTGAAAATGCTCGCCGGCGCCTTCCTCGCATTCCTCGCCCTGCAGCACGAGATCCCCATGGAACGCGCCGCCGAACCGACCCAGATGTACCTGGTCGCTTTCGGCTACGTGTTCGCCTCCCCCGCCTGGGCCATGGGCGCCATGGTGCTGTTCGTCATCGTCAGCCAGGTGAAGATCAACCTGACCAACGCCTACGCCGGCTCCCTCGCCTGGTCGAACTTCTTTGCCCGCGTCACCCACAGCCACCCCGGACGCGTGGTGTGGCTGGTGTTCAACGTGATGATCGCGCTGATGCTGATGGAGCTGGGCGTATTCGAAGCCATCGAGGAAGTCCTCGGGCTCTATGCCAACATCGCCATCGCCTGGATAGGCGCCGTGGTCGCGGACCTGGTGATCAACAAACCCCTGGGCCTGTCGCCCAAACACATCGAGTTCAAGCGCGCCCACCTGTACGACATCAACCCGGTGGGCGTCGGCGCCATGCTGCTCGCCTCACTGCTCTCCGGCCTGGCCCACGCGGGGCTGTTCGGCGCACTGGCACAGGCCGCTTCACCGGTGGTGTCCCTGGGCTCCGCGCTGGTCTGCGCACCGCTGCTGGCGTGGCTCACCGGCGGCCGCTACTACATCGCCCGCACCAGTGTGCTCAAGCTGGAGCACCCGCAGCAGACTCACCTGGATTGCGTGCTCTGTGCCAATGCCTTCGAGCGCGAGGACATCGCCTTCTGCCCCGCCTACGGCGCGCCCATCTGCTCGTTGTGCTGTTCACTGGACGCCCGTTGTGGCGACCTGTGCAAACCCAAGGCGCGCCTCGCGGCGCAGTTCGACGCCCTGCTGCGCTGGCTGCTGCCCAACACCTCGGTGCCGCACTTGCACACCCGCCTGGCGCACTATCTGGGCGTCCTCATCGTCATGGTCGGACTGATGTTCTGCGCCCTGGCGCTGATCTACAGCCAGGTCTCCCAGGGCCTCCAGGGTGACGAGCGCCACCTGCTGTACCAGGGTTTCTTCAAGGCCTTCATGGTCCTCACCCTGTTCGCCGCGGCGCTGGCCTGGTGGGTGGTGCTGACCCGCGAAAGCCGTCACGTGGCACTGGAGGAGTCGACCCGGCAGACCGCCCTGCTGATGCAGGAAATCCAGGCCCACCGCAAGACCGACGAAGCCCTGCAGAAGGCCAAGGAAGCCTCGGAAGCTGCCAACGCCGCGAAGAGTCGCTACGTCACCGGGCTGTCCCACGAGTTGCGCACGCCGCTCAACAGCATTCTCGGCTACACCCAGATACTGCAGCGCGACCCGGCCAGCAGCAGTCGCCAACAGGAGGCCCTGGCGACCATCTACCGCAGCGGCTCGCACCTGCTGTCGCTGATCGACGGCCTGCTCGACGTGGCCAAGATCGAGGCCGGCAAGCTCAACCTGGAACCCACGGAAATCCCCTTCCCGGAGTTCCTCGAGCAGTTGCAGCAGATGTTCGCTCCCCAGGCCGGGGAGAAAGGCCTGAGCTTCCGCTTCGAGTCCCTGGGGCGTATCCCAGCGGTGGTGCGCGGCGACGAGAAGCGCATCCGCCAGATCCTCATCAACCTGCTCGGCAACGCGGTGCGCTACACCGACCGCGGCGGCGTCACCCTGCGGGTGACCTATGCCCGCGAGACCGCCGCCTTCGAAGTCATCGACAGCGGTATCGGTATCCCCGAGGAGCAGTTGGAGCGCCTGTTCCAGCCTTTCGAGCGCGGCGACCCGTTGCGCCAGGACAGCGGCCTGGGCCTGGGCCTGACCATCACCCGCATGCTGGTCGCGCTGATGGGCGGCGCCCTGGACGTCAGCAGCAGGCCGGGCCAGGGCACCAGCTTCGTGGTCCGCCTGTTCCTCTCTGAAGTCCGCGTACCGCAGGCGCTGGTCCACGTCGACCACAATATCGTCGGCTATCAGGGTCCACGGCGCCGGGTGCTGCTGGTGGACGACCACATCGAGCACCGCCGCGTGCTCGCCGGCATGCTCGAACCGCTGGGGTTCGACCTGGCCGAGGCCGGCAACGGCCAGGAAGCCATCCGCCAGGTGGCGCTGCTGCAGCCGGACCTGATCCTCATGGACCTGTCCATGCCGCTGCTCGACGGCCTGGAGGCCAGCACCCTGATTCGCCGCAACGGCCTTTCCACGGCCCCCATCATCGTCATCTCCGCCAACGCCTTCGCCGACGACCGAGAACGCAGCGTTGCCGCCGCCTGTGACGACTACCTGGCCAAGCCGGTGCACGTTCCCCGACTGCTGGAGAAGATCAGGCAACAGCTGGACCTGGAATGGCTGGAGCGCCATGACGAGCCTCCCGCCCCGCCGCCAGCCCGGCTGCAGGCACCGAGCGCGGCCAGCCTCGCCGAACTCCACGAGCTGGGCGCACTGGGCTACGTGAAAGGCATCCTCGAGCGCCTGGACCGCATCGAGGTCGAGGAGCCGGCGAGCGCTGCCTACGTGGATACGCTGCGCAAGCTGGTCAAGCGCTTCCAGCTCAATGAGTTCAACCGTCGCCTCAAGGACACCCTGCAGCCAGCCGACCTGCCCCTGGAAGGAGAAAAACCATGAACGCCGCCCTGCAACCCACCTCGACCGGCGTCGTGCTGATCGTCGACGACACCCCGGACAACCTGGCCCTGCTCTCCGACGCCCTGGACGCCGCCGGCTACATGGTGCTGGTCGCCATGGACGGCGCCAGCGCCCTGGAGCGCATGCAACGCCGCCGTCCGGACGTGGTCCTGCTGGATGCGGTGATGCCTGGCCTGGACGGTTTCGAGACCTGCCGGCGGATCAAGGCCCAGGCCGAGATCGCCGACATCCCGGTCCTGTTCATGACCGCCCTGACCGACAGCGAACACGTCGTCGAAGCCTTCTCCGCCGGCGGCATCGACTACGTCACCAAGCCCCTGAAGACCGACGAAGTGCTCGCCCGCGTGGCCGCGCACCTGAGGACCGCCCGTGAGCTCCAGGCCGCCAGGAGAACCCCCGCCAGCCGCCCGCAACTCACCGGCGAGCAGAACCTCAAGGCCCTCAGCAACCGCTACCAGCTGACCAGTCGGGAAGTCGAAGTCCTCCACTGGGTAACCTGCGGCAAGACCAACCGGGATATCGGCGACATCCTCGGCATGTCACCCAGAACGGTGAACAAGCACCTGGAACACGTCTACGTGAAACTGGGCGTGGAGACCCGCTCCGCTGCCGCCGTGCTGGCTATCGGCGCCTGCCGGTGAGAGGGGCCGGCTCATCCGGGGCATCAGCACGTGCTCAAGCGGCCGCTGCCCGCCCCCTTTCAGGCTCCCGTGTCAGGGCATGGCTGACCGACGGCTCCATCCCCGCCAAGCATCCCGCCAGACCGCTCGCCGGCCAATGCGCCGCTGTCACGGGCCAGGCATAAGATCGGACTATTCCTCCGCCGGACCGTCGCCATGAAATGCTCGTCGCTCCTCCTGCTCGCCTTGGTGCTTACAACGCCTGCGCTTGCCCACGCGCAAGCGGCGGACTGGAAGCTCGCCAAGGACGAGGACGGCGTGCGCGTCTACCTCAGCGAAGTCCCCGGCTCACGCTACAAGAGCTTCCGGGGTGTCACCCTGGTGAAGGCGGATGTCGCCACCCTCGGCCACCTGCAGGAGAATCTGCGCGTCTCCTGCGCCTGGCTCTATGCCTGCGCGCAGATGCGCCTGCTCAAGTACAGCGACGAAGCCATCTGGGTCTACCTCGATACCAAACTCCCCTGGCCCGCCGCCCCGCGCGACCTGGTGCTGAAGGTGAGCACCGAGGAAACTCCCGACGGCGGCATGATCCGCCACCTGCAGGCCGCTCCGGACTACGTCCCACCGGTCAAGGATCGCATCCGCGTACCCAGCGTCTCCGGCACCTGGCAGATGGTCCCCAAGGGCCCGAGGCTCACCGAAGTCACCTACGAGATGCGCGGCGAGCCGGGTGGCAGCGTACCGTCCTGGCTGGCGAACCAGTTCGTGGTGGACGCTCCCTTCGAGTCGCTGCGCATGCTGAAAGTGGTGGCGGAGCACCAGGGCGTCCGCGACGGCGGCTACTAGGGCAACCGGCCGGAAGGCGCCGACTGCGGCGCTTGCCCGGACACCCGTCAGATGACCGAAGATTTGCCCGCAAAGCCCGTCTCTGCTAGTGTCGCGAGGTTTCCGAATACCCCCGCCGAGATGTCCGCATGGCCCGCAAGAAAGCTTCCCTCGACTTCGAACAGTCCCTCGCCGAGCTGCAAACGCTGGTGGAGCGTCTGGAAAGCGGCGAGCTGTCGCTGGAGGACTCGCTGGGTGCCTTCGAGCAGGGCATCCGCCTGACCCGTGACTGCCAGGCGGCGCTGACCCAGGCGGAGCAGAAGGTGCAGATCCTGCTGGAACGCGACGGCGAGCTGAGCGAAGCGCCCTTCGACCCGGAAGGCGAAGACGCATGATCTCGGCCTACCAGGCGCGCTGCCAGGCGCGTGTCGATGCTGCGCTGGAAAAACTCTTCGTCGCCCCCCGTGAAGAACTCACCCGTATCTACGCCGCCATGCGCTACAGCGTGGTCAACGGTGGCAAGCGCGTGCGCCCGCTGCTGGCCTACGCGGCCTGCGAAGCCCTCGGTGGTGAAGTGGAGCGTGCCGATGGCGCAGCCTGCGCGGTGGAGCTGATCCACGCCTATTCCCTGGTGCACGACGACCTGCCCGCCATGGACGACGACGATCTGCGTCGCGGCCAGCCGACCACCCACATCGCCTACGACGAAGCCTGCGCGATTCTCGCCGGTGACGGCCTGCAGGCGCTGGCATTCGAGGTGATCGGTAACGCACAACTCAATCCGCAGGATGCCCAGACCCGTCTGGACATGCTGATGATCCTCACCCGTGCCGCCGGTTCTGCCGGGATGGTCGGCGGGCAGGCGATCGATCTGGAATCCGTGGGCCGCAAGATCGACCAGGCCGCGCTGGAAACCATGCACCGACACAAGACCGGCGCGCTGATCGAAGCCAGCGTTCAGCTGGGTGCCCTGGCCAGCGGTCGCGCCAACGCCGATGCGCTGGAAGCGCTGCGCCGTTATGCCGAGGCCGTGGGCCTGGCGTTCCAGGTGCAGGACGACATCCTCGACGTGGAAAGCGACACCGCCACCCTGGGCAAGACCCAGGGCAAGGACCAGGCCCACGACAAGCCGACCTACCCCGCCCTGCTCGGCCTCGACGCCGCCAAGGCCTATGCCCTGGCGCTGCGCGACCAGGCACTGGCTGCGCTGGAAGGTTTCGGCGACAACGCCGAGCCGCTGCGCGCCCTCGCCCGCTACATCGTCGAACGCCGCAACTGATCCCCCGGCACGCGCATTGCGTGTGCAAATCCCGTGAATCACCCATTGCGATGAGCGCTGGCCGGTGCTTCACTGCACAACAGGGATTTCGTATACCATATCCGACACTAGCCACCTGACCGGACTGCATCGTGCCGCTACGCAACGCCCCCAACCTGGGTATCGTCCCCTCCGCCTCGGAGACCATCGCCAAGCACCTGCGCGAGGCGATCATTTCCGGCCAGATGGCGGAACACGAGCCGATCCGCCAGGACGACATCGCGCAGATCTTCAACGTCAGCAAGATCCCGGTGCGCGAGGCGCTCAAGCGCCTGGAGGCCGAGGGCCTGGTGGAGTTCCAGCGCAACAAGGGCGCGCTGGTGACGAAGATTTCCGAGCCTGAGCTGGCGCAGATGTTCGAGGTGCGCGTGGTCCTGGAAGTCCAGGCGCTGCGCCTGGCGATCCCGAACATGAGCGACGCGACCTTCGCCCGCGCCGAGAGCATCTGTGCCGAGTTCGTCGGCGAGGACGACATCGGCCGCTGGGCTGAGCTGAACTGGGAACTGCACGCCTGCCTCTACGAACCGGCGCAGCGGCCGTACCTGGTCGGGCTGATCCGCTCGATCCACGACAAGGTAGAACGCTACCTGCGCCTGCAGATGAGCATGTCCGACGGCAAGGAACGCGCCGACCACGAGCACCACGACATCCTCGACGCCTGCCGCGCCGGCGATGCCGACCGTGCCGCGCGCCTGCTGGAGGAACACATCAACGGCGTCTGCCGCACGCTCTACGAGCACCTGCCGAACCGGCCCACGCCGAGCTGAGCAAAACCATCCGCTGTGCCGATTTCATCATCGGCCCGGCGGAAAACCCTCAAGCTCCAATCCCCGCCCCGCGCCACCCTAGGGTCAACAACAAGACACCCCAGGGGGCAGCATGAAACGCATCCAGGTTCTCGATTCCCACACCGGCGGCGAACCCACGCGCCTGGTGCTCGATGGCTTTCCCGATCTGGGCAGGGGCAGCATGGCCGATCGCCGCGCGCTGCTGGCCGAGCAGCACGACAGCTGGCGCGCCGCGACCGTGCTGGAGCCACGCGGCAGCGACGTGCTGGTCGGCGCGCTGCTCTGCGAGCCGGTGGACCCGAGCGCCTGTGCCGGCGTGATCTTCTTCAACAACACCGGCTACCTGGGCATGTGCGGCCACGGCACCATCGGCCTGGTGGTCTCGCTGGCGCACCTGGGCCGCATCGGCCCGGGAACGCACAAGATCGAGACGCCGGTGGGCACCGTCGAAGCAACCCTGCACGACGACCGCTCGGTGAGCGTGCGCAACGTCCCCTCCTATCGCTACCGCAAACAGGTGCCTGTCGACGTGCCCGGCCATGGCCGGGTGCACGGCGACATCGCCTGGGGCGGCAACTGGTTCTTCCTGATTTCCGATCACGGCCTGCGCGTCGCTGGTGACAACCTGGACGAGCTGACCGCCTATACCGTCGCCGTGCAGAAGGCGCTGGAGGACCAGGGCATCCGTGGCGAGGACGGCGGACTGATCGACCACATCGAACTGTTCGCCGACGATCCCGACGCAGACAGCCGCAACTACGTGCTCTGCCCCGGCAAGGCCTACGACCGTTCGCCCTGCGGCACCGGCACCAGCGCCAAGCTGGCGTGCCTGGCCGCCGACGGCAAGCTCGCCGCCGGCGACAGCTGGCGCCAGGCCAGCGTGATCGGCAGCCAGTTCGAGGGCCGCTTCGAGTGGATCGGCGAGCCGGCCGAAGGGCGCATCATCCCGACCATTCGTGGCCGTGCCAACATCAGCGCCGAAGCCACCCTGCTGCTGGAAGAGGACGATCCCTTCGCCTGGGGCATCCGCCCGTGAGCGATGCCGACATCATCGTCATCGGCGCCGGCATCGTCGGCGCCGCCTGCGCCAATGCCCTCGCCCGACGAGGGCTGGACGTGCTGGTGCTGGATGCGCGCCTGCCCGGCGCCACTGCCGTCGGCATGGGCCACCTGCTGGTGCTCGACGACAACGCCGCCGAACTGGCGCTGAGCGACTACTCGTTGAAGCGTTGGCGCGAGTGGGGGCGCGACATGCCCGCCGAGTGTGCTTACCGCAGCAACGGCACGATGTGGCTGGCGGCCAACGACGAAGAAATGGCCGAGGCCGAGCGCAAGTTCGCGGTGCTGCGTGCCCACGGTGTGGCCGCCAGGCTGCTGAACAGCGCCGAGCTGCATCGCGAAGAACCCGAGCTGCGCAGCGACCTGCACGGCGGGCTGGAGATCACCGGTGATGGCATTCTCTACGCGCCGCGCGCCGCCGCCTGGCTGCTGGAATCGGCACCGAAACCGATCCGCCAGCGTCAGGCGAAAGTGGTGGAAATCGATGAACCCCGCGTGCGCCTCGACGACGGCCAGTGGCTGAGCGCCAAGGCTATCGTCCTGGCCAACGGCATCCAGGCCACGCAGCTCTGCGCCGACCTGCCCATCGAACCGAAGAAGGGTCACCTGCTGATCACCGACCGTTACCCCGGCAAGGTGCGCCGCACCCTGGTCGAGCTCGGCTACGTGACCAGCGCGCACAACGCCAGCGGCCCCTCGGTGGCCTGCAACATCCAGCCACGCCCGACCGGGCAGCTGTTCATTGGCGCCTCGCGGCAGTTCGGCACCACCGACCCGCAGGTGGAAGGCTGGATGCTGGCGAAGATGCTGCGCCGCGCCGTGGACTACATGCCCGGCCTGGCCAACCTCAACGTCATCCGCAGCTGGGCGGGCTTCCGCGCGGCCAGTCCGGACGGCATGCCGCTGGTGGGGGAACACCCGCAGCGCCCCGGCCTGTGGCTCGCAGTCGGCCACGAAGGCCTGGGGGTGACCACGGCGCCCGGCACCGCCGACCTGCTCGCCGCGCAGCTGTGCGACGAGCCACTGCCGCTGCCGGCCGAACCCTATTCCCCACGCCGCTTCCTCGGAGCCACCGCCCATGCCTGAGCTGATCCTCGATGGCCTTCCGCTGCGCGTCGCCGCTGGCACCACGGTCGCCGCCGCGCTCGCCCTGGGTGGCGACGGCACCTCGCGCACCTCGGTCAGCGGCCAGCGCCGCGCACCGCTGTGCGGCATGGGTGTCTGCCAGGAATGCCGGGTGACCATCGACGGCCAGCGCCGCCTGGCCTGCCAGACCCTGTGCCGCGACGGCATGCAGGTGGAGACGCGTCCATGAGCGAAACGGCCGATATCGTCATCATCGGCGCCGGGCCGGCGGGCCTGTCCGCCGCTCTCGCCGCCGCCTCCAGCGGCGCGAGCATCGTCATCCTCGACGACAACCCGCTGCCTGGCGGGCAGATCTGGCGCGATGGCCCCAATGCCCACCTGCCCCGCGCTGCCATCAAGCTGCGCGAACGTGTCGAAGCCTGCGCCAACGTCCAGATTCACAACGGCACGCGCGTGGTGGCCTTGGCCGGCGAGCGCGGTCTGTTGCTGGAAGACTTCGAACGCGGCTGGCGGCTGGACTACCGCAAACTGATTCTCTGCACCGGTGCCCGCGAGCTGTTGCTGCCTTTTCCCGGCTGGACGCTGCCCGGCGTCACCGGTGCAGGCGGGCTGCAGGCGCTGGTCAAAGGCGGCATGCCGGTGGATGGGCAGCGCGTGGTGATCGCCGGCAGCGGCCCACTCCTGCTCGCGAGCGCCGCCACTGCCCGAGCCAACGGCGCAACGATCCTGCGCATTGCCGAGCAGGCATCCTGGCCGGCGCTCGCGCGTTTCGCCCTGAAGTTGCCACGCTGGCCGAACAAGCTGCTGCAGTCGTTCGGCCTGTACGACCCGGCCTACCGTGCCGACAGCCATGTAGTTGCCGCGCTGGGGACCGATCACCTGGAAGGCGTACGAATCAACCAGGGTGGCAAACTGAAGGAAATCGCCTGCGACCGGCTGGCTTGCGGCTTCGGTCTGATTCCCAACGTGCAGCTCGGCCAGGCACTGGGTTGCACGCTGGACGACGGTGCGATCCGCGTCGACGCCTGGCAGGCAAGCAGCCGCGACGGTATCTACGCCGCGGGCGAATGCACCGGTTTCGGCGGCTCGGAGAAAGCGCTGGTGGAGGGTCGCATCGCCGGCCACGCCGCCGTGGGGGAACACGACCGCGCCCGCGAACTCTGGTCGCAGCGCCAGCGCTGGCAGGGCTTCGCCGTCGCACTGAAGCGCGACTTCGCCCTCGACCCGCGCCTGAACCAGCTGGCGCAACCGGACACCCTGGTCTGCCGCTGCGAAGACGTGCCCTACTCGGCGCTGGCCGGCAAACCGGACTGGACTGCCGCCAAGCTCGCCAGCCGCTGCGGCATGGGTGCCTGCCAGGGCCGCGTTTGTGGCGCGGCGGCCAAGCAATTGTTCGGCTGGCAACCGCCAACGCCGCGACCGCCCTACAGTCCGGCGCGGGTGGAAACCCTGCTGCAGCTCGCCGAAGACTGAAGACACAGGCCACGGATGGCGGATAACGCTTGAGGCGTTATCCGCCCTGCGTCTGCCTCACACATCGCCCCGTAGGGCGCATAAAGCGGCACGCTTTATCCGCCACCATTGGCCCGCTGACTGATTCGCCAGAGGCATTGCGCGCCCTACGAGTTGACAGCGCCCCGCCACCTCGCCACTTTGCACCGTACCTTCCGCCATGTTCCGACAGCCGACCCGCTTCCCGATGCACGACCTGATCCCCCAGGGCGCCCGCGACCTGGACAGCCTGCTGCAGACCCTCGCGCAGATTTCCCCGCTGCTCGATGCCATGCCCGGCGTGGTGTTCTTCATCAAGGACACCGCGGCGCGCTACGTATTGGTCAACCAGACCCTGGCGCGGCGCTGCGGCGTGAAGGATGCCTGCGAGTTGCTCGGACGCACGGCCGAGGAGGTCTTCCCCTCGCGCTTCGGGCCGATCTACACCGAGCAGGACCGCCGCGTGCTGGAGACCGGCGGGCAGCTCAGCGACCAATTGGAGCTGCACCTCTACCCAGGCCGCCAGCCGGGCTGGTGCCTGACCCACAAGCTGGCATTGCGTGATGCGGAAGGTAACGTCATCGGCATGGCGGGCATTTCCAGCGACCTGCAGGCGGCACAGTCCACGCATCCGGCGTACCAGCGCCTGGCGACGGTGGATGCCTACATCCGCGAGCACTTCGACAAGCCGATCAATCTCGCCGAACTGACCGAGCTGGCCGGATTGTCCGTCGCCCAGCTGGAACGCCACTGCAAGCGCATCTTCCAGCTCACCCCACGGCAGATGATCCACAAGGCGCGCCTGGGCGCGGCCACCCGCCTGCTCGGTGAAGACCTGCCGATCACCGAGATCGCCCTGCGCTGCGGCTACACCGACCACAGCGCCTTCAGCCGGCAGTTCCGCGCGCTCACCGGGCTGTCACCGACGCAGTACCGCGAGTCGCAATCCGCGCCCAACTGACAAGCCCCTGCACGCGAACGCTGGCATGAGCCGGGCACATCCGCCTCTCCTGCCAGATCCCCTCTCCCTAACCCTCTCCCTGAAGGGAGAGGGGACTAGATCGGAGCAGGTTGATGCCTCGGTGTCAGTCGGCACGGGCAGCTCCCTCTCCCTTCGGAGCGGGACGCGCAGCCAGGGCGGGGGAGAGGGAAATCCCAGGCACAGGCTTTCAGGGGAAATCAGCCACACACGGCGTTTTCCGCCATTAGCCGAGGCACGAATACGTAACCGACGGATAAAGCGTGCCGCTTTTTGCGCCCTACGGGTCTCCACCATCCCCGCCAAGTGCTCCCATTCGGGGCAGCGAAACGCGTTCCTGCTTCATTTGGTAACAGCGTTCGGAACATGGCTACAGGCAATTCGGAACGCCCTGTAGTCCCCATCCCCACAACAGCGGGGCTCGCGACCGATTGGTCATGCCCGGGCCATTTCTGGCACATGCCTTGCTCATGAAAATATCGTATACGAAATCCATAATACAAAAATCGCTGCACAACACTGACTCAGAGAGGCCCCCATGAAATTCTCCCGAATTGCGCTAGCCCTCACCGCTGTGTTCCTCGTCGGCCAGGCCCAGGCCGACAAGCTCGACGACATCATCGAATCCGGCAAGCTGCGCTGCGCCGTGACCCTGGACTTCCCGCCCATGGGCTCGCGCGATGCGCAGAACAACCCGGTCGGTTTCGACGTGGATTACTGCAACGACCTGGCGAAAGTGCTCGGTGTTACCGCCGAAGTCGTCGAGACGCCCTTCCCGGATCGTATTCCCGCGCTGGTCTCCGGCCGCGCCGACGTAATCGTCGCCTCCACCTCCGACACCCTGGAGCGCGCCAAGACGGTCGCCATGACCATCCCCTACTTCGCCTTCCAGATGGTGGTGCTGACCCGCGAGGACACTGGCATCACCAAGTACGAGGACATCAAGGACCGTCCGGTGGGCAACACCAGCGGTACCTATGAAGCCATCGCGCTGGAGAAGGACGTGAAGAAATGGGGCGGCAAGGGCAGCTTCCGCGCCTACCAGAGCCAGAACGACACCATCCTCGCCGTCGCCCAGGGCCACATCGACGCCACCGTGGTCACCAACACCGTCGCCGCTTCCACCCTCAAGTCCGGCAAGTACAAGGGCCTGAAGGTCGTGGGTAACGCGCCCTACGTGATCGACTACGTCTCGCTGGCCGCCGCGCGCAACGAGTACGGCCTGATCCATTACCTCAACCTCTTCGTCAACCAGCAGGTCCGCACCGGCCGTTACGCCGAGCTGTACGAGAAGTGGGTCGGCGGCGCCCCGGTCGATCTCACCGTTCCCCACGTGTACTACTGACAGCGGGTGCGACATGTCTTCGATGCAGGCTTCAAGGGTGCAGGACTCACGCCTTACCGGGCGGGTCCTGATGGGGGGTAGCGCCGAAGGGGCGCTGCTCCATGCCGACACCGGGCTGAGCTTCTGGGGTGGCGTCGAGCCCTTCAGCGGCGAGGTCATCGACCGCCACCATCCGCTCTCCGGCAGCTTCCTGCCCGGACGGGTGCTGGCGATTCCCAGCGGACGCGGCTCCTGCACCGGCAGCAGCGTGATGCTGGAGATACTGCTCAACGGCCACGCGCCGGCAGCGCTGCTGCTGGCCGAGCCGGATGAAATCCTCACCCTCGGCGTGCTGGTGGCGCAGGCGCTGTTCGGCCGCTCCATCCCGGTGCTGTGCGTAGGACGCGAGGGTTTCGAGCAGTTGTCTGCGGGCGGCTGGGCCCGCATCGAAGGCGATACCGTGACACTCACGGCCCAGCGCCCTGCCGACGGCTGGCAGGGCGTGATGGCCAGCGACGCCGGCCCACTGCCGGAAGGCCTGGCGCTGAATGCGGGCGACCATGAGCTGCTCGACGGCAAGCACGGCAAGGCTGCCCAGGCCGCCATGCAGATCGTCCTGCGCATGGCTGCGCTGCAAGGTGCGCAGGATTTGCTCGATGTCGCCCAGGCGCACATCGACGGCTGCATCTATACCGGCCCCGCAAGCCTGCGCTTCGCCCGCCAGCTGGCGGACTGGGGCGGCAAGGTGAAGGTGCCGACCACCCTCAACTCCATCTCCGTAGACCACCGCCGCTGGCGTGAGTTGGGCGTCGACAAGGCTTTCGGCGAACCCGCCGCCGCCCTGGGCGATGCCTACATGGAGATGGGTGCGCAGATGAGCTACACCTGCGCGCCCTACCTGCTGGACAGCAAGCCGAGCCTCGGCGAACAGGTGGTCTGGGCCGAGTCCAACGCCGTGGTGTACGCCAACAGCGTACTCGGCGCGCGCACCCTGAAATACCCGGACTATCTGGACATCTGCATCGCCCTCACCGGCCGCGCACCGAACGTCGGCAGCCACCGCGACGAAGGCCGGCTGGCGACGCTGCGGATCGATGTCGAGCTGCCGGCCGGGCACGACGAGTCGATCTTCCCGCTGCTCGGCTACCACATCGGCGAGCTGTGCGGCTCGCGCATCCCGGTGGTCGACGGCCTGCAGCCGCTGGCGCCGGACAGCGATGCGCTGAAAGCCTTCGGCGCGGCCTTCGCCACCACCTCCGCCGCGCCGATGTTCCACATTGCCGGGGTCACGCCGGAAGCGCCGGACACCAGCACCGCCCTGGGCGGCAAGGCACCGCAGCAACACCTGCGCGTCACCCCGGCGGACCTCATCGCCTCCTGGCGCGAGCTGGACCACGCCAGCGAACCCGGCGTGCAACTGGTGTCGCTGGGCAACCCGCATTTCTCCGCCAGCGAATGCGCCGACCTGGCGAAACTGCTGGCCGGGCGCCGCAAGCATCCGGACGTCGCGCTGGTCATCGCCCTCGGCCGCGCCGTGCAGGAAAAGGCCCGCGCCGCCGGCGACGTGAAGGTGCTGGAAGACTTCGGCGCGCAACTGCTCAACGACACCTGCTGGTGCATGATCGGCGAGCCGGTGATCCCGCCGCAGTGCACCACGCTGATGACCAACTCGGCGAAGTACGCCCACTACGGTCCGGGCCTGGCCGGGCGCCAGGTGCATTTCGGCAGCCTCGCCGCCTGCGTCGAAGCAGCCTGCAGCGGACGGGGTGACGGTGGCGTACCGCGCTGGCTGAGCGAGGGGGTACGCTGATGTTCAACTACAGCTTCCACTGGCGCTCGGCGTTCAAGGCCCTGCCGGACATGCTCGGCGGCGCCTGGGTGACCCTGGAGACGGCCGCGCTGTCGATGATCCTCGGCGTACTCATCGCGCTGCTGTTGACCGTCATGCGGCAGATGAAGAACCCGCTGCTCAAGGGCTTCGCCGACACCTGGGTGTCGATTGCGCGCAACACCCCGTCGCTGTTCCAGATCTACATCCTGTACTTCGGCCTGGGTTCCTTCGGCCTGCACGTCAGCTCCTGGGTGGCGCTGCTGGCGGGGATCACCTTCAACAACGCCGGCTACCTCGCGGAGAACTTCCGCGGCGGCCTCAAGGCCGTGCCGGACACCCAGATGCGCGCCGCGCGGTCACTGGGCATGAGCGCCTTTCAGGCGTACCGGATGATCATCGTTCCGCAGCTGCTGCGCATCGTCTATTACCCCCTGACGAACCAGATGGTCTGGGCGGTGCTGATGACCTCGCTGGGCGTGGTGGTGGGCCTGAACAACGACCTCACCGGCGTGACCCAGGACTTCAACGTGCGCACCTTCCGCACCTTCGAGTACTTCGCCCTGGCGGCGGTGCTCTATTACCTCATCGCCAAGGTCATCGTGGTGGTCGCCCGCCTGCTGAGCTGGCGACTGTTCCGCTACTAGGAGAAGCACGCATGTTTTCCACGAGCTTCACCGCAGGCGACCTGATGTTCCTGCTGCAAGGGGCCTGGGTCACCGTCAAGCTGACCGTCGGCGCCATGCTCATCGGCACCCTCGCCGGCATCGTGCTGGGCTGGCTGCGCGCCACCCTGCCGCGCGCCACGATGCCGGTCGGCTGGTTCCTCGACATCTTCAGAAGCGTGCCGCTGCTGATCCAGTTCGTGCTGTTCAACTCGCTGAAAAGCATCGTCGGCCTGAACTGGAGCGCCTTCACCGTCGGCTGCCTGGTACTGGGCGTCTACGCGGCAGCGTTCTGCACCGAGATCATCCGCAGCGGCATCCTCGCCGTCGGCCCGAACATCCGCCGCGCCAGCCGCTCGCTGGGCCTGACCTACTGGCAGGACCTGCGCTACATCGTGCTGCCGCTGGCGGCGCGGGTGGCCTTCCCCGGCTGGCTGAACCTGGTGCTGGGGGTGATGAAGGACACCGCGCTGGTCATGTGGATCGGCATCGTCGAACTGCTCCGCGCCTCGCAGACCATCGTCACGCGCATCCAGGAACCCCTGCTGGTGCTGTGCATCGCCGGGGTCATCTATTACCTCATGAGTTGGGTCGTGGCGCGCCTCGGTGCCCGACTGGAACAAAGGTGGCAGGAAAATGATTGAAATCGACAACGTGCACAAAGCCTACGGCGATCTGGAAGTGGTCAAGGGCGTGAGCCTGACCGTGAAGAAGGGCGAAGTGGTCTCGATCATCGGCGGCTCGGGCTCGGGCAAGTCCACCCTGCTGATGTGCATCAACGGCCTGGAACCGATCCAGCGCGGCAAGATCCGCGTCGACGGCATCGAGGTCCACGCCAAGACCACCGACCTGAACAAGCTGCGGCAGAAGATCGGCATCGTCTTCCAGCAGTGGAACGCCTTCCCGCACCTCACCGTGCTGGAGAACGTCATGCTCGCCCCGCGCAAGGTGCTTGGCCTGACCAAGGAAGAAGCCGAGGCCATGGCGGTGAAGCAGCTCAAGCACGTGGGCCTGGGCGACAAGCTCAAGGTGTTCCCGCAGAAGCTCTCCGGCGGACAGCAGCAGCGCATGGCGATTGCCCGCGCGCTGGCCATGTCGCCCGACTACATGCTGTTCGACGAAGCCACCTCGGCGCTCGACCCGCAGCTGGTGGGCGAAGTGCTCGACACCATGCGCCTGCTCGCCGAAGAGGGCATGACCATGGTCCTGGTGACCCACGAGATCCGCTTCGCCCGTGACGTGTCCGACCGCGTGGCGTTCTTCCGCGACGGGCTGGTGCACGAGATCGGCACGCCGGACCAGGTGATCGTCAACCCGCAGCGGGCGGAGACGGCAGAATTTTTGAGATCGGTGAACTAGAGACAAGAGCCCCTCTCCCTGACCCTCTCCCTGAAGGGCGAGGGGACTGGATCGAAGCAGGTTGATGCCTCTGTGTCAGCCGGCACAGATGGCTCCCTCTCCCTTCAGGGAGAGGGCTGGGGAGAGGGAAATGGGCTGCTACAGAACCAGGAGACAGACATGCGTTCGAGCAAGATCATCCACGTGGTCAGTTGCCACGCCGAAGGCGAGGTCGGCGATGTCATCGTCGGCGGCGTCGCCCCGCCGCCCGGCGACACCGTGTGGGCACAGTCGCGCTTCATCGCCAGCGACAACGTGCTGCGCAACTTCGTCCTCAACGAGCCGCGCGGCGGTGTGTTCCGCCATGTGAACCTGCTGGTACCGCCGAAGGACCCGCGCGCGCAGATGGCCTGGATCATCATGGAACCGGCCGACGTGCCGCCGATGTCCGGCTCCAACTCGCTGTGCGTCAGCACTGTGCTGCTCGACAGCGGCATCCTGCCGATGCAGGAACCGCAGACGCGCCTGACCCTGGAAGCGCCAGGCGGCCTGATCGAAGCCGTGGCCGACTGCAAGGACGGCAAGGTGCAGCGTGTGGAAGTGCGCAACCTGCCCTCCTTCGCCGACCAGCTCGACGCCTGGATCGAAGTGGAAGGCCTCGGTTCACTGCAGGTGGATACCGCTTACGGCGGCGACAGTTTCGTGCTCGCCGACGCCCATGCCTTGGGTTTCACCCTGCATGCCTCGGAAGCCGCCGACCTGGTCGCCACCGGCCTGAAGATCACCCAGGCGGCGAACCAGCAACTGGGCTTCAAGCACCCGGAAAACCACGACTGGGCGCACATCTCCTTCTGCCAGCTGACCGCTCCGGTGGAACGCATCGACGGCGTGCTGCACGGCCGCAACGCCGTGGTCATCCGCCCCGGCAAGATCGATCGTTCGCCCTGCGGCACCGGCTGCTCGGCGCGCATGGCAGTGCTGCATGCAAAGGGCCAGCTGAAGGACGGCGAGCGCTTCGTCGGCCATTCGATCATCGATTCCAAGTTCCACTGTCGCATCGACGGCCTCACCAGCGTCGGCGGCAAACCGGCGATCCACCCGTGCATTTCCGGCCGCGCCTGGATCACCGGCACCCACCAGCACCTGCTCGACCCATCCGACCCCTGGCCCGAAGGCTATCGGCTGTCGGACACCTGGCCGAACGGTTACTGACGCTTCCCAAATTCACCCCTGATTCGCCGCGTAGCGGCACCCTACGACGAATTTTCAGGGAAGCCTCCCGGAACTTTCGTATACGAAATACGACAATTGGAGAGAAACATGAGCAAGAAGGTCAATTGGAGCGGCGTGTTCCCCGCGGTCACCACCCAGTTCAACGACGATTTCTCGGTCAACCTGGAAGCCACCCACCAGGTGATCTCCAACCTGGTGCGCGACGGCGTGTCGGGCCTGGTGGTCTGCGGTAGCGTGGGCGAGAACACCTCGCTGTCCATCGAGGAGAAGATGGCCGTCACCGAGGTTGCCAAGGACGCCTCCGGTGGCCGCGTGCCGGTGATCTGCGGCATCGCCGAGTTCACCAGCCATGGCGCCTCGCAAGTGGCCAAGGCGGTGCAGAAGGTCGGCGTCGACGGCATCATGGTGATGCCCGCGCTGGTCTACTCCTCCAAGCCGCACGAGACCGCCGCGCACTTCCGCAGCGTGGCCACCAGCACCGACCTGCCGGTGATGGTCTACAACAACCCGCCGATCTACAAGAACGACGTCACCCCGGACATCCTCATCTCCCTGGCCGACTGCGAGAACATCGTCTGCTTCAAGGACAGCTCCGGCGACACCCGCCGCTTCATCGACGTACGCAATGAAGTGGGCAACCGCTTCATCCTCTTCGCCGGCCTCGACGACGTCGTGCTGGAAAGCATCGCAGTGGGTGCCGAGGGCTGGATTTCCGGCATGTCCAACGTCTTCCCGCAGGAAGGCGAAACCATCTTCCGCCTGTGCAAGGCCGGCCGTTATGAAGAGGCCATGCCGATCTACGAATGGCTGATGCCGATCCTCCACCTCGACGCCCGTCCGGACCTGGTGCAGTGCATCAAGCTGTGTGAGGAGATCGCCGGCCGCGGCACCGCCCTCACCCGCCCGCCGCGCCTGGCGCTGCAAGGAGCCGACCGCAAGCACGTGGAGACCATCATGGCCAAGGCGCTGGCGAACCGGCCGAAGCTGCCGGATGTCGGGCTGTAATCGCGACTTCCGGAAAGAGGGGCAGTCGGCGCGAACCGAAACTCCAAGGTTCACCCGCGCGTTCGATGCCCTCTCCCTAACCCTAGCTGCGCGCCCCGCTCCGAAGGGAGAGGGGACTGGTTCGGCGTGAGGGGGCAGAACGCAGTCCTCCTGACACCTTTCCTTCAGGAGTACTCGACAGCTCGAGCCACTCGGACACGCCCTCTCCCTTCAGGGAGAGGGCTGGGGAGAGGGGCTCTTCGCCGTACCGAAATCCAGCACCAGAGAGCCCGCCCATGACCGCCCAGAACTTCATCGCCGGCCAGCGCGTCGGCGCCGGCAATGTCCGCCTGCAGAGCCTCGACGCCAGCACCGGCGAAGCCCTGCCCCGTGACTTCCTCCAGGCCACCGAAGCCGAAGTCGACGCCGCCGCCCGCGCCGCCGAAGCGGCCTTCCCGACCTACAACGCCTTGTCGCCGGAACGCCGCGCACAGTTCCTCGACGCCATCGCCACGGAGCTCGAAGCCCTCGGCGACGACTTCATCGCCACCGTCTGCCGCGAGACCGCGCTGCCCGCCGCACGTATCCAGGGCGAACGGGGCCGCACCGCGAACCAGATGCGCCTGTTCGCCAGGGTGTTGCGCCGCGGCGACTTCCTCGGCGCGCGCATCGACCGCGCCCTGCCGGATCGCCAGCCGCTGCCACGCCCGGACCTGCGCCAATATCGCACCGGCGTCGGCCCGGTGGCCGTGTTCGGCGCCAGCAACTTCCCGCTGGCCTTCTCCACCGCCGGTGGCGACACCGCCGCCGCCCTCGCTGCCGGTTGCCCGGTGGTGGTGAAAGCCCACAGCGGCCACATGGCCACGGCGGAATGGGTCGGCGAGGCCATCATCCGCGCCGCCGAATCCACCGGCATGCCGGCCGGCGTGTTCAACATGATCTATGGCGCCGGCGTCGGCGAACCGCTGGTGAAGCACCCGGCGATCCAGGCGGTCGGCTTCACCGGCTCGCTCAAGGGCGGCCGCGCGCTCTGCGATCTGGCCGCCGCGCGCCCGCAGCCGATCCCGGTGTTTGCCGAAATGAGCAGCATCAACCCGGTGCTGGTCCTGCCCGCCGCCCTGGAAGCACGCGGCGAAAAGATCGCCCGCGAACTGGTGGATTCGGTGGTCATGGGCTGCGGCCAGTTCTGTACCAATCCCGGCCTGGTGATCGGCATCGCCTCGCCCGCGTTCAGCCTGTTCGTCGCCAACCTGATCGCCGAGATCGGCCAGCGCCCGGCGCAGACCATGCTCAACGCCGGCACGCTGAACAGTTATGAAAAGGGCGTCTCCCGCCTGCTGACCCATCCCGGCCTGCGCCACCTCGCCGGGCATCCGCAGGAAGGCCGGCAGGCATTCCCGCAACTGTTCCAGGCCAAGGCCGAGCTGCTGCTGGAGGGCGAAGAGCTGTTGCAGGAGGAAGTCTTCGGCCCCACCACCCTCGTCGTCGAAGTGGCCGATGAAGCCGAACTGCGCCGCGCGCTGGACGGCCTGCACGGCCAGCTCACCGCCACGCTGATCGCCGAACCGGACGATCTCTCACGCTTCGCCGCCTTGGTGCCAGTACTGGAACGCAAGGCCGGACGCCTGCTGATCAACGGCTACCCCACCGGCGTGGAAGTCTGCGACGCCATGGTTCACGGCGGCCCCTATCCGGCGACCTCCGACGCGCGCGGCACGTCCGTCGGCGGCCTGGCCATCGACCGTTTCCTGCGCCCGGTGTGCTACCAGAACTACCCGGATGCGCTGCTGCCCGAGGCGCTGAAGGACGCCAACCCACTGGGTATCGCGCGGCTGGTGGATGGCGAGACGACACGCAACGCGGTGACTCGCTGAAGGTTCGTCGGCGCGGGAGTGAACTGTCGGCCAGTCCCGCGCCGATGCTCAGCCCCGGCCTTGCGCCGGGGCTTTTTTATTCGCGAAACGCCGCGAGGCATGGCTTTTCGCAGGTCGCATAACGCGCCAGCGCTATCCGCTACGAAGCCAGCGGCGGATAACCTGTTCCAGGTTATTAGCTCTACGTCCTGCCTACTCCAGCAGCTTGCGCAGATCGGCATACAGCGAATCGCTGATCTCCACGCCCTCTTTCAAGCTGCGTTCGCGCGCCGCGAAACGCCGCTGAGACGGCAGGCGCGCGCCCATGTCGACGATGGATTCGAACAGGGTTTCCGCCCGCGCCAGGTGCTGCGCAGCATCCGCACCGAGGAAGCGCGCCGGGTCGATGGCGATCAGCAGTTCACCATGATACGGCGAAGACTTCGTCCCGGCGTCGAAGACCGTGGACTCGGCACTGGTCAGGTCGCCAATCAGCGGGCCGGCGATCAACTCGACCATGGTCGCCAGTGCCGAGCCCTTGTGCCCACCGAAGGTCAGCATGGCGCCGTCGAGCACGGCGCTCGCATCCGTACTGGGCTGACCTTCTGCATCGATACCCCAGCCTAGCGGGATGGACTTGCCCTCGCGCTCGTGCAGCTGGATTTCCCCGCGCGCCACGACGGTGGTGGCGAAGTCGAAGACGTAGGGATTCTGCCCGGCACGCGGCCAGCCGAAAGCGATGGGGTTGGTACCGAACAAAGGCCGCGTCCCGCCTGCCGGTGCCACGTAGGCCTGGGCCGGAGTCACCGCCAGCGCCACCAGACCCTGGGCGACGATCCGTTCAATCTCCACCCACAGCGCCGAAAAGTGCACGCAATGGTTGACCGCCATTGCAGCAATGCCCTGGCTCCGCGCCTTCTCCACCAGTTTCGGCAGCCCGAGGTCAAAGGCGCACTGCGAGAAGCCACCCTTGGCGTCTACCCGCACCAGCGCCGGGGCAGGCTCCGACAGGTGCGGCACGGCATCCAGCGAAACCTTTCCGGCACGCGCCGTATGGATGCAACCCAACAGCCGCCACACGCCATGGGAAGTGCAGCCGTCGCGCTCACCGGCCAGCACCGTCTCGGTCACCCCCAGTACATGGGGTTCGCTGAAACCGTGGCGACGCAGGATCGCTTCGGACAATTCGCGCAGTTCAGCCAGGCTCAATCGGACCACGATTCAATTCCTTTGTGGCGAAGGGCAGCGCAGGCCACCCGGACATCCCTCACAGTGACCGCTCAACCGGGTCGACGCTTGAATGGATTCCCTTCCGGATACGACGAATTCAGCACAGCCATTGGGCCGAACCCCACGGAGTAACAGCCTATCCGAAGCACAGTCACGTAATCGCCATTAACTCCGCAGGACTTCGGAAAACATCCGATTGAGCTCTTCGCCTCCTATTGATCAATGACGAAATACAAACACTAACCACCTCTCAGTTCCCCCCATCTCTCTGTCCGCTGTCGGTCGCAGCACTCCCCCCCTGCGGACTCCTCCTACCATCCCGGCGCGCGAAAGACTACGGCTATCCCCGGTCGTTCGCCGACTCACTTTCCCTGTATGGAACACCTCCATGAGCACTACCTCGAGTTCTCTTTATCAAAGAGCCTTCTCTTCCAGCCCTCTGTACGGCAACGACGCCTACTCCGCATCCGCCTACACCACCTGGCAGCCGCCGGTGGCTCAAGCCGAGCCGACCGTCATCCTCGGCGCACACGATGGCACCCAAGGGGATTTGAGCAACGGCCAGACAACCAGTGTTACCACTCCGCTGCTCTTCGGCACGGGCACCCCCGGCGAGACCCTTCACCTGTGGGCCACCGCCGTGGACAGCACCGGCCTCATGCTCACCGGTTATCCCCTGGGCGAGGCAGTGGTGCAGGCAGACGGCACCTGGCAGTTCAGTGTTCCGCAGGTCCCGCAGAGCGCCCTGTATGACTTCCAGGCCAGCTCCAGTCAGGGCCAGTCGAGCAACTTCCGTCTGAATATTAGCGATGTGCCAGCCACCGAGCCGGTACACCATGAAACTGTTCTCATCGGCGCGACCGACCACGTGGGCCCGGTCACCGGCGAACTGCACAATGGCGCCAGCACCGACGATACCCGTCCGACCTTCCACGGTACCGGCAACCCAGGCGAACTGATCAATATAAGTGCCGTCGCCATCGGCGCAGACGGAAAAGCCGGTTCGAACGTAGTCATCCTCCTGGGCAACGCACTGGTCCAGCCGGACGGCACCTGGCAATTCACCCCCGTTCACGCGCTGGGCGAAGGCACCTATGACTTCTACGCCGGCCAGGGCACCACAGGGACTGCCTTGCGCCTGGACATCGACAAGTCCTCCGGCAACTGGCAGCCGGTAGAGCCGCAGCCGGAACCCCAGCCAGAGCCGCATCCTCTGCCGGTAACGGCCACCATCACCGGCGCCATCGACCATGTCAGCCCCGTGACCGGTGAGCTGGCCAATGGCGCCACCACCGACGACACCCGCCCGACCTTCCATGGCACCGGTACCCCCGGCGACCTGCTCAACGTCAGCGCTATTGCCGTCGACGCCAATGGCCACCCAACCTCGAACGTCACCATGATCCTGGGTACCGCACTGGTGCAGCAGGACGGCACCTGGCAGTTCACCCCCGTTCACGCGCTGGGCGAGGGGACCTACAACTTCCATATCGGGCATGGTCCCGCTGACGGAGAGGCATTCCATCTGGTTATCGATAAGGGGCCGTTACCGACCAGCGATGGCACCGAGCAACTGATTGGCCCGCAGGGCTGGGAGCTCGACATGGCAACGTTCAACCTCCCGATCAACGAAAGCCCGGCAACTGGCAAGACCGCCCTGCCGTTGTGGACCAGCATGTTGGAAACGAGTGAATCGGTATTGCCGTTCGCCAACGCGTCAACCCATACCGGCGCACAGGAACAGCACTATGCCCCCGCAGACTTCCGCCCGGCATACTTCGACGAGCTTGCCCAGCACGTCGTGATCTGACCCCAGCGTCAAGCAGCGGGTCTCCACCGGGAGGCCCGCTGCGACAACTTGCCTCCCTTGCTCAGCTATTTCGCCTGGCCGCCGCCGAACTTTCGCCGCCCCCGTAAGATGCCGCGTACCCGCCATCATCGATGGACCAATTCCCGACCATCCGGTCGTCCAAAGGATTGGCCCTACGTTGCTTGGGCCAATCCGGAGCTTCGGGTAAACTTCCGCATCTTTGCCTCTCATAACGATCAGCCTGATGCCCACGACGTTCCACGAGATTCCCCGCGAGCGCCCTGCCACGCCCTTGCTCGACCGCGCCAGCACGCCGGTCGAACTGCGCCGGCTCGGGGAAGCGGAGCTGCTGACCCTCGCTGACGAACTGCGCCAGTACCTCCTGTACAGCGTCGGCCAGACCGGCGGCCACTTCGGCGCAGGCCTGGGCGTCATCGAATTGACGGTCGCCCTGCACTACGTCTTCGACACCCCGGACGACCGGCTGGTGTGGGACGTCGGCCACCAGGCCTACCCGCACAAGATCCTCACCGGTCGCCGCGAGCGCATGGGCAGCCTGCGCCAGAAGGACGGCCTGGCCGCCTTCCCGCGTCGTTCGGAAAGCGAGTACGACACCTTCGGCGTCGGTCACTCCAGCACCTCCATCAGTGCCGCCCTCGGCATGGCCATCGCCGCTCGGATGCAAGGTTCCAACCGCAAGTCGGTGGCGGTGATCGGTGACGGCGCGCTGACCGCCGGCATGGCCTTCGAGGCGCTCAACCACGCGTCGGAAGTGAAGGCCGACATGCTGGTGATCCTCAACGACAACGACATGTCGATCTCCAACAACGTCGGCGGCCTGTCCAACTACCTGGCCAAGATCCTCTCCAGCCGCACCTACAGCAGCATGCGCGAAGGCAGCAAGAAGGTGCTCTCGCGCCTGCCCGGCGCCTGGGAGATCGCCCGCCGCACCGAGGAATACGCCAAGGGCATGCTGGTCCCCGGCACGCTCTTCGAAGAACTGGGCTGGAACTACATCGGCCCCATCGACGGCCACGACCTGCCGACCCTGATCGCCACCCTGCGCAACATGCGTGACCTCAAGGGCCCGCAGTTCCTCCACGTGGTGACCAAGAAGGGCAAGGGCTTCGGGCCGGCCGAGATCGACCCGATCGGCTACCACGCCATCACCAAGCTCGAACCCGAAGGCGCTCCCGCCCACGCCGTGCCGAAGAAGGCTGGCGGGCCGAAGTACTCCAGCGTGTTCGGCCAGTGGCTGTGCGACATGGCTGCCCAGGACCCGCGCCTGGTCGGCATCACCCCGGCGATGAAGGAAGGCTCCGACCTGGTGGCCTTCGCCGACCGGTTCCCGGACCGCTACTTCGACGTCGCCATCGCCGAGCAGCACGCCGTGACCCTGGCGGCCGGCATGGCCTGCGACGGCGCCAAGCCCGTGGTGGCGATCTACTCCACCTTCCTGCAACGCGGCTACGACCAGCTGATCCACGACGTCGCGGTGCAGAACCTCGACGTGCTGTTCGCCATCGACCGCGCCGGTCTGGTCGGCGAAGACGGTCCGACCCACGCCGGCAGCTTCGACCTCTCCTACCTGCGCTGCATCCCCGGCATGCTGGTGATGACTCCCAGCGACGAGAACGAACTGCGCAAGCTGCTCACCACCGGCCATCACTTCGAGGGCCCGGCGGCGGTGCGTTACCCGCGCGGCACCGGCCCGAACGCCACCATCGAGGCCGAACTGGCTCCGGTGGAGATCGGCAAGGGCGTGGTGCGCCGTGAAGGCAAGGCCGGCAAGGTCGCCTTCCTGGTCTTCGGCGTGCAACTGGCCGAAGCGCTGAAAGTGGCCGAGCAGTTCGACGCCACGGTTGCCGACATGCGCTTCGTCAAGCCGCTGGATGAGGAACTGGTGCGCCAGCTGGCCGCCAGCCACGAATTGCTGGTGACCGTCGAGGAGAACTCGGTGATGGGTGGCGCTGGCGCCGCCGTCAGCGAATTCCTCGCCCGCGAGAACCTCCAGCAGCCGATCCTGCACCTGGGCCTGCCGGACTACTACGTCGAGCACGCCAAGCCGGCGCAGATGCTTGCGGAGTGCGGTCTTGACGCGGATGGCATTCAGCGCGCCGTCGAACAACGCCTGAACCTGCTGAACCTCAGCGCCAGCCAGCAGCGCTGAGAGTCAGCCTGACGCTCCTCAGCCGAGGAGCGTCAGGGTATCCACAGCGATCATCTTTTCCTCGGCAGTCGGTACGACCAATACCCGCGGACTGCCAACCGCCTGAATCGCTCGCCCCTGGTTGCCCCGAGTCTGGTTGGCGCTCTCGTCCAGAGCAAAACCCAGAACCCGCAGATGCCCCACGGTCAGGCTACGGATCAGCGCCGAGTTCTCACCGATCCCACCGGTGAAGATCAGGCCGTCGATACGAGGCAGCGCACAGCTCATCGCTGCCAGCGACTTCGCCAGCCGATAGCAGAACACCTCGATGGCCAGGGTCGCTCCCGGGTGCCCTTCGGCTCGAGCCTGCTCCAGCGTACGCATATCGTTGGACAACCCGGACATCCCCAGAAGGCCACTTTCCTGGTTGAGCAGGCGATCGATTCGTTCGATCGACCAGCCCAAGGTACGCATCAGATGAATGTGCAGGTTGGGGTCGACGTCTCCGCTGCGAGTCCCCATCGCCAATCCCTCCAGCGGTGTCATGCCCATGCTGGTGTCACGGCTGCGACCGTCGACGATGGCGCAGGTCGAACTGCCATTGCCCAGGTGTGCCGAGAGCCAGCAGCTGTCGTCGATGGGCAGGTCGCAGAGCGCGGCGGCACGCTGGCTGACGCAGCGGTGGCTGGTGCCATGAAAACCGTAGCGTCGCACGCCGTGCTCGCGGTACAGCTCATCCGGCAATGCATAGCGGTAAGCGTGCTCGGGCAACGTCTGATGGAATGCCGTGTCGAATACCGCCACCTGCGGCATCGAGGGAAACAGCTGCAGAACCGCCTCGATACCCGCCAGAGCCCCCGGATTATGCAACGGGGCGAGGCCAATGGTGGCGCGGATGGTATCCACTACCTGGGGGTCGATTCGGCACGCCTGGGTGAAGTGCTCGCCACCATGCACCACGCGATGCCCCACGCCATATAGCTCACCTCCTGCAGCCAGGCGTGCCAGCGGCAATAGCCGGGCGAGGGCTTGTGCATAACCGGCGTGGGGAATCGGCAGGCAGTCTTCACTTTCGCGGTCACGCACCCGCAACAGCGCCTCTGCCGAGCCCAGCCGCTCGGCAATCCCGGACAGCAGAAAGTGGCTGCGGCCCTCCCCGATCAGGGCGAACTTGATGGAGGAGCTTCCACAATTGATGACAAGGACGTTTCTCTGGGACATCGTTGATTCCTGGGTAAAAAGTGCCCGTCGCGCCTGCGCTGCAGGCACGAACGGAACGATGGAGTGATTGACGGGAAGGCTGGCGGCTACCAGGCCGTATTGAGCCGCGCGCGCTCGGCGAGGGTGTGCGAAGGCCGGGCGCCAAAATGCGTCAGGTAGTCGCGTGAAAACTGGCCCATGTGCCAGAAGCCCCAGGCCATGGCGGCATCCTGGACGGTGTTGAACGTTGAATAGGGGCTGCCCAACTCTCGGTGCACGGCATTCAGGCGCACGGCCTTGAGGTAGTTCATCGGGCTTCTGCCGATCACCTCGAGGAAGCAGTTCTGCAGCGTGCGCTGGCTGACGTGCAGGCGCTGGCAGAGATCCAGCACCGTCACGTGATCACTGGGATTGTCGAGCACGTACTCGCGCGCCCGCGAGACGATCTGCCGCTTGCGCAGTGAAGTCACGGAGCAGTCCAGATCGACTGTCTGGGCTCCCTGCAACGCTGCCAGCAGGACCAGCAGCAACTCATGGCTCAGTTGCTTGCCGACCGCCGGTGTACCCATGCTTGCCGGGGCCTTGGCGGCGACCTCCAGGGCCTCGTCGATGTACATGCACAAGCGTTGCTTGTGGGCGGCATCCAGGTGCAGCACGGTGTGTTCTTCCAGCAGGCACAACGTCTGCGCCTGCCCCTGGAATTCCAGTTGTTCCTGCAACAACCCTCTGTCGACTACCAGGCCGAGGATGCCGTAGTCGTCCGGGGTGCTCAGCTCGAACTCCCGACCACCGGGCCTTACCGCAATGGACTCGGTGTCGATCTGCCGACGACCAATGTAGCCCTGGGCCTGTGTCGCGAAAGGAATGCCAAACCAGAAGGCGCCCGGCCAAACCATGCAGGACTGGTGCAGGGCGTGGCTGGTGCGTTCACGGAAGAACTGCAGCCCCTTCAGCCAGACCTCGTCCAACTCCCCCTGGAATGCCCCCGGCCTCAACTGGTCGTAAAGCTGCTGCCAGGCGGTGATGTGACAGGCATGGGCATAGACGTCCTCCGTACGACGCAGGCGAACACACTCGCTACGCCCCAGTGGCTCCTGGGCCGGGCCCCCCGTTCCTTGCTCCTGCCACAAGTGATGCAGGTCGATCTCGCGCTTTTTACTGCTCATGCTTGCCTTGCCACACCCCGACGGGGTCCACGACCAAATCTGGCGCTGAACGCCAACTTCATCTGCAAGGCACAACATTTCTTACTTGGATCAGCGACTCTTCGGCCGCCTGACAAGACTGTTTCAGTCAGCTAGAGCAGGTGCTGCCACAGGTCAACGTGCGGCCTGGGAACCGTCATGCTGTGAACCAGCAGACCCTTCTCACCGGCACTTTGCGACGCGACCTTGACCGCGGTCTCCACGTCGGCGACGTCGCCGGTCACCACCAGGTAGCATTTGCCGCCAATGCCGAAGGCCATGTGTACCCGCACCAGTACCACGTTGGCCGCTTTCACCGCGGCGTCCGCCGCTTCGATGCAGGCTGCCACACTGAAGGTTTCCACCACGCCCAGCGCCTGGGTGCGCTCCACCCGGGTCACGCCGCTGATCGCCGGCAACACCGATTCGTGGATATTGGGCAGAACGAAGCGATCGACCACCATGTGGCCGCCCGCCTCTTCTCCCGTGGCAACGGCCTGCTGCACCGCAGCGATCTGTCCGCCGACCATGGCAATGTACTTGCCGGGACAGATGGTCTTGGCCGAGAGCAGTTGCACATCGGCACTCTTGAGCATCAGGTCGGCGACCTGGACGCCACGGGCAATGCTGGTCAGCTCGATCAGGCCGATGGCGTGATACATGGAGATTCTCCTTGGGAAAGTGTGTCCGCGGTGGAGGCTGCAATGCGGATATGGCTGATACCGACCTCGATGACCTGGCCATCGATACTCGCGTGCAGCGGAACACCCAGCTGCCCTTCAGGGATGCTGGCGATGCATTGGCCGGCAACCACCGTCTGGCCCACGCCAACGCAAGGCTCGGCTGCCACGCCGATGTGCTGGCGCAACGGCAGGCTGACCTCACGCGGGGCGTAGTCCGTGACCTGCATCGGCGCCTTGTGGTTGAAGGCTTGCAGCTCCAGGCGGGAAATCAGCCGGCTGACCGGCAGCAGGCGGTACTCGGCCATCGGGTCGGCCGCGCGCAGCTCGCCTTCGTAGCGGGCGCCCTCGGCGCGCAGACGGCCCTTGAGCGCCTGATTCAAGCGCATCGGCGATATCTCCACCGGGCAGGCATAGGCCTCGCAGATACCGCACTCGGAACAGGTCAGCGCCGACAGCAATACACTGGGCTGGGCAATGTGCTGGTAATTGGTGGCGCGCACGATCAGGTGCGGCGGCAGTTCGTGACCGATCATGTGCCGTGGGCAGAGTTCGGTGCACAGCGTGCACTGCTCGCACACCGAACGTGCCATGGCCAGCACCGTGTCCATGCTCTGCCGGCGACGGCGGATCAGCAGGTGATCCTCGGGCAGCACCAGCAGGCCGCCGGTGGTCTTGGTCACCGGCTCGTCGAGGTCATCCAGCAGGTGCCCCATCATCGGCCCGCCATTGATGAAGGCGGGATTGCTCACCGTGCAGCCGCCAGCCAACGCCAGCGCCTCGCGCAGCGGCGTACCCAGCGGCAGGCTGAGCGTCAGCGGCTGGCGCACCGCGCCGTTCACCGTCAGGGTGCGCTGGGTGACCGGCTGCTCGAGCTCGACCGCGCGGGCGACGTTGATCAGCGTCTGCACGTTGCTCACCACCACGCCGATGGACAGCGGAAGCTGCGCCGGCGGTACACGCCGGCCAGTGGCCAGCCAGATGGTGATCACCTCGTCGCCGGCCGGATAGATGTCCGGCAGGATGTGCAACCGCACGCGCTCGGGGAGCAACGGCGTCAGGCGATCGATGGCGGCCTGGTATTTGGCCTTGAGCGCAATGATGCCTTCAGCGGCGCCGGTCGCAGCCATGCCGTACAGCAGCCCCTTGATCAACCACTCGGCCTGCTCATCGGCCATCTGCTGGTCGACCTTCAGCAAAGGCTCGCACTCCGCGCCGTTGACCAGGTAGATCTCGGCGCTGGCATTGAGCTTGACGTGAGTCGGGAAGCCGGCGCCGCCGGCCCCGACCACACCTGCCGCCGCTACCCGGCGCCGGATCAGCCCGGCATCCAGGTCGAGGATGCGGGTCATGTCGCACTACCTCCCGCACGCCGGTAGCGGCTGCCGCGCTTGCGCAACTTGCCGCTGACGCAGAGTTGCTCCAGCCAATCGCGAGCCACCTCCACTGGCACCTCGAACGCCGCCGACACCTCACTGGCACTGCAGCCGTGCTTGTGCTGCGCCAACAACGGCAGAAGCCCTTCCGGCACCTCGATCGGTTCCTCGGCAACGACCGCCGGCGCGCTGGCGCAAGCGGTTGACGGAGGCGGAGGTGGCTCCGCCAGCAGAGTGTCCAGCAGGTAGGCCGTGTCGTCCTCCGGCCGGCCGATTTCCTTGCGGCTGACCAGCGCGTTGGCGCGCAAGGCTACAGCTGCGCCAGCATCCAGTGCAGCGCGGCAGGCTGCGAGATCGCCCTCCACCACCAGGCTGACCAGCGCAGGATTGGTGAGTGCCTGGCGTAGCAGGCGAACCGAGGCCGACTTGAGCATGGCGTCAGCGGCCTCGATCCCGACGACCAGGCCACGAACTTCCAGCAGACCGATGGCGTTGAGCATTCCGCGTTCCTCCTCAGCGCAACTGGACAGGCTGCCGCGCAACGTCCAGGACGGCTTCGCGGAAGGCGTTGCAAGCGGCCAGGCAGGCCGCCTGGCTGCCACTGAGGAACGCGGCCGAGTAGTTGGTCTCCGAAGGCGGCGGTACGTAGGTCACCAGTTGCACGTCGGCAGCCTTGAGCGCCGCGTCGATGCCAAAGGTCGCTTCCAGCGGAGGCGCCACCAGGTAGGCGATGGGATCGCCCTCGGTGATCCCCGCGGTCTGCGCCAGGTAGCTGCCGGTGCGCGATACCACATGGGCGAGGAAGGCGATGTTCTCGGCATCGTTGGCCCAGCGGAACGCCGGGCCGTTCTCGATGGTGGCGACCATCGCATCGAGGCCGGCGCGCACCTCGGCAGGGTTCGGCCCACCGAGCATGATCAGTACTTCGCCAGCGGTGGACGACGGGCCGTTGGCGGCGCCGGCGTAGAGCGAGCGGCCGTAGACCACTTGCACCAACGCCTGCTTGGTGGCTTCGTCAGCGGCGATGTAGGCGACGTCATCGGAGTCGACGCTGATCAGGCCGAGGCTGCGGATGTCATCGGGGAGTTTCAGTTCGCGGCGGAAGTCATCCTGCAGCGAAGCGATCAGGCGCATGGCCGTGACGCTGGGTTTGATCGGATCGAGCATGCTCATCGAATGTCACTCCCTTAACGGTTCAGTGCGATACCGGAGGCTTTCTTCTCCAGCATCCGCTTGGCCAGATCGACAATGACCGCTGCCGCTTCCACCGGCGGAGTGCCGCCACGGTGGATGTTGGAGATGCAGGTACGGTCGGCTTCCACGGTGCCAGCCTGGGTCGGCTTGTACACCGCGTAGCAGGACAGGCTTTCCGACTGGCCCAGACCCGGACGCTCACCCACCAGCAGGATCACTACCTGGGCGCCGAGCAGTTCGCCGATCTGGTCTTCGACCTTGACCCGGCCGTAGCGCACGAAGAACGGCGTGCCGACATCCAGCCCGGCGCTTTTCAGGCCCTGCAGCAAGGGCGGCAGGATCTCGTCGAAGTTCGCCGTCACCGCATCGGTGGACAAACCATCGGAGATCACCACCTGCACCTGCGGGTTCTTCCTGCACTCGGCCAACAGTGTGGCGATGGCCTTTTCGTCAAGGCGACGGCCCATGTCCGGACGGGTCAGGTACTGGTCCTTGGTTTCCACTTCCGATTGCACTTCGAGCAGGCCCTGCTGCTTCACCCACTCGGCAGAGACCTCCTTGAGCACGGTGTCCTTGGAGCGCGAGTGGTCCGCCAGGAAACGCAGCAGTGCCTGGGTGCGCGGACGCACGCCGGCACGCCCGAGGCAGACGCGCGCGGCGGTGGATTTGCGGAATTCCTGGAGCACCTCCGGGCGCTGCGCGTTGTCGATACCGATCCATTGCCGGGCCTCGGCGGAGCCCAGGTCCCAGGAGCACAGGCCGTCCTCGACGCCGGCCTGAGCGGGTGCCGCCTCCATTCCCGGGGCACCGGCCGGACTTGCCTTGAGCTCGTTCAATACGGAGCGAACGATGTCCTCGATCTGCTGCTGATGCATGTCAGTTCACCTTTAAAAGAAAATGGAGGGATCGCCGGCGCGCGCCGTCAGCCGGCCGTTGTGCATCAGCCCCATGCGCTCGAGCCACTGCTCGAATTCCGGTGCCGGACGCAGGCCGAGCAACTGGCGAATGGTGGCGGTGTCGTGGAAGGCGCTGGTCTGGTAATTGAGCATGATGTCGTCGCCCATCGGCATGCCGATGATGAAGTTGCAGCCAGCGGCGGCGAGCAGGATCATCAGGTTCTCGTTGGAGTTCTGGTCGGCGTCGGCGTGGTTGGTGTAGCAGCAGTCCACGCCCATGGAGAGGCCACTGAGCTTGCCCATGAAGTGGTCTTCGAGACCGGCGCGGATAATCTGGCGGTCGTTGTAGAGGTACTCCGGGCCGATGAAGCCGACCACCGTGTTGACCATGAACGGGTCGTAGTGGCGGGCCAGGCCGTAGTTGCGCGCTTCCATGGTCAACTGGTCGGCGCCGAAGTGCGCCCCAGCGGACAGCGCCGAGCCCTGGCCGGTTTCGAAGTACAGGCAGTTGCTGCCGGCGATACGGTTGTACTCGGCGCCCACGGCCCGTGCTTCGTCGAGCATGGCCAGTTCCACACCGAACTCGCGCAGACCCTTCTCGCTGCCGCAGATGCTCTGGAAGATCAGCCCGCCCGGTGCGCCCCGGCGAATGGCCTCGACCTGGGTGGTGACGTGCGCCAGCACGCAGCCCTGGGTCGGAATCTCGAACTTGTCGATGGCCTCGTAGAGGGTGCCCAGTACCCGGGTGGTGTTCTCCACGTTGTCGGTCACCGGGTTGACCCCGATCACCGCGTCGCCGATGCCGTAGGACAGCCCCTCGTACAGTTGCGCGGCGATGCTCTTCACATCGTCGCGGGTGTCGTTGGGTTGCAGGCGGGCGCTGAAGTGTCCGGGCAGGCCGATGGTGTTGTTGGCGCGCTTGACCACCGGGATCTTCTTCGCGCCGTAGATCAGGTCGGTGTTGGAGCAGATCTTCGCCACCGCCGCGACCACCTCGGAGCTCAACCCCTTGCGGAGGAAGGCAATGGCATCGGTGTCGGTGCTGTCGGCGAGGATGTACTCGCGCAGCTCGCCGATGCTCCAGTTCGCCACACGGGCATAGGACGTCTCGTTGATGCCGTCCTGGATCAACCGCGTGACGCAGTCCTCCTCATAAGGGATGACCGGGTTCATGCGGATGTCGGCGACGGTCAGTTCCGAAAGCACCTGCTTGGCCGCGACACGCTCCTGGGCAGTGCTCGCGGCAACTCCTGCGAGAATGTCGCCTGAGCGTGGCTCGTTGGCCTTGGCCAGGACTTCCTTGACGCTACCGAACTGGTAGATCTTGCCGAACAACTGAGTCTTGAGTTTCATCGTCACTGCCTTGGGAAAGAGAAAGCTCAGGAAGGAAAAGCCAGGGACTTGACGGTGACCGGGAGGATCTCGCCGTCGAAGATCGGGCTGCCGATATCGATGTAATCGCCATCGCCGGTCGCGACCTCGTCGATCACCGCCAGGGCCCGCCCGGCCAGGTGCGGCTGGAGCAACATGCCCAGCGCCTTGCCGAGGTCCTGGCTGGCGACAACCAGCAATGGATGGGGATTGGGATGCCGGCGCTGGAACTCGCTGAGTTCCGTCACGCAGCGTTGCAACGCCTGGTAGGCGATGGGCAGGTCGTCGGCCAGGGCCAGGGCATAGAGGTCCTCGCTGGCGCGCAGGTCCATCTGCGCCAGGCGGGCGCTCCAGGCCTCGACCGATGCCTGGCCAGGCACACCATGGATGACCGGGATGTTGCGCAACGGCAGGTGCAGGTCGCGCAACCAGATGGTGCTGCCCGACAGCGACAGGCTGTGAGCGCCGGCGCCGATCACCGTGGCGCGCACGGTCTGTTTCGGCTCGCGGATCGGCAGGCTGGCGAGTCCCGCGTCCTCGCGCAGCGCGTTGGCCAGCAAAGGGCCGATATCGCCGTAGCGCAACGGCGCCTCGTCGCGATCATGGTAGTAACACTGCCCGACGCCGCCGGAGAGGGTCACCGCGTGCAGCGGCGCCGTGGCCGGCAGCGGAGCAGTCATCAGCAGTTCGTGCGCCAGCGGTGACAGCTCGCCGCTGATCACCTCATGAAGCAAATGGGCCATGCGCCGGGTCAGCGCGCGCAACTGCTCGGCGCTCAGCCCACGGGCCTCGTCAAAGCCGGGAAACAGCTCACGGCAGATGGCGCGTGCAGGGGCGTGCAGGTGCCTGACCCGCCCCTGGCCATCGAGCTCCACCAGGTGCCCGCCGACGTTCAGGCAGGCCGAGGCGACCACCCGGCCGGCCTCGAACAGCGCATAGTTGGCGGTGCCGCCACCGATGTCGATGTTCAGAACGCGGCTGGCGCTTTGCGCCGACAGCTCGGCGGCACCGGCGCCGCGCCCGGCGATCACCGACTCCAGGTGCGGCCCGGCGCTGGCAACCACGAAGTCACCGAGCCGCTCGGCCAGCTTCAGCACGGCTGGACGGGCATTGCGCGCCTTGGAGGTTTCACCGGTGATGATGATCGCGCCGGATTCGATGTCCTCCGGCACCAGCCCTGCCGCTTGATATTGCGCAAGAATGAAGTCGAGCAGCTCGTCTTCGCGCAGGTGCTCCTCGAAGTCGATCGGCGTGAAAGTCACCGGACTGACATAGGTGACCTCCCGCGAGGCGAACTCGTAGTGCGGCACCTGGGACAGCGACGCGCGGTTCACCAGCACCAGCCGGGAGAAGATCACCTGGGTGGTGGTGGTGCCGATGTCGATACCAACGCTGCGCAACTCCTTCCTGCTCATCGCCGCGCTCCTATTTGGCCGGCAGCGATGCGGGCGCATCGGCGTCGATGGCGAGCGGCTCGGACCTGGGCACGATCATCATCGCCACGATCACCGCGGTGACGCCGCCGATCAGCTTGCCGACGATCATCGGGAAGATCATCGCGGACATGTTCGCGGCGGTGAAACCGAGGTGGTCGCCCAGGGCGAAGCCAGCGGACACGGCGAAGGCGCAATTGATGACCTTGCCGCGGTTATCCATCTTGCCGAACATGCCGAACATCGGGATCACGTTGGCCAGGCTGGCGACCATGCCGGCGGCGGCATCCTTGTTCATCCCCAGCAGGCTGCCGACCTTCATCAGCGGTGTGCCGAACCAGCGGGTCAGCAACATCACCATGGGATAGGCGCCCAGCAATACGCAGGCGATCGAGCCGATCACCTCGATGGCGCGCATCACCTCGCCCGGCTTGTCACCGGCGCTCATGAAGATCGGATCGATGCCGGGGATCAGCGTCCAGCCAACGGTGTACTGCACCACGGCGGCAGCCAGGCCGACGGTGATCACGCCGACGAGGATCTTGGCGAACACTTCGAAGCCGGCAATGATCTTTTCCGGGCAGAACTTCAGGCCCAGGGCGATCAGGCCGGCGACGATCAGCACCGGGATCATGTTGATCAGGATCATCGCCAGGGTGAACTCGACCGGCAGGCCGTTGACCTCGATGTTCGAGACCATCGCCACCAGCCCACCGGCGATGCAGCCCAGCGGAATGGTGACGATGCCAGCCAGCGTGCCAAGGGCCAGGTAGCGGCGGTCGCCCGGCTCGATGATGCCCAGCGCCACGGGAATGATGAACACCAGGGTCGGGCCCATCATCGCGCCGAGGATCAGGCCGGAGTACAGCCAGGCGGCGGTGTCGCCACCGGCCAGTTCCTTGGCCAGGAAGAACGCGCCCATGTCGTTGGCCAGCAGGGTGCCGGCAAACATGGCCGGGCTCGCCCCAACACTTTCATACAGCGGGATCACCAGCGGGCCGAGCAGGTGCGCCAGTACCGGCGCCAGCGCGGTGATACCGACCATCGCCAGGCCCAGGGCGCCCATGGCCATGAAGCCTTCTTCGAACTGCGAGCCGGCCCCCTCGATGCCCCGTCCGACCTTGCCCAGGCCGATGAAGCCGAGGATGCGTTCCGATCCACCAAACTGGCTGAATACCCTGTCCACCGCTGCGATCAGCAGGAAGACCATCATGATGACCATGATGATTTCGTTGATGCTCATGACTGCTACTGCTCCTGAACGTCTCTTGATTCCGTTGGGCAGCCGCCTCAGCGCTGCCAGGCATCCTGGTAGATGCCGATGATTTGTTGTGCCGTGGCAGTGCGCGGGTTTCCGGCCAGGCAGTTGTCCTGCAGCGCAACCTCGGCAAGGGCGGCGAAGTCCTCGCGCAACACGCCGAACGACGCCAGTGGGCGACCCGCACCGACTTCGTCGATCAGCTGCTGCACGGCACCAATGCTGTCGCTGGCATCCAGCTCACGGCGGGTCAGCGCACAACCGATCTCGGCGTAGGCGCGCTTGCACACCAGTTGGTTGAAACGCATGACGGCCGGCAGCATCAGCGCGTTGGCCTGCCCGTGAGGGATGCCGTAGCGCGCGCCGAGCGGGTGAGCAGTGGCATGGCAGAGCCCCAGCCCGGAGTTGGAGAAGGCCATTCCGGCCATGTAGGAAGCGAGCATCATCGACTCGCGCGCAGCGACGTTGCCGCCCTGCCCCACTGCCAGCGGCAGCGCCTCGCCGATCAGCGTCACGGCGCGCAGGGCCAGGCCCTGGGTCAGAGGCGTGGCGGTCGGCGACACATAGGCCTCCACCGCATGGGTCAGCGCATCGATACCGGTAGTGGCGGTCACGGCCGGCGGCACGCCAACGGTCAGACAGGCATCGATGATCGCCAGGTCAGGAATCAGGTCGGTGTGCACCAACACCTGCTTCACCCGCCGGATGCTGTCGGTGATGACCGCCACATTGGTGGCTTCGGAGCCGGTGCCGGCGGTGGTCGGTACGGCGATCAGTGGCACTCGGCGGCGCAACGGCTGCCCTTCCTGTCCCAGGCCGTTCAGCGCACAACCCGGGTTGGCTGCCAGCATCGCGGTGACCTTGGCGGCATCCAGCACCGAGCCGCCACCGAAGGCCAGCACGCCGTCACAGGCGGTGGCGAGCAATTGCCGGCCCGCCGCTTCCACGGTTTCGCTGTGTGGCTCACCGCCGGGATAGACCAGGCATTCGAAGGCCACGCCGGCATCGTCCAGCGAGCGGAACAGCCCTTCGTCGAGTCCCTGCTGGTGCAGCAGACCATCGACCATCACGAACACCCGGCCGATGCCGCAGGCCCTGATCGCTTCTCCAGCGCGCGCGATGGCACCGGCGCCGATGTAGGTGCTGGGTGGCACGCGAAACTCACGCACGGCTCGGGCGTTGAGCATGTCCAGGGCACGGTAGATCACCCGGCCGACATCCTGCTGCTTCATGGTGAAACTCCTGACGCGGCTTGCAGGCCACAACTGGCAATGGCCAGTGGGGTCGTGAAGAGAGGGGGCGCCGGCAGCAGCACCCGCTGCTGTGGAAACGCCTGGGCGAACAACGCCTGCACGCCGGGCAGGGTGCAGGAGCCGCCGGACAGGTAGATTTCGTCGACGTCGAAGCCGCGCAAGTGTTGGCGGACGATGTCGGTCATCTTCTCGAACACCGGGCGCACCAGCGGCCAGAGCGCTTCGCCTTCACGGCGTTTACGCTGCTCGGCCTCTTCCAGGGCAATGCCCAGGTGGCCGGCCAGCACCAGGCTGACGTGGTGACCACCAGTGGGCTCGTCGGCGGAATGAATGACCTGGCCGTCACGCACCACCGCTACGCCAGTGGTGCCACCACCGATGTCGACCACCGCGGCACTCTTCAGCCGGAGCATCCGTGCCACGGCGGAGGGCTCGTCGATCACGCAGGTGACATCCAGCCCGGCCGCTTCCAGCACGTTGATCGAGATGCGTGGCTCGGTGCCCGGAGGGAAGGAGGTCGCCGCCTGGGTGAAGCGCACGCCCAACTGCTCCTGCAGGCTGTCGAGTTGCCGGCGGACGAGCGTCACCGCACCGTAGAAATCCCAGACCACGCCATCACGCACCACATCCGCCCAGTCCAGGCGCACAGCAACCGGTATGCCCTGGGTGTCGAGTACCATCGACACCACGTCGCAAGTCCCCAGGTCGATGCCCAGGCTCAGCGGCCCCGCGACGATGTCCGTCACGGCGGGTTCAGCCAGGCAGGCGGCGGCGCGCCGCAAGCGGGGTGACAGCCAGTGCTGCAGATCGCGTTGCATGGCCGCCTCAGACGATTCGCAGTTGATCGACCATGACGCACCGACGCAGGCGCACGAAGGTGCGCGCCGAGGTCACGCCCTCGCCGGTGGGTGTGGTGATGGTCATGGTGGTCCAGCCCTCCCCACCAAAGCCCAGGCCCGCAATGCACGGCCCGTTCTTGACGAAGATGCTGGTGTCGATGGCGTTGGCCATGCGATCGAGGTTTTCCAGATTGCGCGAGTGCATGGCAGCGGTGTGGTGGCAGCCACCTTCGAGCGTCACGGCCAACTCGATGGCGCGCTCGACGCTGGCGACCCGCACCATGGGCAGCACCGGCATCATCAGTTCGGTGACCGCAAACGGGTGCTCGGCACTGGTTTCCACCAACAGCAGACGCGTGTCGGCAGGCACTTGCAGGCCGATGGCGGCGGCGATCTTCGCCGCGTCGCGGCCGACCCAGTCGCGGGACACAGCACCACGGCCCTGGGCGTCGATCTTCGGCAGCAGCACCGGTAGCAGCTGCGCTGCCTGGGCCGCTGTCAGCTCCACCGCCTGATGCTTGAGCATCTCGGCCTTGAGACGGTCGGCCACGCTTTCGACGACGATCAGCACCTTCTCGTCGGCGCAGATGATGTTGTTGTCGAACGAGGCGCCAAACACGATGTCGCGCCCGGCGCGCGCCAGGTCGGCGGATTCGTCCACCACCACCGGCGGGTTGCCGGCACCGGCGGCGATCAGGCGTTTGTCGGTGTGCTTGCGCGCCGCCTCGACCACGGCCTCGCCACCGGTGACCACCAGCAGCCCGATGCCCGGATAACGGAACAGGCGCTGCGCGGTTTCGATGTCCGGACTCTGTACGGTGGTGATCAGATTGGCCGGCGCGCCCGCTTCGACCAACGCTTCATTGAGCAGGCTGACCGTGCGCTGGGATACCCGTTTGGCCGCCGGGTGCGGGGCGAACACCACCGAGTTGCCGGCGGCGATCATGCTGATGGCGTTGTTGATCACCGTGGCCGCCGGGTTGGTCGACGGCGTCACCGAGGCGATCACGCCCCAGGCGGCATTCTCGATCAGGGTCAAGCCGTGGTCGCCGGTCAGCACCTGCGCCTGCAGGCATTCGGTACCCGGGGTATGACGAGCCTGGGCGATGTTCTTGGCGATCTTGTCGTCCACCCGGCCCATGCCGGTTTCTTCCACCGCCAGCTCCGCCAGTTCACGGGCATGGCGTTCACCGGCGCCGCGAATGGCGGCAACCGCGGTGTTGCGCATGGCGACCGAATGCAGAGCCTTTTGTGCGTGGCGAGCGGCCGCCACGGCGTCGTCGAGTTCGATGAAGACGCCCGGTGCACAACTGACACCCGGCGCGGAGGCTGCAGCGGCCGTGGAGGTCGCCCCTATCGAGGCGAGTACCGCCTTGACTACCTGTTCGATTTCCTTCGGGTTGATATCCACGTCGTGCCTCTCTCAAATTCAGGATGAATCCGTCCGCTCCGGCTGGACGGGGCCAGCGGAGAAGCCGTTTCGAAATTCGGGGTGCGCTGTCTTGGCGCGCTTACTTGCGGTAGAACACTTCGCCGTCCAGCACCGCCTCATCGACGATGCCGACCACGCACAGATCTATGGGCGCGCGCCCGTCGCTGCTGGCCTGCCGTGCGGAGCTCCCGCTGGCCAGCAGAACCCATTCGCCGTTGCCGGCGCCGATGGCATCGCTGGCGACCAGGCGCTCGCCGTCGGGTCGGCCTTCACCGTCCAGTCCCTGGACCAGTAACAGCCGGTCGAGTCCCAGGCCCGGATGCTTGACGGTGCAAACCACCTGCCCCACCACCATTGCCAGTTTCATTCGTCATTCCTTGCCATGCCGCTGGCCGGCGCCGCCCTGTATCGCAGGGACGGCTCCGGGGCGGCGAGGTGCATTCACCGATGGCGGAGCACCAACACGTTGGTACACCGCACACTCGGATCATCAATCCAGCGAACCACCGGTCAGCTTGATCGGGAAGACTTCTTCCAGGTCCGAATGCGGACGCGGGATCACCTGCACCGAAACCACCTCCCCGACGCGCTGTGCCGCGGCGGCGCCGGCATCAGTGGCGGCCTTGCACGCGGCGACGTCGCCACGCACCATCGCGGTGACCAGGCCACCACCGATCTGCTTGACCCCGACCAGCTTGACCCGGGCGGCCTTGACCATGGCGTCGGACGCTTCGATCAGCGCCACCAGGCCCTTGGTTTCAATCATGCCTAACGCTTCCATCACACTCTCCTCGAACAATCACCCTTGCGGGACTGCATCCGAGTGGCTGACCACTCGACTCACCCCCGGGACGGCGGGGGCCACCGTATGGCTCGAACCGGCCGCTCAGGCGACGCGGTTCACAGCAGCGGCTCCACCGCCCATCTTTCCGGCGAGCAGAACCATCTGAATCATTTCTTCCGTACTACAGCCACGGGACAGGTCGTGCAGCGCGGCGCGCATGCCCTGCAGCATCGGCCCAATGGCGCGATAGCCACCCAGGCGCTGAGCGATCTTGTAGCCAATATTGCCGGCCTCCAGGCTGGGGAAGACGAACACATTGGCCGCCCCCTGCAGCGGGCTGGAGGGCACCTTCAGGGCGGCGACCTGGGGCACGAAAGCCGCGTCGAACTGCAGCTCGCCATCCACACACAATTGCGGCGCGCGTTCGCGTACCAGCGCGCAGGCCTCGCGTACGGCCTCGGCATCGGGATGGCGGGCGCTGCCATGGCTGGAGAAGGAGAGCATCGCCACCTTCGCCGGCTGACCGGTCACCCGCTCGAAGCTGACAGCCGAGCTGAGCGTGATATCCGCCAGCTGCTCCACCGTCGGCCGCGGGATCACGCCGCAATCGGCGAACGCCAGCGGCTGCCCGCCATCGGGCGGCAGCATGAAGAACACCGAAGACAGTGTGCGGTTACCCGGTTCCAGGCCCACCACTCGCAGACCTGCGCGCAGCACATCGGCGGTGGAACTGAGATTGCCGGCAATGCACAGGTCGACCAGGCCCGCCTCGAGCATGGCCGCGCCGAACCCGAGCGGTGAACGCAGCGACTCACACGCCTGCTCCGGGGTCAGCTTCGACTGCCGCTGCAACAAGGACTCGACAAAGGCATCGATCCTGGGCGAGTGCTCGGGGTCGAGCACGGGTACCTCGCCCAGACGCACGCCCTGCTCCAGGCAATAGCTGCGCAGGGCGAAGGGGTTGCCCAGGAGCAGTGGCTGTGCCAGCCCTTCGCGCTTGAGATACTGCGCCGCCTCGATGGCGCGGCGATCCAGGCCATCAGGGAATACCACCCGCGGTGGATCAAGCCGGGCGGCCCGGCGGCACTCGTCGAGCAGGCTCATGAGCGATCTCCTTGCAGGCGTTGCAGCAGCACTTCTCGACTGGGCCAAGGCTGGCCGCGCTGGTGCAGGACACTGAGCAGCATCGCCACATAGAGCGCACTGGAAAGCCGATTGAGTGCGTGCAGCAGATCCTTGCGCTGCAGTTGGTAGCCGGGTCCGATGAACACCTCGGCGGCACAGACCTCGACTTCGCGCACCTTGGCGCGCAACAGGTTGAGTTGTGCGCAGGCACGCCCGTGCGCCAGCTCCGGCACCAGATGGTCATGCCCGAGGTACTTCAGCGGCGCATGGGACAGGCGGTGCAGCTCGCCATCATCGAGCCCGCCGATGCTGAAACCAGGCAACGACTCACCCAGCACATCAGCGCGCATCACCTGGCCCAGCACCGAGCGCAGGTCACCCAGCCAGGCGACCAGTTCCTGAGGTTCGCGCAGCTCCACCTGCAACCACACCGCGAGGGCGATGGCCGCATCGAGCTGGGCGCGCAAGCGCAGGCGCGGATCGTTCTTGGCCACCAGCTCGCGGGCGTTCAGGTGCGTCATGCCCTCGGGCTTGTGCTCGGCCGGCTGGTGACACAGCTGGCAGCAGGCAACGACGCTTTCCGCCTGACCGGTCAGCCCGTGCACCGGCTCCGGCTCGGCGCCATCGCCGGCCTGGTTGTCGCGGAACAGGCGCCCTTGCTCGTCGTGGTACTTCACTGTCAGCCGGCGCGCCTCGATCAGCGCACGCGCCGCCGGGGTCAAGCGGGCGTCGGCCGGCAGGTGCAACTCGGTACCTTCGCTCAGGCCATGTCGCTCACGCAGCCAGGTCTCGGTGATGAAGGTGCTCATCGCCTCATTGCTCCTGCCAGTTGGCCGGCCAGGCCACATAGAGGAAGCGCACACGGGTCGGCGTACCGAACTCGATGCGGCTGCCCTTGGGAATGAACAGCAGGTCGCCGGGCCGGCCAACCAGGGTCTCGCCGTGCTGACGAATGTGCAGCTCACCCTCGAGTACCAGGTCCACCTCGTCGTAGTTCAGCGTCCACGGGAAGAAAGCGTTTTCCCACTGCATGAAGCCGGCGCCCATGCTGCTGCCATCCTCGGTACCGACCACGTCGGTGATGCCGATCTGGCAACCGCCCTCGACGCCGTCGAGCAGGCCGAAACGCACGCTGTCGCCCTTCACCAGCTTGATGCCGCCAGCACCGGTGCGCGACTCGAATCCCGACGGTTCCGGACTCGCTGTCATGCCACCCGCCCGAGCCGCCTTGCGCACCAGTTGTTCAACCAGTGCCGCATCGGCATCGGCAGGAAGACGCTCCAGCACGGCTGCGCGGATGGCCGCAATCTGGTCCTCGCTGGCAACCGCGGAATCGTTGACCGCCTCGGTGCCTTTCATGGCCGTACCATCCCCAGGCTGCACGGCCTCACCGGCGATGCGCTCGATGATCTCCAGCCCTGCTTCCTCGGCGATCATCCGCGCCTCGGGCGTCAGAATGCAGCGCGGCAGCTCGACTTCGAGCGAACGCTGCCCGGCGGCAATCGCCTCGCGCACGGAGCCCGCGGTAATCAGCTTTTTCATGGATACTTTTCCTCAAGCGGAGCGCGTCCGTGCAACACCTGGCGCAGACGCTCGATACTGGTGGGGTCGTCCTGGGCGACGCGCAGGATCTCGCCATGGATGCCGTGCCGCCGCATCAGGGACTCGGCCGCATCCGGGTCCGCGTCGGCCAGGTCGCACTTGCTGATCACACCGACCAGGCGCTTGCCCGAGTGAATGTCGAGCAGTCCCGGCGGCAAACGACACTCCGGCTCATTGGCCGGATGCACGTAGACCAGGGTGTCCACGTTGTCGGTGCTGGTAATCAAGGCCCGGTACAGCCGTGGATGACTGATGAACTCGCCGGGGGTATCCATCGCACCGCACAGGTCGAAGTCCAGGGCCTGGGTCTTGCGCGGCGTTTCGCGGCGGCCGCGCAGGGCGTTGAACAAGGTGGTCTTGCCCGCTCCCACGCCGCCGACCAGGGCATATCGATGGGTCTGCATGCTCAACTCCGGGTCACCGGGCAAATGGTGTAGGCGAGCAGGCGGTCGAGGTTGGCGCAGGTACGCTCCAGCGCTTCTTCCACCGCACCGACGCTGCCATAGAGGACCAGTGCGCCGCTGAAGCGATCGAGGAAGCCGATCTGCACATTGGCGGCCTTGGTGGCGAAATCACCCGCGATCATCGCCGTCTCGCCGGGGGTGAGCGTCATGATGCCGATGGCCTCGGCGCCAGGGACGCCGATCTTGCTCGACAGGTCTTCCTGCGGATGCGCAATCAGGTGTGCCAGGGTCACCTGCTTGCCTGGCACAAACTCCTGAATGATTCGTTCTCTGCTCATCGGGCGCACCTCTTGTCCATGAACAAAAGGCTAACCAAGGGGGGCAGACCAGCCCTATCGAAAATCGGCAAACTTTTCAGCGGATCGACAGAGTTCGAGCGGGCCATCGCGCCCATGGGCACGACCTGGGCGATTTCGTCGCAGCCCGCAATAGGTCGGCAAAGCCCCTGCCAGATGGGCTGGCGGCGAGTCGTCGGAAAGCGTTGGCACAGCGCAGCACGAGCCGTCGATCGCCGCTGCCCTTGCTCATCGCAGACCTTGGTCGTATGGTTCGCCCCGTTTTCGTTCGAGGTAACGGGAAGCAGGTGAAAGACCTGCGCTGCCCCCGCAACGGTAACCGACGCGATCCTTCATGGATTGCAGCATCGCCAGTAGCCACTGCACGACTGTGGGAAGGCGGCGATGTGACGTCGGCAGCCCGGAGACCGCCCTCGACACGCCCCGACAGGTGTTGCGGAGGGCCGCACCGTCAAGTGCGGCCTGCCGCCCTTGCCACGCCCTCCTCGAAAGTCATCCGACCGCTTTTGAGGACGCTCCATGAAACTGACCCGACTCGCCCTGGCCACCAGCCTGCTGCCCGGCATGGCCTTCGCCGCTGGCGACATCTACACACTCTCCGACCAGGTGATCACCTCCGCGCGCCAGGCCCAGCCGCGCGCCGAAGCCACCTCGGCCAACAGCGTATTCACCCGTGCCGACATCGAACGCCTGCAGGTGCGCAGCGTCCCCGCCCTGCTCGCCCGCGTGCCCGGCGTGCAGATGGGCAGCTCCGGCGGCGTGGTCTCGTACTCCGTGCGTGGCACCAGCACCGCGCAGACCCTGGTGCTGGTGGACGGCCAACGCGTCGCCTCGGCCAGCAGCGGCATCGCCCGCCTGGACTACCTGAGCATCGACAGCATCGAGCGTGTCGAAGTGACCCGTGGCCCGCGTTCCGCGCTGTACGGCGCCGATGCCATCGGCGGCGTCATCCAGATCTTCACCCGCCGCGGCGAAGCCGGCCTGCACCCGGAAGTGCGCCTGGCCGCCGGCAGCCACGGCACCTTCGAGCGCAGCCTGAGCCTCTCCGGCGGTAACGAGCAGACCCGCTACAACCTCGGCGGCAGCCTGGACGAGAGCCAGGGCTGGGACCGCACCAGCGACAACGTCGGCGCCGACAACGACCACGACGCCCAGCGCAACAAGGCCGTGCACCTGAACCTGGACCATCGCTTCAGCGAGGACTGGAAGGCCGGCCTGAACCTCAACGACCAGCGCGGCAAGAACGAATACGACGACGCCTACAACTTCGAGCCGGGCTCGCCCCGTGACGAATTCCGCGTCAGCAGCTACAGCGCCTACCTCGACGGCCAGATCACCTCGATGTGGAACAGCCGCCTGGAGCTGGGTCGCAGCTATGACCGCAACAAGGCCGTGGGCGCCGCCGACAGCTGGAACAACGGCACGCTGGAAACCACCCGCCACTCGGCGAGCTGGCTCAACCGCCTGCAACTGGACGAAGCCAACCAGCTGGCCCTGGGCGCCGACTGGTACGAAGACAAGGTCGACGGCACCACCGATTTCGCCGAGGACCAGCGCAGCAACCGCGCCTTCTTCGCCCAGCACAGTTTCAAGGGCGACAGCTTCGGCACCGAGTTGGGTATCCGTCACGACAACAACCAGGCCTATGGCAGCCAGAACAGCTGGAACGCCGCCTTCAGCCTGCCGGTGGGCGACAGCCAGACCTGGATCGCCAGCTACGGCGAAGGCTTCCGCGCGCCGACCTTCAGCGACCTCTACTACCCCGGCGCGAGCAACCCGGACCTGAAGGCCGAGACCTCGAAGACCTACGAGCTGCAATGGCGCGGAGACTTCTCCGGCACGCACCTGGAAGCCTCGCTGTACCGCACCGAGATCGATGACCTGATCGCCTGGGACAGTACCAGCAACCAGCCGGAGAACATCAACAAGGCGCGCATCGATGGCTTCGAGGCCAGCGTCGCCCGCGAGGTACTGGGCTGGCAGGCCGCACTCGGCCTGAGCCTGATCGACCCGCGCGACCGCGACACCGGCCACACCCTGCCCTACCGCGCGCGCCGCACCCTGAGCCTGGACCTCGACCGCCAGTTCGGCGCCTTCGGTGTCGGCGGCACCTGGCGCGCGGTCAGCCAGCGCTACGACGACGCCGCCAACACCCGCGAGCTGTCCGGCTACGGCGTGCTCGACCTGCGCACCAGTTGGTTGGCCAGCAATGAAATTCGCTTCGACCTGAAGCTGGATAACGCCCTGGATCGCAACTACACCCTGGGCGACTACCTGCGCCCGACCAGCCCGAGCGACTACATGGGCGAAGCCCGCCCCTACCGCGAACCGGGCCGCACCGCGCTGCTGGCGGTGACCTGGACGCCGGAGCTGTAACTCCTGCCAGCGCTGCGGCGCTTTCGTAGGATGGCGTGGAGCGCAGCGATACCCATCGTGCCTGGCACTGCCAGCATGGGTATCGCCTAGGCTCCACCCATCCTACGGATCGAGGTTCACACATATGCCAGGAGCGCGACCAAGGGGCGCTCCTACCGGGAACCTCGGTGCTGGCGGCTGTTCGCGAGCAAGCTCGCTCCTACAGGGTTGGCGTGCAGGGATATCCCTGAGCTCCCCGGTTTGCTCATCGTAGGAGCGAGCTTGCTCGCGAACCCGCAAGGCAGCGGACTCAGACCAGCACGCCCGCCATCCGTCCCAGCTCCGCGCAGTCCTGCGCATGCCAGTCGGTCAGCTCGGGCCAGGGGTTCTCTTGTAGATGGTCGGCCAGATTGACCAGCGCGCTGTGCGCGCCGGCGGCACGGGCGCAATCGAGATCGAAGCGGTAATCGCCGACCATCAGCATCCGCTGCGGCGCCACATCCCAGCGCGCGGCCAGGCGCAGCAGGCCGTCCGGGCTGGGCTTGGGGTCCGCCTCGCCACGGCCGAGAACATCCTCGGTGAGGAAGCAATCGCCGATGCCGATGGCGTCCAGTGTGATCAGCGCCAGCTCATGGGCATTGCGGGTGAGAATGCCGAGCCGGTAACCCGCGCCGTGCAGCGCACACACCAGTTCCACCGCGCCCGGCGCGGCCTTGGACGCCACCGCCAGCTCGCGCTCATGCTCCAGCAGCCAGGCGTGCTTGGCTGCTGCCTCATCTTCCGGCAACGCGGCCAGGTGGGTGAGGATGTCGTGTTCCTGGGGAATCCCCAGCGCCCGCTTGATCGCCGGGAAGTCGTGCACCGCCAGGGTCAGGGTGCCGTCCATGTCGAACACCCAGTGGCGAATCTCTCCCAGCGACAGGGCGAGCGTCATGCCCAGTCCTCGCGGCGGCGGATCAGGCCTTCCTGGGTCGAGGATGCGACCAGCTGGCCGTCACGGTTGAAGATGCTGCCGCGCACAAAGCCACGGCCGTTGCCGGCCCAGGGGCTGTCGATGGCGTAGAGCAGCCATTCGTCCGCACGCAGGTCGCGGTGGAACCACACGGAGTGGTCAATGGTGGCGACCTGCATGTCCTTCTGCCAGACCGAGCGGCCGTGGGGCAGCAGCGAGGTGGTGAGGAAACCGAAGTCCGAGGCGTAGGCGAGGATGTACTTGTGCAGTGCCGGGATGTCCGGCAGCTTGCCGTCAGCGCGCAGCCAGAGGTACTTGATCGGCTCGCCGACGGTGGGTTCGTAAGGGTCGTTCTGGGTGACCGGACGGATCTCGATGGGCTTGGGATAGAGCAGCTTGTCGCGGATGCGTTCTGGGAATTTCTCCGCGCCGGCCTTCTTCAGTTCCAGGTCGGTAGGCAGGTTCTCCGGGCCGACCACGTCGGGCATGGTGATCTGGTGCTCGAAGCCTTCCTCGTCGGTCTGGAACGAGGTGCTCAGGGCGAAGATCGGCTGGCCCTTCTGGATCGCGGTGACGCGGCGGGTACTGAAGGTGCCGCCGTCACGCACGCGATCGACCTGGTAGACGACCGGCTTGCTGGCATCACCCGGACGCAGGAAGTAACCGTGCATCGAATGCACGTGGCGCTCCGCCTCGACGGTCTGGCTGGCCGCCGACAGCGCCTGGCCGAGTACCTGCCCGCCGTACAGCTGGCGGAACCCGAGGTCCTGGCTCGTGCCGCGGAACAGGTTCTCTTCGATCTGTTCCAGGCTCAGCAGAGCCACCAGGTTGTCCAGGATCTGGGTCATGCGCGTTGTTTCCTCAATTGCGGTCTTGCTGAAGTGGGAGTCGGCGCGGCGCGCTGTAGGCGGGAAGGCTGGTGAGCCGTTCATCCCAGACCGCGCGGCCGATGGTGAAATGATAGAGGCTGACCGGGCAGTCCGAACTCCCGCCCAGCAGTTCTTCCAGCGCCGGATCGAAATAGCAGCCGATGCCGGTGCCGGAAATTCCCGCAGCCTCGGCTTCCAGGTAGAGCAGTTGGCCGATCTGGCCGGCCTCCCAGTACAGGCGCGGATAAGTCCATGCCCCCTCGGCCAGCGCAGCGTCGAGATCGGCGAGCATGGCAAAGGCGACGCAGCCGTCACTGGCGATGTCCTGCCCGCAGGAGAGGAAAGCCGACAGCCCGCGCGCATCGCCGGACAGCAGGCGGTACAGCGGCAGGCCGCTTTCCTCCACGCTCTGCCACAGGTAGTCCGCGCGCAGCCCACCGGCGTCGCGGCCACTGCGGCCCAGCCAGTACAAGCCGGGTTCCAGGCCCTGGACGCGGTGGATGAACAGCAGCAGGTCGATGCGCGCCGGTTCGCCGGTACAGGCGAAGGGCACGGGCGAGCGCTCCGGCATCAGGCGGCGCAGCCAGGCATACAGCAGCTCGGCGTGAATGCCGCTGCGGCCGTCCATGGACTGCGCGCTGCGGCGGCGGTGGAGGATCGGGCGCAGCGGCAGGCCGGGGTTATCCACAGCCGCTTCCAGCTGCGACGCGGCCCATTCGCCAGCCGGCAACGCAGGCGCGCGGCACAGCGCGTGCACGCGCTCCAGCTCCGGCCAGTGGCGATAGTCCCGCGACAGGCGATTGGGCGTTCCGGCCAGCGGCAGTTCGGCGAGGCCCTTGAGCAGGTTGTTGGGCAGCGGGAATTCGGCGGGTTGTGCCGGGCCGATCCACAGCAGTGCGTCGGCGAATTCGTGCTCGCTGAAGCCGTCACGGTCGAGGCCGATCAGCGCATCCAGCCGTGCCTCGGCGACACCATGCAACAGGCGCACTTCCCAGCCCTGGATCGCTGCGGCGATGCTCAGGCAGGCCAGCGCGTGGCCGAGGTCGTGATTGCAGTAGCGATAGGCGCGCTCGCCGTACTTCCAGGCCTCGCGCCAGGGGATGCTCGCCAGCGCCAGCAGGAAACCGCCAGCGGGCAGAGCGTGGTTCAGCTGTTCGGCCAGCGGCGTGGGCAGCTCGGCACGCACCTCCAGCACATGCTCGTCGGCGCTGTAATGAGCCAGCAGCGCGGCGTTATCCACAGCCCCGGCAGGCAGCAGCAGATAGGCCTCGGTCGGGTGCAGGTTGCCACTGGACGGATTGACCCGCAGCGCCCAGCGGTTGCCGCCCGCTTCCTTCCACGCCGAGATAGCCAGGCTGTCGTAGAGCAATTGCGAAACGCTGGCCAGATCAAGCGGCGCTGGCTGGCCGATGGGGCCGGCAAATGCTTCGTCATACCCCGGCGACTCTTCCTGCGGCCGATGCAGCAGCTCGACGCAACGCGCGCCGGCATAACGGCGGAAGGCAGCCGGCTGAGTCGCCCAGTCGAGCTGGCCGGGGCCGGGGGCGAAGCGCTCGGGGCGGTGGCTACTCAGTTGGTGAAAGGCGCGCACGCCCTCTTCCGGCGTCATGGGCGGCGCATCCGGTACAGCACATGCGGGCGCAGGGCGTGGCCTTCGGGCAGGCGCGGATGCTCGAAATCACCAGCCTCGTCACGCTGCATGCCCAGGCGCTGCATCAATCCTTGCGAGGGCAGGTTGGCCGGCACGGTGAAGGCCACGACCTCGTCTAGCTTCAACTGGTCGAATGCAAAGTCCAGCGCCGCACGGGCCGCTTCCAGCGCATAGCCCTGGCGCCAGTAGGCAACATTGAAGCGCCAGCCGATCTCCACCGCCGGGGTGAACGCCGCTTCGAAGGAGACCCGAGCCAACCCGAGTACGCCTATGAATGCTCCGTCACTGCGGCGCTCGACGATCCACTGACCGAAGCCCTGCTCATCGAAATGCTGGAGGATTCGCGCGGCCAGCAAATCGCTTTCCTCACGGCTCATGCAGGCAGGGAAATGGCGCATCACCTCGGCGTCGGCATTCAGCGCGGCGAAGGGCACCAGGTCGTCGTGGCGCCAGGGACGCAGCAGCAGGCGCTCGGTGGTCAGGCTGGGAAAATCCATGGGCGGCATCGCGGTTCATCAGAGAAGACCATGATACCCGTCCCCACGGCTGTAGGGCGCAATCCGTCAGACCAGGCGCAATCGATTCAGCACAAAGCACCTTCATCTGGTATTTTTCTCCTACCTTCGCTGTCGGTCACTGCCTTGACCGTGCTCACGCAGACAGCCGCGCCGCCATGGCGCACCTCAAAAAAGACCAAGGAACTCCCATGACGACCTCCACCACCGGACTGCAACGCAGTACGGCCCTGGTGCTTTTCGCATTGGCTGTCGGCGGCTTCGCCATCGGCACCACCGAATTCGCCACCATGAGCCTGCTGCCCTACTTCGCCCCGGCACTGGGCATCGATGCCCCGACCGCCGGTCATGTGATCAGCGCCTACGCCCTGGGCGTAGTCGTCGGTGCACCGCTGCTGGCGGTGCTCGGCGCGCGCCTCCCGCGGCGCACCCTGCTGGTGCTGCTGATGGCGCTGTTCGCTGTCGGCAACGGCCTGAGCGCCCTGGCGCCGACCTACCACTGGATGCTGCTGTTCCGCTTCATCAGCGGTCTGCCCCACGGTGCCTATTTCGGCATCGCCGCGCTGGTCGCCGCCTCCATCGTGCCGCCGCACCGGCGCACCGTGGCGGTCGGGCGGATGTTCCTCGGCCTCACCGTCGCCACCATCATCGGCGTGCCGCTGGCCAACTGGCTGAGCCAGGCCGTGGGCTGGCGCTGGAGCTTCGCCCTGGTTGCTGCGCTGGGCGTGCTGACCATGATCTGCGTGCGCCTGCTGGCCCCCTACTCGCCCGCCGAGCCGAACTCCAGCCCGCTGCGCGAGCTGGGTGCGCTCAAGCGCGGGCAGGTCTGGCTGACCCTGGGCATCGGCGCCATCGGCTTCGGCGGCCTGTTCGCGGTGTACACCTACCTGGCCGATATCCTCGGCGCGGTGACCCACGTCTCGCCGAGCATCGTGCCGCTGGTGATGGCGGTGTTCGGTATCGGCATGACCCTGGGCAACCTGTTCATTCCGGTGCTAGCCGACCGTGCCGTGATGCCCACCGCCGGTGGCTTGCTGGTGTGGAGCGCGGTGGTGCTGGCGATCTTCCCGTTCACTGCCGGGAACATCTGGACCATCTCGATCTGCGTGTTCTTCGTCGGCTTCGGCGGCGCCCTCGGCACCGTCCTGCAGACCCGCCTGATGGACGTCGCCGAGGACGCCCAGGGCCTGGCCGCGGCACTGAACCACTCGGCGTTCAACTTCGCCAACGCGCTGGGCCCGTACCTCGGCGGCCTGGCCCTGGCGGCGGGCTACGGCTGGACCTCGCCGGGCTGGGTCGGCAGCCTGCTGGCCATCGGCGGCTTCGTGCTGTGGTCGGTGTCGGTGGCTACCAGCCGCGGCGAACAGCGCAACGCAGCAGCCTCCAACGAAGGCTGATACGCGAGCTCGAATGCGATGTGGCCGGCGCAATGCCGGCCCTTTCGTCTGTGCGCCACGACGACGTACCCTGTGCAGCACATTCCCGATCCGCCGACGCCATGCCGCTGCCCCTGGTCTACCACGACGACTACAGTCCGCCCTTTCCGGACAACCATCGTTTTCCCATGGAGAAGTTCCGCCTGCTGCGCGACCACCTGGTGGACAGCGCCCTGGTGCAGGACGAGCAGCTGCTGCGCCCGGAACTCTGCCCTGTGGATATCCTCGCCCTGGCCCACGACCGCAACTATATCGAGCGCTATTGCAGCGGCGCGATGGAGCGCGAGGAACTTCGCCGCCTTGGCCTGCCCTGGACTCAAGCGCTGGCGAGGCGCACGGTGCGCGCAGTGGGTGGCTCGCTGCTGACGGCCGAACTGGCACTGCAGAACGGCCTGGCCTGCCACCTCGCCGGCGGCACGCACCACGCACACCACGACCACGCCTCGGGCTTCTGCATCTTCAACGACCTGGCAGTGATCAGCCTCTACCTGCTGGAAAGCGGCAAGGCCAACCGGGTGCTGATCTTCGACTGCGACGTGCACCAGGGCGACGGCACCGCGCGCATCCTGGAGAACGTACCGGATGCCGTGACCGTGTCACTGCACTGCGAGAAGAACTTCCCCGCGCGCAAGGCGCAGAGCGACTGGGACATTCCCCTGCCACTGCACCTGGGGGACGCGGAGTACCTGAAGGTGGTGCAGGAAGCGCTGGACTACCTGTTACCGCTGTACCAGCCGGACATCGTGCTCTATGACGCCGGCGTGGATGTGCACAAGGACGACGCCCTGGGTTACCTGCAACTCACCGACGCGGGACTGGCGGCGCGCGACGAGCACGTCATCCGCCGCTGCCTGTCCAGCGATATCCCAGTGGTGGGCGTGATCGGCGGTGGCTACGACAAGGACCGCCAGGCGCTGGCCCGGCGCCATGGCATCCTGCACCACAGCGCCGCGCGGGTGGCGCGCGAGTTTCAGTTGGCCCGGTAGCGCGAGTTGTTGGTGTCCATTCGCGTGGGCAGGCGCTGCTGCTCCCAGCGCGCCAGTTCATGGGCGGAAAACCCCAGCAGCGCGGCAGCCCGCGGGCGGCACTCGTCGCCGTAACTCCTCTCGCAAAAGCGCATCACCTGCTCGGGCACATGATGCTGCAGCAGTTCCTGGGCGCGCAGCGGCCCCGCGAATTGCAGGTAACGCGGCAACAGGCGGCTCCAGTTGGTGAAGACATAGAGGTTGTGCAGCGCAATCTGTATCGACAGCAGCTCCAGTACCCGCTGTTCGAACTTGACCTTCGAACCCTGCAGGTTCTTGTTCAGGCGCACCACCATATGGGCCACCGCCTCGTTGAGGAGGGTGCGGATCTCCTCGCTGGGCAGGCTACGGATGACAATGTCGAGGCCATTCACCCGGACGCGGGTGTCGCTGCCCTCCACCCACAGGTGGGCCTCATGAGAGCGAAGGTAATCACGGACTTTCATCGACAGTCGGACCAAGGTTGCAAGAGGCCCGCATGCTGATGGATTCACAAAAGCGCCAACATCGGCGCAATCCCGATCCCCTGTAGGAATTCTCGCAACCCCTATCCATCAGGGCTTGGAGCCCCGCTTTCGCCGCTGTGCGGCTTTTCCACGATAACTGTGAGGCGGCCTGTGGATAAGCTGCGGAAAAATGCCTGCCGCGCCCAACGACACAGGCTCCGCGAGACCTGGACAAAAAATGAGCAACCGGCGCGCCGCACCGCTGCGCTAGAATTGCGGCCTTTCCCCCCCCTCCTTCGCCTGGCCTCCTGCATGACCGATCTCCGCCCGCTCGCCTCCCGTACCGCGATTGTCATCGGCGGCGGCCCCGCCGGCCTCATGGCGGCCGAAGTCCTGGCTGGTGCCGGCGTGCAGGTACAGCTGTTCGATGCCATGCCCTCGGTCGGGCGCAAGTTCCTGCTGGCTGGCGTGGGCGGCATGAACATCACCCACTCCGAGGAGCGCGAACCCTTCCTGTCGCGCTACGGCCAGCGCGCGCCGAGCCTCGCGCCGCTAATCGACGCCTTCGACAACCAGGCGCTGTGCGCGTGGATTCATGGCCTGGGGATCGAGACCTTCGTCGGCACCTCCGGCCGCGTCTTCCCCACCGACATGAAGGCCGCGCCGCTGCTGCGCGCCTGGCTCAAACGCCTGCGCGAAGCCGGCGTGGTTATCCACACCCGTCACCGCTGGCTGGGCTGGGACGCCGAGGGCGCGCTGCTGATCGACGGACCGGAAGGCCAGCGTAGCCTGACGGGCGATGCCACTGTGCTGGCCCTCGGGGGCGGCAGCTGGCAGCGCCTGGGCTCGGACGGCACCTGGGTGCCGCTGCTGGCCGAACGCGCGGTGGATATCTCGCCACTGCGCCCGGCCAACTGCGGCTTCGAGGTGGCCGGCTGGAGCGAGTTCTTCCGCGAGAAGTTCGCTGGCGCACCGGTCAAGCCGGTGGCGCTCTCGCTGGCCGACGGTACGCCGCGTCAGGGAGAGTTCGTGGTCACGGCCGGCGGCATCGAGGGCAGCCTGGTCTACGCGCTGTCCTCCGGCATCCGCGAGTGCATCGAGCAGACCGGCAGCGCCACCGTGCACCTGGACCTGCTGCCCAGCCGCAGCCTGGAGCAGGTCGCCAAGGCTGTCGCGCAGCCGCGCGGCTCCAAGTCCATGGCCAACCACCTGCGCGGCCGACTCGGCCTGGACGGCGTGCGCGCCGGACTGTTGCGCGAGTTGTCCACAGCCGCCGACTACGCTGATCCGCAGCGCCTCGCCGAACGGATCAAAGCACTCCCGCTGACCGTGGTGCGCACCCGCCCGCTGGATGAAGCCATCAGCAGCGCCGGCGGGGTGACCTTCGAGGCACTGGACGAGCACCTGATGCTCAAGGTGCTGCCGGGCGTGTTCTGCGCCGGCGAGATGCTCGACTGGGAAGCGCCCACCGGGGGCTATCTGCTCACCGCCTGCTTCGCCAGCGGCCGTACGTCCGGATTGGGCGCGCTGAAGTGGCTCGAAGCCCAAGGCTGAGCGCTGCACTTTATGGAACGACAGTGCTAGATTCTCGACTCCCACCCAGGAGTCGCCTGCATGCCGCTGACCTTTCGCCGCGCCCGCCCCAATGATGTCGACGCCGCCATCCCGCTGATCTACAGCTCCGGCCCCGATGCCTTCGACTATGCCTTCGCCCGCACTGGCCGCCACAGCGCCCAGGACTTCCTGCGCTACGCCTTCGTGCAGGGCAACGGGCAGTTCGGCTGGCGCCAGCACTGGGTCGGCGAACAGGACGGCCAGGTGGTGGCGGCCGGCACGGTGTTCGGCGGCGAGGCGAACCTGGGCTACCTACTGGCGGCTACGCGGCAGATCCTCGGCTACTTCGGACTGGGATCGGCGGGGGTGATACGCCGTGGCCTGCAACTGGAGAAGATCATCTGCCCGCCGCCGCGCCGGACGCTGTACCTCGCGCATCTGGGCGTCACGCCGACGCTGCGCGGCGAAGGCCTGGGCAGCCAGCTGATCGATCACTTCCTGCAAATGGGTCGCGACGCCAACCTGCCCATGGCGGCGCTGGACGTTTCGGTGGCCAACCCCAAGGCCCAGGCGCTCTATGAACGCCTGGGTTTCAGCGTGCAGGTAGAGCGCGTCTCGACCCTGCCGGGCGTTTCCAGCCACCGCTACATGCAGCGCCAGCTCTGAGCTAGACTCGCGGCCAGCCGCCCACCAGAGGCGGCCGGCCCGCGTTGAGGGCACCGTCGAAAAGCCTGCTCACGACTTACCAGGAAGGTTGCCCATGAGCACTGCCAGCGTTGAACTGAAAGTCTTCGTCCCCGCCCGCGATTTCACGCTCTCCCAACAGTTCTACAAGGACCTGGGATTCCTCTCGCCGTGGAACTCCGAGGAACTCGCCTACTTCCACCATGGCGACCACTGCGCCTTCCTGCTGCAGAACTACTACGTCAAGGAATTCGCCGAGAACCTGATGCTGCACCTGCTGGTGGAGGATGCCGACGCCTGGTACGCGAAGGTCCGCGACTCCGGCCTCGCCGAGCGCTATGGCGTGCGCCTCGGTGCACTGGAAGACCAGCCGTGGAAAATGCGCGACTTCACCCTGCACGACCCGAGCGGCGTGCTCTGGCGGATCGGGCATAACCTCGACTGAGGTGTGTCGCGGGTGGTGCTCGTCGGGTACTGCAGTGTACTGGGTTGACCCTCGATCCCTCTCCCCTGCCCTCTCCCTGAAGGGAGAGGGGGCTTGTCCGTGCCGAGCGAGATTAGATTTCAGCCGGCTACCCTATGCTAGCCGGCTGACTCCGGAACACCCGACTCTGCCCAACGGTTCCCTCTCCCTTCAGGGAGAGGGTTAGGGAGAGGGGCGAAGCCCGGCCGAACCCCCCGGGTGACTGGGAGTAAGCAAGATCGCTCCTACAGTGATGCCGCTACTTCAGGTACCAGCCCCAGGGCTGATCGGAGACATACTCGGTTACCTGCTTCACCTCCAGGTAGTTCTCCAGCCCCCACACGCCCAGCTCGCGGCCGATGCCACTCTGCTTCATGCCACCCCAGGGCGCCTGGGTGAAGGTGGGCTGCGAGCAGTTGACCCAGACGATCCCCGCGCGCAGCCCGTCGGCCACCCGCGCGGCGCGTTGCGGGTCGCCCGACATCACCGCGCCTGCCAGGCCGAAGCGGCTGTCGTTGGCCAGGCGCAGGGCCTCGGCCTCGGTCTTGAAGCGCTTCACACAGAGCACCGGGCCGAAGATTTCCTCGCGCCAGATCAGCGCGTCCTCGGTCGGTTCGTCGAAGATCGCCGGCTCGATGAACCAACCCTCATTCAATCCCGCCGGACGTTTGCCGCCGGTGAGCAGCCGGGCGCCGCCCGCGCGGCCTTTTTCGACGAAACCGAGTACCTTTTCGTGCTGTCCCTGGCTGACCAGCGGCCCCAGCAGCACGCCCGGCTGCAGGCCGTCACCAATGGTGATGGCGCGGGTCGCCTCCACCAGCCGCTCGATCAGGCGCTGGGCGATGCCCTCCTGCACCAGCAGGCGCGAGGTGGCGCTGCATACCTGCCCCTGGTTCCAGAAAATACCGAACAGGATCCACTCCACCGCCGCCTCGACATCGCTGTCGTCGAAGACGATGAAGGCCGATTTGCCGCCCAGCTCCAGGCTGACGTTCTTGATGTCCTGGGCTGCCGCCGACATGATCCGCGAGCCGGTCGGCACGCTGCCGGTGAACGCCAGCTTGTCCACGCCCGGATGCTGGCTCAGCGGCCCGCCGGCCTCTGCGCCGTGGCCGGGCAATACATTGAGTACGCCCGCTGGCAGGCCCACGGCGTCCGCCGCGGCCGCCAGCTCCAGGGCGCTCAGCGGTGTCAGCTCGGACGGTTTGAGCACGCAGGTCGCACCCGCCGCCAGGGCTGGCGCGACCTTCCAGGCCGCCATCAGCAGCGGGTAGTTCCAGGGAATGATCTGCCCCGCCACGCCCACCGGTTCCTGGCGGATGCGGCAGCGGAAGCGCTCGTCGGGCAGCGCCAGAACCTGGTCCTGGCGCTCGTCCAGTTCCCGCGCCAGCTCGGCGTAGTAGCGGAAGCAGCCGATGGCGTCGGCCACGTCCCACTGCGCCTCGGGCAGCGGCTTGCCGTTGTCGCGCACTTCCAGTTCAGCCAGCGAATCCTGGTTCCGTTCCAGCTCGCCGGCCAGCGCTTCCAGCCATTCGGCGCGTTCGCTGCCGCGGCTCTGCCCCCAGCCGCGATTGAACGCGGTACGCGCCGCGCGTACGGCGTGGTCGACGTCTTCCTCGGTGGCCGCCGGCACTTCACGCAGCGGCTGGCCGTTGGCCGGGTCGAAGCTGGTGAAGCGACCGCCCAGGTCTGGCCTGACCCACTGCCCGTTGATGTAGAGCTGGTCACGCATGCTCGCGTCTCCTTGAAGTCGGCCCTCAGGCGGCCTGAACGCCGGTGCGGCGGTTCTGCAGGTAGCGGGAGGTGAACAGCAGCGCCAGCGAGGCGCAGATGATCACCGTGGAGATGGCGTTGATCTCCGGCGTGATGCCGCGGCGGATCGACGAGAAGATGTAGATCGGCAGCGTGGTCTCGGAGCCGGCAACGAAGAAGGCGATGATGAAATCGTCGAAGCTGAAGGTGAACGCCAGCAGGAAGCCGGCGAGGATCGCCGGGGCGATCTGCGGCAGGGTCACACGCCGGAAGGTGTCCAGCGGCGGCGCATAGAGGTCGGCGGAAGCTTCCAGCAACGACTTGTCCATGGCCTCGACGCGGGTGCGGACGATCACCATCACCAGCGCCATGGTGAACAGCGAGTGCGCCGCCACCACGGTACCGAAGCCCATTTTGAGTTTCGGCAGGCCGATGTCCAGCAGCGCCAGCAGCGGGTTCACCACGTCGAACAAAGTGATGAAGGCGATCAGCGTGGCAATGCCGATGACGATGCCCGGCACGATGATCGCGCAGTAGGTCAGCGCGTCGAACAGCAGGCGCACGCGCTTGCCGACGCGCTGCAGGCCGAACACCGCAAGGGTGCCGAACAGTGTGGCGATCAGCGCCGAGCAGAAGGCGATCAGCGCACTGTTGCCCAGCGCTTCCATGATGAATGGGTTGCCGAAGGCACGGCCGAACCACTGCACCGAGCAGCACTGGAAGCTCAGCCCGCTGCGCCCGGCGTTGAAGGCGAAGAGCATGATCAGCGCGATGGGCGCGTAGAGGAACAGGTAGACCGAGGTGGAGTAACTGCGCAGCCACATCTCAGAGCACTCCGTCGTTGCGTGAGCCGCCGTAGCGCGCCACGAGTTTCAGGTAGACGCCGATGATCACCAGCATCATCGCCACCAGGGTCATCGCCACCGCGCTGCCGAAGGGCCAGTTGCGCGATTGCAGGAACAGGTCGACCAGCGCGTTGCCAACGAAGAACACCTTGCCGCCGCCGAGGATCGCCGGGATCAGGAACTCGCCCATGAGCAGGATGAACACCAGCATCACCCCGGTGATCACCCCCGGCGCGGACAGCGGCAGGGTGATCCGGCGGAAGGTCTCGAAGGCACTCGCGCCGAGGTCACCGGAAGCTTCCAGCAGGCGCTTGTCGAGTTTTTCCAGGGTCACGTAGATGGGGAACACCATCAGCGGCAGGTAGCCGTAGACGATGCCGATCAGCACCGCGTACGGCGTGTTGATCAGGCGCACGTCGGCGATGCCGAAGCTCTCCAGCAGCGCCGGGATGCCGCGGCCGCTGAGGATGAAGATCCAGGCGTAGGTGCGGATCAGGAAACTGGTCCAGAACGGCACGATCACCAGGGTCAGCAGCAGCGACTTGTTGCGCCGCACCTTCACCGCCAGGAAGTAGGCCAGCGGGTAGGCCGCCAGCAGGCACGCGAGAGTGCCCAGCGGCGCCAGGGTCAGGGTGTTCCAGAAGGCCTGGGCGCGGGAACCGAGGTTCAGGTAGTTCTCCAGCGTCAGCCCGCCGCCGTAGCCGCCCACGGCGCTGCGTTCGCCGAAGCTGAAGACCAGGATGATCACCAGCGGCATCAGCAGAAGCAGCAGGAACCACAGGGTGGACGGCAGGAGCAGCAGGAGCGTGACGCGCCGGCCGAGGCTTTTCGCACGCGAGACCGTGGGCGTCGCCTGGGTCTGCGGCAACGGGGCGCTGACAGCGATGTTCATGTTCGATTCCCTACGCATGGAATTACGCAGCTCCCCTGTAGGAGCGAGCTTGCTCGCGAACGCTTCTCCCGTCAGCTCGGAGGCTGGGCGGGTTCGCGAGCGAGCTCGCTCCTACAAAGAGGCCGTCAGGCGGCCTTGAACCGCGCCATCAGTTCGGCGCGCGCCGGGCTGGTGAGGGTCGCCGCGGCGCCGAACTCCAGCGGCGAAAGACGCTCGGCCGCCGGGTACATGATCGGATCGTCGAGCATCTCCTTGGAGAGCAGCGCATCGACGCGCTTGTCCCCGCTCGGGTAGCCGTGGGAGAGCACCTCCAGCTTGTTGTGCTGCGGGTCGAGCAGGTAGTTGATGAAGGCGTAGGCAGCATCCTTGTGCTCGGCGCCCTTGGGAATGGCGAAGAAGTCGCTCCAGATCTCGCCGCCCTCCTTGCCCAGCACGAAGGTCATGTCCGGGTTGTCGCGGTGCAGCTGCGAGGCATCGCCGGTCCAGGCCATGGCCATCCAGGCGTCGCCGTTGCGCATTGAAGGCTGGATGTCGGAGTTGATCGCGAACAGGTGCGGCTTGGCCTGGATCAGCAGCTTCTCGGCCTCGGCCAGTTCCTTCGGGTCCAGCGAGTTGAAGCTGTAGCCGTAATACTTCAGCGCGTTGCCGATGGCGGTGAGCTGGTAGTCGTGGACGATGGTGCGGCCCGAGGCGCTGGTCAGCGTGAGGTCCCAGAACTGCTTCCAGGAATCCGGGCTGCCCTTCACACGACTGGCGTCATAGACGATGCCGGTGGTGCCCCAGTTCTTCGGCACCGCGTAGACCTTGCCGTCCACCGTGCCCTGGGCCATGAAGCGCTCCTCGAAGGCCTTGGGGTCGAAGTTGGGAATGCGCGAGAGGTCCAGCGGCTCGATTAGCCCGAGCTGCACATAGGTGCTGATCGTGTAGTTGGTCGGCACGAAGACGTCCCAGCCGCTGCCGCCGGCCTGCAGCTTGGCGAGCATCTCCTCGTTGGAGCCGAACACGTTCATCTGTACGCGCGCGCCCGTGGCCTTGGCGAAGGCGTCGAAGTTTTCCTGGCTGTGGTAGTTCGGCCAGGTGGCCAGCGCCAGGCGGTCACCGATGTTGCTGCCCTCGGCCGCGTAGGCCTTGCCGGTCAGCAGGCCGGGGGTGTTGGCGGCGACCACCGCCATCGCCAGGCCGAGACCGGTCTTGCCGAGGAAATCGCGCCGCGTGATGGAGCCGTTTTCCCAGCTGCGCATCGTCTTGATGAAGCTCTTCTTGTCCATCGTCACTCCCCGCCTGTCTGCTGATTGTCGTTATGGTTGGATCGTCGAACTCAAAGGGCCATGGCCAGGCCGCTGGCCTGGTTCCAGCCGACCAGTACCGGCGCACCGTGCTCGAAGGCCTCGGCCTCGCCTCCTGCCTTGCGCGGCACACGTACGCAGACGATGCCGAAGGCGTCGGTGCGCACGCGGTACTCGGTGAGGTTGCCCAGGTAGATACGGTCTTCGACGCGGCCCTTCAGGCGCACCTCGCGCTGCAGCTCCGAGTCGGCGGCGGCGATGCCGACCAGCTCGGGGCGCACGGCGATGCAACCCTCGGCCTGGGGCGCCAGCGCAGGGCCGGTGGGCGTCGGCGGGCTGCTCAGTTCCAGCCCGGCCGGGGTGCCCAGGACCACCCGGCCGGAATCAAGTCGGCGCACGGTGCCGGAGAAGAGGTTGGACTCGCCGATGAAGTCCGCCACGTAGCGGCTCGCCGGGGTCTCGTAGAGCGCCTCGGGGGTGGCGGTCTGGATGATCAGGCCGTCCTTCATGATGCTGATGCTGTCGCTCATCGACAGCGCTTCTTCCTGGTCATGGGTGACCAGCACGAAGGTGATGCCGACCTCGCGCTGCAGACGCAGCAACTCGGACTGCATCTCCTTGCGCAGCTTGCGATCCAGCGCCGCCAGGGGCTCGTCGAGCAGCAGCACGGTGGGCTTGTTGACCAGCGCGCGGGCCAGCGCCACGCGCTGTTGCTGGCCACCGGAAAGCTCGTGGGGCTTGCGCATGCCGAAGCCGGACAGGCGCACCATCTCCAGCGCCTCGTCGGCCATGCGGCGCTGCTGCGTACGGTCCGGGCGCGGCGTGCGGTAGCGCAGGCCGTAGGCGATGTTCTCGGCCACCGTCAGGTGCGGGAACAACGCGTAGTGCTGGAACACCATGTTCACTGCGCGCTGGTGCGCCGGCACCCCGGCCACGGCCTTACCGGCCAACAACACTTCGCCTTCGCTGGGCTGCTCGAAGCCGGCGATCATCCGCAGGGTGGTGGTCTTGCCGCAGCCCGAACTGCCGAGGAAGGAATGGAAGGCGCCGCGCTTCACCCGGAAGCTCAGCCCGTTGACCGCCGGCACGCTGCCGTAGCGCTTGACCACGTTGCGGAATTCGATATCGAAGTCCTGACCGCTCTCCATCACCGCGCGCTCCCACTTTGTTCTTGTTGGGGCTCAAGCTAGCAACGGGGCTTTCGGGGTGTATATATCCCTCGGGGGATAGATGGCGGGATTGAATGCCTGGCCCGCAGGACCGAGTGACGTAGGGCGCATAACGCCCCAAGCGTTATCCGCCGCGCGGATCGCAGCCAAAGACAACGGCGGATAACCGTGAACGGTTATTCGCCCTACGGGTTGCCAACACTCAACCCGCCGCGAGCATCCCACCCGCCGCATCGCGACCCGCCAGTTCACGGATGAACAGCCCGAGCAGCTCCGACTGGCTGCCGATGCCGAGCTTGGCGTAGATGTTCTTGCGGTGGATCTTCACCGTACCGGGGCTGATATCCAGCTGCTCGGCCACCGAAGCGCTGGAGTGGCCACGCAGCAGAAGCTGGACGATCTCCTGCTCACGGGGCGTGAGCAGCTGGGCGCCGAACTGGTCGAAGGCCTCGCGGATCTGGTAGTCCAGGTCCTGTGCCGGGCGCGGTTGCGCACGGCGCAGCTCCCAGGCCTCGCGTACCACCTGCTCGACCACCGGCCGCGCGCACTCCAGCAGTTGCATCTCGTCACGGCTGTAGGCGGGGCTGGAGGTCTTGCGCATCAGCGAGAGCACGGCGGTGGCGCCATCGGCAAGGTCGATGAAGAAGGCGATCTCCTCGGTCAGGCCGGTCTGCTGGTAATACGTCTGGTAGTACTCGCCCAAGTAGAAGTGGTCCGGCGCGAACTGCCGCAAACGCCACAGGCCGGGCGCCTGGTGGCGGGTGCAGGCGAGGTAGAAGGGATCGAGCAGGTACGGGCCGGCCTGGTAGTCCTCGACGTAGACATGCCGGATGTCCGCCGGGAAGCTGTCGAACAGGTCCAGTGGTCGGTGGTTGCCTTCGTAGACGAAGAGCACGAAGTTATCCACCGCGCAGACCTGCTGCAGCCATTGGCTGAGGCCGAGCAGGCGCGGGCGACCGGCGGCCAGCGGGAGCAGATGGGCGACTCCGCCGGTCCAGGCTTTGAGTTCCTTGTGGCGCATGGGCTGTCGTTCTTGTTGTGTGCGCAATGGGCACACTATAGGCGTTCGGGATTCCACACGGAAATGCAGCTTTTGCGCCACACCCCGCAAGGCCCCGCCGCGCCTGAAGACAACCCCGATTCAGCCCAAGGCCGCGCACCGCGATGGAGCAGGCGCGCGCCTTATCGGCTCAGGGGCGACGACCGCCCTTGCCGCCCGGCTTTGCAGCAGGCGATTTGCCGGCGGGAGACTTGCCGCCGGCCGGTTTACCACCGAGGCCAAAGCCCGGGGCCTTGCGCACCGCCTTGACCTGCGGCTTGTCATCCAGCAGCGAGCCGAGGTGAACCTTGCCCGGCTTGCCTTCGGGCACCTTGGGTTGCTTGGGCTTCTTCGGCTTCTTCAGTACCTGGCCGCCCAGCGTGGTCTGCGGCACCCGGTGTTCGGCTTCGAACCCATCCTCTTCACGACGCTGCAACAGTTGCCCGATCAGCGTCTCGATGGCCGCCAGCTGCTGCACTTCATCGGCGCAGACCAGCGAGATCGCCTGACCGCTGGCGCCAGCGCGACCGGTGCGGCCGATGCGGTGCACGTAATCCTCGGGGACGATGGGCAGGTCGAAGTTGACCACCAGCGGCATCTCCTCGATATCCAGGCCGCGCGCGGCGACGTCGGTGGCGACGAGGAAATCCACTTCGCCGGCCTTGAACCGCGCCAGCGCGCGCAGGCGTGTCGGCTGCGGCTTGTCGCCGTGGATCGAGTCCGCGCGAATGCCTTGCTTGTGCAGCACGTCGACCAGCTCGTCGACGCCCTTGCGGGTCTTGGCGAACACCAGCGCCTGGCGCCAGCCCTGCTCACGCAGCAGGTGCAGGAACAGCTCAGCCTTGCGCTTCTTGTCCACGGTGACCAGGTGCTGCTTCACCGTCTTTGCCGCCGTATTGCGCGGCGCCACGTCGATGGTCAGCGGGTCACGCAGCAGCTCGCGGGCCATCTGCCGAATGGCGTCGGAGAAGGTTGCGGAAAACAGCAGGGTCTGCCGGCGCCGGGGCAGCGCGGCGAAGACTTCGTCCAGCTCGCGGGCGAAGCCCAGGTCGAGCATGCGGTCGGCCTCGTCCAGCACCAGCACCTGCAGCTGGGTGAATTTCAGGGCGTTCTGCCGATACAGGTCGAGCAGGCGGCCGGGCGTCGCCACCAGTACATCGACACCCTTGCGCAGCTTCATCATCTGCGGGTTGATGCTGACCCCGCCGTACGCCACGGCGGTGCGCAGCGGCACATGCTGGCCGTAGGCGCGGACACTCTCATGGACCTGCTCGGCCAGCTCGCGGGTCGGCACCAGTACCAGGGCGCGGATCGAGTTGGCGGCCACCTGCGGGCCTTCCTGCAGCAGCCTCTGCAGCAGCGGCAGGGCGAAGCCGGCGGTCTTGCCGGTGCCGGTCTGGGCGGCGGCCAGCAGGTCGCGCCCCTTGAGCACCGCAGGGATGGCCTGGGCCTGCACCGCCGTCGGATTCTGGTAGCCGAGCCCGTCGAGGGCGTGCAGGAGGGGATCGATCAGGCCAAGGGAGGCGAAGGTCATGGAGCGCTCGCAAAAACGATTTGGAATGGGCGGCATTGTAGCCGCAAGGGTCAGGATCGCAGCAGCAGCGAGCCTTCGACGGGCACGTAGCGGCTGGCCGCGCGGATCAGCGCCTGGGCGGTAAGGCCCGGCACGCCGTAGGCAGTGGCATCGGTGCCGCCGGCACGGACGCGGTCGAGCAGCAGGTCGAAATCACCGTCGCCGGAAGCCAGGACGATCTCGTCCACGTTTGGCGCGGCGTCGAGGATGTCGATGGTGATGCCCACGTCCCAGTCACCCTTGGCCGAACCGTCGGCGCGCTGGATGTAGGGCTTGAGCTTCACGGTGAAGCCAAGCTTGCGCAGGATCTGCTGGAACTGCTGCTGCCTGGCATCGCCACGGTCGATGGCATAGGCGTAGGCCTGGACGATAGTGCCCTGGGCACTCAGCTCGGCCCACAGCGCAGCGTAGTTGAAGTGGCAGCCGTAGGCCTGACGCACGGTGTAGTAGAGGTTCTGCACGTCGGCGAACAGGGCGATGGTCTTCAACGGTGACTCCGGGACTCGAACAGCGGGGGCGCATTATCGGCACAGCGACGCGCCCCCGCCAGTCCCGGCGGGCGGGTCAGCTTGGGCGTGCGCTCAGCTGAACATATCGCCGTCGTCACCGCCGAAGAAGCCGGAGTCGTCACCGAAGCTGCCGCCGTCGTCGTAATTGGCGTCGCTGAAGTTGTTGTCGGCATAGCGGTCGCCACCCCCGAAGGAATCGTCGCCTCGGGAGTCATCGAAGCTCGAGGGCTCCGGCTGTACCGGCTGCTCCTGGATCACCTCGACGATCTCCTGGGGCTGGCTGCTGTGGAACAGGCTGGTCAGCGCATTCGCCACCATCACGCCACCGGCCACGCCCGCAGCGGTCTGCAGGGCACCGCGCAGGAAGCCGCCGCCCTGGGGCGCGGCTTGCGCAGGCTGAGCAGGTCTGAAGTCGTTCGGATTGCTGCTCGCAGGGGTATTGGCGTAAGCCGCATTGCCGCCGGGTTGCGAGAAGCGCGTCTGGCCCCAGCCATCCGGGCGTTGCTGCGGTTGCGCCGGGCGCGGATCCTGGCTCTGGCCGCCGCCGAACAGCCCGGCGAGGAAGCCGCCGCTGCTCGGGCGCTGTTCCTGCGCCCTGGCCTGCTGCGCTTCCAGCTCCTTGACGCGCTGGTCCAGGCGCTTGATCGCCGCTTCCTGGATCAGCATCGCCTGGGCCATGTAGTACGGCGCAGCCGGCTGTTGCACCAGGTGCCGGTTGATCTGTGCTTCGGCGTCGACGTCGCGCGGCGCGGTCTGCGCCTCGGCGTCACGCAGGCGGGTGAACAGACCATCGATCAGGGATTGCTCTTCGGAATTCAAGGCAGACCTCGAGTGAGCGGGTGGTTCGGCAGAACATTGCCTTTCCAACATTGGATCGGCTCGCAAAAAAACAAGTTCCGATCGCAGAATTCTGGCGTCTTCAGCTGAGGGTTTGCTTAAGTTAGAGTCGAAGCCCTCGGACAGTATCGGGTTACTGATGAATCCCCTTTCCATCCTCCGCGACACCTGGTTCTTCTTCTCCCGTCACCTCGGCATCCTGGTGCCGCTGTGCCTGCCCTGGATCGTCATCGAGACGTTGGTCCAGCAGCAGATCAACGTCGCCGCCGGCCCGCAGAACTTCGCGCCCTGGGGCATGGCCGCGGGCCTGGTGTTCTACCCGATCTACACCGCCAGCCTGATCCTCTACATGATCGACGCCGGCGAAGGCGTCGAGCGGGGCGTACGCGAACTGTGGAGCGCAGCCCTGCGGCTGTGGCCGGCCTTCGCCCTGCTCTCGGCAATCACCTCGCTGCTGATCGTGATCGGCCTGTACCTGATGGTCCTGCCGGGCATCTTCGTCATGATCAAGCTGGCCTTCGCCGAATTCCTCCTGGTGCAGCGCGGCCGTTCGCCCATCGACGCGATGCGCGAGAGCTTCGCGCTGACCACCGGGCATTTCTTCCTGCTGTTGATGACCTCCCTGGCCATCCTCGCCCCGGTGTGGATCGCCGAGGGCTGGATCACCGAGGCCGGCAAGGACGCGTCGGTCCTGAGCGTGGTCCTGCACTCGCTGAGCGGGTTCTTCCAGCTGCTGCTGACGGTGGCCGCCTACCGCATCTTCATCCTGCTCGGCCGCGAAGCCGCCTGAGCGGCAGCAAGTCGCAACAAATCCCCCGGCACACAACGAGCCGGGGTTCTACGCTGGAGTCTCCTTTCCCCGAGTATGGAGACTCGCCGTGAGCGACTTCCCGCCCAGCTGCCTTTCGCACATTTCCATCGGCACCAACGACTATCCCCGCGCCAAGGCGTTCTACGACGCCGTGCTGCCGGCCCTGGGCTGCCAGCCGATCATGGAACACCCCGGCGCCGTGGCCTACGGCCGGGTGTTCCCCGAGTTCTGGCTGCAGACGCCCATCGACGGGCGCCCGGCCTCTGTCGGCAACGGCACGCATTTCGGCTTCATGGCCAATTCCCGCGAGGACGTGGACGCTTTCTACCGCGCCGCGATTGCCGCTGGCGCCACCGACGAGGGCGCCCCCGGTCCGCGTCCGCTCTACGGCGCCCCCTACTACGGCTGCTTCATCCGTGACCTGGACGGGCACAAGATCGAGGCGTCGTTCTGGGACATGGCGCTGGCGGGTGGAGGTTTCGATACCCACTCCCACTGAGGGGTGGCAAGGGGCTTCATCTGTAGAAAAGCTAATGTCCCGGCCTGAGCCCCGACATCTTCGGCACCAGCAGCTTCTCGAACAGCCGGGGGAAAAACCGCGCCAGCAGGCGCGCACGCCAATTGACGTTGGACAGCACCAGCAGTCGCCGACGACGCAAGGCCCCCTGGTAGATCGCCTCGGCCACGTCGCGCGGCGAGGCCACTTCCGCGCCCAGCACCACGGCTGGCTGGCGAATCACCGAGCCGTCGCCCACCAGGGCGTTCTTGCGCAGATCGGTGGCGGTAAAGCCCGGGCAGGCCAGGGTGATCGCCACGCCGGTGCCGTCCAGCTCCATGCGCAGCGTGTCGAACAGCCCGTGCAGCGCGTGCTTGCTGGCGTTGTAGGCGCTGCGGTAAAGCAACGGGGCGAAGCCGGTCAGCGAACTGAGCACGACGATCTGCCCGTGCCGCGCCAGCAGGCTGGGCAGCGCCGCCTGGGTGCAGTGCAGCGCACCATAGAAGTTCACTGCCATCACCCGCCGGAACACCGCCAGCTCGGTCTCGATGAACAGGCTGCGGTGGGTGATGCCGGCGTTGTTCACCAGCACGTCGATGCCGCCGAAGCGCTCGACGGCAAGCGCTACTGCACGCTCCACCGCCTCAGCGTCGGCGATGTCGCAGCGCAGGCCGAGGGCTTCGACGTTCAGGTGCTCGCGCAAGTGCTGCACCAGGCTGTCCAGCGCCGCCTGATCGAGGTCGAGGATCACCGGGTGCGCGCCGGCCTGGGCAAAGCGCAGCACCAGCGCGCGGCCGATACCGGAACAGCCGCCGCTGACCAGCACCACCTTGCGCCGGTAGGTCGAATGGGAGAAGAGTGTGCGGGGCATGGCAGTCTCCCGAAGCCCGCAGGGCGCGATGTTGACGTCTTGCGAACTACATCTCACAAGGTTTCAGGATAATTCCCACATCAAACACGGAGGTGAAATACAAAGTCGCAACCACTATCCTCTGGACCCAACAAGCATAGCCCCTGGTCACCCATGAGCCTCTCGCTTCGCCACCGCTTCCTCTTCGTGCTGCTCATCGCCCTGCTGCTCGCCGTCACCGCCGCCGCCTGGCTGCTGGCCTGGCACCCCGCCGAGCGTGAAAGCGTCGCCGCGCAGTGCCGCGCACCCGCGCCGCAACTGCAGCCGGGGCAGGCGCTGAAGGTGATGACCTGGAACGTCCAGTACCTGGCCGGCAAGCGCTACATCTTCTGGGACGACCTGCCCGACACCACCGGTCCCGACGACAGCCCCAGCCCCGAGGACATCGCCTACAGCCTCGACGAAGTGGTGCGGGTGATTCGCGACGAGGCCCCGGACATCGTCCTGCTGCAGGAGGTCGACGACGGTGCCGCCGCCACCGGCAAGCAGGACCAGCAGGCGCTCATCGGCGATCGCCTGACCGACCTCTACCCCTGCTCCACCGCCGCCTTCGACTGGAAAGCGCGCTTCGATCCGAACCCCCATGTTTTCGGCAGCGCCGGGCGTAAGCTGGTGACCTTCAGTCGTTTCCAGATCACCGGCGGCGAGCGCATCGCCCTGCCGCAGCGCTCATCCATCCCGCTGCTGCACCTGTTCGCCCCGCAGCCGGCGATGCTGCAGAGCGACCTGCCGATTCGCGGCGGTGGCCAGCTCAGCGTGATCAACACGCGCCTGGAACGCCCCAACGGCGACAACACCCCACAGCGGCAGGTCGAGGCCGTCGAGGCCCACCTGAACACCCTGCAGGCCGCCGGCCGCCCCTGGCTGCTCGGCGGCGACCTCGGCCTGCTGCCGCTGGGCCAGTACCCCTACCTGCCGGAAGTGCTGCGCGAGCCCTACCGCGCCAACAGCGAACTGAACCTGCTGGCGGCGCGCTTCCCAGTGGTCCCGGCGGTCGAGGAATCCAGCGGCGCCGACCAGGAGAAGTGGTACACCCACTTCCCCAACGACCCGCGCGTGCACAAGCCCGATCGCACCCTCGACTACCTGTTCCACAGCACCAGCCTGAACCGCCTGGATGCCGGCGTACGCAGCCACGACACCCTGCGCATCTCCAACCACCTGCCGCTATCCGCGCGCTTCCTGCTACCTCACTGAGCGCTGCGGCACATCGCCGCCGGTGGAGGCTGGACAAGCGCGATGTGGCAGTCGCATGCTTGGCTCGCTTCGAACAAAAACGATAACGAGCATCCAGGCCATCCATGCATTTGCGCCGTCTCGCCGGGCTGATCCTCGCCCTCTTCTGCCTCAACGCCCTCGCCGTCGACAGGCCCACGCTGGCCGACCGCCTGCCGCACCCGCTGCCGGCCTTGACCGTGGGCTACTACGAATTCCCGCCCTATACCTACACTGCCCCGGATGGCAGCACCCGAGGCAGCGGCGCCGAGATGGTCCGGCGCATCCTGCTCAAGGCCGGTTACCGCGCCGACTTCCGTCCGCTGCCCAGCGCCCGCCTGTACCTCGGCCTGCAGGACGGCAGCGTGCAGCTGTGGGCCGGCGCACCGGGCAAGGTCGAGCTGGCCGACAGCACCCTGGAGTGCGAGCGCGTGCTCGGTCACGTTGAGCTGAACCTCTACCGCATGCCCTCGCAAAACTCTCCGAAAATACCGGATGGGCTGACCGGCAGCCGCGTCATCCTCATCAGCGGCTACAGCTATTGGCGCCCCATCACCGAGATGCTGGCCGACCCCAAGCTGCAACTGGAAATCCATCGCACCAGCACCCACGCTGCTGCCTTACAGATGCTCGAACGCGGCCGCGGCGATTACCTGATCGACTACCAGACCCCGGTGGAGCAGGCACGCCGGGAACTGAACATGGCGCCACTGGCCTTCGACAGCCTGTACAGCGTGCCGACCAAGCTCATCGTCTCCCGCCACGCTCCCGACGCCGAAGGTCTGCGCGCGCAGCTGGACCGCGCCTACGACGACCTGGTGGCGGCGGGCTACGAAATGAAATTGCCCTGAACGGCGTTTCGCACAGGCGCGACCGTCTTCCATTCGCCGGCGTACCCGCAGGGCGCATAACCTGGAGCAGGTTATCCGCCTGCCATCAAGCAGCGGATAACGCTGGCGCGTAATGCACTCTACGCTACGGGACTGGAATGCCGCGCCCACGAGCGATGGGTATCGCTTCGCTCCACGCCATCCTACGGAGCGAACGCTCCACGCCCGAGCTATCCCTTGCGCGGCTTCGCCCGTGCCGTTGGCTCGGCGATCAAGGGATCGTCCGGCCAATAGTGCTTGGGGTATCGGCCCTTCAGATCCTTCTTCACTTCCGCATAGGTGCTACGCCAGAAGTTGGCCAGGTCCTGGGTGACCTGCACCGGACGCTGCGCCGGGGATAGCAGGTGCAACTTGACCGCCACCCGGCCACCCGCGATGCGCGGCGTATCGGCCAGGCCGAACAGCTCCTGCAGGCGAACGGCGAGCACCGGCGGAAACTCGCTGTAGTCCAGACGGATATTCGAGCCGGACGGCACCTGCAGCGTGCGCGGCGCCAACTCGTCCAGCCTTTGCGGCAACGGCCAGGGCAGCAGCGCATGAAGAATCCCGCTCAGCTCCAGGTTGGCGAAGTGCGACAGCCGCGAAACCTTGCCAAGGTAGGGCAGCAGCCAGTCTTCCAGCGAAGCCAGCAGCGCGGCGTCGCTGACGTCCGGCCACTCGCTCTCGCCCTTGCCGTCCAGATCGAGCCGGCGCAGCAAGGCAATGCGCGCCTGCCACTGGCGCAGCTCCGGCGTCCACGGCAGCAGCTCCAGTCCCTTGCGCCGCACCAGCCCAAGCAGCGCACGGCTGCGGGCCTCGGCGTCGAGGTTGGGCAGCGCCTCGGTGGACAGCACCAGCTCGCCGACCTTGCGCTGACGCTCGGCGCGCAGCACGCCTTCGCGCTCGTCCCACTCCAGCTCATCGTGGACGCTGACCTGTTCGGCGAGGATGGTCTCGAACAGTGCCGGCTCCAGCGCCGCTGCCAGGTAGATGCGCTCCTCGCGCTGGCCCTGGCGGCTGCCGAGGTCGGCGATCACCAGCCAGGCTTCTTTCATCAGCGCGTCCGGCTCGCCGAACAGCGCGGCGCGGCCGTTGGCCAGGCGGTACTCGCCACCGCCAGCGCGACGCTGTCGGGCGATGCGGTCCGGGTAGGCGAAGGCCAGCAGGCCGCCCAGCCAGCGCGGATGATCGGGGTCGGCCACCGGCTCGCGGGCCGGGCCGCGCAAGTAGCCCTTGAACTGCCGCGCCAGCTGGCGAACACGTTGCACCGCGCCCCGGCTGGCGCGCGGGCCGCTCTGCTCGCCGGCCAGTAAAGCGATGCGATGATGCAGGTCGGCATCGTTGCCGCGCAGGATGTCACGCTCGCCCAGCAGGGCGGCCAGATCACAGGCCAACTGCCCCAGCCCCAACGCATGGCCGCGCAGCAGCAGATGGGCGATACGCGGGTGCGCCGGTACTTCGGCCATGGCCTGGCCGTGGGGCGTGAGGCTGCCGCCACCGACACGGGAAGCGAGCGCGCCAAGGCGCTCCAGCAAATCCTGGGCCTGGGCATAAGCGGCGGCGGGCGGCAGGTCGAGCCAGGCCAGTTCCTGCGGAGCGACGCCCCAGCGCGCCAGTTGCAGGGCCAGGCCAGCCAGGTCGGCCTGGAGGATTTCCGCCGTGCCGTAAGCCGGCAGTTGATCGTGCTGTGCCTCGGACCACAGGCGATAGCAGGCGCCCGGTTCCAGGCGCCCGGCACGGCCGGCGCGCTGGGTGGCGGAGGCACGGGAGATACGCTGGGTGTCCAGTCGGGTCATGCCACTGCCCGGATCGAAGCGTGGCACCCGCGCCAGCCCGGCATCCACGACAACGCGCACGCCGTCGATGGTCAGGCTGGTCTCGGCAATGTTGGTCGCCAGCACCACCTTGCGCTTGCCCGTCGGTGCGGGCTCGATGGCGGCGCGCTGGGCGTCGAGGTCGAGGTCGCCGTGCAGCGGGCAGATGAGGACTTCGGGACGACCGGCCAGTGCCTCACCCAATTGTTCGGCGACGCGACGAATCTCCGCCTGGCCGGGGAGGAACACCAGCAGGCTGCCGGGCTCATCCGCCAGCGCCTGTTGCACTGTCTGCACCACACGCGGCTCGATGAGCTCGCCGGCCTGCCAAGGCCGGCCCCAGCGAATACCCACCGGGAACATGCGGCCCTCGCTGCGCACCACCGGCGCATCGTCGAGCAATGCAGACAGGCGCTCGCCTTCCAGCGTGGCGGACATCACCAGTACCTTGAGCGGCGGCTCGTCGCGTAGCAGCGCGCGACCGTTGAGGGTCAGCGCCAGCGCGAGGTCGGCATCCAGCGAGCGCTCGTGGAACTCATCGAAGATCACCAGCCCCACGCCCTCCAGCGCCGGGTCGTCCTGCAGGCGGCGGGCGAGGATGCCTTCAGTGACCACCTCGATGCGCGTCTTCGGTCCCACCCTGCTGTCCAGGCGAATGCGGTAGCCGACGGTCTCGCCGACCTTTTCACCCAGTTCCGTGGCCAGTCTTTCGGCGGCGGCGCGGGCAGCCAGGCGGCGCGGTTCCAGCATCAGGATCGACTGTCCGTCCAGCCACGCCTCGCCCAGCAGCGCCAGCGGCACGCGGGTGGTCTTGCCGGCGCCGGGCGGCGCTTCCAGCACCACTTCGTGGCGCGCGGCCAGGGCCTGGCGCAGGGCGGGTAGGACGCTGTCGATGGGAAGGGCGTTCATGCCGGCTCCTGGAACTCGAATTTCATAAGGCGGTAACCCGGATTACGCGGGGGGCGGCGATTATAGCGGGCGAACCGCGGCGCCAACTCGGCAGTCAATAGAAGCAACGAGAACGCCGGCTAGTGCGAAACTGCCAGCAGCCGTTCAAGACTCGTTGTTATAGTTGTCCGCATCATCCTCCCGGAGGTTTTTTCATGCGTCTTGCCACCCGAGTCTCCTGTGCAGTTCTGAGCGCCGCCCTGTTCAGCCAGCTGACGGCCTGCGGCACCCTGTTCTACCCTGATCGTCGCGGCCAGATCGACGGCCGCATCGACCCGGCTGTCGCCGCCCTGGATGCCGTCGGCCTGTTGTTCTACGTCATCCCGGGCCTGATCGCCTTCGGCGTAGACTTCGCCACCGGCGCGATCTACCTGCCCGATGAGAAGTACTCGGTCGCCCCGGAGAAGCTCAAGGATGCCGTGAGTGAAGACGGCACCGTGGACAAGGCTAAACTCAAGGCGATCCTCGAGCGTGAAACCGGCCGCAGCCTGCCCCTGGACGACCCGCGTCTGCTCCAGCGCAGCGGCAGCCTCCAACAACTCGCCAGCCTGGGCCTGCGCCCGGAGGCCTGATATGCACGGCGCTCTCGCTTCACACCTGCAACAACTCCTGGCGTACCACCAGTGGGCCTACGAACGCATCCTGGAGGCCGTCGCGCCCCTGGATGAAGAGGCCTACCGCGCACCGCGCGGGCTGTTCTTCGGCAGCCTGCACGGCACCCTCAACCACCTCGCGGTGGTCGATCGCATCTGGTTCGCCCGCGTGCAGCGAGAGCCCTGGCAGTTCGAACGGCTCGACGCCGAGGCCGCGCCTGATCGGGCCGGTCTCGCCGATTTCCTCAATGACGGCGTCGGTGCCTGGCGCCTGTGGCTGAGCAAGCAGAGCGACGCCACCCTCGGTACCCAGCTGGACTATCGCAACATGGCCGGGCAGGAACACCGCCAGAGCCTGGCGAACATCGTCCAGCACCTGGTCAACCACGGCACCCACCACCGCGGGCAGATGAGCGCTGCGCTCACCACGCTGGGCCAGAAGGCGCCGCTGCTGGACTACATCTACTTCCTGCCCAACCGCCTGGACACCTGATGCTCAAGCACGCCAGCCACGCCCACCTGATGCGGCTGGCGACCTTTGCGTCGCTCGGCGTCGCCACCACCCTGATCGTCGCCAAGGCCATCGCCTGGTGGCTCAGCGGGTCGGTCAGTCTGCTCGCCGGCCTCACCGACTCGCTGCTCGACGGCGCCGCGTCCTTCCTCAACCTGCTGGCGGTGCACTACGCCATTCGCCCGGCGGACGACGACCACCGCTATGGCCACGGCAAGGCGGAATCGCTGTCGGGGCTGGCGCAGGCGCTGTTCATCGCGGTCAGTGCCGTACTGGTCGGCGCGCAGGCCATCGACCGCCTGCAGCACCCCGAACCGGTGGAAGCCGTCGGCTGGGGCATTGCGGTGATGGTCCTGTCGCTGGTGCTCACCGCTGGCCTGCTGATGGTGCAGGGCTACGTGGTGAAGATCACCGGCTCCAACGCCATCCGCGCCGACTCCCTGCACTACCGCTCGGATCTGCTGCTCAACAGCAGCATCCTGGTGGCGTTGCTCCTCGCGCAGTTCGGCTGGCAGCAGATGGACGCCATCTTCGGCCTGGGCATCGCGTTCTACATCCTCTGGAGCTCCTTCCAGATCGCCCGCGAATCGGTCGCGGTGCTGATGGACGAGGAGCTGCCGCCGGACGTCAGCACGCGCATGCTCGAACTGGTGCGCGAAGTGCCCGGCGTGCTCGGCGCCCATGACTTGCGCACGCGGATTTCCGGCACGCACTGGTTCGTCCAGTTGCACCTGGAGCTGCCCGGCGAGCTGTCACTGTCGAAAGCGCATCATCTGTGCGACGAGGCGGTGCTGGCGATCCACAAGGAGTTTCCGCGGGCCGAGGTGCTGGTGCACGCCGACCCGCAGGAAGTGGTAGGCAAGGAAACCATCAGCTAGAGGGCATCAGTTGACGCTGTAGCCGCGTCCGCTCAGGCAGGCGCCCAGCGCGCGGCGGTAGTTGTCGGCAACGTAGGCCGGGGGCGCATAGCTCGCCAGGGCCGGGTCGAAGCCACTCTGATCGGCGGCCCAGCGGTGACATTCGTAGCGGTCGCGGGCCTGCTGGTCCGGGCCTTGGTTGTACATCGGGTAGGCGATCACGTCATAAGCCGACTGCGCCACGCTGGCCACCTGCTGCGGCGGCTCCACCACTTCGTAGTCCTGCGAGCTGGCCTGCCACAGGTAGTAGGTACCGGCGGCCAGGAAGTAGCCGATGCTGCCGATCCACACCTGCTCGGCGTAGGACGGCAGATAGCGTACGCGCACGCCATAAGGTGGCGTCACCACTACATAGCGTGAGCCGTAAGGGCGGTACCAGTAGCCATCGTTGAAGTAGTAGTCGCTGCCGCGATAAGGCACGCGGTAATGGCCGCTCGGCATGGAATTGACCACATAGCCCGGCCGCCAGTAGGACGGATGCGGGCCCCAGTTGCCGTGGGAGGGCGGCGGACGACCCTGCCAGCCGGCCGATGGCGGGCGATTGCCGCCCTGCCAGCCGGTGCTGTCGTGGTCGTTGTTCGGCGGGCGGCCTTGCCATTGCCCACCGTTGTTGCCTGGCGGACGACCCTGCCATTGGCCGCCGTTATTGCCCGGCGGACGATCGTGGTCCTGGCCACCACTGTTACCCGGCGGATGGCCCTGCCACTGGTCGCCATTGTTGCCCTGTGGACGGCCATGGTCCTGGCCCCCACTGTTGCCCGGCGGACGCCCCTGCCACTGGCCGCCGGTATTGCCCTGCGGACGGCCGTGGTCCTGGCCACCATTATTGCCCTGCGGGCGCCCCTGCCACTGGCCACCGTTGTTGCCCTGCGGACGACCGTGCTCCTGGCCTCCATTGCCGCCCTGAGGACGGCCCTGCCACTGGCCGCCATTGTTGCCCTGTGGACGACCACGCTCCTGGCCTCCATTGCTGCCCTGCGGCCCCCCCTGGGACGGCCCGCCGCCTGCCGCCGGACGGCCCTGCATATCGGGACCGTCGGCTGCCAGCGCCTGGGCCGCGACGGCCAGAGAAAGCACAGCGAACGAGGCGAACCGCCCGAGACCCGACTTCATGGATTCCTCACTTCGGCAATGGCCGAAACCGTGATGTGACATTGCCATAGACCACGGCGCGAAGCCGCCATTGCAGGGTGCTGGGTAAAGTCAGGGTAAAGATGGGGGGTAAATCGCGGGCAAGAAAAAAGGGAGACTCGTCAGCCTCCCTTCCGGAATCTCGTCCTGCTCGTCGCTGTTGGCGCCGGCTCACCTCGCTCCACCTTCTGGGCAGTGCGTAGCCCGGTGGCCGGCGCGATCCTGTGGGGTCGGCGGGCCGCGAAGCGCCTGATTGGGCGGATCGCAGGGGACGTGATGTCCGGGCTGTGAATCTGGGAGAAATAGTAAAGCGACAAGGCAAGGAAATGATTGCTAAGATTGCTCATACAGGCACCACCTGAGCAACAAATACCTAAAAATTACGCCACAAGCGCAATTCAATAGAATAACGAGGCTTTCATGGACAAGCTGGACCGCTACGACCTGCGCATTCTTGCCGAACTGCAACGCGACGCACGCATCTCCAACCAGGAGCTGGCCGAACGCATCGGCCTGTCGCCCTCGCCCTGCTCGCGGCGGGTGAAGCAGCTCGAGGACGACGGCTACATCGTCCGCCAGGTCGCCCTGCTCGACAGCAAGAAGCTCGGCCTGAGCCTCACCGCCTTCGTGCTGATCGGCATGGACCGTCATACGCCGGAGCGTTTCGAGCACTTCCAGCAGATCATCGGCAAGTGCCCCGAGGTACTGGAATGCAGCCTGGTGACCGGGATGGACGCAGACTACCAGCTCAAGGTCATGGTGCCGGACATGGAGCACTACCAGCACTTCCTGCTCGGCACCGTGACCCGTATCGAAGGGGTCACCAGCGTGCGCTCGAGCTTCGTACTGCGCAATGTGCTGGCGAGCACCGAGTTGCCGCTGGATCACCTGCGGGCCTGATCGGCTTTCTGCAGGACCGAGGGGGGCGCCTAGCCCTTGCTCGCGAACGTGGCCTCCTGGCACGCCGGTGCCGTGCGCTTCGCGAGCAAGCTCGCTCCTACAACCTGCGCCCCTGCGACACAGCGGCGCACCCTGCCTCCCGCCGAACGAAATCGATACCGCAGATTTCCCCGCCAGCCGTGCCTCGGCGCGAACTTTTGCGGCATTGCACCCGCCGCGCAGGAGGAACTGTTCAATTTATGAACGGCTCTGAACGACAAAGCGCCGCATGCGTATAATGCGCGCCTTCTTCACCACCACCGCGCCCCGGCGTCCCTCGGATAACCTCCGCACCGGGCAGGAGCTGTAATGAACGAAAGTTTCGAAGACTGGATGATGTATGGCCTGGTGACCGGCCTGATCCTGTTCATGGCCTTCATCGTCTGGGACCTCGCCAAGAAGTCCAAGGCCGGCCGCATGGGCACCATGGTTCTGTTCTTTGCTCTGGGCCTGGGCGTGCTCGGCTTCCTGATCAAGTCCGTGGTCGTCGCCGGGCTCGAAGGCGGCTTCTGACCCGCACCCCCGCCCCGAGTTTCAGAGCTCGGGGCTGACTTCCCGCCACTGCCCCGGCTGCAGCCCATCCAGCTGCCACGGCCCGATGCGCACGCGCACCAGGCGCAGCGTGGGCAGGCCGACTGCCGCCGTCATCCGCCGCACCTGCCGGTTGCGCCCTTCGCGGATCACCAGCTCCAGCCAGGCCGTCGGGACCGACTTGCGAAAACGCACCGGCGGGTTGCGCTCCCACAGCCGCGGCTCCTCCAGCCGCCGGGCCTCCGCCGGCAGGGTCGGGCCATCATTGAGCTGCACGCCCTTGCGCAGCTGATCGAGCTGTTCTTCGCTCGGCTCGCCTTCCACCTGCACCCAATAGGTCTTCGGCAGCTTGTGCTTCGGGTCGGCAATGCGCGCCTGCAAGCGACCGTCATTGGTCAGCAGGAGCAAGCCTTCGCTGTCGCGGTCCAGGCGGCCCGCCGGGTAGATGCCCGGCACATCGACGAAATTCTTCAACGTCGCGCGGCCCTCGCTGTCGTTGAATTGCGTCAGCACGTCGAACGGCTTGTTCAGCAGGATCAGCTTCGGTTGCGCCGGCGGCGCCTTGGCCACACGGCGAGGCGCGGGACGGCTGGCGGGACGACGATTGGCGGGACGCGGAGGACGAGACATGGCGAAAAGACTGGTAACCGAGGTTGGGGGTACGGCGAATGCCCGGCATGCTAGGTTGTGCCGAGTCCTCATCGCAAGAGCACGCACGAGCATGCCCATGAGCCACCCCACCTGGCTGATCACCTTGCAGAACCTCAGCGGTCGCCTCGGCGCCCGCTATCGCGGCCCGCAATCCGAACATTTCGACGGTAGCCGCTTCCACAACCTCGACCGCCAACCGCACAACGGCCTGCGCGCCTTTCTCAAGTGGCAGCGTGAGCGCGGCCGCCAGCAAGAGTGGATTGCCCAACCCGGCCCGGATGCCCGCCCGGAGACACCAGCCCGCGTCGAGAGTGACGAACTGCGCGTCACCTACATCAACCACGCCACCCTGCTGATCCAGCACCGCGGCCTGAATATCCTCACCGACCCGCTCTGGTGCGAGCGCACCAGCCCGTTCAGCTTCGTTGGCCCCAAGCGCGTACATCCGCCGGGCCTGGCGCTGGACGAGCTGCCGCCGATCAACCTGATCCTGGTCAGCCACAACCACTACGACCACCTGGATATCCACAGCCTGCGCGAACTGGCCCGGCGCTTCCCGTCCGCGAAGGTGGTGACCGGCCTGGGCAATGGCGAGCTGATCCGCGCCTGCGGCTTCACTGATATCGCCGAGCTGGACTGGTGGCAGAGCCTGCCGATGCCCGAGGGCATGCTGCTCACCGGCGTGCCGGCGCAGCACTGGTCGGCGCGCTCGCGGCGCGACACCAACCGCACGCTGTGGATGGGCTTCGTGCTGGAGTCGCCGGATGGCCCGCTGCTGTTCCCCGGCGATACCGGGCTGGGCGAAGAGTTCGGCCTGATGCACGAGCGCTTCGGCCCCATGCGCTTCGCCGCCCTGCCCATCGGCGCCTACGAACCGCGCTGGTTCATGCGCCACCACCACATGAACCCGGACGATGCGGTGCAAGCGCACCAGCATCTCGACTCACAATGCAGCATGGCGATCCACTTCGGCACCTTCCGCCTGAGCGACGAAGGGCAGTTCACGCCGGTCAGCGACCTGGCGGCGGCGTTGCAGAAGCGAGGCGTGGCGGCGGAGCGTTTCCGCGCGCCGAAGCCGGGCGAACAATGGCTCGTCCCACCTATGCCAGACGCATCGCTGTAGGAGCGAGGGGGAGGCCATCGCTCTTGCTCGCGAACGTGCCTTCCGGCGGCTTGGGTGCTGGGCGGTTCGCGAGCAAGCTCGCTCCTATAGAAAACGTCAGATCGGTAGGCGCATAACCTGGAACAGGTTGTCCGCCGGCCCTTCTCGGCGGATAACGCTGGCGCGTTATTCGCCCTACGAAAAATCCCCTTGGGTCAGTGCTCGCGGACGCGCTTGCTGCAGCAATTGCGATAACGCTTGCCACTGTTGCACGGGCAAGGTTTATCACCCCGACCGCCCAGCTCCAGCCAGCTTTCCAGGCGCTGGCGCATGGACTCACGGACTTCCCGGCGCTCGTCGTCCAGCTGCGGTTTGCTCAGCTCGCGGCTGAGCCAGAGGTAGTCCTCCAGCAGTTCGTCACGCTCCAGCGCGTGCAGGTGCTCGGCCAGAGGAACGCCTTCGTAGCGGCGCTTCGGGTCGGGCAGGAAGGCAATGGCTTCACCGCCTGGCAGCACATTCCACAAGCGGCCCTGAGCGTCGCGCCAGCAGGCGCTGAAACGGGCGCGCAAGGCCAGGCCGGGCCACTCTTCCAGGCACCAGCCATCCACCCGTTCGCCGCCCAGCCCTGCCACTGCCTTGCCCACGGAGAACCAGGGCTCGCCGGCAATGCTGTCGGGCAGAGGGAGCGGCGCGGCAACTTCGAGCGTGCCGTTTTCCACCAGTCGGCGGGCAAAACGGCGCAGAGGGTTGGTGAGGTGAGAAGGAGCGCGAAACGGCATGGGATCACCAGCGGAAAAGGTCGGCGAAGGTCCGACCGGAGGGACGCGCCACGGTTCCCCGTGGCGCGGGAGGCGAGCATCCTAGGCTCGTCTCGGGTGGCGTCAACGCGCTCGGTTCAATAGCTGCGAGTGGAGATGGGCTTGGCCTCGGTGCTCAGCTCACGCAGTAGATCGTCGAGCAGTGCGGAGGCGCCGAAACGCAGGTGCTCCGGCGTGATCCACGCGGCACCCAAACGCTCCTCCACCAGCGTCCGGTATTGCAGTGCGTCGGCCAGGCTGCGCAGCCCACCGGAGACCTTCAGCCCGACCTTGCCGCCCTCTTCCTCGATGATTTCAAGCATCACTCGCACGGCTTCGGGCGTGGCATGCGTGGCCGCCTTGCCGGTACTGGTCTTGAGGAAATCCGCGCCGCCGGCGATGGATTCGCGGCAAGCCGTGCGGATCAGCTCCGCATCGTCCAGCTCGCCGGTTTCCAGGATGACCTTCAGGCGATGGTAGGGACCACAGAGTGTCTTGCAGGTACGAATCAGCTCCTCCGCACCGGTGGCCTCGCCCGCCTTGAGCTTGCGCCAGGGATAGACCAGATCGATTTCATCAGCGCCTTCGGCGAGGGTCTTGCGCACCTCCTCCACCACATCCGCCAGCGGCGCATTGCCGGCGGGGAAGTTGCACACGCTGACAACCTTCACCGAGCGCCCGCCCAGGGTGTTGAGCGTGCGCCGAGCGACGTGTACCAGCTTCGGCCACACGCACACCGCCGCCACTTCGCCATAAGGCGTCAGTGCACGGCGGCAGAGGTCCACGGTGCTTTGCAGGTCATCGCCGGCATTCAGCGAGGTCAGGTCGAGCAGAGCGAGCACACGGCCCGCCGGGGTCTTGCGAGGATCGGTCATCGGCAACACTCTCCTTCGGCTTTCTTCAGGCAGCCGGGGCAACCACCATCGCCCCGGCAGGCACTCCGCGCCCTGTCGCAGATCAGCGGAACGGCGGCTCGTCGAAGCTGCGCAGTTTGCGCGAGTGCAGCGAGTTGAGCTGGGTACGCAACAGGTCGACGGCGGCGATGCCGATGGACAGGTGCTGGCTCACTGCGCGCTGGTAGAAAGCCGTGGCCGCGCCGGGCAGCTTGATCTCGCTGTGCAACGGCTTGTCCGAGACGCACAGCAACGTGCCGTAAGGCACCCGCAGACGGTAGCCCTGGGCAGCGATGGTGCCGCTTTCCATGTCCACCGCAATCGCCCGCGCCAGGTTGATCAGCGGGCGCTCCTGGGCCCAGTGCAGCTCCCAGTTTCGGTCGTCGTAGGTGAGCACGGTGCCGGTGCGCAGGCGACGCTTGAGCTGATCGCCGCGCTCGCCGGTCACCAGCGCGGCCGCTTCCTGCAACGCCAGTTGTACCTCGGCCAGTGCCGGGATCGGAATGTGCGGCGGCAGCACGCGGTCGAGGATACCGTCGCGGCGCATGTAGGCGTGGGCCAGCACGTAATCGCCGATGGTCTGCGACTGCCGCAGGCCGCCACAGTGGCCGACCATCAACCAGCAGTGCGGGCGCAGAACGGCGAGGTGGTCGGTGATGTTCTTCGCATTGGACGGGCCGACGCCGATGTTCACCAGGGTCACGCCGTCGCCATCCTCGGCGATCAGGTGGTAGGCCGGCATCTGGAAGCGGTGCCATTCGACGCTGGCGACGATGGCGTTGGCTTCGCCCGCGTCGGTGCCGCGCTCGATGATCACATTGCCCGGCAACACCATGCGCACGAAGCGCGGGTCATCGCGCAGGCGCTCCAGGCCCAGGTGAATGAACTGGTCGACGTAACGGTGGTAGTTGGTCAGCAGGATCCACGGCTGCACATGGCGCCAGTCGCTGCCGGTGTAATGCACCATGCGGCGCAGGGAGAAGTCGGTGCGCGCGGCGTCGAACAGCGCCAGCGGCATCGGGTCGGCGCCTTCCCATTCATACAGGCCATCCGCCACCCCATCGGAGGTGGCCGACAGATCGGTACTGGGGAACACCCGCGCCAGCTCGGCGGCCGTTACGCCGGAACCACCCAGTTCGTCGCCGCTTTCCACCACATAGGGGTAAGGAATGTTCTGCTGGCTGACGCCGACTTCCACGCGCACGGTGAAGTCCTCCATCAGCGGGCGCAGCTGTTCCAGCAGGTATTTGCGGAAGGCCTTGGGCTGGGTGATGGTCACCGCGTAGGTGCCGGGCACCTGGACCTTGGCGTAGGCGCGGGTAGTGGACGGCACTTCACCCTGGCACAGGTAGGTCACCCGCAGCAGCGGGTAGCGGAATTGCTCGCGCTGCTGCGCGTCGGGAACTTCGCGGTCCTTCAGGTACCGCTTCAGCGCCTGGTTCAGGGCGCCGGTGGCGCGCTCGTGGAGCACGGCCAGTTGATCGACGGCCTCTTCGGCGGTCTGCGCGACGAAGAACTCGTCGCCAGTCGTAAGACTCATGGTGGGCATCCTGTCTGAACGATCAGCTCCATCTTGCCTGCTTCCGTCACAGAAAGGGATGACAGATTCGGAACCGGCAGGACGAGCGGAAGCGTTGAAGAAAGCCTATGACAGAATCCGTGCCCGCGAGTGCGGATGACAGCCCGAATTACCGGGCGACCTTCCGTTTTCGTATATCGCGTGTCGGGGCATCCCAAGCTGCCGGAGGGGCCTTGTTTATCGAGGTGTCGCGGCTAGATTGACCGCGCTGCGGTCAATCCCGCAGCCGGGTTTGACGGCCTGATCAATTAGACGCGCTTGCGTCTTGCGACACCTATGACGGTGGTGAACACCTTCGTATGCCTTGTCCGTCTGCATTATTGCAGTCACGTTCAATGGCAGGTCGCGCAGGGAGACCCTCCTCTGGATGGGATCTGCCGGTTTGTCTGATTGCCGGTCCGTCAACCCCGCGCGGTCTGCCACCCCTCGATTGACGGCGGAGGGAGGCAGGAACTTTTGATCCAATCAGATGAGTTCCTTTCATGAACATTGACGTTCACATTCCTTCAGTTTTCATGCGACACCAACGCCCGCTTCGGGCCCTGATAATTGAGGACCAGCCTTGGTTCGCCGCCCGCGACCTTGGCGGCCTGATCGGGCACGACGCCGAACAGTATGTCGCTCACCGTCTCGATACCGACCTGCGACAGAAAGTCCGCCTACAGACCCAGACAAGCGAGGAAGACGCTTGGATAGTCAGCGAGGGCGGCTTCTTCTTTCTGCTGACGCGCTACCGACACCCGGAAAACCGCAGCTTGCGCCAATGGATAACTCAGGAAGTCATCCCCGCCCTGCGCGGCCCCACCCTCCCCGTCCAGCAACCGCGCCGCTCCCTGCTGCGCTGGGAAAGCCGCGACATCGCCCTGCTGGAATGGAACGACCAACTCTGGGTGCGCTACAGCGACGTGCCGCAGTTGCTGCAACCCAAACCCGATACAACTTCACGCGCCGGCTGGTGGCGCTCGCTGCGTTCTCGAACGGGTATCTGAATGTGAAACATGCCTCCAGGGTTATTTCATGACTTGAAATATACCCCTGGAGGTATTTAAATCATCAACAGGAAAGGATGAGACCGTGCAGAGCAGGGAACTGATCAAGGAACTGGAAACAGCAGGGTGGACGCTTCAACGGATTACCGGCAGCCATCATGTCTTCACCCACCCCGGCTGCCTTCACTCGGTCCCCGTTCCTCATCCGAAGAAGGACCTCCCCATCGGCACGGTGCGCAGCATCAAGAAGCGAGCCGGCCTGATTTGATCCATCACCCTCAGGAGGCTGACATGCAATACCCAATCGCCATCGAGTGGGGCAACGACGACACGGCCATCGGCATCCACATTCCGGATATTCCCGGGGCAGTCACTGCCGGAGACACCTACGAAGAGGCCTATGCAGCGGCCGTCGAAGTTGCGCACCTGATGCTCGAAGAAATTGCTGGAGCCGGCGAGGACGTCCCGTTGCCGACCAGTGTCGCGGCTCACCGCAGCCATCCTGATTTCGAAGGAATGGGCTGGGGTCTGCTGGAGATCGATGTCACCCCGTACCTGGGCAAGACCGAGAAGGTCAACGTCACCCTGCCCGGCTACATCATCCAGCGCATCGACAACCATGTGCGCCTGCACGGCGTGAAGAGCCGCTCCTCCTTCCTGGCAACTGCAGCGCTGGAAAAGCTCACCCGCGGCACGTGACCGTGAACGGGCGGGGCAGGACTTCCCCGCCCTCCCGGGCTCACGCCAGATGCGGCGTCGAGCGCGCTACCAGCGCTTCCACATCCACCCCGCGCGGCAGGGTGCCGTAGACACGGCCGCCGTCGTCCAGGCGGCTGGCGATGAAGGCGTCGGAGACCACCGAATTGCCCGCTTCGAGCAGCAGCTTGGCCTGCAGCGCTACGGCGACATTCTCGGTGAGCTGGCGGGCGCGGTACTGGATGTCCTGGGTGTCGGCGAAAGAGGCCTTGAGGTTGCCGATGAACGAGGCCAGTCGCGCGTCGCCGTGGCCGTCGCCGAGTTCGGCGAACAGCGCGTCGAGCACGCCGGGTTCCTTCGACAGCGCGCGCAACACGTCCAGGCACTGCACGTTACCCGAGCCTTCCCAGGTGGAGTTGACCGGCGCTTCGCGGTACAGGCGCGGGAGGATGGTGTCCTCGACGTAGCCGGCGCCACCCAGGCATTCGGCGGCTTCGTTGATCATCGCGGGGGCGCGTTTGCAGATCCAGTATTTGCCCACGGCGGTGACCAGGCGGGCGAACTTGTCCTCCTGCTCGTCGTGCAGATGGTCCAGGGCACGGCCCATGCGCATGGTCAGCGCCAGCGCGGCTTCGCTTTCCAGTGCAAGGTCGGCCAGCACATTCTGCATCAGCGGCTGCTCGGCCAGCACGCGGCCACCGACCTGGCGGTAGGCGCAGTGGTGCGCGGCCTGGGTCAACGCCTGGCGCATCAGGGAGCTGGAACCGATCATGCAATCGAAGCGGGTCATGGCGACCATCTCGATGATGGTCGGCACGCCACGGCCTTCCTCACCGACCATCCACGCCAGCGCGCCTCGGTACTCCACCTCGCTGGAGGCGTTGGACCAGTTGCCCAGCTTGTTCTTCAGGCGCTGGATGTAGAACTCGTTACGGCTGCCGTCCGGGCGGTGACGCGGCAGCAGGAAGCAGGTCAGCCCCTTGTCGGTATAGGCCAGGGTAAGGAAGGCATCGCACATGGGCGCCGAGCAGAACCACTTGTGGCCAACCAGCTCGTAAGCCTGGCCCGGGCCGGGAATGCCCACCGGATAGGCGCGGGTGGTGTTGGCGCGGACGTCGGTGCCGCCCTGCTTCTCGGTCATGGCCATGCCGATGGTGGCGCCGGCCTTCTGCTCGATGGGCAGGTTGCGCGGGTCGTATTCGGTGGAAAGGATCTTCGGTAGCCACTTCTCGGCGACGTCCGCTTGCAGGCGGATCGCCGGCACGCTGGCGAAGGTCATGGTCAGCGGGCAGCCGGTGCCGGCTTCGGCCTGGCTGTGCAGGTAGCTGAGGCCCGCGCGGGCAACCTGGGCACCGGCGCGCGGGTCGGTCCAGGGCATGGAGGGAATGCCGGCCTCGATGGAGGCACGCATCAGCTCGTGATAGGCCGGGTGGAATTCGATCAGGTCGACACGGTGACCATAGCGGTCGTGCGACTTGAACACCGGCTTGTTCTCGTTGGCCAGGAAACCCGCCGCCATCAATGGCCCGCCGGCCAGCGCACCGTAAGCGTCGAGCTTCTGCTCGGCGAAGCCGCCGTCATAGCGACACACCCACTCCTGCAGCGGCAGGTCGATGCGATAAAGGTTGGCACCGTCCAGCGGCGGCACCTGGTTGGTCACTTCATGGGTTTCGGCGTACTGGTGCAGGCTCATGGCGGGTCCTCCGTGGCGGTTGTGGGCGAGGCAGGCTTTGGCAGAACAGATGGGCGCGCCCCGACGGCGCGCAGGCAGAAAGTCACGAGGGCGTCACTGACGTCCTCCAGGGCAACCCTGGATTGCCCAGCATCGCGCGCGGCTCGAGCCGGTGGCGAGAGCGGGCCGATCAGAGCCTCGGCGATGGCGCCGACCAGGCAGGCGGCGGTCAGTTGCACCGGCTGCGGCTGGAATTCGCCGGCGGCGATGCCCTGCTCCAGCAGGGTGACAAACAGCGCGGCGTAGGCTTCGCGGTAGATCAGGCGCTGCTCGTCCACTTCCGGGTCCACCGGCTCGGCGATCAGCGCAAAGGCCAGTTGGCGGCTACCCCAGGCACGGGCGGCGAACTGGTGCAGGCCTCGGCTCAGGCGTTCGGATGCGCTGCCGGAAGCTTTCAGCAAAGTGCCCAGGGTATCGACTTCATGCTGGCTGGCGCGGGCAAAGACTTCTGCGGCCAGTTCGCCCTTGCCGCTGAAATGCCGGTAGAGGCTGCCGGTGGCGATGCCGGCATCATCGGCCAGGCCCTGCATGGTCAGCGCGGTGAAGCCGCCATCGGCAACCCGCGACAGCGCCAGCGCGAGGATGCGCTCACGCTGTTCGCCGTCCTTTTGCAGGCGGGCCGGGGTTTGCCGGTAAGCCATGATCTGAATCCTGATTCACTGCATGAAAAGCAGTGAATCACGGTTCAGACTTTGGCGGAAAGGGACATTCCCGCCACGGACGGAGCGATTCTGGCCAAACCACCACCGCTCATTTTCACAGCTACCAAAGCGGCATCTGGTAGCTGACGATGACCCGCGTTTCGTCGATATCGTTGCCAAAGTCGCTGCGGAAGGCACCGTTGCGCACCTTGAAACCGAGGTTCTTGAACGGGCCGTTCTGCACCACGTAGCCGATGTCGGTGTCGCGCTCCCACTCCTTGCCGCGTCCCTGGCCGTTGAGCAGGTCGATGTGGTCGCCCTGCAGGTAACGGGTCATGAAGGTCAGGCCGGGCAGGCCGAGGCCGGCGAAATCGTAGTCGTAGCGCGCCTGCCAGGAGCGCTCGTCCTTGTTGGCGAAGTCGCCGATCTGCACGAAGTTGGTCAGGTACGGGTCGGTGCCGGACAGGTAAGCAAAGCCGGTATCACCGGACATGCGCTGGTAGCCCACGCCAAAACCGCTGCCACCGATGCGGTAGGTGAACAGTGCGTTGAGCGCACGGTTGTCGACGTTGCTGCCGCCGTCATCGGTGGAGCGCGCCCAGCGGATGTCGGACTTGAGCGATTGGCCCGCGGTGATCGGCAGGGTGTGCACCACACTCAGGTAGTGCTGGCGGTAGAAGTTCTCCAGGCCGCCGTAGTGGTAGCTGGTGCTGAGGTTGTCGGTCCAGCGGTAGGTGCCACCGGCGAGGTTGAAGCGGTCGCTGCTGGTATGGCTGCCCAGCACGATGTTGCGCTTGTTGCCACGGGTCATCGACAGGTCTTCGTCGTTGGTCGAGTCGCGCTGTTTTACCTGCCGAAGCTGGCCGAGCTGCGCGGTGAGGCCTTCAATCTCGTTGATCTCGGCGAGGCCGCCCTGGAAGGTCTGCGGGTGCAGGCGCGTGTCGTTGTACTGCACCACCGGCATCTTCGGCAGCAGGGTGCCGACCTTCAGGGTGCTTTTCGACGCACGCAGCTTGGCAGTCACGCCCAGGTCGCTGTAGTCGTCGGCGGCGCGCTTGTCGCTGGCCGAGTACGGCAGCAGGCCGGAGCCGGTGCGGTCCGGGCTGGAGTCCAGCTTGATCCCCAGCAGGCCGAGAGCATCGACGCCCACGCCGACCGTGCCCTCGGTGTAGCCAGACTCGAAACGCAGCAGGAACCCCTGCGCCCACTCCTCGGATTTCGACTGGGCGGCACCGCTTTGGCGGTAGTCGCGGTTGAAGTAGAAATTGCGCAGTTCCAGGTTGGCCTTGCTGTCCGCGATGAAGTCCGCGTGGGCGAACAGGGGCAGGCAGGCGAAGCTCGACACGAGCGCCCGTACGGGAAGATTTTTCATTGTTGTTGTCTCTTCGTCAGGTGAGGTGAAGGCGGCGCCGCTCCTGAAGGCGCCGCGCTTGGGATCAATCGGAGAGCAGGCCCTCCAGTCGTTTGCGGATCAGGCCCTGCGCCTGCTCGACGATGCCGCGTAGCAGTTCCTCGCAGGTCGGTTCGTCATCGATCAGGCCCTGGACCATGCCTGCCGACCAAATCCCCAGGTCGGTGTCGCCCTGCTCGTAGACCGTGCGCCCGCGCAGCCCGCTGACCAGCGTGGCGACGTCGGCGTAGGTGGCGTTGCCGCGTGCCTCGATGGCCAGAACTTCCTGGCTGATGGCGTTGCGCGCGACCCGTGCGCTGTTGCGCAGCGAACGCATGATCACGTCGGTGGAGCGCTCGTCGGCGGCACGGATCGCCGCCTTGACCTGCGGGTGGATCGGGCATTCGCGGGTGCTGAGGAAGCGCGTGCCCATGTTGATCGCGTCGGCCCCCAGCGCCAGCGCCGCCACCAGTCCCCGGCCGTCGGCGAAACCGCCGGAGGCGATGATCGGCACGCTCAGCCGGTTGGCCGCCGCCGGCAGCAGGACCAGGCCAGGAATGTCGTCCTCCCCCGGATGGCCAGCGCACTCGAAGCCGTCGATGGATACCGCATCCACCCCCAGTTGCTCGGCCTTGAGCGCATGGCGCACGGCGGTGCATTTGTGGATCACCTTGATCCCGTGCTGGCGGAACTCGGCGATGTGTTCACCGGGGTTGTTGCCGGCGGTCTCGACCACGCGGATGCCGCCCTCGATGATCGCCGCGCGGTACTCGGCGTAGGGGATCGGCTTCTGCGTCGGCAACAGCGTGAGGTTGACGCCGAAAGGCTGGTCGGTGAGTTCACGGCAGCGCGCAATCTCGTCGGCCAGCGCCTGCGGGGTCGGCTGGGTCAGCGCCGACAGCGTCGCCAGCCCACCGGCGTTGGCCACCGCCGCCGCCATCTCGGCGCGCCCCACCCACTGCATGCCGCCCTGCATGATCGGGTGCCGCACGCCGAAGGTTTCGGTGAATCGGGTCTTGAACATGCGCCTGCCTCCGAAAGGTCAGATCGGGTCCCAGGAGAACACGTCCGGGCTGCGCGCCAGGTCCATGAAGCTGCCGCGCAATGCCGGCATGCCGTGCTCGGCGATGCTCTGCGGGGTCCAGCCGTTGTCGCTGTGCACGCTGCGCAGCGGGCGGCTCTGGCTCATCAGGAAGATCTCGTGGTTGCGCGCGGCGAACACCTGGCCGTTGACCGCGCTGGCAGCATCCGAGGCAAGGTAGACGGCCAGCGGCGCGTTCTTGTCCGGGGTCATGCGCTGGAGGTTTTCCACCCGCGCCTTCTGCTCCGGCGTCTCGGCCGGGATGGAGTCGGTCATGCGGCTCCAGGCGAAGGGTGCGATACAGTTGGAACGCACGTTGTAGCGCTGCATGTCGAGGGCGATGGACTTGCTCAGGGCGACGATGCCGAGCTTGGCTGCCGAGTAGTTGGCCTGGCCGAAGTTGCCGATCAGCCCCGAGGTGCTGGTCATGTGCACAAAGGCACCGCTGTTCTGCGCGCGGAAGTGCTCGGCGGCAGCGCGGCTGACGAAGAAGCTGCCGTTGAGGTGCACGTTGATCACCGACAACCAGTCCTCGGCGCTCATCTTGTGGAAGATGGTGTCGCGCAGGATGCCGGCGTTGTTCACCACGATGTCCACGCGGCCGAAGGCATCGATGGCACTGGAGACGATGCGCCGAGCGCTGTCCCAGTCCGACACGCTGTCGGTATTGATGGCGCCGTCGCCGCCGCGCTGGCGGATCAGCCCGAGGGTTTCCTCGGCCGGGGACGCCGAGCCGCCCTCGCCCTGCAGGGACACGCCGATATCGTTGATCAGTACCCGCGCGCCACTGTCGGCCAGGGCCAGGGCAATCTCGCGGCCGATGCCGCCACCGGCGCCGGTGACGATCGCTACCTTGCCTTCGTTGAGTCGTTGGGTCATCGCTAATTCCTTACTGTTCGGTTCGTTCAATCGGAGAATTCGTTGCGCGCAGATCAGCTCGGCAGGCCGAGCACGGCCTTGGCCAGGATGTTGCGCTGGATCTCGTTGGTGCCGCCGTAGATGGTGGTCGGCCGTGACTGGATGAAGATGCCCGCCGGGTGCAGCTCGGGATCGTCGGCGAAGGGGTTGAGCAGGGCGGAGTCCACGCCGGCGATCTCCAGTCCGAGCTCGCTGATGCGCTGGTACAGCTCGGACTGGTGGATCTTCAGCAGGGAAACGTCCGGGCCCAGCTCCTCGCCACGCCGCAGGCGTTCGGCGAAGCGTTCGTAGAGCGCTTTGTGGCAGTCCAGGTCCATGCTCAGTGCGGCAAAGCGCTGGGAGAACACCGGGTCGTCCCACAGACCCTGGTGACGCGCCAGGCGCACCAGGCGTTCGAGGGCGAAGGTGGCCTGCTTCGGCGAGCCGAGGAAGATGCGCTCGAAGCCCAGCAGCGCCTTGGCCATGCCCCAGCCGTGGTTGACCGCGCCGACGAGGTTCTCCTCCGGCACGCGCACGTCGTTGAAGAACACCTCGCAGAATTCGCCCTGCAGTTCGAGGTTGAGGATCGGCCGAACCTCGACGCCGGGGCTGTCCATCGGCACCAGCAGGAAGCTGATGCCCTGCTGCGCCTTGGCGCTACGCTCGGTGCGCGCCAGCACGAAGATCCAGTTGGCCTCGGTGCCCATGGTGGTCCAGGTCTTCTGGCCGTTGATCACCCATTCGCCGTCACGCAGCACAGCCTCGGTGCGCAGGCTGGCCAGGTCGGAGCCAGCGTTGGGTTCGCTGTAACCCTGGCACCAGATGTCTTCGCCACTGAGGATGCGCGGCAGGAAGCGCTCGCGCTGGGCGTCGGTGCCATAGCGGATCAGTAGCGGACCGAGCATGGTGATGCCGCTGTCGGGCAGGCGCGCGCAGCCGTAGTTTTCCATCTCCTCGATCATGATCAGCTGCTTGCCGGCGGACAGCCCCATGCCGCCGTGCTGCACGGGCCAGCCGGGGCACAGCCAGCCCTGCTGCGACAGCGCCTGGTACCACTCCCAGGTGTCGTCGCGGCCCAGGCGGTGGGCCGGGTTGCGGATGCGTTGCGGGTAGTTGGCGGCGACCCAGTCGCGCACCAGCCGGCGGAATTCGTCATCGCCCAGGGCGTTGTAATCGGTCATGTCACTGCTCTCTTGATTACTGGCCCCGGAAGTTCGGGGAACGTTTTTCGAGGAAAGCCGCCTTGCCTTCGGCATGGTCGGCGCTGAGGAACAGCTGGCTCTGGAAGTCGCCCTCGCGTTCGAGCAGCAGTTCCAGGCCGTCGGCCAGCAAGGCCTTGGTCAGCGTCAGCGGCAGCGGTGCCTGCTGCTCGACCTTCGCGGCCAGCGCGAGCGCGGCATCCAGCGCGGCACCGGGTGCACAGAGCTGATCCACCAGGCCAATGCGCAGCGCTTCCTCGGCTTCGATCACCTGACCGAACATCAGCACCTGCCGGGCGCGGCCGATGCCGATACGGGCCGGCAGGGTGTGCAGTTGGCCAAGATCGGCGATCAGCCCGACCTTGCCGAAGCCGGCGGCAAAGCGTGCCGTGCCGCCACATACCAGGCTGTCGCAGGCCAGCGCCACGGACAGCCCGGCACCCACCGCCCAACCTTCGATGGCGGCGATGACCGGCTTACCCATGCGCAGCATCTGGCGGATCAGGTCGGCGTTCTTCTGCATGCGCACGCGGCCGGCGTTGAGGTCGGTGACGTGCATGTCGCTGAGGTCACCGCCGGCGCTGAAGACTTCCGCCGAGCCAGTGAGCACCACGCTGCGCACGGCGGGATCGGCATCCGCCTCACGCAGTGCTTCGAGCAACTCGGCACGCAGCGCGGGGGACAACGCATTGCGCCGCACCGGATTGTTGAAGCGCAGCAGACGCACCGAGCCATGGCTTTCCTGCAGCAGCATCTCGCTCATCACGCCACCTCCGCATGCAGCAGGGCGATGTAGCGCGCTCGGTGGAAGGCCAGCGAGCCCTGGCAGTTGAGCAGCACCATGGCGCGGCGCAGGAACAGGCCGATGTCGGCCTCGTCGGTGTAGCCGATGCCGCCATGCAGCTGGATCGCCTGGCGAGTGACCAGCATGGCGGTCTCGGCCGCACGCACCTTGGCGGTGGACACCAGGCGCTGTACCCGCGCAGTCGGCGCGCCTTCGTCCAGCGCGGTGGCCGCTTCGCCGACGATGGCGCGGGCCAGTTCGATCTGCAGCTTAAGGTCAACCATGCGGTGCTGCAGCGACTGGAAGCTGCCGATCTCGCGGCCGAACTGGCGGCGTACACCGAGGTAGTCGCGGGTCTGTTCGAAGGTCGCATCCATCAGGCCCACCAGGTAGGCGGCGCAGGCCAGTGCCGACTCATCGAGCGCCGCGGGCGTGGCTTCGACAAGCTTCGCCGGCGTGCCGTCGAAGCGCAGACGCGCGAGGTGGCCGCCGTCCTGGGTCGGTTCCTGGTGAACACTCAATCCCTCGGCATTGCGCTGCACCAACGCGAGACCGGTGTTGCAGGCGACCAGCCACGCGTCGGCGGCAGCCCCCAGCGCCACATGGGCGATCTCGCCGCGCAACTGGCCGTCGCGCAGTACCGGTAACGCAGCGCCCGCTTCGTAGCCGATACCGGCGGGCAGGATCAACCGCTCGCCAGCCAGCAGCGCGTCGCGCTCGTCAGCCGGCAGTAATGGCGCCACCAGGCTCGCCTCGATCAGCGGCTCGGGCAGCAGGCCGCGCCCGAGCTCTTCCAGCAGCGCGGTGTACTCGGCCATGCCCAGGCCGCTGCCGCCCAGCTCTTCGGCGAGGCGCAGGCCCGGCCAGCCCATGGCGCAGACTTCACCCCAGGCGTCGCGGTCCACGCCCGCCGACTGGAAGCGCAGGCGGCGCACCCGCCCCAGGTCGCCGCCGCGCGGGACCAGGGAGGCGGCGCTGTCACGGATCAGCCGCAGGCGCTCTTCGCGTTCCTCGGCCATCGCGGTGTGGTCGGTCATTTCATCATTCCCGTGTCGGTTGAACAGCTCCGGCCGCTGCGGGCCGGTACTTGAAACTGCCGGTGGCGCTGGCGATCAGCTCGCCGGCCTCGTCGTAGATATCCGCCGCGCAGAAGCACAGCGTGCGGGTGCGCTTGAGCAACCGGCCGACGGCGTTGATCTCGCCGCGGGTGCTGCCCATGAAGTGGGTGGCCATGTCGATGGTGACCATCGAGCAACCCGGCATCTGCGCGCGGATGGCCCCGGCCATGGCGGCGTCGAGCACGCTCATCAGCACGCCGCCGTGGAAGCTGTCGATGTAGTTCATCAGCTCCGGTCGATGGCGCAGGCGCACCCGCACGACATCGCCGTCGATCCAGCGCTCCAGGCCGAGGAACTCCTGGAAGGTGTATCGATCGCGGGGGAACATGTCCGGCCCGGGCGCATTGGCAGCGCAGGTGAGATCGGTCATCGCAGGCTTTCCTCCGTGACGGGTTGGCCCAGCGGGCGGGCAGTGCTGTGCGTCGACGCAGGCGCAGGCGCGCTGGGCTGCGCCGTGCGCGCTTCGCGGTTCGGGTCATACAGCCGGTTGGGGATCAGCAGCGCGGGGATCAGGCCGGTGATGACGTAGGTGATACCCATCACCAGGAAGCCCGCGCCGATGGACACGTGGGAGGCCAGCAGGCCGATGGCCGCCGGGGCCACCGCCGCGCCGATGCGGCCGAGGTTGTAGGAAGTGCCCACGGCGGCGCCGCGTACCTGGGTGGAGAAGCTCTCGGTCATGTAGGTGGCCAGCACGCCCACCGGCACGCCGTAGATGAAGCCGAACAGCGCGAGGATCCAGACGATGTTGTCCGGCGTGTGCCAGAACACGATCACCGGCATGAAGATGGCGGTGCCGATGGCGCCGGCGGCGAAGGTGGCGCGGCGGCCGAAGCGGTCCGAGGCGATGCCGGCGAGCACCTTGCCGAGGATCATCGCGGTGTAGGTGCCGACCATGTAGCCGGTCATGGACTTGAAGTTCATGCCCAGCTCGCTCTCCAGGTACGAGGGCATCCAGTTGTTGGTGCCGTAGTAGCCGAACAGCAGGAAGCACGAGGTGAGGCTCCAGAGCACGAACATCCGTCGGGTGGACGGGTCGACCAGCAACTGGCGCATGCCGCCGCTGCTGGCCGCCTGGCGGGCGGCGCCGGCAGCACGCTGTTGCACCCGTTGCGCACGAGCGGCCAGCCACGACGGCGACTCCGGCACCCAGGGCCGCAGCGCCAGGCAGATCAGCGCCGCGCCGATGGCGGTGAAGAACAGCGCACGCCAGCCGTAATCCGGGATGATCTGTCCGGCGAGGACGGTCGCCACCAGGTAGCCCACGGTCCAGCCGGCCTGCATGGTCGCCAGGATGGTGGTGCGGTACTTGGCGGTGACGAACTCGGACATCAGGATGTTGCAGGCCACGAACAGCGAGCCCAGGCCCAGCGAGGAGACGAAGCGGATCAGCGCGAAGGCCCAGTAGTTGTGCGCCAGGCCCAGCAACGCGGTGCCGACGGAGAACACCAGGATGGTCCAGGTCACCACGCGCACCCGACCGAAGCGGTCGCACGCCCAGCCACCGTAGATGCCGCCGATGGCCATGCCGGCCAGGGTGATGCTGCCCAGCGACCCGGCCTCGAAGTTGGACAGGCCGAACTCAGCCTTGAGGCTGTTCAGGCTGTAGGCGAGGAACATCAGGTCCGCGCCGTCGGCGAGCAGACCCAGGAAGCAGAAGAAGAAGGCGATCACCAGGGTCCGCCGCGGTATCGCGGAGCCCTGGGCCAAGCTGTCGGATGCGTTCATTGTTGTTGTTCTCGCAGGTGAGTTGAGGTCGTCTTCGCGCTAGGCCATCCCGGCTGTTTCTCCGCTGTCCGGGGTTAGGCGTACGCGGCCGTTGTCGAGCACCACCACGTCGCGTTCGACGACGCGGGTGCGGAAGGAGCCGTCGTTCCAGATTTCGGTACGCAGGGTTTCGCCGGGGAACACCGGTGCGGAGAAGCGCACCTGCAGGTGGGCGAAGCGCTCCGCGCGGTAGTCGGCGTAACCGCGCAGCAGCGCGTGGAAGGCCACGCCGAGGGTGCACAGGCCATGCAGGATCGGCCGCGGAAAACCACCGCGGGCGGCCGCTGCAGGGCTGGCGTGGATCGGGTTGTCGTCGCCGTTGAGGCGGTAATGCAGCGCCTGTTCGGGGCGTGTCGGCAGGTCGATGACCAGGTCCGGCGCCTGTTCGGGCAAACGGTGCGGCTGGCTCAGCGACTGGCTGTCGCCACCGAAGCCGCCGTCCCCGCGCAGGAAGGTGGTGCCACGGGCGATCGCCAGCACCTCGCCGCTCTGCGCATCGCTGACGACCTTCTCGCTGTAGAGCAGCGCGCCCTTGCCGGCGCCCTTGTCCACCAGCCCCGTGACACGGGTGCGGCCAATCACTTCACCTTCCACCGGCAGCGGCTTGCGCCATTCGATGCTCTGCTCGCCGTGGACCAGGCGCAGGGCGTCGACGCCGGTGTCCGGGTTGCCCAGCCAGAAGCCGGGATGACCGAGCACCACGGCCATGCAGGGCAGCGCCTGGAGGTCGCGGTTGGCGTCGACGAAGGTCAGCTGGTGTTCGTCCATCGGGTCCGCACCCAGGCCCACCGACAGTGCATAGAAAGCACTGTCGTGGCGGCTGAAGCGCTGCCGTACTTCGGGAATCGGGTAGTTCAGCAAGTGCTCAGGATTCAGCGCCATGGGCCACCTCCTCCACTTCCAGCACCGCGTCGGCGGCCCAGGCGCCCTGCCCCTCGGGCATGGCGAAGACCGGGTTGAGGTCCACCGAGCGCAGGCGCGGGCCGGCTTCGGCGGCGAACTGAGAGAGCTGCGCGAGCACCCGCGACAGCGCCTTGATATCTGTCACCGGACGGCCACGGGCGCCCAGCAGCAGCGGTGCCCCCTTGATACTGCGGATCATCTGCTCGGCCTCGTCGACGCCGAACGGGCAGCGGCGGAACACCACGTCCTTGAGGACTTCGACGAAGATGCCGCCGAGGCCGAACACCGCCACCGGCCCGAACTGCGGGTCGCGCTGGATGCCCATGAAACACTCCACGCCGCCCTGCAGCTGACGGGCCACCAGCACGCCGTCGAGGCGAGCGTTCGGCGCGTGCTCGGCAGCGCGTTGCAGCAACAGGTCATAGCCCTCGCGCACGGCCTGGGCGCTGTTCACATTGAGCAGCACGCCGCCGATTTCCGATTTGTGCAGGATGTCCGCCGAGGCGATTTTCAGCACCACCGGGAAACCGATCTGCTCGGCGAAAGCAGCAGCTTCCACAGCACTCTTCAGAACCCGCTCGGGCGCCGATTCGATGCCGGCGCGGGCCAGCAGTTGCTTGGCTTCGGCCTCACCGGGCGTGCTGGCCGGCAGCTCCACGCCGCCGGAAACGGGAATCCTGCGCAGCGGTCGGGCGAAGGCCTCGCCCAGCTGGCCCATGGCCTGGATGGCGCGCACGGCGCGGGTCGGGTCTTCGAACAGGGCGAAGCCGGCTTTCTGGTAGGGCGCCAATTCCTCGCCCTCGCCCATCACCGAGACCACGAACAGGCGGTCCGGATGGTCGACCTTGATCCGCGCGAACTGCTCGGCCAGGCGCGGGCCGATGGAGGCGGCGGTTCCGGCCTGGGTGAAGAAGGCGATCAGCGAACGGTAGCCGCCGTCCACCACCATGGACTCGGTGAAGTCGTGGACCAGGCTCAGGTCGTTGAGCGCCTGGGCGGTACAGTCCACCGGGTTGAGCGGCGAGGCATAGTGCAGGCGCTGTTTCAGGCGCGCCTGGGCCGCTTCCGGCATCGGCGGCATGGGCAGGCCGACGTCCTCGGCGGCGTCGCTGACGATGATGCCGGCGCCGCCGCTGACGGTGATCATCCCCAGGCTGTTGTTCACCGGGTAGATGCGCTGGGTGGCGAGGTAGGCGATGTCCACCAGCTCCTCGGTGGTGCGCGCGCGGACCACCGCGTAGTCGGCTAGCACCGCGTCAAGCACCTTGTCGTCACCGGCCAGGGAGGCGGTGTGGGACATCGCCGCGCGGCCGCCCAGCTCGCTGCGCCCGACCTTGTGCAGGATCACCGGCTTGCCGGCGCGATGGGCCGCTTCCAGGGCGGCCAGGAAGCTGTCGACGTTGCGGATGGATTCGGCATAGGCCATCACCACGTCGATCTCCGGCGATTCCACCAACCAGCCAATGGCATCGCCCAGGGTGACGTCGGCCTCGTTGCCAGTGGCGACGCAGATCGGCGTGCCCAGCCCGCGCTGCCGCGACAGGCCGAGCAGGTGCGCGCCGTAGGCGCCGGACTGGGTTGCGATGCCGACCCGCCCGGCCAACGGAATTCCGCGTTCCAGGCTGGTGGAGAAGAAGGCGTAGTAGCCCAGGTTGGCGTTGAACACGCCCAGCGCGTTCGGCCCCAGCAGGCGCATGTTGGCCGCGCGTGCAGCCTCGACGATGGCGTCCTGCATGGCCACGCCTTCCTCGCCGACTTCGCTGAAGCCAGAGGAAAATACGATGGCGCTGCGCGCGCCCTTGCGCCCCAGTGCCTGGACGGTCTCCAGCACCTGCGGCGCGGGCACCGCGATGATCGCCACGTCTGGCGCCTCGGGCAGCGCGTCGACGCTGGCATAGGCAGGCAGGCCCTGGATCTCGGTACGGTTGGGGTTCACCGGCAGGATGCGACCGCTGAAGCCGTTGCGCAGCATGTAGGCGATGGGGCGACCGCCGATGCGGTGCGGGTCGCTGGAGGCGCCGACCACCGCGACCGAGCGCGGCTGCACCAGAGGGGTGAGACTGGAGAAACCGGAGTGTTGCAAGTGACTCACTGACATGACGTTCCACCTGAACAAGTAGCGGGTGCCGGCCGTTTGTGGGCCGGCGCGAAGGCGAGCGCGTCCACGGTGGGCCGTCTGTTACGGCCACCGGGAGCGTCGAACCCGAATCTCAGAGCACGTTCTGGGTGCCGAGCAGCGCGGTGACCTGGCTGGACAGCGTGCCGCCGTTGCCGTGCAGCAGCGCCACGTCGGCTTTCTTCAGCTGGCGTTCACCGGCCTGACGGCGCAGCTGGGTGACTGCCTCGATGATCAGGAACATGCCGTACATGCCCGGATGCACACAGGACAGCCCGCCACCGTTGGTGTTCACCGCCAGCTCGCCGCCGGGGGCAATGCGCCCACCCTGGACGAAGCGGCCGCCCTCGCCCTTCGGGCAGAAGCCGAGGTCTTCTAGGAACAGAATCGTGTTGATGGTGAAGGCGTCGTAAACCATCACCAGATCGATGTCCGAGTGCTTCACCCCGGCCATCTGCATTGCGCGCGGCCCACTCTCGGATGCGGCGGTGACAGTGAGGTCGGGCATGGCAACGATGGAGCGGTGCCATTGCGCACCGGCCGCGCCGAGGAAGTAGATCGGCGCCTTGGGCAGGTCCCGCGCGCGGTCAGTACGCACCATCACGCAGGCGCCGCCGCCATCGGTGACCAGGCAGCAGTCGGCCTTGCTCAGCGGGTCGCTGACCATCCGCGCGGCGAGCACGTCATCGATGCTCAGCGGGCCACGGGCGAAGGCTTCGGGGTTGAGGTTGGCCCAGCCCCGCGCGGCCACGGCCACTTCGGCCAGGTGCTCGCGGGTAGTGCCGTACTGATGCATGTGCCGGCTCGCGGCCAGTGCATAGGCGGTGATCGGGTGGCGCGGCTGGTAGGGCGTCTCATGCCACTGCGGCTCGCTCATCGACACCAGCTTGCCGCCAGCCGTGCGCTGGTTGGAGCCGTAGCAGATCAGCGCCGCGTCACACAGGCCGGCCTCCAGGGCCAGTGTCGCCTGCAGCAGGTGCAACTCGAAGCTGGAGCCGCCGACGTTGGTGCCGTCGACGAATTTCGGCTTGATACCCAGGTATTCGCAGACCGAGAGGGTCGGGAAGGCGTGGGAGCTGGTGGCCGAGAATACGGCGTCGATGTCCGAGAGCTTCAGTCCGGCATCGGCGATGGCCTTCATCGAGGCCTGGCCGAGCAGTTCCATGGCGCTGTAGCCGTGGGCTTCGCCGATACCGGCGCTGCCGATGCCGACGATGGCGGTCTTGCCGCGCAGGACCTGGCTCATGGCTGCACCTCCGCCAGGGGCTCGAAGACAACGACGGCACCACTCTCCTGCTGGGCGATACGCGCCTTGACGCGGGTGCCGATGGGCAGGCTGAGGTGTCCTTCGATGCGCGACATCATGCGCACGCCTTCGTCGAGGTCGACCAGGGCGACGTTGTAGTCACCGCTGCGGGCGCGGTTGACGGTCAGGGCATAAAGAGTGCCCAGGCCACTGGCGGGGACCCATTCAAGGTCCGTTTCGCCGCTGCCGGGCACCTGGGTGCGCGGGTAGAACACGTGCCGGCCGGTGGAGGCGCTGCGCTGCAACATGAAGCGACCCTGGGCAAGGAAGGCGAGGTACTGCGCCTCGGGCCCTGGCATGTTGCGGTCGGGGAAATCCACCATTGAGGTTTCTCCTTTGTTCTTGTTCTGCCTTTGTTGCAAAGTGCGTTACCGCCCATGCCAAGCCAGCTTCACGGAAGCCGTTGCAGGCGTCGCAGGGTCAGAATACATTCACAATACTGAATGTCAATCAGAATACAGAATATGACCACTGAAAAAACCGTCGAAGAAGCCAGCAACAAACGCACCGGCAACGCCAAGGATGTCGGCGCCGTGGTGAATGCCATCCAGATCCTGCGCCACCTGGCCAATGCCGAAGGCCCCGAAGGCGCGACCGCCATTGCTCGCGCCACCGGCATCAGCCCGAGCACCACCTTCAATATCCTGCGCACGCTGAGCAACGAGGCACTGACTTCGTTCGACAACGAAACCAAGACCTATCGCCTGGGTCTGGGCCTGTCGGAGCTGGCGGTGAGCTTCATCGGCCGCAGCTACGCCGACCTGATCCAGCCGGAGCTGGAGCGCCTGAGCACCAGCCACAGCATCCTGATCACCCTGTGGCAGGTCACCGACGATGCGCACATCCGCGTGATCGCCGTGTCCGCCCCAGCCGTAGCGCACGTCAACGTTGCCGTCGGCTCGCGCCTGCCGGAACTGGTGGGCGCCGCCGGACGCTGCATCGCCAGCCTGCGCAATCTTCCCGAGGATGAACTGCGCCGCCGCCTGACTCGCGTGCGCTGGGAGACTCCGCCCAGCTTCGAGGAGTACCAGCGCGACGCCCGCGACGCCCTGGAGCAGGGCTGGGCCATCGACCAGGACCACCTGTACCGCGGCGTCAGCATGGTCGCCAGCGCGATCACCGATCACGACCGGCAGCCACGCTTCGTGATCTCCGGCATCGGCATCAGCGCCCAGCACGACCGCGAGAAGCTGGAGCAGATCGGCGCCAGCCTGCACGAGACGGCTCGCTTCATCAGCCGCTCGCTGTTCCCGCAGACCGGCCCCACGGAATAAGCCAACAACCATTCATCATATGAAATGACATTCATGTGAATGGATGACTTCAACGAAACCAGCGGAGCTGACGCAAAACTGCACAACGAAACCTCGCGCGCCAGCTCCCGCGTCGCGACATTCCCGATGCGACTGATGGCAGCGATATTCGCCGCCAGAGGCCCACAGCCGCGACTATCGCCGGTATCATGGCAAGTCTTGATGGAGTCCTGGCGGTGACCATCCCGCGGAGAACACCGTTCCCGCCGCAAGCCCGAATCCCTGTGCGATCCGGGCAGCCCGCCGCCAGAGCCCGCCAAACCCTCTGCCCGGATGCTCGCCGGCCTTGCATGGCTCGCGGCAGCCGCAGGTAATCCCATTGAATGAGGCAACCATGGAACAGAAAGACATCGATTGGGGCACGCTCGGATTCGATTACATCAAGACCGACTTCCGCTACATCTCCCACTGGCGCGATGGTCTGTGGGACGACGGCAAGCTGACCGAAGACAACACCCTGCACATCAGCGAGGGCTCCTCCGCCCTGCACTACGGCCAGCAGTGCTTCGAAGGCCTGAAGGCCTACCGCTGCAAGGACGGCTCGATCAACCTGTTCCGCCCGGACCAGAACGCCGCGCGCATGGCTCGCAGCTGCGCCCGCGTACTGATGCCGCAAGTGTCCGAAGCGCAGTTCATCGAAGCCTGCAAGCAGGTCGTGCGCGCGAACGAGCGCTTCATTCCCCCCTACGGTTCCGGCGGCGCGCTGTACCTGCGCCCGTTCGTGATCGGCGTTGGCGACAACATCGGCGTGCGCCCGGCTCCGGAATTCATCTTCTCGGTGTTCTGCATCCCGGTCGGCGCCTACTTCAAAGGCGGCATGAAGCCCCATGACTTCGTGATCTCCACCTACGACCGCGCCGCGCCCAACGGCACCGGCGCCGCCAAGGTCGGCGGCAACTACGCCGCCAGCCTGATGCCAGGCGCCCAGGCCAAGAAAGACGGCTTCGCCGACTGCATCTACCTCGACCCGGCCACCCATAGCCGCATCGAGGAAGTGGGCTCGGCCAACTTCTTCGCCATTACCCACGACAACGAGTTCGTCACCCCGCGCTCCAGCTCGGTACTGCCGGGCATTACCCGCCTGTCGCTGATGCAACTGGCCGAACAGCGCCTGGGCCTGAAAGTGGTCGAAGGCGACGTGCAGATCGACGACCTGGCCCGCTTCAAGGAAGCCGGCGCCTGCGGTACCGCGGCCGTGATCACCCCGATCGGCGGCATCCAGTACAAGGACAACCTGCACGTATTCTTCAGCCGCGAAGACGTCGGCCCGGTGACCCGCCGCCTCTACGAAGAGCTGACCGGCATCCAGAAGGGTGACGTGGAAGGCCCGGAAGGCTGGGTCGTCAAGGTCTGAACCTGACCGCTCGCCGAAACAGAAACGCCGCGATGCCGAAAGGGATCGCGGCGTTTTTCATCAGGGAGCGCACGAACACCATGGCTCGGCGCCACAGAGACAGTTCGCGAGCAAGCTCGCTCCTACAGGGCCTGCTCCGGTGCACTCTTCGTAGGAGCGAGCTTGCTCGCGAACAGATACCGCGCGAAAGACAGTTGCTCCCGCGCAGCCCCCGGCATCAGACAGGATTCGACAGCGCCGGCTGGCACAGCAGCCAGTCGTGCAGTAGCGCCTGCAGCTCCTCGAACTTCACCGGTTTGGCCATGTAGTCGCTCATCCCAGCAGCCAGGCAGCGCTCGCGGTCGCCGCTATGGCTGTGGGCGGTGATCGCCAGCACCGGCAGGTCGGCGCAGCGCGGCAGTGTACGGATCGCCCGGCAGGTAGCGAAGCCATCCATCACCGGCATCTGGCAATCCAGCAGCACGGTGTCGACGGCCTCTCGCCGCAGCAGCTCGATGGCTTCGGCACCGTTGTCGGCCGTACGGACTCGATAACCGAGCTTGAGCAACATGCCGCGGATCACCAGTTGGTTGATGGCGTTGTCTTCCACCACCAGCACGGTGCACTGGTCCGGGCTGCGCAGCACCTGGCCGCCCGCGCGACGCGGCGGCGGGGCAATGCTCTGCACCGGCTGACCGACCTGCAGCTCCAGGGCAAAGCGACTGCCCTGCCCCGGCACGGATTCGTGGGTCAGCGTGCCGCCCAGCAGCGCGACCAGCTTGCGGGTCAGCGCCAGGCCAATACCGAGGCCGCCGTATTCGCGAGTCAGCGATCCGTCGAGTTGGAAGAAGCGCTGGTAGAGCGCGCCATCCGGCGGAGTGGAGAAGCCGATACCGCTGTCCTGCACTTCAACGCGCAGCACCAGCCCTTCATTGTTCGGGACACCGCCAACCCGCAGGTGCACGCCACCCTGATGGGTGAACTTGATGGCATTGTCGATCAGGTAACCCAGCGCCTGGGTCAGCTTGCCGGCATCGCCTTCGAGGGTGTCGGGCAGACTCTCGTCCAGCTGCAGGACGAAGCGCAGCCCGCGCTCTTCGGCACGCGGCGCGTACTGAGCACGCAATCCGTCGCACAAGCCGCGCAGACTGAACGGCTCGCGACGCGGGTAAAGCTTGCCGGCCTGCAGTTCGATCAGCGCGAGGATGTCGTTGACCATGCGCATCATGTCGCGCGCCGATCCGGTGGCGGTCTTGTGGTACTGGGCAAGCTCGATGTCCATGGGCACCGTCTGCATCAGCTCCAGCGAACCGATCACCCCGCTCATGGGCGTACGCAGCTCGTGGGTGACGGTCGCGAGGAATTCGTCCTTCAGGCGGTTGCTGCTGGCCAGTTCCAGGTTCAGCTGCTCCAGCTTGCGGCTGGTTTCCTGGAGGATACGCGTGCGCTCTTCCTTCATGGCGTTGATGCGATCCGCCAGCGCCAGGGACAACAGGCCAACCTCCAGCGCCGAACCGATCTGGCTGGCGTACATGGTGAGGAAGATGTTCGGCAGGAACCCCAGCACCATCAGTGTGTTGATGACCCCGCCGAGCAGGAAGGCGCTCCAGGCGAAGATGAAGTAGCGCGCCACGCGCATGCCACGCAGCCAGGCGACGATGCCGGCGGTGAAGATGACCACGGTGAACGCCAGCGCCAGGTAGGTAGCCAGCCGCAGGGCGATGGCGTAGCTGACGGTCAGCGCCAGCACCATTACCAGCGCGCCGATGCCCATCAGCACGCGCAGGATGCGGTCGATCCACAGGCTGTGCTCACGGGTATGCAGGAAGCTGCGGGCGAACTGGCAGCCGAACAGACCGGCCGAGCCGATCAGGAACGGCGTGGCAGCGTTGGCCCACCAGGGATTGCTGGGCCAGAAATACTCGATGCCCGCGCCATTGACCGAGATCTGGTAGAAGCCGAACGAGGCTATATAAAGGATGTAATAGAGGTAGCTGGTGTCGCGGACGCTGAGGAAGATGAACAGGTTGTAGATCAGCATCACCAGCAGCACGCCATAGATGATGCCCAGCACATAGATGCGCTGCGGCTGCTCCTCCAGGTAGGCCTTGGACGACCAGAGCGTCAGCGGCGCCTGGATCGAGCCCTGGCTTTCCAGGCGCAGGTAGACGCGCAGCGGCTTGCCCGGCTCCAGCTTGAGGTCGAACAGGTAGTTGTTCTGGCGGATCGGCCGGCTGTCGAACGGCAGGGTATCGCCGGTGCGCTGGGCCAGCTTGAAGCCGCCCTGGCCGTCGGGCAGGTACAGATCGAGCTTGTCCAGTGGCGGGTAGGCAAGCTCCAGCAACCAGTTGGCCGGATCGCTCGAGGCCTTGGGCTGGTAGTCCAGGTCCAGGCGCAGCCAGAACACCGAGCGCGAATAGCCGGCATTGAGCACGTCACGTTCATGGTGGCGGAAGCTGGCGGCCAGCGCCGGCGAGCTGATCTCGGCGATATCGGCCGTGCCGCGCACGTCCTCGAAGACATCCATCGCCCGCCCCAGGGGCAATTGCCCGACGTGCTCGTCGAAGCTGATGGCGCTCGCCACTGGCGAGAGGATGAGAAGGATCAGGAAGATCAGCCAGTGCCGCATGGTGCCCCGCAGTGCCACCGACAGCTGCGCCGGAGATCCCCATCCCCTGCTTTGGCGCGCCGTGGAGGCGTTGTGTTGGAATCGGCGAACTCTAGCACAGGCCTTGTGCCACGTGGCATTCGACCATCCGGGCAGGACTCGGCCGGGCGATGCGCATCGGACCGCTCGGTCAGCTCAGCGCCGCGATTTGGTGATAAGCTCCCGCGCCATGAAAACACCTGCCTCCCGTCCCGTAGTGCTCTGCCTGTCCGGCCACGACCCCAGTGGCGGTGCCGGCCTGCAGGCCGATATCGAAGCCCTGATCGCCCAAGGCTGCCACGCGGCGCCGACCGTCACCGCGCTGACCGTTCAGGATACCGTCAACGTTTCCGACTTCCGCGTGCTCGACCGCGAGTGGGTGCTGGCCCAGGCCAACGCCGTGATCGCCGACCTGCCGGTGGCTGCGGTCAAGCTGGGCATGCTTGGCTCGGTGCAGATGGTCGACACAGTCGTCGAGATCATGCAGTCCCTGCCGGGCATCCCGCTGGTCTGCGACCCGGTGCTGCGCGCCGGCGGCGGGGGCTCGCTGGGCAAGGACGACGTCGGCTACGCCATGCGCGAACGCCTGCTGCCGATTGCCGCAGTGGCGACACCGAACCTGCCTGAAGCGCGCATCCTCGCCGAACTGCCCGAGGGCACGGCGGACGAGTGCGCCGACAAGCTGCTGCCTTATATCCAGACCCTGCTGATCACCGGCGGCCATGGCGACGAGTCCGAGGTGCACAATCGCCTGTACACCCGCGACGGCCAGCGCCACACCTTCACCTGCCAGCGCCTGCCCGGGAGCTACCACGGCTCGGGCTGCACCCTGGCGAGCACCCTCGCCGGCCGCCTGGCCCTGGGCGAGGAACTGGTGAGCGCAGTGCGCAGCGCCCTGGACTACACCTGGCGCACCCTGCGCGATGCGGAAGCGCCCGGCCACGGCCAGTACGTGCCACGCCGCCTGCCGCTGGACTATTGCAACTGATTCACTGATCAATCGCACGAAGATCGAGGCACTGATGAAACTGCGCGGACTCTACGCCATCACCGACAGCCAGCTGCTCGACGGCGGCCGCCTGCTACCCTACGTCGAAGCCGCCCTGAAGGGCGGCGCCAAACTGCTGCAGTACCGCGACAAGTCCGACGACGCCTCGCGCCGCCTGCGCGAGGCCGAGGCCCTGCGCGACCTCTGCGCGCGCTACGGCGCCACACTGCTGATCAACGATGACGCCGAACTGGCGGCGCGCCTGGGCGTCAGCGTACATCTGGGGCAGACCGACGGCTCGCTGGCCGCCGCCCGCGCCCTGCTCGGCCGCGATGCCGTCATCGGCGGCACCTGCCACGCCAGCCTCGACCTGGCCGAGAAGGCCATCGCCGAAGGCGCCAGCTACGTCGCCTTCGGCCGCTTCTTCGCCTCCCAGACCAAACCCGGCGCCTCCGCCGCCAGCCTCGAACTGCTGGAGCAGGCCAGGGCGCGCTTCAACGTGCCGCTGGTGGCCATCGGCGGTGTGACCCTGGATAACGCACCCGAGCTGATTGCCCGTGGCGCCGACATGATTGCCGTGATCCACGCCCTGTTCGCCGCCGACACCCCGGCCGAAGTCGAACAGCGCGCCCGCGCCTTCAGCCAACTCTTCGAAACCCGCTGAGCGCCAAGCGCCCAGCCCTTCACAGCTTCGCGAGGTACACCATGTCCCGTTCCGAAACGCTTTTCGCCAATGCCCAGAAACACATCCCCGGTGGCGTGAACTCGCCGGTACGCGCGTTCAAGAGCGTTGGCGGCACTCCGCTGTTCTTCAAGCACGCGGAAGGCGCCTACGTGGTGGACGAGGATGACAAGCGCTACGTCGACTACGTCGGCTCCTGGGGCCCGATGATCCTCGGCCACAGCCACCCGGAAGTCCTCGACGCCGTGCGCAAGCAGCTCGACCACGGCCTGTCCTACGGCGCGCCGACCGCGCTGGAAGTGGAAATGGCCGACCTGGTCTGCTCCCTGGTGCCGTCCATGGACATGGTTCGCATGGTCAGCTCCGGTACCGAAGCCACCATGAGCGCCATCCGCCTGGCCCGTGGCTACACCGGCCGCGATAGCATCATCAAGTTCGAGGGCTGCTACCACGGTCACTCCGACAGCCTGCTGGTGAAAGCCGGCTCCGGCGCCCTGACCTTCGGCGTACCGAACTCCCCCGGCGTGCCGGCAGCCTTCGCCAAGCACACCCTGACCCTGCCCTACAACGACATCGCCGCCGTCGAGAAGACCCTGGCTGAAGTCGGCAAGGACGTGGCCTGCATCATCGTCGAGCCGGTCGCCGGCAACATGAACTGCGTCCCGCCGGCTCCAGGCTTCCTGGAAGGCCTGCGCAGCCTGTGCGACCAACACGGTGTAGTGCTGATCTTCGACGAAGTGATGACCGGCTTCCGCGTCGCCCTGGGCGGCGCTCAGGCGCACTACGGCATCACCCCGGACCTGTCGACCTTCGGCAAGATCATCGGCGGTGGCATGCCGGTGGGCGCCTTCGGCGGCAAGCGCCAGATCATGGAGCAGATTTCCCCGCTCGGCCCGGTCTACCAGGCCGGCACCCTGTCGGGCAACCCGCTGGCCATGGCCGCTGGCCTGACCACCCTGCGCCTGATCAGCCGCCCCGGCTTCCACGACGAGCTGACCACCTACACCACCCGCATGCTGCAGGGCCTGCAGGAGCGCGCCGACGCCGCCGGCATCCCCTTCGTGACCACCCAGGCGGGTGCCGCGATGTTCGGCCTGTACTTCACCGGCGCCGATGACATCGTGACCTTCGACGACGTGATGACCAGTGATGCAGAACGCTTCAAGCGCTTCTTCCACTTGATGCTGGACGCCGGCATCTACCTGGCCCCTAGCGCCTTCGAGGCCGGCTTCACCTCCATCGCCCACGGCGAAACCGAGCTGAAACTGACCCTGGACGCCGCCGAGCGCGCTTTCGCCGCCCTCAAGTAAGCCGCCCCTCGCGAAGGCGCCCGTCCGGGCGCCTTCCGCTCTGCCCCGACGCTTTCGGGGCTTTATACCCGCGTTATACCCACCCCGCCGCCGCAGCCGTTTCCAGCAAAAAAACAGAAAAGAAGGTAAAGACTTTGTAAGGAAGCGCCCGCTTATTTCATAATGTGAAGGCTGGCGCATTTCGCTGGCCGGGTTTTACCCGCCCCGATCCTGGAGGCCGCTTCTCCCCATGTACCGTTCCGGTCGCACCCTGCTGGGCTGCCTGTTGCTCGCACTGCCCCTGTTCACTCAGGCGGGCGGCAACTCGCTGCTGATTCCAGCCACCGGACGCTGCACCTTGAACACCGTGCCCGAACAGCTGCAACAGGCCCTGGCCAGCTGCCAGCAGGCCGCCAATGCCGGCGACGCCCAGGCGCAGTTCGAACTGGGGGAATTCTTCTACACCGGCGAGCGCGCCCCACGCGACTTCCAGGCCGCCCTGCACTGGTACGAGAAGGCTTCGCTGCAAGGCCACGCCGACGCGCAGCTGCGCCTGGGCACCATGTTCTTCCGTGGCGAAGGCGTGAAGGCCAACAATGTGCAGGCCTACATCGTGCTGAAGATGGCCGCGGTCAACGGCGCCGAAGACGCCATGGACAGCGCCGACCTGGTCGCCGAGCAGATGAACAAGGACGAGCTGGACATCGCCACCAAGGTCCTCGGACAGATTTTCCGCAACTACCTGATCGAACTGCAGACCGCCGGCAACTCACCGTTCTCGCCGCTGCCTTAAGACGGCGTCGAACCCTCGTACTGGCGCCACGCACGGTCCAGCAAATACAACCCCGCCACCAGACAGATCAGCCCCAGCGGCATCGCAAGGTAATTGTCCCGCTGGCGTTGCTGCGCAATCTCATCGTACGAGCGAATGCTGACGTTGCTCGCGAGCAGCCCCCAGACGGCAGCCCTGTCACCGCCTGACGCGGGCCTCGCATAGCGCACAGTGATCGGCAGTGCCGAGCGTAGATGGCTCAGCACGCGGGTTACGTCACCCGCACTCTTGGGATAGAAGAATCGAAGATCGTGTCCTTCGAGGCCGAAAGACAGAGAGTTTCGCGAGGACTCAACCCAGGAGACGGTACCCGTCAGCGACTCCAGGGACGCCCGATCGGGAAATCCTCGTTGCGGGGAGAAGCCAAAGACCAGCCAGCAACTGAGCGCCAGCAGGAGAGCGGCCGACGCAGCAGATGGAAGCCAGACTCGAACCCGGGCCAACCCGAAGAGCGTCAGTTGTCCTTGCTCGGCATCGGCATGGGGAACGGCATCACATTGCCGCTGGGCTTAGCCTCGCTGATCTTCGCGGTGCCCAGACGCTCCACTTCGTCGATGCGGATGATCGAGTGCAGCGGCACGAAGCTGCGGATGACGCCGTCGAACTGCGCCTTGAGCTTCTCCTCGCTGGGGTCCACCACTACCTGGGTGCGCTCGCCAAAGACGAACTCCTCGATCTCCAGGAAGCCCCACAGATCGCTCTGATAGATCTGCTTGGCGTACATCTCGTACACCTGGCCCTGGTTGAGGAAGACCACCTTGTAGATCGGGTTCTCGCGCTTGCTCATGAACGAAGGATGACAGCTTTGCAAAAAGGGGACGCAGCATAGCACAGACAGCCGCCCCTCAAGCCCGCCGCTGGTAGATGCCCGCCCCGGGGCTTATAATGCGCGGTCGTTTTTTAACCAACCCAAGACAGGTTCCATGGCCAAGAAGCTTTTCATCCAGACCCACGGTTGCCAGATGAACGAGTACGACAGCTCGCGCATGGCCGACCTGCTGGGTGAGCACCAGGCCCTGGAGATCACCGAAAAGGCCGAAGAAGCCGACGTCATCCTGCTCAATACCTGCTCGATCCGCGAGAAGGCCCAGGAGAAGGTGTTCTCCGAGCTGGGCGCCTGGCGCACGCTGAAGCAGCAGAACCCCAACCTGGTGATCGGCGTCGGCGGCTGCGTGGCCAGCCAGGAAGGCGCCGCGATCCGCGAGCGCGCGCCCTACGTTGACGTAGTGTTTGGCCCGCAGACGCTGCACCGCCTGCCGGAAATGATCGACGCCGCCCGCACCACCCGCAAACCGCAGGTGGATGTGTCCTTCCCGGAAATCGAGAAGTTCGATCGCCTGCCCGAGCCCCGTGTCGACGGCCCCACCGCCTTCGTCTCGGTGATGGAAGGCTGCAGCAAGTACTGCACCTTCTGCGTGGTGCCCTATACCCGTGGCGAGGAAGTCAGCCGCCCGTTCGACGACGTGCTGGCCGAGGTGATCCACCTGGCCGAGAACGGCGTGAAGGAGGTCACCCTGCTCGGCCAGAACGTCAACGGCTACCGCGGCCCTACCCATGACGGCCGCATCGCCGACTTCGCCGAGCTGATCCGCGTGATCGCCGAGGTCGATGGCATCGAGCGCATCCGCTACACCACCTCGCACCCACTGGAGTTCTCCGACTCGCTGATTGCCGCCCACGCCGAAGTGCCGCAACTGGTGAAGTTCGTCCACCTGCCGGTGCAGGCCGGTTCCGACCGCATCCTCGCAGCGATGAAGCGCAACCACACCGCGCTGGAGTTCAAGTCGCGCATCCGCAAGCTTAAGGCCGCGGTGCCGGACATCTGCATCAGCTCGGACTTCATCATCGGCTTCCCCGGAGAAACCGAGAAAGATTTCGAACAGACCCTGAAGCTGGTGGAAGACGTCGGCTTCGACTACTCGTTCTCCTTCATCTACAGCTCACGCCCGGGTACCCCGGCCGCCGACCTGGCTGACGACACCCCGGACGATGTAAAGAAGCAGCGCCTGCTGATCCTCAACAGCCGCCTCAACCAGCAGGGCTTCGAGATCAGCCGACGGATGGTCGGCACTATCCAGCGCATCCTCGTCACCGACTACGCCAAGCGCGACCCCGGCCAGTTGCAGGGGCGCACCGAGAACAACCGCGTGGTCAACTTCCGCTGCGACAATCCACGCCTGATCGGCCAGTTCGTCGACGTGGAAATCTACGAGGCGCTGCCCAACTCCCTGCGCGCGACGCTTGTGGAAGCAAGTCACTGACAACCGACCGTTGATTGACCTGTTGGCGACTGAACTTTCGTACTCGGTCGCGTGGGGTTATTCTTCGACCATCTCCCTTTGAAGCACGGCGACTTAGACAACACCTTGAACGCCCCCCTGGATATTCATCGTTTCATGCTCGAGCCCTTCGAGGCCCGCAGCTTCGCCAACCTGTGCGGCCAGTTCGACGAACACCTGCACCAGATCGAGAAGCGCCTCGGCATCGAGATCCGCAACCGCGGCAACCAGTTCGAACTGGTCGGTGACCCCGAGCGCACCCAAGCGGCCGAAAACCTCCTGCAGCGCCTCTACCGCGAAGTGCAGAACGGCACCGAGATGACGCCCGACCTGGTTCACCTGTTCCTGCAGGAGTCAGGACTGGAAGAACTCGCCGTGGAGCCCGTCGCCCCGCTGGTCACGCTCAAGACTCGCCAGGCGCACATCCGCCCGCGCGGTGCCAACCAGCAGCGCTACGTGAAGGCCATCCTCGACCACGACATCAACTTCGGCATCGGCCCGGCCGGCACCGGCAAGACCTATCTCGCCGTGGCCTGCGCCGTAGACGCCCTGGAGCGCGAGCAGATCCGCCGCATCCTGCTGGTACGCCCAGCGGTCGAGGCCGGCGAGAAGCTCGGTTTCCTGCCTGGCGACCTGTCTCAGAAGATCGACCCCTACCTGCGCCCGCTGTACGACGCGCTGTACGAAATGCTCGGCTTCGAGACCGTGGCCAAGCTGATCGAACGCCAGGTGATCGAAGTCGCGCCGCTGGCCTACATGCGCGGCCGCACGCTGAGCAACAGCTTCATCATCCTCGACGAAAGCCAGAACACCACGATGGAACAGATGAAGATGTTCCTCACCCGGATCGGCTTCGGCTCCACCGCGGTGATCACCGGCGACGTCACCCAGGTCGACCTGCCGAAAGGCACGCGCTCTGGCCTGAAGCACGTGATGGAAGTGCTGCGCGACGTTCCCGGCATCAGCTTCACCCACTTCAAGTCCAAGGACGTGGTGCGCCATCCGCTGGTGCAGCGCATCGTCGACGCCTACGACGCTTACGAGAATCGCCTGACCGGCGTAGAAGGCCAGGGCAACAAGCATGCTTGAACTGGACCTGCAGGTCGCTTCCGAAGCGACCGACCTGCCGAGCGAAGCTGACTTCAGAAAATGGTGCGAGCTGGCCTTGCGCCAGCGCTCGAATGATTCTGAACTCACCATCCGCGTGGTGGACGAAGCCGAAGGGCGCGAACTGAACAAGACCTGGCGACACAAGGACTACGCCACCAACGTATTGTCCTTCCCCGCCGATGTTCCCGATGAGTTGCTGGACATCCCGCTGCTCGGCGACCTGGTGATCTGCGCCCCCGTAGTCACCCGCGAGGCCGCCGAACAGGACAAGTCCGCCGAGGCCCACTGGGCCCACCTCGTCATCCATGGTTGCCTCCACCTGCTCGGCTACGATCACATCGATGATGCCGAAGCCGAGGAAATGGAAGGCCTGGAACGGGAATTGCTGGCCGAACTGGGTCACCCGGACCCGTACGCGGCCGATGAAGAATAAAAGCCACCGAGCAAGGAAAAGATGAGCGAAGATCGATCGAGCAATGGGCACAAGTCGTGGTTGGACAAGATCACCCAGGCTTTTGCCCATGAGCCGAGAAACCGCCAGGAGCTGCTGGAGCTGCTGCGCGAAGCCCACGTCAACAAGCTGCTCGACAGCGAAGCGCTGTCCATCGTCGAGGGGGCGATCCAGGTCGCCGACCTGCAGGTGCGCGACATCATGGTGCCGCGCTCGCAGATGATCAGCATCAAGGCCACCCAGACGCCGCGTGAGTTCCTGCCGGCGATCATCGAGGCGGCGCACTCGCGCTACCCGGTCGTGGGTGAGAGCCTCGACGACGTCATGGGCGTCCTGCTGGCCAAGGACCTGCTGCCGCTGATCCTTCACGACGACACGCATGCGTTCAATATCAAGGACCTGCTGCGGCCGGCCACCTTCGTGCCGGAATCCAAGCGTCTGAACGTGCTGCTGCGCGAGTTCCGCGCCAACCACAACCACATGGCCATCGTCATTGACGAGTACGGCGGCGTGGCGGGGCTGGTGACCATCGAGGACGTGCTGGAGCAGATCGTCGGCGACATCGAGGACGAGCACGACGTCGAGGAAGACAGCTACATCAAGCCGCTGCCCAGCGGTGACTTCATCGTCAAGGCGCTGACCCCGGTGGAAGCCTTCAACGATTTCTTCGGCGCGGAATTCTCCGACGAGGAATTCGACACCGTCGGCGGCGTGGTGATGAGCGCCTTTGGCCACCTGCCCAAGCGCAATGAGACCACCGAACTGGGTGGCTTCCGCTTCCGCGTGCTCAACGCGGACAGCCGCCGGCTGCATCTGCTGCGCCTCACTCCGCTGCAGGATTGAAGGTAAACCCCTGCAGGAGCGAGCTTGTGACCCACAGGGATGTGGGGAGCGCCGTTATCCGTAGGGAACGGATTCGGCCTCGCGAACCCACTCCGCTGCGAGGGCCGTTCGCGAGCATGCTCGCTCCTACAATCAGCTCCGAACGCTCCTGCAACACCCTGCCGCAGTCAGCTCATGGCTTTTGGCTTTCATCCCCATAGCCTACCGTTCGTCTCTCCATTACTCTTGCGCATCGCTTAACCGCTACAAGGATTTCCGATGCGCTGGATCACCCGCCCCGGCCTGCCAGGCCATCTGCTCGCCCTGGCCGCTGGCGCGCTCACGCCGCTGACCCTCGCCCCGTTCGGCTACTGGCCGCTGGCGGTGCTCTCGCTGGCCCTGTTCTACCTCGGCCTGCGCGGCACGACCGCGGGCTCGGCGCTCTGGCGTGGCTGGTGGTACGGCTTCGGCGCCTTCATCGCCGGCACCAGCTGGATCTACTTCAGCATCCACAACTTCGGCGGCGCGTCCGGGCCGCTGGCTGGCTTCCTGGTGGGCGGATTCAGCGCTGGCGTGGCCTTCTTCTTCGCCCTGCCTGCCTGGGTCTGGGCGAAATTCTTCCGTCGCAACAATGCGCCAGTCAGCGACGCGCTGGCCTTCGCCGCATTGTGGGTAGTGCTGGAACTGTTCCGCAGCTGGTTCCTCACCGGCTTCCCCTGGCTCTATGCCGGCTACAGCCAGCTGGAAGGCCCGCTGGCCGGCCTCGCCCCGCTGGGCGGCGTCTGGCTGGTGTCCTTCGCCATCGCCCTGAGCGGCGCGCTGATCGTCAACATCCCGGCCCTGACCCGGCGCCCCGCGCGCCTGGTCACCGGCCTGATCCTGCTGATCGCCCCCTGGGCCGTGGGCCTGGGCTACAAGGGCCACGCCTGGACCACCCCGGCCGGCGCACCGCTGAAGGTCGCCGCGCTGCAGGGCAACATCGCCCAGGAAATGAAGTGGGACCCGAAGGCCATCACTCACCAGCTGGAGCTGTACCGCGACCTCACCGCCGAGCAGCACGACGTCGACCTGATCGTCTGGCCGGAAACCGCCGTGCCGATCCTCAAGGACCAGGCCACCGGCTACCTGGAGATGATCAATGGTGTCGCCACCGCCAAGAAGGCCGCGCTCATTACCGGCGTGCCGGTGCGCGAGAAGACGGCCGAGGGCATCCGTTACTACAACGGCATCACCGTAGTTGGCGACGGCAGCGGCAACTACCTCAAGCAGAAGCTGGTGCCCTTCGGTGAATACGTCCCACTGCAGGACCTGCTGCGCGGCCTGATCGCCTTCTTCGACCTGCCCATGTCCGACTTCGCCCGCGGTCCGGCCGACCAGCCGCTGCTCAAGGCCAAGGGCTACTCCGTGGCGCCGTACATCTGCTACGAAGTGGTCTACCCGGAGTTCGCCGCCGAGCTCGCGGCGCAGAGCCAGCTGCTGCTGACCATCAGCAATGACGCGTGGTTCGGCACCTCCATCGGCCCGCTGCAGCACCTGCAGATGGCGCAGATGCGCGCCCTGGAAGCCGGTCGCTGGATGGTGCGCGGCACCAACAACGGCGTTACCGCGCTGATCGACCCGTTCGGCAAGCTGGCGGTGCAGATTCCGCAATTCCAGCAAGGCGTGCTGCGTGGCGAAGTCGTACCGATGCAGGGCCTGACACCCTACCTGCAATGGCGCGTCTGGCCACTGGCGATCCTCAGCGCCGTGCTGCTGGTATGGGCGCTGGTGCGTCGCCGTACGCATCCGGAAGAACGCCGACTGTTCGGCTGACTCCAACGAAAAGGGCCTCATCGCGAGGCCCTTTTTCATCATGGGAGCCAGGTTCGCGAGCAAGCTCGCTCCTACAAAAGCGAGCTCGGACCTGTAGGAGCGAGCTTGCTCGCGAACAGCCCAAATCCGGGTCTATCGGTAGAACAACCGATACCCCACCAGCCCAATCGCCTCGTTCAGCAACTGCCCGCTCTGCCAGATCGCCCGCCCTTCCGGCAGCCAGCCACCCATGGGCACTGCGTCGTCCGTGCCGATATAGCCCGAGGGCGCCGGCAGCACTTCCAGCCCGGCCTTTTCGAAGCTCCAGATCGAGCGCGGCATGTGAATGGCACTGGTAACCAAGACCACCCGCTTGATCCCCGCTTCGCGCAGCATGTCGGCGCTGAATCGCGCATTCTCCCAGGTCGTGCGGCTGCGTCCCTCCTCCCAATGCACCGGCACGCCGTAATCGTCCAGCAGGCTCTGCGCCATGATTCGCGCCTCGCTGGGCGGTGTGCCGTAATGCAGGCCGCCGGAGGTCAATACCGGCAAGCCACTGGCCTTGGCCAGGCGCGCCGCATAGCGAATGCGCTCGCGGGCCATCAGGCCGGGCTGGTCCGCATCCCAGGCGCGATCCCCGCGCACCCTGCCGGCACCCAGCACCACAATGGCGTCGGCGCGTTGTGCCAAAGCCGCCCAGTCCGCCTGCTTCAGAGCATCCTGCTGCTCCAGCTGGCGCGCGCCCCACTCCACCGTCACCGGCAGGCTCATCACCAGCAGGCCGAGGAAGCCGGAAAAGAAGCAGAACACCGATAAGCGCGGACAACGCCGGCGCAGCACGAAACCCAGGAACAGCAAAAGCAGCAGCAATCCCGGCGGCATGAAAATCTGTTTGAGGATGAAGCGGATAGGCATTGGCGACTCCTTGTCGAGGCGCCAAGCCTAACGGATCGGGGAAATGTCAGCGTGCCTTCGCGTTACGGAACAGCTGCGAGCCGCAGGATGTGCAGGGCAACACGCCCTGGTTGCGACTCCAGGCCACCGGCGAACCACACAGCGCGCACTGCAGTTGCTGAGGGCGCGGCACCAGGCGCAGACGGCTGGGAGGTGCGGATTGACGCACATGGCGCGCGGCGCGGGCCGGTGCGCGCTCCAGCATGGCGAGTTCTTCCGCCGCGGCATGCCAGCCGCGCAGCCAGTTCACATCCTGGTCCAGATAAGCCCTGATCAACGCCATCTCGGCACTGCTCAAACCGCGCAACTCCAGTTCCACGGGGCACTCGTCACGTAATCGCTCAGCGGTGTCGGCCTCATCCAGGGCCAGCGCGAGCCGTTGCAACAACCGTTCATACAGACCGGAACCCGAAGCACTTGCGCGATGCAGCTCAGCCATCAGTCACCTCAAGACAGGCGGAAACCTCCCGCCCTCAGGCAAAGCTTAGCGGCCCACCCCGTGCCACACCGAGCGCGCGACAAACGGCGCGGGCTACCGGCTCGGGTGGGGGTCATGTATGCTACGAGGCTTTCTGTAGCCGCCCGACCCTTGTTTTCTCAGGGGCTGGTGAAGCGGAGGGCCACTCGACCTCCCCGGCCGCACAATTCTCTTCCGTACAGGTTCAAATCGCGCCATGCACGAGCAATATCAGCCTCTCGAGATCGAATCCCAGGCCCAGAACTTCTGGAACGAACACAACTCTTTCCGCGTCGACGAAGTCGCCGGCAAGGAGAAGTTCTACTGCCTGTCGATGTTCCCGTATCCGAGCGGCAAGCTACACATGGGGCACGTGCGCAACTACACCATCGGTGACGTGATCAGCCGCTACCACCGCATGCAGGGCAAGAACGTCCTGCAGCCGATGGGCTGGGACGCGTTCGGCATGCCGGCGGAAAACGCCGCGATGAAGAACAACGTCGCACCGGCAGCCTGGACCTACGACAACATCGCCTACATGAAGTCCCAGCTCAACAGCCTGGGCCTGGCGATCGACTGGTCCCGCGAAGTCACCACCTGCAAGCCGGACTACTACCGCTGGGAACAGTGGCTGTTCACCCGCCTGTTCGAGAAGGGCGTGATCTACCGCAAGAACGGTACCGTGAACTGGGACCCGGCAGACCAGACCGTACTGGCCAACGAGCAGGTCATCGACGGCCGTGGCTGGCGTTCGGGCGCGCTGATCGAAAAGCGCGAAATCCCGATGTACTACTTCAAGATCACTGCCTATGCCGAAGAGCTGCTGTCCAGCCTCGACGACCTGCCGGGCTGGCCGGAACAGGTCAAGACCATGCAGCGCAACTGGATCGGCAAGTCCCGCGGCATGGAAATCGCATTCCCCTATGACCAGGCCTCCATCGGCGAAGCCGGCCAACTGAAAGTCTTCACCACCCGCCCGGACACCCTGATGGGCGCCACCTACGTCGCCGTGGCCGCCGAGCATCCGCTGGCCACCCTGGCCGCCGAGCGCGATCCATCGCTGCAAGCGTTCATCGACGAGTGCAAGCGCGGCGGTGTCGCCGAAGCCGACATCGCCACCCAGGAGAAGAAAGGCGTCGCCACTTCCCTGTTCGTCGAGCATCCGCTGACCGGCGACAAGCTGCCAGTGTGGATCGCCAACTACGTCCTGATGACCTACGGCGAAGGCGCCGTAATGGCGGTCCCGGGTCACGACGAGCGCGACTTCGAGTTCTCCAACAAGTACGGCCTGCCCATCGTTCAGGTCATCGCCAAGGTAGAAGGCGACAACGACTTCGAAGCCGGCACCTGGAAAGAGTGGTACGGCCTGAAGGACGAGAGCGTCGTCACCGTCAACTCCGGCAAATACGACGGCCTGGGTTACCAGGCTGCGTTCGATGCCATTGGCGCCGACCTCGCTGCCAAGAGCCTCGGCCAGCAGCGCACCCAGTTCCGCCTGCGCGACTGGGGCATCAGCCGCCAGCGCTACTGGGGCTGCCCGATCCCGATCATCCACTGCGACAGCTGTGGTGACGTGCCGGTACCGGCCGACCAGCTGCCGGTGGTCCTGCCCGAAGACGTGGTGCCGGACGGCGCTGGTTCGCCGCTGGCCAAACTGCCCTCGTTCTACGAGTGCAGCTGCCCGAAATGCGGCCAGCCGGCCAAGCGCGAAACCGACACCATGGACACCTTTGTCGAGTCCTCCTGGTACTTCGCCCGCTACGCCTGCCCGCAGTTCGAAGACGGCATGCTGGACAAGAAGGCCGCCAACTACTGGCTGCCGGTCGACCAGTACATCGGCGGTATCGAACACGCGATCCTTCACCTGCTCTACGCGCGCTTCTTCCACAAGCTGATGCGCGACGAAGGCCTGATCGACTCCGACGAACCGTTCAAGAACCTGCTGACCCAGGGCATGGTGGTCGCCGAGACGTACTACCGCGTCGCCGCCAACGGTGGCAAGGAATGGTTCAACCCGGCGGACGTGGAAGTCGAGCGTGACGCCAAGGCCAAGGTCATCGGCGCACGCCTGAGGACCGACGGCCTGCCGGTGGAAATCGGCGGCACCGAGAAGATGTCCAAGTCCAAGAACAACGGCGTGGACCCGCAGGCCATGATCGACGCCTACGGCGCCGACACCTGCCGCCTGTTCATGATGTTTGCCTCGCCGCCGGACATGAGCTGCGAATGGTCCGACTCCGGCATTGAAGGCGCCAACCGCTTCCTGCGCCGCGTCTGGCGTCTGGCCCAGGCCCACGTCAATGCAGGCCCCGCCGGCGCCGTGGACAAGTCCGCGCTGGACGACGCGCAGAAGGCCATTCACCGCGCCATCCACCTGGCCATCCGTCAGGCCAGCCAGGACGTCGGCCAGCACCACAAGTTCAACACCGCCATCGCCGCCGTGATGACCCTGATGAACGTACTGGAAAAGGCTCCGACCGAATCCGCCGCCGACCGCGCCCTGCTGCAGGAAGGCCTGGAAACCGTCACCCTGCTGCTCGCCCCGATCACCCCGCACATCTGCCACGTGGTCTGGGAAGAGCTGGGCAAGGACGGCGCCGTCATCGACGCCAGTTGGCCGCAGGTCGACGAAGCCGCCCTGGTACAGGACAGCCTGCAACTGGTGGTTCAGGTCAACGGCAAGCTGCGCGGCCACATCGAAATGCCCGCCAGCGCCAGCCGCGAGGAAGTCGAAGCCGCCGCTCGCGCCAACGAAAACGTGCTGCGCTTCACCGACGGCCTGACCATCCGCAAGGTCATCGTGGTGCCCGGCAAGCTGGTCAATATCGTCGCCAACTAAAAGCAACGCTGGAAAAGACCCATTCGCCCGTGGCACCTTCGCCACGGGCATACCGGATCAACAGGAGTGAGGGAAGCTTGATGAAACGTATCCTGACCAGCCTCGCGCTGATCGGCCTGGCCAGCGTGCTGAGCGCCTGCGGTTTCCAACTGCGTGGCCTGGGCGATACGAACTTTGCGCTCAAGGAGATCGACGTGAGCGCGCGCAACGCCTATGGCGACACCGTCACGCAGCTCAAGCAGGTGCTTGAAGGCAGCGGCGTGAAAGTCGTCTCCCGTGCGCCGTACCACCTGATCCTCGCCCGCGAAGACGTGACCCAGCGTAGCGTCAGCTACACCAGCTCGGCGCGCAGCGCAGAAAACGAACTGACCAACACCCTGAGCTACGAGATTCGCGGCAGCGACAACCTGCTGCTGCTCGCCAATCAGGTGCAGGTCCGCAAGGTCTACGTGCAGGACGAGAACAACCTGATCGGTTCCGACCAGGAAGCCCAGCAGATCCGTGCCGAAATGCGCCGCGACCTGGTCCAGCAGATGGTCACCCGCCTGCAGCTGATCACCCCGGCCCAGCTCGACGACCTGCAAGCCAAGGCGGAAGCCAAGGCCAAGGCCGAAGCGGACGCGATGAAGGCCGCGGACGAGGCTGCCAAGTCTCAGCCGCAGCAGTCGCCGATCGAATTTCCGAAGCAGTAAGCGACAAGGGGCCGGCCAACCGGCCCCTTTCTCATCATGAAGCTCAATCCCGGACAACTCGCCAAGCACCTGCAAGGCAACCTCGCGCCCGTCTACGTGGTCAGCGGCGACGAACCGTTGCTCTGCCAGGAAGCCTGCGACGCCATCCGTGCCGCCTGCCGCCAGCGTGATTTCGGTGAGCGCCAGGTGTTCAACGCCGAAGCCAACTTCGATTGGGGCCAGCTGCTGGAGGCCGGCGCCAGCCTTTCGCTGTTCGCCGAGAAGCGCCTGATCGAACTGCGCCTTCCCTCTGGCAAGCCTGGCGACAAGGGCGCGGCGATTCTCCAGGAATACCTGCAGCGTCCGCCGGAAGACACCGTCCTGCTGGTCAGCCTGCCCAAACTCGACGGCAGCACGCAGAAGACCAAATGGGCCAAGGCCCTGATCGACGGCGACGCCGCCCAGTTCATCCAGATCTGGCCCATCGACGCACACCAGTTGCCGCAGTGGATCCGTCAGCGCCTCTCCCAGGCCGGACTCGCCGCCAGCCAGGAAGCGGTTGACCTGATCGCCGCGCGCGTCGAAGGCAACCTGCTGGCCGCCGCCCAGGAAATCGAGAAGCTCAAGCTGCTTGCCGATGGCCAGCAGATCGACGCCGACACCGTGCAGGCAGCCGTGGCCGACAGCGCGCGCTTCGACGTCTTCGGCCTGATCGATGCTGCCCTCAACGGCGAAGCCGCCCACTGCCTGCGCATGCTCGAAGGCCTGCGCGGCGAAGGGGTGGAACCCCCGGTCATCCTCTGGGCCCTGGCCCGGGAAATCCGCGTGCTCGCCAGCCTCGCCCAGCAGTTCAGCCAGGGCGTCCCGCTCGACAAGGCCTTCAGCCAGGCCCGCCCTCCCATCTGGGACAAGCGTCGCCCGCTGATGAGCAAGGCCCTGCAACGGCACACCACGCAGCGCTGGAACCAGATGCTGCAGGACGCCCAGCTGATCGACGCACAGATCAAGGGCCAGGCCCCCGGCAACGTCTGGAACAGCCTCGCCCGCCTCGCCCTGCTGGTCGCCGGCCAGCGCATCAGCCTGCCTTCGGCCTGATTGCAACGCCTCGCGACCTGACTAGAGGCCATCACGGACGCAGTCCGCCCCTACGCGGCGCCCGGTAGGAACGAGCTTGCTCGTACACCCGCCCAGTGCCCGGTGTTTCAGGACCGCGCCGGCACTGCCCGGTGCTCCTGGCCTTCCGCCCTATCCAGCGCCACACCGCGAGTATCGCGCCCGGTACTGATCAGCACGCAGATGAGCACCGCCACGACCCCGGCAACCACGGCCATCGCCGTCCCAAAGCTGTAGCTCCTGGCGATCTCCGCCTGCAGTGGCGCATTGACCGAAGCGATCAGGTTGCCCAGTTGATAGACGAACCCCGGCAGCACCGCTCGAGTGCCCACCGGCGCCAATTCGTTCAGATAGGCGGGAATCACACCCCAGGCGCCCTGCACCATGAACTGCATCAGGAAGGCGCCGACGCCCAGCGCCACCGCGCCGTGGCTGAATGCCCACAATGGCAGCACCGGTAGCGCCAGCAGCGAGCCGCAGATGATGGCCTTCTTCCGCCCGATACGCTCGGACAGACTGCCGAACAGAATGCCTCCCAGGATCGCCGCGATGTTATAGACCACCGCGATCAGGCTGACCGTCTGCGTATCAAACCCGTGCTGCACCTTCAGGAAAGTCGGGTAAAGGTCCTGCGTGCCATGGCTGAAGAAGTTGAAGCAAGCCATCAACAGGACCGCGTACAGGCACAACTTCCACTGGCTGCGCAGCACCGGCCACAGCGGCGTCGACTCCTTGCGCTCGCGTGCCGCCTGCCAGATCGGCGATTCCGGCACCTTGAACCAGATGAACACCACCAGCACCACCGGCAGGCAACCGACGATGAACATCCCACGCCAGCCCAGCGCTTCAAAGAACAGGCCATAGATGATCGAAGCGATCAGGTAGCCCGCCGGGTAACCCGCCTGGAACAACCCCGACACCATCCCCCGCGAACGCTCGGGAATGGTCTCCATCGCCAGCGAGGAAGCCACGCCCCAGATGCCTCCCATCGCCACGCCGTAGACCACGCGCAGGATCAGGAAGGTCTCGAGGTTCGGCGAAAAGGCCGAGGCCAGTTCCAGCACCGAGTAGATCAGGATGTTGACCATCAGCACCGGTCGCCGGCCATAACGCTCGGCAGCGCGTCCGAACAGCAGCGCACCGATGGGCCGCACCGCCAGGGTCAGCAGGATCGCCAGCGACACCTGCGGGAGGTCCACCTGGAAGGTCTGCGCGATATCGGTGAGGACGAAGACCAGGAGGAAGAAGTCAAAGGCATCCAGCGTCCAGGCGAGCACCGAAGCGATCACCACATTGCGCTGGGTCGGGGACCATTGCTGCATGACACATCTCCAGCCGGGGGCGTCGCGGTCCCTGCACACCGAGGCAATAGTTAGTCAGCTACCAAGCTAACCGAGCCAGCGAACCAGCCACAGTCGCGCCTCTGAAAAAATCTGTTACAGAAATAGCGACAATCCGCCACAGGCCAGGGTTCGATGAATCCGCGAGGCGCCTCCCCCCGGCTCCAGAACGGATCAGCGCAACGCCGCTCCTGACTCCTGCGACGCGGGACGCGCCTTTCCCCGCTCCTCGGTCGGCCGATCCAGCGCCAGTTCGTAAAGCTGCCGAGCTTCGCTGACCAGCGGCGAGAGTGCCGATGCCAGACGCGACGTCGCGCGGATCAGGCCAGGATCGGAGTCGTCCTCCAGCAAGCACAGCAGGTCTTCCACCGCTGTCAGACGCCGCAGCGCGGCGTCGCGCAACGCCTCGACCGAGGCCAGGGCATTGATGAACATCACGTCTTCGTAGGGTCGGGATTCCAGCGGAACGGGGAGGAACTCAGTCATGGCGCACCTCCGGGGACGGTGCAGCAGGACAGAAAGAACCAGGGTGGGGCGCGAGAGTAAAAGGGGGATAGTGCATGCAAAAACACTCCTTTTCAGCAAAGAGCCGCCTCGCTAACTCACTGCGACGCAAGTTAGGGAGGCGGGACCGTGCGGAGGTCGCAGTACCGGCGAACAGGAGCCAAAAACCGGCCAGGCATAAGCCTGCACCGCACGGCCCACCATGGATGCATCACCTATCAGACAGGGTTGCCTGACTTGAGAGCAAAGGTGTTACGTGCGCACCTGTTGGCTATACCGGGCTGCGACACCCGGCCACGGGATTGACCGTGGCAGCCGGAATCTAGCGAGCACGCACGTAGGCCCTCAAGGCTAAAAGAAGGTAGGAGATTTCACTGTTCCGACAGCTCAAACCCGGACGTTTCGCCGCATAGCGTGGCCCGGTTCACCTCTTAGGAAACTGCCCACAGGCATTCTGAAGGCCACCCCCTGTAGGAGCGGGCCGCGCCCGCGATCGCGCCCATCGGGCGCCCTACAGGCCAGCTCCGAGGTATCTCATCACGAGGAAGCGGGCTTCCTTCGAGAGGGATTCCGCCTCATTCCCACTCCCGCACCTGGCGAACCTCCACGCACCCGAGCCGCCCTGGCGGAATCTTCGCGGCGATCCGCTCGGCCTCCTCCATGCTCAGTGCCTCGATCAGGTAGAAACCGCCCAGCTGTTCCCGCGTCTCGGCGAACGGCCCGTCGGTAACGGCGAGCTTTTCGCCTTGCCCGCGCAACGTGCGCCCGGTCGGCGTCGGCAACAGCGCATTGGCCGCAATGTAGTTGCCGCTGCGGCGCAGTTGCTCGCTGTAGGTCATGCACTCGTCGACAATGCCACGCAGTTCGGCTTCCGGCAGCTCAGCGGCCTTGCGCTCGTCGAAGTAGATCATGCAGAGAAACTTCATCACCCTTGCCCTCGTTCTTGTCTGTCATATCAGAAAGGTCCGTCGTCCCAGCGTAGCCCCGAACGCCAACCGCTCGCCTTGGCCCGCCCGCCGGTAGACCAGTGGCATGGACAAGCGTCCCAGATAGGCGGAAGATGCGCGCGCCGGCAACGGCGCCGGCCTCAACGAGGAAAGACCCATGGCGAAGAAATCCAAACGGCCGAACAAGGCCAAGTCCCTGGTCGCGCAACCGCTGTTCCGCAGCCGACAGGAACAACCGCTCAAAGGCAAAGGCAGTTACCGCCGCGAAGCCTCCCGAAATTGGGAGGCTTCTTCGCTTCTGGCGGCCTGAAATCCTCAGAAAACCTGAACCACCCCCGCCCTTTCGCTTTCAACCGGACAGCCAAGCCCTGGAGGTCCACCCATGAAAGCGCCCCTGATAGTCGCCATCCTCGCCCTCCCCTTCAGCCTGTCCGCCCATGCGTTCTGCTCCGATCAGGAAGCTGAAGCCAAGGGCAAGCAGGTCGCCGCCAAGGTCACCGAAGTCACCCGCAGCGATCCCCAGCGCGCGCAGAAGCTCAACGAAAAGCTCGCGGAAATGAAGAAGTCCCGCTCCAGTGAGCAGCGCCCCGACGACTGCGCCGCCTATGACGACATGCTCAAGGAACTGAACCAGAGCGCACCCAACGTCGATCAGGAAAGCGGTGGCAGCCCAGGCAATAAATGATGCCCTTGTAGCAGCGGGCCAAGCCCTCGACTGAGCCCCCAAAGCCCCCGCACAAGACTTAAAAGTGCACCGCCCGACGACCGCCCCGTCGCCGGAGGGAATTTTGCCGCCGCTGCAACATCGAATCTGCTGACCCGCCGCCTCTGTCGAACGCAGACGCGTCAAAGACGCCATGTTAAGGTGGCCCCTCCCCTGCCAGTTCCCGAGGAGAGCAATGCGCAAGCCTGTTTCACCTGTTGTCGGCCAACGTTGCCTGCTCATCGCCGCACTGTCCCTGGCCAGCTTCGGCCTGTTGACCTCCTGCACCGAGCCGCCGCCCAAAGGCGCCGCCGTCGAGCATGCTCAACCCACGCAGAGCTTCGCCCAATGGCGCGACGGCTTCCGCGCGCAAGCGCTGGCCGCCGGCATCAGCCCGCAGACCTTCGATCAGGCGTTCGAAGGCATCGAGCCGGATGACTCGGTGGTGACCGCCGACCGCAGTCAACCCGAGTTCACTCGCCCCGTCTGGCAGTACCTGGAAAGCGCCGTCTCCCCGGCGCGAGTGCGCAATGGTCAGGACCGCCTACTGCAGAACGCGGAGGTGCTGCAACGCATCGACACGGCTTACGGTGTGGACCGCGAAGCAGTGGTAGCGATCTGGGGCATGGAAAGCAATTTCGGCCAGCAGATGGGCAGCAAGAACGTCATCCGCTCCCTCGCCACCCTCGCCTATGAAGGTCGCCGCCCAGACTTCGGTCGCGACCAGTTGATCGCGGCGCTTCGGATCATCCAGCACGGTGACGTGCCAGCCGGCAACATGATCGGCTCCTGGGCCGGCGCCATGGGGCAGACGCAATTCATTCCCACCACTTACAACCAGTACGCGGTGGACTTCGACGGCGACGGCCGACGCGATATCTGGGGCTCGTCCCCGGACGCCCTTGCCTCCACCGCCAATTACCTGAAGACCTCCGGCTGGCAGCGCGGCCAGTCCTGGGGCTTCGAAGTGCGCCTGCCGCCAGGCTTCGACTACTCCCAGGCGGAAATGAGCATACGCAAACCCATGGCCGAGTGGCTGCGCCAGGGTGTTCGTCCGGCGAGTGGCAACCTGCCTTCGGACCCGCAGGCCAGCGTCTCGCTGGTGCTACCGGCAGGCTATCGCGGCCCGGCGTTCCTGGTGACCGACAACTTCCGCGCAATACTCAAGTACAACAACTCCACGTCTTATGCCCTCGCCGTTGGTCTTCTGGCGGACAGCTTCAAGGGCGGCGGAAAACTGGTGGGAAACTGGCCGGTGGAAGACACGCCGCTGAGCCGCAGCGAACGTATTGAACTGCAACAGACACTGGCCGACCGAGGCCTTTCTCCCGGAACGGTCGATGGCATCATTGGCGCCAATACGCGCAAGGCCATCCGCACCTTCCAGCAGTCCATCGACCAGCCAGCTGACGGCTACCCGACCCCGGCGCTGTTGCAGCAGTTGCGCAACGCACACTGAACAGGCGAAATGAAAAAGGCGCCCGAAGGCGCCTGTTGTCCTGTCGTACCCGGTGGACTAATTGCCACCGGAGTACGGCCCCCTGTTACTGGTAGTACAGGCTGATATAACCAAAGGTAGAAATCTTGCCGGGTGTCACTGGCGTCACCTTGGCGTAGTACTGCGCGTAATAAGGAAGGTCGGCCGAGGTCGTGGTCACCTGAATGCCGGTGTCCTGATTCATGTTGATCGGCGTAAAGCTCCTATCCAGCACTCGAATCTGAGCGTTGGTGCCACCGGAGACCGTGTTGATCAACGCGCCGGTGCTCGCGTCAACATTGGCAAATTTCTCCCAGACAACATTGACCGCCCCCGGACAATCCGTCAGCGATACCACGAACTTGGTGTTCTGCGCCCAACTGCCCACCGATGGCAGCGCGCTGGTGTTGATGCTGCTCAACGGAACGTTGATCGACACCGGTTCAGTGGCGGAGTTGTTTATCTTGCAGGACTCGGTGATCACCTCACCGCCAATGTTTACTTGAGCATCGTAGGCAAATGCCCCAGTAACCAGTGTGGATAACACCCCTGCAACCAGCAGATTTTTCATTTCAAGTTCCTTTTTCAAGAGTCATGACCGCAACAGGACGACAGGCTCGTTGCGGATGAAAAGCTCGCCCGACAAGCACCCGTCAACCTACCGAAATATCCCCAAGGCTCTGCCAGCAATTACATCCGAAATCAGGGAATTATCGATTTCACTGCTCCCTGAATCCTACAAAGCCACCCGTGCTTACACGAAGAACAGCTGCTCGGCTACAGCGGCCGAGCCGTTATTTTTTATGGAGGTAGAGGCGCGGGGTTAACTTCTATTGATAATCCATCGTCAAGACCAAGCCACTAGTAACTACGCCAGAAGAAACTGGTGAGGAAACTCTCCTGTACTGCACGCTGAATCCATAGTTATTAATAGAGTCCGCCGTGATCGCACCCATATCAACACGGGTCTGAAATGGCATGACCGAGCCGTTAGCACGGCTGATCTGAAGACCAAATCCTTTTGCCGCTCCCGACTGCTGAAATATTCCAATTACGCCATTGGAAGCATCAATGACACTGTAGCCGTAGGCAGCATCCATCGTCATACCAACCAAAGCATTATCGTTACACTGAAGGGATACATTGAATGGACTCGCCCCATCGACATCACCGATATTCTGAAACTTCGACAATCGCGCTTTCTTCAAAACCACGTTCCCTGGAGCGGAAACCGTACAGGTCAAAGCACGAAACACTATGCTTCCTGAAGCCGATATGCTGCTGCTCCCGGTATAAATACTTCCATTATCATTATTCAGTACAATGCCGGTATTATAGACGCCAAAGGCCCATTGCGTACCTGCCTTGTTCAGGACTGCTCCCGATGGAATAGCACCTGACGTCCTGACCAACTCCAGCGTCCCGGAGAAGTTATACGAGCCGCCGGAGCCAATGGTCGAAATCTGGGATGCGCAAGCCTGAGAGGTGGCATTGGTAATCGTACTTCCAGAACTGTCCCGTACGCGCATACCAACGCCATTTACACCAGTGGAGTATATTCCCGGAGAAATTTCGGTGGAGCCGCCATTCATGGTGCAGATGACGATTTTGCTGCCCACTTGTATGGTTGGCGTATTCCCCCCTCCGCTATTCACACCTAGCTTACAGGTTCCCGATGCAGAAAATGGCCTCTGGGTGCCGGGTATCATATCTCCATATTTCAGCGATGACGAAATAGCGACCGAGCCTGGGTATGCAATAACGCCGGGCAAACCGGAATAAGCAACGCATGTACTGACTGCGTATGCTCGTGCCGACAATACGCACAATAACAACAAAAAAGAAAATATTTTCATCTCAAACCTAAAACTACAAGATGCCGTTTACGAGGCTCACTGAAACACATCTCGCGAATGCGAATCATATTTCCCACCGAAACATTCGCACGCTTTAAAAGTCTATCTTATCTTTGCGCCATCGCCGGCTTATCCACTATCGCTCGGCAAGTCGATTCAACCTTCAAGAACGGAGCATCCTTGCTGCCGCTGTTCGGCAATTGATAGTTGATATGGCAACGCTGGCCCGAACCATCACCCCACTTGACCATCAACTCCCCGACATTTTCCAGGCCGCGCAAGAAGATGCGCCCTCCCTGCCCCACCATGGACAAGCTGTTGCCCTTAGCATCCAGCACGTCAGCCCCCAGCGGAATGACTTCGCCATCATCCCGTTTGACTGTCATCAGCACTGGCGCACCGCTGACGGTCGGGTACTTGAGCATGACGATCGAGCCATAGCGCGGGGCGACGCTCTGGGAGGTAACCTGGAGCTCAACATCCTTGGAGGTGCCTTTCGGGTCAATCTCGACGTCGTTCTGGCGGTACGGAGTCAGCCCCCCCACCACGGCATAGCCGTTGCCGGCCACCTTGGCTCCGACGTTTGCATTGACCGACGCCCCCTCAGCACCTTTGGCTTCGAGGATGGCAAGCGTCTCACCCTGGTTCTGGCTGAAGTTGATACCGCCCGGGTGAGCCACGATGGAGCCACGGGCACCAAAGCCTGCCTGCTTGTAGCCGTCACCACCGCTGGCACTGGCGGTATAAATGGCATGGGGCGAGTTGTAGGTGACGTTGGCGCCCCCGTTGTACTTACGGTCCCCATCGGTCTTGCTGCCTGACCCGTAGACGGCATAGCTGATCTGCCGCTCTTCACCCGTGGTGCCGCTGAGGGTGCTCTGGACGCTGTTGTTCTTGCTGTCGGTGACGTTCAGGTTGGTAGTCAGCGACATTGGATGGCCGCTGTCCATACCGATCGGAACGTTGACGCTGACCATGTAGGTATTCTGGTAATCGCTGTCGTTGATACGGCCATCGCGATTGCTGGTGCTGCCCGTGCTGGTCCGGGACGCGCTCAGGTTGACGGTCCCCCAACTGAACCCGGTGCTGTAACCGGCCTGAAAACTCGTATCGGTATCGCTACGGTTCCAGTAGTTTTGCTTGGAGCCGCTGAAATAGAAGGAACTGCGCTCCCCCACCGGTTGGTTGACAGTCAGTTGGTAGCGGTTGCGCTGACGATCCAGATCGTACTTCTCGCTGAGCCGGCCCCAGATCTGAGCGTAGTCCTGAAGGCTCAGGTAGTTCTCACTATTGAAGCGGTAGGCGGCGATCGTCATGTTGGTGGAGGTCGCTTCCAGCAGCTTGCTGTAGGTCAGTCGGTAGCTCTGGCCGCTCATGTCGGATTCGACCCCATAGCGTTCGGTAGGCAAAGCGGTGGCATGTGACTGGGTGACATCCGCCGCCAGGGCACCAAAGGGGGTGCTGAACGCAAGGCCACCCTGGGCAGCCTGGTACGAATTGGCGACGATGCCGCCGGTATAGGCGGTCATCAGGTTGTTAAGGCCGTACTGATAGGTGCCCTGGGCAAAGTTGGGCTCACGATCCAGGGTGTCATCACGATACTGCCCCCCGGTCAAGCTGTAGCGGGACACGCCTGGCCGCACCAGTTGGCTGATGGAGGCATAGGGCACCAGGAAGGATTTCACACGGCCATCGGCCTCGGTGACTTCCACGGTCAGGTCACCTGCATAGCCGGTATTGAACAGATCGTTGATTTCGAATGGGCCTGGCGCCACCGTCGTTTCGTAAATGACGTTCGTCCCCTGCAAGACACGAACCCGCGCGTTGGAGTCGGCGACTCCTCGGATATCGGGTGCAAATCCACGCTGCGAATCAGGCAGCATGCGGTCGTCACTGGACAGTTGGATACCCGTGAAGGGCACCGAGTCGAACAGATCGCTGGGGGTATAGTATTGCCCCGCCGTGAATTGCGACTTCAAAGCGGTGACATCCCGCTGGGCATAGGTGCTGAGCGACTTGTAGCCACTCTGCGCCGGACTACCGTCAGTCTTGCTGTGGTTGTAGGTGCCGTTGTAGCGCAGGCGCCAATCGGCGAGGTTCATCCCCGCATTGATGCCGGCATACTTCTGTGTGGAGTTGGAGCCACTGCTGTCCGTGCGATACAGGTTGGTATCGTAGTTGAGGAAGCCAGCGGTGACGCCAGCGTCCCATTGCGAAGGGTCCACGTAACCCCGAACCTGCCGACCCACGTAGAGCTGCGGAATAGACACGCGAGCCGTCAGCTCGGAGAGGTCAACGTCGATCTTGCCATCCGGGACGGCGGCAGCGAAGTCGACACAGTCGCCGGAGACAAGCTTCTGGTTTTCTGCCGGCAACTTGCTGACGGCTACACCTAACTCGGGGAACTGTGCGGCCTTCACGCAGTAGCGAACAGTCGCCCCCTTACCGCTGCCGTTGGATACCGCGCTGATCGGCATACGGCCGATCCAGGCATCATTGACATAGACGTCCAGCCGATAGGTGCCCGGCTCCACCGGCGTACCGTTTTCGAATCGTGATACATCGACGCTGGGACTGCTACCGCCATTATCGAAGAAGTTAGGGTTGAAAGCGGCGAAGGAAGGTGAATTCTGGAGAACGACTGGAGATGCTCCGCTGTCCGCAGCCTCTTCTGCGCGAACAGAGCCGCCGCCGAGCATCAGCAAGGCACCCAGCATCAGGCCACAGCCAATGACGGCCGATGAGGCAGCTTGGGATGCAACCGCGGCAGCCAGCGACGAGCGCTCGAACGGCAGGAAGTCAGTACCTTGCTTCAGATCCATGGTGTTTTCTCCAGTGGTCCGCCTTTCTCGGGACGAACGAATCCTCTCCGCGCAAAAATCGGCAGGGGAACCTAGTCAGGTTGAATGCAACTGGCCGGACTCAATCCGGCCATGCTGGTATCAGAGAGCGCTCTCGTGCTGGTTCAATGCGCCGTAGTCCGTCACCCACTGGTAGTCGACCTTGGCGCCAGCGCCTGGCAGACCCGCGAGGCTCGGCAGGGCGAAATCCACATTACTGCCCGGGGCCACCATCTTCACGTCGTCCTTGCGCACGTCGTAACTCCTACCGCCGGCAATTAGCTGGACAGTGGCGAGCGAGACGTGGAACGCCCCGTCGTTACGGGCGCGGATGACGTAGCCACTGCCAGCTTGGACGACCGACCAGCTGAGATTTTCCGCGGCCTGGTTCGGGTTACCCGCCAACCCCTCGGGGCGATAGAAAATCTTCATCCGCGAGCGAACGGCCACCTGGAGGAAGTTCGCCTCCTGATCCTTGGGCATGGGAGGAACGTCGAGCACGTTCAGCCAGAAGACGGTTTCCTGCTTCTTCGAGGCGGCTTCATCGCCGGTATAGACCAGGCGCAGGGTCTGCCCCTTCTTGGCCTCTACACGCGTGATAGGGGGAGTGATCAGGAAGGGGCCATCGGCCTTGTCGGCAGTGAGCTTTTCATTGCCCTTGTCGACCCAGGCCTGCACCAGGGAAGGCTGCTCGCCAACATTAGTCAGCTTGACGGTCACTTCCCGCTCTTTGGCGGGGTACACCACTCGGGAACCCTGAATGACGATGCCGGCCTGCGCCAGGCCCGACCAAAGGATCGTCGCGCCTAGGCAGCCGGCGAACCAGAGGAATTTTGAACTCAGACTTGCCATTGCACGATCACCTTTGAAAGCCGGATAGGAAGAGCGAGGTGGCTACCCTTCCCTCCGGGTGCAGCAACAAAGCACACGCGCCAAAAGCGGCGCGCCCCCTATTAGTAGGTCAGGGTCCAGTAGCCAACGGTGCTCAACTTACCGGGGGTCGCGGAGCCCGCCTGGGAGTAGTACTGGGCCATGTACTTCAAGGTGGCGCTGCCGTCAGCGGCCGGGGTGAAGCTGTAGCCTGTGTCGGTGTTGATGTTGATGTAGTTGTTGGCCGGGTCGATCAGGCGAACGGTGGCATTGGTGCCGCCGGCAATGGTGTTGGTCAGAGTGCCGGCACTGTCGACCTGGCCAGTGATTTCCCACTTAGCCTTGGTGAGCTGCACCGGGCAGTTGGTCAGGTTGAAAGTGAAAGGGGTGTTGCCAGTCCAGCTATCGGTACCGACCAGGGAATCCTTGTTCACCGTCGGCAATGTCACAGCGAGAACGGCAGGCTTGGTGGTGCCGTTCACCTCGCAAGTCTGGTCCAGTACTTCGCCAGAGAAGTTGACCTGGGCGTCATAGGCGAAGGCGCCCACGGAGGCGGAGGAGAGAATTGCAGCTACGAGCAGCTTTTTCATGGTGATGACTCAGCAGTGTGATTAGGGGGCCGGGAACTTGCTCCCAACCGGTTCAAGCCATATCGATGTTCCCCATGGCATTGAGCGCTGCCCTCGGAAAGAGCGAGCAACCTGTGAATTCTGCTGATGCAACAATGTCGGCGCTGTCGGCCAAAGTGCCAATGCCGTCAGGAATCATCCGATTCGAAATCGGGAATTCCTACACGCTAGGGGTGGTCAGCTCGAAAACGAGACACGGAATGCGGAAACGAAAAAGGCCGCCTCTCGTGGGAGAGGCGGCCTTTTCTTCGAGCGGCTACCGGGGCGGGTAGAAACTCCAGGCGATCAACCGATCTTGGTACCGTGCGCCTGCTGATCGGCGTGGTACGAGGAACGCACCAGAGGGCCGGAAGCAACGTTCTTGAAGCCCATCTTCTCTCCTTCCTCGGCGAACCAGGCGAAGGTGTCCGGGTGGACGAAGCGCTGCACCGGCAGGTGGTTGCGCGAGGGCTGCAGGTACTGACCGAGGGTCAGCATGTCGATGTCGTGCTCGCGCATGCGGTGCATGACTTCGATGACTTCCTCGTCGGTCTCGCCCAGGCCTAGCATCAGGCCGGACTTGGTCGGTACGTGCGGAACCATCTGCTTGAACTTCTGCAGCAGGTCCAGCGACCACTCGAAATCGGAGCCCGGACGGGAGGACTTGTACAGGCGCGGTACGGTTTCCAGGTTGTGGTTGAACACGTCCGGCGGCTCGTTGGCGGTGATTTCCAGGGCGATGTCCATACGGCCGCGGTAGTCCGGGACCAGGGTCTCCAGCTGCACGCCGGGGGACAGCTTGCGGATTTCACGCAGGCAGTCAGCGAAGTGCTGGGCGCCGCCGTCACGCAGGTCGTCGCGGTCCACCGAGGTGATCACCACGTACTTCAGGCGCAGGTCGGCGATGGCGATGGCGAGGTTGGTCGGCTCATCGACGTCCAGCGGCTTCGGACGACCATGGCCGACGTCGCAGAACGGGCAGCGGCGGGTGCAGATGTCGCCCATGATCATGAAGGTCGCGGTGCCACCGGAGAAGCACTCGCCCAGGTTCGGGCAGGAAGCTTCCTCGCAAACGCTGTGCAGCTTGTGCTTGCGCAGCAGTTGCTTGATACGGTCGACCTCGGGGGAAACAGGGATGCGCACGCGAATCCAGTCGGGCTTCTTCGGCAGTTCGTCGGTGGGGATGATCTTCACCGGAATACGCGCGACCTTCTCTGCGCCGCGCAGCTTGACGCCAACTTCCACCTTGCCCGGCTTGGCGGCCGGGGCAGCCTGGCCGGAACTCTCCACAACAGTGCTCATCTAGGTTGGATCCCGCCCATTAGGGTCTTCTGTGCCACGTAGCCAAGGCGTTCGACGAGTTCGCCACGCAGGCGCTCGCGCACATCGGCCAATGCGATGGGGCCGGCCAGCTGACTCAGCTGGGTCATGGCCATACCTGCGTAACCGCAGGGATTGATGCGTCGAAAGGGTTCCAGGTCCATGTCCACGTTAAGGGCCAGGCCATGGAAGGAGCGGCCATTGCGGATGCGCAGGCCAAGGGATGCGATCTTCGCGCCGTCCACATAGACGCCCGGTGCGTCGGATTTGGACACAGCCGTGACGCCGTAGCTGTCGAGCAGGCCGATGAGACTCTGCTCGATGCGCGAGACAAGGTCACGCACGCCAATGCCGGAGCGACGCACGTCGAGCATCAGGTAGGCGACCAGTTGGCCGGGGCCGTGGTAGGTCACCTGGCCGCCGCGGTCGACCTGGACGACCGGGATATCACCGGGGAACAGCACGTGCTCGGCCTTGCCGGCCTGGCCCTGGGTGAATACCCGCTCGTGCTCGAGCAGCCAGACTTCATCGGGCGTGACGGCTTCGCGCTCGGCGGTGAAGCGCTGCATGGCGTGCCAGGTCGGCTCGTAAGGGAGGATACCCAGCTCACGAAAGCCCAGCGTTTCGCCCATCAGAGCACCATGTGGACGCGGCCGGTGGCGCGCAGGTCTTTATGGATGTTCTGCAGTTGGTCGACGCCGGTGGCGGTGATCAGCACCTGCACGGACAGGAAGCGGCCGTTGCGGCTGTCACGGGTGACCAGGGTGGTGATGTCGAGCTCCGGCGCATGGCGCTGGATGACTTCGATGACCAGATCGGAGAAACCTTCGCCGGCATCGCCGATGACCTTGATCGGATAGCGTTCGCAGGGGAACTCGATCTTCGGCGCGGGTTGTTCTGTGGTATCGACAGAATCAGGGGTATCAGTCATGGCTCTCGCGGGCGTGTGGCCCGCCTCCGCATGAGCGTCCGGGATGGGGGCGCTCCGGGTGGATCGGACGACGGCCGCCGGGCCACGGGGGGACCAGGCAGTCGCAGGCGGGCATTTTACCCGAGTTTGCGACTGCGCGGGCGGGTCAATCCCGGTCTTGTATACAAAAGTGCAAGACCGGGACGGGCGGTCAGTTGAACAGACCGAAGAAGAACAGGCGGATGCTGTCCCAGATACGGCGGAAGAAGCCGCCTTCTTCAACGGCGTTCAGCGCGACCAGGTCGGAGGTGCGGACCACCTTGTCACCCAGCTTGACCTCGACCTTGCCGATCACCTGACCCTGCTGGATCGGCGCCATCAGGTTCGGCTCGACGACCATGTTGGCCTGCAGCTGCTTGAGCTGACCGCGCGGCACGGTCATGGTCAGGTCCTCGGACAGGCCGGCTTTGACTTCATGCTCGGAGCCTTTCCAGACCATGGCCTTGGTCAGCTCGGCGCCCTTCTTGTAGAAGGTCTGCGATTCGAAGAAGCGGAAGCCGTAGGTCAGCAGCTTCTGGGTTTCGGCGGCGCGAGCCTGTTCGCTGTTGGTGCCGAACACCACGGCGATCATGCGCTGACCGTCACGCACGGCGGAAGCCACCAGGCAGTAGCCGGCTTCGTCGGTGTGACCGGTCTTCAGGCCGTCGACGGTCTTGTCGCGCCACAGCAGCAGGTTGCGGTTGGGCTGCTTGATGTTGTTCCAGAAGAACTCTTTCTGCGCGTAGATGGCGTAGTGGGTCGGCTCGCCGTAGATGATGGCGCGAGCCAGCGTGGCCATGTCCTTGGCGGACGAATAGTGGTCCGGGTTGGGCAGGCCGGTGGCGTCCATGAAGTGGGAATTGGTCATGCCCAACTTCTGCGCGGTGGTGTTCATCATGTCGGCAAAAGCGTCTTCGCTGCCGGCGATGTGCTCGGCCAGGGCGACGGAGGCGTCGTTGCCCGACTGGATGATGATGCCGTGCAGCAGGTCGCTCACCGAGACCTGGGAGCCGACCTTGATGAACATGCGCGAGCCGCCGGTGCGCCAGGCGTGTTCGCTGACGGTGACCAAGTCGGATTCGGCGATGCGGCCGCCTTCGATTTCCTTGGTGGCAATGTAGGCGGTCATCAGCTTGGTCAGGCTGGCGGGCGGCAGGCGCTCGTCGCCGGCGTTCTCGACCAGGATGTTGCCGCTGGCGCCGTCCATCAGCACCCAGGCCTTGGCCGCGAGCTGCGGGGCGGCGGGAACGACTTCAGCTGCCCAGCTGGCCACGGGGGCGCTGAACAGCACGAGCAAGGACAGGCGTTTGGCGAAGTTGAAGATGTTCATCCGTCTCTCTGGGGTTTACTAATGGTCAAACACTCCCCCGCGGGGGAACTCGTGAGGCGGCCTCTACGTGCCGCTATTGCACGTGCGGTGGAAACTCAGTCCAGGCGCACGAGCTTGGGTTGGCCAAGGTTGGCCACGCGGATGCTGTCCTGCATCCGACTTGCTTCATCCTGCGTTCCGATCGGTCCCAGGCGTACCCGGTACAAGGTCTGCTGGTTGACCACGACCGAGCTGATAAAGGATTTCGCCCCCGTCAGGCCGCCGACCTTCTCCTTGAGAAGCTCCGCAGCGTCCGGGTTGGCGAAGGCACCCACCTGGAGATACAGGCCATCGGCTGGTAATGAAGCGTTTTTTTTTGAGTCGATCTGGACCGGCGCCACTGGCGCGGCGTGCTGCGCTGGCGGAGGCGTGTAGGTTTCGATGGGCTGGGCCATGGCGACCGCCTGCGGCTGCGCGGCGGCAGGCTGCGAGGCCATCTTCGGCAGGGCCATGATCATCGGCGGCTGCTTGCCCTGGGAGGCCCACCAGCGGTCGGGGTCGATACCTTCAACCTTGACGTGGGCGGTGCCGGTCTCGGCGTAGCCGAGCTTCTTGGCGGCGGCGAAGGACAGGTCGATCACCCGGTCGGAATAGAACGGGCCACGGTCGTTGACGCGGACGATGACGCTCTTGCCGTTGTCCAGGTTGGTCACGCGCACATAGCTGGGCAGCGGCAGGGTCTTGTGCGCGGCGGTCATGCCGTACAGGTCGTACTGCTCGCCGTTGGCGGTGGCCTGGCCATGGAACTTGGTGCCGTACCAGGAGGCCGTGCCGACCACGTTGTAGGTGTTCGCGTTGTTGAGCGGGTAGTAGGTCTTGCCCAGCACGGTGTAGGGGTTGTTCTTGAACGGCCCGTTGTGCGGCATCGGCACGGCATCGGGGATGCGCGAGACGTCCACGTCCCACCAGGGCGCTCCATCGCGGTGCGGCCGGTTGTAGTCGTACGGGCCGGAGATACCGCTGCTGACCTGCGGCTGCGGTTGCGGCGCGCGGTTGCCGGTGCAACTGGCGAGGAACACGGTGCTCAGGCCAACGCAGGCGGCCAGCGACCAGAGGCCGGGACTTGCGATTCGCTTGCTCAATGGACACCTCGTGCCTTGGCGATCTCGCCGGCCAGCTGATGGACCGCCATGGCATACATGGCGCTGCGGTTGTAACGGGTGATCACGTAGAAGTTCGGCAGGCCGACCCAGTACTCGGTGCCCTGTGCGCCTTCCAGGCGCATGGCGGTCACCATCAGGTCGTCGCGGATCACGTCATGGGTGCGCCAGCCCTGGGAGCGTAGCTGACCAAGGTTCAGCTGCGGCTCCAGGCCCTGGGTGAGCGCGTCTTCGGCGGTGGAGGTGCCGATTTCCGCCTGCGTCACCACCGGCTCGCCGGTATGCCAGCCATGCTGTTTGAAGTAGTTAGCGACGCTGCCGATGGCATCGGTGGGGTCGCTCCAGATATTGATATGGCCGTCGCCGTCGAAGTCCACGGCGTAGGCGCGGAAGCTGCTCGGCATGAACTGCGGCAGCCCCATGGCGCCGGCGTAGGAGCCGGTCAGGCTGAGCGGGTCAACCTGCTGTTCGCGGGCCAGCAGCAGGAACTGCTTGAGCTCCTTGCGGAAGAAGTCGGCGCGCGGCGGGTAGTCGAAGCCCAGGGTGGACAGCGCGTCCATCACCTTGAAGTTGCCGGTGTTGCGGCCGAAGAAGGTCTCCACGCCAATGATGGAAACGATGTACTGGGCCGGCACGCCGTATTCCTGTTCGGCGCGAGCCAGGGCCTCGGCGTTCTGGTTCCAGAAGTCCACGCCGCGGTTGATGCGCGCGTCGGTGACGAAGATCGGGCGGTATTCCTTCCAGGTCTTCACCCGTTCGGCCGGGCGAGAGATAGCGTCGAGGATGGACTGCTTGCGCTCCACGTCGTGGAAGACGCCCATGAGCTGTTCGCCGGCGAAGCCGTAGTCGCGGGTCATCTCGCTGACGAACTCGGCGACCTGGGGCGAACCATCGTAGTCGCCCGCGTGGGTTGCGCCGGACATGCCGATCGCCCCCGCGATTCCGACCCAATGCACCCCCCTGGCAGCCCAGGCGCGCAGTACTTGCATTCCTTTCTTCACTCTTGTCATCAAACCTGGGCGATCCACTTCCGGTGGGTGTGGATCGACATCAAAACGCCGAACCCTGACATCAGGGTCACCAGCGAAGTTCCGCCGTAACTAATGAAGGGCAGCGGCACCCCCACCACTGGCAACAATCCGCTGACCATACCAATGTTGACGAACACATACACGAAGAAGGTCATGGTGATACTGCCGGCGAGCAACTTGCCGAACAGCGTCTGCGCCTGCGCCGTGATCACCAACCCCCGGTAGATCACCAGCAGGTACAGCACCAGCAGGAGGCACACCCCGACCAGGCCGAACTCTTCGCCGAGCACGGCAATGATAAAGTCCGTATGGCTTTCGGGCAAAAAATCCAGATGGGACTGCGTGCCCAGCAGCCAGCCCTTGCCGAACACGCCGCCCGAACCGATGGCCGCTTTTGACTGGATGATGTTCCAGCCGGTGCCCAGCGGGTCGCTTTCCGGGTCAAGGAAAGTCAGTACGCGCTGCTTCTGGTAATCGTGCATGACGAAGTACCACATGCCCACGGCGACCGGCACCGCAGCCGATACGGCCATGATGATCCAGCGCCAGCGCAGGCCGCCAACGAACAGCACGAAGGAGCCGGAAGCCAGTACCAGCATGGCCGTTCCCAGGTCCGGCTGCTTGAGGATCAGCACGAAGGGCACGACGATCAGCGCAAGCCCCACCACGCTGTGCTTGAAGCCCGGTGGCAGTGAACGCTTGGACAGGTACCAGGCAATCGTCATCGGCATCAGCAGCTTCATGAACTCCGCCGGCTGGAAGCGGATCACCCCTGGAATGTTGATCCAGCGGGTTGCGCCCATGGCGTTGTGGCCCATCACGTCCACCACCACCAGCAGCGCCACGCCGATCAGGTAGCCCAGCGGCACCCAGCGGGCGAGGAAGCGCGGCTCGATCTGCGCCAGCACGAACATCGCGCCCAGGCCCAGGCCGAACGACGAAGCCTGCTTGATCAGCAGGTCCCAGCTCTTGCCGCTGGCGGAGTACAGGACGAACAGGCCGACCGAACCGAGGGTGACCAGCAGCAGGAGCAGCAGGCCGTCGATGTGCAGGCGCTGCAGCAGGCTGGAGCGCCGCTTCATGACGTCTTCGCTGGACAGCGTACGGTCGAAATTTCCGTTCATGGTCATGGTTTGGGCGCCTCCGCCGTGGCCTGCGGTGCGTATTCGGGTTTGAGCTTGCCGGTCTCGTCGAGCAACCAGGCGTCAGTCACGGCCTTGAGCACGGGGGCGGCGACGCCGGAGCCGGACTCGCCGTTCTCGACCATTACCGCCACGGCGATCTGTGGGTTGTCCGCCGGAGCGAAGCCGACGAACAGGGCGTGGTCGCGGTGGCGCTCGAGCAGCTTGGAGCGGTTGTACTTCTCGCCCTGCTTGATCGCGACGACCTGTGCGGTACCGGACTTGCCGGCGATGCGGTAGACGGAAGTGGCTCCGACCTTGTGCGCAGTGCCGCGTGGCCCGTGGACTACCTGCTGCATGCCGTAGTCCACCAGGTTCCAGTTGTTCGGGTCCTTGAGCTTGATATCCGGCATCGGATCCTCGTCGACCGGCGGCTTGCCGTCGATGGTCTTGGCCAGGTGCGGACGAATCCACTTGCCCTTGTTGGCCAGCAGCGCGGTCATCTGCGCCAGCTGCAGCGGTGTGGCCTGCATGTAGCCCTGGCCGATGCCGAGAATCAGGGTTTCGCCGGGGAACCAGGCCTGCCGGCGCAGGGCACGCTTCCATTGGCGCGATGGCATCAGGCCTTCGGCTTCGCCGAACATGTCCAGGGCGACCCGCTGGCCGAAGCCGAATTCGCTCATGTAGTCGTGCAGACGGTCGATCCCCAACTTATGGGCCAGATCGTAGAAATAGGTGTCGTTGGAGCGCATGATCGCCGTTTCCAGGTTCACCCAGCCGTCGCCCGTGCGGTTCCAGTTGCGGTACTTGTGGTCGTAGTTCGGCAGTTGGTAGTAGCCGGGGTCGAACACGCGGCTGGCCGGGGTCACGACACCCGCATCGAGGCCGGCGATAGCCACGGCCGGCTTCACCGTCGAGCCGGGCGGGTACAGGCCGCGCAGCACACGGTTATACAGCGGGCGGTCCTCGGAATCGCGCAGGGCCGCATAGTCCTTGAAGCTGATGCCGGTGACGAACAGGTTGGGGTCGTAGGCGGGCTGGCTGACCATTGCCAGCACTTCGCCAGTGGACGGCTGGATCGCCACGATGGCACCACGTCGGCCGGCCAGTGCGGTTTCCGCGGCAGCCTGCAGCTTGCTGTCGATGCTCAGTACGATGTCGCGGCCGGAGACCGGCTCGGTGCGTTTGAGCACGCGCAGGACGCGGCCGCGGGCGTTGGTCTCGACTTCTTCGTAGCCAACCGTGCCGTGCAGCGCGTCCTCGTAGAATTTTTCCACGCCGGTCTTGCCGATGTGGTGGGTGCCCGAATAGGCCACCGGGTCGAGCTTCTTCAGTTCCGCCTCGTTGATCCGCCCGACATAGCCGACCGAGTGGGCGAAGTGTTCGCCCAGCGGATAATGGCGGACGAATTGCGCGGCCACGTCGACGCCGTTCAGGCGGTACTGGTTCACCGCGATACGGGCGATCTGCTCCTCGGACAGCTCGAACATGATCGGCACTGGCTCGAACGGCCGGCGCCCCTGTTTCATGCGTTTCTCGAAGATCGCCTTGTCTTCCTCGGTGAGGCCGAGGATGTCCACCAGGGTCTTGAGCGTGTCCTGCAGGTTCTCGGTGCGCTCGCGGGTGATGGTCAGGCTGAAGCTGGGACGGTTGTCGGCGATGATCACCCCGTTGCGGTCGAAGATCAGCCCGCGATTGGGCGGAATCGGCTGCACGTGGACGCGGTTGTTCTCCGACAGCGTCGAGTGGTAGTCGTACTGCGTCACCTGCAGGTGATACATGCGCGCCACCAGCACCAGGGCGAGCAGGAAGATCGCCACCCCGCCGACGATGACGCGGGCGCGGACCAGACGGGCGTCCTTCTCGTGGTCCTTGAGCTGTATCGGCTGCGGCATCGAAAACGGCTACGACTACTTGTGGTAGGGGTGCCCGGACAGAACCGTCCAGGCGCGGTAGATCTGCTCGCCGACCAGGATCCGCACCAGCGGGTGCGGCAGGGTCAGCGGCGACAGCGACCAGCGCTGCTCGCTGCGCGCGCAGACCTCTGGCGCCAGGCCTTCCGGCCCGCCGACCATGAGGTTGACGGTGCGCGCGTCCAGGCGCCAGCGATCGAGCTCCTGCGCCAGCTGGGGGGTGCTCCAGGGCTTGCCTTCGACTTCCAGGGTGACGATGCGTTCCCCAGGCTGGACCTTGCTCAGCATGGCCTCGCCTTCCTGGCGGATCAGCCGCGCCACGTCGGCATTCTTGCCGCGCGTGTTGAGCGGGATCTCCACCAGTTCCAGGGACAGCTCCGAGGGCAGGCGCTTGACGTACTCCGCCCAGCCCTCTTCCACCCAGCGCGGCATGCGCGAGCCGACCGCGATCAGACGCAGACGCACGGCAGGCTTACTCGGCGCTGTGCGAAGCGCGGCTCTGCTCGGCGCCCTGCCACAGGCGCTCCAGGTCGTAGAACTGGCGGGTAGCCGGCTGCATGACGTGGACCACGACGTTGGCCAGGTCGATCAGGACCCATTCGCCGCCTTCCTGGCCTTCGCTGCCGATCGGGCGCACGCCCTGTTCCTTGACCTTTTCCAGGACGTTGTCGGCCAGCGACTTGACCTGACGGCTGGAGGCGCCGGTGGCGATGACCATGGCGTCGGTGATGCTGGTTTTCTCACGCACGTCGATGACGACGATGTCCTGCGCCTTGAGATCTTCCAGAGCGGCGATGGCCAGCTCGACCAGTTGTTCGGTTTGCATTGAATGACTCTCTAACTTGATCAGTGAGACGCCTGGTACAGGCCGTGCGCCTCGATATAGTTCAATACCGCATCCGGCACCAGGTAGCGCACGGAGCGCCCCTGCGACAGGAGTTGGCGGATCTGGGTGGCGGATACTGCCAGCGGCGTCTGCCAGACGAAGGTGATCTGCCCGGCGGGGCCGGTCATCGCCTTCGGGTCGGCAACACTGCGCGCCGCCAGCAGGTCGCGCAGGTCTTCCGGCGGCTCGCTGTCGGCATCCGGGCGCTGCAGCACGACGATATGACAGTGCTCCAGCAACTCTTCCCAGCGATGCCAGGTCGGCAGGCCGCAGAATGCGTCCCAGCCAACCAGCAGGAACAACTGGTCCTGCACATCCAGCTCCCCACGCAGCGACTCCAGGGTGTCGATGGTGTAGGAGGGTTTGTCACGCTTCAGCTCGCGGTCGTCGACCACCAGCGGGTCTACGCCGGCAGCCGCCAGCTCGACCATCGCCAGCCGCTGTTCCGGTTTCACCTGGGGGGTGTCGCGGTGCGGCGGGCGGAAGTTGGGGATCAGGCGCAATTCGTCGAACTCGAACTGCTCGGCCATCTCCAGCGCACTGCGCAAGTGGCCGATGTGCACCGGGTCGAAGGTGCCGCCGAACAGACCGACCCGTCGGGAACGCGCCTTGTTCATCAGGTCCGCACGTGTCCGTCGCCGAACACCACGTATTTCTCGCTGGTCAGGCCTTCCAGGCCGACCGGACCGCGGGCGTGCAGCTTGTCGGTGGAAATACCGATCTCGGCGCCCAGGCCGTACTCGAAGCCGTCGGCGAAGCGGGTCGAGGCGTTGACCATGACCGAGGCCGAGTCCACTTCGGTGAGGAAGCGGCGGGCATCGGTGAAGTTCTCGGTGATGATGGCGTCGGTGTGCTGCGAGCCATAGGTGTTGATGTGCTCGATCGCCGCGTCGAGGCCGTCGACGATACGGATCGACAGGATCGGCGCGTTGTACTCGGTGCGCCAGTCTTCCTCGGTGGCTTCCAGCACGTCGGCGCCCAGCAGCGCGCGGGTGGCGGCGTCACCACGCAGTTCCACGCCCTTGTCGCGGTAGATGGCAGCCAGCGGCGGCAGCACGCGGTCGGCGATGCCGGCGTGCACCAGCAGCGTCTCCATGGTGTTGCACGGTGCGTAGCGCTGGGTCTTGGCGTTGTCGGCGACACGGATCGCCTTGTCCAGGTCGGCGGCAACGTCGATGTAGACATGGCAGATGCCGTCCAGGTGCTTGATCACCGGCACCTTGGCATCGCGGCTGATGCGCTCGATCAGGCCCTTGCCACCGCGCGGAACGATGACGTCCACATACTCGGGCATGGTGATCAGCGCGCCGACGGCGGCGCGGTCGGTGGTTTCCACGACCTGCACGACGCTGGCGGGCAGGCCTGCTGCGGCCAGGCCCGTCTGGATGCACGCGGCAATCGCCTGGTTGGAGTGGATCGCCTCGGAACCACCGCGCAGGATGGTCGCGTTGCCCGACTTCAGGCACAGGCTGGCGGCGTCGATGGTCACGTTCGGACGCGATTCGTAGATGATGCCGACCACACCCAGGGGCACGCGCATCTTGCCCAGCTGGATGCCGGACGGCACGTAACGCATGTCGCGGATCTCGCCGATGGGATCCGGCAGCGTGGCGACCTGGCGCAGACCTTCGATCATGTCGTCGATGCGCGCCGGGGTCAGGGCCAGGCGATCGAGCATGGCTGGCTCCAGACCATTGGCACGGCCATTGGCCAGATCCTGTTCGTTGGCTTCGGTCAGCTGGGCGCGGGCGGCGTCCAGGGCATCGGCTGCGGCCAGCAGGGCTTGGTTCTTCTGCGCGGTCGTGGCGCGCGCGACAACGCGCGACGCTTCACGGGCGGCGCGGCCCAGGCGGCTCATATAGTCGAGAACGGACTCGGTCATGATCAAACGCGTCTGCGTGAGGGAAATGCGCAAGTATAGCGGGAGCGCCCCCTCAGCGGCCAGCCACAGCAGCCGGCCGGTCAGCGACGCGCCGCACGTAACGCTTACCCGCCTCAACACCCCGCCCCATCGGTGAAACGGTGACATCCGCAGGCTCCCTGGCCCCTTACGCCGCCCGAAGGTTGGGTAACCAAATTCGTATCGGCTGGTTACTTTGCAAGCATGGCTAGTTGCCCCCGCAGTGCTCGCATGCCAGGGACTCAGGCCAGGGAAGAACAACAAGAGGCGGTCCACCGCCGGAGAACTGCCATGCGCTATCGCACCGATTACAGCGCCCAGTCCCTGACCGCCGCCCCGGCGGTGCTGGAACTGGACGGTTGGCAACTGCACTACCAGGCCTTCTCCTCCAGGGAAGATGACACTCGCCCGCCAGTCCTGCTGCTGGGCGGCGCGTTCCAGAGCTTCCGCTCTTTCGCCAGCGAAGTTTCCGAGCTGCTCGCCGGGCACCCGGTGATCCTGCTGGACCTGCCCAGCCAGGGCGGCAACCTGCAACTGGCGCCGCAGCTGAGCCTGGAGGACCTGGCCGACCTGATCGCCGCCTTCGCCGAAACGTTGCAACTGCCACCGCTGATGCCCATCGGGCTGTCCTACGGCTCGGCCCTGGCCGCGCTGTTCGCGGCCCGCCACCCGGCGCGCTGCGGACGCCTGCTGCTGGCCGGTATCACCGCCTTCGGCCGCCCCGGCGCCCGCGCCTTGCTGGTGGAAGCCCTGGCGCGCCTGGAACTGGGCGAGCAGACGCCCTTCGCCCACGGCGTGCTGACCGGCCTGATCAACCCGCTACGGCTGGCCGACACCGGTGTTTCCCCGGTATTCCGCAAGGCCCTGCTGCGCCAATTGCAGCGCCTGACCCCGGCGGAGATCGAACGCTACCGGCAGAACAGCCAGCGCCTGCTGGCCTTCGGCGGCTTCGACCGCCACCCGCAATGCCCGACCCTGGTGCTGGCGGGCGAGTACGATCACTTCACCCAGCCCTGGGAGCACGCCGAGTTCGCCCATGCCTGCACGGACGCCGAATTTGCGCTGATCCACAACGCCGACCACCTGGCCCAGTTCGAACGCCGCGACGCCTGCGCCCGGCTGTACAACCCCTTCCTGCGTGGCGAACCGCTGCCGCGCAGCGCCGCCGGCAGCACGCGCTTCCAGCGCCAGCAGTTGCTGCATCTGGAGCGCCGCTTCGAGCCGCGCCTGGCGCCGGCCGACACGCGCGCCGTGTTGCGCAACGACGAAGGCGGCGAATGGCGCTGCGAGCTGGCGGAGCTGGGGTATTTCGGCGGACTGATCCGCGTCGCGCTGCCGCTGGATCGCCCGGCGCGCGGCTGGAAGATGGTTGCCGCCGGGCTGCCGGAGCTGGATATCCTGCCGCTGCGCTACAGCGGCGACGGCCTGGCCTTCATCTTCGCCCACGGCGACCCACAAGCCAGCGCGGCACTGGCGGCGATGGTGGTGCCGATGCAGCAGGGGGCGTGTGCGGCTTGATTGACTGAGCGATGATGTCCCCGCGCTCGGACTGCTTCCCTCTCCCCCGCCCTCTCCCTGAAGGGAGAGGGAGCCGTTCGGCGTGGCTGGGGACTCTGGCGTCAGCCGGTTACTTCATGGGGACTCCCCTGCCACAAGCGGCTGAGGACAGTCCCCTCTCCCTTCAGGGAGAGGGCTAGGGAGAGGGCAGTCACCACTCCGAACCTACAAAGATGTCGATCAAATCCGCGCCTCGATCACCCGCACCAGGCTCGGCATCCGTCCTTTCGGCAGGCCCAACCCCGCGCCGTCCACCTGTGGGTCGAGCACGTTTACCCGGCCGAATCCGCATCCAACGAATGCTTCCTCGATTTCAGCGGCACTGCGGTAATGCAGCGGATAGCCACCACGGGTCAGTTTGCCGATCAGCCCGACACCCCAGCGGATCTGCCGGTAGCGCGGGTGCTCGCGCAGATCGGGGTAGAGTTCGGTCAAGTAGGTCGCTTCCGGGAACACCCGCAGCGCTGAGCTCAGCCGACGCCAAAAGTTCTCGATCACCGGGCGCTGGAAGTAATTCACCAGCCCCTCGGTGATTACCGCCACCGGGCGGTCCGGGTCCAGTTCGCAAAGCAGCGCGGCGAGGGTCTGCTCGCCCTGTTCGGCAAGGATATCCACAGCCCGCACGCGATGCTTGCCGTCCAGCCAACCCTGCTCCTGGAGCAGCGCGGATTTGCGCGCCGCCATCGGTGGCAGGTCGGCCTCGAGATAAGTCAGCTGGGGATAGCGCTCGCGGAAGCGCCGCCCGCGGGGAGAAAGTCCGCAAGCAATCTCCACCACCTGGGTAACACCGCGCAATTCGATGGACTGGGTCAGCCGAGCATCGATCAGCAGGTGACGTTGTAACAGGAAATCTTCGATATTCAGCCCGAAGCCGATCCGCGCGCCCCAGTTGATCGGTGCCACGCAGCTGTGCACCCAGCGGCCGAACGCCGTGGCGAAGGCTGGGTCGGCCAACTGGTGGCGATACCAGACGTAACCGGTGTAGTGCGCGCTGGGGGTGATGTGGGCGCTGTCGGCCCGGATCCGTTCAGCCATGCTTAAGAATCTTGTTGTTATGATTCCCCAGCCTAAGACCGGCCCGAGAACCGCGACAATCCGATGCCCGCCGAACCCAACCTAAGTTTGCCCTGGCCAAAGGCCAACCCGCTGCCGGACGCCTTCTTCAACCGCGACGCCCTCACCGTCGCCCGCGACCTGCTGGGCAAGGTGGTCCGCCACCGGGTCGGCGACCTGTGGCTGTCAGCACGGATCATCGAGACCGAGGCCTATTACCTCGATGAGAAAGGCAGCCACGCCTCCCTGGGCTACACCGAAAAGCGCAAGGCGCTGTTCCTCGATGGCGGGCACATCTACATGTATTACGCCCGCGGCGGCGACTCCCTGAATTTCAGTGCCGGCGGGCCCGGCAATGCGGTACTGATCAAGTCCGGCCACCCCTGGATGGACCGCATTTCCGGCGATGACTCGCTGGCCCGCATGCGCCAGCTCAACCCCGCCGCCGACGGCAGCGAACGCCCGCTGGGCAAGCTGTGCAACGGCCAGACCCTGCTCTGCCGCTCGATGGGCCTGAAGGTCCCGGACTGGGACGCCCAGCGCTTCGACCCGCAGCGCCTGTTCGTCGACGACATCGCCGAGCAGCCCTCGCTGGTCATCCAGGCTGCGCGTCTGGGCATTCCCCACGGCCGCGACGAACACCTGCAATACCGCTTCGTCGATGCCGCCTTCGCCAACTTCTGCACACGCAACCCTTTGCGCCGCGGACAGGTCGAAGGCCACGACTACCACCTGCTCGGAACCCAGGACGACTCCCGCCGATGATCGATCTCGCCGCCTTCAACGCCTGGATGGCGACCCACCCGCAATGGCTCGCCCTGGTCCTGTTCCTGGTTGCCTTCCTCGAATGTGCCGCCGTCATCGGCATCATCCTGCCCGGCGTGGTCATGCTCTTCGCCATCGCCGTACTGGCCGGCAGCGGCGCCCTGGGCCTGGGGGAAACCCTGGCGCTGGCGTTCTTCGGCGGCTTGCTGGGCGACCTGTCGTCCTACTGGATCGGCCGCCACTTCCACCAGGACATCCGACGCTTGCCGGTGCTGCGCCACCACCCGGAATGGATGGCCGCGGCCGAAGGCTTCTTCCACCGCTATGGAGTCGCCAGCCTGCTGGTGGGCCGCTTCATCGGCGCATTGCGGCCGTTCCTGCCAATGATCGCCGGCATGCTCGACATGCCCTTCGGACGCTTCCTGGCAGTCTCCATCGTGGCTGCCGCCGGCTGGTCCATCGCCTACCTGGTGCCCGGCTGGGCGACCGGCGCGGCCATGCGTCTGCCGCTGCCCGAAGGATTCTGGCCGGAAGCCGGGGTGGTCGCCGCCTGCGTCGCCGCGGTGCTGGCCCTGATCATCCACGCTGAGCTGCGCAAGGAGCGCAACGCCCCGCTGATCGGCGCTATTGGCTGTTTCGCGCTGCTGATCGGCATGCTGATCGGCTGGCCGCACCTCGATGCCCTGGACAAGGGCCTCATGGCTCTAGTGCAGGAACACCGCCATGCATGGCTGGATCACATCATGGTGGCTGTCACCCGTGTCGGCGACTTCCGTACCCAGTTCATAGCCGGCGCGCTGCTCGCCCTCCTGCTGGCCGCCCTGCGGCTGTGGCGGCACGCTTTCTTCGCCGCTGGCACCATGGTCGGTACGGCGCTGCTCAATACCACGCTCAAGCACTTCTTCGGCCGCGCGCGCCCGGAAGTGATCGCCGACCCGCTGTCCGCCTTCAGCATGCCCAGCGGGCACAGCTCGGCGTCCTTCGCCTTCTTCCTGGTGCTCGGCGTGCTGGCCAGCCGGGAGAAATCCCCGCGCGTGCGCCTGACCTGGATGCTGCTGGCGGTGATTCCCGCCGCCAGCATCGCCCTGTCGCGCGTGTACCTGGGCGCCCACTGGCCCAGCGACATCATCGCCGGCGCCCTGCTCGGCGCCTCGGTGTGCGCCGCCAGCCTGTGGATAAGCCAGCGCCGCAGCGAGCTGCCGGCCCTGACGCCGCGCATCTGGTGGAGCCTGCTGCCGACCGCCATGGTCCTGCTGGCGGTCGCCAGCGCCTGGGGACTGTCGGCAGCCATCCACCGCTACACGCCGCTCTGACCCGGCATCAGGCCCAGGGGCGCTCGCGCATCAGGTCGGCGCAGCGCAACTGCACGAACTCGCGCAACTGGGTCACCGCCCGGCTGAGCTGGGCGCGGTGAGTGCAGAACAGGTTCATCGGCGTGGCTTCGCCCAGGTAGTCGGCCAACGCCACTTCCAGCCGGCCGGCACGCACATCGGCCGCCACGTCCAGCCAGGACTTGTAGACCAGCCCCTGCCCCGCCACCGCCCAGCGCCGCACCACATCGGCATCGTCGCAAAGGCGATCGCCGCGCACCGTCACTTCGTGCTGCCTGCGGCTGTCGCTGAAACGCCAGCGCTCGTGGGCACGTCCGCCCAGCATGTACAGCAGGCAGTTGTGTTTCTGTAGCTCGTCCGGGTGCGCCGGCTTGCCATGGCGCGCGAAGTACTCCGGCGCGGCGCAGAGCACCCGACGATTTTCCGGAGCCAGCGGCAGCGCCACCAGGTTCGAATCGCCCGGCAGGCCCAAGCGGAAAGCCACGTCCACCGGCTGCCGGTAGAGGTCGGCCTGGCGGTCGCTGATCAGCAGGCGCAGGTTCATCCGCGGGTGCAGCGCCTGGAATTCGTCGAGCCAGGGCAACAGCACGTTGCGACCGAAATCCGACGGTGCCGAAACCTGGAAGTTGCCGGCGATCTCGCTCTTGCCGCCGGCCAGCAGCTGGCGGCCGTCGTCCAGGCTCTGCAACGCCGCACGGGCGTGGGCCAGATACAGCTCACCCTCGGCGGTCAGGCGCAGGCTGCGGGTGGAGCGGGCGAACAGGCGCACGTCCAACTCGTTTTCCAGGCGTTTGAGCGCCGCGCTGGCCACCGCCGGTGACAGCTCCAGCTCACGAGCGGCGGCGGAAAGGCTGCCGCGCTCGGCGGTGCGGACGAAGATCTGCAGGTCGTCGAAACGCAGCATTTTCAAAAATCCTTTGAAAGAGACTCTCTACTTACGCGGTTTTTCTTCCCGAAGAAAGAGAGCAGCATGCCTTCACTTTCAACGCACCTGCCCCATCAATCTGGAGATACCCGGATGAGCCTGACCCTGATCGCCATCATTCGCGCCAAGCCCGGCCATGCCGACAGCCTGCAGGAGCGCCTGCACGGCATGCTCGCGCCGTCCCGCGCCGAGGCGGGCTGCCTGCAGTACGACCTGCACCGCGATATCAAGGACGCCGAGCTGATCTACATGATCGAGCAATGGCAGAGCGAAGAAGCCCTGGCCGAGCACGAGGCCAGCCCGCACTTCCAGGCCTTCGTGAAGGCCGCCGAAGCCGACCTGGCGGAGCTCGACATCCGCCTGATGAACCGCATCGACTGATCGTTCAAAACGAATAGGAATTCCCATGAAAGCCATCGGCTACACCCAGAGTCTGCCCAGCAACGATGCCAATTCCCTGCTCGACATCCAGCTGCCCGACCCAACGCCCGGCCCGCGTGACCTGCTGGTGGAAGTGCGCGCCATCTCCGTCAACCCGGTGGACACCAAGGTGCGCCAACGCGCTCAACCTGCCGAAGGCCAGTACAAGGTGCTCGGCTGGGATGCCGCCGGCGTGGTCCGCGCGGTGGGCAACGAGGTCAGCCTGTTCAAGCCGGGCGACAAGGTCTGGTATGCCGGCGACCTGACTCGCCCCGGCAGCAATGCCGAACTGCAGCTGGTGGACGAGCGTATCGTCGGCGCGATGCCGACCAGCCTGGATTTCGCCCACGCCGCCGCCCTGCCACTGACGACCATTACTGCCTGGGAACTGCTGTTCGACCGCCTGCAGGTGGCCGAGGGCAATGCGAGCAAAGGCCAGAGCCTGCTGATCGTCGGCGCCGCCGGCGGTGTGGGCTCGATCCTCACCCAGCTGGCACGCCAACTCACCGGCATGACCGTGATCGGCACCGCCTCGCGCCCGGAAACCCAGGAATGGGTACGCAACCTTGGCGCGCACCACGTGATCGATCACCGCAAGCCGCTGAGCGAAGAGCTCAAACGCATCGGCGTCGGCGAAGTCACCCACGTGGCCAGCCTCAACCAGACCGAGGAGCACCTCGCCGAGATCGTCGCCAGCCTGCGCCCGCAGGGTCGCCTGGCACTGATCGACGACCCGCTGAACCTCGACGTGCGCCTGCTCAAGCAGAAGAGCCTGTCGCTGCACTGGGAGTTCATGTACACCCGCTCGATGTTCCAGACCGACGACATGATCGAGCAGCACAAGCTGCTGCAGCGCGTGGCCGGGCTGATCGACAGTGGCGTGCTGAAGACCACCCTGGGCGAGCACTTCGGCAAGATCGACGCCGCCAACCTGCGTCGCGCCCATGCGCTGCTGGAAAGCAACACGGCCAAGGGCAAGATCGTGCTGGAAGGGTTCTGATCGACTGCTCCCGGTAGGGCGCATAACGCCTAGGGCGTTATCAGCGGCTTTGGCGGATAAATCCGTTCCGGGTTATGCACCCGACGAAGATGGCGTCGTGGGGAAGCGCCTGTGCACGGCTGTTCGCGAGCAAGCTCGCTCCTACAAGTAGCCGGAAACGCCGGAATGGATCTTCGTAGGACCAAGGGGGACGCCTAGTCCTTGCTCGCGAACCCCGGCCAGCTCAGTCGCTGGTCCTGGCCCCGGCCAGCAAACGGCAGAGCTTCTCGGTGGCGTCGAGCATCGCGAAGCTCGGCTTCTCCAGATCGCGATCCGGCACCACCCAGAGCTGCTTGAGCCTCGTGGCGCTGAGCTGCTGCATGCGGGTCCAATCACGCAGCTGATCCTCGCTGGCCGCCAGGATCACTTGCGGATCGCGCGCCAGCACGGCTTCCTGACCAACCTGCGGTGCCGGCAGGTCGAGGTCGGCGAACAGGTTGCGCCCGCCACAGACTTCCAGCGCCTCGCTGATGATCTGCCGGCCACCGACGGTATAGAGCGGGCGGTCCCACACCTGATAGAACACCCTGAGCGGCTGCTCGCGGCGGTACTGCGCCCGCAGCTGCACCAAGCGCGCATCGAAGGCTTCCGCCAGCTCACGCCCCTGCTCCGCCCGCCCCAGGTGCTCGCCCAGCTCGCGGAACTGCTGGGAGATATCCTCCAGACGGTGCGGATCGGCCACATAGACCGGGATACCTGCGGACTTCAGGCGTTGCAGCTGTGCTTCGGGCACGGCGCCGGGCCAGACCAGCAGCAGGTCCGGCTGCAGGGCGAGAATCTGTTCGAGGTTGACCTGGCCGTAGCGGCCGACGGACGGCAGACTTTTCAGAGATTCCGGACGCGGCCCACCATCGAGCAGGCCGGCCAGCCGGTCGGCGGCACCCAGTTCGAGGACCATGTCGGTGAGCGAGGGCGCCAGGCTGACCACCCGCTCCGCTGCGGCAACGGGCAGGCCGGCGAACAACAGGAGCAGGCAGAGGAAGTGGCGCATCAGGCCAGTTGGCGCGGCAGGCGGTAGAGCCAGAGGATAACCAGACTGGCGAAGCCCAGCAGCAGGACCGGCACGCCATGCAGGTCGACCAGCACCGCCAGGGCACCGATCCAGGCCGGCAGGCTGCCCACCAGCGCGCCACGGCGCTGTGCGGCGCCCAGCGCTTGCCAGGCAGCCGGCTCGTCGGCGTTATCTCGCGCCTTGCCGGTGGCGATCAGCGCGTGCTTGTAGCGACGGAACAGCGGCAGGGTAAGGAACATCGACAGCAGTCCGACGACGAACACCGGCGTCGCCAGCGTATCGCCGAAGGGCGCCTCGCCCACCAGCGCCAGCATCAGGTGCTGCGGCGCCAGCGCAAGCGCCAGCAATAGCCACCAGATCAGATTCAGCCGGCGCCGGGCAGCGGCGCGATTCACGAAGCGGATGCCTCGGCCTCGGCTTCGCCCTGATGCATGTTGCCCAGCATGTGGCCAAGCTTGCCTGCCTTGGTCTGCAGGTAGCGCTTGTTATGCGGGTTCAGGCCCTTCTGCAGCGGCACGCGCTCGGCAACGGTCAGGCCATAGCCTTCGAGCGCCTTCACCTTGCGCGGGTTGTTGGTCATCAGCTTCAGCGAGCAGACGCCCAGGTGCTTGAGCATCGGCAGGCACATGGCATAGTCACGCTGGTCGGCGCCAAAGCCCAGGGCCAGGTTGGCTTCCACGGTATCCGCTCCTTCATCCTGCAGGGCGTAGGCGCGGATCTTGTTGAGCAGGCCGATGCCACGACCTTCCTGACGCAGGTACAGCAGGACACCGCGGCCTTCCTTGGCGATGGCCGACAGTGCGCCCTCGAGCTGGAAACCGCAGTCGCAGCGCAGGCTGAACAGCGCATCGCCGGTGAGGCATTCGGAATGCAGACGCCCCAGCACCGGCTGGCCGTCATCGAGCTTGCCCATGGTCAGGGCGACGTGTTCCTTGCCGGTTTCCTCGTCGAGGAAGCCATGCATGGTGAATTCGCCGAAAGGAGTGGGCAGCTTGGAGGCGGCGACGAAAACGACAGACACCGGAAACTCCTGAAAGATTTATCTAAGGAAAGAAGGCCGGCATTGTAACAGCTGCGTCGTCCGCACCGTCATTGCGAATTCTGCAAGATAAGCATCGATGCGGTTGATAGAAGCCGAGCGATCAGTGCTTGGCCTGGATGTACATCATGCCCTGGTCTTCGCGCCAACCGACGCGGTTGAGATAACTCATGCCCAGCAGAATATCGGTGGGGAAATCGCCTTCGAGCACCACCGCCTCAACCCCTAGCACCTCGACACCGCCGAGCTTCACGCTGTTGAGGGTCACCCGCCAGCCCTTGGCCGTACCGCTGGCGGTGGAGGCCATCATGGGCGTACCGCCGGCGCGGTAATCCAGCCCCAGGCGCCGGGCCTGACCTTCGTTCATGGCGATCGAGGTCGCGCCGGTATCCACCAGGAACTGCGCATTCTGGTTGTTGATCGTGCCGGCCACCCAGTAATGGCCACCGGTACCGCGGGCGATACTCGTCTCGGCGTTCGCGGCCGGCGTGGCGTAACCTGCACTGTTGTACTCGCGGCTCAGTTCGTAGGTCTGCTCGACCCCGCCGACGCGCAGCACCGCCTTGTGGCTGTCGGCGCTGACCACCTGGACGCCTTCCGGACCGGTCTGGCCAACCTTCAGCAGCTTGCGCTGACCGTCGATATTGAGCACTGCGGCACCAGGGAACAGACCCACTACCTGCACCTGAGGCGCCGCCACGGCGACGAGGGAGCAGATGGACAGGCAGATCAGGGCAGACAGGCGCATGGCGATCACTCCTTGGGCGGCAGCAGGGGTTTCAGCGGGGCATAGGGCCAGTGCCAGCGGGCGAAGATGCGCTCCAGTTCGCCGCTGTGGTAGAGCGCCTGCATGCGGGAATCATAGAGCTTCGCCAATGCCCGCCCACGGTCGTTGTTGGCGAAGCCAAGATACAGCGGAATCGAACCCACATCGGTGATGTGGTAGACGCTGGCGTCGACACCCTTGGCCTCGATCATCTCTTCCAGCTCGGGCCGTGCGTCGATGAAGTAGTCGATGCGGTGGCCGTCGAGCATCGGCAAGGCAGAACTGCGCCGCTGCAGCTCGTTGCGCTGCTTGAGGTGATCCAGGTAGCGGTCGAACGCATAGCCACGCATCCACGCCAGGCGATAGCGGTCGAGCGTGGCCAGGGTTGGCTGGGGCGAACTCTTCAGGCCCAGCGCGCCGATGGGGTCGACGTCATAGGGCCAGTGCGGATAAATGATGTGATCGATTTCGTTGCGGTAGGAGCCAACCCACGCGTCCGCCTCGCCGCGTTGCACCAGCCCGACAGAGCGCACGTAGGGCTCGCTGCGCAGGCTCAGGCGGACGCCTTCGGGCTCATAGATGGCCCGCAGCAGGTCCCAGGCCAGGCCACGGCCGTCGGCCTGGCTGTAGTTGACCCAGACCTCGCTGACCACTCGGACCTCGGCAGGTAGCCCGGCAGGTGCTTCGGCGGCCAGGGCCGACGTCAGGGAAATCGCCGGCAGCCAGCACAGGCAGAGGAGCAGGCACAGCAGTCGGCGCATCGATCTTCCTCAGATCAGCCAGTGGGCCCAACCCCATGTCAGGCCTTGCATCACCAGCCAGGCGAAAACGCCGGCCAGCACATCGTCCAGCATGATGCCGACACCGCCATGGACGTTGCGGTCGATCCAGCTGATCGGCCAGGGCTTGGCAATGTCAACGATGCGGAACACCACGAAACCGACCAGCAGCCACCACCAGCCCTCCGGCACCAGCCAGAGGGTGATCCACATGCCGACCATCTCGTCCCAGACGATGCCTTCGTGATCGTGTACACGCAGGTCGTCGGCCACCTTGCCGCACAGCCAGAAGCCGAACAGCATGGTGATGCCCAGCATCAGCCAGTAACCCCAGTCCGGCAGCATCTGCCAGAGTGGTATGAAGGGTAGCGCAACCAGCGAACCCCAGGTGCCCGGCGCCTTGGGCAGGGTGCCCGAGCCGAAGCCGAAGGCCAGGAAGTGCCAGGGATTGCTCCAGACCGAATGGGGTACGGGTTGGGCCGGGGCCTGGTTGGGGTGTTCTGTCACGGTCACTCCATGAAATGCAGGTAGCCGCCCTGACGCGGCGTGATGTCGGCGCCGGCGCCATCGAGCACACGGACGCCGGAACCGGCTTCCACCCTACCGACCACACGCAGGGCCGGCCAGTTCGCCGAAAGTGCCGGCAGATGCTCGGCAGGCAGAGTGAAGGCGAGCACATAGTCGTCACCGGCGCCCAGCTTGAGCTGCTGAGCGCGCTCGGCGCCCAGCAGGGCTTCCAGCGCGGGGCTTTCGGGCAGTTTGTCGGCTTCGACGATGAGCGCCACGCCCGAGGCGCGGGCGATGTGTCCGCAGTCGGCAAGCAGCCCGTCGGAAATATCCAGCGCCGCCGAGGCCTTGCCACGCAGCGCCTGCCCGAAGTCCAGTTGTGGCTGCGGCGACCAGTAGCGCGCCAGCAGCGGCTCGGCGACGGACGGTTCAGCGGTCATCTCGCCCAGCACCAGCGGCAACGCCCCGCCCGCCTCGCCCAACGGACCACCGACACACAGCAGATCGCCCGGGCGTGCTCCAGCGCGAGTCAGCGCCTGTCCGGCCGGCACGCCGCCGAACACGGTGACGGTCATCGCCAGCGGACCGCGGGTGGTGTCGCCGCCGATCAGCGCCAGCGCGCATTCCTGCGCCTTCTGGTTCAAGCCACGGGCGAAACCTTCCAGCCAGTCCGGATCGGCCTCGGGCAGGGTCAGGGCAAGGGTGAAGCCGATGGGTGATGCGCCCATGGCCGCCAGGTCGCTGGCGGACACCGCCAGGGCACGCTGGCCGAGCAGGAAGGGATCGCAGACGGTGGGGAAATGCACACCGACGACGAGCGTGTCGGTGGAAATCGCCAGCTGTTCGCCGGCCTTAGGAGCGAGGAGCGCGCAGTCGTCGCCGATCCCCAATGCCACTGCCTCGCCGCCGGCCGCACAGGCGGCCGAGGCGAAGTAGCGACGGATCAGCTCGAACTCACCCATGCCTCAGCGCTTGGCGCCACGCAGTTCGGCGGCGCGCAGGCGCGGAGCGAGCTTGTCCAGCACGCCGTTGACGAACTTGTGTCCGTCGGTGGCGCCGAAGGTCTTGGCCAGCTCGATGCCTTCGTTGATGACGACCTTGTAGGGCACGTCCAGGCGGTTGCGCAGCTCGTAGGTGGCCAGGCGCAGGATCGCCAGTTCAACCGGGTCGACCTCTTCCAGGGCGCGGTCCAGGCAGGGAGTGAACTCCTCGTCCAGATCGGTCTTCAGGCGCGGTACGCCGTGCAGGATCTCGTGGAAGTAGGCACCGTCCACATCGCTGAAATCGTTCTCGGTGCGGAAGGACGCCTCGATCTCGTTGAGCGGCTGGCCAGCCATCTGCCAGGAGTACAGGGCCTGCACCGCGAGGCTGCGGGCCTTGCGACGCATGGCGATCTTGTTCGGCTTGGCGGGCTTGGCCGGCTTGCTGTCCGGAGTAGTGCTGTCCTGGCTCACTTGGCCTCCAGCTGCGACAGCAGGCTCACCATTTCCAGGGCGGACAGGGCAGCTTCGGCGCCTTTGTTGCCGGCCTTGGTGCCGGAGCGCTCGATGGCTTGTTCGATGGAGTCGACAGTCAGCACGCCGAAGGCGACCGGCACGCCGAACTGCAGGGAAACCTGCGCCAGACCCTTGGTGCACTCACCGGCCACGTATTCGAAGTGCGGGGTGCCGCCACGGATCACCGCGCCGAGGGCGATGATGGCGTCGAACTCGCCGCGCTGGGCGACTTTCTGCGCGACCAGCGGGATTTCGAAGGCGCCCGGAGCACGGATCACGGTGATGTCGCTCTGGGCGACGCCGTGGCGCACCAGCGCGTCGATGGCGCCTTCCACCAGGCTTTCCACCACGAAGCTGTTGAAGCGGCCAACCACCAGGGCAAAGCGGCCTTTGGGGGCGATGAAGGTACCTTCGATGGTCTTCAGGGTCATGGGCAAGTCTCACTGTTAAAGAGCCGGAGCGTCCGATGACGCTCCGCAAATAAGGTAGAAGAACGGCACCGCCGTGCCAGGGCACGGCGGCGAGGTTCATTCAGCGGGCAGGTATTCTACTACTTCGAGGTCGAAACCGGATATCGCATTGAAGCGCATCGGTGCCGACATCAGGCGCATCTTGCGCACACCCAGGTCGCGCAGGATCTGCGACCCGGCACCCACGGTGCTGTAGGTGGTGGTCGGTTTCTGCGCCGGCGCCGGGGTGTTGGTGATCTCGCGGACGTGCGCCAGCAGATCATCACCGCCGACCTGGTGGCCCAGCAGCAGGACCACGCCGGTGCCGGCCTCGGCCACCTTGGCCATGGCCGCGCGCAGGCTCCAGCGGCCCGCCTGGTTGACCATCAGCAGGTCGCGCAGCGGGTCGGGGTTGTGCACGCGCACCAGGGTCGGCTCTTCCGGGCAGACCTTGCCCAGGGTCAGCGCCAGGTGCACGTCGCCTTCCACGGAGTCGCGGTAGGTGATCAGGTTGAACTGGCCCAGCTCGGTATCCAGCGGCTGCTCAGCGAGGCGCTCGACGGTGCGCTCGTGGATCAGGCGGTAGTGGATCAGGTCGGCGATGGTGCCGATCTTGATGCCGTGCTGCTGGGCGAACTCTTCCAGTTCCGGGCGACGGGCCATGGTGCCGTCGTCGTTCATGATCTCGCAGATCACGCCGGACGGCTCGAAACCGGCCATGCGCGCCAGGTCGCAGGCCGCTTCGGTGTGGCCGGCGCGAGCCAGCACGCCGCCGGGCTGCGACATCAGCGGGAAGATGTGGCCGGGGCTGACGATGTCGGCGGCGACGGCGTTCTTCGCGGCGGCGGCCTGCACGGTGCGCGCGCGGTCAGCGGCGGAGATGCCGGTGGTGACGCCTTCGGCGGCCTCGATGGAAACGGTGAACTTGGTGCCGAAGCCGGAGCCGTTGCGCTGCACCATCAGCGGGATGCCGAGGCGCTCGCAGCGCTCGCGGGTCATCGGCATGCAGATCAGGCCACGGGCGAAGCGGGCCATGAAGTTGATGTCTTCGGTGCGGACACACTCGGAGGCGATGATCAGGTCGCCTTCGTTCTCGCGGTCCTCGTCATCCATGAGGATGACCATCTTGCCCTGACGCATGTCGTCGAGCAGTTCTTCAATGCTGTTGAGTGCCATACGGGGAAGAGCCTTATCAGTGTTTCATGAAGCCGTTTTCGGCCAGGAATGCTTCGGTGATGCCGCCAGCGCCGGCCGCGGGGTCCGCCGCCTTGTCGCCGAGCAGCAGGCGCTCCAGGTAACGCGCCAGCAGGTCGACTTCGAGGTTGACCAGGCGACCACCACGGTAGTCGGCCATGATGGTCTCCTGCACGGTGTGCGGGACGATGGTCAGCTCGAACTCGGCGCCGTTGACCGCGTTCACCGTCAGGCTGGTGCCGTCCACGGTGATCGAGCCCTTGAGCGCGATGTACTTGGCCAACTCGCGCGGTGCGCGCACGGTGAACTGGATGGCGCGGGCGTTTTCCTCACGCTTGACGATCTCGCCGACGCCGTCGACGTGGCCGCTGACCAGGTGGCCGCCCAGGCGGGTGGTCGGGGTCAGGGCCTTTTCCAGGTTCACCCGGCTGCCGATCTTGAGCTGCGCGAAGGCGGTGCGGGCCAGGGTCTCGCGACTGACATCGGCCCAGAAGCCGTCGCCGGGCAGCTCCACCGCCGTCAGGCAGATGCCGTTGACCGCGATGCTGTCGCCGAGCTTGACGTCGGCGAGGTCGAGCTTGCCGGTCTTCACGTACAGGCGCACGTCACCGCCTTTCGGGGTGATGGATGCGATGGTGCCGATGGATTCGATTATGCCGGTGAACATGAGGCCTCCCGCACGGTAAGAGCGGCTGGCCGGCATGCCGGCGAAGTAACGCAATGGTGCATACAAGCGAACTCCTGTTTTTCGTTAAAAAACAGGGCGTATCGGATCGAAGGGACTTCTCGGACGCGTGCAGGCACGCTCCGATGGCTCATCCCGTTCTCTCTTCATCCGGACTATGACCGTCGGCCCCGGAATCACACCGGGTCTGCTGACCTTGCCCATCCGGCGAACCGGTCTGGACAAGCGCTCGCGGGCTAGACGCATTGCGCGCCATTACCGCCGGTGGGGACTTGCACCCCGCCCTGAGAACGTCAATCGCGGTCGTTACAGCGTCGACCGCGTGTGGCGTTTTACCACAGGTGGCCGCGAGTCGGAAGTTTCGGCTTGACCCCGAGCGCTCCTCGCGGGCTCAGCGGCAAGCCGGGAAAGGCGGAATCAGACGGGCCTGGCGGTGACCAGCCAGTCGTCACCCACAGCGCGGATATCGACGATCTTCAGCTCGCGGGATTCGCTCATGCGCTCCAGCGGCAGCTCCAGCAAGGGGCGTGCGGAAGAGCCGAGCAGCTTGGGCGCCATGAAGATGCTGTACTCGTCCACCAGACCGAGGCGGGCGAAGGCACCGGCCAGGCGCGGGCCGGCCTCCACCAGCACCTCGTTGACGCCACGGCGGCCGAGCTCGCTCAGCAGCGCCAGCAGGTCGACCTGGCCATCGAGGCCGGCGAGGTTCAGCAGTTCGTGACCGACCACGGCGTAGTTCGGGTCGTCCTGGGTGCTCACCACCAGCGCGGGGCCGGCCTGGAAGAAGGTCGCGGTCAACGGCACGCGCAGGCGTCCATCGATCAGCACGCGCATCGGCTGGCGCCGGGAGGCCAGTTCGGTCTGGTCGGCATCCAGGCCCAGCTCGTCCGGGCGCACGGTCAGGCGGGCGTCATCGGTCATCACGGTATCGGCGCCGGACAGCACCACACTGGATTGCGCACGCAAGCGCTGCACGGCGCGGCGCGCGGCCGGGCCGGTGATCCACTGGCTCTCGCCGCTGGCCATGGCGGTACGGCCATCCAGGCTCATCGCCAGCTTCACGCGGACAAACGGTAAACCGGTTTCCATGCGCTTGAGGAAGCCCTGGTTCAATGCGCGGGCTTCGTTTTCCAGCACACCGGAGCGCACTTCGATGCCGGCTTCGGCGATGCGCCGCATGCCACTGCCGGCAACCTGCGGGTTCGGGTCCTGCATGGCCGCGACTACACGGGCGAGGCCGGCACCGATCAGCGCATCGGCGCACGGCGGCGTGCGACCGAAGTGGCTGCAGGGCTCCAGGGTGACGTAGGCGGTGGCACCACGGGCCTTGTCGCCAGCCTGGCGCAGGGCGTGGACTTCCGCATGGGGCTCGCCGGCGCGCACGTGCCAGCCTTCACCGACTACCTCGCCATCGCGGACGATGACGCAGCCGACGCGCGGATTGGGATGGGTCGTGTACCAGCCCTTGCGGGCCAGCTCGATGGCGCGGGCCATCCAGAGTTCGTCCAGGCTTTCCATGGGGTCCATGGCACTCATTCCTTCGACGGTTCGCGGGCCAGGCGCTCGATTTCCTCGCGGAATTCGTTGAGGTCCTGGAAGCGGCGATAGACCGAGGCGAAACGGATGTAGGCGACTTCGTCGAGCTTCTGCAACTCGGCCATCACCAGCTCGCCCAGCACCCGCGACTTGATCTCGCGCTCGCCGGTGGCGCGCAGCTTGTGCTTGATATGCGCCATCGCCTCTTCCAGCCGCTCGATGCTCACCGGGCGCTTCTCCAGCGCGCGCTGCATGCCGGCGCGCAGCTTGTCCTCGTCGAAGGGCTGGCGGCTGCCGTCCTGCTTGATCAGGCGCGGCATGACCAGTTCGGCGGTCTCGAAGGTGGTGAAACGCTCGCCGCAGGCCAGGCACTCGCGGCGCCGGCGGACCTGGTCGCCCTCGGCGACCAGGCGCGAATCGATGACTTTGGTGTCGTGGGCGCCGCAGAAAGGACAATGCATGGCGAGTCTTGGGCAGTCTTGTCGGAGGAATAGGTAAGAGGCTCATGGTAGCGCATCGACTGGCCGAATAAACCCCGCTCCCACGAGACAGGCCGCAGGCATTAGGCTATACAGGCGCCCGCCCGGAACCTGTTGCGATGGAGCCCGCCATGTTCGCCCGCCTGCTCTGCCTGTCCCTTACCGTCCTGCTGGCCGCCTGCGCCAGCGAGAAACCCGCGCCGGTCACCCAGCCGGTCGCCGTCACGAAAAAGCCCTCTTCCCCGCTGGACGAGCCCGTGCCGGCCAACCTGCGCGCCCTCAGCGGCCAGCTCAGCAGCTCCCAGGGCTTCCTGCCGGCCGGCAGCGAAGTGGAGCTGGCGCTGCTGGTGATCGACCAGCGCGACCGCCCGCAGCAACTGCTCTCCAGCGAGAAGATGATCGCCACCGGCCAGGCGCTGCCGTTCCGCGTGGTATTCAACCCGCAATCCTTCCCGGCCGGCGCCCGCGTCGAACTGCACGGCCGCGTCTCGCAGTCCGGCCAGCTGGCCTGGCGCCTGCCGCCGGTGCGCATCACCCAGCCGGAAACCCGTGCCCTCGGTGAACTGCGCCTGGAGCGCGCGCCGTGACACCGCCGCTTTCCCTGCAGAACGCCCTGGGCGAACTGCTCGGCGACGCACGCCTGTCCGCTGAAACATTGCCCGGCACCGACATCCGCCTCTGGCTGATCGACGCGCAGAACATGGACCGCGAGTTCAGCCCCGACGAAACCCGGCGCATCCTCGAAGAGCCGCCCTACTGGTGCTTCTGCTGGGCCAGCGGGCTGGTGCTGGCGCATTGGCTGGCGGAAAAGCCCGAATGGGTACGCGGCAAGCGCGTGCTGGATTTCGGCGCGGGCTCCGGAATAGCCGCCATCGCCGCGGCCAAGGCCGGCGCCGCCGAAGTGGTGGCCTGCGACCTCGACCCGCTGGCGCTGGACGCCTGCCGCGCCAATGCCGAGCTGAACGGCGTGGAGCTGAGCTACTCGACGGACTTTTTCCAGGAAGAGGACCGCTTTGACCTGATCATCGTTGCCGACGTGCTCTACGATCGCGCCAACCTGCCGCTGCTGGACGAATTCCTCGGCCGTGGCCGCGAAGCCCTGGTGGCCGACTCGCGCGTCCGCGACTTCAGCCATCCGCTGTACCAGCGCCTGGGGATTCTCGACGGCTGCACCTGGCCGGACCTGGCCGAGCCGGCCGAATTCCGCCACGTCAGCCTGTATCACGCGCAACGAGACTGAGCCGGACTGGCATTCGCAGGATGGCGTGGAGCGAAGCGATACCCATCACTCGCCGCTCCAACAGCATGGGGCTCGCCTAGGCCCCATCCAGCCTGCGTGCAAGCGCCAGTTCCTGCCGGGCAGCAACCGCGGGTTGTTTCCGTCAGGCAGCGCCCCCACTTATAGTGGCAATCACCTCCATCGCCCCACTCGATTCGAGATTCCCCATGAGCGAGACGCCCTACATCTTCGACGCCAGCATCGCCAACTTCGATCAGGTCGTCATCGAGAACTCCTTCCACAAGCCGGTCCTGGTGGACTTCTGGGCCGACTGGTGCGCCCCGTGCAAGGCGCTGATGCCGCTGCTGGCGCAGATCACCGAGTCCTACCAGGGCGAGCTGCTGCTGGCCAAGGTCAACTGCGACGTCGAGCAGGACATCGTGATGCGCTTCGGCATCCGCAGCCTGCCCACCGTGGTGCTGTTCAAGGACGGCCAGCCGGTGGACGGCTTTGCCGGCGCGCAGCCAGAGTCGGCGATCCGCCAGATGCTCGAACAGCACGTACAACCGCCCGCCCCGGCCGCCGGCAATCCGCTGGAGCTGGCACAGACCGCCTTCAACGAAGGCCGCTTCGCCGACGCCGAGGCGCAACTGAAAGCGCTGCTGGGCGAGGACAATACCAATGCCGCCGCGCTGATCCTCTATGCCCGCTGCCTCGCCGAGCGCGGCGAGCTGGGTGAGGCCGAGACCGTGCTCGAGGCGGTGAAGAGCGACGACCACAAGCAGGCACTGGCCGCCGCCAAGGCCCAGCTGACCTTCCTGCGCCAGGCGGCCGAGCTGCCCGACGCCGCCACGCTGAAGACCCGCCTGGCCGCCGACGCCAACGACGACGAAGCCACCTACCAGCTGGCCGTGCAGCAACTGGCCCGCCAGCAGTACGAGGCGGCGCTGGACGCCCTGCTCAAGCTGTTCGTGCGCAACCGCAGCTACGGCGAGGACCTGCCGCGCAAGACGCTGGTGCAGGTGTTCGACCTGCTGGGCAACGACCATCCCCTGGTGATCGCCTACCGCCGCAAGTTGGCGAACGTACTGTACTGACCGCCGCGCCGCTGGCAGGCATAACCGTGTAGGAGCGAGCTTGCTCGCGAACCGAACCCCGCTGCAGGGCTGTTCGCGAGCAAGCTCGCTCCTACAGATATCCGGCGACGCGTTACCGTAGGGCGGATAACCTGGAGCAGGTTATCCGCCGTAGCCGCAGCGGCGGATAACGCTGGCGCGTTGTTCGCCCTACCAGATCGCTTCTACTCCTCGATCCAGTTGAAGACCTGCACGCCCTCGCGCACCTCGATCTTCACCTTCGGGTTGTGCCGCAGCCGCACCAGCAATCCCTTCGCCGCCGCCGCACTGCCGGCCAGCGCCTCCAGCTCGCCCATCAACTGCGGCCCTTCGCAGCTGCCACTGCGCTGCAACAGGTCCTGCGCGGCCAGCCACAGCCTGTCTGCCGGAGCCGTGGCGGCCACTGGCGCCGCCGGGGCGGCCGGCGCCACCACCGCCTTCGGCAGGTTCTGCGCCAGCTTCGCCCAGTCGGCGTCGTCCATTTCCACGGTCAGGTCCACCGGCCAGTCGCCGATGGTGCCTTTGATCCTCAGCATCGCCCTTCTCCTCGCGCTGTTTCGCGCATGCTCCCACGCCATCGGTGCCGCGCCAAACACACGCTAAGCTGGCCTTAATTTTTCATCTGTTATAACGTAACAAAATCATTCATCGGACTGGAGTTTCCCATGCGCCCCCTGCTGCTCGCTGTCGCCCTGCTGCCCCTCGCCGCCCAAGCCCACGACGAACATGAACACGGCAGCCTCGGCAAGCACGAGCATGGCGTCGCCCAGCTCAACGTCGCCCTCGACGGCAAGACCCTGGAACTGGAGATGGACAGCCCGGCGATGAACTTCGTCGGCTTCGAGCACGCCGCCACCAGCGACGCCGACAAGGCCACGGTCGCCGCCGTGCAGGCCCAGCTCAAGCAGCCGCTGCAACTGCTTGCCCTCCCCGCCTCGGCCAAGTGCAGCGTGCAATCGGTGGAGCTGTCCAGCCCGCTGTTCGGCGATGCGCCCAAGGCTGAAGAGGATCACGACCACGCGGATGGCGACCACGACGAGCACGAAGGCCATCATCACGCCGACATCGACGCCCACTACCTGCTGACTTGCGCCCAGCCGCAGGACCTCGCCAGCCTCGACTTCTCTCCGCTGTTCAAGCGTTTCTCGGCCACCCAGAAGATTCAGGTACAACTGATCGGCCCGAGCGGCCAGCAAGGTGCAGAATTGACTGCCGCCAACCCCACCCTGAACTTCTGATCACGACGCGCTGAAATGACTGCACTGCTCGAACTCGACAACCTCGGCTTCGCCTGGCCTGGCCAGGCGGAGCTGCTGGACATCCCCGCCTTCGCGCTGGCCGCTGGCGAAACCCTGTTCCTCAAGGGCCCGTCCGGCAGCGGCAAGACCACCCTGCTCGGCCTGCTCGGCGGCGTACAGCGCCCCCAGCGCGGCAGCGTGAAGCTGCTCGGCGAGGACATCGCGCAGATGAAATCGGCACGCCGCGACCACTATCGCGTCGATCACACCGGCTACATCTTCCAGCAGTTCAACCTGCTGCCGTTCCTCTCGGTACGGGAGAACGTCGAGCTGCCCTGTCATTTCTCCCACAGCCGCGCCGAGCGAGCGACCCTGCGCCACGGCAGTGTGATCAAGGCCGCCGAGGCATTGCTGAAACACCTGGGGCTGGGTGACGCGGCACTGATCGAACGCCGCGCCGACAGCCTGTCCATCGGCCAGCAGCAACGGGTCGCTGCGGCCCGCGCGCTGATCGGCCAGCCGGAACTGGTGATCGCCGACGAACCCACCTCGGCACTGGACGCCGACGCCCGCGAGGCCTTCCTCCAACTGCTGTTCGCCGAGTGCCGCGAGGCCGGTGCCAGCCTGCTGTTCGTCAGCCACGACCAGAGTCTGGCGCCGCTGTTCGACCGCAGCGTCTCCCTCGCCGACCTCAACCGCGCCGCCCGCGCTCCGGGAATTTGAGCATGTACCTGTTGCGCCTGGCGCTCGCCAGCCTGTCCAACCGCCGCTTCACCGCGCTGCTGACCATCTTCGCCATCGCCCTCTCCGCCTGCCTGCTGCTGGCGGTGGAGCGCGTACGCACCGAGGCCAAGGCCAGCTTCGCCAGCACCATCTCCGGCACCGACCTGATCGTCGGCGCCCGCTCGGGCTCGGTGAACCTGTTGCTCTACTCGGTGTTCCGCATCGGCAACGCCACCAACAACATCCGCTGGGAAAGCTACGAGACGGTGACCCACAGCCCGCTGGTGAAGTGGGCCATCCCGATCTCCCTGGGCGACTCGCACCGTGGCTACCGCGTCATGGGGACCGACACCGGCTACTTCGAGCATTACCGCTTTGGCCGCGGGCAGATGCTGGAACTCGCCGAGGGCCGGCCGTTCGGCCAGGACCTCTTCGACGTGGTACTGGGTGCGGAAGTCGCCGAGGCGCTGCACTACAAACTCGGCGACAAGATCGTCCTCGCCCACGGCGTCAGCACCATCAGCCTGGTGCAGCACGACGACAAACCCTTCACCGTGGTCGGCATCCTCAAGCGCACCGGTACGCCGGTGGACCGCACCCTGCACATCTCGCTGCAGGGCATGGAGGCGCTGCACGTCGACTGGAAGAACGGCGTCCCCGCACGCGGCACCGACCGCGTCAGCGAGGACCAGGCGCGCACCATGGATCTGCAACCCAAGGCGATCACCGCCTTCCTGCTGGGCCTGAAGAGCAAGGTAGCGACCTTCACCCTGCAGCGGCAGATCAACGAATACGACGGCGAGCCGCTGATGGCGATCCTGCCGGGCGTGGCGCTGCAGGAGCTTTGGGGACTGATGGGCACGGCGGAAAAGGCGCTGTTCGTGGTCTCGCTGTTCGTGGTGCTGACCGGCCTGATCGGCATGCTCACGGCGATCCTCACCAGCCTCAACGAGCGCCGCCGCGAGATGGCCATCCTGCGCTCGGTGGGCGCGCGGCCCTGGCACATCTTCAGCCTGCTGGTGGCGGAGGCCTTCGCCCTGGCGCTGGCGGGCGTGGCATTGGGCGTCGGGCTGCTCTATGCGGGCATCGCCGGCAGTCAGGCCTTCGTGCAGGCGAACTACGGTATCTTCCTGCCATTGGCGCTGCCCAGCGCCTATGAATGGTCACTGCTGGGCGGCATACTCCTGGCCGCGCTGCTGATCGGCTGTGTGCCGGCGTGGCGTGCCTATCGGCAATCGCTCGCCGATGGCTTGTCGATCCGGCTCTGAACCAGCCCCGTGCAAGCCATCCCCGTACAGAGAAGTCCCATGCGCCGTCTGCTGTTCCTCCTGCTGCTCGCCACCAGCGCCGCCGTCTGGGCGGCGCCGCGTGAGCTGACCTGGCCCGAGCTGATCCCCGAGGGCGCACCACCGCCCCCGCCGCCGGTGCCGCTGCACGATATGTCCAAGCTTTCCGATGTACTCAATTCGGAGAGTGGCCCGGCAGTGAAGCAGCAGATACCCAACGCACCCGTGGTAGCGCAGTTGGACGGCCAGGAAGTGAAGATGCCGGGCTACATCGTGCCCCTGGAAGTGGAGGAAGACGGCCAGACCGTGCGCGACTTCCTGTTGGTGCCCTATTACGGCGCTTGCATCCACGTACCAGCACCGCCATCCAACCAGATCGTCTATGTTCGAGGCGGCAAGGGCGTAAAAGTCGACGAGCTTTACCAACCCTTCTGGATCATCGGCAAGATGAGCGTGAAGGCGATGGAAAGCGATCTTGCCGAGGCCGGCTACCAGATGCAGGCCAGCAGCATCGAACCCTACGAGTACACCGGCCAGTAATGGTGCGGCGCTTTGCCGCACGCCTTGACCCTCTGCGGTCTGGGGTCTTTATTGAGCCAGGTCAAAAGTGTGCTTTTAGCGCTCTCTACTATTCTGAGCACCAACACTTATACCAAAGAGATATTGGAGCTCATCATGCGTAAGTCCTGGCTCACCGCCTCGCTTCTCTCCCTCGCCGTCGCAGCGCCGATCGCAGCCCAGGCCGCCGACATTCGCGGCCACCAGGCTGGCGACTTCCTGGTACGCGGCGGTATCGCCACCGTTGACCCTGACGATAGCAGCGGCCACCTGAAAGCCAATGGCACATCGCTGGGTGGAAAAGCTACCGTCGATAGCGATACCCAATTGGGCCTGACCTTCGCATACTTGCTCACCGACAAAATCGGCGTCGAATTGGTCGCCGCGACTCCGTTCAAGCACCAGGTTGACGTGAAAGGCTTGGGCGGCCTTGATGGCAAGCTCGCTGATATCAAACAGTTGCCACCAACCGTACTGCTGCAGTACTACCCCATGGGTGGTACCGGTTCTGCCTTCCAGCCTTATGGCGGCCTCGGCGTGAACTACACCACCTTCTTTGACGAAGACCTCACCAGCTCCCGCAAGGATCAGGGTTTCAGCAACCTGAAGCTGCAAGACTCCTGGGGCCTGGCCGCCGAACTGGGCATGGACTACATGCTTAACGAACACGCCTTTGTCAACGCCGCGGTGTGGTACATGGACATCGATACCAAAGCCACTACCAATCTGGATGGCGTAGGCAAAGTCAAGGTTGATGTCGACGTCGACCCCTGGGTTTACATGGTCGGTTTCGGCTACCGTTTCTGACGGAGCAAACATGAAAAAGGCGCCCAAGGGCGCCTTTTTCACTTTCAGGGAACCGGTATGTACCTCGAACTCAAAGCACTGCACGTCAGCCTGGCGATCATCAGCACCCTGCTCTTTCTCCTGCGCCTGGGACTGAGCTGGTGGGGCAAGCGCCCTTCGGGCTGGCAGCGCGGACTGCCCCATCTGATCGACACCCTGCTGCTGCTCAGCGCCCTGGGCCTGGTGCACCTGGCGATGCCCTGGCCGCTGCCGGTATGGTTGCAGGCAAAGATCGGCCTGCTGGTGCTCTACATCGTGCTGGCGGCTTTTGCCCTGCGCAGCGCATCGAAACCGCGCAAGGCGCTGCTCAGCGTGCTCGCGCTGGGTTCGCTGGCCAGCATCTTCTACCTGGCCGTCAACAAGCCCTGGTGGTGATCAGCTGGGCCAGGCCCTCTGCCAACGGCGTGGGGGTATCCAGGCTGTAGCGCTCCAGCAGGCGGCGGTTGTCCGCGCGGGAGTGGCGGATATCACCGTGGCGCGCCGGCTGGTAGGTGACCGGCGGCAGCCCGCCGGTGAGCTTGCCGATCTCGGCCAGCAACTGGTTGAGGCTGGTGGACTGGTCGAGGCCGACGTTGATCGCCGACTCGGCCACGTCATTCGCCAGCAGCGCCGTCATCAGCAGCTTCACCAGATCACCGACATAGATGAAGTCGCGAGTCTGCTCGCCGTCGCCGAACACGGTGATCGGCAGGCCCTGCTCGGCGCGCCGGGCGAAGATGCTGATCACCCCGGAATAGGGCGAGGACGGGTCCTGGCGCGGGCCATAGACGTTGAAGAAACGAAAGATCGCCGGCTCCAGGCCGTGTTCGCGACGGTAGAAGTCCAGGTAGTACTCGCTGGCCAGCTTGTCCGAGGCATAGGGCGTCAGCGGCGCCTTCACCACGTCCTCGTCGATGGCGGAGCCTTCGCCGTTCTGCCCGTAGACGGCTGCGCTGGAAGCGAACAGCACTCGATGGATGCCTTCCTGGCGCATCGCCTCGCAGAGATTCAGGGTGCCGATGAAGTTGGCGCGGTGGGTGCCCACCGGGTCTTCCACCGAAGCCTGCACCGAAGCGATGGCCGCCAGGTGCACGACGCCCTGGCAACCGCTCACCGCACCGCGCAAAGCGGCTTCATCGGCAACGTTACCGACTATCAGTTCGACGCGGCTGTCGAGGTTCTCGCGCTTGCCGGTGGACAGGTCGTCCAGCACGCGTACGGCAAACCCCTGCGCCAGCAGGGCGTCGGCCAGGTGGGAACCGATGAACCCCGCGCCGCCGGTGATGAGGATGGGCTGCGCGGAGGGAATGAGGCGATCAGACATGGCGGTAGTAACGGTCCAGCAGGGCGGGCAGGCCGGCGCGCCAGGCGCGCGGCTTGATACCGAAGGTATGGAGGATCTTCTTGCAGGCGAGCACCGCATGCTGCGGTTCGTCACCGGCGTCCGGGCGCGCGGCGTGGGCCTGCGGGCTCGGTTCCTGGACGGCCAGGGTATGGAAGGCGCGGGCCTCGCCGAGCACCACCTGACCCAGGGACAGGGTGGTCGTGGCCTCCAGGCCGCCGTAGTGGTAGGTACCCCACAGCGGCGACTGGCAGTCGAGTTGCTTGAGCACGGAGAGGATCACCCGCGCGGCGTCATCCACCGGGGTCGGGTTGCCGCGCCGGTCGTCGGCGAGGAACAGCACCTGCTCCTTCTCGGCTCTCCCGAGGAAGCGGCCAAGCACGCCGTCGGCGCTGTCATCCAGCAGCCAGCCGAAGCGCAGCAGCACATGGCGCGGGCAGGTCGCCCGCACCCACTGTTCCATACGCCACAACGCCTGGCCGCGCGGGCCCAGGGGCAGCGGCTCGTCCTTCTCGCTGTAGGCGGTGGCGCGGGCGCCATCGAACACGCGGTAGCTGGACGGCTGGATCAGCAGGATCTCGTGGTGCTGGCAGAGTTCCGACAGACGCTCCACCGCGCGCTCCTGGCTGGCCAGGCGAGCGGCGTCGACGGCCTCGGCCTGGAACCAGTCGAAGTAGTAGGCGAGGTTGATCACCGCGTCGGGGCGGGTCTCGTCCAGCAGGACGGTGAGGCTGGAGGCGTCCCAGCCCTGTTCGGGCGGCCGGGGGGCGAGGAAGCCGATGTCTTCCTCGGCACCAAGGCGGATCAGCGCCTGTCCAAGGGCATTACCGCCACCCAACAGCATCAGGCGCATGCGCATATTCTGGGGGTCACTCGAATCCGTGGGTTACCCCGGCGCACGCGGCGTCGAGGATGATGCCCGCATTTTTCCTGCCCCCCGGCACAGCGTCAAGCTTGGCCGACCCGCTGCAGCCTTGGCCGCGAGCGGCGGTGACGTGCTAAGTGCGACGACGGAACAGCGGACGCGGCTCGATCACCGAGCGGCCATAGAGCACGCTCAGGCCCGCCAGCCCCTTCAGCGCGTCTTCCACGGACTTGTCCTCGCGCACGGCGAAGGCGTCGAAACCGCACTGGCGCAGGTGCGCCAGCTGGTCGCGCAGCACGTCGCCCACCGCGCGCAACTCGCCGCGCCACCCCAGGCGACTGCGCAGCAGGTAGGCCAGGCTGTAGCCGCGACCGTCGCGGAAGCTGGGGAAGTCGATGGCGATCAAGGCGGGCTCCTTCAGGCGCCAGATCAGGTCTTCGGGATCGTCCTCCGGCGCCAGCCACACCCCGGCATTCTGTAGGAGCGAGCTTGCTCGCGAACCGACCAGCTCCGGCGTCTCGGGAGCACTCTGTTCGCGAGCAAGCTCGCTCCTACCAGAGCTGAGCGCTAGCCAATCCTTCAGTGGCAGGATGAAATGACCGTCAGGCAACTCATCAGGCACTTCACGCAAGAGCGTCCAGGGATCGTGTGGCGCCAGCTCGGCCACACCGTCACGCAGACGAATCAGATTCTTCATGCCGGCACCTCCGCCTGGCGGTAAACCCGCGCCTTGAAAGGCTCCAGGCCGATGCGTTCGACCGTTTCGACGAAGCGCTCGCCCGCGCCACGCTGCTCCACGTAGGTCTGCACCAGCGCCTCGATCACGTCCGGCACCTCGGCGGCGCTGAACGACGGGCCGATCACCTTGCCCAGCGCGCTTTTCGTACCCTGCGCGCCACCCAGGGTGATCTGGTACCACTCGCTGCCGTTCTTATCGACGCCGAGGATGCCGATGTTGCCGATGTGGTGGTGACCGCAGGCGTTCATGCAGCCGGAGATATTCAGGCTCAGGTCGCCCAGGTCGTGCAGGTAGTCCAGGTCTTCGAAGCGCTGCTGGATGCCCTGGGCGATGGGGATCGACTTGGCATTGGCCAGCGCACAGAAATCGCCGCCGGGGCACGCGATGATGTCGGTCAGCAGCCCCTGGTTCGGCGTGCCCAGGCCAGCCGCGCAGGCTTCCCGCCAGAGCGCATGGAGATCGGCCTTGCGTACGTCCGGCAGTACCAGGTTCTGTTCATGGGCGACGCGGATTTCGCCGAAGCCGAAGCGCTCGGCCCAGTCGGCCACCCGCTCCATCTGCTCGGCCGTCGCATCCCCCGGCGGCGCCTCGGCACCCGGCTTGGTGGAGAGCACCACGCTGGCATAGCCCGGTACGCGGTGCGGGCGCACGTTGCGCGACACCCAGCGAGCGAATGCCGCATCAGCGGCCAACGCCGTCCCGAAAGCAAGATCGTCAGAAGGCGCGTAGACCGGCGGATCGAATGCCGCCGCGACGCGCTGGTACTCATCGAGCGTCAGCTGCGCCTCGCCATCGCGCAGGTGCTGCCACTCTTCCTCTACCTCGCGGGAGAACGCCTCGATGCCCAGCGCCTTCACCAGGATCTTGATCCGCGCCTTGTACTTGTTGTCGCGCCGGCCATGGCGGTTGTACACGCGCAGGATGGCCTCGACGTAGGACAGCAGGTGCCACCAGGGCAGGTCGTCGCGAATCACCTGGCCGAGCATCGGCGTGCGCCCCAGCCCGCCGCCGACCAGCACCTTCAGTCGCAGCTCGCCATCCTCGGCGCGGCGCAGGTAGAGGCCGATGTCGTGCATCATCACTGCCGCACGGTCTTCTTCGGCGGCACAGAGGGCGATCTTGAACTTGCGCGGCAGGAACAGGAATTCGGGGTTCACCGTCGACCACTGGCGGAGGATTTCCGCCAGCGGGCGCGGATCGAGAAACTCGTCGGCGGCGACACCGGCGAAGGCCTCGGTGGTGATGTTGCGCACGCAGTTGCCGGAAGTCTGGATGGCATGCATCTCGACATCTGCCAGGCGTTCGAGAATGTCCGGCACGCGTGCCAATTCGACCCAGTTGAACTGGATGTTCTGCCGCGTGGTGAAGTGACCGTAGCCGCGGTCGTGCTCGCGGGCGATCCAGGCCAGGATGCGCATCTGCCCGCTGGACAGGGTGCCGTAGGGAATCGCCACGCGCAGCATGTAGGCGTGCTTCTGCAGATACAGGCCGTTCTGCAGACGCAACGGCAGGAACTCCTCTTCGCTCAGCTCATCGCTCAGGCGGCGCTGCACCTGGTCACGGAACTGCGCCACCCGCTCGCGCACCAGGGCGCGGTCGTAATCATCGTATCGGTACATCGCCAGGCCACCTTCGGGACGTTGCGTAGCGGCCTGCTTCTGTCGTCGAGCGCGCTACTTTGCGGTTGACCAAATAGTGGCCGGCGCCTGCTGCGCAAAACAGCGGCAGATCGCGCGGGAAAAACCGGATCAGATGCGCCCCGCGCCTGTCCCGGCGGGCCTGCGACCGGTTGCCGCAACAGGCCCGATCAGCCGCCCTATCGCCCAGCACGCCGAGCCCGTGGCGCCGCGGGGCGGAGCGATTTTCGTCATCTGATATGGTTTTTTCCGGCGGACCTGAATCTGTTTCGGGTGCAGACCGATTCGTACAGTCGCGGCGCCTCTTCTGCCTGATGGGCCACGATAATGAGCGAAAGAATCCCCGCGAAGGTCATCGAGATCGACGCACCGCAACGCTTCACCCCGCCACCGAAACCGCTGTCGGCGGTGACCCCGACGGTTTACACCAAGCGCTTCGCCGGGCGTTTCCGCGACCTGCGCCGGCTCGGCGGCGGCCTGCTGTTCCTGCTGTTCTTCGGTACCCTGTGGCTGCAGTGGAACGGCCGCCAGGCGGTGCTCTGGGACCTGCCCGAGCGCAAGTTCTACATCTTCGGCGCGACCTTCTGGCCGCAGGATTTCATCCTGCTCTCGGCGATTCTGATCATCGCCGCCTTTGGCCTGTTCTTCATTACGGTGTTCGCCGGCCGCGTCTGGTGCGGCTACACCTGCCCGCAGAGCGTGTGGACCTGGATCTTCATGTGGGCCGAGCAGGTCACCGAGGGCGACCGCAACCAGCGCATGAAACTCGACAAGGGCCCGGCCAGCGCCGAGAAAGTCCTGCGCAAAAGTGCCAAGCACGGTCTCTGGCTGCTGATCAGCCTGGCCACGGCGGTCACTTTCATCGGCTACTTCACGCCGGTGCGGCCGCTGGTGATGGACCTGCTCACCTTCAAGCTCGACCTGGAAAGCACCTTCTGGGTCGCCTTCTTCGCCGCCGCCACCTACGCCAACGCCGGCTGGCTGCGCGAGCAGGTGTGCATCCACATGTGCCCGTACTCGCGCTTCCAGAGCGTGATGTTCGACAAGGACACCCTGATCATTTCCTACGACGCGGTGCGCGGCGAATCCCGTGGCGCACGCAAGAAGGACGCCGATCCCAAGGCCCTGGGCCTGGGCGACTGCATCGACTGCCACCAGTGCGTGCAGGTCTGCCCCACCGGCATCGACATCCGCGACGGCCTGCAGATCGCCTGCATCGGCTGCGCGGCCTGCATCGACGCCTGCGACTCGGTGATGGACAAGATGGGCTACGACCGCGGGCTGGTGCGCTACACCTCCGAGCGTGCGCTCGAAGGCGGCAAGACCCACCTGCTGCGCCCGCGCCTGATCGGCTACGCGGCAGTCCTGCTGGTGATGATCGGCGCCTTCGTCTGGGCATTGGAGGCGAGGCCGCTGATCAACCTCGACGTGGCCCGCGACCGTGGCCTGTTCCGCGAGAACGCCGCCGGCGAGATCGAGAACATCTACAACCTCAAGCTGATCAACAAGACCCAGCAGCCGCAGCATTACCACCTGAGCCTCGCCGACGGTGCCGGCTACCGCCTGCAGGGCGTGCCGGAGCTGATGCTGCAACCAGGCGAGATTCGCGACTTCGCCGTCTCGGTGGCCAGTGAGGCGCAGAGCAGCGCGGGTGGTTCGGTGCCGCTGCACTTCCGCGTCAGTGACGGTAATGAGGAGATCGACGCCGCCAGCACCTTCGTCTCGCCGAGGCGCTGAGCATGGCCAGGGAGCTTGGCGTGACCTCGGCGCAGCGCCTAGAGTGGGCGGACTCTTCCGCCCCCCAGGCCGCCGTGCAGGACAAGATGAAGCGCTACGAGAAATTCGCCGACGAGATTGCCGGCCTGATCCGCAGCGGCGTGCTCGCCCCCGGCCAGAAGGTCCCCTCGGTGCGGCACGCCAGCCGCACCTACGGGGTCAGCGCTTCCACGGTGTTCCAGGCTTATTACCTGCTGGAGGATCGCGGGTTGATCGTCGCCCGCGCGCGCTCGGGCTACTTCGTCCGCGAGCACGTGCAGCGGGCCCTGGCCGAACCGGAGATCGCCCGCCACGACGCGCAGACCACCGAAGTGGACGTCAGCGAACTGGTGTTCTCGGTGCTCAGCTCGATCAAGGACCCGGACACCGTGCCCTTCGGCTCGGCCTTCCCGGCGCCGGAACTCTTCCCCCTTCCACGCCTGGCCCGCTCCATGGCCCACGCCGTGCGTGACATGGACCCGCGCTCGGTGGTCGCTGACCTCGCCCCCGGCAGCCACGCGCTGCGCCGGCAGATCGCCCTGCGCTACATGGTCGGCGGCATGCCGCTGCCGGTGGAGGAACTGGTGGTCACCAACGGCGCGCTGGAAGCGCTCAACCTGTGCCTGCAGGTGGTCACCCAGCCGGGCGACCTGGTCGCCATCGAAGCACCGGCCTTCTACGCCAGCCTGCAGGTACTGGAGCGGTTGAAGCTCAAGGCCGTGGAAATCCCTGTACACCCGCGCGAAGGCATCGACCTCGACGTGCTTGCCGACAGCCTGGCGCGCTTGCCGATCAAGGCCTGCTGGTTCATGAGCAACTTCCAGAACCCGCTGGGCGCCAGCATGAGCGAAGACAAGAAACGCGCCCTCGCCGCCCTGCTGAGCCAGCACCAGGTGCCGCTGATCGAGGACGACGTCTACGCCGAACTGTACTTCGCCGCCCAGGCGCCCAAACCGGTGAAGGCGTTCGACAGCGAAGGGCTGGTGATGCACTGCAGTTCCTTCTCCAAGAGCCTGGCGCCAGGCTATCGGGTCGGCTGGGTGGCCGGCGGACGCTACGCCGAGCAGATCGAGCGGCTCAAGCTGATGACCAGCCTGTCAGCCTCGGTGCCGGCCCAGGCGGCCATCGCCGATTACCTGCAGCACGGCGGTTACGACCGCCACCTGCGCAAGCTGCGCCACGCGCTGGAAAGCCAGCAGCACGCGATGCTCGCCGCCGTGGCCCGGCACTTCCCCGCCGCTACCCGCGTCACCCGGCCCAGCGGCGGCTACTTCCTGTGGCTGGAGCTGCCCGAGCAGATCGACGCGCTCAAGCTGTTCCAGCTCGCCCACGCCCAGGGCATCAGCCTGGCGCCGGGGCCGATCTTCTCGGCGACGCGGCGCTTCGGCCACTGCCTGCGGCTGAACTATGGGCACCCCTGGACGACGGCCAGCGAACAGGCCATGGAAACCCTCGGACGGATCATTCATTCGCTGCAGGGCTGACAAGCGCCGCAGGACTGATCCGCACATTCGGAAACGATCTGTATCTGTGCGGCACTTTGTCGCAGGCCTACCCTGTCAGGCAGGAAACCCGGACGAGGGAAGCTGCCATGGATGCCGAAGACCTGATGATCCTGCTCACGGTGTGCGCCGCACTCGGCGTGCACCTGTGGGTACGCTGGTACCTGCGGCGCGGCATGGCGCCGCGCGGGGAGCAGTGGCTGGCGTGAGAACACCGACATGCTGAAGATGAACGCCCTGGTGCCGGAACTGATCGTCGCAGACCTGACGAGAAGCCTGCACTTCTACTGCGAGGTGCTCGGTTTCGCCATCGAGTACCAGCGCCGCGAAGACGACTTCGCCTTTCTTTCCTTTGGCGACAGCCAGCTCATGCTGGAGCAGGACTGGCATTCCGACTCGCCATGGAGCGTGCGCCCACTGGACCCTCCACTGGGACGAGGCGTCAACTTCTCCATTCGCTGCCCCGATATTCAGGCGCTGGTGAGTTCGCTGAACGAGGCGCGCATCTCGCTACGCAAACCCGTCGAGGAGCGCTGGTACCGGCAGGACGAACAGTTGTACGGCGAGCGCAATTTCCTCGTCCAGGACCCGGACGGCTACCTGTTGCGCTTCGCCCAGAGTCTTGGATCGCGGCCCCTGCCAGCCGAGTGATTTCGCTACGGCCGATACAGGTGCGCATGCTCCGCGCTGTACAGCGACGAATCGGCAAACCCTTCCGCCCCCAGCACCCTGCCCACCAGGATCAGCGCCGTACGCCGGAAACCCTTGGCTTCTGCCTTGGGCAGGATGTCGCCGAGGGTGCCGGTGACCTGGTCCTGGTCCGGCCAGCTGGCGCGGTGGATCACCGCAATGGGGCAATCCGCGCCGTAGTACGGCAGCAACTCTGCAACGATATTGGCCAACTGGCCGACGCCTAGGTGAATGGCCAGGGTCGCGCGGTGCTGCGCCAGTTCGGCGAGGGATTCGCCTTCCGGCATGCGCGTCCGGCTGGCGTAGCGGGTGAGGATCAGCGTCTGCGAGATATCCGGCAGGGTCAGCTCACAACCCAGGATCGCCGCGCAGGCGGAAGTCGCGGTAACACCGGGGATGATCTCGTAGGCGATGCCCAGGTCGCGCAGGTGGCGGATCTGCTCGCCGATGGCGCCGTACAGCGAGGGATCACCGGAGTGCACCCGTGCCACGTCCTTGCCCTCGGCATGGGCCTGCGCCAGCAGCGCGACGATCTCGTCCAGGTTCAGTTCGGCAGTATTCACCACGCGTTCGGCGCTGTGCCCTTCCAGCACCGCTGGCGGCACCAGCGAGCCGGCGTAGAGGATCACCGGGCAGGTGCGGATCAACCGCTGGCCCTTGACCGTGATGAGTTCGGGGTCGCCGGGGCCGGCGCCGATGAAGTAGACCGTCATGGCTGCTCCTGTGCGGATTCGACGGGGATGAAGGCCAACGCGCAGGTGGCTTGGTCGCTGCGCCGTTTTCCCACCAGCAGGCGTGCCGGCGCGTTGCCCTGGGCCTCGGCCTGCAGCAGCGCGGCAGCCTCGGCGACGCTGGCGCTGCCAGTGGCCGCGCGCACGGTTTCGGAGGGATCGCTCAGGCGCTTCTCGCACGCTGCCAGCTGTTGGGGCGTGAACAGCCTCAGTGGCAGATCGAGTGCGGCGGCCAGCGCCAACAACCCCTCCTCGTCGGCCTTCAGCGTGGCACTGGCCAGCGCGGTGAGGTGCGACTCGTCGAGCCCGGACTCGGCCAACGTCGCGCGCAGCAACTCGCGCAGTTCATCGAGCGAGCAGCCACGGCGGCAACCCAGGCCGGCAACCAGCGTCATTCCCTACCTCCAGAAAACAAAACCCCGCAGGCGGCGGTGCCGGCTGCGGGGGCGAGCATAACGCGCGAATCAGGCCGACGGTGCGAAGCGACGGAACAGCCAGGCCGCGACCAGGCCAAGGGCTGCCCAGAACACCGCGTTGGTGACCAGCGAGGCGATGATGAACTCGTGGGCCAGGCTTTCCGGTGCAAGGCTGGAATGCACTTCCGGCTGCGGCGCACCGATCACATGCGGTACCACCAGCAACGCGACACCGACGGCCTTCAGTGCCCAGTGACGGCCGAACACCAGCAGCGCGAGGCCAACGGCAGTGGCGGCGGCGGTGCCGATCCACCAGGTCTGCCGCAGGGTCAGATCGGCGGCGGCGGTACCAGGGACTTCCGGCGGCAGGCCCAGCGAAGGTGCCAGGGTGAACACGGCGAAACCGGCCAGCCCCCAGAGCAGGCCTTCGGAAGTCTTGCCCGGCTCACGCAGGGTGAACAGGCCGGCCAGCATCAGCGCGAAACCCACGGCGACCACCAGGTTGCCACCGGTGGTGGAGAGGATGCGCTGCCAGCCGTCTTCTGGCTCCCAGGCTTCGTCATCATGGTGGTGGCCGGCGGCGGCGCCCTCGGCATGCTCGTGGGCATGTTCTTCGACCAGCGCGGCGGCCGGCTCGGCTTTCTCGAAAGTCTCCGCCTTGAGGATCAGCGGGGATACCCACAGCAACTGGACCACGGTGAGTACCAGCGCCGCGATCAGACCGGCGAAACCGGCGGTCTGGGCGATACGTTTGATCATTGCAATTCTCCAGGCGAGACGAGGCCTCGAACGCTGCAAAAGCGCGACCGAGAGTGCCTCGAATTCGCTGCGCTTACGCGCAGGCGGTGCACATTAGTGGCAGGGGAAACCGGCGCTGTGGCGGGTGTCGTGCGCGGCGTTGTGGACCGCATCCAGATGCGAGAAGCCGGCGAAGTACACCAGCAGCGCGCCCAGCAGGCTGGCGCCAACGGCCAGGCTGATGCGCTTGGAAAGGGGGATGGAAGTGCTCGACGCGTGCGTCAGGGTGCTGCTGGACATGAACGTTCCCTCTGAAGATCAAAGTAAGAGAACGCAGAGGTTGAACGCATTCGAACGCGCCGGAACGGTCGCGCCACGGCCTGCGCCCGCCCACCGCGGGTTTGCCAAAAAACGAAAGCTCCAGGCCGGTCTCCGGGCTTGCGACGTTGGCCTGTGGCCAAGCGGGTCAGTCTTCCCATGCGTCAGCACAGTGACTACTGATGACCCTACGATCGCTTACCGTTGCGGGGGCAGCGCCGGACTGGTCCTTGCGGACGCACCGGCTTCCCGTTTCACCTCGCGCGTGGCGCGAGACACCTGGAACCGCGCTAGCTGACCACGGCAGCCGACAGGCGTCAACCGATCCCCGGCGATTGACCGTCCCGCCTGCGCTGCGTAGCCTTCCCTGCTTCGAGGTTCTCCGGCGCTGGCCGGAGCTAAGAGGGAACGTGGAAATCTTCGGATGCGCCACGGCTGCCCCCGCAACTGTGAACAGCCTGTCTCTTCACGCGCCACTGCCGATTCGGGCGGGAAGGCGAAGAGACGACAGAGGGCTGTGAGCCAGGAGACCTGCCTCGTGCAGCATCAAGACAACCGGGCGGGGTGATCCGGTGGCGACCTTCGTTGCGCGGCGAACCCGCGCGCGCGCCCTTCATCCGCCCGCCAACTTCCGCTTGCGAGGCGCGCATGAAAACCCTGGCCAAACTCCCCGTCACCATCGTCACCGGCTTCCTCGGCGCCGGCAAGACCACCCTGCTCCGCCACATGCTGGACAACGCCGAAGGCCGCCGCATCGCGGTGATCGTCAACGAATTCGGCGAGCTGGGCATCGACGGCGACATCCTCAAGCAGTGCTCCATCGGCTGCAGCGAAGAAGAGGCGGTCGGCCGCGTCTTCGAACTGGCCAACGGCTGCCTGTGCTGCACCGTGCAGGAAGAGTTCTTCCCGGTGATGCGCGAACTGGTGGCGCGTCGCGGCGACCTCGACCAGATCCTCATCGAGACCTCGGGCCTGGCCCTGCCCAAGCCGCTGGTGCAAGCCTTCCAGTGGCCGGAAATCCGCAACGCCTGCACGGTGGATGCGGTGATCACCGTGGTCGACAGCCCGGCCGTGGCCGCCGGCACCTTCGCCGCCCATCCCGAGCAGGTCGACGAGCAGCGCCAGCAGGACCCGAACCTGGACCACGAATCGCCGCTGCACGAACTCTTCGAAGACCAGCTGGCCAGCGCCGACCTGGTGGTGCTGAACAAGGCCGACCTGCTCGACGCCCAAGCGCTGGCCCGCGTACGCGCCGAAGTCGCCGAGGAGCTGCCGCCGGCGGTGAAGATCGTCGAAGCCAGCTCCGGCCAGCTGCCGCTCTCGGTGCTGCTGGGGCTGAACGCCGAGGCCGAGCTGCACATCGACAGCCGCCCGACACACCACGACCACGAAGGCCATGAAGATCATGACCACGACGAGTTCGACTCCTTCCATGTCGACCTGCCGGAAGTGGAAGAACGCGCCCTGCTCGAGGCGTTGAACGCGCTGGTCGAGCGCCACGCCGTGCTGCGCATCAAGGGCTTCGTCGCCATCCCCGGCAAGCCCATGCGCCTGCTGGTGCAGGGTGTCGGCAAGCGCTTCGACAAGCACTTCGACCGCGCCTGGCGCAGCGACGAAACCCGTGGCACGCGCCTGGTGGTGATCGGCCAGGAACTGGACCAGGCGACCATCGCCAACGAGCTGCGTACTGCCCTGGCGTAATGACCTCGTAGGGTGGCGTGGAGCGCAGCGATACCCACCACCGATGATGGGTAACGCAAGCTCCACCCATCCTGCGGTCATGCCAAGTCCCTGTAGGAGCGAGCTTGCTCGCGAACCAAGCCCCGACGCGAGGCTGTTCGCGAGCAAGCTCGCTCCTACGAAGAGCCACCACCGAGCAAGCCCATGCACCTGCTGCGCACCCAACCCGGCGGTTTCGTCCCCGACGACGGCATCGCCCACCTGGCCCAGACGCCCGCCGAGCTGGTGATTCTCTGCAGCGGCGACTCGCACCTGGCACTGCTCGCCGAGGCCGCCCGCGAGCTGCCGGAGGACTACCCGAGCCTGCGGCTGGCCAACCCGATGCAGCTGCAGAACCACGCCTCGGTGGACCTTTACGTCGACGAAGTGCTGCAGCACGCCAAGGTCATCCTGATCTCGGTACACGGCGGCATCGGCTACTGGCGCTACGGCATGGAGCAGTTGGTGGCGTTGGCCGAGCGCGGCGTCACGCTGATCGCGGTACCCGGCGACGACAAGCCCGACCCCGAACTCAGCGCGCTGTGCAGCGTCCCGCCGCAGGATGCAGAGCGCCTCTGGCAGTACCTGCGCCAGGGCGGGATGGACAACGCCCGGCACCTCTTCGCCAGCCTCGCCACGCGCCATCTGCAACGCGACTATCCGTGGAGCGAGCCGCAAACGCTGCCCCGCATCGCGCTCTACCATCCACAGACCGGCCGCTGCGACCTCGCCCGCTGGCAGGCCGACTGGAATCCCGAGTGCCCAGTCGCCGCGCTGCTGTTCTACCGCACGCATCTGCAAGCGGCGAACACCGGCTTCATCGACACCTTCTGCGATCGCCTGCTGGCCCAGGGCATCAACCCGCTGCCCATTGCCGTGGCCAGCCTCAAGGAAGCCGCCTGCCTGGAAGCAGTGGAAAACCTGCTCGATAGCGCCGACGCCGAACTGATCATCAACACCACCGGTTTCGCCCAGTCGAACCCGGAGGCGCCACAGGACCGGCCGTTCCGCCGCGACGTGCCGGTGCTGCAAGCGATCTGCTCGCTGGACAACCTCGACCTCTGGCGCGCCAACCCGCAAGGCCTCGGCCCGCGCGACCTGGCCATGCACATCGCACTGCCGGAACTGGATGGCCGCCTCATCACCCGGCCGATCAGCTTCAAGGGCCTGGCCTGGCGCAGCGAGCGCAGCCAGAGCGATGTGGTCTGCTACCTGCCGCACCGGCCGGGCATGGACTTCGTCGCCGAACTGGCGCGGCGCTGGATGCTGCTGGCGCGCAAGGCCAACGCCGACAAGCGCGTGGCGCTGATCCTCGCCAACTATCCAACCCGCGATGGGCGCATCGGCAATGGCGTCGGCCTCGACACGCCGGCCGCCGCCTTGAACATCCTGCGTGCGCTGGAGGCCCAGGGTTATCCGGTCGCCGGCCTGCCCGCTTCCGGCACGGCGCTGATCCAGCAACTGCTCGGTGGCGTCAGCAACGACCTCGACAGCCTCGACCTGCGCCCCTGCGCGCAGAGCCTGGCGCTGGACGACTACCTTGCCTGCTTCGCGCGCCTGCCCGAAGCCAACCAGCAAGCCGTGCGCGAGCGCTGGGGCGAGCCGCAACAGGATCCGATGTTCCGCAGCGGCCGGATGATGGTCGCTGGCCTGCGCTTCGGCCTGGGCTTTGTCGGCATCCAGCCAGCACGTGGCTACCAGCTCGACGCAGCAGCGATCTACCACGATCCGTCATTGGTGCCGCCCCACGGCTACCTCGCCTTCTACTTCTGGCTGCGCGAAGTGTTCGGCGCCGATGCGGTAATCCACGTCGGCAAGCACGGCAACCTCGAATGGCTGCCCGGCAAGGGCGTCGGGCTCTCGGAGGAATGCTGGCCCGACGCGATCCTCGGCCCGCTCCCCAACCTCTACCCGTTCATCGTCAACGACCCCGGCGAAGGCGCACAGGCCAAGCGCCGCGCCCAGGCGGTGATCATCGACCACCTGATGCCGCCGCTGACCCGCGCGGAAAACTACGGCCCGCTGCGCGACCTCGAACGCCTGGCCGACGAGTACTACGACGCCTCGCTGCTCGACCCGCGCCGCGCCAGCGAACTGCGTGGCGACATCCTCACGCTGGTGCGTGAGACCGCGCTGGACCGCGAGCTGGGCCTGCAGTTGAGTGACGATCCGGAAAGCTGGCTGCCGCAGCTGGACGCCTACCTGTGCGACCTCAAGGAATCGCAGATTCGCGACGGCCTGCACGTGTTCGGCGAGTCGCCCGTGGGCGAGTTGCGCCGCGACACGTTGCTGTCGCTGGTGCGCATCCCGCGCGGCGATGGGCGTGGCGGCAACGCCAGCCTGCTGCGCGCGCTGAGCGAAGACCTGAAGCTCGGCCGCGACCCGCTGGACGCCGCTTTCGCCGAGCCGTGGGAAGGTCCGCGCCCTGATTCGCTGACCGCCGTCAGCGACGAACCCTGGCGCAGCAACGGCGACACCCGCGAACGCCTGGAGCTGTTCGCCCTGCGCCTGATCGACGGCTCGGTCAGCGCACCCGGCAGCGCCAGCGCGGCGGTGCTCGCGCAGCTTCACCAGCAGATCGCCCCGACCCTGGATGCCTGTGGCGCCAGCGAAATCGGCCACCTGCTCGCCGGCCTCAGCGGCCGTTTCGTCCCACCCGGCCCCAGCGGCGCACCCAGTCGCGGGCGGGTCGACGTACTGCCCACCGGGCGCAACTTCTTCACCGTGGACGTGCGCAACCTGCCCACGCCCACTGCCTTCCGCCTCGGCTTCCAGTCCGCCAGTCGCCTGCTCGAACGCCACCTCCAGGACCACGGCGACCACCTGCGCCAGCTCGGCCTGTCGGTGTGGGGCACGGCAACCATGCGCACCGGCGGCGACGACATCGCCCAGGCCCTCGCGCTGCTCGGCGTGCGCCCGGTGTGGCAGGCCGGCAGCCAGCGCGTGGAGGACTTCGAGATCCTGCCGATCACCCTGCTCGACCGCCCGCGGGTCGACGTGACGCTGCGGGTCTCGGGCTTCTTCCGCGATGCCTTCGCCAACCTGATCCGCCTGTTCGACGCCGCCGTGCAGGCTGTCGCCGCGCTGGATGAGCCGGACGATCTGAACCCGCTGGCGGCTCGCGTGCGTGCTGATCAATCTCGCCTGCTGAGCGAAGGCCTGGACCTCGACGAAGCCCGCCGTCAGGCCGGCTGGCGCATCTTCGGCGCACAGCCTGGCGCCTACGGTGCCGGCGTGCAGGGCGTGATCGAGTCCCGCCAGTGGGACAACCGCGCCGACCTCGCCGAGGCCTACCTCAACTGGGGCGGCTACGCCTACGGCGCCGGCGACGACGGCACCCCGGCGCGCGAGCGCTTCGCCCAGCGCCTGTCCGGCCTGCAGGCGGTGCTGCACAACCAGGACAACCGCGAGCACGACATCCTCGATTCCAACGACTACTACCAGTTCCAGGGCGGCATGCTCGCCGCCGCCGAGGTCATCCAGGGCCAGGCGCTGGCCAGCTACCACGGCGACCACAGCCAGCCGGACAACCCGCGCGTCCGCACCCTCAAGGAAGAACTGGGCCGCGTGGTGCGCTCGCGCGCGGTGAACCCGAAATGGATCGCCGGCATGAAGCGCCACGGCTACAAGGGCGCCTTCGAACTGGCCGCCACGGTGGATTACCTGTTTGCCTTCGACGCCACCAGCGAACTGGTCGACGACCACCAGTACCGCCTGCTGGCCGACGCCTACCTGCTGGACGACGACACCCGCGAGTTCATCCGCCAGCACAACCCCGAAGCCCTGCGCGACATCGCCGAACGCCTGGTGGAAGCGCAGCAGCGCGGGTTGTGGGAAGAGCCGGGGGACTATCGGGAGACGCTGGAGAACCTGCTGGTGGACAGCGAGGAACAGTGAGGAATTTCCAGTTTTCGTAGGATGGCGTGGAGCGAAGTGATACCCATCAATTCCTGCGCCAGCAGCATGGGTATCGCTTAGGCTCCACCCATCCTACAAACTGAAGAAGCCAGTTGCCCCCACACAAAACGCACCTCCAGTGCGGTATGGCGCATTGACGTGTAGGAGCGAGCTTGCTCGCGAACCCGCCCAGCCTCGGAGCCGCCGGGAAAATCGTTCGCGAGCAAGCTCGCTCGTACAGAAAAACCTCAGCCCCGACGCAGGCGCTGCGCCGCATTCAGCAACAGCGCCTCGGTGCCGCTCCAGCCCAGGCAGCCGTCGGTGATCGATACACCGTAGCGCAGCTCACCGGACAGCGGTTGGCAGCCGTCGAACAGGTGGCTCTCCAGCATCACGCCGCGCAGCGATGCGTCGCCAGCCAGGCGCTGGTCGAGCACGCTGTCCAGTACCGCCGGTTGGCGCAGCGGGTCCTTGCCGCTATTGGCGTGGCTGCAATCGACCATGATGTTCGGCTCGAGGCCGAGCTTCTCCAGGCCCTGGCGAATCTGCTGCACGTTGGCCGCGTCGAAGTTCGGACCGGCGTGGCCGCCACGCAGGACCAGATGGGTGTCCGGGTTGCCCTGGGTCTGTACCAGCGACGGTCGGCCCTGCGCATCGATGCCGAAGTGCTGGTGCGGATGCGCTGCCGAGCGCATGGCGTCGGTGGCGATGCCGATGCTGCCGTCGGTGCCGTTCTTGAAACCCACCGGCAGGTCGAGGCCGCTGACCATCTCGCGATGCACCTGGGATTCGCTGGTGCGTGCGCCGATGGCGGCCCAGCCCAGCAGGTCGTCGAAGTAGCCGGCCACCAGCGGTTGCAACAGTTCGGTGGCGATCGGCAGGCCGCGTTCGAGCATGCCCAGCATCAGCCGGCGCGACAGTTCGAGGCCGCCGGCCATGTCGCCAGTGCCGTCCAGCTGCGGATCGTAAACCAGGCCTTTCCAGCCGATGGTGGTACGCGGTTTCTCGACGTAGGCGCGCATCACCAGCAGCAGTTGGTCGCTCACCTGCGGCGCCAGTTCGGCGAGGCGGTCGGCGTATTCGAGGGCGGAGACGGGGTCGTGCAGCGAGCAGGGACCGATCACCACCAGCAGGCGCGGGTCACGGCCATCGAGGACGGCGCGGATCGCTTCGCGGCCTTCGCGGACGCGGTGGGCCATGGCGGCGGACAGCGGCAGACGCTGGCGCAGTTCGGCGGGGCTCGGCAGCGGCTGTTCGCGGCGGCGAGCGGAAGGCAGCGGCAGGTCGAGGACTTCGGCGGTAGCTGCGTGTTCTGGGCGGATCAGGGTGGAGGTGGAAGCGTTCATCTGACTGGCATCCTTGGCCGGCGCGGTGGTCGTTCCGCGCTCGGCGCTCTATCTAAGTGTTCGTGGCAAGGTTCGTTGGGTGGCACGCAGCGCGCTGCTAAATCGCCAGTCGGAGTTGCGGTAGTAACGGTAATAAGTGGTGTTCATGTGTCGATCCTCTGTCCGGGCGTTTTGGCCCGATTCAATTGGTTTGCAATGCGTTGGCCTTGTGGGCCGGAAAAACAAAAACCCCGGTCGGGTTGCCGACCGGGGTTTTGGGAAACTGTCTGGTTGGCGACCCTGCTTGCTAGGGCGCCTGTGGGGTATCAGGCGCGCCTTTGGCTAAACCAATACCCATAGAAGAAATAGCCGGCAGCCGCGGCCAGAACCTGCGCGCGAGCAACCACGGAGCCGATGGCACCGAGGCGGGCGAGGGACTGGATGGACAGGCTGGACGGCATGATGTTCTCCGTGGAAGTGGAGCCAAGTTACTGCATCGCGACGCATCGTTCAATGACTTGGCTCTATCGTTCTGATGGACATTGGTCGCACCTCCTACTCTCGGTTCGCTACCATGCACGGACGAAATCCGCAGGAAATCCCCATGAGCGCCCTTCCCCATTTCCCACTGGCTGCCGTCGTTGGCGCCGATGAGCTGAAGCTGGCCCTGTGCCTGGCGGCCATCGATCCGGCCATCGGCGGCGTGCTGATCGAAGGGCCGCGCGGCATGGCCAAGTCCACCCTGGCGCGCGGCGTGGCCGACCTGCTGGATGGCGGGCGCTTCGTCACCCTGCCGCTGGGCGCCAGCGAGGAGCGCATTGTCGGTACCCTCGACCTGGATGCGGCGCTGGGTGAAGGCCGCGTGCAGTTCTCCCCCGGCGTATTGGCGCATGCCCACGACGGCGTACTTTATGTGGATGAAGTGAACCTGCTGCCCGACCACCTCGTCGACCTGCTGCTCGATGTGGCCGCCAGCGGGATCAACCTGATCGAGCGCGACGGCCTGTCCCACAGCCATCCGGCGCGCTTCGTACTGATCGGCACGATGAACCCCGAAGAAGGCGAACTGCGCCCGCAACTGCTGGATCGCTTCGGTCTCAAGGTGCAACTGGAAGGTACGCCCGCGCCGACCGAGCGAGCCGAAATCGTCCGCCGGCGGCTGGCTTTCGATGCCGACCCGCAGGCGTTCCTCATTCAGTGGCAAGGCGCACAGCAAGCGCTGCAACAGCGCTGTGTCGATGCGCGCCAGCGGCTGGCGTCGATTGCGCTGGATGACGTGGCGCTGAATGACATCGCCCAACGCTGCCACGCCGCCGGCGTAGACGGCCTGCGCGCCGACCTCGTCTGGCTGCGCGCCGCCCGCGCTCATGCGGCATGGCGCGGTGCCCACGCTATCGACGCGCAGGACATAAATGCCGTCGAGCACTTCGCCCTCGCCCACCGCCGTCGTCACACACCGCCCCAACCGAGCACGCCGCCGCAGTCCGCTTCCAGCCAATCCGAGGCCCCCTCCAACGCCTCGAACGGCGAAGGCCAGTGGGGCGAACTGCCCGCCCGGAACGTGGCCATGGGCGAACGCCGGCAACTGACGGGCTGGCCAAAAAAGCCCTGAGCATCCGCCCGCGCCCGGCCCCAGGCGCGGATGCCAACCCCAGACCCGGCCAGCTTGCCGGCGGCCGCAGCGGCGCCCGCCAGCCGGGCGCGCACGGCCGTATCGACTGGCCCGCCACCCTGCGCAACGGCCGCCCGCAACACCGCGCCGACCTCGTGCTGCGCGCCCGCAGTCGCAAGCCCGGCGAACTCTGGCTGGTGATAGTCGATGCCTCCGCCAGCACCCGCCGCCATGGCGCGCTCGCACAGGCCAAGGGGCTGCTCGCCGACACCTTCGAGCAGGCCTACCGGCAACGCGCACGCCTCGCCGTACTACACGCCACTGGCACACAAGCGCGCTGGTTATGGCAGGGCCAGAAGGCCTCGAGTCAATTGCAGGAGTGGCTGGAGCAGCTCGGCGCGGGCGGCGGTACCCCGCTGATCGAGGCGCTGCAACAAGCCCGCGAATGGCTGGACAAACGCCAGCGGCAGCAGTCAGGTGAGCGCCAGCGCCTGCTGGTGCTGACCGATGGCCGCCTGCGCGACTGGCCGGAGCTGCAACCGTTGAACTGCCCGACGCTGCTGGTGGATATCGAGGGGGGAGCCGTCAGGCTCGGACGGGCGCGGAAACTGGCGCAAGAACTTGACGCCGAGTATCGGCCGATCAGCGACCTGGCAAGCAAAGCTCGCTGATTTGACCGCTGCATTGCATGGCCCGGATCAAGGCTCGCCGTTGCGCCCATGCAACAGGAACCCCGGCCGCTCGCTCAGCCGCTCGTAATAGGCCGCCACCGCCGGTAGATCCGGACGCTGCAGGGGCGTCAGGTACCAGCGATTCACCGACAGGCCGAGCACGACATCGGCGAGGCTGAAGCAGGCGCCGGTGACGAACGCGCCGGTACGCTCCAGCTGGCGGTCCAGCAGGGCCATGCAATGGTTCCACTGCGCCTCGCTCAGGGCGATGGCGGACTCGTCGGTATGGCTGGGGCTGTTACGCACACGGGCCATGAACACATAGCGCCAGGCAGTGTTCAGTTCGGTGGCCTGCCAGCCCATCCACTGCTCCACTAGCGCGCGCTCGTGCGGTGAGGTGGGCAGCAATTCGCCCTGGGGATACTGGGTGGCGAGGTAGCTGCAAATGGCATTGGATTCCCAGAGCACGAAGTCGCCGTCGACGAGGACCGGCACCATGGCGTTGGGGTTGAGCGCGATGAACTCCGCCGAAGCGGTGGAGCGAAAGCCCGTGCCCCAGTCTTCCCGTTCGTAGGCCAGGTTCAGTTCGGCGCAGGTCCACAGCACCTTGCGCACGTTGATCGATGAAGCGCGGCCGAGGATTCGCAGCATGGGGTCACTCCCTGTGATAACCGGGGCTCAGCATAGGGGCTGGCGGCGCGGCGGAGAAGCGCGGTCTTGACGCAACCGCGAGCTTGCCCTCGAATCGCTACGAAGCTGTGAACACCCGTGGCGCAGGACGTTCCGTCAATCGGCGGCGAGGGGCTCCAGCGCCTGCCAGAGCGCCTCGATGCTGTCGAACTCGCGATCCACTTCCGGCAACCCCGGCCGCGCCAGGATCAGCACCGGCACACCCCGCTCGCGGGCGACCTGCAGCTTCGGCTCGGTGGCCTGGCTGCCGCTGTTCTTGCTGACCAGCACGTCGGTGCCCAGGCGGGTGAACAGCTCGCGCTCGCCCTCCAGAGTGAACGGCCCGCGCGCGCCGAGCACGTCGGCGCGAGCGTTGCCAGGCAGGCTTTGCAGGCAGCGCACGGTCCAGTGCTGATGGGCGGGGATCTCGTCCAGGTGCTCCAGCGGCTCACGGCCCATCGTGAATAGCGGTCGGCGGAACGCTTGCAGTGCAGCGATCAGCGACGACCAGTCAGCAACGTCACACCAGTCATCCAGAGGCCCTGCCTGCCAGCCGGGACGCCGCAGCGCCCAGCACGGCACGTCGGCCAGTTGCGCGGCGCGGGCGGCGTTGGCGCTGATCTGCGCGGCGTAGGGATGGGTGGCGTCGAGCAGCAGGTCGAAACCGCGCTCGCGGATATAGTCCGCAAGGCCTTCGGCGCCGCCGTAGCCACCGATACGCACTTCGCAGGCCAGATCGTCCGGCACCTTGCCCAGCCCGGCGAGGCTGTAGAGATGCTGCGGCCCCAGACGGCGCGCGATGGCCAGCGCCTCGCCAATGCCGCCCAGCAGCAGGACGCGCTTCATCGTACCTCCAGCGCTTCGCCCACCAGGTTGCCCTGGCGGTCGATGGCGAAGACTTCCAGCGTGACTTCCAGGGGCACGATGCGCCGGGCAAAGGCCAGCGCGCGGGCGCAAACGGCATCCCCCAGGGCGATGCCTTCGGCGCGACAAAGCGCCAGCGCCTGCTGGCTGGTGTTGGCTTCGCGCATGCGTTGTTGCAGCTCCGCCGAGGCGCCTATGGCCGCCGCCCACTCGGCCAGCTGCGGCAGGTCGATGCTGGAGTGACGACTGTGCAGGTCCATGTGGCCGGCGGCGAGCTTGCTGATCTTGCCGAAGCCGCCGCAGACACTGAAACGTTCCACCGGCACCTTGCGCAGGTGCTTGAGCGCGGCACCGGCGAAGTCGCCCATCTCGATCAGCGCAGTGTCGTCGAAGCCGTAGCGACGGCGCATGGCATCTTCGCTGGCATTGCCGGTGCAGGCGGCGAGGTGGCGGAAGCCGTTGGCGCGGGCAACATCGATGCCCTGCTGGATCGAGGCGATGTAGGCCGAGCAGGAGAACGGCCGGACAATGCCGGTGGTGCCGAGGATCGACAGCCCGCCGAGGATACCCAGGCGCGGGTTCATGGTCTTGAGCGCCAGCTCGGCGCCGCCCTCGATGTTGATCGTGACGTCGAAGCCGCCGGCATAGCCGCACTCAGCCGCCAACGCAGCGAGGTTGCCTTGCATCATCTGCCGCGGCACCGGGTTGATCGCCGGCTCGCCCACCGCCAGCACCAGCCCCGGCTTGGTGACGGTGCCGACGCCTTCTCCAGCGTAAAAGCGCACGCCCGGCTCATCGCTCAAGGCGACGCGCGCGAAGACCAGCGCACCGTGGGTCACGTCCGGATCGTCGCCGGCATCCTTCAGCGTACCGGCTTCGGCGCCGCCAGCGATGAGGCGGCAGAACTCCAGGCGCAGGGTCGCGCGGCGCTCTTTCGGCAGGGATATCTGCGCGGCGTCCAGCGCCTCACCGGTGAGCAGCAGACGCGCCGCCGCCAGGCTGGTGGCGGTAGCGCAGCTGCCGGTGGTGTAGCCGCTGCGCAGCGGGCGGGGTTCTTCCGGGGTTTCGTCACGCATGACTACGCGCACCGCAGGATGGGTGGGGCGAAGCGATACCCATGCAGTCGTGGTACGAAAAACGCTTCATTCCTTCCAGACTTCCAGCAGGGTGATCGGCAACGCCGCGCGCCAGGTATCGAAGCCGCCGAGCGGCTGGGCCTGGGACACCGACAGGCGGGTCAGCTCGCCGCCGATGCGCGCGCGCCAGCTCAGCAGCATGGACTCGCTCTGCAGGGTGACGGCGTTGGCAACCAGACGACCGCCGGGCTTGAGTTGCTCCCAGCATTGCTCGAACACGCCGGGCAGGGTCACGCCACCGCCGATGAAGATCGCGTCGGGGCGCTCCAGCCCCTGCAAGGCTTCCGGCGCGGCGCCGCAGACCAGTTGCAACGCCGGCACGCCGAGGCTGTCGCGGTTGAAGCGAATGTGTTCCTGGCGCCCATCGTTGGCTTCGATGGCCAGCGTGCGGCAGCTCGGATGCGCGCGCATCCATTCGATACCGATGGAGCCACAGCCGGCGCCGACGTCCCAGAGCAGCTCGCCGGGCCTGGGCGCCAACCGCGCCAGGGTCACGGCGCGCACGTCACGCTTGGTCAGTTGGCCGTCATGGCGGTAGGCATCGTCCGGCAAACCGCTGGTCAGCGGCAGGCGAACCGCATCGACACCCGCGACGCAGTGCACAGCCACCAGGTTCAGCGCAGCGGTCTCGCTCTGCGACCAGTCGCTGGCAAGCCCGTCGATGCGTCGCTCCGCCTCACCGCCGAGGTGTTCCAGCACACTGAGGCGACTCGCGCCGAAACCGCGTTCGCGCAGCAGAGCGGCAATGGCGGTCGGGCTGCCGCCATCGTTGCTGAGGATCAGCAGCCTGGCGCCGTCATGGATCTGCGCGTTGAGTGCGGCCAATGGGCGCGCCACCAACGACAGCAGCGTGCAGTCCTGCAATGCCCAGCCCATTCGTGCCGCCGCGAGAGAAGCGGAGGATGGCGCGGAAAGCACGAGCATTTCCTCGGACGGAATCTGACGGGCAAGGCTGGCACCGACGCCGAACAGCATCGGGTCGCCGCTGGCCAGTACGCAGGTCGGTTCGCCACGCCGGCGCAGCACCGGTTCCAGGCTGAACGGGCTCGGCCAGGCCTGGCGACGGGCGCCCAGGCAATGCGGCAGCAACTCCAGCTGGCGGGGCGCGCCAATCACTTCACTGGCGGCGAGCAGGGCGCGGCGCGCGGCCTTGCCGAGGCCGGCATAACCGTCCTCGCCGATGCCGACGATGGTCAGCCAGGGCGTCATGAAAATTCCTCGGGGTGCGACGATTGATCCGACGGGCAGGCTTTTCCTGACATCGGGCAAAGCAGGCATAATACCCGCTTCGTCGGTGCTCGTAGGACGCTTCGCCTTTGTGGCGAGGTTTCTCAGAGCCGAAGAGGGAACACGGTTAAGCCGTGGCTGCCCCCGCAACTGTAAGCAGCGAGTCCGCGCAATGCGGCGACACGAGAACGAGGTTCCGTGCCGCCGGCCAGGCCACTGGGAAACCGGGAAGGCCGCGCTGGATGAGGACCTGCCAGCCAGGAGACCTGCCGACGAAACCAGTCGCGCGTGCAGACATCGAGCGGGGTGTATCGGTGTCGTGAAATCCCCCTGGGGGGATTCGCAGGTCACCGCGACCCAGCCCTGGTGACCTCCGTGCAAGACTCCTCAGCCCTGCCCGTCCGCCCGCATGCCTGCCCCGGCCTGCTGCGCATCGTGGCCTCCCGCGATGGCGGCATCTGCCGTATCAAGCTGCCTTGTGGGCAACTCGACGCCCGCGCCGCGCGCGCCATCGCCCAGGCCGCCGAGCGCCACGCCGACGGTGTGCTGGAAGCGACCAACCGCGCCAACCTGCAGATTCGCGGCGTGCAGGCTGGCGCCGAACATGCGCTGAGCCATGAGCTGCTGACCGCCGGCCTCGGCCCGCGTGAGCTGGCCTCGGACGATGTGCGCAACCTGCTGGTCAGCCCGGCGCTGGGCCTGGATGCCTCGGCGATGTTCGACCCTGCGCCACTGGCCTGGCAGTTGCTCGACCTGCTGGAGCGCACCCCACGCTTCCACGGTCTGTCTCCCAAGTTCGGCATTCAGCTGGACGCCGGTGAAGCGCTGGCGATGCTGGAGCACCCCAACGACCTCTGGCTGTCAGCCATGTCCGACGACGCGGCACCGCTGTTCGCCTTCGGTCTCGCCGGCTGTCCGCCGCAGCGCGAGACGGATCGTCCCGCCCTCGCCGCCGTGTCCGCCGAGCAGGTACCGCTGCTGGTGGAAAGCCTGCTGCACCTGTTCCTCGATCTCGCCGGCGACGGCCAGACGCGCATGCGCCACCTGCGCGAGATGCTCCGCGATGAAGTACTGCTGGAGCGCCTGCAGCAACGCCTGCCTTTCCAGTTGCACCTCGGGCCGGCTGTGGATAACTGGCGACGTCCTGCACCGCGAGCATTCGGCCATCTCGGGATTCAGCTACAGCGCCAGCCGGACCGCGCCATGGTCGGTGCGGGATTCGTCCTCGGACGCCTGGACAGCACCACGCTGTTCGGCCTGGCCGACCTCGCCGAGCGCTTCAGCGGCGGACAGCTGCGTCTGACGCCCTGGCAAAGTCTGATCCTCCCTGGCGTGGCACCCACCGATGTCGCCGTCGTCCTCGGCGCGCTGGCCAACCTCGGCCTGGTGATCGACGCCGCTCAACCGCTCTCGCGCATCGTCGCGTGCAGCGGCTCCACGGGTTGCGCACGCGGGCTGGCCGACACCAAGGCCGACGCCCTGCGCCTGGCCACACGCCTGCGCCACGCAGCCCAGGCCGGCGTGCACCTGTGCGGCTGCCCGCGTTCCTGCGCCGCCGCCCACGTTGCCCCCTACACCCTGCTGGCCGTCGCCGACGGCCGCTATGACCTGTTCCGCCGCGCCGATGGCGTGGCCGGCTTCGGCCAGCCGCTGGCGCGCAACCTTTCCCTCGATGCCGCGGGCGACCTGCTCGCCGCACCCGGAGTTTCCACCGATGCTTGATTACATCCGCGACGGCCAGGCGATCTATCGCCAATCCTTCGCCACCATCCGCGCCGAAGCTGATCTCAGCGGCATCCCCGCCGACCTGGAAAAACTCGCCGTGCGAGTGATCCACGCCTGCGGCATGGTCGACGTCGTGCAAGACCTGCGTTTCTCCGAAGGCGCCGGGGCCATCGGCCGTGCGGCGCTGGCCGCTGGCGCGCCGATTCTCTGCGATGCGCGGATGGTCGCCGAGGGCATCACCCGCGCCCGCCTGCCGGCACACAACGAGGTGATCTGCACCCTCAATGATCCGGACGTTCCGGAACTCGCCCGCGAGCTGGGCAACACCCGCTCGGCGGTGGCGCTGGAACACTGGCGCGAGCACCTGGAAGGCAGCGTGGTGGTGATCGGCAACGCGCCGACCGCCCTCTTCTACCTGCTGGAAATGCTCGATGCCGGCGCCCCGAAACCGGCGCTGATCCTCGGTTTCCCGGTGGGCTTCGTCGGCGCCATGGAGTCCAAGGATGCCCTCGCCGCCGACAGCCGTGGCGTGCCCTACGTGATCGTGCGCGGACGCCGTGGCGGCAGCGCGATGGCCGCTGCGGCGGTGAACGCCCTGGCCACGGAGGTGGAGTGATGACCGGCCGCCTCATCGGCCTGGGCGTCGGCCCGGGCGACCCGGAACTGCTGACCCTCAAGGCCCTGCGCCTGCTGCGCGCCGCCCCGGTGATCGGCTACTTCGTGGCCAAGGCCAAGCACCACGCAGGTCTTGGCGGCAACGCCTTCGCCATCATCGAACAGCACCTGCTCGATGAGCAGCAGCGCCTGCCGCTGGTCTACCCGGTGACCACCGAGAAGCTGGAGCCGCCACTGACCTACGAAGGCGTGATCAGCGACTTCTACGACACCGCCGCCGAGCAGGTGGCGATGCACCTGGACGCCGGCCGCGACGTGGCAGTGATCTGCGAGGGCGACCCGTTCTTCTACGGCTCCTACATGTACCTGCATGACCGTCTTTCGGAACGGTATGACACCGAAGTCGTACCCGGCGTCTGCTCGATGCTCGGCAGCGCGGCGGTGCTCGGCGTGCCGTTGGTGTACCGCAACCAGAGCCTGTCGGTACTCTCCGGCGTACTGCCCGAGGACGAACTCAAGCGCCGCCTGGCCGACGCCGATGCGGCGGTGGTGATGAAGCTCGGCCGCAACTTCGACAAGGTCCGCCGCGTGCTGCGCGAGCTGGGCCGTGACGGCGGAGCCCATTACGTCGAGCGCGCGACCATGCGCGAGCAGCGCATCGTCGCGCTGGACGACGTCGATCCGATGGCTTCGCCGTACTTCTCGATGATCGTCATCCCCGGCCAGCGGTGGAACGGCTGATGCGCGCCGCCATCGTCATTCTCGGCCAGGGCGCCCTGGCCACGGCCCGATGCCTGCAAGGCGTTTACCCACAGGCGCGCGTGATGGGTCTGAAGGATCGCGTCGAAGGCGCCGATGAGTCCTACGCAAACTTCGGCGAGACCCTGCGCCAGCTGTACCGCGATGACACCCCGATCATCGCCCTGTGCGCCGCCGGTATCGTCATCCGCACCCTCGCTCCGTTGCTGGTAGAGAAAGGCGCAGAGCCGCCGGTCCTGGCCGTGGCCGAAGACGGCAGCGCCGTGGTGCCGCTGCTCGGCGGGCTCGGCGGGGTAAACCGCATGGCCCGCGAGATCGCCGCCAAGCTGAACGTGGCACCCGCCATCACCACCAGCGGCGAGTTGCGCTTCGGCGCCTGCCTGCTCGACCCGCCGCCGGGCTATGCGCTGGCGGACATCGAGCAGGGCAAACGCTTCGTCTCCGACCTGCTGGGCGGTGACACCCTGCGCATCGAGGGCAACGCACCCTGGCTGGACGAGCTGGACCTGCCGCTGGCCGAAGATGCCGCACACACCCTGCGCATCGACGCCCGTGCCGAGGGCATCGGGCAGCATGAGCTGCGCATCCATCCGCGTATCGTCCTCGCCCATGTCACGCTGGTGGACTCGCAACTGCCCGAGCGCATCCGCCAGGGCCTGGCGCAGGCCGGCCTGGCCGAGGCGTCGCTGGCAGCACTGATCGCCCCGCGCTGTCGGATGGCCGATCCAGCACTGTCCATGGCTGCCGCAGAGTTGAATGTTCCGCTGCGCTTCGTCGAGCAGGACGCGACGCTGCCAGCGGAAGTGCTGCACGGCGATTCCTTCCATCTGCACCGCGCCGCCACTCCGCTGGAAGCCCAGAGCATCGGCCAGCCGCGCGGACGTCTTAGCGTGATCGGTCTCGGCCCCGGCGCCAGCGACTTCATGATTCCCGCCGTGCGCCGCGCGCTGGACGAAGCCCAGGACCTTCTCGGCTACGAAACCTACGTGAAGATGGCCGAGCCGCTGCGTGACGACCAGGTGCGCCACTGCACCGACAATCGCGAGGAAATGCAGCGCGCCCGCCACGCCTTCGAGCTGGCTGCCAGCGGCCGGCGCGTGGTGGTGATTTCCTCCGGTGACCCCGGCGTGTTCGCCATGGCCGCCGCCGTGATGGAAGCCCTGCACGAGAGCAGCGATCCGCACTGGCATGGCGTGGAGCTGGAGGTACTGCCAGGCGTGTCCGCTGCGCTGGCCGCCGCGGCCAAGGCCGGGGCACCGCTGGGACATGACTTCTGCCTGATTTCTCTGTCGGACAACCTCAAGCCCTGGGAGACCATCGAGACGCGCCTGGACCATGCCGGTGCCGCCGACCTGGCCATGGCTTTCTACAACCCGATCTCCAAAGCGCGCCCCTGGCAGCTGGGGCGCGCGCTGGAAATCGTCCGCCGCCACCGCACGCCGGAAACCCTGGTGGTGCTTGGCCGTGACATCGGCCGCCCGGCGGAGGCGTTGCGCGTCGTCACCCTGGGCGAACTGGTACCGGAGATGGTGGACATGCGCACCCTGGTGATCATCGGCTCGTCCCTGACCCGGCGCTTCCCCCGGGCCGGCGGTGGCGACTGGGTGTACACGCCGCGCTGGTACCGCTGAACCCGGGCGTTTCACGCCAATTCTGCCTGTTGGCGCCCGCGCAGGATGGCGTGGAGCGAAGCGATGCCCATCGATAGCCTGGCTGTCAGGCTGATGGGTATCGCAAGCTCCACCCATCCTACGAACTGGTATCGCTGAACCCGGGCGCCGAACCCTGTAGGAGCGGGCTATGCCCGCGATCGCGCCCATGGGGCGCTCCTACAGGGAATCGCCCACGGCTCAGACACATCTTGCAAATGGCCAGCGCCTTGTTGAAAATGCGATAAATTATCATTTGCAAGCTCTGCGCACCCATGTCCTCGACCTTCGACGTCCAGTCGCTCTACAGCGACCATCACGGCTGGCTGCACAACTGGCTTCGCGGCCGATTGGGCAATGCCGCCGATGCCGCCGACCTGGCCCAGGACACGTTCCTGCGCGTATTGCTCAGACCCGAGCGCGTCGAACTGCACACACCGCGCGCGTTCCTGCGCACCGTCGCCCGCGGCCTGGTCATCGATCACTGGCGACGCCAGGAGCTGGAGCGCGCCTACCTCGACTCCATCGCCCATCTGCCGGAAGCGCAGGTGCCCTCAGCGGAAGACCGGCACAACATCCTGCAATTGCTGGAAAACATCGCCCGCCTGCTCGACGGCCTCAAGCCGAAGGTGCGCAAAGCCTTCCTGCTGGCTCAGTGCGAAGGCATGCCCCACGCGCGAATCGCGGAGCAACTGGGCGTCTCGGTACGCTCGGTGGAGCGCTACATCGCCGAAGCCTTGTTCCACTGCTACCAGCTGCGGTACGCCGAGTGAGCGGCGCCAGCGCAACGCCCGATCCACGGGTGGTGAAACAGGCCATCCAATGGACCCTGCGCCTGAACGGCACGGCCGATCCCGAACTGCTCAGCGCCTGCGAGCACTGGCGCCAGGCCAACCCCGAACACGAAACCGCCTGGCTGCGGGTGCAGGCGCTGAACAGCGAACTGGCCAGCGGTTACCAGGCCGTGCCCGGCGCCCGTGTGGCGCTGGAGACGCTGGAAAACACCACCCAGCGCCTGCAACGGCGCCAGGCGCTCAAGCTGCTCTCGACCTTCGCCATCGGCGCTTCCGCGCTGTGGCTGGCCCGCGATGTCACGCCCTGGCAGCGCTGGATGGCGGACTTCAGCACGGGGATCGGCGAACGCCAGCGCTTCACCCTGGCGGACGGCAGCATCCTGCAACTGAACACCGACAGTGCGGTGAACGTGCGCTTCGATCCGAGCCAGCGACTGCTGATTCTGGAGCGCGGTGAAATCCTCCTGAGCACGGCCAAGGATGCCGCGCGACCGCTGCGGGTGAGCAACCGCGACGGCCTGTTCGAGGCGCTGGGCACGCGCTTCGTGTTGCGCCAGGACGAACGCTCTACGCGCCTGAGCGTCGAGGACGGCTTGGTGGCGATCGCCCCGCGTGTTCGCGGCCAGACCACCGCCATCGCCGAAGCCGGGCAGACCTACGAGATCAACGGCGACAGCGCACTGCTGGCCGAGCGGAGCAACATGGACAGCGCCGCCTGGGCCGACGGGCTGATCGTCACCCGCGACATGCGCCTGGCCGATTTCCTTGCGGAAATTGGCCGCTATCGCCACGGGCATCTGCAGTGCGATGCGAGCGTGGCCGACCTGCGCCTGTCCGGGGTATTCCGCCTGGACGACACCAACCAACTGCTCGCCCTGCTGCCGCAGACCCTGCCAGTACGGATAGAGAAACGCACGGACTGGTGGGTGACGGTCACTGCGCGGGGCTGAATGGGAAGATCGGCGCTCGGCCCAGCACCCTCTCCCCCACCCTGGCTGCGCGCCCCGCTCCGAAGGGAGAGGGAGTTATCCGTGCGAACGGAAAGCACTGCGCCCACCGGCGAGCAAAGGCGTATCACCCCACTCCGATCAGCCCCCTCTCCCTTCAGGGAGAGGGGGAGGGGCCCTTGCCCGAGCCTCAAACCAAGCCACCGACAAGATCGCCGCCAAATAATATTTCTTCGCAATCGCGAATTATTTCTGTCGGGTTTCGCCGCCTCGGCCGGCAAGGAGGAATAACCCGATCATTTCCCTTGTCCACGGAAGCCCCTCCATGCGAGCCGTCCACGTCCCGACCAACTCTCCCGCCCTGCCCCGCGCCAGCCGGCTGGCCCACGCCGTGCGCGGCGCCCTGCTCTGTGCAAGCCTGGGCGCCAGCCTGCCGCTGAACGCCGTTGCTGCGGACGCCAGCGCCATCACCAGCAGCCGCGCCTATGCCATTCCGGCCGGCCCGCTGGGCGAGGTGCTGAATGCTTTCGCCCGCGAAGCGGGAATCACCCTGTCGGCTACCCCGGAGCAGACCCGCGGCCTGAACTCGGCTGGGCTGAACGGCACCTACTCGGTGGACCAGGGCCTGGGCCGTCTGCTGGTGGACACCCCGCTGGAAGCAGTGGATCAGGGCAACGGCAACTACGTACTGCGCCCGGCCGCGCCGACCGACGTACTGGCCATGCCGGCCAGCGACGTATTCGCCCTCGGTAATGCGCTGGGCGAGGAAGACGGCTACCTGGCAACCCACAGCCAGATCGCCACCAAGACCTCCAAGTCCCTGCTGGAAACCAGCCAGAGCGTCTCGGTCATCACCCGCGAGCAGATCGACGACACCGCCTCGAAGACCGTGCAGCAAGCCATGCGCTACACCCCCGGTATCTTCACCGGCCAGGTCGGCGCGTCGAACCGCTACGACTATGTGGTGATGCGCGGCTTCGCCGACAACAGCGTGGACAACATCTACCTCGACGGCCTGAAGGCCATGGGCGATAGCGGCACCTTCAGTTCGATGCAGATCGACCCGTACTTCCTCGAGCGCATCGACGTGCTCAAGGGCCCGTCCTCGGTGCTCTACGGCCGCAGCCTGCCCGGCGGCCTGGTGGCGCTGACCAGCAAGAAGCCGCTGTACGAGGACTACCACCAGATCACCGGCACCGTCGGCAACATGGGCCAAAAGGAAATGGGCTTCGACTTCAGCGGCCCGCTGGATGAGGAAAAGCGCATCGCCTACCGTCTGGTCGGCCTGGGCAAGGGCTCGGACACCCAGTTCGACCACGTCAAGGAAGAGCGCTACGCCATCGCCCCAACCCTGGCCATCGACTTCACCGACGACACCACGCTGACCCTGCAGGGCTACCTGCAACACGACCCGAACGGCGGCTACCACGGCGGCGTGCCGGCGGACGGCGCGCTGTATCACCACAACGGCCAGAAGATCTCCCGCGAGTTCTTCGACGGCGAGCCGAGCCAGGACGATTTCGACCGCACCCAGCGCATGTTCGGCTACCAGCTGGAGCACCGTTTCGACGACGTGTGGACCGCGCGGCAGAACTTCCGCTACCTGGATTCCGACGTCGACCTCTCGCAGGTCTACGCCTACGGCTGGACCGCACCGGACCAGAACACCCTGAACCGCTACTACTCCGGCGCCAGCGAGCACCTGCAGGCGTACATCATCGATAACATGGCCCAGGCCGAGTTCAGCACTGGCGCCGCCAAGCACACCCTGCTGATGGGCCTGGACTACCAGAAGCGCCGCACCACCGTGGACTGGCGCTCCGGCTCGGTGGCGCCACTGGATGCCTTCGACCCACACTACGGCAACGACGCCATCAGCTACTACCCCGACGACAACCACACCCGTCGCCTGGAACAGACCGGCGTCTACCTGCAGGACCTGATCGACATCGACCACTGGCGCTTCTCCCTGGGCATGCGCGAGGACTGGGTGACCGTCGAGGACAAGAACCGCAGCACCGGCAGCAAAGCCGACGACGACTGGAAGAAATTCACCGGACGCATCGGTGCGCTGTACCTGTTCGACAACGGCATCGCGCCGTACATCAGCTACTCCGAGTCGTTCAACCCCAACGCCTACTCCGACCAGTCCGGCACGCCGCTGGAGCCGACCGAGGGCAAGCAATGGGAGGCCGGCCTGAAGTTCCAGCCCGAGGGCAGCCGCAGCCTGTACACCGCGTCGATCTTCCACATCACCCAGGAGAACGTCGCCTCGAAGGAGCCGCAGGACAACTTCTACACCTCCGTGGGTGAAGTGCGCTCCCAGGGCTTCGAGCTGGAAGCCCACACTCAGGTCACCGACAACCTCAAGGTGCTCGGCAGCTACACCTACACCGACATCACCTACACCAAGTCGCTCGACGGCAACCAGGGTCACACCCCGAACCAGGCGCCCAAGCACATGGCCTCGCTGTGGGCCGACTACGGCTTCAACGCCGGCCCGCTGGACGGCCTGACACTCGGTGGCGGCGCACGCTATGTCGGCGAGACCTGGGCGGACAAGGAAAATACCCTGCGCGTACCGGACTACACCCTGGTGGATGCACGCATCGGCTACGACCTGTCTCGCGTTGGTCTGAAGGGTCTGGATGTCAGCCTCAACGCCAACAACCTGCTGGACAAGGACTACGTGGCGTCCTGCTACAGCCTGGATTTCTGCTACTTCGGCGAGAAGCGCAACGTCACCGCGACGGTGAACTATCAGTTCTGATCGCCCGTCACCCGGCGCTTTTTGTAGGAGCGAGCTTGCTCGCGAACGGGGTTTCCGGCGGCACCGATGCTGGGCGGTTCGCGAGCAAGCTCGCTCCTACAGGGATTTCGGACTCATAAGCCCCGTGGCGCGGCCGTCGCCACGGGGCTTTTTTGCTTTTTAGAACTCCGCCGCGTGGCGGTAACGCGCTTCCAGCTCCAGGGAAATGCGATAGGCCTGCGCCTCGCCTTCGGTGTGGAAGATGCCGACCAGCAGGCCTTCCTGGTGCACATCCCAGCAACGCCCACCGATGGCGCGGAACTCGCGGGATTTGTGGTCGTCGTCACGCTCGGTCACTGTAATGCTCATGTCTTTTCTTCTCCGGTTTTGCCGTACATCAAGGCAATTCCAGAATCATTTAATTAGCTAGCTAATTAAATAGGTGCTTTCGAGAAAGACCTTTACGAAGATTCGCCAAAACGAGCGTCCCAGAAACGCAAAAGCGCAGCTCGAAGGCTGCGCTCTTGGTGACGAACCGTTCGACTTAGAACGGAATGTCGTCGTCGAAGCTGTCGTAGTCCGGAGCCGGTTGCGGCGCGGGCTGGGACTGTTGCTGCGGCGCAGGACGCTGGGCCTGCTGCGGACGCTGCTGCGGCTCGCGGGGAGCGCGTGGAGCATCGTCACCACCGGCGCCCGGACGGCCACCCAGCAGCTGCATGTTGCCGTTGATGTCGACCACGATCTCGGTGGTGTACTTGTCCTGGCCGTCCTGACCCTGCCACTTGCGGGTACGCAGGCTGCCTTCGACGTAGATCTGCGAGCCCTTGCGCACGTACTCGGCGACGATTTCCGCCAGACGACCGAAGAACACCACGCGGTGCCACTCGGTACGCTCCTGCTGCTGGCCGGTCTGCTTGTCCTTCCAGCTCTCGCTGGTGGCCAGGGTGACGTTGGTCACCGCGTTGCCGTTGGGCATGTAACGGGTTTCCGGATCGCCACCGACGTTACCCACCAGAATGACTTTGTTAACCCCACGGGCCATGACGCTCTCCTAAAGGCTTCAGCACGTCGCCTGCTCGGCGCCGGCAAGGCGCTCGAGGGACGTGCGATCAACTTGTTGGGAATCCACTTTGACATAAGCGGCCGCTTCTTCAGCGACCACCATCACATCGCTCACACCGGGCAATGCCTTGAAACGCTCAGCCAACGAAGCATCGCGCAGCGCCTCATCGGAAAGAGGCAGGCGAATACTCGTTACATAAGGCGGTTCACGCATGGTAACAGCAATCGCCAGCCAGATGGCAGCCAGCACCGCGCAGCCGATGAACACCCCGTCGAGCCCGCCGTGCTGGTACATCCAGCCGCCCAGAATGCCGCCTACGGCAGCGCCGAGGAACTGGCTGGTGGAGTACACGCCCATCGCCGTGCCCTTGCCGCCGGCCGGCGACACCTTGCTCACCAGCGACGGCAGCGAGGCCTCCAGCAGGTTGAACGCGGTGAAGTAGACGATGATGCCGAACACCAGTTCCTTGAGGCTGTTGCCGAACTCCCAGAAGAACAGCTCGCAGAGCATCAGGGTCGCCACGGCGCCGGCCAGCACGCGCTTCATCTGGCGCTTCTTCTCGGCGTAGATGATGAACGGGACCATGCCGAAGAAACCCACCAGCAGCGCGGTCAGGTAGACCCACCAGTGTTCTTCCTTGGGCAGCCCGGCGCGCTCCACCAGGGCCAGCGGCAAGGCAACGAAGCTGGCCATGAGGATCGCGTGCAGGACCAGGATGCCGGCGTCCAGGCGCAGCAGCTCGCCGTTCTTCAGGGTCGGCAGCAGCGACTGCTTGGCCACGCTGGACTCGCGGTGCTGCATGCGGTGGTCGGGCGTGGGCACGAAGAACAGAATGATCAGCATGCCCACCAGGGCCATGCCGGCGGTGAACCAGAACAGACCGTGCAGGCCGAACCAGTGGGTCAGCACGGGGCCGGCGACCATCGCCACGGCGAAGGACACACCGATGCTCATGCCGATCATCGCCATGGCCTTGGTGCGGTGCTGCTCGCGGGTGAGGTCGGAGAGCATCGCCATCACGGCCGCGGAAATTGCCCCGGCGCCCTGCAGGACACGGCCGGCGATGATGCCCCAGATGGAATCGGCGTTGGCCGCCAGCACCGCGCCAGCAGCGAATACCAGCAGACCGACGATGATGATCGGGCGGCGGCCGATGCGGTCGGACAGCGTGCCCAGCGGAATCTGCAGGATCGCCTGGGTCAGGCCGTAGGCGCCAATGGCCAGGCCGATCAGTGCCGGGGTGGCGCCGGCCAGGTCCTGGCCATAGGTCGCCAGGACCGGCAGGACCATGAACATGCCGAGCATGCGGAACGCGAAGACCAGCGACAGGCCGGCGGCCGCACGGGTTTCGGTGCCACTCATGCGCTCAGTGTGGGAATCTTGCATAAGCCCCTCATGAAAAGACAAAAAACGGGAATGCGCTGGATTGCCCCCGTGGCATCGCGCCCCCGGGCCCTGCAGGGCCGGTTGTCGCCAACGCCGAAAAATAGCCGCGCATTCTACCAGCCCAACGGTCCAAGGGCACACACGCGCTGCTTTGCCGCGTGCCGGAAACGCCCCGTATAATCGATAGTTTTCGCCCGCCATGCGAGGCCGCAGTGGACAAGATCCTCATCCGTGGGGCACGTACCCACAACCTGAAGAACATCGACCTGACCCTGCCGCGCGACAAGCTGATCGTGATCACCGGCCTGTCGGGTTCCGGCAAATCTTCCCTGGCCTTCGACACCCTCTACGCCGAGGGCCAGCGCCGTTACGTGGAATCCCTGTCGGCCTATGCCCGGCAGTTCCTCTCGATGATGGAAAAGCCCGACGTCGACACCATCGAAGGCCTGTCGCCGGCGATTTCCATCGAGCAGAAATCCACGTCCCACAACCCGCGCTCCACCGTGGGCACCATCACCGAGATCTACGACTACCTGCGCCTGCTCTATGCGCGTGTCGGTATCCCGCGCTGCCCGGACCACGACATCCCGCTGGAGGCGCAGACCGTCAGCCAGATGGTCGACCAGGTGCTGGCGCTGCCCGAAGGCCGCAAGCTGATGCTGCTGGCTCCGGTGATCCGCGAGCGCAAGGGCGAGCACCTGGCGGTGTTCGAAGAGATGCGCGCCCAGGGCTTCGTTCGCGCCCGCGTCGACGGCAAGCTCTACGAGCTGGATGAAGTGCCCAAGCTGGACAAGAAGCTCAAGCACTCCATCGATATCGTGGTCGACCGCTTCAAGGTCCGCGGCGACCTGCAGCAGCGCCTGGCAGAGTCCTTCGAGACGGCGATCAACCTGGCCGACGGCATCGCACTCGTAGCCCCGATGGACGACGAGGAAGGCGAAGAGATGATCTTCTCCGCCCGCTTCGCCTGCCCGATCTGCGGGCATTCCATCAGCGAGCTGGAACCCAAGCTGTTCTCCTTCAACAACCCGGCCGGCGCCTGCCCGACCTGCGACGGCCTGGGCGTGAAGCAGTTCTTCGACGCGCGGCGGGTGGTCAATGGTGAGCTGACCCTGGCCGAAGGCGCAATCCGCGGCTGGGACCGGCGCAACGTCTACTACTTCCAGATGCTCGGCTCGCTGGCCGGGCACTTCGGCTTCAGCCTGGAAGAGCCCTTCCAGGACCTCGACCCGGACCACCAGAAGTTCATCCTCAACGGCTCGGGCCGCGAGAACGTCGAGTTCCGCTACCTCAACGACCGGGGCGACATCGTCAAGCGCGCACACCCGTTCGAAGGCATCCTGCCGAACCTGGAACGCCGCTACCGCGAGACCGAGTCGGCCACCGTGCGCGAGGAGCTGGCGAAGTTCCTCAGCACCCAGCCCTGCCCGGACTGCCACGGCACCCGCCTGCGCCGCGAGGCGCGCCACGTGTGGGTGGGCGACAAGACGCTGCCGGCGATCACCTCGATGCCGGTGGGCACCGCCTGTGAGTACGCCGAGAGCCTGACCCTCACCGGTCGCCGCGGCGAGATCGCCTCGAAGATCCTCAAGGAGATCCGCGAGCGCCTGCAGTTCCTGGTCAACGTCGGCCTCGACTACCTGACTCTGGACCGGAGCGCCGACACCCTGTCCGGCGGTGAGGCCCAACGCATTCGCCTGGCCAGCCAGATCGGTGCCGGCCTGGTGGGCGTCATGTACATCCTCGACGAACCCTCCATCGGCCTGCACCAGCGCGACAACGAGCGCCTGCTGGGCACCCTGACCCACCTGCGCAACCTGGGTAACACGGTGATCGTGGTGGAGCACGACGAGGACGCCATCCGCCTCGCCGATTACGTCGTGGACATCGGTCCCGGCGCCGGCGTGCATGGCGGGCAGATCGTCGCCGAGGGCACGCCGCAGCAGGTCATGGACCATCCGGACTCGGTCACCGGCGCCTACCTGTCCGGGCGTACCAAGATCGTCGTGCCGGCCGAGCGTACCCCGCGCAACAAGAAGCAGTTGCTCAAGCTCAAGGGCGCGCGCGGCAACAACCTGCAGAACGTCAACCTGGAGATCCCGGTCGGCCTGTTCACCTGCATCACCGGGGTGTCCGGCTCGGGCAAGTCGACGCTGATCAACAACACCCTGTTCCCGATCACCGCCACTGCGCTCAACGGCGCCACCACGCTGGAAGTCGCGCCTTACGATTCGTTCGACGGCCTGCAGCATCTGGACAAGGTGGTGGACATCGACCAGAGCCCCATCGGCCGCACGCCACGCTCCAACCCCGCGACCTACACCGGGCTGTTCACACCGATCCGCGAGCTGTTCGCCGGCGTGCCGGAAGCCCGTTCGCGCGGCTACGGCCCGGGGCGCTTCTCGTTCAACGTCAAGGGCGGCCGCTGCGAAGCCTGCCAGGGCGACGGCGTGATCAAGGTGGAGATGCACTTCCTGCCGGACATCTACGTCCCCTGCGACGTGTGCAAGGGCAAGCGCTATAACCGCGAGACCCTGGAGGTCCGCTACAAGGGCAAGAGCATCACCGAGGTGCTGGACATGACCATCGAGGACGCGCGGGCGTTCTTCGATGCCGTACCGGCCATCGCCCGCAAGCTGCAGACGCTGATGGATGTCGGCCTGTCCTACATCAAGCTGGGGCAGAGTGCGACGACGCTGTCCGGCGGCGAGGCGCAGCGGGTGAAGCTGTCTCGCGAGCTGTCCAAGCGCGATACCGGCAAGACCCTGTACATCCTCGACGAGCCAACCACCGGCCTGCACTTCGCGGATATCCAGCAACTCCTAGACGTGCTCCACCGACTGCGCGACCACGGCAACACCGTGGTGGTCATCGAGCACAACCTGGATGTGATCAAGACCGCCGACTGGCTGGTCGACCTCGGCCCCGAAGGTGGCTCCAAGGGCGGCCAGATCATCGCCACCGGCACGCCGGAGCAGGTCGCGGAGCTGGCGGTATCGCACACCGGGCACTTCCTCAAACCGCTGCTGGAGCGTGATCGGGCCTGATCCGCGGCGGCATGAAAAAGCCCCTGTCGCCTTCCGGCGCAGGGGCTTTTTCTTGAGCTTTTCGTAGGAGCGAGCTTGCTCGCGAACAGCGTTTCCAGGCAGCTCAGCAATTGGGCGGTTCGCGAGCAAGCTCGCTCCTACAAGGGATACCACCGGACGCCAGAACAAAAAGCCCCCGACGCGCTAGCGCCGAGGGCTCTTGTGAAGCGACACCGCGGGTCAGAGCTGCGACTGCAGGTAATTCTCCAGGCCCATCTTGGCAATCAGGCCGAGTTGCTGCTCCAGCCAGTAGGCGTGGTCTTCCTCGGTATCGGTGAGCTGCACGCGCAGGATATCGCGGGTGACGAAGTCCTTGTGCTTCTCACACAGGGCAATGCCCTTGGCCAGCGCTGCGCGTACGTGGCGCTCCAGCTTGAGGTCGGCCTCCAGCATCTCCGGCACGGTCTTGCCCGGATGGATGTCGTCCGGACGCATGCGCGGGGTGCCTTCGAGCAGCAGGATACGGCGCAGCAGCGCGTCGGCGTGCTGGGTTTCCTCTTCCATCTCGTGGTTGAGGCGCTCGTAGAGCTTGGTGAAGCCCCAATCCTCATACATGCGCGAGTGGATGAAGTACTGGTCGCGAGCGGCCAGCTCACCGGTCAGCAGCGTGTTGAGATAATCGATAACCTCGGCGTGGCCTTGCATCAGCCTTCTCCCTGGGACGTGACAGCGAATTAAACGGCGCTATGGTCGCGACTGGCCATGACCGGGGTCAAGTCCGCAATGCCCCTTAAACGCAACCGCCCTCCGAAGAGGGCGGTTGGTGGAGCGGTTCCAGCTTAGCCCAGCTTCAGGCCCAGCGCCTTGGCGACGCCTTCGCCGTAAGCCGGATCGATCTTGAAGAACAGAGCTAGCTGGCGGCGCTGGATGGCTTCCGGTACGCCCGCCATGTCGCCGGCGATGTTCTCGTACAGACGCTGCCGCTGAGCTTCGTCGAACAGGCGGAACAGCGCGGCCGGCTGGCTGTAGTAGTCATCGTCCACGCGGTGGTTCCAGTGATCAGCGCTGCCTTCCAGGGTCAGCGGCGGCTCGGAATAGTCCGGCTGCTCCTGCCACTGGTTGAAGCTGTTCGGCTCGTAGGTGACGGTCATGTCAGCGTTATTGCCGTCCACCCGCATGGCCCCGTCGCGGTGATAGATGCGCGGGTTGTTGCGCGCAGCGTTCACCGGGATCTGGTGATGGTTCACCCCCAGGCGGTAGCGGTGCGCATCACCGTAGGAGAACAGGCGGCCCTGAAGCATCTTGTCCGGCGAGAAACCGATGCCGGGGACGATGTTCGCCGGACTGAACGCGGATTGTTCGACCTCGGCAAAGTAGTTCGCCGGATTGCGATTGAGCTCGAAGTAGCCGACCTCGATCAGCGGGTAGTCGCCGTGCGGCCAGACCTTGGTCAGGTCGAACGGGTTGTAGCGGTAGGTCGCTGCTTCCTTCTCCGGCATCACCTGCACATACATCTTCCAGCGCGGGAAGTCGCCGCGGTCGATAGCGTCATACAGGTCACGCTGCGAGCTTTCGCGATCGGCGCCAACCAGCTTGGCGGCTTCCTCATTGCTCAGGTTCTCGATGCCCTGCTGAGTCTTGAAGTGGAACTTGACCCAGAAACGCTCGTTGCCGGCGTTGATGAAGCTGAAGGTGTGGCTGCCGAAACCATGAACGTGACGGTAGCTGCGCGGCAGGCCACGGTCGCTGAAGTCGATGGTCAGTTGATGCAGCGCTTCGGGCAGGTGCGAGAAGAAGTCCCACTTCAGCGTGGCATTGCGCAGGTTGGTGCGCGGGTCGCGTTTCACCACGTGGTTCAGGTCGGGAAACTTCAGCGGGTCGCGGAAGTAGAAGACCGGGGTGTTGTTGCCGACCAGGTCCCAGTTGCCTTCCTCGGTGTAGAACTTCATCGCGAAGCCGCGGATATCGCGCTCGGCGTCGGCAGCCCCACGCTCACCGGCAACCGTGGAGAAACGCAGGAACAGGGGAGTCTGCTTGCCGACCTCGGCAAACAGCTTCGCGCGGCTGTAGCGGGTGATGTCGTGGGTGACGGTGAAAGTGCCGTAGGCGGCGGAGCCCTTGGCGTGCATGCGACGCTCGGGGATCACCTCACGGTCGAAGTGCGCAAGCTTCTCCAGGAACCAGACGTCCTGCAGCAGCATCGGGCCCCGCGGGCCGGCGGTCTGGACGTTCTGGTTATCAGCGACCGGCGCTCCGGCAGCAGTCGTCAGGCGGGTGTTGTCACTCATCGTTACTCTCCTCAACGGCGGGGTGTTGGAAGTCCGACACTGCACATGGACGGTGAGTGCGGCCCAGCATCCCAATCGGACAATTAAGCGCTTCCATCGGCTATGCGGCTGTTGATCCAGCGCAGCTAGCAGTAGAAGTCGACGCCGTTAAGGATCGGTGACAATGGGATGGATCAGCCAATTTATTGATTCGAGCTGATCGATAGATAAAAACTTTTCGATAGGCGATAAAAAACCGGGCACAAGGCCCGGTTTCTTATAAGGCGTAAACCTTACTCTGCAGCTTCTACTGCTTGGCCGCCAACAGCGCGGTCAATCAGTTCGACGTATGCCATGGGGGCATTGTCGCCGGCGCGGAAGCCGCACTTCAGGATGCGCAGGTAGCCGCCCGGACGGTTGGCGTAGCGCTTGCCCAGTTCGTTGAACAGCTTGCCTACGGCTTCTTTCGAACGGGTACGGTCGAAAGCGAGACGACGGTTGGCAACGCTATCCACTTTAGCCAGGGTGATCAGCGGCTCGGCAACGCGACGCAGTTCCTTGGCCTTGGGCAGGGTGGTTTTGATCAGTTCGTGTTCGAAGAGCGACACAGCCATGTTCTGGAACATAGCCTTGCGGTGCGCGCTGGTGCGGCTCAGGTGACGACCACTTTTACGATGGCGCATGGTTCAATTCCTTTCCAAACTTTACGTTCGGTAGCTACGACGATCAGGCAGTAGCCTTGTCGTCTTTCTTGAGACTTGCCGGCGGCCAGTTGTCGAGGCGCATACCGAGGGACAGACCGCGAGAGGCCAGAACGTCCTTGATTTCGGTCAGGGACTTCTTACCCAGGTTCGGCGTTTTGAGCAGCTCTACTTCGGTGCGCTGAATCAGGTCACCGATGTAGTAGATGTTCTCTGCCTTCAGGCAGTTGGCCGAACGGACGGTCAGCTCAAGGTCATCGACCGGACGCAGCAGGATCGGATCGATCTCGTCTTCCTGCTCTTCAACAACAGGCTCGCTGTCGCCTTTGAGGTCCACGAACGCTGCCAGCTGCTGTTGCAGGATGGTAGCGGCGCGACGGATAGCCTCTTCAGGGTCCAGGGTGCCGTTGGTTTCCAGATCGAGGACCAGCTTGTCCAGGTTGGTACGCTGTTCGACACGGGCGTTTTCGACCACGTAGGCAACACGACGTACGGGGCTGAACGAGGCATCGAGCTGAAGACGGCCAATGCTACGGCTTTCGTCTTCATCGCTCGAGCGGGCATCAGCCGGCTCGTAGCCACGGCCACGAGCGACTTTCAGCTTCATGTTCAGCGCGCCGTTATCGGCCAGGTGGGCGATAACATGGTCACCGTTGACGATCTCGACATCATGATCCAGCTGAATATCGGCAGCGGTCACCACACCCGAGCCCTTTTTCGCCAGGGTCAGCGTCACTTCGTCACGACCGTGCAGCTTGATAGCCAGGCCTTTCAGGTTGAGCAGGATCTCGATGACGTCTTCCTGCACACCTTCGATGGCGGAGTACTCGTGGAGCACGCCGTCGATCTCGGCCTCGACTACTGCACAGCCAGGCATGGAGGACAACAGGATGCGACGCAGCGCGTTGCCCAGGGTATGGCCGAAACCACGCTCGAGAGGCTCGAGAGTGATCTTGGCGCGGGTTTGGCTGACCACCTGCACATCGATGTGGCGGGGGGTCAGGAACTCATTTACCGAACTCTGCATGGATGCACCTATTTTCTAGCCCTTACTTGGAGTAGAGCTCGACAATCAGGTTTTCGTTGATGTCGGCGGACAGATCGGCACGAGCCGGGACACTTTTGAAGGTGCCAGCTTTCTTGTCGGAGTCCACTTCGACCCACTCAACGCGACCGCGCTGGGCGCACAGGTCCAGAGCTTGGGCGATACGCAGCTGGTTCTTCGATTTCTCGCGAACAGCAACTACGTCACCGGCTTTGACCTGGTAGGACGGTACGTTTACGGTCTGACCGTTGACGCTGATGGTCTTGTGGGACACCAGCTGACGGGATTCGGAACGGGTGGAACCGAAGCCCATACGGTAGACGACGTTGTCCAGACGGCACTCAAGCAGCTGCAGCAGGTTTTCACCCGTGGAGCCCTTGCGGCGGGACGCTTCCTGATAGTAGCCACGGAATTGACGTTCCAGAACGCCGTAGATGCGGCGAACTTTTTGCTTCTCGCGCAGCTGCAGACCGTAGTCGGACAGGCGACCACGACGCTGGCCATGCTGGCCGGGAACTTGTTCTGCCTTGCACTTCGAGTCGAGGGCACGAACGCCGCTCTTCAGGAAGAGGTCAGTGCCTTCGCGGCGGGACAGTTTGCACTTGGGACCAATGTAACGAGCCATTTCTCACTGTCTCCTATTACACGCGACGCTTTTTCGGCGGACGGCAGCCGTTATGCGGGATCGGGGTTACGTCGGTGATGCTGGCGATCTTGTAACCGCAGGCATTCAGCGCACGAACAGCCGATTCGCGACCCGGGCCCGGGCCTTTGACGTTGACGTCAAGGTTCTTCAGACCGTATTCCAGAGCAGCCTGGCCGGCACGCTCGGCCGCTACCTGGGCAGCGAACGGGGTGCTCTTACGCGAGCCACGGAAGCCCGAACCACCAGAGGTAGCCCAGGAAAGAGCGTTACCCTGACGGTCGGTAATGGTAACGATGGTGTTGTTGAAGGACGCGTGGATGTGCGCGATCCCGTCGACCACCGTCTTTTTGACTTTCTTGCGAGGACGAGCAGCAGGTTTTGCCATGACTAGATTCCTAAGCGATTACTTGCGGATCGGCTTACGCGGGCCCTTACGGGTGCGCGCGTTGGTCTTGGTGCGCTGACCGCGAACCGGCAGACCACGACGATGACGCAGACCGCGGTAGCAACCGAGGTCCATCAGACGCTTGATGTTCATGTTGATTTCGCGACGCAGGTCACCTTCGGTGGTCAGCTTGGCCACCTCGGTACGCAGCGAATCAATCTGCTCTTCGCTCAGCTCTTTGATCTTTACAGCCGGGCTGATGCCGGTGGCTGCACAGATGCTCTGTGCGGTAGTGCGACCAACACCATAGATGTAGGTCAGCGAGATAACAGTGTGCTTGTTATCCGGAATGTTTACGCCTGCAATACGGGCCATTCAGAAAAACTCCAATTGACAGCTACCCGGCGCCCAGGGAGCCAAGAAAGGGCGCGGATATTAGCGCTGTAAAAACAAATAATCAACCCGGCAGCACACTAGCTGCCGGGTTATAACGCGTGGTTCACACTCAGCCTTGGCGCTGCTTGTGACGCGGCTCCGAGCTGCAGATCACACGAACGACGCCTTCGCGACGGACGATCTTGCAGTTACGGCACAGCTTCTTAACCGATGCACGAACTTTCATCAGTGACTCCTCGAACCTTACGGATTAGCGCAGCAGACCGCTGCCATAGCCCTTCAGGTTGGCTTTCTTCATGAGGGATTCGTACTGGTGAGAAACGAGGTGCGATTGTACTTGAGCCATAAAGTCCATCACAACCACGACCACGATCAGCAACGAGGTCCCGCCAAGGTAGAACGGTACGTGGGCAGCTACGACCAGGAACTGGGGCAGCAGGCACACAGCCGTCATGTACAGGGCACCGAACATGGTCAAACGGGTCAGCACGCCATCGATGTAGCGAGCCGACTGTTCACCCGGACGAATACCCGGAATAAATGCACCGGACTTCTTGAGGTTTTCCGCCACGTCCTTCGGGTTGAACATCAGCGCCGTGTAGAAGAAGCAGAAGAAAACGATCCCTGCACTAAACAGCAGAATGTTCAGCGGCTGACCAGGAGCGATCGCTTGCGCGACGTCCTGCAGCCAACCCAGGCCTTCCGACTGACCGAACCAGGCACCCAGGGATGCCGGGAACAGCAGGATGCTGCTGGCGAAAATCGCGGGAATGACACCCGCCATGTTCACTTTCAGCGGCAGATGGCTGGTCTGGGCGGCAAACACCTTGCGACCTTGCTGGCGCTTGGCGTAGTGCACGGCGATACGACGCTGACCCCGCTCGATGAACACAACGAACGCGATGATTGCCACGGCCAGCAGGCCGATGGCGATCAGGGCGAAGATGTTGATGTCACCTTGACGCGCGGACTCGAAGGACTGGCCGATTGCTCGGGGCAGACCTGCGACAATACCGGAGAAGATCAGCATGGAGATGCCGTTGCCGACACCCCGCTCGGTGATCTGCTCACCCAGCCACATCATGAACAGTGCACCCGCCACGAAGGTGGTGACCGACACGAAGTAGAAGCCGAAGTCGTTGGAGAAGGCCACGCCCTGGCTACCCAGACCAATGGACATGCCAATGGCCTGGACGAGTGCCAGGACGAGAGTTGCGTAGCGGGTGTACTGGCTGATCTTGCGACGCCCAGACTCACCCTCTTTCTTCAACTGCTCCAGCTGCGGGCTGATAGCGGTCATGAGCTGCATGATGATCGATGCCGAGATGTACGGCATGATCCCCAGTGCAAAGATACTCATGCGCTCCAGCGCGCCGCCGGAAAACATGTTGAAGAGGCTAAGAATGGTCCCCTCGTTCTGCCGGAACAGTGCCGCCAAGCGATCGGGGTTGATGCCCGGGACTGGGATATGCGCGCCGATCCGATAGACGATGATCGCCAGGAACAGGAAACGCAGACGTGCCCAGAGCTCGGACAAACCACCACCGTTGCTCAGCGCAGAGAGAGCACCTTGCTTAGCCATTTAGTCCTCGATTTTGCCGCCAGCTGCTTCGATAGCCGCACGAGCGCCCTTGGTGGCGCCGATGCCTTTCAGGGTGACTGCGCGAGTAACTTCGCCCGACAGCATGACTTTCACACGCTGTACGTTCTGGTTAATCACGTTGGCATCCTTCAGGGACTGCACGGTTACGACATCACCCTCGACCTTGGCCAGTTCGGAAGTGCGCACTTCTGCGCGATCCATGGCTTTCAGCGAGTTGAAGCCGAACTTCGGCAGACGACGGTGCAGCGGTTGCTGACCACCCTCGAAGCCCGGAGCGATGGAGCCACCGGAGCGGGAGGTTTGACCTTTGTGACCACGGCCACCGGTCTTGCCCAGACCGCTACCGATGCCACGGCCCGGACGGTGCTTTTCGCGACGGGCACCCGGCGCGGAACGCAGATCGTTCAGTTGCATGGATTAACCCTCCACACGCAGCAGGTAGTAAGCCTTGTTAATCATGCCGCGGTTTTCAGGAGTGTCCTGAACTTCAACGGTGTGATTAATGCGACGCAGGCCGAGGCCTTTGACGCAAGCCTTGTGATTGGCCAGACGGCCGTTCAGGCTCTTGATCAGGGTAACTTTGACAGTTGCCATGGTTAGAGAATCTCCTCGACGCTCTTGCCACGCTTGGCCGCTACCGACTCAGGGGACTGCATGTTCTTCAGGCCCTTGAAGGTTGCGTAGACCACGTTCACCGGATTGGTGGAGCCGTAGCACTTCGCCAGAACGTTCTGCACACCGGCCACTTCCAGGACAGCACGCATGGCGCCGCCGGCGATGATGCCGGTACCTTCGGAAGCCGGCTGCATGTACACCTTGGAGGCGCCATGGGCGGACTTGGTCGGGTACTGCAGGGTGGTGCCGTTCAGATCAACCTGGATCATGTTGCGGCGAGCAGCTTCCATTGCCTTCTGGATAGCGGCCGGCACTTCACGCGCCTTGCCACGACCGAAGCCAACACGGCCCTTGCCATCGCCAACCACGGTCAGCGCGGTGAAGGCGAAGATACGGCCACCTTTTACGGTTTTGGCGACGCGGTTCACTTGAACCAGCTTCTCGATGTAGCCTTCGTCGCGCTTTTGATCGTTGTTTGCCATAACTTAGAACTCCAGACCGCCTTCACGAGCGGCATCAGCCAGGGCCTTGATACGACCGTGGTACTTGAAGCCAGAACGGTCGAACGCCACCTGAGTGACGCCGGCAGCCTTGGCGCGTTCCGCGACCAGTTGACCAACTTTCTTGGCTGCGTCGACGTTGCCGGTGGCAGCTTCGCGCAGTTCTTTGTCCAGGGTCGAGGCGCTGGCCAGGACCTTGCCGCCGTCGGCTGCAATGACCTGGGCGTAGATGTGCTGGGAGGAGCGGTACACGCAGAGGCGTACGGCTTCCAGTTCGCGCATCTTCAGGCGAGCCTTGCGAGCGCGGCGCAGACGGGTTTCTTTCTTGACGCTCATTTGCTATGCCCTACTTCTTCTTGGCTTCTTTACGAAGGACGACTTCGTCGGCGTAACGCACGCCCTTGCCTTTGTACGGCTCCGGCGGACGGAAGTCGCGGATTTCCGCGGCAACCTGGCCAACCAGCTGCTTGTCGATACCCTTGATCAGGATGTCGGTCTGGCTGGGGGTTTCCGCGACGATGCCGGCAGGCAGTTCGTAATCAACCGGGTGGGAGAAGCCGAGAGCCAGGGACAGCACTTGGCCTTTGGCCTGCGCCTTGTAACCAACACCAACCAGCTGGAGCTTGCGCTCGAAGCCCTGGCTGACGCCGATTACCATGTTGTTGACCAGAGCGCGGGTGGTACCGGCCATGGCACGGGTCTGCTGGTCGCCGTTACGCGCAGCGAAACGCAGCTCACCGTTGTCCTGAATGACTTCGACGGACGGATGTACTTTCAGCTCGAGAGCGCCTTTGGCACCCTTGATCGAAAGTTCCTGACCAGCCAGCTTGATTTCAACGCCGGCAGGCAGAATGACGGGGTTCTTAGCAACGCGAGACATGCTGATTCCCCTTAGAACACAGTGCAGAGCACTTCGCCACCGACGCCAGCGGCACGGGCAGCACGGTCAGTCATCACACCTTTGTTGGTGGAGACGATCGAAACGCCCAGGCCGCCACGAACTTTCGGCAGCTGGTCTACGGATTTGTACTGGCGCAGGCCAGGACGGCTGATTCGCTTCACTTCCTCGATGACAGGCTTGCCTTCGAAGTACTTCAGCTCGATCGACAGCAGAGGCTTGGCCTCGGCGGTGACTTGGAAATCCGCAATGTAGCCTTCGTCCTTGAGGACTTTGGCGACTGCCGCTTTCAGCTTGGAAGACGGCATGCTCACGACGGTCTTCTCAGCCATCTGGGCATTACGGATGCGAGTTAGCATGTCTGCTAACGGGTCCTGCATACTCATGGGCTTAATGCTCCTGATACAAAAGATAAGCCTTCAACTTCATAACTCGCCCTCAAAACGCCGGACGAACTAAAACCCGGACTCGGGGGAGCCGGGTATTCTAGAGATCGCTTAAAAACGAATCAAGCCCCAAGAAGGGGCTTGATTCGCAAAGCGATCAACGGAGCCGTTGCCAGCTCCGTCTAACACTTACCAGCTGGCTTTCACCAGGCCCGGTACGTCACCGCGCATTGCTGCTTCACGCAGCTTGTTACGGCTCAGGCCGAACTTGCGGTAGTAACCGTGCGGACGACCGGTCAGGCGGCAACGGTTACGCAGGCGGCTGGCGCTCGCGTCACGCGGTTGCTTCTGCAGGGCGACCTGGGCATTCCAGCGATCTTCAGCCGAAGTGCTCGGATTAGCGATGATCGCTTTCAGCTCGGCACGCTTTTTGGCGTACTTGGCTACCGTTTGCTGACGCTTCAGCTCACGGTTCTTCATGCTCTCTTTAGCCATGGTCCTACTCCAATCAGTTGCGGAACGGGAATTTGAAGGCGCGCAGCAGGGCACGACCTTCATCATCCGAACGCGCGGTGGTGGTCAGAGTGATATCCATACCGCGGAGGGCATCGATCTTGTCGTAATCGATTTCCGGGAAGATGATCTGCTCTTTGACGCCCATGCTGTAGTTGCCACGGCCGTCGAAGGACTTGGCGTTCAGACCGCGGAAGTCACGAACGCGCGGCAGGGAGATCGACAGCAGACGGTCCAGGAACTCGTACATGCGATCGCCACGCAGGGTGACTTTCACGCCGATCGGCCAGCCTTCACGAATCTTGAAGCCAGCGATGGACTTACGAGCGTAAGTCACGACCGGCTTCTGACCCGCGATCTTTTCCAGATCAGCTACGGCGCTCTCGATGACTTTCTTGTCGCCGACAGCTTCGCCAAGACCCATGTTCAGGGTGATTTTGGTAACGCGCGGAACTTCCATCACGTTCGCCAGCTGAAGCTCTTGCTTCAGCTTGGGAGCGATTTCCTTCCGATAAATTTCTTTCAATCGTGCCATGGTGATCTACCTAGCTCCCTCAAGCCTGAACCGGTTTCTGGGTCGACTTGAAGACACGAATCTTCTTACCGTCTTCGACTTTGAAACCAACGCGGTCAGCCTTGTTGGTTTCAGCGTTGAAGATGGCGACGTTGGAGACGTGCAGAGGCGCCTCCTTCTCGACGATCCCGCCTTGCTGGTTGAGCATGGGGTTGGGCTTGGTGTGGCGCTTGACCAGGTTCACACCGCCAACGACCAGACGGTCGTCAGCCAGAACCTTGATCACTTTGCCACGCTTGCCCTTGTCCTTGCCGGCAATGACGATGACTTCGTCGTCACGACGAATTTTTTGCATGACGGCTACTCCTTACAGCACTTCTGGGGCAAGGGAGACGATCTTCATGAACTTCTCAGTACGAAGTTCACGAGTCACGGGCCCGAAGATACGGGTGCCGATCGGCTCCTGCTTGTTGTTCAGCAGGACGGCGGCGTTGCCGTCGAAGCGAATGATGGAACCGTCGGTACGACGTACGCCGTGCTTGGTGCGAACGACCACGGCAGTCATTACCTGGCCCTTCTTCACCTTGCCACGCGGAATTGCTTCCTTGACGGTGACCTTGATGATGTCGCCAATGCCGGCGTAACGGCGGTGGGAACCGCCGAGCACCTTGATGCACATTACGCGACGCGCGCCGCTGTTATCAGCGACTTCGAGCATGGATTGAGTCTGAATCATCTTCTATCTCCGACCCTTAGACTTCAACCGCGCGCTCGACGATGTCAACCAGAGTCCAGGCCTTGGTCTTCGCCAGAGGACGGGTCTCGCGGATGGTGACGAGGTCACCAATGCGGCACTGGTTGGTTTCGTCGTGGGCGTGCAGTTTGGTCGAACGCTTCACGTATTTGCCGTAGATCGGGTGCTTAACGCGGCGCTCGATCAGAACGGTGACGGTCTTGTCCATCTTGTCGCTGACGACGCGGCCAGTCAGCGTACGGACGGTTTTCTGAGCTTCAGCCATGATTACTTACCTGCTTGCTGGTTGAGCACAGTTTTCACGCGAGCGATGTCGCGCTTAACCTGCGAGAGCAGGTGAGACTGCCCCAACTGGCCAGTTGCTTTCTGCATGCGCAGATTGAACTGGTCGCGCAGCAGGCCGAGCAGTTGCTCGTTCAGCTGCTCAACGGATTTTTCACGAAGTTCATTCGCTTTCATCACATCACCGTCCGCTTAACAAAGGAGGTGGCGAGCGGCAGCTTTGCAGCAGCCAGGGCGAATGCCTCACGCGCCAGCTCTTCGGATACACCCTCGATCTCGTACAGGACCTTGCCCGGTTGAATCTGGGCAACCCAGTACTCGACGCCGCCCTTACCTTTACCCATACGTACTTCCAGGGGCTTCTTGGTAACAGGCTTGTCGGGGAATACGCGAATCCAGATCTTGCCGCCACGTTTTACGTGACGGGTCAGCGCACGACGTGCGGACTCGATCTGACGCGCGGTGAGACGGCCGCGGCTGGTTGCCTTGAGGGCGAACTCGCCGAAGCTGACTTTGGAACCGCGATGAGCCAGGCCACGGTTGTGACCGGTCATTTGCTTGCGGAACTTCGTACGCTTAGGTTGCAGCATTTGCGTACTCCTTACTTAGCAGCTTTTTTACGAGGAGCGGGCGCTTGGGGCTTGAGCTCTTCCTGGCGGCCACCGATGACCTCGCCTTTGAAGATCCAAACCTTCACACCGATCACACCGTAGGTGGTGTGCGCTTCGTAGGTTGCGTAGTCGATGTCGGCACGCAGGGTGTGCAGGGGCACACGACCTTCGCGATACCACTCGGTACGAGCGATTTCAGCGCCGCCCAGACGACCGCTTACCTGGATCTTGATGCCTTTGGCACCAATGCGCATGGCGTTCTGTACAGCGCGCTTCATGGCACGACGGAACATAACGCGACGCTCCAGCTGCTGAGCTACGCTTTGCGCAACCAGCATACCGTCGAGTTCCGGCTTGCGGATCTCTTCGATGTTGATGTGCACCGGCACACCCATTTGCTTGGTCAGGTCCTGACGCAGCTTCTCAACATCTTCACCTTTCTTGCCGATCACGATGCCGGGACGAGCGGTGTGGATGGTGATGCGTGCGGTTTGAGCCGGACGATGGATGTCGATACGGCTTACGGACGCGCTTTTTAGTTTGTCTTGGAGATACTCACGTACCTTCAGGTCGGCGAACAGATAATCGGCGTAAGTGCGCTTATCTGCGTACCAAACGGAGGTGTGCTCCTTGACGATACCCAGGCGGATGCCATTGGGATGTACTTTCTGACCCATCTGATCGACTCCGTTACTTGTCCGCAACCTTGACAGTGATATGGCAAGACCGCTTGACGATGCGATCAGCACGGCCTTTGGCACGCGGCATGATGCGCTTGAGCGAACGACCTTCGTTGACGAAGACGGTGGAGACTTTGAGATCGTCTACATCGGCGCCTTCGTTGTGCTCGGCGTTGGCAACGGCCGACTCCAGCACTTTCTTCATGATCTCGGCGGCTTTCTTGTTGCTGAAAGCCAGGAGGTTGAGCGCGTCGCCCACCTTCTTCCCGCGGATCTGGTCGGCGACCAAGCGGGCTTTCTGGGCGGAGATACGAGCGCCCGAGAGCTTAGCGGCTACTTCCATCTTCCTTACCCCTTAACGCTTGGCTTTCTTGTCCGCAGCGTGCCCACGATAAGTGCGGGTAGCAGCGAACTCGCCGAGTTTGTGACCGACCATGTCTTCGTTGACCAGAACCGGCACGTGTTGACGGCCGTTGTGGACAGCGATGGTCAGACCAACCATGTGCGGCATGATCATAGAACGGCGCGACCAGGTCTTGATCGGCTTGCGGTCGTTCTTTTCTACCGCCACTTCGATCTTCTTCAGCAGGTGAAGATCGATAAAAGGACCTTTTTTCAGAGAACGTGGCACTGTCGTATCCCTCTATTTACTTGCGGCGACGGACGATCATGTTGTCGGTACGCTTGTTCGCGCGAGTCTTCTTACCCTTGGTCTGAAGACCCCACGGCGATACCGGATGACGACCAGCAGAGGTACGACCTTCACCACCACCGTGCGGGTGGTCGACCGGGTTCATGGCAACACCACGAACGGTCGGGCGAACGCCACGCCAGCGTTTGGCACCGGCTTTACCCAGCGAACGCAGGCTGTGCTCGGAGTTCGAGACCTCACCCAGGGTCGCACGGCAGTCAGCCAGGACTTTGCGCATCTCACCGGAACGCAGACGTACGGTTACGTATGCACCTTCACGGGCAACCAGCTGAGCCGAAGCGCCAGCGGAGCGAGCGATCTGAGCGCCTTTGCCAGGCTTCAGTTCGATACCGTGGATGGTGCTACCAACCGGGATGTTGCGCAGCGGCATGTTGTTGCCAGCCTTGATCGGAGCGCCGATACCGGAGATCAGTTGATCGCCAGCCACCACGCCTTTGGGGGCGATGATGTAACGACGCTCGCCGTCCGCATATTTCAGCAGAGCGATGTGAGCAGTACGGTTCGGATCGTATTCGACGCGTTCAACGATGGCAGGAATGCCATCCTTGTTGCGACGGAAGTCGACCAGACGATAGTGCTGCTTGTGGCCACCACCGATATGACGGGTGGTGATACGACCGTTGTTGTTACGGCCGCCCGACTTGGACTTCTTCTCGAGCAGGGGAGCGAACGGAGCACCTTTGTGCAGGTCCTGGTTCACTACCTTGACGACGAAACGACGACCAGCGGAAGTCGGTTTGCATTTAACGATTGCCATGATGCACCCCTTTACTCAGCGCCAGCTGCGAAATCGAGATCCTGGCCCGGCTGGAGAGCGATGTACGCTTTTTTCCAGTCGTTACGCTTGCCCAGGCCGCGAACGGTACGCTTGGTCTTGCCCTGAACGTTCAGGGTGGTGACGCGACGTACTTTCACGCCGAACAGGCTTTCTACGGCCTTCTTGATTTCCAGCTTGGTTGCATCAGTGGCAACCTTGAAAACGAATTGGCTGTTGCCGTCCGCCAGGCCAGTGGCCTTCTCGGAGATATGCGGGCCCAGCAGCACTTTGAATACGCGTTCCTGGTTCATGCCAGCAGCTCCTCGAACTTCTTCACGGCGGACACGGTGACCAGCACCTTGTCGTAGGCGATGAGGCTGACCGGATCGGAAGCCTGGACGTCACGCACATCGACGTGGGCCAGGTTGCGAGCTGCCAGGTACAGGTTCTCATCGACGCCTTCGGTGACGATCAGTACATCTTTCAGGCCCAGGCCTTCCAGCTTGCTGACCAGACCTTTGGTCTTCGGTGCATCGACAGCGAAGTCGGCAACGACAACCAGACGATCCAGACGAACCAGCTCGGAGAGGATGGAGCGCAGAGCCGCGCGGTACATCTTCTTGTTGAGCTTCTGGGAGTGATCCTGGGGCTTGGCCGCGAAGGTCGCGCCGCCGCCACGCCAGATGGGGCTACGGATGGTGCCAGCACGAGCACGACCAGTGCCCTTCTGACGCCACGGCTTCTTGCCACCACCGGAGACTTCGGAACGAGTTTTCTGAGCCTTGGTGCCCTGACGGCCGCCAGCCATGTAGGCTACGACTGCCTGGTGAACCAGGGTCTCGTTGAATTCGCTACCAAAAGTACGCTCGGAAACCTCGATCGCCTGAGCGCCATTTACATTCAGTTGCATCTCAGCTTCCTCTCTTAACCGCGAGCCTTGGCTGCCGGACGCACCAGCACATCACCACCGGTAGCGCCGGGAACGGCACCTTTGACCAGCAGCAGATTGCGCTCTGCATCGACACGCACGACCTCAAGGGATTGAACGGTTACACGCTCAGCACCCATGTGGCCCGACATTTTTTTGCCCTTGAACACTCGACCAGGAGTCTGGCACTGGCCGATGGAACCCGGGACGCGGTGGGAAACGGAGTTACCGTGGGTGTTATCTTGACCACGGAAGTTCCAGCGCTTGATGGTACCGGCGAAGCCTTTACCCTTGGACTCACCGGTAACGTCTACCAGCTGGCCTGCCTGGAACAGATCGACAGAGATGGAATCGCCCGCTTTGAACTCCTCTTCGCCCAGACGGAATTCCCACACGCCGCGACCGGCGGCGACATTCGCCTTGGCAAAGTGACCGGCTTGCGCCTTGGTCACGCGAGAAGCACGACGCTCGCCAGCAGTGACCTGCACAGCGCGATAGCCATCGCTTTCTTCGTTTTTGAACTGGGTGACGCGATTCGGCTCGACCTCAATGACCGTGACCGGAATAGAGACACCATCTTCGGTGAAGATGCGGGTCATGCCGCACTTACGACCGACAACACCAATTGTCATCTTTAGAACCTCTTTAGTGTACGGGGCTTTCACCCGCTATGGCCGCCCATTTCAGAGCGTTACACGACCAATGCCGAAGGCATTAGCCGAGGCTGATCTGTACTTCGACGCCAGCAGCAAGGTCGAGCTTCATCAGCGCGTCGACGGTTTTGTCGGTCGGCTGAACGATGTCGAGAACACGCTTGTGGGTACGAATTTCGTACTGGTCACGAGCGTCCTTGTTGACGTGCGGGGAAATCAGCACGGTGTAACGTTCCTTGCGGGTCGGCAGAGGAATCGGACCACGCACCTGAGCGCCAGTACGTTTCGCGGTTTCCACGATTTCCTGGGTAGATTGGTCGATCAGGCGGTGATCAAAAGCCTTCAACCGAATACGGATTTGTTGATTTTGCATTTGACCTCAGACTCCAAGTTGCCATTCCCAACGGACGGACTCCGCCCGTTAAAAGGAGGCGCAATTGTACGGATGCTCCTGGGGGGTGTCAATATTTAACCAACTCAACGAAAAAGGGACCCCGAAGGGTCCCTTTTTCTGGAGCGGATCAGCGATTACTCGATGATCTTGGCAACCACGCCGGCGCCAACGGTACGGCCGCCTTCGCGAATCGCGAAGCGCAGGCCATCTTCCATGGCGATCGGAGCGATCAGGGTGACAACCATTTTCACGTTGTCGCCCGGCATTACCATCTCAACGCCTTCCGGCAGTTCGCAGTTGCCGGTTACGTCGGTGGTACGGAAGTAGAACTGCGGACGGTAGCCTTTGAAGAACGGGGTGTGACGACCACCTTCTTCTTTGGACAGCACGTACACTTCGCACTCGAACTTGGTGTGCGGCTTGATGGTGCCCGGCTTGGCCAGAACCTGGCCACGCTCTACGTCTTCACGCTTGGTGCCACGCAGCAGAACGCCAACGTTCTCACCAGCACGACCTTCGTCGAGCAGCTTGCGGAACATTTCAACGCCGGTGCAGGTAGTCTTGGTGGTCGCCTTGATGCCGACGATTTCCACTTCTTCCTGGATCTTGACGATGCCACGCTCAACACGGCCAGTTACCACGGTGCCGCGACCGGAGATCGAGAACACGTCTTCGATCGGCATCAGGAACGGCTTGTCGATGGCGCGCTCGGGCTCGGGGATGTACGAGTCCAGGGTTTCTACCAGCTTGCGCACGGCGGAAACGCCCATCTCGTTGTCGTCCTGGCCGTTCAGGGCCATCAGAGCAGAACCGATCACGATCGGAGTGTCGTCGCCCGGGAAGTCGTAGGTGTTCAGCAGATCGCGAACTTCCATTTCGACCAGTTCCAGCAGCTCGGCGTCGTCAACCATGTCGGCCTTGTTCAGGAACACGACAATGTAAGGAACGCCTACCTGACGGGACAGCAGGATGTGCTCGCGGGTCTGCGGCATGGGACCGTCAGCAGCCGAGCAAACCAGGATCGCGCCGTCCATCTGGGCAGCACCGGTGATCATGTTCTTCACGTAGTCGGCGTGGCCCGGGCAGTCTACGTGAGCGTAGTGGCGTACCGGCGAGTCGTATTCAACGTGAGAGGTGTTGATGGTGATACCACGAGCCTTCTCTTCCGGCGCGTTGTCGATCTGGTCGAAAGCGCGAGCGGAGCCGCCCCAGGTCTCGGAGCAGACCTTGGTCAGAGCAGCGGTCAGAGTGGTTTTGCCGTGGTCAACGTGACCGATGGTGCCGACGTTGACGTGCGGTTTGTTACGTTCAAATTTTTCTTTAGCCACGAGAGTAACCTCTTACTAAAAGAGCTGAATCAAGCTTGTTTTTTGGCCAGAGCTTCGACGACGTTCGCCGGAGCTTCAGCATACTTGGAGAATTCCATGGAGTAGCTAGCGCGACCCTGGGACATGGAACGCACGTCGGTTGCATAACCGAACATCTCGCCCAGCGGAACCTCGGCACGGATAACCTTACCGGAAACCGAGTCTTCCATCCCCTGAATCAGACCACGACGACGGTTCAGGTCACCCATCACGTCACCCATGTAGTCCTCAGGAGTCACCACTTCCACCTTCATGATCGGCTCCAGAACCTTGCCGCCGCCCTTCTGGGCCAGCTGCTTGGTCGCCATGGAAGCAGCGATCTTGAACGCCATCTCGTTGGAGTCGACGTCGTGGTAGGAACCATCGAAGACGGTCGCCTTCAGGCCGATCAGCGGATAGCCGGCTACAACGCCGTTCTTCATCTGCTCTTCGATGCCTTTCTGGATGGCCGGGATGTATTCCTTCGGAACCACACCGCCCACGACTTCGTTGGTGAAGACCAGGCCTTCAGTGATGTTGCCCTTGTCGTCCACGTCCGGAGTCGAGAAACGAATCCAGCAGTGACCGAACTGACCACGACCACCGGACTGACGAACGAACTTGCCTTCGATCTCGATGTTGTCCTTCGAGATGGTTTCGCGGTACGAAACCTGCGGCTTGCCGATGTTCGCCTCAACGCCGAATTCACGCTTCATGCGGTCGACGAGGATGTCCAGGTGCAGCTCACCCATACCGGAGATGATGGTCTGGCCGGTTTCTTCGTCGGTCTTGACGCGGAACGACGGGTCTTCCTGAGCCAGCTTGCCGAGGGCGATGCCCATCTTCTCCTGGTCGGCCTTGGTCTTCGGCTCAACAGCTACCGAGATTACCGGCTCCGGGAAGTCCATACGCTCGAGGATGATCGGCTTCTCGATGTCGCACAGGGTGTCACCGGTGGTGACGTCCTTCATGCCGATCAGAGCAGCGATGTCGCCAGCGCGTACTTCTTTGATCTCGTCACGCTGGTTGGCGTGCATCTGCACCATACGACCAACGCGCTCTTTCTTGCCTTTCACGGAGTTGATAACCGAGTTACCAGACTCCAGAACGCCCGAGTAGACGCGAACGAAGGTCAGAGTACCTACGAACGGGTCAGTGGCGATCTTGAATGCCAGAGCCGAGAACGGAGCATTGTCGTCAGCCGGACGCTCGTCTTTCGGAGCATCGTCGCCGTCGTCAATGTGATCCGGGTGGATACCCTGGATCGCCGGAATCTCGGTCGGAGCAGGCAGGAAGTCGATGACGGCGTCGAGAACCAGGGGCACGCCCTTGTTCTTGAACGACGAGCCGCAGACAGCCGGTACGATTTCGCAGGCGATAGTACGCAGACGCAGGCCAGCCTTGATCTCTTCGATCGACAGCTCACCCTCTTCCAGGTACTTGTTCATCAGCTCTTCGTTGGCTTCGGCAGCAGCCTCGACCATGTTGTTGCGCCACTCATTGGCCAGCTCGACCATATCGGCGGGAATTTCTTCCTCGCGATAGGAAGTGCCTTTGTCGTCTTCGTTCCAGTAGATGGCCTTCATCTTCAGCAGGTCAACCTGACCCTGGAAGTCATCTTCTGCACCGATGGCCAGCTGAACCGGGACCGGGGTGTGACCCAGGCGGTTCTTGATCTGACCGACGACGCGCAGGAAGTTGGCGCCGGCGCGGTCCATCTTGTTCACGTAAACAATACGCGGAACGCCGTACTTGTTGGCTTGACGCCATACGGTTTCGGACTGCGGCTCAACGCCGGAGGTGCCGCAGAACACAACGACGGCACCGTCCAGTACGCGCAGGGAGCGCTCAACTTCAATGGTGAAGTCTACGTGGCCGGGGGTGTCGATGACGTTTACGCGGTACTTGTCGTACTGGCCGCGCGAACCTTCCCAGAAGGTCGTGATCGCAGCGGAGGTGATGGTGATACCACGCTCCTGCTCCTGCACCATCCAGTCGGTAGTAGCAGCGCCGTCGTGCACCTCACCCATCTTGTGGCTGAGACCTGTGTAGAACAGGATCCGCTCGGTAGTGGTGGTCTTGCCCGCGTCAACGTGGGCACAGATACCAATGTTCCGGTAGCGGTTGATTGCTGTGTTACGAGCCATAAAGCCCTCGCAGAAGTGTTGTTGCCGTAATTAGAAGCGGTAGTGCGAGAACGCTTTGTTGGCCTCGGCCATACGGTGCACGTCTTCGCGCTTCTTGACGGCAGCGCCTTTGCCTTCAGCGGCATCCAGCAGCTCGCCAGCCAGACGCAGCGCCATGGACTTCTCGCCACGCTTGCGGGCGAAGTCCACCAGCCAACGCATGGCCAGTGCATTACGACGGGACGGACGTACTTCGACCGGAACCTGGTAGGTAGCACCGCCGACACGGCGGGACTTCACTTCGACCAGCGGAGCGATGGCGTCGAGTGCTTTTTCGAAGAGTTCCAGGGGGTCGCCTTTACCGCGCTCTTTGACCTTGTCCAGAGCACCGTAAACGATACGCTCGGCAACGGCTTTCTTGCCGCTTTCCATCACGTGGTTCATGAACTTCGCCAGAATCTGGCTTCCGTATTTCGGATCGGCCAGGATCTCACGTTTGGCCGCTACACGACGTCTTGGCATTGATAAGCCCTCAAACGGTCTTCAGGTAATCCGGGACTCGATGCCCGACCTTACTCTTATCGACTCAGCAAATAGGAAAACAAAATTACTTCGGACGCTTCGCGCCGTACTTCGAACGACCCTGCTTACGGTCTTTGACACCGGAGGTGTCCAGCGAACCGCGCACGGTGTGGTAGCGAACACCCGGAAGGTCTTTTACACGACCGCCACGGATCAGCACTACGCTGTGCTCTTGCAGGTTGTGACCTTCACCGCCGATGTACGAGGAAACCTCGAAACCGTTGGTCAGACGAACACGGCACACTTTACGCAGTGCGGAGTTCGGCTTCTTCGGGGTGGTGGTGTATACGCGGGTGCATACGCCGCGACGCTGAGGGCAGTTCTGCAGGGCAGGAACGCCGCTCTTGTCTACCAGGCGCTTGCGCGGCTTGCGCACCAGCTGGTTGATAGTTGCCATCTATAGCTCCACTGATTGTCTTACGACACTTAAAAACGAAAATGGGCAGAGCAAGCGCCCTGCCAATTTTCGGGGTACAAGATACTAAAGAGCTTACGGATTCCAGTCAAGACAAAGCCCCGGTTGTCAAGACAACCGGGGCTTTGTTTGAGGCTTAGTTACCGCTCAGATTGAGCGCTTCGGCCAGTGCTGCTTCGGCCTCGCTCGCGCTGACGCGCTGCGGTTTGCCGAGCTCGCGCTGACGCTTGCGCTCGCTGTGGTAAGCCAGACCGGTACCCGCCGGGATCAGACGACCCACGACCACGTTTTCCTTCAGGCCGCGCAGGTAGTCGCGCTTGCCGGTGACCGCCGCCTCGGTGAGGACGCGAGTGGTCTCCTGGAAGGATGCCGCCGAGATGAACGACTCGGTGGACAGCGAGGCCTTGGTGATACCCAGCAGGACGCGCTCGTACTTGGCCGGGAACTTGTCCTGGGTACCCAGCACTTCGTTCTCTTCCAGCACGTGAACCAGTTCGACCTGGTCGCCCTTGATGAAGGACGAATCGCCCGACTCGGCCACTTCGACCTTGCGCAGCATCTGACGCAGAATGGTCTCGATGTGCTTGTCGTTGATCTTCACGCCCTGCAGACGGTAGACGTCCTGGATCTCGTTGACGATGTACTTGGCCAGCGAGCTCACACCCAGCAGACGCAGAATGTCGTGCGGGTTGCTCGGGCCGTCGGAGATCACTTCACCGCGGCTTACCTGTTCACCTTCGAACACGTTCAGGTGACGCCACTTCGGAATCAGCTCCTCGTACGGATCGCTACCGTCGGTGGGAGTGATGACCAGGCGGCGCTTGCCCTTGGTTTCCTTGCCGAAGGAAATGGTGCCGCTGATTTCCGCCAGGATCGAAGGCTCTTTCGGACGACGAGCTTCGAACAGGTCGGCAACGCGCGGCAGACCACCGGTGATGTCGCGGGTCTTCGAGGTTTCCTGCGGGATACGCGCGATAACGTCACCGATACGCACTTTCGCGCCATCGTTGAGGTTGACCAGGGCGTTCGCCGGCAGGAAGTACTGGGCCGGCACGTCGGTACCCGGCAGCAGCAGATCCTTGCCTGCGGCATCGATCAGCTTCACGGCCGGACGGATGTCCTTGCCGGCAGCCGGACGATCCTTCGGATCCATCACTTCAATGTTGGTCAGACCGGTCAGTTCGTCGGTCTGGCGCTTGATGGTGATGCCCTCTTCCATGCCCACGAAGGCCACGGTGCCGTCCATCTCGGTGACGATCGGGTGGGTGTGCGGGTCCCACTTGGCGACGATAGCGCCCGGATCGACCTTGTCACCTTCCTTCACGGAAATCACCGCACCGTACGGCAGCTTGTAGCGCTCGCGCTCACGACCGAAGTCGTCGGCGACCGCCAGCTCACCGGAACGGGAAACCGCTACCAGGGCGCCGTCGGCACGCTCTACGTGCTTCAGGTTGTGCAGGCGAATGGTGCCGCCGTTCTTGACCTGTACGTTGTCCACGGCGGAAGTACGGCTGGCCGCACCACCGATGTGGAAGGTACGCATGGTCAGCTGGGTGCCCGGCTCACCGATCGACTGGGCAGCGATAACGCCGACAGCCTCACCGATGTTCACGCGGTGACCACGGGCCAGATCGCGGCCGTAGCACATGGCGCAGATGCCGTGGCGGGTTTCGCAGGTGATCGGCGAACGCACAACGACTTCGTCGACGCTCATCTGCTCGAGGAAATCGACCCACTTCTCGTCGATCAGGGTGCCGGCTTCAACGATCACGTCGTCGCTGCCTGGCTTGAACACGTCGCGAGCGATCACGCGGCCGAGTACACGCTCACCCAGTGGCTCTACCACGTCACCGCCTTCGATGTGCGGGGACATGACCAGGCCATGCTCGGTGCCGCAATCGATCTCGGTCACGACCAGGTCCTGGGCCACGTCGACGAGACGACGGGTCAGGTAACCGGAGTTCGCGGTCTTCAGTGCGGTATCCGCCAGACCTTTACGAGCACCGTGAGTGGAGATGAAGTACTGGAGTACGTTCAGGCCTTCACGGAAGTTCGCGGTGATCGGGGTCTCGATGATGGAGCCGTCCGGCTTGGCCATCAGGCCGCGCATACCCGCCAGCTGACGGATCTGGGCCGCGGAACCCCGCGCACCGGAGTCCGCCATCATGTACATGGAGTTGAAGGACTCCTGGTCGACCTGCTTGCCCTCGCGATCGGTCACCTTCTCTTTCGAGAGGTTGGCCATCATCGCCTTGGACACTTCGTCGTTGGCCTTGGACCAGAGGTCGATCACCTTGTTGTACTTCTCGCCCTGGGTTACCAGGCCGGAGGCGTACTGGCTCTCGATCTCCTTCACTTCCTCGGTGGCGGCATCGATGATGCGAGCCTTTTCGTCCGGGATGACGAAGTCGTTCACGCCGATCGACACACCGGAGATGGTCGAGTAGGCGAAGCCGGTGTACATCAGCTGGTCAGCGAAGATGACGGTGTCCTTCAGACCCACCACGCGGTAGCAATGGTTGATCAGCTTGGAGATCGCCTTCTTCTTCATCGACTGGTTGACCACGTCGAAGGGCAGGCCGGCCGGGACAACCTGGAACAGCAGCGCACGGCCGACGGTGGAGTCGACGATACGGGTGTTGGCGGTCAGGGAGCCGTCTTCGTTCTTGATCTTCTCATTGATGCGCACTTTTACGCGGGCGTGCAGGGACACCTGGCCGCTGCGGTACGCGCGGTCAACTTCCTGCAGGTCTGCGAAAGCCATGCCCTCGCCCTTCGCGTTGATCGCTTCACGGGTCATGTAGTACAGACCCATTACCACGTCCTGCGACGGAACGATGATCGGCTCGCCGTTGGCGGGCGACAGAATGTTGTTGGTGGACATCATCAGCGCGCGCGCTTCCAGCTGAGCCTCGAGGGTCAGCGGAACGTGCACGGCCATCTGGTCACCGTCGAAGTCGGCGTTGTACGCGGCGCAGACCAGCGGGTGCAGCTGGATGGCTTTACCTTCGATCAGTACCGGCTCGAACGCCTGGATGCCCAGACGGTGCAGGGTCGGCGCACGGTTCAGCAGTACGGGGTGTTCGCGGATGACTTCAGCGAGAACGTCCCACACTTCCGGCAGCTCGCGCTCGACCATCTTCTTGGCGGCTTTGATGGTGGTGGCCATGCCACGACCTTCCAGCTTGCCGAAAATGAACGGCTTGAACAGCTCCAGGGCCATTTTCTTCGGCAGACCGCACTGGTGCAGACGCAGGGTCGGACCTACGGTAATTACCGAACGACCGGAGTAGTCCACGCGCTTGCCGAGCAGGTTCTGACGGAAGCGACCTTGCTTGCCCTTGATCATGTCGGCCAGGGACTTCAGCGGGCGCTTGTTCGAGCCGGTGATGGCACGGCCGCGACGGCCGTTGTCCAGCAGGGCATCGACAGCTTCCTGCAGCATGCGCTTTTCGTTGCGCACGATAATGTCCGGAGCAGCCAGGTCGAGCAGGCGCTTCAGACGGTTGTTACGGTTGATCACGCGGCGATACAGATCGTTCAGATCCGAAGTCGCGAAGCGGCCGCCATCCAGCGGAACCAGCGGACGCAGGTCCGGCGGCAGCACCGGCAGGACGGTCAGTACCATCCACTCGGGATGGTTGCCGGAGCCCTGGAAGGCTTCCATCAGCTTCAGGCGCTTGGACAGCTTCTTGATCTTGGTTTCCGAGTTGGTCTGCGGAATCTCTTCGCGCAGGCGGCCGATCTCGTGCTCCAGATCGATAGCGTTGAGCAGCTCGCGAACGGCCTCCGCACCCATGCGGGCGTCGAAGTCGTCACCGAACTCTTCGAGGGCTTCGAAGTATTGCTCGTCGTTCAGCAGCTGACCCTTCTCGAGGGTGGTCATGCCCGGATCGATCACGACATAGCTCTCGAAATAGAGCACGCGCTCGATGTCACGCAGGGTCATGTCCAGCAGCAGGCCGATACGGGACGGCAGGGACTTCAGGAACCAGATGTGGGCGACCGGCGAGGCCAGCTCGATGTGGCCCATGCGCTCACGGCGCACCTTGGCCAAAGCGACTTCCACGCCGCACTTCTCGCAGATCACACCACGGTGTTTCAGGCGCTTGTACTTACCGCACAGGCACTCGTAGTCCTTCACCGGGCCGAAGATCTTGGCGCAGAACAGGCCATCGCGCTCCGGCTTGAAGGTACGGTAGTTGATGGTCTCCGGCTTCTTGACTTCGCCGAAGGACCAGGAACGAATCATCTCGGGCGAGGCCAGGCCAATACGGATGGCATCGAACTCTTCGATCTGACCCTGGTTTTTCAACAGATTAAGCAAGTCTTTCAAGGCCTTTCCTCCTCACGGACCCGGTACGACCGGCCTTGACCAGCCGCACCGTTCTGACGTCACGTGTTATTCGGTTTCCAGTTCGATATCGATGCCGAGCGAGCGGATCTCTTTGATCAACACGTTGAAGGACTCGGGCATGCCGGCCTCCATGCGGTGATCCCCGTCCACGATGTTCTTGTACATCTTGGTACGGCCGTTCACGTCGTCCGACTTCACGGTCAGCATTTCCTGCAGGGTGTAGGCGGCACCGTAGGCTTCCAGCGCCCAGACCTCCATCTCCCCGAAACGCTGGCCACCGAACTGCGCCTTACCACCCAGCGGCTGCTGGGTAACCAGGCTGTAGGAGCCGGTGGAACGTGCGTGCATCTTGTCATCGACCAGGTGGTTCAGCTTGAGCATGTACATGTAACCAACGGTGGTCGTACGCTCGAACTGGTTGCCGGTGCGGCCGTCATACAGGCGCATCTGACCGCTTTCCGGCAGATCGGCCAGCTTCAGCATGGCCTTGATCTCGCGCTCCTTGGCACCGTCGAATACCGGGGTAGCCATGGGCACGCCGCCCTTGAGGTTGTTGGCCAGAGCGAGGATCTCGTTATCGTTCAGCTCGTCCAGGCTCTCCTGGCGGCCGCCGATCTCGTTGTAGATCTCGTTCAGGAACACACGCAGCTCGGCGATCTTGCGCTGCTCTTCGAGCATGCGGTTGATCTTCTCGCCCAGGCCCTTGGCCGCGAGGCCCAGGTGGGTTTCGAGGATCTGGCCGACGTTCATACGCGACGGTACGCCCAGCGGGTTCAGAACGATGTCGACCGGAGTGCCATGCACGTCGTGCGGCATGTCTTCGACCGGCATGATCACCGAGACCACACCCTTGTTACCGTGGCGGCCTGCCATCTTGTCGCCCGGCTGGATGCGGCGCTTGATAGCGAGGTAGACCTTGACGATCTTCAGTACGCCCGGAGCCAGGTCATCGCCCTGCTGCAGTTTGCGCTTCTTGTCTTCGAACTTGTCGTCCAGCATCTGACGGCGGTCGCTGATGTAGGCCTGGGCCTTCTCCAGCTGCTCGTTCAGAGCGTCTTCCGCCATACGCAGCTTGAACCACTGGCCGCGCTCAAGGCCGTCCAGGTACTCGTCGGTGATCTCTGCGCCTTTCTTCAGGGCAGGACCGCCGTCGGCCTTGGCACCGACCAGAGCGGAACGCAGACGCTCGAAGGTTGCGCCTTCGACGATGCGGAACTCTTCGTTCAGGTCCTTGCGGATCTCGTCCAGCTGCATTTTCTCGATGGACAGGGCGCGGCTATCGCGCTCTACACCATCGCGAGTGAAGACTTGTACGTCGATGACGGTGCCCTTGGTGCCAGTCGGCACGCGCAGGGAGGTGTCCTTCACGTCGGACGCCTTCTCACCGAAGATCGCACGCAGCAGCTTCTCTTCCGGAGTCAGCTGGGTCTCGCCCTTCGGGGTGACCTTGCCGACCAGGATGTCGCCAGCCTGTACTTCGGCGCCGACGTAGACGATGCCAGCTTCGTCCAGCTTGTTCAGCGCAGCCTCACCCACGTTCGGGATGTCCGCAGTGATTTCTTCTGGGCCGAGCTTGGTGTCACGGGCAACGCAGGTCAGTTCCTGGATGTGAATCGTGGTGAAACGATCTTCCTGGACCACGCGCTCGGACAGGCAGATGGAGTCTTCGAAGTTGAAGCCGTTCCAGGGCATGAACGCTACGCGCATGTTCTGACCCAGAGCCAGTTCACCCATGTCGGTGGACGGACCGTCGGCCAGGATGTCGCTGCGCGAAACCTGATCACCCTTCTGTACCAGCGGACGCTGGTTGATGCAGGTGTTCTGGTTGGAACGGGTGTATTTGGTCAGGTTGTAGATGTCGACACCGGCTTCGCCAGTCTCGACTTCGTCGTCGTTCACACGAACCACGATACGGCTGGCATCGACCGAGTCGATCACACCGCCGCGACGTGCAACCACGCAGACACCGGAGTCACGGGCGACGTTGCGCTCCATACCGGTACCTACCAGCGGCTTGTCGGCGCGCAGGGTCGGTACAGCCTGACGCTGCATGTTCGAACCCATGAGTGCACGGTTGGCGTCGTCGTGCTCGAGGAACGGAATCAGCGAGGCAGCGACGGAAACGACCTGCTTCGGCGATACGTCCATGAGGGTGACGTCTTCCGGCGCCTTCACGGTGAATTCGTTCAGGTGACGTACGGCAACCAGTTCGTCGATCAGCTGGCCTTTTTCGTTCAGGGTCGCAGACGCCTGAGCGATGACGTGATCAGCTTCTTCGATCGCGGACAGGAAGACGATGTCGTCGCTGACCAGACCTTCCTTCACCACGCGGTACGGGCTTTCGAGGAAGCCGTATTTGTTGGTGCGGGCGTAGGTAGCCAGGGAGTTGATCAGACCGATGTTCGGACCTTCAGGGGTTTCGATCGGGCACACGCGGCCGTAGTGGGTCGGGTGTACGTCACGAACCTCGAAGCCCGCGCGCTCACGGGTCAGACCACCTGGGCCGAGTGCGGAGACGCGGCGCTTGTGGGTGATCTCGGAGAGCGGGTTGTTCTGGTCCATGAACTGCGACAGCTGGCTGGAGCCGAAGAACTCCTTGATCGCGGCAGCCACTGGCTTGGCGTTGATCAGGTCCTGCGGCATCAGGCCTTCGCTTTCGGCCATCGACAGGCGTTCCTTGACCGCGCGCTCTACACGCACCAGGCCAACACGGAACTGGTTCTCGGCCATCTCGCCAACGCAACGAACGCGACGGTTACCCAGGTGGTCGATGTCGTCGACGATGCCTTTGCCGTTACGGATAGCAACGAGGGTCTTGAGGACCTCGACGATGTCTTCCTTGCTCAGGACGCCAGCGCCTTCGATCTCGGTACGACCGATACGGCGGTTGAACTTCATGCGGCCAACGGCGGACAGGTCGTAACGCTCGGCGCTGAAGAACAGGTTGCCGAACAGCGTCTCGGCGGCTTCCTTGGTCGGCGGCTCACCGGGACGCATCATGCGATAGATCTCGACCAGCGCTTCCAGTTGGTTGCTGGTGGAGTCGATCTTCAGCGTATCGGAGATGAACGGACCGCAGTCGATGTCGTTGGTGTACAGGGTTTCCAGGCGAGCAACCTGGGCCTTGGCAATCTTGGCCAGGGCATCGACGGTCAGCTCGGTGTTGCACTCGGCGATGATCTCGCCGGTAGCCGGGTGCACGACAGCCTTGGCTACGGTACGGCCAATCAGGTAGTCGAACGGCACTTCCAGCTGGGTGATGCCGGCCTTCTCGAGCTGGTTGATGTGGCGCGCAGTGATACGGCGGCCCGCTTCGACGATGACCTTGCCGGCAGCATCCTTGATATCGAAGCTGGCGATCTCGCCACGCAGACGCGACGGCACCAGCTCCAGATTCAGGGTCTCGCCCTTGATCTCGTAGACGTTGGTGTCATAGAACGCGTTGAGGATTTCCTCGGTGCTGTAGTTCAGCGCGCGCAGCAGGACGGAAGCCGGCAGCTTGCGGCGACGGTCGATACGCACGAACACGCAATCCTTCGGGTCGAACTCGAAGTCGAGCCAGGAACCGCGGTAAGGAATGATGCGAGCGGAGTACAGCAGCTTGCCGGAGCTGTGGGTCTTGCCACGGTCGTGGTCGAAGAACACACCCGGGGAACGGTGCAACTGGGAAACGATGACGCGCTCGGTACCGTTAATGATGAAGGTACCGTTCTCGGTCATCAGGGGGATCTCCCCCATATAGACTTCTTGTTCCTTGATGTCCTTGATCGCTTTGTTCGACGATTCCTTGTCGAAAATGATCAGGCGCACTTTCACACGCAGCGGGACCGCGAAGGTCACACCGCGCAGCACGCATTCCTTGACATCAAAGGCCGGCTCGCCCAGACGGTAGCCGACGTATTCCAGGGCAGCATTGCCGGAATAGCTGATAATCGGGAAAACGGACTTGAAGGCCGCATGCAGGCCGATGTCTCGAACCTGGTCCTTGCTCGCGCCGGCCTGCAGGAATTCGCGATAGGAATCCAGCTGGATGGCCAGCAAATACGGCACATCCATGACGTCCGGCAACTTGCTAAAGTCCTTGCGGATACGTTTTTTCTCAGTGTATGAGTAAGCCATCAGCGTTCCCCAGCTTGGTCACCTGCTTGTTTGGCCTCTCCCGCACAGGGGAGCAGCCCAAAAATCGTGCAAACCCTAGGTTTGCGCCGCCACTCGTGGCGGGATTTTCACGTTATGGGGGGCACCTACGGCACCCCACCCATAACGGAAAAAGGCCGGTGGCAATTGCCACCAGCCATCAGCCTGTCGCTTAACGCTCGGGCTGTCGACGCAAGGTACGAACTTACTTGAGCTCGACCTTGGCGCCTGCTTCTTCCAGGGCTTTCTTGGCAGCTTCGGCTTCTTCTTTCGAAGCGCCTTCCTTGACCACGCCCGGGGCGCCGTCAACGACAGCCTTGGCTTCTTTCAGGCCCAGACCGGTCAGTTCACGAACGACCTTGATCACGTTCACTTTCTTGTCGCCAGCTTCGGCCAGAACGATGGTGAACTCGGTTTGCTCTTCAGCAGCGGCAGCAGCCGGGCCAGCAGCAGCAACGGTAGCGGCAGCAGCGGTAACGCCGAACTTCTCTTCCATCGCCTTGATCAGTTCAACGATCTGCATGACGGACATTTCGGATACGGCGGAGATGATGTCTTCGTTGGTCAGAGCCATGACTCTAATTCCTGTATTGGGTGACGGCCTAAGGCCATCGAATTAAACAAAAAAGGTTGAAAGGAGATGCCGAGCCTTAGGCTGCGGTAGCTTCTTTCTGATCGCGAATTGCCGCCAGAGTACGAGCCAGCTTGCTGGTAGCGCCTTGGATCACGCTCATCAGCTGTGCAACAGCTTCGTTGTAGGTCGGCAGGGTCGCCAGCACGTCGATCTGATTGGCTGCGAGGAACTGACCCTCGAACGCGGCCGCCTTGATCTCGAACTTGTCCTGACCCTTGGCAAACTCCTTGAAGATACGAGCGGCAGCGCCCGGATGTTCGTTGGAGAAAGCAATCAGGGTCGGGCCCTTGAACGTGTCGTTGAGCACTTCAAACTGAGTGCCTTCAACGGCGCGCTTGAGCAGGGTGTTACGTACGACTTTCACGTACACACCAGCTGCGCGGGCCTCTTTACGGAGTCCGGTCATAGCGCCGACAGTCACGCCGCGTGCATCAACCACGACAGCGGACAGACCGGCTTTGGCAGCCTCGTTGACTTCAGCGACGATGGCCTTCTTGTCTTCGAGTTTAATTGCCACGGGTTTACTCCTGGATGTTACCGATTCGTCCAGCCGGAGCCGGACGGCGTTTTGGTGTCTGATTCGGTAAACGAATCGGGAGCACCATCTGCGTAGGCTTGAGGTTTAAGGCTTGCGCCGCCTACGGTCTTGGATAGCCCCCGCCAGGCAGGGACCCCAATACCTGCGGACAATGGGCGAACCCACTGTCCGACTTAGTTCATCAGCCTTCCAGCGAAGCCTGATCGATCTGCAGACCCGGGCCCATGGTGGTGCTCAGGGTAACGCGCTGAACGTACACGCCCTTCGAGGAGGACGGTTTCAGGCGCTTCAGATCGCTCAGCAGCGCTTCCACGTTCTGCTTCAGCTTGACCGGCTCGAAGTCGATCTTGCCAACGGAAGCGTGGATGATGCCGTTCTTGTCGGTACGGAAACGTACCTGACCGGCTTTGGCGTTCTTGACGGCGGTAGCGACGTCCGGAGTCACGGTGCCGACTTTCGGGTTCGGCATCAGACCGCGCGGGCCCAGTACCTGACCCAGCTGGCCAACAACACGCATGGCGTCCGGGGAAGCGATGACGACGTCGTAGTTCAGGTCGCCGGCTTTCATTTCGGCAGCCAGTTCGTCCATGCCAACCTTGTCTGCACCAGCAGCCAGGGCAGCTTCAACACCAGGACCCTGGGTGAAGACGGCAACGCGTACGGATTTGCCGGTGCCGTTCGGCAGAACGGTGGCACCACGTACGACCTGGTCGGATTTACGCGGATCAACGCCCAGATTGATGGCGATGTCCACGGACTCCTTGAACTTGATGGTCGACAGCTCGGCCAGCAGCTTAGCGGCATCTTCGAAGCCGTATTGCTTGCCCGCTTCGATCTTCTCGGCGATAGCCTTTTGACGCTTGGTCAGCTTAGCCATTACACACCCTCCACGTTCAGGCCCATGCTGCGCGCGGAGCCAGCAATGGTGCGTACGGCAGCGTCCAGGTCAGCAGCGGTCAGGTCAGCCTGCTTGGCCTTGGCGATCTCTTCCAGCTGAGCACGGGTAACGGTGCCGACTTTCTGAGAGTTCGGACGAGCGGAACCGCTGGTGATGCCAGCTGCTTTTTTCAGCAGGACGGCAGCCGGGGTGCTCTTGGTTTCGAAGGTGAAGCTACGGTCGCTGTAAACGGTGATGATTACAGGAGTCGGCAGACCCGGCTCTTGGCCTTGGGTCTTGGCGTTGAACGCCTTGCAGAATTCCATGATGTTCACGCCGTGCTGACCCAGAGCCGGGCCGACGGGCGGCGACGGGTTGGCCTGGCCGGCCTTAACTTGCAGCTTGATGTAAGCCGTGATTTTCTTAGCCATTTGCTACTCCAAATGCGGGTCAAGCGCCCTGTCGGGCTCCCCGGTTGCTTTCGCGTTTTATCCCAAGGACGACAAAACCCCGCAGCCTACGGCTGCGGGGTGTGGGATTCAGTGTGCCAGTTAAACTTTCTCTACCTGGCTGAACTCCAGCTCTACCGGAGTAGAGCGACCGAAAATGAGCACAGCGACCTGGATGCGGCTCTTTTCGTAGTTAACTTCTTCGACGACACCATTGAAGTCAGCGAACGGACCATCGATGACACGAACGGTTTCGCCCGGCTCGAACAGAGTCTTCGGCTTCGGCTTGTCACCGCTATCGGCAACACGACGCAGAATGGCATCGGCTTCCTTGTCGGTGATCGGCGCCGGCTTGTCGGCAGTACCACCAATGAAGCCCATGACACGAGGAGTGTCCTTGACCAGGTGCCAAGTACCCTCATTCATTTCCATCTGCACCAGGACATAGCCCGGGAAGAATTTGCGCTCACTCTTGCGCTTCTGGCCGTTCCGCATCTCCACGACTTCTTCGGTGGGGACGAGAATCTCACCAAACCCATCTTCCATGCCGGCCAGTTTGACCCGCTCGATCAGCGAGCGCATGACATGCTTCTCGTAACCCGAGTAGGCATGCACAACGTACCAACGCTTAGCCACGGAACACCCTTAACCTACGATCATGGAAACCAGCCAACCCAGCAGGGAGTCGAGCCCCCAAAGCACCAGCGCCATTACCAGCACTACTGCCACTACGATCAGCGTGGTCTGAGTTGTCTCTTGACGAGACGGCCATACAACCTTGCGAATCTCGGCGCGAGCCTCTTTAGCCAAAGTAAAGAACGCACGCCCCTTGACGGTTTGCAGCGCAATAAAACCTGCAACAGCCGCCATCACGAGAATACCGAGAACGCGATAGAAGATCGGTTGCGCGGAGTAATACTGGTTGGCAACCACAGCCACCACCACCAGCACTGCAACCACAAGCCACTTCAAGAGATCAAGACGCGACTCTTTGGCTTCTACCTTCGCATTCATCTGCTAGGAATCCCGTTTAAAGAAGTGCCAGATTTTTTAGAAATCTGGCAGGCCAGGAGGGAATCGAACCCCCAACCTGCGGTTTTGGAGACCGCCGCTCTGCCAATTGAGCTACTGGCCTAGAACAAAGTCAGGCCGACCATTATGCCGGCCTGAGAGGGAAAGATCAATCGATTATTCGATGATCTTGGCAACCACGCCGGCGCCAACGGTACGGCCGCCCTCGCGAATCGCGAAGCGCAGGCCATCTTCCATGGCGATCGGAGCGATCAGGGTGACAACCATTTTCACGTTATCGCCCGGCATTACCATCTCAACGCCTTCCGGCAGTTCGCAGTTGCCGGTTACGTCGGTGGTACGGAAGTAGAACTGCGGACGGTAGCCTTTGAAGAACGGGGTGTGACGACCACCTTCTTCTTTGGACAGCACGTACACTTCGCACTCGAACTTGGTGTGCGGCTTGATGGTGCCCGGCTTGGCCAGAACCTGGCCACGCTCTACGTCTTCACGCTTGGTGCCACGCAGCAGAACGCCAACGTTCTCACCAGCACGACCTTCGTCGAGCAGCTTGCGGAACATTTCAACGCCGGTGCAGGTAGTCTTGGTGGTCGCCTTGATGCCGACGATTTCCACTTCTTCCTGGATCTTGACGATGCCACGCTCAACACGGCCAGTTACCACGGTGCCGCGACCGGAGATCGAGAACACGTCTTCGATCGGCATCAGGAACGGCTTGTCGATGGCGCGCTCGGGCTCGGGGATGTACGAGTCCAGGGTTTCTACCAGCTTGCGCACGGCGGAAACGCCCATCTCGTTGTCGTCCTGGCCGTTCAGGGCCATCAGAGCAGAACCGATCACGATCGGAGTGTCGTCGCCCGGGAAGTCGTAGGTGTTCAGCAGATCGCGAACTTCCATTTCGACCAGTTCCAGCAGCTCGGCGTCGTCAACCATGTCGGCCTTGTTCAGGAACACGACAATGTAAGGAACGCCTACCTGACGGGACAGCAGGATGTGCTCGCGGGTCTGCGGCATGGGACCGTCAGCAGCCGAGCAAACCAGGATCGCGCCGTCCATCTGGGCAGCACCGGTGATCATGTTCTTCACGTAGTCGGCGTGGCCCGGGCAGTCTACGTGAGCGTAGTGGCGTACCGGCGAGTCGTATTCAACGTGAGAGGTGTTGATGGTGATACCACGAGCCTTCTCTTCCGGCGCGTTGTCGATCTGGTCGAAAGCGCGAGCGGAGCCGCCCCAGGTCTCGGAGCAGACCTTAGTCAGAGCAGCGGTCAGAGTGGTTTTGCCGTGGTCAACGTGACCGATGGTGCCGACGTTTACGTGCGGCTTGTTACGCTCAAACTTTTCTTTAGCCATCTTGACCGCCTCCCGTAAGGAATTGAGAAAGTCACGTCACCATTAAAACAAAGGCAGATATTTTCATATCTGCCTTTGCGAGATGGAGCTCATGAGCGGATTTGAACCGCTGACCTCACCCTTACCAAGGGTGTGCTCTACCAGCTGAGCTACATGAGCAAGACATAAGCAACAAACTTGGAGCGGGTAGCGGGAATCGAACCCGCATCATCAGCTTGGAAGGCTGAGGTTCTACCACTGAACTATACCCGCGGAGCTTGCAGCTCACGCTTGAAACTGGTGGAGGGGGAAGGATTCGAACCTTCGAAGTCTGAGACGTCAGATTTACAGTCTGATCCCTTTGGCCGCTCGGGAACCCCTCCGAGTGAGGCGGCATTCTACAGCCTGCCACCGCGTTGTCAACTGTTTTTCTTTAAAAAACTTGAGCTTAGCTCTTCGACAACGGCTTCCAGTGTTCGACCTTTTCAGGCCACCCCTGTGAAGCGGGCGCCATTCTATTCAAACTATTGAGGGCTTGCAACGTTTTTACACAGCATTGTTTGTTTTTGCAGTTCCGGGAAATCCGGGGCCAGCTGACGCACCAGGGAATCGTCCACCAGGCGCCCGCTTTCCGCGCTTATCTGCGCCCAGTAATCATGCTGCGAACGAGCCAGCTCGCGCACCAGAGCATCGTACCCAGCAGCCTTCAGACGCTCTACGACGCTGTCAGCGGAATCCTTGCGCTGGAAGATTCCGAGGGAAATTCCATCAGTCAGGTCACCTTCAGTGATGATGTAACTATCGATCTTCCTCGCCTGCAGCTCGCGCAGCTGCCACAACGAAGCCTGTCGCGACGCCAGGGGCGGGAGATAAACCCAGTAATCGAGGCCAGCAGCAGCATCCACGGTTTGAACCGAAGCCTGGACATCCAGGCTCAGCAAGCGCTGGACCAGTTGCCGGGCACGATCCTCAACCGGGAAGCTGCCCAGGTAAACACACGCGGACGCGGGAGCAGTCGCCGGCTTTTCTTCTGCCGGACGGCGCTGAGGCGCCTCGGCAGACTCGCTGAGTAGCCGAATATTCTTCTGATCCGCATGAAACAGGCTGAGCGGCGCGATCTCCTTCGGACGGAGCGGCACCTGCTGCTGATGCCAGACGTAATAGAAGACATTGAGGGCGAGCAGAAAAAGAAAGAACCAACGCATCGATCAGACTCACTCGATCGGACAGGCGAGCGCCAGGCCGAGAAATACCAGGTCCGGAAGCACGACAGCACGAGCGCTCTCATCCTTGACGAGCTCGGCGTCCCCTCCGGTCAAATAGACAGCGCAGTCATCACCCAGCAGCCTGTTTGCCAGAGCGATCTGCTCCCGCACGAACCCCCGCAGCATCAACACACACCCGCGCTCCACCGCTTCAGAGGTCTCTTGGCCCGGCAGCAAATTCTGCAGTGCCTCATGAGCAGCATCGTCACCATAGCGAATACGGCGCGTGTGCGTGCGCAACTGACTGCGCATCAGTGGCATCCCGGGCGCAATGTAGCCCCCCAGATGCTTGCCAGCAGCGTCGACCAGATCGGAGGTAACTGCCGTACCGAGATCGAGCACCAGGCAGCCACGACCCGCCAGACAATGACCTGCCACCAGAGCGAGCCACCGATCCATTCCGAGACGCTGGTACTCGCGATAGCCATTCACGACCCCGCTCAGCTCGGTCGCAGGGGCAGCAATATGCACCGTAACGGGAAAAGCGGTCTCCAGACCGACACGAAGCGCGTCGGTTTCCTGCTCGCTACGCACGCTGACCATGCGGCAGTAGTGGATATCCACCACCCCACTCGCCCGCAGTTGTGTTAACAACGCCTGATCAGAATCAGCCACACCACCCGCGACAGTCACCAGGTCGTGCCTCCTGACCACCCGCCACTTGATCAGGCTATTTCCGCAATCCAACTCAAGAATCATCCGACAACCTCAGACTCAGCTCGCCTCCGCTGTAGCTCTGCTCCTTGCCATCCACCAGGAGGCGCAGCGCCCCCCTTTCGTCGATGCCAAGGGCGCGCCCAACGATATTATTGGCGACAGTGGACAGCGTGACTTGCCGCCCCTGCCACAGGTGAAGGGACTCCCACTCTTCACGACTGGCGGCAAAACCGCGCTCGCGATGGCGGGAAAGTGCATGCGCGAGTTGCGACTCCAGCGCCTGCAGCAACTCATTGCGATCGACCACCCTGCTTAGCGCTTCTCGAACCGAGGTCCAGGGCTGATCAATGGCATCCGCCTTGCGCATGTTCACATTGATACCGATACCGATGGCAACGCTGCAGATATCAGCAGGATCCCCCGTCAACTCCAGCAGGATACCGGCAATCTTCTTGCCACCGACCAGGACGTCATTGGGCCACTTCAAGCCAACATCCTTTACACCCAGCGCCTGGATGGCTTTAGCCACTGCAAGACCAACCACCAGACTCATCCCTTCCAGCTCCTGCGCACCACCGCGCACGCTGATACCCAGGGTGTAATAAAGGTTGGCACCGAAGGGACTTTCCCATTGCCGCCCTCGCCTGCCTCGTCCAGCAGTCTGGCGCTCGCCCAAGATGGCGAATGGCGCCGTGGCACCGGCAGAGAGGCGTCGCAGAACTTCGGCGTTGGTGGAATCGATCGAAAACAGAACATCGAGAGGCCAGAGGCCGGTATCGGGTCTGGGCGCGATGATACTCAGCGGCTCTTCCAGGCGATAACCGCGACCGCGCACACGCTGCACGACCACACCGTAGTCGTGCTCGAACCCCTCAAGGCGCTTCCAGACAGCACTGCGACTTACTCCGAGCAGAGCACCCAGCTCTTCTCCGGAATGAAAGCGGCCATCGCTCAGCAATTTCAGCAAGGTCTGCATATCACCCCCGCAACAGTCAGGCACGCATCATATAGAGGCATGCCTGAATTGCCTACGCAGCAATGGCACAACTTTCCCGCGCGCAAAAGCAAAACCCCCGGCCAGCGAAGCTGACCAGGGGTCTTGGGATAGGAGCTTGACGATGACCTACTCTCACATGGAGAAACTCCACACTACCATCGGCGATGCGTCGTTTCACTACTGAGTTCGGGATGGGATCAGGTGGTTCCAACGCTCTATGGTCGTCAAGCAATTCTTTATGGATGCTCGTGGCAGATGCACACGCTCATCCAGATTCGGGTATGTGACAGGTATTTGCGGTTCACACGAACTTTCGGTTCGTTACGTCTTCACCGTACAACACACAAATTGTTTGGGTGTTATATGGTCAAGCCTCACGGGCAATTAGTATCGGTTAGCTCAACGCCTCACAGCGCTTACACACCCGACCTATCAACGTCGTAGTCTTCGACGGCCCTTTAGGGGAATCAAGTTCCCAGTGAGATCTCATCTTGAGGCTAGTTTCCCGCTTAGATGCTTTCAGCGGTTATCTATTCCGAACATAGCTACCCGGCAATGCCACTGGCGTGACAACCGGAACACCAGAGGTTCGTCCACTCCGGTCCTCTCGTACTAGGAGCAGCCCCTCTCAAATCTCAAACGTCCACGGCAGATAGGGACCGAACTGTCTCACGACGTTCTAAACCCAGCTCGCGTACCACTTTAAATGGCGAACAGCCATACCCTTGGGACCGGCTTCAGCCCCAGGATGTGATGAGCCGACATCGAGGTGCCAAACACCGCCGTCGATATGAACTCTTGGGCGGTATCAGCCTGTTATCCCCGGAGTACCTTTTATCCGTTGAGCGATGGCCCTTCCATACAGAACCACCGGATCACTAAGACCTACTTTCGTACCTGCTCGACGTGTCTGTCTCGCAGTCAAGCGCGCTTTTGCCTTTATACTCTACGACCGATTTCCGACCGGTCTGAGCGCACCTTCGTACTCCTCCGTTACTCTTTAGGAGGAGACCGCCCCAGTCAAACTGCCCACCATACACTGTCCTCGATCCGGATAACGGACCAGAGTTAGAACCTCAAGCATGCCAGGGTGGTATTTCAAGGATGGCTCCACGCAGACTGGCGTCCACGCTTCAAAGCCTCCCACCTATCCTACACAAGCAGGCTCAAAGTCCAGTGCAAAGCTACAGTAAAGGTTCACGGGGTCTTTCCGTCTAGCCGCGGATACACTGCATCTTCACAGCGATTTCAATTTCACTGAGTCTCGGGTGGAGACAGCGCCGCCATCGTTACGCCATTCGTGCAGGTCGGAACTTACCCGACAAGGAATTTCGCTACCTTAGGACCGTTATAGTTACGGCCGCCGTTTACCGGGGCTTCGATCAAGAGCTTCGCTTTCGCTAACCCCATCAATTAACCTTCCGGCACCGGGCAGGCGTCACACCCTATACGTCCACTTTCGTGTTTGCAGAGTGCTGTGTTTTTAATAAACAGTCGCAGCGGCCTGGTATCTTCGACCGGCATGGGCTTACGTAGTAAATACTTCACCCTCGCCGGCGCACCTTCTCCCGAAGTTACGGTGCCATTTTGCCTAGTTCCTTCACCCGAGTTCTCTCAAGCGCCTTGGTATTCTCTACCCAACCACCTGTGTCGGTTTGGGGTACGGTTCCTAGTTACCTGAAGCTTAGAAGCTTTTCCTGGAAGCATGGCATCAACCACTTCATCATCTAAAAGATGACTCGTCATCAGCTCTCGGCATTAAGACCCCGGATTTACCTAAGATCTCTGCCTACCACCTTAAACTTGGACAACCAACGCCAAGCTGGCCTAGCCTTCTCCGTCCCTCCATCGCAGTAACTAGAAGTACAGGAATATTAACCTGTTTCCCATCGACTACGCTCTTCAGCCTCGCCTTAGGGACCGACTAACCCTGCGTCGATTAACGTTGCGCAGGAACCCTTGGTCTTTCGGCGTGGGAGTTTTTCACTCCCATTGTCGTTACTCATGTCAGCATTCGCACTTCTGATACCTCCAGCAAGCTTCTCAACTCACCTTCACAGGCTTACAGAACGCTCCTCTACCGCGCATCTTGCGATGCACCCGTAGCTTCGGTGTATGGTTTGAGCCCCGTTACATCTTCCGCGCAGGCCGACTCGACTAGTGAGCTATTACGCTTTCTTTAAAGGGTGGCTGCTTCTAAGCCAACCTCCTAGCTGTCTAAGCCTTCCCACATCGTTTACCACTTAACCATAACTTTGGGACCTTAGCTGACGGTCTGGGTTGTTTCCCTTTTCACGACGGACGTTAGCACCCGCCGTGTGTCTCCCACGCTGACACTTCCAGGTATTCGGAGTTTGCATCGGTTTGGTAAGTCGGGATGACCCCCTAGCCGAAACAGTGCTCTACCCCCTGGAGTGATACGTGAGGCGCTACCTAAATAGCTTTCGAGGAGAACCAGCTATCTCCGAGCTTGATTAGCCTTTCACTCCGATCCACAAGTCATCCCCTACCTTTTCAACGGGAGTGGGTTCGGTCCTCCAGTCAGTGTTACCTAACCTTCAACCTGCTCATGGATAGATCGCCCGGTTTCGGGTCTATACCCAGCGACTAAAACGCCCTATTAAGACTCGCTTTCGCTACGCCTTCCCTATACGGTTAAGCTCGCCACTGAATATAAGTCGCTGACCCATTATACAAAAGGTACGCAGTCACCTAACAAAGTAGGCTCCCACTGCTTGTACGCATACGGTTTCAGGTTCTATTTCACTCCCCTCTCCGGGGTTCTTTTCGCCTTTCCCTCACGGTACTGGTTCACTATCGGTCAGTCAGTAGTATTTAGCCTTGGAGGATGGTCCCCCCATATTCAGACAAAGTTTCTCGTGCTCCGTCCTACTCGATTTCACTTCAAAGAACCTTTCACATACGGGGCTATCACCCACTATGGCCGCACTTTCCAGAGCGTTCTGTTAGATTCAAAGAAGCTTAAGGGCTAATCCCCGTTCGCTCGCCACTACTAAGGGAATCTCGGTTGATTTCTTTTCCTCAGGGTACTTAGATGTTTCAGTTCCCCTGGTTCGCCTCTTACACCTATGTATTCAGTGCAAGATACCCAGGTTATCCCGGGTGGGTTTCCCCATTCAGAGATCTCCGGATCAAAGTCTGTTTGCCGACTCCCCGAAGCTTATCGCAGGCTACCACGTCTTTCATCGCCTCTGACTGCCAAGGCATCCACCGTATGCGCTTCTTCACTTGACCATATAACCCCAAGCAATCTGGTTATTGTCTCGAACGTGAAGACGACATTCGCCGAAAATTCGCGCTTGAACTCGCAAATTTTACCTTGACTTGAATAATCACCAGTGAAAGAGATTATTCAGTCTACTTCTATCACATACCCAAATTTTTAAAGAACAGTTCTGGCACAAAGACCAGACATCAATGTTCGTTCAACCTGAACATTCATGTCTGAGCTTTCGACGATTAATGGTGGAGCCAAGGAGGATCGAACTCCTGACCTCCTGCGTGCAAAGCAGGCGCTCTCCCAGCTGAGCTATGGCCCCATTCGGATCAGCAGCACACCACAACAATTGGTGGGTCTGGGCAGATTCGAACTGCCGACCTCACCCTTATCAGGGGTGCGCTCTAACCAACTGAGCTACAGACCCAATCGTCTAACCAGTGAATCAAGCAATTCGTGTGGGAGCTTATGAAGAAGCTGAGATCTTCGATTAAGGAGGTGATCCAGCCGCAGGTTCCCCTACGGCTACCTTGTTACGACTTCACCCCAGTCATGAATCACTCCGTGGTAACCGTCCCCCTTGCGGTTAGACTAGCTACTTCTGGAGCAACCCACTCCCATGGTGTGACGGGCGGTGTGTACAAGGCCCGGGAACGTATTCACCGTGACATTCTGATTCACGATTACTAGCGATTCCGACTTCACGCAGTCGAGTTGCAGACTGCGATCCGGACTACGATCGGTTTTATGGGATTAGCTCCACCTCGCGGCTTGGCAACCCTCTGTACCGACCATTGTAGCACGTGTGTAGCCCTGGCCGTAAGGGCCATGATGACTTGACGTCATCCCCACCTTCCTCCGGTTTGTCACCGGCAGTCTCCTTAGAGTGCCCACCATAACGTGCTGGTAACTAAGGACAAGGGTTGCGCTCGTTACGGGACTTAACCCAACATCTCACGACACGAGCTGACGACAGCCATGCAGCACCTGTGTTCCGATTCCCGAAGGCACCCTCGCATCTCTGCAAGGTTCCGGACATGTCAAGGCCAGGTAAGGTTCTTCGCGTTGCTTCGAATTAAACCACATGCTCCACCGCTTGTGCGGGCCCCCGTCAATTCATTTGAGTTTTAACCTTGCGGCCGTACTCCCCAGGCGGTCGACTTATCGCGTTAGCTGCGCCACTAAGATCTCAAGGATCCCAACGGCTAGTCGACATCGTTTACGGCGTGGACTACCAGGGTATCTAATCCTGTTTGCTCCCCACGCTTTCGCACCTCAGTGTCAGTATCAGTCCAGGTGGTCGCCTTCGCCACTGGTGTTCCTTCCTATATCTACGCATTTCACCGCTACACAGGAAATTCCACCACCCTCTACCGTACTCTAGTCAGGCAGTTATGGATGCAGTTCCCAGGTTGAGCCCGGGGATTTCACATCCATCTTACCAAACCACCTACGCGCGCTTTACGCCCAGTAATTCCGATTAACGCTTGCACCCTTCGTATTACCGCGGCTGCTGGCACGAAGTTAGCCGGTGCTTATTCTGTTGGTAACGTCAAAACAGCAAGGTATTAACTTACTGCCCTTCCTCCCAACTTAAAGTGCTTTACAATCCGAAGACCTTCTTCACACACGCGGCATGGCTGGATCAGGCTTTCGCCCATTGTCCAATATTCCCCACTGCTGCCTCCCGTAGGAGTCTGGACCGTGTCTCAGTTCCAGTGTGACTGATCATCCTCTCAGACCAGTTACGGATCGTCGCCTTGGTAGGCCTTTACCCCACCAACTAGCTAATCCGACCTAGGCTCATCTGATAGCGCAAGGCCCGAAGGTCCCCTGCTTTCTCCCGTAGGACGTATGCGGTATTAGCGTTCCTTTCGAAACGTTGTCCCCCACTACCAGGCAGATTCCTAGGCATTACTCACCCGTCCGCCGCTGAATCCGGGAGCAAGCTCCCATCATCCGCTCGACTTGCATGTGTTAGGCCTGCCGCCAGCGTTCAATCTGAGCCATGATCAAACTCTTCAGTTCAATACTGCTTGGGTTTTGAGAAAACCCTAAACTTGGCTCAGCAATCGCATGCTCTATTTAAAGAGCTAAAACTCTCGAATTCACGAGTGTTACTTGCGTTGCTGATAATCAGTCGATCATCAGTCTTACATCACAAGCACCCACACGAATTGCTTGATTCAACTTGTTAAAGAGCAGTTGGTTAAGGCTTTCGTCTCAACCGAGGCGCGAATTCTACGCTAACCTCATCTTTCGTCAAGCTTTATTTTTCGAAAATTTCTTTTCTACTCAATCGCTTGGGCTTCCGAGAAGTGAAACCTCTCATCAGCGGGAGGCGCATTCTACAGCGATCAAACTCACTGTCAAGCACCTCGGCAACCTTCTTTTCAGCGAGCCACCGAAGCAGCTAGAGAAAAGCGGCAAGTGAATCACCTGCCTGGTCACCACTCTCAATTTCGAATCTCTGTAAGTACTTGATTTTCAAGTTCTTTCAGCGCTTCGTCGCTGGGAGTGGTGCGCATTATAGGGAGTTTAAATTGGCCGTCAACGACTAATTTAAACTTTCTTCACTCTGCAACCAGAGACACACGAGCAAAGGCCTTCTTGCCCGCCTGCAGCACGTGAGTCGAACCAACCGCGAAGACGAAGCTACGATCTACCACTTCGCCGTCCACGCGCACGCCGCCCGAGGACAGCAGGTCGCGAGCAACCGCGGAGTTCTTCACCAGACCTGCCTTATTAAGGACAGCGCCGATTGGCAGATCTTCTGCCGCCGCCACTTCTACTTCCGGCAGGTCTTCTGGCAGCTCACCCTCCTTCAGGCGGTTACCGGCGGACTTGTGCGCCGAAGCAGCAGCCTCTTCGCCATGGAAGCGAGCAACGATCTCTTCGGCCAGCTTGATTTTGATGTCGCGCGGATTGGCGCCTGCCTCGACATCTTTTCGGAAGCCCTCGATCTCTTCCATGGAACGGAAGCTGAGCAGCTCGAAGTAACGCCACATCAAGGTGTCGGGAATGGAGACCAGCTTGCTGTACATGACGCCCGGCGCTTCCTGGATGCCGATGTAGTTCCCCAGGGACTTGGACATCTTCTTCACGCCGTCCAGGCCTTCGAGCAACGGCATGGTCAGAATGCACTGAGGCTCCTGATCGTAAGCACGCTGCAGTTCGCGCCCCATCAGCAGGTTAAACTTCTGGTCAGTACCGCCGAGCTCGACGTCCGCGCGCAGCGCCACCGAGTCATACCCCTGAACGAGCGGATAAAGGAACTCGTGAATGGCGATGGACTGATTGCTGGCATAGCGTTTGCTGAAATCATCGCGTTCCAGCATACGAGCAACGGTGTACTGGGAAGCCAGACGAATGAAATCAGCGGGGGAAAGCTGGTCCATCCAGGTGGAGTTGAAGGCTACTTCGGTCTTCGCGGGGTCGAGAATCTTGAAGACCTGGGCCTTGTACGTCTCGGCGTTGTCGAGAACCTGCTCGCGAGTGAGGGGTGGGCGAGTAACACTTTTACCGCTGGGGTCACCGATCATCCCAGTGAAGTCACCGATCAGGAAGATCACCTGATGGCCCAACTCCTGGAACTGACGCAGCTTATTAATAAGGACGGTATGTCCCAGGTGCAGGTCGGGAGCGGTCGGGTCGAAGCCGGCCTTGATACGCAGGGGCTGACCGCGCTTGAGCTTTTCGATCAGCTCGGCCTCCACGAGAATTTCGTCTGCACCGCGCTGGATCAGCGCCAGCTGCTCTTCGACCGACTTCATTGCAGGTTCCTGTACGTTGCGAATTGCGAAAGGGAACCAACGATACAAGAACAGGCACTAAAAACAAGTTTTGCCCAGCGCCAGAAGACAGGACGTCAGAAGCCCGACATCAGGGTTGCTTCAGAGGGAATTTGGTTATATTTTAGGCAGTTATTTCACATTCCAAAAACACCACTCACGCCATGACGCAATCCGATCAGAAAGCGCCGTACTACCCGAAGAGCCATCTGCTGGCCGCAAGCGGTGTAGCAGCGCTCCTCAGCCTGGCTCTGCTGGTGTTCCCCTCGGCCGAGGTCGAGGCGAAGAAGACCACGCTCAATCTCGAGCTGGAAAGCGGCACCGAGCAGATCCTCCAGGAAAAAGACGATCTTCGACCCAACGCGGTCACGGAAGACGACGGCTCTTCGCCTTTTGCACAGATAGAAGGCCAGCCGGACAACCAGAACAGCGCCGGAAAAGACGCGGAAAAGAAGAACGATCTCGCCGATTCGACCCAGCAAGCCTCCCCCTCCGCTTCCGCAGAACCTGCGTGGAAAAGCGTGACCGTGGGCAAGGGCGACACCCTTTCTACCGTGTTCGCGAAGGCCGGCCTGCCGGCGAACGTCGTGCACGACATGCTTGCCGCCAACAAGGACGCCAAGCAGTTCACCCGTCTTGATATCGGCCAGGACGTGGACTTCCTTCTCGACTCCAAGGGCGAGCTGCAGAGCCTGAAGGTCAAGCGCAACGACCTTGAAACCATCAGCCTGAACAAGTCCGCCAAGGGCTATGACTTCAAGCGCGACCTGGTCAAGCCCTCGGTACATGCGAACTATGCACACGGCCGCGTCGACAGCTCGCTGTTCGTCGCCGGCAAGAATGCGGGGCTGTCCCACGACCTGATCATGTCGATGGCCAATGTCCTCGGATACGACATCGACTTCGCCCAGGATATTCGCGAAGGCGATTCGTTCGACGTGATCTACGAATCCCAGCAGGTGCAGGGCAAGCAGGTTGGCACGGGCAGCATCCTCGCGGTGCGCTTCGTCAACCGCGGCAAGGAATACACTGCGGTGCGCTACACCAGCAAACAGGGCAGCACCAGCTACCTGCGCGCCGATGGCAGCAGCATGCGCAAGGCCTTCATCCGTACTCCGGTGGACTTCGCCCGCATCAGCTCGCGCTTCTCTATCGGGCGTTTCCACCCGATCCTGAACAAGATTCGTGCACACAAGGGCGTCGACTACGCGGCGCCGATCGGCACGCCGATCAAGGCGACCGGCGACGGCAAGATCCTCGAAGCCGGCCGCAAGGGTGGCTACGGCAACGCCGTGGTGATCCAGCACGGCCAGCGCTATCGCACCGTGTACGGCCACATGAGCCGCTTCGCCAAGGGCATCCGCTCCGGCGTGGCAGTGAAGCAGGGCCAGATCATCGGCTACGTCGGCATGACTGGCCTCGCCACCGGCCCGCACCTGCATTACGAATTCCAGGTCAACGGCCAGCATGTCGACCCGCTGAGTGCCAAGTTGCCGACAGCCGATCCGCTGAGCGGCCCGGAGCGCAAGCGCTTCATGGCGCAGGCGCAACCGCTGATCGCGCGCATGGACCAGGAGAAGGCAACCTTCCTGGCCCTGAACAAGCGCTGAGTCATGCCGCTCTATCTGGGGGTGATGTCCGGTACCAGTCTCGACGGGCTGGACATCGCCCTGATCGAGCAAGGCGAGCAGACCACTCTGCTCGCCTCCCATTATCTCCCCATGCCTGCGGCACTGCGTGCCGACCTCCTGGCACTCTGCTCTCCCGGCCCTGACGAAATAGCCCGCTCTGCCCTCGCGGAAAACAGCTGGGTACGCCTGGCCGCACAGGGCATCAATGAACTCCTCGCCCGCGAGAAGCTCAGCGCCAGCGCAATTCGCGCCATTGGCAGCCACGGCCAGACCATTCGCCACGACCCGCACCTGGGCTTCACCGTGCAGATCGGCAACCCGGCACTGCTCGCCGAACTGACCAGCATCGACGTAGTGGCCGACTTCCGCCGCCGCGACGTCGCCGCTGGCGGCCAGGGTGCTCCGTTGGTGCCCGCCTTCCACCGCGCGCTGTTCGACCGAGATGATCGCGAGTGCGCCATCCTCAACGTGGGCGGATTCAGCAACGTCTCCCTGCTTAGCCCTGGCAAGCCGGTTCGCGGGTTCGATTGCGGTCCCGGCAACGTCCTGCTGGATGCCTGGATTCAGGAGCAGCGGGGCGAAGCCTATGACCGTGATGGCGCCTGGGCTGCCAGCGGCAGTATCGATCAGGTACTGCTGCAGAAGATGCTGGCTGATGACTTCTTTGCCGCCAAAGGCCCGAAGAGCACCGGACGCGAGCGCTTCAACCTGAATTGGCTGAACGCCATCCTGGTCAAGCATGGCCCGGTGAAGGGCGAGGATGTACAGGCAACCCTGCTCGAGTTGACCGCACAAAGCATCGCCGGGGCACTATTGGATGCGCAGCCAGGCTGCGAGGAAGTGGTGGTTTGCGGTGGCGGCGCCTTCAACACGACGCTGATGCAGCGGCTGGCCGCGCACATGCCTGGCGCCAGCGTAATCAGCAGCCTCGATCGCGGCGTCCCACCGGAATGGATGGAGGCCATGGCCTTCGCCTGGCTGGCCCATCGTTTCTTCGAACGCCAGCCCGGCAACTGCCCTGAAGTCACCGCCGCCCAAGGGCCGCGTATTCTCGGCGCGCTCTACCCCGCCTGAACCGCCACACAAACAAAAACGCCGCGCAGATGCGCGGCGTTTTTGCTTCTACGGCATCAGATCGAGAAGGACTGGCCGCAGCCGCAGGTGGTCGCTGCGTTCGGGTTCTTGATGACGAACCGCGAACCTTCGAGGCCTTCCTGGTAGTCCACTTCGGCACCGGCGAGGTACTGGAAGCTCATCGGATCGACCACGAGGTTGACGCCGTCGCGCTCGACGATGGTGTCGTCGTCCGCGGTGTCTTCATCGAAGGTGAATCCGTACTGGAAGCCCGAACAGCCACCGCCCGTGACGAACACCCGCAGCTTGAGGCGCGGATTGCCTTCTTCGTCGATCAGGTTCTTCACCTTGTTCGCAGCGCCTTGCGAGAACATCAGCGGAGTGGGGGTGAAGGTTTCGATGGTCATGGTGAAAACTCTCCCGGCCGAAGCCGTACGTTACAACATTGCGGACCATTATCCGCTTACCCCAGAAAAACGGTCAACTAATCCGACTCATCCATTGGTCCAGATCAATCGACCGCCTTCCGGGGCAGTCTTTCCTTACGGCAGCAGCGCGACGTTGGACAGGCCCAGGTGCTCGTCCAGGCCGAACAGAATGTTCATATTCTGGATCGCCTGGCCGGACGCGCCCTTCACCAGGTTGTCGATGACCGACAGGATCACCACCAGGTCGCCGCCCTGCGGACGGTGCACCGCGATGCGGCAGACGTTGGCGCCGCGCACGCTGCGGGTTTCCGGATGGCTGCCGGCTGGCATCACGTCGACGAACGGTTCGTTGGCGTAGCGCTCTTCATACAGCTTCTGCAGGTCGACGCCACGGTCCGCGACGCGTGCGTAGAGGGTGGCGTGGATGCCACGGATCATCGGGGTCAAGTGCGGCACGAAGGTCAGGCCGACATCACCCTTGGCCGCACGACGCAGGCCCTGGCTGATTTCCGGCAGGTGACGGTGACCTTTCACCGAGTAGGCCATCATGCTCTCGCCGGCCTCGCAGAACAGCGAACCGACCTTGGCACCGCGGCCGGCACCGCTGACGCCGGACTTGCAGTCGGCGATCAGCTGGCTGGCATCGGCCAGGCCGTTCTCCAGCAGTGGGATGAAGCCGAGCTGGGTGGCCGTCGGGTAGCAACCGGGAACGGCGATCAGGCGCGCGGACTTGATGGCCTCGCGGTTAACTTCCGGCAGGCCGTAGACCGCTTCGGGCAGCAGTTCCGGCGCGCCGTGGGGCTGGCCATACCACTTGGCCCACTCTTCGGCATCCTGCAGGCGGAAGTCCGCGGACAGGTCGATTACTCGGGTACCGGTCGCCAGCAGTTCGCCGGCCAGTGCGTGGGCCACGCCGTGGGGAGTGGCGAAGAACACCACGTCGCACTCGCCCAGACGCTTCACGTCCGGCACGCTGAAAGCCAGGCCGTCGTAGTGGCCTCGCAGGTTCGGGTACATGTCGGCGACTTTCACGCCCTCTTCGGAACGCGAGGTAATCACCTCGACGCGAGCCTGGGGATGCTGTGCCAGCAGGCGCAGCAGTTCCACGCCCGTATAACCCGTACCGCCTACGATACCGACCTTGATCATCTGCCTGTCACTCCACCTATGGGGCCAAATTCAGGGGCAGCCATGATATGAGCCGCTGCCCCCGCTGAACAGAGCGAATGCACGCCGGTTTAAGAGCCTTTGGTCGGAGCCAGGGTTTCCTGCATCTGACGAGCGAGCGCGTGATAGATCGGCAGCGGGTTCAGGCGCGCCGACACGCCACTGGCCAGCAGTGTGGCGGCAAGGATCGGGATCAGCATGTCCGGGCTGTGGGACATTTCCACGGTGATCACCGTAGCGGTAAGCGGCGTGCGCGTGACCCCGGCGAGGTAGGCTGACATCCCCAGCAGCGCCACTGCTGGCAGGCTTGCACCCGGGATCAGCGGTGCCAGCCAGGGAGCCAGGCTGGCACCGACGGTGAGCGAGGGCGAGAACAGCCCGCCCGGGATGCCGGCGATGAAGGAAATCACGTTGGCGAGGAACTTCCACAGGAGGAAGTCATGTCCCACCACTGGCTGCCCTTCGAGGATGGAACGGGTTTCGGCATACCCGGTACCGAACACATGCTGCCCGGACAGAAAGCCAAGCAGCGCCAGTACCAGCCCGCAGGCCGCGGCGAAGCGGATCGGCCAGCGCCCGCGCCAGCGGCTGATGAAACTGAGCGGGCCGCGCTGGGTCGGCAGCACCAGCCGGCAGTAAAGCCCGCCGAGCAAACCGCCAATCACCCCGCAGGCGACTACGGCGATCCAAGCCGGCCCCAGCGGCATGCTTTCCGAGAGGCGGCCGAAGTAGCTGTAGCTGCCCATCAGACCGAGCGTGACCATGCCGCCGAGCAGCACAGCAGTGAGCACCAGCCCGCTGAAGCGCTGCTCGAAGGTGCGGCTCAGTTCTTCGATGGCGAACACCACCCCGCCCAGCGGCGTATTGAAGGCGGCCGCAATGCCCGCCGCCCCACCGGCGATGATCAGGCCGGACACCGTGCGCTTGTCATAGAGCCCCAGGCGACGGCCGAATGAATACATCAGCGCCGCACCGATGTGCACCGTAGGGCCCTCACGCCCCGCCGAGGCACCAGCCAACAACGCGAGCAAGGTCAACAGCAGCTTGCCCACAGCGATTCGCACCGACAGCAATGCATTGCGTGTGCGGCTACTGCGCTGGTCCAACGCCACGATGACTTGTGGAATACCGCTACCGCGGGTGTTCTTCAGCGCCCCCTGGGTCATCCATACCAGCCCGGCAAAACCCAGCGGGCAGATCAGCCAGGGCCACCACTGACTGTGCGCGACCACACCACGGAAAGTCGCACTGGCCAGATCCGCCAGATGAGCAAAAGCCAGCGCCACCAGGCCGACCAACAAGGCCCCGAGCCAGAACGCCAGGGTTCGGCGCCAGCGCCGCAACAGCGGATGCCGAAGCAAGGGGCGCTTGGCGGCCGGACGTTGCACAGCCTCGGCAAGCGGCTCGATGGAGTGCTCTGGCGATGGGGATTCGGACATGGGCAATGAGCCGGGCATCTACCGGATGCCAAGCGGCACACGCGGCAACGCACCACGCATGGGAAGGTCGATGACGCTCCTAGTGTAATAGAACCAGGGATGACGCCATTGCACGGCGCCACTACTATCGGCTCTACCGTGATCCGAGGAAGTCCTGATGCTTTACCTGTGGTTGAAAGCCTTTCACATCATTGCCGTGGTCTGCTGGTTTGCCGGCCTCTTCTATCTGCCACGCCTGTTCGTCTACCACGCCATGAGCGAGGACGCCGCCAGCCGCGAGCGCTTCTGCACCATGGAGCGCAAGCTGTACCGCGGCATCATGGGCCCGTCGATGATCCTCACCCTCGTCCTCGGCGCCTGGATGCTCTACCTCAACCCGGCCTGGCTAACCCAGGGCTGGATGCACGCCAAGCTGACCCTGGTGGTCCTGCTGATCGGCTACCACCACGCCTGTGGCGCCATGCTCAAGCGCTTCGCCCGTGGCGAGAAAGGCCGCAGCCACGTGTTCTACCGCTGGTTCAACGAAGTGCCGGTGCTGTTCCTAATCGCCATCGTGATCCTGGTGGTCGTCAAACCTTTCTGACCCCGACAAGGAGACTGTCATGTCCCTGCCCGCCCTGCTCGACCGCCGCCTGCGCATTCCCCTGGTGGCGGCACCGATGTTCCTGGTCTCCAACCCGCAACTGGTGCTGGCCTGCTGCAAGAGCGGCATCGTCGGCAGCTTCCCCGCGCTGAACCAGCGCGAGAGCAGCGGCTTCAAGGCCTGGCTGGAAGAGATAGAGGCCGGGCTGGCCGCCGACCCGCAGGCCGCACCCTATGCGGTGAACCTGATCGTCCACAACACCAACCCGCGCCTGCAGGAAGACCTGAAGCTCTGCGTCGAGCACAAGGTACCCATCGTCATCACCAGCCTGGGCGCAGTGCGCGAGGTGGTGGATGCGGTGCACAGCTATGGTGGCCTGGTGTTCCATGACGTCACCACCCGCCGCCATGCCGAGAAGGCCGCCGAGGCCGGTGTCGATGGCCTGATCGCCGTGGCCGCAGGCGCCGGTGGCCATGCCGGTACCTGGAGTCCCTTCGCGCTGGTCGCCGAGATCCGCCAGTTCTTCGACAAGACCCTGCTGCTGGCCGGCTGCATCAACCACGGCCACGAGATCCTCGCCGCCCAGGTGCTGGGCGCCGACCTCGCCTACCTCGGCACTCGCTTCATCGCGACCCGCGAGAGCGCCGCCACCGAGGCCTACAAGCACATGCTGCTGGACGCCCGTGCCGCCGATATCATCCACACCCCCGCCGTCTCCGGCGTACCCGCCAGCTTCATGCGCCAGAGCCTCGAGGCCGCCGGTTTCGACATGCAACGGCTGAACGACAAGGGTGCGCTCAACTATGGCGAGAAGCTAAAGCCGGTGAGCGACGAGGCCAAGGCCTGGAAGACCGTGTGGTCCGCCGGCCAGGGTGTCGGCGACATCCGCGACCTGCCGGCGGTGGGCGAGCTGATTGCCCGGCTCGACCACGAGTACCGCCAGGCCCTGACCCGCAGCGCCGGCCTGTCCAACCAGCTGCTGGTCTGAGCTTCGGCACCACTCGCGATATATCCGTCGGGGCCGCTTGTTGGCCTCCGGCGGCCCGATTACGCTGTAGCGATTCCAACATAGCCAGAAGACAAGGATGCCCCGATGGATCAATCCCGCTTCAAGATCGTGTTCGACGGCGCACTGATGCCGCAGACGCCACTGGAAACCGCCAAGGAAAACCTCGCCCGCCTGTTCAAGAGCGATGCGTCGAAGATCGAAGCGCTGTTCAGCGGCCAGCCGGTCGTGCTCAAGCGCGACCTCTCCGGCGATGAAGCCGACAAGTACCTGCGCGCCCTCCATGGCGCTGGCGCCAACGCCCGCAAGGAAGCCGAAGGCGTTGCCGGTTTCAGCCTGGTGGAGACCGATGACCACCCCAGCGAAGCGACCCTGGCAGCCCGCGCCGCCGGCGAAAGCGCCAGCAACGAGCAGATGACCTGCCCCAAGTGCGGGCATGAGCAGGCCAGCGCCATCGAATGCAGCGCCTGCGGCATCGTCATCGAGAAGTACCTGGCACGCCAGGCCGAATTGGCCAGCGCCGCTCCGGCCGTAGCAGCAGCCCCCGCTGCAGCCTCCTCCCCTTACGCTCCGCCGCAGGCGAAGGTCGGCGAAGACCTGCCGGAATTCGGCGAACTCAAGGTTCGCAGCCTGTCCGGTCGGATCGGTCGCGTGCGCTACCTCGGCTGGTCCGCCGCCCTGTCCTTCATCGTCTTCGGCGCCTACCTGGTCGCCAGCCTGCTGATGGCCGTGTCGCTGCCCCTGGGCGTGGCTGCCATCGCCGCAGTGGTCATCGCCGCCATGGTCTTCAGCGTGCCCATCGGCGTGCAGCGCCTGCATGACCTGGGATGGTCCGGCTGGCTCTGGCTCGCCCTGCTGGTGCCCTTCGTCAACGTAGTCCTCAGCCTGCTGATGCTGTTCATGCCCGGCGAGCAGACGGCCAACCGCTTCGGCCCGCCGCCGCCACCCAACAGCACCGGCGTCAAGGTCCTGGCCTTCTCCTGGCTACTGTTCCCGGTGTTTGGCGGTATCCTCGCCGCCATCGCGATCCCGGCCTACCAGAGCTACGTCGAACGTGCCCAGGCCGCGCAGGCCTCGCAGTATCAGCAAGGCGACGAAGCTGCCGATCCGGCAGCCACCGCGGAGCCTTCCGACGGCGACTTCAGCAGCGGCGACACCGAAGGCGGCGACTCGGATCAGTAATGCAACAACCCGTGGCGGGCGTGGTCGAACGCCACCCCGTCACAGAGACTCCTGAATGCCTCGTTTTGCCCTCATCACCGGCGCTTCCAGCGGAATCGGCCTGGCCCTGGCCGAAGCCCTCGCCCGCCGTGGCCAGGCACTGATCCTGGTGGCGCGCCAGCGCGATGCGCTGGACAGCGCCGCCTGCGAGTTGTCTCAGCGTTTCGGGGTGGAGGTGCTGTTCCGCGTCTGCGACCTGTCCGAACCGCTGCAGATCTCCGGCCTGCTGCACGAGCTGGAACAGAGCGGGCGGCAGATCGAGCTGCTGGTGAACAATGCCGGCGTCGGCACCTCCGGCGCCTTCATCGACCAGGACTGGTCCCGCGAACAGGAACTGCTGGAGCTCAACGTCCTGGCCCTGGCGCGCCTGTGCCACGGCATCGGAGCGATGATGGAGCGCACGGGCGGCGGGCGGATTCTCAACGTCGCCTCCATGGCCAGCCTGCTGCCCGGCCCCTGGATGAGCAGCTACTACGCCAGCAAAGCGTTCGTGCTGCATTTCTCCGAAGGTTTGCGCGAGGAGCTCAAAGGCCGTGGCATCAAGGTCTCGGTGCTGTGCCCGGGGCCTACCCGTACGGCCTTCTACCGCAACGCCGACATGCGCCTGGGCAAGCTCGACGATGGCAAGCGCGTCATGACTCCCGAGGAAGTCGCCTTCCTGGCGGTGAAAGCGCTGCGCCGCGCGCCCGCGATGATCATCCCCGGTTGGCGCAACCGCCTGTTCGCCTGCGGCGTGCGTCTGCTGCCGCGCTGGGTCATGCGCAAGCTGGCCGGACGCATCAACCGCCTGGCGCTGGCCAGCTGATCCCGGCTCAGTCTGCGCGCACGGTACGGCCGTCGGCCCACTGGCGCAGCGCGGCCAGCTCTTCCGCCATGACCACCGACAACGGCGCGGTGCGGCGGATTTCCTCCAGCAGCAGCGTCTGATCCACGGCCTTCTGTCGCGCCTGCGCTGCGTAGAAGGCGCCAACCACCGCCTGCTCGATCTCGGCGCCAGAGAATCCGTCGGCGGCTTCGGCCAGTTCCCCCAGTTCGAACTGCGCCACCTCCAGTTCACGGCGCACGAGGTGGATGCGGAAGATGTCCATCCGCACGGCGTGGTCCGGCAGATCGACGAAGAACAGCTCGTCGAAGCGCCCCTTGCGCACCAGCTCCGGCGGCAGGCGATCGATGGCGTTGGCGGTCGCCACCATGAACACCGACGCCTTGCGCTCGGCCATCCAGGTCAGCAGGGTCGCCAGCAACCGCTGGCTGACGCCGTTGTCCTGATCCCCCGTGGCCACGCCCTTCTCGATCTCGTCGGCCCAGAGCACGCAGGGCGCCATGCTGCCCGCAAGGCGCAACGCCTCACGCAGGTTGCGCTCGGTTTCGCCGAAGTACTTGTTGTAGAGGCTGCCGAAGTCCAGGCGCAGCAGTGGCAGCCCCCAGAGGCCGGAGATCGCCTTGGCCGCCAGGCTCTTGCCACCACCTTGAACTCCGACCAGCAGCACGCCCTTGGGCAGGTCCTTGTCCTTGCCCTCGGTGAAGGCGCTCTGGCGCTCGCCCAGCCAGCGCTTGAGGCTGGCCAGACCGCCGACTTCGGCGAAGCGCGCGGTATCGTGCTCGAAGCTGAGCACGCCATCGAGGTTGAGCAGCTCGAACTTGGTGCGGTTGAGCTCCGGCAGGTCTTCCTGGGTGATAGCCCCGTCATTGCAGATGACGCTACGCGCCAGCAATCGGGCCTCGCCGTGGGTCAGCCCACGCAGGTTCTTCACCACCTGGCGCAGCGTCCGGTTGTCCGTGCGCACCCGCGCTCCCTTGTTGCGTTCACTCCAGCGGCTCGCTTCTTCACGGACCAACCCCACCAGCTCATCCTCGGAGGGCAGCGACAGGGCAAAGCGCGCGGCGAAGCGCTGAACTTCGGCGGGCAACTTCAGGGCGTGGGAAACCAGCACCACCGTGGGGCGGAAATTGCCCTCGGCCATGGCGATCTCCTTGAGCAGACGCACGGCGCGCGGGTTATCCACCAGATACGGATGCAGATCGCAGAGCACATAGAGGTTCGGCTGCGGGTCGGCCTTGATCAGACGCAGGGCGTTCTCTGCTTCGCGGCTGTCGCCCTCTCCCTGGGGTTCGCCACCAAAACCAAGACGCTGCAAGCCTTCGGTCGCCGACCACAGCTGCAGGTTGAGCCCTCGGCGTACCGCCAGGCCGGTCAGGGTCTCCAGCACCCGCGGTTCATCCCAGGACTCGATAACGATCAGCTTGACCCTGGAATCGAGCACCAGGCCCAGATCATGGATATCGTTCTGCACGCTTGCTCCTTGCGTTGGCCGGCCCGGAACTGGGCGCGGCGGTCGACGACCGCTAAACTCCTGCTCCTGACCACACCGCTGGAGGAGCATTTCGTGGACTGTCTGTTCTGCAAGATCGTCGCCGGGGAGATTCCCGCGCGCAAGCTCTATGAAGATGACCAGGTCATCGCATTCCACGACATCGGCCCACAGGCGCCCGTGCATTTCCTGGTGATCCCCAAGCAACACATCTCGACCCTCAACGACCTGACCGAGGCGGACAAGCCGCTGGCCGGGCACATCCTCTTCACCGCCCAGCGGCTGGCGAAGGAACAGGGCTGCGACGAGGGCTTCCGCGTGGTGATGAACTGCAACGACCTGGGCGGCCAGACCGTGCACCACATCCACATGCACGTGCTGGGTCAGCGCCAGCTGCACTGGCCGCCGGGCTGATCTTCGGCTGATCGAGCAGAAGAAGCTGCGCGCACCTCGGCAAGACCTGTCATCCGCCATCCGGTAAACTGCCGGGCGAATGTTCCTACTCGGAGGTGCGCCATGTCCGCCGACCGTCACTACTCCCCCGCCGACCGCTTCCTGCTGCAGGCCGATGCCGCCCTGCGCACCCTGCTGCCCTTCAGCGGTCATCCGGGCCGCCCGTCCCCCGCCATCGTCCAGCCCGACGCCGAGCTCAGCGACACCGATGCCCGACACGTGGCCGGCCTGATGCGCATCAACCACACCGGCGAGGTCTGCGCCCAGGCGCTGTACCAGGGCCAGGCGCTGACCGCCAAGCTGCCGAAGGTGCGCAAGGCCATGGAAGAAGCGGCCGATGAAGAAGTCGATCACCTCGCCTGGTGTGAACAGCGCATCCGCGAGCTGGGCAGCCGTCCGAGCGTGCTCAATCCGATCTTCTACGGCCTGTCCTTCGGTGTCGGCGCTGCCGCCGGGCTGATCAGCGACCGCGTCAGCCTGGGCTTCGTCGCGGCCACCGAGGATCAGGTGTGCAAGCACCTGGACGAGCACCTGGCGGAAATCCCCGTCGAGGACCAGAAATCCCGCGCCATTCTCGAACAGATGCGCGAGGACGAGGAACACCACGCCACCAGCGCCATCGAGGCCGGCGGCCTGCGCTTCCCGGCGCCGGTGAAGTTCGGCATGACGCTGCTGTCCAAGGTGATGACCAAGTCCACCTACCGGATCTGATCCGACCGACAAAAAAAGGGGCACCCAGTGGGCGCCCCTTTTTCGTTTCTACTATCGAGCGTTACGAGCGCAGAAGAGACAAGGCGAAAAGTCGGGATGAAAGCGGAGTTTGCTGCAGCAAATGAGCATTTCAGCCCGGCTTTTCAACGCCGTATCTCCCAGCGCAGTAGCTCGATCAGCGCGGCATGTTGCGCGCGTAGAATATTTCCAGCATCTCGTGCCGCACACGCTCTTCCACCTGCTTGCGCTGCTCGGGCGACAGGTTGCGGGTCGCATCGCCGAACAGGTAATTGTCCAGGTCGAACTCCTTGAGCAGCATCTTGGTGTGGAACAGGTTCTCCTGGTACACGTTCACGTCGGTCATCTGATAGGCCTCGTACGTGTCGTCGGAGAGATAGTTCTGGATCGAGTTGATCTCGTGGTCGATGAAGTGCTTCTTGCCTTCCACATCACGAGTGAAGCCGCGCACGCGGTAATCCACGGTAACGATGTCCGAGTCGAACTGGTGGATGAGGTAGTTGAGCGCCTTGAGCGGCGAGATGACACCGCAGGTCGACACATCGATGTCCACCCGGAAGGTCGCAATGCCTTCCACCGGATGAATCTCCGGGTAGGTGTGTACGGTGATATGGCTCTTGTCGAGGTGCGCCAGGATGGTTTCCGGCAGCGGCCCGGGGGATTCCTCGATCTGGCTGTCGGTCGGGGTGACCGGCTGCTCGGAGATCAGGATGGTCACGCTGGCGCCTTGCGGATCGTAATCCTGACGGGCGATGTTCAGGATGTTTGCGCCAATGATGTCGACAACATCGGTGAGGATCTGCGTGAGGCGTTCGGCATCGTACTCTTCATCGATGTACTGAACGTAAGCCTGCTGGTCTTCAGGCGTCTCGGCATAGCAGATGTCATAGATGTTGAAGCTCAAGGTCTTCGTCAGGTTGTTGAACCCGTGGAGCTTGAGTTTGCTTTTCACCGTGGGGGAACTCTCATCAAATGCGGCTCTGCCGCGTGGTTGAGCATGCCCGTCAGATGCGTACGGCGGCACCTGCGTAGGACGGTTTACACCTCTTCGCGATGGCGATTGTGGTTGCTTGGTTTCGAGCCGGATGGCCCTGAAAAAAGGTGGCGCATTATGCAGAGGTCAAGCGACCTCTGCCAGAGTTTGCGCGCCCCTGATGATGAAAGGATGACGCGGCTTGTCAGCCCAGTTCCACGATCTCGTAGTCGTGGGTAATCTCGACGCCGGCGCGCCCGAGCATGATCGAGGCGGAGCAGTATTTCTCGGCCGACAGTTCAACGGCGCGCTTGACCTGCGCTTCCTTCAGCCCACGGCCCTTGACCACGAAATGCACGTGGATCTTGGTGAACACCTTCGGATCTTCATCGGCGCGCTCGGCTTCGAGGAAGGCCTCGCAGCTTTCCACCGGCTGGCGGCCCTTCTTCAGGATGCTGACCACATCGAAGTTGGTGCAGCCGCCCAGGCCGAGCAGGAGCATCTCCATCGGACGCACACCGAGGTTGCGGCCACCGGCATCTGGCGGGCCATCCATCACCACGACGTGGCCGCTGCCGGATTCGCCGAGGAACATCGCCTCGCCCGCCCACTGGATTCGCGCTTTCATTGCAAGGAACTCCGCCGGAAAAAAGGGGCAACAGCTTATCACAGGCCCCTAGCACGCCCAGTGGGAGCGATGGCTGTTACCCAGGTCTCATTTCCACACGGCGAGTATGCATTTATCACTTAAGCTGGCGCCGGTTTACTGGCACACTCTCAGAAATTGCCCGCACGAATGTTCCAGCTTTCCGATTGTTGGTAACACGTCGTCTGTTAAGCTCTTGCGGATTTACGTACGCGCAAGAATGCTCAGCAAGGCAATCTGCCGCCCTGCGGATCGAGGGGGATCGAGCCAGGGACGCACGGCACTACAGCTGAACATAAAAAATCATTAGCGCCTGTTGTGCAAAGGCCACTTTTTCTACTTTCCGGGACTCGGGCATGGTAGCTATTACCCTCACACCCAAAATCAAGAACCTCGACAAGCTGCTCGCGCACTGTCATCGCCGCCGCTTCACCGCCAAGAGCACCATCATCTACGCCGGTGACCGCTGCGAGAGCCTGTTCTTCATCATCAAGGGGTCGGTCACCGTCCTGATCGAGGATGACGACGGCCGCGAGATGATCATCGGGTATCTCAACACTGGCGACTTCTTCGGGGAAATGGGGCTCTTCGAGAAGGAAGGCAGCACCGGCCAGGAGCGTAGTGCCTGGATCCGCGCCAAGACCGAATGCGAAGTCGCCGAGATCAGCTACGCGAAGTTCCGCGAACTGAGCCAGCAGGACCCGGAGATTCTCTTCACCCTGGGCAGCCAGATGGCGGATCGCCTGCGCAAGACCACGCGCAAAGTCGGCGACCTGGCCTTCCTCGACGTCACCGGTCGCGTCGCGCGCACCCTGTTGGACCTGTGCCAGCAGCCGGATGCCATGACCCACCCGGACGGCATGCAGATCAAGATCACCCGCCAGGAAATCGGCCGTATCGTCGGCTGCTCCCGCGAGATGGTCGGCCGCGTGCTCAAGAGCCTGGAAGAACAGGGCCTGGTGCACGTGAAAGGCAAGACCATGGTGGTTTTCGGCACCCGCTGAAGGAACACCAGAAAGCAAAAAAGCCGGCAATCGCCGGCTTTTTTGTTTTCTGATCCTGTAGGAGCGAGCTTGCTCGCGAACCCTTTCCGGTCACTACGGCATCTGGGTAGTTCGCGAGCAAGCTCGCTCCTGCATAAGGGCCGTCAGTCCGGATCGGCGCCCAGCTTGACCTTGCTGCGCTCGGGGAAGAACAGGCGCTTGAGTTCGGTGCCCGGCTCGTCGGCACGCATGAAGGCTTCACCGACCAGGAAGCCGAACACGTCGCTGACTTCCATCAGCTCGACATCAGCGCGGTTGAGGATGCCGCTCTCGGTGATCACCATGCGCTCGCGCGGGATTTCCGGCAGCAGGTCCAGGGTGGTCTCCAGGCTCACCTCGAAGGTGTGCAGGTTGCGGTTGTTGATGCCGACCAGTGGGGTGTCCAGGGTCTTCAGTGCACGCTCCAGCTCAGGGGCGTCATGCACTTCCACCAGCACGTCGAGGCCAACATCCTTGGCCACCGAGGCCAGCTCGGCCATGCGCACGTCATCCAGTGCCGAGACAATCAGCAGGATGCAGTCGGCGCCGATGGCACGGGCTTCCACCACCTGGTAGGGGTCGATCATGAAATCCTTGCGGATCACCGGCAGCTTGCAGGCCGCGCGGGCTTCCTTCAGGTAGGCATCACTGCCGAGGAAGAAGTCGATGTCGGTCAGCACCGAGAGGCAGGCGGCACCGCCCTCTTCGTAGCTGCGAGCGATGTCGGCGGGATCGAAGTTCTCGCGCAGGATGCCCTTGCTCGGGGAAGCCTTCTTCACCTCGGCGATCACTGCCGGCTCGCGGCGCTTGGCGCGCTCCAGCAGAGCATCGGCGAAACCACGCGGGGCATCCGCCGCACGCGCCAGCTGCTCAACTTCTGCGAAGCTGACACGGGCTCGGCGTTCGGCGACTTCTTCGGCCTTGCGGGCCAGGATCTTCTGCAGAACCGTCGGCACACTCACTGTGCGTTCTCCTCTCGGTAAACGGCGGTGAAGGCCGCCAGCTCTTCCATCTTCTCCCGCGCCAGCCCCGTGTGCAGGGCGTCGTGGGCCAATTGCATGCCTTCGTGCAGGCTGGTGGCGAGGTCGGCCGCATAGAGCGCGGCGCCAGCGTTGAGCACAATCAGTTCGGCGGCCTTCTGCCCGGCCTCGGTCTTGCGCCGGCCGAGGGCGTCACGGATCAGTTCCAGCGACTGCTGCGGGCTGTCCACGGTCAGGCCGATCAGGCTCTGGCTCTTGATGCCGAAGTCCTCCGGCTGCACTTCGTATTCGGTGACCACGCCGTCTTTCAGCTCGGCGACATGGGTCGGCGCGGCGAGGCTGAACTCGTCCAGGCCATCGCGCGAATGCACCACCAGGATGTGCTCGCTGCCCAGGCGCTTGAGCACCTCGGCCAGCGGACGGCACAGCGCCTGGCTGAACACGCCGACCACCTGGTGCTTTACGCCAGCCGGGTTGGTCAGCGGACCGAGCATGTTGAACAGGGTACGCAGGCCCAGCTCGCGGCGCGGCGCGGCGGCGTGCTTCATGGCCTTGTGGTGGACCTGGGCGAACATGAAGCCGACACCGACGGTCTCGATGCAGCGCTTCACCTGGACCGGCTTGAGGTCCAGGTAGATGCCGGCGGCTTCCAGCAGGTCGGCGCTGCCGCTCTTGCCGGAGACTGCACGGTTACCGTGCTTGGCGACCTTGCCGCCCGCTGCGGCGACCACGAAGGCCGCCGCCGAGGACACGTTGAAGATGTTCGCGCCGTCGCCACCGGTGCCGACGACATCGACCACGTGCTTCAGGCTGTCCAGCTCGACCTGGTCGGCCAGCTCACGCATCACAGCCACGGCACCGACGATCTCGTCGATGGTCTCGCTCTTCATGCGCATGCCCATGAGGAAGGCGCCGATCTGCGCGTCGGTGCACTGCCCGGTCATGATCTCGCGCATGACGTCCTGCATTTCCTCGGTGGTCAGGTCCAGCTGGTTGACCACGCGGTTGAGGGCTTCCTTGATGTTCATGCGCGCACCCCGCCGGTCTGCTTGAGGAAGTTGGCCAGCATCTCGTGGCCCTGCTCGGAAAGGATCGACTCGGGGTGGAACTGCACGCCCTCGACGTTCAGCGTCTTGTGGCGCAGGCCCATGATCTCGTCGACCGAGCCGTCTTCCAGCGCCGTCCAGGCGGTCATTTCCAGGCAATCGGGCAGCGTCTCGCGCTTCACGACCAGGGAGTGGTAACGAGTCTGGGTCAGCGGGTTGTTCAGGCCGGCGAATACGCCCAGGTCCTTGTGGAACACCGGGCTTACCTTGCCATGCATGACCTGGCGCGCCCGCACCACGTCGCCGCCGAAGGCCTGGCCGATGGATTGATGGCCCAGGCACACGCCCAGCAACGGCAGCTTGCCGGCGAAGCGCTCGATGACTTCCAGGGAAACGCCCGCCTCGTTCGGCGTGCACGGGCCGGGAGACAGGACGATGCGTTCGGGGTTGAGCGCAGCGATCTCGTCGACGCTCAGTTCGTCATTGCGAATGACGTGGATGTCGGCCTTCAACTCGGCGAAGTACTGCACCAGGTTGTAGGTGAAGGAATCGTAGTTATCGATCATCAGCAGCATTTTTGCTCTAACCTATTGATTCTTAAAGCTTTCGCTGTGGTCCGTCTTTACTGATACCCGTTTAAGTACCCGCTATTTTTTCGGCTGGGCTTGGCGGTGCAGGACGGCGGAGAGGGCCCGGCGAAGACCGGGAAAAGAAATGTCAGGCGCGCCAGCGCCAACGGGCGAAAGCCTTGATCAGGGAGGTGATGATGCTGCGGAGGTGGATCACTGTAGCCGTCTCTCTTGCAATGACCGGAACAGTAGCCCACCACCTATGCGCGGCGCAATATCACTGTGTCGCGTAATTCCACCTACTGGCAGGCCTGCACTGCCGCCTCCAGCCGTGCCTCGTAGCCCTGCCGCTGCTTCCTCTCCGCGCGCAAGGCGCGCATCTGCTCATCGATCGCGGCGCCCAGCGGCAGCGAGTCGACTGCGAACGCCGGCCGCGCCACAGGCGTGGTCTTGCAGGGAACCGGCACCGGCACCTGGACTTCAACCACACGCGGCTCCGGCGCGGGCGCTGGCTGCTGGGATTGGCAGCCGGCCAGCGCTAGGGAAAGCCCGATCAACATCGCTTTCATCGCGCGCGCTCCTGTGCCAGTTCCTGGTCGAATGCCCGACGCGCCGCGCCGCAGGCCTCGGCGCCGACCGGGATTCGCTCGGCCAGGATGACTTGGGCGCTCTGCTGGGCGGCAATATCGCGGCCCTCCGCAGCCTGCTGGGCGACAAGCGCGCGCTCGGCGGACTGCGCAGCAGCAGCCTGCAGGCGCACCAGCGCCTGTTTCTGCGCATCGACGCCGGCTACCAGGCTATCCCGCGTCGTCACGCAACTGGCCACGGCGGCCGAGCTGTCGGCGATCTGCTTCTGGGCCGTTGCCAACTGCGGCCGGTAGTGCCCGGCGGCCAACCATGCACCCAGGCCGGCGCCGGCGGCGAGCAGCAGCAGAACCGTCAGCCCCACGGCGAGGAACTTCCAGCCGGCGGTCACTGGGCCACCGCCAGCGCCGCCGCGTAGTTCGTGGCCCACTTCTTCCGCAGTTCGGCGCGCTGGGCGGGAGTGCCGCGGTCGTAGGCGCCAGGTCGCCAGGTCCGGAGGTAGAGATCCCAGGCCGCCGATTCCTTGCCAAGCTCGGGCAGGCGGGCCGGATCGGTATAGAGCAGCAGGCGCGCCAGGCCAGCGGCCAGCACGTCGTCGCGCTCGATGGCGTTCCACACGTCCGGTGCTGCCGGCGCTACTCCGCGCACTGCGCACAGGCCTGTCGCCAGATCGCGAACGCTCTCGACGCGGTAGCGCAGCAGGCCGGTGACCATGCCGCCGCCCTGCTCTGCCTGCCAGAACGACTTCGCTGGGCCATTGCCCATCTGGCGGCGGTGCTCGAAGCGCGACTCCTGCAGCCCGATGGCCAGCAGCATGACCACCGCCTGTGGGCTTTCCATCTTGGCAGGCAGCAGCAACAGCGCCGGCTCGATGATCGAGCGGCGTACTTCTCGAAGGTCCATAGGGTCTCCAAGCAAGAAAAAGCCCGCGCTAGGCGGGCTCTGGTTGGTCGATGATCACAGGCTGTTCGGGAAGGCTGCCGTCGGTATCGGCCTCCCTCGCTCGCTGCGACCTACGCTGAATCTGACCTCATCCCAACGAACGACCGGCAAGCCGAGAACACCGCCGCTCTGGTAGCCGCCGAGAAGCGTGTTGCCGGAATAGTTCGCGACCGTGATGGCTGCCGCGTAACTGACGACTGCGACGGTGTCGATCTCAATGAAGGCGTTGTTGCTCGCGTCTCGACCGATCCTGATGAAGTACCTTGTCCCCGCGACCAGGGTTCCGCCGGCGATTGCTGCATCATCGGTGCGCAACCATGTGCCAGCACTTGCGCTACTCACCAGAAGGGCGAGCTTCCCATCTGATCGCAAATCGAGTCGCATCTGGGCATAAGTGCCCGTATTGGCGTTCCAGGACAACAGCGTCGCGAAGCTCGCCGGCAGCGAGACGACGGTGAGGAAGCCTTCGAAGGTGCACGCCTGGTTCGAGATATTGAAGGCAGCGTTATAGGCCGCAAGGGCATACCCTGCTGATCCAGAATTGAACTGAGCCGTCCCGAACTTCGGGTCGGTGGTGGTGAGTGCCGCTGTCCCGCCGGCGGACCAGGTCACGATCCCTTTCGAGTCGGTAAACGTGGTCGATCCGTTCGTCCCATCGAAGTGCAAAAGGGCGACACGGTTATCCCAGTACGGATCTCCTGCGGGCGCGCTGCCGCCCATCTGCCCCGCTACGATGCCGGGAATCATAGCGGCACCGTCTGGCCGATGATGTCCCAAACATCGCTGGCTACGCGTTTGAGTGTCACGGTCATGGCGCTGGAGAGCACCAGGGTGCCGCCCGATGGAGCATTGAGCGTAACGCCAGACCCTGGCGTCAGCGTAAGGGCAGCGCCGGTCACTCGTCGCACATGGATCTCTGTCACCGCCCCCCATGCCACAGAGGACTGCGGAGGGACCGTGACCGCGGTAGCTCCAGCGTTCGTGAAGCGGATGTAGGCCCCATTGTCCGCCAGGCCGAGCGTGCGCGCTGTGGTCGCGTCCGTGACCACGGCAGAACCTGTGGCTCCTCCCGCCCCTTCGCGTTGAATCCACCCCGGGACGCCGCCGGTGACAACGCACACATACTGGCGAGAGGCGCCAACCCCGTCCACTTCATCGAGCACCGAGGCTGTCCACCCTGCCTTCGGCACGATGAACTGCCATGCCCCGGCAGTCGACGACCACCAGGCAATCTGGCCGGCCTTGCTGGATGCCGTCCCCCAGTTGCCCGAAGCGACGATATAGGCGTCCTCATCGTTGGGCGATGAGGGCGCGGTGGTGCGGTCCTTATCCAGGATGCAGAGCTGCACCACCTGGTTCAGCGTGGCGAAGGTAAGGTTTGCCAGAGTCTGGTTCGCCGCGCCATTCGCCAGCCACTCGAGACCGAGCTTCGTGGATGCCATCAGAGAGTTACCTCAAGCGGATATCCGCGGCCGACTACGGCCGAGATTTGAAAGATGCGGAAGGTGATAGAGGACTGCGGCGAGCCGAAGTCGAGCGTCTGGTCATCGGCCAAATAAGACCAGGCCGGCGAGGTGGCATGGATCGTGCGTTTCACCGTCGACCCGGACATGACGTCGATCTCGTAGGCCTCGCTGGTCTCCCCCACCGGGGCCGCGATCCCGTTCGTCCACCAGGTGCTGCTCAGCCGGCTGCGGCGCGTGAAGGTGCCGGAGAAGTTGCTGGAGCTGTCGCGGCTGCCGCGGGCGTAAACCGGCGACAGGCACTCCAGATTCACTCCACGGTAGGTGAAGGCCTGATCGGTCGCGGTATCGATGGACTCGCCGGTCGTGACCGCACGGTAGGTACGCGCGGAGCCGATAGACTCCACCGGCATGCCGATGAAGATGTTGTCCGGGTCATCCAGCAAGATGAACCAGTCACCGCTCTGGTGAAGACCTGTCGCCCACTCGGTGCCGCGCTGCCCGCGAACGAAGTTGGACACCAGGTAGGTGCCGTCTGCCTGCAGCGCAGCATTCTGGAAGCGGACAATCTCCCAACGCCCATCCGCCCCATACGCCGCATAGTTCACGCCGGCCAGCATCTGGTCGCGCGTGACGCTTTCCAGCTCACCAGAGATTAAGCTGACGATGACGCTGCGCTGGTCGATGACCGTGCAGTTGCTCGCCGGCAGAGTCCCTGCCGCTCTGCCGAACGTGCCGCGACCATCGAACCCCTGTAGGTCGGACCAGGTCTGCCCACCATCCGGAGACTGGACCAGCACACCCCCGCTCCAGCCCTCGGTGTAACCGCTCATCGTGGCTACGAAACCCGGGGTGTTCTGAATCGTCTCGTCCACCACAGGAATGTCGAGAAGCAGAGCGACAGATGGGCCATCGAGCGGAATTTTTCCGCCAGGCCCAGGGCTTGGCGCACCGACGGCATTGCTGGAATACAGGGCAGCGTTGTTCTTCACGCCCTTGCATTCCAGGATTCCGTTCGGCTGAGTGGATACCTCGGTCAGCCGGATCGGGAAGACGCCAAACTTGGGTGCCAGCGTAATGACGTCGCCTGGCTCATGCGCCTGATAGATCGGAGGCAGAGAGAAGGCGAACGGTTGTTGCTCCTCCTCCCATGTCCGCTCGCAGTTCATCTCAGCAATCTGGGCGAGCTCGTCATCGCTCAGCACAAGGCCGAGGCTTATCGTTTTTGTGTTTACTGCGGCAGTGCTGATCCTGTCGAAGCTCTGACTAGCATCGGCATACTCACGAACGGCGCTCAGCCCCTTGGCGGTCACCCGCGCCGGCAGCTGCGTTTCCATCTCCCAGTCGTAAGGAAGCGCGTCGGAGATCTCATCACCATCCGTTGCCGCCAGATCACCCGCCGGGACGGTGACCAGGGAGGTCTGGCCCCGCGGAAGACCCTGCAGCTTGTAGCCGTGCATCCGCAGATCGAACGGGTAGGCCGTCCTGAGCGGTTCGATGGCGTCTCGCATCGAGCCGCCAAGCAGCTTGTAACCCTGGATAGGCTGGGTAAGGAGGGAGACATCGATATCAGCGGCGGTGATCAGCTCTGACCGGATGCACTGGTCGAACACCACATCAGCCAGCGTGACAACGCCGGGGCTGGCCGGCGCAGCCAAGTAGAACTGCCTATAGGGGCGCGAGCCCGCCTGAACAGCGTTCCAGATGATGATCACGCCACCAGAGGAAATGATGTTCGCCTGGCTGGTCGCATACCCTACCGGGATCGTCCAGATCAGCTGATAGGACGTAGGAGTGACTACATACAGGTTGGCGGTGAGGAGATAGATCACGCCATTTTCTACAGCGATCCTCGTATTCGATCCAAAGCCACCAATCGACGCCGAGTAGTCGAACTGCTCAAGCAGCACCAAGTCTTCATTGAAGACATAGATTTTCCGCGACACGGCAGAAACCGCGTAAATCTTCCCGGAGTCGTACGCGAGGCCGCCGATCCGCTCGATTGGGTCAGACGTCGCCTCGAGTTCGCCGGTCAGCACATAGGGCACAAGGCGATACTTGCGGAGCCTGCCATCGGTGGAGTTGCTGCCACCGAAGACAATAAAGTCACCATTCTTCACGAATCGAGCATCCGTCGCCCCATAGTCATAGGTCGAGATGCTGGTGAAGTTCTGGTAGGTGCTGCTCCAGTAGTGATACGTCCCGCTGACGCCGTTCACGAAAGAGTCTTCATCGGACTGGCCGATAGCGAATGGCTGGTTGCTGGATGCAGTGATAGTGGTCTGATAGAAGGACCGCCCTGCAATTACGCGGTAAACGTCGACCAGGCTCGTCTGGTATTCGTTATCCCAGCGCCCGATATAGGCCAGCGAGGACTCCCCGCTGAAGTAGGAAATCTGGCCGTTCCAGTCCGGGTTGTTCGCGCTCGGGTAGTTCGGGATGCGATCAGAGAGGATGCTGGTGACAGCCATATCGGAAGTCGACATGACCTCAACCTTGAACTGCGCGCCAGCAAGCGAGTTGCCGTAATCCTTGAGCGCGAAACGCTTGAACTTGATGTAAGCCAAGCCGCGATAGGCCGGAGTATTGCCAACGCCCTTGTCAGCCTCGATGTCCGGATCAGGCATCTGATCGTCGGTGCCGAGATATAGCTTCCAGTTCTTCGCCGCCTTATTGCTGGCAATGATCGTTTCCAAGTCATCGCTGCCGGCGTTGTAGATCAGCTTATCGCCGCACCACATGCGCCGGATGCCGGCGATTGGCCCCTCGCCCAGGCACAGGGCGAAAGTCGCGAAATACGAATAGGTGACAGTGGCCGCGCTGGAGCCGCCGCCCTTGCCGCCGCTCTTCTTCTTTTTGACGGTGTAGTCGAGCTTTCCGCCCTTCAGCCAGATGATGTTGCCGGCCGTGCCGATCATGCCGTAGAAGCGCGGGATCGGGTTGCCGTAGGCACTTTCCTGGACGGTGGGGATGGTCGGCGACGGGGTATCAGGCTCTGGGAAAATCTTCCGGTAGAGGCTGTCGATGATCTTCGGGCCGCCGCCCAACATAATGTTGTTGAACTTGAAAATGCTGCTGTCGGTACCAAAAATCTGCGCGCTGAGACTCATACATCGACACCCTTGAAGCGATAAGCCATGAGGAGGCGATGGCGCCAGGTAGAGTCGAGCCGATGGTGGCAGACGTACCCGGCCTCCTCACTGGAATGGATGATGTAGGGATGGCCATCGATGAAGCCGGCATGGATGGCAATGTGCTGCGGCGCCCGACTGATGCGCATCGCAAGCACGTCCCCCGCCTGAGCCTCGTTAAGGCTGATCTTTTCCAGCCCCGGCTGACGGTCGAGCTCGCGCTCGAGCGTTCCGTCATAGGGCTGGCGCGCATAGCCTTCCGTGTCGATGTGCTCGATGCCGAGCTCGCTGCAGATGTGGATATAGAGCCCCACGCAGTCGAGCACCAGGCCTGGAACGCGCCCCTGGTGACGGAACGGCGTGCGCTGCTGTGCCATGGCCAAGGCGACGATTTCGGATCGCTTCATGAGCCACGCCCCACCTGGGTGTATTCGGATGCCGTCGGCACATCTGGCTGCGAGCCGATGTTCTTCACGTTGTTGAACTTGACTCGGCAATCCTCCTGCCTGCGCTTACGGCAGCCGGGAATCATCACGTAGGTGTCGCCTACCTGAGGCATGTAGAACATGCCGCCGTGGAGGTAGAACTGGCCGCCGGCAGTGCTCAGCTTGATCCGGAGGGCCCTTAGGCCAGCGTTGGCTCCGGTCAGGAAAAGCACTTCGCCAGCAGTGAACCAGTCGTCCTCCTCGGTACGGCTGGTGTCCTGGAACTGGTACTGGCTGGTCACCGAAGTGATCGAGCCATAGACCTTGAATGCCTCGATGTTCGGGCCATCTGGCGACGAGCGCGGGCCAATGCACTTGCTCCGCGTAGACGCGATGAGCTCCTGGCCCAGGTGCTGATCGAAGAGCACATAGGGGCACTGCGGGGTGTAGGAGCGGTTGTTCTGCTGGCTGAGCACGTCGCCAAGCGACATCACCTCGGTGGAGTACGTCGTATCACCGATCGAGGTCTTGCCGAGGAAGGCGACCGCCCCCGGCTCCTCGTCCTCCACAGGCGCATTCCATGTGGTCGAGAAGGCCCAGATGCGCGCGCTGTCGAAAACCCCGCTGCCGATCTGGTCGCGACTGATGCCGTGGTCGAGAATCCCGGTCAGATCGAAACTGCCGGGCGCCATGCTTGCCTGGTCGTCATACCCGGTGAACTCATAGCCGGTATCGGACCGATAGACCTGCCCATTGGTCATGATCAGGTCGACAGGGCTTTCAGTGATCCGAACCGTGGTCCCGTCGCGCGCCACAATGCGGGCGCAACGAATCTTCGTCGACCAGTTGGCAACGTGAGGCTTCATGATGATTCCAGTCAGAAGGCCCGGCAGGAGCCGGCGGTTATCAGGGGTTGAGGATTTCCTCGAGGCTCAGGCCGGATGCCTGGCCGACGTCCATGCCGAGCGCCTGGACGTTGAACTTGGAACTGAAGACCACCGGGTAATCGAACATGCAGCCAGCCGTGAGGATGTCAGCCCCCTTGTTTAATGGCTGCGTCTGCACCACGCCGCCGGAGGTGTAGTCGCCAAATGAACTTGAGTTGATCGGCAGCGTGATGGTCGTGGAAGTTCGTGAGGAGATCACGGCCCGCATCCCATTGAGCTGCGTAGTTCCGGATATCTGGTCCAACGCCACAGACTCGCCGGCGGAAAAGGTGTTGCTCACGGTGATCACCGTGTTGGCGCCCTTCGTGATCCCGGTGATGGCGCCTGCCTTATTCGCGGCCAGGGTGATCCTGCCAGTGGTGTAGTCGATGGCATGGCCGTTCGGGTAGTCCCGCTCGGCCACGGCGATCAGTACCTCGCCGGCGACGGGCTTGAAGATCGTTCTGCGGGGGCGGCCAATGCTGGGCAGCGCCGGCTTGTCCCGGCCGTACTCCTTCACCAACTGGTAGACCCCGGGGCTGACGACATCGAGAACGCAGTCCCTTGCGGTGTAGGCTGACTTTCCATCCAGCGCCGTGGTGTAGTCGTCCCAAGCCTGCACGCGGAAGCCCGCGTAGCCACCCCATGTCCGGTAGTAGAGGCTCGCCACCTCCAGAGCCAGCGCCTCGTCATCCTTGATGTACTCTATGTCAAAGGTGCGCCATGGCTTCCCGTTCTTTAGGGCAGCATACCGCGCGCCGCTGGCAGTGCGAGTCACCTCCAGGAAGAACCCGTCTTCAGTCTCAGCGCCGAGACGAATGCAAGGGTCCAGGCGCTCTTCGATGAACTCACCCATCACTCAAACCTCGGTGCGCCATTGACGATCCTGTTGATCCGGCGAGCGGCCTTGGCATTTGCCTCGTTCTGGCTCTTGGAATCGGTGGTTGTCTGGTAGAAGTTGATGTCCCGAATACCGCCACCGCGGCCGGAGTTCTTCGCCATGTCGGCGCGCACGCGGTCCAGCGTGCTGTCCAGCTTCGCGCTGGTCTCTGCTGTGGTTACGCGCTCGCCCTTCTGCAGGTACCAGGTGCCATCCGCCGGGATCTGGTCGATGCCGTCGTGGGCCATACCAGCCAGCGCCGTTGCGCCGACAGCTGCAGCCAACGGCTCAGCGACAGCGAGGGCAGCGGCCATCGCGCCAGGGGCAGCAACAGGGCCCACGATCGGAATGGCAGCAGTAGAGGCGAATGCAGCAAGGCCAGCCTGCAGCGCAGTTGCCTGAGCGTTCGCAGCCATCGTCGCTGCCGCCGTCGCCTGCGTGGTACGCCCATAGATCAGCTGGACGGCCTGGGCCACCAGCCACTGCGCAGCCATATCAGCGATCGCCCGCACAATCGTCTGGCCGATGGTGGTGGCCAGATTGCCCAGCGCGTCACCGAGCGACTCGGTGTTGGTGAAGACGTCGTAAATGCTGTCGCTGAGCGCGCTGGTGGCGCCGCCAAGGATGTCGGTCACAGCATCAGCGGCGACCTGGTAGTGGTTCTCGGCGCTGTCGACGTAGTTCTGGAAGGCCTCATCGACACCGGCCATCCAATCCGCCTGGACCTCGTCCACCCGATCGTAATAGTCCTCCTGAATCTTCAGCCGCTCGTTCAGCGCCTGCTGGAGGATCGCGGTTTCCTTGTCGTACAGCTCCTTGCTGATGTCGCCGGAGTTCAACTGCGTGGTCAGGTCCGAGAGCTTCTCATTGAAGCGCTGGCGGATTTCCAGAAGGCCTTGCAGACGGGCGCGGTACTTGTCGCCGGCACCAGCACCGGCCAGCTCCAGGTCGAAGCCGGCCGCGGCGGTCGAGTTCTCCTGCCCCAGCGAGGAGCGGTATGCAGCCGCCTTCGCAGCATCCTCGTTCGCCTGCTTGATCTTCTGCAGGCGATCGAGCTCGGCGGCCAGGCCGTTGAGGCGCTCCTGCTGCTGGGCGTTGATGCCCTTCAGCTTGCCCGACTCGATCTCGAACTGGAGCTTGGCGACCTCGGTGGCGTCCTTGCGCTTGTCCACCTCGGTATTGATCAGGGCGATCTGACGCTCGTAGCCGGTCTCGGCATCATCGAAGCGCTTCTGCAGGGCCTTGGCGGCCTGCTCGGCGGCCTTCGCGGCTGCCTGTTCTTCCTTGGTAACTGCGGTGAACGTCCCAGGCTTGTTGCCTTCCGCGCGCAACTTGGCCAGCAAATCTCCCAGTTGAGAGATGCGTCCACTCGTTCCGCCGGTACCCGCCTTGTCGATGGTGTCGAGGAAATCCCCGTACTTCTGGGCGGTAGCGTCGAGATCCTCACCAACTCCGGCAGCTGTCTGCTGGATGTTCTGACGGTTTTTGTAAAGCAGGTGCGCTAAGCCGACGGGCCCAGCTGCAAAATCCGTCCAGTCAGCATCCTTGAACCCAGCTGCCGCAGTAGCAGCAGCGCCGCCAATAGCTTTCCCCATCAGGTCGAAGGCGCCAACCGCTCCCACCGCCGCCTTTGCCATCCACTTGATGGTTTCCACTACGAACTCGCCGACAGCGACAGTTGCACTGCCTTCCTTGGAGACATCGAAGAGCCCGTCAGCAAAGTCGGCAAGCACTGGCAACAGTTGCCCGGTTAGCTGATTCTTCAGCCCTGCAGCGCTCTGCTCAATAAGCCAGGTGGCGGCCTGCAGTTCATTGGCCGACTTGATGGTCTTCTCATCCATGATCGCGCCGGCCATTTCAGCGGCGTCACCGAGGGCAGTGAACCCCTCGGAGTTATTCCGGAGCAGAGGCAGAAGAGCGGTGGCGTCACTGGCGATCGCCTCCATGTAGAAGGTCATGTCGGCTTGGCTGACGTTGGCCTTCTCCAGGCTGCTGACATACAAGCCCAGGGCCTGCGGCCCAGACAGGTTCCGGAAATCCTCAGCGGTGACACCAACCTTCGGCGCGATCTGCGTGAAGAAGTCTGCCAGCGCACCGCCGCCGGTGTTGAGGAAGTCACCGACCTTGTCGTTCACGTCCTTGAAAATATCAGCGAGCTTGTCTTGCTCTACGCCAACCAACTTTGCCCCGGCGGCGTACTTCTGAAACTCGGTGGTTCCGGCGTTGGCCACGCTAGCAAGGTTGGTGATTTCCCCAGCAGATCTGACGGCGCCAACGGTCATGGCGGTAAGGGCTGTCGTTCCGGTGGCGATTGCGCCTCCGATAGCAACGCCGACCGCCTTGGCGGACTTCTCGACAGACTTGCGCCACTTCTCCGCGCTGCGCTCGGAGGCATCCATGCCGGACACGAAGCCACCAACCTTGGCGATGACATCGAGGGTAAGGGTGCCGAGGCTGCGTGCTGGCATGAAAAACTCCGGGCAATAAAAAACCCGCCGAAGCGGGTTTTGAAGGAAAGGACAGTTACTTCAATTTTGAGCAGTGCAGGTACATTTCATTGCCGAACTCGACTATGTCGCGCTCCTTAGATTTCTCGGAATAGCGACGATCTCGTTCATAAGCGGTGAGCACCATCTGCCTTATGAGCTCGCTCGAATCGCCTGGCCGCTTATCGAGCTGAGCCATGATCGAGTCGATCGGAACTCCGTTCTGACGATCCTTCATGACCTCGCGCGCGGTGCTTGCGACCTTGTCGCAAAGCTCATTGGCCTGCGCGGCGCCGGAAACGAACAAGGCGCCCACCAGGAGAGCCATATAGCGCATGCTTCATCCTCCATGTGATAGGAGGCCTGAAACCTACCATAGGCCGACAGTCAGTCCCAATTCTCCATGGCAGCCACCAGCGAGATCGGTTTGTCATCAGCCTCGAATGGCTGGAAGTCGGCGATCTTGAACCCGCCATTCTTGGTGTGGGTGTTCGCATACATGCTGGCCAGCAGGGCGAAGCCGCGATCAATGCGGCGCCCTGGGTGGAGGCCTCCCCGTTTTTTGCGGAAGGCCACCCACTGCGAGAACTCCTGCAGGCTCATGCGCTCCTGCGCCTCGGCGATTGTCCTGCCACCCACACCATTCAGCACGAGCTCGTGCCAGACCTCGTCTAGCTCTCCGAGGCTTGGCTCTTTCCCGGGGCGTTGACTTCCTGAATGGCCACCAGCAGCGCCACGGTGAGGTTCCCATCGAGGGCGCCAAGGCGCTTGGTCGATTCTGGGTCCTCAGCCAGGGCCTCCTGGTCGAGCGGGCCGTGGGTAATGTCCAGCACCGAGAAGATCGGATTGCCATCCTGGTCGCAAATGCTGGCCGCAATCCGCCCGGCGACGCCATCGACCTTGCCGGTATGGGCCAGGACGTCGGAGACAGCGGTGCGGTAACCCAGCGGACGGACGAAGACCGTGGCCTTGAACTCTTCCGCAGAGTCCTTCTGCTTCCAGGTGATTTCCTTCTCGACCGGGGCGCCAGTGAAGGCGCCCATTTTCGTGAGACTGGAGAGGCTGAGCTGCATGGTTTAGACCTTCCGAATCCAGTAGCCGCGACCGGAGCGCTGGACGGTGAAGTTGGTGGCCACCACCGCATTGCTCTGGAAGTCGAACGGGAAATCCGATACGTAACCGCGGAAGCGGTACCAGGTACGGTCGTCTGGCAGGTTGAAACCGCCATCGCTGGCGACGGTCGGCAGGGAAGTCGGCTCGCCGCTCGCGTCGAGCGGGCCATCAGACCAGCCGATGACCATGTCCATCTCAACCTGATCGAACTCGGGGTCTTCAGCGAACTGCCAGAATCGATAATGGCTATCGTTCTGCGGATCGGCGTTCAAGGTTCCAGTGGCCTGACCTGGATTGCGCAGGCCCTTTTTGAAGGTACGCGAGCGAGCCTTCAGGCAGGTGTCATCGATCTGGTCGGACGGGTTGCCGCCAGGGTTGAAGGCGGTGATGCAATCGATCTCCAGCACGCCGGGGCCGTTGCTGTCGAGGTTCGGATCGAGCACGAAGTACTGCGTTCCTTGGGCCAAGATGGACATGGGGTTCTCCTGTCGCGGGTTTCTTGAGGCACAAAAAAACCCGCTGAATGCGGGTCGTTACTGAGGTCGGCGGGCTAGCGGTTCACCCACCAGTCAACGTCGAAGCTGATTCGATACAGGCCAGTTGGCTCGTCCTTTTCTTCACCGCCCCAGCGGGTGATCGTGGCGCGCAGTTCTATCGCGTCACGAATAGCTGCCGCGACCGCGCGAGCCTGGGCAGCGGTTTCCGCGAAGGCGTCCACCTGCAGGCTGAAAGAGTCGATGTCGGGGCGGTGGGCAAGGAAGTTCTCTGGCGCGCCCCCGTAGGTCTGCCAGGTCGCATAGGGACGCGGCGGCTTGTCGGGCGCCTCAGCGAACAGGTAAAGCCTGGTGGGCTTCGAGCCGAGCAAGGCGACCACGCCGGCAGCCTGCGAGCAGACCTTGAAAATAGGTGCGTACATCAGCTGCTCCTGGCTGCCTTCTTCTGGGCGCGCTTGATGGCGCGGTCGATGGCTTTCTCGTACTCGCTGACGAAGGTGTTGGTCACCTCGGCGATGTTGTCGGCCAGCGCACTGCGCATGAACGGTGAGGCCTTCATCTTCGAGGTCCCAAACTCCCAAAGGCGCCAGTGCGGAGTCGGCGCGTTCTTCTGCTTGTCGACGCTGTCGCCCTTGGCCGGCAAAACAGCCCCATGGAGCACGCCAATGCGGAAGCCAAGGTCTCCGGATTTCTTGAATAGCCGACCATTCCAGCGCAGGGCGATATTGTCGGAGATGCTCCGACCGGTGCCTGGATCGTCGATCCTCTCGGCGCCGGCCTTCGCGGCATTCAGCGCCACCATGGCTGCCTTGCGCAGAGCGGCGCGGCCACCCTTGCGGCGAATGTCGAAGCTCAGACCATCCAGCTTGCCCAGCAGGGACTCCAAGCCAGTGATGCTGAACTCCGCGCCATCAGCCACGAGCGACAACCTCTACCGTGCCGCGCAGGCGGCGGGCGTAGATGATGTCCTTGCGCTTGGCAACTCGCACCGGCGCCGGGCAGAACCACACCACGCCGCCGCGCGCATCAGCCCACACGACGTTGTCGATTCGATTGCCATTCACGAACACGTCGCGCTGGCCTCTGCCATCGTTCGGGGTGTGGATGTGATCAGCCATGGAACCTCCGGAACGCGAAGCTGGTGATGCCCTCCCGGCCGATGTCTGACTCTTCCTGGTTGATCTCGACACAGCCGAAGCCGAGGCGCGCGAACCAGCTGATAAGGCCGTTCTGAGTCCAGTACCAGAGGTGCTCACCTGGCTTAAAGTGCTTGCTCGCCAGACAGTCGGCCTGGTCGTGGTAGATCGGCATCGAGACGAACACCCAGTCGACCACCTGGGCCAGCAACTCTTCAGGGTTCGGGATGTGCTCGAGGCTGTCCCAGCAGGTGATCGCCGGGATCTTGCTGCTGTAGGGGTCCAGGAAATTGCCGTGCTCCTTGAGCCAGCGCACCGCGTCGGCGTTCACGTCGAAGCCGAAGGCCCCAGACGCCTCGAGGAAGCGCCCGCCGCCGATGCCGATGTCGACCAGGTCGCCGACGTGGTGGCGGCGCACCATGCGCACGCGGGCCTTGGTCAAGGCATCCCCCATCGGGGTCGCATCCATCGCCTGGTACTTCTCGAAGTAGGGGCCGGAGTAGTCCATCGGCTTGCGCGGGTGGTACCCCATGCCCAGCTCATCCGACCACAGCAGGCAGTCGGTCAGCCCAGGCGGCAAGGCGTGCGTCATAGTCCGAGATCCTCTTGTCGCAGTTGTGTTCTTTCTGGGTGCAGCGACAGAACTTGTCGGGCACCACGAATTGGATTCGCGAGGTGTCCATCACCTTGGAGGTGATGAGCTCCGGCGCGTTGTAGCCGCCTTGGCCACCACAGATGATCAGGGCCGGAACCTTGGCCGCGATCGCAGCCGGCAGGAGCCAGCCGATTCCGCCGATCACTGCTGCAGCTCCCTGGACGAGGGCCAGCAGCTGGTCGATCGGCAGCTCGCCGCGGTGGAACTGCAGGTCGGCGGTGGGCAGCGGGTCGAGCGCCCATTCCCGGCCTTCGACCAGGTCGGCGACCGAGACCACCTTGAAGCCGCGCCGGCGCATCTCATCCGCAGCCTGGGCGATGTACTCGGGCAGCGGGTTGCGGGTGTCAGCGCGCCACTCGGAGCGGACCGTTGCCGGCCGGATCACCACGTAGCGGCCTTCGACCGGCGATGGCCCGAAATCTGGCAGGTCCATCTCTCCGGGTGTTCGAGCGAAGCTGCGCATCATTCCCGGGAAGATGCCCTCCCGGCCGTACCCAACCTGAACGACAGTGCCGCGAGGGCGGCGCTGCCAGGTGCCTTTCGGCTGCCTGCAGATGTTCTTCATCTGCGTGCGAAGCCTGGTCACCGGCAGGATCAGGTTGATGTCGGGAATATCCTGGTAGAGCTCGGGCCAGGGAGTCTCCAGCCACACGCCGCGCGGTAGCTGCTTGATGAATGCCCGCTGGTAGATGTTGTCGCCCAGCCCCTTCATGCCGTTGATGATCATCATCGACCGTCGGTGACTCCTGTCGCGCAGCGCAGGCGCCACTCCTTGCGCCCCGTGGCATCCATGTCGGCGCCGGTTATGGTGAATTGCTCGCCCTGCCAGATGACTCGCCAGGACATGTCCAGACCCGGGAACCAACGCAGGTTGATCCGGGCGTCTGTCTCGTTCTGCTTGGTGTTCGCCGCCATGAACTCCCGGCCGGCGCCGGTGAGCACCTCGGCCGGTACGTCCACCAGCGGCGTGCCGTCGGACAGCGAGGCATCCACCCAGATCAGCAGCACGTCACCCGACTCCGAGTCCTGCTGCTGCTCCTGCGCCTGGAAGGTGATCCGGTGCCGCAATCGATTGGTCAGCACCTCACACCCCCAGGCCGATGCGATAGGGCATCAGCTTGACCTCGGCCAGATCGCGCAGCTTCTTCGCCTCATCGACCGTTGCCTCGTAGTCGGCCTTTACCAGCGCGACCACCGCGGTGAAGACGCTGGGCGCCACCGGGTCCTCGCTGGAGGGGACGTCCTCGCTGCTCGGCGTGCAGGGGTTGTCCAGCGGCAGGGTCGGCAGCTGCGTGCGACCGCAGAAGCGCACAGCCTCATCCTCGGCGCTGTCGATCAGCTGCTGGATCAGGTCGTCGTCGGCGCTGTGGATAACGCGCAGGGCCTGCTTCACGTCCTGAAGGTTGATGACGCTCACGAGAGAACCTCTTCAAGGATGCGCCGGGGGAAGGCCTCCAGGGCCGTCTCGCGACTGCAGTTGATGACTTCGAGCCCGGCGAGATGCGCAGCCAGCTGGCGAAACTGGGCTGGCCACTTGTCGAGGCTGCCGGCATTGCCCAGGGCGGCCGGGTGGTCGCCGTGCCAGTGAGCGCGCCCACCGGTTTTCTGGCAGTCGTAACCCAGCAGGATGATCCGCCGCGCGCCCCAGAAGGCCGCGAGCGAGGCCGCACCGGCGCCGCTGTTCTGGAACTGCTGGAACCGCACCGTCTTCACGCCCTTGAAGGTCAAAGGCGCGCAGCGCTCACCGTCGAAGGCGCCGGCGGCTTCATCGCCGTGGACCTGCCACCAGGCCGCGTCCATCGCATACAGGACGTCAGCCCAGGGGCAGAGCCGGAAAGTGGTGTTGGTGACGATTACTCCGCGGCCGGCTTCTTCTTCGCGCCACGCCCGGACTGTTTCGCAGTCGTCTGCGGTGAGACTGGGGCCACTTGCGATGCAGACGACTTCTCGCCAGCGGCTGGATCGGGGTCCACCTGGTTCTCGTCGTAGGTGACGAGCCGATTGCGCTTCAGCGCCAGTGCCTGCTGCGGACTGACGTCGAACTCTTCGCCGCGCCGGCGACGACCGCCGTGGTCAAAACCTGTGGTTGCTGTTACCAGGACCATGGTCACTCCTCAGGAGAGGGCGGGGCCGAAGCCCCGCCAGTGGATCAGGACGCCGGCAGGCCGTCGAAGTCGCCCTTCACGAAGGCTTCCGGACGGAACACCGACAGGCCCACGCGCTCCTCGCAGAGGATGGTGACCATGTTCTTCACGAGGTTGTCGCGGTCCTCGGTGGAGACGGTGACGCTGACGTCCTCGCGGTCCCAGCCCTCGGCGCCCTGCTGGAAGGAGCCAGTCAGGAAGTCGCCGATGTCCATGGACTGGGAGGCAACAACAGGACGTCCCCACAGGCCCGGGACGGCCAGGCCGGTCGGGGTTGCGAAGACGTAGTTGTTGTTCTTGTCCTTGGTCAGCTCGATCGCTGCCCAGTCCACCGGGCTCAGCACGATGCCGTCGGCTTCGTACTCGGCCAGAGTGACCTGCAGCAGAGCGAGGCGCAGGCGGTCGATTGCGGTCTCGGCCTGCACGACCACGCCCGGGTTCGCGTAAACGCTAGCCTGGGTGTAGATGCCGTTCAGGTTGAGGCCGACGCCGGAGCCTTTGAGCAGCTGCAGCTCTTCCTTGAGCTTGAGGCCGTAGCGCAGGCGGCCATCGATGTAGCTGGCCAGCATGGGGGCGTCCGACAGCACCTGGCGGGAAGCGCGCACCCAGTGGGCGATGGTCGCCACCGGATCGGTGTCCAGCTCGAAGGTGATATCCGATTCCGGCTTCGGGTTCTGCGGATTCTCCGAGACCGGAGCCGCGTTGTTGGTAAAGCCAGTCTCGCGCACGTACTCGATGGAGTTCGAGGTGGTGCGGCCCCAGGCCAGCAGGTCGCGCACGAACAGGCGCTGCTGGGTCGGCAGGATCATGCCAACGCGCTGCGGCTGGATCAGGTCGCCGGCCGAGGTGGGCAGGCTGGTGATGGCAGCCTTCACCGGAACGGTGAAGCTCCCCTTCGCACCGCCGGCTGCGCGGGCGGCCCAGGCATCGTAGCCTTCGGCGGCGACGAAGGTTTCACCCATGCTCTCCGGAGTGGCGATCCGGCCACCACCTTTCTCCAGCTTGGCCATGAGCTGCTCGGCAGCATGCAGCCGGGCCTGAAGCTCGCCTTGGGAAACCAGGAGCTTATCGACGCTGGCCTTGGTGTCTTCGGACAGCTTGGAGTGCGCCTTCAGTTCCTTCTCGGACTGCTCGGCGTAGGTGCGCAGGTCGTCACCGACCTTTTTCAGGTCCGCCTGGACCTGCTTGTACTCTTGTTCAAGTTGGCTCATTTGGCCTTACCTCTTGATGAAGTTTTCGAGGGAGATGGTGGAGCTGATGGCGGAGGCTGCGCCGTCGCCAAGGTTGGTGGCGTCACGCTCACCATCGCCGGCCGAGTCGCTCAGGCTGGCTTTGAAATCGGAGATCAATCGCATGGCCTCGGACCGAGGCATTCCGGAAGCGCGAAGCGCGTTCTCGATGCGGCGCACGGTCTGTGCAGATGGCTTCTCGTTGCCGCCAGCGACCTCGTCGGAGTCGAGCAGCGAGTCAGCGAAGCCCTGCTCGACCGCCTTGCTGCCGCCGATCCAGGTCTCGCCGTCCATCATCGTGGCGACAGTCTTGGCATCCAGGCCGGTGCGAGCCACATAGACGTCAGCCATCGCCGCGTCGAAGGGCTCCAGGTAATCCGCAAATTCCCGGAAGTCGTGCCGGTTTCCGGCGGCCAAGGTCCAGGCGTTGTGAATCATCAGGAAGCCCGCACGAGCCACCTGCACCTCGTCTCCTGCCATCGCGATGATGGAGGCGGCCGAGGCGGCCATGCCGAGCACCTTGATGGTCACGTTCCCGGGGTGCTCGCGGAGCAGGTTGTAGATAGCCAGCCCCTCGAACATGTCGCCGCCGGGGCTGTTGATATTCACCACTACGTCGCCGTCGCCGATCGCGCGGAGTGCGCCGGCAATGCGCTTGGCGGTAACACCCTCGCCGGTCCAGTAGTCCTGGCCGATGATGTCGAAGATGCTGATGCTGTTGTCTTTTTCGGAGGCCGCCTGCACTGCCGGGTTCCAGCGCTCCATGGCGCGGGCCGACAGGTCAAAACGCAGGCCAGCCGCCGGCGCGCCCACGCGCGCGGCGGGCAGTGCTTTTCTGGACATGGTGGTTCCTCTGGATCAGTTGCCGGCGGGGGCCTTGCCCAGCTGGTCGAGGGGGATCAGTGCGGTCTGCACTGTGAGCACGTCGGCATTGCCACCCATCAGCGGCAGGTTGTCCTTTGCTCGGCCTTCATCTCGCGTCATCAGGCCGTTGTTCACCATGCTTGCCAGGTACTCGGCGCGCCCTTTGCTGTCGGCGCGGAGAAGGCCTTCCACGGAAAACTCCGCGTAGGTCGTCATCTGGTCGGCCAGGGAGAGCAGGTCCTTGTTGATGGCCTGCTCGATGCGGGTCAGCCACGGCCTCAAGGTAAAGGTCAGGAAGCCGATCATCTGCTGCTCGATGCCGGTCCCCCAGGAGCTGGATTTTTCCGACTGTCCTACCATGAATGGCGGTACCCGGAACCAGCGGCAGATTTCCTCAACGCTGAACGCGCGGGACTCCAGAAGCTGGGCGTCCTTGGGGTTGATGCCGATGGTTTTGGCATCCATTCCGCCCTCAAGCAGGGGCGACTTGCCGGCGTTGATCGCCCCACTGACTTCGGCAAGGCTCTCCCGAAACTCGGTGCGCTGCTCCTTGTTGAGGACGCGCTGCATGGTGAAGGCAACGGTCGGCGCCAAGCCCTTCTCGAAGGTGCTATTGGCGGCGTTACCCGCAGCCAGGGCTGATCCGAAGACTTGCGAGCCGTACTCGATCGCGGACAGCCCCCAGTCACCGTCGATGGTAAAGCCTGGGATGCGGAAGATGTTCTTCGCGGGGATCTCGCGCTGCGTCCCGTCCTTCTCGGTGTACCGGTACTTCCTGTTGCCGTTGGCGTCCCGCGTGATGGAAAGCCGGCCAGGCGCCAGGAAGTCCATCGACACCATCCGCTTGCCGATGTAGTTCTTCTCCGCGAACCCGTTACCACGGAGCAACATGGAGACGATCATCGCCTCCCAGAACACCACCGCGGTGGAGTCAGGGTTGGGGCGGGAGTGAATGACGCTGTAGAGCGGGTGGTCCGTCAACGCGATCCGCCCGCGGGCCGTCTTCTCATAGAGCCCGAGCGGCAGTGTCGAGATGGTCTCGGCAATCAGGCGAGCACAGGCCCACACAGCCGACAGCTTGAGGACCGAGCACTCATTGACCGCCTGGCCAGCTACGTTGGTGCCGAACTGGCTCCAGAAGGCTTCATCCGTCAGGCCGACCGGTACACCCAGCCAGCCCAGCACGGCAGCCTTGATCCGGCTCGGCTTCTTCGTCTTGGGCTTCATACGATGATCGGTGCCTTCAGGAAGTCGTTGAAATCTCCCTCATCACAAGCTGAGGGGTTGAGAGCCATGAGCGTTGCCGCGTCGAAGGTGGCCATCAGTGGGTCAATCTTGGCGGTGCCGCTGACCTGCTTGTTGATGGCGAGAGCGTTGCCGACCTGGACGGTCCGCGCGTTGCCGACGCACCAGGCCATCAGCGGCTGCCCGCCGTGCACGAGCTCGCCGCCGGCGACCTTCCGCTCGGTGGTCTTGATCGATCCGGTGAGCTTCCAGCCCTGACCGATTCCCACGATGTGTTCCATCGTGAAGCCGCGCTCCTCGGTGGTGAGCTCATCGACAATGTCGCCAATGCCGGCTTGGTCAACGCCGATAGCCTTCTGCTCTGGCATCAGCCCAGCGTCTTTCACCTGGCAGAGAATGTCCGCAAGCTCTCTCACGTCATCGCCAGGCAAGGCGACGATGGTCAGATCGCCATCCTTCTGGAAGTCCAGGAGCTTGGTGGCGATGTCCTTGCGGCGCTCGAGCACGATCTCGTGTGCCCAGGCGTGCGCCCAGTGCAGCCATCGGCGGGTCTGGTGTTCGCGCCCGAGCAAGGTCAGGCCTAGGAGGTCATCGAGGCCGCCACCGTCGATGCCAGCCACCACCACCTCGGAGCGGCGCAGCAGCTCCTGGAATGAGAGAGTTCTATCGGCCCGCTTCTCCCAGTGCTCTGCACCTGCCCAGCTATTCGACATCAGCGCCAGGCCGACCTCGATGTTCAGGAACTTGGCCAGGAAGCCGCGAATTTCAGATTCACCATCGATTTCGGCCTGGCTGAACAGGCGCTCGAGCGTAGGCCTGTCTACCGAGAACCCCATGTTCGGGTTCACCAGGTGGAAGTTTTCCGGGCGCCTGGCCTCGCCGCTCTGAATCATTTCCTGCGGGAACTCGTAGATGACCGGCAGGAACTTGTTGTCCTTAATGCTGCCGTCTCTCACGCCGCGCGCGTAACTCAGCTTCGACTTGAAGACGCCAGCGGGGGGCTCATTCGACTGAGTCGTCAGGTAGATGGTGAAGCCTTCGGGGCGCGACAGCAGACCACCGGTAGCCTCTCTGATCATGTCCGACGCCTTCGGGTTCTTACCGAATAGCCACGCCTCATCGATCAGAACGCCAACCGCTTTCTTGCCGCCGACCACGTCGCTGTCCGCCGCAACCACTTTCAGCGTTGCGCCTGTCTCCAGGTGGCGAATCTCACGCATCGGGCGTTGCACGTGAAGAAGAGCGGATAGCTCCTCGTTGTGCTTCACCATTGCCGCTGCAGGCTTGAAGCTGTTGTCCGCAATCTCCTTCGTGGGCGCGAGGATGATGAACTCAGCCTCAAGCCGCCAATTGCGGATCAGCGCAGTCAGCATGATCGCTGCGGCGATGGTCGACTTCGAGTTCTTCTTCGGGATGCAAAGGAAGTACTCGGTGATCAGCCGCTGACCGGTCTCGCTGTTGTAGCTGCCGAAGATCGCCCCAGCGAACTCGAGCACCCAGGGGGCGCACGCAGCCTCGATGGTGGGGCTTCCGGGGGCATCAACAATCTTGAGGGAGCGGAAAACCTCCAGCCCCTCCTCAGCCTCCTGCGGAAAAAGCGGAGGCGGGATGATTGATTCGCCCACGCTCAGGCGCTGCCACCATCCGGGGCAGGCAGTTGTCCAGAGCATGGGTTACCTCACAACTTTGAGCGGCGGCGGCTTGCCTTGGCTGTATTTACCTTTGCCGACTTCCTTCGCGGCTTCCTGCTTCGCTTCCTTCTTGCCCTGCTCGCCACGCTTTCCATGCACATAGGGCATGGCCGTCTGTGCGGCATTCCTACGGTCAAAGATTTTTGCGCGCGGCTCATTCATCAGAGCCAGCAACCATTCGAGCGGGTCCTGGGTATCTGGGAGGCAGGTGAGGAATTCTCCGTCTGCCTCAGGCAAGTCATCGACGTCATCATCTGGCTGGTTCCCGGCCTTCGCCGAGCGAGACCTGCGATTAACATTCAGCTCAGCTTTTCGCTCCTCGATCGCTGCGATGATCTTCGGATCATTGCCCCAGCGGGAGCCGGACACAGAAGCGCTAGAACCCACACAGCCAGCGGCCTCGGCGGCTTCCTTGTTGGAAGCTCCACGGGCCTTTGCGTCGACAAACTTCCGTTGCTTGTCTGTTAACGCCATTAACAAAAACCTCAAGGGGGGAGAAAATGTGCACGTGAGAGGGGGCGAGGTTTCCCGTGCAACGACTTTTCAGACTTTTGACCCACCCCTCCCCCTCGTCGGCGATTTTTCGCCCCAAGACGGTGCAAATATTGGGGGACTGACGTGCCTCAGGCTGAGGCCTCATCGGTCCGGGTCTTGCGGTCGTGGCAGCTGCCCGGCCCACAGCAGAGGATCTGGCAGTTCTCCTCCGTGTCCTCGCCGCCCTGGTAGAGCGGGATCTTGTGGTCCAGCTCGAAGCCACTGGGGTAAGCCACCATCACGCCGCACTCGGCGCACTGAGGCGAAGCCAGCCACAGCCGATAGCGGCGCTTCTGCAGCCTGCTGCCAGTCATGCGTCGTTCGCTGGTGTTGGCTGTTGCCTTCAGCTTCGAGCCGACCTGCTGCAGCCTTGGCTTGAGGGTCTGAACCTTAGGCATGGTCAGCGGGGCCTCGGCGCAAACCGATGGGCCGACCCGCCAAATCTCGCGGGATGATTGGATCTGGCTCTCCATCCCCGCCGTCCTCTTCTGCCATGGCAGTGATCAGCGCGGTGAGTAACTGATTGGTCTTGCGTTGCTCGGCAACCAGATCACTCAGCAGCGGGCGCAGGTCGCTTTCGACGTGCGCATCGCTGCCTCCGCATACAAGGATGTGCCGCATCCCGAGACGCTGGGCAATCTGCTCAACCTCTCGTTCGGCCATCTCTGCCGCTTGCTTGCTCAGCACCTGTGGGATCTTGACCACGAGGATCGGACTTTCTTTTTCGCAGGGTTGCTCGCTCATACATCATCCTCAGGTTTGCCAGGATGTAGGCCCTGGTCTCCTCGCAGCGCTTGCAGGCCATCACTCACCTGCCTTGCTGGCGGGAATCTTGAAGTTGGCGTACCGGTCAGCCAGCGCCCTGACCTTCTCGACGCCAAGGAAGCCGACCCACCCACCAACGAAGGTGGATAGCGACTGAGGAAGGCCGAAGAACTCCAGGCCGCTGATCAGGGTGAGCGTGAGCCCGCCGCATAGCGCGCCTTCCAGCAGCGCCTGCCGCTGGGTGCCACCGCCATAGATGATCCGGACGGCAGCCATCAGGAACGAGAGACCAGTGGCGTACAGCACGGGCGCGTGTTGGCTCAGCCAGGCGAGCACAAGCGCCCAGGTCTCCGGTTTGTCGGGCATGTTGGCCATCTCGTTATCCCCTCACCGGGGCTCAAATGAAAAAGCCCAGCTTGATGGCTGGGCTTTGAAATTGGCGCAGGGGCCGGTGCTGATCTCCGGCATGCTAGACGGCGGCAGCGTTTCAGCCTCACCCGGGGGGTGTTTGCCCCGTTGGTGTACCGTTTTCGCGTCCATTCTCCACATAGCGCATCAGCCTGCGCATTCACCTGCATTGAGCGCGTGTCTTTCCACGCTGTCCGAACAGGCCGCACCGGGAGTATCGAGGATGTCGATACGCCTGCTCTGCCGGTGTTTTTCCGTATCACCGCGCTTCCGGCTCACGGTGTCCAGGCCTGCCCCTTTCGGGGTCCGCCCTGGCCGCGGCAACAATCTGCGAGCAATAAAAAACCCGGCACGGTGGCCGGGTCCAGAAACGGAAAAGCCCGACACAGTGGCCGGGCTTTTTGGGGCTGGTCTGTGCGGCGCGCACGGATCAGCAGATGTGGGCAATTTCGCTCATTCGCTCACAAGAGTCAAGCGACTTCGACCAATCTCTCCCGCTCCAGGATCTCGGTGACACGAACGATCGCTTGCTCCTCGATGGCGTTCAGCGCCTTCCAGATATCTCGGCGCCAACGGCTGCGAGTCGAGTCAGGCCGCGCCTCGGTGTCCCACTGATTGATGTCGTACCACTTCTCCGACAGCACCAGGACATCGGTGGAGCGCTTGCCATCTTTCCCCTTCAGCTTCGGGATGCACCAACTGGTCACCGCGTAGGTCAAGAAGACGCGCGGCGCTGGGCTGGTGACCCTCGGCACCATCCGGCCGACAGCGTTGAGGCGGCGGCCATTGTGGGTCGAGTAGCGCGCATACAAGACGTCCCACTCCGACTGGCTCAGCTCGCGATGCAATAGCGCGTGGAGCATGCAGTCGAACTCGAACTGGTCCTGTGCAGAGAGCAGCGCGCGGTACCCGCCATCCACCTTCCGATCGATGAGCTTCTGCCAGCTCTGCTTCGCCGTGTTGTCGATCACGTCGGCGGCCAGGACGCGAACGATCGCTGGCAACACATCTCGATAGATTCCCGTCATGCGGCCCCCTTGGGCGGTTGCGGCTGATCACAGCCAAACAGGTCGCGCATGAGGGCCTCCACGCCCTTGCCGCCTTTGATGTTGCCCTGGGCGATCCAGGCCTGGGCGTACTCGGTGAAACCCTGCTCGGCGCGGCTGCTGTGCCAGTCCACCACCAGGTGCATCAGGCAGGTGAGCGCGCCGACGCCGGCCAGGCGATCCAGGGCGAACTCCTTGGCCGCCGTCTTGAGCAGCACGCGCTCCACCGGCTGCAGGTTCTTCCGAGGGAAAAGCGAAGTCACTTGGCTCATTGGTTCCTCCATCTTTCGAGAACCTAAAAAGCGCTGGCAGCGCTGATGCTGCTTGCGTTGGTAAGGGGATCGGCAGGAGCGAGTTCCACACATGTCTCACCGTGGATGCGCTGGAAGCCGAGAGTGTCGAGGTGGTCGTGCCACAGCTGCAGGGCCTCCCGTTTCCGCTCCTTGGCGCGAGTCTGGATGTACGCGGCCAGCACCCCGTTCATGACGTGGTTCAGCAGCATCTCCCCGATCAGGTGATCCACACCCAGCTCGGTCCAGGACGTGCGGGCCAGCTTGCGCAGGTCGTGACTGCTCCACTCGCCGCCCGACATCGCCGCGAAGATCACCGTCGCCTGGCTGGGCGAGATTGGCTTCCCCCGGGCGCCGGGGAACAGATAGACCGACTCGATGCCGCGGCGCTGCTGGTACTCCCGGTGGGCGCGCAGCAGGGCCAGCACCTGACCGGTGAGCGGCAGCTGGTGCTCGCTACGGGTCTTTGTGTCCCGCGCCGGGATCGTCCACAGCCCTTCCTCCAGCCAGAAGTCACGCCAGCGAGCGGAGCGGGTCTCACCGAGCCGGGTGCCATGGCAAAGCATCAGCAGGGCCACCAGCGCCTCCGCAGGGGCCTTCCCGTAGTGATCCGCGAGCTGGGCGAGGAGCTGGCCGGTTCCGTCCGGTCGGAGACCAGCAGGCTTGGGCGGGATCTTGCCGCGCACGAAGTCGGTGAAGCGCATCGACCCCATCGGGTTGCCGAGGATCAGCTCGAGGCGGTGAGCCTGCCGCATGGCACCCATGAGGATGCCGTAGGCCTGCCGCACATAGCCCGGCGAGAACTGCTCCTGCAGGGGCCAGAACAGCACGCGGTCCAGCGTGGCCTTGGTGGCGTCCCTCACCGGCAGATCGCGCAGGCGTGGCAGCAGGTGGCGCCGGATCATCGACTTCACCGAGGCCTTGCGCTTGGCGGACAGAGCGCGGTTGGTCATCTGGCGCTCCAATTGCCATTCCAGCACCTGGCCAACGGTCGCGAAGAATCGTGCCGTGCTGGTGCTATCAGGCTCCGCCACACGCCGGGCAAGGATCGCCGGCAGGGCCTCCAGCATCGCGCTAGCGGTGAGATCGGGATAACTCGCAGCCTTGCCCCAGCGCTTGCGCACAACGACGTGCCACGAGCCGCGGGCGCGGTCCTGGTGGAAGCGGAAGCGCAGCGCCGGATAGCGGGCATCGCGCAGGGTCTTCGCCGTGCCCTGGGCCTGCCGGCGGATCTCCGCATCGCTGAAGCGGACGTAAGCGGTCGAGGAAGTCATGCGAGCACCTCGCCGGAATTCTCCGATTTGAAATCGGAGAATCCATGCCCCGCCTGGGAGCGGGCCTTGTTGACGAAGGCCTGGAACACCTCGGGGCTGACGTGCTCACGCAGAGCGAGGATCAGCAAGCGATTCTCGTCCTGGTTTCCCTGCGCAGTCGACGCCTTCCTGAGGCGTGACATGTGCTCCTGCAGGCGCACGCGGTCACGGTTCAGCCAACGCAAGGCAGAGCGAGCCTTTCGATACCACAAAGGGTTCGGTGCACGGCCAGTGGCCTTCCACAGCGCGTCCGACTCTTCGATCTGGTCGCGGACGTTGTTGCAGTCGGCAGTCAGGCGCTCCATCAGCCCACGGCACACCTCCAGCGACTCAGGAAGCGGATCAGGGAGTTTGTTCTCGATGCTCATGCTGCCTTCCCCTTGCCGCCGTACTGGCTGGCGAAGCTGCGGCCCATCTCGACCTCTTCCTGGGAGGGGTCGCGATACCCGCAGAGGTTCACGAAACGGCCGTACTGGCCCTGCTGCTGAACAATGCAAAGCCCTGGCGGTGCGTTGCGGTTCTTCGGCATGAGGATTTCGGTGATCCCGTTCTGCCCCTCTTCGCTGTCCATGTCGCGATGGACGATGAGGATGCAGCTCGCATCAGCCTCGATCTCGCCGGAGTCGCGCATATCACTGGCCTGCGGGCGCTTGGCCTTGCCGGTGCGCTTGGTCGACTCGCGGTTGAGCTGCGACAGCTCGATCACGGGCACGTCCAGCTCCTTGGCGAGGCGCACCAGGGCCTTGCTCACAGCGCCCACCTCATCGGACCGGGTCCGCCCCTTGGCATCCGGCGGAACAAGGCCGACGTAGTCCACCACGATTCCCGCCAGCCCGTGCTCGCGCATGACGCGCCGGGAGATGGCGCGCATCCGCGTGGGCGTGACAGTGGGGTCGTCGCAGATGAACAGGGGCGCATCATTGGCTTGGGCCGCCGCAGCAGTGACACGCTCCCAGTCGTCCCCGTCCAAGTCCTTGGGCGAGTCGAGGCGCTTGAGATCGATCCCGCCCAGCGAGGCGATCGCACGAATGCCCAGTTCTTCCTCGGGCATCTCCAGCGAGAACACCAGCCAAGGCTTCCCACGCTTCACGGCGTTATGCTGGGCGATCTGCAGCGCCAAGGTGGTCTTTCCACTGCCAGGCAGGCCGGCAATGACGGTGACCTTTTTCGGGCGGATGCCGCGCATCAGCTTGTCGAGGTCAGCCAGGCCGGTGTCCTGGAACTTGGGCAGGCGGTCGTTCAGACCATCATCCAACTGGTCCACCACCTTCAGCACCACCTCATCGAGACGGCGATACGCCGGCACGTCGTCGTCGAGGTCACGCAGGTCAGCCATGGCCTCCTGTGCCTTGGCGATGATCTCGGCCAGAGGCCGATCCTCGGTGGCCAAGCTCTCGATCAGGCGGCCAATCTCGACTTGGCGGCGCAGAGTGGAGCGCTCGCGCAGATGCCTGCAGTAGGTCTTCCAGTTCGCCGTCGACGGCACGTTGCGGTGAATCGAGAAGGCGTATTCCAGCGTCTTCACCTCGCTCGGCAGCGCGGGACGAACCTGGGCAACGGTGACCGGATCGACTGGCACCCCCTCGGCATGAAGGTCTGCGATGGTCTGAAACAGCGCGGCGTTGTCGTCGAAGTAGAAGTCATCCGTGGTCAGCTTCTCCACGATCTGGTCGACCAGGGCCTGATCGCTCTGGGCGGCGCCCATGAAGAGCGCGCCGAGCACGCCGTGTTCAGCCTCGAGACTATGCAGGTCACGGCTCATGCGGGCGCCCCCTTGCGCGCGGACTCCCAGGTGAAGCGGACTGCTCGGCCACCCTGACGCAGGCGGTCCAGAGCACGCTCACCGATGAAGTCCTGGAGCGTGAGCTGGCCATCGACAGGCGCAGCAGCATCGGCCGGGAGGTTCGAGATGAGCACGGTGGGCAGCACTTGCTGGTAGCGCTGGTCGATCACCTCGTGCAGTAGGCTGCGTTCGTACTCAGTGCCGCTCTGGGCGCCCACCTCGTCGATCACCAGCAGGTCGAAGCCGGCCAGTTCCTCGATCACGTCGCGCTCGGTGTACTGGGCATTCCGGGCCATGGAGCCCTTCGCGGCCCGGATGATCTGCGCGGCGCTGACTATGACCGCCTGGGCGCCGTGGGCGCGGATCACGTGCTGAACGATGGCACTGCCCAGGTGGGTCTTGCCGGTGCCCACGTTTCCCACCAGCAGGAGCGAGTTGCCGGCCTGATAGTGCTCTGGGAAGTTCTCGGCAAATTCGCGGCAGCGCTCGAGCACGGCAGTCATTCGCGCGTTGCCGCCAGTCAGGTAGTTATCCAGCATCGCGGCACGAAACCGCGGCGTGATGCCGGAGCCGATCAGCAGGACGTTCAGCTTGCGCGCCTGCTCCACCTGCAGGGCCTGCCGGTGCTGCTCGGTGCCCGTAGGAGCGAGCCGCAACGCCGACCACTGGCAGGCCGGGCAGCCCACGTCGAGATAGCCGCCTTCGAACTGCTCCACCTTGGTTTCGGTGTAGGAGCGGTGCTGCTGGCAAAGGGCGCCGTTCTCGGTGCCGAGGATGCGCTCGGGGGCGCGGGCGAAGTTAGAAATTCGGGCCGTCATGGTCGGGCTCCTCTGAATTCTGGTCTGCGTTGTGCTTGGGTAGGTTGGTGAAGCTCGAGGGTTTGGCGCCTTGGCCTCGAGCAACTTGGTCGGGGAACAGCCCCTGCCAACCGCTGGCAATGCTCTTGGCGATCACCGCATCAGGGTTCGGGCACGTGGCCAACTGCGCGGCCTGCTGGCTGCACGAGGTCGGCGTCAGCGGCTTGCGGATCTCCTTGCGGTGCTGCACCCACCTGGACCAGGTCTCGGCGCTCACGTTGGCCGGCTTGGCAGCCAGCGGATCGAACGCCGGGGCTGGTTCCTTCCGCTTGCGTTGAGGCTTGTCCTGTTCGCCCGCCGCGGTAGCGGCTCCCCCCTCTGGGGGTAAGGGGGGATCTAATAGATATCCCTCTCCCTCTCTCTGTCTCTGTCCCTCTCCCTCTCCCTCTCCCTCTCCCTCTCCCTCTCCCTCTCTTAGCCGTAGCTGGCCCGTATCAGGCAACGGTGTTGAAACGCGTTCGGGTGCGTTGCCTGATACGCTTCGCTGCCGGTTCAGTTCTGCGTCCTGCAACGCGGACCTAAGCGTTTCCATCGGTGCGCTGTGGGGATAGGTGATGCCGAACTCGCGCAACTGATCGCGGAGCCTCTTGTGCTCCTCTCTGTGCCGGCGCAGGCGCTCTGCTTCGTTGTCCCGGCGCTCTCGATAGGCGACGCGCTCCTCCCATGCCGCCAGGGCCTTCTCAGCGATCACAGGGTGATACAGGCGGTCATCGCTGCAGAGCTGCCATCCACGCAGCGCCATGCCCTTCACTCTCCCCCAGCGGCCGCCGGCCCCGGAGAGATAAGCAAGCACGCGATCGTCGTTTGGCAGCGAAGCTGCAGGCACCTGCAGCCAGGCCTTGCACCACAGAGAGAGCGCCGCCTTGAACTCTTCGCCGTTGGTGAGTGCGAACAGGTCACTGTCGAGGAGGCGGACCACATCGAGGGGCATGAACGCCAGGCCGCGCAGGTCGACCTCCACCGGCACCAACGGATCAGCCGGTACTGCATCGTTCATACGTCCAGCTCCTCAGTTACCCGCTTCACGAAGTCGTCGTAGCTCTCGGCCATGACGAAGCCCTGGTCCTCGAGCGCGGAGCGGCAGGCCTTGGCGTGGCCGTACAGCACCCATCGCTCACGCTCAGGCAGGCCGCGGAATTGGCGGTAGGAAGGCCACGGGCCGGCGATAACCGGCTGGCCGTTGGCGCCTGTGGTGATCAGGCCCGGATGAAGCGGACGGGGGCTCATACGTCCACCTCCTGCACAGGGGAGCCGCGCATCTGGAAGCGCTCCTGGCCTGCGCCAAAGTCAGGGTGTGTGGCGCGGTGCTGAGTCACGAAGGTGCAGCCGCGGGCGAAGCGATCGAACACCCTGCTGATCTCGGCCTTGGCCCAGACCGCGAACGGGCGGCCGTTGACCTCCTCGTGCTGGCTGCGAACCATCGCGAAGGGGCGCGGGCTGTGCGGCATCTCGCGCACCACCGCATCGATCACCCTGGGCGGCAGGCCGTACTGCTTACCGATCCGCTGGCGAATGGCGGTGATGCTCTCCATGCCGTTGGGGATCGAGTCGAGCAGCGGATGGGCGCGATCCATGTCACCGACGGTCTCGGCAAGCGCTGCCACCTGGTGCTCGGTCTGCCGCTGGCGGCGTTCCAGGTCAACGGTGAGCTGCACGCTGGCCAGCAGTTGCTCGGCAGCGGTCAGCGGTTTGGCCGCGCGCTCCTCCAGCGCCGTCATGTGGTCGAACACGGCCGCCTGCAGGGCATAGCTGTAGGACATGGCCATCAAACAGGCCTCGCGCTTCAGGAGGCGGTAGCCACGCCGCGGGCGCCCATAGCTGTCAGGGAGATCGCATTCAAATGAATGAGATACCTCGCCGATAACCTTGGGGATCTTGGCGAGCAGGTTGGCGTGGGTCAGCTCGGGGAACTCATACGAGGGGAACAGCTGCCCGGCTTGTTCCGCCTGCCGCTCGCGGTGCTGGTTGATGAACTCGACCAACTCCAAGCTGGTCATGGTTGCGGCCTGGCCGCCGGTGGTGATCAGGTCGGTCATGCTGCTGCCCTCTGCGGGAGGTTGGTGAGGATGATGTCGCCAGGGCCGGCCTCGAACAGCGGCGCAGGGATCGGCAGGCCCAAGCGCTCGCGGGTGCGCTCAACCATCTCCTTCGCCCTGGCGATCTTGCTGGGATGCACCTCCGGGCCCACGTAGGCCGCGAGGATGTCGTTGGCCAGCATTCGAGTCGGAACGCAGGCGTACTGCCCTTGATCGATGGGCAGAGGTGCGCACGGCCGGCGTGGGATGTGCTGATCGAGGAAGGCCAAGGTCTCGGCGATCAGCTCAGCATTCTTCCGGCCATGTTCCCCGATCGGCATGGGCTCACCAGGACGGATCATGCTCCAGGCGTAGCGGTCGGCGAGGATCTCGTTTGCCCAACGCACGTGGCGCCTGCACTGCTCATAAACGTCATCCGTCAGCTCACGAGTCGGCATGTCGTAGGTGCAGTAGTTGTCGACGCGGTGGCCGAGCTCATGCTGCAGGACGAACAGGTGGATCTCGTCGTCTGCCAACGCCGACCAGTCGATCTCTGGTCGCGCGGTCGCGCGGAAGCGATCCACGTCGATGTCGATAGCCAGCTTGATGATGATCCGCTCACCCAGCCAGCGACTGTCATCAGCTGCATTGAGGAAAACGTCGCCGACCATGCAGTCGAACGTGCCGAAGGCGCCGCCGATCTCGCTGGATGCCACGAGTTCAAGGCAGGTCCGCTTCTCGCGGGCCAGGTTGGACATGGACTGGTACTGCTCAGGAGTTACCCGGGCGAAGCGCTTGGCGGTCATGCTTCACCTCCATCGACATCGGAGGGAGCGGAAACTTGGTCCGGCTGCTCGAGCGCTGCCAACTCCTCCCTGAACGAGATCGCCAAGACCTCTAGCCCCTTGCTCACGAAGTGGCTGGCATTGATTCCGGCGCCGACGAGGTTCTTGATGTGCGCTGTAGCCTCGGGGTCGCGCCAGACTGCGAGCAGGATGGAGCGCATCTCCATGATCTGAGTTACCTCGGCTTCCATGCACTCAAGGAGATCGTTTGCGATTTCCAGAGAGGTGCGCTGCTCCTGCTCCCCATCGGCAGCAGAGCCAAACGCAGCCAGGACGTCATTCGTGACCTCCAAGGTGGTACGAAGCTGTTCCGGGGCGTCCAGGTTCATGCCTCGCCCCCTTGAGCTTCCATGCCGCGCTCTACAGAGAAGATCAGGGAGGCAACGGTATCGCTGAGGAAGCCGATGGCGCGCATCTCGTCCATGTAGCCGAGGTTGTCGCCGTAGTTGATGACGTCGCTGAGATGGCCAAGGATCTGCTGGACCCCACTCGCAAGACTGCGGGCCAACTGCAGAGCCTCCACTGCCGGGACACCGGGGCGAACGCTAAGGAGTTCGCCATGGCACTGGTTGGCAAAGTCGACCTTGGTGGTCTTCAGCTGTTGCGCCGCTGCCGGCGCTGGAGTATTTTTACTTGGCATGTTCGTCTCCTTGAGACAAAGAAGTACCCGCCACCCGCGCCAACGGGTGGTTCTGAAGAGCCCGCCGCCAAGCGGGCTTTTTGCTGTCTGGCGAATGGGCAAAACCCATCCTCCACACATTCTGGGAAGTGCAACCCCTGGGATCAGGGCGGCTGAGAGAGAGGAGCGCGTGCGCGCGTATCAGACTTTTTCAAAGTGCAAGCCCCCGGTTTTGCTGCAATTGGTCGATGCAGGCAGCCTGCACCCTTTTAGAAATATCCCAAGCGACGAGGCGAACGAAGGCCCCCAAGGGGCCCAGCCGATGAATCCCCCGCCCAGATCGCCGCGCCGAGACATCCAGTAGAAAAGTGTTCTGGGAGCAACCCTTTTCACAAAAGGCTTTCGGTTTCGCATGCGAAACACAGAGGACGCGCGAGTTGAGAAGCTGTGCTGCGCTTCGCAGGAAAAGCACTGTATGGATCAGCAGCATGTTTGCCCGCCTACCGCCGGCTCCCCGCGGTCTCTATCGTTTGCACCAAGGTCGCGGCAATTCTGCTCGGCGGGACCCCAAGGGAAATCTGGGCAAAGGTCGCGGCGCGAGAAGAGCCCACCGGTCGCCTCTTCAGCTCGAACGGCTACTCTGGGTGACATCTTCCAGCGACCGCGAATCCAGCCAGAGACCGTCGACTGATCAACCTTCAGGGCCGCAGCAGCAAGCTCCTGGGTGTCGAAGTGCTTAACCAGGCGCTCATAAATTTCGTTCACGGGTCGCCTCAATATGAGTTTTCCCCTACGGTAGCCCATGACAACTCCCATTTGCAATCGTATGAGCAAACTCCTGAGAATTTCGGTATGAGCACATACAGCGAGCGCCTGAAGAAGGCGAGAAAACATGCAGGCCTAACTCAGGCCGAACTGGCCCAGCGAGTGGGCATTGACCAGACCTCGGTCTCTAACCTGGAGCGAGGCAAGTCTCAGAGCACCAGCTACAACGCAAGCATCGCTAGCGTTTGTGGTGTGAATGCCCTGTGGCTTGAGAACGGCAGCGGAGAAATGCTCGCATCAAACGGAACTATCGTCTCGCTAGCCGAAGCCAGTGAGAGAACCTCCGAAGCGACCTATCTCGGCCAGGTGGACGGGTGGGATGACTCCACAAGCCTTGCAGCAGATGATGCGGAGCTGCCTCTGTTTCGCGAGGTACAAATGGCGGCAGGTAGCGGGCGCAGTACCGTCCAGCCCGTTTATGGCCGGAAGTTACGATTCTCCTATGCCACTCTTCGCGCGGCAGGCGTCGACCCAGGGGCCGCGATCTGTACCCAACTGGTAGGCAAGAGTATGGAGCCACTGATAATGGACGGCTCCACGATCGGCGTTGACACCTCCAGTACGCAGATAATCGATGGTGAGATCTACGCTCTGGAGCATGACGGAATGCTGAGGGTTAAGTTCGTGTATCGACTGCCAGGAGGCGGCATTCGACTTCGAAGCTTCAATCGTGAGGAGTTTGAAGACGAGGAGTACACGAGCGATCAACTCAGAGAACAGAACCTGACAGTTCTGGGATGGGTGTTCTGGTGGTCCACCGTTCGACACAAGGGGCGCCCACGCTTGGTTTGAATGACGCTCCGAAGCGAGGCCATCTGTCGCCTCGCTTTTTTTTGCTCAAAAATATGAGTATTCCCCTTGACAGGAAATATGAGTACGCCCATATTTCAAGCGCAACGAAGGAGAGCACTCATGGAAACCACCACTATCAACACCGGCAAATGGAAAGGCACCCTCGGCATGGGCCTCGCGCCCCGTGAGCTGGAGGCGACCTTGCTCGCCGCCGACGAGATGAGCGCGAAGGAAATCGCGCGAGTGATGGGCATCTCCCCCGGAACCGTACAGAAGCGCCTCGATGACGCGCGCTTCAAGCTTGGCGCCAAGACCGTCCGCGGCCTGGTGCTGGAGGCTTTCCGCCGCCAGATCATCGCACCAGCCTGCGTCATGCTGCTGGCCGGCATGGCCGCAATCCACCCGATCCTCGATGACGACCCCATTCGTCGTGACCGCCGCCCGCCGGAGCGCAAGAGCGAGCTGCGCCAGACCTCGCGACGGAGCGAGGAGGCAGGACTCATAGCCGCGTGATCAGCGGCGTGCGCTCCTGATCGAGCGCAGTCCGGTGAACACCCACCACTGACTTTCGGAAAGCCAAACAGCCCGGCAGGGGATCGGCTTGCCCGGAGAAAGGAGACGACATGAGTAACACCCTGATGCGGCCTGGCCGCCTGTTCCTGATCTGCCTCGCCGCTCTGCTCTATGCGGCCCTGAGCGCAGTACTTCTCGGCGGAGTCGCGCCGGCCCTGGTCAGCAGCAAAGACACCCTGCAGGCAGGTCTCGGGTTCCTCGTGCCGGCGGTGTGGCTGATCGCCTCCGGCTGCATCGGCCTGCACCTCTTCCTCAGATTCCGCCAACAGGCGGCCAACAGCAGCACCACCAACTCGGAGAACCACGAATGAAGCGGATCACCACCGCCCTCCTGCTCTGCATGCTCGCCGCCCTGACGGCGTGCTCCAAGGTGCCAGCCGGCAATGTCGGCGTCATCGTCAACCTCTACGGCTCCGAGAAGGGTGTCGAGCTGAAGGAGGTGGGAACCGGTCGCTACTGGGTAGGCTGGAACGAAGACCTGTACCTCTTCCCCACCTTCACCCAGACCGAGACCTGGAGTGGCGAGAGCGCCATTACCTTCCAGACCATTGAAGGCATGAAGGTAGGCGGCGACGTTGGCATCACTTACTCGGTCGCGCCGGAGAAGGTCTCCGCGCTGTTCCAGAAGTATCGCGCTGGCATCGACGAGATCACCAACAAGTTCCTGCGCAACATGGTCCGCGATGCGTTCAACGACATCGCCTCGAAGCTCCCGGTCGAAAGCGTCTACGGCGCCGGCAAGAGCGACTTGCTCCTGGCTGTCGAGAAGCGCGTGCGTGAGCAGGTTGCGCCCATCGGGCTGAACGTCGAGCGCATCTATTACGCCTCCGACCTGGTGCTGCCGCCGCAGGTAACGCAGAGCCTGAACGCGAAGATCCAGGCGACCCAGATGGCAGAACAGCGGCGCAACGAGGTCGCCCAGGCGAAGGCCGAGGCCGACAAGGAGCGCGCCCGCGCGCAGGGTGAAGCCGACGCCAAGCTGACCCTGGCCCAGGCCGACGCGAAAGCTATCGAGATCCGCGCCCAGGCCCTGCGAGCCAACCCCGACGTCGTGACCTTGAACGCTGTGGAGAAGTGGGACGGCAAGCTCCCGCAGTACATGGCGCAGGGCTCTCCCCTTCCATTCATCGGCGTGAAGTAACGCCCCATTGAAGGGCCGGCCCTGCCGGACCCATGCCAAGGAGAAGGAACCATGCTCATCCTCAACCGCCGCCCTGGAGAAACCATCCGCATTGGCGATGACATCGAAGTCACCGTGCTCAGCATCACCGGCAATCAGATTCGCATCGGCGTTACCGCGCCGCGTGACATCGAGGTTCACCGCCAGGAAGTCTATGAGCGAATCCATGGCGCTGACGAAGATCGCCTGCCCAAGGCTGTGGGAGAGTGACCATGGAGCGCATCACTATCGTCCTGCAGGAAGGCCTCGGCCTGAACTTCGAAGCCATGCGCCCCGCTATGCAGTCAGGTGCCGCGGTAGCTATCGGGCGTGGCGGAGCAGTCATCGCTGAGATTGCAGATGGCAACGCCATCGAGGACAAGCGCAAAGCAGCACAGTCCGCCGGCGGACTCATCGACTCTGTCGAGCGTTACGTGGAGAACTCCGAAAAGCTGGAGGGTGTCGTTGTCGGTCTGGAAAGCGCTCTGATCTGCATCGAGAGCTGCGCGATCAATGGGCAGAGCGAACCACTGGCCGCGCTTCGCCGCATTCGCGAGATAACAACAGCATTCCTGGAGAACTCCGGCGGACGGGCGCAGCAAAGCACCCGGGCCTCTGGCGCCGCTGCAGAACCGGCTAAACCTGGTAGCGAACACGTTCGTCGCAAGTTTGTTCCCTGCGAGCAACCCCATCCGGCGAGGGCTTCTGATTGCTGTCGCATCTGTAGCCAGCCGGATCACGTCGACGAGAACTGCCCCTGGCAAGGCGCTCGCGCCGGCCTGGCCTTGGTGCAGAAGATCGACCAACACATAGCCGATCGGGCTGCGGCCAGCGAGGCTCCCAAGCCGGGAATCTTCGACATCATCACCGGTACCGCTGGCCAGTCAGCCCCCCGTCGACAGGACCTGCCTTCGCCCGAGGAGCACGCGGCCCAGATCGAGCGGGTGGCTGCCGATCTCCGCGAGCACGGGCCTGACCTGGTGCTGCTCAAGCCTTGCGGATTCTGCGGCGGGCCGCCTGTACCTTTCGTGCAGCTGGCATCCCAGGGATTCGGCTCGGCTCCTCGCCTGGACAGCTACGGCGACGACGGCCTGTCGGTCGAGGCCTTCGTCTACTGCCACGAGTGCGGCGCCAATGGACCGATGTTCGCAGAGGACATTTTCGATGCGTCCGACTACGACCAGGCTATGGCCGAGGGCGTGCGCCTCTGGCAGGACCGCGACAATCGTAACAGCGACGTCTACCAGGCAAACGCGGCCGATGGTCAGAACATTTTCCCCCGGCCGGACCTGGAGGTGGGCGATGTCTGAGGATTGCAAGTGTCCAGAATGCGGGCGTCTGATGGTTTGGAGCGGGCGGCGCAATTGCCGCCTGGAGTGCCCGGCGTGCTCTGAATACCAGATACCAACCACCTGCAATCCAAGGGAAGAGGAGTCGATCACTGATCTGAAGAGCCGTGGCGTCTGCTACTGCCATCTGATGATCAACCGCACCTGCGCGGTATGCGTAGCCAGAGGGCCGAATCCATGAGCAGAAACCACTGGTTCTGGCACTGGCTGCTCGGCATCGCCGCGATCGCGAACTTCGCCTTCTACCAGGCGGCGCTCGAGCAGCGCGACGAAGCGCGGCGCCTGACCAAGCCCACCATCGATATGCGCGGCACCACCCTGGTGGTCTCGTGCCCCAAGCCAGCAACCCCAACCGCCGCAACCCCAGCGCTGCGGCAAGAGAGGTTCGTCCTATGACCCTGAATGCACACGTGCCGGCCCGCATTGCCGGTGATGTGGCGGCAAGCGCACAGGCGCTCGCCAGCCCCATGTTCCTCCTTGGCGCGCGCCTGCAGGACCTGGGCAAGGCGCTTCAGCGCGCCGAGACCACCATAGGCGAGCTGACCGCGTACGCGGAGGCATCGGGCCTGTCGATATCGATCAAGGTAGTGGAGGGTTCTGCTCGTGCTGATGAAGCCTGAACACTTCGAGAAAGCGATCGAGATATGGCAAAAGCCTGGGCTCTCGCTTCGCTGCAACCTGCTGATCTGCCGACGTATCGCAAGACAGTACCGCTCCTGGACCGATATCGACTGGCGCAGTCTTCGCACCACTGAGCGCCGACTGAAGCGCGGACTCCCATTCACGCAGGCGCAACTCGACAACGCCAAAACCAATCACCAGACCCGCGTCGATAGGCGCACAAAGGGGCAAGTGGCGATCGCGCAGTGGCTCCTAGGTGCTGGAACCGCAATTGAGCATGAGATCGGTGTGGCCGGCATCTGTGACGCACTGGCGGTAAACCCAGCGCACCGCGGCCGCATTCGAAAGGAAATGGATGAAGGCCGAGCCCTGGACTACATCGCCTTTGCGGCAGGGCTTGAAGATAGCGCTGCGCATCGCCGGGGCCAGGACATCTGGAAGGATGGGCCGCTTTTCCAGTGCTATCTAGAGCGGATGCTGATCTTCCTCGATGAGCATCCTGAGGAGATGCCTGACCCGTTTTCCCCTGGAGGCCCGCTCTATGGCCTGCCCGTCCGTATGGTCGACGGCAACGGCAATGTTTCCACGCGCCGGCCTGGGCTGACGGTACACGACAGCGACGGCAGCACCAGGGTGATCGAGCGCAAACCGGAGGTGGCCAAGTGAAGAAGCGTTGGCTGCCAGCTGACGATGATCGTCTGCGCGAACTCTACGGCACCATGGGTGCCGAGCAGGTTGCGCAGGCGCTCGGCCGGACACTGTCCGCCGTGGTCAGCAGGGCCAGCTTCCTCGGTCTGGGCAAGCGCCCTTGGACGCAGCCAGACGAGGACCAGTTACGCGAGATCTACCCGAGCATGGAAATGGCCGAGATGCGCCGTATCACCGGCAGGACCTCAACTGCCCTGCGCGCCAGAGCGGCAATCCTCGGCATCAAAAGGATCGACAGCCCAGACCGAAAGGCCGCTCATCGTGCTCATAGCGAGCACATGAAGGCCAAACGGGATAGCGGCTATAGGAACTCAACCGCTGTCCCGGTCGGCACGGAATCTATGCAAGGCGGGAAGCTGTTCAGGAAGGTCTCCGACACAGGGGAAACAAGGGATTGGAAGCTTGCTCACCGGGCTGTGTGGGAAGAACTCCATGGGCCCATTCCCGCCGGACACCTAATCGTGTTCAGGGATGGGGACAGCCAGAACCTGGACCCGAGCAACCTCGAGATGATCACCGAAGCTGAGCGGATGCGGCGCCATTCAATCGTGCGCTACCCGCGCGAAGTACACAGCACTGCTGTAACGCTCGGCTTCTTCAAGGCGAAGTTGAAACGACTGGAGAAAGAGAGAGATGAAGAATCTGAACGAACTGAGGGAGATCCTGGGCAAGACGATGGAGCGGGTACTGGACGGGTCGCTTTCAGTCGACCAGGCGAAAGCAGTGGCGGCAGTCGCCGGAGAGGTGAATGCCACCGCGCGACTGGAAGTGGACATGGCGCGCGCAACTGATGGCGACTTCAAAGGAAGCGGGTTCATCGACGTCGACCCGGCGCCGAAGCGGCCGCAGATCGGAAAGCAATGAATACACATGGCGCGCGCCACGAACTGGCTCGCAGTAAAATCGTGGCGCGGGAAATCTGGAGGTAGGTATGGCGGAAGACGCTCAGAAAGGCATCGTCCAGGTGGACAACCTGCTGAAATTCGAGGCAGTGAGCACCCAGGTTGGGCTCGGCAGAACAGCGATCTACCGGATGATCGGGACGGGGGACTTTCCCGCGCCGGTCAAGCTAGGCAGAGCGTCGCGCTGGTCGCAGCGGGAAGTGCAGGCTTGGCTTGATGAGCGAAAACGCGAGCGGCTGGCCTCGTAGGAGAAAGGGCGGCACAGGTCCGCCCTCCTTTACTCAATCGCCCGGCAGCCATCAACCCAGTCGGCCCACGCCTGCATCATCATTCGTCGCTCATCAATATAGGCGGCGTGGTTGTAAGCCTTCTTCGTCTTGTCCTTTTCCTTGTGAGCCATCTGCGCGTCGATCACCTGGGGGCGGAAGCTGCCCAGTTCTTCCAGGTGCGTGTTCGCGGTCGCGCGGAAGTCGTGGCAGTGCCATCCCGTCAGCCCCATGTACTCCATCGCGCGGTTCAACGTCGTCGGGCTCAGCGGCCGCGCCGGGTCCTTCAACCCCGGGAACAACAGTTCGCCGCCTGTGATCGTTCGGAGCTCCCGAAGCAGTTCCACTGCCTGAGCAGAGAGCGGAACCAGGTGTACGCGCCGCTTCTTCATCCGCTCCGCCGGCACCGTCCACAGCGCATCGTCCAGGTCGAACTCGGACCAGCGCGCTGCGCGCAGCTCAACAGTGCGGGTAAACAGCATCGGCAGCAGGCGCAGGGCGATCACCGTGACGCGGAAGCCTTTGTACTGGTCGACCGCCGCCAGGTAGACCCCCAACTGCTCGCGCGACATCGGCTGGCTATGGTTGATTTCAGCTCGCTCGACGGCGCCCTTCACAGCCGCAGCAGGATCGGCATCAGCGCGCAGCGTGACCACGCCATAACAGAACACCGCCGAGATCCACTGGCGCACCTGCAGGGCATATGCCGGCGCGCCGCGAGCATCCATCCGCCGCATGATGTCCAGGATGTGCGCAGCGGTGATCTCGCGCAGCGGCAGCCGGCCAATGTGGGGATAGACATTTTTCTGGAAGGCCCGGCGGATCTGGTCACGGTACTTGTCCGTTCGCTTGCTCAGACGCTTCTCGATCCACTCCTCGGCTACCGCTTCGAAGGTGTTCCGATTCTCCGCCAGCTGCTTGGCCTTCTCGGTCTGCCGGACGTGTGACGGATGCCGGCCGGCTTTCACCAGAGCCCTGGCCTCATCGCGCTCCGCACGCGCCTCCGAGAGTGACACGTCTGGATAGGCACCGATGGCAAAGGTGTTCTCCTTGCCGGCGAGTCTGTAGCGGTATCGCCACAGCTTCGAACCATTCGGGCGAACCTCTAGGAGCAGGCCGCCGCCGTCGGTGAGCTTGATGGGGTCAGGGCCAGGCTTCGTCTGGCGGATCTTCACATCTGTGAGAGGCATGAGGGTATGCGGGTATCGGTCCATTGATACCCGCAACGATACCCGCATTTTACGGGGATGTCTGCGAACTGAAGAGAACAGAAGAGGACGTAAGGCCCGCGAAAACAGGGCGCTCCGTAGGAGAAGGGGAACAAGTGAGGATAGGTGAGAACATCAATCGTGCTGATCGATCATCAGCAGCATGTCTGCTCGAACCTCATGATTGCACTGCTTTCGGATCGCGCCATCGTCGACACCCGTTGCGGCCTCGCGGGCTGCGCGAATCTGGCAATTATGCCAGCGGATGGGAGAAATGGACGCGTAAGAAGAGACCGGCGCTATGCCGGGAAAGAAGGAATCAGGCGCGCCAGCGCCAACGGGCGAATGCCTTGAGGAGGGAGGTGATGATGCGGGTGCGGTGGATCACGGTTGCGGTCTCGCCTAGCGATGGCCGAACAGTAGCCCAAGGCCGGGCGCCAGCGCAATAAGCGCGGCGCCCCTGCCGACGAAGGTAGGAAGGTTCAGCGGCAAGCTTCGAGGGCGGCACGCAAGCGGGTTTCGTAGGCCAGGTGCTGCTGCCGCTCGGCCAGCAGCGCACGCACCTTGGTTTGCAGATCGTCCGCCGGGCGCAGGTCGGCGGTGGCGAATCGAGGGGTTTCGACAACCGGCGCCTGACACGGTACCGGGACGGGAACACGCACCTCCACCGGCGCTGGCGCGATGGAAGTGCAGCCCGTCAGGAGCAGCACGGGGAAAACCCGCAGCAGCTTCATGGCAACAGCTCCCGGTCGATCAGTTGACGGACCACGACGCATTCATCGCCTTCGCTGCGCTCCAGCAGCAGCCGACTGGCAGCAACTTCATGGCTCCGCGCCTGTTCGCGTGCGAGTGCCAGCGCGCGCTCGGCGGAGTCCGCACGCTGGCGGGCAGACTGCTCCAGCGCCTCGACCTGAGCATTTTGCAGCACCAGCTTCGACTCCAGCGCCTCGCCGGCATCTCTGCAGCGCGCCTGTTCCAGGCGCAGGCTTTCCAGCTGGCCGCCATAGAGACGCGCCGTCAGCCAGCCGCCAATGAAGCCACCCAGCAGAAAGCCGGCCAGCCCCAGCACCAACCCGAAGCGGCTCATCCCAGCACCTCCAGGGCGCGGCGCCAAACCCTCGCACGGTCCTCGAGGCCATTCAGCCCGCCATTGATGCGCCGGGTGATGTCCTCGAAGCGCGCCCCATCGGCCAGCTCATTGAGCCCGTTGCGCTGCCACCACCACGCTGCGGTACGACACGCCCAGCGCGGTTCTGCCAGCAGCTGCGGGCGGGCCACAAAGGGTTGCGCGAGCCCTTCACCGACAGCGCGGTAATTGCTCCGCCCAGTGACCTGCAACAGGCCCCTCCCACGAAAGCGCCAGCCATCGCCGGACGCCTCGTCGCCATTCCCGTTGCGCCCGGCATAGACCAGATTGGCGATCCGTTCCGGCTGGTAAGCAACCTCCCGCGCCAATGCCGTGGGCGAACCGTCGGCACTGCGAAAACGCCGGGGCCAGACCATGGCCAGGCGCTGCGCACTGTAGGTCAGGCTTTCCACGCAACGGGTGAGTTGCGCACTTTCGTGGCCCACCTGGGCGATGAAGGCAGCAATGCGCGGCAGCGTATCGATACCGAAGTCCGCCATGGCGGTATCCAGTACCGGCAAAAAAACGCCCGCGACAGGGCGGGCGTTGGGCAGGATCAGCAGCAGCTGGCGTTCGTCCATAAGCATGTCAACCGCCCTCCCCCGCCTTGCCCTTGCCCTGCGCCCCGCCATTGCACTGCACCGTAGTGGTCCAGCCACCGGCGGAAAAATGCTGGGTGACCGAGTCGATCAGGTAGCGACCATCGAGCCCGGCCTTGAAGCCCTTCAGATCAACAGTCAGTTCGGCGAACAGATCGGCACGACCGGGCATGTCGAGCTGCACTTCGGCGCTGTTGCGATTGAACTCGGCCAGCCGTGCAGCAGCGAGACGCCGGGCGGCCGCCTCGTCCGGCTGCGGATGGCGGTCGCAATGCTCCGCGGCGACTTGCGAGGGAGCGTCCGGATTGGGCACACGCACCTGCTTCTGCACGCCGTCTGCCCCCCGATAAGGCACTTTCACCGCCGCCACCACCTTGCGGTCATCCAGGGTAAATCGGAACGAGCCCACGTCCCCGCGCCCCAGCACCGGTATCTCCAGCGCCTGCCCACTGGCGCTGCGGCCAGACTGGCGCGGCTGCACCAGCAGGCTGTTGTTGGCCAGCTTCGCGGTGCAGTCGTACTGCCGGGCCAGCCGGGTGATGAAGTTGAAGTCGGATTCGCGGATCTGGTCGATGCGCGCGATCAGCGTCTCGACATTGCACGCCGCACGCCAGCCATTGCGCGCCGCGATATCTGCTACCACGCTCGCCAGGCTCATGCCTTCCCAGCTGCCACTGCGGGCGGCCTTGCCCTGGCCGCGCATGTCGCCGCTCTTGCCCTTGATCACCAGGCTGTCCGGCATACCGCTGTAGGTAAGCGTATCCACCACATATCGGCCCATGCGCGTGAGCGGCGCGCCGTCGTAGCCGAGAAAGACTTCCAGCGCCGCGCCGCGCCGGGGCAGCGTGACGGCGCCATCGCGGTCATCGATGGTGATCTGGAAGGTGTCCGATTCCAGCCCAGGCTTGTCGGTCAGTTGCAGTTCGATCAAGCGGTCGCTGACCAACGCCGTGATGTCCGCGCCGTCGGCGCTGATGCGAAAGGCAGGTTTCATAGGCCACCCCGAATGAAAAGGCCCCGCCGGAGCGGGGCCTGGTTGCTGAAGCGAATGCCGATGGTCACTCCCACAAGCGCACGCCCTGGTCTGCAGGCACGACCTGTTCCGGCAGGCGGATGATCACGCCCGCTCGTAGAGGCTGAGCCTCGTCGGCCAGTCCGGGATTGGCATCGAGCACGGCTTCCACGCAGCCATTGAGATGCCCGTAGCGCTGGTAGCAGAGGCGGTCCAGCAGGTCGCCGTCAGCGCTTCTGACTATCGTCGTCGCCATAGCGGGTGAACTCCAGGTCAAGGGTTTGCTGACGCGGCACGCCATTGGCGAACAGCGCTTCCTGCGTCTCGGTGATCTTGGTCAGGCACCAATTGCCCAGGTCATCGCCGCGGCCGGTACCCAGATGGACCGGCTCGCTCAACGCCGCAATGTCACGCAGCGTCCGCGGCTGGTTCCAGCCGACGCGCTGCGAGGTGTCGCCGGCACGGATGAACAGCGGCATCACCACGCCATTGAGCGTGAGCGTTTCCGGCCCCAGGCCGACGCTCTGCTGCGCGCTGCGCCGGCCGAGTCGCGCCTGGTCCTTCCAGGCGTAGCTGCTGGTGCGGGTCAGGCGATGGAAGCCGGTGGTGTCGACGTTGAAGTAGTAGGTCTGCTCGGTCGACTTCAACGGGGTCATGATCAGCAGGTGCTGCGGCACCTTGCACATCTGCTCGGAGGGATCGAGCCGAGGCGTCAACACCGAGCTGGGCAGGATGTCCTTCAGGCGCGGATCGATCTTGCCCAGCACCTTGTTCACCGCCTGGCCGGCGTTGTTGATCTCTTCGCCCAGCTTCTCCACGTGCGCGTTGACCTCGGCCGCCACTTGCCTGGCCTTGTCGAGGTTCTTCTGCAGCTTTTCCTGCTCGGCCTGGGCTTTCTTCACCCCGTCCTGCAGCTTGCCCTGGGCGCGGACGATGCCATCGGTGACGCGCTTGAGCTTTGCTGCCGCTTCGGGGGTGACACCGGGCAGGCCTTCGAGCGCAGCCACGCCACTGCGAATATGCAGCATCGCCTTGTCCACCGGCGCGGCGACCTGCTCCAGGTCGCGGCGGGCGGCCGTGGCAGCACCCGCAATCATGCCCAGGCCGGTATTGAACTGTTCCAGATAGGTCATGGGGCCTCCCTACATGACGACGGTGTCGAACAGCGCGTTGCGCTGCCGTTCCTGCTGGGCCTCGGCAATCAGCCGGCGCATCGCCGGGATCAGTTCGTCCAGCAACTGCTGCGGATTGACGATATTGCCCGCCACGTTGATGCTCACCTGCGGCGAGAAGGTCCAGTTGGGCGGAGCGCTGGCAATAGCTGCCGTGGCTGCGGGAGCAGCGGGCAGCGGCGGGAGCGGCGGTGGTTTCTGTATCTCCTCAGACGGGCCTAACAGCGCCCCGACCTTGCCACCGATCAGCTCGCCCACGGTCGCGCCAATGGAACCTCCGACCAGCGTGCCTACCAGAGGAATTGGGATCAGCGTGCCCAGAGCCGCACCGACTGTCGCGCCAATGGCGGCACCACCGGCCTTGCCGTAGCCAACCGCCTTCTGCGCAGGCGATTGGTCACTGGCATAGACCGAAGCGGCATCGGTAATCGCCATCGCGGCGCTGACCGGAGCGAAGCGTCGCAGCCCCGCCCCCATTCCCCGCACGAGCCCACCGACCGCCCTTCCGACTCCGGAAGCACTAACGTTGCGTACCAGGCCTGCGCCACGACGCAGGACGCCACCAGCGGCGCGACCAACACGCGAGGAGCGCACGGATTGTGCCGCGCGGCCGAGCCATCCGGAGGCGGCTCCGGCGGCGCGTCCCAGGGTGGATCGGGCGCGCTGGAAGAGACCGCCACGAGCAGCACCGCCTGAGCCGCCAGCTTTTGATTTTCCGCCGCCCTTTCCTTTGCCCTTGCCTTTCGGCCGGCGATCAGGGAGGTCGCCCAACTCGCCAACTGGCCAGTTGGTGACAAAGACATCCTGGACATCGCGCCTGCCCCAGTTCCAGGGCATCGCATCATTGGCGTCCTCGACGAATTTCTTTGCATCGATCAGGGACTTCAGAGCCAACAGACCACCGCCGACAACTTCCAGGGCACCCTGATGGCTGAGCATGGCATCGCCAATCCCGAGCATCGCAGCAGAGACTTTCTGCTCACTGGCTTCCAGTTGCCCCAGCGGCGAGGCACGGCGTTTCTCCACGCCTTGCTGAAGCAGATCGGCAGGCGCGGCTGCCAGAGCCTGCCGAGATTGCAGCAAGGTCTCGACCGCTGGCGAGTCGCCCGGCCGGACCGAGGCCAGGCTGCCGAGCAGATCGCGACTGAACAGCGCGACCGACGGAGCTTCCTTCTGACCACGCCAAGCCACTGCGCTCAGCGCACGCTCCAGATCGGCAGCATTGTTCAAACCGCCCTTGTGCTGCAGAGCGCTGATCAGCTGTGCCGTTGTTTCCGGCGACACACCCTGCCCCTGGGCGAACCTGGCCGCGATCGGCAACATCGCGTCCATATCGGCGAGCGGCACCTTGCTCTCGACCATGGCCTGAGCCAGGTCCAGCACCTTGTCGCGCGGCATCGCGGCTTCATCAGCCGCCTTAACCACCCGCTTGCCCAATGCCGCCTCCGCGACCGGGTCGTAGGGTTGCCCTGCCGCTTCGCGTACCTGCATCAGACGCCCACGGAACGCGAGGCTCGCGCTCAGGGAGGATCGTGCGACATCACCGACGGAGTTCAGCTCGGACAACGTCCTGGTCACCGTCTCCATGCGCTGCCAGTCGTTCGCCGGTGCACTGGCTGCCGGCGCCACGCTGACGGTGATCTTCGGCAAGCGTACCTCTGCCGGCCGCTGCCCCAGCAGATCGATGATTCTGCGCAGCGCCAGCCTTGTCTCCCCCGCGTTGCGCTCGCTGGCGCGATGGCGGATTTCCTGGTTGTCCTGAACGGTATCGATGCCATCCACCAGCACGCGCAGCGGCAGACTCGCATCCAGCTTTCCAACGAGGGTTCCCAGGCGCACGGTGGAGTCGGCTATCACCCGCCCGAGCGTGCTGCCCAGACCGAGGACGGCCGCCACCAGCACTTCCGACTTTTCACTCATTTCCATTTCACTCGCCCTCTGACGACAATCGCCACTTCGACGACAAGGGAGCGCCGGTCACCCGGCGCTCCGCGAGGGCAAACTAGCCCGCCTCGTCCCCCAGCCACCAACGCAGGTCGCTGAGGGTCATGCGCTCCAGTTCACCCGCCGTGAAGCCCGACTCAGTCGCCAGCCGCCGCGCCAACTGGCGCATCAGCTCGAAGCTCATCGCCGTCGTCTCGCACCAGGCGAAAGTAGGCGTGCTGCAGGCGTTGGTAGTCGCTGAGCTTGAGCCCCTCCAGATCCTGGCGGCTGACCTGCACCAGCGAGGCGAACAGTTGCAGCTCGCGCTCCTCGTCATCGCTGGCCACCTTGCTGGCCAGGCGGATGTCGCGCACGGTGGGAGCACGCAGGGTGAGGGCGTCGACGTCGACACCGTTGCAGGAGGTCGGGCGGGACAGTTTCACCACCGCCGCGTCCTCGGACAGGCTCAGCCACGCGGGCTGTTTGACGGAGTCTTGCATCACGGTTCTCCTCAGACGCCCAGGTCGTTACGCATGGCGACGAGCTGGTCGACGCCGTCGATCTTGCGCACCGAGTTGGCCGGGTCGATCTCGAACATCTCGCGGCCTTCCACTTCCAGCTTGTAGTAGCTGACCGCCACGCTGTAGGTGCAGGCGGCCAGGTCACCGGCCTTCCAGTCGCCCGGGTTGATCTCCTTGAGCAGGCCACGGACGGTGGCAACCACAGGAACGGTGCCACCCTTCTGGGTCTTGAAGGAGCCGCGGAAGGTGCCGTTGAAGGAGCCCTGGTCACTCAGGCCGAAGAACTTCATGGCCTCGCGGCGTGCGCCGTTGGTGGTGAACTTGGCCTCCATGGCCTCCAGGCCGACGTCGAGCAGGACCGGTGCGTCCATGCCGCCGGCACGGTACTCCTGGGTCTTCACCTTGAGGGTCGGCAGGGTCAGGGAGGGGACGTCACCGGCAAAGCTCACGCCGTCGACGAACAGGTTGGTGTTGGTGAGGATCTGCGGAATCATCTGGGGTTCTCCTTAAGCTGCGTCCAGGACTTCGGTGAGCCACTGATCGGTCACCTCGACGCGGAAGTTGGGGTTCTCGGCAGGCGGTACGTCGGTGAAGCGGATGTTCCAGTACACCTTGCCCTGCGCCAGCTGGCTGGCGGTGTTGAGTTCCGGGTCGGCATAGACCTCGAAGTCGATCACCGCGCCCTGGTTCTTCAGGTCGCGCATGAAGGCCTGCAGGCCCTCGGTAACGTCCTTCACGTAGGTCTTGGTGATGCCGCGGTCGACCGCCCACTTGTGCCCGGCGAGGATCGCGTCCATCACCATGTCCATGGTCCGCACGCGGGTCACGAAGGCCCACTTGGCATCGCTGGACAGCGTGCGGTTGCCCCACAGGCGGTAGCCGTCGTCTCGGATGATGGTGGTGATGTTGGCGTTGTTGAGCAGGTTCGCGCGGCAGGTCTCGTCGCCATCGAGGAACTCGATGGGGCGGCCGGTACCGGTAATGCCGAGCAACTCCTTGTTCGACGGCGAGGACCAGAAGCCGTACTGGCTGTCGGTCCAGGCGAACAGCGCGGCGGCATTGGCCGAAGCCGGCGCGTCGAGGGTGGCGCTGCTGGCGGTATCCCAGTACTGCACGCCCGGGTCGACCAGGTAGATGCGCTTGCTGCCGAATTCGCCGGCATAGGCGATGGCCGCCTCGTCGGTGGTGTTGGGGCCGTCGACAATGGCGATGGCGCGCAGCTTCTCGGCCAGCGCTCCCATCGCGGTGGCGACTGCCTGAGTGGCGGAGTGCTTCGGCGCGATCAGCAGGCGCGGCTGGGCGTTGAAGCGGGACTTGCCATCGAGCAGCGCCTGCAGACCGGTACGCTGGCCGGCTTCTGTGACGCTGCCGATGATCGCGGAAGTCAGCTGCGCAGCATCCTCGACCTTGGCCACACCAACCGCCACGACCACCGCGGCGGACTGGGTGAAGATGGCGGTGCAGGACTTGTAGATCGCCGACGCGGTGCCAAACGCGGCAGCCGCCTCGCGCAGGCTGGTGAGCAGCACCGGCACATCGGCCTGCGCGGTCAGCTTGGCATCGGGGGTGAAGGTGTCCACCAGGCCGATGATCGAGGACGACGGCAGCGCAATGGTGCGCGCACCGACGTCGACATTGGTCACGGTGACGCCGTGAAAGAAGCTCATAGGGTTTTCTCCAGACATAAAAAAACCGCCGGGAGGCGGTTGGGTGGTTTGCCCTGGTCGCAAGAACGATGGGCAGAGATTCAGTGTTTAAGTCAGACGGGCCAGCCTTCGTCGAGCATTGACTCGGTGAAGGTTCCACCCTCCAGATGAGCGAGCAACTCTGCTTCACGGTCAAAGCAGGCCTGTACGTGCTTGCGGATAGAGGCCGCCATATCGAGAATTTGCTGGGCATTCAACTCCACAAAACCATCCTGGGTCTTCCAGTTACAGCGATAGCCAGGGTCCAACAAGGCAGCATGAGCCACACTTCCAATCAGCCCTTGGCTATCGCGGGCAGAGGAAAACACAACGCCCCGCACCTTCACACCAACGGTCTCCACTCCAAACCGTCGAGTAGAGATGACGTGACGTAACGCGTCATCTGTCAGCGGCAAGGACTCCAGCAATACCGGGTGTCCTGCCTCATCTGCCGCTATTCGCCATCCATTGGCTTGTCCAGACATCAGTGTGTCGTATGCCTCCTTGGAAATTTCGACTGCATTAGCAGGTATGTCGCGTCCATGGATATTCGACGAGAGAAACCCAAGTGTTTTCGCTGCAAAGTAGAACGTCATATTCAATACCCCCACACGAAGAATCGCCCGGCTATGCCAGGATTCAGCGATGGGCCACCTGCTCCCTGAATATCCCTGACCTTTGCGCCAAGAACCGACTTACTGCTGGTTGTTGGATCAATTGCCCAAACCGTAGTGCGATTGCTAGTCCACCCTGCAGGGGAATATTCGCTTGCAACCCCTCCCAAGAATGCGTTCGGGAACTGCATCGGCAACGAGACCTGCACGTTGCCAGCAGAATCAGAACTTCCAGTAAGCCACTGGAAAATCAATCCACTGGGCAACTTCTGATAGCCGCTGTCTTGTTTAAGACTAGCGAAACCAGCCGACGCGCCTATCTGTATGCCACCCCAGCCGTACCAAGCATTTCCACCAACATACGCAACTGTCACCGTATCGCCAGAACCAAGTGTGAACGTGCGAGCCGTACCGTTTCCAACACCGTACAAACTTTGCCCGACGGGGGCCTGCACAGTCACAACTCCACTACCAGCATTGTTGATCTGGAACGTAGCCCCCACCGCCTCGGCCGTGCCCGTTGGCAACGTTATGCTGATGGTGTTCCCGCAGTTGATAATCTGGCCAGCCAAATCCAGCGTTAGGGCACGAGTCGTGTTGACACTGATCTGACTGGAGAAATTGCCAAGCGCTCGCTGCACGAACTCAGTCGTCGAGAGGCTGATGTCTTTATCGAACTGGGGTGGTGTCGGTGCCGAAGGACTACCAGTAAATATCGGCGAAGCCAGCCTAGCCAGCCCGTTGGTGATGTTCTGGAATGTCAGCTCGGTGGTGCCGATCGCAATTGGCGTGTCAGTGATTAGCTGCCAGACAGAATCTGCCTGGGTGTAGCCGGTCTCGACAGCGACAGTGAGCGCTGGAGTTACTTCCGTGTTTTCGTCAGCGTCAGCGCTACGAATCCAGGCTCCGACAACTGCTACGTAGATGCCGTTCTGGCTAGCATTGACCTGGTTCTTCACCAGGATCCGGTCACCCGCTGCGAGCACGATGCCATCTACCGTCTGCAGCCCACTCAACGCAATGGCGCCAGTAGTCGCAACTCGGACCGACTGCTTGCAGTCCAGGCGGTTCATCGCACTGACGATGGCGCTATCGACATACTCCCGCGTCGCCAGCACCACACTCGGGTCGATCTTCAATTCCACCGAAGCGGCGTTGCTGACGATCAGCACGATACGCACGGTCTGGGTGCGGCCGCTGCCCTCGGCCAGTTGCGGTTTATAGGAGGGCGCACAGTTCGCGTAGGCGATCAGCGCGCCGGCTTCGTCGTACAGGCCCATCTCGCGGATCCACCAGCCGCCCACGTCCTCGGGGATGACCTGTTCGGCGATGATCTGCGAGCTGTTCGCCGGGTCGACGCTCAAGCGGTTCAGCGGAGCGCGGCGGACTTCGTTGACCAGTTGCGTGCGGCTGGCGTCGGGGGTCGGTACGTTGCCGCCACCGTCGCCTACAGCGAGCTGGGTGATTTTCAGGGTGGTGCCCAGCGCAGTGGCATTCGCCAGCTTGCCGGCACCGATGGTGGTGAGTAGTGCGTAGTAGGTTACTGCCATGGGTAGACACTCAAGCTATCGATGGTGTGCTCCCGGCCCGGCAAGCCGTGGCTGCCGATCGCTTCGATCACATCCGGGAGGTAGGGGTAGACGGTGACGATGTCGCCGTCGTATTGCCCGGAGCCGACGGTGATCCGCCCCTGGGATTCCAGGCTGATGTCCAGCCCGATGAGGTGCCGCGTGAGCGGCTTGGCGTCATCGATGAGACGCTCCACCTCCTGGTACATTTCCTCGCTGATACCGCTGTCGAGCACGCCGATGCGCAGGCGGAAGGTGCCCGGCTCGCCCACGGGCGAGCCCTGCCACCATTCGATGATTTCGATCAGGTAACCCAGCGGCTCGATCACCCGCCGCAGGGCAGCGATGGTCCCCTTGTGCTGGTGGATGCGGAACGCCGCGGACACCGCCTTGCGCTTCACTGCCTCGCTCCAGGCCGGGTCCCAGCGGTCCACCGACCAGGCCCAGGCCAGGTACGGCAGCAGGGCCACCGGGCAGCGCTGCGGGTCCATCAGCTCGCGCAGGGGCACCGGCAGGTCGCCGACCTGCACGTCGGCCAGCACGCGCTCCAGCGGAGTCGAGTTGATAGGCAGCAGGCGGCTACTCATCGGAGCCACCCACGCGGATCTGGTAGCCGCTGCAATACGCCGCCTGGGTCGAGTCGAGCACCACGTCGGCAGCCGGCTTGGCCAGCTCGACGCGTTGCACGCCTTCCACATGCAGCGCGGCGAACAGCGCGCTGCGGCGGATATCGCGACCGATGCGCCGCTGCGTAGCAATGTAGGTCTGCAGCGAAGCCTCGGCGGCCTGCTGGATCAGCTCGGCCTCCGGGCCCGGGTAGATGTAGAGCACGGCATCGACCTGGTAGGACACGATGGCTGCGGACTGCACCGTGAGACGATCGCCCACCGGGCGCACGTCTTCATCGTTCAGCGCAACGCGCACCGCCTGAAGCAGTTCCTCCGTTGCCGTTCCATTGCCTTCCGACGACAGCACACTGACCAGCGCCTCACAGGGCTGCGGGCTGATCGCCGAAACATCCGCGATACGCCCGTCGGCGCCGAGCGCGAAGGCCACGTAGGCATTGCGCGGCCCAGCCACCGACAGCTGGTCGAAGGCCAGTTGCGTGCGGTTGCGCAGGGAATCGTCGCCCTCCAGCACGGCCGGAGTCGGTGGCGAGGTCGTGGCATCCGCCTCCTGGATCACCAGGCGCTTGACGTTGTAGCCGGCAGCCAGTTGATCGAGGTCGCCCTGGGTCGCATAGCCAAGCATCACCGCACGGGCGGCGTCATTGATCCGCGCACGCAGCAGCAGTTCGCGATAGGCCGCCAGCTCCAACAGTTTGACCACCGGATCGGACTCCACCGCAGCGGTCCAGCCATCGCCCATGGCGCTACGAAAATCCGCCAGCAGCTCTGCGTAGAGCGTCTCGTAGTCGAGGGTCTCCACGACCGCGGGAGCGGGCAGTTGAGACAGGTCGATCAGGCTCATGCCGCCACCTCCAGTCCGATCTCGTCGCCCAGGTAGACGCCGCGCAGGCGCAGCGAAACGCTGCCGGCGACCACCGCCACGACCTGCACCGAACTCAGGCGCAGGCGCGGCTCCCAGCGGCCGATGGCACGGGCCACTTCAGCCTGCACCGCGCCCTTCCAGCCTTCGGTTACCGGCAGGTCGACCATGCGTCGCAGCCGGCTGCCGTATTCGGGGCGCATGCGCCGACTGCCCAGCGGGGTGGTGAGGATGTCCTCGATGGATTGCTTCAGGTGCGCCAGCGCGCCGAGCGGCTGGCCGTTGCGTCGATCCATGCCGATCATGGCCGCGCCCTCCGTCGCTCAGGGTGCGCACGGGAAAAGTTGCCCATGGCAGGTCTCCAGAAATGCAGAGGCCCGCACGAGGCGGGCCTGGGTTGGAAGTCGAAGCGACTTCAATGAGTGTGGTGGTTGCTGTTGCCGGCGGTGTCCATGATCGAGCCGGTGCTGCTGATGTTGCCGTTCACCGTCAGCGCGCCCTTGATGGTCACCGGGCCGGTCAGCTGGATGCTGGCGGCGGTGATACTCACCGCTCCGGGGTCGATCACCACCTGCGTGCCGCCGACTTTCACCGTGGCGGTGCCGGCAGGCAGCTGCAGGTCATAGCGATGCGCCTGCCAGTCGTAGCTGAGCACAGCACCATCGGGAAAGTGCCAGCTCTCGACCTCGCCGCGATTGTTCGGTGGCGCCGAGGCCGCGCCGAACAGCCCCGGCACGAAGGTACCCATGGCGGCCATTCCGGACGGACTGAGCAGCACACCTTGCTCGCCCAGGCTCGGCGCCCGCCAATGCCGTGCAGCACCGGCCGCCTGCGAGTGCCAGCGCACCCAGGCGCTGGTCCATTCGCCGGAGCGCACGCGCACCTGCGCCGCCGCCAGGTCCACGGCCACCACTTCACAAGGCATGACCAGGGCGGCGAGCATGCGGTCATGTTCCGCGCTCACGTAATCCTGGTTCATTGCACGGCTCCCGGGTCGAAGTAGTCGTCCTCGTGGCCGGGTCCGGTCTGCGGGTCGAAGCCCAGCATGAGGCTGCCCGGCGGCTGGTCTTCCCAGGGCCACTCGGTCTCGCCCAGCAGCACCGGCTGCTGCCACTCCACCAGCCACACGCGACACGCCGCCAGCTCTGAATTATCGAGCTCCGGCTGGGCCTGAATGAAGCTCACCGGCTCCAGTTCCAGCCCCCAGTTCTGACCGCGTAAAAGCACGGCCAGCGCGGCGACAGTGCGCAGTGCCAAGGCCTCCGCTTGCGCATCATCTCTTGCCACCAGAATGCGCGTCTGGAGCCGGCAGATGAGTGCGGTCTGCCCATTGCCGGGATCACGGCCAGGCAGCAGGCCCGCGTACTCCAGCGCCAGCGCAGGAAGTGTCGCCGGCGCTTGCGTCAGCGGGCCACGCAGAAAGGCGCCGATCTCGGTCAGTCGCGCGGACAGCGCCTGCTCTACCGTGTCGAGCAACAGCGCCAGGGTCAAAGATTGTTCGGACATGTCGTCTCCTTGCAGCTTCACTCTTGCCCGCGCTCGCTCGGCGGCAGTTCGCAGACACCCAGGCGCTTCGCCGCCCAGCGTTCATAAAGGCCGACGGCGATCTCGGCACCTGCCGCTGCCGTCAGGCTGCCGATAGCCGCAGCGAGGGTCAGCGAAGCGCCGCAAGCCATGGCGAGGAACATCACCGCCATACCGCAGACGATGGAGGCCCCGGAGCGCAACGCCAGACGCCGCAGCAACCGCCAGCCGCCCAGGCCCGCCTTGTCGGCGCGCCACATTTCACCGCTGATGCCGCCCGCCACCGCGAGCAGGATCAGCCCCCACAAAGGCACCTCGGCCAGGGTCTGAGGTTCGTTGCCCATTGGCTCACCTTGGATAAAGACGCCCGCGAACGGGCGAAACCGGCGGCTATCAGCCAACCGGGGATGACTGCCGGCGTGCTCGCCGGCCACCCGCCGCAACCGGCGGATCAGAAAGCGCGGGCATGAAAAAGCCCGGCTCACTGGCCGGGCTTTTCGGGGGTTTCGCGTTGTGCTCCCTGGGGACGCACCTTTACAAGAATGACTACTTTTTACCCCCCGATTCCTGCCGGAACAAGGCTTCTCGAGGAATGCGCTGCAATACGCAGATGACACACCGCAATACGTTGTCGAAACACCGAAATCCAGCGTCGGAAATTTCAGAGATCCTTGTTCATCAGCACGGTGGTGAAGCCGCTGTGCCACTCCTCGTCCGGGTAGAAATCGATCTCCGCATAGCCGTGCTTGCCATAGAAGGCACGCGCCTGCTGGTTGAAGGTATCGGTCTCCAAGCGAATGTGCGCATAGCCCGCGCCAGCGATAGCGGTTTCGGCGTGACGCAACAGAGCCGCACCGATACCCAGGCGCTGGTGACGGGGAGAAACATGCAGGGCATCGATGAAATCGTCGCGCCAGTCGACCAGGCCGACTACCTTGCCGTCGAAGCAGGCCACTTCGAAATACGCCAGGCGCTCGCGTACATAGGCCTCGGTGTGCGAGCTCGCCTCGAAGCGCGCGATGGCCTTGGCACTGAGTTCCGGCTTCCACGTGGCTTCGTAGGTTTCGCCCAGGATGTGCAGGATGGCATCGACGTCGGCAGCTTCGGCACGGCGAATCAGGATAGGTGTCGTCATGGGGCGCGAGCATAACTCAAGGGCGCCCGCGAAAAGCACGAAGCCCGGCGCAGGGCCGGGCTTCGTGTGGGGAATGGAGAAGGTCAGGCGACGCGGCGCATCAGCCGCGACTGGATACTCTGGTGCGCCACATGCAGGCGCAGGTAGAAGGTATTGCGGCTGCAGCGGCAGTGCCGGTACTTCTGCGAAGCCTCGCTATCGCGATTGAGGTAATGCTCGGTGACCACGTCCTTCTGCTCGTCAGGCAGGTGGTTGATGATCAGGTCCAGTTCCGCGACGCGGTCGAGGATCACCTTGCTGCCTCGCGTGCCACGAATCATCTCGCCCTTGTTGGCCATCATCATCGCCAGCAGGTTGCCGCCGGCGTAGCCGCCGCCCGCGCTGCCGGGGTTGTGCATTTCTTCGGCCCAGAGCTTGAGCATTTCATCGATGGGTTTGATCACGGCGTGTCTCCCTGGCGGCTCAGTGCCGCCGCTCGAGTTCGTCGATTGCCTGGCAGTCGATGCAGCGAGTGCAGCCCGGCGCGGCCAGGCGGCGCGCCGGCGGGATGTCGTCACCGCAGTCCTCGCAGTACTCGGCGGAGCTGATGGCCGTCGAGGAGCGCCGGCTGTGCAGCATGTCCTCGATGCGCTCCAGCATCAGGTCATTGGCGTAGTCGGCGATGTCAGCCATGGCACACCTCCGCATCGGCGAGGGATTCGGGCTGCATTGCGTAGTTCGAGTGTTGGCTCATAAAGGTCCTCCTGGCGACGTACCCTCCGTGGTCGCCGAGCCTTCGGCCGCCTGGGTGGTCAGTCGCGATCTATTCGTCGCGGACACCGACTCATCGGACGGCATCCCTTGCCGGTACGCAGGCGGCGCCTCCCTGGCCCACCCGCGTCCTCCAGCCTGCTGCGCAGGCAACCCACGGCTTCCCTGCCGCAGTGAGGGGGAAGCCGTTCGCTTCCCGTTAGCCGAACCGGTTTTCGTCTCTCCGGTAGCTGCTGACTTTTATGATTACAACTATAGCTATATTTAGTCAACACCAAAGCTATTTACACGCTACAACCCAGGAGGTAGAGTGCCGCCATGGACAAGACGCCCTCATCGACGCTGGCCGACCGCCTGAAACAGGCGATGGCCTCGCGCAACCTCAAGCAGGAAACCCTGGCCGAAGCCGCCGGGGTTTCGCAGAACACCATTCACAAGCTGACCTCGGGCAAGGCGCAGAGCACGCGCAAGCTGATCGAGATCGCCAGCGCGCTGGGGGTCTCGCCGACCTGGCTGGCCACCGGCGAAGGCACGCCGGCACCGGGCACCAGCGCACCCGCGCCGCGCCCCGCCGATGGCAGCCCGCTGCGACTGGAACCGCTGCACCCATGGGATAGCGACACACCGCTGGACGAGGACGAAGTGGAACTACGCCTGTACAAGGAAGTGGAACTGGCGGCCGGCGCCGGGCGCACTGCAGTGCGCGAGATAGAGGGGCGCAAGCTGCGTTTCTCGTACGCCACGCTGCGCGCGGCGGGGGTCGATCCGGCTACGGCGATCTGCGCCCAGCTCACCGGCAACAGCATGGAGCCGCTGATCATGGATGGCTCCACCATTGGCATCGACACAGCCACCACGCACATCACCGACGGCGAGATCTACGCCCTGGAACACGAGGGCATGCTGCGGGTGAAGTTCGTCTATCGCCTGCCCGGCGGCGGCATCCGTCTGCGCAGCTTCAACCGCGACGAGTACCCCGACGAGGAGTACCCGGCGGAGCAGTTCGACAGCGGGCAGATCCGCATGATCGGCTGGGTATTCTGGTGGTCCACCGTGCGCCACCGCCGCGCACCTACCCTGGTTCGCTGAGCTTCTGCCACAGAAAAAGCCCCGCCTCGGCGGGGCTTTTTCATGGGGGGTGATTGAATAGAAATACAACCTTTGCTATATTTCTATTGCCGCTACAACCGCCGGAACAGGAGAGCCCCATGCAGTCGACCGTAGAAGTCCGCCACGCCCCACGCCCGGAAACCGTGAGCCTGGTCTACCAGATTTTCGGAGATGTCCTGGTGCCGCTGGAGCAAGTGCGCGAGCGCTGGTTCCGCAACCTGAACCGGGAAAACTTCAGCAAGGCGCTGTCCTGCGGGCGCATCGCCCTGCCGGTGACCACGCTGGATGACAGCCACAAGGCGATGCAGTACGTCGCCGTGGATCACCTGGCCGCGTATGTGGAGGAGCGCTCGCAGCAGGCGGACGCCGCCCTCGCCCGGCGCAAGGCGAACCTGCTGGTAGTAGAGGCGCGGCAGGCAGGTTAAGTCCCAGCGTGCAATACATCATGTGCTGTAGGAGCGAGGGGGACGCCATCGTTATTGCTCGCGCGCCCCCCCAGCGACGGAGCGGCCGGAAGGCTCTGTTCGCGAGCAAGCTCGCTCCTACGAAGAGCTGCGCCATTGGATAGTCTGTGCGAGAGCTCGCCGCCCTCCCCCAGCGATTCTGCCGGCTGATGCGGTGACTTCACCCGGTACTGCACCGCCGGGCTATGCAGTCAGGCGCGCGGCCCCTATGAAAAGAAAAAGCCCCGCCGAAGCGGGGCTTTTCCGGTAAATCAGCAACTCAATCGCGACCATGCACCTTGGCGGTGTGCTCGGCCAGCGCCACGGCGCGGAACATCGCGCGGCGCTTGTTGATGGTTTCTTCCCACTCCGCTGCGGGCACCGAGTCGGCAACGATGCCGCCGCCGGCCTGCACGTGCAGTTCGCCATTCTTGATCACCGCGGTGCGGATGGCGATGGCGGTGTCCATGTTGCCGTTCCACGCGAGGTAACCCACGGCACCGCCGTAGACGCCACGCTTGACCGGCTCCAGCTCGTCGATGATTTCCATCGCGCGAATCTTCGGCGCGCCGGACAAGGTGCCCGCCGGCAGGATCGCGCGCAGGGCGTCCATCGCGCTGAGCTTCTCGTTCAGTTGGCCGTTCACGTTGGAGACGATGTGCATCACGTTGGAGTAGCGCTCGATCACCATCTGCTCGGTGACCTTCACGCTGCCAGTCTGCGACACACGGCCGACGTCGTTGCGGCCCAGGTCGATGAGCATCAGGTGCTCGGCAATTTCCTTGGCATCGGACAGCAGGTCCTCCTCCAGCGCTCGGTCGGCCTCCTCGGTCGCGCCACGCGGGCGGGTGCCGGCGATGGGGCGCACGGTAACTTCGCCGTCCTCGACCCGTACCAGCACTTCCGGCGAACTACCGACGACATGGAAGTCGCCGAAGTTGAAGAAGTACATGTAGGGCGTCGGGTTGAAGCAGCGCAGCGCGCGGTACAGGTCGATCGGCGCAGCGGTGAAGTCGATGGACATGCGCTGCGACGGTACGACCTGCATGCAATCGCCGGCCAGGATGTATTCCTTGATGGTGCCAACGGCACGCTCGTAGTCCTCGCGGGTGAAGCTGGCGCGGAACTGCGGCTCCGGGGCATTCACGGCGCTGAAGTCCAGGCCGCGGCGCGGGGTGATCGGCTGGCGCAGGCGCTCCAGCAGTTCTTCCAGCTGGGCCAGCCCGTGGTCATAGGCGTTGGCCTGGGCCGGGTCGACGAGGACGATCGCGTGCATCTTGCCGGCGAGGTTGTCGAAGACGACCACCGCGTCGGAGACCATCAGCAGGATGTCAGGGTTGTTCAGCGGATCGGGATTCGGGCACTGCGCCAGGCGCTGCTCGACGTAGCGCACGCAGTCATAGCCGAAGTAGCCGACCAGACCACCGTTGAAGCGCGGCAGACCGGCAATGGTCGGCACGCGGTAGCGCTCCTTGAACTCCTCGACGAAGGCCAGCGGGTCGGCGCATTCGAAGCTCTCGGTCTCGACGCCGTCGACCTTGACGCTCGCCTGGTGGCCGTACACCCGCAACACGGTACGGCTGGGCAGGCCGATGATGGAGTAGCGGCCCCACTTCTCGCCGCCCTGCACGGATTCGAGCAGGTAGGTGTTGGAGCCGTCGGCCAGCTTCAGGTAGATCGACAGCGGGGTGTCGAAGTCGGCAAGGGTTTCGCAGGTCAGCGGAATGCGGTTGTAGCCTTCGGCGGCCAGGTGCTGGAATTCTTCGCGGGTCATGATCAGCCTCGTGGAATGAGGAGGTAACGGACTTGGTTGCACACACGCGCCGGGCGTACCGGCCAAAGGATGTCAGGCGCGCCAGCGCCAGCGGGCCAGGGCCTTGATGACTTTCATCCAGAGTGTGTGGGGAGCCGTTTCCACGGTGCTGTCTCGCTGAGCGGGAGTTGAGGCGGAGTCGGGCAACACTATCGCTTTGCCCGAGTCGAAGCAAGGCAGCAGATGGCGCAGGTCATCGAGCACCAGCGTCGGGGTTTCCTCGGCGATGGGGCGGCCGTGGTTGTAGCCGTAGCTCAGGCCCACGCTGCGCACGCCGGCAGCTTTGGCGGCGAGGATGTCGTTGCGCGAGTCACCGACGAACAGCGCCTGTTCTGCCGACACACCGGCCATCTTCATCACGAACAGCAGCGCGGCCGGGTCGGGCTTCTGCTGTGGCAGGGTGTCGCCGCCGATGATCCAGCGGAAGAACTTGCCCAGCTTCATCTCGTCGAGCAGCGGGCCGACGAAGCGCTCGGGCTTGTTGGTGATCAGCGCCAGCTCGACGCCGCGCTTCTTCAGCCACTTCAGCGTCTCGATCACGCCGGGATAGACCACGGTCAGCGCGTGGCTGTCGGCGTAGGCATCCATGAACAGCTCGAGGGCGCGCTCGGTGTCTTCCTCGCTGACGCCCTCGTGTTCGATGTCATTGGCCAGGGCGCGGCGCACCAGCACGCGCGCACCGTTGCCGACCCAGTGACGCACGGCGTCCAGGCCGGCCGGCTGGCGCCCGAGCGCCAGCAGCATCTTGTCCACCGCGGCGGCGAGGTCGGGGACCGAGTCCACCAGGGTGCCGTCCAGGTCGAACATCACCAGACGCGGCAGACCGGCGAACGGCAGTTGTGCAGCGCTCATCACTTGCGCGCCTGCGCCAGCTCAGCGTGCATGGCGCGGATGACCTCGGCGTAGTCCGGTGCATTGAAGATGGCGGAACCGGCGACGAAGGTGTCGGCGCCTGCTTCGGCGATCTCGCGGATATTCTTCACGTTCACGCCGCCATCGATCTCCAGGCGGATGTCACGGCCGGAGGCGTCGATCAGCGCTCGGGCTTCGCGCAGCTTGTCGAGGGTGCCGGGGATGAACTTCTGCCCACCGAAGCCGGGGTTCACGCTCATCAGCAGGACCATGTCGATCTTGTCCATCACATACTTCAGCGCGTCCAGCGAGGTGGCCGGGTTGAACACCAGGCCTGCTTTGCAGCCGCCGTCCTTGATCAGTTGCAGGGAACGGTCGATGTGCTGGGTGGCTTCGGGGTGGAAGGTGATGTAGGTGGCGCCAGCCTCGATGAAGTCACCGATGATGCGGTCCACCGGGGAAACCATCAGGTGCACATCGATGGGCGCGGTGACGCCGTACTTGCGCAGGGCCGTACAGACCATCGGGCCGATGGTCAGGTTCGGCACGTAGTGGTTGTCCATCACGTCGAAGTGAACGATGTCGGCGCCGGCGGCGAGCACCTTGTCGACGTCCTCACCCAGGCGGGCGAAGTCGGCGGACAGGATCGACGGAGCGATGGCGTAGGGTTGCATGGCGCACCTCTGTGGGCGAAATCACGGATGGCGCGCATTGTAGCCGCTCACGTAGGCCGAAGGGCATCTCTGCGATGACCGTGCCGATAGTCGAGGCGGAAAGTTCACGAACGAGGCGGGAAATGCGAGAACGCAGGAAAAAGATCGCGGATCGATCCCGCCGCCGTGGGTGAGCACGACGACGGAACCGTCCGCGAAACACTGTGAATCAGGAAGTCGGTGCGGTGCGCAGTTTCTCGCTGCGGCCGCGCAGCCACTCGAGGGTCAGCAGGAGCAGGACGGAGAAGCCGATCAGCAGGGTCGCCGCAGCGGCGATGGTCGGGCTGAGGTTCTCGCGGATGCCGCTGAACATCTGGCGCGGCAGGGTGGCCTGCTCGGGGCCGGCGAGGAACAGGGTCACTACCACTTCGTCGAACGAGGTGGCGAAGGCGAACAGCGCACCAGAAATCACACCGGGAGCGATCAACGGCAGGGTGACCTTGAAGAAGGTCAGCACCGGCGGCGCACCCAGGCTGGCGGCGGCGCGCACCAGGTTGTAGTTGAAGCCCTGCAGGGTTGCCGACACGGTGATGATGACGAACGGCACACCCAGCACCGCGTGGACGATGATCAGCGAGATGTAGCTGTTGCCCAGGCCCAGCGGCGCGAAGAACAGGTAGCTGGCCACGCCGATGATCACCACCGGCACGACCATCGGCGAAATCACCAGGCTCATGATCAGCGCCTTGCCGCGGAAATCGCCGCGGGTCAGGCCGATCGACGCCAGGGTGCCGAAGACCATCGCCAGCACGGTAGCCGCCGGAGCAACGATGATGCTGTTGGTCAGCGCTCGCATCCACTCGGCGGAGTTGAAGAAGTCGGCGTACCAGCGCAGGGAGAAACCCTGCAGCGGGTAGACCAGGAAGGTGCCGGAGTTGAACGACAGCGGCACGATGACCAGTACCGGCAGCACCAGGAACAGCAGGATCAGGCCGCAGAGGATGCGCAGGGTGTAGAACCACACGCGCTCGACCGGGGACATGTAGGGGCTCAGCATCTTCTTGTTCTCCTCATCAGCCCAGGCGCAGGCGGCTCGCGCCCACCAGCCAGCCATAGATCACGTAGAGCACCAGGGTGGCGAACAGCAGCAGGCCGCCCAGGGCCGTGGCCATGCCCCAGTTGATGGTGGTGTTGGTGTAGAAGGCGACGAAGTAGCTGACCATCTGGTCGTTCGGGCTGCCCAGCAGCGCCGGGGTGATGTAGTAGCCGATCGACAGGATGAACACCAGCAGGCAACCGGCGCCGACACCGGCCACGGTCTGCGGGAAGTAGACCTTCCAGAAGCTGGCGAACGGGTGGCAGCCCAGCGAAATCGCGGCGCGCATGTAGCTGGGGGAAATGCCCTTCATCACGCTGTAGATCGGCAGGATCATGAACGGCAGCATGATGTGGACCATGGAGATGTACACGCCGGTGCGGTTGAACACCAACTGCAGCGGCTGGTCGATCAGGCCCATCTTCAGCAGCGCGCCGTTGATCAGGCCGCCCGACTGCAACAGCACGATCCACGCGGCGACACGCACCAGGATCGAGGTCCAGAACGGCAGCAGCACCATGATCATCAGCAGGTTGGACTTGCGGGTCGGCAGGATCGCCAGCAGGTAGGCCAGCGGGTAGGCCAGCGCGAGGCAGATCAGGGTGATCACCGCGCCCATCCAGAAGGTGCGGGCGAAGATGTCCAGGTAGATCGACTGGTCGGGCGTGGCGCGGGCGATCTCGCCCAGGTCATCGATGCGGTGATCCAGCGCCGCCAGCAGGTAATAGGGAGTGACGGAGCTGGCGTTGCGGCGGATCGCCTGCCAGTAGGCCGGGTCACCCCAGCGCTCGTCGAGGGCTTCCATGGCGTCCTTGTACGACGCCGGCTGCTCCTTGAACGGCAGCGCGCGGGCGGTCTTGGACAGCAGGCTGCGGTAGCCGGCCAGCTCCATGTTCAGGCGCTTGGACAGGTCACCGATGGTCTGGTTCTTGCGCGCAGCGACCAGGTCTTCGCTCAGCGCCTTGTACACCTCGTCCGAGGGCAGCGACTTGCCGTCCCATTCGGCGATGGCGTTGACGGTCAGCGGCATGGCGCCGACGACCTCGGGGTTGTTCACGCTCTTGTAGAGCAGCGCCGCGATGGGCACCAGGAAGGTCAGCAGCAGGAAGACCAGCAGGGGCAGCACCAGCGCCTGGGACTTCAGACGGTTCATCCGCTCCGCGCGCGCCAGGCGCTGCTTGAGGGTGGGGCCGGCGACCTCGTTCAGAGACACAGCGGTGGCCATAACGAACTCCGGTAAAACAGGCCGCCTTAGGAGCGGCCAAGGTGTGGTGTCAGGAGGAGCCGCCGCGAGGGGGAGCGGCGGTTCCGGTCCGCCGCGGCTCGGGTAGCCGCGACGGCAAGGGACGGCTGCTTACTTGGCAGCCCAGGCGTTGAAGCGCTGTTCCAGCTGCTCGCCGTAGTCAGCCCAGAAGGTCACGTCCATGCCCACCTGGCCCTGCATGTTTTCCGGGGTGGTCGGCATGTCCTTCAGCAGGTCCTTGCTCAGCAGCGGTACGGCGTTCTTGTTGACCGGGCCGTAGGCGATGTTCTCGGAGTAGGTCTTCTGCTGCTCGGGCTGGACCGAGAAGGCGATGAACTTCAGGCTCTCATCCTTCTTCTTGGCGCCTTTCGGGATGGCCCAGGCGTCGAAGTCGTAGATACCGCCGTTCCAGACGATCTTCAGGTTGCTCTCTTTCTGCACGGCGGCGATGCGGCCGTTGTAGGCGGAGCTCATGACCACGTCACCGGAGGCGAGGTACTGCGGCGGCTGGGCGCCGGCTTCCCACCACTGGATGTTCGGCTTGATCTGATCGAGCTTCTTGAAGGCGCGGTCCTGGCCTTCCTTGGTCGCCAGCACCTTGTAGACGTCCTTGGGCGCAACGCCGTCGGCCATCAGGGCGAATTCCAGGGTGTACTTGGCGCCCTTGCGCAGGCCGCGCTTGCCCGGGAATTTCTGGGTGTCCCAGAAATCGGCCCAGCTGGTCGGCGCGGTCTTCAGCTTGTCGGCGTTGTAGGCCAGCACGGTGGACCACACGAAGAAGCCCACGCCGCAGTTGCTCACGGCGCCCGGCACATAGTCTTCGGCCTTGCCAAGGATGGCCGGGTCGATCTCTTCGAATAGGCCTTCGTCACAGCCACGGGCCAGTTCCGGCGATTCGACTTCCACCAGGTCCCAGGAGACGCTGTTGGTGTCGACCATGGCCTTCACCTTGGCCATCTCGCCGTTGTACTCGCCGGCAACGATCTTGTTGCCGGTGCTCTTCTCGTAGGGGCCGTAGAACGCCTTCACCTGGGCGTTCTTGTTGGCGCCGCCGAAGGACACCACGGTCAGGTCGGTGGCGGCCATGGACTGGGCCGCGAAAGCCACGCCCAGAGTCAGCGCTGCGAGTTTGAGCCCCGATGCTTTCAAGGACTTCGACATTATTGTTGTCTCCACAGTGTGCAGGTTTGTTTTTCTTGGATGCGTCCGGGAGTGGCCGGGCCGCGCTGTTACGCCGCGGACAGTGGGTCGAGCGCGCGGACGTGCTCGACTTCCCAGCCCAGCGGAACCACGTCGCCAACACTGAGCGCGGGATCGAGCTCGGCGATCGGCTGTTTGACGAAGAAATCGGTACGGCCGCAGACCTCCAGGCGAATGCGCACGTGGTCACCCAGGTAGATGAACTCGGCGACGCGACCGGAGAAGCGGTTCGCGCAGTTTTCACTGTGGCCGTTCAGGCGCACGCGCTCGGGGCGGATCGACAGGCTGACGGTGTCACCGACGTTGCCGACGTTGACCGCCAGCGCCTCGACCTTCTCGCCACGGGCCAGACCCACGGTGCAGCGGTCGCCATCGCGGGCCTGGAGCTGGCCGGCGATGCGGTTGTTCTCGCCAATGAAGTTGGCGACGAAGGAATTGCGCGGATGCTCGTAGAGCTCGGCGGGCGGGGCGATCTGCTGGATCTCGCCCTGGTGGAACACCGCCACGCGGTCGGACATGGTCAGGGCTTCGCCCTGGTCGTGGGTCACGTAGACCACGGTCACGCCCAGGCGCTGGTGGATGTGCTTGATCTCCATCTGCATGTGCTCACGCAGCTGTTTATCCAGGGCACCCAGGGGTTCGTCCATCAGCACCAGTTGCGGCTCGAAGACCAGCGCGCGGGCCAGGGCCACGCGCTGCTGCTGGCCACCGGAGAGCTGGGCGGGATAGCGACCGGCGAAGGTGTCGAGTTGGACCATCGACAGCGCGCGCTTCACCCGCTCGCTGACGTCGGTCTTGCTCATGCCGCGCACGGAGAGCGGGAAGGCCAGGTTCTCGGCCACCGTCATGTGCGGGAACAGGGCATAGTTCTGGAACACCATGCCGATGTCGCGCTTGTGCGGGGGGACGTTGTTGATGGCGCGGCCGGCGAGCTGGATTTCACCGGCGGTAGGAGTTTCGAAACCGGCCAGCATCATCAGGCTGGTGGTCTTGCCGGAACCGGAAGGTCCCAGCAGTGTCAGGAATTCGCCTTTGCGAATGTCCAGATTGAGGTCCTTCACGATGAGGGATTCGCCGTCGTAGCTCTTCTGCACGCCACGGAAACTCACCAGCACATCGTTTGCCTGATTCTCGGCCATCACCGCACCTTTGTTTTTTTGTAAATGCCGTTGATCTCAAGCCTAGAGAAGCTGGAACGGCACGCAAATCGGGCGGTATGAGAGATTGCTATAAGGCTTAGAGAGGATGCTTTGTAGGGATCGCCCTACAAGATCCAGGGAAACCGACTGCCGACCAACCTGTGGCCGGCAGCCCGTCGATCAGCGCTTGGCCCAGGCCTGGAAGCGCTGCTCCAGCGCGTCACCGTGCTCGGCCCAGAACGCCACGTTCATGCCCACGGCATTGGCGATGTTCTGCGGCGCGGTGGGCAGGTTGGCGGCCACGTCCGGCGCCAGCAACTCCACGGCCTTGCGGTTGGTCGGACCGTAGGAGATGTTCTCGGCGAAAGCCTTCTGCTGCTGCGGCTGGCCGGCGAAGTTGACGAACTGCTCGGCCAGTTCCTTCTTGAACACGCCCGAGGGCAGCGCCCAGAAGTCGAAGTCGTAGATGCCGCCGGACCAGACCATGCGGAAGCCCTTCTGCTCGGCCTGCGCAGCGGCGATCCGGCCGTTGTAGGCGGAGCTCATCACCACAGTGCCGTCGGCGAGATCACGCACCGGATCCTGGCCCGACTTCCACCAGTTGATGCTCGGTTTCAGCTCATCGAGCTTGCGGAAGGCGCGGTCGACGCCGTCGTTGGTGGCGAGCACCTTGTAGACGTCCTTGGGCGCGACGCCGTCGGCCATCAGGGCGAATTCCAGGCTGTACTTGGCGCCCCAGCGCAAGCCGCGCTTGCCGGGGAATTTCTTCGTGTCCCAGAAATCCGCCCAGCTGCTGGGCGTGCCCTGCAGCTTGCTCTGGTTGTAGGCCAGCAGCGTGGTCCAGACGAAGATGCCGACGCCGCACGGCTGCACCGCGCCGGGAACGAAATCGGCGGTGTTGCCCAGGGTCTTGGGATCGAGCTTCATGAACAGCCCTTCCTCGCAACCGCGCGCGAGCTCGGGGGCCTCGACCTCCACCACGTCCCAGGACACATGGCTGATTTCCACCATGCGCTTGAGCTTGGCCAGGTCGCCGTTGTAGGAGCCGTGTACGACGGCGTTGCCAGTCACTTCCTTGAACGGCTTGTAGAAGGCCGCTTCCTGCGCTGCCTTGTTGGCGCCCCCGAAGGAAATCACCGTGACGTAGTCCGCCAGCGCCGGCATCGCCGCGCTTCCCAGCAGGCCGAACAGCAGCCCTCCCCTTACCGCTCGCAACATCTTCTTCTCCTTGTTATCACGACGTACTGCATGAAGCCGGCAATCATTCCCTGCCTCACGCCCGCTAGATAGACGGTGTGTTACAGAAATCGGACACGTCGCACAGAGTGGAGGGAAAATTCAGATGGCCATCTGCCGCAGATCAAAACGGCAGCGGGGAGCGATCAGACGAGCTTGTGTTCCATGGCGTAACGCACCAGGTCTGCCACCGAGTTGGCATTGAGCTTCTGCATCAGCCGCGCCTTGTGGGTGCTGATGGTCTTGCTGCTCACCGCCAGTTGCTGGGCGATCTCGTTGACGCCCTCGCCCTGCACCAGACGCTCGAATACCGAAAATTCGCGCTCGGACAGCAGCGCGTGGGGCGGGCGCGAATCGGTAAGGCCGACTTCGAAGACCATGCGGTCGGCGAGGTCGGGGTCGATGTAGCGGCCGCCACTGGCCACCTTGCGGATCGCCGTGAGCAGCAGCGCCGGGTCGCTGTCCTTGGTGGCGTAGCCGGCGGCGCCGACCTTCAGCGCACGGGCGACCATCTGCACCTCGTCGTGCATCGACAGCATGAGGATCGCCGGCGGGTTGTTCAGCGCGCGGATCCGCGGGATGGCTTCCAGGCCGTTGACGCCGGGCATGGAGATGTCCAGCAGGACCACTTCGCAGGGCGTCTGGCGCAGGGTTTCGAGCAACTGCTCGCCGTTGGTGGCCTCGCCCACCACCTGCAGGTCCTTGGCCATGCCGATCAGTTGCTTGATACCTTCGCGCACGATCGTATGGTCTTCCGCCACCAGCACTCGAATCACCGCCCTTCCTCCCGATCCACTCTTGTCATTGTCGTTATGCTTGCCGCCCGGTTAAGCGCTTGCCGAGCGCAGAGGCACCCGTATCCACAGCGTGGTGCCCTCCCCGGGCTGGCTGTCGATCTGCAGGGTGCCGCCGAACATCAGCACCCGCTCGCGCATCCCGACCAGGCCAAAGGAAACACCCTGGCGCGTGGCGTTCGGGTCGAAGCCCACACCGTCATCGGCGATCCGCAGGCACAACTCGCGCCCTTCGACGCTCAGCTGCAATTCCACAGTATGCGCCTGGGCATGGCGCATGACATTGGTCAGCGCCTCCTGAAGGATGCGGAACAGCCCGATAGCCTTGGCATCGGACAGCTCCGGCGGGTTTTCCGGCACCTCCACCAGACAGGGAATCTGCGTACGCGATTCGAAGCGGCGCGCCTGCCATTCCACCGCCGAGCCAATACCGGCATCGAGGATCGGCGGGCGCAGCGCGGTCGCCACGTCGCGGACCAGCTGGAACAGCTGGGCGATCAGCCGCTTCATGTTGTCCAGGCGCTCGCGCAGGCCGCTGTCCAGCTCCGCATAGGCCAGTTCGCACATGGACGTCTCCAGCTTGAGCACGGTGAGCACCTGGCCCAGTTCATCGTGCACCTCGCGGGCGATGCGCGCCTTCTCCTCCTCCCGCACGCTCTCCAGGTGCGCCGACAACTCACGCAACTGCGCGCGGGAATCCTGCAGTTCCAGCTCGATCTGCTTGTGCTCGGTGATGTCCCAGACCACGCCATCCCAGGCCGGGCGACCGTCGTCCAGGGTACGCACCGTAGCCTTGATGTCGACCCAGCGCGGCTCATGGCTGCGGGTGAGAATGCGGCCCTGCCACAGCCAGTTGCGATGGCCCTCTACCGCTTCCAGCTGGCTGGCGAGGTAACCCTCGCGTTCTGACGGATGCACCAGTCCCATGATGCCCAGGCCGCTTTCGCGCAGGTAGCCGGGCGAGTAGCCCAGGGAGGTTTCGCTGCCGCCGGTGATGAAGCTGATGTAGGCGAAGTCGGAGTCGTCATCCGGCGCATTGGGCTCCAGGCGGAACACCAGCCCCGGCACGTTGGCGGCGATGCCCTGCAGGCGCGCCTCGCTTTCCTCCAGCGCGGCGCGGGCACGGCGGCGCTCGGTGACGTCATTGAGGAACACCAGCAGGTATTCCGAATCGCCGAAGCGCAGGAAGCTCAGCGAAACGTCCGCCGGCAGCCACTGGCCGTCGGCGCGCAGGCAGCGGGTTTCGAAGCTCAGCGGCGCCTCGTCGGCATTGCGCGCGCGGCGCCAGAGGTTCAGCCAGCGATCCATGTTCAGCGTCGGTTCGAAGTCCGACAGCGGCCGGTCCACTACCGCCCCCGGCAGATAGCCGAGCAACTCTTCGGCGGCACGGTTGGCATACCGCACATGGCTATCCCAGTTGACCCAGAGGATGCCCACGGTGCTGCTGTCGATGGCGAACTGGGTCAGGCGCAAGGCCTGCTCCGCCGACTGGCGCAATTCGATATCGCGGCGCGCCGCGAGCAATCGCGACTCCAGCGCATGATGCTGGCGGCGCAGCCAGAGCAGCGCGGCAACCGCGAACAACAGCAACAGGCCGAGCAGGATGCAGAGGTTCTGCCAGAAACCGGGGGAGGAACCCAGGCGGGGGTAGGTCGGCTGCAGCCAGCGCTCGTGGAGCTGGTCGAGGTCCTTGGCGGGCACCGCGCGCAGGGCCGCGTCGATGATCCCGGCCAGCTCCGGCAGGCCACGCCGGGTCGCCACGCGCAGCAACTGCGGATAACCGATGTCGGCCACCACCAGCAGGCCGGTGAATTCGGTTTCGCGGGTCAGGCGGGCCAGCTGCGCTTCGTCGATCACCGCATAGTTGGCCTCGCGACCCAGCACCTTGCGCAGTACTTCGCGGTCGCTGTCGACAACCTGCAGGGTCAGCCCCGAATAGGTGCCGCGCAGGTAATCCACCACCGGGCCGGGGCCGCGTACGGAGACGGACTCACCGTCGCCAAGGGTATCCAGCTCCACCGACGTGCCGCTGCGACGATCGCCCACGACCAGGCGAGGAACGCGCAGGTAAGGGTCGGAGAACAGCCAGTCGCGCAAGGTCGAAGGCGTCTGGCTGACGCCGGGCGCGAGGTCGATTTCTCCAGCGCGCACCGCCTTCTCCAGCGCGGTCTGGTCGGGATAGGTGCGCCACTCCAGGCTGACGTGCAGGGCCTTGGCCAACCACTCCAGCAGCTCGACGTTGGCGCCGGAGAGCTGCTGCAAGCGGCGATCCTGCTGCACATAGGGCGCTTCGAGCACGGCGCCCACACGTAGCTGCGGGTGCTCGGCGAGCCACGCGAGTTGTGCTTCATCGAGCGTCAACGGTGGCGCGGCAGTTTCCGCCACGGCCAGTAAAGGCAGGCAGCACAACCAGGCCAGGCAGACTTTCCAGAACAGACGACTCATGCCGACAGCACCATGGATTTCACTCGGGTCAAAGCAAAGGGCCGGCATACCTTACAGCAACCCCGGTTGAACCCGGCACGCCTGCGCCTGACAAAGCTAATACAAGCCGCTAGGCTGGCCGCTCTCGCGCCCGCCGCTCGCTGCCCGCCAGACAGGGATATCTCCGATGCCTCACTTGCCTCGCCCGACGTTTCTCGCCCTCAGCCTGTGCCTTGGCCTTGCGCCGCTGGGCGCCAGTTGGGCCGAAGACGCCAAGCCCGTCGCCGAAAAACCGGCTGCCGCGCCGGTGGTGCGCCCGGCGGTGAGCGAGCGCAGCCAGGACGAAGCCAGCGGCCTTGTGCGCCAGTTGCCCGAAAGCGAGCGCCAGGAGCTCAAGGCAGGCGACGAGACATTCCTCTCCCTCTGGTTGCCGGCCAACACTGCCGACGCATCAGGCGCGGTCATCCTGATCCCCGGCGACGGAGAAAGCGCCGACTGGCCGGTGGCGATAGGCCCGCTGCGGCGCAAGTTACCCGATGCCGGCTGGCAGACCCTGGCCATTACCCTCCCCGACCCGCAGAGCACTGCGCCGACGCCACGCCCGAAGGAATCGCCGGACAAGGCCAGCGCCGACACCGATGCCACGGCCGCCGACAGCGCCAGCAAGCCCGAAGTGAAGGGCAGCGAAGGCAGCGCGACACCCACACCGGAAAGCACTGCCGAGACCGGCAGTGCCGAGCCTGCCCAGGCCAGCGCCGAAGCCCCGCCGCCGCCCACCGACCCGGTAGAACTGCGCAAGGTCCACGCCGAGCGCGTTCTGGCGCGCATCCAGGCGGCCGTCGAACTGGCCCAGCAACACAACCCCAAGACCATCGTCCTGCTTGGCCACGGCACCGGCGCCTATTGGGCGACCCGCTACCTGGGCGAGCGTACGCCAGCCGACATCAAGAACCTGCTGCTGGTAGCACCGGAGATGCCGCGCGACTTCAAGCCATCGCTGGACGAGACCGTGCCGCTGCTGAACCTCGCCACCGGCGACTTCTATTACAAGGACAAGGCACCTGACGTGGCAGCCGCCAAGCTGCGCCTGCAGGCGAGCAAGCGGCAGAAGGCACCCAACTACGTGCAGATCGGCATGAACGCCCTGCCCGCCGACCTGGGCACCGAGCAGGACCAGCTGTACCGGCGCATCCGCGGCTGGCTGTCGATGCACCTGGAGCCGATCGAGCAACCCTGAGGGCCGCCCGGCTCAGCGAAACCCGCGACGGTGGCGTACCAGCAGGTAGGCAGCCTGGATCTCGCGGGTGCGATTGGTCGCCGCGGCGATCCGCTCGGGGCTCGCCCCCATGCCTTCGAGCTTGTCCGGGTGGTTCTGGCTGATCAGCTTGCGGTAGGCGCGCTTGATCTCCTCCGGTTCGCTCTCCGTCGTCACGCCCAGCAGGCGCAGCGCCGAGGTATAGGACTCGCGGGCAGTCACCGGCGCCCTGGGCGGCTCGGCGCCCGACGACAGCGCGAGAACCCTGGAGCGGGAAAGCCCTAGCGAGTCACCCCATTGCAGGAGCAGATTCTTTTGCGCGGCATTCGGCGCACCGCCTGCCCAGGCCATGCGCCAGCAGGCCTGGAGCAGACCTTCGGCAGTGGCTTCCTGGCCTTGGCGCTGGCGCAAGCCAGCATCCAGCAACGCCCCACCCAGTTTGCCGCGACCGAAGGCGTCGATCGCCTGGCGACGGGCCTTGTCGTCCAGCTGCAGGCGCTGCATCTCCGAGCGCGCCTGCTGGATGTGCGCATCGATCACACGCCCGCGACTCTTGGCCAGTCGGCCGAGCAGCAGGAAGAGCAGTTCCTGGTCGCCCACCTGGGGCCCACCGCGCAACTGTTCGAGAAGACCCCGCCAGGTACGCTTCTTCAGGCGCCGGTCGAGCACCTGGCCCAGCAACGCGCCGAGCATGGCGCCCGGAATGCTCGCCAATGCCCAGCCGGCGATGACACCCAGCAAAGTCCCCGGCCAGAACACCTCAGCCCTCCGCCAGTTGGCGTTCGACTTCTGCCAGGCGCTCGTGGGTGCCGACGTCAATCCAGCGTCCACGATGATAGACGCCGCTCACCCGACCGGCCTCCATGGCCTGGCGCAACAGTGGCGCCAGCTTGAAGGCACCGGGCTTGCAGCCCGCGAACAGCTCGGGACGGAGGATGGCGATGCCACTGTAGGTCAGACTGGGCTGACCTTCGCGGTAATCGCTGACGCGGCCTTCACTCAGACAGAAATCACCTCGGCTGTGGTGGCCGGGGTTATCCACCAGCACCAGGTGCACCAGGTCGTCCTCGGCCAACGCTCCGTGCAGGCCCGCGTAGTCGAAGTCGGTCCAGATGTCGCCATTGGCGATGACGAATGCCTCGTCCCCCAGCAGTGGCAGCGCCTTGAAGATACCGCCGCCGGTTTCCAGCGGTTCGCCCTCGGGCGAGTAGCGAATGTCCACGCCAAAAGCCGAACCGTCGCCCAGGTGATCCTCGATCTGCTGGCCGAGCCAGGCGTGATTGATCACCAATTGATCGAATCCGGCCCGGCGCAGCGCCTGCAGCTGGTACTCGATCAGCGGCACGCCACCAGCACGCACCAGCGGCTTGGGTGTATGCAGGGTCAGCGGGCGCAGGCGTTCACCCTTGCCCGCGGCGAGGATCATGGCCTTCATGCGGGGTGTGTCTCGTCTTTGGGCAGGCTGGCCAGCAATGCAGCGAGGTCGGCCAGTTCCGGTCGGCGCGCGATGACGCTTTCCAGGTAACGGAAGAAGCGAGGTACGTCGCCCAGGTAGCGTGGCTTGCCATCACGGTGGCAGATGCGCGCAAAGATACCGATCACCTTCAAGTGGCGCTGGGCACCCATCAGGTCGCTGGCGCGGAAGAAGCTCTCGAAGCTGTCCGGCAGCGGGACACCGGCAGCCTGGGCCTTGCGCCAGTAACGCGAGAGGCCGTCGTGCACGCGCGGCTCGGGCCAACTGAGGAAGGCGTCCTTATAAAGGCAGGTCACGTCGTAGGTCACCGGGCCGTAGACCGCATCCTGGAAATCCAGGATGCCGGGGTTCGGCTCGCTGAGCATCAGGTTGCGCGGCATGTAGTCGCGGTGCACGAATACACGCGGCTGCTCCAGGGCGCTCTGCACCAGCAGGTCGCAGGTACGCTCCCAGCGCGCGAGCTGCTCACCTTCGAGGGTCACGCCAAGGTGGCGCTGCAGGTACCAGTCGGGAAACAGCTGCAGCTCGCGGCGCAACAGGGCCTCATCGTAGGCCGGCAGGCGCTCGGCAACGTCGACCTGCTGGAAGGCCACCAGGGCGTCGAGGGCGTCCTCGAACAGCTCCTCGGCGTTCTGCGCGGTGAGTACATCCAGGTAGGTCTGGCGACCCAGATCATCGAGCAGCAGGAAGCCCTGCTCGACGTCCTCGGCCAGAATCTTCGGAACATGCACACCCGCTTCAGCCAGCAGACCGGCGACCTTGATGAAGGGTCTGCAGTCTTCCTGGGGCGGCGGCGCGTCCATCACGATCAGGCTGCGACCCTCGCCCTGCCAGCGGAAATAGCGGCGGAAGCTGGCGTCGCTGCTGGCCGCGGTAAGGCTCGCTTCGGGCACCTGGCCCCAGCCCTGCGCGTTGAACACTGCGGGCAAACTCAAGTCCAACCAGCCGATCATCTGCTGGTAACGGGCATCCTGTGACATCTTTATGGGTTCTCCACGGCCCTAGCCGTTGCGCGGGTCATGCTTTATTATCCAGCATCTTTTTGAGCCCATCGATAGGCGTGCGGCCCGTTTTGGGCTGAAGGCTCGCAGGAAGCCCGGATTAACAAGATGGCAGTGAATTTCCCCGTGTTCCGTAGAAAATTCCCCTTACTGGTGACCGGTGGCCTGCTGGCTATCCAACCGCTCGCCACTGTGACCGCGGCACCCGGCGAGCAGTTCGCCTGCCAGCCCTCCGCGTCTGGCGCCTGGGACTGCTCCTCGCAGAACAGCGCCAGCAGCGTACCGCGTCCACAGCATGGCGCCAGCTCGGTCAGCGCCGGCGGCACCGCTGCCGCCAGCGGCTCGAAGTCCTCGAGCAGCTCGAGCAGCAGCGCTGGCGAAGAGCCCAAACAACTGGTCACCGAGTCCAGCGGGCGCGGCCTGAAGTCGCGCAGCAGCGACTACAGCCACCTCGACTGGATCCCGCGTGACAAGCTCACCGCTGCCCAGCAGGCGGAAATGGGCCCGTACTGCAGCGGCGCCTACGTCGAGCCGACCCGCCCGGGCATGAACGACAAGACGCCGAACGACGAGGCCCCGACCTACGTTTCGGCCAAGGTCTCCCGCTACGAGCAGGAAAAACAGGTCGCCACCCTCGCGGGTAACGTGGTCCTGCGCCAGGGCAGCATGCAGGTGGAGGCCGACGAGGCCAACCTGCACCAGGCCGAGAACCGCGGCGAGCTGGTCGGCAACGTCAAGCTGCGCGACAACGGCGCGCTGATCGTCGGCGACCACGCCGAACTGCAACTGGACAACGGCGCGGCGAAGATCGACAACGCCGAGTACGTCATGCACCAGGCGCAGATCCGCGGCAGCGCGCTGTACGCCAAGCGCCAGGAAGACGCGATCATCCAGCTCAAGGACGGCACCTACACCCGCTGCGAACCGAGCAGCAACGCCTGGGTCCTCAAGGGCAACAACATCAAGCTGAACCCGGCCACCGGCTTCGGCACCGCGACCAACGCGACCCTGCGGGTGAAGGACATTCCGGTCTTCTACACCCCGTATATCTACTTCCCGATCGACAACCGTCGTCAATCCGGCTTCCTGGCGCCTTCCTTCGCCAGCTCGACCGACACCGGCTTCACGCTGACCACGCCGTACTACTTCAACCTGGCGCCCAACTACGACGCCACGTTGTACCCGCACTACATGGTCAAGCGCGGCCTGCTGATGGAAGGTGAGTTCCGCTACCTGACCCACAGCAGCGAAGGCCAGGTCACAGCGGCCTACCTGAACGACAAGAACGACGACCGCGAGGACTTCCCGCAGTACACCGACACCCGCTGGCTGTACGGCTGGAAGAACGTCAGTGGCCTGGATGAGCGCCTGATGGCGCAAGTCGACTACACCCGTATCAGCGACCCGTACTACTTCCAGGACCTGGACACCTCGCTGGGCATCGGCTCGCCGACCTACGTCAACCAGCAAGGCATCCTGACCTACCGCGGCGACAGCTACACTGCCAGACTGAACGCACAGTCCTACCAGCTGGCGACCGTGACTGACGTCACCCCGTACGACCGTCTGCCGCAGCTCACCCTGGACGGCAAGCTGCCGTTCAACCCGGGCGGCCTGGACTTCACCTACAGCACCGAAGCCGTGCGCTTCGACCGCGACCTGGATGAAGGCTACTACCGCATCGACGTAAACGATCCGACCCGTTACCCACGCCCGGACAACAACATCCAGGGCCTGGCGCGCGCGACCGGCGATCGCTTCCACGCCGAGCCGGGCATCAGCCTGCCGATGAACCGCAGCTGGGGCTTCATGACCCCAACCGTCAAAGGTCTGTACACCAAGTACGATTTGGACCTCGACAGCCAGGGCAAGGCTACTCTGCCGTCCTACATCGACTACGACAGCAGCCCCGATCGTTCGCTCGGCCTGGCCAAGCTCGATTCCGGCCTGTACTTCGACCGCGACACCACCTTCGGCGGCACCAAATTCCGCCAGACCCTGGAACCGCGCGCGATGTACCTGTACGTCCCGTACAAGAACCAGGACAACCTGCCGACCTTCGATACCGGCGAGTTCACCTTCAGCTACGACTCGCTGTGGCGTGAGAACCGCTTCACTGGTCGTGACCGCATTGGCGACGCCAACCAGCTGTCCCTGGGCCTGGGCTCCCGCTTCATCGAGGACGACGGCTTTGAGCGCGCCTACATTGCTGCCGGCCAGATCTACTACTTCAGCGACCGCCGGGTACAACTGCCTGGCCTGACCGAGAACGACCTGGCTGCCAGTGGCAAGAAAAACCCGGACGCAGACACTTGGCGCTCGCCCTACGCGCTCACCGGTATCTACCGCTTCAACCACGACTGGTACGCCAGCTCGGACTTCAACTGGAACCCGAACACGCACCACACCGACAACGGCAACCTGATGTTCCACTATCAGCCCGAAGCCGATCCTCGCAAGGTGCTGAACGCTGGCTACCGCTACCGTGCGGACAGCAAGCGCTTCAACCCCAACACCGGCCAGTTCGAGTACGGCAGCGACGAGTACAAGATCGAACAGCACGACTTCTCGTTCATCTGGCCGGTTCTGCCGCAGTGGGCCGCCATCGGTCGCTGGCAGTTCGACTACAACCAGAGCCGCACGCTGGAAGCCTTTGGTGGCTTCGAGTACGACAGCTGCTGCTGGAAGCTGCGCCTGATCAATCGCTACTGGGTCGACTACGACGACGAGGAATTCGTGACCTCCACGTCCAAGGCCGACCGCGGTGTATTCCTTCAAATCATCTTGAAAGGCCTTGGCGGCGTGGTTGGCAACCAGGTGGAAGGCTTCCTCGACCAAGGTATCCAGGGTTATCGTCAACGTGAAGACAATGCTATGTAAGGCCCTGCGCCCGCTGATGCTGGGCGCGCTGTTGGCAAGTTCCGTCGTGCACGCCGAAGTGGTTCCGCTGGACCGTGTAGTCGCCATCGTCGATAACGACGTGGTGATGCAGAGCCAGCTGGACCAGCGCCTGCGCGAAGTCCGTGCAACCATCCAGAAGCGCGGCGCGCCGCTGCCGCCCGAGCATGTGCTGACCCAGCAAGTGCTCGAGCGCCTGATCATCGAGAACATCCAGCTGCAGATCGGTGACCGCTCCGGCGTGCGCATTACCGACGAAGAGCTGAACCAGGCCATGGGCACCATTGCCCAGCGCAACAACATGAGCCTGGATCAGTTCCGCGCCGCCCTCGCCCACGACGGCCTGTCGTATGACGAGGCCCGCGAGCAGGTGCGCCGCGAGATGATCATCAGCCGTGTGCGCCAGCGCCGCGTGGCCGAGCGCATCCAGGTCAGCGAGCAGGAGGTGCAGAACTTCCTGGCTTCGGACCTGGGCAAGATCCAGCTCTCGGAAGAGTATCGCCTGGCCAATATCGTGATCCCGGTGCCGGACAGCGCTTCGCCTGAAACCGTCCAGGCCGCTGCCCGTCAAGCTGCCGAGATGTACCAGCAACTCAAGCAGGGCGCGGACTTCAACCAGATGGCCGTCGCCCGTTCCGCCGGCGACAACGCCCTGGAGGGCGGCGAGATCGGCTGGCGCAAGGCCGCCCAGTTGCCCTCTCCGTTCGACACCATGGTCGGCAGCCTCGCTGTGGGTGACGTTACCGAGCCCCTGCGCGGCCCCGGCGGCTTCATCATCCTCAAGCTGGAAGAGAAGCGTGGCGGCAGCAAGATGCTGCGTGACGAAGTCCACGTCCGCCACATCCTTCTAAAGCCCAGCGAAATCCGCAGCGAGGAAGCGACTCAGCAACTGGCCGAGAAGCTCTACGAGCGCATTCAGGCCGGTGAAAGCTTCGCTGATCTGGCGAAGAAGTTCTCCGAAGACCCGGGCTCCAAGCTCAACGGTGGCGACCTCAACTGGGTCGACCCGGAATCCCTGGTACCGGAGTTCCGCGAGGTGATGAACAACGCGCCGCAAGGCCAGGTCACCAAGCCGTTCCGCTCGCCGTTCGGCTGGCACGTGCTGGAAGTCCTCGGTCGCCGCGCCACCGACAGCAGCGACAAGTTCCGCGAGCAACAAGCCGCGCAGACCCTTCGCGCACGCAAGTACGACGAGGAACTGCAGGCCTGGCTGCGCCAGATCCGCGACGAAGCCTACGTCGAGATCAAGCAGTAAGCAGCGCGAGTCGCTCAAGAAGAAACCCGGCCAAGGCCGGGTTTCTTTTTGCCCGCCGAAAGCTTCGAAGAACGAGGGCTTCGTCGTAGAGTAGAGCCATCCGCTGCAAATACCGATTCGAGAGCCCCCCCTGATGAGCACTCCCCACCTTTTCGCCCTCACCCCCGGCGAGCCCGCCGGCATCGGCCCCGACCTCTGTCTGCTGCTGGCTCGCGAAGCGCAACCGCACCCGCTGGTCGCCGTCGCCAGCCGTGACCTGCTGGCACAGCGCGCCGCCCTGCTGGGGTTGGACATCGACCTGCAAGACGTCGCTCCCGGTCATTGGCCCAGCGCTGCCGCCCCGGCAGGCACCCTGTATATCTGGGATACCCCGCTGGCCGCCCCCGTCGAACCGGGCAAGCTGAACCAGGCCAACGCCGCCTATGTGCTGGAGACCCTGACCCGCGCCGGCCAGGGCTGCCTGGACGGACACTTCGCCGGGATGATCACCGCACCGGTGCACAAGGGTGTGATCAACGAGGCTGGTATCGCCTTCTCTGGCCACACCGAGTTCCTCGCCGACCTCACCCACACCGCCCAGGTAGTGATGATGCTCGCCACCCGCGGACTGCGCGTCGCATTGGTCACCACCCACCTGCCGCTGCGGCAGATCGCCGATGCCATCACAGCCAATCGCCTGGAGCGCGTTACCCGCATCCTCCATGCGGACCTGCGCGACAAGTTCGGCCTGGCCAATCCGCGCATCCTCGTCTGCGGCCTGAACCCCCATGCCGGCGAAGGCGGCCACCTCGGCCACGAAGAGATCGACGTGATCGAGCCAACCCTGGAACGCCTGCGCACCGAAGGCATGCAACTGATAGGCCCGCTGCCGGCCGATACGCTGTTCACTCCCAAGCACCTGGAACACTGCGACGCCGTGCTGGCCATGTACCACGACCAGGGCCTGCCGGTGCTCAAGTACAAGGGCTTCGGCGCTGCAGTGAACGTGACGCTGGGCCTGCCGATCATCCGCACCTCGGTGGACCACGGCACCGCGCTGGACCTCGCCGGCACCGGGCGAATCGACAGTGGCAGCCTGCAGGTCGCCCTGGAAACCGCCTACCAGATGGCCGAAGCCAGCACCGGCGCGCGCTGATCCCGGGCATTCCGTTCGGCCAGCGTTTCGTGCTGGCCGCGCCGGGCTGGTAAACTGATGGTTTTTCCGCCTCCAGCCGGCCGCCGCAAGCGCCCGGCTGCTCTCCGGAGCCTTCGATGTCCGAACTTTTCCAGCACCGCGCCCGCAAACGCTTTGGGCAGAACTTCCTGCATGACGCCGGGGTGATTCACAAGATCCTGCGCGCCATCGCCGCCAAGGAAGGCCAGCACCTGCTGGAAATCGGCCCGGGCCAGGGCGCCCTGACCGAGGGCCTGGTGGACAGCGGCGCGAAGCTCGACGTGATCGAGCTCGACCTGGACCTGATCCCGCAACTGAAATGGCGCTTCGGCCTGAAGCCCAACTTCAGCCTGCACCAGGGCGACGCCATGAAGTTCGACTTCGCAAGCCTCATCGCCGCCCCCGAAGACAAGCTGCGCGTAGTCGGCAACCTGCCCTACAACATCTCCACCCCGCTGATCTTCCACCTCCTGGACCACGCCTCGCTCATCCAGGACATGCACTTCATGCTGCAGAAGGAAGTGGTGGAGCGCCTGGCCGCCGAGCCAGGCAATGGCGACTGGGGTCGCCTGTCGATCATGGTGCAGTACTTCTGCCGCGTGGATTACCTGTTCACCGTCGGCCCTGGCGCGTTCAACCCGCCGCCCAAGGTCGAGTCGGCCATCGTCCGCCTGGTGCCCTACGCTGAGCCGCCCCATCCGGCCAAGGATCACCGCGTTCTGGAGCGTATCGTCCGCGAGGCCTTCAACCAGCGCCGCAAGACCCTGCGCAATACCCTGCGCACGCTGATGAGCGTCGAGGACATCGAAGCCGCCGGCGTCGACCCGACGCTGCGCCCCGAGCAACTGAGCGTTGCCGACTTCGTCAGCCTGGCTAACCGCTACAGCGAAACCCACCCGGAAGCCGAGCAAGGACCGAGCGCATGAGCGACCCCCGCTACCAGGTCAGCGTCAGCGTCACCACCCGCCACCTGCCTGAACAGTCCCAGCCGGAACAGCAGCGCTACGTATTCGCCTACACCGTGACCATCCACAACCACGGCGAGCTGGCCGCCAAGCTGCTGACCCGCCACTGGATCATCACCGACGGCGACGGCCACGTGCAGGAAGTGCGCGGCGCCGGTGTGGTCGGCGAGAAGCCGCTGATAGAGCCGGGCGCCAGTCACACCTATACCAGCGGCACCGTGATGGCGACCAAGGTCGGCAGCATGCACGGCAGCTACCAGATGGTCGCCGCGGACGGTCATCACTTCGACGCAGACATCGCGGCGTTCCGCCTCGCCGTACCGGGGGCACTGCACTGATGGCCACCTACGCCGTCGGCGACCTGCAGGGCTGCCTGGAACCGCTCAAGTGCCTGCTGGAGCAGGTGAAGTTCGACCCGGCACACGACAAGCTGTGGCTGGTAGGCGACCTGGTCAACCGTGGCCCGGCGTCGCTGGAGACCCTGCGCTTCCTTTATTCCATTCGCGATTCGCTGGTCTGCGTACTGGGCAACCATGACCTTCACCTGATTGCCGTCGCCTACAACGCCGAGCGCCTGAAGAAGAACGACACCCTGCGCGAGATCGTCGAGGCGCCGGACTGCGCGCAGCTGATCGAATGGCTGCGACAGATGCCGCTGGTCCACCACGACGCCCAGCGTGACATGACCCTGGTGCACGCCGGCATCCCGCCGCAGTGGGATATCGACAAGGCCCTGCAACGCGCCGCCGAGGTCGAAGCCGCCCTGCGCGACGATACCCAGTTGCCGATGTTCCTCGATGGCATGTACGGCAACGAGCCGGCCAAGTGGGACAAGAAGCTGCATGGCATCGCGCGCCTGCGGGTGATCACCAACTACTTCACGCGCATGCGCTTCTGCACACCCGACGGCAAGCTCGACCTGAAATCCAAGGAAGGCCTGGACACCGCGCCGCCCGGCTACGCCCCCTGGTTCAGCTACGCCGAGCGCAAGGCCGCCGGGCGCAAGATCATCTTCGGCCACTGGGCCGCGCTGGAAGGCCAGTGTGATGTCCCCGGCCTGTTCGCCCTCGACACCGGTTGCGTGTGGGGCGGCAGCATGACGCTGATGAACGTCGATACCCTCGAGCGCATCCATTGCAGCTGCGCCGATAAACCAGAATGATTGCAGCGGAGCCAAAGGCTCCGCGCCTTGCGAGGTAAACCCCATGAGCGACTTCAAGCGCATCGCCCCCGACCAGGCCCAGCAACTGCGCGAAAGCGGCGCCCAGGTCGTCGACATCCGCGATCCACAGAGCTACGCGGCAGGCCATATCAGCGGCTCGCGGCACATCGACAACTACTCGGTGGCCGACTTCATCCGCGAGGCCGACATGGATGCACCTCTGGTCGTGGTCTGCTACCACGGCAACTCCAGCCAGAGCGCGGCAGCCTATTTCGTCCAGCAGGGCTTCTCCGAGGTCTACAGCCTCGATGGCGGCTTCGAGCTGTGGCGCGGCGTCTATCCCGCGGATACCAGCGTCGGCGGCTCTGACTGAAAGCCCCTACGAAAGGGGCGGATTAGCCCCTTCAAAAAATCTGTAACTTCTCGCTCTTTCGTCCTTTACACACCGAAGAACGAACTATCCTTTCCCTCAGGCCATCCAAAAAAGGGAGAGCCGGCACACCGGCTTCCGGTTAATCGGCAGTGACCATTGGGGCGGTTCAGGGCAGTGGCCAGGTTCCGTTGGAGTTCTGGGGGATTCTCGCCGGTAAGCACTGGCAGCCCGACCGCACCCGCACAGACCGATCCGGCGCCGGCTCCATGCATCGAGCGAGGAGACGTCATGAGCATTTTCAGTCACTTCCAGGAACGCTTCGAAGCGACCCGTCAAGAAGAGTACTCCCTCCAGGAGTACCTGGATCTCTGCAAGCAGGACAAGATCGCCTACGCCACCGCCGCCGAGCGGATACTGATGGCCATCGGCGAGCCTGAACTACTCGACACATCCGTCGATTCCCGCCTGTCGCGAATATTCTCCAACAAGGTGATACGTCGCTACCCGGCCTTTGCCGACTTCCATGGCATGGAAGAATGCATCGACCAGATCGTCTCCTTCTTCCGCCACGCCGCCCAAGGCCTGGAAGAGAAGAAGCAGATCCTTTACCTCCTGGGCCCGGTCGGCGGCGGTAAATCCTCCCTCGCCGAAAAGCTCAAGCAACTGATGGAGCACGTGCCCTTCTACGCGATCAAGGGCTCGCCAGTGTTCGAGTCGCCCCTGGGGCTGTTCAACCCGGACGAAGACGGCGCCATCCTCGAGGAAGACTACGGCATCCCGCGCCGCTACCTGCGCTCGGTCATGTCGCCCTGGGCCACCAAGCGCCTCAACGAATTCGGTGGCGACATCAGCCAGTTCCGCGTGGTCAAGCTGCACCCCTCGATTCTCAACCAGATCGCCATCGCCAAGACCGAACCTGGTGACGAGAACAACCAGGACATCTCTGCACTGGTCGGCAAGGTGGATATCCGCAAGCTGGAAGAATTCCCGCAGAACGACGCCGATGCCTACAGCTACTCGGGTGCGCTGTGCCGGGCCAACCAGGGCCTGATGGAATTCGTCGAGATGTTCAAGGCGCCGATCAAGGTCCTGCACCCCTTGCTCACCGCAACCCAGGAAGGCAACTACAACAGCACCGAAGGCCTCGGTTCCCTGCCCTACAGCGGCATCATCCTCGCCCACTCCAACGAATCGGAATGGCACAGCTTCCGCAACAACAAGAACAACGAGGCCTTCATCGACCGGATCTACATCGTCAAGGTGCCGTACTGCCTGCGCGTCTCCGATGAGATCAAGATCTACGACAAGCTGCTGATCAACAGCTCCCTGGCGCACGCCCACTGCGCACCGGACACCCTGAAGATGCTCTCGCAGTTCTCCGTGCTGTCGCGCCTGAAGGAGCCGGAAAACTCCAACATCTACTCGAAGATGCGCGTCTACGACGGTGAAAACCTCAAGGACACCGATCCCAAGGCCAAGTCGATCCAGGAATACCGCGACACCGCCGGGGTCGACGAAGGCATGTCCGGGCTTTCCACCCGCTTCGCCTTCAAGATCCTTTCCAAGGTGTTCAACTTCGATCCGCATGAAGTCGCCGCAAACCCGGTACACCTGCTCTACGTGCTGGAACAACAGATCGAACAGGAGCAGTTCCCGCCGGAGACCCGCGAGCGTTACCTGCGCTTCCTGAAGGAATACCTGGCGCCGCGCTACGTCGAATTCATCGGCAAGGAAATCCAGACTGCATACCTGGAGTCTTACAGCGAGTACGGCCAGAACATCTTCGACCGCTACGTGCTGTACGCCGACTTCTGGATCCAGGACCAGGAGTACCGCGATCCGGAAACCGGCGAGATCCTCAACCGCGCCGCCCTCAACGAGGAACTGGAGAAGATCGAGAAACCGGCTGGCATCAGCAACCCGAAGGACTTCCGCAACGAGATCGTCAACTTCGTGCTGCGCGCCCGCGCCGGCAACAACGGCAAGAACCCCAGCTGGCTGTCGTACGAGAAGCTGCGCGTGGTGATCGAGAAGAAAATGTTCTCCAACACCGAGGACCTGCTGCCGGTCATCAGCTTCAACGCCAAGGCAAGCAAGGAGGATCAGCAGAAGCACAACGACTTCGTCAAACGCATGGTCGAGCGCGGCTACACCGAGAAGCAGGTGCGCCTGCTGTCGGAATGGTATCTGCGGGTTCGCAAGTCGCAGTAGTCTGCCATCGGCGCGGCGGTATTCCCGCCGCGCCGGTCGCCGTCGCATTCGGACCTGTCCTTGGCGGCTCCACGCCGCTGCGCAGCAGGCCCTGAGGAGCATTCATGAGCTACGTCATCGACCGGCGTCTGAACGGCAAGAACAAGAGCACGGTGAACCGCCAGCGCTTCCTGCGGCGTTACCGCGAGCACATCAAGAAGGCCGTCGAAGAGGCCGTCAGCCGCCGCTCCATCACCGACATGGAACACGGCGAGCAGATCAGTATTCCTGGCCGCGATATCGACGAGCCGGTCCTGCACCATGGTCGTGGCGGTCGCCAGACGGTGATCCACCCCGGCAACAAGGAATTCACCACCGGCGAACACATCCCGCGCCCCCAGGGCGGCGGCGGTGGTCGGGGCGCCGGCAAGGCGAGCAACCAGGGCGACGGGATGGATGACTTCGTCTTCCAGATCACCCAGGAGGAATTCCTCGACTTCATGTTCGAGGACCTGGAGCTGCCCAACCTGGTCAAGCGCCACCTCACCGGCAGTGACACCTTCAAGACCGTGCGCGCCGGCATCAGCAACGAAGGCAACCCTTCGCGCATCAACATCGTACGCACCCTGCGCTCGGCCCACGCTCGCCGCATCGCGCTGTCCGGCTCCACCCGCGGGAAATTGCGCGCGGCAATAGCGGAGCTGGATCGCCTCAAGCGCGAGGAGCCGGACAACCTCGGCGACATCCAGGAGCTGGAGCAGAAGATCGCCGGCATGCGTGCGCGCATCGACAAGGTGCCGTTCCTTGACACCTTCGACCTCAAGTACAACCTGCTGGTAAAGCAGCCCAACCCGACCTCCAAGGCCGTGATGTTCTGCCTGATGGACGTCTCCGGCTCGATGACCCAGGCCACCAAGGACATCGCCAAGCGCTTCTTCATCCTTCTCTACCTGTTCCTCAAGCGGAACTACGAGAAGATCGAGGTCGTGTTCATCCGCCACCACACCAGTGCCCGCGAGGTGGACGAGGAAGAGTTCTTCTATTCCCGCGAGACCGGCGGGACCATCGTCTCCAGCGCCCTGAAGCTGATGCAGGAGGTGATGGCCGAGCGTTATCCCACCAATGAATGGAACATCTACGCCGCCCAGGCCTCGGACGGCGACAACTGGAACGACGACTCGCCGGTCTGCCGCGACATCCTGATGAAGCAGATCATGCCGTTCGTCCAGTACTACACCTACGTCGAGATCACCCCGCGCGAGCACCAGGCGCTGTGGTTCGAGTACGAGAAGATCCGCGATACCTTCGAAGACAGCTTCGCCCAGCAGCAGATCGTCTCCGCCTCGGACATCTACCCGGTGTTCCGCGAGCTGTTCCAGAGGAGGCTCGTCGCATGAGCAAGCGCCAGCCGATCGCCACCGGCTCGGAGTGGACCTTCGAGCTGATCCAGCAATACGACCGCGAGATAAGCCGTCTCGCCGAGCGCTACGCGCTGGACACCTACCCCAACCAGATCGAGGTGATCACCGCCGAGCAGATGATGGATGCCTATGCCTCCGTCGGCATGCCCATCGGTTACAACCATTGGTCCTACGGAAAGCATTTCCTCAGCACGGAAAAGAACTACAAGCGCGGTCAGATGGGCCTGGCCTACGAGATCGTGATCAACTCCGACCCGTGCATCGCCTACCTGATGGAAGAGAACACCCAGTGCATGCAAGCGCTGGTGATCGCCCACGCCTGCTACGGGCACAACAGCTTCTTCAAGGGCAACTACCTGTTCCGCACCTGGACCGACGCCACTTCGATCATCGACTACCTGGTGTTCGCCAAGTCCTATATCAACAAGTGCGAGGAGCGTTACGGCATCGACGCCGTAGAAGACCTGCTGGACTCCTGCCACGCCCTGATGAACTACGGTGTGGACCGCTACAAGCGGCCCTACCCGATTTCCGCCGAGGAAGAGAAGCAGCGCCAGAAGGAGCGCGAGGAACAGATCCAGCGCCAGGTCAACGACCTTTGGCGGACCATTCCCAAGGCCGGCAGCAAGGACAAGGAGCAGGGCCTGGCCCGCTATCCCAGCGAGCCGCAGGAAAACATCCTCTACTTCATCGAAAAGAACGCCCCGCTGCTGGAACCCTGGCAGCGCGAAATCGTGCGCATCGTGCGCAAGGTGGCGCAGTACTTCTACCCGCAACGCCAGACCCAGGTCATGAACGAAGGCTGGGCAACCTTCTGGCACTACACCCTGATCAACGACCTCTATGACGAGGGCCTGGTCAGTGACGGCTTCATGATGGAGTTCCTCCAGTACCACACCAGCGTGGTCTACCAGCCCGGCTTCGACAGCCCCTACTACAGCGGCATCAACCCCTATGCGCTGGGCTTCGCCATGTACCGCGACATTCGCCGTATCTGCGAGCACCCCACCGAGGAAGACAAACGCTGGTTCCCCGACATCGCCGGGAGCGACTGGCTGGCCACCATGAAGTTCGCCATGAAGAGCTTCAAGGACGAAAGCTTCGTCCTGCAGTTCCTCTCACCCAAGGTGATCCGCGAGTTCAAGCTGTTCAGCATCCTCGACGACGACCAGAAGGACGACATGCTGGTCGACGCCATCCACGACGACGACGGCTACCGCAAGATCCGCGAAACCCTCGCTGCGCAGTACAACCTTGGCAACCGCGAGCCGAACATCCAGATCTGGGACGTAGACCGCCGCGGCGACCGCTCGCTGACCCTGCGCCACCAGCAGCACGACCGCAAACCCCTGGGCGACTCTACCGACGACGTACTCAGGCACCTGCACCGCCTGTGGGGCTTCGACATCCACCTGGAGACCCTGCAGGGCGAGAACATCGTCAACACCTTCCACATGCCCCCAAAGGGTGAACGCGACAGCGAGGAAGGCTACCCGCGTCTCGACCTGATCATCCCACCCATTTGATCGGTTGACCGGGGCAGCAGGCGTGACAAGCATGGCGGCAACCCCGCTGGAGACCGCCATGCGCCTGTTCGCCATTCTCCTGCTCTGCCTTGCTGTCGCCACCTGCAGCAACCCAGTCCCGCACGCCCAGGTCGCGCATCCGGCCGATGCGCGCTTGGTCGGGTTGCGCGATTTCCAGCTGATGCCGCCGGAAAACGCCGTCGACGCCCTGCCCTACCGCAGCCGTTATCCGCTGATCAATGCCCAGGTGCGCCAGGGCCTGATCGAGCGCGGCTACCGCGAAAGCGCGGCGCCGCAACTGCGCGTCTACTACTGGCTGGCGCTCCAGGACGCGCCGCTGGAGTTCAAGGTCGACGTGCCGCCGCCCGACCCACTCGGGCCTTACCTCGCCATCCACCGCCTGCGTGATGAAACCGGCACCCTGCGCCTGCGCCTGACCGATGCGCAGGAGCAGACGCTCTGGGAAGGCACCGTCAGCACCGGCCTTAGCCCCGCGCATGCCAGCGCCACCCTGCTGCAGGACGCCATCGGCGCTCTCGTGCAACAGATTCCCGCCGCCGCGCCGTAACCCCGTCTTGCGCAGGAGCGGACTCCCTGTAGGAGCGAGCTTGCTCGCGAACCGCCCAACACCAACACCTCAACTTGAAGCGAACGCCCAGAACCCCGAAGCTATCCCCCAGAACAGGAGACAGCTTCATGCAGATCTACAAGGTGGGCGGCGCCGTGCGCGATCGCCTGCTCGGCATCCCCGTCAGCGATACCGACTGGGTCGTGGTCGGCTCCAGCGCCGACGAGATGCTCGCCCAGGGCTACCGCCCGGTGGGCGCCGACTTCCCGGTATTCCTCCACCCCAAGACCGGCGAGGAATACGCCCTCGCCCGCACCGAGCGCAAAAGCGGACGCGGCTACGGCGGCTTCACCTTCTACGCCAGCCCCGACGTCACCCTGGAAGAAGACCTGATCCGCCGCGATCTGACCATCAACGCCATGGCCGAGGACGACGAAGGGCAGATCGTCGACCCCTACCACGGCCAGAAGGACCTTCAGGCCCGCCTGCTGCGCCACGTCTCCCCGGCCTTCGCCGAAGACCCGCTGCGCGTACTGCGCGTCGCCCGCTTCGCCGCGCGCTACGCCCCAATGGGCTTCTCCGTGGCCCCGGAAACCCTGGCGCTGATGCGCGAGCTGTCGGAATCCGGCGAGCTGGAGGCACTGACCGCCGAACGCAGCTGGAAGGAAATCTCCCGCGCCCTGATGGAATCTCGCCCGGACGTATTCATCCAGGTGCTGCGCGACTGTGGCGCCCTGACCGTGCTGATGCCGGAAGTCGATGCGCTGTTCGGCGTGCCGCAGCCACCGCAGCACCACCCGGAAGTGGACACTGGTGAGCACGTGCTGGCGGTGCTGCGCGAATGCGCCAAGTACGATCAGCCACTGAGCGTGCGCTGGGCCTGCCTGGTGCATGACGTCGGCAAGGGCGAGACCCGCGAGGAAGAGTGGCCCAAGCACCACGCCCACGAACACCTGGGCCTGCCGCTGATCGACACGATCAACGCACGCTTCAAGGTCCCTCGGGACTGCCAGGAGCTGGCGCGGTTGGTGGGCGAGTACCACACCCACTGCCACCGCGCGTTGGAGCTGCGACCGAACACCCTCCTGGAGCTACTGCAGTCCTTCGACATCTACCGCCGGCCGCAGCGCTTCGAGGAGTTTCTCGCCGCCAGCGAGATGGACGCCCGAGGCCGCCATGGACTGGAAGACCGCGAATACCCGCAGGCCGAGTACCTGCGCGGCGCAGCGCAGGCCGCCCGCGCGGTCGCGGTGCAGCCGCTGGTGGAGAAGGGGTACAAGGGCGCCGAACTGGGCGAAGCGCTCAAGCGTGAGCGGCTGAATGCCCTGAAGGCTTACAAGGAAAACTACGCCAGCTGAATCTGCGGGAACCCTGTAGGAGCGAGCTTGCTCGCTCCTACAGAAAAGCCCTTAGGCCGCCGGATGCGCCTCGATCAGCGCCGCCGGGGTCAGATCCACACCACGCCACTGGAACGCCACCGGCCAGAGTTTCTGACCGATGTGCGCCTCGACCCACAGGTCGGCAAAGGTGCGTTTCACGCCGGGGTGTTTCACCTCGGGCGCCAGCAACGCCAGCGGCCAGAGCACGAAGGCGTTCTTCAGCACCTCGGCGCGCGGCAGCGTCAGTCCATCGAACTCGCCGTGCAGATCACCATACAGCAGCACGTCGATATCCAGCGGCAGGCCCTTGCGCTCCGGCGCATAGCGGCCGTTGTCCGCCTCGATGTGCTTCAGGCGCAGGCTCAGCTCCGACAATGGCAGATCGGTGCGCGCGACGATCACGAAGTTGTAGAACGGGCCACTGCGAATGCCCACCGGCTCGCTCTCGAACACCGGCGAGCAGTGGATGTCCTCAAGGAAGCCGTCCAGCGCCTCCAACCCGGCGAGCAGGTGCCGCTCACGGTCGAAGTTGCTGCCCAGCCCGAGGTAGACCGTCGTCAGCGGCATCCGCGTTCGATCTCCACACCCACGCCGATGGCGGCCGCTACGGCGCCGGGCTTGGTGACTTTCAGGCGCAGCCACTGGATGCCGAACTCCGCCATCAGCAACGCGGCCAAGCGTTCGGCGAAGGTTTCCACCAGTTGAAAGTGCGCGTCACGAGCAAAAGCCATGACTCGCTCGGAGAGCACGGCATAGTCCAGGGCCTTGGCGATGTCGTCGTCGGCCGCCGCCGGGCGGTTGTCCCAGCCCAGCGTCAGGTCCAGGCGCAAGCACTGCCGGATACCCCGTTCCCAGTCATAGACGCCGATCACGGTGTCCACTTCCAGCCCCTCGATGAAAACTCTGTCCACTGACTGCATGCTCCAAGGCGACACGACAAGCGGCCGGCGCCCCGTTAGAATCGGAAACGACCTCGTCTCCGGTGGAAACCATGTTCTGGTTCTTGGCGATCCTCGCCTACCTGCTCGGATCACTGTCCTTCGCGGTACTCCTCAGTCGCCTGTTCGGCACCGCAGACCCGCGCGCCAGTGGCTCGGGCAACCCCGGCGCCACCAACATGCTGCGCCTGGCCGGCAAGAAGATCGCCATCCTCACCCTGCTGGGCGATCTCGCCAAGGGGCTGCTGCCGGTACTCATCGCCCGGATGATCGGCCTGTCCGACGTGGAGCAGGCCTGGGTCGGGCTCGCAGCGGTGATCGGTCACCTCTACCCGCTGTATTTCAACTTCCGTGGCGGCAAGGGCGTCGCCACCGCTGCCGGCATGCTGCTGGCGCTGTACCCGCCGGCGGCCCTGCTCGCAGCCGTGGCCTGGCTGGTGACCTTCAAGCTGTCGCGCACCAGCTCGCTCGCTTCCCTGGTGGCCACGCCACTGACACTGCCGCTGCTGGCCTGGCAGGAACCTTCGGCGCTGCTGCCAATGACCGTGCTTACCGGCCTGATCGTCTGGCGTCACCGCAACAACCTGCGCGACCTGATCGCCGGACGCGAACGTCACTTCTAGAGCCGCGAGCTTCCAGACCCGCGAACCGCGCTGCAAGAGAAAAAGCGGCCCATGCCGCTCAGAGCATGGGCCGCGTCGTTTGCAGCTTCATTATTCAGATCGCCGGCAGCGACTCCATTGGCCAACGCGCTTGGACGCCGATCGACGGGCCGTCCTGCTGCCCGGCCACCAGCCGCTGGCAGCCAGCATAGGCGATCATCGCGCCGTTATCGGTGCAGAAGCGCGGGCGAGCGTAGAACACCTGGCCCTTCATCTCACCGAGCATCTTTTCCAGATGCTGGCGCAGGGCCTGGTTGGCGCTGACGCCACCGGCGATCACCAGACTCTTCAGGTGAGTCTGCTTGAGTGCGCGCTTGCACTTGATGGTCAGGGTCTCAACCACTGCCGTCTGGAATGCCAGGGCGATATCGCAGCGGGTCTGCTCGCTGTCGTCGCCTTCGGCCACGCAGCGTTGCCAGGTATTCAGGGCGAAGGTCTTGAGGCCACTGAAGCTGAAATCCAGGCCCGGACGGTCGGTCATCGGACGCGGGAAGACGAAGCGACCAGCGGTACCGAGCTCGGCCAGGCGTGCGATTTCCGGGCCACCGGGGTACGCCAGGCCGAGTAGCTTGGCGGTCTTGTCGAAGGCCTCGCCGGCAGCGTCGTCCACCGACTCGCCGAGCACCTGGTAACGGCCGATGCCATCCACGCGAACCAGCTGGGTGTGGCCGCCGGACACCAACAAGGCGACGAACGGGAACTGCGGCGGCTGCTCTTCGAGCATCGGCGCCAGCAGGTGGCCTTCCATATGGTGCACGCCGACGGCCGGTATACCCCAGGCGAACGCCATGGCCTGCGCGCAGGACGCACCGACCAGCAGCGCCCCCACCAGGCCGGGACCGGCGGTATAGGCGATGGCGTCGATGTCTTCGGCGGTGCGGCCGGAATCGTCCAGCACCTGGCGAATCAGCGGCAGCATGCGTTTGACGTGATCACGGGAGGCCAGCTCGGGAACCACGCCACCGTATACGCGGTGCAGGTCGATCTGGCTGAACAGCGCGTCGGCCAGCAGGCCTTTCTCGCTGTCGTACAGGGCGACGCCGGTCTCGTCGCAGGAGGTTTCCAACCCCAGCACTAGCATGGGTTTGAGCCTTTTCTCTGGGCAAAATTGAAGCCGCGCATCATAATCGGCGGCTGGGCTTCGGACCAGTGCTTTTCGATCGGAGGCTTTGCATTCCTCCGTCCGAACGTTTAATATCCGCAACCCTTGAAAACCGCCGACTCCGAACAACCGTCAGGAGCGCGATAAATCCTCCGGTAATCATTGAAGGTACGACCTGGATGCCCGCCGTCAAAGTTAAAGAGAACGAACCCTTCGACGTAGCTCTGCGTCGTTTCAAGCGCTCCTGCGAAAAAGCAGGCGTACTGGCCGAAGTCCGTAGCCGCGAATTCTACGAAAAGCCGACCGCCGAGCGTAAGCGCAAGGCCGCTGCCGCTGTTAAGCGTCACGCCAAGAAAGTGCAGCGCGAACAGCGCCGCCGCGAGCGCCTGTACTGAGTTACAGCGCTTCGTCGCACGCTTTCCGCATCGCCCGGCCCACTCGCCGGGCGAGTGCCTGAAACCAGGCACCCCACTCCGATTCGCATTCGCGGACTTCGGAGTTTTTGCTTTTCAAGCCCCATGCTTAGTCTCAAGCCTCGCACGCACGCCCAACGCGCCGCGCTATGCTTGGGTCCACCCTGCGTCCCGATGAGTCTATGGCCGGCCTGATTCCACAACCCTTCATCGATGACCTGCTCAACCGCACCGATATTCTCGATGTGGTGAGTTCGCGCATCCAGCTGAAGAAGACCGGCAAGAACTACAGCGCCTGCTGCCCGTTCCACAAGGAGAAGACACCCTCCTTCACCGTCAGCCCCGACAAGCAGTTCTATTACTGCTTCGGCTGCGGCGCCGGCGGCAACGCGCTCGGCTTCATCATGGACCACGACCAGCTGGATTTCGTCCAGGCGGTCGAGGACCTGGCCAAGCGCGCCGGCATGGACGTGCCCCGCGAGGAAGGCCGGCGCGGCAACAAGCCCCGCCAACCGGTCGACTCGCCGCTCTACCCGCTGCTGGCCGGTGCTGCCGAGTTCTACCGCCAGGCGCTGAAGGGCCACCCGGCGCGCAAGGCTGCGGTGGAATACCTCAAGGGCCGCGGCCTGACCGGCGAGATCGCCCGCGACTTCGGACTGGGCTTTGCTCCGCCGGGCTGGGATAACCTGCTGAAGAACCTGGGCGGCGACAACCTGCAGCTCAAGGCCATGCTCGATGCCGGCCTGCTGGTGGAAAACCCCGACAGCGGCAAGCGCTACGACCGCTTCCGCGACCGGGTGATCTTCCCCATCCGCGACAGCCGCGGCCGGGTGATCGCCTTTGGCGGCCGGGTACTGGGCGACGACAAGCCGAAATACCTGAACTCGCCGGAAACCCCGGTTTTCCATAAAGGGCAGGAGCTCTACGGCCTGTACGAAGCCCGAAAGAACAACCGGGATCTCGACGAGATCATGGTGGTCGAAGGCTACATGGACGTCATTGCACTGGCGCAACAGGGTATCCGCAATGCGGTCGCGACCCTGGGTACGGCCACCAGCGAAGAACACATCAAGCGGCTGTTCCGCATCGTGCCGAACATCCTCTTCTGCTTCGACGGCGACCAGGCCGGCCGCAATGCCGCCTGGCGCGCACTGGAGTCGGCGCTGAGCAACCTGCAGGACGGACGCAAGGTGCGCTTCCTGTTCCTGCCCGAGGGCGAAGACCCGGACAGCCTGGTACGCGCCGAAGGCCCGGACGCGTTCCGCGCCCGCCTCGCTCACCAGGCCCAGCCGCTGGCAGACTATTTCTTCCAGCAACTGACCCTGGAAGCCGACCCCAGCACGCTGGAAGGCAAGGCGCACCTGGCGACCCTGGCCGGGCCGTTGCTGGAGAAAATCCCCGGCAACACCCTGCGCCTGCTGATGCGCCAGCGCCTGGGCGAGATTACCGGCCTGTCCGCCGAGGCGCTCAGCCAGATCAGCGCGCCGCGCTCCGGCTTCGCCGGCCAGGGTAAACCGAGCCATAACCCCGCTCCGGCGCAGGCGCTCGGCTCGGACCACGCCCACGAGTACGCCGACTACGACATGGGGCAGTTCGCCGGCCAATTCGCAGAGCATGGCGACAGCCATTACCAGGATGCTTCGAACTACTTCGAGGCGCCGCAGGAATTTTCCGCCGGCAACGGCGGTGCCAAGCAGGGCAAGAAGCCCTGGAAGGGCGATCGCAAATTGGACGGCAAAGGCAAGAAAGGCGACTTCACGCCGCGCCAGCCACGCACCGAGATCAGCGTCGAATCACCGACCCTGACCGCGCTGCGCACCCTGCTGCACCATCCTCAACTGGCGCAGAGCGTCGAGGATGCGAGCCACTTCTCCAACGAGGGACAGACCTATTCGCAACTGCTCGCGGCCCTGGTCGAAGCGTTGCAGAAGAATCCGAAACAGAGCTCGATGCACCTCATCGCGCGCTGGCACGGAACACCCCAAGGGCGCCTGCTGCAGGTGCTGGCGGGGAAAGAATGGCTGATTGATGACGGCAATCTTGAAAAGCAGTTCGTCGACACCATTACTACACTTGCACACAACCAACTGCTCAGCAGCCGCGAAGCCCGCCTGCACAGTGTGCTGCGAAAGAATCCCAGTGAACTGACCGACGAAGAGAAAGCGTTACTGCGGGAGCACTACAGCACCCCCTCTTCAACAGGCAGCCAGAGCTGAACTGGCGCCTGAAGCCTCGAATCTGGTATAATCCTCGGCTTATTTCAGCCCGCCAAGACCTTCAGTGGATAGGGTGTTATGTCCGGAAAAGCGCAACAGCAATCTCGTCTCAAAGAGTTGATCACCCGTGGTCGTGAGCAGGGTTACCTGACTTACGCGGAGGTCAACGACCACCTGCCGGAGGATATCTCTGATCCGGAACAGGTAGAAGACATCATCCGCATGATCAACGACATGGGGATCAACGTATTCGAGACAGCCCCGGATGCGGATGCCCTGTTGCTGGCGGAAACCGATACCGATGAAGCTGCCGCCGAAGAAGCTGCTGCCGCCCTTGCTGCGGTAGAGAGCGACGTTGGCCGCACGACCGACCCGGTGCGCATGTACATGCGCGAAATGGGTACCGTGGAACTGCTGACCCGCGAAGGCGAGATCGAAATCGCCAAACGCATCGAGGAAGGCATCCGCGAGGTCATGAGTGCCATCGCCCAGTTCCCTGGCGCGGTGGACGGCATTCTCGAAGAGTACAACCGCATCGTCGCCGAAGGCGGCCGCCTGTCGGACGTCCTCAGTGGCTACATCGACCCGGATGACGGCACCCTGCCGGCCGAGGAAGTCGAGCCGGTTGGTCTGAAAGATGACGCCGAAGCCAAGGACAAGGACAAGGACGAAGAGGACGAAGAGTCCGACGGCGATAGCGAAGAAGAAGAAGGCGATGGCGGTCCGGATCCGGAAGAAGCCGCTCGTCGATTCGGCGCCGTTTCCGAGCAGCTGGAAAAAGCCAAGAAGGCTCTGAAGAAGCATGGCCGTGGCAGCAAGCAGGCCACCGAAGAGCTGGTTGCTCTGGCCGAGCTGTTCATGCCGATCAAGCTCGTGCCCAAGCAGTTCGACGTGCTGGTCGCCAAGGTCCGCGATGCGCTGGACAGCGTGCGTCGCCAGGAACGCGCCATCATGCAGCTGTGCGTGCGTGATGCCCGCATGCCGCGTGCCGACTTCCTGCGCCAGTTCCCCGGCCACGAAACCGACACCGCCTGGGTCGATGCCATCCTCAAGGGCAAGCCCAAGTACGCCGAGGCCATCGAGCGCCTGCGTGACGACATCCTGCGCAACCAGCAGAAGCTGGTCGACCTGGAAGCCAGCTCGCAGCTGACCGTTGCCGAGATCAAGGACGTCAACCGCTCCATGTCCATCGGCGAGGCGAAAGCCCGTCGTGCGAAGAAGGAGATGGTCGAGGCGAACCTGCGTCTGGTGATCTCCATCGCCAAGAAGTACACCAACCGCGGCCTGCAGTTCCTCGACCTGATCCAGGAAGGCAACATCGGCCTGATGAAGGCGGTGGACAAGTTCGAATACCGTCGCGGCTACAAGTTCTCGACCTACGCCACCTGGTGGATTCGCCAGGCGATCACCCGCTCGATCGCCGACCAGGCCCGCACCATCCGTATTCCGGTGCACATGATCGAGACGATCAACAAGCTCAACCGTATCTCCCGCCAGATGTTGCAGGAGATGGGCCGTGAACCGACCCCGGAAGAGCTGGGCGAACGCATGGACATGCCGGAAGACAAGATCCGCAAGGTCCTGAAGATCGCCAAGGAACCGATCTCCATGGAAACGCCGATCGGTGACGACGAAGACTCGCACCTGGGCGACTTCATCGAGGACTCCACCATGCAGTCGCCGATCGAAGTGGCGACCAGCGAGAGCCTCAAGGAAGCCACCCGCGAAGTCCTCGCCGGCCTCACCGCTCGCGAAGCCAAGGTCCTGCGCATGCGCTTCGGCATCGACATGAATACCGACCACACCCTCGAGGAAGTGGGTAAGCAGTTCGATGTAACCCGCGAACGTATCCGTCAGATCGAAGCCAAGGCGCTGCGCAAGCTGCGCCACCCGTCGCGAAGCGAGCACCTGCGCTCCTTCCTCGACGAGTGACGAAGAACCCCCGGCCAAAACCGGGGGTTTTTCTTTGGGCCTTCCATCGGGCAAAGTGCCACGTCTACACTTCGGCATAGTCCCCTCCCTGGAATGAGGCCCTTCATGCCGCGTCTGCAGGCAGTTCTACTGTGGTGCCTCGCATTCTGGGCGGGACAGGCATTCGCCCTGAGCCTCTCGCCCGAGGAGCAGCAGTGGCTGCAGGCGCACCCTACGCTGCGCCTGGGCGTGGACGCCTCCTGGCCCCCCTTCGAGTTTCGCGACAACGACGGCCAGTACCAGGGGCTGGCCGCCAGCTACGTCAAGGTCATCAGTGACCAGCTCAAGATCAAGCTGCAACCGGTGGAGCCAGCAAGCTGGAGCGAAGTCCTGCGACAGGCCCGCGATAACCGCATCGACCTGCTCCCCGGCATCATGGCCACCCCGGAGCGGCTCGATTACCTGACCTTCTCCCGTCCCTACCTCGACTTCCCGATCATCATCCTGGCGCGCAAGAGCGGTCCCGCCCCCTCCAGTGTGAAGGAGCTCTACGGCCTGAAGGTCGGTGTGGTCGCCCACTACGCCCCGCATGAACTGCTGGTCGCCAAGCATCCCGACCTCAACCTGCAGCCGCTGCCCAGCGTCGCCGCCGGCTTGCAGGCACTGGCCGTCGGCCAGGTAGACGCCTTCGTCGGCGACCTCGCTTCCAGCGTCTGGAACCTGCGTCAACTGAAGCTGGAGGGCCTGCAGATCAGCGGCGAGACGCCCTACCGATATCAACTGGCGATGGGCGTGCCGAAAAGTCAGGCGATCTTCGTCGGCATCCTGGACAAGGTGCTGGCGGACCTGACCGTCGAACAGATCGACGGTTTGCAGGCACCCTGGGTTGGCGGTCTGGTAGACCGCCGCAGCGTCTGGCCCGAGGTGTTCCGCGTCGTCGTACCGATCGCTCTCCTCAGCGCCCTTACCCTGCTGGTGCTGTTCACCATGAACCGCCGCCTGCGTGGCGAAATGCAGCGCCGCGAAAAACTCGAACAGGCCCTGCGCGACAGCGAGCAGCATTATCGCGGCCTGGTGGAAAGCCTCACCGCCATCGCCTGGGAAATGCGCCTGGCGGAAAACCGCTTCACCTACGTATCTCCCCACGCCCAGCGACTACTCGGCTATCCGCTCAGCGACTGGCTGGAGCCCGGCTTCTGGCAACGCACGCTGTACCCGGACGACGCCGAGCACGCCATCCACTTCTGCAAGACGGAGAGCCTGGCCGGGCGAAACCACAGCTTCGACTACCGCATGCTGGCCGCCGACGGGCGAATCGTCTGGATCCGCGATATCGTCACGCTGATCCACCACGGCGATGACCTGATCCTGCGCGGCCTGATGATCGACATCACCGAAGCCAAGCACACCGAGCAGGCGCTGCGCCTGTCCGAACAGAAATTCGCCTCGGTGTTCCATCATTGCCCGGACATCATCGTCCTGGCACGACGCATCGACGGCAAACTGCTGGCAGTGAACAGCACCTTCGAGCGGCAGATCGGCATACCCGCCAGCGAAGCCCTGGGCAAGACCTCCACCGAACTGGGCATCTGGGGCGCCCCCGGCATGGGGCCCATGATGCTGCAGCGCCTGCAGGGCGAACCGCTGAACAACGTCGAGATCCCACTCAACCGCCGCGACGGCGGCCGCTTCACCGGGTTGCTCTCGGCCCAGCACGTCGTCCTCGACGACACCCCCGCGCTGGTGGTGGTGGTGCGCAACATCACCCAGGTCAAGGAGACCCAGGAGCAACTGCGCGTCTCCGAAGAGAAGTTCGCCAAGGCCTTCCACGCCTCCCCCGACGGCATGCTGATCTCCCGCATCAGCGATGGCCGGCTGGTGGAAGTGAACCAGGGCTTCACCCGCATCACCGGCTTCAGCCGCGAGGAAGCTGCCGAGCGCTCCACCCTCGACCTGCGCCTGTGGGCCAACCCGGCCGACCGCAGCAAGCTGCTGGGCATCCTCGACAACAGCGCCAGCGCACCGGACTTCACTGCTCAAATTCGCACCCGCGATGGCAGCCTTCGCCTGTGCGAGCTGTCCGCCCACCGTATCACCATCGGTAACGACGACTGCATGCTGACCATCGCCCGGGACATCACCGAGCAACAGCAGATGCAGGAAAAACTCCGCCTCGCCGCCACCGTGTTCGAAAGCACCGCCGAAGGCGTGATGATCACCGATGCCCGTCAACGAATAGTCGCGGTCAACCGCGCCTTCAGCGAGATCACCGGCTACAGCGAACAGGAAGCCCTCGGCAGCTCGCCGCGCCTGCTCGCCTCCGGCCAGCACGACAGCAGCTTCTACGTCGCCCTCTGGCACCAGCTCAATGCCGAGGGCCACTGGCAAGGCGAGATCTGGAACCGCCGCAAGAACCAGGAGCTCTACCCGGAGTGGCTGACCGTCAGCGCCGTGCGCAACGCCGACGGCGAGCTCTCGCACTATGTGGGCGTGTTCGCCGATATCTCCACCCTCAAGTACGCCCAGGCGCGGCTCGACTACCAGGCCCACCACGACCCGCTCACCGGCCTGCCCAACCGCCTGCTGTTCGAAAGCCGCCTGAACGCCTCGCTCAAGGAAGCCCAGGAAGAGAACCACCAGGGTGCCGTGCTGTTCCTCGACCTCGACCGCTTCAAGCATATCAACGACAGCCTCGGCCACCCGGTCGGCGACCTGCTGCTGAAATCCATCGCCACCCGCCTGCGCGAGCAATTGCGCGACGTCGATACCGTGGCCCGCCAGGGCGGCGACGAATTCATCATCCTGTTGCCCGGCCTGCACCACGCGCTGGACGCCGAACACGTGGCGAACAAGCTCCTGCTCTGCTTCGACAAACCGTTCATCGCCGGCGAACAGGAGTTCTTCGTCAGCGCCAGCATCGGCATCTGCCTCTATCCCAGCGATGGCGGCGACGTCGCCACCCTGGTGAAGAACGCCGACGCCGCCATGTACCGGGCCAAGGCCCAGGGCCGCAACCGCGTCGAGTTCTACACCCGCGAGCTGACCTTCCAGGCCACCGAGCGCATGGCCCTGGAGCACGAACTGCGCCGTGCCCTGGAGAGCGACCAACTGCAGCTCTACTACCAGCCCAAGCTGTCCCTCGCCAGCGGCCAGCTTGTAGGAGCAGAGGCGCTGATCCGCTGGAAGCATCCGCAATTCGGCGCGATCTCTCCGGATCGCTTCATCCCCCTGGCCGAGGAAAACGGCCTGATCCTGCCGTTGGGCGATTGGGTACTGCGCGAAGCCTGCCGGCAGATGAGTCGCTGGCAAGACAGCCACGCCGCCTTCGGTCCGCTGTCGGTCAACCTCGCCGGTGCGCAGTTGCGCCAGACCAGCCTGGTCGAGCGCATCCGCGAACTGCTCGCCCACTACAACCTCCAGCCCTCGCGCCTGCAGCTGGAGATCACCGAAAGCTTCCTCATGCACCAGACCGAGGAAGCCCTGTCGATCCTGCACAGCCTCAAGCACCTCGGCGTGCAACTGGCCATCGACGACTTCGGCACCGGCTACTCCTCGCTCAGCTACCTCAAGCAGCTACCACTGGACACGCTGAAGATCGACCAGTCCTTCGTCCACGGCCTGCCGGACGACCCTCACGACGCCGCCATCGCCCGGGCCATCATCGCCCTGGGCCGCAGCATGAACCTCACGGTGATTGCCGAAGGCGTGGAACACGAAGCCCAGGAACGCTTCCTCGAAGCCGAAGGCTGCGACCAGATCCAGGGCTACGCCCTGAGCGCCCCGCTACCGGCCGACGCCTTTGCCAACCGCTTCCTGGTCCCGCTGCATCCGGTTGGCGCAAGCCAGAACGCACCGGTATAATCCGCCCGCCTTCTGGGGGCCTATAGCTCAGTTGGTTAGAGCAGAGGACTCATAATCCTTTGGTCCACGGTTCAAGTCCGTGTGGGCCCACCACCCTTTCAGCAAAAGCCGCGCGGATGCGCGGCTTTTTCGTTTCTGCCATGAGGCGATTAGGACTGCGCCAGTTCCCGCAGCGCCGCCGTGGCGAGGAAGCCGGAGCGGGAGCTGTAGCGTTGGTCCTTGCTGACTCGGTCGTCGATGCGTTGCAGCAGGTGTTCGGGCAGCGTGGCGTTGAAGCGCACGGCCTTGCCCAGATACGGCGTGACGTCGAACTCGATCACCGCCCAGACTCCGCCGGCGTAGTCCGGGTTGTTCAGGTGCTGGTCAATGGCTTGCGGTTGTGGCAACCCTTCGCCGTCCGCGACCAGCCCCTCGAAATGCAAGGCAAGGGCTTCTTTCGCGTTATCCAGGGCTTCATCGACGGTACAGCCGGCAGAAAAACAGCCGGGCACATCCGGCAGGGTGACGCCGTAGTCGCTGTCGGGGTCCTTGTGGAGCACGACGGGAAATTTCATGGGTGGGCACCTGCTGTCACGTATTGGGTTCAGTGGCTCGCACTGGATTGCCCAGGCTTGAGGCCGGCCTGCTTGAGGATGTTGCTCACAGTTCCCTTTGGCAGGCTGGCTTTCGGATGTGGGACCGTCACCTTGCCGGACTTGGCCGGGTGTTTGAACTGGTGATGGCTGCCGTTACAGCCGATCTCGAACCAGCCATCCTCGGTCAACAGATCAATGATTTCTTTGCTGCGCATCGACGCTCTCCCGACGGTGCAGCAGTGTGTACCGTACACACCACCATCGAAGTCCGTCAATGTGACGAGGAGGTAAGCCGACAGGCGCTGCATTTGCCCTTGCTGGAGGCAGGTTCGCCGCAGACCAGCGGTAATTCCCGAATCGCCCTACGCCGCAATGGCGTTGCTGTCCTACAAGGGCTCTGCGTAGCGTTCCGTCTGCCACGGTTCGCCGTGGCCGGGAGTGGAATCCTGAAAACGAGTACGACACGTAAGCCATCTGCAGAGAGCGATTGCCGACTAGCATTCACTGTCTCTCGGTCTATGGCGGACCGTGTGAGGTGGGCTATTGCCCTACCGGTTCGTACTCGTTTCCGGCATTCCACCCTTGCACGGTCCGCCTCCCTCTTCGGTTGTTCGGGCGGCGGCTTCTGGATGTACATGGAGAGACAGCATGAAGTTTTCCGATTCGATGTCGGCCGACGAAGGCCTGATTCCCACTGTGTTCCAACGCTACAACCGTCGTCTGCGCGGGCTGCTGATCGAGCGGCAGGCGTGGTTCGTCCTGCGCGATCTGGCCAAGCTGACCAACAGCCACCTGGGTGAGCGGGTCACCAGCAAGCTCGACCCGGACCAGCTTCGCCATGAGCAGTTGGCGGGCTGTGACGAAAAGCTCTACCTGGTCAGTGAAAGCGGCCTGTACGCGTTGCTGATGGTGCATTTCTACCACCCGGAAAACCGCAGCCTGCGGCAGTGGCTGAGCAACGAGGTGCTGCCGGCGCTGAGGGATGCGCAGCAGCACAATCCGCACCTGCCGCAGCGGCGGATGGAGCAGGTGGAAGGCCATCTGATGAGCGTGATGGACTGGCAGGGCAAGCTCTGGGTGCGCTGGAGCGATGCGGTGCGGATGATGGAAGATCAGGTGCGTTCGCTGCACTGAAGCGCCGCAGGTGCCCCTCGTAGGATGGCGTGGAGCGAAGCGATACCCATCGCTTCACGCCGCCACGGAAGGGTGAGAGTTGCTGATGCCCATCACGTAGGGCGCATAACGCATCAGCGTTATCCGCCGCCCCAGGTCTGGCGGATAACCTGTTCCAGGTTATGCGCCCTACATTTGCCGCAGGTTTCTGGCAGTTTTCCGGCACCGCAATGCGAGCCACTTCACACTCGCCGTCGACCATCTGGCACAAGCGCTCCGCCAACATGACAGACGTCAATATCAGATTGCCACTAGCCATTAAATTGGCATCTCCCTGATATGAGTGAACCCCTCATGACTCTCCACCGGTATCCAGTCCAGTTGCTGGTCACTTCCCAGGACCCGGCGCTGGCGCGCCAGGTTCGTGCGTTGCTGGCGGCCTACGAACTGCCCTGCGCGGTGATGGAAGGACCGCGCAACTGCGAGCAGGCGCCGCTGTGCCGATGGTTCAAGGACGCGCCTTTGAGCGATTCGGCGCGCTTGCAGGCGCTATTGGCCGATGCCATCGGGGTACTGGAGAGAACCCGTCACGCCTTCCGCTCCCGCGAGCTGGGCGAGTTGCGCCAGCGCCTGAGCGGCGCGCTGCAGGAGTTGTCGGGGCCGCGCTCGCTGGTGTAAAAGACTCCCACCCGCGTTCCGCCGTTGCGGAAGCTGGCTTTGCCGGGCAGGACTTGTGGGCCTGCAAGACAAAGCGCCGAGTTGGTCGCCGTCGATTTCGACTGGACGACGAGCCGGCGCTTTTTTCATGCCCGACAAAAACAGCAGACCCGCAAGGAGCCGAACATGGGCCTGGGACCGAAGCTCGAGAGCGTGCTCGAGCGCATCGGCCTGTCGACGACGGAAGTCGAACAGCGCCTGAGTTACCTGGAGTGGCGCAAGGAGGATGGCTGCCACCTCCACGGCCGTGCCGCCGAACTGGAGGGCTGCCACCAGCGCTTCATCGAGCAGCTCTACGACCACCTGCGTCACTACCCTCCATTGGGGGCGATCCTCGCCGAGCCGGCGACGCTGGCGCGGCTGAAATGCAGCCAGTTCGAGTACTACCGCCAACTCTGGGACGCCCCGCAGGACGCCGACTACGTGCGCGATCGCCTGCGCATCGGGCTGGTGCACCAGCAGGTGGGCGTCGAGCTGAAGTGGTACCTGGGCGCCTATCGCCTGTACCTGGACCAGATGCTCGCCGACCTGATGGGCGACGCCCCGGAAGCCAAGACCTACGCCAGCCTGCTCAAACGCGTGTTCTTCGATATGTCGCTGGCCATCGACACTTACGGCGCCGCCCAGCGCCAGGCGCTGGAGGACAGCGAGGCGCGCTACGCCCGCGCACTGCGCGGCGCCAACGACGGTATCTGGGACTGGGACCTGGGCAACGACCGCCTCTACGTCTCCGAGCGCTGGGCGCGCATGCTCGGCCTGACCCGCGACAACCTCGGCGAAGGCAGCACCAGCTGGTTCGCCCGCGTGCACCCGGACGACCTGCCCGGCCTGCGCAAGGCCATCGACGCGCACCTGCGTGGCAGCAGCGCGCTGCTCAGCCACGAGTACCGCATCCGCCAGCGCGATGGTAACTACCTCTGGGTGCTGGCCCGTGGCGTGGTCACCGACGGGCGCATGGCCGGCTCGCAGACCGACATCAGCCAGCACAAGGCCAGCGAACACCAGCTCAGCCACGCGGCGCGGCACGACCCGCTCACCGGCCTGGGCAATCGCCTGCGCCTGGACGAACTGCTGCAGCAGGCGCTGATGCGCCAGCGCCGCCCCGGCGCGCGCGAATCCGGTCTGCTGTTCATCGACCTGGACCGCTTCAAGCTGATCAACGACAGCCTCGGCCATGCCGTGGGCGACCGCGTGCTGGTGGAGGTCTCCCAGCGCCTGCTGCGCTGCCTGCGACCGGGCGATCACCTGGCGCGCTTCGGCGGCGACGAGTTCGTGGTACTGCTGGATGACCTGGCCAGCCTGGCCGACGCCGAGCAGGTCGCGCAGCGCATGCTCGATTGCCTGCGCCAGCCGCTGCACGTGGATGGCCGCACACTGGTGGTCAGCGCCAGCATCGGCATCACCGGGCTGATGACCGACGGCCAGGCCATCGACACCCTGCAGGCCGCCGACCTCGCGCTGTACCGCGCCAAGGAGGCCGGCAAGGCGCAGTACGCGCGCTTCAGCCTGGAGCTGCAGGCCGAGGCGCAACGCCGGCTGGAGCTGGAAAGCGCGCTGGCCCAGGCGCTGCGCCGCGAGGAATTCAGCCTGCACTACCAGCCCATCGTCCGCCTGGACCGCGACTCGCCGCACTGGGAGGCGGTGGAAGTGCTGCTGCGCTGGAAGCACAACGGCGAGTCGGTTTCGCCGCTGGACTTCATCCCCGCGTTGGAAGAGTCCGGCGAGATCGTCCACGTCGGCGACTGGGTGCTGCGCCAGGCCTGTCGGCAGACGGCGCAGTGGCAGCGTCAGGGCCATCGCAACCTGTACTGCTCGGTCAACCTGTCGAGCCGGCAGCTGCAACAGCCGGGTTTCGCCGCGCGGGTGCAGCGAATCCTCGCCGAGAGCGGCCTGTCGCCGCGCAGCCTGGTGCTGGAGATCACCGAGAGCCTGCTGATGCAGGACGGTGCGGAAACCCTCGCCTGTCTGCGCGAGCTGGCCGCCGAAGGCGTGCGCCTGGCCCTGGATGACTTCGGCACCGGCTACTCCTCGTTGGGCTACCTCAAGCGCTACCCGCTGCACATCCTCAAGGTCGACCGCAGCTTCATCACCCGCGTGCCGGACGACCCGGAGCTCAGCGCCATCTGCCGCGCGATCATTGGCCTGGGCCACAGCCTGGGCCTGGAAGTGGTGGCCGAGGGCGTGGAACGTCAGGAGCACCTCGACTTCCTGCGTCAGGAAGGTTGCCGACATGCGCAGGGCTTCCTGTTCAGCAAGCCATTGGCGCCGGAGCAGCTCTTCCAGACTCGTCTGGAGCACCAGCGATGAAGCAGAACCTGCCAATCACCGGGCACCCGGTGGATGTACCGCTCAACGCCAACATTTTCTCCACCACCGACCTCAAGGGCGCGGTCACCCATGTGAACCCGGACTTCCTGAAGATCAGCGGCTTCGAGGCCGAAGAGCTGGTGGGTTTCAACCATAACCGCGTGCGCCACCCGGACATGCCGCCCGCCGCCTTTGCCCACCTCTGGCAGACGCTGCAGGCCGGCCGCAGTTGGATGGGCCTGGTGAAGAACCGCTGCAAGAACGGTGACCACTACTGGGTCAGCGCCTTCGTTACGCCAATCCGCCATGGCGGCAAGGTGGTCGAGTACCAGTCGGTGCGCACACGTCCTGGCGCCGAACAGGTCGACGCGGCGGAGCGCCTGTACGCCAGGATGCGCGGGGGAGCGAAGTTGCGCCGCCTTCGTCTTCCGCTGGTGGCGCAGCTGTTGCTCGGCCTGCTGCTGGCGCAGGCCGGAGGCGCCCTGTTGGCGCTGCTGCTACCCAAACTGGCGGCGTTGGCGTTCCTGCTCGCGCTGGGTGTTTCCGCGACTTGGTTGGTACTACGGCTGCAACCGCTAGGTGCTTTGCTCGCAAAGGCGCGGAAGGTCGCCGACAACCCGCTCAGCCAGCAGCTTTACTCGGGCCGCGCTGACGAGTTCGGTGAACTGGATTTCGCCTTCCGCATGCTGGAGGCGGAGACGGCGGCGGTGGTCGGGCGCATGGCGGACGCCTCGCGGCAACTGGCCGAACATTCCGCCGCGCTGGCCGACGCCATGGCCGGCGGCAGCGCCGCTTCGCAGTTGCAGCAGCGCGAGACCGAGCAGGTTTCCAGCGCCATGCAGCAACTGGCGCAGAGCGTCCAGGAGGTCGCCCGCCATGCGCAGCACAGTGCAGTGGCGGCGCAATGCAGCGAACGCATCACCCAGTCCGGACATCAGGACGTGCATGGCACGCGCGGACAGCTCGCCGCGCTGGAAGCCGGCGTGCGCGCGGCAAGCACGGCGGTGGAGCAGCAGAAGGAACACAGCGAGGCGATCTCGCGGATGCTCGACGTGATCCGTGATGTGGCCGGGCAGACCAACCTGCTGGCGCTGAACGCCGCCATCGAGGCGGCGCGCGCAGGGGAAAGCGGGCGCGGTTTTGCGGTGGTCGCCGACGAGGTCCGCGCACTGGCCTCGCGCACGGAGCATTCCGCGCGGGACATCCAGTCGCTGGTGGGCAACCTTCAGCAGGGCGCCGAGGATTCGGTACGGGCGCTCTGGCACTGCTGTGACCAGGCGGTGGCCAGCCTGGAGCAGGCCGGCCAGGCGGCGGGCACGCTGGAGAAGATCAGCGAACAGGTCTCGGCGATCCAACGCATGAGTCTGGAGATCGCCGAGGCCATCGAGGAACAGGGCGTCGCCAGCGAAGACGTGCAGCGCAGCCTGCACGCCATTCGCGGCTCGGCCGACAGCAACGCAGCGAAGGTCGACACCTGCCAGCGCAGCGCCGCGCGCATGGCGGAACTGTCAGCGGAGCTACGGATGCTGGCGGAGCATTTCTGGGAGGGCAGCCGGGCCGGTTAGCACTGAAGATGGACCCGCTCAACCGGCCCACTTGGCGCAGTGAAGTGCTTGCGGAAGAATGGCACCCTTCCATCACCCGGCGCCGGCCACTCTGCCGGCACGCCGCCGCAACGAGTTCGCAGCATGATTCCCTACGGCCTGAGCCCCGACCAGTTCCGCACTCGCTACCGGCGTTTCCTGCAACGCGCGGCACCGGCCACCATCGACAAGCTGCGCACACTCCTGCAGCGCAGCTTGCCCGATGAGTCACTGACCGGTGAGGTTCAGCTGTTCCTGGGTGAAGACGGTCTGGATATGCCGGAAGCGTGGCTGTATCTCAGCGGAGAAAACAACAAGGTCGATGCGGCCGACTCCGGTCTGTTCGCCGGCAAGGCACTCGACCTGCAGCTAGCCCTGGAAAACACCCCGGAATTTGATGCCGCGTACTTCGGAGAGGACTTCGATGGCGTTGCCTTGATCGCCAACACGCTCAAGGCGTGGTTCGCCGAATGCTGGTGGAAGGCCGGTGGCTGGAGCTGGCCTGTTGCGCTCACCCTCGCCGTACATGACGAGTTCGGCGACGGCGAACGCATCGCCCTGACCGAGACGGCCTGAGCCGGAGACTCAGCGTTTGGCGATGATGTACACGGCGTGGACGATGCCGGGGATGTAGCCGAGCAGCGTCAGCAGGATGTTGAGCCAGAACGCTCCGCCGAAACCGACCTGGAGGAACACGCCCAGGGGTGGCAGAAGAATGGCGATGAGGATGCGGATGAAGTCCATGCGGTGGCTCCTTGTGAGATTGCCTCGTGCAGGGAGTTGACCGCTGGCGGGCGGAGCGGGTTCAGAGAATCTGGCTGGCTACGACGCTCGCCTGTAGGAGCGTCCCATGAACGCGATCGCGGGCATGGCCCGCTCCTGCAGGATCATGCCCAGCATCGCGGCTGGTTTTTCGTAGGAGCGAGCTTGCTCGCGAACCAGCCCTGCAGCGAGGGGTGTTCGCGAGCAAGCTCGCTCCTACAGGGAACATCGGGCGTTACAGGAACCAGCGGTACTCCCGCGCGCTGACTTCGTTCATGAAGTCCAGGTGGTCGTGGCGCTTGTTCTCGCAGTAGACGAAGACGAACTCGCTGCCCAGGCCTTCCTTCACTACCGGGTGGTCTTCCATCTCGGCGACGGCGCCCAGCATGTCGCGGGGGAAGTCGATGCCGCTGGAGCGGTCTTCGTTGAGCGGCGGGATCGGTTCCTGGCAAGCTTCCAGGCCGTGTTCCATGCCGGTGAGGATCGCCGCCAGCACCAGGTAGGGGTTGGCGTCCGCGCCGGCCAGGCGGTGTTCGATGCGCAGGTTCCTGCCATCGGACTCGGGGATGCGGATGCACGCATCGCGGTCCTCGAAGCCCCAACTGGCCTTGCTCGCCGCGTTCACACGAGAGCCGTAGCGGCGGTAGGCGTTGTGGTTGGCGGCGAAGATCGGCATGCAGTGCGGCAGCAGTTCCAGACAGCCGGCCACGGCGTGGCGCAGGGCCTGCTGGTTGTCGCGGTCGAGCAGGTTGTTGCCGTCGCGGTCATATAGGCTGACATGCACATGCATGCCGCTGCCCGGTGCGTGCAGGTAAGGCTTGCTCATGAAGCTGGCGCGATGGCCGTGCTTGAGCGCTACGCCACGGGTGGCGCGGGTAAACAGCGCGGCCTGGTCAGCGGCGTGCAGGCCGTCGTCGCAGTGGGCGAAGTTGATCTCGAACTGGCCCGGGCCGATCTCGGCGGTGATGACGTTGGCATCCACGCCCTGCTCGCGGGAGGCTTCGACGATCTCGTGGAGCACGTCGGAGAAGCGCGACAGGCGCTCGATGTGCATGTTCGGCTGGTCGTCCTCGTCGTCGCACAGCGGATCGCGCGGGTACTGCGGCAGGCCACCGTCGAGCTTCTTGTCGAACAGGTAGAACTCCAGTTCGAAGGCCACTACCGGGCGGATGCCCTTGGACTCCAGGCGCTGCATGACGCGGGCGAGCACTTCGCGCGGCTCGAATTCGATGGGCGCCTCGGTACCGTCGGAGCTGATCAGCATCTGCCCCAGCGGCTGGTTCTCCCAGCGCACCGGTTTGAGCGAACCGGGGATCAAGCGGCGCGGCGCGTCCGGGTCACCGTCGTTGAAGCAGTAGTCGCCGATGGGGTGCAGACCACCCTGTACGCCCAGCAGCACGCAGTTCTGCGGCAGTTTCAGCGGGCTGCCGGCGGCGACCTTTTCCAGCATGTCCACGGGGTAGCGCTTGCCGTAGAAGTGGCCGGGAATGTCCAGGCAGATCAGGTCGACGTAGCGGATGTCCGGGTATTGCTGGCGGAAGGCGCGGACTTCGCTGAGCAGGTCGGGATGCATCGGGCGGTTCATGATTTCTCTTGGGCCTTTGTGCGGGGTGCGGCCGGATCGCTTTCCCAAACCAACCCTCGCGGGCTGGCTTGGGAAATTCACGTGAAGATCCACAGCACCCGTGTTGGTTTGTCGGTGAGGTTGCCGTAGCGGAACTGGCTGTGCGGCGGCAGCTGGAAACTGTCGTTGGGGTAGAGGGTGACGGTGTCGTCCTCGTACCAGATGGTCAGCTCGCCTTCGAGGACGAAGCCGCCCTGCTCCGAGCTGTCGTCCAGGTGGCCTTCGCCGCTGGTGGCGCCGGGGGCAAGGATGCTGTCGAGCACGGAGAAGCCGCCGGACATGTTCGGCGAGGCGAGGATGTCGGTGACACCACCGGCGTAATACAGGGTGCGACGGTCGTTCGGCCGGGTCACCCAGTCGCGCTCGCGGCGGGTGTCGCCGGCGTAGAAGTAAGTGGTCGGCACACCCAGGGCTTCGCTGATGGCGGTGAGGTCGGCGACCGTGGGTTGCGACAGGCCACGCTCGACCTGGGAAAGGAAGCCCACCGAGCGGCCGATCTGCTCGGCCAGCTCGCCCAGGGTGAGGTTCTTGTGCTTGCGCAGGTCGCGGATCAGCGTGGCAAGGTGGTCGTTGGCAACCGTCTGGGTCATGGCAGGTTCCGAATTAGACAAAGTCCCGCAATCGATACCAGGCCTTGCCGACGGCTTCCAGTGGCGCGGCGAAGCGCTGGCCGCCGGGGAACCCGGGATTGCGGATGCGTTGATAGAGGTCAAGCTCGTCGCTACGGCCGAACATGGCTTCGCTCACGGCGCGGGCGGCAGCCAGGCTCGGCAACACGCCGTGGCCGGAATAGCCCTGCAGCCAGTAGAGATCGCCGCGTCGGCCGATGTCCGGGGTGCGCCGCATGCTGCAGTCGATGTGCCCACCCCAGGCGTATTCCAGTTCCACGCCCTTGAGTTGCGGGAATACCCGTTCGACATAGGGCCGCGTGGCGGCGCGTATGTCCGAGGGCATGCCACCCAGGTAGGTGCAGCCGCCACCGAACAGCAGGCGATGATCGGGGGTCAGGCGGAAGTAGTCGAGGACGAACTGGTTGTCGGTCACGCAGCAGTTCTTCGGCAGCAGCGAGCGGGCCAGTTCCTCGCCCAGCGGCGCGGTGGCGACCTGGTAGGTGCCCACCGGCAGGATGCGTTCGGAGACGTCGCGGTCCAGGCCGTCGATGTAGGCGTTGCAGGCCAGCACCAGGGAGGCGCAGCGCACGCTGCCATGCTCGGTGGTCACTTCATAGCCGTTCCCGCTCTCGCGGAAGCTCAGTGCGCGGGTCTGCTCGAAGATGCGCCCGCCGGCGCGCTCGATGGCATCGGCGAGGCCGTAAGCGAGCTTGAGCGGATTCAGGTGCGCGGAGTTCGGGTCGTACAGGCCAGCCTGGTAGCGGTCGCTGGCGATCCACTGCGGAAGGTCTTCACGGGGGATGAACTGCAGGCCTTCATAGCCCCAGCGGCGATTGGCTTCCGCCTGCCAGTCGTAGAGCGAACCGACCCGGCGTTGCAGCACGGCGGTCCACAGGTGGCCGATGCGGTAATCGCAGTCGAAGCCATGGCGTTGCGGCAGGTCGCGCAGTTCGTGGGCAGCCCAGAGCATGCCCTGCCACAGGCGCAACGCGCCTTCGTGGCCGAGGTCGTCCTCGATCGGGCCCAGGTCGCTGGACCAGCCCGGAAGCGCCTGCCCGCCATTGCGTCCGGAGGCAGCCCAGGCGATGCGGCTGGCCTCGATCATGCAGACCTGGCGGCCACCTTCGACCAGTTGCAGCGCCGTGTGCAGGCCGCTGAAGCCGGCGCCGATGACCAGGACTTCGCATTCCAGCGGTTCGCGCAGCGCATCGCGCGGCTGGATCAGCTCGGGGTTGGCGCCGGCGTAGTAGGTGCCGACCGGTTCGGGCGAACGCAGGAACATCGCGACCTCGTGAAATTGTTCTGATTATTTTTCATGAAAAATAACAGAACAAATTTCACAAGGCTAGCCCGTCGCGTTTTCACGGGACGGGCTGCATGTCAAACCGTCAGGATGACAGCACCGCGGCGCTGCTCTGCTCCTCGCGCTTCAGCCTTACGCTGACCACCACCACCAGCGCGACCAGGATGCCGGCAAGGATGGCCGAGGAGCCGATGGTGCCGAAGTCCAGCCCGCCCTTCTCGTGGGACTTGGTCAGCACGTCGCCCAGGGTCGCGCCGAACGGACGGGTCAGCACGAAGGCCACCCAGAACAGCAGCACCGAGGACAGCTTGGTGAAATAGTGCAGCGCCACCACCACGGCGATCAGGCTGCCGATCAGCAGTGCGCCGCCAGCGAAGCCCAGGCCGGAGTCGTCGGCGAGGAAGTCGCCCAGCGCAGTGCCCAGGGTGTTGGAGAAAAGGATGGCGATCCAGTAGAACATCTCGCCCTTGAAGCTGCGGATGTTGTCCACCGACAGCGAGGTGCCGCTGAAACGCCACAGCGCGAAGATCGCCACCAGGATACTGATCAGGATCGCCGAGCCGGTGGCGTAGCCGAGCCCCAGGGTACGGTCCATGAAGTCGGACATGGTGGTGCCGGCGGTGCTGGTGGAAAGAATCACCAGCCAGTACAGCCAGGGCACGTAGCGCTTGCTGGCGAGCTGGCCGATGAGGGTGACGACGAACAGGCTGATGAGGATCAGCGAGCTGATGGCATAGCCGACGTTGAGGGTCATCGACAGCAGGTCGCCGGCGGTTTCCCCCAGGGTGGTGGCGCAGATCTTCATCACCCAGAAGGCCAGGGTGATCTGTGGCAGTTTATTCACGACGTATCTCCGGAAAATGAGCGGGATCGACGCGCGTCCTCCCGACCGGTCGCGTCGCAGCACCCCGGAGTTCCTGTGGTCTCCCCCAATAGCCCCAGGTGCATGGGCGTGGAGACTGAGGTCGGCGCGGTGAAGAAAGGGTCAAGCGGGTATGAAAAATCCATTGGCCAGCTTCCCGACTGACGATCCGACGGATGACAGATGGCTGTCAGTTGCTATGGTTCTACCAGGGGGCAATGCGCCCGAGGAACGCTGAATTGCGCGCGATTAGCCGGCGCATGGGGATATGGATGAATCAGATGATCAAACCGCAACCGTACTGCAAGAACTGCCGGCTGGCGCCGCCAACCCTGAGCGACGACAAGGTCCAGGAGCTGGAGGCGATCATCAAGCCGGGGCATCTGCTGCACAAGGGGGACTTCGTGTTCCGCCAGGGCGACCCGTTCCATAGCGTGTTCCTGGTGCGCTCCGGTTCGATCAAGACCTTCACCACCAACGAACAGGGCCTGGAGAAGATCACCGGCTTCTACTTCGCCACGGAGATCTTCGGCTTCTCCGGCATGGGTGAAGGCAGCTACCCGGTATCGGCACAGGCGCTGGAAAGCACCCTGTGCAGCGAGATTCCGTTCAACCAGCTGGAGGAACTGTCGATCCAGATTCCGGGGTTGTCGCACCAGATCATGCTGATGATGAGCCGCAAGATCCGCGAGGATCAGCAGATGAAGCTGCTGCTCTCGCGGCTGAATTCGGACTCGCGCATTGCTGCCTTCCTGCTGAACATTTCCGCGCACTTCCGCGAGCGCGGCTTTTCCGCCACGCGCTTCCGCCTGAGCATGTCGCGCAACGAAATCGGCGATTACCTGGGGCTGGCGGTGGAGACGGTCTCGCGCAGCTTCACTCGCCTGCAGAAGCACGGCCTGATCCGGGTGGATGGTCGGGAGACGGAGATCGTCGATTTCACCGAGCTGTGCGCGCTGGCCGGGGGTGAGGTCGAGCTTTAAGGTTCCAGCGGACCTTGTTCGCGAGCAAGCTCGCTCCTATCAGGGTCCGCATTCCCCCCTGGTGGTTCCGTGCCAGCTCCTGCTCTTGTAGGAGCGAGCTTGCTCGCGAACCGCCCAAGCGGCGAGTTTCTCTAAAGCCCCTCACCCTCGCCACTCGGCCCATCAAGTCCCGATCACGCCCCCATCGTCCTTGGTGATCACCAACGTCGTCGAACGCGGGATGCTCTTGCCGTCGCTGGCTGGGAAGCTGATGCCCGGGTGCTGGATATTCACCCACAGCGTCTTGCCATCCGGCGTCTGGGTGATGCCGGTCAGCTCGCAGCCGCGCGGGCCGACCAGGAAGCGCCGCACCTCGCGGCTGTGCGGGTCGGCGCAGAGCAGCTGGTTGCAGCCCATGGCCTGCATTGGCGCTTCGGCGTCGTCGTAGTCGGTCTCGATCCACAGGCGACCGGCGGTGTCGAAGTACAGGCCGTCCGGCGAGGAGAAGATGTCGCCGTTGATGGTGCCGATCAGGTTCTCCGGCGCGTTGGCGCCCTTGTGCTCGCCGGCCAGCAGGAAGATTTCCCACTGGAAGGTGGTGGCGGTCGGATCGCCGCCGGTTTCGTTCCAGCGCAGGATCTGCCCGTGGAGGTTCTCCTGGCGCGGGTTGGCGGCGTCCACCGGCTGCTTCTTGCCGCGCGCGTCGTTGTTGGTGAGGCTGACATAGACCTCGCGGGTGGTCTGCTGTACGGCGACCCATTCGGGGCGGTCCATGGGTGTGGCGCCGAGCTTGTCGGCAGCAGCGCGGGCGTTGACCAGCACTTCGGCCTGGCTGGCGAAACCGTTCTCGGCGGTCAGGCCGTTCTGCCCGTGCACCAGCGGCAGCCACTGTCCGCTGCCGTCGGCGTTGAAGCGGGCGACGTAGAGGATGCCTTCGTCCAGCAGATCAATATTCGCCGCGCGGTTGTTCGGCTGGTACTGGCCCGCCGGGACAAACTTGTAGATGTACTCGCCCTTGGTGTCATCGCCGTAGTAGAAGGCCATGCGGTTGTCGGCGCCCAGCGAGAGGGTCGAGCACTCGCGGCAGAAACGGCCGACGGCGGTGCGCTTCTTCGGCGTGGATGCCGGATCGAATGGGTCGATCTCCACCACCCAGCCAAACCGGTTCGGCTCGTTGACGTGGCCGCCGTGGGGCTGGTCCGCCTTGGGCGTGGCGTCGAAGCGCTCATCCACCGCTTCCCAGGCGTAATAGTTGCTGAACTGGCCGTTGGACAGGCCGTAGCGCTTGTGCGAAACGCGCTGGGCGTAGTCGCCCTTGTCGCGGTTGACGAAGTACTGGTGCCAGTTCTCTTCGCAGGCCAGGTAAGTGCCCCAGGGCGTAACGCCCATGGAGCAGTTGTTCAGGGTGCCGAGCACCTGTCTGGCCTCGGGGTCGCTGGCGGTGCGCAGCAGGTCGTGGCCGGCCAGGGGACCGGACAGGTCCAGCGGCGAGCTGCCGGTGATGCGGCGGTTGTAGCTCGAGCCTTCGACACGCTGCCAGTGGCCGCCGGCGTCCTTCTTCACCTCGATCACGCTCAGCCCGTGGGCGGCGATCTCCTTGCGCACTTCGCCTTCCGGGCGGCCGCGCGAACCATCGGGGCGGGCCTCGAAGGTCTGGCCCTTGGGGTGCAGCGTCGGGTTGATGTACTCGTGGTTGATCACCAGCAGGCCGTGGCTGTCCGGCGCATCGGGGAAGGGGAAGTAGTGCATGCCGTCATGGTTGTCGCCGGCCTGCAGCTCCTGGGCTTTCCAGTCCTCGCTGGCGTCGCCTTTCCAGGCCGGTGAGCCGCTCACCACGGCGTCGCCCCAGGAGAAGAACGGCCGTGCGCTGTAGCCTTCGGCGACGATCACCCGGTCGAACTTCGGGTCCTGCTGCACCGGCACGCCCTTGAAGCCCAGCAACCCGGTGGGCACCGGGGCGTCGGCGGCGAACAGCGAGCGGCCGGGGAACAGGCTGCCGCCAAGGAAGCCGACGGCGCCCAGCACCAGGCTGTTCTTCAGCAGGCGGCGGCGCGAGGCATCGATGAGCTCGCTCATCGGCACGTTGCCGGAGGGGTTGATCGGCTGGTCGTCGAAGGCCGCCAGTCGGTCGTGGAAATCCTGGAAACGCTCGCTCATCAGAAGGTTCCTTCCGCACGGCCGTCTTTCTGACGGCTCGGGTTGTCAGTAGAAGCTATCGGCGGAAGGTTAGGAATGCGGTGTTACGTCGGCATGACAACGCCGCCGAGCCCTGTGACAGGCTCGGCGGCGGCAATAAAAGCCGCCCCGCAGGACCAAGACGACGTCCGGGGGCGGGCGCGAGGGCATTTGCGAAACAGTGCGGCTCAGCTCTGCAGGCCGCCCTGCTCCGAACATTCGGGGCCCGCCAGGCGGGCCGTCCAGTCTTCCAGCACGCCACTGGTGAGGCGTTGCGCGGCGGTCTTGCGCCAGCGCAGGGAGAGCGCGTCGCAGGCCATCATCAGGCGCAGTCCGGTACGTTCCAGCGGTTGGCCGAAGTACCAGTCCAGCAGGCTCGCCACGGTGAGCTGCGGGTAATGCCGCTGCACCAGCTCCAGCGGTGCGTCGGGGGCGACCATGCCGGAACGGCGCACCCGGTAGAACCAGCCACAGCGCCCCTGCTCCTGTACCTCGAAAGGCAGTTCGGGCAGGTTCCAGCGCTTGGCCAGGCGGTAGCTGGGCGAGCGCGGCTGGCTCACTTCGATCAGCGCTTCACCCCAGCGAAACAGGTCGCCGATGCAGACCTCCTGCTCATTGAGGCCGAAGGTCGACAGGTTCTCGCCGAAGGCCGGCTGTCGCCAGCGCGTCTGCGGGTGCTGCTTGCGCCAGTGGCGATAGTGCTCGGCCGGGTAGTGGTGCAGCGCGCGATCCAGGCCACCATCGCGACGAAGGTCAGCCCGTGCGTCACCCGGTAGCCCTTCGGCGCCGAGCCAGACTTCCTGATGCGTTTCCAGCTTGCCGATGTCGCTGAGCAAACCTCCCCAGCTTTCTTCGACTTTGCCTATGAAAACGCCCTGGATGACGATGCTTTCCACCTTTGTCTACCCATCTGAGACAGCGGACAAGCGCTAGAGTAGAGGCCTGGATAGGCAACACTCCATTTCGATTTTCCAGTTTCGTTGATAAGCAGACCTTATGGATTTCCGCCAACTCCGCTATTTCGTTGCGCTGTATGAGGAAGGCCACGTCGGGCGCGCCGCCGAACGCCTGGCGATTTCCCAGCCGGCGCTGTCGCAGCAGATCCGTCAGCTGGAGCAGAACCTCGACGTGGCGCTGTTCCAGCGCAGCGGCAAACGCCTGCTGCCCACCGCCGCCGCACATACGCTGTACAACCACGCGGTGCCGCTCCTGGAAGGCCTGGAGCGCGCCCGCGAGGCACTGCGGGGATTTCGCGGCCAGACCGCACGCAGCCTGACTATCGGTGTGCTGCAGACGGTCAACGCGAGCCTGGTGCCGCACCTGGTGGAACGTCTGCATGCAGCGCAGCCACACGTGCAGGTGCGCATCTACGAGCTCTCCGGGGTGGAGATCGAGCGCCGCCTGCTGATCGGCCAGCTGGATATCGGCATCGGCTTCCTGCCGCCGCGCCAGCCGGCACTGCACGGCGTGGAGCTGTATCCGGACGAGCTGCAACTGGTGATCCCGGCGGATCATCCGCTGAAGGATTTCAAGAAGGTGTCGCTGGCCCAGGCGGCGGAATTGCCGATGCTGCTGCTCGGCGAAGAATTCCGCGTCCGGCAGATCTGGCAGGAACAGCTGGCAGCCATCGGCCGGCGGCCAAGGGTGCAGGCGGAGCTGAACCACATGAGCGGCATCCTCGACAGCCTGCCGCAAAGTCGTTTCGCGACCGTGCTGCCTGGCCGTACCCGACAAATACACGCTCACAAGGACCTGCTCTGGAAACCCTTGAGCGAACCACGGATTCCCTTGAGCGTGGGGTTGGTCTATCGCGATGCGCAGCGGCAACAGCCGACGGTGGAGCTACTGCGATCGTTGCTCGACGGAGCAGTCTGACGACCACCAGGGGTGATGGGTATCGCTACGCTCCACACCATCCTACGTTCGCGCTCCATGTCTGCCCCGCCACCGTTTGTAGGATGGGTGGAGCGCAGCGATACCCATGCGGATGCCCGCCGCGTAGGGCGCATAACCTGGAACAGGTCATGCGCCGGCCCGGACGATGGCGGATAACGCTGGCGCGTTAATCGTCCTACGGGTGAGCAGTCCACGCAGGCTCGGGTTTGAGGTGCAGGAATCCCAGGCAAAGAAAAAACCCCGCCTCTTGCGAAGCGGGGTTTTGCAGACCGATATCCTGACGTCCGTGCTAGCCACCGTCCTTGGTGGATTCCCTTGTTTCCGTATTGTCGTTGGCGCTTCCTGCGCAATGTCCTGACTGAGAGAAAGGTTACCGCTGTAGGCCTTTGTCAGATAGACGCCGATCACCACCGCTGTTTGTAAGCCATGGCTTACAAAGATTCGAAATAGCACCCTTGGAAAAAGAAATATCCCCATAAAAAAGCCCCGCCGGAGCGGGGCTTTTCAGACGCGGAGGCTCAGAACTGCGTGGCATCCAGCAGGTACAGCGACTCGCTGCCAGCCTTCACCGAGGCGCTCAGGGAGTGGATGCGCGGCAGCAGGCGGGCGAAGTAGAAGCGCGCGGTGCCCAGCTTGCTGGCGTAGAACTCGTCCTGGCCTTCCTTGCCCAGCGAAGCGCGAGCCATCAGGGCCCACATGTAGGCGTAGGCGGTGTAGCCGAAGGCGTGCAGGTACTCGACCGAGGCGGCGCCGATCTCGTTCGGGTTGCCCTTGGCACGGTCCAGGACCCAGGCGGTCAGCTCGTCCAGATTCTGCACGGCGGCGTTCAGCGGGCCGGTGAACTCGGCCAGCTCGGCGGAGGCAGAAGCGGTGAAGGCGCGGATCTCGTCGGTGAACAGCTTGGCGTAGGCGCCGCCGCTGCCGACGATCTTGCGGCCCATCAGATCCAGCGCCTGGATGCCGTTGGTGCCTTCGTAGATCTGGGTGATGCGGCAATCGCGCACCAGCTGCTCCTGGCCCCACTCGCGGATGAAGCCGTGGCCGCCGAAGATCTGCTGGCCGTGAATAGTGGTTTCCAGGCCCATGTCGGTGAGGAAGGCCTTGGCCACCGGGGTCAGCAGGGCGACCAGTTCCTCGGCGCGCTTGCGGGTGGTCGGCTCTTCGCTGTACTTGGCGGTGTCCAGCTGCATGGCGACGTAGCTGGAGAAGGCACGGCCGCCTTCGTTCAGGGCCTTCATGGTGAGCAGCATGCGGCGCACGTCCGGGTGAACGATGATCGGGTCGGCAGCCTTGTCCTTGGCGACCGGGCCGGTCGGCGCGCGGCTCTGGATACGCTCGCGGGCGTATTCCACGGCGCTCTGGTAGGAACGCTCGCCGGTGGCCAGGCCCTGGATGCCCACGCCCAGGCGCTCGTAGTTCATCATGGTGAACATGGCGGCCAGGCCCTTGTTCGGCGCATCGACGATCCAGCCGGTGGCGCCGTCGAAGTTCATCACGCAGGTGGCGGAGCCCTTGATGCCCATCTTGTGCTCGATGGAGCCACAGGACACGGCGTTGCGCTCGGCCAGGGAGCCGTCGGCGTTGACCATCACCTTCGGCACCAGGAACAGCGAGATGCCCTTGGAGCCGGCCGGCGCGTCGGGGAGCTTGGCCAGCACCAGGTGGATGATGTTCTCGGTCAGGTCATGCTCGCCGCCGGTGATGAAAATCTTGGTGCCGGAAATCTTGTAGCTGCCGTCAGCCTGCGGCTCGGCCTTGGTGCGGATGATGCCCAGGTCGGTGCCGGCGTGCGGCTCAGTCAGGCACATGGAACCGGCCCAGGTGCCGGCGTACATGTTCGGCAGGTACTTGGCTTTCAGTTCTTCGCTGGCGTGGTTGAGCAGCGACAGGCAGGCGCCGGCAGTCAGCATCGGGTACAGGCCGAAGGACAGGTTGGCCGAGTTGACCATTTCCTCGACCTGGGCACCGATCACCTTGGGCATGCCCATGCCGCCGAACTCCGGCGCGCCGCCGACACCCACCCAGCCGCCTTCGGCGTAGGTGCGGTAGGCCTCGGGGAAGCCAGCCGGGGTCTTCACGCCCTCGGCGCTCCAGCTGCAGCCTTCTTCGTCGCCGCTGCGGTTCAGCGGGGCGATCACGCCGCCGGTAACCTTGCCGGCCTCTTCGAGAATCGCGGACGCCGTCTCGGCATCGACGGTTTCGGCCAGGGCGGGCAGTTCGGCCCAGAGATTGGCGACCTCGAAGACTTCATTGAGGACGAATTGCATGTCGCGCAGGGGAGCTTTGTAGTCAGCCATGATGGATCCTCGAACGAAAACGACGGCTGATCAGGCAGCCAGCGGTATCAGAATAGGAGGTACACGAAGGTACGCCGCCGGAGTTTACTCCAACAACTTTTCAGACTTTAAGCGTCATGTTGTGACCATACAACTACAGATTGGTCACATTTTGTAGCGATGGGCAGGAGGCCCGCGCAGGGCGGGCCTCCTTGTCTGGCGCGGGGTTTACAGGGCGAACTGCTCGGCCGACAGGCGCATCAGCACCTCGGAACCCGCCTCAGCCGCTGCCACATGGCCCGACGCGCGGGGCAGCAGGCGACTGAAGTAGAACTCGGCGGTGGCCAGCTTGGTTTCGTAGAAGGCCTTCTCTCCGGCGCCCTCCTCCAGCTTCTGCCCGGCGACGAGCGCCATGCGCAGCCAGAAGTAACCGAGGGTGACGTAGCCGGAGAACATCAGGTAGTCCACCGAGGCGGCGCCGACTTCGTCCGGGTTCTTCATGGCGGCCATGCCGACCTTCTGGGTCAGCTCGCCCCACTGCTTGTTCAGCGCCGCCAGCTGGGCCACCTGGGCTTTCAACCGCGGGTGTTCGGCGTGTTGCTGGCAGAGCTGGTGCACCAGCTTGGTGAAGCCCATCAGCAGCTTGCCCTGGCTGCCGAGGACCTTGCGGCCCAGCAGGTCCAGCGCCTGGATACCATTGGTGCCCTCGTAGATCGGCGCGATGCGACAGTCGCGCACCAGCTGCTCCATGCCCCACTCGCGGATGAAGCCGTGGCCGCCGAACACCTGCATGCCGTGGTTGGTGACTTCCAGGCCGGTCTCGGTCATGAAGGCCTTGCAGATCGGCGTGAGGAAGGCCAACAGGTTGGCCGCGCGCTCGCGCTCCTCGGCGTCCTGGGACAGGTGCTCGATGTCCAGCAGTTGCGCGGTGAAGTAGGCCAGCGCGCGGTTGCCTTCGTTGAACGCCTTCATGGTCAGCAGCATGCGGCGCACGTCCGGGTGGACGATGATCGGGTCGGCGGGCTTCTCCGGCGCCTTCGGGCCGGTCAGCGAGCGCATCTGCAGACGGTCCTGGGCGTAGCGCACCGCGCCCTGGTAGCTGGTCTCGCCAAGGCAGAGACCCTGCATGCCGGTGCCCAGGCGCGCGTGGTTCATCATGGTGAACATGCAGGCCAGGCCCTTGTTGGCCTCGCCGATCAGGAAGCCCTTGGCGCCGTCGAAGTTCATCACGCAGGTGGCCGAGGCCTTGATGCCCATCTTGTGCTCGATGGAGCCACAGGCCACGGCGTTGCGCTCGCCGGCGTCGCCGTTCGCGTCCAGGTTGAACTTGGGCACGATGAACAGCGAGATGCCCTTGGTGCCGGCCGGTGCGTCAGGCAGCTTGGCCAGGACCAGGTGGATGATGTTCTCGGAGAGGTCGTGCTCACCGGCGGAGATGAAGATCTTGGTGCCGGTGATCGCGTAGCTGCCGTCGGCGTTGGGCACGGCTCGGGTCTTGATGATGCCCAGGTCGGTGCCGCAGTGCGGCTCGGTGAGGCACATGGTGCCGGTCCAGATCGCGCTGGTCATGCGCGGCAGGTAGGTGGTCTTCTGCTCGGCGGTTCCATGGGCGTGGATGGCAGCCATGGCGCCCTTGGTCAGGCCGGGGTACATGCCCCAGGAGCAGTTGGACGCGCCGATCATCTCGCTGACCAGCAGGCCGAGGGAGGGTGGCAGGCCCTGACCGCCATATTCCGGGTCGCTGGAAACGCCGTTCCAGCCGGCCTCGACGTACTGTGCAAAGGCTTCCTTGAAGCCCTTGGGCGTGGTCACCACACCGTTGTCGAAGTGGCAGCCTTCCTCGTCGCCGGAGCGGTTCAGCGGGGCGATGACCTGCTCGCAGAACTTCGCGCCTTCCTCGAGGATGGCGGCGAACATGTCCGGGGTGGCGTCGGTGGCGCCGAGGGCTTCGTAGCGGCCGGTGAAGTCGAAGACTTCGTCGGTGAGGAAGCGCACGTCGCGCAGGGGGGCCTTGTACTCGGGCATCGCGAATCTCCGTTCGGTTCGGGGCGCCAGCACGGCGCGGAAACCTCGAACCTAACGGCCCATGACCGCCCGGACAATCACGCTGCACGCGCTGAATGCGGGGTCATAACCCGGCCGGGTCAGGCAGTGCGCACCGCTCCGCGACGGGATTGCCCATGCACGGCCACGCGGTTGCGCCCGCCGCTCTTGGCCGAGTACAGCGCCTCGTCAGCGCCCTTGATGACCTCCTCCGGGCTGCGACGCTCACCATCGCGCTCGGCGACGCCGATGCTGATGGTTACCGAGACGGTCTGCGCGTCCTTGCCGCTGCGCTTGCTGCGGCCCTGGCGGTCGTTTCTGGGACGGTTGCCACGGTCGCGCAGATGCATCGCATAGCCCTCGATGGCCTGACGCACGCCGTCCAGATAAGGCAGGCACTGCTCCACCGTCTTGCCGGCGAACACCAGGGTGAATTCTTCACCGCCATAACGGTACGCCTTGCCACCGCCACCGGTGCGACGCAGTTGGCTGGCGACCATGCGCAGCACCTGGTCGCCGACATCGTGGCCATGGCTGTCGTTGAATTTCTTGAAGTGGTCCACGTCGATCATCGCCAGCACGTACTGCTGGCCGAGGCGCTGGAAACGCTCGTTCAGCGCGCGGCGGCCGGGCAGGCCGGTGAGTTCGTCGCGGAAGGCCATCTGGTAGGCCTCGTGCGCGACCGCACCGGCCAGGGTAAGCATCACCAGGCTGGTCATCACGGTCAGCGCATGGGGCAGGATGAACACCTTGGGCAGCATCCACAGCAGCCCGAGCAGGCCCACCAATTGTGCGGCGTGCAGCGGCCGCGGCTGGCGCACGTAGGCGGCGACCAGGGCGATGAAGGCCATGAGGAAACCGAAGTAGGACAGCTGCGCCAGGTTCATCCACTGGCCGTGCAGGGCCGGCCAGTAGGTATCGCTGAGCAGCTCCGCCAGGCCCTGCGGGAAACGCTTGGCCAGGGCCGTCGCCACACCGGCCACGGCAATCAGCGCGGCGCTGCGGGCCAGCAGGTCCTGCAGCAGGTGCATGCGCTCCTGCCAGATGCCGTACATCCCATAGAGCAGCGGCAGGAGCACGCAGCACAGGTGGAAGACCAGCGCAGCCTCGGGCATCACCACGCGGTGGGCCTGGAAGTAGTCGACCTGGGTATCGAGCAGGAAGTACGCAATGTACACGCAGGTCAGCATGAACAGCTGGCGCAGACGGTTGTAGACCAGGCAAAGCGCGCCACCGAGCAACAGCAACAGAGTCGGCAGGACGTTGAACAGCGAAGTGAAGAAGTCGGACAGTTCGGCCAGGGAGCCGGCGGCGATGCCGGCCGGGATCAGCAGCAGAGGCGTGAGGAAGTGGCTGAGCCGATAGGGGGCCGTGGGTCGCACAAGGGGTTCCGCAGGGTGGATACCGGGCTCACGGTCAGGCGGCCGGTAAGTGGCGTAATGATGGCATTTTCTGCAGGCATTTGTGTGATCGCCGATACGAAAAAGCCCGCCTTGCGGCGGGCTTCTTCCTGTTCAGCAGACGGACGGCAAGCCGTCCGCCTAACGCGCTGATCAGTAACCGAGGGCGAAATCTTCCTCGGCCAGGTCCATCAGGTTGTTGGCGCCGGACAGCATGGAGCCAACGTGCGCGCGGGTGCGCGGCAGGATGCGCTGGAAGTAGAAGCGCGCGGTCTTCAGCTTGGCCTGGTAGAAGGCCTCTTCGCTGGTACCGGCAGCCAGTTTCTCGGCAGCCAGGCGAGCCATGTCGGCCCAGAAGTAGGCCAGGCAGGCGTAACCGGAGAACATCAGGTAGTCGACCGAAGCGGCGCCGACTTCCTCGCGGTCCTTCATGGCAGCCATGCCGACCTTCATGGTCAGGTCGCCCCATTCCTTGTTCAGCGCCGCCAGCGGTGCAACGAACTCCTTGACCGCTTCGTTGGCTTCGTTGGCCTGGCAGAACTTGTGCACGATCTTGGTGAAGCCCTTGAGCGCTTCGCCCTGGGTCATGAGGATCTTGCGACCCAGCAGGTCCAGCGCCTGAACGCCGGTGGTGCCTTCGTACAGCATGGAGATGCGGCTGTCGCGGACGTTCTGCTCCATGCCGTGCTCGGCGATGAAGCCGTGGCCGCCATAGATCTGCACGCCGTGGTTGGCGGCTTCGAAGCCCACTTCGGTCATGAACGCCTTGGCGATCGGAGTGAGGAAGGCCAGCATCGAGTCAGCGGCTTTCTTCTCTTCTTCGTCCTGGCTGCGCTGAACGATATCGACCTGCTTGGCAGCGAAGTACAGCATGGCGCGGTTGCCTTCGGCGAAAGCCTTGGCAGTCAGCAGCATGCGGCGTACGTCCGGGTGCACGATGATCGGGTCAGCGGCTTTTTCCGGAGCTTTCGGGCCGGTCAGCGAACGCATCTGCAGACGCTCGCGAGCGTAGGCGATGCCACCCTGGAAACCGATTTCGGCGTGGGCCAGGCCTTGCAGCGCGGTACCCAGGCGAGCGGTGTTCATGAAGGTGAACATGCAGTTCAGGCCCTTGTTCGGCGGGCCGATCAGGAAGCCGGTGGCGGCGTCGAAGTTCATCACGCAGGTAGCGTTGCCGTGGATGCCCATCTTGTGCTCGATGGAGCCACAGGAAACGGCGTTGCGCTCGCCCACGTTGCCTTCGGCGTTGGGCAGGAACTTCGGCACGATGAACAGCGAGATGCCCTTGGTGCCTTGCGGGGCGTCGGGCAGGCGGGCCAGCACGATGTGGACGATGTTGTCGGCCATGTCGTGTTCGCCAGCGGAGATGAAGATCTTGGTGCCGGTGATCTTGTAGGTGCCGTCAGCCTGCGGCTCGGCCTTGGTGCGCAGCATGCCCAGGTCGGTGCCGCAATGCGGCTCGGTCAGGCACATGGTGCCGGTCCACTCGCCGGAAACCAGCTTGGTCAGGTAGGCGTGCTGCTGCTCCGGGGTACCGTGGGCGTGCAGGGTATTCATGGCGCCGTGGGACAGGCCCGGGTACATGCCCCAGGACCAGTTGGCCTGGCCGACCATCTCGCTGATGGCCAGACCGAGGGATTCGGGCAGACCCTGACCGCCGTGCTCGACGTCATGGGCCAGGCTCGGCCAGCCGCCTTCGACGAACTGCTGGTAGGCCTCTTTGAAGCCGGTCGGCGTCTTGACGCCTTCCGGGCTCCATTTGCAGCCTTCCAGGTCGCCAGTGCGGTTCAGCGGAGCGATTACCTGTTCGCAGAACTTCGCACCCTCTTCGAGGATGGCATTGACCATGTCCGGGGTAGCGTCTTCGGCGCCCGGCAGGTTCTGGTAGTGCGCTTCGTAGCCCAGCAGCTCGTCGCGAACGAAACGGATATCACGCAAGGGGGCCTTGTAATCAGGCATAGCGGTAAACCTCTACGAAGGGTTCTGGTTAATGGGCGACCGGTTGCTGCGGTCGCAGTGCGGGAGCATTCCCGGCCGCCCAGTCGGTGCGCGCACGCATCCGGACAGTCAAACAGGCGTTTGAAACATACGTTTACGCCATACCCTTGTCAAGCATGCAAACCGACCGCCTGGTCACGCTCGCCGAGCGCTCCGCAAGGTGGTTTCGCAAGGACGTCCTGAGACTAATTAAAGCCCATGGCAGAGCGGCCGGCGTGTCACGAGGACAGCCGGCCGCCAGAGCATTTCGGGTAAGGGAAAAGTGGCCGTCAGGCGCGGATATCGATGAGGGTACCGAGCGTTTCGTCGGCGGCCTGGATGACCTTGGCGTTGGCCTTGACCTCATGTTCGCCGCGGCGCAGGTCGACCAGGCGGTCGTTCAGCACTTCGCTGGGCGCGCTACCGGCAGTGGCGATGTCAGTGCTGGCGCGATCGACGCGGCGCTGGCCGTTCTGCACGCCATAAAGGCCCGCAGAGAAAGCATTACCGGAGATTTCCATCGACACGCCTCCACAGCAAAAAGCAGCAAGTGGCCAGTATTCAAGCAGACGCTTTCCGCCAGGCCAAGGGGCGGTTACAAATCCAGGATACCCAGGTCCAGGTGCGCCGCCACCGTCGCCGGGGTCGCGCGGGCCAGGCGCGGCACGCGTCCCAGGCAGGGTGCGGGCAGGCGCTCGGCGAGGGTCGCGAGGTTTTCTTCCAGACGGGAGGTCGCCGGGTCGACGATGTTTGCCACCCAACCGGCCAGCACCAGGCCGTCGCGCTGGATTGCCTCGGCGCTGAGCACGGCGTGGTTGATGCAGCCCAGTCGCACGCCGACGACAAGAATTACCGGAAGCTCCAGGGCGATGGCCAGGTCGGACAGGTTCTCCTCCCCTCCCAGCGGCACGCGCCAGCCACCGGCGCCTTCCACCAGGGTGAAATCGGCGCCCAGGTCCAGCACCGAACGCACCGGTCCCTTGAGCGCTTCCACCGTCAGCTTCACGCCCTGCTCGCGGGCAGCGAGGTGCGGGGCGATGGCCGGCTCGAAGGCGAAGGGGTTTACCTGCTCATAGGCCAGCGGCACGCTGCATTCGCCCAGCAGCGCCAGCGCGTCGGAATTGCGCAGTCCCTCGGGGCTGCGCTCGCAGCCCGAAGCCACCGGTTTGGCGGCCGCCGTGGACAACCCGACCAGCCGCGCTGCATGTAGCAGGCCGGAGGCAATGGTGGTCTTGCCGATTTCGGTATCGGTGCCGGTGACGAAGTAGGCGTGGGACATGACTTTCCTCTGGAGCTATTTGTAGGAGCGAGCTTGCTCGCGAACGGAACTCACCGGCAGCTCCAGTGCTGTGCAGGTTCGCGAGTAAGCTCGCTCCCACAGGTTTCAGGTTTTGCGCAGTACGGCGTAGACCACCCGGTAGGTCGCCGGCAGCCCCTCGGGCTGGCGGAAGCGCTCGTAGGCGGCGATCAGCGCACGCACCCGCTCACGCCCGGTGAGACCGTCGGGCCGGCCGGGGTTGAGGTTGTGCGCACCGAGCGCCTTGAGTTCATGGGTCAGGCTGCGCAGGTCGGGGAAGTGCAGGACACGGTCCTCGGTGCGCAGCTCCAGCACTTCCAGGCCGCTGCCTTGGCAATGCTGCTGGTACTGCTCGAAGGCACGAAAGCGGTTCACATGGACGAAACCGTCCACCGCTTCCCAGCTCTGCCGCAACTCACCCAGCGTGCCGACGCACAGGCTGCTGAAGGCGGCGACACCACCCGGACGCAGCACACGGCGCGCCTCATCCAGCACCGCTGGCAAATCCGCGCACCATTGCACCGCCAGGCTGGAGAACAGCAGGTCGCTCATTCCATCGCGCAATGGCAACCGTTCGGCATCGCCACCGATGAAATGCAGCGCACCACCCTGCTCGCGGGCGTGGCGCAGCATGCCCTCGGCGATATCGACGGACAGGCCATGAGCCTGTGGATAACGCGCCGCCAGGGCGCGGGTGAAATAACCGGTGCCACTGCCCAGGTCCACCCAGCGCTGCGGCGCGGTCTGCGCCGGCAGCAGCTCCAGCAGGCGGCCACCGACGGCGCGCTGCAGTTCGGCCACTGCGTCGTAGGTCGACGCGGCACGTGAGAAGGAGGCGGCTACCTGGCGTTTGTCGGGCAGCGCGCGGGTACTGCAATCAGGCATCGTCGCCCTCGTGGATAAACTTCAGGATGGCGCTCGCCACCTCGTCCGGCTGCTCCAGCGGCAGGCCGTGGCTGGCACCGGGCAACAGGCTCACTTCAACGTCCGGCAGCCAGTCGAGCAAGGCATCGGCGGCGCTTGCCGGGACCAGCGCATCGTTGGCGGCGAACAGGTGCAGCTGCGGGCCGGGATAGCGACCGAGGGCGGCGCGGGTATCGAGCTGCCCCAGCAGTTGCAGGCCGGCGGTCAAGCCTTCGGCATTCAATTGCGGCAACGCCACCTGTAGCTGGCGTGCGAGGGTACGCGCGTCGCGGGCGCCCTGGCTGACCAGCATCGTGAAGCGCTTGCGCACCAGGTGCGGTTCCAGCAGGAAGGCCTCGAAGAAGTCCTCGAAGACTTCATTGGCCATGGCATCCGGCCAGTCCTCGCGGCGGCGGAAGCAGAGATTGCTGGCGATGGTGACCAGCCCGCGGCAGGACTCTGCGCGGCGAGCCGCCAGTTCGGCGCCGAGCATGCCGCCCAGCGACCAGCCGGCAATCCAGGCGTCATGCGCGACGTTGTCGTCCAGCTCGTCGAGCCAGGCGTTCGGGTCGGCATCCGCCGGCAGCGGCTCGATCTGCACGTTCAAATGCGGCGCCTGCTCCAGCAGCGCGTCGCGCAGCGGTTCCAGGGGAGCGCTGCCCAGGCCCCAGCCCGGCAGCAGGATCAGTTGGTCACGCATCATCGCCCTCCTCGGCATCGATCTCTGCCAGAAGGCTAGACGACACGCGCTGCCAACTTTCAGCGAGCGCCACCAGCAGGCGGTCGACCTGCGCTTCGCTATGCGAGGCGGACAGCGTCACGCGCAGGCGAGCCGTGCCTGCCGGCACCGTGGGCGGACGGATCGCGCCGACCAGAATGCCTCGCTGGCGCAGCTCCGCGGACAACGCCATGGCCCGGGCGCTGCCACCGACGAGGATCGGCTGGATCGGCGTCGGGCTGTCCATCAGCTCCAGGCCGATGGCTTGGGCACCGGCGCGGAAGCGCGCGATTAGCGCATTCAGGTGATCACGGCGCCAGCTCTCGGCGCGCAGCAATTCCAGGCTCTTCAACGTGGCGCAGGCCACGGCGGGCGGCTGGCTGGTGGTGTAGATGTACGGACGGGCGAACTGGATCAGCGTCTCGATCAGCTCCTCGCTGCCGGCAACGAAAGCCCCAGCAGTGCCGAAGGCCTTGCCGAGGGTGCCGACCAGTACAGGCACGTCCTCGATCCCCAAGCCAAAGTGCTCGACGATGCCGCCACCGGTCGCACCCAGCGGGCCGAAACCGTGGGCGTCGTCGACCATCACCCAGGCGCCCTTGTCCCTGGCCTTGGCGCAGAGTGCGGGCAGGTCGGCCAGATCGCCGTCCATGCTGAACACGCCGTCGGTGACCACCAGCGTGTTGCCCTCGGTTTTCTCCAGACGAGAAGCGAGGCTGGCGGCGTCGTTGTGCAGATAGCGCGAAAAGCGCGCACTGGAAAGCAAGCCGGCATCCAGCAGTGAAGCGTGGTTGAGGCGGTCCTCCAGCACGCTGTCGCCTTTGCCGACGAGCGCAGTGACGGTGCCGAGGTTGGCCATGTAGCCGGTGGAGAACAGCAGCGCGCGCGGGCGACCGGTGAACTCGGCGAGCGCCAGCTCCAGCTCATGGTGCGGACCGCAATGGCCGTTGACCAGGTGCGAGGCGCCACCGCCAACGCCCCAGCGTTCGGCACCGGCGCGCATCGCCGCGATCACCTCGGGGTGATTGGCCAGGCCCAGGTAATCGTTGGAACAGAAGGCCAGCATCGGCTGGCCATCGATGACCACGTCCGGTCCCTGCGGCGATTCCAGCAGCGGACGGCGGCGGTAGAGGTCGTCCGCCTGGCGCTGGGCCAGACGGGCGGCGAGATCGAAAGGCATACGCAACCCCGTGTCGGCGGTGGTCCTGCAAGACGAGGACCTGTAGGAGCGAGCTTGCTCGCGAATCGCCCAGCACCGAAGTATTCGGAAAGACTGTTCGCGAGCAAGAACCAGGTGTCCCCCTCGCTCCTACATGAAGAAGAGCGGCTCTATCAGGCCGAAGCCGCGTTATAGAACAGCTGGGAGTCACGTTGTTCCACCAGCGCCTGCTCGATAGCGGCCTGGTGCACCTCGTCGGCGTGCTCCTCGCGCTCCTCGGGCTTGATGCCCAGACGCGCGAACAGCTGCATGTCCTTCTCGGCCTGCGGGTTGGTGGTGGTCAGCAGCTTCTCGCCGTAGAAGATCGAGTTGGCGCCAGCCATGAAGGCCAGGGCCTGCATCTGCTCGTTCATCTGCTCGCGGCCGGCGGACAGGCGTACGTGGGATTTCGGCATCATGATGCGGGCGACGGCCAGGGTGCGGATGAAGTCGAACGGATCGACGTCCTTTTCCTCGGCCAACGGGGTGCCCTTCACCTTCACCAGCATGTTGATCGGTACCGATTCCGGGTGCTCGGGCAGGTTGGCCAGCTGGATCAGCAGGCCGGCGCGGTCGTCCACCGACTCGCCCATGCCGAGGATGCCACCGGAGCAGATCTTCATCCCCGCTTCGCGCACGTACGCCAGGGTCTGCAGACGCTCGCTATAGGTGCGGGTGGTGATGATGTTGCCGTAGAACTCCGGCGAGGTATCGAGGTTGTGGTTGTAGTAGTCGAGGCCCGCTTCGGCCAGCGACTGGGTCTGCTCCTGGGTCAGCTTGCCCAGGGTCATGCAGGTTTCCAGGCCGAGCTTCTTCACGCCCTTCACCATTTCCAGCACGTAGGGCATGTCCTTCGCCGAAGGATGCTTCCAGGCGGCGCCCATGCAGAAGCGCGTCGAGCCGATAGCCTTGGCTTCGGCAGCGGCCTGCAGCACCTTCTGCACTTCCATCAGCTTTTCCTTGTCCAGGCCGGTGTTGTAGTGGCCGGACTGCGGGCAATACTTGCAGTCTTCCGGGCAGGCGCCGGTCTTGATCGACAGCAGGGTGGAAACCTGCACGCGGTTCGGATCGAAGTGTGCGCGGTGCAGGGTCTGCGCCTGGAACAGCAGGTCGTTGAAGGGCTGTTCGAACAGGGCGCGGACTTCGGCAAGGCTCCAGTCGTGGCGGGTTACTTGGGCTGCGGTGGCACTCATCGGCAAAGTCCTTCGACGCTTGGGGGCGCCTCTTGTCTAAGGTGCCCCGGCGGCGCGCCACCGGGGAAATCAGGCTCAAGGCATCATATGTGGAGCTGTGACGCTGTCAACCACTCTCACGACACAGGTCGACAAGTGATCATTTATTGATCAATTGCAGCGATCCGGTTGCAGTTGAGGCTGAACCGATCCATCCAATCGCCGCTCCAATCAGGCAGAACACTCAGGAGTCATACCCCAGATGGGAACAGAAGGATTCTTCGACGGCCTTGGCCAGATGGTCGGCAAGGTCATCCGCTTCATCGTCGATCTGCTGTCGGGTGTACTTGGCGGCCTGTGGCGCGCCATGGACGACTTCTTCCACGGTCTGGCGCGGGCTGTGGGAATCGACGTCTCGATCTTCAGCTTCGTCCTGCTCTTCATTGGCCTGCTGTTTCTCTACAGTGGCATCCGCGCCTTCCTGCGGCGCTCGATCTTCGGCGGGCTGATCTGGACGGTGCTGGGACTGGTGGTGTTGAGCTGGCTGATCCACTGAGCCGATCCCCGCTGAACAGCCCCGCCCCTGGAGGGGCTGAATGCGGTTACTTCAATGGCGTCCCGCCTGGTGGCGGCCTCGTGTGCAATGCCTCCTCTGTGGAGGAGCAGCGGAACAGGCCGCCCTGCCTCTCTGCGCCGGCTGCGACGATGACCTGCCCTGGCTCGCCGGGCATTGCGCGATCTGCGCCCTCCCCCTGCCTGTTTCCGGGCTGACCTGCGGCCAATGCCTGCGCCGCGCGCCAGCCTTCCACCGCGTCGAGGCCCCCCTGCGCTACGGCTTTCCCGTCGATGCGCTGGTCACCCGCTTCAAGCACCAGGCCGATGCGCCGCTCGGGCGGCTGCTCGGCCAGTTGCTGGAACGCCATCTGCTGCATGCCTACGAGGAAGGGTTGCTGCGCCCGGACCGGCTTATCCCCGTACCGCTGTCGCGCCGACGCGAACAGCAGCGCGGCTTCAACCAGGCGCAACTGCTGGCGCAGTGGCTGGCCACGCCGTTGGGAATGCCTGTGGATAACCGCCTCGTCCGCCGCACGCAGGACACTCCGGCCCAGCAAGGCCTGGACGCCGCCACGCGCAAGCGCAACCTGCGCAGCGCCTTCGCCCTGGCTGCTGATGCGCAGGTCGAGGGCCTGCATCTGGCGCTGGTGGACGACGTGCTGACTACCGGCGCCACTGCCGAACGCATCGCCCGCCTGCTGCGCCGCGCCGGTGCACGGAGAGTCGACGTCTACTGCCTGGCACGCACGCCGGCCCCGGAATAGACGACCGTTCGGCCACATTCCCGACATCTGCCCCTTGCGTTTTGCCCGCCAGCAACGGAGCCTCGTCGCATACCAATAAGTACCTGCGAAACCATGACCACCCTCAGCCTGTTGACCCAACACGTTACCCGCCGCCCGCAGCGCATCGCCCTGCTGGCGCAGATCGCCCAGCTCGGCTCGATCACCCACGCCGCCAAGGCCGCCGGGATGAGCTACAAGACGGCCTGGGATGCCATCGATGAACTGAACAACCTCTCCGACCGGCCGCTGGTGGAACGCAGCGTCGGCGGCAAGGGCGGCGGCGGTGCGCGCCTGACCACCGAGGGCGAACGCCTGCTGGCGCTGTACCAGCGCCTGGAAGCCCTGCGCGAACATATAGTCGAGCACGTCGAGCACCAGGCCGACCTGGAGCTGATCGGCCGCCTGATGATGCGCACCAGCGCGCGAAATCAGCTGCATGGGCGCGTCTGCGCGGTGGAGCCGTCCGGCCTCAACGACCTGGTGAGCATCGAGTTGCCCGGCGGCGCGCGCATCCAGGCGCGGGTGACCCGCGAGAGCACCGAGAAGCTGGAACTGGCTGACGGCGTGCCGGTGGTGGCGCTGATGAAGGCCGGCTGGCTCTACGTCGACCTGCCACACATCCCTTGCCCGGAAGGGCTCAACGCGCTGGAAGGCCACGTCGACGACATCCGCGAAGCCGACGACGGCCCCAGCGAAGTCCGCATTCAACTGCCCAGCGGCCAGATGCTCTGCGCCCTGACCGACCCGGAACGCATCGATATCCTTGGCCTGCAACCGGGTTCGGCGGTCCGCGCGCAATTCTCCCCGGCGCAGGTGATCCTCGGCACGCCCCTCTAGCCTCGCCACATGAGTTTCCCTGCCTCATATCAAGCCCCAGGGCGTCGCACCGCGCTCCAATAACGGCCTGAGCTCCGCCCACACCGGGCGGGGCCTTGGTCAACCGGAGCTCCCACCATGCGCCGCCCACTGCTGCTGCTCGCCCTGCTGCTCCTGCCCTTCACCAGCCATGCCGGCCCCGATGTCCTGCGCGTGGGAGCCAGCAATGAGCTGATGTCGACGCTGGAACCACTGGTGGACCAATACCAGATCGAGACCCGCAACAAGGTCCTGCTGATCGGAGGCGATGAGAGCGAACTCACCGAGCAGGTCCGCCAAGGCACGCCCTACGACCTGTTGCTGACGCCCTTGCACAGCACGGAACAGACCCAGCTACTGAGATGCAACGCCCGCGCGATGCAGAAACTGACCCTGGTGAAGGGCGAACGCCGGGCGCTGGCCACGGACTTCATCGACTACCTGGGGAAACACTGCACCGACCGCTGAGGCGACTGCGCACCCAAAGGGGGCGGACTGGGTAAACTAGGCAGCTTTACCATTGCCGGAACGTCGCCATGTCCCATCCCTTTTCCGACCTCACCCCCGACCTGGTGCTGGATGCGGTGGAAAGCATCGGTTTCCTCAGCGACGCCCGCGTACTGGCGCTCAACAGCTATGAGAACCGCGTCTACCAGGTGGGCATCGAGGACAGCGAGCCACTGATCGCCAAGTTCTACCGCCCGGGCCGCTGGACTACCGAGGCGATCCTCGAGGAGCACGCCTTCTCCGCCGAGCTCGCCGAGTGCGAAGTCCCAGTGGTGGCGCCGCTGGTGCATGAGGGCCAGACCCTCTTCGAGCATGCCGGCTTCCGCTTCACCCTGTTTCCCCGCCGCGGCGGCCGCGCGCCGGAGCCGGGCAACTTCGACCAGCTCTATCGCCTCGGGCAGTTGCTCGGTCGCCTGCACGCCGTGGGCGCCAATCGGTCCTTCGAACACCGCGAGGCGCTGACCCCGGCGAACTTCGGGCACGAGTCCCTGGCCACCCTGCTGGAAGGCAACTTCGTCCCGAAGAGCCTGCTGCCGGCTTACTCATCCGTCGCCCGCGACCTGCTGAAGAAAGTCGATGACCTGTATGCCCGGGTGAAATACACGCCCATCCGCATGCATGGCGATTGCCACCCCGGCAACCTGCTGTGCCGCGACGAGACCTTCCACGTCGTCGACCTCGACGACTGCCGCATGGGCCCGGCGGTGCAGGACTTGTGGATGATGCTTGCCGGCGAGCGCCAGGAACGCCTCGGGCAGCTCTCGGAACTGGTCGACGGCTACCAGGAATTCCACGACTTCGACCCGCGCGAGCTGCCGCTGATCGAAGGCCTGCGCGCCTTGCGCCTGATGCATTACAGCGCGTGGCTGGCACGCCGCTGGGACGACCCGGCGTTCCCCCCGAGCTTCCCCTGGTTCGGCACCGAGCGTTACTGGGGCGAGCAGGTGCTGGTACTGCGCGAGCAGTTGGCGGCACTGGATGAGGAGCCGCTGCGGCTGTTCTGATTTCTCCGTGCCGACGCAGGAGTGCTCGGCACAGTTCCTCTTCACGGAAGACACACCATGAAAATACTGCGCCTGCCCTTCATCGCATGCCTGTCGGTCACTCTGCCGTCGGCACTGGCTGCCAGCTTTGACTGCCAGAAAGCCAGCACTCCGATGGAACAAGCCATCTGTGCAAACGATGACCTCTCAGCACTCGATGATCAATTGAGTCTGACTTACCGTGCTCATCTGGGCAGCCCCGAACTCGACCCGGTACAACTCAAGAAAGCCCAGCGCAGCTGGCTGCAAAACACCCGGCGACGCTGTGAAGCCACCGAGACCTTGACCGACTGCTTGAGCGACGCCTACCGCGAGCGTCTGGAGGAGCTGGGGCCTGGAACCGGCGTCGATGCCCAGGGCCACGATTGGAAGCAGGCGCTAAGGATCAGTAACACCGCGCCGGGCTATGACTTCCTACTCGACATGCAACCCTGTCCGGAGCAGACCTGCGAGGGTCCGGCCTTCCTCGGCATCGAGCGCGCCGGCAGCAACGAGGTGGCACAGGCAATCTATCTACCCAATGTTTTCCTGACGCGGCAGGAGAACGGCGAACCACTGGTGAACTCAGCCCGGCTTTACGATTATCAGGGCGTGATCAATGCAGGTGACTTCAATTTCGATGGCCAGCCGGACTTTGCAGTACAGAACGGCAACCGAGGCTCCTATGGCGGGCCAAGCTACGACGTTTTTCTCTTCGATGCGGGACGGCAACGCTTTATCTACAGTCCTGAGCTGAGCGCGCTGACACTGGAAAACCTGGGCTTCTTCGATATCGACGGCAAGCGCAAACGGCTGATCACCTTTTCCAAGAGCGGCTGCTGCTACCACGAGAAGAGCGAATACAGGGTGGAAGCCAATCAGCCAGTCGAAGTAAAACGTGAGATAGAGGATGCTGCTGGGGGCAGTGGCGATCCGGATATGGTCCTGCTGAGCACTGAGGAACTGGTCAATGGCCAATGGAAAACCACCTCCTCGCGCAAGGTGCCGTTCAAGGAGATTTACGGCGACCCGTAGCGCGCTGTAACGACATCGTTACGCCCATTCGCCGACGCTACCGGGACGTCCAGCGAAGCAGCACAGACAAGCCCCGTTGCGCGCCCTAGAATTGTGCAGCCACTCATTAGCTGCCTAACCAAGGATGTTCCATGGCCACCGCCAATCCCCGCCGGGGCTACGCTCTGGGCTTGACTGCCTATGTCATCTGGGGACTCTTCCCGATCTACTTCAAGCTGCTCGAACGCATCCCCGCGCTGGAAATCATCACCCACCGGGCCCTCTGGTCGGCGGTGTTCGGCGCCCTGCTGTTACTGGTGTGGAAGCACCCCGGCTGGTGGCGCGAGCTGCGCGAGAATCCCAAGCGCATCGCCGTCCTCACCGCCAGCGGCCTGTTGATTGCCAGCAACTGGCTGGTCTACGTCTGGGCGGTGAATAACGGCCACATGATCGAGGCCAGCCTGGGCTACTACATCAACCCGCTGATCAACGTATTGCTGGGCCTGGTGATCCTGCGCGAACGCCTGCGCCCGCTGCAGTGGGTAGCGGTCGGCCTCGCTGCGCTGGGCGTGGCCCAGCAGCTCTGGCAACTGGGCAGCCTGCCCTGGGTATCGCTGGCACTGGCGCTGACCTTCGGCTTCTACGGGCTGATCCGCAAACAGGCGCCGGTGGCTGCGCTGCCGGGCCTGGTGGTGGAGACCTGGATCCTGCTGCCACTGGCGATCGGCTACCTCGTGCTGTTCGCCGACGGCCCGAGCGTGCACGCAGATTTCTGGACCACCAAGGACGCCATCTGGCTCGCCGCCGCCGGCCCGATCACCCTGGTGCCGCTGGTGTGCTTCAACGCTGCCGCGCGCCACCTGCCTTACGCGACGTTGGGCTTCCTGCAGTACCTGGCACCGACCCTGGTGCTGCTGCAGGCAATCCTGCTGTTTGGCGAGCACCTGGACACCACTCGCCTGATCTCCCTCTGCTGCATCTGGGCGGGCCTGGTCGTCTATAGCGTGGACATCTGGTACCGCCTCTCCCGCGGCGACTGATCATTAATTGATCCACTGCCTGCAAGCCGCGCCAGCTGCGGCTTGCAGGCAGCCACCCGCAGATTGTCCACAGCTCTATCCCGCGAATGCGGGGATAACGGCCATTTCTTCCACAAGCCGCTCCGCCGCACGCTTCTCTGTGCAGCACTCCCTGGTTGCCCACGGCAATCCGATCACTAGTTGATCAAAACTACGCACGTCTCGTGGTTTCTGGGCGGCCAAGCCATTTCCCCGGCTTTTCCACAGGCTGATCCCCGCTTCGTGTGGATGGACAACCGGCGTCCGTTCAGAAAGTGGACAACACTGTGAAGACCAGAAACAGCGCGGCCCTCAGCGTTCCATGAACGGCTTCTCCACAGACTCTTCCAGTGGTTTTGTGCACAGCGACTGGAGAGTCCAGAGCACTCAGCTTGCCGTGCACGCCTTGTGCAAAAAACGACCAGATTAGTGGAGACCACGTGGCTAGTAGGTCCTAGCAACTTATCAACAGATTGCCCACGGTGCGATCCCCGCAATCTGTGCACAGCAACGACACCGCAAGTGGATAAATGGATCAGCAGGAGGCCCAGACAGAATGGGCCCTCTGTCAATTCATCAACAGAGAGCCCACAGGTTTTTCCACAAGCTTTGCAATCAATGCAGAACAATCATTCCCCGCTGTGGAAATTCAGCTCCACCATCAGGTCATCCGCCAGTTCTTCCAGCTTCTGCTGCAGGGTTTCCAACGGCAGGGTCAGCGGCACGGCCAGCAGCGCCTCGGCGTGGAACAGCGGCTCACTGCTCATCGGCGCTGGCAGCACCTCGGTCGTCAGGCTTTCCAGGTTCACACCATGCTCGGCCAGCAGCTGGGTGATGTCACGGACGATGCCGGGGCGGTCGTTGCCCACCAGATCGAGATGGATCGGCTTCCAGTTGCAGGCCGGCTCGATACCGCTCTCCGCCAGCAGCACGCGAATGCCGTGCTCGCTCAGTTCCTGAAGGCCTTCCACCAGCTCGTCATAACCCTCGGCGGGCACGGCCACGCGAAGGATCCCGGCGAACTGCCCGGCCATGCGCGACATGCGGCTTTCCAGCCAGTTGCCGCCGTGGGCGGCGATGCATTTGGCCACGCGCTCCACCAGACCGGGCTGGTCCTGGGCGATGACGGTCAATACGAGGTGGTCCATGAGCAGTCTCCGCGAAGGGCTAGGACGTGAGGTCCAGCCAATAGGTGTAGAACTTGTCGTCCCGCTTGTAGCCCAGACGCTCATACAGCGACTGACCAGCATGGTTGGTCTTCGCCGTCTCCAGCATCAGGCCGCAGGCACCGGTGCTCTCGCCGTGGGTGCGGGCGGCGTTCATCAGCGCTTCACCGTAGCCATCGCGACGCGCAGCAGGCAAAACGTAGAGGTCGCTGACCAGCCAGGACACCTGCAGCGCCAGGGAAGCGAAGAACGGATACAGCTGCACGAAGCCGACCGCCAGCCCATCGATACTGCGCGCGATGAACACCGTGGACTGCCCGCTGCCGATACGTGCCCCGAGGAATTCACGAATCTTCGCGTGCGGCGCAGGCACCTCGTAGAAATCGAGGTAGCCGGAAAACAGCGGAACCAGGTCATCCAGATCGGTGGGGGTGGCAAGCGTCACGGACATGCGGGATTCTCCAGGAGGGAAGATGCAGTATAGGCACGGCGAGGTTAGCCGGATGCGACGGGCTGCCACAGGTACCCATTCGGGTAATGCGTGTACAGTTTTAAGATTTATCTGGAACAATCCAAAGGATATTTGCGAACATAAGACCTGCTACGTGACTGATATGCGTACTTTGGTCTAACCGCGACGCTAGCCCACTGATTTTTCCCACGGCATCATGTAGTATTCCGCGGCTCGGACTACAAGGCGTTTTGCCTGTGTCCAGAGCTGGTCCTGAGCAGAGTGAGGCAAGCAATGACTGAACGCGTTCAAGTCGGTGGCCTGCAGGTCGCCAAAGTCCTTTTCGACTTCGTGAACAACGAAGCCATTCCCGGCACCGGCATCGAAGCCGGCAAGTTCTGGGCGGGCGTAGAAACCGTAATCAACGACCTGGCCCCCAAGAACAAGGCCCTGCTCGCCAAGCGCGATGACATCCAGGCGAAAGTCGACGGCTGGCACCAGGCCCGCGCCGGCAAGCCGCATGACGCAGCCGCCTACAAGGCCTTCCTGCAGGAAATCGGTTACCTGCTGCCCGAGCCGGCCGACTTCCAGGCCAGCACCCAGAACGTCGACGAAGAAATCGCCCGCATGGCCGGCCCGCAGCTGGTGGTGCCGGTGATGAACGCGCGCTTCGCCCTGAACGCCGCCAACGCCCGCTGGGGCTCGCTGTACGACGCACTGTACGGCACCGACGCGATCAGCGAAGAGAACGGTGCCGAGAAGGGCAAGGGCTACAACAAGGTCCGCGGTGACAAGGTCATCGCCTTCGCCCGCGCCTTCCTCGACGAAGCCGCTGCGCTGGAATCCGGCTCCCATGTCGACGCTACCGCCTATGTGGTGAAGAACGGCGCACTGGCCGTCACCCTGAAGAATGGCAGCGAGACCGGCCTGAAGAATGCCGCTCAGTTCCTGGCCTTCCAGGGCGAAGCCGCCAAGCCGAAAGCCGTGCTGCTCAAGCACAACGGCCTGCACTTCGAAATCCAGATCGACCCGACCAGCCCGATCGGCCAGACCGACGCTGCTGGCGTGAAAGACGTCCTGATGGAGTCCGCGCTGACCACCATCATGGACTGCGAAGACTCCGTGGCCGCCGTCGACGCCGACGACAAGGTCGTGGTCTACCGCAACTGGCTGGGCCTGATGAAAGGCGACCTCGCCGAGCAGGTTTCCAAGGGCGGCAGCACCTTCACCCGCACCATGAACCCGGACCGCGTTTACACCAAGGCCGATGGTTCCGAGCTGAGCCTGCATGGGCGCTCCCTGCTGTTCGTGCGTAACGTTGGCCACCTGATGACCAACCCGGCGATCCTCGACGCCCAGGGCAACGAAGTGCCCGAAGGCATCCAGGACGGCCTGTTCACCAGCCTGATCGCCATTCACAACCTGAACGGCAGCGCTACCCGCAAGAACAGCCGCACCGGCAGCGTGTACATCGTGAAGCCGAAGATGCACGGTCCGGAAGAAGTCGCCTTCGCCGCCGAGATCTTCAGCCGCGTCGAAGACCTGCTGGGCCTGCCGCGCAACACGCTGAAAGTCGGCATCATGGATGAAGAGCGCCGCACCACCGTCAACCTGAAGGCCTGCATCAAGGCCGCCGCCGAGCGCGTGGTATTCATCAACACCGGCTTCCTCGACCGCACCGGTGACGAAATCCACACCTCCATGGAAGCCGGCGCCATGGTGCGCAAGGGCGCCATGAAGACCGAGAAGTGGATCGGCTCCTACGAGAACAACAACGTCGACGTCGGCCTGGCCACCGGCCTGCAGGGCAAAGCCCAGATCGGCAAAGGCATGTGGGCCATGCCCGACCTGATGGCCGCCATGCTCGAGCAGAAGATCGCTCACCCACTGGCCGGCGCCAACACCGCCTGGGTTCCGTCGCCGACCGCTGCCACCCTGCACGCACTGCACTACCACAAGGTCGACGTGTTCGCCCGTCAGGCCGAACTGGCCAAGCGCGCACCGGCTTCGGTGGACGACATCCTGACCCTTCCGCTCGCCCCCAACACCAACTGGAGCGCGGAAGAGATCAAGAACGAGCTGGACAACAACGCCCAGGGCATCCTCGGCTACGTGGTCCGCTGGATTGACCAGGGCGTCGGCTGCTCCAAGGTGCCGGACATCAACGACGTTGGCCTGATGGAAGACCGCGCCACCCTGCGCATCTCCAGCCAGCTGCTGGCCAACTGGCTGCGCCACGGCGTAGTGACCGAGGAGCAAGTGCTGGAAAGCCTCAAGCGCATGGCTTCGGTGGTGGATCGCCAGAACGCCGGTGATGCCCAGTACCGCGCGATGGCGCCGAACTTCGACGACAACGTGGCCTTCCAGGCCGCGCTGGAACTGGTCATCGAAGGCACCAAACAGCCCAACGGCTACACCGAGCCGGTCCTGCACCGCCGCCGTCGCGAGTTCAAGGCCAAGAACGGTCTGTAAGGACGTTCGCGATGTGTTGAAGAAACCGCCCTCCGGGGCGGTTTTTTTATGGCTGCCGGTTGGAGTCGGCCTGCTAGCCCGCCCGACGCGAACAGCACTCACGTCCTGAGCCGCCCCGACAAGGGAGCAGCAGTGCGGGACGTAACGCATGTGCACAATTTTTGTGTACAAAATCCCCACCACGCACTATCGGCGATATCGTCCAACCTGACTCACAAGTCAATGATTGTTATGGGAAATAAATTTCCTGACCACTTGGACATGCGCGCAGGCCGCACCAATAAAGGGCTCAAGCGACCTTCGCGCGCGCCGGAGGAATGGCCGACAGCGCGCGAGCGGCTGCACTGGCACGGAACTGGCTTTTGCACACAAACCACAAAAAGCCGTGCATACAAAAGCCGAGTAGCCCATGACCAGTAGTCCCACGCACCTGTCCGGCGTTACCCCCGTCCAATCTGTCGACAGCACGGCATCCGCCAAGGTGGCCGCGCCGACCCTGAGCCCGCGCCTGTACAGCGCCGACCTGGCGCCAACCAGGGCCGCAGGGCGCAGCTGGGGGCGCTACAGCCTGTTCGCGCTGTGGACCAACGATGTACACAACATCGCCAACTATTCGTTCGCCATCGGCCTCTTCGCCCTCGGCATGAGCGGTGCGCAGATCCTCGCCGCCTTCGCCCTCGGCGCGCTGGTGATCTACGGCCTGATGAACCTCTCCGGCTATATGGGCCAGAAGACCGGCCTGCCCTACCCGGTGATGTGCCGCATCAGCTTCGGCATCCACGGCGCGCAGGTGCCGGCGCTGATCCGCGCGGTGATCGCCATCGCCTGGTTCGGCATCCAGACCTACCTCGCCTCGGTGGTACTGCGCGTGTTGCTCACCGCTATCGCACCGAGCCTTGCAGCCTATGACCAGGACTCGATCCTCGGCCTGTCGACCCTCGGCTGGATCACCTTCCTCGGCATCTGGTGCGTGCAGTTGGTGATCTTCGCCTACGGCATGGAGATGGTGCGCCGCTACGAATCCTTCGCCGGCCCGATCATCCTGGTGGCCTTTGCCAGCCTCGCCGGCTGGATGTACTGGCGCGCCGGCCTGTCGATTGCCTGGTCCAGCGGCCATGCGCCAACCGGCTCTGCGATGTGGCTCAAGGTGCTGGGCGCCGCTGCGCTGTGGGTCTCGCTGTACGGCACCATGATCCTCAACTTCTGCGACTTCACCCGCAATTGCCCGGACCGCCGCACCATCAGCGTGGGCAATTTCTGGGGCCTGCCAGTGAACATGCTGGGCTTCGCGCTGATCGCCGTGGTGCTGGCAGGCGCGCAGTTCAGCATCGACGGCAAGCTGGTGCAGAACCCCACGGAAATCGTCGCCGCGATCCCCAACACCTTCGGCCTGGTGCTGGCCTGCCTGGCCTTCCTGATCGTCACCGTGGCGGTGAATATCATGGCCAACTTCGTCGCCCCGGCCTACGTGCTCACCAACCTTGCGCCAAACCTGCTGAACTTCCGGCGCGCCGGCCTGCTCAGCGCCACCATTGCCGTGCTGATCCTGCCCTGGCACCTGTACAACAGCCCGGCAGTGATCGTGTATTTCCTCGGCGGCCTGGGCGCCCTGCTCGGCCCGCTGTACGGAATCATGGTCACCGACTATTACCTGGTGCGCCGTGGCCGGGTAGACGTGCCGGAGCTCTACAGTGAAAGCCGCGAGGCGGCCTATCACTTCAGTGGCGGGGTCAACCTGCGCGCAGTAGCAGCCTTCGTCCCCGCCGCGCTTATCGCCATCGTGCTGGCGCTGGTGCCGGCCTTTGAAGCACTGTCGCAGTTCTCCTGGTTCTTCGGCGCCGGCCTCGGCGCATTGATCCACTACGCCCTGGCCGATCGCAAGCGTGCCTATGCGGATGTGTCCGGCGAATCCATCGCGGTGGATGCGGCGCATCATTGATCTTGTGATGACCGACTCTGTGGATAAACGACAAGGCCGCCCTCGGGCGGCCTTGTTCATTCAGGGCGCTAGCAGGAAGTCCAGCACGGCGCCTTCGAACTCACGGGGAAACTCGACGTTCGACAGGTGCACCGCCGGCAGCGTGAACAGGCGCGCACCAGGGATCGCTTGGGCAATCAGTTCGCTGTGGCTGGCGGCAGTCACGGTGTCGAACTGCCCGGCGACCACCAGCGTAGGCAGGCGGACATCGTGTAATGCGCTGCGCAGATCGGCTTCCTGCACGGCGGCGAAGGAGCCGGCCAATCCATGCCGATTGGTCGCCAGCAACGTGGCGCGGAAAAGCTCTACCTCCGGTCTCGACGTCTCCAGCCAGGGCGCCGGAAACCAGTTGGCGAGGAAGGTTGCCGCGGTGCCCCACATATCCTCCGCCGCCAGTACCTCGGCGATGCGCGCATCCCACTGCTCCTGCGGCCCGAGCCAGGCGGAGGTGTTTGCCAGAACCAGTCGCTCGATGCGTTGCGGAGCATTCAGCGCCAGCCACTGGCCGACGAACCCGCCGAGTGAAAGCCCCAGGAAATGCGCACGCTGCACGCCGAGCGAGTCAAGCAGTTCGACCACGTCCTGCCCCAGCCGCGCCAGCGAATAGGGGCCGGGGGGAACGCTGGATGCTCCGTGCCCCCGGGCGTCGTAGCGCAGCACGCGGAAGTGCTCGCTCAGCGCAGCGATCTGTCCGTCCCACATATGCAGGTCGGTGCCGATGGAGTTGGACAGCACCAGCAGCGGGCGCTCGGCGGCCCCGTCCAGGCGATAGGCGATGCGCGCGTTATCCCGGGTGACCAGGTAATGAAGCGGGCTCATGGGAGCGTCTCCTCAAGTGAATGTGGAGACGAAGGTAGTTGCGGTCGTATTCCGAAGAAATTACAAAGCACTGAACAACTTTGTCAGGAAACCTGACATGCACGACTTCACCCTGCACGACCTGCAGTGCTTCGACACCGTGGTTGAAGCCGGCGGCTTCCAGGCCGCCGCCCAGCAACTGCACCGCTCGCACCCGGCAGTTTTCGCCGCTGTCGCCCGCCTGGAGCGGCAGCTCGGCTTCGAGCTGCTGGACCGCAGCGGCTACCGCGTCGCCCTGACCGGCGCCGGCGAATCCTTCCACCGCCGCGCCAGGGACCTGCTTCGCGAACTGGGCAGCCTGCGGGACCACGCCGCGCACCTGGCGGCCGGTGAGGAGAGCGAACTGCGCGTGGTGCTCGGCGACTTCTGCCCACGAGCTGCCCTGCTGGAAAAGCTGGCGCGCTTCTTCGCCACGCAGCCTCACACGCGCCTGCAGCTGTACTTCGAAAGCGTCAGCGGTCCGCTGGAGCGGCTGCTCGATGGTGAGGCGGATCTGATCCTGCACCGCGTGGACAAGGCCGACCCGCGCCTGGAGTGGCTGCACCTGGGCGAAGTGGATTTCATCCCGGTGATCGCGCCGACGCTGCTGGCGAACACCACGGACATCCGTCCCGAACAGTTGCGCGTGCTCACCCAGTGCGTGATGCGTGACAGCGCCCGGCACTCCCCACCGGCGGACTACTTCACCCTCGACGGCGCACCGCAATGCACGGTGCCGGACCAGGCGATGAAGAAAGAGCTGGTGCTGCACGGCCTGGCTTGGGGTCACCTGCCGCGCCATCTGATTACCGAGGAACTGGCCGAAGGACGCCTGTGCGATCTCAGCGGGCCGGACCTGCCCGGTCGCCGCGAAGAGCTGGTCGCCGCGCGCCGGCGCGACCGTGCCCACGGCCCGGTGGCGCAACGGCTCTGGGGCTTCCTGCGGGAGACCTGATCAACTACGGCTCATTGGCCCGCGCACCGGTTGCTCGCGCATGTGGCAGACCTCGCTGACCGGCGCGCCGGCGGCAATCAGCGCCTCGCGCTGCTGGGCGATGGGCGTGCGGGCGATAGCGCGCTCGAACTGGTTGAGCGTCTGGAATGCTGGCAGAGCGAAGGCCGCCGCGAGCATCGCCGCCAGCTTCGGCCAGCGCTGGGCGTCCAGCTCGTAGCGGGCGAACTGCGCGTTGCGCATGAAACAGGCGACGCTGATGTCGGCGATGGACAACTCGCCCAACAGCCAGCCGCTCGCCGGCAACTGCGCCTCCAGGTAATCGAAGACCGCCGGCAGGTCGTGCTGGTAGGTCTTCTCCAATACCCCCGCATCGGGCTCGCGTCCCCACACGCCCCGGCCGATCACCAGTTGGTCGAACAGCTGCCAGATCACCACCTGGCCCATGCGGCTGTCGGCAAATTCCTCGATCCAGCGGGCACGGGCGCGTTCGGCGATGTCCGCCGGGTAGAGCGCGGGCTGTGGATAACGCTCTTCCAGGTACTGGCAGATCACCGAGGAGTCGTTGAGCACCAGCTCGCCGTCCACCAGCACCGGTACCTGGCGCAGCGGGCTCAGCTTCTCGAAATCCTCGTTGCCGAAGAACGGCACGATGGAATCGATACGGTAGTCCACCCCCTTCATTTCCAGCAGCACCAGCGCCTTGCGCACGTAGGGGGACAGGTAGGAGCCAATCAGCAGCAGCGGTTCGGACATGACGGTTCTTCTTATAGGAATGGGCGCCCGATTGTAGATCGCGCCACGAACGGCGGACAAAAGCCGACGGGTGCCAATTGCGCGCGTGACTGCACTTTGCGATCATTTGCGAATGGTTATCGTTTTTTAACTTGATCCCATTCGAGATCATTGGGGGAGTAGCTTGTCGGCCATCCAGATGGGTAGCGGCGAACTCGTAGGCGCCTTGTATCGCGATCACCGCGACTGGCTGACGTCCTGGCTGAATCGCAGCCTGGGCTGTCCGCAGCGCGCCGAAGACCTGAGCCAGGACACCTTCGTCCGCGTGCTCGGCCGTCGCGAGCTGCCCTCCCTGCGCGAACCCCGCGCCTTCCTGGTCACCGTTGCCAAGGGCCTGCTGGTGGATCACTGGCGCCGCGTGGCGCTGGAACAAGCCTACCTCGAAGAACTGAAATGCCTGCCCGAGGCCGTGCAGCCCTCCGCCGAGGATCACTGCCTGATCCTCGCCGACCTGCGCGAAATCGACCGCCTGCTGGGCAAGCTGTCCACCCGCGCGCGCAGCGCGTTCCTGCTCAACCGCCTGGACGGCCTGGGCCACGCCGAGATCGCCGAGCAACTGGGCGTCTCTGTGCCGCGCGTGCGCCAGTACATCGCCCAGGGCCTGCGACAGTGCTACATCGCGCTGTACGGCGAGCCGACGTGAAGGGACCGGTTTCCCTGCAGATACTCGACGAGGCGATCAGCTGGCAGCTGCGCCTGGGCTCCGGCGAATCGCGCCCCGACGATGAAGCTGCCTTCGCTCGCTGGCATTCGGCCCACAGCGAACACGCCCGCGCCTGGAGCCAGTTGGGCATGCTCGACCGCAGCCTTGCTGGCGCCGCACCCAAGGCCGCGCGCAACGCCTTGCTGCGCTCGCCGGGCGAGTCCCGGCGCAAGGTTCGTCGCCTGGCCGGCACCGGCTTGTCGTTGCTGCTGGTCGGCGCGCTGGCGCTGGGTGTCGGCAACCGCTACACGCCCATACGCTATGCCTTCTCCGACCTGGTGACCGCCACCGGCGAGCAGCGCGAACTGCGCCTGCCGGACAACACCCGACTGGTGCTGAACAGCCGCACCGCCGTCGATGTGCGTTTCGACGCCGAGCAGCGGCGCATCGTCCTGCTCAGCGGCGAAATTCTCGTGGAGACCGCCCACGGCGACAGCCGCCCGTTCATCGTCGAAACCGACGAAGGCCGCCTGCGCGCCCTCGGTACGCGCTTTTTGGTGGAGCGCGATGACGGCGACAGCACCTTGCTCAGCGTCCTGCAATCCGCCGTGGCCGCACGCCCCGAGCAACTGCCGGACGAGCGCGTCATCAACCAGGGCCAGCAGATACGAGTGCGCGCCGACGGCTTCGGCGCAGTGGAGGCCAATAGCGCCACCGCCGATGCCTGGACCCACGGCATGCTGGTGGTGGACAACGTGCGCCTGGGCGAGCTGATCGATCAACTGGCGCGCTACAGCCCGGGCTACCTGGCAGTGGACCCGGCGCTGGCCGACCTGCGCATCACCGGCAGCTTCCCGCTGAAGAATATCGACCTGGCGCTCAGCTCGCTGGAACCAACGCTGCCGGTGCGTATCGAGAAGCACGGCCAGTGGTGGTCCCGCGTAGTGCCGCGCGGCTGAACACTTCTGTGCAGGAGCGAGCTTGCTCGCGAACGGCTTCCCCGGCTGCGCTGGCGCCAGGGGTTCGCGAGCAAGGGCTAGGCGCCCCCCCTCGGTCCTACGAAAAGCCATCCGGAAATTTTTTTCACCCAGCCCTATCACTTTTTGAATCTCGTCCGGCAAGGAGGCATCGAGAAACGTTTTCATTCAGGAGTCGTTGTCAATGCGCCGCCCGTTCGAACTGTCGCTCCGCCCTTGCCTGCTGGCCACCGCTATCCTGCTGGCCACCTCTTCGGCCATCGCCGCCGACGCCGTGCGTGACTACCAGGTGCCTGCCGGCCCGTTGGCCAGCACCCTCAACCGCATCGCCGCCGAGGGCGGCCTGAGCCTGAGCCTCGATCCGGCGCTGGCCCAGGGCCGTAGCGCACACGCCGTGCAGGGCCGTTACGACGCCGCCGGCGCACTGCGTCAGGCGCTGCAGGGCAGCGGGCTGGAGCTGGTGGAAAACGAATCGGGCAGCTACAGCCTGCGCCCGGTGCCGAGCGACACCCTGTCGATGTCCGCTACCACCATCAGCGGCACCCAGGAAGACCCGGACGGCCCGACCGTCGGCTACCTCGCCACCCGTACCCGTGCCGGCACCAAGACCGACACCCCGCTGCTGGAAACCCCGCGCTCGGTCTCCATCGCCACCCGCGAGCAGATGCAGGACCGCAACGTGCAGAGCCTGGACGACGCGGTGCGCTACATGCCCGGCGTGATTGCCAGCAGTTACGGCAACGACACCCGCGCGGAGTGGTTGAAGGTGCGTGGCTTTGAGCCGACCCAGTTCCTCGACGGCCTGCCGCTGCCCAAGGGCTCCTACGTGATGCCCAAGCTGGAAACCTGGGACCTGGAACGCGTCGCGCTGCTGCGCGGCCCGGCCTCCTCGCTGTACGGCCAGACACCACCCGGCGGCCTGCTGGACATGACCAGCCGCCGTCCGGAAGCTGAAAGCAGCCATGAAGTGCAGTTGCAGGTGGGCAGCTACGAGCACAAGCAGATTTCCTTCGACAGCACCGGCAAGGTCGACGACGCCGGCAACCTGCTCTACCGCATCAGCGGTGTAGTACGCGACAGCAACACCCAGGTCGATCACGTCGACAACAAGCGCTACAACATCGCCCCGAGCCTGACCTGGAACTTCGACGAAGACACCAAGCTGACCTTCCTCTCCCAGTTCAACCGCGACGATACCGGCATCACCAGCCAGTTCCTGCCGCTGCAGGGCACCAAGCTGTCCACCCCAGCGGGCGAGGTGAAGTACCACGAGAACCTGGGCGACCCGGACTGGGAGTTCTACGACAAGACCTACTACGCCCTGGGTTACGCCTTCGAGCACCGCATCAACGACGTCTGGCAGTTCCGCCAGAACCTGCGCTACACCAAGAGCGACCTGTCCTTCCAGGGCATCACAGCTGGCGGCAGCGCGACCTCGGTGAGCGACGACGGCACCCTGTCCCGTGGCGCCAACGTAGTCGATGAAGACATCAGCCAGTTCGCCATCGACAACAATCTGCAGGCGGACTTCTCCACCGGCCCGCTCAAGCACACCCTGCTGCTGGGCCTGGATCACCAGCGCGCCAACACCAATTACAAGTGGCTGTATGGCACCGCGCCGACCAGCAACATCACCAAGCCGATCTATGGCCAGGACTTCAGCAACGTCGTCTACACCGCGTACAACGACTACAACCAGAAGATGCGCGATACCGGCCTGTACGCCCAGGACCAGATCGCCCTCGACAACTGGCGCCTGACCCTGGGCGGCCGCCAGGACTGGGCCCACACCGGCTCGAAGTTCTATAACGCCAATGGCGCCACCGATACCCGTCGTGACAGCCAGTTCAGCGGCAACGCGACGCTCAGCTACGTGTTCGAAAACGGCGTGGCGCCCTACGTTTCCTATGCCGAGTCGTTCCAGACCGAAGCCGGCGGCGCCGCTGGCGCGGCCTTCGAGCCGAGCACCGGCAAGCAGTACGAGCTGGGCGTGAAGTACCAGCCGGTGGGCACCGACCTGATGCTCAGCGCCGCCGTCTACGACCTGACCCGCAAGAACATCGTCCTCACCGGCAGCGACTTCATCAGCCGTCCGGTGGGCGAAGCGCAGGTTCGCGGTTTCGAACTGGAGGCCGTGGGCAACGTCACCGAGAACCTCAAGGTGACCGCCGCCTACACCTACGCCAACAGCAAGATGACCAAGGTCGCCAACCCGCTGGACAAGAACCGTCCGCTGCCGCTCACCCCGGAAAACCAGGCCTCGCTGTGGGCCGACTACACCTGGCATGACGGCCTGCTCGACGGCTTCGGCCTGGGCTTCGGCACCCGCTACGTCGGCGAGACCCACAACATCGCCATCGGCAGCATGGGCTACGTGCGCGACAAATCGGACGGCGACACCGGTTCCTACACCGTCTACGACGCCGCGGTGCACTACGACCTCGGCCGTCTGGACAACAGCCTCAACGGGCTGAACGTCGCGCTGAACGCCAACAACGTATTCGACAAGGAATACATCTCCACCTGCGACGGCTTCTACTGCTACTACGGCGACCGTCGCAACGTGGTCGCCAGCGTCAACTACAAGTTCTGACGCATCCGCAAAGCCTCTGACACTCGTAGGACGGATAACGCAGCAGCGTTATCCGCCGAGCATAGGCCGGTGAATAACCTGTCCCGGGTTATTCGCCCTACGATCTGCCGGGGGCGCCGCGATTCAACGACACACCGCCCCCCACACCACGCTCGCATCGTCATGGATCTTCAGGCGCGGATAGTCCAACGCCTGGCCATCGGCGCTTTCCAGCGCGCGCAGTTCATCGATCAGTGCCTCAACACCACGCTCGGGCAACGCCGCGAACAGCGCGTCCAGGTCGTAGCGGCGAAAATCCAGCAGCCGGTCGAAACCATCGGTCACCAGCATGAACGCCTTCAGTCCCACGGGGTCGAGCACTCGGCGCTGCACGTGCGGAATCCAGCGCTCGCTCGGGTCGAGGCACCAGTAGCCTTCCGGCGTATTGGCCAGCGTGCGGTTGCGCCGCACCCATTCGCGGCTGGCCTGCCACAGTTGCGCGTGGCTCCATTCCGGGTTCGCCTCGCGCAGCGCCAGCAGGCGCTGCACTGACTGGCGATCGATCTCTTCCAGCGGCGTATCGCCGAAGCTCTCGACCTGGCCGTCCTCCCAGGCCAAGTGGATGCAGGTGTCGCAGAGGTTGAGCAGCTCCAACGAACCGTCACCCAGGACCCGCAGCAGACTCAGACAGGCGGTGGGCAAGTTGAGGTCCAGGCTCACGGCCATGCCAGAGTCGCGCTGGAAATCCGCAGCGATGCCCGCCTGCAATTGCGCCAGCAACTCCTCGGTCGGTTGAAAAGGCTGCTCTTCCAACAGCTGTTGCAGGTGCGCATTGGCACTCTGGGCCAGCCAGCGGGCATCGCTCTCGCCGCCCACCAGCCCCTGTCCAAGACTGGTCGCCCCATCCAGCACCCAAGCCGAAGTGGTGGTATAGCCGATGGCGTCGTCGTTCACCGGCGAGCCTTGGCGGCAGGCCGCCCCCCATACGGAAATCGTCGTCACAACCGTTCTCCTTCGTTTTGTCGGCCACACTGACCGGCGTACAGTCTCACCTGAGTCCGGACTCTGCCAAGGAGAGCCCCATGCTTCGCGTCCTGCCCCTCCCCCTGAGCTGCCTGCTCCTCACCGGCCTGCTGCTGGCCACCGGCGCACAAGCCACCGAGGTGAAGTACTACGACCTGCCCAAGGGCTCCGCCCCGCATGACGTAGCCCCCACCGAGGACGGCAAGGTCTGGTACACCGCGCAGAAGCTCGGCGTGCTCGGCCGGCTCGATCCGCAGACCGGGCAGAGCGAGCAGATCAGCCTCGGCAAGGGCTCCACCCCGCACGGCGTTATCGCCGACGGCAACGGCGACGCCTGGATCACCGACAGCGGCCTGAACGCCATTGTCCACGTGGACGCACAACGTCTTGGGGTGGAGGTCATTCCGCTACCCAAGGAAGCCGCCAACGCCAACCTCAACACTGCGGTATTCGATGACGACGGCGTGCTGTGGTTCACCGGGCAGAACGGTTTCTACGGTCGCCTCGATCCGAGCAGCCGGGAGCTGAAAGTCTGGCCGGCGCCCCGCGGCAAGGGCCCGTACGGCATCGCCGTGGCTCCGGATGGCGGCCTCTGGTACGCGTCGCTGGCGGGCAACTACATCGGTCAGATCGACGGCATCCAGGGCAGCGCCACCCCCTTCGATTCGCCCGACAAGGATGGCGGGCCGCGCCGCCTCTGGGCCGACTCGGTGGGACGGCTCTGGGTCAGCCAGTGGAATGCCGGCAGCCTGGCGCGCTTCGACCCCAGCGACAACCAGTGGAAAACCTGGAAGCTGCCGGGTGATCATCCCCAGCCCTATGCAGTCTATGTCGATGCCATGGACCAGGTGTGGCTGAGCGATTTTTCCGCCAACGCGCTGTTGCGTTTCGACCCGCAGAGCGAACGCTTCACCACCTACCCGAGCGACCACGAACACGCCAATGTGCGCCAACTGCTCGGCCGCCCCGGCGAAGTATGGGGCGCCGAATCCGGCACCGATCGCCTGGTGCAGATCCACGATTGAGCCCATGACCGATACCCAGGAGTTGCTGTCGATGACCACCCGCCCCGTCCTGTTCCACGCCGCCGCTTCGCCCTTCGTGCGCAAGGTCATGGTCCTGCTGCACGAGACCGGCCAGGTCGATTCCGTGGAGCTGTACGCCGCTGTCCACACGCCCATCGCGCCGGACGCCGGCGTGTTGCAGGACAACCCCGCCGGCAAGATTCCCGCCCTGCGACTGACCGACGGGCAGACCCTGCACGACAGCCGGGTGATCCTCGAATACCTCGACCAGCAGCACGCCGGCGAACCACTGATTCCTCGCGAAGGCTCGGCGCGCTGGCGTCGTCTCACCCTCGCTTCGCTGGCCGACGCGGTGCTCGATGCGGCGGTGCTGATCCGCTACGAAACCGCCATGCGCCCGCCGGAAAAGCACTGGGATAAGTGGCTGGACAACCAACAGCTGAAGATCGTCCGCACCCTTGCCTACTTCGACGGCCCGGCCTGCATCGAGCTGGCCGAGCGTTTCGACATCGCGGCCATTGGCGTGGCCTGCGCGCTGGGCTACCTGGACTTCCGCCAGCCGCACTGGGACTGGCGCAGCGACTACCCACAGCTGGCGAAGTGGTTCGCCGAGGTCAGCGAGCGACCGTCGATGCAGGCGACTGTGCCGGCCTGACAGGTTGATGGGTATCGCTGCGCTCCACCCATCCTACGAGGGCCAGGGTGCGCAGCTCAGAGAGCAGGCTGGCGTGCTCCAGACCCGCCAGCCTGAACCGCCCAGCCCCCTCTCCCCTCGGGAGAGGGTTGGGGTGAGGGCAAAGCCCGCGCGCCATGACTTCACCACGGGGCGTCCACGCCGCTCCACCCGCCGCTGAAATCTCTCGTCGCGTACCGCCCTCCGCCCCATCCCCTGCTCGAACAACCCGGCGATCCGCCGCGCCAGCCGCCGTCCTGCTTCGCGCTCTTCGCGCAATCCAATCATGACTTCCTCCCCAGCCGGTAGATCGGCAGCGCCAGCAGCAGGCCGAGTTGTGCCACGCCCATGCACATCTCCAGGAAGGAGCGCACGTGAGGGTTGTTCGCCGCATCCTCGACGCCAGTGAGTTGAGTCCACAGGTCGCCCGGCAGCAACAACGCCAGGTGCGCCAGCGGCTTGCCGGTGGCCACCAGCAGGGCGATCCAGTCGAAGCGGCCGAGCAGCATCAGCACGGGCAGGCACAGCCCACTGACCAGCAGGCCGGCGAACAGGCACAGGGAAAAACGCATCAGGTTGGGCATCTCCATTCTCCTCAGCGCTGCACGCGCACGTCTTCCAGGGAAAAGTCGAGATCATCGCCACGGGGCTTGCCGATGCCATACCAGTCCAGGTGACGGGTCAGCACCATCACACCGCCGAGCACACCGAACAGCAGCAGCGAACCCATCAACAACGCGTAGTCCTCGGCGCTGAGCAGCGCGTAGAGCATCCCGTAGAGCCCGGCGAGCCCCAGGCTGAATCCGGCGCCACGCCACAGGCTATGCAGCACGTGACAGAGGTAGAAGCCGATCAGACCGACACAGGCGCCAGCGGACAGCAGGTAGGCCAGCTCGAAGCCGACATGCTCCGAAAGCGACAGCAGCAGCAGGTAGAACAACGCCAGCGCCATGCCCACCAGCGCGTACTGGATCGGGTGCACCGACAGGCGCTTGAGCACTTCGAAAAGGAAGAAGCCGGCAAAGGTGAGGACGATGAACAGCAGGGCATACTTCACTGCGCGGTCGGTTTTCAGGTACTGGTCCACCGGGTCCACCAGCGCCACACCGAAACGGTGCTGACCGAACTCGCTGCACTCGGCGGAGCTGGCGCGGGAGGTATCCGGATCATCCGCACCAACCGCGCGAGCAACATCCGCCTGGGCCGGCGCGGTGCAGGCACGCAGTTGGTCCTCCAGGTTGGTGGCGAAGAAGCTGGTGCGCCAGCGGGCGCTGAAACCCTTCTCGCTGATGCTGCGTTCGGTGGGCAGGAACTCGCCGCCGAAGCTGGGATGCGGCCAGTCCGAGACCAGATTGACCTGGCTATCGCGCCCTACCGGGGTGATGTCCAGTCGGCTGCTGCCCAGCAGCGCCAACTCGAAGGAGTAATCGAAACGCTGCTCGCGGTCGCTGGTCTTGATCGGCAGGACCGCATGCACGCCATTGCCGAGGAACTGGCTCTGGGTGCCCGGCTGGAAGTCGCGCAGTTCGTCACCGACTTTCAGCTTCGGCGCGTTCTCGATGCCGCGTACATCGCTGATGCCCACGGCCAGCACCGGGTCATCGAAGCGATAGCTGGCCAGATCACCACTGATGCCGTAGTTGGCCGGCAGCACGAAGCTGCCGCTGACCTGGCTGTCGGCATGGAACAGGCGCGCCTCGTAGATGCCGCGATGGCGCAGCTCGGTGCGCATCTGCCCGTCGAGGCTGAAGACTTCCGGGAGGAAGTACAGTCGGCCACGCACCTCGCGCTCCTGCAGCACGCGCTGCTGGCTCGCCTTGTCCAGGCGCCAGCCGCGGATAGTGCGGGTGTAGGGCACGACCACCAGCGGGCCGGTGAGCTGCTGGCTGTAGCTGGCGCTGCGGGCAATATCCTGCAGGACCTCGTCGCGGTAGCTCTGACGCTCGTCGACGAGGCCGTCGATCATCAGCAGGGGTATCAGCAAGAGGACGATCAACAGCGCGATGGCGCCGAGCTTGATGCCGAGATGGCGGTTCATCGAGGGCTTCTCCGTAGTTGGACGACGGAGCAAGCCTGGGGCCTGCGCGTGAGGACGCTCAGGTGGGAATGTGGAGACTGTGTGGGGATTCTGTGGAGGTGGAACAACCTGTAGGAAAAACCTTACGGCTGCGGCAGCGACAGGCTCGCGCGCACCCCGCCCTCGACGTTCTCCACGCGAAGCTCGCCACCATGCAGCGCCGCTACCTCAGCGACAAAATTGAGGCCGAGACCGGTGCTCTTGCGCCCGCTCAGCGGGCGCGGCAGGGAATAGAAACGCTCGGTCAGGCGCGGCAGGGCGAACGCCGGAATGGCTTCGCCCTGGTTGAACAACTCCACGCGCCAGCCTTCGCCGTCAGGCTGCGCGTCGAAGCGAATCACGCCCCCCGCCGGTGTGAAATCCAGCGCATTGTCCAGCAGGTTGCCCAGCGCCTGGCGCAGCAGGAAACGCTCGCCCACCACGGTTGCCTGCTGGGGGATCGCGTTCTCCAGCTGCACGCTCTGCGCGCGAGCCAGACGTTCACCGATCAGCTCATTCGCCAGCTCCTGCAAGCTCACCGGTACGTGCTCTTCCAGCCCCTGTCGCTGCTCCACCTGAGCGAGGTTCAGCAGGCGCTCGATCAGCTGCTGCAGGCGCTCGCTCTCCCCGGCGATGTTGCCGACGAAGCGCGCACGCTGCTCGGCAGGCATCTCGCCCTCAAGCAGTTCCGCCGCTCCGCGAATCGCCGCCAGCGGGCTCTTCAGTTCGTGGGTCAGGGTATGCACGTAGCGCTCGACGTAGTCCTTGCCCTCCAGTTGCACGCGCATGTGCTCCACCGCACCGGCCAGTTGCGCCATCTCGCCCCCCCGGTAGCGCGGCAGTTCGGCACGGCGGCCTTCGCTGACCGCCTGGGCGTAGCGGGTCAGGCGGTCCAGCGAGCGGCTCAGCCACCAGGACAGCCCCGCGCCCACCAGCAGGCCGAGCGCGATCAGCCCGGCGCCGAGCCACGCCAGCCGGCGCTGCGAGCGATCGATATAGGGCTGCAGTGTGCGGTTGGGCTTGGAGACCGAGACCACGCCGATGATCTTCTCACCATCGCGGATCGGCGCGGCGACGTACATCACCGAGGACTCCGGATCGTCCGCCGATTCGCGACTGGAGCGCGCCCCGTATTCGCCGTTCAGCGTCCGATAGACGTCATTCCAGCGCGAATAGTCCTGGCCCACGGCCTTTCCGAGGGAGTCGAGCAGGACGACACCGCGTGCATCGGTGACGTAGATACGGTGGTTCACCGCCGTCTTGTTCACGCCCCAGATGTCCGCCTGCGGGCTGCGCGCACCATAGGCTCGGAGCATGTCGGGCAGCCGACTCTGATCGAGGGTGCCACTCTTCACGTCGGCCTGGAGAATCTCGGCCAGCAGGTTGGCGGTATCCACCAGTGTCTCTTCGCTGGACTGCCGCACGCCGGGACGGATTTCGTCCATCACCGTGCGCAGGACGAACCAGCCGGTCAGCCCGACGAAGAAGAAGTACACCAGGAATATCCGCAGTGACAGGCGCATCAGCTCTTGTCCGGCGCGTAGCTGTAGCCCAGGCCGCGATGGGTCTGGATCGGTTCGGCGGCGGGGGCGACCTGGCGCAGCTTGGCGCGCAGGCTCTTGATGTGGCTGTCGACGTTGCGCTCGTAGCCCGCGTCGGCGGCGATGCCCAGGGCATCGAGCAACTGCTCGCGGCTGAAGACGCGCTCGGGGCGCGCCAGCAGCGTTTGCAGCAGGCGGAATTCGTGGCGGGTCAGGGCCAGCGAGTGGCCGTGGTAGCGAATCTGGAAGCGCTCCTCGTCCACCTCGAACGGGCCATGGCCAGCGGGTGCCATGGCAGGCGCTTCACGCGGTGCGGTACGTTTGAGGATGGCTTTCACCCGCGCGGCGACTTCGCGCGGGCTGAAGGGTTTGACCACGTAGTCGTCGGCGCCGATCTCCAGGCCCACCACGCGATCGATCTCGGCGTTGCGCGCGGTGAGGAAGATCACCGGCACCTCGGAGAAACGCCGCAGTTGCTTGCAGGCTTCGAAACCGCTGATGTCGGGCAGGCCGACGTCGAGGATGACCAGGTCGAAGACGTCGCGCTGCAAGCGTTCGAGGGCAGGGCCGGCGAGGTTCAGCCAGGTGGTCTCGAAACCTTCGGCCTGCAGGGCATAGAGCAGCGTGTCGGCGATGGCGGCTTCATCTTCGACGATGAGGATGTGGGGCATGGGATTCCGATTCCCGGGAAAGTCCCGAAAGGGTCCACCAAGCCCCGCGCCGCGTCAATCGAGGATCAGGAACAGTCCGGCTTGCCGGCCACGAAGCGCTCGCCCGCATCCACCGCCACATGGAATTTGCGCAGGCCCTTGGCGCCCATCAGGAACGGATAGTTGAAGTGACTGCGGTCGGTGAGGTTGACCTCGATGGTGCGCTGGTCACCGCCCAGGCACACCGGCAGCTCGATCACCGGACGCTGGCTGAGGCCGGGGCTGGATTCTTCCTCTTCATCCTCGCCGGCTCCATCGGAGCGGTTCTTGATCTTCGAGATGCGCGCCAACTTGTGCTCGTACACCGAGTCGCCGCCGTCCTTGGTCGCCAGCTTGAAGCGTACCCAGTCCTCGCCGTCGCGCTGGAAGATCTGGATGTCCTTGGCCGACAGCGAGGAGGTGTAGGCGCCGGTGTCCATCTTGGCCTGCAGGGTCTGGTCGAGTTCGGGCAGGCTGACCCATTCGTAGCGGCCGTAGAGCTTGGTCTCGGCGGCCAGTGCGAGGCCGGGCAGTGCGATGAGCGTAAGCAGAGCGAGGGCGCGTTTCACGCGAAATCTCCGGGGTGGAATACGTCGCATAGGACTAGCACGCCGGCCATTGGTTCGCCATACCTGCGCCGCTTGGGCCGGAACAATTGTCTGCGTATCATGGCCGCGCCACCGTCGCACAAGGAATGGACCCCATGCCGGCCGTCAAAGGCGCCATCGCCAGCTTACTGCTGTTGCTCAACACCCTGATCCTGATCGGGCCGATGATGCTGATCGCGTTGCTCAAGCTGGTCGTCCCCGGCCAGGCCGCGAAGGACGCCTGCTCGCGCGGGGTAATGTGGATCGCCGAGACCTGGGCGGAGATCGACAAGGCCATCTTCGCCCTGATGACCCCGACCGTCTGGGACATCCGCGGCGACGCCCAGTTGCGCGGCGACACCTCCTACCTGGTAGTCAGCAACCACCAGTCCTGGGTCGACATTCCAGCACTTGTGCAGGCCTTCAACCGCAAGACCCCCTACTTCAAGTTCTTCCTGAAGAAGGAGCTGATCTGGGTGCCCTTCCTCGGCCTGGCCTTCTGGGCGCTCGACTACCCCTTCATGAAGCGCTACAGCAAGGCCTTCCTGGAGAAGCACCCGGAGCTCAAGGGCAAGGACCTGGACATCACCAAGGCCGCCTGCGAGAAGTTCAAGCGTATGCCGGTGACCGTGGTGAACTATCTGGAAGGCACGCGTTTCACCCCGGCCAAGCAGGCCCAGCAGCAGTCGCCCTACCAGAACCTGCTGCGTCCCAAGGCCGGCGGCGTGGCCTTCGTGCTGGCGGCGCTGGGCGAACAGCTCGATACGCTGCTGGACGTCACCCTGGTCTACCCGAAAGGTCCGCGACCGGGCTTCTGGGATCTGCTGTGCGGCCGCGTGCCGCGCGTCATCGTCGACATCCAGGCGCGCGAGATCGACCCCGCGCTGTGGCAGGGTGATTACGAGAACGATCCGGAATTCCGCCAGTACGTGCAGCACTGGGTGTCACAGCTGTGGGAGCAGAAGGATGCGCGCATCGAACAGCTGCGCCAGGAGTTCTGAAGCGGCTTACGCGCCCCGCCCGGCCACCGGCGCAGCCGGCGTCAGCGGAGCCGTTGGCGTCCCCCAGAGTCCGCCGAGCGTTCCCAGCAGCTGGCTGCTCAGGCCCTGCTCGGTGAAGTAGTCGAGGATCACTCCGGCGAAGCGGCCAATCATCGACTGGTCCATGCCCAGCACACCGAAGATCTGATCGACGTCCTGCAGGTTGTTGATCCCGCCCAGCAGCGCCGCAGCGCTGCCCAGGCCACCGAAGCCACCCAGTGCGCCGCCCAGATCGCCCAGCGAGCTGTTGCCGGCGAGCTGGTCGAGATTCGGCAGCGAATTCTGCAGCTGCGCCGTATCCGTTTCCTTCAGGCTGTTCATCGCCAGCCCCAACAGCGCTCCGGTACCACCGATAGCCTGCTGCTCGCTGACACCCAACTGCTTCGTGAGGTTGCCCAGCAGCGCGCTGGCGGCCGGAGGCACATTTTGCGTCTCGGTGACGGGTTCGCTGGCTTCGGTGAAAGTGGCCGCGAACACGGGAGAAGCGGCCAGCCAGGCGGCAGCCAGGAAGACGACGGAACGGGTGGGCATCGACGGCTCCGGAATACGGAATTCCGGCCCCAGGGCGGGGCCGGATCGTCGATAGGACCGGGGGGCAGCGCGGCGGTTCCACGCCGCCTGGCGGATATCAGGCGCCGGTGCCCCAGAGGCTGCCCAGGGTGCCGAGCAGGTTGCTGTTGGCCCCCTGCTTGCCGAGGTAATCCAGCAGCACGCTGGAGAATTTGCCGGTCATGTCCTGGTCCATGCCCAGTGCGCCGAATGCCTTGCTCACGTCGCCCATGCTGCTGACGTTGCCCAGCAGGCCGCTGGAAGCGCCGCCGCCCAGATCGCCGAGCTGGCCACCGAGGCCACCCAGGGCGTTGCTGCCGGTGAGCTTGTCGAGGCCGGGAACGGTCTTCGCCAACTGCGAATAATCGGCGGTGCTCAGTTTGTTCTTCGCCAGGCCCAGCAGGGCGCCGGTACCGCCGAGTGCCTGTTCGTCACTGACGCCGAGCTGGCCGGTCAGGGCGCCGAGCAGGCCGCTGGTCTGCGGCGTGGAAGCAACGCGCGAGGGGTCGGCGCCGGTCGCGCCGGACACCGCCTTGGCGGCATCGCCCAAATTGAAGGCGAACGCGGAGGAAGCCGCCAGCAGGGCGGCCAGTGCGAGGGTGACACGGGGTTTGACGGACATCGCTGTCTCCTGGGGGTTCCGGACGCCATATCGACCGGAAGCCAAGGCCATTGTTCCGCCATGGGCGGCGATACGGGGGAAAAGCACGGTCCGGTCACAGGGTTGCCAATGATCTACCTCGCCAGGCAGCGACAGGGAACTCTCTTGCCGCCCGGCGCCGGAAAGCCATTCGTACAATCATCGGGCAAGACTCCACGGGAGAATCGTCCTGTCACAACCTTGGCGTTTTCCCCCACGACCGCCAAAGATTCCCTAAGCTAGAGCCATCCCCGCCTGACGGACCAACCATGAGCGAACCCTTCATCCTCACGCCCCGCGTGGCTCGCCTGCTGCCCTGGCTGGTGGCCATCGCCTTTTTCATGCAGGCCCTGGACGGCACCATCCTCAACACTGCGCTGCCGAGCATGGCCCGCTCGCTGGAAGAAGACCCGCTGCGCATGCAGGGCGTGGTGATCGCCTACCTGCTCACCGTGGCGCTGCTGATCCCTTCCTCCGGCTGGATTTCCGACCGCTTCGGCACGCGTCGGGTGTTCCTCTTCGCAATTTTCCTGTTCAGCTTCGGCTCGCTGCTCTGCGCGCTGTCGCCAAGCCTCGGCACCCTGATCGGCGCCCGCGTGGTGCAAGGTATCGGCGGCGCGCTGATGATGCCGGTGGGACGCCTGGTGATCCTGCGTGTGTACCCGCGCACGGACCTGGTGCGCATCCTCAGCTTCGTCACCATCCCCGGCCTGCTCGGTCCGCTGGCCGGGCCCACGCTGGGCGGCTGGCTGGTGGAGTACGCCAGTTGGCACTGGATCTTCCTGATCAACCTGCCGGTAGGACTGGTGGGATTCATCGTCGCCCTGCGCCTGATGCCGGACCTGCATGGCGTGCGCGCGACACGCTTCGATACCATCGGCTTCCTGCTGTTCGGCGGCTCCATGGTGCTGATCACCATCGCCCTGGAAGGTCTGGGCGAACTGCAGATGCCCCACGTGCGCGTGGTCCTGCTACTGGTGGGCGGGCTGGTGCTGCTGGCGGCCTATTGGCTGCGCGCGCTGAAGATCGAGGCGCCGCTGTTCCCGCCCTCGCTGTTCCAGACGCGCACCTTCGCGGTCGGGGTTCTGGGCAACCTGTTCGCACGCCTGGGCAGCGGCTCCCTGCCCTTCCTCACACCGCTGCTGCTGCAACTCGGCCTGGGGTTCAGCCCGTCGAAGGCCGGCATGACCATGATTCCCATGGCGCTGGCAGCGATGGTGATCAAGTCGCTGGCAAGGCCGCTGCTGGACTGGTTCGGCTACCGCCGGCTGCTGGTGGGCAATACCCTGCTGCTGGGCGCGATGATCGCCAGCCTCGGGCTGGTCAACCAGGAAACTCCCTACGCACTGCTGCTGGTGCAACTGGCGATACTGGGCGGGATCAACTCGCTGCAGTTCACCGCGATGAACACCCTGAGCCTGATCGATCTGCGCGACGACAATGCCAGCGCCGGCAACAGCCTGCTCTCGGTTGTCATGCAGCTGTCCATCGGCATGGGCATCGCCTGTGCCGCGGCACTACTGGGCGGGTTCAGCGGGGATGTCGAAAGCGCGCAGGGGGATGTGCTGTCAGCCTTCCACGCTACCTATTTCAGCGTCGGGCTGTTGTCCATGCTGGCGGCGGCGATCTTCTTCCAGCTCAACGCCGACGATGGTCGGACCACACCGCGCCGGGTCGATCCGGAGACCGATGTCACCGAGCACTGATCAAGGCTTGCAGGTGGGCGCGACGGTCTGGGTCTTCGAGGCATCCACCGCGCCCAGGTGCTCAAGGGTTCGACGCCCCAGCAGTACCGGATAGTCCAGGGTCTGGCGGTCGCGCAGGGTGAACTGCTCGCGGTAGACCTTGCCGCCCAAGCAAACATCCATCAGCACCACTGGAGCACGCTCGGCACCGCTGGCGGTCTTGAACTTGAGCACGCGCTCGACGCGCCGCTCGAAGGGCAGACGCTCTTCCTTGCCGGTGGCCGAGTCGGTAAGCATCACGTCGTACTGCACCCAGCGCTCGTCATTCTTCTTGATCCGGACGATGTTGCGCGCATCCATCACCGAGGTCTGCGCGCCAGTGTCCAGCTTGGCCTTGAGCGGCGCCTGCTCGGGCATCAGCGTCAGCGTTTCCACCCAGCCCCAGGTAGTGGGCTGCACGGGGGCGTCGGCGGCCAGGGCGCTGCCCGAGATGAGCAGGCCGGCGAGCAGCAGGCGGAAAGCGGGCGATGGCATGGATGACAGCTCCGGAAAATCGATGGCGACACGATGGGCAACAAGATCATAGGCAACAAAAAACCCCGGATGTTTCCACCCGGGGTTCTTTTGGCTGACGCCAGGGGTCTTAGACCACCTGAACGCGCTCAGCCTGCATGCCTTTCTGGCCTTGCACGACTTCGAAGCTGACCTTCTGGCCTTCGGCCAGGGTCTTGAAGCCGGTACCTTCAATGGCGCGGAAGTGAACGAATACGTCCGGGCCGCTTTCCGGAGTGATGAAGCCGTAGCCTTTGGTCTCGTTGAACCACTTGACGGTGCCGTTCTGACGATTCGACATGGTGTTCTCCTTGGAACAAATCTTTAAAAATTAGCCACGTGAGCGGCCAGGAACTGAGTTGCAAGGCGTTACAAGGAGTCGAGCAGGACGGGGTGGAATAACCGACCGCATCAGGTCACGATCGACGGCGACCCATGCAAACACAGTCCGGAAACTCTACGACAAAAATCTGAGGAAAGCGAATCTCTTGGAAAAACCGTTTATCGCGGCTTCTGGAAATTCGGACGAGTGGCCTCAAACCCTTGCCATATCAGCTTCTCAGCCCTCCTGAGGGTGCTCTCCTGCTACACTGCGCGGCCATATGGATTCACCCGGGCTCCCTTCGTGACCACCTCCGCATTTTCCAGCCTCGCGCTGTCGGCCGACCTGCTGGCCAACCTCGACTCTCTCGGCTATCGCGAGATGACGCCGATCCAGGCCGCCGCCCTGCCGGCGATCCTCAAGGGCCGCGACCTGATCGCCCAGGCCAAGACCGGTAGCGGCAAGACTGCCGCCTTCGGCATTGGCCTGCTCAGCCCGCTGAATCCGCGCTACTTCGGCTGCCAGGCGCTGGTGCTGTGCCCGACCCGCGAGCTGGCTGACCAGGTGGCCAAGGAAATCCGCCGCCTGGCCCGTGCCGCCGACAACATCAAGGTGCTGACCCTCTGCGGCGGCGTGCCATTCGGCCCGCAGATCGGCTCGCTGGAGCACGGCGCCCACGTGGTGGTCGGCACGCCGGGGCGGATCCAGGAACACCTGCGCCGCGGCACCCTGAAGCTCGACGGCCTCAATACCCTAGTGCTCGACGAAGCCGACCGCATGCTCGACATGGGCTTCTACGACAGCATCGCCGACATCATCGGCCAGGCCCCGGCGCGCCGGCAGACCCTGCTGTTCTCCGCCACCTACCCCGAGGGCATCGACCAACTGGCGGCGAAGTTCCTGAAGAACCCCGAGCGCGTGGAAGTGGAAGCGCTGCACGACGACAGTCAGATCGAACAGCACTTCTACGAGATCGACCCCAAGCAACGCCTCGATGCCGTCGTACGTCTGCTTCAGCATTTCCGCCCGCAATCCTGCGTCGCCTTCTGTCATACCCGCCAGCAGTGCATGGAAGTGGTGGAGCAACTCAATGCCCGCAAGATTTCCGCCCTGGCCCTGCATGGCGACCTGGAGCAGCGCGAGCGCGATCAGGTACTGACCATGTTCGCCAACCGCAGCTGCAGCGTGCTGGTGGCCACCGACGTGGCCGCGCGCGGGCTGGACATCGCTGCGCTGGAAGCCGTGATCAATGTCGAGCTGTCACGCGACGCACAGGTCCATGTGCACCGCATCGGCCGCAGCGGCCGCGCCGGCGAGAAGGGCCTCGCACTCTCGCTGGTGACCCCGGCAGAAGCCAGCCGCGCCCAGGCCATCGAAGACCTGCAGGGCGCGCCACTGAACTGGGAGCGCATCGACTTCCTCAAGGCCAACGACGCTCCACTGCTGCCGCCGATGACCAGCCTGGCCATCGCCGGCGGGCGCAAGGACAAACTGCGCCCCGGCGATATCCTTGGCGCGCTGACCGGTGACGCCGGGCTCAAGGGCACCCAGGTCGGCAAGATCGCCATCTTCGACTTCCAGGCCTTTGTCGCCGTCGAACGCGACGTGGCCAAGCAAGCGCTGAAGCACTTCAACGAAGGCAAGATCAAGGGCCGCTCGTTCAAGGCACGCATCCTCTGACATCGTTCGCCCTGCAGGAGTGCGCCACGCCGGCAGCCGCGCGTACGGCCCGCTCCTGCAGACGCGACACCCAACCTGTCGCGCTCGCGATAGCCGCGCCCGGAGCGATCCGCTAGTCTGAGCAACAGACATCCGGAAGTCCCGCACGCGCATGCTCTCCTCCCCACTGCTCCAGTCTCTGCGGCGCCTCTGGGCGCTGGACAAGTTCGCCTACAGCCTGCGGGTGTTCGTCGCCCTCAGCGGGGTCATGCTCGCGTGCTGGCTGCAGGGTCGGCCCGAGCTGGTGATCCCGCTGTTCCTCGGCGTCATCGCCAGCGCACTGGCGGAAACCGACGACCACTGGCTCGGCCGCCTGCAGGCCCTGCTGGTGACCCTGGCCTGCTTCAGCATCGCCGCGCTGGCGGTGGAGCTGCTGTTCCCCTACCCGCTCCTGTTCGTCGCCGGGCTCGCGCTCTCGACCTTCGCCATGACCCTGCTCGGCGCCCTGGGCGAGCGTTATGCGGCCATTGCCTCGGCCACGCTGATCCTGTCGATCTACACCATGATCGGCGTTGACCAGCGCGGCGGCACGCCCAGCGACTTCTGGCGCGAGCCGCTGCTGCTGGTGGCCGGCGCAGGCTGGTACGGGCTGCTCTCGGTGCTTTGGAACGCGCTGTTCGCCAACCAGCCGGTGCAGCAGAGCCTGGCGAAGCTGTTCCTCGAACTGGGCGAGTACCTGAAGATCAAGTCGACCCTGCTGGAGCCGCTGCGCCATCTCGACGTCGAGGCCCAGCGCCTGGCGCTGGCGCGGCAGAACGGGCGGGTCGTGGTGGCGCTCAACCAGGCCAAGGAAACCATCCTCGCGCGCCTGTCCCACGGCAGGCCGAGCCCGAAGATCAGCCGCTACCTGAAGCTCTACTTCATCGCCCAGGACGTCCACGAGCGCGCCAGCTCCTCGCACTACCCATACAACCAGCTGGCCGAGGCCTTCTTCCACAGCGACGTGCTGTTCCGTTGCCAACGCCTGCTCAACCAGCAGGGCAAGGCGTGCAAGGCACTGGCGAAAGCGATCCAGCTGCGCCAGCCGTTCGATTACAACGACAGCGAACTGGCCCTGGCCGACCTCAATGCCTCACTGGAACACCTGCGCCAGCAGGGCAACCCGGCCTGGCGCGGACTGCTGCGCTCCCTCGGCGCACTGGCGGCCAACCTCACCACCCTGGACCGCAAGCTCAGTGGCGCGAGTAACCCCGACGCACTGGACGACGAGCAGGACAGCACGCTGCTGGACCGTTCGCCGCGCTCGTTCAAGGACGCGCTGGAGCGCATCCGCCTGCAGGTCTCGCCGACCTCGCTGCTGTTTCGCCACGCCCTGCGCCTGTCGCTGGCACTGGCCGCCGGCTACGGCATGCTGCACCTGATCCACCCGACCCAGGGCTACTGGATCATGCTCACCACGGTGTTCGTCTGCCAGCCCAACTATGGCGCCACGCGTATCCGCATGGTGCAGCGGATTCTCGGCACGCTGGTCGGCCTCGTAGCGGGCTGGGCGCTGATCGACCTGTTCCCCAACCCGCTGATCCAATCGCTGCTGGCAGTGGTCGCCGGAGTCGCCTTCTTCGCCACGCGAAGCACCCGCTACACGCTGGCGACAGCGGCAATCACCCTGCTGGTGCTGTTCTGCTTCAACCAGGTAGGCGACGGCTACGGGCTGATCCTGCCACGCCTGTTCGATACCCTGCTCGGCGCGCTCATCGCCGGCATCGCCGTATTCCTGGTACTGCCCGACTGGCACGGGCGCAGCCTGCACCGCCTGGTCGGTGGCACCCTGGCGTGCAACAGCCGCTACCTGCGGGAAATCATGCAGCAGTACGCCAACGGCAAGCGCGACGACCTCGCCTACCGCACCGCCCGGCGCAACGCTCACAACGCCGACGCAACGCTCTCCACCACCCTGTCGAACATGCTGCTGGAGCCCGGCCACTTCCGGAAGGACGCGGAGATCGGCTTCCGCTTCCTGGTGCTGTCGCACACCCTGCTCAGCTACCTCTCCGCCCTCGGCGCGCACCGCAACCAGCTGCCGCCGGACGTCAACGACGACCTCATCGCCGAGGCCGCCGAGCGCCTGACCAGCAGTCTCGACGACATCGCCGCGCGCCTCAACGAGCGACGCCCGGTGGCTATCTACAGCGACGAGGAAGACGCGCTGGCCAAGCGCCTGGAAGAACTGCCCGACGAACAGGATGACGCCCACCGGCTGGTGCAGACCCAGCTGGCACTCATTTGCCGACAGCTCACACCGCTGCGAACCCTGGCAGCACACCTGCTGAAGAGGGACATCGGCGCGGAGCAGACCGAAGCCGCCTGACGCTTTTGTAGGAGCCCAAAGCCCCGTCAGAGACCGTGCTCGCGCATCAGTTGGTCGTAGCTGCCGTCCTCGCGCATTTCACGGATCGCCTTGTTGAACGCCTCGACTATCTCGGCATGGTGCGGATTGTGCCGGCCTACCAGGATATGCAGACCATTCTCCGCCAGGGGCATCGGCAGGAACTCCAGCTGCCCCTTGAGCTCGGCGAGGTCACCGTTGAAGTGCACCCGCGCGGTGATCTCGTCCTCCAGCGTCAGGTCCACACGGCCGGCCTGCAGCATCAGCGCCGCGTTGACGAAACTGAACACCGGCACCCGCTGCAGTTTAGGGTCGCGATCGAAGGCCTCGGAATAGGCGTAGCCGCGCACCATGGCGATGCGGTACGGATAGAGATCAGCCAGCTTGCCGAAGGTGATGGGCGAACCCTTGCGCTTGATCAGGCGCACGCGGTTGACCAGGTAGGGTTGGGAATACACACCGAAGGACTCCCGCTCGGGGGAATACCAGGCATCCGCCACCAGGTCGTACTCGCCGTTCGTCACGCCATGCAGCACTCGCGGCCAGGGCACTTCGATGTACTCGCTGGCATAACCGGCACGTTTGAGCGCCGCCTGCACGAGGTGCACCGCCACACCGTTGCCGGGCAGCTGGCGGTCTGCGTAGGGCGGCCAGCGATCCGCCGCGATGCGCAGCACCTCCCCGGCCCGCGCCACGCTGGAAACGCACAGGAACAGCAGAATCAGCAGCAGGCGCAGCGGCATCGGGCGTGTCGTCCAGGGAGAAGCTTTCAAGACTAGACGCTGCTCGCCCCGGCGCGCCAACCTCAGAACAACATTGCCGCGCGCAGACTCATGCCGCCGCCGGTTTCCGGGACCACCGCCACGTTGTAGCGCTCGCTTTCCGGCCCCTCGAGGAACAGGTTGTAGGTGAAGTTGGCGAAGAAATTACCCACCGCCATGCCGACCAGCACGTCGGTTGGATAGTGCTTGTCCCCTTCCACCCGCGACAGTGCGGTCAGCCCGTCGAGGGTATAGAGCCCGGCCTTGGCGGTGTAGCGCCAGGTCGGGTCCATGTCGATGTAGTCCAGGTTGCGGCGGGTGAAACTGTTGTGTACTGCGGTCACGGCAGTGTGCTTGGAAGGGAAGGAGTCATCGGGAATCCCGTCAGGTCGTTCACGCCCGGACCACTCCTTGGCTTCCTCGACGAAGCCGGTGACGGCATAGCGGTCTACCAGCAGCAGCGACAGGTTGCGACCGCGCCAGCTCCACTTCTCCTCGGTGCTCACATCCTTGGGCGAGGCCACCAGAGCCGTGACGACGCTCAGGCCGGTGGCCAGGTTGAGCATGCGGTCGGCCGCCTGGTTGGCGTCGCCGCCGAAGAACCAATCGTGGTTACTCGCCGACTTCTGCCACTTGTGGTCCCAGTTACCCGCGGCGATCACTGCCGCGCCAGCCACCGGGCCCCAGACGTCGGCACTGGTGGCGGCGCGCTGCGCCGAATCCCCCACCCGCTGCCAGCTCATTTGCGGTGCTCCGGCGCAGCCGATGAGCGCGACACTGGCCGCCAGGGTGGCGACTGCCAGCAAAGTCCGATTCATGATGTTCCCCCATGCGCCCGGCCCGCTCCAGAGCAGCAGACGCGTCAATGCATGAGCGGGGAAGCATAGTCGGGTCGATTCCGAAGGCCCCTGCCTTCAGTCATTAATCGGTAACTCTTCATTTCCTTCAGTGGAAAAAGAAAAACCCCGCCAAGGCGGGGTTTTTCAAATCAGACGGAATCAGCCTTTGAAGACGTCTTCCACCGACTGCAGCGGGTAGTGCTTCGGATACGGCAGGGTCGCCACGCCGGTCTCGATGGCGGCCTTGGCCACGGCATCGGAAACGACGGTGATCAGGCGCTTGTCCATCGGCTTCGGAATGATGTACTCGCGGCCGAACTCGATGCCGCTCACGCCGTAGGCGTCGCACACGTCCTGGGGTACCGGCAGCTTGGCCAGGTCACGCAGGGCCAGCGCGGCGGCGATCTTCATTTCTTCATTGATGCGGGTGGCGCGTACGTCCAGGGCACCGCGGAAGATGAAGGGGAAGCCCAGTACGTTGTTCACCTGGTTCGGGTAGTCCGAACGGCCGGTGGCCATGATCACGTCATCGCGGGTGGCGTGGGCCAGTTCCGGCTTGATTTCCGGGTCCGGGTTGGAGCAGGCGAAGACGATCGGATTCGGCGCCATGCGCTTGAGGTCTTCCGGGCTCAGCAGGTTGGCGCCGGACAGGCCGACGAATACGTCGGCGCCTTCCAGGGCGTCAGCCAGGGTGCGCTTGTCGGTCTCGGTGGCGAACACGGCCTTGTACTGGTTCAGGTCGTTGCGGCCGGCGTGGATCACGCCCTGGCGGTCGATCATGTAGATGTTCTCGACCTTGCCACCCATGCTCACCAGCAGCTTCATGCAGGAGATGGCGGCAGCGCCGGCGCCCAGGCAGACGATCTTCGCGGTCTCCAGCTTCTTGCCGGCGATTTCCAGTGCGTTGAGCATGCCGGCGGCGGTTACGATCGCGGTGCCGTGCTGGTCATCGTGGAATACCGGGATGTCGCACTGCTCGATCAGCGCGCGCTCGATCTCGAAGCACTCGGGTGCCTTGATGTCTTCCAGGTTGATGCCGCCGAAGGTGATGGAGATGCGCTTGACGGTATCGATGAAGGCCTGCGGGCTCTCGGCGTCGACTTCGATGTCGAACACGTCGACACCGGCGAAACGCTTGAACAGCACGCCCTTGCCTTCCATGACCGGCTTGGAGGCCAGCGGGCCGAGGTTGCCCAGGCCGAGAATGGCAGTGCCGTCGGAAATGACCGCGACCAGGTTGCCCTTGCCGGTGTACTTGAAGGCCAGTTCCGGATCACGCGCGATTTCGCGCACCGGCTCGGCGACACCCGGGCTGTAGGCCAGCGACAGGTCGCGAGCGGTGGCGGTCGGCTTGGTCAGCTCGACGCTCAGTTTACCGGGGCGGGGTTGGGCGTGATATTCGAGGGCAGCGGTCTTGAGATCAGACATTTGGGCACTTCCGCTTTTGTTGCTTGTTGGACAGACGGGGGCCCGAGCATACGCACAAACCCTGCACCTGCCAAGGTAGCCCAAGCCCCTGCTGTCAAGACCTCTAGCGTACGACTTTCAGCCAGTCGCCCGCTTTTGGCTGACCAGTTGGATACAAGTCATTCAATAAACGTATACGATTTATCGAGTCAGATTCCGGACCGGATTCTGCCTTCGCGAACTGCTCGACAGTCTGCCCGGATTTGACCTGAACGACGGCGATCCGGCGTGGTTGAGCGAGTTTCTGCTCGTCGGCGCGCATCGGCCGGAAGCTGCGAATGACCTGCATGAAGTGGTCGTCCTCGCTCTCCAGCGAGGCGCGACCTTTGACCACACCGATGAACAGGTAGGCATGGTCCTTCTGGTAGATCACCGCCGCGCGCCGCGCCGGATTGCCGGGCACCACGCCGGTGGCGACGTCGAGGCCGCTCTGCTGGAAGCTTTCTTCGTTCGATAACCGCCCACCAGCGCCCTTTCGCAGGTACTCGGCCGGGGTCAGCTGGCCTTCCCGGGGCACCAGCTTCATGCCGATGTAGGCTTGCTGGTCGGCGGTGTAGCCCACCAACGCGGTCGGCTGGTTGAGGATGCCCCAGCCCGCCGGGTAGGTCAGGGTGAAGTCCAGCTCCGAGTGATAGAACGTCTGGCCACGGCGTACGCCGCTGGCGGCGGAGTCGCCGAAGGGCATGCCGTCGATGGCCTTGAGGTAGCGCTCGGCGCCGACTTCGCGTTGGCCGCTGACAGCCAGGGCCTGGGCCGGACCGATCACCTGTTTCAGGCGCTGGTCGTTGTCAGGGTGGGTGTCGAACAATCCGTGGTAACCCACCGGCTGGGCCGCCTGCCCCTTGCGCGCGGCCTCGTCGCGGGCGAAGTCTTCCTGGTTCTTCAGCACCCGTACGACCTGGATCATGGCGGTGGGGTCGTAGCCGGCGCGGGCCAGGTACTTGGCGCCGAGGCCATCGGCCTCCAGCTCCATGTCGCGACCATAGCCACGGACGAAGGCGGTGCCGAGCACGTTGGTCAGGTCGGCCGCGGCGCCCACGCCGGTGCCGATGGCCACTGCCTGCCCGAGAATGCCCCAGGCGCTGGACTGGCTCTGCTGCTTGACACTGTGCCGGGCGGTGACGTGGCCGACTTCGTGGCCGAGCACGGCCGCCAGTTCCGCCTCCGAGCCCAGGTACGCCATCAGCCCGCGGTGGATATAGATGTAGCCGCCGGGCAGGGCGAAGGCGTTGATGTCGGGAGTGTCGATGACGGTGAAGTGGTACTGCAGCTGCGGACGGTCACCAGCGCGGGCGACCCGCTCGCCGACCTGCTGGACGTAGGCCTGCAGTTTCGCATCCTCATAGCGCGGGTACTGCTTGCCGATCTCCTGGCTGTACTTCTGGCCCATCTCCAGCTCGCCCTGCTCGCTCATCATCACGAAGTCGGACTTGCCGGTGGCCGGATTGGTGGCGCAGCCGCCGAGGACGCTCAGCAGCGCCAGCAGGGTCAGGATTCCGAACGAGCGCATGCTCATGGCAATACCTCCATCATCGCCGGGTCGGTCACAGGCAGCATCCAGCGCGCCTGTCCGGGTTTCACGCCACCACGCTCGGCGCGGTCGATGACCCAGCCGCGCGCCTCCACCTGTCGACCCTTGAGATCGCGCAGGGTTGCATTGTCGAAGCGCTTCACGAGTTTCGCCTCGATCCGCAGTACCAGCGAGCCATCGAGATCGATCCACAGGCCGCCGCGATTGCGTTGTACCTGCTCGACCCGCCCGCGTACCACCGCGAACCCGCTTTCGTGAAGTTGTTCCGCCGTCTGCACCGGCGCGCGCTTCCACAGACCGAGCCCCGCGCTGCGGGCTTGCCGCTCGGCGGCCTGCTGGCAGGCGGTGAGGTCGTTGTTCGGTGCAATAGCTACAAGGTAGCCCAGGCCTTCGGCGAGCAGGCGGGATTCGAGATTGTTGCCGCGGGCGTCGTAGGCGTGAGCTAGGGTGCGGCCGTATTTGTCCTTGCCCTGCCGGCCGGCAACCAGCCCGACCTCGCCATCATTGGCCGCCACCAGCTCCTGCAGGCGGCGCTGGGCGGCAACGGCGAAGGGTTCTTCGGAGCGGCCATGATGGGCCAGTTCCGGGGCGTTGACGCCGATCAGGCGGACGCTGCGGCCGTCGACCAGCCTGAGCGTGTCGCCATCCACCACCCGCGCCACGCGCACCGTTTCAGGCATCGCAGGCTTCGGGCAGGCAGCGGCGCTGGCGTCCAGGGAAAAAAGGACGGCCATAAAAAAGGCGCCCACGAGGGACGCCTTTTTCGAATTACCGTGAAAAACCATCGTAGGCCTTTCCCGGAAATCGATCTTACTTCTTGCCGCCGAACATGGCGAAGCGCTGGTTGAAGCGGTCGATACGGCCGCCGGTGTCCAGAACTTTCTGCTTACCGGTGTAGAAGGGGTGGCACTCGGAGCAGACGTCCAGGTGAATGCCCTTGCACAGGGTGGAACGGGTCTTGATCACGTTGCCACAGCTGCAGGTAGCTTCGATGTCTTCGTACGCGGGATGGATTTCCGGTTTCATGGTCTCTTCCTCTCGGTGGTGTGCCGCCACCCAGTCTCTGGCAGAAGCCGAGCCACGGCCATCAAGGACCGCGGGCGGGATCTTTTACCGGGCACCGCACGCAAATTAAGGGCGTGGATCATACCAGAGATCGCTTTCAACGCAAGATCAGGCATGACCGACCGTCGCATCGCCCATGCTACCATCCAGCGCTCCCAGCCGCCCCGGAATCCGTCGCGTGCCCACACCCTCCATCCTGCGTCTCGCCTTGCCCTCGCCGCTGCGCCGCCTGTTCGATTACCTGCCACCGCGCGGGGTCGACGTGGCACGCCTGCAGCCCGGCGTGCGCCTGCGCGTGCCGTTCGGCCGCCGCGAGATGGTCGGCGTGCTGGTGGACAAAGTGGAAGCCTCCGACGTGCCGGCGGACAAGCTGCGCCCTGCCCTGGCGGTGCTCGACCGCGAGCCGCCGATGCCGGCGCACCTGCTGGAGCTGTGCCGCTGGACGGCGCAGTACTACCAGCACAGCCTGGGCGACACCTTTTCCTGGGCACTGCCCAACCTGCTGCGCCAGGGCGACCCGGCCGAGGCGCGCCAGCAGCGCTTCTGGCACGCCGAACCTGGCGCCCGCGAGGAAGACCCACGTCTGGCGCGCGCGCCACGCCAGCGCGAGACCCTGAAGATCCTCAAGCAGCATCCCCACGGCGTCGCCCACGACCTGCTGAGCCAGCTGCAGATCAACAAGGACAGCCTCGACCTGCTGCAGGAGAAGGGGCTGGTCACCCTGGAGGTGCGCGAACACCGTGTGCCGCCGCACCATGGCCCGTGGCTGGCGCAGGCGGAACTGCCGCTGAACGCCGAACAACGCGCCGCTTTCGAGGCCGTGCGCGCCGGCTTCGGCAGCTTCCACAGTTTCCTCCTCGCTGGCGTCACCGGCAGCGGCAAGACCGAGGTCTACCTGCAACTGATCCGCGAGACGCTGGAAGCCGGCAAGCAGGCGCTGGTACTGATCCCCGAGATCAACCTGGGCCCGCAGACCCTGAGCCGCTTCGAGCGCCGCTTCAATGCGCGCATCGCCCTGCTGCACTCCGCGCTGACCGACCGCGAGCGCCTCGACGCCTGGCTGGCCGCTCGCGATGGCGAGGCGGACATCGTCATCGGCACCCGCTCGGCGCTGTTCACCCCACTGAAGAATCCGGGGTTGATCATCATCGACGAGGAGCACGACGCTTCCTATAAACAGCAGGAAGGCCTGCGCTACCACGCCCGCGACCTGGCCATGGTGCGCGCGCGCCTGGAAAACGTGCCGATCCTGCTGGGCTCCGCCACCCCCGCGCTGGAAAGCCTGCACAACGCCCAGAGCGGCCGCTACGGCCTGCTGCGCCTGACCCAGCGAGCCGGCGGCGCGCACCAGCCGAAGTTCCACCGCCTGGACGTGAAGAGCCTGCCGCTGGATTCGGGTATTTCCATGCCGCTGCAGCGCTCGATCAAGGAAACCCTGGCCGCCGGCCAGCAGGTGCTGGTCTACCTGAACCGCCGCGGCTTCGCGCCGACCCTGTTGTGCCACGACTGCGGCTGGATCAGCCAATGCCCGCGCTGCGACGCGCGGATGACGGTGCACCAGGGCAGCGGCGAGCTGCGCTGCCACCACTGCGACCACCGCGAGCGACCACCGCGCAACTGCCCGAAATGCGGCACGGTGGACCTGCGCCCGGTCGGCGCCGGTACCGAGCGCGCCGAGGAGCGCCTGCGCATCCTCTTCCCGGATTACCCGGTGCTGCGCATCGACCGCGACAGCACCTCGCGCAAGCACGCCATGCGCGACCTGTTCGCCACCATCAATAAAGGCGAGCCGTGCATCCTCGTCGGCACCCAGATGCTCGCCAAGGGACACCACTTCCCGCGGGTCACCCTGGTGGCGATCCTCGATGCCGACGGCGGGCTGTTCTCCGCCGACTTCCGCGCCAGCGAACGCATGGCCCAGCAGATCGTCCAGGTCGCCGGCCGCGCCGGGCGCGCCGAGGAACCGGGCCGCGTGCTGATCCAGACCCACCTGGCCGACCACCCGTTGCTGGTGCAGCTCACCGAACAGGGCTACTTCGCCTTCGCCGACCAGGCCCTCACCGAGCGCCGCTCCGCCGGCCTTCCGCCCTTCTCGCACCTCGCCCTGCTGCGCGCCGAGGCGCACAAGCCAGGGCAGGCCGAGGGCTTCCTCGACGAAGCCTGCACCGAAGCCGAAAGCCTGCAGGCCACGCTGGGCCATGAAGTGGAACTCCTCGGCCCGGTACCGGCTCCCATGGAGCGCCGCGCCGGCCGTTACCGCGCGCAGCTGCTGCTGATGAGCACCGCCCGCGCACCGCTGCACCGCCTGCTCACACCCTGGCTGCAGGCCCTCGAAGGCATGCCCAGTGGGCGCCAGGTACGCTGGTCACTGGACGTGGACCCCATCGATCTGTTCTGACAGCGCTCTTTTACGCCTTGGAACCCGGCTGCCGAGCCGGAACCGTCCTACATTGACTTCCATCAGCCGCGACGGATGGCACAGCGGCGAGACTGAACTTGGAGCGCTCCGCGGTTGGCAAGCCATGCCCGGCCACGGATAATGCGCGGTTCTGAGCCCGATAACCGGTCGCGCGCGCCGGATGCACGCGAGCACGGAGAAAACCATGAAAGACACGATTCGCCACCTGATCCAGCAAGCCCTTGTCAGCCTCACCGAAGACGGCACCCTGCCGGCCGGCCTGACGCCCGACATCCAGGTGGAGAACACCAAGGACCGAACCCACGGCGACTTCGCCAGCAACATCGCCATGATGCTGGCCAAGCCGGCCGGGATGAAGCCGCGCGACCTGGCGACCAAGCTGGTCGCGGCGCTGCCGCAGAGCCCGGAAGTGGCCAAGGTCGAGATCGCCGGTCCCGGCTTCCTGAACTTCTTCCAGGACCAGACCTGGCTCGCCGCCAGCCTCGACAAGGCCCTGGCTGACGCGCACATCGGCGTGCGCAAGGCCGGCCCCGCGCAGCGCGTGGTGGTGGACCTGTCCTCGCCGAACCTGGCGAAAGAGATGCACGTCGGCCACCTGCGCTCGACCATCATCGGCGACGGCGTCAGCCGCGTCCTGGAATTCCTCGGCGACACGGTGATTCGCCAGAACCACGTGGGCGACTGGGGCACCCAGTTCGGCATGCTGCTGGCCTACCTGGAAGAACAACCGGTCGACGCCCAGGCCGAGCTGCACGACCTGGAAGTCTTCTACCGCGCCGCCAAGAAGCGCTTCGACGAATCCCCCGAGTTCGCCGACCGCGCCCGCGAGCTGGTGGTCAAGCTGCAGGCCAACGACCCCAAGTGCATCGCCCTGTGGACCCGCTTCAACGACATCTCCCTGTCGCACTGCCAGAAGGTCTATGACCTGCTGGGCGTGAAGCTGACCATGGCCGACGTGAAGGGCGAGAGCGCCTACAACGACGACCTCGCGCAGGTGGTGGCCGACCTGACCACCAAGGGCCTGCTGGTCGAGAGCGACGGCGCCCTGTGCGTGTTCCTCGACGAATTCAAGAACGCCGAAGGCGAGCCGCTGCCGGTGATCGTGCAGAAGGCCGGCGGCGGCTATCTCTACGCCACCACCGACCTGGCCGCCATGCGCTACCGCCACAAGGTGCTGCACGCCGACCGCGTGCTGTACTTCGTCGACCAGCGCCAGGCCCTGCACTTCCAGCAGGTGTTCGAAGTGGCCCGCCGCGCCGGCTTCGTCCCGGCCAGCATGGACCTGGAGCACATGGGCTTCGGCACCATGAACGGTGCCGACGGCAAGCCGTTCAAGACCCGTGACGGCGGCACCGTGAAGCTGATCGACCTGCTGATCGAAGCCGAGGAACGCGCCTACACCCTGGTCAAGGGCCTCAACGAGAAGCGCATCGAGAAGGGCGAAACGCCCTTCGACGAGGAAGAACTGCGCCGCATTGGCCACGTGGTGGGCATCGACTCGGTCAAGTACGCCGACCTGTCCAAGCACCGCACCAGTGACTACAGCTTCAACTTCGAGCTGATGCTGAGCTTCGAGGGCAACACTGCCCCCTACCTGCTCTATGCCTACACCCGTGTGGCCGGCGTATTCCGCAAGCTGGGCAAGGGTTACGACGAGGTTGGCGGCAAGATCGTCCTGCAGCAGCCCCAGGAAATCGCCCTGGCCGCGCAGCTGGCGCAGTTCGCCGATGTGCTCAACAACGTCGCCGTGAAGGGAGTCCCGCACATCCTCTGCGCCTATCTGTACGAGCTGGCCGGCCTGTTCTCCAGCTTCTACGAGCACTGCCCGATCCTCACCGCCGAAGACCCGGCGCAACAGGAAAGCCGCCTGCGCCTCGCCGCGCTGACCGGCCGTACCCTCAAGCAGGGCCTGGAGCTGCTGGGCCTGGAAACCCTGGAGCGCATGTAAGCACCCATGGCGAAGAAGAAACCCGCTCCCAAACGCGGCGCCAGCCGCTACCAGGCCCCGGCCAAGAAGACATCGGTCCCCGGCTGGGTCTGGCTGGTCGCCGGCCTGGCCATCGGCGGCTTCATCATGTTCCTGATGAAGCTGGAGCCGGGTCGCAACGACGTCAAACGCGAGAAGCCGGACGCGCCCAAGACCGTGGTCGGCTCCAACAAGCCCTCCGGCACCGTGCAGCCGCAACAACCGGCCGCGCCGACCGGGGTGAAGCCCAAGTACGACTTCTACACTCTGCTGCCGGGCTCGGAAGTCGCCGTGCCGCCGGAAGCCGTGCCACCGCCGGCCAAGCCGCAGCAGCCGGCGACCGTGGTCGCGACCAAGGAAGAAGCCGAGAAAATCGACACCCAGCGCGCCCTGGCAGCGCTGAGCGGGCAGAATCCACCGCCGCCCGCGGTGGTCAAGCCGGCGACGCCCGCCACGCCGCCTGCGACCCAGGTCGCCAGCGCGCAGAAGCAGGCGCTGCCGCAGGCTCCGGCCAGCGACACCGCACCGGCCAAGCCGACACCGCCACCGGCCGTGGCTGCGACCCAGTACTACCTGCAGGCCGGCTCGTTCCGCAAACAGACCGACGCCGACCACCTGCGCGCGCAGATCATCATGATGGGCCAGAACGCCCGCGTGGAGTCCGGCACCGTCCGCGACGAAACCTGGTACCGCGTCATGGTCGGCCCCTACGGCGACCGCGCCAAGGCCTCCGCCGCGCAGAAACAGCTCGCCGGCAACGGTTTCAGCAACCTGCTGTTACAGCAGCGCCAGACCCGCTGAACCCCAGCTACGCCAGGGCTTGCGCCGACGGGCGGCGCGCGAAATGCGCGCTACTCGTCCGGCGCAGGACTTGAACCCCGCCTTCCTAGTCCCCATCTGACTCTGCATTCGGGCACATCGCCCCGCTAGTGTGGAGTAAGACCCTTGACCACCATCGTATCTGTCCGCCGTAACGGCAAAGTCGTCATGGGCGGCGACGGCCAGGTTTCCCTGGGCAACACCGTGATGAAAGGCAACGCGAAGAAAGTCCGTCGCCTGTACCACGGTGAAGTACTGGCCGGTTTCGCCGGCGCCACCGCCGATGCCTTCACCCTCTTCGAACGCTTCGAGCAGCAGCTGGAGAAACACCAGGGCCACCTGGTACGCGCCGCTGTCGAGCTGGCCAAGGACTGGCGTACCGACCGCTCCCTGAGCCGCCTGGAAGCCATGCTGGCCGTGGCCAACAAGGACGCCTCCCTGATCATCACCGGCAACGGTGACGTGGTCGAACCCGAGCACGGCCTGATCGCCATGGGCTCGGGCGGCGGCTTCGCCCAGGCAGCGGCCCTGGCCCTGCTGCAGAAAGGCAGCGACGACATGAGCGCCCGCGAGATCGCCGAGACCGCGCTGAACATCGCCGGCTCCATCTGCGTGTTCACCAACCAGAACCTGACCCTTGAGGAGCTCGACAGCGCCGTTTAAGCGCTGTCGTTCCGGAGTAGCCCGTCCAATGTCCATGACTCCCCGCGAGATCGTCCACGAACTCAACCGCCACATCATCGGCCAGGACGACGCCAAGCGCGCCGTCGCCATCGCCCTGCGCAACCGCTGGCGGCGCATGCAGCTGCCGGCTGAACTGCGCGCCGAGGTGACGCCGAAGAACATCCTGATGATCGGCCCGACCGGCGTCGGCAAGACCGAGATCGCCCGTCGCCTGGCCAAGCTGGCCAACGCGCCGTTCATCAAGGTGGAAGCCACCAAGTTCACCGAAGTCGGCTACGTCGGCCGTGACGTCGAGTCGATCATCCGCGACCTCGCCGATGCTGCGATCAAGATGCTCCGCGAGCAGGAAGTGCAGAAGGTGAAGTACCGCGCCGAAGACGCCGCCGAAGAGCGCATCCTCGACGCCCTGCTGCCGCCGGCGCGCACCACCGGCTTCGGCGATGAGCCGGCGCGCGAGGATTCCAACACCCGCCAGCTGTTCCGCAAGCGCCTGCGCGAAGGCCAGCTGGACGACAAGGAAATCGACATCGAGGTCGCCGACATTCCTTCGGGCGTGGAGATCATGGCCCCGCCCGGCATGGAAGAGATGACCAACCAGTTGCAGAACCTGTTCTCCAACATGGGCAAGGGCAAGCGCAAGAGCCGCAAGCTGAAGGTCGCCGAGGCCATGAAGCTGATCCGCGACGAGGAGGCGCAACGCCTGGTCAACGAAGAAGACCTCAAGGCCCGCGCCCTGGAAGCCGTGGAGCAGAACGGCATCGTCTTCATCGACGAAATCGACAAGATCGCCAAGCGCGGCAACGTGGGCGGCGCCGACGTCTCCCGCGAGGGCGTGCAGCGTGACCTGCTGCCGCTGATCGAGGGCTGCACGGTGAACACCAAGCTGGGCATGGTGAAGACCGACCACATCCTGTTCATCGCCTCGGGCGCGTTCCACCTGTCCAAGCCCAGCGACCTGGTGCCGGAGCTGCAGGGTCGCCTGCCGATCCGCGTCGAGCTCAAAGCCCTGAGCCCGAGCGATTTCGAGCGCATCCTCAGCGAGCCGCACGCGTCGCTGACCGAGCAGTACACCGCGCTGCTGAAGACCGAGGGCCTGGACATCGAGTTCGCCGCCGACGGCATCAAGCGCCTCGCGGAGATCGCCTTCCAGGTCAACGAGAAGACCGAGAACATCGGTGCCCGTCGCCTGCACACCTTGCTCGAGCGTCTGCTCGAAGAGGTGTCCTTCGACGCCGCTGACCTGGCCAGCGAGCATAGCGGCAAGGCCATCGTCATCGACGCGGCCTACGTCAACGGCCACCTGGGCGAACTGGCCCAGGACGAGGACCTGTCGCGCTACATCCTGTAAGCGGATCGACGCCACAGCGACGGGGCGCCTCAGGGCGCCCCGTTCTTTTTTGCACGGCGCTACAATGGCCGCACGCAAGCTCAGGAGCCGTCCATGCGCATCCCAACCGCCATCAAGCTGCACAAGGCCTCGAAGAAGCTGTCGCTGACCTACGGCGATCAGTCCTACGACCTGCCCGCCGAGTTCCTGCGCGTGCATTCGCCATCGGCGGAAGTCCAGGGCCACGGCAATCCGGTGCTGCAGGTGGGCAAGCTGAATGTCGGCCTGAGCAACCTGGAGCCGGCCGGTCAGTACGCGCTCAAGCTGACTTTCGACGACGGCCACGACAGCGGACTGTTCACCTGGGACTACCTTTACGAGCTGTGCGTGCGCCACGACGAGATGTGGGCCGACTACCTGGCGCAGCTGGAGAAGGCCGGCAAGTCGCGCGACCCGTCGGAGTCCGTGGTCAAGCTGATGCTGTAAGGCTTCGGCTAACGCACATGGCTGGACGCAGGATGGGTGGAGCTTGCGATACCCATCAACACAATCAGCGCCCAAATCGATGGGTATCGCTTCGCTCCGCGCCATCCTACGTAGTGGCCTGTCACTCGGTCCCATCCCCTCTCCGCACCAACCTTCGTCGGGCATTCGCTCCGAGGCACGCCATTTGCAACATTCGTCCTGCAGACTGCTGCTCGCGTGGCCGCCGTCAGGGGATTGGCGAGATGCCCCCGCTCTAGGGCGCGTTTTCTAACTTTTCCCGACATACTCCTAGGAGTTGGCCCACGCTGCACCAGCTTGCGCGGCGAAGGAAACTCGGGTAACCAAGGCAGTGCAGTGCACGGAAGATTCAGTGCATGACGCGTGGCCACCTGACTTTTCAGTGATGCCGCCAAGTGATGAATCGCGTGGAGCTCTCTCCACGTTCCGCAACCCCGAGAAGTACTTGGCCTTACGTCACTCAGGTGAGCCCCGCCAGTATGCGTCTCAGGACAATGGAGCGTCGCCGATGACCCAGAAGAACAACAGCGATCTACCCCAGCAAGCCGCGGAAAATACCCTCGCCCTGAACCCGGTGATCGGGATTCGCGGCAAGGACCTGCTTACCTCTGCCCGGATGGTGCTGCTGCAAGCGATCAAGCAGCCCTTCCACAGTGCCAAGCATGTGACCCACTTCGGCCTCGAGCTGAAGAACGTGCTGCTCGGCAAATCCGAACTGAGGCCGGCCGACGACGACCGCCGCTTCAACGACCCGGCCTGGAGCCAGAACCCACTTTATCGCCGCTACCTGCAGACCTACCTGGCCTGGCGCAAGGAGCTGCACACCTGGATGGGCGAGAGCGACCTGTCGCCCCAGGACATCAGCCGCGGCCAGTTCGTCATCAACCTGATGACCGAAGCCATGGCGCCGACCAACACGCTGTCCAACCCGGCAGCGGTCAAACGCTTCTTCGAGACCGGCGGCAAGAGCCTGCTCGACGGTCTCACCCATCTGGCCAAGGACCTGGTGAACAACGGCGGCATGCCCAGCCAGGTCAACATGGATGCCTTCGAAGTCGGCAAGAACCTGGCCCTGACCGAAGGCGCGGTGGTGTTCCGCAACGATGTGCTGGAGCTGATCCAGTACAAGCCGATCACCGAAAGCGTGCACGAACGCCCGCTGCTGGTGGTGCCGCCGCAGATCAACAAGTTCTACGTCTTCGACCTGTCGCCGGAGAAGAGCCTGGCGCGCTTCAGCCTGCGCAACCAGATCCAGACCTTCATCGTCAGCTGGCGCAACCCGACCAAGGCACAGCGCGAGTGGGGCCTGACCACCTACATCGAGGCGCTGAAAGAAGCCATCGACGTGGTCCTGAAGATCACCGGCAGCAAGGACCTGAACATGCTCGGCGCCTGCTCGGGCGGCATCACCACCGTCACCCTGCTCGGCCACTACGCCGCTCTGGGCGAGAACAAGGTGAATGCTTTCACGCAGATGGTCAGCGTGCTCGACTTCGAACTGGACACCCAGGTCGCCCTGTTCGCCGACGAGAAGACCCTCGAGGCCGCCAAGCGCCGCTCGTACCAGTCCGGCGTGCTCGAAGGCAAGGACATGGCCAAAGTGTTCGCCTGGATGCGGCCGAACGATCTGATCTGGAACTACTGGGTCAACAACTACCTGCTGGGCAACGAGCCGCCGGCCTTCGACATCCTGTTCTGGAACAACGACACCACGCGCCTGCCGGCTGCGCTGCACGGCGAACTGGTGGAGATGTTCAAGACCAACCCGCTGACCCGTCCGGGCGCGCTGGAAGTCTCCGGCACGCCAATCGACCTCAAGCAGGTCACCTGCGATTTCTATTGCGTGGCCGGCCTGTCCGACCACATCACTCCCTGGGAAGCCTGCTACCGCTCCGCTCGTCTGCTGGGCGGCAAGTGTGAATTCATCCTCTCCAACAGCGGACATATCCAGAGCATCCTCAACCCGCCGGGCAACCCCAAGGCGCGCTTCATGACCGGTCCGGATCTCTCCGTCGACTCCAAGACCTGGCAGGAAAACTCCAGCAAGCACGCCGACTCCTGGTGGCTGCACTGGCAACAATGGCTGGCCGAACGCGCAGGCAAGCTGAAAAAGGCACCCGCTGTCCTGGGCAACAAAGCCTACCCAGCCGGCGAAGCCTCTCCCGGAACCTACGTACACGAACGATGAAAACAGAACTCCTCCCGCAAGCCGGCGCCGTGGACGACGCCAACATCCCAGAATCGTCGACGGTCGTGGAAGTGGCCGCGCCGACGAGCCGGCGTGCGCGCAGCAAACGCAGCGACGAGGAGATCCTGCCGAGCAAGGCGCCGGCGGCGCAGCCTTTCGAGTTCCGCACCATCGAGCTCGACGGGCAGACCATCCGCACCGCCGTGCGTCCGGGCAAGCCGCACATGACGCCGCTGCTGATCTTCAACGGCATCGGCGCCAACCTGGAACTGGTCTTCCCCTTCGTCGCCGCGCTGGACCCGGACCTGGAAGTGATCGCCTTCGACGTCCCCGGCGTCGGTGGCTCATCCACGCCCAGCACGCCCTACCGCTTCCCTGGCCTGGCCAAGCTGGCCGCGCGGATGCTCGACTACCTGGACTACGGCCAGGTGACGGCCATCGGCGTGTCCTGGGGCGGCGCCCTGGCGCAACAGTTCGCCCATGACTACCCCGAGCGCTGCAAGAAGCTGATCCTGGCCGCCACCGCCGCTGGGGCGGTGATGGTGCCGGGCAAGCCGGCAGTGCTCTGGCGCATGGCTAGCCCGCGCCGCTACATCCAACCATCCTATGGCGTGCACATCGCCCCGGACATCTATGGCGGAGCCTTCCGCCGCGACCCGAAGCTGGCCATGGCCTTTGCCAGCAAGGTTCGTTCGTCCGGCAAGATGGGCTACTACTGGCAGCTGTTCGCCGGCCTTGGCTGGACCAGCATCCACTGGCTGCACAAGATCCGTCAGCCCACGCTGATCCTGGCCGGCGACGACGACCCGATCATCCCGCTGATCAACATGCGCATGATCGCCTGGCGCATCCCGAACTCCGAGCTGCATGTGATCGACGACGGCCACCTGTTCCTGGTGACCCGCGCGGAAACCGTCGCACCGATCATCATGAAATTCCTCCAGGAAGAACGGCAGCGCGCGATCATTCACCCGCGTCCTTTCGCGCCCAAAGCCAGCTGAAGCATCACAGCTTCGTCACAGTCGGTGGGCATCCTGCCTTGACCGATCGCTCTGCAGGCACTTTTTTTAAAGAGCCGAACAACAAACAGGCGTGTTCACGGGTATCGACACGTAGCGCCTGATTCGGGACCAGTGCTGCGGCCACCTCCGAAGGTGACCGCAGGGCAACCCGGCTGCTGATCCGCTGCCCTGTTTTCGGGCAGTTGCCCTCTCGCGTCGATACCCGTGCACACCCCTCGAACCGGCGGCAGGCGTCTGGAACGGGGTCCTTGCGACTCCGGTACAGCCCTTGCTTTGCCATTAGCAGGTCGGACCCTTTACGGAGTGCTGTTCATGCGAGAGAAAGCTGAGCCTGGTAGCGTCCCCGTCCCCACCGAGTACATGAATGCGCAGAGTGCAATGGTCGGTCTGCGCGGCAAGGACATGCTGTCCACCCTGCGTATGCTGGCGCTGCAGGGCGTGCGCCAGCCGGTCCATTCGGCGAAGCATCTGGCGGCCTTCGGCAAACAGGTGGGCAAGGTGCTGATCGGCGACTCGCCGCTGCAGCCCAACCCGCAGGACGCGCGCTTCCAGGACCCGTCCTGGCGCCTGAACCCCTTCTACCGGCGCACCGTGCAGGCTTACCTGGCCTGGCAGAAGCAGCTGCTGGCCTGGGTCGACGAGAGCGACCTGAACAGCGACGACCGCGCTCGCGCGCGTTTTCTGCTGTCGATCCTCTCCGACGCCGCCTCGCCATCGAACACCCTGCTCAACCCGCTGGCGGTGAAAGAGCTGTTCAACACCGGCGGACAGAGTCTGCTCAAGGGCGCGCAGCACCTGCTCGACGACCTGATGCACAACGGCGGCATGCCCAGCCAGGTCAACCGCAGCGCCTTCGAGATCGGCCAGAACCTGGCCACCACGCCCGGCGCGGTGGTGTTCCGCAACGAAGTGCTGGAGCTGATCCAGTACAAGCCCATGGGCGAGCACCTGCACGCCAAGCCGCTGCTGATCGTGCCGCCGCAGATCAACAAGTACTACATCTTCGACCTGACGACCGAGAAGAGCTTCGTCCAGTACGCCCTGAAGAACAATCTGCAGCTGTTCATGGTCAGCTGGCGCAACCCCGACGCGCGCCACCGCGAATGGGGCCTGTCGACCTATGTCACCGCGCTGGACGAGGCCATCGACGTGTGCCGCTCCATCAGCGGCAGTCGCAGCGTCAACCTGATGGGAGCCTGCTCCGGCGGCCTGACCATCGCCGCGCTCCAGGGCCACCTGCAGGCGCGCCGACAACTGCGCAAGGTCGCCAGCGCCACCTACCTGGTGAGCCTGCTGGACAGCCAGGTGGAAACCCCGGCCGCGCTGTTTGCCGACGAACAGACCCTGGAGACCAGCAAGCGCCGCTCCTACCAGCACGGCGTCCTGGACGGCCGCGACATGGCCAAGGTATTTGCCTGGATGCGGCCCAACGACCTGATCTGGAACTACTGGGTCAACAACTACCTGCTGGGCAAGCAGCCGCCGGCCTTCGACATCCTCTACTGGAACAACGACAACACGCGGCTGCCCGCCGCGCTGCACGGCGACTTCCTCGACTTCTTCAAGCACAACCCGCTGGCCCGCCCTGGCGCCATGGAGGTCAACGGCACCGCCATCGACCTGAAGAAGGTCGCGGTCGACAACTTCCACGTTGCCGGCATCACCGACCACATCACTCCGTGGGACGCGGTGTACCGTTCGGCCCAACTGCTGGGCGGCGAGACGCGCTTCGTGCTGTCCAACAGCGGGCACATCCAGAGCATCCTCAACCCACCGGGCAACCCCAAGGCCTGCTACTTCGAGAACGGCAAGATCAGTTCCGATCCGCGTGCCTGGTACTACGACACCAAGCGCCAGGAAGGCAGCTGGTGGCCGCTGTGGCTGGCGTGGATCCAGGAACGCTCGGGCGAACGCCGCGCGGTGAATTTCGAGCTGGGCAACGCCGAATACCCGGCCAAGGAAGCGGCGCCGGGAACCTACGTGCACGTACGTTGAGCGCGACAACCCGATACGAATTTGCCCGCCCACCTCCACAGCTGGCGCCGCAAACGCTGTTGATAGGATGGGTGGAGCGCAGCGATACCCATGCCATCGGCGCGTCGAACTGATGGGTATCGCTGCGCTCCACGCCATCCTACGAAAAGTTCTCCCGGTGTCCGTTGGAGCGGAGCGCAAAGAGCGCTCCATGCAGAAGTTTGCCGCGAGGCCATTGGCATCCACCCTTCCCCGCGGCTATCGTCGGCCCACTGCGGCTGGAACAAGAACACGGATGAAAACGCGCGACCGGATTCTCGAATGCGCCCTGCAGCTGTTCAACGAACAGGGCGAGCCCAACGTTTCAACCCTGGAGATCGCCACCGAACTGGGTATCAGCCCCGGCAATCTCTACTACCACTTCCACGGCAAGGAACCGCTGGTGCTGGCGCTGTTCGAGCGCTTCCAGGACGAACTGGCGCCGCTGCTCGACCCGCCGGAAGACGTGCGACTGGGCGCCGAGGACTACTGGCTGTTCCTGCACCTGATCGTCGAGCGACTGGCGCACTACCGCTTCCTCTTCCAGGACCTCTCCAACCTCGCTGGCAAGTTGCCCAAGCTGGCCCGCGGGGTGCGCGTCTGGCTCAACCAGCTCAAGCGCACACTGGCCACCCTGCTGGCGCAGCTCAAGGCGCAGGACGAGCTGGTCAGCGACACCGAAGCCCTCGGCCAACTGGTGGAGCAGATCACCCTGACGCTGCTGTTCTCCCTCGACTACCAGCGCATCCTCGGCCACGAGGGCGACGTCCGCCAGGTAGTGTTCCAAGTGATGATGCTGGTGGCGCCGCACCTGCGCCCGGACTCGCAGCTGGTCGCCGAACGCCTCGCCAGGCGCTACCTCACGCCCTGATCCGCTCCGCGCATGCTTTTCCCTTGAGAAAATGAAAACGCCCGGCGCGAGGCCGGGCGTGGGTGTTGCAGCAGACCGATCAGGCCTGGGACGGCGGCGTTGCAGGAGCAGCGGCGGACGGCGTCACGGCCGGCGCGGCGGCGGGAGCCGACGGTGCCGGGGTGGCGGCCGGAGCGGCTGCCGGTTTCGCAGCGGCCGGCTTGGCGGCAGCCTTGGGTGCAGCGGGCTTCTTCACGGCAGGCTTCTTCGCCGCGGCCGGCTTGGCTGCAGGTTTCGCAGCAGCAGGCTTGGCGGCAGCAGCCGGTTTTGCAGCGGGCTTGGCGGCAGGCTTCGCAGCGGCTTTCGCAGCAGCGGGCTTGGCAGCCGGTTTCGCGGCAGGCTTGGCCGCAGCCTTGGCAACCGGCTTCGCAGCAGGCTTGGCAGCGGGTTTCGCCGCAGCCTTGGCGGTCGGTTTGGCGGCGGCTTTAGCGGCGGGCTTGGCGGCCGGCTTCGCAGCAGCCTTGGCAGCCGGCTTGGAAGCCGCAGTCTTCACAGCAGGTTTCGCAGCCGGTTTGGCGGCGGCTTTCGCTGCGGGTTTAGCGGCGGCCTTGGCGGCCGGTTTGGCGACACTGACGCCGGTGAGCTTCTCGATCTGCTTGGTGAGGCTGTCGACCTTGCTGTGCAGGTCTTTCACTTCACGGCTGCTCGGAACGCCCAGGCGCGAGATCGCGCTGTTCAGGCGCTTGTCGAAGGCCTCTTCCAGCTCGCCCCACTTGCCGATCGCGGCGCCCTTGACGGCATCGACGCGCGCCTTCGCGGAACGGGTGGAGGTTTTCACCGCACCCTCGACTTCGGTCTTGGCCAGTTTCTCAGCCTTCTCGCCGTCCTTGACCAGGGTCTCGAACACCTTGCTGCCGTCCTTGCTGACCTTCGAGTAGGCCCCCAAGCCAGCCAGCCAGATCTGCCGCGAGTATTTCTCGATCTCGCCGATCCAACTGGACTCTTTTTTATCGGTAGTTTTTTTGCCAGCCATCCTGCTCTCCTTATTGGGTTCTCGCGACACGCTCGAGCACTGCGCTCAGCTCATCCAGCTTAGCAGAGAGCGCCTCCACATCACGCCTGGAGGGAATCCCGATGCGATTGAGGGCGGAAGCAACGCGCGCGTCGAACGCCTCTTCGATCCTGTCGAAGTTCAGCTTGGCCTTGACGCTGTGCAGACGGCCCTTGACGCTGTCATTGGCGGCGTCGATCTGGGTGCTCACCAGGTCACGGCCTTTCTTCTCGACGGACTCGCCGGACTTGACCAGTTCCTTGAAGTACTCGCTGCCTTCCTGACCGACCTTGGCGTAGGTGCCCAGGCCCGCGAGCCAGATCTGCCGCGCGTAGTGCTTGGCATCGGAGTAGAGGGACGACTCGAGTTCTACGACTTTCTTCTTGCTGACAGCCTTGGCCATGGTGGCACCTCACAGGATTCAGATTCGATGATGTCGAAAGCTGCCCGCATCAGGCGGGACTGTGAGCCAAGGTATCGGGGAAAATTAGAAAACACATACCAGGCTTTGTAGGAAAGCCGGCGCCGCCCGAGAACGGCATGGCCCCGCCAGGAACGGGGCCGGGAGGAATCAGGCCAGCGCTTTGTCCAGCGCGCGCTCGATCTCGCCCTTGAGCAGGCCACCCATGGCCGAGAGCATCAGGCCCAGCTTGACGTCCACCGCGACCTTGTCCGCGCCCACTTCGATGCGCCCGTCTACGCCGCTGCGCTTGAACAACAGGGTATCGCCCTGCCACTCGCTGCTCACACCGTGCTCGCGGGTGAGCTTGTCGGCGAGCTTCTCTGCCTTGGCGCGGGCGGCCTCGAGGCCGAGGGAGTGGGAACGTTCGACGTGGATACGGGACATGCTGGAACTCCGCGATTGACTGACCCTGCCGATCATACGCGCCGCGCCGTATCGCCGCACCCCGCGGCCACGCTCAGCGGGGCGGCGTTTTCCGTGCTTCCTGTTAGAATGCCCGCCACTGACTTCCAGGGTAGAAATGCCATGAGCGAACCGCGCAAGCCCCAAGCCGGCCAGGACGGCGCCGATCCCACCACGCACTTCGGCTACAAGACCGTGCGCGAGAGCGAGAAGGCCGAGAAGGTCGCCGAGGTATTCCACTCGGTCGCCGCCAAGTACGACCTGATGAACGACTTGATGTCCGGCGGCATCCACCGTCTGTGGAAGCGCTTCACCATCGAACTGTCCGGCGTGCGCGCCGGCAATCGGGTACTGGACATCGCCGGCGGCACCGGCGACCTGACCCGCCAGTTCTCCCGCCTGGTCGGCCCGACCGGCGAAGTGGTACTGGCCGACATCAACGCCTCGATGCTCAAGGTCGGCCGCGACAAGCTGCTCGACAGCGGCGTCGCCGGCAACGTCAACTTCGTCCAGGCCGACGCCGAGAAGCTGCCGTTCCCCGACAACTACTTCGACGCGGTGACCATCGCTTTCGGTCTGCGCAACGTCACCCACAAGGATGAAGCCATCCGCTCCATGCTGCGGGTGCTCAAGCCCGGCGGCCGCCTGCTCGTGCTGGAATTCTCCAAGCCCACCAGCAGCCTGCTGTCCAAGGCCTACGACGCCTACTCCTTCACCCTGCTGCCGCTGATGGGCAAGCTGGTGACCAACGACTCCGAGAGCTACCGCTACCTCGCCGAGTCGATCCGCATGCACCCCGACCAGGAAACGCTGAAGTCGATGATGGTGGAGGCCGGCTTCGACCGCGTCACCTACCACAACATGACCGGTGGCGTGGTCGCCCTGCACCGCGGCATCAAGCCCTGATGGCCCTGCTCCTGCAGGCCACGCTGGCCAGCGCCGAAGCCACCGTCAACCGCGTGCTGCGGCTCGACGGCGTGGCGCTGCGGCGTCTCGGCCGACTCGCCGGCAAGGTGCTGGAAATGGACTGCCAGGCGCCCGCGCTGCGGCTGTTCATCCTGCCCGACGCCGACGGCCTGCACCTGGCCGCGCACCACGAGGCGGCGGCCGACTGTACCCTCGTCGCGCCAGCCGGCAGCCTGCTGCAACTGGCGCTGGCCAAGGACAAGACCCGTGTCCTGCACAGCCCTGAAGTGACCATGGGCGGCGACAGCGCGATGCTGCTGGAGCTGGCCGACATCCTCCAGAGCCTGGAGCTGGACTGGGAGTACGAAGTCTCCCGCTGGCTCGGCCCGGTGCCTGCGCACCTGCTCGGCGCGCGCCTGCGCGGCGGCATGGCCTGGGCCGGCGACAGCCTGGAAAGCCTGCGCCTGAGCCTCGCCGATTATCTCGCCGAGGAAAGCCGCACCCTGGTCGGCCAGCATGAAGCCGAAGCCCGCTTCGCCGAGCTGGACCAGTTGAAGATGTCCCTCGACCGCCTCGACGCGCGGATCAACCGCCTGACCCAGAAGATCAAGCCTGACGCATGAAGCTGCTCGCCTTCCGCCGCCTGCTGCGCATCCAGCGCGTAGCCATCCGCTACCGCCTGGACGACATGGTCCTCGAACTGCCCTTCCTGCCCTGGTGGTTGCGACTGCTCGGCGGGCTGCTGCCCTGGCGCTGGCTGCCGCGCAAGCCGCTGGACCTCAGCCGAGGTGCACGTATCCGCCTGGCGCTGGAAGACCTCGGGCCGATCTTCATCAAGTTCGGCCAGATACTCTCCACCCGCCGCGACCTGCTGCCCGACGACATCGCCCTGGAGCTGGCCTTCCTGCAGGACAAGGTGCCGCCCTTCCCGCCGGAACAGGCCGTGGCGCTCATCGAGCAGCAGCTCGGCGCGAAGATCGAGCAGGTGTTCTCGCGCTTCGAGCGCGAGCCGTTGGCCTCCGCCTCGGTGGCACAGGTCCACACCGCGCAGCTCAAGAGCGGCGAAGAGGTGGTGGTGAAGGTCATCCGCCCGAACCTGGAGCCGGTGATCCGCTCTGACATCGCCTGGCTGCACATTCTCGCCCGTACCGCCGAGCGCATCTCCGCGGACGCCCGCCGCCTGCACCCGGCCGAAGTGGTCAGCGATTACGAGAAAACCATTTACGACGAGCTCGACCTGCTCCGTGAAGCGGCCAACTCCTCGCAGCTGCGGCGCAACTTCGAAGACTCGCCGCTGCTCTACGTGCCCCAGGTCTACTGGGACTGGTGCCGCCCCAAGGTACTGGTGATGGAGCGCATCTACGGCATCCCGGTGACCGACCTGGACACCCTGCGCGACCAGCGCACCGACTTCAAGGCGCTGGCCGAGCGTGGCGTCGAGATCTTCTTCACCCAGGTGTTCCGCGACAGCTTCTTCCACGCCGACATGCACCCCGGCAACATCTTCGTCAGCACCCGCACGCCCTGGAGCCCGCAGTACATCGCGGTGGATTGCGGCATCGTCGGCAGCCTCACCGACGAGGACCAGGACTACCTGGCGCGCAACCTGATCGCCTTCTTCAAGCGTGACTACCGCAAGGTCGCCCAGCTGCACATCGACTCGGGCTGGGTACCGGCCCAAACCAAGGTCAACGATTTCGAGGCGGCGATCCGCACCGTGTGCGAGCCGATCTTCGAGAAGCCGCTCAAGGACATCTCCTTCGGCCAGGTGCTGCTGCGCCTGTTCCAGACCGCGCGACGCTTCAACATGGAAGTGCAGCCGCAACTGGTGCTGCTGCAGAAGACCCTGCTGAACATCGAAGGCCTGGGCCGCCAGCTCTACCCGGAACTGGACCTGTGGGCCACCGCGCAGCCCTTCCTGGAACGTTGGATGCGTGAACGCGTCAGCCCCGGCACCCTGCTGCGCAACGCCCAGCAACACATCGAACAGCTGCCGCACCTGGCGCAGATGACCCGCGACACCCTGGAGCGCCTGTCCCGCGAGCCGCAACCCGAGGCACGCCTGACCGTCACTCAACCCGGAATGGCCAACGCCTGGCCGGCGCGGCTGATTGGCGCGGTGCTGGTCGCTGGCGCCGCCGAGACGGGGCTGGCCACTCATTCCCTCGCCGCCTGGCCGGCCTGGGCGATGCTGGCCGGTGGTCTGTATCTGATTCTGCGCCGATAGCCAGTCGCTCCGGTGGCTGGCACACTTAACCGCTATACAAAGTGGCTCTGGGCACCACGCGTGCTCGCTGTACGGAACCCGAGATGAAAGACTGGCTGGACGAAATCAAGTGGAATGCCGATGGACTGGTGCCAGCGATCGCCCAGGACCATCGCACCGGCCGCGTGCTGATGATGGCCTGGATGAACCGCGAGGCCCTGACCCTCACCGCCGCCGAGAACCGCGCCATCTACTGGTCGCGCTCGCGTGGCAAGCTCTGGCGCAAGGGCGAGGACTCCGGCCATGTGCAGAAGCTGCACGAGCTGCGCCTGGACTGCGACGCCGACGTGGTAATCCTGATGGTCGAGCAACTGGGCGGCATCGCCTGCCACACTGGCCGTGAGAGCTGCTTCTACCGGGTATTCGAGAACGGCGCCTGGCAGACCGTCGACCCGGTCCTCAAGGACCCGGATGCCATCTACTCCCACGTAGGTACAGGAAAACCCCATGAGCACTGATACCCTCGCCCGTCTGGCGGAAGTCCTCGAAGCGCGCAAGAATGCCGCACCGGACAGCTCCTACGTGGCCAGCCTGTATCACAAGGGCCTGAACAAGATCCTGGAGAAGGTTGGCGAGGAGTCGGTGGAAACCATTCTCGCCGCCAAGGACGCCGCCACCAGCGGTGACTGCACGGACCTGATCTACGAAACGGCCGACCTCTGGTTCCACTCCCTGGTGATGCTCGCCGCCCTCGGCCAGCACCCACAGGCGGTACTGGACGAGCTGGACCGCCGCTTCGGCCTTTCCGGGCACGACGAGAAAGCCGCGCGCCAACCGTCTGCCTGAACCCGACAACTTTGCGAGGAAAACAAGATGGGCATCTTTGACTGGAAACACTGGGTCGTCATCCTGATCGTCGTAGTCCTGGTCTTCGGCACCAAGCGCCTGAAGAACCTCGGTTCGGACGTCGGTGAAGCCATCAAGGGCTTCAAGAAGGCGATGAACACCGAGGAAGACGAGAAGAAGGACCCGAACGCCGCTGCCGGCACCCCGCCGCTGAACCAGCCGCACACCATCGACGCCCAGGCGCACAAGGTCGAAGAGCCGGCGCGCAAGGACTGATTCATGTTCGGTATCAGCTTCAGCGAACTGCTGCTGGTGGGCCTCGTCGCCCTGCTGGTGCTCGGCCCCGACCGCCTGCCGGGTGCCGCGCGCACGGCAGGCCTGTGGATCGGCCGGCTCAAGCGCAGCTTCAACGCCATCAAGACGGAAGTGGAGCGCGAGCTGGGCGCGGATGAAATCCGCCGCCAGCTGCACAACGAGCACATCCTGCAGATGGAACAGGAAGCCAAGAAGCTGATGGCACCGCTGACCGACCTGCAAGACCAGGCTCGTGAAACCTTCAATCCGCAGCAGCCCGCACAGCCCGATGGCCAGAGCGCACCCGCCGAGCCGCCCGCGGCGCCGAGCATCGCGCCCAATAGCCGTCTGAACAGCCTGCCGGGCGCCGGCCTTGCGCCTGCCACCCCGCAAGCGGCCCCCGCCGCACCGGCCGAACCCACTGCTGCGCCCCAGGCCCCTCAACCGGACCTGTTCGAGCAGCCGAGCCAGCCGCCCGCTTCGCCCGAGACGCCGCGTACCCCATGAGCGCCGAAAAACCCGACCAGCCCGAACACGACCAGGAAATGCCCCTGGTCTCGCACCTGACCGAGCTGCGCACGCGCCTGCTGCGCTGCGTGGTCGCGATCTTCGTGATCTTCATCGGCCTGCTGTACTTCTCGCAGAAGATCTACGCACTGGCTTCCGAGCCGCTGCGCCGCTTCCTGCCCGAAGGCGCGACGATGATCGCCATCGACCCGGCGTCGGCCTTCCTCGCGCCGCTGAAGCTGACCATGATCGTCGCCGTGCTCTTTGCCATGCCGGTGATCCTCGCCCAGGTCTGGGGCTTCATCGCACCGGGCCTGTACAAGCACGAGAAGCGCGTCGCCCTGCCGCTGCTGGCTTCCAGCATCGTGCTGTTCTACGCGGGTATGGCCTTCGCCTACTTCCTGGTATTCCCGTTGATGTTCCACTTCTTCCTCGGCCAGGCCCCGGAAGGGGTGACACCGATGACCGACATCAACAGTTACCTGGACTTCCTCACCCTGCTGTTCGCCTTCGGCGTGGCCTTCGAGATTCCCGTCGCCACCGTGCTGCTGGTGTGGATCGGGGTGGTCAACGTGGCCTACCTGAAGAAGATCCGCCCCTACGTGATCATCGGCTGCTTCGTCGTCGGCATGATCCTTACCCCGCCGGACCCGCTGTCGCAGACCCTGCTCGCCGTGCCGATGTGGCTCCTGTTCGAAGCAGGCGTGCTGTTCAGCCACCTGATCCGCAAGCGCGGCCCGGAAGAGGAAGAAGAGTCCAAGGGCGACCAGCCACCGGCCACCCGCCCGTGAACCTGCTGCTGCTCGACGACGCCGACTTCGTGGCGGCGGATCGCGTGATCCTGCGCGACCGCCGCCTGACCCACCTGCAGGAAGTCCACCGCGCCGAAAGTGGCGACCGCCTGCGCGTCGGTCGCCTTGGCGGACAGATGGGCGAAGGCCGCCTGCTGCGCCTGGAAGCCAACGAGGCCGAGTTGCAGGTCAGCTTCGACCAGGCCCCGCCGGCGAAACTGCCGCTGACCCTGCTGCTAGCCCTGCCCCGTCCGAAGATGCTCCGCCGCGTGCTGCAGACCGTCGCCGCCATGGGCGTGCCGCGTCTGGTGCTGCTCAACAGCTACCGGGTGGAAAAGAGCTTCTGGCAGACGCCCTTCCTCGAACCCGAGGCTGTGCGCGAGCAACTGATCCTGGGCCTGGAACAGGCCCGCGATACCGTGCTGCCCGAAGTGATCATCGAGAAGCGCTTCAAGCCCTTCGTCGAAGACCGCCTGCCCGCGCTGGCCGCCGGCAGCCTCGGCCTGATCGGCCATCCCGGCCCCTGGCCCGAGTGCCCGCGCGCGCTGAGCGAGCCGGTGACCCTGGCCATCGGCCCTGAAGGCGGCTGGATTCCCTACGAGGTCGACAAGCTGCGCGAGGCCGGCCTGAACCCTGTTCAGCTGGGCGAGCGCATCCTGCGCGTCGAGACTGCCGTGACCGCACTTTTGGCACGACTGTTCTAACTGGAAATGGCTAGAGGCCAGTAACCACGCGGCCTCCAGCGTGAACCACCAGTCAGAAAATTACCGCAGAACACTTCAGTTCCACGCAGCGAAGCCGATATCAGCGGTACCGGTCGTCCCCACTCTGCGCATTTCCTGCTCAGCCATGCGTACCGGCCCTGTTCATCGCTGGAGCGCCGCCTTCATGTTTCGTTGGTTCAACAACCTGACTGTCAAACTCAAACTCGCCTCGGGCTTCGGCCTGGTGCTGCTGCTCACCCTGCTGATCGCCCTCACCGGCTGGATCAACCTGGGCAACGTGATCAGCCGGGGCGACAAGCTCGGCGAGATTTCCGAGCTGGTCGCCATTGCCAAGGACCTGCGCATCGCCCGCCTGAAATTCCAGTCCACACGCGCACCGGAAGACGCCAAGCTGGTACTCGACACCCTGGACAAGCTGGACCAGCGTCACCGCGCACTGAACGAACGGTTCACCGAAGCGGAGGACCGCCGCGTCATCGATCAGCAGCATGAACTGAGCGTCGAGTACCGCAAGCTGTATGCTCAGCTGCTGAAGTCCTTCGAAGAGCGAGACGCCGCCAAGCAGGTCCTGATCAAGTCTGCTGGCGCAGTCAGCGAGGGGCTGCAGAAGGCCGAGCAGAAGCTGGTCACCGGTGGCAGCGCCGAGAGCCTGCAGCACCTGCAAGACCTCGCCGGCATTGGCCGCTCCGTCATGCAGGCGCGCCTGCAGGTCATGGCCTACACCAGCACCGACGCGCAGAACCTGGAGCAACCCGCCTTCGCCGCCTTGCAGCAGCTGATCGACGGCGTGAAGAGCGACATGAGCACCTCGCCGGCCGAGCTGAATGGCGAATTCCGCGCCACCCTCGATGCGCTGGAAACCTACCGCAACGCGCTGACCAACTACCGCAACGAGGTCAACGACAGCCAGGCTGCCCGCGACCGCATGCGCGACAGCGGCCAGCAGATCGAAAAACTCAGCAACGAGCTGACCACCACCCAGACCGCCAAGCGCGACGCCGGCGTCGCCCAGGCCAAGACCCTGTTGGGCCTCGCCGCCCTGATCGCCCTGGTAATGGGCAGCATCGCCGCCTGGATCATCACCGGGCAGATCGTCAACCCGCTGCGCGAAGTGCTGGGCCATGCCGAGCGCATCGCCGACGGCGACCTCAGCCGTGACATCCCCACTAACCGCCACGACGAGCTGGGCCAGCTGCAGAAGAGCATGCAGCGCATGAACCTGTCCCTGCGCGAGCTGATCGGCCGCATCCACGACGGCGTGACCCAAATCGCCAGTGCCGCCGAGGAGCTGTCCGCGGTGACCGAGCAGACCAGCGCCGGGGTGAACAACCAGAAGACCGAGACCGACCAGGTCGCCACCGCCATGAACGAGATGGCGGCCACCGTGCAGGAAGTCGCGCGCAACGCCGAAGAGGCCTCCGAGGCCGCCTCCGCTGCCGACCGTCAGGCTCGCGATGGCGAAGGCGCGGTGAACGAAGCCGTGACCCAGATGGACCGTCTGGCCGGCGAAGTCGGCCGCACCAACGAATCGGTGCTCAAGCTCAAGCGTGAAAGCGAGAAGATCGGCAGCGTGCTGGATGTGATCAAGGCGGTCGCCGAGCAGACCAATCTGCTGGCCCTCAACGCCGCCATCGAAGCCGCCCGCGCGGGTGACGCCGGCCGTGGTTTCGCCGTGGTGGCCGACGAAGTACGCGGCTTGGCGCAGCGCACCCAGTCCTCCACCGAAGAGATCGAGGAGCTGATCGCCGGCCTGCAGAGCGGCACCCAGCAGGCCGTGCAGATGATGGAAACCAGCCGCGACCTGACCGTCAGCACCGTCGACCTGACCCGCCGCGCCGGCGAGCGCCTGGGTGCCATTACTCGCACCGTGTCGACCATCCAGTCGATGAACCAGCAGATCGCCGCCGCTTCCGAACAACAGAGCGCCGTGGCCGAGGAGATCAACCGCAGCGTGATGAACGTGCGCGACATCTCCGAGCAGACTGCTGCCGCCAGCGAGGAAACCGCCGCCTCCAGCGTCGAGCTGGCGCGACTGGGCAACGAATTGCAGGTGCTGGTCAGCCGCTTCCGCGTCTGATTCGTCCCGCAACGAAAAAGGCCCGCGCAATGCGGGCCTTTTCATGGACAGTCGATACAGCTGCGCCTGCCAGACCCTTGCGCAGGACCTGACCGTAGGATGGGTGGAGCTTGCGATACCCATCATCCCATTGGCGTGGTCTGCGATGGGTATCGCTGCGCTCCACGCCATCCTACGAAAGCTCGCCCGGGGCGCCAACGCGTCGGACATGCCGAGACGAATTCCCGCCTACAGTTTCTCAATCGCCCGCCGATAGCCTCTGACGCACGAAGATGCGTCCCGACAATTCCACCTCGCCTCTGCACACTTGTTCTTGCCAGCCACGGGCCGTCGATCCCGTGGCGACGCCTGCCTGGAGTATTCGACATGTACGATTGGCTAGTAGTACAGCTGGGACGCCTGAACGTCAGCCTGAAGCTGGTGGTGGGCTTCGGCATCCTCCTCTTCCTCACCCTGCTGGTGCTGCTCAGCGGCCTGCACAGCCTGGACAACCAGGCCGGACGCGGCGAGCAGATGGCGACCATCACCGAACTCAACGACCTCAGCCAGCAGGCCAATCTCGCGCGCCTGCAATTCGAGCTGGGCGGTGATCGCAGCCAGGCCGAGCGCGTCGAACAGCACAGCACGAAGATGCTGGAGCTGATCGAACAACGCCTGAAGGGAAGCGACATCGATGCCCACCAGCTGGAAGCCGCGCACCAGGCAGTCAGTCAATACCGCGAAGCTTTCAGCGCCCTCACCCGCGCGGTGGACCAACGCACTCAGGCCCGCAGCACTCTGGTCGGCAGCGCGCAGAGCGCCCTGCAGGCCTTCGAGGCACTGGACAAGCAACTCTTCGACCTGCTCGCCGAACAACCCGGCGATCCCCAGCTGCTGCACAGCGCCCAGGCCGTTGGCCAGCTGCATCAGCAATTGCTGCTGGTGCGCTACCAGGTACGCGGCTATGTCTTCGAACAATCCGCCAGCGCCGAGCAGGCCGCCTTCGCTGCCTTCGACCAGTTGCGCGACACCGGCACCGCCTTGCAGAGCCAGTTGCCGGCCATCGCCGCCGACGGCCTGGGCGCTGCGCTCAAGGACCTGCAGAACTACCGCAGCGGCATCGAGCACTTCCGTGGTGGCGTGAACGCCACCGTCCAGGCGCGCCAGGGTCTGAACGGCGCCAGCGAAGCACTGCTGTCGGCCAGCGACCGTCTGTACGACGACACCCTGAAGCGCAATGAGGCGGAAACGGCTGCCGCCAAGACCCGGCAGATTCTCATTGCCGTGCTCGCCCTGGCCTTTGGCTTCCTCTCCGGCTGGGCCATCAACCGGCAGATCGTCCGCCCGCTGCATGAGGCCCTGGAGCTGGCCGAGCGCATCGCCCAGGGTGACCTCTCCCAGGGCCTGTCGCGCGACCTCAACGTGCAGCGCAGCGACGAGCTGGGCCAGTTGCAGCGGGTGATGCTGCGCATGCGCGAGAGCCTGTCGCAGCTGCTCGGCCACATCGGCGGCAGCGTCAGCCAGCTGGCCACCGCTGCCGACGAACTCTCCGCCGTCACCGAGCAGACCCGCGCCGGGGTGAACAGCCAGCGCGTGGAAACCGAGCAGGTCGCCAGCGCCATCCATGAAATGGCCGCTACCGTGCAGGAGGTCGCGCGCAACGCCGAGCAGGCGTCCGCCGCTGCCCAGCAGGCCGACCAGCAGGCCCGCCAGGGCGACCAGGTGGTGCAGGACGCAGTGAACCAGATCGACCGCCTGGCCATCGAGGTGGATCGCTCCGCCGAGGCCATGGAACTGCTGCGCAAGGAAAGCGAGAAAATCGGCAGCGTGCTGGACGTGATCAAGTCAGTGGCCGAACAGACCAACCTGCTGGCACTCAACGCCGCCATCGAGGCCGCCCGAGCCGGCGAGGCCGGGCGCGGTTTCGCCGTGGTCGCCGACGAGGTGCGCGGCCTGGCCCAGCGTACGCAGTCCTCCACCGCCGAGATCGAGGGTCTGATCGCCGGCCTGCAACGCGGCGCCCAGGAAGCGGTAACGCGCATGGACGACAGCCGACGCCTGACCGGCAGCTCGGTGGAGCTGACCCGTCGCGCTGGCGAGGCGCTGGGCGTGATTGCCCGCACTGTGGCCGACATCCAGGGCATGAACCTGCAGATCGCCTCCGCCGCCGAGGAACAGAGCAGCGTCGCCGAGGAGATCAACCGCAGCGTGGTGCAGGTGCGCGAGATTGCCGACCAGTCCGCCGCCGCCAGCGAGCAGACCGCCAGCTCCAGCACCGAGCTGGCGCGCCTGGGCAATGAGCTGCAGTTGCAGGTAGGCCGCTTCCGCCTGTGAAGCACCAGTCGGTCGGTGCGCCCGCGCCGACCGACAACGGCAGGACAGCTGTCATGCGCATGGCGTAGGATCGGTCACTCGCCATATTGGGAGAGTGACCATGCGCCCGCTGACCATCGACCTCGACGAACTGGCCTTCGCGCTCGACACCCAGGGTATCGATCACTACCTCGATCTGTTCAGTGGCCAGGTGCTGCTGATTCCCGAAGAAGACCCCGATCCGGAGCTGGCCGAACTGCTGCACCGCGAACCGGAGCGCCTGCTGCCCATCGAGCCGCTGAGCAGCGGCCAGTCGCTGGAGCTGATGCGCGACTTCCTCCGCGAAGTACCCGAACCCCATGCCTACTCCGCGCTGGCCAACGCCATCGAGGGGCGCAAGCCGTTCAAGGCCTTCCGTCATGTGCTGATGGGTTATCCGGAGCTGCTGCAAGCCTGGTACGTCTACCAGGGCGAGCGGCTGCGCGAGTGTGCGCTGGATTGGCTGGCGGACAACCAGATCCAACCGGCCACGCGCAGCGCGATCTGGTAGCGGCACCCTCCCGCGCCGAACTCCATCGCAGGGCGTATAACGCCTGTGGTGTTATCCGCCATTGGGGTCTCTGGGTATTCGCCTTGCGCGCCAATCGATGGGTATCGCTGCGCTCCACACCATCCTACGAGAGCGGCAGCGGCGGATGACCCACTCCGGGTGATCCGCCTTACGTGTTGCTATCGCCTGTCCCCATACAAAAACGCCGCCCCGAAGGGCGGCGTTGCTGTTTCCGATCAGAACAATCGGCCTTCCGGCGCCTCGCTGGAGATCGGCTTGGCTTGAGCGGCCGTGGCCTGCCATCCGCCGCCGAGGGCCTTGTACAGGTTCACCTCGCTGGTCAGCTGGTTGAGGCGGTCGCTGATCAGCTGCTGCTGGGCACTGAACAGCGAACGCTGCGCGTCGAGCACGGTGAGGTAGTTATCCACACCGGTGCGGTAGCGCTTGTCGGCCAGGCGGTAGTACTCGCTGCTGGCGTCCACCAGCGCGCGCTGCGCCTGCAGCTGCTCGTTGAAGGTGCCACGGGCGGCAAGGCCATCGGCGACTTCGGAGAAGGCCGTCTGGATGGCTTTCTCGTACTGCGCGACGTTGATGTCCTTCTGCACCTTGGCCAGGTCCAGGCTCGCGCGCAGGCTGCCGGCGTTGAAGATCGGCAGGCTGATCGAGGGCTTGAACAGCCAGGTACCGGAACCGCCGTCGAACAGGCCACCGAGGTCTGGGCTCAGGGTACCGGCGTTGGCGGTCAGGCTGATGTTCGGGAAGAACGCCGCCCGCGCCGCGCCGATGTTGGCGTTGGCCGCCTTGAGCTGGTGCTCCGCCTCGAGGATGTCCGGGCGGCGCTGCAGCAGGTCGGAGGGCAGACCCGCCGGCACGGTGGCCAGCAGCTCGTCGGACAGCTGGCGGCCCTGGGGCAGGTCGCCCGGCAGACCGGAGCCAAGCAGCAGGACCAGCGCGTTCTGGTCCTGAGCAACGAGACGGGTGTACTGCGCCAGGGTAGCCCGCGCGCTTTCCACCTGGGTCTGCGACTGGCGCAGGTCCAGGGCCGAGGCGACCCCGACCTCGTAGCTGCGCTTGGTCAGGTCATAGCTCTTCTGGTACGTGCCCAGGGTGTTGCGGGTCAGCTCCAGCTGGGCCTGGTCGGCGCGCAGCGTCAGGTAGGCGTTGGCGACGTTGGCCACCAGGCTGGTCTGGGTGCTGCGACGGGCTTCTTCGGTGGCGAAGTACTGCTCCAGCGCCTGGTCACGCAGGGCGCGCAGGCGGCCGAACAGGTCGACTTCCCAGGAGGTGATCCCCAGGGTCGCGCCGTACTGGCTGCTGATCATCGAGCTGCCGGTCTGCGACAGGTCCGCCGGCAGGCGCTGGCGCGAGCCGTCGAAGCTGGCGTCCACCGCCGGGAACAGGTCAGCCCGCTGGATGCGGTACTGCGCCCGGTAGGCTTCGATGTTCAGTGCAGCGACGCGCAGGTCACGGTTGTTTTCCAGCGACACTTCGACCAGGCGCTGCAGTTGCGGGTCCTTGAAGAACTCGCGCCAGCCGATATCGGCGCCGGCATTGGCCGGCTGCGCCGCATCGTAGGCATCGCCCTGCGGATAGGCCGCGGCCACGGGCGCCTCGGGGCGCTCGTAGTCGGGGATCAGCGAGCAGCCGGACAGCACAACTGCCGCGACCGCCAGGGACAAAAAGGACTTTCTCATATCAATGCCCCTTCTCGGTGGCTTCCTGTTCCTTGGACAGCTGGTCCTTGAACAGGGTACTGACCACCACGTAGAACAGTGGTACCCAGAAGATCGCGAGGATGGTGGCAGTGATCATGCCGCCGATCACGCCGGTACCGATTGCGTGCTGGCTGCCGGAACCGGCGCCGGTGGAGATCGCCAGCGGCAGCACGCCGAGGACGAAGGCCAGGGAGGTCATGACGATCGGCCGCAGACGCATCCGGCACGCCTCGATGGCGGCCTCGACGATGGGCTTGCCCTCTCGTTCGTGGAGTTCCTTGGCGAATTCCACGATGAGGATGGCGTTCTTCGCCGACAGACCGATGGTCGTCAACAGGCCCACCTGGAAGAACACGTCGTTGGACAGCCCGCGCATGGAAGTCGCCAGCAAGGCACCGATGACGCCCAGGGGCACCACCAGCATCACCGAGAACGGAATCGACCAACTCTCGTACAGCGCCGCCAGGCAGAGGAACACCACGATCAGCGACAGGGCATAGAGCGCCGGCGCTTGCGACCCGGACAGCCGTTCCTCGTAGGACAGGCCGGTCCAGGAGTAGCCAACGCCCTTGGGCAACTGCTTGACGATCTCCTCGACCGCCGCCATGGCCTCGCCAGTGGATCGGCCCGGGGCCGGTTCACCGAGGACTTCCATGGCCGGCACGCCGTTATAGCGCGCCAGCTTCGGCGAACCGTAGCTCCACTCGCCGGTGGCGAAGGCACTGAACGGCACCATCTCGCCGGCACTGTTGCGCACGTACCACTTGTCCAGGTCTTCCGGGCTCATCCGCGCATTCGGGCGACCTTGCAGGTAGACCTTCTTCACCCGACCACGGTCGATGAAGTCGTTGACGTAGTTCGAACCCCAGGCGATGGACACGGTGGTGTTGATGTCCGACAGGGACACGCCCAGCGCGCTGGCTTTCTCGTCGTCGATCAGCAGCTGGTACTGCGGTTCGTCGTTCAGACCGTTGGGGCGCACGCGTTGCAGGGCCGGGTTCTGCGAGGCCATACCGAGGAACTGGTTGCGCGCCTGCATCAGCACTTCGTGGCCGACGCCGGCCTGGTCCTGGAGGAAGATGTCGAAGCCCACTGCGTTACCCAGTTCGAGTACCGCCGGCGGGGCGAAGGCGAACACCATCGCGTCCTTGAAGCTGAAGAAGTGCATCTGCGCACGCTGGGCCAGCGCGAACACGCTGTTCTCCGCGCCCGGACGCTCTTCCCAGGGCTTGAGCATGATGAACGCCATGCCCGAACTCTGGCCGCGGCCGGCGAAGTTGAAGCCGGTCACGGTGAACACCGAGGCGACCGAGCTGCTTTCCTTCTCCAGCAGGTACTCACGCATCGAGTCCACCACCACCTGGGTGCGCTCGGCGGACGAACCGGCCGGGGTCTGCACCTGGGCGAACAGCACGCCCTGGTCCTCGTCGGGGAGGAACGCGGTGGGGATGCGGGTGAACAGGTAGATCATGCCGCCGAGGATCAGCACGTACATCAGCAGGTACGGCATGCGGTGCTTGAGGATCGAGGTGACGCCGCGCTCGTAGCCGTGGGTGGTGGCGAGGAACTTGCGGTTGAACCAACCGAAGAAGCCGCGTTTGTGCTCGCCGTGGTCACCCTTCTCGATGGGTTTGAGCATGGTGGCGCAGAGCGCCGGGGTCAGGATCAGCGCCACGATCACCGACAGGGCCATGGCCGAGACGATGGTGATGGAGAACTGGCGGTAGATCACCCCGGTGGAGCCGCCGAAGAAGGCCATTGGCAGGAATACTGCCGAGAGCACCATGGCGATACCCACCAGCGCACCCTGGATCTGGCCCATGGACTTGCGCGCCGCCTCACGGGGCGACAGGCCTTCCTCGGCCATCACCCGCTCGACGTTTTCCACCACCACGATGGCGTCGTCCACCAACAGGCCGATCGCCAGCACCATGCCGAACATGGTCAGGGTGTTGATCGAGAAGCCGAAGGCGGCGAGTACACCGAAGGTGCCCAGCAGTACCACCGGCACGGCGATCGTCGGGATCAGCGTGGCGCGGAAGTTCTGCAGGAACAGGTACATCACCAGGAACACCAGCAGGATCGCTTCGCCCAGGGTCTTCACCACCTCATGGATGGAGGCGGAGACTACCGGGGTGGTGTCGTACGGGTAGACGATCTTCATGCCCTGCGGGAAGAACGGCTCCAGCGTGGCCAGGGTGGCACGGATCGACTTGGCGGTATCCAGCGCGTTGGCGCCGGTAGCCAGCTTGATCGCGATACCCGAGGCCGGTTTGCCGTTGAACTGGGCGTTGATGCTGTAGTCCTGGCCACCCAGGGCAACGTCGGCGACGTCTTTCAGGCGAACCTGGGAGCCGTCGGCGTTGACCTTGAGCAGGATTTCCTTGAACTGCTCGGCACTCTGCAGGCGGGTCTTGCCGATGATGGTGGCGTTGAGCTGCTGCCCCTTCACCGCAGGCAGGCCACCCAGTTGCCCGGAGGAAATCTGCACGTTCTGCGCCTGGATCGCCGTCTTCACGTCGCCCGGGGTCATCTGGAAGCTGTTGAGCTTCGCCGGGTCCAGCCAGATACGCATGGCGTACTGCGAACCGAACACCTGGAAGTCGCCCACGCCAGCGGTCCGCGACAGCGGGTCCTGGATGTTGGAGACGATGTAGTTCGACAGGTCTTCCTTGGTCATGCTGCCGTCTTCGGAGACGACGCCGACCACCATCAGGAAGTTCTTCACCGCCTTGGTCACGCGGATGCCCTGTTGCTGCACTTCCTGCGGCAGGAGCGGCGTGGCCAGCTGCAGCTTGTTCTGCACCTGGACCTGGGCGATGTCAGGGCTGGTGCCCTGGTCGAAGGTCACGGTGATGGTCATGCTGCCATCGGAGTTGGACTCCGAGGAGATGTAGCGCAGATGGTCGAGACCATTCATCTGCTGCTCGATGACCTGCACCACGGTGTCCTGCACCGTTTCGGCGGAGGCGCCCGGGTAGCTCACCTGGATGGCGATGGCCGGCGGGGCAATGGCCGGGTACTGGTTCACCGGCAACTTGAGGATCGACAGACCGCCCGCCAGCATGATCACCAGGGCGATCACCCAGGCGAAGATGGGCCGGTCAATGAAAAACTTCGACATTACGAATCCCCTTGATTAACCCTGCTTGGCCGGCTCGGCGGCGGCGGGCTTGTCGGCGGCACCAGCGGTGGGCGCCACGTTCTTCGCGGGTACGGCCTTGGCCTGGGCGCCCGGCTGGACGTACTGCAGGCCTTCGGTGATCAGGCGATCGCCCGGCTTCAGGCCATCGCTGACCAGCCAATAGGCACCGACGGTGCGATCGGCCTTGATGGTGCGCAGTTCGACCTTGTCCTCGGCGTTGAGCACCAGCGCGGTCGCCATGCCACGGAAGTCACGGGTCACGCCCTGTTGCGGCGCCAGGATGGCCTGCTTCTTGATGCCTTCTTCCAGCTGCGCATGGACGAACATGCCCGGCAGCAGCTCCTTGTTCGGGTTGGGGAAGATGGCGCGCACGGTCACCGAACCGGTGCCCTGGTCGACCGACACTTCGGAGAACTCCAGCTTGCCCTCGACGGGGTACTCGGAGCCGTCTTCCAGGAACAGCTTGACCTTGGCGGCGTTTTCGCCAGCCTTCTCCAGCTGCCCGGCCGCCAGTTCGCGGCGCAGGCGGATCAGCGAAGTGGAGGACTGGGTGACGTCGACGTAGATCGGGTCCAGTTGCTGCACGGTGGCCAGTGCAGTGGCCTGGCCGTTCTGCACCAGGGCGCCTTCGGTCACGCTGGAGCGGCCAATGCGACCGGAGATCGGCGAATAGACCTTGGTGTAGCGCACATTGATCTGGGCGCTGTCGACGGTGGCCTTGGCCTGCAGGTAGGCGGCCTGGGCGTCAGCGTATTGCTGCTTGCTCACCGCCTCGTCCTTGACCAGTTCCTTGTAGCGCTCGGCCTGCTGCTGGGTGGAAACCAGGTTGGCCTGGGCGCTCTGCAGCGTCGCCTGATAGGTGGCCGGGTCGATCTGGTACAGCTGCTGGCCTTCCTTGACGTCACTGCCTTCCTTGAACAGGCGCTTGAGGATGATGCCGTTCACCTGTGGGCGAACTTCGGCAATGCGATACGCGGTAGTACGGCCCGGCAGTTCGGTGCTCAGGGTGACTTCCTGCGGCTGCAGGGTCACCACACCGACCTCGGGGATCTGCTTCTCCTGCGGGGCCTGGGCTTTGTCGCAGCCGGCAAGAGTGGCCATGGCGACGAGCAGGGCCGGGACCAGGGCGCGCATGGCTGGCTTTCGTTGCATATCGTTGTCCTCGTGAGCAAAGCATCCGGTTTGGCTGTGGGCTTGCCGGTCCGGAAAAGCTGGCAAAAATACTTACATTCAGCCGTGTTTGTAAACGTCCGAAAGCCCTGAGGGAAAACTACTGAAACGATTTAGCCATAGGCCGATATCGCAGTAGGTTTCCCGCAAGGCAGTCGCGGCGACGAACAAAGTTGATAACATCAACTAAAATACGAAAAAATGGTTGAGCCAATCAACCTGATTTACACAAGACTTACCGTGACCGAGCCAATGACCCATAGCGTGAATCCCGACCTGCCACAGACCCTGATGAAGGTCCTCGACCACTTGCGCGAGAGCCTCCAGGACGAACTGTGTGCCGAGGGCATCGACCTCACGCCACCGGACATCCGCCTGCTCGAACTCATCGGTGCCGACGCCGGCCAGAGCCTGCAGAGCCTCGGCCGCAAGATGTGCCGCGACAAGGCACTGGTGACCCGCAAGATCCGCGAGATGGAGACCCTGGGCCTGGTTCGCCGCGAGCGCAACCCGGACGACCAGCGCAGCTTCCAGCTGTTCCTTACCGAGTCCGGAAGCCGTATCGAAGAGCGCACCCAGGCCATCCTCGCACGTACCCATGACAGTCTGTTCGCGCCGCTGGACGACGAGGAGCAACGCACCCTCACCCAGCTCCTGCGGCAGTGCCTGCAGGGGCACGCCGACTGACCGCACAAACGAAAACGCCGGCATTCGCCGGCGTTTTCACTTCCTTGCGTCTTACTGACGCACCCCTTCTACCGACAGGGTCAGCTCGACTTCCTGGGAAGCCGGGCCGAGATCGCGCTGGATATTGAAGTCCTTCAGCTTGAGGGTGGTGGTGCCGAGGAAGCCGGCACGGTAGCCGCCCCACGGGTCATCGCCCTGGCCGATCAGTTCAGCCTTGATGGTGACCGGCTTGGTTACGCCGTTCAGGGTCAGGTTGCCGGTGATCTCGGCGTTCTTGCCATCGGCCTTCACGGCGGTGGATTCGAAGGTCGCGGTCGGGTTCTTCGAGACGTTCAGGAAGTCCGGGCTGCGCAGGTGCTTGTCACGCTCGGCGTGATTGGAGTTCACGCTGTTGGTGTTGATGGTCACCTTGACCTTGTCGGCAGACGGGTTCTTCTCGTCGAAGGTGAAGGCACCGTCGAAATCGTCGAAGCGGCCGTACAGCCAGCTGTAACCCAGGTGCTTGATGCGGAATTCGATGAAGGCGTGCTGGCCTTCCTTGTCGATCTTGTAGTCCGCGGCCATGGCCTGGCCAGCGGAGAACAGGGCGGTACCCAGCGCCAGAGCGGCGAACGTCTTCTTCAGCATTGAAGCAATCTCCCTTTGGGGTGAGGTGTTATTTCGCGGCACGACCGAGCATGCGTACCAGGGTCGCATCGCGGTCGAAGAAATGATGTTTGAACGCCGCCAGGGCGTGCAGCACGGCCAGCACCACCAGGCCCCAGGCCAGGTAGAGGTGGATCGCGCCGGCGATGTCGGCCTGGTCGGTGATGCCGCTCAGGGTCGCGGGCACATCGAACCAGCCGAAAACGCTGATGGGCTTACCCTCGGCGGTGGAGATCAGGTAACCGGCGATGATCACGGCGAACAGCAGCGCGTAGAGCGCCAGGTGGCCGAGCTTGGTCGCCACGCGGGTCATCTGGCCATGATTGGCTGGAGCCGGCGGCGCCGGGCTGATGAAGCGCCAGAGCACGCGCACGATCAGGGCGATCGCCAGCAGGATGCCGATGCTTTTATGGATTTCCGGAGCGCGGTGGTACCAGGTGTCGTAGTAGTCCAGCTCGCGCATCCACAGGCCCAGGCCGAACAGGCCGAACACCACCAGCGCACTGCCCCAGTGCAGGAACAGGCTGACCAGTCCGTAACGAGCGGGGGAATTACGCCATTGCATCGATCGACATCCTTGAAACGGGAATTCAAGACTAGCGGCTAATCCATCGAAAAAAAGCAGAAAATCCTGCTTTGAAACATCGACTGACAAGATAGGTCACGCTTGAAACGCCCGTCCCAGAGCCAGATACGACAATGCCGGCTTTCGCCGGCATTGTCTGGGTGCAACCGATCAGATCAGAACGGCAGCCAGGACATGATGCCCTTCTTCTCGCCCTTGGCCTCTCCCGGCTTGTCGCTGGCGGCCGGAGCCGGAGCCTTGGTTTCCAGCACCGGGGCCTTGCCCGACTGCAGGTCGCGCACCTGGCTGGCCGCACGCTTGCCGCTGCGCAGGGCGCCTTCGATGGTGCCCGGATACAGCGCATCGGTGTGCTCGCCGGCGAACACCACGCGGCCCACCGGACGCTCCCAGACACGCCAGAAGTTGGTAACGTCGCCTGGGCCGTAGGTCACGTAGGAACCGCCGGTGCCGGCGTCAGCGCTGTAGCGACGCATCTCGTAGCCGTCGTACGCACCGCGCATCTTCGGGTAGTACTTGTTCATGCGGATCAGCACCTGCTCCAGTACCTGGCGATCACCGAAGGCCTGCATGACACGGGCGTTGTCGCCGGACAGGTTGATCAGCACGTTGGCGCCGCCCTTCACCGCAGGCTCGACCCAGATCATCCCCAGGCCCTGGTCGCTGAAGATCTCGCCGGACAGGCGCGACTTGTCGTCCCACACCGGGCGCTTGAACTTCATCAGGATCTGGTCGCGCCAGGCATAGGGCATGTTGGTGATCGAAGACTGCTGCGGCGCGGTCAGGCCCGGGGTCATCGGGATCTTGCCGACGGCCGCCAGCGGCACGCTCAGTACCACGTAGTCGGCGCTGTAGCCGGTGGCACCGACCTTGACGGTCACGCCGTCCTTGTCCTGAGTGATACCGGTGACCTTGGCATTGGTCTTGATGGTCTTGATCTGCTTGGCGAAGGCCTGGGCCAGCACCTGGCTGCCACCGGGCAGGCGCGAGGCGCGCATGTCACGGTCATCGACGTTGCGGTACACGCGCCCCTGCTGGGCGAAGTACAGCAGCGACAGGCGCGAAGGCTCTTCATAGTGGGAGCGGATGCGCTGGTTGACCAGCAGGCGTGCCACCGGCGAGAGGTTCAGCTTGTCCAGCCAGCGGGCGACGGTCAGCGCGTCCAGGGCCTGGGTGGTCTTGGTTGCCAGCGGGTTGAGCGGGTCATCGATGGACGCCGACAGGTCGTCCAGGGACTTCTCGAAGCGCTCCAGGTCAGCGGCGACGGCGGGCATCTTGGCCTTCAGGTCGGTACTGGTGTAGTAGACGCCATCGATCAGATAGCTCGGGGTACGGACAAAGTCCGGCGCCGGCACCGAATTGACCTTCAGGGTGTCCAGGTAGCCATTGAGGGTCGGCTGAACCTTCTTGTTGCCGATCCACTCGCTGGTGGCCAGGCCGGAACGACCACCCACCTGCGGCTTGGCTTCCAGCAGGGTGACCTGCCAGCCGGCCTGCTGCAGCTCATAGGCCGAGGAAAGGCCGGCGAGACCGCCACCGATCACGATGGCCGTCGGTTGTTTGTCCTTGCCCAGCGCCACCGCGCTGAACGCCCCCAGAGCGACCAGCGCAGCAGCGCGCAGCCATCCCATCTTCATCGAGCCGATCCCCAGAAAAGTGCAAAGGCGCGAAGCATACGTCAGCGCCAGATGGCCGAATAGCCGTCTTGGTCGGCAACCTACGGCATGTGTCGTAGGACGTGTCCTTGTTCATCTCAGGTGCATTGAATAGGCTTGCGCGATCCGGGCAAGTCGACACGGACATGCCGCCATCAGTAAGGAGCAGCCCATGGGCCTGAACGCCGAGTGGATGCAGCGCGATCTCGAGGTGCTGTGGCACCCCTGCACCCAGATGAAAGACCACGAACGCCTGCCGGTGATCCCGATCCGCCGCGGCGAAGGCATCTGGCTGGAGGACTTCGAAGGCAAGCGCTACCTGGACGCAGTCAGCTCCTGGTGGGTCAACGTCTTCGGCCACGCCAACCCGCGTATCAACCAGCGCATCAAGGACCAGGTGGACCAGCTGGAGCACGTGATCCTCGCCGGCTTCAGCCACCAGCCGGTGATCGAGCTGTCCGAACGCCTGCTGCGCCTGGCGCCAGCCGGTTTCTCCCGGGTGTTCTACGCCGACAGTGGCTCGGCCGGTATCGAAGTGGCGCTGAAGATGAGCTACCACTACTGGCACAACCTCGGCCAGCCGGAGAAGAAGCGCTTCATCACCCTGACCAACAGCTACCACGGCGAGACCGTCGCCGCGATGTCAGTGGGTGACGTGGCGCTGTTCACCGAGACCTACAAGTCGCTGCTGATGGACACCATCAAGGTGCCGACCCCCGACTGCTACCTGCGCCCCGAAGGCGTGAGCTGGGAGGAGCACTCGCGGACGATGTTCGCCGCCATGGAGCAGGCGCTGGAGCAGCACCATCAAGAGGTCGCGGCGGTGATCGTCGAACCGCTGGTGCAAGGCGCCGGCGGCATGCGCATGTACCACCCGGTCTACCTCAAGCTGCTACGCGAGGCCTGTGACCGCTATGGCGTGCACCTGATCCACGATGAGATCGCCGTCGGCTTCGGCCGCACCGGCACGATGTTCGCCTGCGAACAGGCCGGCATCACCCCGGACTTCCTCGTGCTGTCCAAGGCCCTGACCGGCGGCTACCTGGCGATGAGCGCGGTGCTCACCACCGACAAGGTCTACCAGGCCTTCTACGACGACTACGCCACCCTGCGCGCCTTCCTTCACTCGCACACCTACACCGGTAACCCGCTGGCCTGCGCCGCCGCCCTGGCGACCCTGGACATCTTCGAGCAGGACAACGTCATCGAGGCCAACAAGGCCCTGGCGGCCAGGATGGCCAGCGCCACCGCGCACCTGGCGGACCACCCGCACGTCTCGGAAATCCGCCAGACCGGCATGATCCTCGCTATCGAGATGGTCCAGGACAAGGCCAGCAAGACCGCCTACCCCTGGCAGGAACGCCGCGGCCTGAAGGTCTTCCAGCATGGGCTGGAGCGCGGCGCGTTACTGCGTCCGCTGGGCAGCGTGGTGTACTTCCTGCCGCCGTACATCATCACCCCCGAACAGATCGACTTCCTCGCCGAAGTTGCCAGCGAAGGCATCGACATCGCCACCCGTGACAGCGTGAGCGTAGCGGTCAGCGAACGCTTCCCCGAACACCGCGATCCGGGCTGATCGGCTACAAGCGGCAGGCCGAAAGCTATAAGCTTGCCGCTTTCCCCCATCAGTTCGACATCGCCATGCGCCTCTCCCGCTTCTTCATCGACGCCCCGCTTTCCCTCGGCCAGCACGAGCTGCCCGAAGCCCAGGCCCACTACATCGGCCGCGTACTGCGCCACAGCGCGGGTGACGCGGTGCAACTGTTCGACGGTTCGGGCCGCGAATACCTGGGAGAACTGATCGAGGTGGGCAAGAAGAACGTCCGCGTGGACCTGCGTGAAGTCCTCGACGGCCAGGCGGAATCACCGCTGCGCGTGCACCTGGGCCAGGGCCTGTCCCGTGGCGAGCGCATGGACTGGGCGATCCAGAAGGCCACCGAACTGGGCGCCAGTGAAATCACCCCGATCGTCAGCGAACGCTGCGAAGTGCGCCTCAAGGAAGAGCGCGCCGACAAGCGCATGGCCCACTGGCGCCAGGTGGCGATCAGCGCCTGCGAACAATGCGGCCGCTCGGTCCTGCCGGTGCTCAACGCACCCATCACCCTCGCCGAATGGCTGGAGAGCTGCCAAGCGCAGCTCAAACTGGTGCTGCACCCCGTGGCAGAGCCACTCACCAGCCATGACAAGCCTCAGAGTCTGGCCTTCCTGATCGGCCCCGAGGGCGGGTTGAGCGATGCGGAAGTGGAGCAGGCCAAGAGCGCCGGCTTCCACGCCGCGCGACTGGGGCCGCGCGTATTGCGCACCGAAACCGCGCCAGTGGTTGCACTGAGCGTGGCGCAACAGTTGTGGGGTGACTTCTAAGCGGTTCGGCGTGGGGCGGGTTCGCGAGCAAGCTCGCTCCTACGAAAAGCACCCCGAGCTAGCTGGCTGCCTGTAGGAGCGAGCTTGCTCGCGAACCGCTCAGCGCTCGTACATCCAACCAGATCAGACGCCCCGCAACGCCAACCCCACCAGCACCAGCAAGACCAGTCCACACAACACATGGCTCACCCGGTGCCAGCGCGGCGAAGCGTTGCGCCGCAGCCAGTCCACCAGTGCCGCGCAGAGGAAGCAGCAGAGCACCGAGGCGGTCATGAAGCCGGCGAAGAACACCAGCGAATCCGCCAGTGTCGGCACGCCATTCACCAGCCCGGCCATGGCGCCGCCCAGCGCGCCCCAGTAGACGATGTTCTTCGGGTTCGACAGCGACAGCATGGCCCCGGAAGCAAACGCCCCGGCGTGGTGATCGCCGGGCGCGCCCTCCTCGACCACACCGACCTCACGCGCATCGCGCAGGCTCTGCACGCCCAGCCAGGCCAGGTAGGCGGCGCTGGCCAGCGTCAGCGGCAGGCGCAGGGTTTCATGGCCGAACAACAGCGCCAGGCCGGTCAGGCCGATCAGCGCCCAGACGGCATCGCCGATCAGCGAGCCGAATTGCACCAGCAGCGCCGGGCGGAAGCCGCCCTTCAGGCCACGCCGCAGGGTTTCGGCGAGCACGGCGCCGGGAGACAGGCAGAAGACGGCGCCGAACAGCAGCGCGGCGAAGAACAGGGTCAGCATGGATCGACTCTCGGACGGGATGGCGATGGAGCCAGTCTGCCTGAGCGTTTCGCCGGCGACTTGAACCAGATTGCGCCCCTCAGCGCACGGCGCGCTGGAAGGTACCCGGCGATACGCCATAGGCGGCGCGGAAGTGCCGGTTGAGGTGGCTCTGGTCGGCGAAACCCAGCTCATGCGCCACCTCGGTGGCCGGCAGGCCGGCGCGCAGCAGCGCCTGGGCGCGGCGGGTACGCAGCTGCATGGCCCATTGCCGGGGGCTGAGGCCCACCTGCTTCTGAAAGCTGCGCAGCAGGTGGAAACGCGACAGGCCGAGGTAGGCCGCCATCTCGTCGAGGCTGGGTTGACGCGCGAGGTCGGCGGCCAGCCAGTCCTGCAGATCGGCGATCCGCCCACCATGCTCGGCAGCTTCCAGCGGCAGCCGCACGCCCATGGCGCGAGCGATCTCGGCCAGCAGCAGGGTCAGGCGCTCCTCGCCGCGCTGGCGGACGAAGGGGTCATCGCCCAGCACGCGCTCGACAGCATCGGCCATCCTGGTCGCCAGGGCAGGCAGACGGTCGGTGGCTCGTTCGAACTCCAGGCGTTGCAGGCCGAGCATCGCGGCCAGCTGGTCAGGGGCAAGGTAGAGGCTGACGAACTGCCAGGGCTGGCCTTCGGCGACGCCGCCACCCTGAATCTGTCCGGGGTTGTAGCAGGTGAAACAGCCAGGGCCGGCATCGAAGGTTCGGCCGTCCAGCCAGACACTTTCCTCGCCGCGCAGATTGGCGCTGATGACGAATTCGTCGTGGCTGTGGCGCTCGAAACGGTGGCCGCCGAGTGTGGCGCCAGCAACCTCGAAGCCGGGTTGGTCTCCCAGCTGGGCAAGGCGCAGGCTGCCACTCATGGCGGGCTCAGATCAGGCCGGAGTCGGCCAGTTTCTGCTCCAGCGCGACCAGGTCGGGGATGCGCGCGTGGGCGTCGCCCAGGTCCACCGCGTCCAGCTCCAGCGGCGCCAGCGGCACGTCCAGGCGCTTGAGATCGGAGCCGACCTTCAGCGACCGCGGGATACCCTGCACCAGGAGCGCGAAGAATTTCACATTGGGCCGCCCGCCCAGGGCGTTGATCACGATCACCCGCGCACCGGGGCTGACTTCGGCCTGGCCGTCGGAGGCCGCCTCGAAGGACAGCAGCGGCAGGCGCAGGTCGCGCCAGGCCACCTGGCCCAGGTACCAGGACGGCAGGCCGTCCACCGGGTGCGGCGCGCGGTAGGTGATCAGCTCGGCCACCGCCACGTTCGGCAGCAGCAGGTTGCGGTCGGCCAGCGGCACCAGCAGGCCGGTCAGGCTGCTGGGAGCGGCGTTGGCCACAGCAGCATTGGCAACGGCGGTATTGGCGACGGGAAGATCACTCATCGGGCCTTATCTCACTGCGTGACTGCGCCGACGCATTGTTCGGCGAGATGATTGACCAGCGCCGCCGCGAGTTCGCGCGGGTCGCCGGAAAGAGTGCTGTAGCCGCCTTCGCGCAGGCTGTCGGGCATGCTGGAACAGGCGCAGCTGTCGGCGCGCTGGGTCCAGATCGGTGCGCCCTGGCGGCGCACGTAGGCTGCGGCGGCGCTGCCATCGCTGCACATGCCGCTGAACACGATCACACCGCAACGCTCGCCGTACTGCTGGGCGAGGTTGAGCATCATCTGGTCGATGGACGGGCTGTAGGGCTCCGGCCAGCTGCGATCTTCGACGCGCATGCGCGCCGAGGCATCGAAGCCCAGTTCCTGGGTAATCGGCACGACCACCACTTCGCCGCAGCGCACCGGATCGCCGTCGCGCACGGTGTTGACGTGCCACTGACTGTGGCGACCGACCGCTTGCGGCAGGTTCGCCTCGAAGGAAGCGTCGATGTGCTGGGCATACAGGAAGCCCACCGGCAGGCCGCCGGGCAGCGCATCGAGGAAGGTCTTCACCGCCGCCGGGCCACCGAGCGAGGCGGCCAGCAGCCAGACCTGCGCGGCAGGTTCGCCGGCTTTCAGCGGCGAGGCGGCGAGGTCTTCGGGCAGTGTCACGCGGGTCGGGCGCTGCGCTTCGTCGAGCAAAGCCGCCAGGCTGCGGCCGACGCCGGCGCTGGGGTCGCCCACCAGCTTGCGCAGCTTGGACACCAGCCGGCGCTCCCAGCGCGGGTAGTGTTCGGAATGCCGCTCCGGCGCATGGCCCTCGCCGAACAGCACGGGTACCCGCGACTGTTCCAGCAGGTTGTCCACCAGCGGCGAGTCTTCCTGCTGCGCCAGGTCGACGAGCCACAGGTCGGTCTCGCAGGCGTCCAACTGGTCACTCTCAAGGCGCGCCGGGTCGGCATTGAGCACCACCTGGTAGCCATGGCCGGCCAGGGCCTGCGCCAGCACGTGGCGTTGCAGCGAGGTATCGGCAATCACCGCGATCCGCGGCGTGCTCTGCTCAGACATGGGCCTTCACCAGCTTGTGGATGTTCTCCAGCAGCTCGGACTCCTGGTACGGCTTGCCCAGGTACTGGTTGACGCCGATGGCCAGGGCACGGTCGCGGTGCTTCTCGCCGGTACGGGAGGTAATCATGATGATCGGCAGGTCCTTCAGCTGTTCATCGTGGCGCACCAGGGTGGCCACTTCGAAGCCGTCCATGCGCGGCATCTCGATGTCCAGCAGCATGATGTCGGGCTTGTGTTCCTGCAGCTGGGCGATGGCGTCCACCCCGTCCTTGGCGGTGAGCACGTTCATGCCGTTGCGCTCCAGCAGGCGGCTGGTGACCTTGCGCACGGTGACCGAGTCGTCCACCACCATGACCAGGGTCGGGCGCTGGTGCTCGATGTCCGCAGCGGCCGGGCCGGCCAGTTGGCGGCGCGGGGCATGCTGGACCAGCTGCGCATGGAGCACGCGGATGGTCGCCAGCAGGTCGAGAATCACCACCACGCGACCGTCACCGAGGATAGTCGCGCCGGAGATGCCGCTGACGCCGGCGAACTGCGCACCGAGGCTCTTCACCACGATTTCGCGCGAGCCCGCCAGGGCATCCACCTGCACCGCCACGGCGTGGTCCGCCGAGCGCACCAGGATCACCGGCAAGGGCAGCGACTGCCCGACCAGCTTGGGATGCTGGCCGTTGTTGAGCAGGTCGCCCAGGTATTTCAGTTCATAGCTCTGGCCCGCGTATTCGAAGCTCGGCGCGGCGCCGGTCTCGTCGGCGGCAGCCTGCTCGTAGAGGGCTTCCAGCTCGTAAGGGGAGACTCGCACGATACCTTCGATGGTGTTCAGCGGCAGGGCATACAGGTCCTCGCCGGAGAGCACCATCAGCGCGCGGTTCACCGACACGGTGAACGGCAGGCGGATGTCGAACTTCGTACCTTCGCCGACGCTGGAATGGATGCTCATGGAACCGCCGAGCTGTTTCACCTCGGAGTTCACCACGTCCATGCCCACGCCACGGCCGGAAATCTGCGTGACTTTCTCGGCGGTACTGAAACCGGCCTCGAGGATGAACTGCAGCACCTCGTGGTCGTTCAGCTCGCTGTCGTCGGTCATCAGGCCGCGCTCGATGGCCTTGCGGCGCACGGCTTCCAGGCGGACGCCAGCGCCATCGTCGGCCAGGGTCAGGAGGATGTCACCACCCTCTCGGCCCAGGGTCAGGCGAATGGTGCCCTGCTCCGGCTTACCGGCGATGCGCCGCGCCTCGCCGGACTCGATGCCGTGGTCGACCGCGTTGCGCAGCATGTGCTCCAGCGGCGCGACGATGCGTTCGAGCACGGTACGGTCCATCTCGCCTTCGGCGTTGCTGACCACGAACTCGACCTGCTTGCCCAGCTCGCTAGCCACCTGACGGACGATCCGGCGCAGGCGCGGCACCAGGCGGTCGAAGGGCACCATGCGGGTACGCATCAGGCCTTCCTGCAGCTCGGTGTTGACCCGCGCCTGTTGCAGCAGCAGGGTCTCGGCGTCGCGATTCTTGGCAGCCAGGGTTTCCTTGAGGTCGAAGAGGTCGGAAGCGGACTCGAACAGTGCGCGCGAAAGCTGCTGCAGCTGCGAGTAGCGGTCCATTTCCAGCGGGTCGAACTCTTCATAGCCGGCGCGCTCGGCGTCGGCCTGGTGGCGCGAGAGGATCTGCGCCTGGGTTTCGGTATCGAGGCGGCGCAGCTGATCGCGAACCCGCTCGATGGTGGCGTCCATCTCGCCCAGGGTCGAACCGACGTCGCTCACCTGCTGCTCGACGCGACCACGGAAGATCGAGGTCTCACCGGCAAGGTTGACCAGGCCTTCGAGCAGTTGCGCGGGCACCTTCACCAGCTCCTGCGGCGCGCGGCGCGCAGCGGCTTCCTGGGCGGCTTCCTGGGCACGGCGAACGAAGGGCAGCACCACCGGCGCGTCGACGCGCTGCGGCACGGCCGCGGCCATGATGGCTTCGGGCAATGCCGGCAGGCTCACCGGGGCCGGCTGTTCGGCGATCGGCTCCTCGGCGAGGTCTTCGTGCTGGCTATCGGCAGTCTCGACTTCACCCAGGTGCAGGCGCAGCTGGTCGACTTCGGCCTGCAGGCCTTCGAAGCCGGACTGCGCGTCCATCAGCAGGCTTTCCGGCCAGGGCGCGCCCTGTTGCTGGGCTTCGCTCAGGTGCTGTTCGAGGTCATGGGCCAGGTCGCCCAGGCTGGTCTGGCCAGCCAGGCGCGCACCGCCCTTGAGGGTATGGAGAATGCGCAGCAGCTCGTCGAGCGCACCGTTCTCACGCTCGGCGTCCCAGCGGCCCAGGGCCTGTTCCATGCCTTCAAGCAGGTCGTCCGCCTCTTCCAGGAAGATATCCAGGATGTCGGCTTCCGGGCCTTCCGGCGCGGCAGGGGTGGAGCTGATCGCGTGCAGGCTGACGCTGCTGGGAATGCTCAGTTGTTCTTCGGGGTTGGCACGAAATCGGTGGATCGCATCGATCAGCGATTCACCTCCCGGAATCCGGCGATGCTGCTGGACCGCTTCGAGCATCTCGGCGAGACGGTCGTGGCAGCGCTGCAGCAGCTCGAAGAGTGTCGGGCTGGCACGCAGGCGGCCACCGCAGAGGCCTTCGTAGAGGAATTCCAGCTCATGGGAGAGGTCGCCAATGGGGCGGATCTCGGCCATCCGCGCGCCGCCCTTGAGGGTGTGCAGGTCGCGTTGCAGCGCTTCCAGTTCGACGCTGTTGTCGGGGTTTTCCATCCAGCGGTGCAGGGCACCGGAGGAGCTTTCGAGGATGTCGAAACCTTCCTCGAGGAAGATTTCCACCAGTTCCAGGTCGCGGTCTTCAGCCAGCTCGTACTCGCTGTCCTGCACGCCCGCGACTTCCGCGCTAGCGACCGGTGCAGCGGGCTCGATGACCTCCGGCTCAGCCTGCGACGACTCGGCGATTTCAGCTTCGGCCTGGTCGAGGAAGGCCTGCAGGTCGAGGTCTTGCGAGGCGGATTGCTGCTGCGGCTCGACCGCGGCATCGGGAACGATGCTCTCCAGGTCGATGCTGTCGGGTTCGCGGTCTTCTGGGGTAAAAGCTTCGACGGTTTCGACAGCTTCAGCTTCCGGCGCCGCCTCGGTGGGCAGCTCCAGCTCGATCTCGGTTTCGATGACTGGCGGCAGCTCGAGGGTTTCTTCCTGCTCAGCCACGGCTTCCTGCTGCGCCGCCAGAGCCTGCGGCAGGTTCAGGCCGGCAGCCGGATTCTGGCGGAAGGTGCGGATGGTCTGCACCAGGTCGGCCGGATCGGTCAGCGCCTGGCCAGCCTGCAGCTGGTCGAGCTGGGTCGCCAGGCGATCGTGGCAGGTGCGCAGCAGCTCGCCCAGCGGTGGGCTGTGCTGGAAGCGATGGTCCAGCAGGCCTTCGTAGAGCGATTCGAGTTCGTGGGACAGGTCGCCGATTTCGCGGATTTCCGCCATGCGCGCACCACCCTTGAGGGTGTGCAGGTCGCGTTGCAGGGTCGAAAGTGCGGCGAGGCCTTCGGGCGAGGCCAACCATTGGTCCAGCGCCTGGCCGGCGTTATCCAGGATGTCGACCGCCTCTTCGAGGAAGATCGCCACCATTTCCTCGTCCAGCGCGCGCGGCGGTTGCTGCGGGGCCGGATGGGCATATGGCGTCTCGGCGGTGATGACGTCATCGTCGTCATCGTCGGCAGCACCGCGCGGGGCGCCGTCGTTGTCACCCCGCGCCGACCAGCTCAGGCCGTCAGGCAGGTTGTCGTCGTCCACTTGGCGGCTGTCGAGAAGGAATTCTTCGTCCTCGGCCGGGAAGTCGTCGGCGGTCAGGCTTTCCAGGTCGACGAACTCGATGTCCGAGGCGTCCTGCAGCTCGCTCGCAATCTCCTCGGGAGCAGTGACCGGAGCGTCCAGCAGGCGGTGCAGCGCTTCGACCTGTTCCGGGCGGGCGCTGACCTGCAGGGCGGCGGCTACCTGGTCCATCATGCCGATCAGCGCCTCGTGGGCGGCTTCAGCGGCGGAGAAGAACGCATCGCCGGTTTCCAGGCGACCCTGGCGCACGGCGCCGTAGACGGCCAGCAGCGCGTCGGCGAGTTCTGCCATCTGCGGCAGCTCGGCCATCTGTGCGCCACGGCTGAGGGTTTCCAGTTCGTCGTAGAGGGCGCCCAGTTCGTGGCGCTCCTGCGGGTGCTCGCGCCAACGGCGCAGCAGATCCTCGGCGTCGAGCAGGATGTCCATGCCCTCGGCGAGGAACATGCCGATCATCTGCGGGTCGTTGCCGCTGCCTTCGCCGCTTTCACCGCGACGCTTGGCCTCGGCGGCCTCCAGGCGTTCCTGGTGGACCTGCGCGATGCGCGCCAGCAGCTCCGGGCTGCCCTCGATGGGTGCCAGCGGACGGCCTTCGACGAGCTGGTCGAGACCGACGCGGAACAGGCCTTCGGCGGCGTGCAGCAGCTCGGCCTCGCGCAGGTCGACCTGCAACAGGTTGGTCTTGAACTCCTTCACCAGCCGCTCCAGCGGCGTGGCGATTTCGGCGATCGGCAGGATGCCGGCCATGTGAGCGCTGCCCTTGAGCGTGTGCAGGGCGCGCTGCAGGTCGTCGGTCACCGGCTGCGGCAGCTGCTGCGCGCAATCGGCGAGGAAGCCGACCAGGGTTTCCAGATGGGCTTCCGCTTCGTTGCGGAAGATCTCGAGTAACTGCGGATCGAGGCTTTCGTCGAGACCTTCGTTGGCTGCTTGCGCCGCAATTTCCTCGACTTCAGCCAGCTCGGGGGTGATGTCCTCGACCTGCGGCGCCGACTCCGGCAACCCGCCGCCGGGCGGCGGTACCGGCTGCCCTTTGGCCAGGGCGTGGGCGGTGGCGGCCAGGCGGTCGACGTCGTCGCGCTGGCGCTGGGCGCTGGCGGCATACTCGTCGACCAGTTCGGGCAGTAGCGCGACCACATCCTGGATGACCTGCAGCACGGCCGGCGAGGCAACGATGCTACGGTCCAGCACGCGGTTGAGCAGGTTTTCGATGGACCAGGCCAGCTCGCCGATCACCAGCGCACGGACCATCCGGCCACTGCCCTTGAGGGTGTGGAAGGCGCGGCGGATTTCGGTCAGCGAGTCGCGGTCATCGGTATTGGCCAGCCAGGTCGGCAGGTGTTCACCGATGGTCTCCAGCACTTCACCGGCCTCTTCGATGAAGACTTCGCGCAGCTCTTCGTCGATCGGTTCTTCGTCGGCGGGCGGTGGCAGCAGGCTGGGGGGGACATCCTGGGCAGGCGGGTTGATCGCCTGCACCGGAGCAGCCATGACTTCGGCCAGGGACAACGGCTTGGCCGGTGCCTCGGCGGCCGGCTCGAGCTCCGCCGGCGGGCTGGGCAGCTCGACTTCCGGCAGGTCCAGGTCGGCGATGTTCTCGTCGCTCCAGGCTTGGGCCTGGAACGACGGCGTTTCGGCTTCGGCCAGCGGCTCCAGCGGCTCCAGTTGCAGCGGCGCGTCGAGACTGAGATCGACGCCGGCGTCCAGCGCGGTCGGCGCGGTCGGCTCGCTCAGCTCGCCCAGCGTCCAGTTGTCATCGCTGACCAGCGAAGCTTCGGCTGTGGACGGCGCATCGGTGACGGGCTGGGCATCGAAGCTCAGGTCGTCCAGGGACTCCAGGGTCGCCAGCGGGGCGGGTTCGTGCGCTTCCAGGCTGGCGAAGCTTTCGTCAAGCTCCAGGGAAGGCGCGGGCGATTCGGCAGCCGGCTGGCTCAGGTCGATGCTGAACCAGTCTTCCTCGGCGGGCTTCTCGCCGGTTGGGGTGAGCGACTCCATGTCCCAGCTCAGCTCGTCCACCGGGGCCGGAGTGGCCTCCAGCGACGGCAGGCTGGCAAAGTCTTCGAGCAGTTCCGGGGCTGCCGGGGTTTCGCTCGGTGCCATGGACAGATCCAGGGCTTCCCAGGTCTGTTCGGTAACCGGGGACTCCGCCTGTACCGGTTCGTCGATGCGCGGTGCCTCGGCCAGTGGAACGGCGTCGTCGAGGCTCCAGTTCAGCTCATCGGTCTGCGGTTGCGCAGGGGCTTCTTCCAGCGTTTCGAGGCTGAACTCGATGCTGTCGGCCTTGTGGCTGTCGTCCAGCGACCAGCCTTCGTCTGCCAGGGTGGTGTCAGTAATTGGTGCAGCCGGCTCCAGCTCGATGTCCCAGCTGAGGCTTTCCGGCTCCAGGGTGGCGGTCGGCGCGCTCGATTCGTCCGGGACGGCAGAAGCGGCCAGCGGCTCGACGTCGTCGAGGGTCCAGGCACCCGGTTCGGCGGTGGGCTCGGCGGGAGGCAGGCCGGAGTCCAGCTCCAGGGGTTCGAAGGTAAAGCTGGATTCGACTTCGCCGGCAGGCTGCTCTTCGGGCTCCACAGGGAGGTCGAAATCGGCCAGCAGCGAAGGCTCTTCCACGGCAGCAGGCTCGGCGACCGGCGCGAAGGAGAAGCTCTCTGCGCTCTCGACGGCGGGTTGCGGCGCGTCGATGTCGGCCAGGTCCAGGATCGGTTCTTCGGCCGGAGCCAGCTCTTCGAGCGGAGCCAGCTGGGCAGGCTGTTCGTACGACGGCTCCTCAAGCGGAGCTGCCTCGAAGCTGGACGGTTCAAAGCTGTCGGCGATTTCCACCGGCGCGGCCAGTTCCGGCACCGCTTCCACCGGCACGGCTTCGGTCGGTTCGGCCAGCGGCTGGGCGGCCAGCACGTCGATCTCGTCCAGCGGATTGTCCAGCGGAGCGGGCGCGAAGGCGCTCGGCTCGGCATCGAGGATCGACGGACGCGGCTTGAGCGAGTAGCCCAGGCTGTCCAGGCTCTCCTCGGCCACGTCGAGGATCATGTCGCCCTGGGTGTTGTGGTCTTCCGACAGGCGCTCGAGGTAGTACTCGACACTGGTGATGGCGTCGGCCAGGGTGTCCAGGCTGTGCCAGTCCGGCACGGCCTGGCGCACCAGCAGCTGTTCCTGGATGTAGCGATTGCAGTTTTCCAGCAGTTTCGCTGCACGTTCCTGGGAGATCATCGCCAGACCGCCGCGAACCTGCGTGAGCAGTTCCGGCACGCGGGCCAGGTGCTCGTGGTTCCACTGCGAGGCGATGAACTCGATGATCGCGTCCTTGGCCAGTTCCAGGCCGTTGCGCGCTTCCTTGATCACCACCTGGTGGATCTGCTCGACGTCGGTGGTCGGCAGGACGTTCTCTTCGCTGCCCGGCTCTTCGCTCGGGCCGACCATGCCGGCCAGCGTGGCCTCGACATAGAGCAGCGCACCGGCGACATCCATCAGGGTGGCGTCGTTGGGCTGGCGCTGGCCGTGGGCGAGCGCGCTGACCACGTCGATCTGGTCGAGGATAACCTTGCGCGGCTGGCCGAAGCCCAGCACGGCGAGGGTGTCGGCAATCTGCTTGAGCGGTGCCAGCAGGCTGCCCAGCTCGTTCACGCCGCTGCGATCGCTGCGCACGAAGAGGTCGAGGCTGTCCTTGACCCGCACCAGCTCCTCGCACAGCGCGCCAACGACCGAGCGCATGGCGTCGCGGTCGGGGCCGGCGAGACGGGCACGTTCCTCGTCCACCAGGGCTGCACCCGGCAGGGCGTCGTCCAGGCGGTACTCGTCCTTCACCGCCCGCACGCGCGGCGAGTGGTCGGAGGCCTTGGCCACATAGAACAGCAGGTTCTTGATCAGCTCTTCCGGCGCCGGCTGGTTCATGGCGTCGGCGCCCTGGTCGACCAGCCGCTTGAACTCGCGGTCGACCTGGCGCAGCAGGTTACGCACCGAGGTGCCGTTGGCGATGCTGCCGTTGGCCAGGCCCTCGATCATCGCCGAAGCGATCACCCACAGGCGGCCCAGCGGGGCGTCCTTGCACAGGGACTCGAGGCGGGCGAAGACGCGCGCCAGGTAGCCCAGGTTGGTCGGCAGGTCCTGGTTGCGGATGACGCCGACCAGGGCGACCTGCAGCATCTGCCGCAGCTTGCGCAGCAGCGCCGGCAGTTCAGCGGTGCGCAGGCGCGCCAGGGCGTCCACCGGAAGCACCGGGGATTCGCGGGACAGGTCGGGGGAGAACAGGCTGGTTTCCGACAGCAGCTTCTCGCCGCGGGCGGTGCGCAGGTCGTTGAGCAGCGGCAGCACCACCAGCGGCAGGTCGCGGCGGGCGCTCTGGATACGCTCCAGGTAGGCAGGCAGCTGCAGAATGGCCTGCATCAGCACTTCCAGCGCTTCGCTCTGGCTGGACGTCTTGCCGTCGATCAGCGCCTGGGTCAGGTACTCCATTTCCTCGGCGAGCAGGGCCGCGCCGTAGAACTCCACCATCTGCAGCGTGCCGCGCACCTGGTGGATATAGGCCAGGCAAAAGCCCATCCGCGTCGGGTCCTGAGGGTTCTCGACGTAGGATTCGAGGGCTTGCCGCGCCTGCTTGAGCGTTTCGGCAATCTCGCCTTTTACCCATTCCAGGGCGACATAATCGTGCCGATCACCCATAGCCACTCCACTCATGTGTCTGTGTCATCCCTTCCGGGTAAAGGCCAGAACGCGCTCATCGGCGACCGGTTCGAGCAGCGGGTGGTGCCAATCGGCGACCTCGCCCACTCCGATCACCAGCAGCCCCCCAGGCGCCAGCCGCTCGGCCAGGCGATTGAGGATGTCCCGCCGCCGCCAGCGGCGGAAATAGATCAGCAGGTTCTGGCAAAAAATCACGTCCATGCCGGACATTGGCGCCTTGGCCAGTTCCAGCACATTCAGCCGCGCGCAACAGACGCGCCCGGCGAGATCGGGTATCACACGGTATCGACCGTCATCCTGCGCGCTGAAGTAGCGCGTGGCCAGTTCCGGGTCGATATCCTCCAGCTTGCGTGCCGCGTAGCTCGCCTCGCGCGCCCGGTTCAGGGCATTGAGGCTGATGTCGGTGCCGGTCACGCCGAACAGCGGCGCCAGACCTGCATCTTCCAGTACCTTGGCGGCCACCATGGCGAGGGAGTAAGGCTCCTCGCCACTGGAACAGCCGACGCTCCACAAGGCCAGTGGCCGGCTCGGGCCGACCTCTGCGAGGCGCCGGAGCAGGAAGCTCTCCAGCACGTCGAAGGATGCCTTGTGGCGAAAGAAACGGGTTTCCTGAACGGTGAGGCGGTCCAGCAGGTTCGACCACTCGACGGCGCCGCGTGGGCCGTCGGTGACCTGGCGGTAATAGGTGCCATAGTCGGCGATACCCAGTTCGCGCATCCGCGCGCCCAGGCTGGTCTGCAGGAAGGCACGGCGCTGCTCGTTGACCACGACGCCGGTCCGGTCTTCCAACAGTGCCTGCCAGTCGCGGAAGTCCGCGGCCGACATGTCGGCCAACGGCTGCAACGACCAGACGCCACTTGCCTGCATGTCGCGCCCCTCGCTCAAGATTGTCGTGCGCTACCCGGCAAAGAGCAGCGCACCTCCTCTGCTCAGGCCTGTTCGGCGGTGTCCGGCAGTTTGAAGCCGGATACGGAGTGGCGCATCTCGCCGGCCATCTTGGCCAAGTTACCAATGCTGCGCGCAGTAGCGGTGGTACCGGCAGAGGTCTGCGAGGTGATCTCCTGGATCACGTTCATGGTGTTGGAAATGTGGCCGGCGGAGGAGGCCTGCTGACGGGCGGCGTTGGAAATGTTCTGGATCAACGCTGCCAGGGTCTTGGATACCTTCTCGATCTCTTCCAGGGACACACCGGCGTCCTGCGCCAGGCGGGCACCGCGGACCACCTCGGAGGTGGTCTGTTCCATCGAGATCACCGCTTCGTTGGTGTCGGTCTGAATGGTCTTCACCAGCGCTTCGATCTGCTTGGTCGCTGCGGAAGAACGTTCCGCCAGACGCTGTACTTCGTCCGCTACCACGGCGAAGCCGCGACCCGCGTCGCCCGCCATGGACGCCTGGATCGCGGCGTTCAGGGCGAGGATGTTGGTCTGGTCGGCGATGTCGTTGATCAGGCTTACGATGTCACCGATCTCCTGGGACGATTCACCGAGGCGCTTGATCCGCTTCGAGGTGTCCTGGATCTGCTCACGGATGTTGTCCATGCCGGTGATGGTGTTGTGCACCACTTCGTTGCCCTTGTTGGCGATGGCTACGGAACGTTCCGCTACCGCCGAGGACTCGGAGGCGTTCGCCGATACCTGGTCAATGGACACGGCCATTTCGTTGATCGCGGCGGAGGCGCCGGCGATTTCCTGTGCCTGGTGCTCGGAAGCCTCGGCCAGGTGCATGGCGGTGGCCTGGGTTTCCTGGGCGGCGGCGGCCACCTGCACGGCGGTCAGGTTGATGGTTTCCACCAGCTCTCGGAGCTGGTCGATGGAGTAGTTGATGGAGTCCGCGATCGCACCGGTGAAGTCCTCGGTTACCGTCGCGGCCACCGTCAGGTCACCGTCGGCGAGGTCGGCGATTTCGTCGAGCAGTCGCAGAATCGCCGCCTGGTTACGCTCGTTCTTCTCGGCGGTCTCGGCCAGTCGGCGGTTGGTCTCACGCACCATCACCAGGCCGATGAGGATGATCGCGCCCAGGGCGATGATACCCAGCGCGGCGCTGGCGACCTGGTTGAACACACGGCCTTCGGCCAGGTTCTCGAAGCCGGCGGCGAGGCTGGAAGCCTTGTCCAGCAGGGTCTGCGAGCCACCGAAGATGGTGTTGGCGGCTTCACGGACCTGGAACAGTTCCGGGGAGGTCTCGAGGATCTCATCCACCGAGCCGGACACGAATTCGAAGAGTTCGGCGATCTCGTTGAGGCGATCCACCGCTTCGGCGTTGGTCACCTTGGAGATGCTCATCGCCGCGTTGCCTTCCTTCATGCCCTTGAGTACGCGGCCGAAGAGGCTGGCGTCACGGCCGAAGCTGTCGGCGGCCTGCACCGAGTTCTCGTCACCGGCCAGCACCTTGTTCACCGAGCCGAGGATACGTTCGGCCAGCAGCGACTGGCGTTGGGCTACCGCGACCTGGTCGGCCGGGGCGCCGTTTTCCAGCAGGATATCGACGACCTCTTCGTACTCCACCTGCAGCTGCGGGATGGTTTCGGCGAGGGTCGCGGCTACCTGGTGCAGGGACAGTACGGTCTGTTCGCTGGCGAGGATGGAGTCGGCGTTCTTGCGCAGGGTGTCCCAGTCCTTCTGCACATCCGCCATCTGCGGTTGTACCGAATCCGGGCTCGGCGGCAGGCCGGTGCTCTCGTCACCCTTGGAGAGGATGTTCCAGCGCTTCTCGAAGTCGTTGCGCGCTTCTTTCAGCAGCTTGAACGCCTCCGCCTTGCCCGCCGCGGCTTCCGTGGCGTTCTTGGCGATACGCTGGGACAGCACGCGCAGTTCGCCGGCATGGCCGATGTACTGCTTGTCGTGGTTCGCCTGGGTGTTGAGGTAAGCGAAGTTGGCGAACAGCAAGACGATCGCCACGATCAGGACCACGAAGAGTCCGAGGATCAGCGAGCTGCTACGCGCACCCGAAAAAAGACTGCCTGCCTTTATATTTTTCATATTCGGCCCCCGCCTGGACCCACCACGATTACGAATTCCATGTCACAACAAGGGCCGGCAACGCCGGCCCAACCGGTCAAACGCTAGCTGGCGACATCCAGGAACCCCGGGTGTTGAGCCAGCGCATGCGGACTGAACACGAGCCAGGGTTGCTCCCGGTGGAAGACGCCATGAATAAAGGGTTGCAGGACCGCTTCGAGGGGCGGCAGCTGCTCGGAGAAGGTGTCCACCGGGAAGTGCTGCATGCCGAACACCTCATCGACGATGAGGCCGGCGAAGACTTCCTGGTGTTCCACGACGAGCACGCGCCGCTGTTTGCGCAGAGGCGAAAGCTCCGCGCCGAGGAAACCGCACAGGTCCATGATCGGCAACAGGCGGCCGCGCACGTTGGCGACCCCCTTCACCCAGTCACGGACACCGGGCAGCAGTGTGTAGCGCGGTTCGTGAAGAACCTCGCCGACCTCCCCCATGGGCGCCACGAACAGGCGCCCAGCCATGCGAAAGCCGATACCGTTCCAGCTCTGCACCACCTCGCGCTGCGCGGGCAGACCCGCGGCCAGCTGACGACAGCGCTGATCGATCTGGACGAGAACCTCGAAAGGACTCTGGACTTCCGCCATGCCGGCCCTGGCCTTCTCTAATAATTATGTTCTGGTCGTGCAGGTACGGCTGTATCAGCCGGCCAGCACCGAATTGATGGTCTTGAGCAGTGTCTCTTCGTCCACCGGCTTGGTCAGGTAGTCGCGAGCGCCCTGGCGCTTGCCCCAGACCTTGTCGGTCTCCTGGTCCTTGGTGGTGACGATGATCACCGGAATCGCGCTGGTTTCCGGGTCCTTGGACAGCTGACGGGTCGCCTGGAAGCCGTTCAGGCCGGGCATGACGATGTCCATCAGGACGACGTCGGGCTTTTCCTGGCGAGCCAGGGCCACGCCATCGGCGCCATTTTCGGCCTTGAGTACCTGGTGCGAGTGCTTTTCCAGCATCGCGGTCAGCTTGTACATCTCGGTCGGCGAGTCATCAACAATCAGAATTCGAGCCATTGTGGTCCCCATACGGAATAGGCGTCACCGGCGCTCGCGCCGGACTTCAGGAAGCGTGCTCCACCGGGGTGAAGTCGGGCACATGGGTCTTGATCGCGCCGAGCAGTTCTTCCTTGCTGAAGGGCTTGGTGAGGTACTGATCGGAACCGACGATGCGACCCTTGGCCTTGTCGAACAGGCCGTCCTTGGAGGACAGCATGATCACCGGCGTGGATTTGAATGCACTGTTGTTCTTGATCAGGGCGCAGGTCTGATAGCCATCCAGGCGCGGCATCATGATGTCAACGAAGATGATGCTGGGATGGGTATCGGCGATCTTGGCCAGCGCATCGAAGCCGTCGATGGCTGTAATGACATCGCAGCCGACTTTCTTCAGCAGGGTTTCAGCCGTGCGACGAATCGTCTTGGAATCGTCGATCACCATTACTTTCAAACCGTCGGAATGCTGTTCCATGTTCGCCCTTACCATCTCGGTGAGTCGTTTTTCCGCTTTTTATTTCAGTGCGCAAGCGCCCTGCCACCGTCGGGCTGCGACCCAATCGTGGGAACCTTTTACCACAATCGTCAGAATCTTTACCACGCCCAGCAAATTCAGGCCATAAGACCCCGAACGCGCAGGCTTTTTCCTTGACCGAGCGCACATCCAGCGCCACCCTGAGCGTCCATTTTCAGCCTTTGCGGCGCGGCCCGGAGTCGCAGCCCCAAGCCGACGAATTCCCCCAGGAGGACATCCCATGAGCGTACGCCTCGGGATCGTGATGGACCCCATCGCGCAGATCAGTTTCAAGAAGGACAGCTCGCTGGCCATGTTGCTGGCCGCCCAGGCCCGTGGTTGGCAGCTCTTCTATATGGAACAGCAGGACCTTTACCAGAAAGAGAACGTCGCCCGTGGCCGCATGCGCCCGCTCAAGGTGTTCTACGATCCGGCCCACTGGTTCGAACTGGAAGAGGAAGTCGACCAACCGCTGTCGGACCTGGACGTGATCCTGATGCGCAAGGACCCGCCCTTCGACAACGAGTTCGTCTACTCCACCTACCTGCTGGAACAGGCTGAAACCGCCGGCACCCTCATCGTCAACAAGCCGCAGAGCCTGCGTGACTGCAACGAGAAGTACTTCGCCACGCTGTTCCCGCAGTGCGCGCCACCGACGGTGGTGAGCCGCCGGTCCGACATTCTCCGCGAATTCGCCGCGGAGCATCGTGACATCATTCTCAAACCCCTGGATGGCATGGGCGGATCGATGATCTTCCGCCACCGCGAAGGCGACCCGAACCTCTCGGTGATCCTCGAGACCCTGACCCGCCACGGCCAGGAACAGGTCATGGCGCAGCGCTACCTGCCGGCCATCAAGGACGGCGACAAGCGCATCCTGATGATCGACGGTGAGCCGGTGGAATACTGCCTGGCGCGCATTCCCGCCCAGGGCGAGACCCGCGGCAACCTGGCCGCCGGCGGTCGCGGCGTGGCCCAGCCGCTGACCGAGCGCGACCGCTGGATCGCCGCCCAGGTCGGCCCGGAACTGCGCAAGCGCGGCCTGCTGTTCGTCGGCCTGGACGTGATCGGCGAGAACCTCACCGAGATCAACGTCACCAGCCCGACCTGCATCCGCGAGATCGATGCGGCCTACGACACGCGCATCGGTGAGAGACTGATGGCAGTCATCGACGAAAAGCTCAAGGCGCGCAGTGCGTCATAGACTTTTATAAGCCTCGTCGGCAGACTTCCGCCCCACCCTGGCCTACGCGACCCGCAATGAACGCTGCAACCCACCAAGACTTCCCCGTGTCCTCCGGCGTACGTCCGGCGGACCGTCTGGGTTTCACCCTGTTCGTTGCGGCCATCCTGCACGTGGCCGTGCTGCTGGGGGTGGGCTTCACCATGCCCAGCCCCAGCCAGTTGAGCAAAACCCTGGAAATTACCCTGGCCAGCTTCAAGAGCGACAAGGCGCCGGAAAAGGCCGACTACCTCGCCCAGATGAACCAGCAGGGCAGCGGCACCCTGGAACACAAGGCGATCCCCAAGACCACCGAGCAGGCGCCATTCCAGGACACCGAGGTCAAGAAAGTCTCGCCGCCGGCCACCCCGCGCCAGGCCAAGAGCCCGGAAGCGCCCAAGGCCGCCGTCGCCACCCGCACCCCGCGCCCGGACAAGGTGCAGACCAAACAGCAGACGCCCAAGGCCGAGACCGTCGCCAAGCCGGCGCCGCAGTTCGACTCCGCCCAGCTCTCGGCGGAAATCTCCAGCCTCGAAGCCGATCTCGCCCGCGACCAGCAGGCCTACGCCAAGCGCCCGCGCATCCACCGCCTGAGCGCCGCCTCGACCATGCGCGACAAGGGCGCCTGGTACAAGGAAGAGTGGCGCAAGAAGATCGAGCGCATCGGCAACCTCAATTACCCGGACGAAGCCCGTCGCCAGCGCATCTATGGCAGCCTGCGCCTGCTCGTATCGATCAACCGCGACGGCTCGCTATATGAAGTGCAGGTGCTCGAATCTTCCGGCCAGCCCACCCTCGACCAGGCCGCCCAGCGCATCGTGCGCCTGGCCGCGCCCTTCGCGCCCTTCTCGGGTGATCTGAATGACATCGATCGCCTGGAAATCATCCGCACCTGGCGCTTCGAGCGCGGCGATCGCCTGTCCAGCAACTGAGCCAGCGCGCTGGATAACGCCAGCTGACGCTTTCAAGTCTTGTCCCTTTGGCCCCCAGGCCTGACACTAGCCGGCATGAAAAGCACAGCCGCCAGCTACCTCAAGCACCATTTCCTGATCGCCATGCCGCACATGGCGGACTCCAACTTTGCCCAGACCGTCACCTACCTCGTGGAACACAACGAGCAGGGCGCCATGGGCCTGATCATCAATCGCCCCAGCGGCCTGAGCCTCGCCGATGTGCTCGAACAATTGCGTCCGGATGAATTGCCGCCGGTGCGCTGCCAGGGCGTGACCATCTATACCGGCGGGCCGGTACAGACCGATCGCGGCTTCGTCCTGCACCCTGCCGGGCGCAGCTACCAGGCCACCCTGGAGCTGGGCGAGCTGTCGCTCTCCACTTCCCAGGACGTGCTGTTCGCCATAGCCGACGGCAGCGGGCCCGCGCAGCACCTGATCACCCTCGGTTATGCGGGTTGGGAAGCCGGCCAGCTGGAAGCCGAACTGGCCGACAATGCCTGGCTGACCTGCCCTGCCGACCCCGCGGTACTCTTCGATGTTCCGGCCGAGCAGCGCCTGTCAGCGGCCGCCGAGCGCCTGGGGGTCAACCTCAGCCTGCTCACCGCCCAGGCCGGGCACGCCTGATGAGTAGCAAACCCCTGCGCCTGCTCCTGGGTTTCGACTACGGCACCAAGCAGATCGGCGTCGCCGTCGGCCAGGCCATCACCGGCCAGGCTCGCGAGCTCTGCGTGCTCAAGGCGCAGAACGGCGTGCCGGACTGGAACCGTGTCGAAGCCCTGATCAAGGAATGGCAGCCCGACGCCATCGTCGTCGGCCTGCCGCTGAACATGGACGGCACCCCCAGCGACATGAGCGAGCGCGCCGAGAAATTCGCCCGCCGCCTGCACGGCCGCTACAACCTGCCGGTGCACACCCACGACGAACGCCTGACCACCTACGCCGCCAAGGGCGAACGCCTGGCCCAGGGCCAGACGGGTGGCTACCGCGAGCGCCCGGTGGACGCCCTGGCCGCCGCCCTGCTGCTGGAGGGCTGGCTGGCCGACAACGCCACCGCATGATCCGAGGCCGCGGTGCCGGCCCTGCCGCAGCGTCCTTGACCTGAGGCAGCGCCAGCGCGGCGAAAGCCACTAAGCTTGCCGGACCAGTCCTTCCCGGAACGGTCCGCCCCGATGGCCGCCCGCGCCGGGTGGCCTCGCCAACCGAACCGGAGACGTCATGACCCTGCCCAGCCCCGCCGAACTCATCCCCCGCATGGCTACCGACCTGCGCAACTACCTGGCGCAGCGCGGGATCGACGCGCCGCGCTTCGTCGGCATCCACACCGGTGGCATCTGGGTCGCCCAGGAACTGCTCAAGGCACTGGGCAGCGACGAGATCCTCGGCATCCTCGACGTCTCCTTCTACCGCGACGATTTCACCCGCAGCGGCCTGCACCCACAGGTCCGTCCGTCGGAACTGCCCTTCGAGATCGACGGCCAGCATCTGGTCCTGGTGGACGACGTGCTGATGAGCGGCCGGACCATCCGCGCCGCGCTCAACGAGCTGTTCGACTACGGTCGCCCGGCCAGCGTGACCCTGGTCAGCCTGGTGGACCTGAACAAGCGCGAACTGCCAATTCGTCCGGATGTCGTCGGCGAAACCCTGTCATTGGCACCCAACGAGCGGGTAAAATTGCGCGGTCCCGCACCACTTGTCCTCGAGCGCACGCTTCTCAGCACCGCGCTGTAACCCCGCGCGCCCGGACCTCCACCTCCTACTTTCAGGGCCTGCCACATGCCGACCGACGCCAAGCGCCCGCTGCAGCTCAACGACCTGGGCCAGCTGCGCCACTTCCTCTCGCTCGACGGGTTGTCCCGCGAACTGCTGACTGAAATCCTCGATACCGCCGACTCCTTCCTCGAAGTCGGCGCCCGCGCGGTGAAGAAAGTCCCGCTGCTGCGCGGCAAGACCGTGTGCAACGTGTTCTTCGAAAACTCCACGCGCACCCGTACTACCTTTGAACTGGCCGCCCAGCGCCTGTCCGCCGACGTCATCTCGCTGAACGTGTCGACCTCCTCGACCAGCAAGGGCGAGACACTCACCGACACCCTGCGCAACCTCGAGGCCATGGCCGCCGACATGTTCGTCGTGCGTCACAGCGACTCGGGTGCCGCGCACTTCATCGCCGAGCACGTCAGCCCCAACGTCGCCGTGATCAACGGCGGCGACGGCCGTCACGGCCACCCGACCCAGGGCATGCTCGACATGCTCACCATCCGCCGCCACAAGGGCAGCTTCGAGAACCTCTCGGTGGCCATCGTCGGCGACATCCTGCACTCGCGGGTGGCGCGCTCCGACATGCTGGCGCTGAAGACCCTGGGCTGCCCGGACATCCGCGTTATCGCCCCGCGCACCCTGCTGCCCGTGGGCCTGGAAGAACAGTACGGCGTGAAAGTCTTCACCGATGCCAACGAAGGCCTGAAGGACGTCGACGTGGTGATCATGCTGCGCCTGCAGCGCGAGCGCATGGCCGGCGGCCTGCTGCCCAGCGAGGGCGAGTTCTTCAAGCTCTACGGCCTGACCCAGAAGCGCCTGCAGCTGGCCAAGCCCGACGCCATCGTCATGCACCCCGGCCCGATCAACCGCGGCGTGGAAATCGACTCTGCCGTGGCCGACGGCGAACAGTCGGTGATCCTCAACCAGGTCACCTACGGCATCGCCATCCGCATGGCCGTGCTGTCCATGGCCATGAGCGGCCAGAACGCCCAACGCCAGCTGGAACAGGAGGACGCGCAATGACCGTCAGTATTCGTGGCGCCCACCTGATCGACCCGGCCAGCGGCCTGGACAAGGTCTGCGACCTGCACATCGAGGCCGGCCGCATTGTCGCCATCGGCGACGCCCCCGCAGACTTCCACGCCGCCCAGGAAATCGACGCCGCCGGCCTGATCGCCGCGCCCGGGCTGGTCGACCTGAGCGTCGCCCTGCGCGAGCCGGGCTACAGCCGCAAGGGCAACATCGAGAGCGAAACCCGCGCCGCCGCCGCCGGTGGCGTCACCAGCCTGTGCTTCCCACCGCAGACCAAGCCGGTGCTGGACACCTCGGCGGTCGCCGAGCTGATCCTCGACCGCGCCCGCGAGGCCGGCAACGCCAAGGTCTTCCCTATCGGCGCGCTGACCAGAGGCCTGGCCGGGGAGCAGCTGTCCGAACTGGTCGCCCTGCGCGACGCCGGCTGCGTGGCGTTCACCAACGGCCTGGCGCCGATGGCGAGCAACCGCGTGCTGCTGCGCTCGCTGGAATACGCGGCGACCTTCGACCTGACCGTGATCTTCACCTCCCAGGATGCCGAACTGGCTGGCGACGGCATCGCCCACGAGGGCCCGACCGCCAGCTTCCGCGGCCTGGCTGGTATCCCGGAAACCGCCGAGACCGTGGCCCTGGCCCGCAACCTGCTGCTGGTGGAACAATCCGGCGTGCGAGCGCACTTCAGCCAGCTGACCAGTGCCCGTGGCGTCGAGATGATCGCCCAGGCCCAGGCCCGCGGCCTGCCGGTTACCGCCGACGTGGCGCTGTACCAGCTGATTCTTACCGACGAGGCGCTGGCGGACTTCTCCAGCCTGTACCACGTGCAGCCGCCGCTGCGCTCGCGCAAGGACCGCGACGCCCTGCGCAAAGCGGTGAAGAGCGGGGTGATCCAGGCCATCGCCAGCCATCACCAGCCCCATGAGCAGGACGCGAAGAACGCTCCGTTCGCCGCCACCGATCCGGGCATCAGCAGCGTCGAGCTGCTGCTGCCGCTGGCCATGACCCTGGTGCAGGACGGCCTGCTCGACCTGCCGACCCTGCTCGCACGCCTCTCCAGCGGCCCGGCCGCCGCCCTGCGTCTGCCGGCCGGCAAACTGGCCGTGGGGGCTGCGGCGGACGTGGTGCTGTTCGAAGCCGAAGGCCAGACCCTGGTGGGCGAGACCTGGCACTCCCGTGGCCAGAATTGCCCGTTCCTCGGCCACTGCCTGCCGGGCGTGGTGCGCTGCACCCTGGTGGACGGACATATCGTCCACGCGGTGTAACGCCTCATCGCTCCATGAAAAAGCCCGCCGATTGGCGGGCTTTTTTATTGGGGCATCCGCAGGGAGCTCGGACGCAGGATGGGTGGAGCGGAGCGATACCCATGCTGTCGGTGCCGAAAATGATGGGTATCGCTTCGCTCTACGCCATCCTACGAAGGCGCAGACGTGCGCGGCTTCGCGCCCTTGTAGGAGCGAGCTTGCTCGCGAACCGCCCAGCCTCAGTGCCCGGAATGTTCGCGAGCAAGCTCGCTCCTACGAAAAGCCGTCCTAGATCATCGCCAGCGCCTTGGCCAGATCGGCACGCAGGTCCTCCACGTCTTCCACCCCCACCGACAGGCGAATCAGCGAATCGCCAATGCCCAGCGCCGCGCGGTTTTCCGGCGGGATGCTGGCGTGGGTCATGATCGCCGGGTGCTCGATCAGGCTTTCCACGCCGCCCAGGCTTTCCGCGAGGGCGAACAGCTGGACGTTCTCCAGGAAGCGCCGCGAGCCGGCGAGATCGGTGTCCAGGTCCAGCGAGATCATCCCGCCGAAGCCTTTCATCTGGGTGCGCGCCAGTTCGTGCTGCGGATGCGACGGCAGGCCGGGGTAATAGACGCGCTTCACCTGCGGCTGCTGCTCCAGCCATTTCGCCAGGTCGAGGGCATTGGCGCAGTGCCGTTCCATGCGTAGCGCCAGGGTCTTCACCCCGCGCAGGGTAAGGAAGGCGTCGAACGGGCCGGCGATGGCGCCCACCGAGTTCTGCAGGAAGCCCAGCCGCTCGGCGAGATCGGGGTTGTCGCCGACGATGGCGATGCCGCCGATCACGTCCGAGTGGCCATTGAGGTACTTGGTGGTGGAGTGCACGACGATGTCGAAGCCCAGGTCCAGCGGGCGTTGCACGTACGGGCTGGCGAAGGTGTTGTCGGCCACGCAGAGGATGCCGCGCTCGCGGCAGGTGCGGGCGATGGCGGCCAGATCGGTCAGGCGCAGCAGCGGGTTGCTCGGGGTTTCCACCCAGACCATGCGCGTCTTGTCGGTCAATGCTGCTTCCAACGCGCCGGGTTGGGCCAGGTCGGCGAAGTGGAAGTCATGCCCGGCGCTACGCCGGCGCACCCGCTCGAACAGACGGAAGGTGCCGCCGTAGAGGTCGTTGCCGGAGACGATGTGCGAGCTGGCGTCGAGCAGCTCCAGCACCGCCGAAATCGCCGCCAGCCCCGAGGCGAAGGCAAACGCCTTGCTGCCGCCTTCCAGGTCCGCCACACAGCGCTCCAGCGCCCAGCGTGTGGGGTTGTGCGAGCGGCCGTAGTCCAGCCCCTTGTGCACGCCGGGGCTGTCCTGGCGATAGGTGGAATTGGCGTAGATCGGCGGCATGATCGCCCCGGTGGAAGGGTCCGGCTCCTGCCCGGCGTGGATCACGCGGGTGGCGAAACCGAGGCGGTCGTCGTGCTGGCTCATGCGAGGGTCCTCCGTAGATGGTTGAGCAGGTCGAAGCGGGTGATCAGGCCGTGGAAGCCCGAGGCGTCGGCGATGATCGCCACCAGGCCGCGCGCCAGCACGGCTTCCAGTTCGCCCAGGCTGGCGCCGGGGGCGAGGGTTTCCGGGGTGTCGCTCATGGCGCTGGCGACCTCGCGACGGTAGTGCGCCGGGTCGTCATGCACGCCCATGAGGATGTCGGACTCGTCGATCACGCCGACCAGCCGAGGCCCATCCAGCACGGGCAGTTGCGAAACATCCGCCAGGCGCATGCGCTGGAAGGCGGTAAGCAGCGTGTCGCCGGGGCCGACGCTGACCACCCGGCCCTCCTCGAAGCGCCGCGCGATGATGTCGCGCAGGTCGCCGTAGCGCTTGCGCTGCAGCAGGCCCTGGTCGGTCATCCACTGGTCGTTGTAGATCTTCGACAGGTAGCGCGTGCCGGTGTCGCAGACCAGGCTGACCACCCGCTTGGGTGCTTTCTGCTCGCGGCAGAAGCGCAGTGCGGCGGCCAGCAGTGTGCCGGTGGATGAACCGGCGGCGATGCCTTCGTTGCGCAGCAGTTCGCGGGCGGTGGAGAAGCTTTCCTCGTCACTGATCGAGTAGGCGTGGCGCACGCTGGAGAGATCGGCAATCGACGGCACGAAGTCTTCGCCGATGCCCTCCACCGCCCAGGCGCCGGGTGTGCCGATGGCGCCGGAGCGCGAATACTCGGCCATGATCGAACCCACCGGGTCGGCCAGGACCATTTCCAGGTCCGGCTGGACCTTCTGGAAGAAGCGGGTCAGGCCGGTAAGGGTGCCGGCGGAGCCGACGCCGACCACCACGGCATCGAGGTCATGGCCGGTCTGCGCCCAGATTTCCGGGCCAGTGCCGGTCTCGTGGGCCAGCGGGTTGGCGGGGTTGTTGAACTGGTCGGCAAAGAAGGCGTTCGGCAGGTCTTTCGCCAGCCGCGCAGCGACGTCCTGGTAGTACTCGGGGTGCCCCTTGCCGACATCGGAGCGAGTGATGTGCACTTCGGCGCCCATGGCGCGCAGGTGCAGGACCTTCTCGGTGGACATCTTGTCCGGCACCACCAGCACCACCCGATAGCCTTTGGCGCGTCCCACCAGCGCCAGGCCCAGGCCGGTGTTGCCGGCGGTGGCTTCGACGATGACGCCGCCGGGCTTGAGCCGGCCGTCACGCTCGGCGGCCTCGATCATGGCGACACCGATGCGGTCCTTGATGGAGCCGCCGGGGTTCTGTGATTCGAGCTTGAGGAACAGGGTGCAGGGTCCGGTATCGAAGCGGGTAACGCGGACCATGGGGGTATTGCCGATCAGGTCGAGTACGGCAGGGCGGGATTCGTTGCTCATGGCAGCCACTCCTTCTGCGGCGCCACGGGGATCGCCCGACAGCGCCTGCTACTGTCCTCCTGACCTTAGGCGGGAGGCACAGGTCGCGCCAGGCGGCGCGACGAAAGAGAGCGGTGCAGCTTTTCGTAGGAGCGAGCTTGCTCGCGAACGAACCTCGTGCCATGCGGTTCGCGAGCAAGCTCGCTCCTACATAAAGATGGATCGGTGCGGGTTCAGATGCGCTGCGGCCCGTTGCGCTCGGATATCTGGCTGTTCAGCGTCCAGAAGTCGTACAGCACGCCGACCAGGAACAGGCCGCCGGTGAACAGGTAGATGATCCCGGTGATCCACTTGCCCATGTACATGCGGTGCACGCCGAACACGCCCAGGAAGGTCAGCAGGATCCAGGCGACGTTGTAGTCGACACCGCCGGCGCGGTAGCGCTGGTCCGCCGCGTCATCCATGGAAGGGATCAGGAACAGGTCGATGATCCAGCCGATGAAGAACAGGCCCAGGGTGAAGAACCAGATGGTGCCGGTGATCGGACGGCCGTAGTAGAAACGGTGCGAGCCGGTGAAGCCGAAGATCCACAGCAGGTAGCCGATGACCTTGCTGTGGGTATCAGGGTTGGCGGACATGCCTTTCTCCTGTTGCGTGACAAGTTCATCAGCATAAACGAAAAGCCCGCACGGGGCGGGCTTCTCAGGCGCTATCGGCTTGGAAAGCGGAATCAGCGGAAACGGCGGCTGGGATCGTCCTCGCTCATTTCCAGGGTCAGCCCCTGGGTCATGGTGGTCAGGTGGTCGGCGTCGGTCTCCGAGCCCAGCTTGATCATCAGGCGCAGGTCGTTCGCCGAGTCGGCGTAGGCCAGTGCATCTTCGTAGGTGATCTCGCCCTGGGTGTAGAGCTGGTACAGCGCCTGGTCGAAGGTCTGCATGCCCTGCTCGGTGGAGCGTTTCATCAATGGCTTGAGCTCGTGGACCTCGCCCTTGCGGATCAGGTCGGCGGCCAGCGGGGTGTTCAGCAGTACCTCGATCACCGCGCGGCGGCCCTTGCCGTCCGGGGTCGGCACCAGTTGCTGGGCAACGATGGCCTTGAGGTTCAGCGAGAGGTCCATCCACACCTGGCCATGACGGTCGGCCGGGAAGAAGTGGATGATCCGCTCCAGCGCCTGGTTGGCGTTGTTGGCGTGCAGGGTCGCCAGGCACAGGTGGCCGGTTTCGGCGAAGGCCACGGCGTGGTCCATGGTCTCGCGCGAACGCACTTCGCCGATCATGATCACGTCCGGCGCCTGGCGCAGGGTGTTCTTCAGGGCCACCTCGAAGGTATCGGTATCCAGACCCACCTCACGCTGGGTGACGATGCAGCCCTGGTGCTGGTGGATGTATTCGATGGGGTCTTCGATGGAGATGATGTGGCCGGTGGAGTTCTTGTTGCGGTAGCCGATCATCGCCGCCAGCGAGGTGGACTTACCGGTACCGGTGGCACCGACGAAGATCACCAGGCCGCGCTTGGTCATCGCCAGCTTCTTGAGGATTTCCGGCAGCTTCAGGTCATCGATGGTCGGGATGTTGGTCTCGATGCGGCGCAGCACCATGCCCACCAGGTTGCGCTGGTAAAAGGCGCTGACACGGAAGCGCCCCACGCCGCGGGCGCTGATGGCGAAGTTGCACTCGTGGTTCTCGGCGAAGTCGCGGCGCTGCTGCTCGTTCATCACCGACAGCACGGTCTCGCGGGTCTGTTCCGGCGACAGCGCGGTCTTGGTGACCGGCAGCACCTTGCCGTTGACCTTCATCGAAGGCGGCACACCCGCCGTGATGAACAGGTCGGACGCTCCCTTTTCCACCATCAGGCGCAACAGCTTCTCGAATTCCATGATCTTTCTCGCCGAGTTCACGCTGACTACGACAGGGCTGTCGGATCACGAAGCGGGTGCGTGTGGCGCGCTCCGTGCGCCGGGCCGCGGGGGCCCGGTGGGGTTAGAAGTTTTCCGGGATCTTGGCTTTTTCTTTCGCCGCGTCACGGGTCACCAGGCCTTTGGCGACCAGCCCCTTGAGGCACATGTCGAGGGTCTGCATGCCGATCGCGCCGCCGGTCTGGATGGCGGAGTACATCTGCGCGACCTTGTCCTCGCGGATCAGGTTACGGATCGCCGGGGTGCCGATCATGATCTCGTGGGCCGCGACACGGCCGCCGCCGATCTTCTTCAGCAGGGTCTGGGAAATCACCGCCTGCAGGGATTCGGAGAGCATGGAGCGGACCATGGATTTTTCCTCGGCCGGGAACACGTCGACGATACGGTCGATGGTCTTGGCCGCGGAGGTGGTGTGCAGGGTGCCGAATACCAGGTGGCCGGTTTCCGCGGCGGTCAGCGCCAGGCGGATGGTCTCCAGGTCACGCATCTCACCCACCAGGATGATGTCCGGGTCTTCACGCAGTGCCGAACGCAGGGCCTCGTTGAAGCCCAGGGTGTCGCGGTGCACTTCGCGCTGGTTGACCAGACACTTCTTCGACTCGTGGACGAATTCGATCGGATCTTCGACGGTGAGGATGTGGCTGTACTTGGTGTTGTTCAGGTAGTCGAGCATCGCTGCCAGCGAGGTGGACTTGCCCGAACCGGTCGGGCCGGTCACCAGTACCAGGCCGCGCGGCACGTCGGAGACGCGCTTGAAGACTTCGCCCATCCCCAGGTCTTCCATGGTCAGGACCTTGGAGGGAATGGTCCGGAACACGGCGCCGGCGCCGCGGTTCTGGTTGAAGGCGTTGACCCGGAAGCGGGCTACGCCCGGCACTTCGAAGGAGAAGTCGGTCTCCAGGAACTCTTCGTAATCCTTGCGCTGCTTGTCGTTCATGATGTCGTAGATCAGCGCGTGAACCTGCTTGTGCTCGAGCGGCGGCAGGTTGATGCGGCGGACATCGCCGTCGACGCGGATCATCGGCGGCAGGCCGGCCGAGAGGTGCAGGTCCGAAGCGCCCTGCTTGGCGCTGAAGGCGAGCAGCTCGGTAATATCCATGGGACTCCCCAATCAAGAGCAAGCAGGTAGAATGCCGCAGAACACGCAGCAGCCGGGCGGAAAAGCGACGGTAATGTCCACGATAGCAGAGAATATTGCAAAGGTTCGCGTACGAATCCGTGAGGCGGAACAAGCGAAAAATCGCACGCCTGGCTCGGTGCAGTTGCTTGCCGTGAGCAAGACCAAACCCGCCGCCGCCATCCGCGAAGCGTATGCCGAAGGCCTGGCCGATTTTGGCGAGAACTACCTGCAGGAAGCGCTGCTCAAGCAGGCCGAGCTGGCCGACCTGCCGCTGACCTGGCACTTCATCGGCCCCATCCAGTCGAACAAGACCCGGCCCATCGCCGAGCACTTCGACTGGGTGCACTCGGTGGACCGCCTGAAAGTCGCCCAGCGCCTCTCCGAGCAGCGCCCGGCGAACCTGCCGCCGCTGAACGTGCTGCTGCAGGTGAACGTCAGCGGCGAGGACAGCAAGTCCGGTTGCGCCCCTGCGGAGCTGCCCGCCCTCGCCCAGGCGGTGGCGCAACTGCCCCACCTGAAACTGCGCGGCCTGATGGCGATCCCCGAACCCACCGAGGACATTGCCGCGCAGCACGCCGCCTTTGCCCGCCTGCGCGAGCTGATGCAAGCCCTGAACCTCGGCCTGGACACCCTGTCCATGGGCATGAGCCACGACCTTGAAGCCGCCATCGGCGAGGGCGCCACCTGGGTGCGGATCGGTACCGCCCTGTTCGGCGCCCGCGACTACGGCGCCTCGCACTGACGCACTGAATGAATAAAGGAAGAGACTCCATGAGCAGCACCCGCATTGCCTTCATCGGCGCCGGCAACATGGCCGCCAGTCTCATCGGCGGCCTGCGTGCCAAGGGCGTGCCGGCCGGCAATATCCGCGCCAGCGATCCGGGCGCCGAACAGCGCGCGAAGATTGCCGCCGAGCACGGCATCGAAGTGGTCGGCGACAACGCCAGCGCCGTGGCAGGTGCCGACGTGGTGGTCCTGGCGGTCAAGCCGCAGGTCATGAAGGACGTCTGCCTGGCGCTGGCGCCAGCGCTGACCGACAACGCGCTGATCGTCTCCATCGCCGCCGGCATCCCCTGCGCCAGCCTCGAGCGCTGGCTGGGCGAGGTGAACGGCCAGCCGCGTGCCATCGTCCGCTGCATGCCCAACACCCCGGCGCTGGTCGGCCTGGGCGCTAGCGGCCTGTACCCCAACGCCAGCGTCAGCGCTGCCCAGCGCGAGCAGGCGCAGCAACTGCTGAGCGCCGTGGGCATCGCCCTGTGGCTGGACGAGGAGCGGCAGATCGACGCGGTCACCGCCGTCTCCGGCAGCGGTCCGGCCTACTTCTTCCTGCTGATGGAAGCCATGACCGCCGCTGGCGAGAAACTCGGCCTGTCCCGCGAAGTCGCCGGCCAACTGGCCCGCCAGACTGCCCTGGGCGCCGCGCAGATGGCGACCACCAGCGATGTCGACCCGGCCGAACTGCGCCGCCGCGTGACCTCACCCAAGGGCACTACCGAAGCGGCCATCACCACCTTCCAGGCCAATGGCTTCGAGGCACTGGTGGAGAAAGCCGTGGGCGCTGCCGACCACCGCTCCGCCGAGCTGGCCGAGCAACTGGGCCGCTGATTGCGATGACGCACGCCGCCCGGCGACCAGGGAAGGTCGCACTGCCCCTCAGCTTCGCCCTGCCGCGCAACCTGGTCGCGGCCCCGGCCCGTCGGCGCCACGCTGATGGCCTGCCGGGGTTGAATTTGCACGTGACGAAACACACTTACACGCGACCGGCGACGATGAATTCCCTACAGTATGGCGTTACAGCGCCGTCGTTGACCGACCGCCCGATCCGCCCGGCCCTGCGCGCCGGCGCCCAACGTTTACCAAGGACCGCCCAATGACCGGACTTTCCACAGCCGCCATCTATGTGATCCAGACACTTGGCAGCCTGTACCTGCTGATCGTGCTGCTGCGCTTCATCCTGCAACTGGTCCGCGCCGACTTCTACAACCCGCTCAGCCAGTTCATCGTGCGCGCCACCAAGCCGCTGCTGAACCCGCTGCGCAAGGTCATCCCCGGTTTCGGCGGCATCGACTTCGCCTCGCTGGTGCTGGCGATCCTGGTCCAGCTGGTGCTGATGGTCGTCACGCTGACCCTGATGGGCTATGGCGTGGGCGGCTATATCCTGCAACTGCTGGTGTGGTCGATCATTGCGGTCACCTCGCTGTTCCTGAAGGTGTTCTTCTTCGCCCTGATCATCAGCGTGATCCTCTCCTGGGTCGCCCCGGGCAGCCACAACCCCGGCGCCCAGCTGGTGAACCAGATCTGCGAACCGTTCCTGGCGCCCTTCCGCAAGCTGCTGCCGAACCTGGGCGGGCTGGATATCTCGCCGATCTTCGCGTTCATCGCGCTGAAGCTGATCGACATGCTGGTGATCGGCAACCTGGCCGCCATGACCGGGATGCCGCAGATTCTCAGCCCCTTCATGTAATCCGGCATGCCGTTCTATCACTGGGACGGCGAGGACCTGATCCTCGACTGCCACCTGCAGCCCAAGGCGAGCCGCGACGAGTTCGCCGGGCTGCACGGTGAGCGCCTGAAGATCCGTCTCACCGCGCCGCCGGTCGAGGGCAAGGCCAACGCCCACCTGCTGGCCTTCCTAGGCAAGGCCTTCGGCGTACCGAAAAGCGCGGTGAAGCTGGAAAGCGGTGAACTCAACCGCCAGAAGCGCGTACGCATTCCCCGCCCGACGAAACTTCCGGCAGAACTCGGGATAGCCGCTCGGTAGCCTTGGCCGACCTTACGTGTAGGAATGTGCTGTAGGCCAATTGCTATTCCTACACTCCGTCGCATAATCCACGCCATCCATTCCCCGCGCAGGACGCGCCAGCCCAAGGAACGCCCGGATGAGCATGGAACGTCTCAGTCAGCAGATCGATGCCTACGTCACCTGGAAGCGCGAGCTGGTCCGCGAGATCACCCGCTATCGCAGCTGGCTGGAGCGCGCCCGGCTGAATACCCCGGAAATCGAAAACCGGCTCGAACGCACCCTGCGCCTGCTGCGCGTCGATCACATCACCCTGGCCTTCGTCGGCGAGTACTCGCGAGGCAAGACCGAGCTGATCAACAGCCTGTTCTTCGCAGGGTTTGGCCGGCGCATGCTGCCCTCCCAGGCCGGGCGCACCACCATGTGCCCCACCGAACTGTTCTTCGACCCGCGTTCGGAGCGCCCCTATATCCGCCTGCTACCCATCGAGACCCGCGTCGCCGATGCCAGCGTGGCGCAGTTCAAGCGCATCCCCCGGCACTGGGTGAACATCCCGCTGGATACCTCGGACCCGGCGAACATGGCCGAAGCCTTCGCCCAGGTCGCCAAGACCAAGCCGCTACCGGTGGAACAGGCGATCCAGCTGGGCTTCCACCCGGACATGCTCGAAGCCACCGACAAGCCCGGCATCGTCCTGGTGCCGGCGTGGCGCCACGCGCTGGTCAACTTCGACCACCCGCTGCTGCGCCAGGGCCTGCGCATCCTCGACACCCCCGGCCTGAACGCCTTGGGCAGCGAGCCGGAGCTGACCTTGTCGATGCTGCCCAGCGCGCAGTCGATCCTCTTCCTGCTGGCCGCCGATACCGGCGTCACCGCTTCCGACATGGCGATCTGGCAGGACCACGTGCGCCAGCTCGGCGAGGACGGCCACACCAGCCTTTATGCGGTGCTGAACAAGATCGACGTGCTCTGGGACGACCTGGCTGGCGATGCCTTCGTGCAGAACGCCATCCGCCACATCCAGGACACCACCGCTCGCCAGCTGGGCATCGCCCGCGAAGACGTGCTGCCGCTGTCGGCCAAGCAGGCGCTGCTGGCCAAGGTGCGCGGCGACCGCGAACTGCTCGCACGCAGTCAGATGGAATCCCTGGAAGAGCTGCTTTGCGAACGCATCGTCGCGCAGAAGGAGCGCCTGCTGGAGAGTGCCGTGGTCGGCCAAGTGCTTGCGCTGGTCAACAACAGCCAGCACAGCCTGCGCGTACGCCTGGACAAAGTGAAGGAGCAGCAGGCGCTGCTCAACGACCAACAGCAGGACAGCGGCCAGCTGCTGTTCGAGCTGACCGCGCGGACCAAGGACGATCACAACCTGCACCACAAGCGCCTGCTCAGCCTGAAGACCAACCAGCGCCTGTTGCGCCACCAGGGCGAGCAGCTGCGCGAAGCGGTGCGCGCCGAACGCCTGGAACAGCACCTCAAGCGCGTCCACGAAAAGCTGCGCGGCAGTTGGACCACGGTCGGCATCAACCAGGCCATCCTGCAGTTCTTCCGCACCGTGGAAGGCGACCTGGTCGCCATGGAACATGAAGCGGAAACCGCCAACCGCATGGTCGCGGCCATTTACCAGCGGCACAACGAAGAGAACCCGCTCAACGCCCTGGATGCTCCGCAGTTCCGCGTCCAGCGCTACCTGCGCGATCTCGCCAAGCTGCAGGAGAAGGCCGACCGCTTCCGCCTGCATCTCAAGACCCTGCTCACCGAGCAACGCCTGCTGACCCGGCGCTTCTTCGCCACCGTCGCCCAGGAAGTCATCGGCCTGCACCAGCGTCTGCGCGAGGAAGCCGAGCAATGGGCGGCCGACGCCCTGATGCCGCTGATGCAGTACAGCCTGGAGCACAAGCAGATGCTGGAAACCCACATGCTGCGCCTGAAGGCCCTCGCCCAGGAAACCCAGCAGGCACGGCAGCGCTCGCTGCTGCTGGGGCGCTATACCGAGGAACTGGAACAGCAGCTCACCGAGGCCACCGACATCCTCCGCCAGCTGCGTCGCCCGGCACCGCTGCAGCGCCAGGCCAAGGTCGTCACCCTGCCCACCTCCCAGCGCGCCTGAAAGCCGCGCCACGCCCGCCCTGCCCCTTCCGAGTGCGCTTGCCGCAGGGGGCGGCGCTCTTTAGACTGGCCGTCCTTTTTTATTCATGAGCTGGGTCGATGCCAACAGTCTTCCCCGAAGATTCCGTCGGTCTGGTCACCCCCCAGACGCTGCAGTTCAACGAACCGCTGCCCCTGGCCTGCGGCAAGACCCTGCCCGAATACCAGCTGGTGATCGAGACCTACGGCGAGCTGAACGCCACGGCGAGCAACGCCGTGCTGATCTGCCATGCACTCTCCGGCCACCACCACGCTGCCGGCTACCACAGCGAAGACGAGCGCAAGCCCGGCTGGTGGGATAGCTGCATCGGCCCGGGCAAGCCCATCGATACCCGCAAGTTCTTCGTCGTGGCGCTGAACAACCTGGGCGGTTGCAACGGCTCCACCGGACCGACCAGCCTCAACCCCGCCACCGGCAAGACCTATGGTGCGGACTTCCCGGTCGTCACCGTGGAAGACTGGGTCAACAGCCAGGCGCGCCTTGCCGACCGCCTCGGCATCCAGAGCTGGGCCGCCATCGTCGGCGGCAGCCTGGGCGGCATGCAGGCGCTGCAGTGGACCATCAGCTACCCCGAGCGCGTGCGCCATTGCCTGTGCATCGCCAGCGCACCCAAGCTGTCGGCGCAGAACATCGCCTTCAACGAAGTCGCGCGCCAGGCGATCCTCTCGGACCCGGAGTTCTTCGGCGGCCACTTCCAGGAGCACGATGTGATTCCCCGGCGCGGCCTTCGCCTGGCGCGCATGGTCGGGCACATCACCTACCTCTCCGATGACGCCATGGGCGCCAAGTTCGGCCGCGACATGAAGTCGGAGAAGCTCAACTACGACCTGCACAGCGTCGAGTTCCAGGTGGAAAGCTACTTGCGCTACCAGGGCGAGGAGTTCTCCACCCGCTTCGATGCCAACACCTACCTGCTGATGACCAAGGCACTGGACTACTTCGACCCGGCCGCCGCCCACGGGGACGACCTGGCGCGTACCCTCGCGGGGGTGAAGGCGGACTTCTGCCTGATGTCCTTCACCACCGATTGGCGTTTCTCTCCGGCGCGTTCGCGGGAGATCGTCGACGCGCTGCTGGCGGCGAAGAAGAACGTCAGCTACCTGGAAATCGATGCACCGCAGGGCCACGACGCCTTCCTGATGCCGATTCCGCGCTACCTGCAAGCCTTCAGCGGTTACATGAACCGCATCAGCGTATAAGGACCACCATGCGCGCCGACCTGGAAATCATCCAAGACTGGATCCCCGCCGGCAGCCGCGTGCTCGACCTGGGCTGCGGCGACGGCGAGCTGCTCGCCTGGCTGCGCGACCACAAGCGGGTCGGCGGCTATGGCCTGGAGATCGATTCGGACAAGATCGCCAAATGCATCGAACGTGGCGTGAACGTCATCGAACAGGACCTGGACAAGGGCCTGGGCAATTTCGCCAGCGACAGTTTCGACGTCGTGGTGATGACCCAGTCGCTGCAGGCCCTGCGCTACCCGGACAAGGTGCTGGCGGAGATGCTGCGTGTGGGCAAGACCTGCATCATCACCTTCCCCAATTTCGGTCACTGGCGCTGCCGCTGGTACCTCGCGCGCAATGGCCGCATGCCGGTGTCGGAGTTCCTTCCGTACACTTGGTACAACACGCCGAACATCCACTTCTGCACCTTCCGCGACTTCGAGGCGCTCTGCCACGAGCAGCACGCGAAGGTGCTGGACCGTCTGGCGGTAGACCACGAGCACCAGCATGGCTGGGCCTCGAGAATCTGGCCTAATCTGTTGGGTGAGATCGGCATCTACCGAATCAGCGGCGCTGGCGTGCAAGACCACCGCATCGCCGTCTGATCGCGGCTATCTGATAGAGCCCGGGAGAAACATCATGCGCCGCCTGCTTACCTTCCTCGCCTGCCTGGTCCTCGCCCTGCCCGCCTTCGCCGAACAGGTGAAGCGCCTGGGTGACCTGCAGGTGCACTACAGCGTGTTCAACTCCAGCTTCCTCCAGCCCAATGTCGCGCAAGCAGTGGGCGTGGTGCGCAGCAAGGCCCAGGGCGTGGTCAACATCGTGCCGCTGGACGCCAGCGGCAAGCCGGCCAACGCCACCGTCGCCGGCTCCGCCAAGAACCTGATGGGCCAGACCATTCCCCTGACCTTCAAGCGCGTGGTCGAGGAAGGCGCCGTCTACAACCTGGCGCAATTCCCCATCGAAGGCCGCGAAACCCTGACCTTCTCCATCCAGGTCCAGTCCGGAGGCGAAGCCCCGCAAAGCTTCGACTTCATGCAGGAAATCTTCCCCGACGAATGATCAAGCTCGAACAACTGGTGCTGGCCAGTCACAACGCCGGCAAGCTCAAGGAACTCCAGGCCATGCTCGGAGCCCACGTGAAGGTGCGCTCCATCGGCGAGTTCAGTGACGTGGAGCCGGAAGAGACCGGGCTGTCCTTCGTCGAGAACGCCATCCTCAAGGCCCGTAACGCCGCGCGCATCTCCGGCCTGCCGGCGCTGGCCGACGATTCCGGCCTGGCGGTAGACTTCCTCGGCGGCGCGCCGGGCATCTATTCCGCGCGCTACGCCGACGGCAAGGGCGACGCGGCGAACAACGCCAAGCTACTGGACGCCCTTAAGGACGTGCCGGACGAGCAGCGCGGCGCCCAGTTCGTCAGCGTTCTGGCCCTGGTCCGCCACGCCGACGACCCGCTGCCGATCCTCTGCGAAGGCCTCTGGCACGGCAGCATCCTGCGTGAAGCCCGCGGCGAACACGGCTTCGGCTACGACCCGCTGTTCTGGGTACCAGAAGCCGAGTGCTCCAGCGCCGAGCTGCCACCCGAACGCAAGAACCAGATCAGCCACCGCGCCCGCGCGATGGCCCTGCTGAAGCAGCGGCTGGGTCTCTGATTGGGACGGCGCTTCCTCTTCAGCGAAAAGAAACTTCGCGGGGTGAAGCGCCGCTTGCGCGCACTTCAACAGTGGGCCGATAGCTTTCAGGGTTACTTCCCAACCGACCTGCCGCCCACTGAGCGCTATTGGAACTGGAAGATTCCGGTCCAGGCCAATCTCGTCATGGGGCGCTACACGACGCCGGAGATCCAGGCGCAGTGTGCACAATCCCTGATCGATGCCTGTCAGCACCTGATGCAGAACAAAACCGGGGCCGCCAAGAACTGGCGGGTAACTGCTGTTATCTGCCTTCCGGACTTCTTCACCAGCGAGATCTGCATCTTCAAGGACGAAAGTTACTTCGACAGCCATACACAAGAAGCGGAGAGTCCATGCGGCACTAGCAGCCACCTGAACTCCAGCCTCGCCGAAGACTGGCAGCTGCAACTGGCCCCCGGCAGTTCGGAACTCGGCGTCCATATTGATTGCACCGACCCCGACCAACCCAGTGGACGCTTTGTCTGCCAACGCTGGTACTTTGGCGAAGTCATGCCACGATAGTCCCCCCAACGATTCAAGCCTGCCACTGTGCCCAACAACTCAGCTTTCCAGCTTCCCCCGCTGTCCGCGTACGTACATATCCCCTGGTGCGTGCGCAAATGCCCCTATTGCGACTTCAACTCCCACGCTGCCGGCCCGGAGCTGCCCGAGGACGCCTATGTCGAGGCGCTGCTGGCGGACCTGGCAGCAGATCGCGACTACGTGCACGACCGTAAGCTGACCTCGATCTTCTTCGGCGGCGGCACGCCCAGCCTGTTCTCAGCCAACGCTCTGGGCCGCATCCTGGAAGGCCTGGAGCGGCAGGTCGGATTCGAGAGCGACATCGAGATCACCCTCGAAGCCAACCCGGGAACCTTCGAGCAGGCGAAGTTCGCCGACTACCGAAAGCTGGGCATCAACCGGCTGTCCATCGGCATCCAGAGCTTCCAGGCCGAGAAGCTCAAGGCGCTGGGACGCATCCATGACGGCGACGAAGCCGTACGCGCCGCCGAAATGGCCCGCCGCGCCGGTTTCGACAATTTCAACCTGGACCTGATGCACGGCCTGCCCGAACAGAGCGTCGCCGATGCGCTGAGCGATCTGCGCCAGGCTATAGCTCTCGCGCCGACGCACCTGTCCTGGTACCAGCTGACCATGGAGCCGAACACGGTGTTCTGGAGCCAGCCGCCGGAACTGCCCGAGGACGACCAGCTGTGGGAAATCCAGGAAGCCGGCCAGGCGCTGCTCGCCGAGGCGGGCTACGACCAGTATGAAACCTCGGCCTATGCCCGTGACGGCAAGCGCGCACGGCACAACCTGAACTATTGGACCTTCGGCGACTTCCTCGGCATCGGCGCCGGCGCCCACGCCAAGCTGAGCACCCCGCAAGGCCGCATCCTGCGCACTTGGAAGACTCGCTTGCCGAAGGACTACCTGAACCCGAAAAAACCCTTCCAGGCCGGCGAGCGCGACCTTGAAGCGGACGACCTGCCCTTCGAGTTCATGATGAACGCCCTGCGCCTCACCGAAGGCGTGCCGGCAGCGACCTTCACCGAGCGTACCGGCCTGCCGCTGTCGGCCATCGAAGAAGCCTGCCGCCAGGCGCGCAAGGACGGCCTGTTGGTTGAGGACCCGCAACGACTGGCCCCCACCGAGCGCGGACAGCTGTTCCTCAACGACCTACTGCAGCGCTTCCTGCCCTGAGCCCCTGACGCGATCAGCACCGGGCGACGGCATCCTCGCCCGGCGTGTACACTCCCCGGCGACTCTGAATCCCAAGGAGCCCCAATGGACTTCGCGCTCGACCTGATTGCCAACGTCTCCCGCTGGTGCCGTGGCCACCTGTCCGACATCGCCCTGGCGATCATGGCAACGGTGCTGGTGCTGTTCGGCCCGGCGATCAACGCCTGGGTGCAGCAGCGCATCGGTAGCCTGAACTTCGTCTTCCGCACCTTGTTGTTCGTGCTGATCTGCGCCGTGGGCTACGGCCTGGCGATGGTCTTCGTCACCCCGTGGCTGGCCAAGGGCCTGGGTTACTTCAACAACTACACCCTGGCACCCGTCCTGCTGCTAGTGTTCTTCGTGATTGGCATGATCGCCGACCGCAGCTGACCTGCGGGCCTCCGGCGGTTGGCCACCCACCCGCCGGAGGACACATGAAGCCGATCAAGCATCTCTACCTGCATTTCTCCGATGGCCAGCGCCTGGCGCTGCGCTTCCCGCAACAGAGCGACGACCCCGCCGAAGTAGCCCGCGGCATCCGCAAGCAGATGGAGTCGCCAGTCATCAGCATCGAGGTAGACGGCGACCTGCTGATCATTCCGCGCTCCAGCATCAAGTACCTGCAGATCAGCCCGGCGCCGATGCGCATGCCGGAAACCACGGTGCTGGGCGCGGAGTTGATCGAGTAACACGGCGCCTGGAACGGAACATCGCCGAGGGCACAATTTTTTTGTAGGAGCGAGCTTGCTCGCGAGCCGGCCCAGCACCGGCACTGCCGGACGGCACGTTCGCGAGCAAGCTCGCTCCTACAGGCTCCGCCACACAGATCGCGCAGATAAACGAAGGCCGCCTCACGGCGGCCTCTGCTGGACTCAGTTTCCCTCGCGGCGCAACGCCTGCGGGGTGAAGTCGCGCGGCCCCAGCGGGACCTTGAAGTCGTACATCGGCTCGTTGTTGTCCAGGCCGTCGACGAAGTAGCGCTTGCCTTCGAAGTCGTACAGCGCTTCCAGGGTGCTGAGCACCATGGGTACGTCGTAGTAGTTGATCGGATGCACTTCCTGGGCGCGGATCAGCTTGCCGTCGGCGTTGTAGATGTCCGAGGCGAGGATCTGCCAGCTGTCCTCATCCAGGTAGAAGCGGCGCTTGGCGAACGGATGGCCCATGCCCTTGCGCAGGGTCGCCTCGACCACCCAGACGCGGTGCGGCTCGTAGCGCAGCAGCTCGGGGTTGAGGGTCTTGGTCCTGAGGATGTCGGCGTAGGGAATACCCTTCTGGTGCACCGCGTAGCTGTTATACGGCACGAGCATTTCGCGCTTGCCCAGCAGTTGCCACTCGTAGTGGTCCGGCGCACCGTTGTAGACGTCCACGGTGTCGGCGGTGGCCAGACCGTTGGTATCAGGCTGCAGGGTGTCATAGGCCAGGCTCGGCAAGCGACGCACGCGGCGCTCGCCGCTGTTGAAACGCCAGGCCTTGCGGATCGACAGCACCTGGTCGATGGTCTCCTGCACCACCAGCGCAGAGCCGGCGAGCTTGGCCGGGGCGACGATGTTGTACTTGTAGTAGAACAGCGTGTTGTTCAGGTCCTGAGGGGTCATGCCCTCGCGACCGTAGTTGAAGTACACGTAGCGGTCGAGCTTGAGCAGGTTGTAACTGCCGCTGGCGAGCACGGCGGCCTGGTTGGTCACCATGTGAATCTGCTCGCCACGGTAACGCATGATGTGGTTCCAGATGGCTTCCAGGCCGGTCTTCGGCATCGGGAACGGCACGCCGGCGGCGGCGCCCTGTACGCCGTTGCCGTCGGCGATCAGCTCGGCATTCTCGGCGTTGAAGCGAGTGGCGTCATAGATGCGCTGGGGCAAGGACGCGCTGCGGCGGCTGGGGAAGACGCGCAGGTAGTAGTCCGGGTTTTCCTGTAGCAGCGCCTGGGTGCCGGGGGTGAGCAGCGCCTGGTACTGCGCCAGGTTCTTGCTGTCGATCTTGTACTGAACGGCATCGGCGGCGTACGGATCGAGGTGGTGGGTGCCGGGCTGGTAGCCCGCCGGGGCGCTGGTGATGCCTCCCGTCCACGCGGGAATGGTGCCACTGGCGTTGCCGGCCATTTCCGCCCCCATCGGCGTCAGGTCGCGGCCCAGTCGAGCGGCCTCGGTGGCATCGACTTTCGCCTGCGCCGGCAGGGCCCACGCCCCCGCCATCAGCAGTACAGCAAGTTTCTTCAACACAGCAGACTCCTTTGCGACGGACTCCTGTCCATCACTCTTATTTTCGTCCGCGGCGGATGCCGCTTTTTATTCAGGAGGTGAGGGTGGCCTTGGCGGCCTGCCGGGTGGTCCCGGTCTGTAGGGTGTTGGTGCGTGAAAAAGGCCTGCTGTGCAGGCCTTCTCCGATACCTCAGTCGACGCGCTCGAACTTCAGGTCCCAGACGCCATGCCCGAGCCGCTCCCCGCGACGTTCGAACTTGGTGACCGGGCGCTCTTGCGGGCGCGGCACGTAGGTATTATCGGCCGAAAGGTTGCGGTAGCCGGGTGCGGCATTCATCACTTCGAGCATGTGCTCGGCGTATTGCTCCCAGTCGGTGGCCATGTGCAGCACGCCGCCGACCTTGAGCTTCTGCCGTACCAGCTCGGCCCAGCCCGGCTGCACGATGCGGCGCTTGTGGTGGCGCGACTTGTGCCACGGGTCCGGGAAGAACAGCAGCAGGCGGTCGAGGCTGGCGTCGGCCACGCAGTCGCGCAGCACTTCGAGGGCGTCGCAGCTGTAGACGCGGATGTTGGTGAGGTCCTGGGTGAGCATGCCGTTGAGCAACGCGCCGACACCCGGGCGATGCACCTCCACGCCGATGAAGTCCTGCTCCGGCGCGGCAGCGGCCATCTCCAGAGTGGCATGGCCCATGCCGAAGCCGATCTCGAAGGTGCGCGGCGCCTGGCGCCCGAACACCTGGTCGAAGTCCCGCGCGCCGTCAGCCAGTTCCAGGCCGAATTTCGGCCAGCCCTGGTCGAGGCCACGCTGCTGACCCTCGGTCATGCGACCGGCACGCATCACGAAGCTCTTGATGGCGCGCATCGGCCGGTTGTCGGCGTCGGGCTGGTTCTCGGGCTGATTCTCGGGAATGTCACTCATGACTCGGACCTTGCGGATAAATGCACACGCGGGCCGGCTGCCTTAGGCAAACCGGCCCGCGCGTCGGGATGGAAATACTTAGTTGATCAGACCCGTCATCGGCGACGACGCGCTGGCGTAAAGCTTGCGCGGCATGCGACCGGCCAGGTAAGCCAGGCGGCCCGCGACGATGGCGTGCTTCATGGCCTCGGCCATCATCACCGGGTTCTGCGCGTGGGCGATGGCGGTGTTCATCAGCACCGCCTCGCAGCCCAGCTCCATGGCGATGGTGGCGTCGGAGGCGGTGCCCACGCCAGCGTCCACCAGCACAGGAACGCTGGCTTCTTCGAGGATGATGCGCAGGTTGTACGGGTTGCAGATGCCCAGGCCCGAGCCGATCAGGCCGGCCAGCGGCATCACCGCGATGCAGCCGATCTCGGCCAGTTGGCGGGCGATGATCGGGTCGTCGCTGGTGTACACCATGACGTCGAAGCCGTCCTTGACCAGCACTTCGGCGGCCTTGAGGGTTTCCACGACATTGGGGAAGAGGGTCTTCTGGTCGGCCAGGACTTCCAGCTTGACCAGGTTGTGGCCATCGAGCAGCTCGCGGGCCAGGCGGCAGGTACGCACGGCCTCGACGGCGTCGTAGCAGCCGGCGGTGTTCGGCAGGATGGTGTAGCGATCCGGCGGGATCACGTCCAGCAGGTTGGGCTCGCCCGGGTTCTGGCCGATGTTGGTGCGGCGCACGGCCACGGTGACGATCTCGGCGCCGGAAGCCTCGATGGCGACGCGGGTCTCCTCGAGGTCCTTGTACTTGCCGGTGCCGACCAGCAGGCGCGAGTTGTAGGTACGGCCAGCCAGGGTGAAGGGCTTGTCGACCGGCAGATTGGAGGGAGCTTGGCTCATCGGATCACTCCTGACGAAAAGAGAAGGCGGGCGGGGCCTGAAAGTCTGGGGTGGCGGACCTAGCCGCCACCGATGGCATGCACCACTTCCACCTGGTCGCCTTCGCTCAGGGCGGTGGCGGCGTGCTGGCTGCGCGGCACGATGTCCAGATTGAGCTCGACCGCGACACGCTTGCCGGTGAGGTCGAGACGTTCGAGCAGGTGAGCGACGGTGTGGCCGTCGGGCAGCTCGAAGGGTTCGCCGTTCAACTGAATACGCATGGGCGGGACGGTCGTTGCTGGAGGGGTCGGCATTCTAGCCCGATCGCGCCGGATGACCAAGGTATCCGGGCGTCGCACTCGGGCTTTTCTGACGCTCGGGTCAACCCAGGCGGAAGGCCGCCGCCAGCAGCAGCGCCCAGCCGATCAGGAAGAACAACCCGCCGATCGGGGTGATGATGCCCACGCCCAGCCCTGCCAGGGTCAGCAGGTAAAGGCTGCCGGAGAACAGCAGGATGCCGACGGTGAAGGCCCAGCCGGCGAGGCTGACCAGGGTGCCACCGATGTGCGCCGAGAGCAGCGCTACGCCGAACAGCGCCAGGGCGTGCAGCATCTGGTAGTGCACGCCGGTCTGGAACACCGCCAGGTACTCGGGCGTGAGCTTGCTCTTCAGGCCATGGGCGGCAAAGGCGCCGAGGGCGACCCCGGTGAAACCGAAGAACGCGGCAAGCATCAGGAAAGTACGCAGCATGGGACAGCTCCAGGCAGGTGAGTGCCGCTATAATGGCCCGCTCATCCGCCCAGGCAAAGCCTCGAATGCCCAAGCTGCTCCGCCGCCTGCTCAAGATCGCGCTCTGGTTCGTCGCCGTCAGCGTGGCGCTGGTCATCATCCTGCGCTGGGTGCCGCCGCCGGGCACCATGGTCATGGTCGAGCGCAAGGTCGAATCCTGGCTCAACGGCCAGCCCATCGACCTGCAGCGCAGCTGGCGTTCCTGGGACGAACTGCCGGACAGCCTCAAGCTCGCGGTGATCGCCGGCGAGGACCAGAAGTTCGCCGAGCACCACGGCTTCGACCTGCCGGCCATCCAGAAGGCCCTGGCGCACAACGAGCAGGGCGGCAAGGTTCGCGGCGGCAGCACCATCAGCCAGCAGGTGGCGAAGAATGTCTTCCTCTGGACCGGCCGCAGCTGGGTGCGCAAGGGCTTCGAGGCGTGGTTCACCCTGCTGATCGAGACCTTCTGGTCCAAGCAGCGGATCCTCGAGGTCTACCTCAACAGCGTGGAATGGGATGCCGGCGTGTTCGGCGCCCAGGCCGCCGCCCAGCACCATTTCGGTGTCGACGCCAAGCGCCTGTCCCAGCAACAGGCCAGCCTGCTGGCCGCCGTGCTGCCCAACCCGCGCAAGTGGAGCGCCGGCAAACCCGGCCCCTATGTGCGCCAGCGCGCCTCATGGATCCGCCAGCAGATGTGGCAGCTGGGCAGCGAGTACCTGCAACGGCTTTAAGGCGCCTCGCCGACCTTGAAGGTATTGCGCGGCACCACGCGAATCCATTGCAGCAGGCCGTCACGGTGCAGCAGGGTCATGCCGCTCTCCGGATAGACCCAGGCCTCGCCGCCATCCACCTGCAGGCGCAGGCGCGGGTCGCCCAGGCTCGGCGCCAGGCGCCCGACCGCCAGGTCCTCCTGGGGCGCCAGCGCCAGCTCGGAGACCGGCTTATTGCCCAGCTGGCCCATCAGCTCCGCACTCAGCGGCTGGTCCTTGCTGGTCGGCTGCATGCCGGTGGCCTTGGCCAGGCTGGCATGCTCGGCCTCACTCAGGGCCAGCTCCGCCTCGACGTGCCAGGGCCCCTCGTCCGTCACCAGCCTGCCGCGATAATGCAACTGCGGGCCATCCTGGCTGGCAGTCAGCCACAGCTCGCCGGCCTGCTGGTTCTGCAGATCATTCAGAGTGAGCTTGTCGTCGGCCAGCGGCTCGAAGACCTTCTCCTTCCAGTCGTTGAACCACTGCGGCGGCTTGGGCGGCGCCGAACTACGGGCAACCCAGGTGCCCAGGCCGAAAGCCAGCAGGGCGATGACCAGGAAAAACATCCCGTGGACGGGACGCAGGCGCGGCATGGAGTTCTCCAGAGTCAGGAAAACGGACAGAAAAAAACCGCACCAGGGTGCGGTTCGCGACTCACAGGGCGCGTCGAAGCCGGTCAGGCTTCGATGCGACCCTTGAGCTTGTTCATCGCGTTCTTTTCCAGCTGACGAATCCGCTCGGCGGACACGTTGTACTTGGCCGCCAGGTCGTGCAGCGTGGCCTTCTCCTCGGCCAGCCAGCGCTGGTGGAGAATGTCGCGGCTGCGTTCGTCCAGGCCTTCGAGCGCCTCGTGCAGGCTGGCGGTGGAGCTGTCGCTCCAGTCCGCTTCCTCCAGCTGGCGAGCCGGGTCGTAGCGATGGTCTTCCAGGTAATGCGCCGGCGACTGGTAGGCACTGTCGTCGTCGGCATCCGCCGCCGGATCGAAGGCCATGTCCTGCCCGGTGAGACGGCTTTCCATCTCGCGGACTTCGCGGGCTTCCACGCCGAGGGTTTCAGCGACGCGGTGCACTTCGTCATTGCTCAACCAGGCCAGTTTCTTCTTCTGGCTGCGCAGGTTGAAGAACAGCTTGCGCTGCGCCTTGGTGGTCGCGACTTTGACGATCCGCCAGTTGCGCAGGATGAACTCATGGATTTCCGCCTTGATCCAGTGGACGGCGAACGACACCAGGCGCACACCCATTTCCGGGTTGAAGCGCTTCACGGCCTTCATCAGGCCGACGTTGCCTTCCTGGATCAGATCGGCCTGGGCCAGGCCGTACCCGGAATAACTCCGGGCGATGTGCACAACAAAGCGCAGGTGCGCCAGAACCATTTGCCGTGCCGCTTCCAGATCTTGCTGGTAGAAGAGGCGTTCGGCCAGTTCGCGCTCCTGCTCCGGCGTCAGCAGCGGAATGCTGTTCACCGAGTGCACATAGGCTTCCAGGTTCGCACCGGGAGCCAGGGCATATACAGGTTGCAGAGAAGTGGTCATGCGAATCCTCCGATTCACGAAACTCGCGCAGTGTAGCACTGCGAAATCTGACTGCAAGCGGGTGTAAAAGTTCCTTTACACCCGTTTAACCCCAGTAAAATCAGGGGGTTTCAGCGCGGCGCCAGCTCGCGCAGGTGGCGCGCCACGGCGAGCCAGGCGCCGATCCAGCCCAGCAGCACCGCGCCGACGGTGAGCGACAGGCCATCGTCGATCGGCACGCCCGCCAGGCCGAAGTCACTGCCGTACAGCCCGGCCAGGTTGACCACGGAGCTGTTCAGCCAGTCCAGGCCGAAGGCCAGCAAGGCCCAGGACAGGATGCCCGCACCCAGGCCGTACAGCGCGCCCATATAGAGGAAGGGGCGGCGCACGTAACCGTCCGTCCCGCCGACCAGCTTGATGACTTCGATTTCGTTACGGCGGTTTTCGATGTGCAGGCGGATGGTATTGCCGATCACCAGCAGCAGGGTCAGCACCAGCAGGAGCGTCAGGCCGAAGACGAAGCGGTCACCCAGCTTGAGGATTGCCGACAGCCGCTCGACCCAGACCAGGTCCAGCTGCGCCTGTTGTACACCCGGCAGTTCCGCCAGCCGTTGACGCAAGGCATCCAGCTGGGCTTTGTCGATCTGCTTGGGCGTCACCGAGATCACCGCCGGCAGCGGGTTGTCAGGCAGTTCCTTCAACGCTTCGCCGAGGCCGGACTGCTCCTGCAGTTCTTTCAGCGCGTCGTCGCGACTGATCAGCTGCGCCTCGATCACATCGGGCATTTTCTCGATCTGTTCGCGCAGGTCCTGGCCCTGGGCCTCGCTGGCCTTCAGGTCAAGGAACAGGGAAATCTGGGCGGCGCGCTGCCAGGAGCCGCCAAGGCGCTCGACGTTATTCAGCAGCAGCGACAGGCCCATGGGCAGGCTCAGGGTGATGCCCATCACCAGGCAGGTGAAGAAGCTGCCGAATGGGTGGCTGACCAGGCGGTGCAGGCTGTCCATCAGGCTGGCGCGGTGGTTTTCCGCGTAGGCCGAGAGGGAGGCGCTGTGATCCTGGTGTTCGTTGTCGTCCGGGCGCTCGCGCGTATTGCGCGTGGGGGTGCCTTCTTCGTCGCCGCGGGGCAGGTCATTGGCGCTCATCAGGCGTTCTCCTCACGATCGGCGATGATCCGCCCGCGCTGCAGGGTGATCATCCGGTGGCGCATGCGTGCGATCAGCGCCAGGTCGTGGCTGGCGATCAGCACGGTGGTGCCCAGACGGTTGATGTCTTCGAACACGGACATGATTTCCGAGGCCAGGCGCGGGTCGAGGTTACCGGTGGGCTCGTCGGCGAGCAGCAGGGCCGGACGGTGTACCACCGCACGAGCGATGCCGACGCGTTGCTGCTGGCCGGTGGAAAGGTCGGACGGACGGTCCTCGGCCTTCTCCTTGAGGTTCACCCGGTCCAGGGCCGCTTCGACGCGGTAGGCGATGTCCGCCTTGGGCAGGCCGAGGATCTGCATCGGCAGGGCGACGTTGTCGAACACGCTGCGGTCGTCGAGCAACTGGTGGTTCTGGAACACCACGCCGATCTGCCGCCGCAGGAAGGGAATCTGCGCGGTGGAGATGCGCGAGACATCCTGCCCACCCAGCAGCAGCTTGCCGGAAGTGGGCCGCTCCATCGCCAGGATCAGGCGCAGCAGGGTGCTCTTGCCCGCACCGGAGTGGCCGGTGACGAACATGATCTCGCCGCGCGGCACGCGGAACGAAATCTCGTGCAGGCCGACATGGCCGTTGGGATAGCGTTTGCCAACCTGCTCGAAACGGATCATGCGATTTCCCGGGTCTCGAAGAGTGCACGGACGAAGGCGTCGGCTTCGAAGGTTCGAAGATCGTCGATCCCTTCGCCGACACCGATGTAGCGGATCGGCAGGCCGAACTGCTTGGCCAGGGCGAAGATCACCCCGCCCTTGGCGGTGCCGTCCAGTTTGGTCAGGGCCAGGCCGGTGAGCTCCACGGCATTGTTGAACTGCTTGGCCTGGTTGATGGCGTTCTGCCCGGTGCCAGCATCCAGCACCAGCAGGACTTCATGGGGAGCCGTCTCGTCCAGCTTGCCGATCACGCGGCGCACCTTCTTCAGCTCTTCCATCAGGTTGTCCTTGGTGTGCAGGCGACCGGCGGTGTCAGCGATCAGCACATCCACGCCACGGGCCTTGGCGGCCTGCACGGCATCGAAGATCACCGAGGCGGAATCCGCGCCGGTGTGCTGGGCGATCACGGCGATGTTGTTGCGCTCGCCCCAGACCTGCAACTGCTCGACGGCGGCGGCGCGGAAGGTGTCGCCGGCGGCCAGCATGACCTTCTTGCCATCCAGCTGCAGCTTCTTGGCCAGCTTGCCGATGGTGGTGGTCTTGCCGACGCCGTTCACACCGACCACCAGGATCACGTAGGGCTGCTTGTCGGTGGTGATGGTCAGCGGCTGCTCGACAGGACGCAGCAGGCCAGCCAGTTCTTCCTGCAGGGCCTTGTACAGCGCTTCGCTGTCGGCCAGTTCCTTGCGCGCCACGCGCTTGGTCAGGTTCTGCACGATGGTGGTGGTGGCTTCGACCCCGACGTCGGCCGTCAGCAGGCGGGTCTCGATCTCGTCCAGCAGGTCATCGTCGATGGCCTTCTTGCCCAGGAACAGGCTGGCCATGCCTTCGCCGAGGCTGGCGCTGGTCTTCGACAGCCCCTGCTTGAGGCGGGCGAAGAAGCCGATCTTGGCCGGCTCACTGGCAGTAGGCTTGGCCAGTTGCTCAGGTTCAGGCTCAGGTTGCGGAACGGGCTCGGGTTCCGGCTGGGCAACCACGACGGGCGTTTCGGCAACGGGTTCAGGCTGAGCGGGCACAGTGACCAGCACCGGCTCGACCGGGGCGACTGGCTGCGGCGCTTCGGCAACCACAGGCGGCGCAGCGGGTTGCGGCTCAGGCTGCGAAGCGGGCTGCGCCAACGGTTCGACCGGCACACTGGCCGGCACCACGTCGACTATCGGCTCGGGCGTCGGTTCGGGCGTCGGCTCCGGTGCCAGCTCGGCGCGCGGGGCGACCGGCTCGGCCTGGGCGGCGGGAACCGGTTCGGCGGCGACAGGCTGCTCAACCTGCGACTCGGCTTCGGCGGCGGGTTGTTCCTCGGCCTGGGGCTTCTTGCGCCACCAGCCGAACAGACCCTTCTTCTCCCCGGCTGGCGGGGCCTTCTTGTCGTCGTTGGAACCAAACATGTAGGGATCGAATCTCTAGGGGGCGCCACACAGGCAGGCAACAAAGAGCCAGGCAGCAAAAAAGCCTCGAAACAGCTTTGAGAAGCCCTGAACGTGGCCGCCCGGAAAACGGATGGGTATCCTAGCATCTCCTCGCCCGCCGGGGTTAAGAGGCTGGCCGCCAGCCTGCATAGACCCCGCGGACAGCCCGAAAGGTTCAGTCCACGATGAAAACCCTTGCACGCCGCCATGCCGGCCTGTTGCTCGGCTCCCTGTTGCTGCCGCTGATGGCGAGCGCCGCGGAACCACAGCCCACCCACGAATACACCCTGGACAACGGCCTGAAGGTCGTCGTCCGCGAGGACCACCGCGCCCCCGTGGTGGTCTCCCAGCTCTGGTACAAGGTCGGTTCCAGCTACGAGACGCCCGGCCTCACCGGTCTCTCCCACGCCCTGGAGCACATGATGTTCAAGGGCAGCCGCAAGCTCGGCCCCGGCCAGGCCTCGCTGGTACTGCGCGACCTTGGTGCGGAGGAGAACGCCTTCACCACCGACGACTACACCGCCTACTACCAGGTGCTGGCCCGCGACCGCCTGCCGGTGGCACTGGAGCTGGAAGCCGACCGCATGGCGCACCTCGCCCTGCCGGCCGACCAGTTCAAGAGCGAGATCGAGGTGATCAAGGAAGAACGCCGCCTGCGCACCGACGACAAACCCAGCGCGCTGGCCTTCGAGCGCTTCAAGGCCGCCGCCTACCCCGCCAGCGGCTACCGCACGCCGACCATCGGCTGGATGGCCGACCTGCAGCGCATGACCATCGACGACCTGCGTCACTGGTACCAGGCCTGGTACGCGCCGAACAACGCCACCCTGGTGGTGGTCGGCGACGTCACCGGCGACGAGGTGAAGGCCCTGGCGCAGAAGTACTTCGGCGAAATTCCCAAGCGCGACCTGCCCGCCGCGCGCAAACCGCTGGAGCTGGCCGAGCCGGGCGAGCGCCGCCTGAAGCTGCACGTGCGCACCCAGCTGCCCAGCCTGATCATGGGCTTCAACGTGCCGACCCTGGGCAGCAGCGACGACTCGAAGCAGATCAACGCCCTGCGCCTGATCTCGGCGATTCTCGACGGCGGCTACAGCGCACGCCTGGCCGCCCGCCTGGAGCGCGGCGAGGAAATCGTCGCCGGGGCCTCGGCCTCCTATGACGCCTTCTCCCGCGGCGACGGCCTGTTCTTCCTCTCGGCCACGCCCAACGTGCAGACCGGCAAGACCCTCGACCAGGTCGAGGCCGCCCTGTGGAAGCAACTGGAAGACCTCAAGCAGAACCCGCCGAGCAAAGAGGAACTGGAGCGTGTGCGCGCCCAGGTCATTGCCGGGCTGGTCTACGAGCGTGACTCCATCGCCGGGCAGGCCAGCACCATCGGCGAGCTGGAAAGCGTCGGCCTCGGCTGGCGCCTGGCGGACAAGGACCTGGAAGCCATCCAGGCGGTCACCGCCGAAGATATCCAGCAAGCTGCCCGCACCTATTTCACCCGCTCCCGCCTGACCCTCGCCCAGGTCCTGCCGGAAGTCGCCACCGACAAGGAGCCGAGCCATGAGTGAACGCAATGGCCTGCGCTACGGCCTGGTCGGGCTGATCGTCATCGCGCTGATCGCCGGACTGGTGCTGTTCGTTTCCCGCCCCGTTGCCGCGCCCGAAGCGGTCGCGCCGGCGCCCGCCCAACCGGCCGCCGCTGAAAACGCTGCGCCCACCGGCCTGCAATCGCTCGCCGAAGCCGCCGGCAAAGCGCCCAGCCACCGCAAGCTGAACATCCAGCAATGGCAGACCGCCGAAGGCGCCCGCGTGCTCTTCGTCGAAGCCCATGAGCTGCCGATGTTCGACCTGCGCCTGACCTTCGCCGCCGGCAGCAGCCAGGACGGCGACAGCTACGGCCTGGCCATGCTGACCAACGCCATGCTCAACGAAGGTGTGCCCGGCAAGGACACCAGCGCCATCGCCGCGGGCTTCGACGACCTGGGCGCCAACTTCAGCAATGGCTCCTACCGCGACATGGCCGTAGCCGGCCTGCGCAGCCTGAGCGAGCCGACCAAGCGCGACGCAGCGCTGGCGCTGTTCGACCAGGTGATCGGCCAGCCGACCTTCCCCGAGGACGCCCTGGCGCGCATCAAGAACCAGGTCATGGCCGGCTTCGAGTACCAGAAGCAGAACCCCGGCAAGCTCGCGGGCCTGGAGCTGTTCAAGCGGCTCTACGGTGATCACCCCTACGCCCACTCCAGCGACGGCAACGAGAAATCGGTGCCGAAGATCAGCGTTGCCCAGCTGCGCGCCTTCCACCAGAAGGCCTACGCCGCCGGCAACGTGGTCATCGCGCTGGTCGGCGATCTGACCCGCGAGCAGGCCGAAGCCATCGCTGGCAGCGTCTCGAAATCCCTGCCCAAGGGCCCCGCCCTGCCGGCGCCGGGAGAGCCGCAGACACCCAAGGCCGGCGTCACCCACATCGAATTCCCGTCCAAGCAGACCCAGCTGATGCTGGCGCAACTGGGCATCACCCGTAACGACCCGGACTACGCTGCGCTCTACCTGGGCAACCAGATCCTCGGCGGCGGCGGCTTCGGTACTCGCCTGATGGATCAGGTGCGCGAGAAGCGCGGCCTGACCTACGGCGTGTATTCCGGCTTCACCGGCATGCAATCGCGCGGGCCGTTCACCATCGGCCTGCAGACCCGCGCCGAGATGAGCGAAGGCACCCTCAAGCTGGTCCAGGACATCGTTCGCGACTACCTCGACAAGGGCCCGACGCAGAAGGAACTGGACGACGCCAAGCGCGAGCTGGCCGGCAGCTTCCCGCTGTCCACCGCGAGCAACGCCGACATCGTCGGCCAGCTGGGCGCCATCGGCTTCTACAACCTGCCGCTGGATTACCTGGAGACCTTCCTCAGCCAGGTCCAGGGCCTGAGCGTGGAGCAGGTGAAGGCCGCGATGCGCCGCCATCTCGACCCGGACGCCTTCGTCATCGTCACCGCCGGCCCCACGGTGCCGCAGCAACCGCTGCCACCGCCCACCGACAAACCCGCCGCGCAACCCGCCGGCGTACCGGAGCACTGATGAGCAAACGACCCGGCGGCGCCCCGCGCGCCGCACAGAAGCCCCACGGCGGCCAGGGCCAGCTGCGCATCATCGGCGGCGAGTGGCGCAGCCGGCGCTTCGCCTTCCCCGACGGGCCGGGCCTGCGCCCGACGCCCGACCGCGTGCGCGAGACCCTGTTCAACTGGCTGGCGGCCTACGTCCCCGGCGCCCGCGTGCTCGACCCCTTCGCCGGCAGCGGTGCGCTGTTCCTCGAAGCGCTGTCCCGCGGAGCCAGCGCGGGCCTCGCGCTGGACACCAATGGTGAAGCGGTGGCCGCCCTGCGCAGCACTCTCGACACCTTGAAGTGCGCCAACGGCCAACTGGTGATGACCGACTCGCTGCGCTACCTGGATAACCAGGCCGCGCAGCCCTTCGACCTGGTCTTCCTCGACCCGCCGTTCCACCAGGACCTGCTGCAGAACACCTGCCGCCTGCTGGAAGAACGCGGCTGGCTGGCCAAGGACGCCTGGGTCTACACCGAAAGCGAAGCCGTACCCTCCAGCCTCGGCCTGCCGGCCAACTGGCGGCTGCACCGGGAGAAGAAGGCCGGTTCGGTGCATTACGCACTGTGGCAGCGGGAAGGCTGACGGATGTCGGACGCCCTGCGCGAACAACTGATGGCGCTGGACGAGCGCTGTTTCGAACAGCCCGCCAGCGACTGGGCCGGTAACGTCACCCTGCCCGCCGAGCTGGCACGTTTCTATCGCGAAGTCGGCCCCTGCGACTGCAACCTGGATACCGCCGGTAATCCGTTCTTCATCCCCTCGCTGGCGAAGCTGTGGAAGCAGCAGGCCGGCTATCGCTGGCACGGCCTGACCGGCGAGCGGCTGGCAGGGTGGAGCGAGGACTGGATCGTGGTGGCGGATCAGGGTGCCGACCCCTTCATCTTCGAGTGCTCCACCGGCCGGATCCTCTTCGACCAGCATGGCGGCCCGTGGGCCCCGGCACCGATGTTCGAAGACCTCTGGCAGATGACCGGCTGCCTCGCCATTTTCGCCCGCGTGTGGCGCGGCGCGGACGAGGACATCTTCGCCGAGGATTACAGCGTCAAGCCGGTCTACCGCCGTGAGCTGATCAGCGAGCTGGCAAAGCTGCTGGGCGACACCCGCCGTGCGGAATATCTGGCCGACGAGTTCGGCTGGTAACGAGACTACTGGCTCGCCGGCTCCGCCGCGTCGACGGCCTCGGCTGCATCGACTGCGCTGGCCTCCACGGCCTCCGGTTCAGGCGAGGCGCTCTCCACACCGCGATTGGCGTGCCGGCGATCGGGCACGCCCGAGCAGTCGGCGCTGCCGGACAGCTCCCCATCCAGCGCGGCATGGGTCCAGTTTTCCAGGCGGGTGTACCAGGCCGCGTCCTCGGCAGTCTTCAGCCAGGCGATGGCTTCCGCGTCCTGCTGCTGCGCGGCCTTTTCCAGCCAGAGCCGTGCCTGCAGCTTGTTCATGCCGGCACCGGAGCCGTTCCAGTAGGCCTCGCCGACCTTGAACTGGGCGCGGGCATTACCCTGGGTCGCCGCCTTGCAGAACCACTGGAAGGCCTTTTCCCGGCTGGCGGCGTAGCGATCCTGCAGCGCAGCCTCTTCCTCGGAAGCAGCGTCGTAGATGCCCTGGGAGTCATCCAGGTAGAACCATCCCAGGTTGGTTTCGGCGTCTTCGCTGCCGGCCCCGGCTGCGCGTTCGAACCAGGTGCCGGCCTTGACCCGGTCCTTGTCGACGCCTTCGCCGCCCCAGTAGAGGACGCCCATCTCGTTCTGCGCGCCAGCGTCGCCCTGCTCCGCGGCCTTGCGGAACCAGCGTGCCGCTTCCGCCTTGTCCTCCGGGCCGCCGTCACCGTCGCGATAGAGCATCGCCAGCTGGATCTGTGCGCGAGCCATCCCGGCCTCGGCGGCCTTGCCCCACCATTTGCGCGCGCCGGCGTAGTTCTGCTGCTGGTAGAAGTAGGCGCCGAAATCGAACAGGGCTTGCGGCTTGCCCGTCTCGGCGGCCTGGTGGAGGCGGGTGAATTCGGCGAACAGCTGCTCGCCGCGCCCGTCACCCTGCTCGGTACCGGGCGGCGCCTCACTGACGTCGGGCGAAGCGCCCTCGGCCGAGGCGAATGTGGGCAGGGCCAGTGAAAGAGCGGACAGGAAAACCCAACGGCTGAACATACGTGACAATCCTCATGTCGGTTGAAGCGGTCGGCCGTCCCGGCTCGACCTTGTGGCGGTGGTTGCAGGTCTCAGATCGACTTGCCGACATCGACGGTGCTGGTGCGCACCAATTCCACGCCGTCAACCACCATTTTCCATTGGTTACCATCCTGGTAAGGCGGCCTGGAGACCTTGAAGTGCGTGTCGAACGGGCCGAATCCCACGGTGAAACCGTCGGCTTCGTAGCGCTTGATCGGCGCCTCGATGGACTTTGAAGTACTGCCCGAAACCCGCTTGTAGGCGACGCGGCCATCCGCCGTGACCAGCAGGCTCATCTGCGGTGAGGTCCACAAGCCGACGTAGGAGCGGTGCTCCTGCGGCACCGGTTCGCCGCACGCGGCCAGCCACACGACCAGGCTCAACGCCGCGATTTTCTTCCACATTCCATCCCCTCCTTTGCGTGGGTTTTCCTGGCGACGATGCATGAGGCATCCATCGTACGGCCGACTTGGCGTTACTATCACAACTCGTCGGCCCCATTCGATCCGTGATGACTATACCCTCCCCGTTCAAACCCGCCTGGTGGCTACCCGGTCCGCACCTGCAAACCCTGTATGGCTCGCTCGCACGCAAGGCGCCCAGCCTCGAGCGCACCCGCGAGCGACTGTGGCTGGAGGATGGCGATTTCATCGACCTCGACTGGCACGGCCCGCATGAAGCGGACGCGCCGCTGGTGCTGGCGCTGCACGGGCTGACCGGCTCGTCGTCCTCGCACTACATCCTTGGCGTGCAGCAACAGCTGGCGGCGCAGGGCTGGGCCAGTGTCGCGCTGAACTGGCGCGGCTGCTCGGGCGAGTCGAACCTGCTGCCCCGCGGCTACCACTCGGGCGTCAGCGAGGACCTCGCCTCGGTGGTTGCCCACGTCCGCGCGAAGCGGCCAATGGCGCCGCTTTACGCGGTGGGATATTCGCTGGGCGGCAACGTGCTGCTCAAGTACCTGGGCGAAGCCTCGGACAGCTGCCCGCTGCAGGGCGCGGTGGCAGTGTCGGTACCCTTCCGCCTGGACCAGTGCGCCGACCGTATCGGCATTGGTTTCTCCAGGGTCTACCAGGCGCACTTCATGCGCGAACTGGTGGCCTATGTGCAGACCAAGCGCCAGGCATTCGCCGCCGGCGGCCACGCGGAAAATCTCGCCGCTCTGGAACGCCTCGGGCCGCTTGATGGCATGCGCACCTTCTGGGATTTCGACGACCGGGTGACCGCGCCGTTGCACGGTTTCGCCGATGTGCACGATTACTACCGCCGCGCCTCCAGCCGCTATTACCTGGGCGGCATTCGCGTGCCGACACTGATCATCCAGTCCAGCGACGATCCCTTCATCCACGCCCACAGCGTGCCGCAACTGGACGAGCTGTCCGCTTCGACGCAGATGGAGCTGCTGCCCCATGGCGGCCATGTCGGCTTCATCGGCGGATCGCCTGGGCGTCCGGACTATTATCTGGAGCGCCGCATCCCGCAGTGGCTGCGCGAACGACGAGAAGCCTGACTGCGCTGGATCAGCCCAGCAGATCGGGAATGAGGCAGACTGGAACTGCACCAGGAAGGAAACGCCAGAAAGGAGCGCCGCCATGCACGACACGCCGCTGACGATCCTGCAGAACCCGCCGCTGAGCAACGCTCAGTGCGCCGCTATCGCCGCGCTTTACCGCGCCGTGGGCTGGGGCTCTCCTGGCACTACCGCGGAACTGCGCGATCTCTACGAATACTCCAGCTACTTCCTGCTGGCCCTGGACGGTGAACAGGTAGTCGGCCTGTTGCGCGCGGAAAGCGAGACGGCGCAGACCACCTGGCTGGCGGAGATCGCCGTACTGCCGAGGCTTCAATTGCGTGGAACGGGCCTGGCGCTGATGGCGCGTTTCCTCGCCGATCACCCTGACCGCACGCTTTATACCGATGCCACCGAAGGCGTGGAGGAGTTCTTCCTGCGCCACGGCATTGCCCTGCGCCGGCCGAGGGTGCCGGGGCCGCGCAAGGAGGATGCGTAACTTCGCAGGTCGAGTATTCGGCGGATAACGCTGGCGCGTCATGCGCCCTACATGGGCGTTCGGCGCAGGGCGAATAACCTTTCACGGTTATCTGCCGACGAAATCTCAGCCTTCCAACGGCACGTACAACCGATCGAACACCGCCGCCACCGCCTCGCGGAAGGGCTCGGCGATGTGCCCGCTCTCCAGCGCCAGCACCTGGTAGATGCCGCGCCGCATCAATGCCTCGCTGAGGTCGCTGGCCACTTCGCGGGTGGTGCAGAGGTAGCGCACCCACGAGGTGAGGATGATCCAGGCGTTGAGGGTCAGGGCCTCGAGCTGGGGTTCGTCCATCTGCAGGATGCCGGCGTCGACGAAGCCCCGGTAGATCGCCTTGGCGTTGTCCATCGCGCGGCGGGCGAAGGAGCGGTAGCCGGCGGCCAGTTCCGGATCGGAATCCAGCAGGTGCTCCAGATCGCGGTGCAGGAAGCGGTAGTGCCACATCGCGGCGAGCAGCGCCTCCAGGTAGAAAGTCTTGTCCTCCACCGTTAGCGCGCGGCCTTCGGGCAGGTGCAGGAACTGGTCGACGTGGCTTTCGTACTCGGCGAACAGCTGGGCGATGATCACCTGCTTGTTGCGGTAGTGGTAGTACAGGTTGCCCGGCGAGATGCCCAGGTGCGCGGCGATGTGGTTGGTGGTGACGCTGCGTTCGCCCTGGGCGTTGAACAGCTCAAGGCTGGCCTGGGCGATGCGGTCACGGGTGTTGATGCGTGGTGCCATTGCCAAAACTCATCGAAGCGGATTGCGCGGACGCAAAGGTACACCGATTGCTACCGCCTGACACAACTGTCGGGTTCGCCCAACTTTTCGTTGGCTGGGCCCGGCGGCGCGGAACCGGCATGCTGATTGACACTCTAGAGCAATTGCTCTAAAAAACCAGCGACAGCATAAAAACGCGAAGCATCCGGGTTCCTTGTGTGAATCTCCGGAGAGCTTCCCCACCCGCTTCCGTCAGGAGCCCGTCATGGTTGCCGATATCGCCTACCTGCAGCAGACCCAGCAGCAGATCAGCCAGCTGGAAACCCTTCTCGAACGCCAGCGTCAGGCGTACCGCGCCAACCCGATGCCCGACGCCGGCCAGCGCATCCAGTGGCTGAAAAGCCTCGCCAACCTGCTGGTGACCGAGCAGAAGGCGATCATCGATGCGATCAACAGCGACTTCAGCAATCGCTCCGCCGACGAGACCCTGCTCGCCGAAGTGATGCCCAGCCTGCACGGCGTGCACTACGCGGCCAAGCGCGTGAAGAAGTGGATGAGACCCTCCCGACGCAGCGTGGGCATGCAGTTCATGCCGGCTTCGGCCAAGGTCATCTACCAGCCGCTGGGCGTGGTCGGCGTGATCGTGCCATGGAACTACCCGCTGTTCCTCGCCATCGGCCCGCTGACCGGGGCGCTGGCCGCCGGCAACCGGGTGATGATCAAGATGAGCGAGTCCACCCCCGAATCCGCCCGTGTGCTGAAGCAACTGCTGGGCAAGGTATTCCCCGAAGACCTGGTCGCCGTGGTGCAGGGTGAGGTCGACGTCGGTGTGGCCTTCTCCAAGCTGCCCTTCGACCACCTGCTGTTCACCGGCGCCACCAGTGTCGGCAAGCATGTGATGCGCGCCGCTGCCGAGAACCTCACCCCGGTCACCCTGGAGCTGGGCGGCAAGTCGCCGGCCATCGTGTCCTCCAGCGTGCCGATGAAGGATGCCGCCGAGCGCATCGCCTTCGGCAAGTCGCTCAATGCCGGGCAGACCTGCGTGGCGCCGGACTACGTGCTGGTGCCGCAGAACCGTGTCGACGAGTTCGTCGAGAGCTACCGCCAGGTGGTCCAGGGCTTCTTCCCGAAACTGGAGAACAACCCCGACTACACCGCGATCATCAACGAGCGCCAGCTCGCGCGCCTGAACGGCTACCTCGCCGATGCCCAGGCCCGTGGCGCCACGGTCGTGCCACTGTTCCCGCAGGCCCAGGGACGCCGCCTGCCGCAAGCGCTGGTACTGAACGCCACCGACGAGATGAAGATCATGCAGGAAGAGATCTTCGGCCCGCTGCTGCCGGTGATCCCCTACCAGAACCTCGACCAGGCGCTCAGCTATATCAACGAGCGCGACCGCCCGCTGGCACTGTACTTCTTCGGCTACGACAAGCGCGAGCAGGACCATGTTCTGGCCCAGACCCATTCCGGCGGCGTGTGCCTGAACGACACCCTGCTGCACGTCGCCCAGGACGACATGCCCTTCGGTGGCGTCGGCCCGTCCGGCATGGGCCACTACCACGGCCACGAAGGTTTCCTGACCTTCTCCAAGGCCAAGGGCGTGTTCAGCAAGCCTCGCTTCAACGCTGCGCGAGTGATCTATCCGCCCTACGGCAAGTCGCTGCAGAAGCTGGTCTACAAGCTGTTCATCCGCTGACCGGCGACCTATCAACCCCAGGTGCCCTTTAACCAGGTGAAACAATAAGAATGACAGACACCTCCCTCACCGCGCCGGGCCTCTCCCGGCGCGGCGTGCTCAAGATCGGCCTGCTGGGCGGCGCCTTCCTCGCCACGGCGGGCGTCACGGCCAGCCTCAGCGGCTGTTCCGCCAGCACCCCGGCCAGTGGCTTTGCCGTGCTGCGCGACTCCGACCTGCCTTTCCTGCGTGCGCTCATTCCGGTGATGCTGGCCGGCGCCGTGCCAGCCGAACGCATGGCCGAGGCGGTGAAAGGCACGATCCAGAGCCTGGACAACAGCCTCAACCACCTTTCCCCGGAAATGCTCAAGCTCACCGTGCAGCTGTTCGACGTGCTCGCACTGCCGATCACCCGCGGGCCGCTCACCGGCATCTGGGGCAGCTGGGACAACGCCAGCGCGCAGGACGTACAGAACTTCCTGAATCGCTGGCAGAACAGCTTCATCTCCCTGCTCAAGATGGGCCACAGTTCGCTGCTGCAACTGGTGATGATGGCCTGGTACAGCCGCCCGGAATCCTGGGGCCACTGCGGCTATCCCGGCCCACCGAAAATCTGATACCGCCAGAACAACAAGAATTCGCCTGAGAGATTCCCGATGCCCGTACCCGATCTGTTCGCCGAGGGCCTGGCCCGTGGCTGGAAAGTCCACGATGGCTCACGCCTGGACAAGGACCTGACCCTGGAGACCGATGTCGTCATCGTCGGCACCGGCGCCGGTGGCGGCACCACCGCCGAAGCCCTCAGCGCTGCCGGCTACAAGGTGCTGCTGGTGGAAGAAGGCCCGCTCAAGACCAGCACCGACTTCAAGATGCAGGAGTCCGATGCCTACCCAAGCCTTTACCAGGAAGGCATCGGCCGCATGAGCAAGGATGGCGCCATCACCATCCTCCAGGGCCGCGCCGTGGGCGGCACCACCCTGGTCAACTGGACCTCCAGCTTCCGCACCCCTGAGCCGACCCTGGAACACTGGGCCAAGGAACACGGCGTGAAGGGCCACAGCGTCGCCGAGATGGCGCCCTGGTTCGCCAAGATGGAAGAGCGCCTGGGCGTCGCACCCTGGATCATGCCGCCCAATGCCAACAACGATGTGATCCGCAACGGCTGCGAGAAACTCGGCCTGCACTGGAAGGTCATTCCGCGCAACGTCCGTGGCTGCTGGAACCTCGGCTACTGTGGGATGGGCTGCCCGACCAACGCCAAGCAATCGATGCTGGTGACCACCATCCCGGCGACCCTGGAAAAGGGTGGCGAGCTGTTGTTCCTGGCCCGCGCCGACCGCCTGCTGCATGACGGCAGCAAGGTCAGCGGCCTGGAATGCTCGGCCATGGACGAACGCTGCGTCGCTCCCACCGGCCGCAAGATCACCATCAAGGCCCGCCACTACGTGCTCTCCGGCGGCGGTATCAACACCCCGGCGATCCTCCTGCGCTCCAAGGCGCCGGACCCGAATGGCCGCGTCGGCCAGCGCACCTTCCTGCACGTGGTGAACTTCAGCGCGGCAACCTTCGACGAAGTGATCAACCCCTTCTACGGCGCGCCGCAGTCGATCTATTCCGACCACTTCCAGTGGGACGACGGCGCCACCGGGCGCATGTCCTACAAGCTCGAGGTGCCGCCGCTGCAACCGGCGCTCAGTGCCACCCTGCTGGGCCGCTTCGGCGAGGACAACGCGCTGCGCATGGAGCAGCTGCCGCACACCAACGTGATCCTGGCGCTGATGCGCGATGGCTTCCATCCGGACAGCGCGTCGGGTTCGGTCAGCCTGCGCGGCGACGACACCCCGGTGCTCGACTACCAGATGACCGACTACACCTGGGACGGCATCCGCCGCGCCTTCCACACCATGGCCGACATCCAGTTCGCTGCCGGCGCCAAGGCCGTGCTGCCGCTGCATGCCGACGCCGGCTATGTGAAAAGCGTCAAGGAGGCACACGAACTCATCGATGGCCTGAGCCTGGAGCTTTACCGTACCCGCCTGGGCAGCGCCCACGTGATGGGCGGCTGCGCCATGGGCGAAGACGCGAAGCAGTCGGTGTGTGACAGCCTCGGCCGTCACCACCAGCTGGAAAACCTGTCGATCCACGACGGCTCGCTGTTCCCCACCAGCATCGGCGCCAACCCGCAGCTCTCGGTCTACGGCCTCACTGCGCAACTGGCTGATGCCCTGGCCAAGCGCCTGGGCAAGGCCTGATTCGCCGCAGAATCGGGCAAAACCATACGCGCAGGCTCTGGCACGGGACCTGCGCGTGACTCATCGGTCTCTCGCCGGCTATCTCAGGTAGTCCGTTCACAGAAGCACTACCAAGGTCGCTTGGCCCCACGGACATGCTGCGTTACCATCCGCCCGCTATTGCACCAGCCTGCCAACAAGAGCCGACCAGGACGCCGCGATGAATCGAGTGTTGTACCCGGGTACCTTCGACCCCATCACCAAAGGCCATGCCGATCTGGTCGAACGCGCCTCGCGACTGTTCGACCAGGTGATCATTGCCGTCGCCGCCAGCCCCAAGAAGAATCCCCTGTTCCCGCTGGAACAGCGCGTAGAGCTGGCCCGCCAGGTCACCTCGCACCTGCCCAACGTGGAAGTCGTCGGTTTCTCGACGCTGCTCGCCCATTTCGCCAAGGAACAGAACGCCAACATCCTGCTGCGCGGCCTGCGCGCGGTGTCGGACTTCGAATACGAGTTCCAGCTGGCCAACATGAACCGCCAGCTCGCACCTGATCTGGAAAGCATGTTCCTCACGCCGTCGGAGAAGTACTCCTTCATCTCCTCGACCCTGGTGCGCGAGATCGCGGCGCTGGGCGGCGACATCACCAAGTTCGTGCATCCCGCGGTGGCCAGCGCCCTGGCCGAGCGCTTCAAGCGCTGATCCGCATGCCGCCAAGGATGGCGGTTTCCGTCAGCTGACTCCCTGACTACGTGCACTACGCGCGCCGATACGGCACAATTTCACCATTGTGCTAATGATCGCCATGGCTGCCGTCATGGTTGGAGTTGTTCGATGTCCCTGAAAATCACTGACGATTGCATCAACTGCGACGTCTGCGAACCCGAGTGCCCCAATGCCGCGATCTCTCAGGGCGAGGAGATCTACGTCATCGACCCGAACCTGTGCACCGAGTGCGTCGGTCACTATGACGAACCGCAGTGCCAGCAGGTCTGCCCCGTCGACTGCATCCCCCTCGACGAAGCTCACGTCGAAAGCAAGGATGAGCTGATGGAGAAGTACAAGAAGCTCACCGGCAAAGCCTGACTTCGCGCGTTTCGACACTTTTTCATTGAGTTCTCACAAACCTGCGGCGCTGTGGATTGTCTATCCTCCACCTTCGCCCCGTTTGGTTTTCCAGCCGGCAACGCCGGCGGTTCGTGAGATGCCATGTCCCTGTTGAACTCCCGCACCCGCGCCTCCCTGCTCGGCTTCTGCAGCCTCCTGCTGCTCAGCTCCGCCCTGCATGCCGCGGAACATCCGGCCCAGGCCAGCGTCGCCAGCGCGCACCCATCGGCTACCGTGGCCGGCCTGGAAACCCTCGCCGACGGCGGTAACGCCTTTGACGCCGCCGTCGCCATTGCTGCCGCGCTGGCGGTGGTCGAGCCTTACGGCTCCGGACTGGGCGGCGGCGGTTTCTTCCTGCTGCGCAAGGCCGGCAGTCCGCCGACCTACCACTTCATCGACGCCCGCGAGCGCGCCCCGTTGGCCGCCCACGCACGGATGTACGAGCGCAACGGCAAGGTCGATCCGCAGCTGTCGCTCAACGGCCCGCTGGCCGCCGGTATCCCCGGCCTGCCTGCCGCCCTGGCGGACATCACCAGCCGCTACGGCCGCAAGACCCTGGCAAACAACCTCGTACCGGCGATCCGCCTGGCCACCGACGGCGTGTCCATCGACCGCATCTACATCGACCGGGCGTCCTGGCGTCTGGATGCCATGCGTGACGACCGCGAGACCGCGCGCATCTTCCTCGACCAGGGTAACCTGCCCGAGGAATACAGCCTGATGCGCCAGCCGCAGCTGGCCAACACCCTGGAAAAACTGGCGCGCTACGGCCGCATCGGCTTCTACGAAGGCGAGACCGCACAGAAACTGGTCGAGGGCGTTCGCGCCGCCGGCGGCGTCTGGAGCCTGGAGGACCTCGCCAGCTACCGCACCGTCGAGCGCCAGGCGCTGCGCTACCCGCTGGCCGACGGTCGTGAACTGATCAGCGCCCCACCACCCTCGGCTGGCGGCGTCGCCCTGGCGCAGAGCCTGGGGATGCTGCAGCAATTGCCCTGGCAGAAGGCCGAGCCCGTACAGCGCGCGCACTATGTGGTGGAGGCCCTGCGCCGCGCCTACCGCGACCGCGGGCTGTTGGGCGACCCGGACCGCGTCGCCAATCCGGTCAACCAGTTGCTCGCACCGGACTACCTGAAACGCCTGGCCGCCGGTATCGACCCGCAGCGCGCCACGCCCAGCTCCAGCCTGCCGCCGGCACCGGCCTGGCGCGAGGGCGATCACACCACCCACTTCGTGGTGATGGACGCCGATGGCAACGCGGTCGCCGCCACGCTGTCGGTCAACCTGCCCTTCGGTGCGGCCTTCACCGTGCCCGGCACCGGCGTGCTGCTCAACGACGAGATGGACGACTTCGCCACCGACGTCAGCGGCGCCAACGCCTACCAGTTGGCCGGCAGCCAGGCCAACGCGGTGGCCGCCGGTAAGCGCCCGCTGTCGAGCATGAGCCCGAGCTTCATCGAGAGCCCCACGGAACTGGCCGCCTTCGGCACCCCCGGCGGCAGCCGGATTCCCAGCATGGTGCTGCTGGCGATGCTGGATTACCTGGACGGCAAGCCAGTGCAGCGCTGGGTGTCCTCGCCGCGCTACCACCACCAGTTCCTGCCCGATGTGATCGAGCACGAGCCACGCGCCTTCACCGCTGCCGAAATGGCTGACCTGCAGCGCCGTGGCTACACGCTCAAGGACGTGGGGCGCGCCTATGGCAACCAGCAGGTGCTGCTGTGGAACAAGAAGTCCGGCGAAGTGCAGTCCGCCAGCGACCCGCGCGGTATCGGCCTGGCGACCGAGCTGGCAGCGCCGCTGCGCTGATCAGGGAAGGATGAGGCCAGGCGTCTCATCCTCGCCCGGCTCGAACAAGCCGTGCTCGGTGCCCAGCTGCAGGACATTGCGCAGGCTCTGGATGATGCGGCTGACATAACCCAGGTCGTTCATCAGCGAACTCATCTGCAGACCGTCCAGCTCGTGGCGGCGCACGGCGGCGAACAGCCGCTGACGGAAAGCACCGTCGAACTCGGCGGCGCTTTCATCAAGCAGTTGCAGACGTGCCTGCAGGGCCTCCTCCGGCAGTTCACCGCCGATCAGCGAGCCCACTGCGCGCACTTCCCGCAACATGGCGATCAGGTGATGGCGCAGCTCGACATAGGTGTCACGCAGCGCAGAGGGATCGCCTTGCAGGGCCTGGCCGAGGTTCTTCTGCAGGTGCTTGGCATCCTTCACCGCATCCACCAGTTGCAGCGCCACCACCTGGCAGGACAACCAGAAGCGCTGGTGTTCCTCATCCAGTGGCACCTCCAGGCGCCCCATGAAACTCAGCAGATCGCCATAGACGCCCTTGATGTGGCGCTGGTAGAGCACCTCCGCGCTCAGCGCATGGCGGTCTGGAGCGGCACGCAGTTCGGCTTCGTCCACACGGGGCTGGGTGAGCATGTCCACCGGCAGATAGAGGGCATGGCAGATCACCTCAATGCTCAACCGCCCCAGGTGACGCAGTTCCTGGAGTACCGCGCTGGCAGCGGCATCGGCCGAATCCAGCGCGCGCTCGTTGAGGTAACGTGCGTGGGTACGCTCGATGGTCGGCATGGCGGGCGCCATGTCGGTGATCAGCACCGCGGGCTCTTCGACTTCCGGCAGCCAGCGCACCAGCGCATTGGCCAACGCGCCCTGGATCGGCCAGAACAGCGCAACGCCCATGCCATTGAACAGGGTGTGGAACAGCGCCAGCTGGATCATCGGGTTGTCCGCCAGCCCCAGCGGCGTGACCAACCAGTGCACCAGCCAGGTCAGTGGCGGCAACAGCAGGAAGGCCAGCACCCCGGTCACCACGTTGAACAGCACGTGCGCCAGCGCCAGGCGTTGCCCGCTGCGATTACCGCCCAGGGAACCGACGAAGGCCGTGGTCACACTGCTGCCCACGTTGGAACCGATGGCAATGGCCAGGCTTTGGCCCAGCTCCAGCTGCCCGCCCGCCAGCGCGGCGAGGGTCAGCATCAGCGTGGCGTGGCTCGACTGCAGGACCACCGTGACCAGCAGGCCGAACGTCACGAACAGCAGCGCGCCGAGCAGGCCTTCCGAGCGCAGTTCGCTCATGTCCATGGCATCGCCGAAGCTGCCGAAACCTTCCTTGATCTGGTCAATGCCCAGGAAGATGAAGGCGATGCCCAGCAGAATGCGCCCGGCGGCCTTGCTCTTGGCGCCGTTGAAACCCAGCAGGATGCCGAACACCAGCAATGGCAGCGCCAGCGGACTCAGGCTGAGGTTCTGCCCGGCCAGCGCCAGCAGCCAGATGCCGCTGGTGGCGCCGAGGTTGGCGCCGAAGAGGATCGCGATGCCACCGGCCAGCTGGATCAGCCCGGTGCTGATGAAGGCGATGGTGAGCAGGGAAACCAGGGTCGAGGATTGCAGCAGGAAGGTGCCGAAGAGACCGAACAGCAGGCTCTTGCCGCGAGTCGCGGTACTCTTCTCCAGCCAGCGCTCGAGCTGGCTGCCGGCCAGGTCGCGCAGGCCTTCTTCCAGGCACTGCATACCGAACAGGAACAGCGCCAGGCCCGCCCCCAACTGCAGCAGACCGGCGCTGGACCAGAAGGTGTAGCCCAGGATGACCGCGACCAGCAGCAGAAGCAGCGGGCGCAAGTGCTTCTTCAGGCCGCTCAGGTTCATGGGCTACCTACGGGACTTGCCCGGCAAGCCGGGCTGGCGAGGCGGCCGCGCCGCCCCGGAACAGGACGACGGATCAGTCCTTCTTGTAGCCGCTGGTGGTGCAGCCCAGGCAGCGCACAAAGGCAGCCTTGCCCGGATCGACGACCAGCGCCTGTCCCGCTTCCTTGACGTTGCCACCAGCCGCGCTGAACGGCAGGGTCACCACGAAGGCAGCGGTACCCACCACAGTGGCAGCGATCAACAATGGGCGAGCGATCAGCAGGTCGCCCATCATCGAGTAGAACGGCGGGGCCGAGACGACATAGGTCGGATCGCCGCTGACGTTGCTCACTTCTTCCTGAGCAACGGCCGGCAACACCGAGAATGCACAGACCAGGGCCATTGCAGTGGCGGCGGTGCGGAACACGTTCATGGAGGGAAGTCCTTTTTTGTGTAGTTGGGCAGGCAGACTGCCATAACTATAACAGCGCTCCATGACTTGTCGCGTGACAGCCTTCAATCGCCGAAGAATGCGTATTCGGGCTTTTTCGGCACGAAAGGTCGATAGAAAGCCAGCATGCGACGCAAGTCGGCCGACTCGTCGCCGGTTGGCCAGAATGGCTCGCCAATGACGATGCGCCGTCCGGGGTAATCCAGCGCCGCGAGCACGATGGGTACGCCCGCGCCACGGGCGATGTGGTAGAAGCCCATTTTCCAGCGCTCGACCTTCTTGCGCGTGCCCTCCGGGGAGAGGATCAGCATCATCTCGTGGTTGTCGCGGAAGGCCTGGATCGCCTGGTCCACGGTGTTGAGCTTGAGATGGCGCTGGATCGGAATGCCACCCCAGCGGCGCATCAGGCCGCCGAAGGGCGCGCGAAAAATGGTGTGCTTGCCGAACCAGCGGGCATTCAGACGCAACACGAACTTGACCGCGAGAAACAGGATGAAGTCCCAGTTGGACGTATGGTGTGCGCCAATCACCACGAACTTGTCGAGCGCAGGCAGTGTGCCGTCGATGCGCCAGCCGGACGCACGCAGCATGGTATGGCCGAGAGCCTCGGCGAAGGGATTGCGGGGCAGATAATTGCCGGACATGGATCACCTGAAGGCCCCTCTTCGGGGGCCCTTGTTGTTATGGCAGAGGGGTGGATCGGGCAGATCAGGGCGGCAGCTTAACGGCCGCCCAGGGTCTCAGCGTTGGCAGCGCGAACAGTAGACACTGGCGCGCTGGCCGAGGCGCACTTCGCGCAGGGTCGAACCACAAACCTTGCACGGCTCGCCGCCGCGCCCGTAGGCGAAGAGTTCCTGCTGGAAGTAACCGGGTTGGCCGTCGCCACCGACGAAATCGCGCAGCGTGGTGCCGCCGCGTTCGATGGCAATGGCAAGGATGCGCTTGATCTCCTGGGCAAGCTTCACATAACGCGCCCGCGAGATGGTTCCGGCCTCGCGGCGTGGGTCGATGCCCGCAGCGAACAGCGCCTCGGTGGCATAGATGTTGCCCACGCCGACTACCACCGCGTTGTCCATGATGAAGGGCTTCACCGCCATGCTGCGGTTGCGCGACAGCTGGAACAGGCGCTCGCCTTCGAAAGCATCGGTCAGCGGCTCCGGGCCGAGGTGACGCAGCAACTCGTGTTCCAGCGGCGCCAGGCTCCAGAGCAGCGCGCCGAAGCGGCGCGGGTCGGTGTAGCGCAGCGCCATGCCCGATTCCAGCTCGATATCCACATGCTCGTGGCGCGCCGCCGGCGTGCCGCATTCCACCAGTCGCAAGCTGCCGGACATGCCCAGGTGGCTGATCAGCGTCCCCACCTCGGCATTGAGCAGCAGGTACTTGGCGCGCCGCTCCACCTGCACGATGCGTTGCCCGGACAGGCGAACGTCCAGGTCCTCGGGGATCGGCCAGCGCAACCGGCGCTCGCGCACGATCACTCGGCTGACGCGCTGGCCCTCGAGGTGAGGCGCAATGCCTCGGCGGGTGGTTTCGACTTCAGGTAATTCGGGCATGGATCACGACTGCATGGGAGCTTTTCTGTAGGAGCGAGCTTGCTCGCGAACGCGACCACAGGCAACCCCGAAGTCAAGCGGGTTCGCGAGCAAGCTCGCTCCTACAATCTGAGAGATCAGTCCAGCGCGCGAGCCAGCTGGATCAGGTCTGCGCGCCAAGGCGCCGCCTTGGGCAGCGCCAGGAAGGACTCGTTGAGGAGGCTCTCCCGCGCGTCATAGGTGAAGGGCTCGCCGCGTACGTCCAGCACTTCGCCGCCTGCGCCTTCCAGCACACCCTGGGCCGCTGCGGTGTCCCACTGACTGGTCGGCGCCAGGCGCGGGTAGCAATCCGCCGAGCCTTCGGCCAGCAGGCAGAACTTCAGCGAACTGCCGATGCTGGCCAGGTTCAGGTCACCGAAGCGCTGCGCCAGGCCGGCCAGCAGGCTTTCCTGCTGCGGGCTGGAGTGGCGCTTGCTGGCCACCACGGTGAAGACGTCTTCCGGGCTGGTGCGCACTTCAATGGCTTCGGGCTCGCCATCACGCTCCTCGCGCCAGGCGCCCAGACCGGTGCCGCCGTAGTAGCAGCGGCCACTGGCGGGGATGCCGACCACACCGAAGACCACGCGACCATGCTCGATGAGCGCGACGTTGACAGTAAATTCGTCACTGCCGGAGATGAACTCCTTGGTGCCGTCCAACGGGTCTACCAGCCACCAGCGGGTCCACTGGGCGCGCTGCTCCAGCGGAATGTCGCAATCCTCCTCGGACAGCACCGGCACATCCGGCGCCAGCGCGCGCAGGCCGTCGGCCAGCAGGCGGTGCGCTGCCAGGTCGGCGGCGGTCACCGGCGATTCGTCGGCCTTGCTCTGGACATCCAGGTCGCCCTGCCAGAACGGCAGGATCACATCGCCCGCCTTGTGCACCAGGTCGATCACGGCGGGCAGGAAAGCATTCATCACGGCTGGAATTCCCCTCGTTGAGTCAGCAGGTCGCGCACCAGGTAGAGCGCGGCCAGGGCCCGTCCTTCACTGAACTGGGCATTCTGCGCAAGGCTGGAGAGCTCGCGCAGGTTGATCTTGTCCACGCCCATCGGCTCGGGTTCGTCGCCGGGCAGCGATTCCTCATAGAGGTCGCGGGCGAGCACCACCTGGATGCGCTGGCTCATGTAGCCGGGAGACAGCGACAGCTCGGTGATGTACTCGAGCTGGCGGGCGCCATAGCCGGCCTCTTCCTTCAGCTCGCGGTTGGCGGCGTCGAGGATGTCCTCGCCCGGCTCCACCAGGCCCTTGGGCAGCGACAGCTGGTACTCGTCGACCCCGGCGCAATATTCCTCGACCAGCACGGCATGTTCGGCATCGAGCATGGCGATCACCATTACCGCGCCGTAACCCTGCCCCTTGCCCACCAGGCGCTCGTAGGTACGCTCGACGCCATTGGAGAACTGCAGCTGCAGCTCCTCGACGGCGAAGAGCCGACTTCTGGCAACGATCTCTCGGGCGAGGACCGTGGGTTTCTGACGCATGGGGCAACTCCTGGGGGTGGCCGGGTCGGCTATGATAACCCGCCTTTTCCGATTCTCCGTGTCAGATATCGCGCCGATTCCGTCCACCGGCGGCACAATTGCGACACCCTTTTGCGAAAGCCCAGCATGCCACGCCTGCCCTGGAACCAGATCGATACCGTCCTGCTCGACATGGACGGCACCCTGCTCGATCTGCATTTCGACAACCACTTCTGGCTCGAACACCTGCCCCAACGCTACGCCGAGCACCATGGCATCAGCCGCACCCAGGCCGACGCCGAGCTGCTGCCGTTGTTCCGCGACAACGCCGGCCAGCTCAACTGGTATTGCCTGGACTTCTGGAGTCGCGAGCTGAAGCTGTCGATCATGGACCTCAAGCGCGAGGTCGCCGACCTCATCGCCCTGCGTCCGGACGCCGACCTGTTCCTCGCGGAACTGCGCCGACACGGCAAGCGCACGGTGCTGATCACTAACGCCCACCGCGATTCGCTGTCGCTGAAGTTGCAGCGGGTGGAGCTGTCGCCCTGGTTCGACCGGCTGATCAGCTCCCATGACTACGGCTTCCCCAAGGAAGACCAGCAGTTCTGGCAGGCGCTGCACTCCGACGTCGGCTTCGACCCGGCGCGCAGCCTGTTCATCGACGACAGCCTGCCGATCCTGCGTGCCGCCCGGACCTTTGGCGTCGCTCAGCTGCTGGCGGTGCGCCAGCCGGACAGTCGCCAGGGACCGAAGGACACCGAGGAGTTCGCCGCCCAGGAAGACTACCGGGTATTGATCGAGGGGCTCTAGACAGAAAGAGCCCGGCGCAGGGCCGGGCTCGTGGACTTCATTCCGGAATCCGCAGCACCTGGCCGGGATAGATCTTGTCCGGATGGCTGAGCATCGGCTTGTTCGCCTCGAAAATCTTGTTGTAGAGATTGGCGTTGCCGTACTCCGCCTTGGCGATGGCGCTGAGCGTGTCGCCTTTCTTCACCGTGACGAAACGCGCCTCCGCAGCTGGCGTGGCAACGGTGATGTGATCTTCGACACCCGATACGCCGGCGACGTTGCCCAACGCGAGCAGGATCTTCTCCTTCTCCTCCTGGCTGGCCACTTCACCGGTGGCAATCACCTTGTCGCCCTCGACGCTGACCTGGATGTTCGGGTTACCCAGGCCCACCTTGGCGATGTGGTCCTTGAGCGATTCGGCGGCCTGCGCCTCCTGGCCCACAATGCTTTCCCACAGTTTCTCGCCGGCTTCCTTCACAAACGCAAAAATGCCCATTTCCAACCTCCCTACGGTTACAGTGACAGGCGGCCGGCATTGGGCAGACCGCGCGCCCCTGGAGTCTAGACGGCGGCTTCCGCATCGCCTGACGGAAAAGTCCTAATCCCGCCACGACCCGACAGAACGCCCCGGAGCCTTCCCGCCGATGGATATCAAGCAGCTGAAATTCCTCTGCGCTTTGGACGAGACGCGGCACTTCGGTCAGGCGGCGGCGCGCTGCCATGTCACCCAGCCAACCCTGTCCATGCGCCTGCGCAGTCTGGAGGAAGAACTGGGCCTGGAACTGGTGCGCCGAGGGCAGCGCTTCGAAGGTTTTACCGAAGCCGGCGAGCGTGTGCTGGCCTGGGCGCGCAGCCTGCTGGCGGCCCATGACGGACTCTACGCCGAAGCGGCCGCCTGCCGGGGGCAACTGGTTGGCACCCTGCGCCTGGGCCTGGTGCCGCTGGCGGGGTTCGACCCCATGCAACTGATCGAGCTGTTTGCCCAGCGCCACCCGGAACTGCGCTTCCAGTTGTTCGCCCTGAGCTCGGAGAAAATCCTCGAAGGTCTTGGCCGCAACCAGCTGGACCTTGGCCTGTCGTACCTTGACCGCCTCGACCGTGAGCACTTCGAAAGCCTCGAACTGGCCGCCACGCGCATGGGCCTGCTGCACGACCGCCGCCATTTCCAGATCGACCGTCCGACCCTGAGCTGGGACGCCTTGGCGGAGCTGCCGCTGGGCCTGCTTTCGGCCGGCATGCACTTTCGCCAGTCCATCGACCATGGCTTCCGCAGTCGCGGCCTGACACCCCAGGCGCGCTTGGAGACCGACGCTGTGCACCAACTGGTGCAGGCCGTGGAGCGCGGCCTGTGCTGCGCGATCATGCCGCTGGGCAGCGGGCTGGACGCCCAGGGCGAGTACTTCGTCCTCACCCCGATAGAGGATGCACGCACGCTGTCGCCGCTGGGCCTCATCCTGCGCCGCAGCGAACCGCGCTCGGCGCTGGCCGAGGCCTGCTTCCGCGAAGCGACGGCTCTGCTGGGCAGCGATCCTGTCGACCGATAAACCGCGTCTATCACAACATCGACAGCAGCCATTAGACGCTGCCTCGGCATCGGCATAGGCTGGTTGCATTACTAGAACCACAGGGCTCAGCCCATGCCTTGCCAGATCCCCCGCCCGGCCTCCGCCGAGGTCCGGGAAACCGTCGCGTGCTCAGACGGTTACGCCTACGCCGAACTTACCCCCGACGGCGCCGCCGGTCGCGCCGTGCTGGCCGACGAGATCGCCCTGGCCATTGCCTACAACGGGCTCAGCCAGGCGGTGATGATGGTTTCGCCCGGCGACCTGGAAGACTTCGTCCACGGTTTCAGCCTTGGCGCCGGTCTCATCGAGTCCATCGACGATATCTATGACGTACGTCTGACGGCCCACGGCGACGCCATCGCCGCCGAGGTGCAGGTCAGCAATCGTGCCTTCTGGGCCCTCAAGGACCAGCGTCGGCAACTGGCCGGCAATACCGGCTGCGGCCTGTGCGGCATCGAGGCGCTGGATCAGGCGCTGCCCGACCTGCCGGTGCTGCCCTCTGCACCGCTACCGCCCGCCGAGCATCTTGAACATCTTCGTGAACGGGTCAACGCCGTCCAGGAGATCGGCCGCCGCAGCGGCGCCCTGCATGCCGCCCTGTTTGTCGATGGCGCTGGCGAGATTCGCCTGTGCCGCGAGGACATCGGCCGCCATAACGCCCTCGACAAGCTGATCGGCGCGCTCAAGCGCCAGCGCCTGGAGCTGGCTGGCGGCTTCGCCGTGGTCACCAGCCGCTGCAGCCTGGAACTTATCCACAAGGCCGTGCGCGCCGGGCTCCCGACCCTGGTCAGCCTCTCCGCACCGACCGCACTCACCGTGCAGTGGGCCCGCGAGCACAACCTGAACCTGATCCACCTGCCACACCGCAGCGCGCCGCGCATCTACAGCCCGGCCCCGCCAGCCGTCTGAACGCCCGCTTTCGAAGATAAAGAGACCCCATGAGCCTGCAGCAAGAGAATCCCCGCTACCAACCCTACAAGGGCGCAGCCGCCGGTTGGGGCGCGCTGATCAGCGTCACGCGCTTCTGGCTGGACAGCAAGCAGCCGTTCAAGAACCTGCGCGCCCTGCTCAAGACCAACCAGAACGGCGGCTTCGACTGCCCTGGTTGCGCCTGGGGCGACTCCCCGGAAGACGGCCGCGTGAAGTTCTGCGAGAACGGCGCCAAGGCAGTGAACTGGGAAGCCACCAAGCGTCGTGTGGACCCGGCCTTCTTCGCCCGCCACAGCGTCAGCTCGCTACGCGAGCAGAGCGACTACTGGCTCGAGTACCAGGGCCGCCTGACCGAGCCGATGCGCTACGACCCGGCCACTGACCGCTACCAGCCGATCGCCTGGGACGATGCCTTCGCCCTGATCGCCCGGCACCTTAACGCCCTGGCAAGCCCGGACCAGGCCGAGTTCTATACCTCCGGCCGGGCCAGCAACGAAGCCGCCTTCCTCTATCAACTGTTCGTCCGCGCCTTCGGCACCAACAACTTCCCCGACTGCTCGAACATGTGCCACGAGGCCAGCGGCGTCGCCCTGGGCCAAAGTGTCGGTGTCGGCAAGGGGTCGGTCACCTTCGATGACTTCGAGCACGCGGACGCTATCTTCGTCTTCGGCCAGAACCCCGGCACCAACCACCCGCGCATGCTCGAACCGCTGCGCGAAGCGGTGAAGCGCGGCGCCCAGGTCGTGGCGTTCAACCCACTGAAAGAGCGCGGCCTGGAGCGTTTCCAGCACCCGCAGCACGCGCTGGAAATGCTCACCAACGGCTCCGAGCCGCTCAACACTGCATTCTTCCGCCCGGCGCTGGGCGGCGACATGGCCGCCGTGCGCGGCATGGCCAAGTTCCTCCTGCAATGGGAACGCGAAGCCCAGGCCAAGGGCGAGCCGGCGGTGTTCGATCATGCCTTCATCGCCGAGCACACCCAGGGCGTCGACGCTTACCTGTCCGCCGTGGACGACACCCGCTGGGACCACATCGTCCAGCAGTCGGGCCTCAGCCTTGAGGAGATCGAGCAGGCCGCGCTCATGTACCGCCGCGCCGAACGGGTGATCGTCTGCTGGGCCATGGGCATCACCCAGCACCATCACTCGGTGCCGACCATCCAGGAACTGGTCAGCCTGCAACTGCTGCGCGGCAACGTCGGCCGCCCCGGCGCCGGCCTGTGCCCGGTGCGCGGCCACAGCAACGTACAGGGCGACCGCACCATGGGCATCAACGACCGCCCCCCGGTCGCGCTGCTGGATGCCATCGAGCGCCGCTTCCAGTTCAAGGTGCCGCGCGAGAACGGGCACAACACCGTCGAGGCAATCAACGCCATGCTCGATGGCAAGTCCCGGGTGTTCATCGGCCTGGGCGGCAACTTTGCCCAGGCGACCCCGGACAGTCCGCGAACCCACAGTGCCCTGCAAAGCTGCGCGCTGACCGTGCAGATCAGCACCAAGCTCAACCGCAGCCACCTTACCGTAGGCGGCGACGCGCTGATCCTGCCGTGCCTGGGCCGCACCGACATCGACCGCCAGGCCGAAGGCCCGCAGGCGGTGACCGTGGAAGACTCCTTCAGCATGATCCACGCGTCCTTCGGCCAGCTGGAGCCGTCGTCGAAGCAGATGCGCTCCGAGCCCGCCATCATTGCCGGCATCGCCAAGGCCACCCTGGGCAACCACCCGGTGGACTGGGACGCGATGATCGCCAACTACGACCGCATCCGCGACCTGATCGCCGACACCATTCCCGGCTTCACCGACTTCAACCGTCGCGTGGCCAATCCGGGCGGTTTCCACCTGGGCAACTCCGCCGGTTCGCGGCGCTGGAACACGGCCAGCGGCAAGGCCAACTTCCACCACCATCCGCTGCCGGCGGACCTGGTCCACGCGAAGATCCGCGAGACCGGCCAGGAGCCGCACCTGATCCTGCAGACGCTGCGCTCCCACGACCAGTACAACACCACCATCTATGGCCTGGATGACCGCTACCGGGGCGTGCGCGGCCATCGTGAAGTGGTGTTCGCCAACGAGGCCGACATCCGCCGCCTGGGCTTCGAGCCCGGCGAGAAGGTGGACATGGTGTCGCTCTGGTCCGACGGCGTGGACCGCCGTGTCAGCGGCTTCACCCTGCTGGCCTACGACATTCCGGCTGGGCAGGCCGCCGCCTACTACCCGGAAACCAACCCGCTGGTGCCGCTGGACAGCCACGGTGTGGGCAGCCACACCCCGACCTCGAAGTTCGTCGCCATCCGTTTCGAGAAGGCGCAGCCGAGCCAGCGTATCGCGTGACCTTCACGGCGCTCCGCTCGGAGCGCCGTCCAATCCCGTTCGCGAGCAAGCTCGCTCCGACAGATAAGCCGCTGCCCTTTAAAGGAGCGAGCTTGCTCGCGAAGCTTTTTCTCGGACGCACCCTTGCCATGCCCTGCGAAAAATCCGCTAGACGCACACTGAGAAGGAAGAGGCTGAAGGACTAACTCGGAAGGGGCAGGGCAGTTTCGTGAAAAGCCATCATTTCAATGGCATTTTGTGAGAAAAACACGCCAGAAACGGAACCCTGGAATAACACTCAGACCGCCCAAAATCGAAAAAGTTCTGACCGTAAATCAAATACTTGCAATATTTGATGAAAGTCGTGTTACTCGTCGGAACCCCCTTGTCAGAGCCTTCGCACGAACCGAGGATCGCCTCCAACATCCCCACAGAGAGATCCTCTCTATGAAGTACTCCTCGATGCTCCTGTTGTCCCTTGCGCTGGTGGGTGGCACCGCCTTCGCGGACGGCGACACCCGTGCCGGCGTCGGTGGCGCCCTGGGCGGGGTATTGGGCACTGCAGTCGGCCAGGCGGTCGGCGGCAGCACCGGCGCCGCCATCGGTGGTGGCCTCGGCGGTGCGGCTGGCGGCGCCATGGGCGCACGCCGCGGCAACAAGACGGAAGCCGCGATCGGCGGCGGCCTGGGCGCAGCCGGCGGCCAGGTCCTCGGCAACAAGATGGGCGGCACCACCGGTGGCCTGATCGGCGCAGCCCTGGGCGGCGGCGCGGGCGGCGCACTGGGCAACCACTATGCCGATAGCAACCGTGACGACGATGACGATTACGATGGCCGCCGCGGTTACCGCCATGCGCGCTATGACGATCGTCGCTACGACCGACACTGGCACGACAACGGCCGCCACCGTGGCTGGTACAAGAACAAGCACCACCGTCGCCACTGGGATTGATCCGCGGCATAGCTAACCGCGATCAGTCCACGGAAACGACGACTGACAGCCGGGCCTGATTGCCCGGCTGTTTTGTGTGCGGGACAATTCTCTAGATACTTCCTACATTCAGGTTCGCAACATGCGTAAGACTCTTTCTGTTCTGGCACTGGCCCTCCTGGCCAGCCACGCCGTCGCCGACGATACCAAGACCGCCATCGGTGGCGGCATCGGCGGTGCACTGGGCAACGTGGTCGGTGGCGCCCTGGGCGGTTCCACCGGTGCGGCCATCGGTGCCGGCGTAGGCGGTGCGGCTGGCGGCGCGATGGGCGCGAAGAATGGCAACAAGACCGAGGCAGCCATCGGTGGCGGCCTGGGCGCAGCCGGCGGCTCGGTGATCGGCAACAAAGTCGGCGGCTCCACCGGCGGCGCCATTGGTGCGGGCCTGGGTGGTGCAGCCGGCGGCGCGCTGGGTAATCACCTGGCCGACGACAACGATGATGACCACCACAGCAGCAACAAGAGTCATCACAAGGGCAAAGGCCACTACAAGCACAAACACAAGCATCACGACGATTGACGGATGCCTGCGTGAAAAAGCCCGCCTGTTGGCGGGCTTTTTCGTTCAGCGCCGACGAGTCAGGCGCAGTGCGGCAGACAAGACAGCAAGGCCCCAAGCTCTGCGGGTGGGCGCCGCTCGATACGCCGGTACTCGCTACCATCCTCGGTGCGCGCAAGCCAGCCGCCATCCACCAGCGCCCGTCGCAGCAGCAGGTGGTCGCCCAGGCTTTCCTGGGCCCGCAAGCGTTCGTTGAGCTCGCGCTCGCTCCAGCGCTGGCGCGCCGGCAGTCGCGACCACAGCACCCAGAGGCAGGCTTCGCGGTGGCTGTGCTTCTTCGGCCAACGGTGCAAGCAGCCGGCGACGTCGAAATAGCGCCGCCATTGCTCGATGCGGCGAAAATCCACCACGGCCTCGGGCTCGATTTCGCGAGCCAATCTCGCCTCGGCCTGATGACTGGCGCGCAGCGCCTGGTAGTTGCGGAAGCCCACCGCGCGGGCCAGCAGGTTGAGCAGTTCGACATGACCGGGGCGCTCGGGCGACTCGTCGAGCTGGCGCGCCAGCGATTTCGCCAGGGCGGAGATGTCGGGGGCGTGATAGGGCAAGCGTTGCCTGGACACAGTGCAATCCTCGTTGCGTGCCAAGACCTCGCGCAGGAGGTTATCGGGGGTCGCCGTATTCCGATGCGGCACTGGGAAAGTGTGTCGGATCGTCAAAAGTGCGGGGAACCGCGCGGCAGGTTTAGCGCTCTCCATACGGAGGCGGCGACGCCTGGGTGAACTGCCGACCGGCGGCCAGCATAGGCCGGACGCATCCCCGGGACAAGCCCCGTATCATCCCGCGAGGCTGGTATAGGCTTGGCGGGGAGGGATCACTGCCGACAAGGAGTTACTCGTGAAAGCTCTTGCTGCCGCCGGTCTGCTGTTGGCGCTCTGCGCCGCACGGACCGCGTACGCCGGGGACTGGCAGGTCTGCCAGCTGGAAGTGGAGATCACCGGAGCGCTCAAGCTGCCCGTGCGCGGCCTGGAAGGCCGGGTGGAGTCGGCCAAGCCACGGTCGGCGGGGACCGAATGCCCGAGCCCCGGCGAGCTCATCGCCTTCGAACCCGAAAGCGCCGACTGGCAAAGCCGCATCCCGCGCCAGCATTGGCCGGCGCCGGGCCAGCGGGTGTGGATGCGTTACCAGTACCTGGACGGCATCTGCAAGGGCGATGGCACAAGCCGGCCGTGCCGGATCGAACATTACCCGATGGGCTGGTGACCGGCGTCGAGGCGGATCAGCCCCGCACCAGGACTTCCATCGCCTCGCGCAGCGGCGCCGGAATCGACACCGGCCGGCTGCTCGCCCGATCCACGAACACGTGCACGAACTTGCCTGCCGCGCAGGCCAGCTCTTCGCCCGCGCGGAAGATCGCCAGTTCGTACTGCACCGAGCTGTTGCCCAGCTTGCCCACCCGCAGTCCGACCTCGATGCGCTCGGGGAAGGCCACTGGCGCGAAGTAGTCGCAGCTCGAACTGACCACGAAGCCCACCACGTCGCCGTCATGAATATCCAGGCCGCCTCGCTCGATCAGGTAGGTGTTCACCGCAGTATCGAAGAAGCCGTAGTAGGTCACGTTGTTCACGTGGCCATAGATGTCGTTGTCGTGCCAGCGGGTGGTGATCGGCTGGAAGTGTGCGTAGTCGGCGCGGCTGGGGTGCTGTTCGCTCATGGGGTACTCAGAAGGCGGCTCGGTAGATGGCCAGCGCGTCGCTCTCACTGACCTCGCGGGGATTATTCACCAGCAGGCGCTGCTGCAACATGGCATCAGCGGCCAGGCGCGGCAGGCTGTCTTCCGGTACGCCGGCATCCCTCAAGCGAGAGGGCAGGCCGCTACGGGGGCTGAGATCGGCCAGTTCGGCGATGAATTGCTCGGTGCGGTCGGCATCGCTGCGCAGGCGCTCGCCCAGCAGTAGCGGCGCCAGTTCGGCGTAGAGCGGGCCGGCGTTGGGCGCATTGAAGCGGATCACCTCGGGCAGCACCAGTGCATTGCTCAGGCCGTGGGGAATGTGGAAGTGCCCGCCCAGGGGGTAGGCCAGCGCATGCACGGCAGCCACCGGAGCGTTGGCGAAGGCCTGCCCGGCCAGGCAGGCACCCAACAGCATGGCTTGCCGCGCTTCGCGGTTGCGGCCGTTGTGCACCGCCTCGTCGAGGTTCAATGCCAGCAGGCGCAGCGCCTCGCGGGCCAGCAGGTCGGACAGCGGGTTCTTCTTCAGCTTGCTGGTATACGCCTCGATGGCGTGGACCATGGCGTCGATGCCGGTGGCGGCGGTGACCGCAGGCGGCAGGCCGAGGGTGAGGTCGGCGTCGAGCACGGCCAGGTCCGGCAGCAGGTGCGGGCTGACCACCCCCATTTTGGTGGTCTCGCCGGTGGTGACGATGGCGATAGGCGTGACTTCCGAGCCGGTCCCCGCGGTGGTCGGTACCTGAATCAGCGGCAGGCGCGGGCCACGGGCGTTGCCGACGCCGAAGACATCTTTCAGCCCTTGAGCCGCCTGGGGGTGAGCCAGCAGCGCGACCAGCTTGGCGACATCCATCGAGCTACCGCCGCCAAAGCCGATCACCAGTTGCGCGGCCATCCGGCGCGCCTGATCCGAGGCTTCCAGCACGATGCTTTCCGGCGGGTCGGCCAGCACCTGGTCGAAGACTTCCACCGCCACGCCAACCGCAGCAAACCCCGGCAGCACGCCGTCGAGCATGTTCAGGCGAGTGATGCCAGGGTCGGTGACGATGAGCACGCGCTGGGCGCCGCGTTCGCGGCAGAGTTCACCCAGGCGGGCGGCGGAACCACTTTCGCAGAGGATCTGCGCCGTGGTGGCAAAGCTGAAAGGCTGCATGACGGTCCCCGGTCTTGTCGTTGTACTGCGGAAAATCCGTAGGCCGCTGCTCAGCGGCCAGCCGGGGGAGCATAGCAATGCGACGTCAATTCATGAAACCTCGTCCCGCCAGGCGAAACAGTTATTCACGGAATGAATAGGGAGGCACGATGCGCCAGAAGGCTCAGGAGCGGATTCATCCGCGGCTGATTTACGTGGAAATCGAGCAGGCCAGTTGCACATCGTGGGCAGGCCAGCTTCTGCGAAATCCGCGATGCAGAAACGAAAAAGGCCGGCATTGCGCCGGCCTTTTCTTCATCGAGGACAGGTCAGACAGCAACCGGTGCCTTGATGTGCGGGTGGGCTTCATAGCCGACCAGTTCGAAGTCCTCGAAGCGGAAATCGAACAGGTCCTTCACCTCAGGGTTGATCTTCATGGTGGGCAGCGGCAGCGGCTGACGGGTCAGCTGCAGGTCGGTCTGTTCCAGGTGGTTGGCGTACAGGTGGCAGTCGCCGCCGGTCCAGATGAATTCGCCCGGCTGCAGACCGGCGACCTGCGCGACCAGCAGGGTCAGCAGCGCATAGCTGGCGATGTTGAAGGGCACGCCGAGGAAGATATCGGCAGAGCGCTGGTACAGCTGGCAGCTGAGCTTGCCGTCGGCCACATAGAACTGGAACAGCGCATGGCACGGCGGCAGCGCCATCTCGTCGATCAGCGCGGGGTTCCACGCAGAGACGATCAGGCGGCGCGAGTCGGGGTTGTTCTTCAGCATCTCCATCAGGTTGGCGATCTGGTCGATGTGGCGGCCGTCCGGCGCCGGCCAGGAGCGCCACTGGTAGCCGTAGACCGGTCCCAGGTCGCCATTCTCGTCGGCCCATTCGTCCCAGATCGAGACGCCGTTTTCCTTCAGGTAGGCGATGTTGGTCGAACCTTTGAGGAACCACAGCAGCTCATGGACGATCGATTTGAGGTGGCACTTCTTGGTGGTCACCAGCGGGAAACCTTCGGCGAGGTCGAAGCGCATCTGGTGGCCGAACACGCTGTAGGTGCCGGTGCCGGTGCGATCGCTCTTGAAGGTGCCGTGTTCGCGCACATGGCGCATGAGGTCGAGGTACTGTTTCATCGCTGTGGTTTCACCCAAAAGCCGGGCGGCAAGGCTCTGCGGCGCGGCTCCGGGTTGGGCCGCGGGCAGAACCAATCGCCCGGCAGAATCTGAACAAGCGGCAATACTAAGGGCCTGGGCACGCTATCGCCAGTCCGACCGACGGACCGACCGCGTGGCCTATGGAAGCACCCAGCGTCACGATTCAAGCGGCGACAGACCGCGCTCCCCAACCGTTCGCCTGTTGCAAGAGAGGTCGTCATGTCCGAGGCACAACTGCCCGCCTTCCCCCTTTCACGTCGCCGCCTGCTGGCGGTGGCCTGCGCCAGCGCCGCCCTCGGCGGTGTGCTGCTCAGCCCTGCCGCACGCACCTGGGCCGCGCTGACGCCCCAGGCCGAGCAGGAGCTGGAAGGTTTCATGACCCTGTCCCAGCGCCTCACCGGCCGCAGCAACCTCGACCCGCGCATCGGCCAACGCCTGTTCCAGGCCCTGGCGCAGCGTGACACCGCGCTCAAGCAGAGCCTGGCCGAACTGATCGAGCGCCTGGGCGACGCCCCGGACAGCTGGAACGAGCGCCAGCAGTGGCTGGCCCGGCAGATCCTCGGCGGTTGGTACCTGGGGCAGATCGGCGATGACAACAGCGCCACGGTGGTCACCTACGAGCAGGCGCTGATGTACCGCGCGGTGGACGACGTGCTGGTGATCCGCAGCTACTGCCCGAACAAGCCCGGCTTCTGGGCGGCACAGCCCACCGAGCGGGGGGCATGAGCATGGCCGAGACGCAACGTGCGGATTTCGTGGTGGTCGGCTCCGGTGTGGCCGGCGCGCTGGTCGCCCATCAGCTGGCCATGGCCGGCAAGGACGTGCTGATGCTCGAAGCCGGTCCACGCATGGGCCGCTGGGAGATCGTCGAGCGCTTCCGCAACCAGGCGGACAAGTCCGACAACCAGGCGCCCTACCCCTCCACTCCCTTCGCGCCCCACCCGCAGTTCAAGCCGGACAACCACTACCTGATCCAGAAAGGCGAACACCCCTACGACGTGCAGTACATCCGCGCCGTGGGCGGCACCACCTGGCACTGGGCGGCCTCCGCCTGGCGCTTCCTGCCCAACGACTTCAAGCTGCTCAGCCTCTACGGCGTGGGCCGCGACTGGCCCATCGAATACGCCGAGCTGGAGCCCTGGTACCAGCGCGCCGAGGAAGAACTGGGCGTCTGGGGCCCTGGCGACGAGGAACTCGACTCGCCCCGCAGCCAGCCCTACCCGATGCCGCCACTGCCGCTGTCGTGGAACGAGCAGCGCATCAAGACCCTGCTCAACGCCAACGGCTACCGAGTAGTGACAGAACCGGTGGCGCGAAACAGTCGCCCCTACGACAACCGGCCGACCTGCTGCGGCAACAACAACTGCATGCCCATCTGCCCCATCGGCGCCATGTACAACGGCATCGTCCACGTCGAGAAGGCCGAGGCCGCTGGCGCGCGGCTGATCGACAACGCCGTGGTGTTCAAGCTGGAGAAAGGCGACGGCGGCAAGATCGTCGCGGCGCTGTACAAGGACACGCAGGGCAATGAAGTACGTGTCGAAGGTGACACCTTCATCCTCGCCGCCAACGGCATCGAGACGCCCAAGCTGATGCTGATGTCCGAGGTCGGCAACAGCTCGGACATGGTCGGCCGCAACCTCATGGACCACCCCGGCACCGCCGTGCAGTTCTATGCCGACGAGAAGCTCTGGCCGGGGCGCGGGCCGCAGGAAATGACGTCCATGGTGAGCTTCCGCGACGGCGCATTCCGCAGCGAGTACGCGTCGAAGAAGATCCACCTGTCCAACCTCTCGCGCACCGACCAGGTGGCTACCGAGCTGATCCGCCATGGGCCGCTGCTGCTGGGCCATGACCTGGAGGCGAAGATCCGCGACCGCGCCGCGCGTTTCGTGCGCTTCGACAGCTTTCACGAAATTCTCCCGCACCCGGAGAACCGCATCGTGCCCAGCGCCACCGAGCGCGACGCCGCCGGCATCCCCAAGCCCGAATTCACCTACGCAATGGACGACTACGTGCGCAAGAGCGCGGTACACACCCGCGAGGTCTACGCCCATGCGGCCAAGCTGCTCAATGGCGAGGAAGTGAAGTTCGACGACAGCTTCGCCAACAACAACCACATCACCGGCACCGTGCTGATGGGCGCCGACCCGAAGGACTCGGTGGTGGACGCCCAGTGCCGCAGCCACGACCATCCCAACCTGTTCATCGCCAGCAGCGGCGTGATGCCCACCGTCGGCTCGGTGAACTGCACGCTGACCATCGCCGCCCTGGCCCTGCGCCTGGCCGAGCACTTGAAGCGGGAGGCCAAGGCATGAAACCTCTCCTGCTGCTCGCCCTGCTGGCCACACCACTGGCTTCCCATGCTGCCAAGGCCCTCGACCCCGCACCGGCGGAGCTGCTGCAACGGGGCGAATACCTGGCCCGCGCCGGCGACTGCGCGGCCTGCCACACCGCACCGGGCGGCAAACCCTTCGCCGGCGGGCTGCCGCTGGCCACGCCGCTGGGCGCGGTGTACTCCACCAACATCACCCCCGATCCGAAGACCGGTATCGGCAGCTACAGCTACGACGACTTCGCCCGCGCTGTGCGCGAAGGCGTGGCCAAGGGCGGCACCCGGCTCTACCCGGCGATGCCTTACACCGCCTACGCGAAGATCAACGACGAGGACATGCAGGCGCTCTACGCCTGGTTCCTCGAAGGCGGCGTGCAGGCCGTCGCACAGCCCAACCAGGATTCCGACATTGCCTGGCCGCTGGACATGCGCTGGCCGCTGGCGATCTGGAACCTGCTGTTCCACGACGACTCGGTCTACCAGGCCAATCCGAAGCAGAGCCCGGCCTGGAACCGCGGCGCCTACCTGGTCCAGGGCCTCGCCCACTGCGGTACCTGCCACACACCGCGCGGCATGGCGTTCCAGGAGAAAGCCACGGACGAGCGCACCACCGGCTTCCTCGCAGGCGCCGCGCTGGGCGGCTGGTACGCCTTCAACATCACGCCTGACACCCACAGCGGCATTGGCGGCTGGAGCGACGCGGAGATCGTCCAGTACCTCAAGACCGGCCGCGTGCCGGGCAAGGCACAGGCCGCCGGGCCCATGGCGGAGGCGGTGGAACACAGCTTCCAGTACATGACCGACGCCGATCTGCAGGCCATCGCCAGTTACCTGCGCAGCGTCCCGGAGGTCAGCGATGGCGAACGCAAGGCACGCTTCGCCTGGGGCCAGGCAGCGGATGATGTGGTCACACTGCGCGGCCAGGACTTCGCGGCGCAAAAGAAAGATGACGGCGCGCGTCTCTACCTGGGCAATTGCGCCAGCTGCCATTCCTGGAGCGGCGAAGGGGTGAAAGATGGCTACTACCCGATGCTGCTGAAGAACAGCGCCGTCGGCGCCCTGCAGCCGGACAACCTGGTACAGGTGGTACTCGGCGGCGTGCACCGCAAGGTGGGCAACGAGGATGTGTTCATGCCTGGCTTTGCCGGCACGCTGAACGACGAGCAGATCGCCACCCTGGTGAACTACCTCACCGCGCAGTTCGGCAATCCCGACGTGAAAGTCGACAGCGCAAGAGTCGCCGAGATTCGCCAGCCCTGATGCACCCACGGCGGCAGGCTGCCAGCTCCCGAAGACGGCAGCCCGTCCGCGTTGACAGCTCCCACCGGCTCGCGGAAGCTCCATTACCCACGGAGTCGCCGCGGAAAATGGATGTCCATGCCTCACAAGACCAAGAAGCCTCGCTCCGCCGCTCCCGCCGCCACGCAGCCCACCGGGTTTCGTCGCACCTGGCTCGCCGCTGTCGCCGGGGCATTGCTCCTGGTCACTATCGGGGCCTGGATCTGGGTCGAGCAGGACAGCGGCGTCCAGCTCCCCAGCGGCCACCCACCGATCCAGACCACCACGCCCAAGCCCGCTGCACCGACACCGACAGAGCAGCCCGCACAACTGGTCGATGAATCCACCTGCGCCGGCTGCCACCAATCGCAGCTCAAGGACTGGCAGGGCTCCCATCACCAGCAGGCCATGAAGCCGGCCACCGAAGGCAACGTGCTGGGTAACTTCGACGGCGTCACCTTCAAGGGCGAAACCGAGACCAGCCGGTTCTTCCGCAAGGACGGCGAGTACTGGGTCAACACGCCCGGCGCCGACGGCAAGCCGGCGGACTTCAAGGTGGCCTACACCTTCGGCTTCGAACCGCTGCAGCAGTACCTACTCGAGTATCCCGGCGGCCGCCTGCAGGCCCTCGGCGTCGCCTGGGATAGCCGCAAGCACCAGTGGTTCCAGCTGATGCCCGGCCAGCGCATCGACTTCAAGGACGAACTGCACTGGACCCGTCCCGCACAGAACGCCAACTTCATGTGCATCGAGTGTCACACCACGGGTTTCAAGCGCAATTACGACGCGAAGACCGACAGCTTCGCCAGCCACTGGAACAGCCTTGGCGTCGGCTGCCAGGCCTGTCACGGGCCGGCGTCGAAGCATCTGGAGTGGGCGCAGAAGCCCGACCGCAACGCCGCCAAGGGTTTCGATGTGCCGCTGCAGAACGCCAGCCAGAGCACCGTCGTCGAGACCTGCGCACGCTGCCACGCCCGCCGCGCTCCGCTGGCCGACGGCTACCAGAACCAGCACCGCTTCATGGACGACTACCTGCCCAGCACCCTGACCCGTGAGCTCTACGAGATCGACGGCAAGATCAAGGACGAGGTCTTCGAGTGGGGCTCCTTCACCCAGAGCAAGATGTTCGCCAAGGGCGTGCAGTGCACCGACTGCCACAACCCCCACAGCGGCGAGCTGAAGGCGCCGGGCAACGGCGTCTGCCTGCAATGCCACAACACCTCTGGCAAGCCGGTGCGCCCGCAGATCGACGGCAAGGGCCTGCAGGCGAAGAACTACGACTCGCCCGAGCACACCCATCACCAACCCGGCACGCCCGGTGCGCAGTGCACCTCCTGCCACATGCCGGGGCGGTACTACATGGTCAACGACTACCGCCACGACCACGGTTTCACGCTGCCCAACCCCGCGCACGCGCGGCGTATCGGCGCACCGGATGCCTGCCTGGCCTGCCACAAGGACACCCCGGCGAAGAAGATCGGCGACCAGTTCCGCCAGTGGTACGCCAGTGAGCTGCCGGTCAAGGCCAACGCCTCCAGCAATCCCGTACCGCGCTATGACGACACCCTGTGGAAAGCCCGCGGCGGCAAGCCCGGCGCCTCCCGCGCGCTGCACCTGCTGCTGGCCTCGCCCGAGCTGCCGGCGATCCGTCGCGCGACCCTGCTGGCCGAACTGCCCAGCTACCCCAGCCAGCGCTCGCTGGAGCTGGTGGCCCTGAGCCTGAAAGACGTCGATCCGCTGGTACGCAACGCCGCCGTCGAAGCCCTGCCAGCGCTGGCGGGTGCCCCGCAGCAGGCCATGCTGCTGGCGCCCCTGCTCAACGACCCGATTCGCGCCGTGCGCATCGCCGCCGCCTGGCAACTGGCGCAGCTCCCGCCGCCAGTGCGCGCCAGCGTCGGAGCCGGCCTGGGCAAGGGGCTCGAAGAATATGAGCAGGTCCAGCAAAGCCTTGCGGAACGTGCCGAGGCTAATCTCAACCTCGCCATGCTCTATCAGCAGTCCGACCGCCCCGATCAGGTGGAGCCCGCGCTGCGCGCAGCGCTCCAGCGCAACCCGGACTTCATCCCGGCCAGGGTGACCCTGATCCAGTGGCTGAGCGCCTCCGGCCGCGACGTCGATTCGCGTCAGCTGCTGGACGACAGCCTGCGCCAATACCCGACATCGGGCCTGCTGCACCACATCAAGGGGCTCGCCCTGATCCGCCAGGGTGATCGTCCCCAGGCCCTCAAGGAACTGCGTGAGGCCGTGCGCCTGGCCCCGGACGACGATCAATTGCGCTACGTACTGGCTATCGCCCTGCACGACACCGGTGACAGCGACGGCGCCTGCCATGAGCTGGAGGCCCTGTTGCAGAAACACCCGGCCAACCGCGCGGCGCGCCTGGTACTGATCGATTACCTGCGCGAATCCGGGCAGTTCCAGAAGGTCCAGCAGTTCACGGCGGAGCTTGAGCAGCAGAATCCGGACGACCCCTCGCTCAAGCGCGAGTGACAGCTCCGACGACAGATTACTCAGAAGGCAGGAGACTCAGACGCCAGAGATTTCCGACGACAGGAGGGAACCGCGGAATATTCCGATGCTCTGAGTGGCGCGCAATCACTCAAGGAACCATCATGCGTCGCCGTTTTGTCCCTGCTGTCGTAGCCCTCACTCTGCTCCCCCTCACCTGTGCCATGGCCGAAGATCGCGACTTCTGGCGCGGCGTCCTGACCTCCGGCGCGACCACCGCCTCGAGCTACCTGACCAGCCGTGACGACCACAAGCTGATCGGTCCGGCCCAGGACGACGCCGCCAGCTTCATCGCCACCGACGGCGCCATCCGTGGCCCCTACCTGGAAGCCACGCTGCAGCAGATGCGCAGCGCCGACCCGGCCCTGGCGCAAGCCAGCGATGCCGAGCTGGCCTCGGCGATCCTCGCTACCCAGCGATGATCGAAAGCGATCTGCGCGAGCGACCGCTCGCGCAGACCGTCGCAGGAAAGTTGGAACTCCCGCCAGCCGCCGCGCCTCTCACCTGTACACGGACCTTCCGGAGGTGTAACCGATGCGTACCGCGAAACTGGCCACAGCCTTTGCCCTGATCGCCCTGCCCGTTGCGTCGGCCATGGCCGACGGCGACTTCTGGCGCGACGTCATCTCGTCCGGCGCCACCACCGCGTCGACCTACCTGACCTTCAAGCACGACAAGCTGATCGTTGCCGCCCAGGACGATGCCAGCGCCTTCGTCGCCAGTGACGGCGCGATCCGCGGCCCCTACCTGGAAGCCGCACTCACCCGCCTGCGCAGCGACGACGCGACCCTGCAGGACCGCAGCGACATGGAGCTGGCCAACGCCATCCTGACCCGCCCCGATGACGCATCCGCCCAGTGACACCCAGCGGCGTGGCCCATGGCGCTCGCCGCGGGCCACGCCAGGCGGTACGGGCTGTGTTCTACTGACACTCCGCCTACGACAAGGAGTGTCCCATGAACGATCCCATCCAACCGCTGAAGATCACCCTGATCCTGCTGATCGCCAGTGAAGGTTTCTGGCTGCTCAGCCGCCTCCTCAGCGTGGTTGGCCTGGAAATCTACTCACTGCTGCCATCGGCCCTGTACAACCTGATCGGCATGCTCAGCAACGTGCTGATGATCGTCCTGTTCGTCCTGCTGATCCGCCTGATCGGCCGCTTGCAGCTCAAGCCCTGAGGCCCTCTGCCCGACCAGTTCGCTCCCACGCCGGAGCGAACCTACGAAAAACGAAAAAGCCGCCTTCGGGCGGCTTTTTCAGTTCAGCGCACCGCTTACTCGCGGTAATCATCCACCGGCACGCAGGCGCAGAACAGGTTGCGGTCGCCGTAGACGTTGTCCACGCGGTTCACCGCCGGCCAATACTTGAAGGCACGGGTGTGCTCGGTCGGAGTGACCGCTTCGGCGATCTGATACGGACGGTCCCACAGCCCGGTGACGTCCGCCAGCGTGTGCGGCGCACGCTTGAGCGGGTTGTCCTCGGCCGGCCACTCGCCGGTCTCGACCTTGGCGATCTCCGCACGGATCGACAGCATGGCCTCGATGAAGCGGTCCAGCTCGTGCTTGGACTCGCTCTCGGTGGGCTCCACCATCAGCGTGCCGGGCACCGGGAAGGACATGGTCGGCGCGTGGAAGCCGTAGTCCATCAGGCGCTTGGCCACGTCTTCCTCGCTGATCCCGGTCTGCGCCTTGAGCGGGCGCAGGTCGAGGATGCATTCGTGGGCAACGCGCTCGTTGCGGCCACGGTAGAGCACCGGGAAGGCGCCATCGAGCTGCTGGGCCAGGTAGTTGGCATTGAGGATCGCCACCTCGGTGGCGTCCGCCAGCTGCGGGCCCATCATGGCGATGTACATCCAGCTGATCGGCAGGATGCTGGCGCTGCCCCAGGGCGCGGCGCTCACTGCGCCGTTGAGCGGGTTCGGGCCTTCGATGCGGATCACCGGGTGGTTGGCGACGAAGGGCGCGAGGTGCTTCTTCACGCCAATCGGGCCCATGCCCGGGCCGCCACCGCCGTGGGGAATGCAGAAGGTCTTGTGCAGGTTCATGTGCGACACGTCGGCGCCGATGTCCGCCGGACGCGCGAGGCCGACCTGCGCGTTGAGGTTGGCGCCATCCATGTAGACCTGGCCACCGTGGCTGTGGATGACCTCGCAGATCTCGCGGATGCCTTCCTCGTAAACGCCGTGGGTCGACGGGTAGGTGATCATCAGGCAGGACAGTTGCGCGCCGGCTTCCTCGGCCTTGCGCTTGAGGTCCTCCATGTCCACGTTGCCACCCTTGTCGCACTCGACGATGACCACGCGCATGCTCGCCATGATCGCCGAGGCCGGGTTCGTACCATGGGCCGAGGACGGGATCAGGCAGATGTTGCGGTGCGCGTCGCCACGGCTCTCGTGGTACTTGCGGATCGCCAGCAGGCCGGCGTATTCACCCTGGGCGCCGGAGTTGGGCTGCATGCAGATGGCGTCGAAACCGGTGATCGCGCAGAGCCAGCTTTCCAGCTCCTCGATCATCAGGCGGTAGCCCTCGGCCTGCTCGCGCGGCACGAAGGGGTGCAGGGTGGCGAATTCCGGCCAGGTGATCGGGATCATCTCGCTGGTGGCGTTGAGCTTCATGGTGCAGGAGCCCAGCGGGATCATCGACTGGTTCAGCGCCAGGTCCTTGCCTTCGAGCTGGCGCAGGTAGCGCAGCATCTCGGTTTCGCTGTGATGGCGATTGAAGACCGGGTGGGTCAGGTAGTCGCTGCTGCGTTGCAGGGCAGCGGGAATGCCGTCGGCGACCTGGCCGGCGTCGAGCTGCGCCACATCCAGGCCGTGGCCGGCACCCAGCAGGATGTCGAACAGGCTGGCGAGGGTCTCGGCACTGGTGGTTTCGTCCAGGCTCACGCCCAGGCGGTCCTCACCGACGATGCGTAGGTTCACGCGGGCGGCGCGGGCGCGCTCGACGATGGTCTGCTGCTGTGCGCCGACGTCCAGAGTCAGGGTGTCGAAGAAATGCTGGTTGACCGGCTTCAGGCCCTTGGCGGCGAGGCCGGCGGCCAGGACGGAAGTCAGGCGGTGCACGCGCTGGGCAATGCGTTTGAGGCCCTGCGGGCCATGGTAGACGGCGTACAGGCTGGCGATGTTGGCCAGCAACACCTGCGAGGTGCAGACGTTGGAGTTGGCCTTCTCGCGACGGATGTGCTGCTCACGGGTCTGCAGCGCCATGCGCAGCGCGGTATTGCCACGGGCGTCCTTGGACACGCCGATGATGCGGCCCGGCATGGCGCGCTTGTAGTCGTCACGGCAGGCGAAGAAAGCCGCGTGCGGGCCGCCGTAGCCCATGGGCACGCCAAAACGCTGGGCGCTGCCCAGTACCACGTCGGCACCCAGCTCGCCCGGCGGGGTGAGCAGCAGCAACGCGAGCAGGTCGCTGGCCACGCAGGCGATGGCCTGCTGGGCGTGCAGCGCGTCGATCACCGAGCGCAGGTCGCGGATTTCGCCACGGGTATCCGGGTACTGCAGCAATGCGCCGAACACCGTGTGCTGGCCGAGGTTGTCCACTTCGTCGACTACCACATCGAAACCGAAGGCTTCGGCGCGGGTCTGCACCACGGAAATGGTCTGCGGGTGGCAATGGGCGTCGACGAAGAACAGGTTGCTCTTCGCCTTGGCGACGCGCTTGGCCAGGGCCATGGCCTCGGCGGCGGCGGTGGCTTCATCCAGCAGCGAGGCGCTGGCGAGGTCGAGGCCGGTGAGATCGATGGTCATCTGCTGGAAGTTCAGCAGGGATTCGAGACGGCCCTGGGCGATTTCCGGCTGGTACGGGGTGTAGGCGGTGTACCAGCCCGGGTTCTCCAGTACGTTGCGCAGGATGACGGCCGGGGTCAGGGTGCCGTAGTAGCCGGTGCCGATCAGGCTGGTCCACAGCTCGTTCTTCTGCGCATACCCCTTCAGCTTGGCCAGCGCTCCCTGCTCGTCGAGGGCGACCGGCAGGTCCAGCGCGCGGTTCAGGCGGATCGCCGGCGGCACGGTCTGCACGATCAGTTCGTCACGGTTGGCGATGCCCAGGGTCTCGAGCATGGCTTGCTGCTCGGCGGCATCGGGGCCCAGGTGACGGGCGAGGAAGGCATCAGGCTGGTGCAACTGGGAAAGCGAAGGGGTGTTCGACATGGCCACGGTCTCGAAAGGGTCGTTCCCTAAAAGAACAGGCCCCGACGAATCGAGGCCTGTGTGTACAGCAGTGTCTTACGCGTCGGCGTCGCTGGCAGCGCGGTAGCCAGCGGCGTCGAGGAGCTTGTCCAGCTCGGCCGGGTTGCTCGGCTTGAGCTTGAAGAACCAGGAACCGTACGGGTCGTTGTTCACTTCTTCGGGGGTGTCGGCCAGCACGTCGTTGACGGCAATGACTTCACCGCCCACCGGGGCGTAGATGTCCGAGGCGGCCTTCACCGACTCGACCACACCGGCTTCCTGACCGGCCGCGAGGGTCTTGCCCACTTCCGGCAGTTCGACGAAGACCACGTCGCCCAGGGCTTCCTGGGCATGGTCGGAGATGCCCACGGTCACGGTACCGTCGGCTTCCAGGCGCGCCCACTCGTGGCTGGCGGCGTAACGCAGGTCGGCGGGGATATTGCTCATCTTGTTGTTCCTCGGGGACTGGGCGACGGGCGGCGGTACCGCCCTCTTCTAAGTTAGATCATGCAATTTAGATCAGGGCTTTGCCATGACGCACGAAATTCGGCTGAACGACGCGAACCGGGTACCACTTGCCACGGATTTCCACTTCGGCGCGATCGCCGGTGGCCGCCGGCACGCGGGCCAGGGCGATGGACTTGCCGAGCGTGGGGGAGAAGCTGCCGCTGGTGATCTCGCCTTCGCCGACACCGGCAACGCGGACCACCTGGTGGGCGCGCAGTACGCCGCGCTCTTCCAGCACCAGGCCGACCAGCTTGGGTGCATCACCGGCAGCCTTCTGCGCTTGCAGCGCCGCGCGACCGATGAAGTCGCGACCTTCGGGTTCCCAGGCGATGGTCCAGCCCATGTTGGCGGCCAGCGGGGTGACGTCTTCGTCCATGTCCTGGCCGTAGAGGTTCATCCCGGCTTCCAGGCGCAGGGTGTCGCGCGCACCCAGGCCCGCCGGGGCGATGCCGGCGCCGACCAGGTCATTGAGGAAACCTTGCGCCTCGACGGCCGGCAGCATGATTTCCAGGCCGTCCTCGCCGGTGTAGCCGGTGCGGGCGATGAACCAGTCACCGTCGGCCTTGCCCTGGAAAGGCTTGAGTTCGCGGATCAGCGCGGCGCGCGAGGGCGTGACCAGTTCGGCGGTCTTCTCGCGGGCGTTCGGGCCCTGCACGGCCAGCATCGCGAGATCCGCGCGCTCGGTCAGGGTGACGTCGAAGCCTTCGGTATGCGCCTGCATCCAGGCCATGTCCTTGTCGCGGGTGGAGGCGTTGACCACCACGCGATAACCGTACACGCCGAGGTAGACGATCAGGTCGTCGACCACCCCGCCGCGTTCGTTGAGCATGCCGCTGTAAAGCGCCTTGCCCGGAACCTGAAGTCGTTCGACGTCGTTGGCCAGGAGTCGCTGCAGGTATTCCTTGGCCTGCGGACCGGTGACGTCGACCACGGTCATGTGGGAAACGTCGAACACGCCGCAATCGCGACGTACCTGGTGGTGCTCTTCGACTTGCGAACCGTAGTGCAACGGCATGTCCCAACCGCCGAAATCGACGATCTTGGCGCCGAGGGCGACGTGCAAATCATAGAGCGGCGTGCGCTGTCCCATGGGTGTTCTCCTTCCGGGCGAGGCGGGTGCGGAGCGCGAGTACGGCCCGCACGAAACGCGCGCATTGTAGTCGCATGGCCGGACTCTGGACAGCTTGTCCGACGGCCGATTCTCAGGGCCGGGAAGAACCGCTCTGGCGTGCGGAGCGACGGATCAGGCCAATCACCGGGAACAGGCCCACCAGCACCAGCGTCAGCGCCGGCAGTGCGGCGCGCGCCCACTCGCCCTCGCTGGTCATCTCGAAGACGCGCACGGCCAGGGTGTCCCAGCCGAACGGGCGCATGAGCAAGGTCGCCGGCATCTCCTTGAGCACATCGACGAACACCAGCAGCGCGGCGCTCAGCGCACCCGGCAGCAGCAGCGGCAGGTAGACGCGGAAGAACAGGACGGCGCCGCCGACCCCCAGGCTGCGGGAGGCTTCCGGAAGCGACGGGCGAATCCGTGCCAGAGCACCTTCCAGCGGGTTGTAGGCCACCGCCATGAAGCGGATCAGGTAGGCCACCAGCAGCGCCCCGAGGCTGCCCAGCAGCAGTGGCTTGCCGGCGCCACCCAGGGCGCTGGAGAGAGGAATCACCGCGTGATTGTCCAGCCAGCTGAAGGCCAGCATGATCGCCACCGCCAGCACCGAGCCGGGCAGCGCATAGCCGAGATTGGCAATGCCCACCGCCGAGCGTACCGCCGGCGTCGGTGACACGCGTCGGGCAAAGGCCAGCAGCAGCGCCACGGCAACCGTCAGCACCGCCGCGAAGCCGCCCAGGTAGAGGCTGTGCAGGATCAGGCCCCAGTAGCGCTCGTCGAGATCGAAGCGTCCCTTCTGCCAGACCCAGACCAGCAGTTGCAGCACCGGGATGACAAAGGCACAGGCGAATACCAGCAGGCACCAGGCACTGGCGGCGAAGGCTTTCCAGCCATGCAGTCGGTACAGCGCCGCGCCACGCGGACGTTCATTGGGCACGCTGCTGCGGCCACGGCTATAGCGCTCGCCCAGCAGCACCAGCATCACGAACAGCAGCAGCAGGCTGGCCAGCTGGGTGGCGCTGGAGAGGCTGTAGAAGCCGTACCAGGTCTTGTAGACGGCGGTGGTGAAGGTATCGAAGTTGAACACCGAGACGGTGCCGAAATCCGCCAGGGTCTCCATGATTGCCAGCGCCAGCCCGGCGCCGATGGCCGGCCGCGCCATTGGCAGGGCGACACGCCAGAAGGCCGCCAGTGGCGACAGCCCGAGCACCCGCGCCGCCTCCATCAGTCCGCGCCCCTGGGCGAGGAACGCGGTACGCGCGAGCAGGTAGACGTAGGGATAGAAGACCAGCACCAGCACCGTGATGACCCCGCCGGTAGAGCGCACGCGGGGCAGCCGCAGGCCGCTGCCGAACCATTCGCGCAGCAGCGTCTGCACGGGGCCGGAGAAGTCCAGCAGGCCGACGAAGACGAACGCCAGCACATAGGCCGGCACCGCGAAGGGCAGCATCAGCGCCCAGTCCAGCCAACGCCGGCCGGGGAATTCGCAGAGGCTGGTGAGCCAGGCGAGGCTGACGCCCAGCACGGTCACGCCAACACCCACGCCAGCCACTAGCACCAGGGTATTTCCCAACAGCCGGGCCATCTGGGTTTCCCAAAGGTGCGACCAGATCTCGCGGTCGATCTCGGCCCAGCTCAGCAGCAGGACGCTGATGGGCAGCAGGACCAGCGCGGCGACAGCGAAAGTGATGGGGTACCAGCGGTTGGTGCGCATGCGTTGCGTTTTTCCAGGAAATCAGCAGGTGCTTGTGGGAAATATCGCCGAATAGATGACGGAAACTTCTCTCATTGAAATCGAATTCGCCTGATCCTCACGCAGCAGGGATAAAGCGCAAGGTAGAGCGGTCGAATCGGCCACTTTGCCATTTCAACCTGCCAAGGAAAAAGCCCATGTCCACTCCTCGCACCCTCTGCGGGCTGCTGCTCCTGACTCTGTGCGGCACCGTTCTGGCCGACGAGCCTACCCCCATGGAGTCCTGCCTGCAGTTGGCGATGACGCTGCTGGCGGAAAATCCCCAGTTGCAGGAGCGCTGGCAGCAGACGTGGGTGGAGCCATCGTCGATCCACGAGGAAGTCTATGACGGAGCAGTGGGAGGACAGCATGCCAGCAAGCGCCTGACCGCCCAGCTGCGCCGCGGCGACCAGTCCGACGGCCAGTTCATCTGCCTGCTGGCGGAGAACGGCAAGGCGCTCTCAGTCGACCACCTGGACGACGCCGACACCCCGTAAGGCGTGGGCACGCTCTTCAGTTCCAGCCGGCGCGGTCCATCAGCTTGATCGCCTCGGCCTGGCGCTTGCCGGCGATTTCAACCGGGATGCTGTCGGCCTTGAACTCACCCCAGGCCGCCACTTCCTGCGACGGCGCCACCTTCGGGTTGGCCGGGAACTCTTGGTTGATGCCGGCGAACAGCGACTGCGCGTCCGGCCCGGTCATCCACTCCACCAGCTTCTTCGCCGCTTCCGGGTGCGGCGCGTACTTGGTCAGGCCGATGCCCGACAGGTTGACGTGCACACCACGGTCGCCCTGGTTCGGCCAGAACAGCTTCACCGGCAGCTGCGGATTGTCCTTGTGCATGCGCCCGTAGTAGTAGGTGTTGACGATGCCGACGTCGCACTGGCCAGCGGCAATGGCCTGCAGCAGCGCGTTGTCGTCGGAGAACACGTCAGTCGCCAGGTTGTTCACCCAGCCCTTGAGGATTTCCTCGGTCTTCTCGGCGCCATGGGTCTCGATCAGGGTCGCGGTCAGCGACTGGTTGTAGACCTTCTTCGCGGTGCGCAGGCACAGGCGGCCTTCCCACTTCGCATCGGCCAGTTCTTCGTAGGTCGACAGTTCCTCGGGCTTCACCCGCTGGGTCGAATAGGCGATGGTCCGCGCGCGCAGCGACAGGCCGGTCCAGCTGTCAGTGCCGGAGCGGTACTGCGGCGGGATGTTGGCATCCAGGGTCGGCGAATCGAAGGGCTGCAGGATGCCCATCTTCTCGGCCTGCCAGAGGTTGCCGGCGTCAACGGTGAGCAGCAGGTCGGCCGGGGTGTTGGCGCCTTCGGCCTTGATCCGCGCCATCAGCGGCGCTTCCTTGTCGGTGATGAACTTGATCTTCACCCCGGTGGCCTGGGTGTAGGCGTCGAATACCGGCTTGATCAGCTCGTCGATGCGCGAGGAATAGACCACCACTTCGTCGGCGGCCTGGGCAGTGCTACCGAAGGCGGCCAGCAGGAGGGTGGCGAGAAGACCTTTGCGCACGAGCATGAGCGTGTCCTTTGCGAGGAAAATATCCCGCAAATGATAAGGAACCTCATTTGCTGCTGAGGCGCGCAGGTGTTTCGAGGTGTTTCGGCAGGGTGCGGTACGAGGCCGCAGCCCGCCCTTCTCAGACTCGCGCCAGGTTCGGCAGGTCGCCCGTCAGCCCCAGCGCCTGGCGCACGAACACGCCCTTGGCCTCATGGTGCTTGTCCACCAGCCGCAGCCCGGCGTTACGCAGCCAGCGCACTGCCAGCGGGTCGGCCTGGAACAGGCGCTGGAAGCCCTCCATCGCCGCCATCATCGCCAGGTTGTGCGGCATACGCCGACGTTCGAAGCGGCTCAGCACACGTTCCTCGGCAATGTTCTCGCCTCGGGCGTGGGCGTGCTCGATCACCTCGGCAAGCACCGCGGCATCCAGGAAGCCCAGGTTCACGCCTTGCCCGGCCAACGGATGGATGGTGTGCGCGGCGTCGCCAATCAGTACCAGACCCGGCTCCACATAGCGCTTGGCATGGCGCTGGCGCAACGGGATGCACAGGCGGCGGTCGGCGTGCTCGATGGCGCCCAGGCGATGCTCGAAGGCGAGGCCCAGAGCCTTGCGGAAGCCGTCGTCGTCCAGCGCCATGAGCTTTTCTGCCTGCTCGGGAGTAGTCGACCAGACAATCGAACACCAGTGCGCGTCGCCCTCCTTCGCCAGCGGCAGGAAGGCCAGCGGGCCGTCGTCAGTGAAGCGCTGCCAGGCAGTGGCCTGGTGCGGTTTTTCGCAGCGCACGCTGGTGACGATGGCGTGGTGCAGGTAATCCCACTCACGGGTGGCGCAGCCCGCCAGGCGGCGCACAGCGGAGTTGGCGCCGTCGGCGGCGACCACCAGCGGCGTGCGGATCTCGCGACCATCGGAGAGACTCAGCAGCCAGTCGTCGCCGGAATGGCGCAGTTGCTCCAGGCGCGCGTTGGGCAACAGGCCGAGGGCGGAGTCATGCAGGCGCTCCAGCAGGGCATCCTGCACCACGCGGTTCTCGACGATGTGGCCGAGCATCTCGGCATGCACGCTGGCGGCGCTGAAGTGGATCTGCCCGGTGCCCGAGCCGTCCCACACTTGCATCTCGCGGTAGGGCTCAGCGCGACGTGCGGCGATGCCGTCCCAGGCGTGCAGGCGCTGGAGGATGCGCCGACTGGCCTCGGACAGCGCACTGACGCGCGGTTCGAAAGGCGCTTCGCGGTCGAACGGTTTGACGCTCAGCGGCGAGCCGTCCAGCAGCAGGATATCCAGCCCGCTGCCCTCCAGGGCCAGGGCCAGCGCGCTGCCAACCATTCCCGCCCCGACGATAACCAGATCCGCGTGCATGTGCGTTCCTTCTTCAGCGGCCCGCGCAGCCTGGGCGCGGGCATCGAAATTCAAGCGGCCTGCCGCGCGCGCGGCTTGAGCCGGACGTACAGGGTCTTCTGCACCCGCGCCACCAGGGTGCCTTCGCCATCACGCACTTCGGCGTGCAGGCGCGGCAGGTACTTCGCACCGTTGGCAGTGTGCTCGCGGATGTCATCCAGCAGTTGCTGGTCAATGCGAAAATCGGCGTACACCGGCCCTTTGCCGGGGCTGACGAATTCGATGTTGGCGGCCTTGTCCCAGACGATGTACTCGCGCCCCAGGTTCTCCATCAGCATCAGCATGAAGAAGGGGTCGGTCATGCTGTACAGGCTGCCGCCGAACTGGGTGCCGACGTAGTTGCGGTTGAACAGGTTCAGGCCCATCTTCACGCGGACTTCGCGAAAGTCCGCGCTGATGTGGCGCACCCGCACCCCGGCGCCGAGGTAGGGCGGGTAGAGGTTCAGACCGAAACGCAGCAGACGGGCGCGGCGGGAGCTCTTGCGTGGTTCCATCGACTCAGACCGGTCGGGCGCCCAGGCCCATGGCCTGGCGGGCGAACCAGCGCTTGGCCGGCGGCAACAGATCGAGGCCGAGCAGGCCGATGTTGCGGCCGGTCGCCAGCAACGGCTGGGCATTGGAGAACAGGCGGGTAACGCGATCGGAGAAACCGACGGTCATCTGCTGGTCCAGGCGCTGGCCGTCCAGGTAGCGCTGCAACACGGCGAAATCGCCCGGCGCGGCCTCTTCCTGCAACAGGCGATCACCCAGGGCCTTGGCATCGCGCAGCGACAGGTTGAAGCCCTGCCCCGCAATCGGATGCAGGCTGTGGGCAGCGTTGCCCAGCACGACCAGGTGCGGGCGAACCTGCTCGTCGGCCTCGGTCAGACTCAGCGGGTAGCCGTAGCGCACGCCGACCTGGCACAAAGTGCCCAGGCGGTAGCCGAAGGCCTCCTGCAACTCGGCGAGGAAGGTCGCGTCAGGCAACTCGCGCAGGCGCTCGGCATCACGGCCGTTGCGGGTCCAGACCAGCGCGCAGCGGTTTTCCGGCAGCGGCAGCAGGGCCAGCGGGCCGTTCTCGGTGAAGCGTTCGAAGGCCTGTCCGCGATGCGCTTCGGACGGGCTGATGTTGGCGATCAGCGCGGTCTGCCCGTAGGACGAGGAGCGCACGTTGATGCCCAGCTGCTCGCGCAGGCCGGAGCGGCCGCCGTCGGCCAGCACGGCAAGGTCGCAGTCCAGCTGCGAGTCGTCGTCCAGGGTCAGGCGATAGCCGTCGCCCAGCGCGTCCATCCGGCGCACTTCGGCCGGGCAGCGCCAGCTCACCACGTCCAGGTCGAGCGCATGCCACAGGCACTGGCCAAGCCAGGCGTTCTCCACCACATAGCCGAGGGCGGGAACGCCCTCTTCCACTGCCGTCAGGCGTGCAGCGCCGAAGCGACCGCGGTCGGAAACGTGGATCTGGGTGATGGGCTCGGCGCGCTGGGAAATCTGCTGCCAGAGTCCCAGGCGTTCGTAGATCTGCCGGCTGCCGAAGGACAGCGCCGAGGAGCGCGCGTCATAGCTGGGCTGGTAGGCATCGCCGGGGGCGAAGGGCTCGATCAGCACGATCTGCCAGCCGCGCTCGCGGGCACCGGCCTGGAGAATCAGCGCAAGGCTCGCGCCGACGAGTCCGCCACCGATGATGGCCAGTTGCGTACGTTGCATGTCAGGCGGCCTGGGCCTTGGCCTCGGCCATCAGCGCTTCGATCTCGGCGACGGTCTTCGGCACACCGTTGGTCAGCACCTCGCAACCGGTCTTGGTCACCACGACATCGTCCTCGATGCGTACGCCAATGCCGCGCCACTTCTTCGGCACATCGGTGTTGTCCGGGGAGATGTAGATGCCCGGCTCGACGGTCATCGCCATGCCCGGCTCGAGCACGCGCCACTCGCCGCCCACGCGGTACTCGCCGACATCGTGCACGTCCATGCCCAGCCAGTGGCCGGCACGGTGCATGTAGAAGGCCTTGTAGGCTTCGCGCTCGATCAGCTCGTCGACGTCGCCCTTGAGCAGGCCCAGCTCCACCAGACCGGCGGTGATGACCCGCACGGTGGCCTCGTGGGCTTCGTTCCAGTGGCGGCCCGGAGCGATGTAGTCGAAGGCCGCCATGTTGGCGTCCAGCACCAGCTGGTAGATGGCCTTCTGCTCGGGGCTGAAGGTGCCGCTGGCAGGGAAGGTACGGGTGATGTCGCTGGCGTAGCAGTCGATCTCGCAGCCGGCGTCGATCAGGATCAGGTCGCCGTCCTTGATCGGCGCGTCGTTCTCCCGGTAGTGCAGGATGCAGGCATTGCGGCCAGTGGCAACGATAGAGCCATAGGCCGGCATCTTCGCCCCGCCCAGGCGGAAGGCGTATTCCAGTTCGGCTTCCAGGTGGAACTCGTAGAGGCCCGGACGGCAAGCCTGCATGGCGCGGATGTGCGCGCCGGCGGAAACTTCCGCGGCGTAGCGCATCACCTTCACCTCGCCGGCGCTCTTGTACAGGCGCTGGTCATGCAGCAGGTGGTCAAGGGCCACGAACTCGTTCGGCGGCTGCGCTCCCTGACGCGCCTTGGAACGGATCACATTGATCCAGTCCATCAGACGACGGTCGAATTCCTGATTCGATCCGAGTGCGTAGTACACGCGGTCGCGGCCTTCGATCAACCCCGGCAGGATGTCGTCGATATCGCCGATGGGGAAGGCGTCGTCGGCGCCGAAGGTGCCGATGGCACCGTCCTGGCCGGCGCGCAGGCCGTCCCAGAGCTCACGCTCCGGATCGCGCTCTCGGCAGAACAGCACGTACTCACCGTGCTCGCGGCCGGGGATCAGCGCCATCACCGCTTCCGGCTCGGGGAAGCCGGTGAGGTACTGGAAGTCGCTGTCCTGGCGATAGACGTGCTCGACGTCGCGGTTGCGGATGTACATCGGCGCCGCCGGGAGAATGGCGATGCTGTTGGGTTCCATCTGCGCCATCAGCGCCTTGCGACGACGGGCGTATTCCGACTTGGCGATACGGATCATGCGCGACCTCAATGCAGGGAGGGTTTCTCGGCCGGTGCCGGCACCTTGCCGAACTCGGAGAACAGCAGCAGCGGGGCGACGCGCAGGTATTCCTGCACTTCCATGTAGTCGGCCTCGCCGTCTTCGGATTCTTCCAGCTGGCCACCGACCTGGGCGATGGCGGCGATGTCCTGCAGCACTTCGTCGGCTTCGTCCGACAGGCTGGGGGAACGCAGCGCCAGGCCGAAGCCGGCGAGGAAACCCTGGCACCATTGCCCCAGGGCGGTGGCGCGCTCCAGCAGCGGCTCATCGTCGTTGGGCAGCATCAGCACCACGGCCATCTCGCCCTGGCTGAAGTCCTGCTGGACCATGCCCAGCAGGCCACTCAGTGCCGCACCCAGGCGCTCGCCCGGCTCGCCACCGAGCAGTTCACCGGCGGCCTGCAGCCATTCGCCCTGGTCGAAGCCGGAACCGGCGCAGACGCGGCCGAGCAGATGGCCGTGCAGTTCGGCGGGGGAAATGGGCAGGGCAGCCTCGGAGAGCAGGGCGGCGAAAGCGGTGTAGGCGGAGCTGGAAGTGGACATGATCGAACCCGGGTGACGGCTAGGCGCCATCAGGCGCCACGCATAGAATATGGTCCGTTATCCTAGCACCGGCGCACACCGCAAGACCATGTGACGACGCGTCGGGCAGCCGTGCGTTGACCCACCCCCACGGCAGTCCTATATAGTTCTCGATTACTTAAGCAACTCCCAAGCGAGAGCCCATGGAAGACGCCGACCTGCACGCGCTGATCGCAAAGTTCGACCTCCTGCTCCAGCGCCTGGAGCAGCTCAAGGCCGAGAACCGGCTGCTGCGGGCGAACGAGAAAAGCTGGCGGGAAGAACGCGCCCATCTGATCGAGAAGAACGATTTGGCTCGGCAGAAGGTCGAAGCGATGATTTTGCGTCTTAAAGCCCTGGAGCAGGACTCATGAGCCAGTCGAACACCCTGAACGTCCAAATCCTCGACAAGGAGTACTGCATCGCCTGCCCTCCGGACGAGCGCGTCAACCTGGAAAGCGCCGCGCGCTACCTGGACAGCAAGATGCGCGAGATCCGTTCCAGCGGCAAAGTGATCGGTGCCGACCGCGTCGCGGTGATGGCCGCCCTGAACATCACCCACGACCTGTTGCACAAGCAGGAGCGTGTGGAGCACGACAGCAGCTCCACCCGCGAACGCGTGCGCGAACTGCTCGAGCGTGTGGATCGCGCCCTGACAACCGACACCCTTACCACCGATAAGGAACAGGGTGAAGTCTGACCAGGGAAATTTCCTTGGGGTATAATCGCCTCGCTCCCTGGTGTGTTTGCCAGTCGGTGATGTCCCTGAGCCGATAATTGCAACAACGGGGGTTGCCAGTTGGGCTGGTGTGCATGTCCGCACGACGGAAAGCCTTAAAGCCTACTGCAACCACCACCTTGAACTCTCGGGTTCAAGGGCTAACCCGACAGCGGCATGTCCGGGGAGCTTTACCCTTTCATGATCCACTCCGATGGCCTTTCCCGCCCTGCCCTGCGCCGCCAGTTGCGCCAGGCCAGACGCGCACTCACTCCCCTTCAGCAACGCCTCGCCGCCCAGGCCCTGTATCGCCAGCTCGCGCAGCATCCGCTGTTCCGCCGGGCGAAGCACATCGCCCTGTATCTGCCGGCTGACGGCGAAATCGACCCGCGCCCGTTGATGAAGGCTGCGCAGAAGCGCGGCAAGGCGACTTACCTGCCGGTGCTCTCGGACTGGCCGCGCACGCACATGACCTTCCAGCAGGTGGGCATCGGCGAGCGCTGGGTACGCAATCGCTTCAACATCGCCGAACCGCAGGCCGACCGCCGGTGCCAGCGCCCGCCCTGGGCGCTGGACCTGCTGCTGTTGCCGCTGGTCGGTTTTGATCCACAAGGCGGCCGCCTGGGGATGGGCAAGGGGTTCTACGACCGGACCCTGGCCTACCTGGGCATGCGCAAAAATTGGCAGAAACCGACACTATTGGGCCTGGCGCACGAGTGCCAGAAGGTCGACAAGCTGGAGCTGGCGAGCTGGGATGTGCCGCTGACGGGCATTGTGACGGACGGCGGCTGGTATGGCCGTCTCGCGACGGAATCGCGTTCCTTGCGATAACCGTGGCGATGGCAGCGCTGATGCCAGATGGCTGGATCAGGGCTGCTGGGTGACCTGCACCGGGGCGTTGCCCTGGCGTTGTTCCCACAGGCTCTGGGTGTAACCGGTAGTGACGACACCCAGACCGAAAAGTATTACCAACACCCACAAAAGATCAGGCTTGCGTTTCATCGATTGCCTCCCCCTTCCAGGCAAACTGTCAACGATGGCCGGCGGTGGTTTTTTTATCCGTCCGGCGGGCCAAGCTAAAAACGGCGGCATTCTCCGACAATGAAAAGCTTCTCGCAATTCTGACGCCAACCGATCGTCGGAGGAGCAGCCGTCCCCAAAACGTCCGGCACTTTCAGGCAATGTTCATGCCGGTATTCCTACATCTTCTTCCTACAATTTGTTTCCGGCGAGCCGGCAGCTTGTCGCAGGGAAACACCTACCCTTAATCAAAAAAAGATCCCGAACCGCCACGCACAAGGAGACCCTCGCGGATGGCACGCGCTTACTGGCTGATGAAATCCGAGCCCGACGAACTCTCGATCCACGACCTGCAGCGTCTGAAGACCGCGCGCTGGGACGGCGTGCGCAATTACCAGGCACGCAACTTCATGCGCAGCATGCAACCGGGCGACCTGTTCTTCTTCTATCACTCCAGCTGCCCCGAGCCGGGCATCGCCGGCATCGCGCAGATCGACGGCGAGCCCTACCCCGACCCGACCGCGCTCGACCCGAAAAGCCACTACCACGACCCCAAGGCCAGCGATGAGAAGAACCCCTGGACGGCCCGTGACGTGAGCTTCGTCGAAGCCTTCCGCTCGGTGTTGCCACTGGGCACTCTCAAGGCGCAGGCCGGGCTGGAAGAGCTGCCCCTGGTGCAGAAGGGCAGTCGCCTGTCGGTCATGCCGGTCACCGCTGAACAATGGGCGATCGTCGTCGGCCTGGCGCACAAGTAGAGGCACTGTGCTATTAGGTTACTGAAGCCCCCGGAATTCGCCGCATGCACCGCCTTCAGTCCTCATTAGCTACCTACCTTGGGCTTGGCGGTCTGCTCTGCGTGCTCCTGCTCGCCAGCGCCTGGCTGGGTGGGGAGCTGGCAAGCAGCGAACGGCAGCGCGTGCAGGAACGACTGACCTACCAGGGTCGCAGCCTGGCGCACCAGCTGGAAGCCAACCTCCACGAGCAGGTCCAGGGTCTGGACCTGCTCGCCCAGCTGTGGACCCACCATGGCCGCATGCCCCGCGCCGAATGGGAGCTGGACGCGCGCTTCTACGTGCGCAGCTTCCCTGGCTACCAGTCAATCCAGTGGTCCGGCCCGGACTTGCGCATCCGCTGGCTGGAGCCGCTGCAAGGCAACGAGGCAGCACTCAATTTCCAGCTTTCTGCGCAGCACCCCAACTACGCCACGGCGATGTCCGCCCGCGACAGCGGCAAGCCCCGCCTTAGTGACAGCGTAGAGCTGGTGCAGGGTGGACGCGGCTTCGTGCTCTACACGCCGGTGTATATCCGCGATGCGGACAATCAGCTGCGCTTCGACGGCTTCATGCAGGGCGTTTTCCGCGTCGGCCCGCTGATGGACAACCTGCTCAAACAGGCCGACAACCACCTGTTCAGCGTGCGCCTGCTGGAGCACGGCAGGCCGATCTACGTGCGCGAGCAGCCCGCCGGCGATGCCGAGCAGACCCTGCGGGTGCCGCTGCGCCTGCTGAACAATCGCAGCTTCGAACTGGAGCTCAGCCCCACCTCGGCGCTGGTGCAATCACTGTCCACGCCGTTGCCGATGGTGGTTCTCGGCTCAGGGGTAGCCATCAGCCTGCTGCTGGTGGCGGCGCTGTTCCTCGCCCGGGAGAACGCCCGCCGCGCCACGGCGCTGAGCGCCAGCAACGAGTTGCTCAGCCAGGAAGCGGAGCAACGCCAGTCGGTGGAAGCACACCTGCGTGATAGTCGCGAGCGCCTGCAACTGGCGCTGGATCTCACCGACTCCAGCCGCGATGCACTGTTCATCTTCGACCTGCAACAGCGCGAGCTGCTGCACATGAACCGCGCCACCTACAACGGCCTGGGCTACAGCGCCGAGGAATTCCGCCACCTGCTGCGCGACGACCCGGAACGGCTGATCCCCGGCTTCCACGCCTGGATCCAGCTGGTGCAGCAGGCGCACCGGCTGAACCTGTCGATGATCTTCCAGCGCGAGATGCAGCGTCGCGATGGCAGCCTGCAACCGGCGGAGATCAACACCCAGCTGATCCACCAGGGCGACCGCGAGTACCTGATCGCCGTGGCCCGCGACAACAGCGAACGCCTGCAACTCGAAGCCCAGTTGCACAAGCTCTCGCAGCAGGACGGCCTGACCGGCCTGTTCAACCGCCGCTACTTCGACCGCCAGCTGCAGAGCGAATGGCGCCGCCTGCGCCGGGCCGATGCGCCGCTGGCGGTACTGATGCTCGATGTCGACCACTTCAAGCGCTTCAACGACTGCCTCGGCCACTTGGCCGGCGACGACGCGCTGAGGCGCCTCGCCAGTTGCCTGCAGGAATGCCTGCAACGCGAAGGTGATGTGGCGTGCCGCTATGGCGGCGAAGAGTTCGTCATCATCCTCACCGACACCGGGCTGGAAGGCGCCAGCCATGTGGCTGCACGCGTCCACCAGCGCGTGGCCGAGATGGGCATCACGCACCCAGCCGCTGAGCTGGGACGATTGACGGTGAGTATCGGCCTGGCCATCGCCACGCCGGGGCAGGACGCCGAACCGGACCAGTTGATCGCCCAGGCCGATCAGGCGCTGTACGCGGCCAAGCACAAGGGGCGCAACCAGACCTGCGTGTGGCCGGCGGAGTGACGGGCTTTTGTAGGAGCGAGCTTGCTCGCGAACCCGCTAGACGCCGGAGTCATCAGTAAACCCGTTCGCGAGCAAGGACTAGGCGTCCCCCTCGGTCCTACGAAGAGCGTTCTTACGCCATCTGCCCGATGGTCCGGCGGAAGCGCCACAAGGCGCCGGCGAAGAACGCCGCGCCAATCCCGACGATCGCCAGCAACTGCGGCCAGACGATGGACAGGTCCGCACCGCGATAGAGGATCGCCTGGGCCAGGCTGACGAAGTGCGTGGTCGGCGCCGCGAGCATGATGTTCTGCACCAGCTCCGGCATGCTCTCGCGTGGCGTGGTGCCGCCGGAGAGAATCTGCAGCGGCATCAGGGTGAGGATCACCAGCAGCCCCAGCTGCGGCATCGAGCGCGCCACGGTGCCGAGGAAGATGCCCATGGAAGTGGTGGCGAACAGGTGCAGCGCCGCGCCCAGCAGGAACAACCCCACCGAACCGCTGATCGGCACATCCAGCCAGCCGCGCACCACCAGCTGCAACGAGATGGCTGCCGCCACCAGCACCACGGTACCCATCGACCAGACCTTGGCCATCATGATCTCGAAGGCGGTCAGCGGCATCACCAGCAAGTGCTCCACCGTGCCGTGCTCGCGCTCGCGGATCAGCGCGGCGCCGGTGAGAATGATCGACAGCATGGTGATCTGGTTGATCACCTCCATCACCGCGCCGAACCAGGCCTGGGTCAGGTTCGGGTTGAACTCCATGCGCACCGCCAGCTCCGCCGGCATCGCCGCTTCGGCGCGGTAGCGGCTGACGAACTCGCGCACTTCGGTGCCGACGATGTTCTGGATGTAGCCGGCGCCGGAGAAAGCCTGGCCGGTCTGCGTCGCATCGACGTTGACCTGGATCGCCGGCTGCCGTCCGGCCAGCACGTCGCGCTGGAAGTCCGGCGGGATGTCCAGGGTAAAGGTGTACAGGCCGACGTCCATGCCACGGTCCATCTCGGCATGGCCGATCATCTGCGGAACACGGAAATAGGGTGGCTGGAAGGCGTTGATGATCCGCGTGGAGAGCTGTGACTGGTCCTCGTCGACAATGGCGATAGGCGCGTGGTGCAGGGTTTCCGGTACCCCGGTGGCCGAGCTGTAGACCCCCAGGGTGAAGGCCCAGGCGATCAGGATCAGCATCGCGTAATCACGACCCAGGCTGCGGAATTCCTTGATGCCGAGGTTGAAGATGTTCGCCAGCTTTTTCATGGCTCAGTCCTCCTGCTTCTTCAGGCAGGCCACGCTGAGCAGCGTCAGCACCACGATCATCGCCAGCAGCGGCAGGTAGTAGCTCCACAGGTCGGGGAAACCCAGCGCCTTGGAGAAGGCACCGCGGCTGATGATGAGGAAATGCGAGGTCGGGTAGAGCTTGCCGATGAAAGCCGCCGCCCCTTCCAGCGACGACACCGGGTGGATCAGCCCGGAGAACTGGATGGCCGGGATCATGGTGGCGATGGCGGTGCCAAACACGGCAGCGATCTGGCTCTTCATGAAGGTCGAGAGCAGCAGGCCGAGCCCGGTGCTGGTCACCACGTAGAGGAAGGCACCGACCAGCAGCGCGAGGAAGCTGCCCTTGAGCGGCACCTGGAACAGCAGCACGGCCATGGCCAGCATCAGTACGAAGTTGACCATGCCCATGCCGATGTAGGGCAACTGCTTGCCGAGCAGGAACTCCAGGCGTGTGACGGGCGTGACGTAGAGGTTGGTGATCGAACCCAGCTCCTTCTCGCGCACCACGCCCAGGGCGGTGAGCATCGCCGGGATCATGATCAACAGCAGCGGAATCACCGCCGGCACCATGGCTTTCAGGCTCTCCACGTCCGGGTTGTAGCGGTAGCGCACCTCGGTGCTGGCCGCCGCACTGGCAGCGGCGCTGCCGCTCTGCCGGGCGAGATCGGCCAGGTAGCTGGAGTGCAGGCCCTGCACGTAGCCGAGCACGGTATTGGCGCGGGTCGGCATGGCGCCGTCGATCCACACGCCGATGGCGGGATCAGCGCCGCGCTTGAGGTCGCGGCCGAAGTTCGGCGGGATCTCCACCGCCAGGCTGATGTCGCCACTGCGCAGGCGCCGCTCCAGGTCGTCGGGGTCCTGGATCACCGGCTTTTCGATGAAGTAGCGCGAGCCGGCGATGTTCAGCGCATAGGACTGGCTGGTGGTGGTCTGGTCGCGGTCGAGTACCGCGTAGGTGAGGTCTTCGACGTCCATGTTGATGCCGTAGCCGATGATGAACATCAGCAGCGCGGTGCCCACCAGAGCCAGGGTCAGGCGGATCGGGTCGCGGCGCAGCTCCATGGCCTCGCGGCGCGCGTAGCTGAACAGGCGCAGCCAGCTGAAGCGGTCACTGCCCTTGTACCGGGTCGCTTCGGCTGGCGCCTGCGTTGCGGGCGCGCTGTCGGGCACTGGCGCGCTTCCGGCGGCCTCTTCCAGGTAGGCGATGAAGGTGGCCTCCAGGGTCGGCAAGCCACGCTTGTCGATCAGGCCCTGCGGGGTGTCGCTGTCGAGCACCTTGCCGGCGTGCATCAGCGAGATACGGTCGCAGCGCTCGGCCTCGTTCATGAAATGGGTGGAGATGAAGATGGTCACGCCGTCGTTGCGCGACAGCTCCACCATCAGCTCCCAGAAACCGTCGCGGGCCACCGGGTCAACGCCCGAGGTGGGCTCGTCGAGGATCAGGATTTCCGGTTTGTGAATCACCGCCACGGCCAGCGACAGACGCTGGCGGATGCCCAGCGGCAGGCTGTCGGGCAGTTCGTCGCGGACCTTGCCGAGGTCGAAACGCTTGAGCATTTCCTCCACGCGCGGGGCAATCTGCTCGGCCGGCAGGTGGAAGAGTTTCGCGTGCAGCTCCAGGTTCTGCAGCACCGTCAGCTCGGCGTACAGCGAGAAAGCCTGGGACATGTAACCCACGCGCCGGCGCGTCTCCATGTCGTTGGCATTCACCGGCTGGCCGAACAGTGCGCAAGTGCCTTCGCTGGCCGGCAGCAGGCCGGTGAGCATCTTCATGGTGGTGGACTTGCCACAGCCGTTGGAACCGAGGAAACCGAAGATTTCCCCGCGCTCGATGCGGAAGCTGACGTGGTCGACCGCGACGAAATCACCGAAACGGCAGGTCAGCCCCTCGGCCTCGATGGCGATCTGCGGCGCGCCGTCATGCTGCGGACGGGGTGGAATGACCAGCTTGTGGTGCCCGGCGCGCTTGGCCTCGGGCAGCAGCGCGATGAAAGCCTCTTCGAGGTTCGGCGTCGCCGTCTGTTCGCGCAACTCGGCCGGCGTGCCAGTGGCGAGCACCTTGCCCTCGTCCATCGCCACCAGCCAGTCGAAACGCTCGGCCTCTTCCATGTAGGCCGTGGCCACCAGCACGCTCATGCCCTCGCGGCCGGCGCGGATGCGTCCGATCAGCTCCCAGAACTGGTTGCGCGAGAGCGGATCGACGCCGGTGGTGGGCTCGTCGAGGATCAGCAGGTCAGGATCATGGATCAGCGCGCAGCACAGTCCGAGCTTCTGCTTCATGCCACCGGAAAGCTTGCCCGCCGGGCGCTCGGCGAAGGGCGCCAACCCTGTGCTGTGCAGCAGGTCGGCGATGCGCCGCTCGCGCTCGGCCTTGTCGTGGCCAAACAGGCGGCCGAAGAAATCGACGTTCTCGAACACCGAGAGCGTCGGGTAGAGGTTCTTGCCCAGCCCCTGGGGCATGTAGGCGATACGCGGGCACACAGCGCGGCGGTGGCGCACGTCGCGCATGTCGCCGCCCAGCACCTGGATTTCACCCTCCTGCATCTTCCGCGCGCCGGCCAGCAGCGCCAGCAGGCTGGACTTGCCAACGCCGTCCGGACCGATCAGGCCGACCATGCGGTTGGCCGGGATCTCCAGGCTGACGTCGTCCACTGCGCGGGGCTCGCCGTAGCGCAGCGAGACGCCAGCCAGACGGGCCACGCAGTCGGCGGCGTTCATTGCGGGACCTTGATCTGCAGGTCAGCCGGCCATTCCACCTGCGGGTCGAGGCGCATATAGGCCATGCCCGGCACGCCGGTCTTCACGTAGGTGATGTATTTCTCCAGCAGGCCCGGATCGAGGCGCGCCTTGACGCGGAACATCAGCTTCTCGCGCTCGTTGGCAGTCTCCACAGTCTTGGGCGTGAACTGCGCGACACTGGCGACGTAGGACACCTTGGCCGGGATCACATACTCGGGCACGGCATCGATCACCAGGTGCACTTCCTGGCCCAGTTCGACCTTGCCGGCCTGGCCCGAGGGCAGGAAGAAGGTCATGTAGACGTCGGCCAGGTCGACCATGTTGAGCAGCTTGCCGCCGGCGGAAAGCACTTCGCCCGGCTGCGCCACGCGGTACTGCACGCGACCGTTGCGCGGGGCCTTGAGGTCGCTGTCGTCGATGTCTGCCTGCAGGCGCACGGTGCTGGCGGTGGCCGCCTCGATGGCCGACTGCGCCTCGATCACCTGGGAGCTGGCGGCAGCGATGCTGGCCTGCGCCGAGATGACCTGCGAGCGCGACGCAGCCAGTGCTGCCTGGGCGCTCTGCAGCGCGGCGCGGTCGTCGTCGAGCTGTTGCTGTGGCAAGGCGTTGCGCTTCACCAGTTGTTCGGTACGGGTGAAGCGTTTCTGGGCGGCGGTCAACTCGGCCTGACGCTGGGCGACCATGGCCTCGGCGGTGGCCTTCTCGCTATGGCGCTGGGCAACCAGCGACTCGGCAGTCAGCTTGGCATTCTGCGCCCGCCGCACTTCGGCCTCGGCCTGTGCCAGCTGAGCCTTGAGCACCTGGGTATCCATCCGCGCGACGACCTGGCCGGCAGTGACGAAGTCGCCCTCGTCCACCAGGATTTCCGCCACGCGGCCCGCCAGTTTGGTGGCGACGTCGACCTCGGTGGCCTCGATGCGCCCGTTGCCACTGGCGAAGCCTTCGCCCATGCCGGTCGGCTTGAACGTCTGCCAGGCCAGCGCGGCGAGCACGGCCGCGACGACCACGAAGAGTCCGCGGGTGCGCCAGCTTTTTGCGTTTCCTGTCATCCGAATATCCTCTTGTCCAGGCGCTCGAATTCGAGCGAATCATGAGGGGATATTCGGCGACCGGCAGCGAATGGGGTTTGATTCAGGTCAGGCGTGCGCAGGAAATTTCCTACGCGCCTTGCGAGACGGGACTTTCAGCCCGGCATTGCGGCGAGTGGCCGCAGCCGGGAAAGAGGAGCGACTGCCGTGCGCAGATGAGTCGCGCTCATGCAGCCGACGCCGGATGGGCTCAGGGCTGGACGATCAGGTTGTTGAACAGCAGGTCGTCCACCAGCGGTTTGCCCTCTTCCTGCTGGAGGGCCGTCTGCACCTGCTTGAGGGCTTCCTGGCGCAGCTTCTCCTTGCCGTCGACGCTGCCGAGGGAGTCGTCGGTCTGCTGGGCGAAGAGCATCACCAGTTGGTTGCGAATCAGCGGTTCGTGGTGCTCGACCTTCTCGGAGGCCTCCTTGCCAGTAACCTTCAGGGCGATGTCTGCCTTGAAGTACTTCAGGCGCGGGCCGCTGCCGTAGTTGCCCACCAGCGCGGGAGTAAGGTCGACGAATACAGGCTTGTTGGCGTCTTCCGGCTTGGCTTCTTCGGATTCGGAAGCCATGACGAAGGTACTGAAGGAAAAGGCCAGCAACAGGGCAAGGAAAGCTCTCAAGGCGATGTCTCCGAATTCGATGGGCAAAGGATAGCCACACTCGCGCCGCCGCCCAAGCTATATCGGGGCATAAGCCCAGGCCATGGTGATTTGCCCTCCCGCCTCACGCTCCTACACTGCGCCGATACCCAGAGAGGAGTACTCCCCATGAAAGCCGTGCTGTGCAAAGCCTTCGGCCCCGCCGAAACCCTGGTGCTGGAAGAGGTCGCCAGCCCCGAGCCGAAGAAGAACGAAGTCCTGCTGCAGGTACATGCCGCCGGGGTGAACTTCCCCGACACCCTGATCATCGAGGGCAAGTACCAGTTCAAGCCGCCCTTCCCGTTCTCTCCGGGTGGCGAGGCCGCCGGCGTGGTCGGCGCCGTGGGTGAAAAAGTCAGTCACGTGAAACCCGGTGACCGCGTGATGGCGCTGACCGGCTGGGGCAGCTTCGCCGAGGAAGTGGCGGTGCCCGGCTACAGCGTGATGCCGATCCCCGATGGCATGGACTTCGCCAGCGCCGCCGCCTTCGGCATGACCTACGGCACCTCGATGCACGCGCTCAAGCAGCGCGCCAACCTGCAGCCGGGCGAGACCCTGCTGGTGCTCGGCGCCTCCGGCGGCGTGGGCCTGGCCGCCGTCGAAATCGGCAAGGCCATGGGGGCGAAGGTCATCGCCGCCGCCAGCAGCGAAGCCAAGCTGGAGGTGGCCAAGGCCGCCGGCGCCGACGTGCTGATCAACTACAGCGAAGGCAGCCTGAAGGACAAGCTCAAGGAAATCACCGGCGGCCAGGGCGTGGATGTGATCTACGATCCGGTAGGTGGTGATCTTTTCGAGGAAGCCTTCCGCTCCATCGCCTGGAACGGCCGCATGCTGGTGGTCGGCTTCGCCAGCGGCACCATCCCGTCGCTGCCGGCCAACCTCACCCTGCTCAAGGGCGCCTCGCTGGTCGGCGTGTTCTGGGGCTCCTTCGCCCAGCGCCAGCCGCAGGACAACGCGGCGAACTTCCAGCAGCTGTTCGCCTGGTTCGCCGAGGGCAAGATCAAGCCGCTGGTGTCGCAGACCTATCCGCTGGAGCAGGCCGCCGACGCGATCAATCACCTGGGCCAGCGCAAGGCGGTGGGCAAGGTGGTGGTGACGGTTCGTTGACGAGTTCGTGAGCGCGGATTTCATCCGCGTTTCGCGGAGAAGCTCCGCTCCTACGAATGAAAAAGCCCCGCATCAGCGGGGCTTTTTCATTTCGTCGTTCCTACAGGGGAATCTGGCGCTGAGCGATTCGCGAGCAAGCTCGCTCCTACGAAAAGCGCTCGGGAGCCGGCCCATACCTGTAGGAGCGAGCTTGCTCGCGAACAGCGCCAGGCCGGGCTCAGGAATACAGCGCCTTGAACTGCTCGCGCAGCACGTTCTTCTGCACCTTGCCCATCACGTTGCGCGGCAGCGCGTCGACCACCATCACGCGCTTGGGCTGCTTGAAACGCGCCAGCTTGCCGTCCAGTGCGGCAAGCACCTGCGCCTCGGTCGGAGCCTGATCCTTGCCGGCCACCAGCACGGCAGTGACGCCCTCGCCGAAGTCCGGATGCGGCACGCCGATCACCGCCGACTCGACCACGCCCGGCAGGGTGTCGAGGATCTCCTCCAGCTCCTTGGGGTACACGTTGAAGCCGCCACTGATGATCATGTCCTTGTTGCGGCCGACGATCTGCACATAGCCACGGTCGTCGACGAAGCCGATGTCGCCGGTCATGAAGTAGCCGTCCGCGCGCAGTTCCTCGGCGGTCTTTTCCGGCATCCGCCAGTAACCCTGGAACACGTTCGGCCCGCGCACTTCGATCATCCCCGGCTCGCCCTGCGGCAGCAGCGTCGGCTCGGCCTGGGCCGGGTCGGTGATGCGCAGCTCGACGCCCGGCAGCGGGAAGCCGACGGTGCCGGCGATACGTTCGCCGTCCAGCGGGTTGGAGGTGTTCATGCCGGTCTCGGTCATTCCGTAGCGCTCGAGGATGGCCATGCCGGTGCGCTCGGAGAACGCCTTGTGGGTCTCGGCGGTGAGCGGCGCGGAGCCGGAGATGAACAGGCGCATGTGCGCTACCGCCTCACGGCTCAGGCCGGGTTGATCGAGCAGGCGGGTGTAGAAGGTCGGCACGCCCATCAGCAGGTTCACCTGGGGCAGCAGGCGGAGCATCTGCGCAACGTCGAACTTGCTCAGGAAGAGCATCGAGCCGCCCGCCATCAGCAGGCTGTTGCAAGCCACGAACAGACCATGGATGTGGAAGATCGGCAGCGCGTGAAGCAACCAGTCCTCGCTGGTGATCTGCCAGGCGCCCACCAGCGCGCGGGCGTTGGACACCAGGTTGCCGTGGCTGATCATCGCGCCCTTGGAGCGCCCGGTGGTGCCGGAGGTGTAGAGGATCGCGGCGAGATCGGAAGCGGCACGCTCGACATCGGCGAAGCGCCCCGGCTTGCCGTGCACCCGATCCATCAGCGAACCGTCACCGGCGTCGCCCAGGGTCTCCACGTGGGCCACGCCGCTGACTTTCGCCAGCTCACGGGCCTGGGCCTCGAAGGCCGGGGCGCAGACAAACAGCGAAGGCTCGGCGTCGTCGAGGAAGTAGCGCAGCTCGTCACCGGTGTAGCCACTGTTGAGCGGCAGATAGACCGCGCCGGCGCGCAGCACGGCGAGGTAGAGCATGACCGTCTCGGGGCTTTTGTCGACCTGCACGGCAACCCGGTCGCCCGGCTGCACGCCGAGTTCCACCAGGGCATGGGCAAATTGCGAGGTGCTGCGCAGCATGTCGGCGTAGCTGTAGCCACCCCCCAGGGGCGTGCGGATGAAAGGCTTGGACAGGTCGCTGGGCAGGTGTTTGCCGACTTCGGCGAAAAGGCTCTGGTTCATGGTGAGGTCCTAGCGTTTTGTTTTCGCCGTCAGGGTGGCCAACTTGCGCACCTCGGGTGAGGCCGCGACCGCGCCCTGGTTGGCGTAGGCTTCGTGGTTCTTTTCGATCTGGCGCAGTTCGTAGCGGTAGTTGACCATCAGCCCGGCGGCCTGGCGCAGGCCGCTGGCGGACAGGTCGCCGCGCCAGTTCAGGCGCTCCAGGCGGGCACCGTTGCCGAGGTGGAAGCGCGCCACCGGGTCAAGCGGCAGGCCGGCGCCGTTCTTGGCGTGCAGGAAATACTCGGCGGCCAGCGCCAGCATGGGTTCTTCAGTGCGCGGCGGTGGCGGCGCGTCGGGCTTGAGCGCCTTGAGCAGGTCGGCAGCCGCCGCGCCCAGTTGCGGGTCGTCGCCCAGGCCGTTGAGCCAGCGGCGGAAGCCGGGTACCGGCGACAGGGTGACGTACTGGCGCAGGCTCGGAATCTCCCGCGCCAACTCCTCCACCACCTGCTTGATCAGGAAGTTGCCGAAGGAGATGCCGCGCAGGCCGTCCTGGCAGTTGCTGATGGAGTAGAACACGGCGGTGTCGGGCTCATCCGCCGACGGATCAGCGGGCTTGGCATCCAGGATGTCAGCAATCGCACCGGGCATCGCACGGGTCAGCGCCACTTCGACGAAGATCAGCGGCTCGTCGGCCAGGGCCGGGTGGAAGAAGGCGAAGCAGCGACGGTCGGCCGGTTGCAGGCGGCTGCGCAGGTCGTCCCAGTCCTTGATGGCATGGACGGCCTCGTACTTGATGATCTTTTCCAGGATCGATGCCGGTGTCGACCAGTCGATGCGTCGCAGCACCAGGAAACCACGGTTGAACCAGGACGCCAGCAGGTGCTGCAGGTCATGGTCCACCGCCGCCAGCTCGGGCCGGCCCTTGAGCTCACCGAGCAATCGGCGGCGCATGGCGATCAGCTCGGCGGTGCCGCCCGGCGCCTGGTTGAGGCGGCGGAACAGCTCCTGCCGTGGCGGCTCGCAGGCCTCGAACAGCTTCGTGGTGTTGGCCGACGAGGGATCGTCCAGATAGCGCTGGCAGGCTTCGGCCAGCGCCTCTTGAGGCGGTGCGAAATCCTTGAGCAGTGTGTCGAAGAAGGCCTTCTGCTGCTCCTCCGGGCAGTCGCGGTAGGTGCACAGCACCTGCCGCGCCAGCGCCACGCCGGACGCCTCGCCGTGGCCGGAAATCAGTTTGCGGCAGGCCTGCGCCAGCGCCCGGGCATTGGCCGGCGCCGGCTCGCGCGACTCGAGCAATTGCCGGCCGCGCTCGCTGATGCTCTGCAGCAGTTCCTGGAAGAAGCTGATATTCATGCGTCCCCCTCGCTTGTGGATAAATCAGTCGCCCTTGAGCATGGGCGGCGGGCAGCGCTGGTACCAGCGCGAAGCCTGCTCATAGGCGTGGGCCAGTTGCAGCACAGCCATGTCGGCCTGGTGCCTGCCGATGATCTGCAGGCCCATGGGCAGGCCCTGCTCATTGAAGCCCACCGGTACGTTGGCCGCCGGGCAACCGGACAGGGTGGCCGGGATCACCACCTCCATCCAGCGGTGGTAGGTGTCCATGGCCTTGCCGGCGATATCTTTCGGCCAGTCCCAGGCCTTGTCGAACGGGAACACCTGGGCACTGGGCAACAACAGGTAGTCATAGCGTTCGAACAGCTTGCTGATCGCGCGGTACCAGTCGCTGCGCGCGGCGGAAGCGCGGAACACGTCCATGGCGGAGAGCTTCAGGCCGTTCTCCACTTCCCAGATAGCCTCGGGCTTGAGCAATTCGCGCTTGGCCTGGTCGGTATAGGCGGCGCCCAGAGAGCCGGCAACCATCCAGTGACGCAGGGTGCGCCAGGTGTCCCAGAGACGCTCAGCGGAGAAGCCCAGGGCCGTGTCTTCGACCTGGCAGCCGATGGCCTCGAAGTCGGCAAAGGACTGGCGACAAAGCTCCAGCACGCCCTTCTCCATCGCCAGGTGACCACCCAGGTCGCCCAGCCAGCCCAGCCGTGCGCCCTTGAAGTCACGCTCCAGCTTGCCGGCAAACTGCTCGCCGCTCTCGGCGATGGACAGCGGCGCACGGGCATCGCCGCCGGCCTGTACCGACAGCAACAAAGCCACGTCGCGCACGCTGCGGCCCATCGGGCCTTCGTAGCCGAGCTGGTCGATGAACAGGTCGGCGCTGTCGTCGAAGGGCACGCGGCCCTGGGACGGACGGAAGCCGATGATGTTGTTGAAGGCCGCCGGATTGCGCAGCGAGCCCATCATGTCGCTGCCGTCGGCCACCGGAACCATTTGCAGCGCCAGGGCCGCCGCCGCACCACCGCTGCTGCCACCAGCGGTGCGTTCGGGCGCATAGGCGCAGCCGGTGGCACCGAAGATCGGGTTGTAGCTGTGGGAGCCGAGGCCGAATTCGGGAGTGTTGGTCTTGCCGATGATGATCGCGCCAGCCGCCTTGATGCGCTCGACCATGATGCCGTCGCGCTCGGGCAGGTAGTCGCGGAACAGCGGCGAACCGAGGGTGGTGCGGATGCCCTGAGTCAGCGACAGGTCCTTCACCGCGTGAGGCAGGCCGTGCATCCAGCCACGGTATTCGCCACGCGCCAGTTCGGCATCGCGCTGGTCGGCTTCGGCCAGCAGAAGGTCGTCGGGTTGCTGGCTGACGATGGCATTGACCGCCGGGTTGAAGCGCTCGATCTGCTCAAGGTGCGCCTGCATCACCTCGCGGCAGGACACCTGGCGCAGGCGGATGCGTTGGGCCAGTTCGTGGGCCTGGAGCTGGACGAGTTCGTTGTGCTTATTCTGGCTCATGGAGCGCGGCCTTCTTTCATCAGTCGCTTCCGGCAGGCGGGAAGCATAAGTCGGGTTCAGCGACCCCGCCGTCGGGCGGGGCTTGTTGCGTTCTTCAGGCCGAACGCTGCCGCCACGCCCATGAAGGTGGACGCGAGCAGCGTCGGTCTGTGGCTTTCCCGGTCGGGGATCAGCGCATCAGGTTGGTCCAGATACGGTCGGCCAGGCGGATCGCGCCTTCGCCGCAGGTCTTGCTGAACACCACCTTGGTGCCCTCGGGGATGTGCAGTTCCGGCGCATCCTTGAGGCTGGCATCGAGGAAGGGTTCCACACCCTTGATCGGGCTCTGGTGCTTGAGGAAGTTCTGGGTCATCGCCGAGTTCTCCGGCTGGCTGAGGAAGGCGATGAACTTCTTCGCGCTCTCCGGGTGCTTGGCGCCGGCCGGGATCACCAGGTTGTCCACCCAGGCCATCACGCCCTCTTTCGGGTAGAGGTACTTCAGGCTGGACTTCATCTCACGCGCACGCATCGACGAGCCGCCCCAGAACATCGACATGTCGACTTCGCCCGAGGCCAGGTTCTCGCGGATCGAGCCGGCCTTGGAGCTGTAGGTCTTCACGAAGGGTTTCTGGTTCTTCAGCAGGGTCAACACCTGTTGCATCTGCTTGGGGTCCTCGCTGCACAGCGGAATGCCCAGGTAGAGGCTGGCGGTGTCGATCACCTCGCTGGCCGAGTCGAACATGTTGATCTTGCCCTGCAGCTCCTTGGGCGGAGTGAACAGCACCGAGTAGCTGTCAGCCGGGCCGCTGTACTTGGCGCTGTCCAGCACCACGCTGGTGGTGCCCCAGATGAAGGGCACGGCGTAGGCGCCTTCTGGGTCCCAGGCGGGCTTCTTCAGGTTGTCTTCGACATTGGCGTAGTACGGTTGGCTGGCCGGGTCGAAGCGCTCCAGCAGCTTTTCCTGGATCAGGATCGGTACGAAGGCGTGGGAGGGAATCGCCACGTCGTAGCCGGCGCCGCCCTGTTTGAGCTTGGCCAGCAGGGTTTCGTTGGAATCGTAGGAATCCACGGTCACCTTGATGCCGCTTTCCTTCTCGAACTTCTCCAGGATCTGCGGGGTGAAGTAACCACTCCAGCTCACCACGTTCAGTTGCTCGGCGGCTTGCGCGCCGCTCATGTAAACAGAAGCAGCCATGCCCAGCGTCAGCGAGGCCCCTACAGCAGCGATCAGTTTGCTCATCTTCTACTCCGGTATGTGGGCTCAGGCCTTCTTCTTGCCGAGCAGGAACGACAGGGTTACGAACAGCACGGAAACGCCGAGGATCAGGGTCGACACCGCGTTCACATCGGGCGTCACGCCCATGCGCAGCAGGCCGAAGATGAAGATCGGCAAGGTGGTGGTGCCGGCCTGGGAGACCATCATCGAGATCACGAAGTTATCCAGCGAGACGATGAAGGCCAGCATCAGCCCGGAGAAGATCCCCGGCATCAGCAGCGGCAGGGTAACCTTGCGGAAAGTCCGCCAGGGCCCGGCGTAGAGGTCGGCGGCGGCCTGTTCCAGGGACAGGTCCATGTCGTTGAGGCGGGCACGGATCGGCAGATAGGCGAACGGGATGCAGAACACCGTGTGGGCGATGATCAGGTTGCCGTAGCCCAGCGACAGGCCGAGGGTGGAGAACAGCGCCAGGGTGGCGACGCCGACCACGATCTCCGGCAGCACCAGCGGCAGCATGATCGCCCCCATGGACAGGCGCAGGCCCTTGAACTTGGCCCCGCGCGAGGTGCCCAGCGCAGCCAGGGTGGCGATCGCCGTGGCAATCACGCTGGCGCAGACGGCGATCAGCAGGCTGTTGCCGGCGGCCTGGCGCAGTGCCTGGTTGGCGAAGGCGGCGCGGTACCAGTCGAGGCTGAAGCCGGTCCACACGGTGGCGGACTGGTTGGCGTTGAACGACAGCACCACCAGCACCACGATGGGCGCGTAGAGGTACAGGTAGAACAGGAAGCTCAGGACGCCGAAGCCACGGAAATCCTGTACGCCCAGACGGCGTTTAGTCAGCAGCGAGAGCATCACTCACCTCCCCGGGCGATGCGCAGGCGTTCGGCGCGCATCGCGTAGAACATCAGCACCAGCATCACCGCGCCCATCAGCACCAGCGACAGCGCCGCACCAAAGGGCCAGTTCCGCGAGTCGCTGAACTGCCGGAAGATCAGGTTGCCGAGCATCATCTTGGTGCCGCCGCCGAGCAGCTCGGGGGCGATCATCGCGCCCAGGCACGGCACGAAGGTGAGGATCGCGCCGGCCAGGATGCCCGGACGGGCGATCGGCAGGACGACCTTGCGCAGGGTGCGGATACGCCCGGCGTAGAGGTCCTGGGCCGCTTCGAGCAGGCGCATGTCCATCTTCTCGAGGGTGGCGTAGATCGGCAGCACGACGAAGGGCGCATAGGTGTAGACCAGGCCCAGCAGCACCGCGCCGTCGGTATAGAGCAGGTTCAGCGGCTGGTTGATCACGCCCAGGCTCATCAGCGTGCCGTTGACCACGCCGGTGCCGCGCAGCAGCAGGATCCAGGCGTAGGTGCGGATCAGCAGATTGGCCCAGAACGGCACGGTGATCAGGAAGATCAGCAGGCCGCGGCGGTGCGCCGGCTGCATCGCCAGCCACACCGCCACCGGGAAGCCCACCAGCAAGGTGATGACGGTGGTCGCCGCGGCGATGCCGATGGAGCGCAGGGCGATCACCATGTACGAGTCGGCGAAGGCCAGGCTGTCGTCGAGCTGGCGCTCGAACAGCAGCGAGACGTAGGCGTCGACGCTGAAGTGCGGGTTCACCCCGCCGTAGGGGTTGGCCTGCATCAGCGAGTAACCGACCACGATGAAGATCGGCACGATCAGGAACAGCCCGATGGAGACCAGTGCGGGGGATACGCCGAGGAAGCTGCGCAGCGCCTGGCGCCGCTCCAGCGCATTGCCGGAGGTTGTGGATAACCGGTTCATGTTCACCTCCGCTCAGTCCACCAGGACGCTGGCGCTGCCTTTTTCGAACAGCAGCCCGGCGCGTTGCCCGGCGACCAGGCGGCCACGCTGGCCAGCGCTGTTCGGCGCACGCACGGTCAGCTTGCTGCCGTCCTGAAGCTCGACCTGATACTGCAGGTCGGTGCCCAGGTAGATCTGCTGGACGACGCTGCAGGGGGTGGCGGACGGCGTGTCCTCGGCCACCAGTTGCAGGCGCTCCGGACGGATCGACAGGGTGACCTCGGCGCCGACCTTCAGGCCTTCGCGGCTGCCGGCCTCGATCAGTTGGTCGCCGGCAATCCGGTAGTACGCGCGCTCGCCGTCGAAGTTCTCGACGCGAGCCGGGAGGAAGTTGGTCTCGCCGATGAAATCGGCGACGAAGCGGTTGCGCGGGTGTTCGTAGATGTCGTCCGGACGGCCGACCTGCTGCACCTCGCCCTCGGAGAGCACGGCGATGCGGTCGGACATGGTCAGGGCTTCTTCCTGGTCATGGGTGACGAAGATGAAGGTGATGCCGGTCTTGGACTGGATCGCCTTGAGCTCTTCGCGCATGGCCTGGCGCAGCTTGAGATCGAGCGCGGACAGTGGCTCGTCGAGCAGCAGCACCTTGGGATGTGGCGCCAACGCGCGGGCCAGGGCGACGCGCTGCTGCTGGCCGCCGGAGAGCTGGGTCGGCTTGCGCTGGGCGAAGCGCTCCATCTGCACCAGGGCGAGCATCTCGCGGACGCGCTCGGCGACCTGCGCCTTGCTCATGCGCTGGCCCATCGGGTGGGATTCCAGGCCGAAGGCGAGGTTCTCGGCGATGGTCATGTGCGGGAACAACGCGTAGTGCTGGAACACCGTGTTGACCGGGCGCTCGAACGGCGGGCGGTCGGCGATGTTCTCGCCGTAGAGCTGGATTTCCCCGGAGGTGGGGAACTCGAAGCCGGCGATCATCCGCAGCAGAGTGGTCTTGCCGCAGCCCGAGGGGCCGAGCAGGGTGAAGAATTCGTTGTCGCGGATGTCCAGGTCGACACATTTGAGCGCGACGGGACCGCTGGCCGGGTCGCCGTAGACCTTGCGCACGGAGCGGATAGAGACCGCCGCCGTCTGCAGGCTGTGCAGGGCATTCATGGTGAAACCTCCGCATCCTTCCCGTCCGCCGCACGCTGGCGGCCGGGGGATCTTGTAGTTGTTCTGGCAGGGCTGGAGTAAACGCTGGATGCAGCGCTGGCCGTGGGTTCGGCTCGATATTGTGGTGATGCTGCTGGAGCCGATATTCAAAGAAAGGTGGTTGAGCGAAAAGCTCAATTTTCTTACATTCGCTGTTAAATAAATTAATAGCTGAGCTGATACCCGGGCTCGCCACCGAGACTTGCGTCCATGTCCATCCAGCGTCTTCCGCCGCTCAATGCCGTTCGCGCCTTCGAGGCCGCCGCCCGGCTGGGCAGCTATGTCGCCGCCTCGAAAGACCTGCATGTGACGCAGCCGGCCATCGGCCGTCACGTGAAGCTGCTGGAGGACTGGCTGGGCGTGCAGCTGTTCGAGCGCACACCGCGCGGGGTAAGCCTGACGCCGGCCGGGCAGCGCTATTACGCGAAGATATCCACAGCCCTGCAGCAGATCGCCGACGCCGGCCATGAACTGGCCCCCGGCGGCACCGCGCGCTGGCTGAAGATCCTGGTGGTGCCGGCCTTCGCCAAGCGCTGGCTGATGCCGCGCCTGGAAACCCTGCGCCAGCAGCGCCCCGGCCTGAAGGTGGCAGTGGAACCCAACCCGACTTTCACCGAAGTAGACGGCAAAAGCGCCGATCTTGGGATAGTCTACGGGCTTCCCGGCGTCTATCCGCAGTGTCACAGCACGCTGGTGCGGCCGGCGGTTTTCCCGGTGTGCTCACCCTCCTACCTCGAACAGCATGGCCCGCTGACCAGCGTGCACGAGCTGGCGCAGCACAAGCTGATCCACGTCGATGACGGCGAATGGTGGAACCTCTGGCTGTCCACCATCGGGCTGGACCTGCGGGTGAACTCCGACGTGCTCTATGTCAGCAACGACCACGCGCTGTCCATGGCCGAGGCCGGCCACGGCATCGCCCTGGCCAACCTGGTGCTGGTCAAGCACCAGCTCGCCGCCGGCACGCTGGTGCGACCACTGCCCGAGGAAGTACCGCTGGAGAGCTACCAACTGCTGCTGCCCACCGGCGCGGTGAGCGCCGACGTGGCCTGGTTCGAGGACTGGATTCGTGCGGCGCTGCAGGAGGAGTTTTCTCTCAGCACGGACCGCGTGGCCGATTCGGCTGAATGATCGGCCAAACACTCCGGCCGCACTCTATAGCGCCGGGGTAAACCGGTAGGAGCGAGCTTGCTCGCGAACCCGCCCAGCTTCGGTATACCTGGCCACTCCAGTTCGCGAGCAAGCTCGCTCCTACAGAAAGCAGCCTCCCTCCGAATCAGCCCCGCGGCGCGTAGGCGAAGACGTCGGCGCGCATCTGATGCGGGTCCATCCCCGCCGCCACCAGCGCATCCAACGTGCCATAGACCATCGCCGGCGAACCGCTGGCGTAAACCCGCAGACCAGACAGCTCGGCGAAGTCCTCGCACACCGCTTCGTGCAACAGGCCGCAGCGCCCCTGCCAACCGCACAGGTCGCTGACGATCTTGTGCAAATGCAGATTGGGCACGCTTTCCCACTGCTCCCAGTGTGGCAGCTCGTAGAAATCTTCCGGGCGCCGCACACCCCAGTACAGGTGGACCGGGTGGGCGAAGCCGCTGGCACGACAGAACTCGATCAGGCTGTGCATCTGCGCCATGCCGGTACCCGCGGCGATCAGCACCAGCGGGCCGTCCGGCAGGTCGGCCAGGTGCGCGTCGCCGAAAGGCATCTGCACGCGGGCGAAGCGGTCGCGTTGCAACTGGGTCAGCAGGTCGATGGCGCTGTTCTCGCGGGCCAGGATGTGCAGTTCCAGGTCTCGCCCTTCCTGCGGCGCGGAGGCCAGGGAAAAGGCCGCCGGATCGCTGCCCTCACGCTCGATCAACACGTACTGCCCAGCGTGGTAGCGCGGCGGCTTGCCGGCCGGAGCACGCAGGCGCACGCGCCAGACATCACCACCGACCGGCTCGCAGAAGGTCAGTTGGCAGGACAGCTTGCGCACCGGCAGCTCGCCAGGAGCCAGCACACCGTCCCAATGCAGCACGCAGTCTTCCAGCGGCTCGGCCAGGCAGGTGAAGAGCTCACCGTGGTCGCGCACCTCGCCCTCCTGGCGCACACGGCCTTCCACCAGCAGCGCCGCGCAGATATGGCAGTTGCCGTTGCGACAGCTTTGCGGGCAGTCGTAGCCCAGGCGCCGGGCACCGTCGAGGATACGTTCTCCGGGTTTCAGCTCAAGCTGGGCGCCGGAGGGTTGCAAGGTCACTTTCAAGCGATGTTCTCGTTCTTCTGTTTTTCCGAACCGGGCGCTGCCCGGTCCGGCTGGGCACCACAGGTATCAATCGATACCCAGGCTCGCCCAGATTTCGTCGACGCGGCGAGTCACCGCCGGGTCCTTCTCGATCACCCGGCCCCATTCGCGGCTGGTCTCACCCGGCCACTTGTGGGTGGCGTCCAGGCCCATCTTCGAGCCCAGGCCGGAGATCGGCGAAGCGAAGTCCAGGTAGTCGATCGGGGTGTTGTCGATCATCACCGTATCGCGCTTGGGGTCCATGCGCGTGGTGATGGCCCAGATCACATCGTTCCAGTCGCGGGCGTTGATGTCGTTGTCGGTGACGATAACGAACTTGGTGTACATGAACTGTCGCAGGAACGACCAGACACCCAGCATCACGCGCTTGGCATGGCCGGGGTACTGCTTCTTCATGGTCACCACCGCCATGCGGTAGGAACAGCCCTCGGGCGGCAGATAGAAGTCGGTGATCTCGGGGAACTGCTTCTGCAGGATCGGCACGAAGACTTCGTTCAGCGCCACGCCGAGGATCGCCGGCTCATCCGGCGGACGGCCGGTGTAGGTACTGTGGTAGATCGGTTTCTGCCGCCGGGTGATGCGCTCGACGGTGAACACCGGGAAGCGGTCCACCTCGTTGTAGTAGCCGGTGTGGTCGCCGTACGGGCCTTCATCGGCCATCTCGCCGGGATGGATCACCCCTTCGAGGACGATCTCGGCGCTGGCCGGCACCTGCAGGTCACTGCCGATGCACTTGACCAGCTCGGTCTTGTGCCCGCGCAGCAGGCCGGCGAAGGCGTATTCGGAAAGGTTGTCCGGCACCGGGGTCACCGCGCCGAGGATGGTCGCCGGGTCCGCACCCAGGGCCACAGCCACCGGATAAGGCTGGCCGGGATGCTTCTGGCACCATTCGCGGAAGTCCAGCGCGCCGCCACGGTGGCTGAGCCAGCGCATGATGACCTTGTTGCGGCCGATCACCTGCTGGCGGTAGATGCCCAGGTTCTGCCGTTCCTTGTTCGGCCCGCGGGTGACCGTCAGGCCCCAGGTGATCAGCGGCGCGACGTCGCCGGGCCAGCAAGTCTGCACTGGCAGCTTCGACAGGTCGACAGCGTCGCCCTCCTCGATCACTTCCTGGCACGGCGCGTCCTTCAGGACCTTGGGCGCCATGTTGATGACCTTCTTGAAGATCGGCAGCTTGGACCAGGCGTCCTTCAGCCCCTTGGGCGGCTCGGGTTCCTTGAGGAAGGCCAGCAGCTTGCCGATCTCGCGCAGCTCGGAGACGTCCTCGGCGCCCATGCCCAGGGCGACGCGCTCGGGTGTTCCGAACAGGTTGCCGAGCACGGGCATGTCGAAGCCGGTGGGCTTTTCGAACAGCAGGGCCGGGCCCTTGGCGCGCAGGGTGCGGTCGCACACCTCGGTCATTTCCAGCACCGGGGATACCGGCGCCTGGATGCGCTTGAGCTGTCCGCGCTGCTCCAGGGCAGCGATGAACTCGCGCAGGTCGCGATACTGCATGAGGGTCTCGATGGCGGCAGGATGATGCGACAGTCTACCGCCTATCAGCGCCAGGCAGAAACACGAAGGCCGGGTTTCCCCGGCCTCGTTGGTCTCGCAGAGCGCTTACTTGCTGCGCTTCATCGAGTCGAAGAACTCGTCGTTGGTCTTGGTCTGGCGCAGCTTGTCCAGCAGGAATTCGACCGCGGCGATCTCGTCCATCGGGTGCAGGATCTTGCGCAGGATCCACATGCGCTGCAGCTCTTCCTCACCGGTGAGCAGCTCTTCGCGGCGGGTGCCCGAGCGGTTGATGTTGATCGCCGGGAACACGCGTTTTTCCGAGATGCGACGGTCGAGGATCAGTTCCGAGTTACCGGTACCCTTGAATTCCTCGTAGATCACTTCGTCCATCTTCGAGCCGGTTTCGATCAGCGCGGTGGCGAGGATGGTCAGCGAACCGCCTTCCTCGATGTTGCGCGCCGCACCGAAGAAGCGCTTGGGCTTTTCCAGGGCGTGGGCGTCGACACCACCGGTGAGCACCTTGCCGGAGCTGGGGATCACGGTGTTGTAGGCACGGGCCAGGCGGGTGATGGAGTCGAGCAGGATGATCACGTCCTTCTTGTGCTCGACCAGGCGCTTGGCCTTCTCGATCACCATCTCGGCGACCTGCACGTGGCGGGTCGGCGGTTCGTCGAAGGTGGAGGCAACCACTTCGCCGCGCACGGTGCGCTGCATCTCGGTCACTTCTTCCGGGCGCTCGTCGATCAGCAGGACGATCAGGTGGCACTCGGGGTTATTACGGGTGATGTTCGAGGCGATGTTCTGCAGCATGATGGTCTTGCCCGCTTTCGGCGGGGCGACGATCAGGCCGCGCTGGCCCTTGCCGATCGGCGAGCAGAGGTCGATCACACGGCCGGTGAGGTCCTCGGTGGAGCCGTTGCCGGCCTCCATGGTCAGGCGCTTGGTCGGAAACAGCGGCGTCAGGTTCTCGAAGAGAATCTTGTTCTTCGCGTTCTCCGGACGATCGAAGTTGATCGAGTCGACTTTCAGCAGAGCGAAGTAACGCTCGCCTTCCTTCGGCGGCCGAATCTTGCCGATGATGGTATCGCCCGTGCGCAGGTTGAAGCGACGGATCTGGCTGGGCGAGACATAGATGTCGTCCGGGCCGGCCAGGTACGAGGAATCGGCGGAGCGCAGGAAGCCGAAGCCATCCTGGAGAATCTCCAGCACGCCGTCACCGGAGATTTCCTCGCCGCTTTTCGCGTGCTTTTTCAGCAGTGCGAAGATGATGTCCTGCTTGCGCGAACGGGCCATGTTTTCCAGGCCCATGGCATCGGACATTTCCAGCAATTCGGCAATCGGCTTTTGCTTGAGTTCGGTCAGATTCATAGAAGGGACGTAAATACGCTGAAAGGGGAAAAGGGAACAAGCGTGATGCTTGAAGAGCCGCGCCGTAGATGACGGACAGGATCGCTTGGAATTCGAATAGGAAGTGCGTCGGCGACGGCTTGCAGGGGACAACGAAATAATCGTTGTGCGCCCGAATTTAACACCCGAGTTTCGGAGCGTCTAGGGGCAATAACGAAAAACCCCGCGCATTGGCGGGGGTTTTCAGGACTTCTCGACTTAGATGTTGCTGTCGAGGAAGGCAGCCAGCTGCGACTTGGACAGTGCGCCGACCTTGGTCGCTTCGACGTTGCCGCCCTTGAACAGCATCAGGGTCGGAATGCCACGCACGCCGTACTTCGGCGGGGTGTCCTGGTTCTCGTCGATGTTCAGCTTGCAGACTTTCAGCTTGCCCTGATAGTCCTTGGCGATCTCGTCGAGTACCGGGGCAATCATCTTGCACGGGCCGCACCATTCGGCCCAGTAGTCGACCAGCACGGGACCGTCGGACTTCAGTACGTCCTGCTCGAAGCTGGCATCGGTAACATTGACGATATGTTCGCTCATGTATTCTCTCCGTCAATCGGATGCGAAAAAGTGTCCGCCATCATATCCCGCCTCGGCCCACACCGAAAGGCGCAGCCGATTGAGTGTATCTATCGCTGCCGCGGTGACTTCTGATCGGTGACAACCCCTTCATTGGCACTACCTGCCTAAAATGGCAGGATGTCTCCCGTATTTATCCGGACCCGCCCCTATGCCCCATACCCCTGCCAAGACCTTTCCGATGATCGCGGCCATTGACCTTGGCTCGAACAGTTTCCACATGGTTTTGGCGAAGGCCGATCACGGCGAGATCCGCATCCTCGAGCGATTGGGCGAGAAGGTCCAGCTGGCCGCGGGCATCGGCGAAGACCGCATGCTCACCGAGGAAGCGATGCAGCGCGGCTACGACTGCCTGAAGCAGTTCGCCCAGTTCATCAACGGCATGCCGCCGGGCTCGGTTCGCGTCGTAGGCACCAACGCTCTGCGCGAGGCTCGCAACCGTGCCGAATTCATCCGCGTCGCCGACCAGATCCTGGGCCACCCGGTGGAAGTCATCTCCGGCCGTGAAGAAGCACGCCTGATCTACCTCGGCGTGTCCCACACCCTGCCCGACAACCCCGGCAAGCGCCTGGTGGTCGACATCGGCGGCGGCAGCACCGAGTTCATCATCGGCCAGCAGTTCGAATCGCAACTGCGCGAGAGCCTGCAGATGGGCTGCGTGAGCTTCACCCAACGCTACTTCAAGGACGGCAAGATCACCCCGGCGCGCTACGCGCAGGCCTATACCTCGGCCCGTCTGGAGCTGATGAGCATCGAGAACAGCCTGCGTCGCCTGGGCTGGGACGAAGCCGTCGGCGCCTCCGGGACCATCCGCGCGATCTGCCTGGCGATCCAGGCCGGCGGCCACGGCAACGGCGAGATCAACCCGGACGGCCTGGCCTGGCTCAAGCGCAAGATGTTCAAGCTGGGCGAGGTCGAGAAGCTCGACATCGACGGCATCAAACCCGACCGCCGACCGATCTTCCCGGCCGGCATGGCGATCCTCGAGGCGCTGTTCGACGCCCTCGAGCTGACGCGCATGACCCACTCCGAAGGCGCCCTGCGCGAAGGCGTGCTCTACGATCTGCTGGGCCGTCACCACCACGAGGACGTCCGTGAACGCACCATCGGCGCCCTGATGGAGCGCTACCACGTCGATCCGGAACAGGCCGCGCGGGTCGAGGCCAAGGCGCTGGAATCGCTGGATCAGGTCGCCAAGGCCTGGGACCTCAACGACGAAGGCCACCGCGAGCTGCTGATGTGGGCCGCCCGCGTGCACGAGCTGGGCCTGGACATCGCCCACTACCACTACCACAAGCACGGCGCCTACCTGCTGGAGCACTCGGACCTGGCGGGCTTCTCACGCCTGGACCAGCTGACCCTGGCGCTGCTGGTGCGCGGCCACCGCCGCAACATCCCGGTGGACAAGTTCAACGAGCTGGGCGATGAAGGCGACAAGCTGATCCGCCTGTGCATCGTGCTGCGCTTCGCCATCCTCTTCCACCACATCCGTGGCACCCAGGAAATGCCGGCCGTGGCGCTGAAGGCCTCCGGCAAGTCGCTGGACGTGCGCTTCCCGGACGGCTGGCTGGCGGCCAACCCGCTGACCCAGGCGGACTTCGAGCAGGAAGCCGAATGGCTCAAGCGCGTGGGCTATTCGCTCAGCGTGAGCTGATCGCTACCACGAAAGACAAAGGCCCCGGCGCGCAAACGCCGGGGCTTTTTTATTTCCGATGATTCGCGGTCATCACGCGGCAGCCGCTCCTACGAAAAAACCCAGGCACCGCGCATGAAAAAGCCCCGCCGCAAGCGGCAGGGCTTTCGATACACACCGGATCAGCGACCGCTGATCACCGGCGTGCACAGGCGCTCCAGCAGGGTCGCCTGGGCGTTGCGGGCGTTCTGGTTGCCGCTGGGGCTCTGGCGCACGTAGCTGCCGTCGGACTGCAGCACCCAGGCCTGGGTATTGTCGGTCAGGTAGGACTCCAGCTCCTTCTTCACGCGCAGCACGAGCTTCTTGCCTTCCACCGGGAAGCAGGTCTCCACGCGCATGTCGAGGTTGCGTTCCATCCAGTCGGCGCTGGAGAGATAGAGCTTCTCCTCGCCGCCGTTGAGGAAGTAGTAGATCCGGCTGTGCTCCAGGAAGCGGCCGATGATCGAGCGCACCTGGATATTGTGCGATACACCCGGCACGCCCGGACGCAGGCAGCACATGCCGCGCACCACCAGGTCGATCTTCACGCCCGCCTGGCTGGCCTTGTACAGCGCGCGGATGACCTTGGCGTCGGTCAGCGAGTTGACCTTGGCCATGATGTGCGCCGGCTTGCCTTCGGCCGCCTGGGCGGCCTCGCGGTTGATCATCTCCAGCAGGTTCTTCTTCAGGGTGAAGGGCGCGTGAAGGAGCTTCTTCATGCGCAGGGTCTTGCCCATGCCGATCAGCTGGTTGAACAGCTTGTGCAGGTCCTCGCAGAGCGCCACGTCGGCGGTCAGCAGGCTGTAGTCGGTGTACAGACGGGCGTTGCCGGCGTGGTAGTTGCCGGTGCCCAGGTGCGCGTAACGGCGCAGCTCACCGTCCTCGCGACGCAGGATCAACATCATCTTGGCGTGGGTCTTGAAGCCAACCACGCCGTAGATCACCACGGCGCCGGCCTGCTGCAGGCGGCTGGCCAACTGGAGGTTGGACTCTTCGTCGAAGCGCGCCCGCAACTCGATCACCACGGTGACTTCCTTGCCATTTCGCGCGGCTTCCACCAGCGCGTCGACGATCTCGGAGTTGGCGCCGGAGCGATACAGCGTCTGCTTGATCGCCAGCACGCTGGGGTCCTTGGCCGCCTGGCGCAGCAGGTCGACCACCGGGGTGAAGGACTCGAACGGGTGCATCAGCAGCACATCGAGCTTGCCCAGGACGTTGAACAGGTTTTCCTTCTTCTGCAGCAGTTTGGGGATCGCCGGGGTGAACGGCGGCGACTGCAGCTCAGGATGGCTGGCGAGACCGGTGACGCTGAACAGGCGGGTCAGGTTGACCGGGCCGCTGACGCGATACAGCTCGGTTTCGGACAGGCCGAACTGCTTGAGCAGGTAGTTGGACAGGGGCACCGGGCAGGTGTCCACCACCTCCAGGCGCACCGCGTCTCCGTAGCGACGCGAGAACAGCTCGCCGCGCAGCGCGCGGGCCAGGTCCTCGACGTCCTCGGCATCCACCGAGAGGTCGGCATTACGGGTCAGGCGGAACTGGTAGCAGCCCTTCACCTTCATGCCGTGGAACAGGTCGTCGGCGTGGGCGTGGATCATCGACGACAGGAACACGTAGTTGTCGCCGGGACCGGCGACTTCTTCCGGCAGGCGGATGATCCGCGGCAGCGAACGCGGCGCGGGGATGATCGCCAGGCCGGAGTCACGGCCGAAGGCGTCCAGGCCCTCGAGCTCGACCATGAAGTTCAGGCTCTTGTTCACCAGCAGCGGGAACGGGTGGGTCGGGTCGAGGCCGATCGGGGTGACGATGGGCGCGATCTCGTCACGGAAGAAGCGACGGACCCAGGCCTTGATCTTTGGCGTCCAGTAACGGCGGCGGATGAAGCGGATATCGTGCTTGGCCAGCTCCGGCAACAGGATGTCGTTGAGGATGCTGTACTGGCGAGCGACCTGCTCGTGCACCTGTTCGCTGATGCGCGCCAGCGCCTGGTGCGGCAACAGGCCGTCGGCGCCGGCCTGCTCGCGGGCAAAGGTGATCTGCTTCTTCAGGCCAGCGACACGGATCTCGAAGAACTCGTCGAGGTTGCTGGAGAAGATCAGCAGGAACTTCAAGCGCTCCAGCAGCGGGTAGGACTCATCCAGCGCCTGCTCCAGCACGCGGATGTTGAACTGCAGCTGCGAGAGCTCGCGATGAATGTAGAGGGCACTGTCGTCCACGTTGATCGCCGGCACCGCCGGCTCGACGGGGGGTGGCGTCGCCTCGGCGACCTCTTCCACCACGACTTCGGTGATTTCAGCGGTGGTGTCAGCTTCGATAACTTCGGTTTCGCTAATGCCTTCGGTATTCATCGCTCGTCTCATCGACGGGGTCAGCCCCCGCTTTTCAATTGTTGTGCTGCGCGCTTGGCGAAGTAGGTCAGGATGCCATCTGCGCCAGCGCGTTTGAAGGCCAGCAGCGATTCCAGGATCACCGCCTCGCTGAGCCAGCCGTTGTTGATCGCGGCCATGTGCATCGCGTACTCGCCACTGACCTGGTAGACAAAGGTCGGCGCGCGGAATTCGTCCTTGGCCCGGCGAACGATGTCGAGATAGGGCATGCCCGGCTTGACCATGATCATGTCGGCGCCTTCGGCGAGGTCAGCGTAGATCTCGTGCAGCGCTTCGTCGCTGTTGGCCGGGTCCATCTGGTAGGTGGCCTTGTTGCCCTTGCCCAGGTTGGCGGCGGAGCCGACGGCATCGCGGAACGGGCCGTAGTAGGCGCTGGCGTACTTGGCCGAGTAGGCCATGATGCGGGTGTTGATGTGACCGGTGGACTCCAGGGCCTCGCGGATCGCGCCGATACGGCCGTCCATCATGTCCGAGGGAGCCACGACCTGGGCGCCGGCTTCGGCGTGGGAAAGCGCCTGTTTGACCAGCACATCAACGGAAATATCGTTCAGGACGTAGCCGTCTTCGTCGAGGATGCCGTCCTGGCCGTGGCTGGTGAACGGGTCCAGCGCCACGTCGGTGATGATGCCCAGTTCCGGGAAGCGCTCGCGCAGGGCGCGGGTGGCGCGCTGGGCAATGCCATCGGGGTTGAAGGCTTCGGCGCCATCGAGGGATTTCTTCTCCAGCGGCGTCACCGGGAACAGCGCCAGGGCCGGAATGCCCAGCTCCACCAGCTCTTCGGCTTCCTTGAGCAGCAGGTCGATGGACATGCGCTCCACACCCGGCATCGAGGGTACCGCTTCACGCTGGTTCTTGCCGTCGAGGACGAACACCGGAAGGATCAGGTCGTTGGTGGTCAGGACGTTTTCGCGCACCAGACGGCGGGAAAATTCGTCACGACGGTTGCGACGCAGACGAGTGAAGGGGAAGGCACGATCGGCGGGAATGAAGCTCACGGCGTACTCCAGGGCCTGATACAGCAGGCACAGTCTGACAGTTATAGCCCTGAATTATGACCGATTGGTAACAACCGGTAACAGTGACCCTTGGTCGCGGCATCCTGCCGCAGCGGCATGCCGCCGCTCTGCACCGGCACGGACTTGTTCCAGGTCAGTTGTGCAGACTGGGGTGCCTTCCCTGCGGGCGACAACCGAGTTAGGCTTCGCGTTCATTTCGCTGCGTTGCCTCGATAATGCTCCAACAATTCCTGCAGGATTTCGGCTACTTCGCGCTGTTTCTCGGCACGTTCTTCGAGGGTGAGACCATTCTGGTCCTGGCCGGCTTCCTGGCATTCCGCGGCTACATGCAGCTGGAATACGTCATCGCGGTGGCTTTCTTCGGCAGTTACGCGGGCGACCAGCTCTGGTATTTCCTCGGCCGTCGCCACGGTCGCAAGCTGCTCGCGCGCAAACCGCGCTGGCAAAAAATGGGCGACAAGGCGCTGGAGCACGTTCGCAAGCATCCCGACCTGTGGGTGCTGAGCTTCCGTTTCGTCTACGGCCTGCGCACCGTGATGCCGGTGGCAATCGGCCTGTCCGGCTACCCGCCGGCACGCTACCTGCTGCTCAACGGCATCGGCGCCATCGTCTGGGCTTCCGTGCTGGGCAGCGCGGCCTTCTACTTCGGCAGCGTGCTCGAAGGCGTGCTGGGCAACATCAAGAAGTACGAACTCATGGTCCTCGGCGGCCTGGTGGTGATCGGCCTGCTGTTCTGGCTGCGCCGCCGCTTCAAGGCCAGCAAGACCGACTGATCAGGCTGCCTGCGGCAAGCGTTCCGCGCGGCACAGGCCCAGCAGACCGATCAGGCTGAGCAGCGAGTAGACCGCCAGCGCCCAGGGCGCCCACTGCGACAACTCGATCCCTCCCCACAGCGCCAACGCCGCCACTGCCGGAATGTTCAGCACCAATCGCAGCACTTCCAGGCGCAACGCCCAGCTACGGTTCTCCAGCCAGCAACCGATGGCATAGAGACCGAAAGCCATCCAGCTCCAGCCGATCACCAGCGGCAGTACCTGCCAGTGCTCCCCGACGCCCAGCAACCAGGTGCCAACCACTACATAGGTGGCGAACTGAAGCCCGGCGTACCACTGCCGGCCGCGCGTCAGCGGCACGTCGAATTTGCGGAAGGCTGCCAGGTCCGGCTTGGCCATGGGGTAACGCTGGGCAACATCCTCGGGGCGCCAGCCGGTGCGCATGAACCAGATGCGCAGCTTGTCCCAGGTACTGCTGGCGTGGCGCGCGTCATTCCACAGGTGCGCGTAGACCTGCAGGTTGGCCCACAGCGGATTCCAGCTGGCCAGCGGCACGGTCACGCCGAACACCACCGGCTCCTCGTCCAGCTCCTCCTGGAAGGTGCCGAACAGACGGTCCCAAATAATGAACACGCCGCCATAGTTGCGATCCATGTAGATAGGATTCTGCGCGTGGTGCACGCGGTGGTTGGACGGGGTGATGAAGATCCACTCGAACCAGCCCAGCTTGGGAATGTGCCGGGTATGTACCCAGAACTGGTAGAGCAGGTTCAGCGCGCCGACGGTGAGGAATACCAGCGGCGGAACCCCGGCGATCGCCATGGGCAGGTAGAAGATCCAGCCGAAGATGAAGCCGGTGCTGGTCTGCCGCAGTGCGGTGGAGAGGTTGTAGTCCTCACTCTGGTGGTGCACCGAGTGCGCGGCCCAGAGCACGTTGCGCTCGTGGCCCAGGCGGTGGTTCCAGTAGTAGCAGAAGTCGTAGAAGACGAAGGCGAATACCCAGACCCAGAGGCTCTGCGTGGACATCTCGAAGAGCGCCAGGTGCTGCCAGGCGATGGCATAGGTGAGCACCGCCAGGCCTTTGGTCAGCAGGCCGCTGGTGGTGGAGAGCACACCGGCGCTGAGGCTGTTCAGCGCATCGCTCAGGCGGTAGGTACGCAGGCCGCGCCAGCGGTCGGCGAGCAGTTCGATCGCAATCAGGAGGAAAAAGAAGGGTACGGCGAAGAGGATGTAGTTCATGGCGCGACCGAATCGTTATGCTTATGAGGAAGGATCCTAGTCCCTTGCCCGACGCCGGCCACGGCCGTCGGCGACAGCCCGGGCGGCATATCGCGACAGCCCCGGCCCCCTCGTACAGGAGCAGTTCATGAAGAAAGTTGCCGTTATCCTCTCCGGCTGTGGCGTCTACGACGGCGCGGAAATCCACGAAAGCGTGATCACCCTGTTGCGCCTGTCCCAGCGTGGTGCCCAGGTACAGTGCTTCGCGCCGAATATCGAGCAACACCATGTACTGAATCACCTGACCGGCGAGGAAATGGCGGAAAAGCGCAACGTGCTGGTGGAGTCCGCACGCATCGCCCGCGGCGAAGTGAAAGACGTGCGCGAAGCCAAGGTCGAGGACTTCGACGCCCTGATCGTGCCCGGCGGCTTCGGCGCGGCCAAGAACCTCAGTGACTTCGCCTTCAAGGGCGATCAGTGCGAGGTGCAGCCGGACGTACTGGCCCTGGCCAAGGCCTTCGCCGCGGCGAAGAAGCCGGTCGGCCTGATCTGCATCGCCCCGGCCATGGCCGCGCGCATCTATGGCGAAGGTGTGGAATGCACCATCGGCACTGACGAAGGCACCGCCAAGGCGCTGACCAACATGGGCGCCAAGCACATCGATTGCGCCGTGGAAGACATCGTCGAGGACAAGGACCGCAAGCTGGTCACCACTCCGGCCTACATGCTCGCACAGTCCATCGCCGAGGCCGCCAGCGGCATCAACAAGGCGGTCGACCGGGTGCTGGAGCTGGCCTGAAGCTCTTCAGTCGAGACATCCGCGAGCCGCTGCAACGCCGATGTAGCCCACCGGAATAAAAACGCCCGGCATTGCCGGGCGTTTTCGTTTCAGGCCGGATCAGCCCTTGCGGCTCTCCGCCTCACGCAGCAGGCGCGTCAGCAACCGGTCCAGGCCGTTGGCGAAGGCCTGGCGGTCCTTGTCGCCGTAGGGCGCCTGCCCTCCACCCACCTGGCCCTGCTCGCGCAGGTCGGTGAACAGGTTGCGCACGGCCAGGCGCTCACCCATGTTCTTCTCGTCGAACTCGCGACCACGCGGGTCCAGCGCATCGACGCCCTTCTTCACGAGCCGGTCGGCCAGCGGCACGTCGCTACAGATCACCAGGTCACCGGGCTCGGCCTGCTCCACCAGGTAATCGTCGGCAGCGTCCATTCCGCTGGGCACCACGATCAGGCTGACACAGGCGAACGGCGGCTTGGCCACGGGCTGGCCAGCAACCATCACCACCTCCAGCTTGCGCTTCAAGGCGAACTTCGCCACCAGCTCCTTGGCCGCACGCGGGCAGGCGTCGGCGTCGATCCAGATACGCATCGGGGGAAAACCTTCCTTCGAAAAGCACGACGGCCAGTATCGCACTGGCCGTCGTATGTCGCTTGGCTATCGCCTCAGGACGAGGCGATCTCGGCGGCCTTGCGGCGCTCGGAGAAGTAGCTGCGCCCATAGAGCACAGCCACCGCCACCAGCGCCACCGCCTGGGCCGACAACGAGTAGGCGTCGGCCTTGATGCCGAGCCAGTCGAAGTCGAAGAACGGTACCGGGCGGGTGCCGATCACCCCGGCTTCCTGCAGGGCGACCACGCCATGGCCAGCGAAGACCACCGACAGGGCACAGAGCAGTGCGGCGTTGACGGTGAAGAACAGCTTCAGCGGCAGTTTCGCCGAGCCACGCAGGATCACGAAGGCGATACCGATCAGGATCACCACCGCAGTGCCCGCACCGGCGATCACCGCGTTGTGACCGGCCGGGCCAGCCTGCAGCCAGAGGGTCTCGTAGAACAGGATGACCTCGAACAGCTCGCGGTAGACCGAGAAGAACGCCAGCACCGCGAAGCCGAAGCGACCACCGCCGCCCACCAGGCTGCTGCGGATGTAGTCCTGCCAGGCGGCGGCATGGCGACGGTCGTGCATCCACACGCCGAGCCAGAGCACCATCACGCAGGCGAACAGCGAGGTGAAGCCTTCCATCAGCTCACGCTGGGCGCCGCCGATGTCGATGACGTAGGCCGCAACCGCCCAGGTGGCGAAACCGGCGACGAAGGCCAGGCCCCAGCCGACATGGACGCCACGCACGGCCTTCTCCTGCCCGGTGTTGCGCAGGAAGGCGAGGATCGCGGCGAGCACCAGGATCGCTTCCACGCCTTCGCGCAGGAGGATCAGCAGGGCCGAGACGAAGCTGATGGAGAAGCTCAGCGAGTCACCGCTCAGGGCTTTGGCGGCGTCCGCCAGCTTGGCCTTGGCCAGTTCCAGCTGCTGCGCCACTTCGGCTTCCGGCAGACCATCACGCAGTGCCTGACGGTAGGCCATCAGTTGCTTCTCGGTGGCCTTGCGCAGGTCGGCGTCGACGTTGTCCAGCGAGCTTTCCACCAGCTCGAAGCCTTCCAGGTAGGCCGCCACGGACAGGTCGTAGGCCTGGTCGTGGTCACCGGAACGGTACACGGCGAAGCTCTTGTCCAGCGTCGCGGAGGTGTAGTCGATCTGTTGCGCCGGGCCACGGTGCTCCAGCGGCGGATGAGCCCGCAGCGCACGGAAGCTCTCGGCTGCGGCTTCGCCGTCATGTTCGGCGACATCCGCCGGAGTCTGGGTCGACAGGGTTGCCAGCGGGTAGGCGTGGGCCGGATCGGGCTTGGCCTGACCGGCGCTGAGGCTGGCCACATAGGAAGCCAGGTCCCAGCGCTGGCGCTCGTCGAGCTGATCGGCGAAGGCCGGCATGTCGGTGCCGGCAACGCCCAGGCCGATGACGTTGCGCAGGTCATACAGGCTCAGCTGGTCCAGACGCGCGCGGTCGGTCAGGTTGGCCGGCGGCGGCTCCAGGCCGATGCCCGCCGGGCCGTCGCCCTTGCCGGCATCGCCATGGCAGATCGAGCACTGCTGGGCGTAGACCTCGGCGCCACGGGCCGGATCCGGGGTGATCGCGGGGGTCTGCACCACCTGGTAGATATCGGCGACGCGCGCCTCCAGGTGACGGGCCTGCTGGGCCACTTGCTTGCCCGGCTGACGCTGCTCAATGGCCTGCTTGAGGCCGGCAGCGTCCTTCTCCAGGTCAGCTCGTTCGGGGCGTGCCGGCAGGGTCAGGATCAGCGAATGGAGATTGCCGACGAATTCCAGCTGCTCCTTGTACTCGCTGTCGTTGATCACCTTGCCGTCGGCGACGGTGGCGGGATAGTCAGCGGCGAGATAACTGAGCAGGTGCAAGGCTTGAGCAGGGTCGACAGCCGTGTCGGCGTGAGCTCCAAGGCTGAAAAGGCCGACCAGCGGCAACAGCCAGACGAATAGTTTGGAGGGGCGCATACGGAAAGTTAAATGAGAATGAAAGAGGTTAAATTGTCACCTCAGGTTTCCGTCTATGCAAGGAGAACGTCCCGCGCAATTGCGCCCGGAGTGACCGCAAGGCCACCCCGACCCTCCGACAAAAAGCCCGCAAACTCCCTCAGACCGGGGCGCGGCGGACCGTGGCGAGCAGCGCGGCGGCGCCCACGAACAAGGTGGCGAAGGTTCGATTCATGATCCGTTGCTGGCGCTGCGAGCGCAGCGCGCGCAGCACACGTGCGGCCAGACCGGTGTAGCCGGCCATGACGATCAGGTCCACGGTAATCATGGTGGCGCCCATGATCACGTACTGGATCGCCATGGGCTGGTGCGGGTCGACGAACTGCGGCAGCACCGCGAGCATGAAGATGACCGCCTTGGGGTTGCTGGCATTGACCAGGAAGCCGCGCAGCACCAGGGTCAGCGGCCGGCCGATGGGACGCTCGCCGCTGGCTGCTATGACCTGCGGAGCAGCAGTCCACTGGCGGTACGCGAGATAGACCAGGTAGACCACGCCGAACCATTTGATCGCGCTGAACGCTACGGCGGACGTCGACAGCAGTGCGCCGACGCCGGCGGCGACGATGGCGATCTGCAGCGCCAGGCCGATCTGCAGGCCCAGGGCATTCCAGTAGCCGCGCCAGAAGCCGTATTGCAGCCCACAGGACATCGAGGCGATGGCCCCGGCGCCGGGCGACAGGCTGATCACCCAGCAGGCGATGAAGAAGGCGAACCAGGTACTGGCGAGCATGGCGGACCTCATGGCGCCCAGGCAGGCGCAATAAATTGTTACGGAGGCTCAGTGTGCCTCAGTCAGGCTGCGCCGCCCAGCATTGCCGACGAAGGTCGGGGGAGCCCTGTAGGAGCGAGCTTGCTCGCGAACCGCCATAACTCCGGAGTCGCCGGGAAACTCTGTTCGCGAGCAAGCTCACTCCCACGAAAAACAAAAAGCCCGGCACTGGGCCGGGCTTTCTATATCACGACAGAGCGATCAGCTCGGAATGTCCTTGCGCAGCTTCACCGGCTCCTCGCCGCGCTTGCGTGCCAGGGCGCCGCGCAGGCGGATGTTGATTGCCTCCACCGCCAGCGAGAAGGCCATGGCGAAGTACACGTAGCCCTTGGGCACGTGGATCTCGAAAGCCTCGGCGATCAGCACGGTGCCGACCACGATGAGGAAGGACAGCGCCAGCATCTTCAGCGACGGGTGCTTCTCGATGAAGGCACTGATGGTGCCGGCCGAGAGCATCATCACGCCGACCGAGATGACGATGGCCGCGACCATCACCGGCACATGCTGCACCAGCCCCACGGCGGTGATTACCGAGTCCAGGGAGAAGACGATGTCGATGATCGCGATCTGGATGATGATGCCCATGAAGCCACGGGACTTGCCGCCGCTCTGCTCGCCTTCCTCGGCGCCTTCCAGGCTGTGGAAGATTTCCATGGTGCTCTTGAACAGCAGGAACAGGCCGCCGAAGAACAGGATCAGGTCGCGTCCGGAGATGCCGTGGTCGAACACGGTGAACAGGTCGGCGGTCAGGCGCATCACCCAGGTGATCGACAGCAGCAGAAGGATCCGCGTGCCCATGGCCAGGGCCAGGCCAAAGAAGCGCGCCTTGGGTTGCTGGGCGGGTGGCAGGCGACCGACCAGGATCGAGATGAAGATGATGTTGTCGATGCCCAGTACGATTTCCAGGGCAGTCAGGGTCAGAAAGGCAACCCAGATCTCAGGGCTAGTAAGCCATTCCATAGTGGGGGAGTCCGTCAGGGCTAGGGGTCAGGGAGTGGTGGTGGGGAAGTTCGGCCCGCGCCAACGGCGAATGGCCTTCTGGAAGAACAGGTTGTTCGGTACCTGCAGCAATGCGCCCGGCGCGCCGTCCTCGCCCGATTCCTCCAGGGTGGTGTACAGCAGGTTGATCGCCACGACCCGGCCTTTCACACCGGGCTTGTCCGCAGATTCGATGACTTCCACGCGGTCGCCCAGGCGGAACGGGCCCATGGTGAAGATCATCAGCGCGCAGAACAGGTTGGACAGCACGCTCCAGATCGCGAAGAAGGCCACGGCGGCCACGGCGGCGAAGCCGGTCAGCGCAGCCCACAGCACATCGGCGGAGACACCCAGGCGCTCCAGCACCAGCATCACTGCCGAGCCCATGATCAACCAGCGCAGGCCACCTCGCAGCGGCAGCAACAGCTCCGGCGGCATCGGGTAGCGCTCGCCAAGGCGGCTGACAGCGCGCGTCACCACGCGCTGCACCAGCCACGCGAGCAGCAGGACGAGAATGATCTGCCCGCCACGCAGCAGCGGTTCACTCCACGCCACCAGCAGATTCACGTCGTCCATCACTCGCTGGCCTCGAGCTGGCGCTGCAGCTCTTCGAGGGTTTCCAGTGCCATCAACCAGGACTCTTCCAGCTCGCTTTCACGCCCTTTCAGGGTCGCCTGGCGGGCCAGCAGGTCACGCAGCTCGTCCTTTCGCGAGGCCTCGTATAGCGCGCTGTCGCCCAGGCGCTGCTCCAGCTCGGCGAGCTGTTCGTGAACTTTGCCCAGTTCCTTCTCCAGCTTGTCCGCCTCGCGCTTGTGCGGGGCGAGCTGCTGGCGCAAGGCGGCGGCGGCCTGGCGCTGGGCGCGCTTGTCGGTCTTGTCGCCAGCGGGAACGGCGGGCGAAGACGGCGTCTGGCGCGCGCGGAAATCCACCAGCCAGCGGGCGTAGTCGTCGAGGTCGCCTTCGAACTCCTGGATGCGCCCGTCGGCGACCAGCAGGAACTCATCGGTGGTGCTCTTGAGCAGGTGACGGTCGTGCGACACCACCACCACGGCGCCGGAGAACTCCTGCAGCGCCAGGGTCAGCGCCAGGCGCATTTCCAGGTCGAGGTGGTTGGTCGGTTCGTCGAGCAGCAGCAGGTTGGGCTTCTGCCAGGCGATCAGCGCCAGGGCCAGGCGTGCCTTCTCACCACCGGAGAAATTCAGCACCGGTTCGTCACAGCGCTCGCCACGGAAGTCGAAGCCGCCGAGGAAGTCGCGCAGGGTCTGCTCGCGCTCGGCCGGAGCGATACGCGCCAGGTGCAGCAACGGGCTGGCCTTGGGGTCCAGCGAGTCGAGCTGATGCTGGGCGAAGTAGCCGATGGCGAGGTTCTCGCCACGGGCAAGCTCGCCGGACAGTAGCGACAGGTCGCCGGAGAGGGTCTTGATCAGTGTCGACTTGCCTGCGCCGTTGGGGCCGAGCAGGCCGATGCGCGCACCGGGCACCAGCTGCAGCTTGACCTTCTCCAGCACGGTCTTGTCGCCACTCTTGTCGACGTAGCCCAGACGGGCTTCGGAGAGGTTCAAGAGTGGGCTGGAAATCTTGTCGGACTCGCGGAAGACGAAGTCGAACGGCGAGTCGACGTGGGCCGGCGCCAGTTCTTCCAGGCGTTCCAGCGCCTTGATCCGGCTCTGCGCCTGCCGGGCCTTGGTAGCCTGGGCGCGGAAGCGGGCGATGTACTTTTCCATGTGGGCGCGTTGCGCCTGCTGCTTCTCGTACGCCTGTTGCTGCTGGGCCAGGCGTTCGGCGCGGGTACGCTCGAAGGCCGAGTAGCCGCCGCGGTACAGCGTCAGCTTGCGCTGTTCGAGGTGCGCGATGTTGTCCACTACCGCGTCGAGGAAATCGCGGTCGTGGGAAATCAGCAGCAGCGTGCCCGGGTAACCCTTGAGCCACTCTTCCAGCCAGAGGATGGCATCAAGGTCCAAGTGGTTGGTCGGTTCGTCGAGCAGCAGCAGTTCGGACGGGCACATCAGCGCCTGCGCCAGGTTCAGGCGCATCCGCCAGCCACCGGAGAAGTCGCCGACGCGGCGGTCCATCTGCTCGGGTGTGAAGCCCAGTCCGGCCAGCAGCTTGCGCGCGCGAGCATCGGCGGAGTATCCGTCGGCGCTGTCCAGCTCGCTGTGCAGGCGCGCCAGGGCGGTGCCGTCATGGGCGTCTTCCGCCGCAGCGAGGTCCGCCTGGATCCTGCGCAGGTGCACGTCGCCGTCGAGCACGTAGTCGACGGCGAGGCGGTCGAGAGTATCGACCTCCTGGCGCATGTGCGCGATGCGCCAGTCTGCGGGCAGGTAGCAGTCACCGGCATCCTGGCCGAGTTGGCCGCGCAGCAAGGCGAACAGGCTCGACTTGCCGGCGCCGTTGGCGCCGATCAGGCCGACTTTCTGTCCGGCGTGCAGGGTGAGTTCGGCACCTTCCAGCAAGCGCTGGGGGCCACGCTGTAGCGTAAGATTTTGTAGTCGAATCATGGCGGCGGAGTTTATCAGCTTCGCCTGGCAATCGCTGTGGGTGCTCTATGTCTGATGATGTCTGGTCGTATGCACTGAAACTCTACGCCCGGCCTGGGGTTGAGCCGGCTTGCCTGGCCCTGCAGGAAGGCGGTGCGGATGTCTGCCTGTTGCTCGCTGCGGCCTGGCTGGGCAGCACTGGTGTGGCCTTCGCGGCGTCGCGAATGAGCGAGCTGGAAAGCACGGCGCGGGGATGGCGCGAAGAGGTGGTCGTGCCGTTGCGTTCGCTGCGTCAGCGCTGGCGAGAATCGGCGAAGCAGGATGCGGAGCTGGCGTCACTGCGCGAACGGATCAAGCAGCTCGAACTGGAAGCGGAAAAGGTGTTGCTGGGGAGGCTGGAGACGGTGGCGAAGGATTGGCCACGGGGTGAGGCGAAGGATCTGGCGCGCTGGCTGGAGGCCGTATCTGCTGAGGCAGGCGGCTTGCGCCGCGATGCGCGGGAAACCCTGCGCACCGCGGCGAGCCTCTCCTGAGCCTTAGGAAGCGCTGGAGGAGGTGCTGCTGGCCGGAGCAGCCGGTGCCGGAGTGGCGCTGGCAGCCGGGGTCGCGGCCGGCGCACTCGGCTGGGCAGCCGGTGTGCTCGGGGCGGCCGGAGCGGCCGGTTTGGCAGCGACGGCAGGCTTGGCCGCAGCGGGTTTGGCAGCAGGCTTGACGGCCGGTTTCGCGGCAGGCTTGGCAGCGGCTTTCACGGCCTGTTTGGCAGCCGGTTTCGCGGCGGGCTTGGCAGCCGGTTTTGCAGCGGCAGCGGGCTTAGCGGCAGGCTTGGCAGCGGCAGGTTTCGCGACAGCAGCGGGCTTCGCTGCAGCAGGCTTGGCGGCCGGCTTCGCCGCGGGTTTGGCAGCAGCTTTCGCAGCAGGCTTGGCAGCCGGTTTTGCGGCAGGTTTGGCTGCCGGCTTAGCGGCGGAGACTGGCTTGGCTGCGGGTTTGGCTGCCGGCTTGGCGGCGGCTTTCGCTGGGGGCTTCGCAGCCGGTTTAGCAGCAGGCTTGGCAGCGGCAGGTTTAGCAGCAGCGGTCCTGGCAGCCGGCTTGGCTGCGGGCTTTGCAGCGGTCTTGGCGGCAGGTTTGGCAGCAGCCTTGGCAGCTGGTTTTGCGGCAGGTTTGGCAACCGGCTTGGCAGCAACTTTCGCAGCAGCAGGTTTGGCAGCGGCGACCTTGGCGGCCGGCTTCGCAGCAGGCTTGGCGGCGGTCTTCGCGGCGGGCTTGGCAGCCGGTTTGGCAGCAGCCTTGGCAACCGGTTTTGCAGCGGCAGCGGCCGGCTTGCGGGTAGCGAGGGATTTGCCAGCGGCTTCCTTCACCTTGGTCACGCCCTGGGCGAGCTTCAGGCTCTCCTGCACATCGCGCTTGAGGTTGGCGATGTAGGCACGGGTTTCGGTCTGGCGGGTCTTCAGAACATCCAGCACACCGTCGAGCTCAGCGATGCTCGATTTGGCCTTGGCCTGCGCCTTCGCCTTGCCGGCCTTGGTCGCGTCCTGCAGCTTTGTGCGTGCGTTGTGCAGCTTCTCCTGAGCCTTGCCGCGTTGTTTCTCGAGCTTGGCGAGCAGCTTTTCGGAATCGACGAGCGCCTGCTTGCAGGCACCTTCGAGGTGTTCGATCAGACTGTTGGACAACTGGTGCAGCAGGTGCAGAGGGGTAGTGACGGGTTTCTTGTTGGCCGACATGACGTGCCTCCTGGCGGACGTGGTTGCGCCCATACTAGCCCCGCTGATGGCCTCTCGCCAATGTCCCTATTGTGCTGCAGGCCGCAGCAGGCATTGGCTTCAGAGGTTTCCAGCAGTGCGCGAAGGCGCGTTTTTTCTCTCACTCAATGACGCTGCCTCACGCACTTGGTTCCGTTGTCGCCATCGGCCTGGCCGCGCAAACGCCCGTGGCGCGTGCGTTTGACGATGAAAAATAAATTTTCAGGACAGGTCGAAGATGCCCGTCGCAGAGCCTTCCGCGTAACGCGCAGCAGTCCCGACGAAGATGGACTGGCAGGCTTTCGCGGCACGCCAACACGTCGCGAAAATTGCGATCACGACACAGTGGAAATGCACTCGCGAACAGGTGCTCGCAGTCGCCGTTGCAGCCAATTTTCAGCCGTGATTCATCCCCCGAAAAAGACTGCGAAAACACAGGAGGGAGCTGCCGAACGGCGCGAGTTTTTCAGCGTGGTGTGCGCAAAGTGCGAGGCTCGAAACATCGCTAGCAGCGTCTGCAATTGGCATGAATCGCACGAACCCGACGCAAACGAAAACGGCGCGAGTGCTTCAAGCGCTCGCGCCGTTTTCGGACACCCCTTCGCTCAGGCCGTAACGGCTTTCTGCTCGTGGGCGTTGTGCAGGACTTCGATCAGGCAGTCTTCCAGTTCGAAGCGTTCGTGCAGCTGCTGGCGCAGGCTTTTCAGTTCGCTCGTCAGGCAGGTGCCTTCGCGGCAATCACCGTTGTCGCAGCGGTCGTTGAAGTTCAGCGCATTGGCGGTGATGGTTTCGAGGCGGGGGTAGATCTGCTTGGCCAGTTCCAGGCCTCGCGTATCACCGAAGGCCTGTGCCTCGTTCATCAGCTGTTCGTAGACTTCGAAGTGGCCTGCCGACACGTAGTCGAGCAGTAGCTGGCAGAAGCTCTGCAGATTCTCGGCATTGGTCTTCGGCGCCTGGACACCGTCCAGGGAATCGAATGCCCGGACCAATTCATGTCGATCCCGCAACCAGCGGTCGATCAGCTGGTGTACGCCTCCCCAACGTTCCTGGGCATTACGGCAGCTCTCGAGCATGTTGTCCTCACTTCCCTTTTCGCCGTCCCGGCAAAGTCCGCCCCGGGACAATATTCTGTCGAACCTCGACGTCCGCGATGTGTGAAGCTTGTTCGGCGGCGGCTTTCCGACGGAGTGGAAAACCAGAGTATGCCCGCCCGTTATCGCCTTCAAGACACCGGCAACGGGAAAATTCATACGAGCGTTTAATCGACAGACCGCGATGCCTCTGGCCTGCACCGATGAGGCACAGGCCATGGCGAATTGAGATGCGACGCTCAGCCGCGGCGGCGGAAGAATTGCACGATGGCGAACAGGGCGAAGCCGATGAAGGCCAGCAGACTCCACTCCGGAATGCTCAGGCCAAGCAGGGTCCAGGACACTTCGGCGCAATCGGCCGAGCCGTGGAACATGGTCCAGATGATGTCGGCATAGGGCATGCTTTCCATCATGTATTCCAGCGGCGGCAAACAGGACGGCAGCTGGTCCGGCGGCAACGTCTGCAGCCATACCTGGCGGCCCGCAGTGCCGGCACCGCCCAGGGCACAGAGCAGAATCAGCAGCGAATACACGCGCGGCGCGCGGCCGTGCAGCGCGGCGATCAGCGAGAACAGCCCGCAGCCCGCGAAGAAGATGCGCTGCAGGATGCACAGCGGGCAGGGCTCCAGCCCGACCATGTACTGCAGGTAGAAGCCGGTGCCAAGCATGGCGACACAGGCGAGGAAGGCGAGGAAGAACAGGGACCGAGGGCTGGCCAGGTTCATGGCGGCTCCGCTGAAAAGCGCTGTTGCAGGAAAGGCCGCTACGGTAGTGGAAACACGGCGATCAGTTCAAGGCGAGTGTCTAGACTGGCCGTGGCACTCATCCGGGAATCCATGCCATGCGTCGTCATTTCCTGCTTTGCTCGCTGCTTTCCCTGACAGCAGCGCCGGCCATTGCCGCCACCGACCTCAGCCAGATCCGACTCCCTGAGGGCTTCCATATCAGCCTGCTCACCGACCAGGTGCCGGGCGCGCGCGCCATGGCCTGGGGCGAAAACGGCACGCTTTTCGTCGGCAGTCGCTCCTCCGACAAGGTCTACGCGGTGAAGCCGGATGGCCAGGTAAAGGCGCTCGCCGATGGCCTGCAGATGCCCGTTGGCGTGACCTTTCACAAGGGCGACCTGTACGTGTCGTCGATCAACCGTATCGTCGTGCTGCGCGACATCGAGGCGCACCTTGACGCACCTCCCAAGGCCGAGGAACTGCCGGCGCAGTTTCCGAAGGAGACCGCACATGGCTGGAAATTCATCGCCTTCGGCCCGGACGACAAGCTCTATGTACCGGTCGGCGCACCGTGCAACATCTGCCGCCCGGACCGTGAGCAATACGCCAACCTGCAGCGCATGAACGCCGACGGCAGCGCGCGGGAGGTGGTCGCCTACGGCATCCGCAACACCGTCGGCTTCACCTGGCATCCGCAGACGAAGCAACTGTGGTTCACCGACAACGGGCGCGACATGCTCGGCGACGACAAGCCCGACGATGAACTGAACAAGGTCAGCACGGTGGGCGAGGACTTCGGCTATCCCGACTGCCACCAGGGCGACATCGCCGATCCCGAGGAAGGCAGGAAACCCTGCTCCGCATTCACCGCGCCCGTCGCCAAGCTGGGCCCGCACGTCGCCGCGCTGGGACTGCGCTTCTACACCGGTGAGCAGTTCCCTGCCGAGTACCGCAACAACCTGTTCATCGCCGAGCACGGCTCGTGGAACCGTACGCAGAAGATCGGCTACCGCGTGGCGCGCATCGAGCTCAACGAGGACGGCTCGCTGAAGCGCCAGAGTGTGTTCGCCGAAGGCTGGCTCGACAAGGATGGCGGGGTCAACGGAAGGCCGGCAGACGTGCTGGTGGCCCCGGACGGCTCGCTGCTGGTCAGTGACGACCAGAACGGCGCGATCTACCGCATCCGCTACGGTAAACCCTGAAAACGAACACGGCGCCCAAGGGCGCCGTGTTCACTTGCATCGACAGGATCAGGCGCGCGTCGCAACCGGCAGCGCAACCGGCGGAGCCAGCAGGCCAAGGCCTTCCTGGAACAGCTGGTTGCTGCGCTCGACTTCACCCAGCTGCGCCAGCAGGCGCGCCAGTTCGGCGCAGGTTTCCGCATTGCGTTGGCGGGCCAGACTGGCCTCCAGATACTCGCGCGCCTTGCCCCACAACTTGTTCTGCAGGCTCAGGCGGCCGAGGGTCAGCAACAGTTCAGGATCGTCGCCATGCTGCTTCAGCCAACCTTCGGCGGTCTTGAGCTGGTGCGCGCCATCGCGGCCACGGGCGCGGCCATAGAGGTGCACCAGACGGCTGTCGTAGCCTTCCTTGAGCGCCTTGCGCAGCACTTCCTCAGCCTCTTCCGGCGCGCCCAGGCGCAGCAACTGCTCGGCGTAGGCAACCACCAGCGGCGGCTGCGCGCGAAGGTTGGAGGGCACGTTCTGCCAGCGCTGGGTCAACGGCTGCAGGCTGCTTTCGCCCTGGCCGATGCCTTGCTCGCCGGCCTCCCCCAATGCGGCCATCCAGGTGCGCCGCTCCAGATCCGCCAGCTCGGCGTTCTGCAGCACGCGCTCCTTGCGCAGCTCAGGCAGCAGCACGCACAGTGCCTGCCATTCGTGAAGGCTGACGTAGAGTTGCTGGAGCAGCCGCAACACAGTTGGATGACGTGGGTGATCCTGGTGCAGCTTGTCCAGCACCACGCGGGCACGGGTGAAGTCACCACGGTTGATCAGCAATTGCGCACGGGTCAGGCCCACCGCCAGTTCGGAACCGGGCTCGCGCTCCTGGGCGCGGTCCAGCAGTTCGTCGCATTCCTCGGTCTTGCCCAGCTCGTTGGCCGCGCGGGCAGCGCCCAGGTAGTGCGGCAGCGGGCGGTCGCTCAGCTCGGCGGCACGTCGCAGATGACGCAGCGCCTGCGCCCAGTGTCCTTCGGCGAGATCGCGCTGGCCGTGTTCCTCGGCCAGTTGCGAGCGGCGGCGACGGTTGAAGCGCGACCAGGGATTCACCACGCGGCCGGAGACGCCGAGCAGGCGCAGCACCAGACGCACGGCGAGGTAGACCACCCAGAGCACCACCAGCAGGGCAAGGAAGGTCCACAGGCTGGATTCGTAGCGGAAGCTCTTGTAGGCGATCAGGACATAGCCGGACTGCTCGGCGACGGCCAGCCCGACCAGGGTGGCCGCCAGGACCACGGCAAGGATCAGGACGTAGAGGCGACTCATGGCTGGGTCCCCGCGTCGGGCGCCACCGCCTCCTGCTGCTGCACCGCGCTTTCGCGGCGCGACAGGTAAGCCTGCAGCGAACTCAGGGCCGGGCCGAGGTCCGGCGTCTGCACGGTGACAGCCTGGCCACCCAGCTCATCCAGGCGCGCGACCAGCGCACGGCTGTCAGCCAGGTCGGCGTTGAAGAAGTCAGCGACGATCTGCCTGGCCTGCTTCAGCGCCTGTTCGTAGACGTCCTGCTTGCCGTTCAGCGCAGCCCACTGGGCCTGCTCCAGGGCGAGGCTCAGGGCCAGGCGGACACGGTCCAGTTGCTGGCCGGAGAGCAGCGGACGGATGTCCTGCCCAGCATTGAAATCGATGCGTACATAGCGCGAGATGCGTTCCCACCACTGGTCCCAGGTGCTGCTGCCGTCGCCCCAGGCGGTGCTCGGCCCAGTGCCGCCCTCGGAGGGTTTGAACGCCGGGTTCAGCGGTTGCAGCTGCGCAGCCTGGTCGCGCAAGGCGCCCAGTTGCAGGAACAACCCGGTACGGTCAGGACGGGGCAGCGCGCGCAGCGCCTCGAGGCTCTTGGCCAGCTGCGCACGCGCGGCGAAGGCGCCCGGATCATTGTTCACACGAAGGATATCGTCCGCGCCCTGGACCAGTTCGGTAGCGCTGTCGACGTCCTGCAGCGCGGAGAGACGCAACGCGGCCAGGCGCAGCAGATGTTCGGATTCGGCCAGACGCCATTGCTGACGACTCTGCCCCAGCACCTGCTTGACCTGCTTGGCCAGCTGCTGCTGGTCGCCCTGCAGCTCCACCACCAGACGGCGGCGGGCTTCAAGTTCATCGGCGTTGGGCAGGGTGTCCAGGCGCTTGTTCAAGTCGGCGTTGGCATTCTGCACGCCCTGCGCCTGGGCGCGGGCATCTTCCAGTTGCGCGGCGCGCTGCTGCTCGGCGCCCTTGAGCTGCTGGACCTGCCAGACGCCCCAGCCACCGGCGGCGAGGCCGGCGGCGCCGACCAGCAAGGCCAGCAGCGCGATGCCCGTACCGCCCTTGCGCGGGGCCGGCGCGGCGGCCGGGCTGGACGATGTTGGTGAAGTCTCTTGGGGAGTGACGGCTTCGCTCACAGATCCATCCTTCGCTCAGAAATTGTTCTATTCGGCGCTTCTCAGCGCCTCCATCAGTGCCACAGCGCTGGCGCCCCGACAATCGATCACCCGCTGCGCACCCATCTCCCGCGCCTGCTCAGCCACACGCGGGCTGGGCACGAACAGCGGCATCGCACTCACCTGCGGCCAATCCTCCGCCGCAAGCTGTTGCAGGTGCTCCAGCCCCTGCCCACTACTGACCGCAATGGCGTTCAAACGCTCCGACTGAATTCGCCGCAGCAACTCGCCCTCAGCGTAGGCCGGCATTTCGCGCCGGTAGAGTTCCAGATAGTCGACCGCCACGCCTTGGCCGCGCAGGCGCTCAGCAAGAAATTCTCGGCCACTCTCGCCGCGCATGATCAGCACCTTCGGATCATGCACCTGCAGGACCTGCTCGAACGCCGGCAGGGCCAGCAAGGCTTCGCTGTCGTCGCCATCCTGCGGGCAGACCACATCCAGACCGTAGTCTTCGAGGATAGCCGCCGTGGCGGCGCCGACAGTGAACCATCGCTGGGTCAGCGGCGGTTGCGGCCAGTAGCGGTCGAGCCGCTCCAGGCCCAGGCGCGCCGCCGGCTTGCTGACCACGATAACCGCGCAGTAGCGGTCCAGGTCAAGGATCAGGCTGCGCTCGACGGGTGTCTCTTCGCGCGGCGTGATCGCCAGCAAGGGCAGGCAGTCGCCGTGGATGCCATGCTCGGCGAGGGTGGCGGCGAGCGCCGCGCAATCCTCTTCGGGACGGGTCAGCAGCAGCCGCCAACGGCTCACGGGTGACCGGCCTCGCCGTAGACCGCGTTGAGAATTTCCTGGGCACCCTGGCCCAGCAGGTCTTCCGCGACCTTCACGCCGAGGGCCTCGGCTTCGGCGAAGGGAGAGCGGGCTTCGGCGCGCAGCAGTTCGGTGCCGTCGGGCTGGCCAACCAGGCCGCGCAGCCACAGTTGGTCGCCTTCAAGGATGGCATAGCAGGCGATGGGCACCTGGCAGCCGCCATTGAGGCGCTTGTTCAGCGCGCGCTCGGCGGTGACCCGCAGGGCGGTCTCGCGGTGGTGCAGCGGCTGCAGCAGGGCGTGTATTTCCGCGTCGGCAGTGCGGCACTCGATGCCCACCGCGCCCTGTCCACCGGCCGGCAGGCTGGCTTCGACGCTGATGGAGGAGCGGATGCGGTCTTCGAAGCCGAGGCGGATCAGGCCGGCGGCGGCGAGGATGATGGCGTCGTACTCGCCGGCGTCGAGCTTGGCCAGGCGGGTGTTGACGTTACCGCGCAGGAAGCGGATCTGCAGGTCGGGACGACTGGCCAGCAGCTGGGCCTGGCGGCGCAGGCTGGAGGTGCCGACCACGCTGCCCGCGGGCAGGTCATCCAGGCTCGCAAAGGTGTTCGAGACGAAGGCGTCACGCGGGTCTTCACGTTCGCAGATGCAGTACAGGCCCAGGCCTTCGGGGAAGTCCATCGGCACGTCCTTCATGGAGTGCACGGCGATGTCCGCTTCGTTCTCCAGCAGGGCGGTTTCCAGCTCCTTGACGAACAGGCCCTTGCCACCGATTTTCGCCAGCGGCGCGTCCAGCAGCTTGTCGCCGCGGCTGGTCATCGGCAGGAGGGTCACGGTCAGGCCGGAATGGGCCTGTTCCAGGCGGGCCTTGACGTATTCGGCCTGCCAGAGTGCCAGGGCGCTCTGGCGCGTGGCGATACGGATTTCGCGAGACATGGGCATTTCCAGGCAAAGGAAGCGTGCAAGAAAGTGCCCGCATGATAACAGCTCACGCAAACGAAAAGCCCGGGGGCCGCCCCCCGGGCTTCAAGCGCTGCGGCACTGTGTCGCTACAGGTTGTGCATCAGTCGCCGGACCCCGGCGACATGGCGGCGGCTGACGGTCAGCGCGTCGCCATTGAGTCCTTTCAGGTACAGCTGGAAGTGCCCCAGCGGAGTGCGCTGCAGGCGCTCGATACGCTCGCGGGAGACCAGCGCGTTGCGGTGGATACGCACGAAACGGTCACCGAACTCGTCTTCCAGCGCCTTCAGCGGCTCGTCGAGCAGCACTTCGCCGCCAGCGTGGCGCAGGGTCACGTACTTGTGGTCGGCGATGAAGAAGATCACGTCTTCCAGCGGAATCAGCTCGATCCCCTTGCGGGTCCGCGCGCTGATGTGGCTGCGCGGGCCGGGGCCGCCAGCCGCCGGGGGCTTGGTCAACGCCGCCAGTTGCACGCGGTTGGGCCGCGAGGCTTTCTTCAAGGCGTCGGCCAGGTCCTCGCTGCGGACCGGTTTGACCAGATAGCCGACCGCACTGACCTGGAACGCCTCCAGGGCGAATTCATCATGGGCGGTACAGAAAATCACCGCCGGCGGGGCTTCGCGCTCGCACAGCTTGGCCGCCACCTGAAGCCCGTCCAGGCCGGGCATGCGGATATCCAGCAGGACGATATCCGGCTTCAGGCTGTCGATCAGCGTCAGCGCTTCTTCGCCGTTGCTGGCGGATGGCTCGAGGACGCGATAGCCGTCCAGTTGCCCCACCAGCCGGGCCAGGCGCTCTCGCGCCAGGGGTTCGTCATCGACGATCAGGACATTCATAAGCTCAGGCTTCCTGCATGAGACGCGCACATGGATAGCGTAGACAGGTGAAGTGCCGTCCGTCACGGCGCTCGACGCTGAGACTAGCTTTTGGCCCGAAAAGTGCCGCAAGTCGCGCTGCAATATTCTGCAGGGCCTGCTTGGTCCCCTTTGTGGGCAGGGTCTCGGTCGATTCGTCGTACGGGTTGCTCACACAGAGCTGGAACACACCGTCACGGTAGTCCGCCTCAACTTTCACCAGCCCGCCTTCGATGCGCGGCTGGATGCCATAAATCAATGAGTTCTCGAGCAATGGCTGCAGCGTCAGCTGGGGAATCGGCACGCCATCGGGCACACCGCTCACCTGCCAATCCATCTGCAACCGGTCGCCAAGACGGAACTGCTCAATGGAAAGATAGCGTCTGGCCAGCTCAAGTTCCTCTCCCCAGGAAATTAATGTTCCAGGTTTGGCCAGGCTGGCACGAAAAAGGTCCGAAAGATTCAGCACCGCCAGCTCGGCCTTGCCCGGATCGATCTCGATCAGGCTGGCGATGCTGTTGAGGCTGTTGAACAGGAAATGCGGACGGATACGCGCCTGCAGCGATTCGATCCGCGCCCGCAGCTCCGCCTGTTCCTGCCGTCGCCATTGGCTCTGGAGATAAAAGTAGCGTAGCAACAGCGTGGACATGATGAGCGCAATCAACGCATGTCGCAGGTAGAGGTTGACCTCACCAGTGCGGTTCATGGGGCCGCCGAGGGAGAAATAATCGGCCACCCAGGTGCAACCCAGCGTCAGCAGGACTACCAGCGCGCAGCTGAGCAGACCGGAGAACCACGCAGGCCAGCGCGCCATGAACGGCCGCAACTGGCACAACAGGCCGGCCGAGAGCAGCACGATCCATTGCACGAACAACGAGGACAGCGCCAGGCGCACCCAGTTGAAGCTGGGCGTCATCGGCTCGGCAAGCACCAGCACGAGCACCAGCAACTCGGCGAGCAGCACCAGGCTGAACAGCGCTTCGGGCTGGCAGAGTTCGGGGATGAAGAAGTCTTCGTTGGGCGCCGGCTTGTCGCCGGTCTTCGTCAGTCTGGGCATCGACGCAGTTTCCGTAAGCGCCTGCACGGCGGCAAGCGCCGCGTGCGACCAAAAGCCAGGAATTGTCGGGCAGCGCAAAGATCGGCCACGGGCCCTGCGACGATTCACCGCCACTGCCCTGCCGCAACCCGCCAAAGCGCCGCCGGTTTTGTCCTTCAGCCTGCTATTATCGTTGCACTTTGCCCTTCATGCAGGCCGCGCGCCGCGCCTGCCCGTTTCAGCGAGAGAGATCCATGAGCGTAGAGAAGACCAACCAGTCCTGGGGCGGCCGCTTCAGCGAGCCCGTCGATGCCTTTGTCGCCCGCTTCACCGCTTCCGTCGACTTCGATAAGCGCCTCTACCGCCACGACATCATGGGCTCCATGGCCCACGCGACCATGCTGGCCAAGGTTGGCGTGCTGAGCGACGCCGAGCGCGACACCATCATCGACGGCCTCAAGCAGATCCAGAACGAGATCGAGGCCGGCACCTTCGACTGGCGCGTCGACCTGGAAGACGTGCACATGAACATCGAGGCGCGTCTGACCGACCGCATCGGTGTCACCGGCAAGAAACTGCACACCGGCCGTTCGCGCAACGACCAGGTAGCCACCGACATCCGCCTGTGGCTGCGCGACGAGATCGACCTGATCCTCGCCGAGATCACGCGCCTGCAGCAGGGCCTGCTGGGCCTGGCGGAAGCCGAAGCCGACACCATCATGCCCGGCTTCACCCACCTGCAGACTGCGCAGCCAGTGACCTTCGGCCACCACCTGCTGGCCTGGTTCGAAATGCTCAGCCGCGACTACGAGCGCCTGGTGGATTGCCGCAAGCGCGCCAACCGCATGCCCCTGGGCAGCGCAGCGCTGGCGGGCACCACCTACCCGATCGACCGGACCATCACCTGCGAACTGCTGGGATTCGAAGCGATCTCCGGCAACTCGCTGGACGGCGTGTCCGACCGTGACTTCGCCATCGAGTTCTGCGCCGCGGCCGCCGTGGCGATGATGCACCTGTCGCGCTTCTCCGAAGAACTGGTGCTCTGGACCAGCGCCCAGTTCCAGTTCATCGACCTGCCCGACCGCTTCTGCACCGGCTCCTCGATCATGCCGCAGAAGAAGAACCCGGACGTACCGGAGCTGGTGCGTGGCAAGTCCGGCCGCGTGTTCGGCCACCTCGCCGGCCTGCTGACCCTGATGAAGGGCCAGCCGCTGGCGTACAACAAGGACAACCAGGAAGACAAGGAGCCGCTGTTCGACGCTGCCGACACGCTGCGCGACAGCCTGCGCGCCTTCGCCGACATGGTGCCGGCGATCAAGCCCAAGCGCGAGATCATGCGCGAAGCGGCCCGCCGTGGCTTCTCCACCGCCACCGACCTGGCCGATTACCTGGTGCGCCGCGGCCTGCCGTTCCGTGATTGCCACGAGATCGTCGGCCACGCGGTGAAGTACGGCGTGGACAGCGGCAAGGACCTGGCCGAGATGAGCCTGGACGAGCTGCGCCAGTTCAGCGACCAGATCGACGACGACGTGTTCGCCGTGCTGACCCTGGAAGGCTCGGTGAACGCCCGCGACCACATCGGCGGCACTGCACCGAACCAGGTCCGCGCCGCCGTGGTTCGTGGCAAGGAACTGCTGGCCGCGCGCTAAGCGCGTCGCCGCATGTACTACTGGAACCAGGACAACTTCGAAGGACTGGAACGGCTCGCCGATGAACTGGCGAGCCTGCCCGGCCTGCAGGCGCTGGCGGATTACGCCCGCGCCCGCAGTCGAGGCCTGCGTCGAGAGGCGTTTGCCGCCCTCGAAGGGTTCCTGCGCAATGCCCCTGCCCCCGATTCCCTGCCAGCCCGCGAGCTGAGCCTGCAGATACTCACGCTGCACAGCCAGACCCGCGAAGCCCACCAGTTCCTCGCCCAGCCGCTGCTCGCGCGCTTCCTGCTCCCGACGCTACAAACCTGGATCGACGGCGAACCGACGGCGCACGCGCCGCTACGCTGGCTGGGGCTGCTGCAGAATGATGGCGATCTCCTGCGCCGGGCGCTGGCGGCCGCCTCGGACGATGTCGCAGTTCGCTACCGACTGATCGATTTCGCCCTGGGCGCGGCGGACTACGCCATGCATCATCTCGATGAAGGATTCTTCATCGGCGAACCGGCCGAGGCGCGTGCAGCACTTGAAACGGTGACCCAGCTGGTCGAGGAAGCACCGGATGCCCGCCCCTACGTTCGCCACACCGAGGAAGCGGTGCAACTCGCCGCCATGCTGAACGACTGGCTAGCCTACTCAGCGGCACCCGAAGGCTCCTTCGTCGACTGGTGTATCGAGCGGCAGCGACCCTACGCGTGGGCGAAGAAGTACTACTACACGTCCTGAACGCTCAGGTCCGACCCAGGTAGCCCAGCTGCGCTGGCGTCAGTTGCAGCATGCGCGCGGCCTTGTGATCCTTGAGCCTGGGCAGCTCCTCTTCCGGCAGACGCGCCGCGCTGGCGGCCAGATTGACGATCAACGCCTCGCGGCTGAACACACCGTTGTCGATGGCGTAGGCAGCGGCGATCAAGTTGCGCAGCTCCAGCGGCAGGCGCCAGCGGGTGCGCAAGGCGGAGCCGAAGCTCGCACCGTGCTCGTTCAGGGCCTTGTCCACATCCGCCTCACCCAGCTCACCACCGGCGCTGTGCCAGTCCTGCAGGCTGCGCAACAGCGCGAGATCGCCCAAGCAGTGCAGCAGGCCGGCGGTGAAGCAACGGTCCGCATCGGCTCCCAGCGACTCGGCCAAGGCAAACGCACCGTCGGCGGTGTGCCGGGACAATTCCCAGAAGCGCTCCGCGCGCTCTTGCAGCAGCGGATCAGAAAGAGTCGCGGCGCGCTGCAGCGCCACTGCCAGCATCAGGTTCAACGCCTGCGCCACACCCAGGCGCGACAGCGCCTGCATCAGCGTCTGGCACGGCATGCCGACATGCCGTGCAGCACTGTTAGCGGCGGAGATCAGGCAGGCGGTGATCTGAGGGTCATGGCCGAACTCCTGATCGAGCATCTCCAGGTTGATGTCGCTGGCCTCCATGCAGCGATTCACCGCCGCACCCACCTCCCCCATCAGCGGCGCACCCTCGGTGGCGTCGCGTTCGGTCTGCAGGAAACGCTCCAGCGACAGGCTCTGCTCCAGGGTCGGCAGCTCGCAGACGACACTCTCGCCCGGCGCCAGCAGCAGGGAGCGCAGTCGTTCGCGCAGGTTCTCGGCGTTGAAGGGCTTGACCAGGTAGGCCGTGGGCGCCAACGGCAAGGCGGCGCGCACGCTTGCGGCATCGGCCTTGGAGCTGATCAGGATGAACGGCTGGGCGACCGGCCCGCGGCGGCGCATGCGCACGTGGCGCAACAATTCCAGACCGTCGCTGCCAGGCAGTTCGCGTTCGGCCAGGATCAGGGCGAACGGGTACCGGCGGCAGGCCTCGATGGCCGTGTCACCGTCTTCGCAGTATTCGACGCTTGCGTCGCAACGCACGCTCAGCACCAGTTGGCCGAGCAGCTCGCGGCTCCAGGGGTCGCTGGCAGCGACCAGCACGCCGGGAGAAACGCTCATGGATCACACCTCGCTCGGGACATGTGCCGTCGCGGGCGGAAACAACCGATCCAGAGCCTTCCTTGCCGAGTGCCCGGTCCTTCGGATGCCGCCGGCCAACGGCCTTCGGGTACAGCGCAGCGTAGTCCAAAGCCTACGAGCTTTCCCATGCGCGCCATCAACTTCGGCGAACAATTCTCACAAGGAAAACACACAAAAGAAAAAGGCCCGCTTGCGCGGGCCTTTCTCTTGAACCGTTAGAGCGATGAGGCTCAGGCCAGTTCGTCGAAGCACTCAGCCAGGATGGCCAGGCCTTTTTCCAGTTGCGCGTCCGGAATGGTGACGGGCATCAGGAAGCGGATCACGTTGTAGTAGGTACCGCACGAGAGCAGGATCAGACCTTTCTCACGGGCACGAACCACGATCTTGCTGACCAGTTCAGCGGCCGGCTTGTTGTGATCGCCGCCTTCGAACAGCTCGATGGCAATCATCGAACCCAGGCCACGAACGTCGCCGATGACCTTGTGCTTGGCCTGGATGTCGCGCAGACCAGCCTTCAGGCTCTCGCCAACGGCTTGCGAACGCTCCAGCAGTTTCTCTTCGTCGAACACTTTCAGCACGGCCAGGGCCGCGGCGCAAGCGATCGGGCTACCGGCGTAGGTGCCGCCCAGACCGCCCGGAGCGATGGCGTCCATGATTTCGGCTTTACCGGAAACACCGGAGATCGGGAAACCACCGCCAACGGACTTGGCGAAGGTGGTCAGATCCGGAACGATGCCCAGTTGCTCGGTGGCGAAGAAGGTGCCGGTACGGCCAGCGCCGGTCTGTACTTCGTCAGCGATCAGCAGGATGCCGTGCTCGTCGCACAGGGCGCGCAGGCGCTGCATGAAGGCCTTGGAGTTGACGTAGAAGCCACCTTCGCCCTGAACCGGCTCGATGATGATGGCAGCGATGTCACGCGGCTGGGCGTCGTTCTTGAAGATGCGCTCGATGCTGGCGATCGACTCGTCTTCGCTCACGCCGTGCAGTTCGCACGGAGCCAGGGCGCGGAAGATGCCGCCCGGCATCAGGCCCATGCCAGCGGAGTACGGAACGACCTTGCCGGTCAGGCCCAGGGTCATCATGGTACGGCCGTGGTAGGCGCCGGTGAAGGCGATCACGCCAGCGCGGCCGGTGGCGGCACGGGCGATCTTGACGGCGTTCTCAACGGCTTCGGAGCCGGAGGTGACCAGCAGGGTCTTCTTCGGGAAGTTGCCCGGAACGCGCTTGGCGATCTCTTCGGCCAGCTCGATGTAGGGCTCGTACGCCAGCACCTGGAAGCAGGTGTGGGTCAGCTTGGTCAGTTGCTCCTGAACGGCGGCAACCACTTTCGGGTGCAGGTGGCCGGTGTTCAGTACGGCAATGCCGCCGGCGAAGTCGATGTACTCACGACCTTCGACGTCCCACACGGTGGAGTTCTCGGCGCGCTCGGCGACGACCGGGTGGATCTGGCCTACACCGCGCGGTACGGCGGCCTGACGACGTTGCAGCAGGGATTCGTTGGTTTTGCTCATAGCTTCCTCAGTGGCCGCTCATCGGGCGACCGGATCAAAGGATGAAAGCGGGGAGAAGCCACACACGACAGCATACGATGATCGACTGTCGTGGAACTTGCGGCCCGCCAGACGGGTTGTCCGGTGCTACCACCGGAAAACGCCGACGCGAAGGTGGCTGTCAGCTCTTGCCTGCCACCCCGCGCCCACGGAAAAAACGGATCAGATACCGCCGAGGCAGAGGTATTTGACTTCGAGGTAGTCCTCGATGCCGTACTTCGAACCTTCACGGCCCAGGCCCGAGGCCTTGATGCCGCCGAACGGCGCGACTTCGTTGGAGATCAGGCCGGTGTTGATGCCCACCATGCCGTATTCCAGCTGCTCGGCGACGCGGAACACGCGGGCCAGGTCGCGGGCGTAGAAGTAGGAAGCCAGGCCGAACTCGGTGTCGTTGGACATGGCGATGACTTCGGCCTCGTCCTTGAAGCGGAACACCGGCGCCAGCGGGCCGAAGGTTTCGTCCTTGGACACCAGGGCGCTCTTCGGTACGTCGACCAGGATGGTCGGCTCGAAGAAGGTGCCGCCCAGGCTGTGCGGCTTGCCGCCGGTGAGGACTTTGGCGCCCTTGGAGACGGCGTCGGCGATGTGCTCTTCGACCTTGGCAACCGCCTTGGAATCGATCAGCGGGCCGGTGGTGACGCCCTGCTCCAGGCCGTTGCCGATGTTCAGCTTGGCCACGGCAGCCTTCAGCTTCTCGACGAAGGCGTCGTACACGCCGTCCTGAACGTACAGGCGGTTGGCGCAGACGCAAGTCTGGCCGTTGTTGCGGTACTTGGAGATCAGCGCGCCTTCGACGGCGGCGTCCAGGTCGGCATCGTCGAACACGATGAACGGAGCGTTGCCGCCCAGTTCCAGGGACACTTTCTTGATGTCCTTGGCGCATTCGGCCATCAGTTGGCGACCGATCTCGGTGGAGCCGGTGAAGGTCAGCTTGCGCACGATCGGGTTGCTGGTCAGCTCACCGCCGACTTCGCCGGCGCTACCGGTGACGACGCTGAACACGCCCTTCGGAATACCGGCGCGCTCGGCCAGCTCGGCCAGGGCCAGGGCGGAGTACGGGGTCTGTGAGGCAGGCTTGAGCACCATGGTGCAGCCAGCGGCCAGGGCCGGACCGGCTTTACGGGTGATCATCGCGGACGGGAAGTTCCACGGAGTGATAGCCGCGGTCACGCCGATCGGCTGCTTGATCACGATGATGCGCTTGTCGGGCTGGTGGCCCGGAATGGTGTCACCGTAGATGCGCTTGGCTTCTTCGCCGAACCACTCGAGGAAGGAGGCGGCGTAGGCGATCTCGCCCTTGGCTTCGGCCAGCGGCTTGCCCTGTTCGATGGTCATCAGGCGAGCCAGGTCGTCCTGGTTGGCGATCATCAGGTCGAACCACTTGCGCAGCTTGTTGGCGCGTTCCTTGGCGGTCAGCGCACGCCAGGCCGGCAGGGCCTTGTCGGCAGCTTCGATGGCACGACGGGTCTCGTCGGCGCCCATCTTCGGCACGGTGCCGATGATCTCGTTGGTGGCCGGGTTGTTCACGTTGATGGTCTTGCCGTTGTCGGCGTCGACCCAGGAACCGTCAATGTAAGCCTGTTGGCGGAACAGCTTGGCATCATTGAGTTGCATGACCTGTCTCCTTTCGAGGAAAGCCTGTGGACGGCGGGTCTGCCTCGAGTCCCCGCCTGCCTTGTTGTCTGGATGGGAGAGACCGCAGTCTCTGCCGTTCATTCGCTCCGGCCGATCAGTATCGACGCCGGAGACGAATGCCGCCTCGGCTGGGAGGCGACGCCAGGCGAACGGCTCTTAGTTCGCTCGGCATGCGGACACGGAAAAACGCAGGCCGGGGTCATTGCCCGGTCTGGTTGAACTCGTTCACGCACAGGTTCCCAGGCTCGGCCCAGGAGTACGACTGCCCTACAACCTTCCGGTACGCTGATCGACGGAAGCCGCACGGAGACCTGTCACAAGGGACATGCGGTGGGTGCAACGGAAGACTGTCATCCCGCAGGCTGATGGCCGGCTGGTGTGATGCCAATTCTCCGGTCTCCTGTTGTTGTGATGGGGAGGCGTTTGAAATCTCAAACGAATCCTAGGGCCCTCGACTGCAAAGGGCAATAGCTCGTTCGACAAAACCAACGAAGGTATCAGGTTGCAGGGGCTTTTCGGAGGATTTCTACCGACAGGCGGCTGTTTTCGTTCGATATCATGAACGAGCGTACCTGCATTGGACGCCTGCACGGGAGATGCGTATGATTGCCGCCTGCCGCGCCAGCCGCGGCATACGCACCAGTAGCTCAGCTGGATAGAGTACTGCCCTCCGAAGGCAGGGGTCGTGGGTTCGAATCCCGCCTGGTGCGCCATTCTCTTCGCCTCTCCGTTCAAGAGAGGCCGCAAAAAAGGCCCGCAGATGCGGGCCTTTCTGTTTTCACCAGTACACCGGACTCACTGGGCCATGATCTGCTGGTAGCGGCGCTGGTATTCCTCGTAGGACATCGGCGTCGACTGCAGCATCTGCAGTTGTTGCTGTTGCCATTGGGCTTTGTTCAACGAACCAGAGGCGCTACTTTGGGCTTGTGGCTGCGCCAGCAAAGGCGCGGGAGCATTCTGGCCGACCTGGTTGCCTAGATTGCCCAAGCACTGGTACTTGACGACGATCTGCGCCGCGATGCAGGTGCCATAGCCATTGAACTGGTTGCAATGCTGGGTCTGACCGCCAAAGGCCTCGGCATCCTGATAACCCCAAACCTGGCACTTGGACTTGGCGATGGCCTGGGCTTGCGATACGTCGACAACGGGCTGTTCGAACTGCTGAACGTCGTAGGCAAGGTCGACAATGCCGTCTGCACGGCTGCCGCCGGAGGCATAGAAGTTCTTCTTCACGGCGCAGCCACTGCTGGCAGTGAGCGCAATCAATAGCAGGGCGAGAGAAATACGGCGCACGGCAACCTCCTTGTCATCGATAGCCTCATTTTGCCATCAGGACTGACCGGGCGCCATCCAGTCACCTGGCAGAACAGCTTCGCTGATGCCGCAGACCTCCAGGGCGCCTCTGTCGCTATCTCCCCACAGACCGAACGTGCCGACTGGCTTCAGGGGCGAGGCTACCCTCGACGCCGTGCGATTCCTCTTCGCCACCAGAGGCTGTATAAGCCTTGCGCCATCGCGCGAGAAAAGGACAAACCGCCCATGCTCCGGCTCCTGTTGCCAGCTCTGCTCCTGGCCCTTGCCGGGTGCGCCACCAAGCCCCCGGCGCACCCCGAGAACCTTTGCGAGATCTTTCGCGAAAAGCCGCAATGGCACGAAGCGGCGCTGAAAGTGCAGAAACGCTGGGGCGGGACCGTGCAGGTGCCGATGGCGATGATGTACCAGGAGTCTTCCTTCAAGCACGACGCCCTGCCGCCGCGCTATTACTTCCTTGGCTTCATCCCCTGGGGCCGGGTCAGCTCCGCCTACGGCTACGCCCAGGCCAAGGACGAGACGTGGGCGGACTACAAGAAGGAGGCGGGAGGCTGGGGCGCCGACCGTGACGACTTCGCCGACGCGCTGGACTTCATGGGCTGGTACATGAACAAGACCTACAGCGTGAATCGCGTCTCGAAGTGGGATGCCTACGGCCAGTACTTGAACTACCACGAGGGCTGGGGCGGCTATCGCAACCGCAGCTATGACGCCAAGCCGTGGCTGAAGACGACTTCACAGAAGGTCCAGGCGCGCGCCTCGCAGTACGGCGCCCAGTACAAGAGCTGCGAGCAGGAGCTGTCGAGCGGCGGCTGGTTCTAGCAGCCGCCGATGATCGCTTGATAGCGGACGGCCGTTCAGCGCCCCATGATCCGCTGGTACTCGTCGCGGTATTCCTCGTATGGCAAGTTGCGCTGCTGCAACTCCATCAGGCGCTGTTCCTTGGTCAGCGGCCGTGAGACATGGGCGACGGTTTCTGCTGCGGTGGGCGCCAGCGGTTGCGGGACCGCCTCGGGTGGCTGCGCTGGCGTGGTGGCAGGACGTGGCGCCGGCAGGCTGCGCGAGGGACGGGCCACCAGCAGGGCGCCGGTGATTTCCTCGACGATCTGCTCGGATACCGCGCTGACTTCGGAAGCGCTCATGGAGTTGAACAGGTCACCATCGGCTTCGCTTTCGTAGCGGCGGGAGGCAAGCAGTTGGCCAGTGAGGCCATCGTGGTAACGCACGGTGGAGGTAATCCACTCCTCACCGTCGCTGCTCGCGCGATTGTTGGCGCTGTGGTCGGCACCGACTTCGATCACCACCAGGGTTGACAGCGTGTCGGTGGCGCGCGGTTCGCCGTCCTGCTCGGTGAGCTGGTAGTCCGCCGATCCTGCCTCGTCGCGCAGCGCCTCGCGCCAGCTGGCCTTCAGCGCGCCCCAGCGCGGATTGGCCGCCACCGTGGCGTCGGGCTGGAAATTCACCACCATCGCGTGGCGAGTGTCGCGGTAGAGGGAAATGGGCGCGGTGCGGTCATCCCGGCGGACGTCCGAAGAGCATCCACAGAGCAGGGAAACAGCCAGGGCGAGCGTGACATTGCGCATGGTGCTTTCTCTTTATTGTCTGGCCAGCATTCTGCCAGCCAATCATGACGCCCGGATATCGTCCGAAGGTCAGTCCAAATCGTCGTCCAGCCCGGGCTGGTATTCCTCCAGGTCCTCGTCCTCCTCCTCGTGATCGCCGGGCTGGTCCTCGAAGAACGCCGCATCCTCCTCCAGCAGGCCGTCGAGGTCGTCGTCGAGGTCCAGCAGGTGGTCGTGTTCGGGCTCGTGGAGGTCGAGGTCTTCGTCAGTCATGGCCGGTCTTTCGTGGGGGGAAACAGGGAAGGGAATCACAGTATAAGTCGCGCCGCGGAAGGATGACGCTGCCGTGACGGCGGACGGCGCTTTCCGGCCTTGCCGGATCGCGTTTCGTCCACGATTCTCTATGAACCACGGGCATCGCGCCGTGAATAACGAACAGGGGGTAGGAATGAAGACTGTGGCTCAGCTGTTGAACGCCAAGGCGGACCAGCAGGTTTACACCATCGCCCCGGATGCGCTGGTGATCGATGCACTGCGCCTGATGGCGGAGAAGAACCTCGGCGGCCTGCCGGTGGTGGAAGCCAACCAGCTGGTCGGCTTCTTCAGTGAGCGCGACTACGCCCGACGCCTGGCGCTCAAGGGGCGCAACTCGGAAGACACGCCGATCAGCGCGGTGATGACCGCGCCGGTGATCACCGTGGACACCCACCTGAACGTCGACAAGTGCATGGGCATCATGACCGAGCGCCACCTGCGCCACCTGCCGGTGGTGGAGAACGGCGAGCTGCTCGGGCTGCTGTCCATCGGCGACCTGGTGAAGGCCGCCATCGCCGAACAGGCCGAACTGATCCAGCAACTGGAACAGTACATCCGCGGCGAGTGATCGCCCCGGCGGTCGCTCAGCGCGCGGCCGCCGTTTCCACTTCACCGCTGTGCATGTCGACAATGCTCAGGCAGCCGTCGGCATAGCCGCTGCCCGTGTCGATGTAGTGGGTGTTGCCCAGCGGCCGCACGACGCTCTGCGCGGTATGACCGACGTACAGACGCTCCAGCCCGGCAATGACGGTAGCATCTTCCTTCTCGATCCGCGTGCGCGCCCACATGGCCAGGCCAACGGCATTGCGCCGGGCGATATCGCCCAACTCGCCGGCCAGTGCGGCAACGCCGCTGTCCCAGTCGGGAAAGGCCGGTGAGACCGGCGCCTCGGCATGCACGATGCCGGCGCGCCGCCCCTCTCCCAGTTCGACTTCGATCACCAGCGGCAACTGCTGCAACCGCCGGGCGATGCGCTCGCGGGTTACCGGCGTGAGCTTGTACAACCAGGTGCCGCCATTTCGGAAGTGCAGGTCGCGGTCATCGCCGGCCAGCACCACGTCGATCACCAGCTGCTCGTGGTTGCCGCGCACCGAGGCGAACCAGGGCTTGGCCAGCCAGTCGAGCACCTGCGGCGAATAGGGCCCGCGATCCACCAGGTCGCCAGCAGCGAACAGGCGGTCAGCGGCCGGATCGAATCCGACCCGGTCGAGCAGACGCTGCAGCAATTCGAAATGGCCGTGCACATCCCCCACCACGAAATCGCGGCCGCGCAGGTTGCGCGGGAAGCGTTGCAGGGGTTGCTCCGGCAAGAGCGTGTTCATTGCCAACTCCAGGGTTTTCAAGAGACCAGCTTATCAGCTGCACATTGCGTTCCAGCGGCACTGCGACGAAAGCCGTGCAACTCTGCTGCCCCACTGCTGCCCAGGCAGCGACGGCCCAGCATGGAGTGTTGCCCCAGCAGCACAGCGATCACACCACCCAATAAAATCTCTTTTCTATCAGTAGCTTATCCATCAGCGAGAAAGCGGTACGGAAGTTGCGATGTCCCCGGCAGCCTTTCGGCCTTCATCACGCGTGAGCCAGCACAAGAGCAACGCAATAACAGCTTGATGCCTTGCGGCGACGACCGAGCACCACAGAGCCAGTCGTCCTTTCGCCGCCCCTGGGGACACCATGTTCAAACGCAGTACCCTTTCCCTTGCCATCCTGGCGAGCCTGGCCAGCGTCGTCGTCCACGCGACCGACGGCGATACGCCAAAAACCGAAGAAACCAGCGCCGCGCCGACCCTCGGCAAGGTGTTGGTCACCGCACAGAAGCGCGAGGAGTCGGTGCAGGAAGTACCGGCGCCGATCACCGTACTCAGCGGCGAGAAGATCCGCGACGCCTCCCTGCAATCGGCCAGCGAAGTCACCCGCTACACCCCCAACGCCTCCGCCGGCACCACCGACGGGCACGGTCGCCCGCGCTGGTGGATTCGCGGCCTGGGCACCGGTGACCAGGGCGCCAACACGGTCAGCCCGATCGGCATCTACGTCGACGATGTGTACATCGCCAACATCAGCGCCACCGGCTTCCCGCTGTTCGACCAGGAGCGCGTGGAAGTACTGCGCGGCCCGCAGGGCACGCTGTGGGGCAAGAACACCACCGGTGGCGCGATCAACTTTATTTCGCGCAAGCCGACCTTCAGCCCCGAGGGCTACTTCAAGGTCGACATGGGCAATTACGCCAACCGCATCGTCGAGGGCGCGGTGAGCGACGCGCTGGTGGACGACAAGCTCGCCGGGCGCCTGTCCTTCCATCACCAGGGCCGCGACGGCTACACCGAGAACATCAATGACGGCGACGACAAGGGTGCGCTGGAAGACGACGCCGTGCGCCTGCAACTCGCCGCGCGGGTCAACGACAACCTCGACGCCAACCTCAACGTCCATGCCCGCCACTACCACGACACCGCCAGCTACAACACCGTGAGCTACGGCACCCGCCCGGATGGCACCAACCAGTTCGGCTATTCCATCGACCCGAAGCTGGGCAAGGCCAACTTCAACGCCAAGTACCAGGCCGAGATCGACCAGGCCGGCAGCAACCTCAACCTGGTCTGGCAACTGGGCGACCTGGAACTGACCTCCATCACCGCCTTCGAGCACTTCACCCGCGACGGCTGGACCGACAGCGACAACACCCCGCTGGAACTGCAGCGCAGCTACAGCTACGCCGACAGCCAGCAGTGGTCGCAGGAACTGCGCCTGGCCTCGCCGCGCAGCGACCGGCTGAACTGGGTGCTGGGCTTCCACTACTTCAACGAAGACCTGCAGTCGAAGAACGCCAACGCGGCGCTGCCCAACGTCTACGTCCCCAGCTACTACAACAACGTCAGCTACGACCAGAAGACCGAGAGCTACGCCATCTTCGGCAGCACCACCTACAACTTCACCGACGACTTCAACGTCACTGCCGGCCTGCGCTGGACCCGCGAGACCAAGGACATCGACCTGGAGCGCCTGGTCAACCGCGGCGCCGCCAGCTTCGGCGACGGCCACTGGTGGCAGCCGGGCAACATCGACTCGCCGCTGATCGTCAATGCCACCCAGGACGAGAGCAACACCTGGAGCGACTACAGCTGGGACCTGACGCCGGAGTACCGGATTTCCGACAACGCCCGCGCCTACTTCCGCTATGCCCGTGGCTTCCGCTCCGGCGGCTACAACGCCGGCGTCACCAGCCAGGCCACAGTGGCCAAGGTCGATCCGGAATACCTAACCTCCTACGAGCTGGGCCTGAAGTCGGAGTGGTTCGACGGTCGCCTGAATGCCAACGCCAGCGTCTTCTACTACGACTACAAGGACATCCAGCTCAACATCGTCACCGCAGTGAACAACCAGACCGTTTCGCGCCTGGCCAACGGCGCCCAGGGCGAAGCCTACGGCGCCGAGTTCGAACTGGAAGCCATCCCGGTGCAGAACCTCCACGTCAACTTCGGCCTGGGCCTGCTGCACACCGAGTTCACCGACTACACCTCGGGCAATGACGACTACTCCGGCAACCACTTCGTCCGCGCGCCCAGCGTCTCGGCGGTGATCGGCGCCGACTACCGCATCCCGCTGAACGTCGGCGGCGCGGTGATCCTCGGCACCGACTGGAACACCCGTAGTCGCCAGTACTTCTTCACCAACGACCAGAGCGCCAACATGCGCACCGGCGGCTACACCCTGGGCAACGCGCGGGTGACCTACGAACTGCCCGGCGAGACCACGCGCATCACTGCCTACGTGAACAACCTCACCGACAAGGAATACCGCAACCACACCCTGCCCACTGGCTACCAGACGGCGGCCGTCATGTACGGCGACCCGCGCACCTTCGGCGTCTCGGTCACCACCGACTTCTGAGCGAGGTAATCTCCATGAACCTTCTGCATCGCGCGTTGCGCCGGTTGCTACCAGCCGCCGCCGCGCTGCTCGCGGGCCACGCCCTGGCCGCCGAGCAACCGACCACCCTGCGCATCGCCACGGTGGCCTACGCCAACGCGGGCCAGATCACCTTCAACGGCCCCGCCTCGGTGATCGACCGCGACAAATGGCTGGAGCAGCAACTGGCCCAACGCAACATCAAGCTGGAATGGGTGCCCGCCACCACCGGCTCGGTGGGCACCTTCGTCAACGAGGAGTTCGCCAACAAACGCATCGACTTCGCCTTCTACGGCGACCTGCCGTCGATCATCGCCAACGCCTCGGGCGTGAACACCCAGTTGATCGTCCCCGGAGGCATCGGCAACAACGTCTACCTGGTGGTGCCACCGGGCTCCACGGCGAAATCCATCGCCGACCTCAAGGGCCAGCGCATCGCCCTGCACCGGGGTCGGCCTTGGGAGCTGTCGTTCGCCAAGCTGCTGGAAGCCAACCACCTGGGCTTCGATGACTTCCGCATCTTCAACCTCAACCCGCAGGCCGGCGCCGCCGCGCTGAGCGCCGGGCGGGTGGATGCCTTCTTCACCCTGAGCGATGCCTTCCTGCTGGAAGACAAGCAGGTCGGCCGCGTGATCTGGTCGAGCAAGCAAGCGCCGGCCGACTGGAAGATGCGCGCCGAAGTCTGGGGTGCGCGGGATTTCGTCAAGGACCACCCCGACCTCACCCAACTGGTGGTGGACGCCTACCTGAAGGCCGCCTGGTGGGTCTCCCAGGACGCCAACCAGGCGGCGTACCAGGAAGCCCAGTCGCGCTCCGGCGTGCCGTTGAGCGTGCTGCAGCGCGAGGTCTCCGGCGAGCCGTGGCCCGCGCACTTCTCCCCCCTCTACGACGACGCCCTGCGCCAGCACTACACCGACGGCATCGCCTACAGCCTGAAGGCGAAACTCATCCGTAACGCGGTGAAGGTGGATGATCTGCTGGAACCGAAGTTCGTCGAGCAGGGATTGAAGAACCTGCAGTTGGAGAGTTTCTGGCAGCGCAGCGCGGGGCCCTCCGTCGCCGCCAAACCATGACCTGTGCGTAGGAGCGGACTCCGTCCGCGATGAGTCCGCATCGCGCTGGATGCCGATTGCGGACGGAGTTCGCTCCTACAGGAAATCTCGAGGGTTCACTCGGATCGTGGGCGGGTCACGGACAGAAAATGCTATCATTCAGCGATAGCATTTTCGAATGCAGAACCGCCATCGAAAAACCTTCACCATGATCTTTCGCACGCCAACCAGTGCGGCAATAGTCTTTGCGGATATCGAAGCCCTGATCCGCCACTTGGGCGGCATTGTCGAAGAGCGGGAGGGTTCACGGATCAAGCTGGTTCTGCAAGGACAGACCTGGCGCTGCCATCGCCCGCATCCGGGCAAGGAAGCCAAGCGCTACCAGGTCGAGGAAGCCCGGGAATTCCTGCGCCGGGCCGGAGTGGAAGCATGAGCCAAATGACCTACAAGGGTTACACCGCCCGAATCGAGTTCGACGAGCGCGACGATCTCTTCGTCGGCCGTCTGCTGGGGGTGCACGACATCGTCAGCTTCCATGCCGATAGCGTGGGCGGACTGCACCATGCCTTGCAGGAGGCAGTAGAAGACTACCTCGCCGATTGTGCAGCGCGCGGCGTTGAACCCGAGAAGCCGGCGTCCGGCAAGATCATGCTGCGCATCCGGCCGGAAGTTCACGCCGCCGCCGCGATTGCGGCGAAGGCCTCCGGCAAGAGCCTGAACCAGTGGGCGGAGAGCGTTTTCGAGCGTGCCGCACGGAGGCGCGCTGGCGGCTGAGTTTCCATGAAAAAGCCCTCGCAAGAGGGCTTTTTCATGCCGGGCAGAAACTCAGGCCGCTGCACCCAGCAGCTTCTGGCCCTGCTCCCAGAGGCCGGTCATCTTCCACTGCTGTTCCAGCACGCCGGGGCCGAATTCCTGAGAGCCGCCGAGGCCTTCGGCCAGGCCCTGGAAGTAGGCGCCTTCCTCGATCAGCAGGATCAGCTTGGAGGCCTTGATCAGGTCTTCGCCCCAGAAGGTCGCGCCGCCGTTGGCTTCGAGGATGGCCGGGGTGTGCGGGTTCTCGGCGAGCTTGTCGAGGATGAACAGCGGCTCGGGCTGGCGACGGTCGATGTAGATCGGCAGCTCGCGGGCCAGTGTCACGCGCTGGGAAGCGGCATAGCGGATGGGCAGCACGCGGTGGGCACTGGCCCAGCCGCCAAGGTAGGCCGTGTGCACGTGGATCACCACGTTCACTTCCGGGCGCGCCTGGAAGATCGCTGCGTAGCGCTTGCCGTTGCCCCCTGCGCCACGGCCGCTGAGCGGGGTCGCGCCGGGGATGCTTTCGTCGAGGATCACGTCGCCGTCATAGGTCGCGACCACTGCGCGGATTTCCTGATCGTCGGCCCAGGGATTGGGCGCATGGACGGCGATCACCTGGTCGCTGTCGGGCACCCGCACGTAGGCCTGGTAGGTATTGGTGGCGGTGAGGGTGCGGCTTTCCTTGAGCACGCGGAAGGCCTTGGCGAAGTCGCGACGGACCTGTTCGAGCTGGTTGGCGAGTTTCGGGTCGAGGGTGGACATGGAATGCCTCCTGGCAGTCGGGGGTGGGTGAACCGCGCGGCGGTGTTCCGGTGACTGAGCAGGACTTGTGCCACCCCAAAATACTTAACCAAATCAGCCAATTACGGATCGCCAGGACAATCAGGAAGGCTGAAACGGCCCGAACACCGGCGAAATTGCTGCCCGCCCAGCATCCCCTGCTGCCGCACTGCTGCTGTACAGACAAACGCCCTGCTGCCAGAGCAGCACGCCAGCCTGAAAGCCTCGCCCCGCGCGGCCTTCAGCCTTTGGGCACAGCCCTTGCTCAAGACCTTGCACGAGCAGCACGACGCTGCCCCCGCCAAGCAAAGGAGCAAGCCCATGAGCACCGAATTCTTCTGGCGACTGCCGCTGGGCAGCGACGGTCCCTATCTCGCCTCGGACAAGAACAACCGCGGCAGCCACATCGAGCGCCCCGGCAACATCGCCCCGGGCCGCCTGCCCAATGGCGAGCCGGACGGCTTCACCTATATCGACTACATCGCCCAGGTGGCCAAGGCCGCCGAGATCGCCGGTTTCGAGGGCGCGCTGCTGCCCACCGGCCCGGAGCCGTGGATCGCCGCCGCCGCCCTGGCCCGCGAGACCCGCCGGATCAAGTTCCTGATCGCCTTCCAGGCCGCCTGGACCCTGCCGGCCTACGCCGCGCAGCAGGCAGCGATCCTCCAGCACCTGTCCCGCGACCGCCTGGAGTGGAACATCATCACCGGCGGCAACCCCGCCAGCCAGCGTGCCAACGGCGACTTCCTCGAGCACGACAAGCGCTACCAGCGTACCGGCGAGTTCCTCGACATCATCGACGGCCTGTGGAAGAACGAGCAGTTCTCCTACCAGGGCGATATCTACCAGCTGGAGAACGGTTCGCTGCCCATCGCGCTGCGCAACGTGCGCAAGCCGGGCGTGTACTTCTCCGGCTTCTCCGACCCGGCGCTGGACGTCGCGGCGAAACACGCCGACGTCTACCTGAACTGGGCCGAGCCCATCGACAAGCTCAAGCCGCACCTGGAGCGCGTGCGCGAGCTGGCCGACAAGCAGGGCCGCGAAATCCGCTTCGGCATCCGCATCGACCTGTTCGCCCGCGAGACCGAAGAGGCCGCCTGGAGCGAACTGCGCCGCCAGTACGAGCGCATCGACGCGCGCACCAGCGCCTTCATCAAGAACTTCGCCACCGGCTCGGATTCTGTCGGTGCCGCACGGCAGACCGCCTACCACCAGAACGTCGAGCGCTTCGACGACCTGATCCTCGGCCCCAACCTCTGGGCCGGCTTCGGCAAGGCCAAGCCGGGACCGACCATAGGTCTCGTCGGCAGCCACGAGAACGTCGCCGAACGCCTCGCCGAATACCGCAACGCCGGCTTTTCCACCTTCATCCTCGCCGGCAATCCGCACCTGGAAGAAGCCCTGCGCATCGGCCAGGAAGTGTTGCCGCTGGTGCAGGGCAAACGCGCCGACGTCCACGAACTCAAGGCCCGCGCCTGACCCACAAGGAGCTGCACATGTCCCGTCCCCTCGATACCCTCTGGTACACCCGTTGCCCGGTTCCCACGGGCCTTGGCATCGCCGTGCAGAAAGGCTGGCTGGAAGAGTCCCTGGCCGAGCAGGGCACGCAGATCAAATCGCTGCGCGAGTCTTCCGACCAGGCGGTGCGCGAATCGCACTTCGACCACACGCTGCAGAACTCGGTCCGCCATGGCGGCAATATCCCGGCCATCTGGGCCCGTGCCAGCGGCCGCGAAACCCGCGTGATCGGCCTGTCCTGGGCCGATGAAGCACAACTGATCCTGACCACCGCAGAGAGCGGCATCCGTAGCGTGCGCGACCTGAAAGGCCGGCGCTTCGGCCTGCCGGACTGGAGCGGCGCGCAGATCGACTTCACCCGCGCCCAGGCCATCCGCGGCCTGGAAAACGCCCTGCGCCTGGAAGGCCTGGAAGTGCGCGACCTGGAACTGGTGGACTTCGGCCTGAAGGGCACCTTCAGCGACGAGGCACCGGGCAACATCGTCGGCATCACCGGCCACGGCGGCAGCCGCCGGCGCAATGGGCAGAACCCAGAGCTGGTCGGCCTGCTGCGTGGCGAAGTGGACGCGATCTTCCTCAAGGGTGCCCACGCCGTGCAGCTGGCGCAGCAGTTCGGCTTGCACACGGTGATCGACACCGGCGCGCATCCGGAGCCGCTGATCCGCTCCAACAACGGCACGCCGCGCACCCTGAGCGTCGACCTCAACCTGCTGGAGCAACACCCCGACGCCGCCACCGCGATCCTCGCCTCGGTACTGCGCGCCGAGGACTGGGCGCACCAGCACCCGGACGACACCCGCCGCTACCTGGCGCGGGAGACCAACAGCAGCGAATTCTGGGTCGCCAGCGCCTATGGCGAGGATGCCCACCTGCGCCTGCGCACCAACCTGGACGAAGGCTCGATCCTCGCCCTGCAGGACTTCACCGACTTCCTGCAGCGCTGGAACTTCATCCCGGCGCGCTTCGACGTGCGCGAATGGATCGACCCGCGCCCGCTGGAAGCCCTGCGCAGCCGCCTGGCACAGAAAACCGGCTGATCAACGTCACGAGGGCGAGCCCTCTCCCCCAGCCCCTCTCCGCCCTCTCGACAAGCTGGGGGGAGAGGGGAGCCATTGAACTCCGAGTCCCCATGAGCACACCGCTGGAAACCCTCTGGTACACCCACAGCCCCGTTCCCACGGGCCTCGGCATTGCCGTCGAATCCGGGCGCCTGGCCCAGGCCTTCCGCCCGTTCGGCACGCGCATCCAGTCGCTGCGCGAGTCGTCCGAGCGCGAGGTGCGCGAAGCGCATTTCGACCATCACCTGCCCTACTCCGTCCGCCACGGCGGCAACATCCCGGCCCTCTGGGCCCGCGCCAGCGGCGCACGCACGCGGGTGGTCGGGCTGTCGTGGAGCGACGAGGTGCAGTTGATCGTCAGCGCGCCGGACAGCGGCGTGCGCAGCATCCGCGACCTGCGCCACCGGCGCTTCGGCCTGCCGAAGTGGGCCAACGTGCAGATCGACTTCACCCGCGCCCAGAGCCTGCGCGGCCTGGAAAACGCCCTGCGCCTGGAAGGCCTGGAGGTGCGCGACGTCGAGCTGGTGGACTACCCCTACGGCGGCACCTTCAGCGACGATCCGGTGCGCCACGTGTTCGGCGCCCAGGTGGCGCTCAAGGGCAACCGCGTGGTGCAGCGCAACAACGAGCTGATCGGCCTGCTGCGCGGCGACATCGACGCGATCTTCCTCAAGGGCGCCCACGGCCTGCAGCTGGCCCACGAATTCGGCCTGCACGTGGTGATGGACGTCGGCTCGCACCCCGAGCCATTGGTGCGCTCCAACATCGGCACGCCACGCACCCTGACCGTCGACCAGCAACTGCTGGACGAGCACTTCGACGCCGCCGTGCTGGTGCTCGATACCGTGCTGCGCGCCGAGCAATGGGCCTGGGCACACCCGGAAGAAACCCGTCGTTTCCTCGCCCGCGAGCTGAACACCAGCGAGTTCTGGGTCGCCAGCGCCTACGGCGAAGACGCGCACCTGCGCCTGCAGACCAACCTCGCCGAGCGCTCGATCAACGCGCTACGCGATCTCACCGCGTTCCTCCAGCGCTGGGAATTCATCGGCGACAACTTCAGCGTCGACAACTGGATCGACCCGCGCCCGCTGGAAGCCCTGCTGGGGAAGATCGATGTCGCCATCTAGCACGGCGCGGCCTGGCGCCTTCCTGCTCAACTTCATGCTGCTGGCGGCCTTCAGTGGCGCCACCATCGGCATGGCGAAGATCGTCACCACGCTCTACGCCATCAGCATCGGTGCCAACGCCATGCAGATCGGCATCATCTCGGCCATGGAGGCCCTCGGCATGGTGATCCTGACCCTCCCGGCCGGCTTCGTCATTGCGCGCTTCGGCGCGCGCCGGGTGTACTTCCTCGCCAGCCTCGGGCCGATGCTGCTGAACCTGGCCATCCCGATGTTCGGCGGCTGGTTGTGGCTGGCCGCTGCGCGCCTGCTGATCGGCCTGTGCATCCCGTTCCGCATTGTCGCCATGAACAGCGCCTTCCTGCGTCAGCTCAAGCGCATCGGCAACGACAAGGCCGGCTGGTATCGCGGCTCGCTGACCCTCGGCATGGGCCTGCTCGGACCGCTGCTGGGCAACTGGCTGAGCGGCACGGCGAGCTTCACCTGGGGCTTTGCTGCCATCGGCCTGTGCTTTGGCCTGATGGCTTTCTACAGCCTCGGTTTCTGGGAAGGCGAAGCGCCCAGTGAAGACATCCCCGTGGCCGCCGCCACCGGCGGATTGCTGCAACAGGTCGGCGTCATGCTGGCCAACGTCGAGATCGCCGAGAGTTGCCTGGTCGAACTGCTCAGCGCTGCCACCAGCGCGCTGTTCGGCACCTTCATCCTGCTGCTGGCGATGGAAGTCGCCGGCCTCTCGCAAGGCCAGGCGGTGAGCCTGGTGATGATCCAGGGCCTGGCCTCGGTGCTCGGCCTGTTCGGCTTCGGCTACCTGATCGAACGCAGCGGCCGCAAGCTGGCCTATGTCGGCAGTCTCGGCGCGGCGCTCGCCGCCCTGCTGCTGCTCGGCATTGCCCGCGATTACTGGCTACTGGCCCTGGGCGGCGTACTGCTCAGCGCGGCGGCGGCGCTGATCCACCTGGTGAACATGGCCCAACTGGGCGAGCACGCCATGGACAAGAGCAAGATTTCCGGGCTGTTCAACCTGGCGTCCATGTCTGGCAGTTTTTCCGGCGCGCTGCTCGGCGGGGCGATCAGCCATTTCGTCGGGCTGGGCAACCTGTTCCTCTGCTGGATTCCCCTGGTGCTGCTGGCCGCGCTGTTCTGCTGGCAACGCAAGCTGCGCCGGCAAACCACCGAGCCGCTGCTCGGCCAGGAGGGCTGATCGATGACCCACCTACTGGATCGCCTGAGCTGGTTCGTCTCGCCCCTGCTCCTGCTGCTGGCCTGGTTCGTCGCCGCCCGCGCCGGCTGGTTCCCGCCGCAACTGCTGGTGCCGCCAGCGGAAGTCTGGGCCAGTTTCCGTGACCTGCTGGCCAGCGGCGAGCTGCGCGAGCACGTGGTGAACAGCCTGTCGCGCCTGGCCATCGGTTTCTCCATCGGTGCCGTCGGCGGGCTGCTGTTCGGCACCGCCATTGCGCTGTCGAAGACCGTGGAAGCCTACTGCGCGCCGCTGTTCCACACCCTGCGCCAGGTGCCGTCGATCGCGCTGATCCCGATGTTCATCCTGTTCTTCGGTGTGGAGGAAACCTTCAAGGTGCTGATCGTCACCAAGGCCGCCTTCTTCCCCGTGGCGCTGGCCGCCAGCGAAGGCGTGAAGGGCATCCCGCGCGGCTACTTCGAAGTCGCCAGCGTGTACCGCCTGCCGCTGTGGAGCCTGCTGCGCGACGTCGCCTTCCCGGCCGCCGCACCGCCCATCGTCACTGGCCTGCGTATCAGCCTGAGCCGCGCCTGGATGGTACTGGTGGCCGCCGAGCTGCTCGCCGCCGACAGCGGCCTGGGGCAGATGATCGAACTGAGCCGGCAGATGCTGCGCATCGACATCGTGATGGTCGGCGTGGTGGTCACCGGCGCCATCGGCTTCATTCTCGATTTCGCCTTCCGCCTGCTGGAGAGGCGCCTGCTGCGCTGGAGACCGACGCCATGATCCGTACGCTCAAATCGCTGCGTGGACTGCTGCTGCCGGCCCTGCTGATCGCCGCCTGGCACTGGCAGTCGCAGCAGGGCGCCAGCGCCGCCTACGCCTTTGTACCGCTGGAGCGCATCGGCGTTGGCTTTGCCGAGCTGATCCGGACCGGCGAGCTGTGGCTGAGCGTGTCCGCCAGCCTGCAGCGCACCTGCCTGGGCCTGCTGCTGGGCGTACTCAGCGGCTTCGTGCTGGGCGCCGGCATGGCCTTGTCGAAGCCCCTGGAGCGGCTGTTCGCGCCGCTGTACCACACGATCCGCCAGGTGCCGATCCTCGGCCTGATCCCACTGATCGCCCTGTGGTTCGGCAGTGGCGAGCCATCCAAGGTGCTGATCGTCAGTCTTGCCGCCTTCTACCCGATGACGCTGAACGCCTTCGAGGGCTTCCGCGACGTGGAGAAGCGCTACCGCGAGGTCGGCCGGCTGTATGCCTTCGGCCCCTGGCAGCAGTTCCGCGAAGTGCTGCTGCCCGGTGCGCTGCCCAGCCTGAGCAACGGCGTGCTGCATGCGCTGGCCTTTGCCTGGGTCAGTTCGGTGGGCTGCGAGTTGTTCCTCTCCACCGGCATGGGCCTGGGCAACCTGATGATGAACGCCGAGACCGGCTCGCGCATGGAGGTCGTGGTGATCGGCGTGCTCAGCATCGGCCTGCTCGGCTACGCCATGAACCAGCTGTTCGCCCGCCTCGCGCGCCACCTGCTGCGCTGGCGCAACCTGCGCTAGGGCTTTCTCCCATTCGGCCTACCTGCCATGAGTGCTTCGATCATGAACGCGATCCTCGACCCCGCCATCCTTCCCACCCAGCAGGCGCAATCGGGCGCGCTGGCCATCCAGGGCCTGAGCAAGGCCTATTCCATCGACGGTCGCAGCCTGCCGGTGCTGGAGAACATCAACCTGGACGTGCGCCCCGGCGAATTCGTCAGCATCGTCGGCGCCAGCGGATGCGGCAAATCCTCGCTACTGCGGCTGATCGTCGGCCTGGAGAATGACTACCACGGGCGCATCCTGCTCGACGGCCAGACCGTCACCGGCACCGGGCTGGAGCGCGGCATCGTGTTCCAGGACCACCGTCTGTTCCCCTGGAAGACCGTGGAAGAGAACGTCGCCCTGGCGCTGAAGCAACAGAAACTCAGCCGCGCCGAGAAGCGCGAGCTCGTGGCCGATCACCTGGAGCTGGTGGGCCTCACCGGTTTCGAGCAGGCCTACCCGCACCAGCTTTCCGGCGGCATGGCGCAGCGCGCCGCCATCGCCCGCGCGCTGATCACCCGGCCCAAGGTGCTGTTGCTGGATGAACCCTTCGGCGCCCTCGACGCCCTCACCCGCGTGCGCCTGCAGCATGAGTTGCAGCGCATCTGGGTACAGCAGCGCAGCACCATGATCATGGTCACCCATGACGTGGAAGAGGCGCTGTACCTGGGCGACCGGGTGGTGGTGATGGACGCGCGGCCGGGACGGATTCGCCACGAGGTGCGGGTCGACCTGCCGCATCCGCGCGAGCGTGGCGCACCGCTACTGACGAAGTTGAAGGAAGAACTGCTGGCGGAACTGATGCACGGCTGATGATCGCGTAGGGCGCATAACCCGGAACGGGTTATGCGCCATCGGCCATCGGGAGAGCGTCAACGTAGGATGGCGTGGAGCGCAGCGATACCCATCGGTTTGTCCCACCGTTGACGATGGGTATCGCAAGCTCCACCCATCCTACGTCCGTGTTTCGTCGGCAACCTCGGCGCTGGCGGCGGACAGCGCCGCCGGGAAATCCGGGTGATACCCCGCGCCGATCTCCTCCAGCACGCCGGCCTTGCGCAACTTGCCCAGCACCCGCGCATTGGCCTCGCACAAGCGCACCTCGATGCCCCGCCGCTGCAACTGTTCGATTACTTCCTGCAGCGTCTGCAGGCCGGTGATGTCCATGAACGGCACATGGCGCAGGCGGATGATCAGCACCTTCGGGTCGGTGTGGGTCTTGGCCAGCGCGCGCTCGAAGGTTTCCGCCGCGCCGAAGAACAACGGCCCTTCGATGCTGTAGACCAGCAAGCCGGGCGGCAGCTCGCCGAGGCCGCGGCCGCGCAGCTCGACTTCCAGCTCCGGGCCTTCGTCGGCATGCACGTCCACCGACGACGCCATGCGCCGCAGGAAGTGCAGCATGGCGAGGATCACGCCGATGTTCACCGCGATCACCAGGTCGCTGAACACGGTGAGCAGGAAGGTCACCAGCAGGATGGCCACGTCGGCGCGTGGTGCACGCTTGAGCATGAACAGGAAGTGCCGCGCCTCGCTCATGTTCCACGCCACCACGAAAAGGATTGCCGCCAGCGCGCAGAGCGGAATGTTCGAGGCCAGCGGCGCGAGGAACAGCAGGATCAGCACCAGGGTCGCGGCATGGGTGACGCCGGCCAGCGGGCTGTTGCCACCGTTGCGGATATTGGTCGCGGTGCGGGCGATGGCGCCGGTAGCGGCGATGCCGCCGAACAGCGGCGTGACCAGGTTGGCGATGCCCTGGCCGATCAGCTCCTGGTTGGAATCGTGGCGGGTACCGGCCATGCCGTCGGCGACCACCGCCGAGAGCAACGACTCGATGGCGCCGAGCATGGCGATGGCGAAGGCCGGGCCGATCAGCTCCAGCACGCGCGGCAACGTCACTTCCGGCAGGCTGAAGCTGGGCAGCCCCTGTGGGATGCCGCCGAAGGCGCTGCCAATAGTGGCCACACCGTCGAAATGGAACAGCGACTGGATGGCCGTCACCACCACCATCGCCACCAGCGGGCCGGGTACCCGGCGCAGCGCAGCGATGCGCGGAGTGAACAGCACCAGCGCCAGGCTCAGCAATGCCAGCAGCGTCGTCGCGAGGTGCAGGTGTGGCAGCGCCTGGATCAGGTGCCAGAGCTTCTGGTGGAAGTGCTCGCCGGTCACCGCTGGCAGGCCGAAGAAGTCCTTCCACTGGCCGACCCAGATGATCACCCCGATCCCGGCGGTGAAGCCGACGATCACCGGCGCGGGGATGAAGCGGATGATGCTGCCCAGGCGGCTGACGCCCAGCAGCACGAGAATCGCCCCGGCCATCAGCGTGGCGATCTGCAGGCCGTCCACGCCGTACTTCGCGGTGACACCGGCGAGGATGACGATGAAGGCACCGGTGGGCCCGGCGATCTGCACGCGGCTGCCGCCCAGCAGCGAGACCAGGGCACCGGCGAAGATCGCCGTGTAGATGCCCTGCTCGGGCTTCACCCCGCTGGCAATCGCGAAGGCCATGGCCAGCGGTAGCGCAACCACCCCAACGATGACGCCTGCCACCAGGTTGCGCGTCCAATGCTCACGGCCGAAGAGTCCGGCCTTCCAGGCTTCTCGCAGGGCGATCATCACAGTCTCCGACGGGATAACGATGCTGGATGCTAGCAGGACCGGCAGCGGAACGAACGGGCGCAGGTCATGAGTGTGGCGTGCTGTCGCAGGCAGAACAGAGTGAACAGAATATTGCACAAGCTTGATGACACGCAGGATCCAGCAGGGTTCTCAGGTGCCTGTTCATGGGCATCCATGACTTGAATCAAGGCGATCGATTTGCCAGCGAAACGGAAAATTGGCACAATGTGTTCATTATGTTGAACATCAAGGCTCTGCCTCTCTCCACTTCCCGCCTGGTTTCGCGCGAGCGTCACTGGACCGGCGACCTCTAGCTCCTCCCTTCGGCTGCTACCTGAGCGTGGCGCCAAGCGCGGCCAACACTCAACAGTGATTGCCGCCCGAGTCGGCGCCACCGACCCCGAACCGAAACCGCCGCAAGGATGCTCTTAGCGAGACTGCGCGCGGCTGCCCGTGGGAGGGCTTTACCATGCGTTCCTGGATCTATCTGTTTACCGCCATCGGCTTCGAAGTCATTGGCACCACCTCGATGAAATTCACCCACACGCTGTTCCCGATCGCCGGTCTGCTGGTGATGTACGTGATGATCGGCCTGTCGTACTACTTCCTGTCGCTGGCCGTGAAACGCGTTCCGGTCGGCGTGGCCTACGCCCTCTGGGAGGGCATCGGCATCGTGTTGATCACCCTGGTCAGCGCCATCTGGCTAGGCGAGCACCTGGGCATGGAAAAGGCCCTGGGCCTGGCCGTGATGATCGCCGGCATCCTGCTGGTGAAGTCCGGCACCCGGACCGCCAAGCCCGAAGAGAGCCGTGAACTGAATGGGGAGGCCGCCACATGCTGAACCATGACCTGATTCCGATGGCCTGGCTGGGCCTGGCCATCGTCCTGGAAGTGATCGCCAACCTGCTGCTGAAGTATTCCGACGGCTTCCGCAAGCGCCTGATCGGCGTCGCCTCGATCCTCTGCGTACTGGGCGCGTTCACCGCGCTGGCGCAGGCGGTGCGCGGTATCGAACTGTCTGTGGCCTACGCCATCTGGGGCGGCTTCGGCATCCTCGCCACCGTCGCCATGGGCTGGGCCCTGTTTGGCCAACGCCTGGTGTGGCGCGGCTGGGCCGGCCTGGCGATGCTGGTATTGGGCATGGGCCTGCTGAAGCTGGCGTGATCGGCGAATGAAACGAGAAAGGCGGAGCTGCGCTCCGCCTTTTTTGTTGTGTCGAAGTTGGCTGCCGTGCGGTTCGCGAGCAAGAACTGGGCGTCCCCCTCGATCCTACGAAGAGCACGCCGCGCCCGACCTGTAGGAGCGAGCTTGCTCGCGAACAGCCCTTGCACTGCCGCATCCTGAACGTAGGGCGGATAACGCTGGCGCGTTATGCGCCCTACCAGAACCGCGCGCTTCCTATCGTGGAGAACTCAGGCCAACAGGCTCACCACCGCGAAGCGGCTGAGATTGGCCTGCGCCACCACCGTCTGAGCCGCCGCGCTGTAATGCGTAGCGCTACGCCCCATGCGGTCGAGCATGGAAGCGGCGAAGGTGTGCGCCCATTCGCGCTCGTCCTCGCTGGCATGGCGGTCGAGGAAGTCGCGGATGTCGTCCTGGCGATGGCGCAGTTGATCGCGCAGGCCGCCGATGCGATCCAGCGCCGAGACGACCGAATCGAGCAACTGACGCTGCTCGCGGAAAGCATCGGTGCTGATCTCGGTGGGGAACGCCAGCAGCCCCTCCTCCTGGCTTTTCAGCCGGGTGTTCTTGCCCTTGGCGAACAGCTTGCCCTCGCCCTGCACCGCCAGTTGGCCTTTGAGCTGCTGCCAGTCGGCCTCGGGCGCGGAGAACTTCAACGCACCGTCGCTATCGAGTTCGGCACGGATGCCGGCCTGGCCCAGCGTGGCATTGAAGCGGCGCAGTACCTGCTCGGTGCTCATGCCATCGTCCAGCACCACCGCGGCCGGCTCGGCGAGCTGTCGCCCGGCGCTGAACAGCAGGGTTTCCGTGCCCGAACGCTGGATGTCCTGCACCGATTCCAGGCCTTCAAGGCTGAAGCGACTGCGCACCGGTTCGTTGAGGCGCAGGCGGAAGTTGGCGTCGAGGCTGCCGTCCGAGCGCTGGGCGCGCTGCTCCAGCAGCTCGTTGACCTGCCGGGTGGCCTGGCGCACGCCTTCGCGGTCCTGGGATTGTGGCGCGCTGAGTTCGCGGCTGAGATTGAGCTTGAGGCCGCCGAGACGGTCCTGCAGGTCGCCCAGGTAGCTGTCGGCCGACTGTATGGAGGACAACTGCTGGTTGAGTTGCAGGTTGAAGCTGCCGCTCTTCTGCGCGCCGCGCGCCATCTGTGCGGCGTTCTCGCCTTTTTCCTCACCTTTGCGCAGGGCGTTCTGCCGCTCCCCCGTGGAGGGCAGGATGACGTCGCGGCGGGCGCTGGGATCGAAGACGGCAGCGGCCGGCAGTTGCTTGATGACCTTCATGGTGACCTCTGCACCGGATGTGCTTCCGCCCGGCATCTGGGCCGGGCGGAGGCGGGATAAAAAGTAGGGAAACCGGGCACTGCTCCGCCGATTGGCGTCCAGACCTCCTTGCGGCGCGGCCCGGCTCCCCTACGAAGAAACTTACAGGCGGCTGAACAGCGACAGGTCGTTGAGCTTCAGGTAGGTCTTCTGCGTGGCCTGCAGCGCCAGCTGGTAGGTGTTCAGGTCGATGCTCGCGCCGGCATAGTCCAGCTGCGACAGTTCGCCGTTGATCTTCTGGTTCACCAGCGAGACTTCCTCGTTGCTCGAGTTGAGCATGGTCAGGGTGTTCTGCCGGCCGCCCAGCTCGGTGATGGCACCGAGCACGCCGTCGTGGGCGCTGTCGAGGCTGTCGATGGTCGCCGCGATCTGCGCGTGTACCGCAGGGTCGGCGACATCCAGCGCCGGGTCCTTGAGCATCTTCACCGTGGCATGCAACTGGTTGAGGAAGTCCATGTTGTTGCCGAACACGCCCAGCGCGGTGACGTTCTCTTCCACCTGAACGCCGTTGGCCACGGCCGCCTGGCGCGACTTGTCGTTGCCGGTGGCGACGTAAGTATCGGTCAGCGGTTCGTAGGTCACCGCGGCGGTGTCGCTCAGGGTGCCGGAGAACAGGTAGCGGCCCTCCTCGTCACGCACGTTGACGAAACTGACGAGGGTCTTCTCGATGTTCTCCAGCTCCCCGGCCATGGCGTTGAGATCGCCGCTGGTGTTGGAGCCGTTGGCCGCCCAGAGCAGCAGGTCGCGCACATTGAGCATCGCATCCGAGGTCGCCTGCAGGTTGGTTTCCTGGGTCGACAGGTTGCCCGAGACGTTGCCGATGTTGGTGCGGTACTGCGCCAGGCTCGCTTCCTCGCGCTGGATGCGCAGCATGCGCACGCTGGCGATAGGGTCGTCGGAAGGCTGGAGGATGCGCTGCCCGCTGGACATCTGCTGCATCAGCTTGCCCAGGGCCGCCGAGTTGCTGTTCATCGAGCCGCCCATCAGCGCGGTGATCTGTGCATTGGTAATGCGCATGCTGCTTTCCTTCGCAATGGCCCTTAGAAGGCCGCGAGCATCGAGTCGAACAGCTCCTTGGCGGTGCTGATGACTTTCATGTTGGCCTGGTAGGCCTGCTGGTAGGTGATCAGGTTGACCGCCTCTTCATCCAGGCTCACCGCGCTGACGCTGTCGCGGCTGGCCTGTGCCTGGCTGGCCACGGTGGTGGCGGTCTTCTGGTCGGCCTGGTTCTGCCGGCTGGCGCTGGCCACTTTGCCGAGCAGGCCGGCGAACGCGTCGTTGAGGGTCACCTGGCTGCCGTCGAGGGTGATCGACTGGCCCTTGAGATCGAGCAGCGCCAGCAGGTTCACGTTGTTGCCGGACTCCCCCGCGGTGTCCGACAGCGCCAGTTCCTCCGGCTTGAGGTCGTTCATGCTGAGCATCGCCGTGGTGCTGCCGGCGTTGTAGGTGAGCAGCGCCTGGCCGGGGTTGCCGTTGAGATCGAAACCACTGGCGAGGGTGTCGTTGACCATCTGCGCGAACTGCCCCGCCATCTCGTGCAGGGCGCTCTGGTTCGGCCGCAGGGTGTCGTACTCGGTGTCGTACAGCGCACCGAGGGAGCCACCCAAGCCGTCCTGGGCCAGCGGGAAGCTGGTGCCGGCAAAGGTCAGGGCGATTGCCTGCTCGCCGCTGGCGGTACGGCTGATCGCCAGCTGCCCGGCAGAATTGCCGGCCACCAGCGGCTGGCCGTTGGCAAGGGAAACGGTCAGCGAGCCATCGGCTACTTCGTTGACGCGAATGGAAGCGTACTTGGACAGGTCCTGCACCAGGCTTTCGCGGTGGTCGCGCAGTGCCGTGGTATCGCCGCCGGACGAACCGACCTCGACGATCTGCTTGTTCAGCGCAGCGAGGTTGGAGGTCAGGCCGTTGATCTCGCCGACCATGGAGCCGCGCTGCTCCTGCAGGGCACGCAGCTGGCTGTCGATGTTGCCGGACAGGCCGTTGAAGCGCTGGGCGAGGTTCTTGGTCTCGTTGACGATCTGCTGGCGCAGGGCGACGGAGCCGGGGGTGGCGGTGGCCTCGCTGAGCGCGGCGAAGAAGTTGTCCAGGCCGACGCTGATGCTCGAACCTTCGCCGCCCATCAGGCCTTCCAGCGCGGACAGGTACTGCTGGCCGCTGTCGTAGTAGCTCTGCTCGGTGGTAGCGCGCCACAGCTGTTGGTTCTGGAAGTCGTTGGCCATGCGCCGGATGCTGGTCACCGTCACGCCGCCGCCGACGTTCAGGCCACCTTCACCGGCCAGCGAGGCGAGCACCGGGCTCAGCCGGCTGAAACCGGGGGTGTTGGCGTTGGCGACGTTCTGGCCGGAGGTGGCCAGGGCGATCTGCGCCGCACGCAGGCCGCTGTAGCCGATCTGGCTCAACATACTCAAGAGGCATTCTCCTTCGACTCGAGGCGGATCGGCTGGGCAAACGCCGCCGAGGCCGGTCGGGAAACAAATTCGGGCTGTTGTCCCTGATAGGCGACGGAATCTGCGTGGCGCTTAAATCCTTCCTGCGGCGCATGCTTCAGGCCGCTCTCCGGCGACAGTCCGCTGCCAGGCACCCGTGCCGGCGCCTGGGCCTCGCGCACCCGACGCAGCACACCGAGGGTGTAGTCGCGGGTTTCGTCGTAGGGGATGCTGCGCACCCAGTCGGCCATGCCGATCTGTCCGCTGCGTGGGTCGCCGTTGTTCTTCAGCCACTCGTCCACCTTGCCGGGCCCGGCGTTGTAGGCGGCCAGGGCGAGCACGTGCTGGCCGTCGTAGCGGTCGAGCATCTTGCCCAGGTAGGCGCTGCCCAGCGCCTTGTTGTAGGCCGGATCGCTGGTCAGGCGCTGCTCGTCGTAGGGCAGGCCGAGCTCGCCGGCCACTTCACGAGCGGTATCGGGCATCAGCTGCATCAGACCGCGCGCGCCCTTGGGCGAGACGGCGGCAGCGTCGCCGCCGGACTCCTGGCCGATCACGCTGTCCACCAGGGTGCGGAAACCGGCGCTGCCCTGCTGCCAGGCGTGGGCGAGGCGGTCGACGCCGCGCTGCCAGGTGTCCACCAGCGGGTTGCGGCTGGACACCGAGGGGCGGCGCAAGGCTTCACCCACATCGGCGAGGGCAACCGGTTGCGAGGTATCGGTGGGTTCGGCGGAAAGCTGGCGCACCAGCAGGTCGGCGATTCCGGTCTGCTTGCGCGAGGCCAGGTGCTCGGCCAGCGCTTCGTCGTAGAAGTCGCGCATCGTATCGAGGTCGCGGCTGCGCAGCGGACTGCCGGCAGAGAGCACGTCGCCGGCCTTGCGCATCTGCTTGAGGATCTGTTGCAGGAACATCGCCTCGAACTGCTCGGAGGCCGCCTGCAACTGCTCGCGGCGCACCTGTTCGGGTGACTCGCCCGGCTGGCCGGTGGGAACGATGGGGCGATTGAGCGAGGTGATGCTCATCAGATCACCACCAGCTCGGCATTCAGTGCGCCGGCCTGCTCCAGCGCCTGGAGGATGCTCATCACATCGTCCGGCGTAGCGCCCAGGCTGTTCACCGTGTTGATGATGCTCTCCAGGCTGGTGCCCTCGGGCCACTTGAACATCGGTTTCTTGTCCTGGCTGACCGACACGTCCGACTGCGGGGTGACTGCCGTGGTGCCGTTGGAGAAGGCCCCCGGCTGGCTGACCTGGGGGTTCTCACTGATGGTCACGGTGAGCGTGCCGTGGGCCACCGCCGCGGCCTTCACGCGCACGCCCTGGCCAACCACCACGGTGCCGGTGCGGCTGTTGAACACTACCTTGGGTCGGGTGCGGCCTTCCTGCACTTCCATGCCTTCGAGCATGGCCATGAAGCTGGTGCGCTGGGCCAGGCTGACCGGAGCACGCACCGACACCTTGGTGCCGTCCAGTGCGGTGGCGGTGCCGGAACCGAAGCGCTGGTTGACCGCGTTCATCACCTGGGTGGCGGTCTGGAAGCTCGGCTTGCGCACATTGAGCATCACGTCCGGGCGCTGGGTGAAATCGCTGGGAATCATCCGTTCGATGGTCGCGCCGTTGGGAATCAGGCCGCTGTTGGCGCTGTTGATCGACACGCTGGAGCCGCTCTGGCCCTGGGCGTGCAGGCCACCCACCACGAGATTGCCCTGGGCCAGCGCATACACCTCGCCATCCACGCCCTGCAACGGCGTCATCAGCAGCAGGCCGCCGCGCAGGCTCTTGGCGTCGCCCAGCGAGGACACGGTGACGTCGATGGTCTGCCCGGCGCTGTAGGACGGCGGCACGCTGGCGGTGACGCTCACGGCGGCGACGTTCTTCAGTTTCGGGTCGACGTTCGGCGGCAGGTTCACGCCGAACTGCTTGAGCATGTTGGCCACCGACTGGTTGGTGAACTTCACCTGGTTCTTGTCGCCGGTGCCATCCAGGCCGACCACCAGGCCGTAGCCGATCAGCTGGTTCTCGCGCACGCCTTCGATGTCCACGAGGTCCAGCAAGGGGATGGCCAGCACCTCGGCCTGCCAGAACAGGCAGAGGGTCGCCAGCAGGCGGCCAAGGGTTCTACACATGAGTGTTCTACGCATGGAGGGCTCGCCTGCTTACATCGGGAACAGCGGATGGGTGAAGAAGCGCGTCAGCCAGCCGGCCGAATTGCTGTCGTTGAGCACGCCGCGCCCGGCGTAGGAGATCTTCGCGTTGGCGACATTCTGCGAGGACACCTGGTTGGAGCGGTTGATGTCGTCGATGCGCACAAGGCCCGTGAGGCGGATGAACTCATCACCCTGGTTCAGGCGCAGGGATTTCTCGCCCTTGACCAGCAGCACGCCGCCGGGCAGCACCTTGTGCACGGTCACGGCGATGGAGCCGGTGAGAGTGTTCTGCTGCGAGCTTTTCGCCGAGCCGTCGAAGTCGCGGTTTGCCGTGGCGGAGCTTTCCAGGCCGCCGTATTCCTTGGTCAGGATGGTCGGCACCGGCACGTCCAGGCTGGATTTCTTGCCGAAGCTGGTACCCGCGCTCTTGCTCGACTGGGTGGACTCGCTGAGCACCACGGTGACGATGTCGCCGACGCCGATGGCGCGCTTGTCGCGCAGCAGCGAACCGCCGTAGCCGGAACGGAACAGGCCGCCACTGGTGGGCGGCGGCTGGCTGTAGTCCAGCTCCGGGGGCTGGTAGGTCGAGGAGTCCTCGTCCGGCAGCATCTCCTCGAAGCTCTGGCAGCCGGCGAGCAGCGCCAGGGCGAGCAGCAGGGCAAGGCGCGTCATCGTCAGACCGTCTGGTTGAGGAACTGCTGCATGCCCGACGCAGCGTCGAGCACCTTGGCGTTGGCTTCGTAGGCGCGCTGGATGGCGATCATGTTCACCATCGCCTCGACCACCTGCACGTTGGAGCCTTCCAGTACGCCCTGCTTGAGGGTGCCCAGGCCTTCCTCGCCCGGCGTGCCTTCCTGCGGCTCACCGCTGGCGGCGGTTTCCTTGTAGAGGTTGCCGCCGATGGCTTCCAGGCCCGCCGGGTTGGTGAAGCTGACCAGGGTGATCTGGCCCAGCTCGGTGGGCAGGGTCTCGCCCGGCAGCACGGCGGTGACGATGCCGTCACTGCCCACGGTGAAGCGGCTGGCGCCGGCCGGCACTTCGATGTTCGGCGTCAGCGGCAGGCCCTGGGCGTTGACCACGATGCCTTCGTTGTTCAGTTGCAGCTGGCCGTTCTCGGTGTAGTAGGTGTCGCCGTTGGGCGCCTCGACCTGGAAGAAGCCGCTGCCGACGATGGCCAGGTCCATCGGCTGGCCGGTGGTCTGCATGCTGCCTTCGGTGAACACCTTCTGCGTGCCGACGACGCGCACGCCGCTGCCCAGCTGGATGCCCGAAGGCACGGTGTTGACCTGGTCCGCCTGGGCGCCGGGCTGCAGCTGCACCTGATAGAACAGGTCCTCGAACACCGCACGGTCGCTCTTGAAACCGACGGTGTTGACGTTGGCCAGGTTGTTGGCCACGGTGGACATCGCAGTGTCCTGGGCTGCCAGGCCGGTCTTGCTGACCCAAAGTGCCGAACTCATGTTGTGCTCCTGTCTGCGCGCCGCGCGTTAGCCGCCACGGATCATGCGGTCGCCGGCCTCGGCGAGATCCGAGGCGGCCTTCATCATCTTCACCTGGGCCTCGAACCGCCGGTTCAGGCTCATGGTGCCCACCAGCTGGTCGATGGCCGAGACGTTGCTCTGCTCCAGGTGCCCGGAGACCAGACGCACATCGTCGCTGGCTGCGACGTTCTGGCCGTCCTTGCTCACCAGCAGGCCCTGGGCGTTCTTCACCAGCGACGCAGCCGGGGCATCCACCAATTTGAGGCGGTCGACGTCGGTCATCATGAAATCGCCGCGCGGCATCACCGAAATGGTGCCGTCGCTGCCGATGGCAATGGCGTCGTATTCGGGCAGGGTGATCGGGCCGCCTTCGCCGAGCACGGCGCGGCCGTTGATCATCAGCTGGCGGTCGGCATCGATCTCCAGGTTGCCCTGGCGCGTGTACGCCTCGCCGGTGCCGCTCTGCACGGCGAGCAGGCCCTGACCCTGGATGGCAACGTCGAGGTCGCGCCCGGTGGCCATCAGGGTGCCGGCGCTCATGTCCACGCCGCTGCTTTCGATGCGCGCGAGGTGGCGGCTGTCGTAGCCGGCGCCGCCCACGTCCACGGCCGTTGCGTGTTCCAGGTCGGCGCGAAAGCCGGGGGTGTTGACGTTGGCGAGGTTGTTCGCACGCACGTCCAGCGCCGCCATGCTGCGGCTGGCGGCGGTCATTGCGGTGTAGCCGAGGCGATCCATGACGAGTCCTTAGATGGCCGAGAACAGGACCTGGGTGAGTTCCTTGTCGGTGGTCATCACCTTGGTGTTCGCCTGGTAGTTGCGCTGGCCTTCCATGAGGCCCACCAGTTGCTGGGTGATGTCGACGTTGGAACCTTCCAGGTTGCCGGCCGACAGCGAGCCGAACTGGCCGATGCCGGGCACGCCGATCAGCGGGGCGCCGGACGCGGAGGTCTCGGTCCAGGCGGTGCCGCTCTGGTTCTGCAGGCCGCCGGTGTTGATGAAGTTCGCCAGGGCGACCTGGCCCTGCAGCATGCGCTGGCCGTTGCTGTAGTTGACGTAGACCTTGCCGTCGTTCTCCACCGCGATACCGGTCTGCTCGCCGGCGGCGTAGCCGGTGGTGCGGTTGGTGGTGACGACGAAGTCCGAGCCGTACTGGCTGGTGCCGGTGTAGTCCAGCGCGATGTTCATCGGATCGACGCCCGGCAGGGTGAAGCTCACCGGCACGGAAGCGATCGGCGAGGACAGCGAGCCGTCCGGGGCGAAGGTCAGCGACTGGGTGGCGCCGACGGCATTGCCGTCCACCGCGTAGTGCGCGTCCCAGGTGTTGGTGCCGGTCAGCACGAAGTACTGGGTCAGGGTGTGTTCCTTGCCCTGGGAATCGTAGATCTTGCTGGTGTAGGTGGAGTTGTAGGTCTCCACCTTCTGCGGATCGAACGGCGCGACGCTCGGCACCTTCTCGTTGGAGTCGAGGTTGGCGACGAACTCCAGCTTGTCGGTGGCCTTGGCCGGCAGGTTGGCGGTCTTCACCTGCAGGTCGGAGACGGTGCCCACCAGCAGGTTGCCGGCAGCGTCGGTCGGGTAGCCCTGCAGGCGCTGGCCGGTGGCGTTGATCAGGTAGTTGGCGTTGTCCTGGCTGAACACGCCGGCGCGGGTGTACTGGGTGTCGCCGTTGCCGCTCTTGACCACGAAGAAGCCGCCGCCGGAGATGGCCAGGTCCAGTGCACGGTTGGTCGACACCAGCGAACCGCCCTGGCTGATGCTCTGGGTGGTGCCGGCGACTTCCACGCCCATGCCCTTGCTGTCGGCGTAGACGCTGCCGAACTCGGTGCGCGAGGACTTGAAGCCGACGGTGCCGGAGTTGGCGATGTTGTTGCTGATGGTGTCCAGCTGCTGGGTGACGGCGTTCAGGCCGGTCAGGGCGATGTTGAAGCTCATGGCGTTAGCTCATCCTAGGAGGGGGGAACAGGCGCTCAGGCGGCCTGGCCCTGACTGAATTCGACGATCTTGTAGAAGGGCACCGAGCCTGCGCCCTCGACTTCCAGCACCGGGCCGTCGGCGCTGACGCGGACGTTGTGCACCAGGCCGGAGACCTCGATGCCCGGCGTCTCGCCGCTCTCGGTCTTGACCGCCAGGCTGTACTTGCCGGGCTTCAGGCCGAGCGCTTCGGGGTCCACGGTGAAGGGCACGGAGCCGGCTTCCTGCGGGCCGAGAGTGATGTCGGTGCGCACGCCGTTGGCGTCGGTGAGCTGCAGCACGGTGGTGGCCGAGGCGTGCTCCAGGGTGATCTGCCCGCTGACCTTGTCGCCGTCCAGCTGCAGGCTGTCGGCGCTGACCTTCACTTCCTGGCCGACCAGGCCGGCAGCGGTGAGGGTCTGCAGGTTGTCCATCAGCACCAGGTTGTTCTGCTGCAGGGTGGTCATGTTCTGCATGCTCTTCACCTGCGCCATCGCCGAGTACTGGTTGATGAACTCGGTGCTGTCCACCGGCTTCGTCGGGTCCTGGTACTGCACCTGGGCGACCAGCAGGGTGATGAAGCTGTTCTCCATGTCGGTCAGCTCGCCGAGGTTGACCGCCTGCTTGGGCGTGTCGGACGAAGTGCTGCTGGTGCCGCTGGAGCTGGTGTCGTTGTTGACCGTGCTCATCAGGCGTCTCCCAGTTTCAACAGGCTGGACTGCATGCTCTTCACGCGGTTGAGCACTTCCACGCCGGTCTCGAAACTGCGGGTGGCGGACATCATGTCGGTCATTTCCTCGATCTCGTTGACGTCGGGGTAGTAGACGTAGCCGGTGGCATCGGCCAGCGGGCTGCCGGGCTCGTAGCGGCGTTGCGGCGAGCGGCCGGAGGTCACCACGTCGAGCACCTGCACATGGGCGCCGCCCATGCCGGCGCCACGGGTGAGCTGGTCGTTCTCGTAGACGGCGGCGAACATCGGCTTGCGCGCCTGGTACACGGTGTCCGGGCTGTTGGCGGCAGAGTCGGCGTTGGCCAGGTTGCTGGCCACGGTGTTCAGGCGCACGGTCTGTGCGTTCATCGACGAGCCGGCGATGCGGTAGATGGAATCGAATGCCATGGCGTCAGCGTCCCTCGATGGCCTGCTTGAGGCCGCGGAATTTCAGGGTCAGGAAGGTCAGGCTGGTCTGGAAATCCATCGCGTTGCGCGAGAACTCCGCCTGCTCGGTGGACAGCTCCACGCTGTTGCCGTCCTGCGAGGGCTGGTTGGGGATGCGGTACTTCAGGTCCGGGCGCGCGGCGCTGGTGCTGGCCAGCAGGACGCTGGAGGTGTCCTGGCGCTGCATCTCGGTGGCGAAATCGATGTCCCGTGCCTTGAAGCCGGGGGTGTCTTCGTTGGCCAGGTTGGAGGCCAGGATTTCGCTGCGCTGCATGTGCAGCGAGAGGGCTCTCTCGTGGATACCCAGGGTGTCGTCAAACCGTATACTCATTCGCGCAACCCACTCTCGTCGTTCGGCCGTCTTTCGGTGTGCGCAGCGACAGAGCACAAAGCATGCCCATCCTGGAATATCGCTTCATGTCGTTGATTTACAAGGCTTTACTCAAAGAGAAGAGCAGTGCGTGCAACGCGGCTTTTCCGCTTTCGACGCACCGCGCGCCAGGATGCGGAAAGGCCCTTTCCGCCTGTTTCCTCCTGCTGCTTCCCGCTCTCGCGCACGCCCAGGATGCACGCGTGCAACTCGACGCCGCCGCGCAGCAGCAGGTCGCCGCCGAGCTGAAGGAAGCCGCACGCAAGGCCGGCTGGAAAGGCATGACTTTCACGGTGAACAACAACCTGCCCAACAGCCTGGGCAAACTCACCGCCTGCCCTGGCGGCCCGCAGCTGCGCATACTCGAAGCCCCCACTGCGGTTACCGCGCGACGACGCTTCGAAGCCTCCTGCGCGGGCCAATCCGGCTGGCCGGTGACCTTTATCAGCCAACCCACCGTGTACCTGCCAACGGTGGTCGCCAGCGGCGAGATCGAGCGCGGCCATACGCTGGACAGGGCGCAGCTCAAGCTCGCACCGGTGGAAATCGGCAAGGGCTCGCGGGGTTACTTCACCGACATCGCCGAGGTGGCCGGCAAGACGGCCCGCCGCCGCATCCGCGCCGACCAGCCGCTGACGCCTGCGCTGCTCGATGGCGCGATGATGGTGCGTCGCGGCCAGCAGGTGAAGATCGTCGCCAGCCAGGACGGCATCCAGGCCAGCGCCGTCGGCGAGGCAATGGCCAACGGCAAGCAGGACGAAGTGATCCGTGTAAGGAACCTGCGTAGCCAGAAGATCATCGAGGCGAAGGTGACGGCATCAGGCGAGGTGAGCAGCATCTTCTGATGCGGCCCTCGCTCACGGCTGAACGCCTCTACAGGAGCGCGCCAAGCGCCCCATCACGGGCGGGATCCGCTTCTGCCGGGAGACGCGTCAGTCAGCCGAGCGGTTGCGAAGCGACGCTGCCCTGAGAGCCCGGCAGCACAATAACGGGATCGGGCGAAGCCGCCGGCGCGGCAAAGGTGGTCACCTCCACCAGCCGCCGCGCGTGGATGCTCGGCGCGGGCAGCACGGACGCATCCAGCGGCGCCTCGCGGAAGCAGCGCAGGTGATTGGCGACCATGTCGTAGCCGGAAAGATGGCTGAAGGCAATCCCTCCGGAGAAGCGTGGGTTGACGTCCATCAGCAACGCCTCGCCGTCTTGCACGAGGAATTCCACGTTGATGCAGCCGTTCACGCCCAGCACGCGGGCGACCTGACCGGCCATCTCGACCAGCCGAACGTCGGCCAGCATTCGTACGGTCAGACCCGCCCCGGTCGGCGTGCGCACCAGCTCCTGGCGCGCCATGGCCGCCCAGGCTCCACTGCTCTGCTGGCGCACCACGTCCACCACGCAGACATCGCCCGGCAGCAGCGGCTGCACGATGTAGTCGCGGTCCGAGAAGCGCTGGCGCACGTAGTGCAGGAAATCCGCATCGCGCACGTGCATCAAGCCTTCGCAATTGCGCCCGTCACGTGGCTTGGCGATCAGCGGCAGGTCCAGCCCTGCCATGGGCAGATCCTCCAGGCGCCAGGTGGGAATGGTGCGGATCAGCGGATCATTACCGAAGGCCTGGTGCACCCGCCACTTGTCGCGGGCAACACGAATGGTCTCCAGCGGCTGCATGCACAGCGTGATGCCGCGTTCGGTAAAGGCTTCGTGGTGCAGCGCGAAGGCATCGACCTCGGGGTCGATCAGCGGCAGCACATGGGTCACCTGCTCGGCCTCGCAGATCCTGAGGATGCGTTCCACATACTCGGTAACATTTCTCGCCGCCGGAACCCGATGGAAGGTATCCAGCAAGGCCGAGGTGGCGCACCAGTCGCGGGGCTGGGTATTGGTCCCCACCACCCGCGCGCCCCAGTGCTCGCGTAACGATGCGATCACCGATTCGGCAGAGTACGAGCCGATGGCGGTAACCAGGCAGGTGAACGGAAAACTACCCGCCGAGCCGCTCAAGACGCGGCCCCGCCGGTGACTCGCGGAAAGAGAGTGTCCATTGCTTCATGGCCCCGTAAAGATTCGACTGCTTACGCCCAAACACTCCGTTGCCATACGACACTTCCGAGGGAATAGAGCAAGCGTAGCTGCGAACCGGCGCTCCGGAGTGGTTACCCCGGAGCGCTTGGGGGATTTCCGACGGGGCTCAGGTCCACCAGTAGCGGACGAAGTGGAAGAACACCGGAGCGGCGAAGCACACCGAATCCAGGCGGTCGAGCATGCCGCCGTGGCCTTCGATCATGTGGCCCCAGTCCTTCACCCCGCGGTCGCGCTTGATCGCCGACATCACCAGCCCGCCGAAGAAGCCGAGGATGTTGATCAGCAGGGCGATCAGCAGCGCCTGCCAGAAGGTGAAGGGCGTGATCCACCACAGCGCGCCACCGATCAGCGTAGCCAGCGCCACACCGCCGATGAAGCCTTCGAGGGTCTTGGAGGGCGACAGGTTCGGCGCGATCTTGCGCTTGCCCATGAGCTTGCCGCAGACGTACTGCAGCACGTCGGACAGCTGCACGACGATCACCAGGAAGGCGATCAGCAGCAGGTTGCGTCCTTCGTAGCCGGCGATCTCCAGGGTCAGCAGCGCCGGCACGTAGGAGATGCAGAACACCGCCAGCATCAGCGCCCACTGCACCTTCGAAGCTCGCTCGAGGAAGTGCTTGGAGTCGCCACCCAGCGAGGCGAGGATCGGCAGCAGCAGGAACACGTAGACCGGGATGAAGATGGAGAACAGCCCGTACCAGCCGATGCCGATCAGCAGGTACTGCATCGGCAGCACGAAGTAGAACGCCGCCACCAGCGCCGGATAGTCGCTGCGGCGTGTCGGCATCAGGGTGAGGAATTCGCGCAGGGCGTAGAACGAGACCCCGTAGAAGAGCAGGATCACTGCCCAGTAGCCGAGGGCGAAGGCGCAGCCGATCACCGCGACCATCACCCACCAGGCGTTGATCCGCGCGTTGAGGTTGTCGATCACCGCGTGGGGGCCGGGCGGCGCCCGCCAGCGCAGCACTGCGCCCACCAACGAGGCGAGGACCAGGATGGCGCCGATACCACCGAAGAGCAGCCAGGTCTGGTTCATCTCAGCGACCCTCCGGCGCGGCAAGCCTGAGCAGCGCCTCGCGGGCACGTTCGAGGAAGGCTTCCTTGGCCTCGCCCTCCTCCACCACCAGCGGTGCGCCGAAGCTCAGGGTGCACAGCAGCGGCAACGGTAGCGCGCGGCCCTTGGGCATCACACGGCTGAGGTTGTCCAGCCACACCGGCACCAGCTCCACCTGCGGATGGGCCTTGGACAGGTGGAAGATGCCGCTCTTGAACGGCAGCAGGCGCACTTCCTCGTCGAGGTTTCGGGTGCCTTCGGGGAAGAGGATCAGCGAGTCGCCATCGGCCAGGGCGCGCTCCACCGGCTCCAGTGGGTTGCCGCCCTCGGCGCCGCGGGTGCGGTCGATCAGCACGCCATGGAACACGCGGTTGATGATGAAGCCACGCAGGCCGCCCTTGCCCCAGTAGTCCATGCCCGCCACCGGCCGCGTACGCGAGCGCAGCTCCGGCGGCAGCGAGGCCCAGAGCAGGACGAAATCGCCATGGCTGCTGTGATTGGCGTAGTAGATGCGCTGCGCCGGGGTCGGAGTGGTACCGATCCACAGGCTGCGCAGACCGGTCACCGCACGGGCGCCGGCGATGATGGCGTAGGCGCAGAGTCTTTCCAGCATTGCGAGTAGGTTCCTCAGGATTGGAAGGTCAGGGTGATCAGGCACAGCAGCGCAACGAGCCACTGCACCGCACACAGCACTACCTGCCGACGCAGGAGCTTCAGCGCGCCACGGCTGCGCTCGCTCCAGGTGCGACCGGACATTTCTTCCGGCACACCCACATAGGTGGCCAGTGCGTCATCCAGCTGACGGGTTTTTTCCGGCAGCGCCTCGCCGGCATTGGCCATGGCCTCGAACAGGTCCGCATCCAGCGCTACACGCATGGCATAGAACTTCTGCACCAGCCCGAGCAGCACCAGCAATGCCATGCTCAGGCTGAACGCCAGGGTGGCACTGGCCATCAGCACGCCGTAGAAGCCGAGCGCCAGCGCCAGCACGGTCAGCGCCGAGGACAGGCCATTGAGGCTGCTGCCGCGCCGCAACAGGCTGGCCACCAGGATCAGGCCCGGATCAACCGACATGACTCACCTCCTGTGACAGGTTCGGCTGGCCGGCGATCTGCGCCAGCACCGCCAGTTGTTCGGCCTTCAGCACCACCTGCGGACGGGCGCGGCGAATCTGCGCCAGCGCATCCTCGAGCGTGGCCGCACGGCCGGATATCAGCAGCCACGCCGCCACCAGCGTGGCGCTGCGCGAGTAGCCCAGTGCGCAGCACACCAGCAACGGGCCTTCGGCGTGCATTCGCTGGATCAGGTCCGCGCCTTGCCGGCATTGCTCGACACTCGGTGCTACCAGGTCGAGCAGCGGCAGGCATTCGTAGCGGCGTGTCAGCGCGGTGCAGGGCAGCTCGGCGCACAGGTCGAGGATCGACAGACTCGGCAGGTGCCGGGGCTGGTACCAGTCCGGCAGGCGCCCGAGCCAGAGACCCGGCAGCACTTCGTCCGGCTGCGGATGGCGGCGCGTCCACCAGCACGCGTTGAGCCACGCGCCCAGCCAGTAGGGCGCCAGCAACCAGGAGACCGCCACCGAATGGCGACCGTCCAGGCGCTTCTGGAACCCCACCGTGCCGATCCCCAGGTAGCAGAGTGCAACCAGCGCCAGGGATACAGCCGGCCAGCACAACCAGAGCCACAGGCCGCCGCCGGCCAGCGCCAGCACCAGGCACAGCAGCGCCCCGACACCATAGATTGCCGCCAGCCGACGCCGCTGCGGATCAGCGCTGAGGCTCCACGCCTGCAGCGGCGAGCGCACCTCCCGCGGCCACAGCCAGACACAGAGGAAGCCCAGCAGCGCACCGGTCGGCACGTCGATGAAATGGTGTTGCCAGGTGGTCAGCACCGACAGGCCGATCAGCGCGAACCAGCCGTGCAGCAACCAGCGCCATGCTCCGCTGGCGTAGCGACCATAGGCGACCCAGAGGATCACAAGCAGGGCGATATGCAGCGAGGGCGCCTGGTTGAAGGGCTTGTCGAAACCCATCAACAGGTCGAACAGCACGCCGAAGAAGCCCTCCTGCATCGGTCGCTCGAAGCTGAATCGCAGCGGGAACAGCAGGAAGCAGGCTACCGCGACGACCTGCGCGGTGAGCAGGCGCAGGGCGTGGCAGTCCAGCCCGCGCTTGGTGCGCGGCAGCAGGAAGGACAGCCCGTACAGCAGGTCGATGGACCAGTACGGGATGATCGTCCACGGCCACAGCGGCGTGCCGCGCTCCCAGTCGAACACCAGCACGCCGACCGATTCGCGTTGCGCCGCCACCCAGTTGGCGAAGCCGTAGCTGAGGAAGAAGAACGGCCCGAGGAACAGCAGCCAGATGACCGCGCGCCGCAGGACACCGGGATCACGCGCTGGCAGCGGCGTCATCAGCTGCGCTCCCGGCGAGCCAGGGAGACGGTGAAGATGCCGTCCTCGTCGATGCGCTGGGCCAGTTTGCGGAAGCCGGCAGAAGCCACCAGTTGGTCCATCTCCAGTTGCGTGCGGCGGCGCATTACCCAGGCCTGACCGGCACGGTGGCTGGTGAGGGCACGGGCGATCAGTTCGAGTTGCGGGTGCCAGGGCTGCCCGGTGTAGATCAGGTAGCCGCCCTCTTCCACCGCCTCGCCCAGGCCGGCCAGCGAGCCGCTGACCATGGCGTTGTCGGCGAACAGCTCATAGAGACCGGAGACCACCGCCAGCGTCGGTTTCGGCTCCACGGCGGCGAGGTCGGCGCCATCGAAGGCGTCGCCCTGCACGAAACGGGCGCGCTCCTTCAGGCCCAGGCGCTCGATCAGCGCCGAGCCTTCGCGCACGTTCAGCTCGCTGTAGTCGCGCAGCAGTACGCTTTCGGGCAGCGCCTCGAGGCCTTGCAGCGCTTCGAGGATGTAGCGCCCGTGGCCGGCGGCAATGTCGAGGATGCGTACTTCGCGGCCCTGCTCGCGCAGGCTGGCCATGGCCAGACGGAGCAATTCCTCGATGTTGACCTTGCGCTGGCGGATGCCGCGCCAGCCGGCGGACTCCAGGTAGGTGCGGTCGATCATCCGCCCCACCGGCCCCGCGCCGGCGGGCTGGTTGCGGTAGACGTAGTCCAGGGTGCTGCCGGAGTCGAAGCCGGTCTGGAAGCCAAGATTGATGCCGTCGGAAAGCAACCGGCCGAGGCGCATGTTGGCGCGCGTGGCGCGCCAGTAGAGATCGCGAAGCGACCAGGTGGGCAATGACGTCGCCAGGGCTTCCGCCTCGGCGCAGGTGTAGCCGAAACGGTCGGCGTCGCGCAGGTCTGCGCGTTCGGGTTCACGGACGAAGCACTCGAGGATGAAGCGCCGCGCCCGCGTGGTCGCCTGCTCGCGATTCAGTTCGCCGAGGGTGTCGTGGAAGAAGCCGGGCAGGATGTGCAGCTCCTTGCGCGCCGTACCGAGGTTGTCGAAGAAGCGTTGCTGCGGCTTGCGGTGCACCACGAAATCGGAGCCGGAGATCAGCAGTTGTGTCGGCACCTGGATCGCCTGGGCGTCGGCTACAACGCGGTCGGCCGCCTCATACAGGCCCAACAGCACGTTCACTGAAATGGCCTTGGCGATCAGCGGGTCGCTGTCGTACGAGGCGATGCGCTCGGGATCGTGGGTGAGGAATTTCGCCTTCACATAGCTGTTGACGAAGAAGTTGCCGCGCCACCAGCGCGCCAGCTTCAGGCCCGGCCGGGCGAAGGGCACGTAGAGCTTGACCTTGAATGCCGGCGAGGCGAGCACCAGGCTGCGGATCGGCGGCGCGTAGTCGTGCACCCAGGTGGAGGCAACCACCGCGCCGACACTCTGCGCCACCACCGCCATCTCGCTGATGGCGATGCCGTAGGTCGAAGCGATGTGCTCGACGAAGGTCTGCACGTCGCGCACGCTGGTGCCGAAGCTCGGGCTGTCGCCGCGCGCGCCGGGCGACTGGCCGTGGCCGCGAGCATCCCAGGCGAAAACGTCGAAGCCGGGCAGCTCGAGCTCGTCGGCCAGGTGGCCGATGCGCCCGGAATGCTCATGGCCACGATGGAACAGCAATACAGCGCGGCGCGGCTCCTCGCTGCCGGCAGCAGCCGGCCAGTGGCGGTAGAACAGCTCGACGCCGTCATGGGTAACGAAGTGGTGATTCGAAGACTCGCGCATAACTTCCTCTGTTCGATGGCTTGCGGGACTGTCCGGTCCCGGTCCTGACATGGCGGCCCTGGCTCAGCCGGCCGTTTGTTCCTTCTGCTCGGCCAGCCCCTGGCGCACCCGGTTGACGATAGTCAGCACCAGCAGCAGTGCCAGCAGCACCAGCAACGGGTCGAGCCAGCTCAGCGGCAACAGTCCGCTGGCCACACCGGCACCGAAGACACCGAAGCACAGCGCGCGGTCGCTCTTGCCCATGGGGCCGTCGTAGCGCCGCGAAGCACCCACCATCACCCCGAGCACGCCGGCGTACTCACTGATGACTGCCAGCAGGACCACCAGCACCACCAGCGCCGGCATCACGCCCGGCAGCAGGGCGAACGGCAGGTACAGCGCGCTGTCGGCGATCACGTCGGTGAGCTCGTTGAGGTAGGCACCCAGCTTCGACTGCTGGCCGAATTCACGGGCAAGCATGCCGTCCATGGCGTTGAGTGCCATGCGCAGGAACATCCACAGGGGGATCAGCAGGAATATCCAGGCGTGGCCGGCCAGCAGCGCGACGGTGAGCGCCACCAGCAGCGAAAGGCCGCAGGCGGCCAGCGTCACCTGGTTGGCCGTGACGCCGCGCTCGTACAGGCGGGTGACCAGGGGGCGGAGCAGGTTCTGGAAACGGGACTTGAGCTGGTAGACGGAGATCATGAGGTTCCTTTCTCAAGGTTCGGAGCACAAAGCCCGGAACAAGGCGTTCGGACGAACAATCCACAGCCTTGTGGACCCAGGGAGCTTAGCCGCACCCCGGCGCCAGGGCTGTCAGATATGTCTCAACAACATAGATGACCGCTCCTGAGCAAAAGGACACATGCGGCAAGACGGCGATGTCTGCGCGGCGCCGGCCGGTATCGTCGGAATCCCCGCGCCAAATTTTTCTCCTCCGCCCTTAATCCTTCCCCGCGAGCTGTCGCCTTACCCCTTCAGCAGGCACAACGCCGGCTTCATTCAGCTCATACAGGAAGTCCACCATGGCCTTGTCGATTCAAACCAACTACTCCTCGCTGATCACCCAGACCAACCTGGGCAAGACCAACAACCTGCTGGCCACCAACCAGCAGCGCCTGGGCACCGGCCTGCGCATCAACTCCGCTGCCGACGACGCCGCCGGCCTGCAGATCGCCACCCGCCTGAACGCGCAATCCCGCGGCATGGACGTGGCCATGCGCAACACCAGCGACGCCATCTCCCTGATGCAGACCGCCGACGGCGCCTTCAGCGAGCTGACCGACATCACCCAGCGCATGAAGGACCTGTCCACCCAGGCCGCCAACGGCACCAACACCACCGACGACGGCAAGGCCCTGTCCGCCGAGTTCAACGAACTGGGCAAGGAACTGAAGAACATCATTGCCAACACCAAGTTCGGTGGCGATGCGCTGTTCGGCGTCGATGGCGCCAGCGGCAAGTTCGGCGCCACCGGTGGCGTGACCTTCCAGATCGGTTCGGACAAGGCCGAGACCCTGAACGTCGACGTCACCACTGAACTGAAAGCCGTAACCGACGCCTTCACCGCCCTGACCAGCCAGTTCCAGGCCACCAGCGCTGACGGCAACGAGCTGGAAACCATCACTGGCGCCAACGGCTCCATCGACCTGGCCAACGATGCCCTGGACGCCATCGGCAGCCTGCGCGCGCAGTTCGGTGCGAACATCAACCGCCTGCAGCACACCTCCAACAACCTGGCCAACATGAAGGACAACACCGACCTGTCCAAGGGCCGCATCATGGACGCCGACTTCGCCGTCGAAAGCGCCAACATGAGCAAGAACTCCATGCTGATGCAGTCGGGCATCTCCATGCTCAAGCAAGCTGGCCAGATGCCCAGCATGATCATGGGCCTGCTGGGCTAAGCCCCAGCCAGCGCGAGGCGCCCCCCCGCGTCGCGCGCCCTGATCCGCCAACGCCCCGCCCCGGTGGGGCGTTGTGCTGTCTGCGGGTACGCTGACAGACGGCGTTGCGACCACCGGTCGCGGCGCAGCCCCTCTACGCCAGTGGTTTCGAGGCTCGTGTGAAAATTGCAAGCACGAGTGTGCAAAATTCAGAACTTGCACCCACATTTTTCTGACGTCAAAATAATGCCTCTGCCTCCATGGACAAATGGAGTTTCCCCGCGACCGTCAAGGGAGCGGCTCGCAAGGGCAAGATGAACACACTCACTTCCACGCCAACGGACAGTCGGCCGATCGCCTGCCTGACCCTCCGCACCGGGCGTTCCGATTGCGTCGCGCAGTTCTATCCCGCGCTCTATCAACTCGACCTCGACCGTGACGGCCAGGTGGAGCGGATCGACCTGGGCTTTTCCGGCAGCCGCGTGCTCGAACGCCTGCTGCAGAGTCCGGGAGACGTGGTGGCCCGCGATGAACTGCTGACCCATGCGTGGTCCGATCGGGTGGTCGGCCAGGGCAGCCTGAACCAGCAGATCTATACCCTGCGCCAGGTGCTGGCGGACGAGAAGCAGCGGCAGATCATCCAGACGCTGCCGCGCCGCGGCTACATGTTCAACCCGCAGTACCTGATCGACCAGGCCAGCGAGCCGGACGCGGAGGTCGCCGACGCGACTCCGGAAGTCATTCCGCTGGAGAGCGTCGCTCCCGCCTCCGGACTGCGACCGCCGAATCTACGGCGCCTGAAACTCGCCGCCGCGAGCCTCTGCATCCTCGGCCTGCTGGTCCTCTCCGGCGCCATCTACTACACCCAGGTCCGCAGTCCGGTCCTGACCGCCGAACAGAATGTCGGCTCCCTGCAGATCACCTACGTCGAAGACAACGAACAGGACCTGCAACGGCTGATCAGCAACACCCGCCCCCTGGCCCATCAACTGGCCGACCTGGCCAGCCGCCCCATCGGCCTCATGCTGCACATGACCTCGGGCTTCTATGAGCTGGTCTGCGTGCAACCCGAAGGCAATTCCAACTGGCTGCTGATCCATGAGAGCCAGGTCGCCCGGACTCCCCAGGAGCAGCTGCGCAAGTGCCTGAACTGAACCTACGCCGCCAGGTCGGCGCGGCCCGCCGCTGCCTGGTGGTTTCGCTGTTCGGCGTCGCCTGCCTGACCCTGGCGCTGGGCATGCTGTGGAGGCACGCCCACAGCACCTCGGCCATCGATGGCCGCTACGCCTCTTCCGGGCAGGTGGTGCTGGGCAATGGCAAGGTGCTGGAAATCGCCCAGACCACCATGTTCCACGAGGGGCGCTTCTACTCGATGATCCAGCAGGACGCCAACATCCTCGAAGTTTCCGGCCTGGTCGGCAGCGACCTGGGCGGGCGTTTCCAGCTGCAGGTGGAGGAGAACAGCATCAGCAACCTGCAGGCCGACAGCGGCCTGGACAGCGAACTGATCTTCAACCTGCTCTATGGCCGCCAGCGCGGCGCCCGCATCACCCTCGAACCCCTGGGCGGCTGCCTCTACGGCGTGGAGACACGCCAGGTTTTCTGTCCGCGCCATCCGCGCAACCGCTGAGCCCCTCACAGCTTCAACGTCGGCTCCGCCTTCGCCGCGGGAGCTGGTGCCTCGACTGCCGCTGACGTGGGCGCCTGTGCCTGCTGTGGCTGTGGCTGTGGCTGTGGCTGTGGCTGTGGCTGTGGCTGTGGCTCGACGAGTTTCGCGCCCGACGCCGAATAGTGCACCTGGGCATAACTCTCGCCGAAGATTTCCCGGTACAGACTCTCCGCGCGCTGGGTCAGCAGGAGGATCTCGATCCGCCGGTTGGCGCCGTTCTCCGGGTCTTCCGGGCGCAGCGGCATGACGTCGGCCTGGGCCGCCACCTGCAGCACATGCGCGGCCGGCAGGCCACTGTCGACCATCACGTTGCGTGCGCGCAGGGCGCGGTCGCCGGAGAGGTTCCAGTTGTTGTAACCATCGGGACGGCGGTACTGCACGGCGTCGGTATGGCCACTCAAGATCAGCTTGTTCTGCACCTTCGCCAGCACACCGGACAACGCGCCAAGCAGGGTCTGGAAATGCGGGTCGAGGGTGGCCTGGCCACGGGCGAACATGAAGCGCTGCTGGTCGTCCTTGATCAGGATACGCAGCCCCTGCGGGACCACGGTCACCTCGATGTTGGCCAGCGCATCGACCTTGCCGGACACCTCGCGGATCAACTCGGCCAGCTCGCGCAGGTCTTCGTTGCTGTCGTACTGGCGGCCCTCGCCGTCCTGCTGCACGCTCGAATCCTTCGCCTGCTCGCCAGCCTTGCCTTGCTTACCAGAGTCGAGTGCGAGCTGCGGCGCGGGCTTTTCCGGGGTCTTGACCGGCTGCGGCATGCCATCCAGCTCGATGGGCGTGCGGCTGGCACCGTCGAACACGCCGGCACCGCCATCCACCACCGGGTTGGCGTCCTGGTCGCCCACCGCCACCGGCTGCGGCTCGGTCTGCGGGTGAACGATCCACAGCACCATGAACAGCGCCATCATCGCCAGGGTGAAGTCGGCGAAGGCTACCTTCCAGGCGCCGCCGTGCTCGTCATCGTGGCCCTTCTTGCTGCGGCGCTTGATGATGACTTCGCTGTGCTTGTCAGCGCGTTTCTTCATGCTGCGTCCCGCTCTTCCTCATAGCGGGTGACCCAGGTCTCCAGCTGCTTGAAGGCCGGTTTCACGTCCTGTTCGATCAGCTTGCGACCGGCGTCCACCGCCAGCAGCGTAGGCTTGCCGGCGACATGGGCAACCAGCGTGGTACGCACGCATTCCAGCGCCGACAGTTCGGTCTTCACCCGCTGCGACATGGCGTTGGACAGCGGGTCCATCAGGCAGTAGCAGACGAAGATGCCGAAGAAGGTACCCACCAGCGCAGCGGCCACGTGGGCGCCGATCTCGGCCACCGAGCCACCGATGTTGCCCATGGTGATGATGATGCCGAGGATCGCCGCGAGGATGCCGAAGCCGGGCATCGCCTCGCCGACCTTGTGCAGCGACTTGGACGGCTGCAGCAGGGCGTGCTCCATGGCATCCAGTTCCTGTTCGAGGAAGCCTTCCAGCTCATGGGCGCTGATCTTGCCCATGGCCATCAGGCGGAAGTTGTCAGCGATGAATGCCATCAGGTTCTTTTCCTGCAGGATCAGCGGGTAGCGAGCGAACAGGTCGCTCTGCTCCGGCTCCTCGATGTGCGCGTCGAGGACCTTCAGTCCGCCGACGTCGACCATCTCCAGCAGTTCGTAGAGCAGCATCAGCAGCTGGCGCTGGAACTCCTCGCCACGGCGCTTGAAGACGAACACGCCCTTGATCTGCGAGCACATCTCCAGCAGTACTTCGCGCGGGTTGGCGACGACCAGGGTGCCCAGGCCGGCGCCGAGGATGATGATCATCTCCGCCGGCTGCCAGAGCGCGCGTAATTCGCCGTGGGCCATGGCGTAGCCGCCGAGCACGCAGGCGATGATGATCAGGGCGCCGATGATTTTCTGCATAGGTCAGGATTCTTCAGGGGGTGTCGGGGTCTTGGAGGAAACGGCTGCACTTGCCGATCGCCTGCTTCATCAGCTGGCAGATGCGCGCATCGGTCAGCTCCAGCACCAGGGCGATTTCCTTGAGGTTCAGTTCGTGCTGGTAATACAGGTTGAGGATCAACCGCTCGCGCTCATTGAGGCGCTCCAGCGCCTGGGCCAGCAGGCGCTCCTTGAGCACACGCTCTTCCAGCGCGTCGCCGCTGCCCTGCACGCCGTCGTGGCCGTTCTGCAACAGCGCGTCGAAGCTCTCGATGGCCTCGGAGGATTCGGCGCGCAGGTAATCCTGGTAGCCCGCCTCGTCAAGGCCGGTAGCAGCGAACACTTCCTCGTCGCTGGGCACGCGGCCGAGTTGGCGTGCCAGGGAACGGATCGCATCACGCACCTTGTGCGCCTGCTGCCGTACCTGGCGCGGGCGCCAGTCCTGGCGACGCAATTCGTCGAGGATCGCGCCGCGAATGCGCAGCGCGGCAAAGCGGCCGAACTGCTCGTCCGGCTCGCCATAACGGCGCAACCCTTCGAGCAGGCCCATCAGGCCGATCTGCTCCATGTCCTCGCGATCCAGCACCTGGTTGGCCTGCAGCGACAGCTGGCTGACGATGCGCCGAACCAGCGGCAGGTACTGCATCATCCAGCGCTGCTCGGCCGCCGGCGACAGGCGCGCATGGCCGCCGTCGGGGCTGGCGTAGCCGCCGACACCACTGGCATAGCTGAGGGCAGGATCGCGAAAGGCGTGCATGACGGCTTACTGGACGATCATCTTGCTGAGCATCACGTGCTCGAAGGGCACCACCACCTTGCGCGCGGCGAAGTCGTCGATCACCGCTTTTTCCAGGCGCGCCTGCACATCGCCGATGGGCATCGCCCGCAGCACTTCGAACTTCTCCGGCGTCAGGTTGGCGACCACCGAACTGCGCACCATCGGCGCGACGCTCTCCAGCTTCTTGCGCTCCTGATCGGCCTTGGCCTGCAGCACCAGGTCGATCACGAAATAGTGCTCACGGTCCTCGCCACGAGAGCTGACGATGATCTTCTCCACGGGCACGAAGAGGTATTCGGCGCTCTCCTGCTCTTCCTCCTCCTTGCCGTCTTCCTTGCCGCCCTCCTTGTCGGAGGCAGCGGCGGCCGGGGTGAGGCTGGCGGACTTGATCATCTGGTAGTTGACGAACACGCCACCCAGCACGACGGCGATATTCACGATGAGCATCAGTAGAACGAGACGCGGCGTGGTCATGGGGTTTCTCGAAAAATCCTGTGGGAGTGCGGGCCGCTGGCGACCTACACGGTAATCAGCACGTCGCTGTCGCCTCGGGGCGCGGAACGATCGCTCGCCTGCGCATCGCGCGGGTTGGCGGCCACCGCAAGCTGCTCCTCGGCGAAGCGCTGACGGTTCTGCTGGCCCTGCTGGCCCGGCTGCGAATCGGACGAAACCTGCACGTTGACCTGCAGGAAGTTCTGCCCGACCAGTTCCTGGCGCAGGCGCTCGCTGGTGTTCTGCAGCATGCGCACCACGTCGCCATTGGACGCGGAGATCTGCACGTTGAGCTGGCCAGCCTCATGGCGCACCAGGATCTCCAGGGCGCCCAGTTCCGGCGGATCGAGGCGGATCGTGGCGTTCTGCACGCGCTGGCCAAGCTGCAACTCGACGTTGTCGCGCAGCGCACTGACCATCTGCTCGCCCCAGTGGGCCTCGTTGTTGCCCTTGAGGTGCAGCGGCCTGTCGAACAACGGCGAGGCCGGCGTCGTGGCGGAGGGCTGGGCGTTGCCGTCAGCGGCGGCGGCGGCGGGCAGGCGCGGATCGAGCGCGGCGGCCGGCAGTGCAGGCACGCTGGAGTCCGGTGCCTGCACGGCAGCGGCCAGGTGCTGTTGCAGCAGCGTCTGCGCCTGGCTCTGGGTCGCCTCGCGGGGTGCCGGCGCGGTGGCCTTGGCGGGCTCCTCGGAAAGCTCGGCAGGCGGCAGCAACATATCCTCCGGCTTCACGGCGGAGGGCGTCGGCTGCGCAGACGAACCGGCCGCCTGGGTGGCGAACCCGGCCACGCGGGCGCTGGTCCGCTCGGACGGATTGTCCCGCGCCTGTACCACCAGGCCCGCCTGGCTGAGCATGCCGGCGAGCCAGCTCTCCGCCCCGGAAGGCGAAGCCTCTTCCGCCTGCTGGCCTTGCGCATCACTGTCGCGGCTATCCGCGGGCAGCGCCTCCGGCAGGACAGGCAAGGCAAGGCTGGGCTGCGGCAGCGATTCGTCGACCTGTGCCGTATCGAACTGCGCGAGGAACGACTGCACAGTGATAGTCCGCTCGCCAGCATTCGGTTGCGCCGGCTGTGGCGCGCGGAAACCGGAGGCACTGGCAACGCAAGCGTCATCACGGCGCGAATCCTGCGGACGTGCGTCGGCCACCGGAGGCGTATCGCGCACGGTGGTCGGCAGGGATTGGGTCGGTAGCTGGATCACGGTCTATCGACCCTCCTGGTACGTATCCACCTGCATGTACGCCGAGCGTCCTTCGGCATACTCCAGGTGCGAGAGCAGGAGGCGGCGCAGACGCTCGCACTCCTCGGCACAGGCCTGCGACGCTTGTTCGTGCAGGCGCTTGAGGTGCTTTTTGGCCAGCAGCACATCGGCTGCCAGCCCGGCCTGCGACGACATAGCCACCAGTTGCGCGCGGATCGCCAGGTCGACCTGCCCCATGGCTTTCCAGTCCTTGCGCTGCAGCGCACTACCCAGCCGTTCGTACAGCTGCAGCAGGCGCTGGCGATCATCCACGGGCGGCACTCACTCCCTCCCAGCCTTCACGCAGAATGCCCAGCAGGCGCACCACTTCGTCGATGCCAGCGACCTCCAGCGACACGCTGACATCGGAGAGACGGTAGATGCAGTAGTCGTAGAGACGCGCCAGGCCCTGCACGGTCTCGCCGCCGCTCTCGTAGTCGAGCGCGCCGTTCAGGCCATTGAGGATGTTCAGGCACTTCTCCAGGGAGCGGCCCTTCTGCTGGTAGCGCTTGTGCTCGATGTGTCCGCGGGCGCGGGCCAGTTCGTCGAGCAGGCCGTCGAACAGCACCAGCACCAGTTCATAGGGCGAGGACGAGGCGGCCTTGGATTCCAGATCGATCATCCGGTAACTGTCGTAGTTTTCGTTCATGCCGTAGGCGGTCATCCGAACATCCCGCTGGTCTGGTCCATCGACTGCATGGTCTGCATCATCGAGGTGTATTGCTTGAGGTAGCGCGCGTAGTAGGTGTCGTACTGCTTCTGCAGGTTGTCGTAGTCGTCGTCGACGCGGCGCAGGCTGTTGTTCAGGGCGTCCTTGCGGTTCTTCATGACGCCGTTGGTGCTGTTGGTGTAGACGGCAACACCCTTGTCCAGGCTGTCGAGCAGGTTGCCCTTGCCCATGAACAGCTTGTCCAGGGCCTCGGGGTCGCTGGCGACGGCCTTCTCGAAGCGGGTGGCGTCGAGGGTCAGCTTGCCGCTGCGGTCGGCGCTGATGCCCAGGTTGATCAGGTTGGCGCCGCCGAAGCTGGTGCGAACCATCTGGTTCAGCGCGTTCTCGATGGAACGCACGCTGGAGTCGCCGGCCAGGGCACCGCGGGCGTTGCCGTTCTGGTCGCCGGCGGCAGTCAGGCTGTCGATGGTGCTGGCCAGGGCGTTGAAGGCGTCGATGAAGGTCTGCACCTTCTTCTTGGTCTCGCTCTGGTCCTGGGCGACGGTCAGGCGGATGGCCTGTTCACCGGACTTCTGCGCCTGGGTGAAGGTGGCGCTGACGCCGTCGATGATGTTGTCGAAGGTGTTACTGGCGTTGGTCAGCAGCATGCCGTTCTCGCCGCCGAGACGGACGCGGGCGTCCTGCGCCTTGGACAGTTCCTGCGGGTTGCCGATGGCGTTCTCGAAAGCGCTGCTGGCGCTGTCGGTACCGCTGAGCGACAGGCTGATGGCGTTGTCCGCGCCGGATTTCTCGGCACCCAGCACCAGCGATACCTGGCCATTGCTGCGCACCAGGGTGGCCTTCACGCCCGTGTTGTCGGTGGCCTTGTTGATCGCGGCGGCCAGCTCGTCCAGCGAATTGGCGCCATCGCCGTCGGTGTCGATCTTGCTCAGGTCGATGTCGAAGGACTTGCCGTTCTGGGTCAGGGTCAGGGTGCCCTGGGTGTCGATATCGCCGGACTGCAGCCCGGAGAAGGACAGCTGGTGGCTGGTGGCGAGCTGCTCGACGAAGAAGTCGTAGCTGCCGGGTACGGCGTTCTTGTCCACCTTGGCGGTCAGGTAGCCGTCCTTGCTGGTGGTGGCGCTGTTCACCAGCATGCTGGTGTTGCTGCCGGTCACGCCCTGCAGGCTCTTCACCGCCGAGGAGAAGGTCTTGAGCGCCGACTCCAGGGAAGTCACGGCAGTCAGTTGGGACTGGTACGAGGACTTGTTGCGGTCAGCCTTGTTCAGGCCGTTCTGCACTTCGTACGTGGCCAGCTGCTGGGCCATGCTTTTGACGTAATCGGAATCTATGGTCGCCATCTGAATCCACCTCTTTGGGTCGGAAGAGCAATTACGGTGCCAATGCCGGAAGGCCCACCAGACGGGGCTTTTCGGGATTACCGGGGAGAAGTTTCACTTCCGCCCGGCATGCTTTGGCGCGCAGCGGGAAGCGGTGTTTCCGCCTGCCGGAAGTGCGCCTTGATGCAGGGAAAGGGCGACCGTGGAGAGGGATTCGTTAAGCCGTTTTGGTGGGATGTTTTCGCGTGCAATGGCCGGGATGGGTGCCGTGCGGTTCGCGAGCAAGCTCGCTCCTACGAAGAGCGCGTCGGCGTCCCCCTGTAGGAGCGAGCTTGCTCGCGAACAGAGCCCACCCAGGAAAACCGCGACCGAAAGATGAAGCGCGGCTCAGTAGGGCTGCCGCGAATACACCGACTGTTCGCGCGGATCGCCCATGAGCTGGCTGAGGATGTCGTGGTGCATCGCCAGCAGCTTACCGTTGCGCTCGTTGAGGCGCTTGCACTGGGCAGTGAGCTGGCCCAGTTGCTGCCATTCCTGCTGCAGCTCTTCGCGACGCGGCGGCTGGTAGTTGGACAGCAGCGTGCGCATGCCGTCGGCGTCCATGGGCAGATGGAAGGCACGGAGCACGCGGCTGCGGCGCTGGGCACGGCCGGCGACGGATTCGAGCAGTGCCTGGATGTCCGGGTTCAGCGCTTCGATCTGTGCGCTGTCCCGCGCCAGCAGGTGGCGATACAGCTCCTGCAGGCGCTCGCGCAGCGCCAGGCAATCGCGGCCATCCTGCTGGATGTCCTGCTCGATCACCTGCAGCAGCCGCGCGCGCTGGGTCATGCGTCGCTGCCGCGATGGTAGGAGAGGATGCTGGTGGCCAGCACGCTGGTGTCGTTCTGCAGCTCTCCATTCATCAGTGCGCGGCGAATTTCGGCGACGCGGTTCTGGTCCACGTCGGGCATGGCGCGCAGGGTTTCCTGCATTTCGTCCAGACGCAGCGAATCGTTGACCGGCGCGCTCGCGCTGGTCTCCGCCACCGGGGCGGCGCGCTCGCTGCGCGCGGTCTTGGCGGACTCGCCGGTGGCCAGCGCAAGGCTGGTCAGTTGCCGGGTGATTTCCATGGTGGGTATCCGAATATTTTCTGGGCTTTCCCTCAGAGGGCGACCGCCCCGGAGGAAAACTTAAATGCCGTGTCTCGTGCTCGCCGAACAGACGGCGGATAACCGCAAGCGGTTATTCGCCCTACAGATCGCCTCCCCGACGTAGGGCGCATAACTCGGAACGAGTTATCCGCCATTGCCATCACGCCCGCGCGCGCCACCAGGACTGCGCGGCGAGGCCATCCTGGATTTTCTGCTCCTGCTGCGCAAGCTGCGCCTGCCATTGGCCGACCTTGGCCTCGATCACCTGAGCCAGCACCTTCTCGCTGCGCATGGCCGCCATAAGCTCGCCCTGGATACGCGCCAGGGTCTGTTCGGCAACCTCCAGCTCGCGGCGCTGCAACTGCAGCATCTTGTGCAGGGTCGCCTTGTACTGCTGCTGGTTGTGGCGCTGCAGCGGCGTGCTGGTGGCCACGCTGAAACCGCACAGGCGGTCCAGCCCGGTGATGTTGTTGCGGTAGCGCTGGCAGAGGTTCTGCTGGTAGTTCACCCGCCCCAGCAACTCACGGACCTTGCCGCCGCGCACGTCGGCCAGACGCCCGAGCATGTCGATCTGCGCCTTCATCAGCGGCCCCCGACGATGCTTTGCAGGGTGGCGACGCTGTTGCCCAGCTCGGCGCCGTCAGCGGTCTCCTGGCGCAGGTAGCGCTCCAGCATGGGCGCCAGCTGCACGGCGCGGTCGGTCTTCACGTCCATCCCCGGCGTATAGCCGCCCAGCGGAATCAGCTCCTTGATGCGCTCATAGGTGCCGCTGAATTCCTTGAACTGCCGCGCCGCGGAGAGGTGCGTGGGTTCCGCCACCTGGCTCATGCAGCGGCTGACCGAGGCGCCGATGTCGATGGCAGGGTAATGCCCCACGTCCGCCAGCCGGCGCGACAGCACGATGTGCCCGTCGAGGATGGCGCGGGCGCAGTCGACGATCGGGTCCTGGTGATCGTCGCCTTCCGCCAGCACGGTGTAGATGGCGCTCAGGCTGCCCGTCTCGCCCTCACCGTTGCCGGCGCTTTCCACCAGTTCCGGGAGCATGCCGAACACCGACGGCGGATAGCCCTTGGTGGCCGGCGGCTCGCCCAGCGCCAGGGCGATCTCGCGCTGGGCCATGGCGTAGCGGGTCAGCGAATCCACCAGCAGCAGCACGTCCTTGCCCTGGTCGCGGAAATACGCAGCGATGCTGTGGCAGAGCTCGGTAGCCTTCAGGCGCATCAGCGGCGACTCGTTGGCTGGCGCCACCACCACCACGGCTTTCTGCAAGCCTTCCGGGCCGAGGGAATGCAGGATGAATTCCTGGACCTCGCGGCCACGCTCGCCGATCAACCCGACCACCACCACGTCGGCCTTGGTCTGCCGCGTGATCATCCCCAGCAGCACGCTCTTGCCCACGCCGCTGCCGGCGAACAGGCCTACGCGCTGGCCCTTGCCCAGGGTCAGCAGGCCGTTGATGGCCCGTACGCCGACATCCAGCGGCTCCGACACCGGGCGCCGGCGCAGCGGGTTCACCTGTGGCAGCTCGGTGGGCAACGGGTGGCGACCGGCGAGCTTGCCGAGGCCGTCCAGGGGTTCGCCGAGGCCGTTGACCACGCGCCCCAGCCAGGAATGATCGATATGCAGCACGGCTTCGTCCGGCGCCGGGAAGACCCGCGAGCCGGAGGTCAGGCCGACGGGCTTCTTGAAGGGCATGAGGTAGGTGATGTCACGGTTGAAGCCAACGACCTGCGCCTCCAGGCGTTCGCCGTCGGCGACTTCCACGTAGCAGCGCTGGCCGGTCATGCGCCGGCAGCCGAGGCTTTCCAGCAGCAGGCCGGAGACCCGCACCAGGCGACCGCTGACCCGCGCCAGCTGGACCGAGTCCAGCGAGCGCAGCGCTTCTTCGAGCTTGAAGCCGTCGCCCAGGGCCATCTCAGTCTGCGTCCTGCAGGTGCGCGCTCAGGGCTTCCATGCAACTGTCCAGGCGCTGCTGGCAGCCGATGTCGGCTTCGGCCTGGGCGGTGACGACGCGGCACTCGCCCAGCGCCAGGCGCTCGTCCGGCACCAGTCGCCACTTGGCGGCGCGCTCGGGGTTCAGTTCGCGGATGCGCGCGCATTCTTCCGGGTTGAGCAGGATCTGCACGTCGCCCTGCTCGCCCGGCATGGCGGCCAGGGCTTCCTCGGCCAGCGTCAGCAGTTGCGTCGGGTTGAGTGTCAGCTCGACGCGAATCACCTGCTTCGCGACCTTCTGTACCAGCTCCAGCAGCTCCTTCTGGCGGCTGCGCTGGAAGGCCTGGTGGTACTCGCCGAAGGCATCGACGGCAGCCTGCAGCGGCGCGCTGGCCTCATCGAACACCTGGCGGCCGGTGGCACGGCCCTCCTCGCGGCCCTTGCGCAGGCCGTCCTGGCGACCGGCTTCGAAGCCTTCGCGCAGGCCAGCTTCACGGCCTTCGCCGACGCCATCCTGGTAACCCTTTTCCAGGCCTTCCTGGAAGCCTTCGGAGATGGCGCGCTGACGCGCGGCCGGGTCACTGTCCCAGCCATGGTTGTCGGCACTGGCGGTGGCGCAACGCGGCGGGAAGCGGTACGGACGCCAGGCGCGGCTGTCAGCCTTGATGACTTTGATCGCCATGCCCGGTTACTCCACCGTCTGCTCGCGGAACAGCTGCACCTGCAGGTCGCCCTCGGCGGCCAGCTCGCGCACCACGCCCATGATGTCCTTGCGCACCTGCTCCACACGACTCAACGGCACCGGGCCCTGGCGGCGGTTGATGGACTCCATCTGCTGCGCCTGGCGCTTGGGCATGGCACCCTGGATGGCGCGCACCAGCTCGGGCTCGGCGCCCTTGAGGGCGACCACCCACTCATCCAGCGGGATGACTTCCAGCAGGGTCTGCAGCACTTCCTGGTTCTGCCGGGAGAGGATGAAGAAGTCGTACATCTCGTCTTCGATCTTGCCGACCAGGTCGTCGTTGTGGGCGCGCAGCAGTTCGAACATCTGGTTACGGTCGCCCTTGAAGCGGTTCATGATGTCCGCCGCCTGCTTGACCCCGCGCACCTGCGAGCCCTGGGTGGAGAGCACGCGCAGGCTACGGTCGATCAGCTGCTCAAGTTCGGCGATCACATCGCTGTTCACCTCGCTTAGGTTGGCGATGCGGAACAGCAGCTCGTCCTGGCGCTCGGGCGGCATGGCTTCGAGCACATCAGTGGCCATGCCCGGTGGCAGGAAGGCGAGGAACACCGCCTGCATCTGCGCGTGTTCCTTGGCGATCAGCGCGGCGAACTGCTTGGGATCGATCCACTCCATGCGCGCCATCTTGGCGCGGATCTCCTCGCCGTAGATGCTGTCCAGCAGGTTGCGCGTGATGTCGCTGCCCAGCGCCTTGCCGAGCATGCCGGCGAGGTAGGAGCGCGAGGCACCCTTGATGCTGGACTGCAGCTTGTAGTCGTCGAAGAAGCGCCCGATCACGTCGGAAACGGTGTTCTGCTTGACGTTGGACAACCGCGCCATCGCCTGGCTGATGCTGACGATTTCCTCGCGGCTGAAGTTGCGCAGGATGCCCGAAGAGGCTTCGTCGCCCATGCTCAGCATGAGGATCGCCGCCTGTTCCAGGGAGCTCACGGCGCGCATCTGCGGGCCGCGCTTTTTCGTTTCTTCAGGCAGGCTCGTGTCGGTCATTGCGGCCAATCCAGTGCTTGATCACTTCCGAGACCCGTTCCGGGTCGTTCTTCGCCAGCATCTGCAGATGCTCGATCTGGTGTTCCAGGCCCGAGCCCGGCGCCGGCAGGCGGATTTCCGAGAGCGGGTTCAGCTCGCCGAGCACATTGAGCCCGCCGACGCTTTCGCTGCCCAGCGCCAGGCGCCGCTCGGCGTCCAGCGCCAACGGGTACTCGGCGCCGCCTTCGGGCAGCTCGGCAATCGCTGTCGGCTGCGCGCGCTGAGTCAGGCTGCGCACTGCCGGGCGTACGCCGAACAGCAGGAACAACAGCGCAATCAGGCCGAGCACGGTGTAACGCACCAGCGACTGCAGGGCGCTGCTCTCCCACCAGCTGGCGGAAGACGCTTCCACCGCCGTGGCGGCGAAGGGGAACACGCTGACGGTGATCAGGTCGCCGCGCTGGGCGTTGAAGCCCACGGCACTCTTCACCATGGCTTCGAGGTCGGCGCGGGCCTTGTCCGTCCAGCCGCCCTCGGGCGCGGTGGACGCGTTGATCACCACGGCGACGCTCTGCTGGCGCAGGGCGAAGGCCGGGTACTTGATGTGGGTGACGCTCTGGTCGAAGTCGTTCTGCCGGGTGGCTTCCTCACGGGTCGAGGTTGCGGCCTTGTTATCGGTGCTGGCGACCTTGCCGTTGCCCGGCGGATTGCCGCCTTGCGCGTTGTTCTGACCCTGTTGCTGTTGCTGCGGCGGCGGCTCCGGCGGGCGGTTGCTCAGCGAGCCGGGCACGCCGAGAGCGAGCTGGTCCAGCGTGCTCTCGTTGCGCAGCACTTCGCTGCGCAGGCGTGGCGCTTCGCCGTAGGCCTGCAGGGTTTCTTCCTTCTGGCTGAAGTCGATGTCCGCGGACACGCTGATGCGGTAGTTACCCAGGCCGAGCACCGGCGCCAGCACTTCCTCGACATTGCCCACCGCCTTGCGCTGGTACTCGTCCACCGCCTGCCAGTTCTGCGAGGGCCCGCCCACACCGCTGATGCCGCGCGACAGCAGCACGCCGTTCTGGTCCACCACGCTGACATCTTCGGGCTTCAATTGCGGCACGCTGCCGGCCACCAGGTTGACGATGGCGCCGACCTGCTCCGGGCTCAGTCGCTGGCCGGGCGCCAGTTGCAGCAGCACCGAGGCCTTGGCCGGATCACGACGGCCGACCACGAAGGAGTTGCTGTCTTCGCGGGCGACGTGCACGCGCGCCTGTTCGATGCCTTTCAGGCCCATGATGGTGCGGGCCAGCTCGCCTTCCAGGCTGCGCTTCAGGCGCACGTCCTGGAGGAAGTGACTGGTGCCCAGCGGCTCGTCCTTGTCGAACAGCTCGTAGCCGGCCGGCAGGGACACCTTCACGCCCTTGGCCGCCAGCAGCATGCGAGCGCGCGCCAGGTCTTCCTCGCGCACCAGCACCTGGCCGCTCTGCGGATGCAGGCGATAGTCGAAGGCCTCGGCGTCCAGCACCTGCATCACGTCAGCGGCCGGGTAGGCTTCGCCGGCACCGTACAGCGGGCGATAGGCACCCTGGTCGCGCCACAGGTAGAAGACCACGGCGGCAGCCAGCAGGGCAGCGCCCAGGGCGATGCCGAGCAGCCCCAGACGCGGGTCGAGCTTGAGTTTGTCGAGCGGCAGGCGCCCTTTGAGATTCTGCAGCACTGTCAGTCCTTACAGCGGCATGCGGATGATTTCGTCGAAGGCGCCGGTGAGCTTGTTGCGCACCTGCAGCAGCGCGGAGAACGACACGCTGGCCTTCTGGCTCTGGATCATGGCGCCCACCAGGTCTTCGCTCTGGCCGCTGTCCACCGCAGCCATGGCGGCGCTGGACTTGTGCTGTTCGGCATCCACCGAGCGCAACGCCTGCTCGAAGCTGGCGCCGATGCCCTGCGCCGGCGCATTGCCCGACAGCTGCGCGGCGGGCCGCACGGCCGGGCCGCTGGCGAGGTCGGCGTATCGGTTCATCCGGTCCAGCATGTCCTGCTGCACCTGCACGATGGAACTCATGGAAGGTCTCCCCCGGAAGACAAAATCAGAACTGCACCTGCACGCCCTGCTCACGCATCGCGTTGAGCCGGTAGCGCAGCGCGCGGGTGGTCATGCCCAGGCTTTCGGCGGCCTTGGTCTTGTGCCCGCCGAAGCGGCGGATGGTATCGATGACGTGCTGGTACTCGGCGAGCTTGCCGCTGGCGCGCAGCGCGGCACGGCCGCCTTCAGCCGCAAGCGGAATGATGGCGGCGACAGTGGCCACCGGAGCTTGTGGCGCAGCCAGGCCGAGGTCGCGGGGCTGGATGAACAGGCCGTTGCGGAGCACCAGGGCGCGCTGCAGGGTGTTCTCCAGCTCACGCACGTTGCCCGGCCAGTCGTGTTGCAGCAGCGCGCGGCTGGCGGACTCGGTGAGCAGGTCGTGCTCGGCGTCCAGCGGGGCGTACTGGCGGATGAAACGACGCGCCAGCGGCAATACGTCTTCCTTGCGCTCACGCAGGGGCGAGATGTGCAGCGGCAGCACGTCGAGACGGAACATCAGGTCGGCGCGGAAGCGCCCTTCGCCGACTTCGGCCTGCAAATCGCGGTTGGTAGCGGCGATGATGCGCACGTCCAGTTCCATCTCGCGGCGGCCGCCCAGGCGCTCGACGCGCTGTTCCTGCAGCACGCGCAGCAGCTTGGCCTGCAGGGCCAGCGGCAGCTCGCCGATTTCGTCCAGCAGCAGGGTGCCGCCGTTGGCCAGTTCGAACTTGCCCGGCTGGGCGTTCACCGCGCCGGTGAAGGCGCCGCGTTCGTGGCCGAAGAGGATGGATTCGAGCATGGCCTCGGGGATCGCCGCGCAGTTCACGGCGATGAAGGGCGCGTCCGGGCTGGCGATGCCGTGGATGTAGCGGGCCAGCAGTTCCTTGCCGGTACCGGTCTCGCCGGTGATCAGGATCGGCGCGCGGGTCTGCGCGACGCGTTGCGCCATGGCCAGCAGGCGGCGGCCGGCCTGGGAGCGCGAGACGAACAGTTCCTGGGCGGCGCTGGAAGCCTCCTGGCGACGCAGCAGCGCGGCGAGCTGGCCAGCGCCAAAGGGTGACAGCAGGTAGTCGACGCAACCCAGGTCGAGCAGGGTGGCGGCCTTGTCCTGCTCTTCATAGCCGACGATGGGCACCACGTCGCGCTCGCGGCCATCGCTGAGCAGCGCACCGACCTGGGCATAAAGGTCAGGGGCGGGGAAGGCGCCGGCGAGAATGAACAGCAGGGAGGCGTCACTGCGCGCGCGGGCCAGTTCGGCGAAGCCGGAGAAGCGCTCGACACGGCAGCCTTCGGCCAGCAGCGTCTGCAAAAGGAGGGCGTGAGCGGCGTCCGAGGACGGCCCGATGATCGCAACTTTTTTCTGCGCCGGCCGCTCTTCGAGCAGCGTTTCACATAATTGATCGATCGACTGGCTTACACTGTTCACCGCAACTTTCCATTCGCTAGTGCGTTCGAAAACCCTCCCTCGTTCAACGCCAGTATCGGCCGAAAAATAATATCGGCGACTGCGGAACTTGTTTACGGATTGGCTCTCTTACGGGGGCATTGCAACAACTTCGCCACAACTGAAGTCACTGCAACCTGTAACTAACTCACCCACACTAACAAGTGCCAGCACTACGCCATAGCTTCCCGCCGATTAATTTAAATCAATAGACAAAAAGTTCCGTCAAAAACAGCATTTGATATCTATTGATTTAATCGGACGACCTCAGATCGCTATCATTGCGCCACGTCAGCAGCCTGTGACGCAGCAGTCACGGGCCCCCTGACAGACAGAGCATGCCGCGAGCAACGATCAGCCGATCCCGGCGGTCATGACACCTCCCGTGTCCTTGGGCAGATGGCAGATCGAACCTGGAAGTACGACGCTGAGCATGACTGGTAAATCAAAAGTCCACCATGGCGTGCCCGCCGACAGTCTGATTCGACTGAAACCACAGAAACTCGGCCGGCATTATCACAAGATCCCGCAGTACATCAAAGAGATCTCCGGTAAATACCCGAGGATCATCAGCGACTATTTCCTGCGGCATTATCGAATCAATCTGGAACTGGATAACCTGACGATTCACGAGGAACTTCCTCGTGATCTGGAATGTTTATTCGATTCCCCCCTGGGCAAGTTCGGTTTCGCCATGGACCGTGCCCTGCTCACCGAAGTCATCGAGTGCTATTACGGCGGCACCGTGGTCGCCAATCGCGACACGCCGCCGATCAGCAGCTCCGAGCAGCGCATGCTCGACCGCCTCGGCCTGGACGTGGTGGACCTGTTCGGCCGCGCCCTGCTGATGGGCGAATCGGTCGGCCGCCTGCAGCAGATCGACCCCACTTATGAAGAAGTGCAGTGGGAGTACGTCGCCGAATTCAGTTACGTCAGCCACCTGACCGGCGAGCGATCCTCGCTCTACCTCTACCTGGACAACCCGCTGGCGGACGAACTGACCCGCCGCCTCGCCGGCCCGCCGCCACCGCGCCTCACCGGCAACCCGGTGGAGCACATCAAGCACCTGCCCCTGCGCCTGGACTGCGTGATCGCTGCGGCCAGGATGCCGCTCTCGCAAGTGCTCGGGCTCGAGCCAGGCGATGTGCTGACGATCCGCCCGCTGGAGCGCGTCGAAGTGCGGGTCAACCAGCAGAAGCTGTTCCGCGGCGCCATCTTCGAAGACGACGGCACCCTCTTCCTCTCCTCCCTGGAAAGCGTGAAAAACCCATGACCGGTTCTCTCTCCGACTCCGAGTTCGAGTCGCTGATCAACGACGGCGACCTGGGCCTCACCCAGGACGTCACCGACATCCCCGCCGAGCCTGCACGCGCGCCGCTGCCGCAGCAGGACCTGAGCTTCTTCGGCAAGATCCCGGTAAACGTCACCCTGGAAGTCGCCTCGGTGGAGATCTCCCTGAAGGAGCTGATGGACGTGGACGCCAACAGCGTGATCATCCTCGACAAGCTTGCCGGCGAGCCGCTGGACGTGAAGGTCAACGGCGCGCTGTTCGCCAAGGCCGAGGTGGTCGTGATGAACGGCAACTACGGCCTGCGCGTGCTCGAACTGTGCGGCGCCAGCCTCGACGCCCTGACTGCCTGATGATGTTGCGCCGCTCCCTGACCGGCAGATCGCTGGCCGCGCTTGGCCTGCTCATCACCGCGCTTTGCCCGCTCTACGCGCAGGCGGCCGGCGGCGAGGTCACGCTGTTCAACCTGCACGACACGGCGGACGGCCAGGCCTTCAGCGTCAAGTTGCAGATTCTCATCGTCATGACCCTGCTGGGCTTCCTCCCGGCGATGCTCATGCTGATGACCTGCTTCACCCGCTTCGTCATCGTGCTGGCGATCCTGCGCCAGGCCATCGGCCTGCAGCAGAGCCCGCCGAACAACGTGCTGGTGGGCATCGCGCTGATCATGACGCTGATGGTGATGCGCCCGGTCTGGCAGGACATCTACAGCAACGCCTACCAGCCCTTCGAGGCCGACCAGATCAGCCTGGAAGACGGCCTGGGGCACGCCAAGCAGACCCTGAGCCGCTTCATGCTGGCGCAGACCAACCGCACCTCGCTGGAGACCATGGTTTCCCTGGCCGGCGAAACCGTGCCGGAGAAACTGGAAGACCTGGACTTCTCCCTGCTGCTGCCGTCGTTCGTGCTCAGCGAGCTGAAGACGGCGTTCCAGCTGGGCTTCATGATCTTCATCCCGTTCCTGGTGATCGACCTGGTGGTGGCCAGCGTGCTGATGGCGATGGGCATGATGATGCTCTCGCCAATGATGATCTCGCTGCCGTTCAAGCTGATGATCTTCGTGCTGGTGGACGGCTGGGCCCTGATGATGGGCACGCTGACCAGCAGTGTGCAGCCGTTCTAGCGGCCCTGACGGAAACCACGCCATGCTCACTCCGGAAAGCGCCGTCGACATCGTCTCCAACGCCGTGCACATCACTGCGCTGATCGTCTGCGTGCTGATCGTGCCAAGCCTGATCGGCGGCCTGCTGGTGAGCATTTTCCAGGCGGCTACGCAAATCAACGAGCAAATGCTCAGCTTCCTGCCGCGCCTGCTGATCACCCTGGGAATGCTGGTGTTCGCCGGCCACTGGATACTGCGCACGCTCTCGGAACTGTTCATCGAATCCTTCCACCAGGCGGGCCGACTGGTCGGCTGATGCCATGCAGCAAGGTGCATCCCTCCTGCAGGCCTTCGACACCCTGCAGACATTGCAGGCCTGGTGGTGGCCCTTCTGCCGGATCATGGCGGTGTTCGCCCTGGCGCCGATCTTCAGCCACAAGGCGATCCCCATGCGCCTGCGCATCCTCCTCGGCCTGGCGCTGACCGTCGCCCTGGGCGCCGCGCTACCGCGCCCGCCGGCCATCGATCCGCTGTCCGCACAGGGCCTGCTGGTGGCGCTGGAGCAGATCGCCTTCGGTCTGATGCTGGGGCTTTCGCTGATGCTGGTGTTCACCGTGTTCACCCTGGTGGGCGATATGATCTCCACCCAGCTGGGCCTGAGCATGGCGGTATACAACGACCCCATGAACGGCGTGTCGTCGTCCTCGATCTTCTACCAGCTGTACTTCATCCTGCTGGTGTTCCTGTTCCTCTCCATCGACGGCCACCTGCTGGTGGTGAGCATCCTCTACCAGAGCTTCGTCTACTGGCCGGTGGGCAGCGGGCTGCACTACCTGGGCCTGGAGTCGGTGGCCGGCAGCCTCGCCTGGGTGTTTTCCGCCGCGGTGCTGATCACCCTGCCGGTGGTGTTCTGCATGACCCTGGTGCAGTTCTGCTTCGGCCTGCTCAACCGCATCTCGCCGGCGCTCAACCTGTTCTCCTTGGGGTTTCCCATGGCGATCCTGGCGGGCCTTGCGTGCATCTGGCTGACCCTGCCGGACATCCCCGAGAACTACCTGAAACTCACCCGCCAGCTGCTCGACGCCATCGGTGTGATCTTCCGCGAGGGGCGCCATGGCTGAACAGCACAGCGCCCAGGAGAAAACCGAAGAAGCCTCCCAGCAGAAGCTGAAAAAGAGCCGCGAGGATGGCCAGGTCAGCCGCTCCAAGGACCTCTCCACCACCCTCTCCTTGCTGGCCACGCTGGTTGCCCTGAAGTTCTGCGTCGAGCATTTCTATGAAGGCCTGAAGCAAGGCTTCGCGCTGTCCTTCATCGACCACAGAAATAGCGAGATCGGCCTGGACGACCTGCCGCTCGTACTCGGCCATCACCTGGTGCTGTTCATCACCACGCTGCTGCCGCTGCTGGTCACGCCGCTGCTGGTGGTGCTGTTCTCGATGATCCCCGGTGGCTGGATCTTCTCCAGCAAGAACTTCATGCCCAGGCTGTCCAAGCTCAACCCCATCACCGGGCTGGGGCGCATCTTCTCGCTGCAGAACTGGACCGAGCTGGCCAAGTCGCTGCTGAAGATCGCCGTGCTGATCGTCGTCGCCGTCTACCAATTGCATGGCGCCCTGCCCGGCCTGCTCGCCCTGCAGCGCAGCAACGTGCACAGCGCCATCGCCGCCGCCTTCGGCACTTTCTACGACATCACGCTTTCACTGCTGGTGGTGTTCATTCTGTTCTCGGTCATCGATATCCCGATCCAGTATTTCTTCTTCAAGAAGAAGCTGCGCATGACCAAGCAGGAGCGCAAGGAAGAACACAAGAACCAGGAAGGTCGCCCGGAAGTGAAGGCGCGCATCCGCCAGTTGCAGCGCCAGCTGGTGCACCGGCAGATCAGCAAGACGATCAAGACCGCCGACGTGGTGATCGTGAACCCGGTGCACTTCGCCGTGGCGCTGCGCTACGACCCGAAGAAGGCCCAGGCGCCCTATGTGGTCGCCAAGGGTCTGGACGAGACCGCGCTGTACATCCGCAAGATGGCCAAGGCCCACGAGCTGGAAGTGCTCGAACTGCCGCCACTGGCGCGCGCCATCTATGCCACCACCCAGGTGAACCAGCAGATCCCCGCGCAGCTGTACAAGGCCGTGGCCCACGTCCTCACCTACATCCTCCAGCTCAAGGCCTGGCGCTCCGGGCGCCGTGAACGCCCGGAGCTGATCCGAAACGTCCCCATTCCCGATGAACTGCTGAACAGAGTCTGACCATGCGCCTACTGCAGTCACTATTGCCGACCTTCCAGAGCGGCCGCATCGGCATCCCGCTGATCATCCTGTCGATCCTCTCGATGATCATCCTGCCGCTGCCGCCGTTGGTGCTGGACGCCCTGTTCACCTTCAACATCGTGGTGGCGATCCTGGTGCTGCTGGTCAGCGTGTCGTCGAAGAGCCCGCTGGACTTCTCGCTGCTGCCCACGGTGATCCTGGTCACCACGCTGCTGCGCCTGACCCTGAACGTCGCCTCCACCCGCGTGGTGCTGCTCGACGGCCACACCGGCACGGGCGCGGCGGGCAAGGTGATCGAAGCCTTCGGCCACGTGGTGATCGGCGGCAACTTCATCGTCGGCCTGATCGTCTTCGTGATCCTGATGATCATCAACTTCATGGTCATCACCAAGGGCGGCGAGCGCATCTCCGAGGTGACCGCACGCTTCACCCTGGACGCCTTGCCCGGCAAGCAGATGGCCATCGACGCCGACCTCAACGCCGGCCTGATCGACCAGAACGAAGCCAAGCGCCGGCGCTCGGAAGTGGCCAAGGAAGCCGACTTCTACGGCGCGATGGACGGAGCCTCCAAATTCGTCCGGGGCGACGCCATCGCCGGCATCCTGATCCTGCTGATCAACCTGTTCGGCGGCCTGGCCATCGGCGTGTTCGTCTACGACCTGCCGGCGGGCGCAGCCTTCCAGCGCTACGCCCTGCTGACCATCGGCGACGGCCTGGTGGCGCAGATCCCGGCGCTGCTGCTGTCCACCGCGGCGGCGATCATCGTCACGCGGGTCAACGAATCGGCGGAAATCACCAGCCTGGTGCGCCGGCAGATGCTGGCCTCGCCGTCGCTGCTCTACACCGTCGCCGGCATCCTCGTGGTGCTCGGCCTGGTGCCGGGCATGCCGCACATCGCGTTCTTCGCCTTCGCCGCACTGGTGGCCTTCATCGCCTGGCGCCTGTCGCTGGCGGGCCCGCCGGCCGAGGCGCAGACGCTGGAGCAGACGCAAGCGCTGACGCACGCCATGGACCAGGAGCGCGCCCAGCAGCTAGGCTGGGAAGACATCCCGCTGGTGGAGCGGCTGTCGATCTCGCTGGGCTACAAGCTGGTCAGCCTGGTCAACGAAGCCAGCGGCGCGCCGCTGCCGCAACGGATTCGCGGGGTACGCCAGACGCTGTCGGAGAACCTCGGCTTCCTCCTGCCGGAAGTGCAGATCCGCGACAGCCTGCGCCTGAAGGCCTCGCAGTACGCCATCCACATCAACGGCGAGCGTATCGACGGCGCGGAAATCCACGCCGACCGGCTGATGGCGATACCCTCGCCGGAGCTCTACGGCGAGATCGACGGCATCCTCGGCGTCGACCCGGCGTACCGCATGCAGGTGGTGTGGATTCTCCCGGCGGACAAGTCACGTGCGCTGAACCTGGGCTACCAGGTGATCGACTGTGCCAGCGTGGTCGCCACACACCTGAACAAGGTGGTGCGCGAGCACCTGCCGGACATCTTCAAGCACGACGACGTCGAGCACCTGATGCAACGCCTGACCCTGCAGACGCCCAAGCTGGCCGAATCGCTGAAGGCGCAACTGACCTATTCGCAGCAGCACCGGGTGTTCCGCCAGCTGCTCCAGGAAGAGGTCGCGCTGAAGGACATCGTCACCATCGCCAGCGCCCTGCTCGAAGGCAGCGAAACCACCAAGGACCCGGTACTGCTGGCTTCCGACGTGCGCTATGCGCTGCGCCGCAGCATCGTTTCCTCGATTGCCGGCGACCGCCCGGAGCTGACCGTGTTCGTCCTGGAGAACGCCCTGGAGAACACCCTGCTCGGCGCCCTGAGCATCGCCCAGCAGGCCGGCCCGGTGAGCCTGGACAACATTCCGGTGGAGCCCAGCCTGCTCAACCAGCTGCAGCACAGCATGCCGGTGGTGAAGGAAAAACTGCGCAAGGAAGGCCACCCGCCGATCCTCACCGTGATGCCGCAACTGCGGCCGCTGCTGGCCCGTTATGCGCGGGTGTTCAGCCCGGGGTTGCACGTGCTGTCGCAGAACGAGATTCCGGAGCGGGTGGGGGTGCAGATATTGGGGACGCTGGGGTGATGTCTGTCTGAGAGTTCGGCGCGGGGCTTTGCACCCTCTCCCCCGCCCTCTCCCCCGCCCTCTCCCTGAAGGGAGAGGGAGCTGTTCGGCGATCCTCGGATAAATCGGTGTCAGCCGGCAAACGCAAGAGCATCAGCCCGCTCGGGACAGTCCCCTCTCCCTTCAGGGAGAGGGTTAGGGAGAGGGCCAGCCCGAGCGCCGGGCCACCCCCTTCAAGACAACCGCGCCCGCCCCAGCAGACTGCGGTTGAAACTCACCGACATCGAGCTCACCAGCTCGGTGAACGCCGCGCTCGGCCGGTCCAGCTTGAAGCCCTGTTCGAAGCGCACGTTCTTCGCGTCCTTCTTCGACCACTGGCAGATTGCGGTGATGTCCACCGAGCGCGTGTGATCCTCGCGCACCGGGATCTCCAGGCGCATGTCGTAGCAGCTGCCCGGCGCCAGCGGCTCCTCGGTCACCAGCCGCAGGCCACCCATCGAGACGTCCAGGACCACCCCCATGGGGTCGCCGCTCAGGCGGTTGGTCACGTTGATCTGGCCGATGTGGCGGAAGGTCAAACGACGGTGCTTGCGCATGGCGGCCTCTTGTAGGGAACGGGCTCTGGGACGGGCGCCTCGGGGAACGAAACGCGCGCGCATCCTAGCAGCGACAGCGGCTCAAACGAACTCAAAAGCTATCAACTGGCCAGTATTTGGCGCGAAACCACCGCGCCTTCCATCGCCCGGCGCGCTGCTGCAATGACGCAGCAGGTAATCTGCCCCGATGCGCTGCGCGAATGCGCAGAGTGCTGCGATTTTGCATACACCCCTCCACGCCACCCCACGGCGTCTGGGCGTTTCCGGCTGGCATGCAACATGCCTTGCTCATCCTGCGGACCGCCTGGCGGCCGCACCGTCGTGTTGGAAATTTGCATCGGAGATCTGCCTTGGAGGGACAAATGGACCCGCTGAAACTGCTGCTGGACAGGGGCCTGCTGCTGTCCGACAGCCTGACGTCCCAGGGACGCTTCATCGAAGTTTCCGCCGAACAGACCGACCAGCTCGGCTACGCGCCCGGCTCGCTCGATGGCCAGGCCGCCGAGCTGATCTACACCGCCGACTCGCTGAACGCGCTGATGCAACTGTTCGCCAGCCCGCCGGCGGACGAGCGCGTGCAGGACCTGGAGCTGACGCTGATCCGCCACAACGGCGGCCTGCTGCCGGTGCTCGCCAGCGGCGTGCTGCAATGGCGCGACGGCGAGCCGGCGCGCCTGCACCTGGTGAAGATGCCGCTGGGGCCGATCAGCCGCCGCCTGGGCGAACTGCAGAGCGCCAACGAAGTGATGAGCCAGATGCTCTTCAGCGCACGGGTGGCCTACTGGTGCATCGAGTTCGCCGAATCGGTGGACGTGCGCGAGACCCCCGATGAGATCGTCCGCCAGGTGTTCGAAAACCGCTCCTACTGGCGCATGTGCAACCGCGCCATGGCCAACATCTACGAGATGCCCGCCGACGTCGATTTCAGCGAGCAACCGGTGCGCCTGTACTGGCCGCGCAGCCCGGCCAACGAAGAGTTCGTGCGGCGCCTGATCGAAGCGGAATTCCACGTCGATGGCGCGCTGTCGGTGGACCGCCGCCACGACGGCTCGCCGGCCTACGTGGAGAACGACGTGCGCGCCAGCATCCACAATGGCCGCCTGCTGCGCATGTGGGGCAGCCTGCGCGACGTCAGCCAGGAGCTGCGCATGCAGCACGACGCCGAGCAGCGCATCGAAGCGCTGCGCCGGGTGTTCGACGCGGTGCCCGACGCCGTGCTGGTGATCGACGAGGCAGCCCAGCCGCAATGGCGCAACGCCGCCTTCGAGCAGACCTTCGGCATCACTCGCGCGGCCGGGCTGGCCTCGACGCTGAACCGCATGCCGCTCCCCGAACGCACCTGGCAGGTGCTCGACCTGCCCGACCAGTTCGGCAACTACCAGTCCTTCAACAGCCACTGCTCGCGCATCCTTATCCGTGAGGGCGTGGCCTGGCGCGTCTTCGTGCTGCGCTTGGCGAACAAGGCGACGGAGCTGCATCCATGAGCAAAGAAGCATGAGCGAAGAAGGCTTCTTCGCTCCCTTGCGCATGGGCATGCGCTCGTCGGTCAGTGCGTCGGCGGAGATGCTTTCCGCGCTGCTGGAAACACCCGCGCTGCACGCCCTGCTCGACAGTTTCAGCGAGGCACTGATCGTCTGCGACGGCGACTCGCGGGTGCGCTTCATCAACCTCGCGGCAGAACGCGTCAACCGCGTCACCCGCGTCGATGTACTGGGCCTGCCGGACGTGGACTTCTTCCAGCGCTCGGCGCTGCAGTTCGACGACTTCCAGCAGGCCCTGCGCCGTGGCGGCAAGAGCGCGCTGACCCGCTCGCGCGATGGCCGGGTGTTCCTCACCCGCGCCCAGGCGGTGCCGACGACGGCCTATGAGAAGCCCTACTGCCTGCTGATCCAGCGCGAATACGAGCCGGGCACCGCCGGCAGCCTGCGCAGCCCTTCCGGGCGCGCTTCGACCACCGACCTGCAGGGCCTGGGCGACCCGCAGGACAATGCCCTGCACATGTCGCCGCTGCTCTCCTCCATCGCCGACATGGGCGTGCGCGCCTTCCGCCGCCGCGCGCGCCTGCTGCTGCTCGGCGAGCCCGGCGTCGGCAAGACCGCCATCGCCCGGCACATCCACCGCGCCGCCGGCTGGGGCGACCGGCCCTTCATCGACGTGAACTGCGCGAGCATCCCGGAAACCCTGTTCGAGTCGGAGATGTTCGGCTACGAGCGCGGCGCCTTCACCGGCGCGCTGCAGTCGGGCAAGCGCGGCTATATCGAAAGCGCCTCGGGCGGCACGCTGTTCCTCGACGAGATCGGCGAGATCCCGCTGCAGGTGCAGGCCAAGCTGCTCAAGTTCCTGGAAGACGGCACCATCCAGCCGGTGGGTTCGCCGCTGTCGAAACAGGTCCAGGTGCAGGTGATCGCCGCCACCAACAAGGACTTGCGCGCCCAGGTGGCGGCCGGCGAATTCCGCGCCGACCTCTACTACCGCCTGGCCGTACTGCCGGTGGAGATTCCGCCGCTGCGCGCCCACCGCGACGACCTGCCGGTGCTGATGGACATCCTCCTGGCCCGCATCAACCGCGACCGCCAGCCGCCGCTGCGACTTGCCTCGGGCTGCCGCGAGCGCCTGCTGGGCTACGACTACCCCGGCAACATCCGCGAGCTGGTGAACATCTTCGAGCGCCTCGCCGTGCTGGCCGACGACGTGGCGGAAGAGCTGCACCTGCCGCCGGAACTGCTCGGCGCACCGCCAGCCGGCAGCCCCGTCGCGCTCGACGAGCCGGCTGCGGCCATCGACGACCAGCCGCTCAAGACCCAGGTGCAACGCTACGAGCGCCAGGTGATCCTGCGCGCGGTGCGCCTGTGCGGCAGCAAGCGCAAGGCAGCGATCCACCTGGGCATCGACGTCGGCACGCTGATTCGCAAGTTGCAGCGCGACGACTGAACGTCCTCCGCTCCCGTAGGATGGGTGGAGCGGAGCGATACCCATGCTGTCTACGCATCGAATCGATGGGTATCGCTACGCTCCACGCCATCCTACGGTTACGCCTCCCTTCAATACCTGCGCTGGACCATTCGGTCACGCCGCGTTGCTGCGTCCGGCAGAAGTGCCCCTGCGACAATCCACCGCTGCAAGCCTGCCTACAGGCGTTGTCATTTCTGCTTACACCTGTGAATTGGATTTTTAACTTTATCCTTTAATTTCAATAACTTAACTATTTGGCACAGTCTGTGCCCTGTCTCCTGCGACCCGTGACCGTGCACGGGTCCTCGAATCGCGCTGGCGTTCTGACCACAGAGCGCCGGCAGTTCTGGAGGCACAAGAATAATGCTCATCACAGGTATCAAGAGCCGGCCGGTCTACGACCAGTTGCGCCCGCTCGACGGTGGCAACCACCACATCATCGCCGGCCAGGGCAGCGGCGGCGGCGCCATGCTCCGTCTGCTCGCCGAGATGCCGCGCACCGCGCCCATCCGCGTGCTGTATTCCAGCGAATCGTTCTCCGGCCAGGATCACCTCGCCGCGCTGCGCGACATCACTGACATCGAGCTGTCGATCTACCCGAGCAACCGCGCGCTGGTCGATGACCTGCACGCCCTGCTGGGCCAGTCACGCATGGGTACCCGCCTGTACCTGGCCGGCTCCGAGAGCTTCATCGGCACCGCCATGCAGGCCGCCGACGCGATCAACCTGAACAGGGACGAAGTGCTGCGCGAGCACGCCGGCTCCTTCGTGCGTCGCGTCTGGTGCGTGCATTGCGACGGCTACACCGAGAACGTCACCCAGCGCGTATTCGACTGCCCGCATTGCGCCCGCACCCTGGTGGTCCGCGATCACTACTCCCGCCGCCTCGCCGCCTTCCAGGCCGTGAAGGCCGACGCCGAAGTCCCCGGCGAGCTGCCGGAAGCCGAGGAGCTCGACACATGAGCCAGTCCAACGGAACCCTGAATGTCCGCGTCACCCGAATCGAGCAGGTGACCCCGGAGATCAAGCGCTTCACCCTGGCCTCTACCGACGGCGCGCACCTGACCCCGTTCTCCGGCGGCAGCAACGTCGTGGTGCTGATGCCCCACGCCAGCGGCACCTACCGCAACGCCTACTCGCTGATGAGTTCGCCCTACGACGCCAGCGCCTACCAGATCGCCGTGCGCCGCGTGGAAGAAGGCCGTGGCGGCTCGAAGCACATGCACGACGTGGTGAAGGAAGGCGACGAGCTGGAAATCCTCCGCCCGGTGAACCTGTTCCCGTTGAGCAAGCATGCGCGCCTGCACCTGTTCATCGCCGGCGGCGTGGGTATCACCCCGGTGTGCTCGCAGTTGGCCGAACTGCGCCTGCGTGGCACGCCCTTCGAAGTACACCTGGCAGTGCGCGGCGACGCCCACGCACGCCTGGGTGAAGAGCTGCTGCAGGAATACGGCGATGCCGTACGCCTGTACCGCGACGAGCGTGGCGAACGCCTGAACATTTCCGAAGTACTGGCCGACCGGCCGCTGGGCAGCGACGTGTATGTCTGCGGCCCCGAGGGCATGATCCAGGCGACCATCGATGCCGCCCACGCCCACGGCTGGACCGACAGCCACATCCACTACGAGCGCTTCCTCGAACAGGGCAGTGTCGGCGAGGCGTTCCAGGTCACCCTGGCGCGCAGCGGCGCGACCATCGACGTGTCGCCCGACCAGAGCCTGCTGGAGGCCGCCGAGGCCGCCGGCCACGAAATCCCCTACCTGTGTCGCGGCGGCGCCTGCGGCATGTGCGAGACCAACGTCCTCGAACTGGATGGCGAAATCCTCCACACCGACGACTGGCTGTCCGACGAGGACAAGGCCGCCAACAACAAGATCATGCCCTGCGTGTCGCGTGCCAAGTGCTCGCGGCTGGTCATCGACTGCTGAGCCGGAGAACGACCATGACCATCCAATTCCGCCCCGACGAAACCTACCGCGACGACTACACCTACGCCAACAGCCAGGCCTGCATCGACCGCGCGCCCTGGCCCTTCCCGGACGATGAGTACATGTACTCGATGAACCTGGAGCCGCACGTCAGCGTGGGCAATGACGCCTTCCGCGCGGTGTTCGACATCGACGAGCACTACATCAGCGAGTGCCGCGACCGTGCGATCACCCTGGAGAAGGACCCGGGCATGCACTACGTCTCCGCGCCGCACATGATGGAGGCGCAGTGGGACCTGCTCGAGCTGATCATGGAGGCCTACGCCAAGGACTACCCGGAGTACTTCTCCCTGGAGAAGGACGGCACCCGCTGGCACTGGACCAACAAGCTGCTGAACATCGACGACACCTTCACCTTCGGTGATCCGTCGACCCTGCCCTACGAGCCGATGGAGTACGTCACCCGCCAGGCCCAGGGCGACTGGGTGCTGCAGGAAGAGCGCGACGGCACCCTGTACTGGGGCGCGGGCATCGCCACCCAGCGCGCCGACTATTCGCTGCGCTTCAACCTGGGCATGGCCTGGCACGAGTTCCACGGCCCGGTGCCGCTGGTAAAGGAAACCGGCATGCTCGACCGCGCGCTGAAGTTCCTCCTGCGCCTGCGCAACGGCCACCCGGTGCGCCGCCTGAACTGGTCGCTGACCGTCAACCCGCGCCTGGATGTGTCCGCCGAGTCCCTGCCCGAATGGGCGCCGGACCGCACCACGGTGACCGCCGAGAACGCAGGGCAGAAGGTCTACTTGCGCATCGAGCTGCAACCGCTGCACCGTCTGCCGCGCAGCAACGCCATCGTGTTCCCGATCCGCACCTACCTGCTGAGCCTGGAAGACATCGCCACCAACCCGGCGTGGGCCAAGCGCATGCACCGCGTGCTCAAGTCCCTCGACCAGCAGCTGGTCGACTACAAGGGCTTCACCCGCTACCACCAGCAGGCCGTGGAGTGGCTCTCGCAGTACGACGACGGCCAGTAAGCGCCTAGCAAAAACACACAACTACAAACCCGAAAAGGGAACCGGCGGGCGTCGTGAGGCCCGCCGGCCGATTGCCTTCTGCCCATCAACCCCCTGAGAGGAAACAACGATGAGTGGGTCCCCTGCCAAGCGTGCCGCTGGCGTTACCGATCAAGATGCCGAGCAGCTCGCCGCCCTCGGCTACAGCTCCAACTTCGAACGCAGCATGAGCCTGTGGGAGAACTTCTCCCTGGGCTTCACCTATCTGTCGCCCGTCGTGGGCGTCTACACCCTGTTCGGCCTGTGCCTGGCCGCCGGTGGGCCGCCGATGTTCTGGTCCTACCTGCTGATCGGCCTGGGCCAGTTGCTGGTGTGCCTGATCTTCGGCGAGATCGTCTCGCAGTTCCCCATCTCCGGTGGCGTCTACCCCTGGGCGCGACGCCTGGTGGGCAAGCGTTGGGCGTGGATGGTCGGCTGGGTCTACGCCTGGGCGCTGTGCGCGACCATTGCCGGCGTATCCGTCGGCGCCGGTCCGTACCTTGCCGCGTTGCTGGGCTTCGAGCCGAGCGCCGACGTCAGCATCTACATTGCCCTGGTGCTAATCCTGGTTTCCACCGGCCTGAACCTGGTGGGCACCAAGCTGCTGGCGCGGGTCGCGATGTTCGGCTTCCTCTGCGAGCTGATCGGCGCAATCCTGGTCGGCGGCTACCTGCTGATCTTCGAGCGCCACCAGAGCTTCAGCGTGCTGTTCGATACCTTCGATCTGGGCAGCAACGGCTCCTACTTGCCGGCGTTCCTCGCCGCCTCCCTCGCCGGCCTGTTCCAGTACTACGGCTTCGAGGCCTGCGGTGACGTCGCCGAGGAAACCCCCAACCCCGGCAAGCGCATTCCCAAGGCGATGCGCATGACCATCTACATCGGTGGCGCCGCCGCAATGTTCGCCTGCCTGGCGCTGATCCTCTCGGTGCCGGATATGCACAAGGTGCTCAACGGCGAGGATACCGATCCGGTCTCCACGATCCTGGCCAACGCGTTCGGCCCGGTGGGCTCGCGCCTGGTGATGGCAGTGGTGCTGGTGTCGTTCATCTCCTGCGTGCTCAGCCTGCAGGCCGCCGCCAGCCGCCTGCTGTTCGCCTATGCCCGCGACGAGATGATCGTCGGCAGCCGCGTACTGCAGCGCCTGTCCGCCAATCATGTGCCGTCCACCGCGCTGGTGGTCAGCGGCGTCGTGCCGGCGGCCATCGTCTGCCTGGGCCTGTTCATGGCCGATGCGACCGCGACCATCGTCGGCTTCGCCGCCATCGGCATCTACGTGGCCTTCCAGCTGATCGTGATCGCTGCGCTGATCGCCCGTGCCAAGGGCTGGGTGCCCGGCGGCCAGTTCACCCTCGGCCCGTGGGGCACGCTGGTGAACGTCGGCGCGCTGATCTACGGCCTGGGCGCCATCGTCAACATGGTCTGGCCGCGCAGCCCGGATGCACCTTGGTACATCAACTACTCGATGATCCTCACCACCGTCGTGGTGCTGGGCGCGGGCTGGCTCTACATGCTGCTGGCCAAGCCCTACGACAAGGGCACAGCTCCGGCGGGCGACGCCCACCGGATCTCCGGCCGCCAACGATCCGAGCGCGCTTCGGGCGCGCTGACCGAACCGGCTTGATCGCAACGTTGACGCAATTCGGGCCATACGCCTGAGGGGCTGCGTCTGGATCGTCACCTTTCCCCGGTGACGGTCCCCTGCGTTTGCGCAACGGACCGCCATCCCCGCGATGGCCGGTCCGTTTTTTTATGCCCGGCGACGCGGCTTTGCAGGATGGGTGGAGCTTGCGATACCCATGTTGTCCGCGCGCCGAATCGATGGGTATCGCTGCGCTCCACCCATCCTACGATCAATCCCCTCCCGAACGATTGCGCCAGGGCTCAGCGGGCAATCCACAGCAGGCACAGCGAGAGCGTCACCAACGAGCCCAGGGTGGACAGCAGAATGCTCCGCGATACCACCGCCGCTTCGCGCTGGTAGTACTCGGCGAGCATGAACGGCCCGGTGCCGGTGGGCAGTGCGCTGAGCAGCAGCGCCGAATCCGCCCACAACGGCGGCAGGTCAAAGACCTTGTAGGCAAGGAAACCCGTGAGCAGCGGCTGGCCGATCAGCTTGATCGCCACCAGCGGCCAGGCACCGACCTGCTCGCCGCCTTCCTGGCGCTGCGCCAGGAACAGGCCGAGGGAGACCAGCGCGCAGGGTGTGGTGGCAGCGGCGAGCATGTCGAGGAAGTGCAGCAACGGCGCAGGCAGACCCATGCCCGCCACCGCCCAAAACCCGCCGATGATCGGCGACACCACCAGCGGGTTCTTGCCCAGCGCCTTGGTCACCACCCACACGGCGCGGCCGATGTGCTTTTCCTCCTGCAGGCCGACCTCGATGCACACCACCGAGATGGCGAACAGCACGCAGACCACCAGCAGCGAGGCGATCAGCGCCGGCTCCAGGCCGTCCTGGCCGAACACCAGCAGGCACAGCGGGATGCCCATGTAGCCGGTGTTGGCGTAGGACGCGCTGAGGCCGTCGATGCTGGCCGCCGGCAGCGGTCGCCCCTGCAGCAGGCGCCAGACCAATGTGGCGAAGAACACCAGCAGGCAACCGCCGGTGAAAGCGGCAAGGAAACCTGGCTGCCAGATTTCCGCCCAGGTTGCTGTGGCGGTGACCTTGAAAAGCAGCGCCGGCAGGCACAGCCAGACCACCAGCTTGTTCACCTCCGACGCCGCCTGCGGGCCGAGTCGGTTGGTACGCCGGCACAGCCAGCCCACCAGGATCAGCGCGAAGATCGGCAGGACGACGGCGAACACGGTGTGCATGGCAGGGAACCTGGAGAGCGGGAGCGGCAGGCGAGAATAGGGTTGCCAATCGATACCGTCCAATGCTTACTAGAATGCCCATTCATACCCAATCCGTATCGATGATCGACTTCCGCCAGTTGCGCTATTTCATCGCCCTTGCCGAGCACCTGCACTTCGGCCGCGCCGCCGAGGCGCTGCACATCACCCAGCCACCGCTGAGCCGGCAGATCGCCGCACTGGAAGAAGAACTGGGCACGCCGCTGTTCGCCCGGCATTCGCGCTCGGTGGAGCTGACCGCCGCCGGCCGCGACTTCCAGCAGCACGCCCGAGCGCTGCTCGCCGGCCTCGACCTCGCCGTGCGTTCGGCGAGCGCCACGGCACGCGGAGAGCGCGGCGAGCTGCGCATCGGCTTCACCATGCTGGCCGCGTGGACGTTGTTGCCGCGCCTGCTGAAAGCCTTCGCCGACGGCCACCCGGAGGTGAAGCTGGTGCTCAACGAGATGCTCCCGCGCGACCTGGGCCCGGCACTGGATAGCGGCGAAGTGGACGTAGCGTTGACCTTCCCCGAGCGCGAACCGGGCCAGCGGCTCTATCGCACGCTGCAGCGCGAACCGCTGTGCGCGGTGCTGCCAGCCGATCATGGCCTGGCGCAGGAAGCGGAGCTGGACGTGGCGGAGCTGTCCGGCGAACCCTTCATCACCTTCCCGCCGGCCACTGCGCCAGCGCTGCACGAGTCGGTGATGGGCTGCTGCCGCCTGCATGGCTTCGCCCCGGCGGTGCGCATGGAGACGCATCTGCAGCAGACCATCGTCAACCTGGTGGCCGAGGGGCTGGGTGTATCGCTGGTACCGGACTCGATGCGCCGAATGCAGTTGCCCGGCGTGGCCTTCCGCGCCATCGCGCAATCGCCGCAGGTGGAATACGGCGCGGCCTGGAGCCCGCACAACGACAACCCTTGCCTGGCGGCTTTCCTGCGTAGCGTGGGGGCAGTTTGATCCTGGCCCTGCGGCCCCTGTAGGAGCGAGCTTGCTCGCGAACCGCCGACACACTGGAGTCGCCGGGAAATCCGTTCGCGAGCAAGCTCGCTCCTACGAAGAGCTGCTCCCTGCGTAGAACCAGGCAATCACACCCGTCCGGTCACCGGTATGCACGCGCCGGTGATGGCTGCCGCCGCATCCGACGCGAGGAACAGCAAGGTCGCCGCCAACTGCTCCGGCTTCACCCATCGGTCGAACTCGGCGTCGGGCATATCGGCGCGGTTCTGCGGGGTATCGATGATGCTCGGCATCAGCGCGTTGACGGTGATGCGCGCGTCCTTCAGCTCCTCCGCCAGCGCCTCGGTCAGGCGCATGACGCCGGCCTTGGCCGCCGCATAGGCGCCCATGCCCAGCGCCGCGCGTGTCGCCGCTGCCGCGGCGATATTGAGAATACGCCCGTGCCCGCGTTCCTTCAGGTGAGCCAGCGCGGCCTGGCTGGAGACCACGGCGGTGCGCAGGTTGACGCGGTACATCAGGTCCCAGGTGTCGACGTCGCCGTCAGCCAGGGTTTCCCAGTGGAAGCCGCCGGCCACGTTGATCAGCGCGTCCAGGCCGCCGAAATGCTCGTTGACCTGCTCCAGCGCGGCGCGTGCGGCGGCAGAGTCAGTGAGGTCGATACCGCCGATGGACAGCGCACCTGCCTGTGGATAACGCGGGCCGACGGCGCGATCGAGCAGGGCGACCTGCCAGCCGGCCTCGGCGAACGCCTGGCCGACCACGCTACCCAGATGGCCGAAGCCGCCGGTGATGGCGACGATCCTGTTCATGCTGCTACCTCGTGACGGTGGGAGAGCCGTTCTTATAGGGGTAGCAGGGGTTGCGCGAAAGGTCGCGGGCGCCAGATGAGGGGACGGATCGGGACGGGAGCTTTTGGAAGGAAGCTCGGGGAGTTTCGGTGCTGCGCGCCCCTCTCCCTAACGGGAGAGGGGCCGTTCGGAGTGCTTGGGAATGCCGGCATGCACCGGACATTCTCCAGCGGCTTTGAGGAAGTGAAGGGGAGCGGTGTATTCGAACTCGGCACGGACAGTCCCCTCTCCCTTCAGGGAGAGGGCTAGGGAGAGGGTCCTACAGGCCGACGCCGGACCTCATTACTTCACCAACCGCGCATCCAGGCTGTTCTGCGCCAGGCGCTTGGCCTGGTCCTGGGTCATGCCCAGGTGCTCGTGAAGGGCATGGAAGTTCTCGGTGACATAGCCGCCGAAATAAGCCGGGTCATCCGAGTTCACCGTCACTTTCACGCCGCGCTCGAGCATGTCGAGGATGTTGTGCTCGCGCATGTGGTCGAACACGCAGAGCTTGGTGTTGGACAGCGGGCAGACGGTCAGCGGGATCTGTTCGTCGATGATGCGCTGCATCAGTCGCTCGTCCTCGATGGCGCGCACGCCGTGGTCGATGCGTTCGATCTTGAGCAGGTCCAGGGCTTCCCAGATGTATTCGGGCGGGCCTTCCTCGCCGGCGTGCGCGACGGTCAGGAAGCCTTCGCTACGGGCACGGTCGAACACGCGCTGGAACTTGCTCGGCGGGTGGCCGACCTCGGAGCTGTCCAGGCCGACGGCGATGAAGGCATCACGGAACGGCATGGCCTGGTCAAGGGTCTTGAACGCCTCTTCCTCGGACAGGTGGCGCAGGAAGCTGAGGATCAGGCCATGGCTGATGCCCAGTTGCTTCTCGCCGTCCTTGAGCGCGCCCTGGATGCCGCGCAGCACCACCTCGAAGGGAACGCCCCGGTCGGTGTGGGTCTGCGGGTCGAAGAACGGCTCGACGTGGATGACGTTCTGCGCCTTGCACTTCTGCAGGTACGCCCAGGTCAGGTCGTAGAAGTCCTGCTCGGTACGCAGCACATCGGCGCCGGCGTAGTAGAGGTCGAGGAATTCCTGCAGGTTGTTGAACGCATAGGCCTTGCGCAGGCTCTCGACGTCACCCCACGGCAGGGCGACCTTGTTGCGCTCGGCCAGGGCGAACAGCAGCTCGGGCTCCAGCGAACCCTCCAGGTGCAGGTGCAGTTCGGCCTTGGGCAGGGCATTGAGCCAGTCGTACATGGGTGAGGTCTCGTTATGGGTGGGTCAGGCGTCGCCATTGGCACACAGGCCGACCCGGCAAGCAATTGGCAGCGGGGCGGCGAGCCCCATCACGCTGTGGACAGGGATAATTCTGACGCAAAAGACAGATATCCGCGAAATCTTCCGACCGGGTCGCTTCTTAGAATCGCGTTTCCTCCTTCACCCGGCCCATCCGATGAACAAGATTCTTTTGGCACTGCTGCTGGCCCTGGCCCTGGCGGCCTGCGGGCAACCTGGCGACCTGGAGTACAACGAGGCGGTGACCTCGGCTTTCCTGCGCGACCTGCAGCGGATTGACCGGGACATGGAGGGCTTGATCAACGGCGACTTCGACACCCGTCGCACGACGCCCTCCACTCCACCGGTGAAGAACCCCGGCGACCACATCGTCGAACTCGAGAAGAACCTGAACCGGGTGCAGCAGCTCCAGCACAGCGAAGAAGCCAGCAAGTTTGCCAGCAGCCTCTCGCATTACTACGAACTGCAGATCGGCTACTACCAGCAACTCAAGCGTTATGTGGAGACCGATGACAAGGCGCAGAAGGAGCTCCTCGCGCAGGACCTGGCGAGCGCTTACCAGACGCTGCGGGCACTGCCGGAGCAGATCTTCGCCGTGCAGAAGCAATTCCTGGAGCGCACCAGCCTGCCTCACTGAGGGGCTGCCGCCCTGTCGCACCGGCGTCCGCTGGTGCGGCTTCCGAGCATTGCCTAAGATGGCGCACTCGCCTCTTACGGAATGGACATCCCCCTCGATGCTGCGCGCGCTCAAAGAAGAAAAATTCCTCCTCCTCGCCCTGCTGGTGGCGATTGCGGTGTACCCGCTGGAACACAGCCTGCTGGGCGGCGGCAAGCTGCTCGCGGGGATCACCGCCAGTGCGCTGCTGGCGGTGATCATTGGCGTCTCGCTGCGCGTGGCGCACCACGCCGAGATCCTCGCGGAGAAGGTCGGCGAGCCCTACGGCACCATGATCCTGACCCTGGCGGCAGTGCTGGTGGAGGTGGTGATCCTGGCGATCATGATGGGCCACAACCACTCGCCGACCCTGGCGCGCGACACCATCTACGCCGCGGTGATGCTCGACATGAACGGCATCCTCGGCCTGGCCGCGCTGCTCGGCGGGTTGAAGCACGGCGAGCAGTCGTACAACGACGACTCGGGCAAGACCTACGTGACCATGATCCTCACCGCCGTGGGCATCTCCATGGTGGTGCCGGAGCTGATCCCGGCCGAGCAGTGGAAGCTCTACTCGTTCTTCACCATCGGCTGCATGGTCATGCTCTACGCGCTGTTCCTGCGCATGCAGACCGGCCAGCACAGCTACTTCTTCAGCTACAACTACGCCACCCACGGCGAGCACGGCGAAGGCCACGAGGCCCCCGGTAACAGCAAGCAGTCCATGGGCCTGCTGGTAGTCGGCGTGGTGCTGATCGGCGCGCTGGCGGAGGTGATGTCCAAGGCTCTCGACGTCGGCCTGGAAGGCAGCGGCGTGCCGCCTATCGTGCCGGCGCTGCTGGTGGCGGCGATCTCCGCCAGCCCGGAAATCCTCACCGCCCTGCGCGCGGCCATGGCCAACCGCATGCAGCCGGTGGTCAACATCGCCCTGGGTGCCTCGCTGTCGACCGTGATCCTCACCGTGCCGGTGATCGAGGCCCTGGCGCTGTTCAAGGGCCAGCCGATCCAGATGGCGATGACCCCGCTGCAGACCGGCATGATGTTCATCACCCTGATGGTCGCCGGCTACAACCTGCATGATGGCAAGACCAACGCCATCGAGGGCATGACCCACTTCGTGCTGTTCGCCACCTTCCTGATGCTGTCGTTCATGGGACTCTGACCATGCTCAAGCTGTACCTCGCCGGCCCCGACGTGTTCCTTCCCGATGCCTTCGAGCAGGGCGAGCGGCTCAAGGCCCTGTGCGCCGAATTCGGCGTGCAGGGGCTCTACCCGCTGGATCATTCGGTGCCGGAGGGAGTCGTCGAGCCGGTCGAACAGGCTCGCTGGATCTACCAGGCGAACCTCGAGCTGATCCGCCAGGCGGATGCGGTGCTGGCCAACCTCAACCCCTTCCGCGGTGCCGAGCCGGACAGCGGCACGGCCTTCGAACTGGGCTACGCCGCCGCGCTGGGCAAACCGCTGTTCGGCTACATCGACGAAGGCGGTAGCTGCGCGGAACGCTTGCCCTGTGAGTGGCAAGGCGAAGAGCCGGGTCGCGACCGCGACGGCAACCAGATCGAGGGCTTCGGCCTGCCGCTGAACCTGATGCTCGGCGTGCCGGCGAAGATCGCCGTGGGCGGGGCGCGCGAGGCGCTGCAACTCCTTCGAAGGGAGCTGCCACATCTGTAGAAGCCGTTCGCCTGACAACAAAAAACGCGCCCTTGGGCGCGTTTTTTGTTGGGCTCGCAAGGGCCGTCAGCGACGCCCTTCGAGCTTGAAGAAGAACACCTTGGTCGCCTGGCGGGCGACGATCCGGCCACCGCTGACGCGCGGCTCGAAGCGCCACTTGTCCATGGCGTCGCGCACGGCGTTGTCGAACATGCGCGGCGGCGAGGACTCCAGCACCTGGATATCGGCGATGCGACCATCGCTGGTGATGGTGAACAGCACCTTCACCCGGCCTTCGATACTGCGGTTCAGCGCCATGCGCGGGTAAACCGGTGGGTCCATGCGCAGCGGCTTGATGTCGCTGTCGTTCAGGCTACCAGTGGGCAGGCCGGCAGGGCCTTGCGAGCCGGTCGGCGCAGCCTGGGCGCCCTGGGTGAACTGGCCGACGGTCGGCGCGGCGGGCGGCGGCGGGGCGGCCGGGGTCGGCGGCGCGGCGGCTTCCTCTGCGGGCTCCGGGTCCGGCTCGGGCTTGGGTTTCGGCTTGGGCTTGGGCGACACCTTGGGCACAGCCTTCTCGGGCGGCTTGGGTTTGGGCTTGGGCTTTTCTACCGGCTTGGGCGGCTCGATCGGCTTGGGCGGCTCGGGTTCCGGCGGCGGCGGGGTCGGTGCGGCGGCGGGAGGCTGCTGAACTTCGGGCTTGGGTGGCAGCGTAACGACGCTCACCTGCATGGCCTTGGGCATTTCGCCGGCGCCCAGGTTCAGCTCGGCCGGAGTGGGCATCACCCAGACCAGCGCGGCGACGATGGCCACGTGCATGGCGATCGCCAGGCCCGAGGACTTCCACCAGCCACCGGGGGGCGGCGGCTGGTCGCCTTCTTCCACCCCTTCAACCGGCGCGGCATAGGGGATCAGGACCTCTTCGGGAACCACTTCCTCGTCGCGGCGGGGGCCCGCACAACTGACGAGTCGCAAGGTGGCCTCATTGACGCGCTGGGCGTTCACGCTGGGCAAATGGGCGCCGTCATCCGCCGCGGCGGAAGTGAACAGCTGTTCCTCAGCGTCTACGGCAGGACTTGCGTCCGCCGCCTTACGCGGTTGGGGTAACGACATGAGAAAGCCTGCGGGAAGAGTTCACGAAGCAGTATCTGCTGATAATTATTATCATTCACTCGTTACGCGAGGGCAACCTTCTCTGTCAGATCGGTGCGATGGCGCAGCGCAAAAGGTCGTCCTGCAAGGCCTGTGGATCAAGCTCAGCGGCCAGGATCAGCTCTATCCGGCTGTCTTTGCGCCAGGCGCTGGGCGTCCACGGCGCCGGACCGACGGTACGGTTGCAGGCCAGCCAGGCGTCCTCGCCGTGCAGCACCGCCTTGGCACGCAACAGGCCAGGAAGCCCGGCCAGCCAGGCATCCAGCTCGGCGGTGCGGAACCGCCAGTCACGGTGGAAGCGCCAGCCGACCGCCTGTCGGCCCTCTTCGACGCGGACCTGGCGCAACGGCGATTCACGGCGCAATAGCATCGCCGGTTCACCTGGCGAAGTGCCCTGCGGCAAATCAGCGCCCACCGCTTCGATCGATGCACTCGGCAGCTCATCCAGAGACAGCCGGCCCTGAGTCGTCCAGCGCAACGGCAGCTCCGGCAAGCGCGCCACCAGTGCCGCACGCGCCGCACCATCCAGGGCTTCGGACTTGTTCATCAGCAACAGCGCTGCGTCGCCCAGCGCCTGTTGCTGCGCTTCGGGCAAGAGTTGCCCGGCGGCCAGTGCGGCGGCATCCAGCACCATCACCAGCGGCTGCACGGCAAGCACGCCCTGCCAGGGCGCGGCGTGCAGTTGCGCAAGCAGCTGCGCGGGATGACCCAGGCCGGACGGCTCGATGAAGACACGTTGCGGCCGGGCCTTGCGCAGCAGCCGGCCGAGGCCGACCTGGAACGGCGCGCCATTCACGCAGCACAGGCAGCCACCGGCGACTTCGCCCAGGGCGATGCCATCCTCGTCGCGGGATAACAGCGCGGCGTCCAAGCCAACCTGGCCGAATTCGTTGACCAGCACAGCCCAGCGTTCGCCTGCCGGGCGTTGCGCCAGCAAGTCCTGCAGCAGGCTGGTCTTGCCCGCCCCGAGGGGGCCGGCAATGAGATGAGTCGGGATCTGCTTCAACATTCGCCCATGGTGCCGCCTGACGCTCGCCGGGAAAAGCGCTAGAGTCGCGGCTTCGTCACGCCACCCCCGGATCGATCATGCGCCTGTTGCTGCCCCTCGCCCTCGCCTGCCTGCCCCTGCTTGCCCACGGCGAGGCCTGCGTGGTGCACACCCAGGGCAAGGACGTCGACGTGAAAGTCTGCCAGCAGAACCGCACCATCCCGGAAAAACTCTTCCGCGAGGGCTTCTGCCAGCCGCAGCTGAAAGACCAGAAGGTCGAGGTGACCTACGCCGAAAATTGTCCCAGCGGCGCCTTCGGTGTCTGCGAGAACGCCCAGACCCAGGGCGTGCCCTACCGCCAGGACATCCACTACTACGGCGTAGCCAGCGACGCGCGCGTCCTCCAGCCATTCTGCGAGCAGCAGAGCAATGGCCACTGGCGCAAACCACTGTAGCGGTCATCGCCCTGTCACACGGCTCGGGCTTACTGTCGGCGGGTACCTCACACCCTCCCGGCACCCCACGCCGGACATGATCTTGGTGAATTGGGCCGCTCTCCCCGGGTGGCCCATTTTTTTGCCCGCGGGAAACCTCAGCCGAGCCAGTCGAGCGTCAGCAGCAGGCGGCGCTCACCCGGCGCCGGCAGCGGCGAGCGGTGGACGATGCCTGCGCCCAGATTGCCGGCCCATTTCTCGCCCTTGAACAGCCCCACGTCGCCGGCGGACATCTGACGTATCTCGGCCCGGCTGACCGGTTCTGCCGCCGCATCGCCCAGCCGCGCACGGGCCATGGCCCACTCCTCCAGCCACTGGCTGGCGGGCCCGGCATAGGTAGTGACCAGGCGCAGCGGCACGTGATCGACGTGGAAGCGCGGACACATGGCCTTGTCCAGGCTACGCAGGCGCAAACCGATACGCCTTGCGCCGGTCAGGCAGGCGAAGGCTTCGGCCAGCCATTGCAGGTCACTGCGAAACAGCGTGCAGCCATCGAGCATCGCGTACTGGCACAGCAGGTCGCCCAGTTCGACGCGCTCATCGAGCACTTCCAGGCTTTGCCTGAGGTCCAGTCCCTGGGTGCTCAACCAACCCGCGAAAGTACTGATTTCCGGGTACAGCGTGCGTTGCCAGACCGCCAGATTGACATCTTCCTTGAGCACTTCGGCTAGCACCTGGGGGTCGTCGCCAAGCACCTGGCGCGGCCAGGCAGGGGTTTGGAGGGCGAGCATCAGGCGCTGGCCTCCCAGGGTTCGAAGGGGTCGGGCAGACGCTTCCAGGCGGTGGTGCCGGCGGCCATTTCCTCGTCGTCCAGCAGGCAATGGTCCAGTTCGCCGAACAGCCGCGGGAAGTCCAGGTTCTGGCCGATGAACACCAGCTCCTGGCGGCAATCGCCGCTGTCCTCGCGCCAGTGGCGCAGCACGCCCTGCAACTCGGTGGTGTCCTGCGGCCAGTGCTCGCGCGGGACGAAGCGCCACCAGCGCCCGGCCAGGCCGTGACGCATCAGGCCGCCGGCCTGGGACCAGCTGCCGGCCTCGCGGTAGCGACTGGCCAGCCAGAAGAAGCCCTTGGAACGCAGCAGCCGGCCGTTGCTCCAGGGCTGGGCGAGAAAGTCATGGAAGCGTTGCGGGTGGAAAGGCCGGCGCGCCCGGTAGACCTCCGAGGAGATGCCATAGGCCTCGGTCTCCGGCAGGTGCTCGCCGCGCAGCTCCTTGAGCCAGCCCGGCGCCCGCTCGGCGCGCTGGAAGTCGAAACGGCCGGTGTCGAGGATGCGCGCCAGCGGCACCTGGCCCATGACCATGGGCTGGATGTCGGCATCGGGGTTGAGTCGGCGCAGGATAGCCAGCAACTCGTCACGCTCGGCGCTGCCGATCAGGTCGATCTTGCTCACCAGGATCACGTCGGCGAACTCCACCTGCTCCACCAGCAGGTCGCTGAGCGAGCGCTCGTCGTCCTCGCCCAGGGTTTCACCACGCTCGGCAAGGCTGTCGGCGCCCTGGTAGTCGGCGAGGAAGTTCAGCCCGTCGACCACCGTGACCAGCGTGTCCAGCCGCGCCAGGTCCGACAGGCTGCGGCCCTGCTCGTCGCGGAAGGTGAAGGTCTCGGCCACCGGCAGCGGTTCGGAGATGCCGGTGGACTCGATCAGCAGGTAGTCGAAGCAGCCCTCGCCGGCGAGGCGGCTCACCTCTTCCAGCAGGTCTTCGCGCAGGGTGCAGCAGATGCAGCCGTTGCTCATCTCCACCAGGCGCTCCTGGCCCCGGGTGAGGCTGACATCGCGCTGTACCTCGCGGCCGTCGATGTTGATTTCGCTCATGTCGTTGACGATGACCGCGACCTTGAGGTTTTCGCGGTTCTTCAGCACGTGGTTGAGCAGCGTGCTCTTGCCGGCGCCGAGGAAGCCGGACAGGACGGTAACGGGAAGTGGGGCGTTCACGGTGGGCTTCTCCAGGAAATTCAGGCTTCGCGGACGTGCAGTTCGCGCCGTTCCTGGCGCTCCTTGGCCTCGATGCACAGCGAGGCGGTGGGGCGCAGCAGCAGGCGGCGCAAGCCGATCGGTTCGCCGGTTTCCTCGCACCAGCCGTAATCGCCCCGGGCCAGGCGCTCCAGCGCCTGGTCGATCTTGTCGAGCAGCTTCTTCTCACGTTCCAGCAGGCGCAGTTGCCACTGGCGCGACTCCTCGCGACTGGCGACATCGGCTTCGTCGCTGGCCCGCTCGGGGTCCTGCAGTGCCTGGAATTCTTCTTCGATGCGGACCTGCAGCTCGTCGCGCTGGTCCAGCAGCAATGCGCGGAAATAGCCCTGTTGCGCCTCGCTCATGTAGGCCTCGCCGGGCTGGGCGAGCAGTTCCTGTTCGGTCATGACCGTCTCCGGAAGGGAGTGATCTTTTATGTTATATTATAACAATGCATGCTCGACAATAGCCTGCCGACGTGCGATATCGACGCTTCGCTCCACCCGCCTGCCGAGACCCTCGATGCTGCGCCGCACCCTGCTTCTCTGCCTGTTCGCTTCCTTCGCCCATGGCAGCGGTACCGCGCCGCTGCCGTTTCCCGGCGAAAAGCCGGCGCGCTGCGCCTGGTCAGCCTCGGTGCTGGCCTGCATGGACGATTCAGGGAATCTCTACAGCGTCGCCACCCAGGGCCACGACACCTACCTGCGTGGCTTCGAGGCGAGCAGCGGACGGCGCTGGGCGCAGACCGGCACGCGCTACGGCAGCCTGACCTTCTTCAGCGGCGTAACCAGCGATGGCCAGGTGTGGGTTGGTACCAGCCGCGGTATCGGCTGGACCAACATCAGCCGCTTCAGCAGTTCCTCGGGCGACAGCGCGCGCCTGACCTGCGGCCGGGTCAGCGGCTGCAAGCAGCAGCCGCGCTAAAGACCATTGCGGGATCGCCGGGAAGCAAATACGTTATATTATAACAATTGCCGATCGTGACCCGCCCATGACCTCCCTGCTCCCGGACATCGCCTGCCAATCCACCCGCCTGCCCATTCCGCTCGATTGGGTCGGCATGCAAGGCATCGCCGCGCCGCTGCGTATCGCGGGCGAGCGCGTTGCCGCGTATGCCGATGCCGGCGTCAGCCTCGACGAAGCGGAGGCGCGCGGCATCCACATGTCACGGCTGTACCTGGCGCTGGAGGCACTGGCGGAAGCGGAGCTTTCACCCACCCTGCTGCGTGACCTGCTCAAGCAGTTTCTCCGCAGCCACGCGCAGCTCTCCCGCCGCGCCAGCCTGGCACTGCGTTTCGAACTGATGCTGCGACGACCGGCACTGGTCAGCCCGCTGAGCGGTTGGAAGCGCTATCCCTGCGAGATCCATGTGCAGCTTGAGGACGATGCGCTGCAGCTGGAGTTGCGTCTGAGCCTGCCCTATTCCTCGACCTGCCCGTGCTCGGCGGCACTCGCTCGCCAGTTGATCCAGGAGCGCTTCGACAGCGACTTCGCCGGCCGACCACTGAAGGCCAGCGAGGTCCGCGCCTGGCTAGGCAGCCCGCAGGGCATAGTCGCCACGCCGCACAGCCAGCGCAGCGAGGCACAGCTGAAGGTGCAACTCGGTCCGACCGCGCGGGCATTCGCCTTCAGCGAGCTGATCGACCAAGCCGAAGAAGCCCTCGGCACCGCCGTGCAGACGGCGGTGAAACGCGCCGACGAACAGGCCTTCGCCCTGGCCAACGGGCAGAACCTGATGTTCTGCGAGGACGCCGCACGCCGGCTGCACCGGGCGCTGCTGCAGCGCGAAGAAGTGTCAGGTTTCGAGGTGCGCGTGGTGCATGCGGAAAGCCTGCACGCCCACGATGCGGTAGCGGTGAGTCGCTGGAGGCGCGACTAGGCGCCGAGGTCGAGCGCCAGACGAATCTGGTCGCGACACTGGATGCCATTCTCGTAGATCGGCTCGGGATAATGCCGCACGAAGTGATCCGTCTCGATGCCAACGATGCGGAAGCCCAGGCGCTGGTACAGGCCGAGTTGGGCCTGGCTGGAGTTGCCGGTGGCGATGGTCAGGCGCTGCAAGCCGGCCTCGCGTGCCTGCTCGATGGCCGCCAGCAGCAGACGCCGGCCCAGGCCGCGCTCTTGCCATTCGTCCTCCACCGCGAGGCTGGTGATCTCGGCGACGCCAGGCTCGCGGGGCGTCAGCGTCAGTACGCCACGGACGGAGTCCGCCTCGTTCAGCGCCAGCAGGCGGGAGTCAGGCAGGTAGCTCTCGATCTGTTCGCGGCTGGGATCGGCCTTGAGCAACAGCGACCAGGGCGCCTGCGCGGGCGAGAGTTCGACAAGGGACAGGTCCGGGAAGAAATTCACCATGATTCGTCTACCAAAGAGTCAGTGGGGAAAGGGGGTTTAGCCTCCCGAGCCCCTCGATGCAAGCCTTTTGCTCCACGCCGGAAATGCATCGGGCCCGGCAAGCCGGGCCCGATGGCAGTCCCTGAACAGGCTCAGGTGTAGAGGTCGCGGCGGCTCCAGGGCACCTCGTGGCCGCCGTCCGTATGCGGCTTGCTGGCGAGAATCTGGTGCAGATTGATCCAGCCCTTCTTGAACCCGTATGCACAACCGGCGAGGTATAGGCGCCAGATGCGCAGAGCCTGGTCGGGCACCAGTTTCGCCGCTTCAGCCAGTTTGGCTTCGAGATTGGCACTCCAGAAGTCCAGGGTGCGCGCGTAATGCATGCGCAGGCCTTCGACGTCGACCACTTCGAGCCCCGCCTCGCTCATGCGCGCGACGGCCAGCGACAGGTGCGGCAGCTCGCCGTGGGGGAACACGTAGCGGTCGATGAAATCACCGGCGCCGCGCCCGACCGGACGGCCGTCGGTATTGCTGGAGGTGATCCCGTGGTTCATCACCAGACCGCCCGGCCGTACCGCGTCGTACAGGTGCTGGAAGTAGAGGCCCAGGTTGGCGTGGCCGACGTGTTCGAACATGCCGACGCTGACCACCTTGTCGTAGCGGCCGTCACGCGGCAGGTCGCGGTAATCTCGCAATTCCAGGGTCACTTTACCTTCCAACCCGTCCGCCTCGACCCGCTCGCGGCCGAGCTTGAGTTGCTCCTCGCTGAGGGTGATGCCATGCACTTCCACGCCGAACTCCCGCGCCGCCAGGCGCGCCAGTCCGCCCCAGCCGCAACCGACATCGAGCAGCTTCTCGCCAGGCTTGAGGCGCAGCTTGCGGCACAGGTGGCGCAGCTTGGCCAACTGGGCAGTGGCCAGGTTTTCGTTGCCGGTCTCGTAGTAGGCGCAGGAGTACACCATCTCGGGATCGAGCCAGAGCTGGTAGAACGTGTTGGACAGGTCGTAGTGGTAGTGAATGGCTTCGGCGTCGGTGGCCTTGTCGTGACTCTTGCGCACGTAGTCGGCATCGTCGTCGGCATCGCCCAGCGCAGCGCTGAGGGCGTCGGCAGTGGCGATCACTTCCTGCATCGGCCCCTCGATGTCCATGCGGCCCTCTACGTAGGCGCGACCGAGGATATCGAGGTTGGGATGGGTGATCTCGGTCAGCAGCGTGGGATCGCGGACAACCAGAGTTACCTGCGGGTCGGGGCCCAGGTCGAAAGCCTGGGCCTCGCCGATGCGGATACGCAACGGCAGCTGCAGGGACAGCAACTCAGAGGGCAGATTGGCTTTCATGCAAACCTCCTGGTCACAGGGCTGAAGAACTATAGACCAGCACCTCCATAGTCTTCGCCTATGGCCTGGCCCGCGAAAAACTATCGGGCGCCGATCCCTGCAGTGAACCTGACAGTATCTCTGCAGTGGAGTACGCCCCGGCGGGTTGCGTTCCCAAAAAGGACAGCACGGCAAGATAGCTCGCCTGTAAAGCGTAGCAGCCGCTGCGTTGGCTATCTTTGCCAGCCCTGAGATAGAGCCTTTCCTGCCTGGCAACTATCGCGCCGGCGTGACAGTTCGTCGCTGCCTTGCACTACACTGGGCTCGCCCGCGCCCATCCCGGCCGGAGCACCTCTGCAGTGAAGGGGGCCTTCCTTGAATACTTTGTCCGAGCCGCGTCCGGCGGTCCGCACCGTGCTGGTCGGGCTGATGCTGGCGATCTTCCTCGGTGCACTCGACCAGACCATCGTCGCCGTGTCCCTGCCGGCGATCTCCGCCGGCTTCGGCGACTTCGACCTGCTGGCCTGGGTCATCTCCGGCTACATGGTGGCGATGACCATCTCCATGCCGATCTACGGCAAGCTCGGTGACCTCTACGGCCGCCGCAGGCTGATGCTCTTCGCCATCGGCCTGTTCACCTTCGCCTCGCTGCTCTGCGGCGCGGCCCAGAGCATGGAGCAGCTGGTGCTCGCCCGCGTACTGCAGGGCATCGGCGCCGGCGGCATGATGTCGGTGAGCCAGGCGATCATCGGCGACATCGTCCCGCCACGCGAACGCGGTCGCTACCAGGGCTACTTCAGCAGCATGTACGCAGTGGCGAGCATCGCCGGCCCGGTGCTGGGCGGGCTGCTCACCGAGTACCTGTCGTGGCGCTGGGTGTTCCTGATCAACCTGCCGGTGGGCCTGGTGGCCCTCGCAGTGTCGCGCCAGACCCTGCGCGGCCTGCCGGTACCGGGGCGCAAGCCGGTGATCGACTACCTCGGCACGATGCTGATGATTGCCGGCCTGGGCAGCCTGCTGCTGGCAATCACCGAAGTCGGCCAGGGCGCACGCTGGAATGACCCGCAGATGCTTGCGCTGTTCGTCGCCGCGCTGGTGCTGATCGCCCTGTTCGTCCTGCAGGAGCGCCGCGCACCGGAACCGCTGGTGCCCATGCACCTGTTCGGTATTCGCGCGGCCACCCTGAGCTGGCTGATCAGCTTCTTCGCCAGCTTCCAGGTCATCTCGCTGTCGGTGCTGGTGCCACTGCGCTTTCAGTCGGTGACCGGCGCCGGCGCGGACAGTGCGGCGCTGCACCTGCTGCCGCTGGCCATGGGCGTGCCGATCGGTGCCTACTGCTGCGGTCGGCTTACCGCGATCATCGGCCGCTACAAGCCACAGATCGTCGGGGGTGCGCTGCTGATGCCGCTGGCGATTGCTGGCCTGGCGCTGACGCCACCGAGCGCGTATTTCTTCTCGGGCGTCTGCATGCTGTTCACCGGCATCGCCGCTGGCACGCAGTTCCCCACCAGCCTGGTGGCGGCGCAGAGCGCGGTGGAGATGAAGCACCTGGGCGTGGCCACCAGCAACATCACGCTGTTCCGCTCACTGGGCGGCGCGGTGGGCATTGCGCTGATGTCCGCGCTGCTGCTGGCGATGCTGCAGCCGTTGGCGGGCGAAGCCGGGCACGGGCTGGCGGCCAGCGCGCTGCTGGCCAGCCTGAGCGGCGACGGCCATGAGGCACAGCGGCAGGCGCTGGATGGGGTCTTCGGGCACCTGTTCCTGGTCAACGCCGGCTTCGGTGCCCTCGCCCTGCTGATTGCGCTGTCGTTGCCCGACCACGCCTTGCGCGGCCGGGCAAAGGACTGACCGGGTCAGTCCTCGTCGTTGAGGTAGCTGACCTTGCGCAGGTCCGGCAGCAGCAGGCAGACCAGCAACGCCACGCCGCACATGACCGAAACGTAAATGTAGAAGACCTCTTCCTGGCCAATGCTCTTCAGGCCCAGCGCGGCGTACTCCGCCGAACCGCCAAAGATCGCGTTACCCACCGCGTAGGAGAGGCCTACCCCCAGCGCGCGGATCTGCGGCGGGAACATCTCCGCCTTGATCAGGCCACTGATCGAGGTGTACAGGCTGACGATGGCCATGGCCAGGATGATCAGGCCGAACGCGGCGTAAGGGCTGCTGACGGTCTTCAGCGCCGCGAGAATCGGCCAGGTGCACAGCATGCCCAGGGCACCGAACCAGAGCATCGAGGTCTTGCGGCCGATACGGTCGGACAGCGCACCGAAGATCGGCTGCATGCACATGTAGCAGAACAGGGCGAAGGTCATCACGCCGCTGGCCACCTTCGGGTCCATCCCGGCGGTGTTCACCAGGTACTTCTGCATGTAGGTGGTGAAGGTGTAGAAGATCAGCGAGCCCCCAGCGGTGAAGCCCAGCACGGTGAAAAAGGCGCGCTTGTGGTGGGTGAACAGCTCGGTGAGGGTGCCCGACTCCTTGCGGTTGAGGTTGGACTCCTTGGCGGTCTCGCTCAGCGAACGGCGCAGGTAGAAGGCGATGACTGCGGTAATCGCGCCCACCACGAAGGGAATGCGCCAGCCCCAGTCCTTCAGCTCATCGGTGGTCAGCAACTGCTGCAGGATCACCACTACCAGCACGGCCAGCAACTGGCCGCCGATCAGGGTCACGTACTGGAAGGAAGCGAAGAAACCGCGCTGCCCCTTGAGCGCCACTTCGCTCATGTAGGTCGCGCTGGTGCCGTACTCGCCGCCCACGGAGAGGCCCTGGAACAGCCGCGCAAGCAGCAGCAGCGCGGGCGCCGCGACACCGATAGTGGCGTAGGTCGGCATCACCGCAATCGCCAGCGAGCCGCCGCACATCATCAGTACCGAGATCATCATCGCGGTCTTGCGGCCCTTCTTGTCGGCGATGCGGCCGAACAGCCAGCCGCCGATCGGGCGCATCAGGAAGCCGGCGGCGAAGACCCCGGCGGTATTGAGCAGTTGCACCGTCGGATCGTCCGACGGGAAGAAGGCATGGGCGAAGTACAGCGCGGTGAAGGCGTAGACGTAGAAGTCGAACCACTCCACCAGGTTGCCCGACGAGGCGCCGACGATGGCGAGGATGCGCGAGCGGCGCTCGTGGGCGGAATACTGCGGTGCGGCAGGTGCGTTCATGGGGATTCTCTTGTCGGTTTAACTGCATCCCGGACGGGAGGACGGAACTCCCTCGCCGCCCTTGCCAGTGAAATGCCATCAGGCGTTTTTCACCGACACAATCAGAAACAGTATAGCCACTTCCGATAGCCGGCTAACGAAATCGCGGGGTCGACCGGCCCTTTTGGTTCGAATATCGGACACTGGCGAACGCGCGTTTGTCGTTTCCGATTGACCGGCCACTAGCCAGCTTCTATCGTTGGCCCGCTCCCGGCCCTGCGGGAGACTTGTCAGGTACCCCTCGCAGGGCCGGAGCCCGACCTTGTCCACAAGACAAGGTCGATTTCCATTCCCCTCGTGTAGCGGCCTCTGCCGCCTGGCCTCGGTGCCCCGTCCACACCCCCGGACGAGCAGGCACCGGGGGAATGTTGATCTCCCCTGCCACCTCTCGCGAGTTCCCCAGCCCTGAGACGAAAAAAGGCCCCCGAAGGGACCTTTCTCACTGCGCCTGCGCGCTGTTCCGCTTATTCCACCGTCACTGACTTGGCCAGGTTGCGCGGCTGGTCGACGTCGGTGCCCTTGAGCACGGCAACGTAGTAGGACAGCAGCTGCAGCGGCACGGTGTAGAGGATCGGCGCCAGGCAATCGTGGATCGCCGGCATCCCCACCACATGGGTGCCCTCACCATTGGCGATGCCGCTGCCACCCTCGGCGAAGACCACCAGCTCGCCGCCACGGGCGCGGACCTCCTGCAGGTTGGACTTGAGCTTCTCCAGCAGCTCGTTGTTCGGCGCCACGGTGACCACCGGCATGTCGGCGTCGACCAGCGCCAACGGGCCGTGCTTGAGCTCGCCGGCCGGGTAGGCTTCGGCGTGGATGTAGGAGATTTCCTTGAGCTTCAGCGCACCTTCCATCGCCACCGGGTACTGCGCGCCACGGCCGAGGAACAGGGTGTGGTGCTTCTCGGCGAACAGCTCGCTGATCTTTTCCACCACCTTGTCCATGGACAGGGCTTCTTCCAGATGGGTTGGCAGGCGGCGCAGCTCGTTCACCAGCTCGGCCTCGACCCCGTCGTTCAGGCGCTTCTGCACCTGGCCGATGCCTAGGGTCAGCAGCAGCAGGGCGACCAGCTGGGTAGTGAAGGCCTTGGTGGAGGCCACACCGATTTCCGGGCCGGCGTTGGTCAGCAGGGTCATGTCCGACTCGCGCACCAGCGAGCTGGTGGCGACGTTGCAGATCGCCAGGCTGGACAGGAAGCCCAGCTCCTTGGCGTAACGCAGCGCGGCCAGGGTGTCGGCGGTCTCACCGGACTGGGAAATGGTGACGAACAGGGAATCCGGATGCACCGCGACCTTGCGGTAGCGGAACTCGCTGGCGACTTCGACCTGGCAGGGGATGCCGGTCAGGCTCTCCAGCCAGTAACGGGCGACCATGCCGGCATGGTAGCTGGTGCCACAGGCGACGATCTGCACAGTGCGCACCTTGGCCAGCAGCTCGCGGGCCTGCGGGCCGAAATTGTCCACCAGCACCTGCTCGTTACCCAGTCGGCCTTCCAGGGTGCGCTGCACCACGGCCGGCTGCTCGTGAATCTCCTTGAGCATGAAGTGGCGATAACCGCCCTTGTCGGCCGCCTCGGCGCCTTCGTGGTAGCGCACTTCCTCGCGCTGTACCGGGTTGCCGTTGACATCCCACAGCTGCAGGCCGTCGCGGCGGATTTCGGCGATGTCGCCCTCTTCCAGGTAGATGAAGCGGTCGGTGACCTGGCGCAGCGCCAGCTGGTCGGAGGCAAGGAAGTTCTCGCCATGACCCAGGCCCACCACCAGAGGGCTGCCGCTGCGGGCGGCAAGGATGCGGTCGGGCTGCTTGCTGCTGATCACCGCCAGGCCATAGGCGCCGTGCAGTTCCTTGACCACGGCCTTGAGCGCGACGGTCAGGTCGCCCAGTTCCCCCAGACGCAGGTGCAGCAGGTGGGCGATGACCTCGGTGTCGGTCTGCGAAGTGAACTCGTAGCCACGCGCCTTGAGCATTTCGCGCAGCGGCTCGAAGTTCTCGATGATGCCGTTGTGCACCACCGCCACTTCGCCACGGGAGAAATGCGGGTGGGCGTTGGCCTCGGTAGGCGCGCCGTGGGTGGCCCAGCGGACGTGGGCGATGCCCAGGCGGCCAGGCAGCGGCTGCTCGGCGATGGCCTGCTCGAGGCTGGAAACCTTGCCTGCACGGCGACGGCGATCCAGCACGCCATTGCCGTCGATGACCGCCACACCGGCGCTGTCGTAACCACGGTATTCCAGGCGCTTGAGGCCTTCGACGAGGATCGGGGTGATATTGCGCTCGGCGATGGCGCCTACGATTCCACACATGGCTTGAGTCTCCTGTCAGTCTTCGCAGCGCGCGCGGATCACTTTCACGCCACGCGCCTGGATCAGTTCGAACGCTTCATCGCTCAGGCGTTCGTCGGTAATCAGGGTCTGGACACTGCTCCAGGGCAGCTCCAGGTTGGGAATGCGCCGGCCCAGCTTGTCGGCCTCGGCCATGACGATCACCTCGCGGGCGACCTCGGCCATGACCCGGCTCAGGCCCAGCAGTTCGTTGAAGGTCGTCGTGCCACGCTCGATGTCCAGTCCGGTGGCGCCGATGAACAGCTGATCGAAATCGTAGGAGCGCAGCACCTGTTCGGCCACCTGGCCCTGGAACGACTCGGAGTGTGGGTCCCAGGTGCCGCCCGTCATCAACAGCACCGGCTCGCGCTCCAGTTCGCGCAGGGCGTTGGCCACGCTCAGGGAGTTGGTCATCACCACCAGCCCCGGCTTGCGGCCCAGCTCCGGGATCAGCGCGGCGGTGGTGCTGCCGCTGTCGATGATGATCCGCGCGTGCTCACGGATGCAGGCAGCCGCGGCGCGACCGATGGCCTGCTTGTAGCGCGACAGCGGCTGACTCGGCTCGGCGATCAGCTCATGGGGCATCGGCACCGCACCGCCGTAGCGGCGCAGCAGCAGGCCGTTGCCTTCCAGGGCGGCCAGGTCCTTGCGGATGGTCACCTCGGAGGTGGCGAAGCGGCGTGCGAGGTCGTCCACGCTGACCTCGCCCTGTTCGGCGAGCAGCGCCAGGATGTCGTGGCGGCGTTGAGGCGTATTGCGTTTCGACATGAACGATCAAGTTTCGATTCGAAAGATAATGGTGCAAATCAAAACCTAGGTTCTTTCATTCGTCAAGAATTTTCGGCCGAAATGAAATGTTCTTCCGTAGGAACGGGCCAAGCCCGCCATTCGCGTGCATGGCCTGCTCCTACCGGTCGGCGCACGTTGTCAGTCGACTTCCAGACGGTTTCGCCCGCCGCGCTTGGCGCGGTACAGCGCCTGGTCGGCGCGCTCGAACACGGCTTCGGCGCGTTCGCCCTCGCGGAAGTTCGTCAGGCCTGCCGAGCAGGTGATGCTCAGGCGTTCGCCCTTGAAGTGGAACGGGCAGGCTTCGATGGCGCCGCGCAGCGCGTCGAGCAGTTGCTGTCCGCCCTCCAGCGGCGTGGCAGGCAGCAGCACGACGAACTCCTCGCCGCCGTAGCGGGCGATGAAGTCGGTCTTGCGCACGCGCTTGGCCAGTTCATTGGCGATGATCTTCAGCACCTTGTCACCGGCGAGGTGGCCGAAGTCGTCGTTGATGCGCTTGAAGTGGTCGACGTCGAGCACCGCCAGCAGCAGGTCGCCGCCGTAGCGCTGCCAGCGCGAGACTTCCAGCTCCAGCCGCTCGCTCAGCGCGGCGCGGTTGGGCAGTCCGGTCAGGGCGTCGGTCATGGCCTTCTGGCGCTGGTCCTCGATGTTCGCCTGGAAGGTGCGGGCTTCCTCTTCCATGCTGGCAACGCGGGTCACCAGCGACTGGATGCGCTCGCCCACTTCGCGCTCGCGGGTTTCGCGCTCCTCGCGGAAGCGGTCCATGGTGCCGACCAGCCCTTGCAGGCGTGATTCGACGTTGCGCTTGAGGCCTTCCAGGTCGGTGGCTTCCAGCACGCTTTCCTTCAGGCCGCTGACCTGTTCGCGCAGGGTGTCATCCAGGTCGCGGGCGCTGGAGCTGGAGCCACTGTGGTTCTCCTGGACTGCCTGCAGGCCATCGAGGAAAGTGCCCAGGCGTTCATTGAGCTGGTGCAGGTAGCCTTCGAACTCACGCTGGCCGCCGTCGTTGAGCGACAGAACCAGTACGCCCAGATCATCCAGCACCGGCACCAGTTCGTACCAGTTGAGGCTGCCATGGATGCGCGAGCGCAGCTCCTCGGCCTGGATCTGCTGGGCGGCCGGCAGGTGCATCTCGTCCAGCAGGCGCAGCAGGCTCGCCTCGATGTGCGGCGCCACGGCGCTGTAGCCAGGCTCCGGGCGCGGCGGCAGGGCGTAGGGGTCGTTGGCCTGGCGCGCGTCTTCCGGTGTACCGAACAGGCCGGGCGGTACCGGCAGGCTGTCGAGCAGCTTGGAATCGTCGTGGGCGACAGGCTCCAACACGGGCGCTGGGGCCATTGCCTCCGCTAAGACGACAGGTTCGGGCGGCACGGCCGGCGATGGCTTGGCGACGGGTTCTGGTGCTGGGGCCAGCGCCACGGCGTCAGCTGGCTCCATGACGGGCACGGCAACCGCTTCAGCGACCACCGACTCAGCAGGTGCAGGTGCAGGTGCAGGTGCAGCAGGCTGTACTGCAACGGGCAATGGCTCAGCCATCCTCGCTTCGTCGATGAACGCAGCTTCTGCCGTTGCAGCGGGTGCAGAGGGTGTCGATTCCGGCGAGTCTGCGTCGTCGTTGTCCCGGCTGCCGAACAGCCGCTGCAGGAAGCCGGGGCGCTGTTCGCCACCAGCGCTGCCGAAATGGTCCAGCACCTGGCGCTGCAGGCGGCTCAGCTCGGCCAGAAGGGCGGGGAGTTCGCGGGAGGAACTGCCGCGGCTGGGAATGTCCTTGGCCAGGCGCTTGAGCGGTTTGCGCACGTCGCCGGGCATCTCCAGGGACAGCAGTTGCTGCGACAACTGGCTCAGGGCCGCAACGTTCTGCTCGATGCGCTGCTGGCGGCGCTGCTCGGAGTCGAGCACGGCCTTTTCCAGCTGCGGGATCAGGCGCGACAGACCAGCGTCCATCTCATCGCGGCGCAATACTTCACGCAGCTCCTTCATGCAGGCGTCTACCGCCTTGTCACTGCCCTCGGCGGCCAGGCTGCTGCGCACCAGGCCACGGCGCAGCAGGTCGAGACGGGCATCCCAGCGACGTTCGAGCTTTTCCTGCTGCTCGAGGTTGTCCAGGTACTTCTGTTTCCAGCGTTGGTCGTCGTCGCGACTCATTCAGGGTCCTCGCCGCGCAAGGCGAGCGACGAGGACGAACGCAGGGCATCCGGCAGGCGGATTTCCACGGCCACGGGCAGGTGGTCGGAAATCGGGTGCGGGAGGACACTGACGCGTTCCAGCGCCAGCTCGGAACTGAGCAGGATGTGGTCCAGGCAGCGCTGCGGGCGCCAGCTGGGGAAGGTGGCCTCGACCTGCGGGGCGATGAGCTGGAGGTCGCGTAGCGGCGAGCTTTCCAGCAGGTCGGTGGCATGGGTGTTCATGTCGCCCATCAGCACGTGGTGGCGGTAGTCCTGCAGCAACTCGCGGATGTAGGCGAGCTGACGGGTGCGGGTCCGCGCGCCGAGGGCCAGGTGCATCATCACCACGGCCAGCGCGTCCTGGCCTTCACCAAAGCGCATGAGGATCGCACCGCGTCCGGGCGGGCCGGGCAGCGGGTGGTCTTCCAGGGCGGTGGGCTGCAGGCGGCTGAGCAGGCCGTTGCTGTGCTGGGCGATGCGCCCGAGATTGCGATTGAGCTGCTGGTACCAGTAAGGGAAGGCACCGAGCTGGGCCAGGTGTTCGACCTGATTGATGTTGCCGGAGCGGATGCTGCCGCCGTCGGCTTCCTGCAGGGCGACCACGTCGTAGTCGTGGAGCAGTTCGCCGATACGCTGCAGGTTGGTGGCGCGCCCGGCGGCCGGCAGCAGGTGCTGCCAGCCGCGGGTCAGGTAGTGGCGGTACCTTTCGGTACTGATACCGACCTGGATGTTGAAGCTGAGCAGGCGGAGCCGGCCGTCGTCGGGCAGGCCGGCGGATGCCCCGGGCGCGGGATTCTCCCGCGGGACGCAGGCCCCCGCGACACGCTCACGAGTCCGCCGGCGCAGCATCGTCATCAGCCCTTACTGGGCAGCCTTGGCGCTGGCGCGTTCCTTGGCGATCAGCTGGTCAGCCAGCTGCAGCGCCTCGTCCGGGCCACCGGCCGAGCCGATGTCGAAGCGGTACTTGCCATTGACCACCATGGTCGGCACGCCGCTGATCTGGTAGGCCATCGCCAGTTTCTTGGCCTTCTCGATCTGGCCCTTGATGGCGAAGGAGTTGTAGGTGCTGAGGAACTTGTCCTTGTCCACGCCCTGTTCGGCGACGAAGTCAGCCATTTCTTCCGGGGTGGTCAGGGCTTTCGGGTTGTTATGCAGTTTCTCGAAGATCGAGTGGTGCACCTTCTTCTCCACGCCCATGGATTCCAGGGTCAGGAACAGCTGGCCGTGGATGTTCCACAGGCCGCCGAACATGGCCGGAAGGCGCACGAAGTGAACGTCGGCCGGCAGCTTCTCGACCCACGGGTTGATGGTCGGTTCGAACGCGTAGCAGTGCGGGCAGCCGTACCAGAACAGCTCCACCACCTCGATCTTGCCGGGCTGGGAGACCGGGACGGCCTGGTTCAGCTCGGTGTAGTTCTTGCCAGCTTCGAAGTCGGCGGCGTTCGCGTTGACGGCGAACAGGCCGGCGAAGGCAAGAGCGGCGGTGAAAATCAGGTTACGCATGGTTCACTCCTTGGCTGAGCGGAACCGCCACGCTACAGCGCGGCGGGATGAAGCGGTTTGACCGGAGGGGCCAGACACGGTTCCAGCATTGTAGTGGCGGAGGACGCAAAAAAGGGTGGCCGAAGCCACCCTTTTTTTCGAAGCAGTTTTTCGATCTGGCGTTTCCGCCAGCCGCCTGTCAGTGCAGGCCTTCGATGTAGCTGGAGATCGCGGCGATGTCCTTGTTGGACAGCTTGCCGGCGATGCTGCGCATGATCATCGCGTCGCCGTCGTTAGTGCGCTCGCCTTCGCGGAAGGCGGTCAGCTGCTTGGCGGTGTAGGCGGCGTGCTGGCCACCCAGGTGCGGGAAGCCGGCTTCGGCGTTGCCCTGGCCAGCCGGGTTGTGGCAACCGGTGCAGGCCGGCATGCCTTCGGCGAGCTTGCCGCCACGGAACAGGGCTTCACCCTGGGCGACCAGCTTGGGATCGGCGGCGCCGACGCTGCCGTTCTGGCTGGAGAAGTAGGCGGCGATGTCTGCCAGGTCCTCATCGCTGAGGTTGGTCAGCAGGCCAGTCATTTCCAGCACGGTACGCTTGCCGTCCTTGATGTCGTGCATCTGCTTGAGCAGGTAGCGCTCACCCTGCCCGGCCAGTTTCGGGAAGTTGGGCGCCATGCTGTTGCCATCGGCGCCGTGGCAGGCACCACAGACAGCAGCTTTCGCCTGACCGGCCTTGGCATCGCCAGCGGCGTTCGCCACACCGACAAGACCCAGGGTCAACAGCAGACTCACGATCAATTTGTTCATCAGCTAATCCAATAACGGCTAAGGGTGAAAGAGTAAGGCCTGGGAGTTACTTCGACATCCAGTGGATAATTGTCTGGTAATCCTCGGCGCTGCAGTCGGTGCACAGGCCGCGAGGCGGCATCGCGTTGAAACCGTTGGTCACATGTTGCACCAGCGTGTCCATGCCCTTGTCCAGGCGTGGCTTCCAAGCGGCGGCGTCGCCCTTTTTCGGCGCCATTGGCAACTGACCATTGTGGCAGGCGCCACAGGCTCTGTTGAAAACGGCTTCCGGATCCTGGGCCGCCAGGGCGCTGGATGCCAGCGCGGCAACGATGGCTGCGAACAGCAGTTTCTTCATGATTATCCTCATCGCAGGGAACATCCGCGTTCTTGATTGCGCGGACTCCAACGTTCCCGTGTGGCTCGACCCTGGGGGATAAAGCGCACACAAAATCCGCGGCATTATATACTTCAGATGCCCAAACGGAAACGAAACCGCCCCCCGCGACACCGCGTCGCACCCGCCGCGAAGTTACCCATGCCCTCGAATAACGCTACGAAAAACCCGATTCTCGGCCTCTGCCAACAGGCCACCTTCCTCATCTCCGCCGCCAAGGTGAACCAGTGCCCGGAAGACTCCGGCCTGGAAGTCGCCTTCGCCGGCCGCTCCAACGCGGGCAAGTCCAGCGCGCTGAACGCGCTGACCCACGCGAACCTGGCGCGGACCTCCAAGACCCCCGGTCGCACCCAGTTGCTGAACTTCTTCCGCCTGGATGACGAACGCCGCCTGGTCGACCTGCCCGGCTACGGCTACGCCAAGGTACCGATCCCGCTGAAGCTGCACTGGCAGCAGCACCTGGAAGCTTATCTCTCCAGCCGCAATGCGCTAGCCGGCGTGGTGCTGATGATGGATATCCGCCACCCGCTGACCGACTTCGACCGCCTGATGCTCGACTGGGCGCAGGCCAGCCAGCTGCCGATCCACGTGCTGCTGACCAAGGCTGACAAGCTGGCCTACGGCGCGGCGAAGAACGCGCTGCTCAAGACTCGCAAGGAAATTCTCGACGGCTGGGGCGATGTCGCCACCCTGCAGCTGTTCTCGGCACCCAAGCGCCAGGGCGTGGAAGAGGCGCAGCTGGTCCTGGCCGGCTGGCTGGGGCTGCTGGACGAGGAAGAAGAGGAAGCCGGCGAGGAGGCCTGAGGCCAAATCGCAGGCAAAAAAAACCCCGAGCTTCGTATGGGGAGGGGGAAGTTCGGGGTTTAAGTCCGGACCGCTAGGGCGGGGTCCAGTAATCTGCCAACACTAAACACTGCAAAGGAGCATCGAAGGGCTTCACCAGCCATTCACGAGTTCTGACTCGGCTCCTCGCGGGAAAGTTCAGCGGGTCACAAAAGATTTTTTCGGGCTGGCCTGAAAGCGCCTGAACAATCGTGCCAGAAGGCCCGGCTGACGGGCCTTACGACCGTTCGTCCAGTCGTCAGTGGGCCTCGTCCCAGTTCGCCCCGACACCGGCTTCGACGACCAGCGGCACGTCCAGTTCCGCTGCGCCGCTCATCAGCGGCCGAATGCCATCGCGCACCTGCTCGACCAGGTCCTCGCGCACTTCCAGCACCAGTTCGTCGTGTACCTGAAGGATGACGCGGGCATCGATGCCGCTCTCCTGCAGCCAGTTATCCACAGCCACCATCGCGCGCTTCATGATGTCCGCCGCCGTGCCCTGCATCGGTGCGTTGATCGCGGTGCGCTCGGCGGCCTTGCGCATGGCGCCGTTCTTCGAGGCGATTTCCGGCAGGTACAGGCGACGGCCGAACAGGGTTTCGACGAAGCCCTGCTCGGCGGCCTGGGCGCGGGTGCGCTCCATGTACGCCAGCACGCCAGGGTAGCGAGCGAAGTAGCGGTCAATGTAGGCCTGGGCCTCCTTGCGCTCGACGCCGATCTGCTTGGCCAGGCCGAAGGCGCTCATGCCGTAGATCAGGCCGAAGTTGATCGCCTTGGCGCTGCGGCGCTGGTCGCCCGTCACCTCGTCCAGCGGCACGCCGAAGACTTCGGCGGCGGTGGCGCGGTGCACGTCGCGGTCATGACGGAAGGCATCCAGCAGACCTTCGTCCTTGGCCAGGTGAGCCATGATGCGCAGCTCGATCTGCGAGTAGTCCGCCGCCAACAGTTTGTAGCCCTTGGGCGCGACGAAGGCCTGGCGGATGCGCCGGCCCTCGGCGGTGCGGATCGGGATGTTCTGCAGGTTCGGGTCGCTGGAGGACAGCCGGCCAGTCGCTGCCACCGCCTGGTGGTAGCTGGTGTGGATGCGACCGGTGCGCGGGTTGATCTGCTCCGGCAGCTTGTCGGTGTAGGTGCTCTTGAGCTTGCTCATGGAGCGGTATTGCATGATCACCTTGGGCAGCTCGTAATCCTGCTCGGCCAGCTCGGCAAGAACGTTCTCGGCGGTGGACGGTTGGCCGGTGGCGGTCTTGGAGAGCACCGGCAGGCCCAGCTTTTCATAAAGGATGGCGCCCAGTTGCTTGGGCGAGCCGAGGTTGAACTCTTCACCCGCCAGGTCATAGGCCTGGCGCTGCAACTCGACCATCTTCTCGCCCAGCTCGACGCTCTGCTTGCCCAGCAGGTTGGCATCGACCAGCGCGCCGTTGCGTTCGATACGCGCCAGCACCGGCACCAGCGGCATCTCGATCTCGGTGAGGACCTTGGCCAGCGACGGGATGGCCTCCAGCTTCTGCCACAGGGTCTGGTGCAGACGCAGGGTGACGTCGGCATCTTCGGCCGCGTAGGGGCCGGCCTGTTCCAGAGCGATCTGGTCGAAGGTCAGCTGCTTGGCGCCCTTGCCGGCGATGTCCTCGAAGCGGATGGTGCTGTGGCCCAGGTACTTGAGCGCCAGGCTGTCCATGTCGTGGCGGGTCGCGGTGGAGTCCAGCACATAGGACTCGAGCATGGTGTCGAAGGCGACGCCCTGCACGGTGATGGGCGTCGAGGCGTTGGCCAGGACGTTCATGTCGTATTTGGCGTGCTGGCCGACCTTGCGCTTCTTCGGGTCTTCCAGCAGCGGCTTGAGCGCCTTGAGGACGGCGTCGCGGTCGAGTTGTGCCGGTACACCCATATAACTGTGGGCCAGCGGCACATAGGCGGCCTCGCCCTCTTTCACCGCAAATGACACACCCACCACCTGCGCCTGCTGCGGGTCGAGGCTGGTGGTCTCGGTGTCGAAGGCGATCAGCTCGGCGGCGTCCAGCTTCTTCAGCCAGGCGTCGAACTGCGGCTGCTCCAGGACGATCTCATAGCTCTTCTCCGCGGCAGCAGCCGGGGCTTCTTCCAGCGTTAGCTGGGGGCTGCCGACCTTGGCCGCCTGGCGTTGCAGGTCATCCAGCCCGGTCTTGAACTCCAGGGTACGGTACAGCTCGGTCAGCGCCTCGCGGTCCGGCTCGCCGGGGTGCAGGGCATCGATCTCGATGTTCAGCTCAACGTCGCACTTGATGGTGGCAAGCTTGTAGGACAGGTAGGCCATGTCCTTGTGCTCTTCGAGCTTGGCTGGCAAGCCCTTGGCGCCGCGGATCGGCAATTCGGGCACCTTGTTCAGGCTGGCGTAGAGCACATCGAGGCCACCACCGACGCCGGTGAGCAGACCGAGGGCGGTCTTCTCGCCGACACCGGGCACGCCGGGAATGTTGTCGACCTTGTCGCCCATCAGCGCGAGGTAATCGATGATCAGCTCAGGACCGACACCGAATTTCTCCTTAACGCCATCCACGTCGAGCGTGCTACCGGTCATCGTGTTGACCAGCGTAATGTGCCCGTCGACCAGCTGCGCCATGTCCTTGTCGCCGGTGGAGATCACCACTGCGCGACCGCCGGCCGCGCTCTGCCGAGCCAGGGTGCCGATCACGTCATCCGCTTCCACGCCTTCCACGCAGAGCAGTGGCAGGCCGAGGGCGCGCACCGTGGCGTGCAGAGGCTCCACCTGCACTCGCAGGTCGTCCGGCATCGAGGGGCGATTGGCCTTGTACTCGGCAAACATCTCATCGCGGAAGGTCCCGCCCTTGGCATCGAAGACCACCGCGAAGGGGCTGTCCGGGTACTGCTTGCGCAGGCTCTTGAGCATGTTCAGCACGCCCTTCACCGCTCCCGTCGGCATGCCGGTGGAGGTCATCAACGGCGGCAGGGCATGGAAGGCGCGATACAGGTAGGACGAGCCGTCCACGAGGACGAGGGGTGCTTGGCTCATGAGGGGAATCAACCTTTTCAGAAGGGCTCGGGCTAAAATGTCCGTAGCCAATTCGACAAAGGGACAAGGTTATCATGCGTACGTTGAACCGCCTGTTGCTCGCCGCTCTACTGGGTCTTGGCGCGACTTCCGTCATGGCGGCGGACGATGCCCCGACGCCGGAACCGGATGTGACCATCCGCCAGGAAGGCGACAAGACCATCCAGGAATACCGCGTGAACGGATTCCTCTACGCCATCAAGGTCGTGCCCAAGCACGGCAAGCCGTACTTCCTGGTGCGCCAGGACGGCAGCGACGGCAACTTCATCCGCTCGGACCAGCCCGACAAGCTGATTCCGCAGTGGCAGATCTTCAGCTGGTAAACCCTCCCCTCCACGACGCTCCAGAGGATTGAGCATGTCGGTATTCACGCCTCTGGAACGTCCGGTCCTGGAAGACTTCCTCGCCCCTTACGGTCTCGGCCGCCTGCGGGACTTTCGCGGCATCGCGGAAGGGTCGGAGAACAGCAACTTCTTCGTCAGCCTGGAACAGGGCGAATTCGTCCTGACCCTGGTGGAGCGCGGCCCGGTGCAGGAGATGCCGTTCTTCATCGAACTGCTCGACGTCCTGCACGAAGCTGACCTGCCGGTGCCTTACGCTCTGCGCACGAAAGACGGCGAGGCGCTGCGCCAGCTCGAAGGCAAGCCGGCGCTACTGCAACCGCGCCTGGCCGGCCGTCACGAACGCTCACCGAACAACCATCACTGCCAGGAGGTCGGCAACCTGCTGGCTCGCCTGCACCTGGCGACCCGCGATCGGATCATCGAGCGCCCCAGCGACCGTGGCCTGAGCTGGATGCTGCATGAGGGCGAGACGATGCAGTCGCACCTTTCCGGCAACGCCGCGACCCTGCTGGGCGATGCCCTGGAAGAAATTGCCCGCCTGCTCGCCGAACAACCGGCACTGCCGCGCGCCAACCTGCACGCCGACCTGTTCCGCGACAACGTGCTGTTCGACGGCCCGCACCTGGCTGGAGTAATCGACTTCTACAACGCCAGCTCCGGCTGGATGCTCTACGACCTGGCGATCACCGTGAACGACTGGTGCTCAACCGACGATGGCGCCCTCGACGGCCCACGCGCCCGTGCTCTGCTGGCGGCCTACGCGGCCAGGCGGCCGTTCACCGCACTGGAGGCAGAGCTGTGGCCGGAGATGCTGCGGGTGGCTTGCGTGCGCTTCTGGCTGTCGCGGCTGATCGCCGCCGAGGCGTTCGCCGGGCAGGATGTGCTGATCCATGACCCTAGTGAGTTCGAACGACGGTTGGCCCTGCGGCAGACGGTGGGGATTCATTTGCCGTTTGCGCTGTAAACGCTCCGACGGCTCTTCGTAGGAGCGAGCTTGCTCGCGAACAAGCCCCGCAGCGGAGTTGGTTCGCGAGCAAGCTCGCTCCTACAGAAGAACAGTCCGGTATGAAGCGGGCGGCGTAAAGATCTAACTCGGAGCGGGCATCCCTGCCGGTGCTCCTATACTCAAGGTCAGCCCCGGCCTGGCCATCCATGGCCGGTCGTTCGCCCTTCAAAACGCATGCGTTTTGAGCGGGCTCACCCGCACTTCGAATGCCCGCAGTTCAGACAGGTGGCGCAGCCATCCATCTGCACCACCGCCATGGTGTTGCACTTGCCGCACAGTTGGGCGCCGGCGGGGAAGCCTTCGCCGGGTTCAGCCTTGTTGGTGCCCTGGGCGGCTTCGTAGGCGGCGCGCTTTTCGGCGAGGTACAGGCGCTGCTCCTCGTCCAGCTGCGGGCCTTCCATCAGACCGATGGCGACCAGGTGGCGCTCCACCACGGCGCCGATCTCGGCGACGATCGACGGCATATAGATGCCGCCGCGTTTCAGGTAGCCACCGCGCGGGTCGAACACCGCCTTCATCTCTTCCACCAGGAAGGTGCAGTCACCGCCCTTGCGGAACACCGCGGACATGATCCGGGTGAGCGCAACGATCCACTGGAAGTGGTCCATGTTCTTCGAGTTGATGAAGATCTCGAAGGGCCGGCGCTGCTCGTACGGAGTGTCCGGGTTGAGCACCACGTCGTTGATGGTCACGTACAGCGCGTGCTCGAACAGCGGTGACTTGATCTTGTAGGTGGCGCCCACCAGCAGCTCGGGGCGCTGCAGGGTCTCGTCCATCTTCACCACGGCGGCGGCCGCAGCGGCTTCCACGCGGGCCTTTTCCTCGGCCACATCCACCACCTGGAAGCCTTTGATCTTCTGGTTGATCTTGACGCTCATAGCATTCTCCAGGGGTATCAGTACTTGCCGTAATAGCCTTCTTTCAAGGCGTCGAAGAGGTTGGCGGCGGTATGGATCTCGCCGTCGTACTCCACTTCCTCGTTGCCCTTGAGTTCCACCACGCTGCCGTCTTCCAACTCGAAGCGGTACACCGTCTTTTCCAGGTCCGATTCCTTCACCAGCACGCCCTGGAAGGCCGCCGGGTTGAAGCGGAAGGTGGTGCAGCCCTTCAGGCCCTGGCGCCAGGCGTAGAGGTAGATGTCCTTGAAGTCCTCGAACGGGTAGTCGGTGGGGACGTTGGCGGTCTTGGAGATCGACGAGTCGATCCACTTCTGCGCGGCGGCCTGGATGTCCACGTGCTGCTGCGGGGTGATGTCGTCGGCGGTGATGAAGTAGTCCGGCAGGCGGTGCTTCTCTTCCTCGGCACCCGGTACGGCGTGATGGTCCACCTGGTCGCGGTAGGCCAGCAGTTCGTAGCTGAAGACCGAGATCTTCTCCTTGGTCTTGCGACCGGGGCGGATCAGGTTGCGTGAATAGTGGTGGGCGAAGCTCGGCTCGATGCCGTTGGAAGCATTGTTCGCCAGGCTCAGGCTGATGGTGCCGGTGGGCGCGATGGAACTGTGGTGGGTGAAGCGCGCGCCGTGCTCGGCCAGTTCCTCGATCAGCTGCGGTGCATGCTCGGCGACGCGCTGCATGTAGCGCGAGTACTTGGCGTGCAGCACGCGGCCCGCGACCTTGTCGCCGACCTTGAGGCCATCGGCCTTCATTTCCGGGCGCTTGCGCAGCATCTCGGCGGTGACTTCATAGTCCTTCACCAGCGCCGGCGCCGGGCCTTTCTCGCGGGACAGCTCCAGCGCCACTTCCCAGCCGACCAGGGCCATCTCGCGCGCCACTTCCTCGGTGAACACGCAGGCTTCCGGGCTGCCGTAGCGCAGCTTGAGCAGGGTCAGCGCCGAGCCCAGGCCAAGGAAGCCCATGCCGTGGCGACGCTTGCCGAGGATTTCCGCACGCTGCTGTTCCAGCGGCAGGCCGTTGATCTCCACCACGTTGTCGAGCATGCGGGTGAACACCCGGACCACTTCGCGGTAGCGCTCCCAGTCGAAGCGCGCATTGTCGCCGAAGGCGTCGACCACGAAGGTGGTCAGGTTCACCGAGCCCAGCAGGCAGGAACCATAGGGCGGCAACGGCTGCTCGCCGCAGGGATTGGTGGCGCGGATCGCCTCGCACCACCAGTTGTTGTTCATCTCGTTGACCCGGTCGATGAGGATGAAGCCGGGTTCGGCGTAGTCGTAGGTGGATACCATGATCATGTCCCACAGGTGCCGCGCCTTGACCCGCCCGTAGACCTTGCAGGCCACGCGGCCGTCGTCACCCACCAGGTAGTCGTCGTGCAGCGGCCAGTCGCGCCAGACCACTTCCTCGGCGTTCTTGAGGTCGACCTCGTCGCGTTCCTTCTGGTGAATCGGGAACACCAGCGGCCAGTCCTCGTCGTCCTCCACGGCGTTCATGAAACCATCGGTGATCAACAGACTGAGGTTGAACTGGCGCAGGCGGCCGTCTTCGCGCTTGGCGCGGATGAACTCGCGCACGTCCGGATGGCTGACATCGAAGGTGCCCATCTGCGCACCGCGCCGCCCGCCGGCAGAGCTGACGGTGAAGCACATCTTGTCGTAGATATCCATGAACGACAGCGGCCCACTGGTATGCGCGCCGGCGCCGGAGACATAGGCGCCGCGCGGGCGCAGGGTGCTGAATTCGTAGCCGATGCCGCAGCCGGCCTTGAGCGTCAGCCCGGCCTCGTGGACCTTCTCCAGGATGTCGTCCATGGAGTCGCGGATGATCCCGGAGACCGTGCAGTTGATGGTCGAGGTGGCCGGCTTGTGCCCCTGGGCACCGGCGTTGGAAATGATCCGCCCGGCCGGAATGGCGCCGTTGCGCAGGGCCCAGAGGAAGCGCTCGTACCAGTGTTCGCGCAGAGCCTTGTTGGCCTCGACGTCGGCGAGGGCGCGGGCGACGCGCTGCCAGGTCTCGTCGACGCTGCCGTCAATGGGGTCACCGCTCTTGTGCTTGAGGCGGTACTTGCTGTCCCAGATATCCTGCGAGGCAGGCTGCAGGGCGAGAACTCCTGGGTTGGCGCCGCGTTGGCGCGCATCGGTCTTGGCCATCCGAAAATAACCTCCTGTCGGTTGGGTGGCAGGGCGCAATGGGGCGCGAGTAGACCCAATATGTAGGCACAGAAGAATGATCGGCATCAATATGTTGTGCCTACCTCACACCATTACACACGATAGACGGTTGCGCGGTGGACGCAGAAAAACAGCGGTGCAGCCGACGATTGGCGGGGCATTGATGGGGAAAAGGTGAGGAAATTTCAGGCAGGAGCGGTGCGACGATCAGGCGCGGCGATGGCACAGTGCCGCGCCCGGTGCGGACATGTGAACTGTAGGAGCGCGCCATGCGCGCGATCGCGGGCATGGCCCGCTCCTACAAGGGAGAGGGCTGGGGGCGAGGGCAACCCCCGCTACAGAAACGTCCCGAGAAGCCCGGTCAGAGCTTCTCCAGGCACCCCGCGAACTCATCCGCCAGGTTGCCCAGCAGATGCTCGTAGCCTTGCGCGTCGACCTTCACGCCCACGCCCAGGTCGTCCAGCTCGGCCAGGCGCACCGGCAGACCCTGGCTCAGGGTGTCGGCCAGGCGCGGGCGGATCGGCGGTTCGCTGAAGATGCAGGACGGCCCGGCCTTTTGCAGCTGAGCACGCATCATGGCGACATGGCGGGCGCCTGGCTGCACGTCGGCGGACACGGCGAAGACGCCGGTGTGCCGCAGACCGTAGGCCTCCTCGAAGTAATCGAATGCCTCGTGGAAGACGAAGAACGGCTTGCCCTTGAGCGGATCGATACGTTGCTGCAGGCGGGTATTGAGCTGGTCCATGCGCTCGTCGAAGGCCTTCAGGTTGGCCTGGTAGCGGCTGGCGTTGGCCGGATCGGCGATGGCCAGGTCCTCGGCCATGCGCGCGGCGATCACCTGGGCGTTGGCCGGCAGCAGCCAGAGGTGGGCGTCGATCATGCCGGGGCGGTGATCATGATCGTGGCCCAGGTCATCGTGGTCATCGTCATGGTCCGGGTGGTTGGACGCGCTGAAGTCGGCGAACTTGCGCAGGTGCATGCCCGCCTGGTCCTGCACGGCCACGCTGGGGCCCTTGCGGCTTTCCAGCACCTTGGGCAGGAAGTTCTCCAGGTCCGGGCCGACCCAATAGAACAGCTGCGCGTCGCGCACGCGGCGGATGTCGGACGGGCGCAGCGAGTAGCTGTGCGGCGAGGCGCCTGGCGGCAGCAGCACGTCCGGCGCGCCCTCGCCGTCCTGGATGGCGGCGGCGATCAGTTGCAGTGGCTTGATGCTGGTCAGCACGCTGACCTCGGCACGTACGGGAAGGCTGAACAGCAGCGCGCAGGCGGCAGTCAGCAGGGCGACGGGACGGAAGGACACGGCAGCACTCACACAGGGGAGACATGAAAGAGTAATATAATAACGTCTCTGAACCCGAGCGTCGCCGCGCATGTACAAGATCGCCCCCAAGACTCCCCTCGCCTGCCGTCCGCACGACCACGCCAACTGCGTGGCCAGCGCCCTGGCCGACGCCGACGCGCTGTGCGCGCGCCAGGGTGTGCGCCTGACCGAACTGCGCCGGCGCGTGCTGGAGCTGGTCTGGGCGAGCCACAAGCCGCTGGGTGCCTACGACATCCTCGCCGTATTGAGCGAGGAGGACGGCCGCAAGGCGGCGCCGCCGACGGTCTACCGCGCCCTGGATTTCCTCCTGGAAAACGGTTTGGTACACCGCATCGCCTCGCTCAACGCCTTCATCGGCTGCGCCCACCCGGAGCACGCCCACGAAGGCCAGTTCCTGATCTGCCGTGCCTGCCATACCGCCATCGAGCTGGAGCAGCCGGCCATCAGCGAGGCCATCGTCAACGGCGCCAGGAGCGTCGGCTTCGCCGTGGAAACCCAGACCGTCGAGATCGTCGGCCTCTGCGGCGCCTGCGCCCCCGGCCAGCGGGAGGCGTGATGAGCGACGCGCTGATTCGCCTGCAAGGCGTCGGCGTCAGCTACGCCGGCCAGGCGGTGCTGCAGAACGTCGACCTGACCATCGCTCCGGGCGAGATCGTCACCCTGATCGGCCCCAACGGCGCCGGCAAGACGACCCTGGTGCGCAGCGTGCTCGGCCTGCTCAAGCCCGATACCGGCAGCGTCTGGCGCCAGCCGAAGCTGTCCATCGGCTACATGCCGCAGAAGCTCCACGTCGATCCGACCCTGCCGCTGACGGTCTTCCGCTTCCTGCGCCTGGTCCCCGGTGTGCAGCGTTCCCACGCGCTCGACGCGCTGAAGGAAGTCGGTGCCGCCCACGTGATCGACAAGCCGCTGCAGAGTGTCTCCGGCGGCGAGTTGCAGCGCGTGCTGCTGGCCCGCGCCCTGTTGCGCAAGCCGGAACTGCTGGTGCTCGACGAACCCGTGCAGGGCGTCGACGTCGCCGGCCAGGCCGAGCTGTACCGCCTGATCGGCCGCCTGCGCGACCGCCTCGGCTGCGGCGTGCTGATGGTCTCCCACGACCTGCATCTGGTGATGAGTGCCACCGACAAGGTGGTCTGCCTGAACCGTCACGTCTGCTGCTCCGGGCACCCGGAACAGGTCAGCGGCGACCCGGCCTTCGTCGAGCTGTTCGGCCAGGATGCCCGCAGCCTGGCGGTCTATCACCACCACCACGACCATTCCCACGACCTGCACGGCGAGGTGGTGAAACCCGCCTTCCCCGCGGGCACCCGCTTCACCCCGGTCCACCAGCACGGCCCCGACTGCAACCATGGCTGATTTTCTGCTCAACGCCCTCCTCGCCGGGCTGGCCCTGGCGGTGGTCGCCGGGCCCCTGGGCTCATTCGTCGTCTGGCGACGCATGGCCTATTTCGGCGACACCCTATCCCACGCCGCCCTGCTCGGCGTGGCCCTCGGCTTCCTGCTGGACGTCAGCCCGACGCTGGCGGTGACCGTCGGCTGCGTACTGCTCGCCGTACTGCTGGTCACCCTGCAGCAGCGCCAGCCACTGGCCGCCGACACCCTGCTGGGCATCCTCGCCCACAGCACGCTGTCGCTGGGCCTGGTGACCCTGAGCTTCATGAAGGAAGTGCGCGTCGACCTGATGGCCTACCTGTTCGGCGACCTGCTCGCCGTCAGCCAGGCCGACCTCTTGTGGATCATTGCCGGCAGCGCCCTGGTGCTCGGGCTGATCTGCTGGCTGTGGCGACCGCTGCTGGCGATCACCGTGCACGAGGAACTGGCGCGGGTCGAAGGCCTGCCGGTCACCGCCATCCGCCTGGCGCTGATGCTGCTGATCGCCATCGTCATCGCCGTGGCCATGAAGATCGTCGGCGTGCTGCTGATCACCTCGCTGCTGATCATCCCCGCCGCCGCCGCCCAACGGCATGCGCGCAGCCCTGAACAAATGGCCTTCGGCGCGAGTCTGATCGGCCTGGTGGCGGTGTGTGCCGGGCTCTCGCTGTCCTGGTTCAAGGACACCCCCGCCGGCCCCTCCATCGTGGTCAGCGCGGCGGCCCTGTTCCTGCTGAGTTTTGTCCTGCCGCGCCGGACGGTGTAGAATTTGGCGATTTTTTGATCAAAAGAGACCCTGACGCATGAAGTCGTTCGTCATCCGCCTGTTCGCGCTGATGGCCATGGCGCTGGCCCTTGCGGCCTGCCAGAGCACCGCGAGCCAACCGCCCAGCAGCAGTGGCTTCGAGACCGAACTGGCCGCCGGCCGTCTGGAATCCGCGCAGCTCGCGCTGGGCTCCGAACAGGAAGACACCACCCAGCTCGCCGAGCGCCGCAAGCGCCTGGCCGACGCGTACCTGGAGCGCAGCCGCGAAGCCCTGGCCAAGGGCGACGTCAATGGCGCCACCACCGCCCTGACCCGCGCCCGCTCGCTGATGCCCCGCGCGCCCGGCGTGGCCGCCGACGTGAGCGGCCTGCAGAAGCCCGCCGCGCCAGCAGCCCCGGCCCCTCAGCCGACCTGCACACCGTAAGCCCGCGGGCGCCCGTTCGCGGCGCCCGTTATTTCCTTTTGTTCCGTGCTTAGCTGAACAAAGATTAATCAGCCATAAAAAAGCAGGTTAAAATGCGCGGTTTTGGCTGACCGCCTACGCTCGTTGCCTACGCCTGTTCATCCGACGGCTCCGGCAGCGAGCGGCGCCTCCCCGTACCCACAAGGTTCGCTAAGTGATCGAATTCCACGACGTCCACAAGACCTATCGCGTCGCCGGACGCGATATCCCGGCCCTGCAGCCGACCCGCCTGTCCATCGAGGGCGGCCAGGTGTTCGGCCTGATCGGCCATTCCGGCGCCGGTAAAAGCACCCTGCTGCGCCTGATCAACCGCCTGGAAGAGCCCAGCGGCGGGCGCATCGTCATCGATGGCGAAGACATCACCGCCCTGGACGCCGACGGCCTGCGCCGCTTCCGCCAGCGCGTCGGGATGATCTTCCAGCACTTCAACCTGCTGGCCTCCAAGACCGTCGCCGACAACATCGCCATGCCGATGAAGCTCGCCGGTACCTTCAGCGCCGCCGAGATCACCGCGCGAGTGGACGAACTGCTCGAGCGCGTCGGCCTCAAGGACCACGCCCGCAAATACCCCGCGCAGCTCTCCGGCGGCCAGAAGCAGCGCGTCGGCATCGCCCGTGCCCTGGCCTGCCGACCGACCATCCTGCTCTGCGACGAAGCCACCAGCGCCCTCGACCCGCAGACCACCGGCCAGGTCCTGCAATTGCTGGCCGAGATCAACCGCGAGCTGAAGCTGACCATCGTCCTGATCACCCACGAGATGGACGTGATCCGCCGCGTCTGCGACCAGGTGGCAGTGATGGATGCTGGGCGCATCGTCGAACAGGGCGAGGTCGCCGACGTGTTCCTCCATCCGCAGCACGACACCACCCGACGTTTCGTCTTCGAGGCCGAGCGCGTCGACGAGGACGAGCAGCACGATGACTTTGCCCACGTGCCGGGCCGCATCCTGCGCCTGACCTTCCGTGGCGAGGCGACCTACGCGCCACTGCTGGGCACCGTCGCGCGCCAGACCGGCGTCGACTACAGCATCCTTGCCGGGCGTATCGACCGCATCAAGGACCAGCCCTACGGCCAGCTCACCCTGTCCCTGGTGGGCGGCGACATCGAGGCCGCCATGGCGCAACTCAACGCCGCCGAGGTCCATGTGGAGGTGCTGCGCTCATGAGCGACTTTTTCGTAAACATCGATTGGTCGGAAATCCTCCAGGCCAGCCTCGACACCTTCTGGATGCTCGGCGGTTCGCTGCTGTTCACCGTCATCCTCGGCCTGCCGCTGGGCGTGCTGCTGTTCCTCACCGGGCCCAAGCAGATGTTCGCCAACCGCGGCATCTACGGCGTGCTGGCGTTCATCGTCAACGTGCTGCGCTCGCTGCCGTTCATCATCCTGCTGATCGTGCTGATCCCGCTCACGGTGATCCTGGTCGGTACTTCGCTGGGCGTCGCCGGGGCCATCCCGCCGCTGGTGGTGGGTGCCACGCCGTTCTTCGCGCGCCTGGTGGAAACCGCGCTACGCGAGGTGGACAAGGGCATCATCGAAGCCACCCAGGCGATGGGCGCCAGCACCCGCCAGATCATCTGGAACGCGCTGCTGCCCGAAGCCCGTCCGGGCATCATCGCCGCCATCACCGTCACCGCCATCACCCTGGTGTCCTACACCGCGATGGCCGGTGTGGTGGGCGCCGGCGGCCTCGGCGACCTGGCGATCCGCTACGGCTACCAACGCTTCCAGGACGACGTGATGCTGCTCACCGTGGTGATGCTGGTGGTACTCGTCCAGATCCTGCAGACCGTCGGCGACAAGCTGGTGGTCCACTACTCGCGCAAATAACCACAAGGCCCGCCGGATGCGGGCCGACCAAGGAGCCAACCATGAAGAAGCTGTTCGCCGCGTTCGCTGCCGCCGCAGTCATCGCCACCCCGCTGGCCCAGGCCGCCGAGAGCCTGACCGTCGCCGCCACCCCAGTGCCGCACGCCGAGATCCTCAACTTCGTCAAACCCATCCTGGCCAAGGAAGGGGTGGAGCTGAAGGTGAAGGAATTCACCGACTACGTGCAGCCCAACACCCAGGTCGCCGAGAAGCGCCTGGACGCCAACTTCTTCCAGCACCAGCCGTACCTGGATGAGTTCAACAAGACCAAGGGCACCAGCCTGATCGCCGTCACCGGCGTGCACATCGAGCCGCTGGGCGCCTACTCCACCAAGTTCAAGAAGCTCGAAGAGCTGCCCTCCGGCGCCACCGTGGTGATCCCCAACGACGCCACCAACGGCGGCCGCGCCCTGCTGCTGCTGGACAAGGCCGGCGTGATCAAGCTCAAGGACAACAAGTCCATCACCGCCACCCCGAAGGACATCGTCGAGAACCCGAAGAACATCAAGGTACGTGAGCTGGAGGCGGCCACCCTGCCGCGCGTGCTGACCCAGGTCGACCTCGCCCTGATCAACACCAACTACGCCCTGGAAGCCAAGCTGAACCCCACCAAGGACGCGCTGGCCATCGAAGGCGCCGATTCGCCCTACGTGAACATCCTGGTTGCCCGCCCGGACAACAAGGACAGCGCCGCCATGCAGAAGCTGGCCGCCGCCCTGCACAGCCCCGAGGTGAAGCAGTTCATCCTCGAGAAGTACAAGGGCGCCGTCGTTCCGGCCTTCTGATCGCCGCGAAGCTGACGCTCAAAAAAGCCCGGTCGAATGACCGGGCTTTTTCGTTTCCGGCTTTTGGCTTTTGTAGGAGCGAGCTTGCTCGCGAACCCACCCAGCGCCGCTGCCATCGGCGAGCACCGTTCGCGAGCAAGCTCGCTCCTACAGCCTTCCGCCGGCCGCTCTATCACGGCGCATTGAGCAATTTTTCACCAACCTTTCCTGCATATTTTTCATGCCGCAAAGGCATCGGTTTTTTGCGAAATCACGCAAAGGCCCGTACGGCGTGGCCTGCAGCGATTCTCCAAAAACACATAGCACTGAAAGTTATTTAAATAAGAGAAACAATCACTTCAAGAGCTAAGACGCTCCGCCAATCATGCAGGTCCGTTTCAAGCGCGACGTAGAGCCGCGCAGACCTGCAAGGAGATCGTTCATGGCTCAACCCCAGCATGCCCTCGCGCCGGATGCTTTCCTGCGCCACGTGCCCGGCGGCGACCTGGTCGATCTCGGACGCCCGTTGCGTCACGCGCTGGAGCTGGGCCGCCACGTGCCGGCAAAAGCCCGTGCGCTGAGCCGCCGCGAAGCCGTCCTGCTCGGTCTGTTCACCCTGACGCTACACGGCGCGGTGATCTACTGGCTGAGCCAGCAGCCCACTCCGCAGTTGCCGGAAGTGCCGCCGCAGGTGCCGCCGATGACCATCGAATTCACCGCCCCCACTCCGCCCGTGGTCGAGCCACCACCGCCCGAGCCGATTCCCGAGCCGGTGGTGCAGGAGCCGCCGCCCCCGGTGGTGGACGAGAACGCGGTGAAACCGCCGCCGCCCAAGCCGATCCCCAAACCCGTCTCGAAACCTAAGCCGAAACCGGTCCCCAAGCCCGTGCCCAAGCCGGTCGAGCAGCCCACGCCGCCCAAGGCCGAAACCCCGCCGCCGCAACCGGCACCACCCGCTCCGCCAGCGCCGGCTCCGGCTCCGCTGACGCCGCCCTCGGCCAACGCCGGCTACCAGAAGAACCCGGCGCCGGAATACCCGCCACTGGCCCAGCGCCGTGGCTGGGAAGGCACCGTGCTGCTGCGGGTGCATGTCCTCGCCAGCGGTAGCCCGAACGAGATCCAGGTGCAGAAGAGCAGCGGCCGCGACGCCCTGGACGATGCGGCGGTGCGCGCGGTGAAACGCTGGAGCTTCGTCCCCGCCAAGCGCGGCGACGTAGCCCAGGACGGCTGGGTCAGCGTACCCATCGATTTCAAATTGCATTGATTCAACTTGCCCAGATCAGCCGCACGAGAAACGCGGAAGGAGAACACCCATGAGTCTGCCCCTGAACCCCCTGGAATCCGTCGAAGGCGCAGTCATCTGGCTGCTGGTCGGCTTCTCCGTCGTCACCTGGGCCCTGGCCCTGGTGAAAGGCGTCCAGTTCACCCGCCAGAAGTCCCAGGACAAGCGCTTCCAGAAGCAGTTCTGGAGCGCCACCAGCCTCGAATCGGCCGGTGACCAGGCCGCCGGCAAGCCCGGCGCCGGCGCCCGTGTCGCCCAGGCCGGCTTCGCCGCCATCCAGGTGCAGGACAACGGCCAGCCGGACCTCGCCCAGTCGATCAACCACCAGGACCGCCTGGAGCGCGCCCTGCGCCAGCAGATCCAGCGTGAGCGCCGCTCCCTGGAATCCGGCCTCGCGGTGCTCGCCTCGATCGGTTCCACCTCGCCCTTCATCGGCCTGTTCGGCACCGTGTGGGGCATCATGGAAGCGCTCAAGGGCATCAGCGCGGCCGGTTCGGCCAGTCTGGAAACCGTCGCCGGCCCGATCGGCAGCGCGCTGATCGCCACCGGCGTGGGTATCGCCGTCGCCGTGCCGGCGGTGCTGGTCTACAACTACTTCCTCCGCCGCCTGAAGCTCACGGCGGCCGACCTCGACGACTTCGCCCACGACTTCTACAGCCTCGCGCAGAAGAGCGCCTTCCGCGTCGTCACCCTGCCCACCGCCGCGCGCAAACCGGCTGCCGGCGCCAGCGTGAAGGAGGCGAGCTGACATGGCCTTCTCGACCCAGGACAGCGACGAGGTTCTCTCCGAGATCAACGTGACCCCGCTGGTGGACGTGATGCTGGTGCTGCTGGTCGTGTTCATCGTCACCGCGCCACTGCTGACCAACGCCATTCCGATCAACCTGCCCAAGACCGAGGCGGTCGCCCCGCCGGAGCAGAAGGACCCGCTGGTGGTGAGCATCGACGGCGCCGGCAAGTGGTTCATCAACAAGGACGAAATTCAGCCGGAACTCCTGCAAGGCAACCTGCAGGCGGCCAAGGCCAGGGACGCAGAAGTGCGTGTGCAGCTGCAGGCCGACGAGAACGTGAACTACGGCCAGGTGGCCAAGGCCATGGCCTCCATCGAGAAGGCGGGCATTACCAAGCTGGCGGTGATCACCGCGCGCTGAGGCACCTGTAAGACACCTGAAACAGAGCGGGTGTAGAAAGGGACCTCCACAACGTACCGAGCTTCAAGGCCGCTCTCCCAATACTCAGGCAGGGGTGAGCGGCCTTTTTTTATGCCCGGCTTCGACATCCGCCGGATGTCGGGTTCGCGAGCAAGCTCGCTCCTACAGGTTTGAGCCGGAGCGCTCTTTGTAGGAGCGAGCTTGCTCGCGAACCGCCCCTGATCCGTCCACCGCCGTTCGTCGTCATCCCCACCTCGGCAATAAACCTATGCCTTTCAGGCCCTTCCGTGGCCGCCGCAGTTCTACTAAGTTGATGACAGTTAGGAGACCTGAGGGGTACCGCATGACATCGTCTCCCGCTTCGGAAGGCCCGTTCTATCCACCGACACTGGGGGTGCCGGAACGTTTCACACCCGCACAGCTGCGCGCCTCGCTCGACATCACCATGAGCGAACACGGCGCCGGCCCGGTGTGGCTGTTCGCCTACGGCTCGCTGATCTGGCGTCCGGAATTCCCGGTGGCCGAGGCACGCCGCGCGCGGGTACATGGCTACCACCGCGGGCTCTACCTGTGGTCCCTCACCCACCGCGGCACCCCGGAAGCCCCGGGCCTGGTGCTGGGCCTGGACCGTGGCGGCTCCTGCTCGGGCTTCGCCTTCCGCCTGCCGGAAGACCACCTCGACGCCAATCTCTACGCGCTCTGGGAACGGGAAATGCCCTATGCCTCCTACCGCCCGGAATGGCTGAACTGCCGCCTCGACGACGGCAGCCGCGTGCGCGCCCTGGGCTTCGTCCTCGAACGCCACTTGCCCAGCTACGCAGGCTCCCTGCCCGACAACATCGTCCAGCACGTACTCGACAGCGCCCAGGGCCACTTCGGCACCACCCGCGACTACGTCGAGCAGACCGCCAAGGCACTGCGCGACTACGCCATGCCCGACCTCAACCTGGAAGGCATCCTGGCGCGCTGCTGTCCGTTGCGCCGGGCGCAGGAATGAAGGCTTATAGCGATTCGTTTAGCTTAAATACTGCATAAGCAAAGAATTTCTTATTCCTTAACGAACATTAAAACCCTCCCTAGAATGCCTTCTCATGACGATTCGAGAGGGCCGCTTCATGCGCAACGAACGCATCCGCTACCTGATCGTGCCGGGCTGGCACGGATCCGACGACGCCCACTGGCAGAGCCATTGGCAGAGCGCCCTGCCGAACGCCGCGCGGGTGCAGCAGCAGGACTGGATCACCCCGCAGCACCACGACTGGGTTGCCGAACTGGACCGCGAAATCCGCCGCGAACCCGGCCGCGTGGTGCTGATAGCCCACAGCCTGGGCTGCGTCACCGTTGCCTCCTGGGCGGCCCGCGCCGACCGCCGCACCCTCGCCCAGGTCGCCGGCGCCCTGCTGGTCGCCCCGGCCGACGTGGAACGGGAAACCTGCCACGAAGCGCTGCGCAACTTCGCCCCCATCGCCGCGCAGGCGCTGCCCTTCCCCGCCGTGCTGGTGGGTTCGGACAACGACGCTGCCTGCAGCCCGCAGCGCGCATTGATCCTCGGCCGCGCCTGGGGCACCGAGACGGTGATCCTGCCGTCCGCCGGGCACATCAACGTGAAATCCGGCCACGGCGCCTGGGAATCGGGCTACCGTCATCTTTATCGCCTGCAGTACCTGATCGACCAGCAATCGCGCCAGCGCGCCTGATTCCGACCTCTGACGACCGGAGCATGGAGCGCGGTGTGACGACCGCGCCTATCCCATCGCGGCGCGGATTCGGCTAGGGTGAGGCATAGCCCCACGCCGGAGACCGCCATGCCCCCGTTGCACGACCTGTCCGCCGTCGAACTGCTGGCCCTGTACCGCTCGCACCAGCTTTCCCCCGTCGAGTACCTGGAACACCTGATCGCTCACATCGACCGCTGGGAACCGCAGCTTTGCGCGCTCTTCGCCTTCGATCCGCAGCGGGCGATGGAGCAGGCGCGGCGCTCCGAGGCGCGCTGGATTCGCTGCGCGCCCTGTGGCGAACTGGATGGCGTGCCGGTGACCATCAAGGTGCTGATCGCCACCCGTGGCGACCCGATTCCCCAGGGCTGCGCCGCCACCCTGCTGCAACCTTCCACCGGCGATGCACCGCCCGCCGCGCGGATGTTCGAGGCCGGCGCGATCCTGCTGGGCAAGACCACGGTGCCGGACTTCGGCATGCTCTCCTCCGGGCTCTCCAGCTTCCACGAACTGGCGCGCAACCCCTGGGACCTGCGCATGAACCCCGGCGGCTCCAGCGCTGGCGCCGCCTCGGCCGCCGCCGCCGGCTACGGGCCGCTGCACATCGGCACCGACATCGGCGGTTCGGTGCGGCTGCCGGCGGGCTGGTGCGGCCTGATCGGGTTCAAGCCGAGCTTCGGGCGTATTCCCATCGACCCCTACTACACCGGGCGCTGCGCCGGGCCCATGACCCGCACCCTGGATGACGCGGCGCTGATGATGAAGCACCTCGTCCGCCCGGACTGGCGCGACGCCACGTCCCTGCCGCCGGAGGAACTGGACTGGCACATCGAGCCGCTGGACGTGCAGGGCCTGCGCATCGGCCTGCAACTCGATCCCGGCTGCGGCCTGCAGCCCGAACCCGAAGTGCGCGACGCCGTCGAGGCAGCCGCACGGCGCTTCGCCGATGCGGGCGCGGAAATCGTCGAAGTCCGACCGATCCTCGATCGCGAGCTGCTCGACGGCCTCGACAAGTTCTGGCGCGCACGCCTCTGGGCCGAGCTGGAAAACCTGCCCCGGGAGCGCCAGGCCAAGGTGCTGCCCTACATCTACCAGTGGGCCGAGGGCGGCGCCTCGGTCAGCGGCGCCGACGCGGTGCGCGGCTACAACCGCACTTTCGACATGCGTCGACGGGCTGCCGAGCAATTCCACGAAGTAGACTTCCTGCTCTCGCCGACCAACCAGGTCTCCGCCTTCCCGGCCGAATGGGCCTCGCCCACCAACGACCCGGCGCTGCCCTTCGAGCACATCGGCTTCACCGTACCCTGGAACATGTCCGAGCAACCGGCACTCTCAATCAACTGTGGCTTCACCAGCGCCGGCATGCCCATCGGCCTGCAGATCGTCGGCCCGCGCTTCGCCGACATCACTGTGCTGCGCTTGGGAAAAGCCTACGAACACTGGCGAGGCCCGATCCACCACTGGCCGCAGCCGCCGGGAGTCAACTAGGCTCAAAGCCAACGCCGAGCACAAGGAACCGATCGCGCGCCCATGCATTACTCCGCCTACATCGCCCACTTCCTGGTGGTCATCCAGTTGCTGGGAATCATCGCCGCGGTCCACGCCGTGCTCAGCGTGCGCACCGCTCAGGGCGCCATCGCCTGGGCCACTTCGCTGGTGTTCATGCCACTGCTGACCCTGGTGCCCTACCTGGTCTTCGGCCGCAGCCGCTTTGACGCCTACATCGGCGCGCGCCGGCAGGCCAACGAGGAAATGCACGTGGCCGCCGCCGAGCTGGACTGGCGCCCCTGGGTGGAAGAAGCCCTCGCCGCCCGCCAGTACCATGCCTACAAATCGCTCAAGGCCATGGTTGGCCTGGCGCGCATGCCGACGCTGGCGAACAACAAGGTGCGCCTGCTGGTGAACGGCAAGGCCTCCTTCGACGCGATGTTCGAGGCGATCTCCAGCGCGCGGAAAGTCATCCTGGTGCAGTTCTTCATCATCCGCGACGACGCCCTTGGCCAGCGCCTGGCGCAACTGCTGATGGAGCGCGCCGCCAACGGTGTGGATGTGTTCCTGATGTATGACGGCATCGGCAGCCATTCGCTGCCGCGCCGCTATGTGGAAAAACTGCGCCAGGGCGGCGTGCAGGTCCATGCCTTCAGCACCGGCAGCGGGATGATCAACCGCTTCCAGGTCAACTTCCGCAACCACCGCAAGATCGTGGTGGTCGACGGCGTACGCGGTTTCGTCGGCGGACACAACGTTGGCGTCGAATACCTGGGCGAGAAGCCGCCGCTGGCACCCTGGCGCGACACCCACATCGAGCTGCACGGCCCAGCGGTGGCCTGCTTGCAGGAGTGCTTCGCCGAAGACTGGTTCTGGGCCACTCATGCGCTGCCGACGCTGATCCTGCCCGATGGCTACGACGATGCCGGGATGCTCTGCCAGGTGGTGCCCAGCGGGCCAGCGGACACCCAGGAAACCTGCTCGCTGTTCTTCGTCGAGTCGATCAACGCGGCGGTGGAGCGGGTGTGGATCACCACGCCGTATTTTGTCCCCGACGAAGCCGTCGCCGCCGCCCTGCGCCTGGCGGTGCTGCGCGGCGTGGACGTGCGCATCCTGCTGCCCTCGCGGCCGGACCACAAGACGGTCTACGCCGCCTCCAGCCTCTACGCGCTGGAGGCCGTGCGCGCTGGCGTACGGGTGTTCCGCTACCAGCCCGGGTTCCTGCACCAGAAGGTGGTGCTGATCGACCACGACAGCGCCGCCGTAGGCAGCGCCAATCTGGACAACCGCTCCTTCCGCCTGAACTTCGAGATCATGGTGATCACCGTCGACGAAGGCTTCGCTCGCGACGTGGAGAGCATGCTGGAAGAGGACTTCGCCCAGTCGGTGGAGATGACCCTGGACGACCGCAAGCGCGTGCATCGGCTGCAGCAGTTGGGGATGCGGGTGGCACGGCTGGTGTCGCCGATTCTTTGAAGGTTTGGAGCGGGGGCTGGCCCTCTCCCCCGCCCTCTCCCTGAAGGGAGAGGGAGCCGTCCTCTGCCGCGACATGTTTCGAAGTCAGCCGGAAAGCGCAGAGATATCAGCGCCTGCCGAACAGTCCCCTCTCCCTTCAGGGAGAGGGTTAGGGAGAGGGCGCTAATCCAAGCGCCTGAACCGACAGACACGCACCGCACAAAAGAAACGCCCGGTTCACTCTCGTGAACCGGGCGTTTCTTTCTCTAGCGCGAGGTCATCAGGCTGGCGCGGAGGAGCGGATCAGATGATCGAAGGCGGAGAGCGACGCTTTGGCGCCTTCGCCGACCGCGATCACGATCTGCTTGTACGGTACGGTGGTCACGTCACCGGCGGCGAAGATGCCCGGCAGCGAGGTTTCACCGCGAGCGTCGACGATGATCTCGCCGCGCGGGGTCAGCTCGATGGTGCCCTTGAGCCATTCGCTGTTGGGCAGCAGGCCGATCTGCACGAAGATGCCTTCCAGCTCGATGGACTTGAACTCTTCCGAGTTGCGGTCCTTGTAGACCAGCCCGGTGACTTTCTGGCCATCGCCTTTCACTTCGCTGGTCAGTGCGCTGGTGATCACTTCCACGTTCGGCAGGCTGAACAGCTTGCGTTGCAATACGGCGTCAGCGCGCAGCTTGCTGTCGAACTCCAGCAGGGTCACGTGGCTGACGATACCGGCCAGGTCGATGGCCGCCTCGACGCCGGAGTTACCGCCACCGATCACCGCCACGCGCTTGCCCTTGAACAGGGGGCCGTCGCAGTGCGGGCAGAAGCACACACCCTTGGCCTTGTATTCCTTCTCGCCCGGCACACCCATTTCGCGCCAGCGGGCGCCGGTGGCCAGGATCACGGACTTGGCCTTCAGGCTGCCGCCACCCTCGAACTGCACTTCGTGCAGGCCGCCGGCGGTCTTCGCCGGAATCAGCGCACTGGCGCGCTGCAGGTTCATGATGTCGACGTCGTAGTGCTTGACGTGCTCTTCCAGCTGGCGAGCCAGTTTCGGGCCTTCGGTCTCGGTCACCGAGATGAAGTTCTCGATCGCCATGGTGTCCAGCACCTGGCCGCCGAAGCGCTCGGCCGCGACACCGGTACGGATGCCTTTACGGGCGGCGTAGATGGCGGCCGCAGCACCGGCCGGGCCACCGCCGACGACCAGTACATCGAATTCTTCTTTCGCCGACAGCTTCTCGGCTTCGCGGGCTGCGGCGCCGGTGTCGATCTTGGCGAGGATTTCCTCCACGCCCATGCGGCCCTGGCCGAACACTTCACCGTTGAGGTAGAGGCTCGGTACAGCCATCACCTGGCGGCGCTCGACTTCTTCCTGGAACAACGCGCCGTCGATGGCGACGTGGCGGATGTTCGGGTTGAGCACGGCCATCAGGTTCAGCGCCTGGACCACGTCCGGGCAGTTCTGGCAGGACAGCGAGAAGTAGGTTTCGAACTCGAACGAACCCTGGATGCCCTTGATCTGCTCGATCACTTGCGCGTCGAGCTTGGACGGGTGGCCGCCGACCTGCAGCAGCGCCAGCACCAGGGAGGTGAATTCGTGGCCCATGGGGATGCCGGCGAAAGCCAGGCCGATGTTCGCCCCGGGGCGGTTCAGCGCGAAGGAAGGCTTGCGGGCATCGCTGCCGTCTTCACGCAGGGTGATCTTGTCGGTCAGGCCGACGATGTCGTGCAGCAGTTCGCTCAGCTCGCGGGATTTGTCGCTGTCATCGAGGGAAGCGACGATCTCGAACGGCTGCTGGACCTTTTCCAGGTAGGCCTTCAACTGGGTTTTAAGCGTGGCGTCCAACATGATCCAGATCCTCGGAATTTGAGCAAAGGGGTTCCCCGGCGAGCCTTCTGGCCCACCCTACACACGCTTTTGGCTTTAGGTAGGGAGGATGCCGGTAGGCATCCTCGGGGTGTTGCAAAACGGTGGGGGAAGCCGTCGGGCGAGCGCCCGGAGGTGGCGCGGCGGGAGCCACCGCGCAACCGCTTCCCGGCCGTTCTTAGATCTTGCCGACCAGGTCCAGGGACGGAGCCAGGGTCTTCTCGCCTTCTTTCCACTTGGCCGGGCAGACTTCGCCCGGGTGAGCGGCGGTGTACTGGGCAGCTTTCAGCTTGCGCAGGGTTTCGCCGACGTCACGAGCGATCTCGTTGGAGTGGATTTCGACGGTCTTGATCACGCCTTCCGGGTTGATCACGAAGGTGCCGCGCAGGGCCAGGCCTTCTTCCGGGATGTGCACGCCGAAAGCGTTGGTCAGCTGGTGGGTCGGGTCGCCGATCAGCGGGAACTGAGCCTTGCCAACAGCCGGGGAGGTTTCGTGCCACACCTTGTGGGAGAAGTGGGTGTCGGTGGTCACGATGTAAACCTCGGTACCAGCGTCACGGAACGCAGCGTAGTTGTTGGCGGCGTCTTCGATCTCGGTCGGGCAGTTGAAGGTGAAGGCTGCCGGCATGAAGATCAGTACCGACCACTTGCCCTTCAGGGACTGCTCGGTGACTTCGATGAACTTGCCATTGTGGAAAGCGTTGACCTTGAACGGTTGGACTTGGGTGTTGATCAGGTTCATTAGGCAATTCCTCGTAGAGAGTTGTCGTTTAATCGAGTGGGTCGATCGTTAGAAATTCGACAGGTAGAAGATTATCGTCTGATGACAGAAAAGGCCCATTGATTTAGGGCATTAGGAATATTGAGTCTTTCTATGGGAATACTTATAGAAGGAAGAAGTTTCCTATCAAGCGAAGCGCTGCATCCTACGCCTGGATATCCGCTTCGAGGGCTCTGCCTGGCGGCTTCAAGCCCTACCCCCTGAGTCCGGCGGCTAGCACCGGTCCTGTCACCTTGGCGCGAAAGCCACTGGAGGGCAACGGCGGATGCGACGTACGGTCCCCTGTACCCTCTCCCGGCCTTCGCCTTTTTTGCCCTGCCCGCCCACGAGCCTATGCTTGTGCCTGAGAGCTGCTGCCGGGGGGCTCTCGCGCATTCCGGACAGCCTTCGCGAAGCGGTACGCCGCACGCCTGACGACGAGGACTCCCGATGATCCAGTTCCTGCTCGGCGATGAGGCCATCCAGGTTGACGGACTCGCGCCTGAAACCAGCCTGCTCGACTACCTGCGCATCCACCGTGCGCGCACCGGTACCAAGGAGGGCTGCGCCTCGGGCGACTGCGGCGCCTGCACCGTAGTGCTCGCCGAACCTGAGGGCGAAGCGCTGCGCTACCGCGCGGTGAACGCCTGCATCACGCTGCTGGGCGCGATCCACGGGCGCCAGGTGCTGACCGTGGAGCACCTCGGCGAGCCCGGCGCACTGCATCCGGTGCAGCAGGCAATGGTGGACTGCCACGGCTCGCAGTGCGGCTTCTGCACACCGGGCATCGTCATGTCGCTGTTCGCCTGGCGCCACTCGCCGCCGCCACACAATCGCGAGACGGCGCTGACCGCGCTCTCCGGCAACCTGTGCCGCTGCACCGGCTACCGGCCGATCCTCGACGCCGCCGCGCAGATCGCCGGGCAGCCCTGCCACGACCAGTTCGCGCACAACACGACCCTCACCGTCACCCGTCTTCGGGAAATACCTACAGCCGGCGCGTTGCGCGACGGCGAGGCGCAGGCCTGGTTGCCCGCCTCGCTGGAGGAACTGGATACCCTGCTGCAGCGTCATCCGCAGGCACGTCTGATTGCCGGCGGCACCGACCTGGCGCTGGAAGCCACGCAGAATCTCAAGGCCTTCCCTGCACTGATCCACCTGGACCGCATCGACCAACTCCAGCGCCTGGAGGTCCATGCCGACCACCTGCTGATCGGCGCCGCGCGAACCTATGCCGACTGCCTTGAAGCGCTGCGGGAGTTTCCCGGCGTCGCCGCCCTGCTCGAACGCCTTGGCTCCCTGCAGATCCGCCAGCGCGGCAGCCTGGGCGGCAACATCGCCAACGCCTCCCCCATCGGCGACATGCCACCGCTGCTGCTCGCACTGGATGCCCGGCTGCGCCTGCGCAAGGCGGGAAGCGTGCGCGAAGTCCCCATCGACGGGTTCTTCACCGGCTACCGCCAGACGCTCCTGCAAGCCGGCGAATACATCGAGGCGCTGCTGATTCCACACCTGCGCGAGAACCAGCGGTTCCGCGTCGACAAGGTATCCAAGCGCCGCGACGACGATATTTCCGCCGTTTGCCTGGCCCTGCGCCTGGACCTCGACGAGGCCGGCACCGTCACCGACGCGCGCCTTGCCTGCGGAGGCATGGCGGCCACGCCGGTGCGCGGTGCGTACACCGAAACAGCCTTGCGCGGCAGGCCTTTCGACGCCATTGCCGTGGCCGCCGCACAAGCGGCGATCCCCCAGGATTTCCAGCCCATCGACGACCTGCGCGCCAGCGCCGCATATCGGCTGAAGGTGGCGCAGAACCTGTTGCAGCGCGCACTACTGGAATGGTCCGAATGCCCTGCGGAGGTGCGCCATGCGTAGCCTGCCACCGCTGGCCAGCAACGGCGTCGCAGTTGCCATCCACAGCGCGGGAAAGCCCCGCGAACACGATAGCGCCACGCTGCACGTGAGCGGTGCCGCGCGCTACGTGGACGACCTGAAGGAACCACGCGAGCTGCTGCACGCCGCTGTCGGCCTGACTGAAATCGCCTGCGGCGCCGTGCTCTCGCTCGATCTCGATGCCGTGCGCAGCGCGTCCGGCGTGGTGGCCGTGCTGACCCTGGACGACGTGCCGGGCCACACCGACATCGGTCCGGTGTTCCCCGGCGACCCGCTGCTCGCTGGCGAGCGGGTGAAATACCACGGTCAGGCACTGTTCGCGGTCGCCGCCGAAAGCCTCATCCAGGCGCGCCGGGCGGTACGCCTGGCGAAGGTCGAGTACGCGAAGGAAGCTCCGCTGATCGACCCGCTGCGGGCCAAGGCCGAGGAACGCTTCGTGCGCCCACCGCACCACCTTCGCCGGGGCGATGCGCAGGCTGCACTGGAGAGCGCTCCGCACATACTGGAAGCGCGCCAGTTCATCGGCGGCCAGGAGCATTTCTACCTCGAAGGCCAAGCCTCGCTCGCCCTGCCCAGCGACGACGGCGGCATGCTGGTGCACACCTCCAGCCAGCACCCAAGCGAAGTACAGAAACTGGTCGCCGAAGTGCTGGCGATCCCGCTGGCCAAGGTCACCGTGGAAGTGCGGCGCATGGGCGGTGGTTTCGGCGGCAAAGAGACCCAGGCCGCGCCCTTCGCCTGCCTCGCTGCGCTGCTCGCGCACAAGACCGGTCGCGCGGTGAAACTGCGTCTGCCGCGCGCCGACGACATGCGCCTGACCGGCAAGCGCCACCCCTTCCACAACCGCTACCGCATCGGCTTCGACAACGAGGGCCGACTGTTCGCCGCGCAGCTTGAAGTGGTGGGCGACTGCGGCCATTCGCCGGACCTCTCCGACGCCATCGTCGACCGCGCGATGTTCCATGCCGACAACGCCTACTTCATCCCCGACGTGGCCATCTCCGGCTACCGCAGCTTTACCAACATCGTCTCGCACACGGCATTCCGCGGTTTCGGCGGGCCGCAGGGGATGATGATCATCGAGCGCGCCATGGACGACATAGCCCGTGCAGTGGGCAAGGACCCGCTGGAGGTGCGCAAGCTCAACCTCTATGGAGGAATGGGAAGGGAACTGACGCCCTACCACCAGAAGGTCGAGCACAACCTGCTGGGAGAACTGATCGCACGCCTGGAACAGAGCAGCGAGTACGCCGCACGTCGCACGGGCATCCGCGACTTCAATGCACAGAGTCCGGTGCTGAAAAAGGGCTTGGCGCTGACGCCGGTGAAATTCGGCATTTCCTTCACTGCGCAGCATCTGAATCAGGCGGGCGCGTTGATCCACCTCTACACCGACGGCAGCATCCAACTGAACCACGGCGGCACCGAAATGGGCCAGGGCCTGAACACCAAGGTCGCGCAGATAGTCGCCGAGGAATTTCAGGTGCCGCTGGAGCGTGTGGTGATTACCGCCACGCGCACCGACAAGGTGCCCAACACCTCGCCCACTGCCGCCTCCAGCGGCACCGACCTGAACGGCATGGCCGCCCGCGATGCCGCGCGCACGCTGAAGAAGCGCCTGGCCGACTTCCTTGCCGAACGGGATGGCGTGAAGCCGCAGGAGGTTCGTTTCGAGCACGGCGGCGTGACCGCCGGGGCGCAGCACCTGGGCTTCACCGAGGTGATCCAGGCGGCCTACTTCGCGCGCATCCAGCTCTCCGCCACCGGCTTCTACCGCACGCCGAAAATCTTCTACGACCGCGAGAAGGGCCAGGGCCACCCGTTCTTCTACTTCGCCTATGGCGCGGCGGTCTCCGAGGTGGAAGTCGACACGCTGACAGGCGAGTACCGCGTGCTTCGCGTGGACATCCTCCACGACGTCGGCCGCAGCGTGAACCCGGCGATCGACATCGGCCAGATCGAAGGCGGCTTCGTCCAGGGCATGGGCTGGCTGACCACCGAGGAGCTGCGCTGGGACGACGCGGGCAAGCTGCTCACGGTGGGGCCGGCCACCTACAAGATCCCGGCGGTGAGCGACGCGCCGGAAGACTTCCGCGTGGCACTGTTCGAGCGTCCCAACGAAGAGGACAGCGTGTACCTGTCCAAGGCGGTGGGCGAACCGCCGTTCATGCTGGCGATCTCGGTGTGGTCGGCGCTGCGCGACGCCATCGCCAGCCTCGCGGATTACCGGCTGAGCCCCGACCTGGATACGCCAGCGACGCCGGAGCGGGTACTCTGGGCCTGTGAGGCGATGCGCCAGCAAGAGCACCCTCTCCCCAGCCCTCTCCCGCAGGCGGGAGAGGGGGCCGACCGGCGCGACGCTCCTCCGGGTCTTCAGCCGGCAGTTGCGCTGTCCGTGAAAAGACCATCCTCCTATCCTGCACCGAACCGCCCCCTCTCCCTTCAGGGAGAGGGCTGGGGAGAGGGTGAACAGCCAGCAGAGGAGTTCAGGCCATGACCTGGATGGACGCCATCGCCCGCCTGCGCGACAGCGCCGAGCGCTACGTGCTGATCACCGTGATCGGCGTGCAGGGCTCCACGCCCCGCGAGTCCGGCAGCAAGATGCTGGTCACCGCCGGGGAAACCTTCGACACCATCGGCGGTGGCCATCTGGAATTTGCCGCCATCGAGCACGCCCGCCAGCTATTGCTGGCCGGCAAGAACAGCCAGGCGCTGGAACACTTCCCCCTCGGCGCGCGGCTGGGCCAATGCTGCGGCGGGCGCGCCAGCCTGCTGTTCGAATGCTTCGCCGCACGCGGGCCGCAGGTCGTGCTGTTCGGTGCCGGCCACGTGGGCCGAGCGCTCGCGCCGCTGCTGGCGGGGCTGCCGCTGCGCCTGGAGTGGGTGGACAGCCGCGCAGCGGAGTTCCCCCAGTCCGTTCCCGAGGGCGTGCACATGCGTTTGCTGGAGGAGCCGGAAGATGCCGTGCACGAGGCGCCGCCGGGTAGCTACTTCCTGGTCATGACCCACAACCACCCGCTGGACTACGCCATCGCCGAGGCGGTACTCAAGCGCGGCGACGCCGGCTTCCTCGGCATGATCGGTTCGCGCACAAAGGCCCGGCGCTTCCAGATGAGGCTGGAGCAGCACGGTTATCCACAGGAGGTGATCGCGCAGATACATTGCCCCATCGGCCTGGCCGAAGTACCCGGCAAACGCCCGCTGGAAGTGGCCATCTCGGTCGCTGCCCAGGTCATCGCCCGCTATCACCAGGACGCCCCCGCCCGGCAGACGCGAGAAGGGGTGGAATGGGCCGAGCTGTGCAGTGAAGGCTCGTGCAGCGGCACACCGGAAACACAAAAAACCTGACCAGTGGGACAACAGTTTTTTCTGCCGCCGCCGATACACTCAACGACCCCGTCTCTTCGCCCGTCACTGTCGGGCGTGTCGTTGTGCGTTCGGAGGAAAACAAGAACATGCGCCTGCGAAGTATCCAGACCCAACTCATCCTCAGCATGGGCGCTGCCCTGCTCATCAGCCTGCTCATCGTCCTCGGCCTGTATGCCGTGCTGGTCAATCGCCTCAGCGAGCGCTACCTGCTTGAACAGGCGCTGCCGGCGAGCATCCAGGCGATTGCCAACGACTTCGAGAAGCGCCTCACCGGCCCCATCACCGCGGCGGCCGGCATCGCCGACAACACCCTGGTGCAGGACTGGCTGGCGGCCGGCGAGAAGCCCGAACAGCTTGCCGAGTTCACCCGCTACCTGGGTGGCATCCGCGCCTCGCAGAAGGCCTTCTCTGCGCTGATCACCTCCAACGCCAGCGGCGCCTACTACAGCGACAAGGGCAAGGAACGCACGCTGAGCCGCAGCGAGCCGAAGGACAGCTGGTACTTCCAGTTCATCGACAGCGGCAAGCCGCGCATGTGGAACATCGACACCGACGGCAGCACCGGCGAACTGGCGCTGTTCATCGACCAGCGTGTGGAGCAGGGCGGCAAGCTGCTGGGCATCGCCGGGTTGGGCCTGGAAATGCGTGAGCTGTCGACGCTGATCCGCGACTTCCGCTTCGGCCAGTCCGGTCGCGTGTACCTGGTGAAGAACGACGGCCAGGTGCAGATCCATCCCGACGCCTCGCTGCCCAAGGGACGCATCCTCGGCGACCTGATCGGCGCCGACGCCGCCAGTGCGCTGCTCGGCCAGCAGGGCTTCCACAGCGCTCGCTTCGAGCGTGGCGGCGAGGACTACCTGGCCGCCAGCCTGCCGCTGCATGACCTGGGCTGGACCCTGGTGAGCGAGGTGCCGGAAGCGGAAATCTACGCCGACGCCCGCGAGGCGCTGGCCTTCTCCGGCCTGGCCGGGGCTGTGGTCGCCCTGCTCTGCCTGGCTTTGGTGGTGCTGATGGCGCGCAGCCTGGCCAGGCCGATCCGCCAGGTGACCCGGGCGTTGCTGGAAATTGGCGGTGGCGGCGGCGACCTCACACGCCGCCTGGACGACAGCCGCGCCGACGAGCTGGGCGACCTGGCACGCGGCTTCAACCGCTTCCTCGAGGGCCAGCGCGCGCTGATCGGCGCCGTGCTCGGCACCAGCCAGCAACTACTGCGTACCGTCGGCGAAGTGGCGCAGGTGGTGGACAACACTGCCGACCGCGCCGGCCGCCAGCAGGAAATGACCGACATGGTCGCCACGGCGGTCAACGAGATGGGCAGCACCGTGCAGGAAATCGCCCGTAACGCCGAGCAGGCCGCCAGTGCCTCGCAGCAGGCAAGGGAAGAGGCCGGTGAAGCGCGCCGCGTGGTCGGCGGCTCGCTGCAGGTCGGCCAGCGCATGTCCGGGGAGATCGGCGAAGCCGCCGGCGCCGTGGGTGAGTTGGCCGGGCAAGTGGCAAGTATCGACCAGGTGCTGGCGGTGATCCGTGGCGTTTCCGAGCAGACCAACCTGCTCGCCCTCAACGCCGCCATCGAGGCGGCGCGTGCGGGTGAACTGGGCCGTGGCTTCGCTGTGGTGGCCGACGAGGTACGCACGCTGGCCAGCCGCACTCAGGGCTCCACCGACGAAATCCTCACGATCATCCAGCGCCTGAAGGGCGGCGCGGAGGCTGCGGTGCGCTCGATGCAGTCCAGCCAGCAGACCACCGGCCAGAGCCTGGCCGCCAGCGAACAGGCGGGCGCCTCGCTGGGTGCCATCGCCGATCAGGTGGAGCGCATCAGCGATATCAACCATCAGGTCGCCACGGCCACCGAGGAGCAGTCGGCGGTGACCGAGGAGATCAATCGCAACGTGCAGGGCATCGCCGATCTCGCTCACGCCACCACCCGCGAAGTGCAGCACGGCCGCGAGCAATGCCGCGAGTTGCGGAACCTGGCCGATGACCTGGCGCGGCAGATGGCGCAGTTCCGCCTTTGAGCTGTTCCGGCGCCGACCTTGTGCCGGCGCCTTTTCCCCAGAGTTACCCACAGATTTTCCAAGCGAAGCGGCAGCCTTTTCGCCATGGCCGGTGGGTGGTGACGGCCGATCAGCGCACGAAGTGTCTCGCCAGCGAGACACCTTGCCCACAAGTTGCCCACAGATTGTCCAGAGACTTGCCCCCAACCTCCACGGCGCCGCCCGCTCAACTGGCGAAAAGCCCGAGCCCAGGCCCTGCAAGCCCTGCATCAATCCGATGAATAACTTACCGACCGGTCAGAAGTGGTGTTTAACCATGTTCCCGGGGAGTTTCACCCACACCTTTTCCACAGCTTGTTCATATTTCACTCAACAGGCACAAGGGCGTTTGATCAGAAAATGAGCGACGCGCTGAAGGCTGCGGAATACCTGAGCAGCAGAGGTCCTGCCACAGGTTATCCACAGGCGGTTCCACGGAGTTTGGGGAGAAAAATCAGGCGTCCAGCCATTGCGCCTGGACGCGACCACGACTGAGGTCGCTCAACAGCCTCTGCAGAGGCTCGACCTGGGTGGTCGGCAGGTTCACCGTCATGCGCACACCTTCCGCACCAAAAGCTTCGTCTTCGACACTGGCGCCGAGCGCGAGCACCCGCGCCTTGAACAGCGCGTGCTCGGCAAAACTGCAATCGAACGCCAGCCGGCTGCTGGGCACCAGTTCGATGCGTTCGGCGTCCTGCAGGCATTTCGCCGCGCAGCCCCCATAGGCGCGGACCAGGCCGCCGGTGCCGAGCTTGATGCCACCGAACCAGCGGCTGACGACGACTACCACGCGGTCCATGTCCTGCCCCTCGATGGCGACCAGCATGGGCCGGCCGGCGGTGCCGCCGGGCTCGCCGTCGTCGCTGAAGCGGTACTGGTTGCCCAGCTTCCAGGCCCAGCAGTTGTGCCCGGCGCTGGCGTCGCGGTGAGCGGCGAGGAAGGCCTGGGCCTCGACCTCGCTGGCGATAGGGGCGGCGACGCAGTGGAAGCGGCTCTTGCGGATGTCTTCCTCGTAAACCGCGGGGCCGGCGAGGGTGAAACTCATGCCGAGGCCGGCGGGGGCGTCAGCCCGCAACCCTTGAGGATAATGCGGATGAGGTTGTCACTGGCTTCGCTGAAGTCCTGCTTGGACAGGCGCTTGCGGCCAGTGACGAAGCCGATCTGGGTGGCGAAGTCAGCGTAGTGCTGGGTGCTGCTCCAGATCAGGAAGATCAGGTTCACCGGGTCCACGGCGTCCATCTTGCCGGCGTCGATCCAGGCCTGAAACACCGCGGCGCGGCCGGCAAACCAGGTGCGGTAGTCCTGGCTGAAGTGCTGGGAGAGGCATTCGCCGCCGCTGATGATCTCCATGGCGAACACCCGCGAGGCCTGCGGGTAACGGCGGGAGAACTCCATCTTGGCGCGGATGTAGGCGGCCAGCGCCACGGCCGGGTCATCGTCCACGGTCAGATGGTTGAAGGTGCTGTCCCACAGTTCGAGGATGTTGCTCAGCACCGCCACGTACAGCCCCAGCTTGTTGCTGAAGTAGTAATGCAGGTTGGCCTTGGGCAGGCCGACGCGCTGGGCGATGGTGTTCATGCTGGTGCCCTTGAAGCCGTGGCGGGCGAACTCCTCCTCGGCGGCGGCGAGGATGGCTTCCTCGTTCTTCTGGCGAATGCGACCGGCGGGCTTTTCGCCGTTGGGCGCGGTATGGGCGGGTACCTGGAGGGTCATGCGGGATGTCCGTGCATTTTGCGGGGGCGCTGCATGGATAACCCAGGCGGGTAGCGGGATTCAAGCGCAAGGCGAGAAAAAGGGCAGGAACCGGCATCGCCAGGCGGTGCGGTCCCTGCCCCAGCCACGACAGCCCCCGGAAATGGACCGGGGGCACGGCATCACTTGGTGGTACCGGTGGTCCCGGAGCTGTGGTGGCCACCGCCACCGCCGTGGTTGCCGATGGCAGCGCCAATCGCGACGACCGCGGCACCGATGCCGACAGCCTCACCGACGGTCAGCTGGCCGTACAGCGGAGTGGCCAGGCCCATGCCGGAGCAGGTCGGCGGCAGCGGAACGATCGCGCCGGCACGATCCTTGTCGTCCTTGTCAGCTGCGTTCGCGGCCCGGGCCTGATCCTGCTGGTCTTTCGCACCGCCGCCCCACAGCGGCGCACAATCGTTGGTGGCGACCACGGCCTTCTGTTCTTCCTTCGGCTCTTCTTTCACCGGCGCCGGCTGGGAACGGGTAATGACGTCCTGATAGAAGCCGCCCGCATGGGTTTCGTCGTGCACTTCGGTCGCGGGAATGCTGGGGTGCCCGAGAGGCGCCGCCAATACCGGGGTGCCCAGGCTCGCGGCAATGGCCGCGATCAACAGTTTCTTCATGGCTCACATCTCCTAGGTGAAGCAAAAGAGATGCAAAGCTAGAGGCTGGCAAGGGTTCGACCAATGGGCTGCGAGCCGGATGGCCTGTCGGCAATTTCCGAAAGATTTGCTGACATTGCTGCAGGCTCAAGAATTTGCCGACGAAGCCTGAAAAGACCGACCCCGCCAGGTGGCGGGGTCGGTGGGGAACATCAGAAGTGGTACTTGACCAACGCGCTGACGGTGTTCTGGTCGGTGGTGAAGTACTGAGAATCCTTGATGCCGTACTTGTCGGACCAGTAGTCGTACTCGATACCCACGTACAGGTGCTTGGCCTCGTAGCCCAGGGACTTGCCCAGGTCGTATTTCACCTGCGGGTTGAAGTGCAGGTTGGCGTGATAATCCGACTGGTTGCGGTGGCTGGAGCTGGCGTCCTTGTTGTTCACGACCCAGTCCATGAAGCCGTCGAACAGGATGTCGGAGTTGCCCACCGGGATGGTGATCGCCCAGGCCGGGGTGATCTGCCAGGCGCCGGACGGTACGCGGTTGCCGTCGGGCTTGCGGTAGTAGAAGTTCAGCTGGAAGTAATCGAAGCCCGGCAGCGCCAGGTCGAAGCCCGGACCGACCAGGTAGGACTCGACGTCGCCTTCGCCGAACTCGTAGGTGGTCGCCAGCAGCACGTCCTTGACCGGGCCGAAGGACAGGTCGGTACCGGTGATCTTGCCGAACGACAGGCGCGGGCTGAACTCACCGTAGTAGGTGTTCTTGCCGTTGGTGGCGCTTTCCTTGCCGTTGTAGTTGATCTGGTCGACGAAGAACCAGATGTCGCCCCAGGTCCAGGCGCTCGCACTCTCGAAGGTGAAGGTCTGCTGGATCGGCGGATCTACCTTGAAGTTCTTGCCCCACAGGTAGGACAGGCTTTCGTTGTGCCAGATCAGCGGGCCATCGTTGACGGCCTTGGCCGGCTCCAGGTCTTCACCGCCAGCCATGGCCTGCCCGGCCGCGAGCAGCCCGCCGGCGAGCAGCAGGGATGCGAGAGTGCGAGTCATGCGTTGCTCCTAATCAGTGCAGTCGTGTTGCGTTTTTAATTGTCGGTGGAACCTGTCCGGTCGGTCAGGCCTGGCGAGGAAAAGCAAGATTGGCGCCAATCCTGATCAGATGTTCCACTTTTATGACGGACCCTTTCAGGTCCGCTCCTTTGGCAGGGAAGACGCAGGTGCACGGGACGGGCCATTTCCTGACTCACAGGACAACTTCGCCTGTTTCGAGGGCATCGGCCCCAGCAGCAAGCACTGAAATGGCGATCGCCGACCAGAAGATTGGATACATGAAAAACTTGTGTTGAAACGAATCAACACAAATTGTGTATACAACTATCCTGTGGGAAATCTACACAACAGCCGTCGGAACACACCACGCGTTTTTCCGGGCGCGGATAATGCCAGACAAGGGCCTTCACCACACCTGTCAGAGTGCCTCGGGCCGCTGGGCGGTCGCGCTGTCGGATGCTTCCTTCAGGGCTCGAACGCCGTCGTTCGGACCGACAACATCGGTTAACTGGCTTGAGGCGAAGGGGGCGGCCTGCCAGACTCCGATGCTCCAGCGATACTTTCCAAAGTTATACCGATGAAAGGACAAGCCCCCGAACTGCAGCGCCTGATCCCGGTACTCGACCGCCTGCCGCGGCCGGTCTATGCGCGCGCCGAGCGTTTACGCGCGGGCTCCTGGACCAGCAAGCACCATCACGCCTGGGTGCAGCTGTCCTACGCCATCACCGGGGTGTTGGGTGTACACACGGCCGAAGGCAGCTTCTTCGCACCACCGCAGCGGGCGATCTGGATTCCAGCCTTCCTCGACCATGAAGTGGTGACCTCGACCCAGGCGGAAATGCGCAGCCTGTACATTCGCGATGACGCCTGCCGCTGGGCGCCGGATCGCTGCCGGGTGCTGGAGGTGACGCCGCTGGCCCGCGAGCTGATCAAGAGCTTCTGCGAACTGCCGGTGGATTATCCACAGGGCGAGAGCGCCGAATCGCGGCTGGTGGAAGTGCTGCTGGACCAACTGCGCGACCTGCCGGAAGTCGCCTTCTCCCTGCCGATGCCGCAGGAGGGCCGCCTGCTGCAGTTGTGCCAGACGCTGATCGACCACCCGACCGACAGCCACACCCTGGGCGACTGGGCCCAGCGCATCGGCACCTCGGAGAAGACCCTGTCGCGACTGTTCCAGCGCGAGACCGGGATGACCTTCCGCCTGTGGCGCCAGCGCCAGCGCCTGCTCGCTTCCCTCGGCTCGCTCGAGGCCGGCGATAGCGTGACGGCGGCGGCGCTGGATTGCGGGTACGACTCCACCTCGGCGTACATCGCATCGTTCAAGGGCTTGTTCGGCTTTACCCCGGGCGACCTGTTCCGCCAGCGCTGAACAGCACCCATCCGCCAAGGCTGCTGTTGTAGGAGCGAGCTTGCTCGCGAACTGCCAAGCGCGAGTGCCGCCGGGTAATCCGTTCGCGAGCAAGCTCGCTCCTACAGGTCAACCTGAGCATCGGCGGATTTCCGCTCAACACCCTCGCCAATCGGCGCCGCTTCGCCTGCCAGCGCCACCCAAGAAATCGCTCAACGCTTAGTGCCACGCTGCTTTCGCTTATTGGCACGCTGCCTGCTATCGCCCTCGACACTGCGCCGCCCTCGCGGCGCGCCGGCGTGACGTTACAAGTAGTCCGCACGCCTGACGACAACAACGACAAGAGGAATACCCATGGATAGCGCAAGCGCCGTCTCCGCTTCTGCCGCACCTCGCACGACTTCCCAGCGCATCAAGTCGATCTTCAGTGGCTCGGTCGGCAACCTGGTCGAGTGGTACGACTGGTACGTCTACGCCGCCTTTTCGCTGTACTTCGCCAAGGCGTTCTTCCCCCAGGGCGACATGACCGCCCAGCTGCTGAACACCGCCGCGATCTTCGCCGTGGGCTTCCTCATGCGTCCGATCGGCGGCTGGCTGATGGGTATCTATGCCGACCGCAAGGGCCGCAAGGCGGCGTTGCTGGCCTCGGTGCTGCTGATGTGCTTCGGCTCGCTGATCATCGCCCTGACCCCCAGCTATGAAACCATCGGCGTCGGCGCCCCGATCCTGCTGGTGCTCGCGCGCCTGCTGCAGGGCCTGTCGGTCGGCGGCGAATACGGCACATCCGCGACCTACCTGAGCGAGATGGCCAACAGGGAGCAGCGCGGCTTCTTCTCCAGCTTCCAGTACGTCACCCTGATCTCCGGCCAGCTCATCGCCCTGGCGGTGCTGATCGTGCTGCAGCAGACCCTGACCGTCGAGCAGCTGGAAAGCTGGGGCTGGCGTATTCCGTTCTTCATCGGCGCGCTCTGCGCGGTCGTCGCCATGTTCCTGCGTCGCGGCATGGAAGAGACCGAGTCCTTCTCCACCAAGAAGGAAGAGCCCAAGGAAAGCCTGATGCGCTCGCTGATGCGCCATCCCAAGGAAGTGCTCACCGTGGTCGGCCTGACCATGGGCGGCACCCTGGCCTTCTACACCTACACCACGTACATGCAGAAGTACCTGGTGAACACCGTGGGCATGAGCAAGAACGACTCGACCATGATCTCGGCCGCCACCCTGTTCCTGTTCATGCTGCTGCAGCCCATCGTCGGCGCACTCTCGGACAAGATCGGCCGTCGCCCGATCCTGATCGCCTTCGGCGTGCTGGGCACCGTCTTCACCTACCCGATCCTCAGCACCCTGCACACCATCGATACCTGGTGGGGCGCGTTCTTCCTGATCATGGCCGCGCTGGTCATCGTCAGCGGCTACACCTCGATCAACGCCGTGGTGAAGGCCGAGCTGTTCCCCACCGAGATCCGCGCCCTGGGCGTGGGCCTGCCCTACGCGCTGACCGTATCGATCTTCGGCGGCACCGCCGAGTACGTGGCGCTGTGGTTCAAGAGCATCGGCATGGAGAGCGGCTTCTACTGGTACGTCACCGCGTGCATCGCCTGCTCGCTGCTGGTCTACGTGACCATGAAGGACACCCAGAAGCACTCGAAGATCACCACCGACTGATTGGGCTCCTTGCCCAGGCCCCGGCGCACACTCTCCGGGGCTTTTTATCCACAGGGCCCGGCACATGCCGGGCCTTGTCGTTTGAGCGCTTCGCCGTCTGCAGGAGCGAGCTTGCTCGCGAACAAACGCCGCTGCGGACTCGGTTCGCGAGCAAGCTCGCTCCTACACGATCAGTGCCGTCATCCGGGTGGGTTATCCTTGACCCTTCCGTCACCTGCTGGAGCCCTGCCATGACCACCCCGAAATCCGCCCTGATCATCGGCGCCTCGCGCGGCCTCGGCCTGGGCCTGGTGCGCGAGTTGCTGGACCGCGGCTGGGACGTCACCGCCACCGTGCGCGATGCTGCCCATCCCGGCGAGCTGGCCAACCTGCCGGTGCGCGTGGAAACGCTGCTGCTGGACGACATCCACTCCCAGGACCGTCTTGCCGAAGCCCTGGCCGGCTCGCGCTTCGACCTCATCTACATCAACGCCGGCATCTACGGCCCGGCGCACCAGTCGGCCATCGACGCCAGCCTCGCCGACGTCGGCCAGTTGTTCATGGTCAACGCCATCGCCCCGCTGCGCCTGGCCGAGCGCCTGCTGCCGCGTCTGGACTCCGAGCGCGGTGTATTGGCCTTCATGACCTCCGAGCTGGGCAGCGTGGCTGGCAACGTCTCCGGCGGCATGGCGTTGTATCGCGCGAGCAAGGCAGCGCTGAATTCGCTCACCCGCAGCTTCGTGGTCGAACTGGGCGATACCGGTATCACGGTACTCAACCTGCATCCGGGCTGGGTGCGCACCGACATGGGTGGGGAGTCCGCGCCGCTGGACGTGCAGACCAGCGCCAAAGGCCTCGTCGACCAGGTCGATGGCCACGCCGGCCGTGGCGGGCAGTTCTACCTGGATTACCAGGGAGCGACGATCGACTGGTGACGAGCAGCGCCGTGGGCGCTACCATGCGCCCACGCCTGACTTCCGAGTCAGCGAACCTGGATCAGCAGACAGGGTGAACACTGAGCTGGCTTCCCATGACCCCATGGAGCCGACTCGAACGAACGGCTCCGTCCGTTTGGAGAATTCATCCATGTCCTCCCCGCGTCTCTGGCTGCGCAACCCGCTGGCCATCTTCACCGCTAACGATCAGGACGCCCGTGGCGGCATCGTCGTCCAAGACGGCCGCATCGTCGAACTGGTCGCCGCCGGCCAGCAGCCCTCGGCTCCCGTCCAGCAGACCTTCGACGCCAGCCAGCACGTGCTGACGCCCGGCCTGATCAACACCCACCACCACTTCTACCAGACCCTCACCCGCGCCTGGGCGCCGGTGGTGAACCAGCCGCTGTTCCCCTGGCTGAAGACCCTCTACCCGGTGTGGGCGCGCCTGACTCCCGAGCAACTCGGCGTGGCCACCAAGGTAGCGCTGGCCGAACTGCTGCTGTCGGGCTGCACCACCGCCGCCGACCACCACTACCTGTTCCCCGACGGCCTGGAGCAGGCCATCGATGTGCAGGCCGGCGTGGTCCAGGAGCTGGGCATGCGCGCCATGCTCACCCGTGGCTCCATGAGCCTGGGCGAAGCCGACGGTGGCCTGCCGCCGCAGCAGACCGTGCAGAGCGCCGAGGCCATCCTCGACGACAGCCAGCGGCTGATCCGCGAGTATCACCAACGCGGCGAAGGCGCCCAGGTGCAGATCGCCCTGGCGCCCTGCTCGCCGTTCTCGGTGACCCCGGAAATCATGCGCGCCAGCGCTGAACTGGCGGAGCGCGAGGACGTGCGCCTGCACACCCACCTCGCGGAAACCCTCGACGAGGAAGACTTCTGCCTGCAGCGTTTCGGCCAGCGCACCGTGGACTACCTGGACAGCGTCGGCTGGCTCGGCCCGCGCACCTGGCTGGCTCACGGCATCCACTTCAACGACGAGGAAATCCGTCGCCTGGGCGAAGCCGGCACCGGCGTCTGCCATTGCCCCAGCTCGAACATGCGCCTGGCGTCGGGCATCTGCCCCACCGTGGCGCTGGAAGCCGCCGGCGCGCCGGTGGGCATCGGCGTGGACGGCTCGGCCTCCAACGATGCCTCCAACATGATCCTCGAAGCCCGCCAGGCCCTGTACATCCAGCGCCTGCGCTATGGCGCCGAGCAGATCACCCCGGAACGCGCGCTGGGCTGGGCGACCAAGGGTTCGGCCAAGCTCATCGGCCGCAGCGACATCGGCGAGCTGGCCGCGGGAAAGCAGGCGGACCTGGCGCTGTTCAAGCTTGACGAACTGCGCTTCTCCGGCAGCCACGATCCGCTGTCGGCCCTGCTGCTGTGCGGCGCCGACAAGGCCGACCGGATCATGATTGGCGGCACCTGGCGAGTCATCGACGGTGAAGTCGAAGGCCTCGACCTCAAGCGCCTGATCGCCGACCACACCCAGGCGGCGCGCAAGCTGCTCGGCACCCTGTAATCCCCCACAACCCCGCAACCTGCTTTTCGTAGGATGGCGTGGAGCGAAGCGATACCCATCGAAGCGTGGCTGGTAAGGCCGATGGGGATCGCAAGCTCCACCCATCCTACGATCCCCTGTACCCCGACCTCTCATCGGAGCAACCAGAACGTCTGCTCCTGAAAGGCGCATAACGCGCCAGCGTTATCCGCCGACAGACCTTCCCTCCACACTCGAAGCGTGGCTCCGGATGCCATTCCGGCGGGCACGTTTTGCCATCGAAAAATCGCCACAACCCGCGCCACACAAGGGCTGCGCACTACCGCCCGTCGCCATCCAAGCAACCAGGATGAACGGTCATTCACTGAAAACCCCTCTAGATCAAGGGTCTATCCCCTGTGACGGGAATATGCCGTCAGTTTGACATCACGCTTTGGCACTCTAGTTTTAAATCGCCAGGCCGAATTCCTGCTCAAGACGTTGTCAGCAGCCGTTTGGCCCGGTTACCGGCGCCCGGCAATGGAGTGCACTTCAATGCGCGATTCACAGTTGAACCCCCAGGCGGTTCAAGAAGCCGGCCAGGATTGGCCGCGGCGCCTCATCATCCAGACCCTGCCGTGGGCGGTCGTCGCCGGGCTTTGCGCGGTCGGCGTGCCGTTCTGGTGGATGCTGCCGATCGGTTGGGTTTCCAGCCTGGTGCTGTGCAGCTTGCTGTGCGGCGCCAACAAGGTCAGCGTCAATGCACAGGCGGTTGCCCTGCAGGCCGACGAGTTGCCGCGCTGGCGTCCGCTGCAGGAAGGCGTGGAAGGCCACCTGGCCTCGCTCAACGGCCACACCCACCAGATCGACAACCTCCTGCACCAGGCTATCCGTCAGCTGACCGACAGCTTCCATGCCCTTGCCGAGCGCATCGACACCCAGCGCGGCCTGTCCCACTCGCTGATCGAGCGCTACGACGGTCGCGGCCACCTGGACGGCGACATCGACTTCCAGCGCTTCATCCACGCCACCCAGGAAACCCTCGGGCTGTTCGTCGAAGCCACCCTGGAGACCAGCCGCACCTCGCAGCAACTGGTCGAGCGCATGGACCGAGTGACCCACAAGATCGCCGAGATCCTGCAGTCCACCCAGGACATGGACGCCATCGCCAAGCAGACCAACCTGCTGGCCCTCAACGCCGCCATCGAGGCCGCCCGCGCCGGAGAGAGCGGCCGCGGATTCGCCGTGGTGGCCGACGAAGTGCGCGCGCTGTCCACCCGCTCCACGCACTTCTCGCAGGCCATCCGTGAACACGTCGACGTGGTCTACCACGAGATCAAGGACGCCGAGGGCGCCATCAGCCAGCTGGCCGACAAGGACATGACCTTCGCCCTGGATTCGCGCAAGAAGATCCAGACCATGCTCGACGACCTCGACGCCATGAACCAGCACACCGTGAAGGTGGTGCAGGAGCTGGACCGTATCTCCCTGGAAGTGGGCGACGGCGTCAACGCCGCGGTCACCGCCCTGCAGTTCCAGGACATGAGCAGCCAGCTGCTCGGGCAGATCGGCAAGCACAGCGCCCGCCTCGGCGCCCTCGCCGTCGGCCTGGGCGCGCTGGATGGCCGCGAGCCCGGCGAGTGGGGCGAGCGTCTGCGCGGCGAGGTCAGCGAACTCGACCGCCCCCTGAGCAACCCGGTCGCCCAGACCAGCCTCAGCGCTGGCGAGGTCGAACTGTTCTGAACTGAAGGCAAGGCAGGAGTCCCGACATGCTGCAGTCCGTCTTCGAATACCTGGCCAACCTCGCCCTCATCGGCTGAGCCCCCCACACCAATTCCGCGCGCCGGGATGGCGCGAGTTTCTGTGCGCCTGGCGACAACAAACGCATTGCAATCCGAGGAGAAACAACGCAATGGGAAAGCAGATTCTGATCGTCGATGACTCGGCCTCGATCCGGCAGATGCTGAGCTTCACGCTCAAGTCCGCCGGCTACGAGGTGGACGAGGCCGTGGACGGCAAGGACGGCCTGGGCAAGGCCCAGCGCAAGTCCTACAACCTGGTCTTCACCGACCAGAACATGCCGAACATGGACGGCCTGTCGCTGATCCGCAGCCTGCGCGACATGGCCGGCTACCGCAGCACGCCGATCCTGATGCTCACCACCGAATCCAGCGATGCCATGAAGCAGCAGGGCAAGAGCGCCGGCGCCACCGGCTGGCTGGTCAAGCCGTTCGACCCGCCGAAACTGCTGGAAGTGACCCGCAAGGTCCTGCCCTAGGGGAACCCGGAATGGCGACTGGTATGGAGCAATTCCTCCAGGTGTTCTTCGAGGAAACCGACGAACACCTGGCGACCCTCGAACTCCTGCTGATCGGGCTCGACCTCGATCAGCCTGACGCCGAGACGCTCAATGGCATTTTTCGCGCGGCGCACTCGATCAAGGGTTCCAGCGGCATGTTCGGCTTCGATGACCTGACCGCCGTGACCCACGAGCTGGAGACGCTGCTCGACCGCATCCGCTGCGGGCAGACCGCCCTGCACGTGGACATGATCGGCGTGTTCCTCGAAGCCCGCGACGTCCTGCAGCGCCTGCTCGATGCGCACCGCAGCCAGGTACCCGATCCGGACGTACCCGTGGCCGCCACCGTGGAACGCCTGCGCGCCTGGCTGGCAGAACCCGTCGCGGCTGCCGCCGATGACGGCTTCGGCCTGTTCGACGCTGTTCCCGCAGCGGTTGAAAGCAGCGCCAGCGACGACGATGCCTTCGGCTTCTTCGACGAAGCGCCCGGCACTCCCGGCGCCAGCGAAAGCAGCGCCAGCAGCGCCAGCAGCGACGACGACTTCGGCTTCTTCGACGACGCCCCCGGCGCGCCGGACGCTACGACCGTCGAACCCTACGGCATCTTCGACAAGGCACCGGGCGCCCCCACGGCCGCTGCCGTCGCGGCTCCCAGTGAACAACCCAAGGCCGCGCTCACTGCCGCCGCCAAGCCGGCCGTCCGCGCCGATAGCGAATCCAGCTCGATCCGCGTCAGCGTCGAGAAGATCGACAGCCTGATCAACCTGGTCGGCGAGCTGGTGATCACCCAGGCCATGCTCAGCCAGCTCAGCGAAGACCTCGATCCGACGCACTTCGAGCGCCTGCAGCAGGCCCTGGCGCAGCTGGAACACAACACCCGCGACCTGCAGGAATCGGTGATGTCGATCCGCATGCTGCCGATCAGCTTCATCTTCAGCCGCTTCCCGCGCCTGGTGCACGACACCTCCGCACGCCTGGGCAAGCAGGTCGAACTGATCCTCCAGGGCGAGCACACCGAGCTGGACAAGAGCGTCATTGAAAAGCTCAGCGACCCGCTCACCCACATCGTCCGCAACAGCATCGACCACGGCATCGAGACACCCGCCGAACGCCTGGCCGCCGGCAAGCCGGCCCAGGGTTCGGTGAAGCTCGCCGCCAGCCATCAAGGCGGCAGTGTGGTGGTGGAGATCTCCGATGACGGCCGTGGCCTGTCCCGCGAACGCATCCTCGCCAAGGCTCGCGAGAAGGGCCTGCCGGTGCACGACGGGATGACCGATGCAGAGGTCTGGCAGCTGATCTTCATGCCGGGTTTCTCCACCGCCGAGGCGGTCACCGAGCTGTCCGGCCGGGGCGTGGGCATGGACGTGGTGCGGCGCAACATCCAGGCCATGGGCGGGCGCATCGACATCGATTCGGCACCTGGCATGGGCACCCGCATGAGCATCCGCCTGCCGCTGACCCTGGCCATCCTCGACGGCCTGATCGTCGCCGTGGAGCAGGTCAACTACGTGGTGCCGCTGACCTACATCGTCGAATCGCTGCAGGCCCGCGCCGACGACGTGCGCGGCCTGGCCGGCGAGGAATCGACGGTGATCCGCGTACGCGGCGAGTACCTGCCGCTGTTCTCCCTCAACCAGCTGCTGCGCATCGGCGCGGCACCCGTGCCGCCGGAACAGGGGATCGTGGTGATCCTCGAATCCGAGGGCAAGAGTTTCGCCCTGCAGGTGGACGAACTGGTCGGCCAGCAGCAGGTAGTGATCAAGAGCCTGGAACAGAACTTCCGCCGGATCGACGGGATCGCCGGCGCCACCATCATGGGCGACGGCAGCGTCGCCCTGATCCTCGACGTCGATGCCCTGCCGCGTCTGGCAGCACAAGGAGAATCCACCCATGAGCGCAGCTGAAGCCAGCGCCGCAAGCAGCCCGGTGCAGGAATACCTGACCTTCACCCTGGGCCGCGAGGAATACGCCATCGACATCCTGCGCGTGCAGGAGATCCGGGGTTACGACCAGGTCACGGCGATCGCCAACGCCCCCGCCTTCATCAAGGGTGTGATCAACCTGCGCGGCGCCATCGTTCCCATCGTCGACCTGCGCATCAAGTTCAACCTGGCCGACATCAGCTACGACCAGTTCACCGTGGTGATCATCCTCAACGTCGGCCGGCGCATCGTCGGTGCGGTGGTGGATTCGGTCTCCGACGTGATCGCCCTGGCCGGCGATGAGATCAAGCCGCGCCCCGAATTCGCCGCCAGCTTCGACACCGAGTACCTGCTGGGCCTGGCCACCGCCGGTGAGCGAATGCTCATCCTGGTGGACATCGAAAAACTCATGACCAGCCGTGAAATGGCGCTGGTCGACGAAACCGCCGCCTGATCGCGACCGAGGACAAACAACATGGGTCTGTTCAACGCACACGCCGTGGCGCAGCAACGCGCCGACCGCATCACCGCCCTCCTCCACAGCCTGGTGGACGGCAACCTCGACGTCGCCATCGGCGAAGCGCCAGCCGCTGGCTACGAGCGTCTCTACGACGGCCTGCGCAGCATCCAGCGCAACCTGCGCGAGCAGCGCGCCGAGCAGACCCAGGTGGAAGCCCTGGAAGCCGGCCTGGTGGAGATGACCCGCCAGCATGAGCTGGGCTGGATCGACGAGGTGATCCCGGTGGACAAGTTCGCCGGCCGCCCGGCACGCATTGCCAAGGGCATCAATGACCTGGTCGCCGCGCACATCGCGGTGAAGATGCGAGTCGTCGCCACCGTCACCGCCTACGGCAAGGGCGATTACTCGGTGGACATGGATCGTCTGCCGGGCAAGAAGGCCATCATCACCGAGGCCATCGACGGCGTGCGCGACAGCCTCAAGGCCAACGCCGATGCCGCCGAGTACAACGCGCGAATCAAGAGCGCACTGGATAACGTGTCGGCCAACGTGATGATCGCCAACAACGACCTCGAGATCATCTACATGAACCGCACGGTGACCGAGATGCTCGGCAACGCCGAGGCCGACATCCGCAAGCAGCTGCCGAACTTCAACGCCAGCCGCCTGATGGGCGCCAACATCGACATGTTCCACAAGAACCCGGCGCACCAGCGCGGCATGCTCGCGCACCTGACCGCGCGGCATAAGGCCGAACTGAACCTGGGCGGCCGCCGCTTCGCCCTGGACGTGGTGCCGGTGTTCAACGATGCCGGCGAGCGCCTGGGTTCGGCCGTGCAGTGGACCGACCGCACCGAGGAGTTCCGTGCCGAGCAGGAGGTCTCGCAACTGGTGGACGCCGCCGTCGCCGGCGACTTCAGCAAGCGCATCGAGGCCTCGAACAAGGAGGGCTTCTTCCTGAAGATCGCCACCGGCCTGAACAACCTGGTGGACACCGCCGACAAGGGCCTGCGTGACGTCACCCGCGTGCTCGGCGCACTGGCCCAGGGCGACCTGACCCAGCGTATCGACGCCGACTACCAGGGCACCTTCGGCGAGCTCAAGGACTACGCCAACGAGACCGCGCAGAGCCTGTCGCGGATGCTCGGGCAGATCCGCGAAGCCGCCGACACCATCCACACCGCCGCCAGCGAGATCGCCAGCGGCAACGCCGAGCTTTCCACCCGCACCGAGCAGCAGGCCTCCAGCCTGGAAGAAACCGCCTCGAGCATGGAAGAGCTCACCAGCACCGTGAAGCTCAACGCTGAGAACGCGCGCCAGGCCAACTCGCTGGCGGTGAACGCCTCCGAAGTCGCCACCGAAGGCGGCAGCGTGGTGCAGAAGGTGGTGGGCACCATGTCGGCGATCAACGACTCGGCGCGCAAGATCGCCGACATCATCGGGGTGATCGACGGCATCGCCTTCCAGACCAACATCCTCGCGCTCAACGCCGCCGTGGAAGCGGCGCGCGCCGGCGAGCAGGGCCGCGGCTTCGCCGTGGTGGCCGGTGAGGTGCGCACCCTGGCGCAGCGCTCCGCCGCCGCCGCCAAGGAAATCAAGACGCTGATCAACGACTCGGTGGACAAGGTCGAGAGCGGCAACACCCTGGTCGCCCAGGCCGGCCAGACCATGAGTGACATCGTGGTGGCGATCAAGCGCGTCACCGACATCATGGCCGAGATCGCCGCTGCATCCGCCGAGCAGAGCAGCGGCATCGAGGAAGTGAACGGCGCCGTGTCGCAGATGGACGAGATGACCCAGCAGAACGCCGCGCTGGTGGAGGAAGCCGCCGCCTCGGCCGAGGCCCTGCAGGAGCAGGCCGGCATGCTCAACCAGCAGGTCGGGGTGTTCAAGCTCGAGTCCATCGCGGCCACTGTGGTGCCGCTGGCCTCCGCCCGCCCGGCCCGCGCCGAGCCGGCCGCGCACACCTCGCGCGCCGCCCGTGGCGTGGCCAAGGCGGTGCGCGCCAAGGGCAAGGAAGACGACTGGGAAGAGTTCTGATCGGGCGGGGCTGAAGGATGGCGGTGGCCGGAGCAATGGGAGGGTCGGCCGCCGCGGGCGGGCCAGGGATGGCCACGGATGCGCGCCCCATTCTGCTCGCTTCAATCTGCCCGAGGCGAGCTCCTGTACCGACCTGCAAATCTGACGCCTGCGTAGGATGGCGTGGAGCGCAGCGATACCCATCAATGCATCCCACCGCAGCAGCATGGGTATCGCTGCGCTCCACCCATCCTACGGAGCTGTCCCGATCCAGCGCATGAAGTTGGGCGCATAACGCCACAGGCGTTATCAGCCCTACGCAATCCGCCTACCACCGAGACCAACCGATGTCGATCCACCTGCCCGCCCCCGAGCACGAATTCCACTACACCCGCCGGGACTTCCAGCAGGTGCGCGAGCGCTTGTACCAGCATGCCGGCATCAGCCTCTCGGAGAACAAGCAGCAGCTGGTCTACAGCCGCCTGTCACGGCGACTGCGCAGCCTGCGCCTGGGCAGCTTCGCCGAGTACTTCGCCTACCTGGAGAGCCACGAGGAAGAGTGGCAGCAATTCGTCAACGCACTGACCACCAACCTCACCGCCTTCTTCCGCGAGAAGCACCACTTCGACCACCTCGGCCGCTTCGCCGCCGAGCAGGTGCAGGACCATCAGCCGCTGCGGTTCTGGTCCACCGCCTCGAGCACCGGCGAGGAGCCCTACTCCATGGCCATGACGCTGGTGGACGCGCTGGGCAGCTTCGCCCCGCCCATCGAGCTGATCGCTTCGGATATCGACACCGGCGTGCTCGGCCAGGCACGCCAGGGCATCTATCCACTGGAGCGCATCGAGGCACTGAGCCCGGCGCAGAAGAAGCGCTTCTTCCTCCGTGGCACCGGCGGCAACGCCGGCAAGGCACGGGTGGTGCGCGAGCTGCGGCAGATGATCGACTACCGGCAGATCAACCTGCTCGACCGCGACTGGGGCATTGCCGGCGGCCTGGACGCGATCTTCTGCCGCAACGTGATGATCTACTTCGACAAGCCGACCCAGACCCGCCTGCTCGAACGCATGGTGCGCCTGCTGCGGCCCGGTGGGCTGTTCTTCGCCGGGCACTCGGAAAACTTCGTCCACGCCAGCCACCTGGTGCGTTCGGTGGGGCGTACGACCTACCAGGCGGTGGAGAGCCACTGATGGGCGCAGCCCTGGACCAACCCAATCGCTACTACGACCCACGCTTCGGCATGGAGGCCGTGAAGCTGCTGCCCGGCGAGTGCTACGTCACCGACGAGCCGGTCATGCTGGTCACGGTGCTCGGCTCCTGCGTTTCCGTCTGCCTGCGCGACCGCAGCAGCGGGCTGGGCGGCATGAACCACTTCATGCTGCCCGGCGACACGGGTGTGCAAGGTCTGCTGTCCAACTCCGGGCGCTACGGCGTGCATGCCATGGACCTGCTGATCAATGGCCTGATGCGTCGCGGCGCCCAGCGCCGGTACTTCGAAGCCAAGGTGTTCGGCGGGGGCTCGGTGCTGAAGAACCTCAGCGCCGACGTCGGCCAGCGCAACGTCGAGTTCGTCCTGCAGTATCTGGAGGACGAGGACATTCCACTGGCCGCCCAGGACCTGCTCGACGTGCACCCGCGCAAGGTCTATTTCTTCCCCGGCAGCGGCCGGGTGCTGGTGCGCAAGCTGCGCACCCTGGCCAACGACACGGTACTGCAGCGCGAGCGGCAGTACTGCCAGCAACTGTCCCGTCGGGAGCGCGGCGGGAGCATCGACCTGTTCTGAAAGGAGGGACGCCCGATGGCCGTCAAGGTCCTGATCGTCGACGACTCGGCGCTGATTCGCAGCCTGCTCAAGGACATCATCCACAACGACCCGGAGCTGCAGCTGGTGGGCGCGGCGCCCGACGCCTTCGTCGCCCGCGACCTGATCAAGCAGCACTCGCCGGACGTCATCACCCTCGACGTGGAAATGCCGCGCATGGACGGCCTGACCTTCCTCGACAAGCTGATGAAGGGCCGGCCGACTCCGGTGCTGATGATCTCCTCGCTCACCGAGAAGGGTTCCGAAGCCACCCTGCGCGCGCTGGAGCTGGGCGCCATCGACTTCATCGCCAAGCCCCGACTGGGCATCGCCGAGGGCATGCAGGCCTACGCCGAGGAAATCTGCGCCAAGCTCAAGGCCGCCGCCCGCGCGCGCCTGCCCCGTGCGCGCCCTGCGGCTGCGACCGGCGCACCAGCGACGAGCAGTGCGCCGTTGCTGAGCACCGAAAAGATCTTCGCCATCGGCGCCTCCACCGGCGGCACCGAGGCGATCAAGGAAGTCCTGCTGGGACTGCCGCCGGACTGCCCCGGTACGGTGGTCACGCTGCACATGCCGCCGGGCTTCACCAAATCCTACGCCGACCGACTGGACCGTCAGACGCGCCTGTCAGTACGCGAAGCCCGCGACGGCGACCGCATCCTCCCCGGTCACGTGCTGCTCGCTCCCGGCGACTACCACATGGAAGTGCAGCGCAGCGGCGCCAACTACGTGGTTCGCCTGCACCGGGAGGCGGCGGTGAATGGACACAGGCCGGCGGTGGACGTGATGTTCAACTCCCTCGCCCGTTGCGCCGGGCGCAACCTCATCGCGGCGCTGCTCACCGGCATGGGCAAGGATGGGGCCCGCGGCTTGCAAGCGATCCGCCAGGCCGGCGGCCACACCGTCGCCCAGGACGAAGCCACCTGCGTGGTCTACGGCATGCCCCGCGAGGCGGTGGAGCTGGGTGCGGCGAAGGAAGTCCTGCCGCTGGAGCGCATAGCAGACTCGCTCCTACAGCAGGCGCGCCAGAGCGGAAGTGGGAACCGCGTCTAGTTCTGCGGGAATCATACCGCACTGCCGAGCGGCTTTTCACACAGGGTCTAGACTCAGGCCAATTGACCGGCGCCAATAATATGGCGATTCGATATCAATTTGGTTTGATTGTGCCCGTATACAAAATGCACAATTGAGCTTTCGCCAAAAGACCGGCACACGGCGGGCGACACGGGGAAACAAGATAGCCATGGCGGCAAGATGGGGGTTGCGCGGCAAATCGGTGGTGGCATTGCTCATCGCCTGTCTCCTGGCGCTGGTACCGGCAGTCATGCTGGGCTGGAAAGCCATGGAGGACATCCGCACGCATTTCGGCCTCGCCTTCGCGAGAAACTTCACGCTGCTCAACCAGCAGAAGATCATTGCGCCGGTGATTCGCGAGCTGGCGCTCTCGCGACGCCTGGCCGAGTCCGTGGTGACACAGGACTGGCTGCTCGCCGAGAACGACCCGGCGCGGCGTGCGCTGTTCTTCCGCGAAGCCGAAGGCTTCCGCGCTGACCAGCACAACTACTCCTACTTCGTCGTGGTGGACTCCTCGCGCCACTACTACTTCAACGACTCCAGCTCGCCGCTCTCCAACTCCCCGCGCTACACCCTGAGCCAGGACGACCCGAAGGACTCCTGGTACTTCGATACCCTCGCGCGCGACGAGCTGTACAACATCAACGTCGACTACAACGAGAAGCTCAAGGTCACCAAGGTCTGGTTCAACATGGTGGTGCGCGCCGGCAACGAAAAAGTCGGCCTCGCCGGCGGCGGCCTCGACCTCACCGAGTTCCTCGACCAGTTCATCTCGCGCCGCGAGGCCGGGGTGACGCCGATGATCGTCGACCCCGAGGGCGCCATCCAGGCGCACCCGGACACTCGCCTGATCGCCTATAACTCCGGCTCCAGCGGCCAGGCCAAGCACCACGTCTACGACCTGCTGGCCAATGACCAGGAACGCACCGCGCTGCGCCAGACCCTGCGCCAGGCAGAGACCAACCCCGGCGAAGTGGAAACCATGTGGGGCACCATCGACGGCAAGGAACAGCTGATCGCCACCGCCTACATCCCGCAGCTGCGCTGGCATGTGCTCAGTGCCATCGACCTGCACGCCGCGCAAGTGCTCGACAGCCGCTGGATCTGGCCGCTGGTGGGCACCCTCGCCGGGCTGCTGGCGATCCTGCTGATCGGCTTCGCCTACACCGTCGACCTGCTGGTGCTGCGCCCGCTGCGCGGCCTCAAGCAATCGGCCAAGGCCATCGCCGCGGGGCAATACGACAGCCCGCTGCCGCGCACCCGCCCGGACGAGATCGGCGAACTCTCCAGCGCCTTCGCCAGCATGGCCGACCAGGTCCGCCGGCACACCGAGGAACTGGAGGACAAGGTCCAGCAACGCACCCAGGCCCTGGAAGCGGCCAACCGCGAGATGGCCGCCGCACAGAAGAAGATCGGCGACTCCATCGACTACGCCAGCCTGATCCAGCGCGCCATCCTCCCTGACCGCCAATTGCAGGCGTCCCTGGGCGAGCACCATTTCGTCCTGTGGAAACCGCGCGACGTGGTCGGCGGCGACTTCTACATCTACCGAGAAGGCCCCGCCGACAGCCTGATCGGCGTGGTCGACTGCGCCGGCCACGGCGTGCCCGGCGCGCTGATGACCATGCTCGCCCTGGCCGCCATCGACCACGCCATCGACAGCGTGAAGAGCCACGACCCGGCCGCCATCCTGCGCGAGACCGACCACGTGATGCGCGGCATGCTCGGCCAGGAAGAATTCACCCACTCGCTGGCCACCAACATGGATGCGGGCCTGGTGCGCGTCGACCACCAGCGCAAGCTGCTGCACTTCTCCGGTGCGAAGATTTCCCTGTTCGCCAGCGACGGCAATGACGTGCGCGAATACAAGGGCGCGCGCCGCGCCATCGGCGACAAGCGCCAGGGCGACTATCAGGACGTGGCGATCCCGATGGAAGCCGGCTGGACCTACTACCTGTGCACCGACGGCTTCCTCGACCAGGCCGGCGGCGAGCACGGCTTCGGCTTCGGCAACAGCCGCTTCGCCGACCTGCTGCGCAACCACGCGCGCCGACCGTTGGCCGAGCAGGCCGATGTGTTCGCCGCTACCCTCGCCCACTACCAAGGCGAGCAGCCGCAGCGTGACGACATCACCATTCTCTCTTTCCGCTTCGACTAGGGGTTAATCCATGGAATCGCTAGATCTGTTGGCCATGCGCGAGAGCTTTACCCGGCAACGCATATTGCTCTGCTTCAACGGGCCCATCTCGCGCAGCCTGATCGAGGAAATCGGCCACGCGCTGCGCAACTACATGCAGGCCGAACAGGCGCACCCCAGCGAGGCGATGGACGTCTTCGCGGTCTACATCGAGATGACCCAGAACATCCGCCACTACGCCACCCAGCGCGGCTACAACGACCAGGAGGCCTCGGCCACCGTGGCGATTGCCCGCGATGACGAAGGCCACTATGTGGTCTCCGCCGGCAACCTGGTGGAACTGGCTGATGGCCAGGGTCTGGTGCGCAGCATCGAAGCCATTGCAGGGCTCGACAAGGCCCAGCTCAAGGCCGCCTACAAGGAGCAGCTGCGCCGCCCGCGCGACGCCGAAGCCTCCACCGGCGCAGGCCTTGGCCTGCTGGACATTGCCCGCAAGTCCAGCGCGCCGCTCAAGACCTCCCTCACCGAACAACCCGACGGCCGCGCCTTCTTCAGCCTGCGCGCCGTGATCTGAACCGCGAAATTCAGGAAGACCCGACATGAGCGATCTCAACGTCACCGGAACCCAATCCACCCCACAGATCCACGGCGACTGGCAAGCCGGCATCCTCGCAATGCAAGGCGACTCCTACCCGGAGAACTCCTATGAACTCTTTGGCCAGGTCATCGAGTGGGTCGAACGCTTCCTTACCGAGGAAAAGCGTCCGCTGGAACTCGACCTGCGCCTTCTGTACCTCAACACCAGCTCGATCAAGGCCATGATGGACATCTTCGACCTGCTCGAAGAAGCCCACGGCCAGGGCCGCAGCACCCGCGTGGCGTGGCACTACGACCGACGCAACGAACGCGTCGCCGAACTGGCCGAGGAATTCCGCGAGGACTGTACCTTCCCGTTCGTCATCCAAGCCTACGACGAGTAAGTGCCATGACTAGCGAGCGCGAGCTGGACCTGCTGATCGAAGACCTGCTGGCCGACCCCCAGTACGAAGGGCACCCCCTGCGCGAAGCCCTGTACCAGAAGCATCAGCAATCCCTCGACCAGCTCGCGCGCCTGGAACGCATCGCGCGGATTTCCGACGGCTTCCAGTCCATGGCCCGGCAGCAGAACAGCACACTGTCCGAGCGCTACCACAAGCAACTGCGCCAGCTGGAAAAGGTCGCGCGCATCTCCGACCGCTACCAGGACATGATGCGCGACCTCAACATCGCGCTGAAGGAAGCCTCGACCCACGACACCCTCACCGGTATCGCCAACCGCCGCCTGCTGATGGAGCGCCTGCGCGAGGAAAGCGAGCGCGCCCAGCGCCACGGTGAGTCCTACGTCCTGGCCATGCTCGACGTCGACCGCTTCAAGCAGGTCAACGACACCTGGGGCCACGAAGTGGGCGACCGCGTGCTGGTGGAAATCGGCCGCGCCATGGAATCCGCCCTGCGCCAGTACGACCTTTGCGGCCGCTGGGGCGGCGAGGAGTTCCTGCTGATCCTGCCCGACACCCGTCTGAGCGATGCCGCCGCGATCATCGAACGGGTGCGCAACGATATCCGCTGCCTGGCCGTACGCGTGGGCACCAACGCCCTGTCCGTCACTGCCAGCTTCGGTGTCGCCGAGCACCATCCGGGCGAAAGCTACTCGCAGACCCTCAGCCGCGCCGACGCCGCCCTGCTGGACGCCAAGCGCAGCGGGCGGGACAAGTGCGAGTTCGCCACCGCGTAACGGCAGCTCCAGAAAAAAGCCCGGCCATGGCCGGGCTTTTTTCGCGGTGCGAGATCAGTTCTGCAGCGACACCTGACCGGCACCCAGCTTCAGGCCACCCAAGCGTTGCAGCAGGGTGTTGATGTTGGCGCGAGCCGAGCCTTCGTTGGCCAGGCGCAGGCGAGTCACGCCGTAGAACGCATCACCCACGCCGGCGGTGAAGGGCTCCTTGACGGTTTCCTGCCAGACCACGCGGTCGCTGGCGTTTTCCACCAGGCTGTACTCGACGGTCGAGGTCACGGTGAAGTTGAAGCCGAACACCGGCTGGTCGAGGCTGACCAGCTTGGTGCGCAGCGAATAGGCCGCCTTGTCGCCCTGGCCGAGCAGGCCGGCCTTGCCCAGGGATTGCTCCAGTGCAGCACGGAAGTCGGCGCCATCGATCTGCGAGGTCCACAGCGGGTTGGTCTTCTTGCCGCCCTCGACGTCGGCGACCTGGAGGTTGTCGCGCAGCGCGGCATCGTAGCCCTGGGTGTGCGCCTGCTGGTCGTTGACCTGCATGTTCTCGACCTTCGCCGAAGAGGCGCAGCCGGTCAGCAGGATCGCGAAAAGGGAAACGCAGAGAAAGCGAAGCATGGTCATTCCTTCGATGGCAGATGGGACGCCCAGGCAGTTCGCGATCGAATGATGGCGCCACGTTCCTCCCTGAACGGTGGCGGAGGATATGCCTGCTCCGATGATGGCGCAATGATTCTATCGGTGCATCCGGGTTGTCGCGCCCGCCCTCGCGCACTATGGTCGTCTGATCCCCAGCAAAGGATGCAGCATGGCCAACAAGTCCCCCGCCACTCGCCAGCAGACCCACCTCGCCGTGCTGATCGACGCCGACAACGCCCCCGCCGCCATCGTCGAGGGCCTGTTCGAGGAGATCGCCAAGTACGGCGTCGCCAGCGTCAAACGCATCTACGGCGACTGGACCAAGCCTAACCTGGGCAAGTGGAAGCAGGTGCTGCTCGACCACTCCATCCAGCCCATGCAGCAGTTCGCCTACACCAGCGGCAAGAACGCCACCGACAGCGCGCTGATCATCGACGCCATGGACCTGCTCTACACCCGGCGCTTCGACGGCTTCTGCCTGGTCTCCAGCGACAGCGACTTCACCCGCCTGGCCGCGCGCCTGCGTGAGGAAGGGCTGACCGTCTATGGCTTCGGCGAAGAGAAGACGCCCAAACCCTTTGTCTCCGCCTGCGACAAGTTCATCTACACCGAGATCCTCCGCGCCGAGCCGGCAGCACCAGCCGAGCAGCCTGCCGTCACCGACAAGACCGCCGCCCCCAGCGCCAACGACAGCCCCAAACCCGCCGCCAAGCCCAAGTCGCAGAAGGTCCCGCTGGACTTCATCGCCAAGGTGCTCGACGACATCGACGGCGACGATGACGACTGGGTGCAACTCGGCGCTCTGGGGCAGAACATCAGCAAGCTGCGGCCAGCGTTCGACCCGCGCCTGTATGGCTTCAAGAAGCTCAGCGACCTGATCAAGGGCCACCCCAAGCGTTTCGAACTGCAGGCACGGGGCACCAGTGGCACGGGCGGCAAGGACCTGTACGTGCGCAACGTTGGCAGCACGCGCTGAACCTGCATCAGCTCAATGAAGCAACCGATTGCCGGGCGTTAGACTGGGCAGCGAACCCGCACCGGAATCGACCCATGCGCCCCTGGCTGATAGCACTGTTCCTGACCCTGGCCGCCGGAACCGCCCACGCCGGCACCCTGCGCTGCGGCACCAGCCTGATCAACGAAGGCGACCCGATGGATGAGGTGCTCGCCAAATGTGGCGAGCCTGCCAAACGCGTGATCGTCCCCCCCAGGCCACCGCGGCGCGACTCGACCGGCAAGCTCATTGCTGGCGAAGCGCAACTGGAAACCTGGATGTACGGACCCAGCGGCGGGGCCTATCGTTATCTGTTCTTCCGCGATACCAAGCTGCTGTCGATCAACATGTCGCGCAAAGAACTGCTCTGAGCTTCCCGCACTGTTCGTCCCAGCACGCCCGCCGCTACCAAAGGCGCCTACCCATCGCGGCGGCATCTCCCTAGACTGGTGGCCTTCGCCAATCCGGAGGGCACCATGCAAACCCCATTCGATTTCACCCTCGGCATCGACCCGCAGGCGCGCGACGTCGTGGTCAAGGGCCTGCTCGCCTACAACCTCGGGCAGATGGGCCGCAGCAACACCTATGACGACTTCGAGCTCTACGCGCGCAACGCAGAAAGCGAAGTGGTCGGCGGCATGTTCGGCCAGTCCGGCATGGGCTGGCTCTACATCGACTACCTCTGGCTGCAGGACGACCAGCGCGGCAGCGGCCTGGGCAGCCAGCTCATCGCGCTGGCCGAAGACGAAGCCCGCCGCCGCGGCTGCGTCGGCCTGTTCCTCTACACCTACAGCTTCCAGGCCCCCGGCTTCTACGAGAAACAGGGCTTCGAGCGCATGGGCGTGCTGGAGGATTGCCCGCCGGGGCATCAGCGCATCTACCTGAAGAAACACCTGGGCTGATTGCCGCGTCGAGACCCTTGTAGGAGCGAGCTTGCTCGCGAACCCGCCTAACGCAGCCCTCGCCGGATCAACCAGAGTCCGTGCCGACAAGATCAAAAGCCCCTCACCCTAACCCTCTCCCGCACGCGGGAGAGGGGACCGTTCGGAGCAGAATGAAACCTCATCGTCAGCCGGCACAGACGGCTCCCTCTCCTTGGAAGAGGGCTGGGGTGAGGGGGCGGCAATGGCACGGCCCCACCGGTAGAAGAGCCTTAGCGGCGGATAACCCGTTCCGGGTTATTCGCCCTACGTCCTGGCTCTGGCTCTGGCTCTTAAAGACTTCCAGAAAAACACCCACGCACGCCGAACCGCCCCTTTCAGGAGGCCCCGTTGAATCGGAGTTTCAGGGGTTGAGCGGCATGGATGCCGCGAGAGCGCTGTCGGGCCAGGGATGGCCCGTCAGCGCGTGCCCCTGAAACTTCGATTCAACGGGGGAATTTTTCGCCTAAGCGAAAAACCGGATGGAGGGGCAAGCCCTTTGGTTACTTTCTGGCGTTTGAGAAAGTGACTCGCCCGAGGGGGCGAAACAAGAAGCCCACGCGCACGCCGTCGCGACGCGTGAAACAAAGGCGCGAGGCAAACACATCGCGGACGGAGTCCGCTCCTACGAACAGGCACCGTGCCACAGCAGGTTCGCGAGCAAGCTCGCTCCTACACGCACGCCGGAAACGGCTTCTTGTTGGGCATTCCTGCCCTTCCTATCCTCGCCCCGTCACCTCCGTGACCTGGGTTTGGCGACCCAGAGACGTCAGGCGCGATAGCGCCCACAAGTGCTTACGAAAACAGCGAATGTTTTTGTAGGCCCCCGCGCACCCTGCAGAAATTTCTGCAACGCTTATGGCGGATCGCGCGGGGAGACCTCCGGGTCTGCCGGGACCTGACGTCCGGTTCGCCAACCCCGCGCGGTCCGCCTCCTATGTTTGGCGACATGGATGCGGCTCCTTTAATCGTTAGGAGTTCCACTTATGCACAGCACCTACACCCCAACCTTCTTCACCCGCCACAACCGCCCCCTGCGCGGCGTGATGATCGACAACCAACCCTGGTTCGCCGCCCGCGACATCGCCCGCCTCGTCGCCTACCGCTTCCCCCACAGCATCCACCACCGCTGCTATCCCCACGAAGTACGCACCGTTTGCCTTGCCTACAGCACCGGCAGCGAAGAAGAAACCGTGATGCTCAGCGAAGCCGCCCTCTACAAGGCCCTCATCCGCTTCGGCCACCCCGAACTCGAATCCCTCGACCGCTGGCTCACCCAGGACGTCCTCCCCACCCTGCGCGACCAGCACACCCCGCAATCCACCACTCCGCAACGCGTCCTCCTCACCTGGGACGCCCGCCGCCTGATGCTGCTGAACTGGCAAGGCGACCTGTGGATGCGCTGGGAAGAAGTCCCCCGACTTGCCTGGGCCGACTAGCCGGAAAAGAAAAAGGGCCGCTTCAGCGGCCCTATTTGTCGTAGTGGTAACGGCACTGCAGGATCGTCAGTACCTGCGCTTCGAAGAAATACACCAACCGGTGCTCACGGGTAATGCGCCGCGACCAGAACCCGGACAGATCCCCCTTCAACGGCTCCGGCTTACCCGTGCCCTTGTGCGGCGTCCGCCGGCATTCCTCGATCAGCTCGTTGAGGACGCGAAACACCTCGCCGTCGCTCTGCTCCCAGAACTGATAGTCCTCCCAGCCATGGCTGGTGAAGGCAACGCTGATGGAGCCCCGGGCGGTCGTCTTGTTACGGCTTTTCGACTTCACGTTCAACGGTCAGCTCCTTGACCTGAGCCTTGCCGGTGCGCACTTCGTCGATAGACTCGCGCAACCGCTTGGCGTTGGCAGTGGAACTCAGCAGGTAGAGGGTTTCCTGCATGCCGTTGTAGTCCTCCAACGAAATCATCACCACCGGTTCGCCACGCTGGCGCGTGATGACCGCCGGTTCGTGATCCCGGCACACATCGTCCATGGTCTGTTTCAGGTCGGCGCGGGCCTGGGTGAAGGTGAGTACTTGCATGAAAGGTCATCCTTGCCGCCGATGGCGAACAGTGGCGAGCGAGGCAACATTGTACCTAACTACGTACCATCTTTTCAGCGCCACTGATCTACAAGTTCTGCCGCTTGAAACAAAAAAGGCCGGTCAACGGACCGGCCTTTTTCTTCAGCTATTCACCATCAGCCATTGCTGGGGAAGGCGAACTGCGCCGCTTCGTGCGACTTGCGCTGCGGCCAGCGCTGGGTGATGGCCTTGCGCTTGGTGTAGAAGCGCACGCCATCCGGGCCGTAGGCGTGCAGGTCGCCGAACAGCGAACGCTTCCAGCCGCCGAAGCTGTGGTAGGCCACCGGTACCGGCAGCGGTACGTTGACGCCAACCATGCCGACTTCGATTTCGTCGCAGAACAGGCGGGCAGCCTCACCGTCGCGGGTGAAGATGCAGGTGCCGTTGCCGTATTCGTGGTCGTTGATCAGCTGCATGGCTTCTTCCAGGCTGTTCACGCGCACGATGCACAGCACCGGGCCGAAGATTTCTTCCTGGTAGATGGTCATGTCCGGGGTCACCTTGTCGAACAGGGTGCCGCCGACGAAGAAGCCGTTCTCGTGACCAGCCACCTTGTAGTTGCGGCCGTCGACCAGCAGCTGCGCGCCCTGCTCGACGCCGGCGTCGATGTAGCCGGTGACTTTCTGCTGGGCAGCGCCGGTAACCAGCGGGCCCATGTCCAGGCCGCAGGAGGTGCCGGCGCCGATCTTCAGGGCCTTGATCTGCGGAACGATCTTCTCGACCAGCGCGTCGCCGATCTGGTCGCCCACGCAAACGGCGACGGAGATGGCCATGCAGCGCTCGCCGCAGGAACCGTAGGCCGCACCCATCAGGGCGCTGACGGCGTTGTCCAGGTCGCAGTCGGGCATCAACACGGCGTGGTTCTTGGCGCCGCCCAGGGCCTGCACGCGCTTGCCGCGCTTGGTGCCTTCGGAATAGATGTACTCGGCGATCGGGGTCGAACCGACGAAGCTCAGGGCTTTGACTTCCGGGGCCTCGATCAGCGCGTCCACAGCGGTCTTATCGCCGTGCACCACGTTCAGCACGCCCTTGGGCAGGCCGGCTTCTTCGAACAGTTCGGCGATCAGCAGGGTGGAGCTCGGGTCACGCTCGGACGGCTTGAGGATGAAGGTGTTGCCGCAGGCGATGGCCAGCGGGTACATCCACAGGGGCACCATGGCCGGGAAGTTGAACGGGGTGATGCCGGCGACCACGCCGATCGGCTGGAAGTCGCTCCAGGCGTCGATGTTCGGGCCGACGTTGCGGCTGTACTCGCCCTTGAGGATTTCCGGGGCGGCGCTGGCGTACTCGACGTTCTCGATGCCACGCTTGAGTTCACCGGCGGCGTCTTCCAGGGTCTTGCCGTGTTCTTCGCTGATCAGCTGGCTGATGCGCGCTTCGTTGGCTTCGAGCAGTTGCTTGAAGCGGAACAGCACCTGGGCACGCTTGGCCGGCGGAGTGTTGCGCCAGGCCGGGAAGGCGGCCTTGGCGGCGTCGATGGCCTGCTGCACGGTTTCGCGGCTGGCCAGCGGGACCTTGCGGATGGCTTCGCCGGTGGACGGGTTGAAGACGTCGGCGGTACGGCCGGTGTCGGCGATCATCTCGCCGCCGATCAGGTGCTTGACGGTGGTCATGGGAAGTCTCTTCTCGCTGAAAGTGTGGGGGTGGGCCCTCTCAAGAGCCCCTCTCCCTAGCCCTCTCCCTGAAGGGAGAGGGGATTTGTACGGTGCACGGGTCGGGCGTCGAGGCTCGCCGGGAAGGTCACTCTACGGTGACATCCGCCGGCATGCCTTCTCGCGTGCCCGCGCGCTCAGTGGCTGTGCGAGTGTTCGTCGCTCTTGAGCTCGATCTCGATGAAGGCCACTTCGTGATCGCAAGGGTTGATCACGTTGTGCTCGGTACCGATCTGGCGGGTATAGCTCGCGCCCAGGACCAGCGGCGCACGGCGCTCGCCCTCGGGGGTTTCCAGCAGCAGCTCGCCGTTGGTCACCGGAACCACGACGTATTCCATGCCGTGGCGGTGCCAACCGGTCTCGGCACCGGGGGCGAAGCGCCACTCGGTGACCAGGACCTTGTCGTTGTCGATCTGTACCGTCGGGACGGCCTTCGGACGTTCGCTCACTTACGCCACCCCGTTAAGGGCGTCGCCGACGGCGCTGAACAGGCGGTCCAGGTCTTCGGGCTTGGCATTGAAGGTCGGGCCGAACTGCAGGGTGTCGCCGCCGAAGCGCACGTAGAAGCCTTCTTTCCACAGCTTCATGCTGGCTTCGAACGGACGCACGATGGCGTCGCCGTCACGGGCGCCGATCTGGATGGCGCCGGCCAGGCCGCAGTTGCGGATGTCGACGACGTTCTTCGCACCCTTCAGGCCGTGCAGGGCCTTCTCGAAGTGCGGAGCCAGTTCCAGGGACTGCTGAATCAGGTTTTCTTTTTCCAGCAGGTCCAGCGCGGCGATACCGGCGGCGCAGGCGACCGGGTGCGCGGAGTAGGTGTAGCCATGGCCGAACTCGACGGCGTATTCCGGCAGGTTCTGGCCCATGAAGGTGTCGTAGATTTCGCTGCTGGCGATGACCGCGCCCATGGGGATGGCGCCGTTGGTGACCTGCTTGGCGACGTTCATGATGTCCGGCTTCACGCCGAAGAACTCGGCGCCGGTGGCCTTGCCCATGCGGCCGAAGGCGGTGATCACTTCGTCGAAGATCAGCAGGATGTTGTGCTGGTCGCAGATTTCGCGCAGGCGCTGCAGGTAGCCCTTCGGCGGTACCAGCACACCAGCGGAACCGGACATCGGCTCGACGATGACGGCGGCGATGTTGGAGGCGTCATGCAGCTCGATCAGCTTCAGCAGTTCGTTGGCCAGCTCGACGCCGCCAGTCTCGGCCATGCCCTTGGTGAAGGCCATGCCCGGCTGCAGGGTGTGCGGCAGGTGGTCGACGTCCATCAGTTGGCCGAACATCTTGCGGTTGCCACCGATGCCGCCCAGGGCGGTGCCGGCGACGTTCACGCCGTGGTAGCCACGGGCGCGGCCGATCAGCTTGGTCTTCTGCGCCTGGCCTTTCAGGCGCCAGTAGGCACGGGCCATCTTGATCGAGGTATCGGCGCACTCGGAGCCCGAGCCGGTGAAGAACACGTGGTCGAGGCCGGCCGGAGTCAGCTGGGTGATCTTCTCGGCCAGCTTGAAGGACAGCGGGTGGCCGTACTGGAAGGCCGGGGAGTAGTCGAGGGTGGTCAGCTGCTTGGCCACCGCGTCGGCGATTTCCTTGCGCGAGTGACCGGCGCCGCAGGTCCACAGGCCCGACAGGCTGTCGTAGATCTTGCGGCCCTGGTCGTCCACCAGCCAGCTGCCTTCGGCGGCGACGATGATGCGCGGGTCTTTATGGAAGTTGCGGTTGGCGCTGAAGGGCATCCAGTGGGCCTTCAGGTTCAGTTCGCTGGCCACCGACGGGGTGACGTTCACTTGCTGGTTCATGCAGCTTGTCCTCGAAGACAGTCTTGTTGGGCGCGCAGGCCGCGTCGGGCCTGGTGCGATGCTCGTAGATTGGGCCTGACTTAACGTGAGTTAAAGCTTATTCTTCTTACGTTCAGTTTCGGATTGGTAAAACTAAAATGGCGAAACAACGAGCGCCTTCCCTGGGCCAGGTCAGCGACTTCGAGATCCGCCTGCTGCGCATCTTCAAAACCATAGTCGAGTGCGGCAGCTTCTCGGCCGCCGAGAGCACGCTGGGCATCAGCCGCTCGGCGATCAGCCTGCACATGGGCGACCTGGAGAAGCGCCTGGGGATGCGCCTGTGCCAGCGCGGCCGGGCGGGCTTTGCGCTGACCGACGAGGGCCGCGAGGTGTACCGCGCGACCCAGTCGCTGCTGGCGGCACTGGAGGGCTTCCGCGCCGAAGTGAACGAGTTGCACCAGCACCTGCGCGGCGAGCTGAACATCGGCATCATCAACAACCTGGTGACCCTGCCGCAGATGCGCATCACCCACGCCCTGCGCGCGCTGAAAGCCAGCGGGCCGGGCGTGCGGATCAACATCGGCATGACCACGCCCAACGAGATCGAGTTGGGAGTTCTCGACGGACGGTTGCATGTCGGGGTGGTGCCGCTCATCAGCCCGCTGTCGGGGCTGGAGTATTCCGCCCTCTACGAAGAACGCTCGCTGCTGTTCTGCAGCCAGGAACACCCGTTGTTCGAGCGCGACGACGCGAGCATCACGGTGGCGGAAATCCACGCCTGCGACGCAGTGGCGCCGAGTTACCGCATCCCGGCCGAGGCGCAGGAGCGCCACCAGGAGCTGTCCGGCAGCGCCAACGCCTCCGACCGCGAGGGCATGGCCTTCCTGATCCTCACCGGCAGCTACATCGGCTACCTGCCCGACCACTACGCCGCCGACTGGGTCGCCCAGGGCCGCCTGCGCGCGCTGCGGCCGGAGCGCTTCCACTACGACATCCCGCTGACCGTGGTGACCCGCAAGGGCCGCCGGCCGAACCTGGTGCTGGAGCGGTTCATCGAGGCAGTGGCCCAGAGTCGCTGATCTGCCTGACTTTCAGGATGAACATCTTCGTAGGATGAGGTGGAGCGCAGCGATACCCATCAATCCGGCGCACCAGCAGCATGGGTATCGCTGCGCTCCACCCATCCTATAGAGCTGGGATGTCCCTACGAAAAGCCGCACAAGCCATATTCTGCCTATCCAATTTGTCGCCCCAGCCACCAAAAATCCTATAGCCCCGCCCCTGCAGCCCGCGGGCCGCGGGGTTTGCGTGGGTGCAGCTTTTCCCTAGCCTGCGACTACAAAAAACATAATTTCGCTAATCCCAGCCTCTGAACAGAATGCGGCCAACACCTCATCGCTAGCCGCAACAAGAACAAACGTGATCAGAGTCTGAGGAAGCAAGCCATGACCGACCTGAATCCAGGCGCCTTCGGCAAGAAGTCGCTTGATAACCTGGAAATCGACACGCTGGTCGTTGGCGCCGGACAAGCCGGCGTGGCCATGAGCGAGCACCTGACCCAACAGGGCGTGCCGCACATCGTGCTGGAAAAGAGCCGCATCGCCGAAGCCTGGCGCACTGGCCGCTGGGACTCCCTGGTCGCCAACGGCCCGGCCTGGCATGACCGCTTCCCGAACATGGAATTCCCGGTCGGCCCGGACGATTTCCCGCATAAAGAGCAGGTGGCGGATTACTTCGTCGCCTACGCCAAGCAGTTCAACGCGCCGATCCGCACCGGCGTGGAAGTGAAGAAGGTCACCCGCAACGAAGGCCGCCCCGGCTTCACCGTGGAAACCTCCGAGGGCACGATCCAGGCCCTGCGCATCGTCTCCGCCACCGGCCCGTTCCAGCGCCCGGTGATCCCGGCCATCGCGCCGAAGGACGAAGGCCTGTACCAGATCCACTCGGCCAAGTACTACAACCCGCAGCAGCTGCCCGAAGGCGCCGTGCTGGTGATCGGTGCCGGCTCTTCCGGCGTGCAGATCGCCGACGAGCTGAACCGCGCCGGCAAGAAGACCTACCTGTCCGTGGGCGCCCATGATCGCCCGCCGCGCGCCTACCGCAACCGCGACTTCGTCTGGTGGCTGGGCGTGCTCGGCCTGTGGGATGCCGAGGAAGTGCAGCCGGGCCGCGAGCACGTGACCATCGCCGTGAGCGGTGCCCGTGGTGGCGAGACCATCGATTTCCGTCGCCTGGCCAACGAGGGCATCACCCTGACCGGCCTGACCAAGTCCTTTGAAGGCGGCAAAGTGACCTTCCAGGACGACCTGGTGGCGAACCTGAAAGCCGGCGACGACAACTACCTCGGCCTGCTCGACGCCGCCGACGCCTATATCGAGCGCAACGGCCTGGACCTGCCGCTGGAGCCGGAGGCCCGCAAGGTCTTCGCCGATGCCGAGTGCATTCGCCATCCGATCCAGGAACTGAACCTCGCCGACGCCGGCATCACCGCGATCATCTGGGCCACCGGGTACGCCGTGGACTTCAACTGGCTGCAGGTCGACGCCTTCGACGACAAGGGCAAGCCCAAGCACCAGCGCGGCGTGTCCCGCGAGCCGGGCGTGTACTTCGTCGGCCTGCCGTGGCTGTCCCGTCGCGGTTCCACCTTCATCTGGGGCGTCTGGCACGACGCCAAGCACGTGGCCGGCCACATCGCCACCCAGCGCCGTTACGTCGAATATCAGGACGCCTCGCAGCGCGAAGGCTCCGTACCCAAAGCCGCATCCTGGGAGTAAGAGATGCCTACCCATACTCGCATTCGCATGTTCAACACCAAGGACACCTACCCGAACCAGACCCTGGACAACGACCTCTGCCAGGCCGTACGCGCCGGCAACACCGTGTACGTGCGCGGCCAGGTCGGTACCGACTTCGAGGGCAACCTGGTAGGGCTGGGTGACCCGCGTGCCCAGGCCGAGCAGGCGATGAAGAACGTCAAGCAACTGCTGGAAGAAGCCGGCAGCGACCTGTCGCACATCGTCAAGACCACCACCTACCTGATCGACCCGCGCTACCGCGAGCCGGTGTACCAGGAAGTCGGCAAGTGGCTGAAGGGTGTGTTCCCGATCTCCACCGGCCTGGTGGTGTCGGCCCTCGGCCAGCCGCAGTGGCTGATGGAGATCGACGTCATCGCGGTCATTCCGGACTGATCGATGACCTGAAAGACGATGCGGCGACGCGGGATTTCCTGCCTCGCCGCTTCGTCGTTTGTGCAGGTTTGCGCGACTAGAACAAGCAAAGGAGCCACCATGACCTTCTCCATCGTCGGCCGCTGCGCCGAAACCGGACAACTGGGTATCGCCATCAGCTCGTCGAGCATTGCCGTGGGCGCCCGCTGCCCCTGGGTACGCGCCGGCGTCGGTGCGGTGGCCACGCAGAACATCACCCTGCCGGCCCTCGGTCCGCAGATCCTCGACCAGCTCGAAGCCGGCCTGGAGCCGGGCGCAGCGCTGGACAAGGCACTCTCCAGCAACGGCTACAGCCAGTACCGCCAGGTGACGGTGATCGACCAGCACGGCAAGGTCGCGCTGTTCACCGGCAGCGAAGCCCTGGGCGTATACAACGCCGTGGCCGGGGAAAACTGTGTGGCGGCTGGCAACCTGCTGTCCTCCCCCGCCGTGATCGAAGCCATGACCCAGGCCTTCGAAAGCGCCAACGGCTGCCTGGCCGAGCGTCTGCTCGCCGCGATGCAGGCGGCGATGGCCGCCGGTGGCGAAGCCGGCCCGGTGCATTCGGCCGCGCTGAAGGTGGTCGGCGACCTGGTCTGGCCGATCGTCGACCTGCGCGTGGACTGGGCGGACGAAGCGCCCATCGATGAGCTGGAGAAACTCTGGGTGGCCTACAAGCCGCAGCTGGAGGACTATCTCGTGCGCGCCCTCGACCCGACCAAGGCACCGAGCTACGGTGTGCCGGGCGACGAGTGACGCAATGCCTGACCTGCGAGAGCCCCCTCTCCCTAACCCTGGCTGCGCGCCCCGCTCCGAAGGGAGAGGGAACCATTCGTCGCAAGATGAGACCATGCTGTCAGCCGGCACGGTCAGCCCCCTCTCCCTTCAGGGAGAGGGCTGGGGAGAGGGTATTCACCCAAACACCGAAACCGCGCATTGACAAAGAAAGCCCCAATGCAGGACCCGACCATGCCTTCCAGCCGTGAAATCCTCGCCGACCTGATCGCCTTCGACACCGTCAGCCGAAACTCCAACCTGGCGCTGATCCACTACATCCGCGACTACCTCGCAGGCTTCGGCATCGCCTGCGAGCTGTTCCACGATGCCGAAGGCGGCAAGGCCAATCTCTACGCCACCCTGGGCCCGCAGGACCGCGGCGGCGTGTGCCTGTCCGGCCACACCGACGTGGTGCCGACCGATGGCCAGCCGTGGACGGTGCCGCCGTTCGAACTGACCGAGCGCGACGGTCGTCTCTACGGGCGCGGCACGGCGGACATGAAGGGCTATATCGCCTGTGTGCTGGCGGCGGTGCCGGCGTTCCTTGCCCAACCGCTGCGCCTGCCGGTGCACCTGGCCTTCTCCTACGACGAGGAAGTCGGCTGCCTCGGCGTGCGCTCGCTGCTCGCCGCGCTGGAGCACCGCGAGCACAAGCCGATGCTCTGCATTATCGGCGAGCCCACCGAACTCAAGCCGGTGCTCGGCCACAAGGGCAAGCTCGCCATGCGCTGCCAGGTGCACGGCGCGCCGTGTCACTCGGCCTATGCACCGCAGGGCGTGAACGCCATCGAATACGCGGCGAAGCTGATCGGCCGCCTCGGCGAGATCGGCACCCGCCTGGCGGAGCCTGCGCGCCACGACCCGCGCTTCGACCCGCCCTATTCCACCGTGCAGACCGGCGTGATCAGCGGCGGCCGCGCGCTGAACATCGTGCCCGCCGAGTGCCAGTTCGATTTCGAGGTCCGTGCGCTGCCCAGCGATGACCCGCAACAGGTCGCCGATGACCTGCGCGCCTTCGCCGAGGCCGAGCTGCTGCCGAAGATGCGCGCGGTAAAGGCCGAGACGGATATCCGCTTCAGCGAAATTTCCGCCTATCCGGCGCTGGTCACCGACCAACAGGCGCAGGCCGCCGAGTTGATTGCGCTGCTCAGCGGTTCGCGGGATTTCACCACCGTCGCCTACGGCACCGAAGGCGGGCTGTTCCACCAGGCCGGCATCCCCACCGTGGTCTGCGGCCCGGGCAGCATGGACCAGGGCCACAAGCCGGACGAGTTCGTCAGCCTGGAGCAGTTGGCCAGATGCGATGACATGATGGGGCGGTTGGCGGAGTGGTTGCGCGGTTAGGCTGCACGCTCCTGCGAGATCAAAAGCCCCTCACCCTGCCCCTCTCCCAGAGGGAGAGGGAACCGTTTGGAGCAGGGTGAAACTGCAGCGCCAGCCGGCACGATCGGCCCCCTCTCCCTCCGGGAGAGGGCTGGGGTGAGGGCAGGACGTGACACGGGCTGCCCAGCCGGGTTCGCGAGCAAGCTCGCTCCTACGAAGAGCCGTTAGCGCGGACCTGTAGGAGCGAGCTTGCTCGCGAACAGCCCCGGCACGTGTCGATCAGGCAAACGCCGCGCGCAACTCGTCCAGGCTCGCGAAGTAATGCGCCGGGCTCTCCGCCATCAGCTCCTCGCGGCTGCCAAAGCCATAGCCGACGCCCGCCGCGGAAAGGCCATTGCGGTGCGCGCCGATCAGGTCGTGCTTGCGGTCGCCGATCATCAGCGTCTGCTCGAGATCCAGCTGCTCGATGCCCAGCAGATGTTCGATCAACTCGACCTTGTTGGTGCGCGTGCCGTCCAGCTCGCTGCCGTAGATCACCTTGAAGTGCCGGGCAAAGTCGAAGTGGCGGGCAATCTCGGCAGCGAACACGGTCGGCTTGCTGGTGCAGATGTACAGTGTGCGGCCCTGGCCGCCGAGCAATTGCAGCAGCTCGGCAACACCGTCGAACACCTTGTTCTCGTACAGCCCGGTGTCCTTGAAGCGCACGCGGTAGTGGTTCACCGCCTCCCAGGCGCGCGCCTCGTCGAAGTCGTAGGTGCTCATGAAGCACTGCAGCAACGGCGGGCCGATGAAGTGTTCGAGCTGGCGCAGGTCGGGCTCGTCGATGCCCAGCTGGGCGAGCGCGTACTGGATCGAGCGGGTAATGCCCTCGCGCGGATCGGTGAGGGTGCCGTCGAGGTCGAAGAGGATGTTCTGGTAATGCATGAGGTCAGCGTCCGGCCGCGAAAGTCGGGCGGGAAGGATACTGTGCAAGGCCGCCCGCGCGAAGCGCGGATCGCCGAACGACACGTCAGGGCGCAGAGCCCTGCCCTTGCCTGAGCACCCGGAAGCCGCCGCTGACACTCACCGGCTCGGCCTCCCCGGCGCCGTAGGTCTGCACGTTTGAGTCATCGTCTGGCTCGTCCTCCGGCTGTGCCAGGCGGCCGGCCAGGCTTGCCTGGACGCGAGCGCCCAGGTGATCCACGCCGGACATTACCCCGCCGTCCGGATCACGCATCAGCGCCAGCCACTGTTCGTCGAAGGCGGCGTTGATCTCCTTGCGCAACTGGGTCTCCACCTCGGGCCGTTCCTTGTCGTTGCCGGCCATGCTGAACAGGGTGAAGGCCACCGAGATGACCGAACCGGCGACCTTGCCCGCTGCGCCCGCCACCACGCCGGCGATGCTGCGATTCTTCAGTTCATTGACCAGCTTCGCGCTGGTGCGCTGCGCCACCGGCGAGACGCCACTGACCCTGGTGCCGGCGCCGGCCTTGCCGGAGGCGGTGCGAATCTCCTGCATCAGCGCGGTGAAGGCGGGCAGCTTGCCGATGTCCTTGGCGTACACCACGTCATACAGCGAAGCATCGCGGCTGGAGGGCGGGCCCAGAGAGATCGCCGGGATACCCATCAGGTGCTCGTCGAAGGCCTTCTGCGGTATGCCGCGATGCTGGGGAATCGCCTTCACCGCCACGGTGAGCAGCTCGATGTAATGCCGCGTGGCCTTTTCCATCACCGAATCGGGGTCGATCTGCTTCGCCACGGGGACGAGCACTTGCTTGCGGTACTGCTCCTGCAGGTAGGCGGCGAGCTTGTCGACGGTGGGATCGAGGTCGCCATGGGACCCCATCTTGTACCAGGCGACCTTCATGCCCAGCCATTGCTGGGTCCAGTAGCTGGAGAACCAGGGAATGAATTTTTCGTCGGTGCGTTGATAGACCAGGTCCATCCACTGCTGCATGGCTTCTTCAGCATAAGCACGAGCCTGGGACGTCGCGGCGAGCGACGCGGCGCCGATGTCGGCGTCGACCTGGTGCCAGGTGGCTTCTGTGATGGGGGCAGCCGGTTGAGCGGGATGTTGGGCGCAGCCACCCAGCGCCAGCAGAAGCAGCGCGATGACACCGCCGCGCCGCCAGGGCGAAACGGTGGCACTGGGGGAGCACAGACTGTTCATGGCCGCTCGCCGGCTCGGCGGTGCCGTGATGGCTGGCCGCCCGCTGCTGAACCCGGCCGGGCACGCGCTGGCGTCCGGTCACCTGAGCTCAGTATAGGGCGCAAGGCCTGGCGCGGCGGGCCGTCCGGCGGTTCGACCAGGTTCGCGAGCAAGCTCGCTCCTACGACGAGCGCGGAGTCCCCTGTAGGAACGAGCTTGCTCGCGAACCGCCCAACCAGATGAATCGATCGGAACGTAGGGCGGATAGCACCACAGGCGTTATCCGCCGTTCGGAAATCGGTGGATAAAGCGTTGCGCTTTATCCACCCGTCGGGACGATTACTCGCCCGCAAACCCCTCGGCGATATGCTGGTCCTTGAGCTTCACGTAGTTCCCGGCTGTATAGCTGAAGAACGCACGCTCCTTGTCGCTCAGCGGCCGGGCCTTCTTTACCGGGCTGCCGACATACAGGAAGCCGCTCTCCAGCACCTTGCCCGGCGGCACCAGGCTGCCGGCGCCGAGGATCACCTCGTCCTCGATCACCGCACCGTCCATGACGATGGAACCCATGCCCACCAGGATGCGGCTGCCGAGGGTGCAGCCGTGCAGCAGGACCTTGTGGCCGATGGTCACTTCGTCGCCGATGGTCAGCGGGAAGCCGTCCGGGTTGAAGGGTCCGGCGTGGGTGATATGCAACACGCTGCCATCCTGCACGCTGGTGCGCGCGCCAATGCGGATGCGGTGCATGTCGCCGCGGATCACGACGAGCGGCCAGACCGAGCTGTCCGTTCCGATCTCCACGTCACCGATGACCACGGCGCTGGCATCGACGAACACGCGCTCGCCGAGGGATGGCGTTTTGCCCTGATAGGTTCGAATCGTCACGATAGTCTTACTCTGGCTGCGGTTACGGCCGATTGTATTTAAGATGGCCGGGTGTTTCTTCAGCCAAGGTGCCACCGTGAGCGCGAATCCTCTTCTGCAGAGCTACGACCTGCCGCCCTTCTCCTCCATTCGCCCCGAGCACGTGAAGCCGGCCATCGAGCAGATCCTCGCCGACAACCGCGCCGCCATCGCGCGCATCCTCGCCCAGCAGAACGGCACCCCGACCTGGGCCGGCCTGGTACTGAGCATGGACGAACTGCATGACCGCCTGGGCAAGGCCTGGAGTCCGGTCAGCCACCTCAACGCGGTGTGCAACAGCGCCGAGCTGCGCGATGCCTACGAAGGCTGCCTGCCACTGCTGTCCGCCTACTGGACCGAGCTGGGCCAGAATCGCGAGCTGTTCAAGGCCTACGAGGCGCTCGCCAGCAGCCCCGAGTCGAAAGGCTACGACGTCGCCCAGAAGACCATCCTCGAACACGCCCTGCGCGACTTCCGTCTGTCGGGTATCGACCTGCCGGCCGAACAGCAGCAGCGCTACGCCGAGATCCAGACGCGCCTGTCCGAGCTGGGCAGCCGCTTCTCCAACCAGCTGCTGGATGCCACCCAGGCCTGGACCAAGCACGTCACCGACGAAGCCGCGCTGGCCGGCCTGACCGAATCGGCCAAGGCACAGATGCAGGCCGCCGCGCAGGCCAAGGAGCTGGACGGCTGGCTGATCAGCCTGGAATTCCCCAGCTACTACGCCGTGATGACCTATGCCGAGGACCGCGCGCTGCGCGAAGAGGTCTACGCCGCCTACTGCACCCGCGCCTCGGATCAAGGCCCGAACGCCGGGCAGAACGACAACGGCCCGGTGATGCAGGAAATCCTCGACCTGCGCCAGGAGCTGTCGCGCCTGCTGGGCTTTGCGAACTTCGCCGAGCTGTCCCTGGCCACCAAGATGGCCGAGACGCCCGAACAGGTACTGAACTTCCTCCGCGACCTGGCCGTGCGCAGCAAGCCCTTTGCTGCCCAGGACCTGGAGCAGCTCAAGGCGTACGCCGCCGAACAGGGCTGCGCGAACCTGTCGAGCTGGGATGCCAGCTACTTCGGCGAGAAGCTGCGCGAGGCGCGCTACAGCGTGTCCCAGGAAGCCCTGCGCGAATACTTCCCGATCGACAAGGTGCTCTCCGGCCTGTTCGCCATCGTGCAGAAGCTCTATGGCATCCAGATCCGCGAGCTCTCCGACTTCGAGCGCTGGCACCCGGACGTGCGCCTGTTCGAGATCGAGGAAAACGGCCAGCATGTGGGCCGCTTCTACTTCGACCTCTACGCCCGCGCCAACAAGCGTGGCGGCGCCTGGATGGACGGCGCCCGCGACCGTCGCCGCACCGCCGGCGGCGACCTGCAGGCGCCGGTGGCCTACCTGGTGTGCAACTTCACCCCGGCGGTCGGCGGCAAGCCGGCGCTGCTGACCCACGATGAAGTCACCACCCTGTTCCACGAATTCGGCCACGGCCTGCACCACCTGCTGACCCGCGTCGAACACGCCGGTGCCTCGGGCATCAATGGTGTGGCCTGGGACGCGGTGGAGCTGCCGAGCCAGTTCATGGAGAACTGGTGCTGGGAGCCCGAGGGCCTGGCGCTGATCTCCGGCCACTACGAAACCGGCGCGCCGCTGCCCCAGGACCTGCTGGAGAAGATGCTCGCGGCGAAGAACTTCCAGTCCGGCCTGATGATGGTCCGCCAGCTGGAGTTCTCGCTGTTCGACTTCGAACTGCACGCCACCCACGGCGACGGCCGCAGCGTGCTCGACGTGATCGAAGCGATCCGCGACGAAGTCGCGGTGATGCGCCCGCCGGCATACAACCGCTTCGCCAACAGCTTCGCGCACATCTTCGCCGGCGGTTACGCGGCCGGTTACTACAGCTACAAGTGGGCCGAGGTGCTGTCCGCCGATGCGTTCTCGCGCTTCGAGGAAGAAGGCGTGCTCAACCCGGCGACCGGCGCGGCCTTCCGCGACGCGATCCTGGCCAAGGGCGGCTCCCAGGAGCCGATGGCGCTGTTCGTGGCCTTCCGTGGCCGCGAGCCGTCCATCGACGCCCTGCTGCGCCACTCGGGCCTCTCCGAGGAGGCGGCGTGATGAGCGAGGTGAAGAAACGCTTCATCGCCGGGGCCGTCTGCCCGGCGTGCAGCGAGCAGGACAAGATCGTCATGTGGGACGTCGATGGCGTGCCGCACCGCGAATGCGTCGCCTGCGGCTATGCCGACACGCTCAACGCCCAGGGCCAGTCGGTACCGAAAGAGCTCTCCACCCGCGTCAACACCAGCGCGCTGGAAAAGCCCAAGGACCCGAAAGTGCAGGGGGTGCAGTTCTTCCCCAATCCGAAGCTGAAGAAGCCGCAGGAATAGCGTTCTGACGTTGTGCTGAAAATGCCCCGGCTTGCCGGGGCATTTTTTTGCGCCGCCGAAAGACCGCGCACCACCACCAACATCAAGGAATGTCGATGCGGCCTTGCCCTAGCATGGCCTTGCGCCCCGCTCGCCCGGCCACCCCAGGATCGCCATGGCCGGCTAGTCTGTAGGGCATCGCCGCAAGGAATCCGCCAGATGCCACCACCGACCCGAAGGAAGCGCCCCCGTGCTTGACCGCTTTGGCATGCTCGAGGTGATGCGCGCCTCGCGCCTGACGCAGTTCCCGATCAGCCCGGTGCTGCGCGAAACCCACGGGTTCAAGGGTCGCCTGACCTTCTTCCTGCTGTTGGCCGGTGCGCTGGTGTTCACCTTCGCCGCGCTCGGACATGACATCCATGCCAGCGGCACGCATCTGGAGCCTGGCTGGTCCGCGCTGGTGCTGGTGGTCGCGCTGCTGATCGCCCTGGGCTTCGAATTCATCAACGGCTTCCACGACACCGCCAATGCGGTGGCCACGGTGATCTACACCAACGCTCTGCCACCCCGTTTCGCCGTGGCCTGGTCCGGGCTGTGGAATTTCCTCGGTGTGCTCTTCTCCAGCGGCGCGGTGGCCTTCGCCATTGTCTCGCTGCTGCCGCTGGACCTGCTGCTGAAAGTGGACAGCAGTGCTGGCCTGGCGATGATCTTCGCCCTGCTGATCGCCTCGATCCTGTGGAACCTCGGCACCTGGTGGCTGGGGCTGCCAGTGTCTTCATCGCACACGCTGATCGGCTCCATCGTTGGCATCGGCCTGGCCCACGGCGCCATGGCCGGGCATATCGGCCTGTCCGGCAATGCGTGGTCGCAGCTGCTGACGGTGGGCTATGCACTGTTCCTCTCGCCCGTAGTAGGCTTCTTCGTCGCCTTCGTGCTGCTGCGGGTGATGAGCGCGACCATCCGCAATCGCGCCCTGTTCCACGCGCCGGAGGGACGCACACCCCCACCCCGCTGGATTCGCGCAACCCTCATCCTGACCTGCACCGGCGTGTCCTTCGCCCACGGCTCCAATGACGGGCAAAAGGGCATCGGCCTGATCATGCTGATCCTGATCGCTACTGTTCCCTTGGCGTTTGCCGTGGATCGCGCGCACTCGCCGGAGCAGACCCGGCAGTTGCTCGCCCTCACCCAGGCCAGCCAGGAACAGTTGCACCGCGCCGGCGGCAGCCCCGCAGCGGACCCGCGCCACGTGCTGCTGAGTTACCAGGAAGATGCCGTAGTGAAGCCGGAACTGCTGCCCTCGCTGGGCAGCGTGATTGGCGACACCAGCGCGCGCCTGGAGCGCTATGGGCAGTTGGACAAGGTGCCGGCCGAAGAGGTGCAGGAACTGCGCAACGACCTCTACCTGATCCTGGAGACTGTCCGCCTGCTGGACCGCAGCGACCAGCACTTCGAACTGGAAACCTGGAGCAGCCTGCAGGCGCTGCGCCAGGGCGGCGAGCAGGCGATCCGCTTCATCCCGGTGTGGGTGAAGGTCGCAGTGGCCCTGGCACTGGGCCTGGGCACGCTGGTGGGTTGGCGGCGCATCGTCACCACGGTCGGCGAGGGCATCGGCAAGACACCGCTGACTTATGCACAGGGCGCCTCGGCGCAACTGGTGGCCATGCTCACCATCGGTGCGGCGGACGGATTCGGCCTGCCGGTATCGACGACTCAGGTGCTCTCCTCCGGCGTGGCCGGCACCATGGCCGCCAACGGCAGCGGGCTGCAGTGGCCGACCATCCGCAACATGCTGCTGGCCTGGGTACTGACGCTGCCGGCGGCCATCGGCCTGGCGGCGGGGTTGTACTGGCTGTTTACCCGGCTGCTGTAGGCCCTCGCTCCTACGAAAAGCGACGCGGTCGACCACCGAGCAAGTAATGCTGGCTGTGGAAAACTCAGTGGATTACTGTATTCATATACAGTAATCCTTCAGAGCCTTCCCACATGACCACTTCCCTTCCGCCCCGCGGCCGGGGTACCGCTAGCAATCCACACAACCGCTTCGCGCCGACCACCTCGGTGCCTGTGGATAACGACTGGTACGACGAAGTGCCCAAGCCCCAGGTGACCGAAATCCGTACCGAGCGGGCGAAGTCGGTGATCTCGCGCAACCAGTCGCCGGACCTGCCCTTCGACCGCTCGATCAACCCCTATCGCGGCTGCGAGCACGGTTGCATCTATTGCTACGCGCGGCCGAGCCACGCTTACTGGGACCTGTCGCCAGGGCTGGATTTCGAGACGAAGCTGATCGCCAAGACCAACGCCGCCGAGGTGCTGGAAGAGGAACTGAGCCGCAAGGGCTATGTCTGCGCACCGATCAACCTGGGCGCCAATACTGATCCTTACCAGCCCATCGAGCGCCAGCAGCGCCTGACCCGGCAGATCCTTGAGGTGCTGCTGCGTTACCGCCATCCGGTGACCATCGTCACCAAGGGTTCGCTGATCCTGCGCGACCTCGACCTGCTGGCCGAACTGGCGCAGCACCGGCTGGTGGGCGTGATGATCAGCCTGACCAGCCTGGACGACGAACTCAAGCGCATCCTAGAACCGCGCGCCGCCGCACCCTCCGCACGCTTGCGGGCGATCCGCGTGCTGCGCGAGCACGGCATTCCGGTGGGCGTGCTGTGTTCACCGATGATCCCGATGATCAACGACCGCGAGCTGGAGGCGCTGCTCGAGGCCGCCCACGACGCCGGTGCCCAGAGCGCCAGCTACATGATGCTGCGCCTGCCGCGCGAAGTCGGCCCGCTGTTCGAGGAGTGGCTGGCGGCGCACTACCCGCAGCGCGCCAACCATGTGATGAGCCTGATCCGCCAGCTGCGCGGCGGAGAAATCTACGACAGCCGCTTCGGCCACCGCTTTCGCGGCGAAGGCCCGTTCGCCGACCTTCTGGCCAAGCGTTTCGAGGTCGCCATGCGCCGCCTCGGGCTGGGTCGGCGCGGCAGCTTCAATCTGGACTGCACGGCGTTCGCCCCGCCGCGCAGCCAGATGAGTCTGTTCTGAATCAGCGGTCGGGGGCCACCAGGTCCGCCATCATCTGGGCGAGTTGCAGCGGCGAGTTGAGCAGCTTGTCGAGGACGACCAGCACGTTCTTCTCTTCCTTGCTGACCTTGCTGCCAAAGCCGAAGAAACCACCGGAGGACTCGGCCACGGCCTTGCCCAGTGCCAGCAGGTCCTTCTTGAAGGCCGCCGCGTCATCATCGCTGGCCTGCTGTTCCAGCAGACGGTTGACGTCGACGAAGTACTGCAAGCGGTTGAAGTCGGGGCTGATGAAGCGCTGCAGGAAGTCCATCAGCACCGCACGGCCGTTGGGCGTGTCGAGGCTGAGCTCGGTCATGACGCGTTGCATCAGCACGCTGGGGTACTTGCCGGACTCCTTGAACAGCTTGCCGAAGGCTTCGGCCTCCTTGGCGTCTATCTCGCCGTCGGCGCTGGCAACCATGCAGAAGATCGCCACGGGCGCCTCGCGCAGGTGCTTCCAGTCTTCGCTGGAGAAACCGGCGAAGCCGGTCATGCCGGTGATCTGGTCCTGCTGGTGCTCTTTCCAGATCGCACGGCCCTCGGCATGCTCGTCGCGGCCCTGGTAGAAGGCGTCGATCAGCGGTTGCAGCTCGTCCTGGGCAATGCCGGTGACGCCCAGCAGCTTGGGCTTGAAGACGGCGAAGCCTTCATGGCTGTGGGCATGCCGATAGGGAACCGCCAGTTGCATCTCTCGACGCGGCTCGGCGTAGGAAACTACGTTCAGAATCAGCGCATCGACCTTGCCGACCTCCTTGTGGGTCACGAAGCCGTCGACAATCCACACTGCGCCAATCGCCTGCTGGGTGTTCTCCTGGTACATCCGTTGGCCTGCCTGCATGGCTTCTTCACCGGTATCTGCCATCAGCACCACCATCTTGAGCCGGCCATCCGGCTCCAGGCAGTGGAACATCGGCATCAGCAGCTCGCCGCCGCTGACCGTTTGTACCGCGCTCGCAGCCGCATTGCCGGCCATCCTGTAGATGTCTTGCATGGTCACATCCTTGTTTACTGGGGGGAGGGTCCGGCGTCGTGCGCCACGCTCGTCATCCTGACCAAGCGCTAGGCCCGGTGGTCCGGGTCTTACAGCAATCGCCACGAATAATGTCACATTGCCTGTAGCGAAAAGTGTGGCGTCGTCACAGTAGCACCGTGACATTTCATCGCCATGATAGCTTGCCGATATCATCGTGAAATGTCGGCGAAACATCATGAAAAAGCTCATTCCAGAGCGGTTTTTTAATTTTGGTTTAATCTTCGTTGTCTAGGGTTTGCGCATAAAGTGACTTATCGGTCACAACAGATTTTTTCCCGCGGCTGTGCCTTTTCTCCCCAGGGAGAGCGTCGGCTGACGTGGGAAAATTCTTCGTCTTTAATTCGAGGCTGATACATGAACGACAAAACGCACGGTGAGGATCACGCCCACGAATCTGCTGACGAGGCGCTTCGCCATATCGTCGAGGGCTTCCGCCAGTTCCGCCATGAGGTCTTCCCGCAGCAGGAAGAACTGTTCAAGAAGCTGGCCCATGCACAAAACCCGCGCGCCATGTTCATCACCTGTGCCGACTCGCGCATCGTCCCCGAGCTGATTACCCAGAGCTCGCCGGGCGACCTGTTCGTCACCCGTAACGTGGGCAACGTGGTCCCGCCGTACGGCCAGATGAACGGCGGCGTTTCCACCGCCATCGAGTTCGCGGTGATGGCACTGGGTGTGCAGCACATCATCGTCTGCGGCCACTCCGACTGCGGCGCGATGAAGGCGGTGCTGGCTCCCCAGACACTGGAAGGCATGCCGACCGTAAAAGCCTGGCTGCGCCACGCCGAAGTGGCCCGCACCGTGGTCGCGCAGACTTGTGGCTGCGCCACCCAGGAGCACCTGGGCATCCTCACCGAGGAGAACGTGGTCGCCCAACTGGACCACCTGAAGACTCACCCGTCGGTAGCCGCTCGCCTGGCTTCCGGTCAGCTGTTCATCCACGGCTGGGTCTACGACATCGAGACCAGCGCCATCAAGGCTTACGACGCCCAGGAAGGCCGATTCCGAGCCCTCGACGGCGAAGGTCCGACGCCGAGTGCGACCCCGCGTCCGCGCTACTCCCCCCAGTAAGCGGCTGATACCAGCACGCTCCCGGGGCGCGGCGGCCCAGCAGAACAAACACCGCGCCCCGCTTCTGACTTGATCCCTGCCTGAGGCGTACGCCCCCACCGTGTTCGTCATCCCTCTGAATTGCGCGTGTCGATGCGGTCGAGACCGGCGTCGTGGGCTTTCGCGCGCCCGAAAAATGCTTGAAGGAGAACAGTGCCATGTCGGCCTCCCACTCTGCTCCATGCGGATTTTCCCAGCTGCGCCAAGTGCTGCCACGCGACCTGCTCGCATCGGTGGTGGTGTTCCTCGTTGCTCTGCCGCTGTGCATGGGCATCGCCATCGCCTCGGGCATGCCGCCGGCCAAGGGCCTGGTGACCGGCATCATCGGCGGCCTGGTGGTCGGCGGCCTCGCCGGCTCGCCCCTGCAAGTCAGCGGCCCGGCGGCGGGCCTTGCGGTGCTGGTCTTCGAACTGGTGCGCACCCATGGCATCGCCATGCTCGGGCCGATCCTGCTGCTGGCCGGTGCGCTGCAATTGCTGGCGGGAAGGCTGCGCCTGGGCTGCTGGTTCCGCGTGACTTCGCCGGCGGTGGTCTACGGCATGCTCGCGGGCATCGGCATCCTCATCGTGCTGTCGCAGGTACACGTCATGCTGGACCTCAAGCCGCAGGCATCCGGGCTGGATAACCTGCTGGCGTTCCCCTCGGCGCTGCTGTCCGAAGCCAGCGGGTTCGATGCGGCGCTGCTCGGGCTGGGCACCATGGCCTGCATGGCGCTATGGGACCGCTTCAAGCCGGGCCGGCTGCGCATGCTTCCCGGCGCGCTGATTGGCGTGAGCCTGGCGACATTGGCATGCATCGCACTGCAGCTCGATGTGCTGCGAGTGAGCGTGCCGGAGCACCTCGGCGACGCCATCGACTGGGTCCGTCCGACCGACCTCGCCGCGCTACTCGACCCGACGCTCTTGCTGGCCGCCGTGGTGGTGGCCTTCATCGCCAGCGCCGAGACGCTGCTCTCGGCCGCCGCTGTGGATCGTATGCACAGCGGCCCGCGCTCGGACATGGACCGCGAGCTGAGCGCCCAGGGTGTGGGCAACATGCTCTGCGGGCTGGTCGGCGCGCTGCCGATGACCGGGGTGATCGTGCGCAGTTCGGCCAACGTGCAGGCCGGGGCGCGCAGCCGCGCCTCGGCAATCTTCCACGGGTTGTGGCTACTGGCGTTCGTCGTGCTGCTGGGCGGGTTGCTGCGGCAGATCCCCATCGCCAGCCTGGCTGGTGTGCTGGTCTACACCGGAATCAAGCTGGTGGATATCAAGGCCCTGCGTTCGCTGGGTCGCTATGGGCGCATGCCGGTACTGGTGCACGCGGCGACTGCGCTGGCCATCGTCGCCACCGACCTTCTGACCGGCGTGCTGCTGGGCTTCGCGCTGACTGTGTTGAAACTGGTGCTCAAGGCCGCGCGGTTGAAGATCAACCTGCGCTATGACGAGGAGGGCAACGGTGCCGAGCTGCGTCTGGTCGGCGCGGCCACCTTCCTCAAGGTGCCGGCGCTGTCCCAGGCCCTGCAATCAGTGTCACCCGGCACGCACCTGCGTGTGCCGCTGCAGCACCTGAGCTACATCGACCATGCGTGCATGGAGCTGCTGGAAGACTGGGGCCGCAGCGCTGCGGCCAGCGGCTGCCGGCTGTCCATCGAAGGTAACGGCCTGCGTCGCCGCGTGGAGGGCCGGGTGCGTGCGCTGCAGAGTGCGGGCTGAGGCTCAGTCGCGCCCCAACTCCAGCTCGACCCCGAATTGCCGCGACAGGCATGGCCACTGCTGCCACGCCATGACCACCTGCGGATCATTGAGGCGGGCACGGTAGCTGACGGCGGACTCGGCACTGAAGGTACTGTCGTCGAGCATGCCGTTGACCGCGTGGTGCACTGCTTCATCCAGCTGGTTGGCGAAAGGTTCGCCGATCAGCTGGTGCGCCACCAGGTTGGCCACCGTGGTGTCCAGCGGGATCAGCGGCTGGTTGAAGTGGGCGATGTAGCGGTCGTTCACCTCTTCCACCAGGCGGTGGGCGAGGTAAGCCTCGTCCAGCAGCGCATCCAGGCCATCGTGGCCATCGAGCAGCGCGGGCGGGGTGAGGAAGAACTGTTCGGCGAGCTTGAGCACCGGCTTGATGCGGTCCTCGATGCCGGCCGCGCGGGCTACCGAGTTGGCGGCGTCGAGGAAGTCCGGCACCTGCTCGATGTAGGCGTGGACGAAACGTGTCAGCGTGCCGTTGGGGTCCTCTCCCGTCAGGGCGATGCTCTTGTGCAGGCTTTGCAGTTGGCTCTGGATCAGGCGGGCGAGATGGCCATGGCGGGATTCGAGCAGGTGGGCATTCCGGATCAGCTCACGCAGTGCAGCGGTGTTCATGACAGCTCCAAGACAACGGGTTTGGAAAGTGAAGAAAGACCTTAGCCGCACCCCGGCCGTAGCTAAGACGCGATTGTCATATTCATGAACTGGTTATGCCGGCACGGCATATCAGACGGCCAGCATGGTACTCCAAACCCGCGTCGTCCGTGGCTTTGAGATCGCACTTCGGTCTTTCAAATACAGTTTTTACTCTGCGTTGTTATGTCGCAACCCGTGGCTATACTCCGCTTCGACACACCGAAAACCTGATGGACCCGGCCTGCCCTGCGTGCTGCCGAGGTACGACGTCAAAGTAAGTTGTCTTGGCGGTCACTCCCTTGGCCGTTGGCTTGTTCAGGCTCGATCCCTCTGGAATGGGGATCGCAGCCAGGGCGCTATGCCGGCGGGATAAAAACAACGATAAGGGGAACCCGAATGCTGCGACATCCACGAGTCTGGATGGGCTTCCTTTTGCTCTTGGCTTTCAGTCAGGCAAACGCCGCCTGGACGGTCAACATGACCCCCGGTGCGACAGAAGTCAGCCGTAACGTTTTCGATCTTCACATGACGATCTTCTGGATCTGCGTGGTCATTGGCATCGTCGTCTTCGGCGCGATGTTCTGGTCGATGATCGTCCACCGTCGGTCCACCGGGCAGCAGCCCGCGCATTTCCACGAGAGCACCACGGTGGAAATCCTCTGGACCGTCATTCCCTTCCTGATCCTCGTAGTGATGGCCGTTCCGGCCACCAAGACGCTGATCCACATGTACGACACCTCGGAGCCCGAGCTGGACGTGCAGGTCACCGGCTACCAGTGGAAGTGGCAGTACAAGTACCTGGGCCAGGACGTGGAGTTCTTCTCCAACCTCGCTACGCCCCAGGACCAGATCCACAACAAGGCCGACAAGGACGAGCACTACCTGCTCGAGGTGGACAACCCGCTGGTGCTGCCGGCCGGGGTCAAGGTCCGTTTCCTGGTCACCTCCAGCGATGTGATCCACTCCTGGTGGGTGCCGGCGTTCGCGGTCAAGCGCGACGCCATTCCCGGCTTCGTCAACGAGGCCTGGACCAAGGTCGACCAGCCCGGCGTCTACCGCGGCCAGTGCGCCGAGCTGTGCGGCAAGGACCACGGCTTCATGCCCATCGTGGTCGACGTCAAATCCAAGCCCGACTTCGACAAGTGGCTGGCCGAACGCAAGGAAGAGGCCGCCAAGATGAAGGAGCTGACCAGCAAGGAGTGGACGAAGGAAGAGCTGGTCGCCCGTGGCGACAAGATCTACCACACCGTCTGCGCCGCCTGTCACCAGCCCGAAGGCCAGGGCATGCCGCCGATGTTCCCGGCGCTCAAAGGCTCGAAGATCGTCACCGGACCCAAGGAGCACCACCTGGAGACCGTCTTCAACGGCGTCAGCGGCACCGCGATGGCGGCCTTCGGCAAGCAGCTCTCGGAAGTGGATATCGCTTCGGTGATCACTTACGAGCGCAACGCCTGGGGCAACAACGACGGCGACATGGTGACCCCGCAGGAAGTGGTCGCCTACAAGCAGAAACAACAATAAGGAGGCCGCGATGAGTACCGTGATCGATCACCCCGACCATTCTCACGCCGGCGACCACCACCACGGCCCCGCCAAGGGCCTGATGCGCTGGGTTCTCACCACCAACCACAAGGACATCGGCACGCTGTACCTGTGGTTCAGCTTCTGCGCCTTCCTGCTCGGCGGCTCCTTCGCCATGGTGATCCGCGCCGAGCTGTTCCAGCCAGGCCTGCAGATCGTCGAGCCGGCGTTCTTCAACCAGATGACCACCATGCACGGCCTGGTGATGGTCTTCGGTGCGGTGATGCCGGCCTTCGTCGGCCTGGCCAACTGGATGGTGCCGCTGATGATCGGCGCGCCGGACATGGCCCTGCCACGCATGAACAACTTCAGCTTCTGGCTGCTGCCGGCGGCCTTCGGCCTGCTGGTGAGCACCCTGTTCATGCCCGGCGGCGGACCGAACTTCGGCTGGACCTTCTACGCACCGCTGTCGACGACCTTCGCGCCGCACAGCGTGACCTTCTTCATCTTCGCCATCCACCTGATGGGCATGAGTTCGATCATGGGCGCGATCAACGTGATCGCCACCATCCTCAACCTGCGCGCCCCGGGCATGACGCTGATGAAGATGCCGCTGTTCGTCTGGACCTGGCTGATCACCGCCTTCCTGCTGATCGCGGTGATGCCGGTGCTGGCCGGTTGCGTGACGATGATGCTGATGGACATCCACTTCGGCACCAGCTTCTTCAGCGCTGCCGGCGGCGGCGACCCGGTGCTGTTCCAGCACGTGTTCTGGTTCTTCGGCCACCCCGAGGTGTACATCATGATCCTGCCGGCGTTCGGCGCCGTCAGCTCGATCATCCCGGCCTTCAGCCGCAAGCCGCTGTTCGGCTACACCTCGATGGTCTACGCCACCGCGTCGATCGCCTTCCTGTCCTTCGTCGTGTGGGCGCACCACATGTTCGTGGTGGGCATTCCGCTGGTGGGCGAGCTGTTCTTCATGTACGCGACCATGCTGATCGCCGTGCCCACCGGGGTGAAGGTGTTCAACTGGGCGTCGACCATGTGGCAGGGTTCGCTGACCTTCGAGACGCCAATGCTGTTCGCCGTGGCCTTCGTCATCCTGTTCACCATCGGCGGCTTCTCCGGGCTGATGCTGGCCATCGCCCCGGCGGACTTCCAGTACCAGGACACCTACTTCGTGGTGGCGCACTTCCACTACGTACTGGTGCCCGGCGCGATCTTCGGCATCTTCGCCTCGGCCTACTACTGGCTGCCGAAGTGGACCGGCCACATGTACGACGAGACCCTGGGCAAGCTGCACTTCTGGATGAGCTTCATCGGCATGAACCTGGCGTTCTTCCCGATGCACTTCGTCGGCCTGGCCGGCATGCCGCGACGGATTCCGGACTACAACCTGCAGTTCGCCGACTTCAACATGGTCTCGTCCATCGGCGCCTTCATGTTCGGCACCACGCAGCTGCTGTTCCTGTTCATCGTCATCAAGTGCATCAAGGGCGGCAAGCCGGCACCGGCCAAGCCGTGGGATGGCGCGGAAGGCCTGGAGTGGACGATCCCGTCGCCGGCGCCTTACCACACCTTCAGCACGCCCCCGGAAGTGAAGTGACGTTCTGGCTCTTGTAGGAGCGAGCTTGCTCGCGAATGTCCCCGAAAGGACAAGGCATCAAGCGGTTCGCGAGCAAGGGCTAGGCGCCCCCCACGCTCCTACAGACAGAGGATTAACCCATGAGCGACGGCAACATCGAAACGCGCAAGCTGGTGACCCGGCTGGTCATTGCCGTGGTCGCCATGTTCGCCTTCGGCTTCGCCCTGGTGCCGCTGTACGACGTGATGTGCAAGGCACTGGGCATCAACGGCAAGACCTCCGGCAGCGCCTACCAGGGCGACGGCCAGGTGGTCGATCAGTCGCGCGAGGTGAAGATCCAGTTCGTCGCCAACAACAACATCGACATGGTCTGGGAGTTCCACCCCGAGGCCGAGCAACTGGTGGTGCATCCGGGCGCGGTGAACCAGATGCTGTTCGTCGCCTACAACCCCACCGACAAGCCGATGACCGCCCAGGCGATCCCGAGCATCGCGCCGTCGGTGGCGGCCACCTACTTCCACAAGACCGAATGCTTCTGCTTCACCCAGCAGGTGCTGCAGCCGGGCGAGCGCATCGAAATGCCGGTGCGCTTCATCGTCGACCGCGACCTGCCCAAGGATGTGCGTCACCTGACGCTTGCTTACACGCTGTTCGACATCACTGCCCGCAAGCCACCCGTGGCCAGTAACGAGCGCTGAAGGGCAAAGGAGAACAAGAGAGATGGCAACCCACGATCCCTATTACGTCCCCGCGCAGAGCAAGTGGCCGATCATCGCCACCCTCGGCATGCTGGTGACGATGTTTGGCGTCGGCACCTGGATGAACGACATGAGCGCCGGCAAGGAACACTCCCACGGCCCGTGGATCTTCTTCGCCGGCGGGCTGATCCTGGCGTACATGCTGTTCGGCTGGTTCGGCAACGTCATCAAGGAAAGCCGCGGCGGTCTCTACAGCCCGCAGATGGACCGCTCGTTCCGCTGGGGCATGAGCTGGTTCATCTTCTCCGAGGTGATGTTCTTCGCCGCCTTCTTCGGCGCGCTGTTCTACGTGCGCCACTTCGTCAACCCGTGGCTGGGTGGCGAAGGTCACCACGGCATCTCGCACATGCTCTGGCCGCAGTTCGAAACCGGCTGGCCGCAGCTCAGCAACCCGGACAACAAGCTCTTCCCGCCGCCCAAGGAAGTGATCGATCCGTGGAAGCTGCCGCTGATCAACACCCTGCTGCTGGTCACCTCCAGCTTCACCGTGACCTTCGCCCACCACGCGCTGAAGAAGAACCACCGCGGCCCGCTGAAGATGTGGCTGGCCGCGACGGTGGCGTTGGGCGCGTGCTTCATCGTGCTGCAGGCCTACGAGTACCACGAGGCCTACACCGAGCTGGGCCTGACCCTGGGCTCGGGCATCTATGGCGCGACCTTCTTCATGCTCACCGGCTTCCACGGCGCCCACGTGACCATCGGCGCGATCATGCTGAGCATCATGCTGATCCGCATCATCCGGGGGCACTTCGACGCCGACAAACATTTCGGCTTCGAGGCGGCCAGCTGGTACTGGCACTTCGTCGACGTGGTGTGGATCGGGCTGTTCATCTTCGTTTACGTGCTGTGAGGCGCGGTGGCGCGGGCTGCGGCCCGCGCCTTTTTCAGATCAGAAATGCCAGGGGGCGGAACTGCCGAGTTGGCCGCTGAAGAACCCCCAGGCGATGAGAGCGACGGTCAGGGCAGTCAGGGTGACACGCACGGTCAGCGCGTTGACCACCCGCGAACCGTGACCCTCGTCCTTGACCAGAAAGAACAGGCCACTGAACAGACTGACGACGGTCGCCAGCAACAACAGAACGATCGCAGCTTTGAGCACTACCGGCCTCCTGTCCGCAGGGGACTGGGGTTGAGGGGGATGTCTTGCAGTATAGCCAGCACGCATCTGAGCACCGTCAAGGCCGCGCCACGCGCGCCTTCCGGCCCGGCATCGCGCCGACCCTGGTGGTCCTCGCACTGCTGCCGGTGCTGATCGGCCTGGGCTTCTGGCAACTGTCCCGCGCCGCCGAAAAACGCACCCTCCTCGCCGCCGCCGAAGTGCAACGCCAGCAGGACCCGATCAGCATTGCCGAGCTCGAACGCCAACCGCCGCGCAGCTACGTTCGTGTACGCCTGCAAGGCCAGCTTGATGCCGAGCATACCGCCCTGCTCGACAACCGCACCCGCAACGGCCAGGCCGGCGTCGAGGTGCTGCAACCCTTCTTCGACCGCGTCGGCCACCAGTGGCTGCTGGTCAACCGCGGCTGGGTGCCCTGGCCCGACCGGCGCGTGCCGCCAAAGATCGATACGCCCAGTCACGACCTGTTGCTGGACGCCTGGACCTACGTCCCGCTGTCCGCCGGCCCGAGCGCTCCGCTCGCCGGTTGGCCGCGCCTGATCACCCAGGTGGACGCCCCGTTCCTGTGGGATCAGCTGGGCCGCGAAGGCAGCCCGCTGGAAATCCGCCTGGAGCCGGGCGACGCCGCCTTCGACACCGACTGGCCGATCGTCGCCATGCCGCCGGAGCGTCACGTCGGCTACGCCGTGCAGTGGTTCGCCCTGGCCATCGCACTCTCCGCCCTCTACCTCTACCTCGGCATCCGTCGCGCACGGGAGACCTTCGACCATGACCGCCATGACTCTGCCTGACTCCTCTGCCCGCCGCCGCGGGCGCGTGCAACTGCTGCTGATCCTCGGCATGGTGCTGGGACCGATGCTGCTTGCCACCGCCATGTACAAGCTGCAGTTCTGGGTGCCGGATGGCCGCAGCTACCACGGCGACCTGATCGCCACCGGACAGACTCCGGCCGACCTCGGCGTGCAGGACGACAAGGCCAGCGACCAGTGGCAACTGCTGGTGACCGCGCCGGAAACCTGCACCAGCGACTGCCAGCAACTGGTCTACCTGGCGCGCCAGATCAACATCGGCCTGGGCCGCGAGGCCAGCCGTGCCGAACACGCCCTCGCCTTCGCCAAACCGCTGCCGGCCCAGTTCACCGGCCTGCTCGACAAGGACTATCCGCGCCTGCAGCGCCTGGGCCTGACACCCAACCAGCACACCGGCGCCCAGCCGCAACTGTGGATCGTCGACCCCCACGGCAACCTGGTGCTGCGCTACGACGCCAAGGCCAACGGCAAGTCGATCCTCAAGGACCTGCAGCTGCTGCTGAAGCTTTCGAACATCGGTTAAGCCGGTTGAGACATCGCCAGCCCCACGACAACAACAAGATCGGGAGCGACGCATGATCCAGGCAAGACGCAAACCCGCCTTCTACCTCGCCGTGCTGGCCACGGCGCTGGCCTTCGTGGTCATCCTGCTGGGTGCCTACACCCGCCTGACCCACGCCGGTCTCGGCTGTCCGGACTGGCCCGGCTGCTACGGCTTCGTCCACGTGCCGCTGAACGAAGCACAACTGGCCCACGCCGAGATGCACTTCCCCGACTCGCCGGTGGAGGCGCAGAAGGGCTGGAACGAGATGATCCACCGCTACTTCGCTGGCAGCCTCGGCCTGCTGATCCTCGGGCTGGCGGTGCACGCACTGGTGCGTCGCGGCCGCGACGGCCAGCCCATGCGCCTGCCGCTGGTTCTACTCGCGGTGGTGATCGCCCAGGCGGCGTTCGGCATGTGGACCGTCACCCTCAAGCTATGGCCGCAGGTGGTCACCGCGCATCTGCTTGGTGGCTTCACCACGCTGTCGCTGCTGTTCCTGCTCAGCCTGCGCCTGTCCGGCGCCTTCGCCCCACTGCAACTGCCGTCGAAGCTGCGGGCACTCGCGGCGCTGGCCTTGCTGATGGTGACCGGGCAGATCGCCCTGGGCGGCTGGGTCAGCAGCAACTACGCGGCGGTAGCCTGCATCGACCTGCCGATGTGCCACGGCGAGTGGTGGCCGAACATGGACTTCGCCAACGGCTTCCACCTTACCCAGCACATCGGCCCGAACTACCTCGGTGGCCAACTCGACAGCGACGCCCGTACGGCCATCCACATGACCCACCGCATGGGCGCGCTGTGCGTGACCGCCGTGATCCTGCTGCTGGCCTGGAACCTCCAGCGCCATGGCCTGATCGGCATTACTGCGCTGATGCTGCTAGGGCTTTCCCTGCAGATCGGCCTGGGCATCAGCAACGTGCTGCTGCACCTGCCGCTACCGGTGGCAGTGGCGCATAACGGCGGCGGCGCCTTCCTGCTGCTGATGCTGGTGCTGGTGAACTACCGGGTGCGCGCGCCTGCGGCTAAGCGCGTCGAGCTGCCCGCCAGTAGCCCGATCGGCCTGGACGCGATGGAGCGCCCGGTGGCCTACCCCTCGCAGGGATGACTTTGCACCGTTGAGCAAGACGGACAGCCGGCGCCAGGGCGCGCCGGCCCCATTCACCCGATGGAGAAATGACCATGGCCAGCGTCATCAGCACTTCCAGCCAAGCCAGCTGGCGCGACCTGCTCGAACTGACCAAACCCAAGGTCGTGCTGCTCATGCTGATCACCTCGCTGATCGGCATGCTGCTCGCCACCAAGGCCGGCGTGCCCTGGCAGGTACTGGTCTTCGGCAACCTCGGCATCGGCCTGTGCGCCGGCGGCGCGGCAGCGGTGAACCATGTGGTGGACCGGCGCATCGACTCGATCATGGCGCGCACCCACAAGCGCCCGCTGGCCGAAGGACGCGTCTCGCCGCCCCTCGCACTGGGCTTCGCCATGCTGCTGTCGGTCGCTGGAATGGCGGTGCTGCTGGTGTTCACCAATGAGCTGACGGCCTGGCTGACGCTGGCTTCACTGCTGGGCTATGCGGCGCTTTACACCGGTTTCCTCAAGCGTGCCACGCCGCAGAACATCGTCATTGGCGGCCTCGCCGGCGCCGCCCCGCCGCTGCTGGGCTGGGTCGCAGTGACCGGGCAGGTTTCCGCCGAACCGCTGCTGCTGGTGCTGATCATCTTCGCCTGGACCCCGCCGCACTTCTGGGCCCTGTGCCTGCACCGCAAGGACGAATACGCCAAGGCCGACATCCCGATGCTGCCGGTGACCCATGGCGAGCACTACACCAAGCTGCACATCCTGCTCTACACCCTGGTGCTGTTCGCCGTGACGCTGATGCCCTTCGCCATCCACATGGCCGGGCTGGTCTACCTGCTCGCCGCGCTGGCCCTGGGCGCGCGCTTCCTCGACTGGGCCTGGGCGCTGTACTGCGGCAGCCGACCCCATGCGGCGATCAAGACCTTCAAGTACTCTATCGCCTACCTGTTCCTGCTGTTCATCGCGCTGCTGGTGGACCACTACCTGCCGCTGCACCTGAACTATTGAGGGTTCGCGAGCAAGCTCGCTCCTACAGGGGAACTCCGTTTGTAGGAGCGAGCTTGCTCGCGAACATCACCGCCCACTGCCAACGGCACGAACAGCAACACAAAGCCCAGACGTCCCGACCCACGAGAACCCCATGTCCCGAGTCAACAAGACCGTCTTCATCCTCGTCGCCATCGTCGCCCTGATCCTCGGCCTCACCGTCCAGAAGGTACTCAACCAGCGCCACCAGCTCGATCCGACCGTACTGCTCGACGCCGGCATCGTGATCCTGCCGCAGACCCGCAGCGTCCCCGACCTCGCCTTCACCGACCAGGACGGCCAGCCGTTCCAGACCGCCAGCCTGAAGGACAAGTGGTCCCTGCTGTTCTTCGGCTACACCTTCTGCCCGGACGTCTGCCCCACCACCCTGGCGCAACTGCGCGAGCTGCAGACCAAGCTGCCGCCGGAAGTGGCGAAGAACCTGCAGGTGGTGTTCGTCAGCGTCGACCCGCACCGCGATACCGCGCCGCGCATCAAGGAATACCTCGGCTTCTTCAATGCCGGCTTCAAGGGCATCACCGGTTCGGAAGAAAACGTACAGAAGCTGGCCAACGCCATGAGCATCCCCTACATCCCGGCGGACACCAGCAAGCCCAACTACACCGTCGACCACAGCGGCAACCTGGTCATCATCGGCCCGGACAATACCCAGCACGGCTTCATCCGCGCCCCGCTGCATAACGACAAGCTGGTCGCCCAGCTACCCGGCGTGGTCAGCGCGAACCACTGAACCGCGACACCGTGTCTCACCCCCAACGGCCACCCGATAACGGTGGCCGTTGTTTTTTCCGTGTCATTCGCGCTTTACCCGGACAAATCCGAAGTTTCTGCTAAACCTCCTCTCAGGGCTCTGGCGCGGTGTAACACGCGGCCTTGAAGCTTTCCTGTGAAATTCCTGACCCCGTAGTCAATGTAAAAAATCTGCTACAGGATGCCAGGCATCAGGAATGACTCATACTCCATATTAGAAACATTAATTAACACCTATGCCTGAGCCTGTTGCAGGATTACCGGGCCTTTCGGTGGGCATGGGGAGCCTCTGATGGGTGGTCATTCACGGCGAGGATGACATTTCCGTCCGGTCACAATAGGCAATTAGGCTAAACGCCAGGGTCCACGCGGCCTCGGTGGCGACCGGAAAACCATGGGTCCAAACGTGACTTGTAGTTATCGCTTCGTACCACTCCAGAACTTCTTGATGCCCTCCAGGTTCGATTGCACAATGCCGCGGCCACCGGGTCACAGCCCGGTCCACAATAAGAACTAGACCGTTGCCAGTTCGATAACCCGGGTCGCCAACGTAGTAGCCCGGACAATCCCAGGATCACGCAGGAGATTTGCGAGTGCAGATCGGTGTACCCCTCGAGACCCAAGCCGGTGAGACGCGGGTCGCAGCAACGCCGGAGACGGTCAAGAAACTGATCGGGCAGGGCCATCAGGTCGTCATCCAGAGCGGTGCGGGCGTCAGCGCCAGCCTGCCGGATGCCGCTTTTGAGGCCGTTGGCGCGAAGATCGGCACTGCCGCCGATGCCTACGGTTCGGAGCTTGTGCTGAAGGTTGTCGCGCCCAGCGAAAGCGAGCTGGCGCAGATGAAGCCGGGCACCGTGCTGATTGGCATGCTCAACCCGTTCAACAACGAGAACATCGCCCGCATGGCCGAACGCGGCATCACCGCCTTCGCCCTCGAGGCCGCGCCGCGTACTTCCCGCGCGCAGAGCCTGGACGTGCTCTCTTCCCAGGCCAACATCGCCGGCTACAAGGCCGTGTTGCTCGCTGCCCACCACTACCCGCGCTTCATGCCCATGCTGATGACCGCCGCCGGCACCGTTAAGGCCGCCCGCGTGCTGATCCTCGGCGCTGGCGTTGCCGGCCTGCAGGCCATCGCCACGGCCAAGCGCCTGGGTGCGGTGATCGAGGCTTCGGACGTCCGCCCGGCGGTGAAGGAGCAGATCGAATCCCTGGGTGCCAAGTTCGTCGACGTACCCTACGAGACTGATGAAGAGCGCGAGTGCGCCGAAGGTGTTGGCGGTTACGCCCGCCCGATGCCGGCCTCGTGGATGGAGCGCCAGGCCAAGGCCGTGCACGAGCGCGCCAAGCAGTCGGACATCGTCATCACCACCGCACTGATTCCGGGCCGCAAGGCGCCGACCCTGCTGCATGAAGCGACTGTCGCCGAAATGAAGCCGGGCTCGGTGGTCATCGACCTCGCCGCCTCGCAAGGCGGCAACTGCCCGCTGACCGAAGCAGACCAGGTCGTGGTCAAGCACGGCGTCACCATCGTCGGCCTGAGCAACCTGGCCGCGCTGGTGCCGGCGGACGCCTCCGCACTCTACGCACGCAACCTGCTCGACTTCCTCAAACTCACCCTGAACGCCGAAGGCTTCACGGTGAACCTGGAGGACGACATCGTCGCCGCGTGCCTGATGTGCCGTGACGGCCAGATCGTGCGCAAGAACGGCTGAGCCCTTCTTATATAAGAACGCGCCGGACCCCGCGTCCGGCCCTGAAGACCGGTGAGAAACTATGGAAGACATGCTGATCTCCCACGGCATCTACAACCTGATCATCTTCGTGCTGGCGATCTACGTCGGCTACCACGTGGTCTGGAACGTCACCCCTGCCCTGCACACCCCGCTGATGGCGGTGACCAACGCCATCTCGGCGATCGTGATCGTCGGCGCCATGCTGGCCGCCGCCCTGACCGTCACTCCGCTGGGCAAGGCCATGGGCACCCTGGCCGTGGCCCTGGCTGCAGTGAATGTGTTCGGTGGCTTCCTGGTCACCCGCCGCATGCTGGAAATGTTCAAGAAGAAAGCGCCGAAGGCGGAGAAGCACTGACATGAGCATGAACCTCGTCACCCTCCTCTACCTCATCGCCTCGGTGTGCTTCATCCAGGCGCTGAAAGGCCTGTCGCACCCGACCACCTCGCGCCGCGGCAACCTGTTCGGCATGATCGGCATGGCCATCGCCGCGCTGACCACCGTCGCCCTGGTGTTCAAGATCAGCAGCGAGATCGCCACCACCGGCATCGTCTACGTGATCATCGGCCTGCTGGTCGGCGGCACCGCCGGCTCGATCATGGCCAAGCGCGTCGAGATGACCAAGATGCCGGAACTGGTCGCCTTCATGCACAGCATGATCGGCCTGGCTGCCGTGTTCATCGCCATCGCTGCCGTGGTCGAGCCGCAGTCGCTGGGCATCGTGCAGAACCTGGGCGACACCATCCCGACCGGTAACCGCCTGGAGCTGTTCCTCGGCGCGGCCATCGGCGCCATCACCTTCTCCGGTTCGGTGATCGCCTTCGGCAAGCTGTCGGGCAAGTACAAGTTCCGCCTGTTCCAGGGCGCTCCGGTGCAGTTCGCCGGCCAGCACATGCTCAACCTGGTGCTGGGCCTGACCACCCTGGGCCTGGGCCTGCTGTTCATGTTCACCGGCAACCTGACCGCCTTCGTGGTGATGCTGGCCCTGGCGTTCGTCCTCGGCGTGCTGATCATCATCCCGATCGGCGGTGCCGACATGCCCGTGGTCGTGTCGATGCTGAACTCCTACTCCGGCTGGGCCGCGGCAGGTATCGGCTTCTCGCTGAACAACTCGATGCTGATCATCGCCGGCTCCCTGGTGGGCTCCTCGGGCGCGATCCTCTCCTACATCATGTGCAAGGCGATGAACCGCTCGTTCTTCAACGTCATCCTTGGTGGTTTCGGCGCCGAAGCGGACGCTGGCGGCCCGGCGGGTGCGAAAGAAGCCCGCCCGGTGAAATCCGGTTCGGCCGACGACGCCTCCTTCCTGCTCACCAACGCCGACAGCGTGATCATCGTTCCCGGCTACGGCCTGGCGGTGGCCCGTGCCCAGCACGCGCTGATGGAGCTGGCGGAGAAGCTGACCCATCGCGGCGTCAATGTGAAGTTCGCCATCCACCCGGTTGCCGGCCGTATGCCGGGCCACATGAACGTCCTGCTGGCCGAGGCCGAAGTGCCTTACGAGCAGGTGTTCGAGATGGAAGACATCAACTCCGAGTTCGGCCAGACCGACGTGGTGCTGGTACTGGGCGCCAACGACGTGGTGAACCCGGCTGCGAAGAACGATCCGAAGTCGCCGATCGCCGGCATGCCGATCCTCGAGGCCTACAAAGCCAAGACCGTGATCGTCAACAAGCGCTCGATGGCAAGCGGCTACGCCGGCCTGGACAACGAACTGTTCTACCTGGACAAGACCATGATGGTCTTCGGCGACGCCAAGAAAGTCATCGAAGACATGGTCAAGGCCGTCGAATAAGACGACCGTCGATCCACAAGACACCGGCCTCGCGCCGGTGTCTTGCTTTCGGGCAACACGAAAATCGCTGGACATTGGTAGTAAGAAGACCCCGGCCGGGCGATTTTTCGACCTTGGTATAAGAGCCAAAAATCGCCGAGTCCCTAGACTGGCGGCCTCGCACTTCCTACTGCCCGAGGTTTTCCCATGTTCCGTGATCGCGTGCGTATGTCCTCCCTGTTGGACAAGGTGATGACTGCCGACCAGGCCGCGGCCCTTATCAAGGACGGCATGACCGTCGGCATGAGCGGTTTCACCCGCGCCGGCGAAGCCAAAGCCGTACCCAAGGCCCTCGCCGAGCGCGCCAAGCAGGAGCCGCTGCGCATCAGCCTGATGACCGGCGCCAGCCTGGGCAACGACCTCGACAAGCAGCTCACCGAAGCCGGCGTGCTGGCCCGTCGCATGCCCTTCCAGGTCGACAGCACTCTGCGCAAGGCGATCAACGCCGGCGAGGTGATGTTCATCGACCAGCACCTCTCCGAAACCGTCGAGCAGCTGCGCAACCACCAGCTCAAGCTGCCGGACATCGCCGTCATCGAAGCCGTCGCCATCACCGAGGAAGGCCACATCGTGCCGACCACCTCGGTGGGCAACTCGGCCAGCTTCGCGATCTTCGCCAAGCAGGTGATCGTCGAGATCAACGTCGCGCACAACACCAACCTGGAAGGCCTGCACGACATCTACATCCCGACCTACCGTCCTACTCGTACGCCGATCCCGCTGACCAAGGTCGACGACCGCATCGGCAGCACCGCCATCCCGATCCCGCCGGAAAAGATCGTCGCCATCGTCGTCAACGACCAGCCGGACTCCCCGTCCACCGTGCTGCCGCCGGACGACGAGACCCAGGGCATCGCCAACCACCTGATCGACTTCTTCAAGCGTGAAGTGGACGCCGGCCGCATGAGCAACAGCCTCGGCCCGCTGCAGGCCGGTATCGGCAGCATCGCCAACGCGGTGATGTGCGGCCTGATCGAGTCGCCCTTCGAGAACCTGACCATGTACTCCGAAGTACTGCAGGACTCGACCTTCGACCTGATCGACGCCGGCAAGCTGCGCTTCGCCTCGGGCAGCTCCATCACCCTGTCGAGCCGCCGCAATGCCGACGTGTTCGGCAACCTGGAGCGCTACAAGGACAAGCTGGTGCTGCGCCCGCAGGAGATCTCCAACCACCCCGAAGTGGTCCGTCGCCTGGGCATCATCGGCATCAACACCGCGCTGGAGTTCGACATCTACGGCAACGTGAACTCCACCCACGTGGGCGGCACCAAGATGATGAACGGCATCGGCGGCTCGGGCGACTTCGCACGCAACGCTCACCTGGCCATCTTTGTCACCAAGTCCATCGCCAAGGGCGGCAACATCTCCAGCGTGGTGCCGATGGTCAGCCACGTCGACCACACCGAGCATGACGTGGACATCCTCGTCACCGAAGTCGGCCTGGCCGACCTGCGTGGCCTGGCGCCGCGTGAGCGCGCCCGGGTGATCATTGACAACTGTGTCCATCCGTCCTACCGCGACGCCCTGAACAGTTACTTTGACGCCGCCTGCGAGCGCGGCGGCCATACCCCGCACATCCTGCGCGAGGCCCTGGAGTGGCATATCAATCTGGAGGAACGCGGCCACATGCTGGCGGCGAGCTGATTCCAGACGCTTTGCGGGTCATTCAGCAATGAATGGCCCGCAAGGGTTTACAGCCGGAAAAAAACCACGTAAAAACACTCCTGAACAGATTTTTATCCCGCTCCAACTGTTCAACTTCCCCTGCCGCCAGCTTGGCCGGCATCCTCGAAAAACCTCAGACGCCCGCCCTTTGTGCACCAGAATGGAGCGCAACGGTACAGTTCGCCCCGAAAAAGACCATTACAGTTCAAAATTACAATCGCCTGACCAGGCGCAATACCGTGCAACTGTACCTGTCATCCCTGACCAAAAAGTCAGATCATATGCTCAATCCATTCAGCAACTGACTACTCGCCACAAGCGAGAAGGATGACCACCATGGAACGTACCCTCGGTTCCGCAGCTCTGAGCACCACCCGTAGCACCTCCAGCGCCCACCGTGGCCTCGTCGGCACCGTTCGCCTGTGGCAGCGCCGCATGGAAAGCCGCCGTCAGCTGGCCCGCCTGGACTCCCGTCTGCTGGCCGACGCCGGCATCAGCGAAGCCCAGCGTTACGCCGAACTGAACAAGCCGTTCTGGCGCTGATTCAACAGTACAACTGAGCCACACTCTCCAGGCTCACTCTGACTGTACTGGTAGTTCGCCTGAGGCCGCTCATCTGGAGCGGCCCTTGGCATTCTGGAAGTCCACTTTTCCGCACCCTCTCCCCTCGCTGATCACAGAACAGCCAGCTGCAACCGTGGCAGTACAGTTCTGAATTTCACCTCGCTGTACCCCCGCAATAACCCTTCGCTGCCTCTGACGCACCCTCTCGACCAGTGCGAGCCTGTATTGACCGTCCACCACGGTCACAAGGAGGCCCGCCATGGAACGCGCACTGTCATCCGATCTGCCCACGCTGCGCCCTGCCCCGCTGCTGCGTCGTCTGCCCGCTGTATTCAGGGAATGGCTTCGCAACGCACGAACCCGCCGCCAGCTCGCCGAGCTGACCAGCTTGCAGCTGGCCGACTTGGGCATCAGCCCCAGCGAACGCGTGAGAGAAATCTCGAAACCATTCTGGCGCTGAATGCTGGTGACCCCGGTCAGTCTTGGCTAGTCTGAGCACAGTTAGAGTGGCCGACCCGGCCACCTTTGCCTGGTCTTACTCCGGAGCCACTCCATGAACAAAAGTCTTCGCCTGATCGCCGCCGCCGCTTTGATCGGTTGCGCCACCGGCGCCTACGCCACCAGCTTCGTCTACACCACCGACCTGTCGGTACGCGCCACCGGCGCCACCTCCGACGGCACCTCGGACCTGAGCAACTCCTTCAAGGATGACAAGATCGTGCTGGAAGCCCGTGACGACGCAGCGACCTTCGTCGCCAGCCAGGGCCAGATCCGCGGCGCGCACCTGGAAGCCGCCCTCGCCCACATCCGCAGCAAGCTGCCGACCCTGGCCGCCAATGACCAGCAACTGGCCCAGGCCATCCTGACCATCTAAGTGATTCATCACTGAATCCCGCCGCGCCGGGCGCTCCCGCCCGGCGCTCTGCGCTGGCTCTCCACCGCGCATTCCGTTAGCCTTGTGGGCCGTGCTTTTCCGATCGTCCGAGCCCATGCGTACCTTGCTGTTCCTGCTGCCGTTGCTGACCTGTTCGCTGCCCGCCTGGGCATTCGACCAGACCACCCAGTTCCCGGTAGCGACCAGCTATGCCACCAGCCAGGTCACCAGCGCGCCCTTCGACAACAAACTGCTGCGCGGCGCCCGCGACGACGCGGCGCAGTTCGTTGCCACCGATGGAGCCCTGCGCGGTGCCCGCCTGGAGGCTGCACTGCACTGGCTGCGCCAGCGACATCCGGAGCTGGCGGCGAATGATCGGGAACTGGCCGAAGCAATTCTTGCCAAATAAGTCGTGAGCAGCTCCCGCTGCCCTTTCGGAGACATCCATGCGCCTCAGCTCGCTTTCCAAGAGCCCCCTGATCCTCGGCCTGCTGCTCGCCGCCTGCGCGTCCACCGCCCAGGCCCAATCGGTGGTCCGCGTGTTCAACATCACCACCAACGCCTTCGCCCGCAGCATCGACTTCACCTCGGACACCACCACCTCCGTGCGTGATATGAAGGTCGTCCGCGAAGCCCGTGACGATGCCGCCAGCTATGTCGGCAGCGACGGCGCGATCCGTGGTGCGCAGCTGGAAGCCGCGTTCAAGGTACTGCGCGAGCAGGTGCCGCAGGCGCGCGAAGCCTCCGACCAGGACCTGGCCGAAGCCATCCTCGCTCTGTGAGACTCCGGGCTGGCCGCTGGCTGGCGGCCCTGGCACTGATCGTCGCCGCCAGCAGCCACGCCGCGCTCCGCCTGGAGCTGGACACCGACGGCCTGAGCGCCGCCCAGCGCCAGGCTAGCCAGCAACTGCTGGACGAAGCCCTGCACACCCTGCCGGACCGCTTCGTGCAGCGCCTGGACCGCAGCGTCCAGGTGCAATGGCGCGACGACCTGCCCAGCAATGGCATGGGCCGCACCCTGCGTCCCGGCGCCATTGCCCTGAATACCCGCTATCTCGGCCCGCTCACCGACGGCAGCGCCGCCACCGAGCAGACCGGCCGCACCCACGGCACCCTGCGCCGTGAGCTGCTGGCCACGCTGCTCCATGAGCTGACCCACCTCTACGACCGCGCACGCCTCTGGGATACCGAGGAAGGCCGGGTGATCCGCCGCTGCACGATGCGCGACAAGAGCCTCGGTCGCGTCGGCGCACCGGACGATTGCCGTGGCCAGACCGGCCGCCGCTTCAGCCTCTCGGACGATCCACGCCTGCTCGACCTTGCTGGCTGGCCGCAGTACGCCGGCAAGCACGGCGAGCGCGAGCAGCACAACCGTTTCCTGCTGCGCAGCCCGGACAAGTACGAACTGACCAACCCGCGCGAGTACGTCGCGGTGAACATGGAGTACTTCCTCCTCGACCGCAGCTTCGCCTGCCGTCGCCCGGCGCTGTACCGCTACTACGCGGAGCGCTTCGGCGAGCGCCCGCATGACCCATGCTCGACGCAATACGCCTACCTCAACGCCGGCCGCGACTTCGGTCGCCAGCCACTGGGTTACCTGGACCCTGAGCGTGTCTACGAGGTCGACTACCTGATCGCCGAGGCCAACAACGAGATCGCCAGCCGCTGGGGCCACACCATGCTGCGCCTGGTGGTCTGCGCACCGGGACGCCCTCGCGGCCCGGCCTGCCGCCTGGACCTGGATCAGCATCTGGTGCTGTCCTACCGAGCCTTCGTCGGCGACCTGCAGCTCTCCAGCTGGGACGGCCTGACCGGCGCCTATCCGTCGCGCCTGTTCGTGCTGCCACTGTCCCAGGTGATCGAGGAATACACCAAGGTCGAGCTGCGCAGCCTTGCGTCGATCCCGCTCAAGCTCAGCCGCGACGAAGTCGCCAGCCTGGTGGAGCGCTCGGCGCAGAGCCACTGGAGCTACGACGGCAATTACTACTTCCTGTCCAACAACTGCGCGGTGGAAACGCTCAAGCTGCTGCGCAGCGGCATCCAGCGCCAGAGCCTGCAGACCATGGACAGCATCACGCCCTACGGCGTGCTCGGCTTGCTGGAGAACAAGGGCATCGCTGATGCCGGTGTGCTGGACAACCCCAAGGAAGCCCTGCGCCTGGGCTATCGCTTCGACTCCTTCCGCGACCGTTACCAGGCCATGTTCGACGTGCTGAAGCAGCGCATGAATGTCCCGCAGGACAAGGTCGAGGACTGGCTCGCCCTCCCCGCCGTCGACCGCCGCCCGTGGTTCGACAAGGCCGACCTGCGCTCGAGCGCTGCCCTGCTGCTACTCGAACAGGCCTCGCTGCGCCGCCAGTTGCTGCTGGCCCAGGACGAACTCAAGCGCCTCTACCTGAGCAACCCGGACGCCATGAAGAGCAAGCCGGACCTCGCGGCAGCCGGCAAGACGTTGCAGCAGATCCTCGACGACAGCGGCTTCCTCAGCCGCCCGGCCGAGCTGCTCGACGGCGGCTATGGCCTGCCCCAGGCGCCGGAGACCGCAACTCTGGAGAAGCAGACGCAGCAGCGCCAGCAGCGCCTGCGCCAGCTCAGCGACAACCTCGACCGCGAAGTGCGCGCCCTGCTCACTCCGGAGCGTCGTGACGAGCTGGCTGCGCTGGAAGCCAACACCAAGCAGATCGGCGCGCACCTGCGCGAGCTGCACAAGGCTTCGGGCGGGCTGGAGCTGCCCTGAGGCCCACTGGCTGGACGGTTTGCGAGCAAGCTCGCTCCTACAGGCTGAAAACCGTGCCGCCCTTCGTAGGAGCGAGCTTGCTCGCGAACCTTCCTGGTCAGGCCACCAGAACTAGAGCCTCTCCTCCCACTCCTCTTCCAGCTGCTCGTCCAGGTGAATCCACGGCAGCCGGCTGTTCACCCAGATATGCCGGTTCGGCAGCACCGTGGCGACCTCCTCCAGCGTCGCGGTGGTGATATCCAGCGTCTCCGGAGCCTGGTCCGTGAACAGGGCCAACTGGGCACCGCAGTTGCGGCAGAAGTAACGCACACAGGGCGGCGAAGAGCGGTACTCGGCAGGCTTGCCGTGAGTCCAGCGAAAACTCTTCAGCGGCACTGTCGTCCAGGTCGTGACGATGCCGCCGGTGGTACGCCGGCAGATCGAGCAATGGCAATGGGCGACGTCCGTCAGTTCGGCATCGCATTCGTAACGCAGTTGGCCGCAATGGCAGCCGCCGGTATGTACGGCACTCATCGTTGATCCTCCCTTTCAGTCGTACTCGGCCGCCTCATGGTCACCCAGCAGACGCCGCTGGCGAGGTGTGCAGGCGGCGAGCACCTCGGGGTTGAAGTTCCAGTTCAGGTAGGGCGAGAACTTCTGCGCCACCATTCTGCGCCCGTAGTGCACCTGGAGCAGGTAGCGCGTGCGCTCGCTGAGGTTGCGGCTGCCGGAATGCCACAGGTCGCTGCGAAACAGCAGGCAATCGCCCGCGCTGCACAGCACCGGTTCGGCCACCCTGCCCGCCCATTCGCGCTCGTCCGGTGTAGGCGCGCGGCCTGCGCGATGGCTGCCGGGGATCACCCAGGTGGGGCACAGCGCCTCGTCGATGTCATCCAGATAGACCTGCGCGGTACAGATGAACATCGGAAGATCGAAGCCTGTTCCCGGCAGCGCGACCGGCAGGTAGTCCTGGTGCATGTCGGCGCCGATGAAGCCGGGATGGCAGCGCCAGGCCGTCTGGCCGATCACATGGCAGTCCGCGCCCAGCGCAGCTTCCGCCAGCTCGATCAATCCCGGCGGATCCAGGTAGGGCAACCAGCGCGGGGAGCGGTTGAACACGCACTTGTAATGATCCACCAACCCCTGGTAGTCCCAGTGGAGCGGTCGCAGGCCATCGATCAGCGAGTGCAATTCGGCAACCTGTTCGCTGTCCAGCAGGCCGCGCAGCAGGACGAAACCGTCCTCGCGAAGGGCCCGCAGGCCTTCCCTCACGCCGGCTCCCCACTACCCAGCTCGGCCTGGGCGCGCTCCAGGGCACCCAGGAAGGCCCCCAGCACTTCACCCGGCTCGGCACCCTGCCGGGTGACGCAATGAAACTCCGAGACGTAGGCGAGCTGCGCCGGGCGGATCGCCCGCAAGCGATCCTGCGCAACCCATTGCGCCGCATAGTGCGTCGGCAGGTAGCCGATGAAGACGCCACTGAACACCAGGTTGGCGATGGCCTCCATGGTGTAGGCATTGGTCGCGCGGCTGAAGACCAGCCCGTGGGGGCGACGGCTCTCGGTCATGTAGCCGCGACCGACATACTCGGCCGCGCAGATCTGCTCCAGCGAAGGCTCGTTATCGATAGCGCCGAAGAACGGATGCCCCGGAGCGCAATAGAGGTTCTGCTCCTCGCGGAACAGCAGCTGGTAGCGCAGACCCGACAAGCGATGGTGGAAGGCGCCGATGGCCAGTTGCAGGCGCTCCTCCAGCACGGCGTTCTCCAACTCGTCCGGACGCTGGGTATGCAGGTTCAGGCGCACCCGGGGATGGCCTTCGCGGAATAGCCGGATGGCCAGCGGCATCGGCCAGCAGTGCTGGCCGAGCACGCCGTCGACGCAGCCCAGGTGCAGCACCTCGCGGTCGCGGCCGCCCAGGCCCGTCACCTGCTCGCGGAAGCGCTCGATGTCGACGAACAACCCGAGCGCCGCTTCGTAAAGCTGCTGCCCTTCCTCGGTGAGCTGGAAACCGCTGCTGCCGCGGCGGCAGAGCGAATAGCCCAGGCGCAACTCGAGGTCGCGGACCAGCACGCTCAGCCTCGACAGGCTGGTATTCAGGCGCACCTGGGCAGCAGTGAAGCCGCCCGCCTCGACGATGGTGCAGAAGGTGCGCAGCAGGCGCAGGTCGATATCGGAAAGATTGCCCAGCATGGGAGTTCTCGTGGCGGCGGGCGCAGGCCTTTCGTTATAGCGCCGAGCGCGCCGCCCCGTGAACCCCCAGAACGGTCAACGGCGCGCGGCGACCGAGTCGGCGAGGACGCAGAGGAGCTCGAACATCATGGTAGCGCCCACCAGCGCGGTTGCCCCGCCCTGGTCGAATGGCGGCGAGACTTCCACCACGTCGGCGCCGATCAGGTTCAGCCCCTGCAGCCCGCGGATCATGTGCTGCGCCTCCAGCGTCGTCATGCCGCCGATCTCCGGCGTGCCGGTGCCCGGGGCGAAGGCCGGGTCGAGTACGTCGACGTCGAAGGTGACGTAGGTTGGCTCCTGTCCCACCACCCGGCGTACCTCGGCGAGCGTCGCCGCGACGCCGAGGTCGGCGAACTCTTCCATGTGGATCACGCGGATGCCCTGCTCGTTGGCAAAGGCCTCGTCGTCGGCGTCATATATCGAGCCACGAATGCCGATCTGCACCGTGCGCCTGGGATCCAGCAAGCCTTCCTCGATAGCGCGGCGGAACGGCGTGCCATGGGTGTAAGGGTTGTCGCCGAAGTAGCGGTCATTGGTGTCGGAATGGGCATCGAAATGCACCATGCCGACGGGCCGCTCGGCGGCTAGTGCGCGGAAGATCGGCAGGGTCACCAGGTGATCGCCGCCCACCGACAACGGGATGGTGCCGGCGGCGTGAATGCGCCGGTAGAAGCCTTCGATCTGCTTGAGCGAATCGAGCAGGTCGATGGGGTTCACCGGGGCGTCGCCGATGTCGCCGATGCGCAGCAGGTCATAGGGCGCGATGTGGCTGACGTGGTGCACCTTGCGCATCAGGCTCGACTGGTTGCGCACCTCGCGCGGGCCGTGACGGGCGCCGGCGCGGTTGGTGGTGCCGCCGTCCCAGGGCACGCCAAGCAGGGCGATATCCACCTGCGCCGGGTCCTCGAAGATGGGCAGGCGCATGAAGCTGGGGATACCGGCGAAGCGCGGTACCTGCGCGGCGTCCAGAGGCTGCGGGAAGTCGTGGGGCATGGGGCGTCTCCTGTCGAGTTGGGGTTCAGTCGGCCTGCGCCTGCAGGCTGGCAGCCGGCGCGTCGGTGAGGCTGACCACCACGAAGGTAATCAGGCTGGCGAGCAGGCCGTAGGCGATAGGGGTATTGGCGAGCACGCCGTCGATGGCCATGAAGGTGACCACCACCAGGCAGCCGACCACGATGCTGGTCATGGCTCCGCGAGCGGAGGCGCGGCGCCACAGCAGGGCGCCGAGGATCGGCACCAGCAGCCCGCCGACCAGCAGGTTGTAGGCGATGCTCAGGGCGCCGATGACGTCGTTCACCAGGCACGCCAGGGCCAGCATCACCACCCCCATCAGCAGCGTGAACAGGCGGCTTTCGCGCAGGCCGTTGGGCGCGCCGGGGCGCAGGAAGCGTGCATAGATGTCCTCCTGGAACACCGTGGCGGCCGCCAGCAGGCAGCCCGAGGCGGTGGACATGATGGCCGACAGCGCCGCCGCCACGACCAGGCCGCGCAGGCCCGGCTGGAGCACCTGGCGGGTGACCTCCGCATAGGCGTTTTCCGGCACCGCCAGGTTGGGCAGCAGCACGTGGGCGGCGGCGCCGATCAGCGCACAGGCCAGGCCATAGAGCATGCAGTAGACACCAGCGCCAAGACCGGCATAGCGCACCACCTTCTCGCTGCGCGCAGTGAATACGCGCTGCCAGATGTCCTGGCCTATCAGTGCACCGAAGAAGTACAGCAGGAAGTAGGTGAGGATGGTGTCCAGGCCGATGTGGCCAAGGTCGAAGAAGCCCGCCGGCAGCACCTCCTGCATGCGCGACAGGCCGCCTGCCTGGTGGATCGACAGCGGCAACAGCACGGCGAAGATGCCCAGAGTCTTGATCACGAACTGGATGATGTCGGTGAGGGTCAGCGACCACATGCCGCCGATCACCGAATAGACGATGACGATGCCGCCTCCGCAGAGGATCGCCGGGATGCGCGGTATCTCGAAGACCACCTCGGTCACCGAGCCGATGGCGATGGTCGCGGTGACCGCCACCATCAGGTCGTAGGCGACCATCACGATGCCGCCGATCAATCGCGAGGACGCCTGGTAGCGCTGCTCGAGGATCTGCGTGACGGTGTAGACCTTCAGCCGCGCGATCTGCCGCGAGAACACCAGGCTGAGGACGATGATCCCCAGGCCCAGCATGAACACCAGCCACAGCCCGGACAGCCCGTAGAGGTAGCCGAGCTTCACCGTGCCGATGGTGGAGGCGCCACCGAGCACCACGGCAGCCATGGTACCCAGGTAGAGCCCCGGGCCGAGGCGGCGCCCGGCCACGAGAAAGTCGTTCTGGTTGCGCGCCTTGCGCATTCCGTACCAGCCCAGGGCAAGCATGCCCAGGGCGTAGACCAGCATGATCAGGTAATCAAGCAGCATCGCGGGGGGCTCCTGTTGTTGTTGTGTGGGAATCAGGCCTTCGCTCCGCCAGCCTGATGCGCCTCGCCCCGCCAACAAATCCCCGAAGCCGGAAGCCAACTTTCGCCACCACGAAAGTGTCCTCCCAGTCCACGCCAGCCGGGTTTCAGCCGAACTCCCAGGCGCCTTGATGGAAAAACTTCCACCTCTCCAAGTGCTTGATTCGTATACGCATGTTATCGTTGTATACTGTGTATACAGCGTAAACGGATCTGTTCAAAAAGTGACCACTGTTGTTTCGTTCCGTGCCGATGATGCCCTCGTGGCGGCACTGGACCAGCTGGCCCGCGCCACCCATCGGGACCGGCCGTATCACCTGCGCCAGGCGCTGGCGCAGTACCTGGAGCGCCAGAGCTGGCACGTGGCGGCCATCGATGAAGGGGTGGCGGACGCCGATGCCGGCCACCTGCTGGAGCACGCCGCCATTGAAGCCAAGTGGGGCCTGGCATGAGCCTGCAGTGGACGCACAAGGCCGCGGCTGATCTGGATGCCATCTACGACCACTACGTCGTGCTGATCGGCCCGGAAAAGGCGCTGCGGGCCATCCAGGACATCGTCGAGCAGGTCAGCCCGCTGGCAAACCTGGAGCAGAGCAGTAGCGGCGTGCCGAGCGAGGTGCCCGGCGTGCGCGAACTACCGGTCGAGCGCTGGCCGTACCAGGCTGCTTTCCGGGTGAAGGGGCGTTCTGTACAAGTTTTGCGCATCGACCGTGTGGATAACTCGGGGTAAAAGTAGCCACACGGTTACAAGATGTTTCAAAGTATTGACTTTGTCGTTTGATTAAAAAGCATCCAAATGCGCGACATTGTGATTATCGGTCTGTTTATCGACTGATCTTGAATAGACGATTTATTGGTGACCGCTAATAGCAAGCATGGTCACAAAATCTCAACGACGCCTGGCTTTTTCCAGGCAACAAAAAACCCGGCCTTGGCCGGGTTTTTCCGTTTTTTGCGCTTTTACGCCAGCGTTATCAGGCGGCTTGCCAGTTCACCGGCAGTTGGCCTTCTTTCCAGGCGAAACGGTCGAGGTGGCTGACCACCACGTTCTGCAGGCGCTCCAGGCCTTCCGCGTCGGCGGACTCGGCATCCATCAGCAGCGCGTCGGGCATCGCCTGCAGACGGCAGGTGCCAAAATCGAAGGGCAGTACGCCACGGTCGTCGGTCAGTTCGACCGGCAGCTTGTGGGCGAAGTGGTTGCACAGGCGCTTGAGGTAGCGCGCGGCATCGGGGGTAGGGACGGTGGCTCGGCTCGAAGGCATCGTTTCTCTTCTCCATTTTGGGAGATGACATCCTAGGCGCCGGCAATCAAGGGAAAAACCCGCTATTTTGCCTTTCACTCTTTAGCGGAGCTTCACAATGGATAATCTTCGCGGCATGGCGGTGTTCGCCACCGTGGTCGCCCGCGGCTCCATGGCCGCTGCGGCCGAAGCGCTGGGCATGACGCCCTCGGCGGTCAGCCAGCAGATCCGCAAGCTCGAAGCGCATGCCCAGGTCACGCTGCTGCATCGGACCACCCGCAAGCTGACGCTGACCGAGGCCGGCGAAGCCTTCTACCGTAGTTGCGCACAGATGCTGGCGATCGCCGAGGAGGCCGAGCAACGCCTGGGGGAATGGCGCGAGGCACCCGTGGGAGAGTTGCGCCTGGCCGCGCCGGTGGGCTTTTCCGGCAAGCTGATCACCGAGGCGCTGCGCCCGTTGCTGGAGAACCACCGCCAGTTGCGCCTGCAACTGTTCTTCCACGATGAACAGATCGACCTGATCGAGCAGCGCATCGACCTCGCCATTCGCGTCGGCAGCCTGTCCGACTCCAGCCTGGTGGCGCGCCATCTGGCCGAGTGGAACAACGTGGTCTGCGCGGCACCGGCCTACCTGCGACGCATCCCGCCGATCGACCATCCGCAACAGCTGCAGAACGTCGACTGGCTGGCACTGAACACCGTGGCGCACCAGGCCTACCTGAATTTCAGCGGGCCGGGTGGGGAGGGCTGCAAGCTGCGGCTGGAAGCACGGGTGGCGGCCAACAGCATGATCGCTCTGCGCCAGTTCACCCTCGACGGCCTGGGCGTGTCCTGCCAGCCGGAGCCGGAAGTGCGCGAAGCGCTGGAGGAGGGCAGGCTGGTGCGCCTGCTGCCGGAATGGGCGCTGCCGCCGTTCGGCATCTATGCCGTCACCCCGCGCCGCGACGCCCAGCCGGCCAAGGTGAAGGTCGCCATCGAGGCACTGCGCCGGCACCTGGGCGGCTCCACTACGCTGCGCTTCCACGCACCGGTCTGAGGCGCGCTACCATGGCCATCCTGATGATCGGAGTGAACACGACATGGCCCTGAACTGGACCTGCAAGCACCACCGCGAGCTGAGCAAGGAGGAGCTCTACGCCATCCTGCAGCTGCGCACCGAAGTCTTCGTGGTGGAACAGAAATGCCCCTACCAGGAAGTCGATGGCCTGGACCTGGTCGGCGACACCTGCCACCTGATGGTGGAAGAAGACGGCCAGCTGATCGGCTACCTGCGCCTGCTGGACCCGCAGCGCCACGACGGCGACGTGGTGATCGGCCGCGTGGTGATCGCCCCGCAGGGCCGCGGCACCGGCCTCGGGCACCAGCTCATGGAACAGGCGCTGCGGGCCATCGCCCAGCGCTGGCCGGGACTGCCGGTGTACCTCTCAGCCCAGGCGCACCTGCAGGGCTATTACGGTCGATATGGCTTCTCGCCGGTGACCGAGGTCTATCTGGAAGACGACATCCCGCACATCGGGATGCGCCGCGAGGCCTGACTCAGGCCGGGTAATGCCGGCCGAGGAAATCCCCCAGCAGCGCGTTGACCCGCTCCGGTTGCTGGCTCTGGATCCAGTGGCCGCAGTTCTCCAGCACATGCTGTTCAAGGTTGGGAACGTGCTCGGGCATGCGCTGCACGGTGTAGGCCTCGAAACGGCCGACCGGGTCACGGTCGCCGATCAGGAACAGCGTCGGTTGCTCGACCTTGCGCCCGGCCAGCGGCTCGGTGCGCTGCCAACTGCGCTCGAAGTTGCGGTACCAGTTCAGCGCGCCGTGGAAACCACGCCCCTCGAAGGTCCGCACATACCACTGGAAGTCCTCGGCGCTGCACCAGTCCGGGTGCGCCGGCGGTTGCGACAGGCCGTCGAACAGGCGACCGTCGGGGGACTGATCCGGCGCCAGACGCACGTTGTCGCCGAGGAAGTGGCGCAGGCTCAAGGTGATGTCGGCATCCAGCTCGGCCTCGGCGCGGCCGGGCTGCTGGAAGTAAAGGATGTAGAAGAATTTGCCGGCGAACACTTCGCGCATGATCTCCACCGGCGGGCGTTTTGCGCGGCCGGCAAAGGGCACCGACAGCGTCACCAGCACCTCCACGCGCTGTGGCTCCAGCAGCGCCAGGTGCCACGCCACCGGTGCGCCCCAGTCATGCCCGACCATCGCCACGCGCTCATGTCCCAGCGCGTCCATGGCGCCCTGAATGTCCGCACAGAGCGTCAGCACGTCATAGGCGTCGACTTCCTGCGGCGCGCTACTCTGGCCATAGCCCCGCATTTCCGGGACAAACACGCGGTAGCCGGAAGCGGCGAGGGCGCGCATCTGGTGCTGCCAGGAGTGCCAGCACTCGGGAAAACCGTGCAGCATCCACACCGGCTTGCCGTCCGCCGGCCCGCAGCTGTAAAGGCTGAGCTGGATGCCGTTGACCGCCAGCAACTGGTGTTCGAACTCGTTCATGGCGCACGCTCCTGCAGATGGTGAGCTTCACTATGCCAAGCCCGGCGCGCCGGCCGAACCCCATTCACCAGGCGAATAAAGGGATCTATCCGCTCGGCAATGCGGGCCGCTCGGCGAAGCAATGCGGCAAAGCTGCGGATAATGCCCGGCGCCACCCTCGATCCTCGCCAGGAAAGACACCCATGAGACGCCAGCCCAGCACCCAGCTCTGCCCGGAACTCGACGCCATCCTGAGGGCCGAACTGCGCGCCGGCAACCAGCTCGGCGAAGGCCCGGTACGTACCGACTGGCCGCAGCCCGGCTCGATCTACGCGGCCTTGCGCGACAGCCTGAAAACTCGCAAACCCGGCGATGCCGGCTCCGTTCGGCATTCGATCTGCCGCGATCCTCACTATGGCTGGAACGACGAATGCTACTGCGAGTTGCACGGCGACCTGCTGGTTGCCGGAAGCACGCAGAGACCCTGATGTTTCCGTGCTGGCGCGCCGGAGGATTCCCGGCCGGCCGCCGAAAGGACTTGCAATCAATCCACAAAAAACAGCATCGTATTCTGCACAGCGAAACATCATTCCGTTAAAACAACGCTAAAACGGAGTTCAGCATGTCAGATGCGGTACTGCTCGAACGCCGGGGCGAGATTGCCCTGGTGACGGTCGACAACCCACCGGTGAACGCCCTCGGACAATCCATCCGCGCAGGCCTGCTCGCCGCCTTCCAGCAGGCCGAGGCCGATCCGCAAGTACGAGCGGTGGTGCTGGTCTGCGCCGGGCGCACCTTCATGGCTGGCGCCGATATCCGCGAATTCGGCAAACCGCCGCAGGCGCCGTCGCTGCCCGAAGTGGTGGAAGTCATCGAAAACGCGACCAAGCCCAGCGTCGCCGTGATCCACGGCACCGCCCTGGGCGGTGGGCTGGAGGTGGCGCTGTCCTGCCATTACCGCATCGCCCGACGCGACGCCCAGGTCGGCCTTCCGGAAGTGAAGCTCGGCCTGCTGCCCGGCGCCGGTGGCACCCAGCGCCTGCCGCGTCTGGCCGGTGTGGAAAAGGCCCTGGACATGATCGTCTCCGGCACGCCGATCCGCGCGCCGGAAGCCCTCGAATTCAATGTCGTCGACGAGTTCATCGACGGCGACCTGGTCGAAGCCGGCCTCGCCTTCGCCCAACGCCTGCTGGCGGACGCCAAGGGTCCGCGCCGCACGGGCGAGCGCAACGAGCGCGTACAGCAAGCCGGCCTCGCCGAGCTGATCGCCCACAAGCGCGGCGAGGTGCAGAAGCGCCTGCCCGGCCAGTTCTCCCCACAACGCTGCATCGACGCCGTGGAAGCCGCCACCCAGCTGCCGCTGCGCGACGGCCTGGTGCGCGAGCGCGAGTTGTTCATGCAGTGCATGGAGTCGCCGCAACGCGCCGCGCAAATCCATGCCTTCTTCGCCGAGCGCGAAGCAGCCAAGGTCGAAGGCCTGGCGGCCGACGTGCAGCCGCGCGAGGTACGTAGCGCCGCGGTGATCGGTGGCGGCACCATGGGTGTCGGCATCGTCCTGTGCTTCGCCAACGCCGGCATTCCGGTCAAGCTGCTGGAGGTGAGCGACGAAGCCCTGCAACGCGGCCTCGACCGCGCCCGCAGCACCTACGCCGCCAGCATGGCGCGCGGCAGCCTGAGCGCCGAGGAGATGGAGCGGCGCATGGGCCTGATCAGCGGCGTGCTCGACTACGCCGCGCTGGGCGATGCCGACGTGGTGGTCGAAGCGGTGTTCGAAAGCCTGGACGTGAAGCGCCAGGTCTTCGAGCGGCTGGACGCCGTGTGCAAACCCGGCGCGATCCTCGCCAGCAATACGTCCTCACTGGACCTCGATGAAATCGCCGCCTTTACCCAACGCCCACAGGACGTGGTCGGCCTGCATTTCTTCAGCCCGGCCAACGTCATGCGCCTGCTCGAAGTGGTGCGCGGCAAGGCCACCTCGGACGCCGTGCTCGCTAGCGCCATGCAGCTGGGCAAGCGCCTGAAGAAGGTCTCGGTGGTGGTCGGCGTGTGCGATGGTTTCGTCGGCAACCGCATGATCTTCCAGTACGGCCGTCAGGCCGAGTTCCTGCTGGAGGAGGGCGCTACACCCGCGCAGGTGGACCGCGCGCTGCGCGCCTTCGGCATGGCCATGGGACCGCTGGCGGTGCGCGATATGTCCGGCCTGGACATCAGCCACGCGATCCGTTCGCGCCAGCGGCCAAACCTGAAACCCGGCCAGACGCTGCCTACCGTGCTCGACCACCTGATCGCCGCCGGCATGCTCGGGCAGAAGAGCGGCACTGGCTTCTACCACTACGGCGAAGGCCGCACCGCACAGGACAACCCGGCGCTGCCGGCCATGCTGGAGCGGGCTGCCGCCGAGCGCGGCATCACCCGCGCGCCGGTAGAGGATGAAGAGATCGTCGAGCGCTGCATCTACGCGCTGATCAACGAGGCCGCCAATATCCTCGACGAAGGCATCGCCCAGCGCGCCAGCGATGTCGACGTGATCTTCCTCAACGGCTATGGCTTCCCCGCCTGGCGTGGTGGCCCGCTGTTCTATGCCGACAGCGTGGGGCTTGCCCGCGTGCTCGAACGCATCCGCGAGTTCCACCAGCGCCTTGGCGCGTGGTGGCAACCCGCACCACTGCTTGAACGCCTGGTGGCCGAAGGCCGCCGCTTCACCGATCTGTAGAGGACCTGCCATGGACATCCATTTCACCCCCGACGAGCTGGCGTTCCGCGACGAAGTCCGCCATTTCCTGGAAACCAGACTGCCCAAGGACATCGCCACCAAGGTGCGCCTGGGCAAACACCTGAACAAGGGCGACCACCAGCGCTGGCAGCGCGTGCTCACCGAACAGGGCTGGTACGCCACGCATTGGCCCGAGGCCTTCGGCGGCACCGGCTGGAACGCCGTGCAGAAGCACATTTTCGAAGAGGAATGCGCCGCTTTCGGCGCGCCGCGCACCGTACCGTTCGGCGTCAACATGGTCGCCCCGGTGATCATCCAGTTCGGCACCCCCGAGCAGCAGGCACACTACCTGCCGCGCATCCTCGACGGCACCGACTGGTGGTGCCAGGGCTATTCCGAGCCGGGCGCCGGTTCCGACCTCGCTTCGCTGAAGACCCGCGCCGTGCGCGATGGCGATCACTACGTGGTGAACGGTCAGAAGACCTGGACCACCCTCGGCCAGCACGCCGACTGGATCTTCTGCCTGGTCCGCACCGACCCCGAGGCGCAGCAGCAGCGCGGCATCAGCTTCCTGCTGATCGATATGCAGACGCCGGGCATCACCGTGCGCCCGATCATCACCCTGGACGGAGAGCACGAAGTCAACGAGGTGTTCTTCGACAACGTCCGCGTACCGGTGGAGAACCTGGTGGGCCGCGAGAACGAAGGTTGGACCTGCGCCAAGTACCTGCTCACTTACGAGCGCACCGGCCTGGCCGGCATCGGCGCGTCCAAGGCGGTGCTCGCGCACCTCAAGCGCGTGGCCAGTCGTGAGCTTTGCGACGGCAAGCCGATGCTCGAAGACCCGCTGTTCCGCGCCCAGGTAGCGGAAGTGGAAATGCAGCTGATGGCCATCGAGATGAGCACCCTGCGCATCCTCGCCGCCGCCCGCGAAGGCGGCGTGCCGGGCGCGGAAAGCTCGATCCTGAAGGTGAAGGGCACGGAAATCCGCCAGGCGATCAGCCACCTGTTGCGCAAGGTCCTCGGCCCCTACGCGCTGCCCTTCATCGAAGACGAATTCGAGCTGGGCACCGAGCCGCTGCACGCGGACTACTCGGCGGCTCCTGCCAGCCAGTACTTCAACCTGCGCAAGCTGTCGATCTTCGGCGGCTCCAACGAAATCCAGAAGAACATCGTCTCCAAGATGATTCTCGAGCTGTGAGGGCCTGACCATGGACTTCAAACTGAGCGAAGAGCAGCAAATGCTGCAGGACACCGCGGCACGCCTGGTGCGCGACGCCTACCCGTTCGACAAGCGCGAAGGCTTCAGCCGCTCCGAACTGGGCTACAGCGCTGACTTCTGGCGCCAGCTCGGCGAACTGGGGCTGACTTCGGTGTCGCTGCCCGAGGCGTACGGCGGCTTCGGCGGCGGTGTCGAGAGTATGCTGGTACTCACCGAACTGGGCCGTGGCCTGTGCCTGGAGCCGTACCTGCAATCGGTGGTGCACGGCGGCGGGCTGATCGCCCAGCTGGGCAGCAATGCACAGAAGGACCACTGGCTGCCACGCATTGCCAGCGGCGAAGCGCAGCTGGCGGTCGCACTGGAAGAACCGCAGAGCCACTACCAGTTGCACGACGTGCAGACCCGCGCGGAACAGGCCGGCGACGGCTGGAAGCTGAGCGGACGCAAGGCGGTGGTGATCGGCGGACAGAGCGCCACAGCGATCCTGGTTTCGGCTCGCGTAAGCGGCAATGCGCGGGACGAGGAGGGCATCGGCCTGTTCCTCATCGATCCGCAGCAAGCGGGCGTCAGCCGCCGCGAGTACCCGACGGTGGACGGCCAGCGCGCCTGCGAGCTGTTCCTCGATGGAGCTCCTGGCGAAGCCCTTGGCGTGCCGGGCGAAGCCCTTCCGGCCCTGCGTTACCAACAAGGCCGCGCCATCGCCGCGCAGTGCGCCGAAGCCCTCGGCAGCCTGCAGGAAGCCTGCGCGCTGACCCTGGACTACCTGAAGACGCGCAAGCAGTTCGGCATCCCGATCGGCAAGTTTCAGGTGCTGCAACACCGCATGGTGGACATGCGCAGCGAGCTGGAACAGGCCACCAGCATGGCGATCCTCGCCGCCTGCGTCGCCGACCAGCCCGACAGCGCCGAGCGCAGCCGAACCCTGGCCGCCGCCAAGTTCATCGTCACCCGCGCCGCGCGCTATGTGGCGGAACAGGCGATCCAGCTGCACGGCGGCATCGGCATGACCTGGGAATACGTGCTGGCACACCACGCCAAGCGCCTGGTGATGCTCAGCCACCAGCTGGGTGACGACGATCATCACCTGAAGGCCTATGCGAGCCTGATGGAGGTCGCATAACACGGAGGCCATCTCTTGTAGGAGCGAGCTTGCTCGCGAAGAGATTTGCCTGCGACTTGGGCGCTGGGCGGTTCGCGAGCAAGCTCGCTCCTACAACATCCCGCCGCGCACTCCGGACGGCCCCTTTCAGGAGGCCTCGTTGAAGCGGAGTTTCAGGGGTTGAGCGACATGGATGTCGCGAGAGCCACGATGGGCCAGGGATGGCCCGTCGTGGCGTGCCCCTGAAACTTCGCTTCAACGAGGGAATTTTTCGCCTAGGCGAAAAACCGGATGGAGGGGCAAGACCTTTTGGTTCTTTTTGTGGCGTTTGACAAAAGGGACTCGCCGAGAGGCGAAACAAGAAGTCTCAGCGCACACAGATGCGGCGCAGAAACAACTAGATAAAAAGCCCAGCCCCTACGAAAGCCCAGAGAAAATCAGGCCCCGAGGCTCTCGATATCCCGCGCCAGAATCTCCAGCTCATGGGCCAGCGACCCACGCAGCGTCTCCTCGCTCAACTGGAACGACGGCGCCCCGCAAGTCAGCGCCATCAGCCCACCGTCGGCCAGGCGCAGCGGCACACCGGCAGCGCGCACGTTGCGGTCCCAGTCGCCCAGCGACAGGCAGAAACCGTGCTCGTAGTACTCCTCGAAGGACGCATCCAGCGAAGCACGCATCACCGCCCAATCACCCTCATGCCGCTCCTGCAGCGCCGACAGCAGGTGCTCGCGCTCCTGCTGCGGGGTCGCGGCGAGGTAGGCACGGCCGGCAGCGGTGGTCGCCAGCGGCAGGCGCACACCGGCGTCCATGCGCAGCGAAGTGGCTTCCGGCGGACGGCAGTTTTCCACGTAGATCATCGACAGCCAGTCACGGCAGGTCAGGCCCACCGTGGTGTTGGTGCGACGGGCAAAGGCATCCATGTACGGCTTGGCCAGCTGGCGGACGCGCAGGTTGGAAACGTAGGCGTAACCCAGCGCCAGCACGCCGGAATCCAGCTGGTACTTCTCATGCTGCTGCGAGTAGCAGAGGTAACCGAGCTGGGTGAGGGTGTAGGTCATGCGCGACACCGTCGCCTTGGGCAGGCCGGTGATCCGCGAGATTTCCTGGTTGCCGAGCACCACCGAGCCGTGGGTGAAGGCGCGCAGCACGTCCAGTCCGCGGGCGAGCGCCTCGACGTACTTGCGGTCCTTGGGGTTGCTGCTGTCTTCGACGTCGTCGCTCATGGGGCCTCGGCGGGGGATTGCTGTTGCGGCGCCACGCGCGGCGCGGGCGAACGATAGCAGATAGCCCAGTCGCCACGCAGCGGTCCGCGTGTGCTCGTTGCGCCAGGCTAGCCTATCGCATACCATCGATTTCGACACGATGTTTCGCTGTGCAGAACAACAATTCGAATCCAGAGCCAAGTCAGGCTCGAAAAAGAAACGGAGAAGTCGATGTCTGCTCAACCCTCCGGTCACGTGGCCCGCGAGATCACCCGTCACGACTACCAGAACCTCCACGACCTGTTGCGCGATGCCTGTCGCGCATTCCCCGAACGCCTCGCGTTCTCCTGTGGCGACAGCCACCTGAGCTTCGCCGAGCTGGAGCGCCAGGCCGACGCCTTCGCCCGTTACCTGCGCCACCACGCCGGCCTGCAACCGGGCGAGCGCCTGGCGCTGATGCTGCCCAATTCCCTGCAGTACCCCATCGCCACCTTCGGCGCGTTGAAGGCCGGCGTGGTGCTGGTGAATACCAACCCGCAGTACACCGCCAGCGAGCTGCGCCACCAACTGGCCGACTCCGGCGCCAGCGCCGTGCTGCTGCTCGACCGCCTGCTGCCATTGCTGCGCGGCGTACAGACGCACAGCGAAGTCCGGCAGGTGCTGCTGACCTCGATCGACGACATCGAGCGTCCGCAGTTCGACAGCGTCGAGGCCGACTGCACGCGCTTCCAGCAGGCCCTGCGCCTGGGCGCCGAAGCACCGCCGGTGGAAGCCGAGCCGGGCCTGGATCGCCTCGCGCTGCTGCAGTACACCGGCGGCACCACGGGGGTGTCCAAGGGCGCGATGCTCAGTCACCGCAGCCTGATCGCCAACGTCGTGCAGACCCTGGAGCTGTTCCTGCGCCCCGGCTTGCTGGAGCCGGCCACCGACGTGCGCATCGCGCCGCTGCCGCTGTACCACATCATGGCGTTCTCGACGAACCTGCTGAGTTCGGTGGGCATGGGCCTGCACACGGTGTTCATCCGCGACGGCCGCAACCTCGACGAGATCCTCGGCGCCATGCGCCGCTATCCCTTCACCCTGATGAGCGGGATCAACACCCTGTTCGTCGGCCTGATGAACCACCCGGACTTCCCCGCCATCGACTTCAGCCACCTGAAGTGGGTGACCTCCGGCGGCGCACCGCTGAACCGCGAAGTGGGCCGCCGCTGGGAAGCACTAACCGGTGCGCCGGTGCGCGAGGGCTTCGGCCTCACCGAGGCATCGCCCGTGGTTTCCACCGGCACGCTGCTGAGCCCGTACCGTGAGGGCTACGTCGGACAGGCGCTGGTGGACACCGAGCTGCGTACGGTGGACGAGGAGGGCAACGACACCGGCCCCGACCAGCCCGGCGAGCTGTGGCTGCGTGGCCCGCAGGTGATGCAGGGGTACTGGCAGCGGCCGGAGGAGAGCGCCCAGGTGCTGACTGCCGACGGCTGGCTGAAGACCGGCGACATCGCCGAGCTGGACGCCGACGGCATGCTGAAGATCGTCGACCGCAAGAAGGACATGATCCTGGTCTCCGGCTTCAACGTGTTCCCCAACGAAGTGGAAGACGCGGTGATGCGCCACCCCGGCGTGCGCGAGTGCGTGGCCATCGGCGTGCCGGACGAGCGCAAGGGCGAGTCGGTGAAGCTGTTCGTCAGCCTCAGGGACGAGACGCTGGCGCCGGCACAGATCATCGCCCACTGCCGCGAGCACCTCACCGGCTACAAGGTGCCGAGCTTCGTCGAGGTGCTCGACGAGCTGCCCAAGACCAGCGTCGGCAAGCTGCTGCGCCGGCAATTGCGCGACCTGGAACTGGCCAAAAGGACCACCGCGTGAGCACAGCGTCTATGGTTGAAGCAGGTGCGCACGACGAGACCCGCAGCATGACCGAGTCCTTCCACCGTATCGGCGTGATCGGCGCCGGGGCCATGGGCCGCGGCATCGCCCAACTGTTCGCCAGTGCCGGGTTGCCGGTGCGGTTGTACGACAGCAACCCGCAGACCGTGGAGCAGACGCTGGCCTTCAACCGCGAGCTGCTGGAGCGCGCGGTGGCCAAGGGCAAGCTCGCCCCGGACGCCCTCGATGCGACGATGCAGCGCCTGCTGCCGAGCCACAACCTGGATGAACTGGCCGACTGCGACCTGCTGATCGAAGCCATCATCGAAGACCTCGGCGCCAAGCAGGCCCTGCTCGCCGAGCTGGAAAAACGCGTGGCGCCGGACGCCGTGCTGGCGAGCAATACCTCGTCGCTCTCGGTGACCCGCATCGCCGCGCGCTGCCTGCACCCGGAGCGGGTCGCCGGCTTCCACTTCTTCAACCCGGTGACGCTGATGCGCATTGTCGAGGTGGTACGCGGGCAGCGCACCAGCGAGTCGGTCGTGCGCCGCCTGAGCCGACTGGCCGAGCAAGCCGGGCATTACCCAGCGGTATCGCCGGACAGCCCCGGCTTCATCGTCAACCACGCTGGCCGTGCCTTCAGCACCGAAGCGCTGCGCATCCTCGGCGAAGGCATCGCCAGCCCGGCACAGATCGACCGCATCCTGCGCGACGGCGTGGGCTTCCGCATGGGGCCGTTCGAACTGCTCGACCTGACGGGTCTGGACGTATCCCACGCGGTGATGGAGTCGCTCTACCAGCAGTTCTACCAGGACCCGCGCTACACCCCGTCGCCGCTGGCCGCGCAACGCGTCGCCGGCGGCCTGCTGGGGCGCAAGAGCGGCGAGGGCTTCTACCGCTATCGCGACGGCCAGCCCATGCGTGAGCCCGAGGAACAGCACGAAACCGTACTGCTCAATCGCCCGTACTGGCTCGACAGCCAGGATCCGGAACTGCGTCACCGTGTGGCGGCGATCCTCACTCTCGGCGGCGTAGTGCTGGAGACCGGCGAAGCGCCCTCGTCCCGCGCCATCTGCCTGGTTACGCCGCTGGGGGTGGACGCCAGCACGCGCATCGACGCCCTCGGTCTGCCGCCGGAGCGCAGCCTGGCGCTGGAGACCTTCACCGAACTGGACCGTCGACGGGTGCTGATGCGCCAGCCGGCGCTCGACCCCAAGCTCGAAGCCCAGGCGCGCCAGGCGCTGGGCAGCGACGGCGTGCCGGTGGAGGTGATCAACGATTCGCCTGGCTTCATCAGCCAGCGAGTGGTCGCGGGCATCGTCAACCTCGGCGGCGAGATCGCCCAGCGTGGCATTGCCAGCCCGGTAACGCTGGACCGCGCGGTGCAACTGGCACTGGGTTATCCCCTGGGCCCGCTGGCCTTCGGCGAGCACTACGGGGCTGCGCGCATCCTCACCATCCTCCAGGGCCTGCAGGTCTGCTACGGCGAGGCGCGCTACCGGCCCAGCCCCTGGCTGCGACGCCGTGTGCAGCTGGATTTGCCACTGCACAGCCCGGACAGGCCGGAGTGAGGCTCAACCTGCAGCGGTGCAGACTTCAGCGGAAGCTGACGAACTCCCCAGCCTTCAGCTTCTCCAGCGCGACCTTGCGCTCAGCAGGCGGCAGTGCTCCAAGCTTTTCCACCCGCGCATAGAACGCCGGCCAGTTGCCGCCGACCTGGGCAAACAGCGCGGCGAACGACGGCACCCACTGGTCATAGAGGCCGAAGGGCAGCAGCTTGGCGTTGTTCAGGGGGCCGTTGACCCAGGCGTCGAAAGGCGCCTTGCCGCCCCAGTCCTGATCACGCATCTGAGCATAGTCATGGCGCAGGCGTTCGAATTCGGCGGCTTTGCCTGCGCGCTTTTCCGTCTCGCTGCGCGGGCTGGCGTAGAGCGCCTGCAGGCGCTCGCGGGTATCGAGTACCAGCTGGGTGAAGCGCTTGCGTTGCTCGGCCAGCAGCGGCGATTCATCCGGCAGATGGCGTGCCTCGCGCCAGCGGCGGCCGCCCTCGGCCTCGACGAAGGAGGCGTAGGATTCATTGAACGCCGTGTCGCCCGGCAGGTAGAACTTCTGGTGCGCCAGCTCATGGAAGATCGTCTCGGCCAGGCGCTGGTCGCCCCAGCGCAGCATGCTGCTGAGGATCGGGTCGTCGAACCAGCCGAGGGTCGAATAGGCCTCCACGCCGCCGACATAGACATCCAGACCCTGCTCCTTCAAACGCCTCGCCTCGGCCTGCGCACCCTTGTCGCCGTAATAGCCGCGGTAGGCCACGCAGCCGGCAATGGGGAAGCAATGGGTCAGCGGCTGCAGCGACAGCTCGGGCGTGGCGAAGACGTTCCACACCACGTTGGGCCGATGGATGTCGGCGTAGAGACGGTAGCTCTGGTTGTCCGGCAGGCCCAGCTCGGCGCTGGCGAAGGCGCGCGCCTCCTGGGACAGCTCCAGGCGCTGGCGCAACGCGGGGTCGCGGGTCGGGTCGGCGACCACTTCGGCCACCGGTTCGCGGGCGGCGAGCAGGCGCAACTGGCCGTCCGCCAACTGGCTGTAGTAGCTCACTGTGGAACAACCGCTCAGCGCCCAGATGGCCAGGCAGGGAACCCAGCGGCACAGGCGGCGGTCGAGTGTCGGGATAAGAAGGCGGAAGGGCATGCGCGGAACATAGCACAGCGCCTGTTCCGCCCGCTGCCGACCCTTTCGACCAGGAGCCCCACCCGATGCGCGCCCTTCTCATACCTGCCGGCCTGCTCGCCCTGAGCGGCTGTTCGATGCTGATGCCCCAGCCGGACCCGAACCGCGCCTGGGTCGACCTGGACACCAACAGCCAGAGCGATCTGGCGGCCATGGAAGTGGACAACAAGGAGTGGTCCAGCACCCGCTACTTCGAGGTCGACCCGGGCTCCCACGAATTGCGTGTGCGCTTCCAGTTCCAGGTCGAGCCGGTGGACATCGGCCCGGTGGACGAGGCGCTGTGGCGCGACTGCGAAATGACCGTGCAATACAAGGAGTTCAGCGCCGGTCAGCGCTACCGCCTGGAAACTGGCAGCATCGGCTTCCGCCCCTGGGCCAAGCTCTACGATGCCCAGGGTGGCGAAATCGCCCGCGGCCGCGAACGGGGCTGCGCCAAGGCCTGAGCGGGGTATGCTGTGGGATAAGCCCATTCCACGGTGAACTTCCATGCGCCCGCGTCATCTCCCCGGCCTCCTTTCCCTGGGCTTCGCCCTGCTCGCCGGCTGCGCCAGCCCGCTGCCGGCCCACGATCCGCAGATGGCCTGGATCGACCTCTACACCACGCCGGGCAAGACCCTGATGGCCGAGCGCCTGGATGGCCAATCGGTGAACGACGGCCGCTTCTACCAGGTGACGCCGGGGCGCCACGAGCTGGTGGTGCGCTTCCAGTACGAAGTCTCCAGCGGCGGCGGCATGGGCCAGATGACCGATCCCTCGGAGCTGACCTGCCGGGTCAAGGTGACCTACGACGACTTCGCCGCCGGTGAACGCTACCGCCTGGAGCTGCGCCCGCAATTGCGCAGCGCGCTGGCACTGCTGACGGACGCCAACGGCAAGCTGGTGGCGAAGACGGACTTCCAGGGTGCGGTGCGCTGCGGGCCGTTCTGAGCCGCAACCTGCAGGAGCGGTGGAACGCCTGGCCGACGCTCGCGATGGTGCGCTCCTGTAGTCGATGAGTTCCTCCCGCGCAGCGTCCTGTCGTACAGTCGCGCTCCCAGTGAGCGGAGCCTCGCGAACACATGCATACGCTGCTCGATTTCAAGGAAGAAGCGCTGGCCGAATACCTGAATTCGGCCCTGCGCCGGCACGGGCTGGACTCTTACGTCTTCAATGTCGGCGTTGCCCCTGACGGCAGTCCGCTGTTCTCCATCGCATGCCCCAATGTGAGTGAGATGAATCAGGCGCGCTACCTGATCTACTCCAGCACGTACTTCATCCGCGACATCCACCCCGAGGCTGCCGATGAACTACGCAAGATCCGTTGGGAGGCTCGTCGCAAGGGCCGCCAGATGTTGCTCGGGCTGCTGACATCCAAACCGGCGCTGGTGTTCTCAGCGCTAGCCCTGAGTGCAGCCGCGGTGGGTTACCTGCTGGATCTTTAGTCGCGCGCAAGGCGTGCTGGCCCGATCGAACGCCGCGCTCAGCCGTCGTTCTTCTGGTAGATGATCCGCCGCTGCCCGTTGTCGCAGGTGCCGACCACCATGTTCGGATCCTTCACCTCGGACTTGTCCACGATCTCCAGGGTGTAGGAGGTCACCCCGGCGGCCTGGATCTTGGTCTCGATTTCGGCCTTGAGCTCCTCGCAGGGCTTCACCGCCGCCCAGCTCACGCCGCTCGCCAGCAGCATCGCCACGCCTGTCGCCACAGCCCACTTAATCGTCGTCATCACAGTCCCTCGTCAGAACCCCTCGGTGGGGCACCCTATCCTAACGGTGGACCTCCGCCGCGCAACAGAGTGCCCCGCTGGCTCATTCGAGGCTGGCGTCGAGGGTGATGCGCGCGTTGAGCACCCGCGAGACCGGGCAGCCGGCCTTGGCCTTGTCGGCGATGGCCTGGAAGGTCTGCGCATCGGTGCCCGGCACCTTCGCCTTCAACGTCAGGTGCACGGCGGTGATGGTGAAACCATCAGTGAGCTTTTCCAGGCTGACCTCGGCTTGGGTGTCGATACTTTCGGCCGTCAGGCCGGCCTCGCCGAGCATCATCGACAGCGCCATGGAGAAGCAACCAGCGTGAGCCGCGCCGATCAGTTCTTCCGGATTGGTGCCCGGTGCGCCCTCGAAGCGGGTGTTGAAGCCGTAGGGCTGCTCCTTGAGCGCGCCGCTTTCGGTGGAGATCGTGCCCTTGCCGTCCTTCAGGCCACCCTGCCAGTGGGCCGATGCCGATTTCTTCATGTCGCGTCCTCCGCGTGGGTTGCAGTCAGGACTTTCGAGGCCGGGAAGGTTTGCGGGGTTCAGCTTTTCGTAGGAGCGAGCTTGCTCGCGAACCCGCCCAGCCGAGTAGCTGCCGGCGAGCACCGTTCGCGAGCAAGCTCGCTCCTACAGGCAGCAGGTGCGATGAAAAAGGCCGGGCCCCTCGCGGAGCCCGGCCTCGATTCACGTCCAGGCGTTTACTTGGAGTAAACGATTTCCTTGGTGCCGCCTTCGCAGGTGCCGACGACTTGCTTGCCGCCCGCGCTGCCCTTGTCGACGACCTCCAGGTTGAAAGAGGCGACGCCCTTGGCCTTGATCTTCGCCTCGATTTCCGACTTCAGCTCTTCGCACGGCTTGCCGGCGGCAAAGACGTTGCCAGCCAGGGCGAAGACCCCCACAGCGATCAGGAACTTCTTCATCGGTAGCGCTCCCTCGTCGTTCACAGAAAAGGCCCGAACGGGCCGGAAAACCGGGCTACCCCGGTACGCACGACCACGCGCCTCGCCAACATGGCAGCAGCGCGTGACAAAAGAGCCACGTGCAAAGGCCCTCGACAAACAGGATCGAGCCGCAGGCGATCTAGCTGTTGGCGATGCGGAAGCCAACCTTGATGGTCACCTGGTAGTGCCCTACCGCACCGTTCTCGATATGCCCGCGGGTGTCCACCACCTCGAACCATTCCAGGAAGTCGATGCTCTTGGCCGCCTCGGCCAGGGCGTTGTTGATCGCATCCTCGATGCTGGTGCGCGAGGAGCCGACCAGCTCGATCTTCTTGTAGGTGTGGTGATTCGACATCGCGTGCTCCCAGGCGCGCTCAAGGGCGTGCGGTGAGTGAGTGTCCCAGTTGGACCCTAGTCGATGGGCACAAGTGCAGCAAATTGCCGGTAGCGGCGAATTGCCGTCTCTCCCGGGAAATGTATAATGCGAAGCATTCTTATTTAATAGTCCAGGGATGGTCCGCGTGGCCGGCTCACTCTCCAGCAAGCTGGGGTTCTTCTTCAGCGACCACCACCGCTGGCTGCTGCAGCACGTGCAGCGCTACCTGGATAACCGCGCCGACGGCGAAGACACGGCGGCCGAGACGTTCTGCCAGATTCTCGCCGCCCAGGTCGATCCACAGACCATCGAGCAGCCACGCGCCTATCTCTCCACCATTGCCCGCCGGCTCATCTACGACCGTCACCGCCGCCGCCGGCTGGAACGCGCCTACCTGGACTACCTCAGCCTCCAGCCCGAAGCCCTGGAGCCTTCGCCGGAAGACCGTGCGCTGCTGCTCGAAGCACTGCTGCTGGTCGACCGCACCCTGGATGGCCTGCCGCAGGTGGTGCGCCGTGCTTTCCTGCTCAGCCAGCTCGACGGCCTGGGCTACGCCGAGATCGGCCGGCACCTGGCTGTCAGCGAACGCACCGTGGGGCGCTACATGAAGCAGGCGCTGCGGCAGATCTACCTCAATGAGCTGGTGCCATGAGCGAAGTACAGCTGGACGCGGCCGCAGAGCAGGCCATCGACTGGATGGTGCGGCTGCGTTCGGGGCACGCCGATGTTCGACTGCAACGCCAGCTGCAAGCCTGGCTGAGCAGCGACCCAGCCCACGCCGACGCCTGGGCTCGCTTGCAACGCGGCCTCGGGGCGCCCTACGACAACCTGCGGCGCATGCCCGGCGCCGCCGATCTGCTGCTGCACCAGCAGGGCTCGCGGCGCCAACTGCTACGCGGGCTGGCCGGCCTCGGCGTGCTCGGTGGCGGGCTCTGGCTGACCGCCAGCAGCACGCCGGTACGCGACCTGTTGGCCGACCTGCGCACCGGTACCGGTGAGCGCCGACACTTCACCCTCGAAGACGGCAGCCGCCTGAGCCTGAATGCCGGAAGCTCGGTTGACCTGGCCTTCGACTCGCGCCAGCGTCTGATCCTGCTGCGCCACGGCGAACTGGTAATCCAGGTGGCACCTGACCCACAGCGTCCGCTGATCGTCCGGAGCGCCCAGGGCGAAGTTCGCGCCCTGGGCACACGCTTCCTGGTCAGCCAGGAGGACCACGCCACCCGCGTGGTGGTGCTGGAACATCGCGTCCGCGCCAGCCTCGTCGGGCAAGCCGAGTGGCGCGAGCTGGGCGAAGGGGAGGCGGCATTGCTGGCCGCGGACGGCATCCATCCGCTGCGCGAGCAGGCCGCCCGTGCGGACTGGCTGAATGGCCGGCTGAGCGTCACCGATGAGCCGCTGGAAGCGGTGATCGATTCGCTGCGTCCTTACCTGCCGGGCTACGTCCGCGTCGAGCCGCGTGCACGCAACCTGCGGGTGCAGGGCGTCTTCCCGCTAGACGAGCCTCATCGCACGCTGGCCGCGCTGGGCGAAACGTTGCCGCTGGAAGTACGCCGCTTCGGCCCCTGGCTGACCCTGATCAGCCTGCGGGAGCCTTGATGTCCCGGCGCAGGAAAAATTTTTCGGCCGTGCCTGTCCGGATTTTTCACTTCATCGCACCTAGCTCCTGAATACGAATAATTCTCAGGAGATTGCTGTGTCCTCACCCTGGCCCCGCGCCCTTGCCACCGCCTTCGTGCTGGTGGCCAACGCTCCCCACCTGTTCGCCGCCGAACCCGCGCTGCTGCACTTCGAACTGCCCGCCGCGAGCCTGGCCACCACGCTGAACGCCATCGCCCGGCAGAGCGGCGAGGTGATCTCGCTGGACCCGGCACTGGTGCGCGACCAGCGCGCCCCGGCGATCCAGGGTGAACTGAGCATCGAGCAGGCGCTGGAGAAAGCCCTGTCCGGCAGCAACCTGCGCCTGAAAGTCACCGCCAGCGGTGCCTACAGCGTGGAGGCCGCGCCGCGCGACGGCGCCCTGGAACTGGACAGCACCACGGTGACCGGCCAGGGGCTGGATGCCACCACCGAAGGCAGCGGCTCCTACGCCGCCCGCGCCACCACCATTGGCAAGGGTGAGCACAAGCTCAAGGACATTCCCCAGTCGGTCAGCGTCATCACCCGCAAGCAGCTCGACGATCAGGACATCACCGACCTGCGTGACGCGGTCAACCACACCACCGGCCTGGTAGGCGCCACCGGTATCGGCCCGGGCATGGTGATTTCCTCGCGCGGCTTCCAGATCGACGACTGGCAGTACGACGGCGTGCCGATCCCGCGCAACACCTACGTGCTGGGCAACTGGGCGAACCAGGACCTGGTGTTCTTCGACCGCGTGGAAATCCTCCGCGGCGCCTCCGGCCTGCTGCAAGGCGCCGGTAGCCCCGGTGGCGCCATCAACCTGGTGCGCAAGCGCGGGCAGAGCACGCCCACCGCCACCTTCACCGGCAAGGCCGGCTCGTGGGACCACTATGGCCTGCAGGCTGACGTCGGCGGCCCGTTGAACGAGGCCGGCACGATCCGCGGGCGCATGGTGGCCGATCAGGACGACACGCACTCCTTCACCGACTACGTCTGGAGCAAGACCACCTCGCTGTATGGCGCGCTGGACTTCGACCTGAGCCCGGACACCACGGTCGGCATCGGCTTCAGCGATTCCGACCTCGACTCGCGCCCGATGATGCGCGGTCTGCCGCGCTATCCCGACGGCAGCGACATCGGCTTTTCGCGCTCCACCTACAGCGGCGCGACCTGGAACAGCAACGACATCGAACAGACCACGGTCTACGCCGACCTGACGCACCGCTTCGATGACAACTGGAGCTTGAAGGCTGCCGCCGTGCGCATGCGCGAGCACAACGATTCGATCCACCAGCGCATGCACGGGGATGTGCAGCCCGATGGCAGCGGCCTGGATTTCGCCGACTGGATCACCAACTTCGAGTCCACCAAGATCGGCCTGGACCTGTACCTCGACGGGAAATTCGAGGCGTTCTCGCTGGAGCAGGAACTGATCCTCGGCGGCAACTATTCCAAGTACACCACGGATGACTTCTACGCGCGGCGCTTCGTCTCCGGCGGCAACATCTTCGATATCGACCACCACCGCCCCAAACCGAGTCTGGACGACATCCTCTCCTCACCGGGCGGCCGCTCCACCAACGCCGACTACGACATCCGCCAGAAGGGCCTGTACAGCAGCTGGCGGGTGAAGCTGGCCGAGCCACTGACCGCCGTGCTCGGTGGCCGGGTGAGCTGGTACGACTATGCCTACAACCTGCCGGACGACGACTACACCGACAGCATGACCGAGACCGGCGAGGTCACCCCGTACTTCGGCCTGGTCTACGCGCTGACGCCGGAGTGGTCGGCCTACGCCAGCTACACCGACGTGTTCGAACCGCAGAGCGCACGCGATGCGCAGCAGAAGATGCTCGAGCCGGTGATCGGCAGCAACTACGAGGTGGGCCTCAAGGGCGAGCTGCTCGATGGCCGGGTGAATACCTCGCTGGCCGTGTTCCGCTATGACCAGAAGAACCGCTCGGTACTCGATGAATCCGCCGGCTACGCCTGCGACGGCTGGTACTGCTCCACCGCCTCCGGCAAGGTGCGCAGCCAGGGCATCGAGGCCGAGGTCAGCGGCGAGGTCGTGCGCGACCTGCAACTTTTCGCCGGCTACACCTACAACACCACCAAGTTCCTCGACGACCCGGAGAACAAGGGCCGCGTGTTCAGCCAATGGACACCCAAGCACATGCTGCGGATGTGGGCCGACTACCAGCTGCCGGGCGACTGGAATCGCGTCAGCACCGGCCTGGGCTTCGTGACCCAGAGCCACACCGTGAGCTTCGATCGCGAGTTCGACGTCCCCGGCTTCACCGTCTGGAGCGCGCGCCTGGGCTACCGCCTGAGCCGCGAGATCGACCTGGCGGTGAACGCCAACAACCTGTTCGACAAGCGCTACTACCTGCCCGGTTACGCAGCGGCCGACGGTGCCAACAACTTCGGCGACCCGCGCAACCTGATGTTCAGCGTGAAGTACACGCCGGAGTTCTGAGTCTCGCTTAAGCGAGTTCCTGGCGCAGCCACTGCGCCAGACGCTCGGCGCGAGGATCGGCGCGGCGCTCGGGCACCCACAGCGCCAGCCGCGCGGTGGTCTCGACAAAGCCCCAGGGCGCAGCGAGGCGACCGGCAGCGAGGTCGTCGGCCACCAGCTGCTGCGGCGCGATGGCGACGCCCAGGCCGGCCACGGCGGCCTCCAGCAGATAGTAGAGATGCTCGAAGCCCTGCCCGAGCTTCAGCCTCGTCGGGTCCAGGCCATGGCGCGCGGCCCATTCGGGCCAGGCCTGCGGGCGCGAGACGGTGTGCAGCAGGGATTCGCCCAGCAGCGCTTCGGCTGGCGCCGCACGCAACTGATCGAAGCGCGGAGAGCGTGGGCTGAGGACCGGGCCGATGCTCTCCACCGCCAGCTCCAGCACGCGCATGTCTGCCGGCCAGGGCGGCGCGGCAAAGCACAGGGTGGCGTCGAGGCCACCACGACGCGGGTCGAGGTCGCCATCACTGGCAGAGAGCTGCAGGCGCAGGTCGGGGAGGTCTCGATTCAGGCGGTCCAGACGCGGGATGAACCAGCGCGCCAGCAGGCTGCCGGGACAGCCGAGCACGAAAGGCGCATCGCCGCCGGCCTGGCGGCGCAATTCAGCACAGACGCTGCGCAGGCGCTCGAAGGAATCGCTGGCCACCTCGCTCAGACGCATGCCGGCATCGGTGAGTTTTACGCCGCGCCCTTCCTTGACGAACAGGGTCACGCCCAGCTCCTCTTCGAGCAGACGAACCTGTCGGCTGATCGCTCCGTGGGTGACGCTCAGCTCATCTGCCGCTGCGCTCACACCGCGCAGGCGGGCAGCAGCTTCGAAGGCGCGCAGGGCATTGAGCGGTGGAAGGTCTCGGCTCATGGCAGTCTATCCGTGAGTTTTTCTGACGTATCCTGGCGATCTTATCGCTTTTCCCCGGCCTCACACAGCCGTATCCTGAGCCCCATTCGTAGGTGCCCCGCCCCTACAAGATCAGAGCCCCTCTCCCTGACCCTCTCCCGCAAGCGGGAGAGGGGACCGTTCGGTGCAGGTTGAAACCTTGGTATCAGCCGGCACATTCGGCTCCCTCTCCCTTCAGGGAGAGGGCTGGGGAGAGGGTAAGCCCAGGCCCAATGTCTCGGAGAGAGACAGGTTCCAACCAGGAGTGATCCCATGTCCACACTGCGCACCGGTCCAGACGCCAAGGGCCTGTTCGGCAGCTTCGGCGGCCAGTACGTCGCCGAGACCCTGATGCCGCTGATCCACGACCTGGCCCGCGAGTACGAGAAGGCCAAGGACGATCCGGAGTTCCAGAAGGAACTCGCCTACTTCCAGCGCGACTACGTCGGTCGCCCGAGCCCGCTGTACTTCGCCGAGCGCCTGACCGAGCATTGCGGCGGCGCGAAGATCTACTTGAAGCGCGAAGAGCTGAACCACACCGGCGCACACAAGATCAACAACTGCATCGGCCAGATCCTGCTGGCCCGGCGCATGGGCAAGAAACGCATCATCGCCGAGACCGGCGCCGGTATGCACGGCGTGGCCACCGCCACCGTGGCCGCACGCTTCGGCCTGCAATGCGTGATCTACATGGGCACCACCGACATCGATCGCCAGCAGGCCAACGTGTTCCGCATGAAGCTGCTGGGCGCCGAGGTGATCCCGGTCACCGCCGGCACCGGCACCCTGAAGGATGCGATGAACGAAGCCCTGCGCGACTGGGTGACCAACGTCGACAGCACCTTCTACCTGATCGGCACCGTGGCCGGCCCGCACCCGTACCCGGCGATGGTCCGCGACTTCCAGGCGGTGATCGGCAAGGAGACCCGCGAGCAGCTGGCCGAGAAGGAAGGGCGCCTGCCCGATTCGCTGGTCGCCTGCATCGGCGGCGGCTCCAACGCCATGGGCCTGTTCCACCCGTTCCTCGATGACGCCAGCGTCAAGATCATCGGCGTCGAAGCCGCCGGTCACGGCATCGAGACCGGCAAGCACGCGGCCAGCCTGAACGGTGGCGTGCCGGGCGTGCTGCACGGCAACCGCACCTTCCTGCTGCAGGACGAAGACGGCCAGATAATCGACGCGCACTCCATCTCCGCCGGCCTGGACTACCCCGGCATCGGTCCGGAACACGCGTGGCTGCATGACATCGGTCGCGTCGAGTACACCTCGATCACCGATCACGAAGCCCTCGACGCGTTCCACCAGTGCTGCCGCCTGGAAGGCATCATCCCCGCGCTGGAGTCCTCCCACGCGCTGGCCGAAGTCTTCAAGCGCGCGCCGAACTTGCCCAAGGACCACATCATGGTGGTGAACCTGTCCGGTCGTGGCGACAAGGACATGCAGACCGTCATGCACCACATGCAACAGGAGCCGCAAGCATGAGCCGCCTGCAGACCCGCTTCGCCGAACTCAAAGAGCAGAACCGCGCCGCCCTGGTGACCTTCATCACCGCTGGCGATCCGGGCTACTCGACCTCGCTGGACATCCTCAAGGGCCTGCCCGAAGCCGGCGCCGACGTGATCGAGCTGGGCATGCCCTTCACCGACCCGATGGCCGACGGCCCGGCGATCCAGCTGGCCAACATCCGCGCCCTGGGCAACGGCCAGAACCTGGCCAAGACGCTGAAGATGGTCCGCGAATTCCGCGCCGGCAACACCACCACGCCGCTGGTACTGATGGGCTACTTCAACCCGATCCACTACTACGGTGTGGACAAGTTCATCGCCGATGCGAAAGAGGCCGGCGTCGACGGCCTGATCGTGGTGGACCTGCCGCCCGAGCACAACGAAGACCTCTGCCACCCGGCCCAGGCCGCGGGCATCGACTTCATCCGCCTGACCACTCCGACCACCGACGACAAACGCCTGCCCACCGTGCTCGAGGGCAGCTCCGGCTTCGTCTACTACGTCTCGGTAGCCGGCGTGACCGGCGCGGGTGCCGCTACCCTGGACCACGTCGAGGAAGCCGTGGCGCGCCTGCGTCGCCACACCGACCTGCCGGTATCCATCGGCTTCGGCATCCGCACCCCGGAACACGCGGCGAGCATCGCCCGCCTGGCCGATGGCGTGGTGGTGGGCTCGGCGCTGATCGACAAGATCGCCGAAGCCACCAGCTCCGCCGACGCAGTGCAGAGCGTGCTCGGCCTGTGCCGTCAGCTGGCCGAGGGCGTGCGCACCGCCCGCTGATGGCCGCGACTCGCTCTGCGTAGGATGGCGTGGAGCGAAGCGATACCCATCGATTCCGTGCACCGACAGCATGGGTATCGCTCCGCTCCACCCATCCTACGTATGCCTCTGTAGGAGCGAGCTGGCTCGCGAACAGTTCTTGCCGGCAGCTCTGATGCCGGACGGGTTCGCGAGCAAGCTCGCTCCCACGAAAAGCAAAAAAGCCCGGCGAATGCCGGGCTTTTTCGTTTCAGGCGAAACTTACTGCACGCTTTCTTCCTGCGGCTCTTCTTCGGCGCCAGCCGCCGGACCACCCAGGCCCTGGCCTTGCGCGGAGCCCATGGCGAAGGCCATGAATTCGGGCACGCTCATGTCCTTGCCGTTGAACTTCACCTGGTCGTTGGCGTAGGCCAGCGAGCTGGACAGCGCATTGCCGTCCAGAACGGCCCACTGCGAGTTCAGCGCCATGCCGCTGAACAGGTCAGTCATGGCATCGGACTGCTGCTTGAGCGCTACCGGGTCGACGCTGCCGGCAGCCTCGCCACCCAGCGAACCCTGCAGGGCGACGATGTCGCCGATCACGGCCTTGTCCACCTTCAGGTCGGCCTTGAGCGCAGCCAGGATGCTGCGGGCCATCTCGTCAGGAGTCGCAGCGGCAGCGTTGGGCTTGCGCAGGTCGACCGACAGGGAAGCCTTGGCCACACCATGGCTGGTCTGCAGGGACAGTTCGTCCAGCGACAGCACCGGCGAGCCTTCCAGCAGGGCCAGGCCCAGGCGTTTGAGCTCTTCTTCCTGCGCCGGAGTCAGCTCGGTGCTTTCCAGGCTGTCCAGCGCCATCTTGTTGTAGGACTCCTTGAAGGTCTTGAGCACGCCTTCGTCGAGGTTGCGCAGGCTCAGGTCCAGCTTCATGCCGCCGATTTCCTGGCCCTGCACCACGACCTTGCCGATACGGTAGGAAACGCTCTGGTCCAGGCCCTTGCCGCCCTGCTTGAGGGTTTCCTCGACCACGGCTTCGCGCAGCTCGACTTCCGGCGCGCCCGGCGACTTGATGTTCAGGCTCTTGATCGTGGCGGAGCTGGGGCCCAGGGCGAAGCCATTGGCGTTTTCCTTCTTGTCGCCCTGCATGCCCAGATCACGCAGCTGCACGCGAGCCGGCTGGCCGGTGTTCTCGTCGGTGAAGTCCAGGTCAACCTCGGCGAGGTTGCCCACAGCGCTCACGTCCTTCTTGTCGGCGGAAACGCTGAAAGTCACCTTGGCCGGAGACAGGCGCAGCTTGTCGCTGTCCTTGGCGAACTCCAGGGCGGCGGTTTCGACGCGGCCTTCCTGCTTCTGGTCGTAGTGGATGGTCAGCTCGCCGGACAGCGGGGCCTTGCCACCGGAGGCGGTGAACAGCGGGGCAGTGAGTTCGTTCTGCTCGAGGGCAAAATGGCTCTGCGCCATGACCGGCGCCAGCTTGCCGGCTGCCAGGCGTGAGGCCGGGAAGGGACCATGTTCCAGGCGGTCGGTGAAGACCAGGACCTGCGGCTCTTCGCCTTCCTTGCCGGTGAAGGACAGGTTGTAGCGCGCGGTGCTGGAGAGCACGCCACGCTGGATGTCCACCAGCGTCAGGTGAGCGCCCAGGCCGGGGGCTTCCTGCTCGAACAGTTGGTTGGCTTCGGTGATGCCACGGTTCACTTCCTGCTCGACACGGCTGCCGGTGTACCAGGCGCCGGCAACGGCGGCGCCAACGATGGCAACGGGAATGGCGATGGCCAGGGCGGTCTTCTTCATGCTGAGTCCTTTCAATGAGGCCGTACGGGGGACATCCTGTCGACCGTTTATGGGAGTGGGCGGCGGGATGCTAGCAGGCGCACTGCCATCACTCCAGCGCCGTTGGCGACAGACTTCACAGCGCCAGCATTGACCGTCGGGGCACGGCTGTCAGGATAGAGCGCTCCGACCCACCGGGAAGAACCGCCCATGGCCCTGCTGCACAGCCTCCATCATGTTGCCCTGATCTGTTCGGACTACCCGCGCTCCAAGCACTTCTACACCCAGGTGCTGGGCCTGAAGGTCGTCGCCGAGACCTACCGCACCGCCCGCGACTCCTGGAAGCTCGACCTGGAACTGGGCGATGCGCGGCTGGAGCTGTTCTCGTTCCCCGGTGCGCCGGCGCGGCCGTCCTATCCCGAGGCGCAGGGGCTGCGCCACCTGGCGTTCGCCGTGGATGAACTGGAGAGTGCCGTGGCCCATCTGCAGAGCCACGGTGTGGCCTGCGAACCGATCCGCGAGGACGAACTGACCGGCAAGCGCTTCACCTTCTTCGCCGATCCGGACGACCTCCCGCTGGAGCTTTACGAGCGCTAAGTCCCCTCGGCCAACGCCTTAGTAGGATGGCGTGGAGCGCAGCGATACCCATCAATCCGGTGCGCCGACAGCATGGGTATCGCTGCGCTCCACCCATCCTACGAAAGTGCTCCTGAATCCGCTCAGGCCGGCACGGCCTCGCTGTCCAACGCCCCACGCAGGCTCGCCAGATCGCGTAGCGGCGGCGCACCGAACAGGCGGCTGTATTCGCGGCTGAACTGCGACGGGCTCTCATAACCAACGCGATGCCCGGCCACCGCCACCTCCAGTCCTTCCGAGAGCATCAATCGCCGGGCTTCCTGCAGGCGCAACTGCTTCTGGTATTGCAGCGGGCTCAACGCAGTCACTTCCTTGAAGCGGTGGTGCAGGGTGGACACGCTGAGGTTCACCTCGCGGGCCAGGTCCTCGATGCGCAGGGATTTGTCGTAATTGCGGTTGAGCCACTCGATGGCACGGGTGACGCGATGGGTCTGGCTGTCGGTCATCGCCAGGTCGTGCAGCAGATGCCCCTGCGGGCCGCGCAACAGGCGGTAGAGGATTTCGCGGACGAACAGCGGCGCGAGCATCTCGATGTCCCGCGGCGTATCCAGCAGGCGCATCAGCCGCAGCAAGGCGTCGAGCACGGTGCAGTCCAGGCGCTGCAGGTAGATGCCACGGCTGGCCGGGCGCGGCGCGCTGCCGGCCAGGCCCGCTTCGGCGATCAGCCGGGTCAGTTCGCCCGGGTCGATGTCCAGGCGGATGGACAGGTAGGGCTTCTCCGGCGAGGCCTCGATCACCTGGCCGGACACCGGCAGCGTCACCGACACCACCAGCAGGTTGAGTTCGTCGTAGCGATACACCTCGCTGCCCAGGCGCACCTCCTTGCAGCCCTGGGCAATCACGCACAGGGCGGGGCGGTAGAGGGTCGGCATGCGGCCTTCGTGGGGGCAATCGCTGCGGCCGACCAGCAGGGAGTCGATAGCGGTTTCGAAGACACCTTCACCCTGGCAGTGGCGTTGGATGATGTCGGCCAGCTCCTGGCGGCCGGCGGCAATGGGATCGTAGGCGGGAACGGACTGGGACATGCGGGACCTCCAGTGGCGGCGCACGCAGCTTACGCCCGCGACGCGTGCGCGAGTGTGACAGTAAGGCAGCCGCTGGAGGATCAGGCAAGCAATCGGCAGGAATGGACAAGCCAGCGTGGTATTCCAGCGCGCACCGTTGCAGTGCAGGGCCTGGAAACGGTCTGTTACAAGGGTGGGCGAGCGCAACGCAGGATCAGGCAAGAAGCCGACAGCATCCGGATAACGCCCGGCGCTGGCCGCGCCGTAATCTTCCTGTCAGTCGTCCGAGGAGCCACTTCGGACTTCTTCCTGTAATGCGGAGGACAGGACATGCACTGGCAAACACCCATCGAACATGAATTGCAGATCCATCCCCGGCTGGGGCACGAGGCAGAACTGGGCGCATTGATCGACAACCTCGTCGACGGCGCACGCCGCGCGCCAGGGTGCCTGCGCTGCCAGTTGGTCGCCCGCGAGAACGGCGAGCCGTGGCTGCTGCAGGGGAGCTGGAAGGACGAGGAAGCGCTGCTGGACTACTTCGCCACGCCCTCGTTGCAGCTGCTCGGCGAAGTACTTTTATGCCACTGCCGAAGCCTCAGCGGCGGCATCGTCGAAACGCCCAATCAGGCCACCGGAAAGGTGGCCTGAGTTTTTAGGAAGAGAGCTTTTCAGGCTCTCAGTATTCCAGGCTCCAGCCCACCGTGAAGGTACGACCGCGCCCCTGGTAGTCGTACAGGTAGGCCGGCCCGTAGGTCGGCGAATAGAACAGCGCGGCGCGCTGGCCCCAGACGGTGCTGTACTGCTTGTCCAGCAGGTTCTGGATACCGGCGCTGAAGGTACCGAAACCGGTCTTCTGCTCGCCCATCAGGTCGAAGGTGGTGTAGCCGTCGATCTCGTGATCCGCGTCGTCCTTCAGGTTGAACGCATGCTGGGCCTGCAGGCGGGCACTACGCTCGCCATCGCCCCAGCCAACGAAGGCGGTGGACTTGGACAGCGACGCATAGCGCGCATCACGCTTGATCCAGTCGCCGTCGGCATCTTCCTCTTCCGAGCGCACCAGGTGCAGCGTGGTGCCGCCCTGCCAGCCATTCTCGAAGTAGCGGGTGACCGCGCCCTCGAAACCGAAATCGCGGCTCTTCTGGTCTTCCACGTCGATGGTCAGGGTCGCGGCGTCGGTGGTGATGATCTTGTCCGACCAGATGTAGTACACCGCCGCCTGCGCCTGCCACTGCATGTCGCTGTAGCGCCAGCCGGTCTCGACCTGGCGGCTCTTGATGCCGGCCAACGGATTGTCGTCCACCGACAGCCCGGCCTTGCCGTAGTACTTGGCCGGGTCGGGCAGGTCGAAGCCTTCGCTGTAGTTGGTCCACAGCTGGTGGCCGTTCTTGAAGTCGTAGATCGCGCCGAGGTTGAACAGGTTGACCTGGTAGTCGTTGCTGCCGCCGGGCACGCCTTTGAAGTCGTCCACCTCGACGTCCATCTTCTGGTGGCGCGCGCCGCCGGAGATAGTCAGGTTGTCGGTGGCCTTCCAGTCCAGCTGACCGTAGAACGACAGCCCGTCGACGATGTAGCTCGGGTAGCGCGGGGCGCTGCTGGCGGTCTCCAGGTCCAGCCCGCCGCTCTCGGAAGACAGGCGCTGGTCGAAGACCTTCTGCTCGGCGTTGAAGCGCTCGTGATCGAAGTCCACGCCGTAGGTGAACTTGAACGCATCCCACTGCTTGCTGAACAGGCCCTTCAAGCCGCTGACCTCGAAGTTCTGCTGCGAGCCGGCGAAGTACACGCCCTTGGAACCCGTGGGCTTGCCGGTGTTGTAGTAGGGGAAGGGATAGAAGTTGTCGTCTTCCTTGCGGTAGTACGCCTGCAGGTAGAAGTCCTGCTCCAGCAGGTTGCTGTGGTGGTAATTGGCGTTGAGCAACACGCGGCGCGAGCGCGGTTCCAGATCGGTATCCAGGCCGCTGCGGATTTCCGCGTCTTCCAGGTTCGACGGGCCCTGGTACTTCAGGTTGGGAAAGTAGATGCCGGTGCTGCCGTCGTTGCCCGAGTCGTAGTACTGCGCCAGCAGGTCGAGGCTCTGCTCGTCGGTGAACTGCGCGGTGAGGTTGCCCATCACGTCGACGGTGCGGTTGTACTGCAGGTCGGTCTGGGTGTTGTCGATGAAGATCTGGTTGCCGCCGCCGTCGTAGAAGGCTTCGTTCTTCTCCGCCGAAATGCCCAGGCGCCCGGCCACGCGGTCGTTGCCGCCACTGATGGACTGTGCGGCGCGGGTAGAGAGGTCGTCGCTGTTGTTGAAGCCGCTGGTGGCGCCCAGCTGCGTCTCGAAGCGCGCATCACCGACCGCGCCCTTCTTGGTGATGATGTTGATGATGCCGCCGGTGGCGCCGCCGCCGTAGATGGCGCTGGCGCCGGAGAGCACTTCGATGCGCTCGACGTTGAACGGCGAAATGCTGTCGAACTGGCGCGACAGGCCGCGCGAGCTGTTCTGGCTGACGCCGTCGATCATTACCAGCACGTTGCGCCCGCGCATGTTCTGGCCGTAGTTGGTGCGGCCCTCGGGTGCCAGGTCAAGACCGGGAACCAGCTTTCCCACGGCCTCCTTCAGGCTCACGCCGGTGTCCAGCTGCTCGCGCAACTGGGTCTGGTCCACGACCCAGACGGTACCGGGAATCGAGCTGATGTCGGTGGGAGTCCGCGCCGCCACGCTGATCTGCATCGGTGCCAGGCTCAGGGCGGCGGAGTCGTCCTTTTCGCGCTTGAGCAGCACGGTGCGCTCGTCGGTGAAGCGCCAGCTCACGCCACTGCCGGAGAGCAGCTGGTTGAGCGCCTCTTCGGTGCTGTAGGTGCCGTCCAGTCCTTCGCTCTGCAAGCCCTGGATATCCTCGGAGTTGAACAGCAGGTGCAGCCCGGCCTGGTCGGCGAACTGGGTCAGCGCGCTGTCCAGGCTGCGTGGGGCGATATGCAGCTCGACGGTGGCAGCGTGGGCAGCGGGGGCGACGGCGCCGAGCAGGGAAGCGAGCAGGATCGCGCGGTGCAACGGGGAAGGACGGTAATGCATGCGGGTGAAATCCGTTCTTGTGGGGTCAGGGTCGCGTAGTGAGAATTTTTCGCGTTCCTGCCTACGACGAAACGGTCATGCAAACCTTGCAGTGCTGAATGAAAAATATTTTCATTTTCTTGCGCTGCCGCTCCGGAACCTGTGCCGTCAGTAACGTCGTAGGATGGTGTGGAGCGCAGCGATACCCATCAACTCCATCCCGCCCGCAGCATGGGTATCGCAAGCTCCACCCATCCTACAAAGCGGCTTCTATCAGGCTTTGGGCGCGGGACGGATCAGCACCAGCCAGGGCATATGGGTGACCTTCACCGGCTGCAGTCGCTCCAGGGTCTTGAGCAGCGCGTCCGGGTCCTTGAGGTCGAACACGCCGCTGACCTTATGCTGGCGCAGCGCGTTGTCGGTCAGCACGATGCGGCCGGGCACGTAGCGCTCCAGCTCATCGAGCACCTCGCCCAGCGGGCGCTGGTTGAAGATCAGCTTGCCGCGCTGCCAGGCGCTGGCGCTGGACAGGTCCAGCGGCTGCACCGGTTCGGGCGCGGCAGCCTCGCGGTAGCTCAGACGCTCGCCGGCGGACAAGCGAACCGGCTCGCTGCCGGCGCTGTTCACCTGCACCACGCCCTCGGTCACGTCGACGCGCACCTGCGGCCCACGGCTGTCGACATCGAAGCGCGTGCCCACCGCGCGCACCTCGCCGCCCCTGGCCTCGACGATGAAGGGCCGTGCCGCATCCTTGGCCACTTCGAACAGGGCTTCGCCGCTGTGCAGGCGCAAGCGCCGCTGCTGCGGGCTGAAGTCCACGGACAGCGCGCTGTCGCTGTTCAGCCAGACGCGGCTGCCATCGGCCAGCTCCAGCATCCGCCGCTCGCCGGTGCGGGTGGCGTAGTCGGAATACAGCCCAGCCAGCGGTTCAGGCAGGGCAATGGTCACCGCAATGGCGGCGACGCAGGCCGCGGCGGCCAGCGCCAACCAGCGACGTGGGCGGCGCACGCGACGGCGGTAATCTTCGGCATGGCGGGTTTCCGGCAACGCGCCCCACAGTGCCTCAGCCTCGCGGGCGGCACGCTCATGATCCATGCTCAGGCCGCGCCAGCGCAGGAAGTCCATGCGCTCAGCCGCGCCGGCACCGCCTGAATGCAGCCGCACCAGGCGCTCGATGGCCTCATCGGAAAGCGACAGCTCCGCGCGGTTCATGGCGTGCCTTCCTGGCGCTGCGCCCAGTCGCGGCAATGGCGCATGGCCTGGACGATGTATTTGCCCACCATGCTCTCGGATACGCCCAGGCGCTGGGCGATCTGCGCATGGGTGAGGCCGTCGAGGCGGTTCATCAGCAGCGCCTCGCGGGCGTTCGACGGCAACTGGTCGAGGGCGGCGTCCAGATGTTCCAGCGCCTCATGGGCGAGCAGGCGGTGCTCCAGCCCGGAAGCGGGATCGCTCAGATCATTGGCGGCGGTTTCATCGGCATGCAGCTCGGCCAGCCGGCCTTCGCGGCGCAGGTTGTCGATGGCGATGTTGCCGGCGACGCGGAACAGGTAGGCGCGCGGGTCCTGCACTTCGGCTTCGGCAGGGTGGTCGGCCAGGCGCAGCCAGGTGTCCTGGGCAACGTCGGCGGCGCGCTGGTTGTCCCCCAGCCTGCGGGCGAGGAAGCGCATCAGGTCCGCGTAGTGCGCCTGGAAGCTCTGCAGCAGGGAGGAGGAAGCGAAGCGCCGCATGATGGCCGAAATACCCTGAAAAACCGGCCAACGTCTGTCAGGCCGGAGCGAAGGGTCGGCAGCATACACCGAATCGAGAATTATTATCGAATGCAAAAAAGTGTCAGCTCGTGAACAACGAAAGGTCCAGCGGCCGTACTTCGCCCAGCCACATGCCGTAGTCCCGGTGATCGCGCAGATCGTTGCCGGTGTTGGGATGGACGAACACGACCAGGCCGTCGCGGTTCAGCGCCAGCCAGGGCACCAGGGTCGCGAAGGTGGCGTTGTCGAAGGCCAGTTGGCAGCTCCAGTCCGGGTGCGGGCCGACCGGGCGTTCGTGGACGCGGCCCATCTTCGCGCCGAAACGGCGCGCTGCTTCCTCGCACAGCGCACGGGCGCGTTCGAGGGTGGTCGCGTCGAAATAGACGTGGGCGTGGAAGTCTTGAATCTCGGTCATCGGTCCTGCTCCAGTTCCGCCTGCAGCCAGTCGACGAAGCGCTGTACCAGGCGCATGCGCCGTTTGCGCTCGGGCAGCACGGCGTAATAACCGAACCGCGATTCCACGGCTTCGGCAACGGGCCGGCACAGTAACCCCTGTTCCAGCAGTTCGTCGACCAGATGCCGCCAGCCGATGGCCACGCCCTGCCCGGCGATGGCCGCCTGGATCAGCAGGGTGTAGTTGTCGAAGCGTAGCCCGGCGGGCGCTGGGGAGCCGTCGATGCCCAGCGCGCGATAGACACCGCCCCAGTCGAACCAGCGACTGGACGCTTCGGGCTTGAGGTGCAGCAGCGGCAATTCGGTGAGCGCCTGAGGCGCCAACGGCAGCTCGCGTCCTTCCAGCAGACGCGGGCTGCACACCGGGAAGACTTCCTCGCTGAACAGGCGCAGCGCCTCGCCGTGCTTGAAGCGCCCATCGCCGAAAGCGATGGCCACGTCGATGTCGCTGCGCAGGGATATCGGGCTGCGGTCGCTGCTGATCAGGCCGACATCCAGTTCCGGGTGCGCCTGGCGAAAGCGCGGCAGGCGCGGCATCAGCCAGTAGGCGGCAAAGGCGAAGTCAGTGGCGACCTGCAGCACTTCGTGAGGATGTTGTGCAGTCACCGCAGCGATGCCGGCGTCGATGCTCTCCAACCCGGCCTGCACGTGCTGCTGCAGCACCTGTCCACTTTCGGTGAGGGCGATGCCCCGGTGGATGCGGTCGAACAGGCGCACGGCGAGGAGTTTCTCCAGCCGCTTGATCTGCTGGCTGACCGCCGGCTGGGTGGTACCCAGCTCTCCGGCGGCGGCGGTGAAGCTGAGCAGCCGGGCGGCGGACTCGAATACCCGCAGCAGTTCCAGCGGCACGCTCAAGGCTGGCTCTCGCATAAGCACGCGTTATCCGAAGCATGCGGCGCCATGCGCTTTACCCCCTATCCAGTAGCCAACAGACTCATACCGCACAGCATCCCATAACAGCACCAACAGGATAAGCCCAACGCCATGAAGCGCCAGCGCCCGAACATCCTCTTCATCATGGCCGACCAGATGGCCGCGCCGCTCCTGCCCTTCTACGACGCCCAGTCGCCGATCAAGCTGCCCAACCTCTCGCGCCTCGCCGGCGAGGGCGTGGTGTTCGACTCGGCCTACTGCAACAGCCCGCTCTGCGCGCCCTCGCGCTTCACCCTGGTGAGCGGCCAGCTGCCGACCAGGATCGGCGCCTGGGACAACGCCGCCGACTTCGCCGCCGACATCCCCACCTACGCGCACTACCTGCGGCGCCTGGGCTACCGCACCGCGCTGTCGGGCAAGATGCACTTCTGCGGCCCGGACCAGTTGCACGGCTACGAGGAACGCCTGACCAGCGACATCTACCCCGCCGACTACGGCTGGGCGGTGAACTGGGACGAGCCGGACGTGCGCCCGAGCTGGTACCACAACATGTCTTCAGTGCTGCAGGCCGGCCCGTGCGTGCGCACCAATCAGCTCGATTTCGACGAGGAAGTGGTGTTCAAGGCGCGCCAGTACCTCTACGACCACGTCCGCGAGCATCCCGAGCAGCCGTTCTGCCTCACCGTGTCCATGACCCACCCGCACGATCCCTACACCATCCCGCGCGAGTACTGGGACCTGTACCGCGACGAGGACATCCCGCTGCCTTCGGTACAGATCGCCCAGAACGAGCAGGACCCGCACTCGCAGCGACTTCTGAAGGTGATCGATCTGTGGGACCAGGAAATGCCCGAGGAGAAAATCCGCGCCGCGCGCCGCGCCTACTTCGGCGCCTGCAGCTATGTCGACGCGCAGATCGGCGCGCTGCTGCGCACCCTGGAAGAATGCGGCCTGAGTGAAGACACGCTGATCGTGTTCTCCGGCGACCACGGCGACATGCTGGGCGAGCGCGGCCTCTGGTACAAGATGCACTGGTTCGAGATGGCCGCCCGCGTCCCGCTGCTGGTGCACGCACCCAGGCGTTTCGCCCCGCATCGGGTCAGCCAGTCGGTGTCCACCGTCGACCTGCTGCCAACCCTCGTCGAACTGGCCGGCGGACAGGTCGAACCCGGCATCCACCTCGATGGCCGCTCGCTGCTGCCGCACCTGCAAGGCGTGGGCGGCCACGACGAGGTGATCGGCGAATACACCGCCGAAGGCACCGTCAGCCCGCTGATGATGATCCGCCGCGGCGACTTCAAATTCGTCTATTCCGAGCAGGACCCTTGCCTGCTGTTCGACGTGAAGCACGACCCGCGCGAGCTGGAGAACCTCATGGGCTCGCCCGCCCACGCCAACCTGGTACGCGACCTGCTGGGCGAAGCCCGCGCGCGCTGGGATATCTCCGCCATCACCAGACAGGTCCTCGCCAGCCAGCGCCGCCGCCGGCTGGTGGCCGACGCGCTGACCCACGGGACGCTGAAAAGCTGGGATCACCAGCCCATGGTCGATGCCAGCCAGCAGTACATGCGCAACCACATCGACCTCGACGATCTGGAGCGCCGCGCCCGCTATCCGCAACCGTGACAACAACCACAACAAGCCGAAGGGGAAGGGAGCATGACCCAGCTATTCACCGCACGACATGCATCGACGCTATTGCTTGCCAGCGCACTCGCGCTGAGCGGCCCGCTGGCCTGGGCCGAGGATGAAGCCTGCGGTACGGTGAAGCTGGCCGATCCGGGCTGGACCGACATCGCGGTCACCAACGGCATCGCCGCCTTCCTCCTCGAAGGCCTGGGCTACCAGGTGAAGATCGACACCCTGTCGGTGCCCATCACCTACGGCGGCCTGCGCGACGGCCAGGTGGACGCCTTCCTCGGCAACTGGATGCCGGCGCAACAGGGCTTCTACGACCAGTTCATCGCCAGCAAGCAGGTCACCCAGCTGGCGATGAACCTCCAGGGCACCGAGTTCACCCTGGCCGTTCCGACCTATGTCTGGAACGCCGGGGTGAAGACATTCGCCGACCTGGACCCGCACGCCGAGCAGTTCAACAGGAAGGTCTACGGCATCGGCTCCGGCGCGCCGGCCAACCAGTCGATCCAGAAGATGATCAGCGGCGACGAATTCGGCCTGGGCGACTGGAAGCTGGTGGAGTCCAGCGAACAGGCGATGCTCGCCGAAGTGGGTCGCGCGGTGAAGCGCCAGCGCTGGGTGGTATTCCTCGGCTGGACGCCGCACCCGATGAACGTCAAATACGACATGAAATACCTCACCGGTGGCGAGAAGTACTTCGGCAGCACCGGCAGCGTCTTCACCGTGACCCGCAACGGCTACGCCGAGCAATGCCCGAACAGCGGCAAGCTGCTGGCCAACCTGTCCTTCGACCTGAAGATGGAGAACGCCATCATGGCCGAGGTGCTGGAGAAGAATGTGAAGAACCCCGACGCGGTGAAAGCCTGGATCAAGGCCAACCCACAGAGCCTCGACACCTGGCTGCAGGGCGTGAAGACCCGCGACGGCGGCGACGCGCTGGCGGCGGTGAAGGCGAAGCTGTAGACCATCGATGGAGCGTCTGATCCGCCTGCTGCCGTTCCTCGCCTGGCTGCCCCAGGTCAGCGGTCGCGACCTGCGCCGTGATCTGGGCGTCGGCCTCTCCGGCGCGGTGCTGGCATTGCCGCAGTCCATGGCCTACGCACTGATCGCCGGGTTGCCGGCGGAGTACGGGCTCTACGCGGCGATGCTGCCGGTGCTGATTGCCTGCCTGTGGGGTTCGTCGAAGCACATGGTCGGCGGGCCGACGGCGGCGATCTCGGTGGTGCTGTTCACCGCCATCGCCCCGCTGGCACCACCGGGCAGCACTCAGTTCATCCAGTACGCGCTGCTGCTGACTTTCCTCGCCGGGCTGTTCCAGTGGCTGCTGGGCCTGCTGCGCTTCGGCGTGCTGGTGAACTTCGTTTCGCACTCGGTGCTGCTCGGCTTCACCTGTGGCGCCGCACTGGTGATCGTGATCGGCCAGTTGCCGTACCTGCTCGGCATCGCCGCAGGAGGGCAGGGTACGGCGCTGAGCAGCGCTGCCGCGCTCTGGTGGAAGCTGCCGCAGTTTCATATGCCGTCACTGCTGGTCGGACTGTTCAGCCTGGTGCTGAGCCTGGTCGTGAAGCGGTTGTGGCGAGGCGGACCGGCGTTGCTGGTCGGCCTGATCGGCGCCAGCGCACTGGTCTGGGCGATGCCGGCCACATTCGCCGGAGTCGCCAAGGTGGCTGCGTTCCGCAGCGCGCTACCGCCACTGAGTCTGCTGAGGTTCGATCTGTCCGCCATTGCCCAGTTGCTCCCTGCCGCCGTGGCCTGCGGCATGCTCGGGCTGGTCACCAGCCTGTCGATTGCCCGCGCGCTGGCCGCGCGCTCGCACCAGCCGCTGGACGCGAACCAGGAGGTACGCGCGCAGGGGTTGTCCAACCTGATCGGGCCGTGGCTGTCCGGCACGCTGTCCGCTGGCTCCTTCACCCGCTCCGGGTTGAACCAGGATGCTGGCGCACGCACGCCGCTGGCCGGGGTGTTCTCCGCGCTGTGGGTGGCGCTGCTGGCCGTGGCCGGCGCCAGCCTGATCACCCACATCCCGCTGCCGGCCATGGCCGCCGGCATCCTGCTGATCTGCTGGAACCTGGTCGATCGCCCGTCCTTGCGCGCGCTATGGAATGGCAGCCGCGCGGAATCCCTGGTGATGCTGCTGACCCTAGCCGCCACCTTGCTGCTGCCGCTGCAGAACGCCATCTACGCCGGCGTGCTGGCCTCGTTGTTCTTCTACCTCAAGCGCACCTCGCAACCGCGCGTGCAGCAATGGGCGCGCGAGGACGAGGAAGTCCTGCGCATCGAAGGCTCGATCTTCTTCGGCGCCTGCGACTACCTGCAGAAACTGATGCAGCACAGTCGGGGCGAACGCCTGGTACTGGACGCACACCACGTGAACTTCATCGACTTCGCCGGCGCGCAGATGCTGCAGCAGGAAGCCCACCGCCTGGCCAGCGAAGGGCGTTGCCTGGTGCTGCGCAATGCGCGGCCGCGAGTGAAGGCGGAGCTGGTGAAGCAGATGGGGCAGGGCGGCGTGTTGCAGGTCGAGGAATAGAACCGGGGGCAGTTGTAGGAGCGAGCTTGCTCGCGAACAGAGTTTCCAGGCTACTCCGCTGCTGGGCGCTGGTTCGCGAGCAAGCTCGCTCCTACAGGAAGCCGGTCCGTACCGCGGGTGTCAGCCCTTGAGCTGACGACGCAACTCCTCGAGGACCGGTGCCGAATCCGGCCGCACACCGCGCCACAGCAGGAAGGCTTCCGCCGCCTGCTCCACCAGCATGCCCAGCCCGTCGATGCAGCGCGCCGCGCCATGCTCGGCGGCCCAGCGGTTGAAGGCCGTCTCGTCCTTGCCGTACATCATGTCGTAGCAGACGGTATGCCCCGGTTTGATCAGCGCGGGATCGATGGGCGGCAGCTCGCCGGCCAGGGAAGCCGAGGTGCCGTTGACGATCAGGTCGAACGGCTCGTCGCGCAGGTCAAACCCGCCGCCACGCACATCGCCTAGATCCTTGAACTCCCCGGCCAGTTGCTCGGCCTTCGACGCCGTGCGGTTGGCAATGACGATGCAGGCCGGCTGCTGGCCGAGGAAGGGTTCGAGGATGCCGCGCACGGCACCGCCCGCGCCCAGCACCAGGATGCGCGCACCGCGCAGGACGACGCCATGGTTCACCGTGAGGTCTCGGGTCAGCCCGGCGCCGTCGGTGTTGTCGCCCAGCAGTCCGCCGCCTTCGAGCTTCTTCAGGGTATTTACCGCGCCAGCCCGACGCGCACGTTCGCTCAGCTCGGTGGTCAGTCGGTAGGCGTCTTCCTTGAACGGTACGGTAACGTTGCCGCCCAGGCCCTCGACAAAGAATTCGCGGGCGTTCCCGGCGAAATCATCCAGCGGTGCCAGCCTCGCGTCATAACTCAACGCCTGGCCGGTCTGCTCGGCGAACAGGCGGTGGATCTGCGGCGACTTGCTGTGGCCGATGGGGTTGCCGAAGACGCAGTAGCGGTCCATGGGGAATCCTGGGACGTGAAAATCGAAAGGCCGAGAGAGTGCCGGTTTTTCCACTTCGGTGCCAGACGGTGTTCGCGAGCAAGCTCGCTCCTACGAAGAGCTAGCTCGGCACGCGAGCTTCCTGTAGGAGCGAGCTTGCTCGCGAGCCGCCCGGAGATACGAACGTCAGGCCTGCGCCAGCCAGTCACGGTCGGTGAGGAAGTACTCGGTCAGGCGTGCTTCCTCGCTGCCCGGCTCGGGTTTCCAGTCGTAACCCCAGCGCACCTGCGGCGGCAGCGACATGAGGATCGACTCGGTGCGCCCGCCCGACTGCAGGCCGAACAGGGTGCCGCGGTCGTAGACCAGGTTGAACTCGACGTAGCGGCCACGGCGGAAAGCCTGGAACTCGCGCTGCTGCTCGGTATAGGGAGTGTCCTTGCGCTTGCGCACGATGGGCAGGTAGGCGTCGATGTAGGCATCGCCGATGGCGCGCAGGAAGGCGAAGCTGGTGTCGAAGTCCCACTGGTTCAGGTCGTCGAAGAACAGGCCGCCGACACCGCGTGGCTCGTTGCGATGCTTGATGTGGAAGTAGCGGTCGCACCACTCCTTGTAGCGCGGGTAGACGTCCTCGCCGAAGGGCGCGCAGGCATCGCGGGCGACCTGGTGCCAGAGCACGCAGTCTTCTTCGTGGGCGTAGTAGGGCGTCAGGTCGAAGCCGCCACCGAACCACCACACAGCCTCTTCACCTTCCTTCTCGGCGATGAAGAAGCGCACATTGGCGTGGGAGGTCGGCACGTGGGGGTTGGTCGGGTGGATCACCAGCGACACGCCCAGCGCCTGGAAGCCACGACCTGCCAGTTCCGGGCGGTGCGCGCTGGCGCTCGGCGGCAAGCCGGCACCGAAGACGTGGGAGAAGTTCACACCGCCCTTCTCGATCAGCGCGCCGTCACCGATCACCCGCGTCCGACCACCGCCGCCCGCCGGCCGCTGCCAGGCGTCCTCGACGAAACGGGCACTGCCGTCCTCGGCTTCGAGTGCGGCGCAGATGCGGTCTTGCAGGTCGAGCAGGTAGGCCTTCACGGCCTCGATGCGGTCGGTCACGAGAATCACCTTGGAGCGGGAAAGCCACGCGTGGCGCGGGCCGGAGCGGGGTTCAGGGTCGAAAACGGGCGCCAGCATACCATCGTCGCTGGCAAAGCTGGTCTTGACGCCCGTCCGACGTCCGGCTTGGATGAAAGTCTTTTCCCCGGCGAGGCAGGGCCTCGCGCCATCAGGAGAGCGACATGGCCAAGCGTGTTCAATTCGCCAAGACCGGCGGCCCGGAAGTCCTCGAGATAGTCGACTACACCCCGGCCGAGCCCGGCCCGAACGAGGTGCGGGTGCGCAACCGCGCCATCGGCCTGAACTTCATCGACACCTACTACCGCAGCGGCCTGTACCCCGCGCCGAGCATGCCGTCCGGTGTCGGCACCGAGGGCGCAGGCGAGGTGGAAGCGGTGGGCAGCGCGGTGACCAACGTGAAGGTCGGCGACCGCGTCGGCTACGCCACTGGCCCACTGGGCGCGTACAGCGAGCAGCATGTGCTGCCGGCGGCCAGCGTGGTGAAGCTGCCGGATGCGATCACCTTCGAGCAGGCCGCCGCCGTCATGCTCAAGGGCCTGACCGTGCAGTATCTGCTGCGCCAGACCTACAACGTGCAGCCGGGCCAGACCATTCTCTGGCACGCGGCCGCCGGCGGTGTCGGGCTGATCGCCTGTCAGTGGGCGAAGGCCATCGGCGCACACCTCATCGGCACCGTGAGCTCGACTGCCAAGGCGGAGCTCGCGAAAGCCCACGGCGCCTGGGCAACCATCGACTACAGCCACGAGAACGTGGTGGAACGCGTACTGGCGCTGACCGACGGCAAGAAGTGCCCGGTGGTCTATGACTCGGTAGGCAAGGACACCTGGCTGACCTCGCTGGACTGCACCGCGCAGCGCGGTCTGGTGGTGAGCTTCGGCAACGCCTCCGGCCCGGTGGAAGGGGTGAACCTGGGCATCCTCTCGCAGAAGGGTTCGCTCTATGTCACCCGCCCGACGCTGTTCGGTTACGCCAGCACGCCGGAACGCCTGCAGGCCATGGCCGACGACCTGTTCGGCATGATCACCAGCGGCAAGGTGAAGGTGGAGATCAACCAGCGCTTCGCCCTGGCGGAAGCGGCCAAGGCGCAGACCGAGCTGGCGGCGCGGCGTACCACCGGGTCGACCATCCTGCTGCCCTGATCTGAAGAGCATTCGCAAGCAAGCTCGCTCCTACAAGAGCGGAAGCAACCTGTAGGAGCGAGGAGGACGCCCGGCTCTCCAGCCTATGACGGGCGAACCGTCTCGCCAGTGCGCAGGTCACGAATAAGGCTCGGATTACGGCGCCCGCCCAGGGCGCCACCGAGCACGCCATCCAGTTCGCCACGGAAATACTGCTCGACGCGCAGGCGACTGCGCGCAGCGGGGCGGCCGGCAGGGTTGGCGGAGGTCGAGATCAGCGGGCCGGTGAAGCGGCACAGCTCGCGCACCAGCGGATGGTCGGTGACGCGCAGGGCGACGGTATCGTGCTCGCCGGTCACCCACTCGGGCAGGCGGCCCTGGTGCGGCACCAACCAGGTGTTCGGGCCCGGCCAACTGGCGGCAAGTTTCTCCTGCCAGGCTTCGGGCAGGTCCTCCAGGAGAAAGTCGAACTGGCGGATGTCGCCGGCCACCACGATCATGCCCTTTTCCACCGGGCGCGCCTTGATCGCCAGCAGGCGGTACACGGCATCGGCGCTCCACGGGTCGCAGCCCAGGCCCCAGACGGCTTCGGTCGGGTAAGCGATCACACCGCCATCGCGCACGACCTGGGCCATGCGCTGGGTACGCCAGTTGCTGTACATCATGAATTCCTCAGGTCTGCGATGCGCGGCAGTTTACGTGCTCAGGGGGCGCGATGCACCCAGACTCCGGCCTCGCAGGCCACCCGCCCGTCCAGCTCCAGCTCGGTGAGCTCCACCAGCACCTGCGGTAGTTCCAGACCGCTACGCAAGGCCAGTTGCTCACTGCTTTGCGGCGCGGCGCGCAGCAGATCGACCAGAGGGTGAGGCGGCAACGCTGGCGCGACCTCAACCGTCGGAACGCCTTGCGTCCATCCCTGCAGCCCTTCGAGGATGTGCTCGACCGTCTCCACCAGCATCGCTCCCTGGCGGATCAGCTCGTGGCATCCACGCGCGCCGGGGTGGTGGATGGAGCCGGGAATTGCATAGACCTCGCGGCCCTGCTCGGCAGCCAGTCGCGCGGTGATCAGCGACCCGCTGGACGGGCTGGCTTCCACCACCAGCGTGCCCAGGGAGAGGCCGCTGATGATCCGGTTGCGCCGTGGGAAGTTCGAAGCCTGGGGCGCGCAGTTCAGCGGCAGCTCCGAGATCACCGCTCCGCCCTGCTCGACGATGCGTTTCGCCAGCCCGAGGTGACGACGCGGATAGAGATGCTCCAGGCCTGTGCCCAGTACGGCAACGGTCTTGCCATCGGCCTCCAGTGCCCCTTCATGGGCCGCGCCGTCGATGCCCAGCGCCAGCCCGCTGGTGATCACGAAGCCACCGCCGGCCAGGCTGCGGGCGAAGGCCCGTGCGGTATCCAACCCCGGTTTGCTGGCCCGGCGACTGCCGACCATCGCCAGCTGCGGCCGCTCCAGCAGGCGAGGATCGCCGGCCAGGAACAGAAGCGGCGGCGCATCATCCAGTTCGGCGAGCAGGGCGGGGTAAGCTGGCGCGTCCCACATGACCAGATGATGCTCGGGCGCCTCCAGCCAGTGCAGCGCCTTGGCCGCCTGCTCGCGGATGGCGGCATCGCGGCGTGGTTCCGCGCAAACGGCGGGCAATCCCAGGGAGCGCCAGGCCGCCGCCGGCGCGCTCAAGGCGGCGGAAGCCGAGCCGAAGGCCCCCAGCAAACGGCGAAAGCGCCGGGGCCCCAGTTCGGGCAATCCATGCAGGCGCAGCCGCGCTTCGAGTTCGGACGGAGAAAGGGTCGGATCGAGGGGCATGGCGCAGTCCTTGGCGTGGGGAAGACGCCCGGACTATGCCGCGCCGGGTGGCGCCCCCGCTGTCGGACCCTTCCGGATCGCGCCCACAAAAAACCCCGCCGGAGCGGGGTTTTCTTCAACTCATGCGTCGATCAGGGGTTCAGGACGCGATCGTTGACTTCCAGCGAACGGGTGGCGCTCAGCACCAGGCCGTAGCTCAGACGGTTGTAGGTGCGGAAGATCATCACCAGGCCAGAGCGCTCGTCCGGGATCTTCACCATCTCTTCGGTAACGCGGTCGCGCACGGTTTCGCCCAGCTTGTAGATCGCCAGCACGTTGCCTTCGGCCAGGCCATCGCGAGTACCCTTGTCGATGGTCACCACGTCGTACTTGCCGATCTGGGTCACGCCACGCGGCACGTCAATGATGATGCCCTTGATCGGAGTGCTCGGTTCGCTGGGCATGAAGGTCGAGGTGATCGCACGTTCCTCGGTGGGGAACAGGCGGTCGCCCGGACGGACTTCCTGGGTCGTGCGGGTCAGGTTCAGGGTAGCGATATCGCCTTCCTTCGCCGTGACATTGCTGCTGCCGACGTCCATGGCGTCGATGCCCAGGACTTCGTTGGTTTCCGGATCGCGGTAGACCTTCGCCTGGCGGAAGATGCCGTAGCTGCCCTCTTCGGACAGTGCGTTGCCACGAGCGTAGGCACGGTCGCCGGCGCCGCTGATCACGCTTTCCTGGTCGCCCGCGACCACATAGGGGGCGTTGGAGAAGTCGGCGTCGCTGTCGACGATACGGTTGGACAGCAGGAAGGCGTTGATCTTGTCCAGCGGGATGGTCGGGATCGCCTCGGCGATCGGGGTGCTGCGCACCCGCGGCGACAGCTTGATGGTCCCGCGCGATTCGCCGCGGTTGAGCATCAGGCGTGGCTGGCCGTCGATATAGGTAAGGCTCAGCACGTCACCCGGGTAGATCAGGTGCGGGTTCTGAATCTGCGGATTCACCTGCCAGATTTCCGGCCACTTCCACGGCTTGCTGAGGAACTTGCCGGAGATGTCCCAGAGGGTGTCGCCCTTCACTACGGTGTAGCGATCCGGATGGCCTTCCTTGAGCTGCACGGCAGCCTGCGCCACCCCGCCTGCGGCGAGCAGCAGCAGGGCGAGTAGTGTTTTCCTCATGCGGTGAATCCCTTTATTATGTGTACACATGAAACGCCTGGAAGCCGCCCCTACCGCGCTTTCCAGCCGTTTTTCGATGCTGCTCAGCATATTAGCAGCCGATTTTGACTTTATTCCACAAGTGCATCACAAACGTATATGGCCATTCTGAACATTCTCGAATTCCCCGATCCGCGCCTGCGGACCATCGCCAAGCCGGTCACGGTCTTCGATGACGCCCTGCGTACGCTGATCGACGACATGTTCGAGACCATGTACGAGGCGCCGGGCATCGGTCTTGCGGCGACGCAGATCAACGTGCACAAGCGCGTCGTGGTGATGGACCTGTCCGAGGACAAGTCCGAACCCCGGGTCTACATCAACCCGGAGTTCGAATTCCTCACCGAGGAAATGGACCAGTACCAGGAAGGCTGCCTGTCGGTACCCGGCTTCTACGAAAATGTAGACCGTCCGCAGAAAGTGCGGATCAAGGCCCAGGACCGCGATGGCAATCCGTTCGAGGAAGTGGCCGAGGGCCTGCTCGCCGTGTGCATCCAGCACGAGTGCGATCACCTCAACGGCAAGCTGTTCGTCGACTACCTGTCCAACCTCAAGCGCGACCGCATCCGCAAGAAGCTGGAAAAGCAGCACCGACAACAGGCGTGACCCCATCCCCCAAAGGCTTGCCCCGGCAAGCCTTTTGTTTTTTGTGAGCCCGATATGAGCCAAGCACTGCGCATCGTCTTCGCCGGCACCCCGGAATTCGCCGCCGAACACCTCAAGGCCCTGCTGGATACGCCGCACGAGATCGTCGCCGTCTACACCCAGCCGGACCGCCCGGCGGGCCGTGGCCAGAAGCTGATGCCCAGCCCGGTCAAACAGCTCGCCGTGGAGAACGGCCTGCCGGTGCTGCAGCCGCCGACCCTGCGCGACGCTGACGCCCAGGCCGAGCTGGCCGCGCTCAAGCCGGACCTGATGGTGGTGGTCGCCTACGGCCTGATCCTGCCGCAGGTGGTGCTGGATATCCCACGTCTGGGCTGCATCAACAGCCACGCCTCTCTGTTGCCGCGCTGGCGCGGCGCTGCGCCGATCCAGCGCGCGGTGGAAGCCGGCGACGCCGAGAGCGGCGTGACCGTGATGCAGATGGAAGCGGGCCTGGACACCGGGCCGATGCTGCTCAAGGTCAGCACAGCGATTACCGCTGACGACACCGGCGGCAGCCTCCACGACCGTTTGGCCGAGCTCGGCCCGAAAGCCGTCGTCGAAGCCATCACCGGCCTCGCCGCCGGCACGCTCAAGGGCGAGGTGCAGGATGACGCCCTGGCTACCTACGCTCACAAGCTGAACAAGGAAGAGGCGCGCATCGACTGGGCACGTCCGGCTGACGAACTGGAGCGCCGCATCCGCGCCTTCACGCCCTGGCCGGTGTGCCATACCACCCTCGGCGAAGCCGCGCTGAAAGTGCTCGGCGCCAAGCCGGCAGAGGGCAAGGGCGAGCCGGGCAAGATCCTCGATGCCAGCCGCGACGGCCTGCTGGTCGCCTGCGGTGAGGGCGCGCTGCTACTGACCCGCCTGCAACTGCCCGGCGGCAAGCCGCTGGCCTTCGCCGACCTGTTCAACAGCCGCCGCGAGCAGTTCGCGCCTGGACAGGTGCTGGGACAACAAGGGCAGGGCGCATGAGTACCAATCCTCGCCTGGCGGCCGCCCGCGCGCTGGCCGCAGTCCTCGCCGGCCGCGCCTCGCTGGGCAGCTCGCTGCCGACCCAGCTGGAGAACGTCGAGCCGCGCGACCGTGGCCTGGTGCAGGAGCTGGCCTTTGGCGCCGCCCGCTGGCAACCGCGTCTGTCCACCCTCGCCGCTCGCCTGCTGCAGAAGCCGTTCAAGGCCGGCGACCGTGACGTCGAGGCGCTGCTGCTGGTCGGCCTCTACCAGCTGCTCTACACCCGTATTCCCCCGCACGCGGCCATCGGCGAGACCGTCGGCTGCGCCGACAAGCTGAAGAAGCCCTGGGCCAAGGGCCTGCTCAACGCCGTGTTGCGCCGCGCCCAGCGCGAGAGCGAAATCCTGCTGGCCGAGGTGGACAAGGACCCAGCCGCGCGCCTGGCACACCCACGCTGGCTGCAGAAGGCCCTGAAGAAATCCTGGCCGGAGCAGTTCGAAGCCATCTGCGCCGCCAACAATGCGCACCCGCCAATGACCCTGCGGGTGAACCGTCGCCACGGCAGCCGAGATGCCTACCTGGAAGAGCTCAATCGTGTCGGCTTCGAAGCGACCGCCTGCGAGTTCAGCCGCGATGGCATTAACCTCGTACAGCCGTGCGATGTACGCGAGCTGCCCGGCTTCGCCGAGGGCCGCGTCAGCGTGCAGGACGAAGCCGCGCAACTGGCCGCCGACCTGCTGGAGCTGGCGCCTAACCAACGCGTGCTGGACGCCTGCTGCGCCCCCGGCGGCAAGACCTGCCACCTGATGGAAGCCGAGTCCGCGCTGGCCGGCGTGGTTGCCGTGGACCTGGAAGAAAGCCGCCTGGTGCGCGTACGCGAAAACCTCGCGCGCCTGCAGCTCGACGCCCAGCTGTTCGCCGCCGATGCCCGCGACACCGCTGCCTGGTGGGACGGAAAACTCTTCCAGCGCATCCTGCTGGACGCGCCGTGCTCCGCCACGGGCGTGATCCGTCGTCACCCGGACATCAAGCTGACCCGCACCGCCGAGGACATCGAGGCGCTGGCAAAGCTGCAGGGCGAGCTGCTCGACGCGCTGTGGGCGACCCTCGAGGTCGGCGGCGTGATGGTCTATGCGACGTGTTCGGTGATGCCGCAGGAGAACAGCGAGCAGATCGCCGCGTTCCTCGGTCGCACTCCCGGCGCCCGCGAGCTGGACCTGCCCGGTCCCTGGGGCCTCAAGCAGCCTCACGGCCGCCAGCTGTTACCGCAGCAAGGCGGGCATGACGGTTTCTACTATGCCAAGCTGATCAAGATTTCGGCGAAGTAACAGCCGCCGACTCCCAACGGATCGAAACGGAAAGCCCCCTGCTCCATGAAGATCATCATCCTCGGTGCCGGCCAGGTCGGCGGCACTCTGGCCGAGCACCTGGCCAGCGAAGCCAACGACATCACCGTGGTCGACACCGACGGCGAACGCCTGCGCGACCTCAACGACCGCCTGGACATCCGTACCGTCCACGGCAAGGCCTCGTTCCCCACCGTGCTGCGCCAGGCCGGCGCCGACGACGCCGACATGCTGGTGGCGGTGACCAACAGCGACGAGGTGAACATGGTGGCCTGCCAGGTCGCCTACACCCTGTTCAATACCCCAACGCGGATCGCCCGCGTCCGCGAGGCGGCGTACCTGACCCGCGCGGGGCTGTTCGACAACGAGGCGATCCCGGTCGATGTGCTGATCAGCCCCGAGCAGGTGGTGACCAACTACATCAAGCGCCTGGTGGAGTATCCCGGCGCCCTGCAGGTGATCGACTTCGCCGAAGGCAAGGCCCAGCTGGTGGGCATCCGCGCCTACTACGGCGGCCCGCTGGTGGGGCAGGAACTGCGCCAGCTGCGCGAGCACATGCCCAACGCCGATACCCGCGTGGCGGCGATCTACCGGCGCAACCGGCCGATCATTCCCCAGGGCGACACGGTGATCGAGGCCGACGACGAGGTGTTCTTCATCGCCGCCAAGGCCCACATCCGCGCGGTGATGGGCGAGATGCGCCGGCTGGAGGACAGCTACAAGCGGATCATCATCGCCGGCGGCGGCAACATCGGCGAGCGCCTGGCCGAGGCCATCGAGAGCCGCTACCAGGTGAAGATCATCGAGATGAACCCGGCGCGCTGCCGACACCTCTCCGACAGCCTGGACAGCTCCATCGTGCTGCAGGGCAGCGCCTCGGACCGCGACCTGCTGCTGGAAGAGAACATCGGCGACACCGACCTGTTCCTCGCCCTGACCAACGACGACGAGGCCAACATCATGTCCTCGCTGCTGGCCAAGCGCCTGGGCGCGCGCAAGGTGATGACGCTGATCAACAACCCCGCCTACGTCGACCTGGTGCAGGGCGGTGAGATCGACATCGCCATCAGCCCCCAGCTGGCCACCATCGGCACGTTGCTCACCCACGTACGCCGGGGCGACATCGAGAGCGTGCACTCCCTGCGCCGCGGCGCCGCCGAGGCCATCGAGGTGGTCGCCCACGGCGACGCCAAGTCGAGCAAGGTGATCGGCCGCAAGATCAACGAAGTGCAGCTGCCGCCGGGCACCACCATCGGCGCGGTGATCCGCGACGACGACGTGCTGATCGCCCACGGCGAGACGAAGATCGAATCTGGCGACCACGTGATCCTCTTCGTGGTGGACAAGAAGCGCATCCGCGACGTCGAGCGACTGTTCCAGGCCGGCCTGACCTTCTTCTGATCGACTGGCGGGCCGCCATTTAGCGGCCCGCCAGATCAATCCCAGACGGATTCAGACAGGTCCTACTGCGCCAGTTCACGTCTCTTGTCACCCTGCGCGGCCTGTTCCTGCTAGCCAGCCTCCGGTCATGCGCTACTCCTCCATCGGTCGAATCCTCGGCGTGCTGCTGATGCTGTTCAGCGCCACGCACCTGCCGCCCCTGCTCGTGGACCTTCATTACGCCGAACGCTCCTGGCAGCCCTTCGCACTGTCGTTTCTGGTCACACTGCTGACCGGCTTCGCCATCTGGTGGCCGTGCCGGCGACACAAGCAGGACCTGCGCATCCGCGACGGCTACCTGGTGACGGCGCTGTTCTGGATCGTGCTGGGTTCCTTCGGCGCCTTGCCGTTCGCGCTATCGGACGCGCCGCACATGGGCGTGGTCGATGCGCTGTTCGAGTCTTTCTCCGGACTCAGCACCACCGGCGCCACCGTGCTCACCGGCCTGGATTCGCTGCCCCACGCCATCCTCTACTACCGCCAGCAGCTGCAATGGCTGGGCGGCATGGGCATCGTGGTGCTGGCAGTGGCAGTGATGCCGATGCTCGGCATCGGCGGCATGCAGCTGTATCGCGCGGAAATGCCCGGCCCGCTGAAGGAGCACAAGCTCTCGCCGCGCATCGCCGATACCGCCAAGACGCTCTGGTTCCTCTACTGCGGCCTGACCCTGGCCTGCGCGCTGGCCTACTGGGCGGCCGGCATGAAGCTGTTCGACGCCGTAGGACACAGTTTCTCCACCATCGCCATCGGCGGCTTTTCCACCCATGACGCCAGCATCGGCTACTTCGACAGCCCGCTGATCGAGCTGATCTGCATGACCTTCCTGGTAATTTCCGGGATCAACTTCAGCCTGCACTTCCTCGCCTGGCGCCAACGCAGCCTGCGGCACTACCTGAAGGACACCGAGTGCCGGGCCTACCTCGGTATCCTGCTGGTGCTGTTCCTGATCACCGCGGCGACGCTGATCCTCAAGCACCACTACGACTCGCCGCTGCAGTCGATCCGCTACGCCGCGTTCATGGTGATCTCGGTGGCGACCACCACCGGCTTCGGCCTCGCCGACTTCAGCAGCTGGCCGACCCTGTTGCCCTACCTGCTCCTGTACAGCACCTTCATTGGCGCCTGCGCCGGCTCCACCGGCGGCGGCATGAAAGTGATGCGCATGCTGCTGGTCTACCGCCAGGGCATGCGCGAATTCCTCCGCCTGCTGCACCCGAACGGGGTGTTTCTGGTGAAACTCGGGCGGCGCACGGTACCCGACCGTGTGGTGGAGTCGGTGTGGGCGTTCTTCTCGATCTACCTGCTGACCTTCGTCAGCCTGATGCTGGTGCTGCTGGCGCTGGGCGTGGATCAGCTCACCGCGTTCTCCACGCTCGCCTCCTGCCTGAACAACCTGGGCCCGGCGCTGGGCGAAGCCGCCGTGCACTATGGCAGCCTGCCAGCCAGCGCCAAACTGGTGCTGAGCCTGGCGATGGTACTCGGGCGGCTGGAGGTGTTCTCCTTGCTGATCCTGCTCACGCCCGCCTTCTGGCGCACTTGAGGCACTGATCTTGAGGCAGAATGGCGGCCTGCTGACGGAGGCTCGCCATGATCGACTCGCTGGAAAAGATGCTCGCCAAGGGCGTGGACAATTCGCTGCTGCGCTTCGGCCTGGGCAAGGGCTACCTGGACGCCGGTGATGCCGCCAGGGCCAGCGAACACCTGCGTCGCTGCGTGGAGCAGGACCCCAAGTATTCTGCTGCCTGGAAGCTGCTGGGCAAGGCGCTGCAGGCCCAGGGCGACCTGGACGGCGCGCGCACCGCCTGGACCGACGGCCTCGCCGCCGCACAAGCCCACGGCGACAAGCAGGCGGAGAAGGAAATGACGGTGTTCCTGCGCAAGCTGGACAAGACAAAGGGCGCCTAGGCGCCCTTTGTCATGCTCGGCCGTTCAGTGCCGATGCCTCTCTCGCGGCCTCAGGCCACCGAGGGTTGCCGTCGCAGGTTGCGGGTGATGGCGCTCAGCAGCATGCCGTAGAGCGGCACGAACAGCATCAGCATCACCGCCAGCTTCACGCCGTAGTCGACCCAGGCGATCTCCACCCAGTGCTCGGCCATGAAGGGGTTGTCGCTGTGCCAGAAGGCGATGGAGAAGAAGGTGAAGGTGTCCAGCAGGTTGCCGAACAGGGTCGAAACCACCGGGGCGATCCACCACTGGCGCATGCGGCGCAGGCGATCGAAGACCTGGATGTCGAGGATCTGGCCGAATACGTAGGCCAGGAAGCTGGCCAGGGAAATCCGCGCGACGAAGGTGTTGAATTCGCCCAGGGAGGCGAAGCCTCGGAAGCCACCTTCCTGGAAGATCACCGAGATCACGTAGGAAGCCAGCAGCGCCGGCACCATCACCCGCGCGATGACCAGCCGCGCCGGGCGCTTGCCGAGCAGGCGGACAGTAAGGTCGGTGGCCAGGAAGATGAACGGGAAGCTGAATGCGCCCCAGGTGGTATGCCAGCCAAAGAGGGTCATTGGCAGCTGCACCAGATAGTTGCTGGCAATGATGATCAGGATGTGGAACGCGACCAGACCGGCGAGTGCGCCGCGCCTTGCCGCCGGAAGGGATGCCGACATGCTTTGGGCCTTTTTCGTCGATGGGGTGAGGGAACCCATGCCCGGCACCATGCCGAGCGGCGCGCATTGTATACGATCCGGACCTGGAAGTCAGGTTTTTCTGGACGTTTTTTGTTCAGCGGCGACCGGCGCCTGCCACCACGAACAGCCCCATGCGGAGGACAGACGTCAGGCGTTGCCGACGAAGCGGAAACCCGCGCCCTCGGCGTCGGTGCGCATCACTTCCATCTCCAGGATGGGTGCATCGAAGGGCATGTCCTGCACCTGGCCGGTGACCCGCGTACCGGCAGGCAAGGCGGCGAGCACTTCGTGGCGAACGTAGACGCCGCCGTCGGACAGATCACGGGTATGGCCGAACACATCACCGAAGCTGGAATGACTGATCTTTATCCGGCACTTCATCGGGGTACGCGGGTACTGCCTTTGGTTCGACATGAAATGGCATCCGCCCTGAATGTCAGCGCACTAATGGGCCTCAAACCCGAGGGTCAGGTCAAGCCAGCAGTTGCACGAGCAGCCAGAGATTGGCCGCGCTGATGACGCAGAACAAGCCCCAGGCCAGGAGGCGGGTGAGCAGGGAGTTGGCGAACTCGCCCATCAGCGCGCGATCGCTGGTGAAGCGGATCAAAGGCCAGAGCGCGAAGGGCAATTGCAGGCTGAGCACCACCTGGCTCATCACCAGCAGCTTGCCCACGGCCTTGTCGCCGAGCATCACCACGCCGATCAGTGCCGGGATCAACGCCAAGGCACGGGTGATCAGGCGGCGCTGCCAGCAGGGGATCTTCATTTGCAGGAAGCCGTCCATGATCACCTGCCCGGCGATGGTGCCGGTGAAGGTGGAGCTCTGCCCGGAGGCGAGCAGGGCGACGCCGAAGAGGATCGCCGCCAGGCCGGTGCCCACCAGCGGTTCGAGCAGGCGGTAGGCGTCCTGGATTTCGGTGACGCCGGTGTGGCCGGTCTCGTGGAAGGCCGCGGCGGCGAGGATCAGGATCGCCGCGTTGACCAGCAGCGCCAGGCTCAGCGACACCACGGTGTCGATACGCGTCAGGCGGATCGCCGCAGCTTTGCCGTTGCTGCCGCTGACCTGCCGCGTCTGCACGATGGACGAGTGCAGGTAGAGGTTGTGCGGCATCACCGTGGCACCGAGGATGCCAATCGCCAGGTACAGCGGCTCGCGCTGGGTCACCGCGTCCCAGCTGGGCAAGAAGCCGGCGGCGACGTCGGGCCAGTAGGGTTTGATGAGGATCAGCTCGACCAGGTAGCAGCCGCTGATGGTCACGATCAGGCCGAGCATGATCGCTTCCAGGTGGCGGAAGCGCTGGCCCTTGAGGCCGAGCACGATGAGTGTGTCGAAGGCGGTGAGGATGACGCCGGTGACCAGGTCGACGCCCAGCAGGAGGTGGAAGGCCAGGGCGCAGCCGAGCACTTCGGCGAGGTCCGTGGCGACGATCGACAGCTCCGCCAGCAGCCACTGCAAACGCGCCGTGCCGAGGCTGTAGCGGCTGCGCGAGAGCTGTGCCAGGTCCTGGCCGGTGACGATCCCCAGGCGCATTGCCAGGCACTGCAGGACCATCCCGGCAAGACTTGAGAGCAGTACCACGAACAGCAGCTGGTAGCCGAATCCCGAGCCGGCTTCGATGGCGGTGGCCCAGTTGCCCGGGTCCATGTAGCCGATGGAGACCAGCAGGCCGGGGCCGGCGAACTGGAGGATGCGTTTCCACAACGGCGCGCCGGCCGCGACCTGGATGCTGCCTTTGACTTCCGAGGGACAGAACGGCGCAGTAGCGGTGGTCGGCAGGCCGAGCATGTGGGTGATTCCGGAGAGCGAGGGAGATTCAGCCTGACGCCCCTGGCATCAACAATCCAGGGGCGGCGTACCTATCGCGTCGATTGAGCGGGGCGGATCAGTACCAGCGAGCCTCGCCTTCGGGACGCTTCTTGAAGCGCTTCATGGTCCACATGTACTGGCTGGGGTAGGCACGCACGTACTTGGCCAGCTCGCGGCTGAGTGCGGCGACCGACACTTCCATATCCTTGTCGTACATGTCCGCCGGCGCGGCTTCGAGGATCACCTTGTAACCACTGCCATCGGGCAGGCGCACGGCATGGAAGAACACTCCACGTGCCTTGCCGCGCGACAGCAGCGAGGGCACGAACTTGCTGGTCAGCGCGGTGGTGCCCAGGTAGGGCACGAACAGGCCCGAGCCCAGGTCCGGTTCCGGGTCGCAGGGGATGCCGACGCAGCCGCCGTTCTTCACTTCCTTGATCACGCTCTTGATGCCTTCGGGCGTCGACGGCGCGACGCGGTTGCCCAGCTGCACGCGCTGTTTCTTCAGCAGCTCATCCACCGCCTTGAGCTTCGGCGGGCGGTAGAAAATGATCGGTTTGGCGTAGGAGCAGTAGAAGTGGTTGAGCACTTCCCAGTTGCCCAGGTGGCTGGTGATGCCGACCAGGCCGTCGCCGGAGGCCAGCGCTTCTTCCAGCACCTCCATGCCTTCGACTTCACGGATGTACTGCAGCGACTTCTGCGGTGACCACATCCAGGCGCAGGCGCTCTCGGTCAGTGTACGGCCGATGTCCATCAGGCTCTGGCCGACGAGTTTCTCCAACTCGGCTTCGGACAGCTCGGGGAAGCAGTGCGACAGGTTGATCCGCACGATCTCGCGGGAGCGGTTGGGCAGCTTCCACATCAACCAGCCGATACCGGCGCCCAAAGCGCCCACCGCACGCCACGGCAGCATGGCGAACAAGCGCAGGAAGCCCACCACCAGTGCGCCCTTGAATTTCTCCACGGAAAACTCCTTCAAGCAGATGGCGGCCATTGTAGCCGCTCGCGCCGATATTTCGGACGCCATCGAGGCTCCACACAATCTCCACCCAGCGAGCACATTGCGCCCACGGCGCGCGCGCAACCTGCGGCCATTCGATCCACTGGCCCGGAGGCCCGCGATGCGTACCCCAACCTTCCTTGCACGGCTGTGCTGGCTGCTGATGGCGATGAGTGCCAGCCTGGCGGCGCTGGCCGCCGACAACAGCTCTTCCAGCGACAGCAGCTCCAGCCCGTATTTCTTCGTCGAAAACGCCGATCCGGCCGTCGATGCGCTGCCGCTCAAGGCAACCCGTGTGGATGCCCGTGTGCTGGGCAACATCGCCGAAGTCACGGTGACCCAGGAATACCGCAACCAGGGCAAGACGCCGCTGGAGGCGCGCTACGTTTTCCCCGCTTCGACCCGTGCCGCCGTCCACGGCATGACCGTGCACCTGGGAGACAGGGTGATCCAGGCGCAGATCCGCGAGAAGCAGAAGGCCAAGGCCGAGTACCAGCAGGCCAGGCAGGACGGCAAGACCGCCGCGCTGCTGGAGCAGGAGCGCGAGAACGTGTTCCAGATGAACGTCGCCAACATCCTCCCCGGCGACGTGGTGCAGGTGGAGCTGCGCTACAGCGAGCTACTGGTGCCCACCGACGGTCACTTCCAGTTTGTCTTCCCCACGGTGGTCGGGCCGCGCTACAACGGTCGCGATGAATCCGGCAGCGGCCAGCAGCAGTGGATCGAGTCGCCGTACCTGCCGACAGGGCAGCCTTCAGCCACGAAGTTCGCCCTGCAGGTCGAACTGCTGGCGCCGGTGCAAATCGGCGAGATCACCTCGCCCTCCCATCGCCTGGTTATCCAGCGAGATGGCCAGCGCGCCACCGCTCGCGTAGCGGCCGACGATGACACCGCCAGCAACCGCGATTTCATTCTCGACTACCAACTCGGTGGAGAGGCCGTTCAAAGCGGCCTGCTGCTGTCACGGGGCGTGCAGGAGAACTTCTTCCTCGCCATGGTCGCGCCCCCACGGGCACCGGATGCCCGACTCATCGTCCCGCGCGACTACGTCTTCGTGGTGGACGTCTCCGGCTCCATGAATGGCTTCCCCCTGGACACCACCAAGACCTTACTGCGCGACCTGATCGGCCGGCTGCGCCCCAGCGATACTTTCAACCTGCTGCTGTTCGCCGGCGACAATCGCAAGCTGGCCGACCGTTCGCTGGCTGCTACCCCGGAGAACACCCGCCTTGCCATCGACCTGCTGGACAGCCAGGTCGGCGCCGGTGGCACCGAGCTCATACCGGCCCTGCGCGAGGCGCTGGCGATGCCGACCGACCCGGAGCGCTCGCGCAGCTTCGTGGTGGTCACCGACGGCTACGTCACCATCGAGAGCAGTGCCTACAAACTGGTGCGCGAAAACCTGAGCAAGGCCAACCTGTTCGCCTTCGGCATCGGCAGTGCGGTGAACCGCAGCCTGATCGAAGGCCTGGCGCGGGCGGGGCAGGGCGAGCCCTTCGTGGTGACCGACGATCAGTCGGCAGGCCAGGCGGCGCAACGTTTCCGCCGGATGATCGACAGCCCCCTGCTCAAGGGCATCCACGCCCGCTTCGAAGGCCTCGATGTGTACGACGTGGAGCCGCTGCAACTGCCCGACCTGTTTGCCAATCGCCCGCTGGTGCTGTTCGGCAAGTGGAAGGGCGAGCCACGCGGTGAGCTGCGACTCGACGCCCACGCCGCCGAAGGCCCGTTCCAGGTACGACTGCCAATCAGCGCCGGCAACCTCACCGACAACAATGGTGCGCTCGCTCACCTGTGGGCACGCCAACGCCTCGCCACCCTGATGGACCAGGAAGCTCTCGACGGTGGCTTCGAGTTCAGCTCGCAGATCCTCGACCTCGGGCTGAAATATCAGCTGCTCACGCCCTATACCTCGTTCATCGCCGTCGACCAGCAGGTGCGCAATCCCGATCTCCAGGCGAACAGGACGGTCGATCAGCCACTGCCTATGCCCCAGGGCGTGAGCAACAGCGCCATCGGCAGTACCGTGCCGGGCACTCCGGAACCGGGGGTATGGGCCATGTTGCTGTTGGCCGCACTGAGTGGCTGGTTCTGGCGGAGGAAGGCCTCATGATCCGCCGCCTACCCGGCTGGAGCTGGGTACTGTTTGCCGCGCTGGCGGCCTGGCCCAGCTGGCTGTGGGCGGCGCGGCGCCTCGGTGATGGTTCGGATGACCCGCTGGGCATCATCGCTTTGGCGGCACTCGGCCTGTTGCTCTGGCGCGATCGCTCCAGCCTGCGCGCGCAACCTCGTTTGCGTTGGCTGTGCGTCGCAGCGCTTCTGCTGATCGCCGGGGCATTGTCCCAATCAGTCCTGCCGCCGCTGCTGCGGGGACTGATCTCGGTGCTGGCACTGCTGCTGGTGATCCTCAGCCTGCGCGCCCCCGGCCAGCCCTGGGTGGGCTGGCTGGGGCTGGGCGTGCTGTCGTTGCCGCTGCTGTCTTCGCTGCAGTTCTTCGTCGGATACCCGCTACGAGTTGTCACCGCCGAGGTCAGCGCCTGGCTGTTGCGCCTGGGCAGCTGGTCGGTGGAACGGCAGGGCAGTGCACTGCTGGTGGACGGCCAATGGGTGATGGTCGATGCGCCGTGCTCGGGTATCCAGATGGCCTGGGTCGGCTACTTCACCGCCTGCGCGCTGGCGGCCTGGCTGCGCTTGCCGGACCGCGCGCTGGCACGCCGCCTGCCGCTGGTGGGACTGCTGGTGCTGGGCGGCAACATCCTGCGCAACACGCTGCTGGTGTGGGGCGAGAGCGGGGCGAGCGGCTTTCCCGGCTGGGCCCACGAGACAGTCGGGCTGCTGGTATTCGTCGGCGTCTGCGGGATGATTTTCCGGGTGATAGGGCGGCGCGCTTTTGCGCTGTCAGCTTCGGTCGAAGCTGTGCGGCCTGACGCTTCGATGCGCTTCACCGGCGGCCTGCTTGGCGCCTTGCTGCTGGTAACGCTCTGGCCATTCGTGGCGCCGGCTACCACTGCGTCGGAGTCCACTCGGATAGTCCATGAATGGCCGCTTCAGTTCGAAGGTCGCACCTTGCGTCCGCTGGCGCTTTCGCCGGTCGAGCAACGCTTCGCCGAGAACTTCCCTGGCCAGCTTGGCCGCTTCACCGACGGCCAGCGCAGTATCGTGCTACGCCAGGTGCTACGGCCGACGCGCAAGCTGCACCCGGCAGAGGACTGCTTCCGTGCGATCGGCTACCGCATCGAGCAGTCCCAACTGCGCAAGCGCGTGGGAGCGGAAGGTTTGCAGCGCTGCTTCGTCGTCACGCGCAACGGCGTGAAGTTGCAGGTCTGCGACTACATCGAGGACGCCGCCGGCCAGTCCTTCTCCGACACGTCGGCCTGGTACTGGTCGGCACTCTCCGGCCGCTCCGCCGGGCCATGGCAGGCGGTCACCCTGGCCAGCCCGCTGCCTTAGGCGCGGGTCAGCTGGGCGTAGCGGTCACAGTCGGTTGTGTGGTCCATGACCATGCCGGTGGCCTGCATGAAGGCGTAGCAGATGGTCGGGCCGACGAAGTTGAAGCCGGCCTTGCGCAGTGCCTTGCTCATCGCCTCCGCCTCGGGCGTCACCGCCGGGACCTGGCCACGCTCGCTGAAGTGGTTGACCTTGGGCTGACCGCCAACGAAGGACCAGAGGAAGCCCACCGGGTCCTCCAGCTTCAACCAGGCCTGGGCATTCTGCCGCGCCGCCTTGAGCTTGGCGAGGTTGCGGATGATGCCCGGGTCCTGCATGCGCTCCTCGATTTCCTCGTCGGTCATGCGTGCCAGGCGTTCCGGGTCGAAGCCGAACAGCACCTCACGGTAGCGTTCGCGCTTCTTCAGCACGGTGATCCACGACAGGCCAGCCTGGGCACCTTCGAGGATGATCATCTCGAACAGGGCGCGGGCGTCACGCTGCGGCACGCCCCATTCGGCATCGTGGTAGGCGATGTACAGCGGGTCGTCGTTACACCAGAAGCAGCGGGGCATGGCGGTCGTCCTGACAGGGAAAGTCCGACTATAGCCAAAATACTGTATGAAGATACAGTCATTCACATGATTTCCGACACATTCGTGATCTCCCGCCGGGCGCCTCTGCAGCGCTGTGAGGCCCAAGCTGCAAGCGTCTTGGGGTATACTGCCGGGTTTTAGTCGCATATCCAGCACAGGTGAAATTCGTGAGCCAGACTACGCCCGCCGTGCCCACCTTCCAGGACCTGATCCTCGCCCTGCAAAAATACTGGGCCGATCAGGGCTGTGTGGTGCTGCAGCCCTACGACATGGAAGTAGGCGCAGGCACCTTCCACACCGCCACCTTCCTCCGCGCCGTGGGCCCGGAAACCTGGAACGCGGCGTACGTGCAACCGAGCCGCCGTCCCACCGACGGTCGCTACGGCGAGAACCCCAACCGCCTGCAGCACTACTACCAGTTCCAGGTGGTCTTGAAGCCCAATCCGGAAAACTTCCAGGAGTTGTACCTGGGCTCGCTGCAGGCCATCGGCATCGACCCACTGGTGCACGACATTCGTTTCGTCGAGGACAACTGGGAATCGCCGACCCTCGGCGCCTGGGGCCTGGGCTGGGAAATCTGGCTGAACGGCATGGAAGTCACCCAGTTCACCTACTTCCAGCAGGTCGGCGGCATCGAGTGCTACCCGGTCACCGGTGAGATCACCTACGGCCTGGAACGCCTGGCCATGTACATCCAGGGTGTCGACTCGGTGTACGACCTGGTCTGGGCTGACGGCCCGTTCGGCAAGGTCACCTATGGCGATGTGTTCCACCAGAACGAAGTGGAGCAGTCGACCTACAACTTCGAACACGCCAACGTCGAGAAACTCTTCGAGCTGTTCGACTTCTACGAAAGCGAAGCCAACCGCCTGATCGAACTGCAGCTGCCGCTGCCGACCTACGAGATGGTCCTCAAGGCCTCGCACACCTTCAACCTGCTGGACGCCCGCCGCGCCATCTCGGTGACCGAGCGTCAGCGCTACATCCTGCGCGTACGCACCCTGGCCCGCGCGGTGGCGCAGAGCTACCTGCAGGCCCGCGCCCGCCTCGGCTTCCCGATGGCCACCCCCGCACTGCGTGACGAAGTACTGGCCAAGCTGAAGGAGGCCGAATAATGAGCGCGAAGGATTTCCTCGTCGAACTGGGCACCGAAGAGCTGCCACCCAAGGCGCTGAAAAGCCTCGGTGAAGCCTTCCTGGCCGGCATCGAGAAGGGCCTGAAGGCCGCCGGCCTCACCTACGCCGCCGCGCGCTGCTACGCCGCGCCGCGCCGTCTGGCCGTGCAGATCGACCAACTCGCCGTGCAACAGCCGGATCGCACCGTGAACCTCGATGGCCCACCGCTGCAGGCTGCCTTCGATGCCAGCGGCAACCCGACCCAGGCCGCCCTCGGCTTCGCCAAGAAGTGCGGCGTAGACCTGGAGCAGATCGACAAGAGCGGCCCGAAACTCAAGTTCAGCCAGAGCATCGCCGGCCAGCCGGCCGTAGGCCTGCTGCCAGGGATCGTCGAGGCCTCGCTGAACGAGCTGCCGATTCCCAAGCGCATGCGCTGGGCGGCCCGCCGCGAAGAGTTCGTGCGTCCGACCCAGTGGCTGGTGATGCTGTTCGGCGACGACGTCGTCGACTGCGAGATTCTCACCAAGAAGGCCGGTCGCGAATCCCGTGGCCACCGCTTCCACAACCCGGCCAACGTGCGCATCTCGGCACCGGCCAACTACCTGGAAGACCTGCGCAGCGCCCACGTGCTGGCCGACTTCGCCGAGCGCCGCGAGATCATCTCCAAGCGTGTCGCCGAACTGGCTGCCGAGCAGAAGGGCAGCGCCATCGTCCCGGCCGACCTGCTGGACGAAGTGACCGCGCTGGTCGAGTGGCCGGTGCCGCTGGTGTGCTCCTTCGAGGAGCGGTTCCTCGCCGTGCCGCAGGAAGCCCTGATCACCACCATGCAGGACAACCAGAAGTACTTCTGCCTGCTGGACGCCAACGGCAAGCTGCTGCCGCGCTTCATCACCGTGGCCAACGTCGAGAGCAAGGCGCCGGAGCACATCGTCTCCGGTAACGAGAAGGTCGTGCGTCCGCGCCTGACCGACGCCGAGTTCTTCTTCAAGCAGGACCAGAAGCAGCCGCTGGAAGCCTTCAACGCCCGCCTGAAGAACGTGGTGTTCCAGGCCCAACTCGGCACCGTCTACGAGAAAGCCGAACGCGTCTCCAAACTGGCCGCCTACATCGCCGAACGCATCGGTGGTGATGCGACCAACGCGGCCCGTGCCGGCATCCTCTCCAAGTGCGACCTGGCCACCGAGATGGTCGGCGAGTTCCCGGAGATGCAGGGCATCGCCGGTTACTACTACGCCACCGCGGGTGGCGAGGCCAAGGACGTCGCCCTGGCGCTGAACGAGCAGTACATGCCGCGCGGCGCTGGCGCCGAGCTGCCGGGCACCCTGACCGGTGCGGCGGTGGCCGTGGCCGACAAGCTCGACACCCTGGTGGGCATCTTCGGCATCGGCATGCTCCCCACGGGCAGCAAGGACCCGTACGCCCTGCGCCGTGCCGCCCTGGGTGTGCTGCGCATCCTCATCGAGAAGCAGCTGGACCTGGACCTGGTCGACGCCATTGGCGTTGCCGTAGCCCAGTACGGCGACAAGGTGAAGGCCGACGGCCTGTCCGAACAGGTGCAGGACTTCGTCTTCGACCGTCTGCGTGCCCGCTACGAGGACGAGGGTGTAAACGTCGCCGTGTACCAGGCCGTGCGCGCGCTCAAGCCGACCGCGCCGCTGGACTTCGATCAGCGCGTGCAGGCCGTCCAGGCCTTCCGTCAGCTGCCGGAAGCCGAAGCCCTGGCCGCCGCCAACAAGCGCGTGTCGAACATCCTGGCCAAGGCCGAGGGCGAAGTGCCCGCGAGCGTCAATGCCAGCCTGTTTGCCGAGACCGCCGAGAAGGCCCTTGGCAGCGCCGTGGCAAGCGCCGAGGCGGAAGTGGCTCCGCTGGCCGCAGCTCGCGACTACCGCGCCGCCCTGGCCCAGCTGGCGGCCCTGCGCGCGCCGGTGGATGCCTTCTTCGAGGAAGTACTGGTCAACGCGGACGACAACGCCGTGAAGGCCAACCGCTACGCGCTGCTGGCGAAGTTGCGCGGGCTGTTCCTCGGCGTCGCCGACATCTCGCTGCTGGGTTGATGCCCACCTGAAAGCCGGGAGTTCGCAACGGTTCGCCGTGACGAACTCCCGGCTTTTTCATTTCCGACTTTCGAAGCGCGTGACCTATCCAGCATGAAGCTACTGATCCTCGACCGCGACGGTGTCATCAACCAGGACTCCGACGCCTACATCAAATCCCTCGACGAGTGGATTCCGATCCCCAGCGCGATCACCGCCATCGCCCGCCTGAGCAAGGCCGGCTGGACCGTGGCCGTGGCCACCAACCAGTCGGGCATCGCCCGTGGTTATTACGACCTGGCCACCCTGGAGAGCATGCACCAGCGCCTGCGCGAGCTGGTGGAAGAGCAGGGCGGTGAACTCGGTCTGGTGGTCTACTGCCCGCATGGTCCCGACGAGGGCTGCGCCTGCCGCAAGCCGAAACCCGGTATGCTGCTGCAGATTGCCCACCACTACAGCTCGAATTTACGCGGCACCTGGTTCGTGGGTGACAGCCGGGGTGACCTGGACGCCGCGCTGGCCGTCGATTGTCAGCCAGTGTTGGTAAAGACCGGCAAAGGCGAGCGAACCCTGACCAAGCCGTTGCCCGAAGGCACGCTGGTATTCGACGACCTGGCGGCAGTAGCCGACCAACTTCTTTCCTGAGGACCCATCCCCCATGTCGATAGTGCAGGCCATCAGAACCGTACTTTTCTACCTGCTGCTGTCGTCCAGCGCCTTCGTCTGGGGCACCCTCAGCCTGCTCATTGCCCCCTTCCTGCCCTACCGCGCGCGCTACCGTTTCATTGCCCAGGCCTGGTGCAAGTTCGCCGTCTGGCTCGCCAGCTGGATGGTCGGCGTGCGCTACGAACTCAAGGGGGTGGAGAACATTCCTGACCAGCCCTGCGTGATCCTCGCCAAACACCAGAGCACCTGGGAGACCTTCTTCCTCACCGGCTACTTTGAGCCGCTGGCCCTGGTACTCAAACGCGAGCTGCTGTTCGTGCCCTTTTTCGGTTGGGCCATGGCGCTGCTCAAGCCGATCGCCATCAACCGCGAGCAGCCCAAGGTGGCGCTCAAGCAGATCGCCAAGCAGGGCGATGAGTGTCTCAAGAAGGGCGCCTGGGTACTGATCTTCCCGGAAGGCACCCGCGTTCCCACCGGCCAGATCGGCAAATTCTCCCGCGGCGGCGCCTCCCTGGCGATCAACGCCAACCTTCCGGTGCTGCCGATCGCCCACAACGCCGGGCACTGCTGGCCGAAGAACGGCTGGGCGAAGTACCCTGGCACCATCCAGGTGGTGATTGGCCCGGCGATGTACGCTGAAGGGGAGGGCGCACGCGCCATCACCGAGCTCAACCAGCGAGCCGAGAACTGGGTCATCCAGACCCTGCGCGATATGGGTGAGCTGTCGGCAGATTCGGCGCCTCAGGCGGTGGCCGAAGCCTCCTGATACTTTCCTCAAGCAAAAGAAAAGGGCCCCGAAGGGCCCTTTCTTTTTGCCTGGCTATAGCTGAACAGCATCAGACGTCCAGGTTGGACACCGCCAGCGCGTTGCTTTCGATGAAGTCGCGGCGCGGCTCCACGGCATCGCCCATCAGGGTGTTGAACAGCTGGTCGGCAGCAATGGCATCCTCGATGGTTACCTTCAGCATGCGGCGCACGTTCGGGTCCATGGTGGTTTCCCACAGCTGATCCGGGTTCATCTCGCCCAGACCTTTGTATCGCTGGATGCTGTGGCGCTTGGTGCCTTCGGTCATCAGCCAGTCCAGGGCTTCCTTGAAGCTGCTGACGTTTTTCTTGCGTTCGCCCTTCTGCACGTAGGCGCCTTCTTCCAGCAGGCTGTTCAGCTTGCTGCCCAGCTCGGTCACCGCGCGGTAATCGTTGCTGGCGAAGAAGTCGCGATTGAAGGTGACGTAGTTCGACAGACCGTGGGCCACCATCTCGACTTCCGGCAGCCACAGGTGACGCTCGCGGTCTTCGCGCAGGCTGACCTTGTAGGTCAGGCCGGACTTTTCGACAGCCTTCAGGCGCGCCTGGAACTGCTCGATCCAGGACTGCATGGTGGCCTCGTCACCCAGCTTTTCCGCCTCGATGCGCGGCAGATAGATGAAGTGCTCGGTCAGGTCCTGCGGGTACAGACGGGACAGGCGGGAGAGGGTGCGCATGACGCCGCGATACTCGTTGACCAGCTTCTCCAGCGCCTCACCGGACAGGCCCGGGGCGCTTTCATTGACGTGGACGCTGGCTTCCTCGAGGGCCGACTGGGTCATGTATTCCTCCATGGCCACGTCGTCCTTGATGTACTGCTCCTGCTTGCCACGCTTCACCTTGTACAGCGGCGGCTGAGCGATGTAGATGTAGCCGCGCTCGACCAGCTCCGGCAGCTGACGGAAGAAGAAGGTCAGCAGCAGGGTGCGGATGTGCGAACCGTCGACGTCAGCATCGGTCATGATGATGATGTTGTGGTAACGCAGCTTGTCGATGTTGTACTCCTCGCGCCCGATACCGCAGCCCAGCGCGGTGATCAGCGTGCCAACCTCCTGGGAGGACAGCATCTTGTCGAAGCGAGCTTTCTCGACGTTGAGGATCTTGCCCTTGAGCGGCAGGATCGCCTGGGTCTTGCGGTTACGGCCCTGCTTCGCAGAACCGCCCGCGGAGTCACCTTCCACGATGTACAGCTCGGAGAGGGCGGGGTCCTTCTCCTGGCAGTCGGCCAGCTTGCCCGGCAGGCCAGCGATGTCCAGCGCGCCCTTGCGGCGGGTCATCTCGCGAGCCTTGCGCGCAGCCTCACGAGCACGAGCGGCGTCGATCATCTTGCCGACCACGGCCTTGGCCTCGTTCGGGTTCTCCAGCAGGAAGTCGGCGAAGTACTTGCCCATCTCCTGTTCCACGGCGGTCTTCACCTCCGAGGAAACCAGCTTGTCCTTGGTCTGCGAGCTGAACTTCGGATCCGGCACCTTTACCGAAATAATCGCGGTCAGACCTTCACGGGCGTCGTCGCCGGTGGTGGCGATCTTGAACTTCTTCGCCAGGCCTTCCTGTTCGATGTAGTTGTTCAGGTGGCGGGTGAGGGCGGAGCGGAAGCCCGCCAGGTGGGTGCCCCCGTCGCGCTGGGGAATGTTGTTGGTGAAGCAGAGGATATTCTCGTTGAAGCTGTCGTTCCACTGCAGAGCGACTTCTACACCGACGCCGTCTTCTTCGCGCTGGCAGTTGAAGTGGAAGACCTGGTTCACCGCGGTCTTGTTGGTGTTCAGGTACTCGACGAAGGCGCGCAGGCCACCCTCGTACTTGAACAGCTCTTCCTTGCCGGCACGCTCGTCACGCAGGACGATGCCGACGCCGGAGTTCAGGAAGGACAGCTCGCGGATCCGCTTGGCCAGGATGTCCCAGCTGAAGTGGATGTTATGGAAGGTTTCCGGGGACGGTTTGAAGTGCACCTCGGTGCCCGAGCCTTCGGTATCGCCTACTGGGCGCAGCGGGAACTGCGGGACACCGTGATGGTAGACCTGCTCCCAGACTTTGCCTTCGCGGCGAATGGTCAGGCGCAGCTCGTGGGAGAGGGCGTTCACCACCGACACACCCACGCCGTGCAGACCGCCGGAGACCTTGTAGCTGTTGTCGTCGAACTTACCGCCGGCGTGGAGGACGGTCATGATGACCTCGGCCGCGGAGACCCCTTCTTCCTTGTGGATATCCACTGGGATGCCGCGACCGTTGTCGCGCACGGTGATGGATTCATCGGTGTGAATGGTGATGCTGATCTCGCTGCAGTAGCCCGCCAGCGCTTCGTCGATCGAGTTGTCCACGACCTCGAAGACCATGTGGTGCAGGCCAGTGCCGTCGTCGGTATCACCGATGTACATGCCCGGACGCTTACGTACGGCGTCCAGCCCCTTCAGTACCTTGATACTGGAAGAGTCGTAGGTGTTCTCGCTCATTCTTCACTCCCGATGGTAGTGTCCTGAGAGACGCGCCCATGTTCCACGTGGAACATCGACACCGGCGTTTCCGTTTGCCAGCCGTCTTTCAATAAGTGCGGGTCGACGCAGGTGATGAATACCTGGCAACCCAGATCTTCGAGAAGCCGGCACAAAGACAACCGATGCTTCTCATCCAATTCGGAGGGGAGGTCATCCACCAGGTAGACGCATTGCCCGCGCTTGGCCTGATTGATCAAGTGCCCCTGGGCGATCCGCAACGCGCAGACCACCAGTTTCTGTTGGCCACGGGAAAGAATCTCCGCGGCATTGTGTCCCCCCAGACGGATTCTCAGGTCCGCCCGTTGCGGTCCCGCCTGGGTGTGTCCCATCTGCTGATCGCGCAGCAAGCTGGATGACAGCACTTCGCTCAGGTCGCGCTCCTTGTCCCATCCCCGGTAGTAGCTGAGCGTCAGATCATCGATCTGAATCAGCTCGGCCAGAGTCTTCTCAAACTGGGGCTTGAGAGCCTGGATATAGGACCTCCGATACGCGTCGATTTCGTCGCTCGCCGCGCACAATTCGCGGTCCCAAGCAGCCTGCGAAGCACCGTCCAGTTTACCATGTCGGAGCCACGAGTTCCGCTGCCTCAGGGCCTTCTGCAGTCTTTGCCAAGCGACCATGAAGCGTTGTTCCACGTGGAACACTCCCCAGTCGAGGAACTGCCGGCGAATCTTCGGCGCACCTTCCAGCAAGCGAAAACTATCAGGATTGATCAACTGAAGCGGCAAGGTCTCGGCCAACTGAGCAGCGCTGCGTGCATTCTGACCATCGATACGAATCTGGAACTCGCCTTGGCGATCACGTGATACCCCCAGGCTGCTATCAAAGCCATTACCCAGGCGTACCTGTCCGAAAACCGTGCAAGCCGGCTCTTCGTACTGGATGACAGGTTGCAGGCGCATGCTGCGGAAGGAGCGAGCAAGGCCGAGCAGGTAGATGGCTTCCAGCACGCTGGTCTTGCCGCTGCCGTTTTCGCCGTAGAGGATGTTGATGCGGGGGGAGGGGGAGAAGGTCACCGGGTGCAGATTACGCACCGCGGTGACCGAAAGGCGGCTAAGGGACATCGATACGCGTCAGAGGCGCATCGGCATGACGACGTAGGCAGAATCGTCGTTGTCCGCTTCCTGCAGCAGCGCACTGCTGTTGGAGTCGGAGAGGATCATGCGCACCTGCTCGGTACCCATGACACCCAGGACGTCCAGCAGATAGCTGACGTTGAAGCCGATCTCCAGGCTGCCGCCGTTGTAGTCGACCTGCACTTCTTCTTCCGCCTCTTCCTGCTCCGGGTTGTTCGCCTGGATTTTCAGGAGACCGTTGGAGAGCTGCAGACGAATACCGCGGTACTTTTCGTTGGACAGGATTGCGGTACGGCTGAAGGCTTCGCGCAGTACCTGTCGGTCACCCAACACCAGCTTGTCACCGCCCTTGGGCAGTACGCGCTCGTAATCCGGGAACTTGCCGTCCACCAGCTTGGAGGTGAAGGTGAACTCCCCAGTGGTCGCACGGATGTGATGCTGGCCGAGGACGATGGACACTTCGCCGTCCTGCTCGGTGAGCAGGCGAGCCAGCTCGAGAATGCCTTTACGCGGCACGATCACCTGGTGGCGATCCTGGGCTTCCGGCACGCCGTTGCTCAGCGAGCACATGGCCAGGCGGTGGCCATCGGTGGCCACGGCACGCAGGGTGCCGCCACCCACTTCCAGCAGCATGCCGTTCAGGTAGTAGCGAACATCCTGCTGCGCCATGGCGAAGCTGGTGCGATCGATCAGTCGACGCAGCTTGCTCTGCACCAGGCTGAAGGTCAGCGAGCCCGGCCCTTCTTCCACGGTGGGGAAGTCATTGGCCGGCAGGGTGGAAAGAGTGAAGCGACTGCGGCCGGCCTTCACCAGGAGCTTCTGCTCGTCGACGCGGATGTCAATCACGGCATCGCTGGGCAGGCTCTTGCAGATATCCATCAGCTTGCGCGCCGGCACGGTGATTTCACCCGGCTCAGCGGCATCTTCCAGAGTGACGCGACCTACCAGCTCGACTTCCAGGTCGGTGCCGGTCAGCGACAGTTGCTGGCCTTCGACGACCAGCAGGACGTTGGAAAGAACCGGCAGCGTCTGGCGGCGCTCGACAACGCCAGCGACCAGTTGCAGGGGTTTCAACAGAGCTTCGCGTTGAATAGTGAAATGCATGGTCTAGTCCCTTGCCTCGTGAGGCTGCGTCAGGTGGTCAGAGTACGCAGCAGGTTCTTGTAGTCCTCGCGGATATCCGCGTCGGATTCCTTGAGTTGAGCGATCTTACGACAGGCGTGCAGCACCGTGGTGTGATCCCGACCGCCGAAGGCCACGCCGATCTCCGGCAGGCTGTGGTTGGTCAGTTCCTTGGAGAGTGCCATGGCAACCTGACGCGGACGTGCCACCGAGCGCGAGCGGCGCTTGGACAACAGGTCGGCAATCTTGATCTTGTAGTACTCAGCGACGGTACGCTGGATGTTGTCGATGCTGACCAGCTTGTCCTGCAGGGCCAGCAGATCCTTCAACGACTCGCGGATCAGCTCGATGGTGATCGGCCGGCCCATGAAGTGGGAGTGGGCGATCACGCGCTTGAGCGCACCTTCAAGCTCACGCACGTTGGAGCGAATGCGCTGGGCAATGAAGAACGCGGCGTCGTGCGGCAGTTCGACCTTGGCCTGCTCGGCCTTTTTCATCAGGATCGCCACACGGGTTTCCAGCTCGGGCGGCTCCACGGCCACCGTCAAACCCCAGCCGAAGCGCGATTTCAGGCGCTCTTCGAGGCCTTCGATTTCCTTCGGGTAGCGGTCGCTGGTCAGGATGACCTGCTGACCGCCTTCGAGAAGGGCGTTGAAGGTGTGGAAGAACTCTTCCTGGGAACGCTCCTTGCGGGCGAAGAACTGGATATCGTCGATCAGCAGCGCATCCACCGAACGGTAGAAACGCTTGAACTCGTTGATGGCGTTCAGCTGCAGCGCCTTCACCATGTCGGCGACGAAGCGCTCCGAATGCAGGTACACGACCTTTGCATTGGGATTTTTCTTCAGCAGATGGTTACCCACAGCGTGCATCAGGTGGGTCTTGCCCAAGCCGACGCCACCATAAAGGAAGAGCGGGTTGTAGCCGTGCTTGAGGTTGTCCGCCACCTGCCAGGCGGCCGCGCGGGCCAGCTGGTTGGATTTACCTTCAACGAAGTTCTCGAAGGTGAAGGTGCGGTTGAGATAGCTGGTGTGCTTGAGCGCACCTTCTACCTGCACGTTGCGCTCAGTACGCACAGCCGCGGCCGGCATAGCCGCCGCCAGCGGATCGATCCCCGGGCTGGACTCGTCGAGATCGGCGATGGTCTGCACCGGCGCTGTCTGGACGGGCTGCGGCTCAGGCATGGAGAGAGCCACCGGCGCTGGCGCAACCACCGGCGCAGCTGCAGTGGCAACGGGAGCCGCCTGCACGCTCACCTGCGGTGTCGGGACCAGGGCCGGGCGCGGAGCGCGGCTACGGCGGCTGCCAATCAACAGCGAAATCGCCGGAATCTGGCCATTGCCACGTTCGCCCAGCAATTCGAGCAGACGCCCCATGTACTTCTCATTGACCCAGTCGAGTACGAAGCGGTTAGGTGCGTAGACGCGCAACTCCTCACCTTCTGCCTCGACCTGTAGAGGTCTGATCCAGGTGTTGAATTGCTGGGACGGCAGCTCGTCACGCAGAAGCTCCACGCACTGCTGCCAAAGTTCCACGGACACGGATATCCCCCAAAAGAAGTCGCAAAGCGAAACAGGCCGCTATTGTAGCCTCGCCGGACCAACTTATCCACAGTTAAGCACGCAGGGATGTAAGCAAAATCAAGGTGTTAATGATTTTACCGGCGGTCGGGTAATAGTGTCTTGAACCTTGTGGATAACAGCTTGATGGGGCAGGGGAAGACCCTGGTGATCGTTCTGTGGAAAAAATCCCTGTGGAAAAATCCCCATTCCATACCCAGCTTTCCAACTGGCCCCCCACAAGCAGCCCACGCCTTCCCGACAGGGTTATCATTTCCCCTGACCCGCTCATTCAAAGGCGCCTGACGACTTATGCACAGGCATCCGCCTGCATAAACATAATCATCGCTTCAATCTTTAAAAAAGAGATTTCCCTTCTTTCTATAGATTTTGTATCCGGGCCTGGTTGGAAATTGACCTGACCGCCCGATTTCACTAGAATCGCCGGTCTCTTTAAACGGGGTCACTGCGACCTCATGTCGTCAAACCCAGGTACCGAATCATGAAACGTACTTTCCAACCCAGCACCCTCAAGCGCGCTCGCGTGCACGGCTTCCGCGCTCGCATGGCCACCAAGAACGGTCGTCAGGTTCTGTCGCGTCGTCGCGCCAAGGGCCGCAAGCGTCTGACCGTCTGATTTGTCTGACACAGGTGGTGAGTCGAGATTTCAGCCGGGATAAGCGTCTTCTGACAGCCCGGCAATTCACAGCAGTCTTCGACTCCCCCACCTCCAAGGTTCCCGGCAAGCACATCCTGCTGCTGGCGCGCGAAAACGGTCTCGATCACCCCCGTCTGGGCCTGGTGATCGGCAAGAAGAACGTCAAGCTCGCCGTCGAGCGCAACCGCCTCAAACGCCTTCTCCGTGAATCCTTCCGCCATCACCAGCAAAAGCTGGCTGGCCTGGATATCGTGGTGATTGCGCGCAAAGGCCTTGGTGATCTGGAGAATGAAGAACTGCACCAGCAGTTCGGCAAGCTCTGGAAACGCCTGTTGCGCAACCGGCCCAGCCCGGAACCTTCGACAGAATCTCCGGGAGTGGCCGACAGTTCCCATGCGTAGACTGGCGCTGTTACTGATCCAGTTTTACCGCTACGCCATCAGTCCCATGATGGGCAGGCACTGTCGTTTCTACCCCAGCTGTTCCTGCTACGCGCAGGAAGCCATTGAAACCCATGGTTTCCTGCGTGGTGGCTGGCTGGCCGCTCGTCGCCTAGGCCGCTGCCACCCCTGGCATCCCGGTGGCTACGATCCGGTACCGCCAGATCCTTCCAAGCCCGCCCCTTCCTCGACGGCCGAGTAACCATGGACATCAAACGTTCAATCCTATTCGTCGCCCTGGCAATCGTGTCCTACGCGCTGGTTCTCCAGTGGAACAAGGACTACGGCCAGCCCGAACTGCCGGCGCAGACCGCGACCTTCAATCAGACTGAAGGCCTGCCGGACACCTCCGTGCCTGCCGGCAATGCGGCCAATGCCGACGTACCCACCACGCAGAACGCCCAGGCCAGCCTGCCCAATGAGCAGAAGCCGGCGGCAACCAGCGACCAGCTGATCCGCGTGAAGACCGATGTCCTGGACCTGACCATCGACCCGCGCGGCGGCGACGTGATCAAGCTTGGCCTGACCCAGTACCCGCTGCGCCAGGACCGCCCGGACGTGCCGTTCCCGCTGTTCGAGCGTGACAACCAGCGCACCTATCTGGCCCAGAGCGGCCTGACCGGCGCCAATGGTCCGGATGCCGCTGCCAGTGGTCGCCCGCTCTACGCCTCGGCCAAACCCGTCTACGAACTGGCCGACGGCCAGGACCAGATGGTCGTCGACCTGACTTATGCACAGGATGGCGTGAGCTACATCAAGCGCTTCACCTTCCACCGCGGTCTGAAAAACGACTGCACCGAGAAGGAAAAGGCGCAGAAGAAGCTCGAGTGCATCAACCCCAATGCCTATCAGGTCGGCGTGACCTACCTGATCGACAACCAGAGCGACAAACCGTGGAACGCCTCGCTGTTCGCCCAGCTCAAGCGTGATGCCAGCGTCGACCCGTCCTCCACCACCGCTACCGGCGTATCGACCTACCTCGGCGCTGCGGTCTGGACCCCTGAAAAGCCCTACGTGAAAGTGTCCATGAAGGACATGGACAAGGAGCAGTTCAAGGAAACCGTCCAGGGTGGCTGGGTAGCCTGGCTGCAGCACTACTTCGTCACCGCCTGGGTTCCCGCCAAGGGCGATACCCACAGCGTGATGACCCGCAAGGACGCCCAGGGCAACTACATCGTCGGCTACACCGGTCCCAACCTGACCGTTGCGCCGGGTGCCAAGGGCGAAACCAGCATGACCCTGTACGCCGGCCCGAAACTGCAGGCGTACTTGAAGGAGCTGTCTCCGGGCCTGGAACTGACCGTCGACTACGGTCCGCTGTGGTTCATCGCCCAGCCGATCTTCTGGCTGTTGCAACATATCCACAACCTGGTGGGTAACTGGGGCTGGTCGATCATCTTCCTGACCATCGTCATCAAACTGGCCTTCTTCCCGCTGTCCGCCGCCAGCTACCGTTCCATGGCCCGCATGCGCGCCGTGTCGCCGAAACTGGCAGCACTGAAGGAACAGCATGGCGACGATCGCCAGAAGATGTCCCAGGCGATGATGGAGCTGTACAAGAAGGAGAAGATCAATCCGCTGGGCGGCTGCCTGCCGATCCTGGTGCAGATGCCGGTCTTCCTTTCGCTGTACTGGGTACTGCTGGAAAGCGTCGAGATGCGCCAGGCTCCGTGGCTGGGCTGGATCGTCGACCTCTCGGTGAAGGATCCGTTCTTCATCCTGCCGATCATCATGGGCGCTACCATGCTGGTTCAGCAGATGCTCAACCCAACTCCGCCGGACCCCATGCAGGCCAAGGTGATGAAGCTGATGCCGATCATCTTCACCTTCTTCTTCCTGTGGTTCCCGGCTGGCCTGGTCCTCTACTGGGTTGTGAACAACTGCCTGTCCATCGCGCAGCAGTGGTACATTACCCGCCGGATCGAAGCGGCGACGAAGAAGGCTTCTGCCTGATTCCGTCCCCGCAGACGATCGACAAGACGCCCCCTCGTGGGGCGTTTTGCTATGTGGATAACCTTGCTTCCCCGCGAGCCACGACAACCACCGCGAGACCGTCGCCATGAATGCAGCCCGTGAAACCATCGCCGCCGTCGCCACCGCCCAGGGTCGTGGCGGTGTAGGCATCGTCCGCGTCTCCGGTCCCCGTGCTCGCGCCATGGCCATCACCCTCAGCGGCCGCGAGCCACAACCGCGTTACGCCCACTACGGGCCGTTCCACGCCGACGACGGTGATGTCATCGACGAAGGCCTGCTGCTGTACTTCCCCGGCCCGAACTCCTTCACCGGCGAAGATGTGCTCGAACTGCAGGGGCATGGTGGGCCCGTGGTCATGGACATGCTGCTGCAGCGTTGCCTGGAGCTTGGCGCACGCCAGGCTCGCCCTGGCGAGTTCAGCGAACGCGCCTTCCTCAACGACAAGCTCGACCTGGCCCAGGCCGAAGCCATTGCCGACCTCATCGAAGCCAGCTCGGCCCAGGCCGCTCGCAACGCAGTCCGCTCGCTGCAGGGCGAGTTCTCGCGTCGTGTACATAGCCTGACTGACCAGTTGATCGGGCTGCGCATGTACGTCGAGGCTGCCATCGACTTCCCCGAAGAGGAAATTGACTTCCTCGCCGATGGCCATGTCCTTTCGCAGCTTGATGCGGTACGCGAGGAACTCGCTTCCGTACTGCGCGAAGCTGGTCAGGGCGCGCTGCTGCGCGACGGTATGACCGTGGTCATTGCCGGGCGTCCCAACGCCGGCAAATCCAGCCTGCTGAACGCCCTCGCGGGGCGTGAAGCCGCCATCGTCACCGACATCGCCGGCACCACCCGTGATGTACTGCGCGAACATATCCACATCGACGGAATGCCACTGCATATCATCGATACCGCCGGCCTGCGCAGTACCGATGACCATGTGGAAAAGATAGGCGTGGAGCGCGCGCTGAAAGCCATCAACGAGGCGGATCGAGTCCTCCTGGTAGTCGACTCCACTGCGCCGGAGGCCAGCGATCCCTTCGCGCTGTGGCCTGAATTCCTCGACAGCCGACCCGACCCGGCACACGTGACGCTGATTCGCAACAAAGCGGATTTATCCACAGAGAACATCGGGCTGGAAGAAAGCGCTGACGGCCACGTCACGATCACTCTGTCCGCCCGTTCCGGCAATGGCCTGGACCTGCTGCGCGAACACCTCAAGGCCTGCATGGGCTTCGAACAGACCTCCGAGAGCAGCTTCAGCGCCCGCCGGCGTCATCTGGAGGCCCTGCGCCTGGCGGGAGACAGCCTCGAGCACGGACGCGCACAGCTCACCCTGAGCGGCGCGGGCGAGCTGCTCGCCGAAGACCTGCGGCAGGCCCAGCAAGCCTTGGGCGAGATTACCGGGGCCTTCACGCCGGACGACCTACTGGGACGCATCTTCTCCAGCTTCTGCATCGGCAAGTAATCCACAACACTGCTTTCCCCTACCGGTGACGGGTCTGTCTCGTCACCGCGCCGCCTGCTGTCCGGCATTCTTTGCTCTGTACAACTATCCACAGCCAGAATTTAAACAAGATGCCCAATATACGCGGCCTACTGGCCATTAATCAGAGGCTCCACAGGCATTCTTGAACCCTGTGGAAAAGTCGCGTACAGCTAGGTTAACAACACCTGCATCAGCCTGTTGATAAAGATGCCTGTTGATAACAGCTCACTTAATCCACAAGCTGAACACGGGAGATCCCCCGTCACCCTACAGAATCGACACAGGTTTGTTAGTCGCTGAAACCCAAGCTGGGTCTGCCTTAGGAGTGGTTATCCACAGAAAACGGCTTCACCATACATAAACACAAGCTCTAAAAAGATTTAAAAAAGTTCCTCTCTTTTATTTTCTATAGAAGCGCACAGTCGCCATTGGCTATTTTTTGTTCAGGTGCCTTCAATCGAGAGCCCTTAAGCCCTATACTGTCCGGCTCTCTTCTTTCTCCTTGATCAACAGGCACGAGGTGCGTGGTGGATTTCCCTTCCCGTTTTGACGTGATCGTGATCGGCGGCGGCCATGCCGGCACAGAGGCCGCACTAGCGGCTGCACGCATGGGCGTGAAGACGCTGCTGCTCACCCACAATGTGGAAACCCTTGGCCAGATGAGCTGCAACCCCGCCATCGGTGGGATCGGCAAAAGCCATCTGGTGAAGGAAATTGATGCGCTGGGTGGTGCCATGGCACTGGCCACCGATAAGGGCGGCATCCAGTTCCGTGTGTTGAACAGCCGCAAAGGCCCGGCAGTCCGTGCGACCCGAGCCCAGGCAGACCGTGTCCTCTACAAGGCCGCTGTGCGCGAGATCCTGGAGAACCAGCCGAACCTGTGGATATTCCAGCAAGCCTGCGATGACCTGATCGTCGAGCAGGATCAGGTGCGCGGCGTGGTGACTCAGATGGGTCTGAAATTCCACGCGGATAACGTCGTCCTTACCGCGGGCACTTTCCTCGGTGGACTTATCCACATCGGCCTGCAGAACTACTCCGGTGGCCGTGCCGGTGATCCGCCCTCGATCGCCCTGGCGCGACGCCTGCGTGAACTGCCGCTGCGTGTGGGTCGCCTGAAGACCGGTACTCCACCGCGCATCGATGGCCGCAGTGTCGACTTCAGCGTGATGACCGAGCAGCCCGGCGATACACCGATCCCGGTGATGTCCTTCCTTGGCAACAAGGAAATGCACCCGCGCCAGGTCAGTTGCTGGATCACCCACACCAACGCGCGGACCCACGAGATCATCGCCTCCAACCTCGATCGCTCGCCCATGTACTCCGGCGTGATCGAAGGGGTCGGCCCGCGCTACTGCCCGTCGATCGAAGACAAGATTCATCGTTTTGCCGACAAGGATAGCCATCAGGTCTTCCTCGAGCCGGAAGGCCTGACCACCCATGAGCTGTACCCGAACGGCATCTCCACTTCGCTGCCCTTCGATGTTCAGCTGGATATCGTCCGCTCGATCCGCGGCATGGAGAACGCGCACATCGTTCGCCCGGGTTATGCCATCGAGTACGACTACTTCGACCCGCGCGACCTGAAGTACAGCCTGGAGACCAAGGTCATCGGCGGGCTGTTCTTCGCCGGCCAGATCAACGGCACTACCGGCTACGAAGAAGCCGGCGCCCAGGGGCTGCTCGCCGGCGCCAACGCCGCTTTGCGTTCGCAGGGCCGTGACAGCTGGTGCCCGCGCCGCGACGAGGCGTACATCGGTGTACTGGTCGACGACCTGATTACCCTCGGCACCCAGGAGCCGTACCGCATGTTCACTTCGCGCGCCGAATACCGGCTGATCCTGCGCGAGGACAACGCCGACCTGCGCCTGACCGAGAAAGGTCGCGAACTGGGCCTGATCGACGACGAGCGCTGGGCGGTGTTCGAAGCCAAGCGCGAAGGCATCGAGCGTGAAGAGCAGCGCCTGAAGAGCACCTGGGTTCGCCCGAACACGCCACAGGGCGATGCCATCGCCGAGCGTTTCGGTACGCCGCTGGCCCACGAATACAACCTGCTGAACCTGTTGGCGCGTCCGGAAATCGATTACATCAGCCTGGCCGAGGTGACCGGCGCCGGCGTGGAAGACCCGCAGGTGGCCGAGCAGGTCGAAATCCGCACCAAGTACGCCGGCTACATCGATCGCCAGCAGGACGAGATTGCGCGCCTGCGCGCCAGCGAAGACACCCGTCTGCCTGTGGATATCGACTACCAGTCGATTTCCGGGCTGTCGAAGGAAATCCAGCTCAAGCTCGGTAACGCCCGGCCGGAAACCTTAGGCCAGGCGGGACGCATTCCGGGTGTGACCCCGGCGGCGATCTCCCTGCTGCTGATCCATCTGAAGAAACGCACCTCCGGCCGTCAGCTGGAGCAGAGCGCCTGATGTCCCTGATCTCTTCCCGCCACGCCGAAGAGCTCGCGCATGGCATCCAGACGCTCGGCCTGGATATCGACGCTGCCACCCAGCAGCGCCTGCTGGACTATCTGGCCTTGCTGGCCAAGTGGAACAAGGCCTACAACCTCACCGCCGTGCGTGATGTGGATGAAATGGTCTCCCGCCACCTGCTCGACAGCCTGAGCATCGTTCCGCCGTTCGAAGCCGCGGGCGGCGATCGCTGGCTGGACGTGGGCAGCGGTGGCGGTATGCCTGGCATTCCGCTGGCGATCCTGTTCCCTGGCAAGTCTCTGACTCTGCTGGATAGCAACGGCAAGAAGACCCGCTTCCTCACCCAGGTGAAGCTGGAACTCAAGCTCGACAACCTGCAGGTTATCCACAGCCGGGTGGAAGCCTTCCAACCCGAGCTGCCGTTCAATGGCATCGTTTCCCGAGCTTTCAGCAGCCTCGAAGACTTCACCAACTGGACGCGTCACCTGGGAGACACCCAGACCAACTGGCTGGCCATGAAAGGCATACACCCCAGCGACGAGCTCGCGGCACTCCCGGAAGATTTCCGGGTCGAAGCCGAACGCGCTCTGGCGGTGCCGGGTTGCCAAGGCCAGCGCCATCTGCTGATACTGCGCCGCACTGCATGACGGGGAGTGGGGAAAACCATGGCTAAGGTATTCGCGATCGCCAACCAGAAGGGTGGCGTCGGCAAGACCACGACCTGTATCAACCTCGCGGCATCGCTGGTCGCCACCAAGCGACGCGTGCTGCTGATCGATCTCGATCCACAGGGCAACGCCACCACCGGCAGCGGTGTGGATAAGTTGTCCCTGGACCATTCCATCTACGACGTGCTCACCGGCGAATGCGACCTGGCCCAGGCCATGCAGTTCTCCGAGCATGGCGGCTACCAGCTGCTGCCCGCCAACCGCGACCTCACCGCGGCGGAAGTGGTGCTGCTGGAAATGGACATGAAGGAACACCGGCTGCGCCACGCGCTGGCGCCGATCCGAGAGAACTACGACTTCATCCTCATCGACTGCCCGCCGTCCCTGTCGATGCTGACGGTCAACGCCCTGTCCGCCTCGGACGGCGTGATCATCCCCATGCAGTGCGAGTACTACGCGCTGGAAGGACTGACCGACCTGATGAACAGCATCCAGCGCATCGCCGAGCGACTGAACCCGGCGCTGAAGATCGAAGGCCTGCTGCGCACCATGTACGACCCGCGCATCAGCCTGACCAACGACGTCAGCGCGCAGTTGCAGGAACACTTCGGCGACAAGCTCTACACCACCGTGATCCCGCGCAACGTGCGATTGGCCGAGGCACCCAGCTTCGGCATGCCGGCGCTGGTCTACGACAAGCAATCGCGCGGTGCCCTCGCCTACCTGGCGCTGGCCGGCGAGCTGGTGCGCCGTCAGCGCGCCGCTCGCACCACCGCCCCCGCCTAAGAGATTAAGGAACCCGCATGGCCGCCAAGAAACGAGGTCTCGGACGCGGGCTGGACGCCCTGCTCAGTGGCTCCAGCGCCGCTACGCTGCAGGAAGAAGCCGTTCAGGTGGACAGCAAGGAGCTGCAACACCTGCCGCTGGACCTGATCCAGCGCGGCAAGTACCAGCCCCGCCGCGACATGGACCCGCAGGCCCTCGAAGAACTCGCCCAGTCGATCAAGGTCCAGGGCGTGATGCAGCCGATTGTGGTGCGCCCGATCGACAAGGGTCGCTACGAGATCATCGCCGGCGAGCGCCGCTGGCGTGCAAGCCAGCAGGCCGGCCTGGACAAGATCCCGGCCATGGTCCGCGAAGTGCCGGACGAAGCCGCCATTGCCATGGCGCTGATCGAGAACATCCAGCGCGAGGACCTCAACCCCATCGAGGAAGCGGCCGCGCTGCAGCGCCTGCAGCAGGAATTCCAGCTGACCCAGCAACAGGTCGCCGACGCCGTGGGCAAATCCCGCGTGACCGTGGCCAACCTGCTGCGCCTGATCGCCCTGCCGGACGAGATCAAGACGCTGCTTTCGCACGGCGACCTGGAAATGGGCCACGCCCGTGCCCTGCTCGGATTGCCCGAGAATCGGCAGGTTGAAGGTGCGCGACATGTTGTCGCACGCGGCTTCACGGTGCGTCAGACCGAAGCACTGGTGCGCCAGTGGCTCAACGCCCCCGAGGAACCTGTCAAAGCGGTCAGGACCGATCCGGACATCAGCCGCCTGGAACAGCGCCTGGCCGAGCGCCTGGGCGCTCCGGTGCAGATTCGCCATGGGCAGAAGGGCAAGGGCCAGTTGGTAATCCGCTACAACTCCCTCGATGAGCTCCAGGGCGTCCTCGCCCACATACGCTGATACGAACGTAGCATGTAGGGGTCGTCGGAAATCACTACCTGACGGTTGAATGGGTATGCAGCGCCCCCTATACTCTGCGCGCAATTTTGTCGGCACAAAGTATGCCAAGTTGTTGATTTGTGAAGCCGACACCAGAGGACTGTGAGCTAGAGATGGAACCCCGCAAGCCCGAACGTTTGCCCGTCCATCATCAACCGGCGTTTCGCCTGTTGCTCGTCCAGCTGGTGGTGCTGCTTATCGGTGCAGCAACCCTGTGGTTTGCCCAGGGATCGGTCGCAGGCTATTCCGGATTGCTCGGGGGCCTGATTGCGTGGTTGCCGAATCTGTACTTTGCTCGCAAGGCGTTCCGTTACAGCGGTGCGCGTTCTGCCCAGCTGATAGTCCGGTCCTTTTATGCCGGTGAAGCGGGAAAACTGATTTTGACGGCAGTGCTCTTCGCACTGACGTTTGCAGGTGTGAAGCCCCTGGCGCCGCTGGCGCTGTTCGGCCTCTACCTGCTGACCCTCGCGGTCAGCTGGTTTGCACCCCTGCTGATGCGAAACACATTTACAAGACCTTAGAGCGATTGAGGCAAACATGGCAGCAGAAAGCGCTTCGGGTTACATCCAGCACCACTTGCAGAACCTGACCCTGGGTCGTCTGCCGGATGGTTCCTGGGGGTTCGCCCACACCGCCGAACAAGCCAAGGAAATGGGCTTCTGGGCATTCCACGTTGATACCCTGGGTTGGTCCGTATTCCTCGGCCTGGTGTTCATCCTTATCTTCCGCATGGCAGCCAAGAAGGCCACCAGCGGTCAACCTGGCGGCCTGCAGAACTTCGTCGAAGTTCTCGTGGAGTTCGTCGACGGCAGCGTGAAGGACACCTTCCACGGCCGTAACCCGCTCATCGCACCGCTGGCGTTGACCGTGTTCGTCTGGATCTTCCTGATGAACCTGATCGACCTGGTACCCGTGGACTTCCTGCCGCTCGCGGCTCAGGCAGTCACCGGCAACGAGCACCTGTTCTTCCGCGCCGTAGCCACCACCGATCCGAACGCCACCTTCGGCATGTCGATCGCGGTCTTCGCGCTGATCATCTTCTACAGCATCAAGGTCAAGGGCATCGGCGGCTTCCTCGGCGAACTGACCCTGCATCCGTTCCACAGCAGCAACATGGTGGTTCAGATCATCCTGATCCCCGTGAACTTCCTGCTGGAGTTCGTGACCCTGATCGCCAAGCCGGTATCCCTGGCACTGCGTCTGTTCGGCAACATGTATGCCGGCGAGCTGATCTTCATCCTGATCGCCGTGATGTTCGGTTCCGGCATCCTCTGGCTGGGCGGCATGGGCGTCGTGCTGAACTGGGCGTGGGCCGTGTTCCACATCCTGATCATCACCCTGCAGGCCTTCATCTTCATGATGCTGACCATCGTCTACCTGTCGATGGCCCACGAAGACAGCCACTGATCCAAAGATTCTATGCGCCCACTCTCCTTCGGGAGTGGGCGTAAGAAGAGCTTCACCACCTTAACTTGCTTCAACCTTTAACCAACACGACAAAAAAGTCGGGAGGAAAAATGGAAACTGTAGTTGGACTCACTGCTATCGCCGTTGCTCTGCTGATCGGTCTGGGCGCTCTGGGTACCGCCATCGGCTTCGGCCTGCTGGGCGGCAAGTTCCTGGAAGGCGCTGCGCGTCAGCCGGAAATGGTTCCGATGCTGCAGGTCAAAATGTTCATCGTCGCCGGCCTGCTCGACGCCGTGACCATGATCGGCGTTGGTATCGCTCTGTTCTTCACCTTCGCTAACCCGTTCATTGCTCAGGTTGCCCAGTAATTTCCGCAACGCGGAAATCTGTGACTGAACAACGAACGAGCGAGGTATTGGCGTGAACATTAATGCAACTCTGATCGGCCAGGCCATCGCGTTCGCCATCTTCGTCCTGTTCTGCATGAAGTTCGTATGGCCTCCGGTCATCGCGGCTCTGCACGAGCGTCAGAAGAAGATCGCCGACGGCCTGGACGCTGCCAACCGCGCGGCTCGTGACCTGGAACTGGCTCACGAGAAAGCGGGTCAGCAACTGCGCGAAGCCAAGGCTCAGGCAGCCGAAATCATCGAGCAGGCGAAGAAGAGCGCTAACCAGATCGTTGACGAAGCCCGTGATCAGGCCCGTGCCGAAGGTGATCGCATGATCGCCCAGGCCAAGGCCCAGATCGAACAGGAACTCAACAGCGTCAAAGACGCCCTGCGTGCCCAAGTGGGTGCCCTGGCTGTCTCCGGCGCCGAGAAGATCCTGGGTGCTTCGATCGATGCCAACGCGCAAAAGCAGCTGGTTGATCAACTGGCCGCCGAGATCTAAGCAGAGGGCGATATGGCAGAACTGACCACATTGGCTCGTCCATACGCGAAGGCGGCTTTCGAGTACGCCCAGGCTCATCAGCAACTGGCCGACTGGTCCGCTGCTCTGGGTGTGCTGGCTGCAGTGTCGCGGGACGACACCGTGCGCCAGCTGCTCAAAGAGCCCCAGCTGACCGCGGCAGCCAAGGCTGACGCGCTGATCGACGTGTGTGGCGACAAGCTCAATGCTCCGGCCCAGAACTTCGTCCGGACTGTGGCTGAAAACAAGCGGCTCGACCTGCTGCCGACCATCTTCGTGATGTTCGAGCAGCTCAAGGCCGAGCAGGAAAAGCTGGTCGAGGTCGAGGTCACTAGTGCCTTCGCCCTGGACCAGGAACAGCAGGACAAACTCGCCAAGGCTCTCAGCGCCCGGCTCAGTCGCGAAGTGCGACTTCATGCGTCGGAAGACGCGAGCTTGATCGGCGGCGTGGTCATTCGCGCCGGTGACTTGGTAATCGATGGCTCGGTGCGCGGCAAAATCGCGAAACTGGCCGAAGCGTTGAAATCTTGAGTTTGAAGGGGCAGCGGCATGCAGCAACTCAATCCTTCCGAAATTAGTGAAATCATCAAGGGGCGCATCGAGAAACTCGACGTCGCCTCGCAAGCGCGCAACGAAGGCACCATCGTCAGTGTTTCCGATGGCATCGTGCGCATCTTCGGTCTGGCCGACGTCATGTACGGCGAGATGATCGAATTCCCGGGCGGCGTCTACGGTATGGCGCTGAACCTGGAGCAAGACTCCGTCGGTGCTGTGGTACTGGGTGAATACCAGGACCTCAAAGAAGGCATGAACGCCAAGTGCACCGGTCGCATCCTGGAAGTACCGGTTGGTCCGGAACTGCTGGGTCGCGTTGTCGACGCCCTGGGTAACCCGATCGATGGCAAAGGCCCGATCGATGCCAAGCTGACCGACGCAGTCGAGAAAGTGGCACCGGGCGTGATCTGGCGTAAGTCGGTAGACCAGCCGGTTCAGACCGGTTACAAGTCGGTCGACGCCATGATCCCGGTTGGCCGTGGCCAGCGCGAGCTGATCATCGGTGACCGTCAGATCGGTAAAACCGCTCTGGCCATCGACGCCATCATCAACCAGAAGAACAGCGGCATCCGTTGCGTCTACGTAGCTATTGGTCAGAAGCAATCGACCATCGCCAACGTCGTTCGCAAGCTGGAAGAAAACGGCGCCCTGGCCAACACCATCGTGGTCGTTGCCAGTGCATCGGAATCCGCAGCTCTGCAATACCTGGCTCCGTACTCCGGTTGCACCATGGGCGAATTCTTCCGCGACCGCGGTGAAGATGCCCTGATCGTGTACGATGACCTGTCCAAGCAGGCCGTAGCCTACCGCCAGATCTCCCTGCTGCTGCGCCGTCCGCCGGGCCGCGAAGCTTACCCGGGCGACGTGTTCTATCTCCACAGCCGTCTGCTGGAGCGCGCTTCCCGCGTTTCCGAAGAGTACGTAGAGAAGTTCACCAACGGCGAAGTGAAAGGCAAGACCGGTTCCCTGACCGCCCTGCCGATCATCGAAACCCAGGCTGGCGACGTTTCTGCGTTCGTTCCGACCAACGTGATCTCCATCACCGACGGTCAGATCTTCCTGGAATCCGCCATGTTCAACTCGGGTATCCGTCCGGCCGTCAACGCCGGTATCTCGGTATCTCGTGTTGGTGGCGCGGCCCAGACCAAGATCATCAAGAAGCTGTCCGGTGGCATCCGTACCGCGCTGGCCCAGTACCGTGAACTGGCGGCCTTCGCCCAGTTCGCCTCGGACCTGGACGACGCGACCCGCAAGCAGCTGGAACATGGTCAGCGCGTTACCGAGCTGATGAAGCAGAAGCAATACGCGCCGATGTCCATCGCCGAGATGTCGCTGTCCCTGTATGCCGCCGAGCGTGGCTTCCTGCAGGACGTCGAGATCGCCAAGGTGGGCGCCTTCGAACAAGCGCTGATCGCCTACTTCCAACGTGAGAACGCCGCTCTGCTGGCGAAGATCAACGAGAAGGGTGACTTCAACGACGAAATCGACGCGGGCATCAAGGCCGGCATCGAGAAGTTCAAGGCCACCCAAACCTGGTAAGCCGCAGCGGGGGTCGTTAACGGCCCCCGCCTGCTAAACCGATAGGTGTGAAATGGCAGGCGCAAAAGAGATTCGCAGCAAGATTGCGAGCATCAAAAGCACGCAAAAAATCACCAATGCCATGGAAAAGGTGGCGGTGAGCAAGATGCGCAAGGCACAAATGCGCATGGCGGCCGGCCGTCCCTACGCGGAGCGCATTCGCCAGGTGATCGGCCATCTGGCCAACGCCAACCCGGAATACCGTCACCCGTTCATGGTCGAGCGTGAAGTTAAACGCGTCGGCTACATCGTGGTGAGCTCCGACCGTGGCCTGGCTGGCGGCCTGAACATCAACCTGTTCAAGGCTCTCGTCAAGGACATGAGCGGGCAGCGCGATCGTGGCGCGGAGATCGACCTCTGCGTGATCGGCTCCAAGGGTGCATCCTTCTTCAAGAGCTATGGCGGCAACGTAGTTGCAGCTATCAGCCACCTGGGCGAAGAGCCGTCGATCAATGATCTGATCGGCAGCGTCAAGGTCATGCTGGATGCCTACCTGGAAGGTCGTATCGATCGCCTGTACGTGGTTTCCAACAAGTTCGTCAACACCATGACCCAGAAGCCGACCGTGGAACAGCTGATTCCGCTGGTGGCCGAGGACAATGCCGAGCTGAAACACCACTGGGACTACCTCTACGAACCCGACGCCAAGGCCCTCCTCGACGGCTTGCTGGTGCGCTACGTGGAATCCCAGGTGTACCAGGCCGTGGTTGAGAACAACGCCTGTGAGCAGGCGGCCCGGATGATTGCAATGAAGAACGCTACCGACAACGCCGGTGATCTGATCAGTGGTTTGCAGCTGATCTACAACAAGGCACGTCAGGCGGCGATCACCCAGGAAATCTCGGAAATCGTCGGCGGCGCTGCCGCGGTGTAAGAACAGGTTCAAAATTCAGAGGAACCAGACATGAGTAGCGGACGTATCGTTCAAATCATCGGCGCCGTGATCGACGTGGAATTCCCGCGCGATGCCGTGCCGAGCATCTACGAGGCCCTGAAAGTTCAGGGCGTCGAGACCACCCTGGAAGTTCAGCAGCAGCTGGGCGACGGCGTGGTTCGTTCCATTGCGATGGGTTCCACCGAAGGCCTCAAGCGTGGCCTGAACGTGGAAAGCACCGGCGCAGCCATCTCCGTCCCGGTCGGCACCAAGACCCTGGGCCGTATCATGGACGTGCTGGGCAACCCGATCGACGAAGCCGGTCCTATCGGCGAAGAAGAGCGCTGGGGTATTCACCGCGACGCTCCGTCCTACGCTGACCAGGCTGGCGGCAACGACCTGCTCGAAACCGGCATCAAGGTTATCGACCTGGTCTGCCCGTTCGCCAAGGGCGGTAAAGTCGGTCTGTTCGGTGGTGCCGGTGTCGGCAAGACCGTAAACATGATGGAACTGATCCGTAACATCGCCATGGAGCACAGCGGTTACTCTGTGTTCGCTGGTGTGGGTGAGCGTACTCGTGAGGGTAACGACTTCTACCACGAGATGAAGGATTCCGGCGTACTGGACAAGGTAGCCCTGGTTTACGGCCAGATGAACGAGCCGCCGGGCAACCGTCTGCGCGTTGCACTGACCGGCCTGACCATGGCTGAGAAGTTCCGTGACGAAGGCCGTGACGTACTGCTGTTCATCGACAACATCTACCGTTACACCCTCGCCGGTACCGAAGTATCCGCACTGCTGGGCCGTATGCCTTCCGCAGTAGGTTACCAGCCGACCCTGGCCGAAGAGATGGGCGTTCTGCAAGAACGCATCACCTCCACCAAGAAAGGCTCGATCACCTCGATCCAGGCCGTCTACGTTCCCGCGGACGACCTGACCGACCCGAGCCCGGCGACCACCTTCGCCCACCTGGACGCCACCGTCGTACTGTCCCGTGACATCGCCTCGCTGGGTATCTACCCCGCAGTTGATCCGCTGGACTCGACTTCCCGTCAGCTGGACCCGCTGGTCATCGGCCAGGATCACTACGACACCGCTCGTGGCGTGCAGTACGTTCTGCAGCGCTACAAGGAGCTGAAGGACATCATCGCGATCCTCGGCATGGACGAACTGTCCGAGTCCGACAAGCTGCTGGTGGCCCGTGCTCGTAAGATCCAGCGCTTCCTGTCCCAGCCGTTCTTCGTGGCTGAAGTATTCACCGGCTCGCCGGGCAAATACGTCTCCCTGAAGGACACCATCGCTGGCTTCAAAGGCATCCTCAACGGCGACTACGATCACCTGCCCGAGCAGGCGTTCTACATGGTCGGCGGCATCGAAGAAGCCATCGAGAAAGCGAAGAAGCTGTAATCCGTGCGCCCGGCAACGGGCGCTTACGTGAGGCAAGGGTATGGCTATTACTGTCCACTGCGACATCGTCAGCGCCGAAGCGGAGATCTTCTCCGGTCTGGTTGAGCTGGTCGTAGCGCACGGCTCCCTGGGCGATCTGGGTATCGCTCCGGGCCACGCGCCGCTGATCACCGAGCTCAAGCCGGGTCCGATCCGCCTGGTGAAGCAGGGTGGCGAGCAGGAGGTGTACTACATCTCCGGTGGCTTCCTCGAAGTACAGCCGAACATGGTCAAGGTTCTCGCCGACACCGTGATTCGCGCAGGCGACCTCGACGAAGCGGCTGCCCAGACCGCACTGAAGGAAGCTGAGAAGGCTCTGCAAGGTAAAGGTGCAGAGTTCGACTACAGCTCCGCCGCAGCCCGCCTGGCCGAAGCCGCAGCGCAACTGCGCACGGTCCAGCAGGTTCGCAAGAAGTACGGCGGCTAAGCCGCGAAGTCCTCCGGGACTTCAGCGACAAATAGGAAAAGGGTAGCCTTGGCTACCCTTTTTCTTTTTCTACACCCGGGGTTTCCCCGCTCACCAGGACGGTCCCTCACTCATGTCTCTCGAAATCGTCATTCTTGCCGCTGGCCAGGGCACCCGCATGCGCTCGGCCCTGCCGAAAGTCCTGCATCCGGTGGCTGGCAAACCCATGCTTGCCCACGTGATCGATACCGCCCGCGGCCTCAGCCCGTCGCGTATCCATGTGGTGATTGGCCATGGTGCCGACCTGGTGCGCGAGCGCCTGCAGGCGGATGACCTGAATTTCGTGATCCAGGAACAGCAGTTGGGCACCGGTCATGCCGTAGCGCAGGCGGCCCCGTTCCTGAGTGCGGACAAGGTGCTGATTCTCTACGGCGATGTGCCGCTGATCGAGCAGCCGACCCTGGAGCGCCTGATGGCCCAGGCCACTGCGGAGCAACTGGCGCTGCTGACCGTCGAGCTGGAGGACCCCACCGGCTATGGCCGTATCATTCGCGACAGCGCTGGAGAGGTTCAGGCCATCGTCGAGCAGAAGGACGCCACTGCCGAGCAGCGCGCCATCCGCGAAGGCAACACCGGTATCCTCGCCGCGCCGCGTGAGCGCCTGCTGGGCTGGCTGTCGCGCCTGTCCAACTCCAACGCCCAGGGCGAGTACTACCTTACCGACGTCATTGCCATGGCAGTCGGCGATGGCCTGCGCGTGGCCACCGCCCAACCCAAGGTGGCGATGGAGACCCAGGGCGCCAACGATCGCCTGCAGCTCTCCGAACTGGAGCGTTTCTTCCAGCTGCGTGTGGCGCGTCGCCTGATGGCCCAGGGCGTGACCCTGATCGATCCAGCGCGCTTCGATGTGCGTGGCGAAGTCAGCGTCGGCCGTGACGTCAGCATCGACATCAACGTGATCCTCGAGGGCCAGGTGGAGATCGAGGACGACGTGCAGATCGGTCCGAACTGCTACATCAAGGACAGCACCCTGCGCCGTGGCGCCATCATCAAGGCCAACTCGCACCTGGACGGCGCCCACGTTGGCCCGGACAGCGACGTCGGCCCGTTCGCTCGCCTGCGTCCGGGCAGCGTGCTGGAGCGCCAGGTGCATGTGGGCAACTTTGTCGAGCTGAAGAACGCTCATCTGCAGGACAGCGTGAAGGTCGGTCACCTGACCTACCTGGGCGACAGCGAAGTCGGTGCACGCAGCAACATCGGCGCCGGTACCATCACCTGTAACTATGATGGCGCGAACAAGTGGCGCACCACCATTGGCGAGGACGTCTTCATCGGCTCCAACAACTCGCTGGTGGCACCTGTGGATATCGGTGCCGGCGCCACGACTGGCGCGGGTTCCACCATTACCGCCGAGGTTCCTGCCGGCACCCTCGGCGTCGGTCGCGCCAAGCAACGGGTGATCGAAGGCTGGAAGCGCCCGGAAAAGATCAAGAAGTCCTGATACACAAGCCCTCGACCTGTGGGTAAGTTGTTATCCACAGGGCGATTTGCTCATTCCGTTATTCACAGGCCATCCCGGAAACCGCGGAGTGGCTCGTTCTCGCTGGAGTTGTCCCGGTCATGCTTGGCGTCGCCATCCTGATCTTTCTGATCACCGACCCGTTCGGCAATATCGCGGTCTTCCTCGCCGCCCTCAAGTCAGTCCCCGCCGAACGCCGTCTGAAGGTGGCGCTGCGCGAGCTGCTGTTTGCCCTCGGCCTGCTGCTGCTTTTCCTTACCCTGGGCGAGCACATCCTTACCGGGCTGGGCTTGTCCAAGGAAGCGACTGGTATCGCCGGGGGCATCATCCTCTTCGTGGTCGCCATGCGCCTGATCTTCCCCACGCCTCAGGGCGTGTTGGGCGACATGCCCGACAACGAGCCGCTGTTCGTGCCGTTGGCCACTCCGGCGGTGGCCGGGCCCTCTGCGCTGGCAATGCTGATCACCCTGCGCAGCACCTACACTGGTCCGTTGTGGGAGTTGTATCTCGCAGTGATCCTCGCCTGGGCGGCGACCGCCTTCATCCTGATGCAGGCGGCGTTCCTCCAGCGCTTCCTCGGCCCACGCGGGCTGATGGCCGTGGAGCGCCTGGCCGGCATGCTGCTGATCATGCTCAGCGTGAACATGCTCCTGCAGAACGTGCGCAGCTTCCTGCACATCGCTGCCTGATGCCCTCCCTCTGAGAACCGCCATGATCCTGCGTGTCCTGACCTTCGCCTTGCTCACCACACTGCTCGCCGGCTGCGCGGACAAGGGCCTGCAGATCGATCGCGAACATGTGTCGAAGAATCAGGACAGCCGCATCCAGTACGTCATCGTCCACTACACCTCGGCTGACCTGCCGCGCTCGCTGGCGCTGTTGACCCACGGCGAGGTGAGCGCGCACTACCTGATAGGCGATAACCCGGCGACCATCTACCAGTTGGTGGATGAGAACCGCCGTGCCTGGCACGCCGGCGCCAGCGAATGGCAGGGCCGGACCTGGCTCAATTCCACCTCCATCGGCATCGAGCTGGTGAACCCCGGCTACCGCGATACTCCCAGCGGCAAGATCTGGTATCCCTACCCGGATGCGCAGATAGACGCGCTGATCGCCCTGCTGCGGGATATCACCCGGCGCCAGGGCATCACCCCGGAACATATCCTTGGTCACAGCGATATCGCCCCGCAACGCAAGGTCGACCCAGGCCCGCTGTTCCCCTGGAAGAAACTTGCCGAAGCCGGCCTGATCCCCTGGCCGAAACCGGGCGAGCTGGCGCGTCGACTGACCGAACTGAACGGCCAACTGCCGGTTCCTGGCTGGTTCCAGCAGCAGCTGGCGCGACACGGCTACGCGGTGCCGCTCAATGGGGTGATGGATGAGGAAACCCGCAACGTGATCGCGGCGTTCCAGATGCGCTTCCGCCCGGAGCGCTTCGATGGCGAACCGGACCTGGAAACCGCCGCGCTATTGCTGGCGGTTCCGACCTCTTAAACCGGCAACAGCAGGTAAAAGCGCGAGCCCTTGCCCTGTTGCGAGCGCAGGGCGATGCGTCCGCCGTGCAGTTGTACGATTTCTCGACACAGCGCCAGGCCGAGACCTACGCCGCCTTTCTTGCGGCCCACCTGCACGAAGGGTTCGAAGATGCGTCCCTGTTGGCTGAGCGGGATGCCGTCGCCGCTGTCTTCCACGGCAATCGCCACGCGCTCTTCCTGGCAGCGCGCCTGCAGGCGAATGGTGCCGCCTTCGGGCGTATGGCGCAGTGCGTTGCCGATCAGGTTATCCAGCACCCGCTCGATCTGGGTGCGATCGATATTGATCGGCGGTAGATCCTCGGCGATCTCCAGGTCCAGTTCGATGCGCTTGTCTTCGGCCGGCCCGATAAAGCGTTGGTGAGCCTGGCGCAGCAGGTCGCCGACATCGCAAAGCTGCAGCTCGAGCTTCTGGGTGCCGCTCTGGTAGCGGGAGAAATTCAGCAGGTCGTTGATCAGTCTCACCAGGCGGTGCATCTCCTCGTCCACGGTACGCACCAGGTCGCGCTCGCGGGACTCCTCGGGGAACTTCAAGCGCTCGGCGAGCAGACCGAAGGCCATGTGCATACCTGTCATGGGCGTACGCAGCTCATGTGACGCACGCAGCACGAAGTCATTGCGCACACGCTCGAAGGCGCGCTGCTCGGTGACGTCGCGCACGACCATCACCGCGCCGATGTTGCGCCCGTCGTCATGGCTGACTGGCGACATGCCCCAGGTCAGCAACCGGCTTTCGCCGCTCACTTCCACCACCAGGTCCTGCGGGGTTTCCTCCAGCAGATTGCCGCTCAGGACGCGCTGCGCCGCCTGGTTCAGCGCAGGGTTGTTCAGCATGGTGCCCAATTCCTGGCCCTGGGGATCGCTGTGGGAGAACAGCTGGCGCGTGGCGACCGGATTGGCGTGTTCGATACGACCGTGGCGGTCGAGGATCACCAGGCCGTCGTCGATGCTGTCGAGCACTGCCAGCAGGCGCTTGCGGCCTGAACCCAGCGCCTCGGTATTGCTCGCGCGGTAAAGCCGCAGGGCTTCCGCCATCAGGCCGAAACGGCGGCTGAGGGAGGACATCTCGGCGACCCCGGAAACCGGCAGGGTCACGTCGAATTCGCCCTGGCCGATCTTGTCCGCGGCCTTTGCCAGTGTCTCGATGGGCGCGCCGAAGCGGCGGGCGATGCTGTGGGCGGTGATGAAACCGACCACCAGGATGGCGATGCCGATGAGTCCGAGCAGGCCGCTGATCAGCAGGGTGCGGTCGCGGGCCGAGCGCTCGTCGGCGCTGATGTTTTCCATGGCTCCCTGATGCAGCGCCAGCAGGCGGTTGCGCAGGACGTCGAGGGTGCGGCTGAGATCGCTGTCCTCCAGCAGTTCCGGGCGGCCGGGACCGGGGGTGTCGATGGCATTGACGAACAGGCGGTGCGCGTCGGCGATGTCCGTCATGGCCTGGCGGTCACCATTGTTCCTGGCCATCGCACGGCCGCGTTCGATGGCCAGGGCAAAATTCGTCCGGGCCTGTTCAAGGCGCCCAGGGTTGGGTTGGGCGCTGAGCACCTGGACCAGTTCGTCACCCAAGGCCTGGCGCAGATGCTGGCTGACCTCGATGGCATCGAAGTTGTGCTGGATCAGCCGAGCCTGCTCGCGCCCGGTGATGATCACGCTGAAAAGACCCAGGAGCAGACCGATGAGCGCGACCGTAATGAGCGCCGATATGCTCAGGAACAGCCTCGTGCGCAGCGTCATCGGAATGGGCAGGTTCACAGGCTGTACTGCTTGCGCTTGCGATACAGGGTGGAAGCGTCGATCCCCAGGGTCTTGGCCGCCTGGTCGAGTGTGGCGCTGGAAGCCATGACGGCGGCGATGTGGGCTTTCTCCAGCGCTTCCAGGCTCATGGCTTCGCCAATGCGTGGCGCCGAGTTGGTGGTCTGTTCACCGATGGCCAGCTGTTCGACACCGATCAGATCGAAATTGCAGATGATGCTTGCACGTTCGATAACGTTGCGCAGCTCCCGCACATTCCCCGGCCAGTTGTAGCGGCGCAGCAACGCCCGCGCGTCGTCGGTGAATCCGCGAGCGGGGCGACCGTAGTCCTTCACGAAACGGGCGAGGAAGCGTTCGGCCAGGCCGATGATGTCCTCGGCGCGTTCGCGCAGCGGCGGCAGATTCAGCACGATGACGTTCAGACGGTAGAGCAGGTCTTCACGGAACGTGCCCTGGGCGACCATGCCGGCGAGATCCCGGTTAGTGGCTGCGAGGATACGGACGTCGGCATTGCGAGTAACCGGATCGCCGACCCGCTCGTACTCCTTGTCCTGGATGAATCGCAATAACTTTGGCTGCAAAGTAAGAGGAAAATCGCCGATCTCGTCGAGAAATAGCGTACCGCCATCCGCCTGGCTTATACGCCCGAGGGTGTTCTCCGTGGCGCCGGTGAAAGCGCCGCGGCTGTGGCCGAACAGCTCGCTTTCCATCAGTTCGGCAGTCAGGGAAGGGCAGTTGATCGTCACGCAGGATTTCTTCGCGCGTTTGCTCCAGTGGTGAATCGCCCGGGCCAACTCTCCCTTTCCTGAACCGGACTCGCCCAGGATAAGGATGTTGGCATCCGTGGCCGCCACCTGGCGGGCGGTCTCCAGCACGGCGGCCATGGCCGGGCTGTGGGATTCGAGTACGTCGCCCTGCTTGCGCACCTCGCCTTCCAGTGCCTCGATGCGCGCGGTGAGCTGGCGCACTTCCAACTGCTTGGCGGCGGCGAGGCGCAGCTGGTCGGGGCTGCAGGGCTTCACCAGGTAATCGGCAGCGCCGGTCTGCATGGCGTCGACGGCGGTATCCACGGCTGAATGGGCGGTGACGATCACCACGCGCATCCAGGGGGCCTGCACACGCATCTGCGCCAGCACATCCAGGCCGTTGTCGTCGCCCAGGCGCAGGTCGAGGAAGCACAGGTCGAACACCTGGCGCTGCAACAGGTTCTCGGCCTGCTGCGCGCTGCTGGCGGTGGCCACGCTGTAGCCCTCGTCCTCCAGGCAGTAGCGGAACGAGCGCAGGATGGCGGACTCGTCATCGACCAGCAGGATCCGGCCTTGCTGTTCAGGCGTTGCGTCCATTCAGCGATTTCCTCGTTGTGTGATTCGTTGTTGTAAGGGGTGTGATTTTTCTTAGTCCAGGGTTTTTCGTGCAAGTTGCAAGAATCTTTCTGGTCCTTCGGGCAGGGTGCACAGTCCGGAGGGAGAGGGATCCATTCAACACATTGAATTACAAGAATTTTATCCACAAAAGGCACTGGCACGGCGCTTGCGAATCCAATCTCGCACCATCGTTTGACGGAGACCGCCATGCCTAACCCGAAGATCCTTGCTCTCGCCCTGGGTTCCGCCCTGCTCGCCTTGCAGCCACTGGCCAGCCACGCCGCCGAGGCTGGGCTGACCGCACAGTTGGCCGAAGCGCGACAGGAAGGTTCGATCTGGACGGCCATCAACCTCAATCGAGAACTCAAGCCATACGCGATCAAGGTGGATGTGGAGAACGGCCGCGCGCAGCTGACCGGCGCCGTGGCCAGTGAAGAACAGAAGGCGCTGGCCGGACAGATCGCCGGCAGCGTCGAAGGCGTCACCGCCGTGGATAACCAGTTGGGTGTCGACGCGTCCCTGGCGGATGCACAGAAGGCCGATACCACCCAGGGCGAAGGTGTGGTGCAGAAGTGGGACGACGCCACGCTGGCGGCCAGGGTGAAATCCAAGCTGCTGCTGGAAAAACGTGGTGAAGGCCTGGATATCAAGGTCACCAGCAAGTCCGGCGCAGTCATTCTCGAGGGCACGGTCGTCAGTGAGGAGGCCAGCCAGCAGGCCGGCCACCTGGCGGCGCAGACCGAAGGCGTCACTGCTGTGGATAACCGCCTGAAGGTCGATCCGGATGCCGCTTCCACCCAGAAACTTGAGAAATCCGTCGGCGATGCCCAGGCCGCCGTGAGCGATGCCTGGATCACCAGTCAGATCAAGGCCGGCATCCTCGCCGCCCATGCCCTGAATGGCCTGTCCATTGGTGTGTCCACCCGTGACGGCGTGGTGACCCTCAGTGGCCAGGTGCCCAGTGCCGACGAGCGCCAGCAATTGATCGATTCCGCCCGCAAGACCCGTGGTGTGCGTGAGGTGGACGCCACTGCGCTGATGGTGGCCGGCCAGGCCGCCTGACTCTTCCACCCTTTCCTATGCAGGAGAACCTGTCATGACTCGCACGACCAGTCAGCTCAATGAGCTTATCGAGATTACCCGTGACGGCCAGCGTTTCTACCAGCACGCCATCCAGGAAGTGAAGGATGCCCGGCTGCAGCGGCTGTTCCAGTCCATGGCGCAGGCCAAGACCGACGTGATCAATGCCCTGGCCGGCAAGGTGGCTGCCAACCACGAGGACCCTGCCACCGGGGGCACCCTGCTGGGCAAGTTGCGCCAGGTCTACGCCGATACCCGCGCGACCCTCGCCAGCGACGAGGGTGCCACCTATGTCGCCCAGCTGGAGGAAACCGAAGACCGCATCCTGCATGCCTTCGAGGATGCCCTGGAGAAAGGCACACCGGAAACCCAGGCCCTGCTTCGCGCCGAACTGCCCAAGGTGCGGGCATGCCATGACCAGATGAGTCAGCTCAAGCACTCGCTGAAGTGATGCCGTTCACACAGGCACAAGGAAGTGCCTGACGCCGGGATTGCAAAACGCACGAACTATCCCGGTCCATCGTGCAGGATGCGGTAGAAAGGGACCTTGCTATCATATTTAACTTATTGATTTATAAGGTAAAAATAGAATTCATCAGACTGGCATGCGGCGTGCAATTTCAACTGCAAGACAGTCAACAATACCACCCGCGACGGAAAGAACCTGAAAGGCCCAAGGAAACAGTCTCAAGGTTCGATAGACAGATCGGCGACGGGCAGGAGAAACGGGATGAACAGCGGAACCAACAGCCAAGTGCAAGTCGCGCGTATCGATGTGTGGAGTCGGATCTTCTTTGCCGGCGCCCTCCTGCTGTTGCTGGTCAACCAGGTGCAACTGCAGATGCAGGTCTCACAGGCTCAGGCCGCCAGTGCACCGGTCGCCTACGTTCCGACTGCTTCCAGCACGCCCGGACTGTACCGCGAAGCTTCGCGTTATCCACAGGTCGCTCCTGCCCGCAACCCGGATCAGGTGCTGCAAGCCCCACAGGCCCAAACCCAGGCTCAGGTCCAGCCGATGGCCCGATCCCAGGGCGGCTGGGTGTTCTGATCCCGGATTTCTGAATCGCTGGTAGGCCGCTGGCTTGCCCGACAGGTCCGCTGTGCCCGGGAGCACCCGGGCGGACACCCCTTCCGGAGACTGCCTTGCGATCGCTCCGGAGCAGGTACCCGACGCGGTACCGAACCGACAACGAGAAGAGGAGAGACCCCATGCTTAGCTGGGCACTGACATTCCTGATCATCGCCATCATCGCCGCGGTCCTGGGCTTCGGTGGTATCGCCGGCGCCGCGACCAGCATCGCCAAGATCCTGTTCGTGATCTTCCTGGTGCTGTTCATCGTGTCCTTCTTCATGGGCCGTCGCCGGGGGTGATACCCCGAGATCGGATGGACGTTGAACAAGGAGCGTAGCGATGAGCTTTACCCGCAATCTGCTGCTGTCGACCCTCCTGCTCGGCGCCGGGGCTCAAGCCCTGGCCGCCGAGGCGGACAAGGATGCGCAGTACCGCTTGAACGAGTTGGTGGCCAGTGATCCGCAGTACCGCGATACCTGGCAATCGGTGGTCAAGGACGAGAGCCGCCTGCCGGACTGGGTGATGAACCTCAGTGGCACCGCGACGCCGATGCAGGCGGTGGACGAGCAGGGCGACAAGTACCTGGTAGGCGAACTGTGCGAGGCGCACAACTGTGCTGCCCATCGGTTGTACGTGGCGTTCACCTGGGACAAGGACAAGGCCTATGCGTTGTACGTGAAGGTTCCCGAGAACCTTCCCACGGACAAGTCACCGAGCAAGCACGCCAGTTTCCGCTGGCTGGGCGAGCCGGACGATTCGGTGAAGCGGATCCTCGACGACCAGCTCAAGAGCGATCCCAACTGGTATTGATCCACCGATTTCGAACACTGCGTAGCCGTTGCGGCGTACGCATGGCCAGGGAGCCGGGATGTTCGGGATGCGTCATGTCCTGAGCGACCCAGGGGTACAGGGAGTACCTCCGCGCCAGCGGGCGAGGGCAGGCAAGGCGTGCGGAACCGGGGCGACAACTTCGCACCGGTTCCGGAGCGCCATCAAAGGTCAGGGCTTGAAGTTGGCCGCGTCGCGCGCCCAGCCATCGAGCACGGGCTTCAGGTCGTCGAGGGTCAGGTGGGTGCTGGAGTTCTCCAGCGTCTTGCCTGCACCCTTGCGTACCACCTTGGCGACCGGCTTGCTGGTTGCACCATCCAATGCCTCGAATTCCACGAAGACCTCGGTGTCCTGATCACGCGTGCCGATGGCGGTCGACGTTGCCGCTACCACCAGCGCGATCGGGATGACCTCGTAGGCATGCAGGCCTTCGTTGGAGACTTCCACGCCGCTGATTGCGGTGCGTAGCACCAGGGTGTCGCGATCAGCCTGCTGGACGATGCGGTAGCGGCTGCCCAGTTGCAGCTCGACCTGCTTCTTCAGGTAGTCGGGGATTGCGTTGAGGGTGGTCTGATCGATGGTTTCGTTTGGTTTCGGCGGCGGGTAGTAGACCGGCCGCTCGACCAGCACTGAGCTGTAGTTCGCCAGTTTCAGGTTCGGGTCGACCCAGCGCAGCACCGGCTGGCCACTGGGTGACGTGGCGGGCTTGAGTTGCGAGTAGTCGCCGAGGAAGCCGGAGTATTGCGAGGCGTCTGGTTTCTGGCTGGAGCAGCCGGCCAGCGCCAGGGCGCCAGTGAAGAGCAGAGTGGGTACTACGTAGCGTCGCGTCATGGAGCATCCTTATTCAGAGTGTCACCGCGTTGTGCTTTCACCACATTGAACAACCCGTTGCTGACCCGGCTGTCGCGGCGGCCGCAGGGTATCCGCAGCCCTGCTCGAACCCGGTCGAACTTCACTGATGTCGGTCAATTCGGACCCAGGCAGATTCGTCCTACAATGCCTCGCCGATTCCCGTCGGCCGCATCAACGGCCCTCCGGCACCTCAATAATGAAGAGCGGAATCCGGTACTTATCCACAGTGCCTGCTTTCCTGCCAGCCTCTTAGTCGAAGGGCCCTTTGTCTCGCCCTCGGCCATCCATGACGGTCCCCTCGCGGCGACCGTACATCCGGTAACAAGAACCCGCCCGTGAGCGCGCGCGGACTTCTGATCCGATCAATCCGGGCCATTGATGGCCGAATTGCATCAAGCCTAGACGGCTTTGAAGAGCGCTGCGTGGCAGGGGTTCAGGAACCTGCGTCATGCAGAAAATCAAGGGTCTTACGACCTGGAACCAAGGTTTCAGATGCCTTTTCCTATGCCGATTGTGCATGGGGTAGGCGTTTCCGGCATTAGACGGAGGAGGGGTGGGTCGGAATCATGCGCCCCTTTTTTCGCAGGCATCGGCATCCCGATGATCCGGCGAACCCCGACTTCCACAAGAATCAAGGGTGACTCACTATGGGCAAAGCCAAGCTCAGCCTCGCCTGGCAGATCCTCATCGGCCTGGTACTCGGAATTGCACTGGGCGCCGCGCTCAACCATTTCAGCGCGGAAAAGGCCTGGTGGATCAGCAACATCCTCCAGCCGGCGGGCGACATCTTCATCCGCCTGATCAAGATGATCGTCGTACCGATCGTGATCTCCTCGCTGATCGTCGGCATCGCCGGCATGGGTGATGCGAAGAAGCTCGGGCGGATCGGTCTGAAGACCATCATCTACTTCGAAATCATCACCACGGTCGCCATCGTGGTCGGCCTGCTGCTGGCGAACATCTTCCAGCCCGGCGCCGGCATCGACATGAGCACCCTGGGCACTGTGGATATCTCCCAGTACGCTCAGACCGCCAAGGAAGTCGAGCACCACCACGCGTTCATCGAAACCATCCTCAACCTGATCCCGTCGAACATCTTCGCGGCCATGGCCCGTGGCGAGATGCTGCCGATCATCTTCTTCTCGGTGATGTTCGGCCTAGGGCTGTCCTCACTGCCGGCGCCGACCCGCGAGCCGCTGGTGAAGATGTTCCAGGGCGTGGCCGAGGCCATGTTCCGCGTCACCCACATGATCATGCGCTACGCCCCCATCGGCGTGTTCGCGCTGATCGCCGTGACGGTCGCCAACTTCGGCTTCGCTTCGCTGCTGCCGCTGGCCAAGCTGGTGGTGCTGGTGTACTTCGCCATCGCCTTCTTTGCCTTCATGGTGCTGGGCCTGGCTGCACGCCTGTTTGGCTTCTCGATCATCAAGCTGATGCGCATCTTCAAGGATGAGCTGGTCCTGGCGTATTCCACCGCCAGCTCCGAGACCGTGCTGCCGCGCATCATCGAGAAGATGGAGGCCTACGGCGCGCCCAAGGCGGTGAGCAGCTTCGTGGTGCCCACTGGCTACTCGTTCAACCTCGATGGCTCGACCCTGTACCAGAGCATCGCGGCGATCTTCATCGCCCAGCTTTACGGCATCGACCTGTCCATCGGCCAGCAATTGATGCTGGTGCTGACCCTGATGGTCACCTCCAAGGGGATTGCCGGTGTGCCGGGTGTTTCCTTCGTGGTGCTGCTGGCAACGCTGGGCAGCGTGGGCATTCCGCTGGAAGGCCTAGCCTTCATCGCCGGTGTCGACCGCATCATGGACATGGCGCGCACCGCGCTGAACGTGATCGGCAATGCCCTCGCGGTACTGGTGATCTCCAAGTGGGAAGGCGTGTACGACGCGCAGAAAGGCGCCCGCTACTGGGAAGCCATGCGCAACGGCCGTGTCGAAGCCTTCCTCGAAGGGGAGAGCCCGGACGGCAAGCAGAGCCCCATCACTCACTGACCCGAAAGGGTTATCCACAAGGCCCTGGCAATGTCCGGGGCCTTGTCGTTTCTGGCGCCCGAAGTGCCTGTGCCGCTATCATCGCGGCCATTCCAAGGGGGACTCTTCATGCTCAACGGCCTGTGGCTGAGCTTCTTCATCGTTGCGGCGGTCACTGCACTTTCCCGCTGGCTGCTGGGTGGCGAGGCCACCGTGTTCGCCGCCATGGTGGAAAGTCTGTTCGCCATGGCCAAGCTGTCGGTGGAGGTCATGGTGCTGCTGTTCGGCACCCTGACCCTCTGGCTGGGTTTCCTGCGCATTGCCGAGAAAGCCGGTCTGGTGGAGAAGCTTGCGGTGCTGCTCGGCCCGCTGTTCCGTCGCCTGATGCCGGAAGTGCCCGCCGGCCACCCGGCCATCGGCCTGATTACCCTGAACTTCGCCGCCAACGGCCTGGGCCTGGACAACGCCGCCACGCCCATCGGCCTCAAGGCCATGAAGGCGCTGCAGGAACTCAACCCCAGCAGCACCACCGCGAGCAACGCGCAGATACTCTTCCTGGTGCTCAACGCCTCGTCGCTGACCCTGCTGCCGGTGACCATCTTCATGTACCGCGCCCAGCAGGGCGCAGTGGACCCGACCCTGGTGTTCCTGCCCATCCTGCTGGCCACCAGTGCCTCCTCGTTGGTGGGCCTGCTCAGCGTGGCGGTGATGCAGCGCCTGCGCCTGTGGGACCCAGTGGTGCTGGCCTACCTCATTCCCGGCGCACTGGCGCTGGGCGCGTTCATGGCGCTGCTGGCCGGGCTTTCCGCGACAGCGCTGGCGCAGCTCTCCTCGCTGCTGGGCAACCTCACCCTGTTCGGCATCATCATGCTGTTCCTCGTCGTCGGCTGGCTGAAGAAGGTGCCGGTGTACGAAACCTTCGTCGAAGGCGCGAAGGAAGGCTTCGATGTCGCCAAGAGCCTGCTGCCGTACCTGGTGGCCATGCTCTGTGCGGTGGGCGTGCTGCGCGCCTCCGGTGCACTGGAGATGGCGCTGGACGGCATCCGCTGGGTGGTCGAAGGCGTGGGCTGGGACACCCGCTTCGTCGATGCGCTGCCCACCGCGCTGGTCAAGCCATTCTCCGGCAGCGCCGCGCGTGCGATGCTGCTGGAGACCATGCAATCCCATGGCGTGGACAGCTTCCCGGCCCTGGTAGCCGCCACTGTGCAGGGCAGCACCGAGACCACCTTCTATGTGCTCGCCGTGTACTTCGGCGCCGTCGGTATCCAGCGCGCCCGCCACGCCGTGGGCTGCGCGCTGCTGGCGGACCTGGCCGGCGTGCTGGCTTCCATCGGTGTCTGTTACTGGTTCTTTGCCTGAAGAGCTTGAGCGGCCTTGCGCGCCGACTGGGCCTGGAACAGCAGCCACTCGCGCTGAATCACGCTGTAGGGTACGAACACGCTCAGGCGTGACATGGCGGCCAGTTCCGGGCGGTTCGCCGGCGGCCGGAAGCCCGCCTGGAAGCCGATGTTGATCCCCACCACGCTGCCGTCACTGCCGATCAGCGGCCCGCCGGACATCCCTTTGGCGATGGCCGCGTCGTGCACGCCATAGCGTTCGCCACTGGCGGAGCCGTCATCGACGAAAGGCACCGGCCAGACCTTGCCCTTGCTGCTCATCGGGATGAGCAATGAACTGCTGCCCAACGCTGTGACCGTCTCGCCCGCGCGAAACTGACGCCATTGCGGCAGGGCACCATCGGCCTTGTGCACGATGAACAGCAGGTCGCAGCCGGTGCTGCAGTGATAGGCCTGGTGGCGCAGGAAAGGCGTATGGGCGGCGGTCACGGCATAGTCGGCGTTCCATTGCACCGCGGAGGCAACGATGAAGCCCGGAATCGGCGGGCCGGAGAGGACGGTGAAGTAGCGATCCGTCAGACGGTCATCGGTTTCTGGTGAGACCCAGCCGTTGCAGCCGGCCAGGGAAAACAGCAAGAAAATTCCCCAGATATTTTTCATATGAAAGCTCTCCCTTTTTTGTGGGAAAAGCTAACTATTAATAAGAGAAATTTCTTATATAAAAATAAGATTCTTAATTTGGATATTTCGTCCGGAATTATCTTGGATGATGAAAGATTCCTACATTTGATTCTGTAGGAATTAATTTATCCAGGGTGTCAAATATGTTGAATATAAATTTATATATATTTATATGAATGAGAGGTTGATCGCTAAACTCGGTCTTCCGACGAACGGTTGCGAAGCTTTCGCCAAGCTTTCAATTCCAGTAAATATGGGCCTTTCAGCCATTTTCTGATTGTCGAGTCGACGTCTTTACACATAGGGTTACAAATAAATCACCCATCCAGGGCCTGCCTGCCGCGGATGGGGATCATCGATTTCCCTTCTGGGAAGTCCCCCGTGTAACAGCCCTGAGTGATGTTCTTATGGCCTCGAACAACTCCAAAGCCAAAGCCGTCTTCCGTGTGGTGAGTGGCAATTTCCTCGAGATGTATGACTTCATGGTGTATGGCTTCTATGCCACCGCCATTGCCAAGACCTTCTTCCCCGGTGATGACCCCTTCGCCTCCCTGATGCTGTCGCTGGCGACCTTCGGTGCCGGCTTCCTGATGCGCCCGCTCGGCGCCATCTTCCTCGGTGCCTACATCGACCGCCACGGCCGCCGCCAGGGACTGATCATCACCCTCGGCCTGATGGCCATGGGCACTCTGCTGATCGCCTTCGTCCCGGGCTACGCCACGCTCGGTGTGGCAGCGCCGTTGCTGGTGTTGTTCGGGCGCCTGCTGCAGGGCTTCTCCGCGGGTGTGGAACTGGGTGGCGTGTCGGTGTACCTGGCGGAGATCGCCACTCCCGGCAAACGCGGCTTCTTCGTCAGCTGGCAGTCGGCGAGCCAACAGGTCGCGGTGGTCTTCGCCGGCCTGCTGGGCGTGATCCTCAACCACTGGCTGAGTCCGCAGGACATGGGCGAGTGGGGTTGGCGCGTGCCCTTCTTCGTCGGCTGCCTGATCGTCCCGGCGCTGTTCATCATCCGCCGCTCGCTGGAAGAGACTCCCGAATTCCAGCAGCGCAAGCATCGCCCGACCCTCGGCCAGGTGCTGCGCTCCATTGGCCAGAATTTCGGCCTGGTACTGGCCGGTACCGCCATGGTGGTGATGACTACGGTGTCCTTCTACCTGATCACCGCCTACACGCCGACCTTCGGCAAGAACGAGCTGCACTTGTCGGACTTCGACAGCCTGCTGGTAACCATGTGCGTGGGCCTGTCCAACTTCATCTGGCTGCCGTTGATGGGCGCGGTGTCCGACCGCATCGGGCGCAAGCCGCTGCTGCTGGCCGCCACCGTGCTGGCGCTGGTCACCGCCTATCCAATGCTGTCCTGGCTGGTGGCCGAGCCGAGCTTCGCGCGCCTGCTGGAAGTGGAGCTGTGGCTGTCCTTCCTCTATGGCAGTTACAACGGCGCGATGGTCGTTGCGCTCACCGAGATCATGCCGGCGGACGTGCGCACCACCGGGTTCTCCCTGGCCTACAGCCTGGCGACCGCGACGTTCGGCGGCTTCACCCCGGCGGTTTGCACCTGGCTTATCCACACCCTGGACAACAAGGCCGCGCCGGGCATCTGGCTCAGCGGCGCAGCAGCCCTCGGCCTGCTCGCTACCCTGGTGCTGTTCCGCAAGGGCGCGCGGACGAGAGAGGGGGCGCTGGTCGCTGGGGCCTGAGGCGCTCTGCGACGTTCTGCCCCAGCACGGTTCCGGGTGGCATTGACTTAGGTCAGGCCTGCCCGGGGCCGGCAGGAGAAGGATAGGGTCAACCCAATCCCTCTTCGCCAGCGGAGAACGCGTCATGATCACCCACACCACCGCCGAGCTCGCAGCCCTCGGGGCTGTAGGCGCCGATCACTGGATAGAAACCCTCGAGGATGGCAGCCATGTGCTGATCCGTCCGTTGCGCGCCGAAGACCGCGAGCGCGAACGCCTGTTCCTCGAGCGCCTGTCCCCCATGACCCGCAAGTTCCGCTTCCATGGCGAAGTGAAGATCGATGACAGGCTGCTCGACCGCCTCATGGACGTCGACTACCAGACCACCATGGCCTTCATCGCTCTGACCCATGTGGATGGCGAACTGCGCGAAGTCGGCATCAGCCGTTACGCAGCTGTGGATAAGCAACAGTGCGAATGCGCGGTGACCGTCGCCGACGACTTCAAGCAACTGGGTCTCGGTCTTGCGCTGATGCGCCACCTGATCGACGTGGCCAAGCGCAATGGCTTCCACCAGATGTACTCGATCGATTCGTCCATGGACCGCGACATGCGTGACATGGCCCGCGAGCTGGGCTTCCGCGCCCAGATCGATCCGGACGATTCCTGCCAGGTCATCCGCCGCCTCGCGCTCTGAAGCCTGAAGGTGTTCCGACGGAGCTTCAGCTCCGTCGGCGCCACAGCGCCAGCCCCAGCAGCCCCGCCAGCAATAACGCGCCCAGAGCCGCCAGCGGATAGACCATGTCGTCATCCAGTAGCGGCTTCTCGATGCGCAGATACCCCTCGTCCTTGAACAGTTGCTTCGCCACTTCGTTGGCGTGGGCCAGGTTGACCTTTGCCAGGCGCTTGTCCTCGTCGGGGAACTTGCCGTCGTCGAAGTCCGCCAGCGCGCCCCAGTAGTAATCCGCCAGGGTTGAATTGCCCGGCGTGCTCCAGGCCAGTTGCGCACGCGCCACGCGCTGGATGCGGGCAAAGCGCTGCGGGTCCAGGCCTTCGTGACGGATCTTCTCCACCAGTTCCCTCAGGGCCTGTTGCGCCTCCTTCTGTTCATCCCGCTCGACATTCGCGTTCAGGCTCATGAAGCCCTGATTGGCCCAGGCAGTGCGTTCGCTCCAGGGGCCGTATGACAGCTCTCGGCGTACTCGCAGCTCGGTGTAGAGTGCGTCGTTCAGGTAGGCCTGCAGCAGGTCCAGCGTGGCGCCATCGGCATCCTCGGGCTCCGGGAATATCCAGTGCAGTACCGCGCTTTCGCCGAACAACCCGGTGGTCAGGTTGCGCTGGCGCTCCGCGGTGTTCTTCATCTGCGGCAGGTCGCGGCGTTCCGGGGTGTCGTGATCGACCAGGGCGCCATAAGTGCGGCCCAGGTAGACCGGCAGGCGCGGATCGAGGTCGCCGACGATGATCAGGGTCATATTGCCGGGGACGTACCAGTCCTTGCGTAGCTGCTCCAACTGCGCCTGGGTGAGGTTGTCCACAGGTGCGCGCTCATCGCAGGACAGCCCCAGTTCAACCGCCAACTGCTCCTGTCCGGCGCGGCTGACGTTCTGGTGGTCCAGCCAGCGTTGCAGGTGCGAGTAATGGCCCCCGTCCTCGCGTACCAGGACTTGCTTGGCGGAGTCGATCTTGCGCTGGTCGAGTTGGGTGCGGGTGATGATTTCCAGTAGCAGGTCCAGCACCTGACGCTGGGTGGCGGCGGGAGATTCGACCACGAAAGCGGTGTCGCCTTCGCTGGTGTACGCGTTCCACTGACCGCCCAGGGCCTGCATGCGCGCTTCCAGATCAGCTTCGTCGCCGCCGTCCAGGCCGCTGAAGAACAGGTGTTCCATCAGGTGCGGAAGCTGGCGGTCGCGGCAGCTGAAATCGCTGAAGCCGACGCCGACGATCAGGCGGATCGACACGTGCCCCTTCTCGCGGGTGGGCTTGAACAGCACGCCCATGCCGTTCGCCAGCTGGTAGGCCTCGACCGTCTGTCGCTGGTCGGCATGGGACCAGGCGCTGAGCAGCAGGGACAACAGGGGGACGAACAACCAACGCATGAGCGGTGTGCCTGAACGCAAAGCCGTGAGGATAACGGATTGACCGGCACGAACCCACCGCGTTCAACCTTGGTCGGGTGGCATCTTTGGTCACGGAGCTGGCTTGTGTGGTCACTGTCGGTGCTGGCGCAGTGGAACTACGCTCCATTCATCACCCCGATCAACGGACCCGTCGTTCGCTCCATGCCGAGCGATCTGGAGGCCACATGCGTGTCCTGATCACAGGCGCGGCGGGATTTCTCGGTCAGAGCCTGCTCAACGAGCTTGCCGTCCAGCACCTGGACTGGACGCTCATCGCCGCCGATATGCAACGGATCAAGTCCCAGGGCCTGCGGCCGAACATCGAACCGGTGACGCTGGACCTGAGCGTGGCCGCCAATACGCGGGCCTGTGTGGAGCACTGGAAGCCCGATGCGATCGTGCACCTGGCCGCAGTCGTGAATCCGCCACGGGAGATGACGCCACAGAAGCGCCACGCCATCGAAGTCGGCGGTACCCGCGCACTGATCGAAGCAGCGCGGGACACTGGCGTTCAGCAACTGATAGTGACCAGTTCCGGCGCCGCCTACGGGTTTCACCGCGACAATGCCGAATGGATCGACGAATCGCACCCGCTGCGTGGCCATCCACATCTGCTCCACGCTCGCTGCAAGCAGGAAATCGAGCAGCTGCTGGCCAATGCTCGGGAGCGTTATCCACAACTCAAGCAACTTATTCTGCGGCCCGGCACCATCCTTGGCCGACGTGTGCATAACCCGCTGGCCGAACTTTTCGCCCGCCCCACACTGATGGGGGTATTAGGGCACCGTAGCCGCTTCGTATTCATCTGGGACCAGGACGTCGTGAACGTGATTCGCCAGGGACTGGAGCGCGGTAGCGAGGGCATCTACAACCTCGCCGGCGATGGCGCATTGTCCATGCGCGAGATCGCCGGCCTGCTCAACAAACCCTACCGGCCCATGCCGGCAAGCCTGATGCGCGTAGGGTTGGGGCTGCTCAAGCCGCTCGGATTGTCGCGTTTCGGACCCGAGCAGGTGGACTACCTGCGCTACCGGCCGGTGCTGGACAACCGCCGACTGAAGGAAGAATTCGGCTATGAGCCGCGTTATTCCAGCCGCGAGGCGTTCCTGGCCTACCTTGCCGCGCGGGGCCCGCACGGCTGATTCCAACACTGTGGAAATCCTGTAGACAAGTCTGTTGAAAAGCCTGTGACAGGCTCCTGGCAGTGCCCGTCAGTTCTCGGACTGGCGCCGCCGTTGGCGATACTCGCCCGGTGTCAGTCCTGTCCAGTGCCGGAAGGCGCGGAAGAATACGCTGGGCTCGGAGTAACCGAGCAGGGCGGCGATGTCCGTGGCTGGCAGGTTGCCTTCCCCCAGGTAGCGTTCCGCCAGTTGCCGGCGAGTATCGGCCAGCAACTGTTGATAACTGCTGCCTTCCTCCGCCAACCGGCGCTGTAGTGTGCGTTCGCTCAGGCCCAGTTCACTGGCCACGGCGGCGCGCCCGGGTTCGCCACGGGTCAGCTGCTCGCCGAGCAGGGCGACGACCCGGCCGCTGATGCTGGCGCTGGGCAGCCGGGCGAGCAATCCTTCTGCGTGCTGGCGCAGCAGGTCGCGCAGCGGTGGGTTGGCCTGTGGCAGCGGAGCGTCGATAAGCGCCCGGGGTAGACCCAGGGCATAGTCCGGCGCGTCGAATTGCAGCGGGCAGTCGAAGGCCTTTTCGTAGTCCGCGAGGCTTTCCGGCTGGCGGTGCATGAAGCGGCAACCGGCCAGCTGCAGTCCGCTGAGCAGGGCCTTGAGCTGGCGTGCCCAGAAACCCAGCAGCGCCAGCGCACGGGCGCGGGTGGCGGGCCGTTCGGGGTTCAGCGGTCGGTAGGCCACCCAGATGACCTCGGCTTGTGCCTCGATGGCGACCTGGCCGCCTTCGCCGACCAGGCGCTGGTAGCGCATGGCCGATTCGAGAGCGTCGCCCATCGTGGTGCTCGACTGCAGCAGGTAACCCAGCGCGCTGAAGGATGCCGGCGACAGAGCACGGCCCATGGCCAGGCCGGGTTCGTCATGCTTGAGGTCGGTCTGGATCACCTGCCACATCCGCTCCTGCAGCGCGAAGTCGATGCGCGCGTCCGGGTCGCTGAGCTGGGATTCCTGAATGCCGCTGGCAGCGAGCAGCGCGTCGCGGTTCAGACCGAGACGCACAGCCGCCAGCAGGATGGCCTGGGTCAGGCTGGCGCTGACCGAGGGGGGGCGTTGGGATTGAGTGCATGCTTCCATGGCGGCGGATTCTGCCCGAACCCTGGGCGTCGTGATATCAGGACTTTGTAGGGCCTGAGCGAACGTTCTGATGGAACCTTCGCTCAGGCCCTTCGGCCATCAACCCGTCGCGCTGGAGCCGGGCGAAGCCGGCCGCTGGTGATCCCGTACCGCCTCGACTTCGCGCTCGACGAAGTCCTCGTCTTCCACAGGCTCACCGATTGCCGAACCGCTGGCATCCGGGTTGTCCAGAACAGCATAGGCGATGGCGCAGAACAACGAGTTCAAGCGCTTCATGTCGCTGATCAGATCCAGGTGCAGCGAGCTGGTCTCGATGCTCTGCACCACCTGCTGGCGCAGGCGGTCGACGTGGGAGTGGGCGAACCGCCGCTCCTGCAGGCGGAAGCGCTGCTTGGCGCGGCGCAAGCGCTTGGCGCCTTCCTGATCGCCGTTGAGGAACACCGAGAGGGACAGGCGCAGGTTGGCCACCAGCTGGCCGTGGAGCACGGTGATCTCTTCCAGGCCATTGTCGGAGAAGGAACGGCTGCGCGATGTCTTCTTGTCCTGCACGGCGCCGAGCATGTGTTCGATGATGTCGCCGGCCTGCTCGAGGTTGATCGCCAGCTCGATGATCTCCGCCCAGCGGCGGCTGTCGGCTTCGCTCAGGTCCTCGCGGGGCATCCGCGCCAGGTACAGTTTGATCGCTGTGTAGAGCGCGTCGACGTCGTCATCCTGCTTGCGGATCTCCTTGCCCAGTAGCGGGTCGCCGCTGTGGATAACCTGCATCAGGTTATTCAGCATCTGCTCGACGATATCGCCCATGCGCAGGGTTTCGCGCACCGCGTTGACCAGCGCCAGGCTGGGTGTGTCCAGCGCCGCCGGGTCGAGGTGTCGCGGCCGCACTATGTCTTCGGGCGAATGGCGGTCTGGCATGACGCGGGTACAGAAGGCTGCCATCTGCCCGGTCAGTGGCAGGCAGGCGAGGCAGCGGGTGGTGTTGTAGAGCACGTGGAAGGCAATCACCAATTCTGCGGTACTGAACTGCCAGTGGTCGATCCAGTCGGCCAGCGGGCCCACCAGCGGCAGCACCAGGGCACAGCCGGCAACCTTGAACAGCAGGCTGCCCAGTGCCACGCGGCGGCCGGCGGCATTCTGCGAGGAAGCGCTGATCATCGCCAGGATGCCGCTGCCCAGGTTTGCACCAATGACCAGGCATAGCGCCACCTTCAGCGAGATCACCTTGGAGGCCGCCAGCGTCGCGGTGAGCAGCACGGCGGCCAGGCTGGAGTAGGAAATCATCGCGAACAGCGCGCCGGTGAGGGCGTCCAGCATCACGTCGCCGGTGAGGCTGGAGAACAGCACCTTCACGCCTTTGGCCTGGGTCATCGGCTCGGCGGCGGCGACGATCAGCTGCAGCGCGAGGATGATCAGCCCCAGGCCGATGAATACCCGGCCGAGCTGGCCCAGGCGCGACTTCTGCCGGCCCAGGAAGAAGATCACCCCGAAGAAGATCAGCAGCGGTGACAGCCAGGACAGGTCCAGGGTCAGTACTCGCGCCATCAGCGCCGTTCCGACGTCCGCGCCAAGCATGATCGCGAGCGCCGGCGCCAGGGCCATCAGCCCGGTGGCAACGAAGGACGTCGCCAGAAGCGCCGTGGCGTTGCTGCTCTGCACCAGGGCGGTGACACCGATGCCGGCGGCGAAGGCCAGCGGGCGTTTTTCCACGCTGCGGCTGAGGATTTTTCGCAGGTTACTGCCGTAGACCCTGAGGATACCGGTGCGGACGATGTGTGTGCCCCACACCAACAGGGCTACGGCAGAGAGCAGATCGAGCAGTTTGAGCATGTCGGGCCCCCTTGCACGCAAACGGGTCCGTGGGCGGAGCGTCCGTCGACGGACCCTGTAACGACCTCGCCCGCGGCTCCGTACAGACAGCGCGGAGGGCCGAGAAGGACACGGCAGCATTCAGGCGATTGTCACAAGACTGTCATGGTAGACCCTCGTTCTTCCCTGAGGGTTCGCCAAATCTCTGATTTGCCGGGATTCCTGTCTGTGAGTAAAGCCGATCAACAGCGGTCGCGAGAGCCTTCGCATCGGTTATTTCGCACGGAATCGCAGGCGGATATGTCTAGACTGCCTAACCATTCGCTGAAAGAAGCGGTCACCGACATAAATGCATCACAGGCCGAGGAGAAGTCGTATGCGTGGGTCGTTCCCCCTCCTGATTGCACTGGCGGTCGCCGGTTGCGGTGACAAGTCGGCGCTGCCGTTCACTGCCGGCACCGGGCCGCAACCACAGCTGCCGGAACCCCAGAGCAGCGTTCTGCCCACCGTCAACATTGCCACCGCCACTGGCTGGCCTGCGGGGCAGATGCCGCGCCCGGCCGAAGGCCTGGAAGTGCAGCGCTTCGCCGACCAGCTAGAACATCCGCGCTGGCTCTACGTACTGCCCAACGGCGATGTGCTGGTGGCGGAAAGCTCGGCACCGCCGAAGGAGGAATCCGGCGGACTGAAGGACTGGGTCGCCGGCAAGGTCATGGCCAAGGCAGGGGCGTCGGTGCCCAGCGCCAACCGCATCACCCTGCTGCGCGATGCCGACGGTGATGGCGTGCCGGAGCAGCGCAGCGTGCTGCTCGAAGGCTTGTTCTCGCCCTTCGGCATGGCCCTTGTGGATAACTGGTTGTACGTCGCCAATGCCGACGCGGTGGTGCGCTTCCCGTACAAGGTCGGTGAAACGACCATCAGTGCACCGGCGGAAAGGGTCGTCGATCTGCCGGGTGGCCCGATCAACCATCACTGGACCAAGAACATCCTTGCCAGCCCCGATGGCCGCTACCTCTACGCCACGGTCGGGTCGAACAGCAATGTCGGCGAAAACGGCCTGGATGCCGAGAAGAACCGCGCGGCGATCCTGCAGATCGATCTCTCCAACCGCAGTGTGCGCGTCTTCGCCTCCGGCCTGCGCAATCCCAACGGTCTGGACTGGGAGCCGAACACGGGCGCGCTGTGGACAGCCGTGAACGAGCGGGACGAACTGGGCAATGACCTGGTGCCCGATTACATGACCTCGGTGAAAGATGGTGGCTTCTACGGTTGGCCCTGGAGCTACTTTGGCCAGCATGTGGATAAACGCGTCGAGCCGGCGCGTCCGGAGATGGTGGAGAAGGCGCTGGTGCCCGATTACGCCCTCGGTTCGCACACCGCCTCGCTGGGCCTTGCCTTCTATCAGGGCAGCCTGCTGCCGGAGCGCTATCGTGGCGGAGTGTTCATCGGCCAGCACGGCTCGTGGAACCGCAAGCCGCGCAGCGGCTACCAGGTGGTGTTCATCCCCTTCGGCGGCGGCAAGCCCAATGGCCAGCCAGTGACGGTGCTCGACGGCTTCGTCAACGACCAGGACGAAGCCATGGGCCGGCCGGTCGGTGTCGCTGTGGATAAGTTCGGCGGCCTGCTGGTGGCCGACGATGTGGGTAACACCGTGTGGCGCCTGCGCCCGGCTACCCTGAAGTGAATCGACGAGGAGAAGCCATGGCCCTGGCCCGCCGTATCACCCTGATAGCCCTGTTGCTGGCGCTTGGCGCCTGCAGCAGCCTGTTCGGCACACGCGACCCGCTGCGCATTGATCTGGTCGGCCTGGAGCCTGCGACCGGGCAGGGCATGGAGGCGCGTTTCACGGTCAAACTGCGGGTGCAGAATCCCAATGATCAGGCCATCGACTACAACGGCATCGCCCTGGACCTGTCGGTGAACGGCCAGCCGCTGGCCAGCGGAGTGAGCGACGCCAGCGGGCAGGTGCCGCGTTTTGGCGAAAAAGTGATCAGTGTTCCGGTGAGCATCTCGGCGTTCTCCGCCTTCCGCCAGGCCTGGGGTCTGTCGGGGGGCCCGCCGCGCCAGGGTATGCCCTACGAGATCAACGGCAAGCTGGCGGGTGGTCTGTTCGGCACGGTGCGCTTCAGCGACAAGGGCGTGCTGAACTGGCCGGAGCCAGTCGCACGGCCTTGAAACCGATCAATGGTGAATAAAAAGGGCTGTGAATAAAAAGCCGGGCAGTGAAAGCCCGGCTTTTGTTTTTCCACAGTGCGCCTGTGGGTAGCGCTTGTGGACTATTGGCCCGGAATGTCCTTGCGCAGTTTTACCGGGTCCGCGTCCTTCTTCCCACGTGCGGTGCGCATGCGGATGTTCAGCGCTTCCACCGCCAGCGAGAAGGCCATGGCGAAGTAGACATAGCCCTTGGGCACGTGGACTTCGAAGGCTTCGGCGATGAGCACGGTGCCGACCACGATGAGGAAGGACAGCGCAAGCATCTTCAGCGACGGGTGCTGGTCGATGAAGTCGCTGATGGCGCCGGCCGCCAGCATCATCACCATGACCGCGACGACGATGGCCGCGACCATCACCGGCACGTTGGAGACCATGCCCACGGCGGTGATCACCGAGTCCAGCGAGAACACGATGTCGATGATGGCGATCTGGATGATGGTGCCGATGAAGCCGCCCATCACGCTCTTGGGTTCGCCCTCGGTTTCGTCCTCGCCTTCCAGGCCATGGAAGATCTCGGTACTGCTTTTCCACAGGAGGAACAGGCCACCGAAGAACAGGATCAGGTCGCGCCCGGAGATGCCCTGGCCGAACACGTGGAACAGGTCGGCGGTCAGGCGCATGACCCAGGTGATCGAGAGCAGCAGCAGGATGCGCGTGACCATCGCCAGCGCCAGCCCGAAGAAGCGCGTGCGCGGTTGCATGTGCTTGGGCATGCGGCCGACCAGGATGGAAATCATGATGATGTTGTCGATACCCAGGACGATCTCCAGGGCAGTCAGGGTGAAGAACGCAATCCAGATTTCAGGGCTGGTCAGCCATTCCATTTACTTGGGTCTCGAGGTCAGTCGTTGAAGAGGGGGAACAGGCCCAGCAGCAGCGCGGCGGCGAGGATCGCCAGGCACACCAGCACGGCCCACTTGAGGGTGAAGCGCTGGTGGTCGCCGAAATCCACCTTGGCCAGGCCCACCAGCAGGTAGGTGGAGGGCACCAGCGGGCTGAGCAGGTGCACCGGTTGGCCGACGATGGAGGCGCGGGCCATTTCCACCGGCGTGATGCCGTACTGCGCGGCGGCCTGGGAGAGTACCGGGAGCACGCCGTAGTAGAAAGCATCATTCGACATGAAGAAGGTGAACGGCATGCTCACCAGCGCGGTGATGGTCGCCAGGTACGGTCCCAGCGCCGGCGGGATCACCGCCAGCAGGCTCTTGGACATGGCTTCGACCATCCCCGTTCCCGAGAGAATTCCGGTGAACACCCCGGCGGCGAAGATCAGTGAAACCACCGCGAGGACGTTCTCGGCGTGGGCGCCGATACGCTTCTTCTGCTCCAGGATGCAGGGATAATTCACGATCATCGCAATACCGAAGGCGATCATGAAGAGAACCGGCATCGGCAGGAGTCCGGCGATCAGGGTGCCCATCAGGATCACGGTGAGCACGGCGTTGAACCACAGCAGCTTCGGTCGACGCGCCTCAGGGAACTGCGAGACGCTGACCTCTGCCATGGCCTCGTGGTCGGTGGGCAAGTGCAGCTCACCCAGGCGTGCGCGCTCGCGTTTGCCGTAGACCCAGGCCAGGCCGAAGATCGCCGCGATGCCGGCGAGCATGGCCGGGATCATCGGCACGAAGATGTCTGCCGGGTCCACATGCAGCGCACTGGCCGCGCGGGCTGTGGGGCCGCCCCAGGGCGTCATGTTCAGCACGCCACTGGAGAGCATGATCAGGCAGGCCATCAACAGCGGACTCATGCCCAGGCGGCTGTACAGCGGCAGTACGGCGGCCACGCAGATCATGTAGGTGGTCGAGCCGTCACCGTCCAGCGAGACGATCATCGCCAGCGCGGCGGTGCCCATCGACACCTTCAGCGGGTCGCCCTTCACCAGCCTGAGGATGCGCCGCACCGCCGGGTCGAAGAGCCCGGAGTCGATCATGATGGCGAAGTAGAGGATGGCGAACATCAGCATCACGCCGGTCGGCGCCAGGGTGCGGATGCCGTCCAGCATCATCGGCCCCAGCCCCTTGGCGAAGCCGCCGAGCAGGGCGAAGGCGATCGGGACCAGGATCAGCGCGATCAGCGCCGACAGACGCTTGGTCATGATCAGGAACATGAAGGTCGCCACCATGGCGAAGGCGAGGAAAGTCAGCATGGGGATAACTCCGGGTCGGCGCGGGGGATTCAGCAGCGGCTGTGGATAAGCACGCGTGGTGCGGACGGAGTCGGGGCGGGTAGAGACAGGAAGCGGGGCATGAGCGATCACCGATTGTTGTTTTTGTACGCTGCGCGAACGCAGGTCCGGCCGGGAGGACCGAGGCGGCGATGCTAGGGGGTCAAGCTTTCAGCAGGCTTTCGGCAGGATTTCCGCTGATCGACGGGACTTTGCTGTAGAAGCAAGCTTGCTCGCGAACGGATGACAGGGTCATGTGGGTAAGTCGTGAAGCCCAGGCCAGCGGTGTGAATAACCGTCTTCCGATCATCGCCGGGCTGGCAGCGGGGGTGCATTGCAGGATGGTGTGGAGCGCAGCGATACCCATCGATGCGACACCGGGGGGACCCGGGCTCAGCGACGCTGGAAAGCCTTGGCTGGCGGCTGCCAGTCCATCAGGTCGTTCTCCCTCGCGGTGGCGTTGACCTTGAGCCAGGCGCTCATGCTGTCGCCAGTTGCCTTGCCGTAGAGCCTGTGGGAGTAGATCACCCCCGTACCCGTGCCGTTCTCCAGCTTGAGGCGGGTGAACACTGCTTCGATGAAGCTCGGTTGCGGGAACACGGCCGCAATGAAGTAGACCGCGGGCTGGCTGCCCCGGGCGGGGCTGGCGTCGACCTTGAGGATGATCGCGCCACGCTGCTGGTAGTTGTCCAGTACAGCGTTGGCCACTGCCGCCATCTGCTCGGCGTTCCTGGCCGCCTCATAGCGGTGCAGGGTGACCATGTCCTGCCACTTCGCCAGGTCCTCCTGGCCTTGTGGCGTGAATTCATGCTGATCCTCCTGGGACCAGCGATGGAAGTAGTCGCTACCGGCAAAGATAAATTCCTTCGTCACGCTCGCGGCCCACGACAGAGGAGCGACCAGAGCCAGCAGGATCAGCCATCTACGCACGGTGTTGCCTCGTCGTGGGAGAAAAACGCTGGCGTCGGGTCAGTTGATCGACCACATCAGGATCGCCTGTACCCATTGTGGATCACTGTATTGGCGATGGGGGACTGCTGGCGTGATTGCCTGAGCGCCGCTTCCAGGCAGGGGCCATTGATCTCGCCATTGCTGGCCGCGCTGCCCGTGGCATCAGTCATCTGAGAAAGGCGGTGACAGTCCTGAGTGCATTGCCGGTATTCAAGGACCGGACGGTGGTTATGCGGACGATCACCCGAGCATCTGGATGAGGCCCATCACCAGCAGCAGGCTGGCGCCGGCCAGCAGCGTCTGCAGGGTGATGATCCCGGCCATCAGCCCGCTCTCGCCGCCCAGTTGGCGGGTCAACACATAGGCGGTCGGAGCTGTGGGTAAAGCGAAGAACAGCACCAGCAGCGCGCTTTCCAGCGCCGGCAGGGCCAGCAGGCGGGCGATGGCGAAGGCCAATAGCGGCATGGCCAGCAGGCGGACCGCACAGTTCCAGCCCAGCGCCGACACTTCCGCACGCAATTCCTGTGGCTGCAGTGCCGCGCCCACGCAGAGCAGGCCCAGTGGCAGGCTGGCCACGGCCAGCAGGTTGAACAGCCGGTCCGTGCCGCCCGGCAGGCCGATACCCGTCACGTTGAGCAGGGCGCCGGCCACGCAGGCAAGGATCAGCGGATTCTTCACGATGGGCAGCAGCAGCGAGCGCAGGCTGATGCCGCGCTCGGCGGTCAGTGCCCATACCGACATCACGTTCACCGTCGGTACCATCAGTGCCAGCATTAGCGCGGCCAAGGTCAGCCCCGGCTTGCCGTAAAGGCTACCGACCGCGGCGAGTCCGAGGTAGGTGTTGAAGCGCAGTACGCCCTGGGCGATGGCGCCGAAGCGCGCGGCGTTCCAGCCTCGCAGGCGCTTGACGAGCAACAGGGCGATCCAGGCGATGCCCAGGCCCAGCATCACCGCCAGCGCCTGGCGGGCCAGGCCGGGGTCGTTCAGCGGGGCGCTGGCCAAGCTGCTGGCGAGCAGAGCGGGGAACAGGATGAAGTAGTTGAGTCGCTCTGCCGCCGGCCAGAAGGCGTCACCGGGAAAGCCTTTGCGGCGCAGCACGAAGCCGCCGACGATCAGCGCGAACAACGGCCAGAGGGCCTGGAACAGAGCGGTCACGGCAACCCCGCGATGGTGGTGGGAGCGGGCATCTTGCCGAGCGCGTGCGGGGAAGGGCAAGGCGTGTGGATAAGTTTATTGCCCGACTTGCAGCGGTTTTCCACAACGACCAGCGCTGTGGAAAACCTTGTCCACAGCGTCAGCGGCGGAAGCCGCCTCCGCCGAAGTGACCACCGCCGAAATGACCGCCGCCGAAGCCGCCGCCACCCCACTGGCGCTGGGTCTCGCCGAAGCGCTGCTGACCTGTCTGGCGCGATTGCCACTGCTGGTCGAGTTGGCTGCGCATTTCGCTGCGGTCCTGCTGCACCGGTTGCCAGCCATTGTCAGTGTGCTGCTGCCAACCCCCATCCTGGGTGTGCTGGTAGACGTTGCCGTCGTGTCCGGCGTAGACGTCGCCGTTCTTCCAGGCCACGGCGTTCCCGGTGCGGCGGTTGTAGCTGACACCCTGGTTGTTGTGGTCGTAGCTGCCGCGACCATCATCCACGTCGCCGGAGACACCGCGCTCGGCGATGGTGGTGCGACCGGTCTGGGCGTTGTGCTGGATGCCTTGCTGGCCGGCCTTGAAGTCACCGCTGTCCGTGTTGTACGCCACGCCGCTGCGCCCAGCTCCAGACATGCCGGTGGACGGATTGGCGTAGGCGCCACGCCGACCGGCCACTCCCTGGTCGGTATAGGGGTTGAACGCCGCTCCCTGGCTGCCGGCGAACCGGGCGCCGGTGCGCGGGTTGTAGCCGGCGGCGGAGCTGCCTTGCCATTGCGTGCCGGTCCAGCCGTTGTAGCCATAGGCGTGGGTGACGGTGCCCTGACCCCAGCGCCCGTAGAAGTTGGCCTGGTTGATGTTGGTGTAGCTCCAGCCTCCGGCCGGGTAAGGGCCCCAGTACGGACCCCAGTAGGGTTCCGGCGAGCCCCACCAGGCTCCGGCGGCATAGCCGAAGGCGAAACCGGTCAGCGCGCCCACCGCAAAGCCCGCTCCGTAGCCGTAGGTCGGTGGATAACCATAGTAAACGGTGCTGCTGACGTAGGCGGGATAGGTGTAGCCGGTGCCGTAGACCACTGTGCCGTCGCTGTTGACCACCACACCCAGGTAGCCCGGCGTGTAGCCGACCACGATGGTTTGCGGGGTGACCGAGTAGATGTGCACGTAGGTCACGTAGTAGACCGGCGAGCTGGGCGGGATGCCGTAGATCGCCGCCGGTACTTCGGTCGCTACCTGCCAGGGGCCGTTGGCGCTGGGGGCGACGAACCAGACGCCGTTGCTCACGGCGAAGAACTGATTGGCCGCGACCTCGATCACGGGTGTCGGCGTGTTCACCGCGTAGTTGAGGGCAGTGCCGGAAATGGGTTGGAAGCTCGGTGCGCCGTCGTAGTTCACCTTCAGCGTCGTCTTGCTGCGCGAGACGCTGGCGGTCTGCGGGATGCTCGCGGCAATGGCGGCCTCCTTGGCTTGCGGTGTGCCGGGGACCGAAACCAGTACGTTGGCCTTCGGGTCCTTGGCCGAGATCTTCGCGAAGTCGGCGGGCAGGTCCTTGCCCGGCACGTAGGTCCATGGGCCTTTCTCGCCGGGGCCGCTGAACCAGCGGCCGGACACCAGTACGTACCAGGTGTTGTGGGTCGGGTCGACGAACACCGCGTGATCGGCGTTCTGCATCGTCAGCAGGCTGACGCCGTCCACGGGCTGCATCTGCGCGGTACCGTCGCTGACGATGAGCTCGGTGGGCTGTGTCGCGACCAGCACCGCCGGCGCCTTCGCCGGCTGCTTGCCATCCTTGGGCAGCAGCGCGTCCACCGGCCCGGCTTTCTGCGCCAGTTGCTGCGCGCTGACCAGTGCCTTCGGCGGCTGGCTCAGCACCAGCCAGCTGCCGTCCAGCGCCTGGGACGTGTACCAGTTGCCGGCGGCGTTCAGGTAGTGATTGCCCTGGGCGTCGCGCAGGAGCAGCACACGGCTGTTGATAACCCGCTCGAAGTCGCTGCCCGTCAGGGCTTGCCACTGTGGTTGGCCATCGATCATCACCAGCACGGTTGGGGTGCTGGCGAAGAGGATCTGTGGCGCATCGTTCTTCACTTCGACGTGGCGCAGCTTGTCCAACTGCTGGTTCACCGCGTAGCTGGCCTGCAACTGGTCGAGGGAGACCGTCAGGCCATCCTTGGGCAAGCGCGCCACCAGGGCATCGCGCACCTTGCCGGCGCTGTCCGGGGAGGTGGGAACTTCGACCTTGTCGATGCGTAGGTCGGTGAGCTGCACCAGGCCACTGGCCTTGTCGATGGCCGCCGCAGCGGAGAACTGCGCCACGCCATAGGTGGGAGCGTCCTTCGCGGCGCCGACGGCGATGGCCGCACGGCCGCTCATGCGAGTGCCGTCCCAGTCCTCGATCTGCGGCTGGAAGATCTGCACATGCTGTTCACCCAGGGCGAAATCACGGGGCCAGGTCAATTGGGCGGCGGTGGCGGGCGGTTGGACGTCGGCGGCCTGTGGGTAAGTCGGTAGCAGCGACAGCCCGATGGCGAGTGCCAGGGCAGACAGGGTGGGGCGTAGAGCCATGATGGGACCTTCCTGGAAGAGAGCTGCGATCAACGATAGTGCAGCCGGAAGGGCCTCGCGCGTGTTCGAGTTCTCTCTTGCGCCATGCTGGTGCACTTTCGCCCGCAAGGCAGCTTTTTCTTATGGCGCAACGACATATTTAATAATTTTCCGAGCCTCCCGCTTCGGCCACCATCGGTCTGTCAGACATGTCGCGAGACAAAGCCTTCAGGCGCTGAGCCATAGAGCTCGATGCCGCGCATGTCCCGGTTTTACCGGCCTCCTGGCCACTGCCGCAGTAAATCAACAACAAAGCCAAACGGCTGTGGGAGTGCTTCATGATCAAGTCCTTGCTCGTGCGTTCCATCGCGTGTTCTGCCCTGGCTCTCGCCGCCGTTTCCGGCGCGCAGGCCGGCACCCTGTCCATCGGCCACACCACCTGGGTCGGCTACGGCACCCTCTACCTCGCCCGTGACCTGGGCTACTTCAAGGAACAGGGCCTGGACCTGCAGCTGACCACCATCGAGGAAGCCTCGATGTACATGGCAGCCCAGGCTTCCGGCCAGCTCTCCGGCTCCGCTTCCACCATCGACGAAATCCTCAAGTACCGGCCCAAGTTCTGCTTCAAGGCGGTGGCTGCGCTGGACGACAGCCATGGCGGCGACGGCGTGCTGGTAGGCAAGGACGTCACCAGCCTGGCGCAGCTCAAGGGCCAGGAGGTGGCGGTGAACGAAGGCTCCGTCTCGCAGTTCTGGCTGGCCTACCTGCTCAAGCACGCTGGCATGAACATGAGCGACATCAAGGTGCAGAACATGACCGCCGATGACGCGGCCAGCGCCTTCATTGCCGGCCGTGTACCCGCCGCCGTGACCTGGGAGCCGCACCTCTCCCTGGTACGCGAAAAACAGCAGGGCAAGGTGCTGGTGGACAGCTCCACTACCCCCGGCGTGATCGTCGACGTGGTCGCCCTCAACTGTGACGTCATCGAGAAGCAGCCCGAGGACGTGAAGGCCCTGGTGAAAGGCCTGTACAAGGCCGTGCAGTACACCAAGGAGCACCCGGACGAGGCCTACGCGATCATGGCCAAGGGCGTCGGCGGCTACCTCTCCGATCCCAAGGCCCTGGCCGAAGCCGCCAAGGGCGTTCGCTTCTACGACAAGGCCATGAGCGAGCAGCTCATCGGTACCCCCGGAAAGCCCGGCGACATCAAGGGTCTGATCCGTCTCGCCAACGAGACCTGGAGCGGCCTGCAGGGCAAGCGCCTGGAAGTCAGCTACGACGACCTGGTCGATCCGCGCTTCGTTTCCGAGTAACCGTCTCACTCTATGTCCCCGCGGGCGGCCTGGCGCCGCTCGCCTGGAGGAATCCGCGATGCCTCGTCGTTCGCAATCCTGGCTCAGCCGTTGCCTGACGCCCAAGGTCGACCTGCCGTTGAAACTGGTCTGGTCCGCCGGCACCTTGTGCTGGCTGCTCGTGTTCGGCCTGTGGGCCGGGCTTTCCTACGGCGGTGTGGTGCCGGCGATGTTCCTGCCCACCCCGGACGCGGTGCTCGCGGCCGGCGTGCGCCTGGCCAGTGACGGCACCCTCGCCACCCACGTGATGGCCAGCGTCAAGGTGGTGATGATCGGCTTCATCATCTCCTCGCTGGTGGCGGTGCCGCTGGGGCTGCTGATGGGCAGCTTCCGCATCGTCCAGGCCTTCCTCGAACCGCTGGTGAACTTCATCCGCTACCTGCCGGTGACCTCCTTTGTACCGCTGTTCATCCTGTGGATCGGTATCGGCCTGGAACAGCGCGTCACCGTGATCATCTTCGGCGTGTTCTTCCAGCAACTGGTGATGATCGCCGACGTCTCCCGCGGCGTCGCCAAGGACCTGGTCAACGCGTCCTACACCCTGGGTTGCAACCGCCGCGACGTGGTCCTCCACGTACTCGGCCCGGCCTCGCTGCCCGGCGTACTCGACACCCTGCGCGTGACCATGGGCTGGGCCTGGACCTACCTGGTGGTTGCCGAGCTGGTAGCCGCCTCCAGCGGCCTGGGCTACATCAGCCTCAAGGCCATGCGCGGCTTCCAGGTCGACGTGATCTTCCTGGCGATCGCCATCATCGGCCTGCTGGGCCTGATCACCGACCAACTGTTCCGATTCATCCGACTGAAGGTGGCGTCATGGGCGCAGTAGCGATCAAGCAGGAAGAACCAGCCGTGACCGGTCAGCAACCCGGTACTCCGCCCCGCCTGCGGGTGGAGAACGTCAGCCTGCGCTACCGCACGCCTGAGGGCGGCACCTTCAGCGCGCTGGAGAACGTCTCCTTCGAGGTGCCGGACCAGCAGTTTGCCGTCATCGTCGGCCCCTCCGGCTGCGGCAAGTCGAGCCTGCTCTACCTCACCGCCGGCCTGGCCGAACCCACCGAAGGCGACATCTACGTCGGCGGCCAGCTGGTCGACGGCCCCGGCGCCGATCGCGGCATGGTGTTCCAGAGCTACACCCTGTTCCCCTGGCTCACCGTGCGGCAGAACGTCGAATTCGGCCTCAAGCGCCGCGGCATGCCGGCGGCCGAGCGCCGCGAGATCGTCGATTACTACCTCGACGAAGTCGGCCTGCGCCGCTTCGAGAACAACTATCCCAAGCAGCTCTCCGGCGGAATGATGCAGCGCGTGGCGATCGCTCGCGCGCTGGCCAACGACCCGCAGATCCTGCTGATGGACGAGCCCTTCGGCGCCCTCGACAGCCAGACCCGCATGCAGATGCAGCAATTGCTGCTGCGCGTGTGGGACCACAGCAAGAAGACCGTGGTGTTCGTCACCCACGACATCGACGAGGCCATCCTGCTGGGCGACCGCGTCTACGTCATGGGCGCGCGGCCGGGCTGCATCAAACGCATCCTCGACGTGCCCATCGAGCGCCCGCGCTCGCTGGACATGGTCATGGACCGCCAGTTCATCGAGATGAAGCGCGAAATCCTCGGGCTGCTCCACGACGACCTGGAAGAAGCGCACTGACCTGCCGCCGGTTGGCGCCTCCTGCAGGGCGCCGGCCGATGCGGTGATTCGCTGCAGCACCGTTCGGCCCCCTTTCCCATCGGGAGAGGGTTGGGGTGAGGGGTTCTGCCATTCACGCAAGGACCAAAGGAAACCCCATGTCCAACGACTCCACCTACGACTATCTCATTGTCGGCGCCGGTTCTGCCGGCTGCGTACTGGCCAACCGCCTGAGCGCCGACCCGGCCGTGCGCGTCTGCCTGCTGGAAGCCGGTGGCAGCGACGCCAGCCCGCGCGTGCAGACCCCGGCCGGCACCATCACGCTGTACAAGAGCAAGGTGTTCAGCTGGAACTTCTACTCCGCGCCGCAGCAGCGCCTGAACAACCGCTCGCTGCATTGCCCGCGTGGCAAGGCCCTGGGCGGCTCCAGCTCGATGAACAGCATGATCTACATCCGCGGCCACGCCTCCGACTACGACCGTTGGGAGGCCGAAGGCTGCCCCGGTTGGGGCTGGAAGGACGTGCTGCCGTTCTTCAAGAAATCCGAACGCAACCTGCTCGGCCAGGACCCGGCGCTGCACGGCACCCTCGGTGAGCTGGTGGTGGACAAGCCGCGCGACCCCAACCCGCTGTCGCACCTGTTCATCAAGGCTGCCGCCCACTTGGGCCTGCGCCGCAACGATGACTTCAACGGCCGCGAATTCGAGGGCGTGGGCATCTACAACGTGACCCAGAAGGATGCCAAGCGCCTGAGCAGCTACCGCGCCTTCGTCGCGCCGTTGCAGCGCCCCAACCTCACCGTACTGACCGACCGCCAGGTCGGCCACCTGCTGCTCGAAGGCGAGCGCATCACCGGCCTCGAACTGCGCAGCGGCGAACGCCTGCTGGCGCGCCGCGAGGTGATCCTCACCGCCGGCGCCCTCGGCTCGCCGCAGATCCTGCTGGCTTCCGGCATCGGCCCGGCTGCCGAGCTGAAGGCCGCCGGCATCCCGGTGAAACACGACCTGCCGGGCGTGGGCAAGAACCTCCAGGACCATCTCGATGGCTTGGTCACCGTGCGCTCGCCGAGCCCGCTGAGCCTGGGCTTCTCCCTCGGCTCGCTGCCGCAGATCCTGCTCTCGCCGTTCAAGTACCTGCTGGCGAAGAAGGGCTGGCTGACCACCAACTACGTCGAGGCCGGTGGATTCGCGCGTACGCCGTTGGCCGATTCGCTGGCCGACGTGCAGTTCCACTTCGTGCCCGGCTATCGCAGCCACCGTGGCCGCCTGTTCGAGTGGGGCCATGGCTATGCCGTGCACACGTGCGTACTGCGTCCGAAAAGCATCGGCGAACTGCGTGTGAAGCCGGGTGGCGACATCGAGATCGACTACAACTTCCTCGCCAACGAGGAGGATGGCCGCGTGCTGGTGGAGGGCGTCAAGCTGGCGCGCAAGATCCTTGCCCAGCCGGAATTCGACAGTATCCGTGGTGCCGAGATGCTCCCCGGCCCGCAGGTACAGACCGATGAGCAACTGCTGGAGCACCTGCGCGAATACGCCTCCACCGTGTTCCACCCGGTGGGTACCTGCAAGATGGGTGAGGATGCGATGGCAGTGGTCGACCTGCGCCTGCGCGTGCACGGCCTGAAGGGCCTGCGCGTAGTGGACGCGTCGATCATGCCGACACTGATCAGCGGCAACACCAACGCGCCCTGCATCATGCTCGGCGAGCGCGCGGCGGCGATGATCCTGGAGGACAGCCGCGAGCATGCAGCGGCTCCCGCCCACGCCGTGCCAGCCTGATAGCGAAGTCGTAGGGCGAATAACCTGGAACAGGTTATCCGCCGGCTCTTTGCGGCGGATAACGCTGGCGCGTTATGCGTCCTACGGCTCTTCGTAGGAGCAATCTCGCTCCCACAGCCACCGGGAAACTCATTCGTAGGATGGGTGGAGCTTGCGATACCCATCAACGGCCCAACCGGCAATCGATGGGTATCGCAAGCTCCACGCCATCCTACGGTGTGCCACAGGCGTACTCCTGTGGATATCTGCCCCTACAGGCCCAGGTCGCTGAGCGACGGATGATCGTCCGGCCGGCGCCCCTGCGGCCAATGGAACAGGCGCTCGTCCGCGCTGATCGGCAGGTCGTTGATGCTGGCGTGGCGCTCGAACATCAGGCCGTTCTCGTCGAACGCCCAGTTCTCGTTGCCGTAGGAGCGGAACCAGTTGCCCGAGTCGTCGTGCCATTCATAGGCGAAGCGCACGGCGATGCGGTTGTCGGTGAAAGCCCAGAGCTCCTTGATCAGTCGGTATTCCTGCTCGCGCACCCACTTGGCGGTGAGGAACTGCACGATCTGCTCGCGGCCCTGGACGAAGGTCGCGCGGTTGCGCCAGCGGCTCTCCGGCGTATAGGCCAGCGAGACGCGGTGGGGATCGCGGCTGTTCCAGCCGTCCTCGGCGAGACGGACTTTCTGAATGGCGGTGTCGCGGGTGAAGGGCGGCAGAGGGGGGCGGGCTTCGCTCATGGTGGTCTCCTGGATTAGCGGGTGAGGAACCTGATGCCCATCCTCCACCCGGCCGGCGGATGGGTAAATGACGGTGATCCCACAGATATTGCCAAGTGCTCCTGAGAACGCTCCTGCTGCCGGTGTTACGCCGATCCCTCCCCCTGAAGGGAGAGGGGACCGTTCGGTGCAGGATGAAACCTGGGTGTCAGCCGGCTGGGACTACTCCCTCTCCCTTCAGGGAGAGGGCTGGGGAAAGGGGCTCTTGGCCACAGCTCCAGAATTGCCCGCCACCTTGCGCAACCCCACCCGATCCTGGCTCGGACATACGCCGAACTTCGCCCGATAGCTGCGTGACAGATACGAGGGCGTCTCGAAGCCGCAGGCCACGCCGATCTCCAGCACGCTCATGTCGGTCTGACGCAGCAGTTGCCGGGCCTTGTCCAGGCGCAGGCCCAGGTAGAAGTTCGATGGCGTGTCGTTCAGGTGCAGGCGGAACAGCCGTTCGAGCTGGCGCCGGGTCACCTGGATGCGCTCGGCCAGCTCCAGCGTGGTTAGCGGCGGCTCGGTATGCCGCTCCATTTCGCCGATCACCTGCACCAGCTTGCGGTTGGAAACGCCATAGCGACTGGCGACCTGCAGGCGCTGGTGATCCTGGCGGGTGCGGATGCGCCCGACCACGAATTGCTCCGATACCTGCACCGCCAGTTCCGGCCCGTGGGCCTGGGCGATCAGGTCGAGCATCAGGTCGATGGATGCGGTGCCGCCGGCGGAGGTGATGCGCGGTCCGTCGATCTCGAACAGTTCCTGGGTCGCCTGCACCTGTGGATAAGTCTCCCGGAAGGCGTCCAGCGCCTCCCAGTGCACTGTGCAGCGCTGGCGCTGCAGCAGGCCGGCCTCGGCCAGCACGAAGCTGCCGGTGTCGATGCCGCCCAGGGTCACGCCGTCGCGGTCCAGGCGCTTGAGCCAGTGCAGCAGTGCCGGGGTGCAGGCGCGCAGCGGTTCGAAGCCGGCCACCACGAGCAGCGTGTCGCCTTCGCGCAAGGCCTCCAGGCCGCTGTCGGCGTTCATTGACATGCCGTTGCTGGCCAGCACCGGCCCGCCGTCCAGGCTCATCAGGTGCCAGCGGTACAGCTCGCTGCGAAAGCGGTTGGCTACCCGCAGCGGCTCCACCGCGGAGACGAAGCCCATCACGGAAAAACCGGGCAACAGCAGGAACCAGAAGTCTTGGGACATGGCGAGTACCGTGCGATGGGAGGGCGGCGTCGTGGCAGCCTGCCCTTGCTTATGAACCATGGATGTCGCCCTGGCAATCGGGGAGGTCGCTGCTGTGCAAGAGCTGGTCGCCGCTGTGCGATTCTCCGGGGCGCCGCCTGGGTAATTTGTTCTTCAGCCCCCGTGAGGGCCATGACCTACAAAAACGATAACCAACGCCGCAAAGGCCTTGAGGGAGAAGTCATGAAGCTATCGATCCAAGCGCTCGGCTGTGCCGCGCTGATGCTCGTCGCCAGTACCAGCTGGGCCGCCGAGCCCGCCCAGTGCCAGAACGTGCGCATGGGCACGGTGAACTGGACCGACGTCGTGGCCAGCAGCGCCGTGGCCGAAGCCGTGCTCGACGGCCTGGGCTACAAGGTCAAGCAGACCAGCGCCTCGCAGCAGATCATCCTCGCCGGCATGGCCGACAAGCAGCTCGACGTCTTCCTCGGCTACTGGCAGCCCACCATGCAGCCGGTGGCCAAACCCTACCTCGACAAGCAGCAGATCGACGTCATCACCCCGCCGACCCTGCCCGACGCGCAGTCCACCTACGCCGTGCCGACCTACGTCTACGACGGCGGTCTGAAGACCTTCGCCGACATCGCCAAGTTCAAGGACAAGCTGGGCAACAAGATCTACCTGATCGAGCCCGGCAGCGGCTCCAACCGCATCACCGCGAAGATGATCGCCGACGACAAGTTCGGCCTGAAGGGCTTCCAGATCGTCGAGTCCAGCGAGGCCGGCATGCTCACCGCGGTCAAGCGCGCGATCAAGCGCAAGCAGTGGGTGGTGTTCTTCGGCTGGAAGCCGCACCCGATGAACCTGCAGATCGACATGAAGTACCTCACCGGCAGCGACGACGTGTTCGGCCCCGACGAAGGCTCCGCCACCGTCTCCATCATGACTGCCGGCGGCTACCAGGCGCAGTGCGGCAACGTCGCCAAGCTGCTGCACAACCTCAAGTTCAGCAGCGAGCAGGTCAGCCAGGTGATGGTGCCGATCCTCGACCGCAGCCAGCCGGTGGACGCCGCCAAGGCCTGGCTGAAACAGAACCCCGAGCCGCTCAAGGCCTGGCTTGACGGCGTGACCACCTTTGATGGCAAGGACGGCTTCGCCGCCGTCCAGGCTTCGCTCAAGTAACCCTCTCCCAGCAACTCCCTGCGCGTCGCCCGGCGCGCAGTGGGTTCGTTCGACCCGAAGAAGGACTGCCACCGTGAATTACGAAGTCATTGTCACCTGCGCGGTGACCGGCGCCGGCGACACCGTCGGCAAGCACCCGGCCATTCCCGTCACCCCCAAGGAAATCGCCGCCGCCGCCATCGAGGCTGCCAAGGCCGGCGCCACCGTCGCCCACTGCCACGTCCGCGACCCGCAGACCGGCAAGCCCAGCCGCGACGTGAACCTCTACCGCGAAGTGGTCGAGCGCATCCGCGAGAGCGACACCGACGTCATCATCAACCTCACCGCCGGCATGGGCGGCGACCTGCAGATCGGCCAGGGCGAGCAACCCCTGGAGTTCGGTGCCGGCACCGACCTGGTCGGCCCCCTGGAGCGCTTGAAGCACGTCGAGGAACTGCTGCCGGAAATCTGCACCCTGGACTGCGGCACCCTGAACTTCGGCGACGGCGACTTCATCTACGTCTCCACCCCCGCCCAGCTGCGCGCTGGCGCCAAGCGCATCACCGAGCTGGGTGTGAAGGCCGAGCTGGAGATCTTCGACACCGGCCACCTCTGGTTTGCCAAACAGATGCTCAAGGAAGGCCTGCTGGAAGACCCCCTGATCCAGATCTGCCTGGGCATCCCGTGGGGCGCCCCGGCGGACACCACCACCATGAAGGCCATGGCCGACAACATCCCCGACGGCCTGACCTGGGCCGGCTTCGGCATCGGCCGCTCGCAGATGCCCATGGTCGCCCAGGCGATGCTGCTGGGCGGCAACGTGCGGGTCGGCCTGGAAGACAACATCTGGCTCGACCGCGGCGTGCATGCCACGAACGGCCAACTGGTCGAACGCGCCATCGAGATCATCGAGCGCCTGGGCGGCCGTGCCCTGACCCCGGCCGAGGGGCGCAGGAAGATGAACCTCAAGCCGCGCTGATTTCACCGTACGAACTGACCGCCACGCCCTTCGTAGGAGCGAGCTTGCTCGCGAACAGAGTCAACCGGCCGCTCAAGAGCTGGGCGGGTTCGCGAGCAAGCTCGCTCCTACAGGTAATCCCCCATTCCTGCTGGAGCCATCCATGTCCTTCATTACCCAAATCAAAACCTTTGCCGCCCTCGGCAGCGGCGTCATCGGCAGCGGCTGGGTCGCCCGCGCCCTGGCCCATGGCCTCGACGTCGTGGCCTGGGACCCGGCACCCGGCGCCGAAGCCGCGCTGCGCGCGCGCATCGCCAATGCCTGGCCGGCGCTGGAAAAGGCCGGCCTCGCCCCTGGCGCTGCGCAGGATCGCCTGCGCTTCGTCGCCACCATCGAGGAGTGCGTGCGTGATGCCGACTTCATCCAGGAAAGCGCCCCCGAGCGCCTGGATCTGAAATGCGAACTGCACGCCAAGATCAGCGCCGCCGCCAAGCCCAACGCCCTGATCGGCTCCAGCACCTCGGGCCTGCTGCCCAGCGAGTTCTACGCCGACGCCACGCACCCCGAGCGCTGCGTGGTCGGACACCCGTTCAACCCGGTGTACCTGCTGCCGCTGGTGGAAGTGGTGGGCGGTGCGAAGACCGCGCCCGAAGCCGTGCAGGCCGCGATCCGGGTCTACGAATCCCTCGGCATGCGGCCGTTGCACGTGCGCAAGGAAGTCCCCGGCTTCATCGCCGACCGCCTGCTCGAAGCCCTCTGGCGCGAGGCGCTGCACCTGGTCAACGACGGCGTCGCCAGCACCGGCGAGATCGACGATGCGATTCGCTTCGGCGCCGGCCTGCGCTGGTCCTTCATGGGCACCTTCCTCACCTACACCCTGGCCGGCGGCAACGCCGGGATGCGTCACTTCATGGCCCAGTTCGGCCCGGCGCTGCAATTGCCCTGGACCTACCTGCCGGCCCCGGAACTGACCGAGACCCTGATCGACCGCGTGGTAGAAGGCACCAGCGAACAGCAGGGCAGCCGCAGCATCGCCGAGCTGGAGCGCTACCGCGACGATTGCCTGCTGGCAGTGCTCGGCGCCATCAAGGAAACCAAGTCGAAACACGGCTTCGCCTTCGCCGACTAACCTCACGGTTCACCACCTGCTCCGAACCACCCCCTCTCCCCCTGGGAGAGGGTTGGGGTGAGGGCATCACGGACGCGAAACCATGCACGCCCTGAAAACCTGCGAAACCCCCATCCTCGCCGAGTGGACCGACTACAACGGCCACCTGCGCGACGCCTTCTACCTGCTGCTGTTCAGCTACGCCACCGACGCCCTGATGGACCATCTGGGCCTCGACGCTGAGCATCGCGCCGCGACGCACGACTCCCTGTTCACCCTCGAAGTGCATCTCAACTACCTGCACGAGGTGAAGGAGGGCGAGAAGGTCGAAGTGCGCACCCAGTTGATCGCCCACGACCGCAAGCGCCTGCACGTTTTCCACAGCCTGCACCGCGCCGGCGAAGACCTCGCCCTGGCCGCCAGCGAGCAGATGCTGCTGCACGTGAATCTCGAGGGTGGTGCGCGTTCGGCACCCTTCGAAGGCGTGGTGCTCGAGCGCGTGCTGGCGCTGGCCGAAGCCCATCGTCCACTGCCGCGTCCAGACTACGTTGGCCGCGTCATCGGCCTGCCGGGCTGAGCGGCATGAACCGGCGCTATCCGCTGTCGGATGCGATGCAGGCCTTCGTCGCCGAGACGGAGGCTCACCCACTGGCTGGCCCGACGCTCGATGCCCAGCGGGAAAACTACGAGCGCATGGCGGCGGCGTTTGCGCCATCGGTTCCGCCGGGCCTGCGGGTCCGCGACATTCGCCCCGAAGGTCTGGTCGAGCTGCGTCTGTACGGGCCTGAAGGCGCGCCGCCGGCGAAAGGCTGGCCCACGGTGTTCTACATCCATGGTGGCGGCTGGGTGCTGGGCAGCGCCCGCAGCCACGACATGATCTGCATTCCCCTGGCTGCCGAGCTGGGCGCACTGGTGGTCGCCATCAGCTACCGGCTGGCGCCCGAGCACCCTTATCCCGCCGCCCTCAACGATTGCCTCGACACCTGGCGACGCATTCACCAGGACGGCCTCGGTGAGCCTGTGGACAAGTCCCGCATCGCTGTGGCCGGCGACAGCGGCGGCGCCAACCTCGCCGCCGCGCTTTGCCTGGCCCTGCGCGGCAGTGGTGAAGCACTGCCACTGAGCCAGGCGCTGATCTACCCCGCGCTGGGTAACCTCGACACCCCCTCGCGCACCACCTGCGCCGACGCGCCGCTGATGACCAGCGCCGCCGTCGACGACTACCTCGCCGCTTACCTTTCGCGCCCTGCCGACTGGCGTGACCCGCTGGCGCTGCCACTGTTGGCCGAGGACCTCGGCGGCCTGCCGCCGGCCTTCATCGCCGTCGCCCAGTTCGACCCGTTGCGCGACGACGGCGCGCTGTACCGCGACCGCCTGCGTGAAGCGGGCGTGGCCGTGGATTACTTCCCCGGAGCCGGCCTCGTCCATGGCTGCCTGCGCGCTCGTCGCGTGGCGGAAGTGGATGCCCTGCGCGGCGCCTTGATCGCGGCCCTGCGCCGCAGCCTGAGCTGACAAGGAGAAGAGCATGGAAACGACGCTGGAACGTCCCACCATCGCCGACTGGCGCACTTATCCACAGACCGCCGCGCTGACCTCGCTGCGTCCGCAGGCAGACCGCCTCGACCTGGTCTGGGACGACGGCCGGGTCAGCCCCTTCCATCACCAATGGCTGCGCGACAACTGCCCGTGCGGCGAATGCGTCTACGCGGTTACCCGTGAGCAGGTGCTGGAGATCATCGACGTGCCCGCCGACCTCGCCCCCGAGCGGGCCGCCATCGAACTGGGCTACCTGTGTGTGCACTGGAGCGATGGACACCGCAGCCAATTCGACCCGGGCTGGCTGCGTGCCCATGCCTATGACGATGACTCCCGCGCCGAACGCCTGGCCGCACATCAGACCACTCGCGTCTGGCGCCGCGACTTCGAAGTGCCGGTGTTCCAGCACGACCAGCTGATGGAGGACGACTCGGCGCTGCTGGAGTGGATGCTCGCGCTGCGCGACCTCGGCCTCAGTCGCGTGGATGGCGTGCCCACCGCACCCGGCTCGCTGCACCGCATCGCCCAGCGCATCGCCTTCATCCGCGAGACCAACTTCGGCGTGTTGTTCGACGTGAAGTCCAAGGCCGCCGCCGCCGACAGCAACGCCTATACCGCCTTCAACCTGCCGCTGCACACCGACCTGCCGACCCGCGAGCTGCAACCGGGCCTGCAATTCCTGCACTGCCTGGTGAACAACGCCGACGGCGGCGACAGCGTGTTCGTCGACGGTTTTGCCATCGCCCAGGCGCTGCGCGACGAAGCGCCGGAAGACTTCCGCACGCTCTGCGAGATGCCCATCGAATTCCGCAACAAGGACCGCCGCAGCGACTACCGTTGCCTGGCGCCGGTGATTGCGCTGGACGCGCGGGGCGAGATCAGCGAAATCCGCATCGCCAACTTCCTGCGCGGCCCCTTCGACGCACCGGCCGAGCGCATGGAGGCGCTGTACCACGCGTGGCGCGCCTTCCTCTCGCTGACCCGCGATCCGCGCTTCCGCCTGCAACAGAAGCTGCGTGCCGGGCAGATGTGGTGCTTCGACAACCGCCGCACCCTGCACGCCCGCACCGCGTTCGACCCGGCCAGCGGCGAACGGCACCTGCAGGGTTGCTACATCGACCGCGACGAACTGCTGTCGCGCATCCTGGTGTTGCAGCGCGGGCGTTGACCTTTCCGGTCTGGGCCAGGCGTTGTAGGAGCGAGCTGCTCGCGAACCGCCCAGCGATGGAGTCGCCGGATAGCCTGTTCGCGAGCAAGCTCGCTCCTACCCTTTCGCTTTCACCTGGACAAAAAAATCCCCTGCGGCGCCCGACGCGCGGCAGGGGACAAATCGAGCCGATTCGGGCTCTCAGTGTGCGAGGCCCTGCAACCGGCGCCGGTGCCGGTTGCGGGGTATGGAATCCAGTCTGCGCGTCGTGCCGCCGTCTCGGTTAGCCGAAAACGACCTGCGCTTGCCCGCCGCGGACATTCTGTCGGACAGGTGCTTGCCGCGCTCCTCGGGGCTTACCAGAATCGATGCAGACCCCTGCCGCTCCCAAGGAGACCCGCGATGATGCACGCCGACCTGATCGACCAGGACGATTTCCGCGAACGCCTGCAAGCGCTGGGTTTCGCCGTGCCGCCGGGCATCACCGCCGAGCAGGCCTGCGAGTACGCTGTGCGCGGCCTGACGCCGGAGCGTTCGCTGGCGCTGCGCCACCTGGTGGAGGAAATGCTCGCTGGAAACGCGACCCTGCTGCCCGCCGTGCGCGAGGCGATCTCCCGGCAGTTGCTGCCGGCGTTGGTGCCCAAGCCCTTGTGATCGCTCAGTGCAGGTCGGCGGCTACTTCCAGCGGGATGAGCGGGAAGCTGTCGCCAATGGGGTCGCCCAGCAGGGCCAGGTAGCGTCGGCCCTGGTCTTCCACCGTGACCTTTCGGCCCGCGTCCAGCGGCAGGGTCGGACAAAGCACGCGTAGCTCGTTCGCCTCGGGCAGCAGCAGGGCATGGCGGGGAGCACTTTCCTGCAGCTTGCTGCGCAGGCTGAGGCGGCAGGGACGCGGCTGCGAGGATAGCCAGCGACCGCGCAACTCATAGTGATCGCCGCCGAGCAGGTGGAGGCTTTCCACTTTTGCCAGCTGCCAGGAACTCCTGGGAGAAAGGCGGATGCCGAGCAGTTCGCCGACCGCAGGCGGGGGGGAGTCTTCCCAGCGTCCACTGAAGTGCTGGCCTGTCGTACGAGGCTGTACCAGTGGCAGGACGGGTGGAAGATTGGGTTTGAGTGCGGGGCGGCTGAATTCGATGTCCTGCGAGTGCGCGACCACTTCGTCCAACCCGCCACGGCCGCCGGAGTGCTGGGACCAGACATCGCTCGCTTCTTGCTGGCGTTCGAAGTGGCGTGCGTCGAGTTGGGTGTCGTCCGTGATGCCAAGGTGCGCAAGCAGTGCCGGGAAGCCCAGGCAGATTTGCCAGGGCTCGGCGTCGGGCTCCGCCTCACTCCAGCAGGCAAGCAGGTGGGCATTGAGGTCGAAGGCTGCGCCACCCTCGCTGCTGGCGGTGAAGCGCTTGAGCATGTCCCGCAGTTCATCAAGCACCAGGGCGAGCCCGCCCTCACGGCCGGCGACGTCGGGATCAAGAAACGGATGGTCGTCTTCTCGCTCCAGTCGCCAGCGACTTCCAGGTCGTTCCGGTTGGACATGCACGACGGAGGCGAACACCTGGGTCGATTCGATCAGCGCCGGCAGGTATTGCGCGGGAATCTCCAGCGGCCGGGAGCCGGCGATGAGCAGGCAGTGCAGGTAGCCGCCGGCAATGGTCTGGCTCTGGGGTTCGAAAGCTTCGCCGTCATCGATGGGCAGGTGCTGGACTTCGAGCTTCAGGGCGCGCCCGTAGACCTGGTGCAGCAGGCTCCACAGTCCTGGCGGGGCGGAGTGATGGTTCTGCAGGCAGTTGCAGTGGATTTCCTGCAGGCTGCGCACCATGCGTTGCATCAGCAGGGCAGCGGTCTTGCGCTCGGCGCGGCGGGTGCGCAACAGGTACCAGTAGCCGCTGAGCAGCCGTCGGTGGAGGGCAAGGATGAGCTTTTCCGCCTTGTCCGCCCGCGCCTGTTCAAGGGCACTGGAGTGCTCGCCGAAGAGTTCGGTGAGGTGGCGGCTGACGTCGAAGATCTGTGGGCGCAGGCGTTCGAGTTGGCGCAGCAACTGGATGCCGGTCAGGCGCGAGTAGTCCAGTTCGATGGCCGTGCGGTACAGCTCCCGCGTTTGCTGGGCCAGGTAGTCGAGGGCGGTGTCCATGTGTCCCGTGATTCCGAAGGATGCTGGCGAGCCCTTCGGAGACTGCGGGATTCGGGACGGTTTGCGATTCAGACGAATCTGAATGATGGGGAGTCATGCGTCACAGGCATGAAAAAGGGAGGCCACGGGCCTCCCTTTTCGTTTCCCGGCAACTCGGGCTCAGAGCACCCGTACGCTGGCGAAGGTGGATTCACCCTGGGCCTGGCTGAGGGCCGAGATGGCCGAGGAGTTGGGCATGAGGGCGAGGTCCTGCGGGATAGGCATGACCATGACCGGCTGGCCGATGGGCTGGCCCTGGCGCTCGTCGCGCGGTGGGATGCCGAAGTATTCGCGGTAGCACTTGGAGAAGTGCGGCGTGGAGACGAAGCCGCAGACCGAGGCGACCTCGATGATCGACATCGACGTCTGCTTGAGCAACTGGCGCGCGCGGATCAGGCGCAGCTTCAGGTAGTAGCGCGACGGCGAGCAGTGCAGGTACTTCTGGAACAGGCGCTCGAGCTGGCGGCGCGAGACGTTGACGTAGACCGCCAGTTCGTCGAGGTCGATGGGCTCCTCGAGGTTGGCTTCCATCAGCGCGACGATTTCCTGCAGCTTGGGCTGGTTGGTGCCGAGCATGTGCTTGAGGGGCACGCGCTGGTGGTCCTGCTCGTTGCGGATGCGCTCGTAGATGAACATCTCGGAGATTGCCGCCGACAGCTCGCGGCCGTGCTCGCGGCCGATCAGGTGCAGCATCATGTCCATCGGCGCGGTGCCGCCGGAGGAGGTGAAGCGGTTGCGGTCGATGGAGAACAGGCGGGTGCTCATGGCGACGCGGGGGAAGGCTTCCTGCATGGCGGCCAGGCATTCCCAGTGCACCGAGCAGTCGTAGCCGTCGAGCAGGCCGGCGCGGGCCAGGGCCCAGCTGCCGGTGCACACGGCGCCGAGCTTGCGACCCAGGCGCGCCTGGGCCTGGAGGAAGGTGGTGTGTTCGCGGGTGACGCTGCGCTGGATACCGACGCCGCCGACCACGATCAGCGTGTCCATTTGCGGGGCGCTGTCGCAGGCCGCGTCAGGGGTGATCTGCAAGCCGTCGCTGGCCCAGACCTGGCGGCCGTCGAGGCTCAGGGTGTGCCAGCGGTAGAGTTCGCGTCCGGAGAGCTGGTTGGCCATGCGCAGCGGTTCCACCGCGGAGGCCAGGGAGATCAGGGTGAAGTTGTCCAGCAGCAGGAAGCCGATGGACTGCGGAGCTCGGTTTTGCGGGGGAACTCCGGGGTTGAACGCGTTCATTCAGTCACCTCACGCTAGTCACAGTCGCCTCGCTGGAGGCGTTTCTTATGCTTGTTCTTCTGTCGGGAAATTCGCTCCGGGATCGCCCGGGGCTATTCCTCTGATTGCTCGCTACCCAATAGCAAGGCAAATGCCGTGCCTAGGTTGAATGGGCGTTCAATTAAAAAAGAAAACGGCATGGGAATGCCGTTTTTGCAGGCCCGGATTGCGACGCCTCGAAGGTCGCAAATACGCATGGATCGTGGCCTGGGGTTTTTGGTAGCACTCGCCGGTCACGCGACTGGCGGTGCTGTGCCCGGAACGGTAACGCCCTGTGTGTCGTCGGGACGGGTGTTCCGTTTGCGCCATCGGGGGGCGCGCCGAAAGGCGCGTGGTCGATTGCGGGTCAGCACTCGATGATGCTGACGGCCAATCCGCCGCGCGAGGTTTCCTTGTACTTGTCGTGCATGTCGGCACCGGTGTTGCGCATGGTGCGGATCACCTGGTCGAGGCTGATGAAATGCTGGCCGTCACCGCGCAGGGCCATTTGCGCGGCGTTGATGGCCTTCACCGCGGCGATGGCGTTGCGCTCGATGCAGGGCACCTGGACGAGACCGCCGACCGGGTCGCAGGTCAGCCCGAGGTTGTGCTCCAGGCCGATCTCCGCGGCGTTCTCCACCTGTTCGGGGGAGGCACCGAGCACTTCGGCGAGGCCCGCGGCGGCCATCGCGCAGGCTGAGCCGACTTCGCCCTGGCAGCCGACCTCGGCGCCAGAGATAGAGGCGTTCTTCTTGCACAGGATGCCGACGGCGGCGGCAGCCAGGAAGTAGCGGGTGACGTCGTCGTCGCTGGCATCGGGGTTGAAGCGCATGTAGTAGTGCAACACCGCCGGGATGATGCCGGCCGCGCCGTTGGTGGGCGCGGTGACCATGCGCCCGCCGGCGGCGTTTTCCTCGTTCACCGCGAGGGCGAAGAGGTTGACCCATTCCATGGCGGAGAGGGTCGAGCCGATGACGTTGGGCTTGCCGATGTCCTGCAGGCTGCGGTGCAGGCGTGCGGCGCGGCGTTGCACGTTGAGGCCGCCGGGGAGGATGCCTTCCTGGCTCAGGCCGTTGTTCACGCAGTCGCGCATGGCCTGCCAGATGACCTTGAGGCCTTCGCGGATGTCGGTTTCGCTGCGCCACATGCGCTCGTTGGCCAACATCAGCTCGGACACGCGCAGGTTGTGGCGGCGGCAGAGCATGAGCAGTTCGGCGGCGCTGGCGAAGTCGTAGGGCAGCACGGTGCTGTCGGTATCGAGGCTGCCGGAGGCGGCCTGTTCCTCGTCGACCACGAAGCCGCCGCCGATGGAGTAGTAGGTGTCGCTGTGCAGCACGTGGTCGCCTTCGATGGCGGTCAGGCGCATGGCGTTGGGGTGGTAGGGCAGGTTCTCCTCGAGCAGGCGCATGTCGCGGACCCAGTCGAAGGGGATCGCACGGCTGCCGGCCAGCAGCAGTTCGCCGGACTCACGCAGCGCGGCCATGCGCGGTTCGATCTGGCGCGGGTCGATGCGGTCCGGCCATTCGCCCATCAGGCCCATGATCACGGCACGGTCAGTGCCGTGGCCGACGCCGGTGGCGGACAGCGAGCCGTACAGGCGCACTTCCACGCGGTGTGTACGTTCGAGCATCTGCCGTTCGCGCAGGGCGCCGACGAACAGCGCGGCGGCGCGCATGGGGCCGACCGTGTGCGAACTGGAAGGGCCGATACCGATCTTGAACAGGTCGAACACACTGATTGCCATGCCGGACTCCGGGCGAGCTGCACGTCCATGGGGAGGGGGATAGGCACGTCCCTGTGCCCGCGATGCCCGGCCATCATCGACTCAAGTTCGGCGCCGGCTGCGTCCATCGGCGACGCAGCCGTATCCAATAACGCCGCCTGCGCATCCCGTCGGTGCAGGGCGCCAGGCCTCCTGTTCCGGGGCCGACGAAAGCTTGCCTCTTTACGACGCGAGCGCTGCGAACCACGACCGGTCGATAGGCGCAGGCGGTTGCGCTGTTCCATGATCCGCCACCGACGAACGGCCACGTTCGCCCGTATCCACCCCCATTCTCCGCAGTCAGAGGCTGGTCTCATGAAGAGTCTTGTGTCGTCGCTGTTGGCGTTATCCGTGGTACTACCGGGCGCCGTGCGCGCCGCCGAACCTGAATCCTGCACCGTGGTGCGCTTCGCCGATGTCGGCTGGACCGACATCACCGTGACCACCGCGGTGACCCGCCTGGTGCTCAGTCACCAGGGCTACCGCACGCAAGTGGTCCGGCTGTCGGTGCCGGACACCTACAAGGCGATGTCGGAGAAGAAGGTCGATGTGTTCCTCGGCAACTGGATGCCGAGCATGGCGAACGACATCAAGCCTTTCGCCGACAAGGGCCAGGTGGAAACGGTGGGTGCCAACCTCGAGGGCGCCAAGTACACCCTCGCGGTACCGCGCTACGCGTATGAGGCGGGCCTGAAGACTTTTGCCGATATCGCAAAATTCAAGGAACAGCTGGGTGGACGCCTCTACGGCATCGAGCCGGGCAACGACGGCAACCAGCTGATCCAGAAGATGATCAAGGAAAAAGCCTTCGGCCTGGGCGACTTCAAACTGGTGGAATCCAGCGAGGCGGACATGCTGGCCTACGTCAAGCGAGCCGGGGCCTTGAAGCAACCCATCGTGTTCCTGGGCTGGGAGCCGCATCCGATGAATACCCGAATCCAAATGAACTATCTGGAGGGAGGGGATTCCTACTTCGGTCCCAATTATGGCGGTGCGACGGTCTTCACCAACGTCAGAGCAGGCTATCTTCAGGAGTGCCCGAATGTCGCGCGGCTGCTGAAGAACCTGAAATTCGACCTGGCGATGGAGAACCAGCTGATGGATGCGGTGCTCAACGAGCGACGCAATCCCCGCCAGGCCGCCAAGAGTTGGCTGAAGGCCAACCCGCAGGTGCTCGACGGCTGGCTGCAGGGTGTCGCTCCCAGCACATCGGGCGTGGCGCCAGGGGGCCAGAAAACCGCCGCCATGGAATGATCCGGGCCTCTGGAAGTCGCTGGAACCGGGCCTTTCCACTGGATGCGACATGGCTGGTGCTGAATACGACTTCGCCTGCACTGGATGCGACCCACCCGGTAGGCGACGAAATTTTCCTGCTCCATGATCGTTTACGAAATGACAACAAAAGGACCTGCGCCCCGAGGTCCCACTCATAATTCAGACCGCCGCGCCCCACTGTGGGCAGCGCCGGCGCCCCACCCCGCAGAGGAGTACGCTCATGAATGGTTGCAAGTCTTTGCTGCTGGCTGCTGTGTCCGTTTGCGCACCGCTGGCGGTTCAGGCCGCTGAACCTGAGTCGTGCGGCACGGTACGCTTCTCCGACGTCGGCTGGACCGACATCACCGTGACCACCGCTACTACCCGTCAGGTGCTCGAGTCGCTTGGCTACACCACCAAGGTCACCATGTTGTCCGTGCCGGTGACCTACAAGTCGCTGGCGAACAAGGACCTCGACGTGTTCCTCGGCAACTGGATGCCGAGCATGGCCAACGACATCAAGCCCTACGCCGACAACGGTTCGGTGGAGACGGTGAAAGCCAACCTCGAGGGCGCCAAGTACACCCTGGCCGTCACCCAGGCCGCTTACGACGGCGGGCTGAAGTCCTTCGCCGACATCGCCAAGTACGCCGACAAGCTGGGCAACAAGATCTACGGCATCGAGCCGGGCAACGACGGCAATCGCCTGGTCCAGGGCATGCTGGACAAGAACCAGTTCGACCTGGGCAAGTTCAAGCTGGTGGAGTCCAGCGAAGCCGGCATGCTCTCGCAGGTTGGCCGCGCCGACCGCCGCAACCAGTGGATCGTGTTCCTGGGTTGGGAACCGCATCCGATGAACACCCGCTTCAAGATGAAGTACCTCGAAGGTGGTGATGACGTGTTCGGCCCCAACTACGGCGGCGCGACCATCTACACCAACGTGCGCAAGGGTTACACCCAGGAATGTCCGAACGTCGGCAAGCTGCTGAGCAATCAGACCTTCACCCTGGACATGGAAAACAAACTCATGGACGCCGTGCTCAACGGGGGCAAGAAGCCCGAAGAGGCGGCCAAAGCCTGGTTGAAGGACCATCCGGAACTGCTCGACGCCTGGCTCGCCGGCGTGACCACCCGTGACGGCAAACCGGCCTTGGCGGCAGCCAAGGTGGCATTCGCGAAGTAATTGCCGTTGGCCGATTCCTCAAGCTTCTGATGGGCCCGCATTATGTTTCTGACTGACCACAAGCTACCGCTGGGCGAGCATATCGCCGCCTTCGTCGACTGGCTCACGCAACATGGCGCGTCGGTGTTCGACAAGATTTCCGACACTCTCGAGTTCCTCATCCACGGCGTCACCAACAGCCTGCTCTGGTTCAACCCGCTGGCGCTGATCGCGCTGATGGTCTTCCTGGTGTTCTACATCCAGCGCAGCTGGGGCCTGGCGGCATTCGCCCTGGCCTCGCTGCTGCTGATCCTCAACCTGGGGTACTGGCAGGAGACCATGGAGACCCTGGCGCAGGTGATCTTCGCCACGGTGGTGTGTATCGCCATCGGGGTGCCGCTGGGCATCCTGGCGGCGCACAAGCCCTGGTTCTACACAGGACTCAGGCCGCTGCTGGACCTGATGCAGACGGTGCCCACCTTCGTCTACCTGATCCCCACCCTGACGCTGTTCGGCCTGGGTGTGGTTCCAGGCCTGATCTCCACGGTGATCTTCGCCATCGCCGCGCCCATCCGCCTGACCTGCCTGGGTATCCAGGACGTGCCGGCGGAGCTGATGGACGCCGGCAAGGCCTTCGGCTGCTCGCGCTGGCAACTGCTGACGCGCATCGAGCTGCCGCACGCCATGCCGAGCATCGGTGCGGGGATCACCCAATGCATCATGTTGTCGCTGTCGATGGTGGTTATCGCCGCGCTGGTGGGTGCGGACGGCCTCGGCAAGCCGGTGGTCAACGCGCTCAACACCGCGGATATTTCCCTCGGCTTCGAGGCCGGTCTGGCCATCGTCCTGCTCGCCATCCTGCTTGACCGGGTGTGCAAGCAACGTTCGCTGCGGGGGAGGTAAGCACTATGTCGGCGATTCGATTCGAACATGTGGATGTGATTTTCGGCACCCACACCAAGGAAGCGCTCAAGCTGCTGGACCAGGGCCTGGGTCGCGAGGAAATCCTCAAGCGCACCGGCCAGGTGCTGGGTGTCGAGGATGCCTGCCTGGACGTCGACCGCGGCGAAATCTGCGTGATGATGGGCCTGTCGGGCTCGGGCAAGTCCAGCCTGCTGCGCTGCATCAACGGCCTCAACCGGGTCAGCCGCGGCAAGCTGCTGATCGAGCACGAAGGCCAGCAGGTGGACATCGCCAACTGCTCGCCGGCGGCGCTCAAGACCATGCGTACCAAGCGCATCGCCATGGTGTTCCAGAAGTTCGCGCTGATGCCCTGGCTGACCGTGGCCGAGAACATCGGCTTCGGCCTGGAAATGCAGGGCCGCCCGGCCAACGAACGGAAGAAGGTGATCGACGAGAAGCTGGAACTGGTCGGCCTGTCGCAATGGCGCGACAAGCGTCCGGATTCACTTTCTGGCGGCATGCAGCAGCGCGTCGGCCTGGCCCGCGCGCTGGCAATGGATGGCGACATCCTGCTGATGGACGAACCCTTCTCCGCGCTGGACCCGCTGATCCGCCAGCAGCTGCAGGACGAGCTGCTGGTGCTGCAACGGCAGCTGCACAAGACCATCGTCTTCGTCAGCCATGACCTGGACGAGGCGCTGAAGATCGGCACGCGCATCGCGATCATGAAGGACGGCCGCATCATCCAGCACGGCAAGCCCGAGGAAATCGTGCTCAGCCCGGCGGACGACTACGTGCGCACCTTCGTCGCTCACACCAACCCGCTCAACGTGCTGTGCGGCTCCAGCCTGATGCGTGGCCTGGACCAGTGCCGCCGCCAGGCCGACGAGGTGTGCTTCGACCAGGGCCGCGACTGCTGGCTGGGCCTGACCGAATCGAACCAGATCAAGACCGCGCGCCAGGGCAGCAACATCATCGACCTGCAGCAATGGCGCCCGGGCGACCCGGTGGAGAAGCTCAAGCACGAGCCGACCCTGGTGGACGTCAACATCCGCATGCGCGACGCGCTGCAGATTCGCTACCAGACCGGCCACAAGCTGGTGCTGCAGGAGCAGAGCCGCGTGGTCGGCGTGCTCGGCGACAGCGAGCTGTACCACGCGCTGCTGGGCAAGAACCTGGGCTGATTCTCGCCTGAATCAAGAACGCCGGCTCCCTGTGAGGGGAGCCGGCGTTTTTGTTGGGGCTGCGTCCGCGCTGGAGCGCACTTGTTGGATGGGTGGAGCGCAGCGATACCCATGCGGTGGTTGCACGCCAATTGATGGGTATCGCTGCGCTCCACGCCATCCTACGGACTACCCGGATGGCTCGGGGCTGTCAGTGCTTGAGGTCCGCCAGCCCCTTGAGCAGCGCCTCGTGGAAGCGCTTCGGGTCCTGGATCTGCGGCGCGTGGCCCATGTCGTCGAACTCCACCAGGGTGGCGTTGGGGATGGCCTTGGCAGTCGCCTTGCCCAGTTCGGCGTAGTTGCCCAGCTTGGGTTTGAGCTCGGCCGGGGCGATGTCCTTGCCGATCGCGGTGTTGTCCTTGGTGCCGATCAGCAGCAGGGTCGGCATCTTCAGCTGGCCGAATTCGTAGACCACCGGCTGGGTGAAGATCATGTCGTAGAGCAGCGCCGAGTTCCACGCCACGCGCTCGTGACCGGCACCGTTGAACAGGCCGGCGAGCATGTTCACCCACTTGTCGTACTCGGGTTTCCACTGGCCGGCGTAGTAGGTCGCCTGCTCGTACTGGCGGATGCTCTCGGCGCTGGTCTTCAGCTCGCGCTCGTACCACTGGTCGGGGGTGCGGTAGGGCACGCCGAGGGCTTTCCAGTCTTCCAGGCCGATGGGGTTGACCATCGCCAGCTGCTCGACCTGTTGCGGGTACATCAGTGCGTAGCGGGTGGCGAGCATGCCGCCGGTGGAGTGGCCCAGCAGGGTGATCTTGCCGATCTTCAGGTGCTCCAGCAGGGCATGGGTGTTGGTCGCCAGCTGCTGGAAGCTGTACTGGTAGCGCTCGGGCTTGGTGGATTTGCAGAAACCGATCTGGTCCGGCGCGACCACGCGGTAGCCGGCGTCGCTCAGGGCAGCGATGGTGGTTTCCCAGGTGCCGGCGCAGAAATTCTTGCCGTGCAGCAGCACCACGGTGCGGCCGTTGGGCTGCTTCTTGGGCTTCACGTCGATGTAGGCCATGTGCATGTGGTGGCCCTGGGACGCGAAGCTGTAGTGACCGACCGGGTAGGAGTAGTTGAAGCGCTCCAGTTCCGGGCCGTAGGTGGGTTTGGATTCGGCGGCGTGCAGTGGCAGGGCGGCGGCCAACAGCAAGGCGGGTAGCCAGCGTCGGGACATCGGGGAGCTCTCCTGGTGGTGGGGCACGGGTCAGACTGCGGGAAACGCCATAGGTTGGCAGATTTCCGGACGCGCTGCCGCATGCAACGGTATCGAGATTGTAGGAGCGAGGGGGGAAGGCACCGTCGACAAGCTGGAATCGTAGGATGGCGTGGAGCGTAGCGATACCCATCGATTGCGGACACCAGCTGCATGGGTATCGCTGCGCTCCACCCATCCTGCAAAGCAAGGGTCAGGCAGCGCTGGCGTCGCCGGTCAGCCAGTCGATGAACAGCGAGAACAGCTCCGCCTGGGAGTTGATCGCCAGCTTGGTGTAGAGGTGCTTGCGGTGCATGCGCACGGTTTCAGGGGAGATATCCAGCACCCGCGCACTGGACTTCACCGAATGCCCGCGTAGCAGCAGGTGGGCGATTTCCCGTTCGCGCTCGGTGAGCCGGTCGGCGCCGAAATTCATGAAGGCGGCGCGGATGTGCCGGTTCAGCGGCGCCTGGTCGTCCTGCACGCTGACTTTCACGCCGCGCCCGGCCAGCAGCAGGTCCAGCCCGCCATTGCGCTCGAACTGGCGGAACAGCTCACGCACCAGCGGCAGGGCGGTGGCCAGCAGGTCCAGCTGGGTTTCGCTGAAGCGCGCGCCGCTCTCGCCCTGGTACAGGCACAGCGAGACCTTGCGCGCTTCGCCCAGGTCGATGATGAAGTGGCAGTCCTCGGTGCAGCCGAACTTGAGGTAGTAGGTCTTGTAGTACTCGCTGGCGAAGAAGTCGTCCGGGGCGATGTCGGCCAGCGGATAGAAACCTTCGGTGAGGCCGTCTTCCATGGCCAGGCAGAAGGGGTCCAGCAGGTAGCCGCGGGCGTAGTAGCGGTCGACCAGCGCTTCGTGGTGTTCCGGGTGGACGCCGCGCTGGTACAGCGGTTGCGGCGGCTGGCCGCGCTGTTCCAGGCCGAGCATCACCGACTCCACCGGCACCAGGCAGCCCAGGGCGTCGGCCAGGCGTTCGACGAAGACGACTTCGCCGACGCTGGCCAAGGCGCGCGCCAGCCCTGCATGCCAGGCATGCAGGGCCGGTGCGTCGGACGTTTCGCTCAGTGCCTGAGATTCGCTCATGTCCGGCAGCATAAAGGGCTGCCGGGGTGTAGGCAAAATCCTCGGATCGATCATCAGTGCCCCGCGTAATCACCGCTGCGCTGAAGGTCTTCGGCAGCCTCCAGGATCGACTCGCGCAGCTTGTCGACGATCTCGTCGACCTGCTCACGGGTGATGGTCAACGGCGGCGACATCACGTTCAGGTGCACGATCGGCCGCACCAGCAGGCCCTTGGCCTGGGCACGCAGGTGAATCTTTTCGCCGATGTTCAGCTCCTCGGGGAAGAGCGCCTTGCTGCGCTTGTCGGCGACGAACTCGACGCAGGCCATCAGCTTCTGGCAACGCACGCTGCCTACCAGCGGCAGGCCGGCCAGTTCCTGCAGACGCTGCTCCAGGTAGCCGCCGACGTCCTTCACGTGCTCAAGAAGGTTCTCACGCTCGATGATCTCGATGTTCTTCAGCGCCGAGACGCAGCTCACCGGGTGCCCGCTGTAGGTGAAGCCGTGGGCGAAGCAGCGGCCCTTGTCGGCCTCGCCGATCACCTTCCAGATGCGGTCGGAGAAGATGCACGCGCCCAGCGGCAGGTAGCCGGAGGTCAGGCCCTTGGCGGTGGTGATGATGTCCGGCTGCATACCGAACACGTCTTCGGAGGCGAAGAAGGCGCCGAGACGGCCAAACGAGGTCACCACCTCGTCGGCGACGTAGAGCACGTCGTATTGCTGGCAGACCTGCCACATGCGCTGGTGGTAGCCCTTGGGCGGAATGATCACGCCGCCCGAGCCCATGATCGGCTCGGCGAAGAAGGCGGCGACCTTGTCTTCGCCCAGTTCGAGAATCTTGTCTTCGAATTCCTTCACCAGGAAATCGAGGAAGTCTCCTTCTGTCATCCCTTCCGGGGCGCGGTAGGGGTTGGGGCAGGAAATGTGGTGGATGACGTCCTTGAGGAAGTCGAACTCGGCCGGGTGGTCGGCGACCTTGCCGCCCAGGGACATGGTGAGGAAGGTCGAGCCGTGGTAGGCGTTGACGCGGCTGATGATGTGCTTCTTCTCATGCTTGCCGCGGCAGTTCTGGTAGTACTGGATCAGGCGGTAGGCGGTGTCCACTGCGGTGGAGCCGCCGGTGGTGAGGAACACGTGGTCGAGGTCGCCCGGCGCCAGTTCCGCGAGCTTCTCGCAGAGCTGGATGGCGGTGACGTTGGCCATGTCGCAGAAGGGATTGGAGTAGGCCAGCTGGCGCACCTGCTCCGCGATGGCGTCAGCCATTTCCGCGCGGCCCAGGCCGATGTTGGTGCACCACATGCCGCCCACGGCGTCCAGGTAGCGATTGCCCTTGGTGTCGTAGATGTAGGCGCCCTCGCCGGCGGCGATGTTCAGCGCACCGTTGACCCGGTGGTCGTCGAACACGTGGTAGCCGTGCATGTAGTGGGCTTTGTCGGCGGCGACCAGCTGCTCGTCGTTGAACTGGGCGAAGTAGGCTGGGGTGGTGGTGGTCATCGTCTGTACCTCGGACTTTCGGTTATTCGTGGTGGGGAGAGCCTTCTCCCCGTGCCCCGGCGCTCAGACCGGGGCATGTGGTTGGCGATCCATCAGGTCCCGGTCTTCACCGCGTTCCAGGTACGGGTGATCAGGCGGGTTGCCTTGGGGTTCTGCACTTTCTGGGTGAACAGCCGGGCGCGGGTTTCGGCGTCGGGGTAGATCGCCGGGTCGTTGCGTACCTCGGCGGCCAGCAGCGGGGTGGCGGCGGCGTTGCTCGAGGCGTAGCGGATGTAGTCGGCGACGCCGGCGGCGACCTTCGGCTGCAGCATGTATTCGATGAACTTGTGGGCGTTTGCCACGTGCGGCGCGTCGGCCGGGATGTAGAAGTCGTCGAACCAGATCAGCGAGCCTTCCTTGGGCACGAAGTAGCCCAGCTTGACCTTGGCGCCGGCTTCGTCGGCGCGGGCCTGGGCGGTGGCGTAGTCGCCGGACCAGGTCATCGCCATGCACTGGTCGCCGTTGGCCAGGCCGTTCAGGTAGCTGGTGGAGTCGAACTTGCGGATGTACGGGCGGATCGATTGCAGCAGGTCCTGAGCGGCCTTCAGGTCCTCGGGCAGCGCGCTGTTGGGGTCGCGCTTGAGGTAGGTCAGGGCCAGCGGGATCACGTCGGTTGGGGAGTCGATGATGGTCACCCCGCAATCGGCGAATTTCGACACGATCTTCGGATCGAACAGCATCGCCAGCGAGCCGATGGGCGCGTCGGGCATGCGCTGCTTGATCTTGTCGATGTTGTAGGTGATGCCGTTGCTGCCCCAGGTGTAGGGCGCCGAATACTTCACACCCGGATCGTAGTGGTCCAGGTGCTTGAGCACGTCCGCATCGAGGTTGTTCCAGCTGGGCAGCTTGGTCTTGTCCAGCGGCTGGAATACGCCCGCCTTGAGCAGCGGCGGCACCAGGGCGGCGTTGAGCACCACCAGGTCGTAGCCCGAGCGGCCGGGCAGCAGTTTGCCCTGCACGGTCTCGTAGGAATCGAAGGTGTCGTAGACCACCTTGATTCCGGTTTCCTTCTCGAAATCGGCGATGGTGTGTTCGCCGATGTAGTCGGTCCAGTTGTACAGCCGCAGCGTCTTCGCACCTTCGGCTTCCTCCCCGTGACCCAGTGCCGGCAAGGTCGCCAGCGCCGCGCTGAGTACTGCTGCGAGCGTTTTCTGCATGTCAGTCCCACCTTTGGTTTTCTTATGAATTGGAGTTGTCGCGGATGAAGCCACTCTCGACCAGGGGCGGTGCCCGGACCATTCCCCGAACGGGTAGGTACTGGCGCCTAATCGAACAATCGTTCAGATTGGCCACCTGAAACCTGAGGAGCCAGGCATGAACGAGGAAGTCCGCTTTACCCGGCTGGAGCCGGAGCAGCGCAAGGCGTTGCTGATCGAGGCCACCCTCGCGTGCCTGAAACGCCATGGCTTCCAGGGAGCCTCCATACGCAAGATCTGCGCCGAGGCCGGGGTTTCGGTGGGGCTGATCAACCACCACTATTCGGGCAAGGACGAACTGGTCGCCGAGGCGTACCTGACTGTCACTGGGCGGGTCATGCAGTTGTTGCGCGAGTCCATCGCCGAAGCGGCGCCCGACGCGCGTGCGCGACTGTCGGCGTTCTTTCGCGCCTCGTTCTGCGCCGAACTGCTCGACCCGCAACTGCTGGATGCCTGGCTGGCGTTCTGGGGCGCGGTGAAGACGGCCGAGGAAATCAACAAGGCCCACGACCATTCCTACGGCGAGTACCGCGCGTTGCTGGCGCAGGCGCTGAACGAGCTGGCGACGGAGCAGGATTGGGCCGACTTCGATGCCGAGCTGGCCGCCATCGCCCTTAGCGCCTTGCTCGACGGCCTGTGGCTGGAGTCCGGTCTGAATCCCAATACCTTCACCCCGGAGCAGGGCGTGCAGATCTGCGAAGCCTGGGTGGATGGCCTCCAGTACGGCGGTCGGCAGCGCTTCTGTCGGGCGTCGGGAGTCTGTTGATCGATTGTTCAGCGGGCGGTAACCTGCCGCCATCTGCAGGACAGTTCCTACAGCTCTACCTCCACGCATAACAAGAATGGCCCCGCCACGAGCGGTGGCCTCAGCAGGGTATTGCGATGACTTCCCGTGTACTGATCGTCGACGACGATCCGGTGATTCGCGAGCTCCTCCAGGCTTACCTCGGCGAGGAAGGCTATGACGTGCTTTGCGCCGGCACCGCCGAACAGGCCGAGGCAACGCTCGTCGAAGCCGAGCAGGCCGAGCAGCCCGTCGACCTGGTGATGCTCGACATCCGCCTGCCCGGCAAGGACGGCCTGACCCTGACCCGCGAGCTGCGCGTGCGCTCGGAGGTCGGCATCATCCTGATCACCGGGCGCAACGATGACATCGACCGTATCGTCGGCCTGGAATGCGGCGCCGACGATTACGTGATCAAGCCGCTCAACCCGCGTGAACTGGTATCCCGCGCGAAGAACCTGATTCGCCGCGTGCGCCACGCGCGCCAACCTGCCGCCACAGCCGCGCCGGGCAGCCGGCAGCACCACAAGCGCTTCGCCCACTGGACGCTGGACCCGGACCGCCGCCGCCTGATCGACCGCGATGGCAGCGAAACCCCGCTGACCCACGGTGAATTCCAGCTGCTCGGCGTGTTCCTGCGCAACACCGGCCACACCCTGAGCCGTGACCAGTTGATGGACCAGATCCGCAACCGCGAGTGGCTGCCCAACGATCGCTCCATCGACGTGCTGGTCGGCCGCCTGCGCCGCAAGCTGCGCGATGACCCGGCCGAGCCGGAGCTGATCATCACCATTCACGGCGCGGGATACCTGTTCACCGCCACGCCCGCCGACGCCTGAATGCATCTTGCCGTGAGCGTGTTGCAACGATTCTTCAGCCTCGCGCGGGAACGGCTTTTGCCCCCTCTCCCTTCAGGGAGAGGGCTGGGGAGAGGGCAATCGCCGCACAGATCTTTGCAGCATGTACTTGCCCTGCTCACGTTGATCTTCTGCACAGCTGTTCAGGCCGCCCAGCCCATCCGCTACTGCGACTACCCCGTCTACCCACCCATCTCCTGGAGCGACGGCCACGAAGTGCGCGGTCTGGCGCCACAAACCGTGCGCAGCGTGCTCGGCGAGCTGGGCTATGAAGTGAAGACCGTGGTGCTGGGCAACTGGAAGCGCTGCCTGCTGGACGCTGCCGAAGGCCGCGTCGACGTGGTGCTCGCCTACCAGACCCCGCAGCGCGACGACGGCCTGCTGTTCTCCCGTGTGCCGGTGCTGCGCGAAGAAGTAGCGATCTTCTACAACCGCCACAAGCCAGTGCGTTTCGACCAGTTGGGCGACCTAGGCCATTACCGCGGTGGACTGCTGTTCGGCGAGAGCTACGGGCCGGAATTCGACCGCTTCGTCGCCGAGCACGGCAACGTCGAATGGGTCTCCGACAGTCGCCAGAACTTCGGCAAGCTGATCCGCCAGCGCATCGACTTCATCGCCCACGAACGGCGCACCGGCACGCTGTTCGCCGAGCAACTGGCCGGTGGGCAGGACATCTTCGCGCTGTCCAGGCCGCTCACCGTGGACTACCTGCGCATTGCCGTCTCCCGCCATTCGCCGCTGGCCGCGCGGATGGACGAGATCGACGCGCTGCTGAAGAAACGCGTGGACGACGGCAGCGTCGCCCGCTGGCTGGAACAGAGCGAGCACGACTACCGCGCCATGCACGCCGGCGACGGGGTGCCGCGTTGAGGCTGCCCGGCGGCCTGGCCCGGCGCCTGCTGTTGCGGGTGCTGCTGTTCAGCCTGTGCTTCACCGTGTTGGCCAGCGCCGTGCAGTTGTACTTCGAGTATCGCCGCGAGATGCGCGACATCGATACGCGCCTGGAGCTGATCCGTGTCGGATACCTCGCCAGCTTCGAGCGCAGCCTATGGGACCTCAACCAGGAACAGCTGAACGTGCAGCTGCACGGCCTGGCCGACTTCCCCGACATCGCCCAGGTGCGCCTGCGCAGCGCCGACTTCAACCTGGTGCAGGACGCCGACGACCCGCGCGGGCCCTTCCGCATCGAGCGTTACTCCCTGGCCTTCCAGCCACCGGATGGCGAGCGCCGCGAGCTGGGCGAGCTGGAAATCAGCATCGACCTCGGCGCCGTCTATCTGCGCCTGCTCCATGGCGGGCTCGCCAGCCTGTTGTGGATGGGGGTGTTCCTCTGCGGCCTGGCGGTGGCGCTGAGCTGGCTGTTCCATAGCCTGGTCACCCGCCACCTGCGGGCCATGGCCGATTTCGTCCGCGGGCTCACCGGCGGCGACCTGGGCACCGAGCTGGTGCTGGCTAAAAAACGCTCAGGCGAAGAGGACGAAATCGACACCGTGGCCGATGCCCTCGACGGCTTGCGACGAGCCCTGCGCGCCGAGTTGCGCCGGCGCGAAGCCGACCGCGCGGCCCTGCAGAGCAAGCGCGACGAACTGCAGCGGCGGGTCGAGCGGCGCACCGCCAGCCTGCGCCGCGCCAAGGAGGAAGCCGAGGCCGCCAACCGCGCCAAGAGCCGCTTCCTCGCCACCATGAGCCACGAGATCCGCACGCCACTCAACGGCATCCTCGGCATGGCCGAACTGCTGCGCGCCGCGCCTATGGGCGAGCAGGACCGGCGCCGTCTGCAAGCACTGTCCACCGCCGGTGAAGGGCTGCTGGCGATCCTCAACGAGGTGCTGCACTTCGCCAAGCTGGAAGACGGCGCCAGCCAGCCCGAGCCGGTGGACTTCTCCCTGCGCCGCCTGCTCGACGACGTGGTGACCCTGCTGGAGCCGCGTGCCGAGGACAACGGCACCTGCCTGCGCCTGCGCGTCGATTCAGAGGTGCAGGACGCCTGCCGGGGCGCTGAGCAGTTCCTGCGCCAGGTGCTGAGCAACCTGCTGGCCAACGCGGTGAAGTTCACCGAGGAGGGCGAGGTGCTGCTGGAGGTCGCGCTACTGCAGAGCAGCGAGGCCGGGCAGCGTCTGCGCTTCAGCGTGACCGACGACGGTATCGGCCTTTCCGCCGAGCAGCAGGAGAGGATCTTCCAGCGCTTCACCCAGGCCAGCGACGAGGTGGCGCGGCGCTACGGTGGCACCGGGCTGGGGCTGGCGATCAGCAAGCGGCTGGTGCAAGCCATGGGCGGCGAGATCGGCGTGGAAAGCCTGGAGGGCGAGGGCAGCACCTTCTGGTTCGAGATCGTGCTGGCGCCGGGCGTGGTGGCGCACTCCAGCATGGTCGTCGAGCAGGCGCCGGCCCTGGACGTGCTGGTGGTGGAGGACGTCGCCCTCAACCGCGAAGTCGCCCAGGCGTTGCTGGAGCGCGACGGCCATCGCGTGCAGCTCGCCGATGACGCCGAGCCTGCGCTGACGCTGACTGCGGCGCGGCGCTTCGACCTGATCCTGCTGGACATGCACCTGCCAGGGATGACCGGCCTCGACCTGTGTCGCGCAATCCGTTCGCAGTCCGATGGACTGAATGCGACCACACCGATCCATGCCTTCACCGCCAGCGTGCAGCCGGGCATGGTCCGCCGCTACTTCGAGGCCGGCATGCAGGGCGTACTGGGCAAGCCCCTGCGCCTCGACGACCTGCGCCTTGCGCTGGCCGGCGTGGCCTGGGAGCCGCCGTCCGAGGCGGTGGAAAAGGGACCGCTGGATCATCAGGTTCTGGAGACCCACCGTCGTCTGCTGGGCGAGCACAAGCTGAACGAGCTGCTCGCCAGCCTATGGAAGCTGCTGGATGAGCAATGGCCATTGCTGCTGGATGCACTGCGCCAGGACGATGCGGTGGAGGCCGCCAGCCTGGCGCACCGGCTGGCGGGGAGCTGCCGGTCCATGGGCCTGCGCGGGTTGGGGGATTGCCTGGGTGAGCTGGAGGCGGCGGCGCTGGCAGGGGCTTCGCTGGCTGATTGGACGGAAAAGCTGAAGCAAGAGAGGGCGGTTGCCGCTGAACTCTTGAAGAGTAAACAGCCGTAGGGCGCATAACCTGGAACAGGTTATCCGCCATCTGCGGCGGCGGATAACGCTGGCGCGTTATGCGCCCTACGAGAGTCATAAGTGCTGAAAGCAGCGTCCCACGCGGTCTGCACAAAATCCTTACATCTTTCTACAACTTCGATCCTGGCGAACAACCCCGTCTTACATCGTCTTCCAATAATCCGGTGGCATCCGTGCCCGAGCCACGGCCTCTGATTGATTGGAGATAACAATAATGATCCAACGTAGAGTTCCGCTCAGCCGCGCCCGCCGTTCCCTGGAGGTGCGCCATGTCTGAGACCCATCACGCCGGTAGCGGCGAGAAGATACAGCTCACCCGCGCGCTCAAGAGCCGCCACATCTTCATGCTGTCGCTGGGCGGTGTCATCGGCACCGGCCTGTTCATGGGCTCGGGCGTCACCATTGGCTCCGGCGGCCCGATGGGCGCCATCCTCGCCTACCTGGTCGCCGGCCTGCTGATGTACCTGGTGATGGTCTGCCTGGGCGAGCTGTCGGTGCAGATGCCGGTCTCCGGTTCCTTCCAGGCCCACGCCACGCGCTTTATCGGCCCGGCCACCGGGTTCATGATCGGCTGGGTCTACTGGATGAGCTGGGCTTCCACCGTCGGCCTGGAATTCACCGCCGCCGGCATGCTGATGACCCGCTGGTTCCCCGAGGTGCCGATCTGGCTCTGGTCGGGCTTCTTCGTGGTTGTGCTGTTCTCCCTCAATGCCCTGGCCACCCGCGCCTTCGGCGAGGCCGAGTACTGGTTCTCCGGGATCAAGGTGGCGGCCATCCTCGGCTTCATCGTGGTCGGGGTGCTGGTGATCTTCGGCGCCATTCCGCTGAACGACGGCGCGGCCGCGCCGGGGCTGTCCAACCTGGTCAGCGACGGCCTGTTCCCCAACGGTCTGTCCGCGGTGTTCGCGGTGATGATGACGGTGGTCTACGCCTTCCAGGGCTGCGAGATCATGGGCGTCGCCGCCGGCGAGACCGACCAGCCGGAAAAGAGCATCCCGCGCGCCGTGCGCAACGTGGTGTTCCGCGTGCTGATCTTCTACGTGCTGGCGATTGTCGTGCTGTCCTGCATCGTGCCGTGGAAGCAGGCCGGCCTGATGGAAAGCCCGTTCGTGCAGGTATTCGACAGGGTTGGCATTCCCTATGCCGCCGACCTGATGAACTTCGTGATCCTCACCGCCATCCTGTCCGTGGGCAATTCCGGCCTGTACGCCTCCACGCGTATCCTCTGGGCCATGTCCAAGACCGGCATGGCGCCACGCAAGCTGTCGAAACTCAGCGCCCGCGGCGTGCCGCTCTATGCGCTGCTGATCAGCCTCGCCTTCGCCCTGCTGTCGCTGCTGACCAGCATCGTCGCCGCCGACACCCTGTTCATGGTGCTGATGGCGGTGAGCGGGATGTCCGGCACCGTTACCTGGATCGTCATCGCCTACGCCCAGTACCGCTTCCGCCGCGAGCACATGGCCAAGGGCGGCACTGTGGCCGACCTGAAATACGCAGCGCCGCTGTTCCCACTGATCCCGCTGGCGTGCATCGCGATCTGCTGTTCGCTGTTCGTCTTCCTCGCCCTGGACCCGACCCAGCGTCCGTCGCTGTACTGGGGCTTCGGCTTCATGGCGGCCTGCTACCTGGCGTACTACGTGCTCAAGCGCAAGCGTGGGCAAGTGTTGATGGATGAGGCAGTGCCGAGCATCGGCTGAGCCCTTCCGCTCCGGAGAAGCCCCGCCTCGCGGGGCTTTTCGCTTTGCGTAGGAGCGAGCTTTGTAGGATGGGTATCGATTCGCTTCACACCATCCTACGGTTCCTGCATTGGCGAGCATTGCCTCACGCCAATACTGCTGAACGATTGTTCGAAGTTGTAACAAACCCGCCCGTGATTCCCTGCAAAACCCCTCAGCCCCGCGCCGCGCGGCCTTCCCGTCGATAGGCAGGGCGTTACAAGCCACCCATTCGGGTGGATTGCCGGCTTGCTGAACAAGTGTTTAGTATTGGCTCCAACGCTTCATCCGCCTCAGCAAACGACTACAAGAACGAGGGCAGCATGACTCAGCCATCCCCGCTCAGCCGGGTCCAGGACGGTATCGCCTGGATCACCCTGAACCGCCCCGAGCAGCGCAACGCGCTCGACGTCCCCACGCTCAAGAACCTGCTGGCCCTGCTCGATGCCTACGAGGCCGATGCGGTCGTACGCGTCATCGTGCTGACCGGTGAAGGCCGCAGCTTCTGCGCCGGCGCCGACCTCGCCGAATGGGCCGAGGCCGAAGCGCGTGGCGAGCTGGAAACCTACGGCTGGACCGAAACCGCCCACGCCCTGATGCGTCGCCTGCACAGCCTGGACAAGCCGACCATCGCCGCCGTCAACGGCACCGCTGTCGGCGCCGGGATGGACCTGACCCTGTGCTGCGACTTCCGCATTGCCGGCGCCTCCGCGCGCTTCAAGGCCGGCTACACCGGCATGGCCTACTGCCCGGATGCCGGCGCCAGCTGGCACCTGCCGCGTCTGATCGGCGGCGAAGCGGCCAAGCGCCTGCTGTTCCTCGACGAGCTGTGGAGCGCCGAACGCGCGCTGAACGCAGGCCTGGTCGGCGAAGTGGTCGCCGACGATCAGCTGCAGGCCCACGTCGGTGAATTCGCCGCGCGTCTGGCTGCCGGCCCGACCTACGCCTTCGGCCACACCAAGCGCCTGATCCGCGAAGGCGCCAGCCGCACCCTGGCCCAGCAGCTGGAAGCCGAACAGGCTGCCGGCCTGCTCTGCGGCCGCAGTGAAGATGCCGCCGAGGCGCTGTGCGCCGTGGCCGAGAAACGCTCCCCCCAATTCAAAGGCCGCTGACGGCTGCAGGTGATGTGATGGATTTCCAACTGACCCAAGAACAGGAAATGCTCGTCGAGGCGGTCAAGGCTTTCGTCGAGAAAGAGCTGCTGCCCTACGAGGAAGAAGTGGACCGCGCCGACGCGGTGTCTCCGGAGCTGGCCGCGAAGATTCGCGGCAAGGCCCTGGCGGCCGGCTTCTACGCCTTCAACATGCCCGAGGAAGTCGGCGGTGGCGGCCTGGACTACCTGTCCCAGGCGCTGGTCGAGCGCGAACTGTCCAAGGTCTCCTGGGCCCTGCACGTGTTCGTCGCGCGCCCCTCGAAGATCCTCATGGCCTGCAAGGGCGAGCAGATTCAGAACTACCTGCTGCCGGTGGTGCAGGGCGAGAAGATCGACTGCTTCGCCCTCACCGAGCCGGGCGCCGGCTCCGACGCCAACTCGATCAAGACCCGCGCCGTGCGTGACGGCGAGGACTTCGTGATCAACGGTTCCAAGCACTTCATCAGCCACGCCGGCCACGCCGACTTCGCCATCGTCTTCGCGGTGACCGACACCTTCGAGCGCAACGGCAAGAAGCGCAACGCCGTGACCGCCTTCCTGGTCGACAAGGGCACCGCCGGCATGACCGTGCGCCGCGGCCCGAAATGCGTGAGCAACAAGGGCTACCACACCTACGAAATCTTCTTCGACGACTGCCGCGTGCCGGCCTCCCAGGTCCTGGGCGAAGTCGACAAGGGTTGGGAAGTGGCCAACGCCTGGCTCACCGCCGGCCGTGTGATGGTCGCCGCCAACTGCGTGGGCCAGGCCCAGCGCGCGCTGGACCTGGCACTGCAATGGTCGGCCGACCGCAAGCAGTTCGGTCAGGCCATCGGCAGCTACCAGGGCATCTCCTTCAAGCTCGCCGACATGGCCACGCAGATTCGCGCCGCCGAGCTGATGACCCTGCACACCGCCTGGAAGATGGACCGCGGCAGCATGACCGACGGCGAAGCCGGCATGGCCAAGCTGTTCGCCAGCGAAGTGCTGGGCAAGGTTGCCGACGAAACCGTGCAGATCTTCGGCGGCATGGGCCTGATGGACGAAGGCCCGGTGGAGCGCATCTGGCGCAACGCGCGCATCGAGCGCATCTGGGAAGGCACCTCGGAAATCCAGCGCCACATCATTTCCCGCGAACTGCTACGTCCACTGCTGCGCTGATTCTCGGCGCTTTTCGGGGAAGGCCGGCTGGTGTTGAAAGCCCCTCTCCCCAGCCCTCTCCCTGAAGGGAGAGGGGGCAAGAGCGATTCGGCACGCGGGCAGACACCGTGCGCCAAAGGATGACCCCGGAAGCTCCCCTCTCCCGTCACGGGGGGCGCCCAGTCAGAGGGGCTGGGGGAAAGGGCATAGCCCCGTATCGAGACCCGACATGAAAAGAGAAAACCTCCAGCGCCTGTTGGCCCCCCGTCACGTCGCCTTCATCGGTGGCCGCAGCATGGCGCGCGCGCTCAAGCGCTGCGCCGAAGGTGGCTTCGCCGGGCCGATGTGGCTGGTCAACCCGCAATACGATGAACTCGAAGGCGTGCCCTGTGTGCGCAGCGTTGCTGAGCTGCCCGAAGGGCCGGATGCGGTATTCGTCGCCACCAACCGCGACCTGACCCTGCAGGCCGTCGCCGAGCTGGCCGCCAAGGATGCCGGCGGCGCCATCTGCTACGCCTCCGGCTTTGCCGAAACCGGTGCCGAGGGTGAAGTGCTGCAGCGCCGCCTGCTCGCCAGCGCCGGTGACATGGCCCTGCTCGGCCCCAACTGCTACGGCCTGCTCGACTACCTGCATGGCTCCGCGCTGTGGCCGGTGGCCCATGGCGGGCACATCGTCGAGAAGGGCGTGGCCGTTCTCACCCAGAGCGGCAACTTTGCCTACAACCTGTCCATGAGCGACCGCTCGCTGCCCATCGCCTACATGGCCTCGGTGGGCAACCAGGCGCAACTGGGCGTGGCCGAACTGATGGACGTGCTGCTCGACGAGCCGCGCGTCACCGCCATCGGCCTGCACCTGGAAGGCCTGAAGAACGTTCCCGGCTTCGCCCGCGCCGCCTTCAAGGCACTGCAGAAAGGCATCCCGGTGATCGCGCTGAAGACCGGCGTCTCCGAGATCGGTGCGGAACTCGCGCTCAGCCACACCAGCTCCCTGGCTGGCTCCGATGCGCTGTACGACGCGCTGTTCGATCGCCTCGGGGTGATCCGCGTCAGCGGCCCGGTGAGCTTCATCGAAACCCTCAAGGCGGCCGCCTGCGGCAACCTGCCGGCCGGGCCGAGCCTGGCTGCGCTGGCCTGCTCCGGCGGTGACGCCGGGCTGATCGCCGACTACGCCGAGCGCAACGGCCTGAGCCTGCCCAAGCTGGTCGACGTGCAACGTACCGAGCTGGCGCAGGTGCTGCCGGACTACGCGAACATCGCTAACCCGCTGGACTTCACCACCGCCATCTGGGGCGACGGCCCAGCTCTGCAACGCATGCTCGACAGCGCCCTGCAGACCGAAGCCGACGCCGCCCTGCTGGTGCTGGACTACCCCGGCGAGGAAACCGGCGAGCGCCCGCAGTGCGACCTGCTGCTGGAGCTGTACTGCGCCGCGCTGGAGCGTCACGGCAAAGTCGGCTTCATCGCCTCCGCGCTGCCGGAGCTGCTGCCCAAACATGCCCGCGAACTGCTGCACTCCCACGGCGTCGCCGCGCTGCAAGGCGTGGAAGACGGACTCGCCGCCTGGGGCCGCATCGCCCATTACCGTCAGCGCCGCGAAGCGCTGCTGGCCCGTGGCGAAGCCGCGCTGGTACCGCTCTGCCCGCAGGCCCTGGAAGGTGCAGGCCGGCTGCTGGACGAGTGGCAGTCCAAGCAGGCGCTGAAACCCTTCGGCCTGCCGCTGCCGCGCGCCGCGCTGAGCACCCCGACCCAGGCCCGCGAAGCGGCTGCCGATGTCGGCTTCCCGCTGGCGCTGAAAGTCGTCAGTGCGCAGCTGCCGCACAAGACCGAGGCCGGTGGTGTGGCACTCAACCTGCGCAACGAGGCGGCGCTGGAAGCCGCGCTGTTCGACATGCGCGAGAACATCGCCCGTCACGCACCTGGCGTGCCCTTCGACCAGGTGCTGCTGGAGCGCATGGCCAATCCGCCACTGGCCGAGCTGATCGTCGGCATCAAGCGCGAGAACGGCTTCGGCCTGGCACTGGTGCTGGGGGCCGGCGGCATCCTCGTCGAGCTGCTCAAGGACAGCCGCAGCCTGCTGCTGCCGACCACCGACGCGGCGATCCGCGACGCCTTGCTGAGCCTGCGCAGCGCGCCGTTGCTCACCGGCTTCCGAGGTCGCGCACCGGTGAACCTGGAAGCGCTGGTGGAAGCCATCCGCGCCGTCGCCGACTACGCCTGCGAGCACGTGGACACCCTGCTGGAACTGGACGTGAACCCGCTGCTGGCGGACGCCGAAGGCGCCGTGGCGGTGGATGCACTGATCCGCACCGCTGAATGACCGTACCTGTAGGAGCGAGCTTGCTCGCGAACCATGCCCCGCAGCGGGGTTTGTTCGCGAGCAAGGGCTAGGCGCCCCCCTCGGTCCTACGAAAAGAACTTCAGTGCTGGGCGTTGAAGAAAGTACACGAACGTCCCCCTCTCCCTGAAGGGAGAGGGAGCAAAAGCGGCGCACGCCGGACACTCGGCGTAGGCCCCAACGAGTAGGGCGAATAACCGCTTGCGGTTATCCGCCGAAGAACAGTTCGGGAGATCGTTCATGCAAAACAACAAGAACCTCACCGGCGGCCAGGCCCTGGTACGCCTGCTGGCCAACTATGGCGTCGACACCGTGTTCGGCATTCCCGGTGTACACACCCTGGAGCTGTACCGCGGCCTGCCCGGCAGCGGCATCCGCCATGTGCTGACCCGCCACGAACAGGGCGCCGGCTTCATGGCCGACGGCTATGCGCGCGTCAGCGGCAAGCCGGGCGTGGCCTTCATCATCACCGGCCCGGGGGTGACCAACGCCGCCACCGCCATCGGCCAGGCCTACGCCGACTCGATTCCGATGCTGGTGATCTCCAGCGTCAACCACACCGCCAGCCTGGGCAAGGGCTGGGGCTGCCTGCACGAGACCCAGGACCAGCGCGCCATGACCGCGCCGATCACCGCGTTCTCGGCCGTCGCTCTGAGCGCCGAGGACCTGCCCGAGCTGATCGCCCGTGCTTACGCCGTGTTCGACAGCGAGCGCCCGCGCCCGGTGCACATCTCCGTGCCGCTGGATGTGCTCGCCAACCCCGTCGCTCGCGACTGGACCAATGAAGTGGTACGCCGTGCCGGCCGTGGCCAGCCCAGCGCCGATGCGCTCAAGCAGGCTGTGGATAAACTCCAGGCTGCCCAGCGTCCGATGATCATCGCCGGCGGCGGTGCGCTGCACGCCGCCGATGCCCTGGCCGCGCTGAGCGAGCGCCTGGCCGCGCCGCTGTTCACCAGCGTTGCCGGCAAGGGCCTGCTGGCGCCGGAAGCGCCGCTGTCCGCCGGCGCCACCCTGTGCACCCAGGCCGGCTGGGACACGATCGCCGAGGCCGACGTGGTCCTCGCCATCGGCACCGAGATGGCCGACACCGACTTCTGGCGCGACCGCTTGCCGGTCAGCGGCGAAGTGATCCGCGTCGATATCGACTCGCGCAAGTTCAACGACTTCTACCCGAGTGCCGTGGCGCTGCTGGGCGATTCGAAGGCCACCGCGCAGGCGCTGCTAGCTGCGCTGCCCAGCGCGACCCGCGACGCGGCGAAAGCGCAGTCGCGCATCGCCGAACTGCGTGCGCAGATCGAAGCCGGCCACGCGCCGCTGCAACGCATCCACCAGTCGATCCTGCAGCGCATCGCCAAGGTCCTGCCGGACAACGCCTTCATCGCCAGCGACATGACCCAGCTGGCCTACACCGCCAACTACCTCTACCCGAGCAAGGCCCCGCGCGGCTGGTTGCACCCCACCGGCTACGGCACCCTCGGCTACGGCGTGCCCGCCGGCATCGGCGCCAAGTTCGGCGCGCCGGAGCGCCCCGGCCTGGTGCTGGTCGGCGACGGTGGCTTCCTCTACACCGCGCAGGAACTGGCCACCGCCACCGAAGAGCTGGACAGCCCGCTGGTGGTGCTGCTGTGGAACAACGATGCGCTGGGGCAGATCCGCGACGACATGATCGGCCTGGACATCGAGCCCATCGGCGTCCTGCCGCGCAATCCGGACTTCGCCTTGCTCGGCCGTGCCTACGGCTGCGAGATGCGCCAGCCGCAGAGCCTGGACGAACTGGAGCGCGACCTGCGCGAAGGCTTCGCCCATCCGGGCGTGACCCTGATCGAGCTGAAACACGCCTGCGCGAAGTAGGCCCGTCGTACTCGCCGGGGCCGCACAGGTCCCGGCGCCGCAAGGAGTTCCCCATGCGCTATTCGAATTTCACCCAACGCATCGCCGGCGACGGCGCCGCCGCCTGGGACATCCACTACCGTGCCCTGGCGCGAATGGAGCAGGGTGACGACATCCTGTTGCTGTCGGTAGGCGACCCGGACTTCGATACCCCGGTGCCCATCGTGCAGTCGGCCATCGACAGCCTGCTGGCCGGCAACACCCATTACGCCGATGTGCGTGGCAAGCGTTCGCTGCGCGAAGCCATCGCCCGTCGTCACAGCGAGCGCAGTGGCCAGGCGGTCACCGCCGATGACGTGGTCGTGCTGGCCGGCGCCCAGTGTGCGCTGTATGCCGTGGCGCAGTGCGTGCTCAATCCGGGCGACGAGGTGATCGTCGCCGAGCCGATGTACGTCACCTACGAAGCGGTGTTCGGTGCCTGTGGCGCCAAGGTCATCCCGGTGTCGGTGCGCTCCGAGCACGGCTTCCGCGTGCAGGCCGAGGATGTCGCCGCACTGATCACCCCGCGCACCCGCGCGCTGGCGATCAACAGCCCGCACAACCCCTCCGGCGCCAGCCTGCCCCGGGGCACCTGGGAAAAGCTCGCCGAGCTGTGCGTGAAGCATGACCTGTGGATGATCTCCGACGAGGTCTACAGCGAGCTGCTGTTCGACGGCGAGCACATCAGCCCCGCCAGCCTGCCGGGTATGGCCGAGCGCACTGCGACCCTCAACAGCCTGTCGAAATCCCATGCGATGACCGGTTGGCGAGTAGGCTGGGTGGTCGGCCCGCAGGAACTCTGCGCGCACCTGGAAAACCTCGCCCTGTGCATGCTCTACGGCTCACCGGACTTCATCCAGGACGCCGCCTGCACCGCGCTGGAAGCGAAGCTGCCGGAACTGGAAGCCATGCGCGAGGCCTATCGCCAGCGCCGCGACCTGGTGCTCGACTGCCTCGCTGATTGCGTCGGCGTGCGCGCCCTGCGCCCGGACGGCGGCATGTTCGTGATGGTGGATATCCGCGCCACCGGGCTCTCCGCCCAGGACTTCGCCGATGTGCTGCTGGACCGCCACGGCGTTTCCGTACTGGCCGGCGAAGCCTTCGGCCCCAGCGCCGCCGGGCACATCCGCCTGGGCCTGGTGCTCGGCGCCGAGCCGCTGCGCGAAGCCTGCCGCCGCATCGCCTTGTGCGCTGCCGAATTGCTCAAGGAAAAACGCTATGCATGATCGTACGCAGCTCTACATCGACGGCGCCTGGGTGGTGCCGCAAGGGCAGGGCATGGCCGAGGTGCAGAACCCGGCCACCGAGGAATGCGTCGGCCGCGTTCCCCTGGGTGGCGAAGGTGACGTGAACCGCGCGGTGGACGCCGCGCGCCGGGCTTTCCCGGCCTGGTCGCAGACGCCTTCCCACGTCCGCGCCGGCTACATCCGTGCCCTCGCCGAACAACTGAAAAGCCGCGCCGATGAGATGGCCGGGCTGATCACCGCCGAGCTGGGCATGCCCGTGCAGTGGTGCCGCATGGTGCAGGTCGACGGGCCCATCGAGGGCCTGGAAAGCTACGCCGCCATGGCCGCGCACATGGACGAAGTACGCGAGGTCGGCAACTCGCTGGTGGTGAAGGAAGCGGTGGGCGTCTGCGCCTTCATCAACCCCTGGAACTACCCGCTGCACCAGCTTATCGGCAAGCTCGCCCCGGCCCTCGCCGCCGGCTGCACCGTGGTGGTCAAGCCGAGCCAGGACACCCCGCTGCACGCCTTCCTGCTCGCCGACATGGTCCACGCCATCGGTCTGCCGGCCGGTGTGTTCAACCTGGTCAGCGGCCCCGGCTCCAAGGTCGGCGAAGCGCTGGCGCGGCATCCGGATGTGGACATGGTGTCGTTCACCGGTTCCACCGGCGCGGGTGTGAAGGTCTCCGAAGCGGCAGCACCGACGGTCAAGCGCGTGTGCCTGGAGCTGGGCGGCAAGTCGCCGTTCCTGATCACCGCCGACGCTGATCTGGCCGCCGCCGTGCGCCACGGCGTGCAGGACGTGATGATCAACTCCGGGCAGACCTGCACCGCGCTCACGCGCATGCTGCTGCCGGCCCATCGCTATGCCGAAGCCGTGGAAATCGCCCGCGTCGAAGCCCTCGTGCTGAAGATGGGCGACCCGCTGGACGCAGACAGCTTCCTTGGCCCGATGTGCTCGGCTGGCCAGCGCCGCACCGTGCTCGACTACATCCGCGTCGGCCAGGATGAGGGCGCGCAGCGGGTCTGCGGTGGCGCCGAGCGCCCGGCTCACCTGGAGCGCGGGCACTATGTGCAACCGACGATCTTCGCCGGCGTGACCAACCAGATGCGCATCGCCCGAGAGGAAATCTTCGGCCCGGTGCTCTGCCTGATTCCCTACGCCGACGAGGCCGAGGCGATTGCCATCGCCAACGACTCGCCGTTTGGCCTGTCCAGCGCCGTGTGGGCAGGCGACCGCGAAGATGGCCTGCGCCTCGCCCGGCAGATACGCGCCGGCCAATGTTTCGTCAACGGTGGTGCCTTCAACTATCGTGCGCCCTTCGGTGGCTACAAGCAGTCCGGCAACGGCCGCGAATGGGGCGAGCAGGGCTTGCACGAGTTCGTCGAGCTCAAGGCCATTCAACTCTGAGCGACTGAAGAGCACCCTCTCCCCAGCCCTCTCCCGCCAGCGGGAGAGGGAGCCGTTCGGAGTTTCCGGATGGAAGGGAGTTGGCCGGCGAGCACGGGAATTCCCGTTCGTACCGGCCAGTCCCCTCTCCCTTCAGGGAGAGGGTTAGGGAGAGGGCAACGCCCAGCGCCAATACCCGACCATTCAGGACCCGACATGAACGTACTGATCGTCCACGCCCACAACGAGCCGCAATCCTTCAGCACCGCGCTGTACCAGCTCGCCGAGGAAACCCTGCGCGGCCAGGGCCACGAGGTGCAGGTCTCCGACCTCTACGCGATGAACTGGAACCCGGTGGCCAGCGCCGCCGACTTCGGCGCCCGCGCCAACCCCGAGTACCTGGTCTATGCCCTGGAACAGCGCGAAGGCGCCAAGGCCAAGACCATCGCCGCCGACATCCAGGCCGAGCTGGAAAAACTGCTCTGGGCGGACCTGGTGATCTTCAACTTCCCGATCTACTGGTTCTCCGCGCCGGCCATCCTCAAGGGCTGGTTCGACCGCGTGCTGGTCTCGGGCATCTGCTACGGCGGCAAGCGCTTCTACGACCAGGGTGGCCTGGCCGGCAAGAAGGCGCTGGTGAGCGTGACCCTCGGCGGGCGCGATCACATGTTCGGCGACGGCGCTATCCACGGCCCGCTGGAGGACATGCTGCGGCCGATCCTGCGTGGCACCCTGGCCTACACCGGCATGAGCGTGCTGCCGCCTTTCGTGGCCTGGCATGTGCCCTACATCAGCAACGAGGCGCGCCAGGACTTCCTGCGCCAGTACCAGGACCGTCTGCAGAACCTGGAGAGTGATACGCCGCTGGAGTTCGTGCGCCTGGATCAGTTCGACGAGCGCCTCTACCCGCTGCCGCGCTGATCGGCTTTCTGTAGGACCGAGGGGGCGCCCAGCCCTTGCTCGCGAACCGCTCAACTTTGGCGCCGCCGTTTGACCTGTTCGCGAGCAAGCTCGCTCCTACACCATCCGGCTCGGCTCCGTTGCTCTGGCCAGCAACGAAAAAGGGCGGTCATCCGAAGATGGCCGCCCCTGGAGAAAGAGTCAGTCGCTGCAGCCAGGTATGCGCGGGGGAGAGGGCCGTCGATTGGTGTATCGGCGGCCGTACGATGAGCCTGGTATGCCCAACGTTGCTGCAGCGACTTGTCCGGCACTATACGTGGTAACAATCGGCAAAAAACGACCCTATACTGCGATTCAGTTTTGCGGCGCGGACAACAATGGTTGTCATCTCCTACAGGCGCCTACGACAAGATCAACAGGCAGGGGGAAGCATGGACGTACTTCACGCGATGCGGGCATTCGTCCGGGTGGTGGATGCCGGCAGTTTCACCGCCGCCGCCAACGCCCTGGGGCTATCCACAGCCCAGGTCTCCCGCGTGGTCTCCGACCTCGAAGCCCAGCTTGAAGCACGTCTGCTGCACCGCACCACAAGGCGCCTGGCGCTGACCGAAACCGGCGAGCGCTACCTGCTGCGCTGCCGGGAAATTCTCGCCGATGTCGATGAAGCCCAGGCCGAAGCCAGCGGTGCGCATCTCAAGCCGCGCGGCCGCCTGCGCGTGCATTCGCTCACCGGCCTCGGCCAGCAGCATCTGATCCCCCTGATCTCGCGCTACTGCGAGTCCTTCCCCGAGGTCTACATCGAGCTGACCCTGGCCCAGCGCCAGCCGGACATTCTCGAAGAGGGCCAGGACGTGGTGATCACCCGCGACCGCGAGCTGCCCGACTCCGAGTTCGTCGCCCAGACCCTGGGCACGATCTACAGCGTGCTCTGTGCCAGCCCCGAATACCTCAAGCGGCGCGGTACCCCGACCAGTGTCGCAGACCTGCACCAGCACCAGTGCCTGCGCCTGCAGGACCCGACCTTCCCCGAGGGCTGGGCCTTCGAGGAGGGCAACGAGGAAAGCGTGATCCGCCCGCGCGACACCTTCATGGTCAACGTCGCCGAAGCGCTGACCGGTGCTGCGGCCGCCGGCATGGGTATCTGCCTGCTACCCAGCTACGTCGCCGCGCCCGCGCTGCGTCGCCGCTCACTGGTGCGCGTGCTGCCCCGGCACAGCCTGCACGTGCGGCAGATCTATGCGCTGTATCCGTCGCGGCGCTTCCTCGACGCGAAGATCCGCACCTGGGTCGAGTTTCTCAAGGCGGAGCTGCCGCGGGTCTTCGAGGACGACGAAGCAGCGCTCAACGATCCCGTCAACTGGGCATAAGGCAAAGGGCTAGCGTGGCGGGTCGTCGCAGCCGCTCTATGTCGGCATTCTCGGACGATCGGCGCGGATTGTTGCTTTTTAGGCAATGCTTTGTTGGTTAGCTAGCTATTTTTCGATCCACTGTTGCGCCGTAACCTTTCAACAACCCCGACCAACCGGGTGTTCAGAAAGGATCACCGTCATGTCCCGTTCTCTTTATGTTGCTGCCCTGCTGTCCCTCTGCTCGCTGTCCTTCACTCAGCTGAGCTTCGCCGAAGAATCGCGCCTGATGACCGACAAGATGGTCAAGGCCAACGAAGCCGTGATTGCCCAGCAGCAGGCCCAGTCCGCCGAGCAGACCGCCAAGGCCGCCGCTGGCAGCAACGCCGATTCCTGATCGGCCGCTTCCCCCGGGAGGTCCGGAGCGTGAGCCGGGCTTCTCAACACCTTGCGCCGCATAAGATATGCGGCGTTTTTTTGCCTGCGTTTCCGCTACCGGGACAAGGACTATTACAGAAGCTGTAACAGTCTTTCGCTGCGGGTGAGCTGTATTCCTGTCTTATCGGTCAATATACTTGACCCAACAGCGCGGCTTTCGAGCAGCGCCGTTACCGGCCTCACCGCCGGCAAGCTTCCCGACGCCGATTCTTGATTGCTCCAGATCGACGTCCGTCTCAAGGCCGCTGTTTCCAGCGGCCTTTTTTTATGCCGCTGGAAAAGCGCAGGCGGGCTGGTAGGCTGGGCGCACTCCGTGCCCAGGGCCGGATTCGACAAGGATGCCGAGATGACCACTGATAACCCCTTCGCCACCCCTCAAGCCGACCTGGCCGCGCCTTCCGCCCCCGTCAAGTCGGCGACGAACCAGCCGTTCCACTTTGTCGCCGCGATGGTCGTGGCGGCGGCGATTATCTTCTTCGGCAGCAATGCCGTTCAGTTGATGGGTGTCATGGGCAGTATGGGAGACCAGTTGCTGGAGCTCCTGCCCTTCCGCCTGTCCAGTTGGATGGGCGGCATGCTCGTCCCTACGGCGGCGGTCCTGCTGTTGGTGCAGCATCAGCGTGAGCGCCAGGGGGTAGCACGCTTTCGGCCGCAGGCAGGTTTGCTGGTGGGGTTCGTGGGGCTTTACCTGCTCTGCTCGCTGATCGTGAGCATTATCATTGCCTACGCAAGTCAGTCGTACATTCAATGGGCCGAGCAGTCCATCACAGGCAATTTCTGGATGCTCGCCTATGGCCAGGTCTCCGGGCTGGCCAGCCTGCTGCTGGGTTGCCTTCTTCCACTGTGGCTGCTGTTGCGCCGGGCCGGTCGACATTCGGATCTGCTGGAGCCGGGCCAGTCGCTGACATTGCCTTCCTGGCAGGTGGCACTGGGTGTTGCGCTGTGCTTTATCGCGCTGACCTATAAGCTGGTCTCGACCCTCAGTTACAGTTCGCGCTGGGGATATATTGGTGCTACCGGCTGGGTTCCGGTCTTCCTGCTGGTTGGTTGCGCGCTGCCCTTCGGGATTGTTTTCACGGCCATCCGCCAGCGCTTGCCGGCAAATGTCTCGCGCTTCGCCGCCGGTCGCGTGCTGGCCTGCGCGCTAGTGCTGTTGGCGATGTGGGGGGTGGCTATCGGGCTGGTATCGGTCCTGGTGGCGCTTGCCGCCTACAACTCGCTGAACGCCAGCAGCCTGCCGCTTTACCTGCTGCCGCCGTCGATCCTGCTGCTGGCTCTACTCTGGCCGTTGGCGCGCTGGTGCACCGGCTGGTTCTTCGCCGAGCAGCTGGTTCAGTCCTCGCCTAGGTAATCCCCGCGGCTCAGCCCATGGCGCTGCATCTTCTCGTTGAGGGTGCGGCGCGGCAGACCGAGCAGCTCCATCACCGCCTTGATGTCGCCCTTGCACTGGCCCAGTGCCTGGCGGATGCACTCGGCCTCGTAGGCTTCCATGCGTTCGAACAGACCGTTGCCGGCGGGCTCGATCGGCAGCTCGGCGCGGTCCAGGCCGAGCACGTGGCGCTCGGCGGCGTTGGCCAGTTCACGCACGTTGCCCGGCCAGTCGTGGGCGAGCAGGCGCGCCAGTTCGCTGGCCGATAACGGCGCGGCCTCGCGGCCGAACTTCTCGCTGGCCAGCAGCGCGTAGTGCTCGAACAGCAGCGGGATGTCCTCGCGGCGCTCGCGTAGCGGCGGCAGGCGCAGTTCGGCGACGTTCAGGCGATACACCAGGTCCTCGCGGAAGCGTCCGGCGCGGGCTTCTTCGAGCAGGTCCGGCTTGGTCGCGGCGATGACCCGCAGGTCGACCTTGATGCTCTGGTTCGAGCCCAGGCGCTCCAGCTGCTGCTCCTGCAGCACGCGCAGCAGCTTCACCTGCTGGGCCAGCGGCATGCTCTCGATCTCGTCGAGGAACAGGCTGCCACCGTTGGCGTGCTCCAGCTTGCCGATGCGCTTGCCCTGGGCGCCGGTAAAGGCGCCGCTTTCGTGGCCGAACAGCTCGGTCTCGAACAACTGCTCGGGGATCGCCGCGCAGTTCAGCGCGACGAAGGGCTTGCCGGCGCGCGGGCCGAAGTCGTGCAGGCAGCGTGCGACCAGCTCCTTGCCGCTGCCGGTGTCGCCACGGATCAGCACGTTCACCGGCGTACCGGCCAGCGCCATGATCTGCCGGCGCAGGGTTTCCACGGGCCGCGAGACGCCGAGCAGCCGCGATTCGATCTGGTCCTTGAGCGCCGCCTGTTCGCGCAACTGGCGGTTCTCCTGCACCAGCCGGCGTTTCTCCAGGGCGCGGCGCAGGCTGTCGAGCAGGCGTTCGGGGGTGAAGGGTTTCTCGATGAAGTCGTAGGCACCCTGGCGCATCGCCTGTACCGCCATGGGTACGTCACCATGGCCGGTGACCATGATCACCGGCAGGTCGCGGTCGATCTGCTGCAGGCGTTCGAGCAGGGCCAGGCCGTCGGTGCCGGGCATGCGCACATCGCTGATGACTACGCCGGGCAGCTCGCGGGAGACACTTTTCAGGCACTCGTCGGCGCTGCTGCACAGGCGCACTTCGAAGCCTGAAAGTTGCAGCCACTGCTGCACGGCGTCGCGGATGGCGGCTTCGTCGTCGACGAAGAGGATGGTCTCGCTCATGGTCTTCTTTCTTCGCTGGCGGCCGGCAGGTTCAGGCGGAACACCGCGCCGCCGGTGGGCTGGTTGGCGGCGCCGAGGCGCCCGCCGAGTTCGTGGACGATGCCATAGGATACCGCCAGCCCCAGGCCCAGTCCTTCGCCCACCGGCTTGGTGGTGAAGAAGGGGTCGAAGACGCTGGCCAGGTGTTCGTCGTCGATGCCCGGGCCGTTGTCGGCCACCTCCAGGCACCATTGGTCGTCTTCGCGGCGCAGGGTCAGCTCGATGCGTGGCCGGTCACTGCTGGCCACCGCGTCCAGGGCATTACGGATCAGGTTGACCAGCACCTGTTCCAGGCGGATCGCGTCGCCCAGCACACAGGCGGGCAGGTCGAGGTGCTGATGGATCTCCACGCCCTCGCTGCGGATGCGCACGGCCAGCAGCTGCAGCGCCTGTTCGATGACGTGGCCCAGCTCGATGCGCTCGCGCAGGCCGCCGGGTGTCTTGCGGGCGAAGGTCTTCAGGTGGCCGGTGAGCGCGGCCATGCGTTCGAGCAGTTCATCCACGCGCACCAGCGCGGCGCGGGCGTCGTCCTGGCGGCCGGCGTCGAGCAGCAGGCGTACGCTGGCCAGCTGCATGCGCTGGGCGGTGAGCGGCTGGTTGATCTCATGGGCCAGCGCGGCGGACATCTGCCCCAGCGCGGCCAGCTTGGCGGCCTGTACCAGGCCATCCTGGGCGGTGCGCAGGGCGGCGGTGCGCTGTTCGACCAGACGCTCCAGCTCTTCCTGATTGCGCTGGCGCAGGCGGGCGAGGCGGCGGCGCTGTTGCAGCCAGAGCACGAGGAACACCAGCGCCAGCCAGACGCCGGCGGCGGCCAGCCGCGCACTGGTGACGTCGGACTGCACGCCGTGGGGATTGCGCAGCAGGTGCAGGGTCCACTCGTCTTCCGGCAGACCGACCGATTGCCAGAGGTAGTCGCCGCTGATGTCCTGGCCGTCGACGCGGACCATGCGCGCGTGTTCGCCGAGGGTTTCCAGCGTCCGGTGCGGCAGCGCGCTGAGTGGCTGCTTGTGGTACTGGCGGGTGTCGGCCATCTCGGCGCGGGCCACGGCGTCCAGCGGCATCAGTTCGCGGTAGCGCCAGCGCGGGTGGTTGGCGAGGAACACCACGCCCTTGCTGTCACTCACCAGTACCACGTCCGGGGTCTGGCTCCACTGCCGCTCCAGGTCGGGGAACTCCAGCTTGACCACGATGGCGCCGAGGAAGCGGCCGTCGTCGTCGCGCAGGGCGTTGGACAGGAAGTAGCCGGGAATCCCGCTGGTCACGCCGACGGCGTAGAAGCGCCCGGCGCCCTGGGCAATGGTCTGGCGGAAGTAGGGGCGGAAGCCGTAGTTGTGGCCGACGTAGCTGACCGGCAGGTTCCAGTTGCTGGCGGCCACGGCGAGGCCGGTGTGGTCCAGCAGCTCCAGGGTCGAGGAGCGTGCCGCGCCGTTGATTTCCTGCAGCTTGAGGTTGAGCCGGTGCTGCAGCTCGCCGGTCACCGGGCCGCGCATGGCCGCGCGTAGTTCCGGGTCCAGCGCCAGCACGGCGGGGATGCTGCGGAAGCGCTCGATCAGGGTGTGCAGGGAGTTGGCATAGAGGCCGAGCTGTTCGTGGGCGGCTTCTGCCTCGGCCAATAGCGCGCGGTGCCGCGCCTTTTCGCCGGCCCAGAATACCGACAGCACCAGCCCGGCCAGCAGGAGCAGGCAGATCAGCAGCAGGCGAAGAGGGCGGGCAGGCGACATGTTCGACGGTGTTCGACCAACGGTCGGCGACAATAGCATGACCACGCGCTGGTCCGGCGCCCCGCTGCCTCGCTAAACTGCCGCATCCCGATGGAGAGCTTCGATGCAGTTGTCGTCCTGGACCCACGAAGGGTCCGCCGGTTTCACCCTGCGCGGTTGGCGCAGCGAGCCCAGTGGCAAGCCGCTGCTGCACTTCCTGCATGGCAATGGCTTCTGCGGCCGCGCCTACGAGCCGATGCTCAAGGTGCTGGCCAAGGATTTCGACCTCTGGCTGTGCGACGTCCAGGGCCATGGCGACAGTGACCATGGCGGGCGTTTCCACGGCTGGAACCGTAACGCCGAGATGGCGGTGGAGGCCTTCCAGGCCGGCAACCCGGTATTCGGCGACGTGCCGCATTACGCTGCAGGGCACAGCTTTGGCGGCGTGCTCAGCAGCCTGATCCTCGGTCGCCATCCCGAGTTGTTCCGTCGCGCCGTGCTGCTCGACCCGGTGCTCTTCACCCCGGCGATGATCGGTGTGATGGCGCTCTCCGAAGTGCTCGGCCTGCACAAGCGCCGCACCATGGTGCAGAAGGCGCGCTCGCGGCGCAGCCAGTGGGCGGACCGCGAAGCGGCCTACGCCGGCCTGCACGGTCGCGGCATCTTCAAGGGTTGGACCGACGATGCGCTCTGGGCCTACGTGGAGAACGCGATGAAGCGTACCGAGGCCGGTGTCGAGCTGAAATGCCGGCCCAGCCGCGAGGCGGAAATCTTCAGTTCCTTCCCCAAGCGCCTGTGGCCGACGCTGAACAAGGTGGTGACGCCGACCCAGGTACTGTTCGGCGAGCGCACCTATCCCTTCGTGCCCAAGTCCGTGGCGCGCTGGTGTGCTTCGAACACCGTGGTGAGCGGCCAGTGCGTCGACGGCGGCCACTGCTTCATGCAGGAATTCCCCGAGGAGAGCGCCGAGCGAGTCTCGCGCTTCCTGCTGGGCCACGAATGAACGACCCGGCCCGCGAGTCCGTCTGGCTGGCGCTGTCCGAGTTGTGGCTGGACACCGAGCTGGATGCAGCAGACCTCGCAGCCATCGCCGGCACCCTGGCGATCAGCGGCCTGACCGTGGAAGAGCTGGAGGCGATCTACCGGCTGGAAGTGGCGCCGGTGGTCTGGAGCAACGCCTGGACGACGGCGGGAGTGTGGGACGGCTTCGATCCGGACTGGCTGTTCGAGGCCTGCCGGCGCAACCAGCGGCGCCGCCGAGGGCTCTGGCATCGGTTGCGCTGCCGGGTTCTGCGGCGTGCGATGACCTATGCCACCGAGGACCACTGGCAGAAGATCCGCGTGCAGCTCTAGTCGCCGACTTTCTTGTCCTGGTGCGCGCGGCGCCATTCGTCCAGGCGGATGACCTCACCCTTGGGGCGCGCTGGCGGCGGGGTGTCGTCGAACACCGCATCGATGATCTCTTCATCCACCGGAGCCGCGGCGGGATGGAAGGTGGCGACGGGGGAAACCGGCATGCGCGGCTCGGGCTCCATGCGGAACGGCGCCAGCTCTACGCGGCCCAGGTGCTGGCCGAACATCGCAATGGTGCCGGCGTAGCGTTCCTGCCCGGTGGCGGTGAATTCGAACGCGTACTCGCGGGCCAGGCGCAGGTTGCCCCGGCCGTCGCGCTGGAAGCGGAAGCGCTGCAGGGCCATGGCGTCATCGAGCAGCTCCACCCCCTCGCGCGCGCAGTGCTGCTTGGCCAGGGCCAGGGCGCGCTCGCGGATGCCATGGGCACGCCACCACCAGGCGGCGCCGGCAATGACCAGCATGAAGATGAAAAGATTGCCCAGGTCCACTTCGGCTTCCTCGGAATCGGCGCACCAGCTTACTCACTCCGCCGTCGGGCGGCGAGGGGCGGATGTTCACAGCGTGTGAATTGCGCCCCATACTGCCCCATTCTGTAGCAGGACACCGTTATGCCGCGCACTCCCCACGTTCTCGCCATCCAGTCCCACGTCGTCTTCGGCCATGCAGGCAACAGCGCTGCCGAGTTCCCCATGCGACGCGTCGGGGTGAACGTCTGGCCGCTGAACACCGTGCAGTTCTCCAACCATACCCAGTATGGCCACTGGACCGGCCAGGTGCTGCCGCCGGAGCAGATTCCCGCGCTGGTGGATGGCATCGCCGCCATCGGTGAACTGGGCAACTGCGACGCGGTGCTCTCGGGTTACCTGGGCAGCGCGGCGCAGGGCCGCTCGATCCTCGAAGTGGTGCGCCGCATCCGCGAAGTGAACCCGCGCGCCGTTTATCTGTGCGACCCGGTGATGGGCCATCCGGAGAAGGGCTGCATCGTCGCCCCGGAAGTCGGCGAGTTCCTGCTCCACGAGGCTGCTGCCGTGGCCGACTACCTGTGCCCCAACCAACTGGAGCTGGACAGCTTCTGCGACCGCCAGCCGACCTCCCTGGAGGACTGCGCGGCGATGGCCCGTGGCCTGCTGGTGCGTGGCCCGAAGGCGATCCTGGTGAAGCACCTGAACTACCCCGGCAAGCCGGCGGACGCCTTCGAAATGCTGCTGGTGACCCTGGACGAGACCTGGCACCTGCGCCGCCCGCTGCTGGCCTTCCCGCGCCAGCCGGTGGGCGTGGGCGACCTGACATCCGGGCTGTTCCTCGCCCGCCTGCTGCTGGGCGATGATCTGCGCACTGCCTTCGAGTTCTGCGCCGCCGCCGTGCACGAGGTGCTGCTGGAAACCCAGGCCTGCGGCAGCTACGAGCTGGAGCTGGTGCGCGCGCAGGATCGCATCGCCCACCCGCGGGTGAAGTTCGAGGCGGTGAAGCTGGGGTGAGGGCATGTCCAGCTCGCCGTACTTCCCCTGTAGGAGCGAGCTTGCTCGCGAATTGATTTACCGGTGGCTCTGGGCGTTGGGCGGTTCGCGAGCAAGCTCGCTCCTACGAAGAGCGGTTCAGAGCATGTACTTGCCCAGCAGCAACCCGCCCACCACCATCGCCGTCAGCAGCCCGAACGCCAGCCCCAGGCGCTTCTCGATGGCTTCGCGCAGTGCCGGGCCGGCCCAGAACAGCAGCGCGCAGGTGGCGGCGAAGCGCAGGGTGCGCGCCACCACGCTCAAGGCGATGAACAGCACCAGGTCCAGCTGGGTCACCCCGCTGGTCAGGGTGATCAGCTTGTAGGGCAGCGGCGTGAAGCCGCCGCCCAGCAGCACCATCAGCCAGCCGAGCTCGTTGTAGCGCTCGGCGACCTCGGCGAAGTTCTCCTGCAGGCCGTAGAAGACGAGGATCGCCTGGCCCACCGTTTCGAACAGCAGCAGGCCGATGAAGTAGCCGGCGATACCGCCCAGCACCGAACTGACGATGCAGATCGCCGCATAGCGCCAGGCCTTGGCGCGGTTGGCCAGGACCATCGGCACCAGCAGCGCGTCCGGTGGGATGGGGAAGAACGAACTCTCGGCGAAGGTCACCCCGCCCAGCGCCAGCTCTGCCCGCGGATGTCCCGCCAGGCGCATGGTCCAGTCATAGAGCCGGCGCAGCATGGCGTCAGGCCGACTGCGGCAGGTGGTCGTCGCTGGGCGCCGTGGTGGCGTCCTCGCGCTCGACCCGCTCGACCATGCCGCGGGCGATTTCCCGCTCGCCCATGATCACCAGGTTGGCACCGTTCTGCTCCAGGTAGTCCACCTCGGCGTCGAAGTGGGCGCGGGCGATGATATCCAGGTTCGGGTTGATCGCCCGCGCATGGCTGGAGATCGTCCCGGCCTCGAAGCCGTTGGGGATGGCGATCAGCAGCCAGCGCGCCGAGGTGATGTTGGCCTGGTTCAGGACGTCGGGATTGGCGGCATTGCCGACCACCACGCAGAGACCGTGCTCGCGCAGTTCGGCGGCCTTCTCGCGCTTGTCCTCGATCACCACCACCGGGACCTTGTCCTTGCGCAGGCGCTCGCTGACCAGCGCACCAACGCGGCCGTGGCCAATGAGGATGGCGTGGTTCTCTTCCAGCACCGGTGGCGGCAGATCCGGCGCCTCCACCTGGACCACGCCGGGGTCGTTCTCGGCCTTCTGCTCCTGGCGCGCCTGCAGGCGGTCGATGGCGATGAACAGCAGCGGGTTGACCAGGATCGACAGGATTGCCCCGGCCAGCACCAGGTCGCGGCCGGCTTCGGGCAGCAGGTTCAGGGTCACGCCCAGACCGACCAGGATGAAGGAGAACTCGCCGATCTGCGCCAGGCTCGCGGCGATGGTCAGCGCGGTGCTGTTGGGGTGGCCGAACATGCGCACGATGACGTAGGCCGCCACCGACTTGCCGAAGACGATCACCAGGAAGGTGGCCAGCACCGGCAGCGGCTCGTGGATCAGGATCGCCGGGTTGAACAGCATGCCGACGGAGACGAAGAACAGGACGGCGAAGGCGTCGCGCAGCGGCAGCGAGTTTTCCGCCGCCTCGTGGCTGAGCTCGGATTCGTTGAGGATCATCCCGGCGAAGAAGGCGCCCAGGGCGAAGGACACGCCGAAGATCACCGCCGAGCCATAGGCGATGCCCAGCGCGATGGCCAGCACGGCGAGGGTGAACAGTTCGCGCGAGCCGGTTTTCGCGACACGCTCCAGTACCCAGGGTACGAAGCGGCGGCCGCCCAGGATCATCACCGCAACGAAGGCGGCGACCTTGCCCAGGGTCAGCAGGATCGGCATCAGCAGGCCGCCGTCGCCACCGTCGGAGGTGCCGCCCAACGAGCCAGCCAGCGCCGGCAGCAGGACCAGGGTGAGGACCATGGCGAGGTCCTCGACGATCAGCCAGCCGATGGCGATGCGCCCGCGCTTGGTGTCGATCAGCTGGCGCTGCTCCAGCGCTCGCAGCAGGACCACGGTGCTGGCCACCGACAGCGCGAGGCCGAAGACCAGACCACCGCCGAAGTTCCAACCCATCATCCAGGCCAGGCCCAGGCCGAGCAGGGTGGCGACGCCGATCTGCACCACCGCGCCGGGAATGGCGATGGCTTTTACCGACAACAGGTCCTTGAGCGAGAAGTGCAGGCCGACGCCGAACATCAGCAGGATCACGCCCAGTTCGGCGATCTCCGTGGACAGCGCCTGGTCGGCGACATAACCGGGGGTGAAGGGGCCGGCCAGTACGCCGGCGAGCAGGTAGCCCACCAGTGGCGAGATGCGCAGGCGGTTGGCCAGGGCGCCGAGGACGAAGGCCAGCACGAAGCCGACGGCGAGGGTGGTCAGTAGCGGGGTGTGATGCATGGTCTGGGCTCCGGGCACTCAGGGAGCGACCGGACTGCGTATCAGCACCGGGTCGCTCGACGGTGGGTCACGGGGGCAAACCCGCGTGTGAAAAGTTTAGGCGTAGTAATGAATTCCTACCTTGCTTTCACGCAAGGGTAACCTGTTGACGCATTGGGAAATTTCCGCGACACGCGGGATTTCTTTTCAGGAAATGTCGTGAACGTCGCTTATTCGTCGCGAAGCTCCTGGTAGCGCTGTTCCAGCTCCTGGCGAATCTGTCGGCGTTGCTGGGCCTGGGCGAAGCGACGTTTCTCGTCCTTGGTCTGTGGGTCGAGTTGTGGCACCTCGATCGGCTTGCGGTCGTCGTCCAGCGCCACCATGGTGAAGAAGCAGCTGTTGGTGTGGCGCACGGATTTCTCGCGGATGTTCTCGGTGACCACTTTCACGCCGATCTCCATGGAGGTGCGGCCGGTGTAGTTCACCGAGGCAAGGAAGGTGACCAGTTCGCCGACGTGGATCGGCTGGCGGAAGATCACCTGGTCCACCGACAGTGTCACCACGTAGTAGCCGGCATAGCGGCTGGCGCAGGCGTAGGCGACCTCGTCGAGGTACTTGAGCAGGGTGCCTCCGTGGACATTGCCGGAGAAGTTGGCCATGTCGGGGGTCATCAGGACGGTCATGCTGAGCTGGTGGTTGCCAGGTTCCATGGAATTCTCTTCGGAATCATCTTGGGAAAAGGAAAGGGCCTCACTCTGGACAACCGGAGTGCGGCTGGCGACACAGTTTTTTCTATATCCCTGATTGGCCAGCGGCGCCAGTGGACCCTTCGCCAGCGGTGCATCCGCCGTTCGATCAACGCTTCGAACGAAAACGGGCGACCCCTGGTCGCCCGTTCGTTTGTTGGCCGGTTCAGCGCCCGGCGGAAAGGCCGAAGTCGATGGCCAGGTCCGCGCCGGTGATGGCCTCGGATTCCGGCTTGCACAGGTACCAGACCAGTTCGGCGACTTCCTCGGGACGGATGAAGCGCGCCACCTTGCCCTGTGGATAATCCTTCAGCAGGGCTCGCTTGTAGCCGTCCGGATTGCCCTGCCCGTAGCGCTCGGCCTGGTAGTCGAGCATCGGCGTGGCAATGTCGGCCGGGGAGATGGCGTTGACTCGGACTTTCTGCTCGGCCAGTTCCAGCGCCAGGGTGCGGGTCAGCATGGTCAGCGCCGCCTTGCTTGCGCAGTAGGCCGCCGAGCCGCGATAGGCCTGGCGGCCGGAATCGCTGGAGATGTTGACGATGCAGCCGTGGTTTTCCTTGAGGTACGGCGTGGCGGCCTGGCACATGTAGAACGCGGCCTTGAGGTTCACGCCCATGACCAGGTCGAAGTCGTCCTCGTTGAAGTCTTCTACCGGGCCTTCGCGCCAGACACCGGCGGCGTTCACCAGGGCGTCGAGGCGACCGGTGCGGGCGAGAATGTCGGAGACCAGGCTGTGGCAGTTGTCGGAGCGTCGCAGGTCGGCAACGGCGCTGGCGTCCAGCGGGACCTGGGCATTGAGGGCATGCAGGCCGGCTTTGTCCACGTCGGTGGCGGCGATGCGCCAGTGGCTTTGGGCGAAACGTTTGGCGATGGCTTTTCCGAGGCCACCGGCGGCGCCGGTGATCAGTACGACAGGAGTGCTCATTGTCTACGGGTTCTCCCTGCCTGAGAGGGAACGGCGGCCGGCAGGCAGACCGGCGGCGCCGCTTTGACCACGGAAACGCTCAGCCGCGCCCCGTGGAACTACTGACCAAGAAAAGACCAGAATCTTCACTCTGGCAGGGTAAATTTTTCGTAAGTCTTTTGCGTGTCGGCGGGTGAGCGGATCGGAGGCATCGAGGGTTGCTGTCCCTGTGGGAGCGAGCTTGCTCGCGAACGCATCAGCGTTGGAGCTTGTTCGCGAGCAAGCTCGCTCCTACAAGAGCCGTTTCGTCTTTGCCGATACGGCCTGCGATCACGCGTGGTGCAGGTACCAGCGCCAGTCCTGCTCGCCGACTTCGCCCATGAACTGGCGGAACTCTTCCCACTTGATCGCCAGGAACACCTTGAGGAACTCCTCGCCCAGTGCTTCGCGCGCCCAGGTGGAAGACTCCAGCGCGCGCAGCGCAGTGAGCCAGTCGGTGGGGAGGAACTCGGTGGCCTGCTCGTAGCCGTTGCCGACGATGGGCGCGCCCGGATCGATCTGCTCGCGGATGCCTTCGTGGATGGCCGCGAGGATCGCCGCCGCGGCGAGGTACGGGTTGGCGTCGGCGCCGCAGATGCGGTGCTCGATGTGCCGGCTCTTGGCCGGGCCGCCGGGCACGCGGAACGACACGGTGCGGTTGTTCACGCCCCAGCTCTTGGCCAGTGGCGCGTAGCTGTTGGCCTGGAAGCGGCGGAAGGAGTTGGCGTTGGGGCAGAAGATCGCCAGGGAGTCCAGCAGACGCGCCATCATGCCGCCGATGGAGTGGCGCAGCAGCGGGGTGCCGTGAATGTCTTCGCTGGCGTAGAGGTTGTTGCCCTCGGCATCCGCCAGGCTGACGTGCAGGTGCATGCCGGAGCCCGCGCGGTCGCCGAACGGCTTGGCCATGAAGCAGGCCTGCAGCCCGTGCTTGTTCGCCACGCCCTTCACCAGGCGCTTGTAGCGCACGCCTTCGTCGATGGCCTGCATGACGTCGAAGCGGTGCTCCAGGGTCAGCTCGACCTGGCCCGGCGCGTATTCGGAAATCGCCGTGCGTACCGGCAGGCCCTGGACTTCGCAGGCGGCGTAGAGGTCGTCGAGGAACGGCTGCAGCTGCTCCAGCTCATAGACGCCATAGACCTGCGGCGCCTCAGGGCGGATGCCGTTCATCTGCACCGCCGGCTGCGGGCGGCCATTGGCGTCGCGCTGCTTGTCCAGCAGGTAGAACTCCAGCTCCACCGCCATCACCGGGTGGAAGCCTTCGGCTTTCAGCCGGTCGACCACGCGGCTCAGCGCCTGGCGCGGGTCGGCGGGTGTGGCGGGCAGGCCCTGGGTCGGGTGCATGCTGACCTGCAACTGGCCGGTGGGGCTGGCGCGCCAGGGTTGCAGGGTCAGGCTGCCGGGCAGCGGGTAGGTCCAGCAATCGGCGTCGGCCACTTCCCAGACCAGCCCGGTGCCTTCGACGTCTTCGCCCTGCACGGTCAGCGCGAGGATCGAGCTGGGCAGCGGACGGCCGTTGTCGTAGATCGCCAGCAGCTCGTCGCGGTGCAGCAGCTTGCCGCGCGGGATGCCGTTGGAGTCGATGATGAACAGTTCGATGCTGCGCACGTCCGGGTGGGCGGCGAGGAAGGCTTCGGCTTCCTGACGATCGGCGAATTGCATGGTGGTCCTCGGTGGCGCGGGGCGCCGTAATCTCTTTACTGCGAGAGCGGAGTTTGTCCGCGATTCGTTTCGCCAGCGCTAGGGTTTCACGTAGGGCGCATAACGCGTCAGCGTTATCCGCCAACACAACGGACGGCGGATAACCTGTTCCAGGTTATCCGCCCTACGGTTCTATGCGCTTAGGCCCCGCGTGCGCCGGGAATCGCCAGCAGCTCGGTGATGCCGGCATCCAGCGTCGCGATCAGGCGATCCACGTCTTCGGCGGTGGTGTCCGGACAGCACAGCGTCATGTTGTGGAACGGCGTGATCAGGATGCCGCGGTTGATCAGGTACAGGTGCAGTGCCATCTGCAGCTCGTCATGGAAGGCTGCTTCAGCCTCGGCGCCGGTGCGCGGGGAGACGGGGCAGAACTGGAACTCGCTGCGCGCGCCCAGCTCGGTCACCGACCACTTCAGGTCGTGCTTGGCGATCAGCCGGCGGAAGCCGTCGGCCAGGCGCTTGGCCAGCGGCAGCATGTGGTCGTAGGCCGCCTGGGTCATGACCTGCTCCAGGTTGGCGCGCATGCAGTGCATGGCCAGGGCGTTGGCCGAGAGCGTGGTGCCCATACCGCTGTGGCCGTGCCCGTGGCTGTCTTCCTGGGCACTCTTGCGCGAGGCGGCCATGCGCTCGGCCATCTCTGCGCTGCAACCGAAGATGCCGCAGGGCACGCCACCCGCGATCGGCTTGCCGACCACGAAGAAGTCCGGCTCAAGGTTCCACAGCTGGGTGCAGCCACCGATATTGGTGGAGATGGTGTGGGTTTCGTCGATGATCAGCAGCGCGCCGTACTTACGCGTCAGCTCGCGGCACTTCTGCATGAAGCCCGGATCGGGCAGGACCATGCCGATGTTGGTCATCGCCGGCTCGCACAGCAGGGCGCAGACGTCGCCCTGGGCCAGCGCGGCTTCCAGCGCCTCGACGTCGTTGAAGGGGATGGAGCGGCTGTGCTGGGTCAGGTCATAGGCCTGGCCGACCAGGCCGGAGCGGTGCACGGTCTCGCCATCGCGGTAGCGCACCATCACGTCGTCGACGGTGCCGTGGTAGCAGCCGTCGAACACCAGCAGGGTCTTGCGCTTGGTCACCGCGCGAGCCCAGCGCAGCACGTAGCGGTTGGAGTCGGTGGCGGTGGCAGTCACCTGCCAGTAAGGCAGGCCGAAGCGCGCGGCGAGCAGTTCGCCGCAGACCACGGCATCTTCGCCGGGGAGCATGGTGGTCAGGCCGCGGGCGCCTTGTTCGGCGAGCGCGCGGGCGATCGGCGCCGGCGAATGGCCGAACATGCTGCCGGTGTCGCCCAGGCAGAAGTCCACGTAGTCATGGCCATCCACGTCGTAGAAACGGGCGCCCTGGGCGCGTTCGACGAACAGCGAGCAGGGCGTGGACCAGTCGGCCATCCAGTGCATCGGCACACCGGCGTACAGCGACTGGTGCGCACGCTTGGCGAGGGCGACGGACTTGGGATTCTGTTCCAGGAAGCGCTGGCGCTCGCGGGCGGTGAAGAGATCCACGGCCTGTTGGGCGATTCCGCTGGCGGTCATGTTGCACACCTCGTTTGTTATTTCGCACATCTTCCATTTGTGATCACAAAAATGTCAATACAGCGGATCAACTGCCTGATAATCTGCCCTGTAACGAATTCTGTGATCACAGAACGAGAAGATGCCCATGAAAGATGTCACGAATGAGTCCGCTTGGGCCGGCCAGGTTGCCCTGGTCAGCGGCGCCGGCAGCGAGTCCGGCATCGGTTTCGCCAGCGCCCGCCGGTTGGCGCGCAATGGCGTGAAACTGCTGCTGACGGCCAGCAGCGAGCGCGTCCTGCAGCGGGCGAACGAGCTGCGCGCCGAGGGCTTCGAGGCCCGCGCGCTGCTCGCCGACCTGACCAACGAGAACGACGTTCGGGCCCTGGCCGAATGGGCCCAGGAGCAATGGGGAAGGGTAGACGTGCTGGTGAACAACGCCGGCATGGCCATGCAGGGCAGCCCGGAACCTTTCGCCGAACTGGCCGCGATGGACCTCGCGACCTGGAACCTGTCGCTGGCGCGCAACCTGACCAGCGCCTTCCTGCTCACCCGCGCGCTGCTGCCGGGGATGCTCGAGCGCGGCTACGGGCGCATCGTCAATGTCAGCTCTACCACCGGCGTTCGCGCCAGCAATCCAGGCGAGTCCGCCTACAGTGCGGCGAAGGCCGGAATGCTCGGCATGAGCATGGGCCTGGCGCTGGAAGTCGCGCGTCGCGGGGTGACGGTGAACAGCGTGGCGCCGGGCTGGATCGCCACCGGCTCCAGCAGCGAAGAAGAAATACAGGCCGGACGGCGCACGCCGCTCGGCCGTTCCGGGCGACCGGAGGAGGTGGCGGCCGCCATCGCCTTCCTGGCCTCGCCCGAAGCCAGCTACATCACCGGCGAAGTGCTGGTGGTGGATGGCGGCAACTGTCTGATCGAGAACAAGGGATAAGCAAGATGAAGCACGACTGCAGCCTGACCTTCGCCCAACTGCCGGCACCGCCGGCCGGCCGGGAGTGATTCACGATGGCCGACAACCTTCAGGAACAGCTGTACCAGAACCTGCGCCAGGCCCTGCTGAGCGGGCGCTTCCAGCCCGGCGAGCGGCTCAAGATCCGCGACCTGGCCGATGAGTGGGGCACCAGCCCGATGCCGGTTCGCGCCGCCCTGCAACGCCTGGTGGCCGAGGGCGCGCTGGAAGGCGAGCCGCAGCGATCGCTACGGGTGCCGGTGATGACCCGCGAGCGCTACCTGCAGATCCTGCAGGTGCGGCAATCCCTGGAGGGACTGGCGGTGGAGGACGCAGCCAGGCACCTGAAGCCCGCCGACATGGCGGTGCTGCGCGATTGCACCGAACGCATGGAAACCGCGCTGAACGCCCGCGATGTCCACGGCTACCTGGAAGCCAACAGCCTGTTCCACCTGACGCTCTACCGTGCCTGCGGCAACCCCACGCTGCTGCGCATGATCGAGGCGCTGTGGCTGCAGGTCGGGCCCTTCTTCAACCGGTTGTTCACCGAGGCCGACCTGTCGCTGCGCCTGAACGACTTCCACGAAGACACCCTGCAGGCGCTGGAGCGAGGCGATGGCACGGGCGCGCGCAAAGCCATCGAACAGGACCTGGGCTACTGCGGCCAGTACCTGCTCAACCTGCTGGAGCTGGAAAGCGGGGGAAGGCTCGGGGCGCGCTAGGGCGCCCTTCACGGGGTCTTGATGAAGCGGACGTTGTCCTTCTTGATCAGGATCGTCTCGCCGTTGAGCTGTTCGAATTCGTAGTAGTCATTGTATTTGTCGTAGTCGGAGTGATCCTTCACCAGGATTTCGCTGCCGTCCTGCAGCGTCACCACGGCCTTGTCGGCGCATCCGGCGAGGCCGAGCAGCAACAGGCAGGTGAACAAGGCTTTCAACTTCATAGTTTCTCCACGGGGCATCGTACCCGCCCGGGCAGCAAGGGCTGGAGGTACGCTGGGTTGCCTGTGTGACCATGGAAGTTTCAGGAAATTCCGACACCGGGCTTCAAGTATCCAGCCATACGTCGCGTGCCCAGGTCCAGACGGAGTCCCAGGTTTCCTCGGTGAGCTCGCCGTCGGCCCAGAGGATCACCTCGCCGTCCTCGGCAACCGCGTAGTAGTCGTCACCATCGGCGCAGAGCGGGATCAGCTCGCGCGGCAGGCCACTGGCCCAGGCTACGGCGGCCACTTCCGGCAGGTAGGTATGGGACTGCGGATCGGTCACGGTGACCGGCTCCAGGCGGCCGTAGATCACGTCGCTGACCTGCAGGAGGAATTCGCGGAATTCCGACGGAATGCCGATCAGCAGCTCTTCCTCGATCTCCACCAGCAGTTCTTCGTCCGGCAACTCCAGCGGGACCGGCACCGGCTCGTTCACTTCACGCAACTTCTCGATCACATCTTCCACAGGCGGGGCCTCTCTACATTCGACGGTTGGCGCGCTTTATACAGTAGTAGCCGGCCATCCGCGCAAGACCACTGCGTGGGCGTCGTCCGGACGAGCGGCGGGCCCGAGGGAAGTGCTGTACTGCGCCGCCGAGGTGGGCGACGGAAACGAAAAAGCCCGGCAATCGCCGGGCTTTTTCTTCACGCGCAGGATCAGTTCTGGCGGATGCCAGCGACCAGCCAGGGCTGGTTCTCGCCCTGGGCACGCTCCATGCGCCAGCTTTCGCTGAAGGGCTCGCCCTGGTCAAAGCGCGAGGACTTCGACACGCCGCTGAAGGTCAGGGTGGCGATGGTCTTCTCGGCCTGGTCGTCCACGCCCTCGAGTTGCACGTCGAGGTTGTCGATGTAGGTGGACTGGTAGCCGTCGCCCAGGTCAGCGCGTTCCTGCTTGAGGAACTGCAGCATCTGCGGGGTGACGAACTCGGCGATCTTGTCCATCTCGTTGGCGTCCCAGTGCTGCTGCAGGGACATGAAGTGCTCGCGGGCGGCGCCGACGAAACGGGTCTCGTCGAACCAGCTCGGTGCGTTGATCACCGGGCGGCTGTCCATCACCGGGCGCGAGGCACCGCCGAAGATCGACGGCGGAGCGGCCGGCATTTCACGCTGCATCGGCGCATGACCACCGGCCATGGCGGGCTGGTTGCCCTGCTGCTGGCGGCGACGGGAGGCGATGAAGCGGAAGGCGATGAACGCGATCAGCGCGATGATCAGGATGTCGAGGAATTGCATGCCCTGGAAGCCGTCGCCCATGAACATGGAGGCGAGCAGGCCACCGGCGGCGAGGCCGGCCAGCGGGCCGAGCCAGCGCGAAGCGCCGCTCTTGGCAGCCGCGCCGGCAGCGCCAGCGGCGGCACCGGTTGCAGCCGGGCCTGCGGCGGCGGGGGAATTCGGGGTGGCGGCGGGTTGCGCCTGGCGGGTCTGGTGGCTCGGCGCCGAGCCCATGCTCTTGCCGCCACCGAAACGCTTGGCGGCGTTGACGTCGAGGCTGAGCGTCACGGCGACACAGAAGGCCATGGCAAGGCTGAGAAAGCGCTTCATCGTTGTCATTCTCTTGGTTGGTATACGACGCACGTCATGTTGCAGGCGGCGCTGCATGAGGGCCAGCCAGATTTTGTTTCGTGCTGTTGCCCACAGGTTGCGGGCCGATCCTTGATATGGGGGCGATTGAATCCCTTTCCAAATCAGTCTGTTACTGATTTTTTCAGAGCCGCCTGTCGGAGGACTCGGATGGTAGGCTTCGCTGAGCGAGGCCGTCAGCCGCGCGATCCCCTGACCCCACGCCGCGAGGACCGCCGACCATGCATGCCATCGACTTCATCCAGGACCTCGCGGTGATCATGCTGATCGCCGGTTTCGTCACCATCCTCTGCCATCGCTTCAAGCAGCCGGTGGTGCTGGGCTACATCATTGCCGGGGTGATCATCGGTCCGCACACCCCGCCGTTCGCCCTGGTGCACGACGAGGAAACGATCAAGACCCTCGCCGAGCTGGGGGTGATCTTCCTGATGTTCTGCCTGGGGCTGGAGTTCTCCCTGCGCAAGCTGTTCCAGGTCGGCGCCACGGCGTTCATCGCCGCGTTCCTGGAAATCACCCTGATGATCTGGGCCGGCTTCGAGATCGGCCGCCTGTTCGACTGGAGCACCATGGACTCGCTGTTCCTCGGCGCAATCCTGGCGATGTCCTCCACCACCATCATCATCAAGGTCCTGGGCGACCTGAAGATGAAGAACGAGCGCTTCGCCCAGCTGATCTTCGGCGTGCTGATCATCGAGGACATCCTCGGCATCGGCATCATCGCGCTATTTTCCGGCATCGCCGTGAGCGGCACGGTGGAGGCCGACCAGGTGTTCTCCACGGTCGGCAAGCTCAGCCTGTTCATGGTCGTCGCGCTGGTCGTCGGTATCCTGCTGGTGCCGCGCCTGCTGGCCTACGTGGCGAAATTCGAAAGCAACGAGATGTTGCTGGTGACGGTGCTGGGGTTGTGCTTCGGCTTCTGCCTGCTGGTGGTGAAGCTGGAGTACAGCATGATCCTGGGCGCCTTCCTGATCGGCGCGATCATGGCTGAGTCGCGTCAGCTGATCCAGATCGAACGCCTGATGGAGCCGGTGCGCGACATGTTCAGCGCGATCTTCTTCGTCGCCATCGGCCTGACCATCGACCCCAAGGTCCTGGTGGACTACGCCGCGCCGATCCTGGTGATCACCTTCGTGGTCGTGGCCGGCAAGCTGATTTCCTGTGGCGCTGGCGCCTTCATCGCCGGTAACGACGGGCGCACTTCGATGCGCGTGGGCATGGGCCTTTCGCAGATCGGAGAGTTCTCCTTCATCATCGCGGCGCTGGGCATGAGCCTGGGTGTGACCAGCGACTTCCTCTACCCGGTGGTGGTTGGTGTGTCGGCCATCACCACCCTGCTGACGCCCTACCTGATCCGTTCCGCCGACCCGCTGGCGCTGTACCTGGGTCGCAGCCTGCCTTCGCCCATGGTGCGGGTGTTCAGCCTGTACGGTGAGTGGCTGCGCAGCATCAAGCCGCGCGGCGACAAGGCGATCCTCGCCGGGATGATCCGGCGCATCCTGCTGCAGGTCGGGGTCAACCTCACCCTGGTGATCGCGATCTTCTTCGCCCTGGCGTTCTTCGCCGGCCAGATCGGCCAATGGCTGGCGCAGTTCGTCGAGCCCGAAGCGCTGCACAAGGCGCTGATCTGGGGCGCTGCACTGCTGCTCTCGCTGCCGTTCCTGATCGCGGCCTACCGCAAGCTCAAGGCGCTGGCGATGCTGCTGGCGGAGATGGGAGTGAAGGCGGAGAGCGCCGGACGCCACACGGCCCGCGTGCGCCGGGTGATTTCCGAGCTGATCCCGCTGCTGTCGCTGGGCGGCATGATGTTGCTGCTGGCGGCGCTCAGTTCGAGCATCCTGCCGCCGGGCGAGCTATTGGTGGTGGTGGCGCTGATCGCCGCGCTGGTGATCGCGGTGTTCTGGCGCTGGTTCATCCGCGTGCATTCGCGGATGCAGGTGGCGCTGATCGAGACTTTCGAGCAGAACGGCGGCGGGCATCACTGAGCCCGCCGGCTTTTACTGCTGGACTTCGAGCGTTTGCTGAGCGGCCTTGCGCTCTCGTTCGGCCTTGTGCATTTCACGTACCGCCTGGCGAACAGTCTCGTGGTAGCCGCTGATCACGGTTTCTGCATCGCTGCAGATGATCGATTTGCCCCGCTCGATCCAGAGTACCCGCTGACAGAGTTCGCGGATCGCCTCCATGCTGTGGGATACCAGGATCACGGTCTTGCCCTGTTTGATCTTGGCGCGCATGGCCGCGTGGGATTTCTCGCGGAAGGTCTGGTCGCCCACGCCCAGTACTTCATCGATCAGGAGGATATCCGGATCGGCGTGGATCGCCACGGCGAAGCCCAGGCGGGCGCGCATCCCCGTGGAGTAGGTGCCTACCGGGCGCTCGAAGAAGTCGCCCAGATCGCTGAATTCGCGGATGTCATCCATCTGCCTGCGGATGTCAGCACGCTTCATGCCTAGCAGCAGACCGCTGATAACAACGTTGTCGCGGCCGGAAAGCTCCGGCTTGAAGCCCACGTTGAGGGCCAGCAGGCTGGCACTCAACGGCTTGCTGCGGCGCAACACCCCGCGATCGGGGTCGACGATGCCGGCGATCATGCGCAACAGCGTGCTCTTGCCGGCACCGTTGTTGCCGATCACGCCCAGGGTTTCGCCTTCGTAGAGCTCGAAGCTGACGTTCTGCAGGGCCCAGAAGGATTCATAGCGCAGCATGCCAACCCGCTGCCGGTAGGACAGGCCGACGTGTTCGGCCTGGAGAATCAGATCACCGGACATGTCTCACCTCAGAACAGCAGCTTGGGATACTTGCGCTCGTTGCGGTGGAGGATCCACAACGCGGCAGCCAGCAGGGGTACAGCGACGGCCAGCACATAGAACTGTTCGCCCCAGGACGGCCACTGGTTGTGCAGCAGCACATCGCGGAAGGCGGTGATCATCACGGTCATCGGATTGAGATTCAGGAACGGCGCCATGGAGGCAGGAATCTCGTGGATGCTGAAGAACACGCCGGACATGAACATCATCAGCATCAGGAAGTTGTCCACCACCTGGCGCAGGTCCGGCACGAAGGGCAGCACGGAGGCCAGCAGGAAGCCGAAGCCGATGATGAACAGCAACTGATTGAGGATCAGCACCGGCAGTGCGAGCCATTCCAGCGACGGGCGGTATCCGGACAGCAGCAAGGAGAGGATCAGCAAGGTCAGGATGATCAGGAACTTGAAGGTGTTGCTGAGTATCGGGATGAGCGCGAACACGTACTTGGGCACATCGATCTGCTGGATCAGGCCGGCGTTGCTCTGGATGGCATTACTGGCCTGGCGCACCGAGCCGTCGAACCACTTCCAGGCCACCATGCCGCTGAGCAGCAGCGGGACATAGCCTGGGCGGCTGTGGCCCAGGGCCAGGCCAAAGACAATGTAGAAGGCACCCATGTACATCACGGGTTCGAGGATCCACCAGAGGAATCCCAGGAAGCGCCGCGCCACTTCGGTGCGCAGGTCGCTGTAGACGCCGAATAGAATGATGTCCCTGTGCTTCATGTCGTTCTTGTTGGATTGAAAAGGGTGGGGTATTTAAACACAATGCGCCGCAGCAAGCCTGTGTGCCAATTACGGCGCATTCTGTGCGGATCATCGCCCAAACATAAGAAAAAGAGCTGGTATGCGCCTATTTGATGTCTTGTTCGGCTCCTCCCGGAAAGCCGCTCCCGCCCAGGAAGACCTGGTCCTCATGGTTGTCGGCATGCACCGCAGCGGCACCAGTTTCCTCACCGGCTCCCTGCAGGAGGCCGGCCTGGAGCTGGGCAAGCACAGTACATGGAACCCTCACAATCTCAAGGGCAACCGCGAGAACACCGATATCGTTGCCTTCCATGACGCGATGCTCGCCGAGCGTGGCGCGGCGTGGGACAACCCGCCCGCCGTGGCGCCGCATTGGACGCCGGCCGAGTACGCCGCGGCCCGCGAGCTGATCGGTGGTTACGATGGCGTGAAGCGCTGGGGGTTCAAGGATCCGCGCGCGCTCCTGGCCGTCGAAGGCTGGCAGGAACTGATTCCCAACCTGCGTTTCGTCGGCATCTTCCGCCACCCTTCGGCCGTTGCCGATTCCCTCCAGGCCCGTGGCGGCATGCCGCGTGAACAGGCGCTAGGCCTGTGGAAGGCCTATAACAGCCGCCTCCTCGAACTGCATGGTCGGGTGAAGTTCCCGGTACTCTGCTTCGACCAGGACGAGGACAGCCTGCACCGGCAGCTGGATGAGGTGCTGCGCAGATTCGGCCTCGAGCCGCCGGCTACGGAGCGGTTCTTCAGCTCCGAACTCAAACATCATCGGCACGGCGACGAGAAACTCGCGCCCGAGCTGGATGCCCTGTACCAGGCTCTCAAAGCCATCGCTGATTGACCCGGGGGTTGTGTCATGCCCATCTTTCGTCGCGCGCCGCGCCTGAGCGTCGTGGTCATCGTCTACAAGATGCCCGAGCAGGCCGACAAGACGCTGTATTCGCTCAGCCCTGCCTATCAGCATGGTGTGAACGAGCGAGACTATGAAGTCATCGTCGTCGAAAACCATTCCGACAGTTTGCTGGGCCGTGAGCGCGCCACCCAGCATGCGGGCAACGTGCGGTACTTCCACCGCAATGAAACAGAGCGTACGCCGGTCCATGCGATCAACTTCGGAGCCTCCCAGGCCCGAGGCAGCCACATCGCCATCATGATCGACGGCGCGCGCATGCTCTCTCCCGGTGTCCTGCGCCATGCACTGGACGCCTTCCGTCTCGACGCCGAGGCGGCCGTCTCCGTGCCCGGCTATCACATCGGTCACAAGCTGCAGCAGGTAGCGGTGAACGAGGGCTACAACGAGGATGCCGAGCAGGTCCTGCTGCACGGCATCGAGTGGCCGAGCAACGGCTATCGGCTGTTCGACATCGCGGTGCTCAGTGGCTCCTGCCAGGGTGGCTTCTTCCAGGCCAACTACGAGAGCAACTTCATCGGCATGTCGATGCGCAAGTGGAAGGCGCTGGGCGGGGTGAACCCGCGCTACAACGACTTCGGCGGCGGCAACGCCAACCTGGATCTCTACAAGCGCTTGCTGGAGTACCCGAATACGCCGTTCTATCTGCTCTACAGCGAAGGGTCGTTCCACCAGTTCCATGGTGGCGTGACCACCGGCACCCTGCGCGAGGAGCGCGAGCGGGTCTACAAGCTGCTCGATGAACAGGACAAGCAGATTCGCGGAGACAACCGCACACCACCCAGCGTGCGGCCGATTTTGCTCGGTTCGGCGCATCCGCACATTTTCCGTTTCCTCAATCATTCGCTGAGTCGGGTGCAGGCTGTATGACTGCGTACCACGAGAAGCGTCCGCTGCTGTCGATCATCGTCATTGCCTATGACATGCCGCGCCAGGCGCTCAACACTTTGATCAGCCTGGCGCCTGACTACCAGCAGGGCGTCGATGCCGACGATTATGAAGTCATCCTGGTGGAGAACCGCTCCAAGCGAAACATGGATGCGGAGGCCATCGGCCGGCTGCCCGGCAATTTCCGTTACTTCCTGCGTGACGAAGCAGGCGTATCGCCCGCGCCGGCGATCAACTTCGGTTTCGCCCAGGCGCGTGGGCGCTTCATCGGTCTGATGATCGATGGTGCCCGATTGGTGACGCCTGGCGTAGTGAAGTACGCGCTGATGGCCTTCCGTATGACGCCCGATGCCATGGTAGTGGTGCCTGGTTACCATCTGGGGGAGAACGAGCAGCAGTTTCACCTGACCCACGGCTATTCCGAAGAGGCCGAGCAGCAACTGCTGGCGGATATCGGCTGGCCAGAGTCGGCCAATGGCTATCGGTTGTTCGATATTTCCTGCTGGAGCGGTGCCAACCCGAACGGCTATTTCCACCCTTTCATGGAAAGCAACTGCCTGTTCATCAATGCCCAGGTGTTCCGCGATATCGGCCGTGCCGACGAGCGTTTCGACATGCCTGGCGGCGGTGCGCTGAACCTTTATCTCTATCGCAAGGCTGCCATGCACCCACGTACGCAGTCGGTGATGTTGGTCGGAGAAGGTTCATTCCACCAGTTGCATGGCGGCGTCACCACTTCCGAGGTCGATGGACGCGAGGATCTGCTCAAGCGTCAGAGCGATCAGCTCTGCGCGCTGCTGGGGGAGCCCTTCCGCTCGCCGACCGTGGAGCCTATTCTGCTTGGCCAGGCCAAGGCGCCCAGCCTGCGTTATCTCGAACGCTCCGTGCAGCGCGGTATGGATCGCGTGCGCCGCTGCGCCGGGCGCCAGGAAGACCCGTTCGCCGACCAGGCCCTCAAGCCCGAATTTCGCCTCGCCCCGGTGCAGACACCGGTGCGGATCATTGCTTCCCGTCCCCCAGTTTCCGGAGAAGGCCAGATCATGAAGACCCTCTACATGCCCCCGTCGATCAAGCATTTCGAGCCGCTGCACATGGTCTTCAGCACTTGGGTCGATCACTTGCCGTTCGGCTACGACCTGGTCACCGCGCTGCGCCCCAAGATGCTCGTTGAACTGGGCACGCACAAGGGACTGTCCTACTTCACCTTCTGCCAGGCGATGAAGGAGAACGATATCGATGGTGTCTGCTACGCCGTGGATACCTTTGAGGGCGATGCGCACACCGACAAATACGACGAGTCGGTGTTCAACGCAGTCAACAACCATAATCGCCAGCACTACCATGGCTTCTCGTACCTGATGCGGATGTTCTTCGAGGACGCGCTCAAGCACTTCGACGACGACAGCATCGAGTTGCTGCACATCGATGGTTTCCATACCTACGAGGCAGTGAGCGCCGATTTCGCCAACTGGTATCCGAAGGTGAAGCCGGGCGGCATCATCCTGTTCCATGACGTCATGGCCCGCCTGCAGGACTTCGGCGCCTGGAAGTTCTGGGACGAGACCCGTGGCCAGCACGAGACCTTCACCTTCAACCACGGCTTCGGCCTGGGAGTGCTGCGCAAGCCCGGCGGTGATCGCAGCAATGACCATCCGCTACTCAAGCTGCTGTTCGAGGATGCCAAGGCCGACGACGGCGCGGGGCTGCGTTCGTTCTATGTGCATGCCAGCAAGCACCTGGAGAACACTCGCAAGCTCAAGCGCCTGACGCAGGGCCAGCCGCAGCAGCAACCGGCCAGCTGAGTCGTGAGTGACGCCAGCGACGTCCGAGCGGGGCTGCGTCAGCCGGCCAGTTACCTGCCCGAACTGGAGTCACTGCGCGGCTGGGCGATCCTGCTGGTAGTGGGTTTTCACTATTTCGGCATCCTCGGCCTGGCCGAACGCTCGGACAATCCGATGTGGATGACTCTGCTGGGTGGCGGCAACACCGGCGTCACGTTGTTCTTCGTGCTCAGTGGTTTCCTGCTGTCGCGGCCCTTCCTGCAGGGGTTGCGTGATGGTCAGCAGGTGAGCATCCAGCGCTTTTACACTGCACGCTTCTTCCGCATCGTGCCGCTGTATTACGCCGCAGTACTGCTGGCCTGGGTGATGACGCAGAAGACGGTCACCTTCAAGGCCCTGCTATTCATTCCCATTGGATTCCAGGCCTTCCCGTTCAGCGTGCCCTGGTGGTCGCTGTGCACCGAAATCCAGTTCTACCTGGTGCTGCCCTGGGTGATGTGGCTGCTGCGCTTTGCCGCCGGGCGCTGGCTGGTGACGGCTGCGCTGCTGGCATGGGGCGTGGCGCATGTCTGGCTGTTCCATTCACCGGGCTGGTTGGCGCCAACGAATTTTTGGGAAAACTCATTGTTCGGCCGCTTCGGCGCGTTTCTCGCAGGAGCGGCGTGTGCGGGGTTCAGTCTGAGCCGAAGCTACGCCTGGCTGCGCGAGCGTGCACTCGTCTGCTTCCTGTTGCTGATCGGTTGTCTGTTGGGGTTGGGGCGCCTATGGCTGTGGTTCTCCCTGAGTGGGGAGCGCAATGCCCTGCAGGCCCTGCCGATGTACCACAATATCGAGTCGCTGCTCTGGGGGGGAGCGATGCTCGGGCTGCTGGCGTTGAGCTGGCGGATAAAGGCGCTGCTGGCCAACCCGCTGCTGGATCACTTCGGGCGAATCTCCTACTCGCTCTACCTGATCCATGTCCCGGTACAGTTCTACTGCCTTTTCCCTCTGAAGGCCGCGGGAATGACGCTGGAAGCGAATGCCGACGCCTACCTGATGCGGATCGCTTTTAGCCTGTTACTGTCGTGGGGTCTGGCCTGGCTGAGCTATCGCCTGGTGGAGTTGCCCTTCCTGCGCCTGAAGGCACACCTGGCGACCTACTCGCGGCGCGCTCCCTGGGCGCGCCGCGCAGCTGACGCCTGAGGCCGTTCAGGCCGGGACGTCGCGCCAGTGGGTGGCGTAACCGGGCTGTGCTTCGCCTTCCGGGCGACCGTTGGTGTAGTAGTACAGCGCCAGGGAGCGGCGGTAGACGCCATCGGGGCAGGTGAGAGGGTGTGGATGGCCGTGGAACGAGCTGGACGTGGTGCTGAATACCACGCAGCGGTTCGCGATCGGCAGCACGCGACGGGGTGGTCCGGCCATCTCCGGGTCCCACAGTTCGAGTTGGCCACCGTAGCTCTCGGGCCACTCCTCGTTGAGGTAGATCAGCACGTTGATCCGACGGTCCAGGCCGAAGTCGCGGTGGGTGGCGAAGTCGGTATGCACCTTGAGGAAGCCGCCGCGGGCAATCTGGTGAATCCCGGCACCGCGCAGGTTGGGGTCGGGAATCAGGTTGGCGATACCGGTCAGTTGCGCGAGATAGTCGAGGAAGGCGTGGGAGTTGAGCTCCCAGAACAGCTGGCGGTAGGTCGGCGGCATGCGCAGCGGGTCGCGGATGTTGCGCTTGTCCTTCTGCACGTACTCGCCGCTGGCCTTGTCGGTGTGCGTTGCGTTGTTCCACAGCGGGTCGTTCTGGTCGTGCGGATATTCCTCCAGCAGCCGGGCGAAGGTCGACGGGGGCAGAAAATCATCGATGACGATATGCGGGAAGGGGGCATTGCCGGCATAGTTCGGTGCCTGATCGGCCACCCTGGCCATCAGGGCGGGATAGTCCAGCAGCAGTCCATGGGACGGAGCGTTGGCCTCGCCGTTGTTCTTGGCGGTGAAAAGGTTCTTAAGCATTTTTCGGGAATTCACTGAATGTTGTTCTTTTCCACGCGAGCGACAGCTGCGCTCACGACCCGACTAGCCATTGCCTGGCTGATTCTGCTTGCCATGGTCCCTGTGAGCAATGCTCAGGATCAACACGCGAAACCGAATATCCTGTTCATCCTGACCGATGACCTGGGCGTCAACGACATCGGCGTCTGGGGCGATGGCAAGGCGCCAACGCCGACTCTGGATCAGCTGAGCAATCAGGCGTTGCGTTTCCGCCAGCACTATACCGACAGCACCTGCTCGGTCAGCCGGGCTGCGCTGATCACTGGCCGAGCGCCGGTCAGCATCGGTTTCGAGCCTAACGGACTGGGACTGTCGCCGGACCTGCAGACCCTGCCAGAATCCTTGAAAGGCCTGGGCTACAGTACCCATCACATTGGCAAGTGGCACGTCGGTGAGGCCATCGAGTACCTGCAGATCCGTCCCAACCACCATGGTTTCGATGACTGGTTCGGCATGCTCAACCACTTCGTGCTGCACGGACCGGACAAGGACGGCAAGCTGGTGAACGGGCCGCCGACCTTCATCAACCCCTGGTTGGAGACCGACGATGGTCCGCCGGTGCAGTATCAGGGGCACCTGGACGACATCCTTACCGACCGCGCCATCGACCTGATCGGCAAGGGTCGGCAAGGTGGCAAGCCCTGGTTCATCAACCTCTGGCTGTTCTCGCCGCACCACCCGTTCCAGCCTTCGGAGACTTTCCGCAGCCAGTTTCCCGATACCGACGAGGGCCGTTACCTTGCGGTGCTGAAACAGCTGGACCACAACGTCGCCCGGCTGCTCGACAGCCTGCGCACCAGCGGCCAGCTGGACAACACACTGGTGGTCTTCACCAGCGACAACGGCAGTCCGAACCTGGCCCGCGACAGCAATTGGCCGCTGGCCGGGACCAAGATGACCTACCTCGAAGGCGGCGTGCGCACGCCGCTGCTGGTGCTCTGGCCCGGCCACCGAGGCAACGCCGACGTGACCGGCATCAGCCACATCACCGATCTCTATCCCACCCTGGTCGGCATGGCCGGCGGCAAGGCACCGGCCGGGCTGACCGGGCGTGACCTGTCCGGCTACATTGCCAAGGGCCAGCCATTGCCCAGGGTCGATGCGCTCTACTGGGCGGCGGATGTCATGACCTGGGGCATGACCTACGGCGGCCACCTGACTGGCCGCGGCCTGTTCTACCGGCCCACGCTGGGCAAGCTGGAGAGCCACCCGGTCACCGGCCCGCTGGGGGTGAGCGCGACCAAGGCCGAAGCCTTCGAGGCGATAGGTCGGGATGAAGCCCTGAGCCTGTTGCGCGCGTGGGAGCAGAAATACCGGCCCATCCCGCTGACCTGGCATCCCGCCGCCGGCAAGAAGCCGGCCTTCCTCAGCGGCCGCGACTACCAGCGCGCGCCGGTCCACGGCGCCTACAGCCTGGGGCTGGGTTTGGGCAAGGCACGAGTCGATGGCGCGCGGCAGGTCCTGGTTGAGCAGGAAGGGCTATGGGGCATGGCCATCGACAACGGGCGTGTGGAAGTGTGGCGTGGCCCGCTGCGCCTGCAGAGTGAGCCTGTGGCGCTGGAGGACCAGTGCAATGCTCTGGTGGCCAGCTTCAACGTGAAGCCCTATTCGAAATTTCCCTTCCCGGGGCCGGAAAAGGGCGCCCTGACGGTTTACCTCAACGGCAAGGTCATCCTGCAATCCCAGGAGCCGATGCCGCGGCCGGAAACCGCCGAGCCGCTGGCGCACCCGACCTACATCGGTGCTTCAGCCAGCGGAGGGGATCGTTTCGCCGGCAGGATCGCCAAGCCGCTGCTGGTGGACAAGTTCATGCTGCCGCAGCTCGATGGCTACGGCCTGGACGACATGCAGGCGACGATCTGCCCGGCCAGCACCGCCGCTCGCTGACGGGACTGGAGGCTTAGATGGCCTCCAGCTTCGCGTAACCCATCATCAGCCACTTGCTGCCCTCGCTGTCGAAGTTCACCTGCACCCGTGCCTGGGCGCCGGAGCCTTCGAAGTTGAGGATCACGCCGTCGCCGAACAGCGGGTGGCGCACGGACTGGCCGAGGCTGAACGGGGTGTCCGGCACGCTGGCGCCGCTGAACAGGTTGCCGCTGCGCTGGTTGCCCGAGAGCGGGCGGCTCACCGAGTTGGACAGGCGCACTTCCTGGATCAGGCTCGGTGGGATTTCCCGAACGAAGCGCGACACCTTGTTGTAGGTCTCGCTGCCGTACAGGCGGCGGGTTTCCGCGTAGGTCATGACCAGACGGTGCATGGCGCGGGTGATGCCGACGTAGGCCAGGCGGCGTTCTTCCTCAAGACGGCCGGGTTCTTCCAGGCTCATCTTGTGCGGGAACAGGCCTTCCTCCACGCCGGCGAGGAACACCAGCGGGAACTCCAGGCCCTTGGCGCTGTGCAGCGTCATCAGCTGCACGCTGTCCTCGAAGGCGTCGGCCTGGGTATCGCCGGACTCCAGCGCGGTGTGGTCGAGGAAGGCCACCAGCGGCGGGGTGTCCTCGTCGTCCGGGGTCTCGAAGGCGCGGGCGGCGCTGACCAGTTCTTCCAGGTTTTCCACCCGGGCCTGGCCTTTCTCGCCCTTCTCTTCCTTGTGGTAGGTGATCAGGCCGGACTGCTCGATGACGATCTGGGTCATCTGGTGCAGCGGCAGGCCTTCGACCTTCACCGCGAGCAGGTCGACGGTTTCCAGGAAGCCGTTGAGCGCAGTGGCGGCGCGGCCGGCCACGGCCTTGGCGGCGATCACGTCGTTGATCGCGCGCCACATGGAGGTACCGTTCAGGCGCGCGGCGCTGCGGATCGCCTCGACGGTCTTCTCGCCGATGCCGCGCGGCGGCACGTTGATCACCCGCTCCAGCGCCGCGTCGTCGTCACGCAGGCGGATCAGGCGCAGGTAGGCCAGGGCGTTCTTGATCTCGGCGCGCTCGAAGAAGCGCTGGCCGCCGTAGATGCGGTAGGGGATCTTCTCGCGCAGCAGCGCCTCTTCCAATACGCGGGACTGGGCGTTGGAGCGGTAGAGGATGGCGATTTCGCTGCGCTTCAGACCGTCCTTGCGCAGGGCATCCTCGATGGTCTCGACGATGTAGCGCGCCTCGTCGTGCTCGTTGAAGCCGGAGTACAGGGTGATCGGGTCGCCATCGACGCCGTCGGTCCACAGTTCCTTGCCCAGGCGCCCGCTGTTGTTGGCGATCAGCGCGTTGGCGGCCTTGAGGATGGTGCCGGTGGAGCGGTAGTTCTGCTCCAGGCGGATATCCTCGGTGCCGGCGAAGTCATCGCCGAACTGCTGGATGTTCTCGATCTTCGCGCCGCGCCAGCCGTAGATCGACTGGTCGTCGTCGCCCACCACCATCAGGCTCTCGCCGCCCTTGCCGAGGAAGCGCAGCCAGGCGTATTGCACGGCGTTGGTGTCCTGGAACTCGTCCACCAGGATGTGGCGGAAGCGTCGCTGGTAGTGTTCCAGCAGGCTCGGACGGTCGCGCCAGAGGTCCAGCGAGCGCAGCAGCAGTTCGGCGAAGTCGACGACGCCGGCACGGGCGCAGGCTTCTTCGTAGGCCTGGTAGACGCTGACCATGGTCGCCAGGTACAGATCGCCGCCGGCCTGGATGTTCTGCGGGCGGTTGCCCTCGTCCTTCTGGCCGTTGATGAACCACTGCGCCTGGCGCGGCGGCCAGCGCTGCTCGTCGAGGCCCAGCTCGCGCACCACGCGCTTGACCAGGCGCAGCTGGTCGTCGCTGTCGAGGATCTGGAAGTTCTCCGGCAAACCGGCTTCCTGCCAGTGCGCACGCAGCAGGCGGTGCGCCAGGCCGTGGAAGGTGCCGACCCACATGCCGGCCGGGTTGATCCCCAGCAGCTGCTCGATCCGCGCGCGCATCTCGGCGGCGGCCTTGTTGGTGAAGGTCACGGCCAGGATGCTGTGCGGCGAGGCGTTCTCGACCTGGATCAGCCAGGCGATACGGTGTACCAGCACGCGGGTCTTGCCGGACCCGGCACCAGCGAGCACGCGCTGGCGCCCCAGCGGCGCGGCCACGGCCTGGCGCTGCGGGTCATTGAGGGAGTTGAGCAGGTAGGAGATGTCATCGTTCATGGGGCGGCATTCTACCGACGGGCGGTTTTCCCCGGCAAACCCGCCCGCCGTCCGGCGTCTTCCCGACGAAAGTTGGGCGGGCACGGAGCCAATTGCCATCATCCTGCTTGGGTGGGGCTACCTCCTCGGGTATGCTCCGCCGACGCCTAGGCCTGAAACCTACAAGAAAAACGCCTATGACCGCTTATGTAGAGCCTTCGGCGATCCCGGTGAGCCATGCCGAGATCCGCCAGCAGTACGCTCACGAAATTGCTGTCGAACGCACGCGCCTCCTTTATCAGGGCTCGCGCGTGCCGACCCTGCTCATGCTGCTCAATGGCCTGGCCTGCGCCGGGCTGCTGTGGGATTACGTGAAGCCGGGGCTGCTCGCCGGATGGCTGGTCTCGCTGGTCATGCTGGCCGTGCTGCGGCTGATCCAGGTCAGCGCCTTCAATGCCGCTTCCGCCGAACGCCAGGCCAGTCCGCACTGGCAGCGCACCTTCCTGTTCGGTGCTGGCGCTTCGGGGCTGACCCTCGCGTTCGCCGCCATCGCCCTGGTGCCGCCGGATGCCTTCCTCCAGCAATCCCTGGTATTCGGCCTGATCGCCGCGGCCATTCTGTCCGCCAGCGTCGCCTATGCGGTCAGCCTGCCGGCCTTCCTGACCTTCGCCTTGCCCTGCCTGTTTCCGTCAATTGCCTATTTATTGATCAGCGATAACCCGCTGCAGCAAGGCTGGGGCGTGCTCGGGGTTATCCTGCTGGCGGCGCTGCTGGTGGTGGCCTGGCAGATCCACCGGGTGGTGCATGTCGGCCTGCTGCGGCGCTTCCAGGCCCAGGCGCTGGTGGCGCACCTGGAGCGCGCCAAGGCACAGACCGAGGCGCTGAACCAGGACCTGGAACGGGAAGTCGAGCAGCGTCGCCGTGCCGAGCGCGAACTTTGCCGCGCCCGCGACGCCCTGCAGGAGCGGGTCGAGGCGGGCAGCGTGCAACTGACCCATACCGAGGCGCGCCTGGCCCTGGCCCTGGAGGCCAGCGAGCTGGGGCTGTGGGACTGGAACCTGCTGACCGACGAAGTGCATCACTCGCACCTGGAGGAGATCTTCGGGATCACCCAGGAATCGGTGAAGAGTGTGCGCAACGACCTGCGCCCACGCCTGCATCCGGATGACGTACCCTTGCTGCGCCGTGCCCTGGTCGAGCACCTCAAGGGCCGCACCGATGGCTACCGCATCGAATACCGCGTGCGCCATGCGGCTGGCCACTGGGTCTGGGTGGAAGACCGTGGCCGGGTGATGGAGCGCGATGGGCGCGGGCAGGTCACCCGCATGGTCGGCACCCGCGCAGATATCTCCACCCGCAAGCTGCGCGAGGAAGAGCAACGCCTGGCCGCCACGGTGTTCGAGGCGGCCAGCGAAGGCATCATCATCCTCGACCCGGACTACCGCCTGATCGCTATCAACGAGGCCTTCACCTCGCTGACCGGCTACCGCCGCGATGAGCTGCTCGGGCACAACGTCGCGCGGCTGATGGGCTCGGCGGAAAGCCTGCGCCGTTACCAGTCGATCCGTACCGAGCTGGAGCGCCAGGGCACCTGGCAGGGCGAGCTGATCGAGACACGCAAGAACGGCGAGTTGTACCCGCAGTGGCTGCAACTTAACGTGGTGCGCGACAGCCGGGGAGAGGTGGCCCACGTGGTGGGCTTCTTCGCCGACCTCACCGCTCGTCGCGATGCCGAGGAGCGCCTGCGCTACCTGTCGCACTACGACGAACTCACCGGCCTGGCCAACCGCACGCTGTTCAAGGAGCGCCTGCACGAGGCCAGCCAGCGCGCGCGTCAGGAAGGCCGCACGGCGGCGCTGCTGCTGATCGACCTGGATCGCTTCAAGCTGCTCAATGACAGCCTCGGCCATGAAGTCGCCGACCAACTGCTGCGGCAGATGTCGCGACGCATGACCCAGACCGTGCCGGAGGCCGACACCATTGCCCGCCTGTCCGGCGATGAGTTCGCCGTGCTGATCGACTCCTACGCCAGCCTCGCGGCGCTGGCGCGGCTGTCCAGCCGCCTGCTGGCCAAGTTGCGCACGCCGATGACCGTGGGCGGCCACGAGCTGGTGGTCAGCGCCTCGGTGGGGATCAGCCTGCTGCCGGACAACGCCTGGGAAATCTCTGCGCTGATGAGCCAGGCGAACATGGCCATGCAGCACGCCAAACACCTGGGAGGGAATACCTTCCAGTTCTTCACCGACAACCTGCAGGCCTGCACCCTGGAGCGCCTGCAACTGGAAACTCGACTGCGCAAGGCCATCGACGAGGGCCAGCTGAATGTGCACTACCAGCCCAAGCTGAACCTGGCCAACGAGCGCCTGGACAGTGCCGAGGCGCTGGTACGCTGGCAGCACCCGGAGATGGGCATGGTGCCGCCCAGCGACTTCATCGGCCTGGCCGAGGAAACCGGGCTGATCGGCGCCATCGGTGAGTTCGTCCTGCGCCGGGCCTGCCAGCAGGCCCGTACCTGGCAACGCCTGGGGCGTGAGCTGCGGGTGTCGGTGAACCTCTCGGTGCACCAGCTGCGCACCGGCAACCTGGTCGATCTGGTGCGCGCAGTGCTGGAGGAAACCGGCCTGCCGTCGCACCTGCTGGAGCTGGAGCTCACCGAAAGCCAGCTGCTGGACAACGTCGAGAGCGTCACCACCACCTTCCGCCAATTGCGCGAGATGGGCGTGAAGCTGGCCATCGACGACTTCGGCACCGGCTATTCCTCGCTCAGCTACCTCAAGCGCTTCCCGGTGGATTACGTGAAGATCGACCAGACCTTCATTCGCGACCTGTCCGAGCGCGGCGAAGACGCGGCCATCACCCGGGCGATCATCGCCATGGCGCACAGCCTGGAACTGAAGGTGGTGGCCGAAGGCGTCGAGCACGCCGAGCAGCTGCGCTTCCTGCGCGCCCACGGCTGCGATGAGATCCAGGGCTACCTGATCAGCCAGCCGGTGCCGGCGGAGGCTTGCCTGGCGCTGCTGGAGAGAAGCGACCGGCTGGCTCAGTGATGCTGGTGGTCGCCGGACACGCCCTGCAGCACGCTCTGGTTGATTTCGCTGAAGCGCAGTACACGCCCTCCTTCGGCCGTGGCCATGCGATCGGCGTCCGCGCGGTCGGCGAATGATGCGAGCGTGGCGCCCATGGCGCCGGGACGTTTCACGCCTACCACGTAGAAGGCGCTGGTGGCGTCGATCAGGTGGCGGTCATCGGGGTGGTTCCAGTCGCTGCGGGCCATGTCGTGCACGTACAGGTGCGCGCCGCTGTGCTGGTTTTCCGGCTGCAGCCACCAGCCCAGCAGCTCGGCGGTGGAGCAGAACTTGTGCACCGCGCCGGGAGCCACGGCTTCGCCTTTCGGCCCGGCGAAGTCGCTGATGATCATCCCGCACACGTGGCATTCCTCGCCGTTCTGGAACGGCACCGGAGCGAGATTGGCGCTTTGCCGGGCGCCATCGTCGCAGCCGCCGAGCAGCAGGGCGAGGAAGCCGGCGGTGAAACCCAGGCGAAGGGAGCGGGACAGCAGCATGGTGAAACTCCTCGAGTCAGATCGGGCGCCGGCGGAACAGCGCATAGGCCAGCGCCAGCGAGGCCAGGGTCCAGGCGCACAGCGCCAACCAGAGTGCCGCGACGGGAACGGCCAGATCTCGGCCGAGGGTCAGCACGCCGCCCAGTTCGGCACCGAAATCGGGCAGGTTGATCAGCCGGTAAAGGTCGGTCGGGTTGAGCAGCAGTAACCAGGGCAGCAGGTTGGCGCTGAGCTGGCCCTTGCCGATCACCAGCAGGGCGAGCAGCGCGAGGTCGAACAGCAGCACGAAGAAGAACCACACGCCCAGCGCCAGGCCGGCAGCGGTGGACTTCTCGCTGACCCGGCTGCTCAGCGCATAGGCCATGGCCAGGAAAGTCCAGCCGAGCAGGCACGACGACAGAATGAAGCGGGCAAAGGAACCCAGCAGTTGCCCCAGCGGGATGCCCGGCACCAGCACGGCGATGGCCAGCGCGGCGGCGGAGAAGCCCAGCAACGTCGCCAAGCCGAGGATCAGGCTGTGGCCGAGGAACTTGCCGATCAGCAATTGCCCGCGTCCCAGTGGGTAGGTCAGCAGGAGCAGCAGGGTGCCGCCTTCCTCTTCGCCGACGATGGCGTCGTAGGCCAGCAGGAGGGCGATCAGCGGCATCAGGAAGGTGGCCAGGCTGGTCAGGCTGGCCAGCGTTGCCGGTAGCGAAGTGAAGCCCACCTGGCCACTGGCGGCGGCGCCGAGCCAGGCGATGCCCACGGCCAGCAGGGCGAACAGCAGGCTGATGGCGAGCAGCCAGCGATTGCGCAGGCCGTCGGCGAGTTCCTTGCGGGCGATGTTCCAGATCGGCTTCATGCCGGGGCTCCCGCAGGTGTGCTTTGCATGTGGTGCCGATAGAGGTCTTCCAGCGACGGCGGCAACACCTCGAGCTCCTGCGCGTGCTCGGCGAGCAGCACGCTGAGTACTTCGTGCTGGCGCTCTTCGCCGACCCGCAGCTCCAGCCGGCGGCCATCCAGGGCGGTGACGCCATGGCCAGCCTCGCGCCAGTGTTGCGGCCAGTCGCCGTCGAGTCTGCCGGCGTAGCGGATGCGCACTGGCAGCCTGGCATCGCGGCGCAGGTCAGCAAGGCTGCCGGCGGTAAGCAGCCGGCCCTTGGCAAGGATCGCGGCGCGGTCGATGTGCGACTCCACGCCGGGCAGCACATGGGAACAGAGGATGATCCCGGTGCCCTGTGCGCGCAGGCGGTCCAGCCACTGGTAGAGCTCGATGGTGGCCAACGGGTCGAGGCCGACGGTCGGTTCGTCGAGCAGCAGCAGTTGCGGCTGGCCGAGCAGCGCCTGGGCCAGGCCGAGGCGTTGGCGCATGCCCTTGGAGTAGGTCTTCACCCGACGCTGCGCGGCGTGGCTGAGGCCGACCTGTTCGAGCAGCTCGTCCACTTCGGCGGGCCGTGCGCCCTTGAGCCGGGCGAAGTGCTGCAACGTCTCGCGGCCGCTGAGCTGCGGGTAAAAGGTCACGTTCTCCGGCAGGAAGCCGATGCGCCGACGCACCGCCGGGTCTCCCGGCGACCGGCCGAAGACGTGCACGCTGCCCCGTGTCGGACGCAACAGGCCGAGGATCAGCTTGATCGTGGTGGTCTTGCCTGCGCCGTTATGCCCCAGCAGGCCGAGGACTTCGCCGGCGCCCAGTTGCAGGTCGAGAGCGTGCAGCGCGGTGAAGCCGCCGTAGTCCAGGGTTGCATTGCGGATATCCACGGGGTTCATGGGTGCGCCTCCAGATCAGGCGCGCGCATCAGCGGGAAGCTGTCGCGCACGCCGGGCGGACGGGTAACGGGAAACGCGCGCTGGACCCAGCGCAGCAGTTCGATGGCGGGGCTGGTCATCAGCAGTTGCACCTGCGGGTACATCCACAGCAACTGGTCGACCTTGTCGTTGGGTTCGTAGGCGACGTCGCCGACACCGTCGGCATTGCGGTCCCAGCCCAGGTAGTCGCTCCAGTAGTTGCCGCGCCCGTCAGCGGACCATTCCTGAGTGCGGCTGGCGACGTACTTGACCTGCTGGCGGTTGCCGATGAAGGCATTGCCGCTGATGCGGTTGTCCTCGGAGCCGGCGGTCAGATGGATACCCAGGGCGCTGCTTTCGAAGCGGTTGTTCTCGATGCAGTTGAACAGCGAGTTATAGATGAACAGGGCCTTGCCCTCGGCCCCGGCGATCATTGCGTCGCCGCCGCCATCGCCGCTGCGCACGGCTTCGACGCGGTTGCCGGTGAGGGTGGAGTAGGTGATGTAGTTCATCAGAATGCCGTAGTTCTGGTCGTCCACCGAGCGGTTGCCGACCACGGTGAGCTTGCGGCTCTGCATCAGCGCATAGCCGGTGCGGGTGTGCCGGGTGGTGTTGCCGATGACGCGGCTATTGTGGGTGAACATGTAGTGCACGCCGTAGCGCAGGTCTTCGAAGAGGTTGTCTTCGATGGCGCTGTCGTTGGAGGTGTCGATGTACACGCCGTCGCGGGTCTGACGAACCTGGTTGCCGCGCACCAGGGCGTTCTTCACCGCATAGAGGTGGATGCCGTTGCCGCGGTCCTGGGAGCGCACGCTGGGGTCGCCCTGGATGCGGTTATCGAGCACCTGCACGTCCGCCGTGGCGTCGAGCCAGATGCCGAAGCCGGCGCCCTGCAGGTCATTACCGCGCACCACGGTGCCGTGTGCAGCCTTGTCGATGAAGATCGCCGCGTCCATGGCCGTCAGGTCGCGCCCCCAGTTGCGCAGGGTGCAGTTTTCGATGGTGACGCCGGGCACCCTCACGTGCAGCGTGCTGCCGGCACCCTGGCCGTCGATCAGCGCGCCGGGCGCACAGCGCAGGTGCAGTGGCTGGTCGAGGGTGAAATTGCCGGTGTAGGTGCCTGCGGGCAGGATGCGGATGTCGCCATCGCCCTGCAGCGGCAACTGGTCGATGGCTTGTGGTTGCGCCTGGACGCTTGCCGCGATCAACAGCGACAGGGCAAGGCCAGGCCTGGTGAGTCCCATGCAACACCTTCTCGTCGATGCCCCGCCGGCGACTGCCGGCGGGGTCAGGGGCCTTCTCGTCAGGCCTTCTCCACCAGCATGCGGCCGACCATTTCCATGTGCAGCGCATGGCAGAACCAGCTGCAGTAGTACCAGTGCAGGCCGGGCTTGTCGGCGGTGAATGTGATGGAAGAGGTCTGTTGCGGGCTGATCTCCATGCTCACGCCGTGGTTGACCACGACGAAGCCGTGGGAGACGTCCTCGATCTCGTCCAGGTTGGTGATGGTGACGGTGACTTCGTCGCCCTGCTTCACGGTGAACTCGGTGAGGCCATAGGCGGGAGCGGACGAGGTCATGTACACGCGAACCTTCTTGCCGTCGCGGATGACCTTGTTGTCCTGCATCAGGTCGATGCCGTCGCGCTTGGCGATTGCCACGGTCTCGGCGAAGAAGGGATCGTCGCGCGCCCAGATCTTGCGGGTCTTGATCTGGTCGCGGCGGGCCAGGATGCAGTCATGCGGCTCGGCGAAGGTGGGGCCGTCGTGCACCAGCTTCATCTCGTCGCCGGAAATGTCGATCAGCTGGTCGTTCTCCGGGTGCAGCGGGCCGGTGGGCAGGAAGCGGTCCTTGGAGAACTTGCTGAGCACGACGACCCACTTGCCGTCGGCTTCCTTGGTCTCGGTCAGCGTCGCGTGGTTGTGGCCAGGCTGGTAATGCACGTCGAGCTTCTGGCGGATGTAGTCGACCTTCTCGCCCTTGTAGGCGCGAATCGCATCATTGATGTTCCACTTCACCAACTGGCTGTCGATGAACAACGTGGTGTAGGCGTTGCCACGACCGTCGAAGGTGGTGTGCAGCGGACCCAGGCCCAGTTCCGGCTCGCCGACGATGACGTCGCGCGGGTCCTTGAGCTTGCCGGCGAAAAGATCGGGCAGCTTGTCGATGGCGATGATGCTGCAGGTGGGCGAGAGCTTGCCGTTGGCGATGAAGTACTTGCCGTCCGGCGAGGTGTTGAGGCCGTGGGGGTTCTTCGGTACCGGGATATAGCGGGTGACGACGCTGTCCTTGCCGTCCTTCCTGCGCCCGTCGACCACCGGCACCTTGCTGTCGCCCAGGGTGATGAAGCGCTTGGCCTTGATCTCCTTCTCGATTGCCGGGATGTCGAAGACCACCACCCAGTCGCGTTCGTTGCGCATCATGCCGGCCAGGTCGGTGGCCTTCTCCGAGTTGTAGCAGGTGGAGGCGGCGAAGCGGCCGGTGTAGTCCATGTCGCTGTTGTCGAGGTTGCCGTCGACTATTACCTGCCAGGCCACTTCCATGGTCTCGGCATCCAGCGCGTTGTACATCGTGAAGGCATTGTCGCCGGAGATGTCGAAGGTCGATCCGTCATTGGGATGCGGGATGATGAACTCGGCGTTGCAGAACACGTATTTGGTGTGCGGCACCTTCTGCAGGCGCAGGCCGTGGATGGCCTGGACGTTGGGGATGGTGGTGATTCGGTCGCACTTCATGATGTCCAGGCGGATGCGTGCGACGCGGCTGTTGGCCTTGTCGTTGATGAACAGGTACTTGCCGTCGTACTTGCCGTCGGTCATCGAGATGTGCGGGTGGTGACAATCGCCGTTATGGAAGCGCGCGCTGTCGCCGAGGATGCGCTTGCTCTCGTTGGTCAGACCCCAGCCAGTGGCGGAGTCGACGTTGAACACCGGGATGCGCATCAGCTCGCGCATCGACGGAATGCCCAGCACGCGCACTTCGCCCTGGTGGCCACCGCTCCAGAAACCGTAGTACTCGTCCAGCTCCCCGGGGGCGACGTGAATCTTGTCCTGCGCCGACTTCACCGCGTCGGCCCAGGCCTCGCGGGAGGTGAAGGTACCCATCGAGCCCGCCGTCACCAGCGCCGCTGCGCCGGTCACCGCGGAGGCACCGAGGAATCCCCGCCGGCTGAGCCCGGCGATCTCGTCCTGTTGCTGCTTCTTCTCAGTCATTTCCTGCTCCTTCCTGAAGGCAAATGGTCAGATCTGTTGCACCGCAATTCGCTGGTCGTCGTCGCTCGCGGGCGCGTGCTTGCTTCGCTTCTTGCGCTTGTTCACCAGCGGCGGGCACTTGTTCTCGTTGTGGTAGGTCATCTGGCAATCGAGGCAGTAGTGGCACTCGTTGGCGTTGATCCTTCCGTCGGGATGGATCGCCTGGATCTCGCACTCGTTGGCGCACAGCTGGCACGGCTGGCCGCATTCCTTGCGGCGCTTGAGCCAGTCGAACAGGCGGGCCTTGCCGGGGATCGCCAGCGCCGCGCCGAGCGGACAGAGGTAGCGGCAATAGACCTTGCGGGTGAACAGGTTGATGACCAGCAGCACCACCACGTAGGCGACGAACCACCACTGGCGGTCGAAGTGCAGGGTGATGGCGGTCTTGAACGGCTCGACCTCGGCGAAGCGCTCGGCGGTTCCGAGCGATTCCAGAGAGAGCCCGAACAGCACCAGCAGGACGATGTACTTGATCGCCCAGAGCCGTTCGTGGACGGCGAACGGCAACTCGTACTGCGGCACCTTGAGCTTGCGCGCCGCCTCGTTGAGCAGTTCCTGCAGGGCGCCGAACGGGCACAGCCAGCCGCAGAACACGCCGCGGCCCCAGAGCAGGATGCTGGCAGCGGTGAAGGTCCAGAGGATGAACAGCACCGGGTCGATGAGGAACAGCTCCCAGCGGAAGCCTTCGAACAGCGAGTGGACGAAGGTCAGTACGTTGACCACTGAGAGCTGCCCCAGGCAGTACCAGCCGATGTAGGTCAGGGTGAAGAGCAGGTAGCCACGGCGCAGCCAGTGCAACCACTGCGGTCGACGGGTCAGGTTGTCCTGCAGGAACAGGATGACTGCGAGCAGCCCAAGGGCGCTGAGCAGCACGCCGATCTGGAAGCTCTTCTGGTACCAGACGCGCAGCCACATCGGCCGCTTGGCATCTTCCAGGGCCTCCAGTTCCGCAGCGCTGGGCTGCGGCCGGTCGAGGTAGCCCTCCGGCGTCTGGTAGCCCAGGTCGAAGGTGGTGAACAGGCTGTCCACCGGTCCGGTCTGGCGCCGCACCAGCAGTTCCAGGTCGAAGGGTGTGCCGGGATCGAAGCGCTGGGCGGCGCGGACGATGAAGATCGCCATCTCGGCGAAGTGAGGCATGCCCTCGGCATAGGTGTCCGACAGGCGCTGGTAGTCGAGGTCGCGGAAGCTGAGGATGTCGCCGAACTGGCGAATCTGCACCCGGTCGAAGATGCCCCCGCGCACGTAGCCCGAGCCCTTGAACGAGTACTGGCCGTTGCCCAGCACGACCACCGCGTGCTCGCCGGGCTTCAGCGATTCGCGCAGTTCGTTGAATTGCCGTTCACCGAGCAGGTTGCGGCCGACGCTGGGGACATCGAGCAGCGCGGTATAGAGTTCGATGAACGTCTCCTCCCGCTGGCCGGTGTCCTGGGCCTGGTTGACCTTCTCGGCGGCGGTGCCCTTGAAGGCATCGTCGATCTGCCCGCGGGTCAGCTTCAGCTGGCGGATCGCGCCGTTGCCCAGCAATTCGTTCCAGCTCGCCGGCTGGTAGGCGTCCGCGCGCACGACAGCGGGCTTGGGCCGCACCTGCCCGTCGTCCTTGATCAGCTTGAGCGAGACGGCCACGGTGCGGGCGGCGCGCATGATGATCTCGTTGACCACCATGACCGTCACGGTGGCGCCGGCGACGGCATCCACGGTAACCGTCTGCGGATCGCCGGAACGTCCTACGGCGACCCGCTGGTCGGCGCGCAGCCCGGAGTAGCCGGCGGTGAAAGCGTGGAGTTTTTCTTCGGGGATGCCGATCAGCAGGATCGGCTCGTGGTGTTCGAGGACGTAGCTGTCGCGGATCACCGCCTGCGGATCAAGGATCACCTGGACGTTGATCGGCTTGCCGGAATAGGCGGGGATACGGGTGACGCGGATGCTCTGGAAGGCGTAGCCCAGCAGCTTGTCGCCGTGTGACAGGCGCCGCACGCCGTACTCGCCGTCGGGCTCGCCGATGCGGTCGACCTGGGGGAACACCTGCTGGATGCGTGTTCGCTCCAGGTCACTGAGTTCCCCACCCTGAGCCGCCAGGCCGGCCATCAACATCAGGCAGCCGACCAGGGACCTGAACCACTCGCGAACGCCCACCATGAGGCCTCCTTCCTCCATGCCCGAACGGGCAGAGCTGCGTCAGAAGGCGGTGGGCGCCCATCTCACGCTGCAGTTCACTTCAGGGTGACGATCCACTCGGCCAGGGTCTTGGCTTCTTCCGGGCTCACGGCGTTGGCCGGCATCGGGATCGGGCCCCAGTTGCCCTTGCTGCCGGTCTTGATGCTGTTGGTGATGTGGGCGACGCCATCGGCCTGTGGGCCGTACTTGGCGGCAACGTCATGGAAGGCGGGGCCGACGAGCTTCTTGTCGACCGAATGACAGGCCACGCAGGCCTTCGCCTTGAACAGCTCCTCGCCGGTGCTGGCCATCGCGGTTGTCTGGACCAACAGGCCGCCGAACAGCAGGGCTACCAGGGCTTTGTTCATGAACGTTTCTCCTCACAGGCTTGGCGCTTCGAGGCGCCGATCGTTTTCGCCGGCTTCCCGCCCGGCGTCTGTGGCGATTCTAGGAGCCGCCCCTGCGGCTTCCGCTTGATACCAATCAAGAAGTTCCGGCGCCACGCTTGAGGCAATCCGTCGCGCTGGATAGCTTGCTAACCGAAACTTCCTACCGAGATTTGCCTGTCATGAATGCCCCTGCGCAGAACGATCCGCCGCTCTTCTACCAGCCGTCCGGCAACGAGGTGGCGCTGTTCACCCACGCGTCCGCGCAGGGCATGCCGGTGCTGATCAAGGGCCCGACCGGCTGCGGCAAGACGCGCTTCGTCCAGCACATGGCGCAGCGCCTGAATCTGCCGCTGTACACCGTGGCCTGCCACGACGACCTGTCGGCGGCGGACCTGGTCGGCCGCCACCTGATCGGCAGCGACGGCACCTGGTGGCAGGATGGTCCGCTGACCCGCGCGGTGCGCGAGGGCGGAATCTGCTACCTGGACGAGGTGGTGGAGGCGCGGCAGGACACCGTCGTGGTGCTGCACCCGCTGGCGGACGACCGCCGCGAGCTGTTCATCGAGCGCACCGGCGAATCCCTGGTGGCGCCGCCGGGCTTCATGCTGGTGGTGTCCTACAACCCCGGCTATCAGAACCTGCTGAAGGGCATGAAGCCCAGTACGCGGCAGCGCTTCGTCGCCCTGCGTTTCGATTACCCGACGCCGGACGTGGAAGCCGGCATCATCGCCCGCGAGGCCGGTGTTTCCTCCGAGCTGGCTCAGTGTCTGGCGCAATTGGGCGTAGCCCTGCGCCGCCTGGGTCGGCAGGAGCTGGAAGAGGTCTGCTCGACGCGCCTGCTGGTGCTCACCGCGCGCCTGCTGCAGGCCGGCGTGGCGCCGCGAGATGCGTGCCGCGCCGGGCTTGCCGAGCCGCTGTCGGACGACGAGGCCACGGTCGCCGCGCTGATGGACCTGGTCGATGTCCATTTCGCCTGAGGCGACGCTCGGTGCCCGGCGCCTGCCGGGCGACCTGGCGATGTGGTTGTTCATCCTCGCCGAGCTGACCGTCTTCGCCATTCTCATCATCGTCTTCGCCGTGACCCAGCACCTGGATATCGAAGGCTTCCGTGCCGGCCGCGCTCAGCTGGACCTGTCCACGGCCCTGGCGCTCACCCTGACCCTGCTCACCGCCGGCTTCTGCGCGGCACTGGCGGTGGAGCAGGTGCGCTACGGCCGACAGCGCCGCGCAGCCGCCCTGCTGGGCTTTGCCGTGTTGCTGGGGCTGGCGCACGTGGTGCTCAAGTCCGGCGAATACCAGCATCTCGCTTCGCGCGGGCTGGACCTGGAATACAGCACCTTCTTCACCCTGTTCTGGCTGATCACCGGCTTCCACTTCCTGCATGTGCTGCTGGGGCTGGTGATCCTCGCCTGGATGACCCTGCGCTGCCTGCGCGGCGCGTACCGCAGCGACGCTCTTGGCGGGTTGGAGTCCGGCGCACTCTATTGGCATATGGTCGACCTGGTCTGGGTGGTGCTCTTCCCGCTGGTCTACGTGCTGGCGCCCGGCTCATGAAGACGCTGCTGTTCGCCTGGCTGGCGATGCTGCCGATGTCGGTGGTGGCGGTGTGGCTGGGCCACCACGTGCCCGACGTGCTGCTGCCGGTGGCGGCGATCCTGCTGCTGGGCCTGGGCAAGGCCTGGCTCATCGTGTTGCGTTTCATGGAGCTGAACCACGGCCCGCGCCTGTGGCAAGCGCTGCTGCTCGGCTGGCCGCTGGTGATCACCAGCGTGATCCTGGTCCTGCACGCAACCCACTGATTTTACTTTGGAAAAATACCTGACTGAAAGCATTGGTCTTTCTTGATTGCCATCAAGCGAGACGTCCCAGGACGCTTCCTACAATGACGCCGACCGTGACCTAGGAGGGCCCCATGTCAGAGACATTTACCAAAGGGATGGCGAGGAACATCTACCTGGGAGGAGGCGTTTTCTTCTTCCTGGTGTTCCTCGCGCTGACCTATCACACCGAAACCACCTTCCCCCAGCGCACCAACCAGAGTGAGCTCACCGAATCGGTGGTGCGCGGCAAGCTGGTGTGGGAGCAGAACAACTGCGTGGGTTGCCACTCGATCCTCGGTGAAGGCGCCTATTTCGCGCCGGAGCTTGGCAACGTCGCGATCCGCCGTGGCGGTGATGCGGCCTTCGGCAGCTTCCTCGCGGCCTGGATGAAGATGCAGCCGCTGGGGGTACCCGGTCGCCGGCAGATGCCGCAGTTCCACCTGAGCGACCAGGAGGTCACTGACCTGGCGGCGTTCCTGCTGTGGACCTCGAAGATCGATACCAACAAATGGCCGCCGAACAAGGAGGGTTGATCATGAACCCGGGCAATCCCTATCTGAAATTCGCTTCGCAGTCGGTGGCAAAGCCGTACTTCGTGTTCGCCCTGATGCTCTTCGTCGGGCAGATCGTCTTCGGTCTGATCATGGGCATGCAGTACGTGGTCGGTGACTTCCTGTTCCCGGCGATCCCCTTCAACGTCGCACGGATGGTGCACACCAACCTGCTGATCGTCTGGCTGCTGTTCGCTTTCATGGGCGCGGCCTACTACCTGATCCCCGAGGAGGCCGACCGCGAGCTGTACAGCCCGAAACTGGCCATCGTGCTGTTCTGGGTATTCGCCATCGCTGGCGTGCTGACCATCCTGGGCTACCTGCTGGTGCCCTACGCGGGGTTGGCCAAGCTGACCCACAACGAGCTGCTGCCGACCATGGGCCGGGAGTTCCTCGAACAGCCGACGATCACCAAGATGGGCATCGTGGTGGTGGCGCTGGGCTTCCTCTTCAATATCGGCATGACCATGCTCAAGGGCCGCAAGACCGCCGTCAGCGTGGTGATGATGACCGGCCTGGTGGGCCTGGCGGTGTTCTTCCTGTTCTCCTTCTACAACCCGGAGAACCTGTCGCGCGACAAGTACTACTGGTGGTGGGTCGTGCACCTGTGGGTGGAAGGCGTGTGGGAACTGATCATGGGCGCGATGCTGGCCTTCGTGCTGATCAAGATCACCGGCGTCGACCGTGAGGTGGTGGAGAAATGGCTCTACGTGATCATCGCCATGGCCCTGATCACCGGCATCATCGGCACCGGCCACCACTTCTTCTGGATCGGCGCACCGCAAGTCTGGCTGTGGCTGGGTTCGATCTTCTCCGCGCTGGAACCGCTGCCGTTCTTCGCCATGGTGCTGTTCGCCTTCAACATGGTGAACCGCCGTCGCCGCGAGCACCCGAACAAGGCCGCCGCGCTGTGGGCCCTGGGCACCACCGTGACCGCCTTCCTCGGCGCCGGCGTGTGGGGCTTCCTGCACACCCTGGCTCCGGTGAACTACTACACCCACGGCTCGCAGCTCACCGCCGCCCACGGTCACCTGGCTTTCTACGGCGCCTACGCGATGATCGTCATGACCATGATCAGCTACGCCATGCCGCGCCTGCGGGGTATCGGCGAAGCGCCTGACGCCAGGGCGCAGAGCCTGGAGATCTGGGGCTTCTGGCTGATGACCATCTCCATGCTGCTGATCACCCTGATGCTCACCGCCGCCGGCATCGTCCAGGTCTGGCTGCAACGCATGCCCGCCGATGGCGCCGCCATGCCGTTCATGGCCACGGTCGACCAGCTGAAGATCTTCTTCTGGTTGCGGCTGTACTCCGGCATCGGCTTCTTCATCGGGCTGATCTGCTACCTGCTCAGCTTCCGCCAGCGCGGCCGGGTGGCCGTCGTCTCCGGTGCGGCCCAGGTGAGCTGATCGATACCGTCCAACCGGGCCCGTCCGCTTTGCGGCGGGCCCTTTTGACGTTTACGGAGCCTGTCGGATGACTGCGAGATGACCGGCAGTGCTTCTAGCTCCCTCTCCCTTCTGGGAGAGGGCGGGGGGAGAGGGCATAGCCCAGTGCTGGAGTAGCCGGTGGCACCCTCTCCCTAACCCTCTCCCTTCTGGGAGAGGGGACTGGGTCGGTGTTCTGTTGGGACGCCGAGCCCTGTTCCTTCTCTCTGCGCTCCGGAGGCGCCATGACCATCCACCTCGAAATCGAAGAAGGCTTCGGCCGCGCCTGGCACCGCTTCATCACCCGCCGTGCCAGCCCGGAGTTCGAGGAGGCGGCGGTCAATCTGGATGAAGTGCGGCGCAGCCTGCTGCTGTTGTTCCGCGGCACCGGCGGCGAGGCCGGTGTCGGCGTGGAGGCGGCCAGTGCCCGCGAACTGCTGGTGCGCCGCAGCCTGCTGCAGCAGGTGGCCGGTACCTGCCAGCAATTACCGGTGGCCTGGTTCGATGCCGATTCCCTGCGCCTGCCCGCGCAGCTGGCGGTGTATCCCGACGCCGAGCTGAACCGCGAGCTCTACCGCTGGCTGGCGCTGCTCGCCGCCCACAGCCAGCCGATGCGCCACTGGGCGCGCGACAACCAGGCCTGGACTGGCGCCGTGCTGGAGCGCTACCCGCTGCTGCGTTCGCGTTACCGTCGGCTGGTGGACGCACTGCTGAGCCTGCGCCCTGATCCCGAGGATCTGCCGCCCGCCGAGGCAGAACTGGAGCGGGCGCTGCAACAGGCGCTGCGCGATCCGGGCAGCGTCGAGCGTCTACCCCGAAGCGAAAAGGCGCCCTGGCCGATGCCGCTGTGGCTCTATCCGCCGCAACGGTTGGCTGCGCCGCAGCACTCCGACCTGATCGACGGCGATGAGCAAGGCCGCTCCGCCCACAGCGAAGCCAAGGGACTGGCGCGCAAGCGTGCCGAGCGGGTCGAGCAGGACCCCGGCCGGGGTGGCCTGCTGCTGTTCCGCCTGGAGAACCTGTTCAGCTGGTCCGAGCACATCGAACTGGACCGCGCCGGCGACGACAGCGAGGATCTGGACGCGGCCAAGGTCGCCGACGACCTCGATCACCTGAGCCTGTCCCGGCAACGGCAGAAGAAGGGCGGCGGGCTGAAGCTCGACCTCGACCTGCCGGCCGCCGACTTCGACGACGTGCCGCTGGGCGAGGGGGTTCGCCTGCCGGAATGGGATTACCGTCGCCAGCAACTGATCGATGACCATGTCTGCCTGCAACCGATGCTGCCCCGCGCCGCCGTGCCAGCGCCGCTGCCTGACTCCCTGGCGCCCATTGCGCGACGCCTGCGCCGGCAATTCGAGAGCCTGCGCCAGCAGCCCCAATGGCTGCGCCGACAACCCCAGGGCGCAGAGCTGGACCTGGAATCCTGGCTGGATTTCAGCGTCGAAAGGCGCCTTGGCGCGTGCAGTGAGCCGGGGCTGTTCCTCGAACGCCGGCAGACTCGTCGCGATCTCGCGTGCCTGCTGCTGGCGGACCTGTCGATGTCCACCGACGCGCACATCGACAACGACCACCGGGTGATCGACCTGATCAGCGACAGCCTGCTGCTGTTCGGCGAGGCACTGCAGGCGGTGGGAGATCGTTTCGCGCTGTACGGCTTCTCCTCGCTGCGTCGCCAGCAGGTGCGCCTGACCCAGCTGAAGACCTTCGATGAGCGCCACAACGATGTCGTGCGCGGACGCATCCGCGCGTTGCGTCCGGGCTACTACACGCGCATGGGCGCGGCGATTCGTCGGGCCACGCAGTTGCTGCTGGAGCGCAAGGAGCGCCAGCGCGTGCTGCTGATCCTCACCGACGGCAAGCCCAATGACCTGGATCTGTATGAGGGGCGCTACGGTGTCGAGGATACTCGCCAGGCCGTGCTGGAGGCCCGCCGCGCCGGGCTGGTGCCGTTCTGCATCACCATTGACCGCGAGGCGGCGGACTACCTGCCGCACCTGTTCGGCAGCCAGGGCTATCTGCTGATCAACGATCCGGCGCAGCTGCCGGTACAGTTGCCGCAGCTCTACCGGCAGCTCACCCGTCGCCAGGGGTAATACCGATAGGAGCGCGCCTGGCGCGATCGCGGGTGTGGCCCGCTCCTGCAGGATTGAAACCACATGTCAGCCAAAGGGATCAGGCCCGTAGAAGAGCAGTCGGGTGCAGGGCTCAGCGCGGCAGCCAGACCATCATCACCCCGCAGAACACCGCAAGAAGCGCGCAATACCAAGTGAAACGCCGCAGCCGGCGCTGCTTCGCCAGCGCCTGGTCCACCGGCAGAGGCATCCCGCACTGCGGGCAATCCGCAGCGTCCCCGGGGCTCTCGTGCTGGCAGTACAGGCACTGGCGCATGGCTTACTCGAACTGTTCCAGCCGCGCGACGTCGAGCACCTGCACCACGCGTCCGTGAAGGCTGATGATCTTCTCGTCGATCAGCCGCCGTAGTACGCGAGAGAAAGTCTCCGGCTGGATCGACAGGTGCCCGGCGACCAGTTGCTTGGCCATCGGCAGCTCGAAACGACCCTTCTCGTTGCCATGGCGGTTCAGCTGGGTGATCAGGTAGCGCACCACGCGGTGGGTGGAGTTCTTCAGCGACAGCGTCTCGATCTCGTTGATCCGCCGGTGCAGGCGTACGCAGAGGGTGGCGAGCAGGGAGAAGGGCAGCTGCGGATTGCTGTGCAGCAGCTCCATGTAGGTGCGGTTGGCGAAGCGGTAGACCTGCGTGGGCTCCAGCGCCTGGGCCGAGGCGACGTAGTCGGAGGTGTCCATCAGCATCATGGCTTCGGCGAAGGTCTGCCGGCTGCCGACGACCTCCAGCACCTTTTCCTGCCCCTCCGGTGTCAGGCGGTAGATCTTCACCGCCCCGGAAATCACGAAGTAGAAGCAATGGGCCGGCTCACCCTGGAGGAACAGCTTGTCGCCTTTCTCCAGGTTGAGCAGCGTGCTGGTGGCGAGCAGCTGCTCCAGCTGTTCTTCGTTGAGCACGTTGAACAGATGGTGGCCGCACAGAATCTGGTGGTGGACGCGATGCGCGAGCATGGCGGAGCGCTCCTGGGCGGGGACAATCCCGCCAGTATGTGCGATGCCGCCGGGCAGCGTGGTGAGACAAGCTGTCACTGGTCGCCCTCCTGGCTTGCGGTTCGGCACTCAGGCCGGGTGATTGGCGCCGAGGAACAGCAGGTTGTTTTCCAGGTGGATGTGCTGCATCAGGTCGCGGCGCAGCTCCTCCAGGCCGCTGTAGAGACGGCGCCAGCTGTTGCAGCCGTCCGCCGGCACGGTGAGGTCGTCGGTCAGGTCGGCCAGTGCGGCGAGGGACTGCGAGTGCTCGTCGTGCTCATGGCGCATCACGCCGATCGGGCCCTGCACGTGGGACAGCGGGATGCCCTGGCGTAACCAGGGGAACAGCACGCTTTCCTCCTTGCACATGTGCCACTCCAGTTCTTCCTGCATCTTCTTCAGGTGCGCGGTCAGCCCGGCGGGGCATTGCGGATGCCCGGCGTGGGTCTTCTCGACGCGCTCGGCCAGCGGGATCAGCGCCGGCAGTTGCTCGCGGTGGACCTTGTGGTAGCGCTCGAGGATGTGGTCGATCAACTGGTCGTTGCTGGTCAGGCGCCAGTCGGTCTGATCATTGGCCGGCGGCAGCGCTTGCAGTTCGTCGGCGATGCGCTGGGCGTCGAGGCCCTGTTCGCTGGCGGCTTCGCCCAGGCTGCGCTGGCCGTCGCAGCAGAAGTCGAGTTTGTAGTCGTGGAACAGCGCGGAGCTGCCCGGCAGGCTGAAGGCCAGGTCGCTCAGGGTGCGTTCGGTGAGGTGGTCGGTCATGGCGGGCCTCGGGTGGAGTGGGGCACGGCGGCCGCAGTCGTGGCCGTCAATCTGGGGAGGGTGACGGCCAGTCTAGGGAAGGAGGCGCGCCCGCCTCCTTGATTGCAGTCAAGCGTGCTCGACCGCTGCTTCCCGCTCGTCGCCGCCGGCGACCCGCATCAGTTGCTGCGGGTCGCGCACCAGCAGCTTCTGCCGGCCGCCGACCACCAGGCCGCGGTCTTCCCAGGCGCTGAGGATGCGCGAGACGGTGTGCAGGGTGGTGCCGGTCATCTCGGCGATGTCCTGGCGGGTGACCGGAAAGTCGATGCGGATGCCGTCGGCCTCCGGTCGGCCGGACTGCTGCACCAGGCGCAGCACGGTGTGGGCGACGCGCCGCTCGACCTCTTCGGTGGCCAGTTCGCAGAAGCGCACGTGGGCTTCCTGCAGGCGCTCGCCGATGGCCTGTACGGTGTTCAGGGCGAAGCCGGGGTGGCAGGCGAGCAGCGGTTCCCACTGGCTGGTGGGCCAGGCCAGCACCAGGCTGTCCTGGCTGGCCGTGGCGGTCGCGGGATAGTCGCGCCGGCCGAGCGCGCGGACGAAGCCGAACAGGTCGCCCGGGTTGACCACGCGCACCAGCACGCGCTGGCCGTCGCCGGTGAGCTGGGTGGCTTTCAGTCGGCCGTGCACCAGCAGGTAGAAGCGGGTCGCCGGCGCACCCTGCTCGAACACGGGCACGCCGCTGTTCAGGCGCAGGATGCTGGCCTGGCGGAGGATATCGTCCTGTTCCTCGCGGCTGCTGTTGGCGAAGGGCGGCAAGCTGCCCAGCCAGGCGCGGTTGAGGGAGAGATCGGCGGTCACGTCAATGATTCCCCTGGGTCCCGCCGCAGCATAACGGTTATGTGCCGCGGCGGAACTTGAGGGGAATCAAGGGATGTCCCTGACCAGGCGGAAACCCAGGTTGTCCGGCGGCTGCCCGGCGCTGCAGCCACCGCCGCGGGCATCGCGGACAAAATCGTTGATCGCCGCGCGGTGACGCCCCTCGGCGATGCGGATCGAGCAGTACTCGGCGCGATGGGTCTGGGCGCCCTGGGCGTCGAGATTGACCCGCTGGTGGCAGCTCTGGGTCCATTCCCAGACATTGCCGCCCAGGTCGGCCACGCCGTACTCGTTCAGCCCGTGATTGCCGCGCGTCTGGGGCAGCGCCGAGGCGCTGGTGCGGGTTTCCGCTTCCAGGCGGTAGCGCGCCAGCCAGCGTCGGGCGGGGTTGCTGCCATCGTCGTCGTCGATGCGCAGGGCATCGTCGGCCCAGCGCGAACCGGCGAAGAAGGCCCACTCGCGGTCGGTCGGCAGCCGCCAGGGCTGGCCGGTGCGTTTGGACAGCCAATCGGCATAGAGCTGCGCATCCAGCAGGCTGGCGCCGGTGAGGGGCAGGTCGTCGCGGGGGGCGTTGTTGTCCAGTGCCAGGCAATCGCCTTCGGCCACGCAGCGGGCGTATTCGCCCTGGCTGACCTGGAATTTCATGACTTCGAAGCGCGGGGCCAGGTGCTCACGCTGCGACGGCGCATCCACGGCCTGCTTCTCCAGCCAGTAGTCGCCCGCCGGGCGGAAATCGAAGTCGCGGGGTTCGAGCCTCACGGTTTGCGGCGCGAGCTCCGGTTCGTGGTGTGGTCGCAGCAGGAGAAAGGCCCCGCCCAGCAGCAGCGCGACGGGGACGCCGATCAGAATGGTCTTGCGCATGGTCTGTCCGGTCGCCGGTATCGTTTAGTGGGAAAGGGCCGACCCGGATGGGCCGGCCCCGGGGCTTACTTGATCGCGGTCGGCGGCTGGATCTGGCTCATCAGGTCGTTGTTCCATTGGCCTTCGACCTGGATGTGCGCCGCGGCGCCCAGCAGCACAGCCTCGATGAGGTTGTGGTTGAGGTAGGTGTACAGGCCCGGCTGCAGGAAGGTGTACAGCGCGGCACCGGCTGCACCACCCGGGATGAACCAGGTTTCCAGGTCTTCCTCCGGCGGGTTGTGGAACTTGCCGGTGGCCCAGACGTGGTCGCCATGGCCGCCGATGAGGTGCGGGCGGGTGTCGCGGTTGGCCTGGGAGTGGACGATCAGCAGGGTCTCGCCGACGTTGGCCTTGAGCGCGTTCTTGCCGGTCAGGGCGCCGGCCTTGCCGTTGAACACGATGTGGCTGGGAACCAGCCCCTTCATGACCTGCTGCATGTCGTTGTAGCTTTCCATGGGCGTTGCGTAGCGCTTGAAGTTGCCGTCCTTGTCGCGCGGGACGTAGTAGTCCTGTTCGCCGATGTAGACCACCTTGTCGTACTTCAGCGACTTGCCTTCGCGGTCCTTCAGGCCATCGCGCGGCAACACCATGATCGCGCCGTTCATGCCCGAGACCACGTGCCACGGAATCATCGCGCCGCCCGGAGCGCAGTGGTAGACGAACACGCCGGGGCGGGTCGCGCGGAAACGCAGCTTCACTTCCTCGCCGGGCTGGATGAGGGTCAGCGCGCCGCCGCCCAGGGCACCGGTGGAGGCATGGAAGTCGATGTTGTGGGTCAGGGTATTGGTCGCCGGGTTGACCAGGGTTAGCTCCAGGTAGTCGTCCTGGTGCACCACCATCATCGGTCCGGGCACCGAGCCGTTGAAGGTCATGGCGTGGATCTCGGTGCCGTCGTCGTCGATGACCAGCTTCTTTTCCTCGATCACCATGCGGAACTGCACGACCTTGGGCTTGCCCTTGGCGCGTTGTTCGTGGGCATGGACGAAGGGCGGAGCGACCAGCTCGACCTGGACGTGCTCCAGTTTCGAGAGATCCACGGCCGGACCCATGTTCTTCGGTGCTGCCTCCCCGTCGGCCATGGCCTTGCCACTGCCGAGCATGGTGCCGGTCACGCCCAGTACCACAGCGCCGGCCAGCAGGGTCCGGCGGGAAAGCGAAATCTCTTCCTGGTCAAGCATGGGTAACTCTCCGTAATCGACGAACTGTCGTTGGTTACAGAAATACCCGGTCGGCAAATTCCTTCTTTGAGCCGGAACAAAGAAGAATCCAGCTGGACAACGTGTCGCAGGGGCTGTTGTGCGGTAGATCGCGTTTACAGTCTTGTGCCCATGCAGGCGGGCAAGACCGGGCGCGGCAAGGTAAGATTCTTCCTGCTCTGAATTCCGGCCCCGCGTGCGGGCTGCAACGGACAAGGATCCTTCATGCGTCTGTACGGACTGACCCTGCTGGCCCTGATCACCGGCTGCCTTGGCGTGCAGGAGGCGCGCGCGAGCAGCGACGACTCCTGCTACCCGAGCTGGAACCTCAAGCGCGACACGCTGGACGTGTGCAACAGCCTGCCGTTCCTCAGTCCGGGCAACGACAGCCGGGTCAACCTGCAGCTGCTGCTGGCCGACGCCGGCCAGGCCAGCATTCCCAATCGCGCGCTGACCGACGACGAGCAGCAGCTGGGCTACGGCCAGGTACCTTTTCCGCTGGCGCGCTGGCTGGAAGGTGCGGCACCTGGGGATTCGACCGACGGCTCCAGCGCGGCCGGCACTGCGCCGCTGGCCGACCTCGCCGCGCGCATCGGCCTGCCGGCGGATGCCGTGCAGTCTTCCACCGACAGCTTTGCCAGCGGCGAAGGCAGCCGTTGCCGCAGCAACAACCCAGGCACCGCGCAGGACTTCCTCTCCCAGCTGCTGTTGGTCGACAGCCTTTCAGCCGACGAGCGCCAGGGCCTGGCCCGTGCGCGCCTGACCCTGCTGGGCGCCTGCCAGTGGGACGAAACCCAGCTCAGCGTGCTGTTGCCCAATGACCTGCAGAGCGCACCGGCCAAGGCCTATTGCAGTTACCTCAAGGGTGCCGCGGACTTCTATAGCGGCCGCTTCGGCGACGCGCTGAAATCCTTCCGTTCCCTGCAGGACAGCGACCAGGCCTGGTTGAAGGAAACCTCGCGCTACATGGTCGCCCGCGCCCTGCTGAACCAGGCGCAACAGAACGCCTTCGACGAGATGGGCTACCCGGACCTGCGCAAGGTCGACAAGAAGATCCTCGCCCAGGCGGAAACCGCGCTGGGCGACTACCTCAAGGCTTATCCACAGGGCCGCTACAGCGCTTCGGCCAAGGGGCTGACGCGTCGCGTCTACTGGCTGATGAGCGATGAGAGCCGGCTGGCCGGCGAGTACGCCGAACTGTTCGGCCGCGAGGATGCCGACGATCTCGCCCAGCTGGTGCAGGAAGTCGACAACAAGCTGCTGGTCACCGCGCACCCGGCCGACGTGCGCGACGCACGCCTGCTGGCGGTGCTCGACCTGATGCAGATGCGCCACCATGAAGCCAACGAGCCCCGCGCCCTCGACGCCGCCGGCCTGGCAGCGCAGAAGGACCTGTTCGCCAAGTCCCCCGGCCTGCACGACTACCTGACAGCGGCCTACCAGCTGTACGTCGAGGAAAAGCCCGCCGAGGCACTGAAAACCCTTCCCGAGGAGCTGCCGGCCAAGCTCGACTACCTCGCCTTCAGCCAGCAGACCCTGCGGGGCTTCGCCCTGGAGGCCGGCAACGACTGGATCGCCGCCGAGAAGCTCTGGCTGCGCCTGCTGCCCCTTGCCGAGCAGCCGCTGCAGCGCGAGCAGCTGGAGCTGGCGCTGGCCTTCAACTACGAGCGCAGCGACCGCCTGGTCAAGGCCTTCGCCGAAGGCTCGCCGGTGCATACGCCGATCATCCGTGAGATTCTCCTGCGCCACGTCGCCGGCCCCGATCTGCTGCGCCAGCAGGCGAAATCCACCAGCGTGTCGGTGGAGGAGCGCGATACCGCGCTGTTCGCGCTGCTCTACAAGGACCTGCTGCACGGCCAGTACCAGGCCTATATCGACGACCTCGCGCAGCTGCCCACCGACGGCAGCGGCAAGCCACTGGGCGCCAGCATCGGCTACCTCTACGGCAGCATGCCGCTGTCGCTGTTCCAGTGGCCGGGCGGCAAGAACGACAGCGGCTACGAATGCCCGGCCATCGTCGACGTCGCCCGCGACCTGCTGCAGAGTCCGCAGCCGCCCAAAGCGCTGAACTGCCTGGGCGAATTCATCCTGCGCAATGGACTGGACGGCTTCCCGCTGGACACCCAGCCCAGCGAGCGCGAGCTGGGTGGCGGCGAGTCGCTGTTCCCCGGCACGCCCTACTCGCGCATGGACGGTTACCTCAAGGTCATCGCCGACAAGCAGGCTGAGGAAGAGGACCGCGCCTACGCGCTGTTCCGCGCCGTCAACTGCTTCGCACCCAGCGGCTATAACGGCTGCGGCAGCCAGGACATCGCCCCGTCGCAGCGCAAGCAGTGGTTCCGCACCCTCAAGGGCCAGTACTCCGCCACGCCCTGGGCGAAGTCCCTGAAGTACTACTGGTAGACCTCATGCGGCGCGTTGTGGTCCTGACGCTGGCGTTGCTCGCAGGCAACGCTTCGGCGGCCGGCGTGGATGCCGCGGACCACGACGCCTTCTGGCTCTGGAGCGGCGTCGCCGCGCAACCGGTGCTGGCTCAGGCTCGCACCCTCTATGTGCTACAGGGACAGATCAGCGCGCCGCGCTACAGCGATGGCCGCGCCCGGCTGATCGCCCAGGGCATCGCCATCCCGCGTCTGAAGCAGGGCGAGGTGTGGGTGGTCTACCGCGCGCACACCCTGCGCTGGAACGAGAACATCTACCGTACCCTGCTCTCGCAGCTGCGCCGCTGGCGCGCCGCGGGCAATCCGGTGGTCGGCGTGCAGATCGACTTCGATGCGCGCACGCGCTACCTGCACGAGTACGTCGACTTCCTGCAGGACCTGCGCACGCGCCTGCCCGAAGGCTGCAAGCTGAGCATCACCGGGCTGATGGACTGGGGCAGCAACGCCGCGCCGGAAACCATCAACCGCCTGGCCGGCGTGGTGGACGAAGTGGTGGTGCAGACCTACCAGGGCCGCCAGACCATCCCCAACTACCAGGCGTACCTGCCGCGCGTGGCCCGTTTGCAGTTGCCCTTCCGCATTGGGTTGGCGCAATACGGAGAGTGGCAGGCGCCCGACTACCTGGCGAAGAGCCGGTGGTTCAGGGGGTATGTGGTGTTCCTGCAGAACCCTTGAGCCCGGTTGGACCGGGCACGGAGCGCCTTTGTAGGATGGGTGTTCCGGTAGCTGAGTAGGGCACATAACCCGTTCCGGGTTATGTGCCCTGCGGAGTCGGTGAGCCAATCGCGGACGGAGCACTCAACTACCGCCACACCCGCACTTGCCGCAATCGCTCCCGCAACCGCCGGCTGCAGCCGAATTCCGTGTGTCACGTGTGGTGCCGCCTTGCAGATTGCGCATCAGCAGGGCGTATTGCAGGTCCAGACCCTCGGGTACCGGGATATGGACGACGTGGCTGTCGCCCGGCGCAACGCCGATAGACTCGCCACGGGCGTTCTCCATGGCGTGCAGGCGGAAGGTGCGGTTGCCCGCCGGGGTCATCATCTCGACGCTATCGCCGACCTCGAAGCGGTTCTTCACCCGCACCTCGGCCAGGCCCTGGCGGTGCTCGCCGGTGAACTCGCCGACGAACTGCTGGCGCTCGGACAGCGAGTGGCCGTACTGGTAGTTCTGGTACTCGTCGTGCACGTGGCGGCGCAGGAAGCCTTCGGTGTAGCCGCGGTGGGCGAGGGACTCCAGGGTGTCCATCAGGCCGAGGTCGAAGGCGCGCCCCGCGACGGCGTCGTCGATGGCCTTGCGGTAGGCCTGGGCGGTACGCGCGACGTAGTAGTGGGATTTGGTCCGACCCTCGATCTTCAGCGAATGCACGCCCATCTGCGTCAAACGTTGCACGTGCTGGATGGCGCGCAGGTCCTTGGAATTCATGATGTAGGTGCCATGCTCGTCCTCGAAGGCCTCCATCAGCTCGCCAGGGCGGTTGCTTTCTTCGAGCAGGACGATTTCCTGGGTCGGCGCGCCGATGCCCAGGGTCGGTTCGACGTTGCGCACCGCGTGGCCCAGTTCGTCCTCGTGGGCGGCGTGGGTCTGGTATTCCCAGCGGCAGGCGTTGGTGCAGGTGCCCTGGTTGGGGTCGCGGCGGTTGATGTAGCCCGACAACAGGCAGCGCCCGGAGTAGGCCATGCACAGCGCGCCGTGGACGAAGACTTCCAGCTCCATGCCCGGCACGCGCTCGCGAATCTCGCCGATCTCTTCCAGCGACAGCTCGCGGGACAGGATTACCCGCTTGAGCCCCTGCTGGCGCCAGAACTCCACGCTGGCCCAGTTCACCGCGTTGGCCTGCACCGAAAGGTGGATATCAACCTCGGGGAAATGCTGGCGAACCAGCATGATCAGGCCGGGATCGGACATGATCAGCGCATCGGGGCCCAGGGCGATCACCGACTCGACGTCCTGCAGGAAGGTCTTCAGCTTGGCGTTGTGCGGGGCGATGTTGACCACCACGTACAAGCGCTTGCCCAGGGCGTGGGCTTCGTTGATGCCGGTGGCGAGGTTGGCGTGGTCGAACTCGTTGTTGCGCACCCGCAGGCTGTAGCGCGGCTGGCCGGCGTAGACGGCATCGGCGCCATAGGCGAAGGCGTGGCGCAGGCTTTTCAGCGAGCCGGCGGGGCAGAGCAGTTCGGGGGAGAACGGAGTGGGGGACATGGCGGCGTGGCAGACAGTGGGAAAAAGGCTGCCACTCTAGGAAATCCGGGGCCTGCGCGTGCTGAGCGAGGTCAACGGATGCTCTGTCCGCTCCCCGAGACTATGCCCGTCCTGCTCTTCGTAGGATGGGTGGAGCGCAGCGGTACCCATGCTGCCGGCGCGCGGAATTGATGGGTATCGCTGCGCTTCACGCCATCCTACGTGGAGTTCATCCGGCGAAATCGGCGCGGTGCATCACTCCAGCCAGCGGCGTCCTTGCAGCTCCAGCAACGTCTGCGCCTGCTCCGGCCCGTTGCTGCCGGCAGCGTAGGGGCGCGGGCTCAGGTAATGCTCGTGCCAGCCCTTGATGATCGGGTCGACCCAGCTCCACGCTGCTTCCACCTCGTCGCGGCGCATGAACAGCGTCGAGTCGCCCTCGATCACGTCCAGCAGCAAGCGTTCGTAGGCGTCCCAGCGGCGCTTGTGGGTACTGAAGGCCTGGGCGAGGTTGAGGTCCAGTTCCACCGGCTCCAACTGCATGCCCTTGCCGGGGGCCTTGGCCATCAGTTGAACGCTGATGCGCTCCTCGGGCTGCAGTCTTATCCACAGGCGGTTGGCCGCACCGGCGCCGTTGCCGATCAAGCTGTTGGGCACCGGCTTGAACTGGATGACGATCTCCGAGCACTTCTTCGCCATGCGCTTGCCGGTGCGCAGGTAGAACGGCACACCGGCCCAGCGCCAGTTGTCGATCTCTGCCTGGACGGCGACGAAGGTCTCCGTATCGCTGTCGTTGTCGACATTTTTCTCGAACCAGTAGGCCGGCACCTCCTGCCCGCCGATGTGCCCGGCGGTGTATTGGCCGCGTACGGTCTTGTCCTGCACGTCCTGCCCGGAAATCGGCCCGAGCGCCTGGAGGATCTTCACCTTCTCGTTGCGCACCGCCTCGGCGTCGAAGCGCACCGGCGCCTCCATGGTCACCAGGCAGAGCAGTTGCAGCAGGTGGTTCTGCACCATGTCGCGCATGGCCCCGGCATGGTCGTAGTAGCTGCCGCGGTTTTCCACGCCCAGGGTTTCGCTGACGGTGATCTGAACATGGTCGATGTGCCCGTTGCGCCACACCGGCTCGAACAGGGTGTTGGCAAAGCGCAGGGCCATCAGGTTCTGCACGGTTTCCTTGCCCAGGTAGTGGTCGATGCGGAACACCCGCGATTCGTCGAACACTTCGCCGATCGCCTGGTTGATTGTCACCGCCGACTCCAGCGAGTGCCCCAGCGGCTTCTCCAGCACGATGCGCGCCAGTGGCCCGGCGAGGCCGGCGATCTTCAGGTTCTGTGCAATGGGCGCGAACAGGCTGGGTGCGGTCGCGAGGTAGTGCACCAGCACGCGGCCCTCCGTGCGCTTGAGGGCCTTGGCCACCCGGCCGAAGTCGGCGCTCTGCGAGGCGTCCATCGCCACGTATTCCACACGTTGGACGAAACTGCGCCAGGCCTCGGCGGAAAAATCGCTGCGCGCCACCTGCGCGCGGCAGTTGCGTTCCGCCAGGGCGAGGTAGGACGCGTTGTCGCGCTGGCTGCGGGCGAGGGCGAAGATCCGCGTATCGGCCGGTAGGCGGTTCTCCCGATGCAGGTGGTAGAGCGCCGGCAACAGTTTATGTAGCGCCAGATCGCCGCTGCCGCCGAAAACCAGAATGTCGCAAGAGCTCGGCAGGCCGAGGCTCGCAGGCGTATCCACAGACTTATTCCCTGGGCGTGAAGGAAAGATTTGTAGTATAACTACAACAAGACTACATAAATTTCAGACAACTATCACCGAGCCTATCCCTGTGAACCTTTTGCAGCACATTGCCCAGTCGCGTCATCTGCTCCGCAAGTCGGAGCTCAAGGTTGCCGATCACGTGATGCAGGATCCTGCATCGGTCATGCACAGCTCCATGGCCGACCTCGCCCACAGCGTGGGCGTCAGCGAGCCGACCATCGTGCGCTTCTGCCGCGCCATCGGCTGCACCGGCTTCCAGGACCTCAAGCTCAAGCTGGCGCAGAGCCTGGCCGCCGGCGCCAGTTTCGGCCAGTTCTCGATCAACGAGAGCGACTCGGTGGCGGACTTCAGCCTGAAGATCTTCGACACCACCCTGCACTCGCTGATGGAAGTGCGCGAGAACCTCGATACCCACGCCCTGGAGCGCGCCATCGCGGCCATCGCCCATGCCCAGCGCGTCGAGTTCTACGGCTTTGGGGCCTCCGGCGCAGTGGCGGCGGATGCCCAGCACAAATTCTTCCGTCTGCTGCTGTCGGCGGCGGCGTACTCCGACCCGCACATGCAGGCCATGTCGGCGGTGACCCTGAAGCCCTCGGACGTAGCGATCTGCATCTCCCAGTCTGGCCGCTCCAAGGACCTGCTGGTGACTGCCAACCTGGTACGTGAAGCGGGCGCCACCCTGATCACCCTGTGCCCCAGCCAGACGCCGCTGGCGGACCTGGCCACCGTGAACCTGGCGGTGGACGTACACGAAGACACCGATATCTACACCCCGCTGACGTCGCGTATCGCCCACCTGGTGGTGATCGACGTGCTGGCAATGGGCGTGGCCATGGCCCGTGGTCCGGATCTGGTGAATCACCTCAAGAGCGTGAAGCGCAGTCTGCGCAGCCTGCGGTTGTCGCCCAAGGTGGTGAAGAACCACGAAGAGCGCCCGGAAGAGGCGTCCTGAGCGCCTTTCGTTTTTCGTAGGAGCGAGGGGGACGCCCAGTTCTTGCTCGCGAACAGAGCTAGCCGGGTGCGCCAGAGTTGAGCGGTTCGCGAGCAAGCTCGCTCCTACAAGAGAGACCTCGCGACCGCCCGTCGGCGTCACCGGCGCTTCACCACCGCGTCGTCAAACGGTCATCCGTCGTCAGCATGCTGGCGTCTCCAGCCCTTAGGCCTTGGGAGATGCGAGATGCCCCGCCATATCGACGACACCCAGCTCCAAGTGGACAGCAAGACCCGCCGCAAGCTCGAAGACCAGCGACGCATGCAATTCCGTCGCGCCATCGAGGACCGCATGGAGGCCCAGCGCCTCGCCCTCGAAACCTCCGATTACCCCGACCTGATCGCGGCCGCCTACCTCACTTCGGCGAAGGCGGGCCGGCGAAGCGTTCGGCCAGCTGGCTGATCAGCGCCCGCTCTTCACGGATGAAGGCGACGAACGCCTGGGCCACCGGGCTCAGGCGTTTGCCGCGGGCGTGCACCAGACACCAGCTGCGGTAGAGCGGCAGCTCTTCCACCGGCAGCTCGTGCAGCAGCCCGGACTGCAGTTCGCGGCTCACCGCATGGCGCGGCAGCAGCGCCAGTCCCAGACCCGCCAGCACCCCTTCCCGTGACCCTTCCAGCGAGGCGAACTCCAGCGTCTGCGGGAAGTGCGCGCGCTTCTGCTGGAAGTGCTCCTCGCAGGCCTTGCGCGTACCCGAGCCGGGCTCGCGGATCAGCAGCGGATAGGGTTCCAGGTCCTTCAGCGAGAGCTTGGCGGCGTTGCACAGCGGGTGGTCCGGCGGCGCCACGGCGACGATCGGATTGTTCAGGAAGGGCAGGAATTCCAGCGCCATGTCCTGCGGCACCAGGGACATGATCACCAGGTCGTCGCGGTTGTCCGACAGGCGCTTGATCACCTGGGCGCGGTTGACCACGGTGAGGTTCAGGCTGACGTCCGGGTGCTGCGCGTGGAAGGCGGCGAACAGGTGCGGGGTGATGTACTTGGCGCTGGACTCCACCGCCAGGCGCAGCTGCCCCTGCAGCGAGCCCTTGAGGTCGGAGAGGTTCATGTCCAGCACTTCCAGGCGCTGGAAGATGTCGTTGGTGGCACGCAGCAGCGCGTCGGCGGCATCGGTCTGGTAGAGCTTCTTGCCGATGTATTCGAACAGCGGCTGGCCGACCAGTTCTTCCAGCTGACGGATCTGCAGGCTGACCGCTGGTTGGGTCAGCGCCATTTCCTCTGCGGCGCGGCTGTAGGAACGGCTTTCGCACACCGCACGAAAAACTTGCAGCTGGCGAAGGGTCATACGCATCAATGACTTACGCATAGAACTCGGCCTGATCGCGACATTTCGGATCAACTATAAATCATTCTTTATGGCTACCCCAATAATTATTGATTTTGGTTAATCCTCCCTCCCGCGCTAGGGTAAAAACACGCCGGAACCCGCTCCGGTCGAGCAATATCCACAAGAGAGTCCAGCTGCCGTGTCCGGGGCTGCCGATGGGTTTTTACGCCGGGGTCCACAAGGCCCGGGCCGAGGGAAAGCCGCAGTGATCAAGAAAATCCTGATCGCCAACCGTGGGGAGATCGCTGTCCGGATCGTGCGCGCCTGCGCCGAGATGGGCATCCGTTCGGTGGCCGTCTATTCCGATGCTGACCGTCACGCCCTGCACGTCAAGCGCGCCGACGAAGCCCACAGCCTGGGCGCCGATCCGCTGGCGGGTTACCTCAACCCCCGTGCCCTGGTGAACCTGGCGGTGGAAACCGGCTGCGACGCACTGCACCCGGGCTACGGCTTCCTCTCCGAGAACGCCGAGCTGGCCGATATCTGCGCCGAGCGCGGGATCAAGTTCATCGGCCCGTCGGCGGAAGTCATTCGCCGCATGGGTGACAAGACAGAGGCACGCCGCAGCATGATCGCCGCCGGCGTACCCTGCACCCCCGGCACCGAAGGCAACGTCGCCGACCTGGCCGAAGCCATTTCCGAAGCCGAGCGCATCGGCTACCCGGTGATGCTCAAGGCTACTTCCGGTGGTGGCGGCCGCGGCATCCGTCGCTGCAACAGCCGCGAAGAGCTGGAGCAGAACTTCCCCCGCGTCATCTCCGAAGCCACCAAGGCCTTCGGCAGCGCGGAAGTCTTCCTCGAGAAGTGCATCGTCAACCCGAAGCACATCGAAGCCCAGGTGCTGGCCGACTCCTTCGGCAACACGGTGCACCTGTTCGAGCGCGACTGCTCGATCCAGCGCCGCAACCAGAAGCTCATCGAGATCGCCCCCAGCCCGCAACTCACGCCCGAGCAGCGCGCCTACATCGGTGACCTGTCGGTGCGCGCGGCCAAGGCCGTGGGCTACGAGAACGCCGGCACCGTGGAGTTCCTGCTCGCCGATGGCGAGGTGTACTTCATGGAGATGAACACCCGCGTGCAGGTGGAACACACCATCACCGAGGAAATCACCGGCATCGACATCGTCCGCGAGCAGATCCGCGTGGCCTCCGGCCTGCCGCTCTCGGTCAAGCAGGAAGACATCATCCACCGTGGCTTCGCGCTGCAGTTCCGGATCAACGCCGAAGACCCGAAGAACAACTTCCTGCCGTCCTTCGGCAAGATCACTCGCTACTACGCGCCCGGTGGCCCCGGCGTGCGCACCGACACGGCGATCTACACCGGCTACACCATCCCGCCGTACTACGACTCGATGTGCCTGAAGCTGGTGGTCTGGGCGCTGACCTGGGAAGAGGCGCTGGACCGCGGCCTGCGTGCGCTGGACGACATGCGCGTGCAGGGCGTGAAGACCACCGCGGCCTACTACCAGGAAATCCTCAAGAACCCGGAATTCCGTAACGGCCAGTTCAACACCAGCTTCGTCGAAAGCCACCCGGAACTGACCCAGTACTCCATCAAGCGCACCCCGTCGCACCTGGCCATCGCCATCGCTACCGCCATTGCCGCCCACGCTGGCCTGTGAGGAATTCGTTCATGACCGTTTCCAAGAAAGTCACCGTCACCGATACCATCCTGCGCGACGCCCACCAGTCGCTGCTGGCGACCCGGATGCGCACCGAAGACATGCTGCCGATCTGCGACAAGCTCGACCAGGTCGGCTACTGGTCGCTGGAAGTCTGGGGCGGCGCCACCTTCGACGCCTGCGTGCGCTTCCTCAAGGAAGACCCGTGGGAGCGCCTGCGCAAGCTCAAGGCCGCGCTGCCCAACACTCGCCTGCAGATGCTCCTGCGCGGGCAGAACCTGCTGGGCTACCGCCACTACAGCGACGACGTGGTCCGCGCCTTCGTCGCCAAGGCCGCAGTGAACGGCATCGATGTGTTCCGCATCTTCGACGCGATGAACGACGTGCGTAACCTGCGCGTCTCCATCGAGGCTGTGAAGGCCGCCGGCAAGCACGCCCAGGGCACCATCGCCTACACCACCAGCCCGGTGCACACCATCGACGCCTTCGTCGCCCAGGGCAAAGCCATGGCCGACATGGGCGTGGACTCCATCGCCATCAAGGACATGGCCGGCCTGCTGACTCCGTACGCCACCGGCCAACTGGTCAAGGCGCTGAAGGACGCGCTGCCGCTGGACGTGGTGGTGCACTCCCACGACACCGCCGGCGTGGCCAGCATGTGCCAGCTCAAGGCTGTGGAAAACGGCGCCGACCGCATCGACACCGCCATCTCCAGCATGGCCTGGGGCACCAGCCACCCGGGTACCGAATCCATGGTCGCCGCCCTGCGCGACACCCCGTTCGACACCGGCCTGGACCTGGAGCTGATCCAGGAAATCGGCATGTACTTCCACGCCGTGCGCAAGAAGTACCACCAGTTCGAGAGCGAGTTCACCGGCGTGGATACCCGTGTGCAGGTCAACCAGGTGCCGGGCGGGATGATTTCCAACCTGGCCAACCAGCTCAAGGAACAGGGTGCGCTGAACCGCATGCCCGAAGTGCTGGCGGAAATCCCCCGTGTGCGCGAAGACCTCGGCTTCCCGCCCCTGGTTACCCCGACCTCGCAGATCGTCGGCACCCAGGCATTCTTCAACGTGCTGGCCGGCGAGCGCTACAAGACCATCACCAACGAAGTGAAGCTGTACCTGCAGGGCCGCTACGGCAAGGCGCCGGGCAAGATCAACGAGCAGCTGCGTCGCCAGGCCATCGGTAACGAGGAAGTCATCGACGTGCGCCCGGCCGATCTGATCAAGCCGGAGCTGAACAAGCTACGCGAAGAGATCGGCAGCCTGGCCAAGTCCGAAGAGGACGTGCTGACCTTTGCCATGTTCCCGGACATCGGCCGCAAGTTCCTCGAAGAGCGCGCCGCCGGCACCCTGAAACCCGAAGAGCTGCTGCCGATCCCCAACGGCAAGGGCGTAGCTGCTGCCGGTGGTGAAGGCGTACCGACCGAGTTCGTGGTCGACGTGCACGGCGAGAGCTACCGCGTGGATATCACCGGCGTCGGCGTGAAGACCGACGGCAAGCGCCACTTCTACCTGTCGGTGGATGGCATGCCCGAAGAGGTGGTGTTCGAGCCGCTCAACGAGTTCGTCGGCGGTGGCGGCAACAAGCGCAAGCACGCCAGCGAGCCGGGCCATGTCACCACCACCATGCCGGGCAACATCGTCGATGTGCTGGTGAAGGAAGGCGACAGCGTGAAGGCCGGCCAGGCCGTGCTGATCACTGAAGCGATGAAGATGGAGACCGAAGTGCAGGCGGGCATCGCCGGCACCGTGAAGGCCATCCACGTAGCCAAGGGCGACCGGGTCAATCCCGGTGAGATCCTGGTTGAAATTGAAGGCTGACCAAGGACAGACGGGTCTTTAAGGTTCAGTCCCACGGGGGAGCACGATGCTCCCCCTTTTTTTTGCGCGCCCGTTCACTTCTGCTCGAACCGAATGGTTGATCCAGGTCGGAAATTTCCTTCAGAAACTCATTAGCGTCGATGCTGGGAAAACTGACCAGGGTATGGCGATGGGAAGAGTCGTTCTGTTGTGGGTGCTGCTGTGCGCGACGGCGCAGGCATCGGAGATGATGGATCGGCTCGCCGCGCTGGAGAAAGATCCCGCCAAGCGTGAGCAAGCGTATGCGGCCGCCGAGGAGCGCATCCTGCTGTGCAGCAAGTGCCACGGCAAGGATGGCAACAGCAAGCGCGACTACATCCCCAACCTGGCCGGGCAGAACCCGCAGTACCTGTTCGATGCCTTCGAGAAATACGTCGACGGCCAGCGCACCGACTTCGTGATGAACCAGGCGGCCAAGCTGCTGACCATCAACGAGCGGGTCAACATCGCCTACTACTTCAGCCAGCAGAAGGTCGTGCCACGTTCAGAGGCGGCGCCGGACCCGGCGCTGGTGGAGCAGGGCGGCCAACGCTATGCCACCGTCTGCGTCACCTGCCATGGCGCTGGGGCCATGGGGCGCGACGGCTTCCCGCGCATCGCCGGGCAATCGCGGGCTTACCTGACCCACGCCTTGCAGCGCTACCGGGACAAGGACCCGAGTCGGGCCGGCTCGCCGATGCTGGCGGTGGCGGGGTTGCTCAGTGACGAGGACATCACCGCGCTGACGGCCTACCTCAGCCAGTTGCAGCCCTGAATGCAGCCAGCCGCCCGAGGGCGGCTGGCCGGTACGTATCGCCGGTGGCGCGCAGGCGCCGGTAAGCGATCGCTTACGGCTGCTTGTCGTCGGCCGGCTTGGCGGCTTCCGCGGCCGGTTGAGCCGGGGCGGCGGTTTCGGCCGGAGCGGCCTGTTCTGCTGGCTTGGATTCCGGTTGAGCCGCCGGCTTGGCTTCCTGCTGGATGGCAGCGGCGGGGACGGCGGTCTTTGAGGTTTGTTCTTCTTTCTTGTCGCAGGCCGCGAGAACGGCGCAGGCAGCGATCAGGATGCAAAGTTTTTTCATGGGAGTGCTCACTCATCGAGGTTGGGCGGATACCGGTCGGCTGACCGGGGCGGCAAGCTTTGCCGCCGGAGCTCGATGAGGCCATGTGTTGGGCTCCGAGACTGATCGCGAATTTTCCGAATCTCTCGTCTTATCAACCCCCAAGAAAAAGCCCGGCTTTCGCCGGGCCCCTTCGCCGCTGGATGGGGATCAGAATGCCATCTGCCACTGGGCGATCAGCGCGTGGTTCTGCGTGTTGCTGCCCATCTGGCCGCTGTAGCCGATGCCGAGGGTATTGCGTGCCGACACACCGACATCGAAGCCGACGTCCAGCAGCAGACTGTTGCGGTCCAGTGCGCTGCCCTGGACGCTGAAGGCGTCGCCGCCGGCGAGGAAGGATTGGCGGGTTTCACTGTCGATGTCGCCGAAGGTGTGGCGCCAGCCAAGGCCAAGGCGCGGGGTGAAGCTCATGCCGTTGCTCAGGGTATCGAGGCGGGCGATGCGCAGGCCGAGGGTGCTGCTCAGGTTGTCCTGGTCCTGGGAATCGACGTGCAACGCGGCGGCGCCACCCTTTTCATCGTACGAGTCGCGCTCGTAGCGCTGGTAGTCCAGGCGTGCGTAGGGCTCGGCGCTCAGGCGGCCGCTGCCCATGGCGTAGCCGGTCTCGGCGAAGGCCTGCCAGCTGTCGGCGTCGTAGTCGCCCTCGGGGCGATCAGTGAAGCCGTCGAACTCCACCCGGCGTTTGCTCTCGCCGTCATGGCTGCTGTAGGCCGCGCCCAGGCGAACCGCCAGGGGGCCGCTCTGGTGCAGTGCGTAGGCGCCCAGGTGCCAGCTGTCGATGTCGCCGGAAACGCCGCCGCTGCCGTCCAGGTCGGTGTGTGAGTAGCCGCCGAGCACGCCCAGACGCCAGTCCGGGGTCAGTGCCCAGTCGGCGCCGAGCAGGGTGCCGCCGGTGTTCTGCTGCAGGTCGCCGCTGTTGTCGTGTTCGTCGAGCTTGCCGTGGCTGCCGATGCCTTGCACCCACAGGCGGCCGGCGGCGTTCGGGTCGTTGAGGTTGCGCGCTTCGCTGGGCACGCCGGTGGCGGCGAGCATCGGCGTATCGCTGCGTTCGGTGGCCGCCAGCAGGCTGCTGCTGCCCAGCTGGCGCACGGCGTTGAGCATGGCGCTGCCGACCTGCTGGCTGCCGGCGATAGTCGCGGCGGCCAGGCTGGCGTTGCTGGCGCCGGCCAGCTGTTCCAGGGCGGAAGTGGCGTTGCTCGCGTCGCTGGTGATCAGTGCGTTGTAAAGCGCGCCGCCGCTCTGGCTCTGCAGGGCGGAGGCGGCGTTGCGGCCGTTGCTGCTGCTGGCGAGGTCGCCGAACTGTACGTCGTTGCGCGTCAGTTGCAGGTCGACGCTGTTGGCGCTGTAGCTCAGGGTCGGGGTGAGGAAGGCGAAGTTGCTCTTCACGTCGGCGAACTGCCCGCTGACGCCGCCGGTGGAACTGATTACCTGCACGCTGCTCTGCCACGGCCAATTGCCGCTGCCGGCCTGCACGGCGAGGTGCGAGCCATCGATGCTGGTCTTGCCGTCCACCTGCACGGTGGCGTGGGCGCCGCTGGGCTCCACACCGAAGGACAGGGTCGAGCCGCTCAACAGGCTCAGGTTGCCGGTTACATGGGCGGCGCCGGTTGCCGGCGAGGCGATCAGGGTGCCGGCGAGGTTCAGCCCGCCAACGCTGCCGCTGCCCGAGTAGGTGGCGCCCTGGTCGATCTGCAGGGTGCCGAGGAGGCTGCCGGTGTTGGTCAGGCTGGCGCCGCCGAAGACTTCGCCGCCTTCGCTGAAATCGTTGGTGCTGGAGAGCGTCCAATTGCCCTGTTTCACGTCCAGCCACTCGAAGTTGGCGCTGTTGCCGAAGTTGCCGCCAGCGGCGGCGTCGAGAGTCACGCTATCGCGACCGCTGCCACCGTCTACCAGACCTTCGAAGCGGCTGCCGGAGAGCAGGGTCAGGCTGTCGTTGCCGCCACCCATTTCCAGCGCTATGCCGTTGCCGCCGTGGATCAGACCGTCGTTGATCACGGTGTCGTCGAGGTCGCCGGAGAGGGTGACGCCGGACAGGGATTCGCCGGAAATCGTGCCGTGGTTTTCCAGATAGGTAGAGCTGAAGCCGCTGTTGCCATTGCCGTCGTCGACCAGGATGCCGCGGTCGACGCTGCGGATGATCGCGCCGGCGTAGTTGATGATGGTGCCGCCACCCATGGCGATGCCTTCGCTGCCGTTGGGCGAGCCGTCCTTCGAGCCGGCGGCGCCGGTGCCTTCGATGATGCCGTGGTTCTCGATGTGGCCGCTGTAGTCGATGTCCACGCCATCGCCGTCGCCGTCCGGCACCAGGCCGTTGTAGGAGCCGGTGATGCGTCCGTAGTTGATCACCGTGCCATCGCCGTCGGAGCCGAAGCCCGAGCCGTTGCGGCCGATGATCACGCCATCCGCGTAGTTGATCAGGGTGGCGCCGACGTCGGTGGTGATGCCGTGGCGGCCGCCGCTGATCAGGCCGTGGTTCTCCACCTGGCCGCCCGCAGCGCCCTGGAAGTCGATGCCGTCGTTCTTGGTGTCGGCAGTGATCATGTCCGAACTGCTGATCTCACCGTAGTTGGTGATCGTTGCGTTGCCGCCGGGACGGATGGCGTCGTTGCCGTCGCTGTGGATCACACCGCTGGCGCGGTTGATGATCGTGACGGTCGCGGCGCTTTGCAGCTTGTCCAGGTCCAGCGCCTGGCCGGTGGCGGAGGTGATGCTGCCAGCGTTGTCGATCAGCAGGCTGCCGGCGCTGAACGGATTGTTCATGCGAATGGCGTCGTCGTAGCCGAGGATGCGCCCGCCTTCGCGGTTGATGATCTGGTAGAAGCGCGTGGTGCTGTCGCTGCCGGAGGTATCGACCACGCGGCCGGTGGTGGATTGCATCAGACCGCTGTTGTCGATGACCACGCCAGTGCCGGTGGCCGCGCCCTTGAGGTCGACGCTCTTGCCGCTGGTGACCAGGCTGCCGGTGCGGGTGACCGTCAGGGTGTCCTGGTTGGCCAGGGTGCGACTGCTGGTCTGGGCGTTGTCGATGATCGGCGAGACCGGCAGGGCCTGGGCGGTTTCGGCGGCGAGGCTCGCCAGCGTGCCGAGCGAGAGCGCAATGCTCAGCGCGAGCGGGTTGGGCTTGTGCAGCATGGCGTGGCGTCCTTTTTCTTATCGAAGTGGCCGCCTGTTATAGCGATGGATTATGAAGCTTCTGTAACGGTAGTGGCGTAGTGCCTTGCCTGCGGGCCCAGCGGGAAGGCGAGAAACCTTATATACTCTGCGGTCTTTTTACCGTTTCCACTGTGAGAACCGCCGTGAGCCAGCTGCCGCCCTGCCCCAAATGCAACTCCGAATACACCTACGAAGACGGCGCCCAGCTGGTCTGCCCCGAGTGCGCCCACGAATGGTCCGCTGACGGTTCGAGCGAGGGCGACAGCGATGCCCGCGTGATCAAGGACTCGGTCGGCAACCTGCTGCAGGACGGGGATACCGTCACCGTGATCAAGGACCTCAAGGTCAAGGGCTCGTCCCTGGTGGTGAAGGTCGGCACCAAGGTGAAGAACATTCGCCTGGTGGACGGCGACCATGACATCGACTGCAAGATCGACGGCATCGGCGCGATGAAGCTGAAGTCGGAGTTCGTGAAGAAGGTCTGAGCCTTCCTCGCCCTCAATAAAAAGCCCGGCCATGTGCCGGGCTTTTTCATGCGCCTCTTTTCGCCGCAGGGAAGGGGCGAGAGTGAGCACCTACGTAGGATGGGTGGAGCTTGCGATACCCATCGCTCGCTGTTACAGGAATTGATGGGTATCGCTTCGCTCCACGCCATCCTGCGAAGAGCGAAGCGGCTTATTCCTTGTAGTAAACGATCTGGTTGCTGGTCGCCAGCAGCGCACCGGATTCGCTCCACAGCTGCGCGCTCTGGTCGAAGAAGCCGTTGCGGAACTCCTGCGCGCGGGCGTCACCCAGCAGGTAGCCGCTGCCGACCTCGGCCAGTTGTGCGGCGTCGGTGTGGAAATAGGTGGTGATCGACACGGTGCCAGCCGGCACCGGCGTGGCGCGGCGCAGCCAGACGCGCGGGTAGAAGATGTCGCTCATCGCCGCCAGGGACAGGAAGTCCAGCGGGCGGTCCTGGGCGTCGCGCAGCCAGAGCTGGCTGCGGCTGGTTTCGCCGCTGCCGTCCCATTTCGTCGGGAAGGCGCCGGACACTGGGCGCATCTCGTACTGCTTGGGCCAGGCCACGCCCTTGGCGGCGGGGCTCATCGGCTCGAAGTCGCTGGCCGGAGAGAGGTTCGGGAAGGGCAGGTCGGTCAGGCTCCAGGTCTCGCGGCGCAACGCGGTGACCAGGGTGGCGGTGGTGGTCACCTGCTGCTCGCCGGTTTCATCGGCCTGGGTCAATTGCAGCAGCCAGTGCTGGGTGGAGCGGTTGGTGCGCACCGGGATGGCTTCGACCTGGAAGGCGCCGGCCACGACGGCGGCGGCGTAGTTCACCGTCAGCGACACCGGGCTGCCGAGCAGCTGCGGATGGCGCAGCGCGCCTTGCAGCAGGACCGCGGCGGTCACGCCACCGAAGGGGCCGACCATGTTCCAGTAGTCCTGGCTGGTGTGGCCCTCGTAGAGGTTGGGCTGGCCGGCCACAGGTTGCAGGGCCACGGCGCGGTCGAACGGGTGCAAGGCAGTATCGGTCATGACTCTCTCGGCGCTTTTTGTTCTCGGGAGAGGCTCTATGTAGAGGAAAGCGCCGAGTCGGGTCAAGGATACCGAGTGGTCAGGGCGTGACCTCGAAGCGCAGCGTGCCGATCACCTGGCCGGCCTCGGTGAGTACCTGCACCTGCCACTTGCCGCTCGGGTCGGTGGGGAAGTTCTGCTTGTGCGTCCAGGCGCGGTAGCCGGCCTCGCGGCCGCCCTTGATGTCCAGGGCGATGCGGTCGACTTCCTGGCCGTCCTTGCGCCAGGCGTGATAGATGCGCTCGTTCAGACCGCGTGGTGCGTTGATCGCGGTGTAGGCGTAGAGACCTTGGGCTTTGATCTGCGCGACGCTGACCGTCTCCAGGCTGTCGCCAGGGGTGCGCTGGGCGTTGTCGAAGCTCTCGGTCACCGCCATCTCGGTCATCCACAGGGTTGACGGCGGCACCCAGGCGCGGGCGAACCAGCCGACCGCGCCGATGGACAGCGTCAGGCCGACGAGGGCGAACCAGCGCCACCATTTGTGGATCTTCACCGTCACCGCCAGGCTCGGGAACGACAGCAGCACGGCGATACCGAGCGCCGCCTGGTAGCTCTGCGGGGTGCTCAGGTGGAGGATGATCGGCAGCGCGGTGAGCAGCACCGCGAACAGCGTCAGGGTGTGGTAGCCGAGGAAGGTCCAGCGCCGCACCGAGAGGAACTTGTAGTACACCGGGTCGGTGATCGCAGCGAGCCCGGCCAGCGTCAGCACGCCGGTGAACAGCGCCTGGCCGCTGTTCCAGGTGGTGGTGACGAAGAAGAACGGCAGGCAGAAGAACAGGCTTTCCTGGTGGATCAGCTGGGTCGCGTAGCGCAGCAGGCCCGGCGGCACCTCCCAGCCGAAACGGCGCTTGAAGCGGTCGGTGAGCAGGTTCTCCAGCATCAGCCAGATCCAGCTGACCAGCATGACGATGGCCATGGCGCGGGCGAAGCCGGCGCGGTGGCGGTCCACCATGATGAAGCTGAAGACGCCGGAGCAGAAGCCGAACAGGGCGATCACGCGCGGGTAGCGTTGCAGCAGGCCGAGGACGAGGGTGATGAGGCGCTGCACGCGCTCTTTCCAGATCAGCATGGGGCGGGGTATGACGAAAACGAAAGGGGGCGAGATTGTAACGCCGGATGTCGGTAGGAGGCACGGGGAGTGACGGGAGGGGCTCGGAACTCGGGCGTGGACCCTCTCCCTAACCCTGGCTGCGCGCCCCGCTCCGAAGGGAGAGGGGACTGTTCCGAGCGCGCTGAGGCATTAGTGCTCGCCGGTTGACTGTGAAGTGAGCCGTTGCAGAGGACTGCTCCCTCTCCCTTCAGGGAGAGGGCGGGGGAGAGGGTCCCCACCGCGCCTAAGCTGGTTCGCGAGCAAGCTCGCTCCTACAAGAAGAGCAGGCGTCAGTGCTTCCCGCTCAATTCCTCTCGCGCATAGTCGACGAACAGCTGCGCCGGCTTGGTCAGCTGGGCGCGCTTGAGCCAGGCGGCGACCAGGCCGGAGGCGCTGACGTCCTCGGCGATGTTCACCATCACCACCTTCTTGCCGTCGTAGGTGCACTCCGAGTGCGGGCGGGTCACCAGCACCGAGAAGCCGAAACCCTGGCCGACCATGCCGCGCACCATCTCGATCGACGGCGAGCTGAAGGCAATGTGCGGGTTCAGCCCCAGTTCCTCGAAGATGCGCACGAAGTAGGTGCGGCTGGGCTGCACGTCCAGCAGGATCATCGGCTCCAGGACCAGGTCGCGCAGGGACACCTTGTCCTGCTTGGCGAAGCGGTGGTTCTCCGGCAGCAGCGCGTAGGGGCGCTGGGCGGGCATCAGCGGGTCGGTGGAAATGGTCGCGTCGAGGTCGTGCTCGTAGAGCAGCGCCAGGTCGAAGCGGCCGCCGGTGAGGCCCTGCACCAGCTCCTGCTGCTCGCCGTCGCTGATGCGGATTTCCACGCCCGGGTAGCGCTCGCGGAAGCCCGAGATCAGCCGCGGCAGGTAGAGCGGGGCGACCGTCTCGAAGCAGCCGATGTCGATCTGCCCGGCCACCACGTCGTTGTCGGCCAGGGCGTTCTGCTCGAATTCGTGGGCCATGCGCAGCAGTTCCTGCGCCTTGCGGTAGAAGCGCGCGCCACTGGGAGTGAGCGACACGCCCTGGGCGTGGTGGCGGATGAACAGCTGCACGCCGAAGCTTTCTTCCAGCCCCTTGATCGCCGTGGAAATGGACGGCTGCGCGATGTACAGCTTGCGCGACGCCTCGGCCACGCTGCCGCATTCCACGGTGGTCACGAAATACTTCAATTGCCGCAAGGTATAGGAAGCCACTGCACGCCTCGTTGATGCTTTTTTATACAAGATACCGCGTTGGGCCGGCCGGCGGGGGCGGCCCATGGCGAAGATTTTCCTCGCCGGGGACCACATTTTTCATGGCCTCGGCCGCCTGCTGCGACCCTCCGGGCGCGGGCATACTCCAGCGCAGCCCGTGAAGACACCCTGCAAATCCCGTACACGCAGCCTGGAGTAAAGCTCATGCGCATGGCCCTTTGGCAGACCTGCGGCCTCCCCGGCGATGTTGCCGGCAATCTCGACCAACTGGAGCGCCAGGCCGGCGCCGCGGCCGCCGCCGGTGCGCAGCTGCTGCTGTGCCCGGAGCTGTGGCTGGGCGGCTACAACGTGCCGCAACAAATGAACGAGCTGGCCGAGGCGGCGGACGGGCCGTCGGCCGCGCGCATTGGCGAACTGGCGCAGCGCTTCGGGCTGGCCATCGCCTACGGCTACGCCGAACGCCATCCCCAGGGCGGCAAGCCTTACAACGCGGTGCAGGTGATCGGCCCGACCGGCGCAGCGCTCGGTCACTACCGCAAGGCGCACCTGTTCGGTGCCATGGAGCGGGAAGTGTTCAGTGCCGGCGACGTGCTGGAAGCCCCGTTCGACTACGCCGGATGGCGCATTGGCCTGCTGATCTGCTTCGACGTGGAGTACCCCGAAGCGGTACGCACTCACGCCCTCAATGGCGCCGGGCTGATCCTGATTCCCACCGCGCTGACCCCGGAATACGGCGCGGTGCCGGGCGTGATCGTCCCGGCGCGGGCGGTGGAGAACCAGTTGTTCGTCGCCTACTGCAACCACTGCGGCGTGGAAGACGGGCTGGCCTTCCTCGGTGGCTCCTGCATCGTCGCGCCCGACGGCGAGCGCCTGGCTGCCGCCGGGCCCGCGGAGAGTCTGCTGATCGTTGACCTGGACCCCGAGCAGCGTGCCCGCCAGGCCGAGACTTTCCCCTACCTGGCTTGCCGTCGCCCCGAGCTGTACGGTGCGTTGACCCGCTGAATACGGGCCCTGCAGCGGTGCGCAGGCCTGCACCGCGATGGCGCGTCATGCTCCGCTCTGGTGCGAGGCTGCCCAGCTTTTTCATATAGGCCGAAGACAAATTTAATAATTTTCCTTGGCAAGGCCTTGGGCGACCATCCAATCCACATTCGAACAACAACGTCCCTCGAGGGCGAGCGAAGCAGGAGTGCCCTGGTGTACGAGCTCAACGATTGGCGGCAGCGTGCTGCCCGGCAGACCTTCATCGACAGCGCGCTGATCGGCGGCCGCCGCGTGGCCGCGCAGGATGGCGCGACTTTCGCGTCCATCGACCCGGCGACCAATCGCCTGCTGGCCAATGTCGCCGCCTGTGGCGCGGCCGAGATCGATGCCGCCGTGCGTGTCGCTCGCCAGGCTTTCGAGACCGGCCCCTGGGCGCGCATGGCGCCGCGTGAGCGCAAGGCCGTGCTGCAGAAGCTCGCTGAGCTGATGATGACCCACCGCGACGAGCTGGCCCTGCTCGACACCCTGAACATGGGCAAGCCGGTGATGGACGCCTGGAACATCGACGTGCCCGGCGCCGCTGGCGTCTTCTCCTGGTACGCCGAAAGCCTCGACAAGCTCTACGACCAGGTCGCCCCGACCGCGCAGAACGCCCTGGCCACCATCACCCGCACGCCGCTGGGCGTGATCGGCGCCGTGGTGCCGTGGAACTTCCCCCTCGACATGGCCGCCTGGAAGCTGGCGCCCGCACTGGCCGCCGGTAACTCCGTGGTGCTCAAGCCCGCCGAGCAGTCGCCGTTCTCCGCCCTGCGCCTGGCCGAGCTGGCGCTGGAAGCGGGCATCCCCGAAGGCGTGCTGAACGTCGTGCCGGGCCTGGGCGAAGCCGCCGGCAAGGCGCTGGGCCTGCACCCGGACGTGGACGCCCTGGTGTTCACCGGCTCGACCCAGGTCGGCAAGTACTTCATGCAGTATTCCGCGCAGTCCAACCTCAAGCAGGTCTGGCTGGAGTGCGGCGGCAAGAGCCCGAACCTGGTCTTTGCCGACTGCCGCGACCTCGACCTGGCCGCTGAAAAAGCCGCCTTCGGCATCTTCTTCAACCAGGGCGAAGTCTGCTCGGCCAACTCGCGCCTGCTGGTGGAGCGTTCGATCCACGACGAGTTCGTCGAGCGGCTCATCGCCAAGGCCCGCGACTGGGCGCCGGGCGACCCACTGGACCCGGCCAGCCGCGCAGGTTCCATCGTCGACAACAAGCAGACCGCCGGCATCATGGCCTGCATCGACCGCGCCCAGGGCGACGGCGCACAGCTTGCCTGCGGTGGTCGCCAGCTGAGCTTCAATGGCTCGGACAACTTCATCGAACCGACCATCTTCACCGGCGTGCGCCCGGAACAGTCCCTGGCCCGCGACGAAGTGTTCGGCCCGGTGCTTGCAGTCATCCCCTTCGACAGCGAAGAAGAAGCCGTGCGCCTGGCCAACGACAGCATCTACGGCCTCGCCGCTTCCCTGTGGAGCGACGACCTGCACCGCGCTCACCGCGTGGCCCGCAAGCTCAATGCCGGTACCGTGTCGGTGAACACCGTGGACGCGCTGGACCCGGCGATTCCCTTCGGCGGCGGCAAGCAGTCCGGCTTCGGCCGCGACCTCTCGCTGCACTCGTTCGACAAGTACACCCAGCTGAAGACCACCTGGTTCCAGCTGCGCGATTGAAGACAAGACAGGCCGCCGGGGTCGAATCCGGCGCCTGAGCAACACCCCGATTGCTAACCGAACCGTTCGAGACGGCCGGTGAGACTGCCCAGGTAAGTCCGTCGCCCTCGATCCCCTGAAGACCCCTCAGGCCGGCTGCCGGAGCACCGCCGAGGGATAGAGGAGAAAGTCGATGACCGACAACACCCGCGCCCCGCGCGACACCCGTGAATACCAGAAAGCGGATGCGGCCCACCACATCCACGCCTTCCTCGACCAGAAGGCGCTGAACGCCGAAGGCCCGCGCGTGATGGTGCGCGGCGAAGGCCTGCACCTCTGGGACAACGACGGCAACAAGTACATCGACGGCATGTCCGGCCTGTGGTGCACCAACCTGGGCTACGGCCGCAAGGACCTGACTGCCGCCGCCACCGCCCAGCTCGACGAGCTGCCGTACTACAACATGTTCTTCCACACCACCCACCCGGCGGTGATCGAACTCTCCGAGACCCTCTTCAGCCTGCTGCCTGACCACTACAGCCACGCGATCTACACCAACTCCGGCTCCGAGGCCAACGAGGTGCTGATCCGTACCGTGCGCCGCTTCTGGCAGATCGAAGGCAAGCCGCAGAAGAAGATCATGATCGGCCGCTGGAACGGCTACCACGGCTCCACCCTGGCGGCCACCGCGCTGGGCGGCATGAAGTTCATGCACGAGATGGGCGGCCTGATCCCGGACATCGCGCACATCGACGAACCCTACTTCTTCGCTGCCGGCGGTGACCTGACACCGGCCGAGTTCGGCCGTCGCTGCGCGCTGCAGCTGGAAGAGAAGATCCTCGAACTGGGCGCCGACAACGTCGCCGGCTTCATTGCCGAGCCGTTCCAGGGCGCTGGCGGCATGATCTTCCCGCCGGAAAGCTACTGGCCGGAAATCCAGCGCATCTGCCGTCAGTACGATGTGCTGCTGTGCGCCGACGAAGTGATCGGCGGCTTCGGCCGTACCGGCGAGTGGTTCGCCCACCAGCACTTCGGCTTCCAGCCCGACACCCTGTCCATCGCCAAGGGCCTGACCTCTGGCTACATCCCCATGGGCGGCCTGGTGCTGAGCAAGCGCATTGCCCAGGCGCTGGTGGAAGAGGGCGGCGTGTTCGCCCACGGCCTGACCTACTCCGGCCACCCGGTGGCCGCCGCCGTCGCCGTTGCCAACCTGCGCGCGCTGCGCGACGAGGGCTGGGTGAACGCGGTGAAGAACGACACCGGCCCGTACCTGCAACAGTGCCTGCGCGAAGTCTTCGGCAACCACCCGCTGGTGGGCGACATCCAGGGCACCGGCTTCGTCGCCGCGCTGCAGTTCGTCCAGGACAAGGCCACCCGCAAGCGCTTCGACAACGAGAACGACATCGCCTGGCGCTGCCGCACCATCGGCTTCGAGGAGGGCGTGATCATCCGTTCCACCCTCGGCCGCATGATCATGGCCCCGGCGCTGGTCGCCGGGCGTGCCGAGATCGACGAACTGGTCGACAAGACCCGCCGCGCGGTCGACCGCACGGCCCAGGAAATCGGTGTGCTGTAAGCCGCTTTCCCTGTAGGAGCGGGCCATGCCCGCGACCCATGAGCGGTCGCGGGCATGGCCCGCTCCTACACCGCTCAAGCTCCACAACAACGCCGCGAGCGCAAAGACGCCCGCGCGATGGAACCTTTTTTGCCCGGCTTCTGGCCGGGGGTACTGCCCAGCAACACAACAACGCCAATCCGGCTGTGGGAGTCGTTCCATGAAAGTGTCCTTGCTTACGCGCATCTCCATCACCTGTGCCCTCGCCGCCGCTGTCGGTAGCGTTAACGCCCAGTCCCAAAGCATCACCGTCATTTCCTTCGGCGGCGCCACCAAGGCGGCCCAGGAGCAGGCTTACTTCAAGCCCTTCGAGGCCAGCGGCGCCGGCAAGATCGTCGCCGGCGAGTACAACGGCGAGATGGCCAAGGTGAAAGCCATGGTCGACGTCGGCAAGGTCAGCTGGGACGTGGTCGAGGTGGAAAGCCCCGAACTGCTGCGCGGCTGCGAGGAAGGCCTGTTCGAGCGCATCGACCCGGCAGCCATCGGCGACGAGAAGAACTTCGTCCCCGGCACCCTCAGTGAGTGCGGCGTGGCCACCTACGTCTGGTCCATGGTCATGGCCTACAACGGCACCAAGGTCGCCAAGGCTCCGCAATCCTGGGCCGACTTCTGGAACACCGCTGAATATCCGGGCAAGCGCGGCCTGCGCAAGGGCGCCAAGTACACCCTGGAAATCGCCCTGCTGGCCGATGGCGTGAAGCAGGAAGACCTCTACAAGGTGCTCGGCACCAAAGAGGGCGTCGACCGTGCCTTCGCCAAGCTCGACCAGCTCAAGGGCAACATCCAGTGGTGGGAAGCCGGCGCGCAACCGCCGCAGTGGCTGGCCGCCGGTGATGTGGTGATGAGCGCCGCCTACAACGGCCGCATCGCCGCCGCGCAGAAGGAAGGCGTGAAGCTGGGCATCGTCTGGCCGGGCAGCCTGTACGACCCGGAATACTGGGCCGTGGTGAAGGGCACGCCGAACAAGGCGCTGGCCGAGAAGTTCATCGCCTTCGCCAGCCAGCCGCAAACCCAGAAGACCTTCTCCGAGAACATCCCCTACGGCCCGGTGCACAAGGGCACGCTGGACCTGCTGCCGGCGGACGTGCGCGACGCGCTGCCCACCGCGCCAGCCAACCTCGAAGGCGCCCGCTCGGTGGACGCGGCCTTCTGGGTCGACCACGGCGAAGAGCTGGAACAGCGCTTCAACGCCTGGGCCGCCCGCTGATCCTTTCCTGATCCAAGCCCGGTGTCTGCGCCGGGCCTGCCTTGCCAACGACGCGTGAGAATCACAATGACAACAACGCAAAACCAGGCGACGACGCTGGAGCTGAGCACCATCCAGCCCATCGCCGCACACGAACGACACGGCCGCGCCCGCGACCTCTTCACCATCTGGTTCGGCAGCAACATCATGCTGCTGACCGTGGTCACCGGCGCCCTGGCGGTCACCGTGTTCAAGCTGCCGTTCTTCGCCGCCGTGCTGGCGCTGGTGCTCGGCAACCTGGTAGGTGGCGTGTTCATGGCCCTGCACTCGGCCCAGGGTCCGCAGCTGGGCGTACCGCAGATGGTGCAGACCCGCGGCCAGTTCGGCTCCTTCGGATCCTTGCTGGTGGTCGCCCTGGTGGTGATCATGTACCTGGGCTTCTTCGCCTCCAACCTGGTGCTCGGCGGCCAGGCGCTGCACGCGCGCTTCGAGGTGATCGGCACCAACACCGGCATCCTGCTGGTGGGTGCGATCAGTGTGATCGCCACGGTGTTCGGCTACCGCCTGATCCACGGCTACACCCGCGTGATGTCCTGGCTGTCCGGCGCGGTGCTGCTGATCAGCTTCGTCTGGCTGGTGTTCGTCCACGGCCTGCCGGCGGACCTGCTGCAGCGCAACGAGAACAACATCCCCGGCTTCCTCGGCGCGCTGTCCATCGCCGCGCTGTGGCAGCTGGCCTACGCCCCCTACGTTTCCGACTACTCGCGCTACATGCCGCAGGGCACCGGTGCGCGCACCGCGTTCTGGTCGAGCTACTGGGGCTGCTGCCTGGGTTCGATCCTGCCGATGCTGCTGGGTGTGCTGGTCGGCCTGTCGGTGGGCGAGGGCGACGTCATCGCCGGCCTGATCGAGATGACCGGCGGCTTCAGCGCCATCATGGTTGCGGTGTTTTCCATCGGCATCGCCGCCACCAACTCGATGAACCTGTACTGCGGCACGCTCTCGGCCATCACCGTCGGCCAGACCCTGCTGCCGTCCTGGTCGGCCCAGGCCGGCTGGCGCGCGGTGATCGCCCTGGCGCTATTCAGTGGCTCGCTGGCCATCGCCCTGCTCGGCCAGGACAACTTCATGGCCAACTACACCAACTTCATCCTGCTGCTGCTCTACGTGCTGGTGCCCTGGAGCGCGATCAACCTGGTCGACTACTACCTGGTGGCCCACGGCGAATACGACGTGCTGTCGTTCTTCCGGCGTGACGGCGGCATCTACGGCACCTTCAACTGGACCGCGGTGAACTGCTACATCCTCGGCATCCTGGTGCAGGTGCCGTTCATGTCCACCGCGCTCTACACCGGTGCTGCCGCGCAGGCCATGAACGGCGCAGACATCTCCTGGGTCGTCGGCCTGGGCGTGGTCTCGCCGGTCTACTGGCTGTTCAGCCGCAAGCGCCAGCGCGCCCTGAAGGCGGCCCGCGCATGAGCCGTCGGACCGGGTTCTTCTTCGACGAGCGCTGCTTCTGGCACGCGACCGGTCTGCACGCGCTGATCCTTCCCGTCGGTGGCTGGTTGCAGCCGCCGGTGGGCGCCGGCCACGCCGAGTCGCCGGAGAGCAAACGCCGGCTGAAAAGCCTGATGGACGTCTCCGGCCTCAGCAGCCAGCTGCACCTGTCCAGCGCGCCGCTGGCCAGCGAGGAAGACCTGCTGCGGGTGCACCCGGCCAGCTACCTGGAGCGCTTCAAGGCCTACAGCGAAGCCGGCCACGGCGACATGGGCGAGGAAACCATGGTCAGCCATGGCACCTACGACATCGCCCGGCAGTCCGCCGGGCTGACCATCGCCGCGGTCGACGCGGTGCTGCGCGGCGAGTTGGACAACGCCTACGCGCTGTCCCGCCCGCCGGGCCACCACTGCCTGCCGGATCGCGGCATGGGCTTCTGCTACCTGGCGAACATCGCCGTGGCGGTGGAGACGGCCAAGGCGCGCCATGGGATCAAGCGCGTGGCGGTGCTCGACTGGGACGTGCACCACGGCAACGGCACCGAGACGATCTTCTACGGCCGCGACGACGTGCTGACCCTGTCGATTCACCAGGCCGACTGCTACCCCACCGGCAGTGGCGCGGTGGACGACATTGGCGAAGGCGCGGGCAAGGGCTGCAACCTCAACGTGCCGCTCTATCCAGGCAGCGGTGACGATGCCTACCGCGTGGCCATGGAGACGATCATCGTGCCGGCGCTGGAGCGTTTCCAGCCGGAGCTGATCGTGGTGGCCAGCGGCTTCGACGCCAACGGCGTGGACCCCCTGGCGCGCATGCTCGCCCACAGCGAGACCTTCCGCTTCATGGCTGCCGCCGTGCGCGATGCCGCCGAGCGCCTGTGCGACGGCAAGCTGGTGGTGGTGCACGAAGGCGGCTACGCGGAAGCCTACGTGCCGTTCTGCGGTCACGCGGTGATCGAGGAGATGGCCGGTGTGCGTACCGAGGTGGTCGATCCCTTCCTGCCGATGCTCGAAGGCCAGCAGCCGGATGCCGACTTCCGCGCCTTCCAGCGCCAGGCACTGGAGCGGATGGCGGCGAAGCTGCTCGGCTGAGCGCCGCGACGTGGCGGCGGATAACCGCTAGCGGTTATTCGCCCTGCGATAGGGGTTCGGTTTCGCGTAGGGCGAATAACGCCCCAGGCGTTATCCGCCGTTACCCTGCGAGAGCGGCTAGAGTGGGGACTCCATCCAAGACAACGGATAGCGTCCCCATGAAGTTGCTGCTCCTTCCCCTTGGCCTGCTGGCCATGTCTTCCTTCGCCCAAGCCGCCGAGGACTGTGCCGACGCCAAGACCCAGGGCGAGATCAATGCCTGTACCGGCGCCGCCTACAAGGCCAGCGACAAGCGTCTCAACGATCTCTACGGGCAGTATCGCCAGCGCCTGGATGCCGGGCAGAAGAAGGCCCTGACCGCTGCGCAGAAGGCCTGGCTGACCTACCGTGACCTCAGCTGCAAGTTCGAGACGTCCAGCGTCGAGGGTGGCTCGGGCTATCCGATGGCCTACAGCAATTGCCTGAAGGCCATGACGGACAACCGCATCAAGGAACTGCAGACGCTGTCCGACTGCCAGGAAGGCGACTTCAACTGCCCCGCGCCCAAGCCCTGATCGGATTTGCAGGATGGTGTGGAGCGCAGCGATACCCATCAATTCTCGGCACCGCCAGCATGGGTATCGCTGCGCTCCACCCATCCTACGTATCTTTCCTGCGCCAAGCCGTGACGGATCTTCTGTAGGAGCGAGCTTGCTCGCGAACGGATTTCCCGGTTGTGCCGGTGCTGGGCGGGTTCGCGAGCAAGCTCGCTCCTACACGCCCCGGCCGAGCGGACAAAAAAAGGGAGCCTTGCGGCTCCCCTGGAGAGACGGCCGCGGAAGTGGAGTCGCGGCCGGGGTCGGTTGCGCCGTCAGGCGGCGCGGAAAAGGTTGTGCGGGTCGATGACGAATTTCTTCGGCACCCCGGCATCGAACTCGCCGTAGCCCTTGGGCGCCTGGTCGAGGGTGATGACTTCCACTCCGACGACATCGGCGATCTTGATGCGGTCCCACATGATCGCCTGCATCAGCTGGCGGTTGTATTTCATCACCGGGGTCTGGCCGGTGTGGAAGCTGTGCGACTTGGCCCAGCCCAGGCCGAAGCGGATGCTCAGCGAACCCTGCTTGGCCGCTGCGTCCACCGCGCCCGGATCCTCGGTGACGTAGAGGCCCGGAATGCCGATCTTGCCGGCTACCCGCACCACACCCATCAGCGAGTTCAGCACGGTGGCCGGAGCCTCGTGCTGCGACCCCGAATGGCCATGGCCGCGGGCCTCGAAGCCCACCGCGTCGACCGCGCAGTCCACTTCCGGCTCGCCCAGCAGATCGGCGATCTGCTCGTGCAGCGGGGTGTCCTTGGACAGGTCGGCGATCTCGAAACCCTGCGCCTTGGCGTGGGCCAGGCGGGTCGGGTTGACGTCACCGACGATCACCACGGCGGCGCCCAGCAGGCGGGCCGAGGCGGCGGCAGCGAGGCCGACCGGACCGGCACCGGCGATGTAGACGGTGCTGCCCGGACCGACGCCAGCGGTCACCGCGCCGTGATAGCCGGTGGGGAGGATGTCGGAGAGGCAGGTCAGGTCGCGGATTTTCTCCATGGCCGCGTCGCGGTTGGGGAGTTTCAGCAGGTTGAAGTCGGCGTAGGGCACCAGCACGTATTCCGCCTGGCCCCCGACCCAGCCACCCATGTCGACGTAGCCGTAAGCGCCGCCGGCGCGGGCGGGGTTGACCGTCAGGCAGACTCCGGTGTGCTGCTCCTTGCAGGTGCGGCAGTGGCCGCAGGCGACGTTGAACGGCACCGAGACCAGGTCGCCGATCTTCATGGTTTCCACGCCGCGACCGATCTCGACGACTTCACCGGTGATCTCGTGGCCCAGCACCAGGCCTTCCGGCGCGGTGGTACGGCCACGGACCATGTGCTGGTCGGAGCCGCAGATGTTGGTAGAAACGACGCGCAGGATCACCCCATGGTCGATCTGCTTGCCCTGCGGGTCCTGCATCTTCGGATAGGGGATGTTCTGTACTTCGACCTTGCCCGGGCCGAGATAAACCACACCACGATTGCCAGACATACGCATTCCTCATTGTGTTTGTGGGTACAAAGGCGGGCCCTGCGGCTCGCGGTTTTGCACTGGGATGTCGTGTGTTGCGCGACAGGGCCGGTCGGTACTGCTGGCAGCCGGCTGGGCTGTCGGTGTTGCTCGGTGCTAGGGAGAGGGCGCTCTATACAGCGCGCGCACACTCCGAGGTGACACGTAGGGCGGATGAGCCCCATCCATCCGCCGTTGCAGGCGTCATGGCGGATAACGCCTGTGGCGTTATGCGCCCTACAGGTACGGGCTGTGCTTACAGCACCACTGTCCTATTGGCGTTCAGGAACACGCGTTTCTCGATGTGGTAACCCACGGCCTTGGCCAGGGTCAGGCACTCCACGTCGCGGCCCTTGGCGATCAGGTCCTCGGGGTAGTGGGAGTGGTCCACGGGCTCGACGCCCTGGGCGATGATCGGGCCCTCGTCGAGGTCGTTGTTGATGTAGTGGGCGGTGGCGCCGACCAGCTTCACGCCCTTCTGGTAGGCCTGGTGGTAGGGCTTGGCGCCCTTGAAACCGGGCAGCAGCGAGTGGTGGATGTTGATCGCCCAGCCGTCCAGGCGGCGGCACAGCTCGGGCGAGAGCACCTGCATGTAGCGGGCGAGGATCACCAGTTCGGCGCCGGTTTCCTCGATCACCTGCCAGACCTTCGCCTCCTGCGCGCCCTTGTCGTTCGGGTCCAGCGCAAAGTGGTGGTAGGGAATGCCGTGCCAGCGCGCCAGCGGCTCCAGGTCCGGGTGGTTGGAGACCACCGCCACCACGTCCATCGGCAGCTGGCCGATGCGCTGGCGGTAGAGCAGGTCGTTCAGGCAGTGGTCGGCCTTGGAGACCATGATCACCACCTTGCTGCGGTAGCCCGGCGGGGTCAGTTCGACGTTCATCTGGAAGGGCGAGACGCGATCGGCGAGGCCGGCGCGGAAGGCGGCCTCGTCGAAGCCGTCGCCGGCGCGGAATTCGATGCGAATGAAGAAGCGCTGCGCCAGGCGGTCATCGAAGGAGTGGTGCTCGGTGACGTAGCAGCGCTGTTCGAACAGGTAGCGCGTGACCACGTCCACCGTGCCCAGCAGGCTCGGGCTGTCGGCAGTGAGGATCCAGGTATCGGGGGTGCGGCTCATGGTCTGACTCCGAAGGATTTCCCCTCGCCGAAGCAGCGAGGGGAATCGACGCCTGTTACGCCGCTACCTGCAGGCCGTACTCGGCGCAGGCGTCCTGCAGCCACAGCCAGATGTAGTCGGAGAAGCTGCGGCGCACCACCAGCTCCCAGGTGTGCTCGCCGGTATGGCGGATCACCAGCTGGGACTTGGCGAAGTTGGTACCCACCGCCTTGCCCACCGGGAAGTTGCTCGGGTGCACGTCGTAGCCGGTGGACTTCATCAGCACTTCGCGCACCTTGGCGCCTTCGAGCTCCAGCAGGGTCTGGCCGCCGCTGACGTTGATCACCGAGTAATGCAGGTCCTCGCCGAGGGCTTCGCGCAGACGCTGTTCGACGGCGAACTCCTCGCCGCCGGGGACGATCAGCAGCCACTCGTCCGGGCCGAGCCACTGCAGCGAGGTGTCGCCCTTGGCCACCAGGCCCAGGGCCACCGGCAGCTCCAGGCCCAGGGCCTTGTGCACGCCGCCGGCGAAGGCCGGGTCGTGGGCGTCGCCACGCAGGGTCAGGTGGCCGAGGAATGTCTTCTCGCGCAGGGTCACGCCGGCGTTGGCCACCTTGCGCGCGGCGAGCTTGTCCAGCTCGGCGTGGTGCAGGGGCGATTCGGCCTGGATGCCGTCGGCGGGGCGTTGCTGGTAGAGGTTGGCTTTGCTCATGTTCTGTTCACCTTGGGGCGCGCTGCGCCTGGAAATCGGTCAGCCCGCCCCCTGTGGGGAGCGGGCGCGAGGGATCAATCCACGTTCTGCCGTTCGCCTTTCGGGTCGTAGAACACCGAGCTGCAGATTTCCGCCTCGATCACCCGGCCATCGGCCAACGGGGCATAGACCTTCTCGCCCAGGCGCTTGATGCCGCCCTTCACCACCGCCAGGGCGAAGCTGTAGCCCAGGCTGCTGCTCATGTAGCTGGAGGTGACGTGGCCGACCATGGTCGCCGGAACGGTGTGCTGCGGGGTGAACAGCAGTTGCGCGCCTTCGGGCAGCAGGTCCATCGGGTTGGTGGGTTTGAGGCCGACCAGCTGCTTGCGGTCCTCGCGCTGGCAGTCGGCGCGGTTCATGCCGCGCCAGCCGATCCAGGAGAAGGGCTTGGTACGACCGACTGCCCAACCCATGTTCAGGTCGTCCGGGGTGACCGAGGCGTCGGTGTCCTGGCCGACGATGATGAAGCCCTTCTCGGCGCGCAGGACGTGCATGGTCTCGGTGCCATACGGCGTCAGGTTGTACTTCGCGCCAGCGGCGACGATGGCTTCCAGCACACCCATGGCGTAGTTGGCCTGGATGTTCACCTCGTAGGACAGCTCGCCGGTGAAGGAGATGCGGAACACCCGCGCCGGGACGCCGGCGACCTTGCCTTCCTTCCAGGTCATGAAGGGGAAGGCGTCCTTGTCCAGGTCGATGTCGGTGACCTCGGCCAGCAGCTTGCGGCTGTTGGGGCCGGACAGGGTCAGGGTGGCCCAGTGGTCGGTGACCGAGCTGAAGTACACCTTCAGCTCCGGCCATTCGGTCTGGTGGTACAGCTCCAGCCACTCCAGCACGCGCGCCGCGCCGCCGGTGGTGGTGGTCATGACGAAGTGGTTGTCGGCCAGGCACGCGGTGACGCCATCGTCGAAGACCATGCCGTCTTCCTTGCACATCAGGCCATAGCGAGCCTTGCCCACGTCCAGCTTGGTCCAGGCGTTGGTGTAGACGCGGTTGAGGAACTCGCGGGCGTCCGGGCCCTGGATGTCGATCTTGCCCAGGGTCGAGGCGTCGAGCAGGCCGACCGACTCACGCACGGCGCGGCATTCGCGGGCCACGGCGGCGTGCATGTCTTCGCCGCGCTTGGGGAAGTACCAGGGGCGCTTCCACTGGCCGACGTCCTCGAACTCGGCGCCGTTCTTCACGTGCCAGGCGTGCAGGGCGGTGAAGCGTACCGGCTCGAACAGATGGCCGCAGTGGCGGCCGGCGACCGCGCCGAAGGTCACCGGGGTGTAGTTGGGGCGGAACATGGTGGTGCCGGTGTCGGCGATGCTCTTGCCCTGGGCGCGGGCGGCGATCGCCAGGCCGTTGATGTTGCCCAGCTTGCCCTGGTCGGTGCCGAAGCCCAGCGCGGTGTAGCGCTTGACGTGCTCGATGGACTCGAAGCCCTCGCGGCAGGCCAGTTCGATGGCGGCGGCGGTGACGTCGTTCTGAGTGTCGACGAACTGCTTGGGTGCGCGCGCCGTGGATTTTTCGTGGGGCACCTGGAACAGCGCGAGGGTGGCGTCCTCGGCACGCTCGGCAACCACCGGCAGCTCGCCTTCGACGGCCTTGAAGCCGCCGTCGACTGCGGCCTGACTGCCGGCCTGGTAGCCGTCGGCCAGGGCATCGGCGAGACGGAACACGCCGTTCACCGCGCCGGCACAGATACGCTTCTGGAAGGCCAGGCCGGGCACGAAGGCGAGGATGTCCTCGCGCCATTCCGGCTTGCCGCCCAGGTGCGAAGCCAGGTGCACCACCGGGCTGTAGCCGCCGGAACTGGCGATGAGGTCGCAGTCCAGCCACTCACCGGGCGCGTTGACCTTGTGGCGGAAGGTGTCGATGGAGGCGACCTTCGCTCCGCTTACGCGTTTGCTGCCGCGTGCCTCGATCACTGCGCTGCCGGTGATGACCCGCATGCCGCGCTTGCGCGCTTCCTCGACCCATTCGCCGCGCGGATTGGGGCGGGCGTCGGCGATGGCGACCACCTGCAGACCGGCTTCCTGCCAGTCCAGGGCGACGCGGTAGGCGTAGTCGTTGTTGGTGGACAGCACCAGTTTCTTGCCCGGTGCCACGCCGTAGCGGCGTACATAGGTGGAGACGGCGCCGGCAAGCATGTTGCCCGGCACGTCGTTGTTCGCGTAGACCAGCGGGCGCTCGTGGGCGCCGGCAGCCAGTACCACGCGGTTGGCACGCACGCGGTGTACACGCATGCGCACCTGGCCCAGGGGAGCGGTCTCGCCGATATGGTCGGTGCGGCGCTCGTGAATGGTGAGGAAGTTGTGGTCGTGGTAGCCGTTGACCGTGGCGCGCGGCAGCAGGATCACGTCCGGGTTGCCTTCCAGCTCGGTGATGGCCTGGGCCACCCACTCCTCGGCCGGCTTGCCATCGAGGGTTTCGCGGGTGTCGAGCAGGCTGCCGCCGAACTCTTCCTGTTCATCGGCGAGGATCACCCGCGCACCGCTGCGCGAGGCGGCCAGGGCAGCGGCGAGGCCGGCGGGGCCGGCGCCGACGATCAGCACGTCAGCGTGGTGGTTCATCCAGTCGTAGCTGTCCGGGTCCACTTCGGTGGGCGCGCGGCCCAGGCCGGCAGCCTTGCGGATGTACTTCTCGTAGGTCAGCCACATGGACTGCGGGTACATGAAGGTCTTGTAGTAGAAGCCGGGCGGCATCAGCTTGCCGCCGACCTTGCCGAAGATCCCCATGAGGTCGTTCTGCACGTTCGGCCAGCCGTTGGTGGCGGTGGCCACCAGGCCGCTGTACAGCGCCTGCTGGGTGGCGCGCACGTTGGGCACCTGGGTGGATTCGCGCGAGCCGATCTGCAGGATGGCGTTGGGCTCTTCGGCGCCGGCGGCGACGATGCCGCGCGGGCGCGAGTACTTGAAGCTGCGGCCGAGGATGTCGACGCCGTTGGCCAGCAGCGCGGCGGCCAGGCTGTCACCGGCGAAGCCCTGGTAGCTCTGGCCGTTGAAGCTGAAGGTCAGCGGCTTGTTGCGGTCGATGCGACCGCCACGGGACAGGCGATTGATCTGGCTCATTAGGCCTTCTCCACGGCGGGCTGGACGGCGGATTTCTTCTCGGCGGCGGTGATGCTGGGTTTTTCGCCGATCTTGTAGGTTTCGAGGATTTCGTAGGTCACCGTGTGGCGGGTGACGTTGAAGTACTGGCGGCAGCCGGCGGCGTGCACCCACAGCTCGTGGTGGATGCCGCGCGGGTTGTCGCGGAAGAACATGTACTCGCCCCACTCGGCGTCGGTGCAGGCGGCCGGGTCGAGCGGACGCGGAATGTGCGCCTGGCCCTTGGCGTGGAATTCCTCTTCGGAACGCAGCTCGCCGCAATGAGGGCAGAAGATGTTCAACATGGTTAATGCCCTCTTTAGTGAGCTACGGCCGCAGCGCCGTGCTCGTCGATCAGCGCGCCGGTGTGGAAGCGTTCGATGGAGAAGGGCGCGGCCAGCGGATGCGGCTCGCCCTTGGCGAGGGTGGCGGCGAAGACGTTGCCCGAGCCGGGCGTGGCCTTGAAGCCGCCGGTGCCCCAGCCACAGTTGAAGAACAGGTTCTTCACCGGGGCCTTGCCGATGATCGGGCAGGCGTCCGGGGTGGTGTCGACGATGCCGCCCCACTGGCGGTTCATGCGCACGCGCGAGAGCACCGGGAACATCTCGACGATCGCCTGCAGGGTGTGTTCGATCACCGGGTAGGAGCCGCGTTGGCCATAGCCGTTGTAGCCGTCGATGCCGGCGCCGATGACCAGGTCGCCCTTGTCCGACTGGCTGATGTAGCCGTGCACGGCGTTGGACATGATCACGCTGTCGATGATGGGTTTCAGCGGCTCGGAGACCAGCGCCTGCAGCGGGTGCGATTCGATCGGCAGGCGGAAGCCGGCGAGCATCGCCATGTGCCCGGAGTTGCCGGCGGTGACCACGCCGACGCGCTTGGCGCCGATGAAGCCGCGGTTGGTCTCGACGCCGATCACGGCGCCGTCCTGCTTGCGGAAGCCGATGACTTCGGTCTGCTGGATCAGGTCCACGCCCAGGGCGTCGGCGGCACGGGCGAAGCCCCAGGCCACGGCGTCGTGACGGGCCACGCCGCCACGGCGTTGCACGGTGGAACCCATCACCGGGTAGCGGGCGCTCTTGGTGCAGTTCAGGTAGGGAATCTCTTCGGCCACCTGCTGGGCGTTGAGCAGTTCGCCGTCCACACCGTTGAGGCGGTTGGCGCTCACGCGGCGCTCGCCGTCGCGCATGTCCTGCAGGGTGTGGCAGAGGTTGTAGACGCCGCGCTGGGAGAACATGACGTTGTAGTTCAGGTCCTGGGACAGGCCTTCCCACAGTTTCATGGCGTGTTCGTAGAGCAGCGCCGACTCGTCCCACAGGTAGTTGGAACGCACGATGGTGGTGTTGCGCGCGGTGTTGCCGCCGCCCAGCCAGCCCTTCTCGATCACCGCGACGTTGGTGATGCCGTGCTCCTTGGCCAGGTAGTAGGCAGTGGCCAGGCCGTGCCCGCCGCCGCCGACGATGACCACGTCATACACCGGCTTGGGCGTGGGCGTGCGCCACATGCGCTGCCAGTTCTCGTGGTGGCTCAGGGAGTGCTTGAACAGGCCGAAGCCGGAGTAGCGTTGCATGGGGTGCTCCTGAAATCTCTAGTCGCCGTGTCGCCCTTCGTAGGAGCGAGCTTGCTCGCGAATGGCCTCGCGACGGGGCTGGTTCGCGAGCAAGCTCGCTCCTACAAGGGGCTGCCGGGAATCTCAACGGTAGACCGGGAAATCCGCGCACAGGCCGGCGACCTGGGTGGCGACTTTCGCCTCCACGTCGGCGTCGCCCAGGTGGTCCAGTACGTCGCTGATCCAGCCGGCCAGCTCGCGGCACTGTTCTTCCTTCAGCCCACGGGTGGTGACCGCCGGGGTGCCGATGCGGATGCCGGAGGTGACGAACGGGCTTTGCGGGTCATTCGGCACGGCGTTCTTGTTCACGGTGATGCCGACGCGGCCGAGGGCGGCGTCCGCTTCCTTGCCGGTCAGGCCCTGCTTCACCAGGCTGATCAGCATCAGGTGGTTGTCGGTGCCGCCGGAAACCACGTCGTAGCCACGCTCGATGAACACCTGGGCCATGGCCTGGGCGTTCTTGATCACCTGGGCCTGGTAGTCCTTGAAGCCGGGCTCCAGCGCTTCCTTGAAGCACACCGCCTTGGCAGCGATCACGTGCATCAGCGGGCCACCCTGGGCGCCGGGGAAGACGGCCGAGTTGAGCTTCTTCTCGATCTCTTCGTTGGATCTGGCCAGGATCAGGCCGCCGCGGGGGCCGCGCAGGGTCTTGTGGGTGGTGGTGGTGACCACGTCGGCGTAGGGCAGCGGGTTCGGGTACAGGCCAGCGGCGACCAGGCCGGCGACGTGGGCCATGTCGACGAACAGCAGCGCCCCGACCTTGTCGGCGATGGCGCGGAAGCGCGGGAAGTCCAGCGTCTTGGAGTAGGCGGAGAAGCCGGCGACGATCATCTTCGGCTGGTGTTCCACGGCCAGGCGCTCGACCTCGTCGTAGTCGATCAGTCCGGTGTCGGTGTTCAAGCCGTACTGCACGGCGTTGTACAGCTTGCCGGAGGAGGAGACCTTGGCGCCGTGGGTCAGGTGGCCGCCATGGGCCAGGCTCATGCCCAGGATGGTGTCGCCGGCGTTGATCAGCGCCAGGTACACGGCGGAGTTGGCCGAGGAGCCGGAGTGCGGCTGGACGTTGGCGTAGTCGGCGCCGAACAGCTGCTTGGCGCGATCGATGGCCAGCTGCTCGACCTTGTCCACATGCTCGCAGCCGCCGTAGTAACGCTTGCCCGGATAGCCTTCGGCGTACTTGTTGGTCAGCCCGCTGCCCTGGGCCTGCATGACGCGCTTGCTGGTGTAGTTCTCCGAAGCGATCAGCTCGAGGTGGTCCTCCTGGCGCGCTTCCTCGGCATCCATCGCCGCGAGCAGTTCGTCGTCATAACCCTGGATCTGGTCTTGCTTGCTGAACATCGCTGGTCTCCCTGCGGCGCGCTGGAGCGCCATGGCTGGTGCGGGACGCAATTGGCCCCCTTGGCAGCGATGGTATGACTGGCCCTGCCGGACCAGATGCCTGCGCACGTCGTGGGTAGGTGCGTTTGCGACATGCTGCGAACGACGTAAAAGCGACCGGGTGCGTGGAATTGCTCGCGGCGGCTGGTCAGAATGCGACATGCCCGCGCCAGGACGGCGCGGCCTGCGGAGCCAAGTGAATGAAGCGCGGCTTTCTCGTGAGTTCGCTGTGTCTTGCCCTGCTGACGCCCTCGCTGTCGGCCTGGGGCATGTCGCGCCTGTTCGACGGCGACGCCAACGTCTGGATGCAGGACCGGACCCTGTGCTTTGGCGGGGCCGCGTTCAAGTCGCCCGGCCTGTTCTTCAACCGCACGCTGCAGGTGGACGAACGGCAAGTGGCGGTGCAGTACATCGAAGTCTCCCGCGAACCCTACGAGCCGTTCTGGTCGTCGGCCAGTATCGAACCGACCCAGGGCGTGTCGCTGCGCAGCGACACCTGCTTCGCCTATGGCCGGGCTATTGCCGGCTTCCGCGAGAAAACCCCGGCGCGGCTGCTGGAGCCTGGCCTGTACAGCGTCACCGTCGGCGGGCACGACAGCGCCGGCGACGGCCAGCGGGCGACCTTCATGAAGACCTTCTGCCTGGAGGCACGCGGCGACGGGCTGGCTGTCATCAAGGCGGGCTACGACGAGAAGGCTGGTCGCTGGCGCTGCGAACCCGCGCAATGAAGCTGCCGATAGGAACCATTGGGCCAACGGAATAAACTGCGCGTCTCACGAAATGCGAGGACGCCATGAACCGTTCCCTGACTCTGCTTTCCGCCCTGCTGCTCACCGCGACGCTGCAGGGCTGCGGTGACGACAGCCAGCCCGCCAAGGCCGCTGCTCCCGAAGCCGCCAGCACCGGCGCTGCCACCCCGGCCGGCGACAGCTGCACCGGCCATGTTCTGGAGAAGGCGCTGCCGCCGACCAAGGCCATCTACGGCTATCCCTACCTGTCCCGCGAGTGCGGCTACGACGACGCCACCATCGTCTACGGCAAGGCCGATGGCAGCCAGCACCTGGTCGTGACCCTGACCGACACCGGCCTGCCGGCGCCGGGCGCCGACCAGCAGGGCGAGGCTGCCAAACAGTACCTGGCTGCCCAGGCCAAGCTGCGCGACACCACCGCCAAGAACGTCTCGCTGCTCAACCAGGCGCGCCAGGCCGCGCTGCAGAACGGCACCGCCGCGCAGTTCGGCGGCGAGCAGTACCTGCCGGTGATCGACAGCACCCGCATGGGCGACCCGCTGGCCATCAGCGTACCGGGGCCGGATGACAAGGCTGGCGAGTCGAGCCTGACTGGCCTGATCAAGGGCCGCTACGTGCTCAACATGACCTCGCCGGACAAGCCCAACGGCGGTACCGCCCAGTCCCTGCGCGAACTGTTCGTGCCGATCTCCGAGCAGATGGCGCTGACCAAGCTGCCCTGATCCATCCCGCGGCCTCCCCTCAGCGGGAGGCCTGCGCCCTCCGGCGGCGGGCGACTATCCGTTGCTACGCTGCTGCCTGACGCACAACGTTTTCCGAGGCCGCACCATGACCGACAACACCCAACAGTTCGCCAGCGACAATTATTCCGGTATCTGCCCCGAAGCCTGGGCGGCCATGGCCGAGGCCAACCGCGGCCACGAACGCGCCTATGGCGACGACCAGTGGACCGCCCGCGCCTCCGACTACTTCCGCGAGCTGTTCGAGACCGACTGCGAAGTCTTCTTCGCCTTCAACGGCACCGCGGCCAACTCCCTCGCGCTGGCGGCGCTGTGCCAGAGCTATCACAGCGTGATCTGCGCCGAGACCGCCCACGTCGAGACCGACGAGTGTGGCGCGCCGGAGTTCTTCTCCAACGGCTCCAAGCTGCTGCTGGCGCGCACCGATGCCCAGGGCAAGCTGACCCCCGAGGCGATCCGCGAGATCGCCCTCAAGCGCCAGGACATCCACTACCCGAAGGCACGCGTGGTCACCATCACCCAGGCCACCGAGGTTGGTACCGTCTACCGCCCGGACGAGCTGCAGGCGCTCAGCGCCACCTGCCGTGAGCTGGGCCTGCACCTGCACATGGATGGCGCGCGCTTCTCCAACGCCTGCGCCTTCCTCGGCGCTACCCCGGCCGAGCTGACCTGGAAGGCCGGCGTCGAAGTACTCTGCTTCGGTGGCACCAAGAACGGCATGGCGGTGGGCGAGGCTATCCTGTTCTTCAACCGTGAACTGGCCGAAGGCTTCGACTACCGCTGCAAGCAGGCCGGCCAACTCGCCTCGAAGATGCGCTTCCTCGCCGCGCCCTGGGTCGGCGTGCTGCAGGATGACGCCTGGATGCATTACGCCAGCCACGCCAACCGCTGTGCACAACTGCTGGCCGAGCGCGTCGCCGACGTGCCGGGTGTGCAACTGATGTTTCCGGTGGAAGCCAACGGCGTGTTCCTGCAGATGTCCGAACCTGCCCTGGAGGCCCTGCGTCAGTTGGGCTGGCGCTTCTACACCTTCATCGGTGCCGGCGGCGCGCGCTTCATGTGCTCGTGGGACACCGAAATCGCCCGCGTCGAGGAACTGGCGGCCGACATTCGTAGGGTGATGGGCGCATAAGTTGTCCCCAGGGGCTGGGGACGGTTGCTCGCGCAACCTGTCCCCAACCTGTGGATTAAAGCCTGCAGGCCACGGGTGGCGTGGCTTGCAGATTGCTGATCAAAACTTGATCACAGTGGCCCTGGTGTAGGAGCGAGCTTGCTCGCGAACATCCGTCCCTTCGCTTCACACCTTGGGGGCAGGCGGAATTCGGTTCGCGAGCAAGCTCGCTCCTACAGGCTCAGCACCGCTAGATGCGCACCGCCGTCCCACTCACGCTGACCATCAGCATGCTGCCGTTCTGCCCTACCACCTCGTAATCCAGGTCGATGCCGACCACGGCGTTGGCGCCCAGCTCCTCGGCGCGCTCCTGCAACTCCTCGAAGTCGATCTCCCGCGCCCTGCCCAGCTCCTTCTCGTACGCACCGGAACGCCCGCCGATGATGTCGCGCAGGCCGGCGAACAGGTCGCGGAACACGTTCGCGCCGAGGATCGCCTCGCCGACCACGATGCCGCGGTATTCCTGGATGGTCTTGCCCTCGATGGTGGGGGTGGTGGTCAGGATCATGGGACGGGCTCCTCTGCTGGGGAAATCCAGCATAGCCCCGCACCCCACCGAAGGCCCCGCCGGCTGTGTTTCAGCGTTTGGCGAAAATCTGCGGGCAACCTTGTGATAAAGCTGTGGACAACCTGGTGGAAAATGTTCGCGGCGGGGCACTATCGTGAACCGCGCCATTTCATCGCGCATTCTCATGAAAGTCCCGCTATTCCTGGCTCTCAGGGGTGATGGAAGGGGTTGTGAAGATCTCCACAGCCGTTGTGGAGGCAAGCTTGCCCAACCTGTGGAAAACCTGTTGGGAGGCGCCTGCGAAGCTGATGGCGCGCGGCTTTCCGAAAGCTGGCTATTTTATGATCAAGCCCACCTTTTCAATCACTTGCGAGCCTGTGTATCGATTGCAGCGATTTTTCTGTGGACGATCCTTCCACCACTATCCCCGGTTTATGTTGACCCTCCTGTGCGCCTCCTGTGGAAAACATCGCCAACCTCATGTCCTACGAGGCTTCCAGGGGGTTGTTCAAAGAGTGATCAGCGCAGCAGGCAAGCGACTGATCCACTGCTACTTTTCCCCAGCCGCGCGGGCTGCACGAAACTTTCCACAATGCCTGTGGGGCGAATCCCGCAGAAGGTGTGGACAACCTGTACCCAGATCGCTGGAGGCCACGTGGGGCGCGCCCCAGTCGTTGCAGTACGTTTTTTGATCAAATGGCGAAAGTCGCGCCATGACTGGCTTTCAGCGGATTTTGTGCTGGGTTTTCCACATCGGCTGTGCAGCGTTCTGCCAGGAACTTGTGGGTGGGTTGTGGATGGATCGCTGCATGCCGCAGTACCACTGGCTCGCGCGTGGCTGATCAATATTTGTCCAGAGGCACAGGGGCTGCTGCCTATACTTCAATCACCCTGGGGGCGGGAGATTCAGCATGTCCAGTTACTCGGTGGAACAGATCCGCACCGTGGCCCTGGTCGGCCACGGCGACAGCGGCAAGACCCTGCTTGCCGAAGCGCTGCTGCAACACAGCGGCGCCATCCCCAGCATGGGCTCGCTGGAGCGTGGCGACACCCTGTGCGACTCCGACCCCATGGAACGCGAATACCACCATTCCCTGGCGGCCGCCCTGGTGCACTTCGAGCACGAAGGCGCGCACATTCGCTTGATCGACACGCCCGGTTATCCGGATTTTATCGGCCACGCGCTACCGGCCCTGGCGGCCGTGGAAACCGTGCTGGTGGTGGTGAATGCGCAGAACGGCATCGAGCTGAGCACCCGCCGCATGATGGACTGGGCTGGCGAGCGCGGACTGTGCCGGATGCTGGTGGTGAACAAGATCGACGCCGAGCGCATCGACCTGCCGGGCCTTCTGGCGGGTTTGCGCGAGTCGTTCGGCAAGGAGGTATTGCCCATCAACCTGCCGGCCGAGGGTGGCGCCCGGGTTGTGGATTGTTTCTTCAATCCCGACGGTGAGGCGGATTTCTCTTCGGTGGCCGAAGCGCACCAGGCGCTGGTGGACCAGGTGGTAGAGGTCGACGAAGCGCTGATGGCGCACTACCTGGAGGAGGGCGAGGTGGCGCCCGAGGCGCTGCACGAACCCTTCGAGCGAGCCCTGCGCGAGGGGCACCTGATTCCGCTGTGCTTTGTTTCCGCCCGCACCGGTGCCGGCGTGCCGGAGCTGGCGAACATCCTCGCGCGTCTCGCGCCTAATCCCACCGAGGGCAACCCGCCGCTGTTCCTGCGCAGCGACGACAAGGGGGGTGAACACCCGGTGGCCTGCCAGCCCGATCCCAAGGCCCACGTCCTCGCCCACGTCTTCAAGGTGGTGATCGACCCCTTCGTCGGCCGCCTCGCGGTGTTCCGCGTGCACCAGGGCACGATCCGTCGGGAGATGCAGCTGTTTGCCGGTGACGGGCGCAAGCCGTTCAAGGTCGGCCACCTGCTGCGCCTGCAGGGAAAGAAGCACGAAGAGGCGCCGTGGCTGATCCCCGGTGACTTCGGCGCACTGAGCAAGGTCGACGAACTGGACTATGGCGTGGTGCTGCACGACTCCCACGACGAGGACCACATCCATCTCAAACCGCTGGACTTCCCCGAGCCGATGCAGGGCCTGGCCATCGAGGCGAGCCGCCGTGGCGATGAGCAGCGCCTGGCGGAAATCCTCCAGCGCCTGCAGGCCGAAGACCCCTGTGTGCGCCTGGACTACAACGCCTCCACCCAGCAGACCGTGTTGCGCGGCATGGGCGAGATGCACCTGCGCTACCTGCTGGAGCGCATGGCCGGGCAGTACAAACTGGAAGTGCAGACCCGCGCGCCCGCCGTGCCCTACCGCGAAACCGCCACCCGCACGGCGGAAGGGCACAGCCGGCACAAGAAGCAGACCGGCGGGGCGGGGCAGTTCGGCGAGGTGTTCCTGCGCATCGAGCCGTTGCCGCGTGGTGAGGGCTTCGCCTTCGTCGACGCGATCAAGGGAGGGGTGATTCCCGGCAATTTCATCCCCTCGGTGGAGAAGGGCGTGCGCTCGGCGCTGGCGGCCGGGCCGCTGGCAGGCTTCCCGGTGGAGGACGTGAAGGTCACGGTCTTCGACGGCAAGAGTCACTCGGTGGACTCCAAGGACATTGCCTTCCAGGCCGCCGGGCGCAAGGCGATGCTGGATGCGCTGCGCAATGCCGGCGGCATCGTGCTGGAACCGGTGATGCAGATCGAGGTGACGACACCGGATACCCACCTGGGCGACATCACCGCCGACCTGACCGGCCGCCGTGGCCAGGTGCTGGGCACCGAGTCGCTGTCGGCCAGCGTCACGCTGGTGCGTGGGCAGGTGCCGCTGGCGGAGCTGGATGGTTACGCCAACCGGCTGAAATCCATCACTGCCGGCCAGGGCCTCTATAGCCTTTCTTCCAGCCACTACAGCGCTGTTCCACAGGACGTGCAGCAACGTCTCTCCAGTGGCTACAAGGCAGCCCCGGAAGAAGACTGAGCGAATGTGGATATTCGTCGCAGCCAGTGCCCGCAAAGGCCCGTGGCTGGGCCTCCGCGCGCGCCTGTCCGGCGTGCTCGCGCACAAGGCGAAAGCCACGTGGCATGCGGGTTGCAGACGGGATCGAGGCGGCCAGGCGGTTCGGCCAGAGGTGTCTCCGAGCTTGCCTCGGGACACCTTCAGCCTGTGGATAACTCAGTGGGTAACGTGTGGGACAGGTGGGGGCAGGCTGTGATCAGTACTCGATCACCACGTCGCCCTTGGGCACGCTGCAGCAGGACAGGATGTAGCCCTCGGCGACGTCTTCGTCGGTGATCCCGCCGTTGTGCTCCATCTCCACCTCGCCGGAGCGTTTCATCACCTTGCAGGTGCCGCAGATACCCATGCCGCAGGCCTTGGGAATGTGCAGGCCGAGCTGCGCGGCGGCGGCGTGGACGGTCTCGCCGGGTGCCACGCGGATGCTCTTGCCGGTTTCGCAGAACTCAACGAGGTTCTGATCGGCCAGGGGCACGGCCGGCGCCTCGGCCGCTTCGGCGGCCAGCTCCTTCACGTCGGCGCGCACTTCCGGCGGGGTCGGGCCGAAGGCCTCCTCGTGGTAGCGCGACATGTCGTAGCCCTCGGCTTCGAGCAGTCGCTTGACCGCGTGCATGTACGGCGTCGGGCCGCAGCAGAAGACCTCGCGTTCGAGGTAATCGGGCGCCATCAGCTGCAGCATCGCCTTGTTCAGGAAGCCCCGGTAGCCGGCCCAGGACTCGCCCATCTCGTACTTCTCGCAGACCAGGTACAGCTTGAAGTTGTTGATCCGCGAGTTCATGTGCTCCAGCTCGCGGTGGTAGATGATGTCCTTGGGCGTACGCGCGCTGTGCACGAAGACCATGTCGACGTTGGCATTGGTGTCGAAGAACCAGCGCGACATGGACATCACCGGGGTGATGCCGACGCCGCCGGAGAGGAACAGCACCTTTTCCGCGGGGAAGTCGATGGCGTTGAAGTTGCCCACTGGCCCGTGCACCGGGACCTGATCGCCTTCCTTGAGGTTGTCGTGCAGCCAGTTCGAGACCTTGCCGCCGGGCACGCGCTTGATGGTGATGGAGAAGCTGTAGGGCACCGAAGGCGAGCTGGAAATGGTGTAGGAACGCATGATCGGCTGGCCGTCGATCTCCAGCTCCAGGGTGACGAACTGCCCCGGCTTGAAGAAGAACATGATCGGCGCGTCGGCCATGAAGCAGAAGGTGCGCACATCCCAGGTTTCCTGGATGGCCTTCACGCAGCGCACCAGGTGGCGCCCGTTGGCCCAGGTCTGGGTGTTCACCGGATTGAGGAAGTTGTTCGTCGACATGCTGTCTCTCCGCGCACGCGGGCCGTGCTGGGCCTGATGGGGCAGCGCCGGGGCCCGCTTGCCTGCGTCGCGCGGACGTAGAAAGCACGGGGCCTTTCGGCATGCCTGATGGGGCGGATTGTGTGCACGAGGATGCCCGCTGCATTTACCTGCCAGCGACATTTGCATGCTTATCGCGACCTGCCGCCTGGGACGTGCCGTTGCGCGTCGGGAAATGATCTGGCCGTGTCGCCCATGGATAAGGGTATTCACCGGTCGCGGCCCCACACTCAGCTCCATGCCGAGCAACCCCCAGGTTGAGCGAGACGGCGGGAAACGGCGCACTCGGCGCGCCTGACACCTGCCGCAAATGCCCTGCGTGGCAAACCGTATCAGCCACTTATTTCCGCCGGCAGCCCGACCGGGCTGCGGCATGAGGACCTAGCAATGGACGTCACCGCTACCCTGAGTCTGGGCGACCCGCTGGAACCGGCCCGCAAGGCCACCGCCGAGATGTTGCGCACCCGCGACCACAGCTTCTCGCTGCCGCAGCCCTTCTACAACGACGAGCGCCTGTTCCAGCTGGACATGCAGGAGATCTTCCACAAGGAGTGGCTGATCGCCGGCATGACCTGCGAGATTCCCGCCAAGGGCAACTTCCTCACCCTGCAGATCGGTGACAACCCGGTGATCGTCCTGCGGGGCGCCGAGGGCAAGATCCACGCCTTCCACAACGTCTGCCGCCACCGCGGCTCGCGCCTGTGCGTGAGCGACAAGGGCAAGGTCGCCAAGCTGGTCTGCCCCTACCACCAGTGGACCTACGAGCTGGATGGCCGCCTGCTGTTCGCCGGCACCGAGATGGGCGCCGACTTCGACATGAAGGACTACAGCCTGAAACCGGTGAACGTGAAGACCGCCGGCGGCTACATCTTCATCTCGCTGTCGGAGAACCCGCCGGCCATCGATGACTTCCTGCGTACGCTCGAGCACTACATGGAGCCGTACGACATGGAGAACACCAAGGTCGCGGTACAGACCACGCTGATGGAAAAGGCCAACTGGAAGCTGGTGCTGGAGAACAACCGCGAGTGCTACCACTGCAACGGTTCGCACCCGGAGCTGCTGAACACCCTGCTGGAGTGGGACGACGTCACCGACCCGCGCGCCAGCCAGGCGTTCAAGGACCAGGTCGCCGCCTGCACCACCGCCTGGGATGCCGAGAAGATTCCCTACGCCCACGCCAGCTTCGGCCTGCGCAACCGCATCGTGCGCATGCCGCTGCTGCAGGGCACCGTGTCCATGACCATGGACGGCAAGCAGGGCAGCAAGAAGCTCATGGGCCGCATCCAGAACCCGGATCTGGGCTCGATGCGCATCCTGCACCTGCCGCACTCGTGGAACCACTGTATGGGCGACCACTTGATCGTCTTCACCGTGTGGCCGATCAGCGCGCAGCAGACCATGGTCACCACCAAGTGGCTGGTGCACAAGGATGCGGTGGAAGGCGTCGACTACGACGTGGCGCGCCTGCGCGAAGTCTGGGATGCCACCAACGACCAGGACCGTCGCCTGGCCGAAGAGAACCAGCGCGGCATCAACTCCACCGCCTACCAGCCGGGGCCGTACTCCAAGACCTACGAGTTCGGCGTGATCAACTTCCTCGACTGGTACAGCGAGCGGATGCTCAACAACCTGGGCGAAGAATCCGCCCACGCCCGCCTGGTCGCCGAGAAGTAAGACCCCGCCACCCAGCGCCCCCTTTGCGGGGGCGCTGTCGTTGAAGAGGAATCCACTTGGACGCCATGCTCTTCTACAGCAGCTCCGCCTTCGTCACCGGCCTGGTGGCGTGGAACCTCTTCGCCTGCTGGCGCAAGCGCTGATCCCTGTCGCTGTGCTCTTTGTAGGATGGGTGGAGCGAAGCGATACCCATCGGCGCGGTCGTGAATTGATGGGTATCGCTGCGCTCCACGCCATCCTACGTCTCGGCTCTGAATCTCACCTCACTCGGTAATTCGCGGCTTCCGGGCCTTCGTGCGGGGACGCATTCCCCTGCGCGACGCAAACGCTGTCGCCCATGTCGCGAGGTTGACGCTTTCGGTATGACCCTGGTCGCTTTCGAACCGGGTCGCCTCCGGGGGCAGGGATATCCTGCCTGCAAAGCGTCGGCACAAGTCCCGCCGCACCAGCCTTGCCTGAATAGAGAGACGCCAAGATGAGCCCAGCCGAACTTCACGCCGACAGCATCGTCATCGATGGCCTGATCATCGCCAAGTGGAACCGCGAGCTGTTCGAAGACATGCGCAAGGGCGGTCTGACCGCCGCCAACTGCACCGTGTCGGTGTGGGAAGGTTTCCAGGCGACGGTGAACAACATCGTCTCCAGCAGCAAGCTGATCCGCGACAACAGCGACCTGGTGCTGCAGGTGCGCACTACTGCCGACATCCGCAAGGCCAAGGAACAGGGCAAGACCGGCATCCTCTTCGGCTTCCAGAACGCCCACGCGTTCGAGGACCAGCTGGGCTACGTCGAGGTCTTCAAGCAGCTGGGCGTGGGCATCGTGCAGATGTGCTACAACACCCAGAACCTGGTCGGCACTGGCTGCTACGAGCGCGATGGAGGCCTCTCCGGCTTCGGCCGCGAGATCGTCGCGGAGATGAACCGCGTCGGCATCATGTGCGACCTGTCCCACGTCGGCTCCAAGACGAGCGAGGAAGTCATCCTCGAGTCGAAGAAGCCCGTCACCTATTCCCACTGCCTGCCGTCGGGGCTGAAAGAACACCCGCGCAACAAGTCCGACGCCGAGCTGAAGTTCATCGCCGACCACGGCGGCTTCGTCGGCGTGACCATGTTCGCGCCCTTCCTCGCCAAGGGCATCGACTCGACCATCGACGACTACGCCGAAGCCATCGAGTACGTGATGAACATCGTCGGCGAGGACGCCATCGGCATCGGCACCGACTTCACCCAGGGCCACGGCCAGGACTTCTTCGAGTGGCTGACCCACGACAAGGGTTACGCCCGCCGCCTCACCAACTTCGGGAAGATCGTCAACCCGCTGGGCATCCGCACCGTGGGCGAATTCCCCAACCTCACCGAGACCCTGCTCAAGCGCGGCATGCCCGAGCGCGTGGTGCGCAAGGTCATGGGCGAGAACTGGGTGCGCATCCTCGGCGAAGTCTGGGGCGAGTAACGCGAACTTTCTCCTCTCCCGACAGCGGGGGAGGTCAGGGGTGAGGGCCGCCGGCGCTCACCCGCGATCCCTTACATCCCGGCCCTCTCCCAGCGCGAGCGGGCCCCGCCAAGAATCGGAGTTGCACACATGGCCAAACACGCCCCCGAACTGCCCATCGAAGTCGACAGCGAAACCGGTGTCTGGACCTCCGACGCCCTGCCGATGCTCTACGTACCGCGGCACTTCTTCGTCAACAACCACATGGGCATCGAGGAAGAGCTGGGCGCCGAGCGCTACGCCGAAATCCTCTACAAGGCCGGCTACAAATCCGCCTGGCACTGGTGCGAGAAGGAAGCCGAGTGCCACGGCCTGGTCGGCGTGGAAGTCTTCGAGCACTACATGAAGCGCCTGTCCCAGCGCGGCTGGGGCCTGTTCCAGATCGAGCAGATCGACCTCGACAAGGGCACTGCCCAGGTGCGCCTGAAGCACTCGGCCTTCGTGTACGTCTACGGCAAGGTCAACCGCAAGGTCGACTACATGTTCACCGGCTGGTTCGCCGGCGCCATGGACCAGATCCTCCAGGCGCGCGGCAGCGACATCCGCACCGTGGCCGAGCAGGTCTACAGCGGCGCCGAGGACGGCCACGACGACGGCCTGTTCGTCGTCAAACCCCTCTGATCTTGCGCTCCTTGTAGGAGCGAGCTTGCTCGCGAACAAGCGGCCCCAAGGCCGCCAGACAACAAGAAACCTCTGATCCCGTGAGGATGCCGCAATGGCTTTCGAGGCAATGTTCCAGCCGATCCAGATCGGCAAGCTGACCATCCGTAACCGCGTGCTCTCCACCGCTCACGCCGAGGTGTATGCCACCGATGGCGGCATGACCACCGAGCGCTACGTGAAGTACTACGAGGAGAAGGCCAAGGGCGGCATCGGCCTGGCCATCTGCGGCGGTTCCTCCGTGGTCGCCATCGACAGCCCGCAGGAGTGGTGGAGCTCGGTGAACCTCTCCACCGACCGCATCATCCCGCACTTCCAGAACCTCGCCGACGCCATGCACAAGCATGGCGCCAAGATCATGATCCAGATTACCCACATGGGTCGCCGCTCGCGCTGGGACGGCTTCAACTGGCCGACCCTGATGTCGCCCTCGGGCATCCGCGAGCCCGTGCACCGCGCCACCTGCAAGACCATCGAGCCGGAAGAGATCTGGCGCGTGATCGGCAACTACGCGCAGGCGGCGCGCCGGGCGAAGGAGGGCGGCCTGGACGGCGTCGAGCTGTCCGCCGTGCACCAGCACATGATCGACCAGTTCTGGAGCCCGCGCGTCAACAAGCGTACCGACGAGTGGGGCGGCACCTTCGAAGGCCGCATGAAGTTCGGCCTGGAAGTGCTCAAGGCCGTGCGCAAGGAAGTCGGCGACGACTTCTGCGTCGGCATGCGCATCTGCGGTGACGAGTTCCACCCGGACGGCCTCACCCACGACGACATGAAGCAGATCGCCAAGTACTACAGCGATACCGGCATGATCGACTTCATCGGTGTGGTCGGTTCGGGCTGCGACACCCACAACACCCTGGCCAACGTCATCCCGAACATGACCTACCCGCCGGAGCCGTTCCTGCACCTGGCGGCGGGCATCAAGGAAGTGGTCAACGTGCCGGTGCTGCACGCGCAGAACATCAAGGACCCGAACCAGGCCACGCGCATCCTCGAAGGCGGCTACGTGGACATGGTCGGCATGACCCGCGCGCACATCGCCGACCCGCACCTGATCGCCAAGATCAAGATGGGCCAGATCGACCAGATCAAGCAGTGTGTCGGCGCCAACTACTGCATCGACCGCCAGTACCAGGGCCTGGACGTGCTGTGCATCCAGAGCGCCGCCACGTCCCGTGAGTACATGGGTGTGCCGCACATCATCGAGAAGACCACCGGCGTGAAGCGCAAGGTCGTGGTCGTCGGTGGTGGCCCGGCGGGCATGGAAGCGGCTCGCGTCGCCGCCGAGCGTGGCCACGACGTCACCCTGTTCGAGAAGAAGGAGCAACTCGGCGGGCAGATCACCACCGCCTCCAAGGCCCCGCAGCGCGACCAGATCGCCGGCATCACCCGCTGGTACCAGCTGGAGCTGGCGCGGCTGAACGTCGACCTGCGACTGGGCACCGGCGCGGACGCCGACACCATCCTGGACCTGCGCCCTGATGTGGTGGTGCTGGCCAACGGCGGCCACCCGTTCCTTGAGCAGAACGAGCACTGGGGCGCTGCCGACGGGCTGGTGGTCAGCAGCTGGGACGTGCTCGACGGCAAAGTGGCGCCGGGCAAGAACGTGCTGGTCTACGACACCATCTGCGAATTCAGCGGCATGTCGGTGGCGGACTTCCTCGCCGACAAGGGTGCCCAGGTCGAGATCGTCACCGACGACATCAAGCCCGGCGTGGCCATCGGCGGCACCACCTTCCCGACCTACTACCGCAGCATGTACCCCAAGGAAGTGATCATGACCGGCGACCTGATGCTGGAAAAGGTCTACCGCGAGGGCGACAAGCTGGTAGCGGTGCTGGAGAACGAATACACCGGCGCCAAAGAGGAGCGGGTGGTCGACCAGATCGTCGTGGAGAACGGCGTGCGTCCGGACGAGAGCCTGTACTACGCGCTCAAGCAGGGCTCGCGCAACAAGGGCCAGATCGACGTCGAGGCGCTGTTCGCCATCAAGCCGCAGCCGTGCCTGAGCGAGCCAGGCGATGGCTACCTGCTGTTCCGCATCGGCGACTGCGTGGCCCAGCGCAACACCCACGCGGCGATCTATGACGCCTTGAGGCTGTGCAAGGACTTCTAACGCCCCCGTAGGATGGGTGGAGCCTGCGATACCCATCGATTGTCGAGGCAGCATGGGTATCGCTGCGCTCCACCCATCCTACGGCCGTCCCGCACCGACTCCGGTCCCTGCGAGGAGACCCATGACAATGCTCAACATCATCCTCCCCATCCTGCTCTTCAGCGCCCTCGGCCTCGCCGTGCTGGGCGCCGTGAAGCGCTTTGCGATGTGGCGCCGTGGCCGGCCCGCCGAGGTCGACTGGGTTGGCGGCCTGCTGAAGATGCCGCGCCGCTACCTGGTGGACCTGCACCACGTGGTCGAGCGCGACAAGTACATGTCGAAAACCCACGTGGCCACCGCTGGCGGCTTCGTCGCCGCCGCGCTGCTGGCGATCCTGGTGCATGGTTTCGGCCTGCACAGCCGCATCCTCGGCTTCGCCCTGCTGGCCGCCACTGCGCTGATGTTCTGCGGCGCTCTGTTCGTCGCCAAGCGCCGCCTCGATCCGCCGTCGCGGCTGTCAAAGGGCCCGTGGATGCGTCTGCCGAAAAGCCTGCTGATGTTCTCGGCGAGCTTCTTCATCGCCACCCTGCCGGTGGCAGGCATCCTGCCGGAAGGCTTCGGCGGTTGGTTCCTCGCGGCCATCCTCGCCGTCGGCGTGGCCTGGGGCGTGTCCGAGCTGTTCTTCGGCATGACCTGGGGCGGGCCGATGAAGCACGCCTTCGCCGGCGCCCTGCACCTGGCCTGGCACCGTCGCGCCGAACGCTTCGGTGGCGGCCGCTCCACCGGTCTGAAGCCGCTGGACTTGCAGGACCCCATGGCGCCGCTGGGCGTCGAGAAACCTACCGACTTCACCTGGAACCAGTTGCTCGGCTTCGACGCCTGCGTGCAGTGCGGCAAGTGCGAGGCCATGTGCCCGGCCTTCGCCGCCGGCCAGCCGCTGAACCCGAAGAAACTCATCCAGGACATGGTCATCGGCCTGGCCGGTGGCAGCGACGCCAATTTCGCCGGCTCGCCTTACCCATCCCTTGACGGCCGCGGTAGGCCCCTGGGCGAACACAGCGGCGGCCCGCACCAGCCGATCGTCGCGCTGGACGGCAAGGCGCTGGTGGATGCCGAGACCCTCTGGTCCTGCACCACCTGCCGCGCCTGCGTCGAGGAATGCCCGATGATGATCGAGCACGTCGACGCCATCGTCGACATGCGCCGCCACCTCACCCTGGAAAAGGGCGCGACCCCGAACAAGGGCGCCGAGGTGTTGGAAAACCTCATCGCCACCGACAACCCCGGCGGCTTCGCGCCCGGCGGGCGGCTGAACTGGGCGGCGGACCTGAACCTGCCACTGCTGGCCGACAAGCAGCAGACCGATGTGCTGTTCTGGGTCGGCGACGGCGCCTTCGACATGCGCAACCAGCGCACCCTGCGTTCCTTCGTGAAGATACTCAAGGCCGCCAACGTCGACTTTGCCGTGCTCGGCCTGGAAGAGCGCGACAGCGGCGACGTGGCTCGCCGCCTGGGTGACGAAGCCACCTTCCAGACCCTGGCCAAACGCAATATCGCCACCCTGGCCCAGTACCGCTTCAAGCGCATCGTCAGCTGCGACCCGCACAGCTTCCACGTGCTCAAGAACGAGTACGGCGCATTGGGCGGCGACTACCAGGTGCTGCACCACACCACCTTCATCGATGAACTGGTGCAGAAGGGATCGCTGAACCTCGGCCAGAGCAAGGCCGGCAGCGTGACCTACCACGACCCCTGCTACCTCGGCCGCTACAACGGCGAATACGAAGCTCCACGTGCTGTGCTCAAGGCCATCGGCATCGAGGTCAAGGAGATGGCCCGCTCCGGCTTCCGCTCGCGTTGCTGCGGCGGTGGCGGCGGCGCGCCGATCACCGATATCCCCGGCAAGCAGCGGATTCCCGACATGCGCATGGCCGACATCAAGGAAACCGGCGCCGAGCTGGTGGCCGTGGGCTGCCCGCAGTGCACCGCGATGCTTGAAGGCGTGGTCGCACCGCGCCCGGAAATCAAGGACATCGCCGAACTGGTTGCCGAGGTCCTCATCGAGGCCACCGAGGTGTCGGCAAAAAAGCCCTCGCTGGCGCGCCGTGAAGCAGCGGTGGAGGTGCAGTGATGAGAGCGTCGTCCTTCGCATTAAATCCAGTGCTGGCTGTGAGTCCGCAGGCCCTCTCCCTAACCCTGGCTGCGCGCCCCGCTCCGAAGGTAGAGGGGACCGTTCGTGCGGCGGCGGATCGCAGCTTCAGCTGGGTATCACACTGCACCGAATTGTCCGCAAGCGCTATTACCCGTAGGGCAGCACGGATAGCGCCCTCTCCCTTCAGGGAGAGGGCGGGGGGGGAGGGTAGCCCGAGCGTCAATACCAACACGTTCGCTCCTGCACAGAATTTGTTCGCCCTGGAGACCCAGTCATGAGCGACATCATCCGCCGCGACCCGCGCGCCGAATGGATCGCCCGCAACCGCCTGCACCCGCTGCACGCGGCGATGCAGTCGGCCCAGGGCGGCGAAACCCGCTGGATGGGCCCCAACGGTGTGGTCCGCAAGAATCCCCATGCGGTCGGCTTCATCGGCCCCAATGGCGTCAAACGAATCGACCGCTCCGGTGGCCAGCAGGGCACCGGTGGCAAGCGCAGCAGCGCGCCGGAAGTGGTGCAGCTGCCGCTGGTAACCCTCGAGCAACCGGCGTTCTTCATCGCCGTGGTGCCGGACATGGTCGGCGGCCGCCTTTCCAGCCACGACCGCGATCTGCTGGGCTTGGCTCGCAAGCTTGCCGGTAGTGACGGCGCGGTGCTGGCCGTGGTGTTCGGCGAGCACAAGGAAAGCGCCTTCGACACAGCTGGCATCGACCGTCTGCTGCAGGTCGAAGGCAATGAGTACGACGGCTACGCCCCGGAACAACGGGTGCTGGCGCTGCGTTCGGCGAACAGCCAGTTCGCTCCGCGCCACTGGCTGCTGCCCGACAGCCGCAGCGGCGGCGGCGAGCTGGGCCGCCGGTTGGCCGCGAGCCTGGGCGAACGCCCGGCGACCCGCGTCTGGCAGGCCGAAGGTGAGCGCTGCGTCGGCCGTGCGGGCGCTGGCCAGCAGGACCTGCACCGCGAGCTGCCACGCCTGATCCTGGCCGCCGCCGAGTGCGCCGAGCCGGTGAGTGAAACCCGCCATGAAGCCCGTGCGGTCGAACTGGATTCCAGCGTCGCGCGCAACATCCCGCGCATCGAAGACCTTGGCCCGGTGGCCGTGGACCCGGCGCAGATTCCCATGGCCGAAGCGGAATTCATCCTCTCCGGTGGTAATGGCGTGAAGGACTGGGACCTGTTCCACCGCGCCGCCGTCACCCTCGGTGCCACCGAAGGCGCGTCTCGCGTGGCGGTGGACGACGGCCACATGCCGCGCGCCCGCCAGGTCGGTGCTACCGGTACCTGGGTCACCGCGCGGGTCTATCTGGCGGTCGGCATTTCCGGGGCGATCCAGCACCTGCAGGGCATCGGCTCCTGCGACAAGGTGGTGGCGATCAACCTGGACCCGGGCTGCGACATGATCAAACGCGCCGATCTCTCGGTGATCGGCGATTCCACGGCGATCCTCAAGGCACTGATGGCCCTGGCCGAAGCGCATCGCAATGGAGCAGCGCGCGATGCGGCCTGAACCTGGACTGCTCTTCGTAGGAGCGAGCTTGCTCGCGAACCTGCCCAGCCAAAAGCTTCGCGAGCAAGCTCGCTCCTACACCGTTCCGGAGGTGTCTGATGAATGACATGAACATCGTCGCCCTGGTTTCCATCGGCGCCCACCCGGCGTCCGGCCGTGCGCGCCGCGCTGAACAGGATGCCCGCGCGGTAGAGCTGGGCATGAGCCTCGCCGGCAAGCGCCTGCGCGTGGTGCATGCCGGCGACGCAGGAGAAGAAGCGCTGCGCGGCTACCTCGGCATGGGCCTGGACGAGCTGGCGGTGCTGGAACAGCCCGCTGGCGCTGACGCCTTGCCGGCGCTGGCGGCCTATCTGGGCGACAGCGATGCGCAACTGGTTCTCACCGGCACCCAGGCGGAAACCGGCGAAGGCTCCGGCATGCTGCCATTCCTGCTGGCCGAGCGTCTGGGCTGGCCGCTGGTGGTTGGCCTGGCGGAAGTGGAGAAGGTGGAGGGCGGCAGCGCCCAGGTGCTGCAGGCCTTGCCCCGTGGCCAGCGCCGCCGGCTGAAGGTGCGCCTGCCCTTCGTCGCCAGCGTCGACAACGCCGCTCCGGTGGCACGCCAGAGCGCTTTCGGCCCGGCGCGCCGGGGATATCTCGAGGCTCACGAAGTGGAAGTGGTGGACGACCCGCTGCTGGCCGAAGGCAATCTGCAACCGGCTCGCCCACGTCCCAAGCGCCTGAAGGTGATCAAGGCGAAGACCGGTGCCGAGCGTATGAAGGCGGCCACCGCCAAGGCTTCCGGCGGCACCGGGCAGGTGCTCAAGGACGTCACGCCCGAAGCGGGTGCCGAGGCGATTTTCAAGCTGCTGCGAGAGGAAGGTGTGATCCGCGTCTGACCTCATGGCTTTGGTAGGAGCGAGCTTGCTCGCGAACCATGCATCGCAGAGGAGGTTGTTCGCGAGCAAGCTCGCTCCTACAGGATTCTTCACCATCGGCGCGGCAGCGAACCTTGATGGCGAATTTCCGGTCGAAATTACACGGGTGGTCGGAAATTATTGAAATAACACGAGAATTATCTCGTAAGCTATTGAATTGACAGCATACTGCTTGTCAGAAGATTCCCGTTTCTGCTGGCCCCGCCGCGCCCCTTTCTTTATCCTCCGCACCCTTTGAAAGGCTTTGCGGAGGCTCCCATGCTCGATTCCACCCTCGAACAGCTTGAACAACTGGTCGCCGAACTGCTGCAGCAGAACGAAGTGCTGGTGCAGGACAACGCCACTGTGCGTGAAGAACTGCTCAAGGCCCGTGAGGAAAACGACAGCCTGCAGCTGTCCCTGATGGAACAGGAAGAGAAGCACAACGCCACGGCCACCCGCCTGCAGGCGCTGATCCGCCGCGTCAGCGACAGCCGCACCCACGCATGAGTGGCGACGGCGTCCGCGTCCTGCGAATCCTCGGGCGCGACTACAGCGTCCGGGCGCCGGCCGGTGAAGAGCGCCGGCTGCAGGACGCGGCCGCGCTGTTGCAGGCGGAGATCACCGCCAGCAAGAAGAAATTCCCCTACGTCACCAGCAATGAGCTGATGGTGCTTTCCGCGCTCAACCTCTGTGCCCGCCAGCTCGGCGCGCAGGACGAGGAGTGCGACGAGGCGGACGCCGTGGAGCGTATCGCCGCCCTCAACCGGCGGATTCTCGATCACCTGCAACGGCAGGATTGATCTCCGCACCGGATCTTCTCTTTGTAGGAGCGAGCTCGCTCGCGAACCTCTTCTGCACCGGCATTGCCGGGTATGAAAGTGTGTTCGTGAGCAATAACGAAGGTGTCCCCCTCGTTCCTACAGAGATCATCCCGCCACGACAGGAATTCTAGAAAGAGACTTGTAGGGCGAATAACGCGCAGCGTTATCCGCCGTCGTGCCCGGCGTGGCGCCGGCGGATTATTGCAGGCGGCTATGGGCTCTGCGGTCCCGGCAGCCGTTGGTAAATCACAGGCAAAAAAAAAGGGGACACCGGGGTAAGCGGTGTCCCTTCTAAAGGAGAGTGGGCCGGAAGGCCCCTCAACCGGTGAGACGTGGCGCTTCGGACAAGTCCGCCGCGCCGGGCATAAAAGAAGGGATCGGGGGTAACCAATCCCTGAAAGGTGAGGGAGGAATACTCCCCCTCAACCGGTGAGACGTGCCCGGCTCGCGCCGGGCGGATGATCAGGCGCGCAGCGGAATCAGGCGCGGGGCGATCATGTTTTCCGGCAGCAGGATGTCGGCCAGGGTGGCTTCGTCCAGCAGCTTCTCCTCGCGAACCAGTTCCAGTACGCCGCGGCCGGTCTCCAGCGCGATCTTGGCGATGCGGGTGGAGTTCTCGTAGCCGATGTACGGGTTCAGCGCGGTGACCAGGCCGATGCTGTGCTCCACCAGCTGGTGGCAGCGCTCGACGTTGGCGGTGATGCCGGTGATGCAATGCTCGCGCAGCATGTCCATGGCGCGCTGGAGCAGGCGGATCGAGTCGAAGATCTTGTAGGCGATCAGCGGCTCCATCACGTTCAGCTGCAGCTGGCCGCCTTCGGCCGCGATGGTCAGCGCCAGGTCGTTGCCCATGATTTCGAAGGCGCACATGTTCACGGCCTCCGGGATCACCGGGTTGACCTTGCCCGGCATGATCGAGCTGCCCGGCTGGCGCGGCGGCAGGTTGATCTCGTTGATGCCGGTGCGCGGGCCGCTGGACAACAGGCGCAGGTCGTTGCAGATCTTCGACAGCTTGACCGCGGTGCGCTTGAGCATGCCGGAGAACAGCACGAAGGCGCCCATGTCGGAGGTGGCTTCGATCAGGTCGGCGGCCGGGACGACCGGGTGGCCGCTGATTTGCGCCAGGCGCTCGACGGCCAGCTTCTGGTAGCCGGGGTCGGCGTTGATGCCGGTGCCGATGGCGGTGCCGCCGAGGTTCACTTCGGTCAGCAGCTCTGGCGCCAGGCGACGCAGGCGGTCGAGGTCTTCGCCCAGGGTGGTGGCGAAGGCGTGGAATTCCTGACCGAGGGTCATCGGCACCGCGTCCTGCAGCTGGGTACGGCCCATCTTCAGTACGCCGGCGAACTCGACGCCCTTGGCGGCGAAGGCCTGGATCAGGCTGTCGAGGCTGGCCAGCAGGGTGTCATGGCCGAGCAGCAGGCCCAGGCGGATGGCGGTCGGGTACGCGTCGTTGGTCGACTGCGCCATGTTCACATCGTTGTTCGGGTGCAGGTACTTGTACTCACCCTTGGCATGGCCCATGGCTTCCAGCGCGATGTTCGCGATCACTTCGTTCGCGTTCATGTTGGTGGAAGTGCCGGCGCCACCCTGGATCATGTCCACCACGAACTGGTCGTGGAAGTCGCCACGGATCAGGCGGGCGCAGGCCTCGCTGATGGCAGCGTGCTTCTCGTTCGACAGGTGGCCAAGCTTGTGGTTGGCATCAGCTGCCGCCTGCTTGACCATCGCCAGGCCTACGACCAGCTTCGGGTAGTGCGACAGCGGCACGCCCGAAAGGCGGAAGTTGTTCACAGCGCGCAGGGTCTGGATGCCGAAGTAGGCGTCAGAAGGTACTTCGAGGGTGCCGAGGAGGTCTTTCTCGATGCGGAACGATGCAACAGGGGACATGACGGGGATTGTCTCAGGGAAACACGGCCAGTGCCGCGATGCCCGGTAGACTAGGGTTTTCGCCTTTCGTCGGCCAATGCTGTTAAAGGCTGCCTCATGCACGAACGGCATAATGTACCCTGTGACGAATTGATGACGGCGAGCGTATGACTGTGCTACGCGCGCCCGGCTCCTGACCAATCGATCAGCGCGTGACCGCGTTGGAGTTGACGTGAACCTCGAGACCAAATGGCTGGAAGACTTCAGCACCCTGGCCACCACCCGCAGTTTTTCCCAGGCCGCTGAAAAGCGCTTCGTTACCCAGCCAGCGTTCAGCCGGCGCATTCGTAGCCTGGAGGATGCCCTCGGACTGACGCTGGTGAACCGCCAGCGCACGCCCATCGAGCTGACCGAGGCCGGCCAGCTGTTCCTGGTCACCGCCCGCGCGGTGGTCGAGCAGTTGGGCCAGGTAGTACGCCATCTGCACCACCTGGAAGGTGGGCAGGGCGAGGTGCTGCAGTTCGCCGCCGCGCACTCCCTGGCGCTGGGCTTCTTCCCGGCGTGGATCTCGCGCTTGCGCTCCGAGGGCCTGAACATCGCCAGCCGCCTGGTGGCGACCAACGTCGGCGAAGCGGTGCACCTGCTGCGCGAAGGCGGCTGCGACCTGATGATGGCCTTCTATGACCCGGACGCCGCCCTGCAGATGGACCCGGAAGTCTTCCCTTCGCTGCACCTGGGGCGCACCGAAATGCTGCCGGTGTGCGCGGTGAACTCCGCCGGTGTGCCGCTCTACGACCTCGACAGTGGGCAGAGTGTGCCGCTGCTGGCCTACAGCGCCGGCGCTTTTCTCGGTCGCGGGGTCAACTTGCTGCTGCGCCAGCGCAACTTGCGCTACACCACCGTCTATGAGACGGCCATGGCCGACAGCCTGAAGAGCATGGCCCTGCAAGGCATGGGCGTGGCCTGGGTGCCGCGCCTGAGCATGGAGTCCGAGCTGGCGCGCGGCGAGCTGGCGCTGTGCGGCGGCCCGCACTGGATCGTCCCGCAGGAAATCCGCCTGTACCGCTGCGCCCTGGTGCGCAAGGCGCAGATTCGCCTGCTGTGGCGTAAGCTGGAAGGCGGCCTGGGGCTGGACGAGACGCCCTGAGGGCGAGGCGGACGATCGGGGCTGTTCCGTTTATTTGATAAGCATTATCATTTGCGACTTTCCAGGGTCTTCCCCTCGCGCCGGCTTCGGTGCGGACCGCTGGCGAGCACGCACCCCCGATGTCCCATTCCGACCGCCCGGCCGAGCCCTGCGCGGCGGACGCCCCGGCGTCCGCCGAATCGCTGCCGCGCGAGGATTTCCTGCAGGTGTTCCTCTCCCAGCGCCCGCGCATGGAAGCCCTGGTGCAGCGCCGCGTCGGCTGCCGCGCCACCGCGGCGGACCTGGTGCAGGACCTCTTCCTGCGCTTCTGGAAGCGTCCGCAGGCGCCGGTGGAAGAGCTCGGCAGCTACCTGCTGCGCAGTGCGCGCAACCTCGCCATTGATCACCTGCGCGGTGAGGACTCACGCGGCCGCACCCTGAGCGCGCTGCTGCCGGATGACGACGATGCGCAGCCATCGCCCGAACAGGCGGTGCAGGCCGGAGCCGAACTCGACCTCGTAGAAAGTGCCCTGCGCCAGTTGCCCGAACGCACCCGCCATATCTTCCTGCTCAGCCGCGTGCACGGCCGCACCTACGGCGAGATCGCCACGGCCATGGGGCTTTCACAGAGCGCGGTGGAAAAACATATGATGCGCGCCCTCGATGCCTGCAAGGCGAGTCTCGAACTTGCCGCGCCGGCTACTCGCCGTGGAGCCGCCGACCGATGAAGCCCGATATTGCCACCTCGCCCGAGGACGCCCAGCGCCAGGCGCGCCAGTGGCTGCTGCGTCTGAACGACGCCGGCGGGGGCGCGTGGATGGGCGCCTTCCAGGCGTGGCTGTCGGCTGACCCGCTACATGCCCGTGCCTATGCCGAAGTCGATGCGCTCTGGCAGGCGAGTGCCACGCCGGCGCAGCGATTGGCGGCGGAAGAGGGCGATGCATTGAGCGCCTATCTGGCCGCGATGGACCGCCCCGCGTCTCGTCGCCCGCAAAGTAACCACCGACGCTGGACCTACCCGCTGGCCAGCGCCGCCTGCCTGCTGCTGATGCTCTGGGCGGGTGGCTGGTGGAAGCCGGCTAACTGGCTGACGGACTTCTCCGCCGATTATGTCAGCGCACCGGGCGAGGTGAAGGAAATCGCCCTGGCTGACGGCTCGCGCCTGACCCTGGACGCCGACAGCGCCATCGCCGTCTCCCTGGACGGCGAACAACGCCGCGTCGAGTTGTTGCGCGGCGCCGCTTCCTTTGCCGTGAAGCATCTGCCCAGGCCCTTCGTGGTGCGTGCCGGTGAAGGCGAGGCGCGGGTCTTGGGTACCGAATTCGAAGTCCGTCGCCTGGGTGAGCAGACCCGTGTCACCGTCGCCGAAGGCCGCGTCTCGGTGCGTGGCAGCCACGCGGCGGGCGCGCCGGAAGTGGTGCTCGGCGCGGGCGAGCGCGTCGGCATCGACGGCACCAGACTGGGCGAGGCCCAGCCCGCCGATGCCCAGGCTGCACTGGCCTGGCGCCAGGGTTGGCTCACCTTCTACCGCGCGCCGCTGGGCGAGGTACTGGAGCGCCTGGGCACTTACTACCCGGGGCGCATCGTGCTGCTCGATCAAGAGCTGGCGCAGCGCCGGGTCAGCGGCAGTTTCCGCAGCGCGGACCCGCAGGCCGCGCTGGATTCGCTGCAGGCGGTGGTGGGCTTCCGCCAGCAGCCGCTGCTTGGGCGCTTCGTGCTGATTCGCTGAGCGCGAAAAATATTTTCGAAAAGGGATGAGGTACCGAGGCGGCTGCTCCGTGTAGTGGTCATGAATGCGATTTATTCGCATGTGTAATCGACCTTTCGAGCAAGTGAGCCCCCGATGACCCCGCTGCGCCGCGCTGTCCCCGAACTGTCCCTGAAACCGCTCGCCGCCTTCGTGCTCGGTGCTGCCCTGGCCGCCGCCCAGGATTCGGTTGCGCTGGCCGCAGAGGCGGCGCCCAGCCCGACACTGCAGGCGCGGTTCGGCTTTTCCATCGCGGCCCAGCCGCTGCCCCAGGCGCTCAGCGAGTTCAGCCGGGTGACCGGCCTCAGCGTGGTCTACACCGATGACGCACCCTACGACCTCAAGGCCCCGGCGGTTTCCGGCCAGCTCAGCGCCAACGACGCGCTGAACCGTCTGCTCGCTGGTACCGGCTACCGCTTCCGCGCCCTCGACGGCCGCACCCTGACCCTGGAGCGTCTGCCGGCCGACACCCTCAGTCTCACCGACACCACTGTCACCGGGCAGGCCGCCTCCACCAGCTACCAGCCGGCGCCAGTGGCCTCCATCGGCCGCACCGACACGCCGGTGCTGGAAACCCCGCAGAGCATCGTCACCGTGCCGGCCCAGGCGCTGCGCGACCAGAAGCCGCGCAACCTCGACGACGCGCTGGGCAACATCAGTGGCGTGACCCAGGCCAACACCCTCGGCGGCACCCAGGACGCGGTGATGAAGCGCGGCTTCGGTGACAACCGCGACGGCTCGATCATGCGCGATGGGCTGCCCTCTGTGCTGGGCCGCAACCTCACCGCCACTGCCGATCATGTCGAAGTGCTCAAGGGCCCGGCTTCGCTGCTCTACGGCATCCAGGACCCGGGTGGTGTGGTCAACGTGGTGAGCAAGAAGCCACAGTTGCAGCAGTACAACGCCGTCACCCTGCGTGGCTCGACCTATGCCCATGGCAAGCAGGGCAGCGGTGCGCAGATCGACACCACCGGCCCGCTGGGCGAGACGAACCTGGCCTACCGGCTGATCGTCGATCACCAGGACGAGAACTACTGGCGCAACTTCGGTCAGCAGCGCGAAACGCTGGTTGCACCCTCACTGGCGTGGTTCGGCGAGGACACCACGGTCAACCTCAGCTACGAACATCGCGAGTTCAAGACGCCGTTCGACCGTGGCACTGCCATCGACCCGCGTACCAACAAGCCGCTGGATATTCCGCGCACGCGCCGCCTGGACGAGCCGTTCAACATCACCGAGGGCCGCTCCGACCTGACCCGGCTGGACGTCGAGCACCGCATCGACGATGCCTGGAAGGCGCACTTCGCCTACGGCTGGACCCGCGAGACCTACGACGACAATCAGGCCCGCGTCACCAAGGTCAACAGCAACGGCACCTTGACCCGCCGTACCGACGCGACCCGTGGCGCGGTGAGCAGCGACAGCTTCGCCACTGCCGGCCTGAACGGCGACCTGCAACTGGGCGGTTTTCGCCACGAGCTGACCTTCGGCATCGACAGTGAGAAGCGCAAGATCTACCGCGCCGACCTGATCCGCGACACGAAGAACACCACCTTCAACTACCTCGATCCGGTCTACGGGCAGATTTCCCCGGCCACGGCGGTCAGCTCAGGTGACAGCGACCAGACCGACAAGCTGCGCAGCGATTCGCTGTTCCTGCAGGATTCCTGGCACCTGGATGACCACTGGATCCTCGTCGCCGGCGGGCGCTACCAGATGTACGACCAGTACGCCGGGCGCGGCCGGCCGTTCAAGGCCAATACCGACATCAGCGGGCAGAAGTGGGTGCCGCGCGCCGGGGTGATCTACAAGATCAACGACGAGATGTCGCTTTACGGCAGCTACACCCAGTCGTTCAAGCCCAACTCCACCATCGCGCCGCTGTCTACCGGCGAGGTGATCGACTCGGCGATCCAGCCGGAAGAGGCGACCTCCTGGGAGATCGGCGGCAAGCTCGACATCCCCGGTCGCGTGACCGCGAACCTGGCGTTCTTCGATATCCGCAAGCGCAACGTGATGGTCACCCAGCTCGACGCCAACGGCGACAGCCGCGTCAGTACCGCCGGCAAGGTGCGCTCCTATGGCGCGGAGCTGGACGTGACCGGGCAATTGACCGAGAACTGGAGCCTGATCGGCAGCTACGCCTGGCTGGACGCGGAAGTGACCGAAGACCCGGAGCTGGAAGGCAACCGCCTGCAGAACGTGGCCAAGGAAACGGCCTCGCTGGCAGCGGTGTATGACGCTGGTTCGATCTTCGGCGGCGACAACCTGCGCCTGGGCGGCGGCCCGCGCTACGTCGGCAAGCGCGCGGGCGACCCGGCCAACTCCTTCGAGCTGCCGTCCTATACCGTCACCGATGCCTTCGCCAGCTACGACACGAAGCTCGGTGGCCACAACGTCGGCTTCCAGTTCAACGTGAAGAACCTGTTCGATCGCACCTACTACCCGTCGGCGGCGAACAACCTCTACGTCGCCGTCGGCGAGCCGCGGCAGTTCGAGATTTCGACGACGGTAGAGTTCTGAGGCTGAGGCCGGACGCTTTTGTAGGATGGGTGGAGCGCAGCGATACCCATGCAGCCAACGCCGCCATTGATGGGTATCGCTGCGCTCCACGCCATCCTGCGCAGAGCCTGGTGCGCTTACATCTCGACGACGATCCGCCCTTCGATCTGCCCGGCACGCATCCGATCAAGGATGGCGTTGATGTCATCCAGCTTGCCGGCGGCGACAGTGGCCTTCACCAAGCCTTCGCCGGCGAAGTCCAGGGCTTCCTGCAGGTCCGCGCGGGTGCCGACGATGGAGCCGGTGATGTGCAGGCCCTTGAGCACCACGTCGAAGATCGGCGTGGGGAAGTCGCCCGGCGGCAGGCCGACCAGCGACACGGTGCCACCGCGGCGGGCCATGCCGATGCCCTGGCCGAAGGCACTGTTGGACACGGCGGTGACGACCACGCCGTGGGCGCCGCCGATATCGCGTTGCACCACTTCGACCGGGTCTTCCTTCTTCGCATTGACGGTCAGGCTGGCGCCGAGCTTGCGCGCCAGTTCCAGCTTCGCGTCGTCGACATCCACGGCCACCACGTGCAGGCCCATGGCCTTGGCGTACTGCACGGCGACGTGGCCCAGGCCACCGATGCCGGAGATCGCCACCCACTGGCCAGGGCGTGCCTCGGTTTCCTTCAGTGCCTTGTAGACCGTGACGCCTGCGCAAAGAATCGGCGCAATCTCGGTGAAGCCGACATTCTTCGGCAGGATGCCGACATAGTTCGGGTCCGCCAGCACGTATTCGGCATAGCCGCCGTTCACCGAGTAGCCGGTGTTCTGCTGGCTCTCGCAGAGAGTCTCCCAGCCGGTCAGGCAGTGCTCGCAGCAGCCGCAGGCGGTGTACAGCCAGGGTACGCCGACGCGATCGCCTTCCTTCACGCGGGTCACGCCGGCACCCACGGCAGCGACGAAGCCGACGCCTTCATGGCCGGGAATGAACGGCAGGCTGGGCTTCACCGGCCAGTCACCTTCGGCGGCGTGCAGGTCGGTATGGCAGACGCCGGAGGCCTCGATCTTCACCAGGATCTGCCCGGGGCCGGGCAGTGGGACTTTGACTTCCTCGATCCGCAGTGGCTCGCCAAAGGCGTGGACGACAGCGGCTTTCATGGTCGTGGGCAGGGTCGTGGACATTGCGCTCGCTCCTTGAAGGGTGAGGGACCTGCCCCGTCCGGGCAGGTTCGTGTCAGACGAGTCTGAGCCTCTGAGCCTAGGCCATCTTGAGCTGCGGCAAGCTTTTTCCCTGTCTCCTGCGAATGGTCTTGCGAAGTATCTTCCGAGATCGTCGCAGGCCTTGCCGGTGTCGGAATGACGAAATCGGGACCAACGGTCATGCCCAGTGCACTGCGCCACATCCTTTGCGGTATACTGCGCCGCCTTCAAGCCGGCACTGCCCGCCGGTTTGGCCACGTACAAGCCACGCCTCCGACGAGCGTGGCTTGTTGGTTTCTGACGCGCCCAAGAGCGCACTTGAGAGAGGCACGACGATGAGCGCACTGGTTGGCGTGATCATGGGTTCCAAATCCGACTGGAGCACCCTGAGCCACACCGCAGACATGCTGGACAAGCTCGGCATTCCGTACGAAGTGAAGGTGGTTTCCGCCCACCGTACTCCGGACCTGCTGTTCCAGTACGCCGAAGAGGCCGATGGCCGCGGCATCGAAGTGATCATCGCCGGCGCCGGCGGTGCCGCCCATCTGCCGGGCATGTGCGCCGCCAAGACCCACCTGCCGGTGCTCGGTGTGCCGGTGCAGTCCTCCATGCTCTCGGGCGTCGATTCGCTGCTGTCCATCGTGCAGATGCCGGCGGGCGTCCCGGTCGCCACCCTGGCCATCGGCAAGGCCGGCGCCACCAACGCAGCCCTGCTGTCCGCCAGCATCCTGGGCGCCAAGTACCCGAAATACCACGAGGCGCTGAAGCAGTTCCGCGCTACCCAGACCGAGACGGTGCTGGACAATCCCGATCCGCGCGAGGCCTGAGTACGACCATGAAGATCGGTGTCATCGGTGGCGGCCAGCTGGGCCGCATGCTGTCCCTGGCGGGCACCCCGCTGGGCATGAACTTCGCCTTCCTCGACCCGGCGCCGGACGCCTGCGCGCAGTCCCTGGGCGAGCACATCCGTGCCGACTACAGCGACCAGGACCACCTGCGCCAGCTGGCCGATGAAGTCGATGTGGTGACCTTCGAGTTCGAGAGCGTGCCGGCCGAGACCGTGGCCTTCCTCTCGCAGTTCGTGCCGGTCTATCCGAACGCCGAGTCGCTGCGCATCGCCCGTGACCGCTGGTTCGAGAAGTCGATGTTCAAGGACCTGGGGATTCCGACCCCGGCCTTCGCCGACGTGCAGTCCCAGGCCGACCTTGACGCCGCGGTGGCCAGCATCGGCCTGCCGGCGGTGATGAAGACCCGCACCCTGGGCTACGACGGCAAGGGCCAGAAGGTCCTGCGCAAGGCCGAGGACGTCAGCGGCGCCTTTGCCGAGCTGGGCAGCGTGCCGTGTATCCTCGAAGGCTTCGTGCCCTTCACCGGCGAAGTCTCGCTGGTGGCGGTACGCGCCCGCGATGGCGAGACCCGCTTCTACCCACTGGTGCACAACACCCACGAGAACGGCATCCTGCGCCTGTCCGTGGCGAGCACCGACCACCCGCTGCAGGCGCTGGCCGAAGACTACGTCGGCCGGGTGCTGGACAAGCTGCAGTACGTGGGCGTCATGGCTTTCGAGTTCTTCGAGGTCGACGGCGGCCTGAAGGCCAACGAAATCGCGCCGCGCGTGCACAACTCCGGCCACTGGACCATCGAAGGTTCCGAGTGCAGCCAGTTCGAGAACCACGTGCGGGCCATCGCCGGCCTGCCGCTGGGCTCGACCGCGAAAGTGGGCGAGAGCGCCATGCTCAACTTCATCGGTGAGGTGCCGCCGGTGGCCGACGTGCTGACCGTTGCCGACTGCCACCTGCACCACTACGGCAAGGCGTTCAAGGCCGGGCGCAAGGTTGGCCACGCCACCCTGCGCAGCGCCGACCTGCCGACCCTGAAGGCGCGCATCGCCGAGGTCGAGGCGTTGATCGCCAAAGTCTGACGGCCCTTCGGGCAAGGTGACTAGAGAAAGCCGCGTCAATCACTGGCGCGGCTTTTTTCATGGTGAGTTCGCGCAGTGATGTAAGGCTCGCGAAACACGGGTAGCCGCTCTGGACCGTGGCAAAACACGGAACGCTGGCGTTTCCTACACTGTCCCATGACAAGCGCGCATCCACAGCGCTCAACCCACAAGGAGGGTTTGTCATGGGATTAATCGGAACCATCGTCATTGGCCTGATCGTTGGACTCATCGCACGCTTCCTCAAGCCCGGCGATGACAGCATGGGCTGGATCATGACCATCCTGATCGGTATCGGCGGCTCGCTGTTGGCCACCTACGGCGGCCAGGCCCTGGGCATTTACGCAGCCGGCCAGGCGGCAGGCTTCATCGGCGCGGTGATCGGTGCCGTCGTGCTGCTGGTCATTTACGGGCTGATCAAGAAGAATTGACGGTGATTTCCGGCCCTCTCCCGCCAGGGGGAGGGTGCTGGAGGAATATCCCGCCTGTGCCCGACCGGGCCTTTCGAGTCCACGATGCGCCGACCATTGCTCGCCTGTTGTCTGATAGTGCTGACCTCCCTGGCGTCCGCCGCCGAACTTCCCGAAACCGACTGGCTGTCCCTGATGCCGCCCAGCGACCGCAAGGCGCTGGAAGACATGCCGGAAATCACCCACAACGGCCCCGAGGCCAACGGCACCTTCACCAACAAGGGCGGGCTGAAACAGTCCGACAAGAAGCTGCCGCAGGTGATGTATTCCACCAAGACAGTGGCCGCCCTCAATGGCAAGGCGCTGCGTCTGGGCGGCTACCCGGTGCCGCTGGAGAATGACGCCAAGGGCCGCGTGACCGAGTTCTTCCTGGTGCCTTACCCGGGCGCCTGCATCCACGTGCCGCCGCCGCCGCCGAACCAGATCGTGCTGGTGCGCTACCCCAAGGGGATCCAGATCGACGATATCTACAACCCGATCTGGGTCAGCGGCACGCTGAAGGTGGAGAAGGTCAGCAATGACCTGGCCGACGCGGCCTACGCCATCGACGACGCCAAGGTGCGTCCGGTGGAAGAGAGCGACCTGTAAGGCTTTACGTAGGGCGTACAACCGTTCGCGGTTGTACGCCGATTCGCCGCACCGTCTACGGCGGATAACGCTGGCGCGTCATGCGCCCTACGGGAGGATCACGCTTCCAGCGGTTCGCTCCAGATTTCCACCTTCATCGTTTCACTGCGCCCCGGCGCCACGCTCATCACGTCGTCCCAGACGCGCGCGGTCTCGATGCAGAGCATGTCCTGCCAGGCGTCGTCCGCGAATTGCGACAGGCGCGCGGCTTTGTCGATCCAGGGGTTCCACACGACCGCCGAGCGCGAGCCACTGGCCTGGAGGTGGATGCCGCGCTCCCAGACCGGATCGCGGATCACCAGCGGTTTCTCCAGGTCCAGGTAGATGCGGTCGGTTTCCCCGGCGATGCGCACCACCCCGTGCTGCTCGCGCAGCTCCCAGTTCTCCAGGGTTTCCACGTAGCGGCAGCCCTGCAGCCCATCGATGCTGACCTGGCGCACGTCGCCCACGGCAAAGTAGGTGTGCAGCGCCTGGCTGACCGGCAACGGCGTATCGCCCAGGTTGTGGGTGGTCATCTCCAGCGTCAGGCGCTCCCCGAAGCGCATCACCACTTCCAGTCGCGCCGAGTGCGCCCAGCCGGGCAGGCCGTTGCGTGCATCGAAGCTGAAATGCACGGAGAGTTGGCCCAGTTCGTCAGCGATATCGTCCAACTGCCAATCTACAGCGCGCACCAGACCGTGTGCGGGTGCCTTGTCGCTCCGGTAGGCGGTACGGACTTCGACCGGGTTGCGCTCCAGGTTGCCGAACCACGGCCAGCAAACCGGCACCCCGCCACGTACGGACTGGCCGTGGTGGTACTCGGCGGTCTCGCTCAGCCACACCAGCGGCGGCTGTTCGTGGGGCTGGTAGCTGAGCAGTTGCGCCCCCTGCTGGGCGATCAGGGCTTCACCATGGGCGGTATGGATGCGCCAGCAGGGCAACTGGTCGATCTGTACCTGCTCGACGCGGGGAGTCTGGATGTCGCTGCTCATGGTGGTCTCCGGGACTGCGATGCGAAAGGTTCAGTATCACCGATCCTTCGCGCACCGGGCAGTTCCCGGAGAATGAAAAGATCAGCTCTGGCGCAGGGCCTCGAGCCGCTCTCTCTGCCGGCCACTGGCATCGAAGTTGGCCGCGTCCAGCCAGCGCTCGAAGGCCTGCTGGCAGCGTGGCCATTCGCTGTCGATGATGGAGAACCAGGCGGTATCGCGGTTGCGGTCCTTCACAACCGTGGCTTGGCGGAAGGTGCCCTCGAAGACGAAGCCCAGGCGCGCGGCGGCGCGCATGGAGCGGGCGTTGAGCGCATTGCACTTCCATTCGAGGCGGCGGTAGCGCATCTCGAAGGCCCAGCGGGCCAGCAGGTAGACCGCCTCGGTGGAGGCCGGCGAGCGCTGCATCACGCGCCCGTAGGCGATGTGGCCGATCTCGATGCTGCCGTCCTTGGGGAATATCCGCAGGTAGCTGAGCAGACCAACTGCGCGGCCGCTCGTGCGGTCGATCACGGCGAAGAACAGCGGGTCGTTGCTCGCCGCATTGCCCGCCAGCCAGGCATCGAAAGGCGCGCGCTCGGGGAAGGGACCGTAGGGCAGGTAGTCCCAGAGCACGGGGTCGGAGTCCGGGCCTTGCAGCGCTTGCCACAGGTCATCACCGTGGAGGGCAACGTCCAGCGGCGCCAGGTTGATGGTGCGGCCGGTCAGGGTGCGGCGTTCGGGGCTGGCGGCGGGACGCCAGTTCAGCAGGGGTTGGTCGTTCATGGGCGCTCCGGCTCAGAGGATCTTGCGGTACTGGACGAACCCGGAGCGGTCGGCGATCCGGTCGTAGAGGAACATGGCGTCGGTGTTGCTCTCGTGGGTCAGCCAGTGCACCCGCGAGGCGCCATTTGCGCGGGCGTCGGCGTAGACGTGCTCGATCAGCTGCGCGCCGATACCGCCGCCGCGCTGGCCTTCGGCGACGTACAGGTCCTGCAGGTAGACGTAGTCGCCCTGGGTCCAGCAGGAACGGTGGTAGATGAAGTGCACCAGGCCGATGGCAACGCCGTCGCGCCAGGCAAGCGCAGCGTGCATCGGCTCGGTGGCGTCGAGGAAGCGCTGCCAGGTGACCGCGCTGGTGGCGTCGTCGATGGTGGTCTTGTAGAAGCGCTGATAACCCAGCCAGAGCGGCAGCCAGGCGGCGTGATCATCGGCGGTGATCGGGCGGATCTCGACAGCGGAAGACATGGTGGCGACCTTGTGTGCGTTGGAATGCTCCCAGCCTAGGCGCTGAATTGGTTCTGCTAAAGAGCCATTCATGATCAAATCAGAGGAACCATTACCGCTGCACTGGAAGCTGTTCCATGAGTATCCCGTTGCCTTTCAACCCTTCTGGAATCCGCCTCGACCCAGCCCGTCCGCTGGGTGTGCAGCTGTTCCAGGCATTGCGCGAGCGAATCCTTGATGGTCGTCTCGCGGCCCGCTCGCGGTTGCCGGCCAGTCGTGATCTGGCCTCTTCGCTTGGTGTTTCCCGCAATACCGTGGTGCGCGCCTACGAACAGCTTTACGCCGAGGGGTATATCGAGGGGCGCACGGGTGATGGAACCTATGTCGCCGAACGCGTGCAGCCTTCGGTGGACATAGCGCGTAGCGAAGCGCGCAGCCTTGATGTACCCGCCCTGGAGCGCCTCGCACGGCACCACCTGCCGCTGCCTCCAACGGGGGCGCCGCGAGCATTCCGGGTCGGCGTGCCGGCTTTCGATCTCTTTCCCTTCGATACCTGGGCGCGGCTGCAGGCGCGCTTCTGGCGCGATCCGCCGCTGGATTGCCTGGGCTATGGTGACCCGGCTGGTGAGCAGCGCCTGCGCGAGCTGGTCGCCGCCTATCTGCGCACGACCCGTGGCCTGCACTGCGACGCCGGGCAGATCATCATCACCAGTGGCGCCCAGCAGGGCATCACGCTGTGCGCCCAGGTGCTGCTTGCCCAGGGTGACGGCGCGGCCATCGAGAACCCCGGCTACCGTGCCGCTGGCCACGCTTTTGCCACCGCAGGGGCGCGGCTGCACGGCGTGGCGGTTGATGCCGACGGCCTGCGAACGGACCAGCTGGATAGCCTGCCCGACTGCCGGCTGGTCTATGTCACGCCGTCGCACCAGTATCCGACGGGGGTGACGCTCTCCCTGGCGCGACGCCTGGAGTTGCTTGAGTGGGCCGAGCGCAGCGGTGGCTGGATAGTCGAGGACGACTACGACGGCGAGTACCGCTACAGCGGGACGCCGCTGATGCCGCTGGCGGCCCTGGATCGCCATGACCGGGTGCTCTACGTCGGCACCTTCTGCAAGATCGCCTTCCCGGCGTTGCGCCTGGGTTATCTGGTTGTCCCGCCGGCGCTGGCGCAGCCCTTCGCTCGCCGCCGCGCGCTGGATGTGCGTCATTCCGAAGTCGGTACCCAGCGGGTGATGGCGGACTTCATCGCCGAAGGGCACTTCCAGCGCCACGTCCGGCGCATGCGTCGGGCTGCGCGCAGTCGACGCGACGCGCTGCTGCGTGGCTGGCCGGAGGTGAGCGGCTGCGCGCCGATGCCGGTGGTGGAAGCGGGATTGCACCTGTGCGTACGGGTCGATAGCCGCGAGCGCGAGCGGGAGTTGGTGCAGTGCGCCGCTGCCGTGGGCGTGGAGGTGAATGCGCTGAGCGACTACTGGTTGCCGGAGTCCGCCGAGCCGGCGGATCAGCGGGCCGGACTGGTGCTGGGCTTCGCGGCGGTGCCGGAGGCGCGGATCGCCGAGGCGCTCAAGACCCTGCGCAAGGCCTGGAAATAAGGCGGCCCTTGTAACTCCCGGCTATTTCCTTAGCTGCCTTACGAAGTTGGCGGGAGGCGCTACGCTCCCTAGAATATCGCCCCTCTCGAAAACCCCCGGAGCCGCCATGAGCCTAGCCCTGTCCACCGTCCCCGAGCGCAAGTCCAGCGCGCTCTGGGTCGCCTTCCTCCTGCTGCTGGCGGGTGCGCTGTTCCTCGCCCAGGTGGTGAGCGGCCGCCAGGCCCTGCTGTTCCTGGTCGGCGGTGCGTTGGGACTGACGCTCTACCACGCGGCTTTCGGCTTCACTTCCGCCTGGCGTGTGTTCATCCGTGAGCGCCGTGGTGCGGGCCTGCGTGCGCAGATGGTGATGCTGGCTATCGCGGTACTGCTGTTCTTCCCCGCTCTGGCGGCCGGCACGCTGTTCGGAGAGCCGGTTAAGGGGCTGGTGTCGCCGGCCGGTACGTCGGTCATCGTCGGCGCCTTCATTTTCGGCATCGGCATGCAGTTGGGCGGCGGTTGCGCCTCGGGCACGCTGTTCACCGTGGGTGGTGGCAACGCGCGGATGCTGGTGACGCTGCTGTTCTTCATCATCGGTTCGGTGATTGCCACCCACCATATCGGTTGGTGGTTCGCCCTGCCGTCACTGCCACCGACCTCCATCGTGCAGTCGCTCGGCCTGTTCCCGGCGCTGGCGGTGAGCCTGGCGCTGTTTGCCGCCATCGCCGCCGTCAGCGTGGTGCTGGAACGCCGTCGCCATGGCGTGCTTGAGCTCATCGCCAGCAACGGCGAGAAGGGCATCGGTCGACTCTTCCGTGGCCCCTGGCCGCTGGTGTGGGGTGCAGTCGCACTGGCGCTGCTGAACTTCGCCACCCTGGCGCTGGCCGGGCGTCCGTGGGGCGTCACCTCGGCTTTCGCCCTGTGGGGCGCGAAGGCGTTCGAGAGTCTTGGCATCGCCGTTGACCAATGGGCCTTCTGGCAGGTCGACGCCAACGCCAAGGCGCTGGCCGCGCCGGTCTGGCAGGACGTCACCAGCGTGATGGACTTCGGCATCATGATCGGTGCGCTGCTGGCCGCCGGCCTCGCCGGGCGTTTCGCACCGAGCCTGAAGATTCCCGCGCGCTCGCTGATTGCGGCGGTGATCGGCGGCTTGCTGCTGGGCTACGGCGCGCGTCTGGCCTACGGCTGCAACATTGGCGCGTACTTCAGCGGCATCGCCTCCGGCAGCCTGCACGGCTGGCTGTGGCTGGTCGCAGCGTTCTTCGGCAACGCGGTGGGCGTACGCCTGCGGCCGATCTTCTTCCCTGCCGAACGCGTGGAAGAGCGCCTGACCGGCTGCTGAGTCAGGCCGGGCGGGGCGTCCCGCGCTCCGCCCAGTAGGTCTGCTTGTGGCCGTGGGCCTGGTAGTCCCGCGCCAGGGCTTCGGCCTCGGCGCGGGTCAGCTGACGGCGCATGACGAAGCTGTTGCCGTTGTCGTCCAGGCGCAACAGACACCAATCCCGCTCTTCAGGCATTGAAGGTCGAGGTCTTGCGCAGGCGCAGCGCGAGCAGGATCAGCAGGACGCCGAAGAACACCGAGTAGGCGCCGATCACCCAGGCCACGGCAATCGCCCCGGCCCCGGGGTTGCCGATCATCAGCACGCCGAACAGCACCGACACCGCGCCGGAAAGCCCCAGCCACCACTCATTCTGCAGTGCCTTGCGCAGGCGAATCGCCGCGATGATCTGCAGCACGCCCATCACCAATGCCCAGCCGGCGATGAGCATGAGCAGGCCCAGGGCGGTTAGCTGTGGCCAGAGGAAGGCGACCAGCCCGGCTGCGATCCCCAGCAATCCCACCAGCACCAGTGGCCACAAGGGCCGGCCGGATTCGCGCATCTGCGCGGCGGCGATCAGGGTGAACAGGCCGTCGATGAAGGCATAGGCGCCGAAGAACAGCACCATCACGGTGAGCACGATTCCCGGCCAGACCATGGCCAGGATGCCGAACAGCAGGGCGGCGACGCCACGCAGGGCGATCCATTTCCAGTGGCGGCCCAGGGCTTGCCAGAGCGGGTGTTGCGACATGGCGGCGATCCTCGCGAGGGGTATGGCAGAAACCATAGTCGCTGGCGCGCGGCGCGGGCCCTGACGTGGGGCAAAAGAAAGCCCGGCACGGGCCGGGCTGTGAAGGGCCCGTCGCAACGGGCAGGTGCCGTCAGGCGACGTCACCGGGGAGAGCGGCTGCGACACATTCGGCGCGGATTCTGCGATCCTTGCGGGTTGGAATGAGGCGTAGCGATGAACGGTATGGGCGCCCGCCATGTGGGCGCTTCGAAGGTGTTGATGCAACGCAGCATATTCTTAGTTGATTGAGCGTTCAATAAAAAACGAATAGACTGGCCCACAGTATCGCCGGACGGCACAGGTACGCCCGGCGAAGAGGAGATTCGAAATGCCCAAGGTCGGTATGCAGCCGATTCGCCGCTCCCAACTGATCCACGCGACCCTTGAGGCGGTGGACCAGGTGGGCATGAGCGACGCCAGCATCGCCCTGATCGCCCGCCTCGCGGGGGTCTCCAACGGCATCATCAGCCACTACTTCCAGGACAAGAACGGACTGCTGGAAGCGACGATGCGACATTTGATGTCGGCATTGAGCAAGGCCGTCGCCGAGCGCCGCGCTACCTTGCGCAACGACGAACCGCGCTCGCACCTGCGGGCCATCATCGCCGGCAACTTCGACAGCTCCCAGGTCAACGGTCCGGCCATGAAAACCTGGCTGGCGTTCTGGGCGACCAGCATGCACCAGCCGGCGCTGCGCCGATTGCAGCGGATCAACGACCACCGGCTGTATTCGAACCTGTGCAGCCAGTTCCGTCGCGAACTGCCGCTGGCCCAGGCCCGCAGCGCCGCTCGCGGGCTGGCCGCACTGATCGATGGCCTCTGGCTGCGGGGCGCGCTTTCGGGCGACGCCTTCGATACCGAGCAGGCGTTGGCGATTGCCTACGACTACCTCGACCAACAACTGGCCAAGCGCCCCGGATAGCGGGCGCAGCCTTGCGCTGACACCGACAAGAGAGGACCACCGCACCATGGCTCGATTCGAAGTACAGAAGCTCTACATTGGCGGTCGCTACGTGGAAGCCACCAGCGGCGCCACCTTCGAGACCATCAATCCGGCCAACGGTGAAGTCCTTGCCCAGGTACAGCGTGCGTCGAAGGACGACGTCGAGCGCGCCGTGCAGGCGGCGGTGGAAGGGCAGAAAGTCTGGGCGGCGATGACTGCCATGCAGCGCTCGCGCATCCTGCGCCGCGCCGTCGATATCCTCCGCGAGCGCAATGACGAGCTGGCGGAACTGGAGACCCTCGACACCGGCAAGCCGCTGGCCGAGACCCGCTACGTCGACATCGTCACCGGTGCCGACGTGCTCGAGTACTACGCCGGGCTGGTGCCCGCCATCGAGGGCGAGCAGATCCCGCTGCGCGAGACCAGCTTCGTCTACACCCGCCGCGAGCCGCTGGGCGTGGTGGCCGGCATCGGCGCCTGGAATTACCCGATCCAGATCGCCCTGTGGAAATCCGCCCCGGCCCTGGCCGCCGGCAACGCGATGATCTTCAAGCCCAGTGAGGTCACTCCGCTGACCGCGCTGAAGCTCGCCGAAATCTACACCGAGGCCGGCCTGCCCGACGGCGTGTTCAACGTGCTCACCGGCAGCGGTCGCGAAGTCGGCCAGTGGCTGACCGAGCACCCGGTGATCGAGAAGATTTCCTTCACTGGCGGCACCTCCACCGGCAAGAAGGTCATGGCCAGCGCTTCCAGCTCTTCGCTCAAGGAAGTCACCATGGAGCTGGGCGGCAAGTCGCCGCTGATCATCTTCGAAGACGCGAACCTCGACCGCGCCGCCGATATCGCCGTCATGGCCAACTTCTTCAGCTCCGGCCAGGTTTGCACCAACGGCACCCGCGTGTTCATTCCGCGCAACCTGCAGGCACGCTTCGAGGCCAAGGTGCTGGAGCGCGTCAAGCGCATCCGCCTGGGCAACCCGCAGGACGAGAACACCAACTTCGGCCCGCTGGTGAGCTTCCCGCACATGGAGAGCGTGCTCTCCTATATCGAGTCCGGCAAAGAACAGAAGGCCCGCCTGCTGTGCGGTGGCGAGCGCGTCACCCATGGCGAGTTCGGCCAGGGCGCGTATGTCGCCCCGACCGTGTTCACCGACTGCCGTGACGACATGACCATCGTCCGCGAGGAAATCTTCGGGCCGGTCATGAGCATCCTCGTCTACGACAGCGAAGACGAGGCCATCCGCCGCGCCAACGACACTGAGTACGGCCTCGCCGCCGGCGTCGTGACCCAGGACCTGGCCCGTGCGCACAGGGCGATCCACCGCCTCGAAGCAGGCATCTGCTGGATCAACACCTGGGGCGAGTCGCCGGCCGAGATGCCGGTTGGCGGATACAAGCAATCGGGTGTCGGTCGTGAGAACGGCCTGACCACCCTGGCTCACTACACTCGCATCAAATCCGTACAGGTTGAGCTGGGCGACTACACCTCGGTGTTCTGATCGCCGCGATCGAGCCATGAAAGGCCGGTCGCAGGCATGACTCCCTGACCACCGGCCATTCCCAACACGCAGACACCGGCGCGCGCGCGTCGCGGGCGGTGTCGTGCCTGAAAAAGAGGAAGGCCTGCATGTCCCAGGAATACGACTACATCATCATCGGCGCCGGTTCCGCCGGTAACGTACTGGCTACGCGCCTGACCGAGGACGTCGACGTCAGTGTCCTGTTGCTCGAAGCCGGCGGCCCGGACTACCGTGCCGATTTCCGCACCCAGATGCCCGCCGCGCTGGCCTACCCGCTGCAGGGTCGCCGCTACAACTGGGCGTACCTGACCGACCCGGAGCCCTACATGAACAACCGCCGCATGGAGTGCGGGCGCGGCAAGGGCCTGGGCGGTTCCTCGTTGATCAATGGCATGTGCTACATCCGCGGCAACGCCATGGACTTCGACGGCTGGGCGCAGGAAAAGGGACTGGAAGACTGGACCTACCTCGATTGCCTGCCGTATTTCCGCAAGGCCGAGACCCGTGACATCGGCCCCAACGACTACCACGGCGGCAGCGGCCCGGTGAGCGTCACTACGCCCAAGGCCGGTAACAACCCGCTGTTCCACGCCATGGTCGAGGCCGGCGTGCAGGCGGGCTATCCGCGTACCGAGGACCTCAACGGTTACCAGCAGGAAGGCTTCGGTCCGATGGACCGCACCGTCACTCCGCAAGGTCGCCGCGCCAGTACCGCCCGTGGCTATCTGGACCAGGCCCGCGAACGACCGAACCTGACCATCGTTACCCACGCGTTGACCGACCGCATCCTGTTCAACGGTAAGCGCGCCATCGGCGCGACCTATCTGCATGGCGATGACAATGCGCTGACCGAAGTGCGTGCACGCCGCGAAGTGCTGGTGTGCTCCGGCGCCATCGCTTCTCCGCAGCTGTTGCAGCGCTCCGGCGTTGGTCCGTCCGCCCTGCTGCGGGACCTGGGTATCGAGGTCGTTCACGATCTGCCCGGTGTCGGCCAGAACCTCCAGGACCACCTGGAGATGTACCTGCAGTACGCCTGCAAGCAACCGGTATCGTTGTATCCGGCACTGCAGTGGTGGAACCAGCCGCAGATCGGCGCGGAATGGATGTTCCTCGGCACCGGCCTGGGCGCGAGCAACCAGTTCGAGGCCGGCGGCTTCATCCGCAGTCGTCCGGAATTCGAGTGGCCGAACATCCAGTACCACTTCCTGCCGGTGGCGATTAACTACAACGGCAGCAATGCAGTGAGCGAGCACGGCTTCCAGGCTCATGTCGGTTCCATGCGCTCTCCCAGTCGCGGGCGGATCAACCTGACCTCCCGCGATCCGCGCAAGCACCCGAGCATCCTGTTCAACTACATGTCCTGCGAGCAGGACTGGCAGGAGTTCCGCGACGGCATCCGCCTCACCCGCGAGATCATGAACCAGCCGGCCCTGGACCCTTATCGCGGGCGCGAGATCAGTCCGGGCCTGGATCAGCAGAGCGACGCCGATCTGGATGCTTTCATTCGCGAGCATGCGGAAACGGCTTTCCACCCGTCCTGCTCCTGCAAGATGGGCGAAGACGACATGGCGGTGGTCGATGGCGAAGGCCGCGTGCACGGTATGGAAGGGCTGCGGGTGATCGATGCGTCGATCATGCCGCTGATCATCACCGGCAACCTCAACGCCACCACCATCATGATGGCCGAGAAACTCGCCGATAAGGTGCGCGGTCGCCCAGCTCTGACTCGCAGCACTGCTGACTACTACAAGGCCAACGGCGCGCCGGTGCGCGGAAAACCGCAGCGCTGATGCTGAAAGACCAGACGTAAGGCAGAGACGAAAACGCCGGCGAGAGAGCCGGCGTTTTCAGTTTTCAGCCACGACGCGGAGGAACTGGTCGGGTACGGCCGCTACCGTCGATGGCGACGAAGACGAAGACCGCCTCGGTGACCTTGCGCCATTCGCTGGACAGCGGGTCATCGCTCCAGACCTCGACCAGCATACGGATCGAGCTGCGGCCCACTTCCAGGGTCTGGGTATAGAAGGAGAGCTGAGCGCCGACGGCGACCGGGACCAGGAAGGCCATACGGTCGATGGCTACCGTGGCCACTCGGCCTCCGGCAATGCGGCTGGACATGGCGGTTCCGGCGAGATCCATCTGCGCCACCAGCCAGCCACCGAAGATGTCGCCAAAGCCGTTGGTCTCACGCGGCAGGGCGGTGATCTGCAAGGCAAGGTCGCCTTGCGGGATGGGATCTTCTTGTTCGAGCTCGATCATAGGTAAGGGCCTCTTGCCCCCGGCATACTCATGGTGAGGTTATGGAAAAACTCTCCCAAGACACCTGCCGGCGCAAGGCCTTGGGACAGCTTTTGATCGGCCTGCCCGCATTATATAGAGGGAGGACCGGCGCGACGACCGCAGGATGGGGTGAAATTCCCGCGGGCGCGGCCGCTGTGTCGCCTCCGCGCAATTTGCTATGGTGCGGCACCTGCGGCTGCCGGCCGCAGCCTCCTTGCCTGCAGAGATAACAAGCACCATGCCTTCTGTGAACGCTCCTGCCGCGCCCGCGTCACGTCCGTTGACCCGCAGCGACTACAAGACTCTTTCGCTGTCCGCCCTGGGCGGCGCCCTCGAGTTCTACGACTTCATCATCTTCGTGTTCTTCGCCACCGTGGTCGGCAAGCTGTTCTTCCCCGCCGACATGCCCGACTGGCTGCGCCAGCTGCAGACTTTCGGCCTGTTCGCCGCCGGCTACCTGGCCCGACCGCTGGGGGGGGTGGTGATGGCCCACTTCGGCGACCTGCTGGGCCGCAAGAAGATGTTCACCCTGAGCATCTTCCTGATGGCCGTACCGACGCTGATCATGGGCCTACTGCCCACCTACGCGCAGATCGGTATCTGGGCGCCGCTGGCGCTCCTGCTGCTGCGCGTCATCCAGGGCGCGGCCATTGGTGGTGAAGTGCCGGGCGCCTGGGTCTTCGTGGCCGAGCACGTCCCGCATCGCCATGTGGGCTATGCCTGTGGCACGCTCACGTCGGGTCTGACCGCGGGCATCCTCATCGGTTCGCTGGTGGCGACATTGATCAACAGTGTCTACAGCGCCGAGGAAGTGCAGGGCTACGCCTGGCGCATCCCGTTCCTGCTGGGCGGCATCTTCGGCCTGTTCTCGGTCTACCTGCGCCGCTGGCTGCACGAAACGCCGGTGTTCGCCGAACTGCAGCTGCGCAAGCAACTGGCCGAGGAAGTGCCGCTGGGCGTGGTGGTGCGTGAGCACCGTCCGGCCATCGTGCTGTCCATGCTGCTGACCTGGGTGCTGTCCGCCGGCATCGTGGTGGTGATCCTGATGACGCCGTCGGTGCTGCAGACTGTCTATGGCTTCGATGCTG
>NZ_CP178184.1:0-865000 GCF_051990045.1 Pseudomonas sp. YH-1 | reverse complement strand
GAGTGATTCATGACTGGGGTGAAGTCGTAACAAGGTAGCCGTAGGGGAACCTGCGGCTGGATCACCTCCTTAATCGAAGATCTCAGCTTCTTCATAAGCTCCCACACGAATTGCTTGATTCACTGGTTAGACGATTGGGTCTGTAGCTCAGTTGGTTAGAGCGCACCCCTGATAAGGGTGAGGTCGGCAGTTCGAATCTGCCCAGACCCACCAATTGTTGTGGTGTGCTGCTGATCCGAATGGGGCCATAGCTCAGCTGGGAGAGCGCCTGCTTTGCACGCAGGAGGTCAGGAGTTCGATCCTCCTTGGCTCCACCATTAATCGTCGAAAGCTCAGACATGAATGTTCAGGTTGAACGAACATTGATGTCTGGTCTTTGTGCCAGAACTGTTCTTTAAAAATTTGGGTATGTGATAGAAGTAGACTGAATAATCTCTTTCACTGGTGATTATTCAAGTCAAGGTAAAATTTGCGAGTTCAAGCGCGAATTTTCGGCGAATGTCGTCTTCACGTTCGAGACAATAACCAGATTGCTTGGGGTTATATGGTCAAGTGAAGAAGCGCATACGGTGGATGCCTTGGCAGTCAGAGGCGATGAAAGACGTGGTAGCCTGCGATAAGCTTCGGGGAGTCGGCAAACAGACTTTGATCCGGAGATCTCTGAATGGGGAAACCCACCCGGGATAACCTGGGTATCTTGCACTGAATACATAGGTGTAAGAGGCGAACCAGGGGAACTGAAACATCTAAGTACCCTGAGGAAAAGAAATCAACCGAGATTCCCTTAGTAGTGGCGAGCGAACGGGGATTAGCCCTTAAGCTTCTTTGAATCTAACAGAACGCTCTGGAAAGTGCGGCCATAGTGGGTGATAGCCCCGTATGTGAAAGGTTCTTTGAAGTGAAATCGAGTAGGACGGAGCACGAGAAACTTTGTCTGAATATGGGGGGACCATCCTCCAAGGCTAAATACTACTGACTGACCGATAGTGAACCAGTACCGTGAGGGAAAGGCGAAAAGAACCCCGGAGAGGGGAGTGAAATAGAACCTGAAACCGTATGCGTACAAGCAGTGGGAGCCTACTTTGTTAGGTGACTGCGTACCTTTTGTATAATGGGTCAGCGACTTATATTCAGTGGCGAGCTTAACCGTATAGGGAAGGCGTAGCGAAAGCGAGTCTTAATAGGGCGTTTTAGTCGCTGGGTATAGACCCGAAACCGGGCGATCTATCCATGAGCAGGTTGAAGGTTAGGTAACACTGACTGGAGGACCGAACCCACTCCCGTTGAAAAGGTAGGGGATGACTTGTGGATCGGAGTGAAAGGCTAATCAAGCTCGGAGATAGCTGGTTCTCCTCGAAAGCTATTTAGGTAGCGCCTCACGTATCACTCCAGGGGGTAGAGCACTGTTTCGGCTAGGGGGTCATCCCGACTTACCAAACCGATGCAAACTCCGAATACCTGGAAGTGTCAGCGTGGGAGACACACGGCGGGTGCTAACGTCCGTCGTGAAAAGGGAAACAACCCAGACCGTCAGCTAAGGTCCCAAAGTTATGGTTAAGTGGTAAACGATGTGGGAAGGCTTAGACAGCTAGGAGGTTGGCTTAGAAGCAGCCACCCTTTAAAGAAAGCGTAATAGCTCACTAGTCGAGTCGGCCTGCGCGGAAGATGTAACGGGGCTCAAACCATACACCGAAGCTACGGGTGCATCGCAAGATGCGCGGTAGAGGAGCGTTCTGTAAGCCTGTGAAGGTGAGTTGAGAAGCTTGCTGGAGGTATCAGAAGTGCGAATGCTGACATGAGTAACGACAATGGGAGTGAAAAACTCCCACGCCGAAAGACCAAGGGTTCCTGCGCAACGTTAATCGACGCAGGGTTAGTCGGTCCCTAAGGCGAGGCTGAAGAGCGTAGTCGATGGGAAACAGGTTAATATTCCTGTACTTCTAGTTACTGCGATGGAGGGACGGAGAAGGCTAGGCCAGCTTGGCGTTGGTTGTCCAAGTTTAAGGTGGTAGGCAGAGATCTTAGGTAAATCCGGGGTCTTAATGCCGAGAGCTGATGACGAGTCATCTTTTAGATGATGAAGTGGTTGATGCCATGCTTCCAGGAAAAGCTTCTAAGCTTCAGGTAACTAGGAACCGTACCCCAAACCGACACAGGTGGTTGGGTAGAGAATACCAAGGCGCTTGAGAGAACTCGGGTGAAGGAACTAGGCAAAATGGCACCGTAACTTCGGGAGAAGGTGCGCCGGCGAGGGTGAAGTATTTACTACGTAAGCCCATGCCGGTCGAAGATACCAGGCCGCTGCGACTGTTTATTAAAAACACAGCACTCTGCAAACACGAAAGTGGACGTATAGGGTGTGACGCCTGCCCGGTGCCGGAAGGTTAATTGATGGGGTTAGCGAAAGCGAAGCTCTTGATCGAAGCCCCGGTAAACGGCGGCCGTAACTATAACGGTCCTAAGGTAGCGAAATTCCTTGTCGGGTAAGTTCCGACCTGCACGAATGGCGTAACGATGGCGGCGCTGTCTCCACCCGAGACTCAGTGAAATTGAAATCGCTGTGAAGATGCAGTGTATCCGCGGCTAGACGGAAAGACCCCGTGAACCTTTACTGTAGCTTTGCACTGGACTTTGAGCCTGCTTGTGTAGGATAGGTGGGAGGCTTTGAAGCGTGGACGCCAGTCTGCGTGGAGCCATCCTTGAAATACCACCCTGGCATGCTTGAGGTTCTAACTCTGGTCCGTTATCCGGATCGAGGACAGTGTATGGTGGGCAGTTTGACTGGGGCGGTCTCCTCCTAAAGAGTAACGGAGGAGTACGAAGGTGCGCTCAGACCGGTCGGAAATCGGTCGTAGAGTATAAAGGCAAAAGCGCGCTTGACTGCGAGACAGACACGTCGAGCAGGTACGAAAGTAGGTCTTAGTGATCCGGTGGTTCTGTATGGAAGGGCCATCGCTCAACGGATAAAAGGTACTCCGGGGATAACAGGCTGATACCGCCCAAGAGTTCATATCGACGGCGGTGTTTGGCACCTCGATGTCGGCTCATCACATCCTGGGGCTGAAGCCGGTCCCAAGGGTATGGCTGTTCGCCATTTAAAGTGGTACGCGAGCTGGGTTTAGAACGTCGTGAGACAGTTCGGTCCCTATCTGCCGTGGACGTTTGAGATTTGAGAGGGGCTGCTCCTAGTACGAGAGGACCGGAGTGGACGAACCTCTGGTGTTCCGGTTGTCACGCCAGTGGCATTGCCGGGTAGCTATGTTCGGAATAGATAACCGCTGAAAGCATCTAAGCGGGAAACTAGCCTCAAGATGAGATCTCACTGGGAACTTGATTCCCCTAAAGGGCCGTCGAAGACTACGACGTTGATAGGTCGGGTGTGTAAGCGCTGTGAGGCGTTGAGCTAACCGATACTAATTGCCCGTGAGGCTTGACCATATAACACCCAAACAATTTGTGTGTTGTACGGTGAAGACGTAACGAACCGAAAGTTCGTGTGAACCGCAAATACCTGTCACATACCCGAATCTGGATGAGCGTGTGCATCTGCCACGAGCATCCATAAAGAATTGCTTGACGACCATAGAGCGTTGGAACCACCTGATCCCATCCCGAACTCAGTAGTGAAACGACGCATCGCCGATGGTAGTGTGGAGTTTCTCCATGTGAGAGTAGGTCATCGTCAAGCTCCTATCCCAAAACCCCTGGTCAGCTTCGCTGGCCGGGGGTTTTGCTTTTGTGGCGCAAAAAAGGACGCCGCTCGACATGGAAACGTTGATCTCTACCTTCATCCTGCTAGGCGTCCTGAGCCTCAGCGTCGGTCAGTTGCTTGCCTTTTGCCTGCTTGTTAAACGAGCCGGGCCAGCTGCGCTTCTCGCCTTGATCATCCCGGGTTTCGGCTTCTTTCTCGGGCGCCGGCACGGCATCTACAAATGGCTCCTGCTGCCGTACCTGGTGTGCATGGGTTGCTTCCTCGTCGCCATGATCATGGCTGGATGAGGCTCGCTATGAGCCTGTAAACGTTCGCTGGCTGAGCTGAGAGCGGCGCTAATAGCCTCTCTAGAACAGCCTTTTCAGCGTTTCTTGCCCTCTCCTGTCGGGGGCGGCGTTCCTGTTACAAAACGCCTGCTGTCTTACTGATGGCATTTCATCCAGCTGTCACATTTGCGTCATAGAGTCTTCATGCGGCCTGACGATACTGGCCCCCGTTCCATCCAACCCCATTCTCCTTAAGGAGCAAGGCATGAAACTCAAGCGTTTGATGGCGGCCCTGACTTTTGTCGCCGCAGGCGTAGGCACCGCCAGTGCGGTAGCCGCGATCGATCCGGCTCTGCCGGACTACCAGAAAGCCAGCGGTGTGTCGGGTAACCTGTCGAGCGTCGGTTCTGACACTCTGGCCAACCTGATGACCATGTGGGCGGAAGAGTACAAACGCCTGTACCCGAACGTGAACGTGCAGATCCAGGCCGCCGGTTCCTCCACCGCGCCGCCGGCTCTGACCGAAGGTACCGCTAACCTCGGCCCGATGAGCCGCAAGATGAAGGACGTCGAGCTGCAGGCTTTCGAACAGAAGTACGGCTACAAGCCGACTGCTGTTCCAGTTGCCGTGGACGCCCTGGCGATCTTCGTGCACAAGGACAACCCCATCAAAGGCCTGACCATGCAACAGGTCGATGCCATCTTCTCCTCCACCCGCCTGTGCGGTGGCAAGTCGGAAGTGAAGACCTGGGGTGACCTGGGTCTGACCGGCGACTGGGCCAACAAGCCCGTCCAGCTGTTCGGTCGTAACTCCGTTTCTGGCACCTACGGCTACTTCAAGGAAGAAGCCCTGTGCAAAGGCGACTACAAACCGAACGTGAACGAGCAGCCGGGTTCGGCTTCCGTGGTGCAGTCGGTGAGCCAATCGCTGAACGGCGTTGGCTACTCCGGTATCGGTTACAAGACCGCTAGCGTGAAGACCGTTGCCCTGGCCAAGAAAGAAGGCGGCGAGTTCATCGAAGACAACGAAGCTAACGCCCTGAACGGTAGCTACCCGCTGTCCCGCTTCCTGTACGTCTACGTCAACAAGGCGCCGAACAAGCCGCTGAACCCGCTGGAAGCACAGTTCCTGAAAATGGTGCTGTCCAAGACTGGCCAGCAGGTAGTCGTCAAAGACGGCTACATCCCGCTGCCGTCCAAAGTCGCCGAAAAAGCGATCAAGGACCTGGGTCTGTAATCAGCCCTCCAACCGGGCGGAGATCCCCGTCCGGCATGGGCTGACGCATACTCGACCGAGCCCGCCAGCATGGCTCTGCTGGCGGGCTTTGTCGCGTCACTTCCATGTCATCTTTCTGTCATATAGGGCCGCTAGGGTGTCACTCCATGAACGACATGGCCAACTCCCCGATGACTTCTTCTCTCCCCGAGCGGATCGATTTCAATACGCCTGCCCTGCAGCGCAAGCGCCGTATCCGGGCGCTCAAGGATCGACTGACACGTTGGTACGTCCTGGTCGGCGGGCTCGCCGTACTGGCCGCCATTACCCTGATTTTCTTCTACCTCGCTTACGTCGTGCTGCCGCTGTTCCGCGGTGCCGAACTGGAGACGCGTGACCCCCTGGCTCCGGCCTGGCTGAAGACGGCCCAGGCGCCGCTGCTGCTGAGCATCGAAGAGCAGAACATGGTGGGCATGCGCGTTGCCGCCAACGGCGAGGTGGTGTTCTTCGACGCCAAGAAAGGCGACGAGATGGACCGCGTTGCGCTGAAGCTGCCCGCCGGTACCAGCGTCACCTCCATCGCCGAGGACCAGCCGGGTCATCCTACCGTTGCGCTGGGCCTGTCCAACGGTCAGGTGCTGGTGTTCAAGCACAACTACAAGGTCACCTATCCGGACAACAAGAAGACCATCACCCCGCACATCGACTATCCCTACGGCGAAGCCCCGATGAACCTGGATCCCCAGGGCCGTCCGCTGGAGCACGTGGCGATCGTCTCGGGTGATGACAGTCTGTTGCTGGCCGCTTCCACCGGCAGCGAAATGCTGCTGCTCGGCCTGACCCAGCAGGAAAACATGCTGACCGGTGAGAGCACCCTGCAGGAAGAGCGCATCAACCTGCCGCAGATCGCCGATCCGGTGAAGGCCATCTACATGGACCCGCGCAAGCAGTGGCTCTATGTGCTCAATGGCCGCGCCCAGGCCGACGTGTTCGACCTGAACAGCCACCAGCTCAATGGCCGCTACAAGCTGCTGGACGACGCCTCTGCCGAAGTGACCGCCAGCAGCCAACTGCTGGGTGGCATCTCGCTGATGGTCGGCGACTCCAAGGGCGGCATCAGCCAGTGGTTCATGGCACGTGGCGAAGATGGTGAGCCGCGCCTGTCCCATGTGCGTGATTTCAAACTGGGTGACCAGCCGATCTCCAGCATTGCACCGGAGCAGCGCCGCAAGGGCTTCCTGGCCCTCGACAAGCAAGGCAACCTGGGTATCTTCCACAGCACCGCGCACCGCACGCTGCTGGTGGAGAACGTCGCTCCGTCCGCCGGTCCGATGGCCCTGTCGCCGCGCGCCAACCGCCTGATCGTCGAGCAGGGTGGCGAACTGCGCCGCTTCAGCCTGAGCAACCCGCATCCGGAAGTCTCCTTCAGTGCTCTGTGGGGCAAGGTCTGGTACGAGAGCTACGACAAGCCGTCCTACGTCTGGCAGTCCACCGCCGCGACCACTGACTTCGAGCCCAAGCTGAGCCTGTCGCCGCTGACCTTCGGTACGCTGAAGGCGGCGTTCTACGCGATGATCCTCGCCGCTCCGCTGGCCATCGCCGCCGCCGTCTATACCGCCTACTTCATGGCTCCGGGCATGCGCCGCAAGGTGAAGCCGGTGATCGAGTTGATGGAAGCGTTGCCGACGGTGATCCTCGGCTTCTTCGCCGGCCTGTTCCTGGCGCCGTATGTCGAAGGCCACCTGCCGGGTATCTTCAGCCTGTTGCTGCTCACGCCACTGGGCATCCTCGCTGCCGGCCTGGTCTGGAGCCGTCTGCCCGAGCGTATCCGCCTGAGCCTGCCGGCCGGCTGGGAAGCGGCGATCCTGATCCCCGTGGTTCTCGCCACCGGCGCCTTCGCCCTGTGGATGAGCCCGCACCTGGAGACCCTGTTCTTCGGTGGTGACATGCGCCTGTGGATCAGCCATGACCTGGGCATCACCTACGATCAGCGCAACGCCCTGGTGGTCGGTCTGGCCATGGGCTTCGCGGTGATCCCGAACATCTTCTCCATCGCCGAAGACGCCATCTTCAGCGTGCCGCGCAGCCTGACCTACGGCTCCCTGGCCCTGGGTGCGACGCCCTGGCAGACGCTGACACGCGTGGTGATCCTGACCGCCAGCCCGGGCATCTTCTCCGCGCTGATGATCGGCATGGGCCGCGCCGTGGGCGAGACCATGATCGTGCTGATGGCCACTGGCAACACCCCGGTCATGGACGTGAACATCTTCCAGGGCATGCGAACGCTGGCGGCGAACGTCGCGGTGGAAATGCCGGAGTCGGAGGTGGGCGGGACTCACTACCGTGTGCTGTTCCTTTCGGCACTGGTGCTGCTGTCCTTCACCTTCGTGATGAACACCCTGGCAGAGCTGATCCGTCAGCGCCTGCGCAAGAAATACGCGTCGCTCTAAGCGACGCCCGACGAGGCTACGTTCCGTGAAACAGAAACAGGAATCCGTCAAAGCGTGGTTTGCCAGCGGTTCTCCCTGGGTGTGGATGAACGCGGGTGCAGTGTCCATCGCCGTGATCATGACCATCGGCCTGCTCGCCGTGATTGCCGTGCGCGGTCTCGGCCACTTCTGGCCGGCGGACGTGATCGAGGCGACCTACACCGTCCCCGGTGAAGCCCCCAAGACCCTGATCGGCGAAGAAGTGCAGATCGAGCAGGTACCGCGCGAACGTCTGCGCGGCGCCGGCCTGCCGGTGCCGGACAACGGTCCCGAGTTCATGACTCGCGAACTGCTCAAGCTGGGCAACCGTGACCTCTACGGCAGCGACTTCTCCTGGGTGATTGGCGAGTGGCTGAACGACCGTCGCCACCCGGCTGACCTGGTGACCCTGGAACGCCGCGAGTGGGGCAACTTCTATGGCTACCTGCTGAGCGTGAAGGAAAACGGCAAGGTGGTCGCCGAAGGTCCGGGCGCCATGGCCGAGTTGCAGACTCGTCTGAAGCGCGTCGATGAGCTCTACGCCCAGCTGTACCGGCTGGAGAAGAGGGACATCGGCGGCATCAACCACGGCCTGGAGCGGCTGCGCCTGAAGGAACGTGGCCTGCAGCTGAACAACAAGCTGGATGCCACCGCCGAGGCTGACATCGCCGCCGGCCGCGCCGAGCTGAATGCCCAGTACAAGGTGCTGGAAGAACAGCTCAACGGCCTGCACCAGGAGTTCAACCGCGACAGCATCGTCATGCGCGACGCCACCGGCCAGCAGACCGAAATCAGCGTCGGCAAGCTGGTGCATGCCTACCAGCCGAACCAGATGGGCGTGGCCACCAAGCTGAGCTTCTACTTCAAGAAACTGTGGGAATTCCTCAGCGACGACCCGCGTGAGGCCAACACCGAAGGCGGCATCTTCCCGGCCATCTTCGGCACCGTGATGATGACCCTGGTGATGGCCGTGATCGTCACCCCGTTCGGTGTGATCGCTGCTGTCTACCTGCGCGAGTACGCTCGCCAGGGCCTGCTGACCCGCATCATCCGCATCGCGGTGAACAACCTCGCGGGCGTTCCGGCGATCGTCTACGGCGTGTTCGGCCTGGGCTTCTTCGTCTACGTGCTGGGCGGCTCGCTCGACCGGATGTTCTTCCCCGAAGCCCTGCCGGCGCCGACCTTCGGCACGCCGGGGCTGTTCTGGGCCTCGCTGACCCTGGCCATCCTCGCAGTGCCAGTGGTAATCGTTGCCACCGAGGAAGGCCTGGCGCGTATCCCGCGGGCCACCCGCGAAGGCTCCCTCGCCCTGGGCGCAACCAAGGCCGAGACCCTGTGGAAAGTGGTCCTGCCGATGGCCAGCCCGGCGATGATGACCGGCCTGATCCTCGCCGTGGCCCGTGCTGCCGGCGAAGTGGCGCCGCTGATGCTGGTGGGCGTGGTGAAGCTGGCTCCGGCGCTGCCAGTCGACGGTAACTACCCGTACGTGCACCTGGACCAGAAGATCATGCACCTGGGCTTCCACATCTACGACGTCGGCTTCCAGAGCCCGAACGTCGAGGCAGCGCGTCCGCTGGTGTACGCCACCGCGCTGCTGCTGGTGATGGTGATCGCCCTGCTGAACTTCTCGGCCATCGCGATTCGTAACCGCCTGCGCGAAAAGTACAAGGCGCTGGAAAACTGATTCTGCCGGCGGCGGGCCGTGCCCGCCGCCAAGCCTCCCAAGGAGACTGAACATGCAACATGAAACCGCATCCCACGGCATCGACATCGGCGCGCTCGGCCGCGGCGACCGTCAGGGCATGAACCTGGAAAGCGAGACCGTCGCCCTCGAAGTGCCCGGCCTGAGCCTGTTCTATGGCGAGAAGCAGGCACTGTTCGACGTCAGCATGAACATTCCCAAGCAGCGCGTGACCGCCTTCATCGGCCCGTCCGGCTGCGGCAAGTCGACCCTGCTGCGTTGCTTCAACCGCATGAACGATCTGGTCGACGGTTGCAACGTGAAGGGCGAGATCCTCCTGGACGGCCACAACATCTTCGCCAAGAACGTCGACGTCGCCGAACTGCGCCGCCGCGTCGGCATGGTGTTCCAGAAGCCCAACCCGTTCCCCAAGAGCATCTACGAGAACGTGGTGTACGGCCTGCGCATCCAGGGCATCAACAAGAAGCGCGTGCTTGATGAGGCCGTCGAGTGGGCCCTCAAGGGCGCCGCGTTGTGGGACGAGGTGAAGGACCGCCTGCACGAATCCGCACTCGGCCTCTCCGGTGGCCAGCAGCAGCGTCTGGTCATTGCCCGCACCATCGCCGTGGAGCCGGAAGTCCTGCTGCTCGACGAACCCTGCTCGGCACTGGACCCGATCTCCACCCTGAAGATCGAAGAGCTGATCTACGAGCTGAAATCCAAGTTCACCATCGTCATCGTGACCCACAACATGCAGCAGGCCGCGCGCGTCTCCGACTACACGGCCTTCATGTACATGGGCAAGCTGATCGAGTTCGGCGATACCGATACCCTGTTCACCAACCCGGCCAAGAAGCAGACCGAAGACTACATCACCGGTCGTTACGGCTAGTTTCGCGGACTTGCGTGCGCGGTAGAACTTCCCGGAGTACATCACAAGCCAGCGGCCCGGAGCCTGCGGCTTTCGCGGAGCGAACATGATCAACAAAGAAAGCCTCACCCACCACATCTCGCAGCAGTTCAACGCCGAGCTGGAAGATGTGCGCAGCCATCTGCTGGCCATGGGCGGCCTGGTGGAGAAGCAGGTCAACGACGCGGTCAACGCGCTGATCGACGCCGACTCGGGCCTGGCCCAGCAGGTGCGCGAGATCGACGACCAGATCAACCAGATGGAGCGCAACATCGACGAGGAATGCCTGCGCATCCTCGCCCGCCGTCAGCCGGCCGCCTCCGACCTGCGCCTGATCATCAGCATCTCCAAGTCGGTGATCGACCTGGAACGCATTGGTGACGAGGCGTCGAAGATTGCCCGCCGTGCCATCCAGCTGTGCGAGGAAGGCGAGTCGCCGCGCGGCTACGTCGAGGTGCGTCACATCGGCAACCAGGTGCGCAAGATGGTGCAGGAGGCGCTGGACGCCTTCGCCCGCTTCGACGCGGACCTCGCACTGTCGGTGGCGCAGTACGACAAGACCGTCGACCGTGAGTACAAGACCGCCCTGCGTGAGCTGGTCACCTACATGATGGAAGACCCGCGGGCCATCTCCCGCGTGCTCAACGTCATCTGGGCCCTGCGGTCGCTGGAGCGTATCGGTGACCACGCACGCAACATCGCCGAGCTGGTGATCTACCTGGTGCGTGGCACCGATGTCCGCCACATCGGCCTGACCCGCATGAAGGAAGAAGTGCAGGGCAAGGCTGACAAGGCCGAATAAGCCAGACGCCCGTACCAGAACGAACCTGGCCAGCGCGCCGGGTTCGTCATTTTATGGCCGAGCGGTCCCTCACCAATGGCATGTAGCCACCCGGCAAGGCTATTCTTCGCCCTATCGTTTTCGGGAGATGCCGATGGGCAAGGTCAGTGTGCTGGTCGTGGATGACGCTCCGTTCATCCGTGACCTGGTGAAGAAGGGGCTGCGGGACCATTTCCCCGGTCTGCAGATCGAAGAAGCGGTCAACGGCCGCAAGGCGCAGCAGTTCCTCGCGCGCCAGGCCGTGGACCTGATCCTCTGCGACTGGGAAATGCCCGAGCTGTCGGGCATTGAGCTGCTCACCTGGTGCCGCGAGCAGGACAGCCTGAAGACCACGCCCTTCATCATGGTCACCAGCCGCGGCGACAAGGACAACGTGGTGCAGGCCATCCAGGCCGGCGTCTCCGACTTCATCGGCAAGCCGTTCTCCAACGACCAGCTGGTGAGCAAGGTGAAGAAGGCGCTGTCGCGCGCCGGCAAGCTGGAAGCCCTCGCCGCCCAGGCGCCGCAGCGCAGCCTGGTCGGCTCCATGCCCAATGACTCCCTCGCTGCGCTCACCGGCGGCAAGGCCGAGGTAGTGCGCCCGGCGGCAGCTCCCGCGGCAACGCGCCCCGCTCCGGCAGCGGCCGCCGCCGCTCTTGCCGCGCCGGCCACCCGCAGTGGCGCCAAGGGCCAGCAAGGCCAGCTGCGCCTGCCTTCGGCGAGCCTGCCCTGCGTGATCAAGGCGCTCAGCCTCAAGGAAGCGCTGCTGGTGGTGAAGCGCGGCACGCCATTGCCGCAGGTGCTGGAAAGCGCCGTGCTCGACCTGGAAGAAGACAGCGACGTTGCCCGTCTCAACGGCTACCTGCATGCCGTGGCCGCGCTGGAGCCCAAGCCGGACAGCGAATGGCTGCAACTGACCTTCCGCTTCGTCGACCGTGACCCGCAGAAACTCGACTACCTGTCCCGCCTGATCGCCCGCGGCAGCTCGCAGAAGCACTACGTGCCCGGCGCCTGATCCGGTTACAAATCCTCCCGCCGGCAATTGGGACTGTTTCACAGGCCGACCGGCGGCAGGTCGCGACGCAGGGGCGACGCTGCTAGTCTTGCCAACGTCGCCATACCTATAACCAGAGTCGACATGCTAGGGCGCAGTATCCTCCTGTGCGGCCTTTTGGCTGCATCCGGGACGGCTTCGGCCGTGACCATCTACAAGTACACCGACGCCAACGGCGTGGTCACCTACACGGACAAAGCCGTGGCGGGTGCGGCTGTCTTCGTTTTCCGCGATCGCATGGTCGAGCACCTGGAGGAACAGGTGAAGCTGGAGACGAAGAAGCACGCTGGCGGTGAGACCCTGCAGGTGCGCAACGACCTGTATGCGCCGGTGGAAGTCGAGTTGAGCGTGACCGGCGCGCAGAACGCCGTGGGTGCGCCGGAGCGGCCGATTCGCTGGGTGCTGCCGCCGCGCAGCGCGATTCGCCTGGCGACCCTGACGCCGCTCGATCCCGCCAAGCCGCTGCGCTACAAGCCCAAGCTGCGTTATGCGCTGGGCGATCCGCGGCCTACGCCGCTGTCCTACCAGTACGCACTGCCCTGGACGGGTGGCCCGTTCCGCCTGACCCAGGGTGCCAATGGCCGCTACAGCCACTTCACGCCCAAGGGCCGCTACGCCATGGACATCGCCATGCCGGTGGGCACGCCCATCGTCGCGGCACGTGGCGGTACCGTGGTGAAGGTCGAGAACGGCCAGGATGGGCGCGGCAAGAACCCCTCCGGCAACTTCGTGCGGATACTGCATGACGACGGCACCATGGGCGTGTACCTGCACCTGATGCGCGGCTCGGTGCTGGTGCGCGAGGGCCAGCGCGTCGGCACCGGGACGCCGCTGGCGCAGTCGGGCAATACCGGCAACAGCAGCGGGCCGCACCTGCACTTCGTGGTGCAGCGCAACGTCGGATTGGCGCTGGAGTCGATTCCCTACGACTTTTCCCAGCCGGTGGATTCGCTGCCGAATTTCGCGGTAGTCAGGGAGCACTGAGCGCAGCGCGGCGTCCGTGTGGGAGCGGGCTTGCTCGCGAACCCGCCCAGCTGCGGCGCATCGGCGAGCGCTGTTCGCGAGCAAGCTCGCTCCTACGAAGAGCCAAAGAAAAAGGCTGCCCGAAGGCAGCCTTTTGCATTCAGGGGCAACAAGCTCAGTCGAGCTTGACCACCTTGGCGAGGACGATCTTCGGGCCCTTCATCTTTTTCACGATGATGCGCAGGCCCTCGGTATCCAGCACTTCCTCTTCTTCCGGCACACGCTTGAGGGTGTCGTAGACCAGGCCGGCGAGGGTGTCCGCCTCGACGTGGTCCAGGTCCAGCCCCAGCAGGCGTTCCAGCTTGAACAGCGGAGTGTCGCCGCGCACCAGCAGCTTGCCGGGCTGGTAGGCGACGATGCCGCGCTCAGCCTTGCGGTGCTCGTCCTGGATGTCGCCGACCAGCACTTCCAGTACGTCTTCCATGGTCAGGTAGCCGACGACCTTGTGGTCGGCTTCCTCCACCAACGCAAAGTGCGAACCACCCTGGCGGAACTGCTCCAGCAGGCGGGCCAGCGGCAGGTGCTTGGTGACCATTTCCAGCGGGTGGGTCAGCTCGTCGAGGTCAAAGGACTCCGGCAGGCTGTCCAGTGTGGCCAGGGCCAGCAGCAGGTCCTTGATGTGCAGCAGGCCGATGAACTCGCCCTTCTCGCTGTCGTACACCGGGTAGCGGCTGTACTTGTGACGGCGGATGGTGGCGAGGATGTCGTCCAGTGGCGCGGTGCGCTCGAGGTAGACCAGGTCTTCGCGGGAGTTGGCCCAGTCGGCGACTTCCAGCTCGCCCAGCTCCACCGCCGAGGCGAGCACGCGCATGCCCTGGTCGCTGGGGTCGTGGGCGCGGCTGGAGTGCAGGATCAGCTTGAGCTCGTCACGGCTGTAGTGGTGCTCGTGGTGCGGCCCCGGCTCGCCCTGTCCGGCGATCTTGAGGATGGTGTTGGCGCTGGCGTTGAGCAGCCAGATCGCCGGGTACATCGCCCAGTAGAACAGGTACAGCGGCACCGCCGTCCACAGCGACAGCAGCTCTGGCTTGCGGATCGCCCAGGACTTGGGCGCCAGCTCGCCGACCACGATGTGCAGGTAGGAGATGATGAAGAACGCGGTGAAGAACGACACGCCGCGGATGACTTCCTCGGAGTGCACGCCGACCGCGGCCAGCAGCGGCTCGAGCAGTTCGGCAAAGGCCGGCTCGCCGACCCAACCCAGGCCCAGGGAGGCCAGGGTAATGCCCAGCTGGCAGGCGGAAAGGTACGCGTCGAGCTGGTTGTGCACCTTGCGCAGGATGGTGCCGCGCCAGCCGTGCTGGTTGGCGATGGTCTCCACACGGGTGGAGCGCAGCTTGACCATGGCGAACTCGGCGGCCACGAAGAATCCGTTGAGCACGACGAGGAACAGGGCGAACAGGATCAGGCCGAAATCGGCGAAATAGGTGAGGAAGTTGCTACTGGGGGAAGGGTCCATGGTTCTGTTGGTTTGAGAATGGACGGACAAGAATGCGGTTCAGCGGGCCCGGCTGGCAAGCCCGACTATGGCCGCGTGTGGGTCGAGCGTGGTTATGCGCGGCTCTCGACCTGCTGCGGTGGGAAGTGGCAGGTGAAGCTGCTGCCCTTGCCCGGCACGCTGCTGATGTCCAGGGTGCCGCGGTGGCGCAGCAGCACGTGCTTGACGATGGCCAGGCCCAGGCCGGTGCCGCCGGTGCTGGCGTTACGGCTGGAGTCCACGCGGTAGAAACGCTCGGTCAGGCGGGGCAGGTGCTTGGGATCGATGCCGATGCCGCTGTCCTGCACAGCCAGGTGTGCGCCTTGCTCATCCGCCCACCAACGAATGCGGATCTCGCCTTCGTCGGGGGTGTACTTCACGGCGTTGAACACCAGGTTGGAGAAGGCGCTGCGCAGCTCGGCCTCGCTGCCCTTGAGCTTCACCTTCGAGTCTGCCTCCAGGCTGATGCGGTGGCTGCGCGCGCCGGACAGCGCCTGGGCGTCGTTGCGGATCGACAGCAGCATCAGGTCCACCGCCACCGGCTTGTTGTCCGCCGGGTAATCGGTGGCTTCCAGCTTGGCCAGCAGGAGCAGGTCGTTGAGCAGGTTCTGCATGCGTCCGGCCTGCTGCTGCATCTGCTGCAGTGCGCGGGTCCAGCGCGGGTTTACGTCCTCGACGTTGTCCAGCAGCGTCTCCAGGTAACCGGCGATCACCGTCAGCGGCGTACGCAGCTCGTGGGAGACGTTGGCGACGAAGTCCTTGCGCATCTGCTCCAGCTGATGGACGCGGGTCACGTCGCGCACCAGCATCAGGTGCTCGCCGGCGCCGTAGAGGGTGATGTGGAATTGCAGGCGCAGGTTGTCGCTGATCGGCGAGGGAAGCTCCAGCGGCTCGCGGTAGTCCTCGCCCTCGAAGTATTCCTTGAAGCGTGGATGGCGCACCAGGTTGGTCACCGGCTGGCCGCCGTCCTGTGGACTCTTGAGGCCCAGCAGGCGTTCGGCGGACTGGTTCCACCACTCCAGGTTGCCATCGCGGTCGAGCAGGATCATGCCGTCGCGCAGCGCCGCAGTGGATTCCTGCATGCGGTCGATCACCGCCTGCAGACGCCCGCGGGCGCGCTGGTTGCGCCGCTGCAGGTGGTAGATGCTGTCGAACACCTCGCCCCACAGGCCGTAGCCATCGGGCGGGGCCTCATCGGGCTGGTGGTTCTTCAGCCATTTGTGCAGGCGCAGCAGCTGCCAGGTCGACCAGCCGAGGTAGGCGGCCAGCGCCACGGCGATCGCCCAGCCGTACTGGCCGGTGATCAGGCCAAGCAGTGCGCCGGCGGCGACGACTAGCAGCAGGTGGCGTATCAGCACGCCACTCCAGTTCTGGGTCACGAAATTCCGTTCCTTGTACCCGTCGAGCCAGAGACCCGATCAGCTTTTGGTCGAGAAACGATACCCGGTGCCGCGCACGGTCTGAACCAGATTTTCGTAGACCTCGCCCAGGGCCTTGCGCAGACGGCGGATGTGCACGTCGACGGTGCGCTCCTCGACATAGACGTTGCCGCCCCAGACCTGGTCCAGCAGCTGGCCGCGAGTGTAGGCGCGCTCCTGGTGGGTCATGAAGAACTGCAGCAGGCGGTATTCGGTCGGGCCCATCTCGGCCGGCTTGCCGTCGATGGTCACGCGGTGGCTGATCGGGTCCAGCAGCAGGCCGCCGACTTCGATCGGCGTCTCGCTGTCGCCAGCGCCGGTGCGGCGCAGCACGGCCTTCAGGCGGGCGACCAGTTCGCGCGGGGAGAAGGGCTTGGTGATGTAGTCATCCGCGCCGACTTCCAGGCCCTGGATCTTGTTGTCCTCTTCGCCCTTGGCGGTGAGCATGATGATCGGGATGGCCGAGGTCAGCTCGTCGCGCTTGAGGCGGCGGGCCAACTCGATGCCGGAGGTGCCCGGGAGCATCCAGTCGAGCAGGATCAGGTCCGGCTTGCGATCGACGATCACCGCGTGAGCCGTCTGGGCGCTATCGGCCTCCAGGCATTCGTAGCCGGCCATCTCCAGGGCCACGGCGATCATTTCCCGGATCGGAGCTTCGTCATCGACGATGAGGATTGTCTTGCCAACCATGCTGAGGCCTCAGAAATTCTGTAATGCGCCGCATTAGATAACGGAAATATTTCATGAATGTGACACCGCGATGGTAGCTGAGCCTCGTGCCAGAGCGCTCGTCTATGCTCATTGGGTCGCCACGCGTTTACTGCGCGGCACAAGCGGAACCCACCGGCCCGGTCGGCGGTGTGCCCGGCAGAGAGCCTGCCGGAGTCTTGCGATGACGGTTGTGAGTGCGTTGTCGACGTCGCCCTGGCCGGCCCTGCCTGCAGTCCCGCCCGCCTCTGCGCCGCTGCTCGCGCCGTTTCCACCTCACCAGAGGAGAAGCGTTATGAAACTGCTATTCCCGGCCCTGGCACTGGGCCTGATGTTCCCGGCCATGTCCGCCCTGGCTGCCGGCCCTGGCATGGAAAAGAACGGCATGCTGGTCGACGCCAAGGGCATGACGCTCTACACCTTCGACAAGGACAGTGGCGGCAAGTCGATGTGCAACGGTGGTTGTGCGCAGAACTGGCCGCCCCTGATGGCTGCTGCGGATGACAGCGCCATGGGGGACTGGACGCTGATCAAGCGTGATGACGGCAGCGCCCAGTGGGCCTACAAGGGCAAGCCGCTGTACACCTTCGTCCAGGACAAGAAGGCCGGCGATATGGCCGGTGAAGGCAAGATGGGCGTCTGGCACATGGCCAAGCCGTAAAGCTATTCGTGAGAGCGAGGGGGACGCCCTGTTCTTGCTCGCGAACCTGGCCTGGCACCTTGGGTATCAAGCGGGTTCGCGAGCAAGCACGCTCCTGCGGGGTTTGCATCAGCGCAGCGCGAAGTCCAGCACGGTGCCGAGGAAGATCGCCAGCCCGGCCCAGTGATTGTGCAGGAAGGCCTTGAAGCATTTCATCGGCTCGCGGTCACGGGTCGAATGGAACTGCCAGGCGAAGCAGCCCGCCGCCACGGCCAGGCCCAGGTAGTAGGTCAGGTGCATGCCCAGCTTGTTGCCGGCGAGGATCAGCAGCAGGAGCATCAGGCCCTGTAGCGTCAGGTTGATCGCGCGGTCGGCGTCGCCGAAGAGGATCGCCGTGGACTTCATGCCCATCTTCAGGTCGTCCTCGCGGTCGGTCATCGCGTAGTAGGTGTCGTAGGCGACCGTCCACAGCACATTGGCGAAGAACAGCAGCCAGGCTACCGCCGGCAGAGTGCCGTTGGCCGCCGTGAAGGCCATCGGGATGCCCCAGGAGAACGCCGCGCCCAGCACCACCTGCGGGTAGTAGGTGTAGCGTTTCATGAAGGGGTAAAGCGCCGCCACCGCCGCGCCGCCGAAGGATAGCCAGATGGTCTGCTCGTTGGTGCACAGCACCAGCAGGAAGCTCAGGCCCAGCAGCGTGAAGAAGGCAATCCAGGCCTCGCGCACGGTGATCCTGCCGGTTGCCAGCGGGCGTGCCTTGGTGCGTTCGACGTGGCCGTCGAGCTTGCGGTCGGCGAAGTCGTTGATCACGCAGCCCGCCATGCGCATCAGCACGGTGCCGAGGACGAAGATCACCAGGTTCTTCACGCTTGGCACGCCGCCGCTGGCCATCCACAGCGCCCAGAGTGTCGGCCAGAGCAACAGGTAGATGCCGATCGGCTTGTCCATGCGCGTCAGCTGGATGAAGTCCCAGGCGCGGGGATGCAGGCGGGCGAGGGGTTTGATCAGGGCGACGAACATGGCGGCCTCCGGAAAACGATCCGGGAATTATACGGGCTGTTGTTCCACGCGGTGCCACAGCGATGGCAGGAAAACCTCGGCAACCAGCACGCCCAGGCCGTCGCGGCTGAAGCAGGAGCGACGGCCCCAGAGGCGTTCGGCGCGCACTTCGGCCGGCAGGCTGGCAGCCGGGTAGCGACAGACCTCGATGGGGCCGCGCTGGAAGGCGCGGTCGCTGAACAGCAACTCACCCAGAGAGCGCGTGCCGAGCAGGCGCAGGTCGAAGCCGGAACCTTCCAGTGCCGAGCGCGCTGCTACGCTGCGGGCGAACACCCAGGGCGTGCCGTGGCCTTTGAGGTACACCTCGCGCACCCAGCCCTGGCTGCCGTCCGGCACGCCCAGCGCGGCGCACTCGTCGGTGCGCAGGCGGTGCCAGCCCTCGGCCAGCGGTTGCACGGCAAATGCGCCATCGGACAGCGCCGTCAGCCGGCGCGTTAGCGAGCCTTCGTCGAACAACCAGCCCACGACCTGGGCGGCGGGGGCAGGGTGCAACTGGGCGGCGGTGAGCCAGCGGGGCGGGTGGATCAGGGCGGCTTCGGGCACGGCTTCGACTGCGGGTGGCCAGGGACGCGGCAGCTTAACATGGCACCTTTGCGCGGCCGATTGCGTTGTCCGCAAGAGTGCCTTACGCAAAACCCCACCAAAGGTTTGGCCGGTCGCCGGCATTTTTCCGGGGGCTTGCGCGCGGGCGGTATCGCCAGTACAAAGCCGGACATTGGATGCACTGACGTCCAAGCGACAAGAACATGAGGGTGATAGCTGATGAAGAAGTGGCAATGCGTGGTTTGTGGCCTGATCTATGACGAGACCAAGGGTTGGCCGGAAGAGGGCATCGCCGCCGGTACCCGCTGGGAAGACGTGCCGGAAGACTGGTTGTGCCCGGATTGCGGCGTCGGCAAGCTGGATTTCGAGATGATCGAGATCGGCTGATCCCGCCAGGATGGATTCCCGCGACGGCGGCCTTCGGGCCGCCGTCTGCGTTTGCGGGGCCGGCAGGCCGCGGTCAGGCGCGGTAGACTGCTTGAGTCCGGGTTGGCTTTGCTGACGCTGCCCGGCGGCAGGGGCGCCGTTGGCCGGCGCCAGTAAAGTGGGTTAGGTTCACTTCGCAATCGCAGGAGGGCTTGGCTGATGCGCAAATGGCAATGCGTGGTCTGTGGCTTCATCTACGACGAAGCACTGGGACTGCCCGACGAGGGCATCGCCCCTGGCACGCGCTGGGAAGACATCCCGCCGGACTGGGTCTGCCCGGATTGTGGCGTCGGCAAGATCGACTTCGAGATGATCGAAATCTCCTGAGCCCGCCCCAGCACGACGAATTCATGCGGCGGCCCGGTGGCCGCCGTGCTGTCTTCAGACAATGAACATTTTCAGAAGTGGAGAGCGCAATGAGCGAAAACGCACCGTTGGTCATCATCGGCACGGGCCTGGCCGGCTACAACCTGGCCCGCGAGTGGCGCAAGCTGGACAGCGAGACGCCGCTGCTGCTGATCACCGCCGACGACGGTCGCTCCTACTCCAAGCCGATGCTCTCCACCGGATTCTCCAAGGACAAGGATGCCGACGGCCTGGCCATGGCCGAAGCGGGCGCCATGGCCGACCAGCTCAAGGCGCGCATCCTCACCCACACCCGTGTCACCGGCATCGACCCGGGCCATCGGCGCATCTGGATCGGCGAGGAAGAGATCCACTACCGCGACCTCGTGCTGGCCTGGGGTGCAGAAACCATTCGCGTACCGGTCGAGGGTGATGCCCAGGACCTGATCTTCCCGATCAACGACCTGGAAGACTACGCACGCTTCCGCAGCGCCGCCGCTGGCAAGCGTCGGGTGCTGCTGCTGGGTGCCGGCCTGATCGGCTGCGAGTTCGCCAACGACCTCTCCAGCGGCGGCTTCCAGATCGACGTAGTGGCGCCCTGCGAGCAGGTCATGCCCGGCCTGCTCCATCCGGCAGCCGCCCTGGCGGTGCAGCAGGGGTTGGAAGGCCTCGGCGTGCGCTTCCACCTCGGCCCGGTGCTGAACCGCCTGGTTCGCGCCGACAATGCCCTGGAAGCGCACCTCTCCGATGGTCAGGTGATCGCCTGCGACCTGGTCGTCTCCGCCGTCGGCCTGCGCCCGCGCATCGACCTGGCCGCTGCCGCCGGCCTGGATATCAACCGCGGCGTGATGGTCAGCCGCGAACTGCGTTCCTCCCATGCCAATATCTACGCCCTGGGTGATTGCGCCGAGGTCGACGGTCTCAACCTGCTCTACGTGATGCCACTGATGTCCTGCGCCCGCGCGCTGGCGCAGACCCTGGCCGGCAAGCCGACGCCGGTGGCCTACGGTGCCATGCCGGTGACCGTGAAGACGCCGGTTTGCCCGCTGGTGGTGTCGCCGCCGCCGCGTGGCAGCGAGGGCGAATGGCAGGTGGAAGGCTCTGGCCCGGACCTCAAGGTGCTGTGCCGGGATACCGCCGGTCGATTGCTCGGATACGCCCTGACGGGGGCCGCTGTGAGTGAAAAACTCTCCCTGAACAAGGAGTTGCCAGCGCTGCTGGCGTGACAGGCGTCGCCTATGGCGGATTTGCCGTGGGAAAGAGCCCGCAAATTGTCAGACGATACTGGCGTACCAGCTTTCGGCGTGCCATTCTCCCCCCGTCTGCCGCAGCCTAGAGCCTGTACGGCAAGCCTGCGGTGCCTTGGGGCGCTGTTGGGAAGACAGCACGGACACAACAACAACAAACCGTCAAAGAGGCATTTATGCGTAAACCAGAACTCGCCGCCGCGATCGCCGAGAAGGCCGACCTCACCAAAGAACAAGCCAACAAGGTGCTGAATGCGCTGCTGGATGAAATCACTGGCGCGCTCAACCGCAAGGACAGCGTTACCCTTGTCGGTTTCGGTACCTTCGTTCAGCGCCACCGTGGCGCCCGTACCGGCAAGAACCCGCAAACCGGCCAGCCGGTCAAGATCAAAGCCAGCAACACCGTTGCCTTCAAACCAGGCAAGGCGCTGAAAGACGCCGTCAACTGATCGCGTCTGACCCGGAGCCAGAGCGGCTCCGGGTTGCTTCCTCCGGTTACATAATCCCTCCAAAAGACCGGATGTAGTCCGTTTTCAAACTGGCTACAATGCGCAGACTATTGTCTCGAACGTCGAGGTTTGTGCATGAAATTCCGTCTACTCCTGTGGATGCTCGGTCGCCTGATGGCCAAGGCCAGCCGCGAAAACCCCGCGTTCCAGAAGCAGCTCGAAGGCAAGGACCTGGTGTTCCAGCTCCACACGCTCGACGGCAAGGTCGCCCGCCACTATATCGTCAAGGACCTCAAGGTCAGCGCCCGTCGCGGCACCCATCCGCAGCCGGCCTTCGCGCTGGGCTTCAAGGACGGCGCCTACGGCTTCGCTACCATGACCTCGAAGAATCCGCAGCTGGCCTTCATGCAGGGTATCCAGAACAAGGACATCCAGATCCAGGGCAACCCCGGCCTGGTGATCTGGTTCCAGGGTCTGGTGAAGTACCTCAAGCCGAAGAAGAAGGCCGCGCCGGCCAGCGACAAGAAAGCCGCCTGAGTTTCCTGCGCGCTCGAAAAAGGCCCCCGACGGGCCTTTTTCATTTCTGCCGGAAGAAATGCGCTGGAAGGGCACTCGTAGGATGGGTGGAGCGAAGCGATACCCATGCTGTCGGTGCATTCGGATTGATGGGTATCGCTCCACGCCATCCTGCGGCGAGGTCAGGCCCGCTTCAGTGCGCGGGATTGAACTGGCTGGCCAGCTCGCGCAGCACCGCTTCGGCGTCGAGTACCTTGCGCACGGCGTCTTCGGCCTTCTCGCGCGGGATATCCAGGCGATCCAGCAGGTCCTGCGGAATGTCGGTCTCGGGGCCGCTGCCGATGCCGTGGTTGCGCAGCAGGCGGGTCGCCAGGCAGACCAGGTTGGCGTAGGCCGAGCAGTCGCCGGCATAGGTCGGGTCGTGCTGGAAGCGCAGCGCGGTGTAGATCTCTTCCGGCATATCCCAGGTGCGCATCAGCCAGGCGCCGATCTGCTCGCGGGTGATGCCCAGCAGGTGCTGCTCGACGAGGTTGTGCTCGACGTGCGGATTCACCTCCAGGTGCCGGCAGATCAGCGAGAAGTGCGGCGGGAAGATGTGCGCCAGGACCAGGTAGCCGATGCTGTGCAGCAGGCCGCCCAGGTAGGTCAGGCCGGCTTCCGGACGCTCGGCGCGTGGCACGGCGCGGGTCAGCCCCTCGATCACTGCGGCGGTGTAGATTGCCTGGTGCCAGTAGGGCGTGGCGTGCTGCGGCTGGTCCTTGGGCAGGCTCAGGGTCTTGCCCAGGGCCAGGCCGAGGGCGAGGTTGATCACCAGGTCGAAGCCCAGTACGCGGACGATGGCGTCCTCCACTGAGCGGATCTTGCCGGGCGCGGCGTAGTACGGCGAAGCCGCCCAGCTCACTACCTGCGCGGCCAGTGCCGGATCGGTCTCCACCACGCCGGTGATGTCGTCCACCGTGGCGTTGGGATCGACGCGCAGCTTGATGATCTTCTGTGCGGTTTCCGGCAGCGGTGGAATCTCGATGGTTTCCTCGAGGCGCTGCTGGATGCGGCGGGCGGTGAACGCCTGCACGGCCTGGGTGATTTCCTTGCGGTCGTCGTCCGGGCGGTCGAGGTTCGGCCGGATCGATTCCAGCGCCACGCCGAAGCGTGCCGCGCTGGCTTTCTCCAGCAGGCTGCGGAAGGACGCGGTGGGAATCTCCAGCAGCGTACCTGCGGTGCCGGACTCGATCAGCAACTGGGGTTCCTGCAGCAGGCGCTCGTCATACAGGCAGGGCGAGCTGGTCAGCGGTGGTAGCGCCGGCAGGCGGCCGAGCTGGTGCTTGCCGAGCATGCGCTCCAGGCGGTCGGGCTTGACCGCCACCAGCTTGCGCCCGGTGAGTTCGGCCAGGCGGTTCAGGTCCAGCAGCTGGCTTTGCGGGAACAGCACCAGCAGGGTGCCGACGGCATCTTCCAGCAGGCTGGCCTGCACCCGGCGCGCGGCCGGAAGCGTCGTGGCATCGCAGACTTCGCGAGACGGTATGCCCAGCTTGGCGAGCAGCTGCAGGATGACCTCGGGGGCCTGCGAGGAGTCGGATGGGGCGCGTGCGGCGTCGCTCATGAATGTGATCCGGTTATCAACGGCTGGGTCGGAGTATAACCACGCAGTCAGCGTGACCGAGCAGTCAACTGACCGATGAAAGTGAAATAGATCACACTTGCCCGTATTGCTGCCCGTGTCGCAGCCAGCGCGCCAGCAACGGGCTGACCGATTGCGGCCAGTGTGCCAGCAGGGCCTGGGCCGCATCACGTACTGCCGGCAGCAGGTCGGCGTCGCGCATCAGGTCGGCCACCTTGAATTGCAGCAGGCCAGTCTGGCGGGTGCCGAGCATTTCGCCGGGACCACGCAGTTCCAGGTCCTTTTCGGCGATGACGAAGCCGTCGCAGGTCTCGCGCATGATCCCCAGGCGTTCGCGGCCGATCTGCGACAGCGGCGGATGGTAGAGCAGCACGCAGTGGCTCGCCGCGCTGCCCCGGCCGACGCGGCCGCGCAGCTGGTGCAGCTGGGCCAGGCCGAGGCGTTCGGGGTTCTCGATGATCATCAGGCTGGAGTTGGGCACGTCCACGCCGACCTCGATCACTGTGGTGGCGACCAGCAACTGCAGCAGGCCTTCCTTGAAGGCTTCCATGACGACGGCCTTGTCCGCCGGCTTCATACGCCCGTGGATCAGCCCCACGCGCAGTTCGCCCAGCGCCGAGGAGAGTTCCTCGTAGGTGGTTTCGGCGGCCTGGCAGGTCAGTTCCTCGGATTCCTCGATCAGCGTGCACACCCAGTACGCCTGTCGCCCTTCGGCGCAGGCCGCACGAACACGCTCGATCACTTCGATGCGGCGGCTGTCGGCCACCAGCACGGTGTTCACCGGGGTACGGCCGGGCGGCAGCTCGTCGAGGATCGAGGTGTCCAGGTCGGCGTAGGCGCTCATCGCCAGGGTCCGCGGGATGGGCGTGGCGGTCATGATCAGCTGGTGCGGGCAGAGCCGGCCGTCGACGCCTTTCTGGCGCAGGGCGAGGCGCTGCTGCACGCCGAAGCGGTGCTGCTCGTCGATGATGACCAGGGCCAGGCGCTTGAACTTCACTTCGTCCTGGAACAGCGCGTGGGTGCCGACGATCATCGGCGCGCCGCCGGCAATCTGCTCCAGTGCGCTGGCGCGGGCCTTGCCCTTGAGCTTGCCGGCCAGCCAGGCGACTTCGATGCCCAGCGGCTGCAGCCATTTGGTGAAGTTGAGGAAGTGCTGCTCGGCGAGGATCTCGGTGGGCGCCATCAGCGCCACCTGGTAGCCGGCTTCCAGTGCCTGAAGGGCGGCGAGGGCGGCGACCACGGTCTTGCCGGCTCCGACATCGCCTTGTACCAGGCGCAGCATGGGTTCGGGCTGGGCGAGGTCGTAGGCGATCTCCGCGCCCACGCGCTGCTGCGCGCCGGTGGGCTTGAAGCCGAGATTTTTCAGGTACAGCGCCGGTAGGCGCTTGGCCGGTGGCAGTTGCGGCGCGGCCTGGGAACGCACGCTCTCGCGTAGGCGCTGCAACGACAGCTGGTGGGTCAGCAGCTCCTCGAAGGCGAGGCGGTGCTGGGCCCAGTGGCGGCCTTCGGCGAGCTCTTCCAGGTCGGCGTCCGGCGGTGGCCGGTGCAGGTAGCGGATGGCTTCGTCCAGCGGGCCCAGTCGGTAGTCGCGGGCCAGCTCCGCTGGCAGCCAGTCCGGCAGGCTCGACGGGCCCAGGCGCGCCAGGGTCTGCTCGCTGAGCTGGCGCAGGCGCTGCTGGGTGAGGCCCTCGGTGGTCGGGTAGATCGGCGTGAGCGTCTGCTCCACCGGCGCCGCGGCGGCATCGGTGAGCGAGCGGTATTCGGGGTGGTAGATCTCCAGGCCGGAAGCGCCGGGACGCGCCTCACCGTAGCAACGCAGGTGCGTGCCGCGCTTGAGATTCTCTTTCTGCGCCTGGCTGAAGTGGTAGAAGCGCAGGCTCAATACGCCGGTGCCGTCCTGCAGGCGCACCAGCAAACTGCGGCGCTTGCCCATCACCACGTCAGCGCCGGAGACCACGCCTTCGACCACCGCATCCTGTCCCGGACGAAGCGCGCCGATGGGGGTGATGCGGGTGCGGTCCTGGTAGCGCAGCGGCAGGTGGAAGAGGATGTCCTGGAGGTTTTCCAGGCCGACCTTCGCCAGCTTCTCCTCCAGCGCGGCGCCCACGCCCTTGAGCGCGGTGACCGGGACGTTCGACAGATCGGTCATGCCGGCTCGGCTTCACCCTTGACGGTCGGTTTGGCGACCGAGCACAGGCGGATCGAGTCGGCCAGCACCTCGATGGCGCGCGGCCGCGGGAAGCTGGCGCGCCAGGCGATGGCGACGGTGCGGAAGGGGACCGGCGCGCTGAACGGGCGCACTTCCAGCACGCCCGGTGCGTAGTGGTGGCTGTCCACGGCGGAGAAGGGCAGCACGGATACGCCAAGGCCGGAGGCGACCATGTGGCGAATGGTTTCCAGCGAGCTGGATTCCACGGTGGTGTGCTTGTTTTCGCTGCCCTTGTGGGTCGTCGGGCAGGCTTCCAGGACCTGGTCGCGGAAGCAGTGGCCCTCGCCCAGCAGGAGCAGGCTCTTGTCGTTGAGCAGCTCCGGGTCGATGGTTTTCTTCGCGGTCCACGGGTGGTCCGCTGGCATCAGCACGTAGAAGGGCTCATCGAACAGCTGCAGGGTCAACACGTCGGCTTCCTGGAACGGCAGGGCGATGATGATCGCGTCCAGCTCGCCGGTGCGCAGCTTGTCGCGCAGGATGTGGGTGAAGTTTTCCTCGATGTACAGCGGCATCTGCGGGGCGACCCGGTGCAACTGCGGAATCAGGTGGGGGAACAGGTACGGGCCGATGGTGTAGATCGCACCGACCTTGAGCGGCGAGGTCAGCTGGTTCTTGCCGGCCTGGGCCAGCTCGCGGATGCCCTGGGCCTGCTCGAGCACCTTCTGCGCCTGCGCCACGATGCCTTCGCCGACCGGGGTCAGGCGCACCGCACTCTTGCTGCGCTCGAAGATCAGTACGCCGAGTTCGTCTTCCAGCTTCTTCACGCCCACCGACAGGGTCGGCTGGCTGACGTGGCAGCGCTCCGCGGCGCGGCCGAAGTGTTGCTCCTGGGCAAGCGTGACGATGTAGCGCAGTTCGGTAAGGGTCATGGCGACTAAGTCCGTTGAGGTGGCCCAAGCATAGCGGCTGCACCGCCGCGAACCAACCGCGCTAAACTGCCGAGCTTTGATTCGCGGAGCCAAGCATGAGCAAGAGCACCTTCCCCAGCCTGATGATCGTTGGTTGTGGTGACGTCGGAAGCCGCCTGGGACGCCAGCTGGCCGCGCGGGACTGGCGCGTCCACGGCTTGCGCCGCCACATTGCCGCGTTGCCGCTGGAAGTGCTGCCGGTGGCCGGCGATCTGGGCCAGCTGGAGTGCCCCGACTCCTGGCCGATCGGCCCGCTCGATTACCTGGTGTACTGCGCCGCCGCGACCCAACACGACGAGGCCGGTTATCGCGCCGCCTACGTCGAAGGCCTGCGCAATACGCTCGGTTGGTTGCAGCAGCGCGGGCAAACACCCAAGCGCCTGTTGTTCGTATCCAGCAGCGGTGTGTACGCCCAGAAGGATGGCGAGTGGATCGACGAGACCTCGCCCGCCGAAGCCCAGAGCTATTCCGGCAGCGTGATGCTTGAAGCTGAGCAGGTGGCGTTGCAGAGCGGCATTCCCGCCAGCGTCGTGCGCCTCACCGGCATCTACGGCCCGGGCCGCGAGTGGCTGCTCAAGCAGGTGCGCGAAGGCTATCGCGTGGCCAGCGAGCCGCCGTTGTATGCCAACCGCATCCACGCCGAAGACTGCGCCGGCCTGCTGGCCCATCTGCTGGAATCCGACCGCAGCGGCGTTGCACTGGAAGATTGCTACCTCGGCGTCGACAACGACCCGGCGGCGCTGCACGAGGTGGTCGGCTGGCTGCGCGAGCAACTGGGCGTCAGCCAATGGTCTGAAGAGCAGACCGTGCGCCGCGCCGGCAGCAAGCGCTGCAGCAACGCCCGCGCCCGTGCGCTGGGCTGGGAGCCGCGCTACCCGAGCTTCCGTGAAGGCTACGCGGCGATCCTCGCCGGCAAACAGGACTGAGATGGACGCCAACCGGCTGCTGGCGCGCCCCTGGTTGCCGGGGGTGGAGTTGTTCCATGCGGACTTCTCCGGCCAGCCGTTTGGTCGCCACAGCCACGACGCCTTTGCCATCGGCGCCATCCTCCACGGTGCCGGCGGCTACCAGTGCCGTGGCGCGCACCATGTGCTGCCTGCCGGGACCCTGTCGCTGATGAACCCGGAGGAGCCGCACACCGGCAATGCCGAGTCCGAGCGCCTGGTCTATCGCATGCTCTACATCGAGGAATCGCGCCTGCTCCCGCTGCTTGGCCGCAAGCAGCTGCCGCGTGGTTTCCAGGCGCTCAATCCGCATGATGACGGCCGGGTTGCCGAGGCGCTGCGGCGCGTCGCCACGGAGTTCGAGCGCAACGACGCGCTGGCGCTGGAGAGCGAACTGCTGGCGTTGCTGGAGCTGGTGTTCGTCCGCCACGGCGGCATGCGCCCGACAGCTTCGGCATCGCGCGATGGCAGCGTCACTGCCAAGTTGCGGGATTACCTGGAAGCGCATTACCGCGAGGCGGTCAGTCTCGAAGAGCTTGCCGCGCTGTTGCAGCGCCATCCGCGCCACCTGATCGAAGCTTTCCGCAACGCGTACGGTGTGCCGCCGCATACCTACCTGCTGCAGCGACGCATCCGCGAGGCCAAGCGCCTGCTGGTGGCCGGCGAGAAGCCGCTGGAGGTCGCGCTGACCCTGGGTTTCTACGACCAGGCGCATTTCTCCGGCACCTTCCGCCGCTTTACCGGCGTCACCCCTGGGCGCTTCCTGCGCGCCACGCGTACCTGACTTTCTTCCAAGACCGGCGAACCCCGGCACTTCCAGACTGCGCGACGCCGCTATCCGGGAGATCACCATGTTCGCCGCCTTCGCGCTGGTCGCCAGCACCCACTTCGCCGCCCTGCTGTCACCGGGACCGGACTTCTTCCTGCTGATCCGCGCTGCGCTGCTACGGGGTCGGCGCCATGCCGACGGCTGTGCGGCGGGCATCGCCCTGGCCAATCTGGCGAGCATGTTGCTGGTGCTGTTCGTCCTCGGCCTACTGCCGGAAGTGGCCAGCCACGGGCTGCGGGTAGTGCAGTTGCTGGGAGGCGCCTACTTCGTCTGGCTCGGCGCGCAGGCACTGCTGGCGCAGCGGGAGCTGGAGATTCCCCCTGGGCTGGGCGAGCCACGCAGCGGGGGATTTCTGCGGGGTATGCGCGAAGGTCTGCTCGCCAGCAGCCTGAACCCCAAGTTGCCGATCTTCTACACCGGGCTGTTCGGCGTGCTCGGGCAGTTCCACCTGCCGGGCTGGTCGCTGGGCGTCTGCGTGCTGTGGATGGGCGCAGTGGTGCTGCTGTGGGACATGGCGCTGGTGCGCCTGCTGGATCGCCCACGCTGGCGCGCCTGGCTGAAGCGCCGGGTGACGGCGCTGGACCGCCTTTGCGGCGGCCTGCTGCTGGTGCTGGGCGGCTGGCTGCTGTGGAGCGGGCTGCGCTGAACCTGTCAGCCCGCTCGCTCGCGGATCAGTCGCGTTCCAGGGTCCAGACCTTGTTGCCCGGCGCGTACTGCGGCATCTCGTCGGACTGGGCGCGGTTCACTGCCTCGAACAGCTCCAGCTTGTCGCCGTCGCGCTCGAACAGGAATTCACGGCCCTGCTGGCCCTGTTGCAGCCAGATGCTGTCGTTGTCGCCGCTCATCGCCGCACAGTCGCCGGCCAGGCAAAGCGCGTAGCGATCGAAGCCGGGCATGCCTTCGAGGCTGCCGTTGGAGGCGAACTTGACCTTGCTGCCCTTGCCTTCGCCTTCCTCGATGATCCAGGTGCCGCTGAGGTAGGCGGCGTAGAGGGCGTTCTCGAAGGTGCTGCCGGCCGGGCTCTGCGCGGCGGGCTGCTCCTTGGGACGCAGGAAGCGCTGCTCGGGCCAGTTGTCGCTGCCCACCTGCACCAGCTCCTTGCCGTCCAGCTCCAGGGCTTCCTGGTTACTGCCGTAGAAGTCGACGCGGTAGTGCTTGGGATCGGTCTGGGTCAGCTGGCCTTCGCCCAGCTCGAAGCCGTTGCTGAAGGTGGCCTGGCTGGCCTGGGTGTCCAGCTTCCATTCCAGGTTCGGGCCGTAGGCCAGCAGCGCCTCGCGCAGCTTGCCACCCTTGCCGGCGGCATCGATGGCGGCCTGGTTGACCCAGACACCGGAAGGGTCGGACGGGGTGCCGGCGCAGCCGGTGAGCAGGCCGATCAGGGCGCTCAGGATCAGGGCGCGACGCATGTTTGCTCCTTGCAGACAAAGGAACGGGGCCGCTGGGGCCCCGTAGGTATTTCGTGACGCTTATTCCAGGACGACGATGGCGTCCATCTCGACCTGGGCGCCCTTGGGCAGGGCGGCAACGCCGATGGCGGCGCGGGCCGGGTAGGGCTGGACGAAGTACTTGCCCATGATCTCGTTGACCTTGGCGAAGTGCGACAGGTCGGTGAGGAAGATGTTCAGCTTGGCGACGTCGTGCAGGTAGCCGCCGGAAGCCTCGATGACGGCTTTCAGGTTCTCGAAGACCTGGACGGTCTGCTCTTCGAAGCCCTCGACCAGTTCCATGGTTTTCGGGTCCAGCGGGATCTGACCGGAGACATAGACGGTGTTGCCAGCCTTGATGGCCTGGGAGTAGGTACCGATGGCGGCCGGGGCTTTGTCGGTATGGATTACGGTCTTGGTCATGTCGACTCCTTAGGGTGGGATCAGCTGCGCATGCGGGTGATGCGGATCACGCCCTTGAGCGCGCGCAGCTTCTTGATGACGCGGGCCAGGTGCACACGGTCATGCACGCTGACGACGAGCTGGACCACGCTGATGCGGCCGTCGCGCTCGTCCATGCTGATCTTCTCGATGTTGCCATCGGCGGCGTTGACGCTGGTCGCCAGCAGGGCGATCAGGCCGCGCTGGTGCTCCAGCTCGACGCGCAGCTCGACGTTGAATTCGCCGGTGACATCCTTGGCCCAGCTGAGCTGGATGCACTTTTCCGGATTGTGGCGAATTTCGCTGATGTTCCGGCAGTTCTCCAGGTGCACGACCATGCCCTTGCCGGCCGACAGGTGGCCGACGATCGGGTCGCCCGGGATCGGCGTGCAGCACTTGGCGTAGCTGAGTACCAGGCCTTCGGTGCCGCGGATCGCCAGCGGACCTTCGGCGCTCGGCGCTTCTGCGCCTTCGCTGGACAGCAGCCGGCGCGCGACCACGTAGGCCATGCGATTGCCCAGGCCGATCTCTTCGAGCAGGTCCTCGAAGACTTCCATGCGGTACTCGGTGAGCACGCCCTGGATGCGCTCCTGCGGGATCTTCTCCAGGTGGCTGTCGAAGCCGGCCAGGGTCTTGTTCAGCAGGCGCTCGCCGAGGTTGATCGACTCGGAGCGGCGTTGCAGCTTGAGCGCGTGGCGGATGTGCGTGCGCGCCTTGCCGGTGACCACGAAGTTGAGCCACGCCGGGTTCGGCCGGGTGCCTGGCGCAGTGACGATTTCCACGGTCGCACCGCTTTGCAGGGGCTCGGACAGCGGCGCCAGGCGGCGGTTGATGCGGCAGGCGATGCAGCTGTTGCCGACGTCGGTGTGCACCGCGTAGGCGAAGTCGACGGCCGTGGACCCCTTGGGCAGCTCCATGATGCGGCCCTTGGGCGTGAAGACGTAGACCTCGTCCGGGAACAGGTCGATCTTCACGTTCTCGATGAATTCCAGCGAGTTGCCGGCGCGCTGCTGCAGTTCGAGGATGCCCTTCACCCACTGGCGGGCGCGGGCATGGGTGCCTTTCTGCGCTTCCTCTTCACTGGATTTGTACAGCCAGTGCGCGGCGATGCCGTGGTTGGCCATCTCTTCCATCTCGCGGGTGCGGATCTGGATCTCGATGGGCACGCCATGCATGCCGAACAGCGTGGTGTGCAACGACTGGTAGCCGTTGGCCTTGGGAATCGCGATGTAATCCTTGAAGCGGCCGGGGAACGGCTTGTACAGGTTGTGCACGGCGCCGAGCACGCGGTAGCAGGTGTCGACCTTGTCGACGATGATGCGGAAGGCGTAGACGTCCATGATCTCGTTGAACGCCTTGCGCTTGCCGCGCATCTTCTTGTAGATGCTGAACAGGTGCTTCTCGCGGCCCAGGACTTGGCCTTCCATGCCTTCGCGGGCGAGGCAGTTGACCAGCGACTCCTGGATCTTGCCGACGATCTCGCGGCGGTTGCCGCGGGCCTTCTTCACCGCCTGGCGGATGCGCTCGGAGCGCATCGGGTGCATCGCCTTGAAGCCCAGGTCTTCGAATTCCACGCGCATGCTGTGCATGCCCAGCCGGTTGGCGATGGGCGCGTAGATTTCCAGGGTTTCCTTGGCGATGCGCCGGCGCTTCTCGCCGGACAGGACTTCCAGCGTGCGCATGTTGTGCAGGCGGTCGGCCAGCTTCACCAGGATCACGCGTATGTCGCGCGCCATGGCCATGGCCATCTTCTGGAAGTTCTCGGCCTGTGCCTCGGCCTTGGACTCGAAGTTCATCTGGGTCAGCTTGCTGACCCCGTCCACGAGTTCCGAGACGGTTTCGCCGAACTGCGCGGTGAGCGCTTCCTTGGCGATGCCGGTGTCCTCGATCACATCGTGCAGCATGGCTGCCATCAGGCTCTGATGGTCCATGTGCATGTCGGCGAGGATGTTGGCGACGGCGAGCGGATGGGTGACGTAAGCCTCACCGCTGCGGCGGCGCTGCCCGTCGTGGGCCTGCTCGGCGTAGTAGTAGGCGCGGCGAACCAGGTTGACCTGATCCGGGCCCAGGTAGCTCGACAGACGGTCGGCGAAGGCGTCTATGCTCGGCATGGGCTTACCCCCTGCCGAGCGGCATATCGCGGTGCGCCGATTCGTCGGCCGGACATCGACTTACAGGGCCTCGTTGTTGGCCTCGTCTTCAAAGGCAGCGAACAGCGGCTCTTCTTCAACCACGTCCTCCTGCTGAACGATGTCAGCATCCACCAGGCCCGAGGCGATTTCGCGCAGGGCGACAACGGTGGGCTTGTCGTTTTCCCACGGTACCTTGGGCTCTTTGCCGCCGGTAGCCAGCTGGCGCGAACGCTTGGTGGCGAGCATGACCAGCTCGAAACGGTTATCGACGTTGTCCAGGCAGTCTTCAACGGTGACGCGGGCCATGGTGTTCCTCATTACGCAAATGGAGACCCGGAGAAATACCGGGCGGACTGGATAGTCTAAAAAATCGCCAATCTTTATGGAAGTGCCTTCTCTCGCCCGAATCAGGCGAGCAGGCGTTGCAGCAGGTCGGTATGACGCTGTTGCTGGGCATCCTGGCGCAGCTGTCGGGCGCGGAAGATCGCCTTGAGGTCTTCCAGTGCGTGGGCGAAATCGTCGTTGATCACCAGGTGATCGTATTCCACATAGTGGCTCATTTCGCTGACGGCTTCCTGCATGCGCCGTTCGATCACCTCGTCGCTGTCCTGGCCGCGGTTGGTCAGGCGCTGGCGCAGGGCTTCCTGGGTCGGCGGCAGGATGAAGATCGATTGCGCCTGGGGCATCAGCCGGCGCACCTGCTGCGCGCCCTGCCAGTCGATCTCCAGGATCAGGTCGTTGCCTTCGGCGAGGGTCTTCTCGACCCAGCGCTGCGAGGTGCCGTAGAGGTTGTCGAAGACCTGCGCGTGTTCGAGGAATTCGTTGCGCTCGAGCATGGCCCGGAAGGTGTCGTGGCCGACGAAGTGATAGTTCACCCCGTCCACTTCGCCCGGACGCATGCCGCGGGTGGTATGGGAGACGGAGACGCGCACGTTGGGCATGGCGTCGAGCAGGGCCTTGACCAGACTGGTCTTGCCGGCGCCCGACGGCGCGGAAACGATGTACAGGGTGCCGGACATGGCGCTTTCCTGGAGTTGCGGTGGATTGGGGCCGGAGGCGTCCGGCTTACTCGATATTCTGGACCTGTTCGCGCATCTGCTCGATCAGGACCTTGAGGTTGACCGCGGCCTGGGTAGAGCGCGGGTCGAAAGCCTTCGAACCTAGAGTGTTGGCCTCGCGGTTGAGTTCCTGCATCAGGAAGTCCAGGCGTCGGCCAGCGGCACCACCAGCCTTGAGCACGCGGCGTACTTCGGTGACGTGGGTGGTCAGGCGATCGAGTTCCTCGGCGACATCGCTCTTCTGCGCCAGCAGGACCATTTCCTGCTCCAGGCGCTGCGGGTCGAGCTCGGCTTTCATTTCGGTGAAGCGGTCCAGCACTTTCTGGCGCTGGTTGGCGAGCATTTCCGGCACCAGCTGGCGCAGGTTGGCAACGTCTTCCTGCATGGCAGTCAGGCGCTCATCGATGATCTTCGAAAGCTCTGCACCTTCGCGGGCGCGGCCAGCCTTGAGCTCGTCCAGGGCCTGGGTGAAGGCGGCCAGTGCGCTGGCGTTGAGCGCCTGCGGGTCGGCGGCATCGCCCACCAGTACTCCCGGCCAGGCCAGCACGGCCAGCGGGTCGAGCGGGGCGGGACTCTTGATCAGGTCGGCGACGGTCTCGGCAGCGGCGACCAGTTGCGCGGCGCGCTCGCGATCGACTTGCAGCGCCTTGCCGGCGCTCTCCTCGTTGAAGCGCAGGGTACATTCCACCTTGCCGCGCGACAGGCCCTGGCGCAGGGCCTCGCGCACCGCGCCTTCGAGGTCGCGGAAGGCTTCGGGCAGGCGCAGGTTGGGCTCGAGGTAGCGATGGTTGACCGAGCGCAGCTCCCAGCTCAGGGTTCCATGGGTGCTGGCGCGCTCGACGCGGGCGAAGGCGGTCATGCTGTGGACCATGGAGTCACCTCTCTGAATGGGCTGGGAAAACGGCCGACAGGTCGTCGGAAACCGGTAATTGTACCCCAGCGTAGCGCGCAGCAGCACGCTGGCGGTGGTTGCGCCCGTCCGCTGGCCTCTATAATGGCGGACATTCCCCCGCCAGTAATCTGTACAGGATGCCTCCATGAACCGTCCCAGTGGCCGCGCCGCCGACCAACTGCGCCCGATCCGTATCACCCGCCATTACACCAAGCACGCCGAGGGCTCCGTGCTGGTCGAGTTCGGCGACACCAAGGTGATCTGCACCGTCAGCGCCGAATCCGGTGTGCCGCGCTTCCTCAAGGGCCAGGGCCAGGGCTGGCTGACCGCCGAGTACGGCATGCTGCCGCGTTCCACCGGCGAGCGTAACCAGCGTGAAGCCGCGCGCGGCAAGCAGGGTGGCCGCACCCTGGAAATCCAGCGCCTGATCGGCCGCTCCCTGCGTGCCGCGCTGGACCTGTCCAAGCTGGGCGAGAACACCCTGTACATCGACTGCGATGTGATCCAGGCCGACGGAGGCACCCGCACCGCTTCCATCACCGGTGCCACCGTGGCGCTGATCGATGCCCTGGCCGTGCTGAAGAAGCGCGGCGCCCTCAAGGGCAACCCGCTCAAGCAGATGGTCGCTGCGGTTTCCGTGGGCATGTACCAGGGCGAGCCGGTACTGGACCTGGATTACCTGGAAGACTCCGCCGCCGAGACCGACCTGAACGTGGTCATGACCGATGCCGGCGGCTTCATCGAAGTTCAGGGCACCGCCGAGGGCGCCCCCTTCCAGCCGGCCGAGCTCAATGCCATGCTGGAACTGGCCCAGAAAGGCCTGCAAGAGCTGTTTGAGCTGCAACGCGCAGCGCTGGCCGAGTGATCTGACGGGCGGCGAGGCCGCCTGACTATCAAGTGCAAGGAGCGAAAGGATGAGCGACGAAGTACCGGTACAGCAGGTTCAGCCGAGCCAGGAAGCCCGGCAGTGGGCGATGTTCTGCCACTTCGCTGCCTTCCTCGGCTTCATCTTCCCCTTCGGCAACCTGCTCGGGCCGCTGATCGTCTGGCAGATCAAGCGTGAATCGGACCCGTTCGTGGATCGCCAGGGCAAGGAAGCGCTGAACTTCCAGATCACCGTGAGCCTCGCGGTGGTGGTCAGCTTCCTGCTGATGCTGGTGGTGATCGGCTTCTTCCTGCTGGGCCTGGTGAGTATCGGGGCGCTGGTACTGACCATCATCGCCGGGATCAAGGCCAACGAAGGGCTGGATTACCGCTATCCCTTCACCTGGCGTCCGATCAAGTAAGCGCGCTCCAGACACGAAAAAGCCGGCTCGAAGCCGGCTTTTTTCTGTCCGCCTTGCGGCGGCGCGAAAGGACTCAGATACTCAGGGTCCAGTCGTAATCGACGATCAGCGGCGCATGCTGGGAGAAGCGTGGCTGCCGCGGCAGCTTGGCGCTACGCACGAAGCGGCGCAGACCCGGCGTGAGGATCTGATAGTCGAAGCGCCAGCCCAGGTTGAGCAGCTCGGCCTGTTCGCTTTCCGGCCACCAACTGTACTGGTCGCCTTCGCGGTTGACCTCGCGCAGGGCGTCGACGTAGCCCATGGTGCCGAAGATCTCATCCATCCAGCCACGCTCCGGCGCCATGAAGCCCGGAGATTGCTGGCATTCGCGCCAGTTCTTCACGTCCAGCTTCTGATGCGCGACGTACAGCGAGCCGCAATAGATGTATTCGCGGCGCTTGCGGCGCTGCTTGTTCATGTACTGGGCGAAATCGTCCATGAACTTGAACTTGTGGTTCAGGTTCTCGTCCCCTTCCTGCCCGGTAGGCAGCAGGAGAGTGGCGATACTCACCTTATCGAAATCGGCTTGCAGGTAGCGCCCGTAACGATCGGCCATCTCGAAACCCAGGCCGCTTATGACAGCCTTGGGTTGCAGACGACTATAGAGTGCGACGCCGCCCTGACTGGGCACTTCGGCATCGCAGGCGTACAGGAAGTAGCCATCCAGTTGGTAGGATGGGTCATCCAGATCGAAAGCGGAGGCGCGGGTATCCTGCAAGCAGATCACGTCGGCATTCTGGGCTTGCAGCCAACTGAGCAAACCACGCTCGGCTGCAGCCTGAATACCATTCACGTTCACACTGATGATCCGCATAAATGGCCCCCAAAATCACGTGTGTGTATGATACCCGAGCTCAAACGGTTTAGCTAAATTCATACCGGCCGGTTCTCTCCCATGCACGCATATCAACGCGATTTCATCCGCTTCGCCATCGAGCGCGGCGTTCTTCGCTTCGGCGAATTCACCCTCAAGTCCGGGCGCACCAGTCCGTACTTCTTCAATGCCGGCCTGTTCAACACCGGCGTTGCGCTGTCCCAGCTGGGTCGTTTCTACGCCAGCGCGGTGGTCGATAGCGGCATACCTTTCGACGTGTTGTTCGGCCCGGCCTATAAAGGAATTCCGCTGGCGGCCGCTACAGCCATTGCGCTGGCAGAACAGCACGGCCGCGACCTGCCCTGGTGCTTCAACCGCAAGGAAGCCAAGGACCATGGCGAAGGCGGCACGCTGGTCGGCGCTCCGCTGACCGGTCGCGCGCTGATCATCGATGACGTGATCACTGCCGGCACGGCGATCCGCGAGGTCATGCAGATCATCGACGCCCAGGGTGCCCAGGCAGCCGGTGTGTTGATCGCGCTGAACCGCCAGGAGCGTGGCAAGGGCGAACTGTCTGCGATCCAGGAAGTTGAACGGGACTTCTCGATCCCGGTCGTAAGCATTGTCTCGCTGGAACAAGTGCTGGAGTATCTGGCCGGCGACGGTCAGCTCAAGCAGCACCTCGGGGCCGTCGAGGCCTATCGGGCGCAGTACGGTATCTAACCGGAACAAGGGTGTCGGCATGGCCAAGCAGGGTGCTTACCGCTACAGGGTGTTGATGGGGCTTCTGGGGGCCGTGCTCGCGGGGCAGGCGGCGGCTGCCGGTCAGCCGACCAGCCAGGTGGAGATGTACCGCTACGTCAATGACAAGGGCATCACCGTCATCGACCGCCTGGGCGTGCCGCCGCAGTACATTGGCAAGGGCTACCAGGTGCTCAACGACCAGGGCCGGGTAATCCGTGAGGTGCCGCCGGCGCCGACCGCCGCCGAGATCGAGCAGCGCAAGGCGGACGCCGCCCGCGCCAGTTCCGACCAGCAGCTGATGCGCATGTACACCAGCGTGGAAGACGTCGACCGTGCCCGCGACCGCAAGCTCGCCGAGCTCGATGGGCTGACCAGCGTGGCCAAGGGCAACCTGCAGTCGCTGAAAACGCAGCAGGCCAACCTGCAGGCCCGCGCCGCCGATCAGGAGCGTGCCGGGCGCCAGGTGCCGGATGACCTGGTCGCGCAACTGAGTAACCTGCGCAGCGACGAACAGCGCCTGCAGCAGGACATCGCCCGCTATCAGCAGCTACGCACCCAGGCGGTGAGCAGCTTCGGCGAGGACCGCGCCCGCGTAGCCCAGCTGATGGGAAACTGAGCCCGCCTTTCGCCGCTCACTGTTGCGGAGAGACGCGCTCGAATTCGTTTATCTTCCCGCGCAGCCAGTCCGGCAAGGGCTGGCTTGTCCGGTCTTCTCCGGCATAGGCGTAGATCAGCTCCCCCAGCGTCAGCAGGGTTTCATCACACCAGATCGATACCTGGAAGGTCAGGCTGCTGCGGCCCAGCCGACTGACGCGCACGCCCATTTCCAGCCAGTCGTCGAAGCGCGCGGGCGCCAGGTATTCCAGGGTGGTCTTCACCGCGAACAGATCGCCACCGCCGCGCAGCAGGTCAGCCGGGTAGCTCACGCCCAGGTGGCGGTAGTACTCGGTGGTGGCGACATCGGCGTAGGTCAGGTAGTTGCCGTTGAAGACGATGCCCTGGGGGTCGACCTCCGACCAGCGCACGCGCAGGCCGTGGAAGAAGCTGAAATCGTTGCGGGAAACGGGGGACGCGGCCATGCAAAATCTCCTGAAGACCTGTTCGAGGCAGGACGTCCATCAGGCTGAAGGGGCCCCGAACAGGCAGAAAAACACCCGCGAGGATCGCTCCTGGCGGGTGTCTTTGATCAGCGCTGCTTGCGATTGGTGATCAGGGTGCCGACGCCACTGTCGGTGAAGATCTCCAGAAGCACGGCATTGGGCACACGGCCATCGATGATGTGCGCGCTGGTCACGCCGCCTTGCACCGCTTCCAGGGCGCAGCGGATCTTCGGCAGCATGCCGCCGTAGATGGTGCCGTCGGCGATCAGCTCGTTGACCTGCTCGGTGGTCAGGCCGGTGAGCACCTGGCCCTGCTTGTCCATCAGGCCGGCGATGTTGGTGAGCAGCATCAGCTTCTCGGCCTTCAGCGCCTCGGCCACCTTGCCGGCCACGAGGTCGGCATTGATGTTGTAGGACTCGCCGTTGGCGCCCACGCCGATCGGTGCGATGACCGGGATGAAGTCACCCTGCACCAGCATGTTCAGCAGGTCGACGTTGACCCCGGTGACTTCGCCCACATGGCCGATGTCGATGATTTCCGGCTTGGTCATCTCCGGCGTCTGGCGGGTAACGGTGAGCTTCTTCGCGCGGATCAGTTCAGCGTCCTTGCCGGTCAGGCCGATGGCGCTGCCGCCATGGCGGTTGATCAGGTTGACGATGTCCTTGTTCACCTGGCCGCCGAGGACCATCTCCACCACGTCCATGGTCTGCGCGTCGGTGACGCGCATGCCATCGATGAAGTGGCTCTCGATCGACAGGCGGCTGAGCAGGTCGCCGATCTGCGGACCACCACCATGGACCACCACCGGGTTGATGCCGACGGCTTTCATCAGCACCACGTCGCGGGCGAAGCTGTTCTTCAGCTCGTCCGTTTCCATGGCGTTGCCGCCGTACTTGATCACCAGCGTCTTGCCGACGAACCGGCGGATATAGGGCAGGGCTTCGGCAAGGACGCGGGCAACCTGGGCGGCGTCATCGCGGCTCTGGGTCATGGTGGGCTCCGGCATAGTCTTACTTGAGGGTCAGAAGGGCAGGCTGAGGGCGGGATCGACCGCTTTCAGCTGGGTGCGGAACACTTCCTTGATGCGTTCCAGTTCTTCCTGGGAATCCGCCTCGAAACGCAGGACCAGCACCGGAGTGGTGTTGGACGCACGAACCAGGCCCCAGCCTTTGGGGTAATCCACGCGCACGCCGTCGAGGGTGGTGAGGTTGGCTTCACCCCACTGGCCACGGGCCTGCAGCGCTTCGATCAGGGCGAACTTGCCCTCGTCGGTGACGGTGATGTTGATTTCCGGGGTGGAGATGTCCATCGGGAACGCGGAGAACACGCGCTCGGCGTCGCGCTTGTCCAGGCTGATGATTTCCAGCAGGCGCGCGGCGCTGTAGATGCCATCGTCGAAGCCGTACCAGCGTTCCTTGAAGAAGATATGGCCGCTCATTTCGCCAGCGAGCAGCGCGCCGGTTTCCTTCATCTTCTTCTTGATCAGCGAGTGGCCGGTCTTCCACATCACCGGGCGACCGCCGTAGCCGCTGATCAGCGAGATCAGGCGACGGGTGCATTTGACGTCGAAGATGATGTCGGCGCCCGGATTGCGCGATACCACGTCCTTGGCGAACAGCATCAGCAGGCGGTCGGGGTAGATGATGGTGCCTTCGTTGGTCACCACGCCCACGCGGTCGCCGTCGCCGTCGAAGGCCAGGCCGAGGTCGGCGCCGGTCTCTTTCACCTTGGCGATCAGGTCTTCCAGGTTCTCGGGCTTGCCCGGGTCCGGATGGTGGTTGGGGAAGGTGCCGTCGACGTCGCAGTACAGCGGGATCACGGTGCAGCCCAGGGCCTCGATCAGTTGCGGGGCGATCACACCGGCCACGCCGTTGCCGCAGTCCACCACCACTTTCAGCGGCTTGGCCAGGGCGATGTCGTCGCGGATCTGCTGGAAGTAGCGCGGCAGAATGTCGACCTGCTGCACGCTGCCCACGCCGGAGGCGAGATCGCCATTCTGGATGCGCTCGCGCAGCGCCTGGATCTGCTCGTTGGCCAGGGTCTCGCCGGCGACGACGATCTTGAAACCGTTGTAGTCCGGCGGGTTGTGGCTGCCGGTGAGCATCACGCCCGACTTGCCTTCCAGGACGTTGGCCGCGTAGTACAGGACCGGAGTCGGCACCATGCCGACGTCGGTGACCTGGCAGCCGCAGTCGAGCAGACCCTGGATGAGGTGCTGGACCAGCTCGGGGCCGGACAGGCGGCCGTCGCGGCCCACGGAAACGCACGGCTCGCCGCGCGCAAGGCTTTCGGAGCCGATCGCACGGCCGACCCAGTAGGCGGTCTCGGTGGTCAGGGTGTCGCCGACCACGCCACGGATGTCGTAGGCGCGGAAGATGCTGGCGGGCAGCTGCGGGGCTTTAGGCGTGCTCATAGCGGGTGTTTGCTCCAATCCCAGGAGATCCTGGTCTTCATCAAGAATGTCGATGTCCAGAATGTCGGTGTTCTGGAATAGCGGATCGACCAATGGCGTATCAGTGGCAGCGGCCGGGGCGCTGGCAGCGGCAACAGCCGGAACCGGCTGGGCGGCGACTGCAGGCGCGGCGGGGACGCCGGCACCGGGTGTTTCGGTCTTGCGGCGCGGCTGACGGGCCAGCGCCTGAGCCAGCGCCTGCAGGCTCGGCAGGCTCAGCTCAGGAGCTTTGGCAGTGCGTTGGCCGGCGAGTTCCTGAATGAACTGCCCCAGGGCCTGGGCATCCTTGCTGACGCGGCGCTGCATCGCACTTTGCGCAAGATAGAGACCGAGCAGGCCGCCCGCCAGGGCGAGCAGCGCGGCGATGCCCAGCAGGGTCGGCGAGTACAGCGGGTTGGTGATGGTCGGGCCCGGGGTGAAGCTCAGCTTCCAGTTGGGGTTGCCGCTGGACAGACTGATTGGCGCGGCGTCACCGGCCTGGCCGCGCTGCAGCAATACCTGCGCTGGCGAGTTGCCAAACTGCTGGGACAGCTGCAACTGGCCGATATCGGTGGACATCGGCGGCAGACTGCCGAGCAGGCGCTGCAGGTCGACCACCAGCAGCAGCGAGCCCTGGATGGTGTTGTCCGCACCGCGCAGGGCAATGGGGCTGTAGACCAGCCAGCGGGTGCCGACCTTGTAGGCCTCCGGCGCCACGGCCTGGCCGCTCTCGACGCGGTGCAGCATGTCCAGCGCGGCATAGTTGAGCGGGCCGGGGCGGGAAGTGTCCTGCACGGCCTGGCCATTGGCGTTCAGGTGAACGTCCAGCAGTGCGTCCAGATGGCCCTGGGTCAGGGTCTTCTCCAGCGCGGCGATGCGTGTCGGATCATTGCTCTGCAGGGCCGGCAGCAACTGCGGGTCGCTCGCCATGGCGCGGCTGTCCGCGGCCAGCAGGCTGAGAGACTGGCGCAGCGTACCGGCCTGGCTTTCCGACCAGGCGCTGCTCAGTTGTGCGACGTGGGTCCTGTCCGCCTGACCGAACAGGCTGAACCACAGCAGCGCGCCGGCCGCCGCCACGCCACCGACGGTAAGTGCGAGGGCGGGCAGCAGCGGCTTGAGGTCGACCTTGGCCGCGGGGCCTTTGACGGCCTTCTCCGCCGGAACCAGTTCCGGCAGTTCGGCGCTGTCCTTGGCAGTGCGTTGGAAAAGTTTCATGCAACGTCTCCTCGGCGATTCATCCTGAAAGGGTAAAGGGTCAATGGCTGCCGGAATGACCGAAGCCGCCGGCGCCGCGCTGGCTTTCGTCGAAACTCTCGACCAGCTCGAAGTGCGCCTGCACCACCGGCACCAGTACCAACTGGGCGATGCGCTCGCCAATGGCGATCTTGAAGGCCGTCTGGCCGCGGTTCCAGCAGGAGACCATCAGCTCGCCCTGGTAGTCCGAGTCGATCAGGCCGACCAGGTTGCCCAGCACGATGCCGTGCTTGTGGCCCAGGCCCGAGCGCGGAAGGATCAGCGCGGCCAGGCCGGGATCGGCGACATAGATGGACAGGCCAGTGGGGATCAGTACGGTCTGGCCCGGCTCGAGGACGCAGTCCTCCTTGAGCATGGCGCGCAGGTCGAGGCCGGCGGAACCCGGGGTGGCGTACTGCGGCAGCGGGAAGTCGCTGCCCAGGCGGGGGTCGAGGATCTTGGCTTGCAGGGAATGCATTGAGTTCTCAGTGTTGATTGATGCGTTCGGCGATGAAGGCGATCAGCTGGCGGGCGATCTTGCCCTTGCTGGTCTGGGCAAACGCAGTCTTGTGCAATTCGCGGTCGATGACCGTGATGGCGTTCTCTTCACTATTGAAGCCGATGGACGGATTTGCGACGTCATTGGCGACGATCAGGTCGAGATTCTTGTCCTTGAGCTTGCGCGAGGCGTACTCGAGCAGGTTCTCGGTCTCCGCGGCGAAGCCGACACTGAAGGGCCGGTCCTCGCGCAGCGAGAGGGTGGCGAGGATGTCGGGATTGCGCACCAGCTGCAAGAGCAGGCCGTCACCGGTGGTGGGGTCTTTCTTGAGTTTCTGCGTGGCGACCAGTTCCGGGCGGTAGTCGGCTACGGCGGCGGAAGCGATCAGGATGTCGGCCGGCATCGCCGCTTCGCAGGCGGCGAGCATGTCGCGGGCGCTGACCACGTCGACGCGGCTCACGCGGTCCGGGGTCGGCAGGTGCACGGGGCCGGTCACCAGGGTCACGCGGGCGCCGGCTTCGGCGGCCGCTTCGGCCAGGGCGAAGCCCATCTTCCCGGAGCTGTGGTTGGTGATGTAGCGCACCGGGTCGATGTTTTCCTGAGTCGGCCCTGCGGTGATCAGGATGTGCTGGCCGGTCAGGGCCTTGAACTCGAAGCAGTCGGCGGCCAGTTGTGCCAGCTCCTCGGCCTCGAGCATGCGCCCTGGTCCGACGTCACCGCAGGCCTGGCTGCCCGCGGCGGGGCCGAAGAAGTGCAGGCCGCGGCTACGCAGCAGCTCGGCATTCACCTGGGTGGCCGGGTCGCGCCACATGGCCTGGTTCATCGCGGGGGCCAGGGCGACCTGCGCGTCGGTGGCGAGCACCAGGGTGGTCAGCAGGTCATTGGCCACGCCCTGGGCCAGGCGCGCCATCAGGTCGGCGGTGGCGGGGGCTATCAGTACCAGGTCGGCCCAGCGGGCCAGCTCGATATGCCCCATGGCCGCTTCGGCGGCAGGGTCGAGCAGGTCCAGGTGCACCGGGTGTCCGGAAAGGGCCTGAAGGGTGAGCGGCGTGATGAACTCGCGGCCACCCTGGGTCATCACGACACGCACCTCGGCGCCCTGGTCGCGCAACCGGCGGACCAGTTCGGCGCTCTTGTAGGCGGCGATACCGCCGCCGACGCCCAGAACGATGCGTTTACGATAGAGCCGCTGCATAGGCCAGCCTTAAATACGGAAATGGATGACGCGCGCTGAAGCCGATGACGCCTCCCCAGGCCTCCGGCCGCGCGCAGCGAGGGGGCTAAGATAGCACAGCGCCTGCGCCGGAACAGCGGGCGGACCAGACCTGGGAGGTTGCGTGAGAATTCTGGATTGGCCTGCGTCGGAGCGCCCCCGGGAGCGCTTGCTCGAACAGGGAGCAGCAAGCCTGAGCGATGCTGAATTGCTGGCCATCTTCCTGCGCACCGGTGTCACCGGTTGCAGTGCCGTCGACCTGGCGCGCCGGCTTCTGGTTGAGTTCGGCAGTTTGCGCGCGCTGCTGGAGGCCGACCTTGACGCGTTCTGCAGCCATCGCGGGTTGGGTCCGGCCAAGTTCACCCAGCTCCAGGCGGTGCTGGAAATGGGGCGCCGGCACCTGGCCGAGGACATGGACCGTGGCCCCGCCCTGGAAAGCCCGCAGGCAGTGCGCGACTTCCTCAAGGCGCGGCTGCGCCACGAGCCCCACGAGGTCTTCGCCTGCCTGTTCCTGGACAATCGCCACCGCCTGCTGGACTTCGAAGTGCTGTTCCACGGTTCCATCGACAGTGCCAGCGTCTACCCCCGGCAGATCGTCAAGCGCGCCCTGGCGCATAACGCCGCTGCGCTGATCCTGGCCCACAACCACCCCTCAGGGATCGCCGAGCCGAGCCAGTCCGACGACCTGCTGACCCGCCGCATCGTACAGGCGCTGGCGCTGATCGACGTGCGCGTGCTCGATCACTTCATCGTTGGTGACGGCGAGCCACAGTCAATGGCCGAGCTGGGGATGCTCTGAGACGCGCCGCTGGATGTCGCGCAGCAGGCGCCGGCGGATCAGTCCGCTGACCGGGCGGATAGCGAGCCAGTAAGGGGTGAACAGCAGGCGGCTGCGGCGGTCCGGACAGTGCACGCGGGTTTCCGTGCGGACATGGGTGAAGCCGTCCTGCTCTGCCGGTGCGCAGGAAAAATGCAGCATCAGCCTGGGCGTACCGGGTTCGGCGAAGCGCCGGAAGGCGTCGCCGTCGGCGCACGGACGCAGGCCGAAGTCGCTGCGCCAGAAGCGCCCGACCAGTCCATAGGCGATCTCGTGATCGCCATGGCGGCCCAGCAGGGTGAATTCATGCAAGCCGAAGCGTGGACGATCCTCCAGGGCATTGCGCAGCCCCAGGTGCAGGGCGAGCCGTGCAGGCGCCTCGCGGATCTGCAGGAGGCGCTGCACCAGCGGGTCGTGCTCGGCGGTCAGCTGGCTCACTGCGTCCAGCACCTGCCCGGGCGATGCCCGCATGGTCAGCGAGTGCCGCTCGGCGAACTGGAACTCGGGCAGCAGATGGTCGAGCAATTCGCTGCTCAGAGCTGCACCTTCGAGTAGTCCTGGCGGCCGAAAGGGTTCACCGTGTAGCCCTTGACGTTCTGGCGGGTCAGCGCCGAGGCGGTCGGGTGTGCCAGCGGCAGCCACAGCGCCTGGTCGTGGATGATTTGCTGCGCCTGGTGATACAGCTCGCTGCGCTTGGCCTGGTCCGCTACCGCCTTGCCCTGGCTGATCAGGCCGTCGAGCTTGTCGTCGCAGTAGCGCGCGAAGTTCAGCCCGGATTTCACGCTGGCGCAGGAGAACTGCGGGGTGAGGAAGTTATCCGGGTCGCCGTTGTCGCCGGCCCAGCCCATGAACAGCAGGTCATGCTCGCCGGCCTTGGCGCGGCGGATCAGCTCGCCCCACTCGATCACGCGGATCTCGGCCTGGATGCCGATCTGTGCCAGGTCCGCCTGCAGCAGCTGCGCGCCGACGCTGGGGTTGGGGTTGAGCAGGCTGCCGGAGGGGCGGGTCCAGATAGTGGTCTTGAAGCCGTCCTTGTGCCCGGCCTCGGCCAGCAGCGCGCGAGCCTTGTCCAGGTCGCGGGGGTAGCCGGGGATGTCCTTGGCGTAGCTCCAGGTGTTGGGCGGGTATACGCCATCGGCGGTGGTGGCGCTGCCGGCGAACACGCTCTTGAGGTAGGTGCCCTTGTCGAAGGCGAGGTTGATCGCCTGGCGTACCTTGGGATTGTCCAGCGGCGGGTGCTGGCTGTTGATGCCGACGAAGGCGGTCATGAAGGCCGGGGTCTGTTCGACCTTCAGGCTGGCGTCCTTGGTAGCGGCCTCTACGTCCAGCGGCTTGGGCGACAGGGCGATCTGGCATTCGCCGCGCTTGAGCTTCTGCAGGCGCACGCTGGCGTCCGGGGTGATGGCGAACACCAGGTTATCCACAGCTGGCTTGCCGCCGAAGTACTCGGTGTTGGCGGCGTAGCGCACCACGGCGTCCTTCTGGAAACGCTTGAAGACGAAGGGGCCGGTGCCGATCGGCTGGGCGTTGAGCTTCTCCGGGGTGCCGGCCTTCATCAACTGGTCGGCGTACTCGGCCGAATAGATGGAGGCGAAGCCCATGCTGAGCATTGCCAGAAAGGTGGCGTCCGGGTGGTTGAGGCTGAAGCGTACATGGTGCTCATCGACCTTCTCCACGGCCTTGACCAGGCTCGGCAGCTGCATCGACTGGGCATGGGGGAAGCCGCTCTGGGCGACCTTGTGCCAGGGCTGGGCCGGGTCGAGCATGCGCTGGAAGCTGAACACCACGTCGTCGGCGGCAAGCGTCCGGCTCGGCTTGAAGTAGTCGGTGTGGTGGAAGGCCACGCCGTCGCGCAGCTGGAAGTCATAGGTCAGGCCATCGTCGGAGACCTTCCAGCTCTCGGCCAGGCTCGGCACTACTTCGCCGCGGGCGGCATCGAAGTCCACCAGGCGGTTCATCAGCACGTCGGCCGAGGCGTTGGTGGTGGTCAGCGAGTTGTACTGGACCACGTCGAAGCCTTCGGGGCTGGCTTCGGTGCACACGCTCAGCGAGGCGGCGCTGGCGAGAGCAGGGGAAAGCAGGAGGGCGAGAAGGGCAAGACGCATGACGGACTCCGTGTAAGCTGGCAAGATGCCCATCCGCGAGGCTGGGCGGGTCATGCAAGGCTGTTGGCAGCCTCGAAGGAGCTACCCTAGACCAAGCCGCCGCCCGTCACAACGATGACAGGCGACGAACGGCACCAGTGCCGCGGCCCGCGGGGGCTGGCGTCGGCTTTTTCGAGTCATGCTTTCCCTTGCAGCTGGAAGTGTCTTTCTGATATAAAGCTGCGCTCTTTTCTGGGGCCCTGCTCTGATCCTGCGACTCGATCGCGGCGAAGCGGCAGTTAAGACCCCGGTGAAACTGAGAATCCTATTGAGTTAAGCAGCCAACCCATGCCGGGTTTGGCATGTGGTTTACAGAGGGCTGAGCCATGTCGAGAGTTTGCCAAGTGACCGGTAAGGGTCCGGTTACCGGGAACAACATTTCCCACGCACACAACAAAACCCGCCGCCGTTTCCTGCCGAACCTGCAGCACCACCGTTTCTGGGTTGAATCCGAGAAGCGCTTCGTGCGTCTGCGCGTTTCCGCCAAAGGCATGCGTATCATCGACAAGCGTGGCATCGAGGCCGTTCTGAACGACCTGCGCGCCCGCGGCGAAAAATTCTAAGGAGCTGCAGTCATGCGCGAACTGATCCGTTTGGTGTCCAGCGCCGGTACCGGCCATTTCTACACCACCGACAAGAACAAGCGTACCAAGCCTGAGAAAATCGAGATCAAGAAATACGATCCGGTTGTTCGCAAGCACGTGATCTACAAGGAAGCCAAGATCAAGTAATTGATCTTCGCCCTTGTGAAGAAACCCGCCCCTCGTGGCGGGTTTTTTCTTGCCTGCCGTTTTTCCTGTGAAACGGCAGGCACAAAAAAGCCCGCCATTCGGCGGGCTTTTTCAGGTTCGGGTGCTCAGGCCTTCTGCTCGAAGATCACATAGACCTTGCGGCAGGGCTCCAGTACTTCCCAGGTGCCGCTGAAGCCGGCCGGGATGACGAAGCGGTCGCCGACGCGCACGGTCTTGGCGCCGCCATTGGCGTCACGGATCACCGACACACCCTGGAGAATCTCGCAGTACTCGTGCTCGGTGTAGCTGACGTTCCAGTGGCCCGGCTCGCCTTCCCAGATGCCCACGTTGAACTGGCCGCAGTCGCTGGCGTAGTGGTTGCGTACGTTCTGCGCCGGGTCGCCCTTGATGATGCGGTCCGGGGCGGGACGGTAGTGTTCGGGGGCGGTGGTGGCCTGGGCGAAATCGACGATCTGCTCGACGTTCATGGCGGTCTCGGTTCTTTAGAGTTGTTGGCGAGAGTGCGTGCGGGCACGCGCAGCGCTGTTGGATATTTACTCCGAAGCGGCTGTCGGAAAACCATCAGCCGACGAATCAAGGCAGTCTATGTTTAATAAAACGAACGTGACAAGGCCATTTGGCCGCTTAGTGTAAAAAATATTGAAAATTGGCTGCCTCCGGTTTAGGGTGGCGAACAGCATGCGTTCGCTCCGCCTTGCGATATTTTTGACAGTGCGCCCGCCGGGCGCCTGCACCTGATAAGTACATTAATAAGAGGACACGTTGTCATGGGTACCCTCACTCGCGCCGATTGGGAAGCTCGCGCCAAGGACCTGAAGATCGAAGGCCGCGCCTTCGTCAACGGTGAATACGTCGACGCCGCATCCGGCGCCACCTTCGATTGCATCAGCCCTGTGGATGGCCGCTTCCTGGCCAAGGTCGCCAGCTGCGACCTGGCCGATGCCGAAAGTGCCGTGCAGGTTGCCCGTGCCGCCTTCGATTCCGGCTCCTGGTCGCGCCTGGCCCCGGCCAAGCGCAAGAAGGTCATGATCCGTTTCTCCGAGCTGCTGCTGGAGAACGCCGAGGAACTGGCCCTGCTGGAAACCCTCGACATGGGCAAGCCGATCAGCGATTCGCTGAGCATCGACGTGTCCAGCGCCGCCAACAGCCTGCGCTGGAGCGGTGAAGCGATCGACAAGATCTACGACGAAGTCGCCGCCACCGCCCACAACGAACTGGGCCTGGTCACCCGCGAGCCGGTCGGCGTGGTTGCCGCCATCGTGCCGTGGAACTTCCCCCTGCTGATGACCTGCTGGAAACTCGGCCCGGCGCTGTCCACCGGTAACTCGGTGATCCTCAAGCCTTCCGAGAAGTCGCCGCTGACCGGCATCCGCATCGCCCAGCTGGCCATCGAGGCCGGTATCCCGAAAGGCGTGTTCAACGTCCTGCCGGGCTTCGGCCACACCGTCGGCAAGGCCCTGGCCCTGCACATGGACGTCGATACCCTGGTGTTCACCGGTTCGACCAAGATCGCCAAGCAGCTGATGGTCTACGCGGGCGAATCGAACATGAAGCGCGTCTGGCTGGAAGCCGGTGGCAAGAGCCCGAACATCGTCTTCGCCGACGCTCCGGACCTGAAAGCCGCTGCTGAAGCTGCCGCCAGCGCCATCGCCTTCAACCAGGGCGAAGTCTGCACCGCCGGCTCGCGCCTGCTGGTGGAGAAGTCGATCAAGGCCGAGTTCGTGCCGATGGTCGTCGAAGCCATCAAGGCCTGGAAGCCGGGCAACCCGCTGGACCCGGAAACCAACGTCGGTGCGCTGGTCGACACCACCCAGATGAACAACGTGCTGAGCTATATCCAGGCTGGCCACGACGACGGCGCCAAGCTGGTGGCCGGCGGCAAGCGCACCCTGGAAGAGACCGGCGGTACCTACGTCGAGCCGACCATCTTCGACGGCGTGACCAACGCCATGCGCATCGCCCGTGAAGAGATCTTCGGCCCGGTGCTGTCGGTCATCGAGTTCACCGATGCCGAAGAAGCCGTGCGCATCGCCAACGACACTCCGTACGGCCTGGCCGCCGCGGTGTGGACCAGCGACCTGTCCAAGGCCCACCTGACCGCCAAGGCGCTGCGCGCCGGCAGCGTGTGGGTGAACCAGTACGACGGCGGCGACATGACCGCTCCGTTCGGTGGCTTCAAGCAGTCCGGCAACGGTCGCGACAAGTCGCTGCACGCCTTTGACAAGTACACCGAGCTGAAAGCCACCTGGATCAAGCTCTGATCCTCGGCTGAAGCAGGTCGGCCCCGATCCAGGGGCCGGCTCTGACAAAGAGCCACACCCGCGGCCGGGTTTCCCTCAGGGAAACCCGGCCGCTGTGCATTGCGCATCGGGCACCCTCGCGCCTGGCGTGCGCTCCGGATGGAACGGGAGAAAGACAATGCGTTGGGGTCCATATTTTGCTGTGTGTGCTGCCGTCATCAGCATCGGTCTAGCCCTGGGCCTGACCATGCCGCTGGTCTCGTTGCGCCTGGAAGGCTGGGGCTATGGCAACTTCGCCATCGGCGTCATGGCGTCCACGCCGGCGGTGGGTGTGCTGCTGGGTGCGATGATTGCCGGGCGCCTCGCGGCGCGCGTCGGCACGCCGCTGTTGATGCGCCTGTGCCTGCTTTCCGGGGCCTTCTCGGTCGGCCTGCTGGCGCTGCTGCAGAGCTACCCGATCTGGCTGTTCCTGCGCCTGCTGATCGGCGTGCAACTGACCGTCGTGTTCATCCTCGGTGAGAGCTGGATCAACCAGCTGGCCATCGAGAAATGGCGCGGTCGCCTGGTTGCCCTGTACGGTACCGGCTACGCGTTGAGCCAGCTGTCCGGCCCGGTGCTGCTGACCTTCATCGGCACCGTCGATAACCGTGGCTTCTGGTTCAGCGTCTGCCTGCTGGTGGGCGGCTCCCTGCTGCTGCTCGGCCGTACCGGCGCCCCCAAGGTCGACCCGCACAGCGCCAATGGGCGCGGGCTTTTCGCCTTCTGCGGCCAGCTCCCGGCGATTGCCTGGGCGGTGGTGCTGTTCGCCGGCTTCGAGGCGATGATCCTCACCCTGCTGCCGGTCTACGGCATCCAGCAGGGCTTCACCCAGGCGGTGGCGCTGGCGATGGTGAGCACCGTGGTGGTCGGCGATGCGCTGCTGCAACTGCCCATCGGCTGGCTGGCTGACCGTATCTCGCGGCAGACGCTGTTCAAGGGCTGCGGCATCGTGCTGTTCCTCAGTAGCCTGGCCATGCCGCCACTGCTGCATCACATCGCCATCTGGCCGGTGCTGGTGCTGTTCGGCGCGAGTGCCGGCGGGCTGTTCACCCTGTCGCTGATCCTCATCGGCGAGCGTTATCGCGATGACGCGCTGGTCCGCGCCAATGCCCACATTGCCCAGCTGTGGGGCATCGGTTGCCTGATCGGGCCGCTGGCCACGGGAGCAGCCAGCCAGTGGATCAGCGGCCACGCGCTGCCGTTGGTGATGGCGCTGGGGGCGGTCGGCTTTGTGATCCTGGTGAGCCTGCGCGGCTTGCCGCCGGTGATGCGCTCGACCGACGCCGAACTGCAACAGGAGCGTTCCTAGAGCATCTTCTCCAGCCCGATGGCGCCGGCGATCCATGCGTTGAGCCGGCGCCAGGCGTTGCCCGGCTCACGATCCAGCGCCACCAGCTTGCCGCCGCGCTCCTCGATCCAGACCAGCTTCGGCGGGTCGCTGTTCGGCGCGACCTTCACCTGGTAGCTGACGCTCGGCGACATGCTCGCCAGCGCCAGGCGGCGCACCTGATCGGCCAGCTCCGGGCTGTCGACGATGATGCCGACCTCGGTGTTCCACAGCACCGAGCGCGGGTCGAAGTTCAGCGAGCCGACGAACACTTTCTGCTGGTCGAACACCGCCGCCTTGCTGTGCAGGCTGGCGCTGCTCGACCCGCGCACCATCCATGGCGCCCCGGACAGGCGCTGGTCCGGATCGGCGCGCAGCTCGTAGAGCTTCACCCCGTGCTCCAGCAGTTCCAGTCGATAGGGCGCATAGCCGGCGTGCACGGCGGGCACATCGGTCGCCTCCAGCGAGTTGGTCAGCAGGCGCACGCTGACGCCGCTGTCCGCGCGCTGGGTCAGGTAGTCGACGCCGGCGCTGGTCGGCACGAAGTAGGCCGAGACCAGGATCAGCTCCTTCGACACGCCATCGAACAGCGGCTGCAGCTGGGTGCTGAGCAGCTGCTCACCCTTCGGGTCGCCCTGGTCGAGCACTTTCAGTGGCGTATCCCAGACCGCCTTGCCCGGCGCCCAGACCAGGTCGTCCAGCCAGTTCTGCAGGTGCGGGCGATCGCTGTTGCGGTTCAGCCGCGCAATGTAGCTGGAGCTTTTCACCCGCTCCTTCGCCAGGTAGTGATCCAGCTTGCGGCGCATGCGGTTGAGTTCGTCGAGGTCCGGCTCACCCCACAGGTAGTCCTCGATTGGGCGGCTGATGCGGCTGTTCCAGTACTGGTCGAAGCTCTGCCCCAGCGACTGCGCCACCGGGCCGACGCCCATCAGGTCGAGGTCGCTGAAGTTCATCTCGGCCTTGGCGTCGAAGTACTCATCGCCCAGGTTGCGGCCCCCGACGATGGCCACGCTGTTGTCCGCCAGCAGCAGCTTGTTGTGCATCCGTCGATGCTGCTCGGAGAGGTTGAACAGTCGCCCGAGGTTGCGCGTCACACCGGTGCTGCGGCCCAGGTGCAGCGGGTTGAACAGGCGCACCTGGATGTTCGGGTGGGCGGCGAGGGCGCCCAGCTCGTAGTCCCAGCCATCGCTGCTGGTGTCGTCGATCAGGATACGCACGCGCACGCCGCGGTCCGCTGCGTGTAGCAACTCGCGGATCAGCGCCCGGGTAGTGAGGCCGTCGTGGACGATGTAGTACTGGACGTCGAGGCTGCGCTGGGCCTTGCGGATCAACTCGGCGCGGGCGAGGAAGGCGTCGACGCTGGAGGCCAGCAGGTGGAAGCCTGACTGGCCGGGATGGGAGGCGGCCTGCTCGCTGATCTGGTTGTCCAGCCGGGTGCCCTGCACCGGCAGCACGTGCGAAGGCTCGGGCGGCGGCGCGCTGGCGCAGCCACCCAGGGCCAGCAGGATCAGCAGGAGCAGGCGTGGAAGCAAAGAGGAGTCTCCGACAAGCCCGCCGGTGACGGGCTGCGGAAGATTCTAGCCGCTGGAACGCAGCGGCGGTCAGCCGCCGAGGGTTTCCTTGAAGCGGTACCAGGCCATGCCCAGGGCCAGCAGCGGCGAGCGCAGCAGCTTGCCGCCAGGGAAGGTGATGTGCGGCACCTTGGCGAACAGCTCGAAGCCGCTGCCATGCTGCCCGGCGATGGCTTCGGCGAGCAGCTTGCCGGCCAGGTGGGTGGCGTTGACGCCATGGCCGGCGTAGGCCTGGGCGAAGTACACGTTGGGTTGGTCGGGCAGGTGACCGATCTGCGGCAGGCGGTTGGCGCCGATGCCGATCATGCCGCCCCACTGGTAGTCGATGCGCACGTTCGCCAGGTGCGGGAACACCTTGAGCATCTTCGGTCGCATGTACGCGGCGATGTCCGCTGGGTCGCGCCCGGAGTAGTGGCAGGCGCCGCCGAACAGCAGACGGTTGTCGGCGGAAAGCCGGTAGTAGTCCAGCGCCACGCGCTGGTCGCACACTGCCATGTTCTGCGGCAATAGCGCGTGCGCCTGCTCGGCGGACAACGGTTCGGTGGCGATCACGTAGCTGCCGGCGGGCAGTACCTTGCCGTCGAGATAGGGGTTCAGCCGGTTCTGGTAAGCGTTGCAGGCGATCACCAGGGACTTGGCGCGCACGCTGCCGTTGGCGGTGCGCACACGCACTTCGTTGCCATAGTCGATGCCGGTGACGGCAGAGTTCTCGAACAGCCTGACGCCCAGGCTCTGCGCTGCGGCGGCTTCGCCGAGGGCGAGATTGAGTGGGTGCAGGTGGCCCGAGCCCATGTCCACCATGCCGCCGACGTACTGGTCGGAGCCGACGATGGAGCGCATATCCTCTTTCGGGACCACGCGCAGTTCGTGGCGGTAACCGAGGCCTTTCAGTTCGTCGAAATCTTCCTGGAAGCCCTCGACATCCGAGGGCTTGTTGGCCAGGTCGCAGTAGCCCCAGGTCAGGTCGCAATCGATGGTGTACTGCTCGACGCGGCGACGGACGATCTCCACCGCTTCCAGGCCCATCAGCTTCATGGCGTGGACGCCGTCGGCGCCCACCACCGGCTCGAACTGCTCCAGGCCGTGGCCGACGCCGCGGATCAGTTGACCGCCGTTGCGCCCGCTGGCGCCCCAGCCGATCTGGTGGGCCTCCAGCAGGATCACCGAGAGCCCGCGCTCGGCCAGCTCGATGGCCGTGTTCAGCCCGGAGAAGCCACCGCCGATGACGCACACGTCGGCCTTTTCCTCGCCGGCCAGGGGCGGTACTTCGAGGCGGCGGTTGACGCTCGCGGCGTAGTAGGACGGGGCGTGGCGGTCGGTGTGCACCGGCTGGTGAACGCGGGCGTTCATGTGCGATATCCTGATTTTTGTGTTGTTAAAATTTTACGCAGGATAAACGCCGACTTCCCGCCCAGCCAATAGCCTTGGCCGGAAAAAGCGCCGGGACGTCGTAAATAGATCGAATGAGCTTGCCGCAAACGGCGGGGAATCAGCCCGCTTTTCAGTCGGGGATGGGCAGCGTGAGGCTTTCCTTCACCTCTTCCATCACGATGTAGCTCTTGGATTCGCGCACGTGGGGCAGCTTGAGCAGGATGTCGCCCAGCAGTTTGCGGTAGGAGGCCATCTCGGAGATGCGCGCCTTCACCAGGTAGTCGAAGTGGCCCGACACCAGGTGGCATTCCAGCACGTGGGGCAGCTTGAGCACCGAGCGGCGGAAGTCCTCGAAGGTATCGCCGGACTTGTAGTCCAGGCTGATCTCGACGAACACCAGCAGGCTGGCCTTGAGGTACTGCGGGTTCAGCCGGGCGTTGTAGCCCATGATGATTCCCTCGCGCTCCAGCCGGCGCACGCGCTCGGTGCACGGCGTGGTGGAGAGGCCGACGCGCTCGCCCAGTTCGGTGAAGGAGATGCGACCTTCTTCCTGCAGGATACGCAGGATGTTGCGGTCGATCTTGTCCAGTTCGCGACGGCTTTGGTGCTGGGTTCTCATGGGAGGGACTCTGAAGTCGAGCGATGAGCTTTGGGGGAATGTCGGCAATATAGTCGGTTGTGCAGGGAATATCACTGGCATCCCTTGAACTTCCCGCGCCGGACGGCCAGCCTGTAGGCCAACGCTTCGTCCCTTTCGGCGAGGCCGGCCGCTTTCCGCCGAGGTTTTCGCATGTCGCTTCCCCGCTGGCGCACCGTTCTCCTGCTGCTATTGCTGCTCCTGGCAATGGCGGTCGGTGCTGTGTGGCTGGCGGTTCCGCGCCTGTTGGCGAATGCCGGGGTGAGCGTCGAGCAATGGCAGGGCCTGGGCGTCTCCCGGCAAGGCCTGGCGCTGCAGCGCCTGGCCCTCCAGCGCCAGACACCGGACGGTTCGCGACTCGCGATCCAACTGCAGGACCTGCGCGTCGGTTGGCCCGAGCATGAAGACGGGCGTTGGCGGCTCAAGGAACTGGGCGCCCGCAGCGTCGATGTACGCCAATGGCCGGGGCAAGCGGCGTTGGAGGAAGACGCCGCGCTGCCGGATATTGCCCAGCTCAACCGCTGGCTGGCCCTGCTGCCCGGTCGGCTGGCGCTGGAGCACATCGCCGTCGAGCTGCCCTGTGCCCGCGAGCAGCGCTGCACCCTCAATGGCAGCGCGCACTGGCAGCAGATCCAGGGCGGCGCCGCCGCGCTGGGCGGAGAGCTGCGCCAGGGCGGCCAGCAACTGGCGTTCAACGGCCTGCTGCAACCCGGCGATGGCCGGTGGCGCCTGCAACTGGACAGCTACCTGGACAACGAGCAGCTGCTTTCCCTGGACTCCAGCTGGGCGCCGGCCAGCCGCCAGCTCAGCGGCAACATCGCCAGCCCCGCCGTGCCGCCGGTGCAGGCAGTGCGCAACTGGCTGGGCATGTGGCTGCCGACGCCGAACCTGCCGTTGCCGATCCCCGAGGCCGGGCGCCTGCGCCTGAGCTGGGACACGCAACTGGCCGGCGACGCCGCCTGGCCGGACTGGCCGGGCCTGCGCGATGGCCGTGGCAGCGTCGATCTGTCCCTGCAACTGCCGCAACCCTGGCCGCTACCGGGCGCGGGCAGCCTGCAGGGCGATCTGCGACTGATTGCCAGTGGCACCGATATCGGTTGGCGGCCCTCGGTGATCAGTGGTGACCTGCGTCTTTCCGATCTCTACGGCGACTGGCTGCAGGCGCTGCCGGTCGGTTTGCGCCCGGCACGCCTGACGCTGCACCTCGAGCCCGGGGTAGAAGAAGAGACTGGCAGCGTACGCGCCGACCTGCGCGCCGTGGGGGCCGCCGACCTGCGCTTGCGCTCCCGTGTGGCCCTGCTGGAGGCGACCCCGCTGGCGTTGCAACTGAATGACTCACGGCTGGAGGGCAAGATTCCGCATATGGAACTGGCCGGCCTGCGCGGTGATAACAGCCGCGTCGACCTGAGCTTCGACGCCCGGGTGGATCAGCAGTCGGCGAGTTTCAACCTGGCCGATGGTGGGCAACTGCAGGTCGGCACGCTGATCGGCCCGCAGTCGCTCAAGGCCAGCAAGCTCGTCGCTACTCTGGGTAAAGGCACGCTGAACTTGGGCTATGCGAGCGAGGCGCCCGTCAGCCTGCAACTGAATGCCCCGCTGAAACTGGCCGTGGGCGAGCTGCGTCAGCCCCACGTCAAACCGCTGTCCTGGAATGCGATGGGTACATTCGCCGCAAGCCTCGACGCCCAGCAGTTCAAGGGCCGCCTGTTGAACAGCGGCGGGCTGAATGCCGAGGTCGACCTGAATAACTCGACAAAGCAGGGCGTCGCGTTGCTCGCGCGGCAGGCGGAGTTCTTCCTGCGCACTGGCAACCCGGTGGAAAAGTCCCTGGCCGACTGGCCGGGCCTGCTCAGCCTGAACAATGGCAAGGCGAGCTTCGACCTGAACTGGCGACTGCCGCCGGGTACTGCGCCGCAGAGCTTCGACCTGAATCTGCGCGGCAGCGGGCTGGAGGGTGTCTATGACCGCAGCGAGGTCCATGGCCTCGACCTGCAGGCGAAGCTCGCCCTTAATGGCTCGCAGATGGACCTGCAATTACCGCAGGTCAAAGTCGCCTCGCTCAACCCCGGCGTCACCCTCGGCCCGCTGTCCCTGCAGGGCCGCTATAAGGCTTCGCTGGACGCGCCATTGGCTGGGCGGATCGACTGGCAGCAGGCGGAACTCGGCTTGTTCAACGGACGTGCCTGGTTGCCGGCCGGTACCGTGGATCTTTCCACCCGTGGCCAGGGTCTTACCCTGAAGCTGGAAGGGTTGGCACTGGAGGCGATTCTGGCGGCCTATCCGGCCGAAGGGCTGTCCGGTAGCGGGATCATCGACGGCAACCTGCCGCTCGGCCTCCACGATGGCAAGCTGGTCATCCAGGGTGGCGAGGTAGCGGCTCGTGAACCGGGTGTGTTGCAGTTCCGCTCGGCGAAGATCCAGGCGCTCGGCCAGAGCAACCCGGCCATGCAGCTGGTGGCCACGGCCATCGACGATTTCCGTTACGACAAGCTCAGCAGCCGTGTGGATTATGATGAATCCGGCAAATTGCTTCTCGCCCTGAGCCTGAGCGGGCGCAATCCCGAACTGGAACAGGGCCGGCCGATCAACCTCAACGTCAACCTGGAGGAGAACGTGCCCAAGCTGCTCACCAGCCTGCAATTGAGCGACCGGGTCAGCGACACCATCCGCAAGCGCGTGCAGGATCGCCTGCGCAACGACCCGGCCGCCGCGCCATGACCGCAAGGAGAACCTGAAATGCGCCTCCGCGCCCTATTCGCACTACTGCTCCTGGCAGGCCTTGCCCAGGGTTGCACGCCCACCGTGCAGCTGGCAGCTCCCAAGGAGCCGATCAACATCAACCTCAACGTGAAGATCGAGCACGAGATCTATATCAAGGTCGACAAGGCGCTCGACGGCATCATCAACGAGAACAGCGGCCTGTTCTGATAAGGAGTCTTTGCATGAGATTGCACCGCAAACTGGGCGTCGCGCTGGTCGCCCTCTGCCTTAGCCTGCCGGTCATGGCCATGAGCCTGGAGCAGGCGATGTCCGCGCTGGGTGGCGCCAAGTCCCAGGGGCTGGTCGGCGAGCAGGCCGACGGTTACCTGGGCGTCGTGAAGAACGGCGGTGACGCCGCCGAAGTTGCCGCGCAGATCAATGCCGCGCGCCGCGCCGAGTACCAGAAGGTCGCCAGCCAGAGTGGCGCCACCCTCAAGGACGTGGAATCCCTGGCCGGCAAGAAGGCCATCGAGCGCACGCCCTCGGGGCAGTATGTGCAGGTCAACGGCCAGTGGGTGCGCAAGTAAGCGCGCCAAGGGGATTTCCCTGCTCGCCGCCGTGTCTGGCGGCGAGTCACGGATACTTCGGCGAAAGCAGGTAATTCCCGCTGGTGAAGGGGTTGGCGCGAGAAGTTCTGGTCAATACCGTCCTGTTCGCTATTTCCTCTCGACTTGATGAAACTTTCGCCAGATCCTCGACCATCCGGTCTTGGGTGAAATGAGCGCAACCATGGTGGATGTCACTCCGTGAAAGCGACTTTTGCCAGGAATTTTCGTCAAAACATGCATCGCAATCAGTGAATATCGCTGAGCCTGACTTCCTATACTGCGCGCATCTACGTTCAGAATAAGAAACGTCCGCGCCCCTGGCGCGACGTAGGAGGCAAAGATGCGCGTTCTGGTGCTTGGCAGCGGTGTGATCGGTACCGCCAGTGCTTACTATCTCGCCCGTGCCGGCTTCGAAGTGGTCGTCGTCGACCGCCAGCCCGGCCCGGCCCTGGAAACCAGCTTCGCCAACGCCGGCCAGGTGTCCCCTGGCTACGCCTCGCCCTGGGCCGCCCCGGGCATCCCGCTCAAGGCCATGAAATGGCTGCTGCAGACCCACGCCCCCCTGGCCATCAAGCTGACCGGCGACCCGAGCCAGTACAGCTGGATGTGGCAGATGCTGCGCAACTGCAACGCCAAGAGCTACGCGGTGAACAAGGAGCGCATGGTGCGCCTGTCCGAGTACAGCCGCGACTGCCTCGACGAACTGCGCGCCGAGACCGGCATCACTTACGAAGGCCGTTCCCTGGGCACCACCCAGCTGTTCCGCACCCAGGCCCAGCTGGACTCCGCCGCCAAGGACATCGCCGTCCTGGAAAGCACCGGCGTTCCCTATGAAGTGCTGGACCGCGCCGGCATCGCCCGCGTCGAGCCGGCCCTGGCCAAGGTCGCCGACAAGCTGGTTGGCGCCCTGCGCCTGCCCAACGACCAGACCGGCGACTGCCAGATGTTCACCACCCAGCTGGCCGAGATGGCCAAGGCCCTGGGCGTCGAATTCCGCTTTGGCCAGGACATCCAGCGCCTGGACTTCGCCGGCGACCGCATCAATGGCGTCTGGGTCGATGGCCAGCTGGTCACCGCCGACCGCTACGTGCTGGCGCTGGGCAGCTACTCGCCGCAGATGCTCAAGCCGCTGGGTATCGACGCCCCGGTCTACCCGCTCAAGGGCTACTCGCTGACCGTGCCGATCACCAACCCGGACATGGCGCCGACCTCGACCATCCTCGACGAGACCTACAAGGTCGCGATCACCCGTTTCGACCAGCGCATCCGCGTCGGCGGCATGGCGGAAATCGCCGGCTTCGACCTGTCGCTGAACCCGCGTCGCCGCGCCACCCTGGAAATGATCACCACCGACCTCTACCCGGAAGGCGGCGACGTCAGCCAGGCGGAGTTCTGGACCGGCCTGCGCCCGGCCACCCCGGACGGCACCCCGATCGTGGGGGGCACCCGCTTCCGCAACCTGTATCTCAACACAGGCCACGGTACCCTGGGCTGGACCATGGCTTGCGGCTCGGGCCGCTATCTCGCCGACCTGATGGCCAAGAAGCGCCCGCAGATCAGCACCGAAGGTCTGGACATCTCCCGCTACGGTTCCACTTCGGAGGCACAGAATGGCCATCCAGCGCCTGCACACTAATCAGCGGATGAGCCAGGTCGTCGTCCACAACGGCACGGCCTACTTGGCCGGCCAGGTGGCCGATGACCTTACTGCCGATGTCGAGCAGCAGACCCGCGAAGTCCTCGCCAGTATCGAGCGTCTGCTCGATGAGGCCGGCACTGACAAGTCGCGGATCCTCTCGGCAACCATCTACCTCAAGGACGTCGCTGCCGACTTCGCCGGCATGAACGGCGTCTGGGACCAGTGGGTCCCGCAGGGCTGCGCCCCGGCGCGCGCCACCGTCCAGGCGGCGCTGTGCTACCCGGAGATCCTCGTCGAGGTCTCCATCGTCGCCGCACTGCCCTGACTGTTTTGCGTGGCCCGGCCGGAGCGCCGGGTTTTTTTCGTCCGTCGTTTCTGTTCCACCCACTCTAAGAGAGCCTCGCCATGCGTCCCGCCCGTGCCCTGATCGACCTCGCCGCCCTGCGCCACAACTACCGCCTGGCCCGTGAAGTCACCGGCGCCCGAGCGCTGGCGGTGGTCAAGGCTGACGCCTACGGCCATGGTGCGGTGGTATGCGCTCGTGCGCTGGAGGGTGAGGCCGACGGTTTCGCCGTGGCCTGCATCGAGGAAGCGCTGGAGCTGCGCGAAGCCGGCATCCGCGCACCGATCCTGCTGCTTGAAGGTTTCTTCGAAGCCAGCGAGCTGGAGCTGATCGACGCCCATGACTTCTGGTGTGTGGTGCATTCGGCCTGGCAGCTGGAGGCCATCGAGCAAGCGCGCCCGAGCAAGCCGCTGACCGTCTGGCTGAAGATGGACTCGGGCATGCACCGCGTCGGTTTCTTCCCGCAGGATTACGCCGCCGCGCTGGCGCGCCTGAAGGCGCTGCCCCACGTGGCCAAGGTCGTGCTGATGAGCCACTTCTCCCGTGCCGACGAGCTTGACTGCCCGCGCACCGAGGAGCAGGTCGCCGCTTTCCAGGCCGTGCGCGAAGTCGCGGGCCAGGGCCATGAAGTCAGCCTGCGCAACTCTCCCGGCATCCTCGGCTGGTCCGAAGTGCCCAGTGACTGGGTGCGCCCCGGCATCATGCTCTATGGCGCCACCCCCTTCGAACAGGCACACCCGCTGGCCGACCAGCTGCGCCCGGTGATGACCCTGGAGTCCCAGGTCATCAGCATCCGCGAACTGCCGGCCGGCGAGCCGGTGGGCTATGGCGCGCGCTTCATCGCCGACCGCCCGGTGCGCGTGGGCGTGGTCGCCATGGGTTACGCCGACGGCTATCCGCGCCATGCGCCGGACGGCACGCCGGTGTTCATCGACGGCAAGCCCAGCCGCATCATCGGTCGCGTTTCCATGGACATGCTCACCGTGGACCTGACCGATCTGCCGGCTGCCGGCCTGGGCAGCCGCGTCGAGCTCTGGGGCCCGAATGTGCCAGCCAGCGACCTCGCCGCCCGCTGCGGCAGCATCCCCTACCAGCTGTTCTGCAACCTCAAGCGCGTCCCGCGGGTCTATAGTGGCGAATGACGGATACCGCCCGTAAAGTTTGCGCAGGATCGACGGGCGATCTGTTGTAAATACTGAACGGTGTTGCCATGATACGTGGCACTTGGAACCCGCTCGGCTCAAGCCGTTGCGGGTTCTGCCTTTCAGAGCCTGCCTGATCACAAGAATAAGGAGGACCCCACCCTTGGACGTCGGTGCTCGTCTGCAAGCCATCCGTAAGCTCAAAGGTTTGTCCCAGCGCGAACTCGCCAAACGGGCGGGTGTGACCAACAGCACAATCTCGATGATCGAGAAGAACAGCGTCAGCCCCTCCATCAGTTCGCTGAAGAAAGTGCTGGGTGGTATTCCGATGTCCCTGGTCGAGTTCTTTTCCCTCGATCTTGAGCAGAGCAGCAACACTCCTGTGGTCTACAAGGCAGACGAGCTCAGCGACCTGTCCAGCGGCTCGATCATCATGAAGCTGATCGGCAAGGACTACCCCAGCCGCGCCATCACCCTGCTCGACGAGACCTATCCGCCAGGCTCCGACACCGGTGACGACATGTACGCCCACGAAGGCGAAGAGACCGGCGTTTTGGTCGAAGGCCGCCTGGAACTGACCGTCGGCGACGAGACTTTCGTCCTCGAATGCGGCGACAGCTACTATTTCGACAGCACCAAGCCGCACCGCTTCCGCAACCCGTTCGAAGCCCCGGCTCGGCTGATCAGCGCGACCACACCGGCAAATTTTTGAACAGCCGGTAGGACCGGCCAGACCCGCTGCGACCTAATGCCGCAAGACCCCGCTAGAGGGTGCAATTGTTTCGAGCTTCCCGGCTTTGCCGTTATACTTGCGCCCGCTCGCGCGGCCCGAGACTGTGACTGCACCGCGACCGGGCGTGATAAGCCACGATGAGGGTGAAAGGGTGAACCTGATTAGAAAAATCCTGGCAGCCCAAGCTGCCGTACTGGCCCTGTGGGCAGTGAGCGTTCAGGCCGCGACCAACGATGACGCCATTGCCAAGCGTCTCGAACCTGTCGGCAAAGTCTGCGTCCAGGGCAAGGAATGCGAAGGCGTTGGCGCCGTCGCTTCTGCCGGCGGTGGCGGTGCCCCGCGTTCGGGCGAAGAGATTGTCGGCAAGGTCTGCACCACTTGCCACGGCAGCGGCCTGCTGGGCGCGCCGAAAGTCGGCGACAAGGCTGACTGGGGCAAGCGTGCCAAAGAGCAGGGCGGTATCGACGGCCTGCTGGCCAAGGCCATCTCGGGTATCAACGCCATGCCGCCCAAGGGCACCTGCGCTGATTGCTCCGATGACGAGCTGAAAGCTGCGATTCACCACATGTCCGGCCTGTAACAGCCGGCCTGTGCGAAAAAGCCGCCCAAGGGCGGCTTTTTCATGCCCGCGATTTGTCACCGTGTGAGTCGCGGGAGCAACTTTTGCGTAAAGCCGGTCCAAACTCCAGTCGTTGAAACGAACCAGGAGGGACGCCCGGTGCAATCCTGCTCGATCGAAACTGCCGTCGAACACCTGCTGCAGCGCCTGGAGGGGCCTATCCGCCTTGGCCTGCCGCTCGGGCTGGGCAAGCCCAACCAGTTGGCCAACGCGCTGTACCGGCACATCCGCGAGAACCCTCGCCGGCAGCTGACGCTCTACACCGCGCTGTCGCTGGGCCGCCCGCAGGCCGGCGGCGAGCTGCAGCGGCGCTTCCTCGAACCCTTCGTCGAGCGCATCTACGATGACTACCCCGAACTGGACTACCTGCGCGACCTGCGCAGCGGCAGCCTGCCGGAGAACATCCGCGTCGAGGAGTTCTACCTGCAGCCCGGCAGCCTGCTGGACAGCGCCCCGGCGCAGCAGAACTACATCAGCTGCAATTACAGCCACGTGGCGCGCGATATCAACGCCAAGGGCGTCAATGCCGTTGCCCAGCTGGTGGCCCGCGACCCGGCCCGGCCGGGCAAGCTCAGCCTGGCCTGCAACCCGGACATCACCCTCGACCTGCTGCCGATGCTGCAGCGCCGCCGTGCAGCGGGCGAAACCATCGTCACCATCGGCGTCGTCCACGACCAGTTGCCCTACATGCCCGGCGACGCCGAAGTGGACGAAGACTTCTTCGACCTGCTGGTGGACGCGCCGGGCGATAGCAGCACGCTGTTTTCCACACCCAACATGCCGGTAGGGCTGCAGGATCACTGCATTGGCCTGCACGCCAGCGCGCTGGTGCGTGACGGCGGCACCCTGCAGGTCGGCATTGGCTCCATGGGCGACGCCCTGACCTCGGCCCTGCTTACCCGCCATCGCGACAACGCCGGTTATCGGGCGCTGCTCGATAGCCTCGATTCCACCGCCCGCCACGCCGAGCTGATCGAACGCGACGGTGGTCTCGCTGCCTTCGAACAAGGCCTCTACGGCTGCAGTGAAATGTTCGTTCCCGGCCTGCTGGCGCTGGCCGAAGCGGGCGTATTGAGCCGGCGGGTCGCGGCGCGGCCGGGTTCATCGCCCAGCGAGCCGGGCGTCTGGCTCCACGGCGGCTTCTTCCTCGGCCCACAGGCCTTCTACCGGCGCCTCCGCGAGATGCCGCGCGAGGAGCTGGCCGGGATCGGCATGACCGGCATCGGCTTCGTCAACAACCTCTACCGCGACGAAGAGCTCAAGCGCGAGCAGCGCCGCTATGCGCGCTTCATCAACAGCGCCTTCACCGTGACGCTGCTGGGCGCCGGTGTGGCCGACCAATTGGAAGACGGTCGCGTGCTCAGCGGTGTCGGCGGGCAGTACAACTTCGTTGCCCAGGCCCATGAGCTGGAAGGTGGGCGCTCGATCCTGATGCTGCGCAGTTGGCGCGAGTCCGAGGGCGAGCTGAGTTCCAACATTGTCTGGAGCTACGGCCACACCACCATCCCCCGGCACCTGCGCGACATGGTGGTGACCGAGTACGGTGTCGCCGACCTGCGCGGCAGGAACGATGCCGAGGTAATCGCCGCGCTGCTGGCCATCGCCGACTCGCGCTTCCAGGACGAGCTGATCGCCCAGGCCCAGGAGGCCGGCAAGCTGCCGAAGGATTTTGAGCTCGATGCCCGCTACCGCGACAACACGCCGGAGCGCCTGCGCGAAGCGACTCGTGACTTGCGCGAGCTGCTGCCGGAGTTCCCCCTGGGGTGCGACTTCACCGAGCATGAGCGCGAGTTGCTGCGGGCCTTGGGCTGGCTCAAGAGCAAGCTGAAGCTAAGCGAGATACTCGAACTGGGCAAGGCGACGCTGGATGCGCCGGAGCCGGAAGCCTTTCCGGTACATCTGCAACGTATGGGGCTGGCGAAGCCGGATGGATTGCGCGAAGAGCTTTATCAGCGGCTGGTGCTGGCTGGCCTGAAAGCCAGTGCCGAGCCAAGCCGGTAGGGCGCATAACGCGCCAGCGTTATCCGCCGCCAGGAGCCGGCGGATAACCTGTTCCAGGTTATGCGCCCTACGCAAGGCTGGCTTGCGGGCGTAAAAAAGGCGGGCCCTGTCGACGCCCGCCTTTTTCGTGGAGCGGTGGATCAGTCTTCGAGGAACTCGACCTGACCATTGGCCAGGGACTTCACGCGAGCCAGGGATTCCACGCGGTAGCCTTCGCTTTCCAGCAGGGCGCGGCCTTCCTGGAAGGACTTCTCGATGACGATGCCCAGACCGGCGACGCTGGCGCCTGCCTGCTGGATCAGGTCGATCAGCGCCTTGGCGGCGTGGCCGTTGGCGAGGAAGTCATCCACCACCAGTACGTGGTCAGCGGCGGTCAGGTGCTTGGCGGAGATGGCGATGGTGCTTTCGGTCTGCTTGGTGAAGGAGAAGACCTTGGAGATCAGCAGGTCGTTCTTCAGCGTCAGCGACTGGAACTTGCGGGCGAAGATCACCGGGATGCCCAGCTCGAGGCCGGCCATGACCGCCGGGGCAATGCCCGAGGCCTCGATGGTGACGATCTTGGTAATGCCCTGGTTCTTGAAGCGTTCGGCGAACTCGTGGCCGATCAACTTCATCAGCGCCGGGTCGATCTGGTGGTTGAGGAAGGCGTCTACCTTGAGGACCTGTTCGGAAAGAACGATGCCTTCGCTGCGAATTTTGTCTTTGAGAGTGTTCACGGGGGGTGCTTCCGGAGCGGCTGTCGCTGATGAAGCGCGTAATTCTACAACGCCAGTGGCCATCTGCGCGACGTTCCGACCAATGCAATTGCTGATCGAGTGGACAGTTTTTCGATGGATGGCCGCGCGTGATCCCGGTGCGGTGCCTTTCTGTAGGAGCGAGTTTGCTCGCGAACCGCACGGCGAAGAGCTTCGCGAGCAAGCTCGCTCCTACAGGGAACAGCCTCAGCGCTTGAGCATCGCCCGGATATCCGCCAGGGCCGAGTTGCCCTTGGCCACCTTGACCTCCTGCGGCGCGTCTTCCTGGCCTTCCCAGACCAGGTCTTCGGGTGGCAATTCGTCGAGGAAGCGGCTGGGCGAGCAGTCGATGATCTCGCCGTATTGCTTGCGCTTGGCGGCGAAGGTCATGGCCAGGTTCTTCTTTGCCCGGGTGATGCCCACGTAGGCCAGGCGCCGTTCCTCCTCGATGGTGTCGGCCTCGATGCTGGAGCGGTGCGGGAGGATTTCTTCTTCCACGCCGAGAATGAACACGTAGGGGAATTCCAGGCCCTTGGAGGCGTGCAGGGTCATCATCTGCACGCCGTCGGCGCCTTCTTCCTCTTCCTGCTGGCGTTCGAGCATGTCGCGCAGCACTAGCTTGGCGATGGCCTGCTCGATGGTCATGTCGCCTTCTTCGTCGCGCTCCAGGGTGTTCTTCAGTGCTTCGATGAGGAACCAGACGTTGCCCATGCGGAAGTCGGCGATCTTGTCGCTGGACGCGTTCTGCCGCAGCCAGTTCTCGTAGTCGATGTCCATCACCATGCTGCGCAGCGCGCCGATCGGGTCGCTGCCGGCGCACTGCTCGCGGACCTTGTCGATGAAGCGCTTGAAGCGCTGCAGACGCTCGATGTAGCGGGCGTCCAGGTGTTCGGACAGGCCCAGCTCGCCGGAGGCGTTGAACATCGAGCAGCCGCGCTCGGTGGCGTAGTTGCCGAGCTTCTCCAGAGTGGTGGAACCGATCTCCCGGCGCGGCACGTTGATCACGCGGAGGAAGGCGTTGTCATCGTCCGGGTTCACCAGCAAGCGGAAGTAGGACATCAGGTCCTTCACTTCCTGCCGTCCGAAGAAGCTGGTGCCACCTGACAGGTGATAGGGAATCTGGTGGTGCTGAAGTTTCAGCTCGATCAGCTTCGCCTGATAGTTGCCCCGGTAGAGGATGGCGAATTCGCTGTAGGGCCGCTGCGTCTTCAGGTGGATGGTGAGGATTTCCATCGCTACCCGCTCGGCCTCGGACTCCTCGTTGCGGCAACGGATCACGCGGATCGGGTCGCCTTCGCCCATCTCGCTCCACAGCTGCTTCTCGAACACGTGGGGGTTGTTGGCGATGAGGATGTTGGCGCATTTGAGGATGCGGCTGGTGGAGCGGTAGTTCTGCTCCAGCATCACCACCTTCAGCGAGGGAAAGTCCTCCTTCAGCTGCATCAGGTTTTCCGGCCGCGCGCCGCGCCAGGCGTAGATCGACTGGTCGTCGTCGCCCACCACGGTGAAGTGCGCGCGCTGCTGCACCAGCATCTTCACCAGCAGGTACTGGCTGGCGTTGGTGTCCTGGTATTCGTCCACCAGCATGTAGCGCACGCGGTTGCGCCACTTGTCGAGGATCTCCGGATGCTCCTGGAACAGCTTCACCGGCTGCAGGATCAGGTCGTCGAAGTCCACCGCGTTGTAGGCCTTGAGCGTGCGCTGGTAGTGCAGGTAGACCATCGCGGCGGTCTGTTCCTTGGGATTGCGCGCCTTTTCCAGCGCTTCTTCCGGAAGGATCAGGTCATTCTTCCAGCTGCCGATCAGGCCCTTGATCTCGTCCAGACCGTCATCGCCGGAATATTCCTTCTGCATGATGTCGGTCATCAGTGCCTTCACATCGCTCTCGTCGAAGATCGAGAAGCCGGGCTTGTAGCCCAGGGCCGCGTGTTCCTTGCGGATGATGTTCAGGCCCAGGTTGTGGAAGGTCGAGACGGTCAGGCCCTTGCCCTCGCCGGGGCGCAGCAGGGTGCTGACGCGCTCCTTCATCTCGCGGGCGGCCTTGTTGGTGAAGGTCACGGCGACGATGTACTGGGCGCGGATGCCGCACTGCTGCACCAGGTAGGCGATCTTGCGGGTGATCACGCTGGTCTTGCCGGAGCCGGCGCCGGCCAGCACCAGGAGCGGGCCGCCGACGTAGTTCACGGCCTCTTGCTGCCGGGGATTGAGTCGGGACATGAAAGGCGGGGTCTGTAGTGGAGCGGGCGCGTATTCTAGCAGGCCGTGCCGGGCGTCGGGGTGCCGCTCGGAATAGCGGCGATCTGTGACACGATCGTACTTATGTGTTTTGGATAAATCTGTACATGTATTAGGCTTGTGACAGCATTACTTGAAGAAAACTCTTAAGAGTTTCTCTGAAGTTTCGTCTACATCCGGTGGATGTTCGGATGACGTCGCTTCAAAACCGGGAGAAGTGGGCGCACGGAAGGTGCCTGGAGTTTCTCCCCTTTCTAGAGATACATGGGGGTCGCTTGGCAGCGTCGGTCGAACCAACGCGCCTGCTCCTGCTGGCGGAAGCGCCGCAGTGGGCCCAGCTACTGCGCGGGCATCTGGCCGCGTTGGGGCAGGGCTATTCGCTGATCACTGCCCCGTCCTGGCAGGCGGCCAGCAGCCTGTTCGACGAGGACCAGGTCGGCCTGGTGCTCGCCACGCCCGGCAAACTGCCGTCCGCCCACCAATGCCATCTGCCGCTGGTCCTGCTGCTGGAGCGCGAGCCCGCGGAAGAGCCGGTTGGCGTTGCCGATTATCTGGTGGCCGAATCCCTCAGCGTCGAAGTCCTGCGCCGCACCCTGCGTTACGTGCGCGAACGTACCTCGCTGCAGAACACCCTGCAGAGCCTGGCCGAACAGGACCCGCTCACCGGCATCGCCAACCGCCAGGGCTTCCAGACCCTGCTCGCCGCCCGCCTCAGCGAGAGCGAAGGGCGCGGCCTGGCGCTGGGCCACCTGGACCTGGACAACTTCCGCCACGTCAACGATGCCCTCGGCCACCAGGCAGGCGATCGCCTGATCCTACAGGTGGTGGCGCGCCTGAAGGCGCACCTGGACAACGGCGACGACATTGCCCGTCTGGGCAGCGACGAGTTCGCCCTGCTGCTGGACACCCGCCGTGACCCGGCGCGAGTGGAGAAGATCGCCGAGCTGATCGTCGAATCCCTGGGCGAACCCTACTGGGTCGAAGGCGAAAGCCTGCTGCTGGGCTGCAGCCTGGGCATGGCCCATGCTCGCGCCGGTGAAGCGGCCGACCCCCTGCTGTGGCATGCACACATCGCCATGCAGCAGGCCAAGTCGCGCCAGGGCTGCACCTTCCACGTCTTTGACGAACGCATCAACCGCGGCGCCCGCAGCCTCGCTGATCTGGAAAGCGAACTGCGCCGGGCGCTGCGCCGCGACGAACTGGAACTGCACTACCAGCCGCGCCTGGATCTGCACACCGGGCAGATCGTCGGCCTCGAAGCCCTGGTGCGCTGGCGCCACCCCGAGCGCGGCCTGCTGACGCCGGGCGACTTCGTGCCGCTGGCCGAGGAAAGCGGGCTGATCGTGCCGCTGGGCTACTGGGTCATCTCCCGCGCTCTGCGGGACATGCAGTGGCTGCGCGGGCGCGGTCTGCCACCGTTGCACATGGCGGTGAACCTGTCGTTCCGCCAGTTCCAGGACAGCCAGTTGTTGCCGACCCTGGAGCGCCTGATCCGCGAGCGCGGCGTCGACGCCCAGTGGCTGGAATTCGAACTCACCGAAACCGCCGTGATGCGCCGCAGCGATCAGGTCCTGCAGACCATGCAGGCGTTAGGCCGGCTGGGCGTGCGCTTCTCGCTGGACGATTTCGGCACCGGCTTCTCCTCTTTCGTCCACCTCAACAGCCTGCCGATCACCTTGCTGAAGATCGACAAGAGTTTCGTCGGCGGCATGCATGAGCGCCCGGAAAACCTGCAACTGGTGCGGGCCATGATCAACCTGGCGCACAACCTGAACCTGGAAGTGGTGGCCGAAGGCGTCGAGACCGCCGCCCAGCAGGACGAGCTGCGCCAGTTCGGCTGCGATCAGGTGCAGGGCTACTGGATCAGCCGCCCGCTGCCGTTGGCGGAGCTGGCGCGCTTCCTGGTGTTCGGCGCCAACCGTGCGCTGCGCCTGCAGGACTCGGTCAGCTAGCGACCAGCACCGTGCCGGCCGTGCGCGGGCGTAGCAGTCGCGCCGTCTTCGCCTCGAAGGCCAGGGTCAAGCCGATGGCCGCGCAGGCCAGACCCGACGCCAGGCCCCACCACACGCCACTCGGTCCCCAGCCCAGCGGGAAGGCCAGCAGCAGCGCCATCGGCACGCCCACCAGCCAGTAGCCGGCCAACCCGACGATGAAGGTCGTGCGCGCATCCTTCAGGCCACGGATCGCGCCCATGGCGATGCACTGGGTGCCGTCGAACAGCTCGAACCACGCGGCGATGGCCAGCAGGCTGACAGCCAGTTGCACCACCTCGCGGTTGGCCGGGTCGTTGTGGTCGATGAACAGGCCGATGACCAGCTCCGGCGCGAGCCAGAACAGCGCGGCGAAGGCGAACATGCAACTGGCGCCGAAGCCTATGCCCAGCCGCCCGGCGCGGCGCGCCTCGACCAATCGGCCGGCGCCGTAGTGCTGGCCGATACGGAAGGTCACCGCGTAGGAAATCCCCATGGGCACCATGAAGGCCACGTACACAGACTGGATGGCGATCTGGTGCGCCGCCAGCGCGGTGCTGCCGATCACGCCCATGCACAGGGTCGCCACGGTGAACATGCCCGACTCCACCGCGTAGGTGCCGCCGATGGAAATGCCCAGGCGCAGGGATTCGCCGATTACCTTGAAGTCAGGCTTGGAAAGACCCGCCAGCAGCGGGTAGCCCGCGTAGGCCCGATGCCCGCGCAGGTACAGGGCGAAGATCACCGGCAGCGTGTTCATCACCACCGCGGTGACCATGCCGATCCCCGCCAGCCCCAGGCGCGGCAGGCCGAACAGGCCCTCGATGAAGGCGTAGTTGAGGGCGAAGTTCGCCAGCGCGCCGATCAGGCTGATAGCCATGACCGGGCCGGGGCGTTCGATGGCGCTGGTGAAGCCACGCAGCACCATGAAGGCCATGTAGCCGGGCAGGGCGAAGACGATGCTGTGCAGAAAGCTCATCGTGCCGGCGACCGTTTCCGGCGCCTGGCCGAAAGCGATCAGGATTGGCCCGAGGTTCCACAGCAACAGGCCCGCCAGCAACGCCAGCGCGCCACCGATCCACAGTCCGGCCTGGGTTGCTTCCACGACGCCGCGTGCGTCTTTCGCGCCATGCCGGATCGCCACCAGGTTGCCGGTGGCCGCCACCACACCGACACAGAAGGTCGACACCAGTGCATAGGTCGATGCGCCCAGCCCGCCGGCGGCCAGCGCCTCGCGACCGAGCTTGCCCATCATCACGGTGTCGGTGAACACCATGGCCACGTAGGCCAGTTGCGCGGCGATCAGCGGGCCGGCGAGGCGAAGGATGGCGGCAAGTTCGTCACGGTACAGGCGTTTCATGAGTCAGGCTCAGTAAGCGGCAGGCGCCGCGTCATTGGATAGTTCCTCATTTTCCGGTGCCCGTGGATGCGGGCACAAAAGGAAAAATACGATGCCACCCATGAGTCATACTCATGATTGAGACTTCGGGAGCCCGTCATGAACCGCCAGTTACCGCCCCTCTATGCCCTGCGTGCCTTCGAAGCGGCGGCGCGGCATGCGTCCTTTACCCGCGCCGCCGAGGAGCTGGCGATCACCCAGAGCGCGGTGAGCCGGCACATCAAGACGCTGGAAGAACACTTCGCCTGCCGCCTGTTCCAGCGCCGCGGTCGCCAGTTGGAGTTGACCGAAACGGCGCGGATGCTGCTGCCTGGCCTGCGTGATGGCTTCGATTCCCTCGAGCGCGCCTGCGCCAGCCTGCGCGCGGAGGAAGGGGTGCTGCGCCTGAAGGCACCTTCCACGCTGACCATGCGTTGGCTGCTGGCGCGGCTGAGCAAGTTCCGCATGCAGCACAGCGATATCGAGGTGCAGCTGACCAGCGCCTGGATGGACGTGGACCGCGTGGATTTCGTCCATGAGCCCTTCGATTGCGCGGTGTTGCTCAGCTCCGGGCATTTCCCGCCGGACTGGGAGGCCACCCTGCTGTTTCCCGAGTGGCTGATTCCCGTCGGGGCTCCTGCACTGCTGGCGGACGGCCCCTGGGACGCCGAGCGGCTGGCCGGCGCCGAGCTGCTGCACCCCACGCCCGACCGCCGTGACTGGCGGCGCTGGTTGCAGCGCATGGACCTGGGCGAGCGGGTGTCACTCAAGGGCGGGCAGGTGTTCGACACGCTGGAGCTGGGCATCGTCGCCGCCACCCGTGGCTACGGCGTCTCCATCGGCGACCTGGTGATGGTCGCCGAGGACGCCAACCAGGGCCGCCTGGCGCTGCCGTGGCCCAGCGCGGTGGCCAGCGGCGAGAGTTACTACCTGGTCTGGCCCCGTGCGCGCCGGCACCAGGAGCGCCTGCGGCGGTTGCGGGACTTCCTTCAGGCGGAGATGCAGGCCATGCAGATGCCGCCGGTGGAGTACTTCGAATGAACCGTCGCTGTGGATAATCTGTCAGCCACTGCCTACGCCTGGAATGCCATGAACTCCCTCGATCGTCTTATCCAGCTCGCCGGCCTGCGCGGCAGCCTCGACCTGCGTTGCCGGTTCCTGGGCAGTTGGGCGTTGGACCACGAGCCATTGCCGGACGGCACCGCGCAGTACCACATCGTGCTGTCCGGCAGCTGTCAGGCGGAAATGCCGGACGGACAGGTCCTGCAGCTGAAGGCAGGCGAGGTGCTGGTTCTGCCCGCTGGCGCCGCGCACCTGCTGCGCAGCCAGGGTACGCGCGTGGCGGTGCAGGCTCCGGACATCCGCGACGAAGGCCTGCTGCCGGTACATCGCCTCGGTGCTGGGGAGGGCGAGCTCGACATGCTCTGCGGCAGCTTCCATTACCAGCGTGGCTCGCTGTTGATGGGCGCCTTGCCGGCCTTTCTGAAGGTGTCCTGCCAGGATAATGGCCTAGGCGATTCCGTGGCCGCGTTGGTCGCCCTGCTACGCGCCGAGGCGGACGGCAACCAGGCTGGCGCGCGCTTCCTGGTGGACGCGCTGTCCTCGGCGCTGTTTACCCTGATCCTGCGCGTCTACCTGCGCGAGCATGCCCCCGCCAGCGGCACGCTGGCGCTGCTCAGCGACAAACGTCTGGGCCGTGTGTGGCAGGCGATGCTGGAAGATCCCGCCCATGAATGGACCATCGAGGCGCTGGCCGAACGGGCGAATATGTCCCGGGCCACCTTCACGCGCCAGTTCACCCAGGTCGCTGGCGAATCGCCGTGGGCTTTGCTGACCCGCGTGCGCATGGAGCTGGCGCACCGCCTGCTGAGCGACTCGCAACTCAGCCTGACCGACATCGCCGCCCAGGTCGGTTACCAGTCCCAGGCGTCCTTCACCCGGAAGTTCAAGGAAACCTACGGCGACGCCCCCGGTCGCTTGCGCCGCGCGGTGAACTAGACCAGCCGTCGCGGCTGGAAAGCCCGCGTGGCGCGGATGGATATGTCCTGCCGCCCTCGCGACGATTCACGTCGCTGCCGTCGCAGAGCTGAAACAGGGCTTTGCTAGGGTCACTGCTGGACTAGTCCAGTGAAGGCCCGTACCGGACCTTCCCCATACCCACAAGACCACTCGGGGGAATTCCATGAAGCCCATGCGCACCTTGCTCGCCGGCCTGATCCTGGCCGGCCTCGCCAGCACCTCTTTCGCCGCCACCGAACTGAAGCACTGGCCGGCTCCCGCCGCCAAGCAACTCGACGCCCTGATCGCCGCCAACGCCAACAAGGGCGCCTTCGCGGTCTTCGACATGGACAACACCAGCTACCGCTATGACCTCGAGGAGTCGCTGTTGCCCTTCCTCGAAATGAAAGGTGTGCTGACCCGCGAGAAGCTCGACCCCTCGCTCAAGCTCATCCCCTTCAAGGACGTCAACGGCCACAAGGAAAGCCTCAACAGTTACTACTACCGCCTCTGCGAGCTCGACGACCTGGTCTGCTACCCGTGGGTTGCCCAGGTGTTCTCCGGCTTTACCCTCAAGGAGCTCAAGGGCTACGTCGACGAGCTGATGGCCTACGGCAAGCCGGTGCCCAGCACCTACTACGAAGGTGACGTGGTCAAGACCATCGAGATCAATCCGCCCAAGGTCTTCACCGGCCAGACCGAGCTGTACAACAAGCTGATGGAGAACGGCATCGAGGTCTACGTGATGACCGCCGCCCATGAGGAGCTGGTGCGCATGGTCGCCAGCGATCCCAAGTACGGCTACAACGTGAAGCCCGAGAACGTCATCGGTGTCACCACGCTGCTCAAGGACCGCCAGAGCGGCGCCCTGACCACCGCGCGCAAGCAGATCGCCGAAGGCAAGTACGATCCCAAGGCCAACGAGGGCCTGGAAATCACTCCCTACCTGTGGACCCCGGCGACCTGGATGGCCGGCAAGCAGGCGGCGATCCTCACCTACATCGACCAGTGGAAGAAGCCCATCCTGGTCGGCGGCGATACCCCCAGCAGCGACGGTTACATGCTGTTCAACGGTACCGCCGAGAATGGCGTGCACCTGTGGATCAACCGCAAGGCCAAGTACATGGATCAGCTCAACGGCATGATCAAGAAGAACGCCGAGGCTCAGGCCAAGCTCGGCCAGCCGGTGACCGCCGACAAGAACTGGGTGATCGTCACCCCCGAAGAGATTCAATAAGCACATAACGCTCTACGTAGGAGCGGACTCCGTCCGCGATAGGTTCGCATCGCGCCGGACGTTATCGCGGACAAAGTCCGCTCCTACGCCAATCTCCACCTGTAGGAGCGAGCTTGCTCGCGAACCGCTCGACACCGCGCCCCTGTGGGGAATGCCGTCGGATCGCCAGGAACCCCGCCCCACGCCTATTCCGGGTGAATGACTCAAGTATTGCCACGGGCCGCCGATAGCCTGTGCAGACCGGCGCACAACGCCGGCATTCCCCTCGAACCGAAGCAGGCTGCTCCCACACCACGGGCGCCGGCCTGTCGTTGCGTGCAGAACCCGAAACATGAACCAGCCCCGATCCCGCATCGCCCTGCAGTTGGCGATGGCCCTGGCCGTGCTCCTGATCCTGTTGATCAGCGGCAGCACCCTGTTTGCCTTGCGCTCGCTAGACAGCGCTACCCTGACCACCCGCGAAGAACACCTCGCCAGCGAAGCGCGCCTCTTGGCGGACCAGCTGGAAACCTTCCACGGCACCCTGCGCGAAAGCACCCAGCGCCTCGCCGGGCTGTTCGAGCAGCGCTTCGCCGCCGGCCTGAAAGCGCACTCTGACGAGCGTGTGCCGGTCGCCGCGTTGCAGACGCCGGCGCTGTACCTGGGCGACACCCGCCTGAATGGCGACTTCACCCTGGTCGACGAATTCCGCCAGCTCACTGCCGGCGTCGCCACCGTGTTCGTGCGCGATGGCGACGATTTCGTGCGCATCACCACCTCGTTGATGAAGCAGGACGGCAGTCGCGCCATGGGCACCATGCTGGACCACAACAGCCCGGCCTACCCGCTGCTGATGCGCGGCGAAAGCTACGTCGGCCGCGCGCTGTTGTTCGACCGTTTCTACATGACCCAGTACACCCCGGTGCGCGATGCTGGCGGGCGAGTGATCGCCGTGCTGTTCGTCGGCTTCGATTACACCGATGCGCAGAAGCGCCAGTTCGACAACCTTGGCCGCTTCCGCCTCGGTCAGGGCGGCTCGCTGGCGTTGCTGGATGAACAGCATCATTGGCTGGTACCGCCGGCCGGCGCGCGCAACCCTGAGCGCGCTGCCGACAGCCTTGCCAGCCTGCTGGACAACCCCGGACGCGGCCGCTTCTGGAGCGACGGTCAGGAGGATTTCTACAGCGTGGCGCAGCCTTTCGCCGGCGGTCCCTGGACTGTCGTGGCGAGCATGCCGAAGGACGAAATCCGTGCGGTGACCTGGCGCGTCGGTGGCCAACTGGCCTTGGGCAGCCTGATCGCCATGCTGCTGGCGGTGATCGCCACTACCTGGCTGCTGCAGCGTCGTCTGCGACCGCTGGGCGACCTGGTGCGCCAGGCCCATGCGCTGGGCGCCGGCGACCTCGGGGCGCGTCTGTCCGTTGCCAGCCATGACGAGATCGGCGACCTGGCGCGCAGCTTCAACCAGATGGGCGAGGCGCTCTCCAGCATGGTCGCGCGCGTGCGCGGCGCGGCCGAGGAAGTGGGGCATTGCTCGCGCTCGCTGTCGGGCCTTTCCAGCGGCGCGTATGCCGGTATGGAGCAGCAGTCCGGCGAGATCAACAGCATGGCCGGTGCGGTGGAGGAGTTCAGCGCCACTTCGATGGATATCGCCGACAACATGCGCAGCACCGAGCGCATGGCCAGCGAGAATACCCGCCAGACCCATATCGGCCTGCAGTCCATGGACGACGCCTCCGCCTCGCTGGCGCAGATTGCCGGCGCACTGGAGCAGACCGTGGAGCGGGTGAACCGACTCGGCGCGCGCTCCCAGGAGATCGGCAGTATCGTCGGCGTGATCACTTCGATTGCCGAACAGACCAACCTGCTGGCGCTCAACGCCGCCATCGAGGCCGCCCGTGCCGGCGAGCAGGGACGCGGTTTCGCCGTGGTTGCCGATGAAGTGCGCAGTCTGGCGGCGCGCACTCAGGCCGCTACCACGGAAATCTCGCAGATGATCGGTGCCATCCAGCAGGACACCGGCAGTGCCATCGAGACCATCGAGCAGGGCAGCCAGCTGATGCAGCACGGGCTGACGCTGAACGAGAAGGTCGCTGCCGCGCTGGCGCAGATTTCCGGGCAGAGCAGCGCGGCCGGCGAGCAGTTCGCCGCCATTACCACGGCGACACAGGAACAGAGCCGCACCGCGACCCTGCTCAGCAGCAACCTGCAGGGCATCGCCCAGGCCAACAGTGAACAGCGTCAGGTGGTAGCCGACCTGGCCCAGACCGTGCGGGAGCTTGACAGCCTGGCGGCCGGCCTGCGCGACGAAGTCGGACGCTTCCGCTGAGGCGCCGGGCGGGTCAGTCCTTGAGCTGGCCCAGCCCGTACTCCAGGCTGGCGGCGGAAAGTTCGCCCATCTGGCTGTGCTTCAGGCGCCCCTGGGCGTCGTAGAACAGCGTGGTGGGCATGCCGTAGGAGCCGGTGAGCTGGCCGAGGCGGTTGCCGCTGTCGAGCAGCACCGCCGCGTCGCTCAGACCCTGGTCGCGGAGGAAGCGCTGCACGGCTTCGGCGTTCTCGCCCTGGTTGACCAGCAGGAAGCGCACATCGCTGCGCTGCTTCTGCGCGGCCTCCAGCACCGGCATCTCGCGCCGGCACGGCGGGCACCAGGTGGCCCAGAGGTTCACCACCATGGGCCGGCCATCCAGCGTGCGCAGGTCCACGGCGGCACCGCGCAGGTCCATCACCGTGAGTGCGGGAAGCTGCTGGCTGCGGTCCAGCGCCGAGGTCACGGCCTTGCCGCCACCCCACAGGCACACACCGACCACGGCCGCGACGGCCAGCGGGCGGCGCAGCTCTGTTTTGCGCCAGGCCAGCACCGCGCCGATCAGCGTGGCGGCGATCACTCCCGGCAGAGCGAGAAAGCCGCCGTCGCGGATATCCACAATGCTCAGCGGCGTCGCTGCGTACTGCTCGAAGTAGCGCGCGACGAAGGCCAACCGTGCCGCCAGCAGGCCGCCGATCAGCATGGTGAACAGCGCACCTTCGGGATTGGCGCCACGCTTGCGCCCGGCCAGCCAACCGGCCAGCAGGGCGCCGAAGAAACCGAGGTAGAGCAGCACGTGGGGCAGGGGAAGGGCCAGCGGGCCGAGGGTGAGACTGGTCAAAGCGGAGGCCTGGCAAAAGGAAACCAAGGTACAGCAGCCCAGCGCCCCACGGCAGCGCGGGGCTGTGGATAAATGTTTCGCCTCAGGCCGGCAGCGGCTCCTCGGCATGCTCGTGCAGCTCGGCGGTGAGCCGCGCGGCGCAGGCACCGACCTTGCGTACGGCTGCCTCGATCACCGGCAAGTCGCGGTTGGAGTAGTTCAGGCGGATGCAATTGCGGTACTTGCCCGAGGCGGAAAAGATGTTGCCCGCGGCCACTTGCACATTGTCCCGCCGTAATTCCTGGTTCAGCCGCACGCTGTCGAACTGCGGGTGCAGTTCGACCCAGAGCATGAAGCCACCGCGCGGCCGGCTGACGAGGCTGCCGGAAGGGAATGACTGGCCGACCCATTCGGTCATCAGGTCGCGGTGGCGCTGGTACTGCGCGCGCATGCGGCGGATATGCGGCTCGTAGTGGCCGCCGCCGACGAACTCGGCCAGGGCCATCTGCGGCTGCGGCGCGCAGGTGCCGCTGGCGATGTACTTGAAGTGGAGGATGCGGTCCAGGTACCGCCCTGGCACCACCCAGCCGGTGCGCAGGCCGGGCGCCACGGTCTTGGAGAAGGAGCTGGCCAGCAGCACGCGGTCGTCGGTGTCGAAGGACTTGATGCTGCGCGGGCGCGGGTAGGCGTAGGCGAGTTCGCCATACACATCGTCTTCGAGGATCGGCACGTCGTAGCGCGCCGCCAGGGTCAGCAGGGCGCGCTTGCGGGCGTCGGGCATGATGTAGCCCAGCGGGTTGTTGCAGTTGGGGGTGAGCAGGATCAGCTTCACTGGCCACTGCTCCATGGCCAGCTCCAGTGCTTCCAGGCTGATGCCGTTGGTGGGGTCGGTGGGGATTTCCAGCGCCTTCAGGCCATACGCCTTGAGTGCCTGCATGGCGCCGTGGAAGCTCGGCGAGTCGATGGCGATGATGTCCCCCGGCTCGCAGATGGCGCGCAGGGTGATGGCCAGGGCCTCCTGGCAGCCAGTGGTGATGACGATCTCGCTGGGTGGCACCTGGCAGCCGGAGTCCAGCATCAGTCGGGCGATCTGCTCGCGCAGCGCGAGCGATCCCTGGATGCCTTCGTAGCCGAGGCTCTGAAGATCGGTGCGCCGCGCCGCGTGAACCATCGCCCGCTGTAGCGGCTTGAGCGACGGGCTGGCGATGTCCGGCGTGCCTCGCCCGAGCTGGACGAAATCGCCGCCCGGCGCGCGGCGCACCTGCTCCAGCACCTGGTCCCACTGCGACACGTCCACCGGCCGCTGCGCCGGTCGGGTCATCGCCGGCATCGGCGGCAGCTCGCGGCGTTCGGGCACGAAGTAGCCGGATTTGGGGCGCGGCTCAACCAGTCCGGAGTCCTCCAGCACGCGGTAGGCCTGTTGCACGGTGCTGATGCTGACGCCGTGCTCCTCGCTCAGGGCGCGCACCGAGGGCAGGCGGTCGCCGGGGCGGTAGAGGCCCTGCTCGATGCGTTCGCCCAGGGTAGCGGCCAGCTGCGCGTAGCGTTTCATGACAGATCTCCCGTGCCGGGGTGCTTCGGCTTGATACAGTACAGATCGGGAGAAAATACGCCATTCAGAAGGTTTTCGCCGCTTTCTGTATGGAAAAAATCTCGCATTGTTGAATCTGTAATGATTTTTCTCGATTCGCCACTCTAGTTCCACGTCCGGAGCAACCGACTGGAGGAGTGACGACATGAGTGGCCTGAGCGATGTGCGGCTGACCCTTTATCAACAGGAGCTGCTGGAAATCCCCGGCGCCCGCGTGGCCTCGCGCGGCCCGCAGGAGAGCCGCTGGCAGCAGTTCTGGCGCCGTGTGCGTACCCGCAAGCAACTGCTGGAGCTGTCCGACGCGCAACTGCGCGACATCGGCATCAGCCGCGAGCAGGCGAAGCTGGAAGCGATGCGGCCGTTCTGGCGCTGCTGATCAAGGGATTCAACATGAGCGAAGCGCGCGCTGCTGCGTTTGAACGTATCGCTGCCGAACTCGGCTACGACTTCAGCGGTGAAATGAAGATCGGCGGCAACTACGTGCCTTTCCTCATCGAAGGCAACCAGGTGCACCTCAGTGGACAGATTCCACGGGTGGGTGATGAGGTGGTCGTCACCGGCCGGGCGGGCAGCGAGGTGTCGCTGACCGACGCCCAGCGGGCTGCCAAGGTCTGCGTGATGCGGGCGCTGGCGTTGCTGTGGCAGGCGTTGGGCGACCTCGAGCGCGTGCACAAGGTGTTGCAGCTCAATGTGTTCGTGCAGTCAGCGGAGCACTTCACGCAGCAGAGCGAGGTGGCCGACGGTGCTTCTGCAGTCCTGTATGAGGTGCTGGGTGCGGCCGGTGTGCATACGCGCACATCGGTCGGCGTCTATCAGTTGCCGAAGAATGCGACGGTCGAGCTGAATCTCCTGGCCGTCGCGCAGGACCTGCCCGGCTAGTGCCCTGCGCGGTACTGCAGCGCTTCGGCGAGGTGCGGGCGCGCAATGCTGTCTGCCTGCTGCAGGTCGGCGAGGGTGCGCGCCACCTTGAGAATTCGGTGCAGGGCACGCAGTGACAGGTTGAGGCGCTCGCCAGCCTTCTCCAGCCAGGCCTGGTCTTCCGGGCTTAATGCACAATATTGGTGCATTTTCTTCAGGGTCAGGAAGGCGTTCGCGCAACCTTGACGAGCTAGCTGGCGCTGGCGCGCGGCGGCAACCTGCGTGGCCAGCTCGGCGCTGCTGGTGCTCGGGCCGCTCGGCGCGAGGCTGGTGCTTTCCCGGCTGACGGTCAGGTGCAGGTCGATGCGATCCAGTAATGGCCCCGACAGCTTGGCCCGGTAACGCTGGATCTGCTCCGGCGAGCAGCGGCAGCGTCCGCTGGGGTCGCCAAGGTAGCCACAGGGGCAGGGGTTCATCGCTGCCACCAACTGGAAGCGCGCCGGAAAGCGCACGCGGCCGTTGGCACGGGCGATGACGATTTCGCCGCCTTCCAACGGCTCGCGCAGGACTTCCAACACCTTGCGATCGAATTCCGGCAGCTCATCGAGGAACAGCACGCCTTCGTGCGCCAGGGTGATTTCCCCCGGCTGCGGGCGGCTGCCGCCACCGACCAGTGCGGGGGCGGAGGCGGTGTGGTGTGGCTGACGGAAGGGCCGCTGAGGCCAGTGGGTCAGCGGCCCGCGCCCGGCGACGGAGTGGATCGCCGCCACCTGCAGCGCCTCGTCTTCGTCCAGCGGCGGCATGAGACCGGGCAGGCGACTGGCGAGCAAGGTCTTGCCAGTGCCGGGTGGTCCGCTGAACAGCAGGTTGTGCGCGCCGGCGGCGGCGACCAGCAGGGCGCGCTTGGCAGCGGTCTGGCCCTGCACTTCGGCGAGGTCGGGGTAGGGCGGCGTGGCGCGCAGCAGGCCGTTGGCCTCGTAGGGGCGCAGTCGCTCCTGGCCACTGAAGTGCGCGGCCAGTTCCAGCAGGTGGCCGACGGCGTAGACGGTCAGGCCACTGGCGAGGCTGGCTTCCTCGGCGTTTTCCTTCGGCACCACCAGCGCACGGCCGGCGGCGCGGGCAGCCAGGGCGGCGGGCAACACACCGGGCACCGGCCGCAGCGTGCCGGAGAGCGCCAGTTCTCCCAGGCATTCCAGCTCGTCGAGCCCGGCGGCGTCGGCCAACTGGCCGCTGGCAGCGAGGATGCCCAGGGCGATGGCCAGGTCGAAGCGTCCGCCGTCCTTCGGCAGGTCGGCCGGGGCGAGGTTGAGCGTGATGCGTCGGTTGGGAAAGTCGAAGCCGGCATTGAGCAGGGCACTGCGGACGCGGTCCTTGCTTTCCTTCACGGCGCCTTCGGGCAGGCCGACCAGGGTCAGGGAAGGCAGGCCATTGGCGAGGTGCGCCTCGACGGTGACGCCGGGCGCTTCCACACCGACCTGGGCGCGGCTATGGACGATGGCGAGGGACATGGATCACTCCTGGATCGCATGCCGCCCGCCCGATGAGCGTTATTCGGTGGGGACGGCGGTGTCGGCAGGCGGCGAGAGCTTGGCTTCCATCTCCGCGACCTTGGCTTCGAGCGCCTCGAGGCGGGCGCGGGTGCGCGCGAGGACGACCATCTGGCTGTCGAATTCGTCGCGGCTGACCAGGTCGAGCTTGCTGAAGGCGCTCTGCATCAGAACCTTGAACTGGGCTTCCAGCTCGGCCTTCGGCAGGGGCGATTCGCCACCGAACAGGCGTCCGGCTTGTTGGCTGATGGCATCGAGGAAGGCTTTGGGCGGCAGCATGGTTCATGGGTTCCGGATTGAATCAGAGCGCAGTCTATCACGCAGCCGGCGCTGGCTGCGGCGCGTGGGGTTGCACGCTTTTTGAGCAGTGTGCCCGCTCGGCGTGCGCGCTTTCGGTGCGCCAAAAGCGCGCTGGCGAATCGCCAGAAACCCCGTTTTTGCGCCAAGTGCCTGATGGCACGGGCATTTCCACGAACTGGCAAGCTTCATGCTTTGGGGCATACATGGCGTGCACCGATGCAGTTCCGGTGCTGCAGGCGAGGCAGGGGATCGCTTCGATCAAGGCAGTCGGAGTGCTGAGGTAGGGCGGCCGGCGCATTACAAAAGCCAGACACTGCGCTTAGACTTGTCTCCGGGTTCGTTCTTCCTGGGGCGGGTCCACCAAAACACGGGAGAGAGTTACATGAAGCTAGTCACAGCCATCATCAAGCCGTTCAAGCTGGACGACGTTCGTGAGTCGCTGTCCGAGATCGGCGTGCAGGGCATCACTGTGACCGAAGTCAAAGGCTTCGGCCGGCAGAAAGGTCACACCGAGCTGTACCGTGGCGCGGAATACGTTGTCGATTTCCTGCCGAAGGTGAAGATCGACGTCGCCATTGCCGATGACCAGCTGGATCGTGTTATCGAAGCCATCACCAAGGCCGCCAACACCGGGAAGATCGGTGACGGCAAGATCTTTGTCGTAAATCTGGAACAGGCCATTCGTATCCGTACCGGCGAAACCGGCACCGACGCGATCTAAGCCAAGCCCACACCGAACCCCACGCCCCAGGAGAAACAACAATGACTCTGCGCAAATACGCAGGGCTAGGCGCCCTATTGCCCCTCGCAATGCCCGGTCTGGCCTTGGCCGACGAGGCTGCGGCCCCCGTCCTGAACAGCGGCGACACCGCCTGGATGCTGATTTCCAGCGCCCTGGTGCTGCTGATGACCATCCCTGGCCTTGCCCTGTTCTACGGCGGCATGGTGCGCGCCAAGAACGTCCTGTCGATCATGATGCAGTGCTTCGCGATCACCGCGCTGATCAGCATCCTCTGGGTCGTTTACGGCTACAGCCTGGCCTTCGATACCGTCGGCATGGAAAAGGGCGTGGTCAACTTCGCTTCCTTCGTCGGCGGCCTGGACAAGGCCTTCCTCAGCGGCCTGACCACCAGCGGCCTGACTTCCGCCGCCGCGCTGTTCCCTGAGAGCGTCTTCGTGATGTTCCAGATGACCTTCGCGATCATCACTCCGGCGCTGATCGTCGGTGCCTTCGCCGAGCGCATGAAGTTCTCTGCGATGCTGATCTTCACCGCGCTGTGGTTCACCCTGGTCTACGCACCGATCGCCCACATGGTTTGGAGCGGTGACGGCGGCCTGCTGTGGGACTGGGGCGTGCTGGACTTCGCCGGCGGCACTGTGGTGCACATCAACGCCGGTATCGCTGGCCTGGTGGCGTGCATCGTCCTCGGCAAGCGCAAGGGCTACCCGACCGCTGCCATGGCTCCGCACAACCTGGGCTACACCCTGATCGGCGCTGCCCTGCTGTGGATCGGCTGGTTCGGCTTCAACGCCGGTTCCGCTGCTGCCGCCAACGGCACCGCTGGCATGGCCATGCTGGTCACCCAGATCGCCACCGCCGCTGCCGCCCTGGGCTGGATGTTCGCCGAGTGGATCACCCACGGTAAGCCGAGTGCCCTGGGCATCGCTTCCGGTGTGGTTGCCGGTCTGGTCGCCATCACTCCGGCTGCCGGTACCTGCGGCCCGATGGGTGCCATCGTGATCGGCCTGGCTGCCGGCGTGATCTGCTTCTTCGCCGCCACCAGCCTCAAGCGCGCCGTCGGCTACGACGACTCCCTGGACGCCTTCGGTGTGCATGCTGTCGGCGGTATCGTCGGCGCCCTGCTCACCGGCGTGTTCGCAGCTCCCGCCCTGGGCGGCTTCGGCACCGTGACCGACATCGGCGCGCAGCTGTTCACCCAGTTCAAGGGCGTGGCCTTCACCATCGTCTACACCGGGATCGTCAGCTTCGTGATCCTCAAGGTCCTGGACCTGGTCATGGGCCTGCGTGTCTCCGAGGAAGAGGAAACCGTGGGTCTGGACCTCTCCCTGCACAACGAGCGCGGCTACAACCTGTAAGGGTTCGCGCAAGTTCGACGAAGGGCGCCCTCGGGCGCCCTTTGTTTTTTCGATCAGCACGCTAGAATGCGCGCGCATCACCGTAGCCGACGGAGGAGGCCCGCCATGTGGCAGCAGAAATCCATCACCCTGCGCCCTCGTCCGCGGGGCTTTCACCTGGTCACCGACGAGATCCTGGCCGCGCTGCCGGAGCTGTCGAAATGCCGGGTGGGCCTGCTGCACCTGCTGTTGCAGCACACGTCCGCCTCGCTGACGGTGAATGAAAATGCCGACCCCTCGGTGCGCCGCGATTTCGAGCGATTCTTCAATCGCCTGGTGCCCCAGGGCGGTAGCGGCTATGAACATGACTACGAAGGTCCGGATGACCTTCCGGCGCATTTCAAGGCCAGCCTCCTGGGCTGTCAGCTGACGCTGCCGATACAGGAGGGAGGCTTGGCAATGGGCACCTGGCAGGGTATTTATCTCGGCGAGCACCGAGACCACGGCGGCCCGCGCAGGGTCGTGGCGACCTGGCAGGGCGAGCCTGTATGAATTTTTTCCGGCGGCGTTCGTCAAAGCGCGCAGCTGGGCTATAACTAACGTGCTTTGCAGCACCACAGAGGTTGAACAATGAGCGACGAAGAACTGGAACAGGACGAGCTGGACGGCGCTGACGAGGACGATGGTGAGGAACTCGCCGCGGCTGACGACGGCGACGCCGAAGCAGACAGCAGCGATGGGGATGAAGCCCCTTCTCCCAAGGGCGGTGGCAAGAAAGCCAAGGCCGCTGCGGAAGAAGAGGAACTGCCCTCTGTCGAAGCCAAGCAGAAGGATCGTGACGCACTGGCCCGCGCGATGGAGGAGTTCCTCACTCGCGGTGGCAAGGTGCAGGAGATCGAGCCGAACGTTGTGGCTGACCCGCCCAAGAAGCCGGATAGCAAATACGGCAGCCGCCCTATCTGATAGCTGACGCTTCATGAAAAAGCCCCGCCGCTCCTCAAGGAGCGGCGGGGCTTTTTCATGTCCATTTGTTGCATTGTTCAGTTATGTAGGAGCGAGCTTGCTCGCGAACCGCCCCGAGTCTCAGAGCCTCCCGGAGCGCCGTTCGCGAGCAAGCTCGCTCCTACGAAAAGCCCATGCGTCAGAGCTTTGCCAGGATACCCGGCAGCTCGGAGAGGTTGTGGATGATCGCGCTCGGTGCTTCTTCGCCATCCCACGGCTTGCGCGCCGGGTTGAACCAGATCGCCTTCATGCCCGCACGGCGCGCCCCGGCGATGTCATCGCTGGGATGGTCGCCGATGTGCACGGCATATTCTGCCGCCACGCCGCCGCGCTTGAGGGCTTCCTGGAACGGGTGCGGGTCGGGCTTGCCGACGCCCAGCTCTTCCGCGCAGAGGGCAAACTGGAAGTAATCGGCCAGGCCCAGACGCCGCACGTCGGCATTACCGTTGGTGAGCACGCCGAGGATGAAGCGGTTGGCTAATTGCTCCAGGGTCGGGTGCACCTCGGGGAACAGCGCCACCTGGTGCCGCGCGTGTAGGAAGGTCTGGAAGCCGGCCTCGGCCAGTTCGGTCGCCTCGGGCTGCGAATAACCGGCATCGAGCAAGGCGTGGAACAGGATGCGCCGGCGCAGTTCGCTCAGGCGGTGGCGCAGCATCGGGTCCTGCTCCATCAGCCGCGAACGGATCGCCCACAGGTGCTCGATGGGCACCGGCCCCAGCTGCGCCGCGTTCACGGCGAGCCAGTCGCGCAGGGTGGCTTCGGCGCTGTTCATCACCGGGGCAACGTCCCACAGCGTGTCGTCGAGGTCGAAGGTGACCAGGCGGATACTCATTCTTCTGCTCCGGGTTTACGGCGTGCCCGCGGGTGGGCCTGGTCATAGACCGAGGCGAGGTGTTGGAAGTCCAGGTGGGTGTAGATCTGCGTGGTGGCGATGTCGGCGTGGCCGAGCAGTTCCTGCACCGCGCGCAGGTCCTGGGAGGATTCGAGCATATGGCTGGCGAAGGAGTGCCGCAGCATGTGCGGATGCAGGTGCTGGCCCAGCTCGCGCACGCCGGCTTCGCGCACGCGCAGCTGGATCGCGCGCGGCGTCAGACGCTTGCCGCTGCGGCCGATGAACACGGCGTTGTCCTGCGGCGACACGGTGGCGCGTAGCGGCAGCCAGGCCTCGATGGCTTGCCGTGCGGCGCGGCCGACCGGCAGCTCGCGCACCTTGTTGCCCTTGCCGTGCACGCGCACCAGGCCGTCCTTGAGATCGAGCCATTCCAGGTCGAGTCCGACCAGTTCGGAGAGGCGCAGGCCCGAGGAATAGAACAGCTCCAGCAGCGCCTGGTCGCGGCGAGCGATGAAGTCATCCTCGACGCCACCGTCGAGCAGTTGCGCGGTACGGTCGGTATCCAGCGTGCGTGGCAGCTTGCGTGCGCCCTTGGGGGCGGCGAGACCGTCAGCGGGATCGTGCCGGCAGCGGCCTTCGCGAATCAGGTACTGGTACAGCCCGCGGGTGGCCGACAGCAGACGCGCCAGGCTGCGGCTGGCGAGGCCCTGCTGGTGCAGGCGAGCGACGAACAGGCGCAGGTCGCGCACCTGTAGCGCCGACCATTCGTTGATCGAGGATTTCTCACACAGCGCGGCGAGGCGCGCCAGGTCCCGACGGTAGCCGTCGAGCGTGTGCACGGAGACCTGGCGTTCGCTACGCAGGTGTTCCAGATAGGCTTGCAGATCGGCGTCGAGCGACAAGCGGAAAGCTCCCAGTGATACAGCCAGGCTGGCAGCTTACCGCGTTGCGAAGGTCAGCGTACCGAGCGCAGTGGCGTGGAGAAGCGCGGCAGGGTCCGCGCGAGGACTTCGGCGACGTAGCCCAGGAACAGGGTGCCCAGCGAGCTCTTGTAGTGTTGCGGGTCGGGGCTGCCGATCGCCAGCACACCGTGCAGGCCCTGGAAGGTCAGCGGCACCACGGCGGCGGAGCCGACCTGCTCGCGTTCGCTTTCGCAGAACAGGAAGGCCAGCTCGTGAGGGCGCAGCACGCCGCAGACGGTCTTGCCGCCCGACAGCAGGCCACCGATGGCCTGGTGCGCCTCGGCGCTGCTTACCGAGCGGCCGACCGGCAGGTTGTTGTCACTGAACAGGATCAGGCTGACGTAGGGCACGAGGAACTCGTGGCGCAGGCTGTCTTCCACCGTGCTGACGATTTCCTCCAGGCTGGTGGCATCGAGCAGGTCGAGCACCAGGCGGCGGGTCTTGTCGAACAGGCGGTCGTTGTCGCGGGCGACATCCATCAGCTGCGACAGCCGATGGCGCATCTCGATGTTGCGCTCGCGCAGCAGGCGTACCTGGCGCTCCACCAGCGACACGGCATCGCCCGGCTGGTGCGGAATGCGCATCTCCGGGATCAGCTCGTCATGATCGACGAAGAATTCAGGGTGCCGGCGAAGATAGTCGGCGACCTGTTCGGCTTCGAGCGTAACGGTGGGGTCCTGCGGAGTATCGGTCATAAGCGTCCCGGTTATAGACGTACCTGGCCTTCGAACACCCGCACGGCGGGCCCGGTCATCATAACGGGCTGACCCGGTCCTGCCCACTCGATGGACAACCGTCCGCCGGGAAGGTCGATCTGAACCGGCGATTGCAGCCAGCCCTGGCGGATGCCGGCGACCGCAGCGGCGCACGCGCCCGTGCCGCAGGCCAGCGTCTCGCCGGCACCGCGCTCCCAGACGCGCAGGCGCGCCTGGTGCGGGTTGACGATCTGCAGGAAGCCGATGTTGGCCTTCTGCGGGAAGCTTTCGTGGATTTCGAGTTTCGGGCCCAGGGTGCGTACCGGCGCGCTGTCCACGTCATCCACGCGCAGCACACCGTGCGGGTTGCCCATGGAGATCGCCGCGAGGTCGTAGCGCTGGCCGTCCACTTCGAGGGGATAGCTCAACGCCTCGCCATCGGCCTTGAACGGCACCTGCTCGGGTTGCAGGCGCGGTGGGCCCATGTCGACGGTGACCTGGCCATCGTTGGCGATGGTCAGCTCGATCATGCCGCCCTTGGTTTCCACGCGGATGGTCTTCTTCGAGGTCAGGCGCTTGTCGACCACGAAGCGGGCGAAGCAGCGCGCGCCGTTGCCGCACTGTTCGACCTCGGTGCCGTCGCAGTTGAAGATGCGGTAGCGGAAGTCCGCGTCCGGCGTGCTCGGCGGCTCGACGATCAGCAGTTGATCGAAGCCGACCCCGAAGTTGCGGTCGCCCCACTGTTTGACGTGGCGTGGTTGCACATGGGCGTGCTGGCTGACCAGGTCCAGGACCATGAAGTCATTGCCCAGCCCATGCATCTTGGTAAAGCGCAGAAGCATCGTCGTCTCGGCCTCAGTCCGGCAGCAGGCTTTCGCCGGCGAACAGCTCTTGTCGTGTTCCGTGGCGACGCACCCAGTGCGCGGCCGAGCTATCCACCAGCACCTCGGCGGCGCGGCCCCGGGTGTTGTAGTTGGAATTCATGACGAAACCATAGGCGCCGGCCGAACGCACGGCCAGCCGGTTACCTTCTTCGCGGACGGGGTTGCGGAGCTGAGCGTGTAGATCGCCGTTACCGCTTTGCAGCATGCCGAAGCGCCCGGCGATTGCCGGCGGCGGCACGTCTGCCGCGAACAGTTGCCCGTCGCGGACGTCGAAGGCGTCCATGGGAACGCCCTCAGAGACCGTAGCGGTCCTTGCTGTGCTCGCTCTTGGCCTTCTGGTCGTCCGGCAGGTACAGCGGGCCTTTCTGGCCACAGCCGGCCAGCGCGGCGGTGAAGACGGCGAGCGCGACGAAGGGAAGCAGCAGTCGCTTCATGGCGGAATCCTTGTAATAAAGCGTCGATTGTCCCGGAGTATACCGACCCCCCGCCGGCTTGCCTATTCAAGCGGGCGCCCGCCCGGCGGGGCTTGCGGCTCGCGCCGGAAGGGCCAGTGGCCCTATGATGGCGGGCAAAAAACGGAATGCCCCATGGACTATCGCGATCCCCTGCCCAGTTCGGTGTCGGTGGCCTACCTGCAGGGCCTCGTGGAACATCTGCAGCGCCAGGGCGTGGACCCGGCGCAGTTGCTGGCGACGGTGCACCTGGAGCCCTCGATCCTTGCCCAGCGCGACCAGCGCATCGCCGCCAGCGCTTATCTGGAACTGGTGGGTGCCGGCGTGCGCCTGAGCGGCGATGAAAATCTCGGCCTGCACCTGGGCGAGGCCGTGCGCCCCGGTTACTACGGTGTGCTCGGCTACCTGATCATGAGTTGCGCGACGCTTTCCGACGCCCTGCATCGGCAGGCGCGCTACGCCTCGCTGGTGGGCAACCTGGGCCGTGTCGAACTGGCTGACGAGCCTCCGCGCGCGGGCTGCGAGCCGCTGGTGAAACACAGCTGGGAGCCGCTGCTGCCACAGCAGCAGCGGCAGATGAGCGAGGAGACGCTGGCCGGCTGGGTCAGCTTTGGCCACTGGGTCAGCGGCGTCGACGAGGCGCCATACGAGGTGCGCTTCAGCCACAGTGCCCCCGCCGATATCGGTGAGCATGAACGTATCTTCCGTTGCCCGGTGCTGTTCGATCAGCCGGACAACGCCCTGGTCTTCCCCAGGCGACTGCTGGCGCTGCCCCTGGGTCAGGCCGACGCCCAGGTGCAGCGCACCCTGGATGCCTACGCCGAACGCCTGCTGGTGGAGATCAACAAGGGTGACAGCGTGCTCGACCGCGCGCGCCTGGAGTTGGCGCGCCAGTTGCCGGAGCAGGGCGCGGACCTGGAACGCCTGTCGCAGACGCTGGCGCTGAGCCCGCGCACCCTCCAGCGGCGCCTGCGCGATACCGGCCTGTCGTTCAGCCAGCTGGTCGACGAAACCCGCCAGCAACTGGTGCTGCACTACCTGCGCGACCCGGCGCTGGACAGCGCCGACATCGCCTACCTGCTGGGCTTCAGCGAGGCCGGCTCGCTCGCCCGCGCATTCCGGCGCTGGACGGGGCAGAGTCTGGGCGAATACCGGCGTAAACTGGTGCCTTTGACTGATCCCGAGGACGATGCATGAGCACTTTGAGCGAAGCCCGCTTCCATGACCTGGTGGACGCCGTACAGGTAACGGTGGAGGACGCCTTCGACGACAGCGACCTGGACGTGGACCTGGAGAACTCCAGCGGCGTGCTGACCGTGCGCTTCGAGAACGGCACCCAGCTGATCCTCAGCCGCCAGCCGGCACTGCGCCAGCTTTGGGTGGCGGCGCGCTCGGGCGGCTTCCATTTCGACTACGACGAATCCGGCTCGCTGTGGATCAGCGACAGCACCCGCGAGCCGCTGGGCGCGCTGCTCAACCGCGCGACCCTGGAACAGGCCGGTGAGGATGTCGACTTCCCCGGCATCTGAACCGCAGGTGAGCGTCGCCTCGCCCTGCTGTCGGCGCTGCTGCCTGGACGACGCGGATATCTGCGTCGGTTGCGGGCGCACGCTGAGCGAAATCCTGGAATGGAACGAGGCCGACGGCGAGCGGCGCCGGGCGATCCTGGCGGACTGCGAAAAGCGCCGAAACAACCCCTCTCCGAAGTGGTGACCGGTCGGTATTGCTTATTTTCTGTGCTGTGTTAGTGTCCGGGAAAACCCCGCCTTGGGCGGGGTTTTTCTTTTTTCGGATTTCACTGCGCGTTCGCCTGCCGAACGTCTTTACTGCCAGAACACCCAGGGCCCCGAACGCGCGAGCGTCCGGGGCTCTCCTGTAAGGAGACTGCCAACCATCATGACCACGACACCCATCACCGTTACTCGACTCGACCTGCAACGTCTGGAGCGCATGCTCGACAGCCTGGATGAGTACGGCCCCGCGGCCGAGGCGCTGGAGGCCGAGCTGGCCCGCGCCACGGTGGTCGGCCACGACGAGATTCCGCCGGGCGTGGTCACGATGAACTCCACCGTGCGTTGCCGCGAAGAGGGTAGCGGCAAGGAGTACCACCTGACCCTGGTCTATCCGGCTGACGTGAAGGGCGAGGGCAAGGTCTCGATCCTCGCCCCAGTGGGCACCGCGCTGCTGGGCTTGACCACCGGGCAGACCATCGACTGGCCCGCGCCCAGCGGCAAGACGCTGAAGCTGACCCTGCTGGAAGTGGAATACCAGCCCGAAGCGGCCGGCGACTTCGATCGCTGAGTTCCCCTGCCGGGAACGTCTCTCCCCGGGCGCTTCAGGCTTCGGCCAGCGCCCGGTTCAGAGCCTGCTCCAGGCTCTGCTTGTAGCGCAGGAAGTGCACCGTCTGTAATCCCCCGCCTTCGCGCATGGCCGACAGGTCCAGGTCGGTGATGTAGCAGGGGTAGCGCTCCTGTCCGCGCCGGCGGTCGAGGATGTGCCGGGCCACGGCCTGGAACAGCTCGTTGCCGAACTCCAGCTCCGAGAACTCGCGGTGGTTGCAGAACAGCGTGGTGCGTGCGCGCTGGCCCTCGCCCGGTTCGACGATCGCCTGCACGTTGTAGAACGGCAATGCCTCCAGCGGCTGCGGTGCGTTGCGCCGTTCGATGCGTTGTGCCCGCTGGTGACCGTTGGTCACTACCTCGTAGAAGAGAATGTCGGCGCCCACCGGCCCCTGCGCTTCCAGCAGCGAGATCACTGCGTTGCGGCGATACTGCACCGATTGCAAAAAACGTTGCAGTGGCAGCAGCAGGCCTTCCTCGGTGTCGTATTCCTGGCGGCGCCGCCAGAGGGCGTTGCGCTCGTCGAGAATGGTGATTTCCGCACTGCCTTCGTCCAGGCGGTAGAACACCTGCACAGTGTTGGCCCGGCCCAGCGGCAGGATCATGGCGAGGTCGTCGCCCTCCAGCGCGTGCCGGTCCAGCTGCAGGAAGCCGCTCTCGTCCTGGGTGTCGCCCAGGTGATCGACCAGTGCCGGCAGCCCTTCGATCACCCGATGGCTGACGCTCCCCGGTATCAGGTGCAGCAGGTGGAAGTGCTGGCGCACCTGCAGCAGGTAGCGCCCGCCCTTGCCGCTGGCGAGCTGCGCGTGGGCGTCGCGGAACAGGTCTTCTACGCGCTGGGCGATGGCCGTGGCGCGGTTGCGGCAGAAACAGCGAACCAGCAGGCGCGGTGGCGGGGCGTCGGTGGGCAGCGTGTTGAGGAATTCGCGCAGGCAGTCGAGCAGCGCGTGTGGCCCGGAGTAACGGCTGACCAGCAGCTCGTTCCAGCTGTTGAGGGTGATCTGATCGAGCGTCAGCACCAGGTTGTCGCGCACACCGGAGTAGCCCAGCGAGTCGGTGCGCTCGGTGGTCATGTGCACGTTCATCTGGCTGTGCTGGCGCAGCGGATCGACGCCGACGTTCACCAGCAGCAGCACCTGCGAAGGCACCGCGTTACGCAGCAGGGCGCTTTCCGGCACCTCGTTCAGCGGCAGCGCAATGGCTTGCTGCAGGCAGCCCAGCAGGTTCTGCAGTTCAAATTCGCTGAGGTCGCTGGCGCCCGGTTGCAGAGACAGGCGCGTGGTGGCGTCGATCACGCCATTGCGGTGGCTCCAGGCGAGCAGCTCCATGAGGTCGCGGGCGCGGCGCAGCGGGGCGAAGTCGGCCATCTCCTGCAGTGACAGGTTGCCGCTGTACAGCGCCCAGAACGGTGGTTTGCCCGCTTCGCCGCCTGGCAGCTGGGCGAGGGTAAGGATGTCCTCGGCCATGTCCGGGGCGATGCCCGGGTTGATGAACTCGACCTTGCCGGCCTTGCGCTCGAAGGCGGCGTACAGGCGCCGACCGAGGATGCCCATGTCGCGTGGATTGATGCCGCTGGCGGCGTGCTGCAGGCGGGCGAATTGCGAGAGGAAGCGGTAGCTGTGGGTCAGTTCGTTGACCAGCGCGCGGCGCTCCAGCAACACCTGGCGCACCTTCCACTGGCTGCGGCTGTCGAGCTGGGCGAAGGCACGGCTGTCCCACTTCCAGGGGGCGGAAACGCGCTCCATTACCTTGCGCTGCCAGCTCTTGTGGCCCAGGCGTGGCGGGCGGCTGAGCTTCTTGCCGACCTTCAGGTAGAGGCAGCGGCGGATCAGTTCCAGGCGCTCGGTTTCGCCGCGTTCCTTGAGGTATTCCTCCAGGCGGCGGTAGAGCATGACGTAGGGGTCCAGTTCCTCCACGTCCAGGCGTCCGGCGTAGATCGCCTGCTTGTAGCGCAGGCTCAGGCAGGAGACCTGCGGGTGTTCGCTGGCGTAGACCTCGGTGAGCAGCAGCTTGAGCACCGACTTGTAGGGCGACTCGATACCCTTGAACAGCTGCCACATGCCGGCGCCGATGAACTCGCCCGGTGGGATGCGTGCCAGGTGGCCGAGGTCGAGGACGTCCTCGGCGCGGATGAAGCGCTTGCTCAGCAGGGTCTGGCAGTATTCGGCGTAGCGATTTTCTTCGTAGACCGGCACCAGCCACCACAGTGGCGTGCGGCCACCGAGCCAGATGGCGGTGCGGTAGAACTCGTCCAGCAGCAGGTAGTGCTGGCTGGTGCCGCAGTCGTCCGAGGTCAGCCGGGCTTCGCGGGCGCCCTGGGTGTAGTGCTGCGGGTCGACGAGGAAACAGTGCACCTCGGCGCCCTGGGTGGCGGCCCATTGTTCGAGCAGTTCGCACTTGCGGCGCAGCTCCGCCAGCTCGCGTTCGCTGAGGTCAGACGCATGGCAGACCCACAGGTCCAGGTCGCTCTGCTCGGCCTGGGCGACGGTGCCCAGGCTGCCCATCAGGAACAGCCCGTGGATCGGCAGCGGCGGATTGCCGCGACGGGTCTTGTAGCTGAAGGAGCGGGTCAGGCGCTGGGCCTCGGCGAGGATCTCGTCGTCAGGGACGAAGTTCGACAGTCCGGCGGGCGTGCTGGCCGAGACGTAGCCGGGCAGCAGTGGGTGGTTCACGTCCAGCAGCAGCGGCAACAGCTTGAGGACCAGTTGCTGGCGCGTAGAAAGCGCTTCGCTGGCCCGATGCAGGCGCGCGGCATTGACCTTCAGGAAGCGCTGACGCAATTGCGCCAGCACCTTTCGGTCAATACCGTCGTCGATGTCCGGGCGGATTTCGGGGGAGAGCGTCATGGCGTACTGCTGCCTGGCCAGCGGCGCCGCATTACCGAATGCGGCGCTTGGAAGTGTGCCAGGTTATCGCCCGCTCGCAGGGGAACTTGAGGTCAGCCGCGCAGGATGCCGAGCAGGACCTGGGCGTGCTCGGCGGCGTCGAGTCCGAGGCCGGTGAGATAGCCGCCGTCCTCCTTGTCGATCAGACCCTTGGCGTGGAGTCGGCCGGCAGCGGCCACGGCCTCGGCAGAGGCGTCATGATGGACTTTCAAGCCCGCCTGGCTGTTCTCCAGGTCATACAGCGCCAGCAGATCAAGTTCTTCAACCATTTCTTTGGTGAAAGCCATTCTTCTAACTCCCGATGGTCAATGAGGCTTCAGTGTAGTCTCAAGTCCGACCGGTTCGGCAAGCGCTGTTATGCCGCTGTCTCATTCGGCAACAGTGCCGTCGGGCAGTGTCGGCAGTGCGCGCAGGGCCTGTTCGTACCATTCGCCGTTGAACGGGCGGTCTTCGGCCAGCATTGCCTCGATCTCGTGGGCGAGCACCAGGGCCATCAGGTGCAGGGCGTCCTCGCGCTCGTAGCCGACCAGGGTCAGCTTGTTGAATACCGCGCGGGCGGCCGCCGGGCTCTCGCTTTCGATCTGGTTCTCGATGGCCTGGACCAGGGTGTCTTCGGCAAAGGACTCTTCGCTGTCGTCGTGTTCGCTCATCACAGTGTTCTCCGATGGGCTTGTGAAGCGCCGGGAAGTTGGCCAACCTGCGGGGCAACTTCTGGCTGTAAAGGATCGTCGGGCGACATGATCACCTATTACACCCTGGTCGGCGACCGCCTGGTGCGCCACAACGGCAGCGAGTGCCATGGCATGCCCAAGGACACGCTATGGATCGACCTGTTCCGGCCCACGGCCGAGGAGGAAAAGTTGCTGGAGTCGATCATCGAGGTCGACGTGCCAACCCAGGAGGAAATGGCGGAGATCGAGGACTCCTCGCGCTTCTACGAGAGCAAGGGTGCGCTCTACATGACCACCACCGTGGTGGGTGGCATCCGCGAGCACAAGCCGAGTACTTCGGAAGTCACCTGCGTGCTGACTCCGCATTGGCTGGTGACGGTGCGCTACACCGACCTGCTGGCCTTCCGCACTTTCGAGACGCGGACCCAGCGCGGCGGCTGCGAGGGACGCAGCGACCAGTTGTTCGTCACCCTGATGGACAGCGTGGTGGACCGCATCGCCGACGTGCTGGAGAACGTGCAGAAGCAGCTCGATAGCCTGGGCACCAGTATCTTCCGCGAGGGCCCGTCCAACGAGAAGGCCGACCTTCAGGAAGTGGTCAAGCAGCTGGGGCGCAAGAACTCGCTGCTGTCCAAGCTCAACGAGAGCCTGCTGAGCATCAGCCGGCCGCTGTCCTACTTCCGCCAGGGCAGCAACGGCTGGATCAGCGACGAGGTGAAGCTGGGCATGAAGTCGGTGGAGCGCGATGTGCGCTCGCTCAGCGAGTACCAGACGAAGATGGCCGGGGAGATCACCTTCCTGCTGGACGCCACGCTGGGGCTGATCAACATCGAGCAGAACAGCATCATCAAGGTGTTTTCCATCGCCGCCGTGCTGTTCCTGCCACCGACCCTGGTGGGCACGGTGTACGGCATGAACTTCGCCCACATGCCGGAGCTGCAGTGGCTGGCGGGCTACCCCATGGCGCTGGTGGCGATGGTGATCTCGGCGATCATTCCCTACTACTGGTTCAAGTACAAAGGCTGGCTCTAGACGGGGTTGATGCGGGTCAAGAAAGGCTCGCCGCGCGGGTTGCACAGTGGAAGGCCGTCCCCACGTCTCACAGGAGGAGACCATGCCGCAATCCGAAGCCAACAAGCCCGCCATCGCGTCGCCGCCCGAAGCGCCTTCCGAGGGCGGCGCGCAGATCCAGGCGCAGAGCCAGGGCCCGGTCGCACTGACTGTCGCCATGGCCCCGCGCGGCAGCAACGAGGACTCCAGCTCCGCCCAGCTGCCAGCCAGCTATCCCTACCGCAAGCGCCTGCAGCGCAGGGAATACGAGAAGGCCAAGGCCGAGCTGCAGATCGAGTTGCTGAAGGTGCAGAACTGGGTGAAGGAGACTGGCCAGCGCATCGTTCTGCTGTTCGAGGGTCGTGATGCCGCCGGCAAGGGCGGCACCATCAAGCGCTTCACCGAGCACCTCAACCCGCGTGGCGCCCGCGTGGTGGCGCTGGAGAAGCCCAGCGACGCCGAGCGCGGCCAGTGGTACTTCCAGCGCTACATACAGCACCTGCCCACGGCCGGCGAGATCGTCTTCTTCGACCGCTCCTGGTACAACCGCGCCGGGGTCGAGCGCGTGATGGGCTTCTGCTCGCCGCGCCAGTACCTGGAGTTCATGCAGCAGACGCCGGAGCTGGAGCGCATGCTGGTGCGCAACGGCATCCACCTGTTCAAGTTCTGGTTCTCGGTGAGCCGCGAAGAGCAGCTGCGCCGCTTCGTTTCGCGCCGCGACGACCCGCTCAAGCACTGGAAGCTGTCGCCCATCGACATCCAGTCGCTGGACCGTTGGGACGACTACACCCAGGCCAAGGAAGCGATGTTCTTCCACACCGACACCGCCGATGCGCCTTGGGTGGTGGTCAAGTCCGACGACAAGAAGCGCGCGCGACTCAACTGCCTGCGGCACTTCCTGCACAGCCTGGATTACCCGGACAAGAACCCGAAGATCGCCCGCGCTCCGGATGCGTTGCTGACGGGCCGTGCCGCATTGATGGACCGCGATGAGCTGGAGCGCCCGGCCCAGGCAATGGTGCCGGTGCAGGCGCCGGAACCTGAGCCTGAACCGGAATCGGAGTCCATCCCGGCCTGAGGCGTTACTGCTGGCTCATCAGCATGAGCTGGCCGGAGACGGCGCGGGCGTTGCGATCGACGATGATCGGCGCCCAGGGCCGGCCCGAGGCACTGACACCGCTGTTGCTCTTGCTGTTCATGTCCAGCAGCGCCTTGCTCAGGTACTCCCAGCGGGTGCGCAGCTTCTTGGTGGCGTCGCTGTCGGGCAACTGGTCGATGCGCTGGGTCAGCAACGGCACCAGCACGCTTTCGTCCTGGCCGAGGTATTCCTGCGGCTGTTCGCGGGCCAGTTCCAGGCCGCTGATGTAGGCGCGGCCCAGGTACTGGGTGGCCAGGTATTCGACGCGCACCGGCAATTCCCACAACGGAATCTGGTTGGTATCGGCGGTGGCCGGAACGAAGCGCTCGATCTGGTTGAGCAACTCGCGCAGTGATCGGCTCAGGTCCTGGTTGTAGCGCCAGGGCAGGTCTTCTTCCTTGGGGCCGTAGGAAACGCCATTGCGAATCTGCGTAACGAACTCGGTGTGGGCCTTGCGCAGCGCGTCATCGGCCTTGGCGTAGGCCTTGACGGCACCGTCCAGCGTGGCCAGGTCCTTCTCCAGCTGGGCGGCATGGGTTTCCTGGAAACCTTCGCCGCGCAGCAGCAACAGGCTGTTGATCGAGCGGCAGGTGTAGACCTGGAGAGTCTGCAACTGCAGTTCCTCGCTGGGGAGGTTGGCCTGGGCGGCGAGGGCGAAGAGTCCGAAACAGCACAGCATGAACCCACGAACGACATCGAACATGGCGGAGGCGTCCTTATTGTTATTGTGTGCCGCGCGATTCGCCGGGTGTGTGTCTTTTTGGCGCCAGAAACGCAGCTACCCCTAGGCTAGCCGCGAAAGCGGGCGCTGCAACCGTCCGAAAGAGTGATTTGCGCAGGCGATGCCTGGTGCGGGAGAAGGTGCCGGCGGAAGGTCAGGAGGGGGAGGACTGCTCTGGGGAGAGAGCCGGACCTTCCGCCGGGCTTGAGGGGTAGCCGTGCGCGTGTCAGAAGCGCCAGTAGGCGGAGAGAGTGGTCTGGTCGAGGTCGATGTCGCCGACGTCCAGGTATTCCTGTTCCAGGCGCAGGCCCAGGCCGCCCAGTACGTCCACTTCGCCGCCGAAGCCGTAGAGCGGGTCGAGGTCGTCGGACTTGCCGGCGACGTCATCGTCGGCATGCCAGGCGTGCACGCCGGCGATGCCGTACAGGCGGATGCGCTGGCCGATGGGGAAGCCCAGGTGGACGTTGGCTTGTACGGACTGACCGTCGAAGTGCCTGCGGTCGTCGCTCATCTCGCCGAAATCGACCACTGCGCCTTCGAAGGACAGGTAGTTGTTCAGACGGTAGCCGGCGTAGAGCTTGTAGCTGTCGTCCTGGTCGTCGAAGGAGCGGTCGTCGATCTCGAGGCGAGTGACGCCGCCGCCGACGTAGAGGCCGCGGTCGTCGGCCATCACCAGTGCCGGAGCGGTCAGCGCGAGAGCGCAGAGGAGTTTCGAAAGGCGCATAGGATTCCCTTGCGGCCGGTGGGAAGCAGCGGCCGCCTTGCTGTCTTGCGGAGGATTTGGATGCCGCTCTGGCGCGGGCTTTTCGGCGCCAGCGCGGCGGCGGGGGGCATTAGAGCGGGGCGGTAGCGTGCGCGACCATCGAAGCTTGTCGAGAGTCGCCTGGCTTTTGTTCTAGAGGCTGCTGTTCTGGAGAGTGCCGGTTCGGATCAGGCGTGGGCGGCCTGGCGCAGGCGCTCGCCGTCCAGAATCTCGATGCCGCCATAGCTCAGGCGCACGATGCCCTGGGCTTCCAGGTCCTTGAGGATCTGGTTGGTGGTCTGCCGCGACAGCGACAGCATGGCCGCGAGCTGTTCCTGGGGCAGGTGCAGTTCGCGCTTGGCGGTGGCCGACTCGCCGTAGCCCTCGGCGATCATCAGCAGGCGCCGGGCCAGACGAGGCGCGGCCGGCAGCAGTGACAGCTCCTCCAGGACGGCGAAGGTGATACGCAGCTTGTGGCTCATCAGCAGGGCGAAGTCGCGCCAGTATTCCGGGTGCTGCGTCAGCAGCGCTTGCAGCGGCGCGAGGGGAACCTGGAGAAGGACGGTGGCACCCTCGGCGTAAGCGTCGTGGGTGCGCGGCTGGCCGTCGAACAGGCAGATCTCGCCGAACCAGTTGGGCGCCTCCACCAGCGCCAGCAATGCTTCCTTGCCACTTTCCCCAACCACGCTGACGCGCATTGCGCCTTCCACCACGCAATACAGGCCACACGGCGCGTCGCCACGGGCGAACAGGCGCTGGCCGGCGGGCAGGCGCCGCACCACGGCGGCGTCGCGCAAGGCCTGGCGCAGACCGTCCGGAAGGGTCTGGAACCAGCGGCCTTCTTGCAGGCAGGAGAGGTAAGGCTTGGCGTCGGTCATGGGCAATGTCGGCTAGCTGACAGAGTGGCAGGGCACACATCGCCATCATGCCAGTACCTTGCGGGAGAACAACAATGAAAACTCTGGTCGATCACCTTGCCCAATATGCCGCCTACCACCGTGACCGGCGGAACATCGTCAGCCACTTCATCGGCATCCCGATGATCGTGCTGGCCATCGCCACCCTGCTGTCGCGCCCCGGCTTCGAGCTGGCCGGCCTGCTGGTCTCGCCCGCCACGCTGCTGGCGCTGGCTTCGGTGGTGTTCTACCTGCGCCTGGACCTGCGCTTCGGCCTGCTGATGACCGCGTTGCTGGCGCTGTCGCTGTGGATCGGCGCGGCGCTGGCTGCCGGCACGACTGCCTACTGGCTCACCTGGGGCATCGGCCTGTTCGTGGTGGGCTGGATCATCCAGTTCGTCGGCCACTGGTACGAAGGGCGCAAACCGGCGTTCGTCGATGACCTCACCGGGCTGATCGTCGGTCCGCTGTTCGTGGCCGCCGAAGCCGCGTTCCTGCTCGGCCTGCGCGATGAAGTCCGCCATGCCGTGGAAGAGCGCGCCGGCCCCACCTGCATCCGCGAGAAGAAGGCGACCGCCTGATTCGCTTCAGTCCGTACCGCTGAGCTGGCGCAGGATTCGCGCGCTGTCGGGGTCGGCCGGGAAGAAGGTTTCCAGGGCCAGTTCCGACAGCGTCACGTCCACCGGTGTGCCGAACACCGTGATGGTGCCGATCAGGCTGCACACGCCCAGTTCGGTCTGCAATTGCACCGGGATCAGCACCATGTCGCCGTTGGCCGCCTCGTCGTAGGGCGGTGCCGGGTACGCCGCCACCTCGTCGCGCAACGCCGCCAGCGCGGGATCGCCGCTGGCCTCGAAGTCGCGCTGCAGTCGCTCCACCACATGCGCCTTCCACGGCCCCAGATTGAGGATTCGCGGCGCCAACCCCTTGGGGTGCAGGCTCATGCGCAATACGTTGATCGGCGGCTGCAGCAGCTCCGGGTCGACGCCGATCAGGAAAATATCCACCGTACGGTTGGAGGCCAGCAGGTTCCAGTGGCGGTCCACCACCATCGCTGGGTTCGGCTCGTGGGCCTTGAGCAACTGGTTGATGGCCTGACGGGCGACGGTCAGCGCGGGGTCGTCGAGGCCCTTTTCCGAATACACCGGGGCATAGCCGGCGGCGCTGAGCAGGCGGTTGCGTTCGCGCAGCGGGATGTCCAGCTGTTCGGCCAGATGCAGGAGCATTTCGCGGCTGGGCAGGGCGCGTCCGGTTTCGACGAAACTCAGGTGGCGCGTGGAAATCTCCGCGTCGCAGGCGAGATCGAGCTGGCTGAGTCGGCGGCGCTGGCGCCATTGGCGGAGCAGGGCGCCGACGGGTTGGGCCGGGTTTTTCTGGGCTGGGCTATTCATAGCTGGGCCGTTCGTGGCGGTGCGGGTCATGGCATCGAACAATAGACGGGGCGCCCCGTAACGGCCATTACCTGGCAGGTAATCGACGCACCTACGTCCCGGGCGGATTCTTCAGCCACACGCCGCCAACCGGTGGCGCCCCTTGAAGGAGCTTCGCCATGACTCTGCTGCAATCCTCCCCGCTGCTTCGCCTGACCCTGAAAGTCGATGCTATCGCCGGTGGCGCCATGGGCCTGCTGATGGCGCTGGCCGCGCAACCGCTGGGCGAACTGTTCGGCTTGCCCTTCGTCCTGCTGCTGGTGGCAGGCATCGTGCTGTTACCGCTGGCGCTGGTGCTCTACTGGATGAGCCAGCAACTGGCGCTGTCGCGCACCGGTGTCTGGGCGGTGATTGCCTTGAACGCGCTTTGGGTGGTGGAAAGCGTCGCCCTGCTGGTGACCGGCTACGTACAGCCGACTGCCCTGGGTTACGCCTTCGTCATCGGTCAGGCGCTGGTGGTCCTGCTGCTCGCTGAACTGGAGTTTTTCGGCCTGCGGCGGTCGGCGGTTCTGGCCCTGTAAGCGCTTTACGCCGGGGATTGTCGACGGTGCTTTGTAGGATGTGGGGAGCGCAGCGATACCCATGCGGTTGGTGCATGGAATCGATGGGTATCGCTGCGCTCCACGCCATCCTACGTTGGTGCTCGTCGGCGACTCTGCGAGAGGGGACGCTCGGCTCCTGCGCGCGAACCGACTTACGCCAGCGCCTCGCGGACGAAGTCCAGACGATCCTGGCCGAAGAACATCTCGTCCCCGACGAAGAAGGTCGGCGCGCCGAACATCCCGCGTTTGATCGCCGCCTCGGTGTTGGCCTTCAGCGCGTCCTTCACGTCCTGCTCGGCGGTCAGCGCCAGCAGCGCCTGCGGGTCGAAGCCCGCCTCGGCCAGTCGCGGGCCGAGCACCGCCGGATCGCCCAGGTTCAGCGCGTCCACCCACATGCCTTTGAACACGCAGGCCAGCAGCGCCTCGAAGCGCTCCGGCTGGCGCAACTGCACGCCGGTGGCTGCGCGCATCAGCGTGAGGGTGTTGATCGGGAAATGCGGGTTCATCTTCATCGGCACGCCGTAGCGGCGGGCGAAGCGGGTCATGTCGATCAGCGTGTAGCGCCCCTTGGCCGGCACGGCGATGGGCGACGCATTGCCGGTGGCCTGGAACACGCCGCCCAGCAGGACCGGGCGATAGACCAGCGCGGCGCCGGTCTCGGCGCAGATCTTCGGCAACTGCGTATAGGCCAGGTAGGAGGTCGGGCTGCCGAAGTCGAAGTAGAACTCGACGGATTTGCTCATGAGTGGCTCTCTTCTTGTTGTCGTTATAAGTGGATTACCAGCGCTCGATCCAGGGGCGCAGGTCCAGCTCGAAGGTCCACGCGTCCCGCGGCTGGCTGTGCAGGTACCAGTAGCTGTCGGCGATATGCTCGGGGTCGAGGATGCCGTCCTGGTCCTTCTGCGCGTATTTCTGCGGGAAGTTCTCGCGGATGAATTCGGTGTCGATGGCACCGTCCACCACCACGTGGGCGACGTGCAGGCCCATCGGTCCCAGCTCGCGGGCCATGCTCTGGGCCAGGGCGCGGATGCCGTGCTTGGCGCCGGCGAAGGCAGCGAAGCCCGAGGCGCCACGCAGGCCGGCGGTGGCGCCGGTGAACAGGATCGTGCCGCGCTGGCGCTTGACCATGCGCTTGGCCACTTCGCGGCCGGTGAGGAAGCCGGAGAAGCAGGCCATCTCCCAGATCTTGAAGTACTTGCGCGCGGTCTCCTCAAGGATGCTGCAAGGTACGTTGGCGCCGATGTTGAAGACGAAGGCTTCGATGGGGCCGATGTCGCGTTCGACGGTTTCCACCAGCTCGATCACCGCCTCTTCCTGGCGCGCATCGGAGGCGAAGCCGTGGGCCTCACCGCCTTCGGCACGAATCTGGTCCACCAGCGGCTGCAGCTTGTCCGCGGAGCGCCGGGTGACGCAGGCGACGTAGCCCTCACGGGCGAAGCGGCGGGCGATGGCGCCGCCGGTGGCATCGCCGGCGCCGATGACCAGGACGACTTTCTTGTTCGACATTCTCGTTTCCTCTGGGTTGCGCAAAATGGGTAAACGGTCGTTAGGTAAACGAACGTTATGTTAACATTCGACGCATCGTCAACCGCTTCGACGGAGGCGCTCCATGCGCTACTCAGCCACCCACAAGGAAGAAACCCGCCAGCGCCTGCTCGACAGCAGCGGCGCGCTCGCCAAGCAGGGCGGCTTTGCCACCTCAGGCGTGGACGGTCTGATGAAGGCGGTGGGATTGTCCGGCGGGGCGTTCTACAACCACTTCGGCTCGAAGGACGAACTGTTCGCCGCCATCGTCGAACGCGAATTGCAGCAGAGCGTCGAGCGCCTGGCCGCCAAGGGCAAGGTGCTCGACCGGGCGCGCCTGGAGCGAGGGCTGAAGCGCTACCTGAGTGTCAGCCACGTACAGGACGCCAGCGCCGGTTGCGCGATTCCAGCGCTGGGGGCGGAAATCGCCCGTGCCGACGAATCCGTGCGGCAGAGCGCCGAGGATGCCCTGGTGGAGTTGCAGCAGGCCTGGGCCGAGGCACTCGGGTCGCCGGAGGACGCCTGGGCATTGCTGGCGCAGTGCGTCGGTGCGCTGGTGCTGGCGCGGATGGTCGCGACGGTGAAGGTGCAGAAGACCATCGTCGAATCGAGCCGGGACTTCCTGATTCGGCACCTGGACGAGAAGTGAGCGACTACCCTTCGGGGCGCAATCTCGGCGTTGTTCAGCATCTCACGTAGGGCGGATAACCCGGCACGGGTTATCCGCCGGAATGGCCGATAACGCCATAGGCGTTATGCGCCCTACAGCGGCAGTGCCATGGCGTGAGGTTTAGAGGCCGCGGATGGCCAGGTCCGCGCCGAGCAACAGCAATCCACCGAAGAAGCAGCGGCGGAACGCCAGCGGGCTGATCCGTGAGCGCAGCCAGGTGCCCAGATACATCCCCGCCAGCGCCGGCAGCAGGGCCAGCAGCGACAGGCCGAGGACATCGGCCTGCAGCAGCGAGCCGTGCTGGCTGAGGGTGATCGCCAGGGCCAGGGTCGAGACGGTGAAGGACAGTCCCAGCGCCTGTACCAGGTCGTCCTTCTCCAGTCCCAGCGCCTGCAGGAAAGGCACCGCGGGAATCACGAAGACGCCGGTCACGGCGGTGACGCCGCCAGTGATCACGCCGATCAGCGGCGACAGCCAGCGCTCATGCCGTGGCGCCACGCGGAAGCGCTTGTTCGAGAGCCCCAGCAGCGCATAGAGGATCAGCGCCACGCCCAGCAGCGGCGTAGCCGCCGGCCAGTTGCGCCCCGCCAGCAGCCAGCCTACCAGCAAGGTGCCGACGACGATGCCGACGAGCATGCCCCAAAGGCGTTTGAGCAGACCGAGGAAGCGCGGCCCGGCGGCAAGCTGCCAGACGTTGGTGACGGTGGAGGGAACGACGAGGATCGCGGCAGCCTGCATCGGCGGCATCACCAGCCCGAGCAGCCCGACGGCGACCGTGGGCAGGCCGAGCCCCACCACGCCCTTCACCAGGCCGGCGAGGAGGAAGGTGAGGACAATCAGTTCGAGGTGCTGGGGGAGGGTGTCGAACATGGCCGGGTCTTATTGAAGGCAAGGCGGCCAGGATACGAGGGTTTGAAAGCCTTGGGGAAGCGCGGCCCCTCTCCCTAACCCTCTCCCTGAAGGGAGAGGGGACCGTTCGGTGCAGGAGAAAACTTCGGTATCAGCCGGCACGGATAGCCCCCTCTCCCATCAGGGAGAGGGCGGGGGGGAGAGGGCAAGTTGCTGCGCAGAGATCCGACCGGGGGCGGATAGGCCGAACGTTGGTTCAGATATTCGCCACTGGCTGATAAGCCTTCGGCTTGAAGTACAGCGTCTCGCCACGGGCGAGGCCGGCCAGGCTGTCGTGGTCCTTCACCACTTCGGCCTCGATCAGCTCGTCCTGGCCGTCGACCTTGAGGGTCACCCGGGTGATAGCGCCCAGCGGACGGATGTCGCGGACTTCGGCGGCTCGGTGCTCGGCCACTTCGGAACGCGACAGCGAGATTTCGTGCGGACGGAACAGCACGTGCTCGTCACCGCCGATGTGCAGGCGGTTGGAGTCGCCGAGGAAGTGGTAGACGAAGTCGCTGGCCGGGTTCTCGTAGACTTCGCCCGGCGAGCCGATCTGCTCGATCACGCCCTTGTTCATCACCACGATGCGATCGGCGACTTCCATCGCTTCTTCCTGGTCGTGGGTGACGAACACGGAGGTCAGGTTGATCTCCTCATGCAGGCGTGCGAGCCAGCGGCGCAGCTCCTTGCGCACCTTGGCGTCGAGGGCGCCGAAGGGCTCGTCGAGCAGCAGGATCTTCGGCTCCACCGCCAGGGCGCGGGCCAGGGCGATACGCTGGCGCTGACCGCCGGAGAGCTGTTCCGGGTAGCGGTCGGACAGCCAGTCCAGCTGCACCATGTTCAGCAGTTCGTGGACCTTCTCGGCGATGTGCGACTCGCTCGGGCGTTCCTTCTTGGGCTTCATGCGCAGGCCGAAGGCGACGTTGTCGAACACCGTCATGTGGCGGAACAGCGCGTAGTGCTGGAACACGAAGCCGACGTTGCGATCACGCACGTCGTGCTGCGAGACGTCCTCGCCGTGGAACACGATGTTGCCGGCGTCCGGGGTTTCCAGGCCGGCGATGATGCGCAGCAGCGTGGTCTTGCCACAGCCGGACGGGCCGAGTAGGGCAACCAGTTCGCCGCTGTGGATATCCAGGTTGATGTCGTTCAGCGCCTTGAAGGCGTTGAAGTTCTTGCTGACGTTACGGATCTCGATGCTCATGGCTGGGCTCTCACTTATTCATCGTCAGCTTTGACTTTGGTTCGGGACAGGCGCGACTCGCTCCACTGCTTGAGCAGCAGGATGACGAGGGCCATCAGCAGCAACAGGGTGGCGACGCTGAAAGCGGCGACGTGGTTGTATTCGTTGTAGAGGATTTCGACGTGCAGCGGCAGGGTGTTGGTGACGCCGCGGATGTGCCCGGAAACCACCGACACCGCGCCGAATTCGCCCATGGCGCGCGCGGTGCACAGCACCACGCCGTAGATCAGGCCCCATTTGATGTTCGGCAGGGTCACATGCCAGAACATCTGCCAGCCGTTGGCGCCGAGCAGGCGCGCGGCTTCCTCTTCCTGCGTGCCCTGTTCCTGCATCAGCGGGATCAGCTCGCGGGCGACGAAGGGGAAGGTAACGAAGATGGTCGCCAGGACGATACCGGGCACGGCGAAGACGATCTGGATGTCGTGGTCGCTCAACCACTCGCCGAAGTAACCCTGGGCGCCGAACAGCAGCACGTAGATCAGGCCGGCGATCACCGGCGAGACCGAGAACGGCAGGTCGATCAGGGTGACCAGGATGCTCTTGCCGGGGAACTCGAATTTGGTTACGCACCAGGCGGCGGCCACGCCGAACACCAGGTTCAGCGGCACCGAAATGCCCACGGCGATCAGCGTCAGCTTCAGTGCGGCCAGCGCGTCGGGTTCCAGGATGGCCTCGAAGAAGGTGCCGAAGCCCTGCTTCAGCGCCTCGCTCAGCACCACGAACAGCGGCAGCAGCAGGAACACGGCGAAGGCCAGCCAGGCCAGCGCGATCAGGGCGCGGCGGCCCCAGACATTACCCCGGCGAGCAGCGTTGGCAGCGGCCGCGGCGGAAAGGCTTGCGGTACTCATGGCGCGCTCCTCAAGGCGTTTCGATGCGGCGTTGCAGCAGGTTGATCAACAGCAGCAGGACGAAGGCGACGACTAGCATCAGCACGCCGATGGCGGTGGCGCCGGTATAGTCGTACTGGTCCAGCTTGACCATGATCAGCAGCGGCAGGATCTCGGTCTTCATCGGCATGTTGCCGGCAATGAAGATCACCGAACCGTATTCACCGACGCCACGGGCGAAGGCCAGGGCGAAACCGGTCAGCCAGGCCGGCAGCAGCGCCGGCAGCAGCACGTGACGGAACACCTGCAGCGGCTTGGCGCCCAGGCAGGCGGCGGCTTCTTCAACTTCACGGGGGATGTCCGCCAGCACTGGCTGCACCGTGCGCACCACGAACGGCAGGACCACGAAGGTCAGCGCCAGGGTGATGCCCAACGGGGTGTAGGCGATCTTGAAGCCCAGTTCGGTAGCGAAGCGGCCAACCATGCCGTTGGGCGCGTACAGCGCGGTGAGCGCGATACCGGCCACGGCGGTGGGGAGGGCGAAGGGCAGGTCGATCATCGCATCGATGATCTTGCGGCCCGGGAAGCGGTAGCGCACCAGTACCCAGGCCAGCAGGGTGCCGATCACGCCATTGATCAGGGCGGCGATCAGCGCGGTGCCGAAGCTCAGCTTGAGCGCGGCGATGACGCGCGGCGCGGTGATGATGGTCCAGAACTGATCCCAGGTGAGCTCAGTGGTCTTGAGGAACAAGGCCCCCAGCGGAATCAGCACCAACAGGCTGAGATACACCAGGGTGTAGCCCAGAGTCAGCCCGAAGCCGGGTATGACCGGGGAGATGCGTCGCGACATTGTCTGTCCTTTCTCGTGAACGCGTTGAGCCCCCGCCATGGGGCGGGGGTTTTCGTTCCGCGCGGGCTGTGCACCGGCCCGCCCGGATCGGGCCGCCCGGCACAGGGCCGGGCGGGTGGCGCATCACTGCGCCTGGTAGATCTTGTCGAAGATGCCGCCGTCGTTGAAGAACTTGGGCTGCGCAACTTTCCAGCCGCCGAAGTCCTTGTCGATGGTCACCAGGTTGAGTTTCGGGAACTGGTTGGCGAACTCGGCTGCGACCTTCTCGTTACGCGGGCGGTAGAAGTTCTGCGCGGCAATGCGCTGGCCTTCTTCGCTGTACAGGTACTTCAGGTATTCCTCGGCGACCTTGCGGGTGCCTTTCTTGTCGACGGTCTTGTCGACCACGGCCACCGGCGGCTCGGCCAGGATGGACACGGACGGGACGACGATCTCGAAGTTCTCGCCGCCCTGTTCCTTCTTGGCCAGGAAGGCTTCGTTCTCCCAGGCCAGCAGCACGTCGCCAATGTTGTTGTTGACGAAGGTGATGGTCGAACCGCGGGCGCCAGTGTCCAGAACCGGAACGTGCTTGTACAGGTTCTGCACGTATTCCTGGGCTTTCTCGTCGCTACCGTATTCCTTCTTCGCCCAGGCCCAGGCGGCCAGGAAGTTCCAGCGGGCGCCGCCGGAGGTCTTCGGGTTCGGGGTGATGACTTCCACGCCCTGCTTGGTCAGGTCGGCCCAGTCCTTGATGCCCTTGGGATTGCCCTTGCGCACCAGGAACACGATGGTCGAGGTATACGGGGTGCTGTTGTCGGGCAGGCGGGCTTGCCAGTCGGCGGGCAGCAGCTTGCCCAGCTTGTTCAGCTCGTCGATGTCGCCGGCCAGGGCCAGGGTCACCACGTCGGCCTTCAGGCCGTCGATCACGGCGCGGGCCTGTTTGCCCGAGCCACCGTGGGATTGCTGCACGGTCAGGTCGTCACCGCCCTGGGCCTTCCAGTGCTTGATGAAGGCGGCGTTGTAGGCCTGGTACAGCTCGCGGGTCGGGTCGTAGGAAACGTTCAGCAGTTGGGTCGCGGCGGAGACGGGGCCTGCGATCAAGGCGCTGGCCAGTGCGGCCAGGGCGAAACGGCGGATGGACATGTGCAGCTCCTGAAAAAAATGCAGTTCTATTTGTGTTTGTTTGGCAGGGTCTTTCGGGGGGCGATGTCAGCCACGCATTCGTGGCTGGCAGCTGCAGTACCGGTGGGGCAGTGCGGTCATGGCGACGCTCCGGTGGTCCAGTCCTGCCCCTTGATAAAGGGACACGGTGGCTCAGGCAGGCTTGCCCGGGCTCTGTTGCAGGCGGAATTTTTCCTTGCGCTCGATCTGCACCACCTGGCCGTTGTGCACGGTGATCTCGACGGCGCCGAAACGCAGGCCACGCAGGGCGCTCTGCACTTCGCGCAGGATGTTGGCTTCGTCCTGGCCGTCCAGGCTACGGAGGGTTGCGCTCATGGGTATCTGCTCCTAATGGGTTGACCACCGGCCGATTCACCAACGGCGCGTGCGGTGTGAGCGCATCTTAGGCAGGAGCTGGATATTCTTAAAAATACTGTTTAAGAATTTTTATATATCAGAAAGTTTTTAGGGCGGATTCATGCGGTTCCGCGCGGTAATTGTGCCAGCAGGACTTCGGCCGGCTGCGGGGCGCCGTACCAGTATCCCTGGCCGAAATCGCAGGCGTGGGTGAGCAGGAAGGCGGCCTGGTCGGGACGTTCGATGCCCTCGGCGACCACTTGCAGGCCCATGCTCTGGCCCAGCGCGATCACCGCGCAGGCGATGGCGGCGTCCTCGGAGTCGTCCGGCAGGCCGGCGACGAATCCCTGGTCGATCTTCAGCTTGTGCACCGGCATGCGCTTCAAGCGCATCAGCGAGGAGTAGCCGGTGCCGAAGTCGTCGATGGCCAGGTGGACGCCCAGCAGGCGCAATTGGCAGAGCAGCTCCAGGGCCTGGTCGAAGTTCTCCATCACCGCGCTTTCGGTGACTTCCAGCTCCAGGTGATGCGGCTCCAGACCGCTCTGCTCCAGGGCCAGGGCCACACGCTCTTCCAGGCCGCCGCGACCGAACAGCCGGCTGGAGACGTTGACCGCTATGAAGTCCAGATGGATTCCGGCGTTGAGCCACTGGCGCATCTGCCGGCAGGCCTGCTCCAGCACCCAGGCGTCGATGGCGGTGATCAGGCCGCTTTCCTCGGCCACCGGAATGAATTCGCCGGGCGCGATCAGCCCTTTCTGCGGATGCTGCCAGCGCACCAGTGACTCGACGCCGACCATGCGGCCCGTGGCCAGGTCGTGCACCGGCTGGAAGTACAGGCGCAGCTCGTCATGGTCCAGCGCATGGCGCAGCGCCGATTCCACCTGCACATGGGAGCGCGCGCGGGCGGTCAGCTCGGGGGTATAGAAAGCGTAGAGGTTGCGCCCGCTGGCCTTGGCCTGGAACAGCGCGGCGTCGGCATGCTGCATCAAGTGGTCGACGTTGCGCGCGTCCTCGGGGAACAGGCTGACGCCCAGGCTCACCGACATATAGATGGTCTGCTCGTTGACCTCGAAGGGCGCGCTCATCGCTTCCAGCAGGCGTTGGGCGAGGCTGCTGGCATGGTGCGGCTGCTGGCTCTCAAGGACCACGGCGAATTCGTCGCCGCCCAGGCGGGCCAGGGAGCAGCGTTCATCCAGGCAGCTTTCCAGGCGCTCGGCGACGGCGCGAATCAGCTGGTCGCCAATGTTGTGGCCGAGGCTGTCGTTGATGTGCTTGAAGTGATCGAGATCGATGCTCAGCAGTGCGCCACCACCCTGTTCACGCTCGGCGCGGGCCAGCGCCTGGTCGATGCGCTCGCGCAGCAGCAGGCGGTTGGGCAGGCCGGTAAGCGGGTCGTGGTGGGCGAGGAAATCCAGCTCGTGCTGCGAGCGCTTGAGGCTGCTGAGGTCGGAGAACACCGCGACGTAGTGGGTCAGTTCACCCTCCTCATTGCGCACGGCACGGATGTGCTGCCACTGCGGATAAACCTCGCCGCTCTTGCGGCGGTTCCAGATCTCGCCGCTCCAGACGCCGTTCTCGTGCAGGGCCGTCCACATGTGTTGGTAGAAGGCGGCGTCCTGACGGCCGGATTTGAGTAGTGACGGCTCGCCGCCAAGCACGTCTTCGGCGCTGTAGCCGGTGATGCGTGAGAAGGACGGATTGGTGTGCACGATCACGCCGCGCGCGTCGGTCACCAGCAGGCCTTCCTGGGTCGCCTCGAATACGGCGGCAGCCTGGCGCAGGTGATCCTCGTTGCTGCGCTGGTGAGTGATGTCGCGGTTGACGCCGGTCAGGCGCAGCGGGCGACCATCCTCGCCGCGGGTCAGGCGGCCGCTGCTGCGGACCCAGCGGTAGCTGCCGTCGCCATGACGGATGCGGTAGACGCACTCCAGGCGTGTGCGCAAGCCCTGGATGCAGTCCTGGTGCAGGGCGAGGATGCGCGCGCGGTCTTCCGGGTGCAGACGCTGTTCCCAGAGCAGCAGGTCGTCGCTCAGGTGCTCCAGGGGCAGGCCGATCAGGTTGGCGTAGCCGGGTGAGTAGTAGACGCGCTGGGTTTCCAGGTCCCAGTCCCAGATGCCGTCCTCGACCACCTCGAATACGCGGCTCAAACGCTGCTCCTTGTCCGCCAGCGCGGCGAACGCGGCGTCCTGCCGGCGGAAGTGGCGGCAAAGCAGAAAGAACAGCACGAGGAAAGTGAGTGCGAGGAACCCGTACTTCTTCAGCTCCAGCGCCCGCGCCAGTGAGGCGGGGTCATGCAGGACATTTTGTAACCATTGGTCACTCAGCCAGACCCAGAGGGTGGCGGCGATCAGGTACAGAAAGCTGATGCGCAGGGCGCTGAGGCGTGGATTCATGCGGTAGTGGGGTGGATTTATTGGCTGCGCAGTATAAATGATGGCCAGTTGGCCGCGTTCGTATCTAAAAGACCGGATGGTAATCCGGACCCGCTTGGTGATAATGCGGCTGTCCCTGCCTGCCAGGGAGTAGTCCTACACCCCTTCCGAGGTACAGTATCGCCTATGTGGTACAACGGTTTCCTTGACCTGTCGCCGTGGCAACTGGTGGCAGTCACCCTGGTCCTGACACATATCACCATCGTCAGCGTCACCGTCTATCTGCACCGCTACTCGGCGCACCGAGCGCTTGAGCTGCATCCGGCGCTGCAGCATTTCTTCCGCTTCTGGCTGTGGATGACCACGGCCATGAACACCCGCGAGTGGACGGCCATCCACCGCAAGCACCACGCCAAGTGCGAAACCGCCGAAGACCCGCACAGCCCGGTGTACAAGGGCCTGGGTACCGTGCTGCGTACTGGCGCCGAGCTGTATCGCAAGGAGGCGGAGAACGCCGACACCCTGCGTATTTATGGCAAGAACTGCCCGGAAGACTGGATCGAGCGCAATGTCTACTCGCGCTATCCCACCGGCGGCATCGTGCTGATGGCGATCATCGACCTCGCTCTGTTCGGCGTGCTCGGCATGACCGTCTGGGCCGTGCAGATGATGTGGATCCCCGTATGGGCCGCCGGCGTTATCAACGGCCTGGGCCATGCTGTCGGCTACCGCAACTTCGAGTGCCGTGACGCCGCTACCAATCTCGTGCCCTGGGGCATCCTGATCGGCGGCGAGGAGCTGCACAACAACCACCACACCTACCCGAACTCGGCGAAGCTGTCGGTGAAGAAGTGGGAATTCGACCTGGGCTGGGCCTGGATCAAGGTGTTCAGCTTCCTGCGCCTGGCCAAGGTTGCCCGCGTGGCGCCCATCGCGCATCGCGTGGAAGGCAAGGGCAGCCTGGACATGGATACCGCCATGGCCATCCTCAACAACCGGTTCCAGATCATGGCCCAGTACCGCAAGCTGGTGATCGGTCCGCTGGTGAAGCAGGAAGTGGCCAAGGCCGACGAGTCGGTGCGCCACCTGTTCCGCCGCGCCAAGCGCCTGCTCTCGCGTGAAACCAGCCTGCTGGAAGAGCGCCATCATGCGCGCATCCAGGATCTGCTCGCGCAGAGCCAATCCCTGCAGGTGATCTACGAGAAGCGCCTGGCCCTGCAGCAGATCTGGGTGAAAACCAGCGCCAACGGCCACGACATGCTCGCCGCGATCAAGCAGTGGGTGCACGAGGCGGAGGCCAGCGGCATCCAGTCCCTGCGCGAGTTCGCCGAGCAACTGAAGACCTACTCCCTGCGTCCGGCCGTCTGATATGGCGGAAACGTCCTAGGACGTTGAGAGATGCGTCTCAGAAAAGCCCGCCGTTCGGCGGGCTTTTCGTTTAATTTGCAGCAGCCTGGCGTAGTTTGCGGTCATAGCCCCGGTCAATGAGCGGGAGGACGCTGATACATGGATGAGAATAAATTGCCGGCCGATCAGGAAGAGGCCTTGCTGGCACTGCTGCACAGCCGTGCCGAGGTAACCCGGCTGAAGGAGCGCGAACAGCTCTTCAGTGCGCTGCTGGCGAGCGTGAACTCGGTACTCTGGGCCTTCGACTGGCAGGCGCAGCGCATGGTCTATGTCAGTCCGGCGTACGAACGCATCTTCGGCCGCTCCGCTGCGCTGCTGCTGGCGGACTACAACGAGTGGCGCAACTGCATCTACCCCGATGACCTGGACTACGCCCAGAGCACCCTGCACGAGGTGCTGGAGCGCGGCGCCATCGAGCAGCGCGAGTACCGCATCCTGCGTGCCGACGGCGAAGTGCGCTGGCTCAGCGACAAATGTTTCGTCAGTCAGCACAGCGACGCCGGCCTGCCGCTGATGATCGTCGGCATCGCCGAGGACATTACCGACAAGAAGCACCTGGAAACCGAGCTGCACCGCCTGGCTACCACCGACGTGCTGACCCAGAGCAGCAACCGCCGCTACTTCTTCGACAGCGCCGAGCAGGCCTTCCGCGACTGCAAGGCGACCTCCACGCCGCTGGCCTTCCTGCTGCTGGACGTGGACGACTTCAAGAAGATCAACGACGTCTACGGCCACCAGGTCGGTGACGTGGTCTTGCAGCGCATCGCTCAGAGTGGGGCGGGCGCGCTGCGTCGCGGTGATCTGTTCGGCCGTATCGGCGGAGAGGAATTCGCCGTGCTGCTGCCCGGCTGCGACGAAAACATGGCGCGGCAGATTGGCGAGCGCCTGCAGCGGGAAGTGCAGCGTCTGCGCTTCAACGAGGCCGAGCATTTCTTCAGCGTCACCATCAGTCAGGGGCTGACGCTGCTACAGCCGGATGACCAGAATCTTTCCGCGCTCTACAGCCGTTCCGATGCGGCGCTGTATCAGGCAAAACGTACCGGAAAGGATCGTATTGTTCAGGGATGAAACACATCTGCCGTGTCCGCGGCGGATACATTAATACTTTCCGACTAATCCTTTTCGCGCAGATACGAAGGTGTACGTTTATGCTGTCAAAATGCCTATGTCGGGATTATGGCGCCTTATAAATCAATGATTTACGAATACTGATTTGCCTTCTGTCGGATTCCCGGCGTAGGATCGCTTCCTACGTTGACACGCCTTTGTCCCCCCCTCTATTACTATCCACATAGCAATATCGTGTGGTGTCCGGATGAGACACCTCAGGGAGTAGTCGCAAGAGCAGTAAGGTCAAGGAAGATTCTGCCCCCCTCTTCTTCCTGTCATTTTCCTATCGCTGCCTGACAACTTTCGCCGGCCTTCTTGGCTGCGGAAGCGCGATAGTTTTTTGCTGTTGTTTTTCCAGATTTTCGGAACAGGCCGAAGGGCGGTAGCTTTGCCCAGCGAAAACTAGCGGCCACTCCAGGGACGAACAGTTGATTGTCGTTGTTTGAATCGGGTCATTCGAACTCGGGCGGTAGCCTTGTCTTCGAATTTTACCAAAGGCCCGGTGCAGAGCGTCTCCTGGAGTGGAGTGAGTAACGATGGCCGCTGCATTGATGGAATTCGACGGCACTTTCCATGCCGTGAAAACAAGCAGGAAGAGCAACGCTTCCCGGGCGGAAAGTGTTTCGCTGGTGAAACGGCAGGAGTATTGCGCCCCTCCCCGCGGCGCAATTGAAAAGTTTAGTCCTAGTGCTTTTGTTAGTTCGAAAGTTAGTTATGCCCCTCTTTCCAGGCGTAGTTCAAGGTGTAACAGGCCTGAACTTTCGGTTGAACTTTATCCGCGCCAGACACTGATTGTTTCAACTCTGAAACAGCAACTTCGATGCCGTGTTGAAGTTGCCCTGCAGGTGTTCGCCACCCCTTCCGGACCAGCCCCCGCGACCTTCTCGAAACAGGTGCGCGCGCCTGCGGCCGCGCCGCGAGTGACGGAATCCCGGCGCGAACGCCGCCACCCTGCCGGCCGACAGCGCCGGCCTCACGAGAGCCGCGCGCCCCGCCGCGCTGGGAGTCAAGGCTGATGGCCGAGCAATCGCTTCGTTCCAACTATGCCTGTGTGGTCGGCGGCGCCGGTCCAGCAGGCATGGGCTTCCTGTTCAACGCCTACAAGACCGGCGCATTGGCGAGCCTCGCCCGTGATGGTCTGTTGGTGGTGGACGCTGCGCTGGCGGTCGGCCGTGGCCGGTTGGGGGACTACCACATCACCGCCAACTCGGTGGGGGATGTGTTCCTCGACTGCCTGCGCGATCCGGCGTTGCTGCCCATCTTTGCGCCGCTGGCGCATTCCCAGGCTTTCCGCGCCCTGCAGAACGATCCCCACGGCGCGCCGATGCTCACCCAGGTGGGCGAGTTGCTGGCGCACGCCTCGACGCTGTTCATGCGCTACGTCACCGAGCACCTGGGCGTCGAAGTGGCGCTGGGTACACGTATCGAAAAGATCACCGCACTGGACGACGGCAGCTTCCAGCTGGCACTGCGCAGCGGCTCCCACACCGCTCAGATTGGCGCAGGTTCGCTGGTGATGAACCTGGGCGGCCGGCAGAACCGCGAGTACCTGAACTGGAGCCTGGCCGAGCAGGACCTGCACCTGTCCCACGACGGCCCCACGGTCTATTCCTCCGACGCGCTGCTGAGTCTGAACGCCGCGGAGCTGGTGGAGCTGTTCGGCGACCGGGTGACTCCGGGTACCCGCTTCACCGTGGTCGGCGGCTCCCACAGCGCTTTCTCGATTCTCGACAACCTCGCCTGCGCCCTGGATTGCCTGGGCCTCGAGCAGATTACCCTGTTGCACCGCGCGCCGATCCGCCTGTTCTTCGAGAGCGTCGAAGAAGCGCGCGCGGCCGGCTACGTGGTGGACGAAGGCATGGACGTCTGCCCGGTGTCCGGTCGAGTCAACCGCTCCGGGGGCCTGCGCTACCGCGCCCACCAGGTCGGTACCGACGTGCTGTCCAACGGCTTGGTCAGCGGCACCCGGGTGAAGGTCGAGCTGCTGAGCCTGGAGGATCGCTCACCCGCCGTCCGCGAGCGCCTGGAGCAGTGCTGCAGCGACGATGGCGTATTCGTCCAGGCCATCGGCTACCAGCCGTGCCTGCCGGCTTTACGCCGTGCCAATGGTGAGCCGCTGCAGGTGCGCGAGAGCAAAGGCGGGCTGGACTCCGACGCTGCCGGCTGCCTGCGCGACCACACCGGCCGGCCGATTCCCGGCCTCTACAGCTTCGGCCTTGGCTCCGGTCTTGCGGCCAACCCGATGCTGGGCAGCGAGCGTTCCTTCGACAGCCGCATCTACGGCGTCTGGCAGTTCCACAACGACGCCAGCGGCCGGGTCATCGAGGCCCTGCAGGAACACCTGGCCAACCGCGCGCCGCAAGCGGCGCAATCCATGGAATCCCGCATCGACGACGCACCCTTCGCGCTGTCGGCGCTGGGTTGAGCGGCGTGTTCGCCGGCTCGACTGCCAACGGACTTTCCATCCAACAGAGGGATGCGACCGTGATCAATGTGACCAAGACCTACCTGGGCAACCTGGACAAGTTCAAGGCCTACGTGGAACAGATCTATGCCTCCGGCTGGATCACCAACCACGGCCCCTTCGTCACGGAGTTGGAAGAGCGCCTGCAGGACTACTTCGGCGTTCGCCATGTGATTCTCACCAACAACGGCACCATCGCCCTGCAAGTGGCCTACCGGGCCCTGGGCGTGACCGGCAGTGCCGTGACCACCCCCTTCAGCTTCGTTGCCACCAGCAGCACGCTGCAGTGGGAGAGCATCCGTCCGCGCTTCGCCGACATCGATCCGCGGACCTGGAACCTCGACCCTGCGCGCATCGAAGCCAGCCTTGCGCCGGATACCACCGCCATCGTCGCCACCCACGTGTTCGGTAATCCCTGTGCGGTGGAGGAGATTCAGGCGGTGGCCCAGCGCAACCAGTTGAAAGTGATCTACGACGGCGCACACGCCTTCGGCTCGCGTTACCGCGACCGCTCGGTGCTGGCCTGGGGGGATGCCACCACCCTGAGCTTCCATGCCACCAAGCTGTTCCACACCATCGAGGGCGGCGCCATCGTCACCTCCGATGACGACCTGGCGAAGCAGATCCGCCTGATGTGCAACTTCGGCATCGCCGGCGTCGACCAGATCGTCGGGTTGGGGATCAACGCCAAGCTCAACGAGTTTTCCGCCGCCATGGGCCTGTGCGTGCTCGACGAAATCGACAGCATCCTCGCCCAGCGCGAGGAGATCGCCGCCCGCTACACCGCCGCGCTCAGCGGCTACTACGACCTGCAAGCCACCGAGAGCTACGCCCGGCTGAACAACAGCTACTACCCCATCGGCCTGCGCGACGAGGCCCAGGTGCTGCGCGTGCGCACCGCGCTGAACGAGATCGGGGTCAACCCGCGGCGGTACTTCTACCCGTCGCTGGACACCCTCGATTACCTCGCTCCGCAGGTGCCTCAAGTGCTGTCCCGCGAGCTGAGCCAGCGCATTCTCTGCCTGCCGCTGTACCCGGGGCTGCCGCAGGAAATCCAGCGCGCGGTGATCGAAGTGCTGCTGCTGGAAAGCGGCCGCGTCGCCGTCGCGGTGTAAGGGGACGATCATGCGCGCCGCCCGCTCGCTGTCGATGGTCCGCAACACCCTGCTGAACTACGCAGGGCAGGCGTACGCCATCGTCATCGGCATCCTGATCCAGCCGTTCTACCTCGGCCACCTCGGGGCCGAGGCCTACGGTCTGATCGGCTTCTTCGCGGTGTTGCAGAGCTGGTTGCTGCTGCTCGATGCCGGCCTGTCGCCCGCGCTGGTGCGCCAGGTCGCCCATGGCCGCGGCGTCAACGGTGAAGGTCAGGGCCAGGCGCGCCTGCTGCGCTCCTTCGAGCTGATCATGCTGCCGCTGACCCTCCTCAGCAGCCTGGCGGTGTGGGGCGCAAGCACCTGGATCGCCGGGCAGTGGCTCAACGTGCAGCAACTCTCGCCCGACCTGGTGGCGCAGTGCATCAGCCTGATGGGCCTGCTGGTGGCCCTGCGGCTATACGCCACCCTGTACCGCAGTGCGCTGCAGGGGCAGGAGCTGCACGGCTTCATCAACGCAGTGAACGTGTTCATCACCACCCTGCGCTACTTCGGCGGCCTGCTGCTGGTGGCTCAGGTCAGCCAGGACCCGCTGGTGTTCTTCCAGTTCCAGGTCGTGGTGTCGCTGATCGAGGCGCTGCTGCTGGGCGGCAAGGCCTACCTGTGGATGGACGTGCGCCTGCTGACCCGCTTCTGCTGGGACACGGTGCGCCCGGTGCTGCCCTTCGCCCTGGGCATGTCCTTCTCCTCCTGCCTGTGGATCGTGCTTACCCAGCTGGACAAGGTCCTGCTGTCGAACCTGCTGCCGCTGCAGCAGTACGGCTACTTCTCCCTGGTGGCGCTGATTTCGGGCGGCATCCTCACGCTGGTCAATCCGCTGGCGCAGTCGCTGCTGCCGCGCATGACCATGCTGGTCGCCGAAGAACGCCACGAAGACATGCAGCAGCTCTATCTCAAGGCGAACCGCTTCGTCTGTGTGCTGCTGTTCCCGATGGTCGCGGTGATCGCCGCTCATGGTCATGACCTGGTCCTGGCCTGGAGCGGCGATGCCGTGGCCGCCAGTTGGTGCCGGCCGATCCTGGCCTGGTACGTACTCGGCTCAGGCCTGCTGGCGGTGGCCAGCTTCCAGTTCTACCTGCAGTACGCCCACGGTCAGCTGCGCATGCACGTCTGGTACAGCGTCATCTCCACCCTGGTGACGGTGCCGCTGGTGATCGCCAGCGCCTATCTCTACGGCGTAGTGGGCGTGGCGATGTGCTGGTTCGGACTGCGCCTGGCGTCGTTCCTGATCTGGCCGGCGATCGTGCACCGCACCTTCGCCCCCGGCCTGCACGGCACCTGGCTGCGCGACACGCTGCAGATCGCCGCGCTCAGCGCCGCCGGTCTGTTGCTCAGCGAGCCCTTCTACGCGCTGCTGGCCCGTTCCGGCGAGCGCCTGTGGCTGCTGGCGGCGCTGGCCGTGTGCGGCCTGATCACTCTGTTCCTCGTGGGCGCGGGCTCTGCCCCGGCTTTGCTGCGCCTGTTCAAACCGTCCCAAAAGCCGAGTGTTTAGACATGGATATCCGCTCCGAGCTGCAGATCCTCTCCAACTGGCCGGAAGACCCGAAGCCCCTCCTGAGCATCGTCTGCCTGGCCTACAACCAGGTGAACTACATCGGCCGCACGCTGGACAGCTTCCTCGAGCAGGTCACCGATTTCCGCTTCGAAGTGCTGGTCAACGACGACGCCTCCAACGACGGCACCAGTGAGCTGATCGCCGACTACGCCGCGCGCTACCCGCACATCATCAAGCCGATCTTCCACAAGGAAAACCAGTACTCCAAGGGCGTCTCCCACGGCCTGCCGGTGTTCCGCAAGGCGCGCGGGCGCTACATCGCCTACTGCGAGGGCGACGATTACTGGACCGACCCGCGCAAGCTGCAGATCCAGGTCGACTTCCTGGAGCAGAACCCGGACTACGTGATCACCTACCACGACGCCTACACCTACAACGAAGACGGCGTGATCAAGCCCCGGCAACTCACCGGCAAGTACCGCCGCGACGCCAGCCGTCTGGAGCTGCAGCAGGCGCGGCCGATCTCGACGTTGACCACCTGTTTCCGCAACGTCCTGACCGAGATGCCCGAGGAGCTTCGCACCACGCGCATGGTCGACCTGTGCTGGTGGTCGCTGCTGGGGGCCTTCGGCAAGGGCAAGTTCATCGAGGAAATCCGCCCGGCTGCCTATCGCGTGCACCAGGGCGGGATCTTCTCCATGCAGGCCGATCGCGTGCAGCAGCAGATGACCCTGCACACCTACTACTGCCTGTCGCGCTACTACCAGCGTGTGGGAAGCCAGGAGCTCAACGAGTACTTCCTGATGCAGGTCTGCCGGATGTCCATGGCCGCCGTCTCGCCCATGCGCAAGGTGCAGGCCTTCCTGCTGCTGATCGGCAACCACGGCGCCAACCTGCTCAAGCGGCTGAACCCGATTCAGGCGCGCTGATCCGCGCCACCTCAATGGAGGATGGAAGTCCATGAGTGTCATGCCCCGCTCGTCCCTGGAAACGCTCCAGGACACCCGCATCGACGTTGCCGGCCTGCTGCGTCTGCTGTTCGATCACAAGAAGATGATCCTCGCCGTCACCGGCCTGTTCGCGGTGCTCGGGCTCTTCTATGCAGTGGTCGCCACGCCGATCTACGTTTCCGGCGCGATGATCCAGATCGAGCAGAAGAAGAACGGCCTGAACGGCACGCCGGAGGTGATCAATCGCCCCGACTCGGTGTCGATCGCCTCCACCGAAATCGAACTGCTGAAATCCCGCGCGGTACTCGGCAAGGCGGTCGAGCTGCTGAAGCTGGACATCATCGCCAAGCCCAAGCGCCTGCCGCTGATCGGTGACTACCTGGCGCGCCGCTACCATCCCGAGGCCGGGCAGACCCTGGCTGCGCCCTGGCTGGGCATGGGGGCCTACGGCTGGGGCGGCGAGCAGATCAAGGTGTTCTCGCTCGACGTACCGGAGGAGTACCTGGGCGAACCGCTGACCCTGGTGGCCGACGGTGGCGACGCCTATCACCTGCTCAACGCCGACGACCAGCTGATCCTGCGCGGCGAGCTGAAGAAAACCGTGATGGAGAAGGGCTTCAGCATCGAGGTGGATGAGCTGGTGGCGCGCCCCGGCACCGAGTTCATCGTGGCGAAGAACCGCCTGCTCACCACGACCCTGAACTACCAGAAGCTGCTCAAGGTGGCCGAGGCCGGCAAGGACTCGGGGATCATCTACATGACCCTGGAAGATCCGAACCCGCTGCAGGCTGACCGCATCCTCGACAAGATCAGCCACCTCTACGTGCTGCAGAACGTCGAGCGCAGTTCCGCCGAAGCGTCCCAGCGCCTGCAGTTCCTGCGCTCGCAACTGCCGGTGGTACGCCTGGACCTGGAGAAGGCCGAGGCCGCTTACAACGCCTACCAGACCACTGCCAAATCCGCCGACATCAGCGTCGAGACCCGTGGTGTGCTGGACCAGGTGGTGGGCATCGACAACCAGCTTTCCGAGCTCAAGCTCAAGCGCGCCGAGTACGACCGCCTGTACACCCCGACGCATCCGACCTACCAGGCGCTGCTCAAGCAGATGGGCAGTCTGGAAGACCGCAAGGCACAACTGCAGAAACGCATCCAGACCCTGCCGGCTACCCAGCAGGAACTGCTGCGCCTGTCCCGTGACATGCAGGTCACCCGTCAGACCTACACCAACCTGCTGAACAAGGCCCAGGAGCAGGACATCATCCGCGCCGGCACCATCGGCAACGTGCGGGTGATCGACACCGCCCAGGCCAACGTCGAGCAGCCGGCCAAGCCGATGCGCAAGGTCATCGTGCTGCTCGCCACCCTGCTCGGCTTCTGCGTCGCCCTCGCGATCCTGTTCTTGCGCCAGGCCTTCTACCGTGGCGTGGAGAACCCCGAGGCGATCGAACAGCTCGGCCTCTCGGTCCTCGCCGCGATCCCCTACTCGCGGCAGCAGGAGCGCCTGGAGAAGGAGCGCAAGGGTGACATCCTCGGCCATACACCCAAGCTGCTGGCCGCGTCGGCCCCCGGTGACCTGGCCAACGAGGCGATCCGCAGCCTGCGCACCAACCTGCATTTCGCCCTGCTCGAAGCGCGCAACAACGTGGTGATGCTCACCAGCCCGGCGCCGGGCGCCGGCAAGTCGTTCGTCTCCAGCAACCTCGCGGCCATCGTCGCGCAATCGGGCCTGCGCACCCTGCTGATCGACGCCGACATGCGCAAGGGCTACCTGCACCGGGTGTTCGGCCTGACCCCGCGCCACGGCCTGTCCGACGCGCTGAGTTCGCACCGCCCGCTGAGCGAAGTGATCCTGCCCACCGAGGTGCCGGAGCTGGACTTCATCTCCTGCGGCTTCGCCGCGCCCAACCCCTCCGAGCTGCTGATGCACGAGAACTTTGCCCAGCTGCTGCGCGATGCCTCGTCGATGTACGACCTGGTGATAGTCGACACCCCGCCGGTGCTGGCGGTGACCGACGCCGCCCTGGTCGGCCGGCTGTGCGGCATCTGCCTGCTGGTGACGCGCTTCGGCCAGAGCCCGGCGAGCGAGATCGACACCGCACGGCGGCGCCTGGGGCAGAGCGGCATCCACCTGCAGGGCGCGATCCTCAACGGTGTGAAACGCAAGGCCTCGACCGCGGCATACGACTACGGCGCCTACGCCTACCGCTACGACGCCAAGGACTGAATCAGGAATAGGGAAGGGATGCAGCCATGGTCCATATCGTCAGCCTCATGCAGCCGTACCTGTTCCCCTACCTGGGGTACTTCCAGCTGATCGCCGCGAGCAGCCTGTTCATTCTCGGCGACAGCCTGCAGTACACCCGGCGCGGCTGGATCAATCGCAATCGCCTGCTGGTCGGCGGGAAGATCTGGCAGTTCAGCTTCCCGCTGGAACAGGGCTCGCAGACCCAGGCGATCAATGAGAGAAGGCTGAGCGAGCAGATGCGCCTGAGCAACCAGCGCCTGCTGCACACCATCCGCCATGCCTACCACCGCGCACCGTGCTACCCGCAGGTGATGCCGCTGCTGGAGGAAATCCTCGAACACCCCGAGCGCAACCTGTCGCACTTCGCCGAACACTCGATCCGCCGCATCTGCCATTACATGGGCATCGACACACCCATGGCGCGGGTTTCCGAGCTGGACCTGGCCGACGATATCGGCCGCGACCAGCGCCTGATCGAAGCGGTGAAACAGAGCGGTGGCGACGTCTACCTCAACCCGGAGGGCGGACGTCACCTGTACTCGCCCGAGGTGTTCCAGGCCCACGGCCTGGAGCTGCAATTCCTGCGCATGGACGAGTTGAGCTACCCGCAGTTCAGCCCTGATTTCGTCCCCAGCCTGTCGATCATCGACGTGCTGATGTTCAACCCGCCGGACGAGATGCAGCGGTTGCTGGGCCGCTACACCCTGGAGCGTTCCATTTCTCCCGCGTCAGACATCCGAGGGCGCGCTGAAAGCGCCATGGAGAGTGAGTCATGAATTCCGTGATCAGCGTTGATCTGGATGTCGCGCAGTACCGCTGGTACCTGATCCAGACCAAACCACACCAGGAACTGCGCGCCGAGGAGAACCTTGGTCGCCAGGGTTTTTCCTGCTATCGCCCGGTGGTGAAGCAGGGCAGCCGGACCCAGCCGCTGTTCCCCGGCTACCTGTTCATCCGCCTCGATCAGCAGCACGACAACTGGTTCCCGATCCGCTCCACCCGTGGTGTGGCGCGCATCGTCAGCTTCGGCGCGCAGCCGCTGGCAGTGGCCGACGACCTGGTGGAAGGCATCCGCCAGCGCCTGGCGAGCATGCCCGAGCGGCCTGCCAGCAGCTTCCACGAAGGCCAGGTGGTGCGCCTGAAGTGCGCAGGCGAATGCGAGGTCGAGGCCATCTTCCTCTGCGACGACGGCACCGAGCGCGCCCTGATCCTGCTCAACCTGCTGCAACGCGAACAACGCATCCGGGTCCCGCTCAGCCAGCTCTCGGCGGTGGGCGGCAACGACGGCTGGCGCGCCTGAGGCGCATAACCCAGACAAGGCCAGGTACAAGGAGGAGTGGCGAGATGAATGGATCGACCGTGTTGGTGACGCTGACCTATGGCGATCGCCTGGAATATCTGGAAGAGCTGCTGGCTCGTGCCTTCCGCGAGAAGGACATCACCCGCGCCATTGTCGTCAGCAATGCCTCGGTGGCGGAGCTGGACCAGCTGTTCATGCTCTGGCCCAACCGCGTGCAGGTGATCGAGCTGGACAGCAATACCGGTTCGGCCAATGGCTACGCCGTGGGCATCGAGGCTGCGCTGAAGACCGGCTGCGACTTCATCTGGCTGATGGATGACGACAACGCGCCGACGCCGGGCTCCTTCCCTCTGCTCAAGCAACGTCTGATCGACTGTGCACTGCGCCATGGCGCCGACAATACCGCCGTGCTTGGCTTTCGCCCGACCCACCAGGCCGATGTCGCCTCCGGCGTGCCGACCCGCTTCATCACGCCGCCACGCTCCAGCTACTTCGGCTTCCATGTCCGCCAACTGCCCTACAAGCTCTGGCGCCGCACGCCCTGGGGCAAGCCTAAGCCGCGCCGCGCGCAGCCATTGCTGGAGCTGCCATTCGCCTACTACGGCGGCCTGCTCGGGCATGCCGACCTGTTCCGGCGCATCGGCCTGCCGCGCCGCGATCTGGTGCTCTACGCCGACGACACCGAGTACACCTTCCGTATCGGCGCCCTCGGCGGGCATCTCTACCTGGTGCCCGAGGCTGGCCTGGACGACCTGGAGCACTCCTGGAACATCAAGGAGCGCACCTCCAACATCTACGAGACCTACCTGCTCGGCAGCTCCGACCTGCGCGCCTACTACGCCGCGCGCAACCAGGCCTGGTTCGACAAGAACCTGTGGGTCACCTCGCCGCTGATGTACCGCTTCAACCGCTGGGTGTTCATCCGCCTGCTGCACTTCTTCGCCCGCCGCCACCAGCGCGAGAGCCGCCTGGCCCTGCTGCTGCAGGCGATCCGCGATGGCGAAGCCGGCGCACTCGGCATGAACCGGGCCTACCCGCTATGAGAGTGCTGCTGCTCAACACCCTCTACGCCCCGCACATCGGTGGCGGGGCGGAGGTCATGCTGCAGCTCATGGCCGAGGGCCTGCGCGGGCGTGGGCATGACGTGCAGGTGCTCTGCACCGGGCCGGATGCGGGTCTGCAGCGCGAGACGTTCAACGGTGTAGCGGTGCTGCGCGCCGGCCTGCGCAATCTCTACTGGCCGTTCGACGAGAAGCGCCACGGCCCGCTGCAGCGCCTCGCCTGGCACGGGCTGGACCGCTACAACCGCAGCATGCGCAGCGTGCTGGCGAAGGTGCTGGAAGAGGTCGAGCCGGACGTGGTGGTCTGCCATAACCTGTCGGGCTGGTCGATCTCCGCCTGGGACGCAATCCGCGACGCCGGTCTGCCGCTCGTACAGATACTTCATGACCAGTACCTGACCTGCCCGCGCGGCGTGCGCTTCCACAAGGGTCGCCACTGTGAGCAGCAGTGCGCATCCTGTGCGCTGCTGCGGCGCTCCCACGCATCGGCTTCGAGCGAAATCGATGCGGTGGTCGGCGTCAGTCGCTACCAGCTCAATGCGCTGCTCGATGCCGGGTACTTCGCCGGCAGCCAGACCCATGTGGTCTATAACGGCTCGCCGATGGCGGAGGTGCCCGTCGCGCCGCCGGTAAGCGGGCGACGTCCGCTGCGTTTCGGCTTCATCGGCGCGCTGACCCCGAACAAGGGCGTGGAGTGGCTGATCGAGCAGTTCCAGGCACGCGGCGACGATGCCTCGCTGCTGATCGCCGGACGGGGCGACAGCACCTACGTGAACCAGCTGAAGTCCCTTGCCGATCCCCAGCGCGTGCACTTCGTCGGCTACCGCAAGGCGGCCGAATTCTTCGGTGAAATCGACGTCGCCGTGGTGCCCAGCCTGTCACCGGAATCCTTCGGGCTGGTGGCGCTGGAAGCCTGCGCCCATCACCTGCCAGTGATCGCCTCACGCATGGGCGGCCTGACGGAAATCGTCCTGGACGAAATCAACGGCCTGCTCTGCTCGCCCGAGCGCAGCGACTCGCTGGGCGACGCGATCGAACGCCTGGTGCGTGAGCCGGCGCTGCGCCAGCGCCTGGCCGCGCGCGCCCGTGAGGTCGTGGCACCAATGCTCAGCGTGGAACGGATGCTTGACGAATACGAAGCCATCCTGCGCCACACCCTGCTTACCCGCGGAGTCCAGCATGGAACTGCAATCCCCGTATCCACGCTTTGAGGTCGACCGCCGCGTGACCTTCGACCGCTCGTTGCTGGCGCTCGGGGTGCTGGTGGCCTTGCTGCTGGTGGAGACCTTCAACGGTGCGCTGCGCTTCTACACCGACCAGGCGGGTCTGTCGGCCATCGTTTACCTGCCCAAGGTGGCCTGCATCGTCGCGGTGGGCTGGGAGCTTTTCACCCGCCCGCAGCAGCGTGGCCTCTGGTTGCTGCTGATCCTCGCAGCAGCTTCGCTACTGCTCGGCCGGCTGCATGGGGCCGAGTTCAAGAGCGGCCTCTTCTCGGTGTTCATCTACGCGCCGCTGCTGTTCGGCCTGCTCTGCGGCCCCTACCTGGAAATGCATCGCAAGGCGATGGGCTGGATCATCTTCTTCTGCCTGCTCGCCTCGCTGCTCGGCATTGCCCTGGATCTCACCATCAACGTGCCGTGGAAGGGTTACACCTACTCCATGGGCGGCGTCGAGATCAGCGGCAACCGCTCCTGGAGCGCCTATGGTCTGGACCGCATCGCCGGCTTTTCGCGGATGTCCTCGAGCCTGGCGATGATGCTGGCGGTGTTCAGCCTGTACCTGGGCTCTTTCCGCCTGGCGCTGCCGGTACGTGGGTTGATCTACCTGGTGGCGCTGGTGGGCATCGTCCTGACCACCAACAAGTCCTCCGCCGGCGCCTTCTTCGTCGCCCTGCTGGTGATGGGTTTCGCCCGTCAGCGCCTGCTGTTCCTGTGTGCCGCGCTGGTAGTGGTACTGGGTGCGCTGCTGCTGCCGCTGTATGGGCTGTACGCGCAGGTCGACCCGTACCTGGCCAGCGCCACCGGCGACAACCTGATGGGGTCGATGGTGGATCGCCTGGTCAACACCTGGCCGAACCTGATCAAGGTGATGGACTACAACGGCTGGATCTATACCGGAGCCGGCCTGGGCATGACCGGCAGCGCCTACGCGGCCTTCCCGATCTTCGGCGTCGAGCAGCTGGCGGTGGCGGACAATTCGCTGCTCTACCTCTGGTGCCTGTTCGGCGTGGCCGGTGTCGCCCTCTACCTGCTGGCGGTGCCGATGCTGATGCGCCTGCAGCGCCAGCCTGGCCGCGAAGCCCGCGCGCTGCTCGGCATCGCCTACTGCATCCTGCTCATCGCCTGGACCAGCGACGTGCTCGAGTCGCCGATCCCCAGCCTGTTCCTCGGCCTGGCCATCGGCCGCGCCCTGAGCTTGCCAGGCGAAGCCGCGCCGCAACCGGCGCCGCGCACCCTGCGCCTGCAGGGCGGCATGCTTAGCCTGCTGGCCTGCACGTTGTTGATTGGCGGGCTGCTGCAATCACCGCGCACCCTGGCCAACGAGGCGCCGGTGGAAAACCTCGGCGCGCCGGAATTCATCGTCGGCGCCAGTACCCACCAGAACATCCGCGCGGGCAATCGCGACGGCATCAATCGCCTGGCGCGCGAGGCCGGCATCCTGTCGTTCCGCGACGACGCCTACTGGTCCAGCGTCGAACGCGAGCGCGGCGTGCTGTCCATCGATGCGGCCTGGCGTGCGCAGCTGCGCAGCACTCGCAGCCTGGGTATCAGCACATTGCTGATCCTGGGCAACGAGAACCAGTTCTACGGAAACGCCAAGCCGCGCGACGACGCGGCCCGCGAGGGCTATCTGCGCTATGTGCGTTATGTGGTGCGCAGCTTCAAGGGACAGGTCGCCTACTACGAAGTGTGGAACGAATGGGACTCGGAAAATGCCACCGACAAGGACTTCAGCGACGACTACCTGACCCTGGTGCGCGCGGCCGCCAAGGTGATCCGCGAGGAAGACCCGCAGGCCAAGGTGCTCGCTGGAGCCGTCACCCTCAAGGGCATTCGCCAGGGCTTCGCCGAGCGCGTCGTCGCCGGTGGCGCGCTGGATGTCGTCGACGGTATTTCGCTGCACCCCTCGGTGTACTGCGAGGGCGAGATGTCCACTCCCGAAGCCTGGCTGAACTGGTTCCAGGGCGTGAACCAGAAGCTGGAAAACGCCGCCGGCAAACCGGTCCCGCTGTACTTCACCGAGTTCAGCTGGCCGGCCCACGAAGGCGATTGCGGTATCAGCCGCGAACGCCAGGCCGCCTACCTGGCTCGCGCCTATGTGCTGGTGCGCAGCCTGCCGAACGTGAAGGGTGCCTGGTGGTATGACCTGGTGGACGACGGCATCGACCGCACGGACATGGAGCACAACTTCGGCCTGCTCACCGCCGGTGGCCAGCCGAAACCGGCCTACCACGCGATGGCCAGCATTGCCGACATCATCGGCCGCTACCGCTTCGTCGGCCGCGTACCGAATGAGGACCCGAACGTCTACCTGCTGCGCTTCGCCAAGGCCAGCGAGGAAATCCTGGTGGCCTGGACCCTGGGACACGAACAGACCCTGAACATCACCAGCAAGCCCGGCAGCAGCGACACCCTCTGGCGTCTGGACGCCGTCGAAGGGATCGCCCGCCGCGAGGGCCGGCCGGTGCCCTGGCAGTGCCCCAAAGCGGGTGGCGACTGCCAGGCCAGCATCCGCATCGACGCCTCGCCCACCCTGGTGCGCAGCGCGTCGGCCCCGCAACTGTCGTTGCGCTGACTCCATCGCGGAGAACCCTCATGATCGTGATCAACGCGCGTTTCCTGACCCAGCAAGTGAGCGGCGTGCAGCGCTTCGCCGAGCAGATTTCGCTGTCGCTGGCGCGGCTGCGCAGCGACCTGCACTTCGTTGCACCGCCCGGCGAAATCCTCCGCCCGGAAATCGCCAGCCAGCTCCGCGTCGAACAGATCGGCCACCGCAGCGGGCACCTCTGGGAACAGGTTGACCTGCCGCTGTGGCTGGCCCGTCACGGCCGGCCGCTGCTGGTCTCGCTGTGCAGCACGGCACCGCTGGCCTATTCGAAGCAGGTCGTCACGCACCACGACATCACCTACGTGCGCCACCCGGAAAGCTTCTCCTGGAAGTTTCGCGCGCTGTACCGCCTGATGATCCCGCTGATGCTGCGCCGTTCGCTGGCGCAGGTCACGGTCAGCGAGTTCTCCCGCGAGGAGATCGCCTCGCACTATGGCGTCGACCCCAAAGGCATCCACGTGATCGCCAATGCGGTGTCCGCCGAGTTCTGTACCGGCCTCGAACCGACGCAGCTCGAACGTCCCTATGTACTGGCGGTGTCCTCGCCGGCGGCGCACAAGAACTTCTCCCGGCTGATCGAAGCGTTCCGTCTGCTCGGCGAGCTGGACGTGGAGCTGCGCATCGTCGGCGCCGCCAACCGCAGCTTCGTCGATGCGCAACTGCAGCACAGCGGGCAGGGTGATCGGGTGCGCTGGCTGGGGCGGCTGGACGACGACCAACTGATCGAGCAGTACCGCAACGCCGCCGTTTTCGCCTTCCCGTCGCTGTACGAAGGCTTCGGCATCCCGCCGCTGGAGGCCCAGGCCTGTGGTTGCCCGGTGGTGGCCGCCAGCAGTGCATCGATCCCCGAAGTGCTGGGCAACTCGGTGCTGTACTTCGACCCCCTCGATCCGCCCGGCATTGCGGCCGCCCTGCGTCGGGTGCTGCTCGACCACAAGCTGCGCGCCGACTTGCGCCGCCTGGGGCAGGAGAACGTCCTGCGCTACTCCTGGGACATTTCAGCGCTGCGACTTTCCAGCCTGATCGACACCTTTCTGACCGAGCGCTCGGACTATCCGGCGCGCTTCGACGCCAAACAGATCGCCAAGCAAGGAGGCAGATCATGAAGGGCATCATCCTCGCCGGTGGCTCCGGCACGCGCCTGCATCCCATTACCCTGGGCGTGTCCAAGCAACTGCTGCCGATCTACGACAAGCCGATGGTGTATTACCCGCTGTCGGTGCTGATGCTCGCCGGGATCGACGACATCCTGCTGATCTGCACCCCTGCCGACCTGCCGAATTTCCGCGCCCTGCTGGGGGATGGCGAGCAGTTCGGGGTGCGCCTGCAGTATGCCGTGCAGCCCTCGCCCGATGGCCTGGCGCAGGCTTTCCTGATCGGCGCGCCATTCATCGGCGACGACTCGGTGTGCCTGGTGCTGGGCGACAACATCTTCTACGGCCAGGGCTTCACCGAAACCCTGCGCGAAGCCGCCGCGCGTACCCAGGGCGCCACCGTCTTCGGCTACCAGGTAGCGGACCCGGCGCGCTTCGGCGTGGTCGAGTTCGACGACGCAGGGCGGGTGCTTTCCATCGAGGAAAAACCCCGCGTACCGCGCTCGAACTACGCCGTCACCGGCCTGTACTTCTACGACAACCGCGTCGTCGAGATGGCTCGTCAGATCCGCCCTTCGGCCCGTGGCGAGCTGGAAATCACCGATATCAACAACCTTTACCTGGAACTGGGCGAACTGCGCGTCAGCCTGCTCGGTCGTGGGTTCGCCTGGCTGGACACCGGCACCCACGAGTCGCTGATGGAAGCCGGCCACTTCGTGCAGACCATCGAGGAGCGCCAGGGGCTGAAGGTCGCCTGCCTGGAGGAAATCGCCTACCAGCAGGGCTGGCTCAGCGAGAGCCTGCTGGCCCTCCAGGCCGAGCGCCTGAGCAAGACCGGCTATGGCCGCTACCTGCAGCAACTGCTGCTGGACAAGCGACAGTGAACCCGCACCCGGCGAACCCGCAGGCATTGCGCAGCGGACTTGCCGGCCATGCGTTCAACCACGGACTGCGATAGCGATGCAGCGGCGTCAGGAGCGACGCCGGCAATCGTGAGGTCATCATGCCCAACAAGACGAAAGGAATCCTGCGCGCGCACCAGTCGCTGATCTCACTGGCGCACCGCCTGAGCGACATCCTGGTGATCGTGCTCACCGGGGTCGTGCTGCTCAGCGCTGGCAACGGCGTGCTGGATGCACAGATCTGGGTCTCGGTGCTGCTCTGCGTGATGCTGTTCCACTGGCTCGGCGAGCTGAACCAGCTCTACGGCTCCTGGCGTGGCGAGTCGCTGCTGCGTGAGTCGTTGAGCGTCACCCTGTACTGGTCGCTGGCGTTCTTCGCCGTGCTGCTGCTGGACATCTCCCTGCGCCACGTAGAGCTGGAAGAGCCCCGACGCCTGGGCTGGTTTGCCGCGGCGCTGCTGATCATGTGCGGCTACCGCCTGGCTATCCGCATGCTGCTGCGCGTCGCCCGCCGCCACGGCTTCAACAGCCGCAATGTGGCCATCTACGGTACCGGCGAAGTGGGTGCGCGACTGGCCGAGACCATCCTCGCGGCGCCCTGGATGGGCCTGCGCCTGATCGGCTTCTATGACGATCGCCCGCAGCAGATGGAACTGGGTGAGCGCGTGCCGGTAAAGGGCGACCGCCTGGCGCTGATCGAGGCGGCGCGCTCGGGGCAGATCGACAAGGTCTACCTGACCCTGCCGCTGTCCCGCGAGCCGCTGCTCAACGAACTGATCCGCGAGCTGTCCGACACCACGGTGTCGGTCTACCTGATCCCCGACCTGTTCATGTTCGACCTGCTGCACGCGCGCAGCGAGAGCATCAACGGGCTGGCCACCATCAGCATCTTCGACACGCCCATGGACGGCCCCAACGCCGTGCTCAAGCGCATCGAGGACGTGGTGCTGGCCTCGCTGATCCTGCTGCTGATCGCCGTGCCCATGCTGTTCATCGCCGTGGCCGTGAAGCTCACTTCGCGCGGCCCGGTGCTGTTCCGCCAGACCCGCTACGGCATGGATGGCCGGCCCATCCGCGTCTGGAAATTCCGCAGCATGACGGTCATGGAGGACGGTGCCGCCGTCACCCAGGCCTCGCGCAACGATTGCCGCATCACCCCGCTGGGCGCCTTCCTGCGGCGCACCTCGCTGGATGAGTTGCCACAGTTCTTCAATGTCTTGCTCGGCGACATGTCCGTGGTCGGTCCACGCCCCCACGCCGTGGCGCACAACGAGCAATACCGGCGTCAGGTCAGCCGTTACATGCTGCGTCACAAGGTCAAGCCAGGCATTACCGGCTGGGCCCAGGTGAACGGCTGGCGTGGCGAAACAGACACCCTGGAGAAGATGCAGAAACGCATCGAGTTCGATCTGGACTACATCGAGAACTGGTCCGTCTGGTGGGACCTGAAGATCGTCTTGCTGACCCTGTTCAAGGGTTTCGTACACCGCAATGCCTATTGAGTTTCCACACAAGCTTCAAGGAAGGATTGCCATGAAAAACCTGCTCGCTTTCAGCTTTGTAGTCGGCAGTCTGGCGCTACAAGGCTGCGTGTTCTCTCCCGGTCAGCACATGACGGATTCCGATATCCAACGCGAGGCCCAGAAGGAGGGGATGAACATCACCCTCGTGCCCATCACGCCCCAGGTGCTGCAACGCCAGGAGGCCGACTTCGCCGCCAAACCCGGCGTGCCCGCAGAGCTGCTGAACTATCGCCCGCCGCAGGAGGACTACCTGATCGGTGGCGGCGACGTGCTGCTGGTCACCGTCTGGGACCACCCTGAACTGACCAGTCCCGGCTCGACCCAGCAGATGGAAGCCAACGGTCGCGTGGTCGGTGCCGACGGCAATATCTTCTTCCCCTATGCCGGTGTCGTACGCGCCGAAGGGCAGACTCCAGCGCAGTTGCGCAAGCGCCTGTCCAGCCAGTTGGCGAAGAAGGGTATTGTCGACCCGCAGGTGGATGTCACCGTGCTGCGGTATGCCAGCCAGCACGTGGTGCTCTCCGGGGCTTTCCAGAACGGTGGGCAGGTCGAGCTGAACAATACGCCGACCACCCTGGTGCAGGCGGTCAGCAAGGCTGGTGTGATCACCGGTGAAGCCGATCTTTCCGGGCTGACGCTCAAGCGTGATGGCCGCGAGTATGTGCTCGACGTTGACGCACTGAACCGCTCCGGTTCGACTCTGACCGGCATCTACCTGAAGAACGGCGACCAGATCCACCTGCCCTACAACGACCGCAAGAAAGTCTACGTGGTGGGTGAGGTCGAGCGTCCGCAGGTGGTTACCTACCGCACCACCGGCCTGTCGCTGCTGGAAGTACTCGGCAACGCCGGGGGCCTGAGCCCGGAAACCTCCGATGGCGACTCGGTCTACGTGATCCGCGGTAACCCGGAGTCGGTCGCCGGTACTGCACCGGGCGCCTTCCAGGCCCAGGTCTTCCACCTGGAAGCGAAGCGTCCGACCGCCTATGCCCTGGCCAAGGAGTTTGCCATGCAGCCGCAGGATGTCGTGTTCATCGGCCCGGCCAACATCACCCGCTGGAACCGCTTCATCAGTCAGCTGCTGCCATCGGCTGCCTTCATCGGCACCAGCGCCGCGGTTGGCAACAACTGACCCGGCGGTGCCCGGCGCAAGGCGTCAGGGTACGGGTAATTCCTACAGCGTCGAGCGTACCGCTGGAATCGACTCCGCACCCGATGCTGGCCATCATCGCCGCCATCGGGTGCAGGGACGCACCACTCCTAGGCGGACTCCATTCCGCCGCTCTCCTTTGGGACCTTCCCCTAGCACAGGGTCCCGAACCCGCCCGCGTTGCAGCGCTGGCGGGTTTTTTTTGTCCATCGTCCGGGCTTGCCGGAGGGCCTTCTTGGACTCTGTGGGCTAAATCCTTCGTCTTATTCCTAGTGGTCATCCAAATCATACGAACTGGGTACCCCGTCAGGGAGGCGTCGCCAGTCGAGCAGCGTGCTATCATATATTCCTAAAAGAAATTACATAGTAATAATTAATTCTTTTTTGATTTATAGAGCTTCTTTTATCTTGCTCCCCAGCGTTGCCGTGACAGCGAAAAGGGGATGGCGGTTATCCGCCAAGGCGAAGGGGGCTCGTGGCGGTTTTCCGCTGATTTTTCTGAAGGAATTTGCTTGCAGATCGTTCCGAGTGTCGGAAATGACGGGTGTCAGGCAGGAAAGGCCGGTTGGCCTGGGGATTGCCTAGCCACTGACGCATGCCCAGCGCATTGCCACAACAACAAGACACGAGATCCGATCCATGCCATTCCATTCTTCTGCTGCCCTCCCGCCTGCTTGCCTGCGCTTGAGCCCCGTCTAGGGGAGCGCCGTACACCGCCGAATTACTGCATGCCGAGCGTGCCTGGCACGCCGTGGCCGCTGCTTGCCGTTCGGTCGGGCTCCGCTGGAGCCAGTCGTTGTCTTGAATGGCCTGCTTTCCAAGATCAATAAAATGGGGAAATTCCAATGAAACGCCGCACTCTCACGCAATCGAGCCTCGCGCTCGCCATCGCTGCCGCAGGCCTCGCTCAATCCGCCGTCGCCGGTGGGTTCATCGAAGACAGCAAGGCCAACCTGACCCTGCGCAACTTCTACATCAACTCCGACAACCGCAACGGCCCCGCCGAGCCGAGCAAGCAGGAAGAGTGGGGGCAGGGCTTCCTGCTCAACTACACCTCCGGCTTCACCGAAGGCACCGTCGGTTTCGGCGTCGATGCCCTGGGCCTGCTGGGCGTGCGCCTGGACAGTGGCAAGGGCACTCACTACAACCCGACAAGTTCTGCCTATGCCGGCACCGTGTTCCCCACCGATGGCGATGGCCGCGCGGTGGATGACTTCGCCCACCTGGGCGCCACCGGCAAGGTGAAGGTTTCCAATACCGTGCTGCAATACGGCACCCTGCTGCCCAAGCTGCCGGTGGTGACCTACAACGACGGTCGCCTGCTGCCGCAGACCTTCGAGGGCGGCCAGGTCACCTCCAACGAGTTCAAGGACCTGACCCTGCTCGGCGGCCAGCTGGAGCACGCCAAGGGCCGTAACTCGAGCAACAACGAAGGCCTGTCGATCGCCGGCGCCAACAACGCCCAGACCGGCAAGTTCGTCAACAAGTTCTACTACGGCGGCGCCGACTACAAGCTGACCAAGGACCTGACGCTGCAGTACTACTACGGCAACCTGCAGGACTTCTACAAACAGCACTTCCTCGGCCTGCAACACAACTGGGCCATTGGCCCGGGCGTGCTGAAGAGCGACCTGCGCTACTTCCACAGCAGCGACGATGGCAAGAACGGCCACGATTCGAGCTACTACACCAGCGGTTACTACGGCGGCAACACCCTCAAGGGTGAAGTCGACAACCGCGCCTGGAGCGGCCTGTTCACCTACACCGTCAGCGGCCATAGCTTCGGCGCCGGCTACCAGCAGCTCAGCGGCAACAGCGACTTCCCGTTCATCAACAACGGCGACGGCGCCACGGCCTACCTGATCACCGACGTGCAGATCGGCAAGTTCCTGCGCGCCGGCGAGCGCACCTGGCAGGTTCGCTACGCCTACGACTTCGCCCAGGCCGGTCTGCCGGGCCTGACCTTCCAGACCCTCTACCTGCGCGGCGACAACATCGACACCGCCCAGGGCGACAAGAGCGAGTGGGAGCGTGACATCTCCCTGGCCTACGTGATCCCGGACGGCACCTTCAAGGGCCTGGGCTTCACCTGGAAGAACGCGGCGCTGCGTAGTGGCCTGCCGGCCGCTTCCGCTGGCAACCCGGGTACTCCGACCCAGCGCGACCAGGACGAGAACCGCCTGATCGTCAGCTACACCATCCCGCTGCTGTAATTTCTACGGGCTGAAAAGAAGCCGCCGTCCTCGTCAGAGGCGGCGGCTTTTTTCGTGGTGCGCGGGAGAGTAGTGCGCTCGCTAATGGGGCCGAATTTTCCTGTCCGCATTCGGTGTTCTTCCGGCAGTGTTCGGAGGCTTCTCCTTCATTTCCGAGGTGGTCCGTGCCTGCCTGGAAATCCAAGCGTGAGCCTGGTCAAAGATTGTGCAACAGGCCTCCTGTCACGGGGCTATCCGCCGCGCGGCAGCCGGCCTTGCTCTTATCGTGGCGCCGGTCGCGCGGACCGGCGGGAGAGGCATCGAGCAGGCCTTCCGGTAGGGGGGTATGGAGCGTGCGTCGCTCGGGAGTACCTCGCTGAACGAGTGCCCGGCCGGCGCTGCAGTGACAAGGCGGCGCAGATCGCCCCGCCTGGCTCGTCTCCCTCACTCCTCCCCATGGCCGTCGTGATCGACACTGTCGTCATCCCTGCCGGGCGCATCGTGCCCGAAGCCCGATGACGCGCTCACGATCCTGTCATGGGGAAAGCTATGCATTACCGCAAACTCAAGCATTCGAGCCTGGCCGTGGCCATTGCCGCAGCCGGAATGGCCCAGGTCGCACTCGCCGAAGGCTTCATCGAAGACAGCAAGGCCAGCCTCGGCCTGCGCAACTTCTACATCAACCAGGACAACCGCAACGGCTCGGCGGCGCCGAGCAAACAAGAGGAGTGGGGGCAGGGCTTCCTGCTCAACTACGCGTCCGGCTACACCCAGGGTACGGTCGGTTTCGGTATCGATGCGCTGGGTCTGCTGGGCGTCAAGCTCGACAGCGGCAAGGGCAAGCACTACAACCCGGACAGCAGCAGCCTGGGTGGCATCGTCTTCCCCACGGACAGCCATGGCCGCGCGGTGGACGACTTCGCCAGCCTTGGGCTGACCGGCAAGGCCAAGGTCTCGCAGACCGAGCTGCGCTATGGCACGTTGCAGCCCAAGCTGCCGGTGGTGACGTACAACGACGGCCGCCTGCTGCCGCAGACCTTCAGTGGTGGCCAGGTCACCTCCAATGAGTTCAAGGACCTGACCTTCGTCGCCGGCCAACTGGAGCACATGAAGGGGCGCAACTCGAGCAACTCCGACCAGGGCCTGTCGATCGCCGGGGCGAACGCCGGCGGCAAGTCGCAGTACGCCCAGTACACCAACAAGTTCTACTACGGTGGTGCCGACTACAAGCTGGGCAAGGACACCACGCTGCAGTACTACTACGGCAACCTGAAGGACTTCTACAAACAGCACTTCCTCGGCCTCCAGCACAACTGGGAGATTGGCGAGGGCATGCTCAAGAGCGACCTGCGCTACTTCCACAGCAGCAGTGACGGCAAGAACGGCAGCCATGACCCGTCCTACTACACCACCGGCTACTACGGTAACGGCCTGACCCGTGGCAAGGTCGACAACCAGGCGTTCAGCGGCCTGTTTACCTACACCATCAAGGGCCACAGCATCAGTGCCGGGCACCAGGTGCTCAAGGGCGATAGTGACTTCCCGTTCATCAACGACGGCGACGGGGCTTCTTCCTACCTGAGTACCGATGTGCAGATCGGCAAGTTCCAGCATGCCGGGGAGCGCACCTGGCAGGTTCGATATGGCTATGACTTCGCGGCGCTGGGCCTGCCGGGCCTGAACTTCCAGACCATCTACCTGCGCGGCGACAACATCGATACGGCCTACGGTGACAAGACCGAGTGGGAGCGCGATATCAGCCTGGGTTACACCATCCAGGACGGTCCGCTGAAGAACCTGGGCGTCGCCTGGAAGAACGCTTCCTTGCGCAGTGGCCTGCCGGCGTCGACCACGCCGGGCTCCGCCACCCAGCGCGACCAGGACGAGAACCGCCTGATCGTCAGCTACAGCATTCCGCTGCTGTAATCCTGCAGAATTTCCCTCTGCAAAATGAAAAGGCCGTCGCTCCTTCCGGGGCGACGGCCTTTTTTCTTGCTTCAGCGAATCAGCGCTTTTGCGGCGCCGGCTGCTGCTGGGTGATGCAGTGGATGTTTCCGCCGCCCAGGAGTATCTCGCGGCCCGGCACCATGACGATCTCGTGCTCGGGGAAGATACGCTTGAGGGTGGCTTCGGCCTCGGCGTCCGCCGGATCGTCGAAGCGCGGAGCGATGATGCCGCCGTTGACGATCAGGAAGTTGACGTAGGAGCCGGCCAGGCGGATCGACGGATCACGCGGCTGGGTGCCGATCACCAGGTCGATGCCTTCGCATTCGGCTTCGGTCGCGTGGATCGGGCCGGGGATGACGATCTTGTGTACGGTCAGCTGGCGGCCCTTGGCGTCACGGGCGCTTTCCAGCACGCGCATGGCGGCCTGGCAGCGCTCGTAGTTCGGGTCGTTCACGTCGTCGGTCCAGGCCAGCAGCACTTCGCCCGGGCGTACGTAGCAGCAGAAGTTGTCGACGTGGCCGTCGGTCTCGTCGTTGAACAGGCCGTCCGGCAGCCAGATCACGGTGTCGATGGCCAGGTGCTCGCGCAGCACGGCTTCGATTTCTTCGCGGCTCATGTGCGGGTTGCGGTTGTGGTTGAGCAGGCATTCCTCGGTCGTGATCAGGGTGCCTTCGCCGTCCACGTGGATGGAGCCGCCTTCCAGCACGAAGCCTTCGGTGCGATAGCCGTCGCAGCGCTCGATGCCGAGGATCTTGCTCGCCACCTGGTCGTCACGGTGCCAGGGGAAGTACAGGCCGCCTTCCAGGCCGCCCCAGGCGTTGAAGGTCCAGTCCACGCCGCGCACGTCGCCCTGGTCGTTGGTGACGAAGGTCGGGCCGGTGTCGCGCACCCAGGCGTCGTCGTTGCTGATTTCCACCACGCGGATGTTGGCCGCGTCAGCCAGCTGCGCGCGGGCGTTCTCGTACTGGCCAGCGGAAACGCCGATGGTCACCGGCTCGAAGCGGGCGATGGCGCGGGCCACGGCGCTGAAGGCGGCCTGCGCGGGCTTGCCGCCCAGGCGCCAGTTGTCCGGGCGTTCGGGCCAGACCATCCAGGTCTGGGTCTGGGGTTCCCATTCCGCCGGCATGCGGAAGCCATCGGCGCGGGGAGTGCTGGTCAGCGTGGTCATGGGGCGGTCCTTGAGGGTTGCTTCGCAGGATGGGCGCACGCGGATACTTATCGATGGGTATCGCTGCGCTCCACCCATCCTACGCAATGGGCTGTGTCATTCGAGGAGGCGTCGCCGTCGAGTGCCGCGAGGGGTCAGTATAGGTCGCTCGGCAAAGCTCCGCGGCGACACGTCTCCAGGTGGGAGAATTTATAGCCGATAAAAATCGGTTTATGAAGGGTGATTTTGAAATATATCGCCCGAATATCCGGATTTTTATCGGATAAAAATCGATTATTTAAGGGGCGACGGCCGTTTTGGCAGGCAGGGCGGCAGGTACAGCGACAGGTAAGCGTCAATCACCCGCATGCCTTCTTCGGCCAGGCGTTCGGTGATCTGCCCGTGGCGCTGCACGGAGAGGGCGTATACGCGGTCGCCCAGCTCGATGGCCAGGCTGAAGACCTCGATGTCCTGCGGCAGTGGCGGCAGCTCGAAGTGGCGTTCGAAGAGTTCGCGTATGGCGTGACCGAGTTGCACGTCGTGCTGGCTGTCAGCCTGGGTGACTTCGGCGAGACCGTGGCTGGCGAGGATCAGCTGGCGCGCAGCGGCGTCCTCGGCGTACACGGCCAGCGTGCGTTGTTCGACCAGCCGTGCGAGGTCGCGCCAGTCGCGCAGGGCGGCGTGCTCTACGGGCTCGTCCAGGCAGGCGCGGAAGGCGGCGTGGACGTCGCTGGTCAGCCCCTGCAGCAGGGCCGGCACGCTGGGGAAGAAGTGGTAGACGGAGGAGGGCGGGATGTCCGCGCGCTCGGCTACGGCGTAGATCGACAGGCTCGCTGCGCCGCTCTCGGCCAGCAGGGCGCGGGCAGCCTCGAGGATCACGGCGATGCGTGCCTGGCTGCTGGCGCGGGGCTTGCGAGTGGGCGAGGGTGCGGGCATGACGACCTCCGGAGCTGGGCGGCTATTGGACGCCAGCTCCGGGGTACTCGGCAAGTCAGCTGCCGCCGGCGCGCAGCTTGTCCCAGACTTCGTTGATCACCGGGGCGGTCTTCTCCGGCGCGGTTTCCAGGGCGAACAGACGGCGCTTGGTCTCCTGGTCCGGGTACAGGCCCGGCTGGTCGCGCAGGGCAGCGTCGAGGAACTGCGCGGAATCCTTGTTGCCGTTGGGGTAGAGGGTGGCGGCGGTGATCTGCGCGGCGACCTTGGGCTGCATCAGGTAGTCGATGAATTTGAGCGCCAGGTCCGGGTGTTCGGCGGCAGTGGGGACCACCAGGTTGTCGATGAACAGCACCGAGCCTTCCTGCGGCACCACGAAGCGCACCGGCTGGCCGGCGTTGGCGGCGCCCAGGGCGTCGCCGACCCAGGCCATGGCGACGCACAGCTTGCCGGCATTGAGGTCCTGGATGTAGCGCTCGCTGTCGATGTAGCGCAGGTTCGGGCGCAGCTCGGCGAGGACTTCGCCGGCACGGCGGATCTGCGACGGGGCGCTGCGGGCGAAGTTGCGGCCCTGGTAGTTCATCAGCACCGAGAAGGCTTCGTCCGGGGCGTCCAGCAGACTCATGCCGCAGGCCTTCAGGCGCTGGCTCTGCTGCGGGTCGAACATGACGCTCCAGCTGTCGGGCAGCTTGCCGCCGTAGGCCTTCTCCGCTTCGGGTTCGTTGATTGCCAGGCCCACGGCACCCCACAGGTAGGGCACGGCGTGCTGGTTGTTGGGGTCCACGGCGGCCAGCTTGCTCAGCAACTGGGTGTCGAGGTGGCTGCGGTTGGGCAGCTTGCTGAAGTCCAGCGCCTGGATGCGCTTGTCGCGGATCAGCGCCGGCAGGTCGTTGTGCGAAGGTACCGCGACATCGATCTTCTCACCGCTCTCCAGGGCCTTCTTGACCTCTTCGGCGGTGCTGTAGGTCGTGTACTCGACCCGGATGCCGGTGTCCTTCTCGAAGTCCTTGAGCACTTCGGGAGCGATGTAGTCATTCCAGTTGTAGACGCGGATGACCTGGTCGGCCCAGGCGGACAGCGGGCACAACAGCATCAGAATCAAAGCGTACAGGCGTGGCATTGGCGATCTCCCTGAATGAACCACGTAATCAGCGGATGCGGCAATCAATCGCCGCTCGATAGCGCGACAGCAAAGACACGACAGACGCGATGGACGCCCGGGCAGGCGGATGGAGACATCGCGGACAGGAAGGAGATACGGATGTGGCTCGCCGCAGCGCCCCTCCTCGCCGTTGCGATATCGCAGTCCCCTTGGTGTGCCAGAGGCACAAGGAAACGCCGGCACGAGGGCCGGCGTTTCGTTTACCACTTATACGGTGTGCAAGTACCAGTTGTACTCGAGGTCGGAGATCGAATATTCGAACTCCTGCATCTCATGCTCCTTGCACGCGACGAAGATGTCGATGTACTCGGGGCTGATGTACTTGTTCATCACGTCGCTGTCGTCCAGCTCGCGCAGGGCATCGCGCAGGTTGTTCGGCAGGCTCTGTTCCAGCTGCTCGTAGGCGTTGCCTTCGATCGGCGCGCCCGGCTCGACCTTGTTGGTCAGGCCGTGGTGGACGCCGGCCAGTACCGCCGAGAGCAGCAGGTACGGGTTGGCATCGGCGCCGGCGACGCGGTGTTCCAGGCGCACCGCTTCCGGCGCTCCAGTGGGCACGCGCAGGGCGACGGTGCGGTTGTCCAGGCCCCAGCTCGGTGCGTTCGGCACGAAGAAGGCCGAACCGAAACGGCGGTACGAGTTGACGTTCGGGCAAAGGAACGCCATCGACGCCGGCAGGGTCTCGAGCACACCGCCGATCGCGTGGCGCAACGCGGCGTTCTGCTCGGGATCCTCGCTGGTGAAGATGTTCTTGCCGTCCTTGTCGAGCAGCGAGACGTGGACGTGCAGACCGTTGCCTGCCTGGCCCGGGTAGGGCTTGGCCATGAAGGTCGAGTCCATCTCGTGGTCGTAGGCGACGTTCTTGATCAGGCGCTTGAGCAGGACTGCGTAGTCGCAGGCCTTCAGGGCGTCGTCAACGTGGTGCATGTTGACTTCGAACTGGGCTGGGGCGCTTTCCTTGACGATGGCGTCGGCCGGGATGCCCTGGGCGCGGGCGCCGTCGATGATGTCCTGCAGGCAGTCGGCGTACTCGTCGAGGTCGTCGATGGAGTAGACCTGGACCGATTGCGGACGCTTCCCGGAGATCGGCGAGCGCGGCGGCTGCGGACGGCCGTTCACGTTCTCCTGGTCGATCAGGTAGAACTCGAGCTCGAAGGCCGCGACGATGGTCAGGCCGATGTCGGTGAACTTCTGCACCACTTGACGCAGTACTTCACGCGGGTCGGCGAAGAACGGTGTGCGTTCTTCCATCTCGTGCATGGTCATCAGCAGCTGCGCGGTCGGGCGCTTCTGCCAGGGCTCCATGGAGAGAGTGTTGGGGATTGGGAAACAGACGCGATCCGCGTCGCCAATGTCCAGGCCGAGGCCGGTGCTTTCTACGGTGGAGCCGGTAATGTCGAGAGCGAAGAGAGAGGCGGGGAGGTTGATGCCCTTCTCATAGACTTTGGGCAGGTTGGTGCGTTCGATGCGCTTGCCGCGGACCACACCATTCATGTCTGCAATAAGGAGGTCGACGAATTGGACCTCGGGGTGTTCCTTCAGGAACTCACTCGCTTCTTCGAGCGACACGGCACTCTGGGGTACCGACATGATGTAACACCTTTATTGTTAAAAATTTCAATCATTCGAAAGCTGAGGTGTGAGTCAATCCGAATTGGCAAGGGTTGTCAATGTCGCACCAAAGTGGGGCGCATCGGTCGTGATGGGCCGTTTTTGGGGCGTTTCGAGCCGCTTTTGATGAGCGGAGAGCCTTTGCTGGCGGGCTGTTCAGTGGGGCGTGTTTGATTTTTTACATGGCTATTGTGTAAAAAAATGAACAAGGCTAAGCTCGGCCTCAAGCCCATAACACTTACAAACACGGGTGTCCCATGTCTCGCCTGCCGTTAATCGGCGTGTCCGCCTGCATCAAGCAGATCGGTTCCAAACCCTACCATGTTGCTGGCGACAAATACCTCAGAGCGCTGATCTCCGGGGCCTCGGGCATTCCTTTGATCATTCCCTCCCTGGGCGATGCCATCGACCAGGAAGACATGTTGGCCGCGTTCGACGGCCTGCTCTTCACGGGCTCGGCGTCGAACGTCGAACCCCATCATTATAGTGGCTCCGCCAGCATTGCAGGCACTCCTCATGATCCCGAGCGCGACAGCACGACGCTGCCGCTGATTCGCCGCGCCGTCGCGGCCGGGATTCCGGTGCTGGGCATCTGCCGTGGCTTCCAGGAAATGAACGTCGCCTTCGGCGGTTCGTTGCACCAGAAGGTGCACGAAGTCGAAGGTTTCATGGACCACCGCGAACCCGCGGGTGAGCCGATCGAAATCCAATATGGTCTGCGGCACGTCGTCGATGTGCAGCCGGGCGGCGTTTTCGCCGGTATCGGGCTACCCTCGCAGTTCCAGGTCAACTCTATTCACGGCCAGGGCGTTGATCGTCTGGCGCCCGGCCTTCGTGTAGAAGCTCTGGCGCCTGACGGGTTGGTTGAAGCCTTCTCCGTCGAAGGTGTGGCCTTCGCCGTCGGGGTGCAGTGGCACCCGGAATGGCAGGTCGAAACGAACCCCAACTATCTCGCTATCTTCCAGGCATTCGGCAAAGCCTGCAGCAAGAGGGCGGGGAACCGCTGAGTCCGGCGTTGGGGCCGGGCTCTCAAACCCTGAGGTCTTTATGACTAGCAAGTTAGACCAGCTCAGTGGCTGGTTGAAGGAACGCAAGATCACCGAAGTGGAATGCATGATCGCCGACCTGACCGGGATTGCCCGGGGCAAGATCGCGCCGACCGCGAAATTCCTCAACGAGAAGGGCATGCGCCTGCCGGAGAGCGTTCTCCTGCAGACCGTGACCGGTGATTACGTCGAAGACGACATCTATTACGACCTGCTGGACCCGGCCGACATCGATATGGTCTGCCGCCCGGACGAGAATGCCGTGTTCCTCGTCCCCTGGGCCATCGAGCCGACCGCGATGGTCATCCACGACACCTACGACAAGCTGGGCAACCCCATCGAGCTGTCGCCGCGCAACGTGCTCAAGCGCGTGCTCCAGCTTTACGCCGACAAGGGCTGGAAGCCGATCGTGGCGCCGGAGATGGAGTTCTACCTGACCAAGCGCAGCGATGACCCCGACTACCCGCTGCAGGCTCCGATCGGCCGTTCCGGCCGCCAGGAGACTGGTCGCCAGTCCTTCTCCATCGACGCGGCGAACGAGTTCGACCCGTTGTTCGAGGACATGTACGACTGGTGCGAGCTGCAGGGCCTGGACCTGGACACCCTGATCCATGAAGAAGGCACCGCGCAGATGGAGATCAACTTCCGTCACGGCGATGCCCTGGACCTGGCTGACCAGATCGTGGTGTTCAAGCGCACCATGCGCGAGGCCGCCCTCAAGCACAACGTGGCCGCGACCTTCATGGCCAAGCCGATGACCGGCGAGCCGGGCAGTGCCATGCACCTGCACCAGAGCATCGTCGACCTCAAGACCGGCAAGAACATCTTCTCCAACGCCGACGGCAGCATGAGCGAGCTGTTCCTGCACCACATCGGCGGCCTGCAGAAGCTGATCCCCGAGGCGCTGCCGCTGTTCGCCCCGAACGTCAACTCGTTCCGCCGCTTCCTGCCCGATACTTCGGCGCCGGTGAACGTGGAGTGGGGCGAGGAGAACCGCACCGTGGGCCTGCGCGTACCGGATTCCACCCCGGACAACCGCCGCGTGGAGAACCGCCTGGCCGGCGCCGACGCCAACCCCTATCTGGCCCTCGCCGCCAGCCTGCTGTGTGGCTACATCGGCATGGTCGAAGGCTTCAAACCCAGTGCCCAGGTCAAGGGCCGCGGCTATGAACGGCGTAACCTGCGCCTGCCGCTGACCATCGAGGCCGCACTGGAGTGCATGGAAGGCAGCAAGACCCTGGAGAAATACCTGGGTGACAAGTTCATTCGAGGCTACGTCGCGGTGAAGCGCGCCGAGCACGAGAACTTCAAGCGAGTAATCAGTTCCTGGGAGCGCGAGTTCCTCCTGCTTTCTGTCTGATCGGCGTGGGGTCCGGCGCGTGGCCGGGCCCCGTGTTTCTTAGAGAAGAGGTTTTACAAGATGACTAACCAGACCAGCGCCAACACCCAACACTGGCAGGCGCTCAGCCGCGATCACCACCTGGCTCCGTTCACCGACTACAAGCAGCTGAACGAGAAGGGCGCTCGCATCATCACCAAGGCCGAAGGCGTCTACCTGTGGGACAGCGAGGGCAACAAGATCCTCGACGGCATGGCCGGCCTGTGGTGTGTGAACGTCGGCTACGGACGCAAGGAACTGGCTGAAGTCGCTTACAAGCAGATGCAGGAACTGCCCTACTACAACCTGTTCTTCCAGACTGCCCACCCGCCGGTACTGGAGCTGTCCAAGGCCATCGCCGACATCGCCCCCGAAGGCATGAACCACGTGTTCTTCACCGGCTCGGGTTCGGAGTCCAACGACACCGTGCTGCGCATGGTCCGTCACTACTGGAGCATCAAGGGCCAGCCGCAGAAGAAAGTGGTCATCGGCCGCTGGAACGGCTACCACGGCTCCACCGTCGCCGGCGTCAGCCTGGGCGGCATGAAGGCGCTGCACGAGCAGGGCGACCTGCCGATCCCGGGTATCGAGCACATCGCCCAGCCTTACTGGTTCGGCGAAGGCGGCGACATGGACCCGGAAGAGTTCGGCGTCTGGGCGGCCGAGCAGCTGGAGAAGAAGATCCTCGAAGTCGGCGAAGACAAGGTTGCTGCCTTCATCGCCGAGCCCCTGCAGGGCGCGGGCGGTGTGATCATTCCGCCGAAATCCTACTGGCCGAAGATCCGCGAGATCCTCGCCAAGTACGACATCCTGTTCATCGCCGACGAAGTCATCTGCGGCTTTGGCCGTACCGGCGAATGGTTCGGCAGCCAGTACTTCGGCAACGCCCCGGACCTGATGCCGATCGCCAAGGGCCTGACTTCCGGCTACATCCCCATGGGTGGCGTGATCGTTCGCGACGAGATCGTCCATACCCTGAATGAGGGTGGGGAGTTCTATCACGGCTTCACTTACTCTGGTCACCCGGTAGCCGCTGCGGTGGCGCTGGAGAACATCCGTATCCTGCGCGAAGAGAAGATCGTCGAGCGCGTGAAGAACGAAACGGCACCGTATTTGCAGCAGCGCTGGCAAGAGCTGGCCGACCATCCCCTGGTAGGCGAAGCCCGCGGGGTAGGCCTGGTGGCAGCACTGGAGCTGGTGAAGAACAAGAAGACCCGCGAGCGCTTCGAAGGCAAGGGTGTCGGGATGCTGTGCCGCGAGCACTGCTTCCGCAACGGTCTGATCATGCGCGCGGTGGGAGACACTATGATTATCTCGCCGCCGCTGGTGATCGAGAAATCGCAGATCGATGACCTGATCACCCTGGCGCGCAAGTGCCTCGATCAAACCGCCGCAGCCGTTCTGTCTTGAGTCTTTCACCGGACCTTTGACAGACTGCGCCTGTGCGTTGGCCAGGCTCACCGGGTGGTGACGGAAGGAGATGTCCACGCCACCCGGAACATCAAGAAAAACAACTGGAGCTACCCGCATGTTCAAGACCTTCGGCAAATCCCTGCTCGCTGTAACGCTGGCGGGCGCTGTGGCTGGTATGGCGCAGGCAGATGACAAGGTGCTGCACGTCTACAACTGGTCGGACTACATCGCGCCGGACACGGTCGACAAGTTCACCAAGGAAACCGGAATCAAGGTCGTCTACGACGTCTACGACAGCAACGAAGTGCTGGAGGCCAAGCTGCTGGCCGGCAAGTCGGGCTACGACATCGTGGTGCCGTCCAACTCCTTCCTGGCCAAGCAGATCAAGGCTGGCGTCTATCAGCCGCTGGACAAGTCCAAGCTGCCGAACTGGAAGAACCTGAACCCGGACATCATGAAGACGCTGGAGATCAGCGACCCGGGCAACCAGTACGCGATCCCCTACATGTGGGGCACCATCGGCATCGGCTACAACCCGGACAAGGTCAAGGCCGCGCTGGGCGACAACGCCCCGGTGGATTCCTGGGACCTGGTGTTCAAGCCGGAAAACATCCAGAAGCTGAAGGCCTGCGGTGTGAGCTTCCTCGACTCGCCGACCGAAATGCTTCCGGCCGCCCTGCACTACCTGGGCTACAAGCCTGATAGCCAGGACCCGAAAGAGCTGAAGGAAGCCGAAGCGCTGTTCCTGAAGATTCGTCCGTACGTCTCCTACTTCCACTCCTCCAAGTACATCTCCGACATCGCCAACGGCAACATCTGCGTGGCTATCGGTTACTCGGGTGACGTTTACCAGGCCAAGTCCCGCGCTGAAGAAGCCAAGAACAAGGTCACTGTGAAGTACAACATTCCGAAGGAAGGTGCCGGCGCGTTCTTCGACACCGTTGCCATTCCGAAGGATGCCGAGAACCAGGAAGCCGCGCTGAAGTGGATCAACTTCCTGCTCGAGCCGGCGGTCATGTCCGAGATCACCAACGTCGTGCAGTTCCCGAACGGCAACGCCGCCGCCACCCCGCTGGTGAACGACGCGATCCGCAACGACCCGGGCATCTACCCGACTCCGGAAACCATGAAGAAGCTGTACGCCTTCCCGGACCTGCCGGCGAAGACCCAGCGTCTGATGACCCGCAGCTGGACCACCATCAAGTCCGGCAAGTAATCGGGTAGTCGCTGTCGCCTGTGTGGCAGCGGATGTACCGGGACAGCGGCGGGGGAGTGCGCTCCCTCGCTCGCTACCGGTAGCAACAAACAGCTTCCATCGGTGGAATGGCTGCGCAAGCCCCGGCGCTCTCGTGCTGATGATGGGTTCGGCGCTATCCACGGACCGGCCGTCGAAACCCCGGCAGCAACCGACTGAAGTAGTTAAAAACAACGAGAGGACTCACGTGTGCGCATTCCCTTCCGCAGAACCCTGATCGCTGCAGTCTCCGTCTTCGGCCTGACTTCGCTGGCCCAGGCGGAACAGACCGTCCACATCTACAACTGGTCGGACTACATCGGTGAAACCACCCTCGCCGATTTCGAGAAGGAAACCGGTATCAAGCCGGTGTACGACGTCTTCGACTCCAACGAAACCCTGGAAGGCAAGCTGCTGGCCGGTCGCACCGGCTATGACGTGGTCGTGCCGTCCAACCACTTCCTCGGTCGCCAGATCAAGGCCGGCGCGTTCCAGAAGCTGGACAAGAGCCAGCTGCCGAACTGGTCGAACCTTGACCCGCATCTGATGAAGCAGCTCGAGTCCAACGACCCGGGCAACCTGTACGGCGTGCCGTACCTGTGGGGCACCAACGGCATCGGCTACAACGTCGAGAAGGTCAAGGCCGTGCTGGGTGTCGACAAGATCGATTCGTGGGCTGTGCTCTTCGAGCCCGAGAACATGAAGAAGCTCAGCCAGTGTGGCGTCGCCTTCCTCGATTCGGGCGACGAGATGATGCCGGCTGTGCTCAAGTACATGGGGCTGGACCCCAACAGCACCAACCCGGATGACTACAAGAAGGTGGAAGAGAAGCTGATGGCGGTGCGTCCGTACGTCACCTACTTCCACTCCTCCAAGTACATCTCGGACCTCGCCAACGGCAACATCTGTGTGGCCGCCGGTTTCTCCGGTGATGTATTCCAGGCCGCCAACCGCGCCAAGGAAGCCGGCAAGGGCGTGAACATCGCCTACGCCATTCCCAAGGAAGGCGCCAACCTCTGGTTCGACATCCTCGCTGTGCCGAAGGATGCCTCCAACCCGAAGGCGGCCCACGCGTTCATCAATTACCTGCTCAAACCCGAAGTGATCGCCAAGGTCAGCGATTACGTCGGTTACGCCAACCCGAACCCCAAGGCTGGCGAATTCATGGATGAGTCCGTGCGCAACAATCCTGAGGTGTACCCATCCCAGGAGGTTCTCGACAAACTCTTCGTGCAGCATGAGCTGCCGCCGAAGATCCTGCGCCTCATGACCCGTTCCTGGACCAAGATCAAGTCGGGCAAGTAAGACGGTTTTCCCCAAATCCGTCCGCGCGGGCACGGAGCGTCGGAGAGCCTCTCGAAAGGTTTTCCGGCGCACGTAAACTGCGCCAGCCCTGTAATACCAAGCATGCCCGGCCGCGGGGGCCGGGCCTCTATGATTTGGGAGTTGTGGTAATGGCAATAGCCTCCGGTGCCTACAAGAAAGCCTTGAGTGGCGACCAGAAGCCTAAAGAGGTTCTGGTAAAAATCGACCGGGTCAGCAAGCAGTTCGACGAAACGCTGGCTGTGGACAGCGTGTCCCTGGACATCAAGAAGGGCGAGATCTTCGCCCTGCTGGGTGGTTCGGGTTCGGGCAAGTCGACCCTGCTTCGCATGCTGGCTGGTTTCGAGCGTCCCACTGAAGGTCGCATCTTCCTCGATGGCCAGGACATTACCGACCTGCCGCCCTATGAGCGGCCGATCAACATGATGTTCCAGTCGTACGCCCTGTTCCCCCACATGAGCGTGGCGCAGAACATCGCCTTCGGCCTGAAGCAGGACGGCCTGCCCAAGGCGGAGATCGACAAGATCGTCGACGAGATGCTCAAGCTCGTGCAGATGACCCAGTACGCCAAGCGCAAGCCGCATCAGCTCTCCGGTGGCCAGCGTCAGCGTGTCGCCCTGGCCCGCTCCCTGGCCAAGCGCCCGAAGCTGCTGCTGCTCGACGAGCCCATGGGCGCCCTGGACAAGAAACTGCGTTCGCAGATGCAGCTGGAACTGGTAGAGATCATCGAGCGCGTAGGTGTGACCTGCGTGATGGTGACCCACGACCAGGAAGAGGCCATGACCATGGCCCAGCGCATTGCCATCATGCACCTGGGTTGCATCGAGCAGATCGGCAGCCCGATGGACATCTACGAGACGCCGGCCAGTCGCCTGATCTGCGAGTTCATCGGCAACGTCAACCTGTTCGATGGCGAGATCGTCGAGGACCTGCAGGATCACGCGGTCATTGCCTGCCCGCAGCTGGAAAACCCGATCTACATCGGCCACGGCATCAGCACCCGTGCCGAGAACAAGCGCATGACCTACGCGCTGCGTCCTGAAAAGGTCATGGTCAGCGCGCAGAAGCCGGAAAACCTCGAGCACGAAGGCTTCAACGTCGCCCAGGGCACCGTCCACGACATCGCCTACCTGGGTGGCCACTCGGTGTACTACATCAAGCTGGCCTCCGGCTTCATCGTCCAGGCCTTCATGGCCAACGCCGAGCGCCACGTGGCGCGTCCGACCTGGGACCAGCCGGTTTACATCAGCTGGTACGACGACAGCGGTGTGGTACTGCAATCATGAACATCAGCAAATCGCTCATGAAGCGCCTGCCTACGGGCCGGCATGCCGTGATCGGTGTGCCGTTCTTCTGGCTGTTCCTGTTCTTCCTGCTGCCCTTCGCCATCGTGCTGAAGATCAGTCTGGCAGCCGCAGACGTGGCCATTCCGCCGTACACCGAAGTGTTCCAGTACGCCGACCAGACGCTCCAGGTCGTGATGAACCTGGGCAACTACCTGATGCTGACGGACGACCCGCTCTACATCGACGCCTACCTGGGCTCGCTGAAGATGGCGGCGATCAGCACTTTCCTCTGCCTTGTTATCGGTTACCCGATGGCCTACGCCATCGCCCGCGCCAGCAAGGAAATGCAGACCGTCCTGCTGCTGCTGATCATGATGCCGACCTGGACGGCGATCCTGATCCGCGTGTACGCCTGGATGGGCATCCTGTCCAACAACGGCCTGCTCAACAGCTTCCTGATGTGGCTGGGCATCATCAACGAGCCGCTGACGATCCTGAACACCAACTTCGCGGTGTACATCGGCATCGTCTACTCGTACCTGCCCTTCATGGTCATGCCGCTCTACGCCAACCTGGTGAAGCACGACATGAGCCTGCTGGAAGCCGCGTCCGACCTCGGTGCGCGCAGCTTCACCAGCTTCTGGAAGATCACCGTCCCGCTGTCCAAGAACGGCATCATCGCCGGCTGCATGCTGGTGTTCATCCCGGCGGTGGGCGAGTTCGTGATCCCGGAACTGCTGGGCGGCCCCGAGACGCTGATGATCGGCAAGGTGCTGTGGCAGGAGTTCTTCAACAACCGTGACTGGCCGGTGGCGTCTGCCCTTGCTGTCGTGATGCTGGCGATCCTGATCATCCCCATCATCCTGTTCAACAAGAACCAGGCTAAAGAGCTGGAGGGCAAGGTATGAACAAGCGTTGGTCGTTCTCCAACATCATGCTGGTGTTGGGCCTGCTCTTCATCTACGTGCCGATGATCATCCTGGTCATCTACTCGTTCAACGGCTCCAAACTGGTGACCGTGTGGGGCGGCTGGTCGGTGAAATGGTACGTCGGCCTGCTGGACAACCAGCAGCTGGTCGGTTCGGTGTTCCGCTCGCTGGAGATCGCCTGCTACACCGCGATCTCCTCGGTGGCCCTGGGTACCCTGGCTGCCTTCGTGCTGACCCGCATCCCGCGCTTCCGTGGCCGTACGCTGTTCGGCGGCATGGTGACCGCGCCGCTGGTCATGCCCGAGGTGATCACCGGCCTGTCGCTGCTGTTGCTGTTCGTTGCCATGGCCCAGCTGATTGGCTGGCCGCAGGAACGCGGCATCGTGACCATCTGGATCGCCCACACCAGCTTCTGCTCGTCCTACGTGGCAGTGGTGGTGTCGGCGCGTCTGCGTGAGCTGGACCTGTCCATCGAGGAAGCGGCCATGGACCTGGGCGCCAAGCCCTGGAAAGTGTTCATGCTGATCACCATCCCGATGATCGCCCCGTCGCTGGCGGCGGGCGGCATGATGTCCTTCGCGCTGTCGCTGGATGACCTGGTGCTGGCCAGCTTCGTGTCCGGCCCTGGCTCCACCACCCTGCCGATGGAAGTGTTCTCCGCCGTGCGTCTGGGCGTGAAGCCGGAGATCAACGCCGTCGCCAGCTTGATCCTGCTGACTGTCTCGCTGTTCACCTTCTTCGCCTGGTACTTCACCCGTCAGGCCGAGGAACGTCGCAAGCGTGCGATCCAGGAAGCCATGGAGTCCAACGCGACCGATTGGCAGAAGGGTTCGACAGCCACCGCCTGACGCCGTCTTGTCGGCCGGTTGTATCCGGCGATTGTCGAACCACGGGCCACCTTCGGGTGGCCCGTGTTTTTTGCTCACACGTTATTCCGAAGTGCTTGGAAAATCGGGACTTATCGGAAAAATCCGTGGGTCGCAAAGTCTCGCTCCCGGCCGATTGCCAACTACGCTTGAAGTGTTCGGATGCGTTGTCCGGTCACCCCCCGAACCAGGGCCGGGCCGCGCAGCCGGCAAACTTCCAGTGACGCCTTTTGGCACTCCGTGCGGGAGACGGCGCCCAATACAACACCCCGATCGTTATCCCAGGGGAAATACCGCGCCAGGGAGCCTCTGGCATCTCCCGCAGCACTCTCTACATCCACCCATGAAAAACCCCGCCGAAGCGGGGTTTTTCATTTCTAACAGAACGAATCAGCGACGGACGGGGATCAGTCGCAGGATGCCGTGGGTATTGGCCTTCACTTCGTTGTCGTCATAGTGCTGTGGCAGATACTGGCCTTCGATATAGGCCTCGGCCTGGTCGTCGTAGTGCTTGTCGAACGGCACGCCGCTCTGGCCGACCGGATTGATGCCCAGGCTATGGGCCGGGTCGGCGAAGTCGATCAGGCGACGAGTGGACGGGCCGTAGACCACTTGCCAGGGCGCCGGGCCGACACGGGCGGAGAGGTTGTTCGGCACCTCGTGGCCGCCCGGCGCGGCGAACGGGCCGACATTGAAGAGTCGGTCCAGCGGCTTCTGCTGGCCCAGCGGGTGGCCGTGGGTGAGGGTGTGCGCCTTGCCCCACTGCCACTGCTCCGAGTCCTGGCCGAGTTTTGCGCGCAGGTGCGCCAGGCTGTCCTTCCAGGCGGCCTTGACGATATCGGCGCGGGTTTCCCGCTGCGGCGTCTTGCGGTTGTCCCACCAGGGCGACTGCTCGTCGGCGGCCAGGCGCGGCAGGGCCACGTCGAGCACGCGGGTGGACAGCAGGTTGTCGAAGAAGGCGTCGCCCATTTCGTCGCGCATGGCGCCATCGGCCACCTGGTAGAGCAGCTGGTTGAAAACTGTCGCGGTGACGGAATCCAGCGGATGGTCGCCCTGCCAGTTGGCCAGGTTCTCCACCAGCGCCTTCTCTTCGTCGGTCGCAGCGGCCTCACGCAGGATTGGCAGCAGCGGCTTGAGGAAGCGCGGGCCATAGCCGGTGGCGGTGTCCAGTTGCAGCGCCTGGCTGTTCTGCAGGTCCCACTTCACCGAGTTGTCGGACAGGCGCTTGTTCAGCTGCTGGCCTCGATCGGGCAGGTTGTAGTAACCGGGCACCGGTCGGCCGTTGGCCGGCACCGGCTGGAAGTTGGCGGAGACGATGTAGCCGCGCGCCGGGTTCTCTTCCTGCGGGTTCTCGCTGAAGGGGTAGAAACCGGTCTTGTCGGCCTGGCTGCTGGCGCCGTCGAGCAGGAAGTTCGGGTTGACCCCGTCCGGACGTACCGGCAACTGCGCCGAGGCCCACCAGCCGATGTCGCCGTGGGCATTGGCGTAGACCACGTTGAGTCCCGGCGACTGGATTTTCGACGCCGCCGTGCGCGCCTTGGTGAGGGTGTCGGCGCGGTTCAGTTCGTAGAAGGCGTCGAGGATCGGGTTCTGGGTTTCCAGGAAGGCCCACCACATCGCCACTGGGGTCTTGCCCGAGGCGGTACCCAGCGCGTCGTTGACCAGCGGGCCGTGGGGCGAGCTGCGCAGGGTAATCTTCACCGGCGCCTCGCCCTTCACCGCGATGCTCTGCTCCTCGCTCTTCAGGTCCACCCACTGGCCGTGGTACCAGACCTGGTTGGGGTTGTCGGGGTTGACCTTCTCGGCGACCAGATCGACGTCGTCGTTCTGGAACATGGTCAGGCTCCAGCCGAACTGCAGGTTGTGGCCGAGCGAGGCGAAGGGGTTGAGCGCCTGGTAGTGGCCATACAGTTCGAAGCCCGGTGCGCTGGCCTGCATCTCGTACCACACCGCCGGCACGGCGAAGCGGATGTGCGGGTCGCCCGCCAGCAGCGGCTTGCCGCTCTTGGTGCGGCTACCGGAAACGGCCCAGGCGTTGCTACCCTCGAACTGCGGCAGGCCGGCCTTCTCCAGCGCCGCGTGGCTCAGCCGGGCGATGGCGCTGAGGTCCTGCCAGTCGGCGGCGGCCAGCGCCTTGGGAGTCATCACGCCTTCGGGGTGCCAGTCCAAGTCGAAGACCTTCAGGTAGTCCGCGCCCAGCTCGTCGCGCACGTAGGTCAGCACCGGCTCGGTACGGAAGGCGGCGGCGAAGCTGTAGGCCATGTAGCCGGCAACGCTGACGGTGTCTTCGGGCGTGAAGGCGCGCTTGGGAATGCCGAGGATGTCGAACTCCACCGGGCGCGGGTGACTGTCCTGGAACTGGTTGACGCCATCGAGGTAGGCGACCAGCGCCTTCCACGCGGGGGAATTCTTGTCCTGGGTCTTCACGTACTCCGCCGCGTGGTCGCGAATGCGCAGGCTGCGGAACATGCGGTCGGTGTCCACCAGCTTGGGCCCGAGCACCTCGGCCAGCTCGCCACGGGACAGCCGCCGCAGGATTTCCATCTGGAACAGGCGGTCCTGGGCGTGGACATAACCAATCGCCCGGTACATGTCCTCCTCGCTGCCGGCCTTGATGTGCGGCACGCCACGCTCGTCGTAGCGGACCGTGACTTCGCTGGCGAGGCCGGCCAGGGGCAGTTGTCCATCGCGTACCGGCTGCTTGCCGTGCAGGTACCAGCCGGCACCGGCCGTTGCAGCGGCGATGACGACAGCGAGGACAGTCAAAGTGCGTTTCATGCGGCAACTCCTTGTTGTTATGCGGCGATTTTGCAGTGGATGCCGCTCGTCGCTCATTGACCAAATGTCTCGTGGCTGGAATTCTCCGGTCAATTCCAGGAGTGACCATGGCCGCCCCCAAGCTGAACTTTCCCGCCACCCCGGCGCTGACCCAGTCCGCCACCCTGCGCCGCCAGCTGTACGAGGCGCTCTCGGTGCTGGGCTTCGACCCCACCGACATCTACCGCCAGGCCCTGCAGAAGGTGCGCTTGCCGCCGCCAGCGCAGAGCGGTCGTCTGGTGCACGACGACGCCCCCTTGTTCTGGACGACGCTTGACGACATTACCGGCGACGCCGATATCGGCCTGCACCTGGGCGAGGCAATGAAGCCGCGCCTGCTGGACGTGGTCGGCTACCTGCTGATGGCCAGCAGCGACCTGCGCGAGGCGCTGCACAGCTTCCTGCGCTTCCAGCACATCCTCTCCGGTGGCTTTGCCGCGCAGATGCGCGAGGAGGGTGAGCAGATTCGGCTGATCCTCGACCTCAACTACCTGGGCACCAGCAACCTGCGGCAGCAGATGGAGTGCCTGATGCTGCTGTTTCTCAAGCTGCTGGCGCTGATCACCGACGATGAATTCCGCATCCAGGCCATCGAGTTCCGCCATCCGCAGCCGCGTCGGCTGAGTGAGCACCGGCGGCTGTTCGGCCTGACGCCGAGCTTCGGCAAGCCCAATGACGCACTGTTGTTCGACCGCGCCCAAATGGCCCGGCCGTCACGCACCGGCAACCCGGTGCTGCACCGTTTGCTGACCGAACATGCGCGGGAACAGCTGGGAACGCTGGATGAAAACGACCTGCTCAATCGCCTGCGCTACCTGCTCGGCATTCGCCTGGGGGAAGAGGAGTGCACCTTGCAAAGCTGCGCCCGCGAGCTGGGCGTGCGCCCTGGATTGCTGCAGCGCAACCTGGCGAGCCGCGCGCAGACCTTCAGGGAAGTGCGAGAAGAGGTTCGCCGACAGCGTGCGGCGCAATTGCTGGAGCAGGGCGTGGCGATCCGCGAAGTGGCGCGGGCCTGTGGATTCGCCGAGTTGTCGCCGTTCTATCGCGCGTTCAAACGCTGGTATGCGATGCCGCCCGAACGCTATCGCCAGCGCCTGCAGGGCGGCACCGAAGGTTGAGGATTACTCGGCCAGCGGGATTTCGCGGCTGACTTCCAGCAGCGCCATGGCGTCGAGCTGGTCCTCGATCTGCAGGAAGCGCAGCGCGCGTTGCGGCGAGACTTCCTTGGCGATGCGCTTGAGGTACTTCTCCTTGAGGTCCTGCTTGTCGTCTTGCAGCTCCAGCACCTGCTTTTGCAGTTTTGCCGCGTCGTCGTTGCTCACCGAGCCGGTGTTATAGCTGTTGGCGTAATCGATGATGATTGCCAGGGTCTGCTTGCTCAGCTTGTCCGCCTCGGTACGGTAGCTGTTGTAGATCGGCCAGAACTTCTCGGTTTCCTGGGGGGTGAGCTTCATGTTGGCTTCGACGATGCGCTTGCGCTTGTAGTCGATGTCGGCGATGCGGTTGTTGATGGCCTGCTTGTGCTGCTCCATTACCTGTTTGCTGTTGGGGGCATCTTCGGCGTGGGCGGCCAGGGGCAGGACAAACCCGGTGGAGAGAATGGCGCAGAAGGCGAGGGCGGAAGGAAGACGCATGCGGAAAGCTCCTTGGTAGCGATCGGCCCTTCATGGGCCGGCGATCCAAGTGTAGTCACGGATTGGCCATCGTCTTCGTTGATGCGGCTCAGTGCTTCGCGCCATCCCAGGGGCAATAGCAGCCCACCGCCAGGGTGTGGGTCGCGTTGACCTGGCGCCCCTGCACCAGCGCGTCAAGGATCGGTTCGATGAAGCTGTTGCCTGAGGTACACACCGCGCCTTCGCTGTAGGGGCCGAAGTAGGCCAGCTTGCCCTGCGCGTCCCAGATGGCCACGGCGGGGCTCGCCGGCAACTGTTCGGCCCCGGGCAGGGAGTCCAGCGCACGCATCGATTTCAGTGTGTCGGGGAGATGCCCTCGGCTGCCGGGCTTCTGCACGGCGAAGAACTCCACGCCCTGCGGACCGAAGCGCTGGATCAGCTCGGCGAGGTGCTGCTGGTTGCCGACGTTGCACGGGCAGGCCGGGTCCCAGAAGTGCACCAGGCGAATCTTGCCGGGGCCGGCCAGTTGTGCGGGCAGCATCAGGTGGTCGCCGGAAAACAGCTGCGGCTGGTGGCTGAACGGGCGGATGAAACGGTTCTCGTACCACCAGTAAGTGGCGAGCAGTGCGCCCAGGCAGAGCGCGGCGATCAGCCAGGTGAGCAGCGATTTTCGGCGTGAGGACATGGCGGCGACCAGTGACAGAGTCGGTAAGATAGCCGACAAGCTTGCCACGGGGGCGAGCGCGGCAGAATATCCCGCTGCTGCCCGCGCTCCTTTCGTCACCCGCCTGCCAGAAGCGAAAAGCCCATGCCTGAAGCCTTCCAGCCCGATCTGCTGCGCTCCCTGCTGCGACCTCTGACCGCAGAGGCGAACGAGGTGGGCATCGCGCTGTACCAGCATTTCTACGGCCTTGACCTGCAGGCCCGTCACCCGGGCCTGCAGAGCCGGCTGGGCATCTTCGAGGCCGGCGGTTACCAGATTGCCGCGCAGTACTGGCGACCGGTGCTGGCGCGGGGAACCGTCGTACTGCTGCACGGCTACTACGACCATATGGGGCTTTACCGCCACGTGATCGACTGGGCGCTGGACATGGGCTTTGCCGTGCTGGCCTGCGACCTGCCGGGGCATGGGCTTTCCGGCGGTGCTGTCGCCAGCATTGGCGATTTCGCCGAGTACCAGGTGGTGCTCGGCGCCCTGCTCGACCAGGCCCAGACGCTGGAGCTGCCGCAACCCTGGCACCTCTGCGGGCAGAGCACCGGTGGGGCGATCCTGCTGGACTACCTGCTTACCGGTGCACCGCGCCCCGAGCTGGGCCGTACCATCCTGTTGGCGCCGTTGGTTCGACCGCGGGCCTGGGGCTGGTCGAAGTTCAGCTATCAGTTGCTGCGGCCCTTCGTGGACTCGATCCCGCGGCGCTTCAGCGATAATTCCAACGACGCCGAATTCCTCGCCTTCCTGCGCGACCGCGACCCGCTGCAACCCAAGACCCTGCCCACGGCCTGGGTCGGCGCGCTGGCGCGCTGGATTCCCCGCATCGAGGCGGCCGGCCATGGCGCGCAGAGCCTGCTGGTGGTGCAGGGCGACGCCGACGAGACGGTGGACTGGCGTTATAACCTGAAGGTGCTGGAAGAGAAGTTCGAGAAGATCGAATGCCTGCTGCTTACTGGTGCACGGCACCACCTTGCAAACGAAAGCGAGACGTTACGCAGGCGCTACTTCGATTTTCTCAGTGAGCGGATGGCATAGCGAGGCAGATGCGGGGGAGGGATTCGCTGTAGTCGAGGGTGTGTCCTTCACTCCTTGCGCCATGATCCTCAGGCGCCACCCTCTGTACAGCGGGTGCCATTCTAGGAGGAGCGTTCCTCGGAGTGGTCCTCTAGCGGTGTCGGTCTTTTCCGATCACTGTCCGTCGGAGGAAACCGATAATCCAGCCTTGAGGGCGGCCAGGGCGGCGCGGTAGTAGTCGCGGCCGGCCGGCGACTCGCTGAAGTCGGCGAACTGCCCCAGCTCGGCATCGCTCAGGCCGCGATAGACGTACAGCAGGGTGTTGTCGAGATCGGCGCCGATCTGGCTCATCAGCTTCTGCCGCTGGCCTTCGAGCATGCCCTGGGTGGTGCCGCCGCCAAGCAGACCGGGAAGCATCTGGCTGAGGCTGTCGGCGGCCACGCTGGCCAACGCCAGGCTGACTTCGGCGCCGGCTTCGCGGGCAGGGAGCACCTGGCTCAGGCGATGGACGACCTGCTTGCGCGCATCGCTGGCCTGCTGGCGTGGCAGGCCGTTGGCGTACTTCTGCAACTGGTCACTGCGGGTGGCCAGGGTCTCGGCGCCGGCAACCTTGCGGCCCAGCGGGGATTCGAAGAAATTCACCGCCGCCGTGCTGTCCGGCAGGCTCTGGCGCAGGCCGTTGAGGGCGCGCTGGTCGATGTCGGCGGGGGCGAAGCGCTGGTTGCTGTTGTCCACCAGCGTCTGGTACAGCGCCGGCGGCAGGTTGCCCTGGTAGCGCTTCTGCGCGGCATGCAGGGCGTCATTGAAGTGCGCTCGCTGTTCCGGCCAGCCGGCGGCCTGGTACAGGCGCTGGTAGTTGTCGGCCAGGGCAGGCATGCCCAGTACAAGAAGGGTGAGGGCCAGCAGTACGCGCATTGCAACTCCTTTTGGGCGGCAGGGTTCGCTCGCCGGAGGCTATTGTCGGCAAGGCTTGCCCCGCTTGTCGAGACACTGGCGCCGGACGTTACAATACGCCATGCATTTCGACGCCCCTTCTCCATTCGTGCAAGGCCCCCTCCTGCAAAGCATCGTTGACGACCTCGCCGAGAAGGGCTGGTCGCAGCAGGACGCCTTCCTTCCCGATGCCCTGATCGCGCAGCTGGCGACGGAATGCCGTGCCCGCGACGCGGCCGGCAAGCTGGCCTCCGCGGCCATCGGAAGGGGTGAGGGGCAGGCCGTGCGCGAAGGCATTCGCGGCGACCGTATCCAGTGGCTGGAGCCCGGCCAGTCCGAGGCCTGTGACCTCTACCTGGGTGCGCTGGACGCGCTGCGCCAGCAAATCAATCGCTCGCTGTACCTGGGCCTGGAAGACTTCGAAGGGCACTTCGCGCTCTATCCGCCGGGGGCGTTCTACCAGAAGCACCTGGACCGTTTCCGCGACGATGACCGCCGCGCCCTCTCCGCCGTGTTCTACCTCAATCGCGACTGGCCGGTGGCGCAGGGCGGCGAACTGCGGATGTACCTCTCCGACGAACGGACACTGGACCTGTCGCCGCTGGCCGGCCGGCTGGTGGTGTTCCTCTCTGGCGAGTTCCCCCACGAGGTGTTGCCGGCTAGCCACGAGCGTCTGTCGCTCACCGGCTGGTTCCGCCGCCGCGGCTAAGCCTCGCTCCGAACCCCGAAGGCGTCAGTGGCCCCAGATCTTCAGGGTGCCGCTGATATCCTGGATGTCGCGTACTTCGATGCTTCCCAGCTTTCCGCCGCCCACGTAGAGATCACCGGCTACGCGCAGGCGGATAGTCTGTGACGGTAGCCCGCTGGCATTGAGTTGCTGGTTGATGGTGGTCAGGTCGGGCAGGGTCAGCGCCAGTTGCTGCTGGCCGCCGGCACCCTGCACCACGTCCACCTGCAGGGTCGGCTGCTCGATGCCGAAGATCGGCAGGCTCAGGCCCAGTTGCGCGGGCCCATAAGGCAGGCTGCCGCCACGGCCGTCGGGGCAGTCCCCGGCGCTTACGCAACCGTTGTCTATGAACACGTTGCGCAGCGAGACACTGCCGCCGTCATCCTTCCACGCCACGCTGTCCATGCGCGCCAGCACGTCGGCGCGGATGCTGATGCCGTCCTGGCCACTGATGGCGCCCAGGCGCTCGTTATCCAGGGCCTGGAGCTCGGCGAAGGCAAAGGGCAGGTAGGACAGCGCGGCGAAGGTGGTGGTGCAGAGCAAGAGGCGAGGCATGACGGAGGCTCCATGGCGATTGGCCGATGCGCGAGTCTGGGTGGCGGCCTGCCTGGCGGCCAGTGCCGGACGGCTGTTCCCGTCGAAGGTTGTGTTTCAGCGCTGTGCCGACGGCCGGCGAGCCGCTCAAGGACCCGACTTTCGGCGGGGCGGAAACCTGTTGCGACAGACGCACCGATGAAAGTTGAGTTACCCGGCGTGACCGGCAAACGGCGAGCGGCTAGTCTGTCCCCTTCCAAAAGGGAGTGATTCGCCCATGCAGAAGGTTCTCGTCAGCCGCTGCCTGCTTGGCCATCGCGTCCGCTACGACGGCGGCGCGCACGGGCCATTCGACCTGCTATCGCGCTGGCTGGACCAGGGGCGGGTGGTGGCACTGTGTCCGGAGGTGGCCGGTGGTCTGCCGACGCCCCGCGCCCCGGCGGAGATCCCTGGCGGCCAGGGCATGGCGGTGCTGGAGCGGGCGCGCCCGGTGATGACGGTGGAGGGCGAGGACGTCAGCGACGCTTTCCTGCTCGGCGCCGAGGAGGCGATGGCGCTGGTGCGTCGCCACGACATTCGCCTGGCGGTGCTCAAGGCGCGCAGCCCGTCCTGCGGCAACCGCGAGAACTACGACGGCAGCTTCAGCGGCCAGAAGGTTGCCGGTGAAGGCGTCACTGCCGCCGCGCTCAAGCGCATGGGCGTGCTGGTGTTCAGTGAGGAAGAGCTGGATGCCGCCGCCGTCTGTCTGGCCGGGCTGGAAGCCGGAGGCTAGAGCGCTCGCCGTCACTCGAAGATGCACTATTTTGCTTGAGCCTCGCGCCGTGGCGCCTATGCTTGTGCGTTCCATGCGTGAGGCGAGGCCGGCCTGAGCGGGTCCTTCGCCTTTCGATTTCCATGTAGAAGGAGAAGAACATGAGAACCCTGCTGCCTTGCCTGGGCCTTGCCGCGCTGCTCGCCGGCACCTCTGCCGTTGCCGCCGATATCCCGCGTACCCCGGCTCCGGAAGGCGCGAAGGTGTACTTCATCGAGCCGGCCGACGGTGCCACGGTGGACAAGACCTTCACCGTCAAATTCGGCCTCAAGGGCATGGGCGTCGCGCCGGCGGGCGTGGACTCGCCAGCCACCGGCCACCACCACCTGCTGATCGACCTCAAGGAGCAGCCGGCGATGAACCTGCCGCTGCCGATGACCGACCAGATCAAGCACTTCGGCAAGGGCCAGACCGAGACCCAGGTGACCCTGCCGCCAGGCAAGCACACCCTGCAGCTGCTGGTGGGCGACAAGAACCACGTGCCCTTCGATCCGCCGGTGGAGTCGCAGCAGATCACCGTCAACGTGAAGTGATCGTTTTCCAGGCATGAAAAAAGGAGGCCCAAGGGCCTCCTTTTTCTTTGCTGCTAACCGCGCTTAGAACAGTACGCGGCTGCGGATGGTGCCGTTCACGTGCTGCAGCTTCTCCAGCGCCAGGTCCGAGTACTCGGCGTCGACGTCGATCACCACGTAGCCGACCTTGTCGTTGGTCTGCAGGTACTGGCCGGAGATGTTGATGCCATTGTCGGCGAACACCTTGTTGATTTCGCTCATCACACCCGGGATGTTCTCGTGGATGTGCAGCAGGCGGTGTTTGCCCGGGTGTGACGGCAGGGCCACTTCGGGGAAGTTGACCGAGGACACCGAGGTGCCGTTGTCGCTGTACTTGACCAGCTTTTCGGCCACTTCCAGGCCGATGTTGGCCTGGGCTTCGGCGGTGGAGCCGCCGATGTGCGGGGTCAGGATCACGCGATCCAGGCCGCGCAGCGGGCTTTCGAACTCGTCGTCGTTGGACTTTGGCTCGACCGGGAACACGTCGATGGCGGCGCCGATCAGGTGCTCGTCCTTGATTGCGGCGGCCAGGTGGTCCAGCTCGACCACGGTGCCACGGGCGGCGTTGATCAGGATGCCGCCTTTCTTGATGGCGCGGATTTCCTTCTCGCCGATCATCCACTGGGTGGACGGCAGCTCCGGCACGTGCAGCGAGACGATGTCGGACATGCCGAGCAGCTCGTGCAGGTTGCCGACCTGCTGGGCGTTACCCAGCGGCAGCTTGGTCACGGTGTCGTAGAAGAACACCTGCATACCCAGGGCCTCGGCCAGGACCGAGAGCTGGGTGCCGATCGAGCCATAGCCGACGATGCCCAGCTTCTTGCCGCGGATCTCGAAGGAGTTGGCGGCGGACTTGATCCAGCCACCACGGTGGCAGGAAGCGTTCTTCTCCGGAATGCCGCGCAGCAGCAGGATGGCCTCGGCCAGCACCAGTTCGGCCACCGAACGGGTGTTGGAGTAGGGCGCGTTGAACACGGCGATGCCGCGCTCGCGGGCCGCGTTCAGGTCGACCTGGTTGGTGCCGATGCAGAAGCAGCCAACGGCGATCAGCTTCTTGGCAGCGTCGAAGACTTCTTCGGTCAGCTGGGTGCGGGAGCGGATACCGATGAAGTGGGCATCGGCAATCTTTTCCTTCAGCTCGTCACCGGACAGAGCGGTCTTGAGGTACTCGATGTTGGAGTAGCCGGCCGCCTTGAGGGTGTCGACGGCGTTCTGGTGCACGCCTTCAAGGAGAAGGAATTTGATCTTGCTCTTGTCGAGAGAAGTCTTGCTCATCTGCTTTGAACCTGTAGTCCCGGGATGTGGCGAGAAATTGAACAGCTCAGGCCGGACCGGCCGGTGCCAAGCTTGGCGCCAGGTGGCGATCTGCGTGGGGTGCGTATGCTAGCATGTTCTCCCTTTTCCTTGCCCGGTTGCGACCTGAGCTGTTCTCAGGACGACCATGAACCATTTGAGAGTTCCTCCAATGACCCGCGACGCCCTGATCGAATCGCTCAAGCCCCTGCTGGATGCCGGGAAGCTGCTGACAGACGCCGATTCCCTCGACACCTACGGCAAGGATTGGACCAAGCATTTCGCCCCGGCGCCCCTGGCGATCGCCTTCCCCAAGAGCACCGAGCAGGTCCAGGCCATCGTCCGCTGGGCCAATGAGCACAAGGTCGCGCTGGTTCCCTCCGGTGGTCGTACCGGCCTGTCCGCCGCTGCTGTCGCGGCCAACGGCGAAGTGGTCGTGGCTTTCGACTACATGAACAAGGTGCTGGAATTCAACGAGTTCGATCGCACCGTGGTCTGCCAGCCGGGCGTGATCACCAAGCAGCTGCAGACCTTCGCCGAAGAGCACGGCCTGTACTACCCGGTGGACTTCGCTTCGTCGGGTTCCAGCCAGATCGGCGGCAACATCGGCACCAATGCTGGCGGGATCAAGGTCATTCGCTACGGTATGACCCGCAACTGGGTCGCTGGCATGAAGGTCGTCACCGGCAAGGGCGACCTGCTGGAGCTGAACAAGGACCTGATCAAGAACGCCACCGGCTACGACCTGCGCCAGTTGTTCATCGGCGCCGAAGGCACCCTGGGCTTCGTGGTCGAGGCCACCATGCGCCTGGAACGCCAGCCGAAGAACCTCACCGCGATGGTCCTGGGCACCCCGGACTTCGATTCGATCATGCCGGTGCTGCACGCCTTCCAGAACAAGCTGGACCTGACCGCCTTCGAGTTCTTCTCCGACAAGGCCCTGGCCAAGATCATGGCCCGTGGCGACGTGCCGCCGGCCTTCGAGACCGACTGCCCGTTCTATGCCCTGCTGGAGTTCGAGGCGAGCACCGAGGAAGTGGCCAACGAGGCACTGGCCACTTTCGAACATTGTGTAGAGCAGGGCTGGGTCCTCGATGGCGTGATGAGCCAGAGCGAGCAGCAGCTGCAGAACCTGTGGAAGCTGCGCGAGTACATCTCCGAGACCATCTCCCACTGGACGCCGTACAAGAACGACATCTCCGTCACCGTCGGCAAGGTCCCGGCCTTCCTCAAGGACATCGACGATATCGTCGCGGCCAACTACCCCGACTTCGAAGTGGTCTGGTTCGGCCACATCGGCGACGGCAACCTGCACCTGAACATCCTCAAGCCCGAGAACCTGACCAAGGACGAGTTCTTCGCCAAGTGCGCGACCGTCAACAAGTGGGTGTTCGAGACGGTACAAAAGTACAACGGCTCCATCTCGGCCGAGCACGGCGTGGGCATGACCAAGCGCGACTACCTGGGTTACTCTCGCTCCGAGGCTGAAATCGGCTACATGAAGGCAGTCAAGGCGGTGTTCGATCCCAACGGGATCATGAACCCGGGCAAGATCTTCGCCGAATAAGCTGCGGTATCCAGAAGGGCCGGCTCTTTGGAATAGAGGGGCCGGCCCTTCGTACGTCAGCGTCACGGGAAGTGGCGCGTGCGCCGGCAGGATGCGGGCAACCGCCTGGGATCACGAGGCCCGCGCGGATCATCTCTTCCATGCGTTCAGGAGTCGGTCATGAGTTACCAGCACCAGTATGTCGATGGCACCCCGATCCATTTCACCCTGGGCAAGGTGGTCTGCGTCGGCCGCAACTACGCGGAGCACGCCAAGGAGCTGAACAACCCGGTACCGACCGAGCCGCTGCTGTTCATCAAGCCGGGTTCCTGCACCGTCTCCCAGGCGGGTGGCTTCGCCATTCCGGAAGATCGTGGCTCGGTGCACTATGAGGCGGAAATCGCCGTGCTGATCGGCAAGCCGCTGTCGCGCAAGCCGAGCGCCGAGGAAGTGCTGGATGCCATTTCCGGTTATGCCCCGGCGCTGGATCTGACCCTGCGCGACGTACAGGCCAAGCTGAAGGAAAAGGGCCTGCCGTGGGAGCTGGCCAAGTCCTTCGACGGCGCCTTCGTGCTGGCGCCCTTCGTCAGTGCTGATCATTTCCCTGACCCGACCGACATCGGCATCCGCCTGGTGATCGACGGCGAAGTCCGCCAGGACGGCAACAGCCGCGACATGCTCAACCCCATCGTGCCGCTGATCCAGCACATCTGCGGGCACTTCTCGCTGCAGCCCGGCGACGTGGTCTCCACCGGCACCCCGGTCGGCGTCGGCCCGCTCAAGAGCGGCAGTGACGTGGTGCTGGAACTTCCCGGTGCCAGCCGATTCGAAAGCCGCGTGCTTTAACTCCGTTGTCCCGCCGAAGGCCGCCGTTTGTGCGGCCTTCGCTTGTTGCGGGGCACCTCGCCGTGCTGACCAACAAGAGTCTTCATGACCATGTCCATCCTTCGTCCTCGCTGGCTGCTGCTGGCCCTGCTGTTCATCCTGGTGGTGCTCGGCTACCTGACGTCCCGCTTCCACTGGGATGACCGCGCGCGTCTCTGGTTGCGCGAACAGGACACCAGTACCCAGGCGCGCTCGGAAAGCATCTGGCTGCCCGGTTACCGGGCGGTGATCCAGGCCAAGCCGCTCCGGGGTGGCATCGAAGGGCAGGAGACCTCCGACCTGGCCTACAATCCGGTGACCCGCACCCTGTTCACCGTGACCGGCAAGAAACCGCTGCTGGCCGAGCTGTCGCTCACCGGTGACGTTCTGCGGGTGATCCCCCTGCTGGGCATGTCCAACCCCGAAGGCGTGGCGGTGCTGGAGAACGGCAATATCGCCGTGACCGACGAGCGCCAGAATTCCCTGACCATCTTCCACGTCGACCCGCAGACACGCGAACTGAGCACCGCAAAGCTGTCCAGTTTCGACCTCGGTCCGCGCGGCAAGAAGAACAAGGGCATCGAGGGCATCGCCTGGGACCCCCGCCAGCATCGCCTGGTGCTGGGCCAGGAGCGTGACCCACTGGCGCTGTTCAGCCTCGCCAGTGACGGCGGGGCCAGCCTGAGCGGTGCGCTCCAGCCCATGCCCAGCGATCTGCTGATGACCAACGTCTCGGCGCTGAGCATCGACCCGCGGACCGGCCATACCCTGGTGTTGTCGGCGGAGTCACACCTGCTGCTGGAGCTGGACGAGAAGGGCGAACCGATCAGCTTCATCAGCCTGCTCGGCGGGCTCAACGGCCTGGACGACCGCATCCCGCGTGCCGAGGGCGTGGCCATCGACGAGCAGGGCACCATCTACATGGTCAGCGAGCCGGACCTGTTCTACGTGTTCAAGCGCGAGGCGCAGTCCGGCGAGGGGAACTGATCCAGATCGGAGCAATGCGGGCGTTTGCGGTCTTAAGCTTGGATTAAGTCCCGATTCAGGATGGTTTCAGCCGTCGGCACTAAGCTGAACCCATCGAAAACGCCCAAGGAGGCACTTCCATGAAACTGACTCACCTCCCGCTGATCGCCGCCGTTGGCCTGTTCTCCACCGTCACCTTCGCCGCTGGCGGCTACACCGGCCCGGGCAGCGATGCCCAGCCCGCGGCCGCTGCCGCCGGCCAGATCACCACGGTGAAACAGGCCCAGGCCGCCGCCGATGACACCAAGGTCGTACTCGAAGGCACCATCACCAAGCGCATCAGCAGCGAGCACTACGAGTTCAAGGACGCCACCGGCAGCATCCAGGTCGAGATCGACCACGACGATTGGCCGGCCGGTACCTCGGTTTCCGAGAACACCAAGGTGCGTCTGACCGGTGAAGTCGATCACCACAAGCAGAAGCCCACGGACATCGATGTGGACCGCGTGGAAATCCTCCAGTAACCCACTCTCGATAAAAAGCCGCGCCGGGAACCCCATCCCCGGCGCGGCTTTTTTTGCATTCCTTGCCCTTGGTGGTCGCGCTGGAAGACTCTTTGGCTCCCTCTCCCCGGCCCTCTCCCTGAAGGGCGAGGGAGTCGTTCGGCGTTGCCGGAAAGTGTGGAGTTTCGCTTGATGCCGCTCAGTCCCCTCTCCCTTCGGAGCGGGGCGCGTAGCCAGGGTTAGGGAGAGGGGCTCTCCGGCCCGCGCCGAAGGCTCAGGCGTTCAATCCCACAGCACTTCAACCGATGCTTTCAAACCCCTGCAGCACGTTGATCGCGTTGATGCCGATCTCTTCCACCGCGTAACCGCCTTCCATCACGAACAGGGTCGGCAGGCCCAGCTTGCCAATGGCTTCGCCCATGCGCAGGTAGTCCGGGCTGTCCAGCTTGAACTGGGAGATCGGGTCTTCCTTGTAGGTGTCCACGCCCAGCGACACGATCAGCACGTCGGGCTTGTACGCCGAGATCTGCCGGATCGCCGCCTGCAGCGCCAGGCTCCACACCGACCAGTCGCTGCCCGAGGCCAGCGGATAGTTGAAGTTGAAGCCTTCGCCCACGCCCTGTCCCTTTTCGTCGGCGTAGCCGAGGAAGTAGGGATACTCGAAGCGCGGGTCACCGTGGATCGAGGTGAACAACACGTCGGCGCGGTCGTAGAAGATGTCCTGGGTGCCATTGCCGTGGTGGTAGTCGACGTCGAGGATGGCCACGCGGTTGGCGCCCTGGTCGAGGATCGACTGGGCGGCGATGGCCGCGTTGTTGAAGAAGCAGTAGCCGCCCATGAAGTCTGCCGAGGCGTGGTGACCCGGCGGACGGCACAGCGAGAACACCGAGCGCGCGCCCTTGGCCAGTTCGGCCTGGCCGGTCATCGCTACGTTCACCGAGCTGAGCACCGCCTGCCAGGTGCCGGCGGTGATCGGCGCGCCGGCGTCCAGGCTGTAGTAGCCCAGGCGCCCGTCGATGCTGTCCGGTTCCTTCTGCCGCAGGCGGCGGGTCGGCCAGCAGATCGGCAGCATGTCGTGGGTCCGGCCGGTGGCCAGCCAGTCACGCCAGGCGTGTTGCAGAAACCGCACGAAGCCTTCGCTGTGCACCCTCAGAATGGGGTCCAGGCCGAAGTCGCGCGGGGCCTGGATGTCGCCCAGTTTCACCGCCTTGGCCCGGTCCAGCACCATGTCGGCGCGGCTGGGCTTTTCGAAGCAGGGGGTGAACTGGCCGCCGATCAGCTCGTGCTGACCGTGGTGCAAGCGATGGTCGTCGGTATAGATCGTCAACATCACGCGCTCCTGAGGGCGCCTCCGGGCGCCCGTTGGGTTCTGGTTGTCAGGCGTTTTCCTCGAAATTCACACTCGGTGCCTTGCGACGGAAGCCGCCGGTATGCACCGCCAGGTAAGCGAAGCCGACCGCGAACCAGCTCAGGCCGACGACCAGCGTCAGCTGCGAGAGGCTGGTCCACAGCCACAGGGTCAGGCACAGGCCGATGAACGGAATCGCCCCGTACAGCAGGACGTTCTTCGTGCCGCGGCGGCGCTCGACCCCCAGGTAGGTACGGATCACTGCCAGGTTGACCACGGAGAAGGCCACCAGCGCGCCGAAGCTGATCATCGAGGCGAGGGTGGTCAGGTCCAGCACGATGGCCAGCAGGGAAACCGCCGAGACCACCAGGATCGCCACCACCGGGGTCTGGAAACGTGCGTGCAGGACGCCGAACAGGCTACGCGGCAGGATGCCGTCACGGCCCATGGTGAAGATGATGCGCGACACCGAAGCCTGGGACGCCAGCGCCGAGCCGATGCAGCCGGCGATGTAGGCGGAGGTGAAGAAGTTGCCGAGGAACTGGCCACCGGCCTTGAGCATCACCTCGTTGGCCGCCGAGTCGGCGTTCTGGAACACGCTGCCGGGGAACACCAGTTGGCTGATGATCGCCAGCAGGGTGAACATCAGGCCGGCGATGACGGTGGTGATGATGATCGCGCGGGGAATGTCGCGGCGGGCGTCGCGGGTTTCCTCGGCCATGGTCGATACCGCGTCGAAACCCAGGAACGACAGGCACAGCACCGCGGCGCCGGCCATCAGCGGGGCGAAGCCAGGCTGGCTGCCATCACCGACGAAGGGCAGGCTGAAGTCGATCGCCGCGCCGCCGGACAGTGTCTTGATCGACATGACCACGAACACCACGATGAACACCAGTTGCGCGCCGACGATCACGTTGCTCATGCCGGCGACCTGGCTGATGCCGACCACGTTGAGCACGGTCACCAGGGCGATGGAGGCGACCACGAACATCCAGGCCGGGATTTCCGGGAAGGCGATGTTCATGAACAGGCCGATGAGCAGGTAGTTGATCATCGGCAGGAACAGGTAATCGAGCAGCAGCGACCAGCCGGACAGGAAGCCGACCACCGGGCCGAAGCTCAGGCTGGTGTAGGAGTATGCGGAGCCGGAGATCGGGTACTTGCGCACCATGAAGCTGTAGGAGGCTGCAGTGAACAGCATCGCCAGCAGGGTGATCAGGTAGGCGGTGGCGGTACGGCCGCCGGTCATCTCGGTGACCACGCCGTAGGTGGTGAACATGGTCAGCGGGACCATGTAGACCAGGCCGAAGAAGACCAGGGCGGGCAGGCCCAGGACGCGTTTCAGGCGGGCATCGGCGCTGGCCGGAGTGCCCTGTTGGGTGTTCTTTGAAGTCGGTGCAGTGCTGGCGCTGTGTTGGCTGGCCATGGGGGAATCCTCGCGATTTTTATGATGGCTTGCGGGCGGCGTTCGGTGGCCGTCCTGCTGTCGTCGGCTTACGGCTCAGCCGCAGTGCTGACGACGCGCGAGGAATGAGGGTGTGTGCTGCAGGTTGACGCAAAAGCTGGTCATGGGCGTTCTCGGGGCATTTGTTCTTGTGGATAACGCGCTCGCGTTCCCTCGGGATTTCCCTGCGCCATCTGCGATGGTGCAAGGGCTGGCCGCCTTTCCAGCCGCTCCCTGCGCGAGCCGCCCGACTCTAGCAACCGAGGTCAGCGGGCAGAACCCTGCAAAGGGTCAAAAAGGGATCGAAATGGCCAAAATGGCTGTCAGGGCCACCCGGCGCGCACCGCCGCGCCGGGTGACCTTGCGGTCATTTCTTCAGCTTGGTCCAGACCTTGGAACGCAGTTGCAGGGCCTTGGGCGAGCAGAGCTTGAAGGGCTTCAGGCGATCCAGCTTGTCCGCCGGGGTGTTGATCGCCGGATCGTCGAACAGCTCCTTGTCCATGAACTTGTCCGAGCCTTCGATCGCGTTGTTGTATTTGGCGAAGTTGGAGGCCAGGGCGATGTTCTCAGGCTGCATCATCCAGTTCAGGAAGGCGTGGGCCTCCTTGATGTTGGTGGCGTCCTTGGGAATGGTCAGGTTGTCGATGAACAGGCGCACGCCTTCCTTGGGATAGACGTAGACCAGGCTGGCGCGCTGGGCGTGGGCGCGGTGGAAGGCGCCGTTCCATTGCTGGTGCATGGAGACCTCGCCGGCGGCCATGCGCTCGATGGTGCCGTCGCTGTTGTACATGGCCAGCATCGGTTTCTGCTTGAGCAGCAGGTCCTGGATCTTCGCCGCCTCTTTCGGGTCCTCGGTGCACTCGTCGACGCCCAGGTAATAGGATGCCGGGGCGTAGAGCTCTTCGATGGAGTTGAGCGCGACGACCTTGCCTTTCAGCTCCGCCGGCGGTTCGAAGAATGGCTTCCAGCTCTCATCCAGCTTGCCGCCGGGGACCTTGGCGCTGTCGTAGCTGTAGCCGGTGGTGCCCCACAGATAGGGCACGGAGTAGTCGTGGCCCGGGTCGTAGGTCAGGGTCTTGAACTTGTCCTTCAGGTTGGCCAGGTTCGGCAGCTGCGACTTGTCGAGCTTCTGCAGCAGGCCTTCCTTGACGAAGATCTCGATGAAACTGTCCGACGGTACGACCACGTCGTAGGCGCCGCCGCCGGCCTTGAGCTTGGCCAGCAGGGTTTCGTTGCTGTCGTAGGAGTCCAGGGTGGCGTGGATGCCGGTGTCCTTCTCGAACTTCTTCAGCAGCTCCGGCGGGAAATAGTCGGACCAGTTGGCGAAGTGCAGGGTGCCGTCGGCGTGGGCGCTGCCGGACAGCAGCAGGCTGGCGGCGACGAGCGCGCGGGCGATGGGGGTACGGCGGAATTTCATCGGTGAAGCTCCTTGCAATGTTGTTTTGTTTGGCGGCAGGAGGTCAGCGGCGACGCTGGCCGACGTAGTACGACAACGCAACGAACGCGATGGAAATCAACAGTATTATTGAAGATATGGCGTTGATCTTCGGGGAAATCCCCATTCGGATGGAGCTGAAGATGTACACCGGCAGGGTGGTGGCCCCGGCGCCGGCGACGAAGTAGGTGATGACGAAGTCATCCATCGAGATGATGAACGCCAGCATCGCCCCCGACACGATCCCCGGCGTCAGCAGGGGGAAGGTCACCTTCCAGAAGGTCTTCCACGGCGAGGCATAGAGATCCGCCGCCGCTTCCGCCAGCCGTGGGTCCATGCCTTCGAGGCGGGCGCGGATCGGCAGGTAGGCGAAGGGAATGCAGAAGACGATGTGCGCCAGCAGGATGGTGAACAGCGACAGCTTCAGGCCGATGAAGGCGAAGAACATCAGGGTCGCCACGGCGGTGACGATCTCCGGCACCAGCAATGGCAGGCCCAGTACGCCGCTCATCAGCGTCTGCCCGCGGAACGAGCGACCGCGCATGCCCAGTGCGGCGAGCGTGGCCAGGGTGGTGGCGACGACGGTGGCCAGGGTGGCGACGATCAGTGAGTTCTTCGCCGCGCGAAGGATCTCCGGGTCGTCCGCGACGACCGAGTACCACTTCAGGCTGAAGCTTTCCCACAGCGTGGCTGACTGGCCGCTGTTGAAGCTCAGCACCACCAGCACGAAGATCGGGATGTAGAGGAAGGCGAAGAACAGCCAGGCGGCGGGACGGACCCCGGTGAAGCGCCAGAGCGGGTTGGCCGACTTCATGGATGACCTCCCGACGCGCCCTGTTTGAACCGCATGCTGTAGATCATCATCGCCAGCAGCACGAAGGCCAGCAGGGCGAAGGACAGCGCTGCGCCGAACGGCCAGTTGTGTGCCGTGCCGAACTGCAGTTGGATCAGGTTGCCGATCATCAGCGACTTACCGCCTCCCAGCAGCTCGGGAATGATGTAGCTGCCCAGCGAGGGAATGAACACCAGGATGCAACCGGCGACGATGCCGGGCATGGCCAGCGGGATGATGATTCGCTTCAGCGCCTTCCAGCGGTTGGCCCCCAGGTCGAAGGCCGCCTCCACCAGGCGCCAGTCCATCTTCTCCAGACTGGTGTAGATGGGCAGGACCATGAACGGCAGGTAGGTGTAGAGCAGGCCGATGATCACCGCGTTGTCGGTGTAGAGGATGCCCAGGGAGGCGTCGGAGAAGCCCAGCCCGTGCAGGCCTTCGTCGATCAGCCCGCCATTGCGCAGCAGCAGCATCCAGGCATAGACCCGCACCAGCAGGTTGGTCCAGAACGGCACCGTGACCAGGAACAGCAGCAGGTTGCGTCGGCGTTCGTCCTGCAGCGCCAGGTACAGCGCAGTGGGGAAACCGATCAGCACGCAACCCAGGGTAGTCAGGATCGACAGCCAGAACGAGCGCTGGAAGATGCCCAGGTAGTCGGCGTTGAACGACAGGCTGTCGTCCAGGTCGCGTTCCCAGAGGAAGTTGATGTAGGCCTCGACGGTGTGCTGGCCCCACTTCACGCCGCCGTAGTCCCCCGGTGCCTGGATCGACACGGCGAACATGATGCCCAGCGGCAGGACCAGGAATACGATCAGCATGATCATCGCCGGGCTGGTCAGGGCCAGGCGGTTGAACAGCGATTTGCGTTCCGCTTGTGCGCGTAGTGTTGTACTCATTCGGCCAGCACCCGGATGGCGGTGGCGGGAACGCGGACCCGCACCCGCGCGCCGGGCGCGTGGGTGGAAAGGGCGCCGTCGCGGTTCTGCTGACGGACCCGGAAGCCGCCCTGACCGGCGACATTGAGGTGGTACACGGTGTCGGTGCCAACGTAGACGATGTTCTCGACCACGCCTTCGAGCTGGCCGTCCTGCGCCAGCTCGGTGCGCTCCGGGCGAATCGCCAGGGTCACCTTGCCCGGCAGGGTGGTGGCGGCCGGGAGCAGTTGGCCGTCAGCCAGGCGCACGCTGTCGCCGCTGGATTCGCCTTCGAGGAAGTTGGTCTCGCCGATGAAGTCGGCCACCAGGCGGTTGACCGGCGCCTCGTAGATCTCGGTGGGTGTGCCGATCTGCATGACCTTGCCGCGACTCATCACCGCGATGCGGTCGGACATGGTCAGCGCTTCTTCCTGGTCATGGGTGACGAAGATGAAGGTGATGCCGGTCTCGTGCTGCAGGCGCTTGAGCTCGATCTGCATTTCCTTGCGCAGCTTCAGGTCCAGCGCGGAAAGCGATTCGTCGAGCAGCAGCACCTTGGGCCGGCTGGCCAGGGCACGGGCCAGGGCGATGCGCTGTTGCTGTCCGCCGGAGAGCTGGTCGGCGCGGCGCTTGCCGACGTCGGGCAGGCGCACCAGGTCGAGCATCTTCTGCACGGTGGCGTCGATGTCGCTGCGCTGCTTGCCCTGCATTTCCAGGCCGAAGGCGATGTTCTCCGCCACGGTCATGTGGGGGAACAGGGCGTAGCTCTGGAAGACGGTATTGACCGGGCGCTTGAAGGGCGGAAGGCCTTCCATCGCGTCGCCATACAGGCGAATGCTGCCGGAGGAGGGTTGTTCGAAGCCGGCGATCAGTCGCAGCAAGGTGGTCTTGCCGCAGCCGGATGGGCCGAGGAGGGTGAAGAATTCGTTGGCGCGGATTTCCAGTGACACGTCGTCCAGGGCCTTGAGGCCTTGTCCGGGTGTACCGAACTCCATGCATATCCGCTCGATGGTGATCGCGCTGGTCATGCTCGTACCATGCAGTTAAGCAGTTGTTATTGTTGAGGTTTTACGGTTTCTAGGACCGTTTCACCTAGCTGCGGATTGATAATGACCAAGCGCCGGGATACGCAGAACGATAGATCAGGCCAATAAGGGATAAATCAGGCCAAGTTGAAAATGCACTCTGACATGCTGGATTTCGGGCGTCAGCGGATTGCTGTGCTGGACGGTCTGGGGGCGTGGAGGTGGTGAGAAACAATGGGCGTGGCAGGTTGTAGGATGGGCGTCTGGGCATCAGCCTCGGTACAAGCTCGGACTCGCCCCGCTCCAGCGCTGGAAGGCATGCCGGAAACTGGCCGTCTCGCTGTAGCCCAGCTGCTCGGCAATCAGGTAGATCGGCAGGTCGGTGTCCTTGAGCAGTTGCCGCGCGCGGTCGAAGCGCACCTCGTCGAGCACCTGTTGATAACTGGTGTTCTGCTGCTGCAGGTGGCGCCGCAGGGTGCGGGTGGAGCGGTGCAGGTGGCGCGCCACGTTGTCCAGGCTGGCGGTGTCCTGCAGGTGGCTGGCCAAGTGCTGGCGCAACTGGTCGATCACATCGCCACGGGCGCTGAGTAGCCCGCTCATGCGCAGGCACTGTTGTACGCCGTTGTGGCAACTGACCGGGTCGGCCAGCGGCAGCGGCCGGTCCAGCAGCGCCGGGCTGAAGCACAGCGCGCTGGTGGGGGCGCCGAAATCCACCGGGCAGCCCAGGCGCTCGGTGTAGGTTTCTGCGTGCAGCGGCGGTCGATAGGCCAGCAGCAGCCGCCGGGGTCGGACAGACTCGCCGAGCAGGTCGCGGATCACCGTCAGCAGCGAAGTCAGGCACAGCTCGGTGTTGAACACCGTCAGCTCCGGCGCGTAGCGGTAGCCGTCGGCGGTCAGGTGGACTTCATCACCCTGCGGGGTCAGCGCCAGACGGAAGTAGGTGCCGAGCAGCTCGGGAAACGACAGTGCCAGTTGCAGCGCATCGCGCAGGGTGCGGCTGGCGAGCATGCTGTAGCCGAGAATGCCGTACGCCGAGACATGCATGCGCAGGCCGAGGTAGAGGCCCAGCGCTGGATCGTGGTGGCAATTCAGGGCGTTGGCGAAGACCCGCAGTTCCTGTGCATGGGTGATCAGCTTCTCCGGCGTCAGCAGATCCGCCTCGCCGATGCCGCTGCCCTCCAGCAGCTTCGGGCGCGGCACGCCAGCGTGGTGCAGCACTTCGGTTGCCAGCACCACGGTGTGCAGGGTCGCCTGCTGGCGTTGTTCGGGAAGCAGGTGCTGGGCCATCTGTACGCCTCGTGCGAAAGGTCTGTCGACGGTCTTGCGCTAAGCTGACTCTAGCCTGCCAGCAGTGCTTGGTGGCCTTTAAGTTTGGCTTCAGGCGCTGCTGTCACTCTGCCACGCCATCCCCAGCCCGAGTCCTCCATGCGCCGTCTGCTCAAACCCCGCCGCCTGTTTTCGCTGCTGGCGCTGCTGGCCCTGGCTGCATTGCTTGCGCTGGGCCAGAGCTTCCGGGTCTACGAGCGCGTCTGGTTCAAGTTCAACGAGTGGCGCCATGCCGCGCAGTGGCAGGAACAGTCTCTCTGGCTGCCCGACTACCGGGTGGTGCTGGAGGCGCAGCCGATCGAGGGGCTGGAGGACAACGTCTCGGCGCTGACCTACGATCCGGACCGGCAGACCCTGTTCACCGTCACCAACAAGCAGAATGAACTGGTCGAGCTATCGCTGGAGGGCAAGGTGCTGCGCAGGATCGCGCTGCACGGCTTCGGCGATACCGAGGCCATCGAATACATCAGCCGCAATGTCTATGTGATCACCGACGAGACTCACCAGCGCCTGCTGCGTGTGGAACTGCGCGACGACACGAAGGAACTGCACGCCGAGGACGCCCAGCAGCTTGCCCTGGCCCTGGGGCGCGGCGGCAACAGCGGCTTCGAAGGGCTGGCCTACGACTCGCTGGGCAAACGCCTGTTCGTCGCCAAGGAACGCAACCCGGTGCATATCTACGAGGTGCGCGGCTTCCCCTACGAGCAGTCGACGCACCCCACCGCGGTGCATGTGGTGGAAGACCTCGAACACAACCGCAACCTGTTCGTTCGGGATCTTTCCAGCCTGCAGTACGACGAGCGCAGTGGGCACCTGCTGGCGTTGTCCGACGAATCCCGGCTGGTGCTGGAGCTGAGTGCCAATGGCGAGCCGATCAGTTCGCTGTCGCTGCTGCGCGGCATGCAGGGATTGCGACGCAGCGTGCCGCAGGCCGAGGGCATCGCCATGGACGACCAGGGAACGCTGTATCTGGTCAGCGAACCCAATCTCTTCTATGTGTTCAAGAAGCGCGAGGCACCCTGAGGGCGCCTCGCTTTCCTTCGATCAGAACTGCCACTGCACGCCGAGGGAGTAGGATGCCTGGCTGCCTTCGCTGTGAGCGAAGCGCGAATTGGCCTCAGCGAACACGCCCAACTGCTCGGTGACGGCCAGCAGGGCGCCGACCTGGGCGCGGCCGAAGTCCTTGTCCACGTCGCCCAGGTCAGCGTTGCGGGTGCGACCATCGCCCAGGGCAGTCAGCGCGATATCGTCGAGGCGGCCGTCGGCCAGTTCCTTCACCCAGCGCACGCTGGCATAGGGCTGCACGGCCATGCGGTTACCCAGCGGTAGCTCGCCGCGCAGGCCCCAGCCGAGGCTGGCTTCTACCGAATCGTAGTCCTGCTTCTCATAGCCCAGCGCAGTGCGCAGGTCGTCGTCTTCGTTGAAGTCGTCGATCTTGTAGTGCACAAAGTCGAGCCCACCCTGCGGCCCGGTCTTGATGCCGGCGATGTCGAAGTCATAGCCGCCGTCGACCCGTGCGCCCCAGAACCAGGCGTTGGTATCGCCGTCGATGCGCTGGTCGAGCAGCACCGGACCGTTGTTCGCCTTCAGGTACACCGAACGCTTGCTGTCGAAGTCGGCATAGCCGGCGCTCAGCTCGCCGCCCAGCCAGGCCGGGCCGCCATCGTTGAACAGGCCGTAGAGACCCAGCTGCCAGGTTTCCGCTTCCAGGCGGGCACTGTGGTCCAGGTTGTCGCGGCTGCGCTGGAAGCTCAGGCTGCCGCCGACCGTCAGGGCTTCGCTCGCGCGGTAGTCACCCAGCAGGTTCACGCCGGCGCGGTGCGAGCGCGGGTCGCCGGGCATGTCGAAGCCGCTCTCCGGAGTGGTTTCGCCTTCGACGCCGACGGCGCCGTCAAAGCTGCCGACGGGGCGCGAGCTGCCCAGCAGAGTCAGCCAGCGACGGTCGTGCAGTCGGGTCAGGGCCAGGTGCTGGCGTTGCAGCTGGTCTTCCATTTGTCGAGCCATGGCGCCGCCGGAAGCGGTGGAGGCGAGCAGGTCGGCGTTGGTCAGCTCCAGCACCAGCCGCGTGAGCAGGCGGGAGAAGTCGCGCAGGCGTTGGTCGATGCGCTCCTGACCGAAAGCGTTGGTGAGCACCTGTTCGTTGTCCAGGGTCGGGTTGTGCCAGGTGGCGCCCCCGGGAATGGCGGGATTGTCGGTCTGCTCGTAGCCATCCAGGTCGCCCAGCTCCCAGTTGGTGGCCTCGATGAACAGCACCGGGACGTTCAGGCCTTCGAAGCTTTCTCCGTCGCTGCAGCAACCGGTGCCGGCGGGGTATTCCTCGTTCAGGCCGGGGTTGGTGAACAGCGGGATCTTCAGCTCCTGTGCGATGCGCAGCAGCTGGTCGCGGTAGGCGCCCAGTGCGGGGTTGTCGACGCTGTTGAAGCCGGCGTGGGCGTACATCTTGTCGCCGGTGATCAGGCTGTCGAGGTTGATCATGCCCAGCAGGTTGCTGCGCTGCTCGTCGCTGAGTGAGGCGACATAGGCGCGGGAGCCGCGCAGGCCCTCTTCCTCGGCGCCGAAGCCGACCACTTCCAGGCCGTTCTCCAGTTCGATGCCGCCCAGGTTGCGAGCGATCTCGGTGAGCACGGCGGCACCCGAGCCGTTGTCGTCCAGGCCCTGCAGGGTCGGACGGCCGTAGTAGGTGTCGTAGTGCGCGCCGAGGACCACGTACTGACCGCTGCTGCCCGGAGCGCTGGCGATGACGTTCTGCGAGCTGCGGTTACCGGCCCAGGTGAAGTCCTGGAGCTGTGTCTGGTAGCCGAAGGCCAGGCGTGACTGCATCAGTGTTGTGGCGCCGGCGAAGCTGGCGGTGCCACGGTAACGGCCGGGGTAATCGTTGATCAGGGTGTCGAGGGTGTCCCCGGCATACTCCCCGTATTCATAAGCGTTGGTGTCGGTCGCCAACGCAGCGCAGCCCAGGCTGACCGCAACGGCTAAAGGTTTGAACACGGCACTTTCCTCTGTGTCGATTGGAATCGCATCGGTCTTCGATACGTGCGCCGGAGGAAAGCAGGATGCAGGCCGGTTCGCCGGAGATGGACGGAATTTGACGCGTCAGTGACCGAGGGTGTCGCGTCACTGTAACAGCGGTGATACACGGCCGGCGACAAGGCCGGCCGTGCGCAGCGGGTGCGCCGAAGCGCTCACCGAAACGGTGCGTTATCAGGTGTCGTCGCTGATAGGTGCGTCTGGCGCGTAGCGCTTGACCGCCGCCACGCCGGCTTCGGCAGTGGCCTTGCTGGCGTACATCTGGCTTTGCCCGACAACCTGGCCATTGGTGGCCTTGAGCACGAAGTAGTGCTTGCCGTTGGCTGCGACCTTGACCTCGAAGGCGCCTTCGCGCTGGGAGTTCTTGCGCACCGACTCGATGCCGTCCACGGCCGAGGTCTTGGCCTTGTACAGCTCGCTGGTCAGGACGATCTCGCCGTTGCTGGCGTGCAGGTTGAAGTGGAACTGGCCATCACTGGCCTTCTTCAGATGGTATTTGGCGGCCATGCTGCATCTCCCTTGGGGATTGAGGTCATCCCAGCGTAGACGGCAGCAGGCGCTCTGGAAGGCGCCATCCGCCGGATGGCGCCTCGCGGGCTCAGACCTTGAGCGTCTTCACGCCTTCAGCGGTGCCCAGCAGCAGCAGGTCGGCGGGGCGCGCGGCGAACAGGCCGTTGGTGACCACGCCGACGATGTTGTTGATCGCCTCTTCCAGCTGCACCGGGCTGTCGATGCGCAGGTTGTGCACGTCGAGGATGATGTTGCCGTTGTCGGTCAGCACGCCCTCGCGGTAAACCGGGTCGCCGCCCAGCTTCACCAGCTGGCGCGCCACGTGGCTGCGGGCCATGGGGATGACTTCCACCGGCAGCGGGAAGCCGCCGAGGATCGGCACCAGTTTGCTGGCGTCGGCGATGCAGATGAACTGCTTGGCGACCGCCGCGACGATCTTCTCGCGGGTCAGCGCCGCGCCGCCGCCCTTGATCAGCTCCAGGCGCTCGTTGGTCTCGTCGGCGCCATCGACGTAGAACTCCAGCTCGCTGACGGTGTTCAGGTCGTAGACCGGGATGCCGTGGCCCTTCAGGCGCTGGGCAGTGGCTTCGGAGCTGGCCACTGCGCCGTCGAACTCGGCCTTGTGCTTGGCCAGCAGGTCGATGAAGAAGTTGGCGGTGGAGCCGGTGCCCACGCCGACGATGCTCTTGCTGTCGAGGTGCGGAAGGATGTGGTCGACGGCGGCCTGGGCCACTGCCTGCTTGAGCTGATCCTGGTTCATGGCGAAGGGTCTTCTTACCTGGCTGGGCGCAAAAGCGCCGGGGAATAGTCGAGAGGGCGGATTATAGCGGCCCGGGGCGTGCCGGTGTTGCGCCGCCGGGCAACTGTTACGGTCATCTGCGCGCGGATTGTTCGGTGGCCCGCGCCGCGCCCGCTGGAGTAGACTCGCGGTTCCTCGAAAAGCCGCCGATATAGCCCTTCCGATGCTCGAACACTACGTCAAGAAGATCCTCACCTCGCGTGTCTACGACGTTGCCGTGGAAACGCCCCTGCAGCCCGCCCGCCAACTCTCCGAGCGCCTGGGCAACCAGATTCTGCTGAAACGCGAAGACCTGCAGCCGGTGTTCTCCTTCAAGATTCGCGGCGCCTACAACAAGCTGGCGCAGCTGAGCCCGGAAGAACTCGCCCGTGGCGTCGTCACCGCCTCCGCCGGCAACCATGCCCAGGGCGTGGCGCTGGCCGCCCGCGAGCTGGGCATCAAGGCCACCATCGTGATGCCGCGCACCACGCCGGAGCTGAAAGTCCAGGGCGTACGCGCCCGTGGCGGCAAAGCCGTGCTGCACGGTGATGCCTTCCCCGACGCCCTGGCGCACTCGCTGAAGCTGGTGGAAGAGAAGGGCTACGTCTACATCCACCCCTACGACGATCCGGACGTGATCGCCGGTCAGGGCACCGTGGCCATGGAAATCCTCCGCCAGAATCCCGGCCGCATCGACGCGATCTTCGTGCCCGTCGGCGGCGGCGGCCTGATCGCCGGCATCGCCGCGTACGTCAAATACCTGCGCCCGGAGATCAAGGTCATCGGTGTCGAGCCGGACGACTCCAACTGCCTGCAGGCCGCCAAGGCCGCCGGCGAGCGCGTCGTGCTCAGCCAGGTCGGGCTGTTCGCCGACGGCGTGGCCGTGGCGCAGATCGGCAAGCACAACTTCGAGCTGTGCAAGAACTACGTCGATGAGGTGATCACCGTCAGCACCGACGAGATCTGCGCGGCGATCAAGGACATCTACGACGACACCCGTTCGATCACCGAGCCGGCCGGCGCGCTGGCGGTGGCCGGGATCAAACGGTACGTCGAGCGCGAAGGCGTGAAGGGCGAGACTCTGGTGGCCATCGACTCGGGCGCCAACATCAACTTCGACCGCCTGCGTCACGTGGCCGAGCGCGCGGAGCTGGGTGAGAAGCGCGAGGCGATCATCGCGGTGACCATCCCGGAGCGTCCGGGCAGCTTCAAGGCTTTCTGCGAGGCCATCGGCAAGCGCCAGATCACCGAGTTCAACTACCGCTACAACACCGACAGCGAAGCGCACATCTTTGTCGGCGTGCAGACGCACCCGGAGAACGACCCGCGCGCGGCGCTGGTGCAGCAGCTGCAGGAGCAGGGCTTCCCGGTGCTCGACCTGACCGACAACGAGTTGGCCAAGCTGCACATCCGCCACATGGTTGGCGGCCATTCGCCGCGCGTTTCCGGCGAGCAGGTGTTCCGCTTCGAGTTCCCCGAGCGCCCCGGTGCGCTGTTCAACTTCCTCAACCGCCTGGGCGGCCGCTGGAACATCACCCTGTTCCACTACCGCAACCACGGCGCGGCCGATGGTCGCGTGGTGGCGGGCCTGCAGGTTCCGGAAGACGAGCGTCACCTGGTGGCGGCTGCGCTGGAAGAGATCGGCTATCCCTACTGGGACGAGACGGACAACCCGGCCTATCGCCTGTTCCTCGGCTGAGGATCAGGCCGAGGCGGCACGACTGCTGCTAGGCTTGTCGGAACGCCGCCTTCTTCACAGGGACTTGAAATGGAAAGCCTGCAGACCTTGCGCATCCTCCACGGCATCGCCGCCGTGCTGCCATTCCTGGCCATCATCGGCCTGGCCTGGTACGGCTGGCGCAGCTGGCGCGGTGGCGACGCCGGGGTGATCGCCAAGGCGCTGCAGCGCATCGGCCTGATCGGCTGGGTGCTGGTCGCCGGCAGCGTCGCCAGCCTGCCGGTCACCGGCTACCGCATGGTGCAGACCATCGGCTGGCCGCTGGGGCAGGCCTGGCTTCTGGGGAGCGCCTGTCTGCTGATCGTCGCGACGATCTTCTGGCTTTTGTTCACCACCCGCCTGTGGCGGATCCGCGATCTGGCACTGGCGGCACAGGGCAGTGGCGAGCCAATCGCCGCCGGCGCGGCACGGCAGTGGAAGTTCGGCCTGGCCTTCTTCGCACTGGCGCTGCTGTGCGTGATTGCCATCCTGGTGCTGATGATCAGCAAGCCGGTGTGATGCCCGCCGCGTGAACCTCTACCTGCTGCTCAAGACCCTGCACATCCTGTCTTCCACGCTGCTGTTCGGTACCGGGCTGGGGTCGGCCTACTACAGCTGGCGCGCCTGGCGCAGCGGCAACCTGGAAGCGATCCGCATCACCTTCCGCCACCTGGTTACCGCCGACTGGCTGTTCATCGCTACCACGGCGGTGTTCCAGCCGTTGAGCGGCATCGCCATGGCGCATATGGCCGGCTGGCCGCTGGATTCGGGCTGGTTGCTGTGGAGTCTGGGGCTTTATGTGTTCGCGGGCGCCTGCTGGCTGCCGGTGGTCTGGCTGCAGATCCGCGTGCGGGACATGGCTGAGACTGCGCACCGGGAAGGCGCCGCGTTGCCGCCGCGAGCCTTCCTCTATATGCGCTGGTGGTTCGCCCTGGGTTGGCCGGCGTTCCTGGCCTTCCTGGCGATCTTCTACCTGATGGTCAACAAGTCGCCATAGGACAGGCTGGCCCGGTCGCCTATCAGCAATTGAATACGGGCGCGTAGCGCGATTGTGTCTTGTGAAAGTGGATGGGGCGGATATCGAGGGCTTCGCCGTTCACCCTGATGACTGGCAAGAACAGGATGAACTCCTCCAGATCACCTTCGGAGAGCTTGGTACCGCGGGAGCGATTGTTGATCCGTGGATCGTTGCTCTGGAAACCGCCTTCCAGCAAAGACGCGCGAACGGTCCGGCGCTCTCCTGAGGGCAGCACCCACTCGACATCGGGAGAGTCGGCACTGATCCTTGCAGGTTTCGCGTCAGATTTGCCGTAGCGCCAGGTGAAGAGTCTCAACTCGGTGCCTTCGGACTGGCCCGCGATGGGCAAGGCCACATAGACGAGCAAGCTTTCCGAGCGATCCGCATTGAAATACTGCAGCGCCTGCTGGGCGCCAGGGCACGTTCTATCGATACTGCGGAGCTGGCCCGACTCCGATTCGGGGTGCAGGTAGGGGGCGGTACTACAAGCAGGCAGCGCCAGCATGCCAAGTAGAAGAATCAGTATGCGCTTCATCTCTTGGTCCCTTGTCTGGCGGCGGCGAGTCAGCGCAGGCTGATCACCGGCCAGCCGCGCTCGATAGCGGTGGCGCGGAGGGTGTCGTCGGGGTCGACGGCCACCGGATTGGCGACCTGCTCCAGCAGTGGCAGGTCGTTGCGCGAGTCGCTGTAGAAGTAGGCGTCGTCCAGAGTCAGCCCGGTTTCTTGCAGCCAGCGGTTCAGGCGGGTCACCTTGCCGCCCTGGAAGCAGGGTACGCCGCAGGTCTGGCCGGTATAGAGGCCGTCCTGCATCTCGCACTCGGTGGCGATCAGGGTTTCCACGCCCAGGCGCTCGACGATGGGCGCAGTGATGAAGCGGTTGGTGGCGGTGATGATCACCAGCTTGTCGCCCGCGGCTCGGTGCTCGGCCAGCAGGGCTTCGCCCTTGGCCAGGATGATGGGCTCGATGACCTCTTCCATGAACTGGCGGTGCCAGGTGGCCAGCTGGGCCAGGTCGGTGCGGCCGAGAATGGCCTGGGTGAACGCCTGGTAGGCGAACACGTCTAGCGTGCCGGCGACGTAGTCGGCGTAGAAGGCATCGTTGCGCGCCTGGTACTCGCCGGCATCCACCAGTCCCTTCTGGCACAGCCATTCGCCCCAGCTGTGGTCGCTGTCGCCGGCCAGGAGGGTGTTGTCGAGATCGAAGAGAGCCAGTCGCACGATGAAATACCGCCAGTTGCCAATACGGAAAAGTCGCCTAGAGTAACGGCTTTTGCCCACCCAGCACAGGACGCCGCAGCCCGCGTTGCCGCTGTCACAAGCTTTGTGGAACAATGCGGGCACACGCGATTTCGAGGATGTACCGCCGTGATCGATCCCGATGGTTTTCGCCCCAATGTCGGCATCATCCTTTGCAACGATGTCGGACAGGTACTGTGGGCACGGCGCATCAACCAGGAAGCCTGGCAATTTCCCCAGGGCGGCATCAACGCCCGAGAAACCCCTGAGGAAGCGCTGTACCGCGAACTGAACGAAGAAGTCGGCCTGGAAGAGCAGGACGTCAAGATCCTTGCCTGTACCCGGGGCTGGCTGCGTTACCGCCTGCCGCAACGCCTGGTGCGTACCAACAGCCAGCCGCTGTGCATCGGGCAGAAACAGAAGTGGTTCCTTCTGCGCCTGACCGGCGAGGAAAGCCGGGTGCGCATGGATGTCACCGGCAAACCCGAGTTCGACGGCTGGAAATGGGTGAGCTACTGGTACCCGCTGGGCCAGGTCGTGACCTTCAAGCGCGAGGTCTACCGCCGGGCCCTGAAGGAATTGGCACCGCGCCTGTTGGCGCGCGACTAGCACGAAGTTCAAGGAGTTAGACCCCCACGCCATGCTCAACACGCTGCGTAAGATCGTCCAGGAAGTGAACTCCGCCAAGGACCTCAAGGCGGCGCTGGGCATCATCGTGCAGCGCGTGAAGGAGGCGATGGGCACCCAGGTGTGCTCGGTCTACCTGCTCGACCCGGAGAGCAACCGCTTCGTGCTGATGGCCACCGAGGGCCTGAACAAACGCTCCATCGGCAAGGTCAGCATGGCGCCCAACGAGGGCCTGGTCGGCCTGGTCGGCACCCGCGAAGAGCCGCTGAACCTCGAGAACGCCTCCGAACACCCCCGTTACCGCTACTTCGCCGAGACCGGCGAGGAGCGCTACGCCTCCTTCCTCGGCGCGCCGATCATCCACCACCGTCGGGTGATGGGCGTTCTGGTCGTGCAGCAGAAGGAAAAACGCCAGTTCGACGAAGGCGAGGAAGCCTTCCTCGTCACCATGAGCGCCCAGCTTGCGGGCGTTATCGCCCACGCCGAGGCGACAGGCTCGATCCGCGGCCTGGGCAAGATGGGCAAAGGCATCAGCGAAGCCAAGTTCGTCGGCGTTCCCGGCGCCCCCGGCGTGGCCGTGGGCAAGGCCGTCGTGGTGCTGCCGCCGGCCGACCTGGAAGTAGTCCCGGACAAACCCATTGACGACGTCGAGGCCGAGGTCGAGCGCTTCAAGCAGGCGCTGGAATCGGTCCGCGAAGACATGCGCAACCTCTCCAGCAAGCTGGCTACCCAGCTGCGCAAGGAAGAGCGGGCGCTGTTCGATGTCTACCTGATGATGCTCGATGACGCCTCCATCGGGCTGGAAGTCAAACGCATCATCCGTACCGGCCAGTGGGCACAGGGCGCGCTGCGCCAGGTGGTCATGGAGCACGTGCAGCGCTTCGAGCTGATGGACGACGCCTACCTGCGCGAGCGCGCATCGGACGTGAAGGACATCGGTCGCCGCATTCTTGCCTACCTCCAGGAAGAGCGTAAGCAGTCCCTGACCTACCCCGACCAGACCATCATCGTCAGCGAGGAGCTGTCGCCGGCCATGCTCGGCGAGGTGCCCGAGGGCAAGCTGGTGGGTCTGATCTCGGTACTGGGTTCGGGCAACTCCCACGTTGCCATCCTCGCCCGCGCCATGGGCATTCCCACGGTGATGGGCGCGGTCGACCTGCCGTACTCCAAGGTCGACGGCATCGACCTGATCGTCGATGGCTACCACGGCGAGATCTACACCAACCCGTCGCCGCAGCTGGTCAAGCAGTACGGCGAAGTGGTCGCCGAAGAAAAGGAGCTGAGCAAGGGCCTGGCCGCGCTGCGCGAGCTGCCCTGCGAGACACTGGACGGCCATCGCATGCCGCTGTGGGTCAACACCGGCCTGCTGGCGGACGTGGCTCGCGCCCAGGAGCGCGGTGCCGAGGGTGTCGGGCTGTATCGCACCGAAGTGCCGTTCATGATCAACGACCGCTTCCCCAGCGAGAAGGAACAGCTCGCCATCTACCGCGAGCAGCTCTCCGCCTTCCACCCGCTGCCGGTGACCATGCGAACCCTGGACATCGGCGGCGACAAGGCGCTGTCCTACTTCCCGATCAAGGAAGACAACCCCTTCCTCGGTTGGCGCGGCATCCGCGTCACCCTCGACCACCCGGAAATCTTCCTGGTGCAGACCCGCGCCATGCTCAAGGCCAGTGAAGGCCTGGACAACCTGCGCATCCTGCTGCCGATGATCTCCGGCACCCACGAGCTGGAAGAGGCGCTGCACCTGATTCACCGCGCCTGGGGCGAGGTGCGCGACGAAGGCGTCGACATCCCCATGCCGCCGATCGGCATGATGGTGGAGATCCCTGCGGCCGTGTACCAGACCCGCGAGCTGGCGCGCCAGGTGGACTTCCTCTCGGTCGGCTCCAACGACCTGACCCAGTACCTGCTGGCGGTGGACCGCAACAACCCGCGCGTCGCCGACCTCTACGACTACCTGCACCCGGCGGTTCTACAGGCGCTGAAGAAGGTGGTCGACGACTCCCATGCCGAAGGCAAGCCAGTCAGCATCTGTGGTGAGATGGCTGGCGATCCGGCGGCTGCCGTGCTGCTGATGGCCATGGGCTTCGATTCCCTGTCGATGAACGCCACCAACCTGCCCAAGGTGAAATGGCTGCTGCGCCAGATGACTCTCTCCAGGGCCCGCGAACTGCTCGGCCAGCTGATGACCTTCGACAACCCGCAGGTTATCCATAGCTCGCTGCACCTGGCCCTGCGCAACCTCGGCCTCGGCCGCGTGATCAACCCGGCGGCGACCATCCAGGCCTGACGCTGGCGAACAACGCCCCCGGAGCCGTGCATTTCCGGGAGGCTCGAAGACGACAAGGCCGGCACACCGGCCAGGACGAAGCTTATGGAAGAGCTCGACGTCACGCCTTGCACGGAGGCCGATACCAGCGCCCGCACCCTGCGCTACGCCCTGAGCATCGTCAGTGATGGCATCTGGGACTGGGACATCCGCAGCAACCATGTCACTCGTAGCCCGAGCTGGTACGTCATGCTGGGCTATGACCCCGACAGCCTTCCGGAGAACGTCGCCACCTGGCACGAGATTATCCACCCTGAGGATTTCGGTCGGGTCATGTTCGCCTTCGATGCCTATGTGCAGGGGCGCAGCGGTGTCTACCGCGAGGAATATCGCTGCCGCTGCCTGGATGGCAACTACCTCTGGGTCAGCGATCACGGGCGCTTCTTCGAGTTCGATGATGACGGCAAGCCAACACGGATGATCGGTGCTCACCGTAACGTCCACGAGCGCAAGCTGGCGGAGCTGGCGCTGCAGGAGAAGAACCACGAGCTCCACCAGCTCAACCTGAGCCTGGAACTGCTGGTGCAGACCCGCACCGAGGCCCTGCGCGAAGCGAACCAGGCGCTGGCCGAACAGGCCGCTGTTGCCTTGCGCCTGTCCGAAATCGACCCGCTGACGCAGATCGCCAACCGGCGGCGCTTCGAGCATCAGTTGCATGCGGAATGGCAGCGACTGCAGCGGCATGGCCACGGCTGCTCGCTGATGATGTTCGACCTCGACCACTTCAAGCGGATCAACGACAGCCTCGGGCACCAGGCTGGCGACCGCGTGCTGGTGGCGGTGGCCGAGGTGGTGCGGCGGCGTTTGCGCGAAGAGGACTGCTTCGCCCGCTGGGGCGGCGAGGAGTTCATCGTGCTGCTGCCGGAGACCGCCTGCGAGGCAGCGCGCGAGCTGGCCGAGCGGCTGCGCCTGAGCCTGCGTCGGGCGGATATCTCACTACCCACCCAGCTCACCGCCAGTTTCTCGGTGACCGCCATGCGGCCCGGCGAGGACCTGATGGTGATGTTGCGCCGTCTGGACGACGGGCTCTACCGCGCCAAGCGTCAGCGCGACTGCATCGTCACCTGCTAGAGAGACAGAACGACTTCGCCCAGGCGCGCACCGCTGGGGCCGAAACTGTGTTCCAGCAGCTCGCGGCGGCCGTCGGCGTGGACGATCAACGCGGTGCTGGCACGGGTGCCGTAGGTCGGGCTGGCAATGAACACGCTGGAAAGCAGGCGCTCCGTCGCCAGGCCGACGCCGGTGTCCGGCAGTTCGGCTTCGCTGGGTTGGCGATTGTCGGCCAGCAGCGCCACCAGTGAGCCGGTGGCCGGCCTCTCCAATACAGCTTCCAGCCCGTTGCGGGCATTCAGCAGCTTGGGCCAGGGTGTGTTCAGCGCGGCGTTGGACAGCCCGTGCACACCCGGAGCCACCGCCACCGGCGGACCGACGCGAGGATTGAAGTAGCAGAGCTGCGCGGCGTCGCCCACCAGCAGGTTGAAGCCGCTGTAGTCTGCCGCGCGGCGGGCGACCTGCTGCAGGTACTCCAGCGGTGTTTGCCGGCCCTGCAGGAAGGCCGCCACCAGCTCGCCACGGGTGCGCGGGCCTACCGGCTGGCCGGGGTCGCGCACGTTGGTCAGGGCGGCGAAGCGGCCATCCGGCGCCACGCCCAGCCAGGTACCGCCGGCCTCGAGGTCTCGGCCGGCGTAGAGGCCGGGGTAGTCCTCCCAGGCTGCCAGCGGCAGCGTCGGGCGGGCATAGAACTCATCGCGGTTGGCCGCGACGATCAGGGGCGTGGCGTGGCCGGGACGCCAGGCGAAGACGATCAGGCACATGGGTCGAACTCCGTGGTGTTCCGGCAGTCTATCAACATCCGCCGATGTCCCGGAGTGGCTGGAGCGCCCGGGAGCCTTCGGCTACCATGCCCGCTTTGTTGCCCGAGGTTGCCCATGGAGTTCGTGCTCTACCTGGTGCTTGGCGCCTGCGCTGGCGTGCTCGCCGGCCTGTTCGGCGTTGGCGGCGGGTTGATCATCGTCCCGGCGCTGGTGTTCAGCTTCACCGCCCATGGCTTCTCGCCCGACGTGCTGACCCAGATGGCGGTGGGCACTTCGCTGGCAACCATCATCTTCACCTCGATCAACTCGATCCGCGAACATCACCGCCGGGGCGCCGTGCTCTGGCCGGTATTTGCCTGGATGACCGTCGGCATTCTGGTCGGCGGCGCGCTGGGTGCGCTCACCGCGTCGAAGATCCAGGGGCCGGTGCTGCAGAAGATCATCGGCAGCTTCGCCATCCTGGTGTCGATCCAGATGGCGCTGGGCCTGCAGCCCAGAAGCGAACGTGGACTGCCCGGGCGGTTCGGCCTGGGCGTGGCTGGCGGTGTGGTGGGCTGGGCTTCGGCGATCTTCGGCATCGGCGGCGGCTCGCTGACCGTGCCTTTCCTGTCCTGGCGGGGCGTCTCCATGCAACAGGCGGTTGCGACTTCCTCGGCTTGCGGCCTGCCGATCGCCATCGCTGGCGCGATATCCTTCATCGTCGTCGGCTGGCATAACGAAAAACTGCCGGAGATGAGCCTGGGTTTCGTCTACCTCCCGGCGCTGGTGGGCATTGCCGTCACCAGCATGTTCTTTGCCCGCATCGGGGCGCGGCTGGCGCATCGCCTGCCGGCGAAAGTCCTGAAGCGTTTGTTCGCCCTGCTGCTGTTCAGCGTGGGCTTGAGTTTTCTGATCTGAGTTCCTGCTAGGAGAAGCGGATGCTGCCTTATCCACAGATCGACCCGGTTGCCGTCGCGCTCGGGCCGCTGAAAATCCACTGGTACGGCCTGATGTACCTGATCGGCATCGGCGGCGCCTGGCTGCTGGCGTCGCGCAAGCTGAAGGATTTCGACCCGACCTGGACCAAGGAGAAACTCTCCGATCTGGTCTTCTGGGTCGCGTGTGGCGTGGTTCTGGGCGGGCGCCTGGGCTACGTGCTGTTCTACAACCTGGATGAGTACATCGCCAACCCGACGCTGATCTTCGAGGTCTGGAAGGGCGGCATGTCGTTCCACGGCGGGCTGATCGGCGTGATGCTGGCCACCTGGTGGTTCGGCAAGCGCAACAACAAGAGCTTCTTCCAGCTGATGGACCTGATCGCGCCGCTGGTGCCGATCGGCCTGGGCGCCGGGCGCATCGGCAACTTCATCAACGGCGAGCTGTGGGGCAAGGTGACCGACGTGCCCTGGGCGATGATCTTCCCCACCGGCGGACCGGAGCCGCGCCACCCGTCGCAGCTGTACCAGTTCGCGCTGGAAGGCGTAGCGCTGTTCGTCGTGCTCTGGCTGTTCACCCGCAAGCCGCGCCCGACTGCCTCGGTGTCTGGCCTGTTCGTGCTGTGCTACGGCATCTTCCGCTTCATCGTCGAGTTCGTCCGCGTGCCGGATGCCCAGCTGGGCTACCTGGCCTGGGGCTGGCTGACCATGGGCCAGGTGCTGTGCGTGCCGATGGTTCTGGGCGGCATCGCGCTGATGGTCTGGGCCTACCGCCGCGCTCCGGCGCAGCCGGCCGCGAGCTGAGCCTCGGCTGAATGAAAAAGCCCGCCGATTGGCGGGCTTCTTTATTCCGATCAGCTTAAGGCGCTGTTTCCGCTATGCAGGATGGTGTGGAGCGGAGCGATACCCATCAATGTGCTTACCAGTTATATCGATGGGTATCGCAAGCCCCACCCATCCTACACTCGTACTCGCGAACCAAAGTCCGCAGCGGGGCGGGTTCGCGAGCAATCTCGCTCCTACAGATTCCGTGTCAGATCGGTTCGACGATCAGCAGTACGCCATCCTGCCTGGTCACGCGCACCTGCGTGCCGACGGGCAGGTCCGGCCCGCTGACCAGCCAGACGCTGTCGCCAACGCGGATCTTGCCGCGCCCGCCGACGATGGCGTCATGCAGGGCGAACTGCCGGCCGACCAGCTCACTGCCTCGGCGGTTGAGGCTGGAGGGTACAGCCTGGCGCTTGTTGAGGCGCTGATGGTTCCACCAGTAAAGCGCGGTGAGGATCGCCAGCACGCCAAAGGCCAGGCACTGCCAGACCCAGTCCAGCCCCGGCAGCAGGAACGACAGGACGCCGGTCAGCGCAGCGGCGATGCCGATCCACAGCAGGTAGCCGCCGGCACCGAAGATTTCCAGGATCAGCAGGACGATGCCCAGGCCCAGCCAGTCCCAGAAGCCGAGGTTCTGGAGAAAGGCGGCCATCAGCTACGGCCCTTGGTTTCGCCGAAGGTGGCCTTGACGATCTCGCCGATACCGCCGACCGCGCCGATCACCTGGCTGGCTTCCAGCGGCATCAGCACGATCTTGCTGTTGTTGGAGCTGGCCAGTTGGCCGAGGGCGTCGACGTACTTCTGGGCGACGAAGTAGTTGATCGCCTGCACGTTACCGCTGGCGATGGCCTCGGAGACCACCTGGGTCGCCTTGGCCTCGGCCTCGGCCTGGCGTTCACGGGCTTCGGACTCGAGGAAGGCGGACTGCCGCAGGCCCTCGGCTTCAAGAATCTGCGCCTGTTTCTTGCCTTCTGCGGTGAGAATCTCGGCAGCGCGGCGGCCTTCGGCTTCGAGGATCTGCGCACGCTTGAGGCGCTCGGCCTTCATCTGGCTGGCCATGGCTTCCACCAGGTCGGCCGGTGGGCTGATGTCCTTGATCTCGATACGGGTGACCTTCAGGCCCCAGGGCGCGGTGGCTTCGTCGACGGTACGCAGCAGGCGTTCGTTGATCGCGTCGCGCTGGCTGAGCATGTGGTCCAGTTCCATGGAGCCGAGCACGGTGCGGATGTTGGTCATCACCAGGTTGCGTACGGCGTTTTCCAGCCCGCTCACCTCATACGCGGCTTGCGCTGCGTCGACCACCTGGAAGAAGCACACGGCGTCGATCTGCACGATGGCGTTGTCGGCGCTGATGGCCTCCTGCGGCGGCACGTCGAGCACGCGCTCCATCATGTTGATCTTCTGGCCGACGCGGTCGACCACCGGAATGATGATGCTCAGGCCCGGCTTCAGGGTGACGGTGTAGCGGCCGAAGCGTTCGATGGTCCATTCGAAGCCCTGGGGCACGACCTTGAACCCCATGAGGACGATGACGATGGCGAGGATGACGAACAGCAGGGCAACACTGCCGATTTCCATGCGAGAGACTCCTTGTCTGCTTGGGTAATGGGTGCGTAGATCGAGTGTAACCGGCACGCCGGGCGCGCATGCAGGAAAGTACAGCAGGCGCCCGAGGGCGGCTCCTCAGGCGGCCGTCGGTGGCCTACTTCTGCTCGCTTTGCGGGGTGACCCGCATGACTTCCTCGATGGTCGTCAGGCCGGCAGCGACCTTCTGCGCGCCGGACAGGCGCAGGCTGCGCATGCCTTCCTTGAAGGCCTGGCGGCGTAGCGGAATGAGGTCGGTGTCGGCGGTGATCAGTTCCTTCAGCGATTCGCTCAGCAGCATGATCTCGTACACGCCGGCGCGCCCGCGGTAGCCAGTGTCGCGGCACTCCAGGCAGCCGACGGCCTGGTGCGCGCCGGTAGGCAGCGGGGCGTTCCAAGGGCGGGTGACTTCCTGCCAGTCCTCCTCTTGCAGCTCCATCGGCGCCTTGCAGTGCGGACACAAGGTACGCACCAGGCGCTGGGCCATGACACCGAGCACGGTGGCGCGGATCAGGTAGTAGGGCACGCCCAGTTCCAGCAGGCGGGTGATGGCGGTGGGCGAGTCGTTGGTGTGCAGGGTGGAGAGCACCAGGTGGCCGGTGAGCGCGGCCTGGATCGCCATTTCGGCGGTTTCCAGGTCGCGGATCTCGCCGACCATGATGATGTCCGGGTCCTGACGCAGCAGGGCGCGCACGCCGCTGGCGAAGGTCAGGTCGATGTTGTGCTGCACCTGCATCTGGTTGAACGAAGGCTCGATCATCTCGATCGGGTCCTCGATGGTGCAGAGGTTCACCTCGTCGGTCGCCAGTTGCTTGAGCGTGGTGTAGAGCGTGGTGGTCTTGCCCGAACCGGTGGGCCCGGTGACCAGGATGATGCCGTTGGGCTGGCTGGTCATGCTCTCCCAGCGGCGCAGGTCGTCGGGGGAAAAGCCGAGCTGGTCGAAGCTCTTGAGCAGCACCTCGGGGTCGAAGATCCGCATCACCATCTTTTCGCCGAAAGCGGTGGGCAGGGTCGACAGGCGCAGCTCCACCTCGGCGCCGTCGGGGGTCTTGGTCTTCACCCGGCCGTCCTGCGGCTTGCGCTTCTCGGCGACGTTCATCCGGCCGAGGGACTTCAGGCGGCTGACTACCGCCATGCTGACCTGTGGCGGAAACTGGTAGACGTTGTGCAGCACGCCATCGATGCGGAAACGCACCGTGCCCTGCTCGCGGCGCGGCTCGATGTGGATATCGCTGGCCCGCTGCTGGAAGGCGTACTGGAACAGCCAGTCGACGATGGTGACGATGTGAGCGTCGTTGGCATCGGGCTCCTGGTCGCTGGCGCCCAGGTTGAGCAATTGCTCGAAGTTGCCGATACCGCTGATCTTCTGGTCTTGCGAGCTGGCGCCGGTCACCGATTTGGCGAGGCGGTAGAACTCCACGGTGAAGCGCTGGATGTCTACCGGGTTGGCCACCACGCGCTTGATCGGGCGCTTGAGCACGTGGGTGAGGTTGCTCTCCCAGGCGTGCACGAATGGCTGTGCGCTGGCGATGGTGACTTCATCCGGGGCCACCGCGACCGCGAGGATCAGGTGGCGCTGGGCGAAGGCGTAGGACATCAGCGGGGTGACCGCGGCGACGTCGATCTTCAGCGGGTCGATGCGCAGGTAAGGCTGCCCGGAGTAATCCGCCAGCCACCTTACCAGCGTATCCAGGTCCAGCTTGTGCCCCGGCCGCTGGCGGTCCGCGACCTGCTGCGCGGCGAGGAATTCCAGCGGGTGCTGCTGGTTCTTCACGGCGCTGCGGCGGATCGCCAGGCACTGCTCGGCGTCATCCTGGGCGACGCGGCCCTGGGTGACCAGCTCGCGCAGGATGTCGCCCAGGTCGAGCGGACGGTCCTGGGCTGATGGGGCAAAGACGGACATGCAGACTCCCTACTTCCAGTGGCGGGTCACAGGCCCGCGGCAATGCCGGGCCAGCTTATTTCAAAAGCGCCTTCCACGGCTTGAGGGTCAGCACAGTATGGGCCTGGGCCGCGAGGGCATCCAGGCGCCCCTCGGCGTCGGGAGTGACGAGCAGCTCCTGCAGCTTGGCCAGTTCGCCATAGAGGCGGTCAGTTTCCGGCAGCTCCAGCACGCTACGCGCCAGGCGCAGCCAGACCAGCATGCGTTGCAGGCGCGGCAACTGGTCGGCGAGCACTTCGGGCAGTTGCTGGGCGCGCTGCAGCGGCATGGCCTGGGCCTCTTCGGCCAGGGTGCGCTGTAGCCACTTGCCGACGGCGGATCCGCCCAGGCGGTTGGCGCGGTCGTTGCGCTCAAGGGTCCAGCCCTTGCCCAGCAGCCAGCGCGAGGTGCTCAGGGAGAACTGACCCCAGCGCACGTTGGCCAGTTCCTCGAGGAAGGCGGCTGGCATCTGCTGGCGCACGGCATCGTCGTGGCGACCCTGTTCGATGCGCGGCTGCCAGTCGGCGATCAGCGCGTCGAGGGCAGCGCGCAGCTCGCGGGTGCTGGCGCGCGGTACAGCCTGGCCGAGGCTACCGAGCAGGGCGCGCAGGTCGACCAGTTGCTGCAGCCAGCTTTCCAGCAGGCTCCAGTGGCCGTTGAAGCGGTATTGCTCGGCCAGACGCTGGCTGCTGCCCAGCAGCGACCAGGACAGCGCGGCAAAGGCGCCGTCCAGCGGAGTTTCGTGCAGCAGCTTCTGGGTGTCGGGCTGGATGCTGTAGCTGGACGGGTCGAACAGGCGGTAGCCGCGCTCGGCCTTGCTGATGTCGCAGGGCATCAGCGCCAGGTCCGCGGCCAGCTCGATGGCCAGCTCCAGCAGCGCTTCGGGCTCGCCCTGGCGCAGTTCCAGTTCCAGCTCGCAGATTTCCTCTTCCTGCTTGCCGGCGACGACCTTGCCCAGGTCCAGCGCGGCCTCGATCACCACCTTGGCCTTGCCGCGGCCCCAGGCGATCTCGGCGCGCTGGCGGGTGAAGTCGGTGCTGAAGATCGGCTTCAGGCTCTTCTTGTCCAGGTCGGCCAGGGCGGCCGGCCAGCACTGGTCGTCGAGCTTCTTGATGTCGAGCTTGTTCTTCTCCAGGTACCAGTCCCACTCATTGCGCTCGGAAAGGCCGGCGACGCTCTGGCCGCGGGTCTTCAGGGTCTGGATGAACTGCTCGCCATCCTTGCGCATGCGCAGCGCCACGCGGGCGCGAGCCAGGTCGCGGCCGGGGGTGTCGTAATACTGGTTGAACAGCTCGCGGGGCTCCCAGCCGGATTTGTTGCGCTTCTTCAGCGCGGGATGCTCGCGCAGGGCTTCGAGGGTCTCGCGGCTGGCGCGCAATTTGATTTCGGTTTCTTTCTGCATGGCGGGGGTCCGGTTCAGAGCGGACGCGCCCGGATTCCCGACCTGCTGTAGGAAGGACGGAACGACGGGCGCGAAAAAGACTTCAAAGTCATGCAGTTTACAGGACTTCGGCATTCCTGCCGGGCGCCGCGAGGTTTTACCGCACCGCGGCATGGTCCATAGTGGAGGCCATCTTCTGGAGAAAGCCATGCCGTTGCCGCCGCTGAAACAACGCTTCGCCGAGCTGATTGCGCTGCCCTCGGTCAGCTGTACCCAGCCGGCGCTGGACCAGTCCAACCGCCCGGTAGTCGAGCTGCTGGGCAACTGGCTGGTGGACCTGGGCTTCGCCTGTGAGCTGCAGCCGGTGTCGCCCGGCAAGTTCAACCTTGTCGCTACTCTGGGCAGCGGCCCCGGCGGGCTGGTGCTGGCCGGGCACACCGATACGGTGCCCTACGACGAAGCCCTGTGGAAAAGCGACCCGCTGGGCCTGGACGAGCGCGACGGGCGCTGGTTCGGCCTGGGCTCCTGCGACATGAAGGGCTTCTTCGCCCTCGCCATCGAAGCCCTGCTGCCATTGTTGGATCAGCCGTTCAAACAGCCGCTGATCCTGCTCGCCACCTGCGACGAGGAAAGCTCCATGGCTGGCGCCCGCGCACTGGCCGAGGCGGGGCGGCCGCTGGGGCGCGCGGCGGTGATCGGCGAGCCGACCAACCTGAAGCCGATTCGTCTGCACAAGGGGGTGATGATGGAGCGCATCGACATCCTCGGGCAGAGCGGCCATTCCTCCGACCCGAGTCTGGGGCGCAGCGCGCTGGAGGCGATGCAGGCGGTGATGGGCGAACTGCAGGGCCTGCGCAGCCAGTGGCAGCAGGAGTACAACAACCCGCAGTTCAGCGTGCCGCAGCCGACCTTGAACCTGGGCTGCATCCACGGCGGCGACAACCCCAACCGCATCTGCGGCCAGTGCGCGCTGGAGTTCGACCTGCGCCCGCTGCCCGGCATGCAGCCCGAAGTCCTGCGCCAGGCCATCCGCGAACGCCTGAAACCCGTTGCTGAGCGTCACGCCGTGAAGATCGACTACGCACCGCTGTTCCCCGCCGTGCCGCCTTTCGAGGAACCGGCGCAAAGCGAGCTGGTGCGGCTGGCCGAAAGTCTCACCGGGCACACGGCGGAAGCGGTAGCCTTTGGTACCGAAGCACCGTATCTTCAGCAGCTCGGCTGCCAGACCCTGGTGCTGGGCCCCGGCGACATTGCCTGCGCCCACCAGCCGGACGAACACCTCGAACTCGACCGCATCGAGCCCACCGTGGAACTGCTGCGCGGACTGATCCGTCATTACTGTCTATGAAAGGCAGTCTATGAAAGGCAGTTCATGAAGGGCAGTCCGTACGACGGTCCGCAACAACTGTTGATGAAGAGTTGCCTGTAGAGCGCCCCGACAACGGGCCCAACCTATCCAAGAGGAGAAACCTGTCGATGTTCATGCGACGACGATAACCGCGCCGCCCTGGCCGAGCTCCGGCCGCATCCGACAGATTTCCGCCCACTCGAACGACAGGCTTTTCAAGCAATGCACGACTACGTCAACTGGCTGCGCCACGCTTCGCCCTATATCAACTCGCACCGGGACTGCACCTTCGTGGTGATGCTCCCCGGCGAGGGCGTCGAAGACCCCAATTTCGGCAATATCGTCCACGACCTGGTGCTGCTGCACAGCCTGGGCGTGCGCCTGGTGCTGGTGCACGGCTCGCGCCCGCAGATCGAAGCACGTCTGGCCTCCCACGGGCTGGCGCCGCGCTTCCACCGTGGCCTGCGGGTCACCGACGCGCCGACCCTGGGCTGTGTGATCGACGCGGTTGGCAGCCTGCGGATCACCATCGAGGCACGCCTGTCCATGGACATGGCCGCCTCGCCCATGCAGGGCTCGCGCATGCGCGTGACCTCGGGCAACTTCGTCACCGCACGACCGATCGGCGTGGTCGACGGCATCGATTACCACCACACCGGCGAAGTGCGGCGGATCGACCGCAAGGGCATCAATCGCCAGCTCGACGAGCGCAGCATCGTGCTGCTCTCGCCGCTGGGCTATTCGCCCACCGGTGAAATATTCAACCTCGCCTGCGAGGACGTGGCCATGCGCGCCGCCATCGACCTGGGCGCGGACAAGCTGATCCTCTACGGAGCCGAGCGCGGCCTGATGGACGACGCCGGCAAGCTGGTGCGCGAGCTGCGTCCGCAGCAGGTGCCGGCGCACCTGGAGCGTCTGGGTGCGAGCTACCAGGGCGAGCTGCTGGATGCCGCCGCCCAGGCCTGTCGCGCGGGCGTACGTCGCAGCCATATCGTCAGCTACACCGAAGATGGCTCGCTGCTCAGCGAGCTCTTCACCCGCACCGGCAACGGCACCCTGGTCGCCCAGGAGCAGTTCGAGCAACTGCGCGAGGCGGGTATCGAGGACGTTGGCGGCCTGCTGGAGCTGATCCGTCCGCTGGAAGAGCAGGGCATCCTGGTGCGCCGCTCCCGCGAGGTGCTGGAGCGCGAGATCGAGCAGTTCAGCATCGTCGAGCGCGAAGGGCTGATCATCGCCTGCGCCGCGCTCTATCCCATTGCCGACTCGGACTCGGGCGAGCTGGCTTGCCTGGCGGTGAACCCGGAATACCGCCACGGCGGACGTGGCGACGACCTGCTGGAACGCATCGAACAGCGCGCGCGCAACCTTGGCCTGAAGACCCTCTACGTCCTCACCACGCGAACCGCCCACTGGTTCCGCGAGCGCGGCTTCCAACCCAGCAGTGTGGACCGCCTGCCGGCCGCACGGGCGTCGCTGTACAACTACCAGCGCAATTCCCAGGTGTTCGAGAAGAGCCTCTGAACGACAGAGCGGCGACTGAGGTCGCCGCTTTTTGCGTGTCAGACGCTGATCAAACCCAGGATGCTCGCCTGGTAGGCGGCAACGAAGGTGTCGAAATCGCCCTCGGGCTGTTTCTCCAGATCCGCCTGTTCCGCCAGTGACTGGCTGGCCATGCCTTCGAAGCGCGCCTGCTCTTCAGCCGACAGCGGTTCGCTGTGCAGCGTCTCGGCATGCTGGCGGCTGTAGCGCAGGGCGAAGGCTTCGAAGCTCTCGCCACGCTCGCGCATTTCCGCCAGGACCTTCGCCGAAGGCGTCAGGTCGGCATCGGCCACTTTGGCGCGCTGCTCCGCCAGACTCTGCGCATGCAGGCTGCTGCCGTTGGCGCGGTCGAGCAGGTCGATGATCGGCGCGATGGCGTCTAGCAGGGCACCTGCCCAGTCCTTCATCTCGATCTGCTGGCCGCCGCGCTCCAGTTTCAGGCCCGGGCGACGACCTTCCTTGACCACCTTGAGGAAGTTGCTGGTGGCCGAGCCGCACTCGCAACCGCCCAGCGGCGGGCTGTCGGAGAGTGCGCAGTAGAGCAGGAAGGCATCGAGGAAGCGCGCCTCGGTGACGTCGATGCCCAGTGGCAGGAAGGGGTTGATGTCCAGGCAGCGCGCCTCGACGTACTGCACGCCACGGGCCATCAAGGCCTGGATCGGGCGCTCGCCGGTGTAGGTGACGCGTTTGGGGCGGATGCTCGAGTAGTACTCGTTCTCGATCTGCAGGATGTTGGTATTGAGCTGCACCCACTCGCCATCGACCTTGGTGCCGACCTTCTCGTACGGCGCGTAGGGCGTGCTCACCGCGCGGCGCAGGCTGTCGATGTAGCTGTCCAGGTCGTTGTAGCAGGGCGTCAGGCCGGCCTGGGCGTTGTTCTGGTAGCCCAGGTCGCTCATGCGCAGGCTGGTGGCGTAGGGCAGGTAGAGGGTGTGCTCGTCGAAGGATTCCAGGCCGTGCGGGCGGCCGCGCAGGAAACCGGCGTCCAGCGCAGGCGATGCGCCGAACAGGTACATCAGCAGCCAGCTGTAGCGGCGGAAGTTGCGGATCATTGCGATGTAGCGGTGCGACTGGAAGTCCCGCGCGCTCTTCTCGCTGCCTTCATCCTCGCGCAGCAGCTCCCAGATGCCCTCGGGCAGGGAGAAGTTGTAATGGATGCCGGCGATGCACTGCATGGTCTTGCCGTAGCGCAGCGCCAGGCCCTTGCGGTAGACGTATTTCAGGCGACCGATATGCGAGCTGCCGTAGCGGGCGATCGGGATGGTCTCTTCATCCGGCAGCTCGCAGGGCATGGACGGGCTCCACAGGTACTCGCCGTCGAGCTTGCCGCTGGCGAAGCGGTGGATTTCGCCCAGCTCGTCCAGGGTCTTCTCGACGCTGGTGGAGGTCGGAGTGATGAACTCCAGCAGCGATTCGGAGTAGTCGGTGGTGATCTGCGGGTTGGTCAGCGCCGAGCCCAGGGCACGCGGGTGCGGGGTCAGGGCGAGTTTGCCGCGTTCATCGACGCGCAGGCATTCGCGCTCGATACCGTGCAGGCACTGGGTGAGCAGGGACAGGTTGGCGGCATCGCCAAGCAGGGCCAGGCGGCGGGAGAGTTGGTCGCTCAAGTTGGAAGTCCTTCACACGGCAATCGCCCCACTATGGGGGTGGACTGGGCGGTCTACAAGGGGAGAACAACCGGCGTGGTCGCCTGGCTTTATCGAGGCGCTGCGCCGGCGCCCGCAAATCCGGGGCTCCGGCGTACAGCATAGGTCAGTTGTCGCGGTGCGAATTACAGCTGGGCGAAGGTGCCTTGTCCCTTGGCGACCAGCTTGTCGCCCTGGTGGATGTCGGCCTCGACCACCAGCGAGCGGCGCCCGGCGTGCAGGACTTTCGCCACACAGCGCACTTCGCCTTCGGCGACCGCGCGGATGTAGTTGATCTTGCATTCCAGGGTGACGCTCTGTCGGTCGAAACCATGGGCGCTGGAGCAGGCCAGGCCCATGGTCATGTCCATCAGCGTGAAGAGCGCGCCGCCGTGCATGACGTTGCCGCGGTTGCGCAGGTGCTCGGCCATGGGCAGCAGCACCTCGGCTTCGCCGTCTGCGACCCGGATCGGCTGCACGCCGAGGGTTTCGCTGAAGCGGCTGATCATCAGCTCGCGGGCGGGCATCTCGCTCATGGGCCTTCCTTACTTCTTTTTCAGTTGCTTGGCGTTGGCGAAGAGCGAGGCCATGGCGTTGTTCGCCGGGGCCTTCTCCTGCTGGCGCGGGGCCGCGCTGCGTTCGCCGCGCTGCGCACCGTTGCCGGGGCGGCCGCCGCCGCGCGGGCCGTCGACCTTCTCGCCGGGGGTGTCGCTCATGCGCATGGACAGGCCGACGCGGTTGCGCGGGATGTCCACTTCCATGACCTTGACCTTGACGATGTCACCGGCCTTGACCACTTCGTACGGGTCCTTGACGAACTTCTCCGACAGCGCGGAGATGTGCACCAGGCCGTCCTGGTGGACGCCGATGTCGACGAAGGCGCCGAAGTTGGTCACGTTGGTCACCACGCCTTCGAGCACCATGCCGGGGGTGAGGTCCTTCAGGCTCTCGACGCCTTCCTGGAACTCGGCGGTCTTGAACTCCGGGCGCGGGTCGCGGCCGGGCTTGTCGAGTTCCTTGAGGATGTCGGTGACGGTGGGCAGGCCGAACTGCTCGTCGGTGAACTTCTTCGGGTCCAGGCGCTTGAGGAAGCCCGAGTCGCCAACCAGCGAGCGCACGTCGCGGCCGGTGTCAGCGGCGATGCGCTGCACCAGCGGGTAGGTTTCCGGGTGCACGGCGGAGGCGTCCAGCGGGTTGTCGCCGTTCATCACGCGGAGGAAGCCGGCGGCCTGTTCGAAGGTCTTCTCGCCCAGGCGGCTGACCTTCTTCAGCTCGTCGCGGGTCTTGAAGGCGCCGTTGGCGTCGCGGTGCGAGACGATGTTCTGCGCCAGGGTGCTGTTGAGGCCGGAGATGCGCGCCAGCAGGGCGACGGAAGCGGTGTTCACGTCCACGCCCACGGCGTTCACACAGTCTTCCACCACTGCGTCCAGGCTGCGTGCGAGCTGCAGCTGGGAGACGTCGTGCTGGTACTGGCCGACGCCGATGGATTTGGGCTCGATCTTCACCAGTTCGGCCAGCGGGTCCTGCAGACGACGCGCGATGGACACGGCACCGCGCAGCGAGACGTCCAGCTCCGGGAATTCCTTCGCAGCCAGTTCCGACGCCGAGTACACCGAGGCGCCGGCTTCGCTGACCATGATCTTGGTGCACTTGAGCGCCGGGTATTTCTTGATCAGCTCGGCGGCCAGCTTGTCGGTCTCGCGGCTGGCGGTGCCGTTGCCGATGGCGATCAGTTCCACCTGGTGCTTGGCGCACAGCGCGGCGAGCACGGCGATGGTCTGGTCCCACTGGTTCTTCGGCACGTGCGGGTAGACGGTGGCGGTGTCCAGCAGCTTGCCGGTGGCATCGACCACGGCGACCTTCACGCCGGTGCGCAGGCCCGGGTCAAGGCCCAGGGTAGCGCGCGGGCCAGCCGGAGCGGCCAGCAGCAGGTCGTGCAGGTTGCGGGCGAAGACGTTGATCGCCTCGGCGTCGGCACCGTCGCGCAGCTCGCCCAGCAGGTCGGTTTCCAGGTGGGTGTAGAGCTTGACCTTCCAGGTCCAGCGCACCACTTCGGACAGCCACTTGTCAGCGGCGCGGCCCTGGTTGGAGACGCCGAAACGCTCGCCGATCATGACTTCGCAGGGGTGCGAGGTGCCCGGCAGCTCTTCGCCGACTTTCAAGGAGACGCTCAGGATGCCTTCGTTGCGGCCACGGAAGATCGCCAGGGCGCGGTGCGACGGCGCGTTCTTCAGTGGCTCGTCGTGCTCGAAGTAGTCGCTGAACTTGGCGCCTTCGGTTTCCTTGCCCGGCACCAGGCGCGCGGTGAGGGTGGCGTTGTCCTTGAGGAAGCCGCGCAGGCGGTCCAGCAGGGTGGCGTCCTCGGCGAAGCGCTCCATGAGGATGTACTTGGCGCCTTCGAGCACGGCGCGGGTGTCGGCAAAGCCCTTCTCGGCATCGACGAAGCGTGCGGCTTCGGTTTCCGGGGTCAGGCCGGGGTCATTGAACAGCGCGTCGGCGAGTTCGCCAAGGCCAGCTTCGAGGGCGATCTGGCCCTTGGTGCGGCGCTTCTGCTTATAGGGCAGGTAGAGGTCTTCGAGGCGGGTCTTGGTGTCGGCGAGCTTGATCTCGCGGGCCAGTTCCGGGGTCAGCTTGCCCTGTTCCTCGATGCTGGCGAGGATCGCGCCACGGCGGTCTTCCAGTTCGCGCAGGTAGCGCAGGCGCTCTTCGAGCATGCGCAGCTGGGTGTCGTCCAGGCTGCCGGTGACTTCTTTGCGGTAACGGGCGATGAAGGGGACGGTGGAGCCTTCATCGAGCAGGGCGACGGCAGCGGCGACTTGCTGCGGTTGAACGCGGCCGGAGGGCAGTGCGGAAAGCTCTTCGGCGATACGGGTGTTGATGCTGTCCATGAATCCACCTGGTGAAACCAACGAAATACGGGGCTAGGCTGCCGCGCCGTGGCGCTTGGCAGGCGTCTATGACAACGCCCCGCCGCAAAAGCGCCGCATTATACCCACGACAATTTCACCGGGCGCGCGACTGGTCGGGGAAAAATCTGCTAACAATGGACAGGCCGTGATGCGCGGCTGCTGGGCGATAATGCCCGCCGAATCAGATTCTGGGAGTTTCCATGAGCAACGCTGCCACCCTGCCGGAAGGCGAAAAGATCCTCGTGGTCGATGACGACGCGCGCCTGCGTCGTCTGCTGGAACGCTTCCTCGATGAGCAGGGTTACCGTGTCCGCGCCGTCGAAAACACCGAGCAGATGGACCGCCTGCTGGCCCGCGAGCTGTTCCAGCTGGTGGTGCTGGACCTGATGATGCCCGGTGAGGATGGCCTCTCCGCGTGCAAGCGCCTGCGCGAGTCGAACAACCAGATCCCGATCATCATGCTCACCGCGAAAGGCGACGAGTCCAGCCGCATCTCGGGCCTGGAACAGGGCGCCGACGACTACCTGGCCAAGCCCTTCAACCCGCGCGAGCTGCTGGCGCGGATCAAGGCCGTGCTGCGCCGCCAGGCGCCGCTGGTGCCGGGCGCGCCGGCAGGCGAGGACGAGATTGTCACCTTCGGCGACTACGAGCTGCACCTGGCCACCCGCGAGCTGAAGAAGGGTGAGGAAGTGCACATGCTCACCACTGGTGAGTTCGCCGTGCTCAAGGCCCTGGTCCAGCACGCCCGTGAGCCGCTGACCCGCGACAAGCTGATGAACCTGGCCCGTGGCCGCGAGTGGGACGCCCTGGAGCGTTCCATCGACGTGCAGATTTCCCGCCTGCGCCGGCTGATCGAGCCCGATCCGTCGAAGCCGCGCTACATCCAGACTGTCTGGGGCGTTGGCTACGTGTTCGTGCCGGATGGCGCCGCCCGCAAGTGATGTTTGCCCTGTAGGAGCGAGGGGGACGCCATCGTTCTTGCTCGCGAACAACACCTCGCGTCGATGCAGGTTCGCGAGCAAGCTCGCTCCTACAATTCGTACCTCCTGGTAATCCGTTCTTGAAAACACCCCTCTGGTTCCCGCAAAGCTTCTTCGCCCGCACTCTCTGGCTGGTGCTCATCGTCGTGCTGTTCTCCAAGGCGCTGACCCTGGTCTACCTGCTGATGAACGAAGACATGCTGGTCGACCGCCAGTACAGCCATGGCGCGGCGCTGACCGTGCGCGCCTACTGGGCGGCGGACGAGAAATCACGCGAGGCCATTGCCCAGTCCGCCGGGCTGAAGTGGGCGCCCCACGAGCAGGGACAACCGGAGGAAGTGCACTGGCCATACACGGAAATCTTCCAGCGGCAGATGCGCATGGAGCTGGGCATCGACACCGAGACCCGCCTGCGCATCCATCATCCGTCGATGCTCTGGGTGCGCGCACCGACCCTGGGCGACGGCTGGATCGGCGTACCGCTCTACCCGCACCCATTGCGCGGCCAGCAGATCTGGAGCGTGCTGGGCTGGTTCCTCGGCATTGGCCTGTTGTCTACTGCAGCGGCCTGGATCTTCGTGCGGCAGCTCAGCCAGCCGCTCAAGCGCCTGGTCTTCGCTTCCCGCGAGTTCGGCAAGGGGCGCAGCGTGCGCCTGCCGCTGGGGCAGGAAACCCCCAGCGAGATGGCCGAGGTGTACCGCGCCTTCAACCAGATGGCCGACGACGTGGAACAGGTCGGGCGTGAACGCGAGCTGATGTTGGCCGGTGTCTCTCACGACCTGCGTACGCCGCTGACGCGCCTGCGCCTGTCGCTGGAGCTGATGCCTGAAAGCGACCGCGAAATGGTCGAGGACATGGTCCGCGACATCGAGGACATGGACGCCATCCTCGACCAGTTCCTTGCCTTCATCCGCGATGGCCGCGACGAATCGGTGGAAGAGGGCGACCTCGCCGACCTGATCCGCGAAGTGGCCGACGCCTTCAACCAGACCGGCAACCGCGTGCGCCTATGCCTGGAAACGCTGCCGCTGTTCCGCTTCCGCCGGGTGTCGATCAAGCGCCTGCTGGGCAACTTGATCGAGAACGGTCTCAACCACGGCGGCGGCAAGGTCGAAGTGGCGGCCCACGTGGCCGGCGGTGGCGGTGCGCCCTATGTGGTGCTCAGCGTGCTGGACCGCGGCGCGGGCGTCGATCCGCAGGAGCTGGACAACATCTTCAATCCCTTCTTCCGTGGCGACAAGGCGCGCGGCGGCAAGGGCACCGGTCTCGGTCTGGCCATCGTCAAGCGTATCGCCGAACAGCACGGCGGCAGCATCGAGCTGCGCAACCGTGAAGGCGGTGGCGTGGAAGCGCGCGTCTGCCTGCCGCTTGGCTTGCTGCTGCCGCGCGACGCGCATTAATCCCAGCGCAGGGTTTTGCCTTCCAGCACCGCCTGGCGCCCATAGGGCCAGGCGCGGTTGTGGGCGCCATGGCCGCTGGGTAGGCCGTGGTAGAGCGGCACACCCAGCTGCACGGCGTACTCCGCGAAGATTTCTTCCAGACTGTGGGCCACGCCCTTGCGCGGGCAGTCGGTGAAGGTGCCGAGGCAGATCGCGCCCAGGCGGGCTCCGTTCAAGCTGTTCAGCAGTTGCCAGAGGCTGCGTTCGAGGCGGTAGTAGGGCTCGCCAACGTCTTCGAGGATCAGGATCGCGCCGTCCGGCACGTACAGCGCGCCAGCGGTGCCGGCCATGCAGGCCAGGGCGGTGAGGTTGCCGCCGATCAGTTCGCCCACCACAGCTGTCTTCGGCCCTGCCAGGTGCTGCACCGCCAGCTTGCCGGGCTCGCCGGCCAGTACGTGGCTGATCGAGGCCAGCGAAGCCAGGCGCTCGCGCTGCTCGCTGGGCGCGCTCAGGGGTTGCAGGCCCAGCCCGGTCGCGACCATGCCGTGGATCGCCGGCAGGCCCTGGCGGTGGAAGGCGCTGAGCAGGATGGAAATGTCCGAGAAGCCGATCAGCGGGCGCGGGGACGCGGCCTGGAGGCGCGGCCAGTCCAGTTGCGGGATGAGTTGTCCACAGCCATAACCACCGCGCAGGCACCAGACAGCGCTGACCTCTTCCAGCTCGAAGGCGGCGTGGAAGTCTTCCAGGCGTTGCTCCGGCGTGCCGGCCAGGTAGCGGTAGCGTGCGTCGGCGTGGGTGCCCAGGTGGTAGTCGATGCCTTGCACTTCCAGCTGGCGCAGGGTCGCTTCCAGTACCTCCTCGGCAATCGCCGAGGCCGGCGCCACCAGAGCGACGCGACCTTCGATGGGTGACCATTTGAGGTCGGCGTGGGGGCGGGAAGCGGGCATGTTGGTCATCCGGTTACTGCAGGAGAGCTGGTAGGAGCGAGCTTGCTCGCGAAGGGTTCCGCGGGGCAATGAAGCTCGGAGCTGGAACTTCGAGGCTTGGTGCTTCATGTTGGTTTGGCTGCCATGCGGCCCCTCAGCCTAACCCTCTCCCTGAGCGAGAGGGAACTGATCGGCGCAGGATTAAGCTGTGATGTCAGCCGGCACGGACGGCCCCCTCTCCCTCAGGGAGAGGGCTGGGGTGAGGGTAGGACCCCGCGCAGTGCTTGAAGGGAGCTTTATGAAAGTTTGCTCCTGACATCCCTGTCGTGACCATGTGCCTCTCTGAGGCCCCTGCCAGGCCATCCGTGGCCTGGCGTTCGCCGGCGTGACGCATGCGTCGCGAAAGCCCCGGCTCACCCCTTGCCTTTGGTCCGCGCCAGATGCGGCCCACCATTTTTCTCCAGGTACTCGATGATCACCCCGGCGATGTCCTTGCCGGTGGTGGTCTCGATGCCTTCCAGGCCCGGCGAGGAGTTCACTTCCATCACCAGCGGGCCGTGGTTGGAGCGCAGGATGTCGACGCCGGCGACGTGCAGGCCCATCACCTTGGCGGCGCGGATGGCGGTCATGCGCTCTTCCGGGGTGATCTTGATCAGGCTGGCGCTGCCGCCCCGGTGCAGGTTGGAACGGAACTCGCCCGCCGCGGCCTGGCGCTTCATCGAGGCGATCACCTTGTCGCCGACCACGAAGCAGCGGATGTCGGCGCCGCCGGCTTCCTTGATGTACTCCTGCACCATGATGTTGTGCTTGAGCCCCATGAAGGCTTCCAGCACGGATTCGGCGGCCTTCTCCGTCTCGCAGAGCACCACGCCGATGCCCTGGGTGCCTTCCAGCAGCTTGATCACCAGCGGTGCGCCGCCGACCATTTCGATCAGGTCCGGCACGTCATCGGGGGAGTGGGCGAAACCGGTCACCGGCAGGCCAATGCCCTTGCGCGAGAGCAGTTGCAGCGAGCGCAGCTTGTCACGGGAGCGGGCGATGGCCACCGACTCGTTGAGCGGGAACACGCCCATCATCTCGAACTGGCGCAGCACGGCGCAGCCATAGAAGGTCACCGAGGCGCCGATGCGAGGGATCACCGCGTCGAAATCTTCCAGCGGCTTGCCGCGGTAGTGGATCTGCGGCTTGTGGCTGGCGATGTTCATGTAGGCGCGGAGGGTGTCGATCACCACCATCTCGTGGCCGCGTTGCTGCCCGGCCTCCACCAGCCGACGGGTGGAATACAGGCGCGGATTGCGCGACAGCACAGCAATTTTCATTGATCACCTGGAAGGGTGGCGGGAACCATGATGAGGGGTTTGTCTTGCACGTAGGTGAGGCCCGGGTTGACCACCAGCTGACCCTGCACCAGGGCCTTGGAGCCCAGCAGCACGCGGTAGCGCATGGTCTTGCGGCAGGCCAGGGTGAATTCCACCGACCAGGCGCGGTCGCCCAGGGCCAGCAGGGTGCGGATCACATAGCGGGTCTGGGCCTGGCCGTTGGAACTCTTGATGGTCTTCATCGTCACCACCGGCGCCTCGCAGCGATGACGGCGCTGGACCTGGGTGCCCAGGTGGGCGACGAAACGTACCCAGTCGTGACCGTCGCGCTGGAACGGCACGATGTCGCTGGCATGCAGGCTGGAGGTACTGGCGCCGGTGTCGATCTTCGCGCGCAGGCCGACCATGCCCAGTTCGGGCAGGGCGATCCATTCACGCAGACCGATGACCGACAGATGGTCGAATGTCTTCAAATCAAGTGCCCCCGGCGTTTGCCGGCATTCTAGTCAGGCCGATTGTGCCCCGCCAGCGGGGCGCGGGGTACACTCTCAGACCCGCATGACGAGGTTGTGAAGTGAGCGAAAAAGACGACGACAAGGTCCGCCTGGACAAGTGGCTGTGGGCGGCGCGCTTCTACAAGACCCGTTCCCTGGCCAAGGAGGCCATCGATGGCGGCAAGGTGCACTGCCGGGGCGAGCGCTGCAAGCCGGGCAAGGAACCGAAGGTCGGCGAGGAATACGTGATCCGCACCGGCTTCGACGAGCGCACGGTGGTGGTGAAGGCACTGTCCATGGTGCGCCGTGGCGCGCCCGAGGCGCAGCTGCTCTATGAAGAGACCGCCGACAGTGTGAAGCGTCGCGAGGATGCTTCGGCCATGCGCAAAGCGGGGGCGCTGGGCGTGCAGACCGACGGGCGGCCGACCAAGAAGCAGCGTCGGCAGCTGTTCAGTTTCCGCGATCAGGAGTGACCGGCCGGCGAGGGCGACAGGCGCCTCGCCGGGTTCGGGTGGCGATCAGGCCGCGACGACGCTCAGGCGATTGAGCAGCGGAATCTTAGCGGCCAGGCGGAACAGCGGCTCGGTCCAGCGCACGAGGGCGGCGCTGCCCTTGGCGGCGAAGGGCGTGAAGCAGCTCCAGGCCAGGGCCACCAACGCCATCTGCACACCGCCGATGTAGTCATCCTGACCCCAGTGCGCGCCGGCCACCAGGCGCGGCAGCATGAACAGCAGCGCCAGGCCCCAGATCACCACCCACTGCAGGGCGTTGCGGGCGAACAGGGTGAGGAACAGTGCCCAGATCAGCAGCACCGAGGCGTGGTCACCGGGGAAGCTGCGGGCGGACTCGTCCTTCACCTCGAAGGGGGTGTCCTCCCACTGCGGGAAGAAGTGCTCCAGGCGCACGGCGTCCGGCGCGACGCTGGAAATGCTCGCGTGCTGCCAGCCCAGCTTGTGGGCGATCTTGGCGTAAAGGATGCGCACCACCACCAGCACGACGGCCGCGCATAAAAAGCCGAAGGTCGCCGCGCGGGCCTGGGTGGCCTTGAAGATCCAGTCGCCACGGATCAGCAGGAGCAGCAGGATCACCCCGACCAGCAGGTCGAACGGGCGAGTGCTGGCCACGGCCCAGGACAGGCGCCAGGCTTCATTGGTCGCCAGCGGCTGGTTGAGCAGGCTGAACAGGCTGAAATCGAACAGGTCCATCGCGCTGCGAGTGGGCTCCCAGAGCCACAGCAGGAGCAGGACGAGCGCCATCAGATGGCAGGCGATGAAGGGCTTCCAGGACCAGGTGGCTTGGAACGGCGTGGTTTTGTCCATAAAATCGTTACCCCCTTACGGAACCACTCGAGTATGGGTGGGTGCTGCAAAGCGCGCTTTATAGGCCTTTGCCATCAACTTGTCATTTATTTGTGCCTATCGCAGCGTTGTGCCAAGCATGTCCCAGATCGATCAAAGTCAGCGTTTCCTGTTCGACAACACCGATGTCCGTGGTGAGCTGGTAGAGCTCGACCGCAGCTTCGCCGAAGTGCTGGCCAAGCACCCCTATCCGCAGCCGGTCGCCCAGTTGCTGGGTGAAATGCTGGCCGCCGCCGCGCTGCTGTGCGGCACCCTGAAGTTCGATGGGCTGCTGGTGCTGCAGGCGCGCTCCAGCGGCGCTGTGCCGCTGTTGATGGTGGAGTGCTCCAGCAATCGCGAAGTGCGTGGCCTGGCCCGCTACGACGAGGCGGCTGTCGGCGATGCCGCCGGCTTGCCGGAGCTGATGCCCCATGGCGTGCTGACGCTCACCGTGGATCCGAAGAACGGCAAGCGCTACCAGGGCATTGTGCCGCTGGAGGGCGCAACCCTGGCGGACTGCCTGTCGACCTACTTTGCGACCTCCGAGCAGCTGCCGACCCGCTTCTGGCTGAACGCCGACAGCCGTCGTGCCCGTGGCCTGCTGCTGCAGCAGCTGCCGGCCGACCGTCAGCGCGACGCCGAGTCGCGGGAAGCCAGCTGGCAACACGTCACGACCCTGGCCGATACCCTCACCGCCGAGGAACTGCTGGGCCTGGACAACGCCACCGTGCTGCACCGCCTGTACCACGAGGACGATGTGCGCCTGTTCGATCCGCAGCCGCTGGTGTTCCGCTGCAGCTGCTCGCGGGAACGCTCGGCCAATGCGCTGGTCAGTCTTGGGCAGGAAGACGCCGAGCGTCTGCTGGCCGAGGAGGATGGCGAGATCGTCATCGACTGCCAGTTCTGTAATCAGCGCTATCGCTTCGACGGTTCGGACGTTGCCCAGTTGTTCTCGGGCGGCGGTAGCCAGACACCGTCAGAAACCCGCCATTGACCGCTTCTATCTGTCCGATAGCCGAACCAATGGCGCTCTCGCCAGATCAGAGGCTGCACGAGAACAGTTCTTTTCTGGCATAATCCCGCGACTTTTTTCCGCGGTAGTGGGAATTAGAAGTCACTACGCAATGTTTGGAGGACTCGGCTTCGGCCGACGGGGACCCACATGACGCAAGCCAATAAAGCCGTTTACACCGACATCAGCGTTGCCCAACTGGTCGAGGAAGCCATTCGCCGCGGCGAAGGCGAACTCGCCGACAACGGCTCGCTGGTCGTTCGTACCGGCCACCGCACCGGCCGCTCGCCTGCCGACCGTTTCATCGTCGAAGAGCCGGGCAGCAAGGATTCCATCGCATGGGGCGCCATCAACCGTCCGTTCCCGGCCGACAAGTTCGATGCCCTGTGGGACCGCGTCCAGGCCTTCAATAACGCCCAGGACCATTTCGTTTCCCACGTCCATGTAGGTTCGGCACACGACCACTACCTGGCCGTGAAAATGACCACCGCTACTGCCTGGCAGAACCTGTTCGGCCGTGCGCTGTTCATCGAGCCCGAGCAATACAACCCGGCCGGCCGCGAAGAGTGGCAGGTCCTCAACGTCGCCAACTTCGAATGCGTGCCCGAGCGTGACGGCACCAACTCCGATGGCTGCGTGATCCTCAACTTCGCCCAGAAGAAGGTGCTGATCGCCGGCATGCGTTACGCCGGTGAAATGAAGAAGGCCATGTTCGGCGTGCAGAACTACCTGCTGCCGGAAAAAGACGTGCTGCCGATGCACTGTGCTGCCAACATCGGCGAAGCCGGCGACGTGACCCTGTTCTTCGGTCTGTCGGGCACCGGCAAGACCACCCTGTCCGCCGACGAAAGCCGCTACCTGATCGGCGACGACGAGCACGGCTGGGGCGAAGGCGTTGTCTTCAACATCGAAGGCGGTTGCTATGCCAAGTGCATCGACCTGTCCGAGAAGAACGAACCGGTCATCTGGAAAGCCATCAAGTTTGGCGCCGTGCTGGAAAACGTCGTCCTCGACGACAACCGCACCCCGGACTACGCCGATGACAGCCTGACCCAGAACTCCCGCGCGGCCTACCCGCTGGAGAACGTCGAGAAGCGTTCCGAGCAGAACCTCGGCGGCGAGCCGAACGCCGTGATCTTCCTGACCTGCGACCTGACTGGCGTTCTGCCGCCGGTGTCGATCCTGAACAATGAGCAGGCGGCCTACCACTTCCTGTCCGGCTATACCGCGCTGGTCGGTTCCACCGAAATGGGTTCGGGTGGCGGCATCAAGTCGACCTTCTCCACCTGCTTCGGCGCACCGTTCTTCCCGCGTCCGGCCGGCGTGTACGCCGAGCTGCTGATCAAGCGCATCAAGGCCTTCGGCTCCAAGGTCTACCTGGTCAACACCGGCTGGACCGGTGGTGGCTACGGCGTTGGCAAGCGCTTCAACATCCCGACTACCCGTGGCGTGATCGCCGCCATCCAGAGCGGTGCTCTGATCGGCGCCGAAACCGAGCACCTGGACATCATCAACCTGGACGTGCCCAAGGCCGTTCCGGGCGTCGAGACTGTCCTGCTCAACCCGCGCAACACCTGGGAAGACAAGGCTGCCTACGACGAGGCCGCCAAGGGCCTGGCCAGCAAGTTCATCGACAACTTCAAGAAGTTCGACGTGAGCGACGCCATCAAGAACGCCGGTCCGCAGCTGTAAGCGAGCCCGTTCTGGAAAGAGCCGCCTTCGGGCGGCTTTTTCATTGGTGCCTGGGAACAGTCCTGCTCCGATGTGCTCTTCGTAGGAGCGAGCTTGTGACCCACAGGGATGTGGGGAATGCCGTTATCCGTAGGGAATGGATTCGGCCTCGTGAACCGGAGTTGGGCTGTTCGCGAGCAAGCTCGCTCCTACAGGTGCTGTCCTTAGCCTGAGGGTTCAGACTTCAGGACGGTAAAGGAGTACTCCCATGCACGACACCCTTGAAAACGTCTTCGGCTTCCGCCAGTTCCGCCCCGGCCAGGAGGCGGCGGTCAGCGCGGTGCTGGCCGGTCGCTCCGCGGCGGCGATCTTTCCCACGGGCTCGGGCAAGTCGCTGTGCTACCAGCTGCCGGCGCTGCTGTTGCCACACCTGACCCTGGTGGTCTCGCCGCTGCTGGCGCTGATGCAGGACCAGCTCGCCTTCCTCGCCCGCCATGGCATCGCCGCCGCCAGCATCGACTCGGCGCAGAGCCGCGAGCAGACCGCTCAGACCATGGCCCGCGCGCGCAGCGGCGAACTGAAGGTGCTGATGATCTCGGTGGAGCGCCTGAAGAACGAGCGTTTCCGGAACTTCATCAGCGAGGTGCCGATTTCCCTGTTGGTGGTGGACGAGGCGCACTGCATCTCCGAATGGGGCCACAACTTCCGCCCCGACTACCTGAAGCTGCCGGACTACCAGAAACAGTTCCGTATTCCCCAGGTATTGCTGCTCACTGCCACGGCGACGCCGGCGGTGATTGCCGACATGCGCGCCAAGTTCGCCATTGCCGAAAGCGACGTGGTCACCACCGGCTTCTACCGTGCCAACCTCGACCTGCAGGTAGAGCCGGTGGCCAGCGCCGATCGCCGCGCAAGACTGGTGCAGTGGCTGGGCGAGCGCGCCGGGCAGCCGGCCATCGTCTACGTCACCCAGCAGAAGACCGCCGAGGAAATCGCCGCGCACCTGGGCGAGCGCGGCATTCCCGCCTGCGCCTACCACGCCGGCATGGAACATCCTGAGCGCGAGGGCATCCAGCGCCGCTTCATGGAGGGCCGGCTGAACTGCATCGTCGCCACCATTGCCTTCGGCATGGGCATCGACAAGAGCAATATCCGCCAGGTGGTGCATTACGACCTGCCCAAGTCGCTGGAGAACTACAGCCAGGAGATCGGCCGTGCCGGTCGCGATGGCCAGCGCTCGGAATGCCTGGTGCTGGCCAACCGCGACAGCCTCAACGTGCTGGAGAATTTCGTCTACGGCGACACGCCCGAGCTAGAGGGCATCCGGAACGTGCTGGAAGAAATCCGCCAAGCGCCCAATGCCCAGTGGGAAACCATGCTGGTGCCACTGTCGGACCAGTCGAATATCCGCCAGCTGCCGCTGAAAACTTTGCTGGTGCAGCTAGAGCTACGCGGCATCATCGCGCCGCGTTTCGCCTATTTTGCCGAATATCGCTACAAACTGTTGATCGGCTCCAACGAGCTTCTGGGGCATTTTGAGGGCGAGCGGCGGCAGTTCGTCGATGCCATCCTCACCACCTCGGCCCGCGCCCGGACCTGGGCGACCCTGGATTTCGATACTCTTTACAGCCGCCACGGCGCCGAGCGCGCGCGGGTGGTGAAGGCGCTGGACTACTTCCAGGAGCGCGGCTGGGTGGAGCTGGAGAGCAAGCAGATGACCGAGGTCTACTCGGTGCGCGACGCGTCCTTCGCCGTGGATGAATTGAGCGAGGAACTGCATCGCTACTTCAAGCGACACGAGGGCAGCGAGATCGCCCGTATCGGCGCCATGCTCGAACTGCTCGGCAGTGCGGAGTGCCTGAGCTGGCGCCTGGCCCAGTACTTCGGCGACCAGCAGGCGCCGCGCCACTGCGGGCACTGCTCGGTCTGCGCCGGTCGCGTCGCCCGGCTGCCGGAGCCGCCTGTGCTGCCGCCGCTGGACGGCCAGTCGCTGCACAATCGCTGCGCCGCCTTCCTGGAGAAATACCGCAGCGCCCGAGGTCTTGCGCCCAGTGCGGACTGCGTAACGCGCTTCCTGTGTGGCATCAGCGTGCCAGCCTTCACCCGCATGCGCGCCCGCACGCTGCCGGGCTATGCGACGCTTGAGGACTATCCCTACGCTCAGGTCCGTGACTGGGTTCAGACGCAGCTGTGAGCGCCTGAAGACGCCGGCGCCACGCACGACTAAAGGTCGGCGTGGTGCCGGCGGGGCTCCTTGTAGGGTGCGAGGAGGAAATTCCTCCTAGACTCATCAGGCACTGCCTGCCTACCGGCCGAGGAGCCCTCGCATGTCCGTCGAGCACCTGGATGTACTGATCATCGGCGCCGGCCTGTCCGGCATCGGCGCCGCCTGTCACCTGCAGAAGCAGTGCCCCGGCAAGTCCTACGCCATCCTCGAAGGCCGCGAGGCCATGGGGGGCACCTGGGACCTGTTCCGCTACCCGGGCATCCGCTCCGATTCGGACATGTACACCCTGGGCTACAACTTCAAGCCCTGGACCGATCCCAAGGCCATCGCCGACGGCCCGTCGATTCTCAACTACATCCGCGAGACCGCCCGCGAGTACCGCGTCGAGGACAAGGTGCGTTATCGCCACCGCGTACTCAAGGCCGACTGGGACAGCGCGAGTGCGCGCTGGAACCTGGTCGTGCAGCGCGGTGACGAGGCGGAGCCGGTGCGCATGAGTGCGCAGTTCCTCTTCATGTGCACCGGCTACTACCGCTATGACGCCGGTTACACCCCGGACTTCCCCGGCCGCGAAAGCTTTGCCGGGCAGGTCATCCACCCGCAACTGTGGCCGGAGAACTTCGACTACAGCGGCAAGCGCATCGTGGTGATCGGCAGCGGCGCCACCGCCGTCACGCTGATCCCCTCGCTGACCGACAAGGCCGCCCACGTCACCATGCTGCAGCGTTCGCCGTCCTACGTGATCACCCTGCCGGCGAAGGACCCGATCTCCAACTTCCTGCGCCACTTCCTGCCGGAGAAGTGGGTGTACCGCCAGGCGCGTGCCCGCAACGTGACCATGCAGATGATCTTCTTCATGGCCTCCAAGGCGTTCCCCGGTGCGGTGCGCAAACTCATGCTCAAGCTCGCCAACCTGCAGCTGGGCAAGGATTTCGACATGCGCCACTTCAGCCCACGCTACAAGCCGTGGGATGAACGTGTGTGCTGCGTGCCCGACGGCGACCTGTTCAAGGCGCTGCGCCAGGGGCGCGCCTCGGTGGTCACCGACCACATCGAGCGCTTCACCGAGAAAGGCATCCTGCTCAAGTCCGGGCAGCTGCTGGAAGCGGACGTGATCGTCACCGCCACCGGGCTGGACCTGGTGATGTTCGGCGGCGCCGAACTGGCCATCGACGGCAAACCCTTCGAGGTCACCCAGAGCATGGGCTATCGCGGCATCATGCTGCGCGACCTGCCCAACCTCGCGGCCATCGTCGGCTACACCAACGCCAGCTGGACGCTCAAGGCGGACCTGTCCAGCGAGTACTTCTGCCGCCTGATCAACCACCTCGATGCCGTCGGCATGCGCCAGTGCACGCCGCGCCAGACCGATGGATCGGTGAAGGAAGAGCCCTTCCTCAACCTCAACTCCGGCTATATCCAGCGCGCCGCCGACCGCATGCCCAAGCAGGGCGACCGCACGCCGTGGAAGCTCTACCAGAACTACGCGCTGGACCTTGCGCTGCTGCGCTTCGGCAAGGTCGAGGATGGCTACCTGAGCTTCACCTCGCCCAAGCAGCGCCAGGCCACGTCGGCACCCGTCGAAGCGCTGGAAAGCTGATCGCTTGTGGTGCCCGCCGGTTCACGGCGGGCAGCTCAGGCTGCGATTCATCAGCTAATCGCATAGACATTATCGATACGCTGCTCTGCAATGCGCCTGCCTCTCGGCTTACCATGCGCGCCATTCCCGCCCATGCCAGCCAGAGGATTTTCCATGCTGATCGAAGACGCCATCCGCAGCCGCCGTTCCATTCGGGGTTTCGACACTTCCTACGTGATGAGCCGTGAAGAGAAGGACGACCTGCTGCAACAGGCGCTGCTCGCTCCCACCTCGTTCAACCTGCAGCACGTGCGCCTGGTGGAAGTCAGCGACCCGCAGCTGCGCGCGCAGATCCGCGAAGCCGGCTGGGACCAGGTGCAGATGACCGACGCGTCGATGCTGGTGATCGTCTGCGCGCAGGTCGACAGCTGGGAGCAGAATGCCGAGCGTGTCTGGGACGACGCGCCGGTCGAAGTGAAGAACTACATGGTCGGTGCCATCGACGGCTACTACAGAGGCAAACCGCAGACCCAGCGTGACGAAGCCATGCGCAGCAGCGGCCTGGTCGCCCAGACCTTGATGCTCGCGGCCCGCGGCCGCGGCCTGGACAGCGTCCCCATGGTCGGCTTCGACTTCGACGCCGTGGGCAAGCTGATCAACCTGCCGGCCAACCATGCCATCGGCCTGATGATCGCCGTGGGCAAGCAGGCGGTGGAAGCCAAGCCGCGCATCGGCCGGCTGCCGCTGGAAGAAACGATCATCCGCGACCGCTTCTGATCCCACGAAACGCGCCTCCGGGCGCGTTTTTTTGCTCTTCGTAGGATGGGTGGAGCGGAGCGATACCCATGCTGTCTGCGTACAGGGCGATGGGTATCGCTTCGCTCCACGCCATCCTACGTCGTGCGTCCTGTTACTCGGGAGCGGAGTCCACTATGCGTTCGATCAACCACTGCAACGCCGCATCCCGCTCGCGCTGGGCGAGATAGACCAGCTCCAGGTGGAACTGCCTCACGTCGAACGGCAGCTCCAGCACCTGCAACGGCAGCAGCTGCGCGAAATGCTCCGCCAGCCGGGTTGGTAGCACCGCCAGCAACTCCGTGGTTGCCACCAGATGCGCCGCCTGCAGGTAGTTCGGCGTGGTGTAGGCGATCTGCCGTTTCAGCCCCTGGCTGGCCAGCCACTGGTCGACCATGCCCTTGGTCTGCCCGCCGGAAACCCACAGGTGCCGCTGGCCGAGGAAGGTCTCCAGGTCGATTGCACCGTGCACCTGCGGATGCCCGCGCCGGGCCAGCAGGCGCAGCGTCTCGCTCGCCCACGGCCGGCGCTGGAAGCGCACCGGCAGCTCCTCGAAACGGCCCAGCACCAGGTCAAGATTGCCCTTGTCCAGCGCCTCCGCCGGCAGCGTGGGTGTCAGGTGCTGAATGGAGAGGCTCATGCCGGGCGCCGTGCTGCCCAGACTTTCGAGCAGGTGCGGCATGCACAGCGCTTCCACATAGTCGGTCAGCGCCATCGTGAAGCGCTGGCGGCTGCGCGCCGGGTCGAAGGTATCGCCGCCGGCCAGGCTCTGGCCGATGCGCTGCAGGGCGTCGCGGATCGGCGCTTCCAGCTCCAGCGCCCGTGGCGTCGGCTGCATCGCCCGGCCCACGCGCACCAACAGCGGGTCATCGAGCAGTTCGCGCAGGCGGTTCAGTGCATTGCTCACCGCCGGCTGGCTCAACGACAAGCGCTCCGCCGCGCGCGAGACGTTGCGCTCGCGCAGCAGCGCGTCCAGCACCCGCAGCAGGTTGAGGTCGAAGGTATTCATATTCATCGGCTGAATGCCACTTATCACAACTCAAAATTTCAAAAATAGTACCGCCTTCCCTAAGGTGAGTGGTCTTCAAACGATCGTTTCAGGCTGACAAGAGGAACAACATGAGCCAGAACATCCGCATCGCCAGCGCCGCCGTCATCGGCGCTGGCACCATGGGCCGGGGTATTGCCATGTGCCTGGCGAACGCCGGCGTGCAGGTCCTGTGGCTGGACAACAACCCGCAGATGCTCACCCAGGCCCTCGGCGCCGTGGCTGACACCTACGCCCACAACGTGCGCCAGGGGCGTATCGACGAGGCCGAAGCCGCCCGTCGCCGTGCGCGCATCTCCCAGGTGGCGAACTACGCGGCGATCCGCGAGGTGGACCTGGTGATCGAGGCGGTGTACGAGAACCTCGAGCTCAAGCAGTCGATCTTCCGCGAGCTGGATGCGGCGCTGAAACCCTCGGCAATCCTGGCCTCCAACACTTCCTACCTGGACGTCGACGCGATTGCCGCAGTGACCTCGCGGCCGTCCCAGGTGCTCGGCCTGCACTTCTTCAGCCCGGCGCACATCATGAAGCTGCTGGAGATCGTGCGTGGTGCGAAGACCGCTCCCGCCGTGCTCGAAGCAGCCCTGGAACTGGGCGAGCGCATGGGCAAGGTCAGTGTGGTGGCCGGCAACTGCCACGGCTTCATCGGCAACCGCATGCTGGAGAAATACGTCCAGGAATCGCGCCGGCTGATCCTCGAAGGCTCGCTGCCGCACCAGGTGGACGCGGCGATCCAGGGCTTCGGCTTCGCCATGGGGCCGTTCCGCATGTTCGACGTGGTCGGTATCGACCTCGAATGGCGTGCCCGCGAGCTGGCCGGCAAGGGCCAGGACGCGCCGACCGTACAGGTGGACAACCGCCTGTGCGAGATGGGCCGCTTCGGCCAGAAGAGTGGCAACGGCTTCTACCACTACGAGCCGGGCAGCCGCCAGGCCGAGCACGACCCGGAAGTCGATGCTCTGGTGCTGCGCGAATCCGAACGCCTGGGTTGCTCCCGCCGCGACATCGGCGTCGAAGAAATCCTCGAGCGCTGCCTGCTGGCGCTGGTCAACGAAGGCGCGAAGATTCTCGACGAAGGCATCGCCTCCACCAGCGCCGACATCGACACCGTTTACCTCAATGGTTATGGCTTCCCGAAGGACAAGTCCGGCCCAATGGCCTGGGCCGATGCCCAGGGCCTGCAGAGCGTGCTGGCGCGCCTGCGTGACCTGGCCGGCGAGCACGGCGCGCACTGGCAGCCGGCTGCGCTGATCGAGCGCCTGGCCGCCGCCAATGGCCGCTTCGCCGACGTCAAACAGGAGCATTGAACATGAGTTACCAGGCACCCCTGCGCGACATGCGCTTCGTCCTCCACGAACTGTTCGATGTCAGCGCTCACTGCGAGTTGCTGGGCAACGGCCTCGACCGCGAGCTGATCGACGGCGTGCTGGAAGAAGGCGCACGCTACACCGGCGAGGTGGTGGCGCCGCTGAACCGCAACAGCGACGAGCAGGGCGCGACCTTGCTCAATGGCGAAGTCACCACGCCCGATGGCTTCCGTGAGGCCTACCGGCAGTACTGCGACAACGGCTGGGCGAGCATGACCGGGCCGACCGAGTTTGGCGGCCAGGGCTTCCCGCAGATGGTTTCCGCCAGCTTCCATGAAATGCTGATGGCCGCCTCGCTGTCCTTCCGCGTCTATTCCGGCCTGACCGAAGGCGCGGTGCTGGCGCTGTACAAGCACGGCGCCCCGGAGTTGCAGCGCGACTACCTGGCCAAGATGGTCAGCGGCGTGTGGAGCGGCACCATGTGCCTCACCGAGTCGCAGGCCGGCACCGACCTCGCCCTGCTGCGTACCCGCGCCGAACCCCAGGCGGACGGCAGCTACAGCATCAGTGGCAGCAAGATCTTCATCAGCGGTGGTGAGCAGGACCTGTCCGAGAACATCGTCCACCTGGTGCTGGCGCGCCTGCCGGATGCGCCGGCCGGGGTGAAGGGCATCAGCCTGTTCCTCGTGCCGAAACTCATCGCCAATGCCGACGGCACGCCTGGCGCGCGCAACTCGCTGAGCTGCGGCGCCATCGAGCACAAGATGGGCATCAAGGGTGCGTCCACCTGCGTGATGAACTTCGACGGCGCCACCGGCTGGCTGATCGGCCAGGCCAACCAGGGCCTGGCCTGCATGTTCACCATGATGAACGACGCGCGCTTCCAGGTCGGCCTGCAGGGCCTGGGTATCGCCGAGCGTTCCTGCCAGGGGGCGTTGGCCTATGCTCGCGAGCGCCTGCAATCGCGCGCGCTGACCGGTGCGGCCGAGCCGTCGAAAGCTGCCGACCCGATCATCGTCCACCCGGACGTTCGCCGGATGCTGCTGACCCAGAAGACACTCACCGAAGGTTGCCGGATGGTGTCGGCGCTGTGCGCCCGCGAGCTGGACCTGGAGCACGGCCACCCCGAGGCCGACGCGCGCAAGGCCGCGAGCAAGCGCGCGGCGCTGCTGATTCCCCTCGTGAAGTCGTTCTTCACCGACGTCGGCCAGGAGGTATCCAGCCTCGGCGTACAGGTCTACGGCGGCCACGGCTACATCCGCGAGTGGGGCATGGAGCAACTGATGCGCGACAGCCGCATCACCCAGATCTATGAAGGCACCAACGGTATCCAGGCGCTCGACCTGATCCGCCGCAAGCTACTGGGCGACGGCGGTGCGGAGCTGAACGCGCTGATCGCCGAACTGGCGGCTGTCTGCGAAACCGTGGCGGCCCGCGCCGAATTGGCGGGGCTCGCGGAAACTGTGCGCCAACGCCTGCTGGAGTGGCGCAGCCTGACCGCCGAAGTGATCGCCGCCTGCCAGCGTGATCCGCAGGAAATCGGCGCCACCTCGGTGGACTTCCTGCAGTACTGCTCCTACGTGCTGCTGGCGGGCTTGTGGGTGCAGGCCGCGGGCGTGGCCCAGGCGAAACTGGCGGCCGGCGCGGGCGACGCGGACTTCTACCGCGCCAAGCTCGCCAGCGCCGAGTTCTACGTCAAGCGCATCCTGCCGCGCGCCAGCATGCACCGCGAGTCCCTGCTGGGCGGCGCGGATTGCCTGATGGGGCTGGACGCGGAGCACTTTGCGTTCTGATGGCTTGAGGTAAAGAAAAACGCCGCGCCGGGGGACCGGGGCGGCGTTTTTGTCTTGGGTTCCGAGTTGGCGTTCCCTCTCCCTAACCCCCTCCCTGAAGGGAGAGGGGATATCCGAGCGAGGCGAACTTGCTTACGTCACCGGCGAGCACAGTGTGTTCATTTCGCTCCGAACCGCTCCCTCTCCCTTTGGAGCGGGGCGCGCAGCCAGGGCTGGGGAGAGGGGCTCTCGCTCTGAAATCTCAAGCCCGCTCCCAAACCTCGAACGCATAGGCCGGCGTCTCGCCTTCGGCGTCATGCTCGATGCTCGACGCCAGGTGCCAATGCGCTTCATCCACCTCGGGGAAGTGCGCGTCGCCCGTCGGGGCCAGGCCTACGCGGGTCAGGTAGAGGCGGTCGGCTCGGCCCAGGGCTTCACCGTAGAGTTGCGCGCCACCGATCAGCATCAGCTCGTCGGCTTCCTCTTCCTTGGCCCACTGCTCGGCGCGCTCCAGCGCAGCGTCGAGGCTGGTGAAGACTTCCGCGCCTTCGAGCTTCAGCCCGGCCTGGCGGGTGACCACGATGTTCAGCCGGCCCGGCAGCGGGCGGCCCAGCGAATCCCAGGTCTTGCGGCCCATGATCACCGGCTTGCCCAGGGTCATCGCCTTGAAGTGCTTGAGGTCCTGCGGCAGGTGCCAGGGCAGGCGGTTGTCGACGCCGATCACGCGGTTGTCGGCAAGGGCGGCGATCATCGCCAGGGGCAGGGCTTCGGACATCGTGACTCCAGTGCTGAACATCAGTGGGAACTCCCATTGCCAGAGGATACCAGTCGCTCGCCCTCGGCGGGGCCGGCGGTGGGCGGAACGCGCATGAAGAAGGTGCCGTCTTCGTTGACCTGGGTGATGCCGGTGGAGAGCACCTTGCGATAGTCCTTGAGGTTGAAGGCCAGCGTCTGGTCCGGGCGTTCGGCCTTGAGCAGCACCTGGGAGTAGGTGATGAGAATCTCGAAGATCTTCAGGTCCCCCGACTGCAGCCAGATGTACGACTGCCCGGCCTGGCGCGGTGGCTCGAAGGCCAACGAAGCGGCTCCGGGTTTGGGCGCGAACTTCAGGTGCAGGCCCTTGGCGTCCAGCCAGCTGGATTCCACCCGGCCATCGATGCCCACCAGCGGGAAGACCTGGTGGTAGTTCAGGTGCATCACGTTGTCCTGCAGCACCGCACCGGGGCGCTCAAGCGTCACCAGCGAATCCAGGCGCAGGCCCACCAGGCTCATGGCGCCGTAGCTGGGCACGCCGAGCACTTTCACGCTGTCTGGCTGGTAGTCGAGGTTGTCGCCGTCGAGCTTCACCGTGCCGGAGAGCCGCAGCGGCAGCCAGGGCCCGACGCCCAGCGGCTGCACCTCACCGGCCACCAGCAGGCGGTCGCCCTCGATGCTCAGCTTGAAGTCGCGCAGCATGGTCTGCGGGTAGGCGAGGATATGCTGGTTGAACAGGTTGGCCAGCTGCTCGGGGCTGAGGATCACCTCGCCCTCGGAGACGTTGATGCGCATGTCCTGCGGGCGGTCGAAGTCGATCGGCTCGCCGGCCTTGAGTGGCACCAGCCAGCCCTTGAGCTGCGGGCTGTGGAAGCCGATGTTGTCCTGGAAGTACATGTCCACGTTGTTCAGCAGGATGCCCACACCGTCCTGGCCGGAATCGCGCAGGCCTCCGGGGCGACTGGCCTTGAAGTCCGCCGCTGGCGGCGTCTGCTGGAACCAGCCCTGGCGCAGCACGCCCAGTTCGCGTTGCTGCTTGTCGATGGCGCTCTCGGCGACGGCCTGACCGGTCAGCGCGAGGCAGAGCAGGGAAGCGAGGAGGGTTCTCATAGGGCTTTCTCCTCCGGGGCGGGTGCCTTCACCGGCGAGACGGCGATGTGCACCATGCCGTCCTCGCGCAGGCGGATTTCGCCGTATTGCAGCTGGCGGCGGTAGTCATAGAGGTTGAACAGCAGGGGCGCGTCGGGACTCAGGCTGGTGAACAGCGCGTAAGCCTTCACCAGGATGGTCCGCGCCATCTTGATGTCGCCGCCCTCGATGAACATGTAGCTCTGCGGCGCCTTCAACTGCGGCCATTTCAGCTCAGCCAGGTCGCTGCCCAGCAGCAGGTCCATGCCGCCGTTGGCGAGCTTCAGGCTGCTCACGGTGAAGTCCAGGCGCGGCGGCGGGAACAGGCCGTCGAGGTCGACGAGAATGCGGTTGCCGATCAGCTGCATATGCGCGGTGTGCAGTTGCAGCACCTCGGACATCTCGATGGAGGCAGCGGTCAGCGAGGGCGTGACGTCCACGTTGTCGACGAAGATTCGCTGCGGCACCAGCGCCACCTTCAGCGGCCCGGCCTGCTCGATCCCGGTGACCATCCGCAGCGGTCGCCAGCGCCCCTTGCGTAGCAGTTCGCCGTGGACTTCCTGGCCGTTGGCGCGGGTGCTGAGCTTCAGATTGCGTACCGGCGCATTGGCGTTGCGCAGCTCCTCGTTGAGCAGGCTGGCGAGGGTGGCGTCGGCGACGAAGATGTCCCCGGCCTGGATGCGCGCGACCATGGACTTCGGGTCGTCGAGCATCAACGGCGTACCGCTGCCTGCCACCGGGCTCATCTGGATCAGCATCTTGCGGATGAAGAAGCCGATGTCGTCGTGCAGGCGGAAGTCGGTCTGGCTGATCCACAGTTGCGAGGTGTTGCTGGCGGACTGCCGGGCGCTGACGTCGGCGCCCAGCACGCGCGGCGGCACCGCTTGCATCAGCGGGGTGTCCGGGCCCCAGTCGGAAGGCCGCACCGGGGGAGTTTCCACCGCCGTCGCGCTAGCGGCGGCGAACAGCAGGGGCAAGGCACTGAGCAGCGAGCGCAGCATGGCGAGGCCTCATTGTTGTTTTTATAGGGGCAGTGCTATCGGCTGAGTCTGAGCCCGCCCGCGCCCGGCGAGAGCCCTTCCTTGGTTTGGTTGACGATACCGGGTGTTACCGGCGGCGCCGGGACGCCACGGCGAGCAGCGGTTATCCTTGCTGGCGAATACCGATTGTCGGAGAACCCGTGAGCGAGTCCGCCCTCCAATCCCTGTGGCTGTGCGAGGCCGTGCGCCTGCGCGAGGAACAGGTCGGTCCCCTGGAAGACAGCGAGGCCAATCGCCGCGCCATCGTTGGCGGTGGCGACCTCGCGCAGCGCCTGCAGCATCGCGCCCTGCTGCTGGCTGAGCGCGATGGCCAGCGTGCCGCCTTGCGCACCTGGAGCCAGGGCGCGCGCCTGTCGATCTACCTGCTGCTGGCGCTGGCGCTGTTCACCGGCGGTGGCCTGGCCTTCGCCGCGCTGGGCGACGGGCAGCGCCCGGTCAACGTCTTCTGGGCCCTGGCCAGCCTGCTTGGCCTGCACCTGATTACCCTGATCGGCTGGGCCCTGGCCTTCTTTGCCGGCGGCGAGGCGGCTGGTGCCCTGGGCCGCCTGTGGTTGTGGCTGAGCGGCAAGCTCGCCCGCGATGCCCACGCCGCGCAGCTGGCGCCGGCGCTGCTGGTGCTGCTGGACCGGCAGAAGCTCACGCGCTGGGCGCTCGGCCTGCTGGTCCATGGCCTGTGGTTTGTTGCACTCACGACCGCGCTGGGCGTGATGCTGGCGCTGTTGGCGACGCGGCGCTATGGCTTCGTCTGGGAAACCACCATCCTCGGCGGCGACACTTTCATCGCGCTGACCCACGGCCTCGGCGCGTTGCCCTCGCTGCTCGGCTTCCCGCAGCCGGATTCGGAGCTGGTGCGCGCCAGCGGCGATGCCCTGGTGGCCAGTGAGAATGCGCGACACGCCTGGGCCGGCTGGCTGGTAGGCATCCTGCTGGTCTATGGCGTGCTGTTGCGCGGCGCGCTCTGGCTGCTCTGCCTGTGGCAGTGGAAGCGTGGGCGTGCGCAGTTGGCGCTGGATGTCTCGCTGCCCGGCTACGCCTTGCTGCGCGAACGGCTGATGCCGGCCAGCGAGCGCCTGGGTGTCAGCGATGCCGCGCCGGACGAACTGATCGAACCGCAGGCGCAGGTGCCGGCGTCCGCTGCCGATGGCGCGTTGCTGGTCTCCATCGAGCTGCTGGACCGGCCCAACTGGCCGCCAAAGCTGCCGGACAGCATCGCCAATGCCGGCGACCTCGACGATGGCGCGCAACGCCGCCGCTTGTTGGAACAGCTCACCCGCTACCCGCCGGCGCGCCTGGTGATCGCCTGCGACCCGCGCCGCTCACCGGACCGCGGCACCCTGGCGCTGATTGCCGAGCTTTCTCGCTGCGCGGCCTCGACCCGCGTCTGGCTGTTGCAGGCTCCGGCCGGTGAAGCCCTGGACGCCGAGCGCCTGGGCGACTGGCACGCCGGCATCGACCGGCTGCAACTGCCGCACACCTCGGCATCACCGCTGGGCTGGCTGGAGACCGGGCATGACTGATGCGCTGAAACTGGCCGTGGTCGGCCATACCAACGTCGGCAAGACCTCCCTGCTGCGCACCCTGACACGCGATGTCGGCTTTGGTGAAGTCTCCCATCGCCCCAGCACCACGCGACATGTGGAAGGCGCGCGGTTGTCGGTGGACGGCGAGCCGTTGCTGGAGCTTTACGACACTCCCGGCCTGGAGGACGCCATCGCCCTGCGCGATTTTCTCGACGGTCTGGAGCGCCCCGGCGAACGCCTGGATGGCCCGGAGAAGCTGCGCCGCTTCCTCGACGGCAGCGAGGCTCGCGGCCGATTCGAGCAGGAAGCCAAGGTGCTGCGCCAGTTGCTCGCGTCCGATGCTGGCCTCTACGTGATCGATGCCCGCGAACCGGTGCTGGCCAAGTACCGCGATGAACTGGCCGTACTCGCCGCCTGTGCGCGTCCGCTGCTGCCGGTGCTGAACTTCGTCGCCAGCCCGCAGCACCGCGAGGAGCAGTGGCGCGAGGCACTGTCCCGTCTTGGTCTGCACGCGCTGGTGCGTTTCGACAGCGTGGCGCCGCCGCTGGATGGCGAGCGGCGCCTGTACGAAAGCCTGGCTCTGCTGCTGGAGCGTGCACGCCCGCAACTGGATCGGCTGGTCGCCGATCACGAGGCCCAGGTCGTGGCTCGCCGCGAGGCTGGGGCACGACTGATCGCCGAACTGCTGGTGGATGTCGCCGCCTGCCGCCAACTGGTTCCCGCCGGTGATGCGGCCGTGCGTGCCGCCACCGAGACGCTGCGCAATCAGGTGCGCAAGCGCGAAGACACCTGCGTGAAGGCGCTGCTCAGTCTCTATGCCTTCCGCAAGGACGATGTCCGTGCGGCCGACCTGCCGTTGCTGGACGGGCGCTGGGGCGACGATCTGTTCAACCCGGAGACCCTGCGCCAACTGGGCATTCGCCTGGGGGGCGGAGTGGCGGCCGGCGCGGCGGCGGGGGCGGGGATCGACCTGCTGGTCGGCGGCCTGACCCTCGGCGCGGCCACCGCGCTGGGCGCCATCGCTGGCGGCGCCTGGCAGACCGTCGGCCATTACGGCCAGCGCCTGCTGGGCAAGCTCAAGGGCAGCCGCGAGCTTTCGGTGGATGACAGCGTGCTGCGCTTGCTGGCGCTGCGGCAGCGGCAACTGCTGGCGGCCTTGCAGACGCGCGGGCATGCGGCGGTGGAGGCGATCCAGGTGCAATCGCCCGAAGACAAGCAGTGGCGGGAGGGCAAGCTGCCCGAGGCGCTGCGCAAGGCGCGGGCGCATCCGGAGTGGTCGAGCCTCAATGGTCGCCGACGCAGCGAAAAAACCGAGCGGCAGGAAGCAGTGGCGCAGTTGGCGATCCAGTTGCTCGAACCGTAGGCACGGTGCGGCGGCGGTTCGCGAGCAAGCTCGCTCCTACAGGGGCGCCGCTCTTTTGTAGGCGCGAGCTTGCTCGCGAACGCTCTCAGACGAGCGAAACCATCTCCACCCTTGGCTGCCCGTCGACAATATCCAGAATCGCCAACGCAATGGGCAGCTTGAACCGCCGCGGCCCCGCGCTTCCTGGATTCAGATACAGCACCCCGTTGCGAACCTCGTTCAGCGGCTTGTGCGAATGCCCTGCCAGCACCACGTCGATGCCCTCGGCTGCGGGATCGATGGCCAACTGCTTGAGATCGTGGATCAGATAGAGCCGAAGCCCACCCAGCTCCAGCAGCAGCGTTTCCGGCAGCGCGGTGGCCCAGTCTTCGGTGTCGTTGTTGCCGCGCACCACCTCCAGCGGCGCCAGTTCGCGGAGCGAGTCGAGGAGCGAGGCGGGGCCGATATCGCCCAGGTGCAGGATGCGTTTGCAGCCTTGCAGGGCCGACAGTGCTTCGGGGCGTAGCAGGCCGTGGGTGTCGGCGATGACGCCGATGCGCAGGGAAGTGGTCATCAGGGGAGCATAAACGACGACGCCACCCGAAGGTGGCGTCGTGGCGGCTCAGCCGTTGTGCGAGGCCTTGGCGGCGTCGGACTCGGGCAGGAACCAGTTCAGCAGCAGGGCGCAGATGCCGCCGGTGGCGACGCCGGATTCCAGCACGTTGCGGATCGCGTGGGGCATGTGCGCGAGGAACTCCGGCACCTGGGAGATGCCCAGGCCCAGCGCGAGGCTGACGGCGATGATCAGCAGTGCTCGGCGGTCCAGGTGAGTACCGGCGAGGATGTTGATGCCCGAGGCGGCGACCGCGCCGAACATCACCATCACCGCGCCGCCGAGCACCGGTTCCGGCACGGCCTGGATCACCCCGGCGACGCTGGGGAACAGGCCCAGCACGATCAGCATCGCGGCGATCCACAGGCCGACATGGCGGCTGGCGACGCCGGTCAGCTGGATCACGCCGTTGTTCTGCGCGAACACCGAGCTGGGGAAGGTGTTGAACAGGCCGGCCAGCAGCGAGTTGGCGCCGTTCACCAGGACGCCGCCCTTGATGCGCTGCATCCACAGCGGGCCTTCCACCGGCTGTTTGGAAATCTTGCTGGTGGCGGTGACGTCGCCGATGGCTTCCAGCGAGGTCACCAGGTAGATCACCAGCATCGGGATGAACAGGCTCCAGGAGAAGCCCAGGCCGAAGTGCAGCGGCACCGGGACCTGGAAAGCCGGCGCCTCGTGCATGCCGGTGAAGTCCAGGCGGCCCAGGTAGCCGGCCAGGGCGTAGCCCACGGCCAGGGCGATGACGATGGCGCCGCTGCGCATCCATACCACCGGGATGCGGTTGAGGATGACGATGATCGCCAGCACCAGGCCCGACAGCATCAGGTTCTCGCCGTTGGCGAAGGTGCCGTTGGCCATGGCGGAGAAGCCGCCGCCCATGCTGATCAGGCCGACCTTGATCAGGGTGAGACCGATCATCAGCACCACGATGCCGGTGACCAGTGGGGTGATCAGACGCTTCACGAAGGGCAGGATGCGCGACACGCCCATCTCCACGAAGGAGCCGGCCATGACCACGCCGAAGATCGCCGCCATCACCGCTTCCACCGGGGTGCCGTTCTTCACCATCAGCGCACCGCCGGCGATCAGCGGGCCGACGAAGTTGAAGCTGGTGCCCTGGACGATCAGGAGGCCCGCGCCGAACGGCCCGAAGCGCTTGCACTGGACGAAGGTGGCGATGCCGGAGATCACCAGCGACATCGACACGATGAGGTTGGTGTCGCGCGGCGACACGCCCAGCGCCTGGCAGATCAGCAGGCCGGGGGTGACGATCGGCACGATGATCGCCAGCAGGTGCTGCAGCGCCGCGAGCAGGGCGATCGGCAGGGCGGGGCGGTCTTCCAGGCCATAGACCAGGTCGGGCTGGTCCTTGGCGGCGGACGGGTTCTCGAGGGAGCTCATGGGCGGCGGTCCGGGAAAAAAGAGCGCGATTTTACTGGCCCAAGGCGGGATCGCACAGTGCCATGAGGCAAGGAGGGATGAATGGGGAAGCCCGAGTTCCTACGACGCCTCTGTGCAGCGGCACTCGGGATGCTTTCGGCCTGGAAAAAACTGCCGAATTTTCAACAGGGTGCGCGGACGCGTCTGAGTGTGCGGGCCCGCTGGCGTGGCTTCACTGGAATGCATCCGGAGCCATTCGCGCTTCCGGCTCAATCCAGAAGGATACGAAGATGCGCAAACAGCAGGGCTTTACCTTGATCGAGTTGATGATCGTGGTGGCGATCATCGGGATTCTGGCTTCGGTTTCCTTGCCACTGTATTCGGATTACTCGTCGCGCTCGAAGGCGGCAGCGGCGATGGCGGAACTGTCCGCCGTGAAAACGTCTGTGGGGCTTTGCGTGACGGAAACGGGAAAGTCGGATGAGTGTGATAAGGGGGCATATGGCATTCCCGCAACTGTCGCGACTGATAACGTCATTTCCTATGACGTCACGAAAGGGATTGTCAAAACAACGATTAGTGCGACCAATGCAGCTGGCAACAATCTCGAAATGACGATGACTCCGGAAATCAAGCCGGGTGCTGCCAATATCACTTGGAAAGTGGAGGGTTCGATCTGCGATGCCGACCGTGGAATCAAGCCGGGGACCGGCGGTTGCGCCAAGTCCGCTGCGAAGGAGGGCTGATACTCAGCCTTCAGCGCGTACAAAAAAGCCCGGCATTCGCCGGGCTTTTTCACGTCACCACCAGACTCAACCGTCCAGCAGCGACTTGTCGCGTACCGCGCCCTTGTCGGCGCTGGTGGCCAGCAGGGCGTAGGCTTTCAGCGCGGTGCTCACCTTGCGCGCGCGCGGCTGAGCCGGCTTCCAGCCCTTCTTGTCCTGTTCGGCGCGGCGGGTGGCCAGTTCTTCATCGCTCACCAGCAGGTTGATGCTGCGGTTGGGGATGTCGATCAGCACCTTGTCGCCGTCCTGCACCAGGCCGATGGCGCCGCCTGCGGCCGCTTCCGGCGAGGCGTGGCCGATGGACAGGCCCGAGGTACCGCCGGAGAAGCGGCCGTCGGTGAGCAGGGCGCAGTCCTTGCCCAGGCCCTTGGACTTCAGGTAGCTGGTCGGGTACAGCATTTCCTGCATGCCCGGGCCGCCTTTCGGGCCTTCGTAGCGGATGATCACGATGTCGCCCGGCTTCACTTCGTCGGCGAGGATGCCCTTCACGGCGCCGTCCTGGCTTTCGAAGATCTTCGCGCGGCCTTCGAACACGTGGATGGATTCGTCCACGCCAGCGGTCTTAACCACGCAGCCGTCGAGGGCGATGTTGCCGTACAGCACGGCCAGACCGCCTTCCTGGGAGTAGGCGTGCTCGACACTGCGGATGCAGCCTTCGGCGCGGTCATCGTCCAGGGTGTCCCAGCGGGTGCTCTGGCTGAACGCCACCTGGGTCGGGATGCCGGCGGGGCCGGCCTTGAAGAAGGTGTGGACCTTCTCGTCCTGGGTCTGGGTGATGTCCCACTCGGCGATGGCGTCGGCCATGCTCGGGCTGTGCACGGTCGGCACGTCGGTGTGCAGCAGGCCGCCACGGGCCAGCTCGCCGAGGATGGAGAAGATGCCACCGGCGCGGTGCACGTCTTCCATGTGGTACTTCTGGATGTTCGGCGCCACCTTGCACAGCTGCGGCACCTTGCGCGACAGGCGATCGATGTCGCGCAGGTCGAAGGCGATCTCCGCCTCCTGGGCGGCGGCCAGCAGGTGCAGGATGGTGTTGGTCGAACCGCCCATGGCGATGTCCAGGGTCATGGCGTTCTCGAACGCCTTGAAGCTGGCGACATTGCGCGGCAGCACGGACTCGTCGCCTTCGCCGTAGTAGCGCTGGCACAGCTCCACCGCCAGGCGGCCGGCGCGCAGGAACAGTTGTTCGCGGTCGGAGTGGGTCGCCAGGGTGGAACCGTTGCCCGGCAGCGACAGGCCCAGAGCCTCGGTCAGGCAGTTCATCGAGTTGGCGGTGAACATGCCGGAGCAGGAGCCGCAGGTCGGGCACGCGCTGCGTTCGTATTCGGCGACTTTCTCGTCGGAGCAGGAGTCGTCGGCGGCGACCACCATGGCATCCACCAGGTCCAGGCCGTGGTTGGCCAGCTTGGTCTTGCCGGCTTCCATCGGGCCGCCGGAGACGAACACCACCGGGATGTTCAGGCGCAGGGCGGCCATCAGCATGCCGGGGGTGATCTTGTCGCAGTTGGAGATGCAGACGATGGCGTCGGCGCAGTGGGCGTTGACCATGTATTCCACGGAGTCGGCGATGATCTCGCGCGACGGCAGGGAATAGAGCATGCCGTCATGGCCCATGGCGATGCCGTCGTCCACGGCGATGGTGTTGAATTCCTTGGCCACGCCGCCGTGTTTTTCGATCTCGCGGGCGACCAGCTGGCCCAGGTCCTTCAGGTGTACGTGGCCGGGCACGAACTGGGTGAAGGAGTTGGCGATGGCGATGATCGGCTTCTTGAAGTCTTCGTCCTTCATCCCGGTGGCACGCCAGAGGGCGCGGGCGCCGGCCATGTTGCGGCCGTGGGTGGAGGTTTTCGAGCGGTAATCGGGCATGACAGGTTCCTGCGCATCAGGTCGCGGTGGGAGTCGATCCGGGTCTTCTGTGCGGCGGCGTACAGCGGGTAGGGCTGGCCGGCGAGACCTTGAGCAAACTCTAAGTCGTATCGTGAGCGCGGTACGCACCGGATGCAAACAGCAGATGGCCTTGCATGGGCGAGGTCGGCGCGGGGCTTGGCGGGGTCACCGCCTGCTCGGCCGGGGCTCACAGGCCCGCCGGGGGATAAATGGCAGGAATGAGCCGGATTCTACGCCGGCCCTTGCCGCCAGGGAAAGGCTGGCGGTCGGCACAAGCCATAGACTTTCGCCGTCCCGGCGTGGTCAGAATGGCCATCGACGCTTTTCGGTACTGGAGCAACCCTATGAAAGTCATCCCCATCGCCCTGCTGGCCGCAGCCTTCGCCGGTAGCGTGCAGGCCTCGTCCGACGCTGCCTGGCAGGCGCAGGACAAGCTACAGCGTGAAGCCTGCCTGGCGCTGAGCCATCTGCAGAACAAGAAGGTGCTGGGCGCGCCGGTGCTGTTCGACGACAGCGTGGGCTACACGGCGCTGATGATCGGCGGGCGCTACCCGCAGAAGCACATGCAGGGCAAACAGGGCCGCGAGCTGTGCCTGTTCCAGCGCAGCACCGGCAAGGCGGTGATCAGCGAGGCGGATTCGCTGATGCCGATGAAGTGAGGTGTCATTGCCGCCCGTAGGGCGCATAACGCCTCAAGCGTTATCCGCCATCCGCCGCCTCGGATTCAGAGACGGCGGATAAAGCGTTCCACTTTATGCGCCCTACGTTGCGTAAGGCGCGGCAGGAGCTTTTTAGCCGTTGGGCAGCAGGCGCACGGTCAGGCTCTTGATGTAGCGGGTTTCCGGGATTGCCAGGTGGACCGGGTGGTCCGGGCCCTGGCCGCCGCGCTCGAGCAGCTGGATGTTGCGGTCCAGGTGACGGGCGCTGCCCAGCAGGATGTTCTGCAGGTCGTCCTCGGGCAGGTGCATCGAGCAGGAGGCGCTGACCAGCACGCCGTCCTTGGACAGCAGGCGCATGGCCTGTTCGTTGAGGCGGCGGTAGGCGGCTTCACCGTTCTTCAGGTCCTTCTTGCGCTTGATGAAGGCTGGCGGGTCGGCCACGATCACGTCGAAGCGCTCGTCGGCGGCCTTCAGCTCGCGCAGGGCATCGAACACGTCGCCTTCCACGCAGGCCACTTTCTCGGCCAGGCCGTTGAGGGTGGCGTTGCGCTCCACGCCGTCGAGGGCGAAGCCGGAGGCGTCCACGCACATCACTTCGCTGGCGCCGAAGGCTGCGGCCTGGATACCCCAGCCGCCGATGTAGCTGAACAGGTCGAGCACGCGCTTGCCCTGCACGTAAGGCTGCAGGCGGGCGCGGTTCATGCGGTGGTCGTAGAACCAGCCGGTCTTCTGGCCGGCCAGCACCGGGGCTTCGAACTTCACGCCGTTCTCTTCCAGGGCGACCCATTCCGGGACTTCGCCATAGGCATTCGCGACATAGCGCTCCAGGCCTTCGGCGTCACGGGCGCTGGAATCGTTCTTCCACAGCACGGCGCTGGGCTTGAGCACCTGCAGCAGGGCGGCGAGTACGTCGTCGCGGTGCTTCTCCATGGTCGCCGAGGCGAGCTGGACCACCAGCACATCGCCGAAACGGTCCACCACCAGGCCCGGCAGCAGGTCGGAGTCGCCGTAGACCAGGCGGTAGAAGGGCTTGTCGAACAGACGGTCGCGCAGGCTCAGGGCGACGTTCAGGCGGTGAACCAGCAGGGATTTGTCGAGAACGTGCTTGGTGTCACGGGAAATCAGGCGGGCGCAGATGAGGTTGTTCGGGCTCATCGCGACGATGCCCAGCGGCTTGCCGTTGGCCATTTCGAGGATGGCCTGTTCGCCGGCGCCGAATCCGTTCAGCGGGGTGGCGGCGACGTCCACCTCGTTGCTGTAGACCCACAGGTGGCCGGCGCGCAGGCGGCGCTCGGCGTTGGCTTTCAGACGCAGGCTGGGCAGGGTCATGGGGAAGGGCTCCGGCAAAAAGAGCGGGATTATAGCGCAGCAGCGTGCGCCGCCGGAGCGCGGCGCACGGGCTTTTGATCGGCGGCGCTCAGGCGGCCAGGGTTTCGATCAGTTGCTTGTTGAAGGCGGGAATATCGTCGGGCTTGCGGCTGCTGATGAGCAGCCCGTCCTTGACCACCTGGCGGTCGACCCAATGGCCACCGGCGTTGTTGATGTCGTCCTTGAGCGAGTTCCAGCTGGTCAGGGTCTTGCCCTTGACCAGCCCGGCAGAGACCAGCAGCCAGGCGCCATGGCAGATCACTGCGATGGGTTTGTCCGCCTCGGCGGCCTTGCGCACGATTTCCTGGGCCTTGGGCAGGTTGCGGATCTGGTCGGCGTTGATCACTCCACCGGGCAGCAGCACGGCGTCGAAGTCGTCGACGCGGGCGGTCTCGAAGGTGCCGTCGACCTTGAAGTTGTCCGCCGGCTGGTCGTGGTTCCAGCCGCGTACCTTGTCCTTGCTATCGGAGAGGATTTTCACCTCGGCGCCGGCTTCCTTCAGTGCATCGCGAGGGCCGGTCAGCTCTATCTGCTCGAAGCCGTCGGTGACCAGGATCGCGATGGTCTTGCCTTTGAGTGTCTGGCTCATGGCTTGTCTCCCATTTCTTCCGCTTGGGTGTAAAGGTTCCGACACATCAGCCGATGAAAGTTCAGTCTAAAACGGCAGTTCCAGAACGCTCCGCTCTGGGTAAACTGTGCGCCCCGTCAACTTCTTCAGCCCGCCCTCCATGTCCCCAGAACTCTCCGCCGAACAGATCCGTCAGGCCCTGCAGGGCATCAGCGTGCCGCCGCAGCCGCAGATCATGGTTGATCTGCAGATGGAGCAGTTCATGCCCAACCCGGACCTGAAGGCGATCGCCAAGCTGATCAGCCAGGACCCGGGACTGTCCGGCGCGTTGCTGAAGCTGGTGAACTCGCCATTCTTCGGCCTGGCCAACCGCATCACTTCGATCCAGCGTGCGGTGAACCTGCTGGGCAGCCGGTCGGTGATCAACCTGATCAACGCCCAGTCGATCAAGGGCGAAATGACCGATGCCACCATCGTCACCCTCAACCGCTTCTGGGACACGGCCCAGGACGTGGCCATGAGCTGCCTGACCCTGGCCAAGCGCATCGGCTACGAGTCGGTGGACGAGGCCTATGCGCTGGGGTTGTTCCATAACTGCGGCATCCCGCTGATGCTCAAGCGCTTCCCGCACTACATGTCGGTGCTGGAGGAGGCCTACGCCAGCGCGAGCGATGAGCGTCGCGTGGTGGACACCGAGAATCGCGTGCTGAACACCAACCATGCAGTGGTCGGCTACTTCACCGCGCGTTCCTGGCGCCTGCCGGAGCACGTCTGCGAGGCCATCGCCAACCACCACAATGCGCTGTCGATCTTCAGCGAGGACAACTGTCGCGATACCCAGCTGAAGAACCTGCTGGCGATTCTCAAGATGGCCGAGCACATCTGTGGCTCGTACCGCGTACTGGGCAACCAGGACGAGGACCACGAATGGGAGAGCGTGCGCGCGCTGGTGCTGGATTACGTCGGGCTCAGCGAATATGACTTCGAGAACCTCAAGGCGAGCATTCTCGAATTGGGCGTGGGGCAGGGTACCTACTGACCTGCGGTGCTTGGTCTGATGGGTATCGCTGCGCTCCACGCCATCCTACGGTCACGGAGTCATGTGTCAGGTATGAAAAAGCCGGGCATCTGCCCGGCTTTTTCGTTCAACGTCGGCGATCAATCAAGCATGTCGCTGAAGCGTTGGTCCTTCTTGTAGGCAATGGTCTGGCTGAAGCCGGGGACCTGGATGCCACGGTCGCTGATCTCGATGGCCTGCTCGTCGATCATGTCGTTGCCGAAGTTGTAGATGATGTCGAAGCGGCCCTGGGTCGCGGCCTCGTCGTACTGGCGGGCGGCAGCGCGGATGGTTTCGCGGCGGCCCTGGTAGTCGGCGAAGGCCGCGTCGCCGTGGCGCTTGCGCAACATCTTTTCGGTGATGGCTGGGGACAGCAGCACGCCGGTGGCGTTGTTGCCGCCGAAGCCCTTGGAATTGATGAAGCAGACCTCCAGGTCGTCGCGGCGCACGTCGCTGTTGGACAGGGCGATGTGGTCCTTGAAGACGTCGTCGGCGAACTTGTCCACGGTCTTGATGCCGGGGATGACGCCGTAGTGGAAGGTACCCAGGGCGGAGATCATCTGATCGGCGCTGGCGGTAGCCAGGGAGTGGCCGACGAAGGCTTTCACCGCGGTGACCGGCCAGCCTTCGATGCCAAAGGCGGTGGCGACGCGGTCGAGGATTTCCGATTCGGTGACACGGTTGGCCGGGGTGCTGGAGCCGTGGGCATGGACGAAGCTGTGCTGGCGCACGCTCTTCTCGCCAACGATCTGCGCGGCGGCGGCCACGGCCTTGGCCATGGTCAGGTAGTTGCCCGGGCCGGGAGCGGAGATGGATTTCTTGAAGCCATCGGCGTTGATGAACACGTCCGGCACCGAGCCGTGGATATCGGCGCCCAGCTCCAGGGCCAGGGCGTCGTCCATCAGCACCACGTATTGCGCGGACTCGGCCAGGGAGAAGCCGCAGTTGTCGCCGAACGGGCGGCTGGCGCGGCGGAAGTCGACGTCGTCGCGGCCTTCGATGTGGCGCAGGCCTTCCTCGGTGGCCAGCGCGCCCATGGCGGCGTAGCCCTCGATGATCTCGGAAGTGATCGGCGCTTCGGCGTTGCCGACGATGGCGACGCGGGCCTGCCCGGTGGTGATGACGTCGATGCCCTTCTGCAGGTTATACAGGAAGGTGGCGCAGGCTCCAGTGACGCTGCCAGTCATGCCGACGCTGCCCAGCACGTAGGCGTTGATGAAGTCGGTGGGCATGCTGTTGAAGCCCAGCGGCAGCTGTTTGGCCGACACACGGTGGCCGCGCAGGCGCGATTGCAGCAGGCCGCCGAAGCCGTTCTCGTCCAGCTGGCTCATGATGCTGCTGGAGAACACGGCGATTTCGTCAGGCTGTACGGCGTTGCAGATGGTCTGCCAGTCGAGGCCGGTGGAGCGTACCGCGTCGGTGGCGGCGACCACGGACATCTGCAGGCCACGCGGGTGGAAGCGCGAGTTGTACAGCTCGCTCGGCTCGAAGCCGGTGGGCAGCTGGCCGGCGGACTTCACCGGCAGCGCACGGTAGCTGTCGACCTTGAATTCGCAGCTGTCATGCAGGGTGACGCGGACCTCGCCGCCTTCGAGTTCTTCCACCGACCAGTTGGTTGGCAGAGGTTCGGGCAGTTGCTTGCGCAGGGTGATGAAGGTCACCGGAGCACCGGCTGCGCTGACGGTCAGGCTCTTGTGGCAGTGCGCGGCGTCGACATCGAGGTATTGCAGTTCGATGCGGCGGATCAGGGTGGACTGGCGAATCTGCTGCTCGAAGCGCTGCTCGATGGCGGCCAGATCGAGGCTATTGCCTTCGGCGTCCTGGTACTTGCCGTCGACGACCTTGACCAGTTTCATCATCACCGCGAGGCCGGCGAGGGTTTCCTGGCGGGCAGCGGGCTCCATGGATTCGAGGACAGTACGGCGGAACCCATGGTGGAAGGAACTGCGGCCTGCCGCGTTATATCCACCAAAACCAACGATGACCGGTAGTCGAGACATCTCTCGGAAACTCCTTCAGCAAGTGCATCTTGCGCGCCGGACGGCGGTGGCCCATGGAGGGGCAGCCCGGTGGCACAAAGCCAGGCGTGGCTTCTAGTGATTCGGAATGCTTTAGCTGACGAGGATGATGACCGCCGAGTCACGCTCGCGCCAGGAATTGTCGGAAGAAGGCGACGAGTTTCCAGGCAGATCGCGCCGGGGCCCTGAACGAAAACGGGAGCCTTGAGGGCTCCCGTTTCGATAGTGCCTTTGCTGAGGGCAGGGCTTAGCGGTACTCGATACCAGCTTTCTTGGTGCTGACTCGGGTGCCGGATTCGCCCTTGGTGATGGCCACGATGTTTTCCAGCGAGCCAATCACCGCGTCCTTGCCAGTGTTGCGGGCGAACTCCATGGCGGCCTGGACTTTCGGTCCCATGGAGCCGGCGGCGAAGCCGAGGCGTTCCAGTTCGTCCGGGTGGGCCTGGGCGATAGCCTTCTGGGTCGGTTTGCCCCAGTCGATGTAGGCTGCGTCCACGTCGGTGGCGATGATCAGGATGTCAGCCGACAGTTCCTGGGCCAGCAGCGAGGAGCACAGGTCCTTGTCGATTACCGCTTCGACGCCGGAGAGTTTCTTGCCGGACTCGTCGTACATGGTCGGGATACCGCCACCACCTGCGCAGATGACGATGGTGCCTTTCTCCAGCAACCACTTGACCGGGCGGATCTCGAAGATGCGCTTCGGACGGGGGCTTGCGACCACGCGGCGGAACTTGTCGCCGTCCGGAGCGATGCTCCAGCCCTTCTCCTTGGCGAGGGCTTCGGCCTCTTCCTTGGAGTAGACCGGGCCGATGGGCTTGGTCGGGTTCTGGAAGGCCGGGTCCTTGGAGTCGACCTCGACCTGGGTGAGCAGGGTGGCGAACGGCACTTCGAACGGCAGCAGGTTGCCCATTTCCTGTTCGATCATGTAGCCGATCATGCCTTCGGTCTCGGCGCCGAGAACGTCCAGCGGATAGGGGCTGACCTTCTCGTAGGCCGCGCCCTGCAGGGCCAGCAGGCCAACCTGCGGGCCGTTGCCGTGGGCGATCACCAGTTCGTTGCCCGGGGCAACCTTGGCAATCTGTTCGGCAGCGATCCGTACGTTGGTGCGCTGGTTGTCGGCAGTCATGGGCTCGCCACGACGCAGCAGGGCATTACCGCCCAATGCGACGACGATACGCATATTCATTTCCTCCGAAAGAGTGGGAGCGCCCGGACCGGCGATGTTGTCGCGGTCCGGGGCTGTCCGGCATTACATGTCGGCGAGGGTCGAAACGAGGATTGCCTTGATGGTGTGCATGCGGTTTTCCGCTTGCTCGAAGGCAATGTTGTACGGGGATTCGAAGACGTCTTCGGTCACTTCGATGCCGTTCTTCAGGTTCGGGTACTTGGCGGCGATTTCCTTGCCGACCTTGGTCTCGCTGTTGTGGAAGGCGGGCAGGCAGTGCATGAACTTCACGCGCGGGTTGCCGGCGGCCTTCATCATGTCCATGTTGACCTGGTAGGGCAGCAGTTCATTGATGCGCTCGCCCCAGGCTTCCACCGGCTCACCCATGGAAACCCAGACGTCGGTGTGGATGAAGTCCACGCCCTTGACGGCAACTTTCGGGTCTTCGGTGATGGTGATGCGCGCGCCGCTTTCTTCAGCGAACTTCTTGCAGGCGGCGACGTGTTCGTCGGTCGGCCACAGTTCTTTCGGTGCAGCGATGCGCACGTCCATGCCCAGTTTGGCGCCGATCAGCAGCAGGGAGTTACCCATGTTGTTGCGGGCGTCACCCAGGTAGGCGTAGCTGATGTCGTGCAGCGGCTTGTCGCTGTGCTCACGCATGGTCAGCACGTCGGCCAGCATCTGGGTCGGGTGGTATTCGTCGGTGAGGCCGTTGAACACCGGTACGCCGGCGAACTTCGCCAGTTCTTCGACGATTTCTTGCTTGAAGCCACGGTATTCGATGGCGTCGTACATGCGGCCGAGAACGCGGGCGGTGTCCTTCATCGATTCCTTGTGGCCGATCTGCGAGGAGTTCGGGTCGATGTAGGTGACGTTGGCGCCCTGGTCATAGGCGGCGACTTCGAAGGCGCAGCGGGTGCGGGTCGAGGTCTTTTCGAAGATCAGCGCAATGTTGTTGCCTTTCAGGTGTTGCTGCTCGGTACCGGTGTACTTGGCGCGCTTCAGGTCGCGGGACAGGTCGAGCAGGTAGCGCAACTCGCGAGTGCTGTGGTGCATCAGGCTGAGCAGGTTGCGGTTGTGCATATTGAAAGCCATGTTCGTTCTCCTTGTGGGATGGAAAGCTAGGCCTCGTCAGTACAGCTCGTGGCTGGCGGGGCAGGCGGCCCTGGCTAGGGCCGCCTTTTTCAGATCAATGCGCTCTGTTGGAGGTAGTCGCGTTCTTGGCGTGACCGTAGATCAATAGTCGATCGGGTCGCGAATGATCGGGCAGGTCATGCAGTGACCGCCGCCACGGCCCCGGCCCAGTTCGCCGGCGCTGATGGTGATGACTTCCACACCAGCCTTGCGCAGCAGGGTGTTGGTGTAGGTGTTGCGGTCATAACCAACCACCACGCCCGGTTCCAGGCAGACCACGTTGTTACCGTCGTCCCACTGCTCGCGCTCGGCAGCGAAGCTGTTGCCGCCGGTTTCGACGACGCGCAGTTTCTTCAGGCCCAGGCTCTCGGCGACCACGGTCATGAAGTCCTTCTCTTCGCGCTGGACGTTGATGCCGTAGGGGCTCTTCTCGTCCGGGCGCAGGGTGAAGGCAACGATCTCTTTCACCACTTCCGGGAAGACGGTGACCAGGTCGCGGTCGCAGAAGGTGAAGACGGTGTCCAGGTGCATTGCGGCGCGGGATTTCGGCAGGCCGGCGACGATGACTTTCTCGGCAGCACCCTTGGCGAACAGAGCCTGGGCTACCTGGCCGATGGCCTGGCGGGAGGAGCGCTCACCCATGCCGATCAGGACGACACCGTTGCCGATGGGCATGACGTCACCGCCCTCGAGGGTGGACATGCCGTGGTCCTTGTCCGGATCGCCGTACCAGACTTCGAATTCGGCGTTGGTGAATTCCGGGTGGAACTTGTAGATCGCGGTGGTCAGCAGGGTTTCCTGACGTCGCGCCGGCCAGTACATCGGGTTCAGGGTCACACCGCCGTAGATCCAGCAGGTGGTGTCACGGGTGAACTGGGTGTTGGGCAGCGGCGGCAGCAGGAAGCTGGAGTGGCCCAGGTAATCGCGGTACATCTTCAGCGCCTTGGCGCCTTCGCTTTCCGGGATGTCGTCGGAGGCCACGCCGCCGATGAGGAACTCAGCCAGTTTGCGAGGCTCCAGGCTTTCCAGCCAGCCACGCAGTTCCTGGGTCAGGCCGACGCCGACGCTGTCATTGGTGATCTTGCGATCGAGGATCCACTTGAGGGCCTCGGGGTTCTGGACGGTCTCGGTCAGCAGGTTGTGCATTTCCAGGACGTCGATACCACGCTCGCGCATCTTGGTGACGAAGTCGAAGTGGTCACGCTTCGCCTGGTTCACCCAGATAACGTCGTCGAACAGCAACTCGTCGCAGTTGCTCGGGGTCAGGCGTTGATGGGCGAGTCCGGGCGAGCAGACCATCACTTTGCGTAGTTTGCCAGCTTCAGAATGGACGCCAAGTTTGGTTTTTTCCGTGCTCATGAGATGTCTCCAGGAGTTACAGAGTGAGGAAGCCGTCGTAGAGGCCATAGGCCGCGATCAGTGCACCGATCACGACTACTGCGAAGATGAGCTTCTCGACATTGGTGAAGATGGGTTGACCCACTTCGTGTTTCGCTTTGGCGAAGAGGATGACGCCGGGCGCATACAGCAGCGCCGACAGCAGCAGGTACTTAAGGCCGCCTGCGTAGATCAGCCACACCGCGTAGAGAACCGAGATACCGGCGATGATCAGGTCTTTGGTGCGGTCGGCCGAGTCGGTCTCGTAGGTCTCGCCCTTGACTGCCAGCAGCAGGCCATAGGCTGCGGACCAGAAGTACGGGATGAGGATCATCGAGGTCGCCAGCAGCAGCATCTTGGTGTACGGGTCCATTTCGCCGTCGGCACCGCCGGAGGTGAAGAACACGATGACCAGGAAGACCTGCACGCAGATGTTGGTGAGCCAGAGGGCGTTCGCCGGCACCTGGTTGGCGTTCTCCTTGCGGAGGAACTCCGGCATGGTGTGGTCCTTGGCGGCGGCGAACATGATCTCGGCGCACAGCAGGACCCAGGAGAGCAGGGCACCCAGCAGGGAGATGAGCAGGCCGACGCTGATCAGGACCGCGCCCCAGTGACCGACCACATGCTCCAGCACCAGCGCCATCGACGGGTTCTGCAGCTTGGCCAGTTCCGGCTGGGTCATCACGCCCATGGACAGCACGTTCACCAGTACCAGCAGCAGCAGGACGGTGATGAAGCCGATCACGGTGGCCTTACCGACGTCCGAGCGTTTTTCCGCACGGGAGGAGAAGATGCTCGCACCCTCGATGCCGATGAACACCCACACGGTGACCAGCATCATGTTGCGCACCTGGTTCATCACGCTGCCCAGGTCAGGATTGCTCTTGCCCCAGATGTCAGCGGTGAAGATGTCCAGCTTGAAGGCGAACAGGCAGATGAGGATGAACAGGAACAGCGGGACGATCTTCGCCACCGTGGTGATGGTGTTGATGAACGCCGCTTCCTTGATCCCGCGCAGCACCAGGAAGTGCAGGGCCCACAGCAGGATCGATGCGCCGACTATCGCGTAGACAGTGTCGCCCTTGCCGAAGATCGGGAAGAAGTAGCCCAGGGTGCTGAACAGCAGGAGGAAGTAACCGACGTTGCCGAGCCAGGCGCTGATCCAGTAACCCCAGGCCGAAGAGAAGCCCATGTAGTCACCGAAACCAGCCTTGGCGTAGGCGTACACACCACCGTCGAGTTGGGGTTTGCGGTTGGCCAGTGTCTGGAAGACGAATGCCAGGGTCAGCATGCCGACCGCGGTGATGGCCCAACCGATGAGAATGGCGCCGACGTCTGCGCTGGCCGCCATGTTTTGTGGCAGGGAGAAAATGCCCCCGCCGATCATGGAGCCTACGACCAGCGCTGTCAGCGCGCCGAGTCGTAGTTTTTGGCTGCTTTCTTGCGACATTTAAGAATCTCCCTATAGGAAGTTGGAGAGTGAGGCTATTAGGCGCCTGTCCCCGGGGGTCGCCCCTGATTCAGGTCAATAGCTTGCTATCCAATGTATTGGGCAGTACTTCCTGCTCTGCCCACCCCGCATAAACCATAGGAGAGGTTTTGCATTAGCGCCCGATTTAGAGGGGATTTCGTGAAGATTTGAGCGCGGTTTCATGACCGCGGAATGGCAGTCGATTTTGCAGGCCCGCGGCGGGCGCGCCGTTTCGCTTGTTTCGCAGGTGCGCGCAGGCACAGGAGCGCTATGTAGGAAAGTCCTGAGCGAGGGCGTGAGAGGAGGGAATTGGCCGGGGCAGGATCACTGCACCCGGCGATGCGCCTGTCGAATCGAAGGCGCGAGATGGCAAGAAGCCCGAAGGACACCGCTGGGTTCGTGGCCCGGCGGGCGCAACGTGGCGGGCACGTCGCGAGATGTGATGCACAAGGCAATCGCACCCGTGTCGCAGAGCAAGGTGTGTGCCAGAGCTCAAGACTACGTCAGAGCGCTCTGCGACGCTGTTCGCCCTTGGTCGCAGTCGAAGTCGTCGGCGGATTTTTGCTCAGATGTCGCCGTCGTCGGCGGAAATTCCGCCACTTCCGGAGAACAGCAGCCCATGTTTGCGCAGCTTGTCGTGCAGGGTCTTGCGCGGCACACCCAGCGCTTCGGCAAGGCTGCGCAAGGAGTTGTGTGACCGGCTCATCTCGGCGGCAATCAACGAGCGCTCGAAGGATTCCACCTGCTCGTTCAGCCCCGCGCCGGGCGCAATGGTCATGGTCTGCCCACGGCTGTCGTCCAGGCCCAGGTCCAGGCCCAGCGCATAGCGCTCCGCGGCGTTCTGCAATTCCCGGACATTGCCCGGCCAGCCGTGCGCCAGCAGTTGTGCGCGCTGCGCTGAGTCCAGTGGGCGTGCGGTCAGGCCGTGGCGCTCCGCACCGCGTTCGGCGAAGTGATGGAACAGTAGCAGGATGTCATCGCCCCGTTCGCGCAGCGGAGGTATCCGCAGGCTGGCTACGTTGAGACGGTAGTAAAGGTCGGCGCGAAAGCGCCCTTCGTCCGAGGCCAGGCGCAGGTCTTCCTTGGTCGCCGCGATGATGCGGATGTCCAGGGGAATGAGCTGGTTGGAGCCCAGTCGTTCGACGGTGCGCTCCTGCAACAGGCGCAGCAGTTTGACCTGCACGTCCAGGCTCATGCTCTCGATTTCGTCGAGGAACAGGGTACCGCCGTTGGCGAACTCGAATTTGCCGATGCGGCGCTTCTGCGCCCCGGTGAAGGCGCCCTGCTCATGGCCGAAGAGCTCACTCTCCACTACTGATTCGGCCAGTGCGCCAGCGTTGATGGCGACGAAGGGGCCGTTGCGGCGGCTCGACAGGTCATGCAGGGCGCGGGCGACCACTTCCTTGCCCGAGCCGGTTTCACCCAGGACCAGCACGTCCGCCTGGATCGCCGCGAGCGAGGCGACCTGCTGCTGCAGGCGCTGCATTGGCGGGGACTGGCCGACCAGGCGGCCACGGACTTCCTTCTGCTCGGTCAGGGCCAGGCGCAGGCTGCGGTTCTCCAGCACCAGTCGGCGCACATCTAGCGCGCGGCGCACGCTGTCCAACAGCGCATCGCTGGGGAAGGGCTTTTCGAGGAAGTCGTAGGCGCCCGAGCGCATGGCCTTTACCGCTAGTGGCACATCACCATGACCGGTAACCAGGATCACCGGTAGCTCGGAATCCTGCGCGTGCAACTGATCCAGCAACTGCAAGCCATCGATACCTGGCATGCGGATGTCGCTGACAATCACCCCCGGCCAGTCACGTGCCTGCTGTGGATCGATCTGCCGCGCATCGCCCAGGGCGACCACCTTGAAACCGGCGAGGTCGAGGGTTTGGCAGAGTGCCTGGCGCAAGTGCGGGTCGTCATCGATCAGCAGCACCTGGGTGGTGGAGTCGAACGGCTCGGCCGAACTCATGCGCGGGTTTCCTCTTGCGGCGTCAGGGTCACGCCGGGGATACCCGGCAACAGGTGCAATTGTACGAGAGCGCCACCCTCAGGGTGATTGCCCAATTCAAGGCGTCCGCCCAGCGTGCGCAGCAGGGTGTCGCAGATGGCCAGGCCCAGGCCCAGGCCTTTGGCACTGGTCTTGGTGGTGAAGAAGGGCTCGCGGGCATGGGCCAGCGCCTCTTCGGAGAAACCAGGGCCATTGTCACGCAGGGACAGGATGATGTGCTCAGGCGTCTGCTCGGTGGTTAGCCAGATGCGCCTTGGCAGGCCTTTCTCGGTCAGGGCGTCGAGGGCGTTTGAAATCAGGTTGGAGAGGATCTGTCGCAAGCGGGTCTCGCCGGCCTGGACCCAGATGGCCGCATCCGGCAGGTCGCGCAGCAACTCCACGTTCATCGCCTGGCGCCGTTGGGCGACCAGTGCCAGGGCGTCGTTGAGCGCCGGTTGCAGTGCCACGTTCTCCGGTGCCCGGCGGGCGCCACGGGCGTAGGCCTTGAGGTGGCCGATGATCGAGGCCATCCGCCCGGTCAGTTCCCCGATCTGTTCAAGGTTGCCGCGGGCGTCGCTGTAGCGCTCGTGATCGAGCAGTACACGGGCGTTGTCGGCGTAGCTGCGGATAGCAGCCAGCGGCTGGTTGAGTTCGTGACTGATGCTGGCGGACATGGTACCCAGGGCGGTGAGCTTGCCGGCCTGCACCACTTCATCTTGCGCGTGCATCAGCTCGCGCTGCGCCTGCTCGCGGTTGCTGACCTCTTCCTGCAACCGTGTGTTGGCACCTTCCAGCTCCTGGGTGCGCTCCTGCACACGTAGCTCCAGTTCGTGCTTGGCCTGGGCTTCCAGGGCGATGCGTTCGAGGTAGTGGCGGCGGCTGATGGTCAGCAACGACAGCAGCAGAAGTAGTGCGACCAGGGTGGCCGAGCCGATCAGAACGACGCTGCGCACCGGGGAGTCGACCTGAGCGCGCGGTGTGTAGATGCTCACTGTCCAGCCCGTCTCCGGCAGATGGCGGCTCTGGCTGATCCAGCGACGCTGGTCGATCTTCAGCGGTGCCGGCTGCAACACCGGGTAGGGAATGTTTTCGGCGATCTCGCGCTGCTTGGCAGGCGAAAGCTCCTTGGCGGTATGGAAGCGCCAGGCGTTGCTGGAGGAAAGGATGACCACGCCGTTGGAGTCCATCACCAGTAGCTGCTCCGGTGTGTTGCCCCAGAGCTGCTCCATGTGTTCGAGGTCGACCTTCACCACCAGCACGCCGAGCAGCTTACCGCCGTCCCGGACGTCGCTGGCGAAGTAATAGCCGCGTCGCTTGGAAGTGGTGCCCAGGCCGAAGAAGCGCCCCTGGCGCCCCTGGAGCGCTTCCTTGTAGTAGGGGCGGAACGAGAAATTGCGTCCAACGAAGCTGTCGGGCTGGTCCCAGTTCGAGGCAGCGTGGGTCATGCCATCTGCCTGGATCAGGTAGATGACATCTGCGCCGGTGCGCCCGCGAATGCGCTGCAACTCCAGGTTGGCGGCGTTCTGCGCGGCCAGGCTATCAGGCGTCTGCAGCGCGGCACGCAAGGTCGGCAGCTCGCCGAGGATCGGTGGCAGGTCCTCGTAGCGGCGCAGGGTGCCCAGCAGGTTGGCGACGTAGAGGTCGAGGGTCTGCTGGTTCTGCTCGGCCAGTTGCTCGCTGTAGTAGCGCTGGGCGACGTAGTGCAGCGGCCAGAGCAGTGGAGCGAGTAGTAGCGCGAGCAGGGCCAGTGATTGCCAGCGGGTCAGGTGAGGGTTCAAGGCGGCGTACATCGCATGCGGTGGTTTGCGCCACCGATGCTACACCGATCAGCGCTCGATGGGCTGCAACTGCAGCAGTTTCATCAGGCGCGCTACGCTCTCCTCGAGGCTGAGTCGGTCGGTATCGATCCGCTCGAAGGGCTTCAGCGGCTCCTCGTAGGGTGAGCCGATGCCGGTGAAGTCCGGCAGTTTGCCGGCCCGCGCTTTCTTGTAGAGCCCCTTGGGATCGCGCTCTTCGCACACACTAAGATCGGTGCTTAGATGAATCTCGCGGAAGCGCTCTTCGCCGATGATTTTCCGCGCCTGCTCGCGATCCTCGCGGAAAGGCGAGATGAAGGACGTGATGACGATCAGGCCGGCATCGTTCATCAGGTTCGCCACTTCGGCGACCCGGCGGATGTTCTCGGTGCGGTCTTCATGACTGAAGCCAAGATCCTTGCACAGGCCGTGGCGGACGTTGTCGCCATCGAGCACCACGGCGGAATAGCCCAGTTCATGCAGAGCATATTCCAGGGCGAAGGCGAGGGTTGACTTGCCGGAGCCACTCAGGCCGGTCAGCCACAGCGTCGCCGGCTTTTGCCGCATGCGGGTGGCTCTTTCGTCGATGCTCAGGCGGCCAGTGTGCCAGCGGATATTCTCGTTCGTGCTCATCTTGCGGGTGCGTCCCTATCTTGCTAGCTCGCTCAACTGACCAGCCCGCGGCCACAGTAGTGGTCGTCCAGCACCAGGCGCTTGAGCAGCTTACGCTCTTCTTCATCGGGGTTGACGCTGAAGGTCGACCAGATGTCTTTGGCCAGGTCACGTGGAGGCAGGAAGTCTGCGTGCAGGGTGGCGCGGATATCCAGCACGTCCTGCAGGTAGGCCAGGGCCCCAGCCTGAATCTGCTGGCGGATTTCCCGGGCGGCCAGTTCTTCATCACCCAGCGCCTGGTAGTGCGCCACCGGAGAACTGTCGGCGTCGAGTCGATAATGGTTGACTTGGGCATCATCGGCACTGAGAAGTTGCTCGAGCATGAAGTTCTGATCGAACAATGTGCAGTTGCCTCGGGTGGCGCGGGATACTCGATCGGAGAAGCACCCGTCGGCGAAGACCCCGGCATCGCCGGCGAAGGCGTCGACCAGCTCGTCGGTGACCATGTAGTAGCCGTTGATCGGTTTCTCCAGCCAGGCGTTGAGGTGGCGCTGGATGGTGCCGGAGTAGCCGACATCGACCACCGCCACGGCGCCTTCTGCGGTCAGCTGCGAGTCTTCCAGGTAGCGCAGCAGTGCCGGGCTCTCGGCTGCGGCCTGGGCCAGTATCCGGGGCAGGAGATGACGCAGCACCGGCTCGATGTGGCTGACGTCGTTGTTGCCGATATCGAGCAACTGCCCGGACTTCCAGAGGCCTCGGGCGTCCAGATCCTGCAGATCGGCCTTGTCGAGGACCACGCCGAAACGCGCTTCGAGAAGGTTTTCCAAGGTGCCGGAGAAATAGTTCGGCCGGGCGAGCGTCAGCACCTCTTCGAAATCACTCAGGCGCGGTACGCTGACGGCCCGGCGCGACAGCACCAGGTAGCGCGATGACGCGGTGCCGGGCTCGCGCTCGTCCCAGAGATCGAAGGCTGTCTTGAGCAGCTTGCCCTCGCGGGAGAGGAAGTACAGACGTTCGATTCCATCGCGCTGGGCGCGTTCGCGCAGCCAGGTCACGAAGTGGGTGAGCAGCGGGCCGACTACGTTGTACCCCAGTAACTCGGCCGAGCCCTGTGAAAAGGCCGCCGGCCGGAAGGTGCCGAAGGCGATTTTGGCGAAATTACGGCGCAGCAACAGACCCAGGGCGAGTTCGGCGCTGAGGTCATTGCGGCTGCGGACGTTATCTACCAGGCGATTCCAGTGCGGCAGTCCGCGGGCCAGGTCGATCGGTTTGAGCACGTGCAACAGGTCCAGGCCCATGTCTCCGGGGATCTGTACGTCCGAGCGCTCGTTGTCGCCGACCATGAGCATCTGTTCCGGCAGCAGTTGTTCCTCGCGCAGGGCCAATTCGTAAAGCTGCCCGGTGTCCTTGCGGACGCCGATCTCGCCGGAGACGTACAGCTTGTCCCACTGCAGAACGCCGGATTTCTGCAGCATGGCGGTGATCACCGACTGCGGCAGGAACATGTCGCTTAGCAACACCACGCGCTTGCCCAGGCGTTTGGCGTAGCGCAGCAGGGCAATGCTCTCCGGGCGTGGTGTGACGCAGGCGAACTCGGTTTCCTCTTCGCGCTGGCGCAGCGCCAGGAGCGTACCCTTCTCTATACCGGCCAGGCGGCCCAGTTCGTCGAAGATTTCTGCGGTGGTGATGTCTCGGCCGGCTTTTTCACGGGCGCGGGCCTCAGCTGCAGCGCGGTAGCGCAGGTACTTCTCGGCGGTCCCCTTGTCGACTCGCTGGGCTGTCAGCCGTTTGATCGATTCCGGATCGAGCAGCGGGCGAAGCAGCAGGGTGTCGAAAATGTCGAAGGCGACTGTCTTGATGGTCGGGTTGGATATCTGTCGTTGCAGGTCCTGCTCGCTTCGCGCCAGGTAGTTGTCGAAGCGCCAGGCCGACCAGGAGTTGGTGCGCTGGCAGCGCAGGATGGCAGGGGGCAGCCCCTGGCTCTGGCTGGTCAGCACCAGCAGGCGTTCCAGACAGTGGGCAAAGGTGCCATCGGTCTGGCCGGCTTCTTCGGCGAAGTCTTCCAGGGTGATACCTGCGTTGAACAGGGGCGCCAGGGCCTGGCGGGAGGCCCAGAACATGCTGCCGGCGGGAAAGTGGAAATAGCTTTCCGGAATCTCGGTAATACCCAGGCGCTGGCACCACTGATGTCCCATGGCGCGGTTGGCCAGCCAGGTATTGGCCACGTAGTGCAGGCGCTCGAAGTTCTGCGGATAGACAATGCCGGCCTTGCCGGACGACAACAGTTCGAAGATGGAGCGAATCTGTCGCTCGCTCCCCGCCATGCTTTGGCAGAGGTACTCGCGCCAGCCGTCGGTGGCGCCGTTGTTGAACAGCGACTTCTTGCTATGCAGGTGCAACAGGTAGTCGTATTGCTTCAGTGCCTCACCGAACTGGCAGAACATCGGTGCGATATCCCGGCCACGGTTGGGAACGATCTCGACCTGCAGGGAACCCTGATGGGGCAGGTTGACGAACATGGCCTGGCAGGCTCGCAGTCCGACTTCATCCTTGACCGAGACATACAGGTCGTAGGGGAAGGGCATGTGGCTCAGATAGCCACGGAATTCTTCGGTCAGGTCGCTGTAGTACATGTGCAGGTGAATGGCGACACGGCCATCCAGATTTTCGCAAGGTTCGATCTGGTAAATGTCGGTCAGTTCGGTTGGCCAGTGCGCCTGGGAGGGTGCCTGCTGGTCAAGCTGGCGTTTCCAGCGCTCATAGTGGCCCAGGCCGTTGAAGGCGAAACCGAAGCGACGATAGGCCGCCATGAGCAGACGCTCACGTTGCGCGGCAGGGATGCGCCAGTAGATCGAGCGCCCAACCTGGTGAAGGTAGTTGCGCAGGCTGACCAGCGCTTCGCCGCGGCGGCCGCGGGCGATCCGCGAGGCAAAGCGCAGGGGCTTGGTCAGAGTCCAGGAGGCGGAGCGCTGGATCTCCTCCAGCGATGCGCGGGAACTGGCCAGCAGCGATGTGCTGTGTTCCAGATTGGCTGTCAGGCGCGCAATGTCGTTCAGTCTCTGCTGCGCGTCCTCCAGCTCCAGGCTTTGCTTGGCGATCACGAATTGCAGGCTATCGAGCGTGGCGCGAGCTTCCTGTAGGGCCGCGGTGTGCAAGCTGTCCTGCTGGTGCAGTGCCTCCAGCGTGGGGTGCAGGGTTCGGCAGTGCTGGCTCAGGTGCTCGATACGCAGCAGCGTTTCGGAGCTGCCAAGGGCCAGTTCGTCGTCGGCCAGGCGGAGCAGCAGGTCGAAACACTCGATGACTTCGCGCGGGGCCCGTTCAGCCAGCTCATCGCTGTCGCGGGAGAAGCGACTGTGTTGCAGGTCGGCACTGAGGAATTTCTCGATGTACTCGTCGAGTTCTGCGTCGGTGGGAGCGGGCAGCTGCAACTGCTCGCCAAGTCGACGGATCTGCTCGGCCGGTGCGCCCATCAGGCGGTCATAACTCAGAACGACTGCTTGCCGGCCTCGGCTATGGAGCAGCCCCTGCAGCATGTAGTCGAGCCAGAGATAGAGGCTCTTGGCTTCGGTAAAGCCGTCTCGCTTGTGAAGCGAGTTCGCCACGCTCAAAGGATGACGCAGACTCAGTATGAATGCCGGCTCGATGTTGGCCAGTTCGAAGATGCGCAACCAGAAGGGCAGCAACAGCGAGATGCGCGGATCTTTCAAGCCAAACACCGGGGCGTCGCCGAAGAATTCGCGGAGGTAGTCCAGCGCCCGCTGCTGGAGATGGGAACCCTCGAAGCTCGCCAGTCGCTCCGAAGCCAGTGGCTTGAGCGAGTGCCAGGTATGACCGAGCTCTTTCAGGATATCGGTGTTGATGTCGACGATCTCCTGATCTTCCCAGAAGCCGCGCTCGTTGTTGCCCTGCGCGGCAGGCATCAGGTTGTCACCCAGCTCCACACCCAGTGTCGTGAGCCCTCTGGCAATTGCACTGGTACCGCTACGGTGCATGCCAAGTACGACTATGGCCCGTTGACGCTCTTGCACGCTGAATCTCCGTCTTTCTTGTCGTTATGGTCTTACTTGGCCGCCACTCCGTGGCGGCTTGAGTATCACGAGAAGAGCTCGGCTTCTAGCAGGCTGACACCCAGGCGGTCCTTGCCGGAGAGCTCTGGGGCCGACTCGATCGGCCATTCGATGGCCAGCTCGGGATCGTCCCAGGCGATGCAGCGCTCATGCTCGGGCGCCCAGAAATCGGTGGTCTTGTAGAGGAACTCGGCGCTCTCGCTGGTGACCACGAAACCGTGGGCGAAACCCTCGGGGATCCACATCTGCAGCTTGTTCTCGGCGCTCAGCACTTGGCCTACCCAGCGGCCGAAGGTGGGGGAGCTGCGGCGCAAGTCGACAGCGACGTCGAACACCTCGCCGTGGACCACTCGCACGAGTTTTCCCTGGGCCTGACGAATCTGGTAATGCAGGCCGCGCAGGACATGGCGGGCTGAGCGGGAGTGGTTGTCCTGGACGAACTCGACACGACGGTCGAGGGCCCGCTCGAATTTCTGCTGATTGAAGCTTTCGAAGAAAAATCCTCGGCTGTCGCCAAACACTTGTGGCTCCAGTACGAGAACGTCGGGAATCGCCAGTGGAGTAACTTTCATCAGTAGACCGTTTGCGTCAGAAGGCGTTGGAGGTAAAGACCATATCCACTCTTGGCGAGCGGAGCTGCCAGGCGTTGCAACTCCTCGGCGCTGATCCAGCCCTGTCGGAAGGCAATTTCCTCGGGGCAGGCGACCTTGAGCCCCTGGCGGTTTTCCAGAGTCGCGATGAACTGGCTGGCCTCCAGAAGCGATTCGTGGGTGCCGGTGTCGAGCCAGGCGTAGCCGCGGCCCATGATTTCCACCGACAGTTCGCCCTGCTCCAGGTAAGCCCGGTTGACGTCGGTGATCTCCAGCTCGCCGCGGGCTGAAGGGCGGATGCTCTTGGCAATCTCGACAACGCGTCGGTCGTAGAAATACAGACCCGTCACGGCGTAGTTGGATTTGGGAGAGACCGGCTTTTCTTCCAGGCTGATCGCCTTGCCGCGGCTGTCGAACTCCACGACTCCGTAACGTTCCGGATCGTGCACATGGTAAGCGAACACGCTGGCGCCGCTTTCGCGGTCCATGGCGCTGACCAGCAACTCCTGGAAGTCATGGCCGTGGTAGATGTTGTCGCCGAGCACCAGGGCGCTGAGGTTGTCGCCGATGAAGTCCTCGCCGATCAGGAAGGCTTGCGCCAGACCATCGGGCGATTCCTGCACCGCGTACTGCAGTTCCACTCCCCAGCGCTGCCCGTCTCCCAGAAGCTGCTGGAAGCGCGGTGTGTCCTGCGGGGTGGAGATGATCAGGATCTCGCGGATACCTGCCAGCATCAGGGTGCTCAGCGGGTAATAGATCATCGGCTTGTCGTAGACCGGCAGCAGTTGTTTGGAGACCGACAGGGTGGCCGGGTGCAGCCGGGTGCCGGACCCGCCGGCGAGAATGATGCCTTTGCGCTTCATGCGGTTCTTTCTCCAACCAACTCGACCAGCATGCGACGAACGTGGAACTGCCAGTCCGGGAGGGTGAGGCTGAAGGTCGAGCAGAGGCGGGTCGTGTCGAGCCTGGAGTTTGCGGGCCGGGGCGCGGGAAGCGGATATTCGTTCGTCATGATCGGCAGCACGTGCTCTGCGTCGGTACGCAGGGCCAGTCCCAGACGACGCGCTTCGGCGATGACGAAGCGGGCGTAGCCATGCCAGCTGACCTCGCCGCTGGCCGCCAGGTGATAGAGGCCGGAAAGGCTGGCAGGTTGTGGATGGTTGCGTAGATGAGCCAGCGCCTGAGCCGTGACGTCGGCAATAAGCTCGGCACTGGTGGGGGCGCCAATCTGGTCAGCGACAATACGAAGTTCTTCGCGGTCCGCCGCCAGTCGCAGCATCGTCTTTGCGAAGTTTGCACCCCTGGCGGCATAGACCCAGCTGGTGCGGAGGATCAGATGACGGCAGCCGCTCTCGCTGATGGCGTGTTCGCCGGCCAGTTTGGTGCGGCCATACGCATTGAGTGGGGCAGTCGGGTCCTGTTCGCCAAATGGCCGGTTTCCCTGCCCATCGAACACGTAGTCGGTCGAGTAGTGCACCAGCCAGGCGTCGAGCTCGCGGGCCAGGCTGGCCAGCAGGCCAACGGCCTCTGCATTGATTCGGTGTGCGCGCTCGGGCTCGCTTTCCGCCTTGTCCACCGCGGTATAGGCGGCAGCATTGACGATAATGGTCGGACGCTCGCTCTCGATGAGCCGGCGCACGCCATCGAGGTCTTCCAGGTTTGCGCGTTGACGGTCGCACACCGTCAGTCGGCCAAGCGGAGCCAGCGCGCGCTGCAGCTCCCAGCCGACCTGGCCGTTGCTGCCGAGAATCAGGATGTCGTTCATGCGTACTGCTGGCTGAGCCACTCCCGGTAGGCGCCGCTGGCGACATTCTCGACCCACGCCTGGTTGTCCAGGTACCAGCGAACGGTCTTGGCGATACCGGTTTCGAACGTCTCTGCCGGTCGCCAGCCCAGCTCGCGCTCCAGGCGGGTGGCATCGATGGCGTAGCGTCGGTCGTGGCCGGGGCGATCCTTCACGAAGCTGATCTGCTCGCGGTAGCTGAGGCCATCTGCGCGGGGCGCCTCTCTGTCGAGCGTGTCGCAGATGTAGTGCACGACTTCCAGGTTGGCCTTCTCGTTCCAGCCGCCAACATTGTAGGTTTCACCCACCTGGCCGGCTTCCAGTACACGGCGAATGGCACTGCAGTGATCCTTGACGTACAGCCAGTCGCGGATCTGCTGTCCGTCACCATAGATCGGCAAGGCTTCACCCGCGAGGGCGTTGCGGATCACCAGGGGAATGAGCTTCTCGGGGAAGTGATACGGCCCGTAGTTGTTCGAGCAATTGGTGGTCAGTACCGGAAGGCCGTAGGTGTGGTGGTAGGCACGCACCAGATGGTCGGAAGCGGCCTTGGAGGCGGAGTACGGGCTGTTGGGTTGGTACGGATGCTCCTCGGTGAAGGCCGGAGCCTGCACCTCGAGTGTGCCGTAGACCTCGTCGGTGGAGACATGGAGGAAGCGGAAGTCAGCTTTGCTCTGTTCGTCCAGGGCGCCCCAATATGCGCGCACCGCCTCGAGCAGGTGGAAGGTGCCCACAACGTTGGTCTGAATGAAGTCTTCCGGGCCGAGAATTGAGCGGTCCACGTGGGATTCGGCGGCGAAGTTCAGCACCGCGCGAGGCCGGTGTTGTTCCAGCAGGGAGGAAACCAGTCGGGTATCGCCGATATCGCCCTTTACGAAGTGGTGTCTTGCGTCGCTGTCGAGGCTTGCAAGGTTTTCCCGGTTGCCGGCGTAGGTCAGCTTGTCCAGGCTGACGACGGTTTCGTCGTGGTCAGCCAGCCAGTCGAGGACGAAGTTCGAGCCGATGAAGCCAGCGCTGCCTGTTACGAGGATCGTCATTGAGTCACAGCCTCTGAATAAGCGATGCGGCAACCAGTCCGAGGTTGCCGGGAAGCGTTTGCCGGTAAACGCCTGACTGGCTGATCAGCGACAGCTTGCGATGCAGCGGTGCGCGGCGTGCACTGCCGAACAACTCGAGGATCCGCTGGTTTTCCTGGGTCAGGTACTGCTGAAAGTGGGAAACGGCCTCCAGGTTCACGTCGTTCCACTGTCGGAACGTCCCTTTGAGCATGCGCCGGAGGCGATCGAGTCGGTCCCTGACGCTCGAGTTAGAGCCTATCAGGTTGTTGCCGTGCTGACGGTAGTTGATGGCCGGGTATTCGTCGTACTTCACGCGCCCTCCACACCCCGTAACGATTATGTAAGTCCACCAATCGTGCGAGATGATCGGAACATGGGAGGGTGTCAGGCTCAGCAGGTGCGCGGTGGCGGCGTTGAACAGCATAGTGTTGCCGCCGGCGATGCTCTGTACCAGGGCATTGGCGAAACAGGGGGCACGGCGGAACAGGGGCGAGTAGCCGATGGTTTGGCCGGCTGCATCCACCAGGCGTGTGCGGGAGCAATACAGTGCCGGCAATATCGATGGATGTGTAGCCGCCCAGGTCAGGCCTCGTTCAAGCTTTTCGGGCTCCCAGAGGTCGTCCTGGTCGCAGAAGGCGAAATAGTCCGCCTGGTCCTTCACCCGCTTGACCGACGTGAGGAAGTTGGCGGCGAATCCCTTGCGCGGTCCCGAGTGTACGACCAGTCGCTCCTTGCCGAGACGACGTTGGTACTCGTGGAGTATGTCGAGCGTGTTGTCGCTGGAGCCATCATCCGAAGCATGGATGACCCAGTTCTGGCAGGTCTGGGCAATCAGGGATTCGAGCTGCTCGCGTAGATAGGGCGCCCCGTTGTAGGTCGACAGCAGAATCGCAACTCTGATCGGGCGATTGTGCTCTGCATCAGGCAAGGCAAAAGCTGAATGCTGTCTTTCCAAAGCGGCAACCCCTGCATTTCTTATTTATTTATCGCTTATATGCCGCAGGATAAGTGTCTGGGTTGCGGGCGGGCAACCCTGCTTGTTGATGACTGGTCAGTCAGTTTCTCGGGCCGTGGCCTCGCGGTTCCAGTGCGCGGGCCTGCGCTCGGGAGGAAATTACAGCCGGCTGATCAGGTCCACGAAGTGGGCCCGGACTGTCTCTTCGGAGAAAACCGTCTTGCAGCGGTCTTGTCCGCCCTGCCCCAGCCTGGTGAGCAGCGCAGGGTCGTTATGCAAGGTCAGGATTGCGTCTGCGAGCTTGTCGGCATTGCCCGGCTCTACCGTAATGGCTGCTTCGCCATCGGGAGCGACCCAGTTCACGCCTGTCTGCAGCCAGCAGTTGACGATCGGTCTGGCGCAGGCCATCGCGTCCAGTTGCGCAATGCCAAAGGCCTCGGAGTAGTAGACCGAGGGGAACAGGAACATTTTGGAGTTGCGAATCAGGTAGTACTTGTCTGTATCGCTGACGAAAGCATTGATGAAGTGCACGCGCTGAGGAAACTCCTCGGCAAGCCTCCAGAACCGCTGTTCCTCCGGCCCGATTCCGAAGATCGCCAGATTGACGTGCTCGCCACGTTGCATGAGCAGTCGGAAAGCCGTGTCCAATGACTCGGTGCCTTTGTAGCTCACGAGACGCCCGAAAAACACGCAGTACCCCTCCTGCATGAAATGCTCGGGAAGGGTGTGCTCGGGGGGGCGGGACAGGCATTCATCGATGTAGGGCAGGTTGACCGTATAGGGAACGGCCTGGATGTCCCGATGGATTGCGCCGAGTACTTCGGAGTGTTCTCGCAATGCAGGGCTACCGGTAATGACTAGGTCGGCCTTGCGCACGGCGATGCGGTCGAACAGGTAGGTCACCCGCTTGAGGTAACGTTGGCGATAGACATCGCAGTGATAGCTGACCACGGTCTTGCCGCGGATCAGCCAGTTCAGAAGCGACATGGCTAGGCTGGCCGAGGGGAACTGCAGGTTGATGTGTGTGATGTCCGCATTGCGTGCCTTCAGCAGGAAATGCCAGAAGAACGCAAAACTCAGGGGTACCGACCAGAGATTGCCCAGTGACGCAGCCCGTAGGACACGAACTCCATCGATCAACTCGGTACGGCTGCGCAAGCTGCGCGAAGGCGCGCAGCACAAGACCGTCACATCGTGGCCGCTTTCTTGGTACCAGTGGGCATACTGCTTGACAGCCGTCTCAATCCCGCCGGTGAGGGGGGCATAGGATTTATTGACCAGCAGGATGCGTTTACTTGCCATTGTTCGTCTCGAGGGATGTTTCGTTCAGCTTAGCGGCGGATAGTCCAAGCAGGAGGCGCAGCAGATTACAAGGTTGCTGTTGGCTCCGACAGCTGCGCGGGCTTACCGGCCCCCGATGCGCCGATACACATCCAGTGTCCGCCGTGCACAGGCTTCCCACGAGTAGTCGACGGCGCGCTGCTGGCCAAGGTCGACACGCCGCGCCGCCTGCTCCGGCTGCTCCAGCAGTTCCAGCATGGCTGCGGCGATCGCGTCTGCCTGCGTGGGATCGACGAGCAAGGCGGCATCTCCCGCGACTTCCGGTAAAGACGTCGTGCTGGAAGTGATGACCGGGCAGCGTGAGGCGAAGGCTTCTACCACAGGCAGGCCGAATCCTTCGTATAGCGATGGGAACACCAGTGCGGCGGCCGATTGCAGCAGGGCGCGAACAGTGGTCCCCGGGAGGTACTCGAATCGTCGTCCTTCGCCGCGAGTTTCAAGTTGCCTTAGCGATTCAAGCAGTTCGTCGGACTTCCAGCCAGTACGTCCAACGATGATCAGTGGGTGCTCTTTACGTAGAGTCGCAGGTAGCAGTCGGTGAGCATCGATTACACGCTGCAGATTCTTTCTCGGCTGAAGTGTCCCGACGAAAAGGAAAAAGCCGGGCTTGAGGCCCAGTTCTGCGAGAGTCTGGTGTCTTTGCGCCGCAGGTGTCTCCTCGAAGTATTCCGCGCCAACTCCCAGCGGGGTAACGGAAATACGCTCGGGCGCGATAGACAGGTGCTCGATCAGGTCCCGTTTGCTGAACTCAGAGATAGTGATGAGGTGATCGGCGCTTCGGATTGTTTTGCTGAACAACCAGTTCTTGGTGCGCCTCAATGTCGAAGAAGCCCACTCAGGATGAATCATTGGAATGAGATCCATCACATTCGCTACAACAGGCACTCCCTTGAGCTGTGGGATATGGTGATCAGTGGCGTGGAACAGATCTACTTGATCACCAATTGCAGCAGAAATGCTTCGAGATGGACCGATTGCTGCTGCACGTAGCGCATAGGCGGAGTAGTGGTCGGCGATGACCTGAGGGCGGCCGCAGGCCAGAGTCGGCATATCCCGGCCGAAAGCGAAGGGCGTGAAATGAAACTCTTGCTCCTGGCTTTCGGCGCAGTGCAGAAGGCTTTTCCAGATTTCCCTTGTATAGACTCCGATACCATCCAGATGGCCGGATTGCGCACCTTTGGCCCAGACAGTGGTGCCCACCCCAATTCGCATACGTGCCTTATGATTTCAGTGATGCCGAAGCGCTGCTGAACATGTCCAGGAGGGTCTGTTTCAGAGCATGGTGCGGTTTGAAACCGGTAGCTGATTGGAGGCGCTGATTATCGCCCCGCAGCACAGGAATCTCATTGGCGCGCACGAATGCTGGGTTGACTTGGACACTAATGCGATAGCCAGCAATCTCCTCCATCATTGAGATGATTTCCTGCAGTGCTATTGCGCGACCTGAGCAGATGTTCACCCGTTCACTATGGATTCCGGATTCCAGAAGATGCACATAGGCATCTACTACATCTCGGACATCGGAAAAGTCACGGCTTACATTCAGATTGCCCAGTTCGATCTGCTCCTTACGCTGGGCAAAGTGAGCCACGATCTTGGGAATCAGGAAACGCTCATCCTGTCCGGGGCCAGTGTAATTGAAGGGGCGGGCAATGACGATTGGCTGGCGCTCGAACCAAGTGGCAACCATGTGCTCCATAGCCAGTTTGCTGCAAGCGTAGTGGTTTACCGGTGCAGGGCAGATCTGTTCATGGATCACCTCGACGCCGGGGGTTCCGTAGATGTTCGCGCTGCTGGCAATCAGGATGCGCTGCGGCTTTTCCGGCAGTTTGCCGATTGCCTCGAGCAGGTTGAGCGTGCCAAACACGTTGACATTGTAAAAGGCTCCCTGATCGGCATGCCCTACAAAAGCCAGAGCCGCCAAGTGGATGACCCAGTCCGGTCGGGCATGGGCAACGGCGGCATTGACTGCCGCCGTGTCGGTCAAATCACACGCCAGCATCTCGTCTGCGGCACTGGCGCCGCTTCCAAGGCCTATGACCCTCATGCCGCGCTTGTGTAACGCGTTGATCATGTAGCGACCAGTAAATCCGGAGGCCCCGGTGACGAGAGCGGTTGGCATGCGAATCCCCTTAGAACGAGAAGCCTTGTTCGTTTCGGCGTAGATCCGCTTCGACCATCATTTTGCAGAGTTGTTCGAGAGAGGTCTTGGGCTCCCAGCCCAACTCGCGTTTGGCTTTCTCCGAGCTGCCGATCAGCAGGTCCACTTCGGCGGGCCGGTAGAACTTCGGGTTAATGGAGACTAGGACCTTGCCACTAGAGTCGAGGCCCTGCTCGGACTCTTCCGAGCCTTTCCAGCTCAGCTCGATATCGGCGGCCTTGAACGCCATGCTGACGAAATCGCGGACTGTCTCGGTGCGGTTGGTCGCCAGAACGTAGGTGTCAGGCTTCTCGGCCTGCAACATGCGCCACATACCTTCCACGTATTCCTTGGCAAATCCCCAGTCACGCTTGGCGTCGAGGTTGCCCAGTTCCAGGCGATCAAGCTTGCCGAGTTTGATCTTGGCAACGCTGTCGGTGATCTTGCGGGTCACGAACTCGCGGCCGCGCAGCGGCGACTCATGGTTGAAGAGGATGCCGCTCGAACCGAAGATATCGTAGGACTCGCGATAGTTCACGGTCATCCAATGAGCGTACAACTTGGCCACACCATAGGGGCTACGCGGGTAGAACGGGGTGTCTTCGGTTTGCGGAATGGCTTGCACCTTGCCGAACATCTCAGAGGTGGACGCCTGGTAAAAGCGCACCTTCGGATTGACGATGCGGATAGCTTCCAGCAGGTTCACTGCGCCGATACCGGTAATTTCGGCGGTGGTCAGCGGCTGGTCGAACGACACGCCGACGAAGCTCTGCGCGGCAAGGTTGTAGACCTCGGTGGCTTCGGTGGATTGCAGAAGGCGGATGCTGGCAGAGAGGTCAGTCAGGTCGTATTCGACCAGATGCAGATTCGGGCTCTTCTCGATACCCAATTCTTCGATTCGCCAGAAATTCACCGAGCTGGTGCGGCGATAGGTGCCATAGACCGTATAGCCTTTTTCAAGCAGGAGTTGGGCCAGGTAGGCGCCATCCTGCCCGGTAATTCCGGTAACGATAGCTTTCATCAATCTCTTTCCTTACGTACGGCTTGCTGAGCTGAGCGCTCGTCCTAAGGGGCGCGATCATAACGCCGATGGAGCAAGCTGACCACGTCCAACAGATTGATTGAGTAGGGTTTCCGACCAAGCTCTCGGTCGGAGCCGATCTGGGGGCAATAACTGATCTGGTTGGCGCAACGGCCGGAAGGTCCAAGCTCGTTGCTTGGGCGAGGGGCGATTGAGGTATAGTTCTTCCCTGCAAATGAAGGGGTCCATTGGGGCTCGATGATTGTGGATACTCAGCTGTTGATTGCGGGGGGATTTTTCCCGATCAATGGCGTGATCTGAATGTTTCCTTTCCAGGCGTCGGAATAATGTCGAGAAAACAACAGGCCTACTTTCCATATATAGATGGAATGAGGGCGTTGGCTGTGCTGGCTGTAATAATCTACCACTTGCATGGGCAATGGTTGCCCGGCGGCTTCTCTGGCGTCGACGTATTTTTCGTCATTTCCGGGTTTGTGGTGACGGCATCGGTATTGAAATACCCTCGTGAGAAGGGGCTCTTTCATTTTATTGCTTGGTTCTATAGTAGGCGAATGCAACGTATATTGCCAGCGCTGGTGACCTGTCTTTTGCTGACTTCTCTAGTCGCAGCTATATATATACCTTCTGCATGGCTGAGTGAGGCAAATATCCAGACTGGAAAATTTGCATTTTTTGGTTTGAGTAATTTTATTCTGGCGTCCACGCAGAATGATTATTTTTCTCCGCGCGTTGAGTTTAATCCATACACTCATACTTGGTCGCTTGCGGTAGAGGAACAGTTTTATCTAATTTATCCGCTCATCATGCTGCTCTGGATATTGGGTGGTATATGGCGCCGTATTGCAGTGCTCTTGACGGTTATTGCTGTAATGGCATCGATCGTAGTTGCTTGGTGGCTTGCGAAGGTAAATCCAACGTACGGTTTCTATATGATCGCCAGCCGGTTTTGGGAGTTGGGTGCTGGCTCTCTGATGGCAATCTTCTTTTACTATCGGCATAGGGGCGATACGGCAGGCGATATATCGACGCTCGAAAAATTCGGCTTCGTAATATCCATTGCAATGGTGGTTTTGGGGTTGGTAGTGTCCCGTGCGGACGCTTTCCCTTTTCCAGGAGCGATTTTGCCAGTAATTGGGACGGTCGGTGTCATCTTCTTTCTCCATGGCCGAGAACTGAATGGCAGCCTGACTGCTCCTTTGACCCATCCTTTAACATTATATATTGGCAGATTGTCCTACTCGCTGTATCTCTGGCATTGGCCTGTTTTCGTCCTGTTCCGCTGGACGGTCGGGTTGGAAGGTGGTGCTCAGCGAGGTGCTGCGGTTCTGACGGTGCTGATCCTTTCCATGGCGTCTTATCATCTCGTTGAGAGGCCTTTGCGTTACTCCGGAATCTTCCGAAAACTACCCAATGCTCTGGTCGCACTTGGTGGTATTGCCGTCGCCGCATCAGGATGGTGGATCGCATCGTCAATAGCGTCAAATGAACCTCGTATATCTCAGAGTATTGTCACTCGAAATGCACAAGATTGGTATCCAGTCGGTGATGTACCTGTGGAGCAGGCGAGTGTCTGCGATGCCGCTTTGGATTGGCAGGATTTCAACGGTGCAAAAGTACTGCGCTACAAGGCTGTGAACTGCGCTTCGGGTAAAGAGCAACAGCATTCGGTATTTTTGATTGGCGACTCGCATGCTGGAGCATACGATCCAATGATGCGTGCGTTTGTTCGGCGCACCGGGTTCTCCGCCTATTATTACTCCAATGGGGGCTGCCCGTTTGTGAGCTTCGATCCATCAAGGGATCTTCACAATCCTGGGTGTATGGCAAATATAAAAGTATCTTTGGACGATATGCTGCAACGCTCAAAATCTGGCGACGTTCTGTTTATGGCGGGGCTGCGCATGCCTCGCTTTGTCGACCAGTTTGCGCGCTTCGATCCTCAAGTAACTATGCACAAGATATTCAGCACCGAAGCAGAGCTTGGACGTAGTGAAAGTGAAATATATGCGGAAGATGTGCTGAGAAAATTCACTCAGAAGGGTGTTAAGGTCATTGTTGAGGCACCGAAGCCGGTGTTTCGTCAAGTTCCCTATCGCTGCTCTGATTGGTTTAATCGTGGCAACCCGATTTGTGTTGATGAGGCGGTAGCAGACACCACCGTCATCCAGAGGGTGGAGTTTGAAAAGCTCCGCGCACCAATACTGAGCACCATCACTGACCTAATCCGAGTCAATTCCGATATTTCCATATGGGATCCTGTCAATTGGCTTTGCAGTTCTGCAGAGTGCAGAGTCGCTACTACTGACGGTCGTCCTCTGTTCTTTGATGGTGATCACATAAGTGGGTATGCCAGCGCATCCTTGGCAGGCTCGTTCAGTGATCAAGTCAGGAAAGTTCTGGGGCTCAATTGAAATAGGGGCAGCTCAGGTTGTGCTGAGCTGCCCTTTTCTGCTGGGTTAAGAGTAGACGTTCTGCCGCTCTCTTTGAGTATGAATAGCCGAAATGATATCCGATAGCTGAGTGCTGACAGCCGGATAGGTGTGATGCTTACACCAGTTCTTCGCCGCAGCACTGATTTCTTGTGATAATTCCGACCCCGTGCTTATCGAGTTTAGGATTTCAGAGATTCCGGCTGCAATATGTTGTGCACTGGTACCCTCGAAGCGGAAGGCCGCACCTTCGATATCATCGAAGATGCTCAGAGGGGTGATTGCAACCGGTAGTTTTGTTGCCAATCCATATCGTGCGGCGGCACTGGAAGACTCGCCTGTTTGTTGATAAGCAAACACCAGCAGATCTGCTTCGGAAAGGAGCGAGAGGCTCTCGATGTCACTGAGGAAATCAGTGTGTATCTCTACCAAACCCTCCATATCTAGGCGCTGAGTAGCGTCCGTAAGCTGTTTTATCAGGTTGGCTGACTGCGGGTCAGTCGGATAGCGGGCGTTGACCAACTTCAGCCGGACGGGCGTGCCTTGATCGCGCAATATGGCGCACGCGTCGAGTAGTTCGGGAAGGCCCTTATGCGGGAGGCAGAAGCCATACGAGGCGATAACGGGTATCGAATTGATGTCTCTTGGTGCTTCAGGACGGGAGTAGTCCAGAACTCCATGGGGGATGATGGCAACATTATCTACGAGCCCCAGTTTTTTGAGGCGGTTAAGGTCGCCAGTAGAGTGAACCAATAATCGATGGCACTTACTAAACGAGGCTGCAAGCTCGGCAAGCTGCAGATTGGGGCGTTGGCCTGCAGGATCAGTTGTCGAGTGAAGCATGACAACTACGACTAGCCCATCGTTGACGCAGCGATTGATAAACTCACTGAGCTCATTGAAGTCAAAGAATCCATAGTTGAACTGAATAACGACAGTATTAATATCATGTTCAGCTATTAAGCTATGAATGTTGGAGAGTCCATTATGGTCCTTGCCTTGATTCCAGCATCGGGTAAAGGGACGACCTGATTCGCTATCGGATTCACCAATGTGGGATGCAAAAACCTGAACTTGCTCAGTGGGCATGGATGCAATCAAATGCTCGGAGTAACTGGCAATTCCACAAGGCGTTTTCCAAGAGGTAAGCCAACCAATTCTGAGTGAGGGAGCTTCAGTCTCCCCGCTTCTCAATTGTTGCGCAAAGTGAACAGACTCTTCAGCGACGTGACGCCAGCGGAATTGGCTTAACAAAAATTGCTTTCCCGCATCCGCCTTATGCCGTCGCTCATTATCTGATGCTCTGAACGCCTCCAGCATGCATGTCGCTAGTGACTCTGCGTTGGGTTCTGCCCACACGGATCCAAATAGTTTGAAGTGAGTCGTTGCTTTGGAGAACTCGTAGTCAACGAGCCAGCTATTCTCCGCGTTGCAGAAGTCTAATTGCCCGCCCCACGAGGTCGTGATTACGGGAAGCCCGCTGAGCATCGCTTCAGCCATGGGCAGCCCGAAGCCCTCGGCGCGACTGGGGGCGACTAGAACATGGCAGTGCTGATAAAGGGACTTCAGTTCCCCATCCGTCATGTCAGCTTCCAGGATCTGAACATCGGGATAGTTGGGCGAAAGACGCTTGGCTTCTGAGAGGAGTTTGTGTACGTCGTTATGCGGATTTGGGAAGGTCTTGATAATCAGGCTGACGTCATCGGCTTGTGTAAACGCCATTCCATATGCTTTCAGTAGCACATCGACGCCTTTTCTCGGGAAGCAGGACGAAACATGGAGGAAGCGGAAGCTTTTCACCATCAATCGTGGGGCGTCTGCGGCCTGGATACGCTCCCAGTGGTCAACTCCGTTGCCGACGGCTGTCATTGGGAGACGAACACCATTGTCGATCAGAACCTTCTCAACATAGGTTGAGACGCAGGCGATCCCGTCTAGGTGCTCATTAAAGCTCTTCACCCACTCACGAGGGAAGCCCGTTTCTTCCCAGGCATATTGGTGGAGTAGGTTGAGGTGACCGCGCATGTCAGCCACTCGAGGAGGGTATAGGTTTCGACTGACAACATCCGCAGCCGATTGCGGGAACTCGTTCACTTGCTTATGCATGAGCGAAATATCCGGGTTTCTAAGTAGAAACTCTTCGCTCGCCTCAAAGTCACCAGGTCCCTCTGTCGAATGCAAAATTGGGTTGTGCCCGAGATCGTGCAGCGCCCGAGCAAACTCTCTGTTTACAATTGCCAGACTGTAACTGCTATCAAATGGTCCTTCGACACGCCAGTTCAGTGGAGCGAACTCGGAACTCCGCAAGTTAGAAACCCGAGCACGTTGTTCATTGCGGGCGATCGCTGCAGCAGTGTGCATCAGATCAACGTCCGTTGGGCCAACTTTTGCGTGCACCTTCGTAATGGCCAAAATAAGGTCGTCGTAGCGTGAAGTTGCTCGAGTGGCGGGGTGGGGAGATCGACTCTGCACGATGCTCGTTAGCGCCTCAAGACAAAGCTCTGCGGATCTCGCCCAACTGAAATTTGCGGAGTGCGCGACTGCGTGCAGTTTCAATTCAGCCAGAAAGTCTTGGTCTGTCAGAAGCCTCTCAATGCTCTTGGCCATATTATCGGGAGACTTGGGGTCAAACAGTGCATCTTCGCGGCCAATGACCTCAGGGATGCTGCTCGTGTTGGAGCCAATAACCGCGCATCCACACCGCATGGCCTCGAGAATCGGTAGCCCAAAGCCCTCATGCAGTGAGGGGAATATGAATGCGTGGCAGGTGCTGTACAGGCCTACTAGATCGTCGTCCGAAACATAGTTCGTGAGGATTACATCCTCCGCGCTCAAGGTGGCGTTGCTGATGCAGTTTTCGAGTTCCTGGCGTTGGTCGTCGTCTATCTTGCAGACCAGAACGAGTTGAAATGCACTCCTGACCTCTGAAGAGACCATGCCGTATGCCTGAATCAGGCCATCGAAGTTCTTACGCTGCTCGTAGGCGCTAGAATACATCAGGAACGGTCGGGATATTCCGTAGCGAGAATGTAGTTGACGTGACTGGTCGATTGAAGGGTTGCTGTTCTCGAAGGTATCGCTGACTGCGGAAGATATCGTGAAGACCTGATCGGCGCGAAGTTTCAAGTGTTCCGTCGCTTCCTTGCTAGCATGCTCCGATATTCCAAGTAGTATATCTGCTCGGCCAAGCGACTCTAGCTTTCGGTGGTACCAGTCATGCGCAGGTTTCCATGAAAGAATTGTGTCGCTATTGAGAAGAGGAATTAAATCATAATGAATGACAGCTGTCGGTATGGTGGTGCAAAAACTCCCGACAGAAATCACGCTCTGGTCTATGCTGCCTTGAAAAAGCGACGAAACTAGAAGTGCATCTGGAGCTAAATCTTCAATGAGTTTCTCACGGAGAAGTTCAGCTACTTGCATTCTCCACGAGTTTTCTTCTTCAAACTCATTTACGGGGTGGGGTGCCTCGAATATAATAAAATTTTGCCGAGGTAATATGTCTGAGAATTCGGATATTATCTCTTCGACAGTATCTCTGAAGAGTCCATTCAGCAGGATTCTTACGTCATTCTCGTCAGATTTTAGTATTATCGCGCGAGCCAACGATTTGCAGTACCGGCCAATACCGCGCAGACGGCTTGCATTTTGCGCACCTTGAAGGTCAATCAAAATTTTCACTGCTGACGTCCCTTCTGCTCTTTATTGATGGCGTTGTCGAGGTCGAGGTAAATTTGCCTAGCCCTTGCTGACATTTTGACCGGATATATAATCGGTGGTTGGATAGGTGTAAGCGGCGTCTGTTCCATTCTGATGACTTTCTTGTGTAGTGCTGGAACAAGACGCAAGAGACGACCAAGTGCGTTTCGCAAGCGTGGATGTCTGCGAGAGTAATATAGGGCGCCCAAAATTACGGGGCGAAAAGCGCGCTTGGTCGGGCTTATGATCAGTCGATTAATCGTCCTATTCCGTGGGAAGTTTGACAGTGCCAAGCTCACATGGCGTACTGGTGCAGTTATCTTCCACGAGGTACTTTGTACCAGGTCTAGGGATTTTTTCTCTGCCAAGTAAGTTCTTTGCCGCCAGCTGTGTGCTTCGGCATCTTTTTCGGTGAGCGCCTTCTTTAGCTCGAAGAGTTCGTTCAGCGTGTTGTATCGTATATCTAGTTCGGCGTATTTTTCTGTCAACGCTTTCTTTAATTCGTTGAGTTCGCTCAGCGAACTGCGCAGAGCGTCGGCATTGAAACTCGTGCTGGCGACATTGGTTAAAATATCGCGTAAGGACTGAAACTCCCCCGAGATATCTTGCTTAATATCACCCCTAATATTGTCCAGCCGGTTGGCGTTGGTCACAGCTAGATCCGAGACCTTTCGAAGCTCAGCCCGTTGTAGACTAAGCTCATCCTTCAGTAACTCAAAGCTATGAGCTTGCTGTTGGGTCAGGCGCTCCTCGATACTTAGTATCTCTTTCTTGGTGGTGGCTCTGCTCTCATGCTCGTGATTTAGAATCAACTTGATTGCAGATTCCATCTTCTGCTCCCACAGTTGTGGGGGGGACTCGATAATATCAGCTTTGCCACTGGCAGGCGCATCCAATGCTTTGGCCATAAGTGAAAAACTCCATTGTTCCAGCGGCCTCTGCCAAAGCTGAGCGGCCCAGTGATTAAAAGGGGGCGGTAAATTATAGGGGCTTATGTTTGGGGGGCGGATCGGTGTCGGTGGAGAGATATCTTGGCTGGATATCTCTTTTAAAAGTATGAAGATAGATAGATATATATTGTCTGGCCAAGTGCAATCTTGAGGGGTGTCGCAGATTGCACCATAGTCAATTAGAAGTGCATCATCTTCAGGGGTTATAAGGATATTCCATGTGCGAATATCATTATGATAATAGCCTAGGCGCTCTAGGTCCTCCGTCTGCTTTAATATGCTGCGCAGTACTTTTGTTGCGTCGATCGGGATGTTTTCCTTGATAATATCAAGAAGGAGAATTCCCGGGATCAGTGTGCGTACGAGCCAGGCTTCAGTTTCATGCTGGCCGAAGGTAATTATTCTGGGCGGTCGGAGAGAGTTTGGAAGCTTATCGAGAATAGCGCTCTCATTGGCTAGCTCTGTGAAATTGCTTTTATGGCTTTCGTTTGGCACTCGGAACAGTTTGACAAGCGTATCTTCGGCGAAGAAGTAACGTCGTGTTCCTCCATGAGCTCCCTGCTCCAGTGCATGAGGAGAGTCGCTCCAGTGGTCGAACTTGCCTGCGAGACCATCTAGTACCCAGTACTTTTTGCTGGCGACATAGAGAGGGCGCTCGATCTCGCAGAGATGTGTATGGTGTTTCGAAAGCTCATGGGTGAATGGAAAGCCGTCGAGTAAGCTCCTGGGGTCTTCTGGCTGCGCATTGCCCCAATAAAGTGGTTCGCTTTTTAGCGCAAACTCAAATATAGAGACTTTGGACTTTTCGGCAACCTGGTTTAGTAGTTTTGAAGTAAAGGGTATGCCTTTTTCATATATGATGTGATGAAATACGCTTAGTCCAAGGACTAAATCAAATTCATCTTCCTGAAGGCTCTCAATGATTGTTTCGGCTCTGGCAAGTTCAAATCTGATATTGAAGCTTGGGTTTTCATCTGCCAATGCTCGGCAAAGTTCGATATTTCTTTCTAGATAATCAACGCCGAGGACTGTTGCACCTGCTTTGGCGAGGTTCAAGCTGAAATATCCCTGCGCGCATCCAATGTCAAGTATGCGCAGAGGGCGATCGAGAGACTTGGAGAGAGCCCTATATACCTTGATTATCTGGGCTAGCCGGTCCTCGCACTCTCTCGATGCAGTAGCAGTATATTCTGCGTGCCCAAATATTGGCTGGTAGACCTCTGGTAATTCCAGGACCTTTTGGGTAATAGTCGTGATGTTGGAATTGGTCATGGTATTAACTCGGTGCTTTGAAATTCGGCATTCAAGTCGATAAGGCCCCAGATAGGTTGTGCACGGCTTACTCGAAATATAACTGAATCATATCTGCGCTCTAATGGTGTAAGTTCTCCGGGTAGTGACCCTGCGGAGACTCCAAAAGAAAGCATGTAGTCGCCTTCGTTTAGACTCATGGGGAGCGAAAAAGTGAATGCAAGGGTGCTTCCTGCTTCGGCGGAGATCAGTTCTCTGCCGTGAGTGGATATATATGAGTTAGTCCCATATAGATACAGCCCTTCGAGAGTTCTAATCAATATGCCAGGAACAACGTTGCCGTGATTTTCGGTAAATTTAACCTTGAATCTGATGTTTATACGGCTGCCGCATTCTATTTGGGGGGGGAATTTCTCTTTTTCGTTGTCGATGCTGAAGTCGAGGATAGTTGCACCACCCTTTCCCCAGCGGTGTTCTTCTTTGCGATAGCCAGGGCGTGTACTGAATACGTCTGCATGGCTAGTCGTAAACGAGTCGTTGGTCGTCGGAGCGTTTGCATTAGAGCTTTCGCGCTTCTTGCCAAATAAATCATCAAGATAGAGGTTGGTGACTTCGGCCGGATTCCCATCTTTTAAAATTCGCCCTTCTCTCATGAAGATGGCTCTATCGCAATGCTTTACGACATCACCGGTCGAATGTGTTACTAGAATTAAAGATGTTCCTTGCTTCTTGAATTCGGATATTCTTTTATAGCACTTAGATTGAAAGTAAGCGTCACCGACAGAGAGTGCTTCATCAACAATAAGAATGTCTGGTCGAAACGCTGTGGCGACTGCAAACGCGACGCGTGCCTGCATGCCGCTGGAATAGGTCCTGACGGGCTGATTGAAGTATTCTCCGATATCAGAGAATTGCTCAATGTCTGGAAGCGCTTGGAGTATTGTTTCCTTGTTGAATCCCATGAGCCCTGCGGAGTGGATAGCGTTTTCCCTTCCTGAAAGCTCAGGGTTAAATCCCATGCCAAGTTCGAGAATAGCTGCTACTCGCCCGCTACTTTCGACGGAGCCAGTTGATGGAGTCAGGGTGCCACTTATGATTTTCAGCAGGGTCGATTTTCCGGTTCCATTTTTACCGAGGATCCCGATCGACTCGCCGCGCTGGATATCAATATTAATATCTTGGATGACCCAGTGATCAACGATTTTTTTACTTTGAATACCAAACCAAGCAGCGAATCGCTGCCATTCAGAGTGGTAGGTGCGATAGGACTTTCCAACGCCTTTTACGCTGAGGACGGTCATAGTACGTCCACCATTTCCGGTGCGGCCTTTCGGAAGAGGAAAAGGCTGAGTGTCAGGAGTGCCAGGGCTACAATGAAAGCTGTGAACATGCTGGAAACATCAGGCGCTGTAGAATACAGAATCACATCGTGGTAGCCGCTTATTATTCCTATCATAGGATTCAGTCCAATGTATGGAGAAAGCCATGCTGGGACTATTGTTAAGGGGTAAACTATAGGGGTGAACCAGAATAGTATTTGGAGAATGATCGGAATAACTTGGCCGACATCCCGGACAAAGACATTTAATATGCCGAAAAGCAACCCCAGGCCGGTTGCGAGCATGACGACCAATAGTGTCAGTGGTATCAGCCAAAATATGTTTGCGTTGGGGATGTGGCCTGCGATAGCAAAAGCGCAAATGGCGGAAAGAATAAGCAGCACATTATTCAGCAGGCTTGATCCTACGACGATAGCTGGCAGTGTTATGCGGGGGAAACGCATTTTCTTCATCAAGTTGCCATTCTCAATAAAGACATTCAGGCACCTTGAGGTTATTTCCTGGAAGAGGGACCAGCCAATGGTGCCTGCCGTGAGATATATTGCATAGGCATATTTATTGTTTATTCCAGGTAATTTTGCTGCCAGGACGTTGGACAGAATCAGAGCGTATATTGCCACCTGAACTAATGGGTTTATTATCATCCAAACTCCGCCGAGTCGGCTTCTCGAAAATCTGGAAACCAATTCATTTCGAATGGATGTTAATATAAAGCTTCTATATTGCCAGAGGCTGTTCCACATTAGGACTAGACCTTTAATCTCTTGTGTGATTTGGCGACTTTTTAAAGGCTCGGCCCAGCGTATGCTGGGCCGGCTAATAAGTTTTCTAAGTATTCCAGTTCGTAACTCATCTGGAAATTATAGAGTGCTTGCTTGTTTTTTAACTGCTCACCCGTCCGTAATTATCCTGAAAGCGGACAATATCGTCTTCGCCAAGGTAATCACCACTCTGCACTTCGATCAACACCAGATCGATCACGCCAGGGTTTTCCAGACGGTGCCTGTGTCCGGCCGGAATGAAGGTCGACTCGTTGCTGTTGAGCATCATGGTGCTCTCGCCATTGACCACCTTGGCCATGCCGGTGACCACGATCCAGTGCTCGCTGCGGTGATGGTGCATCTGCAGTGACAGCGAAGCACCTGGCTTGACCACAATGCGCTTGATCTTGAAGCGATGGCCTTCCTCGAGGGTCGTGTAAGTACCCCAAGGGCGGTGTACCGTCCGATGCAGCAGATGCGCGCTGTGGCCGCTCTTCTTCAGCTGGGCGACAATCTGTTTGACATCCTGGGTGTGCTCCTTGTGAGCGATCAGCAGGGCGTCCGGTGTATCGACGACGATCAGGTTCTGAACACCGACCAGGGCGGCGAGACGCTCCGGGCTGTGCACATAGTTGTTATTGGCGCCATGGATCAGGACTTCACCCTCAAAGCGATTGCCGGCCTCGTCTTCGGGTGTGAGCTCGCTCAGTGCGTTCCAGGAGCCGATGTCGCTCCATCCCAGGTTGCAGGGCACGGTGGCGACCTTGGCCGAGCGCTCCATCAGCGCATAGTCGATGGAAATGTCGGGGACGTTCTTGAACAGCTCGCCTTCCAGCGACAGGCAACGGTGCGCGGCGGCTTCCGTCAGGCGTGACTGCTTCAGCGTGGCCGCTACGGCGTCATGGACCTCCGGGGCATGAGCCTTCATCTCGTCAAGCAGGGTGCCTACGCGGAAGCAGAACATGCCGGAGTTCCAGAAGTAGTTACCCGCCGCGAGATACTCCTCGGCCTTCTCCTGGCTGGGCTTCTCTACGAAGCGTTTGACCTTGAGGCCGCCTTCCAGGGCATCGCTGTCGCTCTCGATGTAGCCGAAGCCGGTTTCCGGGTACTGCGGTTGTATGCCAAAGGTCACCAGCCAGCCGGCGGCAGCCAGGCGCGCTGCATTGGCGACAGCCTCGGCAAATGCGTCGTTATGCTTGATTAGATGGTCGGCTGGCAATACCAGCATCAATGCCTCAGGTCCGTGAGCCTGATCCAGCTGCAGCGCGGCTGAGAGAACAGCGGCGGCGGTATTGCGGCCGAAAGGCTCGAGCACATAGCTCAGGCATTGAGCTTGCGGCTTCAGTGCGCGGTACTCGTCTTCGGTCTTGAAGAACAGCTCGCGGTTGGTGACCGTCATCACTTCGGTCACGCCATCCAGGGCGAGGGCTCGCAGCAGTGTCTTCTGCAGAAGGTTCTGCCCATCGGGGAGGGGCATGAAGGGCTTGGGGTGCGCTTCGCGCGAAACGGGCCACAGCCGGCTGCCTGCGCCGCCACAAATGATCACTGGGATCAACATCAATCAATATTCCTTTGCAAATGACATCCTACGCCGCATCGTCTGGCTGCTTGCACTCCGGTTCAGGCCGGTCGCGTCGGGCAGTTGGCAGTCGAATGTTTAAGACTACCAAAATGGGGCGGGGAGCTCATAGTGAATCCGCCGATTTGATATGGGGCACAGAGTTAACTAGGAATTGGATCGTGCTGGAGGTGTTTTGGTTCCAGAACGCAAAAGCCCACCGACGGGTGGGCTTTTGAGGAGATGGTGCCGGCACCAGGAGTCGAACCCGGGACCTACTGATTACAAGTCAGTTGCTCTACCAGCTGAGCTATACCGGCAAGGAGGGGCGCCATTATAGCCACGGCGCCCGGGGTGTAAACCACTGATTTGTCAGAATGATCCGCAGTTTGGGTCAGTGTCCGCCAGCAGCCGCTGCGCCGGGCTTGGCGCCGAAAGGCGGTTTGGCCAGGCAGATGACCACCAGCATCGCCAGAAAGACCCAGCCGAGGAGGGTGAAGTAGTCGATGGTGCTGATCATGTAGGCCTGGCTTTCCACCATCCGTTCCAGCAGCGCAGCGCTATGTTGGCCGGGGCCTCCAAGCTGTTCGACGGTGGCGCGGGTGGCTGGGTCGTACTGGCTGATGTTCTCCGTCAGGTAGGCGTGGTGCATGGTGGCGCGGCGATTCCAGATCCAGGTGGTGAGCGATGCGGCGAAGCTGCCTGCCAGGGTCCGTAGGAAGGTTGCAAGGCCGGAGCCGTCGGCGATCTGGTCCGGTGGCAGGTCGGAGAGCAGGATGCTCAGGATCGGCATGAAGAAGAAGGCCACGCCCAGCCCCATGAAGAGCTGCACCAGGGCGATGTGCAGGTAGTCGACTTCGGTGGTGAAGTCGGCGCGCATGAAACAGGTCGCCGCCATCGCGAGGAAAGCCAGCCCCGCCAGCAGACGCAGGTCGAAGTTGTTCGCGTAGCGGCCGACGAGCGGTGAGAGGAATACCGGCAGGATGCCGATCGGTGCGGCTGCCAGCCCTGCCCAGGTGGCGGTGTAGCCCATCTGGGTCTGCAGCCACTGCGGTAGCAGGAGGTTCATGCCGAAGAAGCCAGCGTAGCCGCCGACCAGCGCCAGGGTTCCCACAGTGAAGTTGCGGTGCACGAACAGTCGCAGATTGACGATCGGGTGTTTGTCGGTCAGCTCCCAGATCACGAACACCGCCAGGGCTATGACCGCGATCACAGTGCCGCCGATGATGAAGCCGGATTCGAACCAGTCCAGGTCGTTACCCTTGTCGAGCACGATCTGCAGGGCGCCGACGCCGATCACCAGCATTGCCAGGCCCATGTAGTCCATGGGTGCGTGCTTGATCACCACTGGGCGGGCGCGCAGCTGCTGATAGACGACCATGGCGGCGAACAGGCCGATGGGCACGTTGATGAAGAAGATCCACGGCCAACTGTAGCTGTCGGTGATCCAGCCGCCAAGGATCGGCCCGGCGATGGGTGCCACCACCGTCACCATCGCCAGCAGTGCCAGTGCCATCCCCCTTTTCGCCGGGGGATAGATGGAGATCAGCAGGGTCTGGGTGATCGGGTAGAGCGGCCCGGCGACGAAGCCCTGGATGGCTCGGAAGCCGACCAGCATGCCCATTTGCTGCGCGACGCCGCAGAGGAAGGAGGCGATCACGAAGAGCAGCGTGGCGGCGATGAACAGGCGCACCTCGCCGACCTTGCGGCTGAGCCAGCCGGTGAGCGGCAGGGCGATGGCGTTGCTCACCGCGAAGGAGGTGATGACCCAGGTGCCCTGCTCGGAGCTCACCCCGAGATTGCCGGAGATGGTCGGCAGGGCGACGTTGGCGATGGTGGTGTCCAGCACCTGCATGAAGGTCGCCAGCGAAAGGCCGATGGTGGCCATGACCAGGCTGGGTGGGCTGAAACTGCTGCTGTTGGGCTGGCTCATGATTGCAGTCGGATCAGCGCTGCGCGGTGCGGTGGTTGGCGTCGGCCAGGTTGGCCTGGATCAGCTTCTCGATCAGCTGGTCGGCTGAGGCCAGTTGCTCCTGGTACACGTCGGTGGAGAACACCGCCTCGTGTGGGGGCTGCTGGGCGAGGGCCGGGCCGCTCTGGTCATGCAGGCTGACATTGACGTCCATGGACAGGCCAATGCGCAGCGGGTTCTTTGCCAATTCCTCGGCATTGACGCGGATGCGTACCGGCACGCGCTGGACGATCTTGATCCAGTTGCCGGTGGCGTTCTGCGCCGGTAGCAGGGAGAAGGCGCTGCCGGTGCCGACGCCGAGGCTGTCGACGGTGCCGGAGTACTTCACTTCGCTGCCATAGAGGTCAGAGCGGATCTCCACCGGCTGGCCGATGCGCATGTGCTTGAGCTGGGTTTCCTTGAAGTTGGCGTCGATCCACACCTGGTCCAGCGGGATCACCGCCATCAGCGCAGCACCAGGCTGAACGCGCTGGCCGACCTGCACGGTGCGTTTGGCGACGTAGCCGGTGACCGGCGCGATGATCACCGCACGGGCGTCGTCCAGGTAGGCCTGGCGCAGCTTGGCGGCGGCGGCTTTGACGTCCGGGTGAGAGGCGATCACGGTGTCGTCGACCAGTGCACGGTTGGTGTCCAGTTGCTGCTCGGAGTTGGTCAGCGAGCTGCGCGCGGTGTCCAGGGCGTCGCGGGCGTGGGCCAGTTCTTCCTGGGAGATGGCGCCGTCATTGGCGAGGTTCTGGCGGCGCTTGAAGTCGGCCTCGGCCTTGGCCAGGGCGACTTTCTTCGTGGCGACGTCGGCCTTGTAGCCGTCGACATTGCTGAATAGCCCGCGTACCTGGCGCACGGTGCGCGCGAGGTTGGCTTCGGCCTGCTGCAGGGCGATGTCGGCATCACTGGGGTCGAACTTCACCAGCACTTGACCCTTGTGCACCAGGTCGCCGTCATCGGCGCCGATGCTGACCACGGTGCCGGTGATCTGCGGGGTGATCTGCACGACGTTGCCGTTCACGTAGGCATCGTCGGTGTCCTCGTGCCAGCGGCCGTAGAGGACCTCCCAGGCGACGCTGGCGAGGCCGGCGAGGATGACGACGGCGAGCAGGATCAGCAGCCAGCGCTTGCGCTTGGGATTGCCGTTCGGGGTTTCTTGGGTGGTGGTGCTCATGTCGGGTGCCTCGTTCAGTGCGCGGCGGCCGCGCTTGCCTGGGCGAGCGGGGCGGGAGTGAAAGTGGTGTCGGGCTGGTAGCCACCGCCCAGGGCCTGGATCAGTTGCACCGAGAGATCAATGCGCTCGGCATCCAGGTTGGCCAGCTGGCGTTCGGCGAGGAGCAGTTGCTGCTGCACGCTGAGGGCGTCGAGGTAGTTGCCGACGCCTTCGCCGTAACGGCGCATGGCCAGGTCGAAGTTGGATTTGGCGATGTCGCGGGCATCGCGCTGGTCGTCGATCTGCTGCTCCAGCGAGCGCAGCTTGCCGAGGTCGTCGGTGACCTCGCCGAGGGCGTTGACCAGCGTCTTGTTGTACTGGGCGACGGCCAGGTCGTAGTCGGCGTCCTTCCCGGCGAGGTTGGCGCGCAGACGGCCGCCATCGAAGATTGGCAGGGAGATGGCCGGGGCGATCTGGAAGAACCGGCTCGGTGCCTTCAGCACGTCGCTGGTGTGCAGGGCGGCCAGACCGACCATCGCCCCCAGGTTCACATTGGGATAGAACTCGGTCTTCGCCGAGTCGATGCTTTTCGATGTCGCCTCGACGCGCCAGCGGGCGGCGACGATGTCCGGGCGGCGCCCCAGCAGCTCGGCCGGCAGGTTCGATGGAAGGCTCAGCGCGCCGGGCTTGAGTACCTGCGGGCGCTGCAGCTCCTGGCCGCGATCCGGACCCTGGCCGAGCAGGACGGCGAGGGCAATGCGATCGCTGGCGATCTCCTGGTCAGCAGCGGCCAACTGCTGCTTGGCGCTGGCGACCTGGGACTGCGTCTGTTGCAGCTGGACCTTGCTGTCCAGGCCGGCGTCCATGCGCTTCTGGCTGAGCTGGAAGAGGTGCTGCGAGCGATCCAGTTCGTCTTTGGCCAGGTCGCGGGCGACGAAGGCGTGGGCCAGGTTGCTGTAAGCGCGGGCGACATTGGTGGAGAGCGTGATCGAGGCGGCCTGGCGGTCGACTTCGGCGGCGTTGGCCTGGCCGAGAGCGGCTTCCCAGGCGTCGCGCTGGCCGCCCCAGAGATCGAGGTCGTAGCTGAAGCTCAGCGACAGGTATTTCACCGCCGAGTAACGGCCGCCGGTCGGTGCCGGCAGGACGCTTTCCGGTGCGCGGATGCCAGCGTAGCTGGCAGTACCCTTCACGCTGGGCATGCGTTCGGCGTCCTGCCCTTGTGCGGCGGCAATAGCCTGGCGGGCGCGGGCGCTGGCGATATCCAGGTCCGGCGTGCCGCGCAGGGCTTCGCCGATCAGGCTGTCCAGTTGTGGGTCGCCCAGGCTGCTCCACCAGTGATCGCTGGGCCACGAGGCGGCGGATAGCGGGGCGCCGTCGAGGCTGATGCCGGCCTTCAGGCTGGCAGGGTCGGTTGCCTTGCCGCTGGTGGTCAGCCCCGTGTAGCTGACGCAGCCGGAGAGTCCCAGCACGGCGGCAAATACGGCGGCCGGCAGCAGGGCAGTGCGAAGGTGGTTCATGTTCATTTCTCCTGCGCCGCGCAATGGGCCGCGGCGCCGTGGGCGCGCAGGATCTTGTCGAGCAGGCCGGTAAGGGTCTGCAGCTCGTCACGGGACAGGCCGCCAACCAGTTCGTTCATGGCTGCGGCGGCGATGCGCGGGGCCTCGTCGTTCACGGCCTGTCCGGCAGTGCTCAGGCTCAGGCGCACGCTACGGCGGTCGTTCTGGCAGGGCTCACGGAGCAGCAGGTCCTTGCGCGCGAGGCGATCGAGCATGCGAGTCATGGAGCCGCTGTCGATGGACAGCTCGCGGCACAGCTCGGCCGGGGTGTTGGCGCGGTCGTTGCCGATGAAGAACAGCACCTTGAACTGCGCGGCGGTGATGTCCAGATGTGCCAGGTGTTTGTCCAGCAGGCGGTCCTTGAGGATGGCGGTGGCGCCCAGCAATTGGCCGATGGAGCCTTTGAACGGAAAATCCGCGACGTCGTAGTGATTCATGTCAAAACAGATAGCTGCTTAGGCAGTGAAATGTTTCGAAATGATACTGCCTAGGCAGCGATTGACAAGATTCTATTGTCGCGATTGCGCAACAATCCGTTCCGCCAGGCGCTATTGGAGCAGGAATGGCAACAGGGATGGCTGATTTCCTACGCCGCCCTCGGCTCTTTATGCACAAGGGGGAAAGCTTTAGGGCAGAAATTGCATATGAGATGTGATAGCAATCACGAAGTTTCGTAACTTGCTGTTTTTTAAGTATTTAATTCATATGTACAAAAAATGACCAGATCGCAGCGAGGCGGTCTGGCCGGTCAGTCAGGGAGGGTTCTTCCTGGGTTACGAACAGAGTTATCCACAAGGTCTGTGGGTGAAGCGCTGGAACGCCCGTCTCAGGTGCGCTCAGCCAGCAACAGCAGGTTGCGAGGGGTCATCCGGGTGGCGCAGAAGGCGCCCAGGGTGGCGCGATAGCGCTGTTCCTCGAGGAATAACGCGCGGTCGAGCAACAGCCACAGCTCCATGGGGCGGCGGAACAGCCCGCGCACCAGTTCAAGGTTGCGAACCTGGGCCAGGCGCTGCCAGCCCCGTGCCTCCAGTTTCTGCCAGTCCGTCCCAGCAGGCAGGTCGAGCCCCCTGAGGGCGGCGAGGTCGCAGCAGTAGTCGGCGAATGGCTTGTCCAACCAGATTGGCGACACTGAAGGAGTGGTCAGGTAGTCGTGGCTGCGGCGGACTTCCCGTTGCAGCAGGTCGAATGCCAGTCGCCGCGCCATTGATTCGTCGCGCTGGCGGCGCACGCGGGCGCCAGCGGTCACGGTTTCGGCGAGCGGCAAGCGCAGGTCGTCCCGCGAGAGCAGTAGAGCGGAGCCTTGCGCGGCGGTCGAGAGCGGCTGGTAGTGCTCGCTATCGATGCGGTTGTAGCAGCAGGGTGCCACTGCGAGCTGACGGCAGCCCTGGGCGCTGGCGAGCTGCAGCAGGCGCACGTGCAGGTTGCCGCAGGCGTGCAGGGCGACAGCCGTGTGCTCGGCTTGCAGGTGCTGGTGGGCGTCGGGTGCTAGCACGTCCTGCTGGCGATGTCGGGCGTGAAGCTGAAGCCGGTCGCTCAGGCGTTGGCCATCTTCCACCAGGGATTTGTCGAACTCCAGGCTCAGCAGCGGCTTGCCGTCGCGAGCCAGCAGGCGGCCAAGATGGCCTTTGCCGGCGCACCAGTCGAGCCATTGTTGCGGTGCTTCGGCGAAATCCAGGTGGCTGGCGAAGGCTTCGATCTGTTGCCACTTTCGGCCGGGGACATCGACCGTCAGTTGGTTCGGCAGCTTGCCCAGTGGCGTTGCCGGGAGTTCGCCAACGGCGGACAGCTGCGCGGCGGTGGCGGCCAGTGCGGGGAAGGGGGCGGGAGCGTCGAGCTGCTCAGGCGTGTTATGCGCCGCATCGGCGTCCTCGAGGCTGCGACTGCGCAGCCAGGTGGCCAGTTCGGGGTGATCGCGCTCCCAGGGAACCTCCAGTTCCGTGAAGGGCTTCGGCCGCCACAGCGCCTGATGATCTAGCAGGAACCCATCCAGAGCCTGGAAGCGCTGGAGCAGGTCGGAGCCGGTCAGGGGAGTATCGTTCGGGGGCACGGTGCGAAGGGAAGGAAGCCACGGGGTGCGCATTATAGCGGCCCCGTGGGCGAGCGGTGCGCCGGTCAGCGGCCCTGCATGGAGTCCACTTTCAGCCAGCGTTCCAGCAGGCGGAAGATGCGGGTCAGCAGCAGGGTGATGACCAGGTAGAACAGGCCGGCGAGGCAGAAGAACAGCATGGCCTCGTAGGTGCGCGCGATGATGGTGCGGGTCATGCCCATGATGTCGAACAGGGTCACGGTGTACACCACGGCGCTGGCCTTGAGCATGAGGATCACCTCGTTGCTGTAGGCCGGCATGGCGATGCGCGCGGCGCGCGGCAGGATGATGTGGAACAGTGCTTGGCGACGGGACATGCCCAGCGCGCGGGCGGCTTCCACTTCACCCACCGGGATGGCGTGGATGGCACCACGCAGGATCTCGGCGATGTAGGCCGCGGTGTGCAGCGTCATGGTCAGCAGGGCGCACCAGTAGGGATCGCGCAGATACGGCCAGAGCGGCCCCTTGCGAACGCTCTCGAACTGGGCGAAGCCGTAGTAGACGATGAACAGCTGCAGCAGCAGTGGTGTGCCGCGGAAGAAGAAGATGTAGGCGTAGGGTACGGCGCGCACATACCAGTGCCGCGAAGCGCGGGCAATGCCCAGCGGTACGGCGAGGCACAGGCCGGCGACCACGGCAATGGCCAGCAGCTCCAGGGTCAGGGTGGCGCCCTGGAGCATCTTCGGCATCCATTTGAGGATCAGCTCGAGATCGGTCATAGCTCATTCCTCACGAAGCCACGGCCGGCGCGACGCTCGAGGAAATGCAGGGCGGCCATGATGAAGACGGTCAGGCCCAGGTAGATGAAGGCCGCGGTCATGTAGAAGGTGAAAGGTTCCTTGGTCGCATTGGAAGCAACCTGGGCCTTGCGCATGATTTCGTCGAGGGTGATCAGCGAAACCAGCGCGGTGTCCTTCAGCAGAATCAGATAGAGGTTGCCCAGGCCCGGCAGCGCTACGCGCCATACCTGCGGCAGCACGATGCGCCAGAAGATGCGCGGGGCGGAGAGGCCCAGTGCCTGGCCAGCCTCGCGGTGGCCTTTGGGGATCGCCAGCAGTGCGCCACGGAAGACTTCGGTGGCGTAGGCGCCAAAGCACAGGCCCAGGGCACAGGTGCCCGCCGCGAATGGCGACAGAGCGAATTCGGGATAGCCGAACAGGTCACCAATGGCGTTCAGGCCGGCCACGGTGCCGAAATAGATCATCAATACCCAGAGTGTCTCGGGTACGCCGCGCACTACGGTGGTGTAGAAACCCCCGAGCATGCGCAGGAAGCTGTTCTTCGAGGTCTTGGCGACGGCGCCGAGCAAGCCGAGGATCAGTCCCACGCAGACTGCGGCGAGCGAAAGCTTGAGCGTCATCCAGGTGCCGGCGATCAACTGATCGCCAAAGCCGTGCAGGTCGAAAATCATGGGGAGTCACGCCTGAAGGCGCGCGCCGCCCGGCAAGGGGCGGCGCGGCACGTGCATCAGTAGATGCTGAAGGGGAAGTACTTGTCGTTGATCTTCTTGTAGGTACCGTCGTCGACGATTTCCTTCAGAGCGGCGTTCAGCTTGTCACGTAGCGGGTCGCCCTTGCGCACGGCGATGCCGATCTTGTCGTTGTCGAACACCGGCTCGCCTTTGAACTCGAAGTCCTTGCCGGCATCGCTCTTCAGCCAGTCGTACTGCACGAACTTGTCGGCCAGCACGCCATCGAGGCGGCCCGAGGACAGGTCGAGGTAGGCGTTTTCCTGGGTGTCGTACAGCTTGATGGTGACGGTGTCGGACATGTTGTCCTCCAGCCAGGTACCCGCGATGGTCGCGCGCTGGGCACCGATCACCTTGCCTTTCAGGTAGCCCTTGTCGGTCTTGAAGTCGGTCGACTTGGGCGCCACGAACTGCAGCTTGTTGGTGTAGTAGGGGTTGGTGAAGTCGACTGCCTGTTTGCGCTCGTCGGTGATCGACATGGAGGCGACGATGAAGTCGAACTTCTTGGCGTTCAGGGCCGGGATGATGCCGTCCCAGTCGGAGGTGACGACGTCGCACTCGGTCTTCATCTTGGCGCACAGCGCCTTGCCGATCTCGATATCGAAACCGACGACCTGGCCGCTGGCGTCGATGCCGTTGAAGGGCGGGTAGGCGCCTTCGGTACCGATGCGCAGTTTGTCTGCGGCGATGGCCTGGCTCCCCAGTGCGAAGGTGGCCGCGATAGCCAGAACGATCTTCTTATAGTTGTTCATGCAGTGATGCTCCGTTAGCGGTGGCTGGACATGAATTGTTTACAGCGTGCCGATTGCGGGTTGTCAAATACCTGCTGCGGCGGTCCCTGCTCTTCTACCAGGCCCTGGTGGAGGAACACCACCTCGCTGGATACCTGGCGGGCAAAGTTCATTTCATGGGTCACCAGCAGCATGGTGCGACCCTCGTCGGCGAGCGCGCGGATAACGTTAAGCACTTCCTGGACCATTTCCGGGTCCAGTGCCGACGTTGGCTCATCGAAGAGGATGACCTTGGGCTGCATCGCCAGGGTGCGGGCGATGGCGGCGCGTTGCTGCTGACCACCGGAAAGCTGCGCGGGGAAGCTGTGGCGCTTGTCGGAGATGCCGACCTTGGCCAGCAGGGCCTCGGCAATCTCGGTGGCTTCGGCCTTGGTCTTGCCCAGTACACGACGCGGTGCCTCGATGATGTTGTCGAGGATGCTCATGTGCGGCCAGAGGTTGAAGTTCTGGAAGACGAAGCCCAGTTCGCTGCGCAGACGGTTGATCTGCTTGTTGTCCGAGGCGACCAGCGAGCCGTCCTTGGTTTTCTTCAGCTTGAGTTCTTCACCGGCGACCAGAATCTGGCCCTGGTGCGGGTTCTCCAGCAGGTTGATGCAGCGCAGGAACGTGGATTTACCGGAACCGGAGGAGCCGAGAATGGAAATCACATCGCCGTCGCGGGCGGTCAGGGAAATGCCTTTGAGCACTTCCAGGTCACCGTAACGCTTGTGCAGGTTACGGATTTCCAGTGCGGGTATGGCCGTGGCCATAGGGGGCTCCTCTATTGTTATTCGGACGCTTTCGCAGCAGGTCACTGCAGAATCGGGGCCATCCTGGCGAGGGGCAACCTAACACGCACTCTGGAGTGCGCCAAGCGCCCATCTGCCGCGGTCGTCGGCTGTAGTGGCAAGTTGTCGCATTGCCGCTCGGCGTTGTCGCCTGGGCTGAACTAGCCGCGCTGGATCGGGGCGTCGGCTGATGGCGCGGGGGCGGGATAGTGCCAGTTTAGGCCGGCCGTTAAAAGTCCGACGGCCCTGGGGCCGCCGGTTGGGGTTACTGCATCATCTGTCGCAGTTGCGGGCTCGGATCTTCGATGGCTTCGGCGGGGGTGATGTCGTCCTGGGATTCCGGCGGCTGGCTGGCCATCAGGTTCGGGTGCCCGGACAGTCGCGGAATCGGCAGGAGCTTGGCGTCGGCGAGCCCCGTACCACCGGCTTCGGTGGCGTTGATCGTCGATTTGCGCGGCTGGGTCAGCACGTGGAAATCGGTGATCTCGATGACGCCCTTGCCCTCGGCGAGCAGGTGGAAGGAGAACGCCTTGCGCGCTTCCTCGTTGTCGAAGCCGAAGGTCACCTCCAGCGGCTGGTTGCGTTTCACCAGCGGGAATTCGGGCATCTCGATAGGCACTGGCTTCTCGAAGGAGCGCGTCTTGAGCGTCACTTTCGCGCCATTGGCGTCCATCTGGATGGCGCGGATCTTCAGGCGCACTGTGGTGTGGGTGTTGGCCGGAAACTCCAGATACTGTGCGCCGATCAGGTTGTCGGTGTACTCATTGTCGATCTGCGGCTTCAGCCGGATGCGCTCCTTGGTCGCGAACTGGTATTCGCGGGCCGACTGCGCCTTGGTCACCGACTGGTCGAGAATGTCCGCGCGGGCGGTCATCAGGCGAGCGTCGCGACCACTGAAGCGGCCTTCGAACTTGGCGGTGTCGGCAATGAAGCCGTCACTCTTGTAGCGCCGGCAGACCTGCTGGAAGTCGCATTCGGTGAAGTTGCCCTTGCCGTCGTGGTAGCGCTGCATGCCGTTGGTGAAGGACACCATCTCGCGGCCGGTGGTGTAGTCGCGGAACAGCGAGCGGCCGGCGATATCCTGCGGCGCCTTGATCGCGAAGTAGTCGAGCACCGAGGACTCCAGGTCAACGTGGCCGTAGACGCCGGCCTTCACCGGCGGCAGAGCGGCCTGTTCCGGTGCAAGAATCAGGTTCAGGCCCCAGGCCGAGGCAAGGCGCACGTTGTCGATACCGTGGGATTCGTCGGAGGTGACGATCACCAGGGTGTCCTTGAGCACGCCTTTTTCTTCCAGACCCTTGAGGAAGGCGTCGACGGCGTCGTCCAGGTAGGCGATGGCGGCCTGGCGCGGGGTCGGGTATTTGGCCAGGTATTCGGGAGTGGCCGAATACGGCTGGTGTGTGCCGACGGTGAGCAAGGTGAGCATCCACGGCTGCTTCTTCTGGCGCAGCTGGCCGACATAGTCCAGCGCACCTTCGAAGAAGGCCTTGTCATCCATGCCCCAGGCGAACTCCAGGTACGGTTTTTTCTTGAACCAGTCACGGCCCAGGGTCTTGTCGAAGCCCATGGCCGGCATGACCTTGTCCTTGGCCATGAAGCGCAGCCCGGCGCCCTGTAGGAAGTGGGTGCTGAAGCCGGCCTGGTGCATCTGCGCCGGCAGACATTCGGCGGCGCGGGTCGGGTTGCCCAGCAGTTCGACACCCTTGGGCGTGCCGTTGTCCAGCTTGCTGTAGTCGCCACAGAGCATGGCGTAGAGGCCGCGGATAGTCTGGTGGCTGTGCACCACGTAATCCGGGGTGGTCATGGCGCGCTCGGCCCAGGTGCTCAGGCGCGGCATCATCGATTCTTCGTAGCTGCTGCTCAGGGCGGCGCGGTTGGTGGCGACGTAGGCGCCGGGGATACCTTCCATGGCGATGATCAGCACGTTCTTCGCCTGCCCGCGGCCGGCCAGCAGCGGAGTGCCGTTGAGGTCGTGCTGGGTCAGGCCCGTGACATCCGGGCGGGCTTCCGGCTGGTCGCGGTCGCGCCAGTCCTGATAGGCCATCTCGCCGCTGGTGACTGCGCGTGAAACAAGCTGGTGCGGCAGGTTGAACTGCTTCCACATCTCCGCATCGCTGGGCTGGAAGTATTGCACGCCGGCGTGGGCGGCCAGCAGCGCGGCCGGCACGGCATAGGCGTAGCGTGGCAGCGGCGTTTCGCGGCGGCGCCAGAGCAGTGCGCAGAGCAGGATGCCGGCGCCGATCAGGATCGCCAGGTGCAGGTGGTTGAGGCCGCCGCCCTCGGTGGAGTTGGCGACGAAGGTCGGATCGGCGAGGAAATGCAGGTCTTCCGGCGCGGGCATGCGGCCCACGGCGCTGACCAGCTCGGCGGTGCCGATGACCGACAGTGCCCAGATCAGCATGACCGGAATGGCGATGAACAGGCGTCGGTTGTGCAACGCGACGACCAGCAGGGTGCCAAGTGCGAGGTCCGACAGGTAACCCAGCGGCGTGCCCCAGCCAAGGCTGTAACGGCCGATCACCGGGACCAGAAGGAAGAGGGCAGACAGAGAAACCAGGTTACCCCGGGAATTCCACCAGCTTATGAGTTTGCGCACAGTGACTCCGCTACGAAACATCGAATCCCGGAGGGTATCCCACTGAAGTGTGGAAATCGCCCGGATGGTCATGATTCTGAAAGATCGACGTGCTATGTGCCAGTAGACACTGTACTTAGGCAAACATTCGATACGAATCGTGGGAGCGCGCTGGGGCGGGGGAGTGACTTGTGCGGAGGGAAATGAAAAAGCCCCTGAAATCTCGCGATTTCAGGGGCTTTTCGGAAGGCTTGGTGCCCAGGGACGGAATCGAACCGCCGACACGGGGATTTTCAATCCCCTGCTCTACCAACTGAGCTACCTGGGCAACGTGGCGCGCATTAAAAGGGTTTTCGGAAGGGGTGTCAAGCGTGCCGCGAAAAAATTTTTCAAATAATACCGAAACTTACGCGCTGGGCGGGACGTAGCCCTCGGCCTGCGCGTATTCCTCGCCGGAGAGGAACTTGTCCATCTCGGCAGTGAGGAACTTGCGATCCTCGGCATTCATCATGTTCAGGCGGCGCTCGTTGATCAGCATGGTCTGGTGCTTCTGCCATTCGTCCCAGGCTTTCTTCGAGACGTGCTCGTAGATGTCCTGGCCCTTCGCTCCGGGATAGGGCGCGCGATCGAGGCCGGGCAGCTCTTCTTTGTATTTGCGGCACATCACCAGTCGGGTCATGACATTTCTCCTGCGTTCAACACGTCGGCAGCTCGTTTGAGCAGCTTCTTCACCGGGGCGGCAAGGCCGAGCCGCGGCGGGGTGGCGAGGTTATACCAGAGCCAGTCGGCCTCGGCCACGGCGGGGGCTGCGTCCTCGACGCGCACCAGCCAGGGCTCGATGGCCAGCTGGAAATGGCTGAAGGTATGGGTCAGGCCGGGCAGCTCGCGGCGCTCGCCCAGGCGCAGGGCGTGCTGCTGCGCGAGTGGGGCGAGGGCAGCCAGGTCGTCCAGTTCGGGAAAGCTCCACAGTCCCCCCCAGAGACCGGTCGACGGGCGGCGGTAGAGCAGGATGTCGCCGTCGCGGTTGGCCAGGATCGGCATCAGCGTGCGCTTCTGCGGCAGCGCCTTGCGCGGCTTGGAAACCGGGAAGTCGGTCTCGCGGCCGAGGAAGTGCGCACGGCAGCCCTCGCGCAGTGGGCAGAGCAGGCAACTTGGCTTGCTGCGGGTGCAGAGCGTGGCGCCCAAGTCCATCATTGCCTGGGTGTAGTGGTTGACCCGCTCGTGTGGGGTGAAGCGCTCGGCGGCCTCCCACAGCAGCTTCGCCACCTTGGGCTCGCCCGGATAGCCGTCGCAGGCGATGTAACGAGCGAGCACGCGTTTGACGTTGCCGTCGAGGATCGGCGCGCGCAGGCCCATGGAGATGCTGGCGATGGCGCCGGCGGTGGAGCGGCCGATGCCGGGCAATTCGGCGAGTTGCTCGACGTCACGGGGGAATTCTCCGCCGTGCTGCTCCATCACCGTCTTCGCCGTCTTGTGCAGGTTGCGGGCTCGGGTGTAGTAGCCCAGGCCCGTCCACAGGTGCAGCACTTCGTCTTCCGGCGCGTTGGCGAGATCAGCCACCGTCGGCAGCGCGGTCATGAAGCGGTCGTAGTAGCCCATCACGGTGCTGACCTGGGTCTGCTGCAGCATGATTTCAGAAACCCACACCCGGTAGGGCGTGATGTTCTGCTGCCAGGGCAGGTCATGGCGGCCGTGGCTGTCGAACCAGTCGAGCACGGCCGAGTTGAAGCTTTGCGGGGTCACTTCTTGAACAGCCCTTTGAGTGCGTCTTTGAGTTCGGGACTGACCTTGTCGCCGAGCTTCTCTTCGAGTTTCTGGTTCAGCCGGTCCCCGGCCAAACGTGCGGCGATCTTGCCGATGCCGTCCTTGTCCAGGCGACAGGCCTTGGCACCCAGTTCCAGCGGGCCGCGGCAGCGCAGTGGCCAATCGATGCCGACATAGCGCTTGTTCACTTCGCAGGCGGGGTCGGGCATGTCGCTCTTGTCGCCTTCGATGGTGACGCCAACGCGGTAGTCCATGCCCAGCACGCGCAGGTCCAGGTCGCCATCGGCCTTGACGGTCAGGCCGGGGATGCTGGCCTTGAGGTCCGGGTTGCTGGCCACGCCATTCTTGAACACCAGGTTGCCCTGAAGCTCGCGGAACGGCGTGTCCTTGCCGCCATGCTCGGCGGTCAGCGACTTGCGGTTGAGCGTGGCGATGCCTTGGCACAGTTGCTGTTCGAGGTTGGCGTTGAGCAGCACGCCCTGGGTCAGGACGAAGTGCGCAGTGCCGTTGAGGTTGTCGATCCAGGCCTTCTGGCTATTGCCCTGGGTGGTGATGTCGGCATCCAGGTCCAACAGGCCCTTCACCGGCGGCTTCTGGCCCTGGGATTCGAGCAGGCGCTCCACCGGTACGTCGGCGATGTGCTTTTTCGCCTGCAGGGTCGGCACGTCCTGACGCACGTCGAGTGTGGCGCTGGCGTTGAACTTGCCGTCATAGAGCTCGCCGCGCAGGTCGTCGAGGTTGATCAGGCCGCCTTGGCTGCGGAGCTTGAGCACGGCGTTCTCGATGGGCAGCTTGTCCAGGGTCAGCTGGCCGAGGTTCAGGCTGGCGTCCAGGTCCAGTGCGCGCAAGCGGGCAACCGGCAGTAGCGGGGCGTCGCTCCAGGCCTGCTGGGTCGGCTGGCTGGGCAGCGGGGTGTCACCCTGGATGGCGCTTTGCTCGGTGTTGGCGACTTCAGCTTTGCGCGCGCTGTTGGTGGCCTCCTGGGCCTTCTTGACCTTGGCGGGCAGGTAGCGGTCGAGGTTGAGCTTGTCACCGTTGAGCTGGGCGCGAATGGCCTGCTTGCCGAAGTCGGCGATACCGAGGTTGCCGTTGAAGGTGCTGTCGTCCAGTTTCAGCTTGATGTCGTTCAGGGTCAGGCTATTGCGGCTACCGCTCAGGCGGGTAGCCAGCTCCACTCTGGTCAGGGTGGTGGAGTCGGCCATTTCCGGCAGGGGCTGGCCGATGCTTTCGAGAAATTCGCGCAGGTTGAACGGCGCCAGGGACAGGCCGCCGTCGAGCTTGGGCTCCTTATCCAGTTCGCGGGCCTTGATCTCGCCAAGGGCGCGCAGCTGGTTGACGGTGACCTTCAGGCCGTTCCACTCGGCGACCTGGGCGGCCTGATCGAGCACCAGTTGGCCCTGGGCGCTGTAGTTGGCAGTCTTGCCCTGGAACGGGTCGCCAGAGACTTCGCCGGAAAGCTTGGCGTCTTCGAGCTGGTAGCGCTTGAGGGCGCGGTCAAAGCGCAGGCTACCGGTCAGCTCGGTGCGGGCGCGGATCACCGGCTGGTTGGTGCCCAGGTAGGCGCTGAGCTTGATCGGGATATTGCTGCCTTCTCGGATGGCGCCGGTGGTCAGTTCGATGCCTTCGACGCTGTAGTTCTTGCCGCTCTGTGCGTCGGCGTAATCGATGCGGGCGTTCTTCACGCTCAGGCTGTCGATGTCCAGCTTCATCGCCTGGTGGCCTTCGCCGGCAGTGGGCTTGGCCGGCTCGCTCGGTACGGGCGCGGGTTGTGTGGCGGGTGTGGTGCCGGTGGCCGGCTGGGCGGGCTTGCCGATGCTTTCCCAGTTGCCGACGCCATTCTTGTCCTTGTTCAGGGAGAGGGTCAGGCCTTCGACCCGGATGTCGCTCATCTGCACTTCCTTGCGCAGCAGCGGCAGTACGCGCACCGACATGGCCAGCAGCTGCGCGTCGGCGAACGGCTTGTCCGGCGTCTGCAGGCTCGCCACGCTGGTGTCATGCAGCTCCAGGCCCAGCCAGGGGAACAGGCTCCAGCCGATGTCACCCTTGAGGTTCAGCTCGAGGTTGGCCTTGTCCCGGGCAAGCTGGCGGATCTCGTCCTTGTAGTCGTTCGGATCGAAGAAATGGGTCAGCACGAAGCCGGCGGCGACGATGAGCAGCAGCAGGACCAGGGCAACGATGCCGATGATTTTGCCGAACGCTTTCATGTACGGGTCCTTGTTCAGGCGGCGGGTGGAATGGCGAGAAAGTATACCAATGACGCGACGGCGCCCCAGCCCGGAAGGCAAGGTGCGGGTATTGCGGAGTTTGAACGGGGACTTTGCGCTCGGTTCCCGATTCAGTCCGGTTGCAGCGTCAGCCCGAGGTGATGCGCGAAATCAGCGGCTTGTGGTTGATCCGCAGCCGCGATCAGTCGCAGCGCGGCGCCCTGCAGGATGGCCAGGCGTTGTGCCTCTTCCAGCAGTCGCCGGGCCACACCGCGGTTGCGGGTGAGCTGACGCACGCACAGGCGGGACAGCCGCCAGGTGTCGTCATCGCGCTCGATCCAGGCTGCACCCAGCAGGCGGTCGTTGAAGCGTCCGGTGAGCAGCCGGCCCTCGGCAAGCCCGCGGGTGACCAGCTCCTCGGCATCGGCAAAGGGTGCCAGCAGCCATTGTGGCGCGTCGGCGTAGATCTTCAGCAGGTCCTGACGGTCCTGTTCGCTGGGCTGGGTCAGGTGCTGGACGACGACGGGCATGGGCAATCCTCGAAAGGCGAGCCGCGCAGTGTAGGACCATCGGCCAGCGCCGACCACCGCCCATAGCCGCGCAGCGCCCGGCGCGCCTATAATGCCGGCCCTTCTTATAATTACGTGCAGTGTTAGCTGTGGAGCTGGTGATGGCCGAACGCAAGGCATCCGTCGCGCGCGACACCCTGGAAACCCAGATCAAGGTTTCCATCGACCTGGATGGAACGGGCAAGGCCCGCTTCGATACCGGGGTTCCCTTCCTCGAGCACATGATGGACCAGATCGCCCGCCACGGCCTGATCGACCTGGACATCGAGTGCAAGGGCGACCTGCATATCGACGACCACCATACCGTCGAAGACATCGGCATCACCCTCGGCCAGGCCTTCGCCAAGGCCATCGGCGACAAGAAAGGCATCCGCCGCTACGGCCATGCCTATGTGCCGCTGGACGAGGCTTTGTCGCGCGTGGTCATCGACTTCTCCGGCCGTCCCGGCCTGCAGATGCACGTGCCGTTCACCCGTGCCAGCGTCGGCGGCTTCGATGTGGACCTGTTCATGGAGTTCTTCCAGGGCTTCGTCAACCACGCCAACGTCACCCTGCACATCGATAACCTGCGTGGGCATAACACTCACCACCAGATCGAGACCGTGTTCAAGGCCTTCGGCCGCGCGCTGCGCATGGCCATCGAGCTGGACGAGCGCATGGCCGGCCAGATGCCGTCCACCAAAGGGTGCCTGTAATGCAGACGGTAGCCGTCATCGACTACGGCATGGGTAACCTGCACTCGGTGTCCAAGGCGCTGGAGCGCGTGGGCGCCGGGCGTGTGCTGGTGACCAGCGACGCCAACGTGATCCGCGAGGCGGACCGCGTGGTGTTCCCCGGCGTTGGCGCGATCCGCGACTGCATGGCCGAGATCAAGCGCCTGGGCTTCGACAGCCTAGTGCGCGAGGTCAGCCAGGACCGTCCGTTCCTCGGCATCTGCGTCGGCATGCAGGCGCTGCTGGAGCGCAGCGAAGAGAACGACGGCGTCGACTGCATCGGCCTGTTCCCCGGCCAGGTGCGTTTCTTCGGCAAGGACCTGCACGAGGACGGCGAGCATCTGAAGGTGCCCCACATGGGCTGGAACGAAGTGGCGCAGAGCGTGGATCACCCGCTGTGGCACGACATCCCGGACCGTGCGCGCTTCTACTTCGTGCACAGCTACTACATCCAGGCCGGCAATCCGCGCCAGGTGGTCGGTCGCGGCCATTACGGCGTCGACTTTGCCGCCGCGCTGGCCGATGGCTCGCGCTTCGCCGTGCAGTTCCACCCGGAGAAGAGCCATACCCATGGCCTGCAGCTACTGCAGAACTTCGCCGCCTGGGACGGGCGCTGGTAAGCCATGGCCCGGCAGAAGGACAAGCCCGCGATCCTCGACCTCGATGGCGCCCAACGCCAGAGCGCGGCGCGGGCGATCCAGCGTTTCCTCGAAGACCGCTTCGAGCTGGACGTCGGTTCCTTCGAGGCCGAAGAGGCGCTGGACTTCTTCCTGCGCGAGTTCGGCCCGCTGTTCTACAACAAGGCGATCTTCGACGTGCAATCTCACCTGAAAGACCGGTTCGAGAGCATCGAAAGCGACTTGTGGGCGCTCGAGAAGAGCTGACCCGACCCCATTCAACTTTGGATTCGAGCAGGTTCAACCCATGCTGATCATCCCCGCAATCGATCTGAAAGACGGCGCCTGCGTGCGCCTGCGCCAGGGCCTGATGGAAGACGCCACGGTGTTCTCCGACGACCCGGTATCCATGGCCGCCAAGTGGGTGGAGGGCGGTTGCCGCCGTCTGCACCTGGTGGACCTGAACGGTGCCTTCGAAGGCAAGCCGGTCAATGGTGAAGTGGTCACCGCCATCGCCAAGCGCTACCCGAACCTGCCGATCCAGATCGGCGGCGGCATTCGCTCGCTGGAAACCATCGAGCACTACGTCCGCGCCGGCGTCAGCTACGTGATCATCGGCACCAAGGCGGTCAAGCAGCCGGAATTTGTCGGCGAAGCCTGCCGCACTTTCCCGGGCAAGGTCATCGTCGGCCTGGATGCCAAAGACGGCTTCGTCGCCACTGACGGCTGGGCCGAAGTGAGCGAAGTGCAGGTGATTGACCTGGCCAAGCGCTTCGAAGCCGACGGCGTCTCCGCCATCGTCTACACCGACATCTCCAAGGACGGCATGATGCAGGGCTGCAACGTCGAAGCCACCGCTGCCCTGGCCAATGCCACGCGCATTCCAGTGATCGCTTCGGGCGGCATCCACAACCTGGGTGATATCCAGAAGCTGCTGGACGCCCGCACCCCGGGCATCGTCGGCGCCATCACCGGCCGCGCGATCTATGAAGGCACGCTGGACGTTGCCGAAGCACAGGCGCTGTGCGACAGCTTCAAGGGCTGATCTGAACGCAGGCTGGGTGGGCCGCGAGGCGGCGTAACCCGGCGATGAGGACCTGGGGTGGTTTGGCAGCATGGGTATCGCTGCGCTCCACCCATCCTACGAGAGCATTGCTATGGCACTGGCTAAACGCATCATTCCCTGCCTCGACGTGGACAACGGCCGCGTGGTGAAGGGCGTCAAGTTCGAGAACATCCGCGACGCCGGCGACCCGGTGGAAATCGCCCGCCGCTACGACGAGCAGGGTGCGGACGAGATCACCTTCCTCGACATCACCGCCAGCGTCGATGGCCGCGACACCACCCTGCATACCGTCGAGCGCATGGCCAGCCAGGTGTTCATCCCGCTGACCGTGGGCGGTGGCGTCAGGACGGTGCAGGACATTCGCAACCTGCTCAATGCCGGTGCGGACAAGGTCTCGATCAACACCGCCGCGGTGTTCACCCCGGAGTTCGTCGGTGAGGCCGCCGCACGCTTCGGTTCGCAGTGCATCGTGGTCGCCATCGACGCCAAGAAAGTGTCGGGCCCCGGCGAAGCCCCGCGCTGGGAAATCTTCACCCACGGCGGCCGCAAGCCCACCGGGCTCGATGCGGTCGAATGGGCGAAGAAGATGGAAGGCCTGGGTGCCGGTGAAATCCTCCTGACCAGCATGGACCAGGACGGCGTGAAGAGCGGCTACGACCTGGGCGTGACCCGCGCCATCAGCGAGGCGGTGGGCGTTCCGGTGATCGCTTCCGGCGGCGTTGGCAACCTGGAGCACCTGGCCGCCGGCATCATCGAAGGCAAGGCCGACGCGGTCCTCGCGGCGAGCATCTTCCACTTCGGCGAGTACAGCGTGCCGGAGGCCAAAGCCTACCTGGCCAGCCGCGGCATCGTCGTGCGCTGACCCCTTCCGGGCCGGGGTTCTCCCGGCCCGATGGCTCTGTCCTGGGCCGTCCTTCTCCTGCGTCCGGTCGCCGCATCTCCTTCCTTCGCACGAAGCTTGCTAGCCAAAGGCTCAAGTCAAGGTGCTGGCGCTTCTGAGTCAAGGTACTGGCGTTCCAAAGTGAATGTGCTGGCGTACCTGTGTCCCATTGCCATATTCATAGGGTTTATTGGCGTCAATTCTCCGAGTAAGCTCTGCGCCTTCTCAGAAATGTCATACGCAGGAAATATCTCGATGCTGAAGCGCATTCTGCTCGCATGGCTAGGCTGCGGCCTGCTTCTGGCCAGCGCGGCAAGGGCTGAAACGGATTCTTCGGACTACAGCGTGGTGCTGCTCACCGAGAACTTCCCTCCCTACAACATGGCCATCAACGGCAAGAACTTCGCCCAGGAAGACAGCATCGACGGCATCGCCGTGGATATCGTCAAGGAAATGTTCAAGCGTGCCGGTGTGCAGTACAGCCTGACCCTGCGCTTCCCCTGGGACCGTATCTACAAGCTGGCGCTGGAGAAGCCCGGCTACGGCGTATTCGTCACCGCCCGCCTGCCCGAGCGCGAGAGCCAGTTCAAGTGGGTCGGCCCGATCGGCCCGGACGACTGGGTCCTGCTGGCCAAGGCCGACAGCAAGATCACCCTGAACAACCTGGACGAAGCCAAGCAGTACCGCGTTGGCGCCTACAAGGGCGACGCCATGGCCCAGTACCTGACCGAGCACGGCTTCGAGCCGGTGCTGGCGCTGCGCGATCAGGAGAACGCCGCCAAGCTGCGCGATGACCAGATCGACCTGTGGGCCAGCGGCGACCCGGCGGGCCGCTACCTGGCCAAGCAAGTGGGCGTCACCGGCCTGAAGACCGTACTGCGCTTCAACAGCGACCAGCTGTTCCTCGCGCTGAACCGCGAGACCCCAGACGCCGTGGTGCAGAAGCTGCAAGGGGCGTTGGACAAGATGCGTGCCGAAGGCTTCGTCGACGACGTGCTCAACAGTTACCTGTAACACCCGAAGGCCGGCCACTCGCCGGCCTTCGTGTTTGGCGCCGACATCCCTCGGCGCCGGTTTTGCCACGGAAGGCAGACGAGCGAAGTATTCCGTCCCCTCTGCAGGGATGCCGCAAGCCCAATAACGATAACCAAGCGAGCGGTATGACCATGCTGAAAGTCCTGATCAAGACCCTGACCCTGGGTCTGCTGTTGGGGGCCGCCACGGCCCGCGCCGAGTTGCCCGCCGATTACAAGATGGTGCTGCTCACCGAGAACTTCCCGCCGTTCAACATGGCGGTGGACGACAAGAACTTCGCTCGCGATGACGGTATCGACGGCATCAGCGCCGATATCGTCCGCGAGATGTTCAAGCGCGCCGGCATCCAGTACAGCCTGAGCCTGCGCTTCCCCTGGGATCGGCTGTACAAGCTGGCCCTCGACAAGCCCGACTACGGGCTGTTCTCCACCACCTACACGCCCGAGCGCGTGCCCCTGTTCAAGTGGGTCGGCCCGATCGCCAAGACCCATTGGGTCCTGCTGGCGCCGCCGGGCAGTTCGATCAAGGTGAAGGACCTCAAGGACGCCGCCAAGTACAAGCTCGGTGCCTACAAGAACGACGCCGTCAGCCAGAACCTGGAAAGCCAGGGCATCCCGGTGCTCAACGCGCTGCGCGACCAGGAAAACGTGAAGAAGCTGACTACCGGCGAGATCGACCTGTGGGCCACCACCGACCCGGTGGGCCGCTACCTGGCCAAGCAGGAGGGCGTGTCCGGCCTGCAGACCGTCCTGCGCTTCAACGAGGCCCAGCTATACCTGGCGATCAACAAGGACACCCCGGACGAGGTGGTGGCGAAGCTGCAGAAGGCGCTGGACGAGATGCGCGCCGATGGCTTCATCGAGCAGGCGACCAATAACTACCTGTAAGGTCGGCTTTTCGTTGTAGGGGCGAGCTTGCTCGCGAACCCGGCCTCCGGGGATTCCGGTGCAGGGCGCTGTTCGCGAGCAAGCTCGCTCCTACAGAAAGCCGATCCTGCCTACCTCTATCGGTAAATCCCGTTGCGCCCATGCCCCGCCATGGCGCGGTTGCCGCGCTCGGCGATCATCAGCGAGGGTTTCACCAGCTCGAAGCCCTGAGCCTTCAGGGTTGGTAGCACGCGCTTGAGCACGGCCAGGGTCGCCGGCTTCGGGTGGCCGATCATCACCACCGTACCCTGCTTGCGCGCCAGGGCCAGGCCACGCTGCATCTGCTCCAGCACCGCCGCTTCGCTCGGGTCGTCATCGAGGAACACGTCCCGTGACAGGCTGGCGAGGCCGATCTTCTGCGCCTCGGCGGCGGCCACGGTGGCGGCGCTGGTGCGGCTGTCGAGGAGGAACAGGTGGCGGCGCTGCAATTCCGCCGCCAGCCAGGCCATGGCCGGGCGGTCGGCCGTCATGCGGCTGCCTTCGTGGTTGTTCAGGCCTTGCACGTAGGGCACTTTCGCCAGCGCGGCGTCGAGGCGGCGCGCGCGTTCTTCCTGGCTCAGCTCCGGACGCCAGGCGTAGTCACCGCCGGCCGGGTCCATCGGCATGTGCAGCATGATGGTGCGCCCGCGCTGATGCGCCTCGCGCGCCAGTTCGGCGGCGTGGGGCGTGTCGGGGATGATCGCCAGGGCGATGGCGGGGGAGATGTCGAGCACCTGGCGGTCGCGTGCCAGATTCTGCCCAAGGTCGTCGATGACGATGCTGACCAGCGGCTTGCCGCTGGCCGGCCGGGGCGCAGCGGCCACCGGCAGGCACAGCAGCGCGCCCAGGCACAGGCCGAACAGCAGCCGGGCCGGGCGCATCGCTTAGTTGTTGCCGCGGCTGACGCTGAGTCCTTTCAGCAGGCTGAGGGCTTGGCTGAGCTGGTAGTCGCCATCCTGCGGGCGATCCACCGGCGGCTTGCCGGAAGTGGTCGGGCGATCCTGGCCACCGTTGCCGTTGGCCAGGTGGCCCTGCAGGTCGGCTTCCTTGAAGCCGTCGAACTCGCTTTTCTCGCGGGTTACCTTGGCGCGCTCCACCTCGATGTCCGGGGTGATGCCCTGGGCCTGGATGGAGCGGCCGTTGGGGGTGTAGTACAGCGCGGTGGTGAGCTTCAGGGCGCGGTCGTTGTTCAGCGGCAGCACGGTCTGCACCGAGCCCTTGCCAAAGCTGTCGGTGCCCATGAGGATCCCACGTTTCTGGTCCTGCAGGGCGCCAGCGACGATCTCCGCCGCCGAGGCGCTGCCGCCGTTGATCAGCACCACCAGCGGGACGCCGTCGCTCGGGTCGGCCGGATCGGCGGAGAAGCGCAGCTCGGAGTTGGGAATGCGGCCCTTGGTGTAGACGATCAGACCCTTGGTGAGGAAGGCGTCGGCCACTTCCACTGCCGATTGCAGTACACCGCCGGGGTTGTTGCGCAGGTCCAGGATCACGCCCTTGAGCTTGCCCTTGTTGTCGTTGCGCAGCTTGGACAGCGCCTTGACGGTCTCCTCGCCGGTGTTGACCTGGAACTGGGTGATGCGCAGGTAGCCGTAGCCCGGTTCGAGCATCTGGCTCTTCACGCTCTTGACCTTGATGATCGCGCGCTTGAGGGTGACGTCGAACGGCTTGCTGCCGCCGCGGACGATAGTCAGGGTGATCGGCGAGCCGGCCTTGCCGCGCATGCTGTCCACGGCTTCGTTCATCGACTGGCCCTTGGTCGGCTTGCCGTCGATCTTGACGATCAGGTCGCCGGGCTGGATGCCGGCGTTGGCTGCGGGGGTATCGTCGATCGGCGAGATCACCTTGACGAAGCCATCCTCGCTGCCGACCTCGATGCCCAGGCCGCCGAATTCGCCGCTGGTGCTTTCCTGCAGTTCGGCGAACTCTTCCGGGCCGAGGTAGGCCGAGTGCGGATCGAGGTTGCTGAGCATGCCCTTGATGGCATTCTCCAGCAGTGTCTTGTCGTCCACCGGTTCGACGTAGGCCGCCTTCACCCGGTCCAGGACCTCGGCAAAGGTGCGCAGCTCGTCGAGCGGCAGCGGAGCCTCCTTGCCGTTGGCCGCGGGGGATGCCGTCGGCGCGTCGGCGGCCTGGACCGCACCGACACCGAGCAGCAAGGCCAGGGCCAGGGTAGTGAGACGGAAAGCATGCGACATGTTTGGCTCCTAATGCGTGTTCGACGCTTATCCCTGCGTGCGACACCAGGTCGAAGGGTCCGCCGGGCGGCCCTGATGGCGAATGGCAAAATACACCGCCGGGGTACTCTGACCCCCGCTGGCTCCCACGGTTGCAATGGGATCGCCCGCTTTGACGGTATCGCCGGCGTCCTTCAGAAGACTTTGATTATGCCCATAAAGGCTGAGGTAGCCACCACCGTGGTCGAGAATGACCAGCAGGCCTGAGCCGCGCAGCCAGTCGGCGAACACCACGCGGCCGCCATGCACGGCACGCACGGTGCTGCCGGCGGAGGCACCGATCAGCACGCCATCCCAGGTGGCACGGGGGTCGTCGCCGCGCGGGCTGCCGTAGCGCGCCAGGACGCGGCCATCCACCGGCCAGGGCAGCTTGCCCTTGGTGGCGGCAAACGCGCCGCCGAATCCAGCGCCGCTGGAAACCAGCGGACCGCTGTAGTCGGGGCGCTTGGAGGGCGTCTGGGGTTTCTCGCCGCGGGCGGCCAGTTCCTGCTCGTGCTTGACCCGCTCGCGCTCGGCGGCCAGGGCACGCTGGCGCGCTTCCTCGGCTTCGCGGGCCTGGCGGGCGAGGGTTTCCTCGATGGTCTTGAGGACCTTGTTCAGGTCGTCCTGGCTCTGCTCGCGGTCCTTGAGCTTGCTGCTGCCGTCCTTCAGGTCGCTGTTGAGCTTGGCCAGGGTTTCCTGGCGCGCCTTGCGGGCGTCGGCCAGCTCCTGGCGTCGGGCCTCGAGGGCCGTCTGCTGGGCGACCTGCTCGTCCTTCTGCGAGGTGATTTCCTGCTCGACGTTGCTCAGCTGGCGCAGGGTCTCGTTGAAGGCCGAGAGCTGCTCCAGGCGCGCCTTGTTGATGTAGTCGTAGTAGGTCAGGGTGCGGCTGAACTTCTCGGGATGTTCCTGGTTCAGCAGCAGCTTGAGGTATTCCTGGCGACCGCTCTGGTAGGCGGCGCGGGCCTGGATGGCGATCAGGCGCTGCTGCTCAAGGCGTGCGCCCTGGAGTTTTTTTTTCTCTGAATCGAGGCGCTGCAGCTCTTCCTCGTTCTTCTTCATCTCGTCCTGGATCTGCTTGATCTGCTTTTCCAGGTCGCCCATCTGGGTCTCGGTGGACTTGAGCTGCTTCTGCACCCCGGACTTCTCGTCCTGGATGTTCTTCAGGTTCTTCTTCAGCTCATTGATGTCTTTCTGCGTCTGCTCTAGCTGACGTTGGGCGTCGGCGCGTTCGTCGGCAACGACCGCGAGCGGGCTCAGGAGGCAGATCAGCAGCAGCGGGAGGAGGGCACGAGGCATTGGGTGGCGGGCACCTGGATTCTGGACCGGGCTAGTATGCCCGTGGCGGGCGCTAAAAAAAACGCCCCAGGCCGCATGGCGTGGGGCGTTTGCTCTGACCGGCGGGAGATGGCTCACGTTCCCGCCAGATGATCGGCCTTAAAGCAGGCTGATGATCGACTTGCCGGTCATCTCTTTAGGCTGTTCCAGACCCATCAGATTCAGCAGGGTCGGGGCCACGTCGGCGAGTACGCCGCCCTCGCGGATGCTGACCTTGCGCTTGCCGACATAGACGAAAGGCACCGGCTCGCAGGTGTGCGCGGTGTGCGCCTGGCCGGTCATGGCGTCTTCCATCTGCTCGACGTTGCCGTGGTCGGCGGTGATCAGGGCTTCGCCGCCGACCTTGTCCAGTGCTTCGACGATCCGACCGACGCAGGTATCCAGGCACTCGACGGCTTTCACCGCGGCCTCGAACACACCGGTGTGGCCGACCATGTCGCCGTTGGCGTAGTTGACGATGATCACGTCGAAACGCTGGTGCTCGATGGCGTCGACGATCCGGTCGGTCACTTCCGGCGCGCTCATTTCCGGTTGCAGGTCATAGGTGGCGACCTTGGGCGACGGAATGAGGATGCGTTCTTCGCCTTCGAAGGGCTCTTCGCGGCCGCCGGAGAAGAAGAAAGTCACGTGGGCGTACTTCTCGGTCTCGGCGATGCGCAGCTGGGTCTTGCCGTTCTTGGCCAGGTACTCGCCCAGGACGTTGTCCAGGGACTCGGGCTTGAACGCGCTGGGCGCCGGGATGCTGGCCGCGTACTGGGTGAGCATCACGTACTCGGCCAGGTGCAGCTCGCGCTGGCGCGGGAACTCCTTGAAGCCCGGCTCGACGAAGGCGCGCGACAGTTCGCGGGCGCGGTCGGCACGGAAGTTCATGAAGACCACGGCATCGCCGTCTTCCACTCGCACCTGGTCGCCAATGCGGGTGGCCTTGACGAATTCGTCGCTCTCGCCGCGCTCATAGGCCGCGTTCAGCGCCCCCACGGCAGTGCCGGCGGTGAATTCGGCGGTGCCGTCGGTGATCAGGTTGTAGGCGGCTTCGACGCGGTCCCAGCGGTTGTCGCGGTCCATGGCGAAGTAGCGGCCGATGATGCTGGCGGTGCGGCCCTTGCCGATGCGGGCGAAGGCGTCGTCGAGCAGCTTCAGCGAGGGCTCGGCGCTCCTGGGTGGCGTGTCGCGGCCGTCGAGGAAGGCGTGCAGGTAGATTTTCTCGGCGCCCCGCTGCGCGGCCAGTTCGGCCATGGCGATCAGGTGGTCCTGGTGGCTGTGCACGCCACCATCGGAGAGCAGGCCGAGGATATGCACGGCCTTGCCGGCACCGGCGGCCTTGTCGACGGCACCGGTCAGCACCGGGTTCTGGAAGAACTCACCGTCGCGGATCGCCTTGGTGACGCGGGTGAAGTCCTGGTAGACGACGCGGCCGGCGCCCAGGTTCATATGGCCAACCTCGGAGTTGCCCATCTGGCCATCGGGCAGGCCGACGTCCATGCCCGAGCCGGAGATCAGGCCGTTCGGCTGGCTGGCCAGCAGGCGGTCCCAGTTGGGCTTCTTCGCGGCGTAGATGGCGTTGTATTCCGGGCTCTCGCTATGGCCGAAGCCGTCCAGAATGATCAGGACCAGCGGTTTGGGCGTTGCAGTCATAGTTACGGCTCTTTCCGAGAATAGGGGTCAGAAAAGGACCGGCATTTTACCTTTTGGTGCCGACAGACGCCATGATCCGCAGGGTTCAGCCGTCAGATACGCGCGTGTATACTGGCCGGCATTTTTACGTCTGGATGTCCTGCGCATGTCTTCGTTTCTTCCTCGTCTGATCGAATTCGCCACCCACCACTACCTGCTGGTCGGTGCCCTGGTCATCCTGCTGGTGCTGCTGGCCCTGCATGAAATGCGCAAGGGCGGCCGTGCGCTGTCCACCCGCGAGCTGACCGCCATGGTCAACGCCGAGCAGGCCGTGGTACTGGATATCCGCCCGACCAAGGAATTCGCCACCGGCCACATCGTCGGCGCGCTGAACATTCCGGCGGACAAGCTGAACGCGCGCATGAGCGAGCTGGATAAGCACAAGGCCAAGACCATCATCGTGGTCGATGGCATGGGCCAGCACTCGGGTACCTGGTGCAGCGTGCTGCAGAAGGCCGGCTACACCGCCGCCAAGCTGTCCGGGGGCATCGGCAGCTGGCGTGGCGACAACCTGCCCCTGGTGAAGTGAGATGCCGTCGACCTTGATCTACACCAGCGCGTGGTGCCCTTATTGCATCCGCGCCAAGGCCCTGCTGGACAGGAAGGGTGTTGCCTACGAGGAAATCTCCGTGGACGGCAAGCCTGGCGTTCGCGCCGAGATGGCCAGCAAGGCAGGTCGCACTTCGGTGCCGCAGATCTGGATCGACGGAACCCACATCGGCGGCTGCGACGATCTTTACGCGCTGGAACGCGCGGGCAAGCTGGATACGCTGCTCTCGGCGTAATTCCTCATTCTGAAACGATGCACAAGAAGGTCCCGAAATGACTGAACAAGCCAGCAACGGCGCAGCCGAACAAGACAACAACCCGCAGTTCTCGCTGCAGCGCATCTACGTGCGCGACCTCTCCTTCGAGGCCCCCAAGGCTCCGGAAATCTTCCGTCAGGAGTGGCAGCCGAGTATCGCCATGGACCTCAATACCCGTCAGAAGCAGCTCGATGGCGACTTCTACGAAGTGGTCCTGACCGTTTCGGTGACCGTGAAGAACAACGAAGAAACCGCTTTCATCGTTGAAGTGCAGCAGGCCGGTATCTTCCTGATCAAGGGCCTGGACGCTTCCAGCATGAGCCACACCCTGGGTGCCTTCTGCCCGAACATCCTCTTCCCCTACGCCCGCGAAACCCTGGACAGCCTGGTTGTCCGTGGTTCCTTCCCGGCGCTGATGCTGTCCCCGGTGAACTTCGATGCGCTGTACGCGCAGGAAATCGCCCGCATGCAGGCATCCGGCGAGATCCCGGCCCAGTAATCACTGACGCCGAACGAGAAAGGCGCCTTCGGGCGCCTTTTTCTTTGTCTGCGATTCGTGCTGAGTGAAATTTGATCAGCTTTGCGCGAGCGCCGCACCGTCCGGTTTACAGACGGTTATCCACAGACTGTTCCGCTAGTTGCTCAGCAATGCTGTGGGTAAGCGCTGTTGCTCTTCGTAGGAGCGAGCTTGCTCGCGAACAAACTCCCCTGCTGGGTTGAAAGGTTCGCGAGCAAGCTCGCTCCTACAGAACAGATCGGCGTGTCGGGCGTTCAAGTTTGGTGCGTGCGCACTAGAGGGGCGCAGGCTGGCGACAGGCTATCGCTTCAGCATTTGCTCCCGGGTGCTGCGATGCAGACGCATAGGGAATCGCCAAAAGCCCCGCCGTTACTGGCCTGTAGCTGCTCTCGCAAGATGCCGGCCGAAGGTGGTGCCAATCTTGGCACGCCCTCTGCAATACCCCTGATAACAGCGATTTCAGGGGCCTCGGTACAGGCAGGCTGGGGAACCCCTCTTTTACAACTTGCGAACGCGTCGCCCGAAGCGGTGGCCGTCGCAGCCGGTTCGGGGGTCCTGGTACAGGCAGGCCGGGAAAGCCCCCTTTTTATGCCCGCAGGCGCGCCACGGCGAGCCTCGCACCCGTTAGGGGTCCTGGTACAGGCAGGCCGGGTAAACCCCTCTTTTATGTCGCGATTCTCCGTCTGGAGGACTCGCTTCCCGCTTCGGGGCCCCGGACCAGGCAGGCCGGGAAAACCCCGCTTTTATTCGGGCCGCGCGCTGATGGTCAGGCGCCACTGGCCGTCGACCTCAGTGCTGTCCCAGGTACCCTGCAGGCGTCGGGTCGACAGCAACGTCAGCAGAACACCGCGCTTCCTTGGCTCCAGCTTCCAGCGCACCGGCGCATCGCCGATGCGCAACTGGCCCTGTTGCGCGTCGCCGCTGGCATCGATCTGCAGGGCGAGGGCGCCATCCAGGTGGCCGGCACGAATGGCAGGCTGCGCGTCCAGGGTGAGCACCAAGCCACCGGCAGACGGCTCTACGGCAAGGATCTGCGGTGGCCCTTCGTGCGGTGGATTGACCAGGCGGCCCAGCATCAGGCCCAGCAGCAGGCCAAGCACGCATAGCGAAACCAGCACCTTCAGCCACGGCCTGGGCCGCATTTGCTCCTTGGCGGGGGTAGAATGCCCGCCGTTCTCAGGCTCGGAGCGCTGCATGTTCCACGTAATCCTCTTTCAACCGGAAATCCCCCCAAACACCGGCAACATTATCAGGCTGTGCGCCAACGCGGGTTGCAGCCTGCATCTCATCGAGCCGCTGGGCTTCGAACTGGACGATAAGCGTCTGCGTCGTGCCGGGCTGGATTACCACGAGTACGCCAGCGTGCGCCGCTATGCGAGCCTCGAAGAATGCCTGGAGCAGCTCGACCAGCCGCGTCTGTTTGCCTTCACCACCAAGGGTTCGCAGCCGTTCCACGAAGTGGCCTATGAGCGCGGCGATGCCTTCCTGTTCGGCCCGGAAAGCCGTGGCCTGCCGGAAGAGGTGCGCGACGCCCTGCCGCCGGAACAGCGCGTGCGCCTGCCGATGCGCCCTGGCTGCCGCAGCCTGAACCTGTCCAACACCGTGGCTGTGACCGTCTACGAAGCCTGGCGCCAGCACGGCTTCGCGATGGATTGAGCGTTTTCTGATCAAATCGCGCAAACCCGCGCCGGTCGGGGAGCGCAGCGGCTTGCCCCAAGCTTATCCACAGGCAGGCGCACAGTGGATGTGGGCAAGCCGAAAATTCCTGCACAGAAACCACGCAAACCCCTAGGCCCCGCGTGCTCTGGGCTGTAGCACGTTCCTTCCCCGTTCCGTGCACAGTGTTATCCACAGGTTCTGGGGGTAGATATTGCCGGGATATGACTGCGTTCAGCCCGGGCAGCGCTCGGGCCAGAGGCGTTTTTGGCAAGCGCAGCGCAAGAAAAAGGGGCCATTCGGCCCCTTTGTCGTGGAAGGACTTCAGTCCTCGCCGTCGTCGTCCGGGCCGTCGATCTTCATGCCCAGTTCCTTGATCTTGCGGGTCAGGGTGTTGCGGCCCCAGCCCAGTAGCACGGCGGCATCACGTCGGCGACCGGCCGTGTGCTTGAGCGCGGTCTCGATCATGATCCTTTCGAACGCCGGTACGGCAGTGTCCAGCAGGCTGGACTGTCCGCGCCCCAGTGCCTGATCGGCCCAGTGGCGCAGGGCCTGTTCCCAGTTCGCAGCCGGTACGCTGTCCTGCGGTTGGGTCATCAGCTCCGGCGGCAGGTCATCGACGTGCACCTCGCGGCCGGAGGCCATGACGGTGATCCAGCGGCAGGTGTTCTCCAGCTGGCGCACGTTGCCCGGCCAGCCGAGGTTCTTCAGGTATTCCTCGGTTTCCGGCTTGAGCAGCTTGGGCTCGACCGCCAGCTCCTGCGCGGCGCGGGAGAGGAAGTGCCGGGCCAGCGCGGGGATGTCCTCGCGGCGGTCGGCCAGGCGCGGGATGTGTACGCGGATGACGTTCAGGCGGTGGAACAGGTCCTCGCGGAACTTGCCTTCGCGCACCAGGTTTTCCAGGTTCTGGTGGGTCGCGGCGATGATCCGCACGTCCACCTTCACCGGGGTGTGGCCGCCCACACGGTAGAACTCGCCATCCGCCAGCACCCGCAGCAGGCGGGTCTGGGTGTCGGCCGGCATGTCGCCGATCTCGTCGAGGAACAGCGAGCCGCCGTCGGCCTGCTCGAAGCGGCCGCGGCGCTGGTTGGCCGCGCCGGTGAAGGCGCCTTTCTCGTGGCCGAACAGCTCGGACTCCATCAGGTCCTTGGGGATCGCTGCCATGTTCAGTGCGATGAAAGGCGACGTTGCGCGGGGGCTGTGGCGGTGCAGGGCATGGGCAACCAGTTCCTTGCCAGTGCCCGACTCGCCGTTGATCAGCACGGTAATGTTGGAGTGCGAGAGGCGGCCGATGGCGCGGAACACCTCCTGCATCGCCGGCGCTTCACCGATGATTTCCGGGGTGCGCGTCTGGTTGGCCGGTGCTTCCAGGCCCTGCTGCTCCTGGGCGTGCTGGTTGGCGCGCTTGACCAGGGAGACGGCTTCGTCGACGTCGAAGGGCTTGGGCAGGTATTCGAAGGCGCCGCCCTGATAAGAGGCCACGGCGCTGTCCAGGTCCGAGTGCGCGGTCATGATGATCACCGGCAGGCGCGGGTGTACCTCGCGGATCTGCGCCAACAGGTCCAGGCCGCTGGAGCCGGGCATGCGGATATCGGAGATGATCACGTCCGGTTGCTGCCGGCCCAGGCGGCTCATCACGCTGTCGGCGCTGTCGAAGCTGACGGTAGTCATGCCTTCCTGCTGCAGGGCTTTTTCCAGTACCCAGCGGATGGAGCGGTCGTCGTCGACGATCCAGACGGTCTCTGATCGGCTCATGGTCAATGCACTCCTTGTTCCAGGGGCAGGAACAGACTGAATACGGTGTGGCCTGGATGGCTCTCGCATTCGATCAAGCCCTGGTGCTGGCTGATGATGTTCTGGGTGATGGCGAGGCCCAGGCCGGTGCCGTCGGCACGGCCGCTGACCATGGGATAGAAGATGGTGTCCTGCAGTTCGGCCGGGATGCCCGGGCCGTTGTCGATGATCTCCACCTTGCACACCAGGCGATGACGCGTGTGGCCGATGGTGAACTGGCGCAGGGTGCGGGTGCGCAGGGTGATGCGCCCCAGCTTGAGTTCGTTCTGCGCGGCAATCGCCTGCATGGCGTTGCGCACGATGTTGAGCACGGCCTGGATCATCTGCTCGCGGTCGATCAGCAGGTCAGGGATGCTCGGGTCGTAGTCGCGCACCAGCGGGATGGTGCCCTGGGTCTCGGCTTCCACCAGGCTGCAGACGCGTTCCAGCACCTCATGGACGTTGGTCACCGAGAGCTGTGGCAACTTGTTGGAGCCGAGCATGCGGTCCACCAGATTCCTCAGGCGGTCGGCTTCTTCGATGATGACGTTGGTGTAGTCCTTGAGCGATTCCTCTGGCAGCTCACGGGAAAGCAACTGCGCTGCGCCCCGAATGCCGCCCAGCGGATTCTTGATCTCGTGGGCCAGGCCGCGCACCAGCAACTTGGTGGTTTCCTGCTTGGACAGCTGTGCCTCTTCCTTGGTGATCCGCAGCAGTCGGTCGCGCGGGTGGACTTCCAGCAGCAGCAGGGTATCGCGGCGGTCGAGGATCGGCGTCACCGCGTAGTCCACGGTGATGGTCTGGCCGGTCAGCGAGGTCAGGCTCGCCTCGCGCTTGGTGAAGGGGTGCGCCTCTTCCACTGCCTGGCGCAGGGACTGCAGCGCCTCGGGCGATTCGGTGAACAGCTCGCTGATGAACTGCCCGTGGCTGCGCTGGCCACTGACCGCCAGCAGCATTTCTGCCGCCGGGTTCATGTACTCCAGGCGCAGCTCGGCATTGAGCAGGATCACCGCCGTGGTGAGGTTGTCGAGCAACAGGCGGAGCTGGGTTTCTGTAGGCATGGCGTAAGAGATGTCCCAAGACTGTGCGGGAAAATGCAAAAAGCAAACCAGGCCCTGAAAAGACGCGTAATTCGCGGCATCGCGCTGATTTGCGGTGCGCAGGCGGCCGATCCGGTCAGCAGAAATGACCCGAAATGGGGAGAGTATAGAAAGTGGTGCAGGCGTACGCACCGATATGGTGCGTTTGTGGCAGGCCGCACGCCGCGTCAGTGGTCGGCGGCGGCGAGCGGCTGGGAAGTATCGAGATCGGCCGATTCGGCCACTGAAACGCGGAACATGTGGAAAGGCTGACTGGGCGTCTGCTCGATGGTGCGGCCCAGGGTGTCGATGATCTCCACCGAGAGCTGGTGGGTGCCCCGGTCGATGTTGTTCAGCGGAAACACCGGGCTGCGGCCGGGCTCACCCACGGGCTTGCCGTCCAGCAGCAGGCGGTAGAGATGGCCGGGGAGCAGGGCCGGGTCGCTGGTGGCCGAGACGATCAGCGCGCCGTCATTGGCTCGAACGGTGGCGTCGGGCTCTGGCACGATGATACGCAGCAGCTGGTAGGCCGGAGGTCCGGGCGGCAGCGCGGGCGTGGCTGGCGCGTAGAGCGGTGGCGGCATGCGCATGCCGTTTGGCGAGCCGGGCTGGGAGTTGATCGGCGCCAGTTGCAGCTTCTGCGCGTTGCCGCGCGGCGGCTGGTCGGTGAAGACGCGATTACCTTCCTTGTCGATGTAGGTGTAGACCTCGGCGCTGGCCGACAGGCAGAACAGCGCCGACAACAGGAGCATCACCAGATAGCGCATCGTCAGCCGCCCGTCCGGGGTTGGACCTTGGGCCGTTGCGGGCTGTTGGTGCTGATGCGCTGCAGGGTGAAGCTCACCGGCGCGCTGGCCTGGATCACGCGGCTGCCCTGCAGGACCTGGACGGCCAGCGTGTGGTCGCCGCGGTCGATTTCCTGCAAGGCGATGCTGGTGCTGCTGGTCGGCGCGCCATAGGGCTGGCCGTCGAGCACCAGTTGCAGCAGATGGCCGCCAGCCAGGGCGGGCTGCACCACGACATTGACGATGAAGCTGCCGTTGTTCTGTCGCAGCGATTCGTCGTCCGGCAGGTTGCTCAGGGCGAGAATCGCGTAGGCGTTGCTGGCCTGGTTCGCGGTGCCGCTGTCGGCGGGCACTGCGACCGGCCCCTGCGGTCCGACGGTGTTGGTCGGTGGCAGCTCAACGGGCTTGGCGTCGACGTTGGTCGGCGGCTGGTTGGTGAACACTGTCTTGCCGTTGGCATCGGTGTACTTGTAGATCTGCGCGCTGGCTGGCAATGCGGCGGCGAGCAGCAGGGCGGTGAGGATCAGGCGCATGAAGAATCTCCGGATGGTCATGCCAAGCCTTGCACCGCCGACGGCGGCTGGCAAGTTGCCTATTGTCTTTCAGCAGGGCGCCGCGCGTTGTGCGCTGCTCCTCGTGGGGAGGACCTTTCCTGCGCGGGACGGGTCCGAGCCTGGCGCCGGCGTCTGTATGATGCGGGCAAGCGTGATTTTCCATTGTTCCGGGGTATGCCTGTGATTCTGATTCGTTACCTGCTTCGTCAGTGGTTGCTGCTGTGCTGCCTCGGCCTGGGCCTGTCCTTCGCCGTACCCGCCATGGCAGCGCTTCCCGGGGCTCTCGCCGGGGTGACGGGCAGTGGCGAGGCGAAGGTCAGCGATGCCCAGTTGGAGCAGTCGCTGAACCAGGTGATCAAGACCCTGGAGAACGACCAGCAGCGCGCCGACCTGCTGAAGAAGCTCAAGCAGTTGCGCGACGCCACACAGAAGGGCGCTGAAGAACAGGGCGGTGTTCTGGGGCTGATTGGCGACACCCTGGGGAGTCTGGAGAAACAGTTCGAGGGCGCCAACAGCCCGGTGGTGCGTTGGACCGAGCTGTTCCAGGGCGCCGGCTTCGAGCTTGAAGCACGGACCCCTTCGCTGGCGGAATGGCCGGGCATGATCCTCGATTTCGCCCTGGTCATCCTCATCTGGGCCTGCGTTGCCCTCGGCCTGCGCTGGATCGCCGGGCGCATGCGCAAGCGCTTCGGCCTGGAGGATGAACTGCCCCAGCACCCCAAGACCCGCGACCTGCTGTTGTTCGCCCTGCGCAAGCTTGGCCCCTGGCTGGTGGCCTTCCTGATCACCGTCTACCTGTCCGTGGTGCTGCCCAGTTCGCTCGGCAAGCTGGTGGCGATGGTGATCGCCTACACCCTGGTATGCGGCACGCTGTTCTCCGCGCTCTGTGTGATCTCCCTATCGCTGCTCAGTGGCCCGCACCGCATGCGAGCGCTGGACATCCTGCGCCGTCGTGCCTTCCGCCCGCTCTGGCTGATCGGCAGCCTCGCGGCACTGGGCGAAGTGATGCACGACCCTCGCGTCATCGAGAGCCTGGGGATGAACATCTCGCTGTTCGTCGGCTCCGTGGCGAACATCTGTGCAGCGCTGCTTACCGCGCTGTTCGTCCTGCAGTTCCGCCGGCCCATCGCCCACCTGATCCGCAACCAGCCGCTGGAGCGGCGCCTCAAGCGCAGGGGCCTGAGCGACCTGGTGGAACTGGTCGGTTCGATCTGGTTCCTGCCGGTTCTGGTGCTGGTGGGCATCTCGCTGTTCGCCACCATCGTCACGGCTGGCGACAGCAGCTACGCCCTGCGTCGCGCGCTGGTCTGTGCTGTCGTGGCGGTGGTCGCGATGACCGTCAATGGCCTGATCCGCCGTGCCCATCAACGCTCGGCCCGACGCGGTGCACGTCGCCATGCACCGTACATCGAGCAGTTGCAGAGCTTCGGCTACACGCTGCTGCACATCGCCAGCCTGCTGTTCTTCCTGGAGATCGGCCTGCGCGTCTGGGGCATGTCGCTGGTGCGTTTCGCCGAAGGCGACGGCTCGCAGATCAGCCTCAAGCTGTTCAGCTTCGGCACCACCCTGCTGGTCGCCTGGCTGGTCTGGATTCTCACCGATACCGCGGTACAGCACAGCCTCGGCCTGGGCGGCAAGAAGAGCGCCAACGCCCGCGCACTGACCATGCTGCCGCTGATCCGCAACGTGCTGTTCGTGACCATCGCGGTGATTGCGCTGATCGTCGCCCTGGCCAACATGGGCATGAACGTCACGCCGCTGCTTGCTGGTGCCGGTGTCATCGGTCTGGCTATCGGCTTTGGTGCGCAATCACTGGTGGCGGACCTGATCACCGGCCTGTTCATCATCATCGAGGACTCGCTGTCCATCGACGACTACGTGGATGTCGGCGGCCACCTGGGGACGGTCGAGGGCCTGACCATCCGCACCGTGCGCCTGCGCGACCTGGATGGTGTGGTACACACCATCCCGTTCAGCGAGATCAAGAGCATCAAGAACTACTCGCGGCAGTTCGGCTACGCGATGTTCCGCTGGCCGGTGCCGGCGAGCATGCCCATCGACGACGCGCTGGCGCTGGTCAAGGAGGTCTCCGGCGAGTTGCGCGGCGACCGCACCATCAACCGCGCCATCTGGTCGCCGCTGGAAATCCAGGGTATCGAGAGCTTCGATGCCGGCCAGGCGATCCTGCGCTTCCGCTTCAAGACGGCGCCGATCCGCCAGTGGGAAGTGCAGCGCGCCTTCAACCTGCGCCTGCGGCAGAAGCTGGATAAGGCCGGGCTGGAGCTCTCCATGCCACGCCTGAATGTGCAGCTCTCGCGCCTGCGCAAATCGCGCCGCGAGGATGACGAGGAGCATGGCGCGCCGGTCGACGGCGGGATCTGAATCCGGCCTTCCGTTGTAGGAGCGAGCTTGCTCGCGAATGCGTTATCCGGTGACTCCAGTGCTGTGCGGTTCGCGAGCAAGCTCGCTCCTACAGGCGCAGGCATAGGCACAGATACAGGTGCCGGCGGTTTTCTCCAGACCATAAAAAAGGCCTCCCGAAGGAGGCCTTAATGGTGTCGCTATTTATAGGTATTCGTGGATCAGACGCTGTAGTACAGGTCGTATTCCAGCGGGTGCACGAAGGTGCGCACCTTGATTTCTTCTTCCGACTTCAGCTCGATGTAGGCATCGATGAACTCGTCGGTGAACACGCCGCCCTTGGTCAGGAACGCACGGCCCTTGTCGAGTTCTTCCAGCGCTTCTTTCAGGCTGCCGCAAACCTGCGGGATTTCCTTCGCCTCTTCCGGCGGCAGGTCGTACAGGTTCTTGTCGGCGGCATCGCCGGGGTGAATCTTGTTCTGGATGCCGTCCAGGCCCGCCATCAGCAGTGCGGCGAAGCACAGGTAGGGGTTGGCAGCCGGGTCCGGGAAGCGCGCTTCGATGCGGCGGGCTTTCGGGCTGGAGACGTACGGGATACGGATCGAGGCGGAACGGTTGCGGGCCGAGTAGGCCAGCATGACCGGGGCTTCGAAGCCCGGAACCAGACGCTTGTAGGAGTTGGTGGCCGGGTTGGTGAAGCCGTTCAGGGCCTTGCCGTGCTTGATGATGCCGCCGATAAAGTACAGGGCGGTGTCGGACAGGCCGGCATAGCCTTCGCCAGCGAAGGTGTTCTTGCCATCCTTGGAGATGGACATGTGAACGTGCATGCCCGAGCCGTTGTCGCCGTACAGCGGCTTCGGCATGAAGGTCACGGTCTTGCCATAGGCGTCGGCAACGTTGTGGATGCAGTACTTCAGGGTCTGAACTTCGTCAGCCTTGGCAACCAGGGTGTTGAACTTCACGCCGATTTCGTTCTGGCCGGCAGTCGCCACTTCGTGGTGGTGAACTTCGATGACCAGGCCCATTTCTTCCATGGCGTTGCACATGGCGGTACGGATTTCGTGGTCGTGGTCGACCGGCGGTACCGGGAAGTAGCCGCCCTTGACGCCCGGACGGTGGCCTTTGTTGCCGGTCTCGATGTCAGCGTCGGTGTTCCAGGAAGCCTGCTCGGAGAAGATCTTGAACATCGAGCCGGAGATGTCGGACTTGAACTTCACTTCGTCGAAGATGAAGAACTCCGGCTCCGGGCCGACGAATACGGTGTCACCGATACCGGTGGACTTCAGGTATTCCTCGGCGCGCTTGGCGATGTTGCGCGGGTCGCGCTCGTAGCCTTGCATGGTGCTCGGCTCGATGATGTCGCAAACGATGATCAGGGTCGGCTCTTCGGTGAACGGGTCGAGCACGGCGGTGCTGTCGTCCGGCAGCAGGATCATGTCGGAGGCTTCAATGCCCTTCCAGCCTTCGATGGAGGAACCATCGAACATCTTGCCGGCTTCGAAGAACTCGTCGTCCAGCGCATCGCGGGCGGGCATGGTGACGTGCTGCTGCTTGCCTTTGGTATCGGTGAAGCGCAGGTCAACCCACTTCACGTCATGATCTTTGATCAGTTGTTGCGACTTGTACGACATGCTGTCCTCCAGGAGGGATTAGAGCTGGGAGCTTTCTGTGCCCCAGTATCGGGTGATGCCGGCCGGAATACTCCGCCAGGGCAACCTGCCTCACAAGAGAGCAAGTTGCGTGCCAGTGCCCGTAAATGGGCAGGGCCCCTGAAATCACGGGCTCTGGCGTGTGCTAGGGATAATTGCACGGAAATAGTGCACTGCTTTGGTGCTCCGCCATGGTGCATAAGTCCATTTTGGTGCACCAAAAAGAAAGTCTCCGATTTCTGCTCAAGTCTTGAGCAATTTCGGATATAATTCCGCCCCTTTTTTTCAGTCCCATGGCAATCGCCCGATCCGCATGAAACTCATCGTCAAGGTCTTCCAGGAAATCACCATCAAGAGCCGGCCGGTGCGCAAGCGCTTCATCCGCCAGCTGGCGAAGAACATTCGCACGGTGCTCCGCGATCTCGACCCCGAGCTGCTGGTCGAGGGCGAGTGGGACAACCTCGAGGTCGAGACCAGGGTCGCCGACCCGAAAGTCCTGCGCGAGATGATCGAGCGCCTGACCTGCACGCCGGGCATCGGCCACTTCCTGGAAGTGCACGAATACCCGCTGGGCGATTTCGACGACATCCTCGAGAAGTGCAAGGCCCATTTCGGCGACAAGCTGCCGGGCAAGGTCTTCTCCATGCGTTGCAAGCGCGCCGGCAAGCACCCCTTCACCTCTATAGATGTTGAGCGTTACGTCGGCGGCGGCCTGCGCCAGCACTGCGGCGCGGCGGGCGTCTCGCTGAAGAACCCAGAAGTGGAAGTGCGCGTGGAAATCCGCCACGACCGCCTCTACGTGATCCACGCCCAGCACGATGGCCTGGGCGGCTACCCGCTGGGTGCGCTGGAGCAGGTGCTGGTGCTGATGTCCGGTGGCTTCGACTCCACCGTGGCGGCCTACCAGATGATGCGCCGCGGCATGATCAGTCACTTCGTGTTCTTCAACCTCGGCGGCCGTGCCCACGAACTGGGCGTGATGGAAGTCGCGCACTACCTGTGGAAGAAGTACGGCAGCTCCCAGCGCGTGCTGTTCGTCAGCGTGCCCTTCGAGGAAGTGGTCGGCGAGATTCTCACCAAGGTCGACGACAGCTACATGGGCGTGACCTTGAAGCGCATGATGCTGCGCGCCGCCAGTCGAGTGGCCGAGCGCCTGGAGATCGACGCGCTGGTGACCGGCGAGGCGATTTCCCAGGTGTCCAGCCAGACCCTGCCGAACCTCTCGGTGATCGACCGGGTGACCGACACCCTGGTGCTGCGCCCGCTGATCGTCAGCCACAAGCAGGACATCATCGACACGGCGACGAAGATCGGCACCGCCGAGTTCGCCAAGCACATGCCAGAATATTGCGGTGTGATTTCGGTGAACCCGACCACCCAGGCCAAGCCGTACCGCGTCGACCACGAAGAAACCAAGTTCGACATGGCGGTGCTCGACCGCGCCCTGGAGCGTTCCACCCAGATGACTGTCGATCGCGTGATCGATGAGCTGGGCAAGGACCTGTCGGTGGAAATGGTCGGCGAAGTACTGGCCGGCCAGATCGTGGTGGACATCCGTCACCCGGATGCCCAGGAAGATGAACCGCTGGCCATCGAGGGCATCGAAGTCCTGGCCATGCCGTTCTACGCGATCAACAGCAAGTTCAAGGAACTGGACCCCAACCGCCAGTACCTCCTGTATTGCGACAAGGGCGTGATGAGTCGCCTGCACGCCCACCACCTGGTCAACGAAGGGCACACCAATGTGCGTGTTTACCGTCCGCAATAAAGGCGCGGACCAACGCCGCCAGCCCGGACTGTTCGGCGGCAGTATCCGCCACCGACCTCCCGACACATTCGGTGCGTAGGCTCACGCCCTGACCTTTTGCACCGCCGCGCCACGGCCCGGCCCCCGCTGCCGAAAACGGCAGCCGAAGATTCACTATCGAGACTGACACTGTGATCGAAAAACTGCGCAACATCGCCATCATCGCCCACGTCGACCATGGCAAGACCACCCTCGTAGACAAGCTCCTGCGCCTGTCCGGCACCCTCGACCGCAAAGAAGCGGAAAACGAGCGCGTGATGGACTCCAACGACCAGGAAAAAGAGCGTGGCATTACCATTCTGGCGAAGAACACCGCCCTGAAATGGAATGACTACAGCATCAACATCGTCGACACCCCCGGCCACGCCGACTTCGGTGGCGAGGTTGAGCGCGTGATGTCCATGGTCGACTCCGTACTGCTGGTGGTCGACGCCCAGGACGGCCCCATGCCGCAGACCCGTTTCGTCACCCAGAAGGCCTTCAAGGCCGGCCTGCGCCCGATCGTCGTAGTGAACAAGATCGACCGTCCGGGCGCGCGTCCTGACTGGGTCATCGACCAGATCTTCGACCTGTTCGACAACCTCGGCGCCACCGACGAGCAGCTGGACTTCCCGATCGTCTACGCCAGTGCCCTGAACGGCATCGCCGGCATGGACCACGAGAAGATGGACGACAACATGGACGCGCTGTTCCAGGCGATCATCGACCACGTCCCGGCGCCGAAAGTCGACGTCGACGGCCCGTTCCAGATGCAGATTTCCCAGCTGGACTACAACAGCTTCCTCGGCGTGATCGGCATCGGCCGTATCGCCCGCGGCAAGGTCAAGACCAACACCCCGGTCGTGGCCATCAGCGACGACGGCACCAAGCGCAACGGCCGCATCCTGAAGATCATGGGTCACTCGGGCCTGCAGCGCGTCGAAGTCGCTGAAGCCGAAGCCGGCGACATCGTCTGCGTCTCGGGCATGGACGAGCTGTACATCTCCGACACCCTGTGCGACCCGCAGAACGTCGAAGCGCGCCCGCCGCTGACCGTCGACCAGCCGACCGTGAGCATGACCTTCCAGGTCAACGACTCGCCGTTCGCCGGTAAAGAAGGCAAGTTCGTCACCAGCCGCAACATCAAGGACCGTCTGGACAAGGAACTGCTGCACAACGTGGCCCTGCGCGTCGAGCAAGGTGACTCCCCGGAGAAATTCAAGGTTTCCGGCCGTGGCGAACTGCACCTCTCGGTACTGATCGAAACCATGCGCCGTGAAGGCTTCGAGCTGGCCGTAGGCCGTCCGGAAGTGGTCATCATCGAGACCGCCGAAGGCGAGAAGCAGGAGCCGTACGAGAACGTCACCATCGACATCGAAGAGCAGCACCAGGGCTCGGTGATGGAGCAGATGGGCCTGCGCAAGGGCGATCTGACCAACATGATCCCCGACGGCAAGGGCCGCGTGCGCCTGGAGTACACCATCCCGGCGCGTGGCCTGATCGGCTTCCGTAACAACTTCCTGACCCTGACCTCGGGCACCGGCATCCTGACCTCGACCTTCAGCCACTACGGCCCGATCAAGGCCGGCGAAGTGACCAACCGTCAGAACGGCGTACTGGTCTCCATGGCCACCGGCACCGCGCTGACCTACTCGCTGGAAACCCTGCAAAGCCGCGGCAAGCTGTTCCTCGGCCCAGGCGACGAGATCTACGAAGGCCAGCTGGCCGGCATCAACAGCCGCGACAACGACCTGGTGATCAACCCCACCAAAGGCAAGAAGCTCGACAACATGCGCGCTTCGGGCAAGGACGAAGTCATCGCCCTGGTTCCGCCGATCCGCTTCACTCTGGAGCAGGCGCTGGAATTCATCGCCGATGACGAGCTGGTGGAAGTGACGCCGAAGTCGATCCGTCTGCGCAAGAAAATGCTCAACGAGAACGACCGCAAGCGCTACGAACGCGCCAAGGTCTGATTCGACGGGTAACAAGGAAAAGCCGGGCATCTGCCCGGCTTTTTTTTGCCCGTCTTCCGGGTAGCTTCACTGGATCAGTAGGAGCGAGCTTGCTCGCGAACGGATTCTCCGGTGGCATTGAAGCGGGGCGGTTCGCGAGCAAGCTCGCTCTTACGAAAGGCACCCTCGTCTTTGAAATTTCAGTGAGGCGTGGCTACGAGGCAACTTCGCGACGTCAGAGTACTCGAAGCTGAGCGTTAGTGGACGCAGGCCAGGGAGCCAGGCCGATATACTCAGCTTCCCGGGCGTTGCCGCCCGGGTCGGGATGGATTCGCACAGAACCTCAAGGATTCGAAAGCATGCAATGGATTTTCATGCTGGTCGGCCTGGTCATCGGCGCCGCTGCAGGCGAGTCGATCACCGGGGCGGTATTGGGCGCAGTGGTCGGCCTCGCGCTGGGGCAGACCCTCGCGCTGCACAGCCTGCAACGGGAGAACGCCAGCCTTCGCAGTGAGCTGAAGACCTTCGGCGAACGCTTCGACCAGGGCACCAAGGCCCTGTATGAGCGGTTGCTGCAGGTGGAGCGTGGCCCGGTCGGGCAGACGCCTCCACCGGTCAGCGTCGAGACTGTCGCGCCGGAAATACCGGTTGCGCCGACCGGGGTCGAGCCCGAGGTCGAAGCGCCCGTCAGCGCAACCGCTGCCACGGAGCTGGAGTGGAACATCGAGCTGCCCACCGACGAACTGGCGCCGGCCCCGGCGGCCGCTGCGCGGGTGGAAGCACCCATCGAGTGGTCCGACCTGGTGCTCGAGCCGATGGAAAGGCCGGCTGCCCAGGCCCGCGTCGAGGAGCCAGAGGCTCGGCCACAGCCGGCTCCTGCTGCACCTCCGCTGCCGCCGGCTCCGCCCGTTCCATCCTTGTTCGACCGTGCCTTCGGCGCCGCCCGCGACTGGTTGCTGGGCGGCAACACGGTGCTTCGCGTCGGTGTGGTGCTGCTGTTCCTCGGCCTGGCCTTCCTGCTGCGCTATGCCACCGAAGGCATGACCATGCCGCCGCAAGGGCCGTACCTCGGCACCGCCGCTGCCGCGCTGGCACTGCTCGGGCTCGGCTGGTGGCTGCGTCGGCGGCGCCCGGCCTATGCGCTGATCCTCCAGGGCACCGGCGTCGCCGTGCTCTACCTGACGGTGTTCGCCAGCATCAAGCTGTATCCGGCGATGAACCATGGCGAGGTGCTGATCGACCCGAAGGCCGGTTTCGTGCTGCTGGTGGCGGTCACCCTGTTCTCGGCGATTCTCGCCATCCTGCAGGACGCAGTGGGTCTTGCTGCTGCCGCTGCGCTGGGCGGTTTCGCCGCGCCGATCCTGGCGTCCACCGGCGGTGGCAGCCATGTCGCGCTGTTCAGCTACTTCGCCCTGCTCAATGCCGGTATTTTCGCCATCGCCTGGTTCAAGGCCTGGCGGATGCTCAACCTGATCGGCTTCTTCGGCACCTTCGGCATCGGCCTGGCCTGGGGGCTGCGGTCCTACAAACCGGAACTGTTCGGGACGACCGAGCCGTTCCTGATCCTGTTCTTCCTCACCTACGTCGCCATCGGCCTGCTGTTCGCCCGCCGCCGCCTGCGCGAGGCGGCTGGGGCGCCGGACGATAATTCCCGCGGGGCGCTGCTGCGCTGGTCGGCGCGGCAGACCGACTACGTCGACGGCACCGTGCTGTTCGGCACGCCGCTGGTGGGTTTCGGCCTGCAATACGGGATCATCCAGCCCCTGGAGTTCGGCGCGGCGTTCAGCGCCCTGGCGCTGGGTCTGTTCTACATGGTGCTCGCCCGCCTGCTGGCCGGGCGCACCGCCGGTCGCGCGCTGCTGCTGGTGGAAACTTGCCTGGCGCTGGGCGTGGTATTCGGCACGCTGGCGATCCCTCTGGGCCTCGATGCGCGCTGGACCTCAGCCGCCTGGGCAGTGGAAGGTGCCGGCATCTTCTGGCTCGGCTTGCGTCAGCAGCGGCCGCTGGCTCGGATCTTTGCCTTGTTGCTGCAAGTGGGCGCGGCGCTGGCCTTCCTTGCCGGCCTGGAAGTGAACCCGCTGTCGCTGACGCTGCTCGACGGCGCGCCACTGGGCGCACTGATGCTCGGCGTGGCGCTGCTGTTCAGCTTCTGGAGCCTGCGCATTGCCGCTCCGCAGACCCTGCGCAGCTGGGAGCCGAACGCTCGCCCGGTGCTGGCGGCCTTCGGTCTGGCGTTTCTCTACCTGATCGCCCCTCTGCTGATGGGCGCGGACGGTACCGCCATGTCCTGGGCCGTCGCTGGGTTGGCGACCCTGTTTGCCGCGCTGCGCCTGCGTTCGCGTACCTTCCTGGCCTGCGCCTTTGCGGTGCAACTGCTGGGCGGTGCGGTGTTCCTCCTGCATCTGCACGGCGCGCAGGAGGGTGGTGGTGTGCTCGGCTCGGGTTGGCGCGGGCTGGTGACGGCCTCGTTGATCGGGCTGGCGCTGATCGCCGCCATGCTGATCGCCGCGCGGGATTCGCTGGTGCGCGACGACCGCCGGCTGATGCTCGGCCTGAGCGTGGTCCTGCTACTGGGCCTGGCCTTCATCAACCTCGCCGTGCTCTTCGTGCTGCCCTGGCAGACCGCCGCCGCTGTCTGGGCTGGCAGTGGGTTGCTGATCCTCTGGCTGAGCCTGCAGTTGCAGCAACGCGCGGCCTTCGTCTTCGGTCTGGTGCTGCAGGTTATCGGCGCGGGCGCCTTCCTCTTCGGTGGCGCGGCACTGTTCGGCGACCTGCCCAGCGAGGGCCTGAAACCGCTGGCGCACATGGGCTTCTGGACCCCGGCAGTGCTGGCGCTGGCTGCGCTGGTCGGCGCCTGGCGCCTGCACCGCGCCAGCGAGCGCGAGCGCAACCTGGCGCTGGGCGGCCTTGGGCTGGAGCAACTGTCGCAATTGCTGCTGGTGTGGGGCGCGGGCTGGTGGGCGCTGACCGCTGTCTGGGAAATCGCCCGCTTCGTACCCAGCGAGATGCGTGAACATGTGGCGCTGCTGGTGGCGGCGGTCAGCGTCGGCCTCTGGTCGCTGCTGGCGCGCCGCGAGCAGTGGCGCGCGTTGGCACTGCTGTGCCTGGCATTGGTGCCGGTGTCGCTGGTGGCGCTGGCCAGTGCCTGGAGCCTGGGCTATCACCCGCTGGCAGAACTGGGCTGGCTCGGCTGGCTGGCGGTGTTCGCGGTGCACTTCTTCACCCTGCGCCGACTTGACGCCTTGCTGCCGCACCGCGCTGCCCAGGTGGCCCATGTACTGGGTTGCTGGCTGATCCTCGGCGTGCTGGCGTTGGAGCTGCGCTACCTGTTCTTCGCCCTGGCCGAGCATTACAACGCCTGGCGCTGGCTGGGCTGGGCGCTGGTGCCGAGCCTGTTCCTGATCCTCATGGGGGGCATGGCGCGTCTGCCGTGGCCGGTGGCGGCCTTCGAGCGCGAGTACCGCGCGATCGCTGCCGCCCCGGTGGCCCTGGCGCTGCTGGGCTGGTTCTGGCTGGTCAATCTGTTCAGCAACGGCGCGGCCGACCCGCTGCCGTACCTGCCGTTGGTGAACCCGCTGGAGCTGGGCATGCTCATCGTGCTTGCGGCGATCTTCCAGTGGACGCGCCTGGGCCTGCCGCAACTGGGCGTTGCCGAGTCGACCCTGCGCCTGCCGGTGCAGGCGGTGCTGGGCGCTTCGCTGTTCGCCCTGCTGACCATGGCGGTGTGCCGCACCGCGCACCATTGGGGCGGCGTGCCGTTCGAGTTCGATTCCCTGAGCCAGTCCATGCTGGTACAGGCCGGGTTGTCCATCGTCTGGGCGCTGATCGCGCTGGGCCTGATGATCGCCGGGCACCTGCGCGGTCGCCGCGACTTCTGGCTGGTCGGGGCAGTGCTGCTGGTGGTCGTGGTGATCAAGCTGTTCCTCGTCGACCGCGCCAGTGGTGGCAGCCTGGAACGCATCATTTCCTTCATCGGCGTCGGCGTGCTGATGCTGATCGTCGGCTACTTCGCACCGCTGCCGCCGCGCCGGCCACAGCCTGATGAGCAACCGCAACAGGAGCTCCCCTCCGCATGAAGCTCAATACCCTCTTCCTGCTCGCCGGTGCCTGCCTGCTGGGCAATCACGCCAGTGCCGCACCCACTCCGGCGGACTTCGCCCATCGCGTGCCGCTGGAGCTTTCCGGCCAGGGGCCGTGGTACCGCGTGCAATTGCCCATCGAGGTCCTGTTCGCCGCCCGCCATGGCGACCTGCGCGACGTACGCATCTTCAACGCCGAAGGCGAGGCGCTGCCCTACAGCTTGCGCACCAGCGCAGCCAGCGAGAAAGAGGTGCGCAGCGAAGTGCAGGCGCGCATCTTCCCGCTGCGGGGTGCCTCTGGCAGCGCGGCCGGCGACAACCTGAAGATCGTCCGCAGCACCACCGGCACCATCCTGGAAATCACCCCGAACGCGCCCGCGCAGGACAAGACCCAGGTGCTGCGCGGGTGGCTGCTGGAAACCGGCTCCGGCGACTTGCCGCTGGACCGCCTGCAGCTGGACTGGACGGCGGACAGCGACGGCTTCCAGCGCCTGCGCATCGAAGCCAGCGATGACCTGGAGCACTGGCGCTCCCTGGGCGAAGGGCAATTGGCCCGGCTGGATTTCAACGGCCAGCGCATCGAGCAGAACGACATAGCGCTGCCCGGCGAGACGGCGCGCTACCTGCGCCTGTGGTGGGAGTCGCCGGAGCAGGCCGCGCAACTGGTCGGCGCCACGCTCAGCGGCAGCCGCAGCAGTAGCGGCCCGGTACCGATGCTCTGGTCCGAACCCCTGGCGGCCAAGGTCGACAATAATGGCGACTTCAGCTGGAGCCTGCCGCTGGCGCTACCGGTGGAGCGCGTGCGGATTCCGTTGCAACAGGACAACACGTTGGCTCCGGTGGTGATCTCCGGCCGCCACGACGGCAATGTGCAGTGGTCGCCGTTGGCGCGCGGCGTGCTGTATCGCCTGCCGGGGCAGGGTGGTGAAATCACCCAGGAGGAGCTGGCATTGCCCGGCACCACCCTGGGCCAGCTGCGTCTGCAGGTGGATGCGCGCGGCGGCGGCCTCGGGGGTTCGACGGCGCACCTGAGCGTGGGCGTTCGCGCCAGCGAACTGGTGTTCCTTGCACGCGGCGGTGAGCCCTACGAACTGGCGGTGGGCAGTGGATCGATCACCGATGGCAGCCTGCCGCTGACCACCCTGGTGCCCGGCTACGAGCCCAAGCGCCTGGCGAACATGGGCGAGGCGCGGCTCAAGGGCACTCTGCAGGCGCCGGCGACACCACTGCCTGCCGATGTCGCGAAAGCCGATACCCACTGGAAGCGCTATGGCCTGTGGGCGCTGCTGCTGGCGGGCGTCGGCCTGCTCGCGCTGATGGCGCTGAGCCTGCTGCGGAGCAACCGCCAGGCGAGCTGATCGGCGCGGATCGCCGCAAGATAGGGGTGTCGCCTGTAGAAATTCTGATACTGTCTGGGTTGTTCTGATTACCGAATAACAACAAAGCATGGAGTAGCAGAATGATCAGAAAGGCGCTCACCCCGCTGGCGGCTGCGTGCGCGTTGGCCATTGCCGCGCAGGCCTCCGCAGCCCCTTCGCCGTATTCCACCCTGGTCGTCTTCGGCGACAGCCTGAGCGATTCCGGCCAGTTCGCCGATGCCGGCGGCCCCGCTGGTGCCAGTACCCGCTTCACCAACCGTGTCGGTCCGACCTATCTGGACGGCAGCGGCGAGATCTTCGGCCCCACCGCACCGATGATTCTCGGCGGCAAGCTGGGCATCAATGGCGCCGACCTGAACCCCTCGACCTCGCTGGTCCCCGGCACCGTGGACGGCAACAACTGGGCGGTCGGTGGCTACCGTACCGACCAGATCTACGACTCGATCACCGCTGCCGGTGGCTCGGTGGTCACTTCCGGCTCCACCAGCCGCACCCGTGACGGCTATCTGGTGAACAACCGCGCTGATCCGAATGCGCTGTACTACCTCACCGGTGGTGGCAACGACTTCCTCCAGCTGCGCATCACCAACGACCCGACCGCCCGAGCTGCAGCAGGCCGCCTGGTGGATAGCGTGGATGCGCTGCACGACGCCGGTGCGCGCTACATCATGGTCTGGCTGCTGCCCGACCTCGGCCAGACCCCGGCCACCAACGGCACCGCGCTGGAATCCTTCGGCACCCAGCTGTCGGGCATCTTCAACGAGGAACTGGTCAGTCAGCTGGCCGCCTCCGACGCCAACGTCATCCCGCTCAACATCCCGGCGATGTTCAAGGAAGTACTGGCCAACCCGGGCGCCTATGGCCTGGCGACCGACCAGAACCTCGTCGGCACCTGCTTCAGCGGCAACAGCTGCACCGAGAACGCGGTGTATGGCCGCCACGGCACCAACCCCGACCCGACCAAGCTGATCTTCAACGACGGCGTGCACCCGACTATCGCCGGCCAGACGTTGATCGCCGACTACGCCTACTCGGTGCTCTCCGCCCCGTGGGAAGCGACCATGCTGCCGGAGATGGCCCTGGGCACCTACAACGCCTACCAGGACCAGCTGCGCAGCCAGTGGTTGGCGGACTGGGAGAACTGGCAGGGCGTCAACCAGTGGCGCGGTTTCGTCACCGGTGGGGCGCAGCACCTGGACTACGACGACCAGGACAGCGCGGCCGATGGCGACGGCTACGGCGCCAACCTGACCCTGGGCACCAGCTATCGCCTGGATGACGCCTGGCGCGTCGGCGGCTCGCTGGGCTTCTACCGGCAGAAGCTGGAGCTTGGCTCCGACGACTCCGACTACAAGCTCAACAGCTACCTGGGCAGCCTGTTCGTCCAGTTCCAGCAGAATCGCTGGTGGGCTGACGCCTCCGTGACCGGCGGCAAGCTCGACTTCGATGAGGCGAACCGCAAGTTCACCATCATCAACCACGAAGTGGAGGAGAAGGCCGATACCGACGGCAGCCTGCTGGCCTTCAGCGGTCGCTTGGGGTACGACATCGCCCAGGGCGGCGAAAACTGGCACCTGTCGCCATTCGTCAGTGCCGACTGGGCGCGGGTGAAAGTGGACAGCTACGAAGAGGGCAGCGGCCGTTCCACCGCGCTGGCCTATGACGAGCAGGACCGCTACTCCCGTCGCCTCGGTGTCGGCCTGCAGGGCAAGCTGGACCTCTCCCAGGAAACCCAGCTGTTCGGCGAGGTTGCCGTGGAGCGCGAATACGCCGACGACACCCAGAATGTCGGGATGAACTTCACCAGCCTGCCGGACATCGGTTTCAGCCTGCAGGGCTACACCCCGCAGAGCCACCTGCAGCGCGCCACCATCGGCTTCGCCCAGAAGCTGACCCCGGAGCTGTCGCTGCGCGGCGGCTACAGCGCGCACCGCAGCAGCGACGACCTGGCGCAAGGGGTGAACCTGGCGTTGAGCCTGGACTTCTGACCGCCTGAGGTGAGCGCGGCGGGGTGACGGGCGGTTGCGGCCGTCACCCCGCTTTCTTTTCAGCGTACCGCTCGCCACGCGGCCGAAGGTCGCGGTGCCGATCGCCTCTGGGGAACTGCCCGTGCGCGGCGGGCTCCAAGCATTCTGCGTGCCTCTGCGCAAGGAGGCATCGCGGTCGTTTCCACGCTAGAATGCGCCCTGATTTTTATCTTCTCCCCTGGAGTCTTCCATGTCCCGCGTTACCCTGAGCCGCTACCTGATCGAGCAGACCCGCAGTCACAACACCCCGGCCGACCTGCGTCACCTCGTGGAAGTGGTGGCCCGCGCGTGCAAGGAAATCAGCCACGCCGTGTCCAAGGGTGCGCTGGGTGGCGTGCTCGGCAGCATGGAAACCGAGAACGTGCAGGGCGAGGTGCAGAAGAAGCTCGACGTCCTGTCCAACGAAATCCTCCTGGAAGCCAACGAGTGGGCCGGTAACCTGGCCGGCATGGCCTCCGAGGAAATGGACCACCCCTACCAGATTCCGGGCAAGTACCCCAAGGGCGCCTACCTGCTGGTCTTCGACCCGCTGGATGGCTCCTCCAACATCGACGTCAACGTCTCGGTCGGCACCATCTTCTCCGTGCTGCGCTGCCCGCAGGAATACCTGAGCCAGAACGACAGCCTGCGTGAAGAGGCCTTCCTGCAGAAGGGCACTACCCAGGTCGCCGCCGGCTACGCCATCTACGGCCCGCAGACCATGCTGATCCTGACCCTGGGCAACGGCGTGAAAGGCTTCACCCTGGACCGCGAGCTGGGCAGCTTCGTGATGACCCACGACAACATCACCGTGCCGACCAGCACCGCCGAATTCGCCATCAACATGTCCAACCAGCGCCACTGGGAAGCCCCGGTGAAGCGCTACGTCGACGAGCTGCTGGCCGGCAAGGAAGGCCCGCTGGGCAAGAACTACAACATGCGCTGGATCGCCTCCATGGTGGCCGACGTGCACCGCATCCTGACCCGCGGCGGCGTGTTCATGTACCCGCGTGATTCCCGCGAGCCGGAGAAGCCCGGCAAGCTGCGCCTGATGTACGAAGCCAACCCGATGTCCTTCATCATCGAGCAGGCCGGCGGCGCCGCCACCAACGGCCGCCAGCGCATCCTCGACATCCAGCCCGACAGCCTGCACCAGCGCGTCGCGGTGTTCCTGGGCTCGAAGGAAGAAGTCGAGCGCGCCACCGCCTACCACCAGGAAGGCTGATGAGCACCGCGCCCTGGCAGACCCTGCTTGACTGGTGGTTCGGCACTGCGCTGGATGCCAATGAAGTCGCCGCCCAGCGCAACGCGCTGTGGTTCGGCAAGAGCGGCTGCCAGGACGTGGACTCGGAAAACCGTTTCGGCGGCCTGGTGCGCCAGGCCCTGGACGGCGGTCTGCAGGAGTGGGAGCGCGAGCCGCAGAGCTGGCTGGCGCTGATCCTGCTGCTGGACCAGTTGCCGCGCATGGTCTTTCGCGACAGCCCGCGCGCCTATGCCGGCGACGCCCGCGCCCAGCAACTGGTGCGCCAGGGCCTGGAAGCGGGTTTCGACCGCCAGTTGCCGCGCATTGAGCGAGTGTTCGTCTACATCGTGCTGGAGCACGCCGAAGACCTGGCCAGCCAGGATGAGGCGGTACGCCTGTACGAAGCGTTGCAGGCCGAATCCAGCGAGAGCGAGAAGGTGCTTTTCGCCGGTTACCTCGCCTACGCACGCAAGCACCAGGTGGTGATCGACCGCTTCGGCCGCTTCCCTCACCGCAACGCCATCCTCGGCCGCCAGTCCACGGCTGAAGAAGCGCAGTTCCTCACGGAACCTGGCTCACGTTTCTGACTCCAACCCGGCGGCCGAATCGGTCGCCCTGTGCCAAGCTTGTTGGCCTGCCCCCAAAACAATGGAGTTGTCGATGTCCTTCCGCCGCCTCGCGCTCGTCGCGTTCTGTGTCGTCCTGGCCGCTTGCAGCAAAGTGAACCAGGAGAACTATTCCAAGATCAAAACCGGCATGACCAAGGCCGAAGTCGAGGACCTGCTCGGCAAGCCTGCCGAATGCTCCGGAGCTCTGGGCGTTTCCAGCTGCACCTGGGGTGACGACAAGGCCTTCATCAGCATCCAGTACGCCGGCGACAAAGTGCTGCTGTTCTCCGCCCAGGGCCTGAAGTAACCCGCCCGGGCAGGGCAGGCAGCCAAGGAGGAGCGAATGCATCGATCCATGATCTGGCTGGCCTGCCTCGTTGCACTGAGCGGTTGTGCGGGTTCCACCCAGCCGCCGCCGCAGACCGTGCAGGTCGACCTCAAGCGCTACATGGGCACCTGGTACGAGCTGGCGCGCAAGCCGATGTTCTTCCAGCGCCAGTGCACGCAATCCGAAGCCCACTACCGCCTGCAGGACGATGCCAGCATCGCGGTGACCAACCGCTGCCTGACCAGCGATGGCGACTGGGACCAGGCCACTGGCCGCGCCGAGGCTCAGGTGCCGGGCCGCACCGACAAGCTCTGGGTGCGCTTCGACAACACCTTCACGAAACTCTTCCCCGGCATCGCCAAGGGTGACTACTGGGTGCTCTACGTCGACGACGACTACCAGACCGCGCTGGTCGGCAACCCTGACCGCGAATACCTCTGGCTGCTGTCGCGCCAGCCGGTGGTGCCGGATACGACGCGGCAGAAGCTGCTGGAGCTGGCCCATGCGCGGGGTTACCAGACGGATGACCTGATCTGGCGAACGACCGATTCCCGTTCGACCACCCCATGAAAAAACGCCCCTCGGGGCGTTTTTTCATTGCGGCCATCTCGCGCGGTATGACCGGCGCGGGTTTTCGTAGGAGCGAGCTTGCTCGCGAACCAGCCCCGCTGCGGAGATCGTTCGCGAGCAAGCTCGCTCCTACAGGTGTGATCCCTGGTTCGTAGGATGGGTGGAGCGCAGCGATACCCATGCTGTATCTGCGCCCGGATCGATGGGTATCGCTGCGCTCCACGCCATCCTACAAAGGCAATCAGTCCAGCAATTCGCGCAGCACGCTGGCGAACTCGCGGGCGCTCTGTTCTTCGAGCGCATGCCGGCCGCCGCGCACCCGCCACTGTCCGGCAACCATCACATCGCGCACCTGGCGATCGCCACCGGCGAACAGCCAGCGGTTGAGGATGGCGTCACCACGGGCGGTCTGCAGGTAAGGGTCGCCGCCGTCGAGCACCAGCAGGTCGGCGCGCTTGCCTACCGCCAGTTCGCCGGTGGGCTGGCCAAGGGCCTGGGCACCGCCGGACAGCGCCGCGTCGAACAGGGTGCGGCCGACCATGGGCTGGTCCTGTCCATAGAGACGGTTGCGACGCTGGTCGCGAAGGCGCTGGCCGTATTCCAGCCAGCGCAGTTCTTCCACCACGCTGAGCGACACATGGCTGTCAGAACCGATGCCGAAGCGGCCGTGCTGGGCCAGGTAGTCCACCGCCGGGAAGATGCCGTCGCCCAGGTTCGCCTCGGTGGTCAGGCACAGGCCGGCCACCGCACCGCTGCGGGCCATGGCGGTGACTTCGTCGGCTTCGGCATGGGTGGCGTGGACCAGGCACCAGCGCTCGTCCACGGCGACGTTCTCGTACAACCACTGCAGCGGGCGCCGGCCGCTCCAGGCCAGGCAGTCATCGACTTCCTTCTGCTGCTCGGCGATGTGGATGTGCACCGGGCAGCCGCTGGTGTCGGCGCCCAGCACCTCGGCGATCTGCTGCGGTGTCACCGCGCGCAGGGAGTGGAAGCACAGGCCGAGGCTCTGCTGCGGCTGCGTCGCCAGGTGTGCACGCAGGCCGTCGATCAGCTTCAGATAGTCTTCGGTGCTGTTGATGAAGCGACGCTGGCCCTCGCTGGGTGCCTGGCCGCCGAAGCCGGCGTGGGAGTAGAGCACCGGCAGCAGGGTCAGGCCGATGCCGGCGTCCGTCGCCGCCTGGCTGACGCGCAGGGCCAGTTCTGCCGGGTTGGCGTAAGGCTGGCCGTCGACGTCGTGGTGCACGTAGTGGAATTCGGCGACACCGGTGTAACCGGCCTTGAGCATCTCGATGTACAGCTGGCGGGCAATCACCCCGACCTGCTCGGGCGACAGGCGGCCGACCAGGCGATACATCAGGTCGCGCCAGGTCCAGAAGCTGTCGTTGGGGTTGCCGGCGACTTCCGCCAGGCCCGCCATGGCGCGCTGGAAGGCGTGCGAATGCAGGTTCGGCATGCCCGCCAGCAGCGGGCCGGCAACGCGCACCGCACCTTCTGCACTGGCGTCCGGGGTGATCGCGGTGAACAGGCCGTCGGCATCGATCTCGAAGCGGACATTGCGCGCCCAGCCGGAGGGCAGCAGGGCGGATTCGGCGAACAGGACGGACATGCGGGGGCCCTCGCAGGGTTCTTGTTAAATAAGCGGGGAATTTGTATATACATATACAGACGTTTGCCGAGACCGTAAACTGCCAGGCACCCGACGGTCGCTACAGGACTTGTATGCACCGGTCGAATCCGGTACATGCCGGAGTCAGACCCAGGCCTTCGCCCACCGTCGCCCAGACAAGGAGTTTCCCGTGCCCGCATCGCCCACGCCTACCTCGCCCGCCGAGGGTTCGTCGCTCGCCGCGCAGATGGGGGAAATTCCCGCGCCGTTGTATGCCCGCGTCAAGCAACTGATCATCCAGCAGATCCAGTCCGGTACCTGGCCGCCACACCATCGCGTGCCCTCCGAAGCGGAGTTGGTCGACGAGCTGGGCGTCAGCCGCATGACCATCAACCGTGCGCTGCGCGAGCTGACCGCCGACGGCCTGCTGGTGCGCATGCAGGGCGTGGGCACCTTCGTCGCCGAGCCCAAGGGCCAGTCCGCGTTGTTCCAGGTGCAGAACATCGCCGAGGAGATCACCGCCCGCGGCCACAAGCACCACCTGGTGGTGGTCAGCCTGGTCGAAGAGCTGGCCAGCGCCGAGCGTGCGCTGGCGCTGGACGTGCGCGAAGGGCAGCGGATCTTCCACTCGGTGATCGTGCACTACGAGAACGATATCCCGGTGCAGATCGAGGACCGCTACGTGAACGCGGCCGTGGCGCCGGACTATCTCAAGCAGGATTTCACCGGGCAGACGCCGTTCGCCTACCTCACCCAGGTCGCGCCACTGAGCGAGGGCGAGCACGTGGTCGAGGCGGTGCTGCCCAGTCCCGAGGAATGCAAGCTGCTGTCTGTCGACCGCCATGAGCCGTGCCTGCTGATCCGTCGGCGCACCTGGTCGGGACGCAATACCGTGACCAGCGCGCGCCTGCTCTATCCGGGGTCGCGCTATCGCCTGGAAGGACGATTCAGTTCATGAGTGAAGTGCGAATTCTGCGCGCCGCCGACTACCCGGCGATGCCTTGGAAGAATGGCGCGGGCACTACCCGCGAGATCGTCCGCGATGCCGGCGATGGCCTGGAAGGTTTCGGCTGGCGCGTGTCCATCGCTGACGTTGGTGCACCGGGGCCGTTCTCCGCGTTTACCGGCTACCAGCGCATCATCAGCGTGCTGGAAGGCGAAGGCATGCAACTGAAGGTGGATGGTACCGACTCCCGCGACCTGCGCGCGCTCGACGCCTTCGCCTTCGATGGCGCCAGCGCGGTGGACTGCACGTTGCTGGGCGGGGCGATCCGCGATTTCAACCTGATCTATTCGCCGGCTCGCTACCGGGCGCGTCTGCAGTGGCTGGCGCTCGATGGCGAAGCGCACTTCTTCAGCAGCGCTTCGACGGTGCTGCTGTTCAGTGCGGGGGAGGGTGTCCATGTCAGCCTTGAGGGTGAGTCCGCCGGGGTGTTGGGGCTGCATGACACGCTGATTGCCGAGGGCGACGTTGCGCTGCGCGAGTGGCGGCTGAAGGTGGCAGGCAGTGCGGATCTTTGCGTGATCGAATTCGAAGCACGCTGAACAGAAAGGGCGCCTTCAGGGCGCCCTTGTCTTTTGTAGGATGGGTAAGCCGGACAGCCCTGGTTGCCGCGTCAGTCGTAAAGCCGCGCGTAACCGATCCAGCGGCTCATCACCCCATCCTCCACCCACGCCCGCGCAGCGGCGATGTCCGGCGCGAAGTAGCGGTCCTGCTCATAATGCGGCACCTGGCTGCGGATCAGCGTGCGGACTTCCTGCAGCTGCGGCGAGCTTTGCAGCGGCGCATGGAAGTCCACGCCCTGTGCGGCGGCCAGCAGTTCGATGGCGACCACGCCGGCACTGTTGCCGGCCATGTCCTGCAGGCGGCGGGCGGCGAAGGTGGCCATGGACACGTGGTCTTCCTGGTTGGCCGAGGTGGGCAGGCTGTCCACCGAGGCCGGGTGTGCCCAGGTCTTGTTCTCCGAGGCCAGCGCCGCCGAAGTGACCTGGGCGATCATGAAGCCGGAGTTCAGCCCGCCTTCCTTGACCAGGAACGCCGGCAGCCCGGACATCGCCGGGTCCACCAGTTGGGCGATGCGCCGCTCGGACAGCGCGCCGATCTCGGAGATCGCCAGTGCCAGCACATCGGAGGCCATCGCCACCGGCTCGGCGTGGAAGTTACCGCCTGACAGAACGTCGCCGTCAGCGCTGAACACCAGCGGGTTGTCGGAAACGGCATTGGCCTCGCGCAGGAAAACCCCGGCGGCGAAGCGCAGATGATCCAGGCACGCGCCCATCACCTGTGGTTGGCAGCGCAGCGAGTAAGGGTCCTGCACGCGCTTGCAGTCGATGTGCGACTGGTTGATCGGACTGTCGTGCAGTAGCTCGCGGTACAGCGCGGCGACGGCGATCTGCCCCGGCTGGCCGCGCACTTCCTGGATACGTGCATCGAAGGGGACGAACGAGCCTTTGAGCGCTTCTACCGTCAGGCTGCCCGCCACCACGGCAGAGACGAACAGCTTCTCCGCCGCGAACAGCCCGCGCAGGGCCAGCGCGGTGGATACCTGGGTGCCATTGATCAGCGCCAGGCCTTCCTTGGGGCCGAGCACCAGCGGCTCGGCGCCGGCGAGAGTGAGGCCCTCGGTGGCTTCGAGGATGCGTCCTTCATGGCGAACCTGGCCAACGCCCAGCAGGATCGAGGACATATGCGCCAGCGGCGCCAGGTCGCCCGAAGCGCCCACCGAACCCTGGGACGGGATGCACGGGTAGACCCGCGCCCGGTACAGCTTGAGCAGCGTCTCGATCACCGGCAATCCGACGCCGGAGAAGCCGCGCGCCAGGGAACCGATCTTCAACGCCATGATCAGCGCGACGCTGGAATCGTCCAGCAGCGGGCCGGTGCCGGTGCAGTGGGAGAGGATCAGGTTGCGCTGCAGGGTAGCGAGCTGGTCCTCGGCGATGGAGGTGCGCGCCAGCAGGCCGAAGCCGGTGTTGATGCCGTAGACGGTGCGCTGGTCGGCGATGATCTGGCTGACCGTCTGCGCGCTGCGCAGAATGGCTTCGCGGCATTCGTCGGCGAGCTGCAGGTCGGGTTGGTGCTGGTAGATGGCGCGCAGCTGGTCGAGGTCGAACTGGCCGGGCGTCAGGAGCAGGGTTTCGGGCATGGCGGCATCCTGGATTCGGTGAAGTGTTACCGTGGATCGTTCCTGTATATACAGGTATAGCAATCGCTGTGCCATGGCGCGCCAGGGCCCGTATGTGCGTCGTCAGCATGGCTGTGAAGTGATTCAGGGGAGAGTGAATGTCACCGCCGGTGGCATTTCCAGTCCGATGGTCGTGGGCAAATCGCGGATCGACGGCTAAACCCTAAGGGACACCGACGCGCCCGGAGCCGCCCAATGCCTGCCATCCGTTGCCTGTTCGCCCTGTTGCTGGCCTTCGGGCTGTGCGCCCAGACCCTCGCCGCTGGCTGCCCTTACCCGAAAACCGTGGTGTTCGCCGGGCTGAACTGGGAGAGCGGCATGTTCACCACCGAGGTGCTGCGCTTCATCCTGGAGAAAGGCTACGGCTGTCAGACCGATGCGGTGCCGGGTAACACCGTGACCATGGAAAACGCGCTGAAGCAGAACGACATCCAGGTCACCGGCGAACAGTGGGCCGGGCGCAGCACCGTCTGGCAGCAGGCGGAGAAGGCCGGCCAGGTGTTCTCCGTGGGCGAGACGGTCAAGGGCGCCAGCGAAGGCTGGTGGGTGCCTGACTACGTGGTGCACGGCGACGCCAAGCGCGGCATCAAGGCCTCCGCGCCGGGGCTGAAGTCCGTCAGCGACCTGCCTGAATACAGGGCACTGTTCAAGGATGACGAGGAGCCGGACAAGGGCCGGTTCTACAACTGCCCCACCGGCTGGACCTGCGAGATCGTCAACACGCAGAAGCTCAAGGCCTACGGCCTGACGGACAGCTACGTGAACTTCCGCACCGGCGCCGGCCCTGCGCTGGACGCGGCGATCAGCTCGGCCATCGCCCAGGGCCGGCCGGTGCTCTTCTATTACTGGGCGCCGACGCCGCTGCTGGGGCGCTTCAAGCTGGTGCAGCTGGAAGAGCCTCCCTTCAATGAGGAGGCCTGGAAGACGCTGACCGATCCGAGCAATCCCAGTCCGAAGGGTTCGCGCTCGTTGCCGGCGAAGATCAGCATCGGCGTGTCCCGCGACTTCCACGACAAGGCACCGGCACTGGTGCAGGTATTCGAGAGGGTCGAGCTGCCATTGCCGATGTTCAACGCGCTGCTGGCGGATATGGCCGAACACCACCGGGACGTGGCGGATGTGCGGGCGAAGTTCTTCCATGAGCACCGGGAGCTTTGGTCGAAGTGGGTGACGGCGGAAGCGGCGGGGAGGATCGATGCGGCTTTGAAGTAGCACGGCAGTATGCGGTTCGCGAGCAAGCTCGCTCCTACGAAGAGCGCGCCGATGCATACCTGTAGGAGCGAGCTTGCTCGCGAACATCGCCGTCGGGGACTTCCCATTCCTGCGCGAACCAAGCTTGTCTATACAACCTGTGTCCCTTGGTAGCGAGCGGTGTTACCGAACGCAACGAAACGGTGCGTGGAAGCCCTTTTCCAGTGCATTTGTCTGTCAGACAGCCGTTTCTGTCAGTCGCTATAAGATCCCGCTTCTCTGATTTTTATCATTAAAAATCAATAAGTTAATTATTTCATGCGACCGGTGGAAAACCGCGTCAGCCAAGGTTGGCCTTTGCTTTGCTTATACTTGTACATACAAGCATAGACATGACGGTTTCGAGCCCCTCGCAGCCGTCCACCGAACCGCCAGAGCCCTAACCGGCTTAACGATCCGAGCAAGCGAAGGAGCCTTCCGTGACCAAATTCCGCGACGTCGAAATCCGTGCCCCGCGCGGCACCCAACTGAATGCCAAGAGCTGGCTGACCGAAGCGCCGCTGCGCATGCTGATGAACAACCTCGACCCGGAAGTCGCCGAGAACCCGAAGGAACTGGTGGTCTACGGCGGCATCGGTCGCGCCGCGCGCAACTGGGAGTGCTACGACAAGATCGTCGAGACCCTGAAGGAGCTGAATGAGGACGAGACCCTGCTGGTGCAGTCCGGCAAGCCGGTCGGTGTCTTCAAGACTCACGCCAACGCTCCGCGCGTGCTGATCGCCAACTCCAACCTGGTGCCCCACTGGGCCAACTGGGAGCACTTCAACGAACTCGACGCCAAGGGCCTGGCCATGTACGGCCAGATGACCGCCGGCTCGTGGATCTACATCGGCAGCCAGGGCATCGTCCAGGGCACCTACGAAACCTTCGTCGAAGCCGGCCGCCAGCACTACAACGGCAGCCTGAAAGGCAAGTGGGTGCTCACCGCCGGCCTCGGCGGCATGGGCGGCGCCCAGCCGCTGGCCGCGACCCTGGCCGGGGCTTGCTCGCTGAACATCGAATGCCAGCAGAGCCGCATCGACTTCCGCCTCGCCAGCCGCTACGTCGACGAGCAGGCCAAGGACCTCGACGACGCCCTGGCGCGAATCGCGAAATACACCGCCGAAGGCAAGGCCATCTCCATCGCCCTGCTGGGCAACGCCGCGGAAATCCTCCCGGAACTGCTCAAGCGTGGCGTGCGCCCGGACATGGTCACCGACCAGACTTCCGCCCACGACCCGCTCAACGGCTACCTGCCGGCCGGCTGGACCTGGGAACAGTACCGCGACCGCGCGCAGACCGAACCGGCTGCCGTGGTGAGGGCCGCCAAGCAGTCCATGGCCGTGCACGTCAAAGCCATGCTGGAGTTCCAGAAGCAGGGTGTGCCGACCTTCGATTACGGCAACAACATCCGCCAGATGGCCAAGGAAGAGGGCGTTGAGAACGCCTTCGACTTCCCCGGCTTCGTCCCGGCCTACATCCGCCCGCTGTTCTGCCGCGGTATCGGCCCGTTCCGCTGGGCGGCGCTGTCCGGTGATGCCGAGGACATCTACAAGACCGACGCCAAGGTCAAGGAGCTGATCCCGGACGATGCCCACCTGCACAACTGGCTGGACATGGCCAGGGAGCGCATCAGCTTCCAGGGCCTGCCGGCGCGCATCTGCTGGGTCGGTCTGGGCCAGCGCGCCAAGCTCGGCCTGGCGTTCAACGAAATGGTCCGCAGCGGCGAGCTGAAGGCGCCCATCGTGATCGGCCGTGACCACCTCGACTCCGGCTCGGTGTCCAGCCCCAACCGTGAGACCGAAGCCATGCGCGACGGCTCCGATGCCGTATCCGACTGGCCGCTGCTCAACGCCCTGCTGAACACCGCCAGCGGCGCCACCTGGGTCTCGCTGCACCACGGCGGCGGCGTGGGCATGGGCTTCTCCCAGCACTCGGGGATGGTGATCGTCTGCGACGGCACCGACGAAGCCGCTGCGCGTATCGCCCGCGTGCTGACCAACGACCCAGGCACCGGCGTGATGCGCCATGCCGACGCCGGCTACCAGATCGCCATCGACTGCGCCAAGGAGCAAGGCCTGAACCTGCCGATGATCACCGGCAAGTGAGGGGGCGCCGCACGTAGGGCGGATAACGCTGGCGCGTTATGCGCCCTACGACGGGCAATCCATCGCGGGTAGCGAACCAGGACCAGGGAGAGGGCCGCCGCACGGCGTGGTGCGGCGGCCTGGTCCGTGAAGCAGCAGTACATCGACAGACAAGAAATCCCTTCGGGAGAACAATAACGATGTCCCAGGCCAGTGATAGCTCCAAACCCCTGATCGAAGTGCGTTCGATCAACTACATTCCCGAGGCCGAGCGCCACGGCAAGCTCTACAGCCAGTTCACCCTGTGGCTGGGTGCCAACCTGCAGATCACTGCCATCGTCACCGGCGCCCTCGCCGTGGTGCTGGGCGGCGATGTGTTCTGGTCGCTGATCGGCCTGCTCATCGGCCAGCTGCTCGGCGGTGGCGTGATGGCGCTGCACGCCGCCCAAGGGCCGAAGCTCGGCTTGCCGCAGATGATCTCCAGCCGCGTGCAGTTCGGCGTCTACGGCGCGGCCATTCCGATCGTGCTGGTGTGCCTGATGTACCTGGGCTTTACCGCCACTGGCACCGTGCTTTCCGGTCAGGCGCTGGGCCAGCTGTTTGGCGTCAGCGACAGCGTCGGCATCCTGATGTTTGCCAGCGTCATCGTGCTGGTGACCGTGCTCGGCTACCGGGTGATCCACGTCATCGGCCGCATTGCCAGCGTCATCGGGGTGATCGCCTTCGTCTACCTGTTCAGCCGCCTGATGAACCAGACCGACGTCAGCGCGCTGCTGCAGATTCGCCATTTCAGCTGGAGCAGCTTCCTGCTCGCGGTGTCCCTGGCCGCCTCCTGGCAGATCGCCTTCGGGCCGTATGTCGCGGACTACTCGCGCTACCTGCCGAGCAAGACTTCCTCGGTGAAAACCTTCCTCGCCGTGGGCGCAGGCTCGGTGATCGGCGCGCAGGTGGCGATGATCTTCGGCGTGTTCGCAGCAGCCGGAGCCAACGGGCAGTTCGCCGGCCATGAAGTGGCCTACATCGTCGGCCTGAGCGGCAGTGGCGCCGTCGCCGCGCTGCTGTACTTCAGCATCGCCTTCGGCAAGATCACCATCTCGACGCTGAACTCCTACGGCAGCTTCATGTGCATCGCCACCGTGATCAGCGGCTTCCGTGGCCACCTGGAAGTGAGCCGCGCGCAGCGCCTGGTGTTCGTCCTGCTGATCGTCGGCGCCGCGACCCTGATCGCGCTGCTCGGCCAGCATTCGTTCCTCGGCGCGTTCAAGTCCTTCATCCTCTTCCTGCTGGCCTTCTTCACCCCGTGGAGCGCGGTCAACCTGGTGGACTACTACTGCATCACTCGCGAGCACTACGACGTGCCGGCGCTGGCCGACCCCGATGGCCGCTACGGCCGCTGGAACGTCCCCGGCATCAGCGTCTATGTGATCGGCGTGCTGGTGCAGCTGCCCTTCATCTCCACCAAGTTCTACACCGGCCCGCTGGTGGACGCCCTGGGTGGCGTGGATATCTCCTGGATCATCGGCCTCGTGGTTCCGGCCGTTCTCTATTACCTGGTCGCCCGTCGCGTCACGCGGGCAGTACCGGACCGGCTGATCCTGCCGGCCCGCACCTGAACAGACCGGCCCGGCCGCGCGGCCACAAGCACGCACGGCCCTTGCACTGCCCAACCTCATTCACGTTTAGGAGCATCAGATGAACAACACCAAGAAGACGCTGCTGGGCCTGTTCCTGTCCGCCGGCCTGCTGGCCGGCACCTCGGCCCAGGCCGCCGGCTGGTGCGAGAGTGGCAAGCCGGTGAAATTCGCCGGGCTGAACTGGGAGAGCGGCATGCTGCTCACCGACCTCATGCAGATCATCCTGAAGAACGGCTACGGCTGCGAAACCGACAGCCTGCCGGGCAACTCCATCACCATGGAGCAGGCGCTGGCGAACAACGACATCCAGATCTTCAGTGAGGAATGGATCGGCCGCAGCGACGCCTGGAACAAGGCCGCCGCCGCGAACAAGGTGGTCGGTGTGGGCGCCCCCATCGTCGGCGCCACCGAGGGCTGGTACGTCCCGCGCTTCGTGATCGAGGGCGACAAGGCGCGCAACATCGAAGCCAAGGCGCCGAACCTGAAGACCGTCACCGACCTTGCACAGTACTCCGAAGTCTTCCGCGATCCGGAAGAGCCGGGCAAGGGCCGTTTCTACAACTGCCCGGCCGGTTGGACCTGCGAGCTGGAAAACTCCGAGATGCTGAAGAAGTACGGCCTCGAGGACAAATACACCAACTTCCGCCCCGGCACCGGCCCGGCCCTGGATGCCGCCGTGCTGTCGAGCTACAAGCGCAAGGAGCCTATTCTCTTCTACTACTGGTCGCCGACGCCGCTGATGGGCCAGGCCGACCTGGTGAAGCTGGAGGAGCCGGGCGTGAACAAGGACGTGAAGATCCAGGTCGGCCTGTCCAGGGCCTTCCATGACCAGGCCCCGGAACTGGTCGCCGTGCTGGAGAAGGTCAACCTGCCCATCGACCTGCTGAACCAGAACCTGGCGAAGATGGCCAAGGAGAAACTGACCTCCGAGCAACTGGCCAAGGCCTTCCTCAAGGAACACCCGGAAGTGTGGACCACCTGGGTCAGCGAGGACGCTGCGAAGAAGGTCCAGGCCGCGCTCTGACGCCGCCAAACCCGGAAGGAGCCTCGGCTCCTTCCGGTGATGCCCACTCCTGACGAGTACGTGCCATGTTTCCCGAACGCTTCACCTTCTCCATCGCCGACTGGGTCAACGGTTGGGTCGATGCCCTGGTTACCAATTACGGCGACGTGTTCCGCCACATCTCCGACACCCTGCTGTGGGCCATCGTCAACCTGGAGAGCGTGCTGCGAGCCACGCCCTGGTGGCTGATGCTGGCCATCGTCGCGGGCATCGCCTGGCACGCCACGCGGCGCATCCTGCCGACCGTGGTGATCGTCGGGTTGCTGTTCCTGGTGGGCGCCGTGGGGCTGTGGGACAAGCTGATGCAGACCCTGGCGCTGATGATGGTCGCCACGATCATCTCGGTGCTGATCGGCATCCCGCTGGGCATCGTCGCCGCGCGCAGCGACCGCTTCCGCGCCGTGCTGCTGCCGCTGCTGGACATCATGCAGACCATGCCCAGCTTCGTGTACCTGATTCCGGTGCTGATGCTGTTCGGCCTGGGCAAGGTGCCGGCGATCTTCGCCACCGTGATCTACGCCGCGCCGCCGCTGATCCGCCTCACCGACCTGGGCATTCGCCAGGTCGACCGCGAGGTGATGGAAGCCATCACCGCCTTCGGCGCCAACCGCCGCCAGCAGCTGTTCGGTGTGCAGCTGCCGCTGGCGCTGCCGAGCATCATGGCCGGCATCAACCAGACCACCATGATGGCCCTGTCGATGGTGGTGATCGCCTCGATGATCGGCGCCCGTGGGCTGGGCGAGGATGTGCTGGTGGGCATCCAGACGCTCAACGTCGGCAAGGGCCTGGAGGCGGGTCTCGCCATCGTCATCCTCGCCGTGGTCATCGACCGCATCACCCAGGCTTACGGCCGCTCGCGCCACCATGAGGCCAGCAAATGAGCAAGATCCAGGTCAAGAACGTCTACAAGATCTTCGGTGCCAAGGCCGATGCGGCCCTGGCGATGATCCGCCAGGGCAAGAGCAAGGCCGAGGTACTGGCCGCCACCGATTGCGTGGTCGGGGTGAACGACCTCTCGCTGTCCATCGAGGCGGGGGAGATCTTTGTCATCATGGGCCTCTCCGGTTCCGGCAAGTCGACCCTGGTGCGCCACTTCAACCGCCTGATCGACCCCACCAGCGGGCAGATCCTGGTGGACGGCGAGGACGTCCTCGCCTACGACGCTGCCGCGCTGGAGAACTTCCGTCGGCGCAAGATCAGCATGGTGTTCCAGAGCTTCGGTCTGCTGCCGCACAAGAGCGTGCTCGACAACGTCGCCTACGGCCTGAAGATTCGTGGCGAGAGCAAGGCGCTGTGTCAGGAGCGCGCGCTGCACTGGATCGCCACCGTGGGCCTGAAGGGCTACGAGAAGTCCTACCCGCACCAGCTCTCCGGCGGCATGCGGCAAAGGGTTGGTCTGGCCCGCGCACTGGCCGCGGACACCGACATCATCCTCATGGACGAAGCCTTCAGCGCCCTCGACCCGCTGATCCGCGCGGATATGCAGGACCAGCTGCTGGAGCTGCAGAAGACCCTGCACAAGACCATCGTCTTCATCACCCATGACCTCGATGAAGCGGTGCGCATCGGCAACCGCATCGCCATCCTCAAGGACGGCCAGCTGATCCAGGTCGGTGCGCCCACCGACATCCTGCATAAGCCCGCCGACGAATACGTCGACCGCTTCGTCCAGCGCCGCGTCGCCGCGATCTAAAGCCATTCACCGGCGGGGAAGGGGGCTTCCCTGCCTACAGGAGTTCTGCATGTCGTCCTCTTCCACCATCACCCTCGGCAACGGCCCGCTGCGCTGGCAGGACCTGGTCGCGGTGGCTCGCCATGGCGCGCGCCTGCAACTGGCGCCCGCCGCCTGGGCGCGCATCGACAACGCCCGAGGCATCGTCGAGCGCATCGTCAGCCGGGGCGAGCGCGCCTATGGCATCAACACCGGTCTGGGCGCGCTGTGCAACGTGGTGCTGCAGGGCGAGCAACTGGCGCAGCTGTCGCGCAATACCCTGCTCAGCCATGCCTGTGGCGTCGGCGAGCCGCTGAAGGGCGAGCAGACCCGCGCAATTATTTGCGCGGCCATCACCAACTACAGCCACGGCAAGTCCGGCCTGCATCGCCGTGTGGTCGAAGCGCTGGTCGCGCTGCTCAACCACGGCATCACCCCGCGCGTGCCGTCGCAGGGTTCGGTCGGTTACCTGACCCACATGGCCCACGTCGGCGTGGCGCTGCTGGGCATCGGCGAAGTGAGCTACCGCGGCGAAGTCGTTCCGGCCTTCCAGGCCCTGGCCGCCGAAGGCCTGGAGCCGGTGCAGCTGGGTGCCAAGGACGGGCTCTGCCTGGTCAACGGCACGCCATGCATGACTGGCCTGAGCTGCCTCGCCCTCGACGACGCAACGCGCCTCTCGCAGTGGGCCGACGTCATCGGTGCCATGAGCTTCGAAGCCCTGCGTGGGCAGATCGACGCCTTCGACGCCGAGATCATCGCGCTCAAGCCGCATCCGGGCATGCAGAAAGTCGGTGCCAACCTGCGTGCGCTGCTCGAGGGCAGTGAAGTCATCGCCGCCAGCAAGGGCATCCGCACCCAGGACGCGCTGAGCATCCGCTCCATGCCGCAAATCCACGGCGCCTGCCGTGACCAGCTGGAGCACGCGGCGAAACAGATCGAGACCGAACTCAATTCCGCCACCGACAACCCGCTGGTGCTGGGTACGCCGGACGACTACCGCGTGGTCTCCCAGGCCAACCCCCACGGCGAGTCCGTGGCCATGGCCGCCGACCTGCTGGCGATTGCCGTGGCCGAGCTGGGTGGCGTTGCCGAGCGCCGCCTGGATCGTCTGATCAATCCGCTGGTCAGTGGCCTGCCGGCCTTCCTGGTCAGCCAGCCGGGCGTTAATTCCGGGATGATGATCGTGCAGTACGTCGCCGCCTCCCTGGCCGGCGAGAACCGCCAGCTGGCCCAACCGGCGGTGGTGGACAACTTCGTCACCTCCGGCCTGCAGGAAGATCACCTGAGCCTGGGCACCAGTGCCGCGCTGAAGCTGGGCAAGGTGGTTGGCAACGTCACGCAGATCCTCGCCATCGAATACCTGCTGGCCGCCCAGGCCTTCGAATTCCTCAAGCCGCAGCGTTTCGGTGCCGGCACCGACTGTGCCTGGAGCCTGCTGCGCGAGCGCGTACCGGCCTACGACAGCGACCGCTGGCTGGCGCCGGACATCGCCCGCGCCGCCGCGCTGCTGGATGACCGCGCTGCGCTGCAAAGCGTCGGCGCGAGTATCGGGAGGCTGCAATGAAACACCTCTGGCAGCACTGCCATGCCGCCACGATGAAGGCGGGGCGCTACTCGATCATCGAGGATGCCGCGATCATCACCGAGGGCGAACGCATCGTCTGGATCGGCCCGCGCTCCGAATTGCCCGAGCGCCCGCTGCAGAGTACCGACCTGGGCGGCGCCTGGGTCACGCCCGGCTTCATCGACTGCCACACCCATCTGGTGTTCGGCGGCGACCGCAGCGGTGAGTTCGAGCAGCGCCTGAACGGCGTCAGCTATGCCGAGATCGCCGCGGCCGGGGGCGGTATCGCCAGCACCGTGCGCGCCACCCGCGAAGCCAGCGAGGAGGAGCTGCTGGCCAGCGCCATCAAGCGTGCCCGCCCACTGCTGGCCGACGGAGTGACCGTGCTGGAGGTGAAGTCCGGCTATGGCCTGGACCTGGACAGCGAACGGCGCATGCTGCGCGTCGCTCGCCGCCTGGAGCAGGAGCTGCCGGTGACGGTACGCACGACCTGTTTGTCTGCCCACGCCTTGCCGCCGGAGTATGCCGGCCGCGCCGACGAGTACATCGAGCAGGTCTGCCACCACATCCTCCCGGCCCTGGCCGAGGAAGGCCTGGTGGACGCGGTGGATGCCTTCTGCGAGCACCTGGCGTTTTCCCCGGCGCAGGTCGAGCGGGTATTCCAGGCCGCCCAGCGCCTGGGGCTGCCGGTCAAACTGCACGCCGAGCAATTGTCTTCGCTGCATGGCTCCAGCCTCGCCGCGCGGTATGGCGCGCTGTCCGCCGACCACCTGGAGTTCATGGACGAGAGCGACGCCATCGCCATGGCGGAAGCCGGTACCGTTGCCGTGTTGCTGCCGGGCGCCTTCTTCGTCCTGCGCGAAACCCAGCTGCCGCCGATGGATGCCCTGCGCAAGCACGGCGTGAACATCGCCATTGCCAGCGACCTCAACCCCGGCACCTCGCCCGCGTTGTCGCTGCGGCTGATGCTGAACATGGCCTGCACGGCATTCCGCCTGACCCCGGAAGAAGCGCTGGCCGGCGTCACTCTCAACGCCGCGCGGGCGCTGGGCATGGCCGACAGTCACGGCAGCCTGGAAGCGGGCAAGGTCGCCGACTTCATAGCCTGGGACATCCAGCGCCCCGCTGAACTCGCCTACTGGCTCGGCGGCGACCTGCCCAAGCGCATCATTCGTCATGGCGAAGAACTATGAGCTGCTTTTCGTAGGAGCGAGCTTGCTCGCGAACAGCCCCGCTGCGGAGTTGGGTTCGCGAGCAAGCTCGCTCCTACAGGTTCGTTCTCGCCCGTATTGGAGATAGCACCCCATGGATAACGTCCTCGAATTCAAGCGCGGCCGCGTGCCGCTGCTGATCAGCATGCCGCACCCCGGCACTCGCCTGACCCCGGCCGTGGAAAATGGCTTGGTGGACGAGGCCCGCGAACTGGCCGACACCGACTGGCACATCCCCCGGCTCTACGCCTTCGCCGAGGAACTGGGCGCCAGCACCCTGGCCGCCGGCTACTCGCGCTACGTCATCGACCTCAACCGCCCGGCCGACGACAAGCCGCTGTACAGCACCGCCACCACCGGCCTCTACCCGGACACCCTGTTCGACGGTCGTCCGCTGTTCAAGGACGGCCAGACGCCTTCTGCCGAAGAGCGCGCGCGTTACCTCGCCGAGGTCTGGACGCCTTACCACCAGACCCTCACCGACGAACTGGCGCGCCTCAAGGCCGAGTTCGGCTACGCGCTGCTGTGGGATGCCCACTCGATCGCCTCGGTGATCCCGCACCTGTTCGACGGCAAGCTGCCGGACTTCAACATCGGCACCAACAGCGGCGCGAGCTGCGATGCGGAACTGGCCGAGCGACTGGTGACGGTCTGCGCCGATGCTCCGACCTACCGGCACATCCTCAACGGCCGCTTCAAGGGTGGGCACATCACCCGCCACTACGGCCAGCCCCAGGACAACGTGCACGCGGTGCAGCTGGAGCTCGCGCAGTGCAACTACATGGATGAACAGGCGCCCTTCGGCTACCGCGAAGACCTCGCCGCACCGACCGCCCAGGTGCTCCGCGGAATGCTGGAAACCTTCATCGCCTGGGGCCGCGAGCGCTACGGCCGCTGAGTTTTACGCAGTCTCCTGCCGCGCCGGGACTGTCGGCGCGGCTCCGCCGGACCACGCATCCCGGCGGCGCTGCCCTGGTTCGGCAGGGGGCTGTCTTTTATTCGAAGCGATGCTGCGCCAGTTGTTTCTCAGCGTGCCGCACCAACATCTCCAGCAGCAGCGCCTGGGTATGCGGCGGCGTTTCGTCGGCGCGGGTGAGGGCGTAGAGCGTTACCTTCACGGTGGGGGACAGGGTGCGCTGCACGGTCAGGCGCTCGTCGGCGCCCAGCGCGGTGAAAGGATCGACCAGCGCCAATCCCGTTCCGGCTTCCACCAGCGTGCGCGCCAGGGCGTAGGTCTGCACCGCGATGCGCACGCGTGGCGGTGGTTCGACGTTGGCCAGATGACCTTCCAGGCGTGCCGAGAGCGGGTCGGAAGTCGAAAGGCCAATCATGGGTTCGCCCGCCAGCTCGTCCAGTGTCAGCGCCTTGCCCAAACGGCCTTCCGGCCAGTGGCCGCGCGGCGCCAGGGCCACCAGCGGGCCGCTGGCAATGGGCTGCGAGCGCAGGCCGGGATGGTCGGTCTGCTGCAGGGTCAGCGCCAGATCCAGCTCGCGCATCAGCAGGTTCTGGATCAATTCGCGCGAGTGCTGGGTCGCCAGTTCGCAACTGCTCTGCGGGTAGCGGTCGGTCCATTCGCGAATCACCGGTGGCAGCAGTGACAGCGCCATGGCTGGCGTGGCGCCCACGCGCAGGCGGTTCTCCGGCTGGCCGCGCAGGCTCTGCGCGAGGCGCCGGACGCCTTGCAGACTTTCCGTGACCTTCGTCACTTCGCGCTCCAGTTCCTGCGCCTCGGGCGTTGCCTGCAATTTGCCGCGCACGCGCAGGAACAGCGGGAAGCCCAGTTGCTGCTCGGCGTGCTGCAGCACCTTGGTCACCGCCGGCTGGGAGACATGCAGCAATTGCGCGGCGCCGCTGACCGAGCCGGTCTCGCGAATGGCCTGGAACACTTCGATATGGCGCAGGCGCATGGAGCTTCCCCGTGGTTGGATAGCGTGGGTGTATAACGCAAGGTTATGGGTTGCCCATGTTTATTCATTGTTCGCTGCCTGTCATCCGGTCCTAAGGTCGAGGCCTGGAATCGATGGGCAGTGAGACGGCAATGGCACAGCGGGTTTGCATTATCGGCGCGGGGGTGGTCGGACTGACCATGGCCCATGCGCTGGTCCTCGAAGGCTTCGACGTCACCGTGCTGGAGGCGCGGGATCAAGCCGGGCTGGAAACCAGCTTCGCCAACGGCGGCCAACTGTCCTACCGCTATGTCGCGCCGCTGGCCGATGCCGGCGTACCGCAGCAGGCGTTGGGCTGGCTGCTGCGCGGGGATTCGCCGCTGCGCCTGCGCCCGCGCCTTGACCCGGCGCAGTGGCGCTGGTTGCTGCAGTTCACGGCGGCCTGCCGGCGCTCGGTGAACCAGGCCAATGCGAAACACCTGCTGCGTCTCGCCCTGTTCAGCCAGGGCACGCTGGCGCAGTGGCGCGAGGATGGGCTGGACGGCTTCGACTGGCGGCGTAACGGCAAGCTGGTGGCCTTCCGCGATGAGAGCAGTTTCCGTGGCGCACGGCAGAACCTGTCCGATCCTTCCGCGCAATTCGTGCTCTCGGCGCAGCAGTGCCGCGAGCTGGACCCGGCGCTGGAGCGCGCGCCCTTTGTCGGTGGCATCCATACGCCGGACGAAGAGGTCGCCGATTGCTTCCTGTTCTGCAAGCGACTGGCCGAGCGGCTCCAGGCGTCCGGCCGTTGCCGCCTCGTCTACGGACATCCAGCATCGAGGTTGGTCCTGCGCAATGGCACCGTAGCCGGCGTAGAGGCGAGCGGTCAGACCTTCGAGGCCGATCACGTCGTCCTAGCCGCCGGCTACCGCAGCGCCGCGTTGTTGCCGGGCGGGCCGCGCCTGCCGCTCTATCCGCTCAAGGGCTACAGCCTGACCGCGCCGATCCGCCCCGGCGACCACGCACCGGACGTTAGCCTCACCGACTACGACCGCAAGGTGGTTTACGCCCGCATCGGCGACCGCCTGCGCATCGCTGCCATGGTCGACATCGTCGGCTTCGACCCCCGCCTGGAGCCCAAGCGTTTGGCGCTGATCCGCCAGCAAGCGATGGATACGCTGCCCGACGCCTGCGACTACGGCGCCGCCATCGAATGGGCCGGCATGCGCCCGGCGACGCCCACGGGCGTGCCGCTGGTGGGCGCCTGCGGTCCGCGCGGGCTGTGGCTGAATCTCGGGCACGGCGCGCTTGGCTTCACCCTGGCCTGCGGCAGTGCGCAGCTGATCGCCGCGCAGATCGCCGGTCGCCGCCCGGATATCGACACCAGCGGCCTCACGCCCGAGCGGCTGGCCGGCTGACTTCAACGGATCAGGAGACTCACCATGCAACTCCCCCGCATTGCTACCAACGACCGCCTCTCCGGCGCTATGGTCTTCGGCTCGCTGGTGTTCCTCTCCGGGCAGGTGCCCGGCCAGGCCACCGACATCCAGGGCCAGACCCGCGAGGTGCTGGCGAAGATCGATGCCTTGCTGGACGAGGCCGGCACCGACAAGGCGAACCTGCTCAGCGCGACGATCTACCTGAAGGACATCGCCACCGATTTCGAGGCCATGAACGGCATCTGGTCCGCCTGGCTGCCCGAAGGCTGCGCACCGACCCGCACCACGGTGCAGGCGTTGCTGGCGCGGCCGTCCGTGCGGGTGGAAATCACCGTCATCGCCGCGCGGCCCTGAATTTCAACCGACCCAAAACAACAAGAGGGATCGAACCCATGAAACGACTCGTACTGGGAATGCTGGCGGCGTCCAGCCTGGTCTGCGCGCTGGCGCAGGCGAATGAGGCACTGGATGGCACGCTGAAGAAGGTCGCCGATCGAAGCACGATAACCCTGGGTTATCGCGACGCTTCCGTGCCTTTCTCCTACCTGGGCGACAACAGTGGCCAGCCGATGGGCTACTCGGTGGACCTGGCCGGCAAGGTGGTCGAGCGCATCAGGCAGAAGCTCGACAAGCCGGACCTGAAGGTGAAGTACAACCTGGTGACTTCGCAGACGCGTATCCCGCTGGTGCAGAACGGCACGGTCGATCTGGAATGCGGCTCCACCGGTGTCACCGCCGAGCGACTGAAGCAGGTCGCCTTTTCCTACGGCTTCATCTACGTGAAGGGTCAACTGCTGACCGCCAAGGACAGTGGTATCCAGGGTTTCCCCGACCTCAAGGGCAAGAACGTGGTGACCACCGCCGGCACTACCAACGAACGCTACCTCAAGGCCTACAACGCCGAGCACAAGCTGGGGATGAACGTGGTCAGCGCCAAGGACCACGGTGAAGCCTTCCTTATGCTGCAATCCGGTCGAGCGGTGGCCTTCTACATGGACGACGCACTGCTCTACGGCGAGAAGGCCAAGGCCCGCGACCCGCACCAGTGGGTGGTGGTGGGCGAGCCGCAGTCGCGGGAAATCTATGCCTGCATGGTGCGCAAGGACGATCCGCAGTTCCTCGCCCTGGTGAACCAGACCCTGGCCGATCTCTACGCCTCGGGCGAGATCAAGGGTATCTACCAGCGCTGGTTCGAGCAGCCTATTCCGCCGAAGAATCTCAACCTGGAGTTCCCCATGACCGCCGAGTTGCAGGCGATCATCGCCAAACCCACCAGCGAGCCGGTACAGTAACGCCGCTAGCGTTGCAGGCCGAGGTGGCGGATCAGTGGCTGTGCCTCGGCCAGGCGTTCCCAGACGTCGTCGAGCAATTCGGCGGGGTAGTAGGAAGGCAGGCGCGGCAGTTCCTGGCGGGGAATCCAGGCGACCTCGCGGATATCGAATTCGTCGCCGCCCAGGCCGCGCAGGTTGTCCAGGCTGACGCGGCCATCCCAGGTGTCGACACGGTAGAACAGCTCCATGTGGAAGCGCCCGGCCACCGGCTCGGCGAACTCGCGCACGTAGACCAGCGGGCCGACTTCCACTGCCAGCCCGGTTTCCTCCCTGCACTCGCGGCGCACTGTGTCGCGGGTGGAATCGTCCTTGTCCGACTCGAAGCCGCCACCCGGCGGAATCCAGTACACATCGCCGGCGACCTCGTGACGCACCAGCAGGATTTCGTCGTTGCGCAGTAGCAGGCCGGCGGCGCGGATGCGGTGTTGCAGGGGCGTCTTCATTGCCAGTCGAGCCTCGCCAGTTTCCACTCGGAGCCGTCGCGCCACCACTCCAGCCTAACGGAGTAATGCCCGGCGCTGTCGGGGATGAGGTTCTCGGCGCCGGTGAGGGCGACCTGCGCGTCGGTCTGGCCGCGGTTGGTGTAGGTCGGATCGATCCGGCTCTCGCTGCTGAGCAGGATCACCTTGACCTGCTGGTGGCGCAGGAACATCAGCGTCATGGTGCGCTTGGCCCAGTCGCGATCGAATTCGCCGTTGGCGCGGAAATCGCCGGCCAGCTGATCGATCACGGCCCCGCTATTCTTGGCTTCGAGGTTGTCCTGCAATTGCTTGACGGCGGCGTCCAGTTGCGCGCGTGGGTCGTCGCGGCCGCAGCCGCTCAGAGCGAACAGCATCAGGAACAGAGAAAGAAACAACTTCCGTGGCATGGCTCACTAACTCCCTTATGGGTTTTTCGCTAGCCCGAGTATCATGCCCGACACCGTGGGGGCCGAAGACTTTCGATGGAAGTCGCGCTGCGGCAACGCGACTTTCTATAAGGTGGCGACAGGCCCTAGGATGGTTACTGGTCCGGGAGCGACCGTACGCACTGATCCAGGAGCGAGCCATGCAAACTTTGTATCCGGAAATCAAGCCTTATGCGCGCCATGAACTGGCCGTCGAAGCGCCGCACGTCCTCTATGTGGACGAGAGCGGGACGCCCGACGGACTGCCGGTTCTGTTCATCCATGGCGGCCCGGGCTCCGGTTGTGATGCCATGTCGCGGCGCTTCTTCGATCCCAATATCTACCGCATCGTCACCTTCGACCAGCGAGGGTGTGGCCGCTCCACGCCCTACGCAAGTCTGGAGAACAACACCACCTGGCACCTGGTGCAGGATATCGAGCACATTCGCGAGCACCTGGGCATCGACAAGTGGGTGCTGTTCGGTGGCTCCTGGGGCTCAACGCTGTCGCTGGCCTACGCCCAGGCCCATCCCGAGCGTGTGCTGGCGCTGATCGTACGCGGCATATTCCTCTGCCGCCCGCAGGAAATTCGCTGGTTCTACCAGGAGGGTGCGAGCCGCCTGTTCCCCGACTACTGGGAGGACTACCTGGCGCCGATTCCTGCCGACGAGCACGACGACCTGCTGCAGGCCTTCCATCGCCGCCTGACCGGCCCGGACCAGATCGCCCAGATGCACGCCGCCCGCGCCTGGTCCACCTGGGAAGGCCGCACCGCTACGTTGCGTCCGAATCCGGCGGTGGTCGAGCGCTTCGCCGACCCGCACCGCTCGCTGTCCATCGCGCGCATCGAGAATCACTATTTCGTCAACGACGGCTTCCTCGAGCCCGACCAGTTGCTGCGCGACATGCACAAGATCGCCCACCTGCCGGGAGTGATCGTTCACGGCCGCTACGACGTGGTCTGCCCGCTGGACAATGCCTGGGCACTGCACAAGGCCTGGCCCAACAGCGAGTTGCAGATCGTCCGCGACGCCGGTCACGTCGCCGGTGAGCCGGGCATCACCGATGCTCTCGTGCGCGCCACCAACGAGATCGGCCGGCGCCTGCTGAACCTCCCGCCGGAGGCTGAATGAAGGGTCTGATCCAGCGGGTGCGCGGCGCCCGTGTCGAGGTCGATGGGGAAATCGTCGGTGCCATCGATCACGGACTGTTGGCCCTGGTCGGCGTCGAGCCGCAGGATGATGAGACTTCCGTGAACCGTTTGTTGCACAAGCTGCTTAACTATCGAGTGTTTGGCGACGATGAAGGTAAAATGAACCTTTCATTGGGCGATGTCGGCGGCGGTCTGCTGCTGGTCTCGCAGTTCACCCTGGCCGCGGATACCCGAAAAGGGCTGCGACCGAGCTTTTCCAGCGCGGCGCCACCTGAAAAGGGCGCCGCGTTGTTCGATCTACTCGTGGAACAGGCGCGAGAGCGTCATCCGCTGGTCGCCACTGGCCGTTTTGGCGCCAACATGCAGGTCCACCTGGTCAACGACGGCCCGGTGACCTTTCTACTGGAGGCTTGAACGCGCGGCAGCTTGTCATATCGCCGTGGGATGATGGTTAGGGCTTATGCACTTAGAACAATGCGCCTCCGGGAGCCCGAAGTACCCGTGGAAAGAATCGGGGAATCATTCAGGCTCACCGGGGTCGGAATTCAATCGCCGGCAAATTGGCATCGCCTTTGCTGGCTTTAATCGTTTTGTGTTCACGGACGAGGGGGACTCGTGATTTTCCGTTCCGTTCAACAACCGCTTTCGCGCCAAATCCTTCGCGGACTGGTCGGCTCCGCCCTGTTGGCGTTGAGCGCTACCCATGCCTGGGCCTTCAATCTCGACGACGTTGGCGAAAAGGCCAAGGCGCTGGCTGCTGAGAAGTACAGCGCATCGACGAGCAACCTGCCATCGGAATTCAGCGAAATGAAGTTCGCCGATTACCAGCAGATTCGCTTCCGTAACGAGAAGGCCTACTGGGCCGACGAGAAGACCCCCTTCAAGATCAGCTTCTATCACCAGGGCATGCACTTCGACACCCCGGTGAAGATCAACGAAGTCACGGCGACCGACGTCAAGGAGATCAAGTACGATCCCTCCCGTTTCGACTTCGGTTCCCTGAAGTTCGACGCCAATGCCACCAAGGATCTGGGCTACGCCGGCTTCCGCCTGCTGTACCCGATCAACTCCCCCGACAAGCAGGACGAGATCGCCACCTTCCTGGGGGCGAGCTACTTCCGCATCATCGGCAAGGACCAGTGGTGGGGCCTGTCCGCACGCGGCCTGGCGCTGGACACCGCGCTGCCGTCGGGTGAGGAATTCCCGCGCTTCCGCGAGTTCTGGATCGAGAAGCCCAAGGCCAAGGACAAGCACCTGGTGATCTTTGCGCTGCTGGATTCGCCCCGTGCGACCGGCGCGTACCGCTTCACCATCCGTCCGGGCAACGACACCGTGGTCGACGTGAAGGCTCGCGTGTTCCTGCGCGACAAGGTGAGCAAGCTGGGCCTGGCACCGCTGACCAGCATGTTCCTGTTCGGCTCCAACCAGCCGTCGCCGGAGCACAACTTCCGTCCGGAACTGCACGACTCCACCGGCCTGCAGATCCACGCTGGCAACGACGAGTGGATCTGGCGTCCGCTGAACAATCCGAAACACCTGTCCGTCAGCGCCTACAGCGTCGAGAACCCGAAAGGTTTCGGCCTGCTGCAGCGCGGTCGCGAGTTCTCCCGCTACGAAGACCTGGACGACCGCTATGACCTGCGTCCGTCCGCCTGGGTCGAGCCGCAGGGCGATTGGGGCAAGGGTACCGTCGAGCTGGTGGAAATCCCGACCCCGGACGAAACCAACGACAACATCGTGGCCTTCTGGAACCCGGAGAAACGCCCGGAAGCCGGCGAGCCGCTGGACTTCGCTTACCGCATGCGCTGGACCAAGGACGAGGAAGCCCTGCACGACGCGAAGAATGCCTGGGTCATGCAGACCCTGCGTTCGGTCGGTGACGTGAAGCAGAAGAACCTGATCCGCCAGCCTGATGGCAGCGTTGCTCTGGTCGTCGACTTCGTCGGTCCGACCCTGAAGGCGTTGGCGGCCGATGCGCCGGTGAGCACCCAGGTGAGCACCGACGACAACGCCGAGGTGAAGGAAAACGCCCTGCGCTATAACGCAGTGACCAAGGGCTGGCGTCTGACCCTGCGGATCAAGGTCAAGGATCCGAAGAAGCCGACGGAAATGCGCGCCGCCCTGGTGAACGGTGGCCAGACCATTTCCGAAACCTGGAGCTACCAGCTGCCTGCCGATGAATAATTCCACCGCTACCACCGCGCCGGTGGCCGACTACCTCGCGCACCTGCCCCTTTCGGCGCAGGAGCGGGAGCGGCTGGCCCAGGCCGGTTCCTTCAGCGAGCTGCATGAGCAGCTCGCTGGCGATGTCCAGGGAGAAGACGCTGCGCTGGCTTCGGTCGGTGCGCGTCTGCGCCACGGCTATGGGCAGGACCTGGACGATGCCCAGATGCTGGGCATGGACGATAACGGCCGCACCTACCTCAAGGCTGCGCCGCCGATCCAGCGTACCAAGGTGATTCCCGAGCCCTGGCGTACCAATCCGATCATGCGCGGCTGGCGCCGGCTGACCGGTCGCAGCAACCCGGCCAAACCTGCCCGTGACCTGCCCAAGGCACGCTGGCAGCGGGTCGGCTCGCTACGCCGGTTCATTCTGGTCCTGCTCATGCTCGGCCAGACCAGCGTCGCCACCTACTACATGAAAGGCATCCTGCCCTACCAGGGCTGGGCTTTCGTCGACCTTGAAGAGATCAATCGCCAGACCTGGCTGCAGACTCTGGAGCAGGTGCTGCCCTATGCCATTCAGTTCGGCGTGCTGGCGCTCTTCGCCATTCTCTTCTGCTGGGTGTCGGCCGGTTTCTGGACTGCCCTGATGGGCTTCTGGGAACTGCTCACCGGCCGCGACCGCTACCGTATCTCCGGCAGCAGCGCGGGCAGCGAGCCGATTGCCGCCGATGCGCGTACCGCCATCGTCATGCCGATCTGCAACGAGGACGTTCCGCGCGTCTTTGCCGGCCTGCGGGCGACCTACGAGTCGGTGGCGGCCAGCGGTGAGCTGGATCGCTTCGACTTCTTCGTGCTCAGCGACACCAACCAGCCCGACATCGCCATGGCCGAAGAAAAGGCCTGGATCGAGCTGTGCAAGGAAGCCCTGGGCTTCGGTCGCATCTTCTATCGTCGCCGCCGGCGCCGGGTGAAGCGCAAGAGCGGCAACATCGACGACTTCTGTCGTCGCTGGGGTGGTCAGTACAAGTACATGGTCGTCATGGACGCCGACAGCGTGATGAGCGGCGACTGCCTGACCAAGCTGGTGCGCCTGATGGAGGCCAATCCCGAGGCCGGTATCATCCAGACCGCGCCCAAGGCGTCGGGCATGGACACCCTCTATGCGCGCATGCAGCAGTTCGCCACCCGCGTCTACGGCCCGCTGTTCACCGCCGGCCTGCACTTCTGGCAGCTGGGCGAATCCCATTACTGGGGCCACAACGCGATCATCCGGGTGAAACCCTTCATCGAGCACTGCGCCCTGGCACCGCTGCCGGGCAAGGGCTCCTTCGCTGGCGCGATCCTCTCCCACGACTTCGTCGAAGCCGCGCTGATGCGTCGTGCCGGCTGGGGTGTGTGGATCGCCTATGACCTGGAAGGCAGCTACGAGGAATTGCCGCCCAACCTGCTGGACGAGCTCAAGCGCGACCGCCGCTGGTGCCACGGCAACCTGATGAACTTCCGCCTGTTCCTGGTCAAGGGCATGCACCCGGTGCACCGCGCGGTGTTCCTGACCGGCGTGATGTCGTACCTGTCGGCGCCGTTGTGGTTCTTCTTCTTGGTGCTGTCCACCGCGCTGCTGGCGGTACACCAGTTGATGGAGCCGCAGTACTTCCTCGAGCCGCGCCAGCTGTTCCCGATCTGGCCGCAGTGGCACCCGGAAAAGGCCATCGCGCTGTTCTCCACCACCCTGACCCTGCTGTTCCTGCCCAAGCTGCTCAGCGTCATGCTGATCTGGGCCAAGGGCGCGAAGGGTTACGGCGGCGTGATCAAGGTGACGATGAGCATGCTGCTGGAGATGTTCTTCTCCGTGCTGCTTGCCCCGGTGCGCATGCTCTTCCACACCCGCTTCGTACTGGCCGCGTTCCTCGGCTGGGAAGCGCAGTGGAAGTCGCCGCAGCGTGACGACGACGACACCCCGTGGAGCGAAGCGATTCGTCGCCACGGTCTGCAGACCCTGCTGGGCCTGTGCTGGGCACTGCTGGTGGCATGGCTGAACCCGCGTTTCCTGTGGTGGCTGTCGCCCATCGTCGGCGCGCTGATGCTTTCGATCCCGGTTTCGGTGATCAGCAGCCGGGTCAAGCTGGGCCTGGCCTCGCGCGACGAGAAGCTGTTCCTCATTCCCGAGGAATACGACACTCCGCGCGAGCTGCGTGCCACCGACGAGTACACCTACCAGAACCGCTGGCAAGCGTTGAAGGATGGCTTCGTTCGTTCTGCTGTCGACCCGGTGCTGAACGCTTTGGCTTGCGCCATGGGCACCGCCCGTCACGGCCAGTCCGCGGCCATCGAGGCGACTCGCACCGCGCTGGTCGAGAAGGCGCTGGAAGCCGGCCCCGAGCAGCTCGATGGCAACCGTCGCCTGGCGCTGCTGAGCGATCCGGTGGCGCTGTCGCGCCTGCACCTGGCGCTCTGGCAGGGCGAGAAGGAGCAATGGATTGGGCCGTGGCGCCACTCGCTGCAGGCTGACGCCCATGCCCCAGCCGTCCCTCTGACGCCGGTCGCGGAGCAGAGCGCGATGGCCTTGCCCGCCGCGCAGTCCTGATGCCGCGTCGCTCTCATCCTGCTCCTGTGAAGAGCGGGGTGAGGGCGACTCGCCGGTTTCCCCTGTTTTCCCCTCGCTCCGCTGCTGGTACCCTGCGCCAGCTATCCAGAAAAGATTGAGATATCCGCCGCATGGGGTACGCTTCGCACCCTTCTGCGCCCGGCATGCCTAGGCGCGCGCGGCTCGATCGCTGGAAAAAACAACAAGTTCTTTCATTTGCTTGGGAGTTTGGGGATGAAAAAGTACCTGGCATCGCTGGTGATGGGCGTCTGCGCCCTGGTCAGCGTGAGCGCGGCTCAGGCCGGCGCCATCGATGAAGCGGCCAAGCGCGGCACCCTGCGCGTGGGCATGGACCCGACCTACATGCCGTTCGAGATGACCAACAAGCGCGGTCAGATCGTCGGTTTCGAAGTGGACCTGCTCAAGGCCATGGCCAAGTCCATGAACGTCAAGCTGGAGCTGGTTTCCACCGCCTACGACGGCATCATCCCGGCGCTGCTCACCGACAAGTTCGACATGATCGGCTCGGGCATGACCCTGACCCAGGAACGCAACCTGCGCCTGAACTTCTCCGATCCCTTCATCGTGGTGGGCCAGACCCTGCTGATCCGCAAGGAACTGCAAGGCGAGATCAAGTCCTACAAGGACCTGAACGATGCCAAGTACCGCATCACCTCCAAGATCGGCACCACCGGCGAATTCGTCGCCAAGAAGCAGCTGTCCAAGGCCCAGTACCACGGCTTCGACAACGAGCCCGAAGCGGTCATGGACGTGGTCAACGGCAAGGCCGACGCCTTCATCTACGACTCGCCCTACAACGTCGTTGGTGTGAGCAAGTTCGGCGCTGGCAAGCTGGTGCACCTGGACCAGCCGTTTACCTACGAGCCGCTGGCCTTCGGCCTGAAGAAGGGCGACTACGACTCGATCAACTTCATCAACAACTTCCTCAAGCAGATTCGTGAAGACGGCACCTACGATCGTCTGCATGACAAGTGGTTCAAGAGCACCGATTGGCTGAAGGACATGGAATAATCCACGTCTGACGCTGGTTGACCCGACGCGCAGGCCACAGGCCTGCGCGTTCGCATTTTCACGGTAGAGATTCGTGGCTAGAACGAAACGCGCAACCTGGCCCTGGCACGGGCTGACCGGACTGATCCTGCTGTTGATCGGCCTGGCCCTCTGGTACTCCACCTCGCTGATTTCCTACGAGTGGCGCTGGAACCGCGTCCCGCAGTACTTCGCCTACCAGGCTGAAGAACCCCTGCGCGCGGACAGTATTTCGCGGGTAGAGAAGATAGAGGATCAGGGCGACAACGCTCGCGTCACGCTGGTGGATGAGGACGGCAAGCAGCAAGTGCTGACCGTGGCCGCCGACAGCCTGCAGTTCTCCGAGAACGACGATGTCGCCGAGGGCGATGTCGTCGGCGCGACCCGCCACTGGGCCGCCGGGCCGCTGGCCTGGGGGCTGTGGACCACGGTGTGGATCTCCTTCGTCTCCGGTGCGCTGGGCCTGTTCATCGGCCTGTTCACCGGTCTCTGCCGCCTGTCGAAGAACCCGACCCTGCACGACCTTTCGACCCTCTACGTCGAACTGGTGCGCGGCACACCGCTGCTGGTGCAGATCTTCATCTTCTACTTCTTCATCGGTACCGTGCTGAACCTCTCCCGCGAGTTCGCGGGTGTAGCGGCGCTGGCGCTGTTCACCGGCGCCTACGTGGCCGAGATCGTTCGTGCCGGCGTGCAGTCCATCGCCCGTGGACAGGACGAAGCCGCGCGCTCCCTGGGCCTGAATGCCGCGCAGTCGATGCGCCATGTGATCCTGCCGCAGGCCTTCAAGCGTGTGCTGCCGCCGCTGGCCGGGCAGTTCATCAGCCTGGTCAAGGACACTTCCCTGGTCTCGGTGATCGCCATCACCGAACTGACCAAGAGCGGCCGAGAGGCAATCACTACCTCGTTCTCCACTTTCGAGATCTGGTTCTGCGTCGCCGCTCTCTATCTCGTGATCAACCTGCCGCTGTCGCATCTGGCGGGGCGCCTGGAGCGGAGGCTCGGCCAAAGTGATTGAAGTCCGTAACCTGACCAAGGTCTTCGATACCCGCGGGCAGGTCGTGCGCGCAGTGGATGACGTCACCACTGGCGTGGCCAAGGGTGAAGTGGTGGTGGTGATCGGCCCGTCCGGCTCGGGCAAGTCCACCTTCCTGCGCTGCCTGAACGGGCTGGAGGAGTTCGACTCCGGTTCGGTGAGCATCGACGGGGTCGACCTCGCCAACCCGAAGACTGACATCAACGCCTACCGCCGCGAAGTCGGCATGGTGTTCCAGCACTTCAACCTGTTCCCGCACATGACCGTGCTGGAGAACCTGTGCCTGGCGCAGAAAGTCGTGCGCAAGCGCGGCAAGGCCGAGCGTGAAGCCAAGGCCCGTGCGCTGCTGGAGAAGGTCGGCATCGGCCAGAAGGCCAACGAGTACCCGTCGCGCCTCTCTGGCGGCCAGCAGCAGCGCGTCGCGATCGCCCGTGCGTTGTGCATGGAGCCGAAGGTGATGCTGTTCGACGAGCCCACCTCGGCGCTCGACCCGGAAATGGTCGGCGAGGTGCTGGACGTGATGAAGACCCTGGCCGTGGAAGGTATGACCATGGTCTGCGTAACCCACGAAATGGGCTTCGCCCGTGAAGTGGCCGATCGCGTGCTGTTCTTCGATCACGGCAAGCTGCTGGAAGACGCCGCCCCGGCGGAATTCTTCGCTCAGCCCAAGGACGCGCGTGCGCAGAGCTTCCTGCGGCAGGTGCTGTGAGATTCATGCAGTTGTGAAGCAGCCGCCTTCGGGCGGCTTTTTTGTGCTTGTTCGGTGAGCGAGGGGCGGCGCTTGTAGGAGCGAGCTTGCTCGCGAAAAAGCTCCGCAGCGGACTCAGTTCGCGAACAAGCTCGCTCCTGCGAAAAGCCTTCCAGTATCCAGGGAGCCCCACAATTCCCGGGCAAAAAGAAACCGCCCCGGAGGGCGGTTTCTTCTACAGCATCACTCGCGGTTGCGGGTCAGCAGCGCGGGACGCTCGGTCTTGCGGCGCGGCTCCAGCTCTTCCAGCTGCTCCGGCGTCGGGAAGCGGTCGGTGCGGACCAGATCGCGCTTGTTGATCACCACCGGCTGACGGGTCGGCTTGGCAGCGCCGTACTCGCTCGGCTCGCGCAGCGGGGCGTCGTTCATCCGCGAAGCCGGCGCCTTGCCACCGCGTTTGCGCTGGCCTTGCTTGCCCTGGCCGTTGCCACCCTGGCCTTGGCCTTGGGGGCGACCGCCGCCGTTAGGCTTCTTGGCGGCTCGGCCCTGACCTTGACCCTGGCCGCGATTCTGACCTTGCCCCTGACCTTGGCCGCCGCCCTGACCACCCTGGCCGCGAGCGCGCGGTTGGCCCTGGCCCTGGTTCTGGCCTTGACCTTGGCCCTGACCGCCACGGCGGCGCTGGCCGCGCTGCTGGTCCTTGTCCGGGAATGGGCTGACGTAGTCGGCGCGGTTGCCGAAGTTGTCGAAGTCGTCGTCGAGGAATTCTTCCGGATCGCGGTTGCCGTCGGCCTTCGGTGCGCGAGCCGGTTTGCCCTGCTGCTGACGGCCCTGGCCCTGCTGTTCTTGCTGGCGGGGCTGGCGCGGTTGGCGGGGCTCACGCGGCTGGGCGTTGGCATTGGCATTGGGTTGAGCGTCGCCGCCCTGGCCGTCGCCCTTCTTCTTGCCGCGACCGCCACGGCGGCGGCGCTTGCCAGCGGGCTTGTCGCCCTCGGCTGTTTCGCCTTCTGCGGCGGGCGCAGTGTTCAGTTGTTCTTCGCCCTGGGCCTGCTGCGGCTTGTCCTTGTTGCGGTCCTTGCGCTCGCCACGCTTGGCCTTGTCCTTGCGCGGTTGGCGCTGGGGGGCCTCCTTCGGTTCGGGCAGCTGGACTTCCGGCAGCACGGCGTCGGGGTCGAAGCCCTGCATGTCGCCATCGGGGATGCGCTGCTTGGTCAGGCGCTCGATGGCCTTGAGCAGCTTGTCCTCGTCCGGCGCAACCAGCGAGATGGCTTCACCGGTACGACCGGCACGGCCGGTACGGCCGATGCGGTGGACGTAGTCTTCCTCGACGTTGGGCAGCTCGTAGTTGACCACGTGGGGCAACTGGTCGATGTCCAGGCCGCGGGCGGCGATGTCGGTGGCGACCAGGATGCGCACGTCGTTGGCCTTAAAGTCGGCCAGGGCCTTGGTGCGCGCGTTCTGGCTCTTGTTGCCGTGGATCGCGGCAGCCGGCAGGCCGTGCTTGGTCAGGTACTCGGCCAGGCGGTTGGCGCCGTGCTTGGTGCGGGTGAACACCAGCACCTGCTCCCAGGCGCCCATGGTCACCAGGTGTGCCAGCAGGGCGCGTTTCTGTACGGACGGAATGCGGAACACGCGTTGTTCGATGCGCTCGACGGTGGTGTTCGGTGGGGTGACCTCGATGCGCTCCGGGTTGTGCAGGAGCTTGTTGGTGAGGTCGATGATGTCTTTGGAGAAGGTCGCCGAGAACAACAGGTTCTGGCGCTTGGCCGGCAGCTTGGCGAGGACCTTCTTCACATCGTGGATGAAGCCCATGTCGAGCATGCGGTCGGCTTCGTCGAGGACGAGGATTTCCACACGGGACAGATCGACGCTGCCCTGACCGATCAGGTCGAGCAGGCGGCCGGGACAGGCGACCAGGACGTCGACGCCCTTGGACATGGCCTGGACCTGCGGATTCATGCCGACGCCGCCGAAGATGCAGGCGCTCTTGAGGGGCAGGTCACGGGCGTAGACCTTGAAGCTGTCGTGCACCTGGGCAGCCAGCTCACGGGTCGGCGTCAGTACCAGGACGCGGGCCTGGCGCGGGCCGTGGCGGTGTTCGCGGTCCGGGTGGCCTTCGGGGAACAGGCGTTCGAGCACCGGGAGGGCGAAGCCGCCGGTCTTGCCGGTGCCGGTCTGGGCGGCAACCATGAGGTCGCGGCCTTGCAGTACTGCGGGGATGGCGCGTTCCTGGACGGGAGTGGGGCGCGCGTAGCCGGCAGCTTCAACGGCGCCAGCCAGGGCCTCGGAGAGACCGAGGGAAGTAAAGGACATGCGGGGTTCCTGTAGGCCGGCGACCTGCCGGCTCGAGGGCGCGTGATTTCAAGCTCGGGGCGAGCGCTCAGCCGATGGCTGGAAGCACCCCGTCCACGATACGCCGGCGTTGCGCTGGCCGGGATCGCGGACGGTAAGCCCGGAGCAATGATCCTCAGCGGGGGAGCTTGAGGTTGTTCCAGAGCGCCAGGCTGGGTTCAGCCTGGTTCAGGGTGTAGAAATGCAGACCGGGTGCGCCGCCTTCGAGGAGACGTTCGCACATGTCGGTGATGACCTGCTCACCAAAGGCCTGGATGCTGGCGATGTCGTCGCCGTAGGCTTCCAGCTGCTTGCGAATCCAGCGGGGGATTTCCGCGCCACAGGCGTCGGAGAAGCGGGCCAGTTTGGTGTAGTTGGTGATCGGCATGATACCCGGTACGACCGGAATGCTGACACCAAGTTTCTCCGCACGCTCGACAAAATGGAAGTAGCTGTCGGCGTTGAAGAAGTATTGTGTGATGGCAGAGTCGGCGCCGGCTTTGACCTTGCGCACGAAATTCGCCAAATCATCCTCGAAATTGCGCGCTTGCGGGTGAACTTCCGGATAGGCGGCAACTTCGATGTGGAAGTGGTCGCCGGTTTCGGCGCGGATGAATTCCACCAGTTCGTTGGCGTAGCGCAGCTCGCCGCTGGCCATGCCCATGCCAGAGGGCAGGTCGCCGCGCAGGGCGACGATGCGACGGATGCCGGCGTCCTTGTAGTGGGCCAGCAGGGCGCGCAGTTCGGGCTTGGTGTCGCCGACGCAGGACAGGTGCGGTGCGGTCGGCACCTTCACTTCGCCATCCAGTTGCAGCACGGTGGTCAGGGTGCGGTCGCGAGTGGAGCCGCCGGCACCGTAGGTGCAGGAGAAGAAGTCGGGCTTTTTCGCGGCCAGCTGGCTCGCAGTGGCCAGCAGTTTTTCATGGCCGGCTTCGGTCTTGGCGGGGAAGAACTCGAAGCTGAAACGGCGTTCTTTCTGACTCATGGTCGTTCCTTCGGCGCCGCGTCATCGCGTGGCTGCCGGCATGTGCCGTCGACTTCAGAAGTAACGGCGGTAGTGGTCTATCTTCGTGCGCAGTCGCTCGGCGCTGGGCTCGTGCGCATGGCCGAGGACGGCCAGGATGCGCTGCGACTGAACATGGTATTGGGCAATCTTGCTCCGCGCCCAGGTCGAGGGTGGCGGCTGCAGGTTGGTGATCCGGTCGCACAGCTTGACGATCGCATACTGCGGCGCGCCGGTCGCCAGCCTTTCGAGGTAGATGTCGAATGGCAGCTTCTCGCCATTCACCACCTTGCTCAGGCACTGTGCGCCCTCGGCGACGAACTCGCCGAAACGCGTCTGCAGTTCCTCGAAGGGCACCGGGGTGTCTTCGAGCACGTCGTGCAGCAGGGCGATCTGGACGGTTTCCGCCAGGCGCTCGATGGGCGCTTCGCGGTCGGCCGCCATCACTTCATTGGCCACCATCGCCAGGTGGACCGCATAGGGCAGTGTCGAGGCGGTCAGCGTCTGCCCGGCGTGAGCGCCGGCGGCGAAGAGCCAGGCCTGGTTGTAGCTGTCCTGCAGATCCATGGGGCACCAGATGGCGAAGAGGGCAGACGATTGCTCGTCTGCCCTCTGGTACATCAGTAGCGGTAGGTGTCCGGCTTGAACGGGCCTTCCACGGTCACGCCGATGTACTCGGCCTGCTTCGGGGTCAGCTGGGTGACGACGCCACCGAAGCCTTTCACCATTTCCAGGGCCACTTCTTCGTCCAGTTTCTTCGGCAGTACTTCGACGGTCAGACGCTGGGCTTTCTTCTCGGCGGAGAGGTCGGCGTACTTCTGCTCGAAGAGGAAGATCTGCGCCAGTACCTGGTTGGCGAAGGAGCCATCCATGATGCGGCTCGGGTGGCCGGTGGCGTTGCCCAGGTTCACCAGGCGGCCTTCGGCCAGCAGGATCAGGTAGTCGTCGTTGGCCGGGTCGAAGTCGCCAGCGCCGGTGCGGTGAATCTTGTGCACCTGCGGCTTGACCTCTTCCCAGGCCCAGGTCTTGCGCATGAAGGCGGTGTCGATTTCGTTGTCGAAGTGACCGATGTTGCACACCACGGCGCGCTTCTTCAGCGCTTTCAGCATGCCGGCGTCGCAGACGTTGACGTTGCCGGTGGTGGTGACGATCAGGTCGATCTTGCCCAGCAGGGCGGCGTCAACGCTGGCTTCGGTGCCATCGTTCAGGCCGTTCTTGTAGGGGGATACCAGCTCGAAGCCGTCCATGCAGGCCTGCATGGCGCAGATCGGGTCGATTTCGGAAACCTTCACGATCATGCCTTCCTGGCGCAGGGACTGGGCGGAGCCCTTGCCCACGTCGCCGTAGCCGATCACCAGGGCCTGCTTGCCCGACAGCAGGTGGTCGGTACCGCGCTTGATGGCGTCGTTCAGGCTGTGACGGCAGCCGTACTTGTTGTCGTTCTTGCTCTTGGTGACCGCGTCGTTGACGTTGATCGCCGGGACCTTCAGGGTGCCGGCCTTGAGCATGTCGAGCAGGCGGTGCACACCGGTGGTGGTCTCTTCGGTGACGCCGTGGATGCGCTCGAGCATCTGCGGGTATTTCTTGTGCAGGATCTCGGTCAGGTCACCGCCGTCGTCCAGCACCATGTTGGCGTCCCACGGCTGGCCATCCTTGAGGATGGTCTGTTCGATGCACCACTCGTACTCCTGCTCGGTCTCGCCTTTCCAGGCGAATACCGGGATGCCGGCGGCGGCGATGGCGGCAGCGGCCTGGTCCTGGGTGGAGAAGATGTTGCAGGAGGACCAGCGCACTTCGGCGCCCAGCGCAGTCAGCGTCTCGATGAGTACGCCGGTCTGGATGGTCATGTGGATGCAGCCGAGGATTTTCGCGCCCTTGAGCGGCTGGCTGGCGGCGTACTTGCGACGCAGGCCCATCAGAGCCGGCATTTCGGACTCGGCGATGATCAGCTCGCGGCGGCCCCAGGCGGCCAGGGAAATGTCGGCGACTTTGTAGTCAGTAAAAGCAGCGCTCATGTGTAACTCCATTCGTTGTCTGCGAATGGGCGCCGTTGATGCGTTTGGCGATCGGCGGCAGCCGACCGTGACGCGCCCCGTCCGAGCCTGACAAGCCGAAGCGAATCGACCTGCTGCAGCGCCCCTCGGACAGGTGGCGGGAACGACCGGACAGCGCCGGCCGTTATGGAAGCTCGCGGATTATAGCCATGGCGCATGACAAGCCAAAGGCTTTTGGTCGCGTTCGCGCGGCAGATCGCGACCCGGAACCCCGCCGCGCCCGCGCCAGGGGCCGTGAAAACCCTGGCGCGGGCGTCGTTTCGGGGATCGTCGGGCACCCGCAGGGCACGGGTGCCGGTTGTCAGGAGGTTTAGATCACGCCGCCTTCACGCAGCTTACCGATGGCCGCCAGGTCCAGCCCCAGCACGCCTTCGAGGATTTCCTGCGTGTGCTGGCCGAGGGTCGGCGGGGCGTTGCGGTATTCCACGGGCGTCTCGGACAGGCGAATCGGGCTGGCCACCTGCGGCACGCTACCGGCCAGCGGGTGCGGCAGGTCCACGCGCAGGCCACGGGCGATCACCTGCGGGTCGGCGAACACCTGTGCCAGGTCGTTGATCGGCCCGCAGGGCACGCTGGCTTGTTCCAGTACGGCGATCCACTCGGCGGTGGTGCGCATCACGGTGGACTGGCGGATCAGCGGGATCAGCACCTCGCGGTGCGCCACGCGCGCCTTGTTCGTCGAGAAGCGCTCATCGGTGGCCCACTCCGGGTGGCCCGCCAGTTCGGCGAACTTGCGGAACTGGCCGTCGTTGCCGACGGTGAGGATGAAGTCGCCATCGGCGGTCGGGAAGTCCTGGTACGGCACAATGTTCGGGTGCGCGTTGCCCAGGCGACGCGGCGGGTTGCCGGTGGTCAGGTAGTTCAGGGTCTGGTTGGCCAGGCAGGCGACCTGCACGTCCAGCAGCGCCATGTCGATGTGCTGGCCGATGCCGCTGACGTCACGGTGGGCGAGGGCGGCGAGGATCGCGGTGGAGGAGTACAGGCCGGTGAGGATGTCGGTCAGCGCCACGCCGACCTTCACCGGGCCGGCACCTTCCTCGGCGTCGGAGCGCCCGGTCAGGCTCATCAGGCCGCCCAGGCCCTGGATCATGAAGTCGTAGCCAGCGCGCTTGGCGTAGGGGCCGAACTGGCCGAAGCCGGTGATCGAGCAGTAGATCAGCTTCGGGTTGAGCGCTTTCAGCGACTCGTAGTCCAGGCCATAGGCTTTCAGGCCACCGACCTTGAAGTTCTCCAGCACGATGTCGGCCTTGGCGGCGAGCTCGCGCACCAGGCGCTGGCCTTCGGGCTGGGTGAAGTCGATGGTCAGGGATTTCTTGTTGCGGTTCGCCGACAGGTAATACGCCGCTTCGCTGGTGTCGCGGCCATCGCTGTCCTTGAGGAATGGCGGGCCCCAGGCGCGGGTGTCGTCGCCGCTGCCGGGACGCTCGATCTTGATCACTTCCGCGCCGAGGTCGGCGAGGATCTGCCCAGCCCAGGGGCCGGCGAGAACGCGGGAGAGGTCGAGGACACGGATGTGCGAAAGGGCGCCGGACATGCAATCACCTGCAGCTTGAATAGGGGCGGGGAGGACGCGGTGCGGGGACTCCACGGTCCTCCCCGGGGCCTCTCGGGCGAGAGGTAAAACGGGCGCCGACCTGCCCTCCAGTGGGAGCGGGCCGACGCGAGGCGCTTAGAAGAACGCCTGGATGCCGGTCTGGGCGCGACCGAGGATCAGCGCGTGGACGTCGTGGGTGCCTTCGTAGGTGTTCACCACTTCCAGGTTGACCAAGTGGCGGGCCACGCCGAACTCGTCGGAGATGCCGTTGCCGCCGAGCATGTCGCGGGCCAGGCGGGCGATGTCCAGGGCCTTGCCGCAGCTGTTGCGCTTCATGATCGAGGTGATTTCGACGGCGGCGGTGCCTTCGTCCTTCATCCGGCCCAGGCGCAGGCAGCCTTGCAGGGCGAGGGTGATGTCGGTCTGCATGTCAGCCAGCTTCTTCTGGATCAGCTGGTTGGCAGCCAGCGGGCGGCCGAACTGCTTGCGGTCCAGGGTGTACTGGCGAGCGGTGTGCCAGCAGGCTTCGGCGGCACCCAGGGCGCCCCAGGAAATGCCGTAGCGAGCGGAGTTCAGGCAGGTGAACGGACCACGCAGGCCGCGCACGTCGGGGAAGGCGTTTTCTTCCGGGCAGAACACGTTGTTCATCACGATCTCGCCGGTGATCGAGGCGCGCAGGCCGACCTTGCCGTGGATCGCCGGGGCGGACAGGCCTTCCCAGCCTTTTTCGAGGACGAAGCCGCGGATCTGGCCTTCGTCATCCTTGGCCCAGACCACGAAAACGTCGGCGATCGGGCTGTTGGTGATCCACATCTTGGCGCCGGTCAGGCGGTAGCCGCCGTCGACTTTCTTGGCGCGGGTGATCATCGAGCCCGGGTCGGAGCCGTGGTCCGGCTCGGTCAGGCCGAAGCAGCCGATGTATTCGCCGCTGGCCAGTTTCGGCAGGTACTTCTGCTTGGTGGCTTCGTTGCCGAATTCGTTGATCGGCACCATCACCAGGGAGGACTGCACGCTCATCATCGAGCGGTAGCCGGAGTCGATGCGCTCGACTTCACGGGCGATCAGGCCGTAGCACACGTAGTTCAGGCCGCTGCCGCCGTATTGTTCGGGGATGGTGGCGCCGAGCAGGCCGGTTTCGCCCATCTCGCGGAAGATCGCCGGGTCGGTCTGCTCATGGCGGAAGGCTTCCAGCACGCGCGGGGCCAGCTTGTCCTGGGCGAACTGCTGGGCGCTGTCACGCACCATGCGCTCTTCTTCGGTGAGTTGCTGATCCAGCAGCAGCGGATCTTCCCAGTTGAAGCTTGCTTTGGTCGCCATGGAGAAACCTCTAACGCAGACAGTGAATGACCCGCACAAGTCTAGGCGGGCTCGGTGTGGGCCATCCTAGTCAGCCGTCGGGAAGCCGGGCAACCGACTAATTCGCACGCTGTTGTGCTATTTTGTCACTCCGTAATTGTGGGTTTGACGCATTTCTCCGCATGAATTTCCTCTATATCAGGCGTTCCTGGCGAATTCTGCGCATCACGATATTCCGAAGAGGCATTCGATGCGACGCAAGATACCGACCACCGCGGCGCTGGTCGCCTTCGAATCGGCCGCCCGCCACGAAAGCTTCACCAAGGCCGCCGACGAGCTGTCGCTGACCCAGAGCGCGATCTGCCGGCAGATCGCCACGCTGGAGGAGTTCCTCGGCGTCGAGCTGTTTCGCCGCTCGCGGCGCGGGGTGAAGCTGACCGAAGCGGGGCTCAACTACAGCCGTCGCGTCGCTCAACGGCTGGACGCCGTGGAGCGCGACACCCTGGCGGTGATGGGCCAGCAGGGTGGCGGCACGCTGGAGCTGGCGGTGGTGCCGACCTTCGCGACCCAGTGGCTGCTGCCGCGGCTGAAGGACTTCAAGCGCCTTCACCCGGAAGTGACGGTCAACCTGACCAACCGCACCCGGCCCTTCCTCTTCGCCGACACCGAATTCGACGCCGCGCTGTATTTTGGCGATGGGGTTTGGTCCGGCACGGTGGCCAACTTCCTCATGCACGAGAACCCGGTGCCGGTTTGCAGCCCCGAGCTGCTGGGCGGCCGCCGGGAGCTGTCGGCCGCGCAGATCGCCGAGCTGCCGCTGATGCAACAGACCACCCGACCCTACGCCTGGCGCCAGTGGTTCGGCTCGCTGGGCATGAGTGTGACGCACGACATGAGCGGTACGCGCTACGAGCTGTTCTCCATGCTTGCCCAGGCGGCCATGCATGGCATGGGGGTGGCACTGATCCCGCCGATGCTGATCCAGCAGGAGCTGGCCGACGGCAGGCTGATCGTGCCGATGCAACATGCCTATTTGAGCGAAAATGCCTATTACCTGATGATTCCCGAACGCAAGGTGGAATCGGCGACCCTGGGAGCCTTCCGCGACTGGCTGGTGGATGAAGCCGCGCGATACCGCGCCGAAGCTGGCCTTGGCTGAGCCAGGGCAGGGTGGGCAGCGGCAGTCCGAGCCAGACTTGCATAGCCGGCGGGGCTTTCCCCGTCATCGCGCTCACGAGGCGCAACCTCCCAAGAAGGAGCTTTCATGAATTTCCATACCCGCAAATGGGTCAAGCCTGAAGACCTCAACCCGAACGGTACCCTGTTCGGCGGTAGCCTTCTGAAGTGGATCGACGAAGAAGCGGCGATCTACGCCATCGTCCAGCTGGGCAACCAGCGTGTGGTCACCAAGTTCATCTCCGAGATCAACTTCGTCAGCTCCGCGCGCCAGGGGGACATCATCGAACTGGGCATTACCGCCACCGAGTTCGGTCGCACCTCGATCACCCTGAGCTGCGAAGTGCGCAACAAGATCACCCGCAAGAGCATTCTCACGGTCGACAAGATGGTCTTCGTCAACATCGGCCCGGACGGTCAGCCGGCACCGCATGGTCGCACCGAGATCCTCTACATCAAGGATCAGTTCAAGGACGACGCCATTCCCCAGCCCTGATGGCTGATTCGCCAGGGTGATTGCCAGCGTGCCCGGAGCCAAGCCGATCCGCGGCGAAAACCTTTGCATTTGCGTCGATTGAATGTGAGCCTTTGCCCGCCCACGGCGGGCATGGGCCGACGCAAGCTCCCCGCCGATCCAGCAGCGCTTCATTCGCCAGGAATGCAGCTGCAAAACAATGACCGGGGAGAGACCATGCACACCACCTTCGCATCCGCACTGCGCCAACTGGCCGTGGCCACCTGCGCCAGCCTGCTGCTGGCCGGCGCCGCGCACGCCGCCGCGATCAAGGCTGACACCAAGCCCGAGGCCGGCACCTTCAAGATGGGCATGCAGCCCTGGCTGGGCTACGGCCAGTGGTACGTCGCCGAACAGGCCGGCGCCTTCAAGGCCAATGGCCTGGAGCAGGTCGAGCTGGTCAACTTCACCGAAGACAAGGACATGAACGCCGCCCTGGCCAGCGGTCAGATCGATGGCGGCAACCTCGCCACCCACACTGCCATGGCCATGGTCGCCGCCGGCCTGCCGGTGAAGATCGTCCTGCTGCTGGACCAGAGCACCAGCGCCGACGCGCTGATCGTCGACCCGTCGATCAAGACCCTGACCGACCTCAAGGGCAAGCAGGTTGCCTATGAAGAAGGCACCACCAGCGACATCCTCCTGCACAGCGCCCTGCGCAAGGCTGGTCTGACCATCGCCGACGTGCAGCCGGTGCCGATGCCCGCCGCCAACGCCGGCAGCGCGCTGATCGCCGGGCAAGTGCCGGCCGCGGTGACCTACGAGCCTTACCTGTCCGCCGCCAAGCAGCAGAACCCCAAGGTCAACCTGCTGTACAAGGGCTCGGATGATCCGGGCATCATCAGCGACGTATTCGTGGTCCGCGACGAAGTGCTGAAGGAGCGTCCCGGCCAGGTGCTGGCGCTGATCAAGAGCTGGGAAGCCGGTCTGAAGCACTACAACGAGAAGGGCGCCGAAGGTCGCGCCGCCATCGCCAAGGGTGTGGGGGCCGACGAGTCCGAGCTGACCAGCGCCTTCGACGGCGTGCACTTCTACTCGGTGAAAGAAAACCAGGCCGAGCTGAAGGGCGCCTTCCAGAAAGGCTCGTTCGAGCACATCCAGAAGGCCGCCAGCGAAGCCGGCATCCTGCAGCAGCCGGTCACCCCGGCGCAGGCCATCGACGCGCGTTTCGTCGAGGCACTCTGATCCTCTGATACACCCCGCGCGCCGGCCCTGAGCCGGCGCGCGTCTTTCTCCGTTCGACGAGCCCGACATGAAAGCCCGCAAATCCAACCCGCTGTTCACCATCGGCAAGCCGATCGCGCAGCGCCATTTCCTGCTCATCGGCGGCGCCGTGTTCGTCCTGCTGGCGCTGCTCTGGTGGCTGGCCGGGGCGAGCGGCGCGGTACCGAAAATCTTCCTTCCCGCGCCCGGCGACGTCTGGGCACGCATGCTCAAGCTGGCCGCCGACGGTACCTTGTGGTCGGACCTGAAGGTCAGCGTGTACCGCATCGCCGTGGCCTTTGTGGTGTCCTCGGCGATGTCCATCGTGATCGGCGTGTTCGCCGGTTGCTACGGCTTCTGGAAGGCCGCGACCGAGCCGCTGGTGGACTTCGTGCGCTATATGCCGGTAGTCGCCTTCGTCCCGCTGACCATCCTCTGGGCCGGCACCAGCGACTTCCAGAAATTCCTCATTATCTGGATCGGTACCTTTTTCCAGCAGGTGCTGATGGTGATGGACGCGATCAAGCGCGTGCCGGCGGATTTCGTCGGCCTCGGCCGAACGCTCGGCATGCCGGATCGCCGCATTCTCCTGAAGATCGTCCTGCCCAGCGCGTTGCCGGGCATCTGGGATGCCCTGCGGATCAGTCTTGGCTGGGCCTGGACCTGGCTGGTACTGGCCGAGCTGGTGGCCGCGACCTCGGGCCTGGGCTACCGCATCACCGTGTCCCAGCGCTTCTTCCAGACCGACACCATCATCGGCTACATCCTCCTGCTCGGCTTCCTCGGGCTGGTCACCGACCAGGCCATGCGTGCCGGCGAGAAGGTCCTGTTCCGTTACAACCGGAGGCGCAGCTGATGGCGACCTTGGAAATCACCGGCCTGAACAAGAGCTTCGCGGTCGGCAAGGAGCGCCGCGAGGTGCTGCGCAACATCGACCTGACCCTGGCGGACAACGAATTCGTTTCCATCGTCGGCACTTCGGGTTGCGGCAAGAGCACACTGCTGTCCATCGCTGCCGGCCTGGAGGAATTCGACAGCGGCAGCGTGCAGGTCGACGGCGTACCGATCACCGGGCCGGGCCTGGACCGTGGCGTGGTGTTCCAGTCCTACACCCTGTTGCCCTGGCTGACGGCGCGGCAGAACGTCGAGTTCGCCCTCAAGGCCGCCGGCCTGTCCCGCGCGCAATGCCGCGAGATTGCCGACGAGCACCTGGAGCTGGTGAAGCTGACGAAGTTCGCCGAGGCTTATCCGAACGAACTGTCCGGCGGGATGAAGCAGCGCGTGGCGATTGCCCGCGCGCTGTCCTACCGGCCGAAGATCCTGCTGATGGACGAGCCCTTCGGTGCGCTGGACGCCATGACCCGCCACCAGATGCAGGAACTGCTGACGCGCATCTGGGAAACCCATCGACTGACGGTGATGTTCGTCACCCACGACGTGGAAGAGGCGGTCTACCTGTCCGACCGCATCGTGGTGATGGGCCTGGGGCCGGGGCGGATCAAGACCACCTTCGACGTAAAGCTCGGCCGCCCGCGCCACGAGGACATGGCCGCCAGCGCCGAGTTCATCGAGCTGCAGCGCCAGGTGCTGCGCTCGATCCGCGAGGAAGAACAGGGCGTCGCCGCCCTGTAATTCTCAGCGGTAGTTACCAGCGGCCGGAGGCACCGCCGCCGCCGCTGGAGCCACCGCCACCACGAAAGCCGCCACCCCCTCCACCGCCACCACGACCACCCCGGCCGATGGAGCTGAGGATGCTCATCAGCAGTTGCAGCACGCCCATGGTCAGCCACATCGGCGGCAGGAAGAAGATGTACAGCACCAGCGGGATCGAAAAGGCGCCGATCATCTGTTGTTGCAGCGCCGCGGGGTTTGCTTCGCTCAACAGCAATACGCCGGAGGCTGCGGCGCCTACTACCGCGCTGCACAGCAGGTAACGGCCCATGCTGCGCTGGCGCATCCAGGACACCGGCAGCAGCATGCCCAGTAGTGGCACACCGATCAGCAGGCCAAGCATCGCAGCCAGGCGGGTGGGCGGGATTTCCTCGACGCTGCTGGCGTTCTGGTTCGAGTAGGTGTCGCTGTAGTTCTCCGCCGGGCCGGTGCGCGGCAGCTCGTCGTCGGGACTGTCCGGAATGGCAGCGTTGACCGGCGGCTCGATCAGTGCGATCAGGCTGTTCACGCCGGCCTGGATGCCGCCGGGGAAGTCGCCTTTCTGGAAGGAGGGAACGATCTGCTCGCGGATGATCCGTCCGGCCTGCACGTCGGTGATGGTGCCTTCCAGCCCGTAGCCGACCTCGATACGCAAGGTACGGTCGTTCTTGGCGACCACCAGCAGCACGCCGTCATCTACGCCCTTGCGGCCCAGCTTCCACTGCTCGAAAGCGCGTACCGCGTAGTCCTCGATGCTGTCCTCGCCGGTGCTGGGAACCAGCAGCACGGCCAGCTGCGCGCCCTTGCGCTGCTCCAGGCCGGCGAGCTGGCTTTCCAGCTGCGCGCGCTGGCCCGCATCGAGGGTCTGGGTGAGGTCGGTGACGCGGGCGCTGAGCGGCGGGATGGCGACCGGCGCGGCTTGCAGCAGGGCCGCCCAGCACAGCAGCAGGGCGGCCAGCAGCCAGCGCGGCAGGGTCATTGCGCGGGCTGCGCCGGCGCGTTGCCGAAGTCCACTTTAGGCGCGGTGGAAATGGCGGCTTCGTTCTCGACGCTGAAGTTGGCCTTGGGCTTGTAGCCGAAGATCTTCGCGGTGATCACCTGCGGGAACTGGCGAATCATCACGTTGTACTCCTGCACGGCCTTCACGTAGCGGCCACGGGCGACGGTGATGCGGTTCTCGGTGCCTTCGAGCTGGGTCAGCAGGTCCTTGAACAGGCCGTCAGCCTTGAGCTGCGGGTAGTTTTCGGAGACCACCAGCAGGCGCGACAGCGCCGAGCTGAGCTGGCCCTGGGCCTGCTGGAAGCGCTGCATCGCTTCCGGATCGTCCAACTGGTCGGCGTTGATGGTGGTGCTGCCGACCTTGGCGCGTGCCTCGGTCACCTGGGTCAGCACGCTGGCCTCATGGGCGGCGTAGCCCTTCACGGTGCTGACCAGGTTGGGAATCAGGTCGGCGCGCCGCTGGTACTGGTTGAGCACTTCCGACCAGGCGGCCTTCACCCCTTCGTCGCCGGACTGCATGGCGTTGTAGCCGCAACCGGAGAGCAGGGTGACGAGGATATAAGCAGTCAGGAACTTGATCAGGCGTGGCATGGCAGGTGCTCGTGCAGGCGAAAAGGCCCAGTCTAGGCCAGTTCTGGCTGATCAGTCAGATGGAAATGTCCTAAACACTCGGTGCTTGCCGGCAGTGGGGGCGCTCGGGGTAGAATTGGACTGGTCTATACCAGGAGTTCGTTTTCGTGCTCGCCACTACCCTGGTGCTGCTGGCCGCCCTGCTGCACGCCACCTGGAACACCCTCGTCAAATTCAGCAACGACCGCCTGCTGGTGGTCGCCTGCATGGACATGGTCGGCCTGGCCGCTGCGCTGGTCGTGCTGCCCTGGATCGAGATTCCTCCCGCCGCCGTCTGGCCCTGGCTGCTGGCCGCCGTGTCGCTGCAACTGGTCTACCGGGTGCTGCTGATCCAGGCCTACAAGGTTGGCGACCTCGGGTTGGTCTACCCGCTGATGCGCGGCCTGTCGCCCTTGGTGGTCTTGGCGCTGACCCTGACCTTCGGCGGCGAGCACCTGACGGACAAGCAGATTCTCGGCATCCTGCTGATCCCGGTCGGCATGCTGTTCCTGCTCAAGGGCGGCGGCGGTTCGAAGCTGCCGTGGATCGCCTATCCCACCGTGCTGCTGATGGGCCTGTGCATCGGCAGCTACACCTGGACCGACGGCAACGCGCTGAAGCTCTGGCCCAAGCCGCTGGATTATCTGGTCTGGCTCTCGCTGCTGTCCGGCTTGCCGTTCCCGCTGGTGGCGCTGTTCGGCCGGACGCGGGCCTTCGCCAAGTTCTGGATCAATGACTGGAAGCTGGGTCTGAGTGTTGGCTTCTGCGTGCTGTTCAGCTATGGGTTGGTGCTCTGGGCCATGCAGCTGGGCTCCATCGCCGAGGCTGCCGCGCTGCGCGAAACCAGCGTGCTGCTGGTGGTGCTGTTCGGCATGCGCTTCCTCAAGGAACCCTTCGGCCTGCCGCGCCTGGCCGCGTGCAGCCTGGTGCTGGCGGGCATGCTGGTGATGAAGCTCTGAGGATTGGCTCCGGCTACGGCGCAAGCCGCCAAGCCGGTCAAGGACGACGCGTGCGGCCATGGCCTAAGCTGCGCGCTTTCCCCTCGACGAGATTCTCCCCATGCCCATTGCCTTCTGGTGCGTCCTGATCGCGATCTTCCTGCCCTACGTCGGCACCAGCATCGCCAAGTTCACCGGCGGCGGTTTCGGTCCCCGGCAGAACCACGACCCGCGCACCTTCCTTGCCACCCTGGAGGGCTATCGCAAGCGCGCCAATGCCTTCCAGATGAACAGCTTCGAGGTGACCCCGGCGTTCGCCGCGGCAGTGATCATCGCTTACGTGGTGAACAATGCCGAACCCGCCACCATCGACCGCCTGGCCATCGCCTGGGTCACCAGCCGGCTGCTCTACCTGATCTTCTACATCGCCGACCTGGCACTGCTGCGCTCGCTGGTGTGGTTTGCCGGCATGGCGCTGATCATCGCGATCTTCGTCGTCTCGGCCTGACCTGAGCGCACCTGAACGGCAGCTGAACGAAAGGCACGGTGCTGCGGCGGATGGCCGCAGCGGCGGGCGGCCGGTCTGGATCATTCGGGGATCGGGGCGGATAATCCGGCGCTTCCGTGTCCAGCCGTCCTACAAGAGTCCCCCATGAAGTTGAAGACCCTGCTCGTTCTGCTGCTCGCCGGCACCGCGCTCGCCGGCTGCCATCGCCAGGACCCGAACTCACCGGAATACAAGCGCCAGGCGGTGTTCAAGGAGATGCTCAAGACCAGCGAAGACATGGGTGGCATGCTGCGCGGACGCATCCCCTTCGATGCGGACAAGTTCCGCGCGAACTCGACCAAGCTCGGCGAGCTAGCCGACAAGCCTTGGCAGTACTTCCCCACCACCCAGCCGCCGGCGGACCAGGTAGAAAGCGACGACACCCGCGCCAAGGCGGAAATCTGGCAGCGTCAGCTGGAGTTCCAGGCCGACGCCAAGACCTTCGAGCAGGCCGTCGGCACGCTGGGCGAGAACACCCGCAATGCTGCGCCGACTCCCGAGGGTGTGCGCAAGGACTTCGCCGCGGTGGAAGATGCCTGCGAAGCCTGCCACAAGAAATTCCGCGCGCTCTAAGCGCGCTTTTGTAGGAGCGGATCTTATCCGCGCAGCGCTCAGACCGAGCTGTCAGTCGGATCGCGGATAAGATCCGCTCCTACAGCGATACGCTTACTCCTCCAGCTCGCGCTTGGCCTGCTCCAGTTCGGTGCGGGCCTCGGCCAGCTTGTCCTTGCGCTTCTCGATCTTCTCCGCGTCACCCTTGCTCATGGCCTTGCGCAGGTCCTTCTCGCGCTGGGCGACTTCCTTCTCCGCCTCCAGCACGTTCTGCTTGCGCTCCTGCGTGAGGCTGGCGTCGGTGCAATAGGTTTTCACCTTCTCCAGGGCAGTTTGCAGGCCGGCGACGCGGTTGCCGTTGCCTTGCGCCTTGGCTTGTTCGAGCTGGGTTTCGATGGCGGCGCGCTTGGCGGCGCAGCCGGTCAGCGGTTGCTTGGCGGCATCGGCGGCAAACAGCGGGCTTGCACAGCCGAAGGCGAAAACGGCGGCCATCAGGGCAGAGCTTCGGAACATTTTCGGAGTCCTTGGTTACCAAACACTATGACGTTGGAGTCAACGGCTAGAGTTTGCCATGGACGGGCGGGCGAGGGGCTGCCCCAGGACAATTGCCCCCGCTCGATTGCCTCAGAAGACGGCCGGGACTCGCAAGGCCCGCCAGGCGGGCAAGGAGAGGCGGTATGCGGGTGGCGATGCGGATCGTGCAGGCACTCATCGCGCTGCTGGTGTTGGCGCTGCTGGTGGGCGGTTGGTGGTACGTGCCCGGTGAACTGAAGTCGCGACCGGCGCTGACCGGCAGCAGCGAGGATGCTTCGGTGCGCCAGGGCGAACGGCGCCGCAGTTATGTCCTTTACGTGCCGCAGAAACTGGCAGAGCGCCCGGCGCTACTGGTGGTGCTGCACAGCTCGCAGAGTAACGGCGAGCGCATGCGCCGCGACAGCGGCTATCGCTTCGACGCGCTGGCCGACCGTGATGGCTTCCTGGTGCTGTATCCCGATGGTTTCGAAGGGCACTGGAACGACTGTCGGCGGGCCGCTTCCTACAGCGCGCGGCGTCTGAATATCGACGACGTCGGCTTTCTCTCGCTGATGATCGACAGCCTGCGGCGCGAGCGCGGCGTCGACCCGGAGCGAGTGTTCGTCACGGGCTACTCCAATGGCGGGCAGATGGCGCTGCGCCTGGCCGCCGAGGCGCCAGACAAGGTCGACGGTGTCGCCGTCGTGGCTGCCAGCCTGCCGAGCACCGACAACGACGCCTGTCGTCCTGCTGAAGCGCCCAAGGCTGCGCTGTTGATGAATGGCACGCGGGACCCAATCAATCCCTATGCAGGTGGCCGGGTCACGCTGTTCGGCTTCGGTGACCGCGGCAACGTGCTCTCCGCCGAGGATTCTGCCCTCGCCCTGGCACGGCGTAACGGTCAGGGCGGTGAGCCGCAGGTGGACAAGTTGACCCAGCCCGGCCCGGTATGGACGCAGCGGCAACGCTGGGCCGACAGCGGCGGGCCGCCGGTGGAGCTGGTGACGGTGTTCGGCGGCGGGCACCTGATTTCGCAGCCGCTGTATCGGCCGCCACGCCTGCTTGGGCAGGTCGACCCGCAGTTGGATGGACCAGCTGAGATCTGGCGTTTCTTCAGCGAGCTGTCACCCCGCGAGCCGCCACATAGTGAGCCGCCGCTCTAGAGTTCGATCACCCGACAGGGATCGAAACCGCTGTCCTCACCGGGGTAGGCGCCGGGGTTGGCGACGATCCGACCCCGACCAACTCGATAATCCAGGCACTCATGGACATGCCCGTGAATCCATAGATCGCAGCGCTCGACCAGGCTTTCCAGGTTCGAGGCGAAGGCGGGTGACAGGGCGTCGCCGACGTAGTGCGAAGGAATCGAACGGGCGCTGGGCGCATGGTGTGTCACCACCACCGTCGGGCCGGGGAAAGGCTGGGCCAGCTCGGTGCCCAGCCACTGGCAGCTGGCGCCGCACAGCTCTTGGCTCATCCGGGGTGTGAAGGGCTGGGTGAAGTAATCCACCGTATTGAAATCGGGCATCAGCAGTTGCGCCTGCTCGCAGGCCAGTTCCGACGCACTTTCGCCGTAGAGCTGGAAGTCCGTCCATAGCGTGGTGCCGAGGAAGCGGACACCGCTAAGGATCACCGAATCCTTTTCGAGGAAATGGATGTCCAGCGCCCGGGCCAGGTTGCGCATGCTCTGAGTCAGCTCGGGCAGGTCGGAGTGATAGAACTCGTGATTGCCGGCGACGTAGATGATTTCACTGTCGGGGAATTCCTCGCGCGCCCAGTGCAGGCCTTGCAGGTGCTCGTGGATGTCTCCGGCCAGCACGATAACGTCCGCAGCGGCCTGCGGTAGTTCGCGGCGGCCGTCGGGGAAATGTTCGTGGTGGAGGTCGGAGAGGACTCGCAGGCGCATGTTAGGACTTACTTGTAGGAATATGCCGAGCATATCGAAGGACGATGCTTTTGACATGGGTCATGGCATTGCCGATACCGGGCGAAAGTCCATACAGAATTAAGGGATGATTCAGAAGAATCCTTCAGCTTCCGCTTGGGCTCGCTGCTTTGGCGCCCCCAAGGAGGACTCATGAAACTCATCTGGATCGTACTGCTGGCCGTGACGGCCACCTTTGGTTTGGCGCTGGCCATTGACCCACCGGCGACGCTGGACATCTGGGTCCTGCGCAAGCAGGCCATTCTCTTCACGGGCGTCGCATCCTTCGCGCTGATGTCACTGATCATGCTGCTGGCGGTGCGCCCGGTCTGGCTGGAAAAGCCCCTCGACGGTCTCGACCGCATGTACCGCGCGCACAAATGGGCGGGCATCCTGGCCATCGTGCTGGGGCTGCTGCACTACCTGATGGAATTGGGCGGGCCGCTGCTCGCCGAGTTCATCGCCAAGCCGGCCAAGGGGCCGCGGGTGGAAACCTTCCTCGACGTGTTCCGCGGCTCGGCCAAGGACCTGGGCGAATGGTCGGCCTGGCTTTTGGCGGCGATGCTGGTCATCACCCTCTGGCAACGCTTCCCCTACCACCTGTGGCGCTATGTCCACAAAACCCTCGCGGTGGTCTACCTGGTGCTCGCCTTCCATGGCGTGGTGCTGGCGCCGGCGGGTTACTGGACTCAGCCAGTCGGCTGGCTCGTGGCGTTCTGCGCCGCCGTGGGCAGCCTCTGCGCGCTCTGGTCGCTCGCCGGGCAGATCGGCCGTCAGCGCACCCATGACGGCGTCGTGATAGCGCTCGAGCGCCCCGGCGAACGCATGCTGGAGGTGACCTGCAAGCTGCAGGGCCGTTGGCAGCATCGTGCCGGCCAGTTCGCCTTCCTCACCTGTAATCGCCTGGAGGGGCAGCATCCCTTCACCCTTTCCAGCGGCGACCAGGGCAATGGCGAGGTGCGCTTCAGCATCAAGGCGCTCGGGGACTACACACAGCGCCTTCAGGATGCCCTGAAGGTCGGTGATCCGGTGAAGGTGGAAGGGCCCTATGGTCGCTTCGATTTCCGTCGTGACAAGGGCGAGCGGCAGGTGTGGATCGCCGGAGGTATCGGCATCACGCCGTTCCTGGCTTGGCTCGAGTCGTTACAGGCGCGGCCGGATGACTGCCCGGAAGTGACACTGCTGTACTGCGTGCGTTCGCCGTCCGACGCGATCTACGCCGGCCGCCTGCGCGAGCTGTGCGCGAGATTGCCGCGCATTGATCTTCGCGTGCATTACAGCGAAAGCGAAGGCTACCTGCAGGCCGCCGACCTGGGCGTGAAACCCGGAGCGCAGGGGCGCTGGCCGAGCGTCTGGTTCTGCGGTCCGCAGGCGCTGGCCGAACTGCTGCGCCGTGACCTGCGCCGCCAGGGAATGCCGGGCAACCGCTTCCACCAGGAAGCCTTCCAGATGCGTTGAGGCGATCAGAAGCCGGCGATGCCGAGGTCGTGTAACCGCTCCCGCAGTTGCACGACTTCCGGCGCCTTGAAGAAAGCCTCCAGCTGCATCGCACGGACCTTGCCGATGCCCGGTTGCTCCTGCCACTGCAAAGCGCTGCGGGCGGCCAGTGCGGACCAGTCTTCCCCCGCTGGATGAGCATTGGGGGAGGGCGCGCCGAGTGCGCGCAGCCAGGCGGCGAACGAGCGTTGGTGAGCCAGCTGGAACTGCTGGTGCAGGGTGGCGGCGCTGCGCTCGCCCAGGCCGGGCACCTGGCTCAATTGCTCTGGTGTCAGGGGCATCCAATCGAGCAGTCCTGTCAGCAGGCCGGCTTCGTGCAGGCGCCGCCAGGTACCTGGGCCGACGCCGGAAAGCCCCAGGCCATGCTTGCCGCCCAGCCAATCGAGTCGAGCGAGGAACTGTTCCTCGCAGCCCTCATCGGGCCTCCAGCAGGACAGGGCGTTGAACTGGTCGTCCGTGGGGGCAGCCATTTCGGGGCGAGTCGGCGAGCGCCAGACCACGCCGTCCAGGCGCGGGATGGTCAGCCCCGCGAGGGCAACGGCGACCTGATCACCGGGCCGGATATCGAGGCTGCGCCAGCGCCTGAGCGAGCCGGCGCCGACGCGCCGGATGGTCCTGCCATCCAGCTCCACGGGGGCGAGATGCAGCACCGGTGTCACCCGCCCGCTGCGGCCGACCTTGAACTCCACGCGCCGCACCTCGGCCAGTGCCTGTTGATGCGGGTACTTCCAGGCCACCGCCCAGCCCGGTGTCTGTGTGCTCCAGGCCTTGCCCGGCGGTCGGCGGCCCTGGCGGATGACGATGCCGTCGCTGGCGAAAGGCAGCGCCTGGCGATACCAGCGCTCGCGCCAGGCCTCTATATCCGGCAGGCCAGTAACCGCTTCGGTGAGCGCGGCGCTGTCGCCGAGTCCCAGTTGGCGCAAGCGCTCCAGGCGTTCGGGCATCTCCAGCGGCCCGTCCGGCAACTCCCAGACGAACAGGCCGATCTGCGCGCCCTCGTCCCCCAGTTCCTGGCGCGCCATCAGCCCGGCGACCTTGCCGCGCGTACCCGCACCGCCTTTCCGCGCTTGCACATGCTGCGGCAGGCGCCAGTACAACTCGCCTTGCAGTACCAGCTCACTGTTCGTGTCGGGCAATTCCTTGGGGATGGCGGCAATCCGCTGCGCATTGGCAGTCCAGTCCTGCCCGCGTGTGCCGTCGCCACGGCTGATTGCCCGGGTGAGCCGGCCGTTGCCGTAGATCAGCGTGACCGCCACGCCGTCGACCTTGGGCTGCACCCAGAGGTCGCCGCGGTGCGCCAGCCAGATGCGCACGGCCGCGGCATCGGGAAGCTTGTCGAGGCCGGTATGCGCGAACGGGTGGCGTACCTCCCCGGCGCTGCTGGCCAGCGGCTCCGCGGGGGCGGCAGGGGCTTGCGGGAAGCACGCCTGCCATTGCCGCAGGCGCTCGCGGGCCTGGTCGTAGAGTTCGTCGGCGACCGGCGACTGGCCGTCGCGGTGGTAGGCGTCGTCCCACTGCTTCAGCTGTGCGCGGAGCGCATCGATCTGCCGGAGTGCCTGCTCGGCCGGCCAGTCGGGGCAGGCCTTGGCGACGAGGGGAAGGCAAAGCAGGAAGGCGAGGGCAGGGCGAAGCATGGCTGGCGTCCGGGCGGCGGAAACCCGCAAGGCTAGGACTGGGAAGCGGTGCCCGACGCCGGGATGGACGTGGATTCTTCGCGACGGCTTGTGGGAGCGCGGAAACGAAAAAGCCCCGCTGAGGCGGGGCTTTTCCTGCTACCGGGTCTTACAGGCCGGCGGCGTCACGCAGGGCTGCAGCCTTGTCGGTGCGCTCCCAGGTGAAGGCGGTGAAGGTGTCGTCACCGTAGGTCATTTCGAACGGGTTGCGACCGAAGTGGCCGTAGGCCGCGGTCGGCTGGTACATCGGGTGCAGCAGGTCGAGCATCTTGGTGATCGCGTACGGACGCAGGTCGAAGTGCTCGCGGACCAGCTGGATGATCTTGTCATCGCTGATCTTGCCGGTGCCGAAGGTGTTGATCGAGATGGAGGTCGGCTGGGCCACGCCGATGGCGTAGGACACCTGGATCTCGCAGCGCTCGGCCAGGCCAGCGGCAACGATGTTCTTGGCGACGTAGCGGCCGGCGTAGGCAGCCGAACGGTCGACCTTGGACGGGTCCTTGCCGGAGAACGCGCCGCCGCCGTGACGGGCCATGCCGCCGTAGGAGTCGACGATGATCTTGCGGCCGGTCAGGCCGCAGTCGCCCACCGGGCCGCCGATCACGAAGTTGCCGGTCGGGTTGATATGGAACTGGGTGTCCTTGTGCAGCAGTTCGGCCGGCAGCACCTGCTTGATGATCAGCTCCATCACGCCTTCGCGCAGGTCCTTGTAGCTGACTTCCGGGTTGTGCTGGGTGGACAGGACGATGGCGTCGATGCCAACGACCTTGCCGCCTTCGTAGCGGCAGGTGACCTGGGACTTGGCGTCCGGGCGCAGCCACGGCAGCAGGCCGGATTTGCGAGCCTCGGCCTGGCGCTCCACCAGACGGTGGGAGAAGCAGATCGGCGCGGGCATCAGCACGTCGGTTTCGTTGCTGGCGTAGCCGAACATCAGGCCCTGGTCGCCAGCGCCCTGATCTTCCGGCTTGGCGCGGTCGACGCCCTGGTTGATGTCCACCGACTGCTTGCCGATGATGTTCAGCACGCCGCAGGTGGCGCCGTCGAAGCCGACGTCGGAGCTGTTGTAGCCGATGTCGATGATGACCTTGCGCACCAGGTCTTCCAGATCGACCCAGGCAGAGGTGGTGACTTCACCGGCGATGATCGCGACACCGGTCTTCACCAGGGTTTCGCAGGCCACGCGGGCGTATTTGTCCTTGGCGATGATGGCGTCGAGCACCGCATCGGAAATCTGGTCCGCGATCTTGTCCGGATGGCCTTCGGAGACGGATTCGGAGGTGAAAACTGAGTATTCGCTCATCTAACGGTTCCCATTCAATTACCGGTGGGTGAGGACGCTTCGCGAATCCGGTTTGGCGAAGTGCCGTACCTGGATCTGAAAGCCATTACGTAAACCGATGTAAACACTTTCGCCGGACGCGAGCCCGGCGGCGTCGGCCCAGTGGGCCAGGTCTTCCTGTTCGAACCCCAGCCAGAGATCACCGCAGGCCTCGCGAGCCCAGCTCTGATCGTGGCTGCAGAGCTCGGTCACCAGCAGGCTGCCACCGGGTTTTACCAGGTGCGCCAGCTGCTTCACGGCCTCCGCCGGTGCGGCGAAGTGATGCAGCACCATGTTCAGCACCACGCAGTCCGCCGCGTCGTCGACATCCTGCAGGGCGTCGCCCAGCCGCAGCCGGACGTTGTTCAAACCTTCGCTGGCGCAACGTTGTCGCGCCATCTCGAGCATGGTCTCGCTGTTGTCCAGCGCCGTGACCTGATCGAAACGCCGGGCCAGCTCGGGGAGGAATCCGCCGTCGCCGGGGCCGACTTCCAGCGCCGTGGCGCCGGGGGCAAAGCTCAGTGCATCGAGCAATGCCAGCACGCTTTCGCGGTATTGCGGCAGTCCTGCGATCAGGTCCTGGGTCGCCTGGAACTTCTCCGCGCTGCGGGCGAAGTAGTCCCGGCTCACGGCGGCACGCTGGGCGTGCACGCCATCGACGCGGGCACTGACGTCATCGGCCAGTGCCAGTTCGTCCACTTCTTCGAGCAACGCGCCGTGCAACGTGCCGCCCAGGCTTTCGCTCTGGGGCAGGGCGCGGCGATAGAAAATCGCGTTGCCTTCGCGGCGGGTGGCCACCAGGCCAGCCTGGGCCAGCACCTTCAGGTGGTGGCTCATGCCCGATTGGCGGACGCCGAAGATGTGCGCCAGCTCCAGTACGCCGAACGAATCGTTGGCCAGCACCCGCAGGACGTTCAGCCGCAGCGGATCGCCGCCGGCCTTGCACAGGGCAGCCAGCTGGTCGCAATCGTCGTGGCGGATTTCGGGCAGGCGCAGACTCATAGGTCGCGCAGTCTAGTCGTGGCTTTCGGGGTGGGCAATAGCTGTATCAAAAAGTTTTGATATTGGCGGATGAGTGGTTTTTGACCAGGTGGACGGTCGGTGCGTGTGCCTTGCATCAGGCATCTGCTGATCTGTCATTGCCCCGCAGGGCCTGGCTGGGCGAAAATACCGGCCTTTTTTCATTCCCTTCGATCTTTCGAAGCAGCCCCGCAGGAGATTCAGCGATGCCCAGCCGTCGTGAGCGAGCCAACGCCATCCGCGCACTGAGCATGGACGCCGTGCAGAAAGCCAACAGCGGCCATCCCGGCGCCCCCATGGGCATGGCGGATATAGCTGAAGTCCTCTGGCGCGACTACCTCAAGCACAACCCGAGCAACCCGCAGTGGGCTGACCGCGACCGCTTTGTGCTGTCCAACGGTCATGGCTCGATGCTGATCTACTCGCTGCTGCACCTCACCGGTTACGACGTCACCGTCGATGACCTGAAGAACTTCCGCCAGATGCACTCGCGCACCCCGGGCCACCCGGAGTACGGCTACACCGCAGGCGTCGAGACCACCACCGGCCCGCTGGGCCAGGGCATCGCCAACGCCGTGGGCATGGCGCTGGCCGAGAAGGTGCTGGCCGCACAGTTCAACCGCGACGGCCACAGCATCGTCGACCACTACACCTACGCCTTCCTGGGCGACGGCTGCATGATGGAGGGCATCTCCCATGAAGTCGCCTCGCTGGCCGGCACCCTGCGTCTGAACAAGCTGGTCGCCTTCTACGACGACAACGGCATCTCCATCGATGGCGAAGTCCACGGCTGGTTCACCGACGACACTCCCAAGCGCTTCGAAGCCTACGGCTGGCAGGTGATCCGCAACGTCGACGGGCATGACGCCGACGAGATCAAGACTGCCATCGAGACCGCCCGCAAGAGCGATGCGCCGACGCTGATCTGCTGCAAGACCATCATCGGCTTCGGCTCGCCGAACAAGCAGGGCAAGGAAGAAAGCCACGGCGCTGCCCTGGGCGTCGACGAAGTGGCCGCCACCCGCGCCGCGCTGGGCTGGAACCACGCGCCGTTCGAAGTCCCGGCCGACATCTACGCCGAGTGGAGCGCCAAGGACAACGGCGCGACCCGCGAAGCCGAGTGGAACAAGCGCTTCGCTGCCTACCAGGCCGCGCACCCGGAACTGGCCGCCGAGTTCGAGCGCCGCGTTGCTGGTGAGCTGCCGGCCGATTTCGCCGAGAAGGCTGCCGCCTACGTCGCCGACGTCGCGCTGAAAGGCGAGACCATCGCCAGCCGCAAGGCCAGCCAGAATGCCCTGAACGCCTTCGGCCCGCTGCTGCCGGAACTGCTGGGCGGCTCCGCCGACCTCGCCGGTTCCAACCTGACCCTGTGGAAGGGCTGCAAGGGCGTGAGCGCCGACGACGCCAACGGCAACTACCTGTTCTACGGCGTGCGCGAGTTCGGCATGAGCGCCATCATGAACGGCGTGGCCCTGCATGGCGGCTTCATCCCCTACGGCGCGACCTTCCTGATCTTCATGGAATACGCCCGCAACGCGGTGCGCATGTCTGCCCTGATGAAGCAGCGCGTGCTCTACGTGTTCACCCACGACTCCATCGGCCTGGGCGAAGACGGCCCGACCCACCAGCCGATCGAGCAGCTGGCCAGTCTGCGCCTGACCCCGAACCTGGACACCTGGCGCCCGGCGGATGCCGTGGAATCCGCGGTGGCCTGGAAGTACGCCATCGAGCGCGCCGACGGCCCGTCCGCCCTGATCTTCAGCCGCCAGAACCTGCCGCACCAGCCGCGCGATGCCGCCCAACTGGCCGACGTGGCCCGTGGCGCCTACGTGCTGAAAGACTGCGACGGCGAGCCGGAACTGATCCTGATCGCCACCGGCTCCGAAGTCGGCCTGGCCGTCCAGGCGTTCGACAAGCTCAGCGCCGAAGGCCGCAAGGTACGCGTGGTCTCCATGCCGTCCACCAGCGTCTTCGACCAGCAGGACGCCGGCTACAAGCAGGCCGTACTGCCGGTCCAGGTGGCTGCGCGTATCGCCATCGAAGCTGCCCACGCCGACTACTGGTACAAGTACGTTGGCCTGGAAGGCCGCGTGATCGGCATGACCACCTTCGGTGAGTCGGCCCCGGCCCCGGCGCTGTTCGAGCACTTCGGCTTCACCGTCGAGAACGTGCTGGAAGTCGCCGCCGAGCTGCTCGAGGCCTGACGAGCGCCTGAACCTGCCGGGGCGCATCACGCCCCGGCAGCGATCACCTAGGGATAACAATGTCCAAGCGCCCTTACCGAGTTGCCCTCAACGGCTATGGCCGTATCGGCCGCTGCGTGTTCCGTGCCCTGCACGAGCGCGGCGCCAAGGCTGATTTCTCCATCGTCGCGCTGAACGACCTGGCGGACCTGGCCAGCCTGGAATACCTCACCCGCTTCGACTCCACCCACGGCCGCTTCCCCGGCGAGGTGAGCGTGGCCGACGGCTGCCTGCATGTCGGCGGCGACTGTGTGAAGGTGTTCCGCGAAGCCGAGCCCGAGGCCATCGACTGGCGCGCCCTGGACATCGACCTGGTGCTGGAATGCTCGGGTGTCTACAACACCCGCGCTGACGGCGAGCGCTTCCTCGGCGCCGGAGCGCCGCGGGTGCTGTTCTCCCAACCGATGGCCAGCGAGGCGGACATCGATGCCACCGTGGTCTTCGGCATCAACCAGCAGGGCCTCTCCGGCGCCGAGACGCTGGTATCCAACGCGTCCTGCACCACCAACTGCAGCGTGCCGTTGCTCAAGTTGCTGAACGAGGCCGTGGGCATCGAGTACGTCTCGATCACCACCATCCACTCGGCGATGAACGACCAGCCGGTGATCGATGCCTACCACCACGAAGACCTGCGCCGCACGCGCTCGGCCTTCCAGTCGGTGATCCCGGTGTCCACGGGACTGGCGCGCGGCATCGAGCGCCTGCTGCCGGAACTCGCCGGGCGAATCCAGGCCAAAGCTATTCGGGTGCCGACAGTGAACGTCTCGGCCCTGGACATCACCCTGCAGGTCTCCCGCGATACCTCCGCCGAAGAGATCAACCGCGTGCTGCGCCAGGCCGCCACCGAAGGCCCGCTGAAAGGCCTGCTGGCGTACACCGAGTTGCCCCACGCCAGCTGCGATTTCAATCACGACCCGCACTCGGCCATCGTCGATGGCAGCCAGACCCGCGTTTCCGGCCCCCGCCTGGTGAACGTGCTGGCCTGGTTCGACAACGAGTGGGGGTTCGCCAACCGCATGCTCGACACCGCAGGGCACTTCCTGCGGGTCGCTGCTACCGAACGTTAATCAAACAGCCCCAACAGGACTGACTGTCATGACCGTGTTGAAGATGACCGACCTCGACCTCCAAGGTAAGCGCGTGCTGATCCGCGAAGACCTCAACGTTCCGGTGAAGGACGGTGTGGTCAAGAGCGACGCGCGCATCCTGGCCTCGCTGCCGACCATCAAGCTGGCCCTGGAGAAGGGCGCGGCGGTGATGGTCTGCTCGCACCTGGGCCGCCCGACCGAAGGTGAGTACTCCGAAGAGAACAGCCTGCAGCCGGTTGCCGACTACCTGTCCAAGGCTCTGGGCCGCGCCGTGCCGTTGGTCAAGGACTACCTGGGCGGCGTCGACGTGAAGCCGGGTGAAGTCGTGCTGTTCGAGAACGTGCGCTTCAACAAGGGTGAGAAGAAGAACGCCGACGAGCTGGCCCAGCAATACGCCGCCCTGTGCGACGTGTTCGTCATGGATGCCTTTGGCACCGCCCACCGCGCCGAGGGTTCCACCCACGGCGTGGCCAAGTTCGCCAAGGTTGCCGCCGCTGGCCCGCTGCTGGCCGCCGAGCTGGAAGCGCTGGGCAAGGCCCTGGGCAACCCGGCGCGCCCGATGGCCGCCATCGTTGCCGGTTCCAAGGTCTCCACCAAGCTCGACGTGCTGAACAGCCTGGCGCTGATCTGCGACCAGCTGATCGTCGGCGGCGGCATCGCCAACACCTTCCTCGCCGCGGCCGGCCACAAGGTCGGTAAATCGCTGTACGAGGCCGACCTGGTCGACACCGCCAAGGCCATCGCCGCCAAGGTCAGCGTGCCGCTGCCGGTGGACGTCGTGGTAGCCAAGGAATTCGCCGAGACCGCCGTCGCCACCGTCAAGGACATCGCTGACGTGGCCGACGACGACATGATCCTGGACATCGGTCCGAAGACCGCCGCCCAGTTCGCTGAGCTGCTGAAAACCTCCAAGACCATCCTGTGGAACGGTCCGGTGGGCGTGTTCGAGTTCGACCAGTTCGGCGAAGGCACGAAGACCCTGGCCAAGGCCATCGCCGAAGGCTCCGCCTTCAGCATCGCCGGCGGTGGCGATACCCTGGCGGCTATCGACAAGTACGGCATCGGCGAGCAGATCTCCTACATTTCCACCGGTGGTGGCGCCTTCCTCGAGTTCGTCGAGGGCAAGGTCCTGCCGGCCGTGGAAGTGCTGGAGCAGCGCGCCAAGGCCTGATCCTGGCGACACTGCCGGGCGACAGTAAAGCAAACCTCTGCGGCATCCCCGGGTCAGAAGTCTTGTGTGGATGCCAAGGAGAACGGTCATGCGAGCTGTCACCCCTCTGCTGTCGTTTTGCCTCGTGCTGGTCGGCTGTGCCGGAAGCGGTGGAGCCCCCAGCACCTGTGAAGTGATGAGCCCGCCCTCGGTCATGGTGCCTTCGGACCAGAACCGCGAACGGGTGGAAAGCCAGAGCAGCGGCGATCCGACGCCTGACCAGAAACCGGTGAATTGCCCCTGAGGCAACGCCCTGGCGGCAGGGATCACGGTCTGACAGTGCCGCCCGCGCCCAGGCGCAGGCGGCACTGGCGTTCCTGTGACGGGACGGGCAATCTGGCGCATTGGATATCCGGCGGCGCGTCCGCCCGAAGGAGAGTCGCCCGATGCTGCGTTATCTCGTCCCGGCCCTGGCCCTTTCGCTGGTGGCGGGTTGTTCCAGTCACTCGACGGGCGGCAAATCCGCTACGCAGGGCGGTTGGAACCAGTGGGTCTGCGACAGTGAGGCTGAGGTGCGGTGGCGCTACGTCGACCCCAGCAAGTCGGTCGTCGACCTGAAGCTGGGTGAGGATGACGTGGTTCATCACCTGGAAGAGGAACCCGGCGGCTCCGGCGCTTTCTATAGCGACGGGCTGATCGGCTTGAGCATCAAAGGCGACCAGGGCCTGGTCTACTGGGTCGAGAGCAACGACCTGATCGGTCGTGGTTGCAAGGCGCGCTGAGCGCCGATTGTCCGGCATGCGCCGGAAGACTTGAACACGGCCTGCCCCTGCGGCAGGCTTCCAAACATGTAGTTAAGGGGCTCGTGTAACCGAGCCTGACTTCTGGGAGAAGCGAAGACCATGGCACTCATCAGCATGCGCCAAATGCTGGACCACGCCGCCGAGTTCGGCTACGGCGTTCCGGCTTTCAACGTCAACAACCTGGAGCAGATGCGCGCCATCATGGAAGCGGCCGACAAGACCGATTCCCCGGTGATCGTGCAGGCCTCCGCCGGTGCCCGCAAATACGCCGGCGCGCCCTTCCTGCGCCACCTGATCCTCGCGGCCATCGAAGAGTTCCCGCACATTCCGGTGTGCATGCACCAGGACCACGGCACCAGCCCTGACGTCTGCCAGCGCTCCATCCAGCTGGGCTTCTCCTCCGTCATGATGGACGGCTCGCTGAAGGAAGACGGCAAGACCCCGGCCGACTACGAGTACAACGTCCGTGTCACCCAGCAGACCGTTGCCTTCGCCCACGCCTGTGGCGTGTCCGTGGAAGGCGAGCTGGGTTGCCTGGGCTCCCTGGAAACCGGCATGGCTGGTGAGGAAGACGGCGTTGGCGCCGAAGGCGTACTGGATCACAGCCAGCTGCTGACCGACCCGGAAGAGGCCGCTGACTTCGTCAAGAAGACCCAGGTCGATGCCCTGGCCATTGCCATCGGCACCAGCCATGGTGCCTACAAGTTCACCAAGCCGCCGACCGGCGACGTGCTGTCCATCGAGCGCATCAAGGAAATCCACAAGCGCATCCCCAACACCCACCTGGTGATGCACGGCTCCTCCTCGGTGCCGCAAGAGTGGCTGAAGGTGATCAACGAGTTCGGCGGCGACATCAAGGAAACCTACGGCGTGCCGGTCGAGGAAATCGTTGAAGGCATCAAGCACGGCGTGCGTAAGGTCAATATCGACACCGACCTGCGCCTGGCTTCCACCGGTGCCATCCGCCGCATGATGGCCGAGCAGCCGAGCGAGTTCGACCCGCGCAAGTTCTTCGCCAAGACCATCGTCGCCATGCGGGATATCTGCATCGCTCGTTACGAAGCCTTCGGCACCGCCGGCCACGCCTCCAAGATCAAGCCGATCTCCCTGGAAGGCATGTTCCAGCGTTACGCCAAGGGTGAGCTGGTGTCGAAGGTCAACTGATCTCGAGTCCGGTGCACGCTCTCGCTCTGTTTCTGACGAGCTGAAGAGTTGAAGAGTTGAAGAGCCCCGCCCTGCGGGGCTCTTTCGTATCCGCCAGAAGGAAAACGCCGATGCTGCGTGCCTTGCTTTGCGTCCTGCTGCTGACGTTCCTCGCCGGCTGTTCACTGCGCCCGGCCGCGCCTGTCGCGCCGTCACCCAAGCCTCCGGTGGACCTGCCGGCGGACGCGCAGAACTGCCTGACTCACCAGGAGTGTACGCTCAAGACCTCGCGCACCCTGCTGTTCGTCTTCGATTATGCCGAGGCGGGTGCAGCCCTGGTGGAGAACGAGAACCGCGTACTGAGTACGCCGGAGAAGGCTCCGAAGCAGGGCTGGCCGGCTATCCGTATCCAGCTGGCCGATCCGGATGGTGGCCGCTTCGAGTTCTCCAGCGAATGCCGACAGAAGCGCTGTCGTATCAAGGACTCGCGCCTGCTCAGCTGCTACCGTAGCTATCTTGATGGACAGACCTGTCGGTTCCGCTGAGCGCTGATGCTTGGGCCGGGCCGGCTCTGGAGGCGCGATGACGGATGTACATGGCAGTGCGCAGGAAGGTTTCTCCCGTGAGGCGAAGGCATACGCCCACGGGCGCCCGGACTATCCCGACGAGTTGCTGGGCTGGCTCGGCGAAGAGCTGGGCATAGGTGACAGCAAGGAAGTGGTCGACCTCGGTGCAGGTACCGGGAAGTTCACTTCCCTGTTGCTGCGTACCGGTGCGCAGGTTACCGCCATCGAGCCAGTTGCGGCCATGCGGGAGCAGCTCAGCACTTCCCTGCCTGCTGTGAAGGTGCTCAGTGGCACGGCCCAGGCGATGCCGCTGGCGGCGGAAAGCGTCGATGCGCTGACCTGCGCCCAGGCCTTCCACTGGTTCGCCGACGCGCGGGCGCTGGAAGAAATCCATCGCGTCCTGCGGCCGGGTGGCCACCTCGGCCTGGTGTGGAATGTACGCGATGAACGCGTCGACTGGGTCGCCCAGGTGACGCGCATTCTCGAGCGCTACGAAGGCAGCACGCCACGCTTCCACACCGGGCAATGGCGTCGCGCCTTTGCCGGGTCGCGCTTTGAAGATATGCGCCTGCGCGAATTCAGCTACCAGCACATCGGTCCGCCGGAGCAGGTAATTGTCGCGCGTACCCTGTCGGTGAGCTTTATTGCGGCGCTGCCCGAAGAGCAGAAGCAGCGCGTCACCGAGCAACTGCATGAACTGATCGCCACGCACCCGACGTTGAAGGGACGCAGCGAAGTTGCCTTCCCCTATCGCACCGAGGCCTACAGCACCCGCGCGCTGGCCTGACCGGGGAATGCGGTAGACTGGCGGACGTTTCCTCCGCCAGTCGTTTCCCATGCAGCCGCTTCGTTATCTCCAGGCCTATCCTCCACAACTCCAGGACCAGGTGCGCCAGCTCATCGAGCAGGACCGCCTCGGCGAGTACCTGGAGCGCCGCTATCCCGGTCGTCATGACGTACAGAGCGACAAGGCGCTGTACGGCTATGCCATGGACCTCAAGCAGCAGTACATGCGCACCGCGCCAGCGGTGGACAAGGTCCTCTACGACAATAAGCTGGATGTAGTACAGCGCGCGCTGGGCCTGAACACGGCAATCTCGCGCGTGCAGGGTGGCAAGCTCAAGGCGAAGAAGGAAATCCGCGTCGCCTCGTTGTTCAAGGACGCGGCGCCCGAGTTCCTGCAGATGATCGTCGTCCACGAACTGGCGCACCTGAAGGAGCGCGACCACAGCAAGGCCTTCTACCAGCTCTGCGAGCACATGCTGCCCGGTTACCACCAACTGGAGTTCGACCTGCGCGTCTACTTGACCTGGCGCGACCTGCCTCAGTAGTACAGGCGCCCCAGGTAGAGCAGAGCCAGGCACCACGGCAGCAACAGGGCGATGCCCAGGTAATGCAGCGCCTTCCGCGTGCCGCTCTCACCTCGGTTAACCCAATTGATCCCCGCCAGTACCAGCGCATAGGCCGCGAGGCCCGCCAGCAGCCATTCGTATTGCTCTGTTGTAGGCGATACCGGGCCGAGGTGGGTATGGGTGAGGTGCCATGCGCAAAGGGCGATGGCCGGCACCAGGAGGGCCAGCGCCACCAGGATTCGTCCAGTGAGCTGCAGCAGAAAGGCGATGAGCAGTCCCGCCAGGCCGGTGCTGGCAATCAGCACGGCAAACAACTGGTCGAGATAGACAAGGTCGGGCATGGGCTCGAGTGAGCGGGGTTGCCCGAGCAGGCGCAGCAAAGGCGCGCCAAGCAGAAGGGCGATCAGGCAGAACAGCCAGCCAAACAGGGGGCGCGCCATCCGAGGCTCCTGATGAAGTTGCTGCGGGAAGCCCCTGACGCGCCGGATGGGGTCGGTCGCCTGGGGTTGTTCGCCGCCGCAAAGCCCAGATTAATCAATGATTTGGCTAAATGCCATGATTTTGTCGGGAATAATTCCCAAAAATGAGAAGGCCCCTCCGGGGAGGGGCCTTGCTGTCAGAACAGGTCGATCGGCGCTTCTTCATCCGCTGGCATGCCGCTGCCGGGAGCGCTGCCTGGCGCCAGTTCGTTCATCGACGGTGGCGTGTCTTCGTTCTTGAACAGTTCGAAGTACGCACCCGGAGTGCCCGGAGGTGCCGCACGGCCGGTGACCGGGTCGATGCGCAGGCTGACCAGGCCGGGCGGTTCGGGCAGCAGGTGCGACGGTTTGTCTTTCAGTGCTGCGCCCATGTAGCGCATCCAGATCGGCAGAGCGACGTTGCCGCCGTATTCGGCGCGGCCGAGGCTTTCCGGCTGGTCGAAGCCTACCCAGACGGTGGTCATGAAGTCGGCGTTGAAGCCGGAGAACCAGGCGTCCTTCGATTCGTTGGTGGTACCGGTCTTGCCAGCCAGATCGTCACGCTTGAGCGCCAGGGCGCGGCGGCCGGTGCCGCGCTTGATCACGTCCTGCAGCATGCTGGTCATGATGTACGCGGTACGCGCATCGATGACGCGCTCGGCAGCGGCCGGCTCGATAGTGGTCTTGGCCTGGCTCGGGTCATCGTTGCCGAAGGCGTCGGTGGCGGCCGGTTGCGGTTGCGCCTGCACCTGTTCCTCGTTCTGGGGAATGCTCGGCGGGTTGGCCTGGTACAGCACCTGCCCGTCGCGGCTTTCGATGCGCTGCACGATGTACGGCGAGACCTTGAAGCCGCCATTGGCGAAGACGGTCCAGGCACTGGCGATCTCCATGGGCGTCAGGGTCGCGGTGCCCAGGGCCATGGACAGGTTGGGCGGAAGGTCGTCCTTGTTCAGGCCGAACTTGCTGATGCAATCGCGTGCGCGATTGACGCCCAGGGCCTGGAGAATGCGGATCGACACCATGTTGCGCGACTTGTACAGCGCCTCGCGCATGGGGATTGGGCCGAGGAAGGTATTGGTGTCGTTCTTCGGACGCCAGACCTTGTCCAGGTACTCGTCGTAGAACACCACCGGGGCGTCGTTGATCAGCGAGGCGGCGGTGAAGCCGTTGTCCAGCGCACAGCTGTAGATGAACGGCTTGAAGCTGGAGCCGGGCTGGCGACGGGCCTGGGTGGCACGGTTGTAGTTGCTCTGTTCGAAGGAGAAGCCGCCCACCAGTGCCATGATCGCGCCGTCCTGCGGGTTGAGCGAGACCAGGGCGCTCTGCGCGGCCGGCACCTGGGTCAGGCGCAACGAGCCGTCGTCCTTGCGCTGCACGCGGATCACATCGCCAGCCTGCACCACGTCGCTGGGCTGGCTGGGCATGCGGCCCATACTGTTGTTGCTCAGATAGGGGCGGGCCCACTTCATGCCGTCCCAGCTCAGGGCTTCTTCCTTGCCGTCACGGGTCATGACCATGGCGCCGCTCTTCTCGACCTGAGTGACGATGGCGGGTTCCAGGCCGCCGAGCGGGCGCTGCTGCGCGATGGCCTGGCGCCAGGCGTCACGAGTCTTGCCGGGGAGGCGCGTCTCGGGGCCGCGGTAGCCGTGGCGCTGGTCGTAGTCCTGCAAGCCTTCGCGCAGGGCGGTGTTGGCGTCTTCCTGCAGGTCGCTGCGCACCGTGGTATAGACGCGATAGCCCTCGGTGTAGGCGTCGCCACCGAAGCGGCCGACCAGTTCGGCGCGGGCCATCTCGGCGATGTATGGGGCTGCCAGCTCCGGAGTCTGGACGTGGTAGGACGCACCGACCGGTTCCTGGATGGCGGCCTGATAACGCTGCTGGTCGATGAAGCCGAGCTTGAGCATGCGCTCGAGAATCCAGTTGCGACGCTCCAGGCTGCGCGCGGCGTTGGCCAGCGGGTTGTAGCGCGACGGTGCCTTGGGCAGGCCGGCGATCATCGCCATCTGCGCCAGGCTCAGGTCCTTGATGGACTTGCCGTAATAAACCTGCGCGGCGGCTTCGACGCCGTAGGCACGGTTGCCCAGGTAGATCTTGTTGACGTAGAGCTCGAGGATCTCGTCCTTGGTGAGCGAGCGCTCGATCTGCAGGGCGAGCAGGATCTCATTGATCTTGCGAGAGAAGCTTCGTTCGTTGGTGAGGAAGTAGTTCTTCGCCACCTGCATGGTGATGGTACTGCCACCGGTCTGGATGTGGCCGGTCTTCAATAATTGCGCGGCAGCACGCATCAGGCTTTTGACGTCCACGCCATAATGGTTGGCGAAATTGTCATCTTCAGCCGATAACAGTGCGTGGGTGAAATCCGGGGGGATTTCAGCAAATCGAATCGGCGTTCGGCGCATCTCGCCAAACTCTGCTATCAATTTGTTATCAGCACTGTACACGCGCAGCGGCATCTGCAACCGCACGTTGCGCAAGGCCTCCACGGACGGAAGGTTCGGGCTGAGGTACAGATAGGCGCCGCTGAAACTGAGCAGCACTCCACAAATAATGGTGACGCAGGTCCACCACAGAAACTTCAGCAGGCGCATCGGGAAGGTCTTGGATTTCCAGAGAAAAGAAAGAGTTAAGCGGATGGCGCGGTAAAAAGGGAAAAGCTGATCACATTATAAGCAGTTTTTTTGCTGGCGAGCCATTTGCGAAGCTGTCAAGTCTGGTATCTAATGTGGAAAAACATAAATCGTCCGTAAGTCTCGGATGCTGATAGGAAATCAGTCGTGCTAGGGCTCTTCAATAAGAAAGCGAACACGCTGCTGGGGATAGACATCAGTTCGACTTCGGTCAAACTTCTCGAATTGAGCCGCTCTGGAGGCCGCTACAAGGTAGAGGCCTACGCTGTCGAGCCGCTCCCGCCCAATGCAGTGGTAGAAAAGAACATCGCTGAGCTGGAGGGTGTCGGCCAGGCGTTGTCACGTGTGGTCGCCAAGGCGCGGACCGCAGTGAAAACGTCTGCGGTCGCGGTAGCCGGCTCGGCGGTCATCACTAAAACCATCGAGATGGACGGCGGTCTCTCGGACGACGAGCTGGAAAATCAGCTCAAGATCGAAGCCGATCAGTACATCCCCTATCCCCTCGAAGAGGTCGCGATCGACTTCGAGGTGCAGGGCACGTCCGCACGCAACGCGGATCGCGTCGATGTTCTTCTCGCCGCTTGCCGGAAGGAGAACGTCGAGGTGCGCGAAGCCGCGCTGGCGCTCGCGGGTCTGACGGCCAAGGTTGTCGACGTCGAAGCCTACGCGCTGGAGCGAGCATTCAGTCTGCTGGGAGACCAGCTGGGCGGCAATGCCGACGAGCTCACAGTTGCGGTGGTCGATATCGGCGCCACCATGACTACGCTCAGCGTCCTGCACCATGGCCGCACCATCTATACGCGTGAGCAGCTTTTCGGCGGGCGTCAGCTCACCGAGGAGATCCAGCGTCGCTATGGACTGTCGGTCGAGGAAGCGGGTCTCGCCAAGAAGCAGGGCGGTCTTCCGGATGACTACGACAGCGAAGTACTGCAGCCGTTCAAGGACGCCGTGGTTCAGCAGGTGTCGCGTTCGCTGCAGTTCTTCTTCGCGGCCGGCCAGTTCAACGATGTGGACTACATCCTGCTGGCGGGAGGCACTGCGTCCATCCCTGACCTGGATCGCTTGATCCAGCAGAAGATCGGTACTCCGACCCTGGTGGCCAACCCCTTCGCCGACATGGTGCTGAGCGGTAAGGTCAACGCCGGTGCGCTGGCCAGTGATGCGCCCGCGCTGATGATTGCCTGCGGTCTGGCGATGAGGAGTTTCGACTGATGGCACGCATCAACCTATTGCCGTGGCGGGAGCAGCTGCGCGAGGAGCGCAAGCAGCGCTTCCTGGTGATCCTGGGTGCCGTTCTGCTGGCTTCCGGGGCGATCGTTTTCCTGGGTGATCAGTACTTCAACTCGGCCATCGAGAACCAGACTGCGCGCAACGACTTCCTGCGCAAGGAAATCGCCGTGCTGGATGCGCGCATCAAGGAGATCAGCGAGCTGAAGACCCGTCGCCAGCAATTGCTGGAACGGATGAAGATCATTCAGGACCTGCAGGGCAACCGCCCGATCATTGGCCGCGTGTTCGACCAGCTGGTCCGCACCTTGCCCGATGGCGTCTACTTCACTGAGCTGAAGATGTCCGGGAAGTCCATTGCCATTGCCGGCGCGGCCGAGTCCAACAATCGCGTCTCCAACCTCATGCGCAACCTCGATTCGTCGGAGTGGCTGACTTCGCCGAACCTGACTGAAGTGAAGGCTATTACCCAGGGCGCCCTGGATCAGGCGAATGTCTTCCAGTTGACGGTGCAACAGACCCAGCCCGGCAGCGAGGAGCAGGACAAGCAGAGCACCCCGCAAGGAGCCAAGAAATGAGTCTGGCCAGTTCTCTGGAGAGCTTGCGCAAGGTCGATATCAACGACCTTGATCTGAACAACCTTGGTTCCTGGCCGGCAGCCGTCAAGGTCATCGCCTGTATCCTGCTGATGGCTGTGGTTCTGGCGCTTGGCTACAACTTCCATCTGAAGGAACTGCAGGAGCAGCTCGACCGCAATCGTGAGGAAGAGCAGACCCTCAAGCAGCAGTTCTCGACCAAGGCCTTCCAGGCGGCGAACCTGGAAGCCTACAAAGGGCAGATGAAGGAGATGGAAGAATCCTTCGGCGCCTTGCTGCGTCAGCTGCCGAGCGACACCGAGGTGCCCGGCCTGCTGGAAGACATCACCCGCACTGGCCTGGGTAGTGGTCTGGAGTTCGAAGAGATCAAGCTGCTGCCGGAAGTGACCCAGCAGTTCTATATCGAGCTGCCCATCCAGATCAGTGTCGTGGGCGGGTACCACGATCTGGCGACCTTCGTCAGTGGCGTGTCCAGCCTGCCGCGGATCGTGACGCTGCATGACTTCGACATCAAGCCGGCGAGCACGGACAGCACCTCCAAGCTGCGCATGAGCATCCTGGCGAAAACCTACCGCTACAACGACAAGGGCGTTAAGGCCCCGGCGGCTGGAGCCAAGACAGGAGCTAAGAAATGAGGGGGCGCCTGATCATTTGCAGTTTCCTGCTCCTGTCCTTGAACGGTTGTGGCTCGGGTAGTGATTTTGCCGACCTGCAGAGCTACATGGACGAAGTCCGCGCTCGCCCGAAGGGGACGATCGAGCCGATGCCCAAGTTCCAGACCTATGAGGCCTTTACCTATAGCGCTTCGTCCCTGCGCAGTCCCTTCCAGCCGCCGGTGAAGATCGACCTGGCGGTCAAGCAGAAGGGCAACAGGGTTATCAAGCCCGATGAAACACGGGTCAAGCAGTTCCTCGAGGGCTTCAACATCGAAACCTTCGAAATGGTCGGCACCCTGGCCAAGGACAGTCAGGTATTTGCTCTCGTGAAAGGTGCAGGAGGGGTGCATCGGGTACGAGTGGGTGACTACCTTGGACGCAACGACGGCAAGATCGTTGCGATCAACGAAGCCAAGATCGACGTGATTGAAATCGTTCCTGATGGTGAGGGTGGCTGGCTGGAGCGTCCGCGCAGTCTGACTCTCAAGGAACGCTCCTAAGGGCGGGGATGAACATGGATAACAAACAGCAGTCTGCACGACGGATTCAGACGATGAATAGAAAGCTTTCCCGCCTCGGCATTTCCGTGCTCGCGGCCGTATTCGCGCCGGCCCTGCTGGCCGCGAACCTGCAGAGTGTTGATGTCGCGGCACTGCCGGGCGATCGCGTGGAGCTGAAACTGGGCTTCGACGAACCGGTGGCCGCACCGCGTGGCTACACCATCGAGCAGCCGGCGCGCATCGCGCTTGACCTGCCGGGTGTGCAGAACAAACTGGGCAGCAAGAACCGCGAACTGGGAGTGGGCAATGCCCGCAGCCTGACCGTGGTCGAGGCGAAGGACCGTACTCGCCTGATCGTCAATCTGGCGACCCTGGTGCCGTACAGCACCCGTGCGGAAGGTTCGAACCTGTACGTCGTGGTCGGTGCGGGGGCAGCGACTTCCAGCTCCTACGCGTCTGCAGCGCCGGTAGCTGCTCCGGCCGCCAAGCCCGCTCAGCCCAAGCCGTACGTCCCGGCTGGCAAGGCGATTCGCAATATCGACTTCCAGCGTGGCGAGCAGGGTGAGGGCAATGTCGTGATCGATCTGTCCGATCCGACTGTCAGCCCGGACATTCAGGAGCAGGGCGGCAAGATTCGCCTGGACTTCCCGCGTACCCAGCTGCCGGACAACCTGCGCGTTCGTCTGGACGTGAAGGACTTCGCTACCCCGGTTCAGCTCGTCAATGCTTCCGCGGTCGGCGACAAGGCCAGCATCACCATCGAGCCGACCGGTCTGTACGACTATCTCGTCTACCAGACCGATAATCGCATGACCGTCAGCATCAAGCCGCTGACCCAGGACGATGCCGAGAAGCGCAAGAAGGACACCTTCGCCTATACCGGTGAAAAGCTCTCTCTGAACTTCCAGGACATCGATGTGCGCTCGGTGCTGCAGTTGATCGCTGACTTCACCGACCTGAACCTGGTGGCTTCGGATACCGTGCAGGGCAACATCACCCTGCGCCTGCAGAACGTACCGTGGGATCAGGCGCTGGACCTGGTGCTCAAGACCAAGGGTCTGGACAAGCGCAAGGTTGGTAACGTGCTGCTGGTCGCGCCAGCTGACGAGATCGCGGCTCGCGAGCGTCAGGAACTGGAGGCGCAGAAGCAGATCTCCGAACTGGCTCCGCTGCGTCGCGAGCTGATTCAGGTGAACTACGCCAAGGCTGCGGACATCGCCAAGCTGTTCAGCTCCGTTACCGGCAGCGGTGGTGGCGCTCCGGGCGTCGCGGCGGCTGCACAGAGTGATAACCGCGGCTCGATCACCGTGGATGACCGTACCAACAGCATCATTGCGTACCAGACCCAGGATCGCCTGGATGAGCTGCGCCGCATCGTCGCCCAGCTGGACATCCCGGTTCGTCAGGTGATGATCGAGGCGCGCATTGTCGAAGCCAACGTCGACTACACCAAGGAGTTGGGTGTGAACTGGAGCGGTTCGCTCTCCGGACACGGCAACTTCGATGTCTCCGGCGGCACCAACAGCACCGGCAATACCTTCGTTGACCTGGGCGCGTCGAATACCACCCCGACTTCGGGCATCAGCATCGGCTTCACCACCAACAACACCATCCTGGACCTCCAGCTCAACGCGATGGAGAAAACCGGTAACGGTGAAGTGGTGTCCCAGCCGAAGGTCGTTACCTCGGACAAGGAAACCGCGAAGATCCTGAAAGGCTCGGAGATTCCCTACCAGGAAGCCAGCTCCAGCGGCGCGACCTCGGTGTCCTTCAAGGAGGCGGCGCTGTCGCTGGAAGTGACCCCGCAGATCACCCCGGACAATCGCATCATCATGGAAGTGAAGGTCAACAAGGACGAGCCGGACTACGCCAACGCCCTGAATGGCGTGCCGCCGATCAAGAAGAACGAGGTGAACGCGAAAGTGCTGGTCAACGATGGTGAAACCATCGTGATCGGTGGCGTGTTCTCCAACACCCAGACCAAGTCCACGGCCAAGGTGCCGTTCCTGGGCGACGTGCCGATGATCGGCCGCCTGTTCAAGAACGACTATGTGACCGACAGCAAGAACGAGCTGCTGGTTTTCCTTACCCCGCGGATCATGAATAATCAGGCCATTGCAATCGGCCGTTGATCAATGTCGTGTCCAATTTGATTCTGGTAGGCCCGATGGGAGCTGGTAAAAGCACCATCGGGCGTCTTCTCGCCAAAGAGCTTCACCTCGTCTTCAAAGATTCGGATAAAGAGATCGAGCAGCGCTGCGGAGCCAACATCCCCTGGATATTCGATGTCGAGGGCGAGGCTGGCTTCCGCGAGCGTGAGCAGGCGATGCTGGCCGAGCTGTGCGATGAAGGGGGCATGGTCATCGCCACGGGCGGCGGCGCCGTCATGCGCGACGCCAATCGGCTCATCCTCAAGGGTGGCGGCAAGGTGATCTACCTGCACGCTTCGGTCGAGCAGCAGATTTCCCGTACTGCGCGTGACAAGAATCGCCCGTTGCTGCAGAAGCCCAATCCGGAGCAGATCCTTCGCGATCTCATGCAGATGCGCGATCCGCTTTATCGCGAAATTGCCGACGTGATCATCGAAACCGACGAGCGGCCTCCGCGTATGGTCGTCCTGGAGATCATCGAGCGCCTGCGTGAGTTGGAGCGCCATTAACGGCGCTGCAATCTGCGGTATCCTAGTCCCCTTTCTTGCCTGGGGGTTTCATGCGCACACTCAACGTCGATCTGGCCGACCGCAGCTACCCGATCTATATCGGTGAGGGGCTGCTGGATGATCTGCGCTACTTCGAGCCGCATATCCGCGGTCGCCAGGTAGCCATCGTCACCAACGAAACCATCGCGCCGCTGTACCTGGATCGACTGCAGAAGACCCTGGCCGGCTATAAGGTCACCACGGTCGTGCTCCCCGACGGCGAGGCCTACAAGCAGTGGGAAACCCTGCAGCTGATCTTCGATGGCCTGCTGACCGCGCGCCATGATCGCAAGACCACCCTGATCGCCCTCGGCGGCGGCGTCATCGGCGACATGACCGGTTTCGCCGCGGCTTGCTACCAGCGCGGTGTCGATTTCATCCAGGTGCCGACTACCCTGCTGTCCCAGGTGGATTCCTCCGTCGGCGGCAAGACCGGCATCAACCACCCGCTGGGCAAGAACATGGTCGGGGCCTTCTACCAGCCCCAGGCCGTGATCATCGATACCGCGACCCTGAAGACCTTGCCGCCCCGCGAGCTGTCGGCAGGGCTGGCGGAAGTGATCAAGTACGGCTTCATCTGCGACGAGCCTTTCCTTACCTGGCTGGAAGCGCACATGGACGACCTGCTGGCGCTGGAGCCGACTGCGCTGACCGAAGCCATCGAGCGTTCCTGCGCGGCCAAGGCCCGCGTAGTCGGTGCCGACGAGAAGGAAACCGGCGTCCGCGCCACGCTCAACCTGGGCCATACCTTCGGCCACGCCATCGAGACCCACATGGGTTATGGCGTCTGGCTGCATGGCGAAGCCGTGGGCGCGGGAACCGTGATGGCACTTGAGATGTCGCATCGGCTGGGATGGCTGACAAAGGCCGAGCTCGATCGCGGCATCCGCCTGCTCGCCGCGGCGAAGCTGCCGGTGGTCCCGCCGCAGGAAATGAATGCCGAGCATTTTCTCGAGCACATGGCTGTCGACAAGAAAGTGCTCGATGGCCGTCTGCGTCTGGTATTGCTCCAAGGGCTGGGGGGCGCGGTCGTGACCGCCGAATTCCCCCGTGAGATTCTGGAAGAAACACTGCGCGCTGACTACCAGGCACTGGTCGGTCAGGCAGGAGAACACTGAGGTCCCATGTCCAGCTTGCATGCCGATGAGGCCTTCCTGGCCCACTACCAGTTCAGCCACGACCCTTTCGCACCGCGGGTTCCGGGCTTCAAGTTCTTCCCGGCGCAGCGCAAGCCCGTACTGGGCCAGCTGCACCACCTGGCTCGCTACAGCCAGCTGCTGCTGGCCGTGACAGGTCCGCTGGGCAGCGGCAAGACCCTGTTGCGCCAGGCCCTGGTGGCCAGCACCAACAAGGATGCTGTCTCCAGCGTGGTGATATCCGGTCGCTCGGTGACCGACGAAGCCACTCTGCTGCGCCAGCTCGCGCAAGGCCTGGGTATCACCCAGACCAGCATCGAGGCGATTCTCGCCAAGGTCGCCCAGCTGGCGATCACCGGCCAGGATGTCTATCTGCTGGTCGATGACGCCGAGCAACTGCGTGACGACGCCCTCGAAGTCCTGCTGCTGCTGGCCGCTGGCAATTCCGAAGCGCGCCTGCACGTCTTCCTGTTCGGCGAGCCTGAGTTGCTGTCGCGCCTCGAAGTGCTGTCCGAGGGCGAGGAGCGCTTCCACGCCATCGAGTTGCAGCCGTACAGCGAGGAAGAGACCCGCGAGTACCTGGCGCAGCGCCTCGAGGGTGCGGGGCAGGGTATCGAGCTGATCTCGGCTGACCTGCTGGCCGACATCCACGAACAATCCGGCGGCTGGCCCGGCACCATCAACCAGACCGCCCGCGACGCGATGATCGAAGCGATGCTGGCCGATCGCAGTGGTGAGCGCAAAGCAGCTGGCGCTGGCTTCAAACTGCCGAAGAAGCACCTGGCGATCCTCGGCGTGGTCGCCATCGGCGTCATCGCCGCCTGGTTCATGCAGGGCAAGACCACCAAGCCGGAGACTGCGAGCAACACTGCCGCGCAGACTTCGTCGCAACTGCCGTTGGGCGGCGCCGCTACTCCGCAGCCGAATGCGCAACCGCAGCCGGATGCCCAGGGCAGTGGCCCGTCGGTGGAATTCGCTGGGTCCAACCAGCCTCTGCCCCTGCCGCTGGTGGGTGAAAGCCAGCCGGTGATCCGTGAGCCCATGGCCCAGGCCGGCGGCCAGGAAGATGCCGATGAAGGCGGCATGCCGTCCGCGGCTATCCCTCCGACCGTGACCACCACCGCGCCTCCGGTGACGCCGCTGGCCAACAACGGTCCCAAACCGCTCAATCCTGTCCCGGCGGCTCCGGTCCAGCAGCAGGCCGCCATCCAGCCGGCTCCGACTCCGACGCCCACCCCGCGTCCGGAGCCGGTCAAGCCCGCCGCCACTGCACCGGCCAAGCCCGTCCAGGCCGCCAAACCGGCAGTGACCAAGCCTGCTACCACCGTCGCCAGCGCCAAACCAGCGACCGCCGCCAGCAAGCCCGCGGCAGCAACCGGTAGTGCTGGCGGCAGCAGTTGGTACCAGTCCCAGTCCGGCTCGCGCTATTCCGTGCAAGTCTTGGGTACCGGCTCCGAAGCCAGCGCCAAGGCCTTCATCAGCCAGCAGGGCGGCGGCGAGTATCGCTACTTCCGCAAGAACCTGCAGGGCAAGCCGTTCTACGTCGTGACCTATGGCAGCTTCGCCGACCGCGCCTCCGCGCAGGCGGCGATCAAGAAGTTGCCGGCGAAGATCCAGGCCTCCAAACCCTGGGCTCGTCCTTTCTCCAGCATCCAGCAGGACATCGCCGGAGCACGCTGAAAGGTCGCACTGTCGCGAAAATGAAAAAGCCGAGCCCCATACCCTGGAGCTCGGCTTTTTTATTGGGTTGTTTCTTTTGCTGCATTCTTATAAAAATGCGACATCGGGTGTCGGCAGTGCGTCAAAAAAAAGCAGTGACGTCGCTTTCCTCGTGTGTACAATGACCTCCCTTTGCCTATCGGAAACTTGCCGCTTGAGCGAGTAGACAGGCGAAGTGCTTGAAGAGGGTCTGCTGACGTTTCGTCATGGCCAGGGCCGGAACCGCCGCCACGTTGGGTAAGACGTGGCAACTCGCGCGGAACGGTCATTCCAGGTGAACCAGGGGCTACAACGGCGCTGCACGATAGATGCGGCCCGAGCCTTTAGGGTGCGCGGGAAACGAGCCTGCACGGCGAAACAGGGCGATGGCGAAACGTCAGCAGACCCTGGAATTTATAAAAGTTTTGCCGGTGAGAGTTCCCTATGAAAGCAGGTCTGTACCATCCTGAGACGTTCAAGGATAACTGCGGATTCGGTCTGATCGCCCATATGACGGGTGAGGCAAGCCACGAACTTCTGCAAACCGCCATCGAAGCACTGACCTGCATGACCCACCGAGGTGGGATCAACGCGGACGGGAAAACCGGGGACGGCTGTGGGCTGCTGATCCAGAAGCCCGACCAGTTCCTGCGCGCCGTGGCCAAGGAATCCTTCGCGACCGAACTGCCCGGCCAGTACGCCGTGGGCATGGTCTTCTTCAACCAGGACCCGGTGAAAGCCGAAGCCGCCCGCGCGAACATGAATCGCGAGATCGAGCGCGCCGGCCTGAAGCTGGTCGGTTGGCGCAAGGTGCCGATCGACACCAGCGTGCTGGGTCGCCTGGCGCTGGAGCGTCTGCCGCAGATCGAGCAGGTGTTCATCGGCGGTGAAGGCCTGTCCGACCAGGAATTCGCGGTCAAGCTGTTCAGCTCCCGTCGCCGCTCCTCCGTGGCCAACGCCGAGGATGCCGACCACTACATCTGCAGCTTCTCGCACAAGACCATCATCTATAAGGGCCTGATGATGCCGGCGGACCTCGCCGCCTTCTATCCGGACCTCTCCGACGAGCGCCTGAAGACCGCCATCTGCGTCTTCCACCAGCGCTTCTCGACCAACACCCTGCCGAAATGGCCGCTGGCCCAGCCGTTCCGCCTGCTGGCGCACAACGGCGAGATCAACACCATCACCGGCAACCGCAACTGGGCCCAGGCCCGTCGCGCCAAGTTCGCCAACGAGTGGATGCCGGACCTGGACGAGCTGGGCCCGCTGGTCAACCGCGTGGGCTCGGACTCCTCCAGCATGGACAACATGCTCGAGCTGATGGTCACTGGCGGCATGGACATGTTCCGTGGCCTGCGCATGATCATTCCGCCGGCCTGGCAGAACGTCGAGACCATGGACGCCGACCTGCGTGCGTTCTATGAATTCAACTCGCTGCACATGGAGCCGTGGGACGGCCCCGCCGGCGTCGTGCTGACCGACGGCCGCTACGCCGTCTGCCTGCTCGACCGCAACGGCCTGCGCCCCTCGCGCTGGGTCACCACCAAGAACGGCTACATCACCCTCGCCTCGGAAATCGGCGTGTGGGACTACAAGCCCGAGGACGTCATCGCCAAGGGCCGCGTCGGCCCGGGCCAGATCCTCGCGGTGGACACCGAGACCGGCCAGCTGCTGCAAACCGAGGACATCGACAACCGCCTGAAGTCGCGCCACCCGTACAAGCAGTGGCTGCGCCAGAGCGCGCTGCGCATCCAGGCCACCCTGGACGATGACCAGGGCGTTGCCAGCTACGATGGCGACCAGCTCAAGCAATACATGAAGATGTTCCAGGTCACCTTCGAGGAGCGTGACCAGGTGCTGCGCCCGCTTGCCGAGCAGGGCCAGGAAGCGGTCGGCTCGATGGGCGACGACACCCCGATGGCGGTGCTGTCCAAGCGCATCCGCTCGCCGTACGACTACTTCCGCCAGGTCTTCGCGCAGGTCACCAACCCGCCGATCGACCCGTTGCGCGAAGCGATCGTGATGTCCCTGGAAACCTGCCTGGGCATCGAGCAGAACATCTTCGAAGAGTCCCCGCACCACGCCAACCAGGCGATCCTGACCACCCCGGTGATCTCCCCGGCGAAGTGGCGGACCCTGATGAACCTGGAGCGTCCAGGCTTCGACCTGCACCACATCGACCTGAACTACGACGAGTCCGTTGGCCTGGAAACGGCCGTGCGCAACATCGCCGACCAGGCCGAAGAGGCCGTACGCGCGGGCAAGGTGCTGCTGGTGCTGTCCGACCGTCACATCGCCCCCGGCAAGCTGCCGGTGCATGCGGCCCTGGCCGTCGGCGCCGTGCACCATCGCCTGGTACAGACCGGCCTGCGTTGCGACTCCAACATCCTGGTGGAAACCGCCACCGCCCGTGACCCGCACCACTTCGCGGTGCTGGTGGGCTTCGGCGCGTCCGCGGTCTACCCGTTCCTCGCCTACGAGGTGCTGGCCGACCTGATCCGCACCGGCGAAGTGCTGGGTGATCTCTACGAGGTCTTCAAGTACTACCGCAAGGGCATCTCCAAGGGGATGCTGAAGATCCTCTCGAAGATGGGCATCTCCACCATCGCCTCCTACCGTGGCGCCCAGCTGTTCGAGGCCATCGGCCTGTCTGATGAAGTCACCGGCCTGTGCTTCCCGGGTACCCCAAGTCGCATCCAGGGCGCGCGCTTCCTCGATATCGAGAACGAGCAGAAGCTGCTGGCCAACGAAGCCTGGAACAACCGCAAGGCGATCCAGCAGGGTGGCCTGCTGAAGTTCGTCTACGGCGGCGAGTACCACGCCTATAACCCGGACGTGGTGAATACCCTGCAAGCCGCCGTGCAGCAGGGCGACTACGCCCGGTTCAAGGAATACACCGCACTGGTGGATAGCCGCCCGGTGTCCATGCTGCGCGACCTGCTCAAGGTGAAGCCTGCCGAGCAGCCGCTGAGCCTGGACGAGATCGAGCCGCTGGAGTCCATCTTCAAGCGCTTCGACGCCGCCGGTATCTCCCTTGGCGCGCTGTCGCCGGAGGCCCACGAGGCCCTGGCCGAAGCCATGAACCGCCTGGGCGGTCGCTCCAACTCCGGTGAGGGCGGTGAAGACCCGGCGCGTTACGGCACGCTGCGCAGCTCGAAGATCAAGCAGGTGGCCACCGGCCGCTTTGGCGTGACCCCGGAATACCTGGTCAACGCCGAAGTCCTGCAGATCAAGGTGGCCCAGGGCGCCAAGCCCGGCGAAGGCGGCCAGCTGCCCGGTGGCAAGGTCAACGGCCTGATCGCGCGCCTGCGCTATGCGGTCCCCGGCGTGACCCTGATCTCGCCGCCGCCGCACCACGACATCTATTCCATCGAAGACCTCGCCCAGCTGATCTTCGACCTCAAGCAGGTCAACCCGCAGGCGCTGGTATCGGTGAAGCTGGTTTCCGAACCGGGTGTCGGCACCATTGCCGCCGGCGTGGCCAAGGCCTACGCCGACCTGATCACCATCTCCGGCTACGACGGCGGTACCGGTGCATCGCCGATCACCTCCATCAAGTACGCGGGTTCGCCGTGGGAGCTGGGCCTCGCCGAGGCGCACCAGACCCTGCGCGGCAACGACCTGCGCGGCAAGGTCCGGGTGCAGACCGACGGCGGCCTGAAGACCGGCCTGGATGTCATCAAGGCGGCCATCCTCGGCGCCGAGAGCTTCGGCTTCGGCACCGCGCCGATGATCGCTCTGGGATGCAAGTACCTGCGCATCTGCCACCTGAACAACTGCGCCACCGGCGTCGCCACCCAGAACGACAAGCTGCGCAAGGACCACTTCATCGGCACCGTGGACATGGTGGTGAACTTCTTCACCTTCATCGCCAGCGAAACCCGTGAGTGGCTGGCCAAGCTTGGCGTGCGCAGCCTGGAAGAACTGATCGGCCGCACCGACCTGCTGGAAATCCTGCCGGGCGAGACGCCCAAGCAGGGTAACCTCGACCTCACGCCGCTGCTGGGCAGCGACCTGATCCCGGCCGAGAAGCCGCAGTTCTGCGAAGTCGAGAAGAACCCGCCGTTCGACCAGGGCCTGCTGGCCGAGAAGATGGTCGAGTTGGCCCGTGGCGCCATCGAAGGTGCCAAGGGTGGCGAGTACGAACTGGACATCTGCAACTGCGACCGTTCCATCGGCGCGCGGATTTCCGGCGAGATCGCCAAGGTCCACGGCAACCAGGGCATGGCCAAAGCGCCGATCACCTTCCGCTTCAAAGGCACCGCGGGCCAGAGCTTCGGCGTGTGGAACGCCGGCGGCCTGCACCTGTACCTGGAAGGCGACGCCAACGATTACGTCGGCAAGGGCATGACCGGCGGCAAGCTGGTCGTCACCCCGCCCAAGGGCAGCCCGTTCAAGTCGCAGGAATCGGCCATCGTCGGCAACACCTGCCTGTACGGCGCCACTGGCGGCAAGCTGTTCGCTGCCGGCACCGCGGGCGAGCGCTTCGGTGTGCGCAACTCCGGCGCCCACGCCGTGGTTGAAGGTACCGGTGACCACTGCTGCGAATACATGACCGGCGGTTTCATCTGTGTACTGGGCAAGACCGGCTACAACTTCGGCTCCGGCATGACCGGCGGCTTCGCTTATGTCCTCGACATGGACAACTCCTTCGTCGACCGCGTGAACCATGAGCTGGTGGAAATCCAGCGGATCAGCGGCGAAGCGATGGAGGCCCAGCGCAACCATCTGCGCAAGGTGCTGGTCGAGTACGTGGCGGAAACGGCGAGCGAGTGGGGCGCACATCTGCTGGAGAACCTCGACGACTATCTGCGTCGGTTCTGGCTGGTGAAACCGAAGGCTGCCAGCCTCGGTTCCCTGCTGACCAGCACTCGTGCCAACCCGCAATAAGCGCCTGAAGTTTGATGAGGTCTGAAAATGTCTGAACGTCTTAACAATGACTTCCAGTTCATCGAAGTCGGGCGCAAGGATCCGAAGAAGAAGCTTCTTCGCCAGCGCAAGCGCGAGTTCGTGGAAATCTACGACCTGTTCAAGCCGCAGCAAGCGGCTGACCAGGCCCACCGTTGCCTGGGTTGCGGCAACCCGTACTGCGAGTGGAAATGCCCGGTACACAACTTCATCCCCAACTGGCTGAAGCTGGTCTCCGAAGGCAACATCCTCGCGGCTGCCGAACTGTCCCACCAGACCAACACCCTGCCGGAAGTCTGCGGCCGCGTGTGCCCGCAGGATCGCCTGTGTGAAGGTGCTTGCACCCTGAACGACGGCTTCGGTGCGGTCACCATCGGCTCGGTGGAGAAGTACATCACCGACACCGCCTTTGCCATGGGCTGGCGCCCGGACATGTCCAAGGTCAAGCCCACGGGCAAGCGTGTCGCCGTCATCGGCGCAGGCCCGGCGGGCCTGGGCTGCGCCGACGTGCTGGTGCGCAACGGCGTGACCCCGGTGGTGTTCGACAAGAACCCGGAAATCGGCGGCCTGCTGACCTTCGGCATCCCCGAGTTCAAGCTGGAGAAGCAGGTGCTCTCGCGCCGTCGTGAAGTCTTCACCGGCATGGGCATCGAGTTCCGCCTGAACACCGAGATTGGCAAGGACGTCACCATGGAGCAGCTGCTCGATGAGTACGATGCCGTGTTCATGGGCATGGGCACCTACACCTACATGAAAGGCGGCTTCCCCGGCGAGGACCTGCCCGGCGTGCACGATGCGCTGGACTTCCTGATCGCCAACGTGAACCGCAACCTGGGCTTCGAGAAGTCGCCGGAAGACTTCGTCGACATGAAGGGCAAGCGTGTCGTGGTACTGGGCGGTGGCGACACCGCGATGGACTGCAACCGCACCTCCATCCGCCAGGGCGCCAAGAGCGTGACCTGCGCCTACCGCCGCGACGAAGAAAACATGCCCGGCTCGCGCAAAGAGGTGAAGAACGCCAAGGAAGAAGGCGTGAAGTTCCTCTTCAACCGCCAGCCCATCGCCATCGTCGGCGAGGACAAGGTGGAAGGCGTGAAGGTGGTCGAGACCCGTCTCGGCGAGCCCGACGCCCGCGGCCGTCGCAGCCCCGAGCCGATCCCGGGCTCCGAGGAGATCATCCCCGCCGAGGCCGTGCTGATCGCCTTCGGTTTCCGCCCGAGCCCGGCCCCGTGGTTCGACCAGCACCAGGTGGAGATCGACAGCCAGGGCCGCGTCATTGCTCCGGCTGCTTCGCAGTTCAAGCACCAGACCAGCAACCCGAAGATCTTCGCCGGTGGCGACATGGTCCGCGGTTCCGACCTGGTGGTGACGGCAATCTTCGAAGGCCGCACGGCTGCCGAAGGTATCCTGGACTACCTGGGCGTCTGATTGCGTCTCCTGTAGGGCGAATAAGGCGGAACGCCTTATCCGCCGCGGCGGATAACGCCCCTGGCGTTATGCGCCCTACCAGTCTGACGCAGCGACAAACTGTCGCGATGGACGAAAGGCACGGCACCCGCCGTGCCTTTTCTTTTGGGCTTTGCGAAAATACCCGCACTTTTTTGCCGGATGCCGTTATGACTGCCTTGAAGAACGATCGCTTCCTCCGCGCCCTGCTCAAGCAGCCCGTCGATGTCACCCCAGTCTGGATGATGCGCCAGGCCGGCCGCTACCTGCCGGAGTACCGCGCCACCCGCGCCAAGGCCGGTGACTTCATGAGCCTGTGCATGAACCCGCAGATGGCCTGCGAAGTGACCCTGCAGCCGCTGGACCGCTACCCGCAGCTGGACGCGGCGATCCTCTTCTCCGACATCCTCACCATCCCCGACGCCATGGGCCAGGGCCTGTACTTCGAAACCGGCGAAGGCCCGCGTTTCAAGAAGGTCGTCAGCACCCAGGCGGACATCGACGCCCTGCCGATCCCCGATCCGGAGAAGGACCTGGGCTATGTGATGGACGCCGTGCGCACCATCCGCCGCGAGCTGAATGGCCGCGTCCCGCTGATCGGCTTCTCCGGCAGCCCCTGGACCCTGGCCACCTACATGGTCGAAGGCGGCTCCAGTCGTGACTTCCGCAAGGCCAAGGCGATGCTCTACGACAATCCGCAGGCCCTGCACGCCCTGCTGGACAAGCTGGCGCAGTCGGTCACCAGCTATCTCAATGGTCAGATTCTCGCGGGTGCCCAGGCGGTGCAGATCTTTGATTCCTGGGGCGGCGCGCTGTCGGCGGCGGCCTATCAGGAGTTCTCCCTGGCCTACATGCAGAAGATCGTCGATGGCCTGATCCGCGAGCACGATGGGCGTCGCGTACCGGTGATCCTCTTCACCAAGGGCGGCGGCCTCTGGCTGGAATCCATGGCCAACACCGGCGCCGAAGCCCTGGGCCTGGACTGGACTTGCGATATCGGCAGTGCCCGCGCCCGCGTCGGCGACAAGGTAGCCCTGCAGGGCAACATGGATCCGGCGGTGCTCTACGCCAAGCCGGAGGCCATTCGTGCCGAAGTCGCACGCATCCTCGGCGCCTTCGGTAACGGCAATGGCCACGTGTTCAACCTCGGCCACGGCATCACCCCGGAAGTCGACCCAGCCCATGCCGGTGCTTTCTTCGAGGCGGTGCACGAGTTGTCGGCGCAGTATCACTGAGCCTGATGCTTCACTGAAAAGCCCCGCATTCGCGGGGCTTTTTCCTTTCCGGCTATCGGGTTTTCGTGATTTTCCGGCAAGTTCTGTGGTTAATCGGGTTCGCGAGCAAGCTCGCTCCTACGAAGAGCACTCCGGTACCTGCCTGTAGGAGCGAGCCTGCTCGCGAACATGTCTGGCGCCGCCGCTGCAAAGACCTTCCCGAGCGTAGGAGCGGACTCCGTCCTTGATCGGCCTGAGCGGCGGAGGATTTTCCGAACAAAAAAAGCCCCGCTCGGAAGCGGGGCTTTTTGTTCCCTCAAGGAGCCTCAGGCTCCCTCAGAGTGCATCACGCGGCATCGCCCACCAGGCCGGCGGCGCGCTGGGCCTTGTTGCGGCGGTTGGACACCAGCAGGCCGGAGCAGACCACCACGACGGTCAGCAGGGTGGTGGCGACCACTTCCATGCGGTGGTCCGGGCGGATCAGCATGATCACCAGGGCGCCGACGATGAAGAGGATCACCGCCCAGGTCAGCCAGGGGAACAGCCACATCTTCAGCTTCAGCTGGTGGCCCTGGGCGAGCAGCTTCTTGCGCATGCGCAGCTGCGACATGGCGATCACCAGGTACACCAGCAGGGCGATGGCGCCGGAACTGGCCAGCAGGAAGTTGAACACTTCGGCCGGGGCCAGGTAGTTGGCGAAGGTGCACAGGAAGGCCATGGCGGTGGACAGCAGCACGGCGTAGACCGGGGTGCGGCTGGCGCTGGTCACCTGGGCGATCTTCGGTGCGTCACCGCGCTTGCTCAGGGAGTACATCATGCGCGAAGCGGTGTAGAGCGCCGAGTTCAGGCAGCTGGTGACCGACACCAGCACGATGATGTCGACGATCAGCTTGGCGTACGGGATGTGCAGGTGTTCCAGCACGGTCTGGTAGGAGCCCATGCTCACCAGGCGCGGGTCGTTCCACGGCACCAGGCAGACCACGATCAGGATCGACAGCAGGTAGAACAGCGCGATACGCCAGATCACCGAGTTGGTGGCGCGGGTGATCTGTTGCTCCGGGTCCTTGGATTCGGTGGCGGCGATGGTGACGATCTCCGAACCCATGAAGGAGAACATGGTGGTCAGCAGCGCGGCGAGCACGGCGCCCCAGCCCTTGGGCAGGAAGCCTTCGCTGGTCAGGTGGCCGATGCCGGAGACTTCGCTGTTGGGCGAGAAGCCGAAGATGGCCGCGCAGCCCAGTACCAGGAAGGCGATGATCGAGACGACCTTGATCAGGGCCAGCCAGAACTCGAACTCACCGTAGTTCTTCACGCTGAACAGGTTGGTCACGGTCAGCGCGGAGGTGATCACGAAGGCCAGCACCCAGATCGGCGCGCCGGGGAACCAGGCGTGGATGATGGCCGCGGCAGCGTTGGCTTCCAGCGGGATCACCAGGACCCAGAACCACCAGTACAACCAGCCGATGGTGAAACCGGCCCAGTGGCCGATGGCACGGTCGGCGTAGGTGGAGAAGGAGCCGCTGTCCGGCTGCGCGACGGCCATTTCGGCCAGCATGCGCATCACCAGGACCACCAGCAGGCCGGCGACCAGATAGGAAACCATGACGGCCGGACCGGCTTCGGCAATGGCGTGGCCGGAGCCTACGAACAGGCCCGCACCAATGGCGCCGGCGATCGAAAGCATCGTGACATGACGATTTTGCAGGCCCTGGGAGAGCCCTGAAGAGGGGGTGCTGCTCATGCTTTACCTACAACTACGGAGGGAATTGCGTACTGCGGGAGTCGAGGTCCGTTTCAGGATTCCAACAAGTCGTTCAAGATTGTGAACGCAAGGATCGCGCCACATTCTGTTACGACTTAAGTCGTAGATTGGGAATTTATTCCACAACGCCCGCCTGGCAGGCGTTGTCGGATCTGAGATAAATGTCTTTGTACGACCGTTCCATGTCGTTTTTAGGCATGCTCGATGTCGTGTGTGTAGAAACTACCCAGCTTTGTTGAGTGCAGGAAGGTCGCGCGGTAACACTGGCAGGCGTGCCAGGTGCAGGGCCACCAGCAGGCCGATGCCCAGCAGGCTGGCGATGAACAGGCCCACGCCGTTCCAACCATACTGGTGCCAGAACAGGCCGCCAGCGGTGCCGGCGACGCTGGAGCCGGTGTAGTAGCTGAACAGGTACAGCGACGACGCTTGCCCCTTGGCCTTCAGGGCGCGGCGGCCGATCCAGCTGCTGGCCACCGAGTGCGCGCCGAAGAAGCCGAAGGTAAACACCAGCAGGCCAACCAGTACCAGGGCCAGCGGTTGCAGCAGGGTGATCAGTACGCCACCGAGCATCAGCGCGATCATCGCCCAGAGCACCTTGCGTCGGCCCAGCTTGTCGGCCAGCGAGCCGACCCACGCCGAGCTGTAGATGCCCGACAGGTAGACCAGCGAGAGCACGCCGACGATGGCCTGGCTCAGGTGATAGGGCTCTGCCAGCAAGCGGTAGCCGATGTAGTTGAACAGGGTGACGAAGGCGCCCATCAGCAGGAAGGCTTCGAGGAACAGCCAGGGCAGGCCGGCGTCGCGGAAGTGCCCGGTGAAGCCTTCGATGAGCCGGCGCGGCTTGAGCGGCGCCGGGCGGAAGTTCTTCGATTCGGGAAGGATGCGCCAGAACAGCAGGGCCGCAGCCAGGGCGAGCACGCCCAGGGTGGCCAGTGCGACGTGCCAGTTCACGTAGTCCACCAGTACGCCGCTGATCAGTCGGCCACTCATGCCGCCGATGGCGTTGCCGCCGATGTACAAGCCCATGGACAGCCCGATGTGCTGCGGGTGGATTTCCTCGGAGAGATAGGTCATGCCCACCGCCGCCAGGCCGCTGAGCGACAGGCCGAGCAGCGCGCGCATGGCCAGCACGCCATGCCAGGTCGGCATCAGCGAGCTGCCAATGGTGAACAGGGCGGCGAGGACCAGCGACGCGACCATGATCGACTTGCGCCCGATGGCGTCGGAGATCGGCCCGGTGACCAGCAGGCCGAAGGCCATGGTGATGGTGGAGATCGACAGCACCAGGCTGCTCTGCGCGGCAGTCAGGCTGAAAGCCTGGGACAGCACCGGCATCATCGGCTGCACGCAGTAGAGCAGGGCGAAGGTGGCGAAGCCACCGGAGAACAGCGCAAGCGAGGTGCGCATGAATTCCGGGGTGCCTTTCTCGATGTAGGTTTCGATCTCTTCGACGGCGCGCATCACCTCGCCGTTGGCCTCACGCGCGCTCTCGCGCAGATCGGCCAGCACCTCCGCCGGATCGTTGGCGGCTACTGGTTCTTGTACCACGGCCGGTTCGGCCGCCATGGGATGTTCTTCCCGCAAAGCCCGCAGGGCAGGTTGACTCACGACACACCTCAGGTAGATGACAGCAGAGGGCCTGGAATGACGGCAAGGGTCCGCGCGGCCAGGCAGGGAGCAGGTTGGTAGTCGTTATTGGGCTTGTGTGGAAAGGATAAGGAGCGGGCTTTATTATTTCCAATATATTAATCGACACGTTTGAGTCGTTTTACGAATCAAACGCCTGTGACGTCGGTTCAACGCCGGGCTCGCGAGCAAGCTCGCTCCTACGAAGAGCGTTCCCTGTAGGAGCGAGCTTGCTCGCGAACCGCACGGCACAACCCTTTGCGAGGGCACCATGGAACTGCGACACCTGCGTTACTTCATCGCCGTGGCGGAAGAGCTGCACTTCGGCCGCGCCGCCGAGCAACTGGGGATTTCCCAGCCGCCGCTGAGTCAGCAGATCCAGGCGCTGGAGGAAGAGATCGGTGCACGCCTGCTGGAGCGCACCAACCGCCGTGTGGCGCTCACCGAGGCCGGCAAGCTGTTTCTCGACGAGGCGCGGCAGATACTTCAGCAGGTCGAGCGCGCCACGCTGCTGGCGCGGCGTGCGCACCAGGGCGAGATCGGCGAGCTGAAGGTCGGCTTCACCGCGTCGGCGCCCTTCACCTCGAGCATCCCGCGCGCCATCCTGGCGTTCCGCCAGGCCTACCCGGATGTCCACCTGGACTTGCAGGAACTGAGCAGCGGGCAGGCGGTGCAGGCGCTGCTGGAGGAGCGCGTGCAGGTCGGACTGATCCGTCCGATCCCGCTGCCGGAAACCCTGGAGGCCGTGGAGTTGTTCAGCGAACCGCTGGTGGCAGTGTTGCGTGCCGACCACCCGTTGGCACAGGCCAGCCAGGAGGGCCTGGCGTTCGCCGAGCTGGCGGAGGAACCCTTCGTGTTCTTCCCGCGCAGCTACGGCACGGGCCTCTACAGCCAACTGATGGCGCTGTCGCGGCAGGCCGGCTTCAGTCCGCGCATCGCCCAGGAAGCGGGCGAGGCGATGACCATCATCGGCCTGGTGGCGGCGGGGCTCGGCGTGTCGATGCTGCCGGCGTCGTTCCGCCGGACGCGGGTGGATGGCGTGGTCTACCGCACCTTGAGTGATCCAGGGGCCACCAGCTCCGTCTGGCTGGTGCGCCGGCGCAACGAGACGTCGCGCCTGGCGCAGTCGTTCTTCGACCTGGTGACCCAGGAAGTCACAGCTCTGCACACGGGGTCGGCCCCCGTCCCTGCCGAGCGAGGGCGCTGAAGCCCTACTGGATTTCCGCCATCTTGCCGCGCAGCGCCACGCCGGCCATCAGCGAGCCGGTGTGGCACTCGTACTTGGTGTTGTCGCTGTAGACCTGGCGGTTGTAGAAGCTGACGAGATCCACCACGGCATTCGCTCCCTCGCGCTTGGCAGCATTCTGCAAGGTCGCCAGGGCCGAGATCATGGCCCAGTCGCAGGCTTCCTCGTCGGTCTTGTTGGTTGAGTTGGTCTTCTTGCTGGTGGAGGTTTCGCTCATCGGGTTGACCAGCCCCGGCACGTGCTCGCCAGCCAGGAAGAAGCGCACGCTGCCGTCCAGGTGGCCGGCCTGGGTCGCACGCTGGACCACGCGGTTGAATTCCAGGTGCAGCGGCACTTCGTCGGTGGTCTGGGCGATGACCGGCAGCGCATCGACGCGCTCGCCGATCGGGTCCAGGTGCAGCTCGCGCAGGATGTTGTCGTTCACCAGGCTGATCCAGCGGTTGTAGTTGCGGTGGATCTTGCCGTCCTTGTAGTCCAGTCCCCAGCTGTCGCGGTAGCCGATGCGGTACTGGGTGGTGGAGTAGGGAATCGTCACTTCGGCATGGTGGCGACCGCGTACGGTGATGGCGGCCTGGATCTCGCTGGGCGTCACCTTCTGCACCGTCCACTGGCGCTTCTGCAGGCCGGTGATGATGGCGGTCTGCATCTGCGCCGGGGTGATATGCAGATCGCTGGGGAACTGTTCCGTGGGGGCATAGACCGGCTTCGAGGTGCAGGCGGCCAGGGTGAAGACAGCGGCGGTGAGGGCTATGCAGCGTACGAGCGAGAGCATCCTTTTTCTCCTGGTGCTTCGGGGGCGAGCCAGCGCTACGCGTTCGACTAGGCGTCGAGGCTGCGGCAGGCAAAGGGGGGTATCAAAATCGGCATGCGCTCCGGTAGATCGACCCGCCGCAGGCTTCCAGCGCGCGGTGGGGGAGTCTTCCGGGGCGGAGGGTCAGCGCGCTGTCGGCGTCAGGCCCAGGTTCTGCTGGATCCTCTCGTTGAGCAGGACGACCCAGTTGTTGTAATTGCGGTGGATCTGTCCGTTCTCCTCGTCCAGCCCGCGGCTGCTGCGCAGCTTGATGGAATACTGCTGGCTGCTGTACGGGATGCTGATCTCGGCGTGGTGACGCTCGCGCACGGTGATCTCGGCGTAGATCACGCTGCCGTTGTCCTGCTGCAGCGTCCACTGCTGTTCGGCCAGGGCCTTGTGGATCGCCTCCTGCACCTGGGCCGTCGTGCGTCGACCGTCTGCCGGCAGGCTCTGGTCGAGGTTCAGCACGGCCCGGCCGGTACAGCCGACGACCAGTGCGGCGGCGAGGCAGAGGATGACGCTACGGATCAGTCGGGACATGGATCGCTCTCCTTGCAGTGTCCTGTGGTGGCGACTCAGCGCCAGCGCTTGAAGATCAGCGAGGTGTTGATGCCGCCAAAGGCGAAGTTGTTGTTCATCACGTACTCGTGGCTCATCACGCGCGGTTCGCCCTGCAGGTAGTCGAGCTCGCCGCAGCGAGGGTCGACCTGGTCCAGGTTCAGGGTGTGCACGTAGCGATCGCTGTTCATCATCTCGATGCTGAACCAGGACTCCAGTGCGCCGCACGCTCCCAGAGTGTGGCCCAGGAAGCTCTTCTGCGAGCTGATCGGCATACGCTTTCCGAACAGTTCGCTGGTGGCCTGCGTCTCGGCGATATCGCCCTGCTCGGTGGCAGTGCCATGGCCGTTCACGTAGCCGATGGCCTCGGCGTCCAGGCCGGCGTCTTCCAGTGCCAGCTCCATGGCGCGGCGCATGGTCGCCTGCTCGGGGCGGGTGGTGTGCTGGCCGTCGGCGTTGCTGCCGAAGCCAACGATCTCGGCATGGATGTGCGCGCCACGGGCCAGGGCGTGTTCCAGTTCTTCCAGCACCAGCATGCCAGCGCCTTCGCCGATCACCAGACCGTCGCGGCCGGTGTCGTAGGGGCGCGGCGAGAGGTGGGGCGTATCGTTCTTCAGGCTGGTGGCGTAAAGCGCGTCGAACACCATGGCTTCGGTGGGGCACAGCTCTTCCGCACCGCCGGCGAGCATCAGCGGCAGGCGGCCGAAACGAATCGCCTCATAGGCGTAGCCGATGCCCTGGCTGCCGCTGGTGCAGGCGCTGGACGTCGGAATCACGCGGCCCTTGAGGCCGAAGAAGATGCTGATATTGGCCGCTGTCGTGTGCGGCATCATGCGCACATAGGAGTTGGCGTTGAGGCCGTCTGCCACCGAGTGCAGCAGCATGTTGCCGAAGGCCTTGATCTCGTCGGTGCTGCCGACGGACGAGCCGCAGGCCACGCCCATGCGGCCGTCGCGAATCGACTCGTCGTCCAGCAAGCCGGCATCGGCCAAGGCGCGTTCGGCTGCACCCACGGACAGGCGCGAGACGCGGCCCATGCTGCGCAGTTGTTTGCGGGTCCAGTGCCTGGGCACGGAGAAGTCCGGCACCGGGCCGGCCAGCCGGGTGTTCAGCTCGGTGAAACGGTCCCACTCGTCCATGCGCCGGATGCCGCTGCGGCTGGCGTTGAAGTTCGCCTCGATGCTGGCCCAGTCCGAACCCAGGGAAGTAATGCCGGACATGCCGGTGACGACCACACGCTTCATCAGCACAGTCCTCCGTTGACCGCCAGCACCTGGCGGGTGATGTAGCCGGCCTCGGCCGACATCAGGAAGTTCACCGCGCCTGCGACCTCCTCCGCCGTGCCCATGCGCTGGGCGGGGATCATCTTGAGGATTTCCTCCACCGGCACCTGCTCGTCGAGCATGGCGGTGTCGATCAGCCCCGGCGCCACGCAGTTCACCGTGATCCTGCGCTTGCCCAGCTCGATGGCCAGCGCCTTGGCGGCGCCGATCACGCCGGCCTTGGAGGCGCTGTAGTTGACCTGGCCGCGGTTGCCGATCAGCCCGGAGACCGACGTGATGCAGACGATACGTCCCGGCTGGCGGCGGCGGATCATCGGCATGATCACCGGGTGCAGGACGTTGTAGAAACCGTCGAGGTTGGTGCGCAGCACCTGGTCCCAGTCCTCCTCGGTGAGCGCGGGAAAGGCTCCGTCGCGGGTCAGGCCGGCATTGCAGACCACGCCGTAATAGGCGCCGTGGCTTTCCACATCGGCTTCAAGGACGGTGCGCGCGGTCTCGCGGTCGGCCACGTCGAACTGCAGCACGCGGGCATTGCGGCCCAGGGTCTGGATCTCCGCCTGCACGGCTTCGACTTCGGCGCGGCCGCTGCGGCAGTGCAGCACGAGGTCGTGCCCGGCTTGGGCCAGGCGCAGGGCGATGGCTCGGCCGATACCGCGGCTGGAGCCGGTTACCAGAATGGGGTCAGTCATATGCTTGGCTCTTTGGGCTCTCGCTTCCCGGCGCTGGGGCCTCGAGAGGGGGTTCTTGTAGATAGCTGGCGGCCTCGGGCGGGCGGAACACGGTGAGGCGCGCCAGTGCCTTGATGTCCGCTCCTTCCAGGTGGCATTCGAAGACGCCCATGCCATTGTCGTCCTGCAGGGTCCGGATGGCGTGGAGGGTGAGTTGCGCTCCGACCGGGAAGCTTGCCACGTTGCACTGGTACTGGCGCGTGCCGAGCAGGAAGCCCAGCTCCACCGGCTCGCCGCGCGAGCGCGCCTGGCAGCCGGCATAGGCGGCGATGCTCTGTGCCATCAGCTCCACGCCGATCCAGGCCGGCAGGCTGCCATCGGCCTCGTTGAACAGCCCGCCGGGGCGCACGGTCAGGCGGGTACGGATGTCCTCCTCGCCGAACTCGAGCACTTCGTCGAGGAGGATCATGTCCCCCGCATGGGGCAGCAGGGAGGCGATCGGCCAGTCGATCATCGGGGCACTCCAGAAAGATTGCTCAACTCGCCCAGGATCAGGCTGACGTTGTTGCCGCCGAAGGCGAACGAGTTGCTCATCAGATAACGCGGCCCCTGCACAGCAAGGCCGGGACCGTTCTCGCCGACCAGCGCGAGGGGCGGCAGCTGTGGGTCGGCGACGCCATCCCAGCACTGCGGCGGCAGGCGATTATCCGGATTGTGCTCGCTCAGCAACAGCCAGCAGAACGCCGCTTCCAGCGCGCCGGCGGCGCCGAGGGTGTGCCCGGACAACGGTTTGGTCGAGGAACAGGGCACGCCCTGGGGGAACTCGGCGCTGACGGCGAGGCTTTCCATGGCGTCGTTGTGCAGGGTCGCGGTGCCATGCAGGTTCAGGTAGGCGATCTGCCCGGCCTGCAGTCGCGCATCCGCCAGCGCCTTGCGCATCGCCTCGCGGGCGCCGCGGCCTTCGGGTTCGGGCGCGGAAATATGGTGTGCATCGGAGCTGGCGCCGGCGCCGAGCAGGGCCACGCGGCCGGGCTCGCGGGTCATCAGGAACAGCGCCGCACCTTCGCCGATGTTGATGCCCTTGCGGTTAGCGGAGAACGGATTGCAGCGCTCGTTCGAAACCGCCTCCAGGGCGCTGAAGCCGTTGAGCGTCAGCTCGCACAGGCTGTCCACGCCGCCACACAGCACGGCGTCGCACAGCCCTAGCTCCAGCAGCCGGCGCGCGCTCTGCAGGGCGCGGCCGCTGGAGGTGCAGGCGGTGGAGATGACATAGGCGGGGCAGGCCAGTTCGTAGTGCTCGGCGAGGAAGGCGGCGGGGTTGGCCAACTCCTGGTGCGAGTAGTGGAAGCCCTCGGGCAACTGCCCGTGCAGGCTGTGATGACGAATGCCCTGGGTGGTTTCCTGGATGCCCGAGGTGCTGGTCCCCAGTACCACCGCGACGCGCGCAGCGCCGTGGCGCTGGATGGCTGCGCGGATGGCCGGGTCGATCTGCGTGGCGGCGGCCAGCAGCAGGCGGTTGTTGCGGGTATCGTGGCGCTTGTCGGGGATAGCTGCCAGGCGCGCTTTCACCGTGCCCACCGGCAGGCTCCTGCCCGGCACCCAGCCGGCCTGGACCTGCATGCCGGCAGACTCGCCGGCCAGCAGCGCGGCGGTGACTTCACGGCAGTCGTTGCCCAGTGCGCAGATCAGGCCCAGCTCGTTCAGGTAGGTAGCGTTCATGGTGCGGCGCTCTCGGAGTCCAGGGGCGTCACCCGGTAGCAGAGGTCGGCGGATTCGAGGGTGAAGTCCTGCGCCGACCGGTAGGTGATCTTCCAGCGCTGCTGCAGGTGGCGCTCAGGGTCGTCCGCCCGGTAGTCCTTCGCCGGGTAGCGCGAGGCAAGTTCGCCTTCGGGCGTCAGCGCGAACAGCAGCACGGCGAAGAGCTCGCGCGCTTCCGGGTTGGGTGGCAGCAGGCCGTCGTTGCTCCATTCTCCCTCACGCAGCAACTGGCGCGACAGCGGAATGCCCAGCGGATCGATCAGTGACCAGCGCAGCGCGGCGCCTTCCTGCTGGATCACCAGCAGCCAATCCTGTGTCGAGAGCTGGCTGGCCTGGCCTTGTTCGCGCTGGATGTGCAACTGCATCGGCGTCGACAGCGACGGCATTGCGGACGGCAGCGGCGCGTGCTGGGCACAGCCGGCCAGCAACAGGGCGAAGGCAAGACTCAACCAGCGGATCATGCTCAGCGGCTCTCCAGTGGCTTGCGTACCACGGCATTGACCAGGGTTTCCTCGCGCTGGCCGAACGGTTTCGGCTGGCGCAGGCCCCAGCGCTCCAGCAGACCGAAGTCCCTGGCGCGGCTCCACCACAGGTAGGGGTAGGAGACGTTCTTCTCGCCGAACTCGAAGCCTTGCTCGCGGAGCATCTGCAGGTACTGCGCGGCGCTCTTCTGCACGTGCATCGGGTGACGGAAGAACCAGCGGATCACCCAGGTATCGATGTAAGCCTCGGTGGACTCGGCGAACAGCAGCAGGCCGCCCGGTTTGAGCACGCGCCAGAATTCCTGCAGTGCCTGCTCCTGCTCCACCAGGTGATGGAAGGTCTGGTGGCAGAACAGGATGTCGACGCTGGCCGAAGGCAGCATCAGGTCGGCGCAGTCGGCGCAGTTCAGCTCCACCTCGATGTTTTCCCGCGCCGCTTCCATGGCCGAGCAGTCGAGGCTGTGCGGGTCGGCATCGAGACCGATCATCCGCCCAGGCTTGAAGGCATCGCGCAGCAGGCGAAACGAGCGGCCCTGGCCGCAGCCCGCGTCGAGCAGCACCGGGTTGGCCGGGATGTCCCAGCTGATCAGGCGCTTCAGGTCGTTGATCGCCACGCGCAGCACATGGTGCTGCCAGGTGTGGCTCTGCAGGAACCAGAAACCGAATCGGGTTTCTTCGACGTAGGTGGAGGCGGGGCGGGTCATGACAGTCCTTGTCCTTCAGCTTGCGCAGATTTCGGAGAGTACCCGCAGGCGACGCTGCGGTTCGGCGACGAAGGGATTGCGCATGTCCCACGCGTAGCCGGCGAGGATGGAGCAGATCATCCGGCGGATTTCCGGGGTCGCCTTCTCGTAGAAGATCACGTCCTGGAAGCTGCCGTCGTACCAGCCTTCGACGTAGGCACGGAAGGTGTCCACGCCGCGTTTGAGCGGCTGGGCGAAGTCGGCCTCCCAGTCCACCGTCTCGCCCTTGAGCTGACGGTCGAGCAGGCTGGCCGCCAGGCTGGCGGAACGCATGGCGATGGTGACGCCGGAGGAAAATACCGGGTCGAGGAATTCCGCCGCGTTGCCCAGCAGGGCGAAGCCCGGACCGGCCAGGCGCTTGACGTTGGCCGAGTAGCCGCCGAGGGTGCGCGCCGGCGTATCCCAGACGGCGTTCTTCAGCAGCGAACGCAGGTTCGGCGCAGCTTCGACGAAGTCCTTCAGGCAGGTGTCCAGGTCGTCCAGCCTGCCCTCGAAATGGTGGTCCTCGGCCACTACGCCGATGGAGGTACGGCCGTCGCTGAAGGGGATGGTCCAGTACCAGACTCCGCGCTCCTCGGGGTGGATGCTGACGAGGATCTTCTCGCGGTCGAAGTGCGGCGCGTCGATGCGATCCTCGATATGAGTGAATACCGCGCGGCGCACCGGGAAGCCGGATGGCGCCTCCAGGTCGAGCAGGCGCGGGAGCACGCGGCCATAGCCGCTGGCGTCGAGAACGAAGGTGCACTCCACCTCGTATTCGCTGCCGTCCAGGCGGCGCACCCGCAGGCGCGGGCAGTCACCGGTGAAGTCGGCGGCGATGATTTCTTCTTCGTAGCGGATATCCACGCCCTGCAGTTCGGCCTGGTCGGCCAGCAGCTGGTCGAAGCGCGCACGCTGGACCTGGAAAGTCGTGCCCTTGCCTTCGGTGAACTTGTCGCGGAAGTCGAATGCGCTGTAGCGCTCGCCCCAGGCGAATGCCGCACCGTGCTTCACCTGGAAGCCGGCGGCCTGCACCGCATCGAGCATCCCGGCCTCTTCGACGAAATCCAGGCAGTGCGACAGCAGGCTCTCGCCGATGGAGAAACGCGGGAAGCGCTGGCGCTCCAGCACCAGCACGTCGTGGCCCTTGCGCTTGAGCAGGGCGGCGGCGATGGCGCCGGATGGACCGGCGCCGATCACCACGACCGCGCGTTTTTGCAAATCAACGAGGGACATCGGAAGGGCTCCTTGCCGGGCTGGCGTCCTTGTCGGCGTGACTGCCGCGTGGGCGGCGAACGCCGCACAGCGCGGGCAGCAGGGTGGCGAACAGGCTCATCAGCAGCAGGCTGAAATACAGCAGCGAGTCGATATGACCCTGCTGGAACAGCAGGTTGAGGAAGACGATCTCGGTCAGCCCGCGAATGTTCAGCAGCAGGCTTTCCCTCCATAGCTCGGGAAGGCTCGCGCCCGGCAGCGCCCAGCGCAGGCCGAGCCAGCTGCCGGCCAGCTTGCTGAGCACCGGCAGCACCAGCAGCGCGCCGAGGTAGAGCCAGGAGTAGCCGGAGAGGGCCGTGTGGAAGTCGATCTGCAGGATGCCGAAGGACAACACCAGTGGCACCAGCAGATAGTTCTGCAAGGCCAGCGCCGCGCGTGGCGCGACCGGCAGGCGGAAAGGCTGACGTATCGCGGCCTGGGTCATCAGCCAGGTAATGGCGAACACCAGAGTGTTCAGGTACCAGTGCTGGAAGGCGATCATCAGGCCGAAGAACGGCAGGCTGTAGGCCAGGTGCTGGCGCACACCGATCAGGCGTAGCAGCAACGGAATCACGCCGGCCAGCAACGGCCACACCAGTTGGGACGGATCGCTGCTGCCCTGGGCCAGGCCGAACAGGCTCCAGCACCACAGGTCCATCAGCACCGCCGCGTGCATCAGTCGGCGGGTGGCATCCTCGGGGTAGTCGATGTTGCGCAGGAACAGGTAGAGCACCGGGATTGCCGTGATGGCGAACAGCAGGCCGATGCCCAGCACGCTGATGCCCTCGCGCACACCCAGCAGCCACCACGCACTGGCCATGCCGCAGGCCAGCGGTACGGCGAAGCTGGGTAGGGCGATCTTCAGGCTCTGGCGGCTGACGTCGAGGTCGATCACATCGCTCAGGATGTGCCCCAGCAGCAGCGCGAAGCCGATGTCGTAGAGCGGTCGCAGCCAGGGCGCGGTGACCAGCGTACGCACCTCGAAGCCCTGGTCCTGCAGTACGATGAACAGCAGCGGCAGCAGCAGGCCGGCCACCAGCAACTGGCTGACGATGGGCGGCAGGCGCAGACGGCGCCCGCCGATCACCGCCAGGGCGAACAGCGGCGGCATGGCCAACCAGAAAAGGATCGTCAACATGCCGCAGTTCCCTCTCGGGTGCCTGCTTGCGCCCAGGGGCAGAACAGGAAACAGAATGCGAGGCCCAGCCCCACGGCCAGGCCGAAATTGCTGATCACCGGCGTGGCCGACAGCGCCAGCAGGCCGAACGACAGCCAGGTGGTGATGGCCGCGAGCAGCACACCCACCAGGCTCACTGCTGCACCGCCGACGCGCTCGCGCATGAGGATGGTGTAATCCACGCCGATGGCGGTCACCAGCAGCAGGCCGAACAGGCTGAACAGCGTCAGCGGCTGGCCCAGCCAGCCGAGGCTGGCGAGGCTGCACAACGCTGCCAGCAGCGGCAGCAGGACGATGCGCAGGGCGCCGCGCGGGCCGAAGGGCTTGAGCAGCAGGGCGAAGATCAGCACGCAGGAGAGCAGCTTGAGTTCGGTGGCGCTGACCTGGGTGGCGGCGAACAGGCGGTTCAGCTCGCCGAGGCGATCCACCAGTTGCACGCCTTCCAGCCCCTTGGCCTGCTCGGCCAGCAAGCCGGCATCGGATAGCCCTTGCAGGCTCACCAGCCCGGCTACGCCGCCGCTCACCGTGCCCAGCCACAGCGGCCGCCAGGGTTCGCCCAGTGGGCCTTTCAGCGCTTGGTCGAGCGTTTGCGGCGGGAGTTTTTCCAGCTGCTCCAGCTCGGCTTGCAGCGCGGCCTGGGGAATGCCCAGGTCGACCAGTGCCTGCCAGTGCTGAGGCAGTTGGCGCAGTGCCTCACGGGCCTGCTGTTGCTGCTGCTCGGTGGCGAGCAACTGGTTGAGCGCGAGATAGCCCTTGAGCTGACCGGAGGCGACCAGCTTCTCCAGCCGCGTGGCCAGTTCGGCCTGGCGTTGCAGCAACTGGGTTTCATTGGCGGCGCGCACCAGGAAGAACTGGCTGGTGGGCTGGTAGCCGGTGATGCGCGCGGCGGCCTGGGCCTCGCTGAGCAGTTGCGGCTTGGCGCCCAGCCATTGGCGCAGGTCGTTCTTCACCTGCAGTTGCCACAGTCCGCCAGCGCAGAACAGCGCGACAGCGACCAGCAGCGGCCAACTGCCCGTGCGCTTGAGCAACGATTGGCGCAGGCCGATCAGTCGCTCGCCCAGCGAAAGCAGCAGTGGTTGCGGCGCAATGGCGTTGCCGCGCAGCAGGAGTGGCAGCAGGCCGATCACACACAGGTAGGCGGCGAGCAGGCCGGCCACCGAAAAGGTCGCCACCTGGGTCAGCGCCGGGAAGGGCGTGCAGGCCAGGGCGAGGTAGCCGATCAGGTTGGTCAGCAGGCTCAGCAGCAGCCCGCGATGGCTCAGCCGCAGCGCCTGCCAGGGTTGCCAATGACTCAGGCTCCAGGCTTTGGACAGGTAGTGCAGCGGGTAGTCCGACGCCACGCCGATCAGGCTCGCACCGAGTACCAGGGTGAGCAGGTTGATCTTGCCGAACAGCGCGATGCACGCGGTAGCGCCGGCCAGCACGCCGACCAGCACCGGCAGGAAGGCCAGCAGCGCGCGCACACGGCGGAAGGCGAGTAGCAGCAGAAGCAGGGTACCGAGTGCGGCGCCGCCGCCGACCCAGGTCATTTCGCGGCTGGCCTGGCGCTGGCCGTCGGCGGCGTAGAGCAGACCGCTCGCGGCGACTATCTGTCCGCCGTCGGCAGCCACTTGCTGGCGCGCCTCGGCGATCTGTGCGGCCACGGCGCGCGGCAGGCTCATGTCGAAGGCATCGGCGCGGGTGCGGGCGCGCAGCAGCACCCAGCTGCGGCCATCGGCTTCGGCGACCAGCGCGCCGCTGCCGATGTCCAGTTGCACCTTCGCTGTCAGCGGCTGGTGATGCTGGATACGCAGGGCCAGGCCGAACCAGTCCTGGTCGTTGGGCAGCAGGCCGAAGCCGGAGAAGGGGTCGAAGAGTTGTTCCACTCGCTGCTGGATGAAAGCGGCAGGATCGCTTGTGAGCTGCTGGCGGTCATCGCGGTTGAGCAAGGCGAGGCGGCCATCGCGCAACTGTTCGCGTAACGCTGGCAGGTCGGCCTGCACACCCCATTGCACTTTCTCGTAGAGCCCGCTGGTCTGCCAGCGCTCGGCCAGCGCGCGGGCATGGGCGATGGCGGTGCCGCGCTCGGGGTAGCCGACCAGCACTAGCAGCTCGCGGTTGAGCGGCTCCTGCATGCGCTGCTCAGCCTGCTTTTGCAGGGCATCACGGCTGCCGCCGGGCACCAGCTCCAGCAGGTCGGTGCTCAGCGGCGCGGCGCCGCGCCATTGCCAGGCGGCAAGGGCGAGCAGCGCCAGCAGCCCGGCAATCACCAGGCGCGGCAGCCACTGCGGCCGCTCAGCGGGCAAAGTCGCTGCGCTCCGCATCGGTCAGATTGTCGCCGGGCTGGCTGCTGGTCATGCGCAGCACGGTTCGGTCGCCCTGGGCTTCGTGCAGTTCGATGCGTTGCACCAGCCCGCCGCCAGCGATTTCGATACTGTCGAAGATCTGCTTGAGCAGCACGGCGCGCGGCGTGAGGGTCAGTTTCCAATCGCTTGCTTCGCCGCTCAGGGCCAGGTCGAAGTCCCGTTGCAGGCCGCTGCTGTCGCCTTCCAGCACGGCGAGGAACAAGCGGTTCTGCTGCGCGCTGGCGCTGCGTTGCGGCAGTTGCTGCCAGCCGTTGGCGTCGCGCCGGGCAAGGCCCTGGTCGTCGATCCGGTAATCCTGCTTGAGCGGTGTCTGCAACAGCCACAGCAGCCCGTGCTGCTTGGCCAGGACGAAGCGGCCCTTGCTCACCAGCGGCTGCGGCAGCGAACGCAGGTGCTTCTCCTGGAGGAACTCGCCACGCACCACCGCCGGCTTGCCCAACTGCGCTGCCAGTTGCGGCAGGTCGAAGGCGTGGGCCAGGGGGGCGAGTAGTAAGCCGCACAGGAGCAGTGCGCGCGTCAGCATGCTTCGGCCTCCAGCGCGCGCTGCACGGCGGCGATGAATACCGGCGGGGAGACCATCTGCATTTCGCGGCTGGCGATTTCCACCGCCACCTGGCTGCTGCTGGCGCGGGTCAGGCGCTCGCCGGTTTCGGCGTCGCTGATCAGGTAGTTGATCTTCAGGCGGTTTTCCCACTCCACCAGGTCGGCGCGCACGCTGATGCGCTGGCCGAAGCGGGCGCCGCGCACGTAGCGCAGCTGCAGGTCGATCACCGGCCAGGCGTAGCCCGCCTCGCGCATCTGCGCGTAGTTGTGGTCGAGCTTGTCGAGCAGGGCGCAGCGCGCGATTTCCAGGTACTTGACGTAGTGGCCGTGCCAGACCACTTCCATCATGTCCACGTCGAAGAACGGCACGAGGATTTCCACCTCGGCCTGCAGGACCCCGGCCTTACGCATAGAGCCCCCAGTGGCGCGCGCGGATGCGCTCCAGGCAAAGGCGCAGTTCGCCTTCCAGCGCGCGGTCCTCGATCAGTGGTGGGAAGTCCTGGCCGAGCTGCTCGTGCATGTCGCCCAGCGGCGTCGGCAGGGGCTGTGCATCGTCTTCGCGCCCGCGCAGCCAGACGCCCTGTTGCGCGGCCAGCAACGCGGCGGCGGCGACCTGCTCGGTCAGCTCCAGGCTGCGCAGGGCGTCGCGCGCGGCGATGGTGCCCATGCTCACCTTGTCCTGGTTGTGGCACTCGGTGGAGCGCGAGAACACGCTGGCTGGCAGGGTATTTTTCAGCGCCTCGGCGGTCCACGCGCTGGCTCCGATCTGCACAGCCTTGAAGCCATGGTTGATCATCGCGCGCTCGGCCGGCGCACCCGAAAGGTTGCTCGGCAGACCGTGGTTGTAGCGGGTGTCCACCAGCAGCGCGAGCTGCCGGTCGAGCAGGTCGGCGACGTTGCCCACCAGGTTCTTCAGGCTGTCCATGGCAAAGGCGATGTGCCCGCCATAGAAGTGCCCGCCGTGCAGGACGCGCTCGTCTTCGGCGTCGATGATCGGGTTGTCGTTGGCGCTGTTCAGCTCGATCTCGATGAACTGCCGCAGCAGGCCCAGGCTGTCGGCCAGCACGCCCAGCACGTGGGGTGCGCAGCGTAGCGAGTAGCGGTCCTGCAGACGGTGCAGCGGCGGCGTCGGCGCGTCGATGGCGAGGTCCTGGCGAATCCACGCGGCGACCTGCATCTGCCCCGGATGTGGCTTGGCGGCGAACAGGCGCTCGTCGAAATGCTCCGGGTTGCCCTGCAGCGCGATGACGTTCAGCGCGGTGATGCGCGTGGCCAGCTTGAGCAGGTAGTCGGCGCGCACATAGGCGAGGCAGGCGAGGCCGGTCATCACGGCGGTGCCGTTCATCAGCGCCAGCGCTTCCTTGGGCCGCAGCACCAGCGGCTGCCAGCCCAGTTCGGCGTGGACTTCAGCGGCGCTGCGGCGCTCTCCGCGCCAGAGCACGTCACGCTCGCCGGCGAGAGTGGCGGCGACATAGGACAGCGGCGTGAGATCACCGCTGGCGCCCACTGAACCTTCTTCCGGAATCAGCGGCAGGATGTCTTGTGCGAGGAAGGCATGCAGGCGTTCCAGCAGCTCCAGGCGCACACCGGAAACGCCATGGCTCAGCGAGCGCAGGCGCGCGGCGAGCACGGCGCGGGTAGCCTGTGGATCGAGCAGCTTGCCCAGGCCGCAGCCGTGGAAGGTGAACAGGTGCTGCGGCAGCGCCTCGACGTGCTCCAGCGGCACGGCCACCACGCAGGAATCTCCGTAGCCGGTGGTCACGCCGTAGATCACGCCTTCCTTGTCCAGCAGGGTGTCGAGGAACTGCGCGCCACGGGCGATGCGCGCGCGGAACTCGGCGTCATCGTCCAGGCGGCTTTCGACGCGGCGCTCGGCGAGGGCGACGATCTGCTCGATGCTCAGGTGGCCTTGGCCGAAAACCGGCGCTTCAGTGGCTGTCGTCATGGGCTTTCCAGAACGGGTAAAAGTTGAACCACTGCTGCGGCGCACGCAGGCAGTAGTGTTCCAGGCGCTGGGCATAGCGCTGGGTCCAGTGTTTCAGAACCTCGGCGCGGTCGCTGCGGCGCCACTGGATACGTTCGGCGAAGGGCTCCAGGTGCACGCGGTAGCGGCCTTCTTCCTTGAGGCAGAACATCAGGCTGGCCGGGCATTGCAGCAGGCCGGCCAGTAGCCAGGGGCCCTGTGGGAAGGCCGCGGGCGCGCCGAGGAAGTCGACCTCCACGTTGCGCCCGCCGTGCAGCGGAATGCGGTCGCCGGCGATTGCCAGCCATTCGCCGGCGTCCAGGCGCTGGGACAGTTGCAGCATGATCGCCGGGTCCAGTTCGCTCACCTGGATCAACCGCAGGTGGCTGGCGCCGGACTCGCCGAGCAGCTTGTTGAACTGCTCGGCGTGGCGAGTGTGCACCAGCACGTTCATGCGCACCTTTTCGCCCAGCTCGGCCAGCGCGCGGCAGACCTCGAGGTTGCCCAGGTGAGCGCCGACCAGCAGTTGGCCACGGCCACTGCGCAACTGCGCGCGCAGGCCATGTGGGTCGCACAGTTCGATGCTGGAGATATCCAGTCGGCCGGCCCAGACGTCGAGCTTGTCGAGGATGGCGTCGGCGAAGGCCATGAACTGGCCGAACACGCGGCCGGTGGTCGGGCACAACGAGGCGTCGCCGCTGTGCTGTGCCAGGCGCTGCTGGTACTCGCGGATGGCGCCGCGCGCACGGGAGCCGAAGAGGAAGAAGTACAGCACGATCAGGTGCAGCAGCGGCGACAGCAGGCGTCGACCGAGGGTGCGCGCGGCCCAGGCGGTGAAGCGCATCAGCAGCAGGCTGCCGCGCTCGCGTTGCTGCGCCCAGTGCTGCGCGCTCACGCGGCGCTCCGCAGGCGGCGCCAGAGAATGGCCGGCGAGCGCCAGAGCATGCCGAAGAACAGCCGGGCGTGCATGGAAGAGATCAGCGCGTTGTCATGGAACAGGCGGAAGTGCGAGAGGCCGTCCAGCGGGTAGTGCACCCGTGTTGGCAGCCACTGCATCGGCTGGTTGCGCCAGGCCAGGCGCACGAGGATTTCCGGGTCGAAGTCCATGCGTTTGCCCAGCTTCGCGCTGTCGATCAATGCCAGTGTCGGTGCGAGCGGGTAGACGCGGAAGCCGCACATGCCGTCGCGGATCGACAGCGACAGGCTGTTGATCCACACCCAGACGTGGGTCAGGTAGCGCGCGTAGAGACGGCCTTTGGGCACGCTCTCATCGTACTGCGGGTAGCCGCAGATCAGTGCGTCGGGGTGCTGGTGTGAGGCGTCGAGGAAGCGCTGCACGTCGGTCAGGTCATGCTGGCCGTCGGCATCCACCTGTAGCGCATGGGAATAGCCCAGGCGCGCAGCCTCGCGCAGGCCGGCCATCACTGCACCGCCCTTGCCCTGGTTCACGCTCAGGCGCACCAGATACGTATCGTGGCCTTCGGCGAGTTGGTCCATGACCACGGCGCATGCGCGGCTGGAGGCATCGTCTACCAGCACGCAGGGGAGTCCGGCGGCGCGCAGTTCGGCGACGACTTTGGGCAGCGCGTGCTCGTGGTTGTACACCGGGATCACCGCGCACGGACGGACGCTCATTGGCCGGCACCCAGCAGGATGCGCCCGGAGGAGCAGGCCGCTTCGCCGCGGGTAAAGGCGAAATACAGCTTGCCGCGCCCGGCATCCCAGCGCAGCGACAACAGGCAGCGATCACCCGGCCGCAGCAGTTGCTGGAACTTCAGCACTTCCATGCCGCCGAAACGCGGCGGCAGGTCGAATACCAGGCGGCCCAGTTGCTGCGCCCATTGCACCTGCACCACGCCGGGCAGCACGGGGGCCTTGGGGAAGTGGCCGGGGAAATAGGCAAGGTCCAGGGGAATTTCCAGCTGGAAGTGCTGCTCGCCGTCCACCGCATTGTGGGTCAGTACGTCGGGCTCACGGCTGCGTGGCGCGTGCAGCAGTTCATCCACCAGGCTTTGCGGCAGCTTGCCCTGGGCGTTGCCCGGCAGGCGCCGCAGCAGGCGCCAGCGGCGTGGCAGGGCGAGGGCTTCGCAGTGGCCTGCCAGGTGTTCGCGCAGGCGCTGGGTCAGTGCGCGTCGACCGCCGTTGCGCAGCGCGTGCAGGCCGGCGTCGCTCAGGGCGACCAGTGCGCCGAGGCTGGCGCGGTTTTCCTGCACGACGCCCAGGCGTGCTTCGCTGACGAAGGGGTGCTGCATCAGCGCCTGCTCCAGTTGCGGCAGGGAGATGCGTTTCTCTTCCAGTTTGACGATGCGATCCAGCCGGCCGAGCAGCTCGAAGCGGCCGTCGGCGCAGAGGCGCGCAGCGTCGGCGGTCTGTTCGGATTCACCGGGCGGCAGGTAGGTCGACTCGATGCGCAGCGCGCCGTGCTCGTCCTGGCTCAGCGTGACGCCTTCGAATGGCTGCCACAGCTGCCCGCCCTGGCGCCAGGCGATACCACCGGTCTCGGAGCTGCCGTAGATTTCGGTGGGGGCCTGGCCGAGGCGCTCATGCAACTGCTCGCCGGCTTCGGTCGGCAACGGTCCACCGGAAGAGAACACTCGAACTACCGGGCGTAGCGCCGGCCAGTCGAGGTTGTCGCCCATGCGCTTGAGCAGCGCGGGGCTGCCGACCCAGGCGAAGCGTGGCTGATCCAGGCTGTGGCGTTGCAGGTCTTCGGGAAAGGCGATCTGCCGGCGCAGGAAGGCGCGGCCGGCGGAGAGTGGCCAGAGTACGCGGAACAACAGGCCGTAGATGTGTTGTGCGGCGACGCTGCCGAGGACGCGAGCGTCGCCCAGTTCCGTCCCCCAGAGGTTTTCCAGCACCTGCACTTCGTTGCTCAACTGGCGCAGGGTCTTGCCGATCAGCTTGGGCTCGCCGGTGGACCCGGAGGTACTCAGTACCAGGCGGCAGGCGTCGAGATCGAGCTCAGTGGGGATGACGGCCGGACCGTCCAGTTCGGTCAGCAGCAGGTCGCCGGGCTGGTCACCGATCCAGGCGTCGATCTGCGCGGCCAGCCGTTCGCGGCTGTGGGCGAGGTTGTCGGCTGGCAGCACCGCTTCGGCACCGGCGAGCCAGGCGGCGTAGAGGGCGATGGCCAGTTCGCCGGCATCCTCCAGATGGATCGCCACGCGCTGGGTGTTGCGCTGGCACAAGGCGCCGGCGACCGCGCAAACGCGCTGCACGAAGTCACCGGCCGACAGCGCAGGCTCCAATGCCAGCGGGCGCTCGGCAGGCAGGTCCGGCAGCAGCCGGGCGAGGGATATCGGTTTCATCCTTGACCTCTGACCCGTTGCCGCACCAGCCACTCGACGGCGAACAGCACGCCCATCAGCAGGTAGGAAATCAGGCCGTTGTACAGCGTCCACCAGGCCAGCGGCGCCCACAGGGTGAGGGCCGCGGCGATCAGGCCGTTGCCCAGGAAGAACAGCACCCAGACCTGGGTCACCCGGCGGGTGTAACGCACGGCATGGGGCGGTAGATCGGGTTCGTGCAGGCGCGCCAGGCGCTCCACCAGCGGCGGGCCGAACTTCAGGCTCAGGGCGAACAGGCCGAGCAGGCCGGCGCTGACCAGTACCGGGTACCAGCGCAGCAGGTGTGGCTCGTTGCACAGCCAGAGCACGATGCAGAATGCCACGGCGGCCAGCGCCATCCAGCGTTGTCCGGGGCGTTGGCCGCTTCCCAGGCTGCGGGCGAACCACAGTCCGCCCAGGAGCAGGGCGAAGAATTTCGGCGACAGGTGATCGATGCCGAAGTAGATCGCGAACGGGTAGAGCAGCCCGGCCAGCAGCAGGCCGAGCCCGACCAGGCGTGTCATGGGTTGGCCAGGCGATAGACCGCTTCGACCACGTCGCCGACGGTGCGCACCGACTTGAACTCCTCGGCGGCGATCTTCTTGCCGGTGTGGCGCTTGAGGTGGTCGATCAGGTCGACGGCGTCGATGCTGTCGATCTCCAGGTCCTCGTACAGGTTGGCGTCGAGGCTGATCTGCTGCGGCTCGAGTTCGAACAACTCGACGAGGGCGTCGCGCAGGGTGTTGTAAATGTCCTCACGGGTTTGCATGGTCGGCGATCTCAGGCGGCTTTCTGGGCAGTCACGAAGGCCGCCAGGTTCGCCACGTTGGCGAAGTGCTGGCGGGTGTCCTTGGCATCGGCGTCGATCTTGATGACGTAGCGTTTCTGGATCGCCAGGCCCAGTTCCAGGGCATCCACCGAGTCCAGGCCGAGGCCGTCGCCGAACAGCGCGTCTTCGGCGCCGATGTCATCAGGGCCGATGTCTTCGAGGCCGAGGGCGTCGATGATCAGCTGTTTAATCTCCAGTTGCAGATCGCTCATCTCTTGCGAGCTCCTTGGTGAAATGCTGGTGCAGGAAGGCATTGAGCCGGCGCGAGGCGGCCGGGGCCGGGCCCTGGCTGGCGAACTCGCGCGGATCGATGTCATCGCCCACGCGCAAGCGGAAATGCACGCGGCGAGCGGGAATGCTGTACCAGGGCTCAGCCTTGGTCAGGGTGGTCGGGGTGACGGTGATGGTCACCGGGGTGATTGCGCTGGCACCGCGCAGGGCGATCGATGCCGCACCGCGGTGGAACTCGGGCGCCTTGCCTGGCGTGGTGCGGGTGCCCTCGGGGAAAACGATCAGGGTCTGGCCCTGCTGCAGGGCCGCCACGGCGGCATCGAACATGTCCATGCTGCCGTTGTTGCTGATGTACTGAGCCGCTGTCACCGGGCCGCGGGTGAAGGGATTGGCGAACAGACTCTGCTTGACCACGCAGTTGGCGTTGCGGATCAGGCCGATGAGAAACACCACGTCGATCAGCGAGGGGTGGTTGGCGATCACCATCTGCCCTGGCCGTCCCAGACGCTCGATGCCTTCCACTTCGTAGGTGAGCACGCCGCTGCGCTGCATGATCTGCACGAACAGCCAGAACAGCCGGCTGACTGTCTGGCGTGCCCGGGTACGGCGGCGAATGGTGTCGCCGGGCAGCAACGCCAGCAGGGGGAACACCAGTACCCGCAGCAGCAGGCCGCCGACACCGAAAATGGCGAAGCAAAGGCCGGTGGCGAACAGGCGCCACAGCCAAGCGTCGGTGCGCTTGCTCAGTGGTTGCGTTGCCAGGTCCATAGACGCTTCTTCCAGGGGTGATGGATCAGGCTGGCGGGCTCGATCAGCGCGCGCACCAGGTTCAGTGCATTGGGTAATGGCGGCGCGCTCAATGGCGCGTCGTTGTCCGAAAGGCTCAGGCTCCAGTCGCAGCCGCGCTTGAGGCGCAGGGCCACGGCATGGGGAAAAGGCACATCGTCGACCCACGGCGCGTAGAGCTCGGGTGGTGTCTCTTCCGCCGCGACGACCAGGACTTCCGTAGCACCCTCGGCCAGCAGGGCGGCAGCTTCCAGCAAACCATGCTCAAAGCCGTCCCGTTCACCGGCAATCGCCGTCATTTCGCTGGTGTCCTGCCGCAGGATCGACCACAGGCCGATCACCGCGTTGTGCACGGAAAGGCTGAACTGGGTCGGGGACAATGGTTGTTCGACGGCCAACTCGCGCAGCAGTTCCAGGCTGCGGCCGGTTTCGCCGTGGCGGGAGACGAAGATCAGCGGCATCGGCGGCCGCCCGTCGGCCAGGGGCCAGGCGACACTGAAGACCATGCGCGCCAGAGGACTCAGGCGGCGGCGCTGCAGGGCGGGGAGAAAGGCGACATCCGGCTGCCCGGTGGTGTCAGGCATGCGCTCTTCGCGGGTCCACTGTTGCCAGTCGGCGGTCGTGGACAGGCCCGGGGCCCAGGCGCTCCACTGGTCGATATCGAATTGAATCACGCTGCGAGCTCTTGTGGGCCCTTGGGGGCGTTCCTGTCGGCAAATGAGTCTTCCCTGGTCCACCAAGGGCTTCGTCGACACGTGCCATGGCGCAATGCTGGCATTATCCCGGTCGTTCTGAGGTCAGGCAAACTTTTGCTTACAAAGGCTGGGCAAGGTTCTCAATTTACCGTCGTGCCTGTTACGAAGCTTGGGGGAATCGCCGGAAGCCGCCGAGCGGTCGTCTGGCGAAGGATGCTCGCCCTTGTCATGGGCTTTGCATAGAATCCATCGGCACTCGATTGGTTCCTGGAGGGACGGCTCATGCGGCGTGTGGTGTTCAATCAGAAAGGCGGGGTCGGCAAGTCCAGCATCGCCTGCAACCTGGCGGCAGTGAGCGCGGCGGAGGGCTATCGCACCTTGCTGGTGGACCTGGATGCACAGGCCAACTCCACGCATTACCTGACCGGTCTGACCGGCGAGGACCTGCCGGTGGGCATCGCCGACTTCTTCAAGCAGACGTTGTCGTCCGGGCCTTTCAGCCGCAAGGGCAAGGTGGATATCTACGAGACGCCCTTCGACAACCTGCACATCGTCACCGCCAGCCCGGAGTTGGCGGACCTGCAGCCCAAGCTCGAGCAGAAGCACAAGATCAACAAGCTGCGCAAACTGCTGGACGAGCTCTCCGAAGACTACGACCGAATCTACCTGGATACGCCGCCGGCGCTGAATTTCTACACGGTTTCCGCGCTGATCGCGGCAGATCGCTGCCTGATCCCCTTCGACTGCGACAGTTTCTCCCGCCAGGCGCTGTACGGCCTGCTGCAGGAAATCGAAGAGCTGAAGGAAGACCACAACGAAGAGCTGGAAGTCGAAGGCATCGTGGTCAATCAGTTCCAGCCGCGCGCGACCCTGCCGCAGCAACTGCTGGATGAGCTGGTGGAGGAGGAATTGCCGGTGCTACCGGTGTACCTGATGAGCTCGGTGAAGATGCGCGAGTCCCACCAGGCCTGCACCCCGCTGATCTTTCTCGAGCCGCGGCACAAGCTGACCCAGCAGTTCGTCGAATTGCACAACCTGCTGGAAGCCTGAGCGATTACTGGCTGATCAGCACATCGCAGGGCGGCCGGCGCAGGAAATAGCGCGTCGAGCTGCCCAGCATGGCCTGCTCGATGGCGCCGCGGCTGCGACTGCCGAGCACCAGCAGGTCCGGCGTCCATTCCCGCAATGCCGTCTCCAGCGCCTGCTGGGGCGTTCCCTGCTGCACCGCGCAAAGCAATTGCGGCCCTGTAACCGGCACTTGCGTGCGCTCATCCTGCAGCGCCTGGCGCAAAAGTTCGCGCTGGGTTTCCAGATGGCTGTCGGCGCGATCGGCCTTCTTGCCCGGCTGGTAGGCGTTGAGCGCCAGCAGTTCGGCGTCGGGCGTGAGTAGCCGGTAACCAGCGCGCCAGGCCTGGCAGGAGCAGTGCGACAGGTCCAGCCCGGAAAGCGCCTTGGCATAAGGTCTGGCGGCTTCGTCCACGGCCAGCAGGATCGGCGCGCGGCAATGCCGGGCGATGCGCTCCAAGGTGGTGCCGTCGAAGCGCTCCAGCAGTTGCTGATGGTGCGCGCCAATCACCAGCAGGTCCGCGTTCAGTTCCTGAACCGTATCGGTCACGGTATTGGCCGCGCGCCCCTGGCGGATCACCAGTTGGTAGTCGGTGATGTCACTGGCGCGGGCCGCATCGCGCAATGCCACCTCAGCGGCTTCGCGCACCGTGGCCATCATGCGGTCCGGGAAGAATTCCTCGATGACGTGCAGCAGCGTGACACGGGCGCCGTGCTGGCGGGCCAGCTGGGCGGCGCGGCGCACGGCGATATCCGCCTCGACGCTGAGGTCGTGGGCGACGAGCAGGTTCTGGTACATGGTGGATTCCCTCTGGTGGCGCTTCCACTGTCGCGCCACGTAGGAAAATTCACCTTGATACAGGGCAATGGCCGGCTTCAGCGGCTACGCAGCTGATAGATGGCGTGGCTTTCAGCAACGACATTGCCCTCTTCGTCCTTGAGTTGCAGGTCGAGAACGAACTCGGACTTGCCGTGATGCGTGGCTTCCTCGCCGATGCGCTGGATTTCCTCCTCGCTGAGCTGCGCCTCGACCGTCACGTCGCTGGCGGCGGGCCGCAGGAAACGCAGGCCGGCTTCCTTGACGATGGGGTAGAAGCGCCGGGCGTCGAAGCTGGTCAGCATGAGCACACCGCCGGGCATCTCGGCCACGGTGAACAGCGCTCCGGCGTACATGTTGCGGATGTGGTTCTCATTGCCCTTGAGCGGCATGCGCAGGCGCACGTGGCCCGGTTCCAGCACCTCGGCCTTGAGGCCGGTGCGCTTGACGAAGGCGATGTGTTCTTCGGTGAGCTGGCGGATGAAGTCTTCGGGGTAGGAAGGCATGGCGTGCTCCGTTGGCTTTTTGCCCAAGCCTAGCCGCCCCGCGCGGCCTGGCAATGACCGCACCGATTGACCGAAACGCTCGCCGTCAGATGCCCTGGCGGGACAGCCAATCCAGCAACTGCGGCAGCGGCATCGCACCGCTCTGGCGCGCCACTTCCTGGCCGTTGCGTAGCAGTATCAGGCTGGGAATCGAGCGAATGCCCAGGCGCGTGGAGAGGTTCGGGTTGGCATCGCTGTCCAGTTTGGCGAAGCGCACCTTGCCCGACAGCCGTGCGGCGGCCTGCTCGAACACCGGCGCAAAGCCCTTGCACGGCCCGCACCAGTCGGCCCAGACGTCCACCAGCAATGGCAAGTCGCCCTTGGCCTGGGCGGCGAAGCCAGCCTCGTCGAGGTCGAACGGCGCATCCAGCACGATCGGCGACTGGCAGCGCCCGCAACTGGGCGAATCGCCCAGGCGCGCGGCGGGCACGCGGTTGAGGCCGTTGCAGTGGGGGCAGGGAATGATCAGGGGATCGGACATGATGGGGCTCCAGAGGCGGTGAGGAGCTAGGTGGTGGTAGGAAGGCAGAATATCAATGGGAGGGCTGGTGAGAATGACCATGAAAGTTAAGTTTCAGGTGGTCATCGAGGTGTTCCCTAGGCCTGTGAGACCTTGGGGGGCTTAGTTCATACGGGCTCTTGTTGTTCTTTGGCTGGGGGCGAATTAGATAAGAACATCCTGGATTTTGTGGGCCGCAGTTAGAAGGGTTAAGTTGTTTTTTCAGCAGGGCGGTGAGTCAGGTTTCGGGTGCGGAAATAGAGGGATAAGTTATCTTTCCTAATTGATGTGGATGGATATTCGGAATATTCCTTAATTGATTTTTCCTGTTTCCATGCTCGCCGGGAGAATATCTCATTCTACCCGCCAGGTTGAGCTCATACGCTGAGTTTGCTCGCGCTGTCGAGCGGAAAACTTTGACTGGCTCCTTAATGCTAGAGGGTAAAATGAAAACTATTATTTCGTCGTTCCTTTCCGCGATCATTGTTCTCTCCGGTGTCGCTGCACTGTCCATGTCCTCGGCCGCTTCGGCCGCCTCCAAGGAAACAACGGGAGCCCACAAGTGTAAATACCATCCTCAGTTGTGTAAGGGCGGTAAGTAATATTCAGGTAAGTTGTATTGCCCGGCATGCTATCTGCTAGCAATTACTGTATCTCGCATCAACTCTCCAACTGAGCTTATCTGCTCGACGGTGATAACTATCGGCAGCCGGCTGCCATGCAATTGTCGCGTCGAGCGTTCAGACGAGTTCTCCCGTTCGTTGCAGGGGGTGGATGCATTGCAAGATGATCACGGGCAATGCCTTGGGGCGCATCGAGCGTATCAGGAACCAGATAAAACGGCCGCCGGGGGAGTGCCGGCGGCTGCAGGTTCACACCCGGAAATGACTCACTAGCGTCTGCAACTGTCCGCCCAGGCGCGCCAGTTCGACGCTGGAAGCGGCGACTTCTTCGTTGGCCGAGGCGGTCTGTTCCGACACATCACGCACATTGACCACGCTGCGGCTGATTTCCTCGGCGACGGCGCTCTGTTCTTCGGCGGCGGTGGCGATCTGCTGGTTCATTGCCTGGATGTTGGAGACGGTGCGGGTGATCTCGCCGAGCGATTCGCCGGCCTGGCGGCTGAGGGCGACACTGCTGGCGGTGAGCTCGCGGCTGCCGAGCATGACGCTGGAGACCTGGCGAGTGCCGCTTTGCAGGCCGGCGACCAGGGCTTCGATCTCTTCGGTGGATTGCTGGGTGCGCTGGGCCAGGCCGCGCACTTCGTCGGCAACCACGGCGAATCCTCGCCCGGCCTCGCCCGCGCGGGCAGCTTCGATGGCTGCGTTGAGGGCCAGCAGGTTGGTCTGTTCTGCGACTGATATGATCACGTCCATGACCTTGCCGATTTTCTCGCTCTCCTGCTCCAGGCGCTGCATGGCTTCGGCGGAGCGCTCGACCTCGATGGCCAGGCGTTCGATCTGCTCGACGGCCTTGTTCACCACGCGGTCGCCGTCCTGGGCCTGGTGGTCGGCGGCGGAGGCGGCCTGGGAGGCCTGTTCGGCGTTGCGCGCGACTTCCTGCACGGTGGCGGACATCTCGTGCATGGCGGTGGCGACCTGGTCGGTCTCGACCTTCTGGGTGTTGGCGCCGGCGCTGGTCTGCTCGGTGACGGCAGAGAGTTCCTCGGCGGCGCTGGCGATCTGGGTGACGCCATCGCGGATGCCGCCGATCAGCTCGCGCAGGCTCTGACTCATGCGCTGCATGCTCTGCTGCAGGCGGCCGAGTTCGTCACGGCGGCTGACCTGGATGCTCTGCGACAGGTCACCGGCAGCGATGCGGTCGACCACCGCCATGGTGTCGTGCAGCGGACGGGTGATCTGGCGAGTGATGATCAGCGCAGCGATGCTGCCCAACACCAGTGCGAGCAGGGTGACCAGGGTCTGCAGACTGCGAGCTTTGGCGCTCTCGACGTCGCGGCGATCGAGCTGCAACTGGTAGAGATTTTCGCTGATCTTGACGATGTCTTGTCCCTGGGCGGTCATTTCCTTGCGCGCCTGGACGATCGCGGCCATGTGCTGGCGCAGGGTCTGCACGGCGTCGCGGTAGGTGCGCAGGGCGGTACCGAGTTGCTGAACGTATTGCGCTTCGGCGACACCGAGCACGCTTTCCAGGGCCGGCAGGCCGGCGATGCTTTCATCGAGCTGGCGGGTCACGCCGTCACCGTTGCTGGTGAGGGCGGTGGCGAGGTAGTCGCGCACGTCGTAGCGCGCTTGCAGCAGGTCCTCGCGGGTGCCGGTAATGGCCTGGAAGCGGGTGGCGCGCTCTTCGTCGGCCGGCGCCTTGAGGATGTCCTGCTGGATCTGCGCGGTCAGCTCATTGGCGCGGGCGGCATTGTCCTGCAGGGCGCGGCGGGTGATGCCGGCACTCTGGTAGCCGGCGCGCATGGCGGCCAGGGACTTCTCGTAGTCGGCGATGATGCCGCCGAGCTGGTCGAGCATGCGCACGTTCTCGGGGCTGACGAAGGACGCGCGCAGTTTCTGCTGCTGGGCCTTGAAGTCGGCCAGGGTGCTCATGACGTTGGCGGCTTCCTGCTCGGCGCCGTCGGCGATCATGTACTGCAGGCGGGTGATGCGCAGCTTGGTGAGGCGCGAGTTCAGCTCGGTGATGTCGCTCATCCAGTTGCTGCGGTCGATCAGCGAGCCCAGGCCGACCCAGCTGACGATGGCGAGGATGGCGGTGAAGGCGAGCACCAGGCCGAAGCCCAGGGCCAACTTGAGGTTGACGCTCAAGTCGGAAATCCAGCGGTTCATTGACGATCTCCAGGAAAGGTTGTGTGAAGTCAGGCCGTTCGGAGATTGTTCTTGTTGGGGGCCAGGCGGGCGGACCGCGCCAAGACCCTATCGGCAGGTCGGGGCAGAACCGTATGGTCACGGGCGAAAAAGTTATCCACCGGCCCGCGCCGGAGGCGGGTCGGAAGACAAGGAGCGGGGGAAAGGCGGACGAAATCCCTGTTCGCTGGCGTGTCGTGCGGTGCGGTTACGCGCTGGCTGTCGGCGCTGGGCGGGATTGTACGGAATCGTCCGATGCTGCGCCCGGAAATGATGGCAAAGAGATATTGCGGGCGCCCGCACGAGGCCCTTGGGGACTCGTGCGAGGCGAGTTGGGTCAGGCCTTGGCCGCGTCCAGCGCCTGGGTGAGGTCAGCGAGGATATCGTCGATGTGCTCGATGCCGATGGACAGGCGCACCATGTCACGCGGCACGCCGGCCTTCTGCAGTTCCTCGTCGTTGAGTTGGCGGTGCGTGGTGGAAGCCGGGTGGCAGGCCAGGGACTTGGCGTCGCCGATGTTCACCAGGCGCACCACCAGCTTGAGTGCGTCGATGAAGCGTGCGCCGGCTTCCTGCCCGCCCTTGATGCCGAACGAGAGGATCGACGCTGGCTTGCCGCCCATGTAGCGCAACGCCAGTTCCTGCTCGGGGTGATCGGCAAGGCCTGCGTATTTCACCCAGCTGACTTGGGGGTGGTCCTGCAGGTACTGGGCGACTTTCACCGCGTTCTCGCAGTGGCGCTCCATGCGCAGGGCGAGGGTTTCCAGGCCCTGCAGGATGAGGAAGGCATTGAACGGCGAAAGTGCGGCACCGGTGTTGCGCAGCGGCACGACGCGGCAGCGGCCGATGAAGGCGGCGGGGCCGAAGGCTTCGGTATAGGTGACGCCGTGGTAGGACGGGTCAGGCGTGTTGAGCAGCGGGAAGCGCTCTTTGTTGTCGGCCCAGGGGAATTTGCCGGAGTCGACGACGATGCCGCCGATGCTGGTGCCGTGGCCGCCGATGTACTTGGTCAGCGAGTGCACGACGATGTCCGCGCCGTGTTCGAACGGGCGGCAGAGGATCGGCGTGGCGACGGTGTTGTCGACGATCAGTGGCACGCCGTGGCGGTGCGCGGCATCGGCCAGGGCCTGGAGATCGACGATGTTGCCCGCCGGGTTGCCGATGGATTCGCAGAAGACCGCCTTGGTGCGCTCGTCGATCAGCGCTTCGAGGGCGGCGATGTCATCGTGCGGCGCGAAGCGGGTCTGGATGCCGAAGCGCGGCAGTGTATGGGCGAACAGGTTGTAGGTGCCGCCGTAGAGCTTGGCTACCGAGACGATGTTGTCGCCGGCCTCGGCGACGGTCTGGATGGCGTAGGTGATGGCGGCCATGCCGGAAGCCACGGCCAGCGCCGCGACGCCGCCTTCCAGGGCGGCCACGCGCTCCTCGAGCACCGCGTTGGTGGGGTTCATGATGCGCGTGTAGATGTTGCCGGCAACTTTCAGGTCGAACAGGTCAGCACCGTGCTGGGTGTCGTCGAAGGCGTAGGAGCTGGTCTGGTAGATTGGCACGGCCACGGCCTTGGTGGTCGGGTCGGGGCTGTAGCCGGCGTGGATGGCCAGGGTTTCCGGTTTCATTGTTCGAGCGTCCTTGTGGCAGAAAGCCCCGAGGATGCGAGCGGCGCCCGGCCCTGGTCAATGACCGGGAGCAATGTGGCCGGGGCGCCGCTAGATCGCTTTTCGCTGAGCTTATAACCGGCTCAGGACGAGCAACTGATCTCCAGGTGCTTGCCCCAGTCCGGCGGGCGACGGGTGAAGGCTTCGGCATCCGGGTGCTCTTCGAAGGGCCGGCTGAGCACTTCATGCAGGCGGCGCACGACGCTGTAGTCGCCTTGTTCGGCAGCCGTGATGGCTTCCTGGGCGAGGTAATTGCGCAGCATGTAGAGCGGGTTGACGGCGTGCATGCGGGCGCGTCGCTCGTCCTGGCCGCCGCCTTCACGCTCAACGCGGGCCCGGTAGTCGGCGGCCCAGGCGTCGAAGCCGGCGAGGTCGACGAAGTCTTCCCGGACCATGGCCAGCGCCTGCTCGGGTGCCTGGTCGCCGAGGCGTCGGAAGAACAGCGAATAGTCCACTGCGCCTTTCTGCATGGATTGCAGCAGGCGCTGCACCAGTTCCAGGTCTCCGTCTTCGGCGGTGGTGAGGCCAAGTCTGCGGCGCATCCGGTCCAGGTAGTGCGCCTGGTAGAGCGCCAGGAAGAGGTCCAGGGTGGCGCGCAGGTCGTCCACTTCGACGAAGGGCGTCAGCGCCTGGCCAAGGGCGGCGAGGTTCCAGTGGGCGATGGGCACCTGGTTGCTGAAGGAGTAGCGGCCGGTGTCGTCGGAGTGGTTGCAGATGTGGTTGGCGTCGAAGTCGTCGAGGAAGGCGTAGGGGCCGTAGTCGAAGGTGATGCCGAGGATCGACATGTTGTCGGTGTTCATTACACCGTGGCAGAAGCCGTAGGCCTGCCAGAGGGCGATCATCTCGGCGTTGCGCTCGACGACTTCGCGGAAGAACGCGAGGTAAGGCTTCTCGTCGCCCAGGCACTGCGGGTAATACGACTGGAGAACGAACTCGCCGAGGGTGCGCAGCTGTTCTTCCTGCTGGGTGTAGTAGAAGTACTCGAAGTGGCCGAAGCGCACGTGGCTGGGCGCTAGGCGCAACAGCATGGCGCCAGTTTCCCTGGACTCGCGCCACACCGTGGTGCTGGAACCGGTCACGCACAGTGCGCGACTGCTGGGAATGCCCAGGGCGGTGAGGTATTCGCTGGCGAGGAATTCACGGATCGACGAGCGCAGCACCGCGCGGCCATCGCCCATGCGCGAATAGGGGGTCTGTCCGGCACCCTTGAGGTGCAGATCCCAGTGTTCTCCGGCGTCGTTGACCACTTCGCCCAGCAACAGGCCGCGGCCGTCGCCCAGGCGTGGGTTGTAGGAGCCGAACTGGTGCCCGGAATAGACCATCGCGCGCGGATCGGCTTCTTCCCAGAGCTTGTGGCCGGCAAAGATTTCCGCGAACAGCGGGTTGTCTGCCTCGCTCGCGTCGAGGTCGAGCAGGGCCATGGCGGCGGGGCTGGCGACGACCAGGCGTGGGTCGGCGATGGGATCGGGCAGGACCTGGGTGGAAAACACGTCGCCCAGGCGGGCGAAGCGGTTATCGAAGGTCAGTTCGTCGAGCTTTTTCACACGCATCTCCGGGACAAGTCCGAGCATTGTGCTCGGACTTGTCCGAAGGCGTCCACCCTTAGGCCTTGTCGCCGGCGGGCTTCTCGTTCTGCGTTGCGGGCAGCTTCACCGGTGTGGCGGTGGGTTGCTGCTGGCCAACGATGACCTGGGCTTCCTGGCCCTGGAAGTTCTTCAGGAACACGTCGACCTGGTTGAAGGCCATGTCGATGCCAGCCTCGCGGAAGGCCAGGGCAATGCGGGTGAGGGTTTCGTCCACCGCCGGGTTGCGGTCGCCCAGTTCGCGCACATGGAAGCGCAGTTCGTAGTCGAAGGTGCTGGCGCTGATGGTGGTGAAGTACAGCACCGGCTCCGGGTCGCGCAGGATGCGGGTGTTGGCATGGGCGGCGTCGAGCATGATCTTGCGCGCCAGCGGCAGGTCGCTCTCGTAGGCCAGGCCGATCTTGATGGTGACGCGCGTGACGGTATCGCTCAGCGACCAGTTCACCAGTTGGCCGGTGATGAAGGTCTGGTTGGGGACGATGATTTCCTTGCGGTCGAAGTCGGTGATGGTGGTGGCGCGGATGCGAATCCGGCTGACGGTGCCGGACAGCGTGCCGATGGTCACCACGTCGCCGATCCGTACCGGGCGCTCGAAGAGGATGATCAGGCCGGAGACGAAGTTGGAGAAGATCGCCTGCAGGCCGAAGCCCAGGCCAACCGACAGCGCGGCCACCAGCCATTGCAGCTTGTCCCAGCTCACCCCGAGGGTGGACAGCGCGCTGACGAAGCCGATGCCGCTGATGGTGTAGGACAGCAGGGTGGTGATGGCGTAGGCGCTGCCCTGGGCCAGGGTCAGGCGTTGCAGCACCAGAACTTCCAGCAGGCCGGGCAGGTTGCGCGCCAGGGCCACGGTCACGGCGGCGATCACCAGTGCCATGAGGAAGTCACTGAGGCTGATCGGCGTGGTGGACGCCGCGTCGCCGGTGCCACTGGTGTACTGGTAGAGGGTCACGTTGTCGAGGTAGGAGACGACGCTGATCAGGTCGGCCCAGACCCAGTACAGGGTGACCACGAATCCGATCAGCAGGCCCAGGCGGATCAGGCGCATGGACTGGTCGTTGATCTGCTCGATACCCAGGGTCGGCTCTTCGACCACCTCGGTGCCCTCGATGCCTTCCTTGGGGGTGTTCTGGCGCTTCGACAGCGCGCGCTGGTAGGCCAGGCGGCGGGCGGCGACACCCATGCCGCGGACGAAGGTGGCTTCCACCACCATCCAGAACATCAGCAGGAACAGGGTATCGATCAGTCGATCGGTGAGCTTGAGCGCGGTGTAGTAGTAGCCGAAGCCCACGGCCAGGAATAGCGCTACCGGCAGGGCGGTGAAGCCCAGGCCGACGATCATCTTGATCATCGACGGGCGTTCGCTGGACGGGCTCTTGAACAGCAGTTGGGCGAGCAGCCAGGTCATGGCGCCGTAGCCGAACAGCACCACGGCAATGCCGATCACGTCATCAGCCAGGGAGGCCGGCGCGTGTTCGGCGACGGTGACCACGGCGACCAGCGACATCACCACCAGGCCCAGTCGGCGCATCAGCTTGCCGAGGAACAGCACCTGCGGCTGGCTCCAGTGGAAGTGCCGCTCGGCGATGCCGCCCGGACGCAGGATGCGGTGCGCGGTGTAGAACACCAGCCAGACCTGCGCCATCTCCAGCAGCGCGCTGCCCAGGGTAGCGTTCTGCCCGCGGGCGTCGAGCAGCAGCGCGAGGCCGGCGATGGCCAGCGCCAGGGTGCCGGGCAGTGCCAGCAGTACGGCGAGCAGCAGGGCCAGTGGGGTGTGGGCTTGGCTGTCGCGCTTGAAGTGACCGATGTCGTCGTTCAGCGACTCCAGCTTGTCGTAGAGGAACTTGCGCTTCCACAAGAGCCCGGCGACCAGCAGGAGCAGCGGCAGGAACAGGAAGGGCCGGTCGATCAGGCCTTCGAACAGCTCCTTCACCCCCGAGCCCCAGGGCACTTCGGCCAGTTGGTGGTGCAGCAGGGTCGGGGTCATCTTGAACCACGACAGATCCAGCGGGCGGTTGCTGGGAATCCAGAACATCTGCTCGTCAAGGGTGGCGCGCAGGCTGTCGCTGGTTTCCTTGAGCTGCTTCTGGTTCAGCTGCAGGGTGATGGCTTCGTTGAGGAGCGCGTTCAGCTCGTGGTTGAGGCGCTCCATCAGTTCCAGGCGGGTGTCCACCAGTTCGCCGAGGTCATGGCGCAGTTGCGGGGTGACGCTTTCCTGCGATTGCTGGGCCAGCAGGTTGTCGATGTAGACTTGGGTGTTGTTGATCTCGTCGCGCTTCTGGTTCAGCTCGAACTGGTACAGACGCAGGTCGGCGATCTCGTCGGCGAGGTCCTGGTCGGTCTTGATGACCGGCAGCGACTGCTTCTGTTGGTAGAGGATTTTCGACAGCAGCAGGCTGCCGCGCAGCACATTGATCTGTTCGTCCAGGGCCTGCTCGCCCTGGGTCAGGTTATCCAGCTGCTGCTTGGCTTCCAGGTTGCGCCGGGTGAGGGTGTTGAGGCGATCGGTGGTGCGCAGCAGGTAGTCGGAGAGCTTGAGGTTGGCTGCGCTCTGCTGACTCAGCAGGCTGTCGGTGCCGGCGGCCTGGCTGCTGTCCTTGGATAGTTCGGCGACAGTCTTCTCCGACTGTTCGCGGCGCTTGTCGCTGATCATCGCCTGCAGTTCGAGGGTCTCGCGTTCCTCGCGGCCGATGCGCTCGGCCAGCAGGTCGCGCTGGCTGGAGGCGAGGTCCAGCAGCAGGTTGTTGCCCGCCAATTGCTTGCGCAGCAATTGGTTCTGCGCCGTGAGCGAAGCCTGTTCAGCCAGCAGCTCGTTGCGGCGCTCCTCGGCGAGCGGCTTCGAGCCTTCCTTGCCAGCCTTGAGCGTGGTGTTGATATCCAGCAGACGCGTCTGGTTCTTGCTCAGGTCAGCCTGGGCGCGCTCGGGGCGGGTCTGCGCGGTGAGGATCTCGCTCTTGGCGTCGACCATGTCCTTTTGCCAGGCTGCAAGCTGGGTGGACTGCTCGTTGAGGAGCATTTCCAGCTGGGTGGCGCTGTAGCTGCCGTAGCGCTGGCTGGCCGGTTTTTCGCTGGTGGCCTTGAGGCGGGTGAGGGCCTTCTGGTTCTCGTTGATCAGCTTGGGCGCGTCGGCCAGCTTGCCGTTCAGTTCCTCCAGCTGCTTCTCGCTGTCAGCCTTGCTGGCCAGCAACTTGAGGGTGTTTTCCAGGCTGGCCTTGATCGGCTTGGCCTCGGCGTCGGCCAGCTTGCGGTCGGCCAGGCCGTCGAGGCTCTGCTGCACCTTCTCGGCGCTCGGCACGGTGGATTCGGCGGCCAGCGCGGGCAGGCCGGTGAGCGAGCCGGCCAGGAGGACGGCGGTCAGAAGGGTACGCAGCAGGAATGACATGGTCGCGTTCAGCGGCTCGTGCAAAAAAGTGGAGTGAGGGTAGTGCTGGCAGGCCGGCACCCGCAAGCGGGTGCCGGTGGGCGGTCAGAGGAACAGACCGGGGCCGGGACGGCCTTCCGGGAATTTGACCCCGACCTTGCGGATCTTGTTCCCGTCCAGCGCGGCCACGGTCCAGGTCAGGCCGTTCCATTCCACCTGGTCGCCGATGATCGCCTGGCCGCCAATTTCGTGGGCGATGAAACGGCCCAGATTCTGTTCGCCGTCCACGCCTTCGAGCTTCAGGCCATAGAGCGACGCCACGGCGGAAAGCTGCGCGTCACCTTCGAGGACGAAGTCGCCGAAGAAGCGTGCGCTCAGGCCGCGATCCGGCGCCTGGCTGAACAGCTTGCCCAGCGCCGAGAGGTCATGCTCGTGGCCGATCACACAGAGGATGTCGTCGGCCTCGAGGATGGTACTGCCGGACGGGTGCAGGAGCTGGGTACCGCGGAACAGCGCGGCGATACGGGTGCCCTCGGGCATCTTCAGCTCGCGCAGGGCGGCGCCGATGCACCACTTTTCCTTGCTGAGGTGGTAGACGAACAGCTCCCACTCGCTGGTGGGGTGGACTTCCAGGCCGGCGCGGGAGATCGGCGCCGGGTCCGGCGGCACCACCACGCGCAGCAGCTTGGCGGCCCAGGGCAGGCTGGTGCCCTGCACCAGCAGCGAGACCAGCACGATGAAGAAAGCCACGTTGAAGAACAGCTGGGCGTTGGGCAGCCCGGCCATCAGCGGGAACACCGCCAGAATGATCGGCACCGCGCCGCGCAGGCCCACCCAGGCGATGAAAGCCTTCTCGCGGCCATGGAAGGCGCGGAACGGGAACAGGCCGACCAGCACCGACAGCGGGCGGGCGAAGAGGATCATCCACAGCGCCAGGCCGAGGGCGGGCAGGGCGATTGGCCACAGGTCATGGGGCGTGACCAGCAGGCCCAGTACCAGGAACATGCCGATCTGCGCCAGCCAGGCCATGCCGTCGAGCATGTGCATGATGCCGTGGCGCGAGCGGATCGGCTGATTGCCCAGCACCAGGCCGCACAGGTAGATGGCGAGGATGCCGCTGCCGTGCACCGCGTTGGCCAGGGCAAAGATCAGCAGGCCGCCGCTGATTGCCAGCAGCGGGTAGAGGCCGTTGGCCAGGTGGATGCGGTTGATCACCTGCAGCAGCAGCCAGCCGCCGGCGAGGCCCAGCACCGAGCCGATGCCGAATTCGCGGAGGAAGTGCCAGAGGAAGCTCCAGGACAGGCCGCTCTCGCCATGGGCAAGCATGTCGATCAGGGTGACGGTGAGGAACACCGCCATGGGGTCGTTACTGCCCGATTCGATTTCCAGAGTCGCGGTAACCCGCTCGTTCAGGCCCTTGCCGCCCAGCAGCGAGAACACTGCTGCGGCATCCGTGGAGCCGACGATGGCGCCGATCAGCAGGCCTTCCATCCAGCTCAGCTTGAACAGCCAGGCGGCGGCAATGCCGGTGAGCCCGGCGGTGATCAGCACCCCGGCGGTGGCCAGTGACAGGGCCGGCCAGAGTGCCACGCGGAAGCTCGACACCCGTGTGCGCAAACCGCCGTCCAGCAGGATCACCGCCAGCGCCAGGTTGCCCACCAGGTAGGCCATGGGGTAGTTGGAGAAGCCGATGCCTCCGGGACCGTCGGTGCCGGCGATCATGCCCACGGCAAGGAAGATGACCAGGATCGGGATGCCCAGGCGCGAAGACAGCGAACTGACCAGGATGCTCATGCCGATCAGCACCGCAGCGATCAGGAAATAGCTGTTGATGGCCACGGCATCCAAGGTGTCGACCTCCTGGGGAATGGGGGAGTGGCGACGCTACTCAAGGATCAGGATGCAGGCCGCATGCCAATCGATTCTAACCTGCGGATTTACAAGGCTGTCAAAGGTTTGTTGAGGTCCGCTCGGCGGTGGTTTCGGGCCAGGCCCCGCTGGTGGCCCAGGTGGGCACCAGGCTGGGCGAAGTCACTTGGGTGGGCGCCCAGGCAACGGCCTCCTCAAGCGGCAGCCGGACGGAGTCGAGGCAGGCCTGACGGTCACGCTGCAAGGTGGTGCGGGCCTTGCCGACCTCACCGGCGATGTTCGTCTCGCCGCTGATCGCGCGGACCTGCGTGTGCCACAGGTGGCGAGCGGAGCTGCCGGCTACGCCGCAACTGCCCAGCGGGTCGTAGTAGGAGGAGCCGAACTGGGCGTAGCCCGCATTGACCAGGGCATTGAAGTAGCGGCCCTGCGCGGTGATCGACTTGCCATCGCCGCCGCGCAGGACCTCGAGCCCGTTGCTCATCGCCGTATCGATGCTCTTCAGGTAATCGTCGACGTGCCGGACGGCCTCGTCATTGGCTTCGGTGAAGATGGGGGTGGAACTGAGGGACGCGTTCTGGCTGCGCTGCGAGTTGCCCTCGGGCAGGGCGTCGGCCGGGCCGGTGTTGAACAGGGCGAGCACACAACCCAGCGCTACCGTGATGGCAAGCAGGGGCAGCCAATGCAGGCAGCGGCGTGAAGCGTTGGCGAGGAAGGTGGGGTAGGCGGCCATGGTCATGAAGGTGAAAAGTTGCGCGGGCGCCATTCAACGGCAAACGCCCCCGACTTCGCTGTCGGCCTGGTCAGCTGTTGCTGTCTGAATATTCCTTCAATTCAATCGGTGTCCTGCAGCATTGCTGCCAGGGCCCACGTTTCCACGGGCATAAAAAAGCCCCGGACGTGACCGGGGCACAAGGGGCATGCGGGGGCCTAGAACCAGGCGTCCTGCATGGTGGAACAGGTGTCGTCGCGAGCTTCGAGCAGCGTCAGGTCATGGTGGCAGGACGGCACTTCCCAGGTCAGGAAGTAGCGCGCGGCCTGCAGCTTGCCGCGGTAGAAGTCGGTATCGGTGGCATCGCCGCGCGCCAGGCCTTCTTCGGCACGAATGGCCTGCTCCAGCCAGCGCCAGCCGATTACGGCATGGCCGAAGACCTTCAGGTACAGCGCCGAGTTGGCCAGGCCCTGGGCCACGCGCCCCTGCATCAGGTCGCCGAGCAGGCTCAGGGTGGTCGCGGACAGGCGTGCCATCAGCTGCTCCAGCGGCTCGCGCAGCTTGTCCAGCGAGGCGTGCGCCTGGGCGCGCTCGCAGGTCTGGTTGATCAGGCGGGTCAGCTGCTTGAGGCCGGCGCCGTTGTTTTGCGCCAGCTTGCGGCCCAGCAGGTCCAGCGACTGGATGCCGTGGGTGCCTTCGTGGATCGGGTTCAGGCGGTTGTCGCGGTAGTACTGCTCCACCGGGTATTCGCGGGTGTAGCCGTGGCCGCCGAGGATCTGGATCGCCAGTTCGTTGGCCTTCAGGCAGAACTCCGAGGGCCAGGATTTGACGATCGGGGTCAGCAGGTCCAGCAGCTCGTGGGCCTGCTTGCGTTCTTCTTCGGTCGCCAGCGTCTCGCAGTCGTCCACCAGTCGTGAGGCATACAGGCCGAGATCGAAGGCGCCCTCGACATAGGCCTTCTGGGTCAGCAGCATGCGCTTGACGTCGGTGTGCTGGACGATGGACACCGGCGCGGAGGTCGGGTCCTTGGCGTCCACCGGGCGGCCCTGCGGGCGTTCGCGGGCGTACTCCAGCGAGTACAGGTAGCCGGCGTAGCCGAGCATGATGGCGCCCATGCCGACGCCGATGCGTGCCTCGTTCATCATCTGGAACATGTAGGCCAGGCCGTGGTGCGGCTTGCCGACCAGGTAGCCGACGCACTCGCCCTTGTCGCCGAAGTTCAGCGCGGTGGACGTGGTGCCGCGCCAGCCCATCTTGTGGAACAGGCCGGCCAGGGTCACGTCGTTGCGCGCGCCGAGGGAGCCGTCTTCGTTGACCAGGAACTTGGGCACGATGAACAGGCTGATGCCTTTTACGCCGGGTGGGGCGTCCGGCAGCTTGGCCAGCACCATGTGCACGATGTTGTCCGACAGCGGGTGGTCGCCGCCGGAGATGAAGATCTTGTTGCCCTTGATCCGGTAGCTGCCGTCGGCGGCCGGCTCCGCGCGGGTGCGGATGTCGGCCAGGGACGAGCCGGCGTGCGGCTCGGTGAGCGCCATGGTGCCGAAGAAGCGCGCCTCGATCATCGGCTGCAGGAACAGGCGTTTCTGCTCGTCGCTGCCGAAGGTCTCGATCAGGTGGCTGGCGCCCATGCTCAGCATCGGGTACGACGAGGTGGCGATGTTGGCCGACTGGAAGTGCGCAAAGCAGGCGCGCGACAGCAGGTGCGGCAGCTGCATGCCGCCCTGTTCGAAGCTGCGCGAGGCGTTCTGGAAGCCGGCCTCATTGAAGGCGTCCACCGCCGGCTTCACTTCCGGGATGAGTACCGCGCCGCCATCGACGTACTGCGGTTCGTTCTCGTCGTTCTTGCGGTTGTGCGGGGCGAACAGCTCCTCGGCGATGCCGCGGGCGGTGCCCAGGGCGGCGTCGAAGGTCTCGCGGTTGTGGTCGGCGAAGCGTTCGCGCTGGGTCAGGGCCTCGGCGTCGAGCACTTCGTAGAGTTCGAAAGCGAGGTTGCGGGAGCTGAGCAGGGTCTCGGACATGGATCGACCTCCGTGGGAATCGCCGCAGTCTAGTCTGGTGAATGAAGCGCGCACAGAATCATCCATGAGCGTGATAAAGGGCTAAAACGCCCGGCCTCCCGGCGGGCCCCGGCGACGGCGGACTCGCACCGCACCCGCCCCAGGACCTAAACTGCGCGCCTTGAGGAGTCCGCTATCCATGAACTACCGCCACGCTTACCACGCCGGCAACCACGCCGACGTGCTGAAACACATCGTCCTCGCCCGCCTCTTCGCGTTGATGGCGCGCAAGGACACGCCCTTTGCCTACCTCGACAGCCATTCCGGCATCGGCCTGTACGACCTGCTGGGCGATGAAGCCAGCCGCACCGGCGAGTGGGAGTCGGGCATCGGCCGCCTGTATGAGCGCGATGACCTGCCGGAGCTGCTGCAGGACTACCTGGAGGTGGTGCGTGCGCTCAACCCCGATGGCGGTCTGGAGTACTACCCCGGCTCGCCGGAGCTGGCGCGCCGCCTGACCCGTCCGCAAGACCGCGTCCTGCTCAACGAGCTGCACCCGGAAGACGGCCGCCTGCTCAAGGCCAACATGGGCGGCGAGCGCCGTATCTCGGTGCACCAGGGCGACGGCTGGCTGCTGCCCCGTGCCTTCCTGCCGGTGGCGGAGAAGCGCGGCGTGCTGCTGATCGACCCGCCCTTCGAGCAGCCTGACGACCTGGAGCGCTGCGTGGTCGCCCTGGACGAAGCCATCGGCCGCATGCGTCAGACCGTGGTCGCGATCTGGTATCCGATCAAGGACCGTCGCCAGCTCAAGCGCTTCTACCAGCGCCTGGAAAAGAGCTCGGCACCGAAGATGCTCCGCGTGGAGCTGTGCGTGCACCCGGCCGAGACGGCCGATCGCCTGAACGGCTCCGGACTGGTCATCGTCAATCCGCCGTGGCCGCTGGACGGAGAGCTGCGCGGCCTGCTGCCCTGGCTGGCCGAGACCCTGGCGCAGAGCGAAGGTAGCAGCCAGGTGGACTGGCTGATCGCCGAATGAAAAAAGCCCCGGCAGTGCCGGGGCTTTTTCATGGCTATGACCGTGTTGGTTCAGCGTGGGGCAGGGCCGATCGCGGCCGGTGTCTGCAACGCGCCGAGCGGATACGGCGCCTGTGTAGGAGCGAGCTCGCTCGCGAACAGCCTCATTGCGCTGCCGGTTCGCGAGCAAGCTCGCTCCTACAAGAGCCGGCTCACGCCGGCAGGCAGACGCCCGTGCCACCGAGGCCGCAGTAGCCGTAGGGGACCTTGCCCAGGTACTGCTGGTGGTAGGTCTCGGCATAGTAGAAGGGCGGCACTTCGCGAATCTCCGTGGTGATCTCGCCGTAGCCCTTGGCGCTGAGCTCTTTCTGGAAGGCCGCGCGGCTGGCGTCGATGGCGGCTTTCTGCGCCTGGTCGAACCAGTAGATCACCGAGCGGTACTGGGTACCGGTGTCATTGCCCTGGCGCATGCCCTGGGTCGGGTCGTGGGATTCCCAGAACACCTTGAGCAGTGCCTCGATGGTGGTTTCACGCGGGTCGTAGACCACCAGTACCACTTCGCTGTGGCCGGTCAGCCCGGAGCAGACTTCGTCGTAGGTCGGGTTCGGTGTGAAGCCACCGGCGTATCCCACCGCGGTGACCCACACGCCGGGTTGCTGCCAGAAACGCCGTTCGGCGCCCCAGAAGCAGCCCATGCCGAGGACGATCTGCTGCAGGCCCGACGGGAAGGGCGCGGTCAGCGGGTGGCCATTGACGTAATGCGCTTCGGGCACCGACATCGGACTCTCGCGCCCGGGCAGGGCCTGGGCGGAGCTGGGCAGTTCCAGCTTGTGGGCAAGTATTTGCGAGCGCAGGGTCATGGCATTCGTCTCCTCTGAATAGGGGCGGCAATAGACTCGGGTACTCGCCGAAGATTACAGCGTTTGTTTTGCTTTGCGGGAGGTTTGGTACCGCTTGCGGAACTGGCTGCGGGCACGCCGCGCCAGAGCGCCTCAATGTGGGCGGCAGGGATAGCGCTGCAGGCTGGAAGACAGGTCGTGGCTGGGGATGGGCTTGTCGAACAGGTAGCCCTGGCCGATGTCGCAGCGGTTGCGCCGCAGGAAGGCCAACTGGGCGGCGGTCTCGACACCTTCGGCGACCACCTGCAGCTTGAGGTTGTGGGCCATGGCGATCACCGCCGAGGTGATTTCCATGTCGTCCTGGTTATCCGGGATGTCCTTGATGAAGCTGCGATCGATCTTGATCACGTCGATGGGGAATTTCTTCAGGTAGCTCAGTGACGAATAACCGGTGCCGAAGTCGTCCATCGCCAGGGTCAGGCCGAGGCTCTTCAAGCGCTCCAGCTGCTGGCGGGTGTCGTCGGTGGCGTCCAGCAGCAGGCTCTCGGTGAGTTCAAGCTCGAGCTGAGAGGCCGGAATGCTTTCTTCGTGGAGGATCGCGGCGATGGAGCCGACTAGGTCCGGGTCGCTGAACTGCTTGGGTGACAGGTTGATCGCCATGTGCAGCTCGCCCAGCCCCTTGGCGGCCAGCTCGCGCACCTGGCGGCAGGCCTGGCGGATCACCCACTTGCCGATGGGGATGATCAGCCCGGTTTCCTCGGCGACGCTGATGAACTGGTCCGGGCGGATCATCCCCTTCTCCGGGTGCTGCCAGCGCAGCAGTGCCTCCAGGCCGAGCAGCGCGCCACTGCGCAGGCACAGCTTGGGCTGGTAGTGCACTGCCAGTTCGTCCTGCACCAGCGCGCGGCGCAGGTTGCTCTCGACGAACAGCTTGTAGCTGGCCTCGGCAGTCATTGCCTCGGTAAAGGTCTGCACCTGGTGCTTGCCGTTGGCCTTGGCCTTGTGCAGCGCCAGGCCTGCGTGCTTCATCAGCGTCTGCGGGTCCTGGCCGTGCTGTGGCGCGTAGGCGATGCCGACCGAGCCGGTGATGCTGATCAGTTGATTGTCGACGAACAGCGGCTTGTCGAGCACCTCGAGGATCTGCGCGGCGACTTTCTCGCCACGGCCGGCCACGGACTCTTCCAGCAGCACGGCGAATTCGTTGCTGGCAAAGCGCGCCAGGGTGGCGCTGTCGCTCAGGCTGCTGCGCAGGCGGCGGGCGAGGTTGGCCAGCAGCTTGTCGCCGGTCTGGTGGCCGAGGCTGTCGTTGATCCGCTTGAAGTTGTCGATGTCCACCAGCAGCAGGCTCAGCGAGTGCTCGCTGCCTACCTGCAGACGCTCTTCCAGGGCATTGATGAAGAAGTGCCGGTTGGCCAGGCCGGTGAGGTTGTCGCGGTAGGCGAGCTTCTCGATGTGCTGCTGGGCCAGCTTGCTCTGGGTGATGTCTTCGTAGATGCCGATGTAGTGGGTCAGCTCGCCCTTGTCGTCGTAGACCTTGGACAGAGACAACTGGCCCCAGTACGGCTCGAGGTTCTTGCGCCGGCTGCGGAACTCACCCTGCCAGCTGTTCTGCGTCACCAGGGTGGAGCGCGCGTCGAACAGCAGCTCGCTGAGGTTCGCCAGCGCCGGCAGCTCCGGCAGGCGACGGCCGCGCACTTCGTCGGCGCCGTACTGGGTGATCGCGGTGAAGCTCGGGTTGACGTACTCCACCAGGCCGTCGCGGTCGATCAGCAGGAAGGCGCTGGCGCTCTGCTCGACGGCGCGCTGGAACAGGTGCAGTGCGCTGGAGACGTTGCGCCGCTCGTGGTTCATCAATACTTGGGCATACTGGTCGGCCAGCTCGCCGGCGAAAGCGATCTCGTCGCTCTGCCACATGCGTACTTCGCCGACATGTTCCAGGCAGAGCACGCCGACCACTTCGCCGCCGACGCGGATGGTGGCGTCAAGCATGGCGCTGATGCCCTGCGGGCGCAGGTAGCGTGCGGCCAGTTCCTGGGTGCGCGGGTCCTGCTGGGCATTGTGGGCGTCGATGGCGCGGCCGCTGTGGACCGCGTCGAGGTAATTGGGGAAATTGCTGGCGTCGATGTCCTGGGGCTTTTCGTACTGGTCGGTGTCGCGGCGGTAGATGGTCACCGCTTCCAGGCGATGGTCCGGGTGCAGGCGCCAGATGCCGGCGCGGGCCACGTCGTAGGCCTCGCAGGCGGCCTGGGCGATCAGCTGGGCGGCTTCGAGCAGCGGGTCGCTGGACAGGTAGCGGTGCCGCGCCAGGCGCACGATCAGGTTCTGCTGGGTGCGCGAGCGCACCAGGTGCTGCAGGTGTTCGTCCTGGGAGCGCTGGTACATCTCCAGGGACATCTTCAGGCGGATGTTCTGCGCTTCCAGGTCCAGCAGGCGCGGGTCGAGTTCGGTTTCGTGCTCGTCCGCCTCGGTCTGCAGCAGGTAGCCGTGGAGCAGTTGGCGACCGTGCTGCTGGAAACTTTCGCCGACCTCCAGCACGTTCAGCGTGCCGCGCGGCGAGTGGAGCAGGTAGCGCACCCGGTAGCGGCCGTCCTTGAGCAGTTGCTGCTGCACCTGCTCATGCAGGCGATGGCGCGCCTCGGGCTCCATCAGGCTGGCGTAGGGGGCGTCAAGGATGCCGCAGAGGTCCTGGGCCGGTACGCCGATCTGCCGCTCACAACCGGGGTCGAGGAACAGCAGGGTCCAGCTGGGTTCATTCAGGCGCTCGAAGCGCAGCATCCCGAGCCTCGAAGGGACGGGAAGCTGCGTGACAACCTCGGCCGCCTGACGGCTGGCGGCATCGGGATGACTCTTCATGCGCGGGAGATTTCCAGGGTGCTGGATGGGGTACTTCGCCCCACCCGACTTCTATGGGCGTTGGCAAGATTTGCATGAGGCACGGGGCCATGACAAGCCAAGACTGTATCGGCCATCACAGAGCGAAGTTGAGCGAGCGGCGGGAGCCAGGCGTGACCGCCTGTCCGGCAAAAAAAGAAGCCCCGCCATCCGGCAGGGCTGGAGAGTACGAGCGTGGCGTGCTCGTCGAGAGGAAGGCCGGCGCGGGGCCGGCCTTTACAACACTTACAGCAGCCGCACTTACAGGAGCAGGGTGCGGATATCGCCCAGCAGGTCCGACAGGCGCTTGGTGTAGCGCGCGGCGGCCGCCCCATTGATCACGCGGTGATCGTAGGACAGCGACAGCGGCAGCATCAGGCGCGGCTGGAAGGCCTTGCCGTCCCACACCGGCTGCATGGTCGCCTTGCTGACACCCAGGATCGCCACTTCCGGCGCGTTGACGATCGGCGTGAAGCCGGTGCCGCCAATGTGCCCGAGGCTGGAAATGGTGAAGCAGGCGCCCTGCATGGCGTCGGCGGAGAGCTTCTTGGTGCGCGCTTTCTCGGCCAGTTCGGCGGCTTCGGCGGCGAGCTGCAGGAGGCTCTTCTGGTCGACGTTCTTGATCACCGGGACCAGCAGACCGTCCGGCGTGTCCACGGCGAAGCCGATGTTCACGTACTTCTTGCGGATCAGCGCCTTGCCGCTGGGGGCGAGGGAGCTGTTGAAGTCCGGCATTTCCTTGAGCAGGTGGGCGCAGGCTTTCAGCAGGATCGGCAGTACGGTCAGCTTGACGCCGGCCTTCTCCGCGACGGCTTTCTGGGCCACGCGGAAGGCTTCCATCTCGGTGATGTCGGCCGAGTCGAACTGGGTCACGTGCGGCACGTTCAGCCAGCTGCGATGCAGGTTGGCGGCGCCGACCTGCATCAGGCGGGTCATGGCCACTTCTTCCACTTCGCCGAACTTGCTGAAGTCGACTTCCGGGATCGGCGGGATGCCCGCGCCACCGGTAGCGCCCGCAGCCGGGCCGGACTTGGCGCGTTGCAGTTGTTCCTTGACGAACGCCTGCACGTCTTCCTTGAGGATGCGGCCTTTCGGACCGGTGCCTTTGACTTCGCCCAACTCGACGCCGAACTCGCGGGCAACCATGCGCACGGCGGGGCCGGCGTGGACCTTGGTGCCGTCACGGCTGGGCGCACCCACCGGAGCAGCTTCAGGTGCCTTGGCCGGAGCTGCAGCGGTCGGCGCGGGAGCGGCGGCAGGAGCAGCGGCCGGAGCCGGAGCAGCAGCCGGAGCTTCCGCCGCGGCCGGGGCAGCAGCGCCCGCGACCTTGAGCTTGAGGATCAGGTCACCGGTGCCGACTTCGTCACCGACCTTGATCGATACGCTCTCTACCACGCCGGAAGCCGGCGAGGGGATTTCCATGCTGGCCTTGTCCGACTCCAGGGTGATCAGCGACTGGTCGGCTTCGACCGTGTCGCCGGCTTTCACCATGACTTCGATGACGTTGGCCTTGCCGGCTGAGCCGATGTCCGGGACGTGGATGTCCTGGACGCTGGCGCCAGCGGCGGGCGCGGCAGCCGGGGCAGCGGCCGGAGCCTCTGCCTTCGGTGCCTCGGCGGCCGGAGCCGGTGCTTCGGCCTTGGGCGCTTCGGCGGCAGCCGAACCACCCTCGACTTCCAGTTCGAGGATCTCGTCGCCTTCCTTCAGGGTGTCGCCCACCTTGACCTTCAGGCTTTTCACCACGCCGGCCTTGGGCGAGGGGATTTCCATGCTGGCCTTGTCGGATTCCAGGGTCAGCAGGCTCTGGTCGGCCTCGACGGTGTCGCCCACCTTGACCAGCAGCTCGATGACTTCACCCTGGCCATTGCCGATGTCGGGTACACGAATCAGTTCGCTCATCGTGCCTCTCCTCAGCAGTCCAGCGGGTTACGTTTTTCGGGGTTGATGCCGAACTTGGCGATGGCTTCCGCCACGACCTTGGGTTCGATATCACCGCGATCAGCCAGGGCTTCCAGCGCGGCCAGCACCACCCAGTGGCGGTCGACTTCGAAGAAGTCGCGCAGCTTGCGGCGGCTGTCGCTGCGGCCGAAGCCGTCGGTGCCCAGGACCTTGAATTCCTTGCTCGGAACCCACTGACGGATCTGCTCGGCATAGAGCTTCATGTAGTCGGTGGAGGCAATGACCGGGCCCTTGCGGCCGGACAGGCACTCTTCGACATAGCTCTGCTTGGGCTTCTGACCCGGGTGCAGGCGGTTCCAGCGCTCCACGGCGAGGCCGTCGCGGCGCAGTTCGTTGAAGCTCGGAACGGACCAGACGTCGGCGCCGATGCCGAAGTCTTCGCGCAGGATCTTCGCGGCGGCTTCGACTTCGCGCAGGATGGTGCCCGAACCCAGCAGCTGCACGTGGTGCGCGGCGTCCTTCTTGTCCTCATCGAGCAGGTACATGCCCTTGATGATGCCTTCCTCTGCGCCCTTGGGCATGGCCGGCTGGACGTAGTTCTCGTTCATCACGGTGATGTAATAGAAGATGTCCTGCTGCTCTTCGATCATCTGCCGCGAGCCTTCGCGGATGATCACCGCCAGCTCGTACGCATAGGTCGGATCGTAGGTGCGGCAGTTCGGGATGGTCGCTGCCAGCAGGTGGCTGTGACCGTCTTCGTGCTGCAGGCCTTCACCGTTCAGGGTGGTACGGCCGGCGGTACCGCCGATCAGGAAGCCGTGGGCGCGGCTGTCGCCAGCGGCCCAGGCCAGGTCGCCGATACGCTGGAAGCCGAACATCGAATAGAAGATGTAGAACGGCAGCATCGGCTGGTTGTGCGTGGAGTACGAGGTACCCGCGGCAATCCAGCTGGACATGGCGCCGGCTTCGTTGATGCCTTCCTCGAGGATCTGACCTTTCTTGTCCTCGCGGTAGAACATCACCTGGTCTTTATCCACCGGCTCGTACAGCTGGCCGACGGAAGAGTAGATACCCAACTGACGGAACATGCCTTCCATACCGAAGGTACGGGCTTCGTCCGGCACGATCGGGACGATGCGCGGGCCGAGTTCCTTGTCCTTGACCAGCTGCGAGATGATCCGCACGAAGGCCATGGTGGTGGAGATTTCGCGGTCGCCCGAGCCGTCGAGCATGGCCTTGAGGGTTTCCAGCGGGGGAACCGGGACCTGGAAGCTCTTCTCGCGGCGAACCGGCATCACGCCGCCCAGCGCAGCACGGCGGGAGGCCAGGTACTTGGCTTCGGCGCTGCCTTCTTCGGGGCGGTAGAACGGCAGGTTTTCCAGGTCGGCATCCTTGACCGGGATGTCGAACTTGTCGCGGAACGACTTCAGGGACTCGACGTCGACCTTCTTGACGTTGTGCGCGATGTTCTTCGCTTCGCCCGAACCGGTACCGTAGCCCTTGATGGTCTTGGCCAGGATGACGGTCGGCTGGCCCTTGTGGTTGACCGCCTGGTGGTAGGCCGCATAGACCTTGTAGGGGTCGTGGCCGCCACGGTTGAGTTTCCAGACTTCCTCGTCGGAGAGGTCCTTGACCATCTCCAGCAGCTCCGGACGGGCACCGAAGAAGTGCTCACGCACGTAGGCACCGTCTTTGGCCTTGTAGTTCTGGTACTCGCCGTCGATGACCTCGTCCATGCGCTGCTGCAGCAGGCCGGCGGTGTCCTTGGCGAACAGCGGGTCCCAGAAGCGACCCCAGACCACCTTGTTGACGTTCCACTCGGCGCCACGGAACACGCCTTCGAGTTCCTGGATGATCTTGCCGTTGCCGCGAACCGGGCCGTCGAGGCGCTGCAGGTTGCAGTTGATGACGAAGATCAGGTTGTCCAGCTTCTCGCGGCCGGCCAGGGAGATCGCCCCCAGGGATTCAGGCTCGTCGCACTCGCCGTCGCCCATGAAGCACCAGACCTTCTGCTTGCCGGCGGGGATGAAGCCGCGGCTTTCCAGGTACTTCATGAAGCGCGCCTGGTAGATCGCCTGGATCGGACCCAGACCCATGGATACGGTCGGGAACTGCCAGAAGTCCGGCATCAGCCAGGGGTGCGGGTAGGAAGACAGGCCGTTGCCGTCCACTTCCTGGCGGAAGTTGTTCAGCTGGTCTTCGCTGATGCGGCCTTCGAGGAAGGCGCGGGCGTAGACGCCGGGGGAGGCGTGGCCCTGGAAGAACACCAGGTCGCCGCCGTGCTCGTCGGTCGGGGCCTGGAAGAAGTAGTTGAAGCCAACGTCATACAGAGTCGCCGAGGAGGCGAAGGAGGAGATGTGGCCACCCAGATCCGGGTCGTTCTTGTTGGCCTTCATCACCATCGCCAGGGCGTTCCAGCGCACCAGGGAGCGGATGCGGCGCTCCATGAACAGGTCGCCGGGCATGCGCGCTTCGTGGGTCACCGGGATGCTGTTGCGGTACGGCGTGGTGATGGCGTAGGGCAGTTGGGTGCCGGACCGGCTGGCCAGCTCGCCCATGCGGGTCATCAGGTAATGGGCGCGGTCTTCACCTTCACGGTCCAGGACCGATTCCAGGGCGTCCAGCCATTCCTGGGTTTCGACGGGATCGAGGTCTTGCATGGCTTGCTCCAGGGCGGAAAGGCTTCCAGAATCGGAAGCCAGTAGATCGTTGCCGATAGCTGCGCCAACCTCGTGGGCGACGCGGCGAATTCTTGGAAGTGCTCCGGGGGTACGCCCGGCGGGTTGTAGTTTTACTACAAATCGCCAGCGGATACATCCCTCCCCTCGAAAAAGTTAGTAGTAAAACTACAGGGGCACGAAAAGACAGGAATGCCGGCGCCTCGCCGACCACTCAGGATAGACCATGAGCCTGCCGTCCCTGGCCGCTTTGCCGGCTACTCTCAAGCCTCTCGCCGAGCGCGCTGAGCAGAATTTCCGTACCGCCATCGCCGCGCTTTCCGCCGAGCAGATCGACAGCTTCGACAGCTGGTCCGACGAGCGGCATGCCGATTTCGCCCGCGTCACCGCCGGTAGCGATTTCGTCGCCGAGCAGGTCCAGCGCGATCCTGCCTTTCTATTGGCGTTGGCCGCGACCGGCGAACTGGAGCGTGCCCTGCAGCCCGGTGAGATGGGCGCGCAACTGGAAGCGCTGCTGGCCGACTGCGCCGACGAGGACGAACTGGGCCGCCGCCTGCGTCGCTTCCGTCGACGCCAGCAGATGCGCATCATCTGGCGCGACCTGACTCGCCGCAGCGACCTCGCGGGCACCTGTCGCGACCTGTCGGACCTCGCCGACGCCAGCATCGACCAGTCCCTGGCCTGGCTTTATCAGCGCCATTGCCAGCAGTTCGGCGTGCCCATCGGCAACCGCTCGGGCCTGCCGCAGAAGATGATCGTGCTGGGGATGGGCAAGCTGGGCGCTGGCGAGCTGAACCTGTCCTCGGACATCGACCTGATCTTCGGCTACCCCGAGGGTGGGGAGACCCAGGGCGCCAAGCGTGCGCTGGATAGCCAGGAGTTCTTCACTCGCCTGGGGCAGAAGCTGATCAAGTCGCTGGACGCCATCACCGTCGAAGGCTTCGCCTTCCGCGTCGATATGCGTCTGCGCCCCTACGGCTCCAGCGGCCCGCTGGTGCACAGCTTCGCTGCGCTGGAGCAGTACTACCAGGATCAGGGGCGCGACTGGGAACGCTACGCGATGATCAAGGCTCGCGTGGTCGGTGGCGACCAGGAGGCCGGCCAGCGCCTGCTGGACCTGCTGCGCCCGTTCGTCTACCGCCGCTACCTGGACTTCTCCGCCATCGAGGCGCTGCGCACCATGAAGCAGCTGATCCAGCAGGAAGTCCGGCGCAAGGGCATGAGCGAGAACATCAAGCTGGGCGCCGGCGGCATCCGCGAGGTGGAGTTCATCGCCCAGGCCTTCCAGTTGATCCATGGCGGTCGCGACCTGAGCCTGCAGCAGCGGCCGCTGCTGCGCGTGCTGGCGATCCTCGAAGGGCAGGGTTACCTGCCGCCGCAGGTGGTTGCCGAATTGCGCGAGGGCTACGAATTCCTGCGCTATGCCGAGCACGCGTTGCAGGCCATCGCCGACCGCCAGACGCAGATGCTGCCGGAGGACGAGTTCGAGCGTATCCGCGTCGCCTTCATCATGGGCTTCGCCAACTGGTCGGCCTTCCACCAGGCCACCAACCAGTGGCGCGACCGCATCGACTGGCACTTCCGCCAGGTCATCGCCGATCCGGATGAAGATGAAGAAGGCCAGGTGGATACCACCATCGGTGGCGAGTGGATCCCCTTGTGGGAAGAGGCGGTGGATGAAGAGTCTGCTTGCCGGCAGTTCGCCGACGCCGGGTTCACCCAGCCGGCGGCGGCCTGGAAGCGCCTCACCGACCTGCGCCACGGCACGCAGGTGCGAGCCATGCAGCGCCTGGGCCGCGAGCGGCTGGACGCCTTCATGCCGCGCCTGCTGAACATGATTGCCGAGCGCGGCCCGGCGGATGTACTGCTGGAGCGCACACTGCCGCTGATCGAGGCGGTGGCGCGGCGCTCCGCCTATCTCGTGCTGCTGACCGAAAACCCCGGCGCGCTGGAGCGTCTGCTGACGCTCTGTGCGGCCAGCCCGATGGTGGCCGAGCAGATTGCGCGCTTCCCCATCCTGCTCGACGAGCTATTGAATGAAGGGCGCTTGTTCCGCCCGCCACAGGCCGCCGAGCTGGGCGCCGAGTTGCGCGAGCGGCTGATGCGCATCCCGGAGGACGACCTCGAGCAGCAGATGGAAACCCTGCGCCACTTCAAGCTGGCCCATGCCCTGCGCGTAGTGGCCTCGGAAATCGCAGGGACTCTGCCTTTAATGAAGGTCAGCGACTACCTGACCTGGCTGGCCGAAGCGATCCTCGAACAGGTGCTGAGCCTGACCTGGGACCAACTGGTGCAGCGCCACGGCCGGCCGACCCGTGTGGACGGCACGCCGTGCGATCCGGACTTCATCATCATCGGCTACGGCAAGTCCGGCGGCCTGGAGCTGGGCCATGGCTCGGACCTGGACCTGGTGTTCATCCACGATGGCGACCCGCAGAGCGAGACCGACGGCGCCAAGCCCATCGATGGGGCGCAGTTCTATACGCGCCTGGGGCAGAAGATCATCCACTTCCTCACCGCGCAGACGCCTTCGGGCATGCTCTATGAAGTGGACATGCGCCTGCGTCCCAGTGGTGCCTCCGGCCTGCTGGTCAGCTCGCTGCGCGCCTTCGAGGCCTACCAGCTGGGCGAGGCCTGGACCTGGGAGCACCAGGCGCTGGTGCGTGCCCGTGTGCTCGCCGGCTGCCAGCGGGTGGCCAGGGCCTTCGAGGCGATCCGCGCGAAAGTGCTCGGCCAGCAACGCGATCTGCCGGAGTTGCGCAAGGAGGTCAGCGAGATGCGCGCCAAGATGCGCGACAACCTCGGCACCCCCAGCACGGCCGCCGGCACCGCGCCGAATGCCTTCGAGGCCGCGGCCCCGTTCGATCTCAAGCAGGATGCCGGTGGTATCGTCGATATCGAATTTATGGTGCAATACGCGGCCCTGGCCTGGTCGTGGCAACACCCGGAGCTGGTGGAGTTCACCGACAATATCCGCATCCTGGAAGCACTGGAGCGGGTCGGGTTGATGTCCGGTGAGGATGTCCTGAAGTTGCAGGACGCCTATAAGGCCTACCGGGCGGCGGCGCACCGATTGTCCCTGCAGAAGCAGCCGGGCGTGGTGAGCGGCGACCACTTCCATGCGGAAAGACGCATGGTGATGCAGATGTGGAAGGCCTTCGAGCTGACCTGATTCGCTGCGATTTCCTATGAAGTAGCCAGCATCCGGCGGGATGATGATCGCCGGAGCGGGCCGCGCTGTCGGTTGCTTGTGCAGCTATACAGAGGTCAGGAGTTGGGCGCGTGATGCCATTGCGCCAGGTCACAGGGAGTGACGAAATCCGCCCGGCCGCAAGGTGCGCTGGGCTAGACTGCCGGCATTCGATGCTCGGCACCTGACCGTGAGGGCAAGCACCGCACGGCTGGATGAATGGAGTACGGGGAGGCGAGAGCCTCCCCGGTCGTTTCTGGAAAAGGCATGAGAATTCTGATCGTAGGCCCCTCCTGGGTGGGCGACATGGTGATGGCGCAGACACTCTTCCAGTGTCTGAAGCAGCAGCATCCGGACTGCGTGATCGACGTGCTGGCGCCCGACTGGAGCCGGCCGATCCTCGAGCGCATGCCCGAAGTGCGCCAGGCCCTGAGCTTCCCGCTCGGCCATGGCGTGCTGGACATCGCCTCGCGCCGGCGCATCGGCAAGACCCTCAAGGGCCAGTACGACCAGGCGATCCTCCTGCCCAACTCGCTCAAGTCGGCGCTGGTGCCGTATTTCGCCGGCATCCCCAAGCGCACCGGCTGGAAGGGCGAGATGCGCTACGGCCTGCTCAATGACATCCGTGTGCTGGATAAAGAACGCTACCCACTGATGATCGAGCGCTTCATGGCGCTGGCTTTCGCGCCGGGCGCCGAGCTGCCGCAACCTTATCCACAGCCGCGCCTGGCCATCGACCCACAGAGCCGCGAGGCCGCGCTGGCCAAGTTCGGCCTGAGCCTGGATCGCCCGGTGCTGGCGCTGTGCCCCGGCGCCGAGTTCGGCGAGGCCAAGCGCTGGCCGGCGGAGTACTACGCCAAGGTCGCCGAGGTGAAGATCCGCTCCGGCTGGCAGGTGTGGATCTTCGGCTCGAAGAACGACCACCCCGGCGGCGAAGACATTCGCATGCGCCTGATTCCCGGGCTGCGCGAAGAATCGGTGAACCTCGCCGGCGAGACCGCGCTGTCCGAGGCCATCGACCTGATGTCCTGCGCAGGCGCCGTGGTCACCAACGATTCCGGCCTGATGCACGTGGCCGCCGCGCTGAACCGCCCGCTGGTGGCGGTTTACGGCTCCACTTCGCCGCAGTTCACCCCGCCGTTGGCCGATGCCGTGGAAATCGTCCGCCTCGGCCTGGAATGCAGCCCCTGCTTCGATCGCGTGTGCCGCTTCGGCCACTACAACTGCCTGCGCGAGCTGAAGCCGCGCCCGGTGATCGAAGCGCTGGACCGACTGGTCGCTGACCCGGTGGATGTGGAAAGCGCCGAATGAGGGTCCTGCTGATCAAGACCTCGTCCCTGGGCGATGTCATCCATACCCTGCCAGCACTGACCGACGCTGCCCGCGCCATTCCCGGCATCCAGTTCGACTGGGTGGTGGAAGAGGGCTTCGCCGAGATTCCTGCCTGGCACCCGGCCGTGGCCCAGGTGATCCCGGTGGCGATCCGACGCTGGCGCAAGAATCTCTGGCAGACCCTCAAGAGCGGTGAGTGGAGTCGCTTCAAGCGCCGCCTGAAGGAGGTCGACTACGACCTGGTGATCGATGCCCAAGGCCTGCTCAAGAGTGCCTGGCTGACCCGCTATGCGCGCCGCCGCACGCCGATCGCCGGGCTGGACAAGGCGTCGGCCCGCGAGCCGGCCGCCAGCCGCTTCTATAACCGGACCTACCCGGTCGCCTGGGGCCAGCACGCCGTCGAGCGCGTGCGTCAGCTGTTCGCCCAGGCGCTGGACTACCCGCTGCCCGCTGACACCGGTGACTACGGCCTGGACCGCAATCGCCTGCTGGATTCGGTGGAAACCGAGCCCTACCTGGTCTTCCTGCACGGCACCACCTGGGTGACCAAGCACTGGCCCGAGGTTTACTGGCGCGAGTTGGCCCAGCGTATGGGCGAGCGCGGCTGGCAGGTTCGCCTGCCTTGGGGCAACGAAGCCGAGCGGCAACGCGCCGAACGGCTTGCCGAAGGCTTGGAAAATGCCTCGGTGCTCCCCAAATTAAGCCTCGCAGGCATGGCCAAGGTCCTGGCCGGCGCTTCCGCCTGCGTGGCGGTCGACACCGGACTCGGACACCTGGCAGCCGCCCTGGACGTGCCGACGCTATCGCTGTTCGGTCCGACCAATCCCGGTCTTACGGGTGCCTACGGGCGCTCGCAGGTGCACCTGGCCAGTGACTGGCCCTCGTGTGCGCCGTGCCTGCAGAAGACCTGCACCTACCAGCCGACGGCCGAAGACAAGCGCCAGTTCGACCTGCGGCATGAACAGCCTCTGTGCTTCACGCGCCTGAATCCCCTGCGTGTGGCCACCCAGCTGGAGGCACTGCTGCTGGCCCCGGAGACGCTTCGATGACCCTGGCTTTCGTTCTCTACAAATACTTCCCGTTCGGCGGGCTGCAGCGCGATTTCATGCGCATTGCCCTGGAGTGCCAGCAGCGCGGCCACTCCATCCGCGTCTACACGCCGATCTGGGAGGGCGAAGTGCCGCCTGGCTTCGACGTGCGGGTGGCGCCGGTGAAGTCGCTGTTCAACCACCGCCGCAACGAGAAATTCAGCGCCTGGCTGGCGGCGGACCTCGCGCGTTCGCCGGTGGACCGGGTGATCGGTTTCAACAAGATGCCCGGTCTGGACGTCTACTACGCCGCCGACGGTTGCTTCGAGGACAAGGCGCAGACCTTGCGCAATTCCTTCTACCGTCGCTGGGGCCGCTACAAGCACTTCGCCGATTATGAGCGTGCGGTGTTTGCGCCGGAGTCCAAGACCGAGATCCTGATGATCTCCGAAGTCCAGCAGCCGCTGTTCATCAAGCATTACCGCACCCCCGAGGCACGCTTCCATCTGTTGCCGCCGGGCATCGCCCAGGACCGTCGCGCGCCGGCCAACGCCGCCGAGATCCGCGCCGATTTCCGCCGCGAGTTCAAGCTGGGTGACGACGACCTGCTGCTGGTGCAGATCGGCTCCGGTTTCAAGACCAAGGGCCTGGACCGCAGTCTCAAGGCGCTGGCCGCCCTGCCGCGCTCGCTGCGCAAGCGCACCCGGCTGATTGCCATCGGCCAGGACGATCCCAAGCCGTTCCTGCTGCAGGTGAAGGCGCTGGGGCTGTCGGACAACGTGCAGATCCTCAAGGGGCGCAGCGATATTCCGCGCTTCCTGCTCGGCGCCGACCTGCTGATTCATCCGGCTTACAACGAAAACACCGGCACCGTGCTGCTGGAAGCGCTGGTCGCGGGCCTGCCGGTGCTGGTCACCGACGTCTGCGGCTACGCCCATTACATCGACGAGGCGAAAGCCGGGCGCGTGGTGCCGTCGCCCTTCGAGCAGGAGCGCCTGAACGCCATGCTCAAGGACATGCTGGAAGATGACGTGACGCGCGCCGACTGGTCGCGCAATGGCCTGGCCTTCGCCGACAGCGCCGATCTCTACAGCATGCCGCAGCACGCCGCCGATCTGATCCTGCGGGAGCGCGCATGAAGCTCGAACTGCACGAGCCCTTCAAGACCCTCTGGGCCGGCAAGGACCCGTTCGCCGAAGTCGAACGCCTGCAGGGCAAGGTCTATCGCGAGCTGGAAGGCCGCCGCACGCTGCGCACCGAAGTCCAAGGGCGCGGTTATTTCGTGAAGATCCACCGCGGCATCGGCTGGGGCGAGATCGTCAAGAACCTGTTCAGTGCCAAGCTCCCGGTGCTGGGTGCGGGCCAGGAACAGCGCGCCCTGGAACGCTTGCACCAGGCCGGCGTGGCGACCATGACCTCGGTGGCCTACGGCGAACGTGGCGGCAATCCGGCCGCGCAGCACTCCTTCATCATCACCGAGGAGTTGGCGCCGACCACCGACCTGGAGGTCCTCTCGCTGGACTGGCTGCAGACGCCGCCCGAGCCACGCCTGAAGCGCGCGCTGATCGCCGAAGTGGCGAAGATGGTCGGCACCATGCATCGCGCCGGGGTGAACCACCGCGACTGCTATATCTGCCACTTCCTGCTGCACACCGACCGCCCGATCAGCGCCAATGACCTGCGCTTGTCGGTGATCGACCTGCACCGCGCTCAGACCCGCACTGCTACCCCACGCCGTTGGCGCGACAAGGACCTGGCGGCGCTGTACTTCTCCGCGCTGGACATCGGCCTTACGCGCCGTGACAAATTGCGCTTCCTGCGCGGTTACTTCCAGCGTCCGCTGCGTGACATCCTCCGCGAGGAAGCTGCGCTGCTGGCGTGGATGGAACGCAAGGCGGCCAAGCTCTACGACCGCAAACAACGTTACGGAGACCTGCTCTGATGGCCGGCTGGGTACTCGAAGCCGACTACCAGCATCTCGCCGCCGATTTCGGCAGCCTGGATGCCGTGTTTGCCCTCGAAGGCGAGCGCATCACCAAGGATGCGATGTCCGACGTCGTGCGCATCGAACGCGACGGCGTGCGCTATTACGTCAAGCGTTACCGCAAGCCGGGCAAGGGTTTCCGCCGTTATCTGCCGCGCCCACGGGTGAAGGCCGAGTGGCAGAACCTCAAACAGTTCGCCAAGTGGGGCATACCGACTGCACAGGTCGTGGCCTATGGCCTGGAACGCGTCAACGGCGGCTTCTCCCGTGGCGCGATCATCACCCGCGAGCTGGTTGGCACCGAGGACCTGCATGCCCTGGCCAAGCAGAACGATCCGCGCCTGAAGGATCGCGCCTGGGTCGAGCACGTCATGCGTCAGCTGGCCGGCTACACCCGGACCATGCATGACCACCACTTCACCCACAACGACCTGAAGTGGCGCAACATCCTGGTGGACGGGGAGGGTACGGTGTACTTCATCGACTGCCCGATCGGCGACTTCTGGATCAGCTTCATGCTGCGTTACCGCATCACCAAGGACCTGGCCACCCTCGACAAGGTCGCCAAGTACCACCTTTCCTACACGCAGCGCCTGCAGTTCTACCTGCTGTACCGGCGCCGCGAGCGACTGAACGCGTCGGACAAGAAACGTGTCCGACAGATCGTCCATTTCTTCGAGGGACGCGAGTGAAGGATTTCATTGCCGAGGGCGACCAGGCCCTGCTGGAAAGCAACGCCCTGGCCGATTTCGATGCGCTCTGGGCTCTTCAGCTGGAAGCCGTTGACGAGCCCAACACCGAGCGTGGCGGCTGGAGCAGCGTTTATCGCCTGGAGCTGGACGGCACCGCCTACTACCTCAAGCGCCAGAGCAACCACCTGACCCGCAGCCTGAAGCGTCCGCTCGGCGAGCCGACCTTCAGCCGCGAGTTCCGCAATATCCAGCGCTATCACCAGCTTGGCATTCCGTCGATGCAAGCAGCGTTCTTCGGCGCGCGGCAGGTCGGCGGCGAGCGCCGGGCGATCCTGATGACCCGCGCCCTGGACGGCTGGCGCGACCTCGACAGCCTGCTGCAGGGCTGGTCGAACCTGCCTGCCGAACGTCGCCAGGCCATCCTGCGCGCCTGCGGCATGCTCGCTCGTCGCCTGCACGAGGCCGGGCAGATGCACGGCTGCTTCTACCCCAAGCACATCTTCCTGCGCGAAACCGACGACGCCTTCGAGGCGACTCTGATCGACCTGGAAAAGACCCGCCCGCTGTGGTTTGGCCAGCGCGACCGCGTGCGCGACCTCGAGCCTCTGCTGCGCCGTGCGCCGGACTGGAACGAGACCGACGTGCGCAACCTGCTGGCGGCCTACCTGGGCACCTCGTCCACCGGCCCTGAAGTGGACGACTGGTACCGTCGCCTGGGTGCGCGCCGCAAGAAGAAGGAAAACCGCGCATGAGGCTGTCTGCCCTGCGCGATGCCGGCCGCGCTCCGGCGCTACCCCTGCGCATCGAGCTGGAAGACGGTGCCGGCCCGGCCGAACTGCGGCTGGACCGCCTGCTGCGCGTCCTGCCCGGCCAGCGCTACGTCGGTGCGGCCAATTGGCGCGGCCGGTCGGTACTGGCCAAGCTGCTGGTCGGCGGCAAGGCTGCGCGGCACTTCCAGCGTGAGCGTGAAGGCGTGCGCCTACTTGCCGAGCAGGGCCTGACCACGCCGCAGCTGCTGGCTGACGGCCTGAAGGACGGCGAAGGCGGCTGGCTGCTCTTCGAGTTCCTCGAAAATTCCGAAAGTCTCTGGGACGCCTGGCGCGCCGTGGAAGGCGAGCCGCTGCTGTCCGACGGTCAGACCGCCGTTATCGCCGAAGCCCTGACCGCCATCGCCCAGCTGCACCTCAAGGGCCTGTGGCAGGAAGACCTGCACCTGGACAACCTGCTGCGCCACGCCGGCAAGCTGTACCTGATCGACGGCGCCGGCATCCGCGCGGAAACTCCGGGGCAGCCGCTGTCGCGCAAGCACGTGCTGGAAAACCTCGGGGTATTCTTCGCCCAGCTGCCGGCGAGCCTCGATCCGTATCTGGAAGAGCTGCTGATTCATTATCTGTTGGCCAATGGCGAGCACGCGCTGCCGTTGGAAGCGCTGCAGAAGGAAATCGCCAGGGTTCGACGCTGGCGCGTCGGCGACCTGATGAAGAAGATCGCCCGCGACTGCAGCCTGTTCAGCGTGTTCAGGGGGCCATTTGGCCTGCGCGCGGTACGCCGCGAAGAAGAGGAGAGCTTGCAGCCGCTGCTGTCCGATCCGGATTCCTACATAAATCGCGGACACATCTACAAGACCGGCGGCGCGGCGACCGTTGCCCGCGTGGAGCTCAATGGCCGGCCTCTGGTGGTCAAGCGCTACAACATCAAGAACCTGTTGCACTGGTTCAAGCGCTTCTGGCGCCCCAGTCGCGCCTGGGCCTCCTGGCGCGAGGGCAACCGCCTGGACTTCCTCGGCATCGCCACACCCAAGCCGCTGGCGGTGATCGAGCGGCGCTGGCTGTGGCTGCGGGGCCCGGCCTTCCTGATTACCGATTACCTGGCGGGTCAGGATATAATCGCCCGTTTCAAACCCTACCTGGACCATCCGGAGGGGGGCGGCCTGCCGCCGGAATCGGATCTTGTGGCCCTGGACAGACTGTTCGCGGCGCTGGTGCGCGAGCGCATCAGCCACGGCGACCTGAAAGGGCACAACCTGTTCTGGCAGGAGCAGGGCGAAGGTGGGCAGTGGTCGTTGATCGACCTCGATGCCATGCAGCGCCACTCGCGAGAAGCGAGCTTCGCCCGCGCCTATGCCCGCGACCGTGCGCGTTTCCTGCGCAACTGGCCAGAGGGCAGCGCACTGCACCGGCTGCTCGACGAACGTTTACCGCGGGTGCCTGGCACCCGCCCAGATGAAAGAGGCTAGACCCTGTGGCATTGACCATCCTCGGCCTGTCCGGCGCCGTAAGCCATGACCCTTCCGCCGCCCTGTACATCGACGGCAAGCTGGTCGCGGCCGTCGAAGAAGAGCGCTTCGTCCGCGACAAGCACGCGAAGAACCGCATGCCCTACGAGTCGGCCAAGTTCTGCCTGGAGCAGGCCGGGATCAAGCCGTCGGACGTTGACGTGGTGGCCATTCCCTTCGCCCCCATCAGCATCTTCGACAAGGCCCGCTGGCACTATGCCAAGCGCTACGCCTACGCGCCGGACCGCGCGCTGGACGCCATCCTGCTCGGCAACCGCCGCTACCATCGCTACTACAAACGTATCCAGTGGTGCCTGCAGCAGCTGGGCTTCGACCTGAAGAAGACCAAGATCCAGCCGGTCGAGCACCACCTGGCCCACGCTTCCAGTGCCTACCACTGCTCGGGCTTCAAGGAGAAGACGGCGATCCTCGGGATCGACGGCAAGGGCGAGTACGCCACCACCTTCTTCGGCTACGGCGAGAACGGCAAGATCCACAAGATCAAGGAGTTCTACGATCCGGACTCCCTGGGCGGCCTGTACGGTGCGCTGACCGAGTACCTCGGCTTCGACATGCTCGACGGCGAGTTCAAGGTCATGGGCATGGCGCCCTACGGCGATGCCAGCAAGTACGACTTTTCCCGTCTGGCCAAATTCGAAAATGGCGAGCTGGTGATCAACACCGACTACGCCAACGTCATCGGCTTCCGTCGCTACAAGGAAAAGGGCAAGGGCTACTATTTCTCGCCCAAGCTGATCGAGTGGCTCGGTCCGAAGCGTGAAGGCGATATCGCCGACGATCCGTACATTCACTACGCCGCCAGCATCCAGGCGCTGTTCGAGAAGCTGGCGCTGGAGATGATGGATTACTACCTGGGCGACATCATTCGCGAGACCGGCAAGATTGCCTTTGCGGGCGGCTGCGCACTGAACGTCAAGCTCAACCAGAAGATCATCGCCCGTCCCGAGGTCAAGGAGCTGTACGTGCAGCCCGCGGCTAGCGACGCCGGCACCGCGGTTGGCGCGGCGGCCTACGTTTCCTGGGAGCGTGGCGTACCGGTCGAGAAGATGGAGCACGTCTACCTCGGCCCGGAATACAGCAACGAAGACGTCATCGCCGCCTGCGCCCGCCACGAGGCGAAACCGACCTGGCGCAAGATCGACAACCTGTCCGAACTGATCGCCAAGGTGCTGGTGGACGGCAACCCGGTGGCCTGGTTCCAGGGCCGCCTGGAGTTCGGTCCGCGCGCCCTCGGCGGCCGCTCGATCATCGGCTGCCCGAGCGTCCCCGGCGTGGCTGACCGCATCAACGCGCAGATCAAGTTCCGCGAGCGCTGGAGGCCCTTCTGCCCGTCGATGCTCGATACCGTCGGCCCGCAGATGTTCAAGATCGACCACCCGGCGCCCTTCATGACCTTCACCTTCGAGGTCAACGAAGAGTGGAAGACCCGTGTGCCGGAAGTCGTCCATGAAGATGGCACCTCCCGCGCCCAGGTACTCAAGCGCGAGTTCAACCCACGCTACTACGACATGATGAAGGAGCTGGAGCGGCTCACCGGCAACGGCGTGGCGCTCAACACCTCGCTGAACCGCCGTGGCGAGCCGATGGTCTGCTCGCCGACCGACGCCCTGAACATGTTCTACGGCTCGGACCTGCAGTACCTGATCATGCAGGACATCCTCGTGGTCAAGGACGGCGCGGAGCCCTATGACTCGCTCGGCTGAACCGCGCGTACTGCAGTTCTGCCACGGCTATGACGGGCCGTTCCTCGACTGTGCCCGTCAGTACGCCAGCCTGTTCGCCGGTACCGGCTATCGGGTCACCACGGTGTTCCTTACCGGTGCGCCCGATCCGGAAGTAGTGGCCGGTTGCGCCAGCGACGAGGTGCTCTTCCTCGACTACAGCTCGCGGGATATCCGCGGGCTGAAGCTCAAGGCAATCCGCGACCTGCGCGAGATCGCCCGATCCCGCGATTTCCGGTTCTGCATCGCGCACCGTTTCAAGCCAACCTGGATTGCCATGCTCGGCACCAAGCTGCCGATCATCGGTGTGCACCACGGTTTCGGTGATTTCCAGCGCCTGGGGCGCAAGCTGTTCGCGCGCTTCTTCGCCGAACGCCTGAGCTTGCTGGGTGTTTCCAATGCGGTGCGCGACGAAATCCGCGCCTGTCTGCCGGCCTGGCCGCAGGAACGCATCGAGACGCTGTACAACCGGGTCGACGTCGACGCGCTGCAGGCACAACAGGTCGAGCGCTATCCCGCTCGCCAACACCTGGGGCTGGCGGACAATGCCTGGGTGGTCGGCAACGTCGGCCGCCTGCATCCGGACAAGGACCAGGCCACCCTGCTGCGTGGCTTCGCTCGCGCACTGCCGCGCCTGCCGCACAACAGCCTGCTGGCGATCCTCGGCAAAGGGCGTCTGGAGGAGGACCTCAAGGACCTCGCGCGCGAGCTGGGCATCGCCGACCGCGTGCTGTTCCTCGGCCAGGTCCCGGACGCCAAGCGCTACTTCAAGGCCTTCGACGTGTTCGCCCTGACCTCCGACCACGAGCCTTTCGGCATGGTTCTGCTGGAAGCGATGGTGGCCGGCGTGCCGCTGATCTCGACTTCCGGTGGTGGCGCGGGGGAAATCGTCGAGGGGTTGGGTATCCTGTTCCCGCTGGGCGACGATGCGGCACTGGCCGAAGGTCTGCGTCATCTGTCGGTACTGGACCGCGAGCAGCGGGTGATGTGTGCGCAGCAGATGGAGCAACGTCTGCAGACGCGCTTCAGCGATGAGGCTGTGCGCCGGGAGTTCTGGAGTCTGCCGCTGGTGAAGGCGCTGCTCGCGCCGGCCCGCTGACGGACTGGCGGGCACCCTCCATTTATACTGGCCTGGACGCTGGGTGCGCCCTTTGGCGATTCATTGACGAGCGCGCGATTGCAGATGCTGGAACTCAAACTGGAAGGTGGTCGACGCTGGCTCGGCGATGGGCGTGTGCAGATTCTCATTACCGAGTTCGAGGAGTGCCTTGGGCGATACGAGGGGAGTGTTTTCCTGCTTGCATCCGGGCCTTCCGCCGGAGAGTTCCCGCTGTCGCGCTATGCGGACTGGCCGGTCATTGCGATGAATGGTTCCATCGTTCGCTGCGCTGACCAGAAGATCACGCCGTTCTTCTATATCTGTGACGACCCCGGATTCGTGCGCGATCGCCCCGACCTTGCCTGCCTCGGCGCGCGTAGTGCCACGCACCTGGCGATGAGCCTGAGCTGCCTCCAGGAGCTGCATCGCCATGACCCAACACTGCTGCCGCAGAGGTCCGGTGTTCTGCTGCTGGAGCGGGTCAACCGTCGCCATGGCATGGCCGTGCTCTCGGATCGCTCCTATGCCTGGTCCATCCGCCGTGATCCTGACCTGATCTGCGGGTTCTCCCTGCTGCGCAGGAAGACCAATCGGATCGGCTTCAGCCGCAACATGAGCAAGGGCTACTTCGGGGGGCGTACCATTCCCTACGCCGCGACACAGCTGGCTTGCCACCTGGGCTTCAGCCAGGTGTTCCTCATCGGGATGGACCTGAACAAGGCTATCGGGCGCTTCTACGAAACAGGGGCGGCCGCCCTGCCCAGCAGCCTCGACGAGGACTTCGAGGATTACATCCTGCCCAGCTTCCGGATCGTCGCCGAACAGGTTTCGCCCCGGTATCCACTGCGGCTTTTCAATCTGTCGCCGCTCAGCCGATTGCCGGCCAGCGTTGTTCCGAAAATAGAAACCACCCAGCTGGATGCATTGCTCGAAGCAGAAGTGGCAGCAGCGGATGGCAAACACCTGCGAGCGAGGTCGTGATGGATCTGCAGCAACTGATCGAGTGCTGGAAGTGCGAAGTCTCGAACAAGAAGAAACCTGGTAGCCGCATCGGCCTGTTCAGCAACATCGTGAAGCGGGCCTACAAGAGCAACGTGCTCCGCTACCTGCTGCAGTTTCGCCTGGCTCAGTTCCTTTACGCCAAAGGCGGAATGCGACGTCGTTACGCGTTGCGCATGCAGCGCAAGTTGAACCGTCGCTATGCCGTAGACATCAGCGTTGCCGCGCAGATCGGCCCCGGTTTCCGGATTGCCCACCTGCCGGGAGTGGTCATCACTGGCTACGCGACGATCGGCAGGAATTTCTTCATTCGGCAGAACTCCACGGTGGGCATCAAGACGTTGGGCTTGTCGCGCTACTCGCTGGTGATCGGTGACAATGTGAGCCTCGGCGCGCACAGCTGCATCATCGCCGATGAACTCGAGATTGGCAGTGGTGTCACCATTGGGGCGATGTCTTTCGTCAACAAGGACCTCCCCGCGGGTTGCACCTTCTATAACGTCCGTCAAAGCCAGATCCTGCCTGCTATATCCTGAGACGGCCATCGCCTTGACCGGGCTGTTCAGCGTCCCCTAATCTTCGCGGCGCATTGTCCTTGTCGCCGATTTCCTTGCGGAGGGTGACGGGCGGGGCGCATGGAAGCTGGGCGATTGCCGTATCCGGCCCAGGATGCACGTTAATTCGATTGCCCGCACTCTGGGATGTAAAGGTGAGTCTTGAAAGTTCTGTTCCTGGTCCAGAAAGAACAACGCGCCATTCTCGACCGTCTGTATGACGGCATCGCCGAACATTGCGACTGCGACCTGCGCTGGCTCAGCAGCGATGAGCAGGCCAACCTGCGCCGGTATTTCCGCGATCACGTGGACGTATCGAAGTACGACCGTATCCTGTTCTTCCTGCGCTTCAAGAAGGAAATCCGCCAGGCCTCCTTCATCCGCAGCGTGCCCAACCTGGTCATCCTCGAGCACGACGCCTACCAGAACTACATTCCCTGCAAGTACACCGGCAAGTTCAGTGCGCACTACCGCCGCCTGCCCTGGGCCAGGGTAATCAGCTCGGGCTTCATGGTCAGCGAGCGCCTGCGCCGGGAAGGCTTCGATGCGGTCTTCGTGCCCAAGGGCTACGACCAGAACCTGTTGCATGACCTGGGGCGGGAGCGGGATATCGAACTGGCCTTCGTCGGCAGCACCGGCAGTGTTGCCTACAGCGGTCGCAAGGCGTTGCTGGATGAGCTGGGGCAGGTGGAAAACCTGCTGGTGACCAAGACCAACTCGGGCGAGGACTACCTGAACACGCTCAATCGCATCCGCTTCTTCGTCAGCGCGGACGTTGGCATGGGCGAGTACATGATCAAGAACTTCGAGGCCATGGCCTGTGGTTGCGTGCTGCTGGCGTATGACCAGGGGGAGGCGGAGAACCGCGCGCTGGGGTTGCAGGACATGCATAACGTGGTGCTATACCAAGATGTAGCGCAGCTGCGCAGCAAGCTGCAGGTGCTGCGCGAAGACCCGCAGCAGGCGAGCCGGATTGCCGAAGCCGGACGGGCGCTGGCGGTGGAGGGCTTCGGCTTCAGCCAGATCGGCGCCCGCATCGTCCAGGCCATGGCTGCCCCGCTGCGCGAGCGTCCGCGTCCCGGTATGCTGGAGCGCTGGCGCCGGGCGTTGGGGATCTGACCTGTGGCCATTTCCTGCCGGTTATTGAGGTGTCTGTGGAATATCCGCTGATTTCCGTGTTGGTGCCTTGCTATAACCGTGAACGTTATATCGAAGAAACGCTGCTGAGCATCCTCGGGCAGGATTACCCCAACTTCGAGCTGATCGTGGTGGATGACGGGTCCAGTGACCGCAGTGCCGAGAAGATTCAGGCACTTCAGCAGCAGCATGGCTTCCAGTTCTACCGTCAGGCCAACCAGGGTGTCAGTGCCGCGCTCAACACGGCGTTGGGCCATGCGCGGGGTGAGCTGGTGGCGACGCCGGACTCCGACGACATCATGATGCCGGGGCGCCTGAGCCTGCAGGCGAGCTACCTGAGTGAGCATCCCGAGGTCGGTTGCCTGGGCGGGCGCGCTGTCTACATCGATGCCGACGGCAAGCACCTGAAAGGCGGTCCCGGCAATGCCGTGCGCCAGTACAGCTTCGACGAACTGCTGGGGCAGGCCATCGCTATTGGTGCGACCGTGGCCATGTACCGGCGCGAGGCCATGGATCGGGCAGGCGGTTATGATCCGCAGATCCGCATCCAGGACTTCCAGATGAGCCTGAAGATCGCACACCTGGGCTACCGGGTCGAAGTCCTCCCGGAGGTGGTCAGCGGCTACCGCCGCCACGAGGGCAACCTGTCGCGTACGGCCTACAAGAACCAGCTGCATTATGATCGGATGGCGGTCGCTCCTTATCGTGATCACCCGGCGTACGGCTCTGGTATGACCTGTATCCTCAACAAGGCGCTCAAGCAGTCCGTGGTCAACGACAAGGGCTACGCCTGGTCGCTGTTGCTGCAGCTTCCGCCGTGGCGCTGGAATCGTATTACCCTGCGGCGGGTTCGCCATTTGCTGTTCAAGTTCGGGCGGGAATAAGACGTTTGCTGATGAAAGATGTGATTGCTCCGGCCTGGAGGGCCTGGTGCCCCGCTGTAACCCCCACTGGCGTGACACAGCGCCGGGGAAGCCGGATAGCCGAGGCAATGCTGGGTATCGGCGTACTGTGGACCATCGCGGGCGTGATGCTGACGCCCAGCATGAAATTCTACTTCCAGATGGTTGCGTTGTTCGTCTACGTGCCATCGCTGTGGTTGTGCATCGCTCGCCGCGAAGAGCTTGGCCACTTGCTGCGGGCTCACCGGGAGATGTGGGTGCTCCTGGCGCTGTTCGGTTGGGCGGTCCTCTCGCTGCTCTGGTCGACATCGGGGAAGCCGCTGGGGCAACTCAAGAGTGTTTCGCTGTTCATGCTGTTCATCTTCGGTTGGGTGCTCTGGGCCCGCGCGGACGAGCGCCGGCTGCGCCTGACGATGCTATCGCTGGCGCTCGTGGTCGGTTTCTACAGCGTGGCGGCACTGCTGTTTGCCCCAGCTTTCGGAATGGGGCGCCTGAACGGGTTTGGCGGCTTCCTCGACAACCCCAATGCGGCGGCCTACTCGATCGCCTTCGTCACGGTGTTATGCGTGCCGTTGCTGCCGCGCCGCGGCTGGTCGCAGTTGCCCTGGGTGCTGCTGCTGGCCGCATCGCTTGTCTACGTGGTGCTCTGCGGAAGTCGCGGGGCATTGCTGGCGCTGATGGTCACGGCCATCTTCAGCTTGAGCCTGGTGCCAGGGCGGATAGCCAAGCTGCTGCCTTTGCTCCTGTTGGTGGGTGGGGCGGCACTGGTTATCGTCGAGCCGGGTCTGATGGAGCGCGGAGATGCCGAGCGCTTCGAGTTGCTGCGCAATGCCTGGCCGCAGATCCAGCAGCATTTCTGGTTCGGGGTTGGGCTGGGGGCCGATTATTCGGTGACCAGCGGGAGCTCCGTGTACCAGAACGGGGCGCACAATTTCCCCGTACATACTGCGATCCAGTACGGTGTGCCGGCTCTGCTGGCGTTCCTGGCGCTATGGGGGGCGATCGGCTACAACGCCTGGCGCAGCCGCTCCCGGGCGCTGGGCCTGTCGGTGATGCTGCTGTGGGTGTTCTCCAGCGTTGCCATGCAGTTCGACGTGTTCAGCCTGTGGGAGCGCACGCGTGCCATGTGGCTGATGCCCTGGGTGGTGATCCTGCTGGGGCTGAGCCTGGAGCGCTGGCCTCAGGTGCGACCAGCGGTTATGGAGCCGAACTGAGGAACTGCCGGAGTTCGGGCAGCGACCAGCGCACTCGGCTGCGGGCGAGGTAGGCCGCGGACAAGCTGTCGGCATTGCCGGCCAGCAGCCACTGGCGATCCTGGGTATAGCGCAGCATGTGCGCGAAGTTGCGCTTGCGCTGCTGGCGCGACAGCGCCCGGCGCTGTTTCTTCATGTCCGCCAGATCGATCAGGCCCAGGGTGCCTTCGGGGGTCTTCACCACGTTACCCAGGTGCAGCGAGCGGAAGTACACGCCCTGATCATGCAGTTCGGCGATCAGCTCGCCCAGTTGCGCTGCCAGTTGCGTGTCCGCCTCGCCCGCTTCGATCACCTGGCGCAACGTGTCGCCCGGCAGGGGCTGGTAGTGCACCGCGTCGCGGGCGATATCGGCAATGCGGTACACCGCGATGATCTGCGGGCAGGGCACCGCCAGCCGCTGCAGCATCTGGGTGTTGTCGGCAAAGCGCTGCGCATAGGGATAGAGCGCTGCCGAGGAGATCAGCCGCTTGCGCCGGAACAGTTTCAGGAAGTTGCCATCGGCCAGGCGCAGGACCTTGTCGCCATGCTTGTCGGCTTCCAGCACCTGGGCGCCGGCGCGCAGCGCTTCGTAGGCGGAGAGGGCGAGGTCTTGCATAACGGGTCCCTGAATCGATAGCCGGCTATAGTAGCCCAGCCGCCGGGCAAACGAGAGCGCTGTGTTATAATCGCCGACCTTTTAAGCGTGCGATTCCTACATGTCCGGTAAAGAACCCCAGGCTCCTTCGAGCCTGAAGATCTACTTCCGACTGCTGTCCTATGTGCGTCCGTACATCGGCATGTTCATGCTCAGCATCATCGGCTTCCTGATCTTCGCCGCGACCCAGCCAATGCTGGCGGGCATCCTCAAGTATTTCGTCGACGGCCTGGCCCACCCGGACGCCAAGCTGTTCCCCAATGCGCCCTGGGCTTGGTTGCGAGACCTCTCGCTGCTCTATGCGGTACCGCTGCTGGTGGTGCTGATCGCTGTCTGGCAAGGCGTGGGGTCCTTCCTCGGCAACTACTTCATCGCCAAGGTTTCCCTGGGGCTGGTGCAGGACTTGCGCATCGCGCTGTTCAACAACCTGCTGACCTTGCCCAACCGCTACTTCGACAGCAACAATTCCGGGCACCTGATCTCGCGCATCACCTTCAACGTGACCATGGTCACCGGCGCCGCCACCGACGCGATCAAGGTGGTGATCCGCGAAGGCATGACCGTGGTCTTCCTGTTCCTCTCCCTGCTCTACATGAACTGGAAGCTGACCCTGGTGATGCTGGCGATCCTGCCCGTCATCGCCTTGATGGTGACCAGCGCCAGCCGCAAGTTCCGCAAGCAGAGCAAGAAGATCCAGGTGGCCATGGGCGACGTGACCCATGTGTCCTCCGAGACCATCCAGGGTTACCGCGTGGTCCGCAGCTTCGGCGGCGAGCCCTACGAGCGCGAACGCTTCCGCCACGTGACCAACGAGAACACCAGCAAGAACCTGCGCATGAACAAGACCTCGGCGATCTACACGCCGATGCTGCAGCTGGTGATCTACAGCGCCATGGCGGTACTGCTGTACCTCGTACTGTTGCTGCGTGGCGATGCCACCGTCGGCGACCTGGTGGCCTATATCTCCATGGCCGGCCTGCTGCCCAAGCCGATCCGCCAGCTGTCCGAAGTCAGCTCGACCATCCAGAAGGGCGTGGCCGGCGCGGAGAGCATCTTCGAGCAGCTCGACGAGCCGCCTGAGGTGGACAACGGCACCATCGAGCGTGACCGTGTGCAGGGCCGCCTCGAAGTGAAGAACCTCAGCTTCACCTACCCGGGCACCGAGAAGAAGGTCCTCAACGACCTGAACTTCAGCGTCGAGCCGGGCCAGATGGTGGCGCTGGTCGGCCGTTCCGGCAGCGGCAAGTCGACCCTGGCCAACCTGATCCCGCGCTTCTACGACCACAGCGACGGGCAGATCCTGCTCGATGGCACCGACGTCGAAGACTACAAGCTGAGCAACCTGCGCCGGCATATCGCGCTGGTGACCCAGCAGGTCAACCTGTTCAACGACAGCGTGCTCAACAACATCGCCTACGGCGACCTCGCCAGCCGACCGCGCGAAGCGGTGGAAAAGGCCGCCGATGATGCCTTCGCTCGCGAGTTCATCGACCGCCTGCCCGCAGGCTTCGAGACCGAAGTCGGCGAGAACGGCGTGATGCTTTCCGGCGGCCAGCGCCAGCGCCTGGCGATTGCACGCGCACTGCTCAAGGATGCCCCGGTGCTGATCCTCGACGAGGCTACCTCGGCGCTGGACACCGAATCCGAGCGGCATATCCAGGCTGCCCTCGAGAAGGTCATGGAAGGTCGCACCACGCTGGTCATCGCCCACCGCCTGAGCACCATCGAGGCGGCGGACTTGATCCTGGTGATGGACCAGGGCCATATCGTCGAGCGCGGCTCCCACGACGAACTGATCGCGCAGAACGGCTACTACGCTCGCCTGCATGCTCGCCAGTTCGCGGACGATCCGGTCGACGGGACCGAAGAAGCAGCGGTCGAGCAACCGGTATGACGGCAGTGGGGAATTGCCGTTCATGCTGAATCGCCTGCGAGTCTTCCGCGAACGCGGCTGGACGCCCATCGCGTCGGCCGACTATGCCACCGCCTGGCAGCGCTTCGGCGGCAGCGTCGCCACCCACCCGGAGGTGGTCGAGCGTCTCGCCCATCTGGCCGGCATTCCGGTGCGCTACCTGGGCTGGTTCGAAGGCGATGAACTGCTCGCCGCCGTGCCGACCTGGGGACGCAACCTGGCGCTGTCCAAGGACGTGCTCAAGCGCGAGGGCAAGAAGGCGCTGTTCGACCTGGGCAATGCCGAGATCATCCTGCCCATCGCCGAGGGCGCGCGCATCGAGCTGCGTCATCAGGTGCGCTACCTCTCCGAGCTCAACCGCGAGCAGGTCAGCGACGCCCGCGAGCAGCCCGAGCAACTGGCGATGAACCGCGCCCCGGCCGACTTCTCGAAGAAATTCCGCTACAACCAGCGCCGTGAGCAGCGCCTGCTGGAAGAGGCGGGCGGGGTACTGCAGCCCATGAGCGAGCTGAGCCCTGAGGAACAGGCGAGCATCTATGCCGACCTGTTCCAGCGCCGCTGGGAATTCGAGGTGCCAGGCAAGGCACGGCTGGCCGAGGTGTTCGGCCTGATGCGCGAATTCATGCGCGGTTCGCTGGTGCGCCTGGACGGCGAGCCGGTGGCGATCCAGATTCTCTATCGGGTCGAAGCGCCGAAATGGGTCAGCGTCGAATACATCAATGGCGGCGTGGCTCCGGAGAACCGCGAGTTCAGCCCCGGCAGCGTGCTCAGTTTCGTCAATACCCAGGAGGCCTGGGCCGAGGCCGAGGCGCTGGGCAAACCGCTGCGCTATTCCTTCGGTCGCGCCGACCGCGAGTACAAGGACCGCTGGTGCCACCGCGTGCCGGTGTTCCAGGTCTGACGCCCCGCCCGCGATAGCGGGCTTGATGGAGAGTCGCCATGAGCGCCCGCAAGCAGCACCTGCTCAAACAGCACCGTCGCAAGAAGCGCGCGGTCCTGCTCGTCGCCCTGCTGGCGCTGATCCTGCTGGGTATCCTTGCGCCCTGGTGGAGTGTGCCGCTGGCCGTGGTGCTCGGCTGGGTCGCCCATGAGGCCTGGTTCGCCGATCACCTCTTCTATTCGCCGCGTGACGACTACCGCTACGACTTCCCCGAGGGCTCCATCGCCCTGCCGGCGTCCCTCGGCCCGCACGGCCTGCACGTCGCCACCGGTGCGTTGCCGGAGAACGAGGAAACGCTGGTATTGGAGATCGACGTCAAGGCGTCGCTGCTCGGTCGCTGGCTCGACCCGCAGGTGCTGGTCGAGGGCGTCGAGAACGACCGTCAGGACTTCGAGCGCGGTGTCAGCGGCAAGCGCTACATCAATCTCTCCGGCCAGGGCGAAGCGCTGCGCTCCGGGCATCTGCGCATCCGTAGCCGCCATTGCCGGCTGGCGCAGCAAGGCGTGCTGCATGCCTTCCACAATCCCGACTACGCCAAGCAGCGCCTGCTGGTTATCGCGCCCCACGCCGACGACGCCGAGCTGGCCGCCTTTGGCCAGTACAGCCGTTGCCCGGAGGCCTGGATCGTCACCCTGACCCAGGGTGAGATCGAGGCCGAGCACTACCAGCGCCTGGGTCTGGACAAGGCCGCTGCGGCGCGCCTGAAGGGCCGCCTGCGCACCTGGGACAGCATTGCCGCGCCGCTCTGGGGCGGCGTGCCAGTCGAGCGCTGTGTGCAACTGGGCTACTACTGCCTGCAACTACCGTCCATGGCCGCCGAGCCCAGTCAGGCATTCGGCTCGAAGGAGTCCGGCGAAATCGACATCCGCAGCGTGCGAGGCTTCAATCCCTTCGCGCTGCCGGGCGACAGTGACGGCGCACCGACCTGGCTCAACCTGGTGGCCGACCTCACCGCGCTGATCGAACACGTCCGCCCGGAGGTCATCCTCACCGCCCATCCGGAGCTGGATCCCCACGCCGACCACGTCCAGGCTACGCGCGCGACGCTGGAGGCCATTGGGCGCAGCAGCTGGAAGCCACAGACCCTGCTGCTCTACGCCAACCACCTGCACGACAACGACCGCTGGCCGATGGGGCCGGCGGACGGGGGCATCGCCCTGCCACCGTGTATCGAACCGTTGCCGGCCGACCCACTGTGGAGCCCGACGCTGGACGCTGCGACCCGCATCGACAAGGCTCAGGCCTTGGCCCTGCAGCACGACCTGCAGACCCCGCTGACTGGCAAGAAGCGCCTGCGCCGGCTGATCCAGCGCGTGCTGGCCGGGCGCCAATGGCCGGCCACTGGCGACGACGAGTTCTTCCGCAAGGCGGTGCGCCGCCACGAGCTGTTCTGGGTTCGCAAACTGCCGTAACTCATACGCTGACCGCCTGCTGCCCGGCGCAAGTCGCAGCGGGCGGCTATGGTATTATCCGCAGCGATTTCGACCTGCGGAGTTCCCATGAAATTGACCATGCCCCGATTCGATCAGGCCCCCGTTCTAGTCGTCGGCGACGTGATGCTCGACCGCTACTGGCACGGCGCGACCTCGCGCATCTCGCCCGAGGCGCCGGTGCCCGTGGTGCGGGTCGAGCAGCATGAGGACCGCCCCGGTGGCGCCGCCAACGTCGCGTTGAACCTTGCCGCCCTCGGCGCTCCGGCCTTCCTGGTTGGCGTCACTGGCGTCGACGAGGCCGCCGACAGCCTGAGCGATAGCCTGCAGGCAGTGGGTGTGACCACCCGCTTCCAGCGCATCGCCGGCCAGCCGACCATCGTCAAGCTGCGGGTCATGAGCCGCCACCAGCAGCTGCTGCGCGTGGACTTCGAGGAAGCTTTCCGTACCGACGCCGTGGCCTTGTCTGCCGACGTCGAGGCGCTGTTGGACCAGGTCCGAGTGCTGGTGCTCTCCGACTACGGCAAGGGAGCGCTGAAGAACCACCAGGCGCTGATCCAGGCCGCGCGCAAACGCGGCATCCCGGTGCTGGCCGATCCCAAGGGCAAGGACTTCGCCATCTACCGGGGCGCCAGCCTGATCACCCCGAACCTCTCCGAATTCGAGGCCATCGTCGGCCGTTGCACCGACGAAGCCGACCTCGTTGCGAAGGGCCAGCAGTTGATGACCGAGCTGGAGCTCGGCGCGCTGCTGGTCACCCGAGGCGAACACGGCATGACCCTGCTGCGTCCCGGCCACAGCGCCCTGCACCTGCCGGCCCGTGCCCGCGAAGTGTTCGACGTCACCGGCGCCGGCGACACCGTGATTTCCACCCTGGCTGGCGCCATCGCTGCCGGTGAGGACCTGCCGCAGGCCGTGGCCCTGGCCAACCTGGCCGCCGGCATCGTCGTCGGCAAGCTCGGTACCGCCGCCATCAGCGCCCCGGAGCTGCGTCGCGCGGTGCAGCGCGAGCAGGGCTCCGAGCGTGGCGTGCTGAGCCTCGACCAGCTGCTGCTGGCCATCGAGGATGCCCGCGCCCACGGTGAGAAGATCGTCTTCACCAACGGCTGCTTCGACATCCTCCACGCCGGCCACGTGACCTATCTGGAGCAGGCGCGCGCCCAGGGCGACCGCCTGATCGTCGGGGTCAACGACGACGGTTCGGTGACCCGTCTGAAAGGCCCGGGCCGCCCGATCAACAGCGTCGACCGCCGCATGGCCGTACTCGCCGGCCTCGGCGCGGTGGACTGGGTCGTCAGCTTCGCCGAAGACACCCCCGAGCGCCTGCTCAGCGAAGTCCGCCCGGACGTGCTGGTGAAGGGCGGCGACTACGGTGTCGAGCAGGTGGTCGGCGCCGACATCGTCAAGGCCTACGGCGGCGAAGTCCGCGTGCTGGGCCTGGTGGAAAACAGCTCCACCACCGCCATCGTGGAGAAGATTCGCCACCAGGGCTGATCCTCTCCTCCCCAGAAAGGGCGCTACCGGGTAGCGCCCTTTTTGTTTGTGGCGATGCACTGACCGCTCTGCCAGTGAACGGCGGCAAAGCGGTCATGGTCCCTGCGGCCCGTCGAAGCGCATGATCGGGGCATCCACCCTCCGCGGAGCGAGATGCCATGACCACCGACGTGCAGGGCCGCGCCCTGGCCGTGCTGAACCGTGTCGCCCAGGCCGACTGGCCGGACCGACTCAAGCTGCGCAAACCCTTCGAAAGACTGCTCTACAGCGGCAGCCGCACCGGCTTCCGGCTGGCCAGCGAGCGCGCCGCCAAGCAACCCAAGACGCCGCGCAAGGCCGACCCGGACGGGCTGTTCGACCTGTCCCTGTCCGACGAGCAGCAGATGCTCGTGGAGATGCTCGAAGGCTTCGCCGCCGAAGTATTGCGCCCGGCTGCCCATGAGGCTGACGCCAAGGCCGGCCTGAGCCTGGAGCTGCTGGCCCAGGCGCAGGAACTGGGCCTGACCCACTATGGCGTCAGTGAAGTGCACGGCGGCATGGCCGGCGAGCGCACCGTGATGACCAATGCGTTGATCGCCGAATCCCTTGCCCGTGGCGACCTGAGCCTGGCCGCCGCGCTGCTGGTTCCGTTGTCGGCAGCCAACTGCATTCGCCGTTGGGGCTCGCCGGAGCAACAGGCACGCTGGTTGCCGGCTTTCGTCGCCGAAGAGGCCGCGCCGTTGATCGCCATTGCGGTCAACGAGCCGCAACTGCTGGCCGATCCGCTGCGGCTGTCGACCAAGGCGCGCAAGCGCGGTTCGAGCTACACGCTGTCCGGCGAAAAGTGCCTGGTGGTGCGCGGCGTGGATGCGCAGAAATTGATCGTTGCGGCGGATGCCGGCGACGGACCGGCGCTGTTCCTCGTCGATACCCGTGCCAAGGGTGTTGAAGTGCGCGCCGAACCGGCCATGGGCCTGAAGGCCACCGGCACTGCGCGGGTTCGCTTCAAGGGTGTGAAGGTGCCGGCCGAGCAGCGGCTGGCGGCGGAGCGCTTCGACTTCCAGGCCTTCGTCGATCACACCGCGCTGGCCTGGTGTGCGCTGGCCGTGGGCACGGGGCAGGCAGCACTCGATTACGTGATCACCTACTGCAACGAGCGCGAGGCCTTCGGCGAGCCGATCAGCCATCGCCAGGGCGTGGCCTTCATGGTCGCGGACATCGCCGTCGAGCTGGACGCCATGCGCCTGATGGTCTGGCGCGCCTGCGCGCTGGCCGAACGCGGGCAGGGGTTCCACCGCGAGGCCTACCTGGCGAAGCTGCTTTGCGCCGAGAAGGCGATGAAGATCGGCACCGATGCGGTGCAACTGCTCGGCGGCCATGGCTTCACCCAGGAACACCCGGCCGAGCGCTGGTACCGCGACCTGCGCGCCGTCAGCCTGATGGCTGGCGGCCTGCACCTGTAAGGAGCCTTGAATGTACCTCGAGACGCCAAAGAAATTCCGCACCTTGCAGAACCAGGCCCGCCAGGTGGCGGAGAACTACCTGCGACCGATCTCCCGCAAGTACGACAAGGCTGAGCACGCCTATCCCAAGGAGCTGGACCTGCTGGCCGCATTGCTGGACGGCATGAACGCCGGCTCGCCGGACGCCGTCGGCGCCACCTCGGCCAGCAAGCGCAAGGCCGGAGCGGAGGAGGGTGTGAAGAACGGCGGCAACCTCTCCGCCTGCCTGGGTGTGATGGAAATGTGCTGGGGCGACACCGGCCTGCTGCTGGCCATGCCGCGTCAGGGGCTGGGCAACGCTGCCATCGCCGCGGTGGCCAACGAGGAGCAGCTCAAGCGCTTCTCCGGCACCTGGGCGGCCATGGCCATCACCGAACCGGGCTGTGGTTCGGACTCGGCAGCGATCCGCACCAGCGCCACCCGCGACGGTGATGACTATGTGCTCAACGGCGAGAAGATCTTCGTCACCTCCGGCGCCCGCGCCGACGCGGTGGTGGTCTGGGCGACCCTGGACAAGAGCCTGGGTCGTGCCGCGATCAAGTCCTTCGTGGTGGAAAAGGGCACGCCCGGCATGACCGTCACGCGCCTGGAGAAGAAGCTCGGCATCAAGGCCTCGGACACTGCCTCCATCAGCTTCAGCGACTGCCGCGTGCCGGCCGCCAACCTGCTGGGCAACGCCGAGATCGACGTGCAGAAGGGCTTTGCCGGGGTGATGGAAACCTTCGACAACACCCGTCCGCTGGTCGCCGCCATGGCCATCGGCGTGGCCAAGGCCTCGCTGGACCGTACCCGCGAGCTGCTGAAAAAGGCGGGCTGCCGCTTCGACTATCGACAACCGCTGCTTACGGCCAGTCATGTCGAAGCCACGCTGTACCGCCTGGAAGCCGAATGGGAAGCCGCGCGCCTGCTGACCCTGAAGGCCGCCTGGATGGCCGACAACCGCCTGCCCAACTCCAAGGAGGCTTCCATCGCCAAGGCCAAGGCCGGTCGGGTCGCCAACGAGGTCACGCTCAAATGTGTCGAGTTGGCGGGGGCGCTGGGCTATGGGGAGGAGGAGTTGCTGGAGAAGTGGGCGCGGGACTCGAAGATCCTCGACATCTTCGAAGGCACCCAGCAGATCCAGTTGCTGATCGTGGCGCGGCGGCTGCTGGGCAAGAGTTCCAGCCAGCTTAAGTGAGCGCTGGGCTCTTGTAGGAGCGAGCTTGCTCGCGAACAACGTCCCCGAGCACGATGGCGTTGGGCGGTTCGCGAGCAAGCTCGCTCCTACAGGTCAAGGCCGGCTGGGACAGATGACGGCCTCAGGCCGTGCGCCGCCCGCTGCCGGCATTGCCGGCGGCGGGCGGCCATTGCTCCATCCATTCGCGGAAGCGGATGCGTTCCTCGCGGACGAGCCAGCCGTCCTGCTCGGCAAAGCTCTCCGACAGCCACAGGCCTCGGGTGCTGGCCTTGCTCAGCTCGCCCTTGCTCAGGGTGAACAGCTCGCCGGTCGGCTGGCCGTGGTCCAGTGGCAGCAGGTAGATGTCCGGGCGGCGACGGTCGAGGCGGGCCACCAGCGGGCCGCTTTCGAGTTTCTCGTCGACGTGGAACAGGCTGACCTCGCGGGCATCCTTGGGTAGCTCCATGCGCAGGTCATAGACCAGCTGCAGTGAGGCCGTTGGCAGGTGCACGTAAGCCTGCGGGCGCTCCAGCAGGCGCAGCGCGCCGGCCTGCACCGGGCGCGAGGCGCCGGACAGCGGGGTCAGGGAGAAGTGGCTGCTCTCGCGGTAGCGCAGGATGCCCTCGTAGGGCGTCGGCAGCCAGGTGTCGCCGAAGCGCCCGCCGAGCCAGCCGTCGGCGGTTTCCACCAGGCATTCCTCGGCCACTTCCTGGATCGCGGTGAGCAGCGGCAGGTTCAGTTCGTGGGCCGGCACGTAGCCGGAAATCAGCTTGAGCACCGTGTCGCCACGGTCCAGGCGGCGCTGGCGAACCAGAATCCAGTGATCGCGGCCCTGATAGTTCAGGGTCAGACGCACCGAAACGCCAAGGTTGGCCAGTTCGGTGGTGAAGCGTTCGGTCTCGGGGATCTCGATGGGGCGGCGCTTTTCCAGGACCTGGGCGAAGTTCAGGGGCTTGCCGAGGGTCTGGTAGGCGAGACCTTCCGGGCTGGCTTCCACCAGCAGCGGCAGGGTCTTGAAGGCGGTCGGGTCCTTGCGGGCGAGCGTACGGGGCATGTGGGCTTCCTTTTCTTGCAGAGCCTGGTCTTGCAGGGCCTGGTCGTACAGGGCGCCGGGTTGCGCTGGCGTGTCCCTTCAGTTGGTTGACTGGCGGGCGACGCCGACGCGAACGCTGACCGTCTGGAGGGACGGTCCGGCCGAGCGTTTTCTACGGGGTCGCTACAACCTAGACAGCCTGACACCGCTCCTGGTGTCATCGAAAATCAAAAGGATTTCCGGATTTTTCCCTGAAAGGCTTGGTGATCACGAGGAATTTCCTTGGCAATCACCGGTTGGCGACAGTTTCTGTGCCCCCGAGAGACCCCAGGGGAATCTGAGCATGGCACAGGAATACGTAATCCACATGACCGTCGATCAGCGGTCGAGCACCTCAGTCGCGATCGCCACGTTGTGGGCCAGATGCAGCGGATTGATGGTGCCGACGATGGCGCTGGCCACGCCCGGATGGCCTAGCACCAGCTCGATGCTGGCGCGCACCGGGTCGACGCCGGGGGCGAGAGTGGCGTGGCCGCTGGCCAGGGCCTTCTTGATCAGGATGCCGCGCCCATGGGTCTGGGCATGGTCGATCACCGGCTTTTCCGCCTGCTCGTTGAGGTTGTAGGTGACCATCGCGCAGTCGCCGCGCTCCAGGGCCAGCAGGCCGCCGTCGGCGGTCTTGCCGGAGAAGCCGAAGCCGCGGATCAGCCCTTCGTCCTTCAGGCGCTCCAGGGTCGCGTAGACCTCGGTGCCGCGCAGGATGTCCAGGTCGTTGCCGTCGGAATGCACCAGCACCAGGTCGATGTAGTCGGTCTCCAGGCGCTGCAGGCTGCGCTCCACCGAGCGACGGGTGTGGGCGGCGCTGAAGTCGAACTGCGACTGGCCGCCGACGAATTCCTCGCCGGTCTTGCTGACGATCACCCACTGGTCACGCTGGCCGCGCAGCAACGGGCCGAGGCGTTCCTCGCTGCGGCCGTAGGCCGGGGCGGTGTCGATCAGGTTGATGCCCAGGTCGCGGGCCAGCGCGATCAGGTCGGCGGCTTCGCGGTCATCGGGGATGCGGAAGCCTGCGGGGTACTTCACGCCCTGGTCGCGGCCGAGCTTCACAGTGCCCAGGCCCAGCGGCGAGACGCTCAGGCCGGTACTGCCCAGCGGGCGGTGCAGGTGATGCAGGGTTTTCATCCGAGCAGTTCCTCCCACACCGGGCGGGCCATGGCGGGGCGTGGCAGTTCGGGAAGGGCGGCTGTTGCCTGTGGGCTAATGCCGGCTTTTTCCAGGGATTCCAGTACGCGATCGGCGAAGTTCGGCGCCAGGGCCAGCTTGGTCGGCCAGCCGACCAGCAGCGCGTCGTCCTCGGCGAGGAAGGCACTGTCCGGGCGCAGCAGGTTGTTCTGCGAAGGCTCGGCGCGGTCGACGCGCAGGGTGGCCCAGCGGGCAGCGGAGAGATCGATCCACGGCACCAGCTTGTGCAATTCGCGCTGCGCCTCGGCGATCTGCTCGGCCTCGTTGCGCCCCACGCCGCCGGCTTCGGCGATGTCGCCGCCCAGGTACCAGACCCAGTCGCCGTTGCTCAGCGGGTGGGTGGTGACGGTGACGCGAGGCTTCGGACCGCCGCCGAGGCAGTGGGCGTAGAGCGGCTTCAGGGTGGGGGCGGTGAGCAGCACCATGTGCAGCGGGCGACGCTGCATTTCCGGGCGTTCCAGTCCCAGTTCGCGCAGCAAGGCTTCATTGCCGGCGCCGGCGCTGAGTACCACGCGCTGGGCGCGGATTTCGCGACCGTCTACGCGCAGCCCGACCAGTTTGCCGCCGTCGCGCAACGCTTCGATGCGTTCGCCGGCCAGCAGGCTGTCACCGGCCAGCTCGGCAAGGCGAGAGATCAGGCTGGGCACGTCCAGCACCAGTTCGGTGAGGCGGTAGGCCTTGCCCTTGAAGGCCTTGTCCTGCAGGGCCGGTGGCAGGTCACCGCCTTTCACCTGGGCTACGCGGCTGCGCACCGCCTTGCTGGCGAAGAAGCTGGTGAGGTTGCCGGCCAGGCCGCCGGGGGACCACAGGTAATGGGCGTCGGAGAGCACACGTACGCCGCGCAGGTCCACTTCGCCGGTGCCGGCCAGGCAGTCGCGCCACAGCGCGGGCATGTCGGCGATGGCTTCGGAGGCGCCGGTCAACGCGCCGTGCAGGGCGTACTTGGTGCCGCCATGGATGATTCCCTGCGAGCGCATGCTCTGCACGCCGCCCAGCGCAGTGTTTTCCACCAGCACGGTGGAAAAGCCAGCGCGCCGCAGGCGGGCATTGAGCCAGAGACCGGCGATACCGCCGCCGACGATGAGGATGTCGGTGCTCAGGGATTCGGACATGAAAGCGCCTCGAAGGGGAAAACAAGGCGCGCAGTATAACCCGTTGGCGCGCGGCGGCAGGCTGCGCGCCGTTGCCTCGTCAGTGGCCGGCGTTACCGGAGAACAGCTGGATCACCACGACCCCGCTGACGATCAGGCCCATGCCCAGCAGAGCGGCGGAGTCGAGCTTCTGTTGGTAGAGCACCATGGCCGCAATGCTGACCAGCACGATACCCAGACCGGCCCAGATGGCATAGGCGATGCCCACGGGAATGCTGCGCACCACCAGGGTGAGCATCCAGAAAGAGATGGCGTAGCCGACGATCACCAGTACCAGCGGCAGAGGCGTGGACAGGCCCTTCACTGACTTGAGCGAGGCGGTGGCGATGACTTCGGCGACGATGGCAATGGCGAGATAGAGATAGCCGGGCATGGTGGGTGCTCCCCGGAACGACACGCCGCTCGGTATGAGCGACACGCAGCTGACGTTCGATTCTGGTCGCCATTCTAGTCCCGTGGATGATGGGATAAAGTCATTACCTATCTGCTATGGAGATGGGTTATGCAATGGAACCTGGACCAGTTGCGCCTGTTCGTCAGCGTCGCCGATCAGTCGTCTTTCTCCGCTGCTGCGCGGCAGCTCAAGCGCGTGCAGTCTGCGGTGAGTTCGTCCATCGCGCTGCTGGAGAGCGACCTGGGCGTGACCCTGTTCGAGCGCAGTAGCGGCCGCCAGCCGGTGCTGACCGTCGAGGGGCGTGCGCTGCTGGACGAGGCGCGCGAAGTGCTGCGCCAGTGCGAACGGCTGGAGAGCCGCGCACTGTCGCTGGTGCGCGGCACCGAGCCTTTGTTGCGACTGGCACAGGACGAGGCGATGCCTTACCAGCCGGTGCTTTCCGGCCTGCAGGCGCTGGCGCAGGAGTTCCCCACGGTGGAAGTGCAGCTTTCCAGCAGCGCCCAGGGCGACGTGGCGCGCAAGCTGCTGGAGCGCCGCGCGGACCTTGGCCTGCTGTTCCATCACGAGGGGATGCCGCAGGAGCTCGAACGGCAGCGCCTGGGAACTATCGAGATGGTCACCGTGTGCGGCGCCGGCCATGAGCTGGCCAGGCTGGATTACGCGGACCGCCGAGAGCTGGCCAGACACCGTCAGTTGCTGATGGCGCCGCAGGACAGCCACTACCCAGGCGGCGAGCAGATCAGCCCGCTGGTGTGGCGCGCCGACAGCTTCTACGCCATGGCCGAACTGCTGATGCGCGACCTCGGCTGGGCCTGGCTGCCGACCCACGTGGCGCAGTACCCGGCGTACCAGCCGCTGCTGGTGGAACTGGCCAGCGACTGGACACCGCCGCCGTTGGTGGTGGAGCTGGTCTGGCGCCGTGATGAGCCCCTGGGGCCAGCGGCCAACTGGTTGGGCGAGTGCTTTGCCGAGCATCTCGCCGCTCCCGTTTGACCTGCTCTTCGCAGGAGCGAGCTCGCTCGCGAACAGGACTTTCCGGCCGCTCCAACGTCAAGCGGTTCGCGAGCAAGCTCGCTCCTACCAAGAACGGTGCACCCTGCAGGATTGTGCGGTCGCCAAGCCCGCTAATTTGCTACTCTCCGCCGCCATGAACCGGACCCTCTATACCCTGCTGTTCCACCTGGGCCTGCCGCTGGTCGCGCTGCGCCTGTTCCTGCGCTCGCGCAAGGCCCCTGCCTATGCCCAGCGCGTCGGCGAGCGCTTCGCCCTTGGCCTGCCGGCGCTCAAGCCCGGCGGCATCTGGGTGCACGCGGTGTCGGTGGGAGAGAGCATCGCCGCCGCGCCGATGATCCGCGCGCTGATGCAGCGCCATCCCGGCCTGCCGATCACTGTCACCTGCATGACGCCCACAGGTTCCGAGCGTATCCGCGCGATGTTCGGCGACCAGGTGCAGCACTGTTACCTGCCCTACGACCTGCCCTGGGCGGCGGCGCGCTTCCTCGACCGTGCACGGCCGGTACTGGGCGTGATCATGGAAACCGAGCTGTGGCCCAACCATATCCATCAGTGCGCCAAGCGCGGCATCCCGGTGGCGCTGGCCAATGCGCGGCTGTCCGAGCGCTCGGCGCGCGGCTATGCGCGCTTCGCCGGGCTGACCCGGCCGATGCTGGAAGAGATGAGCTGGATCGCCGTGCAGACCGAGGCCGAGGCCGAGCGCTTCCGCCAGCTCGGTGCGCGCCCGGACTGCGTGAGCGTCACTGGCTCGATCAAGTTCGACCTGACTATCGATCCCGCATTGCTGGCCCGCGCCGATGACCTGCGCGCCCAGTGGCAGGCGCAGCAGCGGCCGGTGTGGATCGCCGCCAGCACCCATGCCGGGGAAGACGAGATCATCCTCGCTGCCCACCGCCATTTGCTGGAGAAGCACCCGGGGGCACTGCTGATTCTGGTGCCGCGCCACCCGGAGCGCTTCAGCCCGATGTTCGAACTGTGCACGCGCGAAGGATTCCGCACCCAGCGCCGTTCCACCGGTGAACGGGTCATGGCGGAAACCCAGGTGCTGCTGGGCGACACCATGGGCGAACTGCTGTTCCTCTATGCGCTGGCCGATGTCGCCTTCGTCGGCGGCAGCCTGGTGCCCAATGGCGGGCACAATCTGCTGGAGCCGGCGGCACTGGGCAAGCCGGTACTGTCCGGCCCGCACCTGTTCAACTTCCTGGAAATCGCCGCGCAACTGCGCGAGGTTGGCGCGCTGCGCGAAGTAGCTGATGCGCCTTCGCTGGCGGTGGCCGTGGCCGCGCTGTGGGACGAGCCGGCTGTTGCCGAGCGTATGGCCGACGCCGGGCTGGACGTGATGAAGGCCAACCAGGGTGCGCTGGAAAGGCTGCTCAATGGGCTGGGACGGTTGATCGAGGGTTGATTGGGGAGCGGCGTGACGGTTTGGCCTCTCCCTAACCCTCTCCCTGAAGGGAGAGGGGACCGTTTGGTATCAGGCGGAGCGCTGAGTCAGCCGATTGCTCCGGTTTGCTCCCTCTCCCTTCAGGGGGAGGGCCGGGGAGAGGGAGCTCCCCCAGAGCTTCCCGGTGCCCTGGCTGCAGGAGCGAGCTGGCTCGCGAACCTGCTTGGCACCCGAGCCGCCGGGAGAGCGTTCGCGAGCAAGCTCGCTCCTACAAAAAGCCGGTAGCACCTCAGAAAGTCGGCGGTGTAATCACCCAGAGCACCACGGCATCCACCTCTCCGGGGTTGCCGTAGCGGTGCGGCTCCTGGCTGGAGTAGCTGAAGCTGTCGCCTTCATTGAGCAGGAAATAGCGCTCGCCCACCCAGAGCTCGAAAGTGCCGCTGAGCAGGTAGCCGGCTTCCTCGCCCTCGTGGCTGTAACTCTGTTGGCTGTAGGTGCCGGGCGGGAACTTCGAATGAAGGATTTCCAGCTGGCGGCTGGGCTGCGGGCTGAGCAGTTCGTCGACGATGCCGTCTTCATAATGCACGCTGGTACGGGCGTTGCGCCGCACCACGTAGCCGGCGTCCGCCGGGTCGACCTGCACTTCGCTGGCGAAGAACCACTGGATGGTCACGCCCAGGCTGCGGGCGATGTTGAACAGCGCCGGGATCGACGGGTAGGCCAGGTTGCGTTCCAGCTGGCTGATGTAGCCCGCGGTCAGCCCACTCTGCTCGGCCAGCTCCGCCAGGGTCATGCCGCGCCGCTTGCGCAGGCCGCGGATGCGGGTGCCGAGGAACTGCGCTTCGGCGTTGGCGGGTGCTTCCTGCGGGGCTTTGCGGCTCATGCGAAGGGGGTCCTGGCGAGTGGCGTCGTGGGGCATTCTAAACAATGCGCCGGGGCTGTGGGTCTGCCGCCGTGCCATTTGACGCCGAGGCTGATCTGTAGGAGCGGGCCATGCCCGCGATCGCGCGCATGGCGTGCTCCTACAGTCGTAGGATGGGTGGAGCGCAGCGATACCCATGCTGCCGCTGCCTGGGCTTGATGGGTATCGCTGCGCTCCACGCCATCCTACTCATGCGCAAGCCGGACCATTCGGAGCTGCTTCATTCAAAAGTGGCTTTCCGTGCCTCAGATCGCCCAACCCGCCTTGAGCCCCTCGTAGATCGCTTCCTCCGCCGTGCGCGGCGCCAGGCAGTCGCCGATGCGGCGGACCTCGGCGAGGCCGGCGATCTCGTCGGCCAGCTCGTCCACGGGTTGGTGGCCCTGGCAGAGCACCAGGGTGTCGATGTTTTCCACCAGCATCGGCTCGCCGCTGGCGGTGTGTTGCAGGTAGACGGTGCTGTCATCGACGCCGTACAGGCGGGCGTAGGGGGTAATGGTGATGCCCAGGCGGTGCAGCTCGCCGGCCAGATGGTCGCGCACATAGAGCGGCAGGCTCTCGCCGGCGTGGGTGCCGTTCACCGCCAGGTGCACCTGGTGGCCGTCGCGCACCAGGCGCTCGGCGATGCCGGGAGCGATCCAGTCGGCGCGCCAGTCGGTGACCAGCACCGAGCGGCCGAGCTGCACTTCGCCACGCAGTACTTGCCAGGCGTCCACCACCTGCAGCTCGCCGGCCTCCTCGTAGGGTGGGCGGTAGGGCTTGGCGCCAGTGGCGACGATCACCACGTCGGGACGCTCGGCTTCTACCAGTGCGCGGTCGACGCGAGTGTTGCGGCGCACTTCGACGCCGGCCAGCTGCATCTCGCGCTGCAGGTTGGTGGAGGCGCCACCGAACTCCGCGCGGCGCGGCAACAACTGGGCAAGGTTGACCTGGCCGCCGAGCTGGCCGCTGGCCTCGCAGAGGGTTACGTCATGGCCGCGCTGGGCCGCGACGGCGGCGGCCTTCATGCCTGCCGGCCCGCCACCGACCACCAGCACACGCTTGCGCTGGGTGGCCATCTTGCGTTCGGCGTAGATCAGTTCGCGGCCGGTTTCCGGATGCTGGATGCAGGAAATCGGGTAGCCGCGGTGGAAGTGGCCGATGCACGCCTGGTTGCAGGCGATGCAGGCGCGCACGTCCTCGACGTGGCCGCTTTCGGTCTTGCTCGGCATCTGCGGGTCGCAGATCAGCGCGCGGGTCATGCCGCAGACATCGGCCTGGCCGCGGGCGACGATCAGCTCGGCTTCCTGCGGCTGGTTGATGCGTCCGGTGACGAACAGCGGGATCTCCAGGTTGCGCTTGAAGGTGCCGGCTTCATTGGCCAGGTAGGCCGCTTCGATGGCCATCGGCGGGACGATGTGGATGGCGCCGCCCAGCGATGCCGAGGTGCCGGCGACGATGTGCACGTAGTCCAGCTGGTTCTGCAGGGACTTCACCGCCTGCAGCGACTCGTCCTCGGTGAGGCCTTCCGGGTCGCGCTCGTCGGCGGAAATGCGCAGGCCGACGATGAAGTCTTCGTCGGTGGCGGCGCGCACGGCGGCGATCACTTCGCGGGTGAAGCGCAGGCGGGCGTCGAGGTCGCCGTTGTAGCCGTCGCTACGGCGGTTCACCCGTGGATTGAGGAACTGTGCCGGCAGGTAGCCGTGGCTGGCGACCACTTCCACGCCGTCGATGCCGGCGGCGTGCAGGCGGCGCGCGGCGGCGGCGTAGCCCTGGATGATCTCGTCGATCATCGCCTGGCTCAGTTCACGCGGCATCACCCGGAAGCGTTCGTTGGGCGAGGCGGAAGGCGCATAGGCCACGGCCAGCAGGCCGTCACTGGACTCCATGATCTCGCGGCCGGGGTGGAACACCTGGGACAGCACCACGGTCCCCTCGGCGTGGCACGCCTCGGCGATGCGCCGGTAGCCGGGGATGCACTCGTCATCGGTGGCCATCAGCACGTGGGAGGTATAACGGGCGCTGTCGTGCACACCGGCGACCTGCAGCACGATCAGGCCGACGCCGCCCTTGGCGCGGGCGGTGTGGTAGGCCACCAACTGGTCGTTGACCAGGTTGTCGGTGGGCATCGAGGTGTCGTGCCCGGTGGACATGATGCGGTTCTTCAGCGCCTTGCCGCGAATGCGCAGCGGGCTGAACAGGTGGGGAAACTGGCTCATCGGGCAACTCCGGATTCTTGTTGTGGTGCAGCGGGTGGTGCGGCGCCGGCCGCGTCGGGCGGCCGGGGTGCGGACTCAGGCGTTGCGCGCCTGCCAGTCCACCGGGTAGAGGGCGTAGAACACGCAGGCTTTCTCACCCTCGTAGGCCAGCGGCGTGCGTTCGGGGACCCAGATCACGTCGCCCGGCTTGGCGTCGATCACCTGGTCGGCCAGGCGCAGGCGGAAGTTTCCTTCGAGTACCACGATCAGTTCGTCGTAGAGCACGGTCCACTCGATGGAGACCCCGTCGAAGCGGGCCAGGCCCGCCCCCATGGTCTCGCTGTCCGCCGGGCCTATCAGCCGGCAGATGGCGGCGCTTTCGATGTCCTGCCCACCGTAGGGCTGGAACTGCAGGGCAGATTGCTGGAAATGGCGGACCTGGGACACGGCGGCTTCTCCTGAAACGGGCGATGTTGCCTAAGCAATTGTTGTTTAAGTTCTTCCTATGGAAATTTACCAGCAGTAAAAAATCAACTTGTTTTTTTAAAAGTGACTGGGTAGTTTCAATCCCGCTCCGGATGATTCCGGGATCACCGCGACGTGCTCCACAACAACTACAAGAGGAGAGGCGCATGAACCGTCCCGTACGGTCCCCCCTCGCATGGCGGGCCTGCCCGCTGGCAATCGATATCCCTTTGCCCTGCCTTTCTTGCAACGTTGTTTCGGCGCGCCCGTCCAGCGTGTGCGCGGCCATCCCGGCTGCGTCCATTGCCACCTACGACTGGGGGTATGCTCGATGACTCTTCACCGCAACACCTGCCACAAACGCTCCTTCTTCAAGATCGCCGTCTCGCCGCTGCTGCTCGCCCTCGGGCTGAGCTGCGGCGCCGCCCAGGCCGCCGAGAACATGGTGGTGGTCGGCTACGGCGGCGCCGGCCAGAAGGCCCAGGACGCGGCCTTCTTCCAGCCCTTCAGCAAGCAGTCCGGGGTCGGCGTGACCCAGAGCGAGTACAACGGCGAGATGGCGCGCATCAAGGTGATGGCTGACACCGGCCACGCCGACTGGGACGTGGTACAGATCGAGGGTCCGGACCTGGCCCGCGGCTGCGACGAAGGCCTGTTCGTGCCACTGGACTGGCAGCAGATCGGCGGCAAGGAGCAGTTGATCCCCAATGCGGCCAAGGACTGCGGCTCGGCTGCCCTGGTGTGGGGCGTGGCCATCGCCTATGACGCCGACAAGCTCAAGCCGGCACCGCAATCCTGGGCGGATTTCTGGGACGTGCAGAAATTCCCCGGCAAGCGGGGCATGCGCAAGCGCGCGATCTACAACCTGGAGTTCGCCCTGATGGCCGACGGCGTGAAGCCCGCCGACGTCTACAAGGAGCTGGGCACCAAGGCCGGCGTCGATCGCGCCTTCGCCAAGCTCAACCAGATCAAGCCCTACGTGCAGTGGTGGGAAGCCGGCGCGCAACCGGCGCAGTGGCTGGCCGCCGGTGACGTGGTGATGACCACCACCTACACCGGGCGCATCGCCGATGCCTACAAGGGAGGGCGCAACCTGCAACTGGTCTGGCCGGGCAGCCTGTATGGCATGGACTACTGGGCAATCATCAAGGGTTCGCAGCACGTCGACTCGGCAAAGCGCTTCATCGCCTTCGCCAACCAGCCCGACGCCCAGGTCGACTACGTGAAGCACATTGCGTATGGTCCGACCAACAAGCAGGCCGCCGAGCGCCTGCCGTCCGACCTGGCCGGCTGGGTGCCGACCTCCACGCAGAACCTGCCCCAGGGCCTGGCGATGGACGATGAGTTCTGGGTAGACCACGGCGAAGAGCTGGAAGAGCGCTTCAACGCCTGGGCCGCGCAATAACCAGAATGTGACTGTGACGCCGGGGCCTTTGCTGGCCCCGGCGTTTCTCCAGACAAGAAAAGCCATGAGGAGAAGTGCACCATGACGTCGCTGCAGGCGCCCAGCCGCGCCACCTGTTCGGCCGAAGAGTGGAAGCTGCGCGAGGAGTTGGCGGCCTGCTACCGCCTGATCGCGCACTACCGCATGACCGACCTGATCTTCACCCACATCTCGGTACGCATCCCCGGTCCCGAGCACCATTTCCTGATCAATCCCTATGGCCTGATGTTCGACGAGATCACCGCATCCAGCCTGGTGAAGATCGACCTCAGCGGCCATGCGGTGGAGCCATCGCCGTACAAGGTCAACCCGGCCGGCTTCGTGATCCACAGCGCCATCCACGGCGCTCGCGAGGACGCGCAGTGTGTCCTGCACACCCATACCCGCGCCGGTTGCGCGGTGGCCGCCCAGGCCTGCGGGCTGCTGCCGCTGAACCAGATCTCCCTGGAGTTCTACGGGCGCCTGGGCTACCACGACTACGAGGGCATTGCCCTGTCGATGGACGAGCAGGAGCGCCTGGTGCGCGACCTGGGCGACCACTACGGCCTGATGCTGCGCAACCACGGCCTGCTGACCGTGGGGCAGACGGTGCAGCAGGCGTTCCTGCGCATGTACTACCTGGAGAAGGCCTGTGACATCCAACTGGCAGCCCAGGCGGGCGGTGAGCTGGTGACCCCGCCGGAGGAGGTGTGCCGTCACACCGAGCAACAATTCAACGCCCCGGCGCGGCCGCTGGCGGAAGGGGAGTTGAGCGACCCGGATGGCTACGACCTGGCGTGGAGTGCGCTGCTGCGCATGCTGGATCGGGTATCGCCGGGGTATCGGGACTGATCGTCGCATTCGGCCCGCGTCGCGGCGTCTCCCTGTAGGAGCGCGTGACGATACAAAGAAAAAGCCCCGCATCGCGGGGCTTTTTGCATGGGGCTGGCTCAGTACTGGGGCTTGGACTTGAGCTGCGCCTCGGCGGCCTTGGCCAGGTCCGGCGGCAGGAAGTCCTTGTCCGGGTTGTAGTCCGGCTTCAGGTAGGCGCCCAGTGCCTCGAGGTCGCTCGGCGCGAGGGTGCCGGCGGTCTGCTTGAGGCTCAGGTTGTCGAGGATGTAGTCGTAGCGGCTGTTGTTGTAGTCGCGCACCGAGTTGTACAGCGAGCGCTGGGCGTCCAGGACGTCGACGATGTTGCGGGTACCGACCTGGTAGCCGATCTCGGTAGCTTCCAGCGAGCTCTGGTTGGAGATGATCGCCTGACGCCGGGCCTTCACGGTCTCGACGTCGGTGTTTACCGCGCGGTGCTGGTTGCGCGCATCCTGTACCACCTGGCGGCGCTGGCTTTCGCGCAGTTGCTCGCTCTGGTTCAGGCGCTGGTACGACTCGCGCACCTGGGAGCTGGTCAGCCCGCCGCTGTAGATGGGCACGTTCAGCTGCAGGCCGATGCTGCTCTGGTCGACCCATTTACCGTAGTGTGTATCACCAGGAGAGTTGGTGAAGCCCAGAGCGTCGTTATCGCCCTTCTGGTACTGGGCCACAGCGTCCACGGTCGGCAGGTGGCCGGCCTTGCGCTGGCGCAGGGTCTCTTCGGCGGCGTCGACCGCGTAGTTGCTGGCCTGCAGGCGCAGGTTCTGCTGCACCGAGGTGTCGACCCAGGCCTTGGCGTCGTTAGGCATCGGCGGCACTACGGGCAGCGAGTGGAGGATACCCTCGATGGAGCTGTACTCGCGGTTGGTCAGTGTTACCAAGGCCTGGAAGGCGTCATCCACCTGCTGTTCGGCCACCAGGCGGTTGGCCCGCGCGGTGTCGTAGCTGGCCTGGGACTCGAGTACGTCGGTCTTGTCGGACAGGCCGACATCGAAGCGCTCGTTGGACTGATCGAGCTGGCGCTTGAAGGCCGCTTCCTCGGCCTTGCTGGCGGCCAGGTTGTCCTGGGCGCGCAATACGCCGAAGTAAGTCTGGGCGGTCTGCAGGATCAGCTGCTGCTGGGTCGCGGAGAACTCCAGCTGGGCCTGTTCGGTGGTGTTTTCCGCCGCCTTGAGCTGGAACCAGCGGTCGGCGCGGAACAGCGGCTGGCTCAGGGTCGCCTGGATCACCTGGCTGCTGCGGTTCAGCGTGACGTTGGGGGTGTCCAGCGAGGTGCGGCTGCTGCCAACATCGGCGCCTGCGTTGATCTGCGGCAGCAGGCCGGAACGCGCCTGGGGCACGGCCTCCTTGCGCGCCAGGTAGTCGGCCTGGGCGGCGGCGAGGTCGGCGTTGTTGTCAACGGCGTCCTTGTAGACGTTGATCAGGTCAGTCTTGGAGGGCAGGGATGGGGCGGCCGGAGCGGGCTGTGCAGCCCAGGCAAAGCCTGTCGTTGCGGCTACAGCGACAGCCAGAGAGAGTCTGCGCAGCATTCGTTCGTCCTGGAAAGTGATGCGAGGTGGGGCAAGGCTACGGTCGCCGCCGATGGCGGTCAAGGCACGTTCGTACGAGCCTTCCGAGGCAGGAGTGTAGCCGCGCGTAGGCAATTGCGCGTTTTCGGCCGGGCGGCGTTGGCTAATCCGTGCGCACTTGATTAGACTGCGGGCGTTCTTGTCGGGGTGCCCCATTGCGAGGGGCTGAGATCGGATAGTTCCGGATCCCGTTGAACCTGATCGGGTTAGCACCCGCGTAGGGAACAAGAAGACCGCATCCCCAGGCGCTTTCCGCCCCGGCCCCCGTCCCCACGGGATGCGTCCCTTCGCTGCGGCAAGCAGCTCCTTTCGTCCCAGGTTCTCCCCGGCAATCAACCCCAGGAGAGCCAGGATGAGCACCCAGAAAAACAACGTCACCCGCCTTGAACAGCTGGACCGCCAGTCGACCCAGCCCTTTCCGAACTCGCAGAAGGTCTACCTGACCGGCTCCCGCCCGGACATCCGCGTCCCCGTGCGGGAAATTTCCCTCGCCGACACCCCGACCGCCTTCGGCGGCGAGAAGAACGCCCCGGTGATGGTCTACGACACCTCCGGCCCCTACACCGACCCGGACGTGCGCATCGACCTGCGCAAGGGCCTGCCGGACGTGCGCTCGCGCTGGATCGACGAGCGCGGCGACACCGAAATCCTTCCCGGCCTGACCTCCGAGTTCGGCCAGTCGCGCCTGGCCGACGCCAGCCTCGACGCCCTGCGCTTCGCCCACGTGCGCACCCCGCGCCGCGCCAAGGCCGGCCAGAACGTCACGCAGATGCACTACGCGCGCCAGGGCATCATCACGCCGGAGATGGAATACATCGCCATCCGCGAGAACATGAAGCTGCAGGAGGCCCGTGCCGGCGGCCTGCTGGACGCCCAGCATCCGGGCCAGAGCTTCGGGGCGAGCATTCCGAAGGAAATCACTCCCGAGTTCGTCCGTGAGGAAGTGGCCCGCGGCCGCGCGATCATTCCGGCGAACATCAACCACACCGAACTGGAACCGATGATCATCGGCCGCAACTTCTTGGTGAAGATCAACGGCAACATCGGCAACAGCGCACTGGGCTCCTCCATCGAGGAAGAAGTGGAGAAACTCACCTGGGGCATCCGTTGGGGCGCCGACACGGTGATGGACCTGTCTACCGGCAAGCACATCCACGAGACCCGCGAGTGGATCCTGCGCAATAGCCCGGTCCCCATCGGTACCGTGCCGATCTATCAGGCACTGGAGAAGGTCAACGGCATCGCCGAGGACCTGACCTGGGAAATCTTCCGCGACACCCTGATCGAGCAGGCCGAGCAGGGCGTGGACTACTTCACCATCCATGCCGGCGTGCTGCTGCGCTATGTGCCGCTGACCGCCAAGCGCGTCACCGGCATCGTCTCCCGGGGCGGCTCGATCATGGCCAAGTGGTGCCTGGCCCATCACCAGGAGAATTTCCTCTATACGCACTTCGAGGAAATCTGCGAAATCATGAAGGCCTACGACGTCAGCTTCTCGCTGGGCGACGGCCTGCGTCCGGGCTCTATTGCCGACGCCAACGACGCCGCGCAATTCGGCGAGCTGGAAACCCTCGGCGAGCTGACTCGCATCGCCTGGAAGCACGACGTCCAGGTGCTGATCGAGGGTCCCGGTCACGTGCCGATGCACCTGATCAAGGAGAACATGGACAAGCAGCTGGAGTGCTGCGACGAAGCGCCGTTCTACACCCTCGGCCCGCTGACCACCGACATCGCGCCGGGCTATGACCACATCACTTCCGGTATCGGCGCGGCGATGATCGGCTGGTTCGGCTGCGCCATGCTCTGCTACGTCACGCCCAAGGAGCACCTGGGCCTGCCGAACAAGGATGACGTGAAGACCGGCATCATCACCTACAAGATCGCCGCGCACGCCGCCGACCTTGCCAAGGGGCATCCGGGCGCGCAGATCCGCGACAACGCGTTGTCCAAGGCGCGCTTCGAGTTCCGCTGGGAAGACCAGTTCAACCTCGGCCTGGACCCGGACACCGCCCGCGCCTTCCACGACGAGACGCTGCCCAAGGACTCGGCCAAGGTGGCGCACTTCTGCTCCATGTGCGGGCCGAAGTTCTGCTCCATGAAGATCACCCAGGAAGTCCGCGACTACGCCAAGGAGAACGGCCTGACCGATGAGCAGAAAGCCATCGAGGCCGGCTTCCAGGAGCAGGCTGCGCGCTTCAAGGACGAAGGCTCGGTGATCTACAAGCAGGTGTGACACCCGCGCCCGCCCCATGACGAGGACGGGCAGCCCTGTAGGAGCGAGCTTGCTCGCGAACCGCCCAGCAGCGGAGTCAGCGGCGAGCTGGGTTCGCGAGCAAGCTCGCTCCTACCAATAGCCAAAGCAAAAACAAAACCTAAACCACCTTTCGAGCCCTGCACGCATCGTGACCACTACCGCCATCGACTATTCACCGACTTCCGCCGTGGGCAGCGCTCAGCGCGTGCTCGGCCTGCGCGACCTGTTCTCCCTCTGGTTCTCCCTGGGCATCGGCCTGATGGTGCTGCAGACCGGCGCCCTGCTGGCGCCGGGCCTGGGCCTGGCCGGCGCGCTCGGCGCGATCCTGCTCGGCACCCTGGTCGGCGTGCTGCTGCTGGCCAGCGCCGGGGTGATCGGCACCGACACCGGCCTGTCCGCCATGGCTTCGCTCAAGCTCAGCCTGGGCAGTCACGGCGCTGCGTTGCCGGCGTTGCTGAACCTGATGCAGCTGATCGGCTGGGGCGCCTTCGAGATCATCGTCATGCGTGACGCCGCCAGCCTGCTCGCAACCCGCGCCTTCGGCGAGGGCGGCGCCTGGACCAGTCCGGCGTTATGGACCCTGGTATTCGGCGCGCTGGCGACCCTGCTGGCGGTTGCCGGCCCGCTCGCCTTTGTGCGCCGCGTGCTGCGCCGCTGGGGTATCTGGCTGCTGATCGCTGCGTGCGTCTGGCTGACTTTCGATCTGTTCCAGCGCGCCGATCTGGCGGCGATCTGGGCCAAGGCGGGCGACGGTTCGCTGTCCTTCGCCGTGGGCTTCGACATTGCCATCGCCATGCCGCTGTCCTGGCTGCCGCTGATCGCCGACTACTCGCGCTTCGGCAAACGCGCCGGGCACACCTTCACCGGCGCGGCGCTGGGCTTCTTCATCGGCTGCTTCTGGCTGATGGGCCTGGGCGTGGCCTACACCCTGGCGTTCGCCCAGGGCAGCGACGCCAACGCACTGCTGCTGGCGTTGGCCGGCGCGGGCATGGGCATCCCGCTGCTGCTGATCCTGCTGGACGAATCGGAGAAGGCTTTCGCCGACATCCATTCGGCGGCGGTTTCCAGTGGCATCCTGCTGCCGCTGAAGGTCGAGCTGCTGGCCCTGGCCATCGGGGTGATCTGCACCCTGATCGCCTGGTTCGCACCGCTGGAGCAGTACCAGAACTTCCTGCTGCTGATCGGCTCGGTGTTCGCGCCGCTGTTCGGCGTGGTGCTGATCGATCACTTCGTCCTGCGTCGCCGCGCGCCGGCTGCAATTCCCCACGGCTTGCGCTGGGGCTCGCTGCTGGCCTGGGGTGGTGGCGTGGTGGTGTATCACCTGCTGGCGAACTACCAGCCGGACCTGGGTGCGACCCTGCCGGCGCTGGTAGTGGCAGCGGTGTTGCAGCTGTTGCTGGGGCGTGTTGGCGTCAGGGCGCCGGCTTCGGCCTGAGGCGTTTTGCGAGAGCCGTTGCTCCGGCGTTGGGTCTGTAGGAGCGAGCTTGCTCGCGAAGCCGCCCAATGCTGGCCTTGCCGGCGGATCGCGGATGAGTCTGCTCCTACCATGGGTGCCAATATCTGGCGCAGGAGCGGACTCTGTCCGCGATGACTCATCGGCAGCTCCGGTGTTGACCTACTGCGCCCCGCGCCCCGGGAAGTAGTAGGTCTTCACGATGCCGTTCAGGCGCGGGTACGGGATCTTCAGTTCCGGGTGCCCGACCGAGTGCGGGGCGATTCGGTCGATGTCGTACTTGAGCGTCATGGCGCCGAAGGTCAGGGCGAAATGCTCGGTCGGCTGGAATGGCCAGTCCTTCGAGAAGTTCGGGTCCTGTTCGTCCAGCTTGTTCTGCAGGATCCACGCCTGGTGCGCCATGCGCGCCACCTTCCAGAAGTTGTCCTCCTGGCCGGGCAGAAGAATGTCCTGCAGGGTGAGCACCTTGTGGATACGTCGATCATAATTGATGAACGCGCGGCCGGGCTGGCCGTACTCGCCGCCGGTGAAGCGATAGCTGGACAGCTCGATGATCACCAGACCGTCATGCTGTTCGCGGATCTTGGCTTGCAGGTAGGAACTCCAGCCGGGCTGGGCCGAATCGAGGAAGCGCTTCTCGTAGACGTCCAGGCTGGCCGGCGCCGCGCCGTCGCCTTCACGGGCCAGTTGCAGCAGTTGCGCGTTGATCGCTTCGTTGAGCGCCGGCTCGTCGTCGAAGCTCAGGGTATCGAGGTTGAACAGCGGGCACTGGTCGCCCTGGCAACCGGGTTTCGGGTGTTCGAACGCGGTATGGCTCGCGCTCAGCGGCTCGTCGAGCGAGGGCTTGAACAGTCCCTGGCACGCCCCCAGTAACAGGCAGATGCTGCCCAGGGCGGCAAGTTTCAGAAGTCGCATGAGAGTCCTTGTCGTTGACGTTCGCCGGCAATGGAGTGGTTCGACCGCCATCGGCGCTGCCGGTTCGGCGGATGAGTATGAACCACTTTGGCGCAGCGGCGGCAGTGTGCGACGGTCACAGCCATCCGGCCGCCCGGCGGCCCGCGAAAGAGGCTGCGCCTGCCACGGCGGCGCGATAGGATGGCGCGAAGTTCAACGCAGAGTGAGTGGAACGGGATGTCGGAAACGTTCAAGCCAGGCCCCCAGGACATCGAGATCCAGAAGCGCGAGCAGTGCTTCAAGGGCTTCTACAAGGTCGACCGCCTGCACCTGCGGCACCGCCAGTTCGCCGGCGGCATGGGCCCGGTGCTCAAGCGCGAATTGTTCGTGCGCCATGATGCCGTGTGCGTGTTGCCCTACGATCCGCAGCGCGATGAAGTGGTGCTGATCGAGCAGTTCCGCGTTGGCGCCATGGACGCCGGGGTCAATCCCTGGCTGATGGAGCTGGTGGCCGGGCTGATCGACAAGGACGAGGAGCCCGAGGAAGTGGCGCGCCGTGAAGCGGTGGAAGAAGCCGGCCTGACCCTTGGCGCACTCTGGCCGATCGCCCAGTACCTGCCGTCGCCCGGCGGCAGCAACGAGCTGGTGCACCTGTTCGTCGGCCGCTGCGACAGCAGCACCGCCTCGGGCATCCACGGGCTGGAGGAGGAGGGCGAGGACATCCGCGTCCACGTCATGCCGTTCGAGGAAGCACTGCAGGCCGTGCGTGACGGCCGCATCAACAACGCGGCGAGCATGCTCGCCCTGCAATGGCTGGCGCTCAATCGCGCCGAGGTCAGGGGGTTATGGGTGTGAATCTGCTGCGCGAGCGCTATCGCGTCGACCTGGCGGGTCTGCAGGCGACCTGCGAGGCGAACTACTTGCGCCTGATGCGCCTGTTGCCGGAAATGCGCGAGGCCCAGGTCTCGCGCCGCGTGGCGCTCAGCGAGGGCGAGCGGCTGCTCGGCGTGCTGGCGCTGGACGTGATCGAAGCCTGCCCGTACACCACCGTGCTGCAAGTGCGCCAGGAGCTGGGCCTGCCCTGGCTGCCGGCGCCCAAGCTGGAAGTACGGGTGTACCACGATGCACGCATGGCCGAAGTGGTCGGCGCCGAGCAGGCGCGCCGCCTGCTGGCGATCTATCCCTACCCGAACCAGGCGATGCACCAGCCGGACGAGAAGAACCAGCTCAATCAGTTCCTCGGCGAATGGCTGAGCCACTGCCTGTCCTGCGGCCACGAGCTGGAGCCGGTGCTGCAACGCTGAAATCGCGATGGTGGCCATGTGGCATGGTCGCGCCGTGATATCCTGCCCGCCCATCGCAGACTCGTGTCCCTAACTGTGATCTGTGACGCTTTCCCGGTTTGCTCAGGGGGGCGCCTGTCACCATACTTCGTCACGAATTCCCGCACGCCCGCCTCACAGGAGAAGGCGTTTTGCCCACCCAGCCCACCGCTTCCGATTCCGTCCTGGTCGTCCAGCTTTCCGACAGCCACCTGTTTGCGCAGGAGAATGGCCGGCTGCTGGGCATGGATACCGCCGACAGCCTGACGCAGGTCGTCCGCCTGGTGGGCGAGGAGCAACCGGTGATCGATCTGGTGCTGGCCACGGGTGATCTCTCCCAGGATGGCTCGGTCGAGTCCTACCAGCGCTTCCGCGCCATCACGGCGCCGATCGACGCAGCGACTCGCTGGTTCCCCGGCAATCACGACGAAATGGAGCCGATGCGCGAAGCCACGGCCGGCACCGACCTGCTCGATCCGGTGATCGACCTGGGCGCCTGGCGCGTGATCCTGCTGGACTCCACCATTCCCGGCGCGGTGCCGGGGCAGATGACCGTCGAACAGATCCAGTTGCTGGAGCGCGCCATCCAGGCCGCGCCGGACAAGCACCTGCTGATCAGCTTCCATCACCATCCTGTCTCCATCGGCAGCCAGTGGATGGACCGCATCGGCATCTACAACCCGGAGCGACTGTTCGCGGTCATCGACCGCTACCCGAACGTGCGCTGCCTGCTCTGGGGCCATGTGCATCAGGAAATCGACCGCATGCGCGGTGACGTGCGCCTGCTGGCCTCGCCGTCGACCTGCGTGCAGTTCACTCCGGGCAGCGAGGACTTCTGCGTCGACAGCCCGGCGCCGGGCTACCGCTGGCTACGGCTTATGGCGGATGGTGAAGTGCAGACCGGCGTTTCGCGAGTGACCGACATCGAGTTCGAAGTCGACTACAGCATCAAGGGCTATTGATCGGTCACGCTTCGAACGCCTTGCGACGCTGACCCACTTGCGGCATGCCACTTGCAGCTTGTAGCCTCCCGGCCCATGACCGCATTCCTCTATATCCACGGATTCAACAGTTCGCCCGGTTCGCAGAAGGCACGCCAGTTCACGGCTGCCATGCAGCGCCTGGGCCTGGCCGATCGGCTGCGCGTGCCTGAACTGCATCACCATCCGCGCCAGGCCATGGCGCAACTGGAATCCGCCGTTGCCGAACTGGGCCAGCCACTGCTGATCGGCAGCTCCCTGGGCGGCTATTACTCGACGTACCTGGCCGAGCGCCATGGCCTGAAGGCCGTGCTGATCAACCCGGCCGTGGCGCCGCACCGGCTGTTCGACGGCCAGCTCGGCCCGCAGACCAACTACTACAGCGGCGAGACCTGGGAACTGACCCTGGATCACGTCGCCGCACTGGCGGAACTCGAAGTCCCCGCGCCCATCGATGGCGCGCGCTACCAGGTATGGCTGCAGACCGCCGACGAGACTCTCGACTACCGTGCGGCCGAACGCTATTACCGGACCGCCGCGTTGCGCATCGAGTCCGGCGGCGACCATAGCTTCCAGCGCTTCGTCAGCCACCTGCCGTCGCTCCTGGCCTTTGCCGGTGTGCCGTCCAGCCAGTGGCGCGACGTGGATTTCTCCGAATTTGAAGCCATCACCTCTTCGACTGATTAAGCAGGAACCCCATGGCCCAGCAGAACGCCTATAACGCAGACGCCATCGAGGTTCTCTCCGGCCTCGACCCGGTGCGCAAGCGCCCGGGCATGTACACCGACACCTCGCGGCCCAACCACCTGGCCCAGGAAGTCATCGACAACAGCGTCGACGAAGCCCTCGCCGGCCACGCCAAGAGCGTGCAGGTGATCCTCCACGAGGACAACTCGCTGGAAGTGATCGACGACGGCCGAGGCATGCCGGTGGATATCCACCCTGAAGAAGGCGTGCCCGGCGTCGAGCTGATCCTCACCAAGCTGCACGCCGGTGGCAAGTTCTCCAACAAGAACTACCAGTTCTCCGGCGGCCTGCACGGCGTGGGCATCTCGGTGGTGAACGCGCTGTCGACCCTGGTCGAGGTGCGGGTCAAGCGTGACGGCAACGAATACCGCATGACCTTCGCCGACGGCTTCAAGTCCAGCGACCTGGAGGTCGTCGGTACCGTCGGCAAGCGCAACACCGGCACCAGCGTGCATTTCTGGCCGGACGCCAAGTACTTCGATTCGCACAAGTTCTCCGTCAGCCGCCTGAAGCACGTGCTCAAGGCCAAGGCTGTACTTTGCCCGGGCCTGCTGGTCAGCTTCGAGGACAAGTCCACCGGCGAGCGCATCGAGTGGCACTACGAGGACGGCCTGCGTTCCTACCTGGTCGACTCGGTCTCCGAGAACCTGCGCCTGCCCGACGAGCCGTTCTGCGGCTCGCTGGCCGGCAACAAGGAAGCCGTGGACTGGGCCCTGCTGTGGCTGCCCGAGGGCGGCGAATCGCTGCAGGAAAGCTACGTCAACCTGATCCCCACCGCCCAGGGCGGCACCCACGTCAACGGCCTGCGGCAGGGCCTGCTGGACGCGATGCGCGAGTTCTGCGAGTTCCGCAACCTGCTGCCGCGCGGCGTGAAGCTGGCCCCGGAAGACGTCTGGGAGCGCATCGCCTTCGTCCTCTCGATGAAGATGCAGGAGCCGCAGTTCTCCGGGCAGACCAAGGAGCGCCTGTCCTCCCGCGAGGCCGCCGCGTTCGTCTCCGGTGTGGTCAAGGATGCCTTCAGCCTGTGGCTCAACGCCCACCCCGAGCTGGGCCTGCAACTGGCTGAACTGGCCATCAGCAACGCCGGCCGGCGCCTCAAGGCGGGCAAGAAGGTCGAGCGCAAGAAGATCACCCAGGGCCCGGCGCTGCCCGGCAAGCTGGCCGACTGCGCAGGGCAGGACCCGATGCGCTCGGAGCTGTTCCTGGTGGAAGGTGACTCCGCCGGTGGCTCGGCCAAGCAGGCGCGGGACAAGGAGTTCCAGGCGATCATGCCGCTGCGCGGGAAGATCCTGAACACCTGGGAAGTGGACGGCGGCGAGGTGCTCGCCAGCCAGGAAGTCCACGATATCGCCGTGGCCATCGGCGTCGATCCGGGCGCGGCCGACCTGAGCCAGCTGCGCTACGGCAAGATCTGCATCCTCGCCGACGCCGACTCCGACGGCCTGCACATCGCCACCTTGCTGTGCGCGTTGTTCGTCCGCCACTTCCGCCCGCTGGTGGAGGCCGGCCACGTCTACGTCGCCATGCCGCCGCTGTTCCGTATCGACCTGGGCAAGGAAGTCTTCTACGCCCTGGACGAAGCCGAGCGCGACGGCATCCTCGATCGCCTGGCGGCCGAGAAGCGACGCGGCAAGCCTCAGGTCACTCGATTCAAGGGCCTGGGCGAGATGAACCCGCCGCAACTGCGCGAAACCACCATGGACCCCAACACCCGTCGCCTGGTCCAGCTGACCCTGGAAGACACCGACGGCACCGTGGAAATGATGGACATGCTGCTGGCCAAGAAGCGCGCCGGCGATCGCAAGTCCTGGCTGGAAACCAAAGGCAACCTGGCGGACTTCGCCTGATGCGCTGGCTGCTGGCCTCTCTGGGGCTGTTCGCCGGCCTCGCCGTTGCTGCCCAAGCGCCCGTCGAGGCGCCGAAGGCAGTCGCGCCGGTCGCCATTCCGGCTGCGCCAGCTTCGCTGCAGTTCGTTGCCGAGCACCCGGTGGAAGGCATGCCCAGCGGCAATCTCTCCGGGCTGGCGCTGTGCGGCAGCGAGATGTGGACGGTGTCCGACCGCGACGACGACCGTCTTTATCGCCTGCTGATCGACGACACACCGGGCAAGGCCTGGCAGGCCACCGCCGAACCGTTCGTGGTGCCGGGCACGCCGGAAAGCGGCTTGTCCTGGGGCACCCGCGCGCGGGTGACCGTCGGCGGGCTGCTGCGTGGTGGCGCCATGGATTTCGAGGGCATCAGCTGCGACCAGGCGGGCAACCGCTACGTGGTCAGCGAAGGTTACGCGGCTGTCCTGCTGCTGCCGGCCGTTGGCGAGCCGAGCTGGCTGCCGTTGCCGCAGAACCTGCTGCGCCAGGCCCGCGCCAGCGGCCTGCTGATGGAGTTCAATGCGCTCTACGAAGGCATTGCCATCAGCGCCGACGGCAAGCAGCTGTGGCTGGCCGCCGAGCGCCAGCGCCGTGGCCTGCTCAAGGTGCATAACGAGAACGGTACCTGGAAGTGCGACGGCAACTGCGTGATGCTCAGCGAAGGCGGCACCGCGCTGCCGCCGCCGGAGCTGGGCGCAGAGCGCGCGCTGCCGATCGATTTCTCCGACCTGGCGTTGTACAAGGACAAGCTGTTCACCCTGGAGCGCCTGGCGCACCAGATCTGCCGCCGCGATGCCAAGACCGGCGCGCAGGAGCTTTGCTGGTCCTTCGCCGCCGGTGCGCTGGCTCCGGAGCGTCGCTACGACCTGCCTTACGGCGTAGCCGAGGCGCTGATTCTCGACGACCAGGGGGCCTGGATCGGCCTGGACAACGGCGAGCACGCCCGCGCCGACGGTGATAGCCGCCCCTATGTGCTGCGCTTCGCGGCGCCGGCCGGCGGCTGGCTCGGTGGCAAATGAACGACGCGGTGCCGGGCAAGCGGATCGGCAAGATCATGATGTTCCTCGCCTGGGGCGCGGGCATCCTGCTGGCCACCCGTTATTTCGGCGCCTGGGAAACCCGTCAGCACAACCCCAATCCGCAGCCGCAGTCGACCCGCGGCGACGGCTACGTGGAAGTGCGGCTGGTCGGCAATCGCGCTGGCCACTATGTGGTGGACGGCCGGATCGGCAGCGAGGCGGTGACCTTCATGCTCGACACCGGCGCCACCCAGGTGGCCCTGCCGCAGCGCCTGGCCGACCGTCTCGGCCTGCCGCGAGGTTTGCCGGTGACCCTGGACACCGCCAACGGCCGCAGCCAGGGCTGGCGCACGCGCCTGCCCAGCCTGCAGCTTGGCGACATCCGCCTGACCGACGTGCCGGCGCTGATCGCGCCGGGCATGGAAGGCGACGAGGTGCTGCTCGGCATGAGCGCACTCAGACAACTCGATTTCACCCAGCAGGACGGCACCCTGGTGCTGCGCCAGCGATCTACACCGTGAGGCACGCATGAGCGAAACCCTCGATCTGAGTCTGGAGGGCGTGGAGCGCCGGTCACTGGCCGACTTCACCGAACAGGCTTACCTGAACTATTCCATGTACGTGATCATGGACCGCGCCCTGCCGCATATCGGCGACGGCCTGAAACCCGTGCAGCGGCGCATCGTCTACGCCATGAGCGAACTGGGCCTGGACGCCGACTCCAAGCACAAGAAATCGGCGCGGACCGTCGGCGACGTGCTGGGTAAATACCACCCCCACGGTGACTCGGCGTGCTACGAAGCCATGGTGCTGATGGCGCAGCCGTTCTCCTACCGCTACCCGCTGGTGGACGGCCAGGGCAACTGGGGTGCGCCGGACGATCCCAAGTCCTTCGCCGCCATGCGTTACACCGAGGCCCGCCTGTCACGCTATGCCGAGACCCTGCTGTCCGAGCTGGGGCAGGGCACCGCGGACTGGGTGCCGAACTTCGACGGCACCCTGGACGAGCCGGCTGTGCTGCCGGCGCGCCTGCCCAACTTGCTGCTCAACGGCACCACCGGCATCGCCGTCGGCATGGCCACCGATATTCCGCCGCACAATCTGCGCGAAGTGGCCGCCGCCTGTATCCGCCTGCTGGATGAGCCGCAGGCGACCGTTGGCGACCTGCTTGAGCATGTACAGGGCCCGGATTTCCCGACCGAGGCGGAAATCATCACTCCGCGCGCCGACCTGCAGAAGATCTACGAAACCGGCCGTGGCTCGGTGCGCATGCGCGCCGTGTACCGCGTCGAGGACGGCGACATCGTGGTCACCGCGCTGCCGCACCAGGTCTCCGGGGCCAAGGTGCTGGAGCAGATCGCCGGGCAGATGCAGGCCAAGAAGCTGCCGATGGTGGCCGACCTGCGCGACGAGTCGGACCACGAGAACCCGACCCGCATCGTCATCATCCCGCGCTCCAACCGCGTGGATGCCGAAGAACTGATGACCCACCTGTTCGCCACCACCGATCTGGAAAGCTCGTACCGGGTGAACATGAACGTCATCGGCCTGGACGGCAAACCCCAGGTCAAGGACCTGCGCCAGGTGCTGAGCGAGTGGCTGACCTACCGCACCGACACCGTGCGCCGCCGCCTGCAGTTCCGCCTGGACAAGGTGGAGAAGCGTCTGCACCTGTTGGAAGGCTTGCTGGTCGCCTTCCTCAACCTCGATGAAGTCATCCACATCATCCGCACCGAGGACCAGCCCAAGCCGGTCCTGATGCAGCGCTTCGAACTCTCCGAGCTGCAGGCCGACTACATCCTCGACACCCGCCTGCGTCAGCTGGCGCGGCTGGAAGAGATGAAGATCCGCGGCGAGCAGGACGAACTGGCCAAGGAGCGCGCCAAGCTGCTGGCCATCCTGGGCTCCAACGCCAAGCTGCGCAAACTGGTGCGCGATGAGCTGGTCGCCGACGCCGAAACCTACGGCGACGACCGCCGCTCGCCCATCGTCGCCCGCGCCGAAGCCCGCGCCCTGTCGGAAACCGAGCTGATGCCGACCGAGCCGGTGACCGTGGTGCTGTCCGAAAAAGGCTGGGTACGTTGCGCCAAGGGCCACGACATCGACGCCACCGGCCTGTCTTACAAGGCCGGCGACGGCTTCAAGGCAGCCGCGCCGGGTCGTTCGAACCAGTACGCGGTGTTCATCGACTCGACTGGCCGCAGCTACTCGCTGGCGGCCCACAGCCTGCCGTCCGCCCGTGGCCAGGGTGAGCCGCTGACCGGCCGCCTGACACCGCCGCCGGGAGCGACCTTCGACCGTGTGCTGCTGCCTGAGGACAGTGCGCTCTATGTGCTGGCCTCTGATGCCGGCTACGGTTTCGTTGCCAAGGGCGAGGACATGCAGGCCAAGAACAAGGCCGGCAAGGCGCTGCTCAGTCTGCCCAATGGCGCGCAGGTCATGGCGCCGCGGCCGGTCGCCGACGTCGAGCAAGACTGGATCGCCGCCGTGACCACCGAGGGCCGCCTGCTCCTGTTCAAGGTGTCCGACCTGCCGCAACTGGCCAAGGGCAAGGGCAACAAGATCATCAGCGTGCCGGGCGACCGCGTGGCGAGCCGCGAGGAGTACCTCACTGACCTGGCCGTTCTTCCGACGGGCGCGACCCTGGTGCTGCAGGCCGGCAAGCGGACGCTCTCGCTCAAGGGTGACGACCTGGAGCACTACAAGGGCGAAAGAGGCCGTCGTGGCAACAAACTGCCGCGCGGTTTCCAGCGAGTGGACGCCTTGCTGGTAGAATCGCTGTCTCAGGATTGAAACGCGGCTCGATACATTCTGCCTCTGGAGCTGAGGCGCCGGTTAAGGGATGATACGTCCCTTTGGGTAACCGGCGCCGCGGCGCGTTGCCTGAAGTCATATTGGTTTTGTTGGAAGTAGCGCCGAAATTCGGCGAATGACGGTGATCCAGATGAGCGCTTTGCGCGCCTTGGCCTATCTTTCTCTCGTCAGCCTCCTCGGGCTGGCGGGTTGTACGGTGAATCGACCGACCCAGCTGTTCCAGCTGGATGCGGGCGCGGTTCCTGTCCCGACCCGTGACAACGGCGTCGCAGTACTGCTCGGCCCGGTTTCCCTGGCCGATTACCTGAAACGCGAGACCATGGTCCAGCGTCAGGCCGACGGTATCCTCAACCTGTCGACCGAAGCCCGCTGGGCCGGCAGCCTCGAGACCAACGTCAGCCAGCAACTGATGCGCCTGCTCTCGGGCGAGCTCGATAGCACCCGCCTGGCACTGTTCCCGGAGAAGCCCGGCTTCACCCCGCAGGTCCAGGTCATGCTGACCATCAGCCGCCTGGACTCTGGCCCCAAGGAGCCGGCAGTTCTGGAAGCTCGCTGGCGCCTGCTCGATCAGAAGGGTGAATTGCGCGACAGCCGCGTCTTCCGCGAGGAAGAAGCGCATTCGGGCAGCGTGCAGGACCAGGTGCGTGCGCAGGGTGACCTGTTGCGCAAGCTGTCCGTGCAACTGGCCCGTGATGTGCGTCCGGTCGCCGCAGCGGTTGCCGAGCAGCAGGCTACGCCGCCACGCAAGCCGGTTGTGGCCAACACCGAGCAGGCGGCCAAGCCCAAGGAAGAAGGGCCGAAGATCCCGCTGGTGGTGCCGATCCGCACCGATGTCGAGGTCTACCGCTTCTAAGCCGATCACAGCGACCGTGGTATTCGCGGCCCGCAGAGCATAGCTTTGCGGGCCGTTTTGCTTCTGTCGTGGCCTGTTTTGACATCTTCTTGACGGCCCCTGTGGTATCTACGGGCGCTTGTGCAGGTTATTGGCGCCCGGACATTTTCCGCGCGGAACCTGCGAGAGACTCGCGCGTGTCTTCACTCCCTCAATTTTCCAGTGTTCAGGCGGATTCCGCCCTGAATCGTCAGACGCTTTGCGTGATGCTGGCGGCGCTGGTGCTGTTCCTGCTCGGTGTGCAGGGCGATGCCTTCGTCGGCTTCGACTCGCGCTTCGTGCTGTTCGCGCGCGAAATGCTGCGCCACGGGCCGGGCTGGTTCCCGACCACCTACGGCGCGCCCTATCCTGACTATCCGGCCACCTCGACCTTCCTGACTTACCTGCTGTCGCTGCCGCTGGGGCGCGTCACTGAATTCACTGCCTGGTTGCCCACCGCGCTGGCGGGGGCGATCTGTACCGGCGTGGTGTATCGGCTCGTGGCTCCCTTCTCGCGTTGCTGGGCTCTGGTCAGCGTGGCGATGCTGCTGCTGACCGCGACCTTCGTCAGCGAAACACGGGCCGTTTCCCTGGACCTGATGGTGGCCGCCGTCGGCCTGCTGGCCTTCTGCGTTGCCTTCCATGCCGAGCGACACGGCGTGCCGGGCTTGCTGCTGCGCCTGCTGCCGTTGCTGCTCGCCGGTTTCGCGCTGCGTGGCCCGTTGGGGCTGGTGGTGCCGGCGGGCATGGTGTGCAGCCAGCTGCTGCTGGATCGCCGCTGGAAGCCGCTGTTCGCCTTCTCGGCGAGCGCGCTGGCGCTGCTGACCCTCTGCGTGATCGCGCTGATTGCCCTGGCGCGCTCGGTGGGTGGCGAGGCCTTCGTCCAGGACGTCCTGCAGATGCAGGTGATCGGTCGGCTGGATGGTTCCGCCGGCTCCAGCGATGCGCTGTATTACTTCCGCAGTTCCCTGGGTAACTACGCGCTGGCCTTCCCGCTGGCGCTGCCGGCGCTGGCGCTGCTCTGGCAGCGTCGCCGCGAGCCGGCGTTCCGTCTGGTGGCAGGCTGCGCCCTGGCGGCGCTGGTGGTCATGGCCGGGCTGTCGGTGCCGCAGGCCAAGAAGGCCCGCTATATCATTGCGCTGGCGCCGCTGGCCGCCATCGTTGCGGGCTACCCGTTCATGGTCGCCGGCAGCCGTTTGGCGCAAGTGCTGCGTGGCTTGCTGCGAGCGCTGTGGCTGGTTTTGCCGGTCCTGCTGCTGGCGGGTTTGTGGCTGGCCTGGAAGCATTATCCACAGGAACTTGCCGCGCTGGGTTGGCGCTTGCCGGCGTGCATCGTGGTGCTCTCCGCTCTGCTGGCTTTCGGCGCACTGCGCTGGCGACGTCCGGCAGCACTGGCGCTGGGCGCCGCGCTCGCCCTTTGGGCCAGCTACATCCTGGTCTTCGAGCCAATGGAGCGCCGCCTGTACGACAGTCAGGGTTTTTCCCGCGAAGTGCTACGCCAACTCGACGCTCAGCCCGCGCCCCTGGCGCTCTATGGCATGGCGCCGGACGCGCAGGCGATCAAGCTGATGGTCAATCTCGATCGCGACCTGAAGCCGCTGTTCCTGGACCGCCCTGAGCAACTGGCGGCGCTGAATGGACCGTTTTACCTGGTGATCCAGGATCGCGATGCCGAGCGCATTGCCCCCACCTTGCCGGCGGCTTCCCAGCTGTTGTTCGAAGGCAGTTTCGACAAGAACACTTTCCGCCTGCTGCGCCTTCCCGGAGTGGGCACCAAGCCGTGATGAAAGCACTGACTTCCCTGCTCGCCTGCTGCCTGCTGCTGGGCGGTTGTGGTGATTCCGATACCCAGGATGTGGTCGAACGGGACCAGGCGTTCTTCCGCCAGCACCCGTTGCCACCGCTGGAGATCGTGTCCGGCGGCGGCAGCTTCGTATTGCCCTTGCTGCCCGATACCCAGTTCTACGCGGAGAACAACCACCGCAAGCGCCACCTGTTCCGCAGCGAGCAACGTTTCCCTGACCTGCCGTACCAGCCGGCGCTGGCGTTCTTCGCGCAGACATTCTGGCTGGCAAAGTACGCCGAGGTGCTGCAGGTCCCGATGGTGGTGCACCTGGGCGACGTGGTGGAAAACGCCGGCGTCGTCACCCAGTGGCAGACCGCCAGCGGCGCCATGCGCACGCTGGAAGAGCGCGGCGTGCCCTACAGCATCGCCACGGGGGAGCGTGACGTGCACGAAGAAGCCAGCACGGATGATCGTCGCTCCTTCCTCGACCGTTTCGCGGATCACTTCGGCCCCGAGCGCGCCGCCTGGCAGAGTACCTACGTCGGCAGCGATCCCAAGGGCCTGAGCCAGGTGCACCTGTTCCAGCGTTATGGTCAGTCGTTCCTGCTGCTGGCGCTGGACTGGAGCCCCTCCGAGGCTACCCTGGCGTGGGCCCAGAGCGTCATCGACGAGCATCCCCGTGTGCCGGTGATCCTTGCATCGCACAGCATCCTGCGACGCAGCGCTGGCGGCCTGGCGGAGCTGTCCCGCGAGGACAACGCCAGCGGTGTGCTGCTATGGGACCGGCTGATTCGCCGCAATGACCAGGTATTCCTCACCCTGAACGCCCACGCCGATGGCGCAGTGCATACGCGGATGCTCAATGACCTGGGGCACAGCGTGGACATGGTGATGGTCGACTACCAGCACCAGTACCTGGGCGGCAACGGGCTGCTGCAGTTGCTCGAGCTGGATCTGCGGCGCAACAGCCTCGCCGGGTTGTCGCTGTCGCCCTGGGTGCTGTGGAAACGTCAGGTCTACCCGCAGGCTTACAAGCCCTGCACGACGCCACAGGCCCTGCATGACTGCGATCAACTGATGCCGGAGGATTCGCCCGGCTGGGACAATCGCTTCCGGGTCGAGCTGGATTACCAGGCGCGGTTCAGCAGCTTCCAGGGCTACAGCGCACGGCTGCCGTTGCAGAGTGCCCAGGCCTCCTTGCTGGAGCAGCTCCAGGTGCAGTTGGGCAAGCGCTGACTCAGGCGTTGCGACGCAGCGCGCGGCGCAGGCCGATACCGGCCAGTGCCACGCCCAGGCAGGGCAGCCAGACCCAGCGCGCCTCCGAGATCAGCACCTCCAGCCCGCGCGGGCTGAGGAAGCGCGACAGGCCGATGGGCGAGACTTCGATGGGGTGCAGTGGCAGGAAGTAGCGCTGATCGCTCCAGGGCCAGAACCATGCGACTCCTAGGCCGCCGTCGGTGATGGCATCCAGCACGCTGTGGGAGGCAGTGGCGAGGCCGACCCACAGGCCGGCTTTCAGCGGGCCGCTGCCCAGCAGGCGGCAGCACAGCGCTCCCAGCACACCAATGCAGGCCGCGAACAGCAAGGAGTGGCTGAAGCCGCGATGGCCAAAGGCGTCGTTGTAGGCAATGCCCAGCTTGAAGGCGACTACGTCGAGGTCGGGCAGGCAGGCGGCGAGCATGCCGGCCAGCAGGAGGCGCGGCGAGATGAAGCGCGAGCCGAGCGCCAGGCCCACGGCGAGCGCGGGCAGGGGATGGGTGATCAGGGTGGTCATGGAATCCGTTCCACGAGGGGCCAGGCGGCCCCCTCTCTCTTTCTATTGAGGGTCAGGTGGTGCGCAACGCGCGCATGCGCGAGAGCTGGCGTTCGAGCATGGAAGGATAGGGCTCCTTCAGCCATTCCACACAGCAGGCATTTTCCGGACTGGCGATAGGACGGATGCGTGCGCGCTCGCGTACTTTTTCGTCGTCGCCAATTGACTTCTCTACCAGCAACAGGTTTCGGCTGTGCTGGCTCAGGGCCAGGGCGTCCTGCGCGGAAGCGTCCTGCAGCAGGTCGGCCTGTTCCAGGTCTGCGACATCTTCACCCAGCACCAGGCCCAGTTGCAGTTGCAGGGTGATGCCGCTGTCGGCCACTTCGATCTGCAGGGCATGGCCCAGAGCGCGCATCAGCTCGCCGCAGCAAAGGGCGTTGGTGAGGAATTCCTCGTCCTGGTCGCGGCTGTGGAAGAGGATCAGGCTGCCGCCGTCGCTGAGGGTATAGAGTGTGCCCTTGTACAGGCGCGCGGCCTGCTCCAGGCAGTCGCGGTAGCGCTGCAGCAGGTCGACCAGGCGGGCGCGCGGCAGGCGGCGCAGCTGTTCCTGGGCGCCCAGTTGCACGGCCAGCACGGCGCTGGTGCCGGCGGAAACCGGCTCCGGCTCGGCTTCGGGCTCTTCTTCGTCGACGCCGATCTCGTCTTCGGCTTCGCCTTCGGTCAGCGCCTCGAACTCTTCCTCCGGGAAGTCCTCGTCGGCGTCGGCCTTGCGGCGCGCGGCGGGCGCGAGCAGTTCGTCGTCGGAGAAGATGTTCTCGTCGAATTCGTGTTCGTCAGCGGCGTCGTTGGCATCCAGAGACGGCTCTCTGGGGGCAGGCTTGCCAGCCTTGGCCGGCGCTTTCGGGCGCGGCGCGGGAGCGCTGACCACCGGCTCGGGGGCCGGCGGCTTCTCAGGTGCCAGACGCGCTTGCAGCTGTCGGGCAAGGTCGCCGATCTCGTTCTGCAGGCCGGCGCCCGGCGCGCTGTCGTCCGGATCGCGCAACCAGACACGAAGTTGTAACAGCGGTGTGGAAATCTGCCGCCCCAGGCGCAGACCGAAGGTCAGGGTGAGCAGCAGCAGGATCAGGCTGATCAGCCCCATGCTCTGCAGGCTGACGGTCATCGGCTGCTCGAACTGGTGCATGTCGAGGCTGATGCGCAGGTGACCGGCGATCACTTCCTGGAAGGTGATGGGCGTGGAGTACAGGCCTTCGGCGTCACCCAGCAGGCCCTGCTTGGGGCGCGTGCCGGACTCGGCGAGGATGCGGTTGTCCACGCTGTAGATGGCCGCGTGGGCCACCAGCGGATTCTTGGTGAGGTTGTTGAGCAGCACGTTGAGGCTGAGGATGTCGTTGGACACCAGCAGCTCCGTGGCCGACTGCGCAGTCTGCGTCGTCAGGCTCTGGCCGAGGGCGTCAGCCTGCTGCTGCATGGCCTGCTTGAACTGCAGGCCCATCACGCAGGCGTAGATCACCAGGGCCGTGGCCACCAGCAACAGGCCGTGAACGGCGATGCGCAGGGCAATCGGCACGCGGCGCTGACGCAGGGCGTGGAAGAGCAGCAGGAAGAAATTGTCGGGCTTGACGGAGGTGGGCCGGGTCACAGCGGGCTCGGTCTTCTTTAGGGCAGATGCGGGGCAGTATAACGAGGCCCTACCGGGGGGCAAAGCGCCGCAGGGCCTGTCAATACGACCCAAGCCTGAATGGCCCCGGTTACTGGCCCTCAATCCGATCGACGGCGCCTGGCCCTGAGTCGGGCGCAAGGGGGCGAGCGGAGCATCCGCCGACAGTGAAAGCAGGTAGAATGACCGCCTTTTTTCCATGGCGGAGACAGCGCCTTGCGCGAGATCGTCCTGATCAACATCACCGGGGAAGACCGCCCCGGCCTCACCGCGGCCATTACCGGCGTCCTGGCGCAGGGTGGCGTGAACATCCTCGATATCGGCCAGGCGGTGATCCACGACACCCTGTCCTTCGGCATCCTGGTGGAAATCCCGGATAACGAGCGGGCCTCGTCGGTGCTCAAGGACGTGCTGTTCACGGCCTACAAGCTCGACCAGCAGGTGCGCTTCACGCCGGTCTCCGAAGACGACTACCGACAGTGGGTCGGTGGCCAGGGCAAGCCTCGCCACATCGTCACCCTGCTGACTCGCCGGGTAACCGCCGAGCAGCTGCAGCGGGTCAGCTCGATCACCGCCAAATACGGCCTGAATATCGACCAGATCGATCGCCTGTCAGGGCGCATGCCGCTGGACATGCCGGCTGACGAAGGCAAGGGCTGCATCGAGTTCTCCGTGCGCGGGGAGCCGGCCGATCCGGCGGCACTGCGCGCCGAGTTCCTCAGCGTGGCCCAGGAGCTGAACGTCGACATCGCCTTCCAGCAGGACTCGGTGTTCCGCCGTAATCGCCGCCTGGCGGTGTTCGACATGGACTCGACGCTGATCGAGGCCGAAGTGATCGACGAACTGGCCAAGGCCGCCGGCGTCGGTGAGCAGGTCTCCGAGATCACCGAACGCGCCATGCGCGGTGAGCTGGACTTCCGTGCCAGCTTCAAGGAGCGCCTGGCGCTGCTGCAAGGTCTCTCCGAAGACGTGCTGGAAGAGATCGGCGCCTCTCTGCGCCTGACCGAGGGTGCCGAAACCCTCTTCGCCGAGCTCAAGCGCCTGGGGTACAAGACCGCCATTCTTTCCGGCGGCTTCAGCTACTTCGCCAAGCAATTGCAAGCGAAGCTGGGCATCGACTATGTGTTTGCCAACGAACTGCAGATCGTAGACGGCAAGCTGACCGGCGTAGCCATCGAGCCCATCGTCGACGCCCAGCGCAAGGCCGACCTGCTGCGTGAACTGGCGGCGAAGGAAGGTCTGCAGCTTGAGCAGACGATTGCCGTGGGCGACGGTGCCAACGACCTGCCGATGCTTGGTCTGGCCGGCCTGGGCGTGGCCTTCCGAGCCAAGCCGCTGGTCAAGCAGTCGGCCAAGCAGGCGATCTCCACCCTTGGGTTGGATGGCATCCTGTACCTGCTCGGCTTCCGTGACCGCGAAGGTGCCTGACGAGCGCTGAACGATGCTGAAAAGAAAAAGCCGCCCCAAGGGCGGCTTTTTTGTCTTTGTCATTATCCGTCGTGCGAGCTGGAGAGCGCTTTTTGTAGGAGCGAGCTTGCTCGCGAACCGCGCCCAGCATTGGAGGTACCGGTTGACTCTGTTCGCGAGCGAGCTCGCTCCTACAGGTTCCCTCCCGGGTCACTCGTCCGAGGCGAAGTCGTAGTCCATCGCCTGGCTGGGGCCCTGCAGGTAGCGGCCCTGGATGTAGTTGGCGCCGGCCTGCCACAGGGTGGCCAGGGCGGTGGCGCTTTCCACCATGGGCACGATGGTCAGCTTGGCCTGGGCGTGCAGGCTGGCCATCAGCGTTTTCAGGTTTTCCTGGTTCTCCGGGACGTTCAGGTCCTGCACGTAGGAGCCGTCGACCTTCACGAAGTCGACGTTCATGTGCTTGAGCGTGTTGAACGGGTTGAGCGCGCAGCCGAACTGACAGAGTGCGATCTGGCAGTGCAGTTCGGCCAGGCCCTGGCTCAGCACCTTGGCCTGACGCAGGAAGGCGATGGCGTCCGGTTCGCTGATCTGCACGATCAGCGCGTCGGCCGGCAGGCGCGAGGCCTTGAGTGCCACGCTCAGCCAGGGGAGTAGTTCCGGGTCCTGCAGGCTGGCGCTGGAGAGGTGCACGAAGAGTTTGGTCTCGTGCCCCTTGGCGCGGTGCTCGGAGAGCAGCTTGATGGAGTTGAGCAGTACCCAGCGGTCGATCTTCTCGGCCAGGCCGCTGGACTTGGCGGCGTTGAGGAAGTCTGCCGGCGGCACTTCCTCGCCCTGCGGGTTGAGCAGGCGCAGCAGCACTTCATAGTGTTCGTGGGTGTCGCCGCGCAGGCTGATGATCGGCTGGAACAGCAGGCGGAAACTGTTCTGCTCCAGCGCCTGGCGGATGATCGCGCTGATATCGCCGCGGTAGGCGGCGGCGGCCAGTTCATCGGCCGGGTTGAAGACCTTCAGGCCATTGCCGTTCTTCTGCGCGACCTCGTCGGCGCCGCGGTGGGCGCGTTCAATGACGTCCTGGGCGCGGGTGGTCTTCTCGTCCAGCCCGGCAGTGCCGATGGAGAGGGTGACCTGTGCGGTGCGGCCATGGATGTCGAACAGGTGGCCTTCGATTTTCTTCAGCAGCGAGCTGAAGCGCGGTGCGGAGTGCTCCGGTGCCTCGCCCGGCAGCAGCACGGCGAACACGTCGTCGCTCAGGCGTGCCAGTTGAGCCGGCTCGGGGAATTGCCCGCGCAGCAGGTTGCCCAGGTCCGCCAGCAGCAGGTCGATGCTGGCAACGCCCAGGTCCAGTTGCAGCGCCTGGGCGCGGTCGAGTTGCATGTAGGCGAAGGTGGCTGGCTGGCCGGCGGTCACCGCGCGCTCCACGGCGCTGTCCATCAGGTCGAGGAAGTGGGCGCGGTTGTACAGGCCGGTGACCAGATCCTGGCTGCTGACTTCGCGGAGTTTTTCCTCGAGCTGGGCGTTATCCGACTCGGCGCGGATCACCACCTGGATGCACGGTTCGCCGTCATAGGTGGCGGGCGAGAAGGTCATGCGCGCGGCGAAGGCCTGGCCGTCGCTGCGGATGCCGCTGCAGGCGAGTTCGGCGTCTTCGGTGGTCTGATAGCCCTTGAGGAAGTCCTTGAAGGTGGACTGGTCGCAGCCGGCGATCAGGTCGATCATCGGCATGCCTTCCAGCTCCTCGGCGTCTTCGTAGCCGAACAGGCCGACATAGGCGCGGTTGGCGTAGATGTGCATGCCGTCGTGGACGTAGGTGATCGCGTCGACCGAGCTGTCCAGCAGCAGTTGGCAGCGCTTCTCCGCTTCACGCAGGGCGACTTCGGCGGAGCGGCGGGCGCGGCGCTCCTCGAGGTTGGACAGCTCACGGTTGGCGACCAGGATCAGTCGCTCGTCCTCGCCTTGCGGCAGGGCATCCTGCGCGCCGAGGGCCAGGGCCTCGGTCACGGCGTCGGAATCATTGCCGCTGACCAGCTGGATGAAGGGAATGTCCTTGGCCTGGCGGCGAATAGCGCCCAGCGCTTCGCTCGGGTCCAGGGCCTCGGCTTCCGGGGCCGCGATCAGCAGATCCCAGCCCTGGGGCAGAATGTCCGTCAGGTCTTCACTGGAGGTGATGCGGTGGACGCGGGTCGCACGACCGGCGTTGCGGAACAGGCTGACCAGGCGCTCGGCTTCGTTCTGCGAGTCTTCCAGGATCAGCAGGCGGATGGTTTTCTTTTCATTGGCCATGGGGAAGGCTGCTTATACCGCGCTGGACGGCAGCAAAAAGGCGACGAAAGGGAATTCCCGGAATCTACAGAGACTTCCACAGCGAGTCAAAGTCTTCCTCCCCTCCAGCGCCGCGAGCATTCGGGGCTGTGATGGGCTTATCGCTCGGTACGCCGGCTGCATCCTGTGCCTGGTATTCGAACTGGGTGAAGCTGGCGGTGGCGGTGACCTTGCGTGTCAGGGTGGCGCGGCGTTCGTCCCCCTGCAGGTTGAGCTGCACGCGGTTGCCTTCCTGGAAGGGCAGGCGCGGGGTGATGACGGTGGCTGGGCGGGAGATCGCGGCGATCTCAGGCAGCAGCAGGGCGCGCAGGTACTGGCTGCCCTGCTCGGTCTTGCGCAGCAGTTGCAGGCCACAGGGTTGGGCAAGCGGGGCGATCAGTTCGATGCCCATCTGCGTGCCGCCGCCACGGACCTGACGGATCCAGCGCACCACGGCGACGCTCCAGCTGTGCTCCGGGGTGTCCTGGATGCCGAGCAGCTCACCGGCCTGCAACTGGCTGGGAATGTCCTTTGGCCAGGTCAGGCAGTAGCCGCCTGGGCTGTGGTTGACGATGTTCAGGGTGAACACCGGGTAGTCGTCGCGCTGGGTTTCCGTCACCCCGCCCAGGCTCAGGCTGGAGTCGTCGACGGCGCGAGGCGCGGTGTATTCGATTTCCTCCAGTGGCATGCCGGGCTGCCAGTCGTTGACCTTCTGTGCATCGAAGGCGCCTGACCAGGCATCTTTGACGTCGGCCTTGAAGGTCGGCACCTGTTCCTGCACCTGGATCTTCAGCAGGTCATTGAAGCTTTTGCGGCCGGCGAGGAAGTAGTGCAGGGCGCTCATGCCGATGCACAGGGTCAGCTGGCCCTGGCCGGGGGTGCGGTGGAAGGTGCGCTCGGCGATGTCGCCCCAGGCTGCGGCGAGGTGCTGCAACAGGTCGACGCTGACCCCCTCGGGCACTTTCAGGCGCGCCTGCGCGCGGTTTTCCGGAGGCAGCAGGAGGTACTCGCGGATCACGTCCACCAGCGGCTGCGGGTCGATGCCCAGGGCGCCGGCAAGGTCGCTGTCCTTGAACAGGGTGCGGTAGCGCGGCGGGCCATCCACCTGCGGCACCACCACGAACAGGGTGGAGGGTGCATCAGCCGCCTGGACTCTTACCTGTGCGGTCCAGCCCTCGAGGACTTCGGCGACGCGGGCGATATTGTTCTGGCGCATCTGGTTGCAGCGCGCCGAGCCAAGCATCAGCGCGACCAGATAGGAGTGCTCGATGGACAGCCCTTGGGATTGGCGTGCCAGGGCATCGCGCACGGGGGTGTTCTGCAGGCCGTGCTGGCGGGCGAGCTGGTAGAGCTGGTGGAGTTCCAGCCAGAGGTTTTCCGGCACCGGGCAGTACAGCTGGGAGGCACGCACCAGCGGGCCGCAGAGGCTGCGGATGGCGCGCTGGATGGCGGCGGTCATGACCTGCGCGCGCTCGCGGGTGAAGCGCGAGGCCTCGCGCACGACGATCAGCTTGTAGCCGATGGCCAGGTGGTTCTGCAGCGCCTGGCAGAGGTTCGCGACCTTGCGCGGACGCTCGTCCAGGACGATCGACTGGTTGAGGAAGTGGCGTTCCAGGTTATGGCAGACGAAGTGGACTTCCGGACGGAACAGTTCCAGCAATTGCAGGCGCGTCTCGACCGGCAGCTTGAGCTGGTTGAGTTCGATCAGCCCCTGGTAGAGCTGGCGGGCCGTTTCCCCGAGGTTGGCCTTGGGCAGGTGATCCAGCCAGTTTTTCAGCTCGCGCGCGTTGGCGTTGCAGAAGCTCAGGCTCTCGTGCGTCGGGGTGGGGACACGTAGAAACTGCTGGGGACTGTTGTCCATGGTGGGAATGGTTTCTCCACAATCCGGCTCGTTGTACGAACCGGTTGGTCATAACTGTCGGCTTTTTCCGAACTCTAGCAGCATCCGTCGCGCGCCGCAGCCCATCGCCCGGATGGTGCGCGGACAGGTCACGCCAGCGGTGTTTCGCCTGTTAACTGTCGTTGCAGTGCGTTTTTTGCCGAGTCCTGCGCTGTGCTGCGCACCCAGCCGTCGCCCTGGGCGATCACCGGATGGGCGGCCCAGTCGAGCAGGTCCTGGCGGCGGCACACGCCGGTGTTGCCCTTGCCGGCGCCGGCCACCACCTTGTAGACCAGTTGATCCTGGCGGCCGCGCTTGTCCGGGTGGTCGTCGATCACCTGACGCACGGCCCAGGCATCGCCGCTCAGGGCGTTGCTGTAGCTGGCGCCGAGCAGGACATCCTCCGGCGTCAGGCGCTGCGCCTGGGCGTGCTCCTGGGCCAGCTGGAGAATCTTCAGCAGGTCGTCGAACTGCACGTCGATGTACGAATCCATCTTGCGCAGCGCGTGGTAGAGATCTTCCGGCGCGGGGCCGGCCGGCAGCTTCGGGGTTTGCGGCAGGCGTGCCAGTGGCGCGGGGTAGCGGCGCCAGGCGAACAAGCCGTTGAAGAGCACGGCAACGGCGAGGATCAGCGCCACGTTGAGCAGCACCGGGCTGAGCACGTAGTGGAAGCCCAGCGCACTGATTGCCGGCCCGCCGGACACCGCCGCCAGCGCGGTGGCGCCACCCGGCGGGTGGATGCAGCGGGTGTAGTGCATGACCAGGATCGCCGCGCCCACCGCGAGAGCGGGGGTGAAGGCCTGGCCGGGAAAGAGTTTCTGGCAGATCACTCCGACGATGGCCGAGAGGACCTGGCCGCCGAGCACCGCCCAGGGCTGCGACAGCGCGCCGTGGGGGACGGCGAACAGCAGCACGGCACTGGCGCCCATGGAGGCGACGACCCAGATGGCCGCTTCGCTGGGCAGGACCCAGTGGGTGACGGCATAGATGACGGCGATGCCGCACAGCGCTCCGATTGCGGAGAGCCATTTCTCGAGATGGCTGGTGGCGTTGGCACGCCAGCCCATCAGATGCAGGAAGCGTTTCATGGCAGGGAATTGGCACGATGAGGCGGAAAGCGTTGGCGGGCGACTCGTTGGCCGCCCGCCTTATAGGAATGGGCGTTAGCCCTGGCGCGCGCCACCCAGGCGCTCGCCCATGCGCACGGCGCTGGTGGCAGCGAGGTTTTCCGCCCAGCTCACCTGCTCCGGCCCGAACAGCACGATGGCGGTGGAACCGAGCTTGAAGCGGCCCAGCTCGGCGCCTTTCTCCAGGTGGATCGGTGCGCGGGAAGCTTCGTCGTAGGAGAACGACTTCAGCTCTCGCTTGGGCGGGGTCACCAGGCCGGCCCAGACGGTTTCGATGGAGGCGACGATCATCGCGCCTACCAGTACGACCGCCATCGGCCCGCGCTCGGTGTCGAAGATGCACACCACGCGCTCGTTGCGGGCGAACAGTTCCGGCACCTGCTCGGCGGTCAGCTGGTTCACCGAGAACAGGCGGCCTGGCACATAGACCATCTCGCGCAGGGTGCCGGCCAGCGGCATGTGCACGCGGTGGTAGTCCTTGGGTGACAGGTAGACGGTGGCGAATTCGCCGCCCATGAAGGGCGCGGCGCGTTCGGCGTCGCCGCCCAGCAGTTCCATCAGGCTGTAACTGTGGCCCTTGGCCTGGAACACACGGCCGTGCTCGATCGGGCCGAGTTGGCTGATGGCGCCGTCGGCGGGGCAGAGCACGGAGCCGGCGGTGTCGTCCAGCGGGCGCGCGCCGTCTTTCAGGGCGCGGGTGAAGAAGGCGTTGAAGTGCTCATAGGCACGCAGGTCCTCGACCTGGGCTTCGCGCATGTCCACCCGGTAGCGGCGGGCGAACCAGGGGATCAGGCGGTCCTTGAACCAGGGCGCGCGGCACTCCGCGGCGCAGCCGATCAGGCGCGACAGCAGGTGATGCGGCAGCAGGTACTGGGCGAGGATGAACAGACGATCTTTGAACGACATTCCTTAAACCTCTACGGGGGTGTCGGGATGGTTGCCCCATTCCGACCAGGAACCGGCATAGCCCTTGACCCGCGGATAGCCGAGGGCCTTGGCCACCAGGTAGGTGAAGCCGGAACGGTGGTGGGTCTGGCAGTGGGTGATCACTTCCTTGTCCTTGGTAATGCCCAGGTCCTGGAGGATCTGCGGCATATCGGTACGGATGCGCAGGGCGCGGGCCGGGTCCATGCCGGCGGTCCATTCGAAATTGACAGCGCCGGGCACATGGCCGGCCTTGGCGGCGAGGACTTTCTGGCCGCTGTACTCGCTGGCGTTGCGGGCGTCCCAGACGACAAGGTCGTCGGCACCCAGGCGGGTCTGCAAGTATTCGCGGGTGGCGGTGGGCTCTTCGTGCAGGGTCAGCGGCAGCGGGCCGCCAGCTGGCGCCGGGACGTCCTCGGAGAGTGGCAGGCCGTCGGCGAGCCAGGCGTGCAGCCCGCCGTCGACGTAGTGGTAGTTACCGTGGCCGATCACATCCAGCAGCCAGATGAAGCGGCCGGCCCAGCCACCGCCTTCGTCGTCGTAGATGACATAGACGGCATCGGGGTTGTGGCCCAGTTCGCCGAACAGCGCTTCCAGGTCGGCCTTGGCCGGCAGCAGGCCCGGAGCCGGCGTGCCGCCCAGCTGAGTGCGCGCGGGAGCAACGAAGCGTGCACCGGGAATGTGGCCCTGCGCATAACGCGCGGCGCTGGTCAGGTCGACCAGGATCAGTTCGGGGGCGTCGAGGCGGCTGGCGAGGTCAGCCGGTTCGATCACCAGGGGCAGGGCGGAGAAGGCGGACATGTCGGAGTCTCCCGGCGGGAACGGTGGGGGGAGGCAACGTGAGCAGGCGCCCTGGGCTACCCCGTGAGGGCGGTTAGTTTAAAGGGGACGCGGCGGTGCGCAAACCTTTCGCCGATCAGGCGCCCCGTGCCATCTGCTTCACCGCGTGCTCGATGCACTGCACGGTGCGGCCGAAGGCCTGCGCGTGCAGGTCCGCCAGCGGCTGGCCGTGGCGGTCGCAGACGACCAGCATGACCACCCGCGCGCCGTTGCTCAGCGAGCGCAGCAGCAGGTTTTCGCTGGGGATCAGCGCCTTCAGCGCGCCGGGTATCAGCGCCGAGAACTCGGCCATGTTGCCCGGGCTCAGGCGCAGCTGACCGGTCTGTTGCAGGAGTTTGCGCAGCACCGGGCTGGCGGCGACCTCCAGTTTGAAATCGCCGATCTCGCCGTCGAGGCCGAAGTGCCGACGCGCCTGCAGCCAGCTGCCGCCCTTGTCGGCCAGCAGGATCATGCCGCGCTGCAGGCCGCAGGCTTGCAGCGCTGCGGTGGCGCAGTCGAGCAGCTGCACGGCGTTGCCGAACGGGCTGGGCGCCTGCATCAGGCGGGTGCAGTGCTGGCGCCATTCGGCCAGGGTGTCCGGCGCCTTGGCCGGTTCCTCGGCTTTCGGCCCGTTGAGCCAGCGGCGCGCGTCCCAGGGCCACAGCAGCGCCTCGGCGGGGTGCCAGAGTAGCGGGCGGGCGTGGCGGCGGGCGCTCTGCGCGGCGAGACCGTGGACTATCTGTTGCAGTTCTTCCAGCGGTATCTGCAGATAAAGGCTGGTCAGGCGCTGCCAGCGCAGCATGTGTACGCCGCCCCAGGATTGGTGCGCGGCCATGGTGATGCTGTTGGCGAGGAGAATGGTGTTGGCCGGGCGGGTCAGCCAGCGTTGCAGCTCCGGGTCGGCGTCCAGGCGTTGCTGCTGGCCCAGTGGTTCATGCTCGGTATGCGCAACATGCAGGGCACGCACCAGCAGGCGCTTGTCGTCGCTGAGCAGGGCGTAGCCCTGGCCAACCCAGTCCGGCAGCCGCCAACTGTCGGCCAGCGCGCGGCACAGCGGCAGCAGCCGGGTGCCGAGCAGTTCCTCTTCGACCTCGCTGCTGCAGCGGCCCAGGCCGTAGACCTGGCGCTGCCAGCTCTCCATCAGCTCCGGTCTTGCGGTCGCCAGCGCCCACAGCGGCGCGAGGGTGAACAGACTGCCCCAGTGAATTTCCTGCCAGAGTCGCGCCAGGCGATTGGCGAACAGGCCGCTGGCCTGCTGCATGGCATGGCGGCTGATCAGCAGCAGCTGGTTCAGCGCGCGCGGCATCTGCGCCTCGGGCACCGCGGGGAGGCTGTCGAGCAACTGGCTGGCGCGACTCAGGCCCAGGCGGTTGAGCGCAACTTCCAGGCTTTCCGCCGGATTGTCCCTGGCGCTCTGTGCCCGGTTGGCTTCGCGCAGGATGGCGAACGCCAGCGTTGGCGCGTCCTGCAGCAGGTCGGCGATCTCTCGGATCGAGCGCCGGCTATCGTTCAACGCACGGCGAATGTCATCGCGCTGCTCCAGCGGAACCGGTAAAGGCAGATCTTCCAACTGATCGAGCCAGGCCTTGAGACGCTCTGGATGAAGCATTTGCTTTGACATGCGTGAGGCGCCGAACTGGTTTTTAGTGTTTTCGGCCTATAGTCTTGCCCGAAATCTCCGATAACAACAGGGAGGCGGGAAACATGCCTCCCTTTCTGTTCACCGTTTCAGTCCGGTCCCCATGGCAAAAATCATCGGCATCATCGTTCTCATGGCCAGCGTGCTCGGCGGCTACATGCTCTCCGGCGGCAAGATCGCGGCCATCATTCAGCCGTTCGAGGTGCTGATCATCGGCGGCGCCGCGCTGGGTGCATTCCTTCAGGCGAACCCCGGCAGCACCTTCATGACCGTGCTGAAGAAGGCGCCGAAGATGTTCGGCAACCGCTTCACCCACACCTTCTACCTGGAGGTGCTGGGCATGCTTTATGAAGTGCTCAACAAGAGCCGTCGTGAAGGCATGATGGCCATCGAGGCCGATGTCGAGGACCCGGCCGCCAGCCCGATCTTCAGCAAGTACCCCGCGGTGCTCAAGGACGAACGCATGACGGCGTATGTCTGCGATTACCTGCGCATCATGTCCTCCGGCAACATGGCGCCCCACGAGCTGGAAGGCCTGTTCGACATGGAGCTGGGCAGCCTGAAGGAAGATCTGGAACACCCGGCCCATGCCGTGACCCGCGTCGCCGACGCCCTGCCGGGCTTCGGTATCGTTGCCGCGGTCCTGGGTATCGTGATCACCATGGCCCTGCTCGGCCAGGGTAGCCAGGCCGAGATCGGCCACCACGTCGCCGCAGCGCTGGTGGGTACCTTCCTCGGTATTCTCGCGGCCTACGGCTTTGTCGGTCCGCTGGCCAACGCCCTGGAGCATGACGCCAAGGAAGAGCTGAACCTTTACGAGTCGATCAAGGCCTGCCTGGTGGCGTCCGCCTCCGGCATGCCGCCGTCGCTGGCCGTCGAGTTCGGCCGCAAGGTGCTGCTGCCGGCGCACCGTCCCAGCTTCAGTGAGCTGGAACAGGCGGTACGTGGGCGCTAAGCATGGATAACAACCAGCCGATCATCGTCAAGCGCATCAAGCGCTATGCCGCCGGCCACCATGGCGGTGGCTGGAAGATCGCCTTCGCCGACTTCGCCACCGCCATGATGGCGTTCTTCCTGGTGCTCTGGCTGCTGTCCTCGGCCACGCCGGAGCAGAAGAAGGCCATCTCCGGCTACTTCCAGGACCCCATCGGTTTCACCGAGAGTGCCAGCCCCTATGTCATCGACCTGGGTGGCACGCCGACGCCGGCGCCGGACAAGACCCTGAACCCGCAGATCCAGGCCCAGCCGGACGCCGACGAGACGCGGATCAACCCGGACGAGAATGCCAAGATCACCGAGCAACAGGCCCAGGACGTCGCCGAGCAGGTGGAAAAGGAACGTCTGGAGCTGTTGCTGCAGGAGTTGCAGAACAAGGTCGACGAGAACCCGACCCTGAAGCGCTTCAAGGACCAGATCCTCTTCGAGATCACCCAGGACGGCCTGCGCATCCAGATCGTCGACTCGGACAACCGGCCGATGTTCGACCTGGGCAGCGCGCGCCTGCAGCCGTACTTCGAGGACATCCTGCTGGCGCTGGCCGAGACCATCAAGCAGGTGCCGAACAAGATCAGCATCAGCGGTCACACCGATGCCAAGCCTTACGCCGGCAACGGCGAGTTCGGCAACTGGGAGTTGTCAGCCAACCGCGCCAACGCCGCACGCCGTGCGCTGGAGGCCGGCGGCTATCCGGTAGACCAGATCGCCCGCGTGGTGGGGTACGCCTCTTCCGCGCTGTTCGACCGTGACAAGCCGCTCAACCCGGTGAACCGCCGCATCGACATCATCGTCCTGACCAAGAAGGCCCAGCGGGCCATCGAGGGACAGGATGGCGGGACGCAGAAGCTGCCCGAGGGTGCTGCTCCGGTCGCGCCGGGCGCCGCTCCGGCCCAGCCGGCAGCCGGGCAGGGTGACCCGCTGCCGCCGGACCAGCTCAAGCAGAAGCTCAACCTGTTCGACGACGGCGGCACGCTGAAGCTCGACGAGCTGAACAAGCAGCAGTAAGAACGCAGAAGGCCAGCTGAAAAGCTGGCCTTTTTCTTTGCGCCATCTGCACGGCCAGGCGGCGGATAACGCTTGAGGCGTTATGCGCCCTACAGGTCGTTTAGTACGTGTCTTCCGGCAGGCTGGCGAGAATGTGCCGATAGCTGTTCATCCGCTGCGGCGAGATACGCCCGTCTTCCAGCGCCTTGAGCAGGGCGCAGCCCGGCTCGCGGTCGTGCTTGCAGTCGCGGAAGCGGCAGTGGCCGAGCAGGTCGTGGAACTCGATGAAACCCGCTTCGACATCGTCGCGGCTGACATGGCCGAGGCCGAATTCGCGGATACCCGGGGAGTCGATCAGGTCGCCGCCGGCGGGGAAGTGGAACAGCCGCGCGGTGGTCGTGGTGTGGGTGCCCTTGCCGGTGACTTCCGAGAGGTCGCCGACACGGGTGTCGACGCCCGGCAGCAGCGCGTTCACCAGCGAGGACTTGCCCACGCCCGACTGACCGACGAACACGCTGACGTGCTCGTTCAGTGCGGCGCGCAGGGCGTCCAGTGCCAGGCCGTTGGCGGCCGAGACCTCCAGCAGCGGGTAGCCCAGCTCGCGGTAGGTGCCCAGCAGCGAATCGAGGAAGGGGGCATTGTCCTCGTCGATCAGGTCGGCCTTGTTCAGCAGCAACAGCGGCTTGATGCCCGCGTGCTCGGCAGCCACCAGGTAGCGGTCGATCAGGTTGGCGTGGGGCTCGGGGCGCGGCGCGAAGACGATGACGATGCGGTCGACGTTGGCCGCCACCGGCTTGAGCACGCCGCGCATGTCCGGGCGGCGCAGCTCGGAGGTGCGGGGCAGCTGCGCGACGATCACGCCGATGCCCTGGTTGCCCGGGCGCCAGACCACCTGGTCGCCGGTCACCAGCGGTGGCAGGTTGGCGCGCAGGTGGCAGCGGAACACCTGGCCGGCGTCGTCACCGTCCTGGGCTTCGACTTCCACCTGCACACCGAAGTGAGCGATCACCTGGCCGGTCTGTTCCGGGCCGAGGTCGCCGCCTTCCAGTTCTTCCAGGGCGCGAGACTCTCGCTTCGCCGCGCGTGCGGCGCGTTCTTCCTGGACTTTTTCGATCCGCCAGCTCTGCCGGCGGGTGAGGTGACGCTTGGCCATAGGGTATCCACAGGGAAAATCGCGGCGGAGTTTAGCATGCGGCGGCGTGCTTCCCGCTAAACTAGAGGGCTGAGCTGAGGAGCCCCATCATGCAGAACCCGCAGAACCTGATCTGGATCGACCTGGAAATGACCGGGCTGGACCCGGACAAGGACGTCATCATCGAGATGGCGACCATCGTCACCGACAGTGACCTGAACATCCTCGAGGAAGGCCCGGTGATCGCCGTGCACCAGAGCGAGGAACTGCTCGCTGGCATGGATGAGTGGAACACCCGGCAGCACGGCCAGTCCGGCCTGACCCAGCGCGTGCGCGAAAGCACCATCTCCGCCGCCGAAGCCGAAGCCATGACTATCGCCTTCCTGGAAAAGTGGGTGCCCAAGCGCAGCTCGCCGATCTGCGGCAACAGCATCTGCCAGGACCGCCGCTTCCTCTACCGCCACATGCCGAAGCTGGAAGGCTACTTCCACTACCGCAACCTGGACGTCTCCACCCTCAAGGAGCTGGCCGCGCGCTGGGCGCCTGCGGTGCGCGACGGTTTCAAGAAAGGCAACACCCACCTGGCGCTGGACGACATCCGCGAGTCCATTGCCGAGCTGCGTTACTACCGCGAGCACTTCATCAAGCTGTAACCACGGTGCCTCATGTCCGAGGCCGTAGCTGTAGGAGCGAGCTTGCTCGCGAACCAGACCCGCTGCGAGGCTGTTCGCGAGCAAGCTCGCTCCTACAAAAAGCCTTAGGCGCCGTGCCGGTGCAGCGCCCACTCCACATGCTCGCGCACCAGTTCCGACGGGAACTCCCGCCGCGCGCGCAGCGCCTCGATCACCGGAATGGTCGACGGCGCATTGCCCAGCCCCACGGCCAGGTTACGCAGCCAGCGCTCGTAACCGGCGCGTCTTAGCGGCGAGCCCTCGGTGCGGCTGAGGAATTCTTCTTCCGTCCACAGGAACAGCTCCGCCAGCGCGGCGTTGTCCAGGCTGTGGCGTGGCTGGAAGTCGCCCAGGTCGGTGGCGCGGGCGAAGCGGTTCCACGGGCAGACCATCTGGCAGTCGTCGCAGCCGAACACGCGGTTGCCGATCAGCGGGCGCAGGTCTTCGGGGATCGGGCCCTTCAATTCGATGGTCAGGTAGGAAATGCAGCGCCGCGCATCCAGCACATAGGGCGCCACGAAGGCGGCGGTGGGGCAGATGTCCATGCAGGCCGTGCAGCGTCCGCAGTGCTCCGTGCCGTGGGGCTCGTCCACCGGCAGCGGCAGGTCGGTGAACAGCTCCCCGAGGAAGAAGTAGCTGCCGGCCTTGCGGTTGAGCACCAGGGTGTTCTTGCCGATCCAGCCCAGGCCCGATTGCTCGGCGATGGCCTTCTCCAGCACCGGCGCACTGTCGACGAAGGCGCGGAAGCCGAACGGACCAATCTGCTGCTGGATGCGCTCGGCCAGTTGCTGCAGGCGCTTGCGGATCAGCTTGTGGTAGTCGCGGCCCAGGGCGTAGCGCGACACATAGGCCTTCTCCGGATCGCCCAGGACCTGCGCCATGCGCGTATCGCCGGGCAGGTAGTCCATGCGCAGCGATACGACCCGTAGCGTACCGGGCACCAGTTCGTCGGGCCGCCAGCGCTTGCTGCCGTGGGCGCCCATGTAGTCCATCTCGCCGTGGTAGCCCGCCTCCAGCCAGCGTTGCAAGTGCTCGCCATGCGCTTCCAGGTCCAGCCCGCTGATGCCGACCTGCTGGAAGCCGAGTTCGCGCCCCCAGTCCTTGATGGAGAGGGCGAGGTCGGCATAGTCGAGTGTTGAATCGTGCATGAAAGGCGAGAAAGCGAAGTCCGGGTGCGTATAATTCTGCCAGACCTTGCCGGCGTCGGCCCGTCCGTACGCCAAGGCGACACATTCTGCCGCCCGGAACCGCGATGACTGCCCACGACGATCTGCCCCTGAATCTGTACAGCGCCCAGCAGGTGCGCGACCTCGACGCGCGCCTGATTGCCGCCGGCACCCCCGGCTTCGAGCTGATGCGCCGCGCCGCCCATGCGGCCTGGCGCGCCCTGCGTCGCCAATGGCCAGATGCCGGCGAAATCACCGTGCTGGCCGGCCACGGCAACAACGCCGGCGACGGCTATCTGATCGCTGCCCTGGCCTTGCGCGCCGGCTGGCGTGTACGCGTGCTGGCGGCGGGCGATGTCTCCCGCCTGTCCGGCGATGCGGCTTCGGCCCATGGCGAAGCGCGCTCGGTCGGCGTGGATATCGAGACCTGGAGTGATCGCGCCGAGCTGCGCGGTGTGCTGGTAGACGCGTTGCTGGGCACCGGTCTGGGCGGCGAGGTGCGCGAGCCTTATGCCTCTGTGATTGCTGCGATCAATGCCAGCGGGCTACCGGTGCTGGCTGTGGACATTCCCTCCGGCCTGAGTGCCGACACCGGGCAGGTGCTGGGTTGCGCGGTGAATGCCGACCTGACCGTGACCTTCATCGGCCTCAAGCTCGGCCTGTTCACCGGCAATGGTCCCGATCAATGCGGCGAGCTGGCTTTCGACGGGCTCGACGCCGATCCTGCGCTGATTTCCGAGGACGGCGTGGCGCGCCGTCTCGCTCCTGCCTCGCTGGCTCGCCTGGCTGCGCGCCCGAAGGCCGCGCACAAGGGGCTGTTCGGCCACGCCTTGGTGATCGGTGGTGATACCGGTATGGGCGGCGCCGTGCTGCTGGCCGCCGAGAGCGCGCTGCGCTGCGGTGCCGGGTTGGTGTCGCTGGCGACCCGTGCCGCTCACGTACCCGCTGCACTGGCTCGCCGGCCTGAGCTGATGGCGCGTGGCGTCTCTTCTTCCGCTGAGCTGCTGCGCCTCGCCGAGCGTGCCGATGTGCTGGTGGTCGGCCCCGGTGTCGGCCGCGAAGCCTGGGGGCGCGTGCTGGTCAGCGCCGCCGCGAGCCTGGAGCGCCGACAGGTGTGGGATGCCGATGCGCTCAACCTGCTGGCCGAAGGCCTGGTCGCTCGTCCGGCCGGCGACTGGGTGATCACCCCCCACCCGGCTGAGGCGGCGCGCCTGCTGGGCCTCTCCACCGCCGAGGTCCAGGCCGACCGGCCGAAAGCCGCGCACGCGTTGGCGCAGCGCTACCAGGCGGTGGCCGTGCTCAAGGGCGTCGGTAGTCTGGTCGCCTCTCCGGATGGTCGGCTGGCGCTGTGCAATCACGGGCATCCCGCCATGGCGGGCGCCGGGCTGGGGGATGTGCTGTCCGGCATCCTCGGTGCGCTGCTGGCGCAGCGGGTGCCTGCTTTCGAAGCAGCGTGCCTGGCAGTCTGGCTGCATGCCCGCGCTGGCGAGTCGCTTGGCGCGCAAGGGCGCGGCCTGGCTGCCGCCGATCTGATTCCTGCCGTTCGTCAGTTGCTCGAGGAGCTGTCGCCATGCCTGAACTGAATCTGTTCGCCGACGGCGAAGAGGCCATGGTCGATCTCGGTCGCCGGATTGCCGAAGCGACCGGTGGACACGGGGTGATCTACCTGCATGGCGACCTGGGAGCGGGCAAGACCACGTTGTCGCGCGGCATTCTGCGGGGATTGGGCCATGGCGGCTCGGTAAAAAGCCCGACCTTTACCCTGGTCGAGCCCTACGAAATCGGCGATCTGCGCGCCTTCCACTTCGATCTCTACCGCCTCGCCGACCCGGAGGAACTGGAGTTCCTGGGCATCCGCGACTACTTCGAAGGCGATGCCTTGTGCCTGATCGAGTGGGCAGAGCGCGGCAAAGGCATTTTGCCAAAGGCCGACATGGACATTACCATTGTTCCGCATGCGGGCGGACGCATGCTGCGCCTCGACCCGCACGGAACACGGGGCGAAGCCTGGTGTGCCGCCCTGGCCACGGGAGCATAGAAAAAAGATGGGTTGGGGGTTGCGCCTTCGGGCGTTGTTTATCGGGGTGTCCGTTCTGCTGGCATTCGTTGCCGGTGAGGTTTCTGCCGCCACGCAAATCAAGAGCGTGCGCATCTGGCGCGCGCCGGACAACACACGCCTGGTGTTCGATCTGTCCGGTCCCGTGCAGCACAGTCTGTTTACCCTGAGTGCGCCCAACCGCATCGTCGTCGACATCAACGGCGCGCAGATGTCCGCCGCCCTCGACAAGCTCAAGCTCGGCAATACGCCGATCACCGCGATGCGTTCCGCCCAGCGCTCGCCCACCGACCTGCGCCTGGTGCTGGACCTGAAGAACGCGGTCACGCCCAAGAGCTTCGTGCTGCCGCCGAACCAGCAGTACGGCAACCGCCTGGTCGTCGACCTGTATGACCAGGGCGCCGACATCGCCCCGGACGTCCCCGCGACCCCGACCCCCAGCGTGCCCGCCACGCCGGTCAGCCCGGCGCAGTCGGTCGCGAAGATTCCCGCGCCCAGCAGTGGCGGCAAGCGCGACGTGGTGATTGCCATCGACGCCGGCCACGGCGGCGAAGACCCCGGCGCCCTCGGTCCGAACGGTCTGCACGAGAAGAACATCACCCTGTCGATCGCCCGCGAACTGCAGCGGCAGATCAACCAGATGAAGGGCTTCCGCGCCGAACTGACGCGCACCGGTGACTACTTCATCCCGCTGCGCAACCGCACCGTGATCGCTCGCAAGAAGGGCGCGGACCTGTTCGTCTCGATCCATGCCGACGCGGCGCCCAGCCGCAGCGCCTTCGGGGCCTCGGTATTCGCCCTGTCCGACCGTGGCGCAACGTCCGAGACTGCGCGCTGGCTGGCTGACACGGAAAACCGTTCCGACCTCATCGGCGGCGACGGCGGCGTGAATCTCGACGACAAGGACAAGATGCTCGCCGGCGTGCTGCTCGACCTGTCGATGACTGCCACCATGTCTTCCAGCCTGGACGTCGGCCACAAAGTGCTGACCAGCGTCGGTCGCGTCACCCCGCTGCACAAGCGCCGCGTGGAACAGGCAGGCTTCATGGTGCTGAAGTCCCCGGATATCCCGTCGATCCTGGTGGAAACCGGCTTCATCTCCAACCCGAACGAGTCTGCCAAGCTGGCCAGCGGCTCGCACCAGCAGGCGCTGGCGCGCTCCATCGCCGCCGGCGTGCGCCAGTACTTCGTGCAGACCCCGCCGCCGGGCACCTACATCGCTTCGCTGCGCGATGGCGGCCAGCTGGCATCCGGGCCGCGTGAGTACGTCGTGCGCAGTGGTGACAGCCTGGCGATGGTTGCCAGTCGCTTCGACGTCAGCACGGCCTCGATTCGCAGCGCCAACTCGCTCAAGAGCGATGAGCTGAAGATCGGTCAGGTGCTGAAGATCCCGGGCACCTCCCTGGCGTCGCAGCAATGAGTGACGTTCGCCGAATCCAGCTGCTCACCCCGCGGCTGGCGAACCAGATCGCGGCCGGCGAAGTGGTCGAGCGGCCCGCGTCGGTCATCAAGGAACTGCTGGAAAACTGCCTGGACGCCGGCGCCAAGCGCATCGACATCGAGGTCGAGCAGGGCGGCGTCAAGCTGCTGCGCGTGCGCGACGATGGCGGCGGCATTCCCGCCGAAGACCTGCCGCTGGCCCTGGCGCGCCACGCCACCAGCAAGATCCGCGAGCTGGAAGACCTGGAACGGGTGATGAGCCTGGGCTTCCGTGGCGAAGCGCTGGCATCGATCAGCTCCGTCTCGCGCCTGACCCTGACCTCCCGTACCGCCGACGCCGAGCAGGCCTGGCAGGTGGAAGTCGAGGGCCGTGACATGGAGTCCACGGTGAAGCCGGCGGCCCACCCGGTAGGCACCAGCATCGAAGTGCGCGATCTGTTCTTCAATACTCCGGCGCGCCGCAAGTTCCTGCGCGCCGAGAAGACCGAGTTCGATCACCTGCAGGAAGTCATCAAGCGTCTGGCGCTGGCGCGCTTCGACGTGGCTTTCCACCTGCGGCACAACGGCAAGACCATCCTTTCGCTGCACGAAGCGAAGGACGAAGCCTCCCGCGCTCGCCGCGTGGGCGCGGTCTGCAGCACCGGCTTCCTCGAGCAGGCGTTGCCCATCGAAGTGGAGCGCAACGGCCTGCATTTGTGGGGTTGGGTCGGTCTTCCGACCTTTTCCCGCAGCCAGCCGGACCTGCAGTACTTCTACGTGAATGGCCGCATGGTGCGCGACAAGCTGGTCGCCCACGCCGTGCGCCAGGCGTACCGCGACGTGCTGTACAACGGCCGTCATCCGACCTTCGTGCTGTTCTTCGAGGTCGACCCGTCGGTGGTGGACGTCAACGTCCATCCGACCAAGCATGAAGTGCGCTTCCGCGACAGCCGCATGGTCCACGACTTCCTCTACGGCACCTTGCACCGGGCGCTGGCGGAAGTGCGTCCGGACGACCAGCTGGCGCCGCCTGGAGCGACCACCTTGACCGTGCCGCGCCCGACCGGCGCTGAGGCTGGCGAGTTCGGTCCGCAGGGGGAGATGCGCCTGTCCGAGACCGTGCTGGAAGCCCCGGCCGCTGCGCGAGCCTGGCAGCCTAGCCCGTCTTCGAGTGGGGCCGGTGGCAGTGGTGGCTACAGCTACCAGCCGACGCGCCCGGATCTGCCGCCAATCCAGGAGGCCCAGGGCGCCTACAAGGCCTATTTCGCGCCGCTGCCCGATCAGGCGCCCCAGGCCCTGCCGGAAAGCAGTCAGGACGTGCCGCCGCTGGGCTATGCGCTAGCGCAGCTCAAGGGCATCTACATCCTCTCGGAAAATGCCCACGGCCTGGTGCTGGTGGACATGCATGCCGCCCACGAACGGATCATGTACGAACGCCTGAAGACCGCCATGGCCAGCGAAGGCCTGCGCGGCCAGCCGCTGCTGGTGCCCGAATCCATCGCCGTCAGCGAGCGAGAGGCGGACTGCGCGGAAGAGCATGGCGCCTGGTTCTCCAGGCTCGGCTTCGAACTGCAACGGCTCGGCCCGGAGACCCTGGCGATCCGTCAGATTCCCGCGCTGCTCAAGCAGGCGGAGGCCACCCAGCTGGTGCGAGACGTGCTTGCCGACCTGCTGGAGTACGGCACCAGCGACCGCATCCAGGCGCATCTCAACGAGTTGCTCGGCACCATGGCCTGCCACGGCGCCGTGCGCGCCAATCGCCGCCTGACGTTGCCGGAGATGAACGGCCTGCTACGCGACATGGAAGTGACCGAGCGCAGCGGCCAGTGCAACCACGGACGGCCGACCTGGACGCAGCTGGGGCTCGACGAACTGGACAAGCTGTTCCTGCGTGGACGTTGATTTTCGTAAGCTTGCGTTCAGGAAAGTGCAGTAAACTGCACGCCAATCGATTCAGCAGCACGCAATAACCAGCAGTGCGTAACAACGAGTCCCTGATGTCCCTGCCTCCCGCGATATTCCTCATGGGCCCCACCGCCGCCGGCAAGACCGACCTGGCGCTGGAGCTGGCGCGTCTGCTGCCGGTGGAGCTGATCAGCGTGGATTCGGCGCTGATCTACCGTGGCATGGACATCGGCACCGCCAAGCCGCCCCGTGAGGTGTTGGAGGCTTTCCCGCACCGCCTGATCGACATCCGTGACCCCAGCGAGGCTTATTCGGCGGCGGAATTTCGCGCCGACGCCCTGGTGGCCATGGCCGAGATCACCGCGGCCGGGAAGATCCCGCTGCTGGTGGGCGGCACCATGTTGTATTTCAAGGCGTTGCTGGAAGGCCTGGCCGACATGCCCAGCGCCGACCCCGCCGTGCGTGCTGAGCTGGAAGGCCTGGCCGCCGCCGAAGGCTGGGGTGCCCTGCACGAAGAGCTGGCCCGCGTTGATCCGGAGTCGGCTGCGCGTATCCATCCCAATGACCCCCAGCGACTTGTCCGGGCCCTTGAGGTGTACCGCGTCAGCGGTATGTCCATGACTGCACACCGCCTTCGCCAGGCGAGTGAAAATGCGGGTCTCGGCGCGCAAGGCGGTGGACAATTACCGTATACTGTGGCTCATCTGGCGATCGCGCCTCTGCAGCGCCAGGTGTTGCACGAGCGTATCGCGCAACGTTTTGACCAGATGCTGGAACAGGGCTTCATCGCCGAGGTCGAACGCCTTCGCGCAAGGAGTGACTTGCACGTGGGGCTACCGTCCATAAGAGCGGTGGGTTACCGACAGGTATGGGATTACCTCGAGGGCAAACTGTCCTACGCTGAGATGGTGGAGCGCGGCGTCATCGCCACGCGGCAGCTGGCCAAGCGCCAGTTCACCTGGCTCCGCAGCTGGAGCGATCTACACTGGTTGGACAGTCAGGCAAGCGACAATTTGCCGCGTGCCTTGAAATACTTTGAGGCGGTCTCCATATAGGCTCGAGACCTTAATTCCGGCCGTCTATCCTTGGGGTTCAGGACGGCGTTAAGCCAAATTCGACTACTACTAAATCAGTTTTTTACCCTTACAAGGAGTGCGGCATATGTCAAAAGGGCATTCGCTACAAGACCCTTACCTCAATACCCTGCGCAAAGAACGCGTTCCGGTTTCCATCTACCTGGTCAACGGCATCAAGCTGCAGGGTCAGATCGAATCCTTCGACCAGTTCGTCATCCTGCTGAAGAACACTGTCAGCCAGATGGTCTACAAACACGCCATTTCCACCGTGGTTCCCAGCCGCCCCGTGCGCCTGCCCACCGGTGATCAACCGGCCGAGCCGGGCAACGTTTGACGGGAGTCCGCCTTGTTCTTTGAGCGCCCGGGTGGTGGGGAACGGGCCATTCTGGTCCATCTGGAAGGTCAGGACCCCGAGGCGCGCGAAGACCCGCAGGAATTCCAGGAGCTGGCCCGTTCGGCAGGCGCGGAATCGGTTGCTTTCGTCAGCATTTCGCGCCATCAGCCCTCAGCCAAGTACCTGATCGGCAGCGGCAAGGTCGAAGAGTTGCACGACCTCGTCCACGCCGAGAAGGTCGAGCTGATCATCTTCAATCACACCCTCACGCCGAGCCAGGAGCGTAACCTCGAGCGAGCGCTCGAGTGTCGCGTGCTCGATCGTACGGGTCTGATCCTCGACATCTTCGCCCAGCGCGCCCGCACCCATGAGGGCAAGCTGCAGGTGGAGCTTGCCCAGCTGGAACACATGAGCACGCGTCTGGTGCGCGGCTGGACTCACCTTGAGCGCCAGAAAGGCGGTATCGGCCTGCGCGGCCCGGGTGAAACCCAGCTGGAAACCGACCGCCGCCTGCTGCGTGGGCGCATCCGCCAGATCAAGTCGCGCCTGGAAAAGGTCCGCAGCCAGCGCGAGCAGGCTCGTCGTGGCCGTCGCCGAGCGGAGATCCCAGCGGTGTCCCTGGTGGGTTACACCAACGCCGGCAAGTCCACGCTGTTCAATGCGCTGACTACTTCCGAGGTCTACGCGGCCGACCAGTTGTTCGCCACCCTCGACCCGACCCTGCGCCGTCTGGAGCTGGATGACGTCGGTCCGATCGTGCTGGCCGATACCGTAGGCTTCATTCGCCACCTGCCGCACAAGCTGGTGGAGGCGTTTCGGGCTACCTTGGAAGAGTCCAGCAACTCCGACCTGCTGTTGCACGTGATCGACTCCCACGAGCCGGATCGTGATGCGCAGATCGAGCAGGTGCTGGCGGTGCTCAAGGAAATCGGCGCGAACGAGTTGCCGATGCTCGAGGTGTACAACAAGATCGACCTGCTGCCGGACTTGCAGCCGATGATCCAGCGCGACGAACTGGGCAAGCCGGTGCGAGTCTGGCTGTCGGCGCGGGAATCGCGCGGGCTGGAGCTGCTGGAGCAGGCGGTCGCCGAGTTGCTGGGGGAGGACATGTTCGTGGGAACGCTCTGCCTGCCACAGCGCCTGGGACGACTCCGGGCTCAGTTCTTCGAGCTGGGTGCGGTACAGTCGGAGATTCACGACGAACAAGGACGCGCCGTTTTGCAGGTTCGCCTGCCGCGTGTCGAGTTGAACCGCATGGTGAGCCGCGAAGGCTGGCAGCCGGCGGAGTTCATTGCGCAACACACTTTGCAATAAAGCCCGGCACACTGTTTTTGGCAGGGTAAGGGGCATTCGGTAGCATAGGTGGGCGCGCCGTAGGCGCGTTTTCGCGTTATCAGATGGAGAGCGCTATGGCTTGGAATGAGCCGGGTGACAACTCGAACAAGAACGACCAGGACCCCTGGGGTGGACGCCGTGGTGGTGGTCGCCAGGGCCCGCCTGATCTGGATGAGGCCTTCCGCAAGCTGCAAGACAGCCTGAACGGAATTTTCGGCAAACCCAAGCGCGGCAGTGGTTCGGGCGGTGGCGGCAGTGGCCGGGGCGGTAGCCTCGGTCTCTTCGGTATCGGCCTGGCGATCCTCGCCGTGCTGTGGCTGTACAGCGCCATCTACGTCGTGGATGAGCAGGAGCAGGCGGTGATCCTGCGCTTCGGCCAGTACCACGACACCGTGGGCCCCGGCCTGAACATCTACTTCCCGCCGATCGACAAGAAGTTCCAGGAGAACGTCACCCGCGAGCGTGCCTATAGCAAGCAGGGTCAGATGCTCACCGAGGACGAGAACATCGTCGAGGTTCCGCTGACCGTGCAGTACAAGGTCAGCAACCTGAAGGACTTCGTGCTCAACGTCGACCAGCCGGAAGTGAGCCTGCAGCACGCCACCGAAAGCGCCCTGCGCCACGTGGCCGGCTCCACCACCATGGACAAGATCCTCACCGAGGGCCGTGAACAGATGGCCACCGAGGTGCGTGATCGTCTGCAGCGTTTCCTCGATACCTACAAGACCGGTATCACGGTGACTCAGGTGAATATCCAGAGCGCCGCCGCGCCGCGTGAAGTACAGGAAGCGTTCGACGACGTGATCCGTGCCCGCGAGGACGAGCAGCGTGAGAAGAACCAGGCCGAAGCCTACGCCAACGGCGTGGTGCCTGAAGCCCGTGGTCAGGCCCAGCGCATCATCGAGGAAGCCAATGGCTACCGCGATGAAGTGGTCTCCCGCGCCCAGGGTGAGGCGGATCGCTTCACCAAGCTGGCCAGCGAGTACCACAAGTCGCCGGATGTCACCCGTCAGCGTCTGTATCTGGACACCATGCAGGATGTCCTGAGCCAGACCAGCAAGGTGCTGGTCACCGGCCAGCAAGGTCAGAACAACCTGATCTACCTGCCGCTGGACAAGATGATGGATGGCCGTGGTTCGGCAGCTCCGAGCACCGCGCCCAGCGCGAGCAGCAGCACGCCGGATATCGGTTCGCGGGTCGCCAGCGACCTGCAGCAGCGTGACACGCGTACCCGGGAGAGCCGCTGATGAGTAACAAGTCCCTGATCGCCCTCATCGCGGGTGTGGTGGTTGCTGTTGCCGTCTGGAGCAGCGTCTATGTGGTGCAACAGACCGAGCGTGCCGTAATGCTGCGCTTCGGTCGCGTTGTTGAGCCGGACGTGAAGCCCGGCCTGCACTTCAAGATCCCGTACGTCAACACGGTGCGCAAGTTCGACGGCCGCCTGCTGACCCTGGATTCGCCGACCCAGCGCTTCCTGACGCTGGAGAAGAAAGCGGTGATGGTCGACGCCTACGCCAAGTGGCGCGTCTCCGATGCCGAGCGCTTCTACACTGCGACTTCCGGCATGAAGCAGATCGCCGACGAGCGTCTGTCCCGTCGTCTGGAAGCCGGTCTGCGTGATCAGTTCGGCAAGCGCACCCTGCACGAAGTGGTGTCGGGTGAGCGTGATGCGCTGATGGGCGATATCACCGCTTCGCTGAACCGCATGGCGCAGAAGGAGCTGGGCATCGAGGTGGTCGACGTTCGCGTCAAGGCCATCGACCTGCCCAAGGAAGTGAACCGTAGCGTGTTCGAGCGGATGAGCACCGAGCGTGAGCGGGAAGCCCGCGAGCACCGCGCCAAGGGTCGCGAACTGGCCGAAGGTATCCGCGCGGATGCCGACCGTCAGCGTCGTGTATTGCTGGCCGAGGCTTATCGCGAGTCGGAAGAGACCCGTGGTGATGGCGATGCGAAGGCGGCGGCGATCTATGCCAAGGCCTACACCGCCGATCCGGAGTTCTACGCTTTCACTCGCAGCCTCAAGGCTTACCGCGAAAGCTTTGCAGACAAGAAGGACGTGCTGGTGCTCGATCCGAGCAACGAGTTCTTCCGCTATCTGGAAAAAGCTAAACCGTAAGTCAAAGTCTCCGGCGGGCGGCAGCGCCCGCCGGAGAAATCGTGTTATCATGGGTCAGCCGGGAAATCCCGGCTTTTTTGCGTCCGCGAGAATGATGTACGAGAGCCATGTGGCAGGAATTGGGCAAGGCGTTCTGTCTGTTGCTGGTGCTGGAAGGCATCCTTCCATTCCTGTACCCGCGTGGCTGGCGCGACGCCGTGAGCGGGCTCGGACGCCTTGGCGACCGCAGTCTGAGACTCATCGGGCTGGGCAGCATGCTGCTCGGCACCGTCCTTCTTTACTGCATTCATTGAAGTGCCGCCCGGCCTAAAAAAGGAGAGAGGCGACATGGCAACGGTAGACCGCTGGCTGCTGCCAGATGGAATCGAAGAAGTGCTGCCACCGGAGGCGGCTCGCGTTGAAGCAGCCCGCCGTCAGGTGCTGGATCTGTTCCAGCGCTGGGGTTACGAGTTCGTCGTCACCCCACATATCGAATACCTGGAATCCCTGCTGACCGGTGCCGGCCAGGATCTGGACCTGCGTACCTTCAAGGTCACCGATCCGGCTTCCGGCCGTCTGATGGGTTTCCGTGCGGACATCACCCCGCAAGTGGCGCGCATGGATGCCCATAGCCTGCGTCGCGAAGGCCCGAATCGCCTGTGCTACGCCGGCAGTGTGCTGCATGCCCGTCCGCGTGCGCTGGCCACTTCGCGCAGCCCGATCCAGCTGGGTGCCGAACTCTACGGCAACACCGGTTCGGCCGGTGACGTCGAAGTCATCAGCCTGCTGCTCGACATGCTCGAGATGGCTCAGGTGCCGGATGTGCACATGGACCTCGGGCATGTCGGTATCTACCGTGGCCTGGCCCAGGCAGCCGGCCTGTCCGGCGAGGTCGAGCAACTGCTGTTCGACGCCCTGCAGCGCAAGGCCGTGGACGAAGTCGCGGCACTGACCGAAGGCCTGCCGAGCGAGCTCGCCGGCATGCTTCGCGCCCTCGCTGAACTGTGTGGCAGCCGTGAAGTGCTGGAGCAAGCGCGCGAGGTGCTCGCTGGCGCTCCGGCCAACGTTCAGGCGGCGCTTGCTGACCTGACCGCCATCGCCGACTCGCTGGCGGCGCGTTTCCCGCAGTTGCCGCTGTACTTCGACCTGGGCGAGCTGCGCGGTTATCACTATCACACGGGCGTGGTGTTTGCCGCGTTCGTGCCCGGGGTTGGCGAGTCCATCGCCCAGGGCGGTCGTTACGACGATATCGGCGCCGATTTCGGCCGTGCGCGTCCGGCTACCGGTTTCTCTACTGACCTCAAGACCCTGGTCACTCTTGGTCGCGCCCAGCTCGACGAGCCGCGCACCGGAGTCTGGGCGCCGGCCGATGGCGCTGGCTTGTGGCAGGCGGTGCAGCAGTTGCGCCGTCAGGGTGTGCGCGTGGTACAGGCGCTGCCCGGGCAGGATGCGGCTTCGGCTTCCGAAGCGGGCTGCGACCAGCAATTGCTGGTTCGCGATGGCAATTGGCAGGTGGCAGCGCTCTGAGGCGCGCTACTTCGAGTTTCTGCCGGCCGCGGCCGGCACCGAACATCCACGATGGGGACAAGAGTTATGGGTAAGAATGTCGTAGTCCTGGGCACCCAGTGGGGTGATGAGGGCAAAGGCAAGATCGTCGACCTGCTGACCGACCAGGCTGCTGCCGTGGTGCGTTACCAGGGCGGCCACAACGCCGGTCATACCCTGGTAGTCGCTGGCGAGAAGACCGTGCTGCACCTGATTCCGTCGGGCATCCTGCGCGAAGGCGTGCAGTGCCTGATCGGCAACGGCGTGGTGCTGGCGCCCGACGCGCTGATGCGCGAAATCGCCAAGCTGGAAGAAAAGGGCGTACCGGTGCGCGAGCGCCTGCGCATCAGCCCGTCCTGCCCGCTGATCCTGTCCTTCCACGTGGCCCTGGACCAGGCTCGCGAGAAGGCCCGTGGCGACGCGAAGATCGGCACCACCGGTCGCGGCATCGGCCCGGCGTACGAAGACAAAGTGGCCCGTCGTGGCCTGCGCGTGGGTGACCTGTTCCACCGCGAGCGCTTCGCCGCCAAGCTGGGCGAGCTGCTGGACTACCACAACTTCGTCCTGCAGAACTATTACAAGGAGCCGGCCGTCGACTTCCAGAAGACTCTGGATGAGTGCATGGCCTACGCCGAAGAGCTGCGTCCGCTGATGGCTGACGTCACCTCGACCCTGCATGACCTGCGCCGCGCCAACGAGAACATCATGTTCGAAGGCGCCCAGGGTTCGCTGCTGGACATCGACCACGGCACCTACCCGTTCGTCACCAGCTCCAACACCACCGCTGGCGGCACCGCCACCGGTTCGGGCTTCGGTCCGCTGTACCTGGACTACATCCTGGGTATCACCAAGGCCTACACCACTCGCGTGGGTTCCGGCCCGTTCCCGACCGAGCTGTTCGATGACGTCGGTGCGCGCCTGGCCAAGGTGGGTCACGAGTTCGGTGCTACCACCGGTCGTGCCCGTCGTTGCGGCTGGTTCGATGCCGTCATCCTGCGTCGCGCCATCGAGATCAACAGCCTGTCCGGCCTGTGCCTGACCAAGCTGGATGTCCTCGACGGCCTGGAGACCGTGCGCATCTGCACCGGCTACAAGAACGCCGAGGGCGAGCTGCTGACCGACGCGCCGACTGACGCCGACAGTTATATCGGCCTGCAGCCGATCTACGAAGACCTGCCGGGCTGGAGCGAATCCACCGTGGGTGTTCAGTCCCTGGATGGCCTGCCGGCCAATGCGCGCGCCTACATCAAGCGCATCGAGGAGTTGGTCGGTGCGCCCATCGACATCATCTCCACCGGCCCGGACCGCGCCGAGACCATCGTCCTGCGCCATCCGTTCGGCTGATCTACAGCTGTGAACTGCAACGGGCCGCTCATGCGGCCCGTTGTCGTTTCTGGGGATCCAATTTGCGCGGCGGCATGCGCTTTGCTGGTGAAACGGATTGGCGCCTTTCGCGCCAGACATCCGTTACGTCCGGAGGAAACCCGCCGTGTCCGCCGTCCTGTCTTTGTTGCGCAGCCGCTTGCTGCGCCCCGCTTTCATCGCCCTGGGCATTGCGCTGCTGGTGCAGCTGGCGATTGCCCTGTGGCTTACTCGCAGTACTGTCGATGGTCTGGTCAATGACCTTGGCGCTCATCTGGGTAACGAATCGGAGCGCCTGGCCGGTGAGCTGGAGCAGGCCGGCAAGGAAGTCACTTCCGGCCTGAATGAGTTGTCCGCGCGCACCCGTGAGCGCCTGGGGTCGGCACTTTCGGCTCGCCTGGAGGAGGAGCAGGCGGTATTGCGCCAGGGACTGGAGCAGAGCTTGCGCCAGTCCGCCACTGAATTGGCGCAACTGTTGGCCGCCGTGGCGCCCAAGGCCATGTGGGACAACGACGTACCGGTGCTTTCTGATTATGCCCGGCGTGCCCAGGCCAATCCCAATGTGCTTTTTGTGGTCTATGACGATCCCCAGGGGCAGCACCTGACCCGTTACCTCAATCGCGAAGATGCACGAGTTCAGGCGCTGCTGGAGAAAGGTAAGGGCGAGCGCGCGCTGGACAAGGTGCTGGAGGCGGCGGGGCACGACGACTCGGTGTTCCTTGTCGAGGCGCCGATCAGCCCTAATGGTGTGGTCATCGGCACGGTGCGCCTGGGCGTTTCCACTGACGCCATCGAAAAGCAGATTGCTGCGCTCGACCAGCGCTTCTCCGCCCTGGTCGCCAGTGGTGATCAGTTGGTGGGCGACAGCCTCGCCGGCGCGGCGGCCGACAGCACCAAGGCGCTGACGGCGCGCCTGCAATCCGCGAAGCAGGCGGCAGAAGGCATGAGTCAGGGGGCGAAGGCATCCATCGAGGAGGCGGCGGGAACGTTGCGCTGGCGGATCGGCATGGGGCTGCTGCTGGTCGGTCTGGGCGTGTTGCTGTGTCTGGCGATCGTGCTGGGGCACCGCGTGGTGAACCGCCTGCGCCTGTTGATCGACGCGCTGAACGACCTGGCGGCCGGGGAGGGTGACCTGACTCGTCGCGTTCGGCTGGATAGTCGTGATGAGTTGGGGGAGATGGCGACGGCGGTGAATCGCTTCGTCGACAAGCTCCAGCCCATCGTGCGCGAAGCGGGGCAGGTGGCGCAGCAGACTGGTAGTGAGATCGCTGCGCTGGCCAGTCGAAGTGCCAGTGCCGAAGCGGCGGCGGACCGGCAGCGCAATGAGGTGGCCGGTAGTCTGGAGGCGCTCTCCGGCATGGTGGCGGAAGCCGAGATGGAAAGTCGTTCGATGCAGGCGGCGCTGGCGCGGGTCGGCGAGATCCGCAAGGCGGCGCAGGACAATGCAGCCATTGCCCGCAAGGTCGGTGGCCTGATCGAGACTCTGGAGTCCCGCGTGCAGAACGGTGCCGGCGTGATCGAGCGCCTGGCGCGGCAGAGCGAGCAGATCGAGGTGGTGCTGTCGGTGATCCATGGCATCGCCGAGCAGACCAACCTGCTGGCGCTGAATGCGGCCATCGAGGCGGCGCGCGCGGGTGAGAGTGGGCGGGGGTTCGCCGTGGTGGCGGACGAGGTGCGTGCGCTGGCCAGCAAGACGCAGCAATCCACGGGTGATATCCAGTCGCACATCGGTGCGCTGCAGGAAGGTGCGCGCGAGGCGGTGTCCGCCATTGGGCAGGCCCGTGAGCAGGCGGTGCAGGGTTTGGCTGCGCTGCAGGACAGCGAGCGGCTGCAGCGCGAAGTGCAGAGTGCGGTGGAGGAGGTGCATGGCGCCATCGAGGCGGCTACCCATTCAGCGCAACAGCAGGCAGCCGGCGCCGCGGCGGTGCGTGGTCGGGTCGAAGTGATCCATGCCGAAGCGAGCCGCGCAGCGGAAGCGGTGAGTGCGACTGCGAGCAGTGGTCGAGTGCTCGATGGCCTGGCCGGTCAGTTGCGCGCCAGCCTGGGGCAATTCAAGGCGTGAGGGAGGAGTGGGGCGCTGCGGCGTTCGGCTCCAGGATTTTCGGAATGCCGAAAACGAAAAAGCCGAGCAGTGCTCGGCTTTTTCGTTTGAAGATGGTGCCCAGGAGAAGACTCGAACTTCCACGGTGTTGCCACCGCTAGGACCTGAACCTAGTGCGTCTACCAATTCCGCCACCTGGGCATGCTTTTCAGCATGGGGTGCGATGATCGCTCATCGTCTTGCGGTGATGCAACCTCTGGTTGCATCTGACGGTCTATTGTTCGGTTATCAGGGTTCCGAACCCGCCTGATAAAGCCTGTCAGTGACTGACTTTATCCTTGAATAAGTGGTGCCCAGGAGAAGACTCGAACTTCCACGGTGTTGCCACCGCTAGGACCTGAACCTAGTGCGTCTACCAATTCCGCCACCTGGGCACTGGAGTCGATGATTACTCATCGTTTCCGTGTTACAACGTCTGTCTGACGCTGTGGGCGCGAACTATACGGGCAGCCTTTTCGCTTGTAAACCCCTGATGTGATAAAAAATTTATTCTTGCTCGAAGCTGACCGATGAGCGGATTTCGCGCTTCAATAAGCACATGGCGATCCATACCCCTATATATAAGGTGACCGCACTTTAATGGCCGATTGGCAAAACCTCGATCCCGAGGCCGCCCGCGAGGCGGAAAAATACGACAACCCCATCCCCAGCCGTGAACTCATCCTGGCGCACCTCGCCGAGCGCGGCGCACCCGCGACTCGCTCCCAGTTGATGGACGAGCTTGGTCTCTCCGGCGAAGAGCAGGAAGAAGCGCTGCGGCGCCGCCTGCGCGCCATGGAGCGCGACGGCCAGCTTATCTATACCCGCCGTGGCGCCTATGCGCCGGTGGACAAGCTCGACCTGATCCTCGGCCGCATTGCCGGCCACCGCGACGGCTTCGGCTTCCTGATCCCCGATGACGGCAGCGACGACCTGTTCCTCAGCCCGACGCAGATGCGCCTGGTGTTCGACGGCGACCGCGCTCTGGCACGTGTGTCCGGCTTCGATCGCCGTGGTCGCCGTGAAGGCGCCCTAGTGGAAGTGGTCGAGCGTGCCCATGAAACCATCGTTGGCCGTTACTTCGACGAGAGCGGCATCGGCACGGTCGTGGCCGACAACCCGAAGATCCAGCAGGAAGTGCTGATCCCGCCAGGCAAGGCCGGCAAGGCCAAGCACAACCAGTTCGTGCAGGTGCGCATCGACGTCTGGCCGAACGTGCACCGCCAGGCCCAGGGCGAAGTGGTGGAAGTGCTCGGCGACTACATGGCGCCGGGCATGGAAATCGAAGTTGCCCTGCGCAGCTACGACATTCCCCACACCTGGCCCGAGGCCGTTGAGAAAGAAGCGGCCAAGCTCAAGCCAGAAGTGCTGGAGAAGGACAAGGAGAAGCGCGTCGACCTGCGCGCCCTGCCTTTCGTCACCATCGACGGCGAGGATGCCCGCGACTTTGACGACGCGGTCTACGCCGAGAAGCGCAAAGGTGGCGGCTGGAAGCTGTTCGTCGCCATCGCCGACGTCTCTCATTATGTGAAAGTCGGTTCGGCCCTGGATGAAGAGGCAGCCAAACGCGGCAACTCGGTGTACTTCCCCGAGCGCGTGATCCCGATGCTGCCGGAGATTCTCTCCAACGGGTTGTGCTCCCTGAACCCGCTGGTCGATCGCCTGGCCATGGTCTGCGAGATGAACCTCTCCAAGGCCGGCAAGATGACCGACTACCAGTTCTACGAGGCGGTCATCCACTCCCACGCGCGCCTGACCTACACCAAGGTCAGCCAGTACCTGGAAACCCCGGACAGCCCCGAAGGCCAGCGCCTGAAGGAGCAGCTGCCGGCGGTGGTGCCGCACCTCAATACGCTGTACGACCTGTATAAGGTCCTGGTGGGCGCACGCCATGCGCGTGGCGCCATCGACTTCGAAACCCAGGAAACCCGCATCGTCTTCGGCGCGGACCGCAAGATCTCGGAAATTCGCCCGACCCAGCGCAACGATGCGCACAAGCTGATCGAGGAATGCATGCTGGCGGCCAACGTGGCCACCGCAAAGTTCATGGAGAAGCACGCCATTCCCGCGCTGTACCGCGTCCACGACGGCCCGCCGCAGGAAAAACTCAACAACCTCCGTCAGTTCCTCGGTGAGCTGGGTCTGACCCTGTACCGCGGCAAGGGTGACCCGACCCCGGCCGACTACCAGAAGCTGCTGGAGTCCATCCAGGGTCGCCCGGACCTGCAACTGATCCAGACCGTGATGCTGCGCTCCCTGAGCCAGGCGGTGTACAGCCCGGAGAACGCCGGGCACTTCGGTCTGAACTACGAGGCCTACACCCACTTCACCTCGCCGATCCGTCGCTACCCGGACTTGCTGACCCATCGTGCCATCCGTGGTCTGATCCGCTCCAAGGCGGCATCCGAGCACGTGCAGCGCGTTGGCGCCACCAGCATGCCGAAGGCACGTATTTATCCGTACGACGAAGCACGCCTGGCCCAGCTGGGCGAGCAGTGCTCAATGACTGAGCGTCGTGCCGACGAGGCGACCCGTGACGTCACCAACTGGCTGAAGTGCGAGTTCATGCGCGAGCGCGTGGGCGAGACCTTCCCCGGCGTGATCACCGCAGTGACTGGCTTCGGCATCTTCGTCGAGCTGAGCGAGATCTATGTAGAAGGCCTGGTGCATGTCACCGCGCTGCCGGGTGACTACTACCACTTCGATGCCGTGCATCACCGCCTCGCCGGTGAGCGCACCGGCCGCAGCTTCCGTCTCGGCGATACCGTCGAAGTGGTCGTGGCGCGGGTCGATCTGGATGAACGCAAGATCGACTTTGAACTCTCCGGCAATGTGCTCAGCGCGCCCATTGGCCGCAAGAAGCGTGGCGAGAAGGCCGAGCCGGCCGCCAAGGGCAAAGTGGCCAAGGGCAAGGCAGCCAAGGGTGTGGCGGCGAAAGACAAGCCGGCCAGGACTCCTCGTGCCGTTGCGGATGATCCCTACCTCGCTCCGGACGTGGCCGTGCAGCCGCGCAAACGCAAGGTCGGCGTGGTCCAGGCACTGCCGTCGGTAGCACCGGAAATGCTCGCCAAGGCCGAGGAAATGCTCGGCAATACCGATGTGCGCAAGAGCCGTGAAGTGAAGAAGGCGCTGATCGAGGAAGCCAAGGTCGGTGGCAACAAGCCGGCGGCCGGGAAAGGCAAAGGTGCGCCCGCTGCGGGCAAACCGCGCAATCCTTCGAAACAGAAAGCCCGGTCCGCCAAACCGTCCAAGCATCGCAAGGGCTCTGCTGCGCCCAAAGCCGGTGCCACTGGTGGTGCACCGGCCAGCAAGCGTAAGGCGAAGAAATGAGTCAGTGGGAAAAGGTCTACGGGGTCCATGCCGTAGAAGCATTGCTGCGCCATCACCCCAAGCGGGTCAAGCAATTGTGGCTGGCCGAAGGCCGTCAGGATCCACGCGTCCAGGCGCTGGTCGAGCTGGCCGGTCAGGCGCGCGTGCCGGTGGGTACGCGCGACCGCAAGGAGCTGGATGAGTGGGCCGAGGGGGTGCACCAGGGCGTGGTCGCCGAGGTCAGCCCGAGCCAGGTCTGGGGCGAGAACATGCTGGAGGAGTTGCTGGAGCGCTCCGCCGGCCCGGCGCTGCTGCTGGTGCTGGACGGCGTGACCGACCCGCACAACCTTGGCGCCTGCCTGCGCACCGCCGATGCGGCGGGCGCGCTGGCGGTCATCGTGCCGAAGGACAAGTCCGCCACCCTCAACGCCACCGTGCGAAAAGTTGCCTGCGGCGCGGCCGAGGTGATCCCGCTGGTGGCGGTGACCAACCTCGCGCGCACCCTGGAGAAACTCCAGCAGCGCGGCCTGTGGATCGTCGGCACCGCCGGCGAGGCCACCCAGATGCTCTATGAGCTGGACCTCACCGGGCCGACCGTGCTGGTGATGGGCGCCGAGGGCAAGGGCATGCGCCGACTGACCCGCGATCACTGCGACTACCTGGCCAAGTTGCCGATGCAGGGCAGCGTCAGCAGCCTGAACGTCTCGGTGGCCACCGGTGTGTGTCTGTTCGAGATCGTCCGCCAGCGCCAGCTCAAGACCGGCGCCTGACGTCCCCACGCGAGGCGGGTTGCTCCGCCTCGCGCTGTTCAAAGTTTCACCAGTTTTCCTTGCGCCCCCCGGCGCGCTTCTCTAGAATGTCGGCCCTTGTCGTCCGGGCAGGCGTTCGCGCGTGCTTCCGAGCGGCAAGGAAAAAATCATTCACTCCTTGTCTGACCGCTTTGTCGGCAGGCTGCAATCCGTAAGGAGCATTTATGCGTCATTACGAAATCGTGTTCCTGGTTCACCCGGACCAGAGCGAACAAGTCGGTGGCATGGTCGAGCGTTACACCAAGGCCATCGAAGAAGACGGCGGCAAAGTCCACCGTCTGGAAGACTGGGGCCGTCGTCAGCTGGCTTACGCCATCAACAACGTGCACAAGGCTCACTACGTTCTGATGAACGTCGAGTGCACCGCCAAGGCCCTGGCAGAAATGGAAGACAACTTCCGTTACAACGACGCCGTGATCCGTAACATGGTCATCCGTCGCGACGAAGCCGTTACCGGCCAGTCCGAAATGCTGAAGGCCGAAGAGAGCCGCAACGAGCGCCGCGAGCGCCGTGAGCGTCCCGAATCGAACGAGGGCGAGTCCGCTGACGGCGAAGATAGCCGCGACAGCGCTGACGAGTAATCCCGGACCAGTATTGAGGAGCCACACACATGGCACGTTTCTTCCGTCGTCGTAAGTTCTGCCGTTTCACCGCTGAAGGCGTGAAAGAGATCGATTACAAAGATCTGAACACCCTGAAGGCCTACGTTTCCGAAACCGGCAAGATCGTTCCGAGCCGTATCACCGGCACCAAAGCCAAGTACCAGCGTCAGCTGGCGACCGCTATCAAGCGCGCCCGTTACCTGGCCCTGCTTCCCTACACCGACAGCCACGGCCGTTGATCGGGCAGTCGACTGGAATTGATGGATAGATCGCATGCGCGCATTGGCTGAATTTGTCATGCGAGGCCGCATGCAGGCGACCCTGGTGGTCGTCGCAGCCGCGGTACTGCAGCCTTTGTTCTGGCTCGGTGCCGCAGCAGGCAGTCTGGTGCTGTTGCGCCGTGGTCCCAGCGATGCCTTTGGCATCCTGGCCTGGGCGCTGCTTCCGGCACTGGCCTGGTGGTACCTGGGTGACCCCAGCGTGAGTCTGGTTCTGGTGGGTAGTGCCGTGCTGGCGCAGGTTCTGCGCAGCAAGGTGTCCTGGAACCAGGTGATGCTGGCGAGCGTTGTGCTCGGTGCGGTGTTCGTGCTGCTGCTCAGCACGGTGTCGGCCGGGTTGGTCGCAGGTCTTGCCGATGCATTCGGCAAGGCGCTGCCGCAGGTTCTGGCCGAAGCCAAGCTTTCGCCGGAGCAGATGGCCGCTCTGCAGGCGGAGATGGTTCCGACCATCACCGGCCTGATGGCAGCCTCGCTGCAGACGATCAGCCTGTTGTGCCTGATGCTGGCGCGTTATTGGCAAGCAGTACTGTTCAACCCGGAAGGGTTTGGCCGCGAGTTCCGCGCACTGCGCCTGTCGCCGGGCACGGCTGTAGCGCTGCTGGTCGGCGTTGTGGCACTGCCCTTCGCAGGACCCGCGGCCACCATGCTGGCGCCGCTTTGCATGATTCCGCTGCTGTTTGCCGGGATTGCACTGGGGCACGGCCTGGCCGCGCTGAAGAAGCTTCCGGGCTTCTGGCTGGCACCGCTGTACCTGCTGGTATTCGTACTGGGCAATGTGATCTGTCTTGTCGCCGTCGTCGACAGTCTGTTTGATTTTCGCGGTCGTCTGGCCAAGCGCCAGAAAGCTGCGAACGGTGAAGGTTAAAAGTTAAGAGGTAAGACTCAAATGGAAGTCATCCTGCTGGAAAAGATCGCCAAACTGGGCAACCTGGGCGATAAGCTGAACGTAAAGGGCGGTTACGCTCGTAACTACCTGCTGCCGCAGGGCAAAGCCACCGCTGCCACCGCTGCCAACGTCGCTGCTTTCGAAGAGCGCCGTGCAGAGCTGGAAAAAGCCGCTGCTGAGAAAAAAGCCGCTGCTGAAGCTCGTGCTGCCCAACTGGCCGAACTGATCGTGACCATCGGCGCCCACGCTGGCGACGAAGGCAAACTGTTCGGTTCGATCGGCACCCGCGACATCGCCGACGCCGTTTCGGCTGCTGGCTACCCGCTGGAAAAGAGCGAAGTTCGCCTGCCCGACGGCGCCCTGCGCGCTGTAGGCGAATACAACATCGAAGTGCAACTGCACATGGATGTTGATGCAACCCTGCACGTGGTTGTAGTCGCCGAGTAAGCGATCCGTCGCTAGGACGTTTCACACAGCTTGCCTGGGTGAATCAGTCCAATAACAATGGGCACGGTGCCGATCCTCGGTCCGTGCCCTTTGTTTTTCCGCCGTTTGATCCTCTCCTGCGAAGAGCCAACTCGAAGAGCCCATGAACGACATTACCGTCCCCGAGCAATACGACCTGCAGACCGCTTCCCTCAAGGTGCCGCCGCACTCGATCGAAGCCGAACAGGCGGTGCTGGGCGGCCTGATGCTCGACAACAACGCCTGGGAGCGGGTCTCCGACGCGGTGTCCGATGGCGACTTCTACCGCCATGACCACCGTCTGATCTTCCGCGCCGTCTACAAGCTCGCCGAAGCCAACCAGCCGATCGACGTGGTGACGCTTTCCGAGCAGCTCGAGCGCGAAGGGCAACTGTCCCAGGTGGGCGGTCTGGCGTACCTTGCCGAGCTGGCGAAGAACACGCCCTCGGTGGCGAACATCAAGGCGTACGCAGGCATCATCCGTGAGCGTGCCACCTTGCGGCAGCTGATCGGTATCAGCAGTGATATCGCCGACAGCGCCTTCAACCCCGAAGGGCGCAGCGCCAACGAAGTGCTCGACGAAGCCGAGCGCAAGATCTTCGAGATCGCCGAAGCGCGGCCCAAGACTGGTGGCCCGGTGGGCATCGGCGACATCCTGGTCAAGACCATCGACCGCATCGACCACCTGTTCAACACCTCGGACGCGCTGACCGGTATCACCACCGGCTTCACCGACCTCGACGAGAAGACCAGCGGCCTGCAGCCGTCCGACCTGATCATCGTTGCCGGCCGTCCATCGATGGGCAAGACCACCTTCGCCATGAACCTGGTGGAGAACGCCCTGATGCGCAGCGACAAGGCGATCCTGGTGTACTCGCTGGAGATGCCCTCCGATTCCATCGTGATGCGTATGCTTGCCTCGCTCGGCCGCATCGACCAGACCAAGGTGCGTACCGGCAAGCTGGATGACGAGGATTGGCCGCGCCTGACCTCGGCGGTGAACCTGCTCAGCGACCGCAAGCTGTTCATCGACGACACCGCCGGCATCTCGCCCTCGGAAATGCGCGCGCGGACCCGCCGCCTGGCCCGTGAGCACGGCGAGATCGGCATGATCATGGTCGACTACCTGCAGCTGATGCAGATCCCTGGTTCCGCCGGCGACAACCGGACCAACGAGATTTCCGAGATCTCCCGCTCGCTGAAGGCGCTGGCGAAGGAATTCAATTGCCCGGTGGTGGCGCTTTCCCAGCTCAACCGCTCGCTGGAACAGCGTCCCAACAAACGCCCGGTGAACTCCGACTTGCGCGAATCCGGAGCGATCGAGCAGGACGCCGACGTGATCATGTTCGTTTACCGCGACGAGGTGTATCACCCGGAGACCGAGTTCAAGGGCGTCGCCGAAATCATCCTCGGCAAACAGCGTAACGGCCCCATCGGCACGGTGCGCGTGGCCTTCCTCGGCCGCTACAGCCGCTTCGAAAATCTCGCGCCCGGCATGTACAACTTCGAAGACGAGTAACGATGCCGCATTCCGCGTGAACGACGGGCGCCTTAATATAGGCGCCCGTTTTCATTGCAGAGTCCACCATGCGCCCGCTCGTCGCCCACGTCGATCTAGCCGCCATTCGCCACAACTACGCCGTCGCCAAGCGCTGCGCGCCCGGGCGTGAAGCCTTCGCGGTGGTCAAGGCGAACGCCTATGGGCATGGCGCGCGGGAGGTGGTGAGCTGCCTGCACGACGAGGCCGACGGCTTCGCGGTGGCTTGCCTGGAAGAAGCCGCCGAAGTGCGCGCGCTGCACGCCGGCGCCCGCATCCTGCTGCTGGAGGGCTGCTTCGAGCCGGCGGAATACCTGATTGCCGCTCAGTTGCGCCTGGACGTGGCGGTGCAAGGCCCCGAGCAGGCCCAGGCACTGCTCGCCGCACAGTTGCCCAGCGCGCTCAATGTGTGGATGAAACTGGACACCGGCATGCACCGCCTGGGCTTCTCGCCCGAAGCGCTGCGTGACTGGCATCCGCGCCTGCGCCAGGCGCCACAGGTGGCCGAGCTGAACCTGATGAGCCACTTCGCCAACGCTGATCTGCGCGGCGACGAACTGACCGAAGATCAGGTGGCCTGCTTCCTCAGCGTGCTGGACCTGGATTTCGACCAGCGTTCGCTGGCCAACTCCGCCGCCGTGCTGACCATTCCCGCCGCGCACATGGACTGGGTTCGCCCCGGCATCATGCTCTACGGCGCCACGCCCTTCTCTGACATCGGCGCCGCCGAGCTGGGCCTGCGCCCGGCCATGAGTCTGGAAGCGCAACTGATCGCCGTGCGCGAGGTGGCGGTGGGGGAAAGCGTTGGTTACGGCGCGACCTGGGTGGCCGAGCGACCTTCGCGTGTCGGCACCGTGAGTTGCGGTTATGCCGATGGTTATCCGCGCCACGCACCGAGTGGCACGCCGGTGCTCGTGGGGGGCCAGCGCGCCGCGCTGGCCGGCCGCGTGTCCATGGACATGCTGGCCGTGGACCTGACCGATTTGCCCGAGGCCGCCGTTGGCGACCGCGTTGAGCTGTGGGGCGTCAACCTGCCGGTGGACGAGGTGGCGGCCCACGCCGGGACTATTGGCTACGAGCTGTTGACCAAGGTCACCGCCCGTGTGCCGCGTCGCTACCGCAGCTGATCAGGCGCGGTCTTCGCTTTCCAGCCATTCGTTTTCCTGCCAGAGCTCGCTGGTCTCGCCGGCGGCCTCGCTGGCCATGGCGTAGGCCGCTCGACCGTTGCCCTTCACTTCGTAGAGCGCCTGGTCGGCGGCCTTGTAGAGCTTGCTGAACTGCATCGCGTGGCTGGGGTAGATGGCCACGCCGATGCTCGGCGTGACGCGCAGTTCCAGCGTTTCGAACTTCACCGGCCGCGACAGTTCGTTGAGGATGCGGCAGGCGATCTCCTTGGCGTGGCCTTCGGCGTCGGGCCCCGAGATCAGTGCCGCGAACTCATCGCCGCCCAGGCGCGCCACGCAATCGCTCCCGCGCACGCACTGGCGCAGGCGATTGCCGACGTTCTGCAGCATGAAGTCGCCGGCGTCGTGGCCGTGGCTATCGTTGATCGGCTTGAAGTGGTCAAGGTCGATCAGCATCAGGGCCAGGGTCTCGCCGTTCTGCTGGGCGCTGGCCAGGGCGTGCTCGGCGTGTTCCACCAGGTAGCGTCGGTTTGGCAGGCCGGTCAGCGGGTCATAGTGCGCGGCGTGCTGCAGCTGCACTTCCCGTTCGCGCAGCAACTGGTTGCTCTGGGTGAGTTCGGCGGTGCGCTCGGCCACGGCGCTCGCCAGGTCCTGCTGGGCGCTCTGCATCAGGGTCAGGCGTGCGCTCTTCTCGCGGTCAGCCTGTTCCAGCGCCTGGGCGCGTTCGCGCTTGAGACCCTGGATGCGGGAGGTGAGGGCGAAGGAGAACAGCACCGACTCCAGCGCCACGGCGATGGGGAAGATGTACGAGGTCAGCGGTGACGGCTGCACCAGGCCTGTCGCGCGCATCACCGAGATGCTCACGCTGGTCAGCACCAGGCCGAAACCGAGCAGGTAGAGGAAGGCCGGGAACGAACCCTGGCGCCAGCGCACCAGGGCGCCGCCCAGGGCGGCAGGCACGCCGATCAGGGTGATGGCCACCAGCATCCAGCCGGCCACGCCGCGCAGACCCAGGGCGCCGACGATAATGGTCAGCCCATAAAGCGCGCAGTTCAGGTTCAGCAGCCAGTGCGACCAGCGAACGTGGCGGCGGGTCTGCAGCAGGGTGATGGTGAAGCGGTGCACGCACAGCCCCCAGAGCGAGGGCAGGGTGATGCGGTCGAGCCACCAGGGTACCGGGTGATCCGGCCAGAAGTACTCGAAGCCGTGGCCGGTCATGCCCAGGCTGAACAGCAGCGCGCTGGCGGTGGTCAGCACGTACCAGAAGTACGCCGGGTCGCGCAGGGTCAGCAGGATGAACAGGTTGTACAGCAGCAGCGCGGCGATCAGGCCGTAGATGAAGCCGAGGAACAGGCTGGTGTCGGCGCGGTGGTCCTGCAGGTCGTCCAGCGACCAGATGCGCAGCGGGAAGGAGTTGCCGGCCGGGTCCTGGACGCGGGCATAGATGCGCACCGGGCCGGTGCCTTCGGGCAGGTGGAAGAGCGGCCGGCGGTAGTCACGGTCGCGACCCCCGGCGAAGGGCACGGCCTCGCCGGAGAGTACTTCGCGGTAGTTGCCCTGGGCGTCGGGCAGGTAGAGGCGCAGGTCCATCAGGTTGACCGCGTCGACCTCCAGCCACCAGCCGCCCAGCGGCGAAGTGCGGCGATCCAGATCCAGGCGCAGCCACCAGCCGTCGGGGCTCTGGCCGACACTGGTGCGGCCGTTGGCCGGCACGAAGTCGCGGCTGGCCTGCACGGCTTCCAGCGACAGTGGGCCGTCACGTTCCTGCAGCAGTTCGAGGTGATCGTTGAGCCAGGCGCCGCTGGCCTTGTCGTCCAGTTCGAAGGCTAGCGCCGTGTGGCAGAACAGCAGGGTAAGCAACAGCACGATGGCACGACGCACGACAGGCACTCCCTGGCCTGGGCGCGATGGCCAGGCGTACTGCGGATAGTGGCTGAAGTATAGCCATATGATGGCATTGGCAATCTACCGTACGCCGGTTAAATCTGAGCTCGATAGTCGGATTTGTACACTTTTTGTGCTATATTCCGCGCCCGCGTTTTTCCGCGAACCCTACTAGAGATACCCCGGTGCCCGTGATGCAAGCCGCCAAGCCACTGTTCGATTATCCCAAGTTCTGGGCCGAGTGTTTCGGCCCGGCGCCGTTCCTGCCCATGAGCAAGGAAGAGATGGATCAGCTGGGTTGGGATTCCTGCGACATCATCATCGTCACCGGGGATGCCTACGTCGACCATCCGTCGTTCGGCATGGCCATCATCGGTCGTCTGCTGGAAGCCCAGGGTTTCCGCGTGGGCATCATTGCCCAGCCGGACTGGCGCTCGAAGGACGACTTCATGAAGCTCGGCCAGCCGAACCTGTTCTTCGGCGTGGCGGCGGGCAACATGGACTCGATGATCAACCGCTACACCGCGGACAAGAAGATCCGCAGCGACGACGCCTATACCCCCGGTGGTCTCGCCGGTCGTCGCCCGGATCGCGCCAGCCTGGTCTACAGCCAGCGCTGCAAGGAAGCCTACAGCGACACGCCGGTGGTTCTCGGCGGCATCGAGGCTTCGCTGCGCCGCATCGCTCACTATGACTACTGGCAAGACAAGGTGCGCCGCTCCATCCTGATGGACGCCACCGCCGATATCCTGCTGTACGGCAACGCCGAGCGTGCCGTGGTGGAGATCGCCCAGCGCCTGGCCGCTGGCGAGCAGGTCGAGCAGATCACCGACGTGCGCGGCACCGCCTTCGTGCGCCGCGACACCCCGGAAGGCTGGTTCGAGGTGGACTCCACCCGTATCGACCGTCCGGGCAAGGTCGACAAGATCATCAACCCGTACGTGAACACCCAGGACACCGCCGCCTGCGCCATCGAGCAGGAGAAGGGCGAGCAGGAAGACCCGAACGAAGCCAAGGTCGTGCAGTTGCTGGCCCACCCGCGCCTGGAGCGCGAGCGCACAGTGATCCGCCTGCCGTCGTTCGAGAAGGTGCGCAGCGATGCGGTGCTCTATGCCCACGCCAACCGCGTGCTGCACCTGGAGACCAACCCGGGCAACGCTCGCGCCCTGGTGCAGAAGCACGGCGAAGTGGACGTGTGGTTCAACCCGCCGCCCATCCCGATGAGCACCGAGGAAATGGACTATGTGTTCGGCATGCCCTATGCGCGCGTGCCGCACCCGGAGTACGGCAAGGAGAAGATCCCGGCCTACGAGATGATCCGTTTCTCGGTGAACATCATGCGCGGCTGCTTCGGTGGCTGCACCTTCTGCTCGATCACCGAGCACGAGGGGCGGATCATCCAGAACCGTTCCCACGAGTCGATCCTCGCCGAGATCGAGGAAATGAAGAAGGTACCGGGCTTCACCGGCGTTGTCTCCGACCTCGGCGGCCCGACCGCCAACATGTACCGCATCGCCTGCAAGGACCCGGAGATCGAGCGTCACTGCCGCAAGCCGTCCTGTGTCTGGCCGGGCATCTGCGAGAACCTCAATACCGACCACTCCTCGCTCATCGAACTGTATCGCAAGGCCCGCGCCCTGCCGGGCGTGAAGAAGATCCTGATTGCCTCCGGCCTGCGCTACGACCTCGCCGTGGAGTCGCCCGAGTACGTCAAGGAGCTGGTGACGCACCACGTCGGCGGCTACCTGAAGATCGCCCCGGAGCACACCGAGGAAGGCCCGCTGTCGAAGATGATGAAGCCGGGCATCGGCACCTACGACGCCTTCAAGCGCATGTTCGAGAAGTTCTCCAAGGAGGCGGGCAAGGAGCAGTACCTGATCCCGTACTTCATCGCGGCGCACCCGGGCACCACCGACGAAGACATGATGAACCTCGCCCTGTGGCTCAAGCGTAACGGCTTCCGCGCGGACCAGGTGCAGGCGTTCTATCCCTCGCCCATGGCCAGCGCCACCGCCATGTACCACTCGGGCAAGAACCCGCTGCGCAAGGTCACCTACAAGAGCGACGGCGTGACCATCGTCAAGAGCGACCAGCAGCGCCGCCTGCACAAGGCCTTCCTGCGCTACCACGACCCGAAGGGCTGGCCGATGCTGCGCGAGGCGCTGGAGCGCATGGGCCGTGCCGACCTGATCGGCAACGGCAAGCACCACCTGATCCCGACCTACCAGCCGCAGACCGACGAGTACCAGAGCGCGCGCCGCAAGAACTCCACCCCGGCCGGCAGCAAGAAGGCCGGCCAGCCGCTGCTGACCCAGCATACCGGCCTGCCGCCGCGCGCCAGCAACGGTTCCAAGCCGTGGAACAAGGCCGAGGAAGGCAAGGCCACCGGCTATGCCAAGGGCAAGAAGCGCAGCACCAAGCGGCAGCCAAACATTCCGCGCTAGGTCATTGTTTGCTGCAGTCGAGAAAAGGCGTGCCCGCTAAGCGGTCACGCCTTTTTCGCGAAAGAAGCCCACGTAGGCCTTGTCGACCTTCAGGATATGGTGGATCAACCAGGCCTTGAGCAGCTCCAGCGCCTCGACCGAGACGACTTCGCCATCCTCATGGCGGTACAGCAGGTCGATGATCTGCCGGTTGAAGCGGTCATGCTCGGCCTTGTGCGCCTCCTCTTCGGGGTAGCCCAGGCGCTGGAACAGCACTTCCTCGACGATGAAGTGATTCATCGTGTACTCCACCAGTTGCTCCAGCAGCTCGCCGATGGGCTGACCCTCGCCATCCGGGCCGTTCAGGCTGTCGTACAGCGCGTTGGTGAGGTCGACCAGCCAGCGGTGCTGTTCATCGATCCGTTCGATTCCGATCACGAACTCATCGTTCCAGGGCATGAAGCTCATCCGTGCACTCCTTGGGGGTGGAAGCGCAGATCATCCCGATCCGCCACCGCGAAACAGTGACGTCAATCAATCAAAGTGCGATGTGTCTGAAAGGCTGGCGTGGCGTGGGATGTAGGAGTATTCTCGGCCTCAATTGGTACGATAGTTCCATATGATAAAAACAAGACCGGAGCCCGCCATGCGTCTCGCTACCCTCTCCCTTCTCGCACTCTCTGTCGCCCTGGCCGCCTGCGGCGAAGGTGACAAGCCCACCGCCGCCGTCAGCAGCGATTTCCAGAAAGACCTGCAGGCCCGCCTGATCAAGGCCAAGGCCGGTGATGTCATCGACATTCCTGCAGGCACCTACCATCTGGACCGCAGCCTCAGCCTGAAGGTGGATGGCGTGACCATTCGCGGCGCTGGCATGGACAAGACCATCTTGAGCTTCAAGAACCAGAAGGCTGGCGCCGAAGGGCTGTTCGTCGACGCCTCCGACTTCACCATCGAGAACCTCGCCATCGAGGACACCAAGGGCGATGGCCTGAAGGTCATCGGCGGCAAGAACATCGTCATCCGCAACATCCGCACCGAGTGGACCAACGGGGCCTCCACGGAAAACGGCGGCTACGGCATCTACCCGGTGCAGACCGAGAACACCCTGCTCGAAGGCAACGTCGCCATCGGCGCCTCCGACTCGGGTATCTACGTCGGCCAGTCGCGCAACGTGGTGGTGCGCAACAACCGCGCGGAGCGCAACGTCGCCGGCATCGAGATCGAGAACACCATCGGCGCCGACGTCTACAACAACGTCGCCACCGACAACACCGGAGGCATCCTCGTCTTCAACATGCCCAACCTGCCGCAGCCGGGGCGCGGCACCCGCGTCTTCGACAACGATGTACAGGGCAACAACCACGAGAACTTCGGCCACAAGGGCACCCCGGTGGCCAGCGTGCCGGCGGGCTCTGGTGTGGTGGTGAACTCCAACGACGATGTGGAAATCTTCAACAACAAGATCGGCAACCACAAGACCGCCAACGTCATCGTCAGCAGCTACTTCAGCACCGGCTATTCGGACAAGGCCACGCAGCCGAACTTCGATCCGTACCCCGAAGGCATCTTCATTCATGGCAACACCTTCGGCCCCGGTGGCGACAGCCCCGACCACCTGGAGCTCAAGGCGCTGAAGATCGCCAAGTTCGGCCTCAATGGGCGTCTGCCGGACATCCTCTGGGACGGTTACTTCAACGAGAAGAAACTGGTCGACGGCAAGCTCCCCGAAGCCCTGGCCATCTGCATCGACAACGGCAATGCCGGCATCGTCAACGTCGATGGCCCCAACGGCTACAAGAACATCAGCACCGACATCAGCTCGCACCAGTGCAAGCTCAAGCCGCTGCCGAAAATCGAACAGGCCGGCCTGGGTGAGAAGGGCAACAAGGCATGATGAAACCCGCTTCGTTCCTGTTGTCGCTCGCCCTGGCCGCTGCCCTTGCTGGTGCACTGGCCGGGTGCGGGCAGGAGAGCAAGCCGCGTTATCAGCCCGAAGGCGGCGACTACCCGGAAAAGCTCAGCGGCTGGGGCATGTTGCACCTGGCGGACGGCCATCTGACGCCGACCGCCGAGGTGCTGCCCTACGACCTGAATACCTCGCTGTTCACCGACTACGCGCACAAGCTGCGCACCGTGTGGATGCCCGAAGGGCAGTCGGCGCAGTATGCCGAGGACCGCTTCGACTACCCCGTCGGCACCGTGCTGACCAAGACCTTCTATTACCCCAAGGACGCACAGGGCAACCTGCTGCAGAACAGCCAGGACGACCGTGACCCGAAGGCCGGGCTCGACATGGCCAAGGTCCATCTGGTGGAAACCCGCGTACTGGTTCGGCAGAAGGACGGCTGGGCAGCGCTGCCCTACGTGTGGAGTGCCGACCAGAGCGAAGCGACCCTGGAGCTTGCGGGCGACAGCCCGGCACTGGAGTTGACCGCCGAGGACGGCAAGAAGACCGCCTTCACCTACATGGTGCCGGACGCTAACCAGTGCTCCGAATGCCACGCCGAGCAGAAGGGCGGCGGTATCGCCCCGCTGGGACCCAAGGCACGGCACCTGAACAAGGACTTCGCCTACGCCGAAGGCAACGACAACCAGTTGCAGCACTGGCAGGCGCGCGGTTTCCTCAAGGGCCTGCCGGCGCTGGCTCAGGTGCCGCAGAACGCGCTGTGGGGGCATCCGCGTCCCGGTGAGGACCTGGAGAAACAGGCGCGCAGCTACCTCGACGCCAACTGCTCGCACTGCCACAACCCCAAGGGGGCAGCGCGCACTTCGGGCCTGCACCTCGACCCGCATACACCGGTCTCCATTGCCTACGGCCTGTGCAAACCGCCAGTGGCGGCGGGCGGCGGCACCGGCGGGCGACTCGAAGACATCCACCCCGGCAGCCCGGAGAAATCCGTGCTCAGCTACCGCGTCGGCAGCGACAGACCGGGCGACATGATGCCCGAGCTGGGCCGTGCCCTGGTGCACCGCGAGGGGCTGGAACTGCTCAACCGCTGGATCGCCTCGCTACCCGGCGACTGCTAGTGGAATAGCGCCCGGAGCCCGCCAGGGCTCTGGGCTGCGCACTGCGGCGAGCAAACGGCTGGGGCCGTGCTAGCGTTCATCTGGTCCCTTTCTCTCGCAGGTGCGCTTCCATGGACGATACGAACATCATCAATGTGGGTACGGAGAAGATCAACGCACTGTGGGCGACGGTTTCGCAGTACGCGCTCGCTTTCGGTGTGAAGATCCTCGTAGCCATTCTCTTCTGGGTTCTCGGCCGCTGGCTGATCACCTTCGCCGTCAATCTGGTGGAAAAGGCACTGGCCAAGCAGAGCGTCGATCCGACGGTCCTGCGCTATGTCGGCTCCTTCATCACCGTCACCCTGAACATCCTCCTGGTCGTCGGTATCCTCGGTTACTTCGGCGTGCAGACCACCAGCCTCGCCGCGCTGATCGCTGCCATCGGCCTGGCCATTGGCATGGCCTGGTCCGGACTGCTGGCGAACCTTGCGGCCGGTGGGTTCATCATCGTGCTGCGGCCATTCAAGGTCGGTGATTTCATCACTGCTGGCGGCGTCACTGGCACGGTCAAGGAGATCGGTCTGTTCGCTACGGCAATCAATACGCCGGACAACGTGATGACCCTGGTGGGCAACAACAAGATTTTCAGCGACACCATCCAGAACTACACCCACAATCCCTACCGCCGCGTGGAACTCAAGGCGCAGCTCTCCGGCGCTGCTGATTGGCAGGCTGCCGCTGCGGTGCTCAAGCAGCGCATCGCGGCGATCCCCAATGTGCTGAGCGACCCGGCGGTGGATGTGGAGATCCTCGAGTTCAACCTCGTCGGCCCCGTGCTGGCGGTGCGCCCCTACTGTCACAACGACAACTACTGGCAGGTCTACTTCGACACCAACCGCACCATCAAGGAAGCCCTGGGCACCGACTTCCCGGCACCGATGCCGGCGCAGACGGTGATCGTGCAGCAGTCGGCGAACAGCTGACGGCTCCCGCTCCTGCAAAGGCCACCGCAAGGTGGCCTTTTCTTTTCCCGGTGAGAATTGATCGGCTGGGACCGATGGTGTGTCGGCCCCGATAAGTGGTCTGGTGTATCGGACGCAGTCCTAGTCGCACGCCTGATCTCGTTTGGCTGGCGGATTTTTCCCGTCGATCTCCCAGCAAATGTCTGGCTGACCACCCAGCGCTGTGCCTTGCACCCTTGAGGCTCACTCCTCAGCGGTGAGGCGATCAACATGGCGGGCGGCAAGCAGAGCGAAGGGTTCACCCTGGTGGAGGTGCTGGTCTCACTGCTCATCCTCGGCATTGGCCTGCTGGGGCTGGCGGGGCTGCAGAATGTCGGCATCAGCGCCGGCTACAGCGCGCTGCAACGCTCCCAGGCATCCTGGCTGGCCAGCGAGATGGCCGACCTGCTGCGTGCCAATCCGGACGCCGCCCATGCCGGTGCCTACGATACGAACTTCGTCGACGCCGATGCTGGGTGCCCGAAAGGCGGTGGTTCGACGCGTGCGCAGCTCGATCTCGGCCAGTGGCAGGCTGATGTCTGCGAGACGCTCGGCGGATCGGGTAGCGGCTCGGTGCAGGTGCTCCACAGCGGTGATCAGTACAGCGCGGTGATCGCCGTGCGCTGGAACGACCGGCGGACTCGCGAGCGCCTGGGTGAGGCTGGAAATGCCTGGGAAACCTTCACTTACCGGGCGGGCCTCTGACATGCGCCAGCGTGGGCTTTCGCTGGTCGAGCTGCTGGTGGCCATGGCGCTCGGCCTGCTGCTTCTGGCGGGCGTTATCCAGGTCGTCCTGAGCAGCAAACGCAGCTACCAGAGTGGCGTTGCCCTGGCCGAGTTGCAGGAGAGCGGCCGCTTCGCGCTGGAGGCCATTGCGCAGGACCTGCGCAATGCTGGGTTCACTGGCGCCTGTGCCTCTGGGCTGGTCAATGCCAGTGGCATCAATGACGCGCAGTACGCCGTGGAGCAGTCGCCAATCGAAGGGTACGGCACGGGAATGTCGGCGTCCGCCTGGGTGCCTTCCGGACGCCTGGCGAACACTGATGCGGTGCTCCTGCGCCATGCGTCCGAGCCTGTTCTCGAGGCACGTTCGATCAGCGCAAACCGAGTGCTCCTCACCTCATCGAGTGCGGTCGCCGGGGCCTTCTATCTGCTCAGCGATCAGCAATCCTGCCTGCTGCTGCGCAATGCCGGGAACGCGGCGAGCCTGTTGGCGGATCGTTCGCTTGAGCACTTCCTGGCGTCCGCGACGCGGGTCTACCCGTACCGTTACGCGATCTACTGGATCGGCCGTGGCGTCGATGGGACGCCGGGGCTGTTCGTGACGGATAACAGCCAGACCTCACTCAAACCGAACACCGAAGAACTGGTGAACGGTGTCGCCGGCATGAGCCTGCGCTATGGCGTGGCTGGGGCCGGCAGCGAGGCGGTGTCGGCCTACAAGGCGGCGCGGGAAATGACCGCTGGCGACTGGCAGAGGGTACGTACGGTGCGTGTCAGCCTGCTGCTGCAGAGTCAGGCCCGCGAGGTCGACGAAGCGCCGAAGTCGCTGGTGTTCGACGGCCGCACCCTCGCACCGAATGCAGAGCGAAGGCTGCGGCTGGTGATGAGCAGCACCATCGCGCTGCGTAATCCACCGCGGTGAACGAGAGGTCGACGATGCGCCATAAATCCGAGCGCGGCGCGGTGCTGCTGGTCTCGCTGGTCATGCTGTTGCTGCTCACCCTCATCGGTCTGGCGGGCATGCGCATGGTGCAACTGGAAGAGCGCATGGCCGGCAACCTGCGTGACCGACAGATGGCCTTTCAGGCAGCGGAAGCGGCACTGCGCGCAGGGGAAGCGGCTGCACTGGAGCGCTATCGGCACGACGGCCCCATGGCCTCCATCGACGATGCCAAAGGAGTGGTTGATGGCTTTTCCGAGAGCGCGGCGAAGCCGGCCTTCCGGCTGCGCTTCTTGCGCTGGCTGGCCAGCGAGGGGCTGGAAGTCGGCAAGGGCGGCTCGACCCGTGGTGTCGCTATCGAGGTGCGCGCCGAAGGCTTCGGCGCACGTCGCCAACCCTCGGGGGAGCCGGTTTCCAGCGTCCGGCTGAGCAGCGTCTATTTCATCCGTTAGCTGACAGGAAGGAGATGGCAGTGAGGCTCGGAATGCTCTGTTCCCTGATGGTGGGTGCTGCGCTGGCGAGCGCGCTGTCGGCTGCGCCGGTCAGCCAGGTGCCGCTGCAGATCGCCAGCGGTGCTCCAGGCAACATCCTGTTGTTGCCATCATCGGCCCATGGGGCGACGGCTGCTGCTGCCAATCCGAGTCCTGTCTACGCCACCGGCGAGCGGTACTTCGGCTATTTCGATCCAGACAAGTGCTATGCCTACCGTTTTGGCGAAGCGGAGACGCAGCGCTACTTCCAGCCCATCGGCCCGGCCCTGGCCCATGTCTGCCGGCAGGCCTGGAGCGGCAACTTCCTCAACTGGGCGACGGCGCAGGCCATGGATGTCTACCGCAGCGTGCTGACCGGGGGCGATCGCCTGATCGACAGCACCGAAACGACGGTGTTGCAGAAGGGGCGAAATCTGGAGCGGGACGGTGCCTTCCCGGATCGCGGTCTGCCATTGGATACCGTTGCCGGTGCCACGCCATTCTCCGGCGCAACGCTGTACCTTCGAGTTGCGGGTGAGGAGCGCAGTCTGTTGCTGAGCCGCAGCCCGGACTTTCCCGGCGAGCCACAGGAGTTCCTGCCCGGAGAGCCGCTGTTACCGGCGACGAGCTACCGGCTCGCGGTGCATGTGCAGGTTTGCATTGCCGGCCAGCAGGAGCGCAACTGCCAGCGCTATGGTGAGCGCTACAAGCCCGAGGGGCTGCTGCAGCAGTACGCCGGGCGCCTGCGCTTCAGCCTCTTCGGCCGCTCTGACCGCGAAGCGGGAGTGGTGCTGCGCGCGCCGCAGAAGTACGTCGGTCCGTGGCGGGACGATGGGAGTGACAATCCGCAGAAGGAGTGGTCGGCACAGACCGGCGTGCTCATCGACCGGCCGGCTGGAGTGATCGCCACGCTCAACCGCTTTGACGAGTCCCCGCCACTGCCGTTTGATGACGTGGGCGAACTGCTCCATGCCGCCACACGCTATCTGCGACATCAGGGAAATCATGCGGACCCGCTGACCTACGCCTGTCAGCGCAATCTTATGCTCGGGCTTGGTGGTGCGGGTGAGGGTGAGGCTGGCGCGAGTCTGCTGCGCCTCGGTGATCCAGCGGTCGCTCAGGCGGCGCAGCAGGTGATGGTCATGCAGGGCGGAGGAGGGACTGCCGCTTCACTCGCGCTGGCAGGCCTGGCCTATGAGGCCCATGTGAGCGACCTGCGGCCGGACCTGCCTGGTCGGCAAAGCGCCTCCACCTACTGGCTGGCGTCGTCCGGTGAAGTGGCCGGACCGGGCAGCGCCCTGTGGCTGGCAACCCAATACGGCGGCTTTGCGATTCCGCGCGGCTACTCCTCTGCGCGCACATCACCGTTTCCGGAAAGCGAATGGCGGGGTGTGGATGGCTGGCCGGCCAACCTGCTGAAGCTCGCCGACCCCGACAGGTTGCGTGATGAGCTGAATCAGGCGTTTGCCCGAACGGCTGACGACGTGCCGATGAGTATCGGCAATTTCAGCGCCGGCCCGAGGCACGGCGAGTGGTTCAGCACCCTGCTGGCGGGGCGGTACTGGAGCGGTGACCTGCAGCTATGGCGCGAAGACGAGGAGAAGCCGCAGTGGTCGGCTGCACGAAAGCTGGACGAGCTGAGCGAAGCGCAACTGGCCGAACGGAACATCCTCACTGTGGGGGCTGCCACGACTGCGGTGGACGGATCGCTGATCATGCGTACAGGCATGCCCTTCGCCTGGGGTGCCCTGGATGACGAACAGCGTCGCAGGCTGGGGAGCGAGCAGGGCGAGTTACTGATCGACTACCTGCGCGGCTCGCGTTTGCCGGAGCGACGCGAGCCCGGCAGTTCGCTGCCGTTCCGCCTGCGTGCCAGCCGGCTGGGCGACATCGTTGGCTCGCGCCCGGTCTACTCCTGGCACGATCCTCAACCCTATGGCGAACTGCCCAAGCTGTTGGGCACAGACTACCGGGAGTTCCTTGCCAGTGAGCGCTACCAGCAGCGTGTGCCGCTGGTAGCGGTGGGCGCCAACGACGGCATGCTGCACGGCTTCGATGCGCGCGATGGGCACGAGCTGTTCGCCTTCGTGCCGGCGGCAGTACTGGGGCGCCTCCGTGAGCTGGCCGATCCCGGCTATGCCCATCGCTTTTACGTCGATGGATCGCCCGCGGTGGGGAATGCCTGGATCGACGGGGAGTGGCGGACCCTGCTGGTGGGCAGCACCGGAGCGGGCGGCAACAGCCTGTTCGCGTTGGACGTGACCGATCCCGAGCAAATGGGGCCACGCAGCGTGCTCTGGGAGTTCAGCCATCCCGATCTCGGCTACACCCTGGGGCGGCCAGCCCTCATGGCCCTCGGGTCGGGACGGTTCGTCGTGGCGGTTTCCTCCGGCGCCAGGGACCCGGAAAGCCAGGGCGGGGATATCTGGCTGCTCGATGCGGCGGATGGGCATGTGCTCAAGCGCGTCCACCTGCCCGGGGCTGGCGACCTGGGGCCGGTGACCGCGATCAGCAGCTCGGGAGACGTGACCGCCAACCGTCTTTATGTGGGCGACAGCTTCGGGAATCTATGGCGTGTGGATCTGGCAGGCGAGGAGGGCGGCGATTCGGCGATTCCACCGTTGCTGGCCGGCAAGCCGTTGTTCCGGGCGCTGGCACCGGATGGGAGTCCGCAGGGGATCAGTGCGCCGGTGGCCGCTGCCCTGGACCGCAGCGGACTGGTGCGGGTCTTGTTCGGAACCGGGCGCTACTACCGCGTGGGTGACGACGAGCCCTCGGCAAAGACTGAAAGCCTGTACGGCGTGATTGATGGCGGGCAGGCCTTCGCCGGGCGCTCCAGTCTTCAGCCCGTGTCCTCCAGCGGCGCCCTCGACAGCTTCCATGGCTGGTATCTCGACTTGCCGGCGAATGGCTCGCGAGTGGTGGATCAGCCGCAGATCCGCGACGGGAAGCGGGTGCTGTTCAACCTGATCGCACCGGGAGACGACCCTTGCAGCGATCCGCTCGTTTACGCGTCGCTTGTACTGGAGGTCGCCAGCGGGGAGCGGTTGGCAGGCGGCTTGCCCAACGATGTTCTGGCGAACAGTGACGCAGCGTCTCAGCCTAGCGGCGCGCTGCTGCAATCCGATCCAGGTGGTGCTCTGCGCATCCTCGGGGTGGACCGTGATGGTCGTCCGCAGGGGCAGGCGCTCGGTCTACCCCGCGACTTCGGGCGCAAGGCCTGGTGGGAGTCTCGTTGAAATGAAATCGATGCATGAGCGCGCGGGCGGTTTCACACTGGTGGAACTGCTGGTTTGCCTGAGCCTGATCGGCATCCTGCTGGGGATCGCATTGCCGGTGTATCAGGAGCACATCCAGCGGGTGCGTCGGGTGGAGGCGCAGAAATCCCTGGTGGAGCTGGCGCAATCGCTGGAGCGCTTCTACACCAGCCGTGGCACCTACGTCGGTGCAACGTTGCCGTTCGAGCAGTCGCCACGTGAGGCGGGGAAGGCCTTCTACCGCTTGGGATTTGCCAGTGGCCCGGATGAGTTGGGCTACGTCCTGCAGGCCGAGCCGGTGGGGGCGATGGCGGGGGATGTCTGCGGAGTGCTGACACTGGCCAGCAGCGGGCTTCGGGGCGCGGCCACGGAGCGTTGCTGGTAATAATGCGTCAGGTCGGCGTGCGATCGACCCACTTGGGTGCTGCCAGGGGCTTCCAGGCGGCCAGGGCGCTGACCAGCTCGGCGGGCGAGGCGGCGCGCTGCAGCATGTCGCGGTGCGGCTGGCGCACGAAGCGCTCCTGCACCAGGTGGTCGAGGAAGGTCAGCAGCGGATCGAAGAAACCATTCACTTCCAGCAGGCCCAGTGGCTTGGCGTGGTAGCCGAGCTGACCCCAGGTCCAGACCTCGAACAGTTCTTCCAGGGTGCCCAGGCCACCGGGCAGGGCGATGAAGGCGTCGCTCAGCTCAGCCATGCGGGCTTTGCGCGCATGCATGCCGTCCACCACTTCCAGGCGCGTCAGGCCGCTGTGGCCGACTTCGGCGTCCTTCAGGCTCTGCGGGATGATGCCGATGACTTCGCCGCCGGCGGCCAATGCGGCGTTGGCGACCATGCCCATCAGGCCCACGGCGCCGCCGCCATAGACCAGCTGGATGCCGTTCTCGGCGAGGTGGCGGCCCAGGGCTTCGGCGGCTTCCTGGTAGATCGGGGTGGCGCCGGGGCTGGCGCCGCAGAATACGCAGATGGAACGCAAGGTCATGGAGGGCACTCCTGGTTTCTCTGGCCTCGTTTAGCAGGCCGTCAGGGTAGCGGCAGTCCGGGGAGCGACCAAGTACGAAATGCCCTAGTCCAATTCTGTTCGTTGCAGGCTGCCGCCACAGACGCCGAGGGCGTAGCAGGCGAGCAGACTTTGTAACAATGGATAGCGGTGCATGGCGCGAACTCCTGTTGGGCCGTGGGATGGGGTCTATGCTAGGCCGGGTGCGCTGATCTGCCTCGTTGATCCTGCTGATCGACCTGATAGACAGTTCGAAGCTTGGCTCGTGGCCGATGGCCATTGATGCAGATCAGGGGAACCCCGATCACGTTCGGGCAGTCTTCCCTTCAGGATTCTCCGCCCAACCTGCCTAGGAGGCATGTCATGTTCCGTAAACTCGCCGCTGTATCCCTGCTTGGCCTGTTCAGTGCCCCGCTGCTGGCCGCCGAATGCTCCGTGGACATCCAGGGCAACGACCAGATGCAGTTCAGCACCAACGCCATCACCGTCGACAAGAGCTGCAAGACCTTCACCGTAAACCTGTCGCACCCGGGCAGCCTGCCGAAGAACGTCATGGGCCATAACTGGGTTCTGACCACCGCCGCTGACATGCAGGGCGTGGTGACCGACGGCATGGCCGCCGGTCTGGACAAGAACTACGTGAAAGACGGCGACACCCGCGTGATCGCCCACACCAAGATCATCGGTTCCGGCGAGAAGGATTCGGTGACCTTCGACGTCTCCAAGCTGAAGGCCGGTGATGAATATGCCTTCTTCTGCTCCTTCCCGGGCCACTCGGCCATGATGAAGGGCACCCTGGCGGTGAAGTGATCCGGCTTTCGCTCGAAAGTCTGTGATCCGAAAAGCCCGACCCATGGTCGGGCTTTTTATTTCACGCAAGGAGGGTAGGGTGTGGGCGTGGTTGACATTGCAACGGGGGACTCATGTACCACGGTGAACGCTTCAACGCCTGGACTCACCTGATTGGCGCCGTGCTGGCGCTGGTGGGCGGCATCTGGCTGCTGGTCGCCACCAGCCTGGTGGGCGAGCCGCTGCGCATCGTCAGCGTGGCGGTGTACGGCACGACATTGACCCTGCTCTACAGCATCTCGACGCTCTACCACAGCGTGCGGGGGCGGGCGAAGATCATCCTGCGCAAGCTCGACCACCTGTCGATCTACCTGCTGATCGCGGGGAGCTACACGCCCTTCTGCCTGGTGACGCTCAAGGGGCCCTGGGGCTGGACGCTGTTCGGCATCGTCTGGTCGATGGCGGTGATCGGCATGCTGCAGGAGATCAAGCCGCGCTCCGAGGCGCGGGTGCTGTCGATCATCATCTACGCGGTGATGGGCTGGATCGTGCTGATCGCGGTCGGGCCGCTGTACCGCGCGCTGGGCGGCGCCGGCTTTGCCTGGCTGGTGGGCGGCGGGGCCTTCTACACCATTGGCATCATCTTCTTTGCCTACGACAGCCGCTTCCGCCACTGGCACGGCATCTGGCACCTGTTCGTGATCGCCGGCAGCCTGCTGCACTTCATCGCCATCTGGCGCTACGTCATTCCCCAGCACTGAACCCTTGAGCCGCCTGGCGCGGGACTTCCCCGCGCCAGGCGGCTACCGTTCGCTTACGGCGCGGTGGGCAGGGCGCGCTTGTGGCGGGTCTTCTCGAAGGTGCGGACGATGATGTCGAAGGCTTCCTGGCCGACGTCCTGGCCGTGCAGGAAGGCGTCGATTTCCTTGTACGTCACGCCATGGGAGTGCTCGTCCGGCTTGCCGGGGGCGAGGTCCTCGAGGTCGGCGGTCGGCACCTTCTCCACCAGGTGCTCCGGCGCGCCGAGGCTGCGGGCGATGCTGCGTACCTGGTTCTTCACCAGGCCGGTGAGCGGGGCGAGGTCGCAGGCGCCGTCGCCGAATTTGGTGAAGAAGCCCATCACCGCTTCGGCGGCGTGGTCGGTGCCCACTACCAGACCGGCACGGGCGTTGGCGATGGTGTACTGGGCGACCATGCGGATACGCGCCTTGGTGTTGCCCAGGGCAAAGTCGCGGGTGGCCGGGGCCAGCCCTTCCAGTGCCTGGGTCTCGGCGGCCAGCGCCTGCACGGCCGGGCCGATGTTCACGGTGTGTCGCTCGTCGGGGGCAATGCAGTCCACCGAGTCCTGGGCGTCCTGCTCGTCGCCCTGCACGTTGTACGGCAGGCGTACAGCGAGGAAGCGGTAGTCCGGGCTGCCGGTCTCGGCGCGCAGGCCTTCCACGGCGCGCTGGCAGAGCATGCCGGCGGTGAGCGAGTCGACGCCGCCGCTGATGCCCAGCACCAGGGTCTTCATTCCCGAACCCTTCAGGCAGTCCTGGATGAAGCGCACGCGACGCTGGATCTCGGCCTGCAGCTCGGCGTCGGACTGGAAGGGCGGCTGCACGTTGAGTTCTCTGGCGATGGCGGCCTGTCTGTCTTTCATCTGGAGGGCTCCTGTGGAAAGCGGAAAATGGGTTACACCGGCACCTTGAACACGTGGCGCAGGTAAGCGACGAAGTTCTCGTCGCGGCATTGGGTCTTGCCCGGGGTGTCGGAAATCTTCGCCACGGGGTGGCCGTTGCAGGCCGTCATCTTGAGCACGATGTTCATCGGTTCCACCCCGGGGATGTCGCAGGTCAGGTTGGTGCCGATACCGAAGCTGACGTTGATCTTGCCACGCAATGCGCGGAAGAGCTGCAACGCCTTGGGCATGTCGAGGCCATCGGAGAACACCAGGGTCTTGGTCATCGGGTCGATTCCCAGGCGGCGGTAGTGGGCAATGGCCTTCTCGGCCCAGGCCAGCGGGTCGCCCGAGTCGTGGCGCAGGCCATCGAAGAGTTTGGCGAAGTACAGGTCGAAGTCGCTGAGGAAGGCGTCCATGGTAATGCAGTCGGTCAAGGCGATGCCCAGTTGGCCGCGGTACTCGCGCACCCAGCAGTCCAGCGCGGCGATCTGGCTGTCGATCAGCCGCGGGCCGAGTTGCTGGTGCGCCATCAGCCATTCATGGGCCATGGTGCCGATGGGCTTCACGTCGAATTCGCGGGCCAGGTGGACGTTGCTGGTGCCGACGAAGCGGCCGGGGAAATCGCGCTTGAGGATGTGCACGACCTCTTCCTGGGTGCGGTAGGAGAAGCGCCGACGGGTGCCGAAGTCGGCCACCTGGAACTCCTTCAGCTCCTCTTCGCTGGCGTTGCCGGCAAGCCAGTCGAGCTTGCGGTAGAGCTGCTCGCCGACCTGCTCCAGCACCACTTCGCGGTAGCGATAGCGGTTGCGCACCTCGCTGACGATGGCCAGCAGCGGCACCTCGAAGAGGATCACGTGCAGCCACGGTCCGCGCAGTCGAATGGCCAGCTGGTCGTCCTCGATGCTGGTGTGCACGTAGCGCAGGTTGAAGCGGAACAGACTGAGGAAACGGATGAAGTCCGGCTTGATGAACGGGATGCGCTCGAGGAAGGCCAATTGATCCGGCGTGGCCTCCAGCTCGGCCAGACGCTCGATCTGGTAGCGGATTTCCGCCAGGTACGGGCGCAGGTCCTCGGCATTGCGGCAGCGGAATTCCCACTCCACTTCCGCATTGGGGTAGTTGTGCAGCACCGCCTGCATCATCGTCAGCTTGTAGAAGTCGGTGTCCAGCAGGTTCTGCACGATGCGCTCGGCAAACACGCTCTCGGCCATGATCAATTCTCCCTGATGCCCATGAGGGCCTCGTCCAGCTCGTTCTCGTCCGTGCAGAGGATGACCCCGGCGCTGCGCATTTCGTTGCAGGCCACCTTCGCGGTTTCCTCTGCGATGGCGCGGCAGGCCGGCAGGTACAGCAGCACCTGGAAGCCGGCGCGGCGCAGTTGCAGCGCGGTGGTCTTCACGCAGTAGTCCAGCGCCAGGCCGCCCACCAGTACGTGGCTGACCGCGTTCTGCCGCAGATATTCGATCACCCCGGTGCTGCGCCGTTCCGCCAGGTCGTGGTAGCACGCACCGTAGGGGTGCAGGTTCGGTTCGACGCCCTTCCAGATGAAGAAGTCGTAGTCCATCGGTTCAGGCAATTCGTCCAGCAGCTCGAAGCCCGGCGTACCGGGCACGCAGTGACTGACCCAGGTGAGGTCGGCATTGGGCAGGCTGAGCGGCTGCAGCATCTGTGCCGGTTCGCTCACCACCCAGGGCGCTTGCGGGCTGTGGGCGTCCTTGCTGCCCAGGCGCAGGCTGGCGCGTTCGGCCATGAGGTTGAGGGCGCCGCCGATGGCGTCACCGCCGGGCACCGGCAGTTCATCGGGGCAGAGCGGGGTGAAGCCTTTCTGGGCGTCTACATCGAAGCTGGCGATCAGGTTCATGGAAGCCTCCGCTTGACCGTTGGTGGTCTGTCGTGGCTACATAATTCACGACATGAAATAAGTCGTCAAGCAGAAAGGCTAAAAATGATTGGAGGTGGAAGATGCTTTCTGTACATGGTGAAATAAGTCACGGGACTTCTTCCAATGAAGGAGCATTCGAGGAGCGTCGATGAATAGCGCTGAAGTGCTGGCCACCGTGGACATCGTGGCGCTGCGCCTGAACCCCGAGCGCGGGTTGGAGCTGCTGCTGATCCGTCGCGCCCAGGCGCCATTCGAAGGCCAGTGGGCGCTGCCTGGTGTGCTGATCAATGGCCGCTGCGCCGACCATGGCCTGGACGATGCCGCCCTGCGCGCATTGCGCGAGAAGGCGCGGGTGCAGCCGGCCTACATGGAGCAGGTGGCCACGGTGGGCAACGCCGTGCGCGACCCGCGTGGTTGGTCACTGAGCGTGTTCTACCTCGTGCTGGTGGCGCCTGACACCGAGCTGGCCGCCGACGATCTGGATTTCGTGCCGCTGGATGCCGTGCGCGGCGAGCGCTTTGCCTTGCCCTTCGACCACACCCAGCTGGTGCAGCAGGCCTGCGAGCGGTTGGCGGGCAAGTCGGTGTACAGCGCGTTGCCGCTGCATCTGCTGCCGGAACGCTTCACCGTGGCGGAGGCGCTGAAGGCCTTCGAGTGGTCCATCGGCGAGGAAATCCAGCACTCCAGCCTGCGGGGAAGGCTGGAGCGGATGAAGACGGCGGGCTGGGTGGAAGACACGGGTGAACGGCACCAGCCGCCGATGGGGCGGCCGCAGCATGTCCTGCGCTTTACGCCACAGGGGGATGGGGCGTTTGTGTTTGATAGGAGTTTGCTGGTTTAGGTGTTTTCGGGGTAGTGCGGAGTTGGGATTCCCCTCTCCCCAGCCCTCTCCCTGAAGGGAGAGGGAGCCGTTCGGCTTGCGTGGATAGCGGAAAGTCAGCCGGCGAGCTTTGAACGGTCCGAATGCACGGACAGTCCCCTCTCCCTTCAGGGAGAGGGTTAGGGAGAGGGGGCTCGCCGTCGCACAGAAACTACCCCTCCATCCGCTCCCCAATCCATTCCACGAACGCCCTGACCTTGGGCACCGCCGCCGCATGCTCGGGGTACGCCAGGTAATAGCCGCTGCGGCTTTCCAGCCCGTGCTCCCAGGCGATCACCAGCTTGCCCTCGCTCAGTTCCTCTTCCACCAGAAAGCGTGGCAGCAGCGCCACGCCGCAGCCGGCCTGGGCGGCGCGAATGCACATGTAGAAGGTATCGAAGCGCGGCCCGTGGTAGCTGTGCTCGCTGTGCTGGCCGAGGCTCAGGAACCATTCGTGCCAGGCTTCCTGGCGCGTGGCGTTCTGCAGCAGGACCAGGTCGGCCAGTTGCGTCGGCTTGGTCAGCGGTTGCGCCGGCAGGATCGCCGGTGAACAGACCGGCACCATTTCTTCGCCGAATAGCGCCACACACTCCGCGCCGGGCAAGGTGGCGGCGCCGAAGAAGAAGGCGATATCGCAGCGCGACTGCAGCAGGTCGCCCGGTTCCAGTTCCTGGCGCAGGTCCAGGTGGATGTTCGGGTGGCGATGGCGCCAGCCGTTCAGCCGCGGGATCAGCCAGCGCGCGCCGAAGGTCGGCGGCGTCGCCACGCGCAGCACTTCGGTCTCGCCACCATAGGACAGCAGATAGTGGGTGGACATCTCCACCTGCGTGAGGATCTTGCGCACCTCCACCAGGTACAGGTCGCCCGCCGGAGTCAGTTGCAGGCGCCGGCGTACGCGGCGGAACAGCAGGTGCTGGAGCATCTCCTCCAGCTGCGCCACCTGCTTGCTGACCGCACTCTGGGTCAGGTTCAGCTCTTCGGAAGCACGGGTGAAACTCAGGTGCCGCGCCACCGCTTCGAAGCATTGCAGGGCGGTCATGGACGGCAGGTGGCGTTTGCTCAGCATGGCGGGCAGTTCATGAATTTACGGAATGATGTGCATAGGAAACGTCGTTTGTTGTGCCCAGGCAAGCCAGTTATTACTTCCGGCATTCCATAAGGTCATCTGAAACGAACTGGAGTCCGCATGATTTCCGCACTGCTCGAATCCCTTGGCGTCGACGCACGCCTGGTCACCGGTGGCGATCAGGTCATCCACTCTCCCATCGACGGCAGCCGCCTGGGCGCCGTCCGCCTGGAAAGCGCCGCCGAGGTGGAGCAGAAGATCGGCCGCGCCACCCACGCCTTCGACGCCTGGCGCAAGGTGCCGGCGCCGCGCCGTGGCGAACTGGTGCGGCTATTCGGCGAAGAGCTGCGGGCGAGCAAGGCGGCGCTGGGCGAGCTGGTGTCCTGGGAGGCCGGCAAGATCACCCAGGAAGGCCAGGGCGAAGTGCAGGAGATGATCGACATCTGCGACTTCGCGGTCGGCCTGTCGCGCCAGCTCTATGGCCTGACCATCGCTTCCGAGCGCCCCGGCCACCACATGCGCGAGACCTGGCACCCGCTGGGTGTGGTCGGCGTCATCAGCGCCTTCAACTTCCCGGTTGCCGTCTGGTCGTGGAACACCGCGCTGGCGCTGGTCTGCGGCAACTCGGTGGTGTGGAAGCCGTCGGAGAAGACCCCGCTCACCGCACTGGCCTGCCAGGCACTGTTCGAGCGTGCACTGAAGAAATTCGGCGATGCGCCGGAGTACCTGAGCCAGGTGGTGATCGGCGATCGCAGTGCTGGCGAAGCGCTGGTGGACGACGTGCGCGTCGCCCTGGTCAGCGCTACCGGCAGCACCCGCATGGGCCGCGAAGTCGGCCCTCGCGTGGCGGCCCGTTTCGGTCGCAGCATCCTCGAACTGGGTGGCAACAATGCGATGGTCCTGGCGCCCAGTGCCGACCTCGACATGGCCGTGCGCGCCGTGCTGTTCAGCGCCGTCGGCACCGCTGGCCAGCGCTGCACTACTTTGCGCCGGTTGATCGCCCACGAGTCGGTGAAGGACGAGTTCGTCAGTCGCCTGAAGACGGCTTATTCCAAGGTGCGCATCGGTCATCCGCTGGAAGGCAACCTGGTCGGTCCGCTGATTGACGAGCGCAGCTTCCTGGCCATGCAGGGAGCGCTGGAGCAGGCGCGTGGCGAGGGCGGCGTGGTGTTCGGCGGCGAGCGCCAACTGGCCGAGCAGTTCCCCGAGGCCTATTACGTGTCGCCGGCCATTGTCGAGATGCCCGAGCAGAGCGATGTGGTGCGCAGCGAGACCTTCGCACCGATCCTCTACGTGGTGCCCTACAAGGACTTCAACGACGCGGTGGCGCTGAACAATGGCGTGCCGCAGGGCCTGTCGTCGTGCATCTTCACCACCGACCTGCGCGAGGCCGAGGCTTTCATCTCGGCGGTGGGCAGCGACTGCGGCATCGCCAACGTCAACATCGGCCCCAGCGGTGCGGAGATTGGTGGCGCCTTCGGTGGCGAGAAGGAAACCGGCGGCGGCCGCGAGTCCGGCTCCGACGCCTGGAAGGGCTACATGCGCCGGCAGACCAACACCGTGAACTACTCGCGGGAACTGCCGCTGGCCCAGGGCATAGTCTTCGATTGATGGCACCGATCTGCTCTTCGTAGGAGCGAGCTTGCTCGCGAACAGGGCCCAGGTGAACTGTGGCGTCATGCGGTTCGCGAGCAAGGACTAGGCGTCCCCCTCGGTCCTACACAAAAACGCCCGGCCCACGAAGTGGGCCTGCAAGACAGAGTCATTCACAAAGGTTCGCGTAGAAGGATCGCTGGATGTCGCTTCGCCAAGAGTGTCTGTGGGAATACCTGACGCCCGACCGCCCGGAAGCTCCGGAGCTACGTGGGGATCGCAAGGTCGATGTGTGCGTCATCGGCGCGGGCTTCACGGGCCTGTCCGCCGCGCTGCACCTGCTGGAACGGGACCAGACAGTCTGCGTGCTGGAGGCCCACACCACCGGGCACGGCGGCTCAGGGCGTAATGTCGGGCTGGTCAATGCCGGCCTGTGGATTCCCCCGGACGAGATCGAAGCGGGCATGGGCGCGGAGGTCGGCCAGCGGGTCAACCGCATGCTCGGCAACGCTCCCTCGCTGGTGTTCTCCTTGATCGACCACTACGGCATCGACTGCCAGGCGCGCCGCGAAGGCACGCTGCACATGGCGCACAACGCCCGTGGTCTGGCCGACCTGCGCAGCCGCTGCGAGCAGTGGAGCCGCCGTGGTGCCCCGGTGGAGTTGCTCACCGGCACCGACTGCGAGCAGGCCTGTGGCACCGACAAGATTGCGGGCGCGCTGCTGGACCGTCGTGCTGGCACGCTCAACCCCATGGCTTACGTCAGCGGCCTCGCCCGCGCAGTGGTCGGCCTGGGCGGCGAGCTGTACCACCATTCCCCGGTGGTCGGCCTGGTGCGCATGGGCAGCGCATGGAACGTGATAACCGCCGGTGGCGTAGTGACCGCCGACAAGGTGGTGATCGCCTCCAGCGCCTACACCGAGGGCGAGTGGACGCAATTGCGCCGCACCTTCTTCCCTGGCTACTACTACCAGGTCGCCTCCCGCCCGCTGGAGGGCGCCGAGGCCGCGCGCATCCTGCCGGGCGGGCAGGGCTCCTGGGATACCCGCCAGGTGCTCAGCAGCATCCGCCGCGATGCCGATGGCCGCCTGCTGCTCGGCAGCCTGGGCAAGGGCACCGGCAAGCCGGCGTGGTTCCTCAAGAGCTGGGCGGACCGCATCCAGCAGCACTACTTCCCGAAGCTGGGCAAGGTGGACTGGGAGTTCACCTGGACCGGTTGCATCGACTTCACCCCCGACCACCTCATGCGCCTGTTCGAGCCGGCGCCGGGGCTGGTCGCCATGAGCGGCTACAACGGTCGTGGCGTCACCACCGGCACGGTGGTGGGCAAGGCCTTTGCCGACTTCCTGCTGGACGGTGACGCCAGCGCCTTGCCGATGCCGCTCAGGCCCATGGAGGAAATCTCCGCCGTGGGCCTGCGCAGCTGTCTGTACGAAGCCGGCTTCTCCCTCTACCACGCCGGGCAATGCCTGCGGGTGGTGATCTGAGATCGTGCAGAGCGGGGCGGGCACCGCCCCGGTTTGACCCACCCACGCTCGCTGCACTTTCGTCTAGCCTCTTATGGTGCGTTACCCCGACGGGTCTGCACCGCGGATGTGCAGTTCGGTGACAGCGATGGTTACGGTTGGGGTTGCGCCTGTGGTGGCTGGAAAAAGCCAGCTCACGGGAAGACTGGTTGCACCCTTTTGCCTGCTTGGTTGCACCTTTTGCTTTCAGTGGGTTGCACGTGTCTAGCACTTGATGTCTGCCAGCTCGGGCTGTTTTCGCTGTAGGACTTGGTTAATAACAAAAACGAATGGCACGCCGCTTGCTGTCGATAACTCGCTGAATCGCTTAAACGAGAAATCGCCAACAAGACCTACAACGCGCCATTACAAAAACCCTCAGGAGCAAAACTCCATGTCGCAGAAGATTTTCAGAAAAGGCTTTCTGGCTCTGGCGGTCACCACCGCACTGGGCATGTCTTCCGTAGTACAGGCCGATGTCGTTATCGGGGTCGCAGGACCGCATACCGGGGCCAACGCCTCGTTCGGGGAACAGTACTGGCGTGGGGCTAGCCAGGCCGCGGAAGACATCAACGCCGCCGGTGGTATCAATGGCGAGAAGATCAAACTGGTGAAGGCGGACGACGCCTGCGAACCGAAACAGGCCGTGGCCGTGGCCAACCGCCTGGTCGACCAGGACAAGGCGGTCGCCGTGGTCGGCCACTTCTGCTCCTCCTCCACCATCCCCGCCTCGGAGGTCTACGACGAGGCCGGCGTCATCGCCATCACCCCCGGCTCCACCAACCCGCAGGTCACCGAGCGCGGCCTCTCCGGCATGTTCCGCATGTGCGGCCGTGACGACCAGCAGGGCGTGGTCGCCGGCGATTACATCGTCGACGTGCTGAAGGCCAAGAAAGTCGCGGTGATCCACGACAAGGACACCTACGGCCAGGGCCTGGCGGATGCCACCCGTGCGCAGTTGAACAAGCGCGGCGTGAAGGAAGTGCTGTACGAAGGTCTGACCCGTGGCGAGAAGGACTTCAACGCCCTGGTCACCAAGATCCGCGCCTCGGGCGCAGAGGTCGTCTACTTCGGCGGCCTGCACCCGGAAGCCGGCCCGCTGGTCCGTCAGATGCGCGAACAGGGCCTGACCGCCAAGTTCATGTCCGATGACGGCATCGTTACCGACGAACTGGTCACCACTGCTGGCGGCCCGCAATACGTCAAGGGCGTGCTGATGACCTTCGGCGCCGACCCGCGCCTGATCCCGGACGGCAAGGCCGTGGTGGAAAAATTCCGCGCCAACGGCTTCGAGCCCGAGGGTTACACCCTCTACGCCTACTCTTCGGTGCAGGCCCTGGCCGCTGCCTTCAATGGCGCGGGCAAGACCGACCCGGCCAAGGCCAGCGCCTGGCTGAAGGCCAACCCGGTGCAGACCGTGATGGGCAAGAAGGAATGGGACAAGAAGGGCGACCTGAAAGTCTCCGACTACGTGGTCTACGAGTGGGACGACAAGGGCAAGTACCACCAGCTCGACGCAATGAAGAAGTAATCACCGCCTGACCGGCCGGCGCCGCTACCCGCGGCGCCGGCTTCCCCGCAGGTTGACGAAACGCGCGCAGCTGGTCACGAGCCGGTGATTGCGCGAGCCGTCCGCCTTTCCTGCCCAGCTTGCGCGAGTACTCAATCGTGGACGGTATCTTCCTCCAGCAAATGATCAACGGGCTGACCCTGGGGTCGGTCTACGGCCTGATCGCCATCGGCTACACGATGGTCTACGGCATCATCGGCATGATCAACTTCGCCCACGGCGAGGTGTACATGATCTCCGCCTACCTCTCCGCCGTCGGCCTGGCGCTGCTCGCCTTCTTCGGCCTGCAGTCGTTCCCGCTGCTGATCCTTGGCACGCTGGTCTTCACCATCTTCGTCACCGGCGTTTATGGCTGGGTGATCGAGCGCATCGCCTACAAGCCGCTGCGCAACTCCACGCGCCTGGCTCCGCTGATCTCCGCCATCGGCATGTCGCTGATCCTGCAGAACTACGTGCAGCTGGCCCAGGGGCCGCGCCAGCAAGGCGTGCCGACCCTGCTCGACGGTGCCTTCAAGTTCCACATCGGCGAAGGCTTCGTGCAGCTGACCTACACCAAGGTGTTCATCCTCATCGCCGCCTTCGTCGGCATGGCGGTGCTGACCTACGTGATCCAGTACACCAAGCTCGGGCGCATGTGCCGCGCCACCCAGCAGGACCGCAAGATGGCCTCGATCCTGGGGATCAACACCGACCGGGTGATCTCCTACGTGTTCATCATCGGCGCCGCCATGGCCGCGCTGGCCGGCGTGCTGATCACCATGAACTACGGCACCTTCGACTTCTACGCGGGCTTCATCATCGGCATCAAGGCGTTCACCGCCGCCGTGCTCGGCGGCATCGGCTCGCTGCCCGGCGCCATGCTCGGCGGGCTGATCCTGGGCGTGGCCGAGGCGCAGTTCTCGGGCATGGTGAACACCGACTTCAAGGACGTGTTCGCCTTCGGCCTGCTGGTGACCATCCTGATCTTCCGACCGCAAGGGCTCCTGGGTCGTCCCCAGGTATCGAAGGTGTAAGCATGACGTCCGCGACCCAGACTTCAGCCGCGCCGAACGCCGCGCGCATCGATATCAAGAAGAGCCTCGTCGACACCGTGCTCGCCGGGCTGATCGCCCTGATCGTGTTCGGTCCCATCGTCGGCATCGTGCTCGATGGCTACAGCTTCAAGCTCGAACCGGTCCGCCTCGCCTGGATGATCGGCGCGGTGATGCTCGGCCGGCTGCTGCTCAGCCTGTTCCTGCAGACCCCCGCCGGCTCCCGCGTGATGGACCGCTTCGAGACCTCCGACTCGGGCATCAGCGTCCTGCCGCCGGGCTACAAGACGCGCCTGCGCTGGATTGTCCCGCTGGTGATCCTTGCCGCAGTGATCTTCCCGTTCTTCGCCAGCAAGTACCTGCTCACCGTGATCATCCTCGGGCTGATCTACGTGCTGCTGGGCCTGGGCCTGAACATCGTGGTCGGTCTTGCCGGCCTGCTCGACCTCGGCTACGTGGCCTTCTACGCCATCGGCGCCTACGGTCTCGCGCTGGGCTACCAGTACCTGGGGCTGGGCTTCTGGACGGTGCTGCCGCTGGCGGCCATCGTCGCCGCGCTGGCAGGGGCGCTGCTGGGCTTCCCGGTGCTACGGATGCACGGTGACTACCTGGCCATCGTGACCCTGGGCTTCGGCGAGATCATCCGCCTGATCCTCAACAACTGGCTGTCCTTCACCGGCGGCCCGAACGGCATGCCGGTACCGGCGCCGACCTTCTTCGGCCTGGAGTTCGGTCGCCGGGCGAAGGACGGCGGCACGCCGATCCACGAGTTCCTCGGCATCGATTACAACCAGAACTTCAAGTTCCTGTTCATCTACGTGGTGCTCTTCCTCGTCGTGCTGCTGGTGCTCTACATCAAGCACCGGCTGACCCGCATGCCGGTCGGCCGCGCCTGGGAAGCGCTGCGCGAAGACGAGATCGCCTGCCGCGCCATGGGCCTGAACCACGTGCTGGTGAAGCTCTCGGCGTTCATGCTCGGCGCTTCTACGGCAGGGCTGGCCGGGGTGTTCTTCGCCAGCTACCAGGGTTTCGTCAACCCGTCGTCCTTCACCTTCTTCGAGTCGGCGCTGATCCTCGCCATCGTGGTGCTGGGCGGCATGGGCTCGACGGTGGGTGTGGTGATCGCCGCCTTCGTCCTCACCGTCGCGCCGGAACTGCTGCGCAGCTTCGCCGACTACCGCGTGCTGCTGTTCGGCATCCTCATGGTGCTGATGATGATCTGGCGCCCGCGCGGGCTGATCCGCATCAGCCGCTCGGGCTTCGCCGTACGCAAGGGGGTGGCACCATGAGCGGTGACAAGATCCTCAGCGTCGAGCACCTGATGATGCATTTCGGCGGCATCAAGGCGCTCAACGACGTCAACCTCGACGTGGAGCGCGGCTCCATCACCGCGCTGATCGGCCCCAACGGCGCCGGCAAGACCACCGTGTTCAACTGCCTCACCGGTTTCTACAAGGCCACCGGCGGCAACATCCTGCTCAACACCCAGGGTGGCACCACCGACGTCATCAAGGTGCTCGGCCAGCCGTTCCAGGGCGGCGACTTCGTCAACCCGGCGCAATTCGGCAACCGCCTCTACTACAAGATGTTCGGCGGTACCCACCTGGTGAACCGCGCCGGCCTGGCGCGTACCTTCCAGAACATCCGGCTGTTCCGCGAGATGTCGGTGGTGGAGAACCTGCTGGTGGCCCAGCACATGTTCGTCAACCGCAACCTCATCGCCGGCGTGCTCAACACTCCCGGCTACCGTCGAGCGGAAAGCGAAGCGCTGGACCACGCCTTCTACTGGCTGGAAGTGGTGGACCTGGTGGATTGCGCCAACCGCCTGGCCGGCGAGATGTCCTACGGGCAGCAGCGCCGCCTGGAGATCGCCCGCGCCATGTGCACCCGACCGGAGTTGATTTGCCTCGACGAACCGGCTGCCGGCCTCAACCCCGCGGAAACCCAGGCGCTGGCGCGCATCGTCCGCTACCTGCGCGACCACCACGGCATCACCGTGCTGCTGATCGAGCACGACATGGGCATGGTGATGAACATCTCCGACCACATCATCGTGCTCGACCACGGCGTGGTCATCGCCCGTGGCGCACCGGACGAGATCCGCCACAACGAGAAAGTGATCGCCGCCTATCTCGGCGCAGACGAAGAGGAGTTGGCATGACGGCGCCGATGTTGGAATTCCGTGAAGTCGATGTGTTCTACGGGCCGATCCAGGCGCTGAAGAAAGTCTCGCTGACCGTCAACGAAGGGGAGACCGTGGCGCTGATCGGCGCCAACGGCGCGGGCAAGTCGACGCTGCTGATGTCGATCTTCGGCCAGCCGCGCGCGGCTGGCGGCGCGATTCTCTACAAGGGCCAGGACATCCGCCACAAGTCGGCGCACTACGTGGCCTCCAACGGTATCGCGCAGTCGCCGGAAGGGCGTCGGGTATTCCCCGACATGACGGTGGAGGAGAACCTGCTGATGGGCACCATCCCCATCGGCATGGACCACGCCCAGGAAGACATGCAGCGCATGTTCGACCTCTTCCCGCGCCTGAAGGAGCGGCGCAACCAGCGCGCCATGACCATGTCCGGCGGTGAGCAGCAGATGCTCGCCATCGCCCGCGCGCTGATGAGCCGGCCCAAGCTGCTGCTGCTCGACGAGCCCTCGCTGGGTCTGGCGCCCATCGTGGTCAAGCAGATCTTCCAGACCCTGCGTGAGCTGGCGCAGAGCGGGATGACGCTGTTCCTCGTGGAGCAGAACGCCAACCATGCGCTGAAGCTGTCCGACCGTGGCTACGTGATGGTCAACGGCGAGATACGCCTGAGCGGAACCGGAGCGGAACTGCTGGGTAACCAGGAGGTTCGCAACGCGTATCTGGGCGGGCACTGATGCTCCGCTGAGAATGGGGCCGGGTTCGCTTCTGATCGACACGGGAGCCGCCGGTCGCCTCCCACCCTCTCCCTAACCCTCTCCCTTCAGGGAGAGGGCGGGGGAGAGGGGCTCTCAATCTGCGTACGAGGTCCCCATGCATGACCTTAAATTCCTCACCAACGCCGACGTTGCCCAGCGCCTGGGTTATCCCCAGTTGATCGAAGCCCTGCGCATCGGCCTTGCCAGCGAATGCGGAGCCCCGGTGCGCGGCTGCCACGAACTGCCTGACAACGCTTCGCTGCTGACCATGCCGGTGTGGCGGCCGGGGCAGGACATCGGTGTGAAGCTGGTGACCGTGTTCCCCGATAACAGCGCGAAGAACCTGCCGGCGGTGGCCGCGCTGTTCTGCCTGTTCGATGGCGAAACCGGCCACCCGCTGGCGATGCTTGAAGCTTCGGAAATGACTGCGCGGCGCACTGCCTGCACCTCTGCGCTGGCCGCCGATTACCTGGTGCGTCGCGACGCACGGCGGCTGCTGATCGTCGGCAGCGGCACCCTGGCACCGCACATGGTCCGCGCCCACTGCTCGGTGCGCGAGTACGAGGACATCGCTATCTGGGGGCGCCACGAGGACAAGGTGAATGCGCTGGTGAAGCAACTGCAGGACGAAGGCTATCCCGCTCACGCCTGCGTTGATCTGCGTGGTGCTGTGGCGGCAGCGGACTGCATCAGCTGTGTCACCACTTCCCGCGAGCCTATCGTTCACGGCGCCTGGCTGCGCTCGGGCTGCCACCTCGATCTGGTCGGTGCCTTTCTTCCCAGCATGCGCGAGACGGACAGCGAAGCCGTGCACCGTGCGCGCATCGTCGTCGACACCCGCGAAGGAGCGCTGGAAGAGGCGGGCGATCTGCTGATTCCCCTGGGCGAGGGTGTGATCGACGAGAGCGCCATCCACCACCAGCTGAGCGACCTGCTGCAAGGTCGTGGCGCCCGCAGGGACGATAGCGAGATCACCCTGTTCAAGTCCGTGGGTTATGCGCTGGAAGACCTGATCGCGGCGCGCTTGCTCGTGCAGTGAAGTTGTCCCGAGATTCTGTGGGCGGCGCTGTGGATAACATCTGGGCGAACCTTGCGAGACCGCGTGGCGACAGGCCCCGCCAGCGCCGCTCGATTTCTGTTCGATTGCCCTGCAACCCCTGTATGGATGGACAGTTACGGCTTCGCGGAAAAGTTCCGCAGTTCCGATAGTTGTCCCCGCCAGCCGTTGAAAGACTTGTGGATAAGCTTGGGAAGAACTTCTCCAGCGCAGCGGTGGCGCGGCCTGCAGCGAGGCGCTTGAAAATCGTCCAGCGGGAACCCTGATCCCGCTTGCCCACAGAATCCGTGGAGCAGCCTGTGGACAAGGTGGGTGCAACTCGCGGCAGGCCCGTAGCCATGGGGCTTTCAGGCGTCTGTTCGGGTTTTATCCAGCTTGGCTGTAACGCAACGCGGCGGGTTCAGGCTGTTATGCTCGGTCGACCGACAAGAACGCGCGCGGCACGATTGCCCGGCAGGTACCGGTGACGGCGGCGCCCAGCAAGAGGACTTCTGCGATGACCACTCCCACTCTGTTCATTACCGGCGCCACCTCCGGCTTCGGCGAGGCCTGTGCCCGGCGTTTCGCCCGTGATGGCTGGTCGCTGGTGATCACTGGCCGTCGCGAGGAGCGCCTCAACGCGCTGGCCCAGGAGCTTTCCACCGAGACCGACGTGCTGCCTCTGGTACTCGACGTGCGCGATCGTGCGGCGATGACCGCCGCCGTGGACGGTCTGCCGGAGAAGTTCGCCAAGCTGCGTGGCCTGATCAACAACGCCGGCCTCGCCCTGGGCACCGACCCGGCGCAGGAGTGCGAGCTGGATGACTGGGACACCATGGTGGACACCAACATCAAGGGCCTGATGTACGCCACCCGCCTGTTGCTGCCGCGCCTGATTGCTCACGGCCCCGGCGCGAGCATCCTCAACCTGGGCTCGGTCGCGGGCCACTGGCCCTATCCGGGCGGCCATGTGTACGGCGCCACCAAGGCCTTCGTCGAGCAGTTCTCGCTGAACCTGCGCTGCGACCTGCAGGGCACCGGCGTGCGCGTCACCAACCTGGAGCCGGGCATGTGCGAGAGCGAGTTCTCCCTGGTGCGCTTCGGCGGTGATCAGGCGAAGTACGACAAGACCTACGCCGGCGCCGAGCCGATCCAGTCCACCGACATCGCCGAGACCATCCACTGGATCATGAACCAGCCGCCGCACATCAACATCAATACCCTGGAAATCATGCCGGTGAGCCAGGCGTGGGCGGGGTTCTCGGTGCATCGCAAGGGCTGATTCCGTGCGGAGGTTTCCCCCTCACCCCAGCCCTCTCCCAGAGGGGGAGGGGGCCGTTCGTGCCAGCTGATGGCGTGGTTTCAACCTGCTCAGAGCGTTCCCGCTCCCTCCGGGAGAGAGGGCCGATCGTGCCGGCTGATGGCGTGGTTTCAATCTGCTCCAGACCGTCCCCTCTCCCTCCGGGAGAGGGCTAGGGTGAGGGGCTCTTGATCTTGTAGGAGCGAGCTTGCTCGCGAACCAGCCCCGCTGCGAGGCTGTTCGCGAGCAAGCTCGCTCCTACAGGTAAAGCATCAGCCGGCGAGCAGCCAGGCACCGGCGCCTGCCGAGGCCAGGCCGGCGAAACGCACCAGCGGCGCCGCGGCCTGCGGCAGCACGCGAACCAGACCGTAACCCGCCGTATGCAGCGCGGCAGTCGCGCCGACGAAGCCGGTGGCATACAGCCACGGGCTGCTCAGGTCCGGCAGCTCCAGCCCGTGGGCCACGCCGTGGGCGAGGGCGAACAGCGCCGTGATACCCATCGCCACTGCCAGCGGCGGACGCACCGCCAGCGCCACGCACAGACCCAGCGCCAGTACCGAAGCGGCGATGCCGGTCTCCATGAGCGGAATCTGCATCCCTTCGAAGCCAAGTAACCCACCGACCAGCATGACGCCGACGAAGGTGCAGGGCAGCGCCAGGCGTGCTGCGCCTTGCTGTTGGGCAGCCCAGAGGCCGACGGCAAGCATCGCCAGGAGATGGTCGAGGCCGGTGATGGGATGGGCGATGCCGGCGATCAGGCCGTGGTCGCCGTGGCCCGGATGAGCGAAGGCCACCGCCGGGGTGAGGAACAGCGCCAGGCTGTAGAGGGCTTTACGCAGGGTCATGGTCATTCCTTGGTCTGTGGGGCTGTTCAGGCTGCGCTCAGCAGACCCTGGCGTTCGATGAAGGTGATGATTTCGGCCAGGCCCTGGCCGGTCTTCTGGTTGCTGAACACGAAGGGCTTGTCGCCGCGCATGCGCGAGGCATCCTGGTCCATCACTTCCAGCGAGGCGCCCACCAGCGGGGCGAGGTCGATCTTGTTGATTACCAGCAGGTCGGACTTGCAGATGCCCGGTCCACCCTTGCGCGGGATCTTGTCGCCGGCGGAAACGTCGATCACGTAGAGCGTCAGGTCCGACAGCTCGGGGCTGAAGGTGGCCGAGAGGTTGTCGCCGCCGGATTCCACCAGGATCAGGTCCAGGCCGGGGAAGCGGCGGTTGAGCTGGTCCACGGCTTCCAGGTTGATCGAGGCATCCTCGCGGATCGCCGTGTGCGGGCAGCCGCCGGTTTCCACGCCGATGATCCGCTCCGGCTCCAGCGCCTCATTGCGCACCAGGAACTGCGCGTCCTCCTGGGTGTAGATGTCGTTGGTGACCACGGCGATGTTGTAGCGCTGGCGCAGGGCGCGGCACAGCGCCAGGGTCAGGGCGGTCTTGCCGGAGCCCACCGGGCCGCCGATGCCGACGCGAAGAGGTTGAGAGTTCATGGCAGTTCTCCTAGGAGCGGAACAGACGGCTGTATTGGGTTTCGTGGGTCATGCAGGCCAGCGCGAGACCGAAGGGCGCGCCGCCGTGGGGATCGTTCTCGAGCGCGGCCCGGCAAGCAGCGTCGAGGTCGGGGAGCAGTTGCGAGGTGAGCTTCTGCGCGGCCAGCTGGCCCAGCGGCAGGGTCTTCATCAGCACTGCCAACTGATTCTCCAGCCAGCTCCACAGCCAGGCGCCGAGGGCCTGCTCCGGGGAAAGCCCCCAGGCGCGCGCGGCCAGTGCCCAGGCGGCGGCGAAGGAGGGTTCGACCTGCTCGGCGAGCCACTGGCGTGCGGGCTCGTCCAGCTCGGGCAGGGCTTCGAGCAACTGGCCGAGGGAGAAGCCCATCTGCCGGTTCTCCAGGCCCAGCTCGCGGGTTTCGCGGCTGGCGCGATGGCGCTCGGCGGCATCGCGCAGGGCGTCCCAGTCGGCGCTCTGTGCGGCGCGCAGCAATTCGGCCAGCAGGGGGGCTTCGAAGCGCGCGAGGTTGAGATGCAGCTGGTCGACGAGCCAGGTGCGGGCGCCGTCGGCATCCTTCACCTGGCCCTGGTCGATGGCGCTTTCCAGCCCTTGCGAGTAGCTGTAGCCGCCGATAGGCAACTGCGGGCTGGCCAGGCGCAGCAGCGCCCAGAGGCTGGACGGCTCAGCCATGAGCGACGGCCTGCCAATGCACGCCAATCTGCCCCCTCTCCCTTGGAGCGGGGCGCGCAGCCAGGGCTGGGGTGAGGGGAAAAGCCCCGCGCCGAAACATCACAAACGAACCCCGAATTGATGCAGTTTCGGTGCGTAGTTGAATTCTTCCTCGCCGTGATGCGAGTGGTGATGGCCGCCGCCGTAGGCGCCGTGCTCAGGCTGGAAGGGCGCTTCGATGGCCTCCACCCTGGCGCCGAGTTGGTCGAGCATGGCCTTGAGCACGTAGTCGTCGAGCAGGCGCAGCCAGCCTTCGCCGACTTGCAGGGCGACGTGGCGATTGCCCAGGTGGTAGGCCGCGCGGTTCAGCTCACGGGCGTTGGCGCAGGTGACGTGAAGCAGTTTTTCCGGCGCCGCACAGACACGCACCACGCGGCCATCGTTGGCCAGCAGGTACTCGCCATCGGCCAGCGGCGACTGGCCACGTTCGAGGAACAGGCCGACGTCTTCACCGCTGGCGCTGAAGCAGCGCAGACGGCTCTTGCTGCGTGCCTCGTAGTTCAGGCGCAGCTCGGCGTCCCAGTGTTCGCGGGGTTCGATGCGTTGATGGATGACCAGCATGGCAGTGTCCGGCAGTAGCAATGGCGGTGCTACAGCAAGGGGCTTGCCAGCGTCGGCCTCAGCTAGCGCTGGCGCGGCCTGGCGGCGTTGTCCGAACGATCAGGAATGGTGCGTGCGCGCAACATTGGTGCGCACGAAAACGGTGCGCACCATCGAGGGGCGAGATGGCCGGTGGCGCTTTCGTAGGATGGTGTGGAGCGAAGCGATACCCATCTATGGGAGTCAGGGCCGCGAACCGATCCCGGTCCAGTGCTTGGCGCCGATCATGATGAAGCGCAGCTGCTGGGTGATCTTGGCCTGGGGCGAGAGGTGCGTCGGCAGGCTGTCCGCCAGCGGGTCGATCAGCTCGGGCAGGGTGGCGAACACCGTCTTCACCACCAGGTCGGCGATCACGTCGATGTCCTGGGCGGTGAGGTGCGGCAGCTTGTTGAGCAGCGCCAGGTCCGCAGCGAGATCGTCGGTGATGCGCTGGCGCAGGGCGCCCACGGCCTGGCGGATCGGGTGTGAGCCGCCGTACTGCTCGCGGGCGAGGAAGAGAAACTGGGTGCGGTTGGCGGTGACGGCGTCGAGGAAGATGCGTACGGAGGCCTCGATCACGCCGCCCAGCTCGAACTCGTTGCGGCGCACCACGCGCAGGGTCTCGCGGAAGGTTTCGTCGACATCGGCCACCAGGGCGAGGCCGAGCTGGTCCATGTCGGTGAAGTGCCGGTAGAAGCCTGCCGGCACGATCCCAGCAGTCTTCGCCACTTCCCGCAGGCTCAGGCTGCCGAAGCCGCGGCCGCTGTCCATCAGGCTGCGCGCGGCGTCCATCAGGGCCAGGCGGGTCTGTTGTTTCTGTTCGGCGCGGGGAGTGGCCATACGGCAGTGCTATCCAGGGCGAGGGCGCAGGCACTCTAACAAATGCCGGTCGGTGCAGGGGAAGTTCCTGCGGCAAATAGTGAACGAGTGTTGACTGAAAACGTCTCCTCGTGAGATTTTAAGTGAACACGTGTTTACTGTTTTGGTGTTCCATCATGTCCCTGCTTCCCTTCGCCGGCCTGCGCTTCATCTCGCCGCTACTGTCTCCGCTTCGCGCTCTGGTGCGCGGCCAGTGGCTGCGCGAGTCGGATGTCGATGCTGTGCTGCGCGCCTGCAACCCCGGTTGGTCGCTGCGCCGGGTGTTCGCGAGGGTCGAGGCGCGGCAGTGGGTGGCCGACGACATGCTCGAACTGCGCCTGCGGCCCAATGCGCACTGGCGCGGTGCGCGGCCTGGCCAGCACCTGCAACTGTTCGTCGAGCGCGATGGTGTGCGCCACAGCCGCAGCTACAGCCTGACCCGTATCGCCGAGGACGGCTGCCTGGAGTTCGCGGTGAAGCTGCAGCCGGGCGGGCGGATTTCTTCCTTCCTGCTGCAGCAACTGTGTGTCGGTGAAGTGCTGGAACTGGGCCAGCCGGACGGCGACCTGAGCTGGCCGGCGGATGGCCAGGGCGTGCTGCTGCTGGCCGCCGGCAGTGGCCTGACGCCCTTGCTCGGCCTGCTGCGCGAGGCGCTGGCGCGCGGTTACAGCGGCCCGGTGACGCTGCTGCATTACGTCCGCGAGCGTGGCCAGAAGGCCTTCGTCGTCGGGCTGGAAGCGCTGGCGCGGCAATACCCCAATCTCGAACTGCGCTGGGCGCTGAGCGGCGATACCGCGCAGGACGGCGAGTTGTCCGGACGTTTCCAGCGCGCTCACGTGGCCGACCTGGAGGGCCGTCACGTGCTCGCTTGCGGCCCCGGCGGTTTCGTCGAAACCGTGCGTCAGGTGCTGGGTGCGAGTAGCCGAAGTCTGCAGGTGGAAAGCTTCAGCCCGCCGGCCTGGGACGACCACGAACCGGCAAGAACGGTGAATCTGCGCTTCGCCCGCAGCGCTCGGCAGGTGGCTGGTGACAGCCGCCGCAGCCTGCTGGAGCAAGCCGAGTCCCATGGCTTGCGGCCGGTGCATGGCTGCCGCCAGGGCGTCTGCACCAGTTGCACCTGCACGCTGGTCAGCGGCTGCGTGCGCGACCTGCGCAGCGGAGAGCTATTCAACGAGCCCGGCCAGCCCATCCGCATTTGTGTCAGCGCGCCCCAGGGCGACCTGACTGTCGATCTCTGAATAATCGGGAAGCCATCGCCATGCGTGAAGACCGCGACCTCAGCGCTGCCGAGCTGGCAGCCTTCGGTGCAGAACTGGACGCCCTGCGCCAGCGCACCCTGCATGACCTGGGCGAGAACGACGCCCGCTACATCCGCCGCATCCGCGCGGCGGTGCGCTTCTGCTGCTGGAGCGGCCGCGTGCTGCTGATGGCTGGCTGGTTCCCCCCGACCTGGCTGCTGGGCACCTTCCTGCTCGGGCTGGGCAAGATCCTGGAGAACATGGAACTGGGCCATAACGTCATGCATGGCCAGTACGACTGGATGAACGACCCGGAATTCTCCGGACGCAGCTACGAGTGGGACATCGTCGGTCCCTCTGACTTCTGGCGGCACACGCACAACCACGTGCACCACACCTACACCAACGTGCTGGGCATGGACGATGACGTGGGCTACGGCGTGGTGCGGCTGTTCCCCGAGCAGAAGTGGAAGCCGTTCTACCGCTGGCAACCGATCTGGGTGACCCTTCAGGCGCTGCTGTTCCAGTACGCCGTGGCGGTGCAGCACCTGCGCCTGGACAAGTACGTGAAGGGGCGGATGAGCAAGGAGGAGTTGCGCCCGCTGCTGCGCCAGTTCAACGCCAAGGTGGGTCGCCAGTGGGTGAAGGATTACCTGGTATTCCCGCTGCTTGGCCTGTTCACCGGCGCGTTCGGCGCGGTGCTGCTGGGCAACGTCATCGCCAACCTGATGCGCAACCTGTGGACCTTCACCGTGATCTTCTGCGGCCACTTCACCGAGAAGGCGGCGGTATTCCCGCCCGAGGTGCTGCAGGGCGAGACACGCGGCCACTGGTACCTGCGCCAGCTGCGTGGGTCGAGCAACCTGGAAGGTGGCCCGCTGTTCCATATCCTCACCGGCAACCTCAGTCACCAGATCGAGCACCACCTCTATCCGGACCTGCCGGCGCGCCGTTATGCGCAGCTGTCGAGGGACGTGCAGGCGATTGCTGCGCGCTACGGCCAGACCTACAACAGCGGCCGTCTGTCGGCGCAATTCGCCACGGTGCTCAAGCGCATCTGGGTGCACCGTCGACCAACGGTGCCGGCCAGCGCCTGAGGCGGATCAGGCGCGGCGGGTCATCGGCGAGGCGATGTCCTCACGCAGGGCGCGCAGGTCGGCGGCGTCCTGGTTGAGGTGGTGAATGGACTTGAGCAGCTTCTGTCGGAGCAGGTCATCCTGGACCTGTTCGACTGCCCGCATGACTTCCAAGGCCGTGGCCTCGTTGTTGGTGGCGACGGCGTCGAGAGTCTTTCGCAGGCTGCGGGTTGCGTGGTGCACGTGGGTGATCTCCTGAAAACTGCGTGCACCCTACGACCTGAGTATTTCCAATAAATTTCAACAAGTTGCTTTCCGATCGGCGGTCATGATGTCGCTACCCGCGGCACATCGATTCAGGAAAGCATGCACAGCGCCAGTAGTGGCGCCAGATTGAGCAGCAGCACACCGATCTTGTAGACGGCCATGCCGCCGTAATGCAGCGCATCGAACCTCTCCACCGGCAGCGCGAACCAGCGCGAATGCAAGCGATAGACAAAGTCGTGGGCGAGGACGAAGGCGGCGAACCAGACCAGCAGGATGGCGTAGTTGATCAGGGTGCAGTAGAGCAGGAAGGGTTTCAGATCCTGGAGCAGCATGGTGATTCTCCGGATACGTACTGGGTTGGACGCGTGCCAGCGGGGATGGTTTCCGGCAACCGAACCGGCGTCGGTCCGATAGCCGGCGCGCTGGCCGACGGCCATAATGCGCACCTGCCGCAAACCATGTGATCTTTGCCGCGCGACCGCTGTCCGATGTGCGGACGGCTAACCTTGCCGTTACACCCCACCTTTCTCATCTGCCTGCCGGACTCGCCATGTTCAGCCCGCTCGTCACCTTTCCTGCGCTCTATACCGCCACACTGCTGATGCTCGCCGGCTCCGGCCTGTTCACCACCTACATGGGCCTGCGCCTGACCCAGGAAGGCGTCAGTGACCTGTGGGTCGGCGGCCTGATGGCGGCTTATTACTTCGGCCTGGTCTGTGGCGGCAAGTTCGGCCACAAGCTGATCGCCGGCTTCGGCCACATCCGTTCCTACGTGGCCTGCGCCGGCATGGCCACGGTGATCGTGCTGATCCACGCGCTGGTCTCGCAGCTGGAGGTGTGGATCTTCCTGCGCTTCGTGATGGGCGCAGTGATGATGAACCAGTACATGGTGATCGAGAGCTGGCTCAACGAGCAGGCGGAAGGGCACCAGCGCGGCAAGGTATTCGCCGGCTACATGGTGGCGGTGGACGCCGGCCTGGTGGTCGGCCAGGGCCTGCTGGCGCTGAGCCCGGTGCTGGATTACAAGCCGCTGCTGCTGGTCGCCATCTGCTTCTCGTCCTGCCTGATCCCGCTGGCGCTGACTCGCCGCGTCCACCCGGCCAAGCTGGTGGCGGCGCCGTTGGAGATCGGATTCTTCTGGAAGCGTGTGCCGCAGTCGCTGGGCACCATCTTCGTCGCCGGCCTGATGGTCGGTGCCTTTTACGGCCTGGCGCCGGTGTACGCGGCGCGCAACGGCCTGGACACCGCGCAGTCGAGCCTCTTCGTCGGCATGTGCATCGTCGCCGGCTTCTGCGCGCAATGGCCGCTGGGTTGGTTGTCCGACCGGGTCAACCGCAGTTGGTTGATTCGCGCCAACGCGTTGCTGCTGTGCCTGGCGGCGGTGCCGATGTGGGGGCTGGTCGAGCTGCCCTACACGCTGCTGCTGGCGAACGGTTTCGTCACCGGCATGCTGCTGTTCACCCTCTATCCGCTGGCCGTGGCCCTGGGCAACGACCATGTCGAGCAATCGCGCCGGGTGGCGCTGTCGGCGATGCTGCTGACGACCTACGGCGTTGGCGCCTGTATCGGCCCGCTGCTTGCCGGCGCGATGATGCGTCACTTCGGCCCGGGCATGTTCTACATGCTGGTGTCGGCCTATGCGCTGATCCTGATCTTATGGGTGCAGCCCAAGCGCGTCACCGGTGTGCACCGCGTCGACGAGGCGCCGTTGCACCACGTGGCCATGCCCGACACCGTCAGCCCGATGGCGGCGGCGCTGGACCCGCGTGTCGAGGAAGTGCCGGAAGAGCTGGTGGTGGAAGCGCCGGCGAGCATTGGCCGCTCCGATGGCGAGCCGGACGCTGGCGAGACGAAGAGCTGATCCCCTTGCGCTAGCGCAGAAATGAGAAAGCCCGGCAGATGCCGGGCTTTTCTTTCGCCTGTTCGGCGTATTTCACGCCGATCAGGAAACACGCTTCAGGTGGGCATCGAACACGGTGTCACCACCAGACTCGGCAACCATGTTGCTGTGCAGCTTGTCGATGGTGTGCTCGGAGCCGTTCTCGGCAACGCGGACGTCATCCATCTGCTTGTGCAGGCGGTCGATGGTGCGCTCGGAACCGTTGTCGGCAACGCGGGCATCGTCCATTTGCTTGTGCAGGCGGTCGATGGTGCGCTCGGAACCGTTGTCGGCGACGCGGGCGTCATCCATTTGCTTGTGCAGGCGGTCGATGGTGCGTTCGGAGCCGCTATCGGCTACGCGAGCTTCACCCATTTGCTTGTGCAGGCGATCGATGGTGCGTTCGGAGCCATTGGCGGATACGCGAGGTTCGGCGCTCTGCTGCTGCAGTTGATGGGTGCTGCGCGGGCCGTTGTTGAGGATGGCCGGGGCGGCGAAGACGGCGCTGGCGGTCATCAGGGAAGTCAGTGCAAGGCTGAGGGCGATCTTGGTTTTCATGTTGTGCGGCTCCGAAGGGGGGGCGATATGTTTTGGCTACAGGGTTATTTTCCCTTCGGATAAATCGATTTAAAAACGATGCTGCGTGATACAGAGCATCAGTGTTGTCGATTATTTAGCCGGCTAATTTCAACTATCGCCGTCAATGATGGAACGACGAAAACCGCTCTAGAGCGGTGTTCAGAGGCGTGTTTCAGGAGGTTTCAGGCAAGAAGCTGTTACAAAACACGGCTGGCCTGTTATCGATGGCGGGACTTCACGGGTTTCCAGCGATAAGAAAGCCCGGCGGGGCCGGGCTTTTCTCTCACCTTGCGGTGTACTGCCTGGAGCTTCATGCCTTCAAGTGAGCATCGAAGACGGTGTCGCCACCCGATTCGGCCACCATGTTGCTGTGCAGTTGGTCGATGGTGTGCTCGGAGCCGTTTTCGGCAACGCTCATCTCTTCATGCAGACGGTCGATGGTTTTGCTCGAACCGTTTTCAGCGACACCCAGTTGCTTGTGCAGGCGATCGACGGTCTGGCTGGAGCCATTTTCGGCGACGTTCATTGCCTGGTGCAGACGGTCAACCGACTTGCTCGAACCGTTTTCGGCAACGCTCATCTCGTCGTGCAGACGGTCGATGGTTTTGCTCGAGCCGTTTTCAGCGACGCCCAGTTCCTTGTGCAGGCGGTCGACGGTCTGGCTGGAGCCGTTTTCGGCGACGTTCATTTCCCGGTGCAGGCGGTCAACCGACTGGCTTGAACCGTTTTCAGCGACGCTCATCTCGTCGTGCAGACGGTCGACGGTTTTGCTCGAGCCGTTTTCAGCGACGCCCAGTTGCTTGTGCAGGCGGTCGACGGTCTGGCTGGAACCATTCTCGGCCACGTTCATTTTCTGGATCAGGCGATCGACCGACTGGCTGGAGCCGTTTTCGGCGATACGGGCCTTGGCCGCGTCCAGCAGTTTCTGCTGCTGACCCAGGCTGCGTTCGGCGCCTTCCTGAACCAGAACCTGGGTCTGGCTGGCATTGATCACAGGGGATTCCTGCTGGGAGCCGGCGAAAGCGGCATTGGCAGCAAGTACGGAGAGGGCAAAGCCAAGTACGAGGGTGCGTTTCATGATGCGGCTCCAGAAAGAGTGGGGAGTTCGTTGGACACGGACTCAGTATCTGTTCTGGATTATCGATTGAAAAACGAAGCCGGTAGATAGTCGCTATCGATGCCGATGATTGTTAGATAGTATGTTTAAAATCAGTAAGTTAATTTTAAAAATTGACTTCTATCAACGTCTTCGATGGGCGATATTGGCGTGATTGGTAGTATCTAAATAATAGATGTAATTATCGAGCAGATTGAGCTGGAAGGCTCTGGAATGCGGGTTTTCGGCAGGAGGGAGGAAGCGCTGGCATGATGCCCGGCCGAAGCCGGGCATCGATGAGGACGATGCGGAGGGGTTACCTGAGGTCCTGGAGCAGATCTGCCATGTCGTCGGCGTGCTCTTCCTCCTGGGCGAGGATCTCCTCGAACAGGCGGCGCGTGGTCGGGTCGTCGTCGCCCAGGTAGACGACGATCTCGCGGTAGCTGTCGACCGCGATGCGTTCGGCCACCAGGTTCTCGGTGATCATCTCGCGCAGGTTGGCGCCAGCTACGTACTCCGCGTGTGAGCGCTCGGTCAGCCCGTTGGGATTGAAGTCCGGCTCGCCGCCCAGTTGCATGATGCGCTCGGCCAGCAGGTCGGCATGCTGCAACTCCTGGGTGGCGTGCTCGAGGAACTCGGCGGCGGCCACGCTGGCCTTCAGCCCGGTAGCCATGAAGTAGTGGCGCTTGTAGCGCAGGTAGCAGACCAGTTCGGTCGCCAGCGACTCGTTAAGCAGGCGCAGTACGGTCTTGCGGTCGGCATGGTAGCCCTCGGTCACTGCGCCGTCTTCGATGTTCTGGCGCGCCCTCTGGCGCAGGGTCTGGACGTCGGTCAGGTGTGCCTGGTTCATCGGTTGTCTCCTTGACGGTGGGCCTTGTGGCGGGCCGGCGCTGCGGTGGTGCGCGGCACGGTTCGGGTCACAAGGGTGTGAGTCGCGGGCTGCCGGGAAAGTTTGTTTTTTTTGCCCGACAGGGCCGCTGAGCCGAATCGCCGAGCAGATTGTGGGAGCCATTGGCTCGCTATGCTGGTCCAAGACGACAGGCCAAGGGAGAATGCCGGCCCGGCATGCTCAGGCGGCCGATGATGACCGGCAGCGGCGTGGGGACGTCGCTGCTTCCACCGACGCGGCCAGCAGGGAGTTCAGGTATGACGCGCGGGAAACGAATCTGCCTCTGGAGCTTCACGGGGTTCATCGCGGTGATCGCCGCACTGGTGGTGTTCATTGCCACCTTCGACTGGAACCGGGTGAAGCCGACCATCAACGAGAAGGTGTCGGCCGAGCTGGGGCGCCCCTTCGCCATCAATGGCGACCTGCAGGTGTTCTGGCGCACGGAACCGGCCGAGGGCGGCTGGCGCGCCTATGTACCGTGGCCGCACTTCAGCGCCGCCGACATCACCCTGGGCAACCCCGACTGGGCGGCCGGCAAGACGCGCTCGCCCAACTTTGCGAGCCTGGAAAAAGTCGAGTTCCGCCTCGCACCGTTGCCGCTGCTGTGGCAAACCGTGAACATCCCGCAGATCGTCCTCACCCGCCCCAGCGCCGACCTGCTGCGCCTGGCCGATGGTCGTGCGAGCTGGACCTTCGAGCTGCCGAAGCAGGAAGAGGACCCCGGCGCCCCGGCCGAGCCGTCGCCCTGGAAGCTGGATATCGGCGAGATCGGCTTCGACAAGGGCAGCGTCACCCTCGACGACCAGCGCCTGAAGACCCGCCTGGAGCTGCTGGTGGACCCACTCGGCAAACCGGTGCCGTTCGGCGAGCTGGCGGGCAAGGCACTGGCCGGCGGCGACAAGGCCGAGACCCAGGACTACGTGTTCGGCTGGAAGCTCAAGGGCCAGTACAAAGGGCTGCCGCTCAATGGCTCGGGCAAGGTTGGCGGCATGCTCGCCCTGCAGGATGCCGCCAAGCCCTTCCCGGTGCAGGCCGAGGTTTCCGCCGGCAGCACTCGTGCGAACATCGTCGGCACCCTGGTCGACCCGCTGAACCTCGGTGCGCTGGACCTGCGCCTGAAACTGGCCGGCACCAGCATGGCCAACCTGTTTCCGCTGACCGGCGTGACCCTGCCCGATACGCCGGCCTACGAGACCGACGGCCGCCTGAAAGCCGAGTTGCACGATTCCGCCGGCGCGCAATTCCACTACGAGAATTTCAACGGCAAGGTCGGTGACAGCGATCTGCATGGCGACCTGGTGTTCGTCAATCGCCAGCCGCGGCCCAAGCTGTCGGGCAAGCTGCGCTCGGACCAGCTGCGCATGGCCGACCTCGGTCCGCTGATCGGCGCCGACTCCAACAAGGAGAAGCAGGCGCGCGGCCAGAGCACCCGCCAGCCGGCGGACAAGGTGTTGCCGGTGGAGGAGTTCCGCACCGACCGCTGGCGCGCCATGGACGCCGACGTGGAATTCACCGGCAAGCGCATCGTGCACAGCGACAAGCTGCCGATCAGCGACCTCTATACCCACCTGGTGCTCAACGACGGCCTGCTGACCCTGGAGCCGCTGCGCTTCGGCGTGGCCGGCGGCACGCTGGACTCGCACATCCGTCTGGATGGCGGCAAGACGCCGCTGCAGAGCAAGGTCCAGTTGCAGGCGCGCAGCTTCAAGCTCAAGGAACTGTTCCCCAGCTTTGCGCCGATGCAGTCCAGCTTTGGTGAGCTGAATGGCGACGCGGCCATCAGCGGCACCGGCAATTCGGTGGCGGCCATCCTGGCGGGCGCCAACGGCGAGATGAAGCTTCTGATCAACGACGGGCGCATCAGCCGCAGCCTGATGGAAATCGCTGGACTCAACGTGGGCAACTACGTGGTGAATAAACTGTTCGGTGACGACGAGGTGAAGATCAACTGCGCGGCTGCCGACGTGGGCATCACCAACGGTCTGGCCAAGCCAAGGGTGTTCGCCTTCGATACCGAGAACGCGATCATCACGGTGGACGGCACGGCCAACTTCGCCACCGAGCAGCTGGACCTGGACATCACTCCGCAGAGCAAGGGTGTGCGTATCTTCTCCCTGCGCTCGCCGCTCTACGTGCAAGGCACCTTCAAGAACCCGAAGGCGGGTGTGCATGTGCTGCCGCTGGCTGCTCGCGGTGCGGGGATGGTCGCCCTTGGCGTGGCGGTGGCTCCGGCGGCGGCGCTGCTGGCGTTGATCGCGCCGAGCAAGCAGGACGACAACCAGTGTGCTGCGCTGTTGCAGCAGATGAAGCAGCCGTCGAAGGCGCCGGCGCCCGCCAAGCGCAAGTAAAAGGTGGGTGGCCCTGTAGGAGCGAGCAAGCTCGCTCCTACGAAAGGCCGGGTCGGTGTTCGCTAATAGATCGGTACGTAGAGGTCGGTTTCCGAAGCCGGGTCTTCCGGGCCAAGGAAACGCTCGGTGTAACGCTCAAGGTCCACGCCTTTCTTCGGCTCCAGGCCGTGGCGCGACAGCAGGCTGGAATAGATGGCCTGGAAGCTGTCGGCGATGGCGGTGACCGGGCCGATGTGGGTGAACACCGCGTACTTCTGCGCTGGTACCTGGAAGCTCACCATGCCCTCGGGAATGGCGGCGCCGGGCGCCACCGGCAGGCCGGCGATGTAGTGGAACTCGCCGCCCGGCAGTTGAGTGCAGACGCCATAGGCGGTCTTGTCCGTCGCGCTGGCCGCGACTTCCTGCTCGCGTGGCAGGAAGCGTTGCCACAGCTGGCCGATACTGTCGTCCTGCGTGCTGCCACGGTAGTCCATGCCCACCACTTCGAAGGCGGGCAATTCGATGATGCGGTATTTCATGGTCGGCTCCTGAGGTCGCTGCTCGGATGATAGACGGCCACCGAGTGGTGGGAACATCCCCGGTGTCCGTGACCGTGGCGCTCTGCCAGGAAAGGTTGCCGAATGAAAAGGCCCCCGCCGATGGGCGAGGGCCTTGTGGTCACACCGGGAGCACCGTCACGGCTGGGCATCACGCTCGTGGCGGTCGAGTTCGGAACAGGTCATGAAGCCCGACCCATCCACCCGGCCACTGCCGTCGAAACTCACGTAGAAAGGCTGTTGCTGCCCGTCCTTGCTGAGAATGTAGCTGTTGCAGCTGCCCGGCTTCATCAGGCGTTTCTGCGTGGAGGACGGCGTGCCGCCGACCTTCAGGACTTCTTCCTGGCTCATCCCCTTCTCGACGTTGCGCACCAGCGGCTGGTCGCGGAAGGTGATGTAGTTGACCGGGTTCTGCACCTTGGTGGAAGCGCAGCCCGCCACCGAGGCCAGTACGAACAGCGCCAGCAGTGATCGCTTGTACATGGTGTTCTCCTTGGTTGAGCAACTCACTCGCTCAAGTTTGAGCCACCTGAGCGCGCGGACGTTCAAGAAATCTGCGTGCTGTGATCGCTGCCGCTTTTACTCGCTGGCTTTGATTGCGTCGTCCAGCCGCTGCTGGTTCTGCACATTGGCCGCATCGACCTGCTGCTTGAGCTGCTGCATCTGCTGTTGGGCCTGTTGTGCCTGCTGGGCCTGCAGGTTGGCGGTGGTGGCCGCGGTGGCGGCAGTCTCGCCCAGGCCGCAGGCGGAGAGTGCGGCGGACAGGAGCAGCAGGCTGGTCAGTTGGACGGTGCGCATGGCGGACTCCGGACGCGAGGGGTATTACCGCCACACTAGCGCATGGCGGCCGTTGCGTCAGTGAGCGGCTGCTCAGCCGTAGCGCTTCATCGCCTCGATGGCCAGGCCGTTACCGATCCCGCCGAAGCGGTCGCCGTCGATGTGGCGGGCGTTGGGTAGCATCGCCGCCACGCTCTGGCGCAACGCAGGCACGCCGGAGGAACCGCCGGTGAAGAACACCGTGTCGACCCGCGCCGGGTCCACGTCGGCCGAACTCAGCAGCTCGGTGATGCTGCCGCGCACGCGCTCCAGCAGGGGGCCGATGGCGCCTTCGAACAGCTCGCGGCTCAGCTCGGCGAGCAGACCGGCTTCGATGCGCGCCAGGTCGATGTCGCGGCGCTCGGTGTCGGACAGCTCGATCTTGCTGGCTTCCACCTGCATCGCCAGCCAGTGGCCGGCGCGCTGCTCGATGAGCTTGAACAGGCGGTCGATGCCGGTGGCGTCGACGATGTCGTAGCGCATGTTCTGCAGCGCCAGCTGAGACTTCTGCGCGTACACCGCGTTGATGGTGTGCCAGGTGGCGAGGTTGAGGTGGTAGCTGGTCGGCATGAAGGCATCGCTCTTCATCTTGCTGCCGTAGCCGAACAGCGGCATCACGCCCTGGATACTCAGTTGCTTGTCGAAGTCCGTACCGCCGATGTGCACGCCGCCGGTGGCGAGGATGTCGCCTTGGCGGTCGGCCACTTCGCGGCGCTCGGGCGACAGGCGCACCAGCGAGAAGTCCGAGGTACCGCCGCCGATGTCGACGATCAGCACCAGTTCTTCACGCTGGATGCTGCGCTCGTAGTCGAAGGCCGCGGCGAGCGGTTCGTACTGGAAGGAGACGTCCTTGAAGCCGAGCTTCTGCGCCACGGCCACCAGGGTGTCCTGGGCTTCCTGGTCGGCCTTGGGATCGTCGTCGACGAAGAACACCGGGCGGCCCAGCACCACGGACTCGAACTCGCGTCCGGCGACCGCTTCGGCGCGCTTCTTCAGTTCGCCGATGAACAGCCCCAGCAGGTCCTTGAACGGCATGGCGCTGCCCAGCACGGTGGTCTCGCTTTTCAACAGCGAGGAGCCCAGCAGGCTTTTCAGCGAACGCATCAGGCGGCCTTCGTAGCCTTCCAGGTATTCGTGCAGGGCCAGGCGGCCGTACACCGGACGGCGTTCCTCGACGTTGAAGAAGATCACCGAGGGCAGGGTGATCTTGTCGTCTTCCAGGGCGATCAGCGGTTCGGTGCCCGGGCGCCACCAGCCGACGGTGGAGTTGGAGGTGCCGAAGTCGATGCCCAGGGCGCGGGCCGCAGTGGTCGGGAACATGATGCGGAGGTGTCCGGAGAAAAAACGGCCGCGCAGTGTACGCGAGTGTTCGCCGAAATTCAGGGTATCCGTCGGAAGACGATGGTGGCAAAGGGGGCTTGGGGAGTAGCTTGTAGTTTTGCTACATTGTGTTCCTGTAGTTTTCCTACAAGAGTTTTCCACTATCTGATTTCCGTTCTCCCACCCCGTATTAGCAGTTGGATCCCACCATGCACAGAGCCTCCTTCCACGAATTGCGCAAGGATTTCCGCGCCTTACTGAATTCTTCAGCCTGCTATCACACCGCTTCGGTGTTCGATCCCATGTCGGCGCGCATCGCCGCGGATCTGGGGTTCGAGGTGGGCATCCTGGGCGGTTCTGTAGCTTCACTACAAGTTCTGGCGGCACCTGACTTTGCGCTGATCACCCTGAGCGAATTCACCGAGCAGGCCACCCGCATCGGTCGCGTCGCGCGTCTGCCGGTGATCGCTGACGCCGACCACGGCTACGGCAACGCGCTGAACACCATGCGCACCATCGTCGAGCTGGAGCGCGCCGGCGTCGCTGCGCTGACCATCGAGGACACCCTGCTGCCGGCGCAGTTCGGCCGCAAGTCCACCGACCTGATTCCGGTCGAGGAAGGCGTCGGCAAGATCCGCGCGGCGCTGGAAGCGCGCATCGACTCGGAAATGGCGATCATCGCCCGCACCAACGCCGAAGTGCTGGAAGTGGACGATGTGATCCGCCGCACCCTGGCCTACCAGGCCGCCGGCGCCGACGGCATTTGCATGGTCGGCATCCGCGACTTCGACCACCTGGAGTCCATCTCCCGGCACCTGTCCGTGCCGCTGATGCTGGTGTCCTACGGCAACCCCGAGCTGCGCGACGACGCGCGCCTGGCCGAGCTGGGCGTGCGCATCGTGGTCGACGGTCACGCCGCCTACTTCGCTGCGATCAAGGCCACCTACGACTGCCTGCGTGAGCAGCGCGGCGTGCATGCCTCAGACCTGACCGCTTCGGAACTGGCGAAGAAGTACACGCTGCCCGAGGAGTACCAGATCTGGGCGCGCGAATACATGGAAGTCAAAGAGTAGGACCGCCTGTTCTGTCCTGTTTTGTTCTTTCCTGCGCCGCTCAGCTGCGCGGCAGATGCGCCAGCAGGTACTCGACCTGGGCGTTGAAGGGATAGAGCAGAGTGCCTTCGGGTTTCTCCGCCTTGCGCAGGTAGCTCCAGCGCGAGAGCAGGGAGTCCCGGCTGGCACCGGCAGGTAGTGCCGCCAGGCGTTCGCCGATCAGTTCCTGCAAGTCCCTGATGCGTGTCGCATCCCCCTCGCTTTCCTTCCCCAGCAAACGACCGTTGGCCCGCCGCGCCTCCAGCAGCGCCAGCTCGCGCAACTCGTCTTCCAGCCCCTGTGGTGCCGGCTCACGTGCCAGGATGAAGGTGTCGAACAGTCCAGCGACTTCCTGCGTCTGCTCCACGGCGTTTTGCAGGTCCACGCCCTTCTGCGAGTAGGCCGCGCGCACCTGCTCCAGCGTCTGCCGATAGAGCTTCCAGAGGTCCTGCAGATTGTTCGCATTCTTCTGCTGCGACAGCTGCTGTTCGAAGCTCGGCCCAAGGCCGTCCAATCGTGCGAGGAAACGTTCGTCACCGGTGGCGCTGTACAGCAGCAGGTAGCGCTCCATGTCGCGCAGGCTGGCATCCACGGTGTCGGCATTGGCAGCGCGCGGCAGGAGACCTGCGAGCAGGAGGCTGGCGATCAGGGCAGAGGCGTAGCGCATGGCAGGGTTCCGGCTGACAGAGGTCTCCCGATTCTCGGCAGGCGCGCCCTTGCGGAACATCAGACGTATCTGGTTTCCCGGCGACGCGCTCGTCGCTTCCTGCGCCATTACCCTTGCAATCCCTTGCAGTGCCCTGCATATCTTCCGAACAGCGAAGATTCCACGGGAGGTCGCCATGGCCAGCGGCTGGGCAAACGACGGAGCGGTTCAGGAACAGATCGACAGCACCATCGAGGACGCTATCGCACGGGCGCGCAACCAGATGCCCAAGGGCGAGAGCCTGACCCATTGCGAGGAGTGCGATGCACCGATCCCCGAGGCGCGGCGCAAAGCCATCCCCGGCGTGCGACTGTGCGTGAACTGCCAGGCCGAGCACGACAAGGAGCAGGCCAGCTACGCCGGCTACAACCGTCGTGGCAGCAAGGACAGCCAGCTGCGCTGACGTGCCTCCCATCCGGTATGAAAACGGCGCCCCTGAGGCGCCGTTTTCGTCCGAGCGCGTAGCTTCGGCGTCAGGACGATGGCTTGAGCGGCACCAGCACGCTGAAGGTGATGATGCCGTCGGCCTGCTCTACCTCGATACGGCCATCGTGGGCGCTGACGATGGCCTGGGAAATGTACAGGCCGATGCCCAGCCCGCTCTTGTTGCGGCCATGGCCACCGGCCTCCTGCTTGAAGGGTTCGAAGAGGTTGGCGAGGCGTGCCTCATCCAGCGCTTCGGCTTCGTTGAGGATGCTCAGTCTCGCCAGCTCGCCCTGGCGGCGCAGCTCCACCAGCACCGGGCGGCCAGGACGACCATGGTGGCGGGCGTTGCTCAGCAGGTTGGCGATTACCTGCAGGTAGCGGTCGGGGTCGACCTGCGCCTGCACACCTTCCTCGATGGCGGTCTCGATGGACAGGCCCGGATAGGCCACGTCGGTTTCCTGGACGATATCGCGCACCAGACGCGATAGATCGGCGGCCACCGGTTTCACCGTCATGCCCGCGCCGCTCTGCAGGCGGCTCATCTCCAGGATCTGGCTGATCAGCCGCTCCATGCGGCTGCTGGAGTAGGTGATGTGCTGGCGCAGTTCGGCGTTTCGCACATCGCTGGAGGAAAGCATGGCAGCGGCCATGGAGATCGACTGCAGCGGGTTGCGCAGGTCGTGGCCGAGCACGGCGATCAGGCGCTGGCGCATACGATCGATTTCACCCGCGCGGTTCAGGCACAACTCCACCAGTTCGGTGCGCAGCTTCTCGGCGATGCTCAGGTCAATGCCGGTCCAGGGCATGGAGCGTCCGCGTACCACTTCTTCCCAGGCTTCGAACGAACCACGCGGGGTCAGGCGCGGGCCGGAGGGGCCGGTGCTGATGATCTTCTCCGGCTTGCCGCCCCAGCGGATACGGTGCACCTGCTCCAGGCGCAACCAGACGATCCAGCCCGACTCCTGGCGATGGAAACGAATCGCCATGACACCGCAGTAGCGCGGATCGTACGCGCCGTCGGGTAGTTCCAGGCGATGGTCGCTGTGGAACAGGTCGAGCTCTTCGTCCTGTTGCAACTGGGCGACCATGGCCACCGCCAGGTCCTCGAAGTCGCCTCCGATACTGCTGGTGCGCCCGCCGAGCATCACCACTGCGCCGTCGCACGGCAGCAGATCGGCGATGCTGGCGCCGGGGCGCGACAGCGCACTGAGCAGGTCGTCGGAGTCGCGGGTGCGGCGCAGCAGCGCCTGCTGGCGTTCGGAGGCCTGGCGCAGCAGCTCGCTGATGCGGCTCTGCTCCAGGCGCTCGACCATGGCGCTGCACACCTGGGAGAACACCTGGAAGGACATGCGGATCGGATAGGGCACCACCTTCGGGCTCATGTGGTGGCAGGAGAACAGTCCCCACAGCCGCCCGCCGACGACGATGGAGATACTCATCGACGCGCGTACGCCCATGTTGGCGAGGTACTCGCAATGGATCGGCGAGACGCTGCGCAAGGTGCTGAAGCTCAGGTCGAAGGGTTTGCGGCTGGTCGGGTTCAGTGTCGGGCGCACGGCCACCGGCTGATAGGCTGCGTCGCCGATCAGCCGCACCGGGTTCTGCAGGTACAGGCGCCGCGCCTGGGCGGGAATGTCCGAGGCCGGGTAGCGCTGGCCGAGATAGCTTTCCAGGTCCTCGCGGCGGGATTCGGCGACCACCTCACCCGAGTCGTCCTCGTTGAAGCGGTAGGCCATGACGCGGTCGTAGCCGGTCATCCGCCGCACCTCCTCGGTGACGCTGACCAACAGGCTCTCCACGTCGTTGCGCAGTTGCAACTGGCTGACCAGGCGTTGGGCGTTGAGGGCGAAGGTGGTGAAGGACGCAGTGCCGGCGGCGCGCCGCTCGAATTCCAGGTAGCGCACGCCGTCATGGCTGTGGCCGATCACGTCGAAGAAGCGCCGGTTGATCCGCGCTTCCACGCTGTTGACCCAGGGCCCTTCCTCGCTCAGCCCCTCTTCGAGCATCGCCAGTACGCCGGGGCCGACGTCGGTTTCCGCCAGCAGCTCGCCCAGCACTGGAGCGATGCCCAACAGGGGGCCAAGGTTGTCGCTGACACCGAGCACGCGGCCCTGGTCGTCGACGGCAATCAGTGCGCCGTGGGGCTGGATCGCACCGGGTACATGGATGGGTTCGTCCTCGCAGTTGGCAAGGGTGACCGTCTGCTCGCTCATGCCGGGACCGCCCGCTGCGGCGCGGCGTCGAGCACCCAGTCGCGGAACGAAGTGAAGGCGCGCACGGCGGCCTTCTGGGCGTGGGCGATGTCTTCGGGGGTGGAAACATGCTCGGCCAGCAGGCGCTGGAAGGCTACCCAGCGCTCGCCGGTGTGTTCGCCGTAGCCTTGCAGCCAGAGCAGTGGCAGTGGCTCGAGAGAGGCCTTGAGTCGCTTGTAGAGCACCCGTCCGCCCAGGGTCGCGCCTTCGGCAACGTAGGCAATACCGAAGGCTTCGGCGAGGCTGTTGGCAACCGGCGCGACGGGGCAGTCCGGCCAATCGGCGGCGGCCTGCGAGCCCGCCAGCAGGTCGGCTTGCAGCCATTGGCTTTTGCCGCGTCGCAGACATGCATCCTCGGCGTCAGGCCAGAGCGGCCAGAGGGCTTGCTCCAGCGGGCGCATCCAGCCCAGTACGCGGGCGGCGTGGTCGAGGTAGTCGGCGTGGGTCAGTGCGGCAGTGAGCGGCGAGCGGCTGTCGAGGTCGGCATGCAGCTCATGGGTGGCGGCACGCAGCGCGGCCAGCGCGGGCGAGATGCCCGGGCGTTCGTTCGGTTGCGAAGTCATCGCCGTCATCGCGGGTCCACCTTTTTCTTCGAGCAGCAGAGCATAGCAGTTCGAGCTGGACGACCGGGCCGACGGCGAGAAAGTTGATCGACCTGTCAGCTTGCGGGGCTTCCAACAGCAGGCGCGAGATGGGAGCGCGGGTGCAAAAAGGCCGCCGCACAAGGTGTGCGGCGGCCCAGTTTCACGGCAGGATCAGAAGTTGACCTTGAAGCCTACGGTCACCGCCTGGTCGCGGTAACCGTTGTCGCCGAACTGGTGGCCCACTTCACCCCAGACGTTGACCCGGCTGTTTACCTTGCTGGTGGCGCCGAGCTTCACTTCGAAGATGTCGCTGGCTCCGTCCATCTCGAACTTCGTGCTGCCCATCTTCGCGCCGAAGTCCTTGGAGTTGTGGATCCAGTTGGTCTCCACGTAGGGCTCCACGCCGTAGGTGTTGGCGAAACCACCGGCCTCGTTGCTGCGCACGGCGGCGCGGGCACCCAGGCGGGTCATGACGTTGCCGTCACCTTTGCCGGTGACCTTGGTGCCATTGGCTTCGCGGTGGTTGTCGGCCTTCACGCCCATGTAGACGATCTGTGCCTGGGGCTGCACGTAGTAGGTGGCACTTTCGGTCTTGGCGACTTCGAAGGTCTTGCCGGCTTCGACGGAAGCGGTGATGCCCTTGAGGTCGTAGCTCTCCTTGGCCAGTTGGTCACCTTTCACGTCGGCGTCGAATTCGTTGTAGAGAATCCAGCTGTCGACGTACGCGCCGTTCTCGTCTTCCCGGTTCTCATACCAGGTGCCGTAGACGCCCAGGCTGTAGCCATCGATCTCGCCGCGCGAGCGATAGCCGGTGATGCGCGACTTGGTGGTGGAGTTGCCGTTGGCGTAGCCGGCCATCACGCCGAAGACCCAGTCACCGTTATCGGTTTCCTTGCGGTACAGGTCGCTGCCCAGTTGCAGCACGTAGCGGTTGGACTCGGTCTTGAGCTGGCCGGTGCTGTCTTCCCAGCGGGTCGAGCCATCGACGTTGCGCATCCAGAGCATGGAGGTGACTTCCTTGCCGGTATCCGGGTCGACGTAGGTCAGGTTGCCGGTGCGGTCATGCAGGCGATGCAGGAACATGGTGTTGGCCGCTGCGATGTTGGCGGTGTAGCTGCCACCTTCGGGCTGGCGCACGCGGTCCTTGTCGCTGGGCGTGGGCTTCTCCGGTGCCGGGTCGGTCGGGCCCGGATCGACCGGGCCCGGCTCCTCGGGGCCTGGATCTACCGGACCGGGCTCTTCGGGACCTGGATCGACGGGGCCGGGATCTTCGGGGCCTGGGTCGACGGGACCGGGCTCTTCGGGACCTGGGTCGACAGGACCGGGATCTTCCGGACCCGGATCGACGGGGCCGGGATCTTCAGGACCTGGGTCCACCGGATCGGGATCTTCCGGCTCCGGTTCGGTCGGCTTGTAGGAGGTCAGGTACCAGTCGCTGTTCGAGCCGGTGGAACCGACGAAGCTGCCGCCGCGGCGCAGCACGTACTCGTAGCCGCCCTCGGTCACCCGGTCGGACTTGAACTCGCCGGCCGAGGTGCCGCCGACGGTGATCATCTGGATGCCTTCCAGGGTTTCGGCGCCCGGGCCGTCGGTATTGTTGACGGTGACGCGGGTGTCGCCCGAGGTACTGCCGGTGATGGCGAGCTTGTCGGTCTCGGAGGTGTCATTGCCCAGGTAGGTGTTCATCACCAGGTGGCCGCCGCCGGTGAAGTCGCCATCCACCGTCAGTGTCTTGTAGGTGTAGGCACCGTGCTCGTCATGACGATCGTAGATCAGCTGCGCTCCGTCGGTGAGCGAGAGGTTGGTGAGGTTGGAATTGCCGGTCATGAACCACTGGCTGGCGGCACCGTCCATGGCGAGGTCGATCACGCCGTCGGTGGCGGTGCTGGTGGTACCGTTGAAGTAGGATCCGGCGGCCATTTTCAAATCTATGACGCCGGTCTTGTCGGCATACAGGGCAACGCCCTTGCGGTTCTGCACATCGCTGGCGGCGCTGCTGTCCAGGCGGTACACCGAAGCTGCCTCGGAGCGGATCAGCGAATCGGCGCCGGATGCGTAGAGCGCGCGGTTGCCATCGGTGACGGTGACGCTGGTGTCGCCTCCCAGGTAGACCTGGCCGCCGCGGTCGCCATTCTTGTCCGCCGCCGTTTGCGCGTAGATGCCGTATGCGTTGGATTTCTCGGTGGTGATGCTGGTGTCGCCCAGCCGGATCACGCCACCGCGGTTGGCGAAGACCGCGTGGGCGGCGCTGCCCTTGCTGACGATGGTGCTGCCGTCGCCGAGGATGACTTCGGCATCACCCCAGTAAGTGGTGGCGGACAGCGAGCGGTTGCCAGCGTAGACGGCGTACCCCGTGCCATCCAGGGAATTCGCGCCGCTTCCGTTGGTGGTGATCTGCGCGCCGGTGCCCAGTTCGATGAGGTTCTTGCCACCGTTCTTCGAGGTGTTGGCGCGTACGCCCATGCCCGAGCCTTCGGCGGTGATGATGGCGCCATCGCCTACGCGAACCTCGGAGTTGAGCGCATTCTCGGTCACGTTGATGCCATCCGCGGAGCTGCCCTTGGTGACGATGTGCAGCTTGTCGATGGATATCTTGCTCCCACCGTTGTTGGCCTGAATGGCGTCAGACTTGCTGGACTCCGTGGTGATCGACACGTCCTTGAGGGTGTACTTCGAGCTGTTGCCGTAGATGCCGAAACCGGTTGGCGTGAAGGACTGACTCTCGCCAGTGGTGTCGATCACGATCTTCTCGTAGGCCGAAGTATCGCCGGGGGCCCAGTAGATGGTGGTCGTGCAGTTCAGCGTCGAGCCGTCTACCGAGCAGGAGCCGGCGGCGGCACCGCCGCTGTGGGCAAGCATGCCGGCGGCCAGGGCGACGTGCATGGCCAGCAGGGTTTTCTTGAAGCGCATTGCAATCCTCCTTGCGCCCGCTCACTTAGGTGAGCGAATGCGTATTCCGGCGCAAGGAGCCGTTCACTGGCTGAAGCGTGGAAGCCTGGCTTCCAAGAGCGGGTCCTTCCTGCACCGGGAGATGGCGCCTGATCGCATCAGGCAAGGGGAGGGCAGAACTCCGGACGGCGGAGCCTCACCCAACCAGCGGCAGAGGGGCGCGCTGGATCAGTGGGCTCATTGTTCAGGCGCGGTTCAGTTGGCCGAATAAGACGAATCTCAATCGGCAGGCAGCAGGGCGGGGGACCGGGAAAAGCTTGATATATGACAAGGGCGGAAGCCGGACCGGGCATTGCGCACCGGTCCGGAGCAGCAGGCAGAGCCTTACTTGTTCAGCTTGACCACGTCACCGGACACGGTGGTGGTGTAGCCGTTCAGGACCCAGGCCCAGAACCACTTTTCCTGCACCTGGGTGTTGATCAGCGCGTCGCCGCCCTTGGATTTCACTGCGGCATTCTGCGCACGGACGAAGCGATCGTTCTGCTGGATCGGGATGAAACCCAGCAGCATGATCCCGGTGGCCTTGCCTTCGCCATGGCCGATCACGGTGTACTGCTCGGGGCTGTAGGTCTGGGTCTTCATCGGGGTGCCGGTGCAGCCGGCGAGGATTGCGGTGGCCAGCAGGGTGGCGGCGATACGGGAAAACTTCACATGACTCTCCTGAGATGCAACCCCCGGGACTCTTTCCCAGGGGGAGCGCAGGGTAGCCATCATCCTGCCTTTGTGGAAGCCAGCCAGCTGCCGTTGTCTGACTTGACCGACTTCAGAACAGAAAATACCGCTGCGCCATCGGCAGGACGTCCGCAGGCTCGCACCACAACAGTTGCCCGTCGGCGCGGACCTGATAGTTCTGCGCATCGACTTCGATGTGCGGCAGGTACGCGTTGTGGATCAGGTCGGTCTTCTGCACGCTGCGGCAGCCCTTCACCACGCCGATGGCCTTGCGCAGGCCCAGTTCGTGGTGCACGCCGAGGTCGAACGCGGCCTGGCTGATGAAGGTCAGGCAGGTGGCGTGGCGACTGCCGGCGTAGCTGGCGAACATCGGTCGGTAGTGCACCGGCTGCGGCGTCGGGATCGACGCGTTGGCGTCGCCCATCAGGCTCGCGGCGATGGCGCCACCCTTGAGGATCAGGCTCGGCTTCACGCCGAAGAAAGCTGGGCGCCAGAGCACCAGGTCGGCCAGCTTGCCTACTTCGATGCTGCCCACTTCATGGGCTACGCCATGGGTGATCGCCGGGTTGATGGTGTACTTGGCGATGTAGCGCTTGGCGCGGAAGTTGTCGTTGCGTGCGCCGTCGCCGTCCAGTGCACCGCGCTGCTTCTTCATCTTGTCGGCAGTCTGCCAGGTGCGCGTGATCACTTCGCCGACGCGGCCCATGGCCTGGCTGTCGGAGCTGATCATGCTGAAGGCTCCGAGGTCGTGGAGGATGTCCTCGGCGGCGATGGTCTCGCGGCGAATGCGCGATTCGGCGAAGGCCACGTCCTCGGCGATGCTCGGGTCCAGGTGGTGGCAGACCATGAGCATGTCCAGGTGCTCGTCGATGGTGTTGCGGGTGAACGGCCGGGTCGGATTGGTCGAGCTGGGCAGCACGTTGGCGAAGCCGCAGGCCTTGATGATGTCCGGCGCGTGGCCGCCTCCGGCGCCCTCGGTATGGTAGGTGTGGATGGTGCGGCCCTTGAACGCGGCCAGGGTGGTTTCGACGAAGCCGGATTCGTTGAGGGTGTCGGTGTGGATCGCCACCTGCACGTCGAGGCGGTCGGCCACGGAGAGGCAATTGTCGATCGCCGCCGGGGTGGTGCCCCAGTCCTCGTGCAGCTTCAGGCCGATGGCGCCAGCTCGAACCTGCTCCTCCAGCGGTAGCGGCAGGCTGGCGTTGCCCTTGCCGGTGAAGCCGATGTTCATCGGGAAGGCGTCGGCGGCCTGGAGCATGCGCGCCATGTGCCACGGGCCGGAAGTGCAGGTGGTGGCATTGGTGCCGGTGGCCGGCCCGGTGCCGCCACCGATCATGGTCGTCACTCCGCTCATCAGCGCCTCTTCGATCTGCTGCGGACAGATGAAGTGGATGTGCGTGTCGATGCCGCCGGCGGTGAGGATCATGCCTTCGCCAGCGATCACTTCGGTGCTGGCGCCCAGGGCGATGGTGACGCCGGGCTGGATGTCCGGGTTGCCGGCCTTGCCGATGGCGGAGATGCGGCCGTGCTTGAGGCCCACGTCGGCTTTCACGATGCCCCAGTGGTCGAGGATCAGCGCGTTGGTGATCACCGTGTCGACCACCTGCGCGGCGCACAGCTGGCCCTGGCCCATGCCGTCGCGGATAACCTTGCCGCCGCCGAACTTCACTTCCTCGCCGTAGACGGTGAAGTCCTGCTCCACCTCGATCCACAGGTCGGTGTCGGCCAGACGCACGCGGTCGCCGACGGTGGGGCCGAACATGTCGGCGTAGGCTTGTCTGCTGATTTTCATCGGGGCTCCTTGGTCATTACCTGCGCTGGTTTGCCCTCTCCCCAACCCTCTCCCTGAAGGGAGAGGGGGCTGATCGGAGCACAGTGTGGTCCCGCCGTGGCGGCCTGCTTTCTCCCTCTCCCTTCAGGGAGAGGGCGGGGGAGAGGGGCTCTCAGAGCGCACCCATCACCCGTCCCGCAAATCCATAAACCTTCCTGTCACCCGCCAGCTCCACCAGCTCCACCTCGCGGCTCTGCCCCGGCTCGAAGCGCACCGCGGTACCGGCGGGAATGTTCAAGCGCATGCCGCGTGCCGCGTCGCGGTCGAACAGCAGCGCGTCGTTGGTCTCGAAGAAGTGGTAGTGCGAGCCGACCTGGATCGGCCGGTCGCCGCTGTTGGCCACGGTCAGGCCGAGCGTGCGGCGGCCGGCGTTGAGTTCGATCTCGCCGGACTGGATGTCGTATTCGCCTGGGATCATGGGGAGCTCCGTGAGTCGAGGTTGAGTTGCATGAAGGTCAGGTCCAGCCAGCGGCCAAATTTCTGGCCGACCTGCGGCATCTGCCCGCTGGTGATGAAGCCCAGGCGTTCGTGCAGGCGGATCGACGCGGCGTTGCCGCTCTCGATGGCCGCGACCATCACGTGCAAACCCTGGGCACGGGCGCGCTCGATCAGTGCCTGCATCAGGATCGGGCCAAGGCCTTTGCCGCGCTGGTCGGCGCGCACGTAGACCGAGTGCTCCACGGTTTCGCGGAAGCCATCGAAGGCCCGCCACGGGCCGTAGCTGGCGTAGCCCACCACCTCGCCGCCGTCCTCGGCCACCAGCACCGGGAACCCCTGCTGTGCGCGCAGTTCCAGCCAGGCGCGGCGGTTCTCCAGGTCGATGGCGACCTCGTTCCAGATGGCGGTGGTGTTGAGCACGGCGTCGTTGTAGATGTCGCGCAGACTGCCGAGGTCGGCTTGGCTGGCGTCGCGGATGAGCATGTTGGTTCCTCTGTACGTAGGGCGAATGAAGCGGAACGCTTCATTCGCCATTGTCGCCGCACCTTGGTTCGGGGGCGCGATCAGGCGATGGGCTGGTGCACGGTGACCAGCTTGGTGCCGTCCGGGAAGGTGGCTTCCACCTGGATCTCCGGGATCATTTCCGGTACGCCTTCCATCACCTGTTCACGGGTCAGCAGCGTGGTGCCGTAGTGCATCAGGTCGGCGACCGTCTGGCCATCCCGGGCACCTTCGAGCAGCGCGGCGGAAATCAGCGCCACGGCCTCCGGGTAGTTGAGCTTCACCCCCCGGGCGAGGCGACGCTCGGCGACCAGGCCGGCGGTGAAGATCAGCAGCTTGTCTTTTTCGCGGGGCGTCAGGTCCATCTCAGGTGCTCCAGATTCGCGGAGGAACGGCCTCACGGCCGAGCAGCGCGGGCCGCAGCCGGCGCCAGAGTTCGATGAGCCAGGCGCGGGCATGCAGCGCCTCGTGGGCGAGGCAGCGGGTGACCACCAGGCCGGGCAGTTGGGTGAGGTTGCCACGCCCCTGACAGGGGATGGCGCGGCAGGCTTCGATCAGCTCCGCGTCGATCTGTCCGCTGGCGATCAGCGTGGCCATTACCGGGTGGCCAGCGAGACCGATGGGCGAGTCGAGCAGGCGATCGCTCCCCGTTACGCGCTGACGTTCATGCCACAGGCGCTGGCCGTCGCGGCGGATGTCCAGGGCGGTGGCGAAGTGGCCTTCGTCGAAGCGCTCGCCGCTGGCCGGACGACCGAGGGCGACCACGTCCCAGTAGAACAGCCGGGCGTCGGTTTCGAGCTCGATACGGGTCGTCAGTTCGGCCTGCGCGCCGGAGTAGACGATGGTCTCCTGCGGCAGCCATTCCAGCGTGGCGCCGGGGCCGACGCAGATGTCCAGTTGCTGTTTCGCCGGGCAACCGGCGCGGTACCACTTGGCCGCGCCAGGGCTGGTGAGTTGCGCCCAGCTGCCGCTGCCGGCGCGGATGTCGAGGTTCAGGGTATCGCCACCGGCGATGCCGCCGGGCGGGTGCACGATGATGTGCTGGCAGACCTGCGGCCCCTCCGCGTACAGGTGCTTCTGCACCCGTAGCGGGCCAAGGTGCCTGCGCGTGACCGGGCGTGTGCACTCGTCGACGCGGGCATAAGCCAACTCGAGCTCGGCATGCCAGGCAGGGTGGAAAAGGGTGGCCGGTGCGTTCATGGGCAGCTTCGAAACGAAGAATGCACACGACAGAGCAATTGCCGTGCCGGCTGCGCCAGGATAGTGCGTGGTGACTGTCCCTCGTCTCCGAGGTCAGGTTTGGCGCTGGCTGGGCGGCCGGCTGAGGGATTGTCCGATCGGTCAGGTATGGGCGCGCTTGCGGTGCGTTGGTCGCACCAATGCACTTGAATGGTGCGTTGGCGGTGAGGGAGTTCCTGGAGCATTGTGCCGGTGCAGCCCTCACCCCAGCCCTGGCTGCGCGCCCCGCTCCTGAGGGGAGAGGGGGTAGATCGTGCCGGCTAACGCTGTGGCTTGCTCCTGCTCCGAACGGTCCCCTCTCCCGCGTGCGGGAGAGGGTCAGGGTGAGGGGCTCCTGATTTCGTAAGAGCGGGCGCTCAGCCCAGCTGCTTGCGCATGTACACCCGGCGGAAGCCGTTCTCGAGCTTGCGCGCGTATTCCTGGTAGCCGTTCTTCGCGTATAGCTCGATGTTCTCGGTCATGCGCTCGTTGGTGTAGAGGTACAGCGACGGGTAGCCCAGCTGCGTGGCCGTTGCCTCGGCGTGGATCAGCAGCTCGCGGCCGATGCCTTGCCCGGCGCACTCGGGCAGCACGGCGATGTTGTCGAGCAGGAAGCCCTCGTCGGTCTCGCGCATCACCAGCAGGCCGACCGGCGCGCCGTCCTGCTCGGCGATCAGCACGCGGTCCTCGGCGATCACGGCGTGGTAGTCGTCGAGCATCGGCCCCGGCTTGCGGCCCAGCTTGGGAATCCACTGGGCGTAGGCCGCCGCCACGCAGACCGCGGCGAATCCGGCGTCGTCGTTGACGGCGGGGCGCAGGGTGATCGGCATGTCAGGCTCCAGGAAAAACGAATACGGGGCCTGGCAGCTTGCCACCCGATGCCGTCGTGCGCCAGTGACAGGTCGTCTCAGATGGCCACCAGCCCGCGCACACCGTCGCTTTCCATGTCTGCACCACGGCCCTGCTGGACGATCTCGCCGCGGGACATCACCAGGTACTGGTCGGCCAGTTCGGCGGCGAAATCGTAGAACTGCTCCACCAGCAGGATGGCCATGTCGCCGCGTTCGGCCAGCTTGCGGATCACCGCGCCGATCTCCTTGATCACCGAGGGCTGGATGCCTTCGGTGGGCTCGTCGAGGATCAGCAGGCGCGGCTTGCTGGCCAGCGCGCGGCCGATGGCGAGTTGTTGCTGCTGGCCGCCGGAGAGGTCGCCGCCGCGGCGCTGCTTCATCTCCCTGAGCACCGGGAACAGCTCGTAGATGAACTCGGGGACGGCCTTGGCTTCGCCAGAGCTGAACCGCGACAGCCCCATCAGCAGGTTTTCCTCCACCGTCAGGCGGGCGAAGATTTCCCGCCCCTGGGGTACGTAGGCGATGCCGGCGTGCACGCGCTGATGCGGCTTGAAACCGGTAATCGGTTTGCCCTCCCAGCTGACCTTGCCTTCCTTGGCCGGCACCAGGCCCATCAGGCAGCGCAGCAGGGTGGTCTTGCCCACGCCGTTGCGTCCGAGCAGGCAGGTGACCTCGCCGATCTTCGCGTCGAACGACAGGCCACGCAGGATGTGGCTGCCGCCGTAGTACTGGTGCAGTTTGTCGACTTGCAGCATGTCTTTTGTCCTTGATGATTCCCGAACATCTGGTGTGCATCGAGAGCTGTTGGGTATCGCTGCGCTCCACGCCAACCTCCGACGTGCCTCCCGGCGGACTGCGTTCGTAGGATGGGTGGAGCGCAGCGATACCCATGCTGTGGTGAGAGTCAGCGCCCCAGGTAAACTTCGATCACCTGCTCGTTCGCCTGCACTTCCTCCAGTGAGCCCTCGGCCAGTACATGCCCCTGGTGCAACACGCTGACGTGGTCGGCGATGCTGCCGACAAAGCCCATGTCGTGCTCCACCACCATTAGCGAATGCTGGCCGGCGAGGGACTTGAACAGCTCGGCGGTGAACTCGGTCTCGGCGTCGGTCATGCCCGCCACCGGCTCGTCCAGCAGCAGGAGTTGCGGCTCCTGTACCAGCAGCATGCCGATCTCCAGGAACTGCTTCTGCCCGTGGGACAGCAATCCGGCGGGGCGATGGCGCGACTCGCGCAGGCGGATGGTGGTGAGCACGTCCTCGATGCGGTCCTTCTGCTCGCCGGAGAGCCTGGCCTTGAGGCTTGCCCACACCGACTTGTCGGTCCTCTGTGCCAGCTCCAGGTTCTCGAACACCGAGAGCGCCTCGAACACCGTGGGCTTCTGGAACTTGCGGCCGATGCCGGCCTGGGCGATCTCCACCTCGCTCATGCGGGTGAGGTCGAGGGTTTCGCCGAAGAAGGCCTTGCCGTTGTCCGGACGGGTCTTGCCGGTGATCACGTCCATCAGCGTGGTCTTGCCCGCGCCGTTGGGGCCGATGATGCAACGCAGCTCGCCCACGCCTATGTAGAGCGTAAGGTTACGCAGCGCTTTGAAGCCATCGAAGCTGACGTTGATGTCTTCCAGGGTGAGGATGGTGCCGTGGCGCACGTCCAGCTGGCCGCTGGCGCTGGAACCGATGCCGATGGCGTCACGACTGGCGCCCGACGGGTCATAGGCCGGTTCCAGCATCAGGTGGGGGACCGCTCTCATTGCTCTTTCTCCCGCTTGATCAGGCCGAGGATGCCGCGCGGCAGGTACAGGGTGACGACGATGAACAGCGCGCCGAGGAAGAACAGCCAGTACTCGGGGAAGGCCACGGTGAACCAGCTCTTCGCACCATTCACCACGCCTGCGCCCAGCAGCGGACCGATCAGCGTGCCGCGCCCGCCGAGGGCGACCCAGACGGCGGCCTCGATGGAGTTGGTCGGCGACATCTCGCTGGGGTTGATGATCCCCACCAGCGGCACGAACAGCGCGCCGGCAAGACCGCAGAGCACCGCGCTCAGGGTCCAGACGAAGAGCTTGTAGCCGCGCGGGTCATAGCCGCAGAACATCAGGCGGTTCTCGGCGTCGCGCAGGGCAGTGAGTACCCGGCCGAACTTGCTGCGCGCCAGGGCGAAGCCGATGGCCAGGCTCGCCGCCAGCAGCACGACGATGGCGAGGAACAGCGCCACCCGTGTGCCCGGTGCGGTGATCGAGAATCCGAGGATGCTGCGGAAGTTGGTGAAGCCGTTGTTGCCGCCAAAGCCGGTCTCGTTGCGGAAGAACAGCAGCATGCCGGCGAAGGTCAGCGCCTGGGTCATGATCGAGAAGTACACGCCCTTGATCCGCGAGCGGAAGGCGAAGAAACCGAACACCAGGGCCAGCAGGCCGGGCGCCAGCACGACGAGGCACAGCGCCCAGAGGAAGTGCTGGGTTCCGGCCCAATACCACGGCAGCTCGGTCCAGGAGAGGAACGTCATGAACGCTGGCAACTGGTCGCCCGCCGCTTCGCGCATCAGGTACATGCCCATGGCGTAGCCGCCCAGGGCGAAGAACAGCCCGTGGCCCAGCGACAGCAGGCCGGCATAGCCCCAGACGAGGTCCAGCGCCAGCGCGACGATGGCGTAGCAGAGGATCTTGCCAGTCAGCGTCAGCCCGTAGGCGGACAGGTACAGTGCGCTGCTCTCGGGCAACAGGTGCAGCAGCGGCAGGACCAGCAGCGCGACGAGTGTGACCCCAACCAGGCCGGCGGTGAGTTTCGGGCCGGCCTTCTGCACGGCCGTCACGGTGAGTGGCTGGTTCAATCGATGACCCTCCCTTTCAGAGCGAAGAGCCCCTGCGGACGTTTCTGGATGAACAGGATGATCAGCGCGAGTATCAGGATCTTGCCCAGCACCGCGCCGATCTGCGGTTCGAGGATCTTGTTCGCCACGCCCAGGCCGAAGGCGGCGAACACGCTGCCGGCGAGCTGGCCGACACCGCCGAGCACCACCACCAGGAACGAGTCGATGATGTAGCTCTGGCCCAGGTCGGGGCCGACGTTGCCGACCTGCGACAGCGCCACGCCGCCCAGGCCGGCAATGCCCGAGCCCAGGCCGAAGGCGAGCATGTCCACGCGGCCGGTGGGCACCCCGCAGCAGGCGGCCATGTTGCGGTTCTGGGTCACCGCGCGGACGTTCAGGCCCAGCCGCGTGCGGTTGAGCAGCAGCCAGGTGAGCGCCAGCACGAACAGCGCAAAGCCGATGATGATGATGCGGTTCCACGGCAGTACGAGGTTGGGCAGTACCTGGACACCCCCGGACAGCCAGGCCGGGTTGGCGACCTCGACGTTCTGCGCGCCGAACAGTACGCGCACCAGCTGGATCAGCACCAGGCTGATACCCCAGGTGGCGAGCAGGGTTTCCAGCGGGCGGCCATAGAGGTGGCGGATCACCGTGCGCTCCAGCGCCATGCCGATGCACGCGGTGACCAGGAAGGCCACTGGCAGGGCCAGCAGCGGATACAGCTCCAGCACGCCCGGCGCGTAGCGCTGGCAGAGCAACTGCACCACGTAGGTGGAGTAGGCGCCGAGCATCAGCATCTCGCCGTGGGCCATGTTGATCACCCCGAGCAGTCCGTAAGTGATCGCCAGGCCCAGGGCGGCGAGCAGCAGGATCGAGCCCAGCGACAGGCCGCTGAAGGCCTGGCCGAACAGGTCCCCCATCAGCAGCCGGCGCTTCACCTGGCCGAGGCTGGTGGCGGCAGCGGTACGCACCGAATCATCGGGTTCGGCAGCGGGGTCGAGGAGATTTTCCAGGCGGGTGCGTGCCTGCGGGTCACCGGATTCGCCCAGCAGGCGCACGGCGGAGAGGCGCACCGCCGGAGCCGGGTCGGCCAACTGCAGGTTGGCCAGGGCCAGTTGCAGGGCGGCTTTGACGCCGTCGTCGGATTCTTCGTTGAGACGGTATTCGAGCAACGTGCGCTGCGCAGGACGGGCACTCTTCTGCAACTGGCGCGCGGCTTCCAGGCGTACTTCGGCGCTGTCGGCGACTAGCTGGTGACTGGCCATCGCGGTGTTCACCAGGCCGCGCAGGCGATTGTTCAGACGCAGCTTGTCGGGCTCGCCGACCGGTGCGGCGCCTCCGTCGGCGGGGTGGTACTGGCCAGCGTCACCGAGGAGGAAGGCGCGGCCCTGCGCATCGATGGCGAGGCGGCCGGACTGGATGGCATCCAGGAGAGGAAGGCGGTCGGCGTCGGGCGCGGCGGCCCATTGTTCGAGCAGTTTGGCGCGGGCGTCGTTGTCGACGCTGGCGAAGTCCTGCGCGGGGCCGGCGAAGGCGGGCAGCGCATTGAGTGTGGCCAGCATGAGCGCGCAGACGTGGAGCAGGCGGTGGAGAAAGGCAGTGGGCATGCGTGTGTTCCCTGAGAGGCGGGTGTGGGCTGCTGCACCCTCTTCTTGACCCTGGCTGCGCGCCCCACTCCGAAGGGAAAGGGGACCGTACGGTGCAGGGTGAAACCGAGGTCTCAGCCGGCAGGGACAGCGCCCTCTCCCTTCAGGGAGAGGGCGGGGGAGAGGGACTCTAGGCCCGCTCCGGATCAGTTGCTACGCACCGCGTAATCCGGCTTCTTGTCGTTGCCCGGAATGAACGGGCTCCACGGCTGGGCGCGGATCGGTTCGGGGGTCTTCCAGACCACGTTGAACTGACCGTTGTCCTCGATCTCGCCGATCATCACCGGCTTGTGCAGGTGGTGGTTGGTCTTGTCCATGGTCAGGGTGAAGCCTGACGGCGCCTTGAAGGTCTGGCCGCCCATGGCCTCGCGAACCTTGTCGACGTCGGTGCTGCCGGCCTTCTGCGCGGCCTGTGCCCACATGTGGATGCCGACGTACGTGGCTTCCATCGGGTCGTTGGTCACCGCGGTGCTGTAGTTGGGCAGATTCTTGGCTTTGGCGTAGGCCTTCCAGTCGGCGACGAACTGGGTGTTTTCAGGGTTCTTTACCGACTCGAAGTAGTTCCATGCGGCGAGGTTGCCCACCAGCGGCTTGGTGTCGATACCGCGCAGCTCTTCCTCGCCCACAGAGAAGGCCACCACTGGCACGTCGGTGGCTTCCAGGCCCTGGTTGGCCAGTTCCTTGTAGAAGGGCACGTTGGAGTCGCCGTTGACGGTGGAGATCACCGCGGTCTTGCCGCCAGCGGAGAACTTCTTGATGTCGGCGACGATGGTTTGATAGTCGCTGTGGCCGAACGGCGTGTAGACCTCCTGGATATCCTTGTCGGCCACGCCCTTGCTGTGCAGGAAGGCGCGCAGGATCTTGTTCGTGGTGCGCGGGTAGACGTAGTCGGTGCCCAGCAGGAAGAAGCGCTTGGCGGCGCCGCCGTCCTCGCTCATCAGGTACTCCACTGCCGGGATCGCCTGCTGGTTCGGTGCGGCACCGGTGTAGAAGACATTGGGCGACATTTCCTCACCCTCGTATTGCACCGGGTAGAACAGCAGGCCGTTGAGTTCCTCGAACACTGGCAGCACGGACTTGCGCGACACGCTGGTCCAGCAGCCGAAGACCACCGCCACCTTGTCCTGGGTCAGCAGCTGGCGTGCCTTCTCGGCAAACAGCGGCCAGTTGGAGGCCGGATCGACCACCACCGCCTCGAGCTTCTTGCCGTTCACGCCGCCCTTGGCGTTGATCTCGTCGATGGTCATCAGCGCCATGTCCTTGAGCGAGGTCTCGGAGATCGCCATGGTGCCGGACAGCGAATGCAGGATGCCGACCTTGATGGTCTCGGCAGCCTGGGTGCTGAACGGGAAGAGGCCGGTGAGCAGCAGGGCACTCACGGCCAGCGTACTTTTCAACAGCGGACGACGTTTCATCGCGGCAGCCTCCTTGGCTATCCAGGGGCGGGGAGCTGCCGGCGCGGCAGCTTCCCCGGAAATGGGGCGATCCTTGAGCGGGATCGAAGCTGCCATCGCAGCATCCGTGCCAAACAGGCAAAAGCCTCGGCGCAGATGGGGCGGACGAGATTTTCTGTCGAAATGGTGAGGTTTTTCAGTGCGCAGCTTTGGTGCGCCGAACACCCCTTGGTGCGTGGTGCTCCCCAAAGGGGAGCGTCACTGCGGGAGGAAGTAGCCGCGTACGCCGGTCATGATGATCTGCGCTGCGAGGGCGCAGACGAACAGGCCCATCAGCCGGCTGACGATCATCAGGCCCTGTTCGCCGAGAATCTTCTCGATCTTGTCGGAGAGGTAAAGCGTGATGCCCACCGTCAGGCAGGCCAGGAAGATCGCGGCCAGTGCGAGGAGCTTGTGTTCCCAGTCCTGGTTCACGCCCATCACCAGCAGCGCACCGATGGTGCCGGGGCCAACGGTGATGGGGATGGTCAGCGGGACGATGGTGACGTCCTGTTGCACGTTGTCCGCCTGCACCGCCGAGCGGCCCTGGGCCATGCCCAGCGCGGAGATGAACAGTACGCTGCCCGCGCCGATACGGAAGGCGTCAGCGGTGATGCCGAACAGGGTGAAGATGTAGCGCCCGAACAGGTACAGCAGCACGCTGGCGATCAGCGCCGCCAGGGCCACGCGCCAGGCCATGTGCTTGCGGTCGCGGGGAGCGAAGCCGCGGTTGAGGCTGATGAAGCAGGACAGCACGAAGAATGGGCTGTAGAGCACCAGCATCTTCAGGTACACGCTGAACATCACTTGCATGGGAACGACTCGTCCGGATTGAGTGGGCGCGGCTGGGCAAAGCATAGCGGGTGGGACGAGGAGCGGCATTGCGGCGGGGCAACTCAAGCACGCGGTGCTTGATTCGTGGGTAGGAGTGGACCTTGTCCGCGATCGATTTCGCATCGCGTCGGAGGCCAGTCGCGGACAAAGTCCGCTCCTGCGCCGAGGGATATGACGTGCGGAAGGGCGGTATCAGGAAGGCAGTGCGTCGCTCTGCTGCTGGCGCAGGCGGCGATCACGCTCGCCTACCCAGTACGCCACCAGCTCGCGCAGTTGCGACAACTCCACCGGCTTGGCCATGTGGCCGTCCATGCCGACCAGCCGTGCGCGCTCCTTGTGCTCGCTGAGGATGTGCGCGGTGAGCGCCACCACCGGGGTGTGCGGGCGGTGTTCGCTGGCTTCCCAGGCGCGCAGGCGTTCGGTGGCGGAGAAGCCGTCGAGCACCGGCATCTCGCAGTCCATCAGCACCAGGTCGTACTGGGTAGCCTTCATCGCGGCCAGGGCTTCCTCGCCGTTGCTGGCGGTATCGGGCTGCAGGTTGAGCTTGCTCAGCATGCCGCGGATGACCTTGGTGGAGATGCTGTTGTCCTCGGCGACCAGGATGCGGAAGTCGCTGGGCGGTACGTTCGACGCCGGCTCGCTCGCCGGTGCGAGGTAGTTGCTCACGCCGCTCGGTCCGCGCTGCGACAACTCCTCGGCCAGGGTCGCCTTGAGCGTATAGCCCGCCACCGGCTTGGCGAGGATGCGCTTGATACCGGCGTTGCGCGCGATGATCTTGCTTGGCGCATTGCTGATGCCGGTGAGCATGATCAGCAGGATGTCGTGGTTGAGGTTCGGGTCTTCCTGGATCTTGGTCGCCAGCTGCATGCCGGTCATGCCGGGCATATCCTGATCCAGCAGGACCACATCGAAGTACTCGCGCAGATGCGCCTTGGTGCGCAGCTGGGCCAGTGCTTCCTTGCCCGAAGACACCGCGCTGACGTTCATGCCCCAGGCGCTGCACTGTTGCACCACCACCTTGCGGCAGGTCTGGTTGTCGTCCACCACCAGCAGGCGTGCGCCCTGCAACGGGCCGTCGAGGTCGGCGCCGGCCTGGTCGATCTGCTGCGGGTCGAGCGGCAGGCTGAGCCACAGCAGGTTGCCGGCACCTTCGGCGCCGTGGCCGCTCTCATTGCCGCCCTCTATTCCAAAATCGCCGTTCATCAGGCGGATCAGCTGGCGCGCGATGATCAGGCCCAGGCGACTGCTCATGCGGGTGGCGGAGAGGAAGTCGCGGCTGTGCACTTCGGCGGTGAGCAGGGCCTGGCGGTCAGCGCTATCCAGCGGTCGGCCGCTGTCCTGCACGGCGATGCGCAAGCGCGGACGTTCGGCCGGGCCGTCGAGGGCGACGACGAGGAGGATCTCGCCTTCGTCGGTCTGCTTGAAAGCGTTGTCCAGCAGGCTCAGCACGGCCTGGCGCAGGCGCGTCGGGTCGCCGCTGACGATGCGCGGCACCTGCGGTTGGGTGAAGCTGATCAGCTCGACCTTCTGCTGCTCGGCCTTGGCGCGGAAGATCGCCAGGCAGTCCTCGATCAGCGCGCCGAGGTCGAACTGCACCTCGTCCAACTCGATCTGCCCGGACTCCAGCTTGGAGATGTCGAGAATCTCGTTGATCAGCGACAGCAGCTCATTGCCTGCGCTATGGATGGTCTGCACATAGTCGCGCTGCTTGGCCGATAGCGGGGTGCCGAGCAGCAACTCGGTCATGCCCAGCACACCGTTCATGGGGGTGCGGATCTCGTGGCTGATCTTGGCCAGGAAGTCACCCTTGGCCTTCAGCTCGGCGACATTGGCCGCGCGTTGGCGGCTGGCGGCGAAGTGGTCGTTCTGGATCTTCCGCTGGCGTTCGGCGAGCGCCAGGCTGAGCAGGAAGCCGACCACCGCCGAGAGACCGAGCAGGCCGCTGCCCAGCCATTCCGTACGAGTCGCCACATAGCCCAGCAGCGATGGCAGGCACAGGCACCAGACCACCGCGAAGAGGCCCATGCCGATGGCGAACAGGCGGGCCGGTCGGTAGGCGTGTATCCAGTAGTAGACCGCCACGCCCAGCATGCCCAGGGTCACCAGGGTGATCAGCCCGTAGACCAGGCTGCTGATGGACAGGCCGAGCATCAGGTTGAGCGCGACGCCCAGCACGACCAGCGCGGCAGTACCGCCCAGCAGCAGGCGCTTGAGGGGCAGGCGCGGGTTGAGGTCACGAAAGAAGCTGGCGGTGTAGCCCAGTGCGCAGAACAGCGTCACCACCAGGCAGGCCAGGGCGGCCATCGGTTGCAGCGACTGGCTGTTGCCATACCAGGGGCTGAGCAGGCCGAACAGGTTGAGGCAGGCCAGCAGCAGGCTGGCGTGTACGCCGGCCAGCCACAGGCCACTGGCGACGCGGGTGTAGGCGAAGCGCACGAGGTTGTAGATCAGCAGCATGGCCAGGCAGCCGATCAGCACGCCGAAATGCAGCGGGCGCTGGTCGTTGCTCGGCTGGCCGGCGGCCTCGATGCTGATGTTCGGCCGCAGCGGCATCGTCGAGGCGAGGCGCAGGTAGAGGTCCAGCGGCTCGGCTGCAGTGCGCAGGGGAATCACCAGGTCGCTGTTGAGCAGCGGGCGCTGCACCGGGGAGAGGTTGCCGGCGCTCTTCTGCTCGAGGACTTTCTGCCCGTCGAGGATGAACATCTCGAAGCTGTCCAGGCTCGGCGCGAACAGGCGCAGTTGCTGGGGCTCGTCGTTGGCGGGAAGGCGGAAGTGCAGCCAGGTCGCGCCGGGGCCGGCGGGGGCGTGCAGATCGTTGATGTCGAGGGGGCTGAAGAGGGTGCGGTAGCGCGGGGAGATCACGTCCTGCAGTTGCAGGCGGGCGTCACTGTCGTGGAGCTGGGACCAGCCGGGATCCTGGCTTGCCGCGTAGGTCGGAATACAGACCAGAGCGGCCAGCAGCAAGCTGACGAGGAGTCCTGTGGCAGTCCAGAGCCGACGCACGGCGAAGTCCCTTCGGTAGTGAGTGGGCGGATTATAGCCAAGTGTGCTGAAGGCCGTAATCCACCCGTGCACGCCGGGACCGCCGGGAGGAAGGCGTCCGACGAGGAACGCCTCCGCCCGTCGGATCAGCCCTCGCCGCGCTCGCGGGCGATGGCGCGATAGCCGATGTCCTTGCGGTAGAAACTGCCGTTCCAGCGAACCTTCTCGGCCAGCCGGTAAGCCTGTTCCTGGGCCGAGGAGACGGTCGGGCCGATGGCGGTGGCGCACAGTACGCGGCCGCCGGCGGTGACGATCTGGCCGTCCTTGAGCGCGGTGCCGGCGTGGAAGACCTTGCCGTCGAGTTGAGCGGCATCGTCCAGGCCTTCGATGACGTCACCCTTGGCGTAGTCGCCCGGGTAGCCGCCTGCGGCGATCACCACGCCCACGGTGGGGCGCGGGTCCCAGGTGGCTTCGACCTTGTCCAGCGCCTTGGCCAGGGCGGCCTCGACCAGCAGGACCAGCGACGATTCCAGGCGGACCATGATCGGCTGGGTTTCCGGATCGCCGAAGCGGCAGTTGAACTCGATGACCTTGGGCTTGCCGCTCTTGTCGATCATCAGGCCGGCGTAGAGGAAACCGGTATAGACGTTGCCTTCCTCGGCCATGCCGCGCACGGTCGGGTAGATCACCTCGTCCATCACGCGCTGGTGCACGTCCGGGGTGACGACCGGAGCGGGGGAGTACGCGCCCATGCCGCCGGTGTTCGGGCCGCTGTCGCCGTCGCCGACGCGCTTGTGGTCCTGGCTGGTGGCCATGGGCAGCACGTTCTGGCCGTCGACCATGACGATGAAGCTGGCTTCCTCGCCGTCGAGGAATTCTTCGATCACCACGCGCGAACCCGCGTCACCGAAGGCGTTGCCGGCGAGCATGTCGCGCACGGCTTCCTCGGCTTCGGCCAGGGTCATGGCGACGATCACACCCTTGCCCGCGGCCAGGCCGTCGGCCTTGATCACGATGGGCGCGCCTTTCTCCTTCAGGTAGGCCAGCGCCGGCTCGACTTCGGTGAAGTTCTGGTAGTCGGCGGTGGGGATCTGGTGGCGCGCGAGGAAGTCCTTGGTGAAGGCCTTGGAGCCTTCCAGCTGGGCTGCGCCGGCGGTGGGGCCGAAGATGTCCAGGCCACGGCTGCGGAACAGGTCGACCACGCCTTTGACCAGCGGAGCCTCGGGGCCGACGATGGTCAGCTGCACGTTCTTCGCGGCGAAATCGGCCAGCTCTTCCAGGGCCAGTACGTCGATGGCGACGTTCTCGCACTTGGCTTCGGTGGCGGTACCGGCGTTGCCCGGCGCGACGAAGACCTTCTGTACGCGCGAATCCTGCGCGACCTTCCAGGCCAGCGCGTGCTCGCGACCGCCGCTGCCGATGATGAGTACGTTCATTGGAGTTCTCCTGAACAGTTCCGGCAGTGCCGGATCGTTGGGTATCGCTTCGCTCCACCCAACCTACGAAAGCTTCACGACCGAATCGCGCTTTTAATCAATCGATCTCAAGGGGCGCGATGAAGCGGGTAGATGCAAGGCGCCCGAGCGTTCACCAAGCGGAGTTGCCTTCTGGCAATGAGCATTGGGGAACGTTCGGGCAACGCAGCAGGTGCCTGCTTCAGCGCGTCCGATCCACCTTAGTGGCGGAAGTGGCGCATACCGGTGAACACCATGGCAATGCCGGCTTCGTCGGCAGCGGCGATCACTTCGTTATCGCGCATCGATCCACCCGGCTGGATCACGGCGGTGATACCGGCCTTGGCCGCATTGTCGATGCCATCGCGGAACGGGAAGAAGGCGTCGGAAGCCATGACCGCACCCTTCACTTCCAGACCAGCATGCTCGGCCTTGATGGCGGCGATGCGGGCGGAGTTCACGCGGCTCATCTGGCCGGCGCCGACGCCGACGGTCTGGCGCGCCTTGGCGTAGACGATGGCGTTGGACTTGACGAACTTGGCGACTTTCCAGGCGAAGATCAGGTCGTGGATTTCCTGCTCGCTCGGGGCGCGCTGGGTGACGATCTTCAGGTCATCGGCGGTGATCATGCCGATGTCGCGGCTCTGTACCAGCAGGCCGCCGTTGACGCGCTTGAAGTCCCAGCCCGGCGCACGCTCGGCCGGCCACTCGCCGCACTCCAGCAGGCGCACGTTGGCCTTGGCAGCGACCACGGCACGGGCGGCTTCGGAGATTTTCGGCGCGATGATGACTTCGACGAACTGGCGCTCGACGATGGCCTGGGCGGTGTCGCCATCCAGCTCGCGGTTGAAGGCGATGATGCCGCCGAAGGCTGACTCGGTGTCGGTGGCGTAGGCCAGGTCGTAGGCCTTGCGGATGCCGCCTTCATTTTCCGGAACCACGGCCACGCCGCACGGGTTGGCGTGCTTGACGATGACGCAGGCCGGCTTGACGAAGCTCTTCACGCACTCCAGCGCAGCGTCGGTGTCGGCCACGTTGTTGAACGACAGTTCCTTGCCCTGCAGCTGGATGGCGGTGGAGACGCTGGCTTCGCCCTTCTTCGCCTCGACGTAGAAGGCCGCGCTCTGGTGCGGGTTCTCGCCGTAGCGCATTTCCTGCGCCTTGATGAACTGGCTGTTGAAGGTGCGCGGGAAGGCGCCGCGATCTTCGGTGGACAGGGTGTCGCGCGCCTGGTCGATGGTGCCCAGGTAGTTGGCGATCATGCCGTCGTAGGCCGAGGTGTGCTCGAAGGCCTTCAGGGCCAGGTCGAAGCGCTGGGCGTAGGTCAGGCCGCCGGCTTTCAGGCCAGCCACGATACCGGCGTAGTCAGCGGCGTTGACCACGATGGCGACGTCCTTGTGGTTCTTCGCGGCGGAACGAACCATGGTCGGGCCGCCGATGTCGATGTTCTCGATGGCGGTCGGCAGGTCGCAGTCGGCCTTGGCCACGGTCGCTTCGAACGGGTACAGGTTGACCGCCACCAGGTCGATCGGCTTGATGCCGTGCTGCTCCATCACCGCGCCGTCGAGGTCGCGACGGCCGAGGATGCCACCGTGGATCTTCGGGTGCAGGGTCTTCACGCGGCCGTCCATCATTTCCGGGAAGCCGGTGTAGTCGGCCACTTCCACGGCGGCGATGGCGTTGTCCTTGAGCAGCTTGTAGGTGCCGCCGGTGGAGAGGATCTCCACGCCGAGGGCAGCCAGCTCACGGGCGAAATCGACGACGCCGGTCTTGTCGGAAACGCTGATCAGCGCACGGCGGACGGGCAGGCGGGTGGTTTGGTCGGTCATAACGGCTTCCACAAAGGCTTCGGGCTTTTCGCGTGTCAGGCGTGGGCCCGGCTGACCTTGTGGTCGCGGGCCCGCGCCTGCCACCTGTCAGAGAAGATCGTACTGCTTGAGTTTCTTGCGCAGGGTCCCGCGGTTCAGCCCCAGCAGTTCGGAGGCTTTGGTCTGGTTACCCTTCACGTGGTTCATGACGGTTTCCAGCAGCGGCGCTTCGACTTCGCAAAGCACCATGTTGTACACGTCCGTGACCGGCTGCCCTTCGAGATGGGCGAAATAGTTGTGCAGCGCCTTTTCCACGCTGTCGCGGAGGGTCTGGCCCTCCTGCGTCGGAGTGGTCAGGTGCTGTTTAAGGTTGGCGTTGTCGCTCACGGGTGTCATTCCACTCACTAATGTCTCGGTCATCGTTGTCATGCGGCCACCCCTTCTCCGTTATTGTGGCGCTCGGCGAAGAACTGCCTGACGCTGGCGCTCTGTGCATCCGTGTCCTGCAAACGATTGAACTGGGAACGGAACTCCGCCGCTCCCGGTAGGGTTGCGAGGTACCAGCCCACATGCTTGCGGGCAATTCGCACACCCATTTCCTCCCCATAAAACGCATGCAATGCAGCGAGGTGCTCGAGCAGGATGCTCTGTACCTCGTGCAGACTCGGCGCCGGCAACAGCTCGCCGGTGCTCAGGTAATGATCGATCTCGCGGAAGATCCAGGGGTTCCCCTGTGCGGCGCGGCCGATCAGCAGGGCATCCACGCCCGTCTGCTCGAACACCTGCCGTGCCTTGCGCGGTGAATCGATATCACCATTGGCGAAGACCGGAATCGAAACCGCCTGCTTGATCGCCGCGATGGTTTCGTACTCCGCTTCACCGGTGTAGAGGTCGGCACGGGTCCTGCCGTGTACCGCCAGCGCCTGGATGCCCGACTGCTCGGCGATCCGCGCCACCGTCACACCGTTCTTGTTCGACCGGTCCCAACCGGTACGAATCTTCAGGGTGACGGGAACCTCTACAGCCGCAACCACCGCCTCGAGGATGTCGGCCACCAGCCGTTCATCCTTCATCAGCGCGGAACCCGCGGCCTTGTTGCAAACCTTTTTCGCCGGACAGCCCATGTTGATGTCGATGATCTGGGCGCCGAGCTCCACGTTGCACCGTGCGGCTTCCGCGAGCATCTGCGGGTCGCCGCCGGCGATCTGCACCGAGCGCGGTTGATCCTCATGGTCGTGCTGCAGACGCAGGCGCGACTTGCGGCTGTTCCACAGGCGGACGTCACTGGTGACCATCTCGGAGACCACCATGCCGGCGCCGAGACGGCGGCACAGCTGGCGGAACGGACGATCGGTGACGCCGGCCATCGGGGCCAGGATCAGTCTGTTGGGCAGTGTGTAGGAGCCGATGCGTACCACCGACTGGTTTTCCATGGTCAATGGGGCGGGAACACCGAGGCGCCGCGCGCTGTACAACTCGCGGATGCGTTTCGGGGCCTGCCACCGGTGCTAGCAAAAAAGGGAGGGCATGATACCCGCTCTCGATGACCGGATAAAGGCGATTTTGGATAAATTCTGAACAGCTTCGGGTTTAGCACCCAAGGTAGGAAGACGAGCGGAACTGGCGCGCTCAGGCGCTTTGAGCTACCCGCCGGCTCATTCCGGCGAGTGGAAGCTCAGGCTGTAGTTCACCGCTTTCGGGCCCGGATCGAGGATGTCCAGGGAGATATGGATCGGCGTCTGCGGCGGCATCTCGCTTTGTCCGGCCAGCTCGCCCGAGAGGTATTCGCTGGGTTTGAAGCGGCGGCTGGCGATCAGCTGGCCGTTCAGGTCGGCGAAGCGCATTTCCAGCAGCGGGAAGGGCTGGGAGAAGTTGGCGCGGTTGTAGATGATCGCGTCCACCACCAGCGCACCGCTGAAGTCCGGGTGGCTGCGCACCACCAGGTTGCTGCTGCGGATCTGCTCCACGTCGACCTTGGAGGGCAGGGTGCAGCCCAGCTCCGGGCAGGCCTGGGCGAACCAGGGGCGATACTGGTCCTGGCGGGCCAGTTCGTCGAAGTGATAGGCGATGTACTGCCCGGCGAGACCGGCCAGGGCCAGCAGTACCAGCAGCAGCCAGAACAGGCGACGGCCCCAGCGGCTCTTGGGCTTCTGCCAGTCGAGTTGCAGGGGTTCGTCGCTCAGGTCATGCAGGCCAGCATCGTGCAGGCCGGGTTCGGCACGGCGGTTGTCGCCGCGCTGGTCGGCCAGCGGCGGCTCTTCGTCCTCGGCGTCAGGCTCGTCGTCATCGCGGCGAGCGCTGAAGGCGGGAAGTCTCTCGTCGTCGCTCTCTGCCCGAAGGGGGGGCGGATCGATGCGGGGCTCGTGCTCCGGCTCTTCCTCGGGTTGCTCCGGCTCGGATTCCTTGTCGGCCACCAGACGTGCGCTGGCGGGCGGCTCTTCCGGCTCGTCGGCGGGCAACTGGCCGAGGCTGGGTTCCTGGCGGGACACGCGGCTGGTGCCTTTCTGTTCCTCTTCGATCAAGGCTTCGGCCCAGCGCTCGTCGTGCGGGTCGCGCTTCTCTTCCTGGCGGGTCTGCAGGGCTTCGCTGGGGCGCGGCGCGCGTTCGATGCTGAGGAATTCCTGGGACAGTTCGAACTCGTCGAGCTTGGCCAGCTCCTCGTCGAGGTTGAGGCTGTCCAGGTCGAGATCATCGTGGATCCACAGCGTCTCGTCTTTTTTCCCGTTTGCCGGGGCAGGCGCGGGCCTGGCCGGCTCGCTGGTCACGGTTGCCGCCGGGGCGATCACCGTGGCCGCGGCGATCGCAGGAGTGGTTTCGACCACCGGTGCCGGTTTCGCTTCCGCCTTCGGCTCGGCGACGGCGGGCTTTTCCGCTACATCGCTGGAATGCCGCGCGGCATGGGGAGCCAGCGGCCAGCCGAGGGTGGCGGTGCCGGGGGCGCTGGGTGCGGCGGGCTTCTCAGGAGCGAAGGAGCTGAAGGCCGGCGCGGGAGCCGGCGCTGCCGCGATGGGCTCCGGGGCTTTCGGCGGCACCGATGGTGCGGCCGGCTTCGGAGCAGGGATCGATTCAAGGGTGTCGACGGACGGTGTCGCCGTAACAGTCTGCGCCGGAACCTGTGTCGGCTCGCCGACCATGTTCTGTGGCGCGCTGAAGACTTTCAGGCAGGTTCCGCAGCGCACAGCACCGCTGGCCGCGCCCAGTTGCGCCGAGTTGACGCGGAAACGGGTCTGGCAATGGGGGCACTGTGTGATGAAGCTGTCGCTCATGCGGCGGTCCGGCGGAAAAATCTGGCGGTTAGTCTAACTCAAGCCCCGTACGGCGGGCACTCAGCGGCGGCGGCCGCTGATGCGGATCCAGCCATCGCGCTCGGCGGTCGGGTCGAGGTCGAAGGCGTCTGCATAGGCGGCGCGCACTTCCTCGGCCTGCTCGGCGAGGATGCCCGAGAGGGCCAGCAGGCCACCGGATTTCACCAGTCCGGTGAGCTGTTCTGCCAATGTGACCAGCGGGCCGGCCAGAATGTTCGCCACCAGGACGTCCGCGGGTTGCTTCGGCAGATCAGCGGGCAGGTAGACGGGGAATTTCGCCGGGTCGATGCCGTTGCGCGAGGCGTTGTCGCGGGAGGCTTCCAGCGCCTGCGGGTCGATGTCGGTACCGACCGCCTGTTCGGCGCCCAGCAGCAGCGCGGCGATGGCAAGGATGCCCGAGCCGCAGCCGAAATCCAGTACCTGCTGGCCGGCCAGCTCCTGGCCGTCGAGCCATTCCAGGCACAGCGCGGTGGTCGGGTGGGTGCCGGTGCCGAAGGCCAGGCCCGGGTCGAGCAGCAGGTTTACCGCGTCCGGCTCCGGGGCGTTGTGCCAGCTGGGGACGATCCACAGGCGGCGGCCGAAGCGCATCGGCTTGAAGTTGTCCATCCAGCTGCGTTCCCAGTCCTGGTCCTCGATGCGCTCGATCTGGTGCTCCGGCAGTGCGCCGCCGGTGAGCAGGGACAGGTGGGCGATGAGCGCCGTCTCGTCGGTGTCGGCCTCGAACAGCGCGAGCAGGTGGGTGTGGCTCCACAGCGGGGTGGTGCCCAGGTCCGGCTCGAAGATCGGCTGGTCTTCGGCGTCCATGAAGGTCACGGAGACAGCGCCGACTTCCAGCAACGCATCTTCATAGGTTTCCGCCTGATCCGGGGTGATGGCGAGTCGGACTTGAAGCCAGGGCATGGGCGGTACCTCGATCGTGCTGGGATGGCACTGGAAAAGACAACGGACCGCCTGGGCGGCCCGCAGATAAAGGCGGCAAGCTTACTGCACGGCACCCTGCCATGCCAGCGTGCGGGCTTCGCAAAGCACAAGGGCCGCCCGGAGGCAGCCCTTGTGATGGAGCGAAGTGGCGTCGGACTCAGTGCTTGTCCATGCCCAGCTTCTTCTCCAGGTAGTGGATGTTCACGCCACCCTTGCAGAACTCCTTGTCGCGGACCAGCTCCTTGTGCAGCTCGGTGTTGGTCTTGATGCCATCGACGATCAGTTCGTCCAGCGCGTTACGCATGCGCGCCATGGCTTCATCGCGGTCCTTGCCGTAGGTGATGATCTTGCCCACCAGCGAGTCGTAGTTCGGCGGTACGGCGTAGCCGCTGTACAGGTGCGAGTCCACGCGCACGCCGTTGCCGCCCGGTGCGTGGAAGTGCTTCACCTTGCCGGGGCTGGGCATGAAGGTCTTCGGGTCTTCGGCGTTGATCCGGCATTCCAGCGCATGGCCACGGATGACCACGTCCTCCTGCTTGAACGACAGCTTGTTGCCCGAGGCGATGCTGAGCATCTCCTTGACGATGTCGATACCGGTGACCATCTCCGACACCGGATGCTCCACCTGGACGCGGGTGTTCATCTCGATGAAGTAGAAGCGGCCGTTCTCGTAGAGGAACTCGAAAGTGCCGGCGCCACGGTAGCCGATTTCCACGCAGGCCTGGACGCAGCGGGCCAGCACTTCGGCGCGGGCCTTCTCGTCGATGCCCGGGGCTGGGGCTTCTTCCAGTACCTTCTGGTGACGACGCTGCAGGGAGCAGTCGCGGTCGCCCAGGTGGATGGCGTTGCCCTGTCCGTCGGAGAGCACCTGGACTTCCACGTGACGCGGGTTGGTCAGGAACTTCTCCAGGTAGACCATCGAGTTGCCGAAGGCCGCGCCCGCTTCGGTGCGGGTCAGCTTGGCGGACTTGATCAGGTCTTCCTCGTGGTGCACCACGCGCATGCCGCGACCACCACCGCCGCCGGCGGCCTTGATGATCACCGGGTAGCCTACCTCGCGGGCGATGGCCAGCGCGGTTTCTTCGTCCTCGGGCAACGGGCCGTCGGAGCCCGGTACGGTCGGTACGCCGGCTTTCTTCATGGCGTCCTTGGCGGACACCTTGTCACCCATCAGGCGGATGACGTCGGCGCTGGGGCCGATGAAGGTGAAGCCCGAGCGCTCGACCTGCTCGGCGAAGTCGGCGTTCTCGGCGAGGAAGCCGTAGCCGGGGTGGATGCCCACGGCGCCGGTGACCTCGGCCGCAGCGATGATTGCCGGGATGTGCAGGTAGGACTGCGCAGCCGGGGCCGGACCGATGCAGACCGCTTCGTCGGCCAGCGACAGGTGCATCAGCTCGCGGTCGGCGGTCGAGTGCACGGCCACCGTCTTGATGCCCAGCTCCTTGCACGCGCGCAGGATGCGCAGCGCGATTTCGCCGCGGTTGGCGATCAGTACTTTTTCCAACATCGCAGGTTCCCCGCGGTTTAAACGATGGTGAACAGGGGCTGGTCGAACTCGACCGGCTGGCCGTTCTCCACGAGGATCTGGCCGATCACACCGCTGGTCTCGGCCTCGATGTGGTTCATCATCTTCATGGCTTCGACGATGCAGAGGATGTCGCCTTTCTTCACGCTCTGGCCGACTTCGACGAAGTTGGCGGAGGTCGGCGAGGCCGCGCGGTAGAAGGTGCCGACCATCGGCGAGCGCACGGCGCCAGCGAGGTTCTGGGCAGCCGGGGCTGCTTCGGCTGCCGGGGCAGCAGCGGCAGCGGCAGCGACCGGAGCGGCGGCCGGGGCCGGGGCGTAGGCCGGGGCGGCAGCGTAGATCGGCTGGGCGGCGGTCTTGCTGTGACGGCTGATGCGTACGGACTCTTCGCCCTCTTTGATCTCCAGTTCGTCGATACCGGATTCTTCGAGCAGTTCGATCAGTTTCTTGACTTTACGGATGTCCATCAGTGTTCGCTCTCCCAGGTGAGGTCACGGGCGTTCAAGTTGTTCGAGGGCGGATTCCAGGGCCAGGCGGTAGCCTGTGGCTCCCAGACCGTAGATCACCCCTACCGCCACGTCGGAAAAGTAGGAGTGATGCCGGAAAGGTTCACGTTTGTGCACGTTGGAGAGGTGCACTTCGATGAATGGGATGCTCACTGCGAGCAATGCGTCACGTAGAGCGACACTTGTATGCGTGAAAGCGGCCGGATTGATGACGATGAAGTCCACGCCTTCGTTGCGCGCGGCGTGGATCCGGTCGATCAGTTCGTACTCGGCGTTGCTCTGCAGGTGCATCAGGTGGTGGCCGGCCTCACGGGCGCGGCGCTCCAGGTCCTGGTTGATCTGCTCGAGGGTGACGGAGCCGTACTTGTCGGGCTCGCGAGTGCCCAGCAGGTTGAGATTGGGCCCGTGCAGTACCAGTAAGGTCGCCATCTGGATGCTGTAGTCCTTCTTATTGGCGGGAAAAGAATGGGCGGGACTATGCCGGAAAGCCGGCGTGACTGTCCAGTCATGCGGGTTTTGCCGTAGATGTCAGCATGTTGCCAGCCGATTACGGCAAAACCATTGCAATCAAACGGTGATCAGGAGCGCGTTCCAGCCTGTTTCAGGCGGTCGGCGAGGGTGGCGGCGTCGGTCTCGCCGATGATGCGCAGGTCCGACCATTCGTCGCCTTTGGGCGAGAAGAACAGCAGCGCCGGCGGGCCGAACAGGTTGTAGCGGTCGAGCAGGGCGCGCTGTTCCTCGGTGCTGGCGGTCATGTCGAAGCGCAGCAGGACGAAGCCGGGCAGTTGCGACTGGACTTCCGGCGCCGGCAACACCTGGCGCTCGATGATCTTGCAGCTGATACACCAGTCGGCGTACCAGTCCAGCAGCACCGGGCGACCGGCGGCCTGGGCGCTGGCCAGCGCGGCGTTGAGCTGCGCCGGGGTGGTGATGTTCTGCCAGTCGCCAGGCGTGGAGCTGGGCGGGCCGGCATGGATGCGTTGACCGCTGCGGCCCAGCGGGTGCAGCGGGTCGGATTCGCCTTGCAGGGCGCCGGTCCAGGCGGCCACGGCGTAGACCAGCAGCATCAGGCCGATCAGTTGGCCGCCGCGTTGCAGCGGTTTCTTCGGCCCCAGCTCGAGGGTGCCGATGGCCAGGGCGATGCCGCCGGCCAGGGTGCCCCAGAGGGTCAGCGCCACCGGACCGGAGACCAGCCGCTCAAGCATCCAGATCGCTACCGCCAGCAGCATCACGCCGAAGACGTTGCGCACGCCGTTCATCCAGGCGCCGCTCTTGGGCAACAGCGCTCCGCCGCCGACGGCGAAGATCACCAGCGGCGTGCCCATGCCCAGGCCCAGGGAGAACAGCAGCAGGCCGCCGCCCACTGCGTCGCCGGTGCTGCTGATATACAGCAGCAGGCCGGCCAACGGGGCGGTGACGCAGGGCGATACCAGCAGGCTGGAGAGCACGCCCAGGGTCGCCGCGCCGGCGATGGAGCCGCCACGGGTGTTGTTCGCCATGTTGTCCAGGCGCTCGCGCAGGAAGCCCGGCAAGCGCATCTCGAACACGCCGAACATGGCGATGGCGAAGACCACGAAGAAGGCCGCGAAGGGGATCAGCACCCAGGGCGACTGCAGCATCGCCTGAAGGTTGAGCTTGGCACCGAACAGGCCCATCAGCGTGCCGAGCACCGCGTAGCAGGCGGCCATCGGCAGTACGTAGGCCAACGACAGTGCCAGGCCGCGCATGCCGCCCGGACGGCCGCGCAGGACCACGCCGGAGAGGATCGGCAGCATCGGCAGCACACAGGGGGTGAAGGTCAGCGCCAGACCCAGCAGGAAGAAGATCACCAGGGCGCGGCCGAGCTTCTTGATCTTGCCCGGCTCGTGGTCGCCCAGCAGGCTGGCCAGCGGGTTGCTCGAAGCAGCGGCGGAGTTGGCGGCAGAGGAGGGGGCGGGGCCTGTCACCACACTGGCAGCCTGGCCGTCGGCGATCTGCAGGCGGGTGGTTTCCGGTGCATAGCACAGCCCCTTGTCGGCGCAGCCCTGGTAGCTGACGACAAGGGTGAAGGGCTTGTGCTGCGGATTGATCAGCGGCACGTCGATGTCGGTGATGGCGTAGTAGACCACCGTGTCGCCGAAGTAGTCGTCGTGGTGCTGTTTGCCTGGCGGCAGCTTCACTTCGCCGACGCTCACGCCGCTGTCGGCGGGCTCGACCTTGAAGCTGAAGCGATGCTGGTAGAGGTAGTAGCCGTCGGCGTTGATGAAACGCAGCTTCACCTGCTGGCTGTCACTGTCCTCGACGCTGACGCGGAAGGCCTCGGCCACCGGCAGGAAGTCGCCCTTGGCCGGTTGCCCGACAGCGAAGCCGCCCTTGTCGGCGGTTTTGTCGAACAGGCCGGCGGCAGCGGGCAGGGCGACCAGAAGGAGGAGCAGGGTGAGCAGGCGGCGCATGGACATCTCGCGGACTACAGGGTGGCGGGCATGATAGCGGAAAGCTTCCGGCGCGGCCCGAGGCGTTGCCGGATCAGCTGTCACAAGAAGTGATAGAGGCTGTGGGACTGCGCCTACGAGTCTCGGTTCCCATGGCGCCGCTGCGTCAATCGGCCGCGTGCTGGCCGAAGGCTGCCAGCAGGTCGCCGACGAAGGCCTGTTCGGCGTCGCCGGGGTGGCGGCCGCGGTGGCGGGTCAGGCTGAAGGCGACGTCGAAGCCCAACTCGCCCGCCAGCAATTCGCGTAGCTGGCCACGTTCGATCCAGGGCTGGGCGACATGTCGGGGCAAGTAGCCGATGTGCGCGCCGGAGAGGATGAACGCCAGGCTACCGTCCACCTGTTCGCAGCGTGCGCTGCTACGGCTGGTCTGCAACGGCTCGTCGGCGGCGATGAAGCGGTAGGGATGCAACACCTGGTCGGCGTCGGCCAGGGAATCGCGGGTTGGTTTCTTTTCCTTGAATGCCGGATGGCCAGCCCCGCAGTACAGCCCCTGCGGCTCGATGAAGAGGGTGGTGTGCTGCAGCGCCGCCTGGGTGCCGGCGAAATAACCCACCGCCAGGTGCAGGCGATCCTGCAACAGCAGGCGCTCCAGTTCGGCGGGTGTGGCGGTGAGCAGGTCCAGGGTGACTGCCTCGTTGCGCTGGCGAAAGCGCCGGATGGCATCGGACAGCTGCTCCAGAACACTCTCTTCCAGGCTTTCCGAAAGGCCGATTCGTACTTCGCCGAGCAGCTTGTCGGCTACGCCACGGGCCTCATCGCGGAAGTCCTCGATGGAGAGGAACAGTCGCCGCGTTGCCTGCAGCAGGTGCTCGCCCTTGGGCGTCAGGCGGAAGCCGCCCTTGCCGCGCTCGCACAGGCGGTAGCCCAGGCGCGTCTCCAGCTTGGCCATCTGGATGCTGATGCTTGGCTGGCTCAAGCCCAGCTCGCCCTGTGCCGCGCTGAAGCCTCCGCACTCCACCACCGTGACGAAGAGGCGCAGCAACTGCAGGTCGAGGTCGCGCAACTGGCTGAGCATGGTGGGCTCCAAACATTGTCAGGGTGAAATGCCAAAGTAATTAACTTTGTATTTTTACAAAGTAAAGCCCGCCCCATGCTCGTCGCATAACCACAACAACCCTGAGGCGATGATCATGCGTGTGTTCTTCCGGGCGACCCTCGCGGCACTGGCCGTGGCGCTGGCCGTGCCCCTGCAGGCGCAGGAGCGGGTGCTCAACCTCTACAACTGGGCGGACTACGTCGGCGCGGACGCGCTGCAGCGGTTCCAGAAGGAAACCGGCATCCGGGTCAAGTACGACACCTTCGACAGTGCCGAGGTGCTCGACAGCAAGCTGATGACCGGCCGCAGCGGCTATGACGTCGTCTTCCCCGCCAGCAGCGGGCTGGCCCGCGCGATTCAGGCCAAGGCCGTGCAGCCGGTGGACGATGCGCAACTGAAGAACTTCCCCAACCTCGATCCGGAACTGCTGGCCAAACTCGCCGCCATCGATCCGGGCAATCGCTTCGGTGTGCCTTATACGTGGGGCACCGTGGGTCTGGCGATCAACAAGGACGAAGTGCTCAAGCGCATCCCCGATGCGCCGCTGGACAGCCTCGACCTGCTGTTCAAACCCGAATACGCCAGTCGCCTGGCCGACTGTGGCATCTCGCTGATCGACTCGCCCCAGGAAGTCATCAGCGTCGCGCTCAACTACCTCGGCAAGTCGCCCTACAGCACCGAGCCGTCCGACCTCGCCCAGGTCCGTGAACTGCTGGGCAAGCTGCAACCCGACGTGCGCTACATCGCCAGCGGCAAGCACATCAATGACCTGGCCAATGGTTCGCTGTGCGTTGCCCTGACCTACACCGGCGACGCGCTGATGGGCGCAGCGCAGGCCAAGCAGGCGAACAAGCCGTTCGAGGTGATCTACCGGATTCCCAGAGAAGGCACGCTGATCTGGTTCGACACCATGGCCATCCCGGTGGACGCTCCGCACCCGCAGGAAGCTCGTGCTTTCATCGACTTCATGCTGCGCCCGGATTCCATCGCCGAGCTGACCAACACCCTGTACTTCGCCAACGCCAACCTCAAGGCGACGCCGCTGCTCAACGCCGATGTCGCCAGCGATCCGGATATCTACCCGCCGGCGGCCATGCGCCAGAAGCTGTTCGGCGAGCAGCTGCTGACCCTCAAGCAACAGCGCGACCGTACCCGGCTCTGGTCGGCGTTCCGTACCCGTAGCTGACCTGGAACCTCTCGTAGGGCGCATAACGCGCCAGCGTTATCCGCCGAGCTGAAACGGGGCTGGCGGATAACCTGTTCCAGGTTATGCGCCCTACGTTGTAGAGCGCTCCGAACACCGTGATCACCTGATAACTAAAAAGAGGACGCCATGGATCTCGCAAACGACAACGACCAGGCCATAACCCGCGACAGCCTTTACGGCACCGCTGCCGAATCCACCTACGCCGGCGTCACCAGCTTCATGCGTCGCCGCTACAGCCGCGACCTGCGCGGCGTCGACCTGGTGGTCAGCGGCGTGCCCTTCGACACGGCCACCACCAATCGCCCCGGCAGCCGCTTCGGACCGCGTGCGATCCGCGCCGCCTCGGTGCAGATGGCCTGGGCCCGGCACTTCCCCTGGGAGTTCGATCCCTTCGACCACCTGGCCGTGATCGACTACGGCGACTGCTCCTTCGACCACGGCGTACCGCAGGAAACCCCGGAGGTCATCGAGGCCCACGCCGCGCGCATCCTCGATGCCGGCTGCGCGCTGCTGACCCTGGGCGGTGATCACTTCATCAGCTACCCGCTGCTCAAGGCCCACGCGAAGCAACACGGGCCGCTGTCGCTGATCCACTTCGACGCCCACAGCGATACGTGGCCGGACGAGGACTGCCAGCGCATCGACCATGGCACCATGTTCTACCACGCCGCCCGCGAGGGGCTGGTCGACCCGGCGCGCTCGGTGCAGGTCGGACTGCGCACCACCAACGACGACGTCATGGGTTTCCAGGTACTCGATGCCCGCGAGGTGCACCGCAACACACCGCAGGCCATCGCCGAACGCATCCGCGCGCGGGTCGGCGACAACCCGGTGTACCTGACCTTCGACATCGACTGCCTCGACCCGGCCTTCGCACCGGGTACCGGCACACCGGTCTGCGGCGGGCTGAGTTCGCACCAGGCGCTGGAAATCCTCCGCGCGCTGCGCGGTATCAACCTGGTGGGGATGGACGTGGTGGAAGTCGCGCCGCCCTACGACAGCGCCGAGATCACCGCCCTGGCCGGCGCGACCCTGGCGATGGAGATGGTTTGCCTGTACGCGGCGCGGCACAAGCTCGGCGAGCGTTAACAGCCCGCGTCCGCAATCACGGGGAAACCCGGATGTAGGATGGTGTGGAGCGCAGCGATACCCATCGATCCTGCGACACAGCATGGGTATCGCTGCGCTCCACCCATCCTGCGAGTGCCTTGTTTCAGACCCGGAACGCTCTAACGGCGGTGTGCAATGCCCCGCCCAACTCCTGCAACTGCTCGCCCTGGCTACGCCCCTGGCCGATCAGGCGCAGGTTCTGGCTGCCCAGTTCGTGGATGCGTTCGCTGTGGGAGCGGATTTCGCTGACCGCGCCGCTCTGCTGTGCGGAGCTCTCGGCGATGCGCTCGGCCATGCTGGCGATGGTGCGAATAGCACCGACTACTTCGTCCAATGCGCCCTCGGCGGCGCCAGCCTGGTTGGCGGTGACTTCCGCGTGCTCGACCTGGCTGCGCATCGCCTCCACCGACTGCCGTGCGGCCTGCTGCAGGCGCGCGGTGAGTTGCTGGATTTCCTCGGTGGCGCCGGCCGTGCGCAGGGCCAATGAACGGACCTCTTCGGCGACCACGGCAAAGCCACGGCCTTGCTCACCGGCTCGTGCGGCCTCGATGGCGGCGTTCAGCGCCAGCAGGTTGGTCTGGTCGGCGATGGAGCGGATCACTCCCAGCACATTGCCGATGGTGGCCGACTCTTCCGCCAGGTTCTCGATGGCCTGGGCATTGCTCTGCACTTCGTCCACCAGCGCGCGCATGCCGCTCAAGCTGTTGCCAATCACCTGCTGGCCCTGCTCGACGGCCGTGCCGGCGGCGTGGCTGGCCGAAGCGGCCTGGCTGGCATCGCCGGCCACCTGCTGGATCGCCGCTTCCATATTGCCCAGCGCGTCGCGGATTTCCCCGGTGTCGCTGGCCTGGCGTTCTGCACCGGCGTGCAGGCCGCCGCTCAGTTCGGCCAGGGCGCGGCTGCTGCCGGCCACTTCCTCGGCGCGCTGGTGAATGGTGCCGACCAGGGTGCCGAGAAAGTCGCGCAGGCGATTCAGGGATTCCTGCAGCTCCACCAGGTCCCGGGTACGGGTATTCAGCGCAATGGGGTTGGCGAAGTCGCCGCGCGCCCAGGTCGAGAGCGCCGGAACCAGTAGGCCGAGCACGCGCGCCAGGCGGCGCTGCAGGGTGTCGATGAGCAGCGCGGTGGCGAGGATCAGGGCGATCAGCGCGCCCTGGATGACGCGCACCTGTGTCTGGATCTTCGAGCGTTCCTCGCGCACCTGCGGCTCCAGGGTCGCCAGTGCCTGCTGCACGGCGCCCACGCGCTGGGCAGTAGCGTTGGCCAGTTGCTGGCGCTGGGCGATCAGCTGGCGGGTGCGATCGAGTTCGTCCGGATAGCGGCGCAACACGCTGGCGAGGTCGCGCTTGAGGGTGACGCCACGGTCCTCGCTCTGTGCCTCGGCGGCCGGCTGGGATTCCAGGCCCATCATCGAAGCGAAGTCGTCGGAGGCGGAGGCTTGCTGTTCCAGTACGCCGAGCAGCGGCAGGGCGTCGATGCGTTCGGCCAGTTGGCGCAGGGATTCCAGCTCGCGCTGGATATCCTCGGCCAGCGCCGGGTTGCCGCTTTCCACCAGCTTGGCGCGGGCGTGGGCCAGACGTGTCAGGTGCAGGCCGGCCTGCAGCAGCGGGGTGCGGTATTCGGCGGCGGCGGGGTTCTGGCTGGCATCGGTATAGGCGCCGAGCTGGTCCAGCGCGGCCAGCAGGTCGCGTTCGGCCTGCAGCAGCAGGCCCTGCGGATCACCGGCCAGCTTGCCGGCGGCGAGTAGCTGGTTGCCGCTGAACTGGTGCAGTTCCTCGAGGCTCTGGCCAAGCAGCTGGCTGAGGCTGTCCGGCAGTCGTGGCAGCTCCTGGGCCAGTTCGTCCAGCCCTTGCTGGGCAGCTTTCTGCTTGAGCGCGTCGCCGCTGGCGAGGTACGCCTGAATGTTCTGCGCGACCTTGCGCTCGAAGCCCTGGGAGAGTTCCAGGTAGCGGTCCATCAACGTGAAGGGGCGCTCCAGCGCGCGTTGCGACCACCACAGGGTGGCGCCCAGCGCGAGACAGACGAGCAGAAGCAGGAAGGTGTTGAGGTTGGTGAGCAGCTTGAGGCGCATGGCAGGTCTCGACCGACAGCGAAAAAACGGCGAGCCCTGAAGCTATTGCAGTTTCGTTACTGGCTGATGACACGATGCCAGCATTCGGTCGGAAAATGGCGCGGCAGAGCGCCGCGCCAGACCGGGACGGGGGTTACCTGTAGACCTCGACGCGGTTGCGGCCGCCGTGCTTGGCGGTGTACAGCGCCTCGTCGGCCTGCTTGGCGAGGGTCTTGATGTCCATCTCCGGCCCCAGCTCGGCGATCCCGCAGCTGAAGGTGCAGGAGAGGTCGTGGGGCTGCGCGGGGTAGTGGATCTCGGCGAAACGCTGGCGGATTTCCTCCAGCACCTTGCGCGCGGAGTCGGCGTCGGTGTCCGGCAGCACCACGGCGAACTCTTCGCCGCCGTAACGGCCGATGTGATCGGTCTTGCGCAGGCGCTGCTTGAGGAACAGTGCCAGACTCTTGATCACCCGGTCGCCCATAGGGTGACCGTAGGTGTCGTTGACCCGCTTGAAGTGGTCGATGTCGAGCATCGCGAAGGTCAGCGGGCGCTCTTCGCGGCGGGCGCGGAAGCGGGCGTCGTCGAGCAGTTGCAGGGTATGGGTGTGGTTGTACAGGCCGGTGAGGCTGTCGCGCACCATACGCGCCTTCAGGCTTCGCGCGCGGGCAGCGCGGTTGCGCACGGTGGCGATCAGGTGGCGCGGCTTGATCGGCTTGGTGAGGAAGTCATCGCCGCCTTCGCTCATGGCGTCGAGCTGCTTGTCCAGGTCGTCCTCGGCGGACAGGTAGATGATCGGCACACTGACATAGCGCTCGTGCTGGCGGATCACCTTGGCCAGCTCGGTGCCCAGGCATTCGGGCATGTACATGTCGAGGATGATCAGGTCTGGCTGGAACTCGGCCAGCTCGGCCATCACCGACAACGGCGCGGTGAGCGCGCGGGTAACGATGCCGGCGCTGTTGAGGACCATCTCGGTGTGCGCGGCCTGGGCGCGGGAATCGTCGACGATCAGCACGCGGAACGGCTCGTAATGAGCCACACGGGTGAGCGTCTCGATCTTCTCCAGCAGGCCGGAGGCGTCCAGTGCACCGCTGAAGAAATCCTGGCCACCGGCGCGGGCAGCGGCCAGGCGGGTCGGGGTGTCGGTTTCCTCGTGGCTGAAGAACAGTACCGGCAGCTTCTGCTTGAGGCCGGCCTGGGCCTCGTCGGCCAGCGCGAGGCCCTGGCCACCGGCGAAGTCGATTTCCATCACGATGGCCGCCGGATGGCGGTCAGCCATGGCGGCGCGGAAGGCGTTGGCGTGCTCGCAGGGCTGCGCGGCCATGCCGAAGAATTCCAGCTGCTGGGCCAGGCGTTCGGCGCGCTCGAGGTCCTGCAGGGCGAGGTAGACGGGCTTGCGCAGTGGCGGCAGGTGGGTCTGCTCAAACTGGTCGCCATGACGCAGGCCCGTACGCGACAGGCGCTGCATCAGGCGATTGAGTTCGGTGATCAGTTCGCTGGAGAGGCGCCCGCGGTTGTCCTGAACGGCGCGCAGACACTGGTCGATGGCCTTGGCCAGGTCCGCATGCTCGGCCTGCTCGAAGCGTTCGGCGTAGCGCTGCAGGCGCAGGCAGGCCTCGGCCAGCTCGGCCGTGCCGGCGCTGTTCCACTCCGCGCGCGACAGGCGCTGCCAGACTTCCAGCAGGTGACGGGCCTGGTGGATCACCCGCTGGGCGAAGTGATGCTTGAGGCGGTCGAGGGATGGATCGTCGAGCTCGGTCATCGCGCGCTTCTTTATAGGGCCGTACCGGCGGCCTGCGGGGCGAACATGTTTCCGCCGTGATACACACTGATGGCCCTATGCTACCAATCCTTGATGGCAATAACAGTGCCTTCGGTCAAACATCTCAAGCTTTGTAATTCGCACCATTACCTAGCACCATGCGCAGGGTAGGCTGCGCTGACGTGCCTGCGTGCGGCATGCTTGCGCAGCGAGGCCTAAAATCGCGGCACCCTGGGGCCGGTTGCGGGTCCAAGCTATCTTCGAATTCGGGACATCAAGGAACTTGCCATGTGGAACTGGAAGAAACGCGGCTCCGTACGTGATCGCGTGAACGACTCGGTGGACGACGCGCGCGCCTACTTCGGCGGCCCCTGGCTGGGCCGTGTGCTCGGTGGTCTGCTGGGCGTCTACCTGGTGATCTGCGGCGCGATCGGCTGGTACTGGAGCCAGGAGCCGGACCTCTTCCCCGTGCAGCAGAACGCCCAGGCCGCCGCCGAGCGTGCCGGCCGGCAGATGGTGGTGGGCTACACCACGGTGGAAACCCTCAAGGAAGTGGTCGCCACGCTGCTCAACAAGCCAGGCGGTTACCTGTCCAACGACATCTTCCCGCCGGGTGTCTGGCTGGACAACATGCCCAGCTGGGAATACGGCGCCCTGGTCCAGGTGCGCGACCTGTCCCGCGCGCTGCGCAAGGACTTCGCTCGTTCCCAGTCGCAGTCCACCGAGGACGCCGACCTGGCGCGCGCCGAGCCGCGCTTCAATTTCGACAACAAGAGCTGGGCGCTGCCGTCCTCCGAGTCGGAGTACGCCGAGGGCATCAAGTCCCTGGACCGCTACCTCGGCCGTCTCTCTGCCGATCCGGCCGGCGCGCAGTTCTATGCCCGCGCCGACAGCCTGAACAACTGGCTGGGTGACGTGTCCACCCGCCTGGGCTCGCTGTCCCAGCGCCTCTCGGCCAGCGTCGGCCGGGTCAAGCTGAACACCAACATCACGCCGATGCAGCCGGTCACCCCGGGCCAGGCGCCGGAAGTCGAGGAAGTGATCCAGGAAACCCCCTGGATGCAGATCGACAACGTGTTCTACGAAGCCCGCGGCCAGGCCTGGGCGCTGTCGCACATCCTGCGCGCCATCGAGGTGGACTTCGCCGACGTGTTGGCGAAGAAGAACGCCACCGTCAGCGTGCGCCAGATCATCCGCGAGCTGGAGGCCGCCGAGGCGCCGCTGTGGAGCCCGATGGTCCTCAACGGCAGCGGTTTCGGCGTGCTGGCCAACCACTCGCTGGTGATGGCCAACTACATCTCCCGCGCCAACGCCGCGATCATCGACCTGCGCCAGCTGCTGGCCCAGGGCTGATCGATGGAAGGCATCAGCCAGAAGGAAGCCGCCCATCGGGCGGCTTCGGACGCCGAGAAGATCGCCTGGGTCGACGACGACGATCAGTTGCTGGGCAGCCTGCCACGCGCTGAGCTGCGCGCGCGTGGGTTGATCGGGCGGGGCACCTTTATCCTGCTGTTCAATTCCGCCGGTGAGCTGTGCGTGCATCGGCGTACCCTGAGCAAGGCGGTCTACCCCGGCTACTGGGACCCGGCCGCCGGCGGCATGGTGCAAGCGGACGAGAGCTACGCCGAGTCCGCCGCCCGCGAGCTGGAAGAAGAGCTGGGCATCGCTGGCGTCGAACTGCGCGCCCATGGCACCTTCTTCTTCGACCAGCCGGACAACCGCCTGTGGTGCGCGGTGTTCTCCGCCGTTTCCGATGCGCCGTTGACGTTGCAGCCCGAAGAAGTGCTGGAAGCGAAATTCATCGACCCGCACCAGGCGCTGGCCGAAGCCAAGGCAGGCACGCCTTACTGCCCGGATTCACTGGCGGCGTTGCGCAAGTACCTGGTCAGCTTCTGACCCCGGCCTCGGGCTGGGCAGCTCTTCTGTAGGAGCGAGCTTGCTCGCGAACCGACTCCGCAGCGGGCCCGTTCGCGAGCAAGCTCGCTCCTACAACCGCCCTGCCGCGCAGGCATGTCGCCAATGTGCCGATCAATGACGCATTTTCGCTCTTAGCATTTGCCTTCAATGCTGCTAAATTGCGCGACCTTTCCGGCAGGGTCCTCCGCCGGGAATTGCGCAGCCCCTGCCTGAGTGGGGCGTCGCGGTCGGCACCCGCCGGCCATTCGTTGACCTGGCCCGAAGAGGCCAATCCTGGGGAAACGCCCGGTGGTCAAGAAAGCATCCTCCCTGTCCGCCCTCGGCGGGCTCGTCTACTCCACTGATACCGGCCGGCACTGCCCGGACTGCAATCAGCCCATTGGCGCGTGCATCTGCAAGCAGGCCGAGATTCCGGCCGGCGATGGCATCGCTCGTGTGCGTCGTGAAACCAAGGGCCGCGGTGGCAAGACCGTGACCACGGTGACTGGCGTGCCGCTGGCGGCCGATGCGCTGAAAGACCTGGCTACCGCGCTGAAGAAGCGCTGCGGCACGGGTGGCGCGTTGAAGGACGGCATCATCGAGATCCAGGGCGACCACGTCGACCTGCTGCTCGAAGAGCTGACCAAGCGCGGCCTCAAGGCGAAGAAATCCGGCGGCTGAGCCGCCCTGCTGCTTGTCTGAAGGGGCAAGCGACTCTCCCCTGTCGAGAACGGGTTCCAGGCGATGTGCCCCGCACATGGCCGGCAAGCCCTTTCCCTAGATGGGAGATTTATCGGTGCGTCCTGGGCGCGTCGTCGGATTTTCCTAAACTTACCGCCAACCCCGGCGGTCAACACGGCAACGTCATCAGGCCCGGCTAGGTTAACACCACCAGGCCTTGACGACTCACCCGCACGCCGGGCGGGCGCCTGCATACATTCGCGCAATTTGAGGAGACCACCACGCATGGCCGCTAGACGGACCCGCAAAGACGACGGCAGCAACTGGACCGTGGCAGACAGCCGCAGCATCTACGGAATTCGCCACTGGGGCGCGGGCTATTACGCCATCAACGACGCCGGTAACGTGGAAGTTCGCCCGCAGGGCGCCGATGCCCAGCCGATCGATCTGCACGGGCTGGTCGAGCAGCTGCGTGAAGCGGGCCTGTCGATGCCGCTGCTGGTGCGCTTCCCGGACATCCTCCAGGACCGCGTGCGCAAGCTCACCGGCGCCTTCGATGCCAACATCGCGCGCCTGGAATACGGCAGCCGCTACACCGCGCTGTACCCGATCAAGGTGAACCAGCAGGAAGCGGTGGTGGAAAGCATCATCGCCACCCAGAACGTCTCCATCGGCCTGGAAGCCGGTTCCAAGCCCGAGCTGATGGCCGTGCTGGCCCTGGCGCCCAAGGGCGGCACCATCGTTTGCAACGGTTACAAGGACCGCGAGTTCATCAAGCTGGCGCTGATGGGGCAGAAGCTCGGCCACAACGTGTTCATCGTGATCGAGAAGGAATCCGAGGTGCAGCTGGTGATCGAGGAAGCCGCCGTGATCGGCGTGCTGCCCCAGGTCGGTTTGCGCGTGCGCCTGTCCTCGCTGGCGTCCTCCAAGTGGGCCGATACCGGTGGCGAGAAGGCCAAGTTCGGCCTGTCCGCCGCGCAACTGCTGTCGGTGGTCGAGCGCTTCCGCGCTGCCGGCCTGGACCAGGGCGTGCGCCTGCTGCACTTCCACATGGGCTCGCAGATCGCCAACCTGGCCGACTACCAGCACGGCTTCAAGGAAGCCATCCGCTACTACGGCGAACTGCGCGCCCTCGGCCTGCCGGTGGACCACGTGGACGTCGGTGGCGGCCTGGGCGTGGACTACGACGGCACCCACTCGCGCAACGCCAGCTCGATCAACTACGACATCGACGACTACGCCGGTGTCGTGGTCGGCATGCTGAAAGAGTTCTGCGATGCGCAGGGCCTGCCGCATCCGCATATCTTCTCCGAGAGCGGCCGCGCGTTGACCGCGCACCACGCGGTGCTGATCACCCAGGTCACCGACGTCGAGCGCCACAACGACGAAGTACCGAAGATCACCGACCTCGCCGAACAGCCGGAGATCGTCCAGTGGCTGGCCGACCTGCTCGGCCCGACCGACGCCGAGATGGTCACCGAGACCTACTGGCGCGCGACCCACTACATGAGCGACGCCGCCGCGCAGTACGCCGAAGGCAAGATCAGCCTGGCGCAGAAGGCCCTGGCCGAGCAGTGCTACTTCGCCATCTGCCGCCGCCTGCACAACCAGCTCAAGGCGCACCAGCGCTCGCACCGCCAGGTGCTCGACGAGCTGAACGACAAGCTGGCCGACAAGTACATCTGCAACTTCTCGGTGTTCCAGAGCCTGCCCGACACCTGGGCCATCGGCCAGGTGCTGCCGATCCTGCCGATCCACCGCCTGAGCGAGGAGCCGACCCGCCGCGCGGTACTGCAGGACCTGACCTGCGACTCCGACGGCAAGATCACCCAGTACGTCGACGAGCAGAGCATCGAGACCAGCATGCCGGTGCACGACGTGAAGGAAGGCGAGGACTACCTGATCGGCACCTTCCTGGTCGGCGCTTACCAGGAGATCCTCGGCGACATGCACAACCTGTTCGGCGACACCGACTCGGTGAACGTCTACCAGAACGCTGACGGCAGCTACTACCACGCCGGCATCGAGACCCACGACACCATCGAGGACATGCTGCGCTACGTGCACCTGTCGCCCGAGGAGCTGATGACCCACTACCGCGACAAGGTGGCCGGGGCCAAGCTCACCGTGCGCGAGCGTACCCAGTACCTCGATGCGCTGCGCCTGGGGCTGACGCGTTCGGCTTACCTGTCGTCCTGATGGGCTGGCGGTTCGGGTAAGTGAAAAGCCTCGCTTCGGCGGGGCTTTTCTTTGCCTGCAAATCACCAATGCCGTAGGCCCGTTGTAGGAGCGAGCTTGCTCGCGAACCGACGCCTGCAGCGGGGCCCCTTCGCGAGCAAGCTCGCTCCTACAGTCGAATCCTGTCAGGTGTCGCGTAATTCGAAGGTCGGGAACAGTGCATGCAGCTCCCGCCAGAGATCAGATGCGCCATGAGGAGACGGCGTGGCGATCAGCTCAGGATCGAGCTGCCGCTCGCTGCGGGCCAGTTGCACCACGAAGTTATCCACACCGGTCTCGCGCAGGCGCAAAGCCAGCCGTCGCAATCGCTGCAGATCGAACAACTGCCAATGCACTGTCGTCCTGCACTCGTGCTCCACACCGCTCGCCAGCAACAGTTCCAGGCTGCGCCAGTTGGCCAGCCCACTGCGTTTCACGCCGGTCGTGGCGTCCACGTCCTCGGCCAATCCCTTCACGTCGAAGCCGACCCAGTCGGCATGGGGCAGCGCGCGGGCGAAAGCCTCCGGGCGGATGCCGGCGCTGTGCAGCCCGGCGCGAAAACCCATCGCGCGTACGCTGGCCATGGCTTGCGGCAAAGCGCCCTGCAGCGTTGCCTCGCCGCCGCTGAATACCACCGCCTGCAGCAGGCCCTGGCGTCGCCGGAGGAACGCGAGGATGTCGTCCCAGTGGATTTCGTGCTCGCCCCTCGGCGCAATCAGCTCCGGGTTGTGGCAGTAGCGGCAGCGCCACGCGCAGCCCTGGCAGAACAACACGCAGGCGAGCAATCCGGGATAGTCCAAGGTGGTCAGGGGCACCAGGCCCCCGACCCTGAGCGTACTGTTCATCGCGTCTCGCGGAAGTGACGGCGCTCGCGGTGCTCGGATTGCTTGCCGGCGTTGAATGCCGTCACCGGGCGGTGATAGCCCATTACGCGGGTCCACACCTCGCAGCGCTGGCGCTGGCTTTCGGGTAATTGGTTGGCGGTCATCGGTGGTGCTCCTTTTTGCGTGGATGAAAGTTGAAGTGGAAATCAGCGGGCACAACAGCTCCTGGTGTCGGCTTTTTGCAGTGCGGCTTCGTCGCACCGCGGGCAGAACTCGTGTTCGCCGGCGAGGTAGCCGTGGACCGGGCAGATGGAGAAAGTCGGAGTCACTGTCAGGTAGGGCAGGCGGAAGCGCCCGAGGGCGGTGCGCACCAGGGTCTTGCAGGCCTCGGCGCTGGAGATGCGTTCGGCCATGTACAGGTGCAGCACCGTTCCGCCGGTGTATTTGCACTGCAGGGCGTCCTGCAGTTCCAGGGCCTCGAACGGATCGTCGGTGAGACCCACCGGCAACTGCGAAGAGTTGGTGTAGTAGGGCGCATCCGGCGTGCCGGCCTGGAGGATGTCCGGGTGGCGCTTCTGGTCCTCACGGGCGAAGCGGTAGGTGGTGCCTTCGGCTGGCGTGGCTTCCAGGTTGTAGAGGTGCCCGCTGTCTTCCTGGAAGCGCACCAGCCGCGCCCGTACATGGTCCAGCAGCTCCAGCGCCATCTGCCGGCCGACCTCGGTGTGCAGGCCTTCGCGGTCATCGGTGAGGTTGCGCAGCATCTCGTGCAGGCCGTTCACGCCGATGGTGGAGAAGTGGTTGCGCAGGGTGCCCAGGTAGCGCTGGGTGTAGGGGTACAGCCCGGCGTCCATGTGCTGCTGGATGACCTTGCGCTTGACCTCCAGACTGTCGAAGGCCAGCTCCAGCAGATAGTCGAGTTGCGCGTAGAGGGCGGCAGCGTCGCCGCGATGACGGTAGCCCAGGCGTGCGCAGTTGAGGGTCACCACGCCCAGCGAGCCGGTCTGCTCCGCCGAGCCGAACAGCCCGTTGCCGCGCTTGAGCAGTTCGCGCACATCCAACTGCAGGCGGCAGCACATGGAGCGCACCTGGTTGGGCTGCATGTCCGAGTTGAGGAAGTTCTGGAAGTACGGCAGGCCGTAGCGCGCGGTCATCTCGAAGAGGCGCGTGGCGTTGTCGCTGTCCCAGGGGAAGTCGTGGGTGATGTTGTACGTCGGGATCGGGAAGGTGAACACCCGGCCGTGAGCGTCGCCGGCCTGCATCACCTCGATGTAGGCGCGGTTGATCAGGTCCATCTCGCTTTGCAGATCGCCATAGGCGAAGGGCATTTCCACGCCGCCGATATAGGGAATCTGTTCGCGCAGGTCCTCCGGGCAGACCCAGTCGAAGGTCAGGTTGGTGAAGGGCGTCTGGGTGCCCCAGCGCGACGGCACGTTGAGGTTGTAGATGAACTCCTGCAGCGCCTGGCGCACCTGTTGATAACTCAGGTTGTCCTGGCGCACGTAAGGCGCGAGGTAGGTGTCGAACGAGCTGAAGGCCTGGGCGCCGGCCCACTCGTTCTGCAGGGTGCCGAGGAAATTGACCATCTGCCCCAGGGCGCTGGAGAGGTGCTTCGGCGGCCCGGCCTCGACCCGTCCCGGGACGCCGTTCAGGCCTTCGCTGAGCAAGGTGCGCAACGACCAGCCGGCGCAGTAGCCGGCGAGCATGTCCAGATCGTGGACGTGCAGGTCGGCCTCGCGGTGGGCGATGGCGATGCCCTCGCTGTACACCTCGTCCAGCCAGTAGTTGGCGGTGACCTTGCCGGACACGTTGAGAATCAGCCCGCCCAGGGAATAGCCCTGGTTGGCGTTGGCGCGCACCCGCCAGTCTTCCCGCGAGAGGTATTCGTTCATCGACGCGGCGACGTCCACCAGCGTCTTGCGCTCGCGGCGCAGGCGGCCGTGGCGTTCGCGGTAGACAATGTAGGCGCGCGCGGTGGGGTAGTGGCCGGCTTCCATCAGAGCGCGCTCGACCACGTCCTGCACCTGCTCCACGTCCAGGTCGTTTTGTGCCGGCAGGCGGGCCACTACGCGACGGGTCAGCTCCTGCGCATGGGGCGCGGTGAATTCGCCGCTGGCCTCGCCGGCGGCGGCAATGGCTCGTTCGATCTTGCTCGAGTCGAAGGCGGCGGAGCTGCCGTTACGCTTGCGCAGGCTGGTGGGAAGAGGGGCGGTCCGTGTCGGAGGCATTGGCTTGATTCCACAACATGATGTGTCTCGATGTATTCGAGACAACAATATGTTGTGGGAATCTAACGGCTTCGTCCGTAGGAAAATTGACCTCGGTCAACGTCACCTGTCAGTCAATTTTTGCCATCGGAGGTATTGACCGCCCCGCACTCCAGAATCAGCCGAGCAAGAGCGCCAGTCGCTCTGCCTGGGGCCCGGCAAGACCTCACGGTGACGCTGGCTGTGGTCGTCATCGGTCGGTTCGCGAGCAAGCTCGCTCCTACGCAGGGCGCGCCGGCGCCGGCCTTGTAGGAGCGAGCTTGCTCGCGAACGGGAAGGCGCGCTGAGCGCGGGGAAACTTCAGGTCAGCAACGGCGCCAGCCGCTCTGCCAGGCGCCCGGCGAGCTGCTCGTCGGTGACGTTGGTGAAGCTCATGATCAGCGCCGGCTCGCGCCTGGCTTCCATGCACCAGGCGTTCAGCGCTTGCAGACCGAGGCCCTCGGCATGGGCGCGGCGGGCGACGGCGAGGTCGTCCTGGTCCAGCGCACCGATCAAGTGCAGCCCGCCGGGCGTGTCGGCGAAGCGCAGGCGTTCGCCCAGGCGCTCTTCCAGCGCCTTGCGCAGCCACTGGCGGCGCTGGGCATAGAGCGCGCGGGTGCGCTTGAGGTGACGGGCGAAATGGCCCTCCTGCATGAAGTCGCAGAGGGTCGCCTGCAGCAGTTCCGCGCAGCCGGAGGAGAACACCTGCTGCGCACGTACGAAGTCTTCCACCAACCCCGCCGGTACGACGAGGTAGCCCAGGCGCAGGGCAGGATAGAGCACCTTGCTGAAGGTGCCGGTGTAGAGCACGCGGCCGGCGCGGTCTAGGCTTTTCAGCGCTGGCAGCGGGAAGCCGGCGTAGCGGTACTCGCTGTCGTAGTCGTCCTCGACTATCCACGCGCCGCTGCTGGCGGCCCAGTCCAGCAGGGCCAGACGGCGCGGCAGGCTGAGGGCGACGCCGGTGGGGCTCTGCTGTGACGGCGTGACCAGCGCGAAGCGAGCATCCGGCGCACGAGCGATACCGTCTTCCACGCGCAGGCCATCGGCGTCCACCGCGACCGGCACCGGCACGCCACCGGCCCGGCGCAGCAGTTCGCGGCCGCGCGGGTAGCCGGGGTCTTCGTGCCAGTAGCGCTGGCCGGGTTCGAGCAGGGTGCGGCTGATCAGGTCCAGTGCACCCTGGTAACCCGCGCAGATGAACACCTGCGCAGGGTTGCAGACGATGCCACGGGAGATTCCCAGGTAACCGGCGACCGCCTCGCGCAGCGGCCCGTAACCGCAAGGCTCCGGGTAAGCCAGCATGGACGCGCTCTGCTGGCGCAGACGCCGCGCGCACAGCCGCGACCAGAGCGCGCGGGGGAAGGCGTCCAGTGCCGGCACGCCGAGCTGGAACGGCCGCAGGGTCGGACCGTGGGCGATCAGGCCGGGCAGGGCGCGTTCGACGGTATCCGGCGCAACGACCACGGGCGGTGCAGCGGTGGTGCGCCCCGCCAGTTGCGGCGATACCACGGTGCCCGCCGGTCCGCGTGCCAGCAGGTAGCCCTCGCTGGTCAGCAACTGATAGGCCAGCTCCACGGTGCCGCGTGCCACGCCCAGTTCGCTGGCCAACCCCCGAACCGGCGGTACGCGCTCGCCCGGCCGTAGCGCGCCGCGGGTGATGGCATCGCGGAAGCGCTGGTAAAGCTGGCGATAGATCGGCAGCTCGTGGCTCGGGTCCAGCGGCTGGCGGAAGGAATCGAGGGGCGAGGTCATGGCCTATCCAGGGTGGGGATGATTCCGGAAGACGACTATGCCATGACCGATATCAAGTCGTCCCGGCGGCCGCGATGCAGGATCAGCGTCTAGGCTTGCAGGCAGTGTTGAAAAGCGGGCGCCGCGACTCCATCTGTTAGGGCAGAACCCGCTTTTTTCACCTGTTCGCCTCGCAGTGCGCGCAGCGGCTCCGGCTGCCCGCGCGAATCCCCCGTGTCCCAGGCGCCGACAGGTCCAACGCATGTGAGGAGTGACCGTTACCGATGGAATTCAAGGACTATTACGCGGCGCTCGGGGTCGAACCCGATGCCGACGACAAGGCGATCAAGACCGCCTACCGCAAGCTGGCGCGCAAGTACCATCCGGACGTCAGCAAGGAGCCGGACGCCGAGGCGAAGTTCAAGGACGTCTCCGAGGCCTACGAGGTGCTGAAAAGCCCGGAGAAGCGTGCCGAGTACGACGAACTGCGCAAGTACGGCTCGCAAGGACCGCAGTTCGAGGCGCCGCCCGGCTGGCAGCCACGCGGTGGTTTCGACGGCCCGTCGCCGGGGCACGAACAGGACTTCAGCGACTTCTTCGAGCAGATATTCGGTGGCCGTGCCGGTGGCGCTCACGCTGGCTTCGGCGGTGCGCGCCAGCCGCAGGCCCATCGTGGCCAGGACGTGGAGATGGAAGTCCCGCTGTTCCTCGAGGAAACCCTCTCAGGCGACAGCCGGCCGATCAGCTTCAGCCTGCCCAGCTACGACGAGTACGGCCGCAAGCTGCCTCCGCAGAGCAAGACGCTGAACGTGAAGATTCCCGTGGGCACCGCCGACGGCGAACGCATCCGCCTCAAGGGGCAGGGTGCGCCGGGTATCAACGGCGGGCCGGCGGGTGATCTGTACCTGGCGATTCGCCTGGTTCCGCACCCGGTCTTCGATGTCGATGGCCGCGACCTGGTCGTTACCGTGCCGGTGGCGCCCTGGGAAGCTGCGCTCGGCGCCAAGGTGGAAGTACCCACGCTGAGCGGGCGGATCAACCTCGGCATCCCGGCCAACAGCCAGGCCGGCCAGCGCCTGCGCATCAAGGGTAAGGGCCTGCCGAACAAGGGCGAGGCCTCCGCCGGCGATCTGTATGCCGTGCTCAAGGTGGTAATGCCGAAGACGGCGGACGAGGCGACCCGCAAACTCTGGAAAGAACTGGCTGCCAAGGCGGCCTTCGACCCCCGTGCCGATTGGGGTAAACGCGCATGACGACGACAGTGATGGTGGTGGACCTCGACGAGCTCTGCCAGTCGGTGAACCTCCCCCGCGACGTGCTCGTCGAGATCGTCGAGGTGGGTATCGTGGAGCCCCGCGAACAACGCGCAGGGCATTGGGTCTTCGATTACCAGGCGGTCAGCGTGGTGCGTCGCGCGGTGCGTCTGCGCCGCGAGTTCGAGCTCGACTGGCCGGGCATCGCCCTGGCGCTGCGCCTGCTGGACGAAGTGGACGAGTTGCGTGCGGAGAACCGCTACCTGCGCCAGCGCCTGGCACGGTTGCTGGAGGATTAGCCGCCGCTACTGCACTGCCGCCGCAGCCTGGTCCAGTGGGATGAACTGCACCAGGCCGAGGATCGGCGCGGCCAGGATGCCCTGCACGTAGTTGATACCGCTGCGGCGCAGGCTTTCATGGGTCATCTGCGCCAGCAGCTCCAGGCGGCCGATCATGCGGCCGAACTCCCGCTCGAAGGACAGGTTGCGCCCGCTGCTGCTGATCTCGTTGGAGAGCAGCAACGGCTGGCCATTGCTGTCGGTTCGACTGGCCAGCAGCCAGGCAGCCACCTCGATGTTCCAGGCCGCATTGGCGGTCATCTGCGCGTTCAGTCCACTGAGCAGGTGCTGCGTGTCGGTTCCGCCGTAAAGCTCGAAGAGCATGCTGCCTATCCCGTAGATCAACGTGCCGGCCCGGTCGCCCTGGAATTCGGGGGCGAAGGCCAGGGGGAGCACGTCCACCGACTTCCTGCCGTCCAGCCCGGGCAGCGGTTGTTGGTTGCGGATGGCGTCCATGACTCGCTGGTGAGCCTGTTCCCGTGAAGTCGCGCCAGTTTTCTTCCATTGGCCGGGATTGCGCTTGTAGAGCTTGTCGAGCAGCAGCGACAGGCTGCCGAGGTTGTCGCGCATCGCCAGGTTGGCGGCGCGGTTGGCGTCGTTCTGCAGCATCTGCCCGGAGCTGAAGCCCTCGCCGTCGACCTTCTTTTTCACCGGCGGTGAAGTGCAGCCGGTGAGCAGGGCGGTGGCTAGGATGCAAAACAGAAGGTGGCGCAGCATTGACGGTCCGGGCGCAGGTAGCGGGTCTGAACCTTGGCGTGTGAGGAGTCGTGGGGCCAGCCGGAACGATCGTGAATGCCGGGTGCCGCAGCGGCCTGCGACCGGCTACTCAGAATGGCGGGGAGGGAAAGCGCCGGCGGGTGCCGGCGCTCGCGGCGATCAGCGCGGCTGGTTCTGCACGATCCAGGCGGAGAAGGCATCGATGATGCTCTTCAGGAAGGGCTCGGTCTTCTCCGACAGCTTGCCGGCTTCGTCGAAGAAGCCGCCCGCACCGCCCAGGTAGGCTTCAGGCTGCTGCAGCACCGGCATGTTGAGGAACACCAGCGACTGGCGCAGATGGTGGTTGGCGCCAAAGCCGCCGATGGCCCCCGGAGAGGCACTCACCACGGCGCAGGGCTTGGCGTTCCAGGCGCTCTTGCCGTAGGGGCGCGAGCCGACGTCGATGGCGTTCTTCAGCACGCCGGGTACCGAGCGGTTGTATTCGGGAGTGACGAAGAGCACCGCGTCAGCGCGGGCGATGCGCTCGCGGAAGGCGCTGTAGCTGGCGGGCGGAGTGCTCACATCGAGCTCTTCGTTGTACAGCGGCAGGTCGCCGATCTCCACGATCTCCAGCTTCAGGTTGGCCGGCGCCAATGCGGCGAACGCCTTGGCTATCTTGCGGTTCAGGGATTCCTTGCGCAGGCTGCCGACGACAACGGCAACATCGAAGACTTGGCTCATGGCGACTCCTCAGGATCGGGGTATTGAGCCGTTTGTTATAGACGATGAGCGTGACATTGCGTGGACATGGATCAAGGTTCGGCAATCATGTCCTAGTTGTTCTGCATGATCTTGGCTCTGTGGGGTGGGGCATGGCGTCACTAGAGTGGTGCCATGTCCCGCCCGTCCGATTCGAGGTCTCCCATGTGCATGAAAGTCTTCTTCGCCGGCGCCAGCGGTGCCATCGGCCAGCGACTGTTGCCGATGCTGCTGGAGCGCGGCTATCAGGTATTGGCGATCAGCCGCTCCGCACAACGCGCCGCAACGCTGGAAAGCGCCGGCGCGCGGGCGATGCTGCTGGACGTTTATGACGCGCCAGCCCTGCATGCCGCGCTGCTGGAGTTCCAGCCGCGCTGGGTGATCCATCAGCTCACGGACCTGCCAGCCGGTCTGGAGCCAGCCCTGATGCCCGCCGCCCAGCCGCGCAACGCGCGCGTTCGCCGAGAAGGTACCGCCAATCTGGTGGCTGCGGCCCGTGCCGCCGGCGTCGAGCGCATGGTCGCGCAGAGCATCGCCTGGGCTTACGCGCCGGGCGAGCTGCCGCTGCACGAGGAACAGCCGTTGGACCTGGGTGCTGAAGTCCCGCGCGCCATCAGTGTCGGGGGTGTCGCCGCGCTCGAAGAGGCGGTGCTCGGTGCCCGGCCCATGGAGGGCATCGTATTGCGCTATGGCCGGCTTTATGGGCCTGGAACCGGTACCGACATGGCTGATCCGAGGCTGGCCGTGCATGTCGACGATGCCGCCCGCGCCGCGCTGCTGGCGCTGGAGTGGGGGGCGCACGGCGTCTACAACGTCGCCGAGCAGGACATCGACGTCAGTTCGGCCAAGGCGCGCCATCGCCTGGGCTGGCAGCCGGGCTTTCGCCTGGCGGGACTGTCAGCGTGAACCTCGCCGTGATTCTCGTATCGCGACGTGAGGTACGCACCGGGCTGGCGCTGGTCGTGACCATCGTCGCAGGCGCTTTGCTCTGGCAGCCCGGGTCACGTCCAGTGGCGAGCCTTGCGCAAAGCCATGCCGGGCCTTTGGCCAGTGCACGGCCTGGCACACAGGTGAAGCGCCTGTCCTGCGAGCCGCTGGCCGACATGCCCGGCAAGGTCGTCACCACGTTGCAGGTGGACTTCCCGCCCAACGGCTACACCCCGGCGCACCGCCATCCCGGCGCGGTAACCGCCATTGTGCTCAGTGGTCAGGTGCGCTCGCAGATGCAGGGCCTGCCGGCGCAGACTTACGCCGCGGGCCAGACCTGGTTCGAGCCCAGCCGCGAGCTGCACCTGTTCGCCGAGAACCCCAGCGCCAGCGAGCCTGCGCGCCTGCTGGCAGTGATTGTCAGTGAAGAGAATTGCGGCCCGTTGGTGATCCCCGAACCGACCGTCGACCACCGCCATTGATGCTTTGCGAAAGGAGACTCGCATGACCCCGCTCACCCCCTTTGGCGCCGCCCAGCTCGATGCGGCCCTGGCACGCCTCGGTCTGCCGCCGCGGCGCCCCGCGCCGACGCTGGAGAACCTCGACCGGCTGATCGTCGCAGCACTGCATCACCTGCCTTTCGAGAACCTCGACGTGCTGCTGGAAAAACCCATCCTGATCGAGCCGGAGGCCGTGTTCGCCAAAGTCGTCGAACATCGACGCGGCGGTTACTGCTTCGAGCTGAACAGTCTGTTCGCCCGCCTGCTGTCCAGCCTCGACTACCGGGTGACGCTGCTGGTGGCGCGGGTGCGCTGGGGCCTTCCTGTGGATGCGCCGCTGACCCCGCAGACGCACCTGCTGCTGCGTGTCGACCTGCCCGAGGGGCCACACTTGGTGGATATCGGTTTCGGCGGCCCTGCCTCGCCGAAAGCCCTGCCACTGCGGGTGAACGACGAGTTGCCCGGTGGCTGGCGCATCGCCGGTTCTCTCGAGGAGGAGCTGGAAATCGCCACGCGTTCATCCTCCGGCTGGCAGACGCTGTACCGCTTCACCCTCGCCCCTCAGCACTGGGCGGACTACGGCATGCGCAACTGGTACACCTCGACCTATCCGCAGAGCGTGTTTCGCAACTCCCTGCGGGTGGCACTCAGCGAGGAGGGCGCGCGGTTGTCGTTGCTCAATGGACAGTTCACCCGGCGTTGCGCGGACGGCGAAGTCGAGCAGCACAGCATCGAGAGTGCCGATGAACTGCTTGGCCTGCTGCGTGAGCGTTTCCATCTGCAGCCGGAGGTGGTGGATAGCGATGCGCTACATCGCCGGCTTGGGCAACTGCTGCTGGCGTAAGGTCATTCGCCAGCGGCGGTGGCCGGCACGTCCGGCGCCATGCCGATGGCCAGCCGCACGATGCGCCCCGGCAACTCGTCGCGTTGCAGCGAGCCACCGGGTGAGCCCTCCAGCCAGCTTCCCGCGAGGTCGGAGGCTTGGCATTGCAGGGTGCGCTCCTTCATCAGCAGTTCGCCGGGCGCGGGCTGCAACCAACGGCAGCGACCGTCGAAAATGCGCGCGCCCCTGTCCGGCATGCGTTGGGCTGCGTCGGGCAGGCGATTGCGGAAGTCGAGCGTGGCGAAGGCCTGGTCCGGCGCTCTGGGACTGCCGGCGAGATCGGCGGAGTCGCCGTCGAGCCGGATCTGAATTCGGCTGAGGTCCCGCCTGCAGCCGCCCTCGTGTGTGCTCAGTGGTACCTGGAAACTGACCCGGTGCGGCCGCTCGCTGTGGCCCGGCGTCTCGAAGAGGTGATGGGTGACCGTCTGACCGGCGGAATCTCCGCAGTTGGCGCCGCTGTACTGCGCATCGCCAGTGAGCTGGAAGTCACCGGGCAGGTCGGCTTCGAAAGTGAAGTCGTCGCTCGCGCAGCCAGTCAGTGCGAGAGCCGCCATAACGGAGAGCAACGGCCACAGGTGGCACTGGAAGGGGCGGGGAGGCATGACGAAGTCCTGCGGCAGTCGAAACTGCGCAGGAGCATCCACTGATCATCGCGGCGCCAGAATCGGATAGGTCCGGTCTGCGTGTAGGAATGCGCTCAGCCGATCATCCCGAAACCGCGCGCCATCAAGGTTGCCAGCAGCGGCAGGATCACCAGAGCCAGCAGCTCGATGCGGATCGTCATGATCACCAGCTTGGCCTGGCGTTCGCTGGGCACTGGGACGCGCCCGGCCTTGAGCTCATTGCGCCAGTTGAGGAAGGTCATGGTCGGCAGGATCGAGAGGATAGCCACGAGGACGAAAAGACCGATCTTGGCGTGGAACAGGCTGTTGTGCAGGTAGTAGTCCGTCCCTTTGGCGAACCAGACGACGCGCGCGGCGCCGGTCAGCAGCACCAGGCCGGCGCAGGCGCCGTACGCCAGGTCGACTATCACCAGGCTGCGCGCCCGCGACAGGTCCAGCGGCAGGCGGAACAACTGGTGCTCCAGCACCAGCAGGGCGAACAGGAGGAAGATCGACAGGTAGTGCAGGTACGCGGCAATGGCTTGGGCCATGAGAGGGTCCTCTGCTGGGGCCTTTCTTCTGATCAGGCTGAAGCCGGTGGTGCGCTGAAACTCACCCGGTCGCGTCCGGCCTGCTTGGCACTGTAGAGCGCGGCGTCGGCACGTTCCAGTGCCTGGTCGATCTGTTCTTCCGCTGCCAGCAGGGTGCAGCCGATGCTCAGGCTGACTGGCAGCGGGCCGCAGGCCAACGGCACCGGCTCGTGTCCGATCAGTTGGCGCACGCGTTCGGCAACGCGCTGCAGTTCCTCGCCATCCTTTACCTTCAGCAGGGCAACGAATTCCTCGCCACCCTGGCGCACCAGCAGGTCGTCCGGCCTCAGGGCAGCGCGCAGGCGCCGCGCGCATTCGCAGAGCACCTGGTCTCCGGCGGCGTGGCCGTACTTGTCGTTGATCGCCTTGAAGTGGTCGAGGTCGGCGTAGATCACGCCCAGCTGTACGTGGCTTTCCCGTGCCAGGCGGCACTCGCGGTCCTGGAAGGTGAGCAGACCGCCACGGTTCCACAGCTGGGTCAGGGGGTCGAGCAGGGCCTTGCGCTGTTCGCGGTCCATCTCCACGCGCAGGTCGCGGTTGCTCTGGATCAGGCTGCGCAGTTGCAGATAGCCCTCGGCAAGGGTGGCGAGGTCGCGGAAGTTGGCCTGCTGCGCCTCGGTCATGCTGCGTGGCCGCGGATCGACCATGCACAGGGTGCCGATGGCCTGGCCGTTGCCGGCGCGAAGCGGGCGACCAGCGTAGAAGCGGATATAGGGCGGGCCGAGTACCAGCGGGTTGTCGGCGAAGCGTTCGTCGAGGGTGGCATCGGGCACCAGCAGGGTGTCGTCGCCGAGGATCGCGTAGCCACAGAAGGACACGTCGCGCTGGGTCTCGCTGGCATCCAGGCCGACGCGGGCCTTGAACCACTGGCGCTCCTGGTCGATCAGGCTGATCAGCACGGTATCGACTTTCACCAGGTCCTGGGTCAGCTGAACGAGGGTATCCAGGTAGTGCTCGGCCGGGGTGTCGAGCAGGTTCATCTCATCCAGGGTCTGTTGGCGCAGGGATTCGTCAACGGGAATGGGACAAGCCGGCATGGCGTCTCCTCAACAGGTCAGGGGCTGGCAGGTCCCTGCCAGGCATCTTGGCGTGTCAGCTTCCACGCGTAGCCGGCGAGGACCAGCGCGCGCAGCAACATGAAGCATAGGAAGGTTAGCCATAAACCGTGATTTCCCCAGCCCTGCAGCGCGAACCCGAGCGGCAGGCTGGCGGCGCAGGCCAGCAGCATGGCGTTGCGCATCTCGCGGGCGCGGGTGGCGCCGATGAACAGACCGTCGAGCAGGTAGCTCCACATGCCGATGAGCGGCAGGCAGGCGAGGTAGGGCAGGTACTGGTCGGCGGTGGCACGTACTTCCGGAATGTCGCTCTGCAGGGCGATGAACAGATGCCCGAAGACGGAGAAGAAGGCGACGAACAGCAGGCTGGCGATCAGCGACCAGCCGCACGCGACCACCAGTGACCGGCGCAGGGCGGTGCGGTCGCGGCCGCCGATAGCGTGGCCGCACAGCGCCTCGACGGCATGGGCGAGGCCGTCGAGGGCGTAGGCGGTGACCATCAGGCCGTTGAGCAGCAGGGCGTTGGCCGCCACCGTGGCGTCGCCCAGGCGCGTGCCCTGCACCGTGAGCAGGAAGAACACGCCCTGCAGCGCCAGGCTGCGGATGAAAATGTCGCGGTTGACCATCAGCAGCGGCCGCCAGCTGGCCCAGGCGCGCAGGCGTGACCAGTCCGGCAGGCCGGGGAAGCGTCTGAGTGCGCCGCGGGTCAGCGCCAGTCCCAGCAGCGCGCCGCCCCATTCGGCGGTCACCGCAGCCTTCGCCGCGCCGGCCACGCCCCAGCCCAGGCCCAGCACGAACCACAGGCTGAGCACGATGTTGATGAGGTTGGTGGTCAGCAGGATCGCCAGCGGCGCACGGGCGTTCTGCGTGCCGAGGAACCAGCCGACCAGTGTGTAGGTGGCCAAAGCTGCTGGCAGGCCGAACAGGCGGATGTGGAAGAACTCACGGGCCAGCACATCCAGCTCGGGGGACGGGCGCATCAGCTTGAGCGCGGGGCCGGTCAGCGGCACGGCCAGCAGACTGAGCAGCAGGGCGAGGCCGAGAGCCAGCAGCAGGCCCTGGCCGAGAATCCTCCGCAGTGCTCCGCCCTCTTCACGGCCGGCTGCCTGGGCGGCGAAGCCGGTGGTCCCCATGCGCAGGAATCCCAGCACGCCGACTAGCAGGGTATAGAGCCCGCCGCCGACCGCCACGGCGCCCAACTGGTGTGCGTGCGGCAGGTGGCCGATCACCGCGCTGTCCACCAGGGTGACCAACGGCACAGAGACGTTGGAGAGGATCATCGGCGCGGCGAGCGCCCAGACACGACGGTGGGTAGGCGAATGCCGCCAGGCTTCGAGCAGGGAATTCATGAGGGGCTCCTGAGCTGGCGCGCAGTATAGCGAGCCACCTCAGACGCGGGTGTTCCCCGTAGGAGCGAGCTTGCAAGGCACGGTGCTATTCGGTTCGCGAGCAAGCTCGCTCCTACGAAAAGCACAAAAGACGCCGTTTCTCCCTGACGGATTGTTATTCAGGCAGTCTTCTTGCGGTAGGCGCAGTAGCCGGGGCGCGGGCCGACCTGCGGGTGGTTGCGGCAGGTGTCCGGGCGCTTGGCGTAGACGCTGCAGAGACGGGTCTTGCGGTCGAGGAAGTAGCAGTCGCCGTTGCTGGTGCGGGTCAGGGTGAAGATGCCGCTCTTCTGGTTGAAGCGCTCGACGACGCCTTCCTTCAGCAGGCGCTTGGCGATGTGCTTCGCCGGCTCGTCGCGCTCGAATTCGTCGACCACGCCGATACGAATGAGGTCGTTGACGTTCACCTCCGCCGGCATGGTGCAGCAGGTGGCATTGCAGTCTTTGCACAGGCCCGAGGTGTACTTCGCCCAGGTTTCCAGGCGGTCCAGTTCGGCGTTGGCGATCAGCGGTGGTTTTCTCATGGCGGCAAGTCGGTGCGGTGGCGCGAAGGCGCGCATCATAGTGGTCGGCGCGCCGATTTGCTCGGGCTTTCGACGAACAGAGTGGCGATGAACAGCAGGGTGATCTACAGAGCGGCGATTCCGCCGTTATTGCGCAGATAGTCCTTGAAGGTCGGGTAGCAGATGAGGAACCAGGGTGTGAAACGCTCCGGGTGCGCAGCCATCTCGGCTTCCAGCTCGGGCAGGGCGACGTAGCGGAAGTCGTCGGCCTCTTCTGGATCGGGGTGCGGCGATTGCTCGTCGACGGCGCCGAACAGGTGGCCGTACTCGTGTTCGGTCATGCCGTTGGCCAACTCCAGGCGGTAGCTGAACTCGAACAGCTTGTGCAACTCGACCTGTATGCCCATTTCCTCGCGCAGCCGGCGTTCGGCGGCGTGCTTCGCGGATTCGTTCGGGTAAGGGTGGCCGCAGCAGGTGTTACTCCACAGCCCGCCACAGTGGTACTTGCCCGCCGCGCGGCGTTGCAGCAGCAGTTCGCCGGCGCGGTTGAAGACATAGACCGAGATGGCGCGGTGGCGCAGCCCCAGATGATGGGCCTGGTGTTTTTCCATCGTGCCGGTCGGGTTGTCGTGTTCGTCGACCAGGATCACCTGGATATCGGTCATGGAAATCTCCTGCGGGCGAGCCATCCGAGCTCAGAGTAGACGGATGGTGTTCAGCCCTTGCGGATCATCCAGATACCAACGGCGATGGCGGCCATGCCGGCGATCTTCAGGGTGCTCACCGGCGCTTCCTTGAAACCGGCCCAGCCGAAGTGGTCCAGCGCCAGTGCCATGCCCAGTTGGCCAGCGAGCACCAGCACCATGAACATCAGCGCGCCGACGCGCGGTGCGGCGAAGGCGGCGATGAAGATGAAGAACATCCCCAGGAAGCCGCCGCACCACTGCCACCAGGGCATCCCGCGCATCGCCGCGAGGCTGGGGAATTCGCGGTTGGCCAGGGTCAGCGCAAGCAGACCCAGCATGCCCACGAAGAAGGAAATCAGTGCGGCGGCCAGCACGCTGGACACCTGTTTGGCCAGTTGGCCGTTGATGCCGGCCTGAAGTGGCAGGCAGGCGCCGGCGATCAGTGGCAGGACGAACAACCACCAGGGTGGCGTAGGCATGGGAAACTCCGGAAATGCTCAGTGAGCAGGGCAGCGAAGGGCTGGCCTGCGGTCGATCGAGAATAGTTAGCCGCGTAGTATGCACCAGACGGGAGCATCGCTCCCGCCCTGATGGAGGTCCCGACCATGGCCACCCGCGCCTCCCGCGTGCTGAGCGTGCGCATCGAGCGTCCGCGCGACGCTGCCTACGCGTTCCTCGCCGATCCGAAGAACTTCCCCTATTGGGCCTCGGGCCTGTGCAGCGCCATCGAGCCGCTGGAAGGCGAACTCTGGCTGGCTCAGACGCCCCAGGGCCCCCTGCACGTGCGTTTCTCGCCACACAATGCGTTCGGTGTGCTCGACCACGACGTGCTGCCCGAGCAGGCCCCGGCCGTCCACATCCCGCTACGGCTGATCGCCAATGCCGATGGCTGCGAGCTGCAACTCACCCTGCTGCGCCAGCCGCAGATGGACGACGCCACCTTCGAGCGCGACGCCCAGTGGGTGGAGAAGGACCTGCGAGCGATCAAGGTGTTGCTGGAGTCCTGAGTCCAGGCGAGTGCATGGTTGTAGGAGCGAGCTTGCTCGCGAACCGTCCGGCGCTGGAGTAGCCGGAAAATTCGTTCGCGAGCAAGGGCTGGGCGTCCCCCTCGGTCCTACGAAAAGCGTTCACAGCCGCGCGGCGAGTTCGGCACCCTCGCGAATGGCCCGCTTGGCATCCAGCTCCCGCGCCACGCTGGCACCACCGATGACGTGGTAACGCAGGTTCTCTGCCGCCAGTGTCGGTTGCAGTTCCAGCAGGGGTTCCTGGCCGGCGCAGATCACCACGTTGTCCACCGCCAGGCATTGCTCCTGGCCGTCGATGCGCAGGTGCAGGCCGTCATCGTCGATGCGCAAATACTCCACTGCGCCCAGCATTCGCACGCCGTGATGCTTGAGGTGCGCGCGATGCACCCAGCCGCTGGTCTTGCCCAGCCCGGCACCGGGCTGGCCGGCCTTGCGTTGCAGTAGCCAGAGCTGCCGGTGTGAGGATGCGGCGACCGGTGGGATCAGTCCGCCTCCCGTGGCGTTGTCGAGGTCGATGCCCCACTGGCCAAGCCATTCGCCCAGTGGCTGCGGGCCGTCGCGCTCGCTGAGCAGGAAGCTGGCGACGTCGAAGCCGATGCCGCCTGCGCCGATCAGCGCAACCTTCTGGCCCACCGCTGCACCCCGCAGCACATCGAGGTAACTGAGCACCTTGGCGTGGCTGATCCCCGGAATCGACGGCGTGCGCGGCTGGATGCCCGTGGCGACTATCACTTCGTCATACTCGCCGCTGAGTTCACCGCGCTGGATGCGCCGGCCGAGTTGCACTTCTACGCCCAGTTCGCCCAGGCGCACGGAGAAGTAGCGCAACGTCTCGTGGAATTCCTCCTTGCCCGGCACGCGCTTGGCCAGGTTGAACTGCCCGCCGATCTCCACAGCGGCCTCGAACAGCGTCACCCGGTGGCCGCGCTCGGCAGCGACGCAGGCGGCGGACAACCCGGCCGGCCCCGCGCCGATCACCGCGATGCGTTTGTGGACGCGTGCCTTTCGGTAGCGCAGTTCGGTCTCGAAGGCTGCGCGTGGATTGACCAGACAACTGGCGCGGCGGTTGGCGAAGGCGTGGTCCAGGCAGGCCTGGTTACAGGCGATGCAGGTGTTGATCGAAGCGGCGCGGCCAGCGGCGGCCTTGGCCACGAACTGTGGATCGGCCAGCAGCGGTCGGGCCATGGAGACAAGGTCTGCGTGGCCTTCGGCGAGCAACTGCTCGGCGACTTCCGGTGTGTTGATGCGGTTGCTGGCGATCACTGGCACGCGCAGTTCGCGGCGCAGGCGCGCGGTCACTTCGGCGAAGGCCGCGCGTGGCACCGAGGTGACGATGGTCGGCACCCGCGATTCGTGCCAGCCGACGCCGGTGTTGAGCAGGTCGATGCCGGCACCTTCGAGGGCGCGCGCCACGGTGCGTACCTCGTCCCAGCTGTTGCCCCCATCCACCAGATCGAGCAGCGACAGGCGGTAGCTGATGACGAAGCGCTCGCCCAACGCGCGGCGGGTGCGGCGGACGATCTCCAGCGGCAGGCGCATGCGGTTGCCCAGGTCGCCGCCCCAGCGGTCTTCGCGCTGGTTGGTTCGCGGGCAGAGGAACTGGTTCAGCAGGTAGCCTTCGCTGCCCATGATCTCCACGCCGTCGTAGCCGGCGGCGTGGGCGAGTTTCGCGCAGCGCACGAAGGCGGCAATGGTGCGCAGGATGCCGCGCTCGGACAGCTCGCGCGGGGTGAACCAGCTGATCGGCGACTTCACCGCTGATGCCGAGACCACCAGCGGGTGATAGCCGTAGCGACCGGCATGGAGAATCTGCAGCAGGATGCGCCCGCCTTCACGATGCACCGCCTGGGTCAGGCGACGGTGCGCCGGCACCTGAAGGCCGCTGGTGAGACTGCTGCCCAGCGGCAGCAACCAGCCTTCGCGGTTGGGTGCAAAGCCGCCAGTGATGATCAGCCCGACGCCGCCGCGCGCACGCTCGCGGTAGTAGGCAGCGAGCTTGCCGAAGTCCCACAGACGGTCTTCCAGCCCGGTGTGCATCGAGCCCATCACCACGCGGTTGCGCAGTTGGAGGGGGCCCAGGTCCAGCGGGGCGAGCAGGTGAGGGTAGGGCGAGGCGGCGGACGACATGGAAGCGCTCTTGGGCAATCAGGTCCTGCCACCCTAACGGGAGGGTGGTGGGGCGGTTAACGGCCCGGCTGCCGTGCCGTTCGGGCATTTCGGTCAAGCGCTTCGGTTGACAGGAGCGCCACAGCTTCCAGACTGAAACCATGGCAGGGCTGCAAGGCCCCGATCGCAGGCTGAAGTGACGGAGGTCGTCATGAAAGCGATAAGAACAAGACACGCGCGCCATTACCTGCTCGCTGCCCTCATCGGCGTGGCGCTGCTCGGGCTGCACGAGTCCCTGCAGCCGGATCGCGCGCAATCCGCCTGTCGCCCCGACGGCGAGAGTATCTCCTGCGCCTACCCGCCCGTTGCCCATTTGGGGGTACTTGGCAGTGCGTTCTAAGTGACGCACTGACGCGCGTCAATGCGCCGCAAAGTCTCCGCGTGCATGGTCAGCGCCCGGCTGAAGACTGGCTTATTGCCTCAGCTTGGCTATCTTTTAAGCAGCAAGGGTCCGGCCATGCACCGGACGTACGCTGCCTGATCAGGAGACGCACGATGGATATGAACCGTCGGCAATTTTTCAAGGTCTGCGCCGTGGGCCTTGGAGGATCGAGCCTGGCGGCACTCGGGATGGCACCCCCGGATGCATTCGCCGACCAGATCCGCCATTTCAAGCTTGCGCGCACCGTCGAGACCCGCAACACCTGTCCGTACTGCTCGGTGGGCTGCGGCATCCTCATGTACAGCCAGGGTGATGCGGCGAAGAACGTTGCGCAGAACATCATCCACATCGAGGGTGATTCCGATCACCCGGTCAACCGCGGCACGCTTTGCCCCAAAGGCGCCGGCCTGCTCGACTTCGTCCACAGCCCCAACCGCCTGAAGTACCCGCAGATTCGCGAAGCGGGTTCGTCGGAGTGGAAGCGCATCGGCTGGGACGAGGCGCTGGATCGCATCGCCAAGCTGGTGAAGGAAGACCGCGACGCCAACTTCATCGAGAAGAACGCCCAGGGCCAGACGGTGAACCGCTGGCTGACCACCGGCTTCCTGGCCGCGTCGGCGTCTTCCAACGAGGCCGGCTACATCACCCACAAGGTGGTTCGTTCTCTCGGCGTACTGGCGTTCGACAACCAAGCGCGTGTCTGACACGGCCCGACGGTGGCAAGTCTTGCCCCGACGTTTGGCCGTGGAGCCATGACCAACCATTGGACCGACATCAAGAATGCCGATCTGATTCTGATCATGGGCGGAAACGCCGCTGAAGCGCACCCGTGCGGCTTCAAGTGGGTGACCGAAGCCAAGGCGCACAACAAGGCGCGCCTGCTGGTGGTCGACCCCAGGTTCACCCGTTCCGCTTCGGTGGCGGACTACTACGCGCCCATCCGTACCGGCACGGATATCGCCTTCCTCGGCGGCCTGATCAACTACCTGCTGGAAAACGACAAGTACCAGAAGGAATACGTGCACAACTACACCGACGTCTCCTTCATCGTGAAGGAAGGCTTCGGCTTCGAGGACGGCCTGTTCAACGGCTACGACGCGGAGAAGCGCACCTATCCGGACAAGTCGTCCTGGCAATACGAGATCGGCGAGGACGGTTTCGCCAAGGTCGACCCGACCCTGACGCATCCGCGCTGCGTGTTCAACCTGATGAAGCAGCACTACAGCCGCTATACGCCGGACGTGGTGAGCAACATCTGTGGCACGCCCAAGGACATGATGCTCAAAGTGTGGGAAGAGATTTCCACCACCGCGGCACCGACCAAAGTGATGACCATCATGTACGCCCTGGGCTGGACCCAGCACTCGGTGGGCGCGCAGATGATCCGCACCGGTGCGATGGTCCAGTTGTTGCTGGGCAACATCGGTATGCCCGGCGGCGGCATGAACGCCCTGCGCGGCCACTCCAACATCCAGGGTCTGACCGACCTGGGGTTGCTGTCCAACTCGCTGCCCGGCTACATGACCCTGGCCGGCGATGCCGAGCAGGACTTCACCGCCTACCTGGCCAAGCGCACCGCCAAGCCGCTGCGTCCGGGGCAACTGTCGTACTGGCAGAACTATCCCAAGTTCCACGTCAGCCTGATGAAGTCCTGGTTCGGCAAGTCCGCCACCAAGGAAAACAACTGGTGCTACGACTGGCTGCCCAAACTGGACGTGCCAGGCGCCGGCTACGACGTGCTGCGTTACTTCGACATGATGTACCAGGGCAAGGTCAACGGTTACTTCTGCCAGGGCTTCAACCCCATCGCCTCCTTCCCCAACAAGGCCAAGGTCAGCGCCGCGCTGGCCAAGCTGAAGTGGATGGTGGTGATGGACCCGCTGGCGACCGAAACCTCTGAGTTCTGGCGCAATGCCGGCGAGCACAACGACGTCGACACCCAGGCAATCCAGACCACAGTGTTCCGCCTGCCCACCAGCTGCTTCGCCGAGGAAGACGGCTCCATCGTCAACTCCGGCCGCTGGCTGCAGTGGCACTGGAAAGGCGCCGAGCCGCCGGGTGAGGCACGTACCGACATCGCCATCATGAGCGGCCTGCTGCACCGCCTGCAGGCAGCCTATCGCAAGGATGGCGGGGCCTTCCCCGACCCGATCCTGGGCCTGGACTGGCCGTACCTGACGCCGGACGAACCGACCCCGGAGGAGATCGCCAAGGAATACAACGGCAAGGCGCTGGCCGACCTGGTCGACCCGAACAACGGCATGGTCCTGGCGAAAGCCGGCGAGCAGCTTCCGGCATTCGCGCTCTTGCGTGACGACGGCAGCACCGCCAGCGGTTGCTGGATCTTCGCCGGCTCCTGGACGCAACAGGGCAACCAGATGGGTCGTCGCGACAACAGCGACCCCTACGCCATGGGCCAGACCCTGGGATGGGCCTGGGCGTGGCCGGCCAACCGGCGCATCCTCTACAACCGCGCCTCGGCGGATGTCAGCGGCAAGCCGTGGGACCCGGTGAAGAAACGCCTGGTGTGGTGGAACGGCAAGGCCTGGGGCGGCACCGACATCCCGGACTTCAAGGCCGACTCGGCGCCGGAAGCGGGGATGAACCCGTTCATCATGAACCCCGAAGGCGTGGCGCGTTTCTTCGCCGTCGACAAGATGGCCGAAGGTCCGTTCCCCGAGCACTACGAGCCGTTCGAGACGCCGATCGGCGTCAACCCGCTGCACAAGAACCCGCAGGCGATCAGCAGCCCGGCGGCGCGGGTGTTCAAGAACGACATGGAGCTGTTCGGCACGGCCAAGGAGTTCCCGTATGCCGCGACCACCTACCGGCTCACCGAACACTTCCATTTCTGGACCAAGCATTGCCGTCTGAATGCCATCGTCCAGCCGGAGCAGTTCGTCGAGATCGGCGAGGCGCTGGCCAAGGAACTCGGCATCAAGGCCGGCGACCGCGTGAAGGTCTCCTCCAACCGTGGCTTCATCAAGGCGGTGGCGGTGGTGACCAAGCGCATCCGTCCGCTGCAGGTCAACGGCCAGACCGTGCACCACGTGGGCATCCCCTTGCACTGGGGCTTCTCCGGCGTGGCGCGTAACGGCTACCTGACCAACACCCTGACCCCCTTCGTGGGTGACGGGAATACGCAGACGCCGGAGTTCAAGTCCTTCCTCGTCAACGTGGAAAAGGCGTGAGGTGAAGCATGAGTAGTCAAGACATCTACGCCCGCTCCGCCACGACCTTGCCGTCACCCTCGGTGCGGCACGAACAGGAAGTGGCCAAGCTGATCGACGTGTCCAAATGCATCGGCTGCAAGGCCTGCCAGGTCGCCTGCTCGGAATGGAACGAGCTGCGCGACGAGGTGGGCCACAACCACGGCACCTACGACAATCCGATCGACCTCACGGACCAGTCCTGGACGGTCATGCGCTTCACCGAGCATGAGAACCCCAACGGCAACCTCGAGTGGCTGATCCGCAAGGACGGCTGCATGCACTGCGAGGAACCTGGCTGCCTGAAGGCCTGCCCGAGCCCCGGGGCGATCGTGAAGTACGCCAATGGCATCGTCGACTTCAACCAGGACCACTGTATCGGCTGCGGCTACTGCATCACCGGCTGCCCGTTCAACATCCCGCGCATCTCGCAGAAGGACCACAAGGCGTACAAGTGCACCCTGTGTTCCGACCGCGTGGCGGTGGGCATGGAGCCGGCCTGCGTGAAGACCTGCCCGACCGGCGCCATCGTCTTCGGCACCAAGGAAGACATGAAGGAGCATGCCGCCGAACGCATCGAGGACCTGAAGTCCCGTGGCTTCGAGAATGCCGGTCTGTATGACCCCCAAGGCGTGGGCGGCACGCACGTCATGTACGTGCTGCACCACAACGACCAGCCTTCGCTGTACGCCGGCCTGCCCGACAAGCCGGCCATCAGCCCGATGGTCAGCCTGTGGAAAGGACTCACCAAGCCGCTGGGCCTGCTGGCCATGGCGGGCGTGGTGCTGGCCGGGTTCTTCCACTACACCCGCATCGGCCCCAACCGGGTCGAGGAGGACGAGGAAGACGGTCCCGACCCGCAGGCGCCGGTGCACAAGGTCGACCCTTCGGTGCATGACTACGATCCGCGTGATCCCCGCTGACTGACTTCCGCCCTCCTCGCGGGGAGGGCGGATAAGGGCAGCAAGGAGCCCGACGACATGAAAAAAGATATCCAGCGTTACAACGCCAACGAACGGAGCAACCACTGGATGGTGGCCATTCTGTTCTTCCTCGCTGGCCTCTCGGGGTTGGCGCTGTTCCACCCGGCCATGTTCTGGCTGACCAACCTGTTCGGCGGCGGCCCGTGGACACGCATCCTCCACCCCTTCCTCGGGGTGGCGATGTTCCTGTTCTTCCTTGGCCTGGTGATCCGCTTCGCCCACCACAACCTGGTGGAGAAGCGCGACGTGCAGTGGCTCAAGCAATGGCGTGACGTGGTGACCAACCGCGAGGAGAACCTCCCGGAAGTCGGCCGCTACAACGCCGGGCAGAAGCTGCTGTTCTGGACCCTGCTGCTGTGCATGCTGGTGCTGCTGGTGACGGGCATCGTGATGTGGCGGGCCTACTTCAGCCACTGGTTCGGCATCGACATCATCCGCATCGCCTCGCTGCTGCATGCCTTCGCCGCCTTCGTGCTCATCTGCAGCATCCTGGTGCACATCTATGCCGGCATCTGGGTGAAGGGCTCGATGGGCGCCATGCTCTACGGCTGGGTCAGCCGAGGCTGGGCGCGCAAGCACCATGCGGCGTGGCTCAAGGATGTGGACAAGGGCAAGGGCCACTGAGCTTTGATCTAATCGCCGGCTGGCATTGACCTGCCAGCCGGCACGGACAGTCCCCTCTCCCACCGGAGAGGGCTAGGGTGAGGGGCTCTTCCGGCCCCAATCCCCCATCAACAAGGAGTCCTGCGTGTCAGGCCGAATTCTCGAACCCGGGCAGATCGAAGCTGCCGCGAACATCCCGCCGCTGTTCAACCTGCCGCCCCATGACCTGTTCTCACACCGCGCCGCGCGCCTGCGCGAACTGGCGCCGGGCAATCCCCTGCAGGGCTACCTCGAACTGATTGCCGGCGTCTGCGATACCCAGCAGGCGCTGCTCGACCGCAAGCTGTTCCTCTCCACGCCGGACGCCGCCGCCCTGGCGCGCAGTCGCGAACACCGCATGCCGCCGTTGGCCTATGAAGTGCTGGTGCGCGAAGGTGCGTGGTTGCCTCTGCTGGATGCCTTCCTCGACGCTTATGAGCAGACCGCCAACCCAGCCATAGTCGAAGCGTTGAAGACCCTGCGCAACGCTGACTCCGGCCAGCGCAAGGCCTGGGCGCTGGGGTTGCTCAACGGCCAGTTCGACCTGCTGCCGCCAGCGCTGGTGCCCTTCCTCGGCGCCGTGCTGCAGGTCGCCTTCAGCCAGTGGCTGCTGCAACTGCCCGACGACACCCTGGTGGAGACCGACAGCCAGACCCTCTGCCCGGCCTGCGGTGCTCCCCCGGTGGCCGGGATGATTCGCCACCAGGGCAAACACGCCGGCCTGCGCTACCTGGCCTGCTCGCTGTGTTCCTGCGAATGGCACTACGTGCGCGTCAAATGCAGCCACTGTGCCGAGAGCAAGGGCCTGGCCTACTACTCGCTGCAGCGCGAAGGCGTCGCCAGCGACCAGGCACCGCTCAAGGCCGAGACCTGCCCCGGCTGCCAGTCCTACCTCAAGCAGTTCTACCTGCAACACGACAAGCACGCGGAACCCCAGGCGGACGACCTGGCCAGCCTCGCGCTGGACATCCGCCTGGCCGAGGACGGCTACCTGCGCACCGCGCCAAACCTCCTGCTGGCGCCGGGCGGCTCCTCGTAGGACGGGTGGAGCGAAGCGATACCCATCGAGCACAGCATGGGTATCGCAGGCTCCACCCGTCCTACGAAAGCCGAGCGACAACGGCGGATAACGCGTTTCGCGTTATGCGCCCTACACTGACTCCAGCCATCGTCCCCCGCACAAGGTTCGTCCATGACCTCGGTACGTTTGCCCTCCATCGACCGCCTGCTGCGTAGCCCGGCCTGCCAGCCGCTGCAGCAACGCTATGGCCGCGAGGCCCTGCTCAAGACCCTGCGCGATCTGCTCGACGAGCTGCGCGAACCCGCACGCCACGGCCACTTGGCTGCCGTCGAGCTGGAAGAGTCAGTGCTCGCTGGCCGCGCTGGCGAGCGCCTCGCGGCACACCACGCCAGCCGCGTGCGGCGCGTGTTCAACCTCACCGGCACCGTGCTGCACACCAACCTCGGCCGCGCCTTGCTCCCCGAGGAAGCCATCGAAGCGATCACGATGGCCGCGCGCTACCCGCTCAACCTCGAATTCGACCTGGCCACTGGCAAGCGTGGTGACCGCGACGACCTCATCACCGGGCTGATCCGTGAGCTCACCGGCGCCGAAGCCGTCACCGTGGTCAACAACAATGCTGCCGCCGTGCTGCTGGCGCTCAACAGCCTGGGGGCGCGCAAGGAAGGCATCATCTCCCGTGGCGAGCTGATCGAGATTGGCGGTGCCTTCCGCATCCCCGACATCATGTCCCGCGCCGGCGTGAAGCTGGTCGAGGTCGGCACCACCAACCGTACCCATGCCAAGGACTACGAGGCCGTGATCGGCCCGCGTTCCGGCCTGCTGATGCGCGTGCACACCAGCAACTACAGCGTGCAGGGCTTCACTGCCAGTGTGCCGACGCCGCAACTGGCGCAGATCGCCCACGCCCATAACCTGCCGCTGCTGGAGGACCTGGGCAGCGGCACGCTGGTCGATCTCACCCGCTGGGGCTTGCCCAAGGAACCGACGGTGCAGGAAGCCCTGCGCGATGGCGCCGACATCGTCACCTTCAGCGGCGACAAGCTGCTCGGTGGCCCCCAGGCCGGCCTGATCCTCGGCAGCAAGGAGCTGATCGGACGGATCAAGAAGAACCCGCTCAAGCGCGCCCTGCGGGTGGACAAGCTGACCCTCGCCGCGCTGGAGGCCGTCCTCAACCTCTACCGTGATCCGGACCGCCTGGCCGAGCGCCTGACCAGCCTGCGCCTGCTCAGCCGCCCGCAGGCCGATATCTGCACCCAGGCCCAGCGCCTTGCGCCGGCGTTTGCCACGCTGCTCGGCGAAGGCTGGAGCGTCAGCGCCGAAGATGCCCTGGGTATGATCGGTAGCGGCGCCCAGCCGGTCGCGCGGCTGCCCAGTGCCGCGTTGTGCCTGCGGCCAAACCAGCCCAAGCGCCAACGCGGCCGCGCCCTGTTGGACCTGGAAGAACGCCTGCGCTGTCTGCCGATCCCGGTGCTCGGCCGCATCGACGACGATGCGCTCTGGCTCGACCTGCGCCAGCTCGACGACGAGCCCGGCTTCGTCGCCCAACTGCCGCTGCTGGCCGAGGGCGACGCGTGATAGTCGGCACCGCCGGGCACATCGACCACGGCAAGACCTCGCTGCTACGCGCCCTGACCGGCGTGGAAGGCGACCGCCGCCCCGCCGAACGCGAGCGCGGCATCACTATCGACCTGGGCTACGTCTACGCCGACCTGGGAGACGGCGCGCTCACCGGCTTCATCGATGTGCCGGGCCACGAGCGTTTCGTCCACAACATGCTCGCCGGCGCCAGCGGCATTGATCTGGTGCTGCTGGTGGTGGCCGCCGACGACGGCGTGATGCCGCAGACCCGCGAGCACCTCGCCATCGTCGAGCTGCTGGGTATTCGCCGCGCCATCGTCGCCCTGACCAAGGTCGACCGGGTGCTGTCCGAACGGGTGGAGCAGGCCACGGGGGAGGTGCAGGCATTGCTGGCCGGAGGGCCACTGGCCGGTGCGCCGATCATCCCTGTCTCCAGCAGCAATGGCGAAGGCATCGACACGCTTCGTCAGGCCCTGCGCGATGCGGTCCGAAAGACGCGTGAAGGCACAGCCGAAGGCGGATTCCGCCTGGCCGTCGACCGAGCTTTCAGTGTCAGTGGCGCGGGTGTGGTGGTCACCGGCACGGCCTTCGCCGGCAGCGTTCAAGTCGGTGACGAGCTGTTGCTGGGAAGTGCTGGGCGTCGTGTGCGAGTGCGCGGTCTGCACGCGCAGAACCGCGAAGCGCAGCAGGCCCACGCCGGCCAGCGAGTAGCGGTGAACATTGCTGGCGAACGCCTGAGCCTCGAGCAGATTCACCGGGGCGACTGGCTGATCGCTGGCGAACTGCATGCGCCCACCACGCGCATTGATATCGACCTGAATCTGCTGTCCAGCGAAACCCGCGCCTTCGCCCACTGGACGCCAGTGCATGTGCACCTCGGTGCGCAGGACGTCACCGGCCGCGTCGCACTGCTCGAAGGTGAGCGCCTGCAGCCCGGCGAGCACTGCTTTGCGCAGCTCGTGCTGAACGCCCCCAGCCACGCCGTGCATGGCGATCACCTGGTACTGCGTGACCAGTCCGCGCAACGCACGCTGGGCGGCGGTCGCGTGCTCGACCCTTTTGCCCCCGCGCGCAACCGGCGCAGCCCGGAGCGTCTGGAACAGCTCCGTGCCCTGCAGGGCGACAGCCTTGAAAGCGCTTTGCCGACGCTGCTGGCACACGCCAGCAATGGCCTCGATCCCGCTCTACTGGCGCGCCAGTTCAACCGCCCGCGCCAGGGCTGGCAGCTGCCCGGCGAACTCGTCGAAGTCCACACCCGGCTCGGCGCCCGGCTGTTCGCCGCCGAGCGCTGGTCCGCGCTGCAACAGCAACTACTCGATGCCCTGCGGCGCTTCCACGCCGAAGCCCCCGACGAACTCGGCCCCGACCGTGATCGCCTGCGCCGCTATGCCTTCTCGGCGCTTGAACGTCCGGTCTTCATCTCCCTGCTGGAAAGCCTGCTGGCGGTGGGGAGCGTCGACAGCAGCGGCCCCTGGTTGCATCTGCCGGATCACCGTGTCCAGCTGGGCGAAGCGGACGAAAAATTGCGCGAACGCCTCTGGCCGCTGTTGCTGGCCGGCGCCTTCGACCCGCCTTGGGTACGTGACCTCGCCCGCGAGCTGGGTGCGGACGAGGGCGATGTGCGCCTGCTGTTACGCAAGCTCGCCCGTCTGGGCCAGCTGCACCAGGTGGTGAAAGACCTGTTCTACCCCGAAGAGTCCCTGCGTCAACTCGCCGGCCATGCCCTGCACCTGCGCGACGAAGCCGGCATCATCCGCGCCGCCGCCTTCCGTGACCGTATCGGCATAGGCCGCAAGCGCTGCATCCAGTTACTGGAGTACTTCGACCGCATCGGCTTCACCCGCCGCTTTGGCAATGAGCGGCGGATCAGGGAGGATTCGGCGCTGGCGCAGGGCTCGGCCTCTGCTTGAGGGCTTGCGGCAGCAACCGCGAGGCCGAGGGGCGGAATCAACGCCCCGGCAACACCTGATCGACCCGCTGCACGAGGTAGTCGTAGAACGGATTGGACGTCACCCGCTGGAACAGGTCCAGCCCGACGATCAGCACACCGCGTTCACCGCGGGGCGTGAGGGTGCCCAGGTGAATACCGAAGTCTTCGCCGGCCTGCGGGTGCTGGCCGTAGAGCGCATCGTCGGGCGGAAAGGGCAGCGCAACATGGGACAGCGAGAACAGGTCCGGCGGGTAGCTGGTCGCCAGTGGCAGGTTTGCCTGCTGCTGGCTGTGGGCTGGCGTGTGCAGGGCGCTGGCTTGGCTGGTTTGTGGGCTGTTGGAGATCACGGTCAGGTCGTAGTTGCGCTCGCGCTCCGGTAGCAGGCGATCACCGAGCGTGGCCATTTCCGGGCGCAGCAGCGGGCCATAGTTCAACGAGCGGTTGAGGTCGAACAGCACCAGTTCGCTGCCGTTGGCCGGTAGTCGGTCGTAGAGGTTGCTGATTACCGCCGGGGTGCTGACGGTGCTGTCGGCAAGGGACTGGAAGGTGAGGATAGGCGGCAGGCGGGCGAGGCTGCCGCTGCGGCCGGCGCTCTCCAGGCTGGCCTGCACGGCGTCAGTCAGCTCCACGGTCTGGCGTGCCGCGGCGATGGGGAAGGAGTTGTACTTGAACGGGTTGAACTCCGGCAGCACGTTCAGCCAGGCTGCCTTGGCGAAGGCCGGCAGCAGGGCGGGCAACCCGGCCAGTCCGGCGAACTGTGCGTAACGGGTGACGCCGATCATGGGCGAAATCAGGACCACCTGTTTCGGCATCGTGAGGCCCGGGTCGTCCAGCGCATCCAGGCTGTACTTCATTGCCAGTGCACCACCGTTGGAGAAGCCCACCATCAGCAGTGGTGCGCCTTTGGGCAGTTGTGTAGCGGCCTCGCGCACGGCCAGCCGGGTGGCGGCCATCCAGTCTTCCCAGTCCGCGTCGGTGAGCCCGGCCGGCACAGTGCCGTGGCCCGGCATGCGGATCGCGATTACCACGAAGCCCTGCTGCCGCAGATGCTCGCCCAGGTGGCGCAGGCTGTAGGGCGAGTCGGTCAGCCCGTGCAGCAGTACCGCTGCGCCGCGCACGTCACTGGCGGGGCGCATCTCGTAGGAGCGATTCCAGTCTGTGGAGAAGTGGCCGGGGTAGACCTGGCTCTGGTCGAAGTAGCGGTTGTAGGCGACGCGCTCGAAGGGTTGAAGGCTGGCCGCCATCTCCTTGCGCATGGCCTGCATCAACTTGTCCTCGGCGGCCAGGTAGCCGGCCCAGTCGATGCGATCGATCTGATCACTGTGCAGATCGCTCGGCACCCAGGTGTGCCAGGGCTCCAGCGGCGGGATATTGCGCAGCGCGGCGACCCGTAGCCCCAGCGCCAGCACGGCGATGGCGAGTATGACGATGACCAGCCAGAGCAGCGCCCTGGTGAGTTTTGCGTTCAGCATGGAATTCCCTTGTCAGCGTGCGGGACAAGCATAGAGCCCCCGGCGCCACAAAGTTCGCCTGTGGATCAAAGGGTCGAGACCGCCTCGACGTAATCGGCGTTGCCGATGCCCACTTGAGCCCACACCGGGCGCGTCTCGTTGCCTTGTCGGTCGTACTGCTCGTCCGCGTCCCACAGCGTGACGATCTGCCCCGGAAACAGGTACTCGCTGTCAGTGAATTCGTGCGCGCCGGAACCGTCCGCCGAGGCGATCAGCGAGAACAGCTCGCCGGCCGCCAGTGAGAAAACATCCACCCCCCGGTAGCGGGCGAGGTAACGCTCACTCTGGGACAGGCCGATGAACCAGACGAACCCGTGCTCGTCGCACTCGGTCTGGATCGCGGCCTGACAGAAGTAATCCGTCGGCCCGTTGTACGACTCCAGCGGGAAACCCACGGCGGCCAGCGCATCCCGCGCCATGGCTCGTGTGTCGCCTAGACAGATGGGACCAATACCCTGATGAGGAGAAATGTCGAGGATGGGTAGAGTGGGCTTCATGCCGTGGGGCTCTTTGGGACACTGCTAGCGAGGTTAGAGCACGGCCCGACAATTTGCCGCCTTTTTCCTGGCCAATAAATGGCAATTAGATGTTATTTGGCCATAGTGACATTGCCGCGCTGCGTGGGGTGCATCGGATGACCCGGTGCCCACTGCGGCGTGTGAAAAATAAATCTGTTCCCTTTTCCGCTCTCTTTTTGCTCTGGCAGGAGTCGGCCAGAAGCGGACGGACGGCATTCGCTGGATGCTGACTAGCTGGCTTGAGCTTCACAGGAACACGCCGGGCAATCTCTTTCACGCTTCCGGGGCAACATCGGCAACTTGAGAGAATCCAAGAAACTACTTCACAACCGCAGCATTCAAATCAGCCTGGCACCTCTGTTTTAATCGACAAATCTGGTCAGCAAGCGATATCCGTCGCTGGTGACTTCAACCATCACCGAGAGCACCACGGAGTCGCCTCCGTCTGATGTAAAGGCTTCAAGCCCATTGCTCAAACTGACACGGGTGTTGTGTTCGCCTGTTTGCGCCAGCACATACACATTGAGAACCTGGCCTGCATGCATCAGGAGATTGCTCGGATGTGCAGGGCGGTAACCGAGAATCTGCGGCGGCTCAATACGCGCGGCCCCCATGGCGTAACCACAATACTCCTTGACGGGATAAATGTGGCTCGCATTCAGCGTCTTCGAAATTGCTTCGCCAATACCATCCAGCTCTGCCCCGGCATGTACCTGCTCGACGCCTTCACGTAGTGCAAGCCGGGCGGCTTCCAACATCATCTTTTGTTTCTGGGTGGCATTCTTGCCGGCAAATGTCCAAGTCTGGGCCAAGTGCGAGTAAGGCGTTCCCGCTACCAACTCAACCTTTACCAGTGTGTTTTGCGGGATCGGTTGCGATGTGGGGAAACCGTTCAACACGCCATCATTCACGGAAATGGCTATCGCCGCCGGATAGCCATTGTAACCAACCATCATCGGTTGCCAGCCCAGTTCATGAAACCGCTTCAGCACATGGCGTTGAATGGCAAGGCCACTTTCGCCTCTGGCGATGAGGGGTGAGATGGATTGCAGTAGCACACTGATCTCAGGTGCTTGCTCGCGCTGGTCTGCAAGGCGCTGGTCACTTGCTGTGCCTGCGATCTTAAGTGCCAGCTGGCCATTGCCATGAAAAAACTGGTCCATCAACGAAGTGCTGGCGAAGCTCTCCTGGCAAGCCAGTGCGGCTGCACATGCAAATAGAACGGCTTTCAATCGGGAAGACATCGCTTGCATCCTTGCTCTAGCTATAACCGGGCATTATGGATCAGTCGAACTCAAAGTGCTCCGCAGTTATCGGCCGAAGCTAGCGGCCCTGCTCAAGTGGAGCAAATGCAAAATGTCCTCCCTAACCGAATACTACCTGATCCCACTGGCTGCCAAGGGGCGCAACCGGGCGAGCCAGCGGCAGCAATCGGCCAGAAGCAGTCTGTCGATTTGCCTAAGGAACAGCGGCTGATTCACTCGGTGGAATCGGGTCTAGCCCACACTATCCCCTTCAGAAGGCCACGCACCGCTGCAAAGAGTGGCGATGGTGGGGAACTTGGAGTGGCGACAATCAGTAGTTCAGGCAGGACACATGCGGGCTATAGACCATACTCAGAAATATTCACTAAGGCTTGAGAGGTGGTGAAATGCTGCGTGGAGCTGAGAATAGCGAGCTTTATCGAGAATACTACGAAGTCCTATGCACGACAGAGGTCAAACAAGCGTTCCTTTATATGATTGGGTGGGCCTCAGTACTAAAAGGTTATGAATTCTTTCCTAGCTCGCACGGACACATCAAGGATTTTCGTTTTCTACGCGGGAACGACTGGGACTTTTCGTTCATTCCAAATCAGAAATGGATGTTATTTTATTTTCGGAAGCCATGTCTGCGGCTCCCGAAGTATTCTCGCGAAGAGATCTTTAGTCGAATTCCAAGAGCAAAAGAAACTAACGCTGGAGAGTTTACTGTCAGGCTTGAAAGTGTGAATGATGCAATGGTCTTGGCTAGATATATTGAAGGCCAGATGTAAAGTCTGCTGAACTTGCCAAGCTCGCCGGCGTCGGCCTTCGGCCATTCGTGATCGGATTGTCTGATTTTCGCTATGGGTCAGTAGCTGCCGAACGGCATGGGCCGCTGCCGGCCAGAAGCGGGCGCCGAATGGATCTGATTCTGTTCTCTGGCTTTGATCCAGCTGGCTAGGCCAGCCCATCACTACAGGACGACGTTGAATGACCTTGAATATTCCGACGGAAAGGCAAGTGCTCCGGTGCATCTACGACACGTACGCCCCATCCTTTCCGACGAAGGCTTCGACAGCCGGAACGGTGATGATTGAGACGGACATTGAGGCGATAGCGGCCAAGCTGAAATGCGACAAGCACATGTTGTTCGGGTATCTCTACTACTACCTAGACCACAAGTATGCATATCCGACCGGTGAAAACTCGTCAGTCAAGCTGTTCGCTGTGAAGGCCGGCGAACTGAAACACGCCGTCAACTTGCCTTACCTGGCCGCGATTCTGGCAACTGCCGATCAAGAACACTCGAAATTCGCTTGGTCTTTGGGCGTGTCGCTGGTAGCGCTCGCACTATCGGTGGGCGCCATCATCGCGCAACTGATTACGGCGAGCTAAAGGTTTGCCTGCTCTTCCTGAGCCTCGCAAGCGGTTCTTTGAGATGGCGGCAACGCAATAGAACTCGCATGACGGTAAGACTTCCGACCTTTGCTGCTCAGCTCTTCAATAGACTGCTTTCGGTCGTCTAGGGCCATTCACGAACGACTGCTTTGGGTCGGTAGCTGCCTCTCCTCAGAGGCAGCAATCGGCCAGAAGGGGTCATCCAGGTTGAGAGCCATGTGGAGTGAGTGTCGCCTCGTTTTCAAATCTACTCAGCAATGCGGCGCCGTCCGAAACACCAAGGACTTCATCGATCGCTGAGATTTTCCGGATCGCGTGTTCAAGTTGATAGTCAGTGTTGCTGTATGCAGCCTCCGCCTCATTGTGGAGGGCATAGGCCATATGTGCCGCAACACGAACACACATTGGAGCATCTGCTTCGCCGCCCAAATAGTCAGCGAGCAGCGTCCTGATCTCAAGCAATGCGAGGGCGAGTAGCCTGGTCTGGTCAGTCTGCATAGAAGATCCCGATCATTGAAACGAGTGTGCGAAACGAATTTCGAGAGGGTATACAAACTCGTAGACAGGCAGAAGCTAATGACCGCTATGGGTCGGTAGCTGCCTGAGGCGGCGGACCGCTTGGGGTTAAGTGGACCTTCCGGGCAGAGGGAGTTGAACTCTTGGAACTACTCCTCCGGAGCATCGCAATGTGCTCGATGAGCGGATTTTCGCGGACGAAAAGCTAGTTTTGTTCTTGTCTGGACCTTTGTCTTCGACCGGGAAAGGGGCTTTCGTCGAAGGTGGATACCTTAGGAGCGCACTCGATCCGAAAGGATGACGGGTTCTTTGCGCTGCGTTACTGGTGCGTGTCGGCCGGCAGCAGTTCCTCGCGCAAAACTCGAATACAAGGCGGCGCGGAGATGACAAGTCTCACTTGTTTTTCCCAGACCCCGCCGATTCTGATCACCAGCTTTTGGCTGCGAAGTTGGCGGATGAGTTCTTCGTCGGAGCACTCAGGGTCCGCGAAGAGATGGATGGCTTCAAGGATATTGCGGCTTAACAACAGGTTGCCCATGGGGACTCCCGTGCTCGGTGGATGGTGGGGACTGGCTGATTTATCGGCTGCTGCGGCATCACTGCGCTGGCATCCGTCACGTCAATAGTGGCAACATCCGGGCTCCCGCTTTCGCCGCTGCACTCGCGCAGCCGGCTTCTGTCCAGGGAAGGCAATCACGCCCGGTGGCGTGGCCGGGCTTCAAACCCTCTAAAATAGTGCTTTGAAGCGTTGCTATACGTTCCAATGCCACTGTTTTCGCTGTTCCGACGTCTCACTGCGTAGCTTTTCGTATCATTGATTTCGACACTTATTCGACACGTGCCGTGTGCGCGTAGACACGCTGTTGACGACTTCGTAATCTCGGGGCGAGATTTTTTGTTTTTTCATCTTGCCTATCCGGCATCCAACAACGAACCCAGGTGCTCTTTTCAGAGCGCAACGCACAGTGAAACGTTAGGAGTTCTCATGAGTCATTCTGCAGAAGTCGAGGCTTCCAGCTCTCAGATCAGGAAGTTGTGGGAGCGTCATGGCATACGCGCGCCACTCAGATTTCTGGGATTTTGTTTGAGTTTGCTACCTCTCCCGGTAATACAGCAGGCTGGACAAGCCCTTGATCGTCACCTTTCCGACAAGGAGTTCGACGCGCGTCTGGAAGAGATCTGGGGGGAGATCACTCGTCTCAATAGCCGAACGGTTGAGGCTGAGTCCGTAGAAGATTCGATGCTGGAAATTGCTAAAACGGTAGAGGCTAATCCGCACCTTCGCGCAAACGTGATGGGATTTCTGCGTGAGCTCGGAACCCATCAAAAGGAGTTTTGTGCCATTGCGGATGACAGTGGCTTCCAGCACATTGTCCACTCGTTCATCGCAGCGGAATCAGCCAAGTTTTTGGCTAGATCTGGTGGGCATAATTCCATTGAGCATACTACGGTGAATGCGGAGAGTACTCTCCTCCACTCCTCTGGAGGTGGTAGTAGCAACTACGTCAACCAAACTACTTTCAGAGGTGTGGGAGGGGCTGTCTCGATGAACAGTATCTCCACCCACGGCAACGTTAATGTGTCTGGAAGTGGGATCAGCATCGGAGCTAACTCCGGAATTGTTTTCGGCGGGAACCCCTATTTGATCTATGGGGATTGTCCCAAGTGTGGTGCACGGATCGAGGTAGATCGTCGTGCCCTCGCGGGCCACTCGCATGTTCAATGTCTCAAGTGCAAAGCCATTCATGAGTTTTCACTTCCAGACGCCTGACTATTCGAACGACTGCGGGGCGTGCCTTGCTGACGGTACCACCCCGCAGTATTGATGCCCGTTTAAGATCGTCATCTACCTTTTATGCACAGAGAATCGACCCCTCAAAAATCGTGATTTGAAGCGTTCCTATACATTCCAATGCCACTTTTTTCGCTGTTGGGGCCTCTCACTCCGTAGCTTTCCGTACCATTGAATTCGACACATTTTCGACATGTGTCTGAGGGTCAGCAGCGGCCAGGAATTGATCCTAAAATTCGGCAGAATTATAAAGTTCCTGGTATTTTAGGGAGTGGAACTAGTCAGGTCATGATTTAACGCATTCAGATAATGAGAGCGGTGGTGATTAAGAGTTTGCTACCTATGTATAGCCTCAAATATATATGATGCCATTGTCGATGGGCGGTATTTTGCATGGTACCGAATAATCTCCTCAGAGAGTGGTGGTAGCTTAATTTCGTTCTCAGAGAATTCTTTTCCTTCTTGCGATGAAAGCCACCGCATAGAGAGGAGTAGATTCCTCTTCTCGTTTTCTAATATCTCATCCACTGATCCAGCTGGTGATAAAGTCTCCTCGTCTAGCCAGATGTCATTTTTTGTTCGTTTTACATATATAAATTCATTGATTTTTAGGTCGAGGTGCTCGATAGCTGCGAGCAAACAAACTCCCTCGATGATGAGATGGGAGTGTGCGCCGCGAATTGCCTCGGATAATTCGTTGAACCGAAGTGAGTCAACGTAATTATCTTGGTGCTTTTCTATAAAATCATCCAGAGATATTACTTGAGCACTTAGAGATTTTGAGAGTTGGGTTGCGAGTTTGGATTTTCCAGCTCCATCTTTTCCATCGACCCCTAATATCCATGTGGGCTCGTCACCGAGCTTCGCTGCTAGATGATCTGCAAGCACCTCTGGGGCGGAGGTATTCATAATGATTTCTCTCCTGGTTTAAGGTTCTAGGTGTACTAATGCCATTTGCTCGTTGGGCTAGAGAAGGATGTGGGTTGAGGTGGAATAGTTAATTGGCTTTTGTCAGGGAAACTATTTCACCTCGTAAATTGGGTTTTAGCTTTGTGTGATAACCCTTGCTGAGACTAGCATTTGTATCGTTGAAATCAGCTTCTTACTTGAGAAGCTTCCTTCTGGGTAGACTATGCGTATAGTGTCTCTACGGTCCTCAATGTGATTCCCGTGGCTGCTTTTTGTGTTAGTAGTTATTCCCCAGTTGTTGTACTCGTATAGCTTTCCGATTGAGAAGTTTTTTAGGCCGGCATTAAAGAGTAGTGAAGAAAGCCTGGTTGTATCAGTTACTATGTTTTGGCCAGGATTTAGTACCACGTCGCACCAAGCCAGTTTTAAATCGCCGGGCTTGTAGATTTTTCCAAGAGACAAATTTGTAATGCAGTCGTAGTAGTCTAAGCAATAAGGGTCAATTTCGACTCGATAAGATCGGGGTTTTCCATCTCCGTGTGAGTTTGAGGAAAGTCCGTGGGAGAATAATCGCGTTTTGACGTTTTCTTGAGTTACGCACTCTAGCCCGGAAGATTCTATTAGTTGTTTAATTATCTCTTCTGGCTCATCTACGATTGTTGATGTGCCTCCTATAGAGTTTCTAACTCTTGGTGCGAAGTCAAATACTACCTTGTCTATGAGTTCAAGTGTTTTTGATTCGTTGGATTGTGATGTGTCGTTTGAGGGTAATGCTGCGTAGTCGTCTGATGAGAATTCGAAGTCGTACTCTGTACTGAACTCTCTATTCAAAATGGCTATTATGTTGTTGAGGCCTTCGGTGCTTGAGATGTTGAATCCTTGCAAAAGATTTAGTGGGGGTTTTAGTAGGCCGATATCTACCCCAAGGATGCCAATAGGTATTACTTTTATTCCTTTTGAATATGCAAATCCTGCTTCGAAATAAATCCAGCCAGATTGAATGGATTTTGGAGAAGTGAAAACCAGCATTATTTTAGATTTTTTTAAGTTCTCTTCTATTTTATGAATCCAGTTGTTCCCGAAAGGTATGCTCTCGCCGTCGCTGGATTGAAATATTTCTACTGTTTTTGATGTTCTTTTTTGTACGATCTTTCTTAGGTGATCTATGTAGTCTTTGTCTGCTGAAGAGTGGCTAAAGAATATGGTTGGCTTTTCCATTGGCGGGCCTCTCGATTCCTGGGCAGTCTGCTGTTTTGTTATTTTGATTGGAAAGATAATGTGTGCGCATATTAGGGGAGTTTGGTTTCCATTCTGTAGAGCCCCCCTGTGCCATGCTGTATTTTTGCAATTTGATCGATTGATATTTCTGTTATTAAAGAAGATTTCGGTTCCAAGATAATAATTGAGCTTCCTGTTCTTAATAGGAGGTTAACTTGGCCGTTAATTGGTGCGGAGCTCTTTTCTTTTAGTTCTATAGTAATCGGAAGGCCTCCGCCGTAGCCTATGGCTTGCAGAAGTTCAGCATGATATTTGGGTGTAAATAATAGTGTAATCCAGAAAAATACGTTCGTGATGCTGGCTATTGCTGCTACCCACCATAAAGATGCAGGGCGCCAAATTACAATCGCTGGAATTAAAAAGAATGATGAAAGCAGAATGCTTATTGTGTGTGCGGAGTGTCGTTGGAAAAAAGTTGGGTCGGTGATGACATCAGTCTTGGTAAGGATTGAAAATGCAAGAAACCATCCAAGCAAAATAAATACTGGGACCAAAATGAAAAGAAACTGCTTCCAGTTTAAGTTTCTAATGGCTTGGCGAGAAGGGGAGGCTAGCTCGTTCCTTATTTTATCTAGGAGTGTGTCGTCTTTATCGGACTTCAGTCGGCTGAATATGCTTTCTATTACCGTTAGATTTCCCATTATGTATTTTATTGCTAGTAATACTGCAATGAATATTGTTGAGCCTGACGTCAGTAGAAATATGCTGGCTGCAGTTACGGATGCTTTTAGGTATGGAATCCCTTCGGCTGGGGGTCTAATTCCGTAGCTTACGCAGTAAACATAAGTGGCGTATTCACTTAAAAAGCCTACAAAGCTTGAGCCGCCCAGCCCTCCAATGAGCGCGGTCAGTAAAATTTTAGCGGGAAATGACCAGGTCGCCACGCCTTTGAATTTAGCTATCAGTGCTTTTATTGCTGAAGAAAAATTTAAGCTTTCTAGTTTTGAATTTACTTTATTCAGTTGCTCATCCATTCGCATTCTCTCTACGGGCGTACCATCGCCTAGCTGCTTTTTTAGTAATCGCTATCCCGCGTTTTTATTGGGCAATTTTGAATGAGCTTGGTCGTACTCTGGGCTGGTTTGTCCAGCCTCAGGCATCACTTCGCCTGTAATTAACCACCAGCGATATTGGGGATAGACTTCGGCAATTGCCAAGATTTCTTCCTCCTTGATTTCACGGTTGCGCGCTGGATTCTTCAGGTTATTCCACGTGTAGCGGCTAATCCCCGTGCGCGCCTCAAGCTCAGGCAAACGGATGCCCGAGCTTTTCAGAATTTCTATAACGCGAGCCTTTATCATAATCAAATGATCTATAGTTGATCTATCCAAAATGGATAAATCCATGCACTATCCGTTTCGAGTTGATCCAAAATGGATCGCTTAATGGCGAATCGATTTATTGGAACGAATAGTGACGGAACGAGCATGGAACTGGAAGAGCTGAACCCCAGCGCCCTGGTAGGGCCGCAGCAAGATTTGGAGCGCATCGAGAAGTGGGCTGACAGAAACGGCATCAGTTACGGCATTGCCCGAGCGTGGGTGTACCGAGGCATCCTGCCTTCGGTGAAACTCGGCAAGCTACGCGTGGTGAACAGTGCATTGCTCCGCGCCTGGCTGCTGGAACAGGAGTGGACGGCATGAGCGACGAAAAAGGGGAGCGCGTGTGAGCAAGGACAAATGGAATCTGGACCTGTGCGGCATCGCTACCTTCGCGGAGATGTGTAGTGTGACGTATGACGAAGCGGCCCAGTGGGCGGAAGACGGCACCGTACCGAGCATCCAAATGGGGTGCTTCCGCATGATCAACCTCGCTCGGTTCCGCGATGATATGGAGCGCGGCAAGGCGACCTTCGGTGCGGGGGACTACAGCAATGAATAGCCAATTCCCTGTCCTCGATGCCGAAAGCGCCCTGCCTTATCTGGGGAAGACCGTGCTCGTTGAGTTGGCGTGGGAACAGGACCCCGAATCGCTCTGGTGCTGTATGCACATCGTGGGCATCGTCCTGCCACTGGCCGGCATCCAGGAAGAGCCGTATTTCCTGGTCAAGCACGTTGCTGGTGACGAGCCATTTCCCAACGAGATGTTCTGGTCAAACGTGCGCACGATTCGGGTGATGCGGTACCGCGACCGGCACGGTTCCGGCAACGTACTGGGCCGCGTCACCCACCCTGACGATTCGCGCTCAAGGGCCGCGCTCCCGGCTCGTCGGAACAGCTCCACCGTTCCGGCGAACGGAAGCACGGGCGGAGCGAACCCTTGAACGCATGCCCCTCATCAGCCTCGGCCGGTGAGCGTGGGGCAGCTTCTCCGCCCCGCGCTCCCGAGCCCTCGGCGGCAAGAGCGGGATGACAAGGGCAGCGCCCTTGGTGTGTGTTGGTGGCGTCAGCCATCAAAGGAATTGATGGCTCGTAGAACGAGTTTTTGGCGTCGAGTGCCAATACGTTGCTATTCGTTCCAATGCGTCTAGAACGGGCTTATAGCCATCAAGTCAAACGATTAGTCGTGCCGCCGGCTGTTTGATTCAATACCCATATCCCACTGCAAAACCTCGATAGCGCAGATGAACCGGCGAGCGCGCCTGTTTATCCGTGCCGGGCCAACTCATGCCTGCGAAAAGGCAATGGAGGCAGCGCGATGCAACTACCCGATTGGACATACGACCTTGTGCTGTTGGCGCTGGCCTTCCTGCTGGGCGCGCTCTCGGTCCTGGGTTCTTCCTCGCCTGCGGTGGCGTTTCCCTACTGATGGTCGAGAGCTCGGGCGTTGGCCGCGCCCCCGGCAAGTAGCGTAAGGCACGAGCGCCCTGCCGGAGGGCGCGGCCGACGCCCCTGTAACACGTCGGATAACCCACTGATCACTGTTTCATTACGTAGCTATTTGGAGCACTTCAATGACCAAGCCAAAGCATCAAGTCCGTGTCACGGTTAAGTCCGCTGGCGAGATTTATGAGTCGCCCGAGGGGCGCCTGTTCTTCGACGACAAGCTGGCCAAGTTCACTGATCTGTCCGGCGTGCGCCTGCTGCGCTGCGGCGTGGATACGGTCCGCCAGCTGTACAACGGCATGATCCGCCTGGAAGTAATGGCGCTGTTCGATGAGCCGGAAGACATCGTCGAGTTCGCTGGCTACCAATGGGTCAAGGGTAGGGTAGGGCGCGACTCCGGCTACCAGTACCGCCTGCAGAACGCCGATACGGGCCTGATCCTGCTGATCAAGAATCACAACGTGAAGCTGGAGAACATCGGGCCGCACCTCAAGATCGAGGTGTCCCCACACGCCCTGGATGGCGCCGAACCATCGATCCTGCAGGGCATGCTCGATGACCTGGCTAGTGCCGTGCTCGCTCACTGCGAAACGAACCAGTGCGCCGTGCATCTCGCACTGGACGTGCAGGGCTGGACGCCTTCCGCGGACATCGTGGAGCGCATGCGCTGTCGTTCCACTCGCGTGCGGCAGATCAGCGGCATCGACCGTATCGAGTTCCACGGCAACGCCTCGGTGTATGGGCGTGGTGAGACCTTCATGTTCGGCTCGGCCAACGGTATGCAGCTCTGCATCTACAACAAGACGCTCCAGGCACGCGCCACCGACAAGCTCGATTACTGGAGCAACGTATGGGCGTCACTGAATGGCGATCCCTTCGGTGATGGCGAGCCCGCCTACAACCCAGAGGAAACCGTGTGGCGTATCGAGTTTCGCTTCCATCACTCGATAGTCCAGCAGTTCTCCGAAGGCTCCAAATTGTCCTCTGGAGAGGTGATCGGCTGCCGCACCTACGCCGGCCTATGTCCGCACCTGCAAGGCCTGTGGGAATACGCCTGCGACAGCTTCCGGCTGCTGCTGAAAGACCCGAAGTGGTACGACCCGTTCTGGTCGTTGATCACCCTGGATACCAAGGTCCAGGTAGAGGCCGATCCGCTGATTGAGCGCACCGAATATCGCCGCTACTACAAGACCGCACAGGGCTTCTCCGGCAAGAACTGCGAGATGTTCCTGGGCCAGTTCGCCAGCCTGATCGCGCGGGAGCGCATCCCCTCAAAAAAGGCACTTGAGGTTGGGAGAACGCTCCCCTTCTGGCACGTGATCGAAGACCACTACACCGCCAAGGGCTACAGCACTCGCGACCTCGAAAAGCACATCTGCGGGCTGATCAATGATCGCTACTTGAGGCGGGGATACGCCATCTGATGAGCATCACGAAGCTCCCCGATGGTCGTTGGTTCGTCGATGTCGAGCCGATCAAGGGTAAGCGCTTTCGGAAGCGGTTTAGCACCAAGGGAGAGGCCCAGCGCTTCGAGGCTACTGTGCGTCAGAAGTGCATCGATAGCCCTGGTTGGAACCCCACTCCGAAGGATCAACGCCGGTTGCTGGAGTTGCTCAATCGCTGGGGCGTTCTGCATGGTCATGCGCTGAGTGATTACGACGGGCGCGAGCTGCTGATGCGGCGAATGATTGAACGGCTCAAGAACCCTATTGGGCGGGCCTTCACGGCCACTCAGTTTGCGGAGTATCGAGCCAAGCGTCTTGCGGATGGCTACAGCCGAAAAACTCTCAACAATGAGCTGTCGTACCTGCGCGCGATGTTCAATTGCCTGATCCAGTTCGGTGAGGTTGATTACCCGAACCCACTGGCCACTCTGAAGCCGCTGAAGCTGCAAGAGAACGAGTTGGCCTATCTGGATCATGACCAGATCGCGGCGTTGTTCGACACGCTACACCAGATGCCGCACGTCCACGTAGAGCTGATATCAGCCATTTGCCTTGCCACGGGTTGCCGATGGGGAGAGGCGCAGGGGCTTGTGCCATCTAGGGTGAAGGGAGCTGCTGTGCACTTCATCAACACCAAATCCAAGCGTCGACGCTCGATACCGATTTCACCCGAACTGGAGAGCAGAATTCTCGATCACTTCAAACGCTTCGGGCCGTTCACCAACTGTCGCAATGCGTTTGATGAAGCTGTCACCAAGGCTGGTCTAGAGTTACCGCCAGGTCAGAAGGCACACGTCCTGCGACATACCTTCGCTAGCCACTTCATGGCGAACGGTGGCAACATCCTGTCCCTGCAAAAGATACTCGGCCATTCGACCCTTGCGATGACCATGCGTTATGCGCACCTCGCTCCAGGGCACATGCAGGACGTGCTAGCGTTCGGTCCCAGCAGAGATTTTCGACACTTCTTCGACACTCCACCGGAGTCGGCCACGGAAGCTGGAGAAAAAGCCTTGTAAATCAATATGGAAGGCAATCACGCCCGGTGGCGTGGCCGGGCTTCAAACCCGGTGGGGGACGGCAGCCGTTCCTGGGTGAGTTCGACTCTCACTGCCTTCCGCCACTTCTCTTTCAGCAGATCATGATCCCCTCTTCGGGCATCAATTCTTTGCGAGCGCTTGCCACCTCGGAACCGAGCACAATCAATGACTGGATGTTGTGCCAGAACAGTTCCTCGGGAAATTTCGACGGGGCGAGCAGGTCCATGACGAGAAAATAGGGATGCTCGATCACTCCGGCCAAAGGTGGCACTACCCCGACGAGTTGCATGCAGTACTGCTCGGGGATTGGTTCGGAGTCGCAGACGGTTTCGACGAGGACGTAGCTACCAATGAGATCGGCGGCTTGGGTTAGGTCGAGCTTAACCATGTCTTTCTCCTGGGCATCGAGGATTCCAACCTGGCGGCTCCATGACGAATTCACGTCCTTTGTCCCCGATGAGCAAACCGGACCGCCGCGCTTTTCGTTGTTGAGTCATTCATTCAGTATTCGAGCGATAACGCCCATCGCTAGTGGGTAGGTATTCACTTACGGTTCAAATATTACTCCCATGATTTCTTTGGGGTAAATATTGAACTCTGCATGAAATTTCCGATATGGATGAAATCCTCGGCAGGGCGGTCCAATTAGTTCGTTTGGCGGGCCCCAAATATCTGAGCTTCCAGGGTGATACGAACCACCAGCGCTGGAAGAACATCAGCAAAGGCATCATTCGCATGGGCACTGAAGAGGTGAGCATTCTGCTGCGGGTCTATCCGCAGTACGCCGTTTGGTTGCTGACCGGAGAGGTTGTGCCTCAAGTTGAGCAATTCAGGCCTGACTTCGGGACTCCCGCCGAGAACGACAACGACTCTTGAAGCAGGCCATGGTCAGGCTGGACGAATTCACCGAAGAGCATCTGGAACTGAGCGACCTGTGGCGCTGGCAGGATGGCGCGCGGGAGGATGTCTTTCTGGTGCCGCTGGCGACGGCAGCGGAGGTGGTGCCCGGTGTGTCGTTGCTGCTGGTGAGGGCGCTGTTCCGGCTGCCGGCGCGCATCGAGTTGCAGGGCCTGTTGGCCTATGACCCTCTCGGGCAGGACGTCCATGCAGTGCAGGTGCTGATCGGCCGTGACAGCTACGCCCTCAACAAGTACCTGCCGGAGGCTTCCTTCGAGGAGGTGCTGGCGTTGGCTGATCGCTTGAAGGTCAGCACCGGCGGTGTGCTGCCGATGCGCTATAGCGTGGTGCGGCAGGCGATGCCGATTCCCGATGGCAGCTTCACACTATGGTTGGGAGCTGGAGTCAACGCTGGGAGCTGTTGAGACCGCGCACATTGGATCCAATTGGCTGCCGCCGTAGTAGTTCAGAAGTTCTCGCATGGCAGGAGTCAGCGTCTCCTCAGAGGCGATGCGCCAGAACGTTTTTTCCCCCACGACTGCCGTGGCGCGCTGAATAAGAGCTTGGGCTGCATTGTGGTGACCGGTAAGGAGCCAATGTTGGACCAGTTGCCTGTTCTCATTGGCAGGAAGCTGCGCGGCCTGGAACAGCTCGAGAGCGTAGCGGTAGTTCAGCGACCAGAGTTTCTTGAGGAATTCAGCTCTTTCGGTAACGGGGACGCTGATGAGCCACTGGCGGACGTTTTTGTCCTGTTTCCCTTTGCCGGTGCGACTGCATACCTGTTCGGCAGTGAATGTCGGTCGTTGCATTCACTACGCCTTTCTATGGTCCATGGTGCGGCGCTTCCACTCATCCACCACCGCCCCCATGTTCGCCGGCGCACCGCTGCGTACCCAGGCCATGAAGGCGCGGTCGAAGTGGAAGCCGTCACCGCAATGCTGGGTCATGAAGCGGCGGACGTTCTGGGTGTTGCGGTAGTGGGCATCCAGCGGGGTTTGCCGGGTGATCGGGTCGCTGTGCCAGTCGAAGGCCATGGCATCCATTCCTGTGGCGTGGTGGAGCGCCCGTTATAACGCAATCGGCAGCCGCTGGCGCGGTCTGCCGAGGGGGAGCGGCGTCACTGGCCCCACATCATCCGCTGTTGCTGCGCGGAGTAATCGTCGCTTTGCAGGCGCACGCGGGTGGGCTGGCGTTCGAGGTTGTCTTCGCCGAAGGATTCGCGCACAGGCGATTCGATGGCGCCGAAGTGGTTGTAGTGCGGGGCATCGGCACAGCCGACCAGGGTGACGCAGGCGAAGGTGACCACGGAGAGTTTGAGCATGGGACTTCCTCCTGGGAGTGAGCCCCGAGCTTCTGCCGGGTGGATTAACGGCGGATTAACGCGGGCAGCCCGGGCCCTGGATTTCTCCACCTTGGGGTGCATCCCCTGAGCTGTCGCGGTGGTGCTCCGGTGGGTTGAGCGCGCGCCCCAGTATCTGCGCGACCACCTCGTCCTTGCCCTCGGTGTAGGCGTCGCGGTCGGTGGGGAAGCGCCGGGCCATTTCGTGTTTCACCTGCGCGTATAGCCGGGCGTCTTCGGGGTGGGTGCGCAGCCAATCGCGAAACAGCAGACGGCGCGAGGCTTCGTTCAGGCCCATGACGTGGACGTGGTGGGTGCGCCCGCTGCCCAGCGGCGGCATGCCTTTGACGAAGAACATCCGCGAAGTGTCGGGGTTTTCGGCCCAGTACTGGTAGCCCAGGCCCTGCAGAGGTTCGATCAGGTGGTGCGGGTCGCTGCCAGGCGGCGGCAGCAGGAGGATGTCGATGATCGGCTTGGCGTCCAGCCCCGGCACGGCGGTGCTGCCGATGTGTTCGATGCCCAGGCCGGGTAGGTCGGCTGCCTGGGCGATGGCGTCGGCTTCTTCAGCAAAACGCTGCGGCCAGCGGGGATCGGCGGTCACGACTTCGACACGGTCTTCGTCGGCGTTGCTCCAACGCTGGCCGTCGAATTCGGGGGCTTGAGGGGGCATGCGGGAACTCCAGCGGCAAGGCGATGGGGGCAAGGTTTGAGGAGAATCGCAAGGGCGGAGTTCCAGGTAAAGCCTGTAGGAGCGACCAGCCCCTACAGGTTCGGGAGGATCAATCCAGCACGTTATGCAGCACTTCGTAGATGACGCCGGTGGCGATGGTTACCAGTAGCAGGTCGGTGCCGGCCTGTTGCCATTCGTAGCCGTCGTAGTGAGGGAGACGCCCGACGAGGCGGCCGTCGAGCTTCTTGGCGATGCCCGGTGGCAGTGGTTTGCCGCGCGCGAGGTTCTTCTGGATGCCAGGTGGCAGCGATGCACCCGGGTTCCAGTAGCTGCGGTTGTCATTGAGGATGACCTGTACACCGCCGATATCGATGCTGGGGCCGCCACCCTGCCAGTTGTTGCCACCACCCTGGCCCTGGTTGCCGTGCTGGCCGCTGTTGCCATGGCCCTTGTTCTTGCCTGGATCGGCCAGCAGCAGCGGGCTGGAGCCCAGCAGGGCGAGGCCGAGGATTGCCGATAGCAGAGGCTTGAGTCTGGACATTTCCGTACTGCTCCATGTTGAGGGTCCTGTGTTGCAAAGCGTAGCCGCTGAGGCGCGGTGATGGCAGCGCCAGAACTGGCACCCGCGTGCTGGCATTTCGTCGGAAGGCCAAGAACCACGGGGTCTGTAGCGGAGTCATAGAGGTATCTCAACCCCCGCCCATGGAGGCGATTACAAGATGAAAAAGTCCCTGGTTGTTGCAGTAGCCTGTGCGTTCGCACTCGGCACGACAGCCTTGCTGCCCGCCGACCTCTCGCCGATCGGTTCGGTCTATGCCAAGGGCAATGGCGGCGGCGGTGGTAACGGTGGCGGCAATGGCGGTGGTAACGGTGGTGGCCACGGCGGCGGTAATGCTGGTGGTAACGGCGGCAGCCATGGTGGTGGCAAGGGTGGCGCCGGTGGCAATCACGGCAGCAACAGCAACGGCGCCAACGATGGCGGCGAGCACGCCGGCAAGGCCACTCGCGATCACGGCCTGAGTGGCAACCACTACGGCAGCGAGAAGAACGACAGCAAGGGCCACGGCCAGACGACCTCTTCGGTGGCGCATTCCAAGGACACCCGTGGCCTGTCCAAGGCGACGGCGATTTCCGGCACGACTCCGGGCACCCACAACACCAAGGGCCTGGACAACGCCGGCGACAACTCGACGAAGAACGACGACTGATCCATCCCGCGGCCAGGGACGGCCGCGACGGTTTTACTGCACCGGAAAGTCGAAATAAGTCTCGGGATAGGGCTCGGCTTTCAAGGTGTAGTGCCACCACTCGGCACCGTAGGGTTCGAAGCCATGCCGCAGCATGGCCTGGCGCAGGGTTTCGCGGTTGCGCGTCTGCTGCACGCTGACCTGCGCAGTGCCGTGATGGGAGATGGGCCCGAAGAAGTCGAACGGGCTGCCCATGTCCAACTCCTTCCCAGTCGCTGAGTCCACCAGGGTGAGATCCACCGTGCTGCCGCGCGAATGCCCGGAGTGCTTGGCGATGTAGCCGTCGCGGAACAGTGCGGGTTTGTCCAGGTCCGGGTAGTAGCGGGCCTTCTGCCGGATGTCCTGCGGGTCGGCCGCCCAGCGGCGGAATTCATCCACGGCGCGCTGCGGGCGATAGCCATCGAAGAATTTCAGCGCCAGCCCGCTCAGGGCGACGTCCTTTTCGACCGCTGCCAATGCGACGGCGGCTTCGCGGGTGAGGATGATCCGCGCCTTCTGGTAGCCGTCGATGGGCTCGCCGACGAAGTTATCGGCACCGGCGTAGCGCACCTCATAGCGCGCGGACTTCAGCACCTGATCGAGATAGACGAAGCCGTCCTGCGTCGGCTGGTCGGCGCGCAGCGCCGGGCTGGTCAGCAGGCCGAGCAGCAGCGCGAGGCCCAGGCCTGCCCGGCTCATGGGCGCAGGGCCTGAACCCCGTCGTCGTCGGGATCGAAGTTGTCCAGATGCATGCGTTGGGCGAAGGCCTCCAGCGCGGCTTCGCCCTGCAGGAAGCGGCCACGGACGGCGGCCCAGTCATCGGGCTTCAGGCGCACCATCCAGCCTTCGCCGTAGCAGTCCTGGTTGATCAGCCCCGGCCGACGCACCACGGCTTCGTTGCTGGCGAGAACGGTGCCGTCCAGCGGGCTGCGCGCAGACGATGCAGCCTTGGCGAACTCCACCACGCCGAAGCTGCGATCGCAGTCGATGTGCCAGCCGTCGCGCTTGGGGGTGAAGGCGAATATCTGCCCGTAGACCGCACAGCCGTAGGCAGTGAGCCCGAGTGTGACGACGCCGCCTTGTTCTTCGCGCAACCAGAGGTTGTAGTCGGGGGCGTAGAGCAGATCGTCGGGGAACTCCAGGCCGTGCAGCTTCACAGCGTCAGCACCCGGTCGTATTCGAGGATCATGCGCGCCAGCTCGCCGCCGCTGGCGATCTCGTCGACTTCCTCGATCAGCCGGCTTTCGTCGATGGCCACGCCCGGCGCGCGGCACATCAGCAGGCGTGCGCCGGCTTCCTTGGCCTGCTGGATGAAGTGGCTGATGGGCTCGCCATCTTCGGCAGCGTAGAGATTGTCGGCGATGTCCTGGAAGGCCAGACGCGTGCCTTCGCCGCTGAGGAACAGGGTGACCTTCGCGTCCATGCACGCCAGCAGCGTGGCGGTGTAGAAGGGCGCGGCGCAGCGCGCCGGGGTGCTCGGGCCGCTGCTGACGATGATCAGCACCCGTTGAGGCTCAGGCGTGGACAAGGGCTTTCTCCAGTTGGACCAGGGCGATGCGCCGGCCCTGCGGGTCGGCGCGCTCGACGATGCCCTGCGGCTTGTAGCCCAGGCGTGCGTAAAGCAGCAGGCCGGCGGCGTTGGCGTTGAAGCAGGACACTTTCATGACCTGCGCCTTGTACTGGTCGCGGGCGAGATTCTCCATGACCTCGATCAGGTACTGCGCCACGCCATGCCGCCGCGCCCAGGGTGCGACCATCATGTTGCCCAGCGCGCAGAACTCGCTGGGTTGCCACTGGTAGAAGTTGGCGAAGCCGGCGAGGCGGCCGTCGAGCAAAGCTACCGTACTGCCGCGTCGTTCTGCCATGGCGGCGGCCAGCTGGCCGATGGTCAGCGGCCAACTGGCCTTGGGGTAGCAGTAGAAGAGTTCGTCGGCGTCCTGGGGAAAACCCACCAGCTCGCCGAGGTCGTCGGCGAGGGCGGGGCGGTGTTGCAGGGTGGGTTGGTTCACGCGGTCTCCGGCGTCTGGGGGACGGTCAGTGCGGCGGGTACTGGGCGATGATTTTCTTCACCGTCTCGCGGATCGCCGCTTCGCGCTCGGCGGGCGTTGGCGGGCTGCTGCGCATGATCTGCTCGCCGCTGCCGCGCCAGACCAGCTTGCCGTCCTTGCCGTCGAACATGTCGACCTGAATGGTGGCGACCTTGTAGGTCACGCTGCGGGTTTCGGCCATGGGCGGCGGACCCCAGTAGCCTCCCCAGTAACCGCCCCAGTAGCCGCCGGTGTAGGTGGTGACCTGGTCCTGGCGCTGGTCGACGATCAGGTAGGCGCGCAGCTTCACGTCGCCGCTGTTGCCGCCCTGCGCCTGGCGCAGGCCGCGCTGGTCGAACTCGTCGGCCACCGCGTCGCTGATGCGTTGTTCGGTGAGGTCGCTCTTGATGCGTGGGTCGTCCGGGCGGTACTCGAATGCCGGCTGCGCCCAACTCCAGGTCAGGTAGCGGGAGAAATCGCGGGTCGTGTCGTAGTCGCGGCTGACGCTGGTGGTTTCGCAGGCGGCGAGGCCGAGGACCAAGCCCAGGAACAGTGAACGGGACAGCAAACGGCGGATCATGGTCGCAATACTCCTGTCAGAGAATTCCATCCAAGCGCAAGGCAGACGGAATGGCAAGCGGGGAATGTTCGGCGTCTGGCGCGGTGCTTCCGCTTGCTAGAGTCGACGCTCGATCAAGGGGGAGAGATGGGTATGAAACAGTGGCTGCCCGGGACCATGGTGAGCCTGGCCCTGCTCGCGGGATGCAGTGTCGAGGGCGTGCGGTCATCGTTGCCTGCCCCCGCCGTGGTAGCGCATCGCGCCGGCACGGCGGACGCTCCGGAGAACACGTTGCTGGCGATCCGCAAGGCGCTGGCCAACCAGAGCGATGTGCTGTGGTTGTCGGTGCAGGTTTCCGCCGATGGTGTCGCCGTGCTGTATCGACCGGCGGACCTCTCGGCATTGACCGATGCCCAGGGCGCCGTGGGCACGAAGTCGCTGGAACAGTTGCGTACGGTGAATGCGGGCTATCAGTTCAAGGATGCGGCGGGCGACTACCCGTACCGTGCGCAGCCGCAGGCGATCCCGACACTGGCCGAGGCACTGCGGAGCGTTCCTCCGTCGGTTCCGCTGTTCCTCGATATCAAGGCGCAACCGGTGGGCAATGTCATTGATGCAGTTGCCCGCACGCTGGATCAGCAGCAGGCATGGTCGCGGGTGCGTTTCTACTCCACCGAGCGTGATGCCAGCGATTACCTGGCGCAGCACTACGCGGACCGGGCGCAGCGTTTCGAGAGCCGTGATGCCACGCGCAACCGGCTGGTCGATCTGGCGCTGGCCGGCCGCTGTTCGCCGCCGGCTGCCGGAACCTGGATGGGCATCGAGTTGGAGCGCGACTTGACGGTGACGGAGCAGTTCACCCTTGGGTCGTCGTCCTACCAGGTCAAGCCCGCGCGACTGTGGACGCCTCAGGCGATGGCCTGTGTGCGACGCGCCCCAGCGACGAAGGTGGTGATGTTCGGCATAAACTCGGCGCAGGCCTATGGTGCGGCTCACGAGCTGGGCGCGGACGCCGTGATGGTGGATTCGCCCGCGAGCGTGCCTGCCTACCGGCGCGCCGAGGTTCAGCCCGGCGGGTAACCGTCCATGGCCTTGCGCGTGGCCTCGCGCAGCGCACGGGCCTGGTCGCTCTGGTTGCTGCCGCCCTCATACTCGGCGCTGCCGCTCCAGACCTGCTGGTTATTGCGCGCGTCGAACAGGGTGATGTGCACCACGCTGACGGTGACGACGTAGGTTCGAGTGACCGGGTAGGACGCGCCGTAGCCGCCGTACCAGGGATCGTTCCAGCGGCTGTAGCCACCGTAGTAGCCGCCGTTGTAGTAATCAGTGGTTTGTCGTGTGCGCTGTTCGCTGGAGAGCTGTGCACTGACGGTCAGGTCTGCCGGGGTATTCGAGCGTGCCGGGCGCAGGCCGCGCTGGTCGAGGGCTTCGCTGACGGCGTCCTGCAAGGGGCCGCCGAAACTGGCACCGTTGGCCCAGCTCCACGAACGATACTGGCCGTAGTCCAGCGGCGGCGCGGGGTAGCTGCCAGGATCGAGTCCCGGGTTGGCAGCCTGCGCGGGGGCGGGTGGGATCGGCAGCGAAGTATTGCTGTAGGGATTCGGGCTCTGGCACGCGGCCAGGGCGGCGAACAGCGGCAGGATCAACAGGTAGCGCGGCATGACGGACTCCCGCACGCTCACTTCAACGGGCGTGCGCAGTGGCAACTATGCACCTAATCCTGCGGCCGGCACAGCCAGTGCAGGTAGCGGCCGAGACCGGCGAAGGCGGGGTGGCGACGGTATTGCAGTTCCATCTCCACCAGGTCCAGCGGTTCGGCCTTGTGCTGGAACTCCACCGGCATGTAGTCGTGGAATACCCGCACGCCGCTGCGCGCCTCGATGTTCCAGTGGCCGGCCATGGCATCTTCGAGGACGCGCGGATCGAGCGGTTCCTGCGGGGTCAAGCTCTGGCCCTCGCCGGAGAAGCGATTCTTGCGCAGTTTGCGGAAATGGCCCTTGAGCAGGTTGCGATAGATCAGCGCATCGCGGTTGTAGAAGGCCAGGGACAGCCAGCCATCGGCACGGGTCAGTTGGTGCAGCACCGGCAGGATCGCCAGTGGCTCGGCCAGCCATTCCAGCACGGCGTGGCAGATCACCAGGTCATAGGGTTCGTTGAGCTGGCCGAGCAGGTCCTGCCAGGGCGCCTCGATGAAGGTGGCTGCAAGACCGGCTTCCTCGAAGCGCTGGCGTGCGCCTTCGAGCATGGGCGCAGCGGGTTCGGCGAGGGTGACGTCGTGGCCGCGCCCGGCCAGCCACAGCGACATGTGGCCCAGGCCCGCGCCGATATCCAGCACGCGCAGCGGGCGGTCGGGCAGGGCTTCGGCGAGGTCGGCCTGGAGCACCGCGAGGCGGATCGCGCCCTTGGCGCCGCCGTAGATCTTCTCGGCGAAGCGCGTGGCCAATTCGTCGAAATGGCGGTCGCCGGTCTTCGGGGAATCGCTCACTTGGCGCCTCCTTCGATGAAGCGCCGTTCGCTGTCGGCCAGTTTGGCGAGCACCGCCTGGTCCATGTCGATGCCCAGTTCCGCGCACATCAGCAGCAGGTAAAGAACGATGTCACCGACTTCCTGCCCGGCGTGGGCGAGTTTCTCCGGTGGCAGCTGGCGCGATTCGTCTTCGCGCAGCCACTGGAATATTTCCACCAGCTCGGCCATTTCCACGCTGGCCGCCATGGCCAGGTTCTTCGGGCTGTGGAAGCGACTCCAGTCGTTGTGGTCGCGGATGGCGTGCAGGCGCGCGGTGATGGCTTCGAGGTTCATGCAGATGGGGCTCCAACGTGAGCCCCATAGCTTCAAGCCTGGCGCGTCAAACGTCCAGCGGGCTCCAGCTGCCGGCCATGTGTGGCAGGTCGTCCTTGCCGCGCAGGCTGAACTGCCCGGAGGGCGCCGGCTCGCTGGCCAGCAGGTTGACCTGGGACGGCAGCAGCACCGGCTTCTGGAAGCGCACGTCGACCCGATAGCCGGCCATCGGCAGGCGCTCGCCCAGGGCGGCCAGGCTGCGCGCCTTGTTCCACAGGCCGTGGGCGATGGCGCGGGGGAAGCCGAACAGCTTGGCGCTGGCGGCGGACAGGTGGATCGGGTTGTAGTCACCGGCCACACGGGCGTAGCGCCGACCGATGTCCGCCGGGCAGTTCCAGGCGTCGATCTGCTCCAGTGGCAACTCGGCCACTTCTTCGCGTGCAGGCGGTGTGCCGTCCAGGCGCATGCCGCGGAACAGGATGCGGCTGTCGCCTTCCCAGAGCAGCCCGAGTTGGTCGTGCAGCTGGGTGATGATGCTGAAGGTCACGCCCTTTTCGTGGGGTTGCAGGTCCTGCACTCGCACGCTGACGTTGAACGGCCCCAGGCCGCCCAGTGGGCGTAACACGCTGATACGGTTTTCCAGGTGCACCAGACCCAGCAGCGGGAAGGGGAAGCTCGGGTCGGTGAGCAGGCCCATCTGCAGGCCGAAGGCGAGGATGTGCGGATACGTCGGCGGCAACAGGTGGTTGTCGGTAAAACCGCAGACCTTGCGGTAGCGCTCCAGGTGCTTCGGGTCGACCGTGACCGGGCAGCGCAGGCCGCGTGTCGGCAGGCTGCGGCCACGCACGCCGCGGCGCACGGCGGCGCGGGCGAACAGGCCGGTGAGGGCGGGGGGGGCGGACAGGTCAAGCCAATCGCGGGGCATCGGGTATCTCCTGAGGGGCATTCAGTCAGCTTAGCCGCCGCTCAGGCGCGGGCATTGGCCGTGGCAACGCGGCGCGCGGCAGGCAAGTCAATGTGACCGTCCGATTGCCCGGATATTTCCCTCAACCTGCTTCCTGATTCTCTTGAGGGGGGATGGGAAAGCTGCCTAAGATGGGCCCGCCCCATGGATAACTAGAAAAAACACCATGCGTGATCTGACCGACGATGTGGCGCTGATGCGCCCGGTGATCGACGCCCTGCGCGCCAGCGGTACCGACCCCGACCGCGTGCTGGCTCGCGTCGGCCTGCCAGCCGGCAGCCTGCCTGCCGGACGATTCCCCCACAGCGCACAGAACCTGTTCTGGAAAGCGGCCGCCGAAGAGTGTGGCGAAGAGCACGTCGGCCTCTACCTGGCCGGCCATCTGCCCGCGTTCCATGGCTTGCTGCTGGAGTACCTGTTCCTTTCCAGTGCCACCTTTGGCGAAGGCTTGCGCCACGCCCTGCGTTACGTGCGCCTGCTCTCCGACACCCTCAACGCCCGCCTGGAAGTGGAGGGCGAGAAGGCCGTGCTGTTGCTCGGCCATACTGCCGGGACCAATCGGCATTTCCCCGAGATGCTCGCCGGTGCGGTGGTGCGCCTGTTCCACGCGCTCACCGAGGGCGACTTCAAGCCCCATGAAGTGCAGCTGATGCACGAGGAAGGCGCGCCCGCCGCGCGTTACCGAGAGGTTTATGGCTGCCCTGCGGTGCTGGGCGCCGAGCGCTATGCGCTGGTGTTCGATGCCCAGGTGCTGGACAAACCCTCGCGCCACGCCGCGCCGGAACTGCTGCGCATGCACGAGTCCCTGGCGCGCCGGCAGCTGGCGGAGGTGGAGCGCCTGGACCTGGTGCGCAAGGTGCGCGAGTTGATCGGCGTGTTGCTGGTGGATGGCGGCGCGACGCTGGAGCAGGTCGCGGCCCGTCTCGACATGCCGGCCCGCCGTTTGCGCGAGCGCCTGGCCATGGCCGGGGTGCGCTTCAACGACCTGGTCACCGACTACCGTTGCCGCCTGGCCAAGGAGCTGCTGCTCAAGACCGACGAGCGCATCGAGGTCATCGTCGAACGCACCGGCTTCTCCGAGCCGAGTACCTTCTACCGTGCCTTCAAGCGCTGGGTCGGCGAGACCCCGGTGGAGTTCCGCCGCCGCGGCCGGCCGCAACCGCCGGCGGAGTGATCGAACCGTTTCGAGTCCGCCTCTGGATAGGCTTTGCCGGTCAATTTCCGCCAAGGTACGCCCGATGCAAAGCCGAATCCGCCAGACCCTGCTGCTGTCCACCGTCCTGCTGCTGACCGCTCAGCAAGCCGTGGCGGGCGAAATGGGCGAGACGGCGTTTTCCCGACTGGACCGCGATGGCAGCGGCTTCATCGAGGCCGAAGACCTGTCCGCCATGCGCGTGCGCATGTTCCACCGGCTGGACCGGAACCAGGATGGCCTGCTCACCCGCGAAGAAGTGACCCCGCCCAATCCCAGCGTGCAGGTCTCGCCCAACGCCATCGCGTGGCCGGACCAGGACGGTGACGGCAAGGTCAGCCAAGCGGAATTCCTGACCCAGGAGCCGGCGCTGATCGTGCGCGCCGACCGCAATGGCGATCACCGGGTGAGCGCGGAGGAGTTTCGCGAGCTGATCGCGGCGCGAAGCTGATCCTTTAGCGGTGGGCCATGCCCGTGGGGCGCTACTACAGGGAAGTTCCAGTTCGTAGGATGGGAGGAGCCTAAGCGATACCCATGCTGCCGCAGGGATTGATGGGTATCGCTTTGCTCCACGCCATCCTACAGATGGAGTCGATTGGAACCGATCAGGCGCCCAGCAGGCTCTGCCCGCAGACCCGCAGTACCTGTCCGCTCACTGCGCCCGAACCCGGCTGGGCGAACCAGGCCACGGTCTCGGCGACGTCCTGCGGCAGGCCGCCCTGGCCCATGGAGTTCATGCGCCGGCCGGCTTCGCGGATGGTCAGCGGGATGGCGGCGGTCATCTGCGTCTCGATGAAGCCCGGCGCCACCGCATTGATGCTGATGCCCTTCTTGCCCAGCGCCGGCGCCCAGGCCTGCGCCAGACCGATCAGGCCGGCCTTGCTCACCGCATAGTTGGTCTGGCCCATGTTGCCGGCGATACCGCTGATGGAGGCGAGCAGCACCACCCGGCCGTCGTCGTGCAGCTTGCCGGCGTCCAGTAGCGCCTGGGTCAGCACTTGCGGGGCTTTCAGGTTGACGTCGATGACCGAGGTCCAGAACGCCTCGCTCATCTTGGCGACCGTCTTGTCGCGGGTGATGCCGGCGTTATGCACCACGATGTCGACGCCATCGGGTAGCGCCTCGACCAGTTGCGCACCGGCATCGGCGGCGCAGATGTCCAGCGCCACGCCACGTCCACCCAGGCGCGCGGCCAGCGCATCCAGGGCTTCCTTGGCTGGCGGCACATCCAGCAGCACCACTTCGGCGCCGTCACGGGCGAGGGTCTCGGCGATGGCCGCGCCGATGCCACGGGCGGCGCCGGTCACCAGCGCGCGCTTGCCCACCAGCGGACGGCTCCAGTCCTGCACCTGCTTGTCGTAGGCGGACAGGCGCACGACCTGCCCGGACACATAGGCGCTCTTGGGCGAGAGGAAGAAACGCAGCGCGCCTTCGAGCTGGTCCTCGGCGCCCTTGCCGACGTAGACCAGTTGCACGTTACCGCCGCGGCGGATTTCCTTGCCCAGGGAACGGCTGAAGCCTTCCAGGCTGCGCTGCACGCTGGCGGCGATGGGGTCTTTCACGGACTCCGGCGCGCGGCCGAGGATCACCACGTGTGGGCATTTATCCAGGCCCTTGAGGGCGCCCTGGAAGAAGGTGCGCAGCTCGAGGGTCTGCTCGAAACGGCTCAGGCCGCTGGCGTCGAAGACGATGGCCTTGAGCTTCGGCCCATGCTCGGCGGTCCAGCGCGGCAGGCCGTACTGGCCTTCGCTGAAGGAGAACACTGCGTCGGTCAGGCGCTCGGCGAACGGCAGCACTGCCTCGTTCAGGTTGCCCTCGCCACCGAGCAGCAGCGCTCCGTCCACCGGCCGCGTGCGCCCGGCGCTCCAGCGCTCCAGGCGGACCGGCGCGGGCAGGCCGAGGGCTCCGACCAGGCGGCGGCCGACGTTGGAGTTGGCGAAGGCGATGTAGCGATCGGTCATGGAACGGGCTCCTGCACAAGGTCTCTAAAGTGCTGACCACTCTACGCAGCGGCGGGTTCGGCGCAATTGACCGCGCTGACCTGCGCAACGGCGGGGCGGCCAATGCGACACAAGCGGCTAAGGTTAGCCTTGAGCGCACTTTAACGCTCATCCACCCAGGAGCTCTGCATGACCCAATTGCGCCGGGTCGCCATCGTCGGCGGCAACCGTATTCCCTTCGCCCGCTCCAATACCGTGTACGCCACGGCGAGCAACCAGGAGATGCTGACCTCCGCGCTGGACGGGCTGATCGAGCGCTACAAGCTGCACGGCGAACGCCTGGGCGAGGTTGTCGCCGGCGCTGTGCTCAAGCATTCGCGCGACTTCAACCTGACCCGCGAGTGCGTGCTGGGCACGCGCCTGGCGCCGGAAACCCCGGCCTACGACATCCAGCAAGCCTGCGGCACCGGCCTGGAAGCAGCGATCCTGGTGGCCAACAAGATCGCCCTCGGGCAGATCGACTGCGGCATCGCCGGCGGCGTGGACACCACCTCCGATGCGCCCATTGGGGTCAACGAAGGGCTGCGCAAGATCCTCCTGGAAGCCAACCGCGGCAAATCCAACGGCGAGAAGATCAGGAGCCTGCTGAAGATCCGCCCGCGCCATCTGATGCCGCACATCCCGAAGAATGGTGAGCCGCGCACCGGGCTGTCGATGGGCGAGCACTGCGAGCTGATGGCGCAGACCTGGGCTATCCCGCGCGACGAGCAGGACAAGCTGGCCTACGAGAGCCACCACAAGCTGGCCGCCGCCTATGACGAGGGCTGGCAGAACGACCTGATGACGCCGTTCCGTGGCCTGGTGCGCGACCAGAACCTGCGCCCGGATATCAACCTGGAGAAGATCGGCACCCTCAAGCCGGTGTTCGAGAAGGGGCCGCGCGGCACCCTGACGGCCGCCAACTCCACGCCGCTGACCGACGGCGCTTCGGTGGTGCTGCTGGCCAGCGAAGAATGGGCGAAGGAGCGCGGTCTTCCGATCCTGGCGTATTTCAAGGATGGCGAAGCGGCGGCGGTGGATTTCGTCGGCGGCCACGAAGGCCTGCTGATGGCGCCGGTCTACGCGGTGCCGCGCCTGCTGGCGCGCAACGGCCTGACCCTGCAGGACTTCGACTTCTACGAGATCCACGAAGCCTTCGCCGCCCAGGTGCTCTGCACCCTCAAGGCATGGGAGGACGCGGACTACTGCAAGACCCGCCTCGGCCTCGACGCACCGCTGGGCTCCATCGACCGCAGCAAGCTCAATGTGAAAGGCAGCTCGCTGGCCGCCGGCCATCCGTTCGCCGCCACTGGCGGGCGCATTGTCGCCAACCTGGCCAAGCTGCTGGACGTTGCCGGCAAGGGGCGTGGATTGATCTCGGTGTGTGCGGCAGGCGGTCAAGGTGTGACCGCGATCATCGAACGGTAATCCAATACAGCGGGACCGATGCATTTCGGTTCCGCGATGTAGCAACTCCGTGACTTCAGGCGGCACCGCGCGAGCGGCGCCGCCTTTTTTTCTGCATGACGATCGGGCGTTTGTAGGATGGCGTGGAGCGAAGCGATACCCATCGAAGGCAGTCAGTAGCTGCTGTTGGGTATCGCAAGCTCCACCCATCCTACGAGAGCGACGCGCTGCAATTTCCTTCTAGATACGCCCTTCAACCACCCTGCAACATCCCCGGATGCACACGCCTCGAGAAGGGCGTGGAAAGCACCAGCGAAGTCTTGCTGGTGCCGAACTGGGCCAGCCGGTCGATCAACTCCTCCAGCTCCTGGGTGCAGCTGACCGCTACCTTGAGCATCACGCAGGCTTCGCCGGTGATGCGGTAGCAGTCGATGATCTGCGGGATTTCCAGCAGCGGGTCGAGCATGGTCTTGCTGCGGTGGTCGTTCAGCCGCAACTCGATCAGGCACTGGATCGAGCGCCCCATTTTCGACAGGTCTACGCTGGCGTGGTAGCCGGTGATGACCCCGTCGGCCTCCAGGCGCGCCACGCGGTCGGCAACGGCGGGAGGGGAGAGGTTGATGCGTCGGGCCAGTTCGGCGAAGGACAGGCGGCCGTCTTCCAGCAGGGCGGCGAGCAACGCGCGGTCGTACTTGTCCATGAATCGACTCCGGTTTTGATTCGACGGCAAGGCCTAAGAAAATCCATCGAATGAAAAGTGTTATGCCTGTAATGGCGTTGTCTGTGCCTTATCCGGGGCGGTTGACCTGCATAAAATGAAGCGCCTTGCCTGCCTTGTCGAGCCCCACCCATGACCACGATGCCCATGCCCAGAGCCCGCGTCTCACTGACCCTGATTGCTGCGTTCTTCGCCCTCTACTTCATCTGGGGCTCGACCTACCTGGTGATCCGCATCGGCGTCGAATCCTGGCCGCCGATGCTGATGGCCGGCTGCCGCTTCATCATCGCCGGGGCGATCCTGTTCATCTGGATGCTCTCGCGCGGCGCACCGTTGCCGACGCTCAGGCAGTGCCTGTCGGCGGGCGCCATCGGCATCCTCCTGCTCAGCTGCGGCAATGGCGGGGTGACGGTGGCCGAGCACTGGGGCGTGGCCTCGGGTGTGGCGGCGCTGGCGGTGGCGACCGTGCCGCTGTTCACCCTGGTGTTCGGGCGCTTCTTCGGCAACCGCACCAACGCGCTGGAGTGGGCCGGCATCGCCCTGGGCCTGTTCGGCATCGTGCTGCTCAACCTGGGGTCGAACCTGCAGGGCAGTCCGGCGGGGGCAGCGCTGATTATCTTTGCGGCGGCGACCTGGGCCTTCGGTTCGGTGTGGAGTCGGCGCCTGGACCTGCCTGGCGGCGCCATGGCCAGCGCGGTGGAGATGCTGGTGGGCGGCGGTGTCCTGCTGCTGGGCAGCTTCCTCAGCGGCGAGCGCCTGGAGCAGATGCCCACGGCCGCCGGCTGGGGCGCTCTGGCCTACCTGGTGGTGTTCGGCTCGATCATCGCCTTCAGCGCCTACATGTACCTGCTGGCAAATGTGCGCCCGGCGGCGGCAACCAGCTATGCCTACGTCAACCCGGCGGTGGCGGTGATGCTCGGCGTGGTGTTCGCCGGCGAGCACATCGGCCTGGCGGAATCCCTGGCGATGGCGGTGATCATCAGTGCGGTGGTACTGATCGGCCTGCCGCAGTGGCGACGCGGAGCCGCGACCTGATCGGCTGAAGGAAAAGCGCCCGCCTACAGGAGACTGTTGGCGGGCGCTGTCATTTCCGGCTCGGGTCAGATCACGAAGAAGCCGTGGGTGCCGTCGCGGCCCAGTTGTTCCACCAGTCCGAACTCCCAATCCAGATAGCCCTGCATGGCTTCGCGCGGGTTGTCGGTGCCTTCGTAGGGGCGGCGGTAGCGGTCGATGCGCGGTGCGGCCAGCAGGCTTTCTCCTTCCTCGGTGGGCAGGCCGGCGGCGACCCAGGCGCCGGTGCCTCCGTCGAGCAGGAACACCGGCTTGCCGCCGAGGGCTTCCACTTCGGCCACGGCGAAGCGCGCCAGCAGGCTGCTGCCGCAGGTGAGCACGTAGCGCTGGGCATCGCCCAGTTGCGCCAGCGCTTGTTTCAACTGACTGCGCAGGGCCCAGGCAGCACCGGGGATGTGGCGTTTCACGTAGTTGGCGCTGGCGGTGAAGTCGAGCACGGCGGTGCCCGGTTCGCGCAGCCAGTCGGCGAGGGTCTGCGGGCTGATGGCCTCGGCTTGCGGCCTGGCCGGCAGTGGTGCATTCCACGCGCCTGTTTCGCTGAAGTCGCTGGCGGACAGCCCGTCCAGCACGGCCACCTGCCAGCCCATCTGGGCCAGCCAGGAGGCGCTCATGTTGGCGCGCACGCCGTCGTCATCCACCAGCACCAGGCGGGCGCCACGCACACTGGCGACGTGGTCTGTCTCCTGCACCAGCTGGCCGCCGGGAGTAGAACGCGAACCCGGCAGGTGGCCGGCTTCGTATTCTTCCGGGGTGCGTACATCGAACAGGTAGGTGGTGCGCGCAGCCTCGGCCTGCCATTGGCGCAGGCCGGTGAGATCGATCCGTGCGACCTGAGCACGATCAGCCACGGCGCGGGCTCGCTGAGCCGCGGATTCGCGGGTGGTCGCGGAGACCTCGGCGAAGCGCCGTGCCTGGCCGTGCTCCAGCTGCTGGCCGGCGAGGGTCCAGCCGATGGTGCCGTTGCGCAGCGCCGACACCGGGTTGGGGATACCGGCATTCACCAGCGACTGGGTGCCGATGATGCTGCGGGTGCGCCCGGCGCAGTTGACGATCACGCGGGTGGCAGGGTTCGGCGCCAGCTCGGCGACACGCAACACCAGCTCGGCACCCGGGACGCTGACGCCGCCGGGAATGCTCATGGTCTGGTATTCGTCGAAGCGGCGGGCATCGAGCACTACCACGTCGGCCTGGGTATCGAGCAGGGCCTTTACTTCCTCCGCAGCGAGCGACGGGGTGTGACGCTCAGCCTCCACCAGTTCGCCGAAGGACTTGCTCGGCACATTGACGTCCTTGAACAGTTCGCCACCGGCGTCACGCCAGCCGGCCAGTCCGCCGTCGAGCAGGGCGACGTCGCTGTAGCCCAGGTCCAGCAGGCGCTGCGCGGCGACCTGGGCCAGACCTTCGCCGTCGTCATAGACGGTGATCGAGGTATCGCGGCGCGGCACACGGGCGTAGATCTCCAGCTCGAGCTTGGACAGCGGCACGTTGGCGGCGAACAGCGGGTGTTCCTGGGCGAAGGGGTCTTCCTCGCGCACGTCCAGAAGCGCCAGCTCCTCGCGGGCGAGGAGGGCGGCACGGATGTCGTGGAAGCGGCGGCGGGCGATCTGGCTCATGCGTTGTTCTCTTTCGACAGGTCCCAGATATTGGGCAACTGACTGTTGGAATAGCCGGAGATGAAGGGCTTTTCTTCACCTTCGGCGCTGAAGACGGCACGCCGGACCGCGCCGATGTTGGCGCCGTAGACGTGGATGCTGATGGAGGATCGGTCGGCGAAGGCGTTGCTCACCTGGTGGATGTCGCCGATGCGCGGCGACACCGCTTCCACTTCGCCCGGCTCCAGGCGCTGCGGCTCCCCGGCAGGCCGCAGGCTGCCGTCGGCGGCGAAGGCGAAGGGCTGAGAGTACTCGGCGCCACGCAGCATGCCGATCAGACCCCAGACGCGGTGGTCATGCACCGGTGTGCGCTGGCCCGGGCCCCAGACGAAGCTGACCACGGAGAAGCGCTGCCGTGAGTCGGCGTGCAGCAGGTATTGCTGGTAGCGCTGCGCGTCGGGGCGGGCGTAGTCCTCGGGCAACCAGTCGTCATGGCGGACCAGCTCGGCCAGCAGCGGGCGTGCCCCGGTGAGGAGTGCAGCCTCGTCGGGGGTGGTGTCGATCAGGGCCGCGAGATTGCCGATGAACTGGCGCAGGCGGTCGAGGCGCAGGGGAGCTGACATGCGGGGTATTCACTCCGGAAGGTTCTGGCGCTACGGTAGCAAACGCTTTTTTATTCCTGAAATGCATTTTGAATCTAAGCTAATATGCGAGAAATGCAATTGGTACCAGCCCCATGAAGATCGACGACATCGATGCCTTCGTCGCGGTGATCCGCAACGCCTCCCTCAGCCAGGCTGCCGAAAGCCTGGGGTTGACCCAGTCGGCTATTACCCGGCGGGTGCAGAGCCTGGAGGAATCCCTCGGGGTCGAGTTGCTGGACCGCAATACCAAGCCACTCAAGCCCACTGCTGCGGGCCTGAAGGTGTTCGAGCAGTGCCGCCGAGTGTTGCGGGAGGTGGACGGGCTGCGCGAGCTGGTGGCCAGCGACACCGCACCCAGCGGCGTGCTGCGCCTGGGTGTGCCGCAGAGCATCGGCGAGGTGGTGCTGCTGGAGGCCTTGCGGCGGCTGGCGGACGAGTATCCGGAGCTGCGGGCGCAGGTCAGCAGTGGCTGGGGCAGTCATCTGCTGGCGCGCCTGGAGAACGCTGAACTGGATGCGGCGGTGGTGCTGTTCCCGCCGAGCAAGGTTTTCCCCGATGACCTGGGCGCCACTGCGCTGGGGCGTATCGAACTCTGCGTGGTGGTTGCCCGTGACAGCGAAGTGCAGGCGCACCGCCTGGTCGATTGCCATCAGCATGGCTGGGTCCTCAATCCCGACGGCTGCGGCTTCCGCGCCGGGCTGCAGCGCGCCCTGGCCGACCAGGGCCTGGGCCTGCAACTGAACCTGGAAACCTTTGGCAGTGAGTTGCAGCTCGGGCTGGTGGCCGAAGGCCGTGGGCTGGGCCTGGTGCCGGCGCCGGCCCTGGCGCGCAGCCGCTACCGCGAGCAGCTGCGGGTGCTGCAACTGGAGGACTTCCAGCCACTGATCCAGCTCTGGCTGGTGCGCCCGCGCCTGCTGGGCAATCTCGAAGCGCCGGCGCGTCTGTTCGGCCATGCGGTGGCCGATGGACTGGACATTGCGACGGGTTGAGCCCCCGGTTTCGACCCTCTAGGAGCGAGCTTGCTCGCGAACCGCTGCACTCCGTCACCAACGGATGTGCGCGTATCGGCCTGTTTGTGAGCAAGGGATAGGCGTCCCCCCGATCCTGCGAAAGGCGGAAGCACGCCGCGCAACTTGGTCACGCCTGAATATGCGCAATTAGCATATTAGGATATGACAAAAATGAATTTCCATCATGAAGTGCTTGCCTATAGCTTCTAAGAACAACGTCGAATCCGATGTTTTTCTTATAACGAAAGCCGCCGACCTTATGCAGCGGCCCAGGCGAGGGCAACACAGTGAGCGTGGAAATTCTCGGCATGATCACCGCCACCCCGAGTTCCGAGGTGGACCAGCCGCTGGGGGAGGCGGTGGATGCCGGGTTCGTCCGGCGCTTCGCCCAGGCCCATGAGGACGCCGGCTTCGACCGCGTGCTGGTGGGCTATTTCAGCAATGCCGCCGAGGGTGCGGTGGTCAGTTCTTTCGTCGCCGCCGCAACGCGCCGGCTGGGCATCCTGCTGGCCTATCGGCCGGGCGTGATCGCCCCGCCCCTGGCCGCGCGCCAGCTCGCTACCCTCGACCAGTTCAGCGAAGGCCGCCTGGCCCTCAACGTGGTCAGCGGCGGCAACGATGAAGACCTCGCCCGCGACGGCGACTACCTCGACCACGACCGCCGCTACGCCCGTACCGATGAATACCTGCAGGCCCTGCGGGACATCTGGACCGCCAGCGGCCCGGTGGATTTCGACGGCGAGTTCTATCGCTTCCAGGGGGCTTCGCCGGCCGTGCGACCGCAGCAGAAACCCCATATCCCGATCTACTTCAGCGGCTCCTCCGAGGCTGCCATCGAGGTCGCGGCGAAGCACGCCGACACCTACATGCTCTGGGGCGAGCCACTGGCTGCCGTTGACGGGCACATCCGCCGCGTGCGCGCCGCGGCCAATGCCCAGGGGCGCGATCCGCGCTTCTCGGTGTCGTTCCGGCCGATCGTCGCGGACACCGAGGAGGCGGCCTGGAAGCGCGCTGCCGAGGTGCTCGAACAGGTCCGCGAGAACCGTACCCGCCTGGGCCTGCCGCTCAATGACCATCAACCGGAGAACGTCGGCTCGCAGCGCCTGCTGGCCGCCGCGCAGCAGGGCGAGGTGCTCGATACCCGCCTGTGGACTGGCGTGGCCCGGCTGACCGGCGCGCGCTGGAACTCCACGGCCCTGGTCGGCACTCACGAACAGGTTGCCGCCGCGTTGGGCGAGTACTACCGCCTGGGCGTTTCCACCTTCCTGATCCGTGGCTTCGATCCGCTCGGCGATGCCGTGCGCTACGGCCAGGGCCTGATTCCCGCCATCCATGACCATATCGCCCGCCTGCCGCAACTACGGCATGCCGGTTGAGGAGCTGTTCGATGAACCTGAAGCAACGCCTGCGTGCGACCCTTGCCGCGCTGATCCTGGGGGCTCCGCTGGCCCAGGCCGCCGACCTGCCGACCCTGCGGGTGGGCGACCAGAACTACTACAACGTGCGGGCTTCCATGGAGGCCTCCGGTGTTCTCGAGGGTGCGCCTTACACCGTTGACTGGAAGCACTTCCAGTCTGCCGCGCCGGTCGCTGAAGGCCTGCAGGCCGGAGCGCTGGACCTGGGCTTCCTGGGCGACTCGGGCTTCATCTTCCTCGCCGCCAAGGGCGCGCCGGTGAAGCTGATCGGTATTTCCCGGCAGAACCCCGACACCATCGCGTTGCTGGTGCCCAAGGATTCGCCGGTGAAGACCATCGCCGACCTCAAGGGCAAGAAGGTCGCCTACTGGCCCGGCGCCTGGAGCCAGCAACTGACCCTGCGCGCGCTGGAGAAGGCCGGCCTGCCCAGCGACTACGTGGAGTTCGTCAAGCTGATGCCCATCGACGCCGCCGCGGCGCTGCCGCGCGGCAGCATTGACGCCTTCCCGGTGTGGGAGCCCTACATCTCGCAGCAGATCGTGTTTTCCGGCGCGCGTCCGATCCTCACCGCCCGCGACCTGATGCCGGGGCTGTCGAGCATTGCCGCCAACGCCAACGCCATCGATCCCAAGCGCGCACAGATCGCCGACTTCCTCGGTCGCCTGCAGAAGGCCCGCACCTGGGTCGAGGCACACAAGGAGCAGTACGCCGACCTCTGGGCGAAGAAGGCCAACCTCGACCAGTCGGTGTCGCGCCACTGGATCGGCCAGGCCGCCATGAGCGTCGGCCCGGTGGACCCGCAAGCCGCCGCCGATTACCAGGGCACCGCCGACTTCCTGCTGCAGACCGGCGCGCTGCCCGAGGCCTTCGACACCTCCAGCGTGATCGATACCTCCTTCGCCACTTCCTTCCACTGAGTCACTGACTGAGCACGGAGCGCCCCCATGAGCATCCAGTTCCTCGGCATGATCGGCCATCGTCTGGCCTCGGAGACCATCGCCCCGGCAGGGCCGATCCTCGACAAGCAGTACATTGCCGCCTTCGCCCGCGCCCACGAGGAAGCCGGTTTCGACCGCATCCTGGTGGGCTACTGGTCGGATCAGCCAGACGGTTTCCTGGTCGCCGCGACGGCCGGCCTCGCCACCTCGAAGATCCATTTCCTGCTGGCGCACCGCCCCGGTTTTGTCGCGCCGACCCTGGCCGCGCGCAAGCTGGCGACCCTCGAGCACCTGCTCGACGGTCGCCTGGCGGTGCACATCATCAGCGGCGGCAGCGATGCCGATCAGCGCAAGGACGGCGACTACCTCGACCACGACCAGCGCTACGCCCGCAGCGAAGAGTTCATCGAGGTGCTCAAACGCACCTGGACCGCTGACAAGCCCTTCGATTTCCACGGCGCGCATTACCGGGTGGAACAGGCCTTCGCGGCCATCCGCCCGCAGCAGAAACCGCACATCCCGGTGTACTTCGGCGGCTCTTCGGAGGCGGCGCTGAAGGTCGCCGGCAAACAGGCCGACGTGTTCATGCTCTGGGGCGAGCCGCTGGCCCAGGCCGCTGAAACCATCGCCGCCGTGCGCGAGCAGGCGCGCCTGAATGGCCGCGAAGTGGAGTTCAGCCTGTCATTCCGGCCCATTCTCGGTCGTACCGAAGAGGAGGCCTGGGCGAAGGCCGAGGCAATCCGCGCCACCGCTGGCGAGCGCCTGGGCGAGGCCGGCTTCCCCAAGGGCAAGCCGCAGAGCGTGGGTGCGCAGCGTCTGCTCAGGGCGGTGGAGCAGGGCGACCGGGTCGACGAGCGCCTATGGACCGGCATTGCCAAGCTGGTCGGCGGCGGGCACAACTCCACCGCCCTGGTGGGCACCCCCGAGCAGGTCGCCGATGCGTTGCTGGCGTATTACGACCTGGGCGTGCGCAACATCCTCATCCGTGGCTTCGATCCGCTGAACGATGCCGTGGAGTTCGGCCGCGAGCTGATCCCCCTGACCCGCGCCAAGGTCGCCGAGCGCGAGCGCCGGCGTGCCACGGCCTGATCCGATGACGGTCCTGCAGAGTCTTCCCGTGGCCCTCGGCCAATTGCCGGAGGTGACCCGGAAATTGGCTGAAGGTGCCGATGCCCTGGACCGCAGCGGCGAGTTCCCCCACGCCAACCTGGCCCTGCTGCAGCAGCACGGCCTGCTGGGGCTGGCGCTGCCGCCCGCGCTGGGCGGCCCCGGCGCGAGCCTGGGCGAGCTGCGCCAGGCGGTCGGCGCGGTGGCCCGTGGCGAACCCTCCACTGCCCTGGTGCTGTGCATGCAGTACCTGCACCTGCGCCGGTTGGCGGACAACCCTGCGTGGCCCGAGGCGCTCAAGCAGCGGGTGGCCCACGAAGCGCTGGAGCAGGGCGCGCTGATCAACAGTCTACGGGTCGAACCGGAGCTCGGTTCACCGGCGCGCGGCGGCCTCCCGCAGACCGTTGCCCGGCGGGTGGGCGACGGTTGGCGCCTGTCCGGCCACAAGCTCTACACCACCGGCATCCCTGGGCTGACCTGGCTGGCGGTGTGGGCGCGCAGCGACGAGCCGACGCCGCGCGTGGGCAGTTGGCTGGTGCGCCGCGACAGCCCCGGCATCCGCATCGTGGAAAGCTGGGATCACCTGGGCATGCGCGCCACCGGTAGCCATGAAGTGATCTTCGAGGACGTGCCGGTGCCGCTGCAGCATGCCGTCGGCCTGTATCCCCATGACCAGCCGCCGGCGCCGGACGAGGCGGTCGCCCGCGACTTCGCCCAGGCCAGCGCGGCGCTGCTTGGGGCCCTGTACGACGGTGTTGCCCACGCGGCGCGGGACTGGCTCGTGCAGTGGTTGCGCGAGCGGGTACCGGCCAGCCTCGGTTCGCCGCTGGCGAGCCTGCCACGGGTGCAGGAAGCCGTCGGCGGCATCGACCAGCTGTTGCTGCAGAATCGTCTGTTGCTCGATGCGGCCTGCCGCGACTGGCTCAGCGCCAGCGAGTCCGGGCTGATCAAGGTGTCCGTCACCGACAACGCCATCGCGGTGGTCGAAAAGGCCCTGGAACTGACCGGCAACCACGGCCTCAGCCGCCACAACCCGTTGCAGCGGCATTACCGCGATGTGCTGTGCGGACGTGTCCACACCCCACAGAAGGACAGCGTCTGGATCGCGGCGGGGAGGGCTGCCTTGAGCGCCTGACTCCCCCCATCACCGAATTGAAGAAACGGCCATATCGGCGACCGCACCGGCGGAACGGATAGCCCCAAGACACAACCTTGGCTTGCGTTCGCAGCCCTGTGGAGATTGCCCATGAAACGAACCTTGCGTGTCCTCGCCGGCCTGCTGGCCGCGACCTTGCTGGCCGGCGCCGCCAGCGCCGCCGAACCCCTCACTCTGCGCCTGGGAGATGTGAAGGGCGACCGCTATGCCTCGCTGCGCGCCTCCGGCGAACTGGAGAACCTGCCGTACAAGCTGGAGCTGTCGGCCTTTCCCTCCGGTGCTCCGGTCCTCGAGGCGCTGAACGCCGGCGCCCTGGATATCGGCTTCACCGGCGATATTCCATTCCTCTTCGTGTACGCCGCCGGCGCTCCGCTCAAGGCGGTGGGCGCCTGGCACTTCAACCCGGCGACGGTGGCGCTGGTGGTGGGCAAGGATTCGCCGATCCACTCGGTGGCCGACCTCAAGGGCAAGCGCATCGCCGTCAACCGCGGCGGCTGGGGGCACTTCATGGCCCTCGGCGCGCTGCGTCGTGCCGGGCTCAAGCCGGAAGACGTGACCTTCTCCTTCCTCGGCCCGGTGGACGGCCGCGCCGCCCTGGTGCGCGGCTCGGTGGATGCCTGGGTGCCCTGGGAGCCCTACACCTCCAGTGCCGTGCTGCTGGACGGTGCGCGGGTGATCGACAACGGTGACGGCATCATGACCGGCTATTCCTACGCACTGGCCAGCGACGCCGCGATCGCCGCCAAGCAGGAGGCGATCAGCGACCTGATGACCCGCCTGGCTCGCGCCCAGGTCTGGGCGCTGCAGCATCCGGACGCGTTCGCCGCCGCGCTGGCCAAGGACCTGAACATGCCGCAGGAAGTGACCCGGCGTTGGGTGGGCGAGGCGCGCATCAGCCCCATCGTGTTCGACGAACGCATCGCTGCGACCCTGCAGAAAGCCGCCGATTTCTTCCATGGCGAGGGCGTGCTGCCCAAGGCGCTGAATGTTTCGCCGGCCTTCGATTTCAGCCTCTCGCGCGGCGCCGCCGAGGTGGCCCGCACCTTGCCCGCCGACCTTGCCGTCGGCCAGCGCTGAGGAGCCTTCCATGCACAAGATCCTGAGCCTGTTCCTGCTGCTGGGCCTGGCTGCCGGCCAGGCTTTCGCTGCCGAGCGCGTGACCCTGCGCCTGGCCGACCAGAAGGGCAACATGCGCGCCCAACTGGAAGCGGCCGGTGCCCTGAAGGACCTGCACTACGACATCCAGTGGTTCGAGTTTCCCGCCGCCGCGCCCCTGGCCGAGGCGCTCAATGCCGGCGCCGTCGACGCGGGCATCATCGGCGATGCGCCGCTGCTGTTCGCCCTGGCTGCCGGGGCGCAGGTAAAGGCCATTGCGGTGGACAAGTCCGATCCCTACGGCACGGCAGTGATCGTCGGCGAGGACTCGCCGCTGCGTTCGGCCGTCGATCTCAAGGGCAAGCGCATCGCCACCGGGCGTGGCTCCATCGGCCACTTCGTCGCGCTCAAGGCGCTGGCGGCCGCCGGGCTGAGCGAGAAGGACGTGGAGTTCCGTTTCCTCGGCCCGGTGGACGCGAAGATGGCCCTCGCCAACGGCTCGGTGGACGCCTGGGCGACCTGGGAACCCTACACCGCGCTGGCCGAGACTGCCGACAAGGCCCGCGTACTGGCCAACGGTCGTGGGCTTTGGGCGGGCAACAGCTTCCTCGCCGCCACCGATCAGTCGTTGGCCGACCCGGCCAGGCGCGTTGCGCTGCAGGACTATCTGCAACGACTGGCCGGAGCCCAACGCTGGGCCTACGAACACCTGGATGACTACTCGCGCAGCCTGGCGAAGATCATCGGTTTCCCCGAGGACGCCGCGCGCTTGCAGTTCGAGCGTCGGCAGCTGCGTTGGCAAGCGCTGGATGCGCAAACCCTCGCGCAGCAGCAGGAAACCGCGGACTTCTATCAGACCCACGGGCTGATCCCCCAGCGCCTGGATGTCGCCCCGACCTTCGCCGTCGGCTTCGCGGTGGAGCAGGGGCCTACGGTCGGCGCGCGGCAGCCGTGACGGTTCTCAGCTAAGGCGAAAAGGTTATTTAACCTTAGAGTTATGCTTGGATATGGTTCTAAGTGCCGCTCCGGCCGCCGTCTCTCCGGCGGTGCAACGGGGCCTCCCGAGCCCCGTTTCCCGCTTCAGTTTTCCCGTGCGTCAACGCCCAGGCCGCTGATCCTCCCGTCTTCCCGAGGTGTCCATGAGCGTCGCCCCGTTCCGGCTGGCCGCGGCCCGGCCGGTTGCCCCACCCATTCCCAGCGCTGCCGATACCTGGGCCCGTGCCCTGCGCGAGTCCGGTCTGTTGCGCTTGTCCTTGCCGGCCCAGTTGGGCGGCAGTGGCAGTCCCTGGCGCGACACCCTGCAGACCCTGCGGGATCTCTGCGAGCGCGATGGCGGGCTGGCCCGGCTGTTCGCCGTGCACCACCTGCAACTGGCCCGGGTGAGCCTGCTGGGCAGCCTCGAGCAGGTGCAGCGCCTGCTCAACCTGACCCTGCTGCGCGAACCGCTGTGGGGCGCGCTGGGTGATGGTCCGTCCCTCCAGGCAGCCGAGCATGTGCGTGGGGGATTCCGCGTCAACGGCGTCGAGTGGGACGGTTTCACCGTTGAAGCCGCCGATTGGCTGGTGCTGCGTGCCTGGCACGAGCCCTGCCGCGATTACCTTTACGCCGCGTTGCCTACCCGTCGCGCGGGCCTGGTGCTGCGTTCGGGCGCGCAATGCAACGAACTGCGCCTGCACCCGGAGGACATCCTGCTGCCGCCGGGGTTGGCGATCACTCCGCGCCGCTTGCTGTGTGACGGCCTGGCGCTGCTGCTGGAGGCCAATGTCGCCCTTGGCCTGGCGTTGCAGGCAGCCGAACGGCTGGAGCTGGCGGAGCGTTCGGCATTGCCGCGGTTGCTGGGTCTGGGGCTGGTGCTCAGTGAACAGGCGGCTACGCAACTGGATGAAGACATCACGGCTGGCGCGTCGCTGAGTTTCAGCCGTAGCAGCCATTTCTCCAACCTGGCCATCCAGGCCCTGGCGGTGGCTCGCGAGGCGGCGCAGACGAGCTTGCGTGCGGAAGGTGTCAGGGCCCGTGTACTGGGGGCTGCGCACTGATCGGGGGTAAATCGGTCCGGTATTAGTTAAGAACTAAAAATTATTTATTTTGGTTTTTTTATATCTGTAATCTTCGCTCTACCGGACCACCGGACTCATCCAGCGTCACCTGACCCGTCCAGTGGTCCGCCTCGCTCTGCGGGCGGCCAACCCGTACCCGAGGAGCCGTATCCATGTCCCGCAGTCAATTCCTGCGCCGTTTTGCCGTCGGCCTGAGTGCCTCTGTCGCCCTTTTCGGCGCCCTCAGCGCGCAGGCCGAACAGACCCTGCGCATCGGCTTCCAGAAGTCCTCCACCCTGCTCACCGTGGTCAAGGCCCAGGGCAACCTGGAGCGCGAACTGGGCAAGCAGGGCATCAAGGTCACCTGGCATGAATTCCCCAGTGGTCTGCCGCTGCTCGAATCCCTCAACGTGGGCAACGTCGACCTTTCCGCCGACGTCGCCGACACCGTGCCCGTCTTCGCCCAGGCTGCTGGCGCGCAGCTGACCTACTTCGCCCGTGAAACCCCGTCGCCCACCGCGCAGTCGATCCTGGTGCCACACGATTCGCCGCTCAAGTCCCTGGCCGATCTGAAAGGCAAGCGCATTGCCGTGACCAAGGCCGCCGGCAGCCATTACCTGCTGATCGCCGCGCTGCAGAAGGCCGGGCTGAAGTTCTCCGACATCCAGCCGGCGTACCTGACTCCGGCCGATGGCCGCGCCGCCTTCGAAAACCACAAGATCGATGCCTGGGTGACCTGGGACCCTTATGTCGCCAGCGCCCAGCGCCAGCAGAACGCCCGCGTGCTCGCCGATGGCCAGGGCCTGGCCAGCTACCAGCGCTACTACCTGGCGTCCACCGAGTACGCCAAGGCGCACCCGGAAGTGCTCAAGCAGGTCTTCGCCGAACTGCAGAAGACCGGCCGCTGGGTGAAGGAGCATCCCACCGACGCTGCCAAGGTGCTCGGCCCGCTGTGGGGCAACCTCGATGTCGCCACGGTCGAGCAGGCCAACGCCCGCCGTAGCTACGACGTGCAGCCGGTGCGCAAGGACGGTCTCGACGAACAGCAACGCATCGCCGACGCCTTCTATGCCCAAGGCCTGCTGCCCAAGCCAGTCGACGCCCGTGCGGTGCCGGTATGGCAACCGGACGTGGCAAGCAACTGATCCACCTTTGCCGCCGCTCCGCCGGAGCGGCCCGTCACGGCCCGGCTGGCCGCCTTCGTACGCATTTCCAGGAGCTCCACATGAAACACATCAGTGCCCCGCGCCGCCTGCTGGCCGCGCTTGCCCTGGTCGGCGTCGCTGGCGCCGCCCAGGCCGACATCACCCTCGGCTACCAGACCGGCATCGACCCGACCAAGGTGCCCCAGGCCGACGGTACCTACGAGAAAGTCATCGGCGAGAAGCTCGACTGGCGCCGCTTCAACAGCGGCCCGGAAGTGATCGCCGCGATTGCCTCCGGTGACGTGCAGCTGGGCAACATCGGCTCCAGCCCGCTGGCCGCCGCCACCTCGCGTGGCCTGCCGATCGTGGCCTTCATCGTCTCCGCGCAGATCAACTCGGCCGAGGCCCTGGTGGTACGCAACGGCAGCAAGATCGAGAAACCCGAGGACCTGGTCGGCAAGACCATCGCCACACCGTTCGTGTCCACCTCGCACTACAGCCTGCTGGGCGCCCTCAAGCACTGGAAGATCGACCCCACGAAAGTGAAGATCGTCAACCTCAACCCCACCGAGATCGCCGCCGCCTGGCGACGTGGTGACATCGACGGCGCCTTCGTCTGGTCGCCCGCCCTGGGCGAGATCAAGAAGTCCGGCAAGGTGCTGACCGACGCCGCCGAAGTCGGCCAGTGGGGCGCGCCGACCTTCGAGGTCTGGGTCGCCCGCAAGGACTTCGCCGAGAAGCACCCGGAAGTGATTGCCAAGTTCGCCAAGGTGAGCCTGGACTCCTTCGCCGACTACAACGCCCACAAGGCCGAATGGACTGCCGATTCCGAGCAGGCGAAGAAGATCGCCCGCCTGACCGGCGCCGATCCGAAGGACGTTCCGGAGCTGCTGGCCGGTTCCGCCTTCCCCGAGGCCCAGGCGCAGCTGTCTTCCGCGCTGCTGGGCGGCGGCACCGCCAAGGACATCGCCGGTACGGCTGAATTCCTGAAAGAGCAGAAACGCGTGCCGTCCGTGCTCAAGGACTACTCGCCCTACGTCAGCGCCGAGTACGTGCGCCAGGCGGAGAGCGTGCAGGTCGGGCAGCGCTGATTGACCCGGCTGCTCCGTAGGATGGGTGGAGCGAAGCGATACCCATGCTGATGGGTATCGCAGGCTCCACCCATCCTACGGCTGGCACCGATCCGCATTTCTTCTCACCCTACGGAGGGCAGAACATGAGCCGTCTGACGGCCGAGGCGGTCAGCCTCACTTTCCAGCAGCGCGGACGCGAGCGCGTCGTACTGCAGGACCTCACTCTCAGCCTGGCCAAGGGCGAATCCCTGGTGGTGCTCGGCCCGTCCGGCTGCGGCAAGTCCAGCCTGCTCAACGTGCTGGCGGGCTTCCAGGCGCCGGACAGCGGCCGCGTGCAGATCGATGGCCGGACCCTCGAAGGCCCCGGCGGTGAACGCGGCGTGGTGTTCCAGGATGACGCGCTGATGCCCTGGCTCAATGCCCTGGATAACGTCGCCCTGGGCTTGCGCATTCGCGGCGTCGGCGCTGCCGGGCGCAATGCCCGTGCCCACGAAGTACTGAAGCTGGTAGGCCTGGGCGAGCACGCGGACTACCGAATCTCGCAACTGTCCGGCGGTCAGCGGCAGCGTCTGGGCCTCGCCCGCGCGCTGGCGGTGGAACCGGATTTCCTGTTGCTCGACGAGCCTTTCGGTGCCCTCGACGCGCTGACTCGCGAGCGCATGCAGGTGCTGACTCTCGACCTGTGGCGCAAGACCGGCAAGGGCCTGTTCCTGATTACCCACAGCGTCGACGAAGCGCTGTTCCTCGCCACTGACCTGGTGGTGATGGACGGACCGCCGGCACGCATCGTCAAGCGCCTGTCGCTGGACTTCGCCCGTCGCTATGCCGCGGGCGAGCCGGTGCGCAGCATCAAGTCCGACCCGGAATTCGCGCGTCTGCGCCAACTCCTCCTCGATGAGTTCCTCGAAGAACCGGAGGCCGAGCATGCCCACTGAAACCCTCGCCGCGAAACTCCCGACTGCTGCGCCGAAAGGGCGCAGCGAGCCGCGCGATTACCGCCGCTGGGCCGCTGCCGGCAGCGTCGGTTCGATCTTCGTGCTCTGGTGGCTGGCCACGCACCTGGGCTGGGTCGACACCCTGTTCCTGCCCGCGCCGGAGCAACTGGTGGAAGCCTTCCAGCGTCTGCTTGCCGAAGGCTACGTCGATGCGTCGTTGTGGCAACACATCGGTACCAGCCTGCTGCGTGTGTTGCTGGCACTGGGCGCGGCGGTACTGACGGCCATTCCGCTGGGCATCCTGATGGGTCTCAACCCGCTGGTGGGCGCGGCCTTCGACCCGCTGGTGGAGTTCTACCGCCCGGTGCCGCCGCTGGCCTACCTGCCGCTGATCGTCATCTGGTTCGGCATCGGCGAGCTGTCCAAGGTGCTGCTGATCTACCTCGCGCTGTTTGCGCCGTTGCTGATCGCCACCGCCGCCGGCGTGCGCCGTGTGGACAAGTCGCGGATCCAGGCCGTGCGCTGCCTGGGCGCCAGCCGCCTGCAGGTGGTGCGCCACGTGATCCTGCCCAGCGCGCTGCCGGATGTCCTGACCGGCCTGCGCATCGCCCTAGGGGTGGGCTGGTCGACCCTGGTCGCCGCCGAGCTGATCGCCGCCAACCGCGGCCTGGGCTTCATGGTGCAATCCGCCGCGCAGTTCCTCGCCACCGACGTGGTGGTACTGGGGATTCTGCTGATCGCCGCCATTGCACTGACTTTCGAGCTGGGCCTGCGCTGGGTGCAGAAGCGGTTTGCTTCCTGGGAGTAATGCAACCGAGAGCAAAGGCCCCTCTCCCTAACCCTCTCCCGCAAGCGGGAGAGGGGACTGTCCTGAGTGGCTTAGATACCTCTGCCTCATGGATGAGTCTGCGCGGCTGAAGGGGTTGACCGCCCTTTCCGAATACACCGAACAAGCCCCCTCTCCCTTCAGGGAGAGGGGTGGGGAGAGGGCGCCTTTCCCCGTGAACCTCACGAGAGAACACGAACATGACCACCCTGACCATCGAACCCATCAGCCCGGCCCTCGGCGCCATCGTTTCCGGCGTGCGCCTGGCCGATCCGCTGGACGACGCGGCACAGCGCCAGATCGAGCAAGCCCTGCTCGATCACCACGTACTGTTCTTCCGCGACCAGCCGTTGACACCGACGCAGCAGGCGAACTTCGCCGCGCGCTTCGGCGACCTGCACATCCATCCGATCTACCCCAGCTCGCCTGAGCAGCGCGAGGTCATCGTCCTCGACACCGCCGTCACCGATGTGCGCGACAACGCCATCTGGCACACCGACGTCACCTTCCTGGAGACACCGGCGCTGGGCGCCGTGCTGGCCGCCAAGCAGCTGCCGCCCTACGGTAGCGACACCCTGTGGGCCAGTGGCATCGCGGCGTTCGAGGCGCTGTCGAAACCGCTGCAGCAGTTGCTCGACGGACTCACCGCGACCCACGACATCAGCAAGTCCTTCCCCCAGGAACGCTTCGGCGCCACCGACGCGGACCTCGCGCGTCTCGAAGAAGCGCGCAAGAAGAACCCCCCGCGCAGCCATCCGGTGATCCGTACGCATCCGGTCACCGGGCGCAAGGCCCTGTTCGTCAGTGACGGCTTCACCACCCGCATCAACGAGCTGGAACCGGCGGAAAGTCGCGCCATCCTCGACCTGTTGTTTGCCCACTTCGCTCGCCCGGAGTTCACCGTGCGCTGGCGTTGGAGGGAGAACGACGTGGCTTTCTGGGACAACCGTGTGACCCAGCATTACGCGGTGGACGACTACCGCCCGCAGCGCCGCGTGATGCACCGTGCGACCATACTGGGCGACAAACCGTTCTGAGTTCGCCACACGGAATTGGCGGTTTGATTTGTAGGAGCGAGCTTGCTCGCGAACCGCATAACTCTGGAGTCATTCTGGAATCCGTTCGCGAGCAAGCTCGCTCCTACAGACGTCGCAGCGACTCGGAAATTACCGTCATCCCCGTGACTTAAGGCAACAAAGCCGCACCGCAGACCGCATTCGTCGCCATTCTGGGTCGCGGTGGATGGCGCACTGTCCTACGCTTTGGCAGTTTCGCTTCATAAAGAGATTGCCTACATGCAAGAACGGATTCCCGACGAGTCCAACCTCGCCGAGCTGACGGTTCGCGGCCTGATCCTCGGCGCGCTGATCACCGTGGTGTTCACCGCTTCCAACGTGTACCTCGGCCTCAAGGTCGGCCTGACCTTCGCCTCGTCGATTCCCGCTGCGGTCATTTCCATGGCCGTGCTGCGCTACTTCTCCGGCTCCAACATCCTCGAGAACAACATGGTGCAGACCCAGGCCTCGGCGGCCGGCACCCTGTCCTCGATCATCTTCATCCTTCCGGGTCTCCTGATGATCGGCTACTGGAGCGGCTTCCCGTTCTGGCAGACCGCGGCGATCTGCTCCATCGGCGGCATTCTCGGCGTGCTCTACACCATTCCGCTGCGTCGGGTAATGGTGGTGCAGAGCAGCCTGCCCTATCCCGAAGGCGTGGCGGCAGCGGAGATCCTTCGCGTCGGCAGCCAGGACGAGGAGGAGGAGAAAGCCGGCAAGCCTGCGAAAGCCGGTGGCCCCGGCCTGCGCGACATCATTGCCGGCGGCGTGGTTGCCGCTGCTTTCAGCCTGCTCAGCAGTGGCTTCAAGGTGCTCGCCGAAGGTTTCAGCTTCTGGATCACCGCCGGGCAGGCGGCGTTCCGCCTGTCCACCGGCTTCTCCCTGGCCCTTGTCGGCGCCGGGTATCTGATGGGTATCACCGCCGGCATCGCCATCCTGATCGGCGTGGTCATCGCCTGGGGCGTGGCCGTGCCGCTGCTCTCGGTGAACAGCGTGCTGGCCGCCGGGCAGAGCCTGCCGGAGCTGGCCACCAAACTGTGGAGCAGCCAGGTCCGCTTCCTCGGCGCCGGCACTATCGGGATCGCTGCGCTGTGGACCCTGGCTACCCTGTTCAAGCCCATGGTGCAGGGTGTCTGGTCGTCGCTGAGCGCCGTGCGCGGGCGTGGTGAGGTGAGTGACCTGCGCACCGAGCAGGACCTCTCCGCGAAGTGGATCGTCGCCATCGCCGGTTTCCTGCTCGTGGCGCTGTTCGTGGTGTTCTCCTACTTCCTCGGCGAGGCCGCACCGGACCTCAAGGGCTTCGGCTTCTGGGGCCTGGTGGCGGTCTGCGTGATCTTCGCCTTCTTCTTCGGCTTCCTGATCGCCGCCGCCTGTGGATACATGGCTGGCCTGGTGGGCTCGTCGAGCAGCCCGATCTCCGGCATCGGCATCATCGCGGTGATCCTGGTGTCGCTGCTGATCCTGGGCGTCGGCTCGCTGGAAACCGGCTTCCTCGACCAGCAGGGCGGCAAGCTGGCCATCGCCCTGGCGCTGTTCACGACCTCCGTGGTGATCGCCATCGCGGCGATTTCCAACGACAACCTGCAGGACCTGAAGACCGGCTACCTGGTCGGCGCGACGCCGTGGCGCCAGCAGGTCGCGCTGATCGTCGGCTGCCTCGTGGGTGCACTGGTGATCCCGCCGGTGCTGGAGCTGCTGTTCAACGCCTACGGCTTCACCGGAGCCTTGCCGCGCGAGGGCATGGACCCGAATGCTGCGCTGGCTGCACCGCAAGCGACGCTGATGACGGCGATTGCCAGCGGGATTTTCCACAACGCGCTGAACTGGAACATGATCCTGATCGGCGTGGCGTTGGGCATCGCGCTGATCCTGGTGGACGTGCTGCTGCGCCGCACCGGCAAGGCCAGCCTGCCGGTGCTGGCGGTCGGTCTGGGCATCTACCTGCCGCCGACCATCGGCATGACCCTGGTGGTCGGTGCGGTGATCGGCTGGCTGCTGGAGACCGCGCTGGCCAAGCGCGCCGCGGCAGCCGGTGTCGACGCGGAGAAATTCTCCGACGAGCCCAGGCGCCGGGGCGTGCTGCTGGCCTCCGGCCTGATCGTTGGCGAGAGCCTGATGGGCATCCTGCTCGCCGCCATCATCGGCACCACTGGCTCTGCCTCGCCCCTGGCCCTGGTCGGGGGAAGTTTCGAGGACACCGCGCAGTGGCTGGGGTTGGTGGTCTTCGTGGCGATCTGCGTGCTGTTCTACCGCAAGGTACTGGGCGGCACGCGCGGCTGATCCTTCGCCTCGATGTGAAAAAGGCGCCTGCGGGCGCCTTTTTCATGTGGGTTTTTCGTAGGAGCGAGCAAGCTCGCTCCTACAAGGGCATGTGCAAGTCCGGACCTAGCGCACCAGATGCAGGAACTGCAGGTGGCGCTCGTACTGGTCGAGCATGTCGTTGATGATCTGCTCCTTGCTGTACCCCATCAGGTCGTAGTCCTGGCTGCCTTCGGAGAGGTGCACCTCGGCGCGGAAGTAGCGGCGGTTCTTCAGGTGCAACCCGCCCATGCCGGCACGGGCGAAGGAGGGGGTGAAGTAGCCGCGCATCGAGACCTGGTAGAGGAACGGATGCTGCGCGCCGTGGCCGATCTCCAGGCCGATTTCCAGGTTGCTCAGGTCCAGGTCCGAATCCACCTGCAGGCCCTTCTCGCGGAACACCTCGGAGACCTCGGCGATCGCCGGGCTGACCACGTCGACCATGTAGCGGTACACCTCGTCGCGGGTGGGGAAGTGCACCGCCTGGGAGATGCGCCGCTTCCAGCCGCCGGGCTTGGCCGAGGGCGGCGGCGCCAGCGAGTGGGTGCGCGCGCGCTGGCGCTGGGACTCGAGATAGAACGCCTTGTGCAGGCCCCACATCATCAGCAGCAGGATCAGCGAGAAGGGCAGCGAGGTCAGCACCACGGCGGACTTCAGCGCATCGATGCTGCCGGCGAACAGCAGGCCGCCGGTCACCAGCGCGGTGGCTACGCCCCAGAACACCCGCAGCCATTTCGGACCGTCGTCGTCGGCGCTGCCGCCGTGGGCGGAAAGGGTGGAGAGCACCACGGTGCCGGAGTCCGCCGAGGTGACGAAGAAGACGAAGCTGACCAGTACCGTCACCGCGATCACCACGCGGCTGGCCGGGTAGTTCTGCAGCATCTGGTAGAGCGCCATGGACGGGTCGGCGATGGCCACGCGGCCCAGTTCGCTGAAGCCATGGTTGAGCACCTGGTCCAGCGCGCTGTTGCCGAAGATCGACATCCACGCGAGGGTGAAGCCCAGCGGGATGAACAGCACGCCGAAGACGAATTCGCGGATCGTCCGCCCGCGCGAGATGCGCGCGATGAACAGGCCGACGAAGGGCGCCCAGGCAATCCACCAGGCCCAGTAGAACACCGTCCAGCCTCCCAGCCAGTCGCTGCCGTCCTTGCCGTAGGCATAGAGGTCGAAGCTCTTGGTCGGCAGGGCGCCGAGGTAGTCACCGATGTTCTGGACCAGGGTGTTGAGCAGGTGCTGGGTGGGGCCGGCGAAGAGCACGAAGAGCAGCAGCGCGCAGGCCAGCAGCATGTTGATGTCCGACAGCAGGCGGATGCCCTTGTCCACGCCGGACACGGCGACCAGGATGGCCGCGCCCATCATCAGCGCGATCAGGGTCATCTGCACCGGATGGCTGTGGGCGATGCCGAAAAGGAAGTCCAGTCCTGCGTTGAGCTGCAGCACGCCGAAGCCCATGTCCGCGCCTAGGCCGAACACCGTGGCGATGATGCCGAAGCAGTCCACGGCGTAGCCGATAGGGCCGTTGATGCGCTTGCCGATTAGCGGGTAGAGCGCCGAGCGCAGCGCCAGCGGCAGGTTGTGGCGGTAGGCGAAGTACGCCAGCGCCATCGCCACCAGGGCGAACACGCCCCAGCCATGCAGGCCCCAGTGCAGGAACAGCAGCTGCATGGCCTGGCGCGCTGCTTCCTGGGTCCCGGCTTCGCCTTGCGGCGGCTGGGCGAAGTGGGTCAGTGGTTCGGAGACGCAGAAGAAGAACAGGGTGATGCTGATGCCGGCGGCGAAGAGCATGCCGGCCCAGGACAGGTAGCTGAATTCCGGCTCGTCGTGGTCGGCACCGAGCTTGATCTTTCCATAGCCGGAAAGCGCGGTGACCACCACGAAGATCAGGTACAGCGTCATCGCCAGCAGGTAGTACCAGCCGACACTGTCGGCGGCCCAGGACTGTGCGGCGAGCAGCCATTCACCGGCCTGTTGTGGCTGGCTGATGACGATCAGGGCGAAGAGAAGGATCAGCGCAGCCGCACCGTAGAAGACCGGTGGGTTCATGCGCATGGAGGGGAGCGGTGTTACGGACGGAGGCGATTGTGCTGCGGACAAAACGGGCGGGGTTCCTCGACATTTTCCTTGAACAAGCATTCAATGAAAACACGGGAGGGCCCTGGAAAGCCAATCGGCGGGACCGATGGTCCCGCCGCCGGCCCTGTCAAAAGGGCCGAGCGGAGCGGGTACTGCTTTACTTGCGACGGTTCTTTTTCGCCTCACGGATTTCACGGCGTTCCGGGTCGGCCTTCGCGGGCGCGGTCAGGAAAGCGGTGGCGGCGAAGAAGTTAGCAAGAGCGGCAAAGCTGGTCACGATAGTCTCCAATGGCGCCGGGGAAAATGGGTCCCGACCGCCTGATAGCCATTTTCCCTGAAGATTGTGACGAAAAGAAGTGAATGGTCTTGATGAGCGGTATTGATCTGGTCGATGAGACTGCTTTTATTTCTATCTGCGGGGAATCATCCTGATTTTGACTTCCTGCTCAGGATTCCCTCCTGCCGACCTGCGAGTCGGCAAAGCCTTTCACTGCGACCATTCGTCGCCAAAGATGAATCGGTTCAGCGCCGCTTCTGGCTTCGGCGCGATAAACGGCTGTCACCCGCACGAAACAGGTTGGCTCATAGCACAGTTCCCGAAGTAGAGCGTGTTCGAGCCTTAAAACTTGAACGGGTGTGCAATATTTAGTGAAAAACATGTGAAACGGCTATGGCGATTGACTTGCCGATTCCGTTAGTCTCCCCCGGCAGGACAAAAAACCACCAACAGGGAGCATCTCGAGATGGACTTCAAACGCATCGCCATTGCCACTGCACTCTTCGCTTCGCTGGCCGGTTGCCAGACCATGACCACCAACCAGGCCATTGTTCCGCTGCAAGCCGCTACCGCTCAGATGATCGGTCTGGCTTCCTCCGACGAGCTGGTTGTCAGCGACGTCAAAGCCGGCCAGCCGGACGCCCTGGGTGGCCAGGAACTCTCCTACGTCGCCACCACCACCAAAGGCCGCATCTTCAACTGCACCTCGCGCATGATGCCGGGCCTGCTGACCGATCCGGCCAAGCTGACCAACCCGTCGTGCACCCCGGTAGTTGCTCACTCGAACACCGCCACCAAGTAACACCACCTCGTTGCATGCTGTCGCCCGTGCGCGGCCCTTCGGGTCGCGTTGGCGACTACAGCGCGGCCTCCGGGCCGCGCTCGTGCTCCAGGCGTTGCAGCAGCGCACGCAGTTGCGCTTCGACGCCGGGCTGGCGCACCAGGTGCTCCAGCGCTTGTTCGTTCACTTCTGCTACGCCCACTGATCCCGCCACGCTGGCTGACCCCGCTACGCCGCCTGAAAAGTTCAGGTGCTCCGGGCGAATTTCCTCGTCCGGGCTGACCAGCAGGGCGAAATGGATGACGTTCTCCAGCTCGCGAATATTGCCCGGCCACGAATAGCCTTCCAGCGCGCGCTGGGTGTCGCTGGCGATCTGCGGCACCGGCAGTTCCAGGCGTTGCGCATGCACGCCAAGGAAGTACTCGGCCAGTGGCTGGATATCACCGATACGTTCGCGCAGCGGCGGCAGCGTAAGGTTGCCGTCGTGCAGGTACTGCTGTAGCCCCTCGAGGAATTTTCCTGCTTTCACTGCCTGCCCCAGGTCGATGCTGGTGGCTGCGACCAGGCGCACATCCACCGGCACCGGCTCACGGGCGCCAACGCGCAGTACTTCGCGCTCCTGCAGTACGCGCAGCAGTTTCTGTTGCAGCGACAGTGGCAGGTCGGCGATCTCGTCCAGATACAACGTTCCGCCGTTAGCCGAGCCGAACCAGCCGGCGCGGCTGCCCACCGGGCCGTTGTGCGCTCCCGGCGCGTAGCCGAACAGCTCGGCGTCGGCGTAGTTGCGGCTCAGTGCGCTGCAACTCACTGCGACGAACAGGCCGGGACGTTCGCTGGCTCGGTGGATGTGGCGGGCCAGCAGCTCCTTGCCGGTGCCGGTCTCGCCGTGGATCAGCACCGGCTGCGGCAGCGGTGCCAGGCGCTCCACCTCGTCGCGCACCTCATGGGAGCGCGGGTCGAAGAACACCAGCGCCTTGGCGCGGATGCTCAGCGGGCTCTTGTCGGCGTCGGGGAAGGTCAGCAGCGGTAGCGGCGCGTGGGGTGCATTCATGGGGAATCTCCTTCTGTTCCTACAGCGCGTCCAGTGCTTGCAGGAAGTCGCGGACGATGTCCTCGCTGTCCTCGATGCCCACCGAGACACGGATGGTGCCGTCGTGGATATCCAGCGCGGTCAGGGCCTCGGCGGACAGCGCGCGGTGCGAGGTCTTGCCGGGGTGGGTGATGCTGCTGGCGACTCCCGCCAGCGATGGCGCGAAGGCGGCCAGTTGCAACTCGCCGATCAGCGCGTCGACCTGATCGAGGCCACCCTTGAGGGTGAAGCTCAACATGCCCGAATGGCCTTTGCGGAACAGCCGCTGCGCCAGCTCGAAGTCCGGGTGCGAAGGCAGGCCGGGGTAGAACACACGGGCGACCTGCGGGTGTGTTTCGAGGGCTTCGGCCAGCGCCTGGGCGTTCTGCGAGTGGGCCTTCATGCGCAGGGCGAGGGTCTTCGCGCCGCGGAAGTTGAGCCAGCTCTCGAAGGGGCTGGCGCTGCCGCCGGCGTTGATCTGGAAGCGCCGCGCGGCGGCGATCCATTGCGCCTCGCCGACCAGCGCGCCACCCATGGCGTCGCTGTGGCCGTTGAGGTACTTGGTGGTGCTATGGATCACCAGGTCGGCGCCATCGCGCAGCGGCTGGTAGAGCACCGGCGAGAGGAAGGTGTTGTCCACCAGCAGCTTGAGATCGTGGCGATGGGCGAGATCGGCCAGTGCAGGAATATTGCTGATGCGCACCAGCGGGTTGGAGGCGGTTTCGGTGTAGATCAGCCGGGTGGTTGGCGTGATCGCCGCTGCCACTGCTGCCAGGTCGTTGAGGTCGAGCAGGGTGGCGGCGATGCCGAAGCGCGTCAGTTCCTTCTCGATCAGGCTCTGGGTGGTGCCGTACAGCTCGCGGCTGGCGATCAGGTGATCACCGGCGCCCAGTACACCCAGCAGCGCAGCGGAAATAGCCGCCATGCCGGAGGCGGAGAACAGCGCATCCTCGCCGCCCTCCAGCTCGCGCAGCAGCTCTTCCACAGCGCTGTGGTTGGGGTTGCCGATGCGCGTGTACATGTAGTTGTCGGGGTTGCCGGCAAGGAAGTCGTCGACCTGCTCGAGGGAGTCGTAGACGAACACCGAGCTCTGGTAGATCGGCTGGCTCTTGGCGCGGGTGACCATGCGCCGGTCGGCATCATGACCGGCGTGGACGGCGAGGGTGGAGGGGCCTTTGGCGTGGTCGCTCATGGCAAGTCCTTGGGAAAGAAAAACGCCGGTGGAACTTGCCCACCGGCGTCGAAGCGGGTGCACTCGCGGTGCGCCCAGCGTGGGAGTCGTTGCGCCCGGCGCGTGGCCGGGCGACGGGTCAGAAGGCCGGCACCACGGCGCCGTTGTACTTCTTCTCGATGAAGGCTTTGACTTCCGGGCTGGTCAGGGCGGCGGAAAGTTTCTTCAGGGCATCGCTGTCCTTGTTGTCTGGACGCGCCACCAGGTAGTTCACGTAGGGCGAGTTGCGGTCTTCGAGGATCAGGGCGTCCTTCACCGGGTTGAGCTTGGCTTCCAGCGCGTAGTTGGTGTTGATCAGGTCCAGGTCGACCTGGTCCAGCACGCGCGGCAGCAGGGCCGACTCCAGCTCCTTGAACTTCAGGTGCTTGGGGTTCTCGGCGATGTCTTTGGGGGTGGCCAGGGCGTTGCTCGGGTCCTTGAGCTTGATCACACCGGCCTTCTGCAGCAGGAGCAGGGCGCGGCCGCTGTTGCTGCCTTCGTTGGGGATGGCAACGGTGGCGCCGTCAGGCAGCTGGTCGATGGACTTGTACTTCTTCGAGTAACCGCCGAAGGGCTCGACGTGCACGCCGGTCACGGTGACCAGGTTGGTGCCCTTGCCCTTGTTGAAGTTGTCCAGGTACGGCTTGGTCTGGAAGTAGTTGGCGTCCAGGCGCTTCTCGGCGACCTGCACGTTGGGCTGCACGTAGTCGGTGAAGACCTTGATCTCCAGGTCCACGCCTTCCTTGGCCAGGGTCGGCTTGATCAGCTCGAGGATCTCGGCGTGGGGGATCGGGGTGGCGGCGACGACCAGCTTTTCGTTGGCGAAGGCGGAGGAGGTGAAGGCAGCGGCGAGGGCGGTCAGAAGCAGCAGCTTTTTCATTGCGATGTCCTTGTGGGGCAGATGACCGCTGGCGTCCGGGCCGGCCGGGATGGGGCCTTCGTACGGGCGGTGGATTCTTTTTCCGCGGCTCACTCGGCAGCGGTTGCAGCGAAAGTTACCTGCTCCTGTTATTCCAATAAAATATTAATTTTTCATTTTCATATTCGATTTTGTTCATATGGTCGGCCAAGGCGTGACCTGAGACAAGCTGTCGCGCGACACCCCGTCGCGCGGCAACCCACCACTCCAGCCTGCGGGGGGCGGGCGCGTAATATCGATGCAGTTTCTTGAGCGGCGTCAATGCGGATGGTGATCCATTCTGATTGAGCGGCGAAAGAAATCCGAACCGACGAGAGATCGGTGGTCAGAAACACAGACATCACGCAAGAACGCCCTGCGCATGCGCAAGGTACGGTGCTCGACCCTTCCGTGGGGTTGGCGTCAGCCTGAAGAGGAATCGTCATGTTCGGATTAGAGGCGCTCGACCTGGCCCGGATCCAGTTCGCCTTTACCGTGTCCTTCCACATCATCTTCCCCGCCATCACCATCGGCCTCGCCAGCTACCTGGCGGTGCTCGAAGGCCTGTGGCTGAAGACCCATGAGGAGGTCTACCGCGACCTCTATCACTTCTGGTCGAAGATATTCGCCGTCAACTTCGGCATGGGCGTGGTCTCCGGCCTCGTCATGGCCTATCAGTTCGGCACCAACTGGAGCGCCTTCTCGGCCTTCGCCGGGAGCGTCACCGGCCCGCTGCTGACCTATGAAGTGCTCACGGCCTTCTTCCTCGAGGCCGGTTTCCTCGGCGTCATGCTCTTCGGCTGGCACCGCGTCGGCCCGGGCCTGCACTTCTTCGCCACAGTGATGGTGGCGATCGGCACGCTGATCTCGACCTTCTGGATCCTCGCCTCCAACAGCTGGATGCAGACTCCGCAGGGCCACGAGATCGTCAACGGCGTCGTGGTGCCGGTGGACTGGCTGGCGATCATCTTCAACCCGTCCTTCCCCTACCGCCTGATGCACATGGCGATTGCCTCGTTCGTCGCCACCGCCTTCTTCGTCGGCGCCTCGGCGGCCTGGCACCTGCTGCGCGGCCGCGACAACCCGGCGATCCGCAAGATGCTTTCGATGGCGATGTGGATGGCGTTGATCGTTGCGCCCATCCAGGCGATGGTGGGTGATGCCCATGGCCTGAATACCCTCAAGCACCAGCCGGCGAAAATCGCTGCGATGGAAGGCCATTGGGACAACAGCAGCGGCGAGCCGACCCCGCTGATCCTGTTCGGCTGGCCGGACATGGAGCGCGAGGAAACCCGCTTCAAGATCGAAATTCCGGTGCTCGGCAGCCTCATTCTCAATCACAGCCTGACCGAGCCGATCCCGGCGCTGAAGGACTTCCCGAAAGCCGACCGCCCCAACTCCACCATCGTCTTCTGGTCGTTCCGCATCATGGCCGGCTTAGGCATGCTGATGATCTTCGTCGGCCTGTGGAGTGCCTGGCTGCGCTGGCGCAAACGGCTGTTCGAGAGCCGTGCCTTCCTCCATCTGGTGTTGTGGATGGGGCCATCCGGCCTGATCGCGATCCTCGCCGGCTGGTTCACCACCGAAATCGGCCGCCAGCCCTGGGTCGTCTATGGCCTGATGCGTACCGCCGATGCGGTGTCCAACCACAGCGTCACGCAGATGAGCCTGACCCTGGTGATGTTCGTGGTGGTGTACTTCTCGCTGTTCGGCGTGGGCATTGGCTACATGATGCGCCTGGTACGCAAAGGCCCGGTCACCCATGAGGGCCGGGAAGCCAGCCATGGCGGCGCCGGCCAGAAACGCACGGCGGCGCGTCCGCTGTCGGCCACCGAAGAGGGCCTTGACGACGATGACACCACTGAAGCGGGGAGGAGCTGAGCCATGGGAATCGATCTTCCGCTGATCTGGGCGATCATCATCATCTTCGGCGTGATGATGTACGTGGTGATGGACGGGTTCGATCTGGGCATCGGCATGCTCTACCCGTTCTTCAAGGACGAAGGCGACCGTGACGTGATGATGAACACCGTCGCGCCGGTCTGGGACGGCAACGAGACCTGGCTGGTGCTGGGCGGGGCCGCTCTGTTCGGTGCCTTCCCGGTGGCCTATTCGGCCGTGCTCTCGGCGCTGTACCTGCCGCTGATCCTGATGCTGATGGGGCTGATCTTCCGCGGCGTGGCCTTCGAGTTCCGTTTCAAGGCGCGGCCCGCGAAGCGGCACATCTGGGACAAGTCGTTCATTGTCGGCTCCTTGGTGGCGACCTTCTTCCAGGGCGTGGCGCTGGGCGCCTTCATCGAGGGCATCCCGGTGGAAAACCGCGCCTTCGCTGGCGGTGCGCTGGACTGGCTGGCGCCGTTCCCGCTGTTCTGCGGCCTCGGCCTGGTGGTTGCCTACAGCCTGCTGGGCTGCACCTGGCTGATCATGAAGACCGAGGGGCAGTTGCAGGAGCGCATGCATGACCTGGCCAAGCCGCTGGCGCTGGTGCTGCTGGCGGTGATCGGCATCGTCAGCCTGTGGACCCCGCTGGCACACGCGGAAATCGCCCAGCGCTGGTTCAGCCTGCCGAACCTGTTCTGGTTCCTGCCGGTGCCGCTGCTGGTGCTGCTGACCTTCTACAGCCTGCTGCGCTCGGTGGCGCGCAACGACCACGTGAAGCCGTTCCTGCTCACCCTGGCGCTGATCTTCCTGGGCTACAGCGGGCTGGGCATCAGCCTGTGGCCGAACATCATCCCGCCGTCGATGTCGATCTGGGACGCCGCGGCACCGCCGCAGAGCCTGGGCTTCATGCTGGTGGGCGCGCTGTTCATCATCCCCTTCATCCTCGTCTACACCGCGTGGAGCTACTACGTGTTCCGCGGCAAGGTGAAGCACGGCGACGGCTACCACTAGAGGTGCGCAGCATGACTCACGAGGAGCAGGAAAAGGCGCCGCTGCGCAAGCGGCTGGGATGGCTGGTGCTGATCTGGGCGCTGAGCGTCGCTGGCCTGGGCGTCGCGGCTTGGCTGATGCGCCTGTTCATGAGCGCGGCGGGTCTGGGCACGCCGCACTAGTCCGCACAATCGTTCCCATCCGGGCGCTGTTCGCGGCGCCCGTTCCCACATCCCTCGCCGGTGCTTCCAGCGGGGGATTTTTTTGGCTGGGCTTTTCGTGGAAGCGAAGGGGAGCCCAGCTCGTAGGATGGCGTGGAGCGAAGCGATACCCATCGATTACTGCGCGAAAACGCTGATGGGTATCGCAAGCTCCACCCATCCAGCGACCGGTGGTGTCCGGTGGCTTTAGGAGCGGACTCCGTCCTCGATCAGCTGAGGTTTGCTTGAGCGAAGCGGCAACCTCAGTGCAACTTGTCGCGCTTGGCCAGGGTGGGGAACAGCTTCATCCATGCGCCGGTGACGACCAGTGTGCCGACACCGCCGAGCACTACCGCTGGCACGGTGCCGAGCCAGTGGGCGGTGAGGCCGGATTCGAATTCGCCCAGCTGGTTCGAGGCGCCGATGAACAGGCCGTTCACCGCGCTGACCCGGCCGCGCATCTCGTCCGGGGTTTCCAGCTGCACGAAGGCGCCACGGATGACCATGCTGATCATGTCCGCTGCGCCCAGCACCACCAGTACCGCCAGGGAGAACCAGAAGGAAGTCGAGAGGCCGAAGGCGATGGTGGTGACGCCGAACACGCCCACGGCGGCGAACATGATCCGTCCGACGTTGCGCTCGATGGGGAAGCGCGCCAGCCAGAACGACATCAGCAACGCGCCCACCGCCGGGGCCGAACGCAGCAGGCCCAGGCCCCAGGGGCCGGTGAGCAGGATGTCCTTGGCGAACACCGGCAGCAGCGCGGTGGCGCCGCCCAGCAGCACGGCGAACAGGTCCAGGGAGATGGCGCCGAAGATGTCCGGACGACTGCGGATGAAGCGAATGCCCGCCAGCAGCGATTCCAGCGTTGCCTTGCCTTGCGCGGCTGGCGCCTGGCGCGAGGGCAGGGTGAGCACCAGGGTGCAGGCGATGAAGTACAGCACGGCGGTGGGTGTGTAGACCCAGAAGGCGCCGAAAGCATAGAGGAAGCCGCCGAAGGCCGGCGCGGCGATGGTCGCTGCCTGCATGGCCGAGGCGGACGCCGCCACCGCGCGGGGGAACAGCGCGGTGGGCACGATGTTCGGCAGCAGCGCCTGGGTGGTCGGCATTTCGAAGGCCCGCGCGGTACCGAGCAGGAAGGCCATCACGAAGATCATCTCGCGGGTCACGTTGTCGGTGCTGGCGCCCACCACCAGCGCGACGGCGATCAGGCCCTGGCCGATCTGGCACAGCGAGGCGATGCGCCTCCGGTCATAACGGTCGGCGACGTGACCGGTGTGCAGCATGAACAGCACGCGCGGGGTGAACTCCACCAAACCCACCAGGCCGAGGTCGAGCACGTTGTGGGTCAGCTCGTAGATGTGCCAGCCGATGGCCACGGTGATCATCTGGAAGGCGCTGGCGGTGCAGACGCGTGCCAGCCAGAAAGCGAGAAAAGGGCGGTGACGCAGCAGGGACGTGGCTTCGGCGGTCATGGTGGGGTTCGCTGAGGGGGTTCGTTAGCGGGCTAAGCAAAGGCTGCGAAGCGTAGCACGGCGTAACACTTTTCCGCTTGTCGCCGGCGGATTGCGCTATTGGCGAATAGTCTCGACCCGTCGACTAAAATTTTCATCGCCGCGACAAGCTGCCCGATTGACTTTGCTTCGCACTATTGAGGTGCGTTAAAGTTGACAGAAGAGTCAGGTTTTACTGCAGGATCCTTCCTCCGGCGCCAACCCCGAGACGCCCGCGATTCCGCGGCCTCCGAACTCTCTCCAGCACCGAAAAAAACCACATGGGCGGGCCTTCACCGTCCAGAGGATGAACCATGTCCAACCGTGATATTTCCCGGCGCGCCTTCCTGCAAGGCGGGCTGATTGCCGGTGTCAGCGTGACCATGGCGCCGCTCGGCAGCCGGGCCTTCGCTGCCCTGATGGAAAACTCCGTCACCGTCTCCCCCCAGCAGTGGATGGGCCATGACGGCAAGGCGCGTTTCCGTAACGACGCGCTGTCCAAGGTCTGCGGCAACAAGGTGTTCGCCCGCGACATCCGTTCCAAGGACATGCCCGGCTGGCCGCAGCAGCAGGGTCACGCCATGCTGCTCAAGACCATCAAGGCCGACCGCATCTTCGACGGCATCGACCTCGCCTGGCTGGGCGCGGACCTTCAGCCCGACCGTATCGTCACTGCCGAGGACCTGGACAAGGACGGTATCGTCTTCCCCGAAGCCCACGCCCCGGATCCGCTGCTGCCGCGCGGCAAGGTGCCGATGTTCATCGGTCACCCGGTGGCCATCCTGATCTGGAACGACTTCGAGCGCTTCCGTCAGGCCAAGCTGAAGCTGAAGTTCAACGACAAGGCGATCCGCTACGGCGCGCAGGCGCCGCTGTACCAGGGCGATCCCTACGGCAGCTTCCGCTACGTGCGTGTCGGCGGCGCGACTTCGGCCGATCCGGACGAGTTCTCCAGTCTCAAGGACTCGATCCTGTTCCCGATGATCCGCGAGCGCAAACCGGTGTGGAACCAGCAGCCCAACCAGCACGGTGACCTCACCGAGCAGGGTCTGTTCTACGCGCAGAAGATCAAGGACCAGATCGAAAACCCGCCGGAGAACTGGCTGGTCTTCGACGAGCGCTACAAGACCCCCTCCATCGAGCCGGCCGCCCTGGAGCCGGACAACGGCAACGGCTGGTACGACCCGGCGAGCAAAACCCTGCACTTCGTGGTCGCCACCCAGTGCCCGTTCGAAGCAGCCTACGAGACGGCGCACATGATCGCCCCGTCGCGCTTCGGCCTGGCCAAGCTGAACATGCACCCCGGCTACACCGTGGGTTACGGCTCCAAGGACCACAACATCTTCGTCTACTACGCGGCCCTGGCTGCGCTGTACGGCAACGGTGTACCGGTGCGCCTGGCCAATGACCGCTACGAGCAGTTCCAGAGCGGCATCAAGCGCCACCCGTTCGACATCCGTTACCAGCTGGCGGTGGACAAGAAGGACATGACCTTCAAGATCTTCCGCACCGAGATGAGCGTGGACGGCGGCGGCCGCATCAACTACAGCCCCTCCGTGGCCGCTGTGGGCGCCACCGCCGCGCAGTCGATCTACTACATGCCGCAGAACGACCTGCAGGTGACCGCCTACCATTCCCGCGCCGTCGAGGCCGGTTCCATGCGTGGCTACGGCACCCTGCAGAGCATGGCCGCTACCGAGATGATGGTGGACGAGATCGCTGGTCGTCTGGGTGTAGACGCCATCGAGCTGCGCCGCGTCAACGCGCTGAAGTCGGGCATGAAGAACACCCAGGGTGCGATTCCTGCCGGCGCCCTGCGCTTGCACGAGATCCTCGACAAGGCCGCCGCCCACGAGTGGTGGAAGACCCGCGACGCACGCAAGAAAGAGATGGACGCCAAGGACCCGGACCACTGGTACGGCGTTGGCTTCGCCATCTGCCAGAAGGACTTCGGCACTGGCTCCGAAGCGCCCATGGCGAGCATCGAGTTCGATGCACAGGGCAAGGTGCACATGCGCCACATCGGCATCGAGATCGGCACCGGGATGTCCACCTCCCAGGCGCTGGTGGTGGCCGACTTCCTCGGCAAGCCGGCGGACGAGATGAAGACCGCCGAAACCGAGTGGCCGGAACTTCAGCTGCTCAGCGGCGAAGACCCCTACACCATGAGCCAGCCGACCCAGGACGAGAAGCTGCGCAACCCACGCTGGGTCGGCAAGTACGCCTCGGCGTCGTCGGCGACCAACTCGGCCTACTACTTCAGCCACGCCACCCGCGAAGCAGCACGCGTGCTGTTCAACCACGGCCTGTGGCCGGCGGCCCTGGAAATCTGGCGCCGCGGCCCGTTCAACGGCGCGGCCAACCCGCTGGTGGTGCGCCGCGAAGACGCGCACTGGGTGGACGGCAAGCTCACCGCCAACGGCCTGCAGCCGCTATCGTTCGCCGAGCTGGCCCAGGTCGCTCACGAAAAAGGCCTGGTCACCGGTGCCACCGTCCACGGTTTCAACCGCTGGAGCTGGGCGGAGTGTGATTTCGTCATCGACGGCGTACGCGATCGCCTGCCCCTGGACGCCCTGGCCGTGAAATACGGCGACGGCGCACCAGGTGTGAAGAAAGCGCAGATGAGCAGCGCCGGTTTCCACCTGCTGGATCGCCAGAACGTGGCCTATCCGCCGGTGCAGCTGAACAACGCTGCCGTGACCTACTACAGCCCGGTAGCGACCATCGTCGAGTTGAAGGTGAACAAGGGCAACGGCGAGGTCTGCGTGCTCAACCACCACAGCTGGATCGAGTGCGGCCGCGTCCTGGTGCCGGAGCTGGTGAAAGGCCAGATCGAGGGCGGCACTGCCATGGGTATCGGCCATGCGCTGCTCGAAGACATGCCGCTGTACGAGGGTGGCCCGGGCGAGGGCGACTGGAACTTCAACCGCTACCGTCTCCCGAAGGCGAAAGACGTGGCCGTCTGGCAGCAGAGCTCGGAAATCCTTCCGCCGCTCTCGCCCAGCGACCCGTCCAAGGGCATCGCCGAAGTGGTGATGATCCCGGTGGTCGGCGCCATCAGCAACGCCGTGGCCCACGCCATCGGCAAGCGCGTCCGCGACCTGCCCATCACCCCCGCTCGCATCAAGGAGGCCCTCAATGGCTAACCGTCCGCTCAACCTGACCCTGAATGGTCAAACCGTCGGTCCGGTCGAGGTTCCCGAGGACCTGCCGATGATCGACTACCTGCACGAATACCAGAACCTCACCGGCTCACGCCTGGGCTGCGGCCAGGGCATCTGCCACGCCTGCGTGGTGATCGTCGACAACCCTGACGGCACCAGCGAGGAAGTACGCACCTGCATCACCGGCGCGCACTACTTCGAAGGCAAGAAGGTGCGCACCATCGAAGGCCACGCCAAGCGTGAGGAAGACGGTTCGGTGAAGGAGCTGAACCCGATCCAGCAGAAGTTCGTCGACCGCTTCGCCTTCCAGTGCAGCTACTGCGCACCGGGCTTCGTCAACGCCGCCACCGTGCTGGTGGAGAAGGCCCAGCGCCAGCCGCTGAAGAAGAGCGAGCTGGAATCGACCATCGAAGCGAGCCTCGGCCACCACATCTGTCGCTGCACCGGGTATGTGCGTTACTACGACGCCACCCGCGAAGTGCTGACCGATCTCGGCCTGGTCAAGGAGGGCTAAGCATGCAGCGCATTCTTTCCGGCCTCGCGCTGGCTGCCGGCCTCGGCCTGGCGCTCAGCGCACAAGCTGCCGACCAGGACCTGATCAAGCGCGGCGAATACGTCTCCCGTGCCGCCGACTGCATGGCCTGCCACACCGCCGAGGGCGGCGCGCCGTTCGCCGGCGGTCTGCCGATCCACTCGCCGTTCGGCACCATCTACGGCAGCAACATCACCCCGGACAAGGATTTCGGCATCGGCAACTACAGCGCCGACGAGTTCTTCGCCGCCCTCACCGAGGGTAAGCGCAAGGATGGCGCCAATCTCTACCCGGCCATGCCGTACACCTCGTACCACCTCATCAAGCGCGAGGACAGCGATGCCCTCTACGCCTACCTGATGAGTCAGACGCCGGTGCACCGCGCCGCGCCCGAAACCAGCCTGAGCTTCCCGTTCAACGTGCGCCTGGGTCTGACCGGCTGGAACATGCTGTACGGCAAGAGCGTCCAGCTGGAAAGCACCGAGGGCAAGAGCGACGCCTACAAGCGTGGCCAGTACCTGGTGGAAGTGCTCGGCCACTGCGGCGAGTGCCACACCCCGCGCAACCAGATCGGCGCCCTGGAGCAGGACAAGCGCCTCACCGGCGGCCTGCTCAACGGCTACAGCGCCCCGAGCCTGCTGGCCCAGGATCTGGCCGAGCGCGGTTGGACCAGCGCTGACCTCACCGGTTTCCTCAAGCACGGCATGAGCCCGCAGGGCAGCATGTTCAACGAGATGTTCCCGGTGATGCACCTGAGCACCCAGCACCTGGGTGACCAGGACCTGGCCGCCATGTCCACCTACCTGCTGGGCGATCAGCCACCGCAGGCCAAGGTGGTCCAGGCCGTCGCCGAGGACAAGCTCAGCGACAGCGCCAAGCGCGGGCGCCAGCAGTACCTCAACGTCTGCGCCGGCTGTCACGGCAACGACGGCGAGGGCAAGCCGCACATTGCCGTGGCCATGCAGGGCAACACCACCCTGCGCCTGGCCGATTCGCGCAACCTGGCCAAGGTCATCGTCGAGGGCATCCGCGAGCAGCAGTTCACCGGTTTCGAGCGCATGCAGCCGATGCCGGGCTTCGCCGGCAAGCTCAGTGACGAGCAGCTCACCGACCTGATCAACTACCTGCGTCAGGCCTGGGGTGGCTTGCCGGGTGACATGGGCGTACAACAGGTCGCTCAACTCAAAGCGGAGTGAGTCGTGCAGCATCTCGATCTGCAAGTAGTCCGGCAGGCGCTCCAGTGGTCCAACGCCGGCCAGCGTGTGTGGCTGTGCAGCGTGCTTTTCACCTACGGCTCGGCGCCTCGCGCGCCGGGCTCGCTGCTGGCGGTCAACGCCAGTGGCCAGTGGGTGGGGTCGCTGTCCGGCGGCTGCGTCGAGGATGACTTCCTCGAACGTGTCGCCGAGGGCGAGTTCAGCGAACCGGTGGTCGTTGTGCGCTACGGCGACGGCACCGACACCCGCAGCAATATCCGCCTACCCTGCGGCGGCATCCTCGACGTGCTGGTGGAAAACCTCGCGCCCGATTGCGACGTGCAGGCCCACCTGCGGGAGCTGGAATCGGCACTGCTCGGCCAGCGCCGCCTGCTGCGCGAAGTGAGCCTGCAGGACGGCAGCCGCCGCCTGAGCGACGACCGCGAGCACGGCCCGCGGGTCGAGCGCGACGAAGCCCGTGTGTATCTGCGCGTTGGCGCTGCGCAGCGCTTGCTGCTGGCGGGCTACTCCAGCGTCGCGCATTTCTGCGCGGAATTCGGCAAGGGCCTGGGCTTCGAGGTGATCCTCTGCGATCCCCGCGAAGAGGCGCTGGATGGCGTGGTGCTGGATGGCATCGAAATCCGCCGTGAACTGCCGTCGATCTTCATTGCCAACGGTGGCTGCCATGCGGACACCGCCGTGGTCGCGCTGACCCACGATCCGAAGATCGACGACCTGGCCATGCTCGAAGCCGTGCGCACCGAGGCCTTCTACATCGGCGTGATGGGCTCGCGCACCACCTCCGAGAAACGCCGCGAGCGTTTGCATCGCGTCGGCGGCCTGGGCGAGACCGAGCTGGCGCGCATCCACGCACCCATCGGCCTCAACCTGGGCAGCAAGACACCCGCGGAAATCGCCATGGCGGTGCTCGCCGACATCCTGCGTACCCGCAGCGGCATCGCCCGCGAGGCGCTGTGACGGTCGTGGCGCTGGTCCTGGCCGCCGGCCAGGGCTTGCGCTTCGGCGCGGACAAGCGCCGCGCGATCCTGCCAGATGGGCGCAGCCTGCTGGCGCATAGCGTCGAACGCGCGCAGGTGGTGTTCGATGAAGTCCGGGTGGTGCTGCGTGACGGCGAGCGGGCCGAGGATTTCGACCTGCCCGCCGGCTGCCGGGTTATCCACAGCACGGATGCGGCGCTCGGTATGGGGCACAGCCTGGCGGCCGGCGCGGCGTCGCTGAACGACTCTCAGGCAGAGGCGGTCGCCATCCTGCTGGGCGACATGCCGTGGATCGCCCCGCAAACCTTGCGTGCGTTAACGGAAGCGGCCAGCCCCTCGGCCATTCTCTTCCCGCTTCACGATGGCCAGCGCGGCCATCCCGTGTTGTTCGGTCGCGAGTTCTGGCCGGCGTTGACCCAACTCACTGGCGACGAAGGCGCCCGAGCTTTGGTTCAGGCGCATCGCGATCACTGCATCACCCTGGACGTTGCCGACGCTGGCGTGCTGCGCGACGTCGATACCCCTGACGCCCTGCGCTCCTGACAGGTTCGTGAGCAAGCTCGCTCCTACAGGCTGGCGCCGTGGTGCTCTTTGTAGGAGCGAGCTTGCTCGCGAACCCTGGCGGCACCCAGCCACAAGGCTTCAGCGTTGCCCCAGCCACTGCGCAATGCGCGGCCAGACTTCCAGGCTGGCATTGCGCGACAGCAGCAGGCGGTTGTGGCTGTAATCCTCCCGCGCGCCGGTCGCCAGCCCGAACAGCTCCAGCGTCGCTTCTGTCCCGCCAAAGGCATTCACCAGCGCCGCGCACCCCGCGATTGGCGCGATGAAGGTATCGCCGCTGCCTGCCACGCCCAGCACAGGTAGCTCGATGCTGCCCAGCCCGGCCATGTAGTCGAAGCCGTCCAGCGAATCGAAACGTCGACGGAAATTCCACTGGCACCACTGGCGCATCAGTCGGGCGCTCTCGGCCTCCGGACCGACAGACTTGGCGCGGCTGGGCGCGATGCGTCGCCAGCGCAGCATCCAGTCGAACGCCCGGAGCGCCAGCCAGTGTCGCGGGCTGGTCCCGGCCGCCGTGGCCTGGGAGCCGATCAGCACCAGTGAACGCAACCGGCGCTTTGCCAGTGCCGGATGACGCGCCGCCCACATCGAGACGATCAGCCCGCCACCGGAATGGCCGACCCAGTGCAGCGCCGTCTGTCCGGTGCGCTGGCTCACCGCGTCGAGAATCGCTGGCACATCCTGCTCGGCCACGTCGTCGAAGCTATGCAGGAAGTCGTTGCGCCCGCTGTCGCCATGCCCGCGCCAGTCGAACAGCCAGCAGGCGAAGCCCTGGCTGGCCAGGTAATTGGCCAGCCCCAGGCAACTGCGGTGATTGGAGAAGGTGCCATGGGTCAGCACTACCGGTACGCCATCCGCCGGGCCTACTCGGCGCAGGGCGAGATCGACACCGTCGGCGGTGCGGATCGGTTCCGGTGAGAGTGGGGCGGCTTCTTGTGCAGTCATGGCGCGCATCCGGGTGGGGGCGATCCATGCTGCTCCGGCGCGCCGCCCGGAGCAATCCCGGCGGCTTATTTGGTCGCTTTCAGCACCACGAATTTCGGATTTGCCGCCACCTGCTCGACGCCGCGGAACAAGCGCTTGAGCTTGGCGTGATAGCCCAGGTGGCGGTTGCCGACGATCCACAGCTCGCCGCCGGTGACCAGCGCCGCGCGGGCCTGCTGGAACATGCGCCAGGCGAGGAAATCACCGACCACCTGCTGCTGGTGGAAGGGGGGATTGCACAGGACCAGGTCCAGGGAGTCGGTAGCCTGGCCGGCGAGACCGTCGTCGGGGCGGATATCCACAGGGCGCTCGCCCAGGGCAGCCTGCCAGTTTTCCTGGGCGGACTGCACCGCCATGTACGACTCATCCACCAGCGTCAGCTCGGCCTGCGGGTTGAGCAGGGCGAAGGCGATGCCCAGCACGCCGTTGCCGCAGCCCAGGTCGGCGGCGCGCACGGCGTGGTGGATCTGCGGCAGGTGCGGGAGGAAGGCACGGGTGCCGATGTCCAGGCCCTCGCGGCAGAACACATTGGCGTGGTTGACCAGTGTCAGGGCCGGCTTGTCCAGGCGATAGCGGCTGGGGTAGGGCGAGGCGGGGGCCGGGCGCTGCTCGGCGCTGGCCACCAGCAGCCGGGCTTTCTTCACCGCCAGCGAGGCCTGCATCGGGCCGATGTACTTTTCCAGCAGGTCGCCGGCGGCACGCGGCAGGTGCTTGATCATGCCGGCGGCCACCACTTTCGCGCCGGGCGCGAGCTGGCCGTGCAGGCGGATCAACTGCTCTTCCAGCAGCGCCAGGGTCTTGGGCACGCGCACCAGTACGTGGTCGAATGGGCCTTGCGGGGTTTCGCTGGCGGGGACGAAGGTGAGCGGCGCTTCGGCCAGGCCGTTGCGCTCGAGGTTGCGCTCAAGGGCGATGAAGCCCAGGTGCGAATCGCCGCTGCTGGTCAGGCGCACATGGGGCGCGAGGCTGGCGGCGAGGGCGCCGAAGCTGTCGTTGAGCACCAGCACGCGGCTGTCCGCGCCGACACCTTGCTCGTGCAGATGAGCGAGCAGGTACTCGTCGGCCGCATCGAAGGCCTGCAGCGGGTCTTCGCGCTGTTCAGGGTGGCGGACCAGGTCGAGCTGGGCGAAGGGGCTGGCGAGGACGGGCATGGGACTCTCGAACGAAGATAAGGCTGAGAACAGTTGGTACTGGAAGTCGCAATGAGACGAGGCTGATTGCAACGAGATTGTCATCAAACTGCGAAGCAGTTGGCCATCATCTGCTTGTGCAGGGCGACGTTATACCGAAAAATTATGACCTATCCGTCCGCCGTCGTCTTTCCGACGATGCGCGGCGGCTCCCAATAATAACCGGGCGGTCCATGCGACCCGGTAGGGCCCGATCCCGGAGCAGTGCTCCGCCGACCGACGGCCACCACTCCAAGTCTTCACGAATCCTCGACACGCGACGCACGTTCGCGCGCCGGGCTATTGCCATTGCATAAGGATGTCGATGTACAAGTCGTTGCTCGGGGTGGCCCTGTCCGCCCTTTTCCTCGTGGCTCAACCGGCCTTCGCCGATGCGCCCATCGTGATCAAGTTCTCCCACGTCGTCGCCGACGACACGCCCAAGGGCCGTGGCGCGCTGCTGTTCAAAAAGCTGGTGGAAGAGCGCCTGGCCGGCCAGGTGAAGGTCGAGGTGTTCCCCAACTCCACGCTGTTCGGCGACGCCGATGAACTGCAGGCGTTGCAGGACGGCAAGGTACAGATGCTGGCGCCGTCGCTGTCGAAGTTCGAGGGCTACACCAAGCAGCTGGAGGTCTTCGACCTGCCGTTCCTGTTCGATGACCTGGAGGCGGTGAAGCGCTTCCAGAAGCGTGACAAGAGCCGTGAGCTCCTGCACTCCATGGCGCGCTCGGGCATCTACGGCCTGGGTTATTGGAACAACGGCATGAAGCAGCTCTCCGCCAACCGCGAGTTGCGCGCACCGGTCGATGCCAAGGGGCTGGCCTTCCGCATCCAGCCGTCCTCGGTGATCACTGCCCAGTTCGGCCTGCTCGACGCCACGGCGGTGAAGATGCCCTTCGCCGAAACCCTCAAGGCGCTGCAGGACGGCAAGGTGCAGGGCACCGAGAACACCTGGTCGAACATCGGCAGCCAGAAGCTCGATACCGCCCAGCCGTTCATCACCGAGACCAACCACGGTGTGCTCAGCTACATGGTGATCAGCAACCAGAAGTTCTGGAACAGCATGCCGTACCCCGTGCGCACCCAGTTGGAAAGCATCATCGAAGAGGTCACCGTCGAGGTGAACAAGGACGCCGAGGCGCTGAACCAGAAGGAGCGCGACCACGTGGTGGCCAACGGCAAGGCGCGCATCATCACCCTGACCCCGGCCGAGCGCGAGGCCTGGCGTACCGCCATGCAGCCGCTGTGGAAGCAGTTCGAAGGCGAGATCGGCACCGACGTGCTGCGCGCCGCCCAGGTGGTGAACCGCAAGCACTGATCCGTCAGCAGTGATTTGGGACAGGCTTGTGGCGATCTCGCGGGATAGCCACAAGCCTTGCGGGTGTTTCTTCGCGCGCCAATACGGGAAAATAGGCCGGTTCTTGAATTGGGAGCGGACAATGACCGCCAGCGAAGAGAAGTTCACCCGCCAGACCCTGGTGGAGGTGCAGACGCTCACCCCGAGCCTGTTCACCCTGCGCACCACCCGCGACAGCGGCTACCGCTTCCGCGCCGGGCAGTTTGCCCGCCTGGGTGTGTACAAGCCCAGCGGCAGCATCGTCTGGCGTGCCTACTCGATGGTTTCGGCGCCCCACGACGACTTCCTCGAGTTCTTCTCCATCGTCGTCCCCGGCGGCGAATTCACCAGTGAGCTCAGCCGCCTGCGCGTCGGCGACCAGTTGCTGGTGGACCGCCAGGCCTTCGGCTTCCTCACCCTCGACCGTTTCCCCGACGGCCGCGACCTCTGGCTGCTGGCGACTGGCACCGGCCTTGCGCCGTTCCTGTCGATCCTCCAGGACTTCGAGGTATGGGAGCGCTTCGAGACCATCAAGCTGGTCTACAGCGCCCGCGAGGAAAAGGAACTGGCCTACCGTGACCTGATCGCCAGCTTCGGTGCGATGGAGCACCTGGCCGAGCATATCCACAAGCTGCAATTCATCCCGGTGGTCACCCGTGAACAGGTGCCCGGCTGCCTGAACGCGCGGATCACCACGCTGATCGAGAACGGCGAGCTGGAACGCGCCGCCGGTCTGGAACTCACTCCGGAACATTCACGGGTGATGCTCTGTGGCAACCCGCAGATGATCGAAGACACCCGTGCCGTGCTGAAGGCCCGCGGCATGAGTCTGGCGCTGACGCGCAAGCCCGGCCAGATCGCCGTGGAAAACTATTGGTGAGCCTCGCTCGATAGATTTTGAAAAGATTGTCTGCTTAGGGTGAAGGCCCTTTGCCCTTAGGATGAGCGTCCGTTTCCCTTTTTTCGGACCTTATGGACAGTCAAAGTACGACGCCGACCCCGCTATCTACCCCTGTAGAGCCGGTGGTCGGCGAACCTCCCCCGGCACCCGCGTTCGCGGATAAGCCTTCCCAGCCTGCCATGGCGCGCACCCAGCGAGGTGAGTCGACATGGAATGGTTGATGGACCCCACGGCCTGGCTTGGCCTGCTCACCCTGATCCTGCTCGAGCTGGTGCTCGGCATCGATAACCTGGTCTTCATCGCGATCCTTGCGGACAAGCTGCCGCCGCACCTGCGCGACCGCGCGCGGCTGATCGGCCTGTCGCTGGCGCTGCTGATGCGCCTGGGCCTGCTGGCGAGCATTTCCTGGCTGGTTACGCTCACCGAACCGCTCATTGAAGTGTTCGGCAAGACCTTCTCTGGCCGCGACCTGATCATGTTGTTCGGTGGTCTGTTCCTGTTGTTCAAGGCCACACTGGAGCTGCATGAGCGCCTTGAAGGCCGTGTGCACACTTCCAACGGCAAGCGCGTCTATGCCGCGTTCTGGCCGGTGGTCGCGCAGATCGTGGTGCTGGACGCTGTGTTCTCCCTCGACGCGGTGATCACCGCCGTGGGCATGGTCGACCAGCTGGAAGTGATGATGATCGCGGTGATCTTCTCCATCGGCCTGATGATGGTGGCCAGCAAGCCGTTGACCCGCTTCGTCAACGAGCACCCGACGGTGATCATGCTCTGCCTGGGCTTCCTGCTGATGATCGGCTTCAGCCTGACTGCCGAAGGCCTGGGCTTCCACATCCCGAAAGGCTACCTGTACGCCGCCATCGGCTTCAGCCTGCTGATCGAGATGGCCAACCAACTGGTGCGCTGGAAGCGCCAGAAGAGCCAGCGCGGTCAGCGTGGTTTGCGTCAGCGCACCGCCCACGCCGTGCTGCGCCTGATGGGTGGCAAGGTCGACGCCGATGAGGTGGGTGAGGAGATCGCCGACCTGGTGGGCCCGGACGATGGCACCGACGCGCCGTTCGACCGCCGTGAGCGGGTGATGATCAGCGGCGTGCTGGGCCTGGCCGAGCGTCCGGTAAAAGCCGTGATGATCGACCGCCAGCGGGTGCATCGGGTGGACGTGGCCGACAGCCCGGAGAACATCCGCCGTGCGCTGCTGGAGTCGCCGTACTCGCGCCTGCTGGTGATCCGTGAAGGCAACATCGACGAGCCGCTGGGCTATGTGCACAAGAAAGAGCTGTTCTCTGCCCTGCTGCAGGGCCGCGAGCTGGACATCCTGCCGCTGCTGCGCGAGCCGCTGAGCCTGCCGGACAGCAGCACGGTGCTGGGCGCACTGGAACAAATGCGTGAGGCCTCTACTCACCTGGCCTTCGTGGTCAACGAGTTCGGTGGCTTCGAGGGCATGCTGAGCATGACCGACGTGCTGGAAGCCATCGCCGGTGAGCTGCCGGACGCCAGCGAGGTGTCCGGTACGGACATCGAGGCGGAGGCGGGCGCCTACCGGGTGGACGGTGCCGTGACGCTGTCGGCGCTGGCCGAACGGGTCGGCTTCCACGCTCGCCCGACAGCGGAGTACCAGACCCTCGGTGGGCTGGCGCTCAAGCACCTTGGCCGCTTGCCGGCCAAGGGGGACACGCTGGAGCTGGGCGGCTGGCGCCTGGAGGTGACGGATGTCAGCGAGCGGCGCATCGGCCGCGTGCTGCTTACGCCGCCGGCCTGACGCCAGGAGGGGGCGCGCCCGGCCCGATCAGCGATCTGCTCAAGGAGCGCGGTTGTTCTGCTGCTTGAGCAGGTCGCGGATCTCGGTCAGCAGGGTTTCTTCAGGCGTAGGCACCGGCGGAGCGCTGGGCTCCACGGCTTCCTCGCGCTTGAGACGGTTGATCGCCTTGATGCCCATGAAGATGGCGAAGGCGACGATGATGAAGTCCAGGCAGGTCTGAAGGAATTTGCCATAGGCCAGCACCACTGCGGGCACATCGCCCTCGGCGGCCTTGAGCGTGATGGCGAGGTCGGAGAAGTCCACGCCACCGATCAGCAGGCCGATGGGCGGCATGATCACGTCGCCGACGAAGGACGAGACGATCTTGCCGAACGCGGCGCCGATGATGATACCGACGGCCATGTCGACGACGTTGCCCTTGACCGCGAAGGCCTTGAATTCGCTAAGCAGACTCATGCACTGACTCCTTGTTACGCAAGATAGAGGGGGACAGGCGCAGTTTAGCGGCCTGTCGCCGTCTGAACACCCCGTGTGCGCTCAATTCCAATGGCTTGACCGGCGGCTGTGGGCGGCATCGCGCGGTGGTCTAGGCTTATCGGGCAAGCCATTCATGCCCAAGCATCCACAGAAGGAGGCCCGCCATGCCGCTCGAGCATCATCCCCTGTCCCGCGAATTCCCCGACCAGAAGGCCCTGATGACCCGGTTGCACGGGAAGGACGCGAACTTCACCCGCATGGCTGCCAGCTACGAAGAGCTGGACAAGAAGATCTACGACATCGAGGACGGCCGCCAGGCGATGGACGACCTCGCTCTCAACTCCCTCAAACTGCAACGCGTGGCGCTGAAAGACGAGATTTCCGACCTGCTCAAGCGATCCGGCTGAGCTTGATCAAAGTCAAGGGTGTGTGTCGGAGCGAGGCGTAGGCTCCCGTCATCTCTTTCCAACCGGTGCCACCGCCATGCGTAAAGCCATTTCGTCCTCTGGCAACTCCGTCACCAAGCTCCCCAAACGCAACGCCGATGCCCTGCGCGCGCAGGAGCGACTGGTTCGCCTGAAGCTGCAGTACGAGCTGCTGGACCAGCGAATCGGCCGCGTGGAGGAGGGCATCGAACGCCCCGACTGCACCCTGGCCTCGCTGCTGATGCGCCGCGAAAGCCTCAAGCACGATATGGAAAGCCAGTACCGCCGCCTCGCGAGCTGAAGCGCCTGGCCCGATTGGCTATGATGCGGACTTTGTATTCGACGGAAGTCCCTCATGGCCAAGGCCAAGCGCATGTACGGCTGCACCGAGTGCGGCGCCACCTACCCGAAATGGGCCGGTCAGTGCCCTGATTGCGGTGCCTGGAACACTCTGGTCGAAACCGTCATCGACACCACCCCCACGGGTGGCTCGGGCAGTAGCTCTTCCGGCCGTGGCGGCTGGGCCGGCCAGCAGGCCAACATCAAGACCCTCGCCGAAGTCAGCGTCGAGGAGATGCCGCGCTTCTCCACCGCCTCGGCGGAGCTGGATCGCGCCCTGGGCGGCGGCCTGGTCGACGGCTCGGTCGTGCTGATCGGCGGCGACCCCGGCATCGGCAAGTCCACCATCCTCCTGCAGACCCTCTGCAACATCGCCACGCGCCTGCCGGCGCTCTATGTCACGGGCGAGGAATCCCAGCAGCAGGTCGCCATGCGTGCCCGCCGCCTGGGCCTGCCCGAAGACAAGCTCAAGGTCATGACCGAGACCTGCATCGAAACCATCATCGCCACGGCGCGCCAGGAGCAGCCCAAGGTAATGGTGATCGACTCGATCCAGACCATCTTCACCGAACAGCTGCAATCCGCGCCGGGCGGCGTCGCGCAGGTGCGCGAGAGTGCGGCGCTGCTGGTGCGTTTCGCCAAGCAGAGCGGCACGGCGATCTTCCTGGTCGGTCACGTCACCAAGGAAGGCTCCCTGGCCGGCCCGCGCGTACTGGAGCACATGGTCGACACCGTGCTGTATTTCGAGGGCGAGTCCGACGGCCGCCTGCGCCTGCTCCGTGCGGTGAAGAACCGCTTCGGCGCGGTGAACGAACTGGGCGTTTTCGCCATGACCGACCGTGGTCTGAAGGAAGTCTCCAACCCGTCGGCAATTTTCCTCACTCGCGCCCAGGAATCGGTGCCGGGCAGTGTGGTCATGGCCACCTGGGAAGGCTCGCGGCCGATGCTGGTGGAAGTGCAGGCGCTGGTGGACACCAGCCACCTGGCCAACCCGCGTCGAGTGACCCTGGGCCTGGACCAGAACCGCTTGGCCATGCTGCTGGCGGTGCTGCACCGCCATGGCGGTATTCCGACCTACGACCAGGACGTGTTCCTCAACGTAGTCGGCGGTGTGAAGGTTCTGGAGACGGCTTCGGACCTGGCGTTGATGGCGGCGGTGATGTCCAGCTTGCGCAACCGTCCGCTGGATCACCAGTTGCTGGTGTTCGGCGAGGTCGGGTTGTCCGGCGAGGTGCGGCCGGTGCCCAGTGGCCAGGAACGCCTCAAGGAAGCGGCCAAGCATGGCTTCAAGCGTGCGATCGTGCCCAAGGGCAACGCACCGAAGGAGTCGCCGCCCGGCCTGCAGGTCATCGCGGTGACGCGCCTGGAGCAGGCGCTGGATGCGCTATTCGAGTAATTCATCCTTGTAGGAGCGGGCCATGCCCGCGATCGCGCGCATGGCGCGCTCCTACAGGGGATTTCAATGCTCGCTCAGTAGCGTCAGTTCCCGCTCCAGCAGCGATTCGTCACCCAGGTTCAGCTCCACCAGGCGGCGCAGGTGGCTGATGGAGTCCAGGTCGATGTGCCGGCAGTTGAAGCCCAGCAGGCCTTCACGTTCCCAGGCGAGGTCGGCCTCCATATAGACGTTGACGTCGAAGCCCAGGTAGATGCGCACCTGCACCGGTTCCTGCGCGACGATGCTCCAGTGTTCCGGACGTTGCACCAGCAGCCCCTGAAGGGACAGGTCCAGCAGCGTCACCTTCCAGCGCAGGTCGCCCTGGCTGATCTCGGTGCCGGCGTCAAAGGCGATGCGCTGGAAGCGTCGGCGCTCGTCGTGATCGTCAGTCATGTCGTGGCTCTCCGGCCGTTTCTGCTTCGCCTCACTATAGACGCAAGCCATTGCTGACGCGTCGTACACCGATTGCTGACGTTTCGTCCGTCAGACGCAGCCCGAGCGAGTTTGACAGTCTGCTGACCCTCGCCAAAGCTCCATGTGCGTTTAACCACTACAACTGCGGAGTGCAGAGCATGGACAATAAACTCATCAAGGGTCTGATTTTTGGGGTTATCAGCGTTGCCAGCCTGGCAGCGCACGCGGACGAAGCTGGCCAGAGCGGCAAGGGGTGCGGCTGGGGCAACATGGTCTTCGATGGTCAGCGTGGCCTGTTCCCGCACCTGCTGGCCACCACCACCAACGGCACCTCGGGCAACGCCACCTTTGGCCTGACCTCCGGGACCAACGGTTGCGACGCCAGCCAGCGCATCACCTACGGCGGTCGCTCGATCTTCGCCATGAACGGCATGCTCGACAACATCGCCGAGAACATGGCCCAGGGACACGGTGAAGCACTGGACGCCTACGCCGTCCTGCTCGGTATTCCGACCCAGGATCGCGCCCATTTCGCTCAGGTCACCCAGCAGCACTTCGGTGAGATCTTCACCTCCAAGGACGCCACCGGCGAGCAGGTGCTGAACAACACCCTGGCCGTGATGAGCCGTGACCAGACGCTGGCGCAGTACGCCAAGCAGCCTGCCTGACAATCTGCCGCAGCATGAAAGGGCCCGCCTCAGGCGGGCCTTTTCATTTCCTGACTCCAGGGTCGGAACGCGTTGACCTCCGGCAATAAGCGCGTAACCGCTCTAGACTAAGGTCGTATGAATGGGTCGCTGGAAAAGACTAGAATTTTTCTGCGAATTCTCGCCTTCAAACTGTCGGAAGCCTCGCTATGAACAATAACAACAGCCTGCTACGTCACCTCGCCTGGCTGGCGGTGGCGATAGTCGGTGCATTTGCCTTGGGAGTCGTGGCACTACGTCGCGGCGAAGCCATCAACGCACTGTGGATCGTCGTCGCGGCGGTTGCCATCTACCTGGTCGCCTACCGCTACTACAGCCTGTTCATCGCCACCAAGGTGATGCAGCTGGATGCCAACCGAGCGACCCCCGCGGTCCTCAACAACGACGGCCTGGACTACGTCCCGACCAACAAGCACATCCTCTTCGGTCACCACTTCGCTGCCATCGCTGGCGCCGGCCCGCTGGTCGGTCCCGTACTGGCTGCGCAGATGGGCTATCTGCCCGGCACGCTCTGGCTGATTGCCGGCGTGGTGCTGGCCGGTGCCGTGCAGGATTTCATGGTGCTGTTCATCTCCAGCCGCCGCAACGGGCGTTCGCTGGGTGAGCTGGTCCGCGAGGAAATGGGGCAGGTGGCGGGGACCATCGCTCTGTTCGGCGCGTTCCTGATCATGATCATCATCCTCGCGGTGCTCGCGCTGATCGTGGTGAAGGCCCTGGCCGAAAGCCCGTGGGGCATGTTCACCGTGCTGGCGACCATCCCGATCGCGCTGTTCATGGGCGTGTACATGCGTTACATCCGCCCGGGCCGCATCGGCGAGATTTCCGTAGTAGGCATCGTCCTGCTGCTGGGCTCCATCTGGCTTGGTGGCCAGATCGCCGCCAGCCCCGAGTGGGCCCCGGTGTTCACCTTCCATGGCGTGCAGATCGTCTGGATGCTGATCGCCTACGGCGCCATCGCCTCGGTCCTGCCGGTGTGGCTGCTGCTGGCGCCGCGTGACTACCTGTCGACCTTCCTCAAGATCGGCACCATCATCGCCCTGGCCATCGGCATCGTGATCGTTTCGCCGGAGCTGAAGATGCCGGCGCTGACCCAGTTCACCGACGGCACCGGCCCGGTATGGAAGGGCGGCCTGTTCCCGTTCCTGTTCATCACCATCGCCTGTGGCGCCGTCTCCGGCTTCCATGCGCTGATCTCCTCGGGCACCACGCCCAAGCTGCTCAACCGCGAGCCGGACGCCCGCTACATCGGCTACGGTGGCATGCTGATGGAGTCCTTCGTGGCCATCATGGCGATGGTCGCCGCCTCGGTCATCGAGCCGGGCATCTACTTCGCCATGAACAGCCCGCCGGCGGTCGTCGGTACCGACGTCACCGCGGTGGCCGCGACCGTCAGCAGCTGGGGCTTCACCATCACCCCGGAAGTACTGGCCCAGACCGCCAAGGACATCGGCGAGACCACCATCCTGGCCCGTGCCGGTGGTGCGCCGACCCTCGCCGTGGGCATCGCGCACATCCTCCACCAGGTGCTGCCGGGTGAGAACACCATGGCCTTCTGGTACCACTTCGCGATCCTCTTCGAAGCGCTGTTCATCCTCACCGCGGTGGACGCCGGCACCCGTGCCGGGCGCTTCATGCTGCAGGACCTGCTGGGCAATTTCGTCCCGGCGCTGAAGAAGACCGAATCCTGGACTGCCAACATCATCGGCACCGGCGGCTGCGTCGCGCTGTGGGGCTGGCTGCTGTACCAGGGCGTGGTCGATCCGCTGGGTGGCATCAACACGCTGTGGCCGCTGTTCGGCATCTCCAACCAGATGCTCGCCGGCATCGCGCTGATGCTCTCCACCGTCGTGCTGATCAAGATGAAGCGCCAGCAGTACGTCTGGGTGACCGCCCTGCCGGCCGCCTGGCTGCTGATCTGCACCACCACCGCCGGCCTGATCAAGCTGTTCGACAGCAACCCGGCCGTGGGCTTCATCGCCCTGGGCAAGAAGTACTCCGCCGGCCTGGACGCTGGTCAGATCATCGCCCCGGCCAAGGACATCGGCCAGATGCAGCACGTGATGATGAACGCCTACATCAACGCCGGCCTCACCGTGCTGTTCCTGCTGGTGGTGTTCAGCGTGCTGGTGTACGCGATCAAGGTAGGCGCCAGCGCCTGGACCAAGAAGGAGCGCACCGACAAGGAAGCTCCGTTCCAGCCGATCCCGGACGCCTGACGGAGGAGCATCATGTTCAACGACCTCAGCCGCATGGGTAAGTATCTCGGGCAGGCCGCACGCATGCTGGTCGGCATGCCCGATTACGACACCTACGTTCAGCACATGCAGAACAAGCACCCGGACAAGACTCCGATGACCTACGAGGAGTTCTTCCGCGAGCGCCAGGAGGCGCGCTACGGTGGCGGCAAGGGAAGGCCGATCCGCTGCTGTTGATCGCGCGGATGGGTGTATAACGGACGGGCCGCGAGCGATCGCGGCCCGTTTTCTTTTCCGATTGCCTGGAAGTTCCCATGACCGATTCCGCAAGCGCACCGCAGATTCCGGTGACTGTCCTCACCGGCTTCCTCGGGGCCGGCAAGACCACTCTGCTCAAGCACATCCTCAAGGCCGAGCATGGCCTGAAGATCGCCGTGATCGAGAACGAATTCAGCGAGACCCCCATCGACGCTCAATTGCTCGGCGACGAGGCCGTGCAGGTGACGACGCTGTCCAATGGCTGCGTCTGCTGCACCATCAATAGCGACCTTGAGCGCGCGCTTTACGTCCTGCTGGAGCGCCGCGACAGCGGCGAGCTGGACTTCGACCGCGTGGTGATCGAGTGCACCGGCCTGGCCGATCCGGCCCCAGTGGCGCAGACCTTCTTCGTCGACGAAACCCTGCGCGAGCGCTACCTGCTCGATGGCATCATCACCCTGGTGGACGCCGCCAACGCCGAGCGTCACTTGCAGGAGGCGATCGCCCAGGCCCAGGTCGGCTTCGGCGACCGCATCCTGGTGAGCAAGAGTGACCTGGTGTCGCCAGCTCAGTACGAGGCTCTGGCCGAACGCTTGCAGCGCATCAACCGCCGTGCCGAGATCCATGCCGTGGAACACGGCGCCATCGAATTGGAGCGCCTGCTCGATGTGCGCGGCTTCAACCTCAACGCCGATGTTGGCCTGCGCCCACTGCTGCGCCCGGTGCGCCCGGCGGCAGACACCACCGACCGCATCACCACCCTGGTGCTGCGCAGCGACCAGCCGCTGGAAATCGAACGCCTCAGCGAATTCATGGACGACCTGCTGCAATGGCACGGCAACTCGCTGCTGCGTTACAAGGGCGTGCTGAACATCGCCGGCGAGGAGCGCCGCCTGGTGTTCCAGGGTGTGCTGCGGCTGTATGGGTTCGACTGGGACACCGAATGGAAGGGCAACGAGCAGCGTGAGAGCGTGATCGTCTTCATCGGTGACAACCTGCCCGAAGAGGAAATCCGTCGGGGCTTCGATCGCATTACAGGCGGCCCCACCGCCTGAATGCAAAACGCCCGGCAGATGCCGGGCGTTTTGTCTGGCTCTTCGTAGGAGCGAGCTTGCTCGCGAACCAGCGCTCTCGGCTAACTCCCGTTTTCAACGCTCGCGCCGTACAGTCCTTCTCCCTGAAGGGAGAGGGGGGGCCGGTGCGGTGGCGGGCTTCGGCGTCAGCCGGGAGCTTTTGTTCGCGAGCAAGCTCGCTCCTACCAAACCCTGCCAGCGCGGCGTCAGCCGCCGATCAGATGCTTGAGCGGGTGGTAATCCGCCTTCAGGTTCCCCGCCGCCTTGAGAATGGCCTGCTCGATCGCATTCAAATGCATGCAGGTCAGCTCGATGGCCGCTGCTTGGTTTCCCGACTCGATGTACTCAATCAGCCGCTGATGCTCGTTGCCGCGGCAGGTCTCGTGCTGGTCGTCGTCCAGGGTGGTGGCGTAGAGCGAGGCGCGCTCGATCAACTTGCGGAAGAAGTCCAGCAGCACCGGGTTGTTCAGCGCCGCCGCCAGCTTCAGGTGGAATTCGCCCAGCAGGTGGACGAACCGCGCGTGGTCGTGGTCGTGGGTCGCCTCCTCCAGCGCCACGTGGTCGCGCAGGTCCTGGATGATCGCGCTGTCCGCGCGGCGGCAGAGCTCGCTGACGATGCCGATCTCGATCAGCCGCCGGGTTTCGAACAGCGAACGGATCTCCTCGTCGCTGGGTAACGACACCCATGCACCCTTGTTGAGCGCGCTGGAAACCAGCCCGTCCGCTTCCAGATGCTTCAGCGCCGCGCGCACCGAAGTGCGACTGACCTTGAACAATTCCGCCAACGCCGCCTCGCCCAGCTTCATGCCGGGGCGCAGGGTGCGCTTGCTGATTGCCTCGTAAACCCCTTGGTAGACGCGTTCCACCGTGGACTCGGGGTGTTTCTCCGTCATGGCCGACTCCGCCTCTTGCTTGACCCGTCAAAGGATGCCGCAAAACCGTCCGTGCAAAACCAGTTGCAGAAGAAAAATACATCAGCTATTTCTAGATTGCATTCAAATATTGCATACAAAAACAAGAGGAATGCACCAAAATGAATCACTCGTCGTCAGTCGAGGTGCGTCGGGTCAGCAAGCGCTACACCGATGATCCCAACGTCGCTCCCGCCCTCAACGAGGTCTCGGTCGACATTGCCCATAACGAGTTCTTCACCCTGCTGGGGCCTTCCGGCTGCGGCAAGACCACGCTGCTGCGCAGCATCGCCGGGTTCGAGAACGTCACCTCCGGCGACATCCTCGTCGGTGGCGAGCGAGTCAACGACCTGCCGCCGTACCGCCGTCGCATCAACACCGTGTTCCAGAGCTATGCGCTGTTCCCGCACATGTCGGTGAGCGAGAACATCGCCTTCGGCCTGGAGATGCAGGGCCTGGCGCGTGGCGAGATTCCCGGCCGGGTCAAGGAAATGCTCGCACTGGTGCAGATGGAGCACCTGGCGCGACGCAAGCCGGCCGAGCTGTCCGGCGGCCAGCAGCAGCGCGTGGCCCTGGCCCGCGCGCTGGCGCCCAAGCCATCGGTGCTGCTCCTCGACGAACCGCTGTCCGCGCTGGACCTGAAGCTGCGCAAGGAGATGCAGGTCGAGCTCAAGCGCGTGCAGGAAGAGGCGGGCATCACCTTCATCTTCGTCACCCACGACCAGGAAGAAGCGCTGACCCTGTCCGACCGCATCGCCGTGATGTCCCATGGCAACATCATGCAGATCGGCACGCCCAACGAGATCTACGAACGCCCGACGCATCGCTTCGTCGCGCAGTTCATCGGCGACATCAACTTCCTCCCTGGGCAGATGCGCCAGGGCGGCTTCCACCCCAACGCCATGGCGGCGGAGATCCCCTGCGAGCTGCCGGCGGGCCTGAGCAGCGCCAGTGTGCAACTGGCCTTCCGTCCGGAGCGCTCGAAGCTGGTCGACCCGTCGCAGCCGCACCACCTGCGGGCGGTGATCGAGACAGTGATGTACGTCGGCACCGCCACGCTGTATCGCTGCCGCCTGCCCGATGCCTCGCAGATCACCCTGCGCGAGAGCAACGAGGGCGGCCGCGCCCGCGACGTCGGCGAGGCCGTGGCGGTGCACCTGCCGCCCCAGGCCTGCCTGCTGATGGAGGCCTGAGCATGAAGGAGTCGCCCACTACCCGACGCCTGTTGCTGCTCAGCCCGGTGGCGCTGACGCTGCTCGGGCTGATCGCCATCCCGCTGGCGATCATGGGTTACATCAGCCTGCTGCCGCGCAACCTCTATGGCGGCGTCGACTGGCACGCCGACTGGCAGATCCAGAGCTACGTGCAGCTGTTCTTCCAGGAAGACTTCGACGGCAACCTGGAGCTGAACTGGGTCTATGCCCAGGCGCTGCTGCGCTCGCTGTTCCAGGCCGGCGGCACCACGCTGCTGTGCTTCCTCTTCGGCTTCCCGGTGGCGCTGTGGATGACCAGCCTGAGCGAGCGCTCGCGCAACCTCATGGTGCTGCTGATCACCATCCCGTTCTGGACCAACCTGCTGATCCGCAACTACGCCTGGCTGATCATCCTGCGCGAGCACGGCTGGATCGCTCAGACGGTCAATGCGCTGTTCCCCCAGGCCGGCGGCATCACCTTGCTCTACAACGACTTCGCGGTCTGCGTCGGCCTGGTCTACAGCTTCCTGCCGTTCATGATCCTGCCGATCTACTCGACCCTGGAGAAGCTCGACTGGCGCCTGGTCGAGGCCGCCTACGACCTTGGCGCCAACCGCTGGAAAGCGCTGCGCCGGGTGATCCTGCCGCTGTCCATGCCCGGTGTGATCGCCGGTTCCCTGCTGGTGTTCGTGCCGAGCCTGGGCGCCTTCATCACCCCCGCCATCCTCGGCGGCGGCAAGACGCTGATGATCGGCAACCTGATCCAGCAACAGTTCGGCACCGCGCGCAACTGGCCGCTGGGCGGCTCGCTGTCGTTCCTCTTGCTGGCGATCATGCTTCTCGCGCTGATCGCGTTCGCCCTGTATAGCCGCCGCGCCGCCAAGGCCGTTCACCTGGGAGGAGCCAACGCATGATCGCCCAGCACCTGAAGAAACTCCCCGGCACCCGCGAGACCAGCCTGCTGGTGCTGGCGTACCTGTACCTGCCGATCCTGGTGTTGATCGCCTACAGCTTCAACGCCAACCGCTCGGCCACGGTGTGGACCGAATTCTCCTTCGCCTGGTACGGCAAGATCGTCGCCAACCCGTCGATCCAGGCAGCAGCCTTCAACTCGCTGGTGGTCGCCGGCTTCGCCACCGTGCTGTCCACGGCGATCGCCCTGGCGGCGGCACTGGCGACCTCGCGGCCGTTCTACGGACGGCGGCTGGTGGAGGGCGGCATCAACCTGCCGCTGATCCTGCCGGAGATCGTCATCGCTGTGGCCACGCTGCTGCTGTTCATGTCGCTGGGCATCAAGCTCGGCTTGCTGACGGTGATCGTCGCCCACGTCGGCTTCTGCATTCCGTTCGCCTACCTGCCGATCCGTGCGCGACTGAACGATCTGGACAAGAGCCTGCTGGAAGCCGCCGGCGATTTGTACGCCAGCCCTTACCAGGTGTTCCGCCGCGTGACCCTGCCGCTGCTGTGGCCGGCGGTGCTTTCCGGCGCAGTGCTGGCGTTCGTGGTCAGCCTCGACGATTTCATCATGACCTTCTTCGTTGCCGGCCCCGGCTCGACGACGCTGCCGGTCTATATCTTCTCGGCCATCAAGGCCGGGGTAACGCCCGAGATCAACGCCATCTCGACGCTCATGCTGGTGATTTCCATCGTCCTTGTGGTGCTGTCGTACTGGCTCGGCCAGCGCGGCAAACCGGACGCCTGACTGCCCAGTTTTCGCCTTTGGATCTTTCGCTTTTGGACCCTTTGTTTCGGACTTTTTGTCTCTGGAGAAAGCCATGAAGTTGAATGCCCTGCGTCACGGCCTTGCCGGTTTGTCCCTCGCCCTGCTGGCCGCCGGCAGCGCCCAGGCCGAGGAGCCCAAGCAGTTGTTCTTCTACAACTGGACCGATTACTACCCGGTGGAGCTGCTGGCCAAGTTCGAGAAGGAGACCGGCATCAAGGTCACCATGGATGGCTACGACAGCAACGAAACCCTGCTGGCAAAATTGCAGGCCGGCGGCGCCGCGTACGACGTGATCGTGCCGTCGCACTCGATCATGCAGACGCTGATCAAGCAGGACCTGCTGCGGGAAATCGACACGCCCACGCTGTCGAACTTCCAGTACGTCAAACCGGCCTTCCGCGATCCGGCCTTCGATCCGGGGCGCAAGTATTCGGCTCCCTACCTGTGGGGCACCACGGGCTTCTCCTACGACAGCGCACGGGTGCCGGGTGGCAAGCTGGACGATTCCTGGAAGGAGTTCTTCGAGCCGCGTCCCGAGTTGCAGGGGCAGGTCGCCGCGCTGGATACCCCGAGCAGCCTGATCAACGCCGCCGCGCATTACCTGAACGTCGACGAGTGCACCGAGAACCCGCAGGACGCCAAGAAGATTCTCGAACTGCTGCAGAAGCAGAAGCCCTTCCTGAAGATGTACAGCTCGGACAACACCGTGGACCGCATGGCCTCCGGCGAAGTGGTGCTGATGCAGAACTGGAACGGCTCCACCGCTCGCGCCACCCTGCAGAAGAGCACCATCAAGTATGTCTACCCGCGCGAAGGCGTGGCCTCCTTCCAGGACAACTTCGCCGTGCCGAAAAGCGCTCCGCACCCGGAGAACGCCAAGGTCTTCATCAACTGGATGATGAAGCCCGAGAACGCCGCTGCGGTGACCAACGCCATCGCCTATTCCAATGGCATCCAGACCGACCAGTTGCTCGACGCCAAGTGGAAGGTCATGGACGCCATCAACATGCCCGAGGAGTACGCACAGCGGCTGCGCCTGGAAAAGGAATGCAGCAACAAGTCCCGCGAGCTGCAGGACCGCATCTGGTCCAAGCTCAAGGGCTGATTCTTCACCCGAAGCTCATGCTCGTTATTCGCTCTTCGTAGGATGGGTGGATCGCAGCGATACCCATGCGGCCGGCAAACGATGGGTATCGCAGGCTCCACCCATCCTACAAAGCAGCACCGATCCAATTTTCTGTTCCGAGGTCCCCATGACCGACAGCTACTGGCTTCGCAACATCCGCCCGCTCGGCAGCGCGGCGGAAGATTTCCTGATCCACAATGGCCGCATCGCCGAGCGCCGCCCGGCCAGTGGCGCTGCCATCGAAGCGGACGACATCGACGGTGCCGGCCAGCTCCTGCTGCCGCCTCTGGTAGAGAGTCACTGCCACCTGGACAAGACCCTGTGGGGCCAACCCTGGCGCCCCAACAGTGCCGGTCCCACGCTCAAGGATTACATCGCCAACGAGCGCCGTGTGCTGCGCGAGATCGAAGCTCCGATTGCCGAACGTGCCGGCGCGTTGCTGGAGCAGTGCATCGCCCGTGGCTCGTTGACCTTCCGCTGCCACGTGGACATCGACCCCGAGCTGGGCCTGCGCCATGTGGTCGCGATGCAGGCGCTGCGCGAGCGCTATGCCGATCTGATCGACATGCAGTTCGTGGTCTTCCCGCAGACCGGCCTGGTCAGCCGCCCCGGCACCGCCGAGCTGATGCGCGAGGCGATGGCGCTGGGCGTGGAAAACGTCGGCGGCCTCGACCCCTGTGGCATCGACGACGATCCCATCGCCCAGCTGGATATCGTCTTCGGCCTCGCCGTGGAGTTCGGCCGTGGCGTCGATATCCACCTGCACGACAAGGGTGAGCTGGGCCTCTGGCAGATCGCCCGCATCGCCGATTACACCGAGCGCCACGGCCTGCAGGGCAAGGTGATGATCAGCCACGCCTACTGCCTGGGTATGGCGCCCTGGGAGCAGGTCGAGCCGCTGGCCGAACGACTCTCCGAACTGGGCATTTCCCTGATGAGCTCCGCCCCGGCCGATACCCCGGTGCCGCCGTTCCTAGCCCTGCGCGAAGCCGGCGTGAACCTCTGCCTGGGAAGCGACGGCATCCGCGATGCCTGGTCACCCATGGGCAATGGCGACATGCTCGAGCGTGCCATGCTGCTGGCCTTCCGCTTCGACCTGTGCAAGGACGACGACCTTGCCGCCGCCTTCGCCGCTGCCACTGCTAACGGCGCTCGCGCGCTGGGCCGGGAGCCGGCGCGTATCGAGGCCGGTGCGCCAGCGGACTTTCTCCTGCTGCCGGTCGAAACCCTCGGCGAGGCCGTGGTCGCGCGCCCGGCCCAGCGCCAGGTGTTCAAGGCCGGCAAGCTGATCGCCGAGCAGGGCCGTCTTGTGGAGTCGCGTCTGTGAGCAAGCCCCGCATTGGCCTGAAAGCCAGTTTCGTGGTTGGCTTCGACGGCAGGCAGCACGTGCTCTGGCGCCACGGCGAAGTGGTGTTCGAGGGAGGGGAAATTCTCTTCGTCGGACGTGGCTTTCCCGGTAACGTCAGCCAATGGATCGATTACGGTCACGCGCTGATCGGCCCAGGTTTCATCGACCTCGATGCCCTCGGCGATCTCGATTCCACGGTGCTCACCCTGGATAACGGCGCCGAATGGAACATGGGCCGCGTCTGGTCCGAGGACTATCTGCGCGCCGGCCCGGGCGAGTGCTACAGCCCGGACGAGGAGCTGTTCAAGTACCGCTACGCCTTCACCCAGCTGATCCGCAACGGCATCACCACTGCCATGCCGATCACCTCCATGTACTACCGGCGCTGGGCCGAGCACTACGACGAATTTGCCGGGGTGGCCGAGCTGTCCGGCGAGCTGGGCCTGCGTACCTATCTGGGTCCCTGCTACATGAGCGGGATGACCTACGCCCGCGCTGACGGCAGCGCCGCGCAGCACTGGGACGAAGCCGCCGGCCTTGCCGGGCTGACGCAGGCCGAACGCTTCTTCCGCGACTTCGATGGCACGCAAGGCGGCCTGGTGCACGGCGCGCTGCTGCCGGATCGCATCGAGACCTGCACCCCCGCGTTGCTGGAGCGCACCGCCGCCGTGCAGCGTGAACTGAACGCGCCGCTGCGCCTGCACTGCTGTCAGTCGCGCTACGAAGTGGAGCTGGTGCGTCGCCTGCACGACACGTCCTCGCTGCAGTGGCTCGACCGCTACGGCCTGCTCAATCCGCGCAGCGTGCTGCCCCACGGCATCCTGCACAGCGGTGAGCACGAGCTGCAGCGCCTCGCCGACACTGGCACGAGCCTGGTGCATTGCCCCGTGGTGTTCGCCCGCGAAGGGGATGCGCTGGACTCCTTTGGTGGCTACCGTGCGCGGGGCATCAACCTTGCCATGGGCACCGATACCTTCCCGGCGGACATGCTCGACAACCTGCGCCAGGGCCTGAACATCGCGCGGGTGAAGGAAGGCGATGCCGAACACACGCGCATGCTCGATCTGTACAACGCTGCCACCCTCGGCGGCGCCCAGGCGCTGGGCCGCGATGACCTTGGCCGCCTCGCCGTCGGCGCCCGCGCGGACATCACGGTGTTCCGCCTCGGAGACTTCCATCAGGGCCCGTTTTTCGACCCGCTGAAGAACCTGTTCACCGCCGGCCGCGGCGACGACTGTATCGCCAGCTTTATCGACGGCCGCAGCGTGATGCAGGACGGCCAGGTGATCGGCGTCGATTACGCCGACCTGCAGCACCGCGCCGACGCACTGTTCCAGAAACAGATGCAGCACCACGCCGAGCGTGCATTCGGCAACCCACCGTGGCGCACATTGTTCCGTTCCGCGATTCCCTTTGCCGATTCGTACAGCGCCGGCGCACCACTGCTCGACGCGCGCACACCAACGGCCCCGTGAAGGATCACCCCATGCTCAGCTTCGACTTCCAGCAGCTCTCCGCCCGCGAAAAATACAAGATCCTCATCGGCAGCGTGGTGCCCCGGCCCATCGCCCTGGTCACTACCATCGACGCCGAGGGGCGCGCCAACGCGGCGCCCTTCAGCTTCTTCAACGCCCTCTCGGCCGACCCGCCGATCCTCGCCCTGGGCGTGGAGAACTACAGCGACCTGAGCCCGAAGGACACCACGCTGAACATCCGGCACAACCAGGAGTTCACCGTGAACATCGTCTCCGATGCGCTGGTGGAAGCCATGAACGTCTGTGCCGTACCCTTCGAGCCGGGCTTCGACGAACTGGTCGCCGCCGGCCTCACCGCCATCCCCGGCACCCGCGTCGGCTGCCCGCGCATCGGCGAGGCGCCGGTGGCGCTGGAGTGCCGACGGATGATGGCGCTGTCCATCGGCCAGTCGCGGGAGATCATCCTCGGCGAAGTGCTGATGGCCCATGTGCGCGACGACCTGATCGATCCTGCGACGCTCTACATCGACCAGCTCGGCCTCGATGCCATCGGCCGCATGGGCGGGCATGGCTATGCGCGTACACGGGAGTATTTCGACCTGCCGACACGTTCGCTCAAGCAATGGATGGAGGCTCCCGGCGCAGGTCAGCGTCTCTGGCCTGAAACCGAAGAGCTCGCCTGAACCCTTCTAGGAGCGAGCTTGCTCGCGAACCCGCCCAACGCCGAATTTCCCGGTGAATCCATTCGCGAGCAAGCTCGCTCCTACACAAAACGTTCTGCAGAAATGCAAACGCCCGGCATCCTTGCCGGGCGTTTGCATTTCACGCCAACACTTACTGCTGATGCAGCTTCCACGCGTCCCCGTGGGGCGCGGTGCCCTTGTCGTAGGGGCGGAACAGGGTCATGTAGGCCAGGCCCAGCAGGATCACGATGCCACCCACCAGGATGATCCCGTAGTTCAGGTACCAGGGAGCATCCGGCGTGCGCGGCCAGGACATGTTGATGATCGCCAGGACTCCGTAGGTCAGCGCCAGGATGTTCACGATCCAGCCCCAGTTGCCCAGCGTGAAGGCGCCGCTCGGCTTCCAGCCGCGCAGGCGGGCGAAGAGTGCACCGCCGACGATCATCTGGAACGACAGGTAGATACCGATGGCGGCGAAGCTCACCACCATGGCGATGGCGTTCTGCAGGTAGAAGCCGGCGCAGACGATCACGCTGGGGATCACGCCGCAAGCGATCAGCGCGGCGACCGGTACGTGGGTGTTGGGCGACAGGCGCTTGAGCAGGCCGCTGCCCATCACCATCTCGTCGCGGGCGTAGGAGTACAGCAGGCGGCTGGCGGCGGCCTGCAGGCTGAGCACGCAGGAAACGAACGAGACGATGATCACCGCCATCACCAGGCGCGCGCCGGTCACGCCGAAGGCGTTGTCGAGGATGGTGGTCATCGGGTCCTTGTCGGCGCCGGAGATCACCGCCGCCATGTCCGGTACCGCGAGGATCAGCGCCAGGGCGGCGAAGATGGCTGCGCCGCCGCCGATCCAGATGGTCATGCGCATGGCCTTCGGAATACGGCGGCTGGGGTTCGGAGTTTCTTCGGCGACGTCACCGCAGGCCTCGAAGCCGTAGTAGAGGAACATCCCCGCCAGCGAGGCGGTGAGGAAGGCCGGCCAGTAGCTGCCGTCGATGCGGATGTCGAAGGTGTTGAACAGCACCGAGAACGGCTGATGACGTTCGAAGATCAGCAGGTAGGTGCCGATCACCAGCGCGCCGAGTAGTTCGCAGATGAAGCCGAACATTGCCACGCGGGCCAGCAGCTTGGTGCCGGACAGGTTGAGCAGGGTAGCGATCACCGTCAGCGCCAGGGCCACCAGGGTATTGGTCACCGGCGTCGACTCGAAGCCGAGCAGCGTGGCGATGTACGGCCCTGCGCCAAGAGCCACGGCGGCGATGGTCACGCACAGCGACACCGAGTAGATCCAGCCGACCATCCAGGCCCAGCGCTTGCCCACCAGGCGTCGCGCCCAGGGATACACACCACCGGAGATGGGGAACTGCGAGACGACCTCGCAGAAGATCAGGCATACCAGCATCTGCCCGATGCCCACCAGCAGGTAGGACCAGAACATCGGCGGGCCGCCGGCGGCCAGGCACAGGCCGAACAGGGTGTATACGCCGACCACCGGCGAGAGGTAGGTAAAGCCCAGGGCGAAGTTCTGCCAGAGGGTCATGCTGCGTTCGAAATTGGAGGTGTAGCCCAGCGCGCGGAGTTGCTCCGCGTCGCGGTCCAGGGCGGCGCCTGGCTGGATCGAGCTGTTCATCGTGGATGTCCTGTTTGAGGTTTTCGCGTCGGCAGCCAATCGGGTGCAACGGAAAGCGTTGTTGTTATTGTGCGGCGCGCGGTTCGGCCCGCGCGCCGTCTTGCTCCAAACCTCTCGTGTTCCGGATCGCGTTACAGCTTGATCCAGGTCGCCTTCAGCTCGGTGTACTTGTCGAAGGCGTGCAGCGACTTGTCACGACCATTGCCCGACTGCTTGAAGCCGCCGAAGGGCGCGGTCATGTCGCCGCCGTCGTACATGTTCACCCACACACTGCCGGCGCGCAGGGCGCGGGCGGTGAGGTGGGCCTTGGAGATGTCGCGGGTCCAGACCGCCGCGGCCAGTCCGTACGGGGTGTCGTTAGCGATGCTGATGGCTTCGTCGGCGTCCTCGAACTCGATGACCGAGAGCACCGGGCCGAAGATTTCCTCGCGGGCGATCTTCATCGCGTTGCTCACGCCGTCGAACAGGGTCGGCTCGACGTAGGTGCCGCCGGTTTCCTCCAGCACGCGCTTGCCGCCGGTGAGGATCTTCGCGCCTTCGTCCTGGCCGGCCTGGATGTAACCCAGCACCTGCTCCAGCTGGCGACCGTCGACCAGGGCGCCGACGTTGGTGTCCGGGTCCAGCGGGTGGCCGGCTTTCCAGCCCTTGAGGGCCTCCACCACCAGCGGCAGGAATTTCGCCTTGATCGACTTCTGCACCAGCAGGCGCGAACCGGCGGTGCACACTTCGCCCTGGTTGAAGGCGATGGCCGCGGCGGCGGATTCGGCAGCGGCCTGCAGATCCGGGGCATCCTCGAAGACGATGTTCGGGCTCTTGCCGCCGGCTTCCAGCCAGACGCGCTTCATGTTCGATTCGCCGGCGTAGACCATCAGCTGCTTGGCGATCTTGGTGGAGCCGGTGAACACCGCGGTGTCCACATCCATGTGCAGCGCCAGGGCCTTGCCGACGGTGTGGCCGTAACCCGGCAATACGTTGAGCACGCCAGCGGGCAGACCGGCCTCGATGGCCAGCTGGGCGATGCGGATGGCGGTCAGCGGCGAGCGCTCGGACGGCTTGAGGATCACCGAGTTGCCGGTGGCCAGCGCCGGGCCGAGCTTCCAGGCGGCCATCATCAGCGGGAAGTTCCACGGCACGATGGCGGCGACCACGCCCACCGGCTCGCGGGTGACCAGGCCGAGTTGGTCATGGGGGGTAGCAGCGACTTCGTCGTAGACCTTGTCGATGGCCTCGCCGCTCCAGCGCAGCGAGTCGGCGGCGCCGGGGAGGTCGACATTCAGCGAGTCGCCGATGGGCTTGCCCATGTCCAGGGTTTCCAGCAGCGCCAGCTCCTCGGCGTGCTCTTCCAGCAGGGCGGCGAAGCGGATCATCACGGCCTTGCGGGTGGCCGGCGCTTCACGTGACCAGACGCCGGAGTCGAAGGTGGCGCGGGCGCTCTGCACGGCGCGCTCGGCGTCGGCGGCGTCGCAGCTGGCGACCTTGGCCAGCAGGCGGCCATCCACCGGGCTGATGCAGTCGAAGGTGTCGCCGGAGGCGGCGGCAAGGTACTCGCCCTGGATGAAGGCGCGGCCCTCGATCTTCAGGGCCTTGGCGCGGGCTTCCCATTCGGCGCGGGTTGGCTGGCTCATGCGTATCGCTCCTCGTTCTTGCTGTTGTGGGCGGAGACGGCCTGCGGACCGTCGCTGGCAAATACATTTGAAACCATATCTTATGTTTTTGCGGTTGCCAATACAGGTCGAAAAATGAGCGTTGGAAAGGAGTTTTCGTGCGAAATACCCTTGCTGAAAGTCCGGAAAGCGATTTAAAAATATGGAGACATAGTTTTGCGCGGAGCTGCAGCCGGGCTTGCCGGTAGACTTCGCCATGCACTCCAGAACAGGAACATTTCGCGCAGGAAGCGTCCGCGCCCCTCGCCTTGCCGCCTATGAACGAATTCAGGAAAGTCCGCCCCGCCAGCTTCATGCGCCTGCGCCAGGAAGGGCGCACCGAAGAAGTCGCGCGCCGGCTGGTGGAAATGGTCGACCTCGGCCTCTACGCCGAAGGCGAGCAACTGCCCAGTGAGAGTGAGCTGGCGATGCAGTTCGGCGTCGCCACCGTGACCCTGCGCGACGCGTTGGCAGAGCTGCGCGAGCGTGGGGTGATCGAGACACGCCGCGGTCGCAACGGCGGCAGTTTTGTTTGCTCGCCGCAGCACACGTCCGAGGACGCCCTGCTGGGGCAACTGCGCCAGATGAGTGCGCTGGAGCTGCGCGACCTGGGCGATGAGCATGTCGCCATCGCCGGTGCTGCCGCGCGCTTGGCGGCGCAGCGTTCCACCTCCGATGAGCAGGCGCGCATCGCGCAGTACCTCGATGCCCTGGCGAGCGCCACTACCCGACAGGAGCAGCGCCGCGCCGATGCGCGTTTCCACATCGAGATTGCCGTGGCCGCGCAGTCCGTGCGCCTGACCCATGCGGAAACCCGCCTGCAGGCGGAAATCGGCGAATGGCTGTGGCTGCCCGTGGACGGATTCCCTGGGGCGGCTGCCATCGAGATGGAGCATCGGGCCATTCTCGAAGCGATCAGCGCCGGCGACTCGAACCTGGCCGGCGCGCTGGCCGAAGCCCACGTCACGCGCGGCATCAAGCGGCTGATCAACCTGCGCCTGAGCCTGCTCGCCGACGACGGCTGACTGGCACAGCGCTTGCTGCTTTCACGGCGCGGCCGAGCGGGCGCACAGACTGACTCATCGATCCGACTTTGCGAGCCTCTCTGGCGCGCCCTTGAGCAAGAACAACGACAAGAACAGCGAGGCCCCGGTCATGTCCAGCGAACAACCCACGGATGAACTCCAGCGTTGTGCACAGCGCATCGACGCTTCCATCCGTAACGTTTTCCAGCGTCTCGACGAGTTGGCGGGCGAAGTCGTAGCGATCTGGCGCACGCTGGCGGAGGAGGGCAAGCGCCCGTCCTCTAAGGACCTCGGCGCACTACGCCCGCGCATCCAGCACGACCTCACCGATGACGGCACGCGCCTGCACGGCACCGGCGTGGTGATCGAGCCGGGCGAACTGGCCGACCAGGACATGTATCTGGAGTGGTGGTACCACGGCCGCGGTGACAAGGTCGTGCCCATGAGCCTGAACTTCAACCGGCGCAGCGAAAGCTTCTACAACTACCTCAACATGCCCTGGTTCTCCCGCCCGCGCGCCAGTGGGCAGCCCTCGGTGGTTGGGCCCTTCGTCGACCTCTACGGTACCGACCTGTACATCCTCGCCTTCTCCGTGCCGATCCAGGTGGACGGCCGCTTCATCGGCGTTGCCGCCGCGGACATTGCCCTGCACGAGTTCGAAAGCGTGCTGTTGGGCAGCCTGATGCAGATGGGGCACGAGGCCCTGGTGGTCAATGGAGAAGGGCGTGTTGTCGCAGCCAATACTGCCAACTGGTTCACCGGTGACCTCGCCCGACGCACGCTGGGGCGGGATGCGCAGGGGCGTGAACAGGAGCTGGCGGCGTCGTTCTCGCACTGGTCAGTCATCGAACGACCGCTGAACCGACGCCTGGCCGGCGCTGCCTGAGGCTGCCAAACGCCGCGTAAACGGCTAGGCTAGGGCGGTTCCCTCATCGACGGATACCGCCATGAGCCAGTCGCTCGACACCCTCACCGACTTTGAACCCCTGAGTGCAACGGATGCCCGCGTTCTCGGGTGCCTGATCGAAAAGCAGCTCACCACGCCTGAAGCCTACCCGCTGACCCTCAACGCCCTGGTCACGGCCTGCAACCAGAAGACCAGCCGCGACCCGGTGATGAACCTCACGCCCGGGCAGGTCGGTCAGTCCCTGCGCCACCTCGAAGGCCGCGAGATGACCCGCCTGGTCATGGGCAGCCGTGCCGACCGCTGGGAACAGCGGCTGGACAAGGCACTGGAGCTGGTGAAACCGCAGGTCATTTTGCTCGGCCTGCTGTTCCTGCGCGGCCCGCAGACCCTCAACGAACTGCTCACCCGCAGCCAGCGCATGCACGACTTCGACGATACCGAGGAAGTCCGCCACCAGCTCGAACGCCTCGCCGGCCGCGGCATGGCCTTGCAGCTGGAGCGTCTCAGCGGCCAGCGTGAAGACCGCTACATGCACCTGCTGGGCACCGAGGAAGACCGCGAGGCTGCCATCGCCGCCAGCGGTAGCCGTGCTTCCAGCGAGCGCAGCGACAGCGGCGGTCATGACGAAGGCCGTCTGGTCGAACTGGAAGGCCGTATTGCAGCTCTCGAGGAGCGCCTCGCGTTGTTGGAGATGGGCATTCCCCGAGACTGATTCGGAAGATTCCCCCGACAGGCCGACCAAGGTCGGTCTGTCAGCGCGCTAATCCAGCGTTAACATTTGATCCCGATAGTCAGGCTTGACCCCGCTTTACCCCGGAGTACCCCATGAGCCGCAAACCCTCCCAGGCCCAGCTGACCGCCGTGCTCAGCCAGCTCACGGAAACCGACTTCAAATCCATCAGCGATCTTGCCGGCCCCCGCGAAGCCAACCTGTTCGCCATCCGCGAACTGTTCCGCCAGGGGGTAATCAAAGGTGTGCTGATCGACGATCCCTTCGGCGCCGCGGACGAGGACGGTCCATTGCTGTGCAACGCCGAACGCCTGCGCCTGCGCAAACCTTGCGTGGAAGTGGTGGCGGAAGAGCAGGCCGAACCGCTGATGCCGCGGCTGGGCTTCCTGACGCTCTAGGCAAATCGCAGGCAAGAAAAAAGGCGCTGGGCTTGAGGCTCAGCGCCTTTTTCTTTGGATTTGGTGGAGCCGGGGGGATTTGAACCCCCGTCCGCCAGTTCTCCGCTGTCGGTTCTACATGCTTAGCCATCTCTATTAGGTTAACTCCTTGCGGCCCGAGTGGCAGGGCGCTTGGAGCGAGCTGTATGAGTTTTAGCCGTTACGTCTACAGCGAACTTGGCGGCGATCCTGTTCTATATGACAGACCTAATCTTCGGGTTTACAGGCATCCCCTAGGGTCTGCTAGCGGCACTTAGGCTGCTAGGGCGTAGTTGTCGTCGTTGGCAACTATAAAGTTGTGGCAGCTGATTTACGAGAACTGTCACCTACTCGGCATGCCCCTCGAGTTTTGTTACCGGCGTCGAATCCTAATCGGCCCCAAAACCTTTCAAGGTCGGGATTCATTCTACGGGAAAGCCGCCCCGATAGCCACCCGGGGCGGCGCAAGGTGTTGTCAGCTCAGGAATTTCAGCACGGCTTCGGCCACGGCCTCGGAGGACGCGGGGTTCTGTCCGGTGATCAGGCCGCGATCCACCTCGACGTGGCTCTGCCAGTCCGGACCCTTGCTGTAGCGGGCTCCGTTGGCCTTGAGCATGTCCTGGACGAGGAAGGGCACCACGTCGGTGAGGCCCACGGCGTCCTCCTCGCTGTTGGAGAAGCCGGTGACGTGTCGGCCCTGCACCAGCGGGCGGCCGTCGAGCCCGTGGGGATGGCGGAACACGGCTGGAGCATGGCAGACGGCGGAGACGGGTTTGCCGCTGGAATGGAAGGCCTCGATCAGCGCCACCGAGGTGCGGTCCTCGGCCAGGTCCCAGAGCGGGCCGTGGCCGCCGGGGTAGAACACGGCGTCGAAGTCGTCTGCCTTCACCTCGCTGAGCTTCACGGTGTTGGCCAACTCGGCCTGGGCTGCGCTGTCCTGGCGGAAGCGCAGGGTAGCCGGGGTCTGTGCGCCTTCCTCGTCGCTCTTGGGGTCGAGCGGTGGCTGGCCGCCCTTGGGCGAGGCCAGGGTCAGGCTGGCGCCGGCATCCTTGAACACGTAGTAGGGCGCGGCGAACTCCTCGAGCCAGAAGCCGGTTTTCTTGCCGGTGCTGCCGAGCTGGTCGTGGGAGGTCAGGACTACCAGGATTTTCATGCTCACTCCTTCGGCGTATCGCTAGTCATGCGGCTGCCACCGAAACGGCAGCCCGGACTGTCAGTGTAGGCAATGAGCCGTCCGCGTCAGCGCGACAGGGTGATACCCAGATAGGCGGCGTACAGCACGCCGTTGAGCATCAGTACCCAGATTGGCAGGCCGCCGCCGCGCTGGGCGTTGATTCGCAGCCAGAGCGCAGCTCCGAGGGTGACCAGCACGCCGGTGAGCACTTCGATGCGCGGCTGCCAGGGGGTGAGCAGGATACCGATGGCGGGCAGCAGGGTGCCCTGGAACACCATCGCGCCGCTGATGTTGCCGAAGGCCAGGGTGTCCTTGCCACGGCGCACCCAGAGGATGCTGTTGATCTTCTCCGGCAGTTCGGTGGCGATGGGGATGATCAGCAGCGACAGCAGCAGTGCTGAAATCCCCAGGATGTGCGACAGGCCTTCCACGCCATGGATGAAGCCCTTGGCGCCCAGCACCAGCAGCACCAGGCCCAGCAGCAGTTGCAGCAGGATGGTGGCGAGGTTGGTCGGCAGGCCCATGCGTGACAGGTACATGCGATGGTCGGCCTCGGTGCCGTGGCCGTCTTCCACCAGGCTCTGCGAAGCGCGGAGGGTCAGCGTGATGTAGCCCACGTAGGTCAGTACCAGCAGCACGCTGAGGGCGACGCGCACGGAGTGCAGTTCAGCAGGCACGAACATGGCGATGGTGGCGAAGCTGAAGGCGACCAGGAAGAAGTTCAGGTCGCGCTGCATGCCCGTGCGCTCGGGGCGGATGCGTCCGAACAGGCCACGAGCGCGCCAGGCGGCGAGCGCCATCAGGCAGGTGGACAGGGTGGAGAGCATCAGCGGTGCGCCGAGGATGGCGCCGACGCCGACTTCTTCGTTGAGATTGACATTGCTGGTGCCGGCGAACAGCGCCAGCAGTGGGATCAGGGTCTCCGGCAGGGCAGTGCCGATGGCGGCGAACAGCGAACCGGTGACGCCTTCGGAGATGCCGAGGCGCTCGCCGAAGTGTTCCAGCGCGTTGGTGAAAAGTTCGGCGGCGATCAGGATCACCAGCAGCATGCCGAGCAGTTCGAGAATGAAGGTCAGCATGCGCGCAGCTCCAGAGAGATGGAGCGAAGAGTGGGGTGGTGCATCACGGTGAAGCTCCCGGCCGGTGTAAGTACCCATGACCACGCATCTCCCCGGCCGTTGCGGAGATCACGTGGTCAAAGGTCTTGCCAGGCAAAGCTGCTGACGACGCCATGGCCTGCGGGCCAAGTGTGTTGACGTCGCCCCCGTTCGTCGAACGGTCGGCTACTCCCCAATGACGCCGCGCATTCTAGCGGATCGGGCGAGCAGCTCAACCCATGCGTCACCAGGTATCGATCAGCGGACGTTTTTTCCCCTGGCGTGCTGCGGGCTTCGGCGTCGATGCCAGGCCGCGCAGCAACCAGCGGCGGGTGTCGGCCGGGTCGATGACGTCGTCGATCTCCAGATAGCTCGCCATGTTCAGTCCCTTGCCGTTGCGGTAGGCCGCAGCGACCAGCTTGTCGAACAGCTTCTGTCGCTCTAGCGGGTCTTCGATTGCGGCCAGCTCCTTGGCATAGCCGAGGCGGATTGCCCCTTCCAGTCCCATGGCGCCGAACTCGCCGCTGGGCCAGGCGATGGTGAACAGCGCCGAGTGGAAGCTACCAGCGGCCATGGCTTGGGCGCCGAGGCCGTAGCCCTTGCGCAGGACCACGGTGAAGAATGGAACGGTGAGACTGGCGGCGGTGACGAACATGCGCGAGACGTGGCGCACGGTGCCGGTCTTCTCCGCTTCCGGGCCGACCATGAAGCCGGGGGTGTCGCACAGGGAAATGATCGGCAGGTCGAAGGCGTCGCACAGTTGCATGAAGCGAGCGGCCTTGTCGCCGGCCTCGGCATCGATGGCACCACCCAGGTGCATGGGGTTGTTGGCGATCAGCCCGAAGGGCTTGCCTTCGATGCGCACCAGCGCGGTGATCATCCCGGCGGCGAAGTGTCGGCGCAGTTCCAGCACCGATCCGCTGTCGGCCAACTGTTCGATAACCTGACGGATGTCGTAGACGCGCAGGCGGTTCTCCGGCACCGCGTGGCGCAGCAAGCGCTGGTCAGCGCATTCCCAATCAGCGGTGTCGCCCTGGAAATAGGCGAGGTATTGGCGCGCCGTCCGAGTGGCCTCGGCCTCGTCTTCCACCAGTACGTCGATTACGCCGTTGGCGCTCTGTACGTCGCTGGGGCCGACTTCCTCGGGGGCGAACTTGCCCAGGCCGCCGCCCTCGATCATCGCCGGGCCAGCCATCCCTAGGCTGGTATCGCGGGTGGCGATGATCACGTCGCAGCAGCCCAGCAGCGCGGCGTTGCCGGCAAAGCAGCGACCGGAGACCACGCCCACCAGCGGCACCAGTCCGGAGAGTCGCGCCAGGCCGACGAAGCTCATGTTGTCCAGCCCCGCCACGCCGACGAAATCGGTGTCGCCCGGACGCCCGCCGCCACCTTCCGCGTAGAGCACCAGTGGGATGCGCCATTGCTCGGCGAGGTGCAGCATGCGGTCGGTCTTCTTGTGGTTCATCACGCCCTGGGTGCCGGCGAACACCGTGTAGTCGTAGGCCAGCACCAGGCAGCGGGCCTTCTCGTCGCCGAACTGCGCGGCGTTGATGCTGCCCAGGCCGCTGACCAGGCCGTCGGCAGGGCTGCTGGCGATCAGTTCCTCGACGCTGCGGCGACGACGCTGGGCGGCGATGGCCAGGGCGCCGTATTCGATGAAGCTGCCGTCATCGAGCAGGTCGGTGAGGTTTTCGCGAGTGGTGCGCTTGCCGATCCTGTGGCGCTTGGCGACAGCCTCCGGGCGGCGCTCGTCGAGACCGATGGCGTGACGCTCGAGGACTTCGGCCAGGTCGGCGCGGATCGCGCCCAGGTCGATGGCGTCGTTGCTTTCAGGGCCCTGCGCTTCTATGTCCATCGGTTCGACGAACAGCAGCGCATCGGCTTCGTCGAGGCTATCACCGGGTGTGGCGGCGAGGCTGTGGACGATGCCGCTGGCGCTGGCCTTGACCTCGAATTCCATCTTCATCGCCTCGACGACGGCGATGGTCTGGCCCTGGGCGACGGCGTCGCCAGTGGAGACGTTCAGGCTGACCAGCACGCCCGCGCTGGGCGTAGCGAGTGGGACGCAACCAGCCGGCGCTTCGCTGGCACGCTGGGCTTGCGCGGATACGCCAGCGTGGCTGAAGAAGCGATGTGGGTGCGCGTGCTCCTGTGCCCTCAGCAGTGTGGCCAGGTGTTCTTCGATATAGCGGGTGGTGACCTGGTTGTCGGCCACTGCGCTCTGGCGCAGTAGATTGAGCAGCAGCGGTATGTTGCTCGCCACGCCTTCCAGACGGAACTCGCAGAGCGCCCGGTAGGCGCGCTGCACCAGCTGTGGATAACCGCCGTTGCCGTGGACGATCAACTTGGCCAGCAGCGAGTCGTAGCCGGCGCTGTTGCGGTAACCGGCGTAGCCGTAGCCATCCACGCGCAGGCCGGGGCCGCTGGGCGGCTCGTAGGCGCTCAGGGTGCCGCAGGCGAGGTGGGGCGTGCCGTCGCTGGCGAGGCTTTCCAGGTTGATCCGCAGTTGCAGGGCGTGGCCGCGCGGCGCGGGAATCTCGGCCTGGGTCAGGTTCAGTTCGGCGAGGCTGGCGCCGGCGGCGATGCGCAGTTGTGCCTGGACCAGGTCGATGCCGGTCACCGCTTCGGTGATGGTGTGTTCCACCTGCAGGCGCGGGTTGGCTTCCATGAACACGAAGTCGCCGCTGTCCTCGTCCAGCAGGAACTCGAAGGTGCCCAGGCCACGGTAGTCCACGGCTTCGGCCAACCGCACCGCGGCAGCGAGGATGGCGCCCCGCAGGCGCGGGTGCAGGTTGGGGCTGGGGGCGATCTCCAGCAGTTTCTGGTTGCGCCGCTGCAGGGTGCAGTCGCGTTCCCACAGGTGGCTGACGACACGACCGTCGCCGATCACCTGCACCTCGATGTGACGGGCGCACTGGATCAGGCGCTCGACATAGAGCCGATCATCGCCGAACGCCGCGCGGGCTTCGGCCTGGCAGCGGGCATAGGCGTCAGCGATTTCATCGGCGCGGTGTACCGCACGCATGCCACGTCCGCCGCCGCCGGCGAGGGCCTTGATCATCATGCCGGCGCCGGCGGGCAGTTCGCGGAAGAAGCGTTCGGTATCTTCCAGGGAAGTGGCGCGGTTGCTGCCGGCAGCCAGTGCGACGCCGTGGTCGCGGGCCAGGTCGCGGGCGCGGGCCTTGTCGCCGAAGACGTCGAGCGTTTCTGCCGAGGGGCCGACGAAGGTGAGCCCGGCGGCTTTGCAGCGGCGAGCGAAATCGGCGTTCTCGGAAAGGAAGCCATAGCCTGGATGCACCGAGTCGCAGCCGTGGGCCAGGGCCACGTCGATGATCTGCTGCTGGTCCAGGTAGGCGCTGGCGCCACGGCCTTGCAGGGCCGCGGCCTGGTCGGCGCGGCGGGTGTGCAGCGAGGCGGCGTCGTCCTCGGCGAAGATCGCCAGCGTCTGGATACCCAGCTCGGCAGCGGCGCGGGCGATGCGGATGGCGATCTCGCCACGGTTGGCGATGAGCAGGCGGGTGACAGGCATGGCGATTCCGGTTGTGATTCTTGTGGTCGGGAATCGCACCATCTTAGGCGGGTGGGGAGAGCGGGGAATCAACTACGGCGTTGCGAATGGCACAGGCTTAGTGGGCCTTATGAGCGGCGACCGGTGGGAGGCCGGCCGCCGCGTGCGGGATCACCCGTTGGCTCCGCCGTCGCCGGCGTTTTTCTTCAGCAGCTGCAGGGCTTTTTCGGTCTGCGCGATGCAGGCCTTGGTGTCACCCGCGGCCTGGGCCTGGGCGGCCTTTTCCTGCAGGCGCATGGCCTGCTCCTGGGCCTGGGTGTTGTTGGTGACGGTTTTTACCGCGTCATCGACTTTCTGGAGATTGTCGCTGCACAGGTCGGCGGCGAAAGCCGGTGACGTCAGCAGGGCGGCTGTAATGAGCAGGGCGGCACGTTTCATGGCAGTACTCCTGTCAACTTGACCGTTGTCGCGGACCGCACGAGCGGACCGTACAGGGTGGACTGCCGTGATTCGCGCGGGGTTCAGAGAATCGGCCCGGTGGTGACCGGGAGTTCGACGCAGACGCCCAGACCGGCACCGTCCAGCCCTTCGTGCAGGGAAATGCGCCCGTGGTGGATTTCCACGATGCGCTTGACGATGGGCAGGCCCAGTCCGCTGCCGTGGCTGCTGGCGACGCTGGGGCTGCGGTAGAAGCGGGTGAAGATCGCTGCCTGTTCGGCCGGGGCTACGCCGGGGCCGTTGTCGCGGACCCAGAGGGTCAGACGGTCGCTCGTGCTCTCAAGGCTGACGGCCACGCGGCCGCCTTCGGGGGTGTAGCGCAAGGCGTTGCCGACCAGGTTGGTGAGCATCAGCCCGAGCCACGCCGCTACGCCGCGCAGCGTGACCTCCTGGCTGTCGAGGGTCAGTTCGATCTGTTTGTCGATGGCTTGCGGCGCGAGATCGGCGATGGTGTCTTCGGCCAGCAGGCGCAGGTCCACCGGGGCGAAGATTTCGTGCAGCTCTTCGGCATCGAGCCGCGCCAGCAGGAGGATCTGCTCCATCAGCGCACTGATCCGTTCGACACTGCGGCTGACCTGTTGTAGCCCATGGGCGTGGGCGGCCGGGTCGGACGAGCGCAGTGCTACCTGGGCGTGGGTGCGCAGGCTGGCCAGTGGCGTGCGGATTTCGTGGGCGGCGTCGCTGGTCAGCCGGCGCTCGGCTTCCATCGCCGAATGCAGGCGCTCCAGCAACAGGTTCAGTTCGTTGACCAGGCTGTGTACCTCCACCGGTGCGCGACTCAGGGCCAGCGGGTGGAGGCTGTGGGCGCCGCGCTGGTGCACCTGTTCGATCAGGCTGCGCAGCGGCGCCAGTCCCTGGCGCACGCCGAACCAGACCAGTACGCCGAACAGCGGCAGTGCCAGCAGCAACGGGAACAGGGCGCTGAACAGCAGCAGATGCAGGGTCTTGTGGCGGTAGTGCAGGTCCTCGAAGACCCAGATGCGCACTTCATCCGCTCCCGTCGTGGCCATCTGCAGGACGCGCCAGTTGACCCCGCCGCTGAGCAGGTCGGAGAAGCCCGGCGGTTGCGCCTCGATTCCCCCGGGCGGCTTGTGGGTGGCCAGCAGCGGTTGGCCGCGATACCAGATGGCGTAGCCCAGCGTGGCTTCGCGACGGATCAGTGGCAGCCCTTCGATGGCCTTGCGGCTGCGCGCGAGGATTTCCATGGCGTCGCTGGATTGCGGGTCGATGGCGTCGGCGACGTCGACCAGGCTCAGGGCGGCCTGGCCGAAGTCGATCATGTCCTGGTCGTAGAGCCGGTTCACCTGCTCGCGGGTCAGGTGATAGGTGAAGAGGCCGGCTACCAGCCACAGCACGGACACACCGCCGATCAGCGTCAGCAACAGGCGCCGGCTGATGGAACCGGCGCGGGGCGGCGCGCTGCTCAAGCTCGTGCGGCGCCTTCGGGGCGGTCGATGCCGTAGCCGATACCGCGCACGGTACGGATCAGGCCGTTGCCCAGCTTGCGCCGCAGGTGGTGGATATGGACTTCGATGGCGTTGCTTTCCAGGTCGCCGTCCCAGCCGTAGAGGGCCTCCACCAGGCGAGCACGGGACAGTACCTTGCCGCGTTGTTCCAGCAGCAGGCGCAGCAGCGCATATTCGCGTGGTGCCAGGTCAACCGGTGAACCGGCCAGGCTGACCTGGTGAGTGGCCGGGTCCAGTGCCAGTTCGCCGTGTTGCAGCAGCGGCGCAGCGCGGCCGGTGTGGCGGCGGGTGAGGGCGCGCACGCGGGCGAGCAGTTCATCGAGGTCGAAGGGTTTGGTCAGGTAGTCGTCGGCGCCAGCGTCCAGGCCGGCCACGCGGTCGGCCACCTTGTCGCGGGCGGTGAGGATCAATACGGGGGTCAGGTCGCCACGGCGGCGCAGGCCGCGCAGCACTTCCAGGCCGTCCTTGCGCGGCAGCCCGAGGTCGAGGACCAACAGGTCGAACTCATCGGTCGCCAGCGCCTGATCGGCGGCCACGCCATCGCTCACCCAGTCCACGGTGTCGCCTTCCAGACCGAGCCCTGCGCGAATGCCATCGCCCAGCAGCTGGTCGTCTTCTGCCAACAGGATTCTCATCGATGCCCCCTCAGCCGGCTCTGTGCAGCAGGATAGCCGGCGTCACTCATTTCGGGCAGAGGGTGGCGGCAGCGGATTAAGGTGCAGTTAACGAGTGAGACGCGTTGTAGGGCGAATAACCTGGAACAGGTTACCCGCCCTACGGTTGGGTATCGGTTGGGCGGGCGCGGGTCACGCGATCCACCAGGTAGACCACGCCGCGATAGTCGATGCCGCCATGGGCGGACAGGCCGATCTCGCAGGTGCGGCTGGTGGAGACGCCTTCCTCGCAGTACTGCACAGCCTCCTTGAGCGTACGCAGCGAGTGCGCGTTCAGCTCGGGCGTGGTGAAACCCTTGTCGCCGGCAAAACCGCAGCAGTGGATACCTTCGGGGATCACTACTTCGCGGGTGCAACGTCTGACCAGGTCGATCAGCGCCTGGCTTTCGCCCAGGTGCTGGGTGCTGCAGGTGACGTGGACGGCCACCGGCTTGTCCTGCGGCTGGAAGTCCAGACGCTCGACCAAGTGCGTGCGGATGAACTTCACCGGGTCGTAGATCTTCAGCCGGTCGTCCGCCAGCTCCTGCACCAGGCGCAGCGTGCAGGGGCTGGTGTCGCAGTAGATCGGGTCGAGGCCGCCACGGCTGGCGCGCAGCAGTTCGGCGAGCAGCTCGTCGCGCTTGGCGTCGGCCTGTGACTGGTAGCCCTTGGAGGCGAACGGCTGGCCGCAGCAGAGGTTATCGGCGTTGTCCGGGAAGACCACCTGGTAGCCGGATTTCTCCAGCAATTGGTGGGTCTTTTCGATCAGCGGCATCTGCTCCTCGTCCGCCGCCGCCGGGCCCATGGCGCGGGAGACGCAGGCGGTCAGGTAGACGACGCGCGGCTTGCCGTTATCCACAGGTTGCGACGTAGCTGCGAGACGCACCGGCTGCGGCATGGCAGGTGTCCACTGCGGCACGCGGCCCTTGCTGGCGTGGCTGATGGAGGCGCTGAGGCGAGCGAGGCGTGGCGCTCCCAGAACGATGCGCGCGCCATTGGCGGCATGCAGCATGAACTTCGCGCCTTTCAGCGCCGTGGCGAAATTGCGTGCCAGCCAGGTGGCGGTGCCGGCGTGGTGCGCTTCCACGCCGCGCAGCTTGCGGATCAGCTCGCCGGTGTTGATGTTCACCGGGCAGCGCTGGGCGCACAGGCCGGTGGCGGCGCAGGTGTCGATGCCCTGGTACTGGTAGTCGCGCTCCAGCTCCGTGGTGTCGACGCCGGCGCGGCGCTTGGCCTGGATGTCGCGCCACAGGACGATGCGCTGGCGCGGGCTGAGGGTCAGTCCCTTGGACGGGCAGACCGGTTCGCAGAAGCCGCACTCGATGCACTTGTCGACGATCTCGTCGGCGGCCGGCAGCGGCTTGAGGTTCTTCAGGTGCAGCTGCGGATCGTCGGTCAGTACCACGCCCGGGTTGAGGATGCCGGTGGGGTCGAGCAGACGTTTCAATTGCCACATCAGCTGGTAGGCGTCATGGCCCCATTCCAGCTCGACGAAGGGCGCCATGTTGCGCCCGGTGCCGTGCTCGGCCTTGAGCGAGCCGCCGTATTCCACGGCGACCAGGTGCGCGACGTCGTCCATGAAAGCCGAGTAGCGTGCTACCTGCTCGGGCGATTCGAAGCCCTGGGTGAAGACGAAGTGCAGGTTCCCTTCCAGCGCGTGGCCGAACAGGATGGCCTCGTCGTAGCCGTGCTTGTCGAACAGCTCGATCAGGCGGTTCACGCCTTCGGCCAGCTGTTCGACAGGGAAGGTGACGTCCTCGATGATCACCGTGGTACCGGTCTCGCGCACCGCGCCGACGGCCGGGAAGGTGTCCTTGCGGATGCGCCAGAGCTGGTTGTAGACCACCGGGTCTTCGCTGAAGTCGACCTGTTTTTCCACCGGGTAATCGGCGATGGAGGTGCTGATCTGCGCGAGCTGTTCATGCAGCAGCGACTGGGTCGCGGCACGGGACTCGATGAGCAGCGCACAGGCGCCTTCGGAGAGACTCTTCACCCACACCGGCATGCCCTGCATGTTTTCCACCGAGCGCAGGCTGCGGCGGTCCAGCAGCTCCACGGCAGACACTGGCTGCTGCTTGAGCACGGTCACTGCCTTGCAGCAGGTCTCCACGTCAGGGAAGACGATCAGCGCGCTGGCCTTGTTCGGGTGGTCCGGCACGGTGTCGTAAGTCACCGCGCTGATGAAGCCCAGGGTGCCCTCGGAGCCAACCATCAGGTGGGTGAGGATATCCAGCGGCTCGTCGTAGTCGACCAGCGCGTTCAGTGACAGGCCAGTGGTGTTCTTCAGGCGGTACTTGTGGCGGATTTTCGCGGCGAGCTCGGTGTTGGCGCGGGTTTGCCGGCCCAGTTCGGCGAGGTGGTCGAGCAGCGCGCCGTGGCTTTCGCGGAAGGCCGCGACGCTGCCGGGTAGCTCGCTGTCCAGCAACGTACCGTCGGCCAGCAGCAGACGCATGCCGGCCAGGGTGTGGTAGCTGTTCTGCGCGGTGCCGCAGCACATGCCGCTGGCATTGTTGGCGACGATCCCGCCGATCTTGCAAGCGTTGATCGATGCCGGGTCCGGGCCGATCTTGCGGCCGAAGGGCGCAAGCCAGGCGTTGGCCTGGGCGCCGATGACGCCGGGCTGCAAGCGAATCTGCGTGCCGCCCTCGCGGATGTCGCGGCCGTTCCAGTTGTCACCCAGCACCAGCAGCACCGAGTCGCTCACGGCCTGGCCGGAGAGGCTGGTGCCCGCAGCGCGGAAGGTCACCGCCACCTGATTGGCATGAGCGGACTTGAGCAGGGAAGCGACTTCGTCTTCGTTCTCGACGCGGATCACCAGCTTGGGAATCAGCCGATAGAAGCTGGCGTCGGTGCCGAAGGCCAGGGTCGAGAGCGGATCGTCGAAGCGGCGCTCACGGGGGATCAGGTGTTCTACCGTGTCGAGGAAGGCGGCAGGGAGGCTCATGGCGGCTCCATTCATCATCGGTGAGCGTGGGCCGCTGGACGGCCCATCGGTGTTCTTTTATCGAACGCGCCGGAGCGCGCTCCTCCTGTAGGAGCGAGCATGCTTGCGAACCTGCGCAGCTTCGTGCCGGCCCGGTTCGCGAGCAAGCTCGCTTCTACAAAAGCAGAGCGTTTACTGCCCCAACTCGCGTACCAGCGAGTCGCGGGTGATCTCGCTGATGGATTTGGCGCCGGTGAGCACCATCGCCACGCGCATTTCCTTCTCGAACAGGTCCAGCAGGTTCTTCACGCCGGCTTCACCGTGGGTCGCCAGGGCGTAGAGGAAGGCCCGGCCGATGAGCACGGTGTCGGCGCCAAGGGCGATCATGCGCACCACGTCCAGGCCGTTGCGGATGCCGGAGTCGGCGAGGATCTTCAGGTCGCCCTTCACTGCGTCGGCGATGGCCGGCAGGGCGCGGGCGCTGGAGAGCACGCCGTCGAGCTGGCGGCCGCCGTGGTTGGACACGACGATACCGTCGGCGCCGAACTTCACCGCATCCTTGGCGTCTTCCGGATCAAGGATGCCCTTGATGATCATCGGGCCGTCCCAGAATTCGCGAATCCACTCCAGGTCCTTCCAGGAGATCGACGGGTCGAAGTTGGCACCCAGCCAGCCGATGTAGTCGGCCAGACCGGTGGGGTTGCCGCGGTACTTGGAGATGTTGCCCAGATCGTGGGGCTTGCCCAGCAGGCCGACATCGAGCGCCCAGGACGGGTGGGTCATGGCCTGCCAGACGCGACGCAGCGGCGCGTTCGGGCCGCTCATGCCGGCATGGGCGTCGCGGTAGCGGGCACCGGGCACCGGCATGTCGACGGTGAACACCAGGGTCTTCACGCCAGCGGCCTTGGCGCGCTCCAGGGCATTGCGCATGAAGCCGCGGTCCTTGAGCACATACAACTGGAACCACATGGGCCGGTCGATGGCCGGAGCGACTTCCTCGATCGGGCAGACGGACACCGTGGACATCGTGAAGGGGATGCCCTTGGCGGCGGCCGCGCGGGCAGCCTGCACTTCGCCGCGGCGGGCATACATGCCGGTCAGGCCGACCGGGGCCAGGGCGATGGGCATGTTCAGCTTCTCGCCGAACAGCATCGTCTCCAGGCTCAGCTCGGACATGTTCTTCAGCACGCGCTGGCGCAGGGCGATGTTGGCCAGGTCGTCGACGTTGTTGCGCAGGGTGCGCTCGGCGTAGGCGCCGCCGTCGGCATAGTGGAAGAGGAATGGCGGCAGCTTGCGCTGGGCGGCGGCGCGGTAGTCGGTAGAGGCAGAAATGATCATGGGCGTCCCATCGGTGAGGGTCTGTCGATTAAGGCGTCACGGTGACGGCAGGAACCCAGAACAAACTAGACGTTTACCGGGTTCGCTGCAGTCGCGCGTGCCGCTTGGGCCGGCCGCTGCGCCGTTCAACCTGTGAACGGCGCAGCGGCGATGACTCCCTTAGTGAACCAGCATGCCGGTGAAGATGTAGGCCTGGGCCAGGGTGATCAGACCCACCATGGCGGCGAACATCAGGCTGTGCTTGAGGGTGAAGCGGAACAGGTCGGATTCCTTGCCCACCATGCCGGTCGCGGCGCAGGCGACGGCGATGGATTGCGGCGAGATCATCTTGCCGGTCACGCCGCCGCTGGTATTGGCGGCCACCAGCAAGGTGTCATTGACTCCGATCTGGTGCGCGGTGGTGGCTTGCAGCGAGCTGAACAGCGCGTTGGAGGACGTATCCGAACCGGTCAGGAACACGCCCAGCCAGCCCAGGAACGGCGAGAAGAACGGGAACGCCGCGCCAGTGCCCGCCAGGACCAGCGCCAGGGTGGTGGACATGCCCGAGTAGTTGGTGACGAAGGCGAAGGCCAGCACCATGCCGATGGAGAGGATCGGCCATTTCAGCTCGAGCAGGGTTTCCTTGAAGGTGGTCAGACCAGTTTTCGCACCGATGCGCAGGATGAACATCGAAATCACGGCGGAGAAGAAGATCGCGGTGCCGGTGGCCGATACCGGGTCCAGTTTGAACACGGCGGCGATCGGTGTCGGGTTGGCGACGATGGGGGCGGTCTTCACCACCAGTTGGTCCAGGTGCGGGATGGAGAAGTTGAACACCAGGTTGTACAGCGCGCCGCCCGGCGCAAAGAGCGCCTTGAACGGTTTCAGGGTCCAGATGGTGACGAGTACGGTCAGCACCAGGAAGGGCGACCAGGCCTTGAGGATCTCGCCGAAGCTGTAGGGCGTCGGCTCGGCGCTGCGCGGGCCGTTGCCGCCCATGACGGCAGTGCCGCCAGCGGTGGCGACCACTTCTCGCTCGCCGGCAGGTTGCCAGACCTTGAGGAACAGGGTCAGGGAAATCAGGCTGACCAGGGCGGAGGTGATATCCGGCAGTTCCGGGCCGATGAAGTTGGAGGTGAAGTACTGGGTGATGGCGAAGCTGCCGCCGGCAACCAGGGCGGCCGGCCAGGTTTCTTTCACGCCCTTGAAGCCGTCCATCATGAACACCAGCCAGAACGGCACGAGGATCGACAGGAAGGGCAGCTGGCGGCCGGTCATGGCGCCGATCTTGAAGGCGTCGATGCCGGTGACCTGGCCTGCGACGATGATCGGGATGCCCAGGGCGCCGAAGGCTACCGGCGCGGTATTGGCGATCAGGCACAGGCCCGCGGCGTACAGCGGGTTGAAGCCCAGGCCGACCAGCAGGGCGGCGGTGATCGCCACCGGGGCGCCGAAGCCGGCCGCACCTTCGAGGAAGGCGCCGAAGGAGAAGCCGATCAGCAGCACCTGCAGGCGCTGGTCGCCGGTGATCGACAGCACTGAGCTGCGGATCACCTCGAACTGGCCGCTCTTGACCGTGAGTTTGTAGAGGAACACCGCCGCGACGATGATCCAGGCGATCGGCCACAGGCCATAGGCGAAGCCATAACCGGCGGCGGCGATGGCCATGTCGGCAGGCATGCCGAAGGCGGCGATGGCGATGATGATCGAGAGGGCGAGGGTGATGCTGCCGGCGACGTGGCCCTTGAGGCGGAACACGGCGAGGGCGAGGAAGAAGAACACGATCGGAATGACGGCGACCAGCGCGGACAGGCCGAGGCTGCCGAGCGGGGTGTAGATCTGCTGCCAGGTTTGCATCTGGTTTGGCTCCCTAATTGTTTTTGGGTGGAGGGCCTGGTTGCCGGTCGGGCGATTCCGATGCGCTTGTGGCGCCTGGGCAGACGGTCGACTGATCGCGGCTTGTGTTTTTGTGAACCTGTTGTCGTGCAATTCGACTTACGGTAAATTGGTAAGACCAATTTACAAGGCCGAGCGCTCAGGGTAAAAGCCCTGCTGGCGACCTGTCAATTTGCTGCCCTGCGACTTTTGTCGAGCGTGATCGGGAAGGCGAATTGGTCTTGTTGCTGGCGGCGGTACTGGTTAGGCTGCCGCGCGCTGTTCAGGTCGCGGTCTGGAGCGCAGCTCCAGAGTGAGAGGCGAGAGGGTTCACGAGCATGAGTTTTGGTCAGGTCAAGCAACGCCGTCTGTCGGACGACATCGTCGAACGGCTGGAGGCGATGATCCTCGAGGGCACCCTCAAGGCGGGCGAACGGCTGCCCGCCGAGCGCGTGCTGGCCGAACAGTTCGGCGTGTCACGGCCTTCGCTGCGTGAAGCAATCCAGAAGCTCGGCGCCAAGGGGCTGCTGGTCAGCCGGCAGGGCGGTGGCAACTACGTCAGCGAAGGCTTGGGCTCGATGTTCAGCGATCCGCTGCTGCACTTGCTGGAGAGCAACCCGGAGGCGCAGCGCGACCTGCTGGAGTTTCGCCACACCCTGGAAGGCTCCTGCGCCTACTACGCGGCGCAGCGTGCGACCGAGGTGGACCACCAGCGACTGAGGCAGGCGTTCGATGCGTTGCAGGACTGTTACCTGCGTGTGGGCAAGGTCAGTCGTGCGGAAGAGGGCGCGGCGGACGCAGCCTTCCACCTGGCCATCGCCGAGGCCAGCCACAATGCCGTGCTGCTGCACACCATTCGTGGCCTGTTCGACCTGCTCAAGCGCAACGTGGTGACCAACATTGGTGGAATGTACGCGCAGCGCGACGAGACCCGCGAGCAGCTGATGCGTCAGCACCGCGAGTTGTACGAGGCGATTATCGGCGGGCACGCGGAAGCGGCGCGGGAGATTTCCCAGCGGCATATCGACTACGTGCAGGAAGTGCTGGCCGAGGTCCAGGCGAAGGAGTTGCGCCTGCAACGGGCACAGCGACGCCAGGGTACGGCGGACGCCTGATCGGCAACGCGCCCTCGCGGGAGGGCGCGAAAGGACTTCAGTCGTCCTTGCCGTGGCGAATGGCGCGCTGGATTTCCCGGTCGGAGTCACGCTCCTTCTCGGTGCCGCGCTTGTCGTACTCTTTCTTGCCCTTGGCCAGTGCGATCTCGCACTTGATCAGGTGCTTCTTCCAGTACATCGACAGCGCGACGCAGGCGTAGCCCTTCTGCTGCACGGCACCGAACAGCTTGCCCAGCTCGCGCTTGTGCAGCAGCAACTTGCGCGTGCGCACCGGGTCGGCGATGACGTGCGTGCTGGCAGTGGTCAGCGGCGTGATGTGGCTGCCCAGCAGCCAGGCTTCGCCATCCTTGAGCAGCACGTAGCTGTCCACCAGCTGCGCCTTGCCGGCGCGCAGGCTTTTCACTTCCCAGCCGGCCAGGGCGACACCTGCCTCGAAGCGCTGCTCGATGAAGTAGTCGTGCAGAGCCTTCTTGTTCTGCGCGATGGTCCCCGAAGGGTGTTTCTTCTGTTTAGCCATAGGCCGCGCATTATAGGGAGTCGCTCGCCGCGCCGCTATCGGGACAGCGTGTGACGGCATGCAAGCTTGAGGGTGTGTGGCTAATCTCGGACAATGCGCGCTGTTTTTTTGAGCAGCGGGCGTATGAAACGCCCCACAACCAAGCGAGACGTCTATGAGCACGCATATCCAGCGTTCGGCGCTGCTGCCCTATCCGGCGAAGGCGCTGTACGACCTGGTCAACGATGTGGCGCGCTACCCGGAGTTCCTGCCCTGGTGTTCCGCCTCCACCGTGCTGGAGGCAAGCGATACGGCCATGCGCGCCGAGCTGACCGTGGCCAAGGGCAGCATTACCCAACGCTTCACCACCCGCAACGTGCTGGTGCCCGGGCAGAGCATCGAGATGAACCTCGAGGAGGGCCCTTTCACCCAGCTGCACGGCGTGTGGACTTTCAAGGCGCTGGGTGACAAGGCCTGCAAGATTTCCCTGGACCTGACATTCGACTACGCCGGTGCGCTGGTGAAGGCCACCCTGGGCCCGCTGTTCACCCAGGCGGCGAACACCATGGTCGACGCCTTCTGTCAGCGTGCCAAGCAGCTGCATGGCTGAGTCCGCGAACATCGCCATCGAAGTCGTCTATGCCTTGCCGGAGAATCAGGTGCTGCTGCGCCTGAGTGTCCCTCCAGGGACGCGGATGCGCGAGGCTGTGCTTCTGTCCGGTATTGCCGCGCAATTTCCCGGTCTGGATGTGCAGAGCTGCCCGCTGGGTATTTTCGGCAAGGCGGTAGCCAGGCCCGAGGAGCGTGTGCTGGAGGAGGGCGAGCGGGTGGAGATCTATCGGCCTTTGATCGCCGATCCCAAGGAAGTGCGGAAACAGCGGGCCGCGCGAGCCAAGGCGGCGCGCGGCTGATTGCTGTGCGATGCATGATTCTCATGGGATGAAAGCGCAGGCAACAAAAAGCCCGGCATTGGCCGGGCTTTTTCGTTGGAGCGGATCCCTTACTGCGGATCCTTGTCCAGCGGTTCCGGGGTCGGGACCGGCACGGTTTCCACCTGGTCGACTTCCTTCTGGATCTGTTCTTCCACGGAGCCGGGCTTGGCCGGTTCTTCCTTGGGCTGTTCGGGCTGCTGTTGCGGCGCCTCCGGGGCCAGCGGCGGGGTGACGCCGTCCTTGCCGAGGATCGACTCGTCGCGGCTCACACCGGGCATGAAGTCGCCGTTGAGGCCGATCAACTGGTCGTTTTCACCGAAGAACAGGCTCATGCGCTCCTGCTGGCGCTGACCGCCGCCCGGCTGGATGCTGTAGAGATAGTCCCAGCGGTTGGGGTGGAAGGTGTCCACGATCAGGGGGTTGCCCATGATAAACCGCACTTGGCGCCGGGTCATTCCGGGCTTCAACTGGTCTATCATATCCTGCGTTACAACGTTGCCCTGCTGGATGTCGATCTTGTAGACCCCCGGGAACGAGCAACCGGCGAGTGCGGCGAGTCCCAGCCCGAAAGCGAGACTGGTCAGCATGAGCTTGGCGTTTTGCATCAAGGGGTGACTTCCACTATCTTGGCTGAGCGACGAAATCCCGATCATACCTGTATTGAGAGATGCTGCGAAGCATTCCGCGCCGAGAAAGCACACATGGTTGAAAATAGCGAACTGCGCAAAGCCGGACTGAAGGTCACACTGCCGCGCGTCAAGATCCTCCAGATGCTCGATTCCGCCGAGCAGCGCCACATGAGCGCAGAGGATGTTTACAAAGCGCTGATGGAGGCGGGTGAGGACGTTGGTCTGGCCACCGTCTACCGCGTCCTGACCCAGTTCGAAGCCGCCGGCCTGGTGGTGCGCCACAACTTCGACGGCGGCCATGCCGTCTTCGAACTGGCCGACAGCGGTCACCATGACCACATGGTCTGCGTCGATACCGGCGAAGTCATCGAGTTCATGGACTCGGAAATCGAGAAACGCCAGAAGGAGATCGTCAAGGAGCGCGGCTTCGAGCTCGTCGATCACAACCTGGTGCTGTACGTGCGCAAGAAGAAATAAGCGCACGCATCAGCAGAAACGGCGACCCTCGGGTCGCCGTTTTCATTTGCGCGGGTTTCAAACGCTGGCAGGGTCAGCCCTGTACGGCCGAGTCCACCATCTTGCGGGCGTGGGCCAGGGATTCCTTGGTCAGATCGACGCCGCCGAGCATGCGGGCGATTTCTTCGATGCGTTCGGCCTTCTTCAGGTTGGCCACGGCGGTACGGGTTTCGCTGGTGTCGCGGTCCTTGTGCACGAACAGATGCTGGTGCCCCTGCGCCGCGACCTGCGGCAGGTGGGTGACGGTCAGTACCTGGCCGCGATCACCGAGGCGGCGCAGCAGTTGGCCGACCACTTCGGCGGTGGGGCCGCCAATGCCGACATCCACTTCGTCGAAGACCAGGGTGGGAATGCGTGAGGTCTGCGCGGTGATCACCTGGATCGCCAGACTGATGCGCGACAATTCGCCGCCCGAGGCGACCTTGGCCAGGCCCTTCATCGGTTGACCGGGGTTGGCGCTGACGAGGAATTCCAGCTGCTCCAGGCCGCTGACCTGAGGTTCGTCCGAGCTGGACTGGCGCAGTTCGATGGCGAAACGCCCGCCGGGCATGCCGAGCCGCTGCATCTCCACTTCCACGGCTTTGGCCAGCTTCGGCGCGGCATCCTGGCGAATGCGGCTGAGCTCGTCGGCCTTCTCCTGATAGTGGCGAGCGTAGGCGGACAGTTCGTCGCCCAGGCGCTCCACGGCTTCGTCGTCGGCGTTCAGCGCTTCCAGTTCGTCCAGTAGGCGTTGCTGCAAATCCTGCAGTTCGTGCGGCTGCACGCGGTGTTTGCGGGCGAGGCTGTAGATGGCGTCCATGCGCTCTTCCAGTTGCTGAAGGCGCATGGGGTCGGCGTCGAAGTGGTCGACGAAGCGGTTCAGCTCGCCGATGGCTTCTTCCACCTGGATCTGCGCACTGGACAGCAGGTTCACCGCCTCGCCCAGCGCAGTTGGCTGGGTCTGGAAGGCTGTGAGGCGGTTGAGGCTGGAGGTCAGTGCCGACAGCACGTTGCCGGCATCGCTTTCACTGCAGAGATCGACGACCTGGCGGCAAGCGGCGATCAGGCTGCCGGCGTTGCTCTGGGTCTTGTGTTCGGCTTCCAGCGACTCCAATTCGTTGTCGCCCAGGCCGAGGTTTTCCAGCTCCTCGAGCTGGTAGCTGAGCAGCTGGTGGCGGGCGCGCTGTTCGTCTCCATTGCGCGACAGACGGTCCAGTTCCTGGCGGGTCTGCTTCCAGCGCTGCGCGGCGAGGTGTATCTGGCGCGCCAGGTCCTGGCTGCCGGCGAATTCGTCGAGCAGGCGGCGGTGGGTGTCGGACTTGAGCAGCGACTGGTGTTCGTGCTGGCTGTGGATATCGATCAGCAGCTCGCCCAGGTGCTTGAGATCGCCCAGCGGGCAGGGCGTGCCGTTGATGTAGGCGCGGGAGCGGCCTTCGGCGGTGATCACCCGGCGCAGGATACACGGACCGTCCTGCTCCAGGTCGCGCTCGGCGAGCCAGTCGCGGGCTTCAGCAATCGCACTGACATCGAAGCTGGCGAGAATGTCTGCCTTGTCGGACCCGGGGCGTACGACGCCGCTGTCGGCTCGGTCGCCGAGGGCGAGACCGAGGGCGTCGAGCATGATCGACTTGCCGGCGCCGGTTTCGCCGGTGATCACGGTCATGCCGGCGGCGAGCTCGAGATCGAGGTGCTCGACGATGGCGTAGTTGTGCACGGACAGATGAACCAGCATGGGCGGCGGCTCCGTAGATAAGTCTGGTTATTTATACAGTATTTTTTGCCGCTGGCAATTCTCCCTCGTCGCCTGTGAGGGGTGTGTCCTTGAAGTCATGCCCTTGAAGTCGGAGAAAGGCGCCCCATATACACGGCAGAGCCGCGGACCATTGGGTTCGCCTTGTTTTCAAAGGCTTATTTTCTTTTTAGGAGAGTGGCATGTCTGACGAACAACAGACTCAGGATTCCCAGTTCAACGAGCAGCCGGACACCGGCGCTACCGGGGATCTGAACGCCCGCGTGCTGGAACTGGAAGAGCAGGTAGCCGCGGCGAAGGACCAGAGCCTGCGCGCCGTTGCCGAGTTGCAGAACGTCCGCCGCCGTGCCGAGCAGGACGTGGAGAAGGCGCACAAGTTCGCCCTGGAGAAATTCGCCGGCGACTTGCTGCCGATCGTCGATACCCTCGAGCGCGCGCTGGAGATGTCGAACCCGGAAGATGAAGTGATCAAGCCGATGCGCGAAGGCATCGAGCTGACGCTGAAGATGTTCCACGACACCTTGAAGCGCTACAACCTCGAGCCGGTCGACCCGCACGGCGAGCCATTCAACCCCGAACACCACCAGGCCATGGCCATGGAAGAGAGCATCCGCCTCGAGCCGGGCAGCGTGGTCAAGGTGTTCCAGAAGGGTTATCTGCTCAACGGTCGTCTGCTGCGTCCGGCCATGGTCGTGGTCAGCAAGGCACCGGAACAAACCCCGCCTTCGATCGACGAGAAGGCTTGAAATCCACCACCCGGTCCCCATCTGGGTAATCAACCGAGCCAAAGACCCGCAACAGGGTCAGCGCGGAATCTAATTTCTGGAGAGTGAACTATGGGCAAAATCATTGGTATCGACCTGGGGACCACCAACTCCTGTGTGTCCATCCTGGAGAACGGTAACGTCAAGGTCATCGAGAACGCCGAAGGCGCTCGTACCACCCCGTCGATCATCGGCTACGCCAACGACGGTGAAATCCTGGTAGGTCAGCCGGCGAAGCGCCAGGCTGTGACCAACCCGACCAACACCCTGTACGCAGTGAAGCGCCTGATCGGCCGTCGCTTCGAAGAAGACGTCGTGCAGAAAGACATCAAGATGGTGCCGTACAAGATCGTCAAGGCTGACAACGGTGACGCCTGGGTCGAAGCCAAGGGCCAGAAGATGGCTCCGCCGCAGGTCTCTGCCGAAGTCCTGAAGAAGATGAAGAAGACTGCCGAGGACTACCTGGGCGAGCCGGTCACTGAAGCGGTCATCACCGTTCCGGCCTACTTCAACGACAGCCAGCGTCAGGCCACCAAGGACGCCGGCCGCATCGCCGGTCTGGACGTCAAGCGCATCATCAACGAACCGACCGCGGCCGCGCTGGCCTATGGCCTGGACAAGGCGAAGGGTGATCACACCATCATCGTCTACGACCTGGGTGGCGGTACCTTCGACGTGTCCGTGATCGAGATCGCGGAAGTCGACGGCGAGCACCAGTTCGAAGTACTGGCCACCAACGGCGACACCTTCCTCGGTGGTGAAGACTTCGACCTGCGCCTGATCGACTACCTCGTCGAGGAATTCAAGAAAGAATCCGGCATGGACCTGAAGGGCGACCCTCTGGCCATGCAGCGTCTGAAGGAAGCGGCCGAGAAGGCCAAGATCGAGCTGTCCTCGACCCAGCAGACCGACGTCAACCTGCCGTACGTCACTGCTGACGCCAGCGGCCCGAAACACCTGAACGTCAAGGTTTCCCGCGCCAAGCTGGAATCCCTGGTGGAAGACCTGGTCACCCGCACCATCGAGCCGTGCCGCGTTGCGCTGAAAGACGCAGGCCTGGACGTGTCGAAGATCGACGAAGTGATCCTGGTCGGCGGCCAGACCCGCATGCCGCTGGTACAGAAGACCGTTGCCGAGTTCTTTGGCAAGGAAGCGCGCAAGGACGTCAACCCGGACGAAGCTGTTGCCATGGGTGCTGCCATCCAGGGCGCCGTACTGGCCGGCGATGTGAAGGACGTGCTGCTGCTCGACGTCACCCCGCTGACCCTGGGTATCGAAACCCTTGGTGGCGTGATGACCGCGCTGATCGACAAGAACACCACCATTCCGACCAAGAAGTCGCAGGTGTTCTCCACTGCCGATGACAACCAGGGCGCCGTGACCATCCATGTTCTGCAGGGCGAGCGCAAGCAGGCCGGCCAGAACAAGTCGCTGGGCAAGTTCGACCTGGCCGACATCCCGCCGGCTCCGCGTGGTGTGCCGCAGATCGAAGTGACCTTCGACATCGACGCCAACGGCATCCTGCACGTCGGCGCGAAAGACAAGGCCACCGGCAAGCAGCAGTCCATCGTGATCAAGGCTTCCTCGGGTCTGTCCGAAGACGAGATCCAGCAGATGGTCCGCGACGCCGAGGCGAATGCCGAGGAAGACCGCAAGTTCGAGGAACTGGCCGCTGCCCGCAACCAGGGTGATGCGCTGGTCCACGCGACTCGCAAGATGGTCACCGAGGCTGGCGACAAGGCTACTGCCGAAGAGAAAACCGCCATCGAGAAAGCTCTCGGCGAGCTGGAAGTTGCCGTGAAGGGCGACGACAAGGCCGAGATCGAAGCGAAGATGAATGCGCTGTCCCAGGCATCCACTCCGCTGGCGCAGAAGATGTATGCCGAACAGCCGCAGCCGGGTGCTGCCGCTCAGGGCGAGGCCGCTGACGACAAGGCTGGCGACGATGTCGTCGACGCCGAGTTCGAAGAGGTCAAGGAGAACAAGTAAGCCGCGTGCTTGCTTCCGCTCCGGCGCACCGACCAGCGTGTCGGTGCGCATGAAACGTCACGCGGGGGCTTGCTCCCGCGTTGGCGTGTCTGGGGGAACGGTTTTTAGAGTGCAGGAAAGTTATGGCCAAACGTGATTTTTACGAGGTGCTGGGTGTCGAGCGCGGCGCCAGCGAAGCGGACCTGAAGAAGGCCTATCGCCGGCTCGCCATGAAGTTCCACCCGGACCGCAATCCCGGCGACAAGGAGGCCGAGGATAAATTCAAGGAGGCCAACGAGGCGTACGAGGTCCTGTCCGACGCCAGCAAGCGCGCGGCTTACGACCAGTACGGCCATGCCGGCGTCGACCCGCAGATGGGTGGCGGCGGTGCCGGCTTCGGCGGCGCGAGCTTCTCGGACATCTTCGGTGATGTCTTCAGTGATTTCTTCGGGGGTGGCGGCGGTCGCGGCGGTTCCCGTGGCGGCCCGGCCCGCGGCGCGGACCTGCGCTATACCCTCGATCTCGACCTGGAAGATGCGGTTCGCGGCACCACCGTGACCATTCGCGTTCCCACCCTGGTCGGCTGCAAGACCTGCAGCGGCAGCGGCGCCAAGCCCGGCACCACGCCGGTCACCTGTACCACTTGTGGTGGTATCGGCCAGGTACGCATGCAGCAGGGCTTCTTCTCGGTGCAGCAGACCTGCCCGCGTTGCCATGGCAGCGGCAAGATGATCACCGACCCCTGTGGTTCCTGCCATGGCCAGGGCCGGGTGGAAGAGCACAAGACCCTGTCGGTGAAAGTGCCGGCCGGCGTCGATACCGGTGACCGCATCCGCCTGACCGGCGAAGGCGAAGCTGGCGCTCATGGTGGCCCGGCGGGCGACCTGTACGTGGTGGTGAATGTGCGCGAGCACGACATCTTCCAGCGCGACGGCAAGCATCTGTACTGCGAAGTACCGATCAGCTTCGCCGATGCCGCTCTGGGCGGCGAGTTGGAAGTGCCGACCCTGGATGGTCGCGTGAAGCTGAAGATTCCCGAGGGCACTCAGACCGGCAAGCTGTTCCGTCTGCGCGGCAAGGGCGTCGCCCCGGTGCGTGGTGGTGGTGCCGGCGACCTGATGTGCCGCGTGGTCGTGGAGACGCCTGTGCAGTTGGACAAGCGTCAGCGCGAACTCCTGGAAGAGTTTCGCGGTACCCTGCAGGGCAACTCTTCCAACTCGCCCAAGGCCAGTGGCTGGTTCGAGGGCATGAAGCGCTTCTTCGACGATCTATGATGCAGGGCCCCGGCGATGCGAGTCGTCCGGGGCTTTTTTAGCTGGGAGCTGTTTTATATGCGACGTATAGCCGTAATGGGCGCCGCCGGGCGCATGGGCAAGACCCTGATTGAAGCTGTCCAGCAGACCAATGGCAGCGCAGGCCTGACTGCGGCGGTCGACCGCCCGGACAGTACGCTGGTCGGCGCTGACGCTGGCGAGCTGGCCGGCCTGGGCCGTATCGGCGTGCCGCTGTCGGGCGACCTGGTCAAGGTGGTCGACGAGTTCGACGTGCTGATCGACTTTACTCATCCGACCGTAACCCTGAAGAACCTGGAAGTCTGCCGCAAGGCTGGCAAGGCCATGGTTATCGGTACCACTGGCTTCTCCGCGGCGGAGAAGGAACTGCTGAGCGAGGCGGCGAAGGATATCCCCATCGTCTTCGCGGCCAACTACAGCGTCGGCGTGAACCTCTGCCTGAAGCTGCTCGACACCGCCGCTCGTGTGCTGGGTGATGACGTGGATATCGAGATCCTCGAGGCGCACCACCGCCACAAGGTCGATGCTCCGTCCGGCACCGCGCTGCGCATGGGCGAAGTGGTTGCCAATGCGCTGGGTCGTGATCTGGAAAAAGTGGCCGTGTACGGTCGCGAAGGTCAGACCGGCGCGCGCCCGCGCGAGACCATCGGCTTCGCCACTGTGCGTGCTGGTGATGTGGTGGGTGATCACACGGTACTGTTCGCCGCCGACGGCGAGCGGGTGGAAATCACCCACAAGGCCTCGAGCCGCATGACCTTCGCTCGTGGCGCCGTACGTGCTGCGCAGTGGCTGGAAGGGCAGGCCAACGGCCTGTATGACATGCAGGATGTTCTCGGCCTGCGCTGAGCGGCATGGCCGTACGTCGTGCAAAAGGTGGACCATGATGTCGCATTTCTGTAAACTACAGCTTTAGTGTGTCCACTAAAAGCAGCGCAGCATGAATCACATAAAAAGCGGGATGACTTCTTCTGATGTCATCCCGCTTTTTTACAATCTGCGCACGCCCAGCCAGGCTTGAACTACGGGAGGTCTTCTTGACTAAGCCAGCCATACTTGCACTTGCCGACGGCAGCGTTTTTCGCGGTGAAGCCATCGGCGCCGACGGCCAGACCGTCGGAGAGGTGGTGTTCAACACCGCCATGACCGGCTACCAGGAAATCCTTACCGATCCTTCCTACGCCCAACAGATCGTCACCCTGACCTACCCGCACATCGGCAACACCGGCACCACGCCGGAAGACGCCGAGTCGAACAAGGTCTGGGCCGCCGGCCTGATCATCCGTGACCTGCCGCTGCTGTCCAGCAGCTGGCGCGACAAGCAGTCCCTGCCGGATTACCTGAAAGAGAACGGCACCGTTGCCATCGCTGGCATCGACACCCGTCGCCTGACTCGCATCCTGCGCGAAAAGGGTTCGCAGAACGGCTGCATCCTGGCTGGCGACGACGCCACCGAGGAAAAAGCCCTCGAACTGGCGCGCGGCTTCCCGGGCCTGAAAGGCATGGACCTGGCCAAGGTCGTGTCCTCCACCGAGAAGTACGAGTGGCGCTCCAGCGTCTGGAGCCTGGAAACCGATAGCCACCCGGAAATCGCCGCCGCCGATCTGCCGTACCACGTGGTCGCCTACGACTTCGGCGTGAAGCTGAACATCCTGCGCATGCTGGTCGCCCGTGGTTGCCGCCTGACCGTCGTGCCGGCGCAGACCCCGGCGAGTGAAGTGTTGGCCCTGAACCCGGACGGCATCTTCCTTTCCAACGGCCCTGGCGACCCCGAGCCGTGCGACTACGCCATCCAGGCCATCCGCGAGTTCCTCGACACCGAGACGCCGATCTTCGGTATCTGCCTGGGTCACCAGCTGCTGGCCCTGGCTTCCGGCGCCAAGACTGTGAAAATGGGCCACGGCCACCATGGCGCCAACCACCCGGTGCAGGACCTGGATTCGGGCGTGGTGATGATCACCAGCCAGAACCATGGTTTCGCTGTGGACGAGGCGAGCATGCCAAGCAACCTGCGCGCTACCCACAAGTCGCTGTTCGACGGCACCCTGCAGGGCGTCGAGCGCACCGACAAGGTGGCCTTCAGTTTCCAGGGCCACCCGGAAGCCAGCCCTGGTCCGCACGACGTGGCTCCGTTGTTCGACCGCTTCATTGCGGCGATGGCCGAGCGCCGCTGAGTCCGAGCTCGAAGAGGGAAAGAAGATGATGCCGACCCTGGGAATCACCGACCTCTGGACCTACGTCCTGGGTACGTTGTTCATCGTCCTGCTGCCGGGGCCGAACTCGCTGTTCGTCCTCGCCACCGCCGCCCAGCGCGGCGTGGCCTCGGGCTACCGGGCGGCGAGCGCGGTGTTCCTCGGCGATGCGATCCTGATGTTCCTGTCGGCACTGGGCATCGCCTCGGTCCTCAAGGCTGAGCCCATGCTGTTCCTGGGGTTGAAGTACGTCGGCGCCGCCTACCTGTTCTATCTGGGCATCGGCATGCTCCGTGGTGGCTGGCAGAAGCTGCGCCACCCGCTGGAAGCGGCCGCCGCGCCGGCCAAGGAAGTGGACGTCAACCAGCCGTTCCGCAAGGCGTTGCTGCTGAGCCTGTCCAATCCCAAGGCGATCCTCTTCTTCATTTCCTTCTTCATCCAGTTCGTCGACCCGGGTTACGCCTATCCCGGCCTGTCGTTCCTGGTACTGGGCACGATCCTCGAGATCATCAGCGCCCTTTACCTGAGCTTCCTGATTTTCTCCGGTGTGCGTCTGGCGGCCTGGTTCCGTCGGCGGCAACGGCTGGCTGCCGGCGCTTCTAGCGGCGTCGGCGCCCTGTTCGTCGGCTTTGGCGTGAAGCTGGCCAGCGCAACCCTTTCCTGAATATTGCAACGAGAGTCCCATGCCCAAGCGTACAGACATCAAGAGCATCCTGATCCTCGGCGCCGGCCCGATCGTCATCGGCCAGGCCTGCGAGTTCGACTACTCCGGCGCACAGGCCTGCAAGGCCCTGAAGGAAGAAGGCTTCCGTGTCATCCTGGTGAACTCCAACCCGGCCACCATCATGACCGACCCGGCCATGGCCGACGCCACCTACATCGAGCCGATCAAGTGGCAGACCGTCGCCAAGATCATCGAGAAGGAGCGCCCTGACGCGCTGCTGCCGACCATGGGCGGCCAGACTGCCCTGAACTGCGCCCTGGACCTGGAGCGCCACGGCGTGCTCGAGCAGTTCGGCGTGGAAATGATCGGCGCCAACGCCGACACCATCGACAAGGCCGAAGACCGTTCGCGCTTCGACAAGGCCATGCGTGACATCGGCCTGGCCTGCCCGCGCTCGGGCATCGCACACACCATGGAAGAAGCCTACGGTGTGCTGGAGAAGGTCAACTTCCCGTGCATCATCCGTCCGTCCTTCACCATGGGCGGCACCGGCGGCGGCATCGCCTACAACCGTGAAGAATTCGAAGAGATCTGCACCCGCGGCCTGGACCTGTCGCCGACCAACGAGCTGCTGATCGACGAATCGCTGATCGGCTGGAAGGAATACGAGATGGAGGTTGTCCGCGACAAGAAGGACAACTGCATCATCGTCTGCGCCATCGAGAACTTCGACCCGATGGGCGTGCACACCGGTGACTCGATCACCGTAGCGCCGGCGCAGACCCTGACTGACAAGGAATACCAGATCATGCGCAACGCCTCGCTGGCGGTGCTGCGTGAGATCGGCGTGGAAACCGGCGGTTCCAACGTGCAGTTCGGCATCTGCCCGAACACTGGCCGCATGGTCGTGATCGAGATGAACCCGCGGGTATCGCGTTCCTCGGCGCTGGCTTCCAAGGCCACCGGCTTCCCGATCGCCAAGATCGCCGCCAAGCTGGCTGTCGGCTATACCCTCGACGAACTGCAGAACGACATCACCGGCGGCCGCACCCCGGCGTCCTTCGAGCCGGCGATCGACTACGTCGTCACCAAGATCCCGCGTTTCGCCTTCGAGAAATTCCCGAAAGCCGACGCCCGCCTGACCACCCAGATGAAATCCGTGGGTGAAGTCATGGCTATCGGCCGCACCTTCCAGGAGTCCGTGCAGAAAGCTCTGCGCGGCCTGGAAGTCGGCGCCACCGGTTTTGATCCGAAGCTCGACCTGAGCAACCCGGAAGCCGAGAGCATCCTCAAGCGCGAGCTGACCGTGCCCAATGCCGACCGCATCTGGTACGTCGCCGACGCCTTCCGCGCCGGCAAGAGCATTGCCGAAGTCTTCGACCTGACCCGCATCGACGAGTGGTTCCTGGTGCAGATCGAAGACCTGGTCAAGGACGAAGAGCGCGTCAAGACCCTGGGCCTGTCCGCGATCGACCGCGACCTGATGCTCAAGCTCAAGCGCAAGGGCTTCTCCGATGCGCGCCTGGCCACCCTGCTCGGCGTGACCGAGAAGAACCTGCGCAACCACCGCCACAAGCTCAAGGTGCTGCCGGTCTACAAGCGCGTCGATACCTGCGCCGCCGAGTTCGCCACCGACACCGCCTACATGTACTCGACCTACGAGGAAGAGTGCGAAGCCAATCCGTCGACTCGCGACAAGATCATGATCCTGGGCGGCGGTCCGAACCGTATCGGCCAGGGCATCGAGTTCGACTACTGCTGCGTACACGCCGCGCTGGCCATGCGTGAAGACGGTTACGAGACCATCATGGTCAACTGCAACCCGGAGACCGTCTCCACCGACTACGACACTTCCGACCGCCTGTACTTCGAGCCGGTGACCCTGGAAGACGTGCTGGAAATCGTCCGCGTCGAGCAGCCCAAGGGCGTCATCGTGCAGTACGGCGGCCAGACCCCGCTGAAGCTCTGCCGTGCCCTGGAAGAAGCCGGTGTACCGATCATCGGCACCAGCCCCGACGCCATCGACCGCGCGGAAGATCGCGAGCGCTTCCAGCAGATGGTCCAGCGCCTGAACCTGCGCCAGCCGGCCAACGCCACCGCGCGCAGCGAAGACCAGGCCCTGGAGCTGTCGAAAAACATCGGTTACCCGATGGTGGTTCGCCCGTCCTATGTACTGGGCGGTCGGGCGATGGAAATCGTCTACCAGGAAGAAGAGCTCAAGCGCTACATGCGCGAAGCCGTGAAGGTTTCCAACGACAGCCCGGTGCTGCTGGATCGCTTCCTGAACTGCGCCATCGAAGTCGATATCGACGCAGTGTGCGACGGTGAGACTGTGGTGATCGGCGCGATCATGCAGCACATCGAACAGGCTGGCGTGCACTCCGGTGACTCCGCCTGCTCGCTGCCGCCTTACTCGCTGCCGCAGCACATCCAGGACGAGATTCGTGAGCAGGTCAAGAAGATGGCCCTGGAGCTCGGCGTGGTCGGCCTGATGAACGTGCAGATGGCCGTTCAGGGCGAAGATATCTACGTGATCGAGGTGAACCCGCGCGCGTCCCGTACCGTGCCGTTCGTCTCCAAGTGCATCGGCGAATCGCTGGCGAAAGTTGCGGCCCGCGTCATGGCTGGCAAGTCCCTGGCCGAAGTCGGCTTCACCCAGGAGGTGATCCCGCCGTACTATAGCGTCAAGGAAGCGGTGTTCCCGTTCGCCAAGTTCCCCGGTGTCGACCCGATCCTCGGCCCAGAGATGAAGTCCACTGGCGAGGTGATGGGTGTCGGCGACAGCTTCGGTGAGGCCTTCGCAAAAGCCCAGCTGGGTGCCAGCGAAATCCTGCCGAACGCCGGTTGCGCCTTCATCAGCGTCCGCGAGGACGACAAGCCGCAAGCCGTTCAGGTCGCCCGCGACCTGGTCGCGCTGGGCTTCGAGGTCGTTGCCACCGCCGGCACGGCCAAGGTGATCGAGGCTGCCGGTCTGCCGGTACGCCGTGTGAACAAGGTGACCGAGGGCCGTCCTCACGTGGTCGACATGATCAAGAATGACGAAGTCACCTTGATCATCAACACCACCGAGGGCCGCCAGTCCATCGCTGACTCGTACTCCATCCGTCGTAACGCCCTGCAGCACAAGATCTACTGCACCACCACCATTGCGGCTGGGCAGGCGATCTGTGAGGCGCTCAAGTTCGGTCCCGAGAAGACCGTTCGCCGTCTGCAGGATCTCCATGCAGGGATCAACGCATGAGCAAATTTCCAATGACCGTCCAGGGCGCTCGCGCCCTGGAAGAAGAGCTGAAACACCTGAAGACCGTGCTGCGCCCGCAGATCACCCAGGCCATCGCCGAAGCGCGTGAGCTGGGCGACCTCAAGGAAAACGCCGAGTATCACGCGGCTCGTGAACAGCAGGGCATGTCCGAGGCTCGCATCCGCGACATCGAGGCCAAGCTGTCCAACGCGCAGATCATCGACGTGACCACCATTCCGCACAGCGGCAAGGTGATCTTCGGCACCACCGTCGATATCGCCAACGTCGAGACCGACGAGACGGTGACCTACCAGATCGTCGGCGACGACGAGGCGGACATCAAGAACAGCAAGATCTCGGTCAACTCGCCGATCGCCCGTGCGCTGATCGGCAAGACCGAAGGCGACGCCGTTCTGGTCAAGACTCCGGGTGGTGACGTCGAGTACGAGATCGTTGAAGTCCGCCACGCCTGATCGGCAATCCCTGAACGCAGGCACCATCAGTTGGCTGCTGGCCCAGACATTCTGGGTCGGCGGCCTCTGGCTGCTTCAGTTCGTGGTGTTGCCGGCGCTGGGCAAGATCGGCCTGGCACCTCTGCTGGTGGAGGCCGTCGCCGACGCGCTGAAGCCATTGCTTGTGGGTTTCGCCGGTTTCTGCGTGCTGCTCCAGGCTCTGGTGCTCTGGCAGGCGCGCGGGTTCGCTGCCTTTACCCGAGAAACGCGGGGGCAGTTGTTGCTGACGGTGCTGGTGATGGCGGCAGCCTATCTTGTGGTGCGCCAGGTAGCGCCGGATGCTCAGCGCTGGCTACTGTTCAATTACCTGGTGGTGGCGCTGTGCGGGTTGCTGCTGGTGCTGCAGCCGGCGCCTGGGCGGGACGAACGGAACTGACGCGGCGGAGCCTTGCCGGCTCCGCGTTGCCGGTCTTGACTGTCAGAGACCGCTGAAGCGGCTGATGTTCGACAGGTTCTTGTTCGGCTTGGGGTTGCGACGATAGATCAGCGCCATCTTGCCGATGGACTGAACCAGTTCGCAGCTGCCGTTCTGGCAAAGTTCGTCGATCAGCGCGCGACGGTCGTCGCGTTCGGTGATGCGGAACTGCACCTTGATCAGTTCATGATCGTTGAGCGCACGCTCAAGCTCGGCCATTACACCTTCCGAGAGACCGTTTTCTGCAACGGTCAATACGGGTTTCAGGTGATGCCCGATAGATTTGAACTGCTTTTTCTGCTCCTGAGAGAGCGCCATAATCTGACCCCTGGGAAAAAAGGCGGATATTCTACCCGAGTTTCGGTACGACCGGGATGCCGCTCAGACGAGGTAATACGTGGCCCGTTCCAAGACTAGCCATCGCTGGCTGAAAGAACATTTCGACGATCCTTACGTGAAGATGGCACAGCGCGACGGCTACCGCTCGCGCGCCAGCTACAAACTGCTGGAAATCCAGGAGAAGGATCGCATCCTGCGCCCGGGCATGACCGTGGTAGACCTCGGTGCGGCCCCTGGCGGTTGGTCGCAGGTCACCAGCCGGGTGATCGGCGACAAGGGCACCCTGATCGCGTCGGACATCCTGCCGATGGACAGCATCCCGGATGTCACCTTCATCCAGGGTGACTTCACCGAGGACGAGGTCTTCGCCCAGTTGCTCGAGGCCATCGGAGAAAATCCGGTAGACCTTGTGATTTCCGATATGGCCCCCAATATGAGTGGACTGCCCGCCGTGGACATGCCCCGTGCGATGTTCCTCTGCGAGTTGGCCCTGGACCTGTGCACCCGTGTGCTGCGTCCGGGTGGCGATTTCCTGATCAAGATTTTCCAGGGTGAGGGTTTCGACGCTTACCACAAGATGGTTCGCGAGAACTTCGAGAAGGTGCAGATGCGCAAACCGCTGTCGTCCCGCGACCGTTCGCGGGAGCAGTATCTGCTCGCACGAGGCTTTCGCGGCGCCTAGACTGGAATGATTGGGCAGGCTACTGGTCTATGCCTTGCAGGTTTTGCTTGTACCGGTGAAAGCCGGGGTTCATAAAGGGTTACAGACGGCGTCTGCCTGGCGGCGGGCGTTGTGTAGTAATTTTGGCCGGAAGGAGTCTGGCCGTCGTGAGAAGCGGTTTCCAGGGCGGAGCCGGCTTCAGAGGGTAGTCAATTGAACGACATGGCAAAGAACCTGATTCTGTGGCTGATCATCGCGGCGGTACTCGTCACCGTGATGAACAACTTCTCCAGCCCGAGCGAGCCGCAGACGCTCAACTATTCCGACTTCATCCAGCAGGTGAAGGACGGCAAGGTCGAGCGCGTGACCGTCGACGGCTATGTCATCACCGGCAAGCGCCAGGATGGTGACACCTTCAAGACCATCCGCCCGGCGATCCAGGACAACGGCCTGATCGGTGACCTGGTCAACAACAACGTCGTTGTTGAAGGCAAGCAGCCCGAGCAGCAGAGCATCTGGACCCAGTTGCTGGTAGCGAGCTTCCCGATCCTGGTGATCATCGCGGTCTTCATGTTCTTCATGCGCCAGATGCAGGGTGGCGGCGGTGGGCGCGGTGGACCGATGAGCTTCGGCAAGAGCAAGGCGCGCCTGCTGTCGGAAGATCAAGTGAAGACCACCTTCGCCGACGTTGCCGGTTGCGACGAGGCCAAGGAAGAAGTCAGCGAACTGGTGGAGTTCCTCCGCGATCCGGGCAAGTTCCAGCGCCTGGGTGGTCGTATCCCGCGCGGCGTGCTGATGGTTGGCCCGCCCGGTACCGGTAAGACCCTGCTCGCCAAGGCGATTGCCGGCGAAGCCAAGGTGCCGTTCTTCACCATTTCCGGTTCGGACTTCGTGGAAATGTTCGTCGGCGTGGGCGCCTCGCGCGTTCGCGACATGTTCGACCAGGCCAAGAAGCACGCACCCTGCATCATCTTCATCGACGAGATCGACGCCGTCGGCCGCCATCGTGGCGCCGGCCTGGGAGGCGGTCACGACGAGCGCGAGCAGACCCTCAACCAGTTGCTGGTGGAGATGGACGGCTTCGAGATGAATGACGGCATCATCGTCATCGCCGCGACCAACCGTCCGGACGTGCTCGACCCTGCGCTGCTGCGTCCGGGTCGCTTCGACCGCCAGGTGGTGGTCGGCCTGCCGGATATTCGTGGCCGCGAACAGATCCTGAAAGTGCACATGCGCAAAGTCCCGCTGGGCGACAACGTCGATCCGGCCGTGATTGCGCGCGGCACCCCAGGCTTCTCCGGTGCCGACCTGGCCAACCTGGTGAACGAGGCCTCGCTGTTCGCCGCCCGTTCCAACAAGCGCATCGTCGACATGCGTGAGTTCGAACTGGCCAAGGACAAGATCATGATGGGCGCCGAGCGCAAGACCATGGTCATGTCCGAGAAGGAGAAGAAGAACACCGCGTTCCACGAAGCCGGCCACGCCATCGTCGGTCGTCTGGTTCCGGAGCACGACCCGGTCTACAAGGTTTCCATCATTCCGCGCGGTCGTGCCTTGGGTGTGACCATGTTCCTGCCGGAAGAAGACCGTTACAGCCTGTCCAAGCGCGCCCTGGAAAGCCAGATCTGCTCGCTGTTCGGTGGCCGTATCGCCGAAGAGATGACCCTGGGCTTCGAAGGAGTGACCACCGGCGCCTCCAACGACATCATGCGTGCCACCCAGTTGGCGCGGAACATGGTGACCAAGTGGGGTCTGTCCGAGAAGCTCGGTCCGCTGATGTACGCGGAAGAGGAGGGCGAGGTCTTCCTCGGCCGTAGCGCTGGCGGCCAGCACTCGAATATCTCGGGTGAGACGGCCAAGCTGATCGACCAGGAAGTGCGCCGCATCATTGACGACTGCTATGGCACCGCCAAGCGCCTGCTGGAAGAAAATCGCGACAAGCTCGACATGATGGCCGACGCACTGATGAAGTACGAAACCATCGATGCTGATCAGATCGACGACATCATGGCTGGTCGCACTCCCCGGGAGCCGCGTGACTGGCAGGGTGGCAACTCCGGCTCTTCCGGCAACGCCGCCTCGCCGCGCGACGAAGGTCGCCAGGAAAATCCAATTGGCGGGCCCGCCGGCGAACACTGAGAGTACTGAATGAGTTCGTTGTACCACCCGACCCGGTTGCCTTGCGGCAACCGGGTTCTTGATTTAAGCCGCCCGCACGTCATGGGCATCCTCAACGTCACCCCTGACTCCTTCTCCGATGGCGGGCGCTTCAACCGGCACGATGCTGCGTTGCGTCACGCGGCGGAGATGGTCACGGCCGGCGCTACGCTGATCGATATCGGTGGTGAGTCGACCCGTCCGGGTGCGCGCGTGGTTTCACCCACTGAGGAGTTGGAACGTGTCGCACCGGTGGTCGAAGCCATCGCTCGCGAGCTGGATGTGGTGATCTCCGTCGATACCTCCACCCCGGCGGTGATGCGCGAGACCGCGCGTCTGGGAGCTGGACTGATCAACGATGTGCGTTCCTTGCAGCGTGATGGCGCTCTGGACGCTGCTGCTGACTCTGGGTTGCCAGTCTGCCTCATGCATATGCGCGGCGAGCCCGGAGACATGCAGGACGATCCGCGTTATCCGGACATCCTTGAGGAAGTCCGTGGTTTCCTTGAAAGTCGTGTCTCGGCGTGCGAATCCGTGGGCATTGCCAGGGGACGAATCGTGATCGATCCTGGCTTCGGTTTTGCCAAGACCCAGAACCACAACCTCAACCTGTTCCGTCAGATGGAAGCGTTGCTGGATATGGGGCATCCGCTCCTGGTCGGTGTCTCCCGTAAGAGCATGATTGGTCGGGCGCTGGGGCGCGAAGTAGGGGATCGCCTGTATGGCAGCCTTGCGTTGGCTGCCCTGGCAGTGACCAAGGGAGCCAGCATCATCCGTGTCCACGATGTCGCGGAGACCGTGGATGTGGTTCGAATGATTCACGCAGTAGAAAGTGCAATGGAAGAGGGGATGCCCGCATGAGCAGGAAGTATTTTGGCACCGATGGAATTCGCGGTCGCGTAGGCACTCCGCCGATCACTCCGGACTTCGTGCTCAAGTTGGGTTGGGCTGTGGGTATGGCCTTCCGCCAGCAGGGCAAATGTCGCGTGCTGGTGGGCAAGGACACCCGAATTTCCGGTTACATGTTCGAATCCGCACTGGAAGCTGGTTTGTCTGCCGCCGGGGCCGACGTGATGTTGCTGGGCCCAATGCCCACTCCCGGTATCGCCTATCTGACTCGTACTTTCCATGCCGAAGCTGGCATCGTCATCAGTGCTTCGCACAATCCGCACGACGACAACGGCATCAAGTTCTTCTCCGGGCAGGGCACCAAGCTGCCCGATGAAGTCGAGTTGATCATCGAGGAGCTCCTGGATGCGCCGATGACCGTGGTCGAGTCCGCTCGTCTGGGCAAGGTCTCGCGCATCAACGACGCTGCAGGCCGCTACATCGAGTTCTGCAAGAGCAGCGTGCCCTCTAACACCAGCTTCGCCGGGCTGCGCATCGCGCTGGATTGCGCCCATGGTGCGACCTACAAGATTGCCCCCAATGTCTTCCGTGAGCTGGGTGCCGAGGTGTTCGTCATCGGTGCTGAGCCCAATGGCCTGAACATCAACCACAATTGTGGCTCCACTCACATGGGGGCGCTGCAGGAGGCGGTGCTGGCCGAGCATGCCGACATCGGTATCGCCTTCGACGGCGACGGCGACCGGGTGATGATGGTCGATCACACCGGCACCATCGTCGATGGCGACGAGATTCTCTACCTCATTGCCCGAGACATGCTGGATCGCGGCAAGCTGCATGGTGGTGTGGTCGGGACGCTGATGAGCAACCTCGGGCTCGAGCTGGCCCTGCAAGATCTCCATATTCCCTTCGCTCGTGCCAAGGTCGGGGATCGCTATGTGATGTCCGAGTTGCAGTCGCGCAACTGGCAGTTGGGCGGTGAAAATTCCGGTCATGTGGTCTGCTACCAGCACACCACGACAGGGGATGCGATCATTGCGGCATTGCAGGTGCTGATGGCGCTCAAGACCCGCGGCCAGAACCTGGCCGAAGCGCGCATGGGTATTCGCAAGTGCCCACAGGTGCTGATCAACGTGCGCTTCGCTGGCGGTGGCGTCGACCCGCTGGAGCATCCGGCAGTGAAGGAAGCCTGCGCCAAGGTGACCGAGGAAATGGCTGGGCGTGGCCGCGTTCTGCTGCGCAAGTCCGGAACCGAGCCGCTGGTTCGGGTGATGGTCGAGGGTGACGAGGAAGCTCGTGTTCGTGCCTACGCCGAACAGCTGGCAAAAGTCGTTACAGAGGTATGTGCTTGATTTCTCTTGTCAGTTCCCAAAGCGTCGAGTAATATCTGCGCCCACTTTGCTCAGCGAGGTACAGCATGCGTCGACCCTTGGTGGCCGGTAATTGGAAAATGCACGGTACCCGCTCCAGCGTCACGGAGCTGATCAAAGGCCTGCGTCAACTGGCTCTTCCCACGGGTGTCGATGTGGCGGTTTTTCCGCCCTGTCTGTACATCAACCAGGTTGTACAAGGCCTGGATGGAAAGGCGGTTGCCGTCGGTGCGCAAAATTGCGCGGTTGAGCCGATGCAGGGCGCCTTGACGGGCGAGATCGCAGCCAGCCAGTTGGCGGATGCGAACTGCTCCCTGGTGCTGGTTGGTCACTCCGAGCGCCGCCTGATCCTGGGTGAGAGCGATGGAGTGATCAGTCGCAAGTTTGCGGCGGTTCAATCGTGTGGCCTGACTCCGATCCTGTGCGTGGGTGAAACCCGCGAGCAGCGTGAGGCGGGCAAGACTCTTGAGGTTGTCGGGCGCCAGTTGGGCTCGGTGATCGAAGATCTCGGTGTCGGGGCGTTTACCCGCGCCGTTGTGGCTTACGAGCCGGTGTGGGCGATTGGGACGGGGCTGACTGCCTCGCCCGAGCAAGCCCAGGAAGTGCATGCGGCGATTCGTGCGCAGATCTCGGCGGAAAACGCAGAGGTGGCCCGCGGCCTTCGTCTCCTGTACGGCGGCAGTGTCAAGGCTGCCAACGCTGTCGAGCTTTTCGGCATGCCGGATATCGATGGGGGGCTCATTGGTGGAGCTTCCCTGAATGCAGATGAGTTCGGTGCGATCTGTCGCGCCGCAGGAAACTGAAGATGCTGGAAACAGTTGTAATCGTGATTCACCTGCTGATGGCGCTGGGTCTGGTTGTGCTGGTCCTGCTTCAGCAAGGCAAGGGTGCCGACGCTGGTGCGTCGTTTGGTGCTGGCGCTTCGGGTACGGTTTTTGGTAGCCAGGGTTCTGCTACCTTCCTGAGTCGCTTCACCGCTGTACTGGCTGCAGTTTTTTTTATTACCAGCTTGGGTTTAGCGTATTTTGCTAAAGAAAAAGCTGATATGATTCGTCACGCTGGGCTACCTGATCCGGCAGTGATGGAGCAGAAGCAGGAACAAGCTCCGGCAGCAAGTGATGTGCCGGGCGCGCAAGGGCAGCCTCAAGCCCCTGCAGGCGGTAACGGCGACGTTCCGGCAGCTCCTGAGCAGAAGTAAGCAGGCAAGAGTTTTTGCCGAGGTGGTGGAATTGGTAGACACGCTACCTTGAGGTGGTAGTGGCCATAGGCTGTAGGGGTTCGAGTCCCCTCCTCGGTACCATATACGAAAAGGCCCGCAGTGCGGGCCTTGTCGTTTCGGAGTTTCGGTTGACCTTCAAGGGGCTCGACCGTATAATTTCGCACCAGCTTTGACGCGGGATGGAGCAGTCTGGTAGCTCGTCGGGCTCATAACCCGAAGGTCGTAGGTTCAAATCCTGCTCCCGCAACCAGTTTGGCAGAGCCCCTTTTCAGGGGCTTTTTGCTAGCTGGACAGTCCGTGCCGCCAGGTCAGGGCGGTCCTTAAGGGATGGGCGTTTCGCCCATTTTTTGTTTCTACAGCATACGCGAGGCGATCAGGTGTCGAGCAAGCTAGAACAGTTGCAGGCCTTGTTGGCCCCTGTAGTAGAGGCGCTCGGCTATGAGTGCTGGGGCCTGGAGTTCATTTCCCAAGGTCGTCATTCCCTGCTCCGGGTTTATATCGATCGTCAGGAAGGCATCCTGGTCGATGATTGTGAAATTGTCAGTCGTCAGATCAGTGGCATTCTCGACGTAGAGGATCCGATCAGCGGTGAGTACACCCTCGAGGTGTCGTCGCCGGGTATGGATCGGCCGCTCTTCACCCTTGAACAGTTCGCGCTCTATGTCGGCGAGCAGGTGAAGATCAAGCTGCGCACGCCCTTTGAGCGGCGCCGCAATTTCCAGGGCATTCTCCGTGGTGTGGAGGAGCAGGATGTGGTGGTCCTGGTGGATGACCATGAATACCTGCTGCCGGTCGACTCGATCGACAAGGCCAACATCATTCCCCGATTTGAGTGAGCCGCGAGAGCGCGGATTCCAATGGATTGAAAGGCGAGGCGTACGATGAGCAAAGAAGTACTGCTGGTTGTTGAGTCGGTATCCAACGAGAAGGGTGTACCGCCTGGCGTGATTTTCGAAGCGCTGGAGCTGGCCCTGGCAACCGCGACCAAAAAGCGTTTCGAGGACGAGGTTGACCTGCGTGTGGAAATCAACCGCGCCAACGGCAACTACGAAACCTTCCGTCGCTGGACCATCGTCGAGGATGAGGATTATTCCAATCCTGCCTCGGAACTGACCGTCGAAGACGTGCAAGAAGAGCACCCCGGCATGAAAGCCGGCGAGGTCATCGAAGAAAAGATCGAATCCATCGAGTTCGGCCGCATCGCCGCACAGACCGCCAAGCAGGTCATCGTGCAGAAAGTTCGCGAAGCCGAGCGCGCGCAGGTGGTCGACGCCTACCGCGAGAAGGTCAACGAGATCATCTCCGGTACCGTCAAGAAGGTCACCCGCGACAACGTGATCGTCGATCTGGGCAACAACGCTGAAGCGCTGCTGGCCCGCGACCAGATCATCCCGCGTGAAACCTTCCGCGTCGGCACCCGTGTGCGTGCCCTGCTGAAGGAAATCCGCAGCGAGAACCGTGGTCCTCAGCTGATCCTGTCGCGTACCGCGCCGGAAATGCTGATCGAGCTGTTCCGCATCGAAGTACCGGAAATCGCCGAGCAACTGATCGACGTGATGGCCGCTGCCCGTGATCCGGGTTCGCGCGCCAAGATCGCCGTTCGCTCCAAGGACAAACGTATCGATCCGCAGGGCGCCTGCATCGGTATGCGTGGTTCCCGCGTCCAGGCCGTCTCCGGCGAACTGGGCGGCGAGCGTGTGGACATCGTCCTCTGGGACGACAACCCCGCGCAGTTCGTGATCAACGCCATGGCCCCGGCCGAAGTGGCGGCGATCATCGTCGACGAAGATACCCACACCATGGATATCGCCGTCGCCGAGGACAACCTGGCACAGGCCATCGGCCGCAGTGGCCAGAACGTCCGTCTGGCCAGCCAGCTCACCGGCTGGACCCTGAACGTGATGACCGAGGCCGATATCCAGGCCAAACAGCAGGCTGAAACTGGCGACATCCTGCAGCGCTTCGTCGACGAGCTGGATGTCGATGAAGAACTCGCCCAGGTCCTGGTTGAAGAAGGTTTCACCACCCTGGAAGAGATCGCCTACGTACCGATGGAAGAGATGCTCAGCATCGACGGCTTCGACGAAGACATCGTCAACGAGCTGCGCTCGCGTGCCAAGGACCGCCTGCTGACCAAAGCCATCGCCACTGAAGAGAAACTCGCCGACGCACAACCTGCCGAAGACCTGCTCAGCCTCGATGGTATGACCAAAGAGCTGGCCGTGGACCTGGCGCTGCGTGGCGTAACCACCCGTGAAGATCTTGCCGAGCAATCTATTGACGATCTGCTCGACATCGACGGCATGGACGAAGAGCGTGCCGGCAAGTTGATCATGGCCGCCCGGGCCCATTGGTTCGAGTAAGCATTCGCGGCCTGAGGAGAGAAGTGCATGACGCAAGTCACGGTGAAAGAACTGGCCAAGACGGTCGATACGCCGGTAGAGCGCCTGCTGCAGCAGATGCGCGAAGCGGGTCTGCCGCACAACAACGCCGAGCAGGTAGTGACCGATAGCGAGAAACAAGCGCTGCTGGCCCACTTGAAAGGCAGCCACGGCGATCGCGCGGATGAACCGCGCAAGATCACCCTGCAACGCAAGACCACCTCGACCATCAGGGTCGCTGGCAGCAAGACCGTCAGCGTCGAGGTTCGCAAGAAGAAGACCTACGTCAAGCGTGATCCTGAAGAGCTTGAGGCCGAGCGCCAGCGCGAGCTGGAAGAACAGCGTGCCGCGGAAGAAGCCGTGCGTGTGAAGGCCGAGGAAGAGGCTCGTCAGCGCGCCGCCGCGGAAGAGGCCCGTCGTCAGGCGGACGCCGCTCGCCAAGCCACTGATGTTGCACCGGCTGCTGCCGCTCCGGCTGCTGCCGATGCGCCGCGCGCCGCAGCTCCGGCTGCCGCTCCTGCTGCTCCGGCCTCTGCCACTCCTGCTGCGGACGACCGCAAGAAGGACGAAGTGCGCCGCGCGCCGAAGCGCGACGACGAGGACGAGCGCCGTGATCGCAAGCATGCCCAGCATCGCCCGTCGATCAAGGAAAAGGAAAAGACCACTGCGCCGCGCGTTGTGCGCAGCGGTGGCGACGACGACGACAGCTTTGGCCGTCGCGGCGGTGGCCGTGGCAAGGGCAAGCTGAAGAAGCGTAACCAGCACGGGTTCCAGAGCCCGACAGGACCGATTGTGCGTGAAGTGAATATCGGCGAAACCATCACCGTGGGCGACCTGGCTGCCCAGATGTCGGTGAAGGGCGCCGAGGTCGTCAAGTTCATGTTCAAGATGGGCACCCCAGTGACCATCAACCAGGTACTCGACCAGGAAACCGCTCAGCTGATCGCCGAAGAACTCGGCCACAAGGTCAAGCTGGTCAGCGAGAACGCCCTGGAAGAGCAACTGGCCGAATCCCTGAAGTTCGAAGGTGAGGCAGTGTCCCGCGCGCCGGTCGTGACCGTCATGGGCCACGTCGACCACGGCAAGACATCGCTGCTCGACTACATCCGTCGTGCGAAGGTCGCAGCTGGCGAAGCCGGCGGCATCACCCAGCACATCGGCGCCTACCACGTGGAAACCGACCGCGGCATGGTCACCTTCCTCGACACCCCCGGCCACGCCGCGTTCACCGCGATGCGTGCCCGTGGTGCCCAGGCGACCGACATCGTCATCCTCGTGGTGGCAGCGGACGACGGCGTGATGCCGCAGACCCAGGAAGCCGTGCAGCATGCGAAAGCAGCTGGTGTGCCGATCGTGGTTGCGGTGAACAAGATCGACAAGCCCGATGCCAACCCGGACAACATCAAGAACGGCCTGGCCGCTCTGGACGTGATTCCGGAAGAGTGGGGCGGCGATGCTCCGTACGTTCACGTCTCCGCCAAGCTGGGTACCGGCGTCGACGAGCTGCTCGAAGCCGTACTGCTGCAGGCTGAAGTGCTCGAACTCAAAGCCACTCCGTCGGCCCCGGGCCGTGGCGTGGTGGTCGAGTCCCGTCTGGACAAGGGCCGCGGCCCGGTAGCCACCGTGCTGGTCCAGGACGGCACCCTGCGTCAGGGCGACATGGTTCTGGTCGGCGTCAACTACGGCCGCGTCCGTGCGATGCTCGACGAGAACGGCAAGCCGATCAAGGAAGCCGGTCCGTCCATTCCGGTCGAGATCCTCGGCCTGGATGGCACTCCGGATGCCGGTGACGAGATGACCGTGGTTGCCGACGAGAAGAAGGCCCGCGAAGTCGCTCTGTTCCGTCAAGGCAAGTTCCGCGAAGTGAAACTGGCTCGTGCCCACGCCGGGAAGCTGGAAAACATCTTCGAGAACATGGGCCAGGAAGAGAAGAAGACCCTCAACATCGTGCTCAAGTCCGATGTCCGTGGTTCGCTGGAGGCCCTGCAGGGCTCGCTCAGCGGCCTGGGCAACGACGAAGTGCAGGTTCGCGTGGTCGGTGGCGGCGTCGGTGGTATCACCGAGTCCGATGCCAACCTGGCGCTGGCCTCCAACGCGGTGCTGTTCGGCTTCAACGTCCGTGCTGACGCCGGTGCGCGCAAGATCGTCGAGTCCGAAGGCCTCGACATGCGTTACTACAACGTGATCTACGACATCATCGAAGACGTCAAGAAAGCCCTGACCGGCATGCTCGGCAGCGATGTTCGCGAGAACATCCTGGGCATCGCCGAAGTGCGCGACGTGTTCCGTTCGCCGAAGTTCGGCGCGGTCGCCGGCTGCATGGTCACCGAGGGTCTGGTGCACCGCAATCGTCCGATCCGTGTACTGCGCGACGACGTGGTTATCTTCGAAGGCGAGCTGGAATCCCTGCGTCGCTTCAAGGATGACGTCTCGGAAGTACGTGCCGGCATGGAGTGCGGTATCGGCGTGAAGAGCTACAACGACGTCCGCGTCGGCGACAAGATCGAAGTGTTCGAGAAGGTCGAAGTCGCTCGTACTCTGTAAGGGTATTCGAGCGTGAACGCAGCGCCCGGGCCGGCTTTCCAGCTGTCCCGGGCGTTTGCCGCTTTCAGACCCGGAGCCTCTCGGCTCGGGTAAGCAGGTTAGAAAAATGGCCAAAGAGTACAGCCGTACCCAGCGTATCGGCGACCAGATGCAGCGCGAACTGGCGCTGCTGATCCAGCGTGAAATCAAGGACCCGCGTCTCGGTCTGGTGACCATTACCGGCGTCGACGTGGCCCGCGACCTGTCCCATGCCAAGGTGTACGTCACCGTAATGGGCCAGGATGACAATGCCGAAGTGGTGAAGCAGAACACCAGTATCCTCAACGATGCCGCCGGCTTCCTGCGCATGCAGCTGGGCAAGGCGATGAAGCTGCGCACCGTGCCGCAACTGCACTTCAGCTACGACGCCAGCATCCGTCGCGGCGCCGAACTGTCGGCGCTGATCGAGCGCGCAGTGGCTGCCGATCGTCGCGGCGGCGATTCCGAGGAGTAACGCGTGGCCCAGGTGAAACGCATTCGCCGTGCGGTCAACGGCGTGCTGATTCTCGACAAGCCGCGCGGCATGAGCTCCAACCAGGCCCTGCAGAAGGTGCGCTGGCTGCTCAACGCCGAGAAGGCTGGCCACACCGGCAGCCTCGACCCGTTGGCCACCGGCGTGCTGCCGCTGTGCTTCGGCGAGGCGACCAAGTTCTCCCAGTACCTGCTCGATGCCGACAAGGCCTACGAGACGGTGGCCCAGCTGGGCGTCACCACCACCACCGGCGATGCCGAGGGCGAGGTGGTTGAGCAACGCGAGGTGACCGTTGGTCGGGAGGCCATCGAGGCCCTGCTGCCGCGCTTCCGCGGCGATATAGAGCAGGTGCCGCCGATGTACTCGGCGCTGAAGAAGGATGGCCAGCCGTTGTACAAGCTGGCTCGTGCGGGAGAGGTAGTGGAGCGCGAGGCGCGTTCTGTTACTATTGCGCGCCTGGAAATGCTCGCGTTCGAGTCGCCCTGTGCGACCCTGGCGGTTTCCTGCAGCAAGGGCACCTACATTCGCACCCTGGTCGAAGACCTCGGCCGCGAACTCGGGTGTGGCGCACATGTCGCCGCCTTGCGCCGGACACAGGCCGGACCGTTCCAGCTGAACCAGTCGGTGACGCTGGAAGAGCTCGAGAAAGCCCATGCCGAGGGTGGCAACGAAGCCCTCGACCGCTTCCTGCTGCCGGTGGATGCCGGCCTGGAACACTGGCCGCTGCTGCAGTTGTCCGAGCACAGCGCCTACTACTGGCTGCATGGTCAGCCGGTACGCGCCCCGGATATGCCGAAGTTCGGCATGCTGCGGGTGCAGGATCATGAAGGCCGCTTCATCGGCATCGGTGAAGTAGTCGAAGACGGGCGCCTGGCGCCGCGTCGACTGATTCGGTCTTAAGGCCGAAACCGAGGGTGGCTGTCAGCAGGCACGGTCACTCCTCTTACTATGAACACAGGGAGAAGTCCCTGGCCTGTTACCTCAGAGGAAGCCCCATCATGGCACTGAGCGTCCAAGAAAAAGCCCAGATCGTTAACGAGTACAAGCAAGCTGAGGGCGACACCGGCTCCCCGGAAGTGCAGGTTGCACTGCTGTCCGCCAACATCAACAAGCTGCAGGACCACTTCAAGGCCAACGGCAAAGACCACCACTCCCGTCGTGGCCTGATCCGTATGGTTAACCAGCGTCGTAAGCTGCTGGACTACCTGAAGAGCAAGGACACCTCTCGTTACAGCGCCCTGATCGGTCGCCTGGGCCTGCGTCGCTAAGACGGCAAGCCTGAAGTGGGAAGCTGGGAGTCCGGGGTCGATGGGCGGTGTAAACCGCTCATCGGCTCTGGCTCCCGGCTTTCTCGCTTTTACAGGGAATGAAATCGGGTCCGACTCCCGGCATTTCCACCATTTCCCCCAAGGCAACTAAAGAGAAGGTAGAAGAACCGTGAACCCGGTAACCAAGAAATTCCAGTTCGGTCAGTCGACCGTAACCCTCGAGACTGGCCGCATTGCCCGCCAGGCCACCGGTGCCGTCCTGGTCACCATGGACGACGTCACCGTGCTCTGCACCGTCGTCGGCGCCAAGCAGGCCGACCCGAGCAAGAGCTTCTTCCCGCTCTCCGTGCACTACCAGGAGAAGACGTACGCAGCTGGCCGTATCCCCGGTGGTTTCTTCAAGCGTGAAGGCCGTCCTTCCGAGAAGGAAACCCTGACCTCGCGCCTGATCGACCGTCCGATTCGCCCGCTGTTCCCGGAAGGCTTCATGAACGAAGTGCAGGTGGTCTGCACCGTCGTTTCCACCAACAAGAAGTCCGATCCGGACATCGCTGCCATGATTGGCACCTCCGCCGCCCTGGCGATCTCCGGCATTCCGTTCGCCGGCCCGATCGGCGCTGCCCGCGTTGGTTTCCACCCGGAAATCGGCTACATCCTCAACCCGACCTATGAGCAGCAGCAGAGCTCCAGCCTCGACATGGTCGTGGCCGGTACCTCCGACGCCGTGCTGATGGTTGAATCCGAAGCCGACGAGCTGACCGAAGACCAGATGCTGGGTGCCGTTCTGTTCGCCCACGAAGAATTCCAGGCTGTCATCCGGGCCGTTGCCGAACTGGCAACCGAAGCCGGCAAGCCGACCTGGAACTGGTCCGCTCCGGTCGAAAACACCGCCCTGGTCAACACCATCAAGGCCGAATTCGGTGCTGCCATCTCCGAGGCTTACACCGTTACCGTCAAGCAGGACCGTTACGCGGCCCTGGACGCCCTGCGCGAGCAGATCGTCGCCAAGTTCGCCGGTGAAGGCGAAGGCCAGTTCTCCGCAGGTGAAGTCAAAGAAGTCTTCGGCCTGCTGGAATACCGCACCGTTCGCGAAAACATCGTCAACGGCAAACCGCGTATCGATGGCCGTGACACTCGCACCGTTCGCCCGCTGCGTATCGAAGTCGGCGTACTGGGCAAGACCCACGGTTCGGCGCTGTTCACCCGCGGCGAAACCCAGGCTCTGGTCGTTGCCACCCTTGGCACCGCCCGTGACGCCCAGCTGCTCGATACCCTCGAAGGCGAGCGCAAAGACCCCTTCATGCTGCACTACAACTTCCCGCCGTTCTCGGTAGGCGAGTGTGGCCGCATGGGCAGCGCTGGTCGTCGTGAAATCGGCCACGGCCGTCTGGCACGCCGCAGCGTTGCTGCCATGCTGCCGACCCAGGACGAGTTCCCCTACACCATTCGCGTTGTTTCCGAGATCACCGAATCCAACGGTTCCAGCTCCATGGCTTCCGTTTGCGGTGCTTCCCTGGCGCTGATGGACGCCGGTGTTCCGGTCAAGGCGCCGGTTGCCGGTATCGCCATGGGCCTGGTGAAGGAAGGTGACAAGTTCGCCATCCTGACCGACATCCTGGGTGACGAAGACCACCTGGGCGACATGGACTTCAAGGTCGCCGGTACCGACAAGGGCGTTACCGCCCTGCAGATGGACATCAAGATCAACGGTATCACCGAAGAGATCATGGAGATCGCCCTGGGCCAGGCCCTGGAAGCTCGCCTGAATATCCTCGGCCAGATGAACCAGATCATCGCCGCTCCGCGCGCCGAGCTGTCGGAAAACGCTCCGACCATGATCCAGATGAAGATCGACACCGACAAGATCCGTGACGTCATCGGCAAGGGCGGCGCCACCATTCGCAGCATCTGCGAAGAGACCAAGGCCTCGATCGACATCGAGGACGATGGCAGCGTGAAGATCTACGGCGAAACCAAGGAAGCTGCCGAGGCCGCCAAGCAGCGCGTCCTGGGTATCACCGCGGAAGCCGAAATCGGCAAGATCTACGTCGGCAAGGTCGAGCGCATCGTGGACTTCGGTGCCTTCGTCAACATCCTGCCGGGCAAGGATGGTCTGGTGCACATCTCGCAGATCAGCGACAAGCGCATCGACAAGGTCACCGACGTTCTGCAGGAAGGCCAGGAAGTCAAAGTCCTGGTTCTCGACGTGGACAACCGTGGTCGCATCAAGCTGTCCATCAAGGACGTCGCCGCTGCTGAAGCCTCTGGCGTGTAAGCGATCGGTGAAATGAAAGAGGGCCCCTTGCGGGCCCTCTTTTTTTGCCTTGAAAATGCGCTATTCGCCGATCTCGCTCCAAGGATGCCCCGAGATGGACAAGCGTTACTGTCACTACCACAGTGCCCAGCCCGCGACCTGGCATTGCCAGCCCTGCGAGCGTCATTACGGCGACTGCTGCATTCCCCTCAATGCCGATGCTCCGGAGTATGCGCCAGCGTGCCCCCTGTGCCGCGGACACCTGCGTTTCCTCGGCGCGGCCAATACAGCGCAACCCTTCTGGGAGCGCCTGCCGAAATTCTTCGCTTACGGCTTCCAGGCCGGACCGCTGGCCTTCTGCGCCCTGCTGGCACTGGCCTGCGTGTTCATGCCGGCCATGATCGTGCTCTGGGTTGCGTTGCTCAGTGTGGCGACCAAGTACCTGCACAGCGTGATCGAAGCCGCGAGCTTTGGCGGCCAGGACGCTCCAGGCCTGCTCGAAGCCTTCAGTGCCGATAGCCTGCGGACCTTCTTCCAGCAGCTGGCGGTGTTCCTGATCGCCCTGGTGCTGCTATGGCTGGCGGCCGACTTCCACAGCGAGGCCGTCTATTGGGTCGCCAACATCTCCATCATGCTGGTGCTGCCGGCAAGCATCATCCGGCTATCCCTGGACAAGAGCCTGGGCGCCGCGCTCAGTCCCAGTGAAGTGGGGCAGGTGATCGCAGCCATGGGTTGGCGCTACCTGATTCTCTGCGTGTTTCTGTTCATTCTCTGGCAGTCGCCCACCTATGTCGGCTGGCTACTCTCCAACGGGCTGCCGCGAGTGGTGATGGTCCCGGTGGTGGCGGGGCTGACGGGGTATTTCGCCGTGGTGATGTGCGCCATGATGGGCTATGCCGTGTTCCAGTATCAGGGCGAACTGGGCTACGTTTCCGCCGGGGAGGACACTCCCGCCGGCTTTGCTGCGCCGGAATGGCACCGTCGCAAGGCGCTGGCTGAGGCTGAGGTGCGGGTCAAGGAGGGGCAGACCGGTGCCGCCCTGGAGATTCTGGTCGCCGCTCTGCGCGAAGGTCGCCAGGACCTCAAGCTGAACGAGCGTTATCACCAGTTGCTCTTCGCCTTGAACGAGCGCGCCGAATGCCTGAACCATCTGCCCCACTATCTGAGCCTGGCCAGCCGGCTCAATCCGCAGCTTGCCGCCAGTGCCTTCCTCAATGCCCGGCAGTTGCAGGCAGATTACCTGCCGGAGGACCCAAGCATTTGCGAGCGCATTGCTGAAGTCCTGATCGAACGGCACAAGGCCCGCGAGGGGCTGAGCTTGCTGCGTAACCTGCACAAGCGCTTCCCCGACTACCCGGGCATTCCTCGCGCCTATCTGATGGCGGCACGGGCATTCTCCGAGGAGCTGGGCCAGGTGGAACCTGCGCAGCAGTTGCTGGCCTTCATTCGCCAACGCTATCCGGCGTTCGAGCAGATGGGCGAGGTGGTGCAGTTGGAGGCCGTGCTGGCGAAGCTGGGCAAGAGTGCCAGCGGCTGATCGTGCATCCTGCATGGAGCGCAACGGCAGGCTTTGCAAACTGCAAGCGAATGGTTGCTTTGTGTTTTTTGTAATCTATTGATTTATAAGGTTTTTACTGAATTTAAAAAGCTGGCACAGGCCTTGCGATAGTCCTAGTGCAACTGCTGCCAGGAACGGGCCGCAGTTTTCCAATAATTCAGGAGAAACCGCCATGAAACGTTTCAACAAACTGGCCCTTGCCGCTGCCACTGCTACCGCCCTGAGCTTCTCGTTCGCCAACGCGGTGTTCGCCCAGCCGACGACTCTGGCCGCCAATGACACCGTCCAGAAAACTGAAGAGGCGGTTTCCGACACCTGGATCACCAGCAAGGTCAAATCCAGCCTGATCGCCAACAAGGACATCAGCGGTACCAACATCAAGGTCGAAACCAACAAAGGCGTGGTTTCCCTGTCCGGTAACGTGAAAACCGATGCAGAGAAGGAACTGGCCATCCAGACCACCAAAGGCATCAAAGGCGTGACTGCCGTGTCCGCTGACGGACTGAAGTCGGTCGAGTAAGGGCGCGTGCTCACCCTCGCTTACCCCAACTGACCCTTCGAGGAGAATCGCGATGAACAACGACATCATCAAAGGCAAGTGGAAGCAGCTTTCTGGCTCGCTCAAGGAAAAGTGGGGCAAGCTCACCGACGATGACCTGCAGGCGGCGGATGGACACGCCGAATACCTGGTCGGCAAACTGCAGGAACGCTACGGCTGGACCCGCGAAAAAGCGGAAGACGAAGTCCGCGACTTCAGCCGCCGTCTGTAGCGCCCAGACACAGGGATGACCCAAGCCCCGCCGGTTCGCCGACGGGGCTTTTTCATGGGCGGATCAGGGCGCGAGATGCTGCTGGTAGATCGTCAGTTGTCGGGTTGTATCGGCATCCGGGTAGTGCTGGCGGAGGAAGCGTGACAGCTCGCGCACAGCCTGCAAGTCGCCTTTCTGGCCCATCTGCTTGGCCAGTTGCAGGGTCAGGCCGGGCAGCGGTTCAGGCAGTTGGCCGGAGCGTGACAGGCGACGCCAGCTGTTCAGTGCCTGGGCGGACTCATTGCGCTGGAGCAGTTTCCGCAACAGGTGCAGTTGAATCGCCGGGTGGGCCAGCAGACCCGCGTCGCTGGCCGCACTTTCCTCGGCGAGGCGGCGCAGTAGCGCATCGGCTGCGGCGGAAGGCGGCAGGGCGAACAACTGCTTGAGGGTTTCACTCATCAGGGCGCGGTCCTGCCTCCCCTTGGCTACGCCGTACAGGCGTTCGACCAGTACCGGCTGGCCGGGAAACTGCCGTAGCAGCTCCGGGCCGCGTGCGGCCGCCTGGTCGAGGGCGAAGCGGCCGATCTGATCGTCCAGCGACGCCAGGGCGCGTTTGAAGGGAGCTTCCGGGTCCTCTTTGCTCAGGTACGCCTCGTCAACCGGCATTCGCCCCAGCTTGCGCGGCAGCCAGACGGCGAGAAAGCCGGAGATCAATCCGCCGATGTGCGCGTAGTAGTTCACGTGGTCGGCGGCACGGACCAGCCCGAACAGTTCCTTGCCCAGCCACAGCGGCAGGATCCACAGCGCCGGGGCCTTGAGATAGCCCATCAGGGGCCCGAGCCAGTAGAAGAACTGGATGCGCTGCAGGCCATAGACGCCGATGTACATGCCCATCAGGCCGGAAATCGCGCCCGAGGCACCAATGCCTGGCACCCATGAAGGATCGAGCGCCCACCACAGCAGGCCGGAACACAGGCCGCTGAACAGGTAGAGGCCCAGATAGAGGGCCCGGCCCAGTGCCGCCTCGAGGGCGAAGCCGAAGATGAACAGGAACACCATGTTGCCGGCCAGGTGCCAGAAGCTGCCGTGGAGGAACATCGAGCCGAACAGGCCCTGGACGGTGAAGCGCTCGGGGATGAAGCCGAAGCGCAGGCTGCTGGTCTGGTCGCGCGCCGTTTCCGCCTTGAGGCGCGAGGCCTGCCAGGCGGCGTCCTGCTGGAAGGAGGGCAGGGCGCGCAGCTCATGGCCGAACTCCAGGTCCGAGAGTACCAACCAGGCCAACGTCTGACGGGGAAGGGCTTCGAGGGCGCGCTGCTGATCGGCTTCCAGCCGGTCGCGGCGCTCCAGCGAGGCGCTGAACAACGGCCGCTCATGGCTGAGCAGATCCTGTTCGAGGTAGATGCGCACGGCTTCTTCACGCCGGGTGCTATCGCCACCCTGGTAGCCGAAGTAGATCAGGACGTTGAGGATGATCAGCAGCAGCGTGATGACGGGAGGTTTCTTCCAGTCCAGCGGGTGCTCGGCGGGGACGATAACCATGGCGACCGGTCCTTGGCCCGAATGGCGTGAGTGCGTGAGTGGCGGCGAGACTAGCATCTCGCCAGTACGCCTGTCAGTTGCCGCTGCGCTTGCTCTGGATGTCGCTCAGGCGGTTGCCCTCGAAGCGGACGAAATACAGCATGCCGCTCCAGGGCCCGTAGATCCATTCCTCCACGGCCACCTCCATGGACTCGCCATAGCGCGGGCCAGGTACTTGCTTGTAGCCCAGGAAGGAACGGCTGACGGGTTCGCCACAGCGGCTGAGCACATCGCTGGTGACATCGCCGGTGCTGATCAGCTTGCTGCTGCAGCGCAGGCTGGCGGCCTGTGCATCAATGGCGGTGAGGGCGAGGGGCAGCAGCAGGACCGCCAGGCGCAGTACGAGAGGCGTCTTCAATTGCGTTTGAACTCGATGCTTTTGAGCTTGTTGGCTTCGAAGGTGAGGATGTAGCTGGTGCCATTGCGCGGGCCGTAGACCCACTCTTCGACCCGATACTCGCGCCGGTCGTAGCCGCCGAGGGTATAGCCGACTTCATCGCGGTGATCCGGCGCGCCGCACTTCTGCTCGACTTCCCAGGCGCGGTCGCCGGCGTTGATCAGGGAACTGCCGCAGCGCATGCTTTCCGCCTGGGCGCCCGCCGCGCAAAGCAGCAGGGCGCAGGACATCCAGGTCAGGGCTTTCATCGAACGACTCCTTATTCGCTATCCAGGTGCAGCTGGGTGGCCACACTTCCACCATTCTCCGCTTCGCCGAAGCTGACGTCGATGAGGTAGATGCGGTCGTCACCCAGGCCACCCTTGGCGACCAGGTAGTCCTTGATCTGCGTTGCGCGCTCCTGACCGAGCTTGCGCAGCAGCAACTGGCTGTCGCTCCAGGAGTCCAACACGGCCTGGCGCATCTTCGCCGAGCGCTCGTCCTTGCTCAGTTGTTGCCATTCCGCTGGGGGTTGTTTCTTCAGGCGTGCGCGGTAGACACCTTCGAGCAGGATCGGCTGCAGGTCCTCTGGGACCTCCAGTTGGCTGGCATCGCTGGGCACCTTGTCGCCGCGGCGCTGTAACATGCTGTAGTAGTTCTTCTGGTATTCCTGCTGCAGACGCTTGTCGGCCAGTAGCGGACCATCGCTGGCCGCTGCGGCGACACCTTCGACCTCCAGTTTCAGGGCCGGGCGCTGCTTGAGGGCCGCGGCCAACTTGTCGAGATTGCCCTGGGCGCTGGCGTCCAGTTCGCTGGAGCCGGCGGCAAACGCCACGTTGCTCAGGTCCGGCCCGCCACCGCCGCTGGCCAGGCCGGCGATGAAGTTGAACGGCGCTTGCACCGCGCGCACCACCAGGTTGCGCAGGGTCTGCCAGACGATAGGCATGACGCTGAACTGCGGGTTGTTCAGATCGCCTTCCACCGGCAGCTGGATGTCGATGTTGCCGTTGGCGTCCTTGAGCAGGGCGATCGCCAGCTTCACCGGCAGGTCAACGGCGTCGGGGCTGTCCACCTTCTCGCCCAGCTGCAGGTGTTCGACCAGCACCTTGTTGTCGGCTTTGAGCTTGCCCTGGGTGATCTGGTAATGCAGGTCCAGATTCAGCCGACCCTTGCGGATGCGGTAGCCGGCGAACTTGCCGGAGTACGGCGTCAGGGTGGTCAGCTCGACGCGTTTGAAGCTGGTGGCGATATCCAGCTTTTCCAGCGGCGAGAACGGGTTGAGGCTGCCCTTGATGGTGACCGGCGCGTACTTGTCGACCTTGCCCTTCACGTCCACCGAGGCGGGTGCCGGATTGCGGTTGTCGATGGTGCCGATCTCGCCGCCCAGCTGCTGGATGGCGGTGGCGAAGTCCGGGCGCAGGGTCAGGTCGGCGAAGTTGGCCGAACCGTTGTTGATCTTCACGCCACCGATACGGATGCCTAGCGGCTTGCTATTGCTGCCTGAACCATTGCCTTTGTTCGCCGAAGACGATGCGGATTCGGGTTGTGGAATGATGAGCTCGCTGACGTTGGTGCTGCGGTCCTCGTTGATGATGAAGCGCGCATAGGGCTCTTCCAGCGAGACAGTCTGGATCACCAGGCTGTCGCCATGCTTGTACGCCAGGCCATCGAGGGTCAGTTTGGTCCATTTGACGAAGTCGCGGCTCTTGAGGGTATCGAGCGTGTGCAGCTGGGTGACCTGGGCGCTGCCGTTGACGCTGAAGGCCAGCGGGTCGGTGCCCTTGAGGTCGACGTCCAGGTCGCTGGACAGCAGGCCGCTGCGCAGTTCCAGGCGAATGAACGGATCGATGTAGGCCTGCGCGACGCGCAGGTCGATATCGTGAGTCGAAACCTTCAGTCTGGCGCTGACCGGGTTGGGGATGACCTGGCCGCTGGCTTCGATCTGCCCGCGCGGGCCGAGGCCGGTCTTGAGCTTGAGCTGCAGTGGCGAGGTCAGGCCGCTGTCGAGATTCTGCAGGTCCAGGTCCAGCGGGCCGACTTCAAGGTTTACCGGCTTGCCTGGGACGCGATCAGCCAGGTGTGCCTTGTAGCCGCGCAGTTGGGTGTCGCGCAAAACGACATGCCACGGCTTCGGCGGCTCGGCCGGTTTGCTCTCCTCGGCCGTCTGCTCAGGCTTGTCGGCCTCGGCGACCTTGGCTTCCGGATTGGCCTCCGGTGTGGATGGAACTGCCGGTTTGGATGGCTCGGTTTGGGCCGCCTTGGCAGGAGCGCTGGGCTTGGCTTCCGGTTGCTCGTTCGAGGCCTGCTGTTCCTTCTCGGGCTGCGCAGTCGCCACTGTTGCGGGGGCAGCTTCGGGAGCGGCCTGCGCCTGCGGCGTGGGCTCCTCGGGGCGCTTGTAGGGTTTGAAGGTGGCGAAGAGTTTCTGCCAGTCCAGTTGGCCGTCCTTCTCGCGAGCTGCCCAGGCCTCCAGGCCCTGGCTGCGAATCTGTCCGACCACCACTTCCTGCTTGACGAGGTCCAGGGTCGTTTCGGCCACATCCAGGGTGGCGAGCTTGGCCAGTGGTTTGCCTTCGGGGGAACTGAGGTCAAGATCGCGCAGTTTGATGGCAGCCTTGTCCAGCAGGAGTTGCGTTCCTTTCGAGAGGTCAAGGTGGTAGTCGGAGGCCACGCTGAGGATGCCGTTGTTCAAGTTCAGCGGTGCGTTGTCCCGCACGTAGGGCCACCAGGCCTTCAGCGGCACGCCGTCGAGGGTGAAGCTGCCCTTGGAGGTGAAGGGCACGATGCTCAGGTCGCCTTTCCAGTCGAGCTTGCCACCGTGGGGGCCGGTGGCGACCAGCGTCATTTCCGCGCCGTCCTCCGGCAGGGTGCTGAGGTTGTGCAGCTCGAATCCCATCGGATCGAAGACGAACTCCACCGGCTCGCTGGGGCGCCGGTCGAGGAAGTGCAGGCTGCCTTCGGCCAGGCGGATGCGGTCGATGCGCAGCGGGAAGGGATCGCTGGGCTCTTCCTGGGCAGGGGCTGGCTCACTGGGCGGCAGCTTGAAGAGCTTGCTCAGGTTCAGCGTGCCGTTCTCGGCGAACAACAGTTCGGTGTGAGGTGCGTCCAGTTCGACGTCGGCGAGGTGCAGCCTGCGTTTCCACAGGCTGTCGAGTTCGAGGTTGGCGTAGAGGCGACGGAAGCGCACCTGTTCCTGCCCATCGTCACCCAGATGCAGGCCCCAGAGGGTGAGCTCGAGGCTGAACGGGTTGAATTCGATACGCTCCAGGCGCGCTGGAACAGTCGAGTAGTGAGCCAGTTGCTGGTTGGCTATCCGCAGGCCAACGCCGGGCAGGATGAGAAAACCCAGCAGGCAATAGAAGAGGACCAACAGCACTACCGCGCCGATGGCGCGTTTCAATCCTTTGGGCATGGCGAGAGTCGTTTCCGTCGTGACGTGCCACAGGAGTATGGCACGGCTGTGATTCTTCGATTCGATAGTCGCCTTCGGACGCGGTTTTCAGTGATGTCAGTCAGTCATTCAGGCGATGGGTGCGGGCGAATTCGACCAGGTCTACGAGGCTTTCCAGGTTCAGCTTCTCAAGAATCCGCGTCTTGTAGGTGCTGACGGTCTTCTGGCTGAGGAACAACTCCTCGGCGATGTCCTTGTTACTCATGCCTCTCACCAGGCTGCGCAACACGACCAGCTCCCGTGGCGTGAGGCTGGCCACCGGATCGGTGTTCTTGTCGATGCTCAGGGCCTTTTCCGGGAAGCAGCGATAGCCCGAAACCAGCATGCGCGCTGCGTTGAGAATGGCACTGGTGTCCTTGTTCTTGCTGACGAATCCATGCGCACCCGCTGCTTCGACCTTGCTCGAGTACAGGCGTTCATCCTGCGAACTCAGCACCAGCAGGCGAATGTTCTCGTCGAAGATATGGATACGCGCGAGCAGGTCGAGACCGTCCATCCCGGGCAGGTTGAGGTCGAGTATTACCAGATCGGGGCGTTCCTTGCGTACGGCATCCAGTCCGCCATGGCCATCGGCTGCTTCACGGGCGACTTCGAACTGCGGATCCTGCTCCAGCAACGAGCGGATCGCCAAACGCATTGCGGGGTGGTCCTCGATCAGCACCACACGCTTCTTCATAACTGACTCCCTGAGTCCGAATAATTGCGCGCATTGATCTTGAAGATAGACCAGTTGTTCAAGCACCTACGGAATATTCCTATGCGTAGGACTGAAAGCATGCGGGGAATCAAGTTGGGAGGGAGTTGCCCTGCCAGCGTGCGCGGAGACTTGCTGCGCAGAGTGAATTCTGCGCAGCAAGCCAGCGGTTGTTACCGCTCCAGAGCCAGCGCCACGCCTTGCCCGCCGCCGATGCAGAGCGTCGCGAGGCCTTTTTTTGCGTCGCGGCGGAGCATCTCGTGCAGCAGGGTGACAAGCACGCGGCAGCCCGATGCGCCGATGGGATGGCCGAGGGCAATGGCGCCGCCGTTCACATTCACCTTTGCGGCATCCCAGCCCAGTTCCTTGCCCACGGACAGTGCCTGAGCAGCGAACGCCTCGTTGGCTTCGATCAGGTCCAGGTCGGCGAGCTGCCAGCTGGCCTTTTCAAGGCAGCGGCGGGTGGCTGAGACCGGACCGATGCCCATGATGGCCGGATCGACACCTGCGTTCGCGTAAGCGGCGATACGGGCCAGTACCGGCAGGCCCAGTTCGGCGGCCTTGGTGGCGCTCATCAACAGCACGGCGGCGGCGCCGTCATTGAGGGTCGACGCGTTGCCGGCGGTAACGCTGCCGTCCTTCTTGAATGCCGGTTTGAGCTTGGCCAGGGACTCTGCGGTGGTGCCGGCGCGCGGCTGCTCGTCGGTGTCGAAGCGCAGTGGTTCGCCCTTGCGCTGGGGAATCTCGATGACGGTGATTTCAGCCTTGAAGCGGCCTGCTTCGATGGCCGCGCTTGCCTTGTGCTGCGAGTCGGCGGCGAAGGCGTCCTGGTCCTCGCGGCTGATGCCGTATTTCTCCACCAGGTTCTCGGCGGTGATGCCCATGTGGTAGTCGTTGAAGGCGTCCCACAGGCCGTCCTGGATCATGCTGTCGATCAGTTTGGCGTGGCCCATGCGCAGGCCGGTGCGGGCACCGGGCATGACGTAGGGGGCGAGGCTCATGCTTTCCTGGCCACCGGCGATGACGACGTCGGCATCGCCGCATCGAATCGCCTGGGCTGCCAGGTGCAGTGCCTTGAGACCGGAGCCGCAGACCTTGTTGACCGTCATCGCCGGCACGCTGTTGGGCAGGCCGGCGGCGATCGAGGCCTGGCGCGCCGGGTTCTGGCCGGCACCGGCGGTCAGGGTCTGGCCGAGGATCACCTCGTCGACCCGGGCCGGGTCCAGTCCGGTCTGTTGCAGCAGGGTGCGAATTACCGCGGCGCCCAGCTCATGGGCCGGCAGTGCGGAAAGCGAACCCTGAAAGCTGCCGATGGCGGTACGGGTGGCAGCGACGATGACGACTTCTTGCATGACTCGAATCCTCTGTCGGGAGCGGCGGGGCCGCAGCGAACGGCCATGGTTGCACGCTCGCTGCTGGCTCACCACCCTCCGAACCGGGTAGTCACGTTTCAGCGCAGGGGTGGCAGCCCCATGCGGCGGCGTGCTCGATGGAGCGATCCATTACGCACGGCCCAGCGCAGAAGGGGCACGCTGCGCTTCACGCTGGAGCGGATCAGCTGCCGTTGCAGGCTGCCCAGGCTCAGGCCGAGCTGATCCGTCGCCCAGTCCGGCAGCAGGTCGATACCGGCGCGCATCATCAGCAGGCCGAAGGGTTTGGCGAGGAAGCTGGGTGCGGGGGCGTTGAACAGTACGTTGACTACCTCGCGGGTGCGCTCGTCATAGCGCAGTCGTGGGCGCATGCGTTGCAGATAGGCCGCTACCTCGGCGCGCGAGCGGGGTACTTCCCTCGCGCCGAGTCTCTCGGCGATGAGGGCGATCTCGTTGTAGTAACGGTCTTGCTCTTCGTCGGAAAGGTCCGGGTTCAGGTAGCGCAGGTGCGAGGCGAGGAAGCAGCTGACTTCGGCGACGTGCACCCAGGTCAGTAGGTCCGGGTCGCTGGCCGCGTAGGTCGTACCGTCGGGCAGGGTGCCGTGGACGTTGTCATGAATACGGCGCACGCGCTCGATCAACTTCTCGGCGTCGCCGCGCGAGCCATAGGTGGTGGCGGATATGAACTGCCCGGTGCGGCGCAGACGGCCGAGCATGTCGGCGCGGAAGTTGGAGTGGTCCCAGACGCCACCCAGCGCGGCCGGGTGCAGCATTTGCAGGAGCAGGGCGCTGATGCCGCCGATGAGCATCGAGCTGAAGTCGCCATGGACTTTCCAACTGATGGAGTCCGGCCCGAACAGGCCGGGGTCACCCTTGGGCGATTCGAAGTCGACCCCGCCCAGGGCGAGGCCGGTCAGGCTGAGTACCTGGCTTTCGATGTGACGGCGGACGGTTTCCATTGCGGCGGACAGGCCTCGGGGCAAGGACGACAGGTCTGTTCTGTAAACCTAGCATCTTTGCGCCCTTGGCCTGTAGCGCACATCAACGATTGAGGCGGTTGTCGATCAGCCCCTGAACCACGCTGGGGTCGGCCAGAGTCGAGGTGTCGCCGAGGTTTTCCAGCTCGTTGCAGGCGATCTTGCGCAGGATGCGTCGCATGATCTTGCCCGAGCGGGTCTTGGGCAGGCCCGGCGCCCACTGCAGCATTTCCGGCTTGGCGAAGCTGCCGATCTCCTTGCTCACCAGCGCCAGCAGCTCCTGCTTGAGCGCGTCGCTGGGCTCGATGCCGTTCATGGGGGTGACGAAGGCGTAGATGCCCTGGCCCTTGAGGTCGTGCGGATAGCCGACCACGGCGGCCTCGGCGACCGAGTCGTGCAGGACCAGCGCACTCTCCACCTCCGCGGTGCCGATACGGTGGCCGGAGACATTGATCACGTCGTCCACGCGGCCGGTGATCCAGTAGTAGCCATCCTCGTCGCGGCGCGCGCCATCGCCGGTGAAGTAGTAGCCGGGATAGGGTTTGAAGTAGGTGTCGATCATCCGTTGGTGATCGCCATAGACGCTGCGGATCTGGCTCGGCCAACTGGCTTTCACGGCGAGTACGCCGGAGCCGGGACCGTCGATTTCCTTTCCCTGCTCGTCCAGCAGCACCGGTTGCACGCCGAAGAAGGGGCGGGTGGCGGAGCCGGGCTTGAGGTCGGTGGCGCCGGGCAGCGGGGTGATCAGGATGCTGCCGGTTTCGGTCTGCCACCAGGTGTCGACGATGGGGCAGCGCTTCTCGCCCACCACGTTGTAATACCACTCCCAGGCTTCCGGGTTGATCGGCTCGCCTACCGAGCCAAGCAGGCGCAGGCTGCTGCGATCGGTCTTCTGCACCGGGGCTTCGCCTTCGCGCATCAGGGCTCGGATCGCGGTCGGCGCGGTGTAGAAGATGTTCACCTGGTGCTTGTCGATCACCTGCCAGAAACGCGAGGCGTCGGGGTAGTTCGGCACGCCCTCGAACATCAGGGTGGTGGCGCCATTGGCCAGCGGACCGTAGACGATATAGCTGTGCCCCGTGACCCAGCCGACGTCCGCAGTGCACCAGTAGATGTCTCCGTCGTGATAGTCGAACACATACTTGTGGGTCATTGCCGCGCCCAGCAGGTAGCCGCCGGTGGTATGCAGTACGCCCTTGGGTTTGCCGGTGGAGCCGGAGGTGTACAGGATGAACAGCGGGTCCTCGGACTCCATCGGCTCGGGTGCGCAGTCCTCGCTGACTTCGCGCAGCGCCTCGTGGTACCAGATGTCACGGCCCTCGACCCACGGGATCTCGCCCTGGGTGCGCTCGACCACCACCACGGTGGAGACGTTCGGGCAGTCGGCCAGGGCCTTTTCCACGTTCTTTTTCAGTGGGATGTACTTGCCGCCGCGCACGCCTTCGTCAGCAGTGATCACGGTACGGCAGTCGGCATCGTTGATGCGGTCGCGCAGGGCGTCTGGCGAGAAGCCGCCAAACACCACCGAGTGGATTGCGCCGATCCGCGCACAGGCCAGCATGGCGTAGGCGGCCTCGGGGATCATCGGCATGTAGATGCAGACCCGGTCGCCTTTCTCCACTCCGCGGCTCTTGAGCACGTTGGCCAGGCGGCAGACATGGCTGTGCAGCTTGCGGTAGGTGATGTTGGCGGATTCGGCCGGGTTGTCGCCTTCCCAGATGATCGCGACCTGCTCGCCGCGTTGTTCCAGGTGGCGGTCGATGCAGTTGTAGGTGACGTTGAGCTGACCGCCCTTGAACCAGGTTGCCTGGCCCTTTGCCAGATCGCCGTGGTGCACCGAATGCCAGGGCTTGAACCAGTCGAGGAAGGCCGTGGCCTGCTCGCCCCAGAAGGCTTCCGGGTCGGCTACCGACTGCTGGTAGAGGCGCTGGTAGGCGTCGTTGTCGAGGTAGGCACGCTTGCGTACGGCCTCCGGCACGGGGTGAAGGCTGATCTCGTACATGGGGAATCCTTGTTGTTGTTGAGCCGAGATGCCCTCAAGGGTGCATCCAAGGCCTGGCGGGTTCAAGGGTTGTCCATGCAGTTTCGACGCATCGGTAGGGGCGAACGTTCCGGTGGATGAGGTCCCACCCGTTGCTGAGCGTCGGTTCGAGGTGCGGTGCGGGAGACGGGAAGGGGGGGCTGCGAGGGGCGCGAGCATGGCCGGATGCGCTGGTGCGCACCCGGCCACTGCCTATCAGCCGCGGTGACGGCCGCGGAAGAAATCGATCAGGCCCTGGGTGGAGCCATCTTCGGCGGCGCTTTCCTCGCTGCCGACCAGGCGGCCGTAGACGGCCTTGCCCAGCTCCTTGCCCAGTTCCACACCCCACTGGTCGAAGGCGTTGATGCCCCAGAGGATGCTCTGCACGTAGACCTTGTGTTCGTACATGGCGATCAGCGCGCCCAGGCGGCGTGCGCTGATGCGCTCCAGCACCAGGGTATTGCTCGGGCGGTTGCCCGGGATCACCTTGTGCGGCGCCAGGCGCTGCACTTCGGCTTCGTCCACGCCTTTGGCGCGCAGTTCGGCCTCGGCCTCGGCGCGGCTCTTGCCGACCATCAGGGCCTGGCTCTGCGACAGGCAGTTGGCGTACAGCCACTGATGGTGGTCGGCCACCGGGTTATAGCTGGACACGGGGACGATGAAGTCCGCCGGGATCAGGTGGGTGCCCTGGTGCAGCAGCTGGTGGTACGCATGCTGGCCGTTGCAGCCTACGCCGCCCCAGATGACCGGGCCGGTGCCGGCGGACACCGGGCTGCCGTCCTGGCGTACGCTCTTGCCGTTGGACTCCATGTCCAGCTGCTGCAGGTGGTCGGTGATGTTCCGCAGGTAGTAGTCGTAGGGCAGTATCGCGTGGCTGCGCGCGCCCCAGAAGTCGCCGTACCAGACGCCCAGCAGGCCCAGCAGCACCGGGATGTTCTTCTCGAACGGCGCGGTCAGGAAATGCTGGTCCATGCTGTAGGCGCCGGACAGCAGCTCCTTGAAGTTGTTGATACCCACCGACATGGCGATCGGCAGGCCGATGGCCGACCACAGCGAGTAGCGACCACCGACCCAGTCCCACATCGGGAAGACGTTTTCCGGGCGGATGCCGAAGGCCGCCGCAGCCTCCTTGTTGCTGGAGACGGCGATGAAGTGACGGTACAGCTCCGCCTCGCTGCCACCCTGGGCCAGGTACCAGGCGCGGGCGGCCTGGGCGTTCTTCAGGGTTTCCAGGGTACCGAAGGATTTCGACGAGACGATGAACAGCGTGGTCTCGGCGTTGAGCTTGGCGGTCATCTCGCGGAATTCGCTGCCGTCGATGTTCGCCAGATAGTGGCAACGTACGCCTTTCTGGGCGAAGGGCAGCAGCGCCTCGGAGACCAGCTGCGGGCCGAGGAAGGAGCCACCGATGCCGATGTTCACCACATCGGTGATCGGCTTTTCGGTGTAACCACGCCACAGGCCGTTGTGCACGGCAGCGACCAGTTCGGTCATCTGGTGCAGCACGCGGTGCACGTCGGGCATTACGTCGACACCATCGACCATCACCTTGTCGCCGATGGGGCGACGCAGCGCGGTGTGCAGAACCGGGCGGCGCTCGGAAGCGTTGATCACCTCACCGCGGAACATTGCCTGAATGGCTTCGCCCAGCTTCGCCTCTTCCGCAAGCTTCACCAGCAGGTCCAGGGTGTCTTGGCGCAGCAGGTTCTTCGAGAAATCCAGGAATAGACCGCAGGCGCTCATGGAGAAGCGCTTGAAGCGCTCCGGGTCCTCGGCGAATGCCTCGCGCATGGTGAAGTTCTGGAGATCCTGGCGGTGGGTGGCCAGCGCCTGCCAGCTCGCCAGTTTGGTGGCATCCAGCGGAGTAAGGTGGTGTTCCATGACATACCTTCGGGTAAGACGTGCGTGTTTGATCGAGGCTTTGAAACCTGGGAAGACCAAGGGGTTCCAAGTCTTCCCAGTGATTCAGGCGAGCTGCACCGGGATGGCGTTGCTGGTGTGGCTGAGTTCGTTGCCAGGCGCCATGTACAGCATGCGTGGCTGGTAGCCTTCCAGCTCGGCGTCGCTGAACTGAGCGTACGCGCAGATGATCACCCGGTCACCCACCTTGGCCTTGTGGGCAGCGGCGCCGTTGACGGAAATCATCCTCGAACCTTCCTCGCCACGGATCGCGTAGGTGGTGAAGCGCTCGCCATTGTCGACGTTATAGATCTGGATCTGTTCGTACTCGCGGATGCCAGCGAGATCGAGCCATTCGCCGTCGATGGCGCAGGAGCCTTCGTAGTCGAGCACCGCGTGGGTGACTTCGGCGCGGTGCAGTTTGGCTTTGAGCATGATGCTCTGCATGACGTGGCTCCTGTTTTTCTTCTGGTCGAGGAGAGCGGGGCGAGTATGCCCGAGCACCCGGAGCCGCTCAAGGCCGCGACTGGCGCGGCTTCGAGGCGAATATTCGGGTGTCGGGCGAGGAATCAGTCGATGTGGAAGGCGAGGTTGTCGATCAGCCGGGTGGTGCCCAGGAAGGCGGCGACCAGGATCACCAACTGATGGTCCTGCGCCGTGGCCGGGCGCAGGCCGGCGGACTCACGGGCCTCGAGGTAATCGATGCGCAGGCCGGCCGCTTCGATCTGCTGGCAGCCCTCGGACAGCAGCGCGGGGAAGTCACGCTCGCCCTGGCGGATACGCTCGGCCAGTTGTTTCAGCGTCCGTTGCAGGACTGGCGCGAGCGCGCGCTGCTCCTCGGTGAGGTAGCCGTTGCGCGACGACAGGGCCAGGCCGTCCTCGGCGCGCACGGTAGCTTCGCCGAAGATCTGGATCGGCAGGTTCAGGTCGCGCACCAGCTTGCGAATGACCGCCAGCTGCTGGAAGTCCTTCTCGCCGAACAGCGCCATATCGGGCTGGACCATGTTGAACAGCTTGCAGACCACGGTGGCGACGCCGTCGAAGTGGCCCGGACGGCTGCCGCCGCACAGCCCTTCGGAGACGCCGGTGACATGCAGTCTGGTCTGGCCGTCCATGCCGTCGGGGTACATTTCCTCGACGGTGGGGGCGAACAGCAGGTGACAGCCGGCATTGAGCAGCTTCTCCTGGTCCGCCGCCAGGGTGCGCGGGTACTTGTCCAGGTCTTCGCTGGGGCCGAATTGCAGCGGGTTGACGAAGATGCTCGCCACCACGAAGTCGGCGCGCTGGCTGGCCTTGGTCACCAGCGCGGCGTGGCCGGCGTGCAAGTTGCCCATGGTCGGCACCAGCGCGATGCGCTTGCCTTCGCTACGGGCGCGCGCCACGGCGGCGCGCAGCTCGCGGACTGTCTTGACTGTATTCATCAGGCGAAACCGTGCTCCGGGCCGGGGAAGGTGCCGTCCTTCACGGCCTTCACGTAGGCGGCGAAAGCGGACTGGATGTCGGGCTGGCCTTCGAGGAAGTTCTTCACGAACTTCGGCGAACGTCCGGACAACGACAGGCCGAGCATGTCGTGCATCACCAGGACCTGGCCGTCGGTGCCTGCGCCTGCGCCAATGCCAATGACCGGGATCTTCACGGCTTCGGTGATTTCCTTCGCCAGGGCGGACGGCACGCATTCCAGCAACAGCACGGCGGCACCGGCCTGCTCCAGAGCGATGGCGTCGGCACGCAGCTGGCGCGCCTGGTTTTCCTGGCGGCCCTGGACCTTGAAGCCGCCGAACAGGTTGACGGCCTGCGGGGTCAGGCCCAGGTGCGCGCACACCGGGATACCCATCTGGGCCAGGCGGATGATCGGCTCGGCGAGCCAGGCGCCGCCTTCGAGCTTGACCATGTGGGCGCCGGCCTGCATGACCTTCACCGAGTCACGCAGCAACTGGTCCAGCGAGGTGCCGGATTCGAACGGCAGGTCGGTGACGATCAGCGCGCCCTTGTTACCGCGTTTCACGGCGGCAGTATGGTAGGCCATGTCCTCTACGGTCACTGGCAGCGTGCTGTCGTGACCTTGCAGCACCATACCCAGGGAGTCACCGATCAGCAGCATTTCGGCACCGGCCAGACTGGCGGTGTGGGCGAAAGTGGCATCGTAGGAGGTCAGCATCGCGATCTTTTCGCCGCTTTGCTTGAGACCTTGCAGGGTGGTCAGGGTGACATCAGGCATGAAAGTGTCCTCGGTTCTGCGCCGGGCAGGGGCAAACGGGGCCCTATAGTCCGGATCGAAAAAGGCTAAGTCAATTGCAGGTGTTACCGGACTGTTACGGCGTTACTGCCAGTGCGCCCCACGCCTGGGGCGCAGCATGCATCAGGACAGGCGCTCGAGGCCGCTGAACGGACAGGCGGCGAGCAGCTCGGGCAGGGTGCGTCCGTCGGGGAAACGCAGTTGCGGTGCAAGGTCTGCCAGCGGGTAGAGTACGAAAGCGCGGGCGTGCATGTGGTAGTGCGGCACGGTCAGGCGTGGCTCGTCGATCAGTTGCTCGCCGAACAGCAGGATATCGAGATCGAGGGTGCGCGGCCCCCAGCGCTCGTCCTTGCGTACGCGCCCCTGCTCCAGCTCGATGGTTTGCAGGGCGTCCAGCAGGGCGAGCGGCTCCAGGTCGGTATCCAGTGCCGCCACGGCGTTGACGTAGCGCGGCTGGTCGGGCGGGCCCAGCGGATCGCTGGCGTAGAGCGGCGAGACCACCGCCACCTTGGTGGCGGGAATCTGCGACAGCGCTTTCAGCGCGGCTTCCAGCTGCTGGCGCGGCTCGGCGAGGTTGCTGCCGAGCCCGATGTACACGCGCTCGCTCATTCGCTGCTGGCGCCTTCGGTACGTGGGCCGCGGCGACGACGGTTGCTGCCGCCACGGCGGCGTTTGCGCGGTGCGGCGCTACCGCCTTCTTCCTGCTGGCTGGCCAGGTTGCGGATCATGCCGCGGCGCTCGCCGTCGCTGGCTTCCTGGTAGTCGGTCCACCAGTCGCCGAGGCCACCGGTTTCCTCGCCAGCGCTCTCGCGCAGCAGCAGGAAGTCGTAACCGGCGCGGAAACGCGGGTTTTCCAGCAGCAGATCGGCCTTCTTGCCCTGGCGGCGCGGCAGGCGCTCCTGCATGTCCCAGATCTCGCGGATCGGGATGGTGAAACGCTTGGGCACCGCGGTGCGGCGGCACTGCTCGAGGATCAGCTCGTGGGCAGCTTCCTGCATCGCCGGGATCGGCGGCATGCCGCGGTCCTGCAGTTTCAGCACGCGGGCGGGCAGGGCCGGCCAGAGCAGCGCGGCGAACAGGAAGGCCGGGGTGACCGGTTTGCCCAGGCGGATGCGCTCGTCGGTGTTGGCCAGGGCCTGGCGCATCAGCTTGCCAGCGTATTCGGGGTTGTCCTTCAGCGCCTTCGCGCTTGCCGGGAACAGCGGGGCGAACAGCTCGTATTCGTTGAGCAGTTCGAAGGTACGTTCGGCCTTGCCGCTGAGGAACAGCTTGAGGATCTCGTCGAACAGGCGCGCCGAAGGAATTTCATTGAGCAGCGGCGCCAGGCGGCGGATCGGCGCGGCGCTGTGCTTCTCGATCTCGAAGTCCAGCTTGGCGGCGAAGCGCACGGCCCGCAGCATCCGTACCGGGTCTTCGAGGTAACGCTGCTCCGGGTCGCCGATCAGGCGGATCAGGCGGTTGCGGATGTCGCGCACGCCGTGGGCGTAGTCGAGGATGCGCTCGCCGGTGACGTCGAAGTACAGGGCGTTGATGGTGAAGTCGCGGCGCTGGGCGTCGTCTTCCAGGGTGCCATAGACGTTGTCACGCAGGATGCGGCCGGCCTCGTTGCGGGAGGCATGGGCATTGTTGGTGTCATCGTCTTCGGTGACCGGATGGTTCGCGCGGAAGGTGGCAACTTCGATGATTTCACGACCGAAATGGACGTGGACCAGCTTGAAGCGGCGACCAATCACCCGCGCGTTGCGGAACTCGGCACGCACCTGCTCGGGGGTGGCGCTGGTGGCCACGTCGAAGTCCTTGGGCGGAATGCCCAGCAGCGGGTCACGTACGCCACCGCCGACGATGTACGCCTGGTAGCCGGCCTTGGTCAGGCGCTCCACGACGTTCACCGCGTTCCTGCTGAACTGTTCCCGCCGCAGCGAGTGCTGATGATTGCCAACGACTTCCGGAGTAGTGCGGACAGCGCGCGGACGGCGCAGTGGGGATCGGATGGACTGGATCAGCTTTTTCAGCATGTGTGCACTATCGGGAATAGGTGTATGGATGGCATACGCAGGTCTCGGCAAGCCGCCTGATTACGGCGTTTCCTGGAGGATAGCGGGTGTCTGCCGCTGCCTTGAAACAAATGGCAGCAAATCGAATGCCGTCTGCGCCGCGGCGATTCTAGCATCGTGGGGTGGGATGATGAAGAAAACTGAAGAAAGGGGCTTGCGGGAGGAGAGCGGGAGAGTGTAGCGAAAGCTACTGGGGGAGCCGAGGCTCCCCCCCAAATAGGTGCGTGCTTTGTTTTTATTATGATTACCGGGCTTGTTGTTTTTGTTTGTAGACCCGACCCTCGAAGCTACCTGCTTCGGGGAACCTTCCACACTTGGAAAGTGTTCAATAGCAAACGGATTGCTTTGGTCGCTGAGTGAGCAATGATCTTTCGATCCAACCAGTTTTGCGTGCTGTCTCAAGACAGTTTTATTCTTCTTGACTGGTTGCGGGACTGGTCCCGACGGCTACCCTTCTCCAAAAGAATCAGTTAGCTGCGCCTCCGCGATCTTGTTTTTGTTGTGCTGGAGTCGTTTCGTCTTGTTCTTATTGTGAGTGGTCGTGCTTGTTATTGTTGTTGTGCCAATAACAAAGCAGATGCCGTGCCAACTTTTGAGAATCCTTATTTTTCAAGGGTTTGCGAGGATTGCCCCTTGGGCGGCAGGCACAAAAAAGCCGGGTTTCCGTTACCGATGAACCCGGCTTTTGTTACGGAGCTTGTCTCCGGTAACAGTGTGAAACGTCTTAGGAGTCAGCCGATGCGCCGGATTTGCGGCGCGGGATGCCCAGGCGCTGGCGGCGTTCCCACAGGCATTTGCGGCTGATACCCAGCTTGCGGGCCAGCTCGGTCTCGGTCATGTGGTCCTGGTGCTCGAGGACGAAGTGCTGGAAGTAGTCCTCCAGCGACAGGTCCTCGGTGGGCTCGTGGTTACTGGCGCTGCCGTTGCTCGGGCGCAGGTCGCCGTCATCGCCGAAGTCGTCGTCCAGATCATCCAGCTCGATGTCGATGCCCAGCAGGTCGGCGGGGATTTCCTGACCTTCGCTGAGGATCACCGCGCGCTCGATGGCGTTCTCCAGCTCACGCACGTTACCCGGCCACGGGTAGTGACGGATGGCCTGTTCGGCCTCGTGGGAGAAGGTCAGCGCAGGGCGCCCCATCTGGGAGCACTGGCGCGCCAGGAAGGAGCGGGCGATTTCCATGACGTCCGGGCCGCGCTCGCGCAGGGGCGGGAGCTTCAGCGAGATGACGTGCAGGCGGTAATAGAGGTCTTCGCGGAACTGGCCGGTCTTGGCCAGCATCTTCAGGTCGCGGTGGGTAGCAGCGATCAGGCGTACGTCGACCTTCTGCGACTGTACCGAGCCGACCCGGCGGATTTCGCCTTCCTGCAGGACGCGCAGCAGTCGCGCCTGGGCTTCGAGCGGCAGTTCGCCGATCTCGTCGAGGAACAGGGTGCCGCCGTCGGCCGCTTCCACCAGGCCCGCACGGCCGGCGCTGGCGCCGGTGAATGCGCCTTTCTCGTGGCCGAACAGTTCGGATTCGATCAGGGTTTCCGGGATCGCGGCGCAGTTCACCGAGATCAGCGGTGCCTTGGTGCGCTTGGACAGGTTGTGCAGTGCGCGGGCGACCAGTTCCTTGCCGGTACCGGATTCACCCTGGATCAGCACATTGGAGTCGGTGGGCGCAACCTTGCGGATCTTGGTGTAGAGCTCCTGCATGGGGGCGCAGGAGCCGATGATGCCGATCTCGCCGTCCGCGGGGGCGGTGTTACCGCTGCTACGGTCGGCCGCCTTGGCGTTACCGCGGGCTTCGGCGGGAGCGTTACGGTTCTCCTGGCGATCCTTGAGGATGCGCGCCACGGCCTGGAGCATTTCGTCGTGGTCGAACGGCTTGGCGATGTAGTCCACCGCACCCATCTTCATCGAATCCACCGCCGAGCGCAGGCTGGCGTAGCTGGTCATGATCAGCACCGGGGTGCCCTGGGCCAGCTTGATCAGCTCGGTGCCGGGGGCGCCGGGCAGGCGCAGGTCGCTGACGATCATGTCGAACGACGGGATGCTGTAGCGCTCCTGCGCTTCCTGCACCGAGCCAGCCTCGCTGACCTGGTACTGGTTGCGCTCGAGCAATCGTCGCAGGGCGGAACGGATGATGGTTTCGTCTTCGACGATGAGGATATGTGCCATGTATTCAGCTCTCTCGACGTGCTCGTTTACTGCTCGGCCGTCGGGCCAGGATGCCGCGGCAAGGTGACGCTGATGCGGGTTCCGCATTCGCGTTCCGGGTCTGCCGGGCTGTCTATGGTGATTTGCCCATAATGCTCTTCCACGATCGAATAGACCAGAGCGAGCCCCAGGCCGGTTCCCTTGCCCGGGTCCTTGGTGGTGAAGAAGGGCTCGAACAGGCGGTCAATGATCGACTTGGGTATTCCGCTGCCTTCGTCCTCGACGATCAGGTCGATGGTCTGTTCGGAAGCTTCGGTGCGCACGCGGATCGCGCCGTTGGGCGGGGAGGCGTCGCGGGCGTTGGAGAGCAGGTTGATCAGCACCTGGGCCAGGCGCTGGGAATCGCCCTCCACCCAGTGTTCCGGATTGCACAGGTTGAAGAACTGTACATCGACACTGCGCTTGTTCAGCGACAGCAGGCCGATGGCCTCCTGGGCGACATCCGCCAGGCACACCGGTTCGGCCGCGACCTGCTTGCCGCCGGCGTGGGCAAAGCTCATCAGTGACTGCACGATGCGCGATACGCGCTTGGTCTGTTCGAGGATCTGCCCGCTGATTTCGGTGAGCTCTCCGTCACCCTCGCGCTCTTCCCGCAGGTTCTGCGCCAGGCAGGCGATGCCGGTGATGGGGTTGCCGATCTCGTGGGCGACACCGGCGGCCAGGCGGCCAATGGAGGCCAGGCGCTCGGAGTGGATCAGCTTGTCTTCCAGGGACTGGGTTTCAGTGAGGTCTTCGACCAGTAACACCAGGCCACTGTTACCGGGTGCGAGAGGTTCTTCGATCGCCGCCTTGTGCAGGTTCAGCCAGCGGGTCTGGCCCTCGATGGACAGGCGCTGCTTGTGCAGGTGCTCGTCAGGGGCGTCAATGAAGCCTTCGAGCAGGCCGCGCCATGGGTCGGGCAAGGCGGCCAGGCGCGAGCCGACCACGCGCTGTGCGCTGACGCCGGTGAGCTCCTCGATGGCGCGGTTCCACATGAGGATTTCCTGGTCCTTGGCCAGCGAGCACACGCCCATCGGCAGGTCCTGCAGGGTCTGGCGGTGGTAGCGGCGCAGGGTGTCGAGTTCGGCGGCGAGGCCGGTGAGCCGGGAGTGGTAGTCCTCCAGGCGGCTCTCGATGAAGTGGATGTCTTCGGTGACGTAACTTTCGCTGGCGGCCTTGTAGGGCAGGAAGGTTTCCACCATGTCCTGCGCCACGCTCGGGCCCATCAGGCCGGAGAGGTTCGCTTCGATCCGGTCACGCAGGCGGCGCATGGCGTAGGGCCGGCGCTCATCGAAGGGCAGGTGCAGGTCGCGCAGGGCCTGTTCCACTTCACGTTGCGCGGTCTTCGCGCCCAGCGGCTTGGCCAGCTGGCTGGCGAACTCCTGCGGGGAATGGGCGAGCAGTTCGCGACGCTGCGGGCGGCGGACGTTGTCCACGGCGCAGGCTTCGGCGGCGCCTTTTTCTTCGTCACTGGCTTCGGTGAACAGCGACACCAGGGTGAATACCAGTACGTTGGCGGCCAGCGAAGCGAGCGCCGCGAGATGCCAGGTGGTGTCGTCGAGCACATAGAGCGAGTTGAACAGCGGCAGGTAGATGCTCTGCATGTTCGCGACCAGCGGGGTGAGCATGGTCGCGCCCCACACCAGCATGCCCGCCACCAGGCCGGCGATGAAACCGCGGCGGTTGGCGGTCGGCCAGTAGAGCACGGCCAGTGCGCCGGGGAGGAACTGCAGGGTGGCGACGAACGAGACTATCCCTAAATTGGACAGGTCCTGCTCGGCGCCCAGCAGCAGGTAGAAGGCATAGCCGGCCATGATGATCGCGGCGATCAGCGCGCGACGGGTCCACTTCAGCCAGCGGTAGATGTTGCCTTCGGCCGGCGGCTGGTAGAGCGGCAGCACCAGGTGGTTGAGCACCATGCCCGAGAGCGCCAGGGTCATCACGATGATCAGGCCGCTGGCGGCGGAGATGCCGCCGATGAAGGCGGTCAGGGCCAGCGCTGGACTGTCCACCGAGATGCCCAGGCCGAGGGTGAAGTATTCCGGGTTGGTCGAGGCGCCCAGGTGCAGGCCGGCCCAGAGAATCGGCGGCACCGCCAGGCTCATCGGCAGCAGGAACAACGGCAGGCCCCAACTGGCGCTGAGGAGCGAGCGCGGGTTGAGGTTTTCCGTGAAGGTCATGTGGAACATGTGCGGCATGACGATGGCTGCGGCGAAGAACACCAGCAGCAACGTGCGCCACGGCCCTTCGGCCAGCGGTGTGTGCAGGGTGCTCAGGGCCTCCTGGTTCTGCAACAGCCAGACTTCCAGACCGTCCGGGCCGCCGAACACGCCGTAGAGGGCGAACAGGCCGATGGAGCAGAGCGCTACCAGCTTCACCAGCGATTCGAAGGCAATCGCCATCACCAGCCCTTCGTGGCGCTCGCGGGTGGCGATATGGCGGGCGCCGAAGAGGATGGCGAACAGGGTGATCAGCGCACAGAAGGCCAGCGCCGCGCGGTTGGGCTCGGATTCGCGGGTGAGGATGCTGATCGAGTCGGTCACCGCCTGGATCTGCAGCGCCAGCATTGGCAGCACGGCGATCAGCATGAACAGCGTGGTCAGTGCGCCGGCCCAGGTACTGCGGAAGCGGAAGGCGAACAGGTCGGCCAGCGACGACAGCTGGTAGGCCCGCGTGATCCGCAGGATCGGGTAGAGCAGCACCGGCGCGAGCAGGAAGGCACCGGAGACGCCCAGGTAGATCGCCAGGAAGCCGTAGCCGTACTGGTAGGCCAGTCCGACCGTGCCATAGAAGGCCCAGGCGCTGGCGTACACGCCCAGCGACAGGGTGTAGATCAGCGGATGGCGCACCAGCCGGCGCGGGATGAAGCCGCGCTCGGTAATCCAGGCGACGCCGAACAGGACCATCAGGTAGGAGGCGCTGATCAGGATCAGCTGGGTGAGGCTAAAGCTCGTCAGCATCGCGCTGGCTCTGCAGGATGAAGGTGACGACGATCAGGATCAGCCACAGCAGATACGGGCGGTACCACGCGCCGTGGGGATCGATCCACCAGTCCATGATGGCCGGTGAGAACAGGTAGATGCCCACGACCAGGAGCAACACCAGTCGGTAGATGTACATGTCGTCTCTCTCTTGGTTCGGCGGGCAGGCTACCTGTGCACACAGTCGCCGGCAAGCCGGCCGCTCTCTTGGGCGCGGTGGACCTTGTAGGAGCGAGCTTGCTCGCGAACCGCTTGATGCCGGCGCTGCCGGAAATCCTGGTCGCGAGCAAGCTCGCTCCTACAGAAAAGCTATCGCTAGTGTGCCTTGTACGAGCAGTCTATAGCTGCGCGTCTTCCAGTGTCAGGCAGTGAGGGATGGCGTTGGCATCCCAGTGCACGATGCCCCACGCGAGCACCTCTTGCGGCGTGGCCTGTCGCAGTTCGGCGGGCGGCTGCTGTCCCAGTGCATTCAGCGCGCGCACCAGCAGCGGGGAAGCCTGGTCGGTCTGAAGCGGTGGCGAGCGGTAGGTCTTGCCGAGCTTGTGGCCGTCGGGCTGGATGATCAGTGGCACATGCAGGTAACGCGGCGCGGCGATGCCCAGCAGTTCCTGCAGGTAGAGCTGGCGTGGGGTGTTGTCGAGCAGGTCGGCGCCGCGAACGATGTCGGTGACGCCCTGCCAGGCATCGTCCAGCACCACCGCCAGTTGATAGGCGAACAACCCGTCGCGGCGGCGGATGATGAAATCGCCTACTTCACGGCCCAGGTGCTGGTGGAACTCGCCCTGCAGGCGATCGGTGAAGCGGTAGTCCAGTTCCGGCACGCGAAGGCGGATGGCGACGTCGCCGTGCCAGTCATGCTGGGCGTCGCGACAAATGCCGGGATAGATGCCGTTGCTGCCTTCGAGTTGCTTGCGCGAGCAAGTACAGGCGTAGGCCAGGCCGCTACGCAGCCATTGCTCGACCTGGGCGGCGTAGACAGCATGGCGATCGCTCTGGCGCTCCACTGGGCCGTCCCATTCGAAGCCATAGCGTTCAAGGGTTTCCAGGATGGCTGCCTGGGCGCCAGGCATCTCGCGCGGCGGATCGAGGTCCTCCATGCGCACCAGCCACTTTCCGTCGACAGCGCGCGCGTCCAGGTAGGAAGCCACCGCCGCCACCAGCGAACCGAAGTGCAGGTAGCCGCTGGGCGTGGGGGCGAATCGTCCGACGTAGCGGGAGGCGGGCATGGCGTCTCCTGGGCTTTCCATTTAAGGGCGTGGCGCAGAAACGAAACGGGGCGCCGCAGCGCCCCGTTCGGGATCAACCAGGCTCAGGAGCCCAGCTGCTTTTCCTTGATTTCCGCCAGGGTCTTGCAGTCGATGCACAGGGTGGCGGTGGGGCGGGCTTCCAGACGGCGGATGCCGATCTCGACGCCGCAGGAGTCGCACCAGCCGTAATCGTTGTCTTCGATCAGCTGCAGGGTCTCGTCGATCTTCTTGATCAGCTTGCGCTCACGGTCGCGGGCGCGCAGCTCGAGGCTGAACTCTTCTTCCTGGCTGGCACGGTCTGCCGGGTCCGGGAAGTTTGCCGCTTCGTCCTGCATGTGGTGCACGGTGCGGTCCACTTCTTCCATCAGCTCAACTTTCCATTTGTTGAGGATGGAGGTGAAGTGCGCGCGCATGCGATCACTCATGTACTCCTCGCCCTTGGTTTCCTGGTAGGGCTCGAAGCCACGAATCAGTTGGCTGCTCTGTTGTTTTGCTTTGGTGGGCATGGATGACCGCCTCTCACTCTCGCTAATCCTCTCGCGGATGGTCCCTCTCCGGCACCGCCGGCCCCGCGCTCGCAGCGGGCGAACTTACCAGAACGATAACGGGGACGCTACTCCCGGTTGTCGAGCCTGCCAGTGCCCGCACATGGTCTGATCGCCAGGTTGCCGACCCGCTGGTCACGTCAAGCGGGCTTTTCTGCAAACCTGGGCAGGATCGCTGATGATTTCCAGACGAAGCCTGCATTTTCCCAGGTACTGCGCTTTGGCGGCGCAGCCGCCCAGTATTCATCAGTGGCCTGTTAGAATCCCGGCTCTGTCGCAAAGTTCGGAATATTCCATGGCCACCACCTACAGTGCGCGCAGCCGCGCCATCGAACCCTTCCACGTCATGGCGCTGCTGGCGCGGGCCAACGAGCTGCAGGCCGCGGGCCACGACGTCATCCACCTGGAGATCGGCGAGCCGGACTTCACCACCGCCGCGCCCATCGTCGAGGCCGGGCAGAAGGCCCTGGCAAATGGTCACACGCGCTATACCGCCGCACGTGGCCTGCCGGCCCTGCGCGAAGCCATCGCCGGCTTCTACGCCCAGCGCTACGGCCTGTCGATCGACCCGCAACGTATCCTCGTGACGCCCGGCGGTTCCGGCGCCCTGCTGCTCGCCAGCAGCCTGCTGGTGGATCCGGGCAAGCACTGGTTGCTGGCCGATCCGGGCTACCCGTGCAACCGCCACTTTCTGCGCCTGGTGGAAGGCGCCGCGCAACTGGTGCCGGTTGGCCCGGAGAGCCGTTACCAGCTCACCCCGGAGCTCATCGAACGGCACTGGGATCAGGACAGTGTAGGCGCTCTGGCCGCATCGCCGGCGAATCCTACGGGTACCCTCTTGCACAAGGATGAGCTCGCGGCGCTGTCTTCGGCGCTCAAGGCGCGCGGCGGTCATCTGGTGGTGGACGAGATCTACCACGGCCTGACCTACGGCATCGACGCGCCCAGCGTGCTGGAAGTGGATGACGACGCCTTTGTTCTCAACAGTTTCTCCAAATATTTCGGCATGACCGGCTGGCGCCTGGGTTGGCTGGTGGCGCCGCAGGAAGCGGTGGGCGAACTGGAGAAGCTGGCACAGAACCTCTACATCAGCGCGCCGAGCATGGCTCAGCACGCTGCGCTGGCGTGCTTCGAGCCGGCGACCCTGGCGATCCTCGAAGAGCGCCGCGAAGAGTTCCGCCGCCGTCGCGACTACCTGCTGCCGGCGCTGCGCGAACTGGGCTTCGGCATCGCGGTGGAGCCGGAGGGCGCCTTTTATCTGTATGCGGATATCAGCGCCTTCGGTGGCGACGCCTTTGCCTTCTGTCAGCACTTCATCGAGACCGAGCACGTGGCCTTCACGCCTGGGATCGACTTCGGGCGTTACCAGGCTTCGCACCATGTACGTTTCGCCTACACCCAGAGCGTCGAACGCCTGCAGCAGGCAGTGGAGCGCATCGCCCGCGGCCTGAAGACCTGGCGTCCCTGATGCGCTTCGAGCCGGCGCTGGAAGAGGCGCGCCTGATCAAACGCTACAAGCGCTTCCTGGCGGACATCGAGATCGCCAGTGGCGAGCAACTCACCATTCACTGCCCGAACACCGGCTCGATGCTCAACTGCATGAGCGAAGGCTGCCGGGTCTGGTTCAGTCGCTCCGACGACCCCAAGCGCAAGCTGCCGGGCACCTGGGAACTGGTGGAAACTCCGCAGGGGCGATTGGCCTGTGTGAACACCGGTCGGGCCAACCGGCTGGTGGAAGAGGCTTTGTTGGCTGGCACGGTGACCGAGCTGGCCGGATTCGATGAGCTGCGTCGAGAAGTCGCCTACGGGCAGGAGAAAAGTCGCGCGGACTTCCGCCTGATGTACGCCGGCAAGCCGGTCTACGTGGAAGTGAAGAGTGTGACCCTGGGCTTCGATGGCACCTTGGTCGCGGCTTTCCCCGATGCTGTTACCCAGCGAGGCGCCAAGCACCTGCGCGAGCTGGCGGCGCTGGCGCGTCAGGGTATGCGTGCGGTGTTGCTGTATGCCGTGAACCTGTCGGATATCGAGGCAGTCCGCCCGGCGGTGGAAATCGACCCGGCCTACGCGGCCGCGCTGGTGGAGGCTCGCAACGCCGGGGTGGAAGTGCTGGCGTATGGGGCACGGATCGATACCCGTGAGATTCGGCTGGAGCGGCCGCTGAAGGTGTTGCTCTAGTCGCTCGACTGCTGTTCTGGCGTTGGGCGGTTCGCGAGCAGGCTCGCCCCTACGGGTTGGCCGCGCCCGCCGTTTGTAGGAGCGAGCTTGCTCGCGAACCGGCCCGGAAACGTTCCTATCCCTGGCCGCTTTCGTCCAGCCAGATGCCCTGGTCGTCCTCGCGGCAGGGCAATGCCTCCAGCACATCCCCCAGGCACGGCCCCTGGATGCACTCGCCGGTCTCGATCAGGAACAGCGCACCATGGTGGCCGCACTGCAGCAAGCGGCCGCTGGCATCGAGGTACTGCTCGGCATCGTAGCCCAGCGGGATTTCCCGGTGCGGGCAGCTGTTGCGGTAGGCATAGACACGGCCCTGGCGGCGCACGGCAAAGAGATTCAGGCCAGCGGCCTTGAAGCCCCGGCTCTGGCCTTCGGCCAGGTCATGCGGGGCGCAGAGCAGGATCATCCAAGTCTTCCATCCAGGTACGGCATCACGAGGCGAGCATTATCCGCGCCCGCAGGGCAGTACCGGAAGAGGGTGCACTTCCGTGTGCTGAAGGAGGGGTGAACTGGCGACGTGCCAGCGAAAACGGCGCCGACCTTAAGCTTCTCTGCAATCTAATGCAAATAATTATCAAATAGATTTCCTAAATTTCCTGTGGCAAGGTTCGTTTATACCGCCGCACTGCGGCAGGCCATCTTTCGAACGAGGAATTCTGCGATGACGACCCTGACTGCGCCGGCCGCCGAGCTGTACCGCGCCTGGCAAGCCCTGCGCGCCGAGAAACCGCGCCTGCGCGCCCGCGATGCGGCGCATCATCTTGCCGTGAGCGAAGCCGAGCTGACCGCCAGCCGCCTGGGTGTGGACGCTGTGCGCCTGCGCACCGACTGGGCCGAACTGTTGCCGGCCCTGGGTGAGCTGGGCCAGATCATGGCGCTGACCCGCAATGAGCATTGCGTGCATGAGCGCAAGGGGCCGTACCGCGACGTCACCGTTTCCGCCAATGGCCAGATGGGCCTGGTGGTCTCCCCGGACATCGACCTGCGTCTGTTCCTCGGTGGCTGGGCCAGCGCCTTCGCCATCAGCGAGGAGACCGCCCATGGCACCCAGCGCAGCATCCAGGTGTTCGACCGCCAGGGTACCGCTGTGCACAAGGTCTTCCTTACCGAGCAGAGCGAGCTCAGCGCCTGGGACCCATTGGTGCGCAGCTTCACCGCCGCCCAGCAGAGCGCTGCACTCGACCTGACTCCATTGGAGGCCAAGGACGCGCCGCTGGCCGATGGCGACATCGATGTCGCCGCCTTGCGCGAAGGCTGGGCGGCATTGAAGGACACCCACCACTTCTTTGCCTTGCTGAAGAAGCACAAGGTCCAGCGTACCCAGGCGCTGCGCCTTGCCGGCCGCGAGTGGGCCGAACCGCTGGCCGTCACCGAGCTGCCGCGCCTGCTGGAAGCGGCCGGGGCCAAGCAGTTGCCGATCATGATCTTCGTCGGCAATGCCCATTGCATCCAGATTCACACCGGCACGGTAGAAAACCTCAAGTGGATGGACGACTGGTTCAACGTCCTTGATCCGCTGTTCAACCTTCACCTGAAGACGCCGGGTGTGGTCGAGCTGTGGCGCGTGCGCAAGCCAAGCAGCGATGGCGTGGTCACCAGCTGGGAAGCCTTCGATGCCAATGGCGAGCTGGTGCTGCAGGTGTTCGGTGCACGCAAGCCGGGAGTTCCGGAGCTGCAGGGCTGGCGCGAACTCGCCGAATCCTTCCCGGCACTCTGAGAGGCGACTCATGAAGACTTCCTTGATTGCACGCACGCTGTTCGCCGGTCTCTGCCTGACTGCCACCAGCGCGTTGGCTGATTCGCTGCCGCAGCGCTGGGTGAGTGCCGGTGGTTCGCTGAGCGAATGGGTCGTCGCCCTGGGCGGCGAGGCCAAGCTGGTGGGTGTCGATACCACCAGCCTGCACCCGGCATCGCTCCATGCGTTGCCGAAGATTGGCTACCAACGGCAACTCGCCGCCGAAGGCATCCTCGCGCTGAAACCGGACATCCTGCTGGGCAGCGAGGAAATGGGCCCGCCGCCTGTGCTGCAGCAGTTGCGTGCTGCTGGCGTACGGATCGAGACGCTGTCGGCCAAGGCCGACGAGAAGACTGTGCACAACACTATTCAGCGTCTGGGCGAGCTGCTCGGGGCGCCGGACAAGGCCCGGCAGGCCGAGGCGGACTTCGATGCGCGTCTCGCCGCACAGGGTGCTTGGGTGAAGAAGGCCCAGTCCGCGCAGGCCGCGCCGGGTGTCGTCCTGCTGGTCGGGCATGCCGGCGGCAATCTGCTGGTGGCCGGCCAAGACACTTCCGGTGACTGGCTGATCCAGCATGCCGGCGGCCGTAACCTGGCGACCCACACAGGTTACAAGACGCTGTCGACTGAAGCCCTCACCGCGCTGAACCCGCAGGTGGTGGTGCTCAGCGACCGCGCCCTGGACGGCGACAAGGCCCGCATCGCACTGACCCAGCAGAATCCGGGGCTTGCCGCGACGAGCGCGCTGCGTGACGGCCGCATCCTGGTTCTCGACCCGACCCTGCTGGTCGGCGGTCTCGGCCCGCGTATCCCGGATGGGCTGGCTAGCCTCTCCCAGGCCTTTTATCCTTCCGCGCAGGCCCTGAACACGGAAAGTCGTCCTTGACCCGGATCGTTACCGCTCGACCGCTGTTCCTGCTCCTTGGTTTCCTGCTCCTGCTGGTCGTCTGGCTCTCACTGGCCCTAGGGCCAGTGAGTCTGCCGCTGGGCGATACCCTGCGCGCGCTGGCGCACATGGCTGGACTGCCCGTTTCCGCCGACGGCCTGGGGCAGGCCGAGCTGATCGTCGGTCAGATTCGCCTGCCGCGCACCTTGCTCGGAATCGCTACCGGCGGTGTGCTGGCGCTGGCCGGTGTGGCGATGCAGGGACTGTTCCGCAACCCGCTGGCCGATCCCGGCCTGATCGGAGTGTCCAGTGGCGCCGCGCTGGGGGCTGCCATCGCTATTGTCTTCGGTGCGTCCATCGGTGGATTGCCCGAGGCCTTCGCTCCTTATCTGCTGTCCGCGTGCGCCTTTGCCGGCGGGCTGATGGTGACGGCGCTGGTCTATCGGCTGGGGCGCCACAACGGCCAGACCAGCGTGGCGACCATGCTGCTCGCCGGCATCGCGCTGACGGCGCTCGCGGGCGCGCTGATCGGCCTGTTCACCTACCTCGCCGACGACGCCACCCTGCGCACACTGACGTTCTGGAACCTCGGCAGCCTCAATGGTGCGAGCTACCCACGACTCTGGCCCCTGCTGCTGATTACCCTGTTGGTGGCCTGTTGGTTGCCGCGCCGGGTGGACGCGTTGAATGCGCTGTTGCTCGGCGAATCCGAAGCGCGTCACCTGGGCTTCGACGTCGAGCGGCTGAAAGTCGAACTGATCCTCTGCACCGCGCTGGGCGTCGGTGCAGCGGTGGCCGCCGCCGGCATGATCGGTTTCATCGGTCTGGTGGTGCCGCACCTGCTGCGCCTGATCGTCGGGCCCGATCACCGCATCTTGCTGCCGGCCTCGATGTTCGGCGGTGCGATTCTCCTGCTGTTGGCCGATTTGATCGCTCGCTTGGCGCTGGCGCCGGCCGAGCTGCCGATCGGCATCGTCACCGCGTTGATCGGTGCGCCATTCTTCCTCTACCTGCTGATCCGGGGGCGTTCCTGATGCTGTGCGCAGACAAGCTGCTGGTGAAGCGCGGCGCCCAGACCATCCTGCAGGATGTGAGCGTGACATTGCGGCCGGGCGAAGTGCTCGGCGTCCTCGGGCCCAATGGCGCGGGTAAAAGTACTCTGCTCGGCGCCATGAATGGCGAGTTGCCGTTGACTGGCGGAACCGTGAGCCTTGATGGCCGCCCGCTGGAATCCTGGCAAGGTGCCGAGCGCGCACGGCGGTTGGCCGTGCTGCCGCAGTCGTCCTCGCTGAACTTCGCCTTTCCCGTCGAGGCCGTCGTGGGCTTCGGACGATTGCCCCACGACAGTGGCCGCCAGCGCGACGAGGAAATCATCCGCGAAGCCATGGCCGCCGCCGACGCTTCGCACCTGGCCGGGCGCAGCTACCTGGCCCTCTCCGGTGGCGAGCGTCAGCGGGTCCACCTTGCCCGCGTGCTGGCGCAGCTCTGGCCGGGCGGGGCGGAGCAGGTGCTGCTGCTGGACGAACCGACCTCGGCGCTCGACCCGTTGCACCAGCACACCACACTGCAGGCTGTGTGCGATTTCGCCGGGCGTGGTGCGGCAGTGCTGGTGATTCTGCACGACCTGAACCTGGCGGCGCGTTACTGTGATCGCCTGATGCTCCTGCACGATTCGCGCGTACATCTGCTCGGCACGCCGCACGAGGTGTTGCAGGCCGCACCACTGCGCACCGTCTTTGGCCTCGATGTGCTGGTGCAGGAGCACCCGGAACGCGGCCATCCGCTGATCATCGCGCGCTGAAGGAACTCGCCATGAAGAAGGTTCTGCTCTTCCCGCTGCTGGCGCTGCTCGCCGCTTGCCAGAGTCAGGTGGTGACGCCGCCGCTGCCGGTCTGGCAGAGCCCGGACGGGCGCGACAGTGCCGAGCTGGGCGTGATCCGCGACTTGCGTAGCGGTGAACAGCTGTCGCCCGCACAACTGCTCGATCAATTGGCAGTCGCACCACGAGTGATAGTCGGAGAGCAGCACGACAACCCCGATCACCATGCACTCGAACTCTGGCTGGCGCGAGCACTGGCCGAGCGCCGTCCGAGTGGCAGCGTGCTACTGGAGATGCTCAACCCCGATCAGCAGAACGCCGTCACCGCTGCTCAGTCGTCGGCGGCGAAGGGCGATGCGCCGAGCGACCTGATCGGTGCGCTGCGCTGGCAGCCGGGGTGGGATTGGTCGCAATACGGCCCGCTGGTGACCTGGCTGGTGAAGCAGCCGGCACCGCTGCTGGCGGCCAACCTGGATCGCAGCGAGATCATGGAGATCTACCGGAGCAAGCCCGAATTGCAGGGTGCAGCCTCCACGGCAGTTTCTGTGCGTGATGCGTTGCTGCAGGACATCCGTGATGCTCACTGCGGCCTGCTGCCGGACAGTCAGCTGCCGGCCATGCTGGCGGTGCAGCAACAGCGCGACCGGCGCCTGGCCGAGCGTTTCAAGGCAGCGCCCGAACCTTCCCTGCTGATTGCTGGCGGGTTCCACGCGCGGCGTGACCTGGGCGTTCCGCTGCACCTGCAGGACCTGGACGCAGTACAGGGACTGAAGGTAGTGATGCTGGCCGAAGTTGGCAGGGCGGTGGAGCCGGCCCAGGCGGACTTCGTCTGGTACACACCAGCACAGCCGCCAACGGATTACTGCGCGCAAATGCGCGGCAAGCAGTGAAGGGGCCGTAAGGCCCTTTTCCTTTAGCGTGTGAATGACGGCCGCTGCAGAAATCGCGGGCAAAAAAAGACCCGGCAAAATGCCGGGTCCAAACCGTGATTAGCCTGATGAGGAGATAATCTGAAGAGTCCGACTGCGTGGTCTCTCGAGCTTATCCTACTGGCCTCGCAGCCAGTGGTTGTAATAATAACCATTATCATTTGAGAGTCAACACCTTTTCTTCGCGCTTTCCGAAGATTTTTCGGTGGACAGGAAGTCGCTGCGCGGAGGAAAAAATCGAGGCAAAAAAAAGACCCGGCAAAGTGCCGGGTCGAAACCGTGATTAGCCTGATGAGGAGATAATCTGAAGAGTCCGACTGCGTGGTCTCTTGAGGTTATCGATCTGGCCTCGCGACCAGATGACTCAATAATAATCATTATCATTTGAGAGTCAACCTCTTTTCTGCAGATTTTTTCTCGCCCGCGAAATTCGCCCTGCGCCAACGAAAAAGCCCGGCGCTGGGCCGGGCTTTTCGCAAGAAAGCGGATCAGTCGGGCTGGCGTTGCAGTCGCAGCTGGGTGACTTCCTTGTTCAGCAGGTCGATGCGGCGTGCCATGCCTTCGATGAGGCTGTGGGCGATGCGCGGGTTGCTCTGCATCAGACTGAGGAACTGGTCCTTGGGGATCACCATCACGGTGCACGGCTCGCTGGCGATCACGCTGGCGCTGCGCTTCTCGCGGGTGAACACGGCCATGGCGCCGAAGATCTCGTCCTTCTGCACATCGCCGACCTTCTGCCCGTCGACGAAGGCTTCGGCATGGCCCTCGATAATGATGAACACGTGCTCGGCATCGTCACCCTGCTGGATCAGCTGGGCGCCGGCGGCGAAGTGCTGGAAGCCGGTGGCCGGGCGAATCTCCGGCTGCTTGAGGTGCGCCAGGGCATCCGACAGCAGTGCAGTGTGCCCGATCAGGTAGTGCAGGAACTGCTCCTGACGCTGCTCATGGCTGTGGATATGGCGGAACACTTCGCTGCGCGAATAGGGAATCAGGCACAGTGGTTCTTCGCTGACGTAGCGGCAGGGCGGCAGCTCGATGCCCTGGCGCAGGCCGACCAGGTCGCCTTCCTGCAGGTAGAACAGCGGGCGCTCGTCCACCAGGGCATGAACCAGGCCGTTCTCGATGAGGAACAGGTGCTTGCCGGGCAGTTCGCCTTCCAGGTCGTCGGAGCGCTCCAGGCGGATGGCTTCGCCAGCGGGCTCAAGACCGGCGAGCAGTTGCGCCGGGATGCCCTGTAGCCGATTGATCAGTCGATCGGCATAGGCGGGTTGTTCACCGAGTAGGTACATGGCCGTAATTCCTTGATATGGCGACGGTCGAGGGCGCACGAAGGGCCCTGAAACCATAAGCGGACAGGTACCTTGCGTAAACATTTTCACACAGAGCTTGTGAGCTAGCTCTTGTTACGTGCGGGAAATGTCTCAAGCTCGCCAAGAAGAGCAGCCTTGTGCGCGGCTGGCAGGTCGTTCCAGTGCACATCCAGCAGGGCGCCCTCGATGGCGTAGAGCAGCACTTTCGAGGCACGGAAGCCCCGTGCGCGAACGGCCCGGTACGCACCGACCGCCCCCAGGCGGCGCAGGTCGCTGGCGCTGTGGATGCCCACGGCATGCAGCCATTGGGCGGAGGTCTTGCCTAGGTTCTTCAGGTGCAGCAGTTCGTCGTTCATCGTCTGTCCTTGCGATGGGCACGATGGGTGTCAGGTCTTGATGGGGCCGAGAACTGCTCGTAGCGGCCGGACACACACTGGGAAGTGTAGCGTTGACTGGGAAAAACGTGGCTTTGTGACATCGCCGAGAATGCGGGGCAAGGCGTTGTCGTTGTTCGAGGCTGGCCGGGCGGCGTAACCACTGGCCGGAGTGCACCACGCAGGGCGACTCCGGCCGACAGGCGGTGGATCAGAGACCCGGCAGGCGCTGACGGATGCTGGCGACCAGGGCGTCGAGGCTGGCGGCGTCCGGGGTGTTGACGCGCTTGCTGTGCTGCTGCTCCTCGGCGTTGAGGTCGTCGCGGCTGGCCAGTTGCGCCTGGATGACTTCCAGGGTGGCATCGGACGGGTCGTTGCCGTCGTTCTGGCGCTGGTTCAGCCAGCCGGCGATCACGGCTTCCGGTGCGTGGCAGTCGAGGATCAGGAAGGGAACCCCGGTTTCCTCGGCGATTTCCCACGCGGCAGCGCGTTGTTCGCGCTTGAGGAAGGTGGCGTCCAGCACCACCGGGTAGCCGGCGCGCAGGATGTCCACGGCCAGTTCGTTGAGGCGCTGGTAGGTCGCGGTGGTGGCGTCGGCGTCATAGATGCCGCCCTTGAGCTGACCTTGCTGATCGGCCTTCTGTTCGCCGAACAGACGCTTGCGCTCCACGTCCGAGCGCAGGCGCACGGCGCCCAGCGCTTCCACCAGACGCAGTGCAACCTGACTCTTGCCGACAGCGGAAACACCGACGGTCACCGCCAGGAAGCGCGACGGAATCGCGCTATAGCTTTCTGCCAGGTTGGCGTAGTTGCGGTACTGGCGCAGGGTCGCGGCCTTCTGCACGGCGTCGGTCTGGTGCGCCAGACTGAACAGTGCGATCTTGGCGCGGACCAGGGCCCGGTAGGCCTTGTAGAAATTCAGCAGGGCCAGGGACTGGTAGTCGCCGGTGTATTCCAGGTACTGGCTGACGAAGCGCCGCGACAGGCATTTCAAGCCGCGGTCTTCCAGGTCCATGGCGAGGAAGGCGTAGTCGGCGGTGACGTCGGTGAAGCGGAACGGCTCGTTGAACTCGATGCAGTCGAAAAGTACGACCTTGCCATCGATGATCGCGGCGTTACCCAAGTGGATGTCGCCGTGGCATTCGCGGGTGAAACCGTTTGCCTTGCGCTGCTCGAACACGCCATGCAGGCGCTCGAAGCTGGACTCGGCCCAGGCCTCCAGGGCATCGAGCTGCTGCAGGTCGGCCTTGTCGGAGAGCATCGGACGGATCTGCTCGAAGTTCTGACGGACCGGCGCCATGCAGGCTTCCGGGGTGCCCAGCGGGTGTTCGGTGGGGACGACCGGGGTGCGCAGGTGGAAGTCGGCAATCTGTTTGGCGAGGCCGTCAATGTGCTGCGCGCCGAGTTCTCCGCGCGCCTGCACTTCGCTGAGCAGCTGGGCCTGCGGGAATTCGCGGCACTGGAGCATGTACTCGATGGCCGGGCCTTCGCCGTTCAGCTGCGGGGCGGATTCGCTGCCGGTGATGGCGATCACGTCGAGGTACAGGCCTTCGGTCAGGCGCTGGTTCAGACGCAGCTCTTCCTCGCAGAAGTGCTTGCGCTTGGTGAGGTCGGTGAAGTCGAGGAAGCCGAAGTTCACCGGCTTCTTGATCTTGTAGACATAGGAGCCAGTGAGCAGCACCCAGGAAATGTGGGTTTCGATGACCCGGAAGCCGTCGACCGGATGGGGGAAGAGGGCGGGGTTCTGCAGGGCTGCGAGTAAGGTCTGGCTCACGTGATGTCCTTTCCGGTCGAATTTTCTAAAGGCAGGCATTATGGCGACTGGGTCGGCCGGTGCAAACTCTGCAGCCGGCCGGCAACCAAATGGCCATCGTGGGGTCATAGCTCGGCCACTGCCGCTTTCGATAGATGCGCGGCAGTTCGCATCAAGCCCGGGCGCCTGCTGGAGCGGCGTCTGTCTCCTGTGGATAAAGTACGTATAATGCGCCGCCATGACGCGTCCCCGATCTTCCAAACCTCGTAAAAAAAGCGGCAAATCGTCGCCTGCCATGCGCAAGTGGCTGGGCTGGGCTCTCAAGCTCGGTCTGGTTGGCGTGGTGGTGCTGGCCGGTTTTGCCGTGTACCTCGATGCGGTTGTCCAGGAGAAATTCTCCGGCAAGCGCTGGACCATTCCCGCCAAGGTCTACGCCCGGCCGCTGGAACTGTTCGTCGGCCTGAAGCTGGGCAAGGACGACTTCCTGCGCGAGCTGGATGCGCTGGGCTATCGCCGCGAAACCACGGTCGCAGGGCCGGGTGCCGTGTCGGTGGCCGGCAATGCCGTCGATCTCAATACCCGCGGCTTCCAGTTCTATGAAGGTGCCGAGCCGGCCCAGCGCATTCGTGTGCGCTTCTCCGGCGACTATGTGGCCGGCCTGAGCCGCGCCAACGGCGGCGACCTTGCGGTCGCGCGCATGGAGCCGCTGCTGATCGGCGGCCTGTACCCGGCGCACAACGAAGACCGCATCCTGATCAAGCTCGACCAGGTGCCGCCGTACCTGATCGATACCCTGGTCGCCGTGGAGGACCGCGACTTCTGGACCCACCATGGGGTGTCCATCAAGTCCATCGCCCGTGCCGTCTGGGTCAACGCCAGTGCCGGCCAGTTGCGCCAGGGCGGCAGTACGCTGACCCAGCAGTTGGTGAAGAACTTCTTCCTGACCAACGAACGCAGCCTGTCGCGCAAGCTTACCGAAGCCATGATGGCGGTGCTGCTTGAACTGCATTACGACAAGCGCGAAATCCTCGAGGGTTACCTCAACGAGGTGTTCCTCGGCCAGGACGGTCAGCGCTCGGTGAACGGCTTCGGCCTCGCCAGTCAGTACTTCTTCAGCCAGCCGCTGTCGGAGCTCAAGCTGCCGCAGGTGGCTTTGCTGGTCGGCATGGTGAAAGGGCCTTCCTACTACAACCCGCGCCGCAACCCCGAGCGTGCACTGGAGCGCCGCAACGTGGTGCTCGACGTGCTCGCCGAACAGGGTGTGATCACTGCCGACGAAGCCGCTGCCGCCAAGCAGACGCCACTGGGTGTGACTCGCCAGGGCAGCATGGCCAATAGCTCCTATCCGGCTTTCCTCGATCTGGTGAAACGCCAACTGCGCGAGGATTACCGCGACGAGGACCTGACCGAGGAAGGCCTGCGCATCTTCACCAGCTTCGACCCCATCCTGCAGATGAAGGCCGAGTCCGCCGTCAGCGAAACCTTCAAACGTCTCGAAGGCCGCAAGGGCGTGGCTGAAACCGAAACCGCGATGGTCGTGACCAACCCGGAAACCGGTGAGATCCAGGCATTGCTCGGCAGCCGCGACCCGCGCTTCGCTGGCTTCAACCGAGCCGTCGATGCGGTTCGGCCGATCGGTTCGCTGGTAAAGCCGGCGGTCTACCTGACCGCGCTGGAAAAGCCGAGCCAGTACACCCTGACCAGTTACATCCAGGACCAGCCGTTCCAGGTGAAAGGCAAGGATGGTCAGGTCTGGACGCCGAAGAACTACGAAGGCACCGCCAACGGCACCATCTTCCTCTACCAGGGGCTGGCTCGCTCGCTGAACCTGTCCACCGCCAGGCTGGGTCTCGATCTGGGCGTGCCGAACGTTCTGAAGACGCTGGAGCGCCTGGGCGTTTCGCCAAACTGGCCGGCTTATCCGTCGATGCTGCTGGGGGCCGGCGCGCTGAGCCCGATGCAGGTCGCGACCATGTACCAGACCATTGCCAGTGGTGGCTTCAACACCCCGTTGCGCAGCATCCGCAGTGTGCTGGCGGCGGATGGGCAGCCGCTCAAGCGTTATCCGTTCCAGGTCCAGCAGCGCTTCGATCCGGGCGCCATCTACCTCCTGCAGAGCGCCATGCAGCGCGTGATGCGTGAGGGCACTGGCCGCTCCGTCTACAACCAGCTGCCGGCGTCCCTGACCCTGGCGGGCAAGACCGGTACCACCAACGATTCCCGCGACAGCTGGTTCTCCGGTTTCGGCCAGGACCTGCTGGCAGTGGTGTGGATCGGTCGCGACGACAACGGCAAGACGCCGCTCACCGGCGCCACCGGTGCGCTGCAGATCTGGACCAGCTTCATGCGCAAGGCCAATCCTGCGCCGCTGGACATGCCGATGCCGGATAATGTCGTGCAGGCCTGGGTTGATCCACATACCGGGCAGGGCACTGACGCCAACTGCCCCGGTGCAGTGCAGATGCCTTATATTCGTGGAAGCGAGCCTGCGCTGGGCGCAGGTTGCGGAAACCAGACGCCAGCCGGCGAAGTCATGGACTGGGTGCGCGGCTGGTTGAACTGATGCAAGAGGATTGGAAGTGAGAAAAGCTTGGTTTGCAGCGTCGGCGACTCTGGCGCTTCTGTCCGGTTGTGCGTCCCCGCAGCACGGTGCGATTCCCGTGCAGGATTCCGGTACCTCCGTCTCCAACTCGGAGCGCGTCGGCCGCAGCGGTGGCAACACCCAGGCGCCGATGCGTGCCGGTGCCGGCCAAAGCATCCCGCAGGGTGACTCCGGCGTCACCGTGATGGTCCCGCAGGATGCCGGCATGGCGCCGATCCAGACCTTCCCGGCACAGACCGGCGCTGCGCCGATCAGCACCTCGCCGATGACCACGTCCCCGGGGGCGACCGGCTCGACCTATTCTTCGCAGCAGCCGATTTCCACCAGCGGCGGGATCACCTCCAACGGTGGCTTCCAGTCGCAGACCTACCAGCAGCCGGCGTACCAGACCCAGCAGGCCGCGCCGTCGAGCCAGGGCAGCACCTACCAGGGGCCGTCCGGGATTCCGTCGAGCAATTCTGGCCTGTCGGCGGACGAGCAACTGGATGGTCCGGTGCTGGCGCTGCTGACCTCCGCAGCGCAGCAGCAAGGCGGTGGTGACCTGAACGGCGCTGCCGCCAGCCTGGAGCGTGCCCAGCGCATCGCCCCGCGTGAGCCTCAGGTCCTCTACAAGCTGGCCCAGGTGCGTCTGGCCCAGGGTGATGCCGCGCAAGCTGAGCAGGTAGCGCTGCGTGGCCTGTCGCTGGCCAACGGTCGTCCGACCATGCAGGCCAGCCTGTGGGATCTGATCGCCAAGTGCCGTGACCAGCAGGGCAACGCTGCCGGGGCTGCCGAAGCGCGTCAGAAAGCCAAGGTGACCCTGTAATGGACGCGCGCGTGCTAGCCGTTGCCGATCAGTTGCTGCTGATCGAGCGGGAGATGCGTGCGATCGGAATCTGGGGAAGTGAAAGCCCGTCGGCGGACAGGCTTTCCAGTGTCGAGCCCTTCTGCGTGGATACGCTGGCGCTGGAGGAGTGGCTGCAGTGGATCTTCCTGCCGCGGATGAAGTTGATCATCGAGAGCGGTGCGGACCTGCCCAGTGCCTCGGGCATCCGCGCTATCGCGGAAATGGCCTACGCCAATGAAGGCGCTCGCGTGGCAGCGCTGCTGGATGCGCTCGGCGCCTTCGATCAACTGATTAGTCCGACGCCCTGAGCGGGCGTCAGTTGCAGTTCTCGCGAATGCTCTTCTCGCTGGTGGCAATGCGTTCCTGACGCTCTTCCTCTGAGATCCGGCGCAGGTCGCCATTGCCGTCATCCACCCGGATGCGCGGGTTGTTCTTCAGCTGGGCCACGTCGGTGCGCAGCTTGTCGCATTGCTTCAGGCGTTCGGCGTCCTGCTGTGCCACTTCCTGGCGCACTTTCTCGTCGGCGGCTTTCTGCTTCTCGTCTTCGCTGGGCGGCAGCGTCGACTTGATCGCAGCGGGCGGCGGGAAGTTGCTGCCGGGCTTGGGCGGTGCCGTATTGGTGTTCACCTTGGCGGCCTCGGCGCCTTCCGGCGGCTGCGCGCCGAAATGGGTAATACCTTGGGCATCAACCCACTTGTAGACCTGCGCGGCCATCACGGTCGGGGCCAGTGCGAGCAGCAGGCTGCCCAGGAAAATCGTCCGTCGCATGCTTTGTCGATCCTTGGGATGCGGAGTCTGTCGGTAACTATAACCAAATCGTGCGCTTATTCACTCTGAGAAAGTTCACATCCCCGCTTCATTCAAAGCCATATATGGCTTGACTTGGCCGCTTCGTTTCAGAAGAATCCAAGGTTCGCTGCAGTGGGCCGGCCGCAAGCTGGTTTTACTCGGCAGACAAGAGGTGCTACCCGCGCCGCAAAGTTTCACCCTGTTTCGCGTTACCTCGCGCTGGGTGGAGGCTCTCCGTAACACAAACAGGAGCGTCTCCAGGTTCTGCTCAATCGGCAGTCGACGTAGCCGGCGATTACATTCGCCCATGTCTGCCGGGCAGCCATCCAAGTCGGTCCCCCACGTTGGGGGTTTCCGTATATAGCGTTCTAGAGGTGACAACGTGGAACTTTTATCCGGCGCTGAAATGGTCGTCCGCTCCCTGCGTGACGAAGGCGTTAAGTACATCTACGGGTACCCGGGCGGTGCCCTCCTGCATATCTACGACGCTCTCTTCAAAGAGAACGAAGTAACCCACATCCTGGTTCGCCACGAGCAGGCCGCGACTCACATGGCCGACGGCTATGCGCGCGCCACCGGCAAGCCGGGCGTGGTGCTGGTGACCTCCGGTCCCGGTGCGACCAATGCCGTCACCGGCATCGCTACTGCCTACATGGACTCCATCCCGATGGTGGTGATCTCCGGCCAGGTAGCGAGCAACATGGTCGGCACCGACGCATTCCAGGAAACCGACATGGTCGGTATCTCCCGTCCGATCGTGAAGCACAGCTTCATCATCAAGCACCCGTCGGAAATCCCGGAAGTCATCAAGAAGGCTTTCTATATCGCCCAGTCTGGCCGTCCCGGCCCGGTGGTGATCGATATTCCGAAGGACATGGGCGATCCGACCCAGAAGTTCGAATACAACTACCCGAAGAAGGTCAAGCTGCGCTCCTACAGCCCGGCCGTCCGTGGTCACTCCGGCCAGATCCGCAAGGCGGCCGAGATGATGCTGGCCGCCAAGCGCCCGATCATCTACGCCGGTGGCGGCGTGATCATGGGCAATGCTGCCGAGCCGCTGACCGAAGTCGCGCGCATGCTCAATGTGCCGGTCACCAACACCCTGATGGGTCTGGGCGGCTATCCGGGTACTGATCGCCAGTTCGTCGGCATGCTCGGCATGCATGGCAGCTACACCGCGAACCTCGCCATGCACCACGCTGACGTGATCTTCGCTGTCGGCGCGCGCTTCGACGACCGCGTGATCAACGGCGAGACCGCTGCCAAGTTCTGCCCGAACGCCAAGATCATCCACGTCGACATCGACCCGGCCTCGATCTCCAAGACCGTGAAAGCGGACATCCCGATCGTTGGTCCGGTGGACAGCGTGCTGACCGAAATGGTCGCGATCCTCAAGGAAATCGGCGAGACCCCGAACAAGGAAGCCCAGGCTGCCTGGTGGAAGCAGATCGAGGAATGGCGCGGCACCCGCGGTCTGTTCCCGTACAACATGGGCGATGGCAGCATCATCAAGCCGCAGACCGTGATCGAGACCCTCTGCGAAGTCACCAACGGTGATGCCTTCGTTGCTTCCGACGTGGGCCAGCACCAGATGTTCGCGGCGCAGTACTACCGCTTCAACAAGCCCAATCGCTGGATCAACTCCGGTGGCCTGGGCACCATGGGCTTCGGCTTCCCGGCCGCCATGGGCGTGAAGCTCAACTTCCCCGAAGCCGACGTCGCCTGCGTGACCGGTGAAGGCAGCATCCAGATGAACATCCAGGAGCTGTCCACCTGCCTGCAGTACGACCTGCCGGTGAAGATCGTCAACCTGAACAACGGTGCGCTGGGCATGGTCCGCCAATGGCAGGACATGCAGTACAACAGCCGTTATTCGCACTCCTACATGGAATCGCTGCCGGACTTCGTCAAGCTGGCTGAAGCGTATGGCCACGTCGGCATGCGCATCACCGACCTGAAGGACCTGAAACCGATGATGGAAGAAGCCTTCGCGATGAAGAATCGCCTGGTCTTCCTCGACATCCAGGTCGATACCAGCGAGCACGTCTACCCGATGCAGATCCGCGGTGGTGCGATGCGCGACATGTGGCTGAGCAAGACGGAGCGTACCTGATCATGCGACACATCATTTCCCTGCTGCTGGAAAACGAACCCGGCGCGCTCTCTCGCGTTGTCGGCCTGTTCTCTCAGCGCAACTACAACATCGAAAGCCTGACCGTCGCCCCGACCGAAGACCCGACGCTGTCGCGCCTGACCCTGACCACCGCCGGTCAGGATGAGGTCATCGAGCAGATCACCAAGAACCTCAACAAGCTCATTGAGGTGGTAAAACTGGTGAACCTCTCGGAGAGCGCGCACATCGAGCGCGAGCTGATGCTGGTGAAGGTGAAGGCCACCGGCGCCCAGCGCGCCGAGGTCAAGCGCACCACCGACATCTTCCGCGGACAGATCGTCGACGTCACCAGCAGCGTCTATACCGTGCAACTGGCCGGTACCAGCGACAAGCTGGACAGCTTCATCCAGGCCGTCGGCACCGCGTCGATCCTCGAAGTTGTCCGCAGCGGCGTCACCGGCATTGCCCGTGGCGACAAGACTCTCAGCATCTGATTTGAAATACGGCCCACGAGGCCAACTGACAGGGGATTACCCAAATGCGCGTTTTCTACGATAAAGACTGTGACCTCTCCATCGTTCAGGGCAAGAAAGTTGCCATCATCGGTTACGGTTCCCAGGGCCACGCCCACGCCTGCAACCTGAAAGACTCCGGCGTCGACGTCACCGTCGGCCTGCGTGCGGGTTCTTCCTCCGTTGCCAAGGCCCAGAACCATGGCCTGAAAGTCGCCGAAGTGGCCGAAGCCGTTGCCGCTGCCGACCTGGTCATGATCCTGACCCCGGACGAGTTCCAGGGCCGTCTGTACAAGGACGAGATCGAGCCGAACCTGAAGAAGGGCGCCACCCTGGCCTTCGCCCACGGCTTCTCCATCCACTACAACCAGGTCGTACCGCGCGCTGACCTCGACGTGATCATGATCGCGCCGAAAGCTCCGGGCCACACCGTTCGCTCCGAGTTCGTCAAGGGCGGCGGTATCCCTGACCTGATCGCCATCTACCAGGACGCTTCGGGTAATGCCAAGAACGTCGCCCTGTCCTACGCCTGCGGCGTTGGCGGCGGCCGTACCGGCATCATCGAAACCACCTTCAAGGACGAGACCGAAACCGACCTGTTCGGTGAGCAGGCCGTTCTCTGTGGCGGTTGCGTCGAGCTGGTGAAAGCCGGTTTCGAAACCCTGGTCGAGGCCGGTTACGCTCCGGAAATGGCCTACTTCGAGTGCCTGCACGAACTGAAGCTGATCGTTGACCTCATGTACGAAGGCGGTATCGCCAACATGAACTACTCGATCTCCAACAACGCCGAATACGGCGAGTACGTGACCGGCCCGGAAGTGATCAACGCCGAATCCCGTCAGGCCATGCGCAATGCTCTGAAGCGCATCCAGGACGGCGAATACGCCAAGATGTTCATCTCCGAAGGCGCCACCAACTATCCGTCGATGACCGCCAAGCGCCGTAACAACGCCGCTCACGGTATCGAAGTCATCGGCGAGCAACTGCGCGCCATGATGCCGTGGATCGCCGCCAACAAGATCGTCGACAAGACCAAGAACTAAGGTCCTTTCGACAAACGAAGAAACGCGGCGCTTGCCGCGTTTTTTCGTTTAGGGGCGGTGATCTGGTATAAAGCGGGGACGCCGGGCGTCTCATCGCAGTAGCGTGCCCCGGCGAATCTCAGCCTCAACGAGTTCTCAAGGAATCGTCCATGAGTGAAGGTCACGAGGAGCCCAACAAGGCTTCCGACACCGAAGAAAGTCTGCTGCCCATCGATGAGCACATCGAAGAGGGGCATGACGCCGAAGGTCGCAAGGTTCGTCATCGCGGCATCTACCTGCTGCCCAACCTGTTCACCACCGCGGCACTGTTTACAGGCCTGTACGCCATCATCAATGCCATGAGCGGTGATTTCTCCAATGCCGCCATCGCCATCTTCGTCGCCATGGTCCTCGATGGCCTCGATGGTCGCGTGGCTCGCCTGACCAATACGCAGAGTGCGTTCGGTGCCGAGTACGACTCGCTGTCCGACATGGTCGCCTTCGGCGTTGCTCCGGCGCTGGTCGCCTTCGAGTGGGCGCTGAGCAGCCTGGGCAAAGTGGGTTGGATGGTTGCCTTCATCTACGTGGCGGGTGCAGCGCTGCGTCTGGCTCGCTTCAATACCCAGGTGGGCAAGGCCGACAAGCGTTACTTCATCGGTCTGGCCAGTCCGGCCGCAGCGGCTCTGGTTGCCGGTACGGTGTGGGCGTTTGCTGACTTTGATGTGCAGGGGGCCAAGGTTTCTCTGCTGGTTGCCCTGATGGTCGCTGCCGCCGGCATGCTGATGGTCAGCAACATCAAGTACTACAGCTTCAAGGACCTCGACCTGCGCGGCCGCGTGCCGTTCATGGCGATCCTGGTAGTGGTGCTGGCATTCGCCGTGGTCTTCACCGACCCGCCGCGCATCCTGCTCCTGCTGTTCCTTGCTTACGCCGCCTCCGGCCCGGTGCAATACTTGTTGCAATTGCGCCGTCGCAAGCAGCCGCCTGCCGTGTAATTTCCAGCGGGCTCCGCAGTCTACTGGCGCATATAGCCAGTCGTTGCGGAGCCCGTCATGCTGATCAAGTCGTCCCGCCTTTCCGATTGCCACGAATCGGAAGTCACGCCCGAATCCCTCTATTTCTCCCGTCGCCACTTTCTCGGTGGTGCGATGGCGGCTGCCGCGTTGTCCGGATTGCCGCGCCTGAGTTTTGCCGACGGCGGTCGCTATGCCGACGTGACCGAGGCGGCTGCTCCGTCCTGGTTGACTGAAAAGTTGTCCGCTACCGGCTGGGATGCCGTAACGGTGAAAGATGAGTCCATCACACCGTTCAAGGACGCGACGACCTACAACAACTTCTACGAGTTTGGCCCGGACAAGGGCGATCCCGCTGCCAATGCCGGCGCTCTGAAGACCGAACCCTGGTCAGTAGTGATCGACGGGGAGGTGGGCAAGCCGGGTAAGTATCTGCTTGAGGATTTCATCAAGCCCTATCAACTGGAGGAGCGTATCTACCGGCTGCGTTGTGTCGAAGCCTGGTCGATGGTTATTCCCTGGATAGGCTTCCCGATTTCCGATCTGATCAAGCGCGTGGAGCCGACCAGCAAAGCGAAGTACGTGCGCTTCGAAACGCTGGTGGATCGCAAGGACATGCCGGGTGTGCAGTCCAACTTCGCGCTGATCGACTGGCCCTATGTGGAGGGGCTGCGTATGGACGAGGCAATGCATCCGTTGGCGATATTGGCGGTCGGCATGTATGGCCGGGTACTGGCGAACCAGAACGGTGCGCCGCTTCGCTTGGTGGTGCCGTGGAAGTATGGGTTCAAGGGCGCCAAGTCCATCGTGCGGATCAGCTTCGTTGAAGAGCAGCCGAAGACCACCTGGCAAAGCCTGGCTTCTGACGAGTACGGCTTTTATGCCAACGTCAATCCGACTGTGGATCATCCCCGCTGGAGTCAGGCGCGTGAGCGGCGCCTGCCCAGTGGACTATTTAGCCCCAATGTTCGTCCTACCCTCATGTTCAATGGCTACGCCGATGAAGTTGCTTCGCTCTATGCAGGCATGGACCTGAGGAAGGATTACTGATGCGCTATCCGTTTTGGCGGACCGGGGTTTTTCTGGCTGCGCTGCTGCCGCTGCTTTATTGGCTGTATCAAGCTTGGATCTTCGATCTCGGTCCGGACCCGGGCAAGGCATTGGTCGACCGGCTGGGGCAGGGTGGTCTGATCCTGTTGCTCGTGACCCTGGCCATGACTCCCCTGCAGAAGATCACTCGCTGGGGTGGTTGGATACAGGTCCGGCGGCAACTTGGGCTGTGGTGCTTCACCTATATAGTGCTGCACCTGAGTGCCTATGCGCTGTTCGTCCTGGGATTGGACTGGGCGCAGTTGGGTATCGAATTGCGCAAGCGGCCCTACATCATTGTCGGGTTCACTGCCTTTCTGGGGCTGTTGTCGCTGGCCGTTACCTCCAACCGCTACAGCATGCGAAAGCTGGGGACGGGCTGGAAGAAGCTGCATCGCCTGATATATGTCATCCTCGGTCTGGGATTGCTGCATATGCTGTGGGTGGTGCGGTCCGATCTGGAGCGCTGGGCGATCTATGCAGCCATAGGCTTGATCCTGATGCTGCTGCGGACGCCGCCGGTGGCCCGTCGTCTGCCGCTGCTGAGAGGCCGCCTGGCGGCTAAC